>NZ_CM174452.1:0-1552500 GCF_057837765.1 Pseudomonas sp. GL_090
GTGTCAGTGGAACTTTGGCAGCAGTGCGTGGAGCTTCTGCGCGATGAGCTGCCTGCCCAACAATTCAACACTTGGATCCGTCCACTACAGGTCGAAGCCGAAGGCGACGAGTTGCGTGTCTATGCGCCCAATCGTTTTGTTCTGGACTGGGTCAACGAAAAATACCTGGGGCGTGTTCTCGAATTGCTCGATGAACACGGCAATGGCATGGCACCTGCGCTTTCCCTGTTAATAGGCAGCAAACGCAGTTCGGCACCTCGTGCCGCGCCCAATGCTCCCCTGGCTGCCGCGGCTTCCCAGGCCCAGGCTGCTCAAGCGCCAGCCAGTCCGCCGACGGCACCTGCCGCCGCGTCGACCAAGCGTGCGACGCAAAAAGTGTCTGAGGTCATTGAGGAAGAACCTTCCCGTGACAGCTTCGACCCGATGGCCGGCGCCAGTTCGCAACAGGCTCCGGTTCGCGCCGAACAACGTACCGTGCAGGTCGAAGGTGCGCTCAAGCACACCAGTTACCTGAACCGCACCTTTACCTTCGAGAATTTCGTTGAAGGTAAATCCAACCAGCTGGCGCGCGCCGCCGCCTGGCAGGTGGCAGATAACCCCAAGCACGGTTACAACCCGCTCTTCCTTTATGGTGGCGTTGGCTTGGGTAAAACCCACTTGATGCACGCTGTGGGTAACCATCTATTAAAGAAGAACCCGAATGCCAAGGTGGTGTACCTGCATTCCGAGCGTTTCGTGGCAGACATGGTCAAGGCCCTGCAGCTGAATGCGATCAACGAGTTCAAACGCTTCTACCGTTCGGTGGACGCGTTGCTGATCGATGACATTCAGTTCTTCGCCCGCAAGGAGCGTTCCCAGGAAGAGTTTTTCCACACCTTCAACGCCCTGCTCGAAGGTGGCCAGCAGGTTATTCTCACCAGTGACCGCTACCCGAAAGAAATCGAAGGCCTTGAAGAACGCCTGAAATCCCGCTTTGGCTGGGGCCTGACCGTAGCGGTCGAGCCGCCGGAGCTGGAAACCCGCGTGGCTATCCTGATGAAGAAGGCCGATCAGGCCAAAGTCGAGCTGCCTCACGATGCCGCGTTCTTCATTGCCCAGCGCATTCGCTCCAACGTCCGTGAGCTGGAAGGCGCGCTCAAGCGCGTGATTGCCCACTCGCACTTCATGGGCCGCGATATCACCATTGAGCTGATTCGCGAATCCCTGAAGGACTTGTTGGCGTTGCAGGATAAACTGGTCTCTGTGGATAACATTCAGCGCACTGTCGCCGAGTACTACAAGATCAAGATCTCTGACTTGCTGTCCAAACGCCGTTCGCGTTCGGTCGCTCGTCCGCGTCAGGTCGCCATGGCATTGTCCAAGGAACTGACCAACCACAGCCTGCCGGAAATCGGTGATGTGTTTGGCGGTCGCGACCATACAACGGTCTTGCACGCGTGCCGCAAGATCAACGAACTTAAGGAATCCGACGCGGACATCCGCGAGGACTACAAGAACCTGCTGCGTACGCTGACCACTTGATGAACACCAGCGCAGCTTATTAAGGCAAGGGACTAGACCATGCATTTCACCATTCAACGCGAAGCCCTGTTGAAACCCCTGCAACTGGTCGCAGGCGTCGTCGAACGCCGACAGACCTTGCCGGTACTTTCCAACGTGCTGCTGGTTGTCGAAGGCCAGCAATTGTCGCTGACCGGTACCGACCTGGAAGTCGAGCTGGTTGGTCGTGTTCAACTCGAAGAGCCGGCGGATCCGGGTTCCATCACCGTGCCTGCGCGCAAGCTGATGGACATCTGCAAAAGCCTGCCGAACGATGCGCTGATCGACATCAAGGTCGACGAGCAGAAGCTTGTGGTCAAGGCTGGCCGTAGCCGCTTCACTCTGTCGACACTGCCGGCCAACGACTTCCCTACCGTGGAAGAAGGCCCGGGTTCGCTGACCTGCAGCCTGGAGCAAAGCAAGCTGCGTCGTCTGATCGAACGCACCAGCTTCGCCATGGCCCAGCAGGACGTGCGTTATTACCTCAACGGCATGCTGCTGGAAGTTTCCGCCGGTGTGATCCGCGCCGTGGCCACCGACGGTCACCGTCTGGCCATGTGCTCAATGCAGGCCGATATCGGTCAGCCGGATCGTCACCAGGTCATCGTGCCGCGTAAGGGTATCCTCGAGCTGGCACGCCTGCTCACCGAGCCGGACGGCAATGTCAGCATCGTGCTGGGTCAGCATCACATCCGCGCCACCACCGGTGAGTTCACCTTCACTTCGAAACTGGTCGACGGTAAATTCCCGGACTATGAGCGTGTTCTGCCTAAGGGCGGCGACAAGCTGGTACTTGGCGATCGCCAGGCTCTGCGCGAAGCGTTCAGCCGTACCGCCATTCTGTCCAACGAGAAGTACCGTGGTATCCGTCTGCAACTGGCGAGCGGTCAGCTGAAGATCCAGGCGAACAACCCGGAGCAGGAAGAGGCGGAAGAAGAAGTGGGCGTTGAATACAACGGCGGCTCTCTGGAAATCGGCTTCAACGTGAGCTACCTGCTCGACGTACTGGGCGTGATGACCACTGAGCAGGTTCGTCTGATCCTGTCCGACTCCAACAGCAGTGCGCTGGTGCAGGAATCGGATAACGACGACTCGGCCTACGTTGTCATGCCGATGCGTCTGTAATAGCTAGATGTCCTTAAGTCGCGTCTCGGTCACCGCGGTGCGCAATCTGCACCCGGTGACCTTCTCCCCCTCCCCCCGCATCAATATTCTTTACGGCGCCAACGGCAGCGGCAAAACCAGTGTTCTGGAAGCCATCCATCTGCTGGGGCTTGCCCGTTCGTTTCGCAGCACTCGTTTGTTGCCGGTCATTCAATACGAACAATTGGCATGCACGGTTTTTGGCCAGGTTGAACTGGCGGAGGGTGGGCAAAGCGCCTTGGGCATTTCGCGGGATCGCCAAGGCGAATTCCAGATCCGTATCGATGGGCAGAACGCGCGCAGCGCCGCGCAACTGGCCGAGATACTGCCACTGCAACTGATCAATCCGGACAGCTTTCGATTGCTGGAAGGGGCGCCGAAGATTCGCCGACAGTTTCTGGACTGGGGTGTGTTCCACGTGGAACCGCGCTTCATGTCAACCTGGCAGCGCTTGCAGAAGGCCCTGCGCCAGAGAAACTCTTGGCTGCGGCATGGTACACTTGACGCCGTTTCACAAGCGGTTTGGGACAGGGAACTGTGCCAGGCCAGCGCTGAAATTGATGAATACCGCCGCGCTTATATCAAAGCCTTGAAACCAGTCTTTGAACAAACCTTGAGCGAACTGGTTGAGCTTGAAGGCTTGACGCTCAGCTATTACCGCGGCTGGGACAAGGACCGAGAACTGAGTGCTGTGCTCGCCGGGTCTCTTCAGCGAGACCAGCAAATGGGGCATACCCAGGCCGGACCACAACGTGCTGATTTGCGTCTCAGACTGGGCGCACACAACGCCGCGGACATCTTGTCCCGTGGCCAGCAGAAGTTGGTGGTTTGCGCATTACGGATTGCCCAAGGGCACTTGGTCAGCCAGGCTCGACGCGGTCAGTGTATTTATCTGGTGGATGACTTGCCGTCCGAACTGGACGAGCACCACCGTCGCGCGCTTTGCCGCTTGTTGGAAGACTTACGCTGCCAGGTCTTTATCACCTGTGTAGATCACGAATTATTGAGGGAAGGCTGGCAGACGGAAACGCCAGTCGCTCTGTTCCACGTGGAACAGGGCCGTATCACCCAGACCCACGACCATCGGGAGTGAAGGCATTGAGCGAAGAAAATACGTACGACTCAACGAGCATTAAAGTGCTGAAAGGCCTGGATGCCGTACGCAAACGTCCCGGTATGTACATTGGTGACACCGACGATGGCAGCGGTCTGCACCACATGGTGTTCGAAGTGGTCGATAACTCGATCGACGAAGCTCTCGCCGGCCACTGCGACGACATTAGCATCATCATTCACCCGGATGAGTCCATCACCGTTCGTGACAACGGTCGTGGCATCCCGGTAGACGTGCACAAAGAAGAAGGCGTTTCGGCAGCCGAGGTCATCATGACCGTGCTGCACGCCGGCGGAAAGTTCGACGACAACTCCTATAAAGTATCCGGCGGTCTGCACGGTGTAGGTGTGTCGGTGGTGAACGCACTGTCCAAAGAGCTTGTTCTTACGGTGCGCCGCAGCGGAAAAATCTGGGAACAGACTTACGTCCATGGTGTTCCGCAAGAACCGATGAAAATCGTCGGCGAGAGTGAGACAACCGGTACCCAGATTCACTTCAAGCCATCGGCTGAAACCTTCAAGAATATCCACTTTAGCTGGGACATCCTGGCCAAGCGGATTCGTGAACTGTCCTTCCTCAACTCCGGTGTCGGCATCGTCCTCAAGGATGAGCGCAGCGGCAAGGAAGAGCTGTTCAAGTACGAAGGCGGCCTGCGTGCGTTCGTTGAATACCTGAATACCAACAAGACTGCGGTCAACCAGGTGTTCCACTTCAACATTCAGCGTGAAGATGGCATCGGCGTGGAAATCGCCCTGCAGTGGAACGACAGTTTCAACGAGAACCTGTTGTGTTTCACCAACAACATTCCACAGCGCGATGGCGGTACTCACCTGGTGGGTTTCCGTTCCGCACTGACGCGTAACCTGAACACTTACATCGAAGCGGAAGGCCTGGCGAAGAAGCACAAGGTCGCCACCACCGGTGACGATGCCCGTGAAGGCCTGACCGCGATTATTTCGGTGAAAGTACCGGATCCGAAGTTCAGCTCCCAGACCAAAGACAAGCTGGTGTCTTCCGAAGTGAAGACCGCGGTCGAACAGGAAATGGGCAAGTACTTCTCCGACTTCCTGCTGGAAAACCCGAACGAAGCCAAGCTGGTCGTCGGCAAGATGATCGATGCGGCGCGTGCCCGTGAAGCGGCGCGTAAAGCCCGTGAAATGACCCGTCGTAAAGGCGCGCTGGATATCGCCGGCCTGCCGGGCAAACTGGCCGACTGCCAGGAAAAAGACCCTGCCCTTTCCGAACTGTACCTCGTGGAAGGTGACTCTGCTGGCGGCTCCGCCAAGCAGGGACGTAACCGTCGGACCCAGGCCATCCTGCCGCTGAAGGGCAAAATCCTGAACGTCGAGAAGGCGCGTTTTGACAAGATGATCTCTTCGCAAGAAGTGGGCACCTTGATCACTGCGCTGGGCTGCGGTATCGGCCGCGACGAGTACAACATCGACAAGCTGCGTTACCACAACATCATCATCATGACCGATGCTGACGTCGACGGTTCGCACATCCGTACCCTGCTGCTGACCTTCTTCTTCCGTCAGTTGCCGGAGCTGATCGAGCGTGGCTACATCTACATCGCTCAGCCGCCGCTGTACAAAGTGAAGAAAGGCAAGCAAGAGCAATACATCAAAGACGACGACGCCATGGAAGAGTACATGACGCAGTCGGCCCTGGAAGATGCGAGCCTGCACCTGAACGAAGAAGCACCTGGCATTTCCGGTGAAGCACTTGAGCGTCTGGTGACTGACTTCCGTCTGGTGATGAAGACCCTCAAGCGTCTGTCGCGCCTGTATCCACAGGAGCTGACCGAGCACTTCATCTACCTGCCAGCGGTGAGCATGGAGCAACTGTCCGATCACGCAGCGATGCAGGATTGGCTGGCTCAGTACGAAGTTCGCCTGCGCACCGTCGAGAAGTCCGGCCTGGTTTACAAAGCCAGCCTGCGTGAAGACCGTGAACGTAACGTCTGGCTGCCGGAGGTCGAACTGATCTCCCACGGCCTGTCGAACTACGTCACCTTCAACCGCGACTTCTTCGGCAGCAACGATTACAAGACTGTCGTTTCGCTAGGCGCTCAACTGAGCACTCTGCTGGACGACGGCGCGTACATCCAGCGTGGCGAGCGCAAGAAGCCGGTGACCGAGTTCAAGGAAGCCCTTGAATGGCTGATGGCTGAAAGCACCAAGCGTCACACCATCCAGCGATACAAAGGTCTGGGCGAAATGAACCCGGATCAGCTATGGGAAACCACCATGGACCCAAGCCAGCGTCGGATGCTCAAAGTGACCATCGAAGACGCCATTGGCGCGGACCAGATCTTCAACACCCTGATGGGTGATGCGGTCGAACCTCGCCGTGACTTCATCGAGAGCAACGCTTTGGCGGTGTCCAACCTGGACTTCTGATCCCGGTCGACACCAACGAAAAGGCCAACGCATTGCGTTGGCCTTTTTTATTCGCCGCGTTTTACTCTCTCGCCGGAGCAACACGCGGTCTCATTGCGGCTCCTGTCTCACGACCTACGGGCGATCCAGGCTGCTTCGTCATGGCGAAAGCCTGCGTTTGCTCCGGGCATCAAAAAACCGGCTATATCAGCCGGTTTTTTTACGTCCGAAAAAAACTTATGCACGTTTTTATGATTTTTATCATTCTAAGAAATATGTAAAAAAATCATAAGCTTACATGCAAAAAACAACGTTTTTCGATGAAACGGTACACAGGTTATCCACAGAATCTCAGACAGCCACCTGATCGTTTGAAACCGGCGCTTGCGGGGCCGGTGGCAACGAGCCCATTTCCCGTTGCATCTGCTCGTTCCACGCCTGGACCCGGTCGTTCAATTCAGCAATGGCTCGCGGTCCGGTGCCTGCGGCATACATCGGCTCGCCAATGATCACTGTGATGACGCCCTGCTTCTTCGCCCAACCGGTTTTCGGCCAAAACTTGCCTGCGTTGTGCGCAATCGGCAGCACCGGCAACTCGGCGTTGACCGCCAAGGCGCTGCCACCGCGCGAGAACTTTCCGACGGTGCCGAAAGGAACGCGTGTGCCTTCGGGGAAGATCAGCACCCAGACATTGTCCTTGAGCAATTCATCGCCTTTTTGCGCCACATGCTTGAGCGCGGCTTTCGGGTTGTCGCGATCGATGGCGATCGGTCGCAGCATGGCCATGGCCCAACCGAAGAACGGCACATAGAGCAATTCACGTTTGAGCACCTGGCTCAGCGGTGAGAAGTAGGCCGAGAGAAAGAACGTCTCCCAGGTGCTCTGGTGGTTTGACTGAATGACGCAAGGCCGTTCAGGTACGTTCTCGGCACCCTTCACTTCGTAGCGAATGCCCAGGAACACTTTGCTCAGCCACAGGGCGCAGCGGCACCAGTACACGTTGATGAAGCGATAACGTGCCTTGAAGGGCAGAAACGGCGCGATAAAAAAACTCAAGCTGCACCACAGCAAGGAGCTGGTGCCCAGTAGCAGGTAAAAGAGGAAGGTTCTGATGGCCTGCAATATCGACATGGTGACGTTTACCGTTGCGGGAATTGCCCGCCTGTATAAAGCGCACTCCTGATGGGTCCCTTATCAGGAATTTCAGAAGCACTCTAATTGTGGATAAGTTCTGCGGCAATCGCCGCCAGATCGTCAAAAATCAATGTGCCAACCGGAAGGGTTTTACCCAAAGTCTTTTCGCCTTTCCCGGTCTTTACCAAAACTGGCTGTGAATCGACGGCTTTGGCGGCCTCCAGGTCACCAAGGCTGTCGCCGACGAACCAGAGATTGGTCAGCGACACGTTGTAATGAGCGGCGATGGTTTTCAACATCCCGGGTTTCGGCTTGCGGCAATCGCAGCCTTCGTCCGGTCCGTGCGGGCAGTAAACGATCAGCCCGACTTCACCGCCCTGCTCCGCCACCAGCGCGCGCAAGCGCTCGTGCATGGCATCCAGGGTGGCGATGTCGTAATAACCGCGAGCGATGCCCGACTGGTTGGTAGCGACCGCTACCGTCCAGCCGGCCTTGCTCAACTGCGCGATGGCTTCGATCGAACCGGGGAGTGGAATCCACTCCTCTGCCGACTTGATGTAAGCGTCGGAGTCGTAATTGATCACTCCGTCCCGATCGAGAATCAGCAGTTTCAACAGCAGTCCCTCAACCCAGCAGCGAAATGTCGGCGACGCCGAGGAACAACCCACGCAGACGCGCCAGCAACGCATAACGGTTGGCGCGCACTTTTGCGTCCTCCGCGTTGACCATCACGGCTTCGAAGAACGCATCCACCGGCTCGCGCAGTGCAGCCAGGCGTGCCAGGGACTCGCTGTACTGACGCGAGGCGGCCATTGGCTGTACAGCCTGGTCAGCCTGCTGGATCGCCGAGTACAGGGAGAACTCGTTGGCATTGTCGAAGTACTTCGCTTCCACGACTGTCGGAACGGAGCCTTCGACCTTGCTCAGCAGGTTAGACACGCGCTTGTTCACGGCGGCGAGGGCGGCAGCTTCCGGCAGTTTGCGGAAAGCCTGTACCGCTTGCACGCGCTGGTCGAAGTCCAGGGCAGAGCCTGGCTTCAGGGCACGTACCGACAGGTAGGTCGCAACATCCACGCCTTCGTCTTCGTAACGGGCACGCAGGCGGTCGAAGATGAATTCCAGCACCGAGTCGTTGAGGCCGGCAGCCTTGACCTTGGTCCCGAACGCATTCACGGCGAAAGCCACGGCGTCGTTCAGGTCCAGATCCAGTTGCTTCTCGATCAGGATACGCAACACACCCAGCGCTGCACGGCGCAGTGCGTACGGGTCTTTGCTGCCGGTCGGCAGCATGCCGATACCGAAGATACCCACGAGGGTGTCGAGCTTGTCGGCGATGGCCACGGCCGCACCGGTCAGGGTGCTCGGCAGTTCAGCGCCGGCACCACGCGGCATGTACTGCTCGTTCAGCGCCAGTGCGACATCTTCCGGCTCGCCGTCGTTGAGGGCGTAGTAGTAACCGGCGACACCTTGCATCTCCGGGAACTCGCCGACCATCTCGGTCGACAGGTCGCACTTGGACAGCAGGCCCGCACGAGCAGCCCACGAAGCGTTGCCGCCAATGCGCGCCGCGATGTAGGCGGCGAGTCTGGAAACGCGCTCGGCCTTGTCGTAGACGCTGCCGAGTTTTTCCTGGAACACCACGTTTTGCAGGCGTTGGTTGAAGTCTTCGAGCTTCTGCTTCTTGTCTTGCTTGAAGAAGAACTCGGCGTCGGTCAGGCGTGGGCGAACCACTTTCTCGTTACCGGCGATGATCTGCTGCGGGTCTTTGCTTTCGATGTTGGCCACGGTAATGAAACGTGGCAGCAACTTGCCGTCGGCGTCCAACAGGCAGAAGTACTTCTGGTTGTCCTGCATGGTGGTGATCAGGGCTTCCTGCGGCACGTCGAGGAAGCGCTCTTCGAACGAGCACACCAGCGGCACTGGCCACTCGACCAGCGCGGTCACTTCATCGAGCAGGGCTGGCGGAACGATTGCCGTGCCTTCCTGACGGGTGGCCAGCTCTTCGGTGCGCTTGCTGATGATCTCGCGACGCTCGTTGGCGTCGGCCAGCACGTAGGCGGCACGCAGGTCGGCCAGGTAGCTGGACGGCGAACCGATGCGCACGTTTTCCGGGTGATGGAAGCGGTGGCCACGGGAGTCACGGCCGGCCTTCTGGGCGAGGATGGTGCAATCGATGACCTGGTCACCGAGCAGCATCACCAGCCACTGGGTCGGACGAACGAATTCTTCCTTGCGCGCGCCCCAACGCATGCGTTTAGGGATCGGCAGGTCGTTCAGGGAATCTTCGACGATGGTCGGCAGCAGGCTCGCGGTCGCCTTGCCGGCGATGCTCTGGCTGTAGCGCAGTTTCGGGCCGCTCTGATCGATTTCGCTCAGGTCGACGCCGCACTTCTTGGCAAAGCCCAGTGCCGCCTGGGTCGGGTTGCCTTCGGCGTCGAACGCGGCCTGACGTGGCGGGCCGTCGAGGTTGATGCTGCGATCCGGCTGCTGGGTGGCCAGTGCGGTGATCAGCACGGCCAGGCGGCGCGGGGCGGCATAAACGGTTTTGCTCTCGTAGTTCAGGCCGGCTGCTTGCAGGCCCTTGTCGATACCGGCGAGGAACGCCTCGGCCAGGGTGTTCAGGGCTTTGGGTGGCAGTTCTTCAGTGCCCAGTTCAACCAGAAAATCCAGAGCACTCATTGTGCAGCCTCCAGCTTGGCCAGTACTTCATCACGCAGGTCCGGGGTCGCCATCGGGAAGCCCAGCTTGGCGCGAGCCAGCAGGTAGGCTTGCGCAACGGAACGCGCCAGGGTGCGTACACGCAGGATGTATTGCTGACGCGCGGTCACGGAAATTGCCCGGCGCGCATCCAGCAGGTTGAAGGTATGGGAAGCCTTCAACACCATTTCGTAGCTCGGCAACGGCAGCGGCTGGTCGAGTTCGATCAGGCGCTTGGCTTCGCTTTCGTAGAAATCGAACAGTTCGAACAGCTTGTCGACATTGGCGTGTTCGAAGTTGTAAGTGGACTGCTCCACTTCGTTCTGGTGGAACACGTCGCCGTAGGTCACTTTGCCGAACGGACCGTCAGCCCAGACCAGGTCGTAGACCGAGTCCACACCTTGCAGGTACATGGCCAGACGCTCGAGACCGTAGGTGATCTCGCCGGTCACCGGGTAGCACTCGATGCCGCCCGCTTGCTGGAAGTAAGTGAATTGGGTCACTTCCATGCCGTTGAGCCAGACTTCCCAGCCCAGACCCCAGGCGCCGAGGGTCGGCGATTCCCAGTTGTCTTCGACGAAGCGGATGTCGTGGACCAGCGGGTCCAGGCCGACGTGCTTGAGGGAGCCCAGGTACAGTTCCTGGAAGTTGTCCGGGTTCGGCTTGAGGACCACCTGGAACTGATAGTAGTGCTGCAGACGGTTCGGGTTTTCGCCGTAGCGGCCGTCAGTCGGACGGCGGCTTGGCTGCACGTAGGCGGCGTTCCAGGTTTCCGGGCCGATGGCGCGCAGGAACGTTGCGGTGTGGAAAGTGCCGGCGCCTACTTCCATATCGTAGGGCTGAAGTACCACACAACCTTGCTCGGCCCAGTATTGCTGGAGGGCGAGGATCAAGTCTTGGAAGGTACGCACGGCTGGCGTAGGCTGGCTCACGAAATTCACCTGTTTCTTGGGCTGCGATTTAAAGAGCGGGAGTATACCCGATTCATTGCTGCGCACGCCCCCTGGAGCCTTATGCCACGCTGCTTTTGGTGTTCCGAAGATCCGCTGTACATGGCTTATCACGATCAGGAGTGGGGCACGCCGTTACGGGATGCGCAGGGTTTGTTCGAGTTGCTTTTGCTCGAAGGGTTCCAGGCCGGCCTTTCCTGGATCACCGTACTGCGCAAACGCGAGCATTATCGCCAGGTGATGTTCGGGTTTGATGTCCAGCGCGTGGCGCAGATGAGCGATGCCGAAATCGACGAGTTGATGCTCGATCCCGGCATCATCCGCAACCGGCTCAAGCTCAACGCGGCCCGGCGCAATGCCCAGGCCTGGCTGGCGCTGGAGGACCCGGTGGCGTTTCTCTGGTCGTTCGTCGGTGGTGTGCCTGTAATCAATCATTTCAAGGATCGCAGCGAAGTTCCGGCCGTGACGCCGACCGCCGTGGAAATGAGCAAAGGCCTGAAAAAAGCCGGTTTCACGTTCGTCGGCCCAACCATTTGCTATGCGCTTATGCAGGCTTCGGGCATGGTCATGGATCACACCCGGGACTGCGACCGCTACGCGCAGTTGGTGAACGGCGGTTAGAATGGCCGCCTCGCGCACAGCACAAAATCAGGAGTGACCTGTGGATAAGTTGAAAGGCGCCTTGCTGGTAGGCGCTCTGCGGCTGTTTGCCCTGCTTCCGTGGCGGGCCGTGCAGGCCGTGGGCTCGGCGATTGGCTGGGTCATGTGGAAAACCCCGAACCGTTCCCGCGACGTGGTGCGGATCAATCTGTCCAAGTGCTTTCCGGACATGGACCCCGCCGAGCGTGAACGCCTGGTGGGCCAGAGCCTGAAGGACATCGGCAAGTCCCTGACCGAAAGCGCCTGCGCCTGGATCTGGCCGGCCGAACGCTCCATCGACCTGGTTCGCGAGGTCGAAGGCCTCGACATATTGAAGGACGCCCTCGCCTCCGGCAAAGGCGTGGTCGGCATCACCAGCCACCTGGGCAACTGGGAAGTGCTCAACCACTTCTATTGCAGCCAGTGCAAACCGATCATTTTCTACCGTCCGCCGAAGTTGAAGGCGGTGGATGAATTGTTGCAAAAGCAGCGGGTGCAGTTGGGTAACAAGGTTGCCGCTTCCACAAAGGAAGGCATCCTCAGTGTCATCAAGGAAGTGCGCAAAGGGGGGGCAGTGGGCATTCCCGCTGACCCGGAACCATCCGAATCCGCCGGGATCTTCGTGCCGTTCTTCGCCACTCAGGCGCTGACCAGCAAGTTCGTGCCGAACATGCTGGCCGGCGGCAAAGCGGTCGGCGTGTTCCTGCACGCCCTGCGCCTGCCGGACGGTTCCGGCTACAAAGTGATCCTTGAAGCCGCGCCGGAAGCCATGTACAGCACCGATACAGCGGAATCCTGTGCGGCCATGAGCCAGGTGGTCGAGCGCTATGTGCGGGCTTATCCGAGCCAGTACATGTGGAGCATGAAGCGCTTCAAGAAGCGCCCACCGGGTGAAGAGCGTTGGTATTGAGTCGATTGGAATGATCTGTGGATAACCTTGGCATCGGGGGGTTATCCACAACCGTTCATTCGTCTGATCAGTGCGCCTGACGCTCGAGCTTCTTCAGGAACACCGTCATTTCCTTCTCGGCCTGCTTGTCGCCATGGGCGCGAGCGGCTTCCAGGCCTTGCTCCCAGGCCTGCCGCGCGGCCGCAAAGTCCGCCAGCGCCAGATGGGCCTTGCCCAGTAGTTTCCACGCCGCCGAATACTTCGGATCGAAATCGACGCAGCGTTGAAAATGCTCCGCAGCCTTGGCGTTTTCCCCCAGATCCAGATAGCCCTTGCCCAGACCGAAGCGCAGCAATGAGTTATCCACACCCTTGGCGAGCATTTTTTCCAGGGATTCGATCATGGTGGACTCCTTGCGTGAGGCATGTCAGGGGTTGATTTATTGTAGGAGCGAGCTTGCTCGCGATGAACCCGAGAGCGACGCGGGGTGTCTGGTTTCCAGCATTATCGTTGACGACCATCGCGAGCAGGGCTCGCTCCTACAAAGTCAGGACAGCGCTAAATCCGGATCAGAAGAAACTCAACCCCACATGGAAAAGCTTCTCCACATCGCGAATATGCTTTTTATCCACAAGGAACAGAATCACATGGTCGCCCGCTTCGATCACGGTGTCGTCGTGGGCGATGATCACTTCTTCGTCGCGGATAATCGCACCGATGGTGGTGCCCGGCGGCAGGCCGATGTTTTCGATGGCCTTGCCGATCACCTTGCTCGATTTCGCATCGCCATGGGCAATCGCCTCGATGGCTTCTGCCGCGCCCCGGCGCAGTGAGTGCACGCTGACGATGTCGCCCCGGCGCACGTGGGCCAGCAAGGTGCCGATGGTCGCCAGTTGCGGGCTGATGGCGATGTCGATGTCGCCGCCCTGGATCAGATCGACATAAGCCGGGTTGTTGATGATGGTCATCACCTTCTTCGCGCCCAGGCGCTTGGCCAGCAACGATGACATGATGTTGGCTTCGTCGTCGTTGGTCAGGGCCAGGAAAAGGTCGGCGTCGGCAATGTTCTCCTCCATCAGCAGGTCGCGGTCCGAAGCACTGCCTTGCAACACCACCGTGCTGTCGAGGTGGTCCGAGAGATGACGGCAACGTGCCGGATTCATCTCGATGATCTTTACCTGATAACGGCTTTCGATGGCTTCGGCCAGACGTTCGCCGATCTGCCCGCCACCGGCGATGACAATGCGTTTATAAGTTTCGTCGAGACGGCGCATTTCGCTCATCACCGCACGAATGTTCGCCTTGGCGGCGATGAAAAATACTTCGTCGTCGGCCTCGATCACTGTGTCGCCCTGGGGCAGGATCGGCCGGTCACGACGGAAAATCGCCGCGACGCGGGTTTCCACGTTCGGCATGTGTTCACGCAATTGCCGCAGCTGCTGGCCCACCAGCGGCCCGCCGTAGTACGCCCGCACCGCCACCAGTTGCGCCTTGCCTTCGGCGAAGTCGATCACCTGCAAGGCACCAGGGTGCTGGATCAGACGCTTGATGTAGTTGGTGACCACTTGTTCCGGACTGATCAGCACGTCCACCGGAATCGCTTCGTTCTGGAACAACTGCTCTTCGCGGGTCAGGTACGCGGCTTCGCGAACCCGGGCGATCTTGGTCGGGGTGTGGAACAGGGTGTGGGCGACCTGGCAGGCGACCATGTTGGTTTCGTCGCTGTTGGTTACGGCGACCAGCATGTCGGCGTCATCGGCACCGGCCTGACGCAGCACCGTCGGGAATGAACCGCGACCCTGCACCGTGCGAATGTCCAGGCGGTCGCCAAGGTCGCGCAGGCGTTCGCCATCGGTGTCGACCACAGTAATATCGTTGGCTTCGCTGGCCAGGTGTTCCGCCAGCGAACCGCCGACCTGCCCTGCACCGAGGATGATGATTTTCATCCAGTCACTCCATTGAATCCATTTAACCGCGCGCGGCGGCGATCTTGATCAGCTTGGCGTAGTAGAACCCGTCGTGGCCACCTTCCTGGGCCAGTAACTGGCGACCATGGGGCTGCTTGATGCCGGCCGCCGTGGCGAGGTCCAGTTCACGAGCACCCGGCGTGCGGGCGAGGAAGGCTTCGATGACTTCGGTGTTCTCGGTCGGCAGCGTGGAGCAGGTGGCGTACAGCAGGATGCCACCCACCTCCAATGTGGTCCACATGGCGTCGAGCAACTCGCCCTGTAGCAGTGCCAGCGCGGCGATGTCGTCGGGTTGGCGGGTCAGCTTGATGTCCGGGTGACGACGAATCACACCCGTGGCCGAGCATGGCGCGTCCAGCAGGATGCGCTGGAACGGCTTGCCGTCCCACCACGCCTGAGTGTCGCGACCGTCGGCGGCAATCAGTTCGGCGCTCAGTTTCAGGCGTTCGAGGTTTTCCCGCACCCGCACCAGCCGCTTGGCCTCCAGGTCTACCGCCACGACACCGGCCAGTTTTGGCTCGGCTTCGAGGATGTGGCAGGTCTTGCCACCTGGCGCACAGCAGGCGTCCAGCACCCGTTGGCCCGGCGCGAGGTCGAGCAGATCGGCAGCCAGTTGCGCGGCTTCGTCCTGCACGCTGATCCAGCCCTCGGCGAAGCCTGGCAGGCCGCGCACGTCGGTGGCGGCTTCGAGCACGATGCCGTCGCGGCTGTACACACATGCTGTGGCGGCGATACCCGCGTCAGTTAGCAAACCGAGGTAGGCATCACGGCTGTGATGGCGACGGTTGACCCGCAGGATCATCGGCGGATGCGCATTGTTCGCCGCGCAAATGGCTTCCCATTGCTCTGGCCAGAACGCCTTCAAAGATTTCTGCAACCAGCGCGGGTGAGCGGTGCGCACCACCGGATCGCGTTCCAGCTCGGCGAAAATTGTTTCGCTCTCGCGTTGAGCATTACGCAGCACCGCGTTGAGCAACGCCTTGGCCCAGGGCTTTTTCAACTTGTCGGCGCAACCGACGGTTTCACCGATGGCGGCATGGGCCGGGACGCGGGTATAGAGCAGCTGATAGAGACCGACCAGCAACAGTGCCTCGACATCGGCGTCGGCGGCTTTGAATGGTTTCTGCAGCAGCTTGGCCGCCAGTGCCGACAGGCGCGGCTGCCAGCGCGCGGTGCCAAAGGCCAGGTCCTGGGTGAAGCCGCGATCACGGTCCTCGACCTTGTCCATCTGCGTAGGCAGCGAACTGTTGAGCGAGGCTTTTCCGCTCAGGACAGCGGCAAGTGCCTTGGCGGCGGCCAGACGCGGGTTCATTGAGCGTCCGCCGCTTGACCGAGGACAGTGCCGGCTGCGAATTTCTCACGGCGGCTGTTGAACAGGTCACTGAAGTTCAGCGCCTTGCCGCCGGGCAATTGCAGGCGGGTCAGGCACAAGGCCTGCTCGCCGCACGCGACGATCAGACCGTCCTTGCTGGCGCCGAGGATTTCACCCGGGGCGCCTTTGCCTTCGGCCAGATTTGCGGCCAGCACTTTCAGGGCTTCGCCGTTCAAGGTGCTGTGGGTGATCGGCCATGGGTTGAAGGCCCGCACCAGACGCTCCAGCTCAACGGCCGGGCGACTCCAGTCGATGCGTGCTTCGTCCTTGTTCAATTTGTGCGCGTAGGTGGCCAGGCTGTCGTCCTGCACTTCGCCCTCCAGGGTTGCGGCGGCGAGGCCGGCAATCGCCTGGACCACGGCCGGCGGGCCCATTTCGGCCAGGCGATCATGCAGGCTGCCGCCGGTGTCTTCGGCGCTGATCGGCGTAGCGACCTTGAGCAGCATCGGCCCGGTGTCGAGGCCGGCTTCCATGCGCATCACGGTCACACCGCTTTCGGCGTCCCCCGCTTCCACGGCGCGCTGGATCGGCGCCGCACCACGCCAGCGTGGCAGCAGCGAGGCGTGACTGTTGATGCAACCCAGGCGCGGAATATCCAGCACCACTTGCGGCAGGATCAGGCCGTAGGCGACGACCACCATCAGGTCCGGCTTCAGTGCAGCCAATTCAGCCTGAGCATCTTCATTGCGCAAGGTCGGCGGTTGCAGCACCGGGATATTGTTCTCCAGAGCAAGCTGCTTGACCGGGCTCGGCATCAGTTTTTGCCCGCGACCGGCCGGACGATCCGGTTGAGTGTAGACCGCGACGATCTCGTAAGGGCTGCTCAGCAGGGCCTTGAGGTGTTCGGCGGCGAATTCCGGGGTGCCGGCAAAGACAATGCGCAGTGGCTCAGGCATGGGTGACGTCTCTTGAAAAGAAAAAGGCTTGCCGCAGCAAGCCTTTGAAGATGGGCATCAGGCGTTCTGGCGATGAAGCTTTTCCAGTTTCTTCTTGATGCGGTCGCGTTTGAGCGTCGACAGGTAATCGACGAACAATTTGCCGTTGAGGTGGTCGCATTCGTGCTGGATGCACACGGCGAGCAAATCTTCGGCGATCAGTTCGTAAGGCTGGCCGTCGCGGTCCAGTGCCTTGACCTTGACCCGTTGTGGGCGATCTACGTTTTCGTAGAAGCCCGGCACCGACAGGCAGCCTTCCTGATACTGGCCCATCTCGTCGGTCAGCGGTTCGAACTCGGGGTTGATGAACACTCGTGGTTCGCTGCGGTCTTCGGAGAGGTCCATCACGACGATACGTTTGTGCACGTTGACCTGGGTAGCGGCGAGGCCGATGCCAGGCGCTTCATACATTGTTTCAAACATGTCGTCGACCAACTGACGCACTTCGTCGTCCACTACGGCCACTGGCTTGGCGATAGTGCGCAGACGCGGATCAGGGAATTCGAGGATGTCTAAAATGGCCATAAGCTTGATTAGTGCACGTGTGAAGTAAGGTCGGGTCGATGGCCTGGCGGTCCGAAGATGCAGGCTACCGTTGTAAAACGTAGCTCCCTTTTGTTGACAAGCAAGTCTTGATAAGCAAGCAGGGAGCGAGCCTCTGACGGCTCTGGCGTTTCACGCGAATGCACATAATAAAGGGATTCACCGCATGAGGAAATCACTACTCGCCCTGCTGCTGCTGGCCTCGGCCGGTTGGGCGTACGGGCAAGTGCAACTTCGGGAAGATATTCCCACCATAAAGCTGTCGCCTCAGGTGCGTAGCAGCCCGGCAACCGAGGCTATCCCCGGCATTGCGCTGAAATCCATCAACAGCTTTCTGCTGAGCAACCGCATCGTCGACAAGGCCGAGGATTTCGACAAGGCGCCTTACATCGTCGCTGGCGATTCCGAACGCGTACTCAGCGGCGCGGGTGACCGCATCTTTGCCCGTGGCCATTTCGATCCGGCGCAACCGGCGTATGGCATCTTCCGCCAAGGCAAGGTCTACACCGATCCGCAGAGCAAGGAGATTCTTGGGATCAACGCCGACGACATCGGCAGCGGTGAGGTCGTGGCGACCGAAGGCGACGTCGCTACCCTGGAGTTGCAACGCACGACCCAGGAGGTCCGCCTCGGCGATCGTTTGTTTAGCGGTGAAGAGCACGCGATCAACTCGACCTTCACGCCCAGCGCACCGAGTCACGAAATCAACGGTTTGATCATCGATGTACCGCGTGGGGTCACGCAGATCGGCGAGTTGGACGTGGTTACGCTGAACAGGGGGCAGCGCGACGGCCTGGCCGAAGGCAATCTGCTGGCGGTAATGAAGACCGGCGAAACCGTGCGCGACCAGATTACCGGTCAGCCGTTGAAAATTCCCGATGAGCGCGCCGGTCTGCTGATGGTTTTCCGTACCTACGACAAACTCAGTTATGGGCTGGTGCTCAGCGCTTCGCGCTCGCTGTCGGTGATGGACAAGGTGCGAAATCCGTAAGCGTGCTTCACAAGTTACCAACAGAGTTATCCACAGCTTATTCCCGTTTGTACGGGGGCTTATTACGATCAAGGATGATCCATGTCGCTGCCTGCTGTTACACCGGTTTCCCCCGCGGAACTGGAAGCTCGATTACGTCTGCACCGTTTGCCGGAACTCGGTCCGGCACGGTTCAAGAAGCTGCTTGAAGCCTTTGGCTCGGCGTCCAAAGCGATCAGCGCACCGGCCAGTGCCTGGCGCGCGCTGGGTTTGCCACTGGCCTGTTCCGAGGCCAGGCGTAGCACTGAAATCCGTGACGGTGCCAGTCATGCATTGGCCTGGCTGGAGCGCCCGGCCCAGCATTTACTGATGTGGGACCAGCCGGACTACCCGGCCCTGCTGGCACAAATCAGCGATGCACCGCCGCTGTTATTTGTCGCGGGCGATCCGGGCATTCTGGAAAAACCACAACTGGCGATGGTCGGCAGCCGTCGCGCATCCCGGCCAGGAATGGACACCGCTGCCGCATTTTCCCGCAGCCTGGCAGGTGCCGGTTTTGTCATTACCAGCGGCTTGGCCCTGGGCATTGATGCCGCCGCGCACCAGGCCGCGCTCGACGTCGGCGGGCAAACGGTCGGTGTGCTCGGTACGGGGCTCGAGAAGTTTTATCCACAGCGAAACAAACGCCTGGCGGACGCCATGATCGCTATGGGCAGCGCAGTGCTTTCGGAGTTTCCGCTGGACGCTGGGCCCAGCGCCGGCAACTTCCCCCGGCGCAACCGGATCATCAGTGGTTTGTCTCTCGGGGTGCTGGTGGTCGAAGCCAGTGTCGCCAGCGGTTCACTGATCACCGCGAGGCTGGCGGCGGAACAGGGGCGCGAGGTGTTTGCGATGCCCGGGTCGATCCATCACCCCGGCGCCCGCGGCTGTCATCAGTTGATCCGGGACGGTGCGGTGCTGGTGGAAACCATCGAACATATCCTCGAAGCCTTGCGCGGCTGGCAACGACTGCCGTTATCCACAGAAATCTGCACCCCTGCAACGACTCACCCGCTGTTGAAACTGCTGCTTTCCGCGCCTCTCACCAGTGAAGCGCTGGCCGATGCAAGCGGCTGGGCCTTGCCGAAAGTGCTGGCGGCGTTGACGGAACTGGAAATGGATGGCCGCGCCGTGTGCGAAAGCGGGCGCTGGTTTGCGCGGGTGAGCTAGGTTTTATAAACAAGATCGGTAAACTGCGCAGAGCCTTAGTCTGGAGTGTTTTTTCATGGTCAACAGTTGGCGTGTGCAACAAGCCGCGCAAGCAATTCGCGCCGGGGCGGTGATTGCCTACCCAACCGAAGCAGTCTGGGGCCTGGGTTGCGACCCGTGGGACGAGGAAGCGGTGGAACGTCTGCTGCTGATCAAGGGCCGTTCTATGGATAAGGGGCTGATTCTGGTCGCCGACAACATCCGTCAGTTCGATTTCCTCTTCGAAGACTTCCCCGAGTTGTGGATGGACCGCATGGCCAGCACCTGGCCGGGTCCGAACACCTGGTTGGTGCCGCACCAGAACCTGCTGCCGGAGTGGATTACCGGCGTGCATGAAACCGTGGCGCTACGGGTCAGCGATCACCCGATGGTGCGGGACTTGTGCGCGCTGGTCGGGCCGCTGGTGTCGACGTCGGCCAACCCGCAGGGGCGCCCGGCGGCGCGTACGCGAATTCGCGTCGAACAGTATTTCCGTGGCCAGGTGGATCTGGTGCTGGGTGGCAATCTGGGCGGGCGCAAGAACCCGAGCGTGATTCGCGATCTGGCGACGGGCAGGGTTGTGCGCCCGGACTGATACCCAGGTGCGCCCATCGCGAACAGGCTCGTTCCCACATGGGTTCTGTGTCGAACACAAATCCCCTGTGGGAGCGAGCTTGTTCCGGGCGGCGTTCCGCCGATGGCGTCAGTCAGGGCAACAACACCACCGAGCCCGTCGTGCGCCGCGCCGACAACTCGGTCTGCGCCTTCGCCGCTTCAGCCAGTGGATAACGCTGGCTGATGTCCACGGTCAGCTTGCCGCCGATGATCATCTCGAACAACTCGTCGGCCATGCGTTGCAGGCTCTCGGCGTTGTTCGCATAAGTGCCCAGGGTCGGCCGGGTCACGTACAGCGAGCCTTTCCCCGCCAGGATCCCCAGGTTCACGCCGTCGACCGCGCCGGACGCATTGCCGAAACTCACCACCAGCCCACGCGGCGCTACGCTGTCGAGTGAAGTCAGCCAGGTGTCCTTGCCAACGCCGTCGTACACCACCGGGACTTTTTTGCCGTCGGTCAATTCCAGCACGCGTTGCGCGACATTTTCATGGCTGTAGTCGATGGTCGCCCAGGCGCCGTTGGCCTTGGCCAGCGCGGCTTTCTCCGCTGAGCTGACAGTGCCGATCAACTTCACGCCCAAGGCCCTGGCCCACTGGCAGGCCAGGGAACCGACTCCGCCGGCCGCGGCATGGAACAGGATGGTTTCGCCACCCTTGAGTTCATACGTCTGACGCAGCAGGTACTGCACGGTCAGGCCCTTGAGCATCACGCCGGCCGCCTGTTCGAAGCTGATGGCGTCCGGCAGTTTCACCAGATTGGCCTCGGGCAAGACGTGAACATCGCTGTAGGCGCCCAGTGGCCCGCTGCCATAGGCCACGCGATCGCCGATCTTGAAACGGGTCACGTCGCTGCCCACCGCCTCGACCACGCCCGCACCCTCTGAACCGACACCGGACGGCAGAGATGGCGGTGGATACAAACCGCTGCGGTAATAAGTGTCGATGAAGTTCAGGCCGATGGCCTTGTTGGTCACGCGCACTTCCTTCGGACCTGGCTCGGCGGGTTGATAATCCACGTATTCGAGCACTTCGGGGCCGCCATGGGCGCGGAACTGGATACGCTTTGCCATCAGAACTCTCCATAGGTCGTTTTACCAGGCTCCCTATCGGACTCCTAAGCTTGATCTTCGTCAACTGCGACGGGGTGACTTGCGATGGTATGCTACGGGCCCATTTGCGCAGGCTGAGCTCCAATGGAGCGCCGCGTTGTTTTGCCCGATTCAAGGTGATGACATGACGACCCGCACCGAGGCCGTAAAAGCCTACCTGCTCGACCTGCAAGACCGTATTTGCGCTGCCCTGGAAGCCGAAGACGGCGGCACGCAATTCGTCGAAGACGCCTGGACCAGGCCGGCGGGCGGTGGCGGTCGCACCCGCGTGATCGAAAACGGCGCGGTGATTGAAAAGGGCGGCGTCAACTTTTCCCATGTCTTCGGCAGCGGTCTTCCACCGTCTGCCAGCGCCCATCGACCGGAACTGGCCGGTCGTGGCTTTGAAGCCCTGGGCGTGTCGCTGGTGATTCACCCGCACAACCCCCACGTGCCGACTTCCCACGCCAACGTGCGCTTTTTCATCGCTGAAAAAGAAGGTGAAGAACCGGTCTGGTGGTTCGGTGGCGGCTTCGACCTGACTCCGTATTACGGCAACGAAGAAGACTGCATCCACTGGCACCGAGTCGCCGAGCAGGCCTGTGCGCCGTTCGGTCCGGACGTCTACCCGCGTTACAAGGCCTGGTGCGACAGCTACTTCCACATCAAGCATCGTCACGAGCCGCGTGGCATCGGCGGCCTGTTTTTCGACGACCTGAACGAGTGGGACTTCGACACCAGCTTCGCCTTCATGCGCGCCATCGGCGACGCGTACATCGACGCCTATCTGCCGATCGTGCAGCGCCGCAAGAACGATGCGTTCACCGCCAAGCAGCGCGAGTTCCAGGAGTTCCGCCGAGGCCGCTACGTTGAATTCAACCTGGTCTACGACCGCGGCACGCTGTTCGGCCTGCAATCGGGTGGGCGTACCGAGTCGATCTTGATGTCGCTACCGCCGCAAGTACGCTGGGGCTACGACTGGAAGGCCGAGCCTGGCAGCGAAGAAGCCCGCCTGACCGAGTATTTCCTGCAAGACCGCGATTGGTTGGCCGAAGCCTGAACGAGGAAACCTGATGGACCGTTATGTCGTATTCGGTAACCCGATAGGCCACAGCAAGTCGCCGTTGATCCATCGCCTGTTCGCCGAGCAGACCGCGCAACAACTGGACTACAACACACTGCTGGCGCCACTCGACGATTTTTCCACCTGTGCCCGGACGTTTTTCCTCGAGGGACGCGGCGCCAATGTGACGGTGCCATTCAAGGAAGAAGCCTATCGGCTGGCGAACAGCCTGACGGCGCGGGCGCAACGGGCCGGAGCGGTGAACACCCTGAGCAAACTGGCCGATGGCAGTCTGCTGGGCGACAACACCGATGGGGCCGGGCTGGTGCGCGACCTGACGGTCAATGCCGGGTTCAGTCTCAAGGGCAAACGCATCCTGCTGCTCGGCGCTGGTGGCGCGGTGCGTGGTGTTTTGGAGCCGTTGCTGGCCGAGCAACCGGCATCGGTGATCATCGCCAACCGCACGGTAGAGAAGGCTGAGTTGTTGGCGGAACTGTTCTGCGATCTGGGGCCGGTCTCGGCCAGCGGCTATGACTGGTTGCGGGAGTCGGTGGACCTGATCGTCAACGCGACGTCGGCGAGCCTGACCGGCGATGTGCCGCCGATTGCATCCAGCCTGATCGAGCCTGGCAAAACGGTGTGCTACGACATGATGTACGGCAAGGAGCCGACCTCGTTCTGCCGCTGGGCCAGCGAACACGGAGCTGCGGTGGCGATGGATGGCTTGGGCATGCTGGCCGAGCAAGCGGCGGAGGCGTTCTTCCTGTGGCGCGGTGTGCGTCCGGAGACGGCGCCGGTGTTGGCCGAACTTCGCCGGCAGTTGGCGTTGTAACCCCTGTAGGAGCAAGCCTGCTCGCGATTGCGGTGGGACAGTCAGCAGAGATGTTGAATGTGATTCCGTCATCGCGAGCAGGCTCGCTCCTACAGGGATTTGCGAAACGTCGGATTAATCCTCAAACCGAATCGGGCACTTCTGCGCCCCTTCCAGCTTCCTCAACTCCTCCACCACCTGTGGCCGGGCCCGGCGCAAGGTCAGGCTGCGATCCTGGCGAAGCAGGCGTCGCGCTTCCTGATGCAGCATTTCCACCCCTGAATAGTCGATGAAGTTGATCTGCTGTGCCTCGATCACCACGCGCGCGCCGTGCATGCGTTGCAGGCGCACTTGCAGGTAATGGCTGGCGCCGAAAAAGATTGAGCCCCCCACCCGCAAAATGTCTTCCTCGCCATCTCGCACATGCTGCACCCGTGGTTGCGATGTGCGCTTGAGGTAGAAAAAAAGCGAGGCCAACACACCGGCGTAGATCGCAGTCTGCAATTCCAGCAACAACGTGGCGACGCAGGTCAGCGCCATGACCACGAATTCAGCACGGCTGACCCGCAACAACGCGCGAATGCCGCGATGGTCCACCAGTCCCCAGGCGATCAACAGAATGCTCCCGGCCATCGCGGGAATCGGGATGTGTGCGATCAGGCTCGCGCCGAAGATCGCAAACAGCGCCACCCACAATGCCGAAAAAATTCCGGCCAGTGGCGAACAGGCCCCCGCTTCATAGCTCAGGCCTGAGCGAGTGAAAGAGCCGGCTGACAGCGATCCGGAAAAAAACGCACCGACGATATTCGACAGGCCTTGGGCACGAACTTCCTGATTCGCGTCGAGTAATTGCTGCGAACGTGCGGAGATCGAGCGAGCAATCGACAGGCTGGTGACCAGCCCGAGCATACCGACCGCCACCGCGCTGGGCAGCAGGCGCAGGATCAGATCGAGATCCAGCGGCAACGGACTGAAAGGCGGCAGTTTGCCGGTAAAGGCGCTGACCAGTTGCACATGGCCGAACATTGATGGCCAGAGCCAAACCAGCAAGCCGCCGAGGATCAGAGTGATCAAGAGCGTCGGCCAGCGTGGCAGCAGCAGCTTGAGGATCACGCCCACCACCACTGTCGCCAGCCCCAGTGCCAGCGAAGGTTTGTCCACTTCGCCGAAATGACGCAACAACGTGATGAAACTGTCCAGCGCGGTGGCCTGGATGGGCAGGTCCAGCCCCAGCAGGTTAGGTAATTGACCGATGGCAATCACCACGGCGGCACCCAGGGTGAAGCCGAGTACCACCGAGTGCGAGACGAAATTCACCAGCGCGCCAAACCGCAGCAAACCCAGCAGCCACTGAAAGAGGCCGGCAAGAAACGTCAGCAACAGGATCAACATGACGTAGTCCTGCGACGCTGGCACGGCCAGAGGACTGACGCTGGCGTACAGGACAATGGAGATGGCCGCCGTAGGACCGCAGATCAGATGCCAGGACGAGCCCCAGAGACAGGCGATCAACACCGGGATGATTGCTGCGTACAGGCCGTATTCCGGCGGCAGGCCGGCAATCAGTGCGTAGGCAATGGATTGCGGCAGTGCGAGAATCGCGCCGCTGAGGCCAACGATCAGGTCGCGACCGACACTGGCGCGGGTTTGCCGGGGTAGCCAGGTGAGGAAAGGGAAGAGTGAATGGCGGCTTGGCAGGGCCATGGGGCCTCTCGGTGAATGACTGTAAATGCGTCAGGGTGGTGTGTCAGATGTCATGACGCAAGAGCATAAATCGATTCGCGAGCAGGCTCGCTCCCACAGAGACTGAGCGGACCTGTGGGAGCGAGCCTGCTCGCGAAGGCGTCCTTGAACCTTAAAGCTTGGCTTTGACCGCCGGCAACGCATCTTTGCCATCCACGGTTTTCACCCCATCGAGCCACTTGTCCAGCACTGCCGGGTTGGCCTTGATCCACGCCTTGGCCGCGTCGGCATTGCTGACTTTCTTGTTCACCACCTCGGCCATGATGCTGTTCTCCATGTCCTGGGTGAAACTCAGGTTGGTCAGCAGTTTGCCGACGTTCGGGCAGGCCTGTGCATAACCTTTGCGAGTCAGCGTATGCACGCTGCCGGTATCACCGAAGTATTTCTCGCCGCCCTTGAGGTAATGCATTTTCAGTTGCACGTTCATCGGGTGCGGGGTCCAGCCGAGGAAGGTCACGAATTTCTGTTTTTTCACCGCGCGGGACACCTCCGCCAGCATTGCCTGCTCGCTGGACTCGATCAATTTCCACTGGCCCATGTCGAAATCGTTTTTCTTGATGATTTCTTGCAGTGAGATGTTCGCCGGGGCGCCGGAGCCGATACCGTAGATCTTGCGGTCGAACTTGTCGGCGTATTTGTTCAGGTCGGCAAAGTTATGCACACCCGCGTCCCACACATAGTCCGGAACGGCGAGGGTGAATTCGGTACCGTCGAGGTTCTTCGCCAGTTGCGTGACATCGCCGTTGGCGACGAACTTGTCATAGAAGCCCTGCTGCGCCGGCATCCAGTTTCCCAGGAACACATCGACCTGGCCATCCTTGAGCCCGCCAAAGGTGATCGGCACCGCGAGAGTGTCGACCTTGGCCTTGTAGCCCATGCCGTCCAGCAGAAACCCGGTGATGGCATTGGTCGCGGCGATGTCGCTCCAGCCCGGGTCGGCCATTTTCACGGTCTCGCAACTCTGCTCGGCAAACACCGATGCACTGCCCAGAGTCAGGAGCCCGACCGTCAGTACTGTGGATAACCTTTGCATGGACTTCCCCTTAACATTATTGGTTTTGGCAGGGTTGTGGATAACGTGCTTTACGCTCCAGATCGTCGAGGTCGATGTGGTTGCGCATGTATTGCTGACTGGCGTCCACCAGCGGCTGGTGATCCCAGCTCTTCAGCTTGCCGAGGGTCAGCGCCTCGGTCACGAAGCGTCGGCGCCGCTGGCTGGCGAGCACCTGCTGGTGAATCGCCGGAATGTTCCATTTGGCCCGCGCTTCGACAAGAAAATCGTCGAACAGCTGGCGATGCTGCGGCGAATGGCTGAGTTCTTCCAGTTCGCGAGGGTCATTCTGTACATCGAAGAGTAGGCAAGGGTCGTCTTCGCTGTAGATGAATTTGTAGGCGCCCCGGCGAATCATCATCAACGGGCTGATGGTGCCTTCGGCCATGTATTCGCCGAACACTTCATCGTGGCCGCCTTGCCCTTGCAGGTGCGGGACCAGCGAGCGGCCGTCCAGCGGCAAGCCCGGTTCCAGCGAGCCGCCGGCCAGTTCAACGAAGGTCGGCAACAGGTCTGCTGTGGAAACACTGGCGCTGACCCGACCGGCGCCGAATTGCCCCGGTGCGCTGATCAGCAACGGCACCCGTGCGGCCATTTCATACCAGTGCATTTTGTACCAGAGGCCGCGCTCGCCGAGCATGTCGCCGTGGTCACCGGAAAACACAATGATGGTGTCATCGATCAGCCCGGTATCCTCGAGGGTTTGCAGGAGTTTGCCGACGTTGCTGTCGATATAGCTGCACGCGCCGAAATAGGCACGGCGGGCATCGCGGATCTTGTCCACAGGCAGCGGCTTGTCCCACAGGTCGTAGACCTTGAGCAGGCGTTGCGAGTGCGGATCGAGATCGTGCGGGTCGGGGGTTGCAGGCAGCGGGATATCGTCATCGTCGTACAAATCCCAGAAGGCCTTGGGAATCGTGTACGGATCGTGTGGGTGAGTCATGGAAACGGTCAGGCAGAACGGCTGGTCGCCATCCTCGCGGATATGGTCGAACAGGTACTGCTGGGCCTTGAACACCACCTCTTCGTCGAAATCCAGCTGATTGGTACGCACGCACGGGCCGGCCTGCAGCACCGACGACATGTTGTGATACCAGGTCGGGCGCACGTCCGGTTCATCCCAGTTCACCGCCCAGCCGTAGTCAGCCGGGTAAATGTCACTGGTCAGGCGTTCTTCGTAGCCATGCAACTGGTCTGGCCCGCAGAAATGCATTTTTCCCGAAAGGGCAGTGCGATAGCCGAGGCGGCGCAGGTAGTGGGCGTAGGTCGGTACGTCGGCGGGGAAATCGGCGGCGTTGTCATAGGCGCCGATCTTGCTCGGCAACTGGCCGCTGACCAGGGTGAAACGCGATGGCGCGCACAATGGGCTGTTGCAATAAGCGGAGTCGAACACCACGCCTTGTGCGGCGAGGCGGCTGAGATGAGGCAGTTTGATGGGCGATGGGCCGTAGAACGGCAACATTGGCGCGGCCATTTGATCGGCCATGATGAAAAGAATGTTCTTGCGCTTCATGTGATCGCGGCATTCCATAGTGGATGTTTATGCGAGAGTGCTGGCTTCGAGAATGAAACCCCAGCACCTTGCGGTAAAGCCCATGCACGGCAATGACTAGGATAAGCACAGCTTATGTATGACGCCCTTGGTGACCTGTCACTGGATTTGCTTCGCACCTTCGAAGCGGCGGCCCGTCAGCACAGTTTTACTGCGGCGGCGGTTGAGCTGGGCACCACGCAACCGGCCATCAGCCAGCAGATCAAGCGCCTGGAAGTACAACTGGCGACCCGCCTGTTCGACCGCATTTATCGTGGCATCGAACTGACTGAGGCTGGGCAGATTCTTTTCGAGCAGGTTCAGCTCGGTTTGCAGAACATCGATGCAGGATTGAACACAATCAGCGCACAGCAACAGCACGAAGTGCTGCAGGTGGCCACGGATTTTGCCTTCGCCGCGTATTGGTTGATGCCGCGCCTGCACCGCTTTCACGCGGCCAATCCGCAGGTGGATGTCAGCCTGGTCACCAGTGAACGCAGCCATAACATGCTACGTACCGATATCGATGTGGCGGTGCTGTTCGGCGATGGCCGCTTCAAGCAGGGTGAAAGTCATTGGCTGTTCAGCGAAGAAGTGTTTCCGGTGTGTAGCCCGCAGTTGTTGAGCGAACGTTCCATGCCCTTGCCGGCCCAGGCATTGCTGGAGTTTCCGTTGTTGCACCTGCGTGGGGAACACAGCAGTAACTGGTTCGACTGGAGTGGTGTGTTCCGCGAACTGGGCATCACCTCACCCCCGGCGCCCGGGCAGTTGCGCTTCGACAATTACACTTTATTGATTCAGGCGGCGATTGGCGGCCAGGGGGTGGCCATCGGCTGGCGCCACCTTGTGGATAACTTGCTGGCGCAAGGGTTGTTGTGTCGACCGATCGGCGAAACGGTGATGTCGAGACTGGGTTACTACGTGGTTCTGCCCCAGCGCAAACGACGCGGAGCGTTGATCCAGCAGTTTGTGGATTGGTTGATGGCCGAGCAGGCCGGCAGTGCGCAATCGCTCAACGGCCTGACGCTGCCGTCCATTGCGGTTTAGCTGTCAGTGGCGATGAAGTTGACGTGCTCGCCGATGTGCAGGTTCAAGTGCAATTCATCGGCAATGCCCACGGCGGTGCGGGCCAGCCTTGCGAGTGGTTCGGTCAGTCCCGGCTCGAGGTTGCCACCGATTTGGGCAAAATGTTCGATGGTCAGCCCCGGTACCCCACGCGGTTCGTTCACCAACGTCCACTTCAAAGAACTGTTTTGCAGTGCCTCGCGGATTTCCTCGGCGGCGTGACGTTGCAAGCTGTCTTCGGATTCCGGATCGTCCAGCACGTCGAAATCACCCACCAGAAACAATCGGGCGATGTTCGCTGCCTGCATGCCATCGATTAGCGCATCCACCGCCAGCACCTGCTCGACCGGGCCCGGTACGACGGTTTTTTCCACGTGTTCGCTGTTGAACGGTAAGCCTGGAGCGTCCAGTAAGCAGATGACCACGGAGCTGCCGGCCACACTCTGCCTGACCCGTTGCGCGTCGAACAGGTCGCCAGTCTTGGTGCGCATCCCTGGACGGGGTGCCAGAGCATTGAGATCATCGAGAATCGCGATCACTTCATGCTGGCGCCGCAGCATTTCAGCCATCAGCGCACTGCCCAGGCTACTCATGGCACCATAAAGCACCACTTTCACGACGGGGGTTTCAGCATTTTTCATGGCTGGGCTTCCTGTTTTCCAGCGCCTATATGATGTTTGACCCGCAGGAACCAGCGAGGGTTCGAACAGCTTGCAGAGGGATTCAGATGCAGCAGATCACGGGTTACCACGCCCACGTCTATTTCGATGCCAGCACGATCGGGCAAGCGCGGGCCTTGTGTGAGCAGGCAGCGCAATTGTTTCCACTGAACATGGGCCGTGTGCACGAGCGCCCGGTCGGTCCGCACCCGGACTGGAGCTGCCAGCTGGCGTTCGAGCCGCAGGTGCTGGGCGACGTGCTGCCGTGGCTGGCGCTCAACCGCAAGGGCCTGGTGGTGTTTCTGCACCCGGACACCGGTGACGATTTGCTTGATCACACCGAGCACGCGATCTGGATGGGCGCCATTCGTCCGCTGGACCTGACTGTTTTTTGATCAGAGTGTTTCCTGAGCCTCCCCGGGCAAGTGTTCGTCCAGATGCAGCCATGGCAAACGGCTGTCGGTCCAGATGTGCCGCTCGGCCCGTGCTTGCTCGGGATGGTCGAGGGTGGCGATGGTCAGGTCGATACTTTCCGGGCTCAGAAGCGTCACCAGCGCCAGTTGCGCCCCACAATGGCCGCAGAAATATCGTGCGCAGGTGGTTGAAGAATCGTACCGCGACGGCGTCCCGGCCAGCCATTGAAAGGCCGATACCGGCACGGTGATCCAGGTGGTCACGATGCCGCCGCTGACCCGTCGGCAAATCGAGCAATGGCAGTGGGCAATATCGTGCAGCGGCCCGCTGAATTGATAGCGCAGTTGCCCGCAATGGCAGCCGCCGGTGTGAAGCTCACCCATGTTCAACCTCCCGCCCTGTGTTCAGGGACTTGAAACCCGATCCGACGATCGGTTGCACATCCGGTCCTTGCTTTCATCGCCGAAAGCTGGCTGAAAGCTTCCCCGATTAGGATCGCCCCCACTACCGGCAACAGACCGGTTGGCCAATGCCAGCGTTTTATCGCTCGCACAGCCCATTTAACAACAACAATGGTGATTCTGATGTCCTCTTCTACCCGCCAATTCGCTGTAACTCCGCCCGTACGTCTCGTGCTTTCCGTTCTGCGCTGATCCCGCCCGATCCGCTCATTCCCTAGTCGCGCTACGCCTGGAGTATTCCCATGCTGACTTTCCTTGGCTTCGCCATGGTCATCACGTTCATGTTCCTGATCATGACCAAGCGCCTTTCCGCGCTGATCGCTCTGATCATCATTCCTATCATTTTTGCCCTGTTCGGCGGTTTTTCGCCGAAGATCGGCCCGATGATGCTTGAGGGCATCACCAAGCTTGCGCCGACTGGCGTGATGCTGATGTTCGCTATCCTGTACTTTGCCCTGATGATCGACTCCGGCCTGTTCGACCCGGCCGTGCGCAAGATCCTCAAACTGGTCAAGGGCGACCCGCTGAAGGTTTCGGTCGGCACCGCCGTTCTGGCGCTCGTGGTCTCCCTCGATGGTGACGGCGCGACCACTTACATGATCTGCGTGGCCGCCATGCTGCCGCTCTACAGCCGTATCGGCATGAGCCCGCGGATCATGGCCGGCCTGATCATCCTCGCCGGTGGCGTGATGAACATGACCCCATGGGGCGGCCCGACCGCTCGCGCGGCCAGTGCGCTGCACGTGGACCCGTCCGACATCTTCGTACCGATGATTCCTGCGATGCTGGCCGGTGTGGTGGCGATCCTGGTCATTGCCTACTTCTACGGCAAGCGTGAACGTGCACGCCTGGGTGAACTGCACCTGGTGGGCGATGAAATCGACCACAGTGAAATCAGCGTTTCGCAGTTCCCGGATGCCCGTCGTCCGAACCTGATCTGGTTCAACGGCGCCCTGACGCTGGCCCTGATGGGCACTTTGATCACCGGCCTGCTGCCGTTGCCGGTGCTGTTCATGGTGGCGTTCAGTATTGCCATGATCGTCAACTATCCTTGCCTGCAACAGCAGAAGGATCGCGTCGCGGCCCACGCCGGTAGCGTGCTGGCTGTGGTCGGGTTGATCTTTGCGGCCGGTATCTTCACCGGTATCCTGACCGGCACCGGGATGGTCGACGCCATGTCGAAAAGCCTGTTGGCAGTGATTCCGGACTTCCTCGGCCCGTACCTGGCGGTGATTACGGCGCTGGTAAGCATGCCGTTCACTTTCTTCATGTCGAACGATGCATTTTATTACGGCGTGTTACCGGTTCTTGCCGAAGCCGCCAGCCATTACGGTATAACCGCGGTGGAAATGGCACGTGCCTCGATCGTCGGTCAGCCCGTCCACCTGTTGAGCCCGCTGGTTCCATCGACCTACCTGTTGGTGGCCCTGGCCGGCATCGATTTCGGTGACCACCAGCGCTTCACCCTGAAGTGGGCAGTGCTGGTTTGTATCTGCATACTGATTGCTGCACTGCTGTTGGGGACTTTCCCGGTGTTCAGTACTCTATAAGCCCAAGACTCACCACTTCGGGTCCAGGCTTCGCTGTTTGAAGTCCGGGCCCGTTGTGGTTTAACAATCGCTCAAAGGAATACACATGGAATGGCTGACCAACCCTGAAATCTGGGTTGCCTTCTTCACCCTGACCGCCCTGGAAATCGTCCTGGGTATCGATAACATCATCATGATTTCGATCCTGGTCAGCCGCATGCCCAAACACATGCAGGCGCGCACCCGGATTTTCGGTCTGGCGCTGGCCATGATCACGCGAATCCTGCTTCTGCTGTCGATCACCTGGGTCATGCGCCTGACGGCGGACCTGTTCGTAGTATTCGGTCAGGGCATTTCCGGACGCGACCTGATCCTGTTCTTCGGTGGTCTGTTCCTGCTGTGGAAAAGCTCGCAAGAGATGTACCACGCACTGGAAGGTGAAGACGAAAGCAACGACGAACCTTCGGGCAAGGGCGGCAACTTCCTCTACACCATCGTCCAGATCGCGATCATCGACATCGTGTTCTCCCTGGACTCGGTGATCACCGCTGTCGGCATGGTTTCCCACGTACCGGTCATGGTCGCGGCAATCATCGTGGCGGTACTGGTGATGATGTGGGCATCCGGCACCATCAGTGAGTTCATCGACAAGCACCCATCGCTGAAGATGCTGGCGCTGTCGTTCCTGCTGATCGTCGGTACGGTGCTGATTGCCGAATCCCTGGACGTGCACGTGCCAAAAGGCTACGTCTACTTCGCCATGGCGTTCTCGCTGGCGGTGGAAGCGATCAACATCAGGATGCGCACTGCCATCGCGAAAAAGAAGAAACAGCAGGATCCGGTAAAGCTGCGCAAGGACATTCCAGGCCAGTAACCCTGTAGGAGCGAGCTTGCTCGCGATGGACTCGAGCGCTCCGCGCTAATCTCGTAAACACGCGTTTTCGTTTACGACCATCGCGAGCAAGCTCGCTCCTACATAAAATCGGGGCTTCGGGCCCCTTTTTTCATACCTACGTGAACCAGGTTTCATGACAGTTCTGTTTCAATCCCTTCTTTGGCTATGCGATGCTGGCGCGTAGACCGTTAGCCAACTACAGCTTAAGTACAGAACGTAGAACGTCGCGCGGTACCGTCAACTTGCTCCATTGGGGCGCTACACCACAGGGGGTCATTATGCTCACCCTGCTCAATTTGCTTTCTGCCGTGGCCCTGCTGATCTGGGGCACGCACATCGTCAGAACCGGCATCCTGCGGGTCTACGGCACCAACTTGCGCCATGTCATCAGCCACAACATGACCAACCGCTGGCTGGCTTTCCTCTCCGGGATCGCCGTGACGGCGATGGTCCAGAGCAGCAACGCCACCGCCATGCTGGTCACTTCCTTTGTCGGCCAGGGCCTGATGGCGCTAACGCCGGCGTTGGTCACCATGCTCGGTGCCGATGTCGGTACGGCCCTGATGGCACGAGTACTGACGTTCGATCTGTCGTGGTTGTCGCCCCTGCTGATTTTTGCCGGGGTGATTTTCTTTCTGTCGCGCAAGCAGACCCGACTCGGACAGATGGGCCGTGTCGCCATTGGTTTGGGGTTGATCATTCTGGCGCTGCAACTGATTGTCGAAGCTGCGCACCCGATTACCCATGCCAAAGGGGTGAAGGTGATTTTCGCCTCGCTCACCGGCGACCTCCTGCTCGACGCCCTGGTCGGCGCGCTGTTCGCGATGGTGTCCTATTCCAGCCTGGCCGCTGTGTTGCTCACCGCGACCCTGGCGGGCGCCAATGTGATCAGCCTGCCGGTGGCCATCGGGCTGGTGATCGGCGCCAATATCGGCAGCGGCATTCTCGCCTTCCTTAGCACCAGCATGCAGAACGCCGCCGGGCGCCAAGTGGCGCTGGGCAGTCTGCTGTACAAACTGATTGGTCTTTTATTGATCATTCCTGTGCTCGATCCGCTGGTGCGCTGGCTCGATGGCCTGGATTTCAGCCCCCAGGAAATGGTCATTGGCTTTCACCTGCTCTACAACACCGCGCGTTGCCTGATCCTGCTGCCCAGCGTCGGGCCGATGGCCAGGTTTTGTGCCTGGGTGCTGCCGGAGCGTCCGCTGGCCAACGGTACGGCCAAACCCCGGCACCTTGACCCCACGGCATTGGTCACCCCCGGTTTGGCGCTGGCCAACGCGGCCCGGGAAACCCTGCGCATGGGCGACCTGATCGACAACATGCTCGAAGCGATGGTCGACGTGTTGCGCGGCAAGCAGACTGCCGTCACTCAGGAAATCCGTCGCCTGACCGACGATGTCGAAGCGCTCTACAGCGCGATCAAGTTGTATCTGGCGCAAATGCCCCGGGAAGATCTCAGCGATCAGGACAGCCGGCGCTGGGCGGAAATCATCGAGCTGGCGATCAACCTGAAACTGGCCAGCGACTTGATCGAACGCATGCTGCGCAAGGTCCAGCAGCAGAAAACTTCGCAGCGCCGGTCTTTTTCCGAAGTCGGGCTGGACGAGTTGACCGGGCTGCAAACTCAGTTGATTTCCAACCTGCGGCTCGGGATGTCGGTGTTTCTCAGTGGCGACCCGGAGAGTGCCCGCCAGCTGGTGCGTGAAAAACGTCGTTTCCGCGCACAGGAACGGCGCCTGGCTCACGCTCATGTCAGCCGCCTGCAACGTAAAATCGTGCAAAGTATCGAAACCAGTTCGTTACACCTGGAGCTGATCGCCGACATGAAGCGTCTCAATTCGCTGTTTTGCAGCAGTGCGTACGTGGTGCTGGAAACATCGGACACCGGTGCGCTGGTGGTCGACGATTTGAGCGACATCACACATTCACCCTGAACGTCCACGGTTACCTGAAGTCTGTTGAACTTAGCTAGCCGTACGGAAGCTTGTTATGCGTTGTTTGTTGTTCGCCTGCCTTTTGCTTGGTTCATTCCCGTCATTCGCCCTGGATCGTTTCCAGGTCGAGGGCTATACCCTGCGCAACGGTTTGCAGTTGCTGCTCAAACCCGGCACTGACCGCGGGCATGTGGCGATCCGGCTGGTGGTCGGCGTTGGCCTGGACGATTTCAAGTGCCAGGAAAAGGAGCTGCCGCATCTGCTGGAACACCTGTTGTTCAGCGGTATCGACGCCAGCGGCGAAGGCGGACTGGAAGAAAGCATGCAGGCTCTTGGCGGCGAGTGGAACGCGTTCACCAGCAATGCCGATACGACCTTCGTCATCGAAGCCCCGGCGAAAAACCAGCGCAAGGTGCTTGACCTGCTGCTGGCGTTGCTGACCCAGACCCGCTTCGACGACAGCGCTATCAACGCGGCCAAGCAAGTGGTCGAACGTGAAGACGGCGGCCACTACTCGCACCTGCAACGCTGGCTCGATCGTCAGGACCTGGGCCACACGGCCAGCAAACAACTGGCCGTGGAATTGGGCCTCAAATGCCCGGAGCGTGCGCAAGTCGATGACCTGACCCGTGAACAACTGGAGCAGGTGCGCAAGGACTGGTATGCGCCGAACAACATGACCCTGATCGTGGTCGGCGACCTCGACAAGTTGCTTCCGGCCTATCTGGAGCGGGCGTATGGTGCGCTGGAAGCGATTACGCCTGGCGAGCACCCGCCGCTGCCGCAAATCCAGGCCAGCGCCGCCCATGAGCGCACCTTGACCCACGGGCTGGTCGGCAACGGCGCCAAGTTGCACTGGCTGGTGCCGGAGCCGGTACTGGAGGATGGGCACGACCAAACCTTCGATTTGCTCAAGGACTACCTGGATTGGGCGCTCTATCGCCAGCTGCGCCTGGCTCACGGTTTGTCCTACGGCCCGTGGGTGGAACGCGAAGTGTTCGGCGGCGTGGGTTTCATGAGCCTCAATGCCGACCTTGAACGCGACGACGTGGCCGATGCCGAACAAGTACTCGAGGACCTGAAGGCCGGATTGCTCAAGGACGGCCTCAATGCCGACACCTTCAACCGCCTCAAGCAGGCAGCGATTGCCCGCCAGGCCTGGGCCGTACAAGGCAACAGCGCGTTGGCCGACTACTACTGGAGCGCCATCGGCAACTACGAGGACGGCCGCTTTACCAACCCGGCCCGTGAGCTGCAGGGGGTGACCCTGGAAGAAGCGAACAAGGCCGTGCGTGAATTGCTCCTGCAACCAGGGTATTTGCGGATCGAGAGGGCGTTGTTCAGTTATGACCAGTTGATGTGGTTGGTGGTCGGTGGGGCGGGCTTGATCGTGTTGATGCTGGTGGGCTGGCGTTTGCATCGCAGGAAGTAACCATTCCATGTGACAACGGCCTGAGAGGCCTTGCCGGTTACCTGTGGGAGCGAGCTTGCTCGCGATAGCGGATTGTCAGCCGACGAAAAATGTTGGATGTGCCGACCTCATTGCGAGCGAGCTCGCTCCCACAGGTGCGTGGCGTAACTGACCGTGAACCCTCGCCACAGCGCCGCACCAGCGGTACCCTGTCGAGGTTTTTTCCTACGACGACTGTGAAACCGCCGAATGCAAAACCTGACCCTTTTCGTACAGCGCATCCTCGAATTGATGAAGCGCTACCCTGGGGTCATTGCGCTCTGTGGTTTCATCTCCGGGGTGGGCAGTTTCATTCTGGTCGATCGCCAGCAAGGCCTGGCGAGCTGGATCACCACCATCATGCTGATCAGCTGGATCTGGCTGATGCTGGAAAACAGCCTGACCAAGCTGTTCACGCGCATATTCAAGCGCGAAATACCAGAACCCTTGCTGCGTTACGCAACGCAGATGATCCATCAGGAAAGCCTGTTCTTTGTCCTGCCGTTCTTCTTCATCACCACGACGTGGAACAGCGGCCAGTTGTTTTTCACCGGGCTGCTGGGCGTTGCGGCGCTGATTTCGATCATCGACCCGCTCTACTACAAGTGGCTGGCTCCACGGCGTTGGGCGTTTCTGGCCCTGCACACCCTGACCCTGTTCGCCGCGCTGCTCACCGCGTTGCCAGTGATCATGCACCTGACCACCGCGCAAAGCTTCAAATGGGCACTGGGTATCTCGGTGCTGTTGTCGTTCCCGAGCCTGGCGTCGATCTTCCCGATTCGTACCCTGCGCAATGCGCTGGCGATATTGAGTATCACCCTGGGCATCGGCGCCGTTGGTTGGACGCTGCGTTCGTGGGTGCCACCGGCGACGCTGTGGATGACCGACGTGGCCATCAGCACGCAAATGCAGGACCGCACGCCTGGCGCCAGCCTCGACGAAGTCAGTGCCGAGCAGATTCGCAATGGCGGGCTCTACGCCTACACCGCGATCAACGCTCCACGTGGCCTGGGCGAACGGATTTATCATGTCTGGCAGTTCAACGGTAAAGAGGTCGACCGCATCCCCCTGGATATTCGTGGCGGACGCAAGGAAGGTTACCGGGCCTGGACCCACAAGCAGAACTTCCCGGGCAACCCGGCCGGCAAATGGCAGGTTCGGGTGTTGACCGAAGATGGCCAGGTCATCGGCGTGCTGCGTTTCAAAGTCACGGACAGCACAGCGATCAAAGAAAAGTAGTCCGGTTCGTGCTATTACGTAGGCTGCGTAATCACTGAACAAGCACGGAGCTTATGATCAGCAGCACGATGGCCGGCAACGCCCGATTGGACACGTCGATTACCCCTGCGCTGTTGCGGGTGACGGGCGACTGGACGCTTGCCCATTACGCGGACCTCAAGCTGTTGAGCGAAAAACTCCACGGCCAGTACGACGCCAACACCCCCCTCGACCTCAATGGCCTCGGCGCCCTCGACACCGCCGGCGCTTCGCTGTTGGTCGAACTGCTCGGCTCCGAGCGCCTCGGTCGTTCCGCCGAACATCCTGATTGCACACTCTGCGCTGCCGATCGGGCGTTGCTGCAAACCGTCTACTGCTCGTTGACCGACTTCTGCGTACCGATCAAGGAACCGCAAGTCAGCGTTTCCATTCAGTTGCTGACCCGTATAGGCCGCGCGGTGGACACCGTCTGGCAGGACACCCTGCAACTGCTGGGTTTCGTCGGCCTGATCATCGAAACCATCGTCCGCGGCCTGTTCCGTCCCAAGTGCTGGCGCGTCACGCCGATGATCGCCCATATCGAACAGACCGGTCTCGACGCCGCCCCCATCGTTGCGTTACTGACTTTTCTGGTGGGCGCCGTGGTGGCGTTTCTCGGGTCGACGGTGTTGGCCACGTTTGGCGCCACCGTCTTCACCGTGGACCTGGTGGGGTTTGCCTTCCTGCGCGAGTTCGGTGTGTTGCTGACCGCGATCCTGATGGCCGGACGCACCGCCAGTGCGTTCACGGCGCAAATCGGTTCGATGAAGGCCAACGAGGAGATCGACGCCATCCGCACCCTGGGCCTCGACCCTGTGGAGTTGCTGGTGGTGCCGCGGGTCCTGGCGTTGCTGATCTCCCTGCCGATGCTGACCTTCCTGGCGATGCTGTCGGGGATTATCGGTGGTGCCGTGGTCTGCGCGGTGGCGCTGGATATCTCGCCGGCGATGTTCCTGTCGCTGTTGCAATCGGACATCGGCGTTCAGCACTTTCTGGTGGGTATCGTCAAAGCGCCGGTGTTCGCCTTCCTCATCGCCGCCATCGGTTGCCTGGAAGGCTTCAAGGTCAGTGGCAGCGCTGAGTCTGTGGGCGCGCACACCACGTCGAGTGTGGTGCAGTCAATTTTCGTGGTGATCGTGATGGATGCGATCGCCGCGATGTTTTTCATGGAGATGGGGTGGTGAGTCGTATCCCTCGAGCGCCCTGCGAGGCGGTGATTGAAGTCCGTGGGCTGTGCAACCGTTTTGGAAGCCAGAGCGTGCACGAAAACCTTGATCTGGACTTGTACAAGGGCGAGATCCTCGCCGTGGTCGGCGGCTCCGGCAGCGGCAAATCGGTGCTGCTGCGCAGCATTGTCGGGTTGCGCCAGCCCAGCGAAGGCGTAGTGAAAGTCTTCGGGAAAAACCTGCCGACCTTGTCCGAACATGAGCGTTCGCTGGTGGAGCGGCGATTCGGCGTGCTGTTCCAGAAAGGCGCGTTGTTCTCTTCACTGACCGTGACCGAGAACGTTGCCCTGCCGCTGATCGAACACGCCGGCTTGAGCCGCAACGACGCCGAGCACCTGGCAGCGGTGAAAATGGCCCTGGCCGGGTTGCCGCTGTCGGCGGCGCAGAAGTACCCCGCGTCGCTGTCCGGCGGCATGATCAAGCGCGCCGCGCTGGCCAGGGCGTTGGCGCTGGACCCGGACATCCTGTTTCTCGACGAGCCCACCGCGGGTCTCGACCCGATTGGTGCCGCCGCGTTCGACCAATTGATCCTGACCCTGCGCGATGCCCTGGGCCTGAGTGTCTTTCTGGTGACCCACGACCTCGACACGCTCTACACCATCACCGACCGGGTGGCGGTGCTGGCGCAGAAAAAGGTGCTGGTGGCGGACGCCATCGACAAGGTATCGGAAACCAACGATGCGTGGATTCACGAATACTTCCATGGCCCTCGCGGCCGCGCGGCATTGACAGCCGCCCAACAGCTCAAAGAGGTCTGACATGGAAACCCGAGCCCATCATGTATTGATCGGCCTGTTCACCGTGATTGTGGTGACGGCCGCGCTGCTGTTCGGCCTGTGGCTGGCCAAGTCCAGTGTCGACACCGAGTTCAAGGACTACGAGGTCGTGTTCAACGAGGCGGTCAGCGGATTGTCCAAGGGCAGTTCGGTGCAGTACAGCGGGATCAAGGTCGGCGACGTGATCTCGCTGCGCCTGGACCCGAAAGACCCGCGCCGGGTGCTGGCGCGAATTCGCCTGGCCGGCGATACGCCGGTCAAGGAAGACACCAATGCCAAGTTGGCCCTGACCGGGGTCACCGGGACTTCGATCATCCAGCTCAGTGGCGGCACACCACAGAGCCCGACGCTCAAGGGCAAGGACGGCAACCTGCCGACCATAGTCGCCTCGCCCTCGCCCATTGCCCGACTGCTCAATGACAGCGAAGACCTGATGGCCGGGGTGACCACGCTGATGCATAACGCCAACCTGATGTTCTCCACGGAAAACATCGAGCGCATCAGCAACACCCTGGAGCACCTGGAACAAACCACCGGGACCATTGCCGAGCAGCGCGGCGATATCCGCCAGGCCATGCAGCAACTGGCCTCGGTGGGCAAGCAGGCCAACACCATGCTGGAGCAGACCACGGCGCTGATGCGCAATGCCAACGGGCTGCTCAACGAGCATGGCAAGGAAGCGCTGGGCAGCGCCGAGCAAGCGATGAAGTCGCTGCAGGAGAGCAGTGCCACCCTCAACAAACTGATCACCGCCAATCAGGACTCGCTCAACAGCGGCATGCAAGGCCTCAATGGCCTGGGCCCGGCCGTGCACGAGATGCGCGAAACCTTGAGTTCGTTGCGTACCATTACCACACGCCTGGAAGCCAACCCCAGCGGTTACCTGCTGGGCAGTGACAAGACGAAGGAGTTCACGCCATGAAGCTGATTCGGATTGCCCTCCTCGCTGGCTTCACGCTGATCAGTTCGTGCTCGATCCTGCCCAAGCCCGAGCCCTTCGAGGTCTATCGATTGCCGTCGGCCCAGAGCGCATCGGCCAACTATGGCACGCCACAGCGCTGGTCGCTGCGCCTGAGCACATTCCAGTCCAGCGAAGCGTTGAACAGTCCGAACATCGCAGTGATTCCCCAGGGCGATGTGATCAGCCACTACAAGGGTTCACGCTGGAGCGACCCGGCGCCGGTGCTAATGCGCAATCGCCTGCTGGAAGGTTTCCAGCATGACGGACGGGTGCCGTTGCTGAGCACCGATGACAGCATTTTCCAGACCGATCTTGAATTGGGTGGCAGCCTGCTGGCGTTCCAGACTGAATATCAGGGTAAGAACGCCAGCGCGGTCGTGCGTCTGGATGCATTGCTGGTGCGCAGTTATGACCAGCGCATCCTTGCCAGCCGCCGTTTTGAAGTGCGCCAGCCTTTGAGCGATGTGCAGGTTCCGGCGGTGGTGGTCGGGTTCGGTCAGGCGAACGATCAGTTGACCGCGCAGGTGGTGAACTGGGCGGTTGAGCAAGGGCAGAAATTGGCGCCGCCACCCAGACCTTGAATACTTACGCAGTCCACCTGTGGGAGCGAGCCTGCTCGCGATAGCGGTCTGTCAGACACATTGATTTTGAATGTGCAGCCGCCTTCGCGAGCAGGCTCGCTCCCACAGGGGTAAAGCTGTATCAGCTCTGCAAAAACGCCTGATGCAGCTCAGCCAGCGTTTCAAAATGATACGCAGGCGCTTCGGCACTCAACTCTTCATGGCTGCCGAACCCGTAACCCACTGCCGCCGCGTCCAGGCCATTGCTACGCGCGCCGATCAGGTCGTGCTTGCGGTCACCGATCATCAAGGTGTTGGTCGGCTCCAGGTTTTCTTCCGCAATCAGGTGAGCGATCAGCTCGACCTTGTTGGTTCGGGTTCCATCCAGTTCGCTGCCGTAAATCACTTTGAAGTGTTTGGCAAAGTCGAAATGCCGGGCGATTTCCCGGGCGAACACCCAGGGTTTCGAGGTAGCGATATACAACTGCCGCCCTTGTCCGCCCAAGGTTTCCAGCAGCGGCGTGACGCCCTCGAACACGCGGTTTTCGTAGAGGCCGGTGACTTTGAAGCGCTCGCGGTAGAAGTTCACCGCCTCCCAGGCCCTGGCTTCATCGAAGCCGTAGAACTGCATGAACGCCTGCAGCAGCGGTGGGCCGATGAAGTGTTCGAGCTTGGTCAGGTCCGGTTCATCGATACCCAGTTTGCCCAAGGCGAACTGGATCGAACGGGTGATGCCCTCGCGCGGGTCGGTCAGGGTGCCATCGAGGTCGAACAAAACGGTTTGGTAATGCATGTCGAATCCTGAATAAGGGGGCCGGGTCAAAGCTGGTCGTAGCCTTCGGCCAGATGCAGGTCCTTGAGCTTCACGTAGTTCGCCGCGCTGTAGGTGAAAAAGGCGCGCTCTTTGTCCGTCAGCGGGCGGATCTGCTTTACCGGGCTGCCTACATACAGGAAGCCGCTTTGCAGATGCTTGCCCGGCGGCACCAGGCTGCCGGCACCGATGATCACATCATCGTCGACCTCCGCGCCATCCATGACGATGCTGCCCATGCCGATCAACACCCGGCTGCCCACCGAGCAACCATGCAGCATGACCTTGTGGGCGATGGTCACGTCATCGCCGATCAGTAACGGATAGCCGTCCGGGTTGAACGGCCCGGCGTGGGTGATGTGCAACACGCAGCCATCCTGCACGCTGGTGCGCGCTCCAATGCGGATGCGGTGCATGTCGCCGCGGATCACTGTCAGCGGCCAGACCGAGCTGTCTTCGCCAATTTCAACGTCGCCGATCACCACCGCCGAGCCGTCGACAAAAGCGCCTTTGCCCAGCAGCGGAGTGTGGTTCTGATACTTGCGAAGGTTCACGATAGGGTTTCTCTCTGTTGCTGATAGCTGCGGTGAACGTCGATTGTAATTAAGATGGCAGTATGTTTCTCCAGCCAAGGTATCAACCGTGAGCGTGAACAACCCTCTTTTGCAGTCCTATGACCTGCCGCCGTTCTCCGCCATCCGCGCCGAACACGTACAACCGGCTATTGAACAGATCCTGGCTGACAACCGTGCCGCTATCGCCGAGATCCTCAAGACCCAGGTCAAACAGCCAACGTGGGCTGGCCTGGTGCTGGCGATGGACGAACTCAACGACCGTCTGGGCGCTGCCTGGAGCCCGGTCAGCCATCTCAATGCCGTGTGCAACAGCGCTGAACTGCGTGAAGCCTACGAGTCTTGCCTGCCAGCCTTGAGCGCCTACTCCACCGAATTGGGCCAGAACCGCGAACTGTTCCAGGCTTTCGAAGCCCTGGCCTGCAGCCCGGAAGCCGCTGGTTTCGACGTGGCGCAGAAAACTATCCTGGAACACTCCCTGCGTGACTTCCGTCTGTCGGGTATCGACCTGCCGGAAGCCGAACAGAAGCGTTACGCCGAAGTGCAGAGCAAGCTGTCCGAACTGGGCAGCCGTTTCTCCAACCAGCTGCTCGATGCCACTCAGGCGTGGACCAAGCACATCACCGATGAAGCCGCCCTCGCCGGCCTGACCGACTCGGCCAAGGCGCAAATGGCCGCCGCGGCCCAGGCCAAGGATCTGGACGGCTGGCTGATCACCCTGGAATTCCCGAGCTATTACGCGGTGATGACCTACGCCCAGGACCGTGCACTGCGTGAAGAAGTCTACGCCGCCTACTGCACCCGCGCGTCGGACCAGGGGCCGAATGCCGGCCAGAACGACAATGGCCCGGTCATGGAAGAAATCCTCGACCTGCGTCAGGAACTGGCCAAGTTGCTGGGTTTCAGCAGTTTTTCCGAGCTGAGTCTGGCGACCAAAATGGCCGAATCCAGCGATCAGGTGCTGAGCTTCCTGCGCGACCTGGCCAAGCGCAGCAAGCCGTTCGCCGTCCAGGATCTGGAACAGCTCAAGGCTTATGCCGCCGAACAGGGCTGCCCGGATCTGCAAAGCTGGGACAGCGGTTTCTACGGCGAAAAACTCCGTGAACAGCGCTACAGCGTGGCCCAGGAAGCCCTGCGCGCCTACTTCCCGATCGACAAGGTGCTCAGCGGCCTGTTCGCCATCGTCCAGCGTCTGTACGGCATCGAGATTGCCGAGCAGAAAGGTTTCGACACCTGGCACCCGGATGTCCGCCTGTTCGAGATCAAGGAAAACGGCCAGCACGTCGGCCGCTTCTTCTTTGACCTCTACGCCCGCGCCAACAAGCGTGGCGGTGCGTGGATGGACGGCGCACGCGACCGTCGTCGCACCGCTGGTGGTGTATTGCAAAGCCCGGTGGCCAACCTGGTGTGCAATTTCACCCCGGCCGACAGCGGCAAGCCTGCGCTGCTGACCCACGACGAAGTCACCACCCTGTTCCACGAGTTCGGTCACGGCCTGCATCACCTGCTGACCCGCGTCGAGCATGCTGGCGTGTCCGGCATCAACGGCGTGGCCTGGGATGCGGTCGAGCTGCCGAGCCAGTTCATGGAGAACTGGTGCTGGGAGCCTGAAGGCCTGGCGCTGATTTCCGGTCACTATGAATCCGGAGAACCGCTGCCGCAGGACCTGCTTGGGAAAATGCTTGCGGCGAAAAACTTCCAGTCCGGCCTGATGATGGTTCGCCAACTGGAGTTCTCGCTGTTCGACTTCGAACTGCACGCCACCCACGGCGACGGCCGCAGCGTGCTGCAAGTGCTCGAAGGCGTGCGCGACGAGGTTTCGGTGATGCGTCCACCCGCCTACAACCGGTTCCCCAACAGCTTTGCGCACATCTTCGCTGGCGGTTACGCCGCGGGTTACTACAGCTACAAATGGGCTGAAGTGTTGTCCGCCGATGCGTTCTCGAAGTTCGAAGAAGAAGGCGTGCTCAACGCCGACACCGGTCGTGCGTTCCGCGAAGCAATCCTGGCCCGTGGCGGCTCCCAGGAGCCGATGGTGCTGTTCGTCGACTTCCGTGGTCGTGAGCCATCAATTGACGCACTCTTGCGCCACAGCGGCCTGAGTGAGGACGCGGCAGCATGAGTGAGGGGCCTGTGATTACGAAAAAACGCTTTATCGCCGGGGCGGTCTGCCCTGCATGCAGCGAGCCGGACAAGTTGATGATGTGGAACGAAGATCAGGTCCCGCACCGAGAGTGCGTGGCCTGCGGTTACTCCGATACACTCAATGAGCAAGGGCTGTCGGTGCCCAAGGAGTTGGGTACGCGGGTTAACACCAGCGCACTCAAACCTGCCGACACCAAGGTTCAGGCGGTTCAGTTCTTCCCGAATCCGAAACTGAAGAAAAAGCCTGACGAACAACACTGAGTGAAAAAAGCCCCCGTTGCGCAATGCAACGGGGGCTTTCTTTATTCGATATGAGCGGACTTGAACCAGCTCTTCATTGAACACGCGGCGAACGGGCTGGTGCTGCAATCGCCATTGGCCAAGGCGGTGCGCAGTTTTTCCACGTCGGCCTGCATCATGTAGCGAATGCCGTCCTTGAAGTGGGTGCTGTCACCAAAGCCGCCCTGGGTCATTTCGTTCAGGGCCTCCTCCTTGGTCCAGCCCTGGATGACAACCCGGTACATGGCTGCCATCAGGCCGGTACGGTCGGAACCGTGTTTGCAGTGCATCAGCACCGGGCCTTTGGCTTCAGCAGACTGAATGGCGTGCAAGGCCTTGAGCACATCGGCGTCATCGACATGGTTGGTGCGATAAGGCAGTTGTACTTGCGTGATGCCTGGCGTGGACAACCAACTGGAGTCTGCTTCGGGCAGGAAGTTGATCACTGTGCCCACCTTGAGTTTCTCCAGCAGCGGCACCGCGCCCTTGTCCGGCAAGGCACTGCGATAGAGCGTCGGCGACATCTGGAAGAGGTTGTATTGCTTCTGGACCGGTTGAGCCCAGTCTGCCGGACGCTGCATCACACCGTCGTCAGCAAGTGCCGGTGTCAGGTTAACGAGTGCAACCAGCGACAGGCATATTGCAGATAAAAAACGTGGAAAAGGCATGCTTGAGCGACCGTTCAGAAAGGGACGGGAAGAGGGTGGCAAGGATCAGCCATGCACGGTCAAAGGCCTGTGAGCTGACTGTCAAAGAATCGTGAAGTCCACGCTCAGGTTATAGTTTCAGTTTGATGAATGATTTGAGCATCTCGTTCAGTTCGACCCCATAGTCAAACACTTGTCCAGTGAGAGGGTTGCGCTCCCAACCTTCAAAAGACAAGCCGGCATCCGCTGACTTGGTCTCGAACACTACGCGGCTATACAGTTGATGATCATCTTCATCAATGTCAAAAATCTCAACATCTACTCGAAGCTCGGGTGGTTTAGCGGGAAGACAATAAAGGTACGCTATGCCCTCTGGAGCAATTATTTGTTGATGATAAAAATCGAGTGCAAGTTGTGTAAGTGCGGCAATGTCCTTTTTGTCGATGCTATTGCCTGGAATAACATTGACATCGGACCATGGATCAAAATCGAGCTTTGAAGTCTTGCTATCGTTTTTTATATGGAGTGTCACGGAGGGAGCGCTTGCGAGAACATCAGCGAACTGCTCCATTGTTTTATTTGGATGCTCGTCTGCCCTTATTGGCTTGATAACTATCTGCACATTTTCTGGCGTTTTTATTTTTTGTAGATAAGCACCGGTTTTTATGGGCTTGGACATTTTTGATTCTCGTGGCTGTCTGGAATGCACGCGGGAGCCCGCATGCATTCGGCAATCATGCTTTTCCAGTGATTGGAAAGTCAGGGCTCAGGGATTGACGATACTGGCATAAGCCTTTGCCAGCGCCTGTAACTTGGCTTTGTCCTCGGCACCGATCTTTCCGTCGAGATCGACATCCTTGCCAACGGCCCTGATGCTGAACGAGTTACCACGGTCCGTGGAAACAGCAGTGTAAAACTCCGAATCGACCAGGCTTTCAATTTGAACATTATTTGCCGCATCCCAACTTAACTCTTTTCGCGCCAGTTGCAGCGAAACCAGTGTGTTGGGCTCCGAAGGACTCGGTTGCATGAGTTGCAGAAAGATGCCGCGCTGATTAAAGAAAGACATTAATAAATCCTTTTATTTGATGACTGTTGAGGGTGTTGCTTGTCTGGCTGAATATACGGGGGGGGATTGGATCTAACCACTGACTATATGTTTCCTCAGTTTTCCCATCTTTGATGAACAAGTAACTCATGACGCCTTGTCACCAGATGAACGGCTGAGCGGTACTGGTCGATTCGCGGCTGGTCGTATACTGTATGAATATACAGATCAAGGAGTCCGCCGATGGTTAGCTCTCTGCCTCCCCGCGGCCGCGGCACCGCAACCAACCCGCACAACCGCTTTGCCCCCCGCCATTCGGTGGTTGAGGACGACGGTTGGTATCAGGAAGTACCGCTTACCCAGGGCACCGAGGTGAGCATTGAAACGGCGAAAACCATCATTACCCGCAACACGTCGCCGGACTTGCCCTTCGACCGATCGATCAATCCCTATCGCGGCTGCGAGCATGGCTGCATCTACTGCTACGCGAGACCAAGCCATGCCTATTGGGACATGTCGCCTGGGCTGGATTTCGAAACCAGACTCATCGCCAAGACCAACGCCGCGCAGGTGCTGGAGGAACAACTCTCAAAACGTGGGTATCAATGTGCGCCGATCAACCTCGGCTCCAACACCGATCCCTATCAGCCGATCGAGCGCGAATACAAGGTCACCCGGCAAACCCTTGAAGTACTCCTGCGTTACCGACACCCCGTGACCATCGTCACCAAGGGCTCGCTGATCCTTCGCGACCTGGACCTGTTGACCGAGCTTGCCAGCCAAAGATTGGTGGCGGTAATGATCAGCCTGACCACACTGGACGACGAGCTCAAGCGTATCCTTGAACCCCGGGCCGCAGCGCCCAAGGCCCGGTTGCGGGCGATCAGGGTCATGCGCGAGGCGGGCATTCCGGTGGGCGTGCTTTGTTCACCGATGATTCCGATGATCAACGACAGCGAGCTCGAAAGCCTGCTCACCGAAGCCTGGGCGGCAGGGGCGCAAAGTGCTGCTTACATGATGTTGCGCCTGCCGTTGGAGGTGGCGCCGCTGTTCGAAGAATGGCTGGGCGCCCACTATCCACAACGGGCGGCGCATGTGCTCAGCCTGATTCGCCAGAGTCGTGGCGGTGAACTCTACGACAGCCGCTTTGGTGCTCGTATGCGCGGTGAAGGCCCCTTCGCCGACCTGCTGGCACAGCGCTTTGCCAAAACCATCAAGCGCCTGGGGCTCAATCACCGGGAAGGCTTTGACCTGGACTGCAATGCCTTTTGTCCGCCGGGTCGCCAAATGTCGTTGATTTGAGGACAATTGGCCTATGGTTGGTACTGAAGATCACGCTCGAGCCTTAGGCGGGTCACGTTTTTTGTGACCTGGAACACGCATTCTAGAGCGGTTTATTCAGTTTCAATTAAGATTCGGTCGCTACCTTGTTCATCGAGTGACTGATGGGTCGAGATGTTTGGCCTGGATGTTTTTTCACCAGCCACTGGCTTCACACCGGACCACACGGGATGACTCCCTGAGCCCGCCAATGAGGATGAATTGATGAGTGACAAGGATAAACAGCCGTTGGCTGCGTCGGCTTCAGCCCAACCCGAGGCCGAAACCGCCGATGCAGCGTTGCAGCACATCGTTGACGGCTTTTTGCATTTTCATCATGAGATCTTTCCTCAGCAGGAAGAGCTCTTCAAGAAACTCGCCACGGCCCAGCGGCCACGAGCGATGTTCATCGCCTGCGCCGATTCGCGCATCGTTCCCGAGTTGATTACCCAGAGCTCCCCCGGCGACCTGTTCGTGACCCGTAACGTTGGCAACGTCGTGCCGCCTTACGGGCAAATGAACGGGGGTGTTTCCACGGCCATCGAGTACGCCGTACTGGCTCTGGGGGTACACCACATCATCATTTGCGGGCATTCCGACTGCGGCGCCATGCGCGCTGTGCTTAACCCGGACAGTCTGGAAAAAATGCCCACGGTCAAGGCCTGGTTGCGTCATGCTGAAGTGGCCAAAACCATGGTGCAGGAGAACTGCAACTGCTCTAGCGAAAGCGAAAGCATGCACATCCTCACCGAAGAGAATGTGATCGCTCAATTGCAACATCTGCGCACCCATCCGTCGGTGGCCTCGCGCATGGCTAACGGTCAGTTATTTATTCACGGCTGGGTCTACAACATCGAAACCAGCGAAATCAAAGCGTATGACGCCGATCAAGGTTGTTTCCTGCCGCTCAATGGCAGCCTGCCGATTCCCGTGGCGACGCCCAAAGCGCGCTTCTAAACCCTCCTAAATCGTTGTGTGGTTCAGCCGAGGCTGCCGTTCAGGCAGCCTGGCTTTGCCATGCCTGAAGAAAACTTCGGGAGATTCACCATGCGTGCTGCTCGACTCAAAGCTGTTCTGCCACGGGAGCTGCTGGCTTCGGTGGTTGTGTTTCTGGTCGCCCTGCCCCTGTGCATGGGCATCGCGATTGCCTCGGGGCTGCCGCCGGCCAAAGGCCTGATCACCGGCATCATCGGTGGTCTGGTGGTCGGCTGGTTGGCCGGCTCGCCGCTGCAAGTCAGCGGCCCGGCGGCGGGCCTGGCCGTTCTGGTATTCGAACTGGTCCGCCAGCACGGTATCGCCATGCTTGGGCCCATTCTGTTGCTGGCGGGTTTGCTGCAATTGGTGGCTGGCCGTTTGAAGCTGGGCTGCTGGTTTCGGGTGACGGCACCTGCGGTGGTGTACGGCATGCTTGCCGGGATTGGCGTGCTGATCATCCTGTCTCAGGTGCATGTGATGCTGGATGCCGTGCCCAAACCCTCGGGCCTGGATAACCTGGCGGCCTTCCCGACAGCGCTGGCTCAGGCGTTGCCCACGTTTGGCTGGCAAGCCGGGTTGCTCGGTTTGTCGACGATCGCCGCCATGTGGCTTTGGGAGAAACTCCGTCCGCAATCCCTGCGCTTCATTCCTGGCGCGCTACTGGGCGTCGGCCTGGCCACGGTTGCCAGCCTGGTGCTGGCGTTGCAGGTCAAACGGGTTGAGGTACCGGCCAATCTGACGGAAGCCATAGACTGGCTGAAGCCCGCGGACCTGCTCAACCTGGCTGATCCGACCTTGCTGATCGCGGCGTTTGCCGTGGCCTTCATCGCCAGCGCCGAAACCTTGCTCTCAGCCGCTGCGGTTGATCGCATGCACAGTGGTCAGCGCTCGGACTTCGACCGGGAACTGTCGGCGCAAGGTATCGGCAACATGCTGTGTGGCCTGCTTGGGGCACTGCCGATGACCGGCGTTATCGTACGCAGTTCGGCGAATGTTCAGGCCGGCGCAACCACGCGGTTTTCGACCATTTTCCACGGTCTGTGGTTGTTGGCGTTCGTGCTGTTGCTGTCCAGCGTGCTGCAAAGCATTCCGGTGGCGAGCCTGGCGGGCGTGCTGGTGTACACCGGTTTCAAGCTGGTGGATCTCAAGGTCTTCCGTGGTTTGGGCCGGTATGGTCGGGCGCCGATGTTCACTTATGCGGCAACCGCACTCACCATCGTTTTCACGGACCTGCTGACCGGCGTGTTGATTGGCTTCGGCCTGACGCTGGTGAAGCTGGCGCTGAAAGCTTCGCGGTTGAAAATCAGCCTGATCGACCTGCCTCAGGACGGTGAAATGGAATTGCGCCTGGTGGGGGCGGCGACCTTCCTCAAAGTGCCAGCGCTGACCCAGGTGCTGAGTAGTATTCCACCAGGCGCGACGGTGCATGTGCCGCTCAACAACCTGAGCTATATCGATCACTCGTGTCTGGAACTGCTGGAGGAATGGGGTCGGGCGAACGCGGCCAAGGGGTCGAAGCTGTTGATTGAATCACGGGGGTTGAAGCGCAGGCTCGAAGGCAGGGTTCGTACCAACACGGGTATTGGTGCGGCTGGCTGAGGCCCAATGTGGGAGCGAGCTTGCTCGCGATGGCGGCGGATCAGTCAACGTTGATGTTGAATGTCATGACCCCATCGCGAGCAGGCTCGCTCCTACAGGAGGACAGTGTTTACCGGTGGATCAAGCCGCCGGCTGATCCAGTTCCAGGCCTACGCCCAGGCGGCGGGACATGCACGGCCAGCGTTTCCACGCGGCGCCGGTGTCCGGGCTGCTGAGCTTGTCGCGGTAGGCTTCCACCGACTCTAGCGCAAAGCTCTCTTCGGTCAACATTTGCTCGAACGCGTGATGTACGACTTCGTCCAGTTGGTTGGCAAATTCCTCACCGATCAATTGGTGAGCAATCAGGTTGGCGACAGTCATGTCCAAGGGGATCAGTGGCTGGCCGAAATGCTTGATGTACAGGTCGTTGACCTCTTCGACAAACCGGTGCGCCAGGTAAGCTTCATCCAGCAGGCTGTCGAGCCCGACATGGCCGGCCATGATGGCTGGCGGCTGGAGGAAGTACTGCTCGGCGATACTCAGTACCGGTTTGATCTGTGACTCAATGCCCGCTTCCCTGGCGACTTCATTGGCTGCATCCAGCAGATCGGGCACTTCTTCGATGTAGGCGGCGACAAATCGCGTCAGTACGCCGTTGGTATCGGCCTCCGGCAATTGGATCGCCGGGTGCAGATGAGGCAGTTTACTTTCCAGCTGACGCGTCAGCAGACCGGTCTCGGCTTCGTGTTGTTGGGCTTTTTGGATCTGCTCGCGCAATGCGGCGGTGTTCATGAAAACTCCAGGAAACAAGGCAATGAAATAGGGAAGACATAACTTAGCTGGCTTACGAAAAATGCTAAGACGCATTTGTCATAATTATTTCATCCTTGAGACGGCTCCGTTATATCGATTTGCCACCACTCGTCTGCATCCTTCTCCATTCGTGCCCTGCAACGCAAGTCAATGCTGTTTCAGATCATTTACGCCTTCGCATTGCGAGGTCAGAGTCGCTGTCTATACTCGGGGTGGAATGGAGTTAGCTGATGACGCCCGACTGCATATGCAGCAAGGCCCGGTGCTCAAGTTCGTAGTCTGATGCAGCCGCTCCCTTGCCGCAGGTGAAAGCCGGCGGGATAACAAGAACGATAAGGGGAACCCGCAATGATGCGACATCCACATGTCTGGATGGGCCTCCTGTTGTGGTCGATTTTCAGTCAGGCGCAAGCGGCCTGGACTGTGAATATGGCGCCTGGAGCGACTGAAATCAGTCACGCAGTATTCGACCTGCACATGATCATTTTCTGGATCTGTGTGGTGATCGGCATCATCGTATTTGGTGCCATGTTCTGGTCGATGATTCTCCACCGCCGCTCGACCGGGCAGGTGGCCGCCAAATTTCATGAAAGCACCACCGTCGAAATCCTCTGGACCATCGTGCCCTTCCTGATCCTGGTGGCCATGGCGATTCCCGCTACCGCGACCCTGATCAAGATGTACGACGCCAGCGAGCCGGAAATCGATATCCAGATCACCGGCTATCAGTGGAAGTGGCACTACAAATACCTGGGCCAGGACGTCGAGTTCTTCAGCAACCTGACCACTCCTCAGGATCAAATCCACAACAAGGAAACCAAGGGCGAGCACTACTTGCTCGAAGTCGACAAACCATTGGTGCTACCGGTCGGCGCCAAAGTGCGCTTCCTGGTGACCTCCGCCGACGTGATCCACTCCTGGTGGGTGCCGGCTTTTGCGGTCAAGCGCGACGCGATTCCCGGGTTCGTCAATGAAGCCTGGACCCGCATCGACAAGCCCGGCATCTACCGTGGCCAGTGTGCCGAGTTGTGCGGCAAGGATCACGGCTTCATGCCGACCGTGGTCGAGGTCAAGGAAAAGGCCGATTACGAAAAATGGCTGGCCGAGCGCAAGACCGAGGCCGCGCAACTCAAAGAGCTGACCAGCAAGGAATGGACCCTCGACGAGCTCAAGGATCGCGGCGACAAGGTCTATCACACCACCTGCGTGGCCTGTCACCAGGCCGAAGGCCAGGGCCTGCCGCCGATGTTCCCGGCGCTCAAGGGCTCGAAGATCGCCACCGGGCCGAAAGACGCTCACCTGAGCATTGTCTTCCACGGCAAGCCTGGCACCGCCATGGCCGCATTCGGCAAACAACTGTCGGAAGTCGATATCGCAGCGGTCGTGACCTATGAACGTAACGCCTGGGGCAACAACAAGGGCGACATGGTCACGCCTAAAGAAGTGCTGGAGCTGAAACAGGCGGAAAGCAAATGACCCGGTCTATTGCGCACGAAAGGAACCGGTCGGGGCTAAGCACCCCGGCCTGCCCAGCCCATCTGTTTGCAGGAGACAGGACATGACTGCTGTAATCGATGAACATGTTCATACCGCCACCGACCACGCCCACGGCCCTGCTAAAGGCCTGATGCGCTGGGTGCTGACCACCAACCACAAGGACATCGGTACGCTGTACCTGTGGTTTGCGTTCTCCATGTTCCTGCTTGGCGGTTCGTTCGCGATGGTTATTCGCGCCGAGCTGTTCCAGCCTGGGCTGCAGATCGTCCAGCCGGAGTTCTTCAACCAGATGACCACCATGCACGGTCTGGTGATGGTCTTCGGTGCGGTGATGCCGGCCTTCGTCGGTCTCGCCAACTGGATGATCCCGCTGATGATCGGCGCGCCGGACATGGCCCTGCCGCGCATGAACAACTTCAGCTTCTGGCTGTTGCCGGCGGCGTTCCTGCTGCTGGTGTCGACCCTGTTCACTCCGGGTGGCGGACCGAACTTCGGCTGGACGTTCTACGCACCGCTGTCGACGACCTACGCGCCGGAAAGCGTGACCTTCTTCATCTTCGCCATCCACTTGATGGGGATCAGTTCGATCATGGGCGCGATCAATGTGATCGCCACCATCCTCAACCTGCGCGCCCCCGGCATGACGTTGATGAAAATGCCGTTGTTCGTCTGGACCTGGCTGATCACCGCGTTCCTGCTGATCGCGGTGATGCCGGTACTGGCCGGTTGCGTGACGATGATGCTGATGGACATCCATTTCGGCACCAGTTTCTTCAGTGCCGCCGGTGGCGGAGACCCGGTGCTGTTCCAGCATGTGTTCTGGTTCTTCGGTCACCCCGAGGTATACATCATGATCCTGCCGGCGTTCGGTGCGGTCAGCTCGATCATTCCGGCTTTTTCGCGCAAGCCACTGTTCGGCTACACCTCGATGGTCTACGCCACGGCGAGTATCGCGTTCCTGTCGTTCATCGTCTGGGCGCACCACATGTTCGTGGTCGGCATTCCGCTGGTGGGTGAGCTGTTCTTCATGTACGCCACATTGCTGATTGCGGTGCCGACGGGTGTGAAGGTGTTCAACTGGGCCAGCACCATGTGGCAGGGCTCGCTGACGTTCGAGACGCCGATGCTGTTTGCCGTGGCGTTCGTGATCCTGTTCTCCATCGGCGGTTTCTCCGGGTTGATGCTGGCCATTGCCCCGGCGGACTTCCAGTACCAGGACACCTACTTCGTGGTCGCGCACTTCCATTACGTGCTGGTGCCGGGGGCGATCTTCGGGATCTTCGCCTCGGCCTATTACTGGATGCCGAAATGGACCGGCCACATGTACGACGAAACCCTCGGCAAGTTGCATTTCTGGTTGTCGTTCATCGGCATGAACCTGGCCTTCTTCCCGATGCATTTCGTGGGGCTGGCGGGCATGCCGCGACGGATTCCGGACTACAACCTGCAATTCGCCGACTTCAACATGGTGTCGTCGATCGGCGCATTCATGTTCGGCGCCACGCAGATTTTCTTCCTGTTCATCGTGATCAAGACCATTCGCGGCGGCCCGGCGGCACCGGCCAAGCCATGGGATGGGGCTGAAGGCCTGGAGTGGAGCATTCCGTCACCGGCGCCGTATCACACCTTCACCACGCCGCCGGAAGTGAAATGAACGCGCGCCTTGTAGGAGCGAGCTTGCTCGCGATGGCCGTCAACGATAACGCTGGAAGCCTGACACACAACGGCGCTCTCAAGTTTTTCGCGAGCAAGCTCGCTCCTACAGGGTTGTGCGGAAGTCATGGCTGACTCAATTTCGATGAAGAAGCTGGTCACGCGCCTGCTGACCGTGGTGGTGGCAATGTTTGTGTTCGGCTTTGCCCTGGTGCCGATCTACGACGTGATGTGCAAGGCCTTCGGCATCAATGGCAAGACCGGCGGGCAGTACGAAGGTGAGCAAACGGTCGACACCTCGCGGCAGGTGCGCGTGCAGTTTCTGTCGACCAACACCGCTGACATGCCTTGGGACTTTTACCCCAAACATGACGAATTGACCGCGAACCCGGGGGCTGTGAACGAGATGATCTTCATCGCCCACAACCCCACCGATAAGCCGATGAGCGCCCAGGCCGTGCCGAGCATTGCGCCCAGCAATGCGGCGGCGTACTTCCACAAGACCGAATGCTTCTGCTTTACCCAGCAAGTGCTGCAGCCCGGTCAGCGGATCGAGATGCCGGTACGTTTCATCGTTGACCGTGACATGCCCAAGGATGTGAAGCACCTGACGCTGTCCTACACGCTGTTCGATATCACCGCCCGACATCCACCGGTAGCTGTAAACACTGGCGGCTGAGCGTGCCCGATAAGGAGAACAATAAATGGCAACTCATGAACATTATTACGTCCCGGCCCAGAGCAAATGGCCGATCATCGCAACTGTCGGGATGTTCGTCACAGTGTTTGGCCTGGCCACCTGGTTCAACGATCTGAAAGCGGCGCGTCCGGAATCCCACGGGCCGCTGATCTTTTTCGTCGGTGGCCTGTTGGTGGCTTACATGCTGTTTGGCTGGTTCGGCACGGTGATCAAGGAAAGTCGCGGTGGCTTGTACAGTGCACAGATGGATCGCTCGTTCCGCTGGGGCATGAGCTGGTTCATTTTCTCGGAGGTGATGTTCTTCATCGCCTTTTTTGGCGCGCTGTTTTATGTCCGTCACATTTCCGGGCCGGCGCTCGGCGGTGAAGGCGCCAAAGGCATTGCGCACATGCTGTGGCCGAACTTCCAGTTCACCTGGCCGCTGCTGAGCAACCCCGACTCGAAACTGTTTCCGCCGCCCAGGGAGGTCATCAGCCCCTGGGGCCTGCCGTTGCTCAACACCGTGTTGCTGGTGAGTTCCAGCGTGACTGTGACCATCGCCCACCATGCCTTGAAAAAGGGCCATCGCGGTGCACTGAAACTCTGGCTGTTGCTCACCGTATTGCTCGGCTGTGCGTTCCTCACCTTCCAGGCCGAAGAGTACATTCACGCCTACCACGAACTGGGCCTTACCCTGGGTTCGGGCATCTACGGCGCAACTTTCTTCATGCTCACCGGGTTCCACGGCGCCCACGTCACCATCGGCACCATCATCCTGTTCGTGATGCTGGTGCGGATCATGCGCGGGCACTTCGACAACGAGCACCAGTTCGGTTTCGAAGCGGCGAGCTGGTACTGGCACTTCGTGGATGTGGTGTGGATCGGGCTGTTTGTTTTCGTCTATGTGCTCTAAGGCAGCTACAGCTACCAGGGGGCATTGGAAACCAGCTGGCCGCTGAAAAAGCCCCAGGCGATCAGACCGAGGGTAATGGCGGCCAGAGTGACACGCACACTCAAGGCAATGACGAGGCGGTTTGAGCGGCTGTCGTCCTTGACCAGAAAAAACAGGCCGCTGAACAGGCTGACAACCGTGGCAATCAGCATCAGGACGATGGCTGCTTTGAGCATGGTGAGACTCCGGGGGGATAAGCGATGCACTTGAGTATAGCTATCGCGATGACCGACTTTCTGGCAATGCCATGAAGCGCTTTCGGCCGGGTATCGTGCCAACGCTGGTGGTGGCGATGTTGCTGCCGCTACTGGTGTCCCTGGGGTTCTGGCAGTTGAGCCGGGGCGCGGAGAAAAGCGCGCTGCTGCAAACCTACGCCGAGCGCCGGGCCGCCGAGCCGATGGCCAGCACCGAACTGCAACACACGACAGACCCGGCCTTCCGTCGGGTTCACCTGTACGGCCAGTTCGATGCTGAACACAGCCTGCTGCTGGATAACAGTCAACGCAACGGCAAGGTCGGCGTCGAGCTATTGCAACCCTTTCACGATCAGGCATCCGGGCTTTGGTTGCTGGTTAATCGCGGTTGGCTGGCATGGCCGGAGCGCCGCACACCACCGCAATTCAAGACACCTGCCGAAGCAGTCAGCCTCGACGTGTGGGTCTACGTCTCCCCCGGTGCGACGTTCCAATTGCACGCTGACCCCACAACGTTGACGTGGCCGAAGCTGATTACGGCCGTTGAGCCAGACAAGCTCTGGGCCGCCCTGAATCGCGAAGGTTTTGCCTACGAACTACGTGCTGAAACCGGCCCCGTCACCTATCAGGCTGAATGGCCAGTAGTCGCCACGGACCCGGAAAAACACGTCGCTTATGCCGTGCAGTGGTTCGCCATGGCGATCGCCCTGTTCGGTCTTTATCTCTATCTCGGCTGGCACAACGCAAAGGAGAAACACCATGGGAGCGGCCATGAATCCACCCAGCATGTCTGAGGCGAAACCGTCGGTGAACCGGCGCAAGGGCCGTATGCAACTGCTGTTGATCCTGCTCGGGGTGATCGGTCCGATGATCCTCGCCACCGGCATGTACAAGCTGAATTTCTGGGTGCCCGAGGGCCGCAGTTATCACGGCGAACTGATCGGCAACGGCCAGACCCGCGCGGACATCGGCGTGCAAGCCCGGGAAGATCGCTGGCAGATATTGGTGACCTCACCCAAGGATTGCGCGGTGGACTGCCAGCAACTGGTGTATCTGGCGCGGCAAATCCAGATCGGCCTGGGCCGCGATGCGTCCCGCGCCAGCCATGCATTGGCCGCCGCGCAAACGCTGAACAGCGATTACGAGACTAAACTTCAACGCGAGTACCCGCAGTTGCAACGCTATTCACTGGACTTGCCTGCCTACACAAAAGTCGCCCAGAGCAATGACGCGCCGCACCTGTGGATCATCGACCCCCACGGCAATCTGGTGCTGCGCTACGACCCGTCGGTAAAGGGCAAGGACCTGCTCAACGATCTGCGCCACCTGTTGAAACTGTCGAACATCGGATAAGGGCATCGTCATGGCCAAGCCTGGATTTCGCCTCGCGTTGTTTGCCACCTTACTGGCACTGATTGTGGTGTTGCTCGGTGCCTACACCCGCCTGACCCACGCCGGCCTCGGCTGCCCGGACTGGCCCGGCTGCTACGGTTTCATCAGCGTGCCGAAAAGCGAAGCTCAGCTGGCCCATGCCGAATTGCATTTCCCGGACGCTCCGGTCGAGGCCCACAAGGGCTGGAACGAGATGGTCCACCGCTACTTCGCCGGCACTTTGGGGCTATTGATCGCGGTGTTGGCCGGTCGTTCGTGGGTGCATCGCCGACATCCCGGGCAGCCGGTGAAGCTGCCGTTGTTTCTGTTGGCGGTGGTTGTTGGCCAGGCCGCGTTCGGCATGTGGACGGTAACGCTAAAGCTCTGGCCGCAGGTGGTCACCGGGCATTTGCTGGGCGGCTTCGCGACCTTGAGCCTGTTGTTTCTGCTGACCTTGCGCCTGTCCGGCGTAGTGCCGGCGCTGACCGTGCCACGACGTTTGCAACACTGGGCGACGGCGGGGCTGCTGCTGGTGATCGGGCAAATCGCCCTCGGTGGCTGGGTCAGTTCCAATTACGCCGCCGTAGCCTGTATCGACTTCCCGACCTGCCACGGCCAGTGGTTGCCACCGGCGGACTTCGCCAACGGCTTTCACCTGACCCAGCACATCGGCCCGAACTACCTCGGCGGGCAACTGGACAGCGACGCCCGTACTGCGATTCACCTGACTCACCGTATTGGCGCCCTGTTGGTGACTTTGGTGCTGCTCGGTCTGGCATGGCAACTGAAAGCCGTCGGCATGACGCGCCTGGCAGGCCTGGTGCTGATCGCCCTCGGCGCACAAATCACCCTGGGCATCAGCAACGTGCTGTTCCATCTGCCACTGCCGGTGGCTGTCGCACATAACGCGGGCGGCGCGGCGCTGTTGCTGACCATGGTGCTGGTCAATTACCACGCCCGAACCAGTCTGGTCCGGGTCAAGCAAGCGCGCTGGCACTTCAGCCCGCGTAAACACTCAGCCGGGCCCATAACAATAAAAGGAGAGATGCCATGGCGATTCTGATCGGCGAACGTCCCAGTCAGGCGATCTGGCGTGACTACCTGGAACTGACCAAACCCAAAGTCGTGGTGCTGATGCTCATCACTTCACTGGTGGGGATGTTCCTCGCGACCCGTGCCGGGGTGCCGTGGACGGTGCTGATTTTCGGCAATCTGGGCATCGCCCTGTGTGCCGGTGGCGCAGCGGCGGTCAATCATGTGGTGGACCGGCGCATCGACGCGGTGATGGCGCGCACCCGCAAACGGCCGCTCGCCGAAGGCCGGGTTTCGCCGACCGCAGCGCTGACGTTCGCGCTGGTGTTGGCGGTTCTCGGACAAGCCATGTTGCTGGCGTTCACCAACCCGCTGACAGCGTGGTTGACCCTCGCCTCGTTGCTTGGCTACGCGGTGGTCTACACCGGATTCCTCAAGCGCGCGACCCCGCAGAACATCGTCATCGGTGGTCTGGCCGGTGCCGCGCCGCCATTGCTTGGCTGGACCGCCGCCACCGGTCACGTCAGCGCCGAACCGCTGTTGCTGGTGCTGATCATCTTCGCCTGGACCCCGCCGCACTTCTGGGCGCTGGCGATCCATCGCAAGGAGGAATACGCCAAGGCCGATATCCCGATGCTGCCGGTCACCCATGGCGAGCACTACACCAAGATTCACATCCTGCTATATACCTTCGCATTGCTTGCCGTCAGCCTGATGCCTTATGTGATCCACATGAGCGGCACGCTCTACCTGGTCTGCGCGCTCGGGCTGGGCGCGCGGTTTCTGCAATGGGCCGTGGTGCTGTACCGTGGCACTCGGCCGCACGCGGCGATCAACACGTTCAAGTACTCTATTTACTACTTGTTCCTGCTGTTTATCGCCCTGCTCGTAGACCACTACCTACTGTTGAACCTATGACTCGAACCCAGAAAACCGTCTTCATACTCGTCGCCCTGGTCGCACTGATCCTGGGCCTGACCGTCAACAAGGTATTGTCCGGGAAAAACCAGGGCGATCCGACGGCGCTGATCGACGCCGGTATCATCCTGCTGCCGCAGAGCCGTAATCTGCCGGACGTGACGATGACCAATCAGGACGGCCAGCCGGTCGCGATCAATGAATTGAAAGGCAAGTGGAGCCTGCTGTTCTTCGGCTACACCTTCTGCCCGGACATCTGCCCGACCACCCTCGCCCAGTTGCGGCAGATCAAGAGCGAGTTACCGCCCGAGGCTGTGGATAAACTGCAAATCGTGCTGGTCAGCGTCGACCCCAATCGCGATACACCCAAGCAGCTCAAGCAGTACCTGGGCTACTTCGACCCGCAGTTTGTTGGCCTGACCCCGGCGTCGACCGATGAGCTGCAAACGATCGCCAACGCGGTGAGCATTCCATTCATTCCGGCGGACACCAGCAAGCCGAACTACACCGTTGACCACAGTGGCAACCTCGCGGTGATCGGGCCGGACGGCACCCAGCGCGGGTTCATCCGTGCGCCGTTGAACAATGCGAAGCTGGTGGCGCAGTTGCCGGTGATGCTCAAGCGCAATTAAGCACCGCAATCCCTCTGTAGGAGCGAGCTTGCTCGCGATGGAGTGTCAGTCGACATCACAGTGGCTGACACACCTTCGCGAGCAAGCTCGCTCCTACAAGGGGCTGTGTTTCAGGCACAAAAAAGGGGCGCATTCGATGCGCCCCTTTTTGCGTTGCAGCAGTTCGGTCAGAACGCCGGCACCACCGCGCCTTTGTACTTCTCGAGAATGAAGGCCTTCACTTCCTGGCTGTGCAAGGCAGCAACCAGTTTCTTCATCGCGTCGCTGTCCTTGTCGTCCGGGCGAGCCACCAGAATGTTCACGTAAGGCGAGTCGCTGCCTTCGATGAACAGCGCGTCCTTGGCCGGATCGAGCTTGGCCTCCAGCGCGTAGTTGGTGTTGATCAGCGCCAGGTCGACCTGGGTCAGCACGCGCGGGATGGTCGCGGCTTCCAGTTCGCGGATTTTCAGGTCCTTGGTGTTCTCGGTGATGTCCTTCACGGTCGACAGGATGTTGTTCGAATCCTTCAACTTGATCAGGCCGGCCTTGGCCATCAGCAGCAGCGCACGGCCGCCGTTGGTGGCATCGTTCGGGATAACCACGGTGGCACCGCCAGGCAGTTCGGCAATGGTCTTGTACTTGTTGGAGTAAGCGCCCAAGGGCTCCAGGTGCACGCCGGCCACGGAAACCAAGTGGGTGCCCTTGGCCTTGTTGAACTCATCCAGGTACGGCTGGTGCTGGAAGAAGTTGGCGTCCAGGCGTTTTTCCGCGACCTGCACGTTCGGCTGGATGTAGTCGGTGAATACCTTGACCTTCAGGTCCACGCCCTCTTTGGCCAGGGCCGGCTTCACGAATTCGAGGATCTCGGCGTGGGGAACCGGAGTGGCCGCGACGGTCAGGGTTTCAGCGTGGGCAGAGAATGCAGCAACGGCCGCGAAGGCCACGAGTAGTTTTTTCATTCAGCTAACTCCATGTGAGGTGCCCGCTTGCGGCGCCCGTTTGGCGCCTGCCAGCGAATGGCCGGCTCATGTCTTATTTACGGGAGAAATGCACAACCAATTTGTCGCCAACGGTTTGCAGCACCTGGACCAATACCAGCAGCAATACCACCGTCACGACCATTACATCGGTCTGGAAGCGCTGGTAACCGAAACGGATCGCCAGGTCACCCAGACCACCGGCGCCCACGACACCGGCCATCGCCGTGTAGGAAACCAGTGTAATGGCTGTCACCGTAATCGCCGCGAAGATGCCCGGACGAGCCTCCGGTAGCAAGGCATTGGTGATGATCTGTCGCGTGGTCGCGCCCATGGCCTGGGTCGCTTCGATGATGCCGCGATCCACTTCACGCAGGGCGGTTTCCACCAGGCGGGCGAAAAACGGCGTGGCACCCACCACCAGCGGCGGGATTGCACCGGCGACACCCAGGGACGTACCGGTGATCAACACGGTGAACGGGATCATCACGATCAACAGGATGATGAACGGCAGCGAACGCAGGATGTTCACCACCAGCGACAACATCGCGTAGACGCCTTTGGCTTCCAGCAACTGACGCGGGCTGCACAGGAACAGCAGCACGCCAAGGGGCAAGCCGAGCAGCACGGTGAACAGCAGCGAACCGCCGAGCATCAGCATCGTGTCGCCAGTGGCCAGCCAGATTTCGAACCAGTCGATATTGGCGAAGAAACTTGTCAGGGCTTCCATTAGCGCAGCACCTCCATGTGGACGTCGGCAGCGGTGAAGCGGGCAAAGGCCGCTTCCATATCACCGCCGGTCACGGCCAGGGTCAGTTGCCCGTAGGGGATGTCTTTGATGCGGTCGATACGACCGGCCAGGATGCTGTAGTCCACACCGGTTTCCCGGGCGACAGTGCCCAACAGCGGTGCGTAGGTCGCTTCGCCCTGGAAGGTCAGACGCAGGATGCGCCCCGGTACGTGAGCGAAGTCGTCACGCTGTTCGCTTTCGTCGATCTGCTCGTCTTCCTGCACGAAGCGCTTGGTGGTCGGGTGCTTCGGATGCAGGAACACCTCGGCCACCGAGCCTTGCTCGACGATCACGCCGGCGTCCATCACGGCTACCTGGTCGCAGACCCGGCGGATCACGTCCATCTCGTGGGTGATCAAGACGATGGTCAGTTTCAGCTCGCGATTGATCTCGGCCAGCAATTGCAAGACCGATGCGGTGGTTTGCGGGTCGAGGGCGCTGGTGGCTTCGTCGCACAGCAGGATTTTCGGCTTGGTCGCCAGCGCACGGGCAATGCCGACACGCTGCTTCTGCCCGCCGGACAATTGCGCCGGGTACTTTTTCGCGTGGTCGGACAAACCGACCCGCGCCAGCAACTCGGCCACGCGGGAATCGATCTCGTTGCGCGACAGCTCGCCGGCCAGAGACAGCGGCAGCGCGACGTTGTCGGCGACAGTCTTGGAGGCCAGCAGGTTGAAGTGCTGGAAAATCATCCCGACCTGTTGACGGAAGCGGCGCAGGCCGTTGGCGTCGAGGGCGGTGACTTCTTCACCGTCGACGATGATCTTGCCGCCGCTGGCATTTTCCAGGCGATTGATCAGACGCAGCAGGGTACTTTTTCCTGCGCCGGAATGACCGATCAAGCCGTAAACCTGCCCGTTCTCAATCGTTAGACTGGTCGGATGCAGGGCGGGGATTTCCTTACCGGCGACGCGGTAGGTTTTGTGGACGTTTTGAAACTCGATCACGTAGCGAACCTTGTGGGGCGCGTTAGAAAAGGATCAGCGGTTAGCCGGGCGCGCATTTTAGCCTGTCCGTATAGAGGTTCTTAGCATTTATTTCGCATTTGTCCTGCCATTTGGCAATAACGCGATCAAAGGTCAGAAAAAAGGAACGGCTGACGAAGCCCGTCAGTCACTACTTAGGCCACTGGAATACGCCTGAGGAGTTCACGCCTGATGAGTACCAAGAAGCCTGCCGCCACCCAGAGTGCCGTGGCCGGGTCCGATACCCCGGACCGCCATAACACCAACACCAAGCTCGACAGCCTGGAAACGTTTCGCTCCGATGCCACTGAGCAGGCCTTGCGTACCAACCAGGGCGTGAAGGTGGCGGACAACCAGAACACCCTGAAGGCCGGGGCCCGCGGGCCATCGTTGCTGGAAGATTTCATCATGCGTGAAAAGATCACGCATTTTGATCACGAGCGGATCCCGGAGCGCATCGTTCACGCTCGTGGCGCTGGTGCCCATGGTTATTTCCAGAGCTATGAAAGCCACTCTGTGCTGACCAAGGCAGGTTTCCTGCAGGATCCAGCGAAGAAAACCCCGGTCTTCGTACGCTTTTCCACGGTGCAGGGGCCGCGTGGGTCTGGCGATACCGTGCGCGACGTACGAGGTTTCGCGGTGAAGTTTTTCACCGATGAAGGCAATTTCGATCTGGTGGGCAACAACATGCCGGTGTTCTTCATTCAGGACGCCATCAAGTTTCCCGACTTTGTGCATGCGGTCAAACCCGAGCCACACAACGAAATCCCTACCGGGGGGTCGGCCCATGACACCTTCTGGGACTTTGTCTCGCTCGTGCCGGAGTCGGCGCACATGGTGATGTGGGCGATGTCCGACCGGGCGATCCCGAAAAGCCTGCGCAGCATGCAGGGCTTCGGCGTGCATACCTTTCGCCTGATCAACGCCGAAGGAAAATCGCGGTTCGTCAAATTCCACTGGCGCCCCACGGCCGGCACTTGCTCGCTGGTGTGGGATGAGGCGCAGAAGCTTGCGGGTAAAGATACCGACTACCACCGTCGTGATTTGTGGGAGTCGATCGAGGTCGGCGACTATCCGGAGTGGGAGTTGGGGGTGCAGGTCATCGAAGAAGAGAACGAACATGCCTTCGATTTCGACATTCTTGACCCCACCAAGCTGATCCCCGAAGAGTTGGTCCCTATCACGCCACTGGGCAAGATGGTGCTGAACCGCAACCCGGACAACTTTTTCGCCGAAACCGAGCAGGTCGCCTTCTGCCCCGGACATATCGTCCCGGGAATCGACTTTTCCAATGACCCTCTACTGCAGGGGCGATTATTTTCCTACACCGACACGCAAATAAGCCGACTCGGCGGGCCGAACTTTCACGAGATCCCGATCAACCGCCCGGTGTCACCCTTCCACAACGGCCAGCGGGATGCGCAGCACCGCACCACTATCGACAAGGGGCGTGCCTCCTATGAGCCAAACTCCATTGATGGCGGCTGGCCAAAGGAAACGCCGGCCTCCGTTCAGGACGGCGGGTTCGATAGCTACCCGGAACGCATCGACGCCAACAAGATTCGCCAGCGCAGCGAGTCGTTCGCGGACCACTTCTCCCAGGCTCGCTTGTTTTTCCACAGCATGAGTGAACATGAACGGGAGCACATCATCTCGGCCTATAGCTTTGAGTTGGGCAAGGTTGAGCGCGAGGCGATTCGCGCCCGGGAAGTGAACGAAATCCTCGCCAATATCGATCTGGAGTTGGCCAGGCGTGTGGCGCAGAACCTTGGATTGCCTGCGCCCAGTCGAGGAACCATCGAGGTGCGCAAAACCTCACTGGATCATTCGCCGGCATTGAGCCAGGCCAATCTGTTGCCGGAGAGCATCAAGACGCGGAAAGTCGCGATTTTGGCGGCGAACGGTGTCGATGGCGCCTCGATCGATGCAATGAAGAAAGCGCTGAAAGCGGAGGGCGCCCACGGGAAGTTGTTAGGACCAAGTTCGGCGTCAGTGAAAACGGCCGATGGCAAAACCCTGGCTGTCGATGCTTCGATGGAGGGATCGCCGTCGGTGACGTTCGATGCGGTGTTCGTGCCGGGTGGAGCAGCGTCGATCAAGTTGTTGAGCACTGACGGTGTGGCGCTGCACTACCTGTTGGAGGCATACAAGCATTTGAAGGTTATCGCCTTGCAGGGCGAGGCGAAGCAGTTGCTGGATGTGTTGAAGCTGGAGGCGGATGGGGGATTGATCGTGGGCGCGGATGTAAAATTGATCAAACCGTTTCTGGTCGCGATCGGGCAGCATCGGGTTTGGGACAGGGAGGCGAAGGCCAAGGCGATTCCGGCCTGAGGGTTTTACTGCCAGACAGGACGCCTTCGCGGGCAAGCCCGCGATGCTTTTCAGGGTTTACGCGGGCTCAGAACCATCTGCGCCGGAACACCGCGCAAAATCTGCCGCTCGAGCTTCAGATCAAACTCAGGATCGAGTTTCTTCACCCGTTTGGTCAGCAAGTTAGCCAGCCAGGGGTAATCGTTGGTGCGTGGAGCCTGAATGCTTACGTCGCACGCAAAATTCACCACATCGGCGGCGATGGCATCCAGTTGGCGACGCAGTTTGCCCATATCGTTGATATTCAGCACGACCGTGGTGCTTTCAGCCGTCAGGTCGATGACCTTGGCTTTTGGCCTGGCTTCGGCAGCCTTTAGGGCGGCTTCGGCTTTTTCCAGCTCGGCCTTGCGCGCCTGGGCAATCGAGCCGTTGACTCCACCGGTCAGTGCCGGAGCCTTGGGCATCAATGCGCGGGCACGGCTCAGGGCGGTCGCGGCGGCATCCACGTCACCCTTTTGCAACACGCTCTGGCTGCGGCGCAGATAGGCTTCCGCCAGTTGCCGCTGGTATTGCTCAAGGGAAGCATCGTTGGGCGATTCGGCCTGCAAGGCTGCCAATTGATCTTCGGCAATGGCCAGTTCATCGCTGGCGATGTTTTGCTCCAGCTGCACGATGGCCATGGCCCGTGCATCGGCGGCCTTGGTGGCTTCCGATGGCGTGCTTTGGCAGGCGCCCAGCAGCAAAGAAAATGCGACAAGGAGCAGATAACGGGAGGCGAACGACTTCATTCCTGCGACTCTCTATTTGCGCAAAAAACGAGCAAGTCTACACCCCTCGACGGGGCAGAACAAAACTCAGCAGAAATAGCGCGGCGGCCGTCACCACAATCGACGGGCCGGCCGGGGTGTCCTTGAACCAGGACAGCGCCAGCCCGCCACACACAGCGAGTATGCCCAGCAGGCTCGCGCCCAGTGCCATCTGCTCCGGCGAGCGGGCGTGACGTTGTGCCGCAGCCGCCGGGATGATCAGCAACGAGGTGATCAGCAATACGCCGACGATTTTCATCGCCACGGCAATCACTACGGCGATCAACAGCATCAGGGCCAGGCGCAATCCTGCGACCGGCAGGCCTTCGACCCTGGCCAGTTCTTCGTGCACCGTGATCGCCAGCAATGGGCGCCACAACGCAACCAGCAAGAGCAGTACCGCAGCGCTGCCGCCAAGGATCCAGGCCAGATCGGTCGGACTGATCGCCAGCAGGTCACCGAACAGATAGGCCATCAGGTCGATCCGCACTTCGTGCATGAAGCTTAGTACCACCAGGCCCAGAGAGAGCGTGCTGGGTGCGAGAATTCCCAAAAGTGTGTCGGACGCCAACGGCTGGCGTTGTTGCAACGTCACCAGCATCACCGCCAACAGCAAGCAGCCAACGGTGACGGCAACGGTCGGGCTGACATCCAGCAGGAAGCCCAGGGCCACCCCGAGCAATGCCGCGTGGGACAGGGTGTCGCCGAAATAGGCCATGCGCCGCCAGACCACGAAAGACCCCAGGGGGCCTGCGACGACGGCCAGGGCCAGGCCTGCAAGCAGGGCGTAGAGCAGAAAATCAGCCATGCTTGCAGCTATCTCCGTGAACATGGGGTTGGCCCGATGCGGGCGCCTTGACCACCGAGCCGTGCAAGTCGTGGGCGTGGTCGTGGTGGTGGTGATAAATCGCCAGGCTTTGTGCGTTCTTTCCGAACAGCTCAACGAAAGCCGGATCGCCGCTAACCTGCTCGGGATGCCCGGAGCAGCAGACGTGGCGATTGAGACAAACCACCTGATCCGTGGTGCTCATTACCAGATGCAAATCGTGGGAGACCATCAGCACGCCGCAACCGTGACGGTCGCGCAGGCGAGTGATCAGGCTGTACAGCTCGGCCTGGCCGGCTACGTCGACACCCTGTACCGGTTCGTCGAGTACCAGCAGTTCAGGCTCGCGCAACAAGGCGCGGGCCAGCAACACGCGTTGCATTTCGCCACCGGAAACGCTTTGCACCGGGCTGTCGATCACCTGTTCGGCGCCGACTTCCTTGAGTGCCGCCAAGGCCATCGCACGGTCCACGCCCGGCACCAGGCGCAGGAAACGCAGGACCGACAGCGGGAGGGTCGGATCGACATGAAGTTTTTGCGGCATGTAACCGACCCGCAGTTTCGGCTTGCGCCAGACGCTGCCGCTGTCCGGTTTCAACAGGCCGAGCACGGCTCGCACCAGGGTGGTTTTGCCGGCGCCGTTGGGGCCGATCAGGGTAACGATCTGCCCCGGCTCGACGCTCAACTCGATGTTGTCCAGCACCGGTTGCCCGGCGAACGTGACGGCAACCTGCTCAAGACGGATCAGCGCGTTGCTCATCTAGCCCCCTGGCAACCCGAGCAGAGACCAACCACTTCAACGGTTTGGCCTTCGACGACGAACCCGACATCCCTGGCGCAGGCGATGATCGCGTCGCTGATGGATTTTTGCTCAAGTTCGATCGCGGCGTGGCATACACGGCAGATCAGGAATTGACCCTGGTGGGCATGTTCCGGGTGATTGCAGCCGATGAAGGCGTTGAGCGAGGAAATGCGATGGACCAGGCCGTTCTCCAGCAGGAAATCCAGCGCACGGTACACCGTCGGCGGCGCGGCACGGCGACCGTCCTGCTCGCTGAGAACCGCGAGAATGTCATAGGCCCCCAGCGGCTTGTGGCTTTGCCACACCAGTTCCAGCACTCGCCGGCGCAACGCGGTCAGGCGCAGGCCTTGACGTGCGCACAGGGCATCGGCCTCGGACAAAGCGCTGTGAACGCAATGTGAGTGGTCGTGGGGACGGCTGGCGATCGGTGTTTTTAGCATGAGCGGCGACGAGGTTTGTGAGAGACGTTATTATGTTACCCGTTCTCGCCTCTTCGAGTGGTCATCGTGTCCCGACTTTTTTCTGTTTTTGTCGCATTTATCGCAAGTTTTCTGCTGATCGGTCCGGCGCAGGCCGAGGTCAAGGTCCTTACCAGCATCAAGCCTCTGCAGTTGATCGCCGCGGCGGTGCAGGACGGCGTGGCGATCCCCGAGGTTTTGCTGCCACCGGGTGCCTCACCGCATAACTATGCGTTGCGCCCTTCCGACGTACGCAAGGTGCAATCGGTGGACCTGCTGTACTGGATCGGCCCGGACATGGAAGGCTTCCTGCCACGGGTACTCAATGGTCGTACGTTGCCCAACGTCGCCGTGCAGGATTTGCCAGGCATGAAACTGCGCCGCTTTGCCGAAGATAGCCACTCCCACGCGGAAGAGGCCGAACAGGCCGAAGACCACGACCACGATCACCGTCCGGGCAGCCTGGATGCGCACCTGTGGCTATCGCCGGTCAACGCCCGGGTCATCGCCACGAAAATGGCGGCGGACCTGAGTGTCGCCGATCCTGACAATGCCGCGCGCTATCAGAGCAATCTGAAAGCCTTTGACGATCGTCTCGATGCGTTGGATGCGCGCCTGAAGAAACGCCTGGCCGATGTTCAGGGCAAGCCTTACTTCGTTTTCCACGAAGCTTTCGACTACTTCGAGGACGCCTACGGCCTCAAGCACGTGGGCGTATTCAGCGTCGCGGCCGAAGTGCAACCCGGTGCCCAACATGTCGCGGCGATGCGTGCGCGTTTGCAGGAAGTCGGCAAGACGTGCGTGTTCAGCGAACCACCGCTGCGGCCGCGCCTGGCGGAAACCCTGGTGGCGGGTTTGCCGGTGAAACTGGCTGAGCTGGATGCGCTGGGCGGGTATACGCCGGCGACTGCTCAGGGTTATGAGCAGTTGTTGGAGAAGCTGGGGAATGATTTGGCGGGGTGCCTGGAGTCGTTGTAACCGCACCAGACATGTGGGAGCGAGCTTGCTCACTCCCACAGGGTTGCGGTGACCCTGCAGGAGCGAAGCTTTTAAAGGGCGAAAGGCAACGGCGTATTGACCGTCTGCCGTTGCGCCAGGCGCGACTGGAACTCCATCGGATCGTGAATCAACACGTCTTGTCCGGCGAATGACTCCGCCGCGATCAGGCGTGACAACCAGAACCGTACGCAAGCCACCCGCAGCATGGTCGGCCACAACTCGGCTTCGGCGGCGGTGAACGGTCGCAGGGCTGCGTAAGCGCCGAGCATGGCCCGCGCTCGCGGTCCATCGATCACGCCATCGTCGTCCGAGCACCAGTCGTTCAAGGCAATCGCCACGTCGTAGAGCATCGGCCCGGAACAGGCGTTGTAGAAATCGATCAGCCCGGTCAGGTGCGTGCCTTCGAACATCGCGTTGTCCCGGAACAGGTCGGCGTGAATGTTCGCCCGCGGCAGTGCCAGGATTTTTTCTTTCTGCCGGGTGATTTCTTCCAGCGCCCGCTGCAGCAGGTCTTTCTGTTCGGCACCGAGGTGCGACAAAAACTGCGTGCCCTCTTCCAGCATCCAGTCCAGGCCGCGATCGGTTTTGCGTTTGATCATATTGGCCTGGGTCGCCAGGTGCAGATGGCCGAGCAACTCGCCAATCTGTGCACAATGTTGCGCGTTGGCTTGCTTGATGTGCTTGCCGGTCAGGCGCGGTTGCAGCAGCGCAGGTTTGCCCGCCAGTTCGCGCAAGGCCACGCCGTCGGTGGTGCGCAAGGCGTAAGGCACCGGCAGGTCGGCGCTGTGCAGCACGTCGAGCAACTCGATGAAGAACGGCATTTCCTGGACCGGACCGCGCTCGACCAGGGTCAGGACGAACTCGCCCTGCTCCAGGCTGATGAAGAAATTGGTGTTTTCGCTACCGGCGGCAATCCCCTGGAAATCAAGCAGGCGGCCGAGGCCATAAGGGGCGAGAAAAGCTTCCAGCTCGGGCCGAGCCAGGGGGGTGAACACAGACATGTTTAAACTGCCAGTACGGGCGCCGCTCGTGAGCCGGCGCCGATTAAAGTTAAGGACGACTTACCACTTAAATATTTCCCACGCCGGAATCAGCATATCCGGGTAGTCGGAGCGGACGAAGTTACCCTCCGAACCATCCGCTCGCACCAGGAAATACGGCTTGCCAACCTTCGGGGTGACCTTGATGGCGTACAAAAAGCCGTTTTGGCGGTATTCCTGAATGGTTTTATCGCCTTCCGTGCGAATGGTTACATCCGGATCTGCCGATGGGGCGTCATCCGCCGCCATGACGGCCAAAGGTGTGATTGCAAACAAGCCAGCCAGCAACAGGCGATTTAGTGTGCGCATGATAACCTTGTCCCTTTGTCGTCAACGGTCCCGCTATTCTAGCGCCGGACCCGCCGAAAAGGTTGATCCTGCTCATGAGCCAAGCCCCCCTCGTCCTGGTGGACGGTTCTTCTTACCTGTACCGCGCCTTTCACGCGCTGCCACCGCTGACCACGTCCAAAGGCCTGCCGACCGGCGCGGTCAAGGGCGTGCTGAACATGCTCAAGAGCCTGCGCAAGCAATATCCGGATAGTCCGTTCGCCGTGGTGTTCGACGCCAAGGGTGGGACTTTTCGCGATGAGATGTTCGCCGAATACAAGGCCAACCGCCCGAGCATGCCCGACGACATGCGCGTGCAGATCGAGCCGCTGCACCAGAGTGTGATCGCCCTGGGCTTCCCGCTGCTGTGCGTCGAAGGCGTCGAGGCCGATGACGTAATCGGCACTCTGGCCCGCAGCAGCGCGGCGGCGGATCGCCCGGTGATCATCTCCACCGGTGACAAGGACATGGCGCAACTGGTCGACGGTCACATTACCTTGGTCAACACCATGACCGGTAGCAGCATGGACGTGGAGGGCGTGAAGGAGAAATTCGGCGTCGCTCCCGAGCAGATCATCGATTATCTGGCGCTCATGGGCGATTCTTCCGACAACATTCCGGGTGTTCCAGGTATCGGTCCGAAGACCGCTTCCGGTCTGCTGGTCGGTGTGAACGGCGGCCTGACCGAGCTCTATGCGCAGCTCGACATCGTGCCGACTCTGCCGATTCGCGGCGCCAAGACCCTGCCGGCCAAACTCGAAGAACACAGGGAAATGGCTTTCCTCTCTTATCGGCTGGCGACCATCAAGGTCGACGTGCCACTGGACATCGGTCTCGATGACCTGCAAATGGGCGCGGAAGATCCGGCGAAACTCTACGAGTTGTACACCCTGCTGGAGTTCAAGAGCTGGCTGAACGACCTGGATCGCGACGCCAAACGCCTGGAGCTGAGCGCTGCCGCCGAGCCGGGGCCGGTCGTTGATCTGTTTAGCGCCACCGAGGTCGAGGTCGAGGCCGCCGTCGTGGTGGTCACTGAAGTCCGATATGAAACCATCCTGGATCAGGCGCGTTTCGATGCCTGGCTGGAAAAACTGAACAACGCCCAGCTGTTTGCTTTCGACACCGAAACCACTGGCATCGATGCGCAGCAGGCGCAACTGGTGGGCCTGTCGTTCGCGGTGCAGGCCAACGAAGCGGCCTACATCCCGTTGACCCACTCCTACATCGGCGTACCGCAGCAACTGGACCGCGACACGGTCCTGCGCGCGCTCAAGCCGATTCTGGAAGATCCGAACAAGCTCAAGGTCGGCCAGCACGCCAAGTTCGACATGAACATCCTGGCCAACTGCGCCATCGGCGGCGATCAGGCAAACGGCATTACCGTGCGGGGCATCGCCTTCGACACCATGCTTGAGTCCTACGTGCTCAACTCCACGGCCACGCGCCATGACATGGACAGCCTGGCGCAGAAGTACCTGGACCACACCACGGTAAGTTTCCAGGACATCGCCGGCAAAGGCGTGAAGCAGCTGACGTTTGATCAGATCGCTCTGGAGCAGGCCGGGCCTTACGCCGCCGAAGATGCGGATATCACCTTGCGTCTGCACCAGACCCTGTTCGAAAAGCTCTCGGCCATTCCGAGCCTGGCCAGTGTGCTGACCGACATCGAAATCCCGTTGGTGCCGGTATTGGCGCGTATCGAGCGCCAGGGCGCATTCGTCGACGCCGCCTTGCTGGGCGTGCAAAGCATCGAACTGGGCGACAAGATGGTGGCGCTGGAGCGTGAAGCCTTCGAGATTGCCGGCGAGGAATTCAACCTCGGTTCGCCCAAGCAACTTGGCGTGATCCTTTACGAGAAGCTTGGCCTTCCGGTGTTGAAGAAAACCGCCAAGGGCCAGCCCTCCACCGCCGAAGAGGTGCTGGCCAAGCTGGCAGAAGACGACTACCGATTGCCGAAAGTGCTCATGGAATACCGCTCCATGAGCAAGCTGAAAAGCACCTACACCGACCGTCTGCCGGAGCAGATCAATCCGCGTACCGGGCGGATCCATACCTCGTACCACCAGGCTGTGGCATCCACCGGGCGGCTGTCCTCCAGTGATCCGAACCTGCAGAACATCCCGGTGCGCACCGCCGAAGGGCGTCGCATCCGCCAGGCCTTCGTGGCCCCGGCCGGTTACAAGCTGCTGGCGGCGGACTATTCGCAGATCGAACTGCGGATCATGGCTCACCTGTCCCGGGACGAAGGGCTGATGAACGCCTTCCGCCACAATCTGGACGTACACACCGCGACCGCCGCCGAAGTGTTCAAGGTCGAACTGGCCGACGTGACCTCCGACCAGCGCCGCAGCGCCAAGGCGATCAACTTCGGCCTGATCTACGGCATGGGCGCGCAAAAGCTCGGCAAGGACATCGGCGTCGACACCAAGACCGCCAAGGCCTACATCGATACCTACTTCGCTCGGTACCCCGGCGTTCGCCAGTACATGGACCGCACGCGTGCCCAGGCCGCCGAGCAAGGTTATGTCGAGACGTTCTTCGGCCGTCGCCTGTACCTGCCAGACATCAACTCCAACAAGCCGCAAGAGCGCGCCGCCGCCGAACGCACGGCGATCAACGCACCGATGCAAGGCACCGCGGCGGATATCATCAAGAAAGCCATGGTCGCGGTGGATAACTGGCTGACCGCGTCGGGCCTCGACGCCAAAGTCATCTTGCAGGTGCACGATGAGCTGGTGCTCGAGGTGCGTGAAGACCTGGTCGACCAGGTTCGCGATGAAATTCGCGTGCACATGAGCGAGGCAGCGAAACTGGATGTGCCGTTGCTGGTCGAAGTGGGTGTCGGAAACAACTGGGATGAGGCTCACTGAGCCTTCTTGTAGGAGCGAGCTTGTTCGCGATGGAGTGTCAGGCACATCGATTTCGACTGAAATTCCATCGCGAGCAAGCTCGCTCCTACAGAAAATTGTCGTGTTCTGTTGCGGCATAGTGCCGCGGGGCGAAAACAGCTTAGTCCGAAAGGCAGTCAGAGTTATTTCAAAGCTATTTGAAAAAAATCTGAACTAATCTTGCATACCACCACTCAGAGTTACTGAATGGCTGGTGAAGCCCTTCGATGCTCCTATGTTGTGTTAAGTGTTGGCAGATATCTGGACCCCGCCCTAGCGGTCTAGAGCTTGAACCCCGGAACTTCTCCCTCCCCATATGAAGCCCGGGGTTTTTTTTGCCCCGAGAAAACTGCCTGCGTGCGCCGCAGGCAGTTTTCGGCACTTACTGAGCTTCTGCCTCGACACCCTTGTCCGCCAGCTCCATCCAGCCAGCCAGTACGGTGTAGGCATCTTCCAGGCCCATGCGTTTTGGGGCCGAAAACAGCTGGATTGTCACCAGATCGCCCCAGCCCTTGCGGATTTCCGCCTGAACCTTGAGCAGTGTGTTCTTGGCCGCGCCATAGGTCAGCTTGTCCGCTTTGGTCAGCAGAATGTGCATCGGCATGCCGGCAGCCACGGCCCAGTCGAGCATCAGCAGGTCGAAGTCGGTCATCGGATGGCGGATGTCCATCATCAGGATCAGACCTTTCAAACTCTCGCGACCACCCAGATATGCCTCCAGGTGACGCTGCCAGTGTTGCTTGAGCGGGATCGGTACTTTTGCATAACCGTAACCCGGCAGGTCGACCAGACGGCGTTCATCGTCTAGCTTGAAGAAGTTCAACAGCTGTGTGCGCCCCGGGGTTTTCGAGGTGCGCGCCAGGCTGGCGTGGGTCAGGGTGTTCAAGGCACTCGACTTGCCGGCGTTGGAACGCCCGGCGAAGGCGACTTCGAAGCCCTCGTCATCCGGACATTGGTCGACTTTGGCGGCGCTGAGCATGAAGGTGGACTGTTGGCACAGACCGAGGATGGGATTCTTGAGTTGCATGGGATTTCCGATGTGGGCGGCGCCAGGAATGGGGGCGGCAAGCAGTGTCGCTTCCGTTTCAGTGACGCCAGTATATAATGCCGCAGATTTTGTGTGCGCTTTGTCCCAGCGTAGGATGAAGTTCACGAGAGCGACAGACCTTGATTGCGCACTAGAACGCAGCTCGCTCTCAACCCTGAAAAGGTCGTTTTATGACGAAATGGCTGCTAGCTGCCGGTGTCTTGATGCCGCTTTACAGCGCTCAGGCTACACAGGATCCGCAAGCTGTGTACAACCGTGTTTGTGGTGCCTGTCATTCCGGCCAACTCCCCATGGCGCCGAAAAAAGGCGATCAGGAAGCTTGGACGCCGAGGTTGGCGAAAGGTATGGAGACGCTGGTGCAACACGTGACCCAGGGTTTCAAGGCGATGCCGCCGCGTGGTTTGTGCATGGACTGCAGTGCCGAGGATTACCAAGCCATCATCCTTTGGATGAGCGAGTAAGCCCGGTCCATAACTCTTAACCCTTAGCCGTAGTTGGATTAGCTGATGAAGAAATTGATCGTGAGTCTGCTGTTGACCGTGGGCATCTCCGGCATGGCCCATGCTGCAGGTGAGGCAGTACAACCGGGTGATGCAAAAGCCGGCCAGGCCAAAGCCGCCGTCTGTGGCGCCTGCCACGGCCCGGATGGCAACAGCATGGCGCCAAACTTTCCAAAACTGGCGGGTCAGGGTGAACGCTACCTGACCAAGCAATTGCACGACATCAAGTCGGGCAAGCGCACCGTTCTGGAGATGACCGGCCTGCTGACCAACCTGAGCGATCAGGACCTGGCGGACATCGCCGCCTACTTCGCCAGCCAGAAAGGCAGCGTCGGAGCCGCCGATCCGAAGATCGTCGCTCGCGGTGAAGCCCTGTTCCGTGGTGGTGACCTGGCCAAGGGCCTGCCAGCCTGCACCGGTTGCCACTCGCCAAATGGCGCAGGTAACGCGGCTGCCGGTTTCCCGCACCTGGGTGGCCAGCACGCTCAATACGTCGGCAAGCAACTGGTCGATTTCCGCAAGGAAGACGGCGGCCGTACCAACGACGGCGATACCAAACCCATGCAGAGCATTGCCAAGAAGCTGAGCGACGAAGACATCGCCGCGGTGTCCAGCTACATTCAGGGCCTGCACTAAGGCCGGTGGATCGGGCGTTGAACGGCGTGCTGATCGCCTGCAACGTTAACGCTCGATTAATCCGTTGCAACGAGTATAAAAAGGGTGGCCTTGGCCGCCCTTTTTTGTGGCCGCTGCCGTTACACTACAGAACTCAAGCCCGCCAGGATCTGTCTGAAAACAACCGCGCGAGGCGAAAAAATTGTCCAGGAGTAAAGCATGCGTAATCTGATCATCAGCGCCGTTTTTGCCGCTGCCAGCCTGTTCGGCATGACTGCCCAGGCTGCTGACGCCCCCGCCGCACCTTATGTCGAACTGAGCAATCCGGTTCCGGTCGCCGTGCCTGGCAAGATCGAAGTGGTAGAGCTGTTCTGGTACGGCTGCCCGCATTGCTACGCCTTCGAGCCAGTGATCAATCCGTGGGTCGAGAAGCTGCCTTCGGACGTGAACTTCGTGCGCATTCCAGCCATGTTCGGTGGCCCGTGGGACGCTCACGGTCAGATGTTCCTGACACTTGAAGCCATGGGTGTCGAGCACAACGTTCACGCCGCGGTATTCAATGCGATTCAGAAAGAACACAAGAAACTGACCGACAAGGATGAAATGGCCGACTTCCTCGCTACCCAAGGCGTGGACAAGGACAAGTTCCTCGCGACTTTCGACTCTTTCGCTATCAAGGGTCAGATCGTCAAGGCTCGTGAACTGGCCAAGAAGTATGAAATCTCCGGCGTTCCAACCATGATCGTCAACGGTAAGTACCGCTTTGACGTGGGTTCTGCCGGCGGTGCCGAACAGGCTCTGCAACTGGCCGACAAACTGATCGACAAAGAGCGGGCGGCTAACAAGGCTGCCGCCAACTAAGGGCAGTCACTGCCATGCGCCGATGGGGCACTGAACGCATCGTTGGCCTGCATGATCCGCGGGTCAACGAACATCATCTGGAGTCCACGGGCCTGCCCGCAGACAGTCGTCTGCGCTTGCTCAGTTTCAATATCCAGGTCGGCATCAGTACCGAGCGCTATCGGCATTACCTGACCCGGGGCTGGCAGCACCTGCTGCCGCACACCGGGCGTGCCGACAATCTGCAGAAAATCGGCAATCTGCTGGGCGACTTCGATCTGGTCGCCTTGCAAGAGGCTGATGGCGGCAGCCTGCGATCAGGCTACGTCAATCAGGTCGAACACCTGGCCCAGCTCGGTGCCTTTCCCTACTGGTATCAACAACTCAATCGCAATCTTGGTCGCCTGGCCCAGCACAGCAATGGCGTGCTCAGCCGATTGCGCCCGTGGGCAATTGAAGATCATCCGTTGCCGGGGCCAAAGGGTCGCGGAGCCATTCTGGTACGGTTCGGCGAAGGTCCGGAAGCACTGGTGGTGGTCATGATGCACCTGGCGTTGGGCGCCCGGGCACGCAGTCTGCAACTGGCCTATATCCGCGAGTTGATTGGCGACTACAAGCATCAGGTACTGATGGGCGACATGAACACCCATGCCAGTGACCTGCTGCAACATTCCCCGTTGCGCGATCTCGGCCTGCTCGCGCCGCAACTGGAAGCGACGTTTCCCAGCTGGCGCCCACAGCGTTGCCTGGACCATATCCTGCTGAGCCCGAGCCTGACCCTGGAAAAGGTCGAGGTGCTGGCACAGCCCATTTCCGATCACCTGCCGGTCGCGGTAGAGATTCGTTTGCCGGGTTCGCTCACGGCCGATGCATTGCCCGCGTTGAGTCCTGCCCCTCGCGGATCCCATGAATGAGCGACGAAGCACAGCGCTGGAAAGAGAAATACCTCAAAAGCATCGAACAACAGGAAAAGCTCGAACGTCGCTGGGACGCGCGGCTCGACTTGCTGCGTCGCGGGCTGGTGCGCAGCACCCTGGCGGCGGAAGGTACAGACCGCGCGGTTGACCAATGCATGAAGGAAATGCGCGAGGTCGTGCGCACCGATGACATGGACGCCGGCCTGGCCGCGCTGATTCCACGCCTGGAAAAAGCCGTGCTCGACTCGGAGCAGCGACGGGAAACCCGGGTCAACCAGACCAGTGCCGCCCTGACTGCGCTGGTCACGCAATTGCAAACATTACCGCTGCCGCGGGATGTGAGCCGGCCACTCAAGAGTTTCGCCAAGCAGCTGGAGGCGCGGGTCAGTCAGGCACGTGAGATACCCTTGCTGCTCAGCGAGCTGAGTGGCTTGCAGGGCCAAGCCCTGAGCCAGCTGGAGACCCCGACGGAGAACGGCCGGCCGGGCTTGCTGCAGCGGTTGTTCGGCGGTCGTGAAGCGGAGGAGGCGGCATCAACGGTTATTTCTCCTGACCTGGTCCCTGTAGCCGAGAACCCTGCGGCAACTTTCGAGATTCCCCCTGCTGAGCGGGTTGAAGACGACTCCGCACCGACCGAGCCAACCGTGGCTGCGCCTGCTCCGGCAGTCGTGGCTTTTGCCTCCCCGGCTGTGGAATCTCAACCGGCCAGTGCCGCCGCGATAGAAATCGAACCGGCCGAGCAACCGACACCGGAAACCATCTCGACGCTTTCTGAGTCGGAATCAAACCCAGACGAGCTGACCGTGCAAGCATCGCCCGATAGCTTGCCTTTACCTCCGATGCCCATGGAGGACGTAGCCGCCGTCGATCAGGCACCCTCCGAACACGACATTCTCTACGCACTCCCGGATTCCCCCGAGCCCTCCTACAGCTCGGTGGCCAGCCACATCGAAGACACGCTGCTGGGGCTACTCGACGATCTGACATTGCCCGAGCGTCATCGCCCGCAAGCCGAATCCATGCGCGATCGTCTGAAAAACGGTCTGAACTGGTACGAGTTGCTGCCGATCCTCGACGACTTCGCCACCTTGATGCTGGCCATTACCGACAGCGGCCAGCATGAGTTCGAAGCCTATCTGCAACGACTGAACGAGCGCCTCGAATCGTTCCAGAGCAACTTGCAGGCCGCCACCGCAGGACACGCCGACAACCGTTCGGCCGCGCGGCAGATGGACACGCAGATCCGCGAACAGGTCGATGGCCTGCAAAGCAGCATGCAGGAAGCCGCGGACCTGGAAGATCTCAAGCACGTACTGGAAAACCATCTCGAAGGCTTGCTGGGCACCATGGATCAGCACCAGAAGCAGCGCGATGAGCGTGAGCAAGAAGTCGCTGCGCGCCTGCACAGTCTGGCCGAGCGGGTCGCCCATATGGAACAGGAGGCCCAGGGTTACCGCGAGCACCTAGAAGAGCAGCGGCAGAAGGCATTGGTCGACCCGTTGACCGGGCTGCCCAACCGCGCGACCTGGAGCGAGCGCCTGCATCATGAAGTCACACGATGGCAGCAACATGGCAACACGCTGTTGCTGGCCATGCTCGACCTCGATCATTTCAAGCGCATCAACGATAACTACGGGCACCTGGCCGGTGACAAAGTGCTGAAAATCATTGCCAGCGTGTTGCGCAAGCGGCTGCGCGGGACGGATTTCATTGCCCGGTTTGGCGGCGAGGAGTTTGTGCTGTTAATGCCATCCACGGTGCCGGCGGCGGGGCTGAAGTTGCTGGAAAGCTTGCGGGCCTCCATTGAGGCCTGCCCGTTCCACTTCAAGGGAGAGCCGGTGACCATCACCGTGTCTATCGGGATGACGGCGTTCAGGCCGGGTGAACATGGCGATCAGGTGCTTAAAAGAGCCGATCAGGCGCTGTATCGCGCGAAAAATGCCGGCCGCAACCGGGTGGAACCCAGCTGACGGTTATTTGTTCCATTTTGTTTAATTCGATGGGATTACCGTCTGCCAGCAAGGCATTACGTTACACTGTTGCATTATTGTCTTGTGTGTAATGCCTTTCGCCATGAAATATTTTGCTCTGATCGTATCGCTGATTGTGCTTGCCGGCTGTGCCAGCGGTCCTCGTTTCGACACTAGCCACCCTTCGGCCAATTACGACAGCCGCGTGCAATTTGTGGTGGTGCATTACACCAATGCCTCGCTGGAGCGTTCATTGCAATTGCTGACCCACGGTGAAGTCAGCAGCCATTACCTGATCGGTGACGACAAGGGCGCCACCATCTACAAGCTGATGGATGAAAACGTGCGGGCCTGGCACGCCGGGGAGAGCGAGTGGGATGGCCGAACCTGGCTGAATTCCAGCTCCATCGGTATCGAAATCGTCAATCCGGGGTTCAAGGACACCCCGACCGGACGCCTGTGGTATCCCTACACCGAAGATCAGGTCCAGTCGTTGATCGTGTTGCTAAAGGACATCAGCAAGCGTCACGGCATAAAACCTCGCGACATCATTGGCCATAGCGATATCGCACCCTTGCGCAAGCTGGACCCGGGGCCGCTGTTTCCCTGGAAGCGTCTGGCTTTTGAAGGCCTGGGCATCTGGCCGAATGAACAGTCGGTGGCACGCCAGCAAATGTTGTTCGCCGAGCAGTTGCCGAGCATCAGCTGGTTTCAGGCGCAGTTGGCCCGCCTGGGTTATGCTTCGCCACAAACCGGCGAGCTCGATGTCGCGACGCGACATGTGATCGCGGCATTTCAGATGCATTTCCGTCCGGCGCGCTTCGATGGCACTCCGGATGCGCAAACTGCCGCGCTATTGTTGGTGTTGAATCAGACAAAATAATGACGCCCGCCCGACGGTCAGGGCTTTTTTCCAATCAGCAGCTATAACTCATTGGTAATCCTTCGGATATTTCACAATGACTGCTGCTCGAGAGACCTTCCGTAGTTGGTTCCATCGCCCCTGGTTCCTGGGGCTGATGTCTACTGTCTTGAGCGCAACGTTATTGATGGCCGGCAGCCTGTTCGTCGCCATACACCAGGTCGAGCAAAACGAAAGCGAAGAAATGAATGCTCAGGGCGAACGCTTCCTCGCCCGTCTGGAACAGCTCTTCGGTCAATTGCGTGAAAGTCTTGACGACCTTGAAGCGCAACCGTTGCGCGGCTGCGATGCTGAAATGATCGCAACCTTGCAGCAGGTTTCGTTCAATTATCGCTTCGTCTACGAAGCCGCCTACATGGACTCCTCGCGAATCTGCTCCAATCGCCCCCGCCAGGAAGGGTTGTCGCTGAGTCGATCGCCAGACATCAAAGGCCCGACTTACAGCTATTGGCTCAACACCACCACCGAACCCGATGAAAACCGCGCCGCGCTGATGCTCGGGCGCGGGAATTTTCGGGTCGCGACCTCTCGCGGGCATTTGACCGATATGGTCGACCTGTCGCCGGGCAGCAGCTTACTGGTGGTCCTCGACCATGGCGCGCGCGCGATTCCGGTGCTCGGCGCTTCTCAGGTCTGGCCGCCGACCGAGGCCTGGCCACCGAAAAACCGTGATGCGCTGCAGATCACCCAGGCACGCCTGATATACCGCATGCCCACCGACAACCCGGAATATCAATTGGTGTTGATCAGCCCACGCACCGGCATGCATATCCCGGCGGTCTGGTGGTGGTTGTTGCCGGCCAGCCTCGGGCTGGGCACCTGTGTTGGGTTCCTGGTGTTTCTGCTGGTACGCCAGCGGCAGTCGCTGGACGCCGAACTGACCGGGGCGATTCGCCGTGGCGAGTTGCAGGTGCTGTATCAACCGATCTTCGACCTTGATAGCCGCAACTGTGTCGGGGCTGAAGCACTGCTTCGCTGGCGCAGGCCGGACGGCACCCTGACCAGTCCCGACCTGTTCATTCCGATGGCGGAGAACACCGGGCAGATTCGCCAGATGACGGACTTCGTCCTGCAACGCCTGCTCGAGCAACTCGGCCAGTTGCTGCGTGCCAACCCGCAGTTGTACATCTCGGTCAATCTCGCGGCGTGTGATGTGATGGTTCCGCGGATCGGCCAGGTGATGGCGCGGCTGCTGACCCTGCATCGCGTCGCTGCGCGGCAAATTGCCTTTGAAGTCACCGAGCGCGGGCTAGTCGATGTGGTGGTGGCCCGGGAAAACCTGCAAGCGCTGCGGGATGTCGGGCACCAGGTGTTGATCGATGACTTTGGCACCGGCTATTGCAGCCTCGCCTATTTGCAGACCCTGCCGGTCGATTGCCTGAAAATCGACAAGGCGTTCATTGATGCGCTGGGCCATGACGCCGCCAGCAGCGGCGTGGCCCCGCACATCATTCACATGGCCCAGTCGCTGCACCTGAAGGTGATTGCCGAGGGTATCGAGCATGAGGCCCAGGCCGCGTTCCTGTGCAGCGAAGGCGTGAAGTTCGGCCAGGGCTGGCTTTTCGCCCGCGCGCTGAGCGCAGTGCAGTTCACTGAATTGATTACCCGGGGGCGTCGTCGGGGAGGCCGGCGCCTGGATGATGAAGCGTGAGGGTGATCTACACGGTCAGCGTCATATAGAACTGAGTACCCTGCCCCGGCCGTGAATAGACGCCTATCCGCCCGCCATGCAATTGCACGATTTCCTTGCACAAGGCCAGCCCGAGCCCTGCCCCGCCTTTCTTGCGTCCAACCTGCACGAACGGCTCGAAGATACGCCCCTGCTGACCGTAGGCAATGCCTTCACCGTTGTCCTCGACACTGATGATGACCCGGTCTCCGTGCCGCCGGGCCTGCAGGCGTATCCGCCCACCGGAGCCGGTGTGACGCAAGGCGTTGTCGAGTAAGTTGTCGAGTACCCGGTCCAGTTGTGGCGGGTCGGCCTGCAACCGCGGCAAAGGTCCCTGCACTTCCACCAGCAGATTGATCTCCTTTTCTTCGGCCGCCGTGGCAAAGCGTGACTGTGCCTGTTCCAGCAACGCCTCGATGGAGCACGGCGTCAGGGTGAGTTTCTGCAAACCGTTCTGGTAACGGGAGAAATTCAGCAGGTCATTGATCAGCTGCATCAGCCGCTGCATCTCTTCATTCACGGTATTGAGCAGGTCGGCTTCCCGGGAGTCCGGAGCAAAGTGCGCGCGCTCACGGAACAATCCGAAGGCCATGTGCATGCCGGTGACCGGTGTGCGCAACTCATGGGAAGCGCGCAATACAAATTCGCTGCGTACCCGTTCGAAGGCTCGTTGTTCGGTGACGTCATGCAGCACCATCACGGCACCCAGGATATGGCCCTGGGTATGGCTGACCGGGGTCAGGCTGTAGGTCAGCAGTCGAGACTCGCCATCGACTTCGACACTCAAGTCTTCCGGTGCCCGCTCCAGCGTGCCCCCGCGCAGCACCAGTTGCAGCTGCTCATCGAGCTCGGGGCGCTCCAGCGCCGTGCCCAACCCCTGACCCAGACGATCGGACTCCCAGCCCAACTGACGCTGGGCCACAGGGTTAAGGTGTTCCAGATGGCCCTGGCGGTCGATCATCAGCAGTCCGTCGTCAATGCTGTCGAGCACGGCCTGCAAGCGTTGCTGGCCGGCCAGCAGCTCATCGACGTTGGTGGCCTGATGTTCGCGCAGCGCCTGGGCCATGATCCCGAAGCGCCGGGTCAGTTGGTTCAGTTCCATCGCCGAAGAAATTGGCAGGGTGACATCGAAATTGCCTTGGCCGATATTGTCCGCCGCCTTGGCCAAGGCCTCGATGGGCTCCCCGAAACGTCGGGCAATGGCCTGCGCGGTCACGAAGCCGATGATCAGCACTGCCAGCCCCACCAGGCCAAGCAACCCGGCAATCAGCAGTGCCTGCTCCCGGGCCTGGCGCTCGGTACCGCTGATGTTATCCAGCGCGCGCTTGTGCTCGGCGATCAGACCGTTGCGTAGCGCGTTGAATTTTTCCGTCAGGTTGTCGTGGCTGCTGAGCACATTCGACGGGTCCGGGGAGGTTTCATAAGCCTGGATAAAGCTCTCGTAGTCGGCCTTGGCTTTTCTGAAGCCGTGCTCGCTTTCGGTTTCTGCCGGCTCCTGGGCGATGCCTTCCTCCAGCAATTCGAAGTAATGCTGCTTCGAGGCGGCGAAAGCGGCGGAGTCAGGCTTCTCGCTGAGCATGATGATCAGTTGATCACCCAGGGTCTGACGCAGCTTGAGCCCCAGGTCCAGGGTGATGAAGTTACTGCGGATCAGTACTTCCTGGCTTCCGGCCATTTGCATCACGCTGACCAGCCCGAGCAAGAGCCCGAGCAACGCGACGGTGATCAGTGCGGAGATGCTCAGGAAAAGCCGGGTCCGCAATTTCAGCGGCAGTTTCATCGGCTAATGCTCACAAGTTGTACTGCTTGCGTTTGCGGTACAGCGTCGAGGCGTCGATGCCGAGGGTTTTCGCCGCTTGATCCAGGGTGTCGGCGGTGGCGAGGACCGCCCCGATGTGAGCCTTTTCCAGCTCCTCCAGGCTCAACGCCGCGCCGATGTGCGGTGCATTGTTGACCGGGGTTTCGGCCATGCCCAAATGACTGATCTCGACCCGTTCCTGCGGACAGATGATGCTTGCCCGTTCAATCACATTGCGCAGCTCACGGATGTTGCCCGGCCAGCGATAGCCCAGCAGTGCTTCCCGGGCCTCGTCGCTGAAGGCGCGCGCGGGACGGGCGTACTCCTTGACGAAGCGCGCCAGGAAGCGGTCGGCCAGGTTGAGAATATCTTCGCGGCGTTCGCGTAGCGGTGGCAGGTGCAAGGTAATGACATTCAGGCGATAGAGCAGGTCTTCACGGAAGCGACCGTCGCGCACCATGTCCTCAAGGATGAGGTTGGTGGCCGCAAGGATGCGCACATCGGCACGGCGGGTCACCGGATCACCGACGCGCTCATATTCCTTGTCCTGAATAAAACGCAGCAACTTCGGCTGCAATGCCAGGGGAAAGTCGCCGATCTCGTCGAGAAACAGCGTTCCGCCGTCGGCCTGGCTGACTCGCCCCAAGGTACTTTCGCTGGCGCCGGTGAAGGCGCCGCGGCTGTGGCCGAAGAGTTCGCTTTCCATGAGCTCGGCGGTCAGCGACGGGCAGTTGATCGTGACGCAGGATTTTTTCGCGCGTTTGCTCCAGCCGTGAATGGCTTGGGACAGTTCGCCCTTGCCGGTACCTGACTCACCCAGAATCAGGATATTGGCATCGGTCGTGGCAACCTGGCGGGCGGTTTCGAGTACCACTTTCATGGCCGGGCTGTGGGAGTCCAGACCATCCTGGGGCTTGCGCACCTCGCCTTCCAGGGCTTCCAGTCGCGCCGAAAGTTGCCGCACTTCCAGTTGCTTGGCGGCTGCCAGCCGCAATTGATCGGGGCTGCACGGTTTGACCAGATAGTCGACGGCGCCGGCCTGAATCGCATCCACTGCCGTGTCGACGGCTGAGTGGGCAGTGACGATCACCACCCGCATCCAGGGTGCCTGGATACGCATTTGGGCCAGCACATCAAGGCCGTTGTCTTCACCCAGGCGCAAGTCGAGGAAGCACAGGTCGAAGACCTGCCGCTGCAACAAGACTTCTGCCTGCGCGGCGCTGGTGGCGGTGGCCACGCTGTAGCCTTCGTCTTCGAGGCAGTAACGGAAAGTACGCAGGATGGCGGACTCATCATCCACCAGCAGAATGCGGCCTTGATGCTCAGTGGCGGATTCCATTTTCCTACGCTCCTTAATGAAAGATCTTAATTTAGTCCCGGAGAAATCGGGCAAGTTGCATGATTGATTCTGAGCCTTTCCTGTTCAGGCAGAGTAGCTCTCATCCGATGCATCGGTTAGCCACATGATTTTGCGGGTCTTTTGATTGATACCCGGTCTCTGCCGGCGGCCAGCGTGAGTCTCTGACCTGCGCACCCTCCTCTCAATTCAAAAAATTTAAGCCTTCCTTCAATTCAATCGTGCAATACGCACGACGGCACAAGGGGCATCGTGCAGGATGCGCGCGGAGTGGTTTCTTTGATGCTAATAACACATTGATACTAAAGGAAATATTTTCGAATCAAGGCTGGCATGCGCCCTGCAGTTGTCTGGTTAACCAGGGCATTCATAAGCAAGCGCCCGCTATCGAATACCGACCCCCAGTGGCAGGAGCTCCAGGATGAAACGTCAACATGCCGCCCACCTGCACCTCTGGCCTGTGCATATCCAGCAAGGACTGTTTGCTGTTCTGGCGCTGTTGATCACCCTGATCGGCGGCCAGCAGTTTCTGCGCTGGGAGCTGAGCCGGCAGCCGGAAGCTCCATGCCTGTCGATTGCGCATCCGGCCCAAACCCATTTCAGCGCTGTCAGCCGCGAGCAGGCCGATAGCACCCCGACGCGCATGATGGATGTCGACCAGGCCGGGCCTGTGGGTGAGATACGTCATCAAGAGCGTTGGGTGTTCTAGGCAAAACTTCCGCCGCACCCCATGCGCCGGGAAAACGCAGCACCTCTAAACAGAAGCGTAAGGAGAATCACCATGTTGAGCTGGGCAATCACATTCCTGATCATCGCCATCATCGCCGCTGTACTGGGCTTCGGTGGTATCGCGGGCACCGCCACGGGTATCGCCAAGATTCTGTTTATCGTGTTCCTGGTGATGTTCATTGCCTCCTTCTTCTTTGGCCGTCGCGGTCGAGGCTGATATGAGAGGGGTGTTCAAGACACTGGCAGCCGCCCTGCTGTTGGGCGGTAGTGCCATGGCATGCGGGCTGGCGTTTCCCCGGTATGCCTGACCTGCGCATGCAGGGCTTGTTGGCAGGACAGAATTTGTACACGAAGGAGGTCACAGCGCCTCTTTCCACCTGCGCCACCTGAGGAGGGTCGGCGCATGACCAAGGGGTCGGGACGTTCTGCCTGTTTCAGGGGCGGAGTGACCTACAGGTACAGGGAGTGCCTGCGCAAGGGCCGGGTCAGGAAAAGCTGCTGCGCAAGTTCGTCGGACTGCCAAGGCTCGACGGGCTTGCGAAGGGCTTGATCAAGCAACACTTTGAAATAGAGCGCTCGTCCCGTTTCATCACTGTTTTCTCGTCCTTGTCCTTGTTACGTCGGAAAATACTTTTCCCGGTGTTTCATCTGCGACCGTATATCGAGAAAAATCACCTTTCTTTGGCCGCGATTTTTCCCTTCGTCCTGCGGGATTTTGCTGAAAAACCAACGCTCGGCCACTGCTCAAAAAATATTCAATCTGCTCTGTGATGGCCGGTTCACGGCACTTATGCCTGCCGAAATGTCGTATTCGAACCGGTTGGGACGCGCGTTTCGCTAAAAAAACCTCATGCCGATTCGGCATGGGGTAGGCGTTTACGGCATTAGACGGCGCTCCCTTGCATCGGAATAGTTGCGCCTTTTTTCGCCTGCCAGAGAGCTGCAAACACGAGCTCCGGGGCACCTTATACGGGGGGCAGATGCACTGGACTTTTTCGCCATAAGCGTTCCAGTTCGCGCATCTCCCTGAGTCAAACAATAAGTAAGGGTAAAGATATGAAGAAGGCAAAGCTTAGCCTCGCCTGGCAGATCCTCATCGGTCTGGTATTGGGGATTGCAATCGGTGCGCTGCTCAACCATTTCAGTGCCGAAAAAGCCTGGTGGATCAGCAACGTTCTGCAACCGGCAGGCGATATCTTTATCCGTCTGATCAAGATGATCGTGATCCCGATCGTCATTTCCTCTTTGATCGTCGGCATTGCCGGCGTCGGTGACGCCAAGAAGCTGGGGCGCATCGGCTTCAAGACCATCATCTACTTCGAGATCGTCACCACCATCGCCATCGTGGTCGGTCTGCTGCTGGCCAACCTGTTCCATCCGGGTGCCGGCATCGACATGAGCACCCTGGGCACTGTGGATATTTCCAAGTACCAGGCCACGGCGGCCGAGGTTCAGCATGAACACGCGTTCATCCAAACCATCCTCAACCTGATCCCGTCGAACATCTTCGCGGCGATGGTTCGCGGCGAAATGCTGCCGATCATCTTCTTCTCCGTATTGTTCGGTCTCGGTTTGTCGAGCCTGCAGGCAGACCTGCGCGAGCCGCTGGTGAAGATGTTCCAGGGCGTATCGGAAAGCATGTTCAAGGTCACTCACATGATCATGAACTACGCCCCGATCGGCGTGTTCGCACTGATCGCGGTGACTGTGGCCAACTTCGGCTTCGCCTCGCTGATACCGCTGGCCAAACTGGTGATCCTGGTTTACGTCGCCATCGCCTTCTTCGCTTTCGTGATCCTGGGCCTGATCGCTCGTCTGTTCGGGTTCTCGGTGATCAAGCTGATGCGCATCTTCAAGGATGAGCTGGTACTGGCCTACTCCACCGCCAGCTCTGAAACCGTGCTGCCGCGAGTGATCGAGAAGATGGAAGCCTACGGCGCGCCGAAGGCCATTTGCAGCTTCGTGGTGCCGACCGGTTACTCGTTCAACCTCGACGGCTCGACCCTGTACCAAAGTATCGCGGCAATCTTCATTGCCCAGCTGTATGGCATCGACCTGTCGATCAGCCAGCAACTGCTGCTGGTACTGACCCTGATGGTCACCTCCAAAGGCATCGCCGGTGTACCGGGCGTGTCCTTCGTGGTGCTGCTGGCCACCCTGGGCAGCGTCGGTATTCCGCTGGAAGGCCTGGCGTTCATCGCTGGTGTCGACCGCGTCATGGACATGGCCCGTACCGCACTGAACGTGATCGGCAACGCCCTGGCCGTTCTGGTTATCGCTCGTTGGGAAGGCATGTACGACGACGCCAAGGGCCAGCGCTACTGGAACTCCCTGCCGCACTGGCGCAGCAAGGAAAAGCTGCCAGCCGGCGAAGTTTCCAGCAACTGACACAAATCCCCCTGTAGGAGTGAGCCTGCTCGCGATAGCGCAATTTCGAACAACAGAGATGTTGAATGTACCGCCCTCATCGCGAGCAGGCTCGCTCCTACAGTGAGCAGCGCAGGCAGTAACAAACAAACCCCGGAGAAATCCGGGGTTTGTCGTTTCTGGCCACCCCGCTATCATTCGCGGATCTTTTGGGGGGATTTGACTGATGCTCAATGGCCTGTGGCTTGGCTTCTTCATCGTGGCAGCCGTATCGGCGCTGGCCCAGTGGCTGATTGGCGGCAACGCCGGGATATTCGCGGCGATGGTGGAAAGCATTTTTGCCATGGCCAAGCTGTCGGTCGAAGTCATGGTGCTGCTGTTCGGCACCCTCACCCTCTGGCTGGGCTTTTTGCGCATCGCCGAGAAAGCCGGCATCGTCGAATGGTTGGCCAAGGCCTTGGGGCCACTGTTCTTGCGCCTGATGCCTGAAGTCCCGCCGGGCCATCCGGCCATCGGCCTGATCACCCTCAACTTCGCCGCCAATGGCCTGGGCCTGGACAACGCCGCCACACCGATCGGTCTCAAGGCCATGAAAGCGCTGCAAGAACTCAATCCCAGCGCGACCGTCGCCAGCAACGCACAGATCCTGTTCCTGGTGCTCAACGCCTCCTCGCTGACCCTGCTGCCGGTGACGATCTTCATGTATCGCGCCCAGCAAGGCGCGCCTGACCCGACGCTGGTGTTCCTGCCGATCCTGCTGGCGACCAGTTGCTCGACCATTGTCGGCTTCCTGTCGGTGGCATTCATGCAGCGATTGCGCATCTGGGACCCGGTGGTGCTGGCCTACCTGATCCCCGGCGCCCTCGCCCTCGGTGGTTTCATGGCGTTGCTGGCGACCCTTTCGGCGACTGCGCTGGCCGGCCTGTCATCGATACTCGGCAACCTGACGCTGTTTGGCCTGATCATGCTGTTTTTAATGATCGGCGCGCTGCGCAAAGTGAAGGTCTACGAGGCCTTCGTTGAAGGAGCCAAAGAGGGTTTTGACGTCGCCAGGAACCTGCTGCCCTACTTGGTGGCGATGCTCTGCGCGGTGGGCGTACTGCGCGCGTCCGGGGCTCTGGACTTCGGTCTGGACGGGATCCGTCATCTGGTGGAATGGGCCGGTTGGGACACACGTTTCGTTGACGCCCTGCCGACGGCGATGGTCAAACCCTTCTCCGGTAGCGCCGCCCGGGCGATGCTGATTGAAACCATGAAGACCTCGGGCGTGGACAGCTTCCCGGCGCTGGTGGCGGCAACGGTCCAGGGCAGTACCGAAACGACGTTCTATGTCCTGGCGGTGTACTTCGGCGCCGTGGGTATCCAGCGCGCACGCCATGCCGTCGGTTGTGCATTGCTGGCCGAGCTTGCCGGGGTGCTGGGCGCGATCGGGGTTTGCTACTGGTTCTTTGGTTGATTGGCTCCGTCAGCCAAAGCCTTCAGCGTGGCCTTGCGCTCGTCCGTCGGCAAGGCGCCAAGCTTTTCCACGGCGGCGTAAAATTTAAGCCAGTCGCCATTTTCCTGATGAAACAGCGCGCCAAATGCCGGCACCCATTGGTCGTACAAGCCAAACGGCAATAGCCGGGCATTGTTCATGGGTGCATGGATCCAGGCGTCGTAGCGTTTGTCTGCGGCCCACTGACTGTCGCGCAATTGCCGGTATTCGTTGCGCAAGCGCTCGAATTCGGCCGCCTTGCGCTGGCGCATTTGTTCGGTGGGCAGCGGCAAGGTGTAGAGCTTCTCCAGTCGGGTGCGGGTGTTGAGCACCAACTCGGTGAACTGTTCGCGCTGACGTGCCTGCGCATTGTTGTCCGGTGGCAGGTGGCGGTAGGCGCGCCATTGGCGAGTACCTTCCTGCTCGACGAAGGTGGCGAAGGATTCGTTGAACTCCGTGTCGTCCTTCACATAGACGCGTTGATGGGCCAGTTCGTGAAAGATCAGCGTGGCCAGTCGTTCATCCCCCCAGCCCATCATCGAACTGATGATCGGGTCGTTGAACCAGCCGAGTGTCGAATAGGCCTCGACGCCGCCAATCGACACGTCCATGCCTTGCAAGCGTTGCAAAGCCGCTGCGCCGCGGGCTGCGCTCTGGTTGTAGTAACCGCGATAGGCCACGCAACCGGCAATGGGGAAGCAGTGGTTTATGGGCTTGAGGGAAAATTCCGGCGTAGCGAAGACATTCCAGACGACGAAGGGACGCCCAATGTCCGCGTACAAGCGGTAACTCTGGTTATCCGGCAGGTGCAATTGCTGGCTGGCGAAGGTTCGGGCCTTTTGCGATTGCTCCAGGTGTATACGCAGTTTTTGGTCGCGCGCCGGGTTGGCAATCACGCTGGAAACCGGCTCCCTGGTCCGCAGCAACTGAAGTTGGCCGCTGACCAGTTGGCTGTAATAGCTGGCGCTGGTGCAGCCGTTGAGCAACAAAAACAACAGGCTCGGAAACAAAACGCGAAAAACGCGATCAAGTAACCCAAGGCTAGGAAGCGGCCTGATCACAATAATTCTTCCTTGGAGAGTCTTTCCGCAAGACTATCCCGCCAGACTGGAGCTCCGCTATGCGCATGTTGATACTGACAGGAGGCCTGCTGATGCTGGCCGGCTGTGCTGGTTTCGGAATACCCCGCCATGATCCTGCGCAAGCCTGGATCGACCTGGACTCGAAGCAAGAGGATACGGCGCTGCAGGCGCTGGAGGTCGATAACAGGATCACCGACGATAAACGCTATTTCCAGGTTCATCCCGGTAGTCATGAGTTGACGGTCCGCTACCAATTCTCGGTCCAGCCTACCAACATTGGCCCTGACGCCGAGCCGTTGTGGCGCGATTGTCAGTTGAACGTGAAATTCAGCGATTTCAACGCGGGTGAGCGTTATCAACTACAAGCGGGGAACATCGGCTTTCGGCCTTGGGCGAAGCTCTACGATCAGCAGCGCAGGGTGATTGGCCAGGGCACGCCGGCAGGCTGTCAACACACCTGATCGGCGTTATGCTGGATGTATATCCCTTGGGACATCCATCATGCGCAAGTTGATGCTGTTACTCGCCGTCGGTGTTGTCACGGGCTGTCAAAGCCCGATGCCGACACCCAATCCAAAAATGGCCTGGGTCGAATTCTCTACGCCCTTCCCTAACGACAAGTTGTTGATGGCCGAGCGACTGGATAAACAACGCCTGCGCGACGGGCGTTTTTTCGAGGTCACGCCGGGCAGCCATGAACTGATTGTGCGTTTCGACTTTGAAGTGCCTGGTGGTGGGTTGGGCATGATGAGCGGCCCTTCGGAGCGGCTGTGCTACCTGACCATCAAATATGATCATTTCGAAGCCGGTCAGCGTTATGTGCTCGAAGGCCGTTCCATCGCCTTTACCCCCGGCGCCCGGCTGTACAACGCCAAGCGGGAGATCGTTGCTGAAGACCGGGAGTCTTACTGCTTGATGTGAGATGTCAGCGGTCGTTCTTCTGATAGATGATTTTCCTGGTGCCGTTTTCGCACGAGCCAACGACCATGTTCTGGTCGTGTACCTCGTCGTTGGTGACGATTTCAAGCGTATAGGAAGTGACGCCGCTGGCCTGGATCTTGGCTTCGATCTCGGCCTTGAGTTCTTCGCAGGGTTTCGGTGCCGCCAGAGCCGAAGTGGCCAGTGCGCAACAGATAACCGCCAGGGTAAAACGTATCATGGTTGAAGCTCCTTTGAGGCAGCACGCACAATCGTGGTTTTTGCTGCTGTCATTTATTCGACCACAGTTTTAACGGGCAAGTCTGTCGCGACGCAAAAAAGATCGCAGCCTTGAGCACCTTTTACCGAATGATCCCGGTAGATTGCACAAAGCAGCGATCTTTTTTTCAACGAAAATCTAGCCGACCAATGTTGCCTCCAGGCTGATCTTCGCATTCAGCACTTTGGATACCGGACAGCCCTCTTTGGCCTTGTTGCTGAGCTCTTCGAACCGGGCCTGGGTCGCTCCAGGGATTTTCGCCTTCAGAATCAATTTCACTGCGGTGATCGCAAAACCGCCGTCCACTTGATCCAGAGTGACTTCTGCCTGGGTGTCGATACTATCGGCCTTCAGACCGGCATCACCGAGAATCATGGAAAACGCCATGGAGAAACAGCCGGCGTGGGCCGCGCCGATCAGCTCTTCCGGGTTGGTGCCCCGGCCGCCTTCGAATCGCGCCTTGAAGCCATAGGGTGCTTCCCGGAGCACGCCGGTTTCTGTGGAAATCGAGCCAATGCCGGTTTTCAGATCACCTTCCCAATGAGCCGAAGCTTTCTTAACGATAGCCATGCCTGCCTCCTCAAGATTGGCGCGAAACGTCGCGCCTTCGTGGTTTTCGTTTGCCAGGGTTGTGAGGATAGACGGTGGCGCAAAGTTCATCTCGTCTGATCAATCTGCTTTTTTCGTAGGATTTTTTACCAGGCTATTGAAACTCGGGTATATGCCCTCATTGCATGAACACGCTTTTGGATTCGGCAGGTTTGCGTTCGCAAGAACAAACCTGCGCCCTCAATTGGAGAAGCAGGTTTATGAAACGACTGTCCGATATCAAGTTCTCGACCCTCGATCTGGTGCCAGTGCGCGAGAACGGCAGCGCGGCCCAATCGCTGCGCAACTCGCTTGACCTGGCGCAGCATGTCGAGAAGTTCGGTTACAACCGCTTCTGGGTGGCTGAGCACCACAACATGGATGGCATCGCCAGCTCCGCCACTTCAGTGCTGCTCGGGTATCTGGCCGGTGGTACGTCGACCATTCGAGTCGGTTCGGGCGGAGTGATGTTGCCCAACCACGCACCGTTGGTGATCGCCGAACAGTTCGGCACTCTGGAAAGCCTTTATCCGGGCCGGATCGATCTGGGCCTGGGGCGTGCCCCCGGTTCCGACCAGATGACCGCACGTGCACTGCGCCGCGAACGCTCCGGCAGCGCCGACGACTTCCCGGAAGATGTGGCGGAACTGGTGCGCTACCTCGGGCCACGTACCCCGGACCAACGCATCATCGCGATGCCGGGAACCGGGACCAATGTGCCTGTCTGGTTGTTGGGGTCGAGCCTGTTCAGTGCGCAACTGGCGGGTGAGCGTGGTTTGCCCTACGCCTTCGCATCGCATTTCGCACCGCGCTACATGCATGAAGCGATTCGGGTCTACCGCAATCACTTCAAACCGTCAGCCGTTTTGGACAAACCTTATGTGATGCTCGGCGTGCCATTGGTTGCAGCCGATACCGACGAGCAGGCCGATTACCTGGCGACCTCGGTCTTCCAGCGGATTCTCGCCCTGATGCGTGGCCAAAGCCTGGTACAGCGTCCGCCAGTGAAGACCATGGACGGCCTGTGGCTGCCCCATGAGAAAGATGCCGTGCACGATTTCCTTGGCCTGGCCATGATCGGCAGCCCGCAGAAAATCCGCGCCAAACTCGAGGTCCTGATCGAGCAGACCCAGGCTGACGAGCTGATTTTCACCTGTGACCTGTACGAACATGCCGATCGCGTGCATTCCTACGAATTGCTGGCGCAGGTCATGCGGGGCTGATACTCAAACGGCAGGCATGAAAAAGCCGGCGCCACGGCGTCGGCTTTTTCATTCGGGCGAGAATCGGCCTACTTTTTATAGACGATCACTTTTGCGCCCGCTTCGCATTTGCCAACAACTTTCCCGCCGGCAGCGGCACCTTTATCGGCGATCTCCAGCGAATATCCGGAAACGCCCTTGGCATCAAGTTTCGCTGCGATTTCGGCTTTCAGCTCTTCGCATGGCTTGCCGCCCGCCAATGCGCTCCCCGCAAGGCTCAACAAACCTACTGCCAACATAAACTTCTTCATCGGTTGCATTCCCTGGTCGGATCATAGGGGTAACCAGCCGTCAGCCGGACGCACTCATGTAGTGCTTTGCCATTCCCTATGGCATTCGACCGGCGTGCAAGTTCAGAAGACTAGTCCAAAGTCAGCTGCTGGCAATCCGGAACCCGACTTTCAAGGTCACTTGAAAGTGCGCAGCCTTGCCGTCCCTGATGTGCCCACGGGTCTCGGTCACTTCAAACCATTCCATGTACTTGATGCTTTTGCTGGCTTCGGTCAGCGCGTTATTGATCGCATCTTCGATACTGCTGGTGGACGAGCCGATCAGCTCGACTTTCTTGTAGGTGTGATGGTCAGACATGGCGTTCTCCTCGGCGTGTGAATTACAGATTAGCAGTGATTTTTTCTATTTCTTCCGTCGGCCGTTCTGAGGGTGAAGTTCAGATTTTCTGCACTTTCTCGAACCCATGAAGTCCCAACCAACACACGCCACTCATCACCAATGCAGGAGAGCCACCATGGCCAACACCTCGTTACGCAAAGCCTCATTGCAAAGCATGGAAGCCGAGATCGAGAGTCTGCTCAAGTCATTGGAAAGCTTGAAGGACGACGCCTCGGACGAGTCGCGTAAAACCCTCAAGACCCTGAAAAGCAACGCCGAGAATGCCTTGAAGCATTCGCGCCATCTGCTTGCCGATGCCTATGAAGAGGTCAAGGTCAAAACCCGTGAAACCGGGATTGCCACTCGGGACTACGCCCAGGAACACCCTTGGACAGCAGCGGGTGTCGCAGTGGGTGCATTGGGCCTGTTGGCCGCTTATCTGTTGTGCAAGCGTGATTAATCCGCTCGACGCAGCTCGTTCTTGAGCCACTGCGCCAGTTGCCGGGCGCGCCCGTCCGCGGCGCGCTTGGGTAGCCACAACGCCAGTTGCGCCGGGGTTTCACTGAAGCCCCAAGGCGCAACCAGGCGGCCGGCCTTCAAGTCCTCCGTCACCAAGGGTTCGGGGGCAATCGCCACGCCAAGACCTGCGACGGCGGCTTCCAGCAAGTAATACAAATGTTCAAATCCCTGACCGTACTTCAACGCCCTGGCGTCGAGCCCGCGTGGTTGCGCCCAGTTCGGCCAGGCTTGCGGGCGTGAGGTGGTATGCAGCAAGGGTTCGCTCAGCAGTGCGGTTTCCGGCGCCTGCTTGAGTCGTGCATAGCCGGCGAACCGCGGACTCATGACCGGGCCGATACGTTCACTGGTCAGCTCAAAAACCTGCATGTCCGCAGGCCAGGGTGGCTCGGCAAATACCAGCAAGGCATCCAGCCCGGGTCTTCGCGGATCCAGATCGCCTTCTCCGGCCGACAGGTGCAGGCGCAAGTCCGGCAGGTCGGCGTTGAGTCGGCCCAGTCGCGGGATAAACCAGCGCGCCAGCAGACTTCCCGAGCAACCGAGCACGAATGGCGCATCGGCTGTGCTTTGTGTGAGTTCGGTGCAGACGCTACGCAGGCGCTCGAAGGCTTCGCTGCTGGCGTCACGCAGTCGCAACCCGGCATCTGTGAGTTTCAGGCCGCGACCGTCCTTGATGAACAGGCTTAAGCCGAGGTGTTCTTCAAGCACCTTGAGTTGCCGGCTGACCGCACCGTGGGTGACGTGCAACTGTTCGGCGGCTTGACTGACGCTGTTCAGGCGGGCAGTGGCTTCGAAGGCTCGAAGCGCGTTCAGCGGAGGAAGGTCATGGCTCATTTGATCTGTGAGTTTTCCTGACAGGTTGTGGCGATCTTATCGGTTTTCAGGTCGGGGCGTCAGGGGTAGAGTGAAGCCCACTATCTCTTTATGCATCACTTCACGCATTCAACTGGAGCGCCCCATGACCCAGACTAATCTGCGCAACGGCCCTGATGCCAACGGCCTGTTTGGCGCGTTCGGCGGCCGCTACGTTGCCGAAACCCTGATGCCGTTGATCCTCGACCTGGCCCGCGAATACGAGCTGGCCAAGGAAGATCCTGCATTCAAGGAAGAACTGGCTTACTTCCAGCGCGACTACGTCGGACGTCCAAGCCCACTGTACTTCGCCGAGCGTCTGACCGAATTCTGCGGCGGTGCGAAGATCTACCTCAAGCGTGAAGAGCTGAACCACACCGGCGCGCACAAGATCAACAACTGCATCGGCCAGATCCTGCTGGCGCGGCGCATGGGCAAGAAGCGCATCATCGCCGAGACCGGCGCCGGCATGCACGGTGTGGCCACTGCCACCGTCGCTGCGCGTTTCGGTCTGGATTGCGTAATCTACATGGGCACCACTGACATCGAACGTCAGCAGGCCAACGTGTTTCGCATGAAGCTGCTGGGCGCCGAAGTGATCCCGGTAGTGGCCGGCACCGGCACGCTGAAAGACGCGATGAACGAAGCCCTGCGTGACTGGGTGACCAACGTCGACAGCACCTTCTACCTGATCGGCACCGTGGCCGGTCCGCATCCTTACCCGGCAATGGTTCGCGACTTCCAGGCGGTGATCGGCAAGGAAACCCGCGAGCAGTTGCAAGCCCAGGAAGGTCGCCTGCCAGACAGCCTGGTGGCGTGCATCGGTGGTGGTTCCAACGCCATGGGCCTGTTCCACCCGTTCCTCGACGACAAGAGTGTCGAGATCATCGGCGTTGAAGCCGCCGGTTACGGTATCGAGACCGGCAAGCATGCGGCCAGCCTGAACGGCGGCGTACCTGGTGTGTTGCACGGCAACCGCACCTTCCTGCTGCAGGACGACGATGGCCAGATCATCGATGCCCATTCGATCTCCGCTGGCCTGGACTATCCGGGCATCGGCCCGGAACACGCCTGGTTGCATGACATCGGCCGCGTTCAGTACACCTCGGTGACCGACGACGAAGCCCTCGCTGCATTCCACCAGTGCTGCCGCCTGGAAGGGATCATCCCTGCCCTGGAAAGCGCCCATGCCTTGGCTGAAGTATTCAAGCGCGCACCGACCTTGCCTAAAGATCACCTGATGGTGGTCAACCTGTCCGGCCGTGGCGACAAAGACATGCAGACCGTGATGCACCACATGGAACAATCCAAGCAGGAGAAACACTGATGAGCCGCCTGCAAACGCGTTTTGCCGAACTCAAGGAACAGAACCGCGCCGCCCTGGTGACCTTCGTCACCGCTGGCGACCCGAGCTACGACACGTCCCTGGCCATCCTCAAGGGCTTGCCGGCGGCTGGCGCCGATGTGATCGAGCTGGGCATGCCCTTCACCGACCCGATGGCTGACGGCCCGGCCATCCAGCTCGCCAACATCCGTGCGTTGGGTGCCAAACAGAATCTGGCGAAAACCCTGCAAATGGTTCGCGAGTTCCGCCAGGACAACAACGATACGCCACTGGTGCTGATGGGTTACTTCAACCCGATCCACATGTACGGCGTACCGCGTTTCATTGCCGAAGCCAAGGAGGCTGGCGTTGATGGTCTGATCGTGGTCGACCTGCCGCCCGAACATAACGGCGAGCTGTGCGACCCGGCGCAGGCCGCGGGCCTGGACTTCATTCGCCTGACCACGCCAACCACCGACGATGTGCGCCTGCCGACCGTTCTCAACGGCAGCTCCGGCTTCGTCTACTACGTCTCGGTGGCCGGTGTGACCGGCGCCGGTGCCGCCACGCTGGAACACGTCGAGGAAGCGGTCGCCCGTCTGCGTCGCCATACCGACCTGCCGATCAGCATCGGTTTCGGTATCCGGACTCCGGAACAGGCAGCGTCCATCGCGCGTCTGGCGGACGGTGTTGTGGTGGGCTCGGCGTTGATCGATCACATCGCCAATGCCACCTCCCCGGAACAAGCCGTGGATGGCGTGCTGAGCCTCTGCTCGGCGTTGGCCGAAGGTGTGCGTAAGGCCCGCGTCAGCTGAAGGTAAAGTTCCTGAACGCTGTAAACCGTGTGGGAGCGAGCTCGCTCCCACACGGTTGCGGTATCAAGGCAACTCTATCCCGCCTGATGCCTTGTGCAGTTTGCGCAGGTGCTCACCGATCTGCTTCACGTTGGCCTCGTTGGCGGCCATTTCGGCGGCACGGCCCGGTTCAAGCAAGGCTCTCACTTCCTTGTCCAGATCCCCGGACAGCGCCAGGAGCTGCTTCTGGCGTTGGCTGCTTTCCGATTCCAGATGCTTCCACTCGCTTGGTTGCGGCAACCCGTAACCTGCGGTCCCCAGCAATTCTGCCGGGCGGCTGAGGAAGCCGCTGTTGGCGAGAATCTGCTTCAGCGTCTCGTTGGCCTTGTCCATGCCGCCGTTTTTCAGCTCCCGAGCGCCCAGATAGCGTTGCTTCACCTCGTCCTGGGCCAGCAGCATCTGTCGACGGAAACTCGCCTGTTCCAGCAGCAGCAATGCCGCGCTAGTACGCAAATCAGCCTGTTCGAACCATTGCCGCCGCTCTGCGGCTTTCAAATCCAGCCACTCTTCGACAGTTTCCTGTTTGATCGGCATCTGCTTTTTCAACACGTCGAACATCGCTTGGTAGCGATCACGGAAGGAGTCGAAGCGATAACCCAGGCGCAGTGCTTCGCGAGGATCATCCAGCACGCTGGTATCGGCCAGACCACGCCCCTTGAGCACTTCGAGCATGCCGTTGGGCATGATGTTGTCCAGACCCACCAGCTGCGGGTTGTTAGTGCTGCTACGCAGCAGTTTCAGTCCTTCTACTGCACAGTTGTTGGACAGGAAGAAGTAGTTGCCGTCGTAGCTCCAGTGCATTTCGGCGGCGTGCTCCACCACATCATCGATCTCGCGGCGCGACAGGTTAAGTGGCACTGAGGCCAGGCTGCGCAACTCGGTCTTGGTGTATTCATCGATGACCTGGGAAAGCGGCAGGACAAACAGGCGCGATGGGTACTTGCCGACCAGCCCGTTCCAGCTCGACATCTGCACATCACCGACAAAAGCACGGTACGACAGCACCAGATGCTGGTCCAGGTCCAGTCGGCAATCCGGTCCGCGTGGCCGGCCCGGTGCGCAAATGACCAGGCGCAACATGCTGTGACCCCAGTAGCTGAACAAGTTCTGGTTAGCTTCGGCCAGCAGGTAGTCGATGGCGTAAACCCGTTCAGGATCGACCTGGCCCAGTGGTGTTTTGGCGAAATCACTGCCGGCATTGAGGAAGGCGACGGTTTTGCCGCAAGCGTCTTTGGCCGTGGGTGCCCAGCCGAAATGTTCTTTGTAGTAGCGGTACAACGCGGGACGACGGCAGGCGTAGCTCGGATCGAGCAGGAAGTACTCCATATTGACCGCGACGAACTCCTTGGGGCTGCTCGTCTCGTAGATGTCCGGGCTGCGCGCGATCTGCCGGTTGTACTGTTCGCGCTCGCCACGACGGCCGACGTATTGCGGCCAGCCGGCGAGGTCGAGCAGGCGTGGATCATCGCTAAGGGTATAGCGGCGGCCGGTCTGGCCGCGGCATTGGTCGGGGATGCCGACCAGCCCTGAGCTGCTGTCTTGTCGGGTACAGCGTTGAATCAGTGTGCGCTCTGCCTTTGGCCACAGGCGTGAGCGATCGTAGATGTGAGTCAGCTCGTGCAACACCGTGGCCAGCATTTCCCGGCGCACGGTGCCATGGGGGCGATGGGTCTTCTTGGTCGCGGCGCTGCCATCGGTGAGGCCGGCCAGCAGGTTGCGGTTCAGATCGAGTTCGGACACCAGTGTCGCCTGACCGTAGGCATTTCTCGGCATGTCATCGGTCCAGCCGACATCGATGCGCCGGTCCAATTGTTCGACAAAGCGTGGCGGCAGTGCCTGCATGGCTTCATCGAGCAACGCCTGGCTGGCTTGCTGTTGCGCGGGCGTCAGACCTTCGGCCTTGAGCTGTAATTGAAGGCCAGCGTGGGCCGTGTTGCCGAGCAGCAACAGGGCTCCGGCCAGCAGCCAGGCGCCTGGACGCTTCACAGTGCGAGGATGGCTTCGGCGAGATCCTGGTCACTGGCGTCACGAGCTTCCGGCACACGGGTGCGCAGCAAATCGAAGGCGGATTCCAGGTGAGCGCCACGAATGTCGCCATTGCTGGCAACGAAACTGGCGGCGTCGTCCTGGGCTTCGCGCACGATTTTCGAATCGCGAATGGACGTGGTGGTGTCGGAGGTGAAATCGAGGGTGCGCTGGGTAGCACGGATCAGAATATTACTGGTGGCAACCAGAGTATGTGCCTGGGCCACATCGGCCAACAGCAGCAGGCCTAAGGTGGCAGCAATCAGCGGGTTACGCATGGAATGACTCCAGAAAAAACAGGGATAACCATTGGACGAGAATTGCTTGTGCCAGTTCAAGGTCGCTGGCATGAAGTTTTGCCTGGGTTCGGCGCAGATACCGCAGGGCCGACTCCAGTTGTGCGGCTCTTAGTTGGCCGTCACTGGCAATGAATGCCGCGGCGTCATCCTGGGCTGCGAGCAGCAGTTTATGGTCGAAGGGGGCGGAGGTCACCATGCTTGTGGCATATCCACTGGCCACGACCCCTTGGGTTGACAGGTTAAAGGCGTCGTAGGCGTGGGCTGAGCCTGAACAGGCGGCAGTAACCATGACTGGAGTGATCAACAGATTTGCAAGAAAACGCATGAGACTCGACAGTTAAAAGTGAGTCCCAAGGCTAGCGCAAGGCCCATTCCAGAGCCAGCACGGAAATATTGGGACACGTCGAGCGTGTCCCCGGCCAGAAGTCGATCAGATCGTCAGGATCGCCTGCGCCAGTTGTGCATCGGTTGCGTTCAACTGGGGGGCCTGATGACGAATATGGTCGAGCGCGCTTTCCAGTTTCACCCCGCGGATGGAACCTTCGCTGGCAACGAAGCTGGCGGCGTCGTCACGTGCTGCGAGCACGATCTTGTCATCTTTGAACGAAGACGTGATGTCGGACGTCGCATCGGAACTGGATTTGAGTGCCCCAACGACTGCGTCGGTGGTCACGATAAAGCTGGTGGCGTGGGAATTGGCTGCTACGGCAAGCAGGGCTGCAGCGCTGAGCAAGCGAAGTCGGGACATGGTGTAACTCCTAGGGTAAGCCGATTGGAAGATGGCGCAGTGTCTGCAAAGTCAGACGCCAGGCGCTTGGCGCTCGCCACGTTCTGACCTGATATTAGGCCTGAGTGTGTCAATTCGAACAGCCCGACATGCAAGCAGGCAGTCAGCGCCAGAACGGTTTATCCAATTCATTGATGCGCTCAGCATGGCTGATGCAAAGATCCGATAGCTGACGATCATCGAGTTGAGCCAGTAAACGCCGTGTTCTCGCCCTTTCCAGACTAGCGAAGAGTCTTGTTAACAGGTATCTGACCCAGCGCAAGCAAGGTCTCGATTGAACCTGTGGTGTGGAAACATCCTGTAAAGAACTCATGGCGCGGTCCCTGTCCTGATAAGTAGAGGGCTCCATGCTGACACCGGTCGAATATCCGCTACAGACACACCGCGACGATATTGTACTCATTCAGTTTGTTGTTTTTACAAACTGTACTGGTTTCTTGGTTTTCTACTGTTCGAGCGGACTTGACAGGCCAAAACGACAAAACCCGTCGTGGTTTCCCACGACGGGTTTTGTTTTTTCAATTCGGGTTGCTGGCGGTGGACCCTTCAGGTCAGAGCCAGCGACGCTAACTTAGCGCCAGAACGGCTTGCTCAGCTCTTCGTAGCGTTGTGCTTCGCTAATACCGGCGTCAGCCAGCAGACGCGAATCCAGACGAGCCAGTTGATGGCGGCTGGTGATGCGGCGCTGCCACAGCATCAGGTTGGCGATAACGCGCAGAGGCAGGGAAGCCTGGGTTTTTGCAGCGGTGTCTTCGAAGAACAGTTCGGAACTGAGTGTACGTTCCATGGTTTTCATCCTTCCGCTTATGGCGGGATTAGGTAGTGGCTTAACTGGTGCCCATGATCCTCTCGTTTGCCTAGTCTCTGTAGATACAGTTCATCTGTATTGTAAGAGCTCAGTTAACTGTTTAAAGGGGGTGTACTGGTCTGAATTGAGGCAACTGTACCTGTCTGCACTATTAAGGTGCAAAACTGTTGTTTTGGCTTGGTGGTGTAGGAGTTTTCCTAAAGAAACGACCAGTACAGCAGTACAGTTTTTTTAATATTCCGAAGGGGCAAGGGCAAGCTGACGAAACTGTGTTTGCGCCAGCTGCTATCTGTACCAATTACTTCTTCAGCATTTGCCCGGTTTCTTCCAGGTTGATGTGCCAGCTCAGGGCGTCACGCAGGATGTGGGGGGTGTGCCCGCCGATGGCGCACGCGGCGGTGAAGTAATCATTCAGCGCCTGGCGGTAATCCGGGTGCACGCATTTGTCGATGATGACCCGGGCGCGTTCCCGAGGCGCCAGGCCACGCAAGTCTGCCAGGCCCACTTCGGTCACGAGAATGTCGACGTCATGTTCGGTGTGGTCGACATGGCTGACCATCGGCACCACGCTGGAGATCGCACCGCCCTTGGCGATCGACTTGGTCACGAACACGGACAGGTGTGCGTTGCGCGCGAAATCGCCCGATCCGCCGATGCCGTTCATCATCCGCGTGCCGCAGACGTGAGTGGAGTTGACGTTGCCGTAGATATCGAACTCCAGTGCCGTGTTGATGCCGATGATGCCAAGGCGGCGCACGACTTCAGGGTGGTTGGAGATCTCCTGCGGGCGCAGAACCAGCTTGTCCTTGTAGCGCTCCAGATTGCCGAACACGTCGGCATTGCGTCGGCTCGACAGGGTGATCGAACTGCCCGAAGCAAAACTCAGCTTGCCGGCGTCGATCAGGTCGAAGGTCGAGTCCTGCAGCACTTCGGAGTACATCGTCAGGTCTTCGAACGGCGAGTCGATCAAGCCGCACATCACCGAGTTGGCGATGGTGCCGATACCGGCTTGTAGCGGGCCGAGTTTGTTGGTCATGCGCCCTGCTGCCACTTCCTGTTTGAAGAAGTCGATCAGATGATCGGCAATGGCTTGGGTCTCGGCGTCCGGCGCCAGCACCGTGGAGGGCGAGTCAGCCTGGTGGGTGACTACGATGGCGACGATTTTTTCCGGTGGAATCGGGATGGCGGTGCTGCCAATGCGATCGTCGACCTTGACCAGCGGAATCGGCGTACGAGTCGGACGGTAGGTCGGAATATAGATGTCGTGCAGACCTTCGAGATTCGGGTTGTGCGCCATGTTGATCTCGACGATCACGTGCTTGGCGAAAATCGCGAAGCTGGCCGAGTTGCCGACCGAAGTGGTTGGCACGATATGTCCTTGCTCGGTTATCGCTACGGCTTCAATCACGGCAATGTCCGGCAGCTTCAATTGCTGGTTGCGCAATTGCTCCACGGTTTCCGACAAGTGCTGGTCGATGAACATGACCTCACCGGCATTGATCGCCTTGCGCAGGGTACTGTCGACCTGAAACGGCATGCGTCGCGACAGCACACCGGCTTCGGTCAACTGTTTGTCGAGGTCGTTGCCCAGGCTTGCGCCGGTCATCAGGCTGATCTTCAGCGGCGTGACCTTGGCACGCTCGGCCAGCGCCTGAGGGACGGCCTTGGCTTCGCCGGCGCGAGTAAAGCCACTCATGCCGACGGTCATGCCGTCCTCAATCAGGGCGGCAGCGTCGGCGGCGCTCATCACTTTGTCCAACAACGAAGGCAGGCGAATACGGTCACGGTACATGGATTGTTATCTCGGGCAACAGGTAGCAGGACGTGCAGTCTAGTGAATTGCGCCAGCTTCTGTCCCGCTACCAAGGTCGCAATCGAGGCGTCTATTCAGGGCCTTTCAAGCAAAACACCGTTACCGGATCGGTAACAAAAGGACAGTTTGTCCGACGATTTGCGCAAACAAAAACGCCCCGACGAGTCGGGGCGTTCCGTGTGCCGCAGAGGGTTAGTCGACAGCTTTTACCATGTCCTCGATGACCTTTTTAGCGTCGCCGAACACCATCATGGTCTTGTCCAGGTAGAACAGCTCGTTATCCAGACCGGCGTAGCCGCTGGCCATCGAGCGCTTGTTGACGATGATGGTCTTGGCCTTGAACGCCTCGAGGATCGGCATGCCGGCAATCGGCGATTTCGGATCGTTCTTCGCGGCCGGGTTGACCACGTCGTTGGCGCCCAACACCAGTACCACGTCGGCCTGGCCGAACTCGGAGTTGATGTCGTCCATCTCGAACACCTGGTCGTAAGGCACTTCGGCCTCGGCCAGCAACACGTTCATGTGGCCGGGCATCCGACCGGCCACCGGGTGGATCGCGTACTTCACGGTCACGCCGCGATGGGTCAGCTTCTCGGTCAGTTCCTTCAGCGCATGCTGGGCCCGCGCAACCGCCAGGCCGTAACCCGGCACGATGATCACGGTGTCGGCGTTGGTCAGCAGGAAGGTCGCGTCGTCAGCCGAGCCGGATTTCACCGGACGGGCTTCTTTCGAGCCCGCCGGGCCGGCCGCCTCTGCCGTGTTGCCGAAGCCACCGAGCAGCACATTAAAGAAGGAGCGGTTCATCGCCTTGCACATGATGTACGAGAGGATCGCACCGGAGGAGCCCACCAGTGAGCCTGCGATGATCAGCATCGAGTTGTTCAGCGAGAAGCCGATACCCGCCGCGGCCCAGCCGGAGTAGCTGTTGAGCATCGACACGACCACGGGCATGTCCGCGCCACCGATCGGGATGATGATCAGCACGCCGAGCACGAAGGCCAGGGCCAGCATCACGGCGAAAGCGGTGTAGTCGCCGGTGAGCATGAAGGTCACGCCCAGGCCCAGGGTGGCCAGGCCCAGCAGCAGGTTCAGCTTGTGCTGACCGCCGAACTGGACCGGCGCACCCTGGAACAGGCGGAACTTGTATTTGCCCGCCAGCTTGCCGAAGGCAATGACCGAGCCGGAGAAGGTGATTGCACCGATGGCGGCGCCGAGGAACAGCTCCAGGCGGTTACCGGCCGGGATCGCGTCGCCGAGGTTCTGCACGATGCCCAGCGATTGCGGCTCGACCACGGCTGCCACCGCAATGAACACCGCTGCCAGACCGATCATGCTGTGCATGAAGGCGACCAGTTCGGGCATCTTGGTCATTTCGACGCGTTTGGCCATGATCGAACCGGCAGTGCCGCCGATCAGCAGGCCGACGATCACGTAGACGATGCCGTCTTGTGCCAACTCGGAGCCCAGCTTGTAGATCAGGCCCACCGTGGTGAGAATCGCCAGGCCCATGCCGAGCATGCCGAACAGGTTGCCACGACGCGACGTGGTGGGGTGCGAGAGGCCCTTGAGCGCCTGGATGAAGCAGACCGAGGCGATCAAATACAGGGAAGTAACCAGGTTCATGCTCATGCTTGCTGCACCTCGGCCTTGACTGCTTCGGCCTTGGCCGCCGGCGCTTTGGCCGCTTTTTTCTTGAACATTTCCAGCATGCGGCGGGTCACCAGGAAGCCACCAAACACGTTGACGGCGGCCAGGGCCACGGCCAGGGTGCCCATGGTCTTGCCCAGCGGGGTCACGGTGAGGGCGGCGGCGAGCATGGCGCCGACGATCACAATGGCCGAAATGGCGTTGGTCACCGCCATCAGCGGCGTGTGCAGTGCCGGTGTGACGTTCCAGACCACGTGGTAGCCGACATAGATCGCCAGCACGAAAATGATCAGGTTGTAGATACCGTGAGAGATCAGCATGTCTTCCATTATTTTTATCCTCAGCCGTTCTTGCGCACGATCTGGCCGTCGCGGCACATCAGGCACGCGGCGACGATATCGTCTTCAAGGTTGATCACCAGTTGTCCGTCTTTATCGAACAACAGTTTCATGAAGTCCAGCAGGTTGCGGGCGTACAGCGCCGAAGCGTCAGCCGCCACGGCGCTGGCCAGGTTGGTCGGGCCCACGATGGTCACGCCATGTGCGACGACCACCTGATCGGCCACGGTCAGCGGGCAGTTGCCGCCCTGGGCGGCCGCGAGGTCGATGACCACCGAGCCCGGTTTCATCTGCGCCACGGTTTCTGCACTGAGCAGCGTCGGTGCCTTGCGGCCGGGAATCAGTGCGGTGGTGATCACGATGTCCGCCTGCTTGGCGCGTTCGTGCACGGCCGCGGCCTGGCGCTGCATCCAGCTGGCCGGCATCGGGCGGGCGTAACCGCCGACACCGACGGCGCACTCACGCTCTTCATCGGTCTCGTACGGCACGTCGACGAACTTGGCGCCGAGGGATTCGATCTGCTCTTTTACCGCAGGACGCACGTCGGACGCTTCGATCACTGCACCCAGGCGTTTCGCCGTAGCGATCGCCTGCAAGCCGGCCACACCGGCACCAAGGATCAACACGCGCGCCGCTTTCACGGTGCCCGCAGCGGTCATCAGCATCGGCATGAAGCGCGGGTAGTGGTGCGCGGCCAGCAACACGGCTTTATAGCCGGCGATGTTGGCTTGCGAGGACAGTACGTCCAGGCTCTGAGCGCGGGAGGTACGAGGCGCGGCTTCCAGGGCAAAGGCGGTAATGCCGCACTCGGCCAGCTTAGCGATGGTTTCATTGCTGAACGGATTGAGCATGCCCACCACAACGGTGCCGCTCTTGATCAGCGCCAGCTCGCTGTCGCTGGGCGCGACCACCTTCAAAATCAGCTCTGCACCAAACGCATCGTTGGCGCTGCCAATGTTTGCGCCTGCCGCTTCATAGGCACTGTCGACAACGCTGGCATTAATGCCGGCGCCGCTTTGTACAGTGACCTTATGGCCCTGGCCGATCAGCTTCTTGATGGTTTCCGGGGTTGCAGCAACCCGTGTTTCACCGGTCTGGGTTTCGAGAGGAACACCAATGTGCACGTCAAATCTCCTGCGTGATCTTGTTGAGTAAACCCATGCACTACGGATGGTGCGGCTGGGGCGGCCGATCAGCACGATCCCGCCAAATCAGGGCGGGGCGCGGCATTTTGCAGGCGAACTTTGTGCCCTTCAAGGGATTATGACGGGTGACGGAAAATTAACTACAAGTCACCCCGTGACCGAATGTCGCAACCAACTGCCTCAATCCCTTGCAGACCGTGCTTTTCAAGGATTCTGGCCGAAATTGAAGAATTTACACATCGGCCGTATGAATGATGCGGCATCGCCTAGAAATAGTGGCGCAAAGCCGCGTCATCAGGCGCTTGTGGGACGTTTGTACGACTTCTCGATACAGTTTGCTGTTATGCGACAAATACGTATATCTGTAGGGCTTTAATTTAGCTGACTACGGGGTCAAGTAAGCTTTGAGAGCCTTTATCCCTCTAGGCTGTAGCTGTGCGCCTGATTTACCAGCCAGTCTCGAAATGCCCTTAATGATGCGGATTCGACCTTTCGCTCAGGAATCATCAGGTAATAAGCCTTGATGCTGGACAGTGCTTGCGGGTTGGCGATCACCAAGCGTTTCTCTTTCAACTCCCTTTGAATCAGGAACGGCGGGATCAGGGCGATGCCCATGTCGTGCATGGCTGCCTGGGCGAGCATGGAAAATAGCTCGTAGCGGGGGCCTGTCATGTCTCGCGGGACATTCAGGTGTTGGGAGTCGAACCATTGGCGCCAGGCATAAGGGCGGGTGGTTTGTTGCAGGAGAGGTAAGTCGGCAATTTCGTCGGGTGTCAGACCGGTCTTGTTTCCGAGCAGGTTGGGGCTACAAACGGGCATCGGATTTTCACCCATCAGTCTGTGGGATTCTGTACCCGACCAATCTGCGTCACCGAAGTAGATGGCGGCGTCGAAATCCGTGTCGGCGAACAGGAACGGGCGCGTGCGGTTGGTCAGGTTGACCGTTACTTCCGGGTGTTTTTGCTGGAAATCTTTAAGTCGCGGCAACAGCCATTGGGTGCCGAAGGTCGGAACCACGGCCAGCTCGATCACGTTGGTGCCTTGCTGGCCCATCACGGACAAGGTGTCGCGCTCAACGGCATCGAGTTGAGTGGCCACTCGACGGCTGTAGGAGAGTCCGGCTTCCGTCAGCTTGACCCCGCGCCGCGAGCGTCGGAACAGTTCCACGCTGAGGAACTCTTCAAGGCTGGCGATCTGTCGGCAAATCGCCCCTTGGGTCAGCGACAGTTCCTGGGCGGCCTTGGTGAAGCTCTCGTGGCGCGCTGCGGCCTCGAAGCTGATCAGGGCGGTGGTGCTGGGTATCTTTCTGCGCATGTACGTCAACCTCACTAATACATCGCATAAAGGCTCTTTCACGACGTTTCGGAGTGAGAAAATAGCACAACAGTATGCAAAATCCTCGTTTGCCGTGGCACCGATCCGGGCCTAGGATCAGTCCACGTTATTTGACCCGATTCGAGAGGACACACTCATGGGCGGTAAAGCTAGCTTCAACTGGATCGATCCCCTGCTGCTGGATCAACAGCTCACTGAAGAAGAACGCATGATTCGCGACACGGCTGCGCAGTTTGCTCAGCAGAGCCTTGCGCCGCGCATTCTTGAAGCTTTCCGTCATGAGAAGACCGATCCGGCGATCTTCCGCGAAATGGGCGAAGTCGGCCTGTTGGGTGCAACCATCCCCGAGCAGTACGGTGGCAGCGGCCTGAACTATGTCAGTTACGGCCTGATCGCCCGAGAGGTCGAGCGCATCGACTCCGGCTATCGCTCGATGATGAGCGTGCAGTCCTCGCTGGTGATGGTGCCAATCAATGAATTCGGTACCGAGGCGCAGAAGCAGAAGTACCTGCCGAAACTGGCGTCGGGCGAGTGGATCGGCTGCTTCGGTCTGACCGAGCCTAACCACGGCTCCGATCCGGGCGCGATGATTTCTCGTGCGCGTAAAGTGGAAGGTGGCTACAGCCTCACCGGCAACAAGATGTGGATCACCAACAGCCCGATCGCCGATGTGTTCGTGGTCTGGGCCAAGGACGATGCCGGCGACATCCGCGGCTTCGTTCTGGAGAAAGGCTGGAAAGGCCTGAGCGCTCCGGCGATTCACGGCAAGGTGGGCCTGCGGGCATCGATCACCGGTGAAATCGTGATGGACAACGTGTTTGTGCCGGAAGAGAACATCTTCCCGGACGTCCGTGGTCTGAAAGGTCCTTTCACTTGCCTCAATTCTGCACGTTACGGCATCTCCTGGGGTGCGCTGGGCGCGGCCGAGTTCTGCTGGCACACCGCTCGCCAGTACACCCTGGATCGTCAACAGTTTGGACGCCCGCTGGCCGCTACCCAGTTGATCCAGAAGAAGCTGGCCGATATGCAGACTGAAATCACCATGGCGCTGCAAGGCTGCCTGCGTCTGGGTCGTATGAAGGACGAAGGGACTGCTGCTGTCGAAATCACTTCGATGATGAAGCGCAACTCTTGCGGCAAGTCCCTGGATATCGCGCGCTTGGCTCGCGATATGTTGGGCGGCAACGGCATCTCCGATGAATTCGGTGTCGCGCGTCACCTGGTCAACCTGGAAGTGGTGAACACCTATGAAGGTACGCACGACGTCCATGCACTGATCCTCGGTCGTGCGCAAACCGGCCTCCAGGCGTTCTATTAAGGAGAACGTCCATGGGCGCGCTATCGCATCTACGGGTACTGGATTTATCGCGGGTGCTGGCCGGGCCTTGGGCCGGGCAGATCCTGGCCGACCTTGGCGCTGAAGTGATCAAGGTCGAGCGTCCGGGTAACGGCGATGACACGCGCGCCTGGGGACCGCCGTTCCTTAAAGACGCTTATGGCGAGAACACCAGCGAGGCCGCCTATTACTTGTCGGCCAATCGCAACAAACAATCGGTCACCATCGACTTCACTCGCCCTGAAGGGCAAAAGCTGGTGCGTGAACTGGCGGCCAGGTCGGACATCCTGATCGAGAACTTCAAGGTCGGCGGTCTGGCGGCTTATGGTCTGGACTATGAATCGCTGAAGGCGATCAATCCGGATCTGATCTATTGCTCGATCACCGGGTTCGGCCAGACCGGTCCTTACGCCAAGCGTGCGGGTTATGACTTCATGATCCAGGGGCTGGGCGGCCTCATGAGCCTCACGGGGCGACCTGAAGGCGAAGAAGGCGCGGGGCCGGTGAAGGTTGGCGTGGCGCTGACGGACATCCTGACCGGGCTGTATTCGACTGTCGCGATCCTCGCAGCGCTTGCGCATCGGGATCACGATGGCGGGGGTCAGCATATCGATATGGCTCTGCTGGACGTGCAGGTGGCTTGTCTGGCCAACCAGGCTATGAACTACCTGACGACAGGCAATGCGCCTAAACGTCTGGGGAATGCTCATCCGAACATCGTGCCTTATCAGGATTTTCCTACGGCGGATGGCGATTTTATCCTTACCGTCGGGAACGATGGGCAGTTTCGCAAATTCGCGGAAGTGGCCGGGCAGCCGCAGTGGGCGGACGATCCGCGTTTTGCGACCAACAAGCTGCGGGTGGCAAACAGGGCAGTACTGATCCCGCTGATCCGCCAGGCGACGGTGTTTAAGACGACCGCTGAATGGGTGGCGCAACTGGAGCGGGCTGGCGTGCCCTGCGGGCCTATCAATGACGTGGCGCAGATGTTTGCCGACCCTCAGGTCAAGGCGCGCGGGTTGGCTATCGAGCTGCCGCATGCGCTGGCCGGGATGGTGCCTCAGGTGGCGAGCCCGATTCGACTGTCTGAAACGCCGGTGGAGTACCGTTTTGCGCCTCCTCTGCTGGGTGAGCACACACTGGAGGTTTTGCAGCGGGTGTTGGGCCTGGATGCCGGGGCGGTGTCCGCATTCAAGGCTTCTGGCGTTCTCTGATAGATCTCTTCTATATAGAGGAGAGTTTCGGCTCCTCTATATAGGCTCCTTTTGGGGTGTTTTGCTGCTTTGTGCAGCATATTGATAGAAAACCTAAATCAGTGCTTGACGGCAGATTTCAGATGTCTATAATTCGCCCCACTTCCGGCGCAGTCGAAACGGAAAACTCCTTGGTAAGCAACGAGTTACGCAGTTTTCGGCAGCAGGTTGCTTCAGTTCATCGAAGCCGAAAGGGAGTTGAAAAAGAGGTGTTGACAGCAGCGTGTAACGCTGTAGAATTCGCCTCCCGCTGACGAGAGATCTGAAGCGCAAGTGGTTGAAGTTGAAAAGGAAACTTGGAAAACTTCAGAAAATAATCACTTGACAGCAAATGAGGCTGCTGTAGAATGCGCGCCTCGGTTGAGACGAAAGATCTTAACCAACCGCTCTTTAACAACTGAATCAAGCAATTCGTGTGGGTGCTTGTGGAATCAGACTGCTAGTCAACAGATTATCAGCATCACAAGTTACTCCGCGAGAAATCAAAGATGTAACCAACGATTGCTGAGCCAAGTTTAGGGTTTTCTCAAAACCCAAAGATGTTTGAACTGAAGAGTTTGATCATGGCTCAGATTGAACGCTGGCGGCAGGCCTAACACATGCAAGTCGAGCGGATGACAGGAGCTTGCTCCTGAATTCAGCGGCGGACGGGTGAGTAATGCCTAGGAATCTGCCTGGTAGTGGGGGACAACGTTTCGAAAGGAACGCTAATACCGCATACGTCCTACGGGAGAAAGCAGGGGACCTTCGGGCCTTGCGCTATCAGATGAGCCTAGGTCGGATTAGCTAGTTGGTGAGGTAATGGCTCACCAAGGCGACGATCCGTAACTGGTCTGAGAGGATGATCAGTCACACTGGAACTGAGACACGGTCCAGACTCCTACGGGAGGCAGCAGTGGGGAATATTGGACAATGGGCGAAAGCCTGATCCAGCCATGCCGCGTGTGTGAAGAAGGTCTTCGGATTGTAAAGCACTTTAAGTTGGGAGGAAGGGCATTAACCTAATACGTTGGTGTTTTGACGTTACCGACAGAATAAGCACCGGCTAACTCTGTGCCAGCAGCCGCGGTAATACAGAGGGTGCAAGCGTTAATCGGAATTACTGGGCGTAAAGCGCGCGTAGGTGGTTTGTTAAGTTGGATGTGAAAGCCCCGGGCTCAACCTGGGAACTGCATTCAAAACTGACAAGCTAGAGTATGGTAGAGGGTGGTGGAATTTCCTGTGTAGCGGTGAAATGCGTAGATATAGGAAGGAACACCAGTGGCGAAGGCGACCACCTGGACTGATACTGACACTGAGGTGCGAAAGCGTGGGGAGCAAACAGGATTAGATACCCTGGTAGTCCACGCCGTAAACGATGTCAACTAGCCGTTGGGGGCCTTGAGCTCTTAGTGGCGCAGCTAACGCATTAAGTTGACCGCCTGGGGAGTACGGCCGCAAGGTTAAAACTCAAATGAATTGACGGGGGCCCGCACAAGCGGTGGAGCATGTGGTTTAATTCGAAGCAACGCGAAGAACCTTACCAGGCCTTGACATCCAATGAACTTTCCAGAGATGGATTGGTGCCTTCGGGAACATTGAGACAGGTGCTGCATGGCTGTCGTCAGCTCGTGTCGTGAGATGTTGGGTTAAGTCCCGTAACGAGCGCAACCCTTGTCCTTAGTTACCAGCACGTCATGGTGGGCACTCTAAGGAGACTGCCGGTGACAAACCGGAGGAAGGTGGGGATGACGTCAAGTCATCATGGCCCTTACGGCCTGGGCTACACACGTGCTACAATGGTCGGTACAGAGGGTTGCCAAGCCGCGAGGTGGAGCTAATCCCACAAAACCGATCGTAGTCCGGATCGCAGTCTGCAACTCGACTGCGTGAAGTCGGAATCGCTAGTAATCGCGAATCAGAATGTCGCGGTGAATACGTTCCCGGGCCTTGTACACACCGCCCGTCACACCATGGGAGTGGGTTGCACCAGAAGTAGCTAGTCTAACCTTCGGGAGGACGGTTACCACGGTGTGATTCATGACTGGGGTGAAGTCGTAACAAGGTAGCCGTAGGGGAACCTGCGGCTGGATCACCTCCTTAATCGACGACTCAGCTGCTCCATAAGTTCCCACACGAATTGCTTGATTCATTGAAGAAGACGATATAGAAGCAGCCTAAATGGTTGTGGCTTGGTTGGTTAGAGCGCACCCCATGCTCTGTGGTAAAGAGCAGGGTGAGGTCGGCCTTGTAGCTCGAAATTGGGTCTGTAGCTCAGTTGGTTAGAGCGCACCCCTGATAAGGGTGAGGTCGGCAGTTCGAATCTGCCCAGACCCACCAATTTTGTGTGGGAAACGCCTGTAGAAATACGGGGCCATAGCTCAGCTGGGAGAGCGCCTGCCTTGCACGCAGGAGGTCAACGGTTCGATCCCGTTTGGCTCCACCACTACTGCTTCTGATTGTATAAAGCTTAGAAATGAGCATTCCATCGGTTCGATGGTGAATGTTGATTTCTAGTCTTTGACTAGTTCGTTCTTTAAAAATTTGGGTATGTGATAGAAAGATAGACTGAACGTTACTTTCACTGGTAACGGATCAGGCTAAGGTAAAATTTGTGAGTTGCTCTTAGGAGCTCAATCGAATTTTCGGCGAATGTCGTCTTCATAGTATAACCAGATTGCTTGGGGTTATATGGTCAAGTGAAGAAGCGCATACGGTGGATGCCTTGGCAGTCAGAGGCGATGAAAGACGTGGTAGCCTGCGAAAAGCTTCGGGGAGTCGGCAAACAGACTTTGATCCGGAGATGTCTGAATGGGGGAACCCAGCCATCATAAGATGGTTATCTTGTACTGAATACATAGGTGCAAGAGGCGAACCAGGGGAACTGAAACATCTAAGTACCCTGAGGAAAAGAAATCAACCGAGATTCCCTTAGTAGTGGCGAGCGAACGGGGACCAGCCCTTAAGTGGCTTTGAGATTAGCGGAACGCTCTGGAAAGTGCGGCCATAGTGGGTGATAGCCCTGTACGCGAAAATCTCTTAGTCATGAAATCGAGTAGGACGGAGCACGAGAAACTTTGTCTGAATATGGGGGGACCATCCTCCAAGGCTAAATACTACTGACTGACCGATAGTGAACTAGTACCGTGAGGGAAAGGCGAAAAGAACCCCGGAGAGGGGAGTGAAATAGATCCTGAAACCGTATGCGTACAAGCAGTGGGAGCCTACTTTGTTAGGTGACTGCGTACCTTTTGTATAATGGGTCAGCGACTTATTTTCAGTGGCGAGCTTAACCGAATAGGGGAGGCGTAGCGAAAGCGAGTCTTAATAGGGCGTCTAGTCGCTGGGAATAGACCCGAAACCGGGCGATCTATCCATGGGCAGGTTGAAGGTTAGGTAACACTGACTGGAGGACCGAACCGACTACCGTTGAAAAGTTAGCGGATGACCTGTGGATCGGAGTGAAAGGCTAATCAAGCTCGGAGATAGCTGGTTCTCCTCGAAAGCTATTTAGGTAGCGCCTCATGTATCACTGTAGGGGGTAGAGCACTGTTTCGGCTAGGGGGTCATCCCGACTTACCAAACCGATGCAAACTCCGAATACCTACAAGTGCCGAGCATGGGAGACACACGGCGGGTGCTAACGTCCGTCGTGAAAAGGGAAACAACCCAGACCGTCAGCTAAGGTCCCAAAGTTATGGTTAAGTGGGAAACGATGTGGGAAGGCTTAGACAGCTAGGAGGTTGGCTTAGAAGCAGCCACCCTTTAAAGAAAGCGTAATAGCTCACTAGTCGAGTCGGCCTGCGCGGAAGATGTAACGGGGCTCAAACCATACACCGAAGCTACGGGTATCATCTTCGGATGATGCGGTAGAGGAGCGTTCTGTAAGCCTGTGAAGGTGAGTTGAGAAGCTTGCTGGAGGTATCAGAAGTGCGAATGCTGACATGAGTAACGACAATGGGTGTGAAAAACACCCACGCCGAAAGACCAAGGTTTCCTGCGCAACGTTAATCGACGCAGGGTTAGTCGGTCCCTAAGGCGAGGCTGAAAAGCGTAGTCGATGGAAAACAGGTTAATATTCCTGTACTTCTGGTTATTGCGATGGAGGGACGGAGAAGGCTAGGCCAGCTTGGCGTTGGTTGTCCAAGTTTAAGGTGGTAGGCTGAGATCTTAGGTAAATCCGGGATCTTAAGGCCGAGAGCTGATGACGAGTGTTCCTTTGGAACACGAAGTGGTTGATGCCATGCTTCCAAGAAAAGCTTCTAAGCTTCAGGTAACCAGGAACCGTACCCCAAACCGACACAGGTGGTTGGGTAGAGAATACCAAGGCGCTTGAGAGAACTCGGGTGAAGGAACTAGGCAAAATGGCACCGTAACTTCGGGAGAAGGTGCGCCGGTGAGGGTGAAGGACTTGCTCCGTAAGCCCACGCCGGTCGAAGATACCAGGCCGCTGCGACTGTTTATTAAAAACACAGCACTCTGCAAACACGAAAGTGGACGTATAGGGTGTGACGCCTGCCCGGTGCCGGAAGGTTAATTGATGGGGTTAGCTAACGCGAAGCTCTTGATCGAAGCCCCGGTAAACGGCGGCCGTAACTATAACGGTCCTAAGGTAGCGAAATTCCTTGTCGGGTAAGTTCCGACCTGCACGAATGGCGTAACGATGGCGGCGCTGTCTCCACCCGAGACTCAGTGAAATTGAAATCGCTGTGAAGATGCAGTGTATCCGCGGCTAGACGGAAAGACCCCGTGAACCTTTACTATAGCTTTGCACTGGACTTTGAATTTGCTTGTGTAGGATAGGTGGGAGGCTTTGAAGCGTGGACGCCAGTTCGCGTGGAGCCAACCTTGAAATACCACCCTGGCAACTTTGAGGTTCTAACTCAGGTCCGTTATCCGGATCGAGGACAGTGTATGGTGGGTAGTTTGACTGGGGCGGTCTCCTCCTAAAGAGTAACGGAGGAGTACGAAGGTGCGCTCAGACCGGTCGGAAATCGGTCGTAGAGTATAAAGGCAAAAGCGCGCTTGACTGCGAGACAGACACGTCGAGCAGGTACGAAAGTAGGTCTTAGTGATCCGGTGGTTCTGTATGGAAGGGCCATCGCTCAACGGATAAAAGGTACTCCGGGGATAACAGGCTGATACCGCCCAAGAGTTCATATCGACGGCGGTGTTTGGCACCTCGATGTCGGCTCATCACATCCTGGGGCTGAAGCCGGTCCCAAGGGTATGGCTGTTCGCCATTTAAAGTGGTACGCGAGCTGGGTTTAGAACGTCGTGAGACAGTTCGGTCCCTATCTGCCGTGGACGTTTGAGATTTGAGAGGGGCTGCTCCTAGTACGAGAGGACCGGAGTGGACGAACCTCTGGTGTTCCGGTTGTCACGCCAGTGGCATTGCCGGGTAGCTATGTTCGGAAAAGATAACCGCTGAAAGCATCTAAGCGGGAAACTTGCCTCAAGATGAGATCTCACTGGGACCTTGAGTCCCCTGAAGGGCCGTCGAAGACTACGACGTTGATAGGTTGGGTGTGTAAGCGCTGTGAGGCGTTGAGCTAACCAATACTAATTGCCCGTGAGGCTTGACCATATAACACCCAAGCAATTTGACGCCTCTAACGAGCATCAGATTGCGGTGTGTGAAGACGAAAAGAACCGAAAGTTCGAAAGGCTCACAAAACACCGAAAGCTGTCACATACCCGATTTGCTGAAGCGCGGCCGACTGGCCACGATTCGGTACCCGAATTTCTTGACGACCATAGAGCGTTGGAACCACCTGATCCCATCCCGAACTCAGCAGTGAAACGATGCATCGCCGATGGTAGTGTGGGGTTTCCCCATGTGAGAGTAGGTCATCGTCAAGATTAAATTCCGAAACCCCTATCTGCGTATGCAGGTAGGGGTTTTGTTTTAGTAGAAGTCACCAGTTTTCACCGGCACGTTAAAATTCTAACGGGCTGGTCACAGAATTTCTTGACGACCATAGAGCGTTGGAACCACCTGATCCCATCCCGAACTCAGCAGTGAAACGATGCATCGCCGATGGTAGTGTGGGGTTTCCCCATGTGAGAGTAGGTCATCGTCAAGATTAAATTCCAAAACCCCTGTCTGCTCACGCAGACAGGGGTTTTGTCGTTTCAGTCTTACGCAAACAGCTTCAGCACATTGTTCATCGCATCATCGGCAAAACCCTGTACGAAAACCTTGAAGCCCGGCAGCGCCTCGGCGCCACCCTGAGCCGGTTCGGCAACGATGGTCCAGGTAGCTCGGGACTTGCCCGCACCCAGTGGTTCAACGCTCATTGCTGCCCACAGATTGGCCACACCCAGGGTGTTGTAGATAGTGGTCCAGGTCATGTGCCGTGCCTGGTCGTCCCGGGAGTTGAGTTGCTCGACCACCAGGTTGCCGTCGCTGAAAAACTTTTTGCGTAGCGATGACACGCCTTCACCCGTCATTTCGATGTGCGACAGCGCCGGGATGAAGCGATCGAAGCCGGCAAAGTTGCCGACTACGGCCCATACCTGCGTGGCATCGGCGGGCACGTCCACCGAGGACACCACGTGGCAGCCTTGAGGGTTTTTGATCAGGGTATCGGGTTGCAGAGTACTCATGGTCTTGCTCCATTGGGTCGAGTCAGATGAAATTGATTTCTTTGAGGTAGTCGCAGCCGCGACGCAGCAGCGCCGGGGACTTTTGCGGGTAGTACGCGCCCATAAGCCGTACGCCGACCTGGGCGTTGTCGTGACCGATCATCGAGATATCGCCGATGTCCTCCTCGAAGCCGTTGAGGTAGAACCCCAGCACGCCGAACAACGCGTTGTCGCTGTCGACCCGACCCAGTTGCTGTTGCCAGTCGGCGACGCTGACCATCGCGAATTCGCGCCCTGCCTCGCGGAAGGACGCCACGTAGTTGTCCCAGCTCAAGGGCTCGGGGTTGTGCAGGTTGAATACCGCTTGTTCCGGTTGATAACGACTGGCGTGGAAGGCGATGAATCGGGCGAGAAAGTCCACCGGCATCAAGTCGAAGTTCAAGGCGAACTCCGGCACTTGTCCCAGCTGGATCGAGCCCTTGAGCATCAGCATCAGGCGATTCTTGTGCGGCTGGCACACGCCCGTGAGGCTGTTGAAGCTGATGTTGCCGGGGCGGTAGAGATTGACCCGCACCCCAAGCTCCCGCGCCCGTTCGAGGGTTCGCTCGCCGACCCATTTGGACAGGTTGTAGCCGTTCTTGATGTAGATCGGTGGAGTCGGGGCGGCCGGCAACTCAAGCACTCGGCCGTCGGCGGATATCGTGCTGGAGGCCGAGAGCGTCGAGACGAAATTGAAGATTTTTTTGCTGCGTCCTTCGCACAGGCGCAAACACTCGAAAATCGGCTCGACGTTGTCCCGGGCGAGCGACTCGTAATCGAGGACGTGATTGACGTTGGCCGCGTTGTGCACCAGGGCGCCAAACTCCTGATCCAGTCGCTGGTAAACCTCGGGCGCCAAACCGAGTTCCGGCCGCGTGATGTCTGCCGTGTAAACCCGCACCCGGCTCATATCCAGATGCTCCAGACGGTTCTCCCGCAAGGCTTGGGCAAAGCGCTCGTCCGCCGATTGCCCGCTGCCGTCGCGAACCAGGCAGGCGATTTCGCTGGCACCCCAGGCCAGCAACGCCTCGACGATGTGTACACCGACAAAACTGTTGGCACCGGTGACGATCACCTTGTGCACATCGCCCATGCGGCTGACGGGCAGCGGCTGAACATCCAGTTCGCGGAAGGCATCGCGCATGGCCTGTTCGCTCAGCACTTCTTCGCCGTCGGAGCCGCGGACCAGTGTCGCCAGTTTCGCGATAGTGGGCAGTTCGATGAAGCGATTGATCGAGATGCTGCGCCCGAACTCCTCGCGCAGTCGCAGGAGCATGCGCGACAGCAGGATCGAGTGCCCGCCAAGATTGAAGAAACTTTCGTCGGTGGAAATGTCGCTCGCCGGCAGCTCCAGCAACTCCGCCCATATCTCCAGCAGCAAGGCCTCATCGGTACTGGCGGGCAGACGTCGTGGAGGGTGCTCGGTGACGTTGAGCGGCAACTCCAGAAGCGCCTTACGGTCGACCTTGCCATTACTGGCGTAGGGCATGGCTGTCAGCTCGGTCCATGCAACGGGGAGCATGTAGTCCGGCAGGTGCTGTATCGCGTGGGCCTTCAACGCTTGGCGAGCGGCGCCGGGAAGGTCTTCCCGGGGTTGGGCAAGGAAAGCCAGAATCCGCCGCTGGCTATCGATGACCACGGCAACCTGGCGGTACAACCGGCTGTCGCGCAGGCAGCGCTCAATCTCTTCCGGCTCGACCCGGAAACCGCGAATCTTCACCTGATTATCACGCCGACCACACAACTCAATCCCTTCGCTCGTCCACTTCGCCATGTCCCCAGTGCGATAGGCGCGCAGGGTCCGGCCATCAGGCAAGTTCAGGTCCAGATAGCGCTCAGCGGTTTGCTGGGGGTTGTTCAGATAACCCAGGCTCACACCCGGACCGGCGATGTACAACTCGCCGACGGTTTGTTCGGCCACCGGTTGAAAGTCGTCATCGAGAATCAACACCTGGCTGTTGGCAATTGGAGCGCCCAGAGAGCGATTGTTGTCGCCTGGCTGGAGTTTGCGCGCGGTAATCAGCACCGTGGCTTCGGTGGGCCCATAGAGGTTGTAGAGCTTGCCTTGGCGGCTCAGTTGCTCGATGACCCACGGCTCGCAGACATCGCCACCGGTCATCACATGGTCCAGGCACTGCAATTGCTCCAGCGGCAGGATGCTCAACAAGGCCGGCGGTAAAAAGGCGTGGCTCAGTTGCCGATGACGAATCAGGTCCACCAGTTGCAGCGGATCGCGGCGCTGGTCATCGCCGGGCACGATCAGTTCGGCGCCCTGCAACAGAGTGGGGAAGATGTCGATCAGTGATGAGTCGAAACTCAACGAAGAAAACTGCAACACCCGGCTCTGGCGGGTCAGCTGAACATAGTCGGCGTACCAGTGGGTGAAGTGCGCGAGGTTGGCCTGACTGAGCAGCACGCCCTTCGGATGGCCGGTGGTGCCCGAGGTATAGAGCGCCATGCATGGCGCATCGAGGTCGGGGCGTTGGCGCATCAAAGGTTGAGTGAGGTCCGCGTCGAGGGCGTCGATGCTGCTGATGTCCAGCCCTGGCATCCCGCTCGCCAGGGGATGCTCGCCGTCATGTAGCAACAACACCGCACCGGCGCTCGACAGGATGTACTGCTGACGTTGTAACGGATGGCTCGGTTCCAGCGGCAAGTACACCGCACCACTGCCCAGGATCGCCAGGATTCCCGCATACAGCGCACTGCATTTTGGCAGGCAGATCCCGATGACTACCGGGCCTTGATGCTGATCCAGAAGCGTCTGCAGACGTTGCTCGATGGCGCGGCTGTGGGTGTGCAACTGGCGATAGTCGAGGGTGTTGCCGTCGATGCTCAAGGCCGGATGGTCGGCACTCTGGATGCACTGTTGCTCCAGCCTCTCGATCATCGGCGTTTGCGCGAGTTGCTGCAGTCGTGGGTCGGCGGTGGCATTGAGGCGATGCACGAACGCAAGGCTGTCCAGAAACCGCAGGCTTTCGATGCGCTCAAAGTGGGCAGGTACGGCGGGTTCGGCGTGTTGAAAATAATCGGCATCGCGCGAGTAGCGGCTGACCAGCAACGCCACGTGGTCAACCAGTGCTGTCATGGCCTGCATACGCAACGCCTGGCCGTTACCCGACTGTTCATCGGCGATGGGTACACGGCTCAGCAGCGTTGAACCATGCCAGCACAACACGTCCAGCGATGGCAGGCCGGACGCTCGTGGCAGGCCAAGGCCCAACTGCAATGTCAGTCGTGGCGCCTGACCGGTGAATTGAAGCGAGGTGCCATCGTCGACCAGTAGATCCGCAGTCCCCGGCATTTCGTCGAGTGCGGATATCCGGGTCAGTGAGTGACCGTGTTGTTCGAGTTCCAGCGCCAGGTCGGCCATGGCCTGGCTTTGTCCGTAGAGCAAGATGTCGAGACGTCTCATGATGGGCTCCTCGTCAAACCAGATAGTTGTTGAGGGCGGTTTGTACGCACGGCGAATCGAGCAGCGAGCTGCTGTGGAAAAACCGCACAATGTTGGCCACCAGTGGGTGATGACGATTGATCGGAAAGGCCAATGCCGACACTTCGTTCCTGAGAGCGTGGCGCGTCGCGTCGTTGATCTGCAGTGCGTTGATCAAGCGGAAGTCGAAGGATTTCTGGATGTCATTGGTCAGGTAATGGGCAATGAACACCGGCAGGATCTGCGCGATGCACTGGCGGTCGTCTGCACTTGCGGCATGCCAGTAGATGCGTACCAGCCGCGCCCAGAATCCGGAATGGCGCCCCTCGTCCAGCAAGTGATCGGCCATCAGGCCCTTGATCGATTGCTTGACTGTGTTGTCCTTGGCGAACGCGGCGACATCACCGGTCACCGTGTTTTCGGCGATGGCCACGCAGATCAGCTCTACAGCGCTACGCAGGTGCTCCGGTGCGAGCGCCACGGCCGCCGGTATCGCCCGACTCAGCTCAATCTCATCCGGTAACTCGATGGGGGCGATACCGGTCATGGCGATGGTCTGTTGCATGAAATCCATCGCCACCAACGCGTGGTAATCCTCGTCCACCACTACAGTCATGGCGTCGTAGCGGCAGGCGAACGGAAACTCGATCGCGAAGTGATTCTTGGCGATGCTGCGGGCGGTTTTGTCGACGATCTCGGTTTCGAAGATCACCACATCGTTGATGAACTTGTAGAGGGTCTGCACCAGGGCGAAGTCGCGCTGTTCCGGGCATTGGCGCAGAAAGGTTTCGCTCAGCACCAGCGGTTGCCGGCTCAAGGGATAGATCAGTTTGTCGTCGTTTTCCAGCACGCGGCGCGGGCGCGTACGGATGGTCGCGCGGTTTTCCCAGGCGTCGGCGAAGGATTGGTAGTCGGCGGCGTTCATGCGCTCACCTCCACGACGGATTTGTTCATGCTCAGGCGCAACCCGTCCCACAGGGCGATACGACTTTCCACGGCAGCGATGGCGCTGGCGTACACGTCTTCCTGCCGTTGCGAGTCGCTATCGACCAGTCGCGACAGGAGCTTTTCCGCTGCCGGGCCGTGGTCCTCGGAATCGACCTCAATGTGCCGTTCGAGGTAGTACCGGAAAGTCGGCGCCTGCTCGATGCCGATGCCCCAATCGTCGAGGATGCGCTGGAACATCTGAGGGATAACGCTCTCGCGACCGTGCAGAAACGCCGCCGCCACACTGTGACCTGGCGCATGCAGTGCGGTGTGTAGCGTATGGCGAACGAAATTGGCGGCCGCCGGTTCGACGTTGATGCTCTGCAAGGCCACGTCGTAGCTCACGCCTTCTTGCTGCAGGGCCACGAAGCGTTCGATGGCAAGGGTGCATGCCCCGACTTCGCGCATTGCATCCAGGTACAACTCGAAGTGGCTGTAATGACCCTGGGCCGGACGATCATCCGACTCCTCACCCAGTACGATCTCGTTAATCAACCGCGCGGCGTGGGGATCCTGCGGCGGCAGCCAGGGCAGTCGCACGCAGGTCAGCTCCTGTTGCAGGCGCTTGGTTAGCGACATGAAGTCCCATACGGCAAACACGTGGGTTTCCATGAAGCGTCGCAGGACCGGCAGCGAATGTATTTCAGAGAAGATCGGGTGTTCGCCAAGTTCGGTCTTTTTTTGAAGCAGTCGTTCTTTAGTTGGTTTCATGGATGAGCCTGTAAATGATCTTGGATAAAAAGTCATCGAGCACTGAAGTTCGCTGGAAGTTTTCTCCTGGCGAACGGGTACCTCAAACGTATTGATCTTTTTCAGTGCTATGGACGCCGAGTAACTGAGGCGCTACTGCCGCTTGTGGCTGGCGGCGAAGAAAAATTAATACACATATAAAGTGTTGATCAAGTTGTTTTGTTGTTATTTGAGTATTCAACTTTTTCGAAGATGACAAGTTCCAATAAAACTTTTTATGTTGGTTTTATTTTGGCGTAGTTACTCCTTCCGGCTTATATAAGTCAGAATTGAATAAAGAGTGAATGCCTCACTCGAAGTAACTTTTTTGCGGGCGTCGTTTGGGGGTGTCTAAGGGGGTGGAAGTGGGTCGCGAGTGATGCCGATCCTTCCGTTCCCGTGATGAGGCTCCTTCCTTCGCTTCTCGGGGCAGGGACTGCTCCATTCGCACGGAGCGTCACCCGTTTTTTGTCCTGGTTATCCAGAGTGGGCGTAAATCGAGGTGGCCGCCATTACTGAGGCATCATGCAATCGTTGCAATGGTCGGTTTTAAGGCGGCGGGACGTTGGGGCGCGGTATGGCGCCGCAAGGGCGGTTTGGTATGGGGGCAGGGGATTTGTAATCAAATTATTCGCGGAGCATTTGGAGGGAATGCGCGGCAAGCGAGGAAAACCCTTCGGTACATTCCCCGGGCTTGCCGCCGCAGGCTACTTCGACTTGTTCCTGGCCTGTACTTCAGGGCTGTTGAGGTAGCGCGTAATGACCTCGACCCCCCGGTTCAGGTGATGCTCGAGCAGTTGCACGGAACGTTCGACGTCCCGGGCTTCGGCTGCCTGCAACAGTGCCTTGTGGTCATCCTGGGAAAGTTTGCCCAGGCCCATGGCTTCCAGGTTGAAACGCAGGAAGCGCTCTTCTTCGTTCAGGCCGTCCTCGACCAGTTTCAACAGCCGGCGATTCGGCGCCCGGGTGTAAAGCGCCATGTGGAACAGGCGATTCAGTCGACCGATTTCGGTGTAGTCGCTTTCCGTTTCCAGTTCGTCGATGTAGCGGGCAGCCTCTTCGAGATCTTCGTCCCGAAGCAGTGGCACCGACAGACGCAGAGCTTCGGCTTCCAGCAGGATGCGCAGCGCATAGGTTTCCACGGCATCGCCCTGGACCAGCGGCGCGACCACGGCGCCCTTGTGGGCAATCACGTTGAGCAACGATTGCGCTTCGAGTTGGCGCAAGGCTTCGCGTACGGGCATGCGACTGACGCCGAACAGGTCGGCGAGGTCTTGCTGACGCAGGGCCGCACCGCAGGGAATGCGCCCGTCGAGTATGGCCGCGCGCAGGGTTTCTTCGATCACCGAGCGTGCCATGTGTGCGGGAATCGGCCCGTTGACCTTGATGCTGCCGAGAGGGTTGGGCTTTTGTGTCACTAAACGCACCCTGATTGATGGAATATTTTTGGATCCAAGTGACACTAGTAACTGACTGACTGCTTGTCAAACAAGCTCTCGAGTGCCTTTCTTGCAGTTTAGCGCGCCGCCAGTGATCTCACCGTGCCATTGTCTTTTTCCGGGCTAACCTTCACCATTCGAACGACTCCCTCCTGCCTATCCAGGATGCCTTGCATTGGTGGCAAGTTTAACGATTCCCCGGGTTTTACGCTGGCTGTGCAGCGCATTGCTGCTGACTGGCGTGATGCTGGGCAGTTTGAGCGCCGATTGGGATTTTTCCTTGATCAGCCGGCGGGCGCAGGCATTGTACGGACCTTTGGGAGAAGGTCAGCAACGCATTAATGATTGGCAATACTTATTGACTAGCCAGAAGCAGATCGGCGAGCTGGAACAACTCAATGTGGTCAATCGTTTCTTCAACAAGCAGTTGCGATACGTCGAAGACATCGATCTGTGGCATGAAGTCGACTACTGGGAAACCCCGATCGAAGCCCTCTGGAAAGGCGCCGGCGACTGTGAAGACTACGCTATCGCCAAGTACTTCAGCCTGCGACACCTCGGTGTAGCCAGTGAAAAGCTGCGTATCACCTATGTCAAGGCACTGACCCAGAACCGCGCGCACATGGTGCTGACTTACTATTCAAGCCCGGAAGTCGAGCCCCTGGTGCTCGACAGCCTGATTGATGCAATAAAGCCGGCCAGCCAAAGAAAGGATTTGCTGCCGGTCTACTCTTTCAATGCGGAAGGGATGTGGTTGCCGGGTGCCAAGGGCAATAAAAAGGTCGGCGATTCCAAGCGCCTTTCGCGTTGGCAGGATGTGTTGAAAAAAATGCAGGCCGAAGGATTCCCGGTCGAGACGACTAACTAGGAGCACGTGCTCAGATGTCTTTGTTCAAACAGCTGTTGATTGCTATCTGTCTGTTCCTGGTGGTCGCCTTCACCGGCAGTTTCATGGTCAGTCTGGAGAGCTCGCGCACTCAGTACGTCAACCAGTTGCGCTCCCATGCCCAGGACGCCGCGACGGCGCTGGCGCTTTCCCTGACACCGAACATCGACGACCCGGCGATGGTCGAGTTGCTGGTCAGCTCGATTTTCGACAGCGGTTACTACGCGAGCATCCGCGTGGTCGATCTGAAGACCGACCAGGCCCTGGTCGAGCGCACGGGCATTCCGACGGTCAACAGCGTTCCGGACTGGTTCGTCAAACTGATCGGCCTGGAGCCGGCAGGTGGTGATGCGATCGTCAGCCGTGGCTGGGAGCAGGCTGCCCGGGTCGAGGTGGTCAGCCACCCGATGTTCGCGCTGGCCAAGTTGTGGCAAAGCGCTTTGGGCAGCCTGGGCTGGTTGCTGCTTTGTGGCGCGGTCAGTGCGGTACTCGGCGCACTGTTGCTGCGTCAGCAATTGAGACCGCTCGATTACATGGTCCAGCAATCCCACGCCATCGCCCGACGGGAATTCCTCAGCCTGCCGGAACTGCCGCGCACCCCCGAACTTCGCCGGGTGGTACAGGCTATGAACCAGATGGTCGAGAAGCTCAAGGCGCTGTTCCAGGAGCAGGCCGAGCGCAGTGAAAAACTACGGGTCGAGTCCTATCAGGACTCGTTGACCGGGTTGGCCAACCGGCGTTATTTCGAGATGCAATTGAATGCGCGGGTAAGTAACCCGGAGCAGGCCAGTTCCGGTTACCTGCTGCTGTTGCGGGTCAAGGATCTGGCCGGTCTGAATCAGCGTCTCGGTGGCCAGCGTACCGATGAAGTGCTCAAGGCCGTCGGCGAGCAACTGTCTCGCGAGTGCGCCAGATACCCGGAAACCCAAAACCTGGTCACCCGAATCCGTGGTGGTGAATTTGCCGTACTGGCACCGGGGCTGGTGCGCGCGGAAGCACTGCAATTGGCACAGAACCTCGACAGCGCCTTGGCCAGTCTTCACGCTACCGGCGCCACCGATGTGGCTGCCGTGGCGTCTATCGGCCTGGCGCCTTTCGCTCACGGCGACTCGCCGCAAGCCGTGCTCAGCCTCGGCGACCAGGCGCTGGCGCAGGCCGAAGGCCAGGGCGAGCAGAACTGGGCCTGTATCGAGCACAGCCTCTCGGCCAGTGTCGGCGACGATCACCACGCCTGGCATCTGATGCTCGACCAGGCGCTGACACAGCGACGTTTCGAGCTGTATTTCCAACCGGTAGTGGCTGCACAGGACACGCAACTGGTGCTGCACTACAAAGTGCTGTCGCGGCTGCTCGACGAACACGGCCAGACCATCCCCGCCGGACGTTTTCTGCCTTGGCTGGAGCGCTTCGGCTGGACTGCGCGTCTGGATCGGCTGATGCTCGAGCGGGTGTTGGAGCAAATGAGCGGGCATGAGGAGTCGCTGGCGCTGAATCTATCGTCGGCTACCCTGGCCGACCCGCAGGCGCAAAACAAAATCTTCGAGATACTGCGCGCGCACTCCAACCTCGGCCCGCGTCTGACCCTGGAAATTGGCGAAGAGCAACTGCCTGACCAGGCAGTGCTGGAGCAACTGACCCGCCACCTGCGCGAACTCGGGTTTTCCCTGAGCCTGCAACGTTTTGGCGGCCGCTTCAGCATGATCGGCAACCTGGCTCGTCTGGGTCTGGCGTACCTGAAAATCGATGGCAGCTACATTCGGTCGATCGATCTGGAGAGTGACAAACGCCTGTTCATCGAGGCGATCCAGCGAGCGGCGCACAGCATCGATTTGCCGCTGATTGCCGAGCGGGTCGAGACGCAAGGCGAGTTGTCGGTGATTCGCGAGATGGGGCTATACGGTGTGCAGGGCCAGTTGTTCGGCGAGCCCAAGCCCTGGAGCTGATGTGATCGCTCCCACGCAGCGCGTGGAAATGACCGCAGGGGCGCGCGTCAGATCAATCCGGTCTCTTCATCATCGATCAATTGACTCAACCCACCCAACGCCTCACGCGCCTGGTTTCGGTCCATGAGCTTGGCCTGGGCCGCCGTCGGCAGGTCAGTGACGCGGATCACGCCTTTCTGGGTCAGCACCTGAATCAAGTCATCGAGTACCCGGATCATTTCCAGGTCACTTTGCTTGAGCTGTTTGAGGCTGTTTTCCACAGCCGCGTTGGCAAACCAGGCCTGGATCTCATGATTGTCGGCCGACAGCGTTTCCGTAGCCTCGGCATAGGCGGCGGGTTCCACGCGTACCAACAGGCCCTGCGTATCGCGTTGCACGTAAAACATTGAGCATCCCTCGGAATTGAACCAGCGTCGTGCTGTCGGCAGCATAGGTCAACGGCACGCCAGTATGTGGCGCAGCGACGAAATCGTCACCGGGCAGTGGATGCAAACGTGACAGCCGCCCCATAGGGAGCGGCCGTTTTCGTGCATCAGCTGTTGTTGTGATCGACTTTGATGGTCGGGTCGCTACCGGCAATCAGGCTTTGCAGGTTGGCGCTAGACCAGTTATTGCCCTCCAGTTTGATCGTCACGTCCGGCGTGGCGGCTGCGGCATTGCCCGAGTTGAACTGACCGGCCGAGCTGACTTGCAGCGACGACACGCCATCGACCGTGCTGATCTTCAGGAAGTTGTCGATGGTGCTGCCGGTTTCGCCCTGCAACAGATCGCGCAGGTCGATCCGGTCGCCTTCGCTGGCCTTGAAGTCCTTGATCACGTCGTTGCCGGTGTCGCCCGCTTTCCAGACGAAGGTATCACCGCCGGAACCACCGATCAGGATGTCGTTGCCCTGTCCGCCCATCAACGTGTCGCTGCCGGTGCCGCCGAGCAGGATGTCATTGCCCTTGCCACCGTCGAGGTTGTCGTTACCACCCGAGCCGAACAGGATGTCATTGCCCGCACCGCCCAACAGGGTGTCGTTGCCGTCATGGGCACCGGATACATCGAACGCGGTGTAATGCTCGGTGATGTACTGGTGCACATTGCTGGTGGTGACTTTGCTGACTTCCACACCGGATTGCTGCGCCACGAAGGCTTGCATCGCCTGGTAACCCTCGCCGGCAATGCCGTTGAAGCTCACCAGGTCGCCGAACAGAAGGTCGTTGCCGTCGCCACCGCTGACGGTGTCGTGACCCGGCGTTGTCGCTTCGGTGTGGCCGATGATCGAGTTGGCCAGATCCTTCGGATCGATGTTGGTTTGTGGCGATTGATTCGAGTCGTACGGCTTCAGGTCGTTGAGGCCCACTCCGCTGTTGAGGCCAATGGCTTCGACATTCGACAGGTTGCTCAGCAGTGCAAAGCTGCCGGTGGAGTTGCTGATGGTGTCCGAATCGGTGCTGCTGCCGTCGCCGTCACGCGACGAGAACTCGTAGGTGCCGTCACCCTGGGCATGCAGAGAGCCGAAGTTCTTGGATGACCAGCTTTCGCTGCTATTGCCATTGCCGTTGCCGTTGCCGTTGTTGCCGTTGCTGCTGGTGGTCTTGGTCCAGACCGTCACTTGGCCCGAGGCGGAAATGTCGATCTGGTGCGTGCTGTCCGGGAACAGACTGACCGCAGTACCCAGCTGATAGCTTTTGGTGGTGATCAGACTATCGAGTGTTGTGCTGCCATACAGGATCGGGTTGGTCGACTCGCCGCTCTGATAGTAAGTCGGCTTACCGTCAGTAATGAAATACGTGAGGTTCTTCGCCCCGCTGTTGGCCACGGCGTCCGCACTCTGGAACCAGTTGGCCGTGGTTTTGAACACGTCCTCGTAGTTGGTGCCGCCGCCGGACGACATCGAGTCCAGAGTCTGCTTCAACTGAGTCAGTGCATTGGAGTCATTGAGGTTCACCGACACCGACTTGTTGACCTGGGCATCGAAGTCCACCAGGAAGATGTTCACCGTACCCGAATTGCTGCCCAGGCTTTGCTTGAGGGTGTTGAACACCGACGTCAGCGAGTCCTTGGCCGAGTTGATCGACGTGCTACTCATGCTGCCGGAGCTGTCGACCATGAACGCGATGTTGTAGTTGGCGCCTGGCACCACGGTCAGGCCGCCAATGTCGGCGATGATGATGTCGTTGCCGTCGGTGCCGTTGACGGTGTCATCGCCCGCAGTGGCGGTCGCGGCGTTGTAGACCGCCGGGTACACGGTCACGGGAATCTGCGAAGTGCTGCTGGCCGAACCACCCAGGGCCTCGGTGGAGGTCGAGGTCACGGTCAGGTTGAACTGGCCGTTGTAGTACGGTGGTGGAGTGACGGTCAGAGAGCCGAGGCTCCAGCCGGTCACGTTGGCTTCGCCACTGGACGCGGTGACCGTGAAGGTATGTCCCGCGCTGTCGGTGAGCACCGAGCCGACCGGCATACCGCTGATCTTCAGGCTCAGGCTTTCCGAGCCGTCGGTGTCGGTCAGCGCAGTGGTGATGGCGGACAATTTCACACTGGTGCCTTCGGCGCCGGTATTGAGTTTGTAACCGTCGTAGTAGCCCTCGCCATTGGTGCCGTGCAAGTCGGACACGGTCACGCCGGCATTCACCAGATCCGACACGCCGGTGTAAATCGGTACGCCGGCACTGCTCAGGTCGGTTGGTGTGCCGCCATTGACCGACAGATTGACGTCATAGCTGCCCGGGCCACTCTGGTTGTGGTGGTAGATGTCCAGGGTGTAGTAGCCGCTGGTGGTCGGGGTGTACGAACCATTGAGGTTGCCGCCCGCGCCCCAGGTGATCGCGGCGACGTTCTTGCCGCCGATGGTCACCAGCAGGCTGTCATCGCCAACACCGCTGAAGGTGTAGGTCTTGCCGGCTTCGAGGTAGATCAGGCCGGAGGTTTTCGACGCCGTACCGGCGGTCACGCTACCGTCGGACTGCACGTTGGTCACGGTGCCTGTGGAGTTCGGTGTGCCCGCGGCGTCGATCACGTTTTTCAGCGTGGTGGAGTCCGCGCCGCTGCCGCTGGTGCCCAGGCCCGACAGGCCGGTCCAGACTTCCTTGATCAGCCCGGTGGACCTTACGCTGTTGTCGGCAACGCTCAGGGTCGGGGCATCCGCCACCGGAGTGATGTCGATCTTGATCGTGCCGGTGTTGCCCAGTGCCTGGCCGTCGGTTGGCTGGAACTTGATTTGTGCGTAGTCGGACTGATTGTTGCCAAGGTTGGTACCGCTGTATCCGTCCACGCCCGATTCGTTGGCATCCGGCATGAAGCGCAGTTTGCCAGCGTCGACGTCGGCTTTGCTGAAGGTCTGGTTGGCGGCGACATCTTTCCAGGTCGAACCGTCCAGGTACTGCAGTTTGCCCTCGACCGGCAGTTGGGTGATTTTCACGCCCAGACTGGTGGCCGGGCTGTCGACGTCGCTGACGCCGAAGGTCGACCAGCCGAGGACCAGCGGCGTGTCTTCGGTGCCGGTGACGTTGACCGGTGCTGCGACCGGTGCATCATTGACCGCCACCACGTTGACCGTAGTGGTCGCGGTGTTGGAGTAGTTGCTGCCATCGGTCACCGTCACGGTGATGGTACGTGGCACGGTGCTCGGGTTTTCACTGTTGTTGGTGAAGGTGATGTTCTTGATCTGCTGCATGTAGTCGGCCAGCGTCGCGTTACCCGACAGGGTCAGGGTGACGGTGCCATTGGTGCTGTTGGCATTGATGGTGATGCCGTTGACGCTGTTGCCCAGGTTCAGCGCATCGCCGTCCTGACGGTTGGTCAGCACGATGGTCGCGCCGGTCAGCATCGTGCTGTCCGGGTCGGTGATGCTCAGGTCGGTGTCGCCGATCGACACACCCGCCCCCGGGGTGTTCTCGGTGAAGGTCACCTTGTAATCGGCCCCGGTGGCACCGCTGGAGTTGTTGGCGTCGAGGTCCAGTGCTGGTGGTGCATCGTTGTCGATGATCGAAGTGTTGACGCTGCCATTGGACGCGCTGATCGCCAGATTCTCGAAGTTGCCGCCGGTGGCCGAGTCGATCTTGACCACGAAGTTTTCGGTGTTTTCGGTGATCCGGTCATCGATGGTCGAAATGTCGAACGGCACGCTGCTGGCATTCGCCGGGATCTTGACCGTCGTCACACCGGTGAAGTCCACACCATTGGCTGCGGTGCCAGAGTAGGTCAGGGTTACGGTCACTTCACCGTGAGCCGGGTTGGTCAGCGCGAGGGTGTAATGCGCTGCCTGACCCTCGACGACAGATGTATCACCCGTGATGCTGATAGTGGTGATGTCACCGGTGTTGGCCGGCGTATTCGGCGTACCTGAACCTGCTTCATCGGTGACGGCGGTGGTGAACTGGTCTTTGCCCAGGGTCAGTTTCTCGAAACTGTCAGCGCCGCTGACCGATTCCAGCTTGTTGACGATGGACGGCTGGCCGCCGGTGTAGACGTCATCCTTGGCGATGATGGTGGCGGAAGCGGTTGCGGTATTGGCTGGAACGGTGACTTTGGTGCCATCGGAGAGGGTGAACTCCAGCGGACCGTGGTTATTGATCGGCAGACCCGCCGCGTTGGTCAGGGTCACGGTGTAAGTCACCGAACCACCTTCGGCCACGGTGGATTTGTCCGCAGTCAAAGTGGCGATGACTTCGCTGACGGTGTCGGTGATGGCCACGTTGGCCGCGGTGCCGTCGATCACCAGGTTCTCGAAGGCCTTGCCGTCGACGCTGGCCGAACCGACGGTCAGGCTCAGGTTGCTCGGGTCCTTGTAGACGTCGTCACCTTGCACCGGTGCGGTGTAGATGGCCGACAGCTTGCCGGCTTCAATGGTGACGGTGCCGCCGTTGCTCAAGGTGACCTTGAGGTCGTGATCGAGCTTCTGGTCAACCTTGACGGTGAAGGTCGGCGCAAGGTTTTCCTGCACACCGCCGTTGCCTTCGATGCTGACGGTGACCTGGTCGCCCTGGCCCGATGGCTCATCGGTGACAGTGGTGGTGAGCTGGTCCTTGCCCAGGGTCAACTTCTCGAAAGTGTCCGCGCCGCTGACGCTCTCGAGTTTGTTGACGATCGGTGCCTGACCGCCGGTGAACACGTCGTCGGCAGCGGCGATGGTCGCCGTGCCAGTCGCGGTGTTGGCCGGGACGGTAATTTTGGTGCCGTCGGACAGGGTGAATTCCAACGGACCATGGTTATTGATCGGCAGACCGGCCGCGTTGGTCAGGGTCACGGTGTAGGTGACCGAACCACCTTCGGCCACGGTGGATTTGTCCGCAGTCAAAGTGGCGATGACTTCGCTGACGGTGTCGGTGATGGCCACGTTGGCCGCGGTGCCGTCGATCACCAGGTTTTCGAAGGTTTTGCCGTCAACCGTTGCATCGCTGACGCCAATCGAGAGGGTCTGACCGTCCTTGTAAACGTCGTCGCCCTGCACCGGTGCGGTGTAAATGGCCGACAATTTGCCCGCTTCAATGGTGACGGTGCCGCCGTTGCTCAAGGTGACCTTGAGGTCATGGTCGAGTTTCTGGTCAACCTTGACGGTGAAGGTCGGCGCGAGGTTTTCCTGTACGCCGCCATTGCCTTCGATGCTCACCGTGACCTTGTCGGCCTGACCTGATGGCTCATCGGTGACGGTGGTGGTGAACTGGTCTTTGCCCAGGGTCAGTTTCTCGAAACTGTCAGCGCCGCTGACCGATTCCAGCTTGTTGACGATGGACGGTTGGCCGCCGGTGTAGACGTCATCCTTGGCGATGATGGTGGCGGAAGCGGAGGTCCCGTTCGCTGGAACAGTCACCTTCGTACCGTCGGAGAGGGTGAACTCCAACGGGCCATGGTTATTGATCGGCAGACCGGCCGTGTTGGTCAGGGTCACGGTGTAAGTCACCGAGCCGCCTTCGGCCACGCTGGATTTGTCCGCAGTCAGGGTCGCGATCACTTCGCTGACGGTGTCGGTGATGGCCACGTTGGCCGCCGTGCCGTCGATCACCAGGTTTTCGAACGCTTTGCCGTCGACGCTGGCCGAACCGACGGTCAGGCTCAGGTTGCTTGGGTCTTTGTAGACGTCGTCGCCCTGCACTGGCGCGGTGTAGATGGCCGACAGCTTGCCCGCTTCAATGGTGACGGTGCCGCCGTTGCTCAGGGTGACCTTGAGGTCGTGATCGAGTTTCTGGTCAACCTTGACGGTGAAGGTCGGCGCAAGGTTTTCCTGCACACCGCCGTTGCCTTCGATGCTCACCGTGACTTGGTCGCCCTGGCCCGATGGCTCATCGGTGACAGTAGTTTTGACGTCGGTTTGGCTCAGGGTCAGTTTTTCGAAGTTGTCCGCGCCGCTGACCGACTCCAGTTTGTTGACGATCGCTGCCTGGCCGCCGGTGAACACGTCGTCGGCCGCGGCGATGGTCGCCGTACCGGTCGCGGTGTTGGCCGGGACGGTGATCTTGGTGCCGTCGGACAGGGTGAATTCCAACGGACCATGGTTATTGATCGGCAGACCGGCCGCGTTGGTCAGGGTCACGGTGTAAGTCACCGAACCGCCTTCGGCCACGGTGGATTTGTCCGCAGTCAAAGTGGCGATGACTTCGCTGACGGTGTCGGTGATGGCCACGTTGGCCGCGGTGCCGTCGATCACCAGGTTTTCGAAGGTTTTGCCGTCAACCGTTGCATCGCTGACGCCAATCGAGAGGGTCTGACCGTCCTTGTAGACGTCGTCGCCCTGCACCGGTGCGGTGTAGATGGCCGACAATTTGCCCGCTTCAATGGTGACGGTGCCGCCGTTGCTCAAGGTGACCTTGAGGTCATGGTCGAGCTTCTGGTCAAGCTTGACGGTGAAGGTCGGCGCGAGGTTTTCCTGCACGCCGCCGTTGCCTTCGATGCTGACGGTGACCTGGTCGCCCTGGCCCGATGGCTCATCGGTGACAGTGGTGGTGAGCTGGTCCTTGCCCAGGGTCAACTTCTCGAAAGTGTCCGCGCCGCTGACGCTCTCGAGTTTGTTGACGATCGGTGCCTGACCGCCGGTGAACACGTCGTCGGCAGCGGCGATGGTCGCCGTGCCAGTCGCGGTGTTGGCCGGGACGGTAATTTTGGTGCCGTCGGACAGGGTGAATTCCAACGGACCATGGTTATTGATCGGCAGACCGGCCGCGTTGGTCAGGGTCACGGTGTAGGTGACCGAACCACCTTCGGCCACGGTGGATTTGTCCGCAGTCAAAGTGGCGATGACTTCGCTGACGGTGTCGGTGATGGCCACGTTGGCCGCGGTGCCGTCGATCACCAGGTTTTCGAAGGTTTTGCCGTCAACCGTTGCATCGCTGACGCCAATCGAGAGGGTCTGACCGTCCTTGTAAACGTCGTCGCCCTGCACCGGTGCGGTGTAAATGGCCGACAGCTTGCCCGCTTCAATGGTGACGGTGCCGCCATTGCTCAGGGTGACCTTGAGGTCGTGATCGAGCTTCTGGTCAAGCTTGACGGTGAAGGTCGGCGCAAGGTTTTCCTGCACACCGCCGTTGCCTTCGATGCTCACCGTGACCTGGTCGCCCTGACCCGATGGTTCATCGGTGACAGTAGTTTTGACGTCGGTCTGGCTCAGGGTCAGTTTTTCGAAGTTGTCCGCGCCGCTGACCGATTCCAGTTTGTTGACGATCGCTGCCTGGCCGCCGGTGAACACGTCGTCGGCCGCGGCGATGGTCGCCGTACCAGTCGCGGTATTGGCCGGGACGGTGATCTTGGTGCCGTCGGAGAGGGTGAACTCTAACGGACCATGGTTATTGATCGGCAGACCGGCCGCGTTGGTCAGGGTCACGGTGTAGGTGACCGAACCACCTTCGGCCACGGTGGATTTGTCCGCAGTCAAAGTGGCGATGACTTCGCTGACGGTGTCGGTGATGGCCACGTTGGCCGCGGTGCCGTCGATCACCAGGTTTTCGAAGGTTTTGCCGTCAACCGTTGCATCGCTGACGCCAATCGAGAGGGTCTGACCGTCCTTGTAAACGTCGTCGCCCTGCACCGGTGCGGTGTAAATGGCCGACAGCTTGCCCGCTTCAATGGTGACGGTGCCGCCATTGCTCAGGGTGACCTTGAGGTCGTGATCGAGCTTCTGGTCAAGCTTGACGGTGAAGGTCGGCGCAAGGTTTTCCTGCACACCGCCGTTGCCTTCGATGCTCACCGTGACCTGGTCGCCCTGACCCGATGGTTCATCGGTGACAGTAGTTTTGACGTCGGTCTGGCTCAGGGTCAGTTTTTCGAAGTTGTCCGCGCCGCTGACCGATTCCAGTTTGTTGACGATCGCTGCCTGGCCGCCGGTGAACACGTCGTCGGCCGCGGCGATGGTTGCTGTGCCGGTCGCGGTGTTGGCCGGGACGGTGATCTTGGTGCCGTCGGAGAGGGTGAACTCTAACGGACCATGGTTATTGATCGGCAGGCCGGCCGCGTTGGTCAGGGTCACGGTGTAGGTGACCGAGCCGCCTTCGGCCACGGTGGATTTGTCCGCGGTCAAAGTGGCGATGACTTCGCTGACGGTGTCGGTGATGGCCACGTTGGCCACGGTGCCGTCGATCACCAGGTTCTCGAAGGCCTTGCCGTCGACGCTGGCGCCGCTGACACCCACAGTCAGGGTCTGGCCGTCCTTGTAAACGTCGTCGCCCTGCACCGGTGCGGTGTAAATGGCCGACAGCTTGCCGGCTTCAATGGTGACGGTGCCGCCGTTGCTCAAGGTGACCTTGAGGTCATGGTCGAGCTTCTGGTCAAGCTTGACGGTGAAGGTCGGCGCAAGGTTTTCCTGCACACCGCCGTTGCCTTCGATGCTCACCGTGACCTGGTCGCCCTGACCCGATGGTTCATCGGTGACAGTGGTGGTGAGTTGGTCCTTGCCAAGGGTCAACTTCTCGAAACTGTCAGCGCCGCTGACGCTCTCGAGTTTGTTGACGATCGCTGCCTGGCCGCCGGTGAACACGTCGTCGGCCGCGGCGATGGTCGCCGTACCAGTCGCGGTATTGGCCGGGACGGTGATCTTGGTGCCGTCGGAGAGGGTGAACTCTAACGGACCATGGTTATTGATCGGCAGACCGGCCGCGTTGGTCAGGGTCACGGTGTAGGTGACCTGGCCGCCTTCGGCCACGGTGGATTTATCCGCAGTCAGGGTAGCGATGACTTCGCTGACGGTGTCGGTGATGGCCACGTTGGCCGCCGTGCCGTCGATCACCAGGTTTTCGAAGGTTTTGCCGTCGACGCTGGCCGAATCGACGGTCAGGCTCAGGCTGCTCGGGTCCTTGTAGACGTCGTCACCTTGCACCGGTGCGGTGTAAATGGCCGACAGCTTGCCGGCTTCAATGGTGACGGTGCCGCCGTTGCTCAGGGTGACCTTGAGGTCGTGATCGAGCTTCTGGTCAAGCTTGACGGTGAAGGTCGGCGCAAGGTTTTCCTGCACGCCGCCGTTGCCTTCGATGCTGACGGTGACTTGGTCGCCCTGGCCCGATGGCTCATCGGTGACAGTAGTTTTGACGTCGGTTTGGCTCAGGGTCAGTTTTTCGAAGTTGTCTGCGCCAGTGACCGATTCCAGTTTGTTGACGATCGCTGCCTGGCCGCCGGTGAACACGTCGTCGGCCGCGGCGATGGTTGCTGTGCCGGTCGCGGTGTTGGCCGGGACGGTGATCTTGGTGCCGTCGGAGAGGGTGAACTCCAACGGACCATGGTTATTGATCGGCAGACCGGCCGCGTTGGTCAGGGTCACGGTGTAAGTCACCGAACCACCTTCGCCCACGGTGGATTTGTCCGCAGTCAGGGTCGCGATGACTTCGCTGACGGTGTCGGTGATGGCCACGTTGGCCGCCGTGCCGTCGATCACCAGGTTTTCGAAGGTTTTGCCGTCAACCGTTGCATCGCTGACGCCAATCGAGAGGGTCTGACCGTCCTTGTAGACGTCGTCGCCCTGCACCGGTGCGGTGTAGATGGCCGACAATTTGCCCGCTTCAATGGTGACGGTGCCGCCATTGCTCAGGGTGACCTTGAGGTCGTGATCGAGTTTCTGGTCGACCTTGACGGTGAAGGTCGGCGCGAGGTTTTCCTGCACGCCGCCGTTGCCTTCGATGCTGACGGTGACCTTGTCGCCCTGGTTGTCGCTCGGGGTGCCCGAGCCCGGTTCGTCGGTGACGGAGGTTTCGACTGCGGTCTGGCTCAGGGTCAGTTTTTCGAAGTTGTCTGCGCCAGTGACCGATTCCAGTTTGTTGACGATCGCTGCCTGGCCGCCGGTGAACACGTCGTCGGCCGCGGCGATGGTTGCTGTGCCGGTCGCGGTGTTGGCCGGGACGGTGATCTTGGTGCCGTCGGAGAGGGTGAACTCTAACGGACCATGGTTATTGATCGGCAGGCCGGCCGCGTTGGTCAGGGTCACGGTGTAGGTGACCGAGCCGCCTTCGGCCACGGTGGATTTGTCCGCGGTCAAAGTGGCGATGACTTCGCTGACGGTGTCGGTGATGGCCACGTTGGCCACGGTGCCGTCGATCACCAGGTTTTCGAAGGTTTTGCCGTCAACCGTTGCATCGCTGATGCCAATCGAGAGGGTCTGACCGTCCTTGTAGACGTCGTCACCTTGTACCGGCGCGGTGTAGATGGCCGACAGCTTGCCCGCTTCAATGGTGACGGTGCCGCCGTTGCTCAAGGTGACCTTGAGGTCATGATCGAGTTTCTGGTCGACCTTGACGGTGAAGGTCGGCGCGAGGTTTTCCTGCACACCGCCATTGCCTTCGATGCTGACGGTGACCTTGTCGCCCTGGTTGTCGCTCGGGGTGCCCGAGCCCGGTTCGTCGGTGACGGAGGTTTCGACTGCGGTCTGGCTCAGGGTCAGTTTTTCGAAGTTGTCCGCGCCGCTGACCGACTCCAGTTTGTTGACGATCGCTGCCTGGCCGCCGGTGAAGACGTCGTCGGCGGCGGCGATGGTCGCCGTACCAGTTGCGGTGTTGGCCGGAACGGTAATTTTGGTGCCGTCGGACAGGGTGAATTCCAACGGACCATGGTTATTGATCGGCAGACCGGCCGCGTTGGTCAGGGTCACGGTGTAGGTGACCTGGCCGCCTTCGGCCACGGTGGATTTGTCCGCAGTCAGGGTCGCGATGACTTCGCTGACAGTGTCAGTAATTTCGACCTTGGCTTCGCCACCAATGACCAGATTCTCAAACGTCTTACCGGCAACGCTAGCATCAGCGATACCCAGCGAGGCGCTACCACCATCCTTGTAGACGTCATCACCTTGCGCCGGCAATGCATAGCCAACTTGAGTTGCGCCTGCGGCGATGATCACAGTTTGGCCGTTGCTGAGTGTCACCGTCAGGTCGTGATCCAGCTTCTGGTCGAGTTTGATGGTGAAAGTCGGTGCCTGGTCTTCCAGCACCGGACCAGCGCTTTCGATGGTAACCGTGACCTTGTCGATCACATCGGAAATCGTAGTGACTGCTGGAGTGTTGTTGAGCACCAGGTTTTCGAAGTTGCCGCCGGTGGTACCGGTGATGGTGGTGCTGACGGTGCTGCCGTTGACATAAACGTCGTTGGCCGCCGTCGGCACGTTGACGCTGCCGCTGGTCTGGCCCGCCTCGATGGTGATGACCGAGCCATTGCTCAAGGTCACGGTCATCGGCGTGCCGGCCGGGTTGCTCAGGGTGGCGGTGTAGATGATCTGGCCGCCTTCGCTGATGTTGCCGGTGGCGGTCAGGGTCAGGCCGGTGTTGTCCACGGAATCGGTGATGGTGGTCACGGCCGGGGTGGTGTTCGGCACCAGGTTTTCGAAGTTGCCGCCGGTGGTACCGGTGATGGTGGTGCTGACGGTGCTGCCATTCACGTAAACGTCGTTGGCTGCCGTCGGCACGTTGACGCTGCCGCTGGTCTGGCCCGCCTCGATGGTGATGATCGAGCCATTGCTCAAGGTCACGGTCATCGGCGTGCCGGCCGGGTTGCTCAGGGTGGCGGTGTAGATGATCTGGCCGCCTTCGCTGATGTTGCCGGTGGCGGTCAGGGTCAGCCCGGTGTTGTCCACGGAGTCGGTGATGGTGGTCACGGCCGGGGTGGCGTTGGGCACCAGGTTTTCGAAGTTGCCGCCGGTGGTACCGGTGATGGTGGTGCTGACGGTGCTGCCGTTGACATAAACGTCGTTGGCCGGGGTTTCGACCACGACGTTGCCAGTGGTCTGGCCCGCTTCGATGGTGATGACCGAGCCATTGCTCAAGGTCACGGTCATCGGTGTGCCGGCCGGATTGCTCAGGGTCGCGGTGTAGATGATCTGGCCGCCTTCGCTGATGTTGCCGGTGGCGGTCAGGGTCAGCCCGGTATTGTCCACGGAATCGGTGATGGTGGTCACGGCCGGGGTGGTGTTCGGCACCAGGTTTTCGAAGTTGCCGCCGGTGGTACCGGTGATGGTGGTGCTGACGGTGCTGCCGTTGACATAAACGTCGTTGGCCGGGGTTTCAACCACGACGTTGCCAGTGGTCTGGCCCGCCTCGATGGTGATGACCGAGCCATTGCTCAAGGTCACGGTCATCGGCGTGCCGGCCGGGTTGCTCAGGGTGGCGGTGTAGATGATCTGGCCGCCTTCGCTGATGTTGCCGGTGGCGGTCAGAGTCAGGCCGGTGGTGTCCACGGAGTCGGTGATGGTGGTCACGGCCGGGGTGGCGTTGGGCACCAGGTTTTCGAAGTTGCCGCCGGTGGTACCGGTGATGGTGGTGCTGACGGTGCTGCCGTTGACATAAACGTCGTTGGCCGCCATCGGCACGTTGACGCTGCCGCTGGTCTGGCCCGCTTCGATGGTGATGACCGAGCCATTGCTCAAGGTCACGGTCATCGGCGTGCCGGCCGGGTTGCTCAGGGTGGCGGTGTAGATGATCTGGCCGCCTTCGCTGATGTTGCCGGTGGCGGTCAGGGTCAGCCCGGTGTTATCCACGGAGTCGGTGATGGTGGTCACGGCCGGGGTGGTGTTCGGCACCAGGTTTTCGAAGTTGCCGCCGGTGGTAGCGGTGATGGTGGTGCTGACGGTGCTGCCGTTGACATAAACGTCGTTGGCCGCCGTCGGCACGTTGACGCTGCCGGTGGTCTGGCCCGCCTCGATGGTGATGACCGAGCCATTGCTCAAGGTCACGGTCATCGGCGTGCCGGCCGGGTTGCTCAGGGTGGCGGTGTAGATGATCTGGTCGCCTTCGCTGATGTTGCCGGTGGCGGTCAGGGTCAGCCCGGTGTTGTCCACGGAGTCGGTGATGGTGGTCACGGCCGGGGTGGTCTTCGGCACCAGGTTTTCGAAGTTGCCGCCGGTGGTACCGGTGATGGTGGTGCTGACGGTGCTGCCGTTGACATAAACGTCATTGGCCGCCGTCGGCACGTTGACGCTGCCGCTGGTCTGGCCCGCTTCGATGGTGATGACCGAGCCATTGCTCAAGGTCACGGTCATCGGCGTGCCGGCCGGGTTGCTCAGGGTCGCGGTGTAGGTGATCTGGCCGCCTTCGCTGATGTTGCCGGTGGCGGTCAGGGTCAGCCCGGTGGTGTCCACGGAGTCGGAGATGGTGGTCACGGCTGGGGTGGCGTTGGGCACCAGGTTTTCGAAGTTGCCGCCGGTGGTACCGGTGATGGTGGTGCTGACGGTGCTGCCGTTGACATAAACGTCGTTGGCCGGGGTTTCAACCACGACGTTGCCAGTGGTCTGGCCCGCTTCGATGGTGATGACCGAGCCATTGCTCAAGGTCACGGTCATCGGTGTGCCGGCCGGGTTGCTCAGGGTCGCGGTGTAGGTGATCTGGCCGCCTTCGCTGATGTTGCCGGTGGCGGTCAGGGTCAGCCCGGTGGTGTCCACGGAGTCGGAGATGGTGGTCACGGCTGGGGTGGCGTTGGGCACCAGGTTTTCGAAGTTGCCGCCGGTGGTACCGGTGATGGTGGTGCTGACGGTGCTGCCGTTGACATAAACGTCGTTGGCCGGGGTTTCAACCACGACGTTGCCAGTGGTCTGGCCCGCTTCGATGGTGATGACCGAGCCATTGCTCAAGGTCACGGTCATCGGTGTGCCGGCCGGATTGCTCAGGGTCGCGGTGTAGATGATCTGGCCGCCTTCGCTGATGTTGCCGGTGGCGGTCAGGGTCAGGCCGGTGGTGTCCACGGAGTCGGTGATGGTGGTCACGGCCGGGGTGGTGTTCGGCACCAGGTTTTCGAAGTTGCCACCGGTGGTACCGGTGATGGTGGTGCTGACGGTGCTGCCGTTGACATAAACGTCATTGGCCGCCGTCGGCACGTTGACGCTGCCGCTGGTCTGGCCCGCCTCGATGGTGATGACCGAGCCATTGCTCAAGGTCACGGTCATCGGCGTGCCGGCCGGGTTGCTCAGGGTGGCGGTGTAGATGATCTGGCCGCCTTCGCTGATGTTGCCGGTGGCGGTCAGGGTCAGCCCGGTGTTATCCACGGAGTCGGTGATGGTGGTCACGGCCGGGGTGGTGTTCGGCACCAGGTTTTCGAAGTTGCCGCCGGTGGTACCGGTGATGGTGGTGCTGACGGTGCTGCCATTCACGTAAACGTCATTGGCCGCCGTCGGCACGTTGACGCTGCCGCTGGTCTGGCCGGTGGCAATGGTAATGGTCGAACCGTTGGACAGGGTGACGGTCACCGGTGTCTGCGCCGGGTTGCTCAGGGTCGCGGTATAGGTAATCTGGCCACCTTCGGTGACGGTATTGCCGGCCGTCAGAGTGACCGTGGTGGTGTCGACGGTATCGGTGATCTGGGTCACGGCAGGGGTTGTCGGCGGTGTCACTGTGATGCCGGTGCCGCCGCTGGTGCTGGTGACAGTTACTTCGATCTGGGTCGCGTCGTTATAGACAGTGTCGTTCGCCGCCAATGGCACATTGACGGTGCCGGTGGTCGAGCCAGCGGGAATCACGATCACGGCGCCGTTGGACAAGGTGACAGTCAGGTCGCTCAGCGGTGCCTGGGTGAGTGTCGCGGTGTAGACCAGCACGCCACCGGCCTCGGTGATGGTCGGCGTGGCACTGAGGCTGAGGACTGAATCACTCGGGGTAATGGCGTTGGCATTGGCATTGGCATTGGTGGTCTGGCTACCCGGGATTTCCAGGGTGGTTTGCGCAGCCGAGTTGATACCCTCAGTCGGGAAACCAATGGTCGGGTCGACGCGGCCAGCCGTAGCGTCGAGCACCACGAAACTGTGACCACCACCGGCGGCACCGCCAGAACCCGACGCCGTCGGACCTGCAGCGGTGGCTTCAAGGTCTTTGGTCGGGTCGGCACCGGCGACAATGGCTTGCTGCAACTCTTCAACGGACGGAGCGGCCTGCGCGGTGGCTGCTGCCAGGTCGGTGCCGGAGTCGGGGGCGTCAGCGCTCCACTGGGTGTCACGGCCCAGATCCAGAGTGCGGCCATCGGCCAGTTCCAGGGACACGGCACCGGAAAGGCCGGTGTCGATCTGGTCACCGGCGAACAATTTGTCTCCTTCAACGAGAACGCGGCGGTTGCCCTCTGGGGACACCACGAAAACCTGACCGACAATGCTTTTGACGATGGCAACAACACTGCTCATTGAAGACTCTCCGGGGTGTCACGTTCAGTTGGCTTCCATGGACCTGATGGCGTTTGCGCCGACCAGTCTGGACGTACATTGCAAAATAGATGCACAAGTTTGACGCATCAAATCGTCAATAATTTGGCTATATTTTTTCGCTATTAACTTTATGCCAAACTATTGACCTTCTGAGTCCCATCCTAAACAATCGTCCCAGTAATGTCACATTGATATTTGAGCTGTGACCTGTCCTCGGTATGTGATCCAGTTCCGTTTTTGAACTTTCCGACATACGGTCATTCCGCTTGCCATCTTCCGACGCAGCGCGTTCTTTTGCTGTGATTCAAGACAAGAAGTCCTGGGAAATTCCTACAATGCGTTCGCCTTTGTTCATGGCTATACCTTTCGCCCTCGCCGCGTCCTTCGTCCAGGCGCAGTCCTTACCAGAAGCCATGCAACAAGCGCTGGATGTCCATCCGGAAGTCCAGGCGGGCGTCAACAGCCGGTTGGCTGCGGACTATCAGTTGAAGGCTGCGAAGGGTGGGTACTTGCCACGGGTCGACCTGCTGGGCGGTTATGGTCGTGAAGGCACCGATAGCGTGACGACGCGAGACGACGGCAACAATCACTTCGAAACCCTGAATCGCAGTGAATCAAGTTTGCGACTGACCCAAATGGTTTTTGACGGTTTTGCGACGTCCAGCGAAGTCGGGCGTCAACAAGCCACCGTCAACTCCCGCGCCTACTCGCTGCTGAGTACCTCCGAGCGCACCGGGTTGACTGTAGCCCAGGTCTATCTCGACGTGCTGACCCGCCGCGAATTCGTGCGTCTGGCCGAGGAAAATCTCAAGAGCCACCAACGCATTTACGACCAGATTCAACTGCGCACCCAGCGCGGCGTCGGCAGTGGCGCCGACCTTGATCAGGCCGAGGCGCGGATGGCCCAGGCGCGCAACAACCTGATCACTGAACAGACCAACCTGGCTGACGCCGAAACCAACTTCCTCTCCGCCGTCGGCCAGATGCCGGATCAACTGGAGCGCCCGGCGAATTTCCTGGCGCTGATGCCGGCCAACCTGAATGAAGCCCGTGCGCAGATGCTGGAAAACAGCCCGATCCTGCGCTCGGCCGAATCCGATATCGCCGCTGCCGAGAAGCAGTACGACACGGCCAAGTCGACGTTCTACCCGCGCTTCGATGCTGAGTTGGGTCGCTCCGCGGACAACGATATTGATGGTCAGAACGGCCACAATAACGAATGGCAAGCCATGCTGCGCATGCGTTTCAACCTGTATTCCGGCGGCAGCAACAAGGCTGATCTGGAGTCCAAGTCCTACCTGTCGAACCAGGCGCTGGATATCCGCAACAACGCCCTGCGCCAATTGAATGAAGAGCTGGGCCTGGCCTGGAACGCCCTGAACAATGCCAATGCGCAGGTGCCGATCGCCCAGCAATACGTCGATCACAGCACCGCCGTGCGTATCGCTTACCAGCGTCAGTTCAGCCTTGGCGAGCGTACCCTGCTCGATTTGCTCGACAGTGAGAACGAACTGTTCACCTCTTCTCGTCGTCTGGCGGAGATCAAGAACATTCAGTTATTTACTCAGTACCGAATCAAGGCGACCATGGGCGAGTTGCTCAAGAGCCAGGGAGTGGTCGCACCATTGGCATCCGTTGTGCAGAACGACGTGAAGCCCAAGGTCCAATTGCCCGGTATGAATTGAGCAGGACCTTCGTTGTTCAATTGTTAGCCAAGAGTGCCGAGCGTGGAATCAGAAGTCAGTCGGGTTCAACTCATTCATGATCCGCGCGCGTTGCATGACGATCCGCTACTGGATGGTCTGCTCGCTCTTTGCATGCTGCATCAGAAGCCTGCCAGCGCGGCAATGCTCACCACCGGCCTGCCGCTGCCCGAGCAGCGCCTGAGTGTCGACTTGCTGCCTCGCGCGGCCGCTCGCGCGGGGCTGCAAGGTCGGGTGCTGCAACGCAAGCTGGAGGATATTCCAGCGATTGCCATGCCGGCATTGTTGCTGCTCAAGGACGGTCGCAGTGCCGTCCTGCTCGGCTGGCAAGGCGAAGACCAGGTGCGGGTACTGCTCAGCGAAAGCGATGGCGGTGAGTCCCTGGTCAGCCGTGAGCTGCTGGCCGACGACTACACCGGCAAGGTCTTTTTCGCCCAGCCGCAGCACAAATTCGACGTCAACCACGGCACGCTGATTCCGCGTGCGCGCTCGTGGTTCCGCGATACCCTCAAGCGTTCGCGCTGGTTGTACGCCGACGCCATCGCCGCCAGTTTTCTGATCAACATCATTGCCATGGCCGCGCCGTTGTTCGTGATGAACGTCTACGACCGCGTCGTGCCGAACCAGGCCGAGGCGACGCTCTGGGTGCTTGCCCTCGGCATTACCGGCGCCTACCTGTTCGACCTGATCCTGAAAAGCCTGCGTAGCCTGTGCCTGGATCTGGCCGGCAAGAAAACCGACCTGATCATCTCGGCCACACTGTTCGAACGCATCGTCGGCATGGCCATGAAGTACCGGCCGGCGCGGGTCGGCAGCTTTGCCCAGAACATCCATGAGTTCCAGAGCCTGCGGGACTTCCTCGCCTCGCTGACGCTGACCAGCCTGATTGACCTGCCGTTCACGATTCTGATTTTCATTGTCATCGCGATCCTTGGTGGGCATCTGGTGTGGATACCAGTGCTGGCATTCCCGATCGCCCTGGCTATTGGCTATGCCTTGCAGAAACCCCTGGTGGCGACCATGGAGCGGACCATGGCATTGGGGGCCGAGCGTCAGTCGAGCCTGATCGAAACCCTGGCCGGCCTCGATGCGGTGAAAGTCAACAACGCCGAAAGCGAACGCCAGTATCAGTGGGAACAGACCATCGGCACCCTCAGTCGCCTTGAGTTGCGAGTGAAAATGCTCTCCGGCCTGGCGATGAACATCACCTTGCTGATCCAGCAACTGGCCGGGGTGATCATGATCGTCTTCGGCGTGTACCAGATCATCGACGGTCACCTGAGCATGGGCGGCCTGATTGCCTGCTACATGCTCAGTGGCCGTGCGCTCAGCCCGCTGGCGTCACTGTCCGGGCTGCTGACTCGTTATCAGCAGGCGCGAGTGACCATGACCTCGGTCGACCAGATGATGGAGCTGCCCCAGGAGCGCAATTTCGAAGAACGTCCGCTCAGCCGCAAGGTGCTGCAGGGCGGTATTGAGTGCCGCCAGCTCAACTTCACCTACCCGCAACAGCAGAACCTGGCGCTGAAGAACATCAACCTGTCGATCAGTCCCGGGGAGAAGGTCGGCATCATTGGCCGAAGCGGCTCGGGCAAGAGCTCGCTGGCGAAATTGCTGGTGGGGTTGTACCAGCCGGATGACGGCACGCTGTTGGTCGACGGTGTGGATATCCGCCAGATCGACGTCAGCGAACTGCGCTACAACATCGGCTACGTGCCCCAGGACATTCAGTTGCTCGCCGGCACCTTGCGCGACAACCTGGTTTCCGGGGCGCGGTATGTAGAGGACGAACTGGTGCTGCAAGCCGCGGAACTGGCCGGCGTCCACGAGTATGCGCGCCTGCATCCGCAGGGTTATGAGCTGCAAGTCGGCGAACGCGGGCAGAACCTCTCCGGTGGTCAACGGCAAAACGTCGCCCTGGCCCGTGCATTGCTGCTCAACCCGCCGATCCTGCTGCTCGACGAGCCGACCAGTGCCATGGATAACACCGGCGAAGAGCGCCTCAAGCAGCGCCTGGCAGCGGTGATCGAAAACAAGACCATGGTGCTGGTAACGCACCGGGCATCGCTATTGTCGCTGGTGGACCGATTGATCGTGATCGACCGCGGGCAGATTCTCGCCGACGGCCCGAAAGCCGCGGTGATGGAAGCGTTGAAGAAGGGGCAGATCAGTGTTGCTTAAGTCGGGTAAGGGTTCGATCCTTCGCTACTTCAAAGGCTCTGCTTCGCTTCAGGGGCAGCCGCTGCCAGAGGTCAACAAGGCGCTGATCGAGGATGCGCCACGGGTGGTGCGGCTGACGATCTGGGCGATCATCGGGTTCTTTGTGTTCCTGATGCTCTGGGCCAACTTCGCGGTAATCGACGAAGTGACCAAGGGCGACGGCAAGGCGATTCCGTCGTCGAAGATCCAGAAAATCCAGAACCTTGAAGGCGGTATCGTTGCCGAGCTGTTCGTCAAGGAAGGCCAGATCGTCGAAGCCGGCGCACCGCTGATTCGCCTGGACGACACGCGATTTGCTTCGAACGTCGGTGAAACCGAGGCCGATCGCTTGTCGATGCTGCTGCGGGTCGAACGCCTGAGCGCTGAGGTCGAAGATCGCCCGCTGAACTTCCCCGAGGATGTGCTCAAGGCCGTACCGGGTCAGGCCAAGAGCGAAGAGTCGCTCTATATCAGTCGTCGCCAACAGTTGCACGATGAGATTGGCGGCTTGCAGGAGCAACTGATCCAGCGCCAGCAAGAGCTGCGCGAATTCACGTCCAAGCAGGCGCAGTATCGCCAGCAATTGGGCTTCCAGCGTCAGGAAATCAGCATGTCCGAGCCGTTGGTGGCCCAGGGCGCGGTATCGCCGGTGGAAGTCCTGCGCCTCAGGCGTGCCGAAGCCGAGACCCGTGGTCAGCTCGACGCCACCACCCTGGCCATTCCACGTGCCGAATCGGCAATAAAGGAAGTGCAGCGCAAGGTCGATGAAACCCGCGGCAAGTTCCGTAGCGAAGCCCTGACCCAACTCAACGAAGCGCGCACCGACCTGAACAAGGCCCAGGCCACCGGCAAGGCCCTGGAAGACCGGGTCAGCCGGACGCTGGTCACTTCGCCAGTGCGGGGTATCGTCAACAAGTTGCTGGTCAATACCATCGGCGGGGTTATCCAGCCGGGCAGCGACATGGTGGAAATCGTGCCGCTGGACGACACCTTGCTGGTCGAGGCGAAGATCCGCCCGCAGGATATCGCGTTCCTGCATCCGGGGCAGGAAGCGACGGTGAAATTCACCGCCTATGACTACACCATCTACGGCGGGTTGAAGGCCAAGCTGGAGCAGATCGGCGCCGACACCATCACCGACGAAGACAAAAAAACCACTTACTACATCATCAAGCTGCGAACCGACCGCAGCCACTTGGGTACCGATGAAAAACCGTTGCTGATCATTCCGGGGATGGTGGCTTCCGTGGACATCATCACCGGCAAGAAGACCGTGCTGAGCTACCTGCTCAAGCCGATCATCCGGGCGCGGGCCGAGGCGCTGCACGAGCGGTAATCCACCTTCGGGGCTACTGGCCTCATCGTCGGAACGCCGCCCGGAGCGAGCTCCCACATTGGATTTTTTGCTGGAGCACAATTTTGTGCCTGCGGAGAACCCCTGTGGGAGCGAGCCTGCTCGCGATGGCGTCCGCCGGAACACCAAACCCTGTCAGAAAGTGACAAATAATGTCACTTGGCCACCCACTCAGTCCCTCATCAATCGCCATATCGTTATTCATTAACGGTATTTAAATTTCAATTCTTATATCTATAAAGTCATTCTCCTGCGTACCTGCCGACCAATCGGCGCGCCGCACGACACGAACCAACACGGGACCTCCGTGAGTTTCTGATCGACGCGCGCGCCTTTGAGCGTGCCGTGCGTGGGAGTGATTTATGTCTGCAGCTTCAGCTTCGCCAAGCATCGCGCCACAATTCTTTGAAATCCGCCCGTTCAGCACAGCGGTGGGCGCCGAGATCATCGGTCTCGACCTGTCCCGTCCGATCAATGATGACGATTTTTCCCGCATTCACCGCGCGCACCTGGATCATCACGTGGTGGTGTTCCGCGACCAGCGCATCACCCCTGAGCAACAGATCGACTTCAGTCGTCGTTTTGGCGTGTTGCAGATCCATGTGCTCAAGCAGTTCCTGCTGGCAGGGCATCCGGAAATCCTGATCGTTTCCAATATCGTCGAAAATGGCCAGAACATCGGCCTGGGCGATGCAGGGAAGTTCTGGCACTCCGATCTTTCCTATAAAGAGCTGCCGAGCCTGGGCTCGATGCTGCATGCCCAAGAGCTGCCGTCAGAAGGCGGCGACACCTTGTTCGCCGACCTGCACAAAGCCTGGGACAGCCTGCCGCTCGCGTTGCGCAAAGCGGTGGAAGGCCGCTCGGCGGCGCACTCCTACACGGCGCGTTACAGCGAGACCAAATTCGAAGGCAACTGGCGCCCGACCCTGACGCCTGAGCAGCTTGCCCAGGTTGCCGAAGTTGTTCACCCGGTCGTGCGTACCCACCCGGAAAACGGCCGCAAGGCGTTGTTCGTCAGCGAAGGGTTCACCACCCGCATCGTTGGCCTGCCGGAAGACGAGAGCCAGCAACTACTGACCGAGCTGTATGCCCACAGTGTGTTGCCGCAAAACATCTACCGCCATCAATGGCAGCCCCATGACCTGGTGTTCTGGGACAACCGTTCGCTGATCCACCTCGCCGCCGGATGCCCCAGCCATCTGCGCCGCAAGCTGTATCGCACCACCATCCAGGGCGACGCGCCTTTCTGATCTGTCGGAGATTTGATCATGTCCAAACGTCTTCCATTCGCACCGCTGGCCGCGGCCATCGGCCTGGGTTTCAGCCTGATCGCCGGCAGCCTGATGGCGCCGACCGTGGCTCACGCCGAAGGTGAAATCCGCATCGCCGAACAGTTCGGCATCGTTTATTTGCTGCTCAATGTGGTGCGCGATCAGAACCTGATCGAAAAGTACGGCAAGCAGGAAGGGATCGACATCAAGGTCGACTGGACCCAGCTCTCCGGCGGCGCGGCGGTCAACGATGCGTTGCTGTCGGGCTCGATCGACATTGCCGGCGCCGGTGTCGGCCCGCTGCTGACCATCTGGGATCGCACCCGCGGCAAGCAGAACGTCAAGGCCGTGGCTTCCCTGGGTAACTTTCCGTACTACCTGGTGAGCAATAACCCCAAGGTCAAAACCATCGCCGACTTCACCGAGAAGGACCGCATCGCGGTGCCGGCGGTGGGCGTGTCGGTGCAGTCGCGCTTCCTCCAATACGCGGCGGCCAGACAGTGGGGTGACAAGGACTTCAATCGCCTCGACAAGTACACCATTGCCGTCCCGCATCCTGATGCCACGGCTGCACTGGTGGCCGGCGGCACCGAGCTGAGCGGGCACTTTTCCAACCCGCCGTTCCAGGATCAGGAACTGGCCAATCCCAACGTGCACGTGGTGCTGAACACCTTTGACCTGCTCGGTCCGAACTCGCCGACGGTGCTGTTCGCCACCGAGAAATTCCGCAATGAGAACCCGAAAACCTACAAGGCATTCATTGAGGCGCTGACCGAAGCGGCGCAATTCGCACAGAACGACAAGGGCGCGGCAGCCGACACCTACATCCGTGTTACCAAGGCCAAAATCGACCGCGCCGCGTTGCTGAAAATCATCGACAACCCGCAATTCGAATTCAGCGTCACGCCGAAAAACACTTTCCCTCTGGCGGAGTTCCTCTACCGCGTCGGAGCGATCAAAAACAAACCGGATTCATGGAAGGACTACTTCTTCCAGGACGCCAAACCGCTGCAGGGGAGCTGACCGACATGAACGCCCCTTTGCAAGGCCACACGGTCAGCAAACCGATCGCGGCGGCCCAGGCGCTGCTGTCGGTCGATAACGTCAGTCTCGAATACCGCACGCCGCAGCGGGTGGTGCGGGCGACCCATCAAGTCAGTTTCGAAATCGACCCGGCGGACCGCTTTGTCCTGCTCGGGCCGTCCGGCTGTGGCAAGTCGACGTTGCTCAAGGCCGCCGCCGGCTTCATCCAGCCAGTGGAAGGCGAGATCCGTCTGCAGGGCCGGCGCGTCGATGCGCCGGGGCCGGACCGGATCGTGGTGTTTCAGGAGTTCGATCAACTGCCGCCGTGGAAAACCGTGAAGCAGAATGTGATGTTTCCGCTTCTGGCCTCGAAAACCCTCAAGCGCAGGGAGGCCGAAGAGCGGGCACTGCACTATCTGGACAAGGTCGGCCTGGCGGCGTTTGCCGATGCTTATCCGCACACCTTGTCCGGTGGCATGAAGGCACGGGTCGCCATCGCTCGGGCGCTGGCGATGCAGCCGAAAATCCTGTTGATGGACGAACCTTTTGCCGCGCTTGATGCCCTGACCCGACGCAAGATGCAGGAGGAACTGTTGCTGCTCTGGGAAGAGGTTCGCTTCACGCTGCTGTTCGTCACGCACTCCATCGAAGAGGCACTGGTGGTGGGCAATCGCATTCTGTTGCTGTCGTCCCATCCGGGCCGGGTGAGGGCGCAAGTCCACAGCCATCAATACGATTTGCACAGCCTCGGCGGTGTGGCGTTTCAGGAATCGGCGCGACGCATTCACCGGCTGTTGTTCGACGAAGGTCAATCACCGCAAACCGAGCATGAACTGGACTTCGCCGACATCCGCATCGCTTATTGAGCCAGTAGAGAGGAGGGCCCGATGAGCCATTTATCATCCCCGCGTGAAGAGTTCGAAACGGTTTTGCAGCCGCTGACCAGTGTGCCGCTGGAGCGGGGATTACCCCTCGGCCAACGACTGTGGCAGCAAGGTTGGCTGCGCAAAACCCTGATTCTGATTTTGCTCGCAGTGCTGTGGGAAGCCGTTGCCCGCTATCAGAACAACGACCTGCTGCTGCCGAGCTTTGTGCAAACCGCACATGCGCTCTATGACGGTCTGCTCAGTGGTGAATTGCTGGGCAAGGTATGGATTTCTTTGGTGGTGTTGCTCAAGGGTTACCTGATTGGCATCGTCCTGGCGTTTGCCCTGACCACACTGGCAGTGTCGACGCAGTTCGGTCGTGATCTGCTCAGCACCCTGACTTCGATGTTCAACCCCTTGCCGGCCATCGCCCTGCTGCCGTTGGCGCTGCTGTGGTTTGGACTGGGCCAGAACAGTCTGATTTTCGTGCTGGTGCATTCGGTGCTCTGGGCACTGGCACTGAACACCTACGCCGGCTTCCTCGGCGTCTCGGAAACCCTGCGCATGGCCGGGCGCAACTATGGCCTCAAGGGCATGCGCTTTGTGCTGTTCATCCTGATCCCGGCAGCACTGCCGTCGATCCTCGCGGGGCTGAAAATCGGCTGGGCGTTTGCCTGGCGGACGTTGATTGCGGCTGAGCTGGTGTTTGGTGCGACCAGCGGGAAGGGCGGGCTGGGGTGGTACATTTTTCAGAATCGCAATGAGCTGTACACCGACAAGGTGTTTGCAGGGTTGGCGGTGGTGATTTTGATTGGGTTGCTGGTGGAGAATCTGGTGTTTGATTCGTTGGAGCGGGTGACGGTGAAAAGGTGGGGGATGCTGCGGTAGCATTGCGCTTGAATCAATCTTGATCAGATATGAGTGCATGCGATGCAATTCCCCGACATGAACCTGTTGGTCGCCCTCGACGCCTTGCTCGATGAGGGCAGTGTGGTGGGCGCCGCGCGGCGGATGAACCTGAGTCCGGCGGCCATGAGCCGGACGTTGACGCGCATCCGCGAAGCCATTGGCGATCCGATCCTGGTGCGCGCCGGCCGTGGCCTGGTGCCGACCCCCAAGGCGCTGGAATTGCGCGAGCAGGTGCGCAGTGTGGTGGAGCAGGCCGGGTTGCTGTTTCGTTCGGCCGATGCGGTGGAGCTGAGCTCGCTGCGGCGGCGGTTCAGTATTCGGGCCAACGACTTCTTTGTCGGCGTCTACGGCGGCAAGCTGTTCGACACCCTTGACCGTCAGGCGCCGCACTGTGAATTGCGTTTCGTCCCGGAAGGCGATGGTGATGATGAGGCGTTGCGCGAAGGGCGGATCGATCTGAGCATCAGTAACACCCGGCCGCTGACGCCGGAAGTGAAAGTCCAGAACCTGTTTTCCACACACTTTGTCGGCCTGGTGCGTGAGGATCACCCGCTGCTGGACGATGAAATCACGGCGGAGCGTTACGCAGGGTTCTCGCATATCAGCATGTCCCGGCGTGGCATTGCCCGGGGGCCGATCGATACCGCGCTCAATGCCTTGGGGTTGGAGCGGCGGGTGGCGGTGATCGCGCCGAGCTTTCATGCGGCGATGTTCGCCTTGCCCGATTCCGACCTGATTCTGCCGGTGCCCAAGGAAGCCTTGCTGAGTGTGCGACGGCTCGGACTGAAGCTGCGCTCGTTCGACCTGCCGATCCCGTTGCCGACGTTGATGTTGACCCAGGCCTGGCATCCGCGTTTCGACAAGGATCCGGCCCACCGCTGGCTGCGTGAAACGCTCAAGACGTGTTGCGATGAGACGTGGCTGGCTGCACAACCTGAAAGTCACCGCTGAACTCCTGTGGGAGCGAGCCTGCTCGCGATGGTCGCCAACGATAACGCTGGTTGGCAGGTTCCCCGCGGCGTTCTCGGGTTTATCGCGAGCAGGCTCGCTCCTACAAGGGGCAGGGGTTTTGTATTGTTGCGTCTAGCGCACTTATAACCTGCCAATAAGTTGATTTTCGTCAGGCATCACACTTCCTAGAATGCTTCGGTCTTTCCACGCCGGAGCTTGCAGTACATGACTTCCCTCACGGCCCCGGCGCCTGTCGCCGCGACCGGCCCGACAGCTTCACCACAGGTTTTCGGCCCGCGGATCATCATCGGTCTGGTGGGCGTATTGCTCGCGGTGCTGGTGTCGGGCCTGAACGAGATGGTGACCAAAGTCGCCCTGGCCGACATCCGTGGTGCGTTGGCCATCGGCTACGACGAAGGCACCTGGCTGGTGGCCTGTTACACCGCGACGTCGGTGGCGGCCATGGCGTTCGCGCCGTGGTGTGCGGTGACGTTCTCGTTGCGGCGTTTCACCTTGTGGGCCATCAGCCTGTTCACCCTGCTGGGTGTGCTGTGCCCCTTCGCCCCGAATTACGAAAGCCTGTTGTTGCTGCGCACCTTGCAAGGCCTCGCGGGCGGTGCATTGCCACCCATGCTGATGACCGTGGCCCTGCGGTTTTTGCCGGCCAATGTGAAGTTATATGGCCTGGCCGGTTATGCCCTGACGGCGACGTTCGGCCCGGGCCTGGGCACGCCGTTGGCCGGGTTGTGGACCGAGTATGTCGGCTGGCAATGGGCCTTCTGGCAAGTCATCGCGCCGTGCCTGATTGCCATGGCCGCAGTGGCGTATGGCTTACCCCGGGACCCCCTGCGCCTGGAGCGCTTCAAGTCCTTCAACTGGCGCGGCGTGCTGCTGGGTTTTCCCGCCATCTGCATGCTGGTGATCGGCATTCTGCAGGGCAATCGTCTGGATTGGTTCGAGTCCAGCCTGATCTGTGGATTACTCGGTGGCGGGCTGTTGCTGCTGGTGCTGTTTTTGGTCGGCGAGTGGTCGCAGCCGATGCCGTTTTTCAAGATGCAGATGCTCGGCATCCGTAACCTGTCTTTCGCCCTGCTGACCTTGGCGGGCGTGCTGGTGGTGTTGCAGGCGGTGATCATCATTCCGTCCAGCTACCTGGCGCAGGTCCAGGGGTATCGTCCGTTGCAGACCGCACCGATCATGCTGCTGGCGGCGCTACCGCAATTGATTGCGCTGCCATTGGTGGCGGCGCTGTGCAACTTTCGCTGGGTCGATTGCCGCTGGGTGTTGGGCATCGGCCTGAGCATGCTGGCGCTGTCGTGCGTCGGCGGTTCGCAACTGACGTCCGCGTGGATTCGTGACGACTTCTATGTGCTGCAATGGCTGCAGATTTTCGGTCAGCCTATGGCGGTGCTGCCGCTGCTGATGCTGTCCACCGGCAGCATCAACCCGATGGAGGGGCCGTTTGCGTCGGCCTGGTTCAACACCGTCAAAGGCCTGTCGGCGGTCATCGCCACTGGGGTGATCGAGGCGTTGACCACGGCACGCCTGCATTTTCACTCGACCATGCTGGTCGATCGACTCGGCAATTCGCCGCTGGCCGAGCACGACAGCGCAAGCCTCGCTCGTCGACTGCATGAGCAAGCGGTGGTGCTCACGTCCTCTGATCTTTACCTGTGCATGGCCGGTATCGCTGTGACCCTGATCCTGCTGATTTTCTGGCTGCCGACGCGGATCTTTCCGCCGCGCGCACCGACCTGAATGCTCCACTGATACCAGAAGGTTTTTATGAACACTCAAGCAAAGCAGAAAGTCGCGGTGGCCGTGGTCGCTGCGCTGGCCGTCGGCGTGCTGCTGTACCTGACGATGCCCGGCCTTTTCGGCAAGCGCACCCAACAGAGCACCAACGATGCTTATGTCTCGGCGGATTTCACTCTGGTCGTGCCGCGCGTTGCCGGGTTCATCAAGCAAGTGCTGGTGGAGGACAACCAACAGGTCAAGGCCGGGCAGTTGCTGGCGCTGATCGATGACCGGGATCTACGCGCCGCCGCCGAGGCCGCCGATGCCGAAACGCTGGTGGCCAGGGCGCAACTGCAAAACGCCCGGGCGACCCTCGAGCGCCAGGCGTCGGTGATTGCCCAGGCGCAATCCTCGGTGGTTTCGGCAAAGGCGGAAGTGGCCTTTGCCGAGCATGAATTGAACCGCTACAACCACCTCGCCGGGGTGGGCGCCGGTACGGTGCAAAACGCACAACAGGCGCAAACGCGCATCGACCAGGCCTCCGCGCGGCTGACCAATGCCACGGCGGTGCTGGCGGCGGAACGCAAGCAAGTGGACATCCTCACGGCCCAGCGCGATGCAGCCGAAGGTGGCCTGAAACGGGCGCAAGCGAAGCTGGAAATGGCCAGCTACGAGTTGTCCTATACCAGGATCGTCGCGCCCCAGGACGGCATGGTCGGCGAACGCGCGGTGCGGGTCGGCGCCTATGTCACCCCGGGCAGCAAAATCCTCGCGGTGGTGCCGCTGGCGCAGGCTTACGTGATGGCCAATTTCCAGGAGACCCAACTGACGGATGTACAGCCAGGGCAGGCTGTACAGGTGCGCGTCGACAGCCTGCGCGGCGCGGCACTCAAAGGTCGTGTCGAAAGCATTGCGCCGGCCACCGGGGTGACGTTCGCCGCGGTCAAACCGGACAACGCCACCGGTAACTTCACCAAGGTGGTGCAGCGGATACCGGTGAAGATTGTGCTGGAGCCGGGACAATTGTTGGCCGAGCGCTTGCGGGTAGGGATGTCGGTGGAGGCGAGTATTGAAACCGGCAGCAATGTGTCGTCTGTGGGTGAGGTGACTCAGCGATGAAGGACTGTGTTGGCTGGTCAGGCGCCTTCGCGAGCAGGCTCGCTCCCACAAGGGATCTGCGCAGTGCTGACAGTTCTGGATCCTTCGCAAGTTCATTGTGGGAGCGAGCCTGCTCGCGAAGAGGCCTGTGGCAGCCACTCACCTTCAATGCCTTGCTCGTCATGAGTCTCAGCGGCTGCACCGTCGGCCCGGACTTCCAGAAGCCTGAGGTACAGCCAATTGCCGAATGGTCGAAACCATCAAGGGCAGCCACCAGCCAGGCTATCGCCGAAACGATGACCGAGCGCTGGTGGGAGGTGTTCCACGACCCCAAACTTTCAGCCCTGAGCCAACGCGCCCTGACCGACAACCTCGACCTGAAGTTGGCCAGTAGCCGCTTGCAGCAAAGTCGTGCGGTGCGCCAGGTCACCACTGCCGACCGCTACCCCAACACGTCCGCCGGCGGCCGTTACGGACGCAACCGCAACAGTGGTGAAGGCCTGAACGACCCGTCAGGGCACAACGGCCAGTCCGCCTTCAACCTGTGGGATGCAGGCTTTTCCGCCTCCTGGGAACTGGATTTCTGGGGCCGTGTGCGGCGGGAAACCGAAGCGGCCGACGCCAACCTGGAAGTCGCCGAGAACGACCGACGCGGTGTGCTGCTGTCGGTGTTGGCCGAAACCGCCCAGGACTACATTCAGCTGCGCGGCGTGCAGAACACCCGACTCGTCACCGAACAGAACCTCGACGTTGCCCGCCATAGTCTGAAGCTCTCGCAGTTGCGCCTGGCCGACGGCGTCGCGACGGACCTGGACGTCGCCGAAGCCGCCGCACAAGTGGCGGCCATCGAATCGCGCCTGCCCGCACTGGAACAGCGCCAGTGGCAATTGATCAATGCCTTGAGTCTGTTGATGGGCGAACCGCCCCAGGCATTGGCGGCGCAGTTATTCACAGACGCACCGGTGCCACAAACGCCGCGTCAGGTCGCCATCGGCTTGCCCTCGCAACTGGCTGAACGCCGGCCGGACATTCGCCAGGCCGAAGCGCGATTGCATGCAGCGACGGCCAGCATTGGTGTAGCAAAGGGCGACTTCTATCCGCGAATTACCCTGTCGGGGAACATCGGTTCCCAGGCCATGCAACTGAGCGATTTCGGCTCCTGGGGTTCGCGTTCGTTCGGGATCGGTCCGCAGTTCAGCTTGCCATTGTTCGACGCAGGCCGCTTGCGTGGCGTACTCAAGTTACGCGAAGCACAACAACAGGAAGCCGCTATCGCCTATCAGCAAACCGTGCTGCGCGCCTGGCATGAAATCGACGACCAGTTGACCGCCTACAACGCTAGCCAGCTGCGCCGCGACAGCCTGGCCGAAGCCGTGCGCCAGAACCGCATTGCGCTGGACACCGCGCAACAGCAGTACGTCGAGGGCGTGGTGGATTTCGTCACCGTACTCACCGTGCAGGGCGCGTTGCTGGCGACGCAGGAGCAGTGGGTCGAAAGCTCGACCGGCGTGTCGCTGGCGGCCGTCGGGTTGTACAAGGCGTTGGGTGGGGGTTGGGAGTCAGTGTACCCATTGGCCGAGACGGCGCAGCGTTAATACGCAGGCAATGATGGCCATCTGCTTGACGCTAGTCACCGCTGTCGTAGACTCCGTTGATCCGGAAGGGAGTACGGTCATGCGGATTTTCTGTGTGTTGGGGTTGGGATGTGTACTCGTCGCGAGCGTTGTCCAGGCGCAAACGCCTGGGACAGACGATCCGCTTGCGCAAATGGATGCAGGCGCCAGTGCTGCGACCAGCACCGAGGCTCGCGGTGTATTGCGGGCCCGGGATCAGGCCGTACTGGCCAGTGAGGTGCCTGGGCGGATTGTCGAGTTGCCGTTCAGCGAGGGGGAATCGTTCAAGAAGGGCGATACCCTGGCGCGGTTCGATTGCTCGGCCTATCAGGCGCAGCTCAATGCCGCGCAAGCGGCCAGCCGTGGCGCGGGTGAAGAATTGGCGCACAACCGGCAACTGGCCGCGCTGCATTCTGTCGGGCGTTTCGAAGTGGCACGTGCCGAGGCCAAGGTCAGCGAAACCCAGGCGCAGTCTCAGGTGTATCAAGTGCAGGTCAAGCGTTGCAGCGTGCTGGCACCGTTCGATGGCCAGGTCGTCGAGCGCAAGGTACAGCGCTATGAAAGCGTACCTGCCGGCGCACCCTTGCTGGACGTGGTCGATAACCGCACCCTGGAAATCCATCTGCTGGTGCCCTCGCGCTGGATGGCGCGACTCAAGCCCGGCCAGACCTTCAGTTTTGTCCCCGATGAAACCGGCAAGCCGCTGGATGTGACAGTCAAACGCCTGGGCGCGCGAATCGATGAAGGCAGCCAGACCTTGCTGCTGGTGGCCAGCGTGCCCGATGCCAGCGGGCTGCTGGCGGGCATGAGCGGCACGGCACATTTCGCGGAGTTCAAGTGAACGCGCCGGTGAGCGGCGGCGCCGAGCAAGTATTCGCACGCTTTCTCGACCTTGAGCGCCAGACCCGCGCAGCCCAAACGCCCGCCCAATTAGCCTACAGCCTGGTCAATGATGGCCAGGCACTGTTTGGCTTTCGCCATGCGGCACTGTTGATCGCCGGGAAGGTGCAGGCCGTGACGGGTGTCAGCGCGGTGGAGCCGAATTCACCCTTTGTAGCGTTCGTCGAGCAGGCGGTGGTGCAGCTGTTCAAGCGCGAACAATTGCAGCAGGCGCGGGTCATTGCCGCCGATGTCCTTAGCGAGTCGTTGCAGGCTGAATGGCAAAGCCTGTCGGCTGCGCAGGTGTTCTGGTTGCCGCTGATCGATCGCCAGGGCGAGGTGTTCGGCGGGTTGTGGCTGGCCAGGGACGTTAGGTGGAACCCTGCCGAACAAGTTCTGCTGGCGCAACTGGGCGATACCTACAGCCACGCCTGGCAGGCATTGCAGCCACGCAAGCCATGGCGTCTGCGCTGGACCCGCAAACGCCAGGCGTTGCTGGTCGCGTTGCTGTTGCTCGGGCTGTTGATCCCGGTGCGCCAGTCCGTACTGGCACCGGCCGAAGTGGTGCCGCTGGGCGGTCGGGTCGTGGCGGCGCCGCTGGACGGTGTGATTGCCGAGTTCCTGGTCAAACCCAACCAGACGGTGAAGGCCGGCGAGTTGCTGCTGCGCTTCGAAAGCACCACGCTCAAGGCTCAGGCCGATGTCGCCGATCGCGCCCTCGGAGTTGCCGAGGCGGAGCTCAAGGCCAACTCCCAGCGTTCGTTCGCCGATGCCGAGTCCAGTTCGAAACTGGATTTGCTGGCCGCACGGGTCGAACAGAAACGCGCCGAGCGCGACTACGCCCGTGAACTGCTCAAACGCAGCGAAGTGCGCGCCGAGCGCGATGGCATTGCGGTATTTGCCGATGCCGAACGCTGGACCGGCAAACCGGTGCAGACCGGAGAGCGACTGATGGAAATCGCCGATCCGACCCAGGCGCAATTGCGTATCGAGCTGGCCGTGGGGGACGCGATTTCCCTGGAGCCCGGCGCTGAAGTCGCCCTGTTCCTCGACAGTGACCCGCTGCAACGGCATCTGGCCAGACTCGAACGTTCAGCTTATGAAGCGCAACCCACGGCGGGCGGGCAATTGGCCTATCGGCTGGATGCGAATTTCGACACGGCCCCCCCGCGCATCGGCTTGCGCGGCACGGCAAAAATTTATGGTGACCGGGCGCCGCTGGCGTTGTACCTGCTGCGTCGACCGTTGGCCGGTTTGCGTCAGAGCGTGGGCTTGTAAGTGAGCCTGCCCGGTCTGCGTGCCGATCTGCAATTGTCCCCGGCAGCGCCGGCACTGGACGGTGCGCCCTGCTGGACGCTGGCCGACCCGGTGCGGGGGCGTTACTTCAAGCTCGGTACGACGGCGATGCGTTTGTTGCGCCACTGGTCGCTGGGGGAGCCCGAGCAGGTCCTGCAAGCGGCCAATCGCGAGCCGGGGCTGGCGCTGGATGCTGCGGATCTGGAGCAGTTGCTGGTTTTCTTGCGCAGTCACGACCTGATTACCGCCCTCGATCCCCAGCAGCGTGCCAGTTACAGCTTAAAAGCGGATGCCCAGCGCCGCAGCCTGTGGCAAGTGTTGCTGCATCAGTACCTGTTTTTTCGTATTCCGCTGTGGCGCCCCGAGCGTTTTCTCAATCGTGCCTGGCCCTGGCTGGAGCGCTTTGGCCCGCGAGCGCTGCGCTACGGATTACCCGCTGTGCTGGGGCTGGGGGTGTTTCTGGTGTCGCGGGACTGGCAGCGATTTATCGCGACGTTTCCGCATTTGTTCAGCCTTGGCGGTGCATTGGCATTTGCCGTGGCCCTGTTCTTCGCCAAACTCTGCCACGAGTTCGGTCATGCGTTCATGGCCAAGCGCGCCGGGTGCCGGGTACAGAGCATGGGCGTGGCGTTCATGGTGCTGCTGCCGATGTTCTATACCGATGTCAGCGATGCCTGGCGGATCAATGATCGCAAGGCCCGGTTGCTGATTGGCGCTGGTGGCGTGCTGGCCGAGTTGCTGTTGGCGTGCATGGCCTTGCTGGCGTGGTCGTTGCTGCCCGACGGTCCCGCCCGCACTGCAGCGTTCATGCTTGCCAGTGCCACGTGGATCACCACACTGGTGGTCAATCTCAACCCGTTCATGCGTTTTGACGGTTATTTTTTGCTCAGCGATTTCTGGCAGGTCGATAACCTGCAAGGTCGGGCATTTGCCTTGTGCCGCTGGCGCCTGCGCGAGTTTTTGTTCGGCTACGGCGAAGCGGCGCCGGAGCCTTGGTCGCCGATAATGCAACGGCGTTTGCTGATCTGGGGGTATGGCTCGTGGTTATGGCGCGCGGCATTGTTTTTCGGGATCGCTCTGGCGGTCTATCACCTGTTCTTCAAGGTGTTGGGGATTTTCCTGATGCTGGTGGAACTGGTCTGGTTCATCTTTCTGCCCATCATGAGTGAATGGCGCCAGTGGTGGGGTCGCCGCGAACAGGCGCATGGACCGCGGGTATTGCTCAGCAGCCTGGTACTGCTCGGGCTGTTGTCGGTGCTCATCCTGCCGTGGCGCAGCGCCGTCGAGGTGCCGGCCATGCTGGAAGCGGGCCGGGTCAGCACCCTGCATGCGCCGGTGGCGGCACGAATCAAAGCCGTGAAGGTGCATGACGGGCAGACGGTGGTGCAGGGTGATGTCCTGATCGAGCTGGAGTCCCCGGATCTCGATTCGCGCCAGGCCATTGCGCGCCGGGAAATCGAGATCCAGCAGTTGCAAATGCGTCGCCAGGCCAGTCGCAGCGAAACGGCTTCCGATGCTGCAATCGTCGAGCAGCGGCTGGCCGAAGCGGTCGCCGAATACCGCGGGCTGGCGGCTCAGCGCGAGCGCTTGCTATTGCGTGCCCCCCATGCCGGCACCGTGCGTGATCTGCTGCCGCAATGGACGGTGGGGCGCTGGCTGTCGACCCGGGAGCCGCTGGCCAGGGTGGTCGAGGACGGCGTGCGCTTGCGCGGCTATCTGGCCGAGGCAGAGCTCTGGCGCGTGGCACCGGGCGCCACCGGACGGTTTATCGCCGATGATCCGATGCATCCGGCGATTGCGGTGCAACTGAGCGAAATCGACACCAACGGTGTGGCGTTTGTCGATCAGGAGGCACTGACCTCCGATCACCACGGACCGATTGCCGTGCGTCGCGATCAGCATCAGCGAGCCGAGCCAGTACAGGCGCAGTACGGCGCGCGGTTGAGCACCCTCGAACCGGCGCCAACGCCGGTGCAGCCGTTGCGTGGCGTGGTAGTTTTGCAGGGCCGCGGCGAGTCGTTATTGGGGGTCGCCTGGCGACGCATGGCGGCGCTGGGGGTCAGGGAAAGCGGCTTTTAAGGAGAGCGACGATGGCGAACAGCAGTACTGTGGCAGCCGAAGGTTTGGTGGTACGGCCTTCGCTAGCCAGTGATGGTCCTTTCTTGCAGCGCCTGTATCAATCGGCCCGACCGGACCTGCAATGGATCGACGACAGCATGGAAGTGGTCGAGCAGATTGTGGCCCAGCAGTTCCAGGTGCAGGAGCAAGGACTGGGGGAAAACTTCCCCAATGCCATGCATTACGTGGTTGAGAAGCTCGGCACTGCGATCGGCGCATTGAGCACTGATTTCGGGCCGAACGAGATCCGCGTGCTGTATCTGGCCTTCATCCCTGCGGCGCGGGGGCAGGGATACGGGCGGGCGGTATTGCAGGGGGTGCAGAAAGCCGCCCAACAGATTCGTTGCCCGGTGGCGACGGTGGTCTGGGCCAGCAATCCCCATGCGCTTGCGCATTACCTGGCCCTGGGCTTTGCAGTGCAGGAGTACAACGTCGCGGCACAACGGCTGGTGTGGTATCCGCAAGGCTGAAGGCACTGCGAGCCAGATAATGGTCAGTTGAAGGCGATGTAGAAGTAGCCTCGCCGCGGATCACGTCCCATCGAAGGCACCCGGGAAACGAAAATGTTTTCCACTTCACCCAGTTCCGGCAATTGCAGCATGCATAGACCGTCCACAAAATCGGTCGGGACCAGGCTGTTGAGCTCGACACTGAATGGCATGCGCTCACTGTTGCGCATGCGGGCGCGGGGTGAGTCTTCAAGGTGTTCGATCTGCATCGGCAATTCACTGCCGTCGGGCAGGCGGAGGGCGACGGTCTGGCCCAGCAGGGCCTGGAAATGATGGCTTTGAACCGCTTGCAACATGATCAGGCTCCAGAAAATTGAACAATGCCGGGGCGCGCGGTCCCCGGCGAATCTTCAGCCGCGAGATGGAAAATACCCTTGCAGGGCGATGCTGAAGTTGATGACCAGGAACGGGTTCATCACGCTCATGGGCTGGGCTCCGCCCGTGGAGGCAATCTCTCCGGTGACGGTGGTGCTCACGCCCTTGAGCGCCACCGCCGATGCTCCTTGCTGATCGGAGTAGATATTCGCCGTCCCCGGTCCGCCGCTCGAAGCGCCGATGAACGAGTTGGTTGCCGTTGGCACGTTCACCGGATTGCTCGCCGGGCTGGCCAGCTGCAGGGTGGTGGTGGCGGTAAGTCCGGACAACAGGTGGGTGTGGTTGGGCATGTTGCCGATGGTTGCGGTGACGTTTTCGGTACCGGAAATCTCGCCAATGGTGCGCGTGCTGAGATTGCTGCCCGTGCCTTGGGCCATCGGTAATCGACCTTGCAGGTTGGGTAGCATGAAGGTGGTCTGGCCGTCGCCGCCGTAGTTCACGCCAATCAGCGAGAACAACGCACTCCATTGCGAAATGCTCAAGGTCTGGCCATTGCAAAGGGCCCAGTTCTGGGGGGCGAAATCAAAGGCGAAAGGCTGGATAGTGCCGATAAATACTTCCATGAATCCTCATCCTTCAGGTTGGTGGTTGGCGCGCCACGCGGCTGCCAGACACCTGGGGTGTCGACTCCTGTTCCTTTACGTGGCTTGGTCACGCCACGCCACAGCGTAGACGTAGATTTTGAGAGTTGTGGCGAGGCGGTATTTATCCGATGGACGCGCTCCCCAAGGCTGTTGTCGTTAACGTCCTTCAATGGTTGCGCAAAGCTCGGTATCAAGTCGGTTTAGCTTCAAATTGATATCAAAACACCACTAGTCGAGGTTTCATCGATCGACTACGCTTTGTCCTACAAAGGACTATCAAAAACGGTGAAGGGACTTGCACCATTTTCATTTCATTTCCGGTTTGCCACGCTCGGGCTCGACCCTGCTTTCTGCAATCCTGTTGCAGAACCCGCGTTTCCATGCCGGAATGACCAGCCCGGTGGGTTCCCTGTTTTCCGGTGTTCTGGAGCAGTGCAGCGCTGGCAGCGAGTTCGGCGCGGTGATCGACACCGACATGCGCCGCCGCCTCTTGCACGGCCTGTTTGATTCCTTCTACGCCGACAAAGCCGACAAATCGGTGGTGTTCGACACCAACCGCCTTTGGAGCGCCCGGCTGCCGGCCATCAACGATCTGTTTCCCAAGGCCAAGGTGATTGCCTGTGTGCGCAACGTCGCCTGGATCATGGACAGCATCGAGCGGCTTTACCGCGCCAATCCCTATGAAAACACCAAGCTCTTCGGCGATGCCGTCGAGCGCAACACTGTCTACAGCCGTTGCGAAACCCTGGCCCAGCGCAATCGCCTGGTGGGTTTTGCGTGGGCGGCGCTCAAGGAAGCCTATTACGGCGAACATGCCGACTCCTTGCTGATCATCGACTATGACTTGCTGACCCAGGCTCCGGAGCGAGTGCTGCGGCTGGTCTACGACTTTATTGACGAGCCCTGGTTCGAGCACGACTTCGAACACCTGGCGTACGACGCCCCGGAATTCGATCAAGCCCTCGGGGTGACCGGCCTGCACAAGGTCAGACCCAAAATTGCGGTACAGGCCCGGCGCACCATCCTGCCGCCGGATCTGTTCAAGCAATACTCAGACTTGTCCTTTTGGCTCGATGGCTCTGCCAGCGCCGCCAATGTCATTCGTATGAAGTCCGACGCCGCGAACATTTGATCGCGGCGTTTTTCATTGATGCCTTACGTATATTCGTTCGAATTCGGGTGAGCAGCATGTGGTGGACCATTTTTGACGGAGCAAAGGCAAAGTCACGGGCAACCGAAGGCCAACGGACGCCAGCGGCGCCCATGATCATGTCCCTTGAACCGCGCATGCTGTTCGACGGCGCCGTCGCCGCCACGGTGGCCGATACCGCGGCCCAGGCCGATAGTCATTCCACAACCGATGCCGCCAAGGCACCGACCGCCGATCACCCGACGGCCAGCAAGGACACCCACGGCCAGGCCGATGCCGCACCTGCCGCCAGCCCCGTCGCGGTGCCTGGCCAAAGCGTGGTGTTCGTCGATTCTCGGGTCAAGGATGCCGACAGCCTGATGCAAGGGGTGGCGTCCGGCACCCAGATCGTGAAACTGGTCGCCGGCAAGGATGGCTTGCAACAGATCGCCGACTACCTCGACCAGCATCAGGGCATCAGCTCGGTGCAGATCATTGCCCACGGCAACACCGGCGACCTGTGGCTGGGCGACAGCTATCTGTCGGCCGACAACGTCGCCGCCCGCAGCGCGGTGCTGGCGCAAATCGGCAAGGACATCAACGCTGGCGGGGACATCCTGATCTACGGCTGCTACACCGCCGATGGCGAGCGTGGCTTGAGCTTTGTCGATTCGCTGGCGCAAATGACCGGACGCGATGTAGCGGCTTCGAACAACCGCACCGGTGTGGGCGGCGACTGGGATCTGGAAATCGTCACCGGCAACATCGAAAGCGCCAACGTGCTGTCGACGCAAGCCATGAGTGATTACCAATGGGGCCTGGCTACATGGACCGCCACCAACAACGCCAACACGGGCGTCGGCTCACTGCGTGCCGCCATCGCCTCGGCGCAGAACGGCGACATCGTCACCTTTAACAGCAGCATGACGGTGCAGCTGACGTCCGAACTGCTGATCAACAAGAACATCACCGTTGATGGCGACTTGAACAACGATGGCGCGGCTGACGTGATTCTCGATGGTCAGTACAGGACCCGAGTGATTGAAGTGGCATCTGGCAGTACCGTGACACTCGATGGCCTGGTGATCACCAGGGGCCTGGTGTCGGGCACGGGCGGCAACGGTGGCTACGGTGCCTCGGGCGCGATGGCCGGTGGCATTTTCAACGCCGGTATTCTTACCCTGAAAAACGTAACCGTGACTTCCAACGGCGCTTCCGGTGGCGGCGGTGGTGGCGGTGTCACCGGCGCTTTTTACGGCGGTGGCGGTGGTGGTGGCGGCGGTTTGGGCGGCCAGGGCGGCGGGCATGGCGGTTCGTCAGGGCCGGGTACCGGCACGTTGGGCGGTGGTGCGGGCGGCGGCGGCGCCGGTGGTTACGGCGGCGGTTATGACGCGACCCACATGGGCGGTCGCGGCGGTACCACCACTGGCGGTGCTGGTGGGGTGGGCGTTTCCTATTACAGCAACGGCGGTAATGGTTCGACGGCCACCAATGGCACGATTTCCATTGGCGGCGGTGGTGGCGGGGCCGGTTGGGACAAGGTGGGTGGCGCTGGCGGCAACGCGGTGGGCGGGATCTACAACGCCAGTAGCGGCACGATCACCATCATTGGCACGTCGACCATTAGCAACAACATTGGCGCCGGTGGCGGCGGTGGCGGTGGCGGTGGCCAGGGCAGCAATGCCAGCAATGGCGGTGTGGGCGGCCGGGGCGTCGGTGCGATCTGGAACAAAGGCACATTGTTGATCACGGCAGCCAACTTCGCGGCCCTGGCCGGTAATGCCGCGGCCAGTGGTGCAGGCGGTACCGCGCAGGGCGGGGGGACAACCGGCACCTCGCCAACCTCCGTTGCGACAATCTATAACGACGGTGGTGTACTCAACACCGCGTATTCGCCGCCACCGACCGCGACCATTGTGGTCGCTGACACTACGCTGAGCATCGGCGAAACGTCCTTGGTGACGATCACGTTCTCCGAGATCGTGACCGGTCTCACCAACGCCGACCTGACGATTGCCAACGGTACGCTCAGTACAGTGAGCAGCAGTAATGGCGGGCTCACCTGGACGGCAACGTTTACCCCGACCGCCAGTATTACCGATACCTCCAATGTCATCACTCTGGACAACACCGGAGTGATAAATCTTCTGGGCACCGCCGGCGTCGGTACCACCAACTCCAATAACTATGTCGTCGATACGGCGCGGCCAACCGCCAGCATTGTGTTCACCGACACGGCCCTCAGGGTGGGCGAAACCTCGCTGGTGACCATCACTTTCAACGAAGCGGTCACCGGTCTCACCAATGCGGACCTGACGATTGCCAATGGTACCTTGACCTCGGTGAGCAGCGGCGACGGCGGCATTACCTGGACGGGGACCTTCACCCCGACCGCCAGCATCACTGACGCGACCAACCTGATCACCCTGGACAACACTGGGGTCAGCGACCTGGCAGGTAACGCCGGCAGTGGTACCACCGACTCGAACAACTACGCCATCGATACCGTGCGGCCAACGGCAACCATCGTGGTGACGGACACCGCGCTGAGAATTGGCGAAACGTCTCTGGTGACCATTACCTTTTCCGAGGCGGTCAGCGGTTTCACCAACGCCGATCTGACCATTGCCAACGGCACGTTGACCTCGGTGAGCAGCAGCGACGGCGGCATCACCTGGACCTCCACGTTCACCCCGAACGCGAGCATCAACGACACGACCAACCTGATCACCCTGAACAACACAGGGGTCAGCGACCTGGCGGGCAACGCCGGCAGCGGCACTACCGATTCCAACAATTACGCCATCGATACACTCCGCCCGACCGCGACCATTGTGGTCGCGGACACGGCGTTGAGAATCGGCGAAACCTCTCTGGTGACGATCACTTTCAACGAAGCGGTCAGCGGTTTCACTAATGCCGACCTGACCATCACCAACGGCACGTTGACCGCCGTGAGCAGCAGCGACGGCGGCATCACCTGGACGGCGACCTTCACCCCGACCGCCAGCATCACTGACGCCACCAACCTGATCACCCTGGACAACACCGGTGTGGCTGATCTGGCCGGCAACGCCGGCAGCGGCACCACCGACTCCAACAACTACGCCATCGATACCGTGCGCCCGACGGCCACCATTGTGGTGACGGATACGGCGCTGAGAATCGGCGAAACTTCTCTGGTGACGATCACTTTCAGTGAAGCGGTGAGCGGTTTCACCAACGCCGACCTGACCATTACCAACGGCACGTTGACCTCGGTGAGCAGCAGTGACGGCGGCATCACCTGGACGGCAACCTTCACACCTTCGGCGAGCATCAACGACACGACCAACCTGATCACCCTGGCCAATACCGGGGTCAGCGACCTGTCGGGCAACGCCGGCAGCGGCACCACCGACTCCAACAACTATGCCATCGACACGCTGCGCCCGACCGCCACGATCGTGCTGGCCGATACGGCGCTGACCGCGGGCGAAACCTCGCTGGTGACCATCACTTTCTCCGAGGCGGTAACCGGTTTTACCAACGCCGACCTGAGCATCGCCAATGGCACGTTGACCTCGGTGAGTAGCAGCGACGGCGGGATCACCTGGACCGCAACGTTTACCCCGACAGCAGGCATCATCAGCGCGACCAACGTCATCAGCCTGGCTAACACTGGCGTGGCGGATCTGGCGGGCAACACCGGCAGCGGGATCAGTTCCTCAGGCAACTACGCCATCGACACCGCTCCGCCGACCGCGACGATTGTGGTGACCGACAACGCCCTGAAAATCGGTGAAACGTCACTGGTGACCATCACCTTCAACCAGGCCGTGACCGGTTTCACCAACGCCGACCTGACCATCACCAACGGTACGTTGACCTCGGTGAGCAGCAGTGACGGCGGCATTACCTGGACCGCCACCTTCACCCCGACTGCCAGCATCACCGATACGACCAACCTGATCACCCTGGACAACACCGGCGTGCAGGCTGCCGCCACCGGTAACGTGGGCAGCGGCACCACCGATTCCAACAACTACGCCATCGACACCGTGCGCCCGACGGCCACCATCGTGGTGACGGACACGGCGTTGAGAATCGGCGAAACCTCGTTGGTGACGATCACCTTCAGTGAAGCGGTGAGCGGTTTCACCAACGCCGACCTGACGATTGCCAACGGCACCCTGAGCGCGGTGAGCAGCAGCGACGGCGGCATCACCTGGACGGCAACCTTCACGCCGTCGGCGAGCATCAACGACACGACCAACCTGATCACCCTGGATAACACCGGGGTCAGCGACCTGTCGGGCAACGCCGGCAGCGGCACCACCGATTCCAACAACTTCGCCATCGACACGGTCCGCCCGACCGCCACGATCGTGCTGGCCGATACGGCGCTGGCGGCGGGCGAAACGTCACTGGTAACCATCACCTTCTCCGAGGCCGTGACCGGCTTTACCAACGCCGACCTGAGCGTCGCCAATGGCACGTTGAGTGCGGTGAGCAGCAGTGACGGCGGCATCACCTGGACCGCCACCTTCACCCCGACAGCAGGCATCATCAGCGCGACCAACGTCATTAGCCTGGCCAACACTGGCGTGGCGGATCTGGCGGGCAATACCGGCAGCGGGATCAGTTCCTCAGGCAACTACGCCATCGACACCGTCCCGCCGACCGCAACAATTGTGGTGGCCGACAACGCCCTGAGAGTCGGTGAAACGTCACTGGTGACCATCACCTTCAACCAGGCCGTGACCGGTTTCACCAACGCCGACCTGACGATTGCCAACGGCGCGTTGACCTCGGTGAGCAGCAGTGACGGCGGCATCACCTGGACCGCCACCTTCACCCCGACTGCCAGCATCACCGATACAACCAACCTGATCACCCTGGACAACACCGGCGTGCAGGCTGCCGCCACCGGTAACGTGGGCAGCGGCACCACCGACTCCAACAACTATGCCATCGACACCGTGCGCCCAACGGCCACCATTGTGGTCGCGGACACCGCGCTGAGAATCGGCGAAACCTCGCTGGTGACCATCACTTTCAGTGAAGCGGTGAGCGGTTTCACCAACGCGGATCTGACCATTACCAACGGCACATTGACCGCGGTCAGCAGCAGTGACGGTGGCATTACCTGGACGGCCACCTTCACACCTTCGGCGAGCATCAACGACACGAGCAACCTGATCACCCTGGACAACACCGGGGTCAGCGACCTGTCGGGCAACGCCGGCAGCGGCACCACCGATTCCAACAACTATGCCATCGACACGGTCCGCCCGACCGCCACGATCGTGCTGGCCGATACGACGCTGAGCGCGGATGAAACCTCGCTGGTGACCATTACTTTCTCCGAAGCAGTAAGCGGTTTCACCAACGCCGACCTGAGCATCGCCAACGGCACGTTGACCTCGGTGAGCAGCAGTGACGGCGGGATTACCTGGACCGCGACCTTCACCCCGACCGCCGGCGTAAATGACACGAGCAACGTCATCACCCTGAACAATACCGGTGTCACCGACGTGGCCGGCAACACCGGCAGCGGCACCACCAACTCCGGCAACTACACGATTGATACCGTGCTGCCGACGGCTACCATCGTGGTTGCCGACAACGCCCTGCAAATCGGTGAAACGTCGTTGGTGACCATCACTTTCAGCGAAGCCGTGAGCGGTTTCTCCAATGCTGACCTGACCATCGCCAATGGCACTTTGAGCGCCGTCAGCAGCAGCGACGGCGGCATCACCTGGACGGCAACCTTCACCCCGACCAATGCCATCACCGACACCAGCAACGTCATCACCCTGGATAACAGCGGTGTGCAAAACGGCTCGGGCAACGCCGGCAGCGGCACTACCGATTCCAACAACTATGCCGTCGACACCATGCGCCCGACGGCTACCATCGTGGTCGCGGACACGGCGCTGGCGGTGGGCGAAACCTCGGTGGTGACTATCACCTTTTCCGAGGCGGTGACCGGCTTTACCACGGCCGATCTGACGGTGAGCAACGGTACGCTGAGCAATCTCAGCACCAGCGATAACATCACTTATACCGCGACATTCACGCCAACGGTTGGCATCACCGACACCACCAACCTGATCACCCTGGACAACAGCGGTGTGATCGACGGGGCGGGCAACGCCGGTAGCGGAACCACGGATTCGAACAACTACACTGTCGACAGCCAACGCCCGACCGCGACCATTGTCATGGCCGACTCAACCCTGAGTGCCGGTGAAACGACCCAGGTAACCATCACCTTCAGTGAAGCCGTGAGCGGTTTCACCAACGCGGATCTGAGTGTTCCCAACGGCACGTTGAGCGCGGTGAGCAGCAGCGACGGCGGCATCACCTGGACGGCAACGTTCACGCCGACCTCCGCGATCAATGATTCGTCCAACCTGATCACCCTGGACAACACCGGCGTCACCGACCTGGCAGGCAACACCGGCACCGGCACGACCAATTCCGCCAACTTCACTATCGACACTGTGTTGCCGACCGCTACCATCGTGGTCGCCGACAACGCTCTGAGCGTCGGCGAAACCACGCAGGTGACCATCACTTTTTCCGAGGCAGTGAGCGGATTCAGCAACGCCGACCTGAGTATCGCCAACGGCACGCTGAGCACGGTGAACAGCAGCGATGGCGGCATCACCTGGACGGCCACCTTCACGCCGACCGCCAGCATCTCTGACGCCACCAATCTGATCACCCTGGACAACAGCGGTGTGCAGAACGCCTCGGGCAACGCCGGCAGCGGCACTACCGATTCCAACAACTATGCCGTCGACACCATGCGCCCGACGGCTACCATCGTGGTCGCGGACACGGCGCTGGCGGTGGGCGAAACCTCGGTGGTGACTATCACCTTTTCCGAGGCGGTGACCGGCTTTACCACGGCCGATCTGACGGTGAGCAACGGTACGCTGAGCAATCTCAGCACCAGCGATAACATCACTTATACCGCGACATTCACGCCAACGGTTGGCATCACCGACACCACCAACCTGATCACCCTGGACAACAGCGGTGTGATCGACGGGGCGGGCAACGCCGGTAGCGGAACCACGGATTCGAACAACTACACTGTCGACAGCCAACGTCCGACCGCGACCATTGTCATGGTCGATTCAACCCTGAGTGCCGGCGAAACGACCCAGGTAACCATCACCTTCAGTGAAGCCGTGAGCGGTTTCACCAACGCGGATCTGAGTGTTCCCAACGGCACGTTGAGCGCGGTGAGCAGCAGCGACGGCGGCATCACCTGGACGGCAACGTTCACGCCGACCTCCGCGATCAATGATTCGTCCAACCTGATCACCCTGGACAACACCGGCGTCACCGACCTGGCGGGCAACACGGGTACCGGTACGACCAACTCCACCAATTTCACCATCGACACCGTGCTGCCGACCGCCACCATCGTGGTCGCCGACACTGCCCTGAACGTCGGCGAAACTTCGCTGGTGACCATCACCTTCAGCGAGGCGGTGAACGGTTTCAGCAACGCCGACCTGAGTATCGCCAACGGCACCCTGAGCGCGGTGAGCAGCAGCGATGGCGGCGTCACCTGGACGGCGACCTTCACACCGACCGCCAGCATCACTGACGCCACCAACCTGATCATCCTGGACAACAGCGGTGTGCAGAACGCCTCCGGCAACGCGGGCAGCGGTACCACCGATTCGAACAACTTCGCCATCGACACCCAGCGCCCGACCGCCACCATCGTGGTCGCCGACACTGCCCTGAACGTCGGCGAAACCTCGCTGGTGACCATCACCTTCTCCGAGGCGGTGAGCGGTTTCACCAACGCCGACCTGACCATCGACAATGGCACCTTGAGTGCGGTGAGCAGCAGCGACGGTGGCATCACCTGGACGGCTACCCTGACACCGCTGACCGGTATCGCCGACACCAGCAACCTCATCCAGTTCGATAACAGCGGTGTGCAGGATGCGGCGGGCAACGCCGGCAGTGGTGTCACGGACTCGAACAACTTTGCGATCGACAGCCAACGCCCGACCGCGACCATTGTCATGGCCGACACCGACCTGCGTCCCGGCGAAACGACCCTGGTGACCATCACCTTCAGCGAAGCGGTCAGCGGTCTGGACAGTTCCGATCTGAGCGTCGCCAATGGCAGCTTGAGCGGGTTGAGCAGCAGCGACGGTGGCGTTACCTGGACCGCGACGTTCACGCCGACCGCCGGCATCACCGACACCACTAATTTCATCATCCTGGACAACGCCAATGTCACTGACGCGGCAGGCAACGTCGGGAACGGGGTGACCAACTCGGCGAATTACCTGGTGCAAACCAGCGTGCCGACCGCCAGCATCGTGATCGCCGACACCGCGCTCAAGGCTGGCGAAACTTCTCTGGTGACCATCACTTTCAGTGAGGCAGTCGGCGGATTCAGCAACGACGACCTGACCGTCGCCAACGGTACATTGAGCAACGTCAGCAGCAGCGACGGCGGCATTACCTGGACGGCGACCTTTACGCCAACCTCAAGCGTTACCGACGCCAGTAACCTGATCACGCTCGATAATAGCGGCGTGGCCAGTGGGTCGGGTAACGCGGGGTCGGGCACCACCGACTCGAACAGTTTTGCCATCGACACGGTGCTGCCGACCGCCACCATCGTGGTCGCCGACACAGCGCTGAGTACCGGCGAAACCTCATTGGTGACCATTACCTTCAGCGAAGCGGTGAGCGGTTTCGACAACGGTGACTTGACCATCGCAAACGGCACCCTGAGCAATGTCAGTTCCAGCGACGGTGGGATCACCTGGACTGCCACCTTCACCCCGACGGCCGACATCACCGACACCAGCAACACCATCGCGCTGAACTCGGCGGGCGTGCAGGATGTAGCCGGCAACGCCGGCAGCGGCACGGTCAACTCCAATACCTACGCCATTGATACCCAAAGCCCGACCGCCACCATCGTGGTCGCCGACAGTTCGCTGGTGGCCGGTGAATCGTCGCTGGTGACCATCACGTTCTCCGAGGCCGTGAGCGGTTTCGACAACAGTGACTTGACCATTCCCAACGGCACATTGAGTGCCGTGAGCAGCAGCGACGGCGGTGTGACCTGGACAGCGACCTTCACGCCCACCAGCAATGTGAAGGACACGACCAACCTGATCAGCTTGAACAACACCGGGGTGTTCGACCTGGCGGGCAATGCCGGAACCGGCATCAGCAGCTCGGCTAACTTCACCATCGATACCGTGCTGCCGACGGCCACCATTGTGGTTGCCGATTCGCAACTGGGCATCGGCGAAACCACCACCGTGACCATCACCTTCAGTGAAGCGGTGAGCGGTTTCGACGTGTCGGACATCAGCGTTGCCAACGGCGTGTTGTCGAACCTGAGCAGCAGCGACGGCGGCGTGACCTGGACCGCGACCCTGACGCCCACCGCCAATATCAACGACGCAACCAACCTGATCGTGCTCGACACCGGTCGCGTGCAGGACGTTGCCGGCAACGTCGGCGCAAGTATCGCCATCTCCAACAACTACGCGCTCGATGCGACCCGGCCGACGGTGAACATCGTGGTTGCCAACCCGAACCTCGGCATCGGCCAGACCACTACGGTGACCTTCACCTTCAGCGAGGCCGTCAGCAACTTCGATCTGTCCGACCTGAGCGTGACCAACGGCGACCTGAGCAACCTCGGCAGCAGCGATGGCGGCAAGACCTGGACGGCGACGTTCACGCCGACAGCCAATGTCACCGACCCAAGCAACTTCATCGCCCTGGACACCCGCAACGTCACAGATCTGATGGGCAACACGGGCAACACGGTGGCGGTGTCGAACAATTACACCCTCGACAGCGAACTGCCGACCGCCACCGTGGTGATCGCCAATCCGAACCTGGGCGTGGGCCAGACCTCGCAGGTGACCATCACCTTCAGCGAAGCGGTCCGCGGTTTTGATTTGTCCGACATCAGCATTGCCAACGGCACCTTGTCCGACCTGAGCAGCAGCGACGGCGGCAAGACCTGGACCGCGATGCTGACGCCGACGGCCAACGTCAATATCGCCAGCAACGCGATCAGCATCGACCGCGCCGGTATCAGCGATATGGCCGGCAACAGTGGCAGCGGCGTGAGCCAATCCGACAACTTTGTCATCAACACGGTGCCGACCTCATCGGTTGTCGTCGTGACGGTAGACCCCGAGTTCCAAAGCAGCACCCCGGTGACGCTGCCCGATGTGCCCAACGTGCCGCTGCAACCGACCATTTTCACGCCTCCGACGGGCAACCTCACTTCTCCTTTGACCTTCCAGCCGTTGTTCGAGCAACGGGTGATCGGCAACGGTATCCGGCCGTTGGGCGATATTTTCATGAACCACGGGGCATTGACCCCGAGTTTCATCGCACAGGTTTTCAGCAGCACTGACGGCGGTGGCGACGGTTCGGGGAATGGTTTCCTCGGTTTCGGTGGCGGTGACGGCGGTGTGTTCAGCACCAGCACGCTGTCGAGCCTGTTCAATCAGGACAGCAGTAGCGAACGCGATTCGTTGAACGCCTTCGGCAGTCAGTCGATCAAGTCCGGCGATGTTTCCCAGGGCCTGCGCGGGGTGTTTGGCGCACCGACCCTGGGTCAGCAATTGCAACAGCTCAAAGACAACGAGCAGCAGCAGGTCGCCAACCTGGCCGCCGCTTTGAAACTGGCCGGTATCAGCGAAATGCAGGCCTGAAGAGAACTTTCACTTTTGATGCGGCACCCAGGGGCGATGCAAGGATGAATAGAAGTCATAAGTTGTTTGGAGCCAGTCTGCTGGCACTGGCGATCAGCGGATGCGCAGTCACCAGTGAGCCGATCGAACGCAGTGTCAGTGAACAGCGGGCCAAAAGTGACCTGCAAAACATGTACAAGGGGCAGGAACCTCTTGGCGGCCCTTTGACCTTGCACCAGGCCATGGCCCGTGCGGTGAAGTACAACCTCGAAGGCCGCTTGAAAATCATGGAGGAAGCCCTGGCCAAGCGTCAGCTCGACCTCGCCAGTTTCGACATGCTGCCGCGCATGGCGCTGGACGCCGGATACGTGGGCCGCAACAACGTCAACGCCTCCAGCAGCCAGAGTGTGCGCACCGGCACACAGTCCCTGGAGCCTTCGACCTCCCAGGACCGCGATCGTGATGTAGCGGACCTGACCATGGTCTGGAACGTGCTCGATTTTGGTGTCAGTTACATCAGCGCCAAGCAGCAGGGCGACCAGCGCCTGATCGTTCAGGAACGCCGGCGCAAGGTGATCAACACCATCGTCCAGGACGTGCGTTCGGCGTATTGGCGGGCGATGGCCGCCGAACGCCTGCTCACGCAGATCGACAGCCTGATGGCGCGGGTTGAAACCGCGCGCAACGACAGCCAGAGCATGAGCCAGCAACGCATTGGCGATCCGGTGCAGGCCCTTGGTTATCAGCGTTCGTTGATCGAAGCGACACGCCAACTGGAAGAACAGCGCCGTGCCTTGTCTTTGGCGAAGACCGAACTGGCGACCCTGATCAACCTGCCGCTGGGGACCGAGCTGACCCTGGCGACTGATAACGGTTATGAAATTCCCGAACTCAAGGTCGATCTGGCCACTCTCGAACAGGAAGCCCTGACCAGCCGCCCGGAACTGCGCGAGCAGGATTACCAGGCCCGCATCAGCGCGGCCGAGACCCGCAAAGCCATGTTGCGCCTGCTGCCCGGCCTGGAGTTTTCCGCTGGCGGACATTACGACAGCAACTCGTTCCTGGTGGAGCAAGGCTGGGCCGATTACGGCGTCAAAGTGACCTGGAACCTGTTCAATGTGATCTCGGCTCCCGCGGCGATCGACGTGGCCAAGGCTGGTGAAGAAGTCGCTACCGCGCGCCGTCAGGCGATGTCGATTGCGGTGCTGGCGCAGTTGTATGTGGCCAATGCCAATTACCGCGAGGCCTTGCGCCAGTTCAAGACCAATCAGCAATTGTCGGACATCGACGGGCAAATCGTCGGTCAGTTGCGCAATCGTCACCAGGCGGACGGCATTGGTGAACTGGATCTGATCCAGGGCGAACTCAACACCTTGCAGGCCGACCTGCGTCGAGACCTGTCGTACGCCGACTTGCGCAACGCCTATGGACAAATTTTCGCCAGCGCCGGCCTCGATCCGCTGCCGGATCAGGTGCAATCGACGCAAGTCCAGTCGATCGCCACGGCCTTGGCCAACCGCGAAGCGGCTTGGGCGGCGGGTGATATTGCGGTCCCGGTGGCTCATGCCCCGGCGCGTTGATCTGAGGACGCAAACGGCGGAGGCTGTCAGGATTTCGACGACAAATCCGCCATGCCCTTGAGCAACTCGATCGGTAGCGGAAAGACGATGGTCGAGCTCTTGTCGCCAGCAATCGAACTCAGGGTCTGCATGTAGCGCAGTTGCATGGCCCCCGGTTGGCGGCCAAGCATTTCGGCGGCCTGCATGAGTTTTTCCGAGGCCTGCAATTCACCCTCGGCGTGGATCACCTTGGCTCGCCGTTCCCGTTCAGCTTCGGCCTGTTTGGCGATGGCACGGATCATCGATTCGTTGAGGTCCACGTGTTTGATCTCGACGTTGGCGACCTTGATGCCCCAGGCGTCGGTCTGGGCGTCGAGCACTTGCTGGATGTCCAGGTTCAACCGTTCGCGTTCGGCCAGCAGTTCGTCCAGTTCGTGTTTACCCAGCACCGCCCGCAGCGTGGTTTGCGCCAATTGGCTGGTGGCAGCCAGGAAGTCCTCGACCTGGATGATTGCCTTCTGTGGATCGAGTACGCGGAAATACAGCACCGCGTTGACCTTGACCGACACGTTGTCGCGGGTGATCACGTCTTGCGGCGGCACGTCCAGCACCACGGTGCGCAAATCGACCCTGACCATTTGCTGGACCACCGGAATCAGCAGGATCAGGCCAGGGCCCTTTACCTGCCAGAAACGCCCGAGCTGGAACACTACCCCGCGCTCGTACTCGCGCAGGATGCGGAACGTCGACCCCGCCAGTGCGATGATCAACAATAGCAGCGCGACAAGACCCAATTGCAAACCCATGACTATTCTCCGCCCGGCGCCGCGTCAGCCGCGGCCACTTGCAGCAGCAAGCCCTTGCGCCCCACCACCCGTACCTGTTGTCCCGGTTGCAGCGGCGTTGCGCTGAGCACTTGCCATCGTTCTCCTTGCAGATGAACCCAGCCGCCACAGGCGTTGCCGGCCTGCAATGAGGTCACCGCCGTGACGCTGCCGAGCAACCCGGCATCACCGCTGACGGTGTGGCGCGGTCGGGTCTTCAGGGCGTGAAACACCAAGTAGGTCAGCAACAGCGCGCTGATCAGTCCCAGGCCGATCATCAACGGCACGGGCACTTCGGTATTGGACAGGATCACCGCGCCGATCACGAACATCACGATGCCGCCCAGGCCGATCACGCCGTAATTGGGCAGGGCCGCCTCGGCGATCAGGAACGCGATGCCGAAGGTGATCAACCAGATCCCGATGGGGTTGGGCACCAGCACCACAACCGTGTCGGCGGCGCAGACCGATCCGCTCAACGCCAACAGCAACGCAACTGCACAGCAACGCGTGTTCACTTGACCCTCCGGGAGAGTCTTGGGTAGCTCTGTAGACAGTTTAGTTGACCGGCGAGTTGTATGAATTTTGCTCAAATGTCGATGACATCCGATGGGCGGATTTCCCGCCGGAACGCGTCAGCGGGCCTAGACTTTCAGTACCGAAAGAAGTGTTAACCAGCGTCCGTCAGCGGTTGTTGCGGACACGGAGGTGCATCATGCGTATGGCAAGAACCGTGCAGCGAAGCCTGGAAAAGGCTAAATGCGAATATGACATCGTCAGCCACCCACACTCGGCCAGCAGCCTTGAAACGGCGCGGGTCGCAGGTATTCCTGCCGAACGGGTGGCCAAATCGGTGATCCTCGACGATCACCATGGGCATTACCTGATGGCCGTGCTGCCCGCCAGCCGTCACCTGGACCTGAGCAAAGTCCGCAGCAGCGGTGAGTGGCAGGTTTCCCGCGAAAGCAACCTGGCGCACCTGTTCGATGATTGCGAACGCGGCGCCGTACCGGCGCTGGGTGAGTCCTATGGGTTGGAGGTGGTCATCGATCCGCTGCTGACCCGGCAGAAAGACATCTATCTGGAGGCCGGCAACCACGTCAACCTGGTGCGCATGGACATGCCCGAGTTTCTGAAAATGGTGCCCCATGCCGAGGTTCGGGAGTTGAGTCATTGAGTTTTTTCGTCAGTGCTGACGTCATCGCGAGCAGGCTCGCTCCCACAGGGAGAACGCATTTTCCTGTGGGAGCGAGCCTGCTCGCGATGACCGCGCAGCGGTCCCTAAATTGGTCATCAGGAGTTCGTCATGGAAAGCCCAACCCACAACCTACCATCCCTGTTCAAGCAACTCGGCCTGCCGGACGATGCCGAAAGCATCGATAAATTCATCGCCACCCATTCACCGCTCAAACCGGAGCTGCATCTTGCGGATGCATTTTTCTGGAACCCGAGCCAGGCGGAGCTTCTGCGTGAGGAGATACTCGATGACGCGGATTGGGCGGAGGTGGTGGATCAACTGGATGTGCTACTGAGGAAGGGGCGGGGGGTGTGAGTCGTCATCGTCCGGGCGGCCACTGTCGGGATGTATGGACCAGGGCGAGTATCCAGATGGCGTCCAGTCCCTGTTCATAAACAATGCGGTAACTCTGATGTGGAATCAGCTCGCGAGTGCCTGAAATGATCCCGGCTGGGCCGCTTTCCGGGTATTGGGCAAGCCGGGATAGCGCATCGCTGAACCGGTTGTCCATGTCGATGGCTGCCTTCGGGTTAACGGCATGCAGGTAATCCCAAATGTCTGCACGGTCCTGTGCTGCTTCTTTCGTCCATATTATTTTCATTCCTGTAGCTCGGCCCGCCTGCGCCTGGCAGCGAACTCTGCCTCGATTTCATCATTTGTCAGCCCGTCGCCGGCGCGCATCGAAGCGCGTGCGGTGTCGACCTTGCGCTGCAGGAATGCTTCGTACTCGCGAGACTCCCGTTGGGTTTGAACAAACTGACGCATCATTTCCCGGACGATCTGCGAGGCGGGGCGATGAGCGGCTTCTGCCTCGGCCATGAACTGTTCACGCAATTCAGACTCAAGTTTCATTGTAAAAACGGCTTGTTTCGACATGGCTGTCTTCTCGATTGTCGTACTGACAAAGTATATACATCTTCAGTATGGAGTCTGGTTCATCCCCTATGGCTTCGCGACGGATGGAAGCCAATATGTTTCAAAACTTGACGGAAAATCCTCTCCAATGCAATATTGATAGTTAGCAAACTAACAGTGTGTATTTCCCCTCGTGCCGAATAACCTCGACGTTCTCCAGATGAACATCAGCAGTGCCATGGTGGTGGCCGCCAGGCATTGGCGCAAAATCTGCCAGACCACGCTGGCCAACTATGGAATCTCCGAAGCCTGCGCCGTTCCGCTGTTGATGATCGGGCGTCTGGGCGAAGGGGTGCGTCAGGTGACGGTGGCCCAGGCAGCAGGGATGGAGAGCCCGTCACTGGTGCGCCTGCTCGACCAGCTGTGCCATGGTGGCTACGTCTGCCGCACCGAAGATGCACAGGACCGCCGCGCCAAATGCCTGAGCCTGACCGAAACCGGTCGGGAGCTGGTGCAGGCGGTCGAAGTGGAGCTGGTGCGCTTGCGCCACGAAGTCCTTGAAGGCATTGCCCCGAGTGACCTGGAAGCTACGCTGCGGGTATTGAGAGCATTTGAAGCGGCCACGCCGCCATCGGTGGCCAAATCTTGAACGGATTTTTCTCGGGCATGCCCCCGGCGCGGGACTGGTTCTATGGAGTCCGCACCTTCGCCGCTTCAATGATCGCGCTGTACATCGCCCTGCTCATGCAAATGCCGCGTCCGTACTGGGCGATGGCCACGGTGTACATCGTTTCCAGTCCGTTTCTCGGCCCGACCAGTTCCAAGGCGCTGTACCGGGCGGTCGGCACCTTTATCGGCGCTGCGGCGGCGGTGCTGTTCGTGCCGATGTTCGTGCAAAGTCCTTACGTACTGGTGGTGGTGATTGCGCTGTGGACCGGGACGCTGCTGTTTCTGTCCCTGCATTTGCGCACTGCGAACAACTACGCCTTGATGCTCGCCGGCTACACCTTGCCGTTGATTGCCCTGCCGGTGGTGAACAACCCGCTGGGGGTGTGGGACGTGGCTGAAGCGCGGACCGAAGAAATCTTTCTCGGCATCGCCGTGGCGGCGGTGGTCGGTGCGATGTTCTGGCCCCGGCGTTTGGCGCCGGTGTTCAATGATTCGGTGAACAAATGGTTTACCGATGCATCGACCTACAGCCTGCGCTTCCTCAGCCGCAACGTGCAGCCTGAAGAGGTCAGCGCGTTGCGGGCTTCCATGGTCGCCACGTTCAACTCCCTGGAGTTGATGATCGGCCAGTTGCCCCACGAAGGCTCGCGTCCGCAGACAGTACGCAATACCAAGGAATTGCGCGGACGGATGATTCACCTGCTGCCAGTGATCGATGCCCTCGACGACGCGCTTTATGCCCTGGAACGGCGTACTCCTGAGCTTGTGGACAAATTCGCGCCGTTGCTGGTCGCCACCACCGAATGGCTCGAGCACAAGGATGCCGATCTCGACCGCTGGCAAGCCCTGAAGGATCAACTTGAGGCCCTGCAACCGGCTCCCGAAGCGCTGGATGACCGCAAGCAACTGCTGTTCTCCAACGCCATTTATCGTCTCGGCGAGTGGATCGATTTGTGGCAGGACTGCCGCAGCCTGCAATATGCCATCCAGTGTGAAAGCCAGGACAGCTGGCGCGCGGTGTATCGGCACTGGCGGCTGGGGCGACTGTCTCCATTCCTGGATCGCGGCCTGATGTTTTATTCCGCGGCCTCTACCGTCACCGCGATTATCGTCGCTTCGGTGCTGTGGATTCTGCTCGGCTGGACCGATGGTGGCAGCGCCGTGATTCTGGCGGCGGTAGCGTGCAGTTTCTTTGCCTCGATGGACGACCCGGCACCGCAGATTTACCGGTTCTTTTTCTGGACAGCGATGTCGGTGGTGTTCGCCAGCCTTTATCTGTTTCTGGTGCTGCCCAACCTGCATGACTTTCCGATGCTGGTGCTGGCGTTTGCCGTGCCGTTCATTTGCATCGGCACCCTGACGGTCAAGCCGCAGTTCTACCTGGGCATGCTGCTGACCCTGGTTAACACTTCGTCGTTCATCAGTATTCAGGGCGCTTACGACGCAGACTTCCTCAGTTTCGCCAACTCCAACCTGGCCGGTCCCATGGGGCTGCTGTTCGCGTTCATCTGGACGCTGATCGCCCGGCCGTTCGGTGCCGAACTGGCGGCCAAGCGCCTGACCCGTTTCAGCTGGCGTGACATCGTCAGCCTCTCCGAGCCGGCGACGTTGTCCGAGCATCGGCTTCTGGGTATACGGATGCTCGATCGGTTGATGCAGCATCTGCCGCGCCTGGCCATGACCGGTCAGGACTCCGGCGTGGCGCTGCGGGAAGTGCGGGTGGCGCTGAATCTGTTGGACCTGCTCGCCTATACGCCCCGGGTCCTTGGTGTGCCGCAGGCGCTGCTGCGTCAGGTGGTGGCCGAGGTTGGCGAGTACTTCAAGGCCTGTCTCAAGGCCGGTGAACGCTTGCAGGCACCGAGCCCGTTGCTGATGACCCTCGACCGCACGCGTCGCGCCCTCAGCGGTGCCGGCGATGATGAAACCCGTCGGCATCTGCTGCACGCCCTGAGCGGCCTGCGCCTGGCACTCTTGCCCGGCGTCGAATTCGTCGGTGCCGCCGAGCCCGAAGAACCGCTTCCCCATGGCATTGATGGAGCGCCTTTATGATCGGTGACCTGGATCTGAGCGGGGTGTTCCTGCCCACGCTGCTGGTGCTGATGGGCATTACGTATGTGTTGTACCTGTTGGTGCACGGGGTGCTGACGCGCCTGCACTTTTACCGTCTGGTCTGGCACCGGGCATTGTTCAACGTGGCCCTCTACGCCTTGCTGCTTGGCGCCGTGGACTCACTCAGTCGATACCTGATGACATGAAAAAACCGTTTCTAACCCTGGGTCGCGTGGTGTTGACCCTGCTGATCGTGACCTTCGCCGTTGTCGTGGTCTGGCGCATGGTGATGTATTACATGTTCGCGCCCTGGACCCGCGATGGGCACATCCGTGCCGACATTGTGCAAATCGCGCCGGATGTCTCAGGGCTGATCCAGCAAGTGGAGGTGCGCGACAACCAGCTGGTCAAGCGCGGCCAGGTGCTGTTCAGCATCGATCCGGACCGCTTCAGGCTGGCCCTGCGCCAGGCGAAAGCGGCAGTCGCCGACCGCGAAGAAACCCTGGCCCAGGCCCAGCGTGAGGCCAAGCGGAACAAGGGGCTCGGCAATCTGGTGCCGGGTGAACAATTGGAAGAAAGCCAGTCGAAAGTCGCCCGCGCCCAAGTGGCCTTGATGGAAGCCCAAGTGGCGGTGGACAGCGCGCAGCTCAATCTCGACCGCTCGGTGATCCGCAGCCCGGTGGACGGCTACGTCAACGACCGCGCGCCACGGGCCCAGGAGTTCGTCAGCGCCGGGCGTCCGGTGTTGTCGGTGGTCGACAGCAACTCGTTCCATATCGATGGCTATTTCGAAGAAACCAAACTGAACGGCATCCATATCGGCCAAAGCGTCGACATCCGGGTGATTGGCGACAATGCGCGCCTGCGCGGGCATGTGGAGAGCATCGTCGCCGGTATCGAAGACCGCGACCGCACCAGCGGCAACAACCTGCTGCCCAACGTCAACCCGGCCTTCAGCTGGGTGCGGCTGGCCCAGCGGATTCCGGTACGGATCGCCTTCGATGATGTGCCGGAAGATTTCCGCATGATCGCCGGGCGCACCGCCACGGTATCGATCATCGACGATCAGAAGCGGGAGCCGGCGCAATGAGCAAGGCCTCGGGTTTGGCGGTCGCCGGGTTAGGCTTGCTGCTGTCGGCGTGTCAGATGGTCGGGCCGGATTATCATTTGCCTGAAGAAGCGGCTGTCCATCGTCCAGACTTCCAGGGCGATCTGGCGGTCGACGGCAAAACGGTGGTGTCCGCGCCGGTGCCAGCCGATTGGTGGCGCCTATATAAGGACCCGCGACTCGACCAGTTGGTGCAGCAGGCCATGGCTTCCAACACCGATTTGCGCGTGGCGGCGGCCAGTTTGTCGCGGTCTCGTGCTCAGGTCGATGAGGCGCAAGCGGCGGGTGGCTGGAGCGGCGGCGTGCAGATGGGCGCCCAGCGCTTGCAGGAGTCCGGCCAGGCCTTCCTGCTGCCGGAAAAAGTGCCGGTGGCCAACATCGGCGATATCGGCATCAGCGCGTCGTACCAGTTCGACCTGTTCGGCACCTTGCAACGCGGCATCGAAGCGGCCAAGGCCAATGCCGATGCGACGCAGGCCGCCGCCGATACTGCACGCATCACCGTGGTGGCCGACGTGGTTCGCGCTTACACCCAGGTGTGCGCGGCCAATGAAGAGCGGGAAATCGCCCAGCATTCACTCGACCTGCAAGCCCAGAGCACCACGCTGATCCAGCGTCTGCGTGATGCGGGGCGTGGCGACGAAACCCAGGTCACCCGCTCGCAGACCCAATTCAAATCCCTGCGCGCCGACATGCCGCGCTATGAAGCCGCTCGTCAGGCCGGGCTGTATCGCTTGTCGATGTTGCTGGCCAAGCCGGTGGACCAACTGCCGGCCGGCACCGCCACCTGCGACGAGCTGCCAAAAATCGTGCAATTGATCCCGGTGGGCGATGGCGCCGCGTTGCTCAAGCGTCGTCCCGATGTACGGCAGGCCGAGCGTCGGCTGGCGGCCGCGACGGCCGGCATTGGTGTCGCCACGGGTGAGCTGTACCCGAACATCAGCATCGGCGCGACCATCGGTACAGTCGGTATCCTGGATGATCTGGGCGATCCGTCTACCAACCGCTGGGGCTTCGGTCCGTCGCTGACCTGGAACGTGCCGACCAACGGCGCCCGGGCGCGCATCCGCGAAGCCGAAGCGGTGACCCAGGCGACCCTGGCGCATTTCGATGGGGTGGTGCTCAACGCCATTCGCGAGACCCAGACCGGCCTGGCCCAGTACACGGCATTGCTGCAGCGCCGCGACGCACTGGCGGACGCCGAACAATCGGCAAAACTGGCGGCCGACCAGACCCACCGCTTCTTCCAGGCCGGCCGCGCCTCGTTCCTGGCGGACCTGCAGGCCACCCGTACCTACATCGACGTCACGGCGCAACTGGCGGCCGCGAACACCCAGGTTGCCGCCAGTCAGATCGATTTATTCCTCGCCTTGGGCGGCGGATGGGAAAGCGGACGAACGCAAGCGTCGAACTCCGGCAAACCCTGAGGCCGTTGCTATGCTTTGAAGTGTTGGAGGGACGCCCCGTGCGAAGCGTCCTTTCTTCGCACAAGGCTCGCGCAGGTCAGGGGGAAACCAATAATGAAAAACCCTTATGCTCTCGGCTTCTGGTGCGCCATCGTGGCATTGGTGCTGCTGTCGGCCGCCTATTTCTACGGCATCATGCTGGCCCACCAGATCGACAAGGCTCTGGTGTTCCTCGACAGTGCCGTCGCGCTGATTGCGGTGATGTCCATTGCGGTAGTGGCCTGGGCCTCGGTCCAGAACCAACGCATCAAGAAAAGACAACTTGAACAAGGCAAGACCCTGGTCCTGATCTGGGATACCAAGGTGGCGTTGCGTCGTGTCGAAACGGTGTTCGACCGCTATTTCTGGGGCAGTTACTGGCAACCGGGGCGCACCTTTCAGGAAGTCATGGGCGAATTGACCGGCACGCCGCTGGAAAAAAGCCTCGAAAATCTGAAAAAACAATGCCTGGCCCTGGATCGGCAGGTGGCTGATGACGGTCGGCACTGGCTCAGTAATGCCCGGGAACTGGCCGATGTCGCCACGGCCATGGCCCGCGAGCGCTATCAGCTGGACGTCTGCGACCCGCGTGCGGAGGTGACGGGCGGTGCGGTGATCAACCGCGACTTCGAAGTGCTGGTGTACACCTGGACTGCGCGGCTCAAAAGCTTCGATCATCAATTGGATGAGATAGAGGTCCAATACTCTTGAGTTGATATGGGCTGTTCGATCGCCATCGCGAGCAGGCTCGCTCCTACATTGGAATGCATTCCCCTGTAGGAGCGAGCCTGCTCGCGATGGCAATTGCATTGACTGCGAATAACTCCAGCCTCGCGAACACCCTCCAAGACACTCTTTCACCTTTAATCATTGGGCCGTTCGTCGCGCCCGGTGCTAATCTGCTATTCACTTTCAACGCAGTCGAGCCGCAACCCGTCATGGGTTCAGGGAAGACGACCTCACTTTCAACAACGGACATTGAACGGGTCATACATGAATAAATCAGCAGGCGTGCTACTCGCAATTGTTGTTGCAATCGGTGCCATCAGCGCAGGTGGAGCCTGGTTCACCGGCACCAAAATCGAAGGTGTGCTGAACACCTCGATTGCCGATGCCAACAAGGAATTGCAGGCGGCGATGGTCGGTTCCAACGGCACCGCGTCGCTGGAACTGGTGTCGCTGGACCGTCATGTATTCAGCAGCACCGCGCACTATCGCCTGAAGGGCGAAGGCGAAATGTTCGGCGAAGCGCCGGTCGAGTTGCTGTTTGTCGATCACATCGAACACGGCCCGTTGCCGTTCTCGCGCCTGATGTCGCTCAAGTGGCTGCCGGTCCTGGCGACCAGTCACTACGAGCTGGAAAAGACCCCGTTCACCGAAAAGTGGTTTGCCGCCGCCAAGGACAAGTCCCCGCTGACCGGCGTGGTCAATATCGGCTATGACAACGCTACCAATGGCACCTTCGAGTTGCAGCCGTTGGAAATGGCCCTGGATGACAAGTCGAGCATGAAGTTCTCCGGCTTGAGCATGGACGTCGACGCCAGCGCCAAGGCGCAAAAGGTCAAGGCCAACGGCTACATGGACAGCCTGAAGGTGACCACCGTTTCCGAAGACCTGGCGCCGGTGCAGGTTGAGTTGAACGGCCTGACCCTGGCCAGCAACCTGACAAAAAGTACCTACGGTTTCTACACCGGCGAGAACGTCGTTGAACTGGCCAGCGGCAAATCGACCTTCGGCGTCAAGCAGTCGGTGCTGGACTTCAAGAAGTTCGAAATGAAGAACCTGACCGAAGAAAAGGGCAGCAACGTCTCCGGGCGTGCCGATTACAAGGTCGGCGACGTGTCCCTCAACGGCAAGACCATTGGCTCCGGTGCGCTGGCCATGAGCCTGAAGAACCTCGACATTCCGGCCACCCTGTCGTTGATGCAGGTTTACCAGAGCAAGCTGCAGCCGTATGAAAGGGCGGCGGCCGAAGCGGCGGCGGCCGGCCTGCCGGCGCCGGAGCTGAAACTGACCGAAGCCGAAGAAGCGCTGCTCAAGTCCAGCCTGGAAAAACTGCTGGCGGCCGGACCACAAGTGGCCCTGGAAAACCTGTCGTTCAACACCGCCAACGGTGAGAGCCGCGCCAATATGGTGCTGGACCTGACCAAGCCGCAAGCCATCGATCTGCCGACTGATCAACTGGTCAGGCAGCTGATCGCTCTGCTGGACTTCAAACTGCAAGTGTCCAAAGCCATGCTGGTCGATGTGCTCACCGTGCAATCGCAAATCGACGGTCAGACCGACGCCAAGCTGATTGCCGACCAGGCCACCGCCACCGCGGACATGTTCGGCAGCATGGCGGTCGGCAGCCAACTGGCAAAACTGGACGGCAATAACATCGTCACCAACTTGCGTTACGCCAACAATCAGGTGGACTTCAACGGCCAGAAAATGACCGTCGAAGAGTTTGCCAGTTTTGTGATGAGCAAGTTCGCAGATGCCGGTGCCACCGAATAACGGCGACTGCTAACCCTGCAACGCCCGGCCTCTGCATCGCGCAGGGGCCGGGCGTTTTGCTGTCCTCTAGGGAACGTCACGGATCAGGCGCCATGCCTCTTCCCAGGGCAACGGTTGTTTCATTCGCTCGGCGAGCATCGCCATGGCCCGGTCCATCTCGCAGGCCACCGCCGCCGACACCACACCGTTTTTTCCGTACAGGCCTATGAACGGTGGATCGTAAGGGTCGCCCTTGAACTCGACTTCGTCCCAAGCCTCGGCGTGGCCGAGGTAGTCGTAGGTTTTACCGAAATGCCAGGTCCAGAAAAACGGCACGTCGAGGTAATGCTCGTCACCGCCCAGCATGTTGGCTGCGGCGATCCGCGCCTGCTGTTGGGCCAGTCGCCAGTGTTCGATGCGCAGGTGTTGGTGGTTCAGCGGGAACGTTGCAATATCGCCAGCCGCCCAAAGATCGTCTGTCACGCGCATTGTGCCGTCGACACGCAGCGAGTGATCCTGCTCTTGCGGCAACCCGGTAAAGGCCGCAGTGGCTGGCGTGACGCCGATGCCGACCAGCACCAGATCGGCCGCCAAGCGTTGGTCGTTGTCCAGGCGCACGGCTTCGACCTTGTTCGTCCCTTCGATCCGTACCGCATTGCCCCGGGTATGAAACACGACGCCATTGGCTTCATGCCGCGCGCGAATCGCCTTGCCGACCGTGTCACCGAACTGTTTGGCAAACGGCACTTCGTGGCGGGCCAGCACGGTCACGTGCAGGCCAAGCTGGCGCAGGGACGAGGCAGACTCCATGGCAATGAAGCTGTCGCCGATGATCACCACCCGCTGGCCGGCGCTGGCGCTGTCCAGAATCTGTTGCGCATGGGCTTTGGAACGCAGGACGAACACTTGCGGCAGATCGGCGCCGGGCAGTGTCAACGAATTGGGTACGCCGCCGGTGGCCAGCAGCGCGGCGTCGTATGTCAGTGATCGGCCGTCAGTCAGCCGCAGCGTCCGGTTTGGTGCGTCCAGGCTTGCCACTTCGCCTCGCAGGCGCTCGATCCGCTGCGCGTGGTAAAAATCCTCGTCGCGTAGCGGTGGGACTTCGTGCATCGGCATCTCTCCGGCGATCACGTATTTGCTCAGCGCGGTACGGTCGTATCCGGCATCGGCTTCGCGGTCGATCAACAGCAACCGGCCGCCGAAACCTTTCTCGCGCAAACACGCTGCCGCTGCCGTGCCTGCGGCGCCAGCGCCGACAATGATGAAGGTTCGTGGATCGTCGGCCGGTGGTGGGTGGGCACCTGGCATCGGCTGATCGCCGACCCAGATGTCGCCGTCACGGACTTCGAGGGGATAGCGCTTGAGGCTGTCCAGGGCTGGCGGTTCACACAGCCCGCCATCCTCGACTCGAAACTGCGCCTTGTGCCACGGACAGGTCAGGCGTCCATGACAAATCGCCCCGTCCGCCAGCGGGGCTCCGGCGTGCGGGCATTCGGCCTGATAAGCGCGCAATTGTTCACCAGCCCGTAACAGCAGGATCTTGCTGTCCTGGACCTGCACTTCCAGACCCCGGTCTTCGGGCACATTGGCGACACGCGCAACGCGATGCAGAGTCATGATCGCTCTCCAGACAGACGTTTCACTTATGAGTCTGGTACTTATCGCGAGGTTCAGCCAATTGCCCCTGCCACGGCGTGAACGGTCCGGCTATAGTCTGCACGCCGACGACGGCCCAACACGCACAAGGTGCTCCGGTATGCCCCGATTGACCTCAATGAACCCTTGGCTCGCGGCCTTGGCAGTCGCCCTTTGCGTGCAGTTCCCGGCACAGGCCCAGGAACGTTTCACCCTGAACATTCCCGGGGTTTCCGATGACCGTCTGTTCACGTCGGCCGCCGCCAGCGATTCCGCCGGCTGTGGCGGGCATAACATTTCCCCGGCATTGAACTGGAGCGCCGGCCCGGCAGCCACCCAAAGCTACGCCATCGTCATGCACGACCCGGACGGCCAGAAGGGCCAGGGCATCGATCAGTGGGTGCATTACGGCATCAAGGCCGGCATCCACCAGATCCCGGCCGGCGCCGGGAGCAAACCCGGCCTCGAAGGTGTCGGCGGTACCAACAGCAAAAACACCACCGGCTACATCGGCCCCTGCCCACCCGTTGGCGACAGCGCGCACCACTACATCATCCAGATCTACGCCCTGGACCTGGCCCCGGACGCCTTGCCCGTCGGCCTGACCCGTGCGCAGCTGCTGGAAAAAATCAAAGGCCATGTGCTGAAAAACAGCAGCGTGGTGCGGCGCTATCACCGCTAACCGTTTTCAGGAATAAACTGAAGTGCGCAGCGCTCGGGGAATTTGGCATCCCGACCCGAAAGCGCGCACTATCAGGCCATAGCCGATGCGTTGGAGGATGCCGTGGCAAAAAAAATCGACCGCATCGCCCAAATGCTCAACTGCCCGCAAAAGGGTGAGGAACTGCGGCGAGCGATTACCGAGAGTCGCAAGGATTTTCTGCTGAATCAGCCGGAAGAAGACGTTGTTGAAGACGACGACCTTGAAGAGGAGTTTTTCGAGGACGACGAGGACGATGATGAGTACGACGAGTTCGACTGGACGACAGAATGAAAAAAAAACCGCTTCGGCGGTTTTTTTGTGGGTCCAGGCAACAGCCCTGATGTGCAGTGTCAGCCGCACTTACCCGTGTCAGAGCCCATTGGGGAGAAACTTGGTTGCGCCGCTGACATCATCGATTTTCTTGATGCGAAAGGCTTTCAGGCAGGTTTCGTCGCGGGTGTTGGCGTCAGAGCAAAATTGCTTGATGAAATCGGCAAAGACCATGTCCTGGCCATTAACGGTGAGGACGCGCTTGTAATATTCACCATTGATGCCTTGGGCTTGACGACTGGTCGTCATCTCCTGATCCACCACCAGGCGTCCGTGCAGGTCGACAGCTGGAACCTGGGCTTTTGGATCTTCTTTGGAGCAGGCGCTCAGGAGCAGTCCTGCGGCAATCAGCGTACATAAACGCAGCATATGAATTCATCTCTGATAACGGATGCCCCGGACCGGGGTCCGGGGGCGATCGATAGGAAGATTACTCGCCGAACAAGCGGCCGGAACGGTTGACTTCAGCCTTGCCGGAGTCTTCCAGCAGAGACTTGGCACCGGAGGTCACATTGCGTGCCGAGTCGGCTTCAGACTGGATCACGTCGGTGCGTGCCGCGCTATCACGCAGCTCCGCATCGATGTAGTCGTTGGCGCGTGCGGTGCGCGCGCGCTTGGCCTGCAGTGCCAGGCGGCGCTCTTCCAGCTCCAGTGCGCGCAACTCGTCTTCGAAACCTTCTTCACGGGTTTGAACACGCTTATGTTCAACTTCTTGTGTCTTGCGCTGCTCCAGGGCCCTTTGTTGCGCCGCTTGCTGTGCCGCCGCCCGCTGCCGACGATCAGCAGCGCTGCGAGCTTCCTCACGTGCCCGGTCGGCTGCCGCCTGGCGCAGGCGTTCGGCCTCAGTGGCTGCTTCAGCCTGTTTGGTTTGCTGTTCGATTTGATACAGATTGTCGAATTGGCCTGCCAATGTCGGCATGGCGAGCAGTGCGAGGACCGAACCCAGAACGATATGTTTCATGTCCGACCCCTTAGCTTTTCTTGGGTTCTGGACAGGTCGCATTCGGCTGAATGCGTGTTTCGTTGGAGATGGTCATCACCATCAGGGAAATTTCGCCAACCTTGAACTCACAAGGGCGACCCACCTGGGCAGAAGTGTAGATCTTGCCGCTTTCCGAATAACCAATCAGCACGCCCGGTACCAGAGTGGTGTCATTGACCATCGAACCCGCCATGGCGCCTGCAGCGCCACCGGCTACACCGCCGACAATGGCCGTGTCGGTGTTTTTAGTGTTGCCCAGGGCGGCACCACCGATCAGACCCAGTACCCCGCCCGCCATCATGGCTGCTTTTTTGTTCTTTTCGTTGCTGACTTTGATCTTGCTCGGCGAGATCGTAAGGATTTTGACAGTTTTAGCTTCCTGCTGAGTGTTGACCTGACTGGCGTCGAACACATCTGCCTGATACTCCTCACCGCTGGTTTGGCAACCAGCAAGAACGGCAGCAATCGAAAGCACCAGGCAGCGTTTTAACATCATCATTTCTAATATCTCTATGAGCGTAAGAAATCCCGAAAGGGACAGTCCGTTGTGATTTGAGGCAATGTGCCATCATTTTAATCAAACTCAAGAAGATAAGGCCAAGGAAACTTTGGATTGGGATTGGATAGATCGAATACATCGAGGTAAGGCGATTCAGCAACGGCTGAACGGGGAGGTGTGAAATTCATGAAAACGACACCCACAAAAAAGCCCCAGACCCATAAGGCCTGAGGCTTTCTCGTTACAAGGTATGGTGCACCAGGCGGGATTCGAACCCACGACCCCTGCCTTCGGAGGGCAGTACTCTATCCAGCTGAGCTACTGGTGCAGCGGGCGCCATGATACGCATATGCACTGCGGGCGTCCATGCTGCTGAATCGCCTGCGTTTTTTCAAAGCTGTAACGCGCGTTTGCTACGTTGATCAGAAAAAATAGGCAAAAGCGTCGTTTTCGTTCTTTTTTTCGAACAGGCTATTGTCCTTTACCCCCTTTGATCCTAGGATTCGTTTGAGATTTCAAACGCTCTTGTCTGGGTGCTGAACCGCACGATTTGAATCAGTGCGCTTTTTATGTGCTTCAGCCCGGTGAATGATTTCCCTGACGGCAGCCTATCGAGGCGCCTTTCTACAATCATAATTTGCTCCGCATTCGTTGCGGTGCTGTTAAGGAAAGCCGACATGCAGCTTAAAGACACCCAGTTGTTCCGCCAGCAAGCCTTCATCGATGGCGCGTGGGTTGATGCGGACAATGGTCAGACGATCAAGGTCAACAACCCGGCAACGGGCGAAATTCTGGGTACCGTGCCGAAAATGGGCGCTGCCGAAACCCGCCGTGCAATCGAAGCCGCTGACAAAGCGCTGCCGGCCTGGCGTGCACTGACCGCCAAAGAACGTGCGAACAAACTGCGTCGCTGGTTCGAGCTGATCATCGAGAACCAGGACGACCTGGCTCGCCTGATGACCCTGGAACAAGGCAAGCCACTGGCCGAAGCCAAGGGCGAAATCGTTTACGCCGCTTCCTTCATCGAGTGGTTCGCCGAAGAAGCCAAGCGCATCTACGGTGACGTGATTCCGGGCCACCAGCCAGACAAGCGCCTGATCGTGATCAAGCAGCCAATCGGCGTGACCGCTGCCATCACCCCGTGGAACTTCCCGGCTGCAATGATCACCCGTAAAGCCGGCCCGGCCCTGGCCGCCGGTTGCACCATGGTGCTCAAGCCTGCTTCGCAAACCCCGTTTTCCGCCTTCGCCCTGGCCGAACTGGCCCAGCGTGCCGGCATCCCGGCTGGCGTGTTCAGCGTTGTGTCCGGCAGTGCCGGCGACATCGGCAGCGAGCTGACCAGCAACCCGATCGTACGTAAGCTGTCCTTCACCGGTTCGACCGAAATCGGTCGTCAACTGATGTCGGAATGCGCCAAGGACATCAAGAAAGTCTCCCTGGAACTGGGCGGCAACGCGCCGTTCATCGTGTTCGACGACGCGGACCTGGATAAGGCCGTCGAAGGCGCGATCATTTCCAAGTATCGCAACAACGGCCAGACCTGCGTCTGCGCCAACCGCCTGTACATTCAGGATTCGGTCTATGACGCGTTCGCCGAGAAGCTGAAAGTGGCTGTGGCCAAGCTCAAGATCGGCAACGGCCTGGAAGTCGGCACCACCACTGGCCCGCTGATCGACGAAAAAGCCGTGGCCAAGGTGCAAGAGCACATCGCTGATGCGATTTCCAAAGGCGCCACCGTGTTGTCCGGTGGCAAGCCGATGGAAGGCAACTTCTTCGAGCCGACCATCCTGACCAATGTGCCGAACAACGCTGCCGTGGCCAAGGAAGAAACCTTCGGCCCACTGGCTCCGCTGTTCCGCTTCAAAGACGAAGCCGATGTGATCGCGATGTCCAACGACACCGAGTTCGGTCTGGCCTCGTACTTCTATGCTCGTGACCTGGGCCGTGTATTCCGTGTGGCTGAAGCCCTGGAATACGGCATGGTCGGCGTCAATACCGGGTTGATCTCCAACGAAGTCGCGCCGTTCGGCGGCATCAAGGCCTCGGGCCTGGGCCGTGAAGGCTCCAAGTACGGCATCGAAGACTATCTGGAAATCAAATACCTCTGCCTGGGCATCTAAGCCCGGCACGGCATTGCTTCAAGCGCAAAGGGCACGAGAGCGCTGTCCCTTTGCGCCGCTTCAAACCGGAATTTTCTCGGTGACCGGGAACGCCGTGGCAGTCGATCATCGCATGCTGCCGCCGTTGCTCCCCGTCGCTTTATCCTTGAACCACGCCGCCCGATGAGCGGTGAATGAGGAATGTATGAGCAAGACTAACGCTTCTTTGATGGCCCGCCGTACCGCTGCTGTACCACGTGGTGTTGGCCAGATTCACCCGATCTTCGCCGACTCCGCGAAGAACGCGACCGTAACCGACGTTGAAGGTCGTGAGTTCATCGACTTCGCCGGCGGTATCGCCGTGCTGAACACCGGCCACGTGCACCCGAAAGTCATCGCCGCCGTGACCGAGCAACTGAACAAGCTGACCCACACTTGCTTCCAGGTGCTGGCCTACGAGCCGTACGTGGAAGTGTGCGAAAAAATCAACGCCAAGGTCCCAGGTGATTTCGACAAGAAAACCCTGCTGGTGACCACCGGCTCCGAAGCCGTGGAAAACTCCATCAAGATCGCCCGTGCCGCCACTGGCCGTGCCGGCGTGATCGCCTTCACCGGCGCGTACCACGGTCGCACCATGATGACCCTGGGCCTGACCGGTAAAGTCGTGCCTTACTCGGCCGGCATGGGCCTGATGCCAGGCGGCATCTTCCGCGCGCTGTACCCGAACGAACTGCACGGCGTGAGCATCGACGATTCGATCGCTTCCATCGAACGCATCTTCAAGAACGACGCCGAGCCGAAAGACATCGCCGCGATCATCATCGAGCCGGTTCAGGGCGAAGGCGGTTTCTACGTCGCGCCTAAAGAATTCATGAAGCGACTGCGTGCCCTGTGCGACCAGCACGGCATCCTGCTGATCGCTGACGAAGTACAGACTGGCGCTGGCCGTACCGGCACTTTCTTCGCCATGGAACAGATGGGCGTTGCCGCCGACCTGACCACCTTCGCCAAATCCATCGCTGGCGGCTTCCCGCTGGCCGGTGTGTGCGGCAAGGCCGAATACATGGACGCCATCGCTCCAGGCGGCCTGGGCGGCACCTACGCCGGTAGCCCGATCGCTTGCGCCGCGGCCCTGGCTGTGATGGAAGTGTTCGAAGAAGAACACCTGCTGGATCGTTGCAAGGCTGTTGGCGAGCGTCTGGTTACCGGCCTGAAGGCCATCCAGGCCAAGTACCCGGTGATCGGTGAAGTGCGTGCCCTGGGCGCGATGATCGCGGTCGAGCTGTTCGAAAACGGCGACAGCCACAAGCCGAACGCCGCAGCCGTGGCGTCCGTTGTGGCCAAGGCTCGCGACAAGGGTCTGATCCTGCTGTCCTGCGGCACCTACGGCAACGTTCTGCGCGTCCTGGTACCGCTGACCTCGCCGGACGAGCAACTGGACAAAGGCCTGGCGATCATCGAAGAGTGCTTCTCCGAGCTCTGATCCCTGGTGTGACCTGATCCACAAAAAACCCGCCTCGGCGGGTTTTTTCATGCCCCTTGAAACACATCCCGCGCATTAGCGCTGTATCGAATGGCCAGCATTGGCTAAGGTTCCTGCATTGCCAGGGAGAGCTGTATGACAACTGTCATTTTACCCGCCGTTCCAAGAGTCCTGATTGCCGAGGCCGACCCCTGGTCCCGGGATTTGCTCAAGGAAGTGTTGTTGAACGTACGCTGCGATGCGCGGCTGGATTTGTGCGCCGATGGCCAGCAAGCGCTGGAGCTATTGGCTGCCAACCCCTATGATCTGGTCATCGCCGACTGGGAGTTGCCGGGCGTCGATGGCCTGAATGTCCTGCGCAACGTCCGTCAGCGCAAACGCAATCCGCCCATGCCGTTCATTCTGATGAGCAGTCGCAACGACAGTGCCAGCGTGCGCGAGGCCTTGCCGCTGGTGCCGGCCGCGTACCTGACCAAGCCCCTGAATATGGAAAGCCTGACCCAGCGGTTACAGGGGTTGCTGCTGAACGCTGGCGAAGAAGTCTCGTGCGAAGTGCCGTCGCTGGCGCCGGGCATGACTCTGTCGGTGTTTCTGGAGCGTCGACGGGAATTGGCCGACGGCGCGCCGCTGATGACCGACGTGCAAGTAGCGGTCAAGCGCAGCCTCAATCCCAATGGCCTCGACCTGACGGTGCTGGAAGACGAAATCCGCACCGATCCGCAGGTCACGGCCGTGCTGATCGCCGCTGCCAACAGTGCGGCCCAGCACCACGGCGCCGGTGTGCAGACCCTGTCCCAGGCGCTGCATCGCCTGGGCACGGGGCAGAGCATGAATCTGATTCTCGGCCTGGCGCTCAAGCGCAGTGCCCGGCTCAGTGACCCGCAATTGGCCGACTATGCCGAGCGTAACTGGAACCTGTCATTGCACACCGCCGAATACGCGCGAACCTTGGCGCGTCTGCTTGATCTGGATCAGGAGCGTTGCTATTGCGCCGGCATGTTGCATCGCCTCGGCGATCTGGCGTTGCTGCGCTGTTTGCAGGAGTGGAAACAGGCCGGTGGCGAGCTGGACGAGCAGGAGGAAGTGGGCGAAGCGCTGGTCGAATTTGGCGCGGCCTATGGTTCGGCCCTGCGCACGCGCTGGCGCCTGCCACTGGAGTTGCGGGAGCTGATCGCGGCGGCCTACCAGCTCGGTGGCGGGGTTTACTCCCGCGAAGCGCTGGTGATGAACATGGCGGCGCAGATGGCGCGCCTGACCGAGCATGAGGGCATCGAGGAGCTGGCGAAGAGCCGGACGGCGCGGTTGCTCAAGATTGGCTTGCCGGAATTGATACGTTTGCGCAAGTAGGAGCAGCCGGTCGACGCTCGATTGCTCGCGATGGAGGTAAACGATGACGCGTAAAATCTGAATCACTCTCGTGCCTCAGGTTTTTCGCGAGCAAGCTCGCTCCCACAGGGTTTTGCGATGGCCGCTCAGGCGGTAATAATCCGGTTCTTGCCCTCACGCTTGGCCTGGTACATCGCGGCATCCGCGCGGGAAAACAGGTTCTCCACGTTTTCGTCCGCGGCGGTCAGGCTGGTCAGGCCCTGGCTGACGGTGATGCCGAACGTCTGGCCTTCATGGGTGAAACGCAATCGCTGAATCTGCTGTTGCAAGCGTTCCGCCACTTGCAGGGCCATCTGCGGCGTACAGCCGGGAAACACTGCTGCGAACTCCTCACCGCCAATGCGCCCGAACAGGTCGCCACGGCGCAACGCTGCGCGGCCGCTATCGGCGATGCGTTGCAACACGTTGTCGCCTTCCTGGTGACCATAGGTGTCGTTGATGATTTTGAAGTCATCGATGTCCAGCATCAGGAACGACAGCGGCTCGCCCCGTTGCCGGGCGTGTGCGAACTCGCGGTGGGCGCATTCGAAGAAATGCCGGCGGTTGCTGCTCTGGGTCAGCGCGTCGGTGGTGGCCAGGCGCTGCAGCTCGCGTTCCATTCGCTTCTTGTCGGTGATGTCCTCGGCGATGCCGACGATGATCACCGGTTGTCCCGGCTCGGCCTGGCGGTTGACGTAGCATTTGTCGCTGAGCCAGCGCACCTGCCCGTCGGCGGCAATGATTCGATACTCGCGGTCTTCGACAGCGCCCTTGTCCAGCACTTCGGCCAGGCTGCGTTCGGCGTAGTCCAGGTCGTCAGGGTAAATGCAGTCGCGCCATTGGTTACAGTCGGCCAGCAGCCGATCGGCCGAACGGCCAAAGATCCGTTCATAGGCGGGGCTGACGTAAAGCATCTGACGGGTTTCCCAGTCGAATGCCCATAGCACCGCGTTGACGCTCATCAGCAAGGTGTTGAGCAACTGTTCGCGTTCGCTCAGGCGTGCGACTTCGCCTTGGGCGTGCATCAGCGCAATCAGGGTCTGCGCAGCCTCGGGCCCATGTGACGGAGATGAGTCTTGCAGGTTCTTTTGGGCCATCGACACAAATCTCAAAGGGCATTCCGCGTATTAGATAGCGGCCAACACCAAGCCCGCCGGGGATAGCGAAGTGTCTTTGAGATAGGGCTTTTCGGGTGAAGTTCCCGCCTTTTGTGGCGAGGAAGCCGGCTTCCGCCGGGCGGTACTGGCGATGCGTTCTTGCGGCAAAAAAACAATGTGGGAGCGAGCCTGCTCGCGAAAAGGGGGTGCCAGTCAAATCAATATTGACTGACATGCCGCCCGGAGCCGGCTCGCTCCCACAGGTTTTGCGGCTGCGCGCTGCAATCAGACAGCAGCAGGACGCAGGGAGTAGGTCTTCAATTGACCGGCGAAGTCGCGCAGTGACTGAATCCCGCTGGCTTCGGCTTCGTGTACCCAGTCCTTGATGGCCGCCAGCATGTCGTGACCATTTGAGCTGGTCTTGACCCAGATCTGTTGCAGGGCCAGGCGTTTCTCGTAAATTACCTTCAGCGCCTGACTGTGCTCGAGCATGCTCTGGATGCGTACATGGTGCTTGTCATCCAGCAGGCTGGTCTCCCGCGAAAGCAGGCGTTTGGCCCGGTGGAACTGGTGGCGTACCGAGTGATCGACCTTTTCCAACTCTTGCTTGACCAGCGGGCCGATCACCAATTTGCGGTACTGGGCCATGATCTGGAAGCGGTTGTTGAGGATCGCCATGGCGGTGTCCATGTCCAGGTTGCCCTTGCCTTCGACGCGATGGGCAATCGGCGCAACCCGCTGGACCTTGGCCAGGCGCAGGAAGCTGAAGACTTGAATCCACGCCCAGCCCAGGTCGAATTCCCACTTTTTCACCGACAGTTTTGCCGAGTTAGGGTAGGTGTGATGGTTGTTATGCAGTTCTTCACCGCCAATGAGGATGCCCCAAGGCACCAGGTTGGTCGCCGCATCGCGGCATTCGAAGTTGCGGTAGCCGATGGCATGGCCCAGGCCATTGACCACGCCGGCGGCCCACACCGGGATCCACATCATCTGGATGGCCCAGATGGTGATGCCGATGGTGCCGAACAGCAGCAGGTCGATAACGCCCATGATTGCGATGCCCAGCAGCGGGAAGCGGCTGTAGAGATTGCGCTCGATCCAGTCTTCGGGGCAGTTCTTGCCGTAGATGCGCAGCGTCTCGGGGTTTTCCGCTTCGGCGCGGTACAGCTCGGCGCCTTTGCGCAGCACCGTGGACAAACCCTTGATGACCGGGCTGTGCGGATCATCGACGGTTTCGCATTTGGCGTGATGCTTGCGGTGGATGGCGGTCCACTCGCGGGTGTTCTGCGCCGTGGTCAGCCACAGCCAGAAACGGAAGAAATGTTTAAGGCCCCCATTGAGCTCCAGGGAGCGATGGGCCGAGTAACGATGCAGATAGACCGTGACGGCAATGATCGTGACGTGGGTCATCAGCAGGGTGACTGCTACCAGCGACCAGGGCGACAAGCCAAGAAAACCTTCGTACCACATAGGCTGTAGGGCCCTCGATAAAGAAAAAACAGCCGTTGCATTATCACTAAGCCCACACAGAAAACCAGTCGCCCTTTCAGATAAGAGTGGCTGGATGTGTCTTTCAACTATAATTCCAATCTTTTTGTAGGGACATGGATTGCCGGATGCCTGCCACCTATCGCGATGCCTTGCGTGCAGCGCTGCTCTATCTGTTGCTTTCTGTGGTTTGGCTGCAGATGAGTGGCTATTTATTAAACAGTTTCTTCGATAGCTCTGCCGAGCGACTGCGATGGCAACTGATCAACGGTTATGTCTGGGTACTGTTCAGCGCCGGGTTGATCTTCATTGCCCGGGCGCGGTTGCTGCGATGTCTGGGGATCGGTGCCAAGCTGCGTGAACGTGATGCCGACCGCACGCGCTTGCGCCAGGCGGCGGCCGTGTTCGACTGCACCCGCGAAGGCGTGCTGGTCACCAATCGGGAAGGCGTGATCGTCCATGTGAACCGGGCGTTCATGGAAATCACCGGTTACGGGTGTGAGGACGTGCTGGGGCAGCGGCCCAATCTGTTCAAGTCCGGACGACATTCCCCTGAGTTCTATCAGGTGATGTTTGCCGCGCTCGCCACTGTCGGGGAGTGGAGTGGAGAAATCTGGAACCGGCGCAAAAGCGGCGAGATTTACCCGCAATGGCAAACGATCCGCCTGATCCACGACGATTTCGGCAGGCCGAGCCAATATGTGGCGGTGTTTTCCGACATCAGTGCAATCAAGAACTCCGAACACGAGCTGATGCACCTGGCGCACCACGATCCGCTGACCGACCTGCCGAACCGCTTGCTGTTCACCGACCGCGCCGAACAGGCCCTGGCCTCGGCACAGGTCCACAAGCGTGGCTGCGCGCTGCTGATGATCGACCTCGATCACTTCAAGATGATCAACGACAGCCTCGGGCACACCATTGGCGACCAGTTGCTCAAGGCTGTGGCAGAGCGCCTGGGCGCCATGTTCGGTCCGGGCATCACCCTGGCCAGGCTGGGCGGAGATGAATTCGCCGTGCTTGCCGATAGTTGTCCGCAACTGGTTCAGGCCGCTGCGTTGGCCCAGCGGATCATCGATGGCCTTAAAGAGCCGTTCCTTATTGATGGGCACCAGCTGTCCATCAACACCAGCATCGGCATCAGCCTGTTCCCCAGCGATGCCTTGAGTGTCGAGCAAATGCTGCGTAATGCCGACTCTGCACTGTTCAAGGCCAAAAGCACGGGGCGCAATGATTATGCCCTGTACACCGAAGAGCTGACGGCCCACGCCCAGCAGCGGGTCGAGATCGCTTTCGAATTGCGCCGCGCCCTGGACCAGCAGGAGCTGCGGGTCCATTACCAGCCGGTTCACGACCTCAAGACCCGTCGCTTGATTGGCGTCGAGGCGCTGGTGCGTTGGCAGCACCCGCAGCGGGGCCTGGTGTCGCCGGCGGAATTCATTCCGGTCGCCGAACGAACCGGTCTGATTGCTGAAATCGATGCCTGGGTCATGGCGCAGGCGTGCCGGCAGATGTGTCAGTGGCAGCAGGGCGGGGTGGTGTTGTCGTTCGTCGCGGTCAACGTATCTTCGCGCCTGTTCGCCCGTCGTGAGCTGTACCAGCAAGTGGCGCAAGTCCTGCGCGAAACCGGGCTGGAACCGGCGTTTTTGGAGCTGGAAGTCACTGAAAGCGCGGTGATGGAAGATCCGGAAATCGCGCTGGAGCAGATGCATCGCCTGCGCGAGCTGGGTGTACGCCTGGCCATCGACGACTTTGGCACCGGTTATTCATCGCTGCTGCGACTCAAGCGTCTGCCGGTGCAAAAGTTGAAAATCGATCAGGGCTTTGTCGCCGGATTGCCGTGGGATGAGGATGATGCGGCGATTTCACGGGTGATCATTGCCCTGGCGCAAAGCATGGGCATGCAGGTACATGCGGAGGGGATCGAGCAGGTCGAACAGGCTGCTTTCCTGCTCGAACAGGGATGTGAGCTGGGGCAGGGCTATTGGTTCGGGCGGCCGGTGCCGGCGGCGCAGCTCGATTGGGCTCATGTCCCGGTCATCGCCTGATTTACAAAATCCCTGTGGGAGCGAGCTGTTCACCTCAAACCCTTACCCCTTCACTTAATCTCTTCTGGTTATATAAACATTCTTAAATAGTCTTTTTAAGAATATCTACACCTCTCTAGTATTGCTCTCAAGCCGCAAGCAGTGCCGACACTGCGAGGCAACCTCTCAGTTGAAGGAGCAGCAATATGAGCGCATCCCTGCGTAGCGTCGACGGTCAAGACGAAGCCACCATCCTGCGTGAAATCCAGAGTGCCCTGCGCGATCTGCGCTTTGGTGCCGTGGAAATCACCGTGCACAACGCCCAGGTGGTACAGATCGAGCGCAAGGAAAAATTCCGTTTGCAGCAGCCGGGCAACAAGCCGGGCTGAGGCGAATCAGGCAACGCGATATCCCATAAGAAAAAGCCAACAAACCAAGAATTCCAGGAGCTTTCACCATGTCGTCGATTCGTCATTTCGCTTTGGCCGCCCTGGCCAGCGCCCTTTTTGCCGGTTCCGCCGTTGCCAAGGACTACGAGCTGCTCAACGTGTCGTACGACCCGACCCGCGAGCTGTACCAGGACTACAATGCCGAGTTCATCAAGTTCTGGCAGAAGGACCACGCGGGCGACACCGTGAAGGTCCAGCAATCCCACGGCGGTTCGGGCAAGCAAGGTCGGGCGGTGATCGACGGCCTGCGCGCCGACGTCGTGACCCTGGCCCTGGCCGGTGATATCGACGAAATCGCCAAGCTTGGCAAGTCCCTGCCGGCGGACTGGCAAAAACGCCTGCCGGACGCTAGCACGCCTTACACCTCGACCATCGTGTTCCTGGTGCGCAAGGGCAACCCCAAAGGCATCAAGGACTGGGGCGACCTGATCAAGAATGACGTCTCGGTGATCACGCCGAACCCGAAAACCTCCGGTGGTGCGCGCTGGAACTTCCTCGCGGCGTGGGCCTATGGCCTGAAAGCCAATGGCGGCGACGAAGCCAAGGCCAAGGAATACGTACAGACCCTGTTCAAGCACGTGCCAGTGCTGGACACCGGCGCTCGCGGCTCGACCATTACCTTCGTCAACAACGGTCAGGGCGACGTATTGCTGGCCTGGGAAAACGAAGCCTTCCTGGCCCTGAAAGAAGAGGGCGGCGCCGACAAGTTCGACATCGTCGTGCCTTCGCTGTCGATTCTCGCCGAGCCACCCGTGGCGGTAGTCGACAAAAATGCCGAGAAAAAGGGCAACGAGCAGATCGCCGAGGCCTATCTCAAGCACCTGTACAGCCCGGCCGGCCAGGAAATCGCGGCGAAGAACTTCTATCGTCCACGTGACAAGGATGTGGCCGCCAAGTACGCCCAGCAGTTCCCGAAACTGGAACTGGTGAGCATCGACAAGGACTTCGGCGGCTGGAAAACCGCACAGCCGAAATTCTTCAATGACGGGGGCGTGTTCGACCAGATCTATCAGGCGCAGTAATCCTGATGTCAATTGGCTAAGGTGTTTAAGGTGTGGGAGCGAGCCTGCTCGCGAAGACGGTATTTCAGGCGACAGGGATGTTGACTGGTACTCCCCCCTTCGCGAGCAGGCTCGCTCCCACATGAATGCACTTGGCAGAACAAAATTTAACCAGGGACTTTTATGTCGCGTCGTATCTCCCCCGTCATACCCGGCTTCGGGCTGACGCTGGGCTACACCTTGGTGTACCTCAGCCTGATTGTGCTCATACCACTGGCGGCGATGTTCGTGCATGCCGCTCAACTCACCTGGGATCAGTTCTGGGCAATCATCTCGGCGCCACGGGTGCTGGCCGCGTTGAAGCTCAGCTTCGGCACCGCCCTGTGTGCCGCGATCATCAACGGCATCATCGGCACGCTGTTGGCCTGGGTATTAGTGCGCTATACCTTCCCTGGACGAAAAGTGATCGATGCAATGATCGACTTGCCGTTCGCATTGCCCACGGCGGTGGCCGGTATTGCGCTGACGGCGCTGTACACCCCAACCGGTCTGGTGGGTCAGTTTGCAGCGGATCTGGGTTTCAAGATCGCCTACACCCCTCTGGGCATCACCCTCGCCCTCACTTTTGTGACACTTCCATTCGTAGTACGTACCGTACAGCCAGTATTGGCGGATATTCCCCGTGAAGTGGAAGAAGCGGCAGCGTGCCTGGGGGCAAAACCGTTGCAGGTTTTCCGCCATATCCTGCTGCCGGCACTGCTTCCGGCATGGCTCACCGGTTTCGCCTTGGCCTTTGCCCGCGGGGTCGGCGAGTATGGTTCGGTGATTTTCATCGCCGGCAACATGCCGATGAAAACCGAGATTCTGCCGCTGCTGATCATGGTCAAGCTCGACCAATACGATTACACCGGCGCTACCTCCATTGGTGTACTGATGCTGGTGGTTTCCTTCGTCCTGTTGCTGCTGATCAACTTGTTGCAGCGGCGCATCGAAACCCCATAAGGAGGCGCACCCATGTCCCAATCGTCTATTGCTGCCGCTTCCTCGAACGCTGCCCGTCGTGGCAGTGCGACTTCTCGGCGAATCCTGATCGGCCTTGGCTGGCTGATTTTTGCACTGTTCCTGTTGCTGCCGCTGTTCATCGTGGTGTCCCAGGGGCTGAAGCTCGGCCTCGGGGCGTTTTTCACCGCGATCTTTGAGGCGGACGCGCTATCGGCGCTGAAGCTCACGGTCATCGCCGTGCTGATTTCGGTGCCGCTGAACCTGGTGTTCGGCGTCAGCGCCGCCTGGTGCGTGAGCAAGTACTCGTTCCGCGGCAAGAGCATGCTGGTGACCCTGATCGACCTGCCGTTCTCGGTATCGCCGGTGATCGCCGGCCTGGTCTATGTGCTGATGTTCGGCGCCCAGGGCCTGTTCGGCCCGTGGTTGCAGGACCACGACATCCAGATCGTCTTCGCCCTGCCGGGCATCGTGCTGGCGACGATCTTCGTCACCGTGCCGTTCGTGGCCCGTGAACTGATCCCGCTGATGCAGGAACAAGGCACCCAGGAAGAGGAGGCCGCGCGTCTGCTCGGGGCCAACGGCTGGCAGATGTTCTGGCACGTCACCGTGCCCAACATCAAATGGGGCCTGATCTATGGCGTGGTGTTGTGTACCGCGCGGGCCATGGGGGAATTCGGTGCGGTGTCGGTGGTGTCCGGGCACATTCGCGGGGTGACCAACACCCTGCCATTGCACGTCGAGATCCTCTACAACGAATACAACCACGTGGCGGCATTCGCCGTGGCGAGCCTGTTGCTGATCCTGGCGCTCTTCATCCTGCTGCTCAAGCAGTGGAGCGAAAACCGTATTAACCGCCTGCGCGCCAGCGCCGCGGAGGAATAACTCATGTCGATCGAAGTGCGTAACGTCAGCAAGAACTTCCATGCCTTCAAGGCGCTGGACAACATCAGCCTGGACATCCAGAGCGGCGAACTCGTCGCCTTGCTCGGTCCGTCGGGTTGCGGCAAGACCACGCTGCTACGGATCATCGCCGGCCTGGAAACCCCGGACCAGGGCAACATCGTGTTCCACGGTGAAGACGTTTCCGGCCACGACGTGCGCGATCGCAACGTCGGTTTCGTGTTCCAGCACTACGCGCTGTTCCGCCACATGACAGTGTTCGACAACGTCGCGTTCGGCCTGCGCATGAAGCCGAAAAGCCAGCGCCCGAGCGAAAGCCAGATCGCAACCAAAGTCCATGAACTGCTGAACATGGTGCAACTGGACTGGTTGTCGGATCGCTACCCGGAGCAACTCTCCGGTGGTCAGCGCCAGCGCATTGCCCTGGCTCGGGCGCTGGCGGTGGAGCCGAAAGTGCTGCTGCTCGACGAACCTTTCGGCGCCCTCGACGCCAAGGTCCGTAAAGAACTGCGCCGCTGGTTGGCGCGTCTGCACGAAGACATCAACCTGACCTCGGTGTTCGTGACCCACGACCAGGAAGAAGCGATGGAAGTCGCCGACCGTATCGTGGTGATGAACAAGGGTGTGATCGAACAGATCGGCTCACCGGGTGACGTCTACGAAAACCCGGCCAGCGATTTCGTCTATCACTTCCTCGGTGATTCGAACCGACTGCACCTGGGCGAAGACAAGCACGTGCTGTTCCGCCCGCACGAGGTGTCGTTGTCACGCCATGAGCTGGAAGATCACCACGCGGCTGAAGTGCGGGATATTCGACCGCTGGGCGCGACGACACGGGTGACGTTGAAGGTCGAAGGGCAGAGCGATCTGATCGAAGCTGAAGTGGTCAAGGATCACGACAGCCTGGTGGGTTTGGCGAAAGGCGAGACGCTGTTCTTCAAGCCGAAGGTCTGGCAGAAGGTTGCGAATATCTAAGGCAAAAGCTTCGCGAGCAGGCTCGCTCCCACAGTGGATTTGTGAACGACGCAAATCAGTGTGGGAGCGAGCCTGCTCGCGATAACTATCTAAACAGCGGCACGCTTCGGATTGACCCGCACCCCACCCGCCCGCGCCTCGATCTGCTCTTTGAGCTCATGCCGCATCCCCAGCAGGAACGCCAGCTCGGCCACCACAAACAACGGCCCGACAATCAACCCGGTCACGTCATCGACAAATGCCGGTTTGCGCCCTTCGTAGTGATGGCCGACAAACTGGATCGCCCAACCAATCACGAACATCGCCACGCCGCTGCCCAGCCAGACCAGCGTGCTTTGTTGCGCCAGCACCTGACCTGCCCAGACACACAGCCCGAGCAACACCGTCATCAGCACCCCAAGGCGCAGTTCAAGGCGCAGGTAAAACCACGCTGAGGCCAGTGACACCAGCACCGCCGGCGAAAGCCAGCCCCCGGCCCACTGCGGACGTGACAGCAGCACGGCCACGGCCACCACGATCAGCGGAATGCCGATAAAGTGCGAGGCGATGTTGCGCGGGTCACGGTGGTAGGCGGCGTATTGACTGAGGTGGTCGACGAGGCTTTTCATTGTTGTTCTCCTGTGGGGTGATTGATCATGCCCCGGGGTCACTTCCCGCTCTGTCAGCCAGGCGACAATCTCTAGGAGTTTTCATGGATATGCAGGTCTGGCGTCCACGCCTGATGAGCGGTCAGTGGTTCAGCCATTTGCCTGTTTCCCTACAGGATAGCCTGCTGTCGGTGGCCAGGCTGCGGCGCCTGTCGCCGGGGCAGCGGCTGTTCAAGCGTGGCGGTCCGCCCTGCGGCCTGTACGCGGTGCTTGAAGGCGCGGTGCGCGTCGGGGCAGTGAGTGAGCAGGGCAAGGAAGCGTTGCTGAGCCTGGTGGAGCCGCCGCACTGGTTCGGCGAAATCTGCCTGTTCGATGGCCAGCCACGCACCCACGATGCGTACGGCGTGGGCCAGTGCACGCTGCTGCACATTCCTCAGAACACCTTGCTGGCGCTGCTCGACGAGCAACCGCAGCACTGGCGGCAACTGGCGTTGCTGATGAGCCAGAAATTGCGCATGACCTTCATCAACCTCGAACAACTGAGCCTGTTGCCGGCTCCGGCACGGCTGGCGCACCGCTTGCTGATGATCGCCGAAGGCTATGGCGAGACCGCCCCACCGCGTCGCGTCCTGCAGCTGCCCCAGGAGCAGCTTGCCGCCATGTTGTCGCTATCGCGCCAAACCACCAACCAGATCCTCAAGGAGTTACAGGGGCAAGGGATCATCGGGCTGAGTTACGGCGAAATTGAAATCCTCGATGCCGTGCGGTTGCGGGTGCTGGCGATGGTTTGATGTCTGGTAGGGGCGTCAGCAAATGTAGCTGGACTTCAATCATGACATGAACTAAATACAATGCATAATCGTTAAACTGATAAAATATGCACTGTATACGATGCATGGTGGTGAAATGGAAAACCTTGGCAAGCTGATCCGAACGTTACGCAAGGAAAGAAAACTCTCCCAGCAGGCATTGGCACATCAGTACGGAATGAGCCGGGCGACGATCTCCGGCATTGAAAACAACACCCTCTCCGAAATTGGTCTGCGCAAGGTAGAGGCGATCCTCAATGGCTTCGGTTATGAGCTGACTGCCGTGCCGCGACAGTCGAAGCGGCCAACGCTGGATACCCTGAAAAAGGTGGATTTCCATGGATGAGCCGCAGGAGAAGGATCGACTGGCTATCAGCGTTTCCAACAGCGCGGTCGGAGTCCTTGGTCGTGGTCAGTCACCCGTTGATAGCGTGTTTGCCTACGCCGAAAACGCGTCAGAACAAAACGCCGTCTCGTTGACCATGCCGGTGCGGCTGGAGAGTTACGCGTGGGAATCGGGCGTTCCACCGGTTTTTGAAATGAATCTGCCTGAGGGAGCCCTGCGCGATGAATTGACTCGTCGCTTCAGCAAGGCCGTCCGAGGGTTTGACGATTTTTCGATGCTTGCCATCGTCGGCCCGCACCAGCTCGGAAGAGTTGGCATTTCAAAGGCGCCGGAGTTGATCGACCAGTCACCTGAAACCAGCCTGGCGGACCTTCTTGTACATGATGGTGCACAAGGTCTGTTCGAAGACCTCTTGCAGACCTATGGCCAGTATTCAGGCGTTTCCGGTGTACAGCCGAAGGTACTGGTGCGTGACAGCGCATCAACCATCGATCGGCTGTCCCATCGGGGGGCCACGCATCTGGTCAAAGCCTTTCGTCCTGAGCAATACCCGGAACTCGCTGCCAATGAATACTTCTGCATGCGGGCGGCGTTGCATTCGGGTCTTGAGGTACCGAAGTTTGAACTCAGTGAGCACGGCAAGTTTTTGATCGTTGAACGCTTCGATCTGAATGAAAAAGGTTACCTGGGGTTCGAGGACTTCTGCGTGCTCAATGCCTGGCCATCAAAAGCCAAATACGATGGTTCGTACGAAGGTGCGGCCAAGCAGATCAAGGCGTTTGTTTCCCCGCCTTTGCTCAATCAGGCACTGGAGTCGTTTTTCAAAATCGTCGCGCTGTCATCGGGTCTGAAAAATGGCGACGCGCACCTCAAGAACTTTGGCGTTCTGTACGAAGACTGTGGTGTCGATGCAGCAATCAGCCTGGCACCTGCCTACGACATCATCACCACGTCGGTCTACATCAAGACCGATAGCATGGCGTTGTTACTGGGCGGATCGAAGGCGTGGCCCAAGTACAAAATGCTGATGCGGTTTGGCCGCTCCGCCTGCAATTTGACCGAGGGGCGCTGCAACGAATTGCTGCAACAGGTCATCCATGGGATGGCAGTGGCGATGGGCGAGATGGGTCAACACATAAAGGCAAACAGTGCCTTTGCCGCAGTTGGAGAGGCAATGCTGGAGCAGTGGAAAGAGGGTATGGCGCGCAGCCTGGTCAAAGGCTGATCAGCGCAATCCATCCCGAAACTGCCCCGGCGTCATCCCCGTCCAGCGCTTGAACGCACGACTGAAGCTGCTGGTGTCGGCAAACCCGAGCAGATAACTGATCTCGCTCAACGAACATTGCGGGTCACGCAGGTGCAGCAGCGCGAGGTTTTCGCGGCTTTCGTTGAGCAGCGTGTCGAACCGGTAGCCTTCATCGGCCAGGTGCCGTTGCAGGCTGCGCAAGCTCAGGTGCAGGGCCTTGGCGATGTGTTCGGCGCTCGGTTCGCCTTCGGGCAGTTGTTCTTCAATGGCGTCGCGGACCTTGCGCTCCCACGTCAGTGGCTTGAGTTGCGCCAGGGTGCGCTTGAGCACGGTTTCATTGTGTTCGGCCAGCTCCGGATTGGCATCGTCCAGGTGGCTGTCGAAATCGACGAGGGCGAACTCCAGTCGGTCTTCGTCGGCGCCGAAGTGCACGGGCGAGCGAAAGACTTTATGCCATTGGTGTGCGTCTGCCGGCTCCGGGCGGCGCAGGTAGGTCGCCAGTGGCGCGTAGTCGCGACCCAGGCGATTGCGGCAGGTGCGCACGTAAATCGCCATGAACGCGTCGATGGCTTCGAAGGCAGGAGCCGGGTTGCCTACCGGAATTTTCAGACTGAAACAGTAGCGATCCTCGGCGCGGGTCAGCTCCAGTTCCAGGGCATCGCTGACCACCTGGTGATAACGCACGATGCGCTCGAACACTTCCCGCAGGCTGCCGCTGGCCACCAGCGCATAACCCAGCGCATGGAAAGTGGTCGGGCTGACGAAACGCGAAACCCGCAAACCGATCGCCGGATCGCCGCTGGCCTGCACCGCCAGATTCCACAGGTGCGTGGTGCCCGACAGCGGGTAGCGCGCGTTCGGGTCGTCCATCAGTTGCGGGTCGAGCCCCGCTTGCTGGCACAGGGCGGTGCTGTCGATGCCCAGGGCATCGAGTTGCTTGCGCAGGGCGCGGGTCCAGCTGGCGAGGGAGGTCGGTTCAGTCATGCTGATTGGCGCTTCCGGTCAACAGGTTGGCGTTCTCGGCTACCGCGTTGCGAAGGATCGCAAGGCAGGATGCAACCATCAATAACCAGAGGATGGAAGCATGAGCGGTACTTCTGCAAGCCCCCAGCGACTGAATGCATCACAGCGATCAGCGTATATCCGTGAAGTGGTACTGGCCAAAGGCGTCGAGTTGCGCGAGCGCTATCCGATTCTCAAGCATCAGGACGCCCTCGGTGCAGGCATTCTGACCTTCGCTTTGGCAGGTATGGTGGGTTCGGCGGCGCTCTACATGACCGGGCACATGGCCTGGTGGGCGTGCCTGTTGCTCAACGCCTTTTTCGCCTCGTTGACCCATGAACTGGAACACGACCTGATCCACAGCATGTACTTCCGCAAGCAGAAGGTGCCGCACAACCTGATGATGGGGTTGGTGTGGCTGGCGCGGCCGAGCACCATCAATCCGTGGATTCGCCGCCATCTGCACCTCAATCACCACAAGGTGTCGGGTTCTGAAACCGACATGGAAGAACGCGCCATCACCAACGGTGAACCATGGGGCATCGCGCGATTCTTGATGATTGGCGACAACATGATGTCGTCGTTCATCCGCCTGCTGCGGGCCAAGACCCGGGTGCAAAAGATCAGCATCATCCAGCGCACGCTGAAGGTCTACGCACCGCTGGCACTGATGCATTGGGGCGCCTGGTACGTGTTTCTCGGTTTCCACGCAGCGAACGGCGTAGCACACCTGATGGGCGCGCCGATCGAGTGGTCGGCGACCACGTTGTCGGTGATGCAGGTGATCGACATCGCGGCAGTCGTGATCATCGGCCCGAACGTGTTGCGCACGTTCTGCCTGCACTTCATCAGCTCGAACATGCACTACTACGGTGACGTGGAGCCGGGCAACGTGATGCAGCAGTGCCAGGTGCTGAACGCGTGGTGGTTGTGGCCGTTGCAGGCGTTCTGCTTCAACTTCGGCAGCAGCCACGGGATTCATCATTTTGTGGTGAAGGAGCCGTTCTACATCCGCCAGTTGACCGTGTCGGTGGGGCACAAAGTGATGCGCGAGATGGGTGTGCGGTTCAATGATTTCGGCACGTTTGCGCGGGCTAACCGGTTTGAGCGCGGGGATGAAGTGGCTGCGGAAAAGGTGCGTACAATCGGCGTTTGATTGGCTGTATTTGATGGCCCCATCGCGAGCAAGCTCGCTCCCACAGGGTTTGTTGGTGTGAATGCGATCTTTGCATCACATCGGCCTGTGTGGGAGCGAGCCTGCTCGCGAAAGCGGTGTATTAGGCAATATCAATCCGGCTGAAACGGCGACTCACTCAGGATCACCCCAGTCTCATCCACATACCGCTGCCAGTGCTCGATCAAGGCACCGAGCTTGTGCGGTTGGCTCGACGCCAGGTCATGAATCTCCCCTGGATCATTGCCCAGGTCATACAGTTGCCAGGTCGCCGGCCCGACCGGTCCCGGGATGTACACCGCCTTCCATTGCCCTTGTCGAATCGCCCGTCGACCGAACAATTCCCACCCGGTCACGGTGTGCTCGTCATGTACTTGCGCCGTCTCACCCGACAGGAACCCAAGCCACGACTTTCCGCGAACGTCCGCCACGGGCTTGCCGTGCCATTGCTTGCCCGGATGGCGCACGCCGGCAAGATCCAGAATGGTCGGCGTGATGTCCATCACCGTGCCGAAACCGTGGCTGATCTGGCCCTTGAGCGGCAGCTGCGGATAATGCACCAGCGCCGGAACACGGATCCCGCCTTCGGTGGTGAAGGCCTTGAACAACCGCGACGGCGCGGTCGCCACTTGCGCCCAGTTCGGCCCGTACCAGACGTAGGAGTTGGCGCGGCCGATGTTGTCCAGGCTGTTGTCGTAATGCTGGTTGAGATAGGTCAGCAACTGCGGGCCGAATTTCGGGAAGGCTTCGAGCAATGCCCCTTCGGCACCGTTATCGGACATGAACAGAATGAAGGTGTTGTCCAGTTGCCCCTGCTGGCGCAGGTAGTCGACGACCCGCCCGATGTTCCAGTCCATGCGCTCGACCATCGCCGCGTAAACCTCCATGGCCCGCGCGGAGATCTGCCGCTGCTCATCGCTCAGGGCATCCCATTGTGCAGTCAACTGGATCAACGGATGGGGCTCGACATCGGCCTCGATCAGCCCCAGTTTCTTGAGTTTTTCCAGGCGCTCAAGTCGCAGCACTTCAGGGCCGGCGTCATAACGCCCGCGGTATTTTTCCACCACTTCGACCGGCGCCTGCAAAGGCCAGTGCGGCGCGGAAAACGGCAGGTAGGCGAAGAACGGCCGGGTCTGGTCGCGCTCCTTGAGGTATTGCAGCAGCTTGTCGCCAAAGGCATCGGAGGAATAGAAATCCTTGGGCAGTTCATCGATGAATTGGTCGTCTTCGATGTACAGCGCCGGGGTGGATTTCAGCAGCCGTGGCGTTGTTTCATCGTAGGTCGGCTCAAAGCCGTAATGGTTGGCGGCACCGGGCAGCAACGAGAACGAACGCTCGAAACCCCGGGCGTGAGGTGCCAGCTCAGCGGTCAGGCCCAGGTGCCATTTACCGCTCATCAACGTCTGGTAACCCGCCTCGCGCAACAACTCGGGCAGGGCGACCACGCGGTCGTTCAGGTGCCCTTCGTAACCCGGTTTGCCGATCAGGTCCGGGGTCAATGCTTCGGCCATGGTGCCGATGCCTGCGATGTGGTGATCGGTGCCGGTGAGCAGCATCGACCGGGTCGGCGAGCAGGTCGGCGCGGTGTGAAAATCGGTGAGGCGCAAACCGTTGTTGGCCAGTGCATCGAGGTTCGGCGTATTGATTTCGCCACCGAAGGCGCCGATGTCGGAAAAGCCCAGGTCATCGGCCAGGATCACTAGAAAGTTGGGACGTTGCGGCATCAGGCATTTCCTTTTTCAGTAGGCAATGAAGGACAGCGGCAGATCGCGAACCTGCACCGGCACGGGGGGCTGGTAGTGATCGTCGCTGGTGAGTTCGTGCAGCAGTTCTTCGCGCAGCTGGTGGAAGTCGAAACTGCTGCGTTGGCGCGGATGGGGCAGGGCAATGTCGACCACTTGCTTGATCCGCCCCGGACGCGGCTCCATTACCACAACGCGGTCGGCGAGGAAGATCGCTTCCTCGACATCGTGGGTGACCAGCACCGTGGTGATTTTTGCCCGGGCGCGGATCGCCAACAGTTCGTCCTGCATCTGCTGGCGGGTCAGCGCATCGAGGGCGCCGAAGGGCTCGTCCAGCAGCAGAATCCGTGGGCTGGCCACTAGGCCGCGAGCGATGGCCACGCGCTGCGCCATGCCGCCGGAGAGCTGGTGTGGATAGGCGCGGGCGAAGTCGCCCAGGCCCACCAGTTCGATGAAATCATGGATACGCTTGTGCTTTTGCGCAGCGCTCAAAGGCTCGTTGACCAGGCCCAGACCGATGTTGTCGGCCACGCTCAGCCACGGGAACAAGCGGTGTTCCTGGAAGACGATGCCGCGCTCGCCGCCGATGCCGGTGACAGCTTTTCCATCCACGCTGATCTGCCCGCGAAATTGCGTATCGAGGCCCACCAGCAGTCGCAGCAAAGTGGATTTGCCGCAACCGCTGGAGCCGACGATGGCGACGAATTCGCCCTCGGCGATGTCCAGGTTGAATTCGCGGATGGCCTCAAGTGTGAAGCCGTCGACGTCGAAGGTTTTGCCCACGTGATTGAAGCTGACAATCGGTGCGTTCATGCGTGTCTCCAGCGAGTGGCGCGGATTTCCAGGCGTTGGCCAATGAGGTTGAGCAGGGCACCGGTCAGGCCCACCAGCAGCATGCCGGCCATGATCAGGTCCATGCGCAGCAGTTGCTGGGCGCCGATCATCTGGCTGCCGATGCCGCCGTTGGACGGCATGAAATATTCGGCGCCGATGGTGCCGAGCCAGGCGTAGATCAGGCTTAGCCGAAGCCCTGCAAAAATCCCCGGTGCCGCGCCCGGTAGCACCAGTCGACCGAGTCGCTGGCACAGATTCAGGCGCAGCACCTGCGCGGCCTCGTTCAGTTGCGGCGACAGGTGGGCGACGCTGCGTTGGGTGGCGATGAACAGCGGGAAAAAGGCGGCCAGGGCAACGAACACCCACTTGGCCAATTCCCCCAGACCGAACCACGCGGTGAGCAGCGGCACCCAGGCGAAAATGGCGATCTGGCGGAGGGCGGCGAGGGTCGGGCCGAGCACGCGCTCACTGGTGCGCGACAACCCCAGCAACAGCCCCAAGGCAAACCCGAGCCCGCCACCGAGCAGCAATCCGCCAAGGGTTCGGCCCAGGCTCAGGGCCATGCCGCCAATCAGCGTGCCGTCGAGCAATCCATCCCGAGTCGTCTGCAGGACCGCCAGCGGGCTGACCAGAATGTTCGCGTCAATCCATTGCTGATCCGAAGTCAGTTGCCACAACGCCAGGAGCGCCAGTGGCAGCAGCCACGGTTGCAATCGCTGCCAGCCTTGATAACGCGGCCCACGACGGATTTCGGCGGTGGCCGGGTGCGGCCAGTGCACCAGTTTCCTGTCCAGCAGACCGATGCCGCGATCCATCGCCACGCCGATCAAGCCGATCACCACGATGCACACGAACACGATGTCGAGCATGAACAACTGCCGCGCCCAGACCATCAGGTAGCCGATGCCTTCGCTGGAAGCGAGCAGTTCGACAGCGAGCAGTGAAGTCCAGCCGGCGGCCAGCGCGAGGCGCACACCGGCCATGAACGCCGGCAGCGCGGCAGGCAGCACCAGGCGGCGGATCAACAGGTGCCTGGGCAGGCGCAACACGGCGGCGGCTTCGCGCAACTTGGGTTGTGCGTCGCGCACACCGACCAGCGTATGCAGGGTTACCGGCACCACGATGGCCTTGATCAGCACCACCAGTTTCAGCACCTCACCGATGCCGAAAAACACCATGAACAACGGAATCCAGGCCAGGGTCGGGACTTGGGCCAACCCGGCAAAGGTTGGAAATACCAGGCGCTCCAGTCGACGACTGAAACCCAGTGCCGCACCCAAAACAGCACCCGCGATGATCCCGGCCAGCAAGCCCCAGAACAAGCGCTGAAGACTGATCCATAAATGGCTCCACAACTCGCCTTGGGACAGCTCCAGTGCACTGCTCCAGACAAGGCTCGGTGCCGGCAGGATCTGCTCGCTCATCCAGTGATTGCGGCTGGCGAGCCACCAGAGCGTGAATAGGGTGATTGGTAGCAACCAAGGCAACAGCCGACGACTCAAGCTGGGCCAGAGGCGCTGGTTTTCCAGTGGTGGCGCGGCTAGCGGCAGGCTGAGAAGAGAAACACGGGCCATGAGTGACCTCCGTTGTCGGGTTGCAATAAAGACCTGCTTTTTTGTAGGAGTGAGCCTGCTCGCGATAGCGGTGTGTCAGGCAAAGATGTCTCGATTGACCTTCCGCTATTCGCGAGCAGGCTCGCTCCTACAAGGGTTCAAGGCGTATGCAAAATTGATCTATAAAATTCAAAATCAATACTATTGAGAGATAAGAGAAGCCATTTATGGCCTCCCTAAGCCTCCGCATCCAATGCATTCGAAGAATATTTTTGATGCCGTTTGGGCATATCGGCGGAGAGCCCCGGATGCATTGACATAGACCTAAACGATCTAAAAATGTGAATTTATAGTATTTAAGTGTTGGTGAAGATTCAGCCTAGTTTCAGCTCCTCAACGCCCGTCGCCCCAAGGAGCCGCACCCATGAAACTTCCCTTCAAACGTGTCATCAGTTTGTTCGCCGCACCGGCCCTGGCGGGGCTGCTGGCTTTCACGGTCAACGCTAGCGAACTCAAGGAAATCCGCATCGCGGTGCCGGACCTGAGTGCCGGTACCCAGCACAGCGGCGGCGGTGTGGTGGATGTGCTGCGTGATCAACAGATCTTCGAAAAGGCTTTCGCCGATCAAGGCATCAAGATTCAGTGGAGCTTCTTCAAGGGCGCAGGCCCCGTGATTAACGAGGCGTTCGCCAACGGTCAGGTGGACCTGGCCTACCTCGGCGATCTGGCGGCCATCATCGGCAAGTCCAATGGTCTGGATACGCGACTGCTCAGTGCCTCGGCGCGCGGGGTAAAGCATTACCTCGGCGTAGTGCCGGGTTCGGGGATCAAGACCCTGCAGGACCTAAAGGGCAAACGCGTGGCGATCTTCCGTGGCACCGCCAGCCAGCTGTCCTTCGATGCGGCGCTGGCCAGCAAGGGGTTGAGCGAGAAGGACGTGAAAGTCATCAACCTGGACTTCAACGCGGCGGTCGCGGCGCTGGCGGCGAAGCAGATCGATGCGTCGTGGGGCGGTTCCGGGCTGACGGCGTTGCAAGCCAAGGGGCTGGCCGAGTTGCCGCTCAATACCAAGGATCTGGGCGGCGCCGGCAGTGTGCAGGCGGTGCTGATAGGGACCGGGAAGTTTGTCGATGCGCATCCGGAAGCGGTGGCGAAACTGCTCAAGGCCCAACAGCAGGCCGTGGAGTGGCTGACCCAGGACAGCAACAAGGACGCTTACATTCAGTTGGTGTCGGGGCTGGCGAGTTATCCGGCGGTGATCCTCACGCAGGATCTGAAGGATCAGAAGCTGAGCGAGGTTTTCCCCTCGACGCTTGATCCAGTGTTCCTTGGCAAGTTGCAGGATGCGGTGGATTTGGCTTCGCAGCAGAAGCTGATCCGCAAGTCGTTCAAGGTCAGCGATTGGGTGGCGCCGGAGTTGGCGGCGGCGAAGCTCTGAAATTTCTGGCGGTCTTACTGGCCCCATCGCGAGCAGGCTCGCACACAGGGGATCTCTGTCGGACACACAGTTTGTGTACGACTCAAATCCAATGTGGGAGCGAGCCTGCTCGCGATGGGGCCATCAAACCGCGACGCTGATCTGCTGCCTGTCCACCGCCACCAACGTCTCGATCATCGCCCGCGCCGCCGGCGACAAGCGGAACCCGGTGCGACTGACGATCCCGCACCGCGCATTCATGCTCTCGATGTTCTGCGGCAGATTGCGCCAGTGCAGTAGTGCCAGGGAACCCTGGGCAATGTCTTCAACAAACGCTTCTTCAGTCCCCACGCCAATCGCATTCGATTGCAGCACCACTTTCACCAGCGCCGGGAAATGCTCGGTCTCGATGGTCGGTGAAAAATCCACTCGCCCACTGAGGTTCGCCAGCAGTTTGCGAATGCCCGGCGGAATCATCGTAGTCGCCAGTGGGTAATCGAACATGTCGTTGGTCGACAGGCTCTCCTTGGCCAGCAGCGGGTGCCCGGGTCGGCAGAAAAACACACCGCGCTTGGGCGTCAGGGCCTGGGTCTGAAAGTTCGGGTCAGACTCGAAATGGCGGATGTCGGCGATGAAAAATTCGATCTCCTCACGGCTCAGGGCGCGGCTGAGTTTTTCCCAGTTATCCACCTCGAAACAGGTGCGCACTTTCGGGTGCGCATTGATGAATTGCGCCACCGCATCCGGCACCAGTTTCACCGCCGGTGCCGGGCCGCAACCGAAGCGCAGTTCACCGGCATCGAGCTTGGTCATCTGCGTCACTTCGGCATTCAAGAGGGCCGCGCCTTGTACCAGGCTGCGGGCATGTTGCAGCACCACCAGACCTTCGGGGGTGGGGCGCAAGTCCTTGTTGCCACGGTCCACCAACACGCAGCCGAACTCGTGTTCGAGCCCCTGAATGCTGCGGCTGAAGGCAGGCTGGGTAATGCCCATGGCCTCGGCCGCGCGCACGAAACTGCGGTGCTCGTCGAGGGCGATGAAGTAACGCAACTGGCGAAGATCCATATGCTTTTCCGGCATCCTAAAAATAGCTCGAAGGCATTTGCGACGAGGGTTGACTGAGGTTTTAAATGCAACCTCTTATTCCGTCAACGAAGCATTCAGATATCTATTAGATCTAGATAGAATATAGATAGAGCAGTGTTTCGCGGCCGGTTCAACCGTAAGCAGTCTGATGAGGGTCTACCCATGAGCAATGCCGCTTTCGCAGTACAACCCGCTGTTCACGCGCTTGAAATCCATCCGGTGGCCGGTCGCATCGGTGCCGAAATCCGTGGCGTACAGCTTTCGGGCGAACTGGATGCCGCCACTGTTGAAGCCATTCAACAGGCACTGCTGCAATACAAAGTGATCTTCTTCCGCGAGCAGACCCAGCTCGACGATCAGCGCCAGGAGGCGTTCGCCCACCTGCTCGGCGAGCCGGTGGCACACCCGACCGTACCAGTGCGCGAAGGCACGCGTTTTCTGCTGGAACTGGACGGTGCCGAAGGCCAGCGAGCCAGCTCCTGGCACACCGACGTGACCTTCGTCGAGGCCTACCCCAAAGCCTCGATCCTGCGCTCGGTGGTGGCGCCGGCTTTCGGTGGCGACACCCTGTGGGCCAACACCGCCACTGCCTATGAAGGGTTGTCGGTGGAGCTGCGTGAGCTGGCCGACAAACTGGTCGCCGTGCACAGCAACGAATACGACTACGCCGGCGCCCGGCCTGACGTCTCTGCCGAGAAGCTGGAGCGCTATCGCAAGATCTTCACCTCGACCGTCTACGAGACCGAACACCCGGTGGTCCGCGTGCACCCGGTCAGCGGTGAGAAGAGCCTGTTGCTGGGGCATTTCGTCAAACGCATCAAGGGCTATTCCCAGGCCGATTCGGCGCACCTGTTCGGCTTGCTGCAAAGTCATGTGATCCGCCAGGAAAACATCGTGCGCTGGCGCTGGAAGGCTGGCGATGTGGCGATCTGGGACAACCGCTCCACCCAGCATTACGCGGTGGATGACTACGGGACCCAGGACCGCATCGTGCGCCGGGTAACGCTCAAGGGCGAGGTGGCGGTGGGTGTGAACGGGCAGGTCAGCCAGACGGTGAAAGGGCCGGATATCGACGGCGTCTGACCTGACGCTATCGCGAGCAGGCTCGCTCCCACAGGGGATTTGTGGCGTACACAAAACCAATGTGGGAGCCAGCCTGCTGGCGATGGCGGCCAATCAAGCAATTCAGAATTCTTTTGATCGGGAACCCCGCCTTATGAGTCCGTTGCACGTCGCTTCAACCTCTTCACCCCAACGGCTCAAACGCCTGCCCCTGGCCTTGTTGCTGGCAGGCAGCGCCAGTTGGACCCAAGGCTATGCGGCCGAAAGCGCTACCCCGCAAACCACACCCACTAAAACCGCCACGGCCGACAGCGCGCAATTGGAAACCGTGACGGTCACCACTCGCCGCCGCGAAGAAAGTTCGCAGGATGTGCCGACGCCGATGAGCGTGGTCAGCGGCCAGACCCTGGAAACCCAGCGGGTCTATCGCATCCAGGATCTGCAGCAGCTGGTACCCAGTGTCAACGTCGCCTACATGCATGCGCGTCAGTCCAGTGTGTCGATCCGTGGCCTGGGCAACAACCCGGCCAGCGATGGCCTGGAAGGCAGTGTCGGCCTGTACATCGACAACGTTTACCTCGGCCGCCCCGGCATGGCCGTATTCGACCTGATGGACATCGAGCAGCTCGAAGTGCTGCGCGGTCCGCAAGGCACCTTGTTCGGCAAGAACACCACCGCTGGCGTGATCAATATCAGCACCCGCGCGCCGACCTTTACCCCTGAGCGCAGCATCGAATCTTCGGTGGGCGAGGACGGATACTTCCAGACCAAGGGCACGATTTCCGGCCCGCTGAATGACGAACTGGCCGGACGCTTTTCTGCGTATCGCACCCGCAGCGATGGTGACATCAAGAACGAGTTCGACGGCCACGAGTTAAACGGCGGCTCGCGCGATGGCTTCCGTGGCCAGTTGCTGTTCAAGCCCAACGAGTCATTCAGCCTGCGCTGGATCGGCGACTACAACGAAGAAGATTCCAGCGCCGGCACTCGTGTGTTGTTCAACACCGGGCCGACCATCAATGGCACCAATCTTTACCAGCGCCGGGCCAATGCGGCGGGCGCGACACTGGTCGACGGCACGCACCGCAAGGTCAACCTGAACAACGACCAGCACGTCACCGTGCATCAGGGCGGCACGTCGGTCGAGGCCAACTGGACACTGCCAAGCGACTTCACACTGACCTCTATCAGCTCTTATCGCTGGTGGAATTTCACCCCGCGCAACGATGATGGTCTGGACGTTTCCACCTTCTTCAATGCTGGGGTTTCGGTGGAGGATAAGCAGTATTCACAGGAGTTTCGCCTGGCGTCGCCTACCGGTGGATTCTTCGATTACGTGCTCGGCGCCTATTACTTCGGCTCCGATCTGGACAACACATCCTTCGCCTTTTACGGCCCGCAAGCGGACATCTGGAACGGCACGCCCAACGGCGCTTTGAACAACATCGATAGTGTTGGCAACGGTCATATCGAAACCAACAGCTTTGCGCTGTTCGCCCAAGGCACCTGGCACCTGACCGAACGCCTGGATTTCACCGCCGGCCTGCGCGGCACCTATGAAGAGAAAAACGCCAGGGTGACCCGTGATGCACCGGCCGGTGGTGCAGCGGTCACCGGTGCGGCGGCCGCGGCACGACGTGCTCGCGCTGGCGTCTTCGATTCCGGCGATTTGAATCAGTACAACTCCAGTCCCTCGGGCCTGTTGAACCTCAGTTACCGCCTCACCGACGACCTGCTTACTTACGCCACGTTGTCCCATGGCGAAAAATCCGGTGGGGTCAACCTGGCCGTCGGCACGGCGCCGGTTGCCGGCGCCGACTCGCTGCTGATCGGCACCGAGCGCGCCAATAACGCGGAACTCGGTTTCAAGAGCACCCTGTGGGACCGTCGCCTGCAACTCAACGCCAACCTGTTCTGGACCCAGGTCAACGGCTATCAGACCAACGCCTACGACGACGTCAATCGCGTGCAATACCTGACCAACGCCGGCTCCGTGCGCTCCCGTGGCGTGGAGTTCGAAAGCACCCTGATCCCGCTGCGTGGCCTGACGTTGAACATCAACGGCTCGTACAACGACGTCAGCTACCTCTCGTACAAGGACGCGCCGTGCCCGCCGGAAGTCAGCCTGGCGCCAGGCGCTCCAGCATCCTGCGACCTCAGCGGCCATCAAGTGGTGGGTGCTTCGAAATGGATCGGCAACGCCAACGGCGAATACAAATGGAACCTGAACAACGGCTTTGAAGAGTACGTCACCGCCAGCTATGCGTTCCGCTCCAAAGCGGTGGGCACGGTGGAAGATTCCGACTTCGGGCAGATCCCGAGTTATGCGGTGGTCAACCTCTCCACCGGCCTTCGCGGCGACTTCAACCAAGGGCAGTGGGACGTTTCGTTGTGGCTGAAAAACGCCTTCGACAAAACCTATTACACGACGCTGTGGACGGCCGCCAATGGTGGTTATGAAGGCCTGCTCGGCACACCGCGGACGCTGGGCGTGACCGGTCGCTACGACTTCTGACGGCGAAAAACCATGCCTTGGATGAATACTTTCAATGCGGGCAAGGCATCGGTTTTTTTTCCACTACGCCGGAGCCCTTGAACGACGGGCTCTGGCGGTGGATTGATGGTTTTATATATTCTCTTATGGTCTAAATATAAGTTTAAACATTACTTTCAGAGCTAAGCGTTCAAGCCAATGATTGCTCTACCAGGGCGCCGTCGGGGGATGTTCAGAACGACGTTCCGGTAATCCACAAAGAGACCGCAGGGAGTTAAACAATGGGCAATGTCCAGATCGCCGCCGGTGCACATGAAGTGCTGTGGCGCCAGGCGCCCGGTGGTGAGTTGGTCGACCTCGGCCGACCGCACCGGGTGCCCTTGGGCCAGTTGCGTTTGCAGCGTGCACCCAAAGGCGTCCTTCGCCGAAGGGAAACGGTCCTGCTCGGCGTGCTGGCGTTGCTGGTGCATGGCGCGGTGATCTATTGGGTCAATCAGCAACCGACCACCGTGCTGCCCATGGTGCCGCCGCAGATTCCGCCGATGACCATCGAGTTCTCGCGTCCGGCGCCACCAGTGGTCGAGCCTCCGCCTCCGCAACCGGTGCAGCCAGTGGTTGAGCCGCCACCGCCCGTGGAAGACGAGTTGGCAGTGAAGCCTGCGCCACCTAAACCAGTTCCGAAGCCAAAGCCCGTGGCTAAACCGCTACCGAAACCGACACCAAAAGCCGTTGAACAACCACCCGCGCCAGCGAAACCGACAGCGCCTGTCGCCGCCCCGGCACCACCTGCACCGCCGGCGCCCGCACCTGTGACACCAGCCTCGGCCACCGCCGGTTACTTGAAAAACCCGGCACCGCAATACCCCTCGCTGGCCCAGCGTCGCGGCTGGGAAGGCACGGTGTTGTTGCGCGTACATGTGCTGGCCAGCGGCAAGCCCGGCGAGATCCAGCTCCAGAAAAGCAGCGGTCGCGATGCACTCGACGAAGCCGCGCTGAACGCGGTGAAACGCTGGAGTTTCGTGCCGGCCAGGCGAGGTGATGTCGCCCAGGACGGCTGGGTCAGCGTGCCCATCGATTTCAAGATTCATTAAACCGAAACCAAATTCGCGCGAAACGTTTACACGAGGAATACACCATGACGTTACTGGCATCTCCACTTGAATCCATCGAAAGCGCGGTGATCTGGCTGCTGGTGGTTTTTTCCGTCGCGACCTGGGGTCTGGCATTGCTCAAGGGCGTGCAGTTCGTTCGCCTCAAGGCACAGGATCGAAGGTTTCATCAGCAGTTCTGGGCCGCGTCGAGCCTCGACTCGGCAGCCGAGCTGAGCGAAACCCGGCCCGGCGCGGCAGCCCGGGTTGCACAGGCTGGTTATGCGGCAATCCAGGTGGGCGAGGCGCCGCAGGCGGCGGACTTGAGCCAGGCGATCAATCATCAGGATCGTCTGGAGCGTGCCTTGCGTCAGCAGATCGTGCGTGAGCGTCGGTCGCTGGAAACCGGGTTGGCGGTACTGGCGAGCATTGGCAGCACCTCGCCATTCATTGGTTTGTTCGGCACGGTGTGGGGAATCATGGAAGCGTTGAAAGGCATCAGCGCGGCGGGCTCGGCAAGCCTTGAAACGGTCGCCGGGCCGATTGGCGCGGCACTGGTCGCCACCGGCGTGGGGATCGCCGTCGCGGTGCCGGCGGTACTGGTTTACAACTATTTTTTGCGTCGTTTGAAATTGACGGCGGCGGACCTGGATGACTTCGCCCACGACTTCTACAGCCTGGCGCAGAAGAGTTCGTTCCGTGTACTGATCCACCCGACGGCGCACAAGGCGGCAGCCCAGGGCAATGTGCAGAAAGTGAAGGAGGCGTCCTGATATGGCCTTCTCCACGCAAGACACCGATGAGGTGCTCAGCGAGATCAACGTGACGCCGCTGGTGGATGTGATGTTGGTGCTGCTGGTGGTGTTCATCGTCACCGCGCCGCTGCTGACCAACGCCATTGCGATCAACCTGCCCAAGACCGAAGCGGTGGCGCCGGTGGAGCAGAAAGACCCGTTGGTGGTGAGCATCGACGGTGCCGGCAAGCTGTTTATCAACAAGGACGAGATACAGCCGGACTTGCTGGAGTTCAACCTCAAGTCGGCGAAGGCCAAGGACCCCGAGGTGCGCGTGCAGTTGCAGGCGGACGATGGGGTGAATTACGGCGAAGTAGCCCGGGCCATGGCGTCGATTGAACGAGCAGGGATTACCAAGCTGTCGGTGATTACTGCGCGCTAACAGATTTTCGTTTTCCGGGGCCGTCTCCTTGGCAGGGTGCGGCCCTTTTTTTGCCTCGATTTTCACAACGCCGCAACCCCTGTGGGAGCGAGCCTGCTCGCGATGGCGTCTTCAAATTCAACATCAAAGGTGGCTGATCCACCGCCATCGCGAGCAAGCTCGCTCCCACAGGTCATATGTTTAATATTCGATATAGATCTTAATAAATAGCTTCTTATTCCTTAACGAATATAAATCCTCTCCCTATACTCGACCGGGAACAGACACGCAGCAGGAGAGCTCCCCCATGCGCAACGAATCAATTCGCTACCTGATTGTGCCGGGCTGGCAAGGATCGCCAGAAGATCATTGGCAAAGCCACTGGCAGAACAGCCTGCCGAACAGCGCACGGGTGGAACAGGCCGACTGGTTGACGCCGCGTCGTGAAGACTGGGTCGCGGCGCTGGCCGAGGCGATTGCCGCCGACAGCACGCCGGTGATTCTCATTGCCCACAGCCTGGGTTGCATCACCGTCGCCCATTGGGCCGCGAGCGCTCCCGTGCAGTTTTTGCGTCAAGTGCGCGGCGCCTTGCTCGTCGCGCCAGCCGATGTCGAACGCCCGGCCTGCGCGCCGGCCTTGCGCAATTTCGCGCCGATCCCGACGGATCTGCTGCCGTTCCCCAGCCAGGTTGTCAGCTCCGACAACGACAGCGCCGTCAGTGCACCGCGAGCTCTGGAGCTGGCGCGTCAGTGGGGCGCCGAGGCGGGGATTCTGGCGGGTGCGGGGCATATCAACGTGAAGTCCGGTCACCAGCGTTGGGAGCAGGGTTTTGCCTATCTCTATCGATTGCAAAACCGCATGGAACACCACGCCCTGCGTCGCGCTTGAACACTTTCCTTATTTAACGCCCCCGTCTCCCGGCGGTTTTGGGCGGGAGTCTGCCATGAGCTTTGAAACCTTTGGCCAGCCGCTGCTGACCTTTCCCGATGCGGAAAAAAGTCCCCTGAGCATCCGCGCCAAGGCGCTGGTGTTTGTCGATCCACGTTCACGGCAATTACGTGAAGACCTTGAGCAACTGGCCACGCGTTCAGTGTCAGTGCTTATCCGTGGCGAAACCGGCACCGGCAAGGAATTGCTGGCCCGCCATATCCACCGCGCCAGTGATCGCGGCGGGTTGTTCGTGTCGGTCAACTGCGGCGCCATCAGCCCGACCTACGCCGACGCCGAGTTGTTCGGCTATGCGGCGGGCAGCTACAGCGGCTCGGCGAGCAGTCGTGCCGGGTGGTTCGGTTCGGCCAACGGCGGCACGCTGTACCTGGACGAAATCGGCGACCTGCCGCTGCCGATCCAGACCAAACTGCTCGCTGCGCTGGAAAACCACGAAGTCACCCGCGTCGGTGCCCATCAGCCGAGCCCGGTGGATGTACGGCTGGTGGCGGCCACCAGCATCGATCTGGCCCAGGCGGTTGCCGCCGGAAAATTCCATGAACGGCTCTATCACTACCTTAGCGAAGGCCAGCTCGAACTGCCGGCACTGCGCGAACGCACGGGGGACATCCTGTCGCTGGCCGAATACTTCCTCGGGATCTACAGCCAGCGTCTCGGCCTGCCAGTGCCACTGATCAGCGAAGCGGCGCAGCTTGTGCTGGAGCGCCACAGTTGGCCGGGCAATACCCGGGAGCTGGAAAACATCATTCACTTTGCGCTGCTGGTGAGTACGGGCGACGAGATTTTGCCGGAACATTTGAATTTGCCGGATACAGGCTTGGGACAGCTTGAACAGCAGCTCAAGCAGATTATCGGCAATGGTTCGGCCGATGAAAAAGCGGCTTTGAAGCGATTGATAGCCGACGCGGGACTCCTGTAGGAGCGAGCCTGCTCGCGATGGACGTCAACGATGACGCGGCGCACTGAATGTACGCGTTGCCCTTGCGACCATCGCGAGCAGGCTCGCTCCCACAGCTGTATGAACAAAATGGAATATGAAGCTGAATAAACGTTATTGTTCGGGAATAAAAAATCCCGGTATTGTCCGCTTCACGCCAGCGATAGCACTTCACTGGCACTCTCATATTCAAGCCGTCGCCACAAGCGGCTGTGATTTTCGATAAGGACACTGCATGAAAAAGGTTCTGTTGTTCACCGCACTGGCGGCTGCCCTGACCACGGGCCTGGCCCAGGCTGGCGAGAAACTGGTGGTTGCCGCGACCCCGGTGCCACACGCCGAGATTCTCGAGCTGATCAAGCCAACCCTCGCCAAAGAAGGCGTGGACCTGGAAATCAAGGTTTTCACCGACTACGTTCAGCCGAACGTGCAGGTCGACCAGAAGCGTCTGGACGCCAACTACTTCCAGACCCTGCCGTACCTCAAGAGCTTCAACGAAGGCAAAGGCACTCACCTGGAAACCGTGATCGGTGTTCACGTTGAACCCTTCGGTGGCTACTCGAAGAAAGTCAAAACCCTGGCTGAGTTGAAAGACGGCGCGACCATTGCCATCCCGAACGAAGGCAGCAACAGCGGCCGTGCCCTGATCCTGCTGCAGAAGGCTGGCCTGATCGAGTTGAAAGACCCGAAAAATGCCGTGTCGACCCCGAAAGACATTGCCAAGAACCCGCACAACTTCAAGTTCAAGGAACTCGAATCGGCCATGTTGCCGCGTGTGCTGGATCAGGTTGACCTGGACATGATCAACACCAACTACGCGCTGGAAGCGGGCCTGAACCCGGCGAAAGACGCGCTGATCATTGAAGGTGCCGATTCGCCTTACGTGAACTACCTGGTGGCCCGTCCGGACAACAAGGACAGCGTTGCCATCCAGAAACTGGCCAAGGCCCTGACCAGCCCGGAAGTGAAAGCATTCATCGAGAAAAAGTACAGCGGCGCGGTACTGCCGGCGTTCTGATTCGCGAAGCAAACCCCCTCAAGATTTCCCGCGCCGACGGCTGATTTAGCGTCGGCGTCTTTTTTTGCGATGGATTGCTCAGGCTGGCTTGGCCTTCAAGGCCCTGCGCAACGCCATCAAGAGCTTCAGAATGTCCTGCGGATGAAGCCGTTGCGGCGGTTGTATGTCTGCCATGTTCTCGTCCTTGTGAGGTTTGGCCGGGAGTCTGGCCAAAAGTGGTTCGTCCTTGGAGCGGTGTTTCGAAAAAAAGATCCTTCCTACGGCGCAAGGGAAAATAGACGTCTTCCATTGCCCCGGCAAATCAGGCGCTGCTTAATCCGGCCAATACCACGCTGGCTCATCCAGAATCCGCTGACCGACAATCCCGGTTTGCCCGAGATTCTTCTCCAGCACGATGCAATTGCACTCCGGGTCTTCCTGCAATGCAGAAATCAAGCGCCTGGCGTGGGAAACCACCCACACCTGACACTGCTCTGAAACGCGGATGATCAAGCGCGCCAGCGCCGGAAGCAGGTCCGGGTGCAGGCTGGTTTCCGGCTCGTTCAGCACCATCAGTGTCGGCGGCCGTGGCGTCAGCAGCGCCGCGACCAGCAGCAGGTAACGCAAGGTTCCGTCCGACAACTCGGCGGCCGACAGCGGCCGCAACAAACCTTCCTGAAAAAATTCGATGGCGAAGCGCCCGCCGGGCAGAGGTTCGATGTTCAGTCGCGCGCCGGGGAAGGCGTCGCTGATCGCCGCCCGCAAGGCCTCGGGGTCGCCAATTTCGATGATCGTCTGCAAGGCCGCCGCCAGGTCACGACCGTCATGGTGCAATACGGGCGTGCGGGTACCGAGTTGCGGCTGGCGAACCGGTGCGTCGGCGTCACTGCGAAAGTGATCGTAGAAACGCCAGCGACGAATAAATTCACGCAGTTGCATGACTTCCGGCGTGGTGCGAAAGCTGCCGACCTGATCAAACAGGCTGTCGAAATCCGGCGTGTGTTGGGCCAGCACTTCCCACTGGCGACCGTCCCGCGCACGGACCATCGGGCCATTGCGATCCACCAGCAGGCTGGCAGGACGGTACACGGCTCCGGCCCAGATACATTCTCGTTTGATCTCGGGGTCCAGCGAAAAGTACGTGATGTGATCCGGCTGCGGCATCGGCAGTCCCAGTGCGATCGCGTAGCTGAAGTCTTCACCGGAAAAGCCCAGGCGCAAACGCATGGGCGATTGACGGACGCTGCCTTCAACCTGAACTTCACCATTACGCATGCGCCGGGAGAGGGTTTCCGGCCCGGCCCAGAAGGTCGAATCCAGACCTCCTTCACGGGCCAGGGCATTGACCACGCCGCCCTGGGCGGTTTCCGCCAGCAGGCGCAGCGCACGGTACAAGTTGGACTTGCCGCTGCCGTTGGGGCCGGTGATCAGATTCAACCGGCCCAGCGGGATCACCAGTTTGTTGATCGAGCGGTAATTGGCCACCGCGAGGGTCGTGAGCATGTGGATTCCTGAGGAGTGATCGACCGGAGGTCATTGTCAGACATGCACAGGCGTCTATGGCAAGTGTTTGAGGGCTAAAAGGGTGCGAACTTTTTCTTCATAAGACGCTCGTGCAAGGTTTAGATCCTGTTCTAAGCTCTCTGTCGTGTTGTACATGAAAAGGCCAAGGAGTTTGCATGGTGGTTCCCGGATTGAAAGTAGTAATGGCCTTGAGTGTCGTCACCCTGCTGACGGCTTGCGACGAGAAAAAGCCCGTGCAGGAATACCTGCCACGGGTGTTCGTGCAAGTCGTCAAGCCGGCGGATTACGCGGCCTCGGTTACCCTCACCGGTGATATCCAGGCACGGATACAGACGGAGCTGTCTTTTCGTGTGGGTGGCAAGATCATCCAGCGTTCGGTTGATGTCGGTGATCGAGTGACCGCCAGGCAAGTGCTGGCCCGGCTCGACCCCAAGGATTTGCAGACCAATGTCGATTCGGCCCAGGCGCAGGTCATCGCCGAACAGGCGCGGGTGACGCAGAGTGCAGCGGCGTTCGTGCGTCAGCAAAAATTGCTGCCCAAGGGCTACACCAGCCAGAGCGAATACGACTCGGCCCAGGCCGCCTTGCACAGCAGCCAGAGTGCCTTGAGCGCCGCCCAGGCGCAGTTGGCCAATGCCAAGGATCAATTGAGCTATACGGCGCTGATCGCCGACGCCCCGGGGATCATTACCGAGCGCCAGGCGGAAGTCGGCCAAGTGGTGCAGGCGACCATGCCGGTATTCAGCCTGGCCCGTGACGGCGACCGGGATGCGGTGTTCAACGTCTATGAATCACTGCTGGCCGAGAAGCCGAAAGATCAAACCATCGTCCTCAGCCTGCTCGACAACCCGGCGATCAAGACCACCGGCACCGTGCGCGAAGTCACCCCCTCGGTGTCGGCGCAATCGGGAACCGTGCAGGTCAAGGTCGGTCTCGACAAACTGCCCGACGGCATGCAATTGGGCTCGGTGGTGAGTGCCACGGCCAGGGGATCGGGCAAGTCGGTCATCGAGTTGCCGTGGTCGGCACTGACCAAGAACATCAGTGAGCCAGCTGTGTGGATTGTCGACGACAAGGGCAAGGCCCAATTGCATTCGGTCACGGTCAGTCGCTACCTGACCGGCAAGGTCATCATCAGCGACGGATTGAAGGACGGGGACAAAGTCATCATCGCAGGCGGACAACTCTTGCACCCGGACATGGAAGTCGAAATTGCCGAAAACACTTACAAGGATCTGACGTGGGGAGCCAAGCCATGAAGCCTTTATGGGCGTTGTCCATCGGGCTGGTGCTGAGCGCCTGTTCCAAAAGCGAGCCACCGCCGGCGCCGGTACGGCCGGTGCTGTCGATCAAGGTTCAGGCCTTGAGCGAAGAGGACCTGGGCCGCTTCGCCGGCAGTATCCAGGCGCGCTATGAAACCGATACCGGGTTCCGCGTGGGCGGGCGAATCGCCAGCCGTAACGTCGATGTCGGCACCGAGGTGCAGAAGGGCACATTGCTCGCCACCCTCGATCCTTCGGATCAACAGAACCAATTGCGCTCGGCCCAGGGCGATCTGGCGAAAATCCAGGCGCAACTGATCAACGCCAAGGCCACGGCCCAACGCCAGCAAGCCTTGTTTGACCGAGGGGTCGGCGCCCAAGCGCAACTCGACGAGGCTAACACGGACCTGAAAACCACCCAGGCCTCCCTCGATCAGGCTCGCGCAGCCGTCAACCAGAGCAAGGACCAACTGGGCTACACCGAGCTGCGCGCCGACCATAAAGCCGTGGTCACCCAGTGGAGTGCCGAGGCCGGGCAAGTGGTGTCGGCCGGTCAGCAAGTGGTGACCCTGGCGCAACCGGACATCAAGGAAGCGGTGATCGACCTGCCCGATACCCTGGTCGATCAACTGCCCAGCGATGTGGTGTTCCTGGTCGCTGCGCAGCTGGATCCGAGCATCAACACCACCGCCATCATCCGCGAAATCGAGCCTCAGGCTCAAAGCGCCACACGCACCCGTCGTGCCCGCCTGACCCTGGCCGAAACGCCAGAGGGCTTTCGTCTGGGGACGGCCATCAGCGTCACCCTGAGCTCGGCGATCAAGCCGCGCATCGAGTTGCCTGTCACCGCGCTACAGGAGGTCGATGGCAAGCCACGGATCTGGGTGATCGATGCACAGAGTAAAACCGTTTCTCCCCGTGAAATCACCGTGATCAGCCGTACCGACAGCACCGTGGTGCTGGCCGGCGGCGTGAAGAACGGCGAACGGGTGGTCAGTGCCGGTGTGAACAGCCTCAAGCCGGGGCAACAAGTGAAAATCGACGAGGACAGTCAATGAAAGGGCCTTTCAACCTCTCGGAATGGGCCCTCAAGCATCAGTCGTTCATCTGGTATCTGATGTTCGTCGCATTGCTGATGGGTGTGTTCTCGTACTTCAACCTGGGGCGCGAAGAAGACCCTTCGTTCACCATCAAGACCATGGTGATCCAGAGTAAATGGCCGGGGGCGACCCAGGAGGAAACCCTCAAGCAGATCACCGACCGGATCGAGAAAAAGCTCGAAGAACTCGACTCCCTCGATTATGTGAAAAGTTACACGCGCCCCGGTGAATCCACGGTGTATGTGTACCTGCGCGACACCACCAGTGCCAAGGACATCCCGGAAATCTGGTACCAGGTGCGCAAGAAGATCAACGACATCAAATACCAGTTCCCGCAGGGCATACAGGGGCCGTCGTTCAACGACGAGTTCGGTGACGTCTTCGGCTCGATCTACGCCTTCACCGCCGACGGCCTGACCCTGCGTCAGTTGCGCGACTACGTAGAACAGGCGCGCATGGAAATTCGCGGCGTGCCGGGGCTGGGCAAGATCGAAATGGTCGGCCAGCAGGACGAAGTGCTGTACCTGAACTTCTCCACGCGCAAACTCGCAGCGCTGGGCATCGATGAGCGTCAAGTGGTGCAGAGCCTGCAATCTCAGAACGCCGTGACCCCGGCGGGTGTCATCGAGGCCGGGCCGGAGCGGATTTCGGTGCGCACTTCAGGGAAGTTCGCTTCGGAGAAAGACCTGGCCGAGGTCAACCTCAAGCTCAACGATCGCTACTATCGTCTGGCCGACATTGCCGAAATCAGTCGCGGCTATGTCGATCCGGCCTCGCCGGAATTCCGCTATAACGGCAAACAGGCCATCGGCCTGGCGATCGCCATGCAGAAGGGTGGCAACGTCCAGGCGTTCGGCAAGGCCTTGCACGCCCGTATCGACCAGTTGACCGCCGACCTGCCGGTGGGTGTCGGCATTTACAACGTTTCCGACCAGGCCGTAGTGGTGGAAGAGGCCGTCGGCGGCTTTACCAGCGCGCTGTTCGAGGCGGTGGTGATCGTGCTGCTGGTCAGTTTCGTCAGCCTTGGCGTGCGCGCCGGGCTGGTGGTGGCGTGCTCGATCCCGTTGGTGCTGGCGATGGTGTTCGTGTTCATGGAATACAGCGGCATCACCATGCAGCGGATTTCCCTCGGTGCACTGATCATCGCCCTCGGCCTGCTGGTGGACGATGCGATGATCACCGTGGAAATGATGGTCACGCGCCTGGAAATGGGCGAGACCAAGGAGCAGGCGGCGACCTTCGCCTACACCTCCACGGCGTTCCCGATGCTCACCGGTACGCTGGTGACGGTGGCGGGCTTCGTACCGATTGGCTTGAATGCCAGCTCCGCCGGTGAGTACACCTACACCCTGTTTGCGGTGATCGCCTGCGCGATGCTGGTGTCATGGGTGGTGGCGGTTCTGTTTGCGCCGGTGATCGGCGTGCACATTCTCAGTACCAATGTGAAACCCCATGAAGGCGAACCCGGGCGCATCGGCAAGGCGTTCAACGGCGGGCTGCTGTGGTGCATGCGCAATCGCTGGTGGGCCATCGGCATCACCGTGCTGTGCTTTGTGCTGGCGGTGTTCAGCATGCGCTACGTGCAGAACCAGTTCTTCCCGTCTTCGGATCGCCCGGAAATCCTGGTGGACCTGAACCTGCCGCAAAACGCCTCGCTCGACGAAACCCGCCGGGCCGTCGATCGTCTCGAAGCCACGCTCAAGGACGATCCGGACATCGTGCGCTGGAGCACCTACGTCGGTCAGGGCGCGATCCGTTTCTACCTGCCACTGGACCAACAACTGCAAAACCCCTTCTACGCGCAGTTGGTGATCGTCAGCAAAGGCCATACCCGTGAAGCCATGATGCAGAAGCTTCGCGAGCGCTTGCGCAACGACTTCGTCGGCATCGGCAGTTATGTCCAGGCACTGGAAATGGGCCCGCCGGTAGGGCGTCCGATCCAGTACCGGGTCAGCGGCAAGGACATCGACCAGGTGCGCCGACATGCCATCGACCTGGCCACGGAGCTGGACAAGAACCCGCACATTGGCGAGATCATCTACGACTGGAACGAGCCGGGCAAAGTCCTGCGCATCGATATCGCCCAGGACAAGGCGCGGCAACTGGGGCTGTCTTCCGAGGATGTGGCCAACCTGATGAACGGCATTGTCAGCGGCCAGACGGTGACCCAGGTCGATGACGACATTTACCTGATCAACGTGGTCGGTCGCGCGGTGGATTCCGAACGCGGTACACCGGAAACCCTGCAGAACCTGCAGATCGTCACGCCGAGCGGTACGTCGATTCCATTGCTGGCGTTCGCCACGGTGCGCTACGAACTGGAGCAGCCGCTGGTGTGGCGTCGCGATCGTCTACCGACCATCACCATCAAGGCGGCAATACGCGACGAGATCCAGCCGACGGACCTGGTGAAAATCCTCAAGCCGTCCATCGACGCTTTCGCAGCCAAACTGCCGGCGGGCTACAAGGTCGCCACCGGTGGTACGGTGGAGGAAAGCGGCAAGGCCCAGGGCCCGATTGCCAAGGTGGTGCCGCTGATGCTGTTCATGATGGCGACCTTCCTGATGATCCAGCTGCACAGCGTGCAGAAGCTGTTCCTGGTGGCCAGCGTTGCGCCGCTGGGGCTGATCGGCGTGGTGATCGCGCTGGTGCCGACGGGCACGCCTATGGGCTTCGTGGCGATCCTCGGGATTCTGGCGCTGATTGGTATCATCATCCGTAACTCGGTGATCCTGGTGACCCAGATCGAAGAGTACGAGCACAAGGGCTACGCGCCGTGGGATGCGGTGGTGCAGGCTACCGAACATCGACGTCGGCCGATCCTGCTGACCGCTGCGGCGGCGAGCATGGGGATGATCCCGATTGCCCGGGAAGTGTTCTGGGGGCCGATGGCCTACGCCATGATCGGCGGGATCGTCATCGCCACCTTGCTGACGCTGCTGTTTTTGCCGGCGCTGTATGTGGCCTGGTACAAGATTCGCGAGCCGAAGAAAGAGGCGCAGTAAGGGCGAGCGCTTCGCGCTCATCGCGAGCAGGCTCGCTCCCACAGGGGTTATGTGAACGCCGAGATCCAATGTGGGAGCGAGCTTGCTCGCGATGGCGTCCGAATTGACTACACAGCCTTACGCCAGACACTCGCCAACCAAGGCTGCTGCTCCCGCGGCAGCCCGGGCGGCCGGTAGTAATGCTCCAGTTCGACAAACCCCGCCTCGATCAACAAATGCTGCCAGGCAACCAGGTCGTGGTACGACCCATAACGCGGCCCGTTCCAGCCTTCCTGATTCTCGCCACGAGGATTGGAACTGAACAACACCCCGCCCGGTTTCAGCGCTCCCCACAATTGCTTCAACACCCGCGGCAATTCCTGACGCGGAACATGAAACAGCACCGCGTTGGCAAAAATCCCGTCGAAACGCTCGGCCGGCAGATCAAGCTTCAGGAAGTCCTGCTGCCACACCTCGCAACCGCTGTCCTCACGGGCCATCTGTGCGAATTTTTCCGAACCGTCGAGGCCGACCGCCTTGTGCCCCATACGGGTGAACGTCTGCAGATCACGACCCGGTCCGCAGCCAAAATCGAGAATGTCGAAAGGTGCCTCGCCCTGAATGTGCCGCAGCAGGGCATCGATGTTCTGGCTGACGTCGTGATCGCGCGTGCCTTCGCGAAAGTCTTCGGCGACCGCATTGTAATGGCCGAGGGTCGTGGAGGTGATCTGTTCGAGGTCGTCGGGCGTCTGTTTCATCGTCGGGCTGCGCAGGCAATTTGGATTCACAGAATATACGCCATGAGGCCTGGGGCTGCTGCGCAGCCCATCGCGAGCAGGCTCGCTCCCACACTGATTCGCGCCGTGCATAAATTTTGTGTGCGCTGAGGATCAACTGTGGGAGCGAGCCTGCTCGCGAAGGCGATATCACTGACAACAGAAGATTCAGCCCTTTTTCATCCCCAAACACTCAATGGAGTGATCCACCATCGCCTTGGCAATCTCCAGCAAATGCCAGATCGAGTACACCATCGCCCGCTCGGCGCCCTTGAGTTGATCGCCACACTGATACGCGGTGACCGAAGCACAACGCAGCAGGTCGGCGACATAGAGCTGGGTGTCTTCAAAACTCACGTCTTTGCTGACGTTGTAGAAGCGCATTTCATCGGGGGGTGTGGGTTGCTTGCCGGTGAGGTGGAAATCGATGGCTCGGTAGAGCGCGGAACGATCCCTGAGCAAATCGTCGGTGACGGTTTCGTTGGAGGGACTTTCGGGAGGTGGATCGGGAACGGGTTTCTTCATTGGTAAAACTCCTGACTATAAGTTGGAGCCAACCGATTTCGCGACTAAACGAATAGGGGGTGGCGGCTGCACACAGGTTAGTCGACCGGCCGCCAGGCAAAACCGGCGCACCACGAGGGTGCCCTGCGCACAGCCACCATAAAATTCAGGCAATAAATAACACCTGAAAAAAGGTGACGCTGTGCGCCCGACGCGGATCCGGGCGACTAAACCCGATCACTGATGAGCAGTGACGGACCGAGACTAGCCACGGAATTCGGCAGGCGCAAGCGAGCGAAATGATCTAGGAAATGTCCTGCAAAAGAAAGGGAACGAGCCTGCAAAATCGCTGATTTTCCTGTACGAAATATCATCAAGATCGCCACTCGTGTAGGAGCGAGCTTGCTCGCGAAAAACCTGAGGGCGCCACGGGGAATCTGGTTTCCCGCGTTATCGTTGACCTCCATCGCGAGCAGGCTCGCTCCTACAGGGCTAGCGCTTGTTCAACCCCCGCGCCAACCGGTCCCCACCTAACTGAACCACCGCCACCACCGCCACCAGCAACACAATCACCGTCAACATGATCTGGCTATCAAAGCGCTGATACCCATACCGATAGGCAATGTCCCCCAGTCCACCGGCGCCAATCGCCCCGGCCATGGCCGACGAATTGATCATGGTCACCAAGGTAATCGTGAACCCGCCAACAATCCCCGGCAGCGCCTCAGGCAACAACACATGCCAGACGATGTGCCAACGCCGGCAACCCATGGCTTGCGCCGCTTCAATCAATCCATGATCGACCTCGCGCAAGCTGACTTCGGCAATGCGTGCAAAGAAAGGAGTAGCAGCGATGGTCAACGGCACCACGGCCGCCCACACGCCGTAGGTGGTGCCGACGATGAGCCGAGTGAACGGAATCAGCGCCACCATCAATATCAGAAACGGAATCGAGCGGAACAAATTCACGAACGCACCCAGTGCGCGGTTCAGCGCCGGGGCTTCGTAGATGCCGCCCCTGGAGCTGGTGACCAGGATCACCGCCAGCGGAATGCCCGCCAACAGCGCGATCAACGACGACACACCGACCATCAGGAACGTGTCGATGAAACCCTGCAGCAAGCGATCAAACCACATAGCCCAGCACCTCCACCTGTTGCGCCCAATGACCGGCGCGTTGACGCAACTCTTCGGCACCGAGCGTCGAGCCGGTCACCGCCAGCAGCAGTTGCCCGAGGGCATGGCCCTGAATCCGCTCCACGCCGCCTTGCAGCAATCGCACACGGCCTCCAAGGGCGCTGAACAATGCCGCCAGGTCCGGTTCGTCCCGTTGGTTGCCGGTGAACTGCAAGCGCAAGACCACGGCGGTGTCCGGGGACTGTGGCTGCGCCTGCAAACGACTTTGCAGCTCTTTGGGCAATGCGTGTTGCAACGGCGCCAGCAATGTCTTGCTGACCTCGTGCTGCGGATTGCCGAACACTTCCCACACCGGCCCTTGCTCGGCGATACGTCCGTGCTCCAGGACAACCACGCGATCACAGATCTCACGGATCACCGCCATCTCATGGGTGATCAAAACGATGGTCAGGCCCAGGCGCTGATTGATCTCGCGCAGCAGGCCGAGGATCGACTGCGTGGTCTCCGGGTCGAGCGCCGAGGTGGCTTCGTCGCACAGCAGGATTTGCGGGTCATGCACCAGCGCCCGGGCAATGCCCACGCGCTGTTTCTGCCCGCCGGACAACTGCGCCGGGTAGGCCTTGTGTTTGGCCTGCAAGCCCACCAGTTCCAGCAGTTCACGGACCTTCTGTTCGCGTTGTTCCTTGGGCACACCGGCGACTTTCAGCGGCAGCTCGACGTTCTGCCAAACGGTCTTGGCCGACATCAGGTTGAAGTGCTGGAAGATCATGCCGATGCGCCGACGCAGCGCCACCAGGCGGTCCTCATCGAACTCGCCGATGTCCACTTGGTCGATCAGCACTCGGCCGCTGCTCGGTTGTTCCAGGCGATTGATGGTGCGGATCAGCGACGACTTGCCGGCGCCGCTGCGACCGATGATACCGAACACTTCGCCGCGCCGGATCGCCAGGTCGATGCCGTGCAACGCGGCCACCGGGCCTTGCTGGCCGTTGTAGGTTTTGCCCAGATTGATGAAGCGCACATGAGCGCGATTGAGCTCGGGATGCAGCTCGGTTTGTTCAGCACGTAGAGGCTCTGGAAGCTCCAGTCGCCGTTGAATGGCGGCGCTCATGTTCAGCTTTCCCAACCGGCTTGATAGAGCTTGCCGTGAGCCTTGTCCAGTGCGGCGCGTACAGCCGGTGAGTGCTGGTAGATGTCGACGAACCTGATCAGGCGCGGGTCGGTTTTGCTCTTGGGCTGGATCACGAACTGAATCACGTACTCCTTGTGATCGAGGCCGTCGAACAGCAGCGCGGAGCCCGCGTCGAAGGTTTTCGACAAGCGAATGTAGGCCGGGTAGCCCTGCACCAGATCGGCATCGTCATAGGCGCGAACCAGTTGCACGGCTTCGACCTGGAGGATCTTGATGTGCTTCGGGTTGGCGATGATGTCTTCTTCGGTGGCCTTGTAGCCGACGCCGGGCTTGAGCGTGATCAGACCGGCCTTGGCCAGCAGCTGCAAGCCACGACCGCTGTTGATCGGATCGTTGGCGATAGCCACACTGGCGCCTTCTGGCAGCTCGTCAAAGCTTTTGTATTTCTTCGAGTAGAGGCCGACGTTGTTGATGATGCCGGGTGCGAACGGTACCAGGTCGAAACCCGAAGCGGCCTTGGCGTTCTCCAGGAACGGGATGTGCTGGAAGTAGTTCACGTCGATGTCGCCTGAAGCCAGGCTGACGTTCGGTGCAATCCAGTCGCTGAACTCCACCAGTTCGACTTTCAGGCCTTGTTTGCCAGCTTCTTCGACGGCCGCTTCAAGGGGAATGGCGAAGGCGGCGGTGGTGCCGATTTTCAGTGGGGCGTCGGCTGCGAAGGTCACCGAACTGAACAGGCCGAGGGCCAGGGCCAGTGCTTTGACTGGGTGGGAGAGGTCGTTCTTTTTCATGATGAGTTATCCAGTCAGTGCATTAAGTTTGTGGTGTCTGTTCGGGTCTCATCGCGAGCAGGCTCGCTCCTACAGGGGTTTTGAGAACGCCAGAGATCTACTGTAGGAGCGAGCCTGCTCGCGATGCTTTTAGCGTCGGAAGGCCGAGCCGGTATGTTGCTCAGGCAAAAACGCCTCTCGCTGAAACAGCTTTTCGCGCAAGGTGCCGCCGTCGTACGCCGTCTTGTACGAGCCCCGCCGCTGCAACTCGGGGATCACGAGCTCGATGAAATCCACATAGCTTTCCGGCGTGACGATGCGGGTCAGGTTGAAGCCATCCAGCCCGGTTTCGGCGATCCACGACTCCAGCTCATCCGCCACTTGCTGCGGCGAACCGACCACAGTGATGTAGCGACCGCCGAGGGCGTGTTGTTCCAGCAGTTTGCGTCGCGTCCAGTCGTTGTTTTGCAGGTGCCTGGTGGCGGACTGGATCGCATTGCTCTTCACGTACTGGATCGGCTCGTCGATTTCATATTGGGAAAAATCGATCCCGGTGGACGCCGAGAAGTGCGCCACGCCGGCTTCGGCACTGGCGTAGCTCAAGTATTCGGCGTGCTTGGCCCAGGCCAGCTCTTCCGTGGCGCCAACGATCACGTTCAGGCCCATGAACACCTTGATGTCCTCGGGATTGCGCCCGGCGGAGGCGGCGCTGGCGCGCACCTTGTCCACCTGAGCCTTGGTCGATGCCTTGGTCTGGCCGCTGATGAACACGCACTCGGCATGTCGCCCGGCGAACAGCAAACCGCGATCCGAACTGCCGGCCTGGAACAGCACCGGCGTGCGCTGCGGTGAGGGCTCGCAGAGGTGATAACCCTCAACCTGATAGAACTCGCCCTTGTGCTCGACCTTGTGCACTTTGTCCGGCTGCGCGTAGATCCGTTGCTGCGGATCGTTGAGCACCGCGCCGTTTTCCCAACTGCCTTCCAGGAGTTTGTAGAGCACCTCCAGGTACTCGTCGGCCTGGTCATAGCGGCGGTCATGCTCGACCTGTTCGCTCAGGCCCATGGCCTTGGCGGCGCTGTCGAGATAGCCGGTGACGATGTTCCAGCCGACTCGCCCACGGCTCAGGTGGTCCAGCGTCGACAGGCGGCGGGCGAACAGATACGGCGCTTCGTAGGTGAGGTTGGCGGTCAGGCCAAAACCGAGGTTTTTCGTTACCGCCGCCATGGCCGAGACCAGCAGCAGCGGATCGTTGACCGGTAGCTGGATCGACTCTTTCAACGGCACGTCCACCGAGTTCTGGTAGACGTCGTAGACCCCGACGATGTCAGCAATGAACAGACCGTCGAACAGCCCGCGCTCCAGAAGCTGCGCCAGTTCGGTCCAATATTCGATCGTGTTGTAGCGGGTGGACGTGTCGCGCGGGTGCGTCCACAAGCCGTGGTTGATGTGCCCGATGCAATTCATGTTGAACGCGTTGAGCAGGATTTTCTTTTTCGCGGCGGTCATCAAATGGTCCCCCGCAGTGGCGGGTTTTCATCGTTGAGGTAGTAATTGCCCACCGCGTGATACTTCCAGCGCACCGGGTCGTGCAGGGTGTGCACCCGGGCGTTGCGCCAGTGGCGGTCGAGGCCGTGTTCGATCAGGGTTGCCTGGCTGCCGGCCAGTTCGAACAGCGTGCTGCCGGCGGCCAGGGAGATTTCGGTGCTGAGGGCGCGGGCTTCGGCGACGGCAATCGACGCAGCCGCGACGGTCTCGGCATGGGTGTCGGCCTGGGTCTTGTCGAGGTATTCACCGGCACGCTCCAGCAGCGCCTCGGCGGCGTGCAGGCGAATGCTCAAGTGGCCGAAGCTCTTGAGGGTCAGCGGATCGTCCGTGGCTTTTTCGTGGGTGGCGTCGATCCACGGCCGGGTTTTGGTACGCACGAAATGCAGCGCATCTTCATACGCGGCGCGGGCGATGCCGGTGTCGATGGCGGCATGGAGAATCTGCGCCAGCGGGCCAACCGGGGTCGGGCGTTCGAAAGCGCTCTGAAAGGGGATGACGTCTTCGGCGGCGACGTAGACATCTTCGAACACCACCGAACCGCTACCGGTGGTGCGCTGGCCGAAGCCGCTCCAGTCGTCGATCACGCTCAGGCCCTTGCTGTCGCGCGGGACGAACGCCAGTTGCTGCACGCCGTTTTCATCCACCACCGAGGTGGGAATGCGCTGGGCGTAGATCGCGCCCGTGGCGTAGAACTTGCGGCCATTGATGCGATAGCCGCTGGCGTCGCGAGTCAGGCTGGTGACGCGATCGTGTGCGGTTTTAGTGCCGAGTTCGGCCAACGCATTGCCGAAGCGCTGACCGGCCAAAACCTCGGCGTACAGGCGTTGCTTTTGCTCGTGGCTGCCGTTCACCCGCAGTACTTCGAGGGCATAGAAATGGTTCTGTGGGATCTGCCCAAGGGAGCCGTCGGCCCGGGCGATCAAGGCGATGACCTTGGCCAGGGTGACGTTGGAAACACCGGCGCCGCCGAATTCCTTTGGCACGCTGATGCCCCACAGGCCCGAGCGGGAAAACACCTCCAGTTCCGGGTGTGGCAAACGGCGTTCGCGGTCGCGTGTGGCGCTGTCGCGCTTGAAGTCTTCGGCAAGGTCGCTGGCGACGATCAGGGCTTGTTCATCGCTGGTGATGACCGCGACGGGGTGAGAACTTGTCATGTGTTTCTCCAGAGCTCTGGTAAAAAGTGTTCTGGTCGTCAGATCCAGGAATGGCGATTAGGCAGCGTGCCATTGAGGCGGTAGGCGCCGACCGCGTGATACTTCCAGCGCACCGGGTCGTGCAGGGTGTGTACCCGGGCGTTGCGCCAGTGGCGGTCGAAGTTGAATTCGGCGAGGGTCGCGCGGCTGCCGGCCAGCTCGAAGAGCTTTTCGCTGGCCAGCAATGAAATCTCGGTGGTCAGCACTTTGGCTTCGGCCACGGCAATCGAGGCGCGGGCGGCGGACTCGACGGTGAAGGGTGCGGCGCTGACGTCATCGAGCACTTGCCCGGCCTTGCGCAGCAGCGCTTCGGCGGCGTGCAGTTCGATTTTCAACTTGCCGATATCGGCGATCACGTACAGGTCATCGCTGGCCCGCTCGACCTTGGCGTCGATCCACGGCCGGGCGCGGGTTTTCACGAAGTCGATGGCGTCGTCGATGGCGCCTCGGGCGATACCGGCGTCGATGGCCGCTTGAATCAGTTGCGAGACGGCACCCTGGATGTTCGGCGTGTCGTTGATCCGCCAGTTATCCACCACCCATTCAGGATCGGCCCGCACGTTGTTGAGCAAAATCGTGCCGCTGGCGGTGGTGCGCTGACCAAAGCCGGACCAGTCATCGACGATGCGCAATCCCGGTGTGCCGCGCCGGACGAACGCCAACACTTGTTTGCCATCGTCGTTCAGCGCTTTGACCGCGACCCAATGGGCGAACAGTGCGCCAGTGGAATAGAACTTCTGGCCATTGAGGACGCCGTCTGCGGTGATGCGTGCCTTCAGTTCCAGGGTATTTTTGGTGCCGCGTTCCGGCCCGGCATTGCCGATGCGCCAGCCATCCAGGACGCTTTTGAACAGTTGTTTTTTCTGCGCTTCGGTGGCGCTGCCGAGCACCAGGTTGAGAATGCCGAACTGGTTTTGCGGGATCTGCCCAAGCGCCGGGTCCGCCGCGGAAATGATCGCGAAGACCTCGGCCAGGGTGACGAACGAAACCTGCGGGCCGCCGTACTCGCGGGGGATGGAAATACTGCCCAGGCCGCTGCGGGTGAACTGTTCTATTTCAGACCACGGGAGCTTGCGCTGCCGGTCACGTTTGGCTGCTTGCAGGCGGGCGACTTGCGCCAGTTCGTGGGCCGCGTTGATGGCTTGAGCATCGTTGCGCAGGACTTTTGCGGGCAACAACAGCGGGGCGATGTCCAGATCACTCTGGACGTTTGCATCTGCCAGACTGGACATCAGTGCCGCTCCTTGGCTGCACGCAATGCCCTGGCGATCTGCACTGGGGTGATTGTGTTCCGGACCATACCTACCTCACATCTTATGGAAGCGCCGCTTGTGGCAGCGCATGAAATCAAGGATGTCCGGTGGTCCGGTTTATATACCCTAAACGTGTATAAATATTTTATGAACTAACTTTTAGGAATATAGATAGAAGGATGACTCCACCGCAGAGGCCTTTTCATCGTCTACGGGGTTCGGCAGCCTTGAGGGGTTGTTTCTTCGGGACTTTCAGATAGGTATTTGCACATCCGATTTTCAGCGTACGGGCCGGCGCCCAGCGGGAGTTGTTGCCCACCCGGTCGAGAATGCAGTACGTCACTTCCAGCCGCAGGTCTTCGCCAGCTTCGAGGATGATGGCCGGCGGTATCCAGACCTGAATCGGCTGACCCACATCGGCGGACTTGAGCCGTGGCAGGTCCATGCGCACATCGCCCCAGCGCAGGGTGATTTCGTCGTCCACGGCCATGTTCAGGTACGGCTCGATGGTCAAGGGAACACCGCGTTTGACCTGGCTCGGGTTGACCCCCTGACGGCGAATCGCCTCGGGAATGCTCACCGGTGCCAGGCACTGGTTTTCATCGCCGCACAGCGCGGAAGGTTGGCCGCCCGGACAGTCGAGTTTGACCTGCAAGTTTCGGCTGGCCGAAATCACCGCATCTCGACCTACCTGCATGACCCGGTAGTGAAGGCGCGAGGTACCGTTGGCGACAAAGCTTTCAGGCACCCGCAGTTGTACCGGTTGGCCGACGTCGCTGGCTGTCAGCACGCGGGAGGCCACGTAGCAGTTGTCCCAGAACAGTTCGATCAGGTCGCCTTCGTCCATGGCGGGGTAAGGCGCCACATCGATCAGCAGGTGCGCCGCGCAAGTGACGTTGATACCGGTCTTGTTGGTTTGCGCCAGGGTCGGGGCCACAAGCCCGGATTTGTTCGAGGTGCTTTTCATGAAGTCTCCTTGAAGTCTTGCAACGAAGTCCGTTTCTGGGAAATCAAAAACTAAGTATCGAACAGCAAAACCATTCATTACTTTTAATTGAAATAATGAGTTTGGCGGGAAGAGTGACGTTGGTCGAAGACTAGATAAGAGTCAGGGGGGAGAGGTGTCAATGAGATTTATTAGTTATGAGTGAAGTGTGCTGTTATTCAGAAAGTTCCTACGGTGCCTAGTAAGTAAACCATGCCGGTGTGTCGAACTTTTCCGCTGAAAGTGGCTAAAAGTGGGAGGCTTGGTGTGCGTGGTTGACCGAGTGCTGCGAAAGGAACCAGATTGGGAGAAAGGGATTAATTGTAGTGGTGCATATATATGTACCGCGCATGCGTACAAAATATGTATGTCGAATGGATGGGGTTAGTTTGGTATTGGTAAAGTATTTTTTGCGATGGTGTCACTTCCGTCCATGGAAGATGGCCATTGTTGAGCAGGGTTGTTAGTTATGGCTGTTGTTCAGGAACTTGCTTAGGAATTGTTTTGTCCGCTCTTCTTTCGGGTTGGCAAACAACGCCTTCGCTTCGCCTTGCTCGACGATCACACCCTTGTCGAAAAACACCACACGGTTGGCCACGTCCCGGGCAAAGCCCATTTCATGGGTAACGATCACCATGGTGCGCTTCTCTTCGGTCAGGCCGCGGATGGTCGCCAACACCTCGCCCACTAACTCCGGGTCGAGGGCCGAGGTCGGCTCATCGAACAAGATCACTTCCGGCTCCATCGCCAGCGCCCGGGCAATCGCCACGCGCTGTTGCTGGCCACCGGAGAGGCGACGCGGGTAGGCGTCCTCCTTGCCCGCCAGACCGACCTTGGCCAACAGTTTTTTACCCAGGGCCACGGCGTCGTCGCGCGGTGTCTTCTTGACCACGATCGGGCCTTCGATGACGTTTTCCAGGGCGGTGCGGTGAGGGAACAGGTTGAAGTTCTGGAACACAAAACCTACGTGCTGGCGCAAACGCCGCACCAGGCTCTGTTGCTGGTTCAGGGGGCGGCTGGTATCGACTTCGATATCGCCGACCTTGATCCGGCCACTGGTGGGTTCTTCCAGAAAATTCAAGCAGCGCAGGAAGGTGGTCTTGCCCGAACCGCTGGGGCCGATGATCGCGACCACCTCGCCTTCCTTGACCTCAAGATCGATGCCGTTGAGCACGACTTGACCCTTGAACTGCTTTGTCAGTTTTTCCACGACAATCATCGGGTCAGGACTCCTGGTCGTGCCGATTGACCCGCGCTTCCAACTGGTTCTGCAGGTGCGAAAGCACCGTGGCCAGGACCCAGTAGATCAGTGCGGCGGCAAGATACATGGTGAAGATTTCGAAGGTGCGAGCGGTGATCAACTGCGCCTGACGGAACAGTTCCGGCACCTGGATGGTAGCGGCCAGCGCGGTGTCCTTGACCAGCGAAATGAAGCTGTTGCCCAGTGGCGGCAATGCGGTGCGCATCGCCTGCGGCAGGATGGCCCGGCGCAGGGTCTGCGCGCGGGTCATGCCGATACTGGCAGCCGCTTCCCACTGGCCGCGCTCGATGGAGCTGATCGCGGCACGCAGGATTTCACAGGCGTAGGCGGCCATGTTCAGCGAGAAGCCGATCAGGGCCGCCGGCAGCGGATCCAGTTCCAGACCCAATTGCGGCAAGCCGTAATAGATCACGAACAGTTGCACCAGCAACGGCGTGCCGCGAAAGAACGACACGTAGATGCGGGCGATCCAGCTCACCAGTTTGAAGCGCGACAGGCGCATCAGCGCCAGACCGAAGCCCATCACCAGGCCGAAGAACATCCCGCCCAGGCTGAGAATGACCGTGTAATACGCGCCCTTGAGCAGAAAGGGCGCGGAGTCCAGTGCGAGTTGGAAAGCTTCTCCCATTATTGAGTGACGTCAGCGTTGAAGTATTTTTCCGAGAGCTTTTTCAGGGTGCCATCGGCGCGCAGCTTATCGATTGCCTTGTTCACCGCAGCCAGCAGTTCAGGCTCGCCTTTGCGCAGGGCGATGCCGGCTTCCTGACGGGAGAACGCATCACCGGCAGCGGTGGTGTCCTTGGCCTTCTTGGCGTATTCCAGCGCGGCCAGGCGGTCGATCAGAATCGCGTCGATACGGCCGACACGCAGGTCCTGGAACTTGGTCGGATCATCTTCGTAGGTGCGGATGTCAGCGGTCGGCACATTGGCCTTGACCCACTCTTCGTAGTTGGTGCCCAGGCCTACACCGACTTTCTTGCCAGACAGGTCGGCGGCGGACTTGATGTTCAGCTCGGCGGCCTTTTTCGTCAGCACCAGCGCCTGAATCCCGGAAACGGTGTAGGGCTCGGAGAAGTCATACTTCTTCTTGCGCTCTTCGGAGATGGTCACCTGGTTGATCACTGCGTCCAGTCGCTTGGATTCCAGGGCCGCGAGGATGCCGTCCCATTTGGTGGGTTGCAGCTTGACCTTCACGCCCAGCTCTTTGGCCAGGGCTTCAGAGAACTCGACTTCGAAGCCGGTCAGTTTGCCGTCGGCGTCGACGAAACTGAACGGTGGGTAGGTGCCTTCCAGGCCGACGTTGATCACGCCTTTGTCCTTGATTTGTTGCAACTGCTCACCGGCAACCGCCTGGCCAATCAGGCCGGCGCTCAGTGCCAGGCCCAGCGAACCCACCAGCAGATTGCGACGTAGTGCGGAAAAATTCATGACAAGCCCCTGTGTTTTCTTATGGAAGACGCTTTTGTGAAAATTTGGCGAAATCGGGAATTAAGCGACAGCGCTATCCTGCCTTAAAGCAGCGTATGCGTCTCTCGGGAAATTCGCCTGTAGCGTGACTATATGATGGCGTTTTTAGATTGGAAAATAATAATTAATCTTCTGGTTATTCAACTTTGGAATAGCTTGCGTTTTTACTGTAGGAGCGTGCTTGCACGCGATGGACGTCAACGATAACGCTGGCAACCTGACACCCCGCGGTGCCCTGTCGTCCATCGCGAGCAAGCTCGCTCCTACAGGAAATCCTTGTAGGCAAACAGTGCCGGTGCCCCGCCGGTGTGCAGGAAGATAATCGGCCCCTCGTCGAAACGCTGACGCCCGATCCCGTCCAGCAAACCCGCCATGGCCTTGCCAGTGTAGACCGGGTCCAGCAGCAAGCCTTCCTGACTCGCCAGCAGCTTCACCGCCGCCAGTGTGCCGGCATTCGGCTCGCCATAACGGGGGGCGAAATACTCGTCCCACAACTCGACCTTGAAAGCCTCCGGCAGGCTGACGCCCAGCAACTCGGCGGTGCGTTCGGCCAAGCCTTGAACCTTTGGCCGCTGATCTTCATCGCTGCGCGAAACCGTCACACCGATTACTGGCAGATCCGGCAATGCTTCACTCAAAGCCAGTGCCAGGCCGCTGTGGGTACCGGCGCTGCCCGAAGCCAGGACCACGGCGGCGAACTTCAGGCCGGTGTCCTTGATCTGTTCGGCCAGTTCCAGCCCGGCGCGCACGTAGCCCAGTGCGCCCAGCGCATTGGAGCCACCGATCGGCACCAGGTACGGCTTCTTGCCGTTGCTGCGCAGTCGGTTGGCCAGGGCTTGCAGTTGCTCGTCTGCGTTGTCGAGGTTTTCCACCAGTTCGACCTTGGCATCGAACAGGTCGAGCAGCAGCCGGTTGCCGTTGCCGGTGTAATTGCTGTCGTCAGTGCCGAGAGGATTTTCCAGAAGGGCTACGCAGCCCAGACCCAACTTGGCGGCAATGGCGGCTGTCTGGCGTACGTGGTTCGATTGCAGCGCGCCCGCCGTGATCAAGGTGTCGGCACCCTGGGCCAAGGCATCGGCGGCCAGGTATTCAAGTTTGCGCAGCTTGTTGCCGCCCATTGCCAGCGGCGTCAGGTCATCGCGCTTGACGTACACATCGCGGCCCAGCCAGGTCGACAGGCGTTCGAGCTTTTCCAGGGCGGTGGGCTGACCGAGCAGGTCGAGGCGGTTAAAGCGGGCGAGCTGTTGTTTGATCATGAGTCCGTACTGGCGGTTGAAGATCTCAGGACTATAGGCACGCCAAAAAGCCGAGGCAACCGCCAATCGCTTATAGCCAATCGAACTGAGCACAGCACTATTGGTTCTTAATTTGCCTCGCGACCCTTGCCGTAAAGTAATCGCCGTCAGTGCGGTCAGACAGTCCGACCGCCCGTGAGGAGTTTTTACCGTGAGTGAGCGTTCCAGCCATTGGCAACTGCAAACCATCGTCAGCCAGCTGCGCACGGCACGTGAACAGTGGCGTGCACAAAACGGCCGGGCCACCGGCGAGCAGGGCGGTCGCGAATTGCCTTCCCGCGCAGCCATGGCAGACATTCTCGAAGCCCTGTGCGGTGCGTTGTTCCCGATGCGCCTGGGGCCGGTTGACCTGCGCGAAGAGAGCGAAGACTTCTACGTCGGTCACACGCTCGATGTGGCGCTGAATGCGCTGCTGGCCCAGGCGCGCCTCGAATTGCGTTATGCCGCTCGCCACAGTGCCCAGGCCGAGACGGAAGTCGAAGCCAAAACCATTCAGATCATCCAGGACTTCGCCCTTGCTTTGCCTGGGTTGCGCAGCCTGTTGGACACCGATGTGTTGGCCGCTTATCACGGCGACCCGGCGGCCCGTAGTGTCGATGAAGTGCTGTTGTGCTACCCGGGGATTCTGGCGGTGATTCACCATCGTCTGGCCCACCATTTGTACCGTGCCGGGTTGCCGCTGCTGGCGCGGATCAGTGCGGAAATCGCTCACTCGGCCACCGGCATCGACATACATCCCGGTGCGCAGATCGGCCGCAGTTTCTTCATCGACCACGGGACGGGTGTGGTGATTGGCGAAACCGCGATCATCGGCGAGCGCGTGCGGATTTATCAGGCGGTGACTTTGGGCGCCAAGCGCTTCCCGGCGGACGAAGACGGTCAGTTGCAGAAAGGCCAGCCACGGCACCCGATTGTCGAGGATGACGTGGTGATTTATGCCGGGGCGACGATTCTCGGGCGGATCACCATCGGCCAGGGCTCGACCATTGGCGGTAACGTCTGGCTGACCCGCAGCGTGCCGGCGGGCAGCAACCTGACCCAGGCGAATCTGCAGTTGGATGATGGGGCGCAGAAGTAGGCTTTTGAGTCTCCGTTGACTGGTCTGGCCTCATCGCGAGCAGGCTCGCTCCCACAGGGTTTTCCGTCGATCACAGCCTTTGTGTTCAACCCGATCCACTGTAGGAGCGAGCCTGCTCGCGAAGCTTTTAAATCCTACGTATTTCCTCCCTTGAGCTAGCGTAAGAACATCACCGCCGAGCCCTGCGATTAGTCCTTAGCCCCCTATCCATGTTTAACTTGAACGTTCATTCAAGTTAAACCGGCGGTTCGCTGCCCGCTCACAACAGGAGGCTTGCCTTTGCTGAGTCCGATTTCTACAGCCACGTTTTACCCCTTCGAGGTGCACCGAACATGAGTGCATCGTCCATCCCTCCAAGCGGCCTGGTCCGCATGAATCCGCCGGTATTCTGGTTCTCGGCGAGTTTCATTCTGTTGTTTGGTGTCGTTGTCATCGCCATGCCCGAACAGGCCGGTGCCTGGTTGCTGGCGGCGCAAAACTGGGCGGCCAATACGGTCGGCTGGTATTACCTGCTGGCGATGACCCTGTATCTGGTCTTCGTGGTGGTCACCGCCTTGTCCGGCTACGGCAAGATCAAGCTCGGTGCCGACCACGACGAACCCGAATTCAGCTATCTGTCCTGGGCCGGCATGCTGTTCGCCGCCGGGATCAGCATCACCCTGTTTTTCTTTTGCGTGTCCGAGCCGCTGACCCACATGCTGCAACCGCCCCAAGGCGAGGCCGGTACGGCGGATGCGGCGCGTCAGGCGATGCAGATTCTGTTTTTGCACTGGGGCCTGCATGGCTGGGGCGTGTTCGCCTTTGTCGGCATGGCGCTGGCCTACTTTGCCTACCGGCATAACCTGCCACTGGCCCTGCGTTCGGCGCTGTACCCGCTGATCGGCAAGCGCATCAATGGCCCCATCGGTTATGCGGTGGACGGCTTCGGCATCATCGCCACGGTGTTCGGCCTCGGTGCCGACATGGGCTTCGGTGTGTTGCACCTCAACTCGGGCCTGGACTACCTGTTCGGCATCGCCCACACCCAATGGATTCAGGTCGGCCTGATCACCCTGATGATGGGCGCTGCGATCATCGTTGCGGTCTCCGGCGTCGACAAGGGCGTGCGGGTGATGTCCGACATCAACATGCTGCTGGCCTGCGCGCTGCTGCTGTTCGTGTTGTTCGCCGGCCCCACGCAGCACTTGCTCAACACCCTGATCCAGAACCTCGGCGATTACCTCGGCGCCTTGCCGATGAAGAGCTTCGACCTCTACGCCTACGACAAACCCAGCGACTGGCTGGGCGGCTGGACGGTGTTCTACTGGGCCTGGTGGATTGCTTGGTCGCCGTTCGTGGGCCTGTTCATCGCACGGATTTCCCGTGGCCGCACCATCCGTGAATTCGTCTTCGGCGTATTGCTGATCCCGCTCGGCTTCACCCTGGCGTGGATGTCGATCTTCGGCAACAGTGCCATCGATCAGGTGCTCAACCATGGCATGAGCGCGCTCGGCATGTCGGCCATCGATAATCCGTCGATGACGCTCTATCTGCTGCTGGAAACCTACCCGTGGAGCAAAACCGTCATTGCGGTCACGGTGTTCATCAGCTTCGTGTTCTTCGTCACCTCCGCCGACTCCGGCACCGTGGTGCTGTCGACGCTGTCCGCCAAGGGCGGCAACCCGGATGAAGACGGGCCGAAATGGCTGCGAGTGTTCTGGGGCGCGATGACCGCATTGGTGACCAGCGCGCTGCTGTTTTCCGGCAGCATCGATGCGTTGAAGTCGGCGGTGGTCCTGACCTCGCTGCCGTTCTCGCTGATCTTGCTGTTGATGATGTGGGGGCTGCACAAAGCGTTTTATCTGGAATCGCAGAAGCAGATTGCGCAGATGCATTCCTTGGCACCGGTGTCCGGCTCGCGGCGGGGTGGTTGGCGTCAGCGTTTGAGTCAGGCGGTGCATTTCCCGTCGCGGGATGAGGTCTATCGCTTCCTCGACACGACGGTGCGTCCGGCGATTGAAGAGGTGTCTGCGGTGTTCCGCGAAAAAGGCTTGCACGTGGCCCTGCACCCGGACCCGGCCCATGACAGTGTCAGCCTGGAAATCGGTCATGGCGATCAGCATCCGTTCGTTTATCAGGTGCAGATGCGCGGCTATTTCACGCCATCGTTTGCCCGTGGCGGCATGGGTTCCAAGCAACTCAACAATCGCCGCTACTACCGGGCCGAAGTGCATTTGAGCGAGGGCAGTCAGGATTACGACCTGGTGGGCTACACCAAGGAGCAGATCATCAACGACATCCTCGACCAGTACGAACGGCACATGCAGTTCCTGCATCTTGTGCGCTGATCAAGGCCTTCACGTTTCGGTGGTCAACACCATGAACAACACCAGCGCCGCCACCGGGACACCGAACACGGCGCTACCGACCACCAGTTCGGTGCTCAAAGGCTGGCCGGCATGCACGATGCCGACTGCGCCATTGATCAGCGTCAGCGCCAGCCACAGCACGATAAAACTGTAGGCCAGGGTCTGGCGGGTGAAGCCGATGTTCTCGCCGATGTAGAGCATCAGCGCCAGGAGGATCAGGCCGAAGGTGATGATGATGGTGGTGTGCATGGTGGGCTCTGCCTTCAGATGTGTGCTGCCATCGAGGCCGCTATCGCGAGCAGGCTCGCTCCTACAAAGATCACGGCGAGCTCTGTGGGAGCGAGCCTGCTCGCGATAGGGTCACTGCGGTATTTGTCTGAGCATAGTTAAACCAATCCACCATTGACCCGCAAAATCTGCCCATTGACCCAAGTCGAATCCGGCCCGGCGAGGAAGGACACGACTCGGGCAATGTCTTCTGGCTGACCCAGGCGTTCCAGCGGCGCCATCTTCGCGAAACTCTGAATCTGCTCCTCACTCTTGCCGTGCAAAAACAGCTCAGTCGCTACCGGCCCCGGGGCCACCGCATTGACGGTGATGTTGCGCCCGCGCATTTCTTTGGCGAACACCTGGGTCAGGGATTCCACCGCCGCTTTGCTGGCGATGTACACCGCATAGCCCGGCAGGTTCATGCCGACGGTGCTGCTGGAGAAGTTGATGATCCGGCCACCGCTGTTCAGGCGGGTCGCCGCTTCGCGCAGGGTATTGAAGGTGCCGCGGGCGTGGATGTTGAAGGTCTGCTCGAACAGTTCGTCGCTGTGTTGCGCCAGCGGCAGGACCTTGAGGATGCCGGCGTTGTTCACCAAAACATCGACCTTGCCGAACTGGGTTTCAACCTCGTCGAACATCCGGCGCACGTCATCGGCATTGGCCACGTCAGCCTTGATCGCTATGGCTTGGTGACCGGCCTGACGCAGCTCCACCACCCGTTTCGAGGCTTCGGTGGCGCTGTTGGCGTAGTTGATGGCAACGGCGAAACCTTCGCTGGCCAGTTGTTTGGCGATGACCGCGCCGATGCCGCGGGAGGCGCCGGTCACGATGGCAACTTTCGGAGTTTGATGAGTCATGTTGGTGTTCCTGTTGACGGGTGTGAAGCCAATTTCACATGTTTACTCAGGTCGATAAATGCACGAGAGTTGCCTTTACTGTTCAATAATCGCCAACAATCGAGTGTCTGGAGTGAGCTGTGGACCAAGTCAAAGCGATGAAGGTTTTTGTGCGGATCTACGAGCGCAGCAGCTTCACGCAGGCTGCCGATGACCTGAACCTGCCACGCGCGACACTGACCCACACCTTGAATCAGTTCGAGGCCTGGCTGGGTACGCGTTTGTTGGAACGCAGCACGCGTAAAGTGCGCCCGACACTGGATGGCGAGGCGTACTACCTGCGTTGCGTGCAACTGCTGGCAGAGCTGGAAGAGGCGGAGTTGGCGTTTCGCGGCGTGGCGCCTAAGGGGCGGCTGCGGGTGGACTTGCATGGGACATTGGCCAAGCACTTCGTGATCCCGGCATTGCCGCAATTCATGGCGCGTTATCCCGACATTGAGCTGTCCATCAGCGAGGCTGACCGCCAGGTCGACCTGATCACCGAAGGTATCGATTGCGTGTTGCGCGCAGGAACATTGGGTGACTCCACGCTGATCGGCAAACGTGTCGCCAACCTGCGTCAGATCACCTGCGCCAGCCCCGCCTATTTGCGCCAATACGGCGAACCGAAAAGCCTCGCCGACCTGAGCCGGCACCGTGCGGTGAACTACGTTTCACGCACGACGGCCAAGTTGTTCCCGTTTGAATTCATGGTGGACGGTGAACTCAAGGAAGTGGCCATCGACGGCGCGGTCTCGGTGTTCGGCGCAGAAATCTACGCTGCCTCGGCGATTGCCGGGCTGGGCCTGATCCAGTGCCCGCACTACCGAATGGAAACGCAAATTGCCCAAGGGTTGATCAAGGAAATCCTCACAGACACCCCTCCGCCATCAATGCCGGTTTCAGTGCTGTACCCGCACAACCGACACATGTCGCCCCGGGTCCGGGTGTTTGTGGACTGGTTGGGGGAGGTGTTTGCGGGGGAGCGGTAGTGTGTTGGCGGGGAAATACATGAAACGTTTCAGCCATTAGTCGAATCAGGGGTTTTCTGACGTTTGTCCGGGCGTATGCTGGGCGACTGGCAAAGCAGTCGATATCAGATTCAAGACCGACAAGAGAGGATTCGATGACCTACACCGCTGCCGAAAACCGCTACGACTCCATCCCCTACCGCCGCGTGGGCCGCAGCGGGCTGGTGCTGCCGGCGTTGTCATTGGGCCTGTGGCACAACTTCGGCGACAGTACGCCGATCGATACTCAGCGCGCGTTGTTGCGCACGGCGTTCGACCTGGGCATCAACCATTTCGACCTGGCCAACAACTACGGCCCGCCGTATGGCAGCGCCGAGATCAACTTCGGCCGTTTACTGCGTGAAGACTTCAAGCAGTACCGCGACGAGCTGATCATTTCCAGCAAGGCCGGTTGGGACATGTGGCCTGGTCCATACGGTCAGGGCGGCGGTTCGCGCAAGTACGTGCTGGCCAGCCTCGACCAGAGCCTGCAACGCCTGGGCGTGGACTACGTCGACATCTTTTACTCCCACCGTTTTGACCCGGACACCCCGCTGGAAGAAACCGCCAGCGCACTCGCCACCGCAGTGCAGCAGGGCAAGGCGCTGTACATCGGCATCTCGTCCTATTCCGGGGTGAAAACCCGCGAAATGGCGGCGTTGCTCAAAGAATGGAAGGTGCCGCTGCTGATTCACCAGCCGGCCTACAACCTGCTCAATCGCTGGGTGGAAAAAGACCTGCTCGATACCACTGACGAACTCGGCACCGGTGTGATTGCCTTCACGCCACTGGCCCAAGGTTTGCTGACCGACAAATACCTCAACGGCGTGCCGGTGGATGCACGGGTCAACCGTCCGGGTGGTGGTTCGTTGCAGGCGTCGCACTTGTCCGAGGCCAACATTGCCCAGGTGCGGGCACTCAACGAAATCGCCAGGCGTCGTGGCCAGAGCCTGGCGCAACTGGCGCTGGCCTGGACCCTGCGCGATCCTCGGGTCACTTCGGCCTTGATTGGCGCGAGCCGGCCGGAGCAGATCGTCGAGAACGTCGGGGCGCTGAAGAACCTGAGCTTCAGTGCGCAGGAACTGGCGGAGATTGACCGGTTTGCCCAAGAGGGCGGGATCAATCTTTGGGAGAAGCCTTCGACGGCTGAGTAATTTGCCGGCGTCTGTTCCGCCCCCATCGCGAGCAGGCTCGCTCCCACATTGGATCTGCGTCAAGCACATACCCTGTGGGAGCGAGCCTGCTCGCGAAGGGGCCGGATCGGCCAACAAAAAAATCAGAGTTCAGCGAAAAAACGGCACATCCCCCAACACCGTCGCCCGCTGCATCACCCGCCGCGCCGGTCGGTAATCGTCCACCGCGTAATGCTGGGTCACGCGGTTGTCCCAGAATGCAATGTCGTCCTGCTGCCAGCGCCAGCGAATGGTGAACTCAGGCCGCGTTGAATGGGCGAACAGGAACTTCAGAATCGCCTCGCTCTCGGTTTCCGACAACTCGTTGATCTTCGAGGTGAAACCTTCGTTGACGAACAGCGAGCGGCGCCCGCTCACCGGGTGTGTGCGGATCACCGGGTGTGACAACGGTGGGTTCTTGCGCCGTGCTTCTTCCCACTGGGCCAGCGCCTCGGGCGTGTTGCCATAGCGCTCCAGCGGAAACGAACGGGTGAAATCGTGGGTGGCGGTCAGGCCTTCGAGCAAGGTTTTCAGCGGCACCGACAGGGCTTCATACGCCGCAATCCCGCTGGCCCATAACGTGTCGCCGCCAAACTCCGGCAGCAGCTTGGCACTGAGCACCGCGCCCATGGCCGGGGTCGGCAGGAAGGTGACGTCGGTGTGCCAGATCGCGTTATCGCGCACGTCGGTGGCGGCGGTGTCGAGGATCAGCACTTCGGGTTGCTCCGGCACATTCGGGTAGATCGGATGAATGTGCAGGTCGCCGAAATTGGCGGCGAATCGCGCCTGTTGCTGTGGCGTGATCGGCTGGTCGCGAAAGAACAGGACCTGATGCTTGAGCAGGGCCTGCTCGATAGCGTCGCGTTGTTCCGCACTCAGCGGCTGGCTGATGTCGACGCCGCTGATCTGTGCGCCGAGGGCGGAGCTTAGGGGGACGATGGTCAGGTGGCTCATGGTGGTTCTCTTAAATCCGCAGGTGCCAACTGTAGGAGCGAGCTTGCTCGCGATGGTCGTTAACGATAACGCGTGTTTACTGGCTAAACGCGGCGCTCTTGAGTCCATCGCGAGCAAGCTCGCTCCTACAGGGGTGTTCAATATTCAGTGATTTTGGCCGTGCCACGGCACCAGCTTGCGTTGCAGGGCACGCAGGCCCAACTCCATCGCGAAGGCGATCAGCGCGATCACCAGAATCCCCAGCACCACCACATCGGTGACCAAAAACTGCGCGGCCGATTGCACCATGAAGCCCAAACCGCTGGTGGCGGCGATCAGTTCGGCGGCGACCAGTGTCGACCAACCCACGCCGAGGCCAATGCGCACACCGGTCAGAATGTCCGGTAAGGCACTCGGCAAAATGACGTGGCGAATCAACTGCACACGCGTTGCGCCCAGCGACTGCGCGGCACGCAATTTGGCCGGGTCGACCGTGCGCACGCCGGTGGCGGTGGCGATGGCAATCGGGGCGAAGATCGCCAGGTAGATCAGCAGCACTTTGGACAATTCACCGATGCCGCACCAGATCACGATCAGTGGCAGATAAGCCAGCGGCGGAATCGGTCGGTAGAACTCGATCAGCGGGTCGAGCACACCACGGGCGATACGGTTGGCACCGATGGCGATGCCCACCGGTACGGCGGTGAGAATCGCAAAGCCCAGGCCCAGGCCGATACGGCTCAGACTCGCGCCCAGGTGCTGCCACAGGGTTGAATCCATATAACCCGAGGTCGCCAGCAGCCAGCCTTTTTGCAGCACGGCGGAGGGCGGCGGCAGGAACAGCGGCTCGATCAAGCCGGTCGCCGTCACGGCCCACCAAATAGCAACGAGAACGACCAGCGTCAGCACACTGATCCAGCGAGTGCTCAAACGCCGACTTGCCGCAATCACGGCTGAGCCAGGCGTTATCGCTGCGACGGGAATTTCGTAACTGCTCATGCGCGCTCCTGCCGCTGGGCGGCGCTGCGTTGGGAGAACACTTTGGCGAGTACGCGTTCGCGGGTTTCGATAAAACGCGGGTCCGACTTGATCGAGCGAGCCGATTCACCGGCGGCATAACGCTGACCGAAATCGAGGCTCAGGCGCTCAACGATTTGCCCAGGGTTGGGCGCCAACAGAATCAGGTTGGTGGCGAGGAACACGGCTTCTTCGATGTCATGGGTAATCAGGAACACCGGTTTGGCGGTGCGTTGCCAGACCTGCAGCAACAGCTCCTGCATCTGCTCGCGGGTGAAGGCGTCGAGGGCACCGAAAGGTTCGTCCATCAGCAGCACGCGCGGGTTGGCGGCGAGGGCGCGGGCCAGGCCGACACGCTGCTTCTGGCCGCCCGAAAGCTGCCAGATGCGGCGCTGTTCAAAACCGGAAAGATCAACCAGGGCGAGCATTTCCCTGGCGCGAGCTTCGCGTTTGTCCCGGGCGATACCGGCCAGCTCAAGGCCGAACCCGACGTTGGCCAGCACGTCTTGCCACGGCAGCAGCGCGTCGTCCTGGAACACCACGCCGCGCTCGGCGCTCGGGCCTTTGACGGGCACGCCGTCGAGGGTGATGCGCCCGGCGCTGGGTTCGACGAAACCGGCAATCAGGTTCAACAGCGAAGTCTTGCCACTGCCGGACGGGCCGAGGGCGACCAGCAATTGCCGGGGCCCCAGGTTCAGGGAGATATCCGCCAACACCGGTTCCGGGCTGCCGGGATACTGTGCGCTGATGCGCTCCAGCTGTAGCAAGGCCATCGCATTGACTCCCGATCAGTGGGTGATGAATTTGGCGCTGACGTACGGCGCGTAATCCGGCAGCACGGCTTCGACCTTGCCTTGTTCCTTGAGGAACGCCGCGGTGTCGGTGATGGCCTTGGTGGTCGGCGCGCCGAGGCTGAGCACTTGGTCAGCCGCCAGCGGGTAGACGTTGCCTTGTAGCAGCAGCGGAATGTCGCTGGCCTTGGCACCCGACAGTTTTACCAGCTTGTCGACGTTGCCCTGATTGGCGAGCCAGGCTTGCGGGTCTTTGCGGTAATCGGCGTAGGCATCGAGGGTCACTTTGGCGAACGCGGTGACGATCTCCGGGTGCTTCTCGGCAAAATCCTTGCGCACGATCCAGGCGTCGAAGGTCGGTGCGCCGAACTTGGCCAGCTCGCCGGAGGTGATCAGTACCTTGCCATTTTCCTTGGCGACCCCGAGGGCCGGATCCCATACGTACGTGGCGTCGATGTCACCGCGCTTCCAGGCGGCAATGATCGCGGGTGGAGCCAGGTTGAGAACGGTGACTTTCGACGGGTCGATGTTCCAGTGTTTCAGCGCGGCGAGCAGGCTGTAGTGGCCGGTGGATACAAACGGCACGGCGATCTTCTTGCCGATCAGGTCTTGCGGGGTCTTGATCCCGGAACCGTCGCGGGCGACCAGGGCTTCGGCGGCGCCGATCTGGGTGGCGATGAGGAAAGTTTCCACTGGCACTTTACGGGTGATCGCAGCGGTCAGGGGGCTGGAGCCGAGATAGCCGATCTGCACGTCGCCCGAGGCGATGGCGGCGATGATGTCGGCACCGTTGTCGAATTTTCGCCAGCTGATGTCGGCCTTGGTGGCCTTTTCGTAAGCACCGTCAGCCTGGGCGACTTTCGCCGGGTCGACGGTGGTCTGGTAGGCGACGGTGAAGTCGGCCGCCTGGACAAAAAAGCTCGCGGTTGCCAAGGAAGCGGCCGCCAGCAAGCGAAGAGGGAAAGTCAGTTTCATCAGAAAGCTCCTTGTCAGGCGACCGAGCGTCGGCGTGAGAAAGAGACTAAATGATCTAAGAATTCGAAAATAAATAACTTTTTCGAATTAGCTTATGAGAGGAATATTCCAAGAGCGACCGCTTTGCGGTCAATCGCCAGCAGGCTGGCTCCCACAGGGTTCAAGGGTGTTCACACAATTGTGCGACACTGAAAATCCACTGTGGGCGCTAGCCTGCTAGCGATAAGGTCCGCAGGACCTTCGAGGATCAGTTGCTGATCGCCAGAATGCTCGCCTGGTACGCCCCGACAAACACATCGAAATCACCGACTTCGTTCTGCTCCAGTTCAGCCTGCTCAGCCAGCGACGAACGCGCCCGCTGTTCAAACTTCGCCTGTTCCTCAGCCGGCAACGGTTCGCTACGGAAGAACTCGGCGTGGGCCTGGCTCTGGCGCAGGGAGAACTGGGCGAAGCTTTCATTGTGCTCGGCCATCGCCGCCAATACCTGGGCCGACGGTGTCAGGGACGGGTCCAGGACCTTGGCCATCTGGGTGTCCAGCGCCTTGCTGTGGGCATCACCGCCATGGCTCTGGTCGAGCATCGCCGCCAGAGGCGCGATTTTTTCCAGCAGCTCGCCGGCCCATTCCTTCAGGTCAACCGGCTGGCCGTCTCGTTGCAGTTGCAGGCCCGGGCGACGACCTTCCTTGACCACGCTAAGGAAGTTCGAGGTCGCGTTGCCGCAACTGGTGTTGGTCAGCAGCGGGCTGTCATTGAGCGCGCAGTACAGCAGGAACGCATCGAGGAAGCGCGACTCGGTAAGGTCGATGCCCATCGGCAGGAACGGGTTGATGTCCAGGCAACGTACTTCGACGTACTGGATGCCACGGGCCATCAGCGCCTGGATAGGGCGCTCGCCGGTGTAGGTCACGCGTTTCGGACGGATGTTGGAGTAGTACTCGTTTTCGATCTGCAGGATGTTGGTGTTGAGCTGCACCCACTCGCCATCCTGGTGGGTGCCGACTTCGACGTACGGCGCATACGGCGTGGCCACCGCTTTGCGCAGGCTGTCGGTGTAGCTGTTCAGATCGTTGTAGCACGGCGTCAGGCCGGCCTGGGCGTTGCTCTGGTAACCCAGGTCACTCATGCGCAGGCTGGTGGCGTACGGCAGGTACAGGGTTTGCGGGTCCAGTTGTTCCAACTGGTGCGAGCGACCGCGCAGGAAGCCGGCGTCCAGTGCCGGTGAAGCACCGAACAGGTACATCAGCAGCCAGCTGTAGCGGCGGAAGTTGCGGATCAGCGCGATGTAGGACGACGACTGGAAATCGCGGTCGGTGCCGACAAAGCCTTCGGCCTGCTTGAGCAACGGCCAGAGTTTTTCCGGCAGGGAAAAGTTGTAGTGGATGCCGGCAATGCACTGCATGGTCTTGCCGTAACGCAGGGCCAGGCCCTTGCGGTACACGTACTTGAGCTGCCCGATATTGGACGTGCCGTAATAGGCGATCGGGATGTCTTCCTCGGCCGGCAACGGGCACGGCATCGATGGGCTCCACAGATACTCGTTGCCGAGCTTGCTGTAGGCAAAGCGGTGAATGCTGTCCAGGCTCGCCAACGTATCGGCAGGATCGGGCAGGGCCGGGGTGATGAACTCCAGCAGCGACTCGGAATAGTCGGTGGTGATCTGTTCATTGGTCAGCGCGGAACCCAATTCTTCCGGGTGCGGCGTTTGCGCCAGGCGACCTTCATCGGTCACGCGCAGGCATTCACGTTCGATGCCGTGAAGGCACTGTTCGAGCAGAGAGAGGTTAGCGCGCTCGCCGAGCAGAGCCAGGCGGCGGTTGAGAAGTTCGCTCAAGTTGGATTCCTTCACGCGTCAGTCGCCCCAATATGGGGGTGGGCAAGACGGTCTACAAGGGTGAAGTTAAAACTGGCGTTTTCGCCTGGTTTTGGCGCCGCACAGGCCTCATGCCGATCGGTCAGGAATTGCACAATCCCTGTGGGAGCGAGCCTGCTCGCGAAGAGGGAGTATCAGTCAGCATCGACCTCGACTGGCACATCGCCTTCGCGAGCAGGCTCGCTCCCACAGGAAACTCCGACGCTGCGGTCACAACGCCGAAATTAACTCAAAATGATGACGAGTAGCTACAGGACAGCGAACGTGCCTTGTGCTTTTGCGACCAGTTTGTCGCCCTGCACCACATCGGCCTCGACCACCAATGTGCGGCGACCCGGGTGGATCACCCGCGCCGTGCACATCACCTCGCCGTCTGAGACGGCGCGGATGTAGTTGATCTTGCACTCGATGGTTGCGCTCTGCTGGTCAAAGCCGTGGGTACTGGAGCAGGCCAGCCCCATGGCAATGTCCACCAGGCTGAACAAGGCCCCGCCGTGCAGCTTGCCGCCGCGATTGCGCAGTTCGGGCTCCAGCGCCAGGGCGACTTGCGCCACCCCGGTTTCCAGACTGTGCAAGCGGCAGCCCAGCAGCTTGAAAAACGCGCTTTCGGTCAGCCCGGCGGGAATGTCCATCAGCGTTTCTTCAACTGCTTGGCGTTGGCGAAAAGCGAAGCCATGGCGTTGTTGCTCGGAGCCGCCGCGGTGGTTTCCTTGCGTGGTGCGGTGTTCTGGGACTGGCGCGGCGCCGACCCCGGACGCGCACCACGAGCGCCGTCGATTTTCTCGCCCGGTGTGTCGCTCATGCGCATCGACAGGCCCACGCGTTTACGCGGGATGTCGACTTCCATGACCTTCACTTTCACCACGTCACCGGCCTTCACCGCTTCGCGAGGATCCTTGATGAATTTCTCCGAAAGCGCGGAGATGTGCACCAAGCCGTCCTGATGCACGCCGATATCGACGAAGGCACCGAAGTTGGTCACGTTGGTCACCACGCCTTCGAGGATCATGCCCAGCTGCAGGTCCTTGAGGTCTTCGACGCCTTCCTGGAACTCGGCGGTCTTGAACTCGGGACGCGGGTCACGTCCAGGCTTTTCAAGCTCTTGCAGGATATCGGTGACCGTCGGCAGGCCGAAGGTTTCATCGGTGTACTTCTTCGGGTCGAGACGCTTGAGGAACGTGGCATCGCCAATCAGCGAGCGGATGTCACGGTCGGTTTCGGCGGCGATGCGCTGAACCAGCGGATAGGCTTCCGGGTGAACGGCCGACGAGTCCAGCGGGTTTTCGCCGTTCATGACGCGCAGGAATCCGGCGGCCTGTTCGAAGGTTTTCTCGCCCAGGCGCGCGACTTTCTTCAGCGCCGCGCGAGTCTTGAACGCACCGTGCTCGTCGCGGTGGCTGACGATGTTCTGCGCCAGGGTCGCGTTGAGGCCGGAGATCCGTGCCAGCAGCGCTACGGACGCGGTGTTCACATCCACGCCGACGGCGTTCACGCAGTCCTCGACCACCGCATCCAGGCCACGGGCCAGTTTCAGTTGCGACACGTCGTGCTGGTACTGGCCGACACCGATGGATTTCGGATCGATCTTCACAAGCTCAGCCAGCGGGTCTTGCAGGCGACGGGCAATCGACACGGCGCCACGGATCGACACGTCGAGGTCCGGGAATTCCTTGGAAGCCAGCTCCGATGCCGAGTAAACCGATGCACCGGCCTCGGAAACCATGACCTTGGTCATCTTCATGGCCGGGTATTTTTTGATCAGTTCAGCGGCCAGCTTGTCGGTCTCGCGGCTGGCAGTACCGTTGCCGATGGCGATCAGGTCCACCGAGTGCTTGGCGCACAGGGCGGCGAGCACGGCGAGGGTCTGGTCCCATTTGTTGTGCGGCACGTGCGGGTAAACCGTGGCGTGATCCAGCAGCTTGCCGGTGGAGTCGACCACGGCGACCTTGCAACCGGTACGCAGGCCCGGGTCGAGGCCCAGCGTGGCGCGCGGGCCGGCCGGGGCCGACAGCAGCAGGTCGTGCAGGTTGTGGGCGAATACGTTGATCGCTTCGGTTTCCGCGCCATCGCGCAGCTCGCCCAGCAGATCGGTCTCCAGGTGGGTGTAGAGCTTGACCTTCCAGGTCCAGCGCACCACTTCGCCCAGCCATTTGTCAGCGGCGCGGTTCTGGTTCTGGATGCCGAATTGCTGGCCGATCATGCCTTCGCACGGGTGCATGGTGCCCGGCAGTTCGTCGCCGACTTTCAGCGCGGAGCTGAGGATGCCTTCGTTACGGCCACGGAAAATCGCCAGCGCGCGGTGCGACGGCATGCTTTTGAGCGGTTCGTCGTGTTCGAAGTAATCGCGGAACTTGGCGCCTTCTTCTTCCTTGCCGGCGATCACGCGGGCACTGAGGGTGGCTTCCTGTTTGAGGTAGTTGCGCAGCTTGTCCAAGAGGCCTGCGTCTTCGGCGAAGCGTTCCATCAGGATGTACTTGGCGCCTTCGAGGGCGGCCTTCACATCGGCCACGCCTTTTTGCGCATCGATGAAGCGTGCGGCTTCGGTTTCCGGGCTCAGGGACGGGTCGTTGAACAGGCCGTCGGCCAGCTCGCCGAGGCCGGCTTCCAGGGCGATCTGGCCCTTGGTGCGGCGCTTCTGCTTGTACGGCAGGTACAAGTCTTCGAGACGGGTCTTGGTGTCGGCGAGTTTGATGTCGCGTTCAAGTGCAGGGGTCAGCTTGCCCTGCTCCTGGATGCTGGCGAGGATGCTGGTACGCCGTTCGTCGAGTTCTCGCAGATAGCGCAGGCGCTCTTCCAGATGACGCAACTGGATGTCATCGAGGCTGCCGGTCACTTCTTTCCGGTAACGGGCGATGAAGGGAACGGTAGAGCCTTCATCGAGTAGCGCGACGGCCGCTTCGACCTGTTGTGGGCGTACACCGAGTTCCTCGGCGATGCGGCTGTTGATGCTGTCCATAAAACCACCTGACAAATTGTGAAAGCAGGCTCGCAGGCGCAGAGATAGGGCCTTGACGAGTCTGGTTGAGCGGCCTGGCCTGCGCCGCTACCTGGATCAAAAGGTATCCCGTTGACCCGTGAAATCGAACAATTACTGCCGACGCCATGAAAATAAATGGTGTCCGTCTGTAGTACCTGTCTGATGTTGCCTGACACAAAAGGCCGCGCATTATAACCAGCGTTCCGGCATTCGGGGACATCGCGGGTTGCAGGTGCAATGGCCGGTTTTCTGGCGCTAGAGGAAAAATCTGCTAACAATGCACACGGTGCGTATAACGGCAGCTACGCCATAATGCGTGCCGAGATCAAAGGAGCATCCAATGAGCAGCACTGCACAAACTGCTGAAGGCGAAAAAATTCTTATCGTTGACGACGATCCGGGGCTCAGCAGCCTGCTGGAGCGTTTTTTCGTCAGCAAGGGCTACCGCGCCCGCGCCGTACCGAACACTGAGCAAATGGATCGCCTGCTGGCGCGCGAAGTGTTCAACCTGGTCGTCCTCGACCTGATGTTGCCCGGCGAAGACGGCCTGACTGCCTGCCGCCGCCTGCGTAGCGCGAACAACCAGATTCCGATCATCATGCTCACCGCCAAGGGCGACGAACTGAGCCGTATCAAGGGCCTGGAGCTGGGCGCCGACGATTACCTGGCCAAGCCGTTCAACCCCGATGAGCTGATGGCTCGCGTCAAGGCGGTATTGCGTCGTCAGTCGGCTCCGGTGCCTGGCGCCCCGGGCAGCGAAGACGAAAGCGTGACCTTCGGTGACTACGAGTTGTCCCTGGCCACCCGCGAGCTCAAGCGCGGCGAAGAAGTACACATGCTCACCACCGGTGAATTCGCTGTGCTCAAGGCCCTGGTAATGAACGCGCGTCAACCGCTGACCCGCGACAAGTTGATGAACCTGGCCCGTGGCCGCGAGTGGGATGCCCTGGAGCGCTCCATCGATGTGCAGATTTCCCGTCTGCGCCGGATGATCGAACCCGATCCGTCCAAACCGCGTTACATCCAGACTGTCTGGGGCGTGGGTTATGTGTTTGTACCGGATGGTACCGCCACCAAGTGATTGGCGATTTGTAGGAGCGGGTCATGCGGACAACGGATCAATCGATCCTGTCCGCAGACTCGCGATCCGCAATATGCGAGCATCGCTCGCTCCTGCAAGTGTTTAACGGTTATCCATGAAAACCCCCGTTTGGTTCCCCCAGAGCTTCTTCTCCCGCACCCTTTGGCTGGTGCTCATCGTCGTACTCTTCTCCAAGGCACTGACCCTGGTTTATCTGCTGATGAACGAAGACGTGCTGGTGGACCGCCAGTACAGCCACGGTGTCGCCCTGACGCTGCGTGCCTATTGGGCTGCCGATGAAGAAAACCGCGGCAAGATCGCCGAGGCCGCGACCCTGATCCGGGTGGTGGGTGCCGGCGTGCCGGAAGGTGAACAGCACTGGCCTTACAGCGAGATCTATCAGCGGCAGATGCAGGCGGAACTGGGTGCCGATACTGAAGTGCGGCTGCGCATGCATTCGCCACCGGCGCTGTGGGTCCGGGCGCCAAGCCTGGGCGATGGATGGTTGAAAGTACCGCTTTATCCCCATCCGTTGCGCGGCCAGAAAATCTGGAACGTGCTGGGCTGGTTCCTCGCAATTGGCCTGCTGTCCACCGCTTCGGCCTGGATCTTCGTCAGCCAGCTCAATCAACCTTTGAAGCGTCTGGTGTATGCCGCGCGGCAACTCGGCCAGGGCCGCAGCGTGCGCCTGCCAATCAGCGATACGCCGAGTGAGATGACCGAGGTTTACCGCGCCTTCAACCAGATGGCCGAAGACGTCGAGCAGGCCGGTCGCGAGCGTGAACTGATGCTGGCGGGGGTTTCCCACGACTTGCGCACGCCGCTGACCCGCTTGCGCCTGTCCCTGGAACTGATGGGCGATCACACCGACCTGACCGATGACATGGTGCGTGACATTGAAGACATGGACGCGATTCTCGATCAGTTCCTGGCGTTCATTCGTGACGGGCGCGACGAGTCGGTGGAAGAGGTTGACCTGAGCGACCTGGTCCGTGAAGTTGCTGCACCGTATAACCAGACCGAAGAAAAAGTGCGATTGCGTCTGGAACCCATCCAGCCGTTCCCATTGCGTCGTGTGTCGATGAAGCGACTGCTGAACAACCTGATCGGCAATGCGTTGCATCATGCCGGTAGCGGTGTGGAGGTAGCAGCGTATGTATCCGGGGACACCAGCGCGCCGTATGTGGTGCTGAGCGTCATGGACCGTGGCGCCGGGATCGATCCTTCGGAGCTGGAGGCGATTTTCAACCCGTTCACCCGGGGTGATCGTGCCCGGGGTGGCAAGGGAACCGGGTTGGGATTGGCAATCGTGAAGCGGATTGCTTCGATGCATGGCGGCAACGTTGAGTTGCGTAACCGCTCGGGCGGAGGGCTGGAAGCGCGGGTGCGGTTGCCGTTGGGGTTGATGCTGCCGCGGGATGCCGTTTAAGGCCGTAGTTCTTCGGTGAGGCAAAGGGCCTCTTCGCGAGCAGGCTCGCTCCCACACTGATTGGCGTTGGATGCTAAATTTGCATCCGCCAACGATCCACTGTGGGAGCGAGCCTGCTCGCGATGGCGGCATCCCTGCCGCCACAAAGCTTGAGGCTTAACCCTTCCCTTTGGTCCGCGTCATATTCGGCCCGCCATTCTTCTCCAGATGCTCGATGATGATCCCTGCCACATTCTTCCCGGTGGTGGTCTCAATCCCCTCAAGCCCCGGTGACGAATTCACTTCCATCACCAACGGCCCGTGATTGGAACGCAGGATATCCACACCCGCCACCGCCAATCCCATGACCTTCGCCGCACGCAACGCCGTCATGCGCTCTTCCGGTGTGATCTTGATCAGGCTCGCGCTGCCACCTCGATGCAGGTTTGAGCGGAATTCGCCGGGCTTGGCCTGGCGCTTCATCGCTGCAATCACCTTGTCGCCGACGACGAAGCAGCGAATGTCCGCACCACCGGCTTCCTTGATGTACTCCTGAACCATGATGTTCTGCTTGAGGCCCATGAACGCCTCGATTACCGACTCTGCCGCCGTCGCGGTTTCGCACAGCACCACGCCGATGCCCTGGGTGCCTTCCAGCACCTTGATCACCAGCGGCGCGCCGTTGACCATTTCGATCAGGTCGGGAATGTCATCGGGGGAGTGGGCAAACCCGGTAACCGGCAAGCCGATCCCGCGCCGGGACAGCAATTGCAGCGAGCGCAGCTTGTCCCGCGAACGGGCAATGGCCACCGATTCGTTAAGCGGGAACACCCCCATCATTTCGAACTGACGCAGCACGGCGCAGCCATAAAAGGTCACGGATGCACCGATCCGTGGGATCACCGCATCGAAACCCTCCAGCGGTTTGCCGCGGTAGTGGATCTGCGGCTTGTGGCTGGCGATGTTCATGTAGGCGCGCAAGGTGTCGACCACCACCATTTCATGGCCACGCTCGGTACCGGCTTCGACCAGACGACGGGTGGAATACAGACGCGGATTCCGCGACAGCACAGCGATCTTCATGCAACACCTGTGGAGGAGGTAGATACCGGGAACACCGGCTTGTCTTGTACATACTTGATGCCCGGATTGACCACCAACTGGCCGTGGATCAGGGCTTTGGAACCGAGCAACAGGCGATAACGCATGGACTTGCGGCAGGCGAGCGTGAACTCGACCCGCCAGACCCGATCACCAAGGGCCAGGGTAGTGCTGATCACGTATCGCACCTGCGCGTGACCGTTTGAGCTTTTAATGGTTTTCATCGTCACCAACGGAGCTTCGCAGCGTCGGTGGCGCAGTTGTACGACGGAACCCAGGTGGGCGGTAAAGCGCACCCACTGCTCACCATCGCGCTCGAACGGCTCGATTTCGGTGGCGTGGAGGCTTGAGGTGCTGGCACCGGTGTCGATTTTTGCCCGAAGGCCGGCGACTCCCAAATCCGGGAGCGCCACCCACTCGCGCAGACCGACAACGGTCAAATGGTCAAATGTCTTCAATAGTGCTCAACCGGTAGAAACCGCTCGGGCCGCATGCGGCCGGATTCGCGGTATTCACGCAGAATAATGATTAAAAGGCGACAGATATCTACGGCCCGGATTTCCAGCCTCGCCAGGAGGTTATGGAATGTCAGCATTGTAATGCGAGCCGGTGAAATTCTTGGTACGTCAGAAACGGTAGTACAGTTCACCAATATTTCAGAATGAGGAAATTCCATGGCACAAAAAAACGAAGAGGACGACAAAGTCCGCCTCGATAAATGGTTGTGGGCTGCACGATTCTACAAAACCCGTGCCCTGGCCAAGGCGGCGATTGAAAGCGGCAAGGTGCATTGCCGGGGCGAGCGCTGCAAGCCGGGTAAAGAGCCGCGTATTGGCGACGAATTTGTGATTCGCACCGGTTTCGAGGAGCGTACGGTGGTAGTCATGGCACTGTCGATCGTTCGTCGTGGCGCACCGCAGGCGCAAACCTTGTATGCCGAAACCCTGGCCAGCATCGCCAAGCGCGAAGAGGCCGCGGCGCAAAGAAAGGCCGGAGCCCTGGGCGTGAGTACCGACGGTAAGCCAAGCAAAAAACAGCGGCGGGATTTGTTCAAGTTTCGTGGCAGCAGTAACGACGACTGATACAGATATTTCTCGGGCGAGTGCCGCGCACTCGCCAGGTTTCACCGTGCCTTCAGGCCAAGACTTGCAATTGACCCGCTGCGCATCCATATCTGTGCCTGGCCAGCAGTGCATCGCATGGACGATATTGCCGCTCGTCGAAAATCACACACAGTCTCTGACCTGTAGGCCATAACCACATTGCCAGCAGTGCAGAGCGGGAAACGACCCGGAACCCATCAGCGCCTGTTCCACCTTGCTTGGATCCGGCCCGGATTGTTCATAAAATGCCTTTCATGGCTGAACGTTGCGCACCCGAGGGGTGGCGCAAGGTCAATTTCTTGTTTCCTGTAACCATTTTCACTACTTCAGATACCCAGACCTATGACCGATCACGCGGATAACGACTTCACCCAACGCTTCATCTTCGATGACAGCGACACCCGTGGCGAGCTGGTCTCGTTGGAGCTCAGCTACGCCGAAGTCCTGGCCAAACACGCCTACCCGCAGCCGGTCGCGCAACTGCTCGGCGAGCTGATGGCGGCCGCATCGTTGCTGGTCGGCACGTTGAAATTCGATGGCCTGCTGATTCTGCAGGCACGCTCCGAAGGCCCTATCCCGTTGCTGATGATCGAATGCTCCAGCGAGCGCGACATCCGTGGCCTGGCCCGTTACGAGGCCGACCGCATTGCCCCCGACGCTACCCTGGCTGACCTGATGCCGGACGGCTCGCTGACATTGACCGTCGACCCGAAACGGGGCCAACGCTACCAGGGCGTCGTCGACCTGGATGGCGAAACGTTGTCCGACTGCTTCACCAACTACTTCGTCATGTCCCAGCAGATTGGCACCCGCATCAAGCTCTGCGCCGATGGTCGTCGTGCCCGTGGCCTGTTGCTGCAGCAACTGCCGGCCGACCGTTTGAAAGACGAAGACGAACGCGCCGCCAGCTGGCAGCACATCACCACCCTGGGCGGTACGCTGACTGCCGACGAGCTGTTGAGCCTGGACAATGAAACCGTGCTGCATCGCCTGTACCACGACGAGCAGGTGCGTCTGTTCGATGTGCAGAAACTGCGCTTCCGTTGCAGCTGCTCGCGCGAACGTTCGGCCAATGCGCTGGTCAGTCTGGGTATGGAAGACGCGCAGCAATTGGTGGTCGAACACGGTGGCAACATCGAAATCGATTGCCAGTTCTGCAACCAGCGCTACCTGTTTGACGCGGCCGATGTCACTCAATTGTTCGCCGGCGCGGGTATCGAGACGCCGTCAGATACCCGTCACTAAAACGGTTCAGCGCAGGTAAATTCACTGCCTTGCGCCGGATTAACGCCGTTACGACAGGAGGGGCCTACTCTTTTTGGGCTTTTCTGGCATAATCCGGCCCACTTTTTTCGCGGTAGTAGTGCACGACTTTCTACTACAAAAACGTTTGGAGCACTCGGCCACTGGCCGACGGGGAACCTCATGACGCAAGCCAACAATGCCGTGTACACCGATCTGAGTGTTGATGATCTGGTTAAAGAAGCCCTCAACCGCGGTGAAGGCGAGCTTGCCGATACCGGCGCACTGGTTGTTCGTACCGGTCACCGTACCGGCCGTTCGCCAGTCGACCGTTTCATCGTTGAAGAGCCAAGCACCCAGGCCGCCATCGCCTGGGGCCCGATCAACCGCAAGTTCCCGGCCGACAAGTTCGACGCCCTGTGGGCTCGCGTTGAGGCATTCAACAACGCGCAAGAGCATTTCGTTTCCCACGTGCATGTAGGTGCGGCTTCCGAGCACTACCTGGCCGTGAAGATGACCACCCAGACTGCCTGGCAGAACCTGTTCGGCCGTTGCCTGTTCATCAACCCTGCTCAGTACAACCCGGCGGGTCGTGACGAGTGGCAGGTCCTCAACGTTGCCAACTTCGAGTGCGTGCCAGAGCGTGACGGCACCAACTCCGACGGCTGCGTGATCCTCAACTTCGCACAGAAGAAAGTGCTGATCGCCGGCATGCGTTACGCCGGTGAAATGAAGAAAGCCATGTTCTCGGTGCAGAACTTCCTGCTGCCGGCTGCCGACGTACTGCCAATGCACTGCGCCGCCAACATCGGCGAAGAAGGCGACGTGACCCTGTTCTTCGGTCTGTCCGGCACTGGTAAAACCACCCTGTCGGCCGACGAAAGCCGTTACCTGATCGGTGACGACGAACACGGCTGGGGCGAAGGCGTTGTGTTCAACATCGAAGGCGGTTGCTATGCCAAGTGCATCGACCTGTCCGAGAAGAACGAGCCGGTTATCTGGAAAGCCATCAAGCACGGCGCGGTATTGGAAAACGTCGTTATCGACGACGCCAAGCACGCCGACTACGCCGATGTCAGCCTGACCCAGAACAGCCGCGCCGCCTACCCGCTGGAGCACGTTGCCAAGCGTTCCGAGAAGAACCTCGGTGGCGAGCCGAACGCTGTGATCTTCCTGACCTGCGACCTGACCGGCGTGCTGCCGCCAGTGTCGATCCTCAACGAAGAACAAGCGGCCTACCACTTCCTGTCCGGTTACACCGCGCTGGTCGGTTCGACCGAAATGGGTTCGGGCAGCGGCATCAAGTCGACCTTCTCCACCTGCTTCGGCGCACCGTTCTTCCCGCGTCCGGCCGGCGAATACGCTGAGCTGCTGATCAAGCGCATCCGCGGCTTCGGCTCCAAGGTCTACCTGGTCAACACCGGCTGGACCGGCGGTGGCTACGGCGTCGGCAAGCGCTTCAACATCCCGACCACCCGTGCGGTGATCGCCGCGATCCAGAGCGGCGCGCTGATCGGTGCCGAGACCGAGCACCTGGACACCATCAACCTCGACGTGCCAGTGGCCGTACCGGGCGTTGAGACTGGCCTGCTGAACCCACGCAACACCTGGGCCGACGTAGCCGCCTACGACGAAGCCGCCAAAGCACTGGCCGGCCTGTTCATCGAGAACTTCAAGAAGTTCGAAGTGAGCGACGCGATCAAGGCTGCGGGTCCAAAGCTGTAAGTGTTGGATTGAAGTAATGAAAAAGCCGCCCTTCGGGGCGGCTTTTTTGTTCGCGTCGTTACAGGCCTTCCAGCTCCAGCGTGTCCCAGCGTTCGGCCTTGATGGCCCGGTAGAGCATGCCGATGGTCAATGGCACCTTCTCGCCGCGACCCTTGGCTTTTCGCTTTAGATTCACGTCAAAGCCATCGGGCTGGAAATAGCGATAGCTGTCGAAATCCACGAAGTCGATGGCGAAGTGGTCTTCCAGGGTTTCGATCAAATGCCGGGCGTCTGCACCGTTGCAGCCCAGGTCGAAATTGATCGAGGTGCCGAGGCTGGTGGTTTTACGTTCGGGGAAGCCGATTTCTTCGTGCAGCAGTTGCATGAGTTGCTGCATCAAGTGGTCGTCGGGGAGGTTGGGGGCGAGGTTCATGACGTAGGCTCCGCTAATCGAAATGCAGGCGCCATATTATCCTGCTCACGTTTCGATAGCCCCAATGCCCCCGCTAGTGTTGGCCATTGGCTGACAACTTCTTTGAAGCTGTCGATGATGTTTTCTGCATCCGCACGACTGACCCGAAAATACTCTGCCACTTCCCGGGCCAGCTCCAGATCCAGTGCGTTATCGGTATCGGTGATGTTGAGCTTCAAGCCGTCGGCATAGGCCACCGGGTTCATGTCATAGGCGGCAGACAATCGCCATCCACGACCCGGATCAAGGATAAAGCCATGGTTACGCAGGTGATCGTCGCTGTTGGAGACCAGGATGTTGAACACAATCCGAGACCACAATTCCCGTAAGTCTGCTTTGGTTTCCGAGCCGTGCTCCATGAGCACTTCAGCCAACTCAAGGTAGCTCGCGCCGACTGAGGCATCGTCACCGTCAATGCGATCAGTCATGGTCATGCCTGAGGCAAAGTGCAGTCGGCCACCCCGTTCAGTGCGGTCGAAGCGCTTGACCATGAAGCAGTGATGATCACTGGCATAGCGTCGGGCGATACCGGTCGCGACTCGCAGACCACAATGATTGGCCAAGGCATTGACCACCAGTTCCCAAGCGCCAATGTCATAGTCATCGCGGGTGCTGGGGAACTTGGCAATCCACAAGTGACCCTGCTCGTCTGCAACGCTGGCCTTGGGGCGGGCGCCACCCAGTGAGCCTCCAGGTGCGATCAGCATTCTCAGCCACTCGCGGCCATCGAGTGAGGTGTTGTCCGGATCGTTTTCCAAAGCGCGGCTTGCTTGCTCCAATGCCCGCAACTCAATGAAGGGTGGGGCGGCCACGCCATCACGATCATCGAGAAAGTTGCCTTGGTCATTGAGCTTGTAGCGGATCGCACCGACCCGATAGAGATCATGTACGCCTAACAGGAAATCCGATTCGTGGAGCTTGCTGCCTTTGACAGCCAGTCCGTCGCGGATATCGCGCTCCAGCCGTCGCTTCATCAGCAATTGACCCCACCGATCCGGGCTTGAATCAGCGAACACGCCAAACCGGCTTTGATGTTGCCCCGGAAACTGACGCCCTTCATAGAGCCCGATTCGAGGGTCCAGGGGTGTGAAGTTCAACTCGGGATCTGCCAGCGCAGCCTTGTCGTACTCAAATTCGAAGACTTCTGTGGAGCGGGCCTTTCGGGCATGCAGGAAGCCGAGACGTCTGGGTCCACTCAAGGACTCCCAATCGGCATACACCGCAATCTGAGTCATTTCTCACCTGTCGTGGACTTGGTTTTTTTCTTGGTCAATAGATTGGAAAGCGAGTGGGTGTTGAAGGGGTAGTCAGCGGATAGATCTGCTGTGGTGGCACTTTCAATCACTCCAGTGCCTTTTTCAGGTATTGGAGCATTTTTTTTCAATGCACTCGTTCTGCGTGCTCGCTGGCTTGAGCCTGTGGCGGAGGTGGTCCTGGATTTCAGTTGCGCGTCCTGCAGTTGACGGCCCACTTCATCGGATGCCGCGAGTTTGCTCAAGTCTTTTTCCAGACCCAGAACTTGCATGACAGACAGGTAGGCTCCGATGGTCACCCCTGACCCACCTGACTCCAGGGAGCGCAAAGTTGTCAGTGACATGCCCGCCCTCTCGGCGACTTGTTTAGCCGTGAGTTTGCGGCGCAGGCGAGCGAGTTTCAGTCGCTCGCCGAACTCGAAAAGTAGTCTGGAAGCGGCGGGCAAGAGCGGAGCTGTCTTCTTGGCCATATGCCAATATTCCTTCATTAAGGCGCTATAACTGCCAGAATAATAGCATTTAAAGGAAAAGGTGAGCTGCGGTTGGGACATTGAAAAAGACGCCATTTTCGTGACGCTGATTTCCTTAATGAAGGGATGCTAACTGCCATTATTCCAGCTGTTTTGTGTTTAAACAGCCAGAATAATGCCACTTGGTACTCTGGTGAATGACGTCAGACTGGCGCTTTCCAGTTCAGCATGCGTTGCTGGGCAACCTTGAGCAGGTCGCAGCCGTCCTGGGTCAGCAGGTAGAGCGCGTGGGTGATGTGCGGGATGTCTTCGAGGTCGCCGTGTTTGAAGCATTGGCAGTGCAGGGTTTGCAGCAATTCGCTGGAGGCCCGGATGCGTTGGAGGGCGGCTTCGAGGATGTCTTGGGGGTTGGCTTCTGTGTCGATGATCAGGGGCCGGGTGTCGGTGAGGTTTGTATGGAGTGGGCGGTAGCGATTTGGAAACGGGTTCAGAGTTGACATGGCATGTACTCGGTTTGTTGTTAATTAACCGCCAGCACCGTGACCAAACGATGGGAGGCGGACTGTGCGCAGGCTTGGTCAACCGAGAACAACAACTCGGCTCGCCCGAAGGCGTCCCGCACACAGTCGCCATAGCAATGCACTGCGAGAACATAAATGTCCGCGGCGCGAATGATGGCACAACTATGTGCGTTGTTCTCAGGTGACCAAACCTGATCGCTGATTTTGCAGCGATGGGGAGACAGTAAATGTTCGTTGTTAGTCGCGATAGGCGACTGGGTGTCTTCTTTTGTAGGACCTTGCCGAAGCTTTGATAGGGCGTTGCTGACAGACTTATCCACAAGTGCACTGCGTTATCGTTCTTCGCGAGCAGGCTCGCTCCCACAGGCGGTTGTGGTGTTTTTCAGCCGGTGAGTTTCGGCAAGCGCTGTCGGGCGATGTCGAGCAGGTCGTTGCCATCCTGGGTCAGCAGGTACAGGGCGCCAACGATCTTGGGGATGTCGCTCGCTTCGGCCTGTTTGAAACACGTGCAATAAAGTGTTTCTAGCAGGTCGCTGGCGGCGCGGATGCGTTGTCGGGCGGCGTCGAGGATCTCGAAGGGGTCGGCCTCGGTATCGATGACCAGCACAGGGGTTTCGCTGTAGCGGGTCTTGAGCGGGTGATAGCGGGCTGTCAGCGTGTCGGTTTTTTTCATCGAGTGGGTCCTGTGCGAAATCGGCAAGTGTTCCCGGCAGGCCGAGACACTGATTTCAGCCGCGCCGGAAACTATAGAAGGGCATGGCGTTGCGCGACAAGACGGCTGAAATGGACAGGCTTTGTAGGGGATTTATCGTGTTCCGAGGATAAGGCTTACACACTGTCGGAAGTTTGTGTGACGAAGCCGCTGGCGGTAAAAATGCCTACGGGGTTATCAGTGAATCATCCGCGGTATCATCCTGAATCGTTTTTGCCCCCGACCTTTTCTCGACTCGCTGTGATCGCCGGCTAGGCTTTTGACACCGCAGCGGTCAACGGAGTGACAGCTTATGCACAACACCCTGGAACAGGTTTTCGGTTATCCACAGTTTCGCCCCGGTCAAGAGGCGGCCGTCAGTGCCGTGCTGGCGGGGCGCTCGGCGGCGGCGATTTTTCCCACCGGTTCCGGCAAATCCCTTTGCTACCAATTGCCGGCGCTGTTGCTGCCGCACCTGACGCTGGTGGTCTCGCCATTGCTGGCGTTGATGCAGGATCAACTGGCGTTCCTGCAACGCCACGGCATCTCGGCGGGCAGTATCGATTCGGCCCAGAGCCGCGATGACGCCAGCGACGTCATGGCCCGGGCAAAATCCGGCGAACTGAAGATTTTGATGATCTCCGTGGAGCGCCTGAAGAACGAGCGCTTCCGGCATTTCTTGCAGCAAGTACCGATCTCGCTGCTGGTGGTGGACGAGGCGCACTGCATTTCCGAATGGGGGCATAACTTTCGTCCGGACTACCTCAAGCTTCCCGACTATCAACGCCAGTTCAACATCCCGCAGGTATTGCTGTTGACCGCAACGGCGACGCCGAAGGTCATCGACGACATGCAGGCGAAATTCGCCATCGCCGCCGACGATGTGGTGACCACAGGTTTCTATCGCCCGAACCTCAATTTGCTGGTGGAGCCGGTTCGCGGAGCGGACAAGCGTAGACGCCTGGTCGAGTGGATGAGCCAGCGTCCGGACCAGCCGAGCATTGTCTACGTCACTCTGCAGAAAACAGCGGAACACATCGCCGAACACCTGAACCGTAATGGCATTCAGGCCGAGGCCTATCACGCCGGGTTGCCCCATGAGCAACGGGAAGCGATCCAGCGTCGCTTCATGGGCGGGCAGTTCAATTGCATCGTCGCCACCATCGCCTTTGGCATGGGCATCGACAAGAGTGACATCCGCAACGTGGTGCATTTCGACCTGCCAAAATCCATCGAAAACTACAGTCAGGAAATCGGCCGCGCCGGGCGTGACGGGCAGCCGTCGGACTGCCTGGTGTTGGCCAACCGCGACAGCCTCAACGTGCTGGAGAACTTCGTCTACGGCGATACGCCCGAGCTGGATGGCATCCGTTGCGTGCTTGACGAGATGCATGCCGCAGCCACTGAAGGGCAGTGGGAGTTTCTGCTGGGGCCGTTGGCCGATCAGAGCAACATTCGCCAGTTGCCGCTCAAGACCTTGTTGGTGCAACTCGAATTGCGCGGGTTGATCGCCCCGCGCTACGCCTACTACGCCGAGTACCGTTTCAAGTATGTGCAGGAGCCCGAGGCGCTATTGGCGCATTTTGAAGGCGAGCGCAGGGATTTTGTCGCGGCGATCATCGAGACTTCCAGCCGCGCCAGGACCTGGGCCACGGTGAATTTCGAGGCGTTGTACGAGCAGCATCGGGCCGAGCGCAGTCGGGTGGTCAAGGCACTGGATTATTTTCAGGAGAAGGGCTGGGTGGAGCTCGAAAGCAAGCAGATGACCGAGGTCTACAGCGTGCTGCAAAGCGGGATCGACAACGTCACGTTGAGCGAGGAACTGCACGGCTATTTCACTCGGCATGAGCGCACCGAGGTCGCGCGGATTCACGCGATGCTTGACCTGTTCGCCACCGACCGTTGCCTGGGTTATCGCCTGGCCGAGTATTTTGGCGACCACAATGCCCCGCAGCAATGCGGGCATTGTTCGGTGTGTCATGGGCAAGTGGCGCGGCTACCGGCACCACCGGAGTTGCCGGCGCTTGTGGATAAGAATTTCGAGTCGCTGTGTGGCGATTTTATCCACAGGCACGAGCAGCACACGGGCAACGTGCCCTCGGCTGAACGCGTGACACGGTTCCTGTGCGGGATCAGCGTGCCGCTGTTCACCAAGCTCAAGGCGCGGTCGATTCCCGGGTTTGCGGCGCTGGAAGATTATCCGTATGCCGGGGTGCGGGAGTGGGCCGAGCAACATCTACCTGGTTGAAACACGGTCAGTGTAGGAGCGAGCCTGCTCGCGATGAGGCCGGCACATTCAACAGTGATGGCGACTGACACACCGCCATCGCGAGCAGGCTCGCTCCCACAGGGATTTGCGGTGCACTCAAAGGGGCACATCCATCCGCTGAATGTTGCTCATCACAGGAATAAATTTCAAAAAAACCCGGTGGCTGACTATGGTGGTGGCTGTCTTCGGATCGCCAACAAGAGAACAAAACATGAGCCAGACACCGTCGAATATTCAGCGCGCCGCCGTCATCGGCGCGGGCACCATGGGCCGTGGCATTGTCATGTGCCTGGCCAACGCCGGGGTGGCCGTGCAGTGGGTCGACAACAATCCGCAAATGCTGGAGCAAGCGCTGGCCACCGTAGCGGACACCTACGCCCACAACGTGCGTCAGGGGCGTATTGATCAGAGCGAAGCCGATGCCCGTGTCGCGCGCGTTACGGCGGCAGAGGGTTATACGGCCATCCGCGATGTCGACCTGGTCATTGAAGCGGTGTACGAAAACCTTGAGCTCAAGCAGAAAATCTTCCGCGAACTTGATGGCCTGCTCAAGCCGGAAGCGATTCTGGCGAGCAATACTTCGGCGCTGGATATCGATGCCATCGCCGCGGCCACACGCCGGCCGCAGCAAGTGCTGGGCCTGCACTTCTTCAGCCCGGCGCACATCATGAAGCTGCTGGAAGTCGTCCGTGGCGCGCAGACTGCACCGGCGGTGCTCGACGCGGCGCTGGCGCTCGGCCGGCGCATGGGCAAGGTCAGTGTGGTGGCGGGAAATTGCGACGGTTTCATCGGCAACCGCATGCTCAACACCTATGTGCTCGAAGCGCGAAAAATGCTGCTGGAGGGCGCTTATCCTTACCAGGTGGACGCAGCGCTGCAAGGCTTCGGTTTCGCCATGGGGCCGTTCCGCATGTTCGACGTGGTGGGCGTCGACCTGCAATGGCGCTCGCGCCAGTTATCCGGGATCGGGCAGGACGCACCGGAGGTTCAGGTGGATAACCGTTTGTGTGAGCAGGGACGTTTCGGCCAGAAGAGTGGCAACGGCTTTTATCACTATGAACCGGGCAGTCGTCAGGCCGAACACGATCCGCTGGTCGACGCACTGGTGCTTCAGGTCAGTGAGGAACTGGGGTTCCAGCGCCGCGAGATCGGCCCGGAAGAAATTCTCGAACGCTGCTTGCTGGCACTGGTCAACGAAGGCGCGAAGATCCTGCAGGAAGGCATCGCCGGGTCGGCTCACGATATCGATCTGGTCTACCTCAACGGTTACGGTTTTCCGGCGGACAAGGGCGGGCCGATGGCATGGGCGGATCAGCAAGGGCTGGCGGACATTCACCGGCGCTTGATGGACCTTGAGACACGTCAGGGCGATCACTGGCAACCGGCGCGGGTGATTGGTGAGCTGGCGGCGGCTGGCAAGGGCTTTGTTGACAAGTGATTGAAGCGGCGCCTGTGAGGGCGCCTTCGCGAGCAGGCTCGCTCCCACAGGTGATCGGGTGAAGACAGCTAGTGCGTCTGGTCGAGATCCAATGTGGGAGCGAGCCTGCTCGCGATGAATACAACGCGGTTTCGCCTTAGACTTGGCGAACCCACTCAGGAATCAACGCTGATGCCCCAACGCACCGATTATCCGCACTTCCAGCCCATCACCACCCGCTGGCACGACAACGACGCCTACGGTCACGTGAACAACGTTACCTACTACAGCTTCTTCGATACGGTGGTGAACACTTACCTGATCGAAGTCGGCGGGCTGGATATCCATGACGGTGAGGTGGTGGGGTTCGTGGTGAGCTCGGCTTGTGATTACTTTGCTTCCATTGCTTTCCCGGACCGGATCGAGATTGGTCTGCGGGTAGGCAAGTTGGGCAACAGTTCGGTGCAATACGAACTGGCCGTGTTCAAGCAAGGGGAGGACGAGGCCTGCGCAGCGGGGCGCGTCGTGCATGTGTTTGTCGATCGTGTGTCGAATCAGCCCGTGGCGATTCCTGCAGGATTGCGCGGGGCGCTGGAGCGTCTGGTGGTTCAGTAAGGCAAAAAAAATCGCAGCCCTTGGGCTGCGATTTTTGTAGTACTTACCAGCGAGGCGCTCGAGGCCTTAGTCGCGGTAGTACTTGTGGTGCTTGCGATGGCCATAGGCATGGCCACGGCCCGGATGGCCGCCACGGTAGTAACGACGATCATCACGACCACCATAGTAACGACGATCACCGTCATCATCATGATCGTACTCTTTGCCCATGTAGTTACCCAGCGCGCCACCGGCGCCGCCGCCCGCTGCGGCGCCGATCAGGCTGCCGGTGGTGCCGCCCACGCTGCGGCCGACCACGTTACCGCCCGCTGCACCCAACGCACCGCCAAGGGCTGCTTCGCCACGGCTGTGCTTGTTTGCGCCGACGGCGCTACCACCCGCGCCACCCAGGGCCGCGCCGATGGTGGAACCTGTACTGCCGCCTAACGACTGACCGACGACCGAGCCTAAAACCCCGCCCAATGCGCCGCCTACACCGGCTTCGGTGGTGCCGCCAGCAGACGCGATACCGCTGACCAGGCCAAGGGACAACAAGAGAATCGAGGAGAACTTCATGGAGGAACCTCTAGGGGATGACGGCGCGATCCTGAGGCTCTGGAATGGGCGTGACAATCGAAATCCGACGAATAACACGACCTGTATACAATATTGCAAGTTACTGTTTTTTGGGCGGAACTTAACGTTTTTTTGCAGGTCTTTTACTACTTCGCAAAGGCCGTTTTCATAAGAAAGCGGCCTTTTTTGTGGGCGAAAGGAAAGTGCAGGGTCCGGAGTTTTTGGTGATTGGTCTGGCCCCATCGCGAGCAGGTCCGCTCCTACATTGGAATGCGGTCTCCTGTAGGAGCGAGCCTGCTCGCGATGAGGCCGGCACAGACGAGCGTTACGCAGACCTGGCCATGATCAACCCGGTCTCACTCGCCGCTTCCAACCGGATCGCCACAAACTTCGATGTCGGCGTATGGCTGCCATCACCGGTGCTTTCCAGCGGCACCAAGGGGTTCACTTCCGGATAGTAGGCCGCCGCCTGCCCGGCCGGGATATCAAACGCCAGCAGTGTGAAGCCTTTCACCCGACGTTCAACACCATCGTCCCAGAGCGAAACGATGTCCGCCTTTTGCCCCGGCTTGAAGCCCAGACGAATGATGTCGGCTTCGTTGACGAACAACACGTCCCGCTGTCCCTTCACGCCGCGATAACGGTCGTTGAGGCCATAGATGGTGGTGTTGTACTGATCGTGGGAACGCATCGATTGCATGATCAGGTCCGGCAGTACCCCGGTGGCGCGGGTGCGTTCGTGCACCAGGTCTTTGGGCAGTGCGTTCGAGCGGAAATTGGCCCGGCCCGAGGCGGTGTTCCACTTGCGTGCGCCGGCACTGTTACCCAGGTAGAAACCGCCCGGGTTTTTGACCTTCTCGTTGAAGTCCTTGAAGCCGGGAATGGTCTCGGCGATCAGGTCGCGGATGCGGCTGTAGTCGGCCACCAGCCAGTTCCAGTCCACTGGGTGGCTGCCCAGGGTCGCGGCGGCGATGCCGGCCAGGATCGCCGGCTCCGAGCGCATCTGGTTCGACAGCGCCTGCAGCTGGCCATTGGAGGCGTGGACCATGCTGAACGAGTCTTCGACGGTGATCGCTTGCGGGCCTTCGGTCTGGATATCGATGTCGGTGCGGCCCAGGCACGGCAGGATCAGCGCGTCCTTGCCATGGGTCAAATGGCTGCGGTTGAGCTTGGTGCTGATCTGCACGGTCAGGTCGCAGTTTCGCAGGGCCTGGAATGTGCGCGGGCTGTCCGGCGTGGCCTGGGCGAAGTTGCCGCCCAGGCCGATGAAGACTTTCGCCCGCCCTTCAGCCATGGCGTGAATCGCCTCGACCACGTTGTGGCCGTTGTCGCGTGGCACCTTGAACTGGAAGCGCCGCTCCAGGGCATCGAGGAACGCGACAGGAGGGCGTTCGTTGATGCCCATGGTCCGGTCGCCCTGCACGTTGCTGTGACCACGGACCGGGCATAGGCCTGCACCCGGTCGGCCGATGTTGCCGCGCAGCAGCATCAGGTTGGCGATTTCCTGGATGGTCGCCACCGAATGGCGATGCTGGGTGATGCCCATGGCCCAACACATGATCACGTTCTTGCCCTTGGCGTACATGCGCGCCGCCTGCTCGATTTCTATCAGGCTCAGGCCGGACTGCTCGACGATCTGCTCCCACGGGGTGTCGTCGATGACGGCCAGGTAATCCAGCACGTTGACGCTGTGCTCATTGAGGAAGTCGTGGTCGAACACCGCCGGGGCACCGGTTTTCTGCGCATCGCGCTCCCACAGCAGGAGGAATTTCGCCATGCCGCGCATGATCGCCATGTCGCCGCCCAGTGCCGGGCGGAAGAACGCGGTGTTGGTCGGTTTGTCGCCGTTGGTGAGCATTTCGAACGCGTGCTGCGGGTGCTGGAAACGCTCCAGGCCACGCTCTTTCAGCGGGTTGATGCACACCACTTGCGCGCCGCGCTTCACCGCTTCGCGCAATGGTTCGAGCATCCGTGGGTGGTTGGTACCGGGGTTCTGGCCCCAGACGAAAATCGCATCGGCGTGTTCGAAGTCGTCGAAGGTCACGGTGCCTTTGCCGACCCCGACACTTTGCGACATCGCGACACCGCTGGCCTCGTGGCACATGTTCGAGCAGTCGGGGAAGTTGTTGGTGCCGTAGGCGCGCACGAACAGCTGATAGAGGTACGCCGCTTCATTGCTGGCCCGGCCCGAGGTGTAGAACTCGGCCTGATCCGGGCTCGACAGGCCGTTCAGGTGTTTGGCGATCAGCGCGAACGCGGCGTCCCAACTGATCGGCTTGTAGCGATCGGTCTCGGCGTCATAGCTCATCGGCTCGGTCAGGCGGCCCTGATATTCGAGCCAGTAGTCGCTTTGCTCCAGCAAGGACGTGACGCTGTGTTTGGCGAAAAATTTGGCATCGACACGGCGTTTGGTCGCTTCCCAGTTCACCGCCTTGGCGCCGTTCTCGCAGAACATCACCATGCCGCCTTCCCTGGAGTCACCCCAGGCGCAACCAGGGCAGTCGAAGCCGCCGTTCTTGTTGGTCTTGAGCATCATGCGCAGGTTTTTCAGCGCGTTGTCGCTGGTCAGCCAGGCCTGAGCGACGCTGATCAGTGCGCCCCATCCACCGGCCGGGCCTTTGTAGGGCTTATAGCGAGGGACAGGTGTCTGGTCGGCTTGACGGTGTTGACTCACGCTTGTTTCTCCAACGTTGGGCTATAGACCCGCGGTGCATTCTTCTGTGGCAGATGGATGAGATTGAGGTTGTGGCGACGGGCCCATTGCACGGCTAGGCCCGTGGGCGACGACAGGCTGACCAGGGTCTGGATGCCGGCGCGCAAGACTTTCTGGATCAATTCGAGGCTGCAGCGGCTGGTGACAATCGCCAGGCCGCCAGCGGTCGGGATTTTTTGCCGGATCAATCCGCCGATCAGCTTGTCGAGGGCGTTGTGCCGGCCGATGTCTTCGCGGCCGAGCAACAACTCACCTTTGTCGTTCATGAACACCGCGGCATGCACCGCACCGCAATGTTGGCCCAAGGGCTGAAAGGCGCCGATGCGCTCGCGCAGGCCATCAAGCCATTCGACCGGCGGCAACGGGGCGCCGGGCAATACCTGAAGGTCTGGCAACGCCTGCTCGACCGCTTCCACACCGCACAACCCGCAACCGCTGGTGCCGGCCAGTTGTCGACGCTGCTGCTTGAGGTTCCAGAACGCGCGGTTGGCGATGGTGACTTGCGCGTATTGCGCCGACCCCGAGCCGCTGAGTTGCAGGTCGTAGATGTCCGTGGCGTCCTGGATGATGCCGCTGCCCAGACTGAAGCCGACGATGAAGTCTTCCAGGTCCGTAGGCGTCACCAGCATGACCGCCTGGCTGATGCCGTTGAAGGCAATCGCCAGCGCAACTTCTTCGGCCAGCGCGGTGCTGGCCGATTCGGAGTATTCGAGATTGCTATAGCTGTACGTCTGGCTGGCGGCGGGCGCGGGCGTTTCTAGAGCAGGCGCCGCGCATGCAGGGCGCTTGGTGTTCATGGCATCACCGACGGTTTGATCAGCTTTAAGACTAGGCGCGGCAAGTTGTCACGTCTAATCGCTAATACTGATCTACCGATAGATGCTGTCGATCAAGTACCGATCAGCGATTGCTGATAGAGGGCAAAACAGGCTTCTGCCAACGCCGAGCGTGGCGCGCTGCGACGCATGATCAGCCCCAGGCGGCCAAGGGTCTGGGCGTTCTCGATCGGTTGCAGGCGCAAGTGTTCGGTCAGGCCTTCGAGGCCGCCGTCCAATGGCATCACGGCGCAACACAAGCCGCCGTGCACGGCTTGTAACAGTTGATGCACGGCATCGGTCTGCAACAACGGCTGCGGGGTCAGGCCACGGCTGTGGAAGTTGTGGTCGATGGACTGGCGAAAGTGCATGCCGCTGGTGAGCATGCCCAGCGGCAGTTCGATCAAGGATTCCCAGCTCAGCGGCACCTCACCAAAGGTGAAGAAGCGTTGGTCGTAGAGCAGACCCATGTGGGTTTCGCTGAAGGCCAGAGAATCGAAGTGTTCGGCATCCAGGCGTTCCAGGTATGACACGCCGAGATCCAGGCGATTGTTCGCCAATTGCTCAAGGATCTGCTCCGAACTCAGGGCCGAGAGTTCGAAGCGCAGGTTCGGGTGTTCGGCGTGCAAGCGTTGCAGCAGTGGCAGCGGATCGAAGCTCGACAACGGCACTACGCCCAGACGCAAGGTGCCGACCAGATTGCCGCGACAGGCGGCCGCCTCGGCGTACAAGCCATCATAGGCCGCCAGTACGGTGCGCGCCCAGGCCAGCACCCGCTCGCCCGGAGCGGTGAAGCTCTCGAAGCGCTGGCCGCGATTGACCAGCGGCAAGTCGAGTTCTTCTTCGAGGCTGCGCAGGCGCATGGACAGGGTCGGCTGGGTGATGTGGCAGCGTGCGGCGGCCTGGCCGAAATGACGGGTTTCGTCGAGCGCGATGAGGAATTTCAGCTGCTTGATGTCCATCTGCGCTCCTGGGGTTGGGAAGGTGCGGATTCTATCGCAAGCGGGGTCATTGGTCGGGTTGGATTCGCAAGTGACGACTGTGGTCTAGGCTTTGACGTCTGGAACCCGAAACCCAAGGAGAGTGCACTATGAGTCTTTTGAGCTTTGTGAAGGAAGCAGGCGAAAAATTGCTGGATTTGCTGACGCCAGGTAACGCCAACGCCAGTGAACAATTGAAGGCGCACATCAGCAAGGTCGGCCTGGGCAACCCGAATGTGCAGGCGACGGTCGATGGCGACAAGGTCACGGTGACCGGTGAAGTGGCGAGCCAGGAAGAGAAGGAAAAGATCCTGCTGGCGGTGGGCAATATCGCCGGGGTTGGCAGTGTGGATGATCAGATTACTGTGACCGGGCCTGTCGTTGCTGCCGCAGTGTTTGTCACCGTCGTGAAGGGTGACACCCTCAGCGCGATTTCCAAGCGCGTGTACGGCGATGCCAACAAGTACAACAAAATCTTCGAGGCCAACAAACCAATGCTGTCGCACCCGGACAAGATCTATCCGGGGCAGTCGTTGCGGATTCCTGAGTAAGCCTCAAGACCGCTATCGCGAGCAGGCTCGCTCCCACAATGCATCTCCCGTGAACACGGGATTTGTATACGACCAAGATCAAATGTGGGAGCGAGCCTGCTCGCGATGCAGGCAACTCGGTCTAGAGTCCTGCAATCAAATCCCGATAATCCCCGACCGCTGCAAACTCCGCCGTGTCCTTCGGCCCCTTGCGGCTGTCCGGCTCACGCACGGCCAGCAAATGCGCCACGCCAAAGTCCCGTGCGCTGCGCAGGATCGGCAAGGTGTCGTCGATGAACAGGCTGCGCGCAGGATCGAAATCGATATCGGCTTGCAGCGCATCCCAGAATTGCGGGTTTTCCTTGGGGAAGCCGTAGTCATGGGAACTGATCAAACGCTCGAAGTAGGGCGCCAGTTCGATTTTTTCCAGCTTCAACGACAGCGCATCCCGATGGGCATTGGTGATCAGCACCACGCGCTTGCCGGCCTGTTTGATCGCCGCCAGAAAGGTGTCGGCATCCGGGCGCAGGGCGATCAGGTGCGCGGTTTCCAGTTTCAGCTCGCGCACTGACAGTTTCAGTTCGGCGCTCCAGAAGTCCAGGCAGTACCACTGCAACTGGCCGGCATTGCGCTCGAACAACGGCTGCAGTTCCATCTCGGCCATGGCCCGACTGACCCCGTGCAGTTCGGCGTAACGCTGGGGCAGGTGCTCCATCCAGAAGTGGTTGTCGAAATGCAGGTCCAGCAGCGTGCCGTCCATGTCCAGCAGAACGGTATCGATGTCGGACCAGGGTAATGAAGGCATGGCAACGTCTCGGGCAGTAGAAAGATTTCTGGCGTAAACAATCGGGAAAGCCGCGTTATAGTAGCGCGTTCACGCCAAGGAGCTTTGCATGCGCCAGAAACCCACCATACTCGCCCGCGAAATTGTCGCCACCAGTCGATTGTTCTGCGTGGAGGAGATGAAGTTGCGCTTTTCCAACGGCGTGGAGCGCACGTATGAACGCCTGGTCGGCAAGGGTGCCGGGTACGGCGCGGTGATGATCGTGGCGATGCTCGATGCCGAGCATGCGGTGCTGGTCGAGGAGTATTGCGGCGGCACGGATGCATATGAAATGTCATTGCCCAAGGGTTTGATCGAGCCGGGCGAAGACGTGCTGGCGGCGGCCGAGCGCGAGCTCAAGGAAGAGGCCGGTTTTGGCGCGCGGCAACTGGAGCACCTGACCGAGTTGTCGCTGTCCCCTGGCTACATGAGCCAGAAGATTCAAGTAGTGCTGGCTACCGACCTCTACGAAGAGCGTCTGGAAGGCGACGAGCCAGAGCCGATGCGGGTGGACAAGGTCAATCTGCGTGAGCTCTCGGCGCTTGCACAAAACCCACAATTTACCGAAGGCCGTGCCTTGGCGGCGCTGTACCTGGCCCGAGACCTTTTGACTCAGCGCGGAGCGTTCCAGCAATGAATTTCCCACATCCGATGATGGCATCGGTGATTGAACTGGCCTTGCAGGCCGGTGATGCGATCCTGCCGTTCTGGCGCACAGGCACCGCCGTCACGGCAAAGGCTGATGATTCGCCGGTGACCGCTGCCGACCTGGCCGCTCACCACGTGATTCTGGCCGGGCTGACGGCGCTCGATCCGAGCATCCCGGTGCTCTCCGAGGAAGACGCCAACATTCCCCAGGACGTGCGTGCCGGATGGCAGCGCTGGTGGCTGGTCGATCCGCTGGATGGCACCAAGGAATTCATCAGCGGCAGCGAGGAGTTCACCGTCAACATCGCTCTGATCGAAAACGGTCAGGTGGTGTTCGGTGTGGTGTCGATGCCGACCAACGGGCGTTTTTACGTCGGTGGTACGGGGCTCGGCGCATGGCGTGGTGATAAAGGTGGCTCGCCCGTGGCGATCAAGGTGCGTGAGGCGTTAGCGCCCGGCGAGTCGTTCACCGTGGTGGCCAGTCGTCGCCATTCGAGCCCTGAGCAAGAGCGATTGCTGGCCGGGTTGAGCGCCAGCCTTGGCGAGCTGCAACTGACCAGTATTGGCAGTTCGTTGAAGTTTTGCCTGGTGGCCGAAGGGGCGGCGGATTGCTATCCGCGCCTGGCACTGACTTCCCAGTGGGACACGGCGGCAGCGCAAGGTGTGCTGGAAGGCGCGGGCGGTGAAGTGCTGGAGTTGAGCGGCGAGCCGTTCAGCTATCCGGCGCGGGAGTCGTTGTTGAATACGTTCTTCCTGGCGTTGCCGGCGAAGGCGGCCTGGCGGGAGAAGCTGTTGGAGCTGGCCCGCGCATAAGATCGTTCCCGCGCGCTGATGCAAATCCTTGTGGGAGCGAGCTTGCTCCCACAGGTTTTGCGGTCGTCCTGGTTCAGCGGTGCAACACGTACTGCCCGACAAACCTCACCGCATCCTCGTCACGGCCTTCATTGACGACCCGTGTATGCAGCGTCAACCGCGCTCGGCTATATCGCTGGAAGGTGGTCAGGAATTTCTTCCAGATCACCGGGTCCGGTGCCTGGCAAATGGCGTTGGCATCCCCCGTCACCGGTAGCGGATAGCTGATCTGCCCTTCCTGAATCACGATGTGCCCGTCGGTAATGCCTTCTTCCTTGAGGCGCAGATGCAGCCAGCCCCAACCGGCCAGGACTGCGCCGCAATACAGGCTGCCGCCGAACATGGTGCTCTTGTGGTTGACGTTGGCTTCCAGCGGCAAGTGCAGGCGCAGTTGCTGGTCATGCCAGTCGAGCACTTTGAGGCCCATGTCCCGGGTGAGGGGAATGTCGTGATGGAGAACGGATTCCAGTTGTCGACTGTCGCGGCTCATTCAGGGGCCTCTGGCGTGAAGTGGATGATTGGACGGTAACTCAGTCGAGATCGTCAGGGTGGGCCGGGGCACCACTGTCGGCGAAACTCAGACCGTGCTTGCGCAGTTTGTCGTGCAGGGTCTTGCGCGGAATGCCGAGGGCTTCGGCGACGCTGCGCACGGAGCTGTGCGAGCGTGCCAGTTCGGCGGCGATAAGTGTTTTTTCGAAGTTCTCCACTTGTTCACTCAAACCGCCGCTGACGACCTCGACCCTGTTGCCGGCGTCGCCTTCCGTTGTGCTGTTGTCGAGGGCCAGTTCGAGCCCGAGGGCAAAACGCTCGGCGGCATTTTGCAGCTCGCGCACGTTGCCGGGCCAGGCGTGGCGCAGCAGCAAGGCACGTTGCCCCGGTTGCAGTTCATGGGGCGGCAAGCCATGGCGAGCACTGGCTTCATCGGCAAAATGCTGGAACAGCATCAGCGCATCTTCGCCCCGTTCGCGCAGCGGTGGAATCCGCAGCGGCGCGACGTTCAGGCGGTAATACAGGTCGGCACGGAAGCGCCCTTGATCCGCCGCCTGGCGCAGGTCTTCCTTGGTGGCGGCGATGATGCGGATGTCGAGCGGGATCAGCTGATTGCCGCCCAGGCGTTCGACCACCCGCTCTTGCAGCAAACGCAGCAATTTGACCTGCACATCCAGGCTCATGCTTTCGATTTCATCGAGGAACAGCGTGCCGCCATTGGCGAATTCGAACTTGCCGATGCGGCGTTTCTGCGCGCCGGTGAAGGCGCCTGGCTCGTGGCCGAACAGCTCGCTTTCGACCACTGATTCGGCCAGGGCGCCAGCGTTGATGGCTACGAACGGTCCATTACGGCGACTCGATAAATCGTGCAGCGCCCGGGCCACGACTTCTTTGCCCGCGCCGGTTTCGCCGAGGATCAGCACATCGGCCTTGGTCGCCGCCAGGGCACCGATCTGCTCGCGCAGGCGCAGCATCGAAGGTGAGTGGCCAACCAGGCGGGTGCTTAATTCATTGCGGTCGCTCAAGGCCAGCCGCAGGCTGCGGTTGTCCAGTACCAGCCGACGCAGGGCCAGCGCTCGGCGCACACTGTCGAGCAGGGCGTCGCTGGCGAAGGGCTTTTCCAGAAAATCATAGGCCCCGGCGCGCATGGCCTGCACCGCCAGCGGCACATCTCCGTGGCCGGTGATCAGCAGCACCGGCAGCTCAGGGTCCTGGGCATGCAGTTCGCTCAACAGTTCGAGACCGTCCATGCCGGGCATGCGGATGTCGCTGACCACCACCCCCGGCCAATCACGTTCAAGTTGCGCGGCCAGGCCCTTGGCTTCAGCCAGCGGCAGGATTTTCAGGCCCGCCAGATCCAGCGTCTGGCTCAAGGCCTGGCGCAAGTGGGGATCGTCGTCGATCAACACGACCTGAATGCGGTTGTCGATGGTCATGCACTTCGGTCCTCGGACGGTTGCAGGCTCACGCCCGGTGCGCCTGCGCGCAGCTTCAGGGTAATCAGGGCGCCGCCCTCCTTGTGGTTGGCGAACGACAGTTCACCGCCGAAGGCGCGCATCAGGGTTTCGCAAATTGCCAGCCCCAAGCCAAGGCCCTGGGTACGGGTCTTGGTGGTGTAGAACGGCTCGCTGGCGCGCCCAAGGGCTTCCATGCAAAAGCCGGGACCGTTGTCGCGAATGTACAGGTTGACGCCATCGGCCGTGGATTGGGCACTGAGCCAGAGTTTACGTGGCGGGCCTTTTTCGGTCAGGGCATCCAGGGCGTTTGCCAGCAGATTGCCGAGAACCTGGCGCAGGCGGGTTTCCCCGGCCTCGACCCACAGGGTGGCGGCGGGCAAGTCGCGGATCAGCTCGACTTCCATGCTGCGTCGACGTTTGGCCAGCAAGGCCAGGGCATCGTCCAGCGCCGGTTGCAGGGCGACGCTTTCCGGGGCATGCCGGTCGCGGCGGGCAAAGGCGCGCAGGTGGGCGATGATCGAGGCCATGCGCCCGGTCAATTCGCTGATCAGCTTGAGGTTGCCGCGGGCATCGTCGGTGCGCTGGTGGTCGAGCAACACTTCGGCGTTTTCCGCGTAGCTGCGAATCGCTGCCAGCGGTTGATTGAGTTCGTGGCTGATGCTCGCCGACATGGTGCCCAGTGCCGACAATTTGCCGGCCTGCACCAGATCATCCTGGGCGCGGACCAGCTCTTGTTGGGCCTGTTCGCGTTCCAGCACTTCCTGTTTCAGGCGCCGGTTCAGGCCCTCGAGATCGCTGGTGCGCTCGGCGACCCGGCCTTCCAGCTCGCGACGGGCCTTGGCTTCGAAAGCGATGCGCTCGAGATAATGGCGGCGGCGCTGCATCATCAGGCCAAGCAGCAGCATCAACACCAGCAACGCTGCACCACCGATGGCCACCACCGTGCGCACCGGGCGGTCGATCAAGGTGCGCGGGGCGAGGATGCTGACGTCCCAGCCGGTTTCGGCGATCTGTTGGGTTTGGGTCAGCCAGGCATTGGGATTGAGCTTCAGCGGTTTTGGATCGCGGGTTGGATAGGGCTGGATCGCCGTGATGGCTTTGCTTTCGTCCTCGCTCAACGGGCGGGTCGAGCGGAATCGCCACTCCGGTCGCGAGGTGAGAATGACCACGCCGTTGTGGTCGGTCAGCAGCAGTTGTTCCGGGGTTTTGCCCCACAGGCTTTCGGTGTGGTCGAGGTCGACCTTGACCACCAGCACACCGACGATTTTTTCGCCGTTACGCACGCCGGCGGCGAAGAAGTAACCGCGCTTGGCGGAGGTCGTGCCCAGGCCGAAAAAGCGCCCGAGCCGCCCGGCCATGGCTTCGCTGAAATACGGCCGGAAGGAAAAATTGCGCCCGACGAAACTGTCGTGTTTGTCCCAGTTGGAGGCGGCCAGGGTCTTGCCCGTGGCGTCCATCAGGTACATGACTTCGGCACCGGTCTGGGTGGCGATGTTTTTCAGCAGGCGGTTGGCGTTGCCTTGGGTGACGCCATCGTCCGGTGCGCCGAGCACGGCGCGCAGGGCCGGCAGGTCGCCGAGGATCTGCGGCAACACTTCATAGCGGTGCAGGGTACCCAGCAGGTTGGCGACGTAGAGGTCGAGGGTCTGACGATTCTGACTGGCCAGCTCGCTGCGGTAGTAACGCTCGGCGAGATGCTCCAGCGGCCACAGCAACGGCGCCAGGCACAGTGCCAGCAGGGCCAGGCTGCGCCAACGGGGTCTGGGAGGGAGAGTCGGTTTCATGAGCAGCATGCGCCTGTGGGTACAGGCGCATTATGCCTAGGCTTGCGGGCGCAGTCTGCGGACTGTGGGCCAGGCGTGTTTTTGCGCTGAAACGTGCGCCGGGTTTTCAGGCGAAGACTTCGGCGTCCTTGAGGAATGCAGCGGCCTGGTCCTTTGCCGACAGCTGCGGCGGGCCTTCCAGTTGCCAATCGATAGCCAGGTCCGGGTCGTCCCAGCGAATGCTGCGCTCGGCGGACGGGGTGTAGTAATCGGTGGTTTTGTAGAGGAACTCGGCAAAATCGCTCAGCACCACGAAACCGTGGGCAAAGCCTTCCGGAATCCAGATCTGGCGGTGGTTCTCGGCGGACAGGACCACCGCCACCGATTTGCCGAAATGTGGCGAACTGCGGCGGATGTCCACGGCAACGTCGAGTACTTCACCGGCCGTGACGCGAACCAGTTTGCCTTGAGTGTTCGTCAGTTGGTAATGCAAGCCACGCAACACGCCTTTTTGCGAGCGGGAATGGTTGTCCTGAACGAACTGAGTGTCCAGGCCGGTGGCTTCTTCGAAAGCCCTGGCGTTGAAGCTCTCATAAAAGAAACCACGTTCGTCGCCAAAGACCTTGGGTTCAAGGATCAGAACACCGGGCAGGTCGGTGGTCACTACATTCATGGTGGCTCTCCAGAGTGTGCGTTTGATGGTCGCCATTCTTGCGCAAAGCGCTGGTCGGGGCGAGTACCAAAACAAAACCTGTGGGAGCAAGCCCGCCCCCACAAATGCCTTCATACCGGCCCGGGGGGTTGCGTATCGCCCGAACCAGTGGCGATATAGGCGCCTAATAAAATTTCAGGGGTCGTTGTATGCCGCTCGCCACGTTGATTCATCGCGCCAGTTTGCCCAGCCCGCAGGTGTCTGCGGAGCAAGCGCTAGAGCTGCTGGAAGAACATTACGGGTTCAGCGGCAAACTGCACGCCCTTGGCAGCCAGCAAGACCTGAACTACCGCGTCGACAGCGAACGCGGACGTTTCGTCCTGAAAATCTGCCGTGGCGACTACTCGGTACTGGAACTTCAGGCACAACATGCCGGGCTCAAGCATCTGGGAGAGCACCCGGATGTTCAGGTGCCGCGTGTTATCGCGGCGAAAAACGGTGCAGACCTGCTGTCTCTGGACCTGGGGGGCCAGGCAGTGCACGTTCGCCTGCTCGACTACATCGAAGGCCAGCCCCTGACGAGCCTCGGTCATTTCAACCCGACGGTGGTGTCCGGTTTCGGTCGCCTGTGCGGTGAAATGGACCTGGCCCTGGCGGATTTCGACCATCCGGGTCTGGTGCGAACCCTGCAGTGGGATGCCCGTCATGCTCACGCCCTGATCGCGCACTTGCTGCCGGTGATCAAGGATGAGGCCCGGCGCAAACTGATCATTGACGCGTCCGGGCAAGCCGAGCGGCATTTGCAGCCACTGCGGGACAAACTGCCGGTGCAGGCCATTCACATGGACATCACCGACGACAACGTGGTGTGGCAGCGCGACGCGCAGCGCCATTGGCAGCTGCAAGGCGTGATCGATTTCGGCGACCTGGTGCGCACCTGGCGCATTACCGATCTGTCGGTGACCTGCGCCGCGCTGCTGCATCATGGCGAGGGCGATCCGTTCTGCATTTTGCCGGCCATCCAGGCGTATCACGCAGTTAATCCGTTGCAGCACGAAGAACTGCTGGCGCTGTGGCCGCTGATCGTCGCCCGCGCGGCGGTGTTGGTGCTCAGCGGCGAACAGCAGGTCAGCATCGATCCGGGCAATGCCTACAGCCGCGACAACCTGGTCCATGAATGGGAAATCTTCCGTGTGGCCACGTCGGTGCCGTTGGCGCTGATGGAAGCGGCGATCCTCACCGCCGTCGGCCAGAATCTGCCCACCATCGGCAGTGAAGGGTTCGCGCCGCTGTTGCCGAGCCTGGTGGGGCGTGAGTTCGCGCTGATCGACCTGGGCGTGCTCAGTCCGCATTTCGAGGCCGGTAACTGGGAGCAAGAAGGCGTCGATCAACGCCTGCTGGATGAAGCGGCCGCGGCACATGGCCTGGCAGCCAGTCGTTACGGGCAATACCGGCTGTCCCACACCCGCCCGGACAGCGCCGCCGAACCGGACACTTGCCCGTTGCATGTCGAGTTGCGTGTGCCTCAGGGCACGGCGGTCGAAGCACCGTTTGCCGGAGTGGTGCATCACCCATCGGCGGACGTGCTGCAACTGGACGGCCCGCAACTGAGTGTGCGGCTTTGGGGCGTCACGCCGTCGCTGCACAGCGGCGCGGCACTGGTCAAAGGCCAGGTACTGGGTTCGGTCAGCGGGCCATTGATCGTGCAGTTGTGCCGTGGCGCGTCGATCAATGCGCCGTTGTTCTGCACGCCATCGCGCGCGGCGGCCTGGCAAGCGTTGTGCCCATCGCCGGCAGCGTTGCTGGGGCTGGCCTGTGACGCCGAAGCCGAGCTCGACGGACCGACCTTGCTGGCTCGGCGCGATGCCAGCTTCGCCCGCACGCAAAAACACTATTACGTTGATCCGCCGCGCATCGAGCGCGGCTGGCGCAACCATTTGATCGACATGCAGGGCCGCTCTTACCTCGACATGCTCAACAACGTCGCGGTGCTGGGTCACGGCCATCCGCGCATGGCGGCAGTTGCCAGCCGCCAGTGGTCGTTGCTCAACACCAACTCGCGTTTCAACTACGCGGCCGTGGCCGAGTTTTCCGAACGTTTGCTGAAGCTGTCACCGGATGGCATGGACCGGGTGTTCCTGGTCAACAGCGGCAGCGAGGCCAACGACCTGGCGATTCGCCTGGCGTGGGCCTACAGCGGCGGCCGCGACATGCTCAGTGTGCTGGAGGCCTATCACGGCTGGACGGTGGGCGCGGACTCGGTGTCGACCTCGATCGCCGACAACCCCAAGGCGCTGAGCAGCCGCCCGGACTGGGTGCACCCGGTGACCGCGCCAAACACCTATCGCGGTGAATTCCGTGGCCCCGACAGTGCGCCGGATTATGTGCGCAGCGTCGAGCACAACCTGGCGAAAATCGCCGAGCAGAAACGCCAACTGGCCGGTTTCATCTGCGAGCCGGTGTATGGCAATGCCGGTGGAATCTCGCTGCCCCCAGGTTATTTGAAACAAGTCTATGCCATGGTCCGGGCCAGAGGCGGCGTGTGCATCGCCGATGAAGTGCAGGTGGGCTACGGGCGCATGGGCGATTTCTTCTGGGGCTTCGAAGAGCAGGGCGTGGTGCCGGATATCATCACCATGGCCAAGGGCATGGGCAACGGCCAGCCACTGGGCGCGGTCATCACCCGTCGGGAAATCGCCGAGGCGCTGGAGGCCGAGGGCTACTTCTTCTCCTCCGCCGGCGGTAGCCCCGTCAGCTGCCAGGTCGGCATGGCCGTGCTGGATGTGATGCAAGAGGAAAAACTCTGGGAGAACGCCCAGATCGTAGGCGGGCACTTCAAGACGCGCCTCGAAGCGTTGATCGATATTCATCCGTTAGTGGGCGCGGTGCACGGTTCCGGTTTCTACCTGGGCGTCGAGTTGATTCGCAACCGCGAAACCCTGGAGCCGGCCACCGAAGAAACCACCGCTCTGTGCGATCGCTTGCGTGAGTTGGGGATTTTCATGCAGCCGACCGGCGATTACCTGAACATCCTCAAGATCAAGCCGCCGATGGTCACTTCGCGCCAGAGCGTGGATTTCTTCGTGGACATGCTGTCGAAGGTGCTCGCGGAAGGGTTGTAAACACATCCCCTGCAGGAGCGAGCCTGCTCGCGATAGCGGTCTTTCAGTCGAAAAAACTGTGACTGACATGGCCCCATCGCGAGCAGGCTCGCTCCCACATGGATCGCGGTATTAGTTCGATTGATATCGGCTTTTTATCGATTGTTTTTGTAACGCTGGATGTAAGGTGCTTTAAAAGCCGATATTTATCGGATATAAAGTGGCCAGTCCACGGCGTGTACCAATGCGCTTCCATTTCTGTCAGGCATCAATGCCACTCCGGAGTCCTGAGCCATGACCACGTTGAACAGCACCCCTCGCGCCGACGGCTTCTACATGCCAGCCGAATGGGCACCGCAAACCCAGACCTGGATGATCTGGCCCGAGCGCCCGGACAACTGGCGCCTGGGGGGCAAACCGGCACAAGCCGCCCACGTGGCAGTGGCCAAGGCCATCGCCCGTTTCGAGCCAGTGACCGTGGCGGTTTCCGCCGGCCAGTACGAAAACGCCCGTGCCCGTCTGGACGTGCCGAATATTCGCGTGGTTGAAATGTCCAGTGACGACGCCTGGGTTCGCGACACCGGCCCGACTTTCGTCATCAACAACAGTGGCGAAGTTCGTGGCGTGAACTGGGACTTCAACGCCTGGGGCGGTTTTGACGGCGGTTTATATTCGCCATGGAACCGCGACTCGCAGGTCGGCGGCAAGATCCTCGAGATCGAGCGCAGCCCACGCTACCGCACCGAAGGCTTTGTGCTGGAAGGCGGTTCGATCCACGTCGACGGCGAAGGCACCCTGATCACCACCGAAGAATGCCTGCTCAACCGCAATCGCAACCCGCACATGAACCGCGCAGAAATCGAAGCGCTGCTGAGCGCGAACCTGGCTGTGGATAAAATCATCTGGTTGCCGGATGGCTTGTTCAACGATGAAACCGATGGCCATGTGGATAACTTCTGCTGCTACGTGCGCCCGGGCGAAGTGCTGCTGGCCTGGACCGATGACCCCCAGGACCCGAACTACCCGCGCTGCCAGGCGGCGATGAAAGTGCTGCAAAGCAGCACCGATGCCAAGGGCCGCCCATTCACGGTGCACAAGATGCCGATCCCGGGTCCGCTGTTTGCGACCGAGGAAGAATGCGCCGGTGTCGATCCGGTGGATGGTACGCAGGAGCGTAATCCGACTGTTCGTCTGGCCGGTTCCTACGTGAACTTCCTGATCGTCAACGGCGGCATCATCGCACCGTGCTTTGACGACCCGCAGGATGGCCCGGCGAAAGAGATCTTGCAGAACCTGTTTCCACAGCATGAAGTGGTGATGGTGCCTGGTCGTGAACTGTTACTGGGGGGCGGCAATATTCACTGCCTTACCCAGCAACAACCCGCGCCGCACAAGGAGTGAGTTAGGTCGTAACAGCTTGAGTTGATTGCGAAATCCCTCAAGCTGTCAATCTGCCTCCAGGATTGCACGGAGCCCGCGGCCCTACAGGCCTGCGGGCTTTTTTGTAACTATAAGGACACACTTCAGACACCTTGGCACAGCTCTTGTATCTCTGCTGGTGTAACTCGGGGGAGGGAGGACTTCTATGTTCTGTCATAAACCTTGGATAAGTTAGCCGCTCACAAACCGGGAGAGAGCGCTGAAATGAACGCCGAAGTGAACGTAGTGAGCGACAAGGCGTTGCATCCCCTGGCAGTAAATAGCGAATCGCTCCAGATCCTGGCGCACTGGTTCAAGTCCAATGGAATGCGTCAGATCAGCGATACTGATCCGCGCCGGACGATGATCGAGCGTTACCCTGCTGGTTTATTCAGCGAAGCGGAACTGGATGCGTTGTGGGATGTAATGGAAGGATAAGAAGAACTACAACGGATTGAACAAAAAAGAGCGCTGCCGGGATGGCAGCGCTTTTTTTTGCGCAGATTCATGTAATCACCGCGATCCCTTGTGGGAGCGAGCCTGCTCGCGATGGCGTCCGACCAGTCAGCATCTATATCGACTGACCCACCCCTATTGCAGGGTTTTGTGGCACAACCATTCGACCGATTCAAGCAACAGACTGAAAGCCAATCCGGCGTTTTTCCGGGGCCGCCGCCGCACTAACCTGCCGACATCGAATTTTCCTGAATTTCTGTCGGAGCTTTCCCATGATCCTGCATTACATTTACGACCCCTTGTGCGGTTGGTGCTACGGCGCCAAACCGCTGGTGCAGGCCGCCCAGGCTGTGCTGCCGGTGATTGCCCACGGCGGCGGCATGATGACGGGGGCCAATCGGCAAAAGGTTTCACCACAATTGCGCAATTACGTCATGCCCCACGATCGGCGCATTGCGGAATACAGCGGGCAGCCGTTCGGCGAAGCCTATTTCGAAGGTTTGCTGCGTGATCACAGCGCCGTGTTCGACTCGGCGCCACCTATCGCTGCGGTGCTGGCTGGCGAGCAAATGGCCGGTCGCGGGCTGGAGTTGTTGGGGCGATTGCAAAGTGCTCACTACGTGGAGGGGCGCCGTATTGCCGATGAGTCGGTATTGTTTGAACTTGCCCACGGCATGGGGCTGGACCGCGAAGCCTTCGAAAGGGCCTTCAGGGCGGCCGACACCGAAGGCCATGTCAGGAACAGTCGGGCTCTTCTGGCCAAGGTCGGCGGGCAGGGCTTTCCGACCCTGGCGCTTGAGCACGATGACCAGTTCACCCTGATCGACATCGGGCCATGGCTGGGTAAACCCCAGGCATTTGCGCAGTGGCTGGGTCAGTCGCTGCCCGATCACGGATCATCCGAATCCGTTGCAGCCTGTGGCCTCGATGGTTGCGCAGATTGAATATTCCTGCCGCGTAAAGCAATTTCTTAGACGATTTTCGCCTGTTTTTAGACGATTCATGAAATTGACACATCGTTAAGGGCGCGGCTACGATTCGGCCCAACGCCTGTGGCCGACCGCCACGATCAAAAATTATAAAAAGGCCCGCCGCGAGAAATCGTGGGCGGGCCTTTTTGTTTTCGCATTGAAATAAGAGCGCGATAGCGCCGTTTCGGCCGTTCGACACAGCGCGTATCAACCGCAAATAAGGAAAAGAACAAAATGTTGAACAAGCGAATCAGCCTGATCGCTCTGGGGATGTTGAGTGCGACACAGGCCATGGCGAACGACCAGGCCGAATCCAAGGGTTTTGTTGAAGACAGCAGCCTCAAAGTGCTGCTGCGCAACGCCTACATCAATCGTGACTTCAAAGACGGCAACCCGGATAAATCCGAGTGGGGCCAGGCGGCCATCGGCACGTTCTCGTCCGGCTTCACCCAGGGTACCGTCGGTGTGGGTGTGGATGCTTTCGGGTTGTACGCACTGAACCTGGAGCGCAGCGAAGACCGCAGCGGCGCGCAAGGCATCGATTTCTTCAAGAAGGGCGACAGCGGCCAGCCGGCGGACGACCTGTCCAAGGGCGGCGCGGCGATCAAGTTCCGCCTGTCCAGCACCACCCTGACCTACGGCGACCAGATGCCGGCCCTGCCGGTGCTGAGCTACGACAACTCGCGCCTGCTGCCGGAAAGCTACACCGGCACCCTGATCACCTCCAAAGAGATCAAAGGCCTGCAACTGGACGCCGGCCGCTTCACCGCCGAATCGCGCAAAAGCGCCGAAGGCCGTGACAGCGGTGGCTTGAAGTCGATCAACGTATTGGGCGGTAGCTACCAGTTCACCGAGCAATTCAAGGCCGCGCTGTACGCTTCCGACGTCGAAGACGTGCTGAAGAAGCAATACGTGAACGCCAACTACGTGTTCCCGATCGACAAGGATCAGTCCCTGACCCTGGACTTCAACGGCTACCGCACCAAGCTGGACGATTCCTACGTCCGCGAAAACGGTATCACCGGCGACGACAACAAGATCTGGAGCCTGGCCGCCACCTTCATCACCGGCCCGCACTCGTTCACCCTCGCGCACCAGCGCAGCACCGGCGACAGCAACCTGGGCTATGCCTACGGCGGCTACCAGAAAGACCAGGGCCGCATCGGCGACGGCGGCAACACCATCTACCTGGCGAATTCCTACTGGTCCGACTTCAACGCCGAAGACGAACGCAGCTGGCAACTGGGCTACGGCCTGGACTTCAGCACCTTCGGTGTACCGGGCCTGAGCTACAACGTGGCCTACGTGCGCGGCGACAACATCACCACTTCCACCAGCGAAGGCGGCACCGAGCGCGAGATCTTCAACCAGATCAAATACGTCGTCCAAAGCGGCCCGGCCAAAGACCTCAGCGTGAAACTGCGCAGCTCGGTCCTGCGCGTGTCGCAGAAGTCGAGCGAGTACAACGTCAGCGGCAACGAAGTGCGTGTGTTTGTGGATTACCCGATCAATATTTTCTGATGATGGGGTGTGGTATCGAGGCCTGATCAAAGGCTGAGAATGAAGGAAGAAGCCCCGACTGGATCGGGGTTTTTTTTGAATAAAAACGCTGAAACGAAAGACTAATTGTCGCTTATCTATCCTGGCACCTAAAATTCATGCTATACGCCATTGACGCATAGCAGGGATTGCATGATCTTCATCGAGACGCCGATTTTTACCGCTGACCTACCAAGTCATCTGGGCGATCACGAATATGGAGAATTCCAGCAGTATCTCGCCGAACATCCCGAGGCTGACGCTTTGATCGAGGGTACTGGCGGGCTTAGAAAAATCCGCTGGGCCGCGCATGGCAGGGGCAAAAGCGGTGGCGTTAGGGTGATCTACTATCACGTAACCTCTGCTTTTCAGATACGTTTGCTACTGATTTACCGGAAAGGGATTCAAGACACCCTTTCGGATAGAGAAAAAGCAGTTCTTTGTGCCATCAATAAAGGATGGAAATAATGGAAAAAAATCTCTTCGATCGTCTTGTTGAAAGCATGACGCAGATGGATGAGATCGACCGTGGTGAGCGGCAGCCATCGCGTGAATTCCATGTCGATGCTGCACAGGTCAAAAAAATTCGTCTCGCCACCGGACTTTCACAGGCCGCGTTTGCCAAGCGAATTGATGTTCCCGTGGGAACGTTACGCAATTGGGAGCAAGGACGTCGTGATCCTGAGGGACCGGCCCGTGCACTGTTACGAGCGATTCATAACGACCCGAAGCATGTACTTGCAGCGTTGGGTTACTGATCAGTCGATTTCAGCTTAATGATTGCGGCGTTTTCAGCCCCCGTCACAAAAAAGCACAGCCTCCCGAGGCTGCGATTTTTTTGTTGGATGTCTCATGTCGTCAAAACTCGATTTTGGTAACACGTCTTTCGAACGTGTCGTCCGCGGCGACATGTTCGGAAGACGTGTCGCAAAAAGTGGAAAATTGCGACACGTCTTAGCGCTTCAGATTGACGCGACGACGTTATAGATTGCGATTGTTCATCGGTGAGTCCAACACCTTCACCACATCATCGATGATCGCCTTGCTCATATCCTGCAAAAAATGCGACGCCCAAGCATGCCGATCAGTATCGCGAACCATGGCCGCGTCTGTTGCGAGCAGCTTGGCAACATGGAGTAGATCGGAAGCGTGGTAGAGAGCCTGGATAACCGGGACGCCAGCGTTGACGCGAAACAGCGGTTCGTTGGCGTGGAAGGAGAAGTGGGTGAGGCCGATGGTTTTCAGGTCTTCGGGATTGGTCATTGGGCACCTCCGCTGGTTGGGAGGAATCGAGTATTTGCATGCCTTCGAAGAAAGGTCGGCATTGATACAAAGAACGTGAGAACACAGATTTTGGACGAATCAATTTTATACATGGTCTAGCTCCTATCGTTGAGGAGCTGCCACGAACCGTCGCCAAACGATTATGGGTGGCAGCTGTGCGCAGGTTGGCGAACCGGGACAATAGGAACCCGGCAGACCCAAAGGTCTCCCGCGCACAGCTACCATAACGGGAAAATACGAGCGAAAAAAAACGCCAGCAATCGTTATGGTGGCGCCTGTGCGCCTATTGTTTGGGTCGGGTCGCCAAACCCGGTCGCTGATTTTGCAGCGATGTGGGCAGCCTAGCGTGGGGCAGGGCGATTCGCAACCTACGGTCTTGGCCAACAGGGCTTATTCATTCATTACCCCACGTAACGAATGAAGTTCCCGCCCCCACCTTTATCCCCTCCTGCCAACCCCATACATTCATCTCCAACGCCTCTCCCATCATCCCGACGGGAAGGTCACTGGAGTTTCCCTCATGCCTTTCGTAACCGTACGCATCACCCGCGATGGCGTTACCACTGAGCAGAAAGCTCAGGTGATTGCCGAGATCACTGAAACACTGGAACGCGTCCTCAACAAACGCCCTGACCTGACCCACATCGTGATCGAGGAAGTCGACACCGACAACTGGGGCTACGCCGGGATCACCACCACCCAGTACCGCAAGCAACTGGCCGAGTCGGAAGGGCAGTCATGACGTCCTCCGTCACCATCGATTTCATCTCCGATGTGGTGTGCCCCTGGTGCGCGCTGGGGGCGACGGCGCTGGAGCAGGCGATCGAAAACGTGGCCGGGGAAGTCTCGGTCGAGCTGACCTACAAGCCGTTCGAGCTGAACCCGAACATGCCGGCCGAAGGTGAGCAAGCGGTCGAGCACTTGATGCGCAAGTACGGGAGAACGGCCGACGACGTCGCCGCCGGCAAGGCCATGCAGATCGCACGCGGCGAGGCCATCGGCTTCACGTTCGATCTGGAGAAGCGCACGCACTTCTACAACACCTTCGATGCGCACCGTTTGTTGCTGTGGGCGTTGCAGGAAGGGCGGCAAGTCGAGCTGAAGAGGGCGCTGCTACGGGGCTATTTCAGCGAAGGTCAGAACCCGAGTGATCACCAGGCGCTGGTGCGTCTGGCGACCGAAGCGGGGCTGGATGGCGCAAGTGCACAAGAGGTGCTGGCGTCCGGCGCGTTCGCCGATGAGGTGCGAGAGCTTGAAGCGTACTACCGGCGGCACGGCATCAATTCGGTCCCTGCCATGGTGCTGAACGGTCGCCACCTGGTGTCTGGCTCGCAATCGGTCGAGTACTACGAACAGATGTTGAGACAAATGGCGAACGCCCCGGCCGAAGCCTGATTACAGATTTCTACCCCATTCTTTATTGTCAGAGGTCTTCATCATGAGCAGTTCGAAAAAAGTCATCGTAATCACCGGCGCGTCCCAAGGTCTCGGCGACGGTATGGTCAAAGCCTTCCGTGAACTCGGTTACCGGATCGTCGCCACATCGCGCTCGATCAAACCGTCCACCGACCCGGACATTCACACCGTGGCCGGTGACATCGGCGAGCCGGAAACCGCCCAACGCGTCGTCCGTGAAGCGATTTCCCGTTTCGGTCGCATCGACACCCTGGTCAACAACGCCGGGATCTTCATCGCCAAACCGTTCACCGCGTACACCGCAGAAGACTACGCCAATGTGTTGTCGGTGAACGTCAACGGCTTCTTCTACATCACCCAACTCGCCATCGTCGAGATGGAAAAGCAGGGCAGTGGCCACGTCGTCAACATCACCACCAGCCTGGTAGACCACGCCATCGACGGCGTGCCATCGGTGCTGGCTTCGCTGACCAAGGGCGGCCTCAACGCGGCAACCAAATCCCTGGCCATCGAATACGCCAAGCGCGGGATTCGGGTGAACGCAGTCAGCCCGGGCATCATCAAGACCCCGATGCACGGCGAAGAAACCCACGCCGCACTGGGCAATCTGCACCCGGTCGGGCACATGGGCGAGATTGATGATATTGCACAAGCGGTCGTGTATCTGGATGGCGCGAAGTTCGTTACCGGCGAAATCCTGCATGTGGACGGTGGTCAGAGCGCGGGACACTGAAAGCGCTTTTTCAAAGCCTGGAAACAACAAAGCCTCTGCATTTCTGCAGGGGCTTTGTTTTGTACGGCACCAGGAGTCGAATTTTTATTTAAGGTGTTGAATATTAATATAAAAATAAGTAAATATTTTTTTCTACCTCTAAAACTATCTCGGTAACACTGGCTCACTGAACATACATAAAGTTATGTGCTAGAGATGGTTGCATCAGAAAAAAAGGATGGCACTTGAAACTTGGTACTGTGTGTCTGTTCTGGATTGCTATCCTATTGACGTTCGGTAAACACTGCTCTTGATTAAAGTTCTTACAAAACACAAATTATTTTGTTAAAATAATTTGCAGTTTTGGGCTTTGTTGTTGTATTTGTGGACTATGTCGGGGGAGCTTGTTTTATATGGAGAGTGAATACCGCTTCGGGGGGAATGGGGAATACACGTTGAGTCGGCGTGCGCTGAATCACATAATGTTAGGTGACTTTACGATAAGAGTAGAGGAAGATCCCAGTAAACCAAGAGCTACCAAAGTTTTATCCGGAGGGCTTCATGTTTTTTCTGCATGGAAAAGTTTACTTTTAGAACACCCTGAAATTGTATCGCTGGATGAGTTTGATACGGAGGTTGACGGAGACTGGTTCTACGCTAGAGAGTTGCAGAATGGCGTTATTACATTAAAAATCCCTAAAGTTTTGTTTAGTGGCAAGGCTGCCAATCTCACGTTAATGCCTGAAACTTATTACAAGTCAGGGTATTTATGGAAAACATTATTTCCCTCGAGTTTTACTGAGGCGGATGTGCTTGACTGTATCCGCCAGGCATTAATTAATGTGGAAAGGGAGAATTTGCTTGAGCCGATAGTCCAAGGAGTGGATCATCACATTATTGGTTACGCACGAATCGAACATCCCCTCACCGCAATGCGAATTCAAATACAACTTTGCGGGCACGAAATTAGATCTGCTTTTCCTTCCTGGACTCAACCCTGGAGTGGTAACAATGGTAAGCCATTCTCTCATTCTGATACGATTTCATTTGTAATGTCTGAATCAGTTTTGCGAGCTCCACCAATACATAATTTACAAAGCAGTCTGTTTGTTGGTAAGGGGAAGCCGAGTTACGAGGCCTTAAAAAGAATAACCCCCTTTTTCGTCCTGGCCAGGAAATTACCAAAACCTGAAGAAGCTCAAGACGAATGGAGGACAGCACGAGAGGCTGATCTAGAACAATTATCAAAAAAAATGAATAGACAAGACGCCATAGAAGTAAAAGCGTATTTGTTTGACCATATAATAAGTAAAGGGCCTTCCTTTCTACAGCAACAACTGTATAGCTCAAGAATTCCTCAGACCTCTAAGAATCCTCTTGACTTTAACGCCTGCCAGATTTCCCAGAACGTATTTGAGTGCTTCTATGTTCTTTTGCAATATGATATAAATAATGATGGATCATTTTTTCTTGATTGCATGAAAAGATATCTTTCAATGACGGTGATACATACCGGTGGGATTCATTTATTTGAGGTGAAGAGGCTATATAAACTATTCTTGCATGGTGTATTTTCTCATCCTAGAAAGGACTCCATTAGTATCTTCATTGAGTATCTTTCTGGATCCCCCTCGCGGTGTGCTCTTTATCACGAGTTTAATGTAAATACCTACACCAAGAAACACGATGAGAATAGTATGATTGTGATTGGTGTAAGTAATCCAAAACTTCCTATCAGGCCTGAAGTAGTTGTGGACTTCGTTGCGCTTAATTTAGGCGAAAACTACCTTGTCAGCTTTAATCAGTCTCAACGATTGGAAATCGCAGGCAGGCTTTTACGGCAGATACCGTTAGCCTATATACAAGATACTCTTCGGTATTTTACTGGAACTGACTTTCAGTTTTTCTGTGAACTTCTTCCTTCGCTACTAGAAGTCGAACATAAAAATCCAGTTAATGAGAAAGAATTGATTAGGGTAATAAAAGACTATCATCGGATGTTGGTGGTCTACCGTCAGCGTGTAGTTATGGATGACGTAATAAGTTATAGGACAGACCGTTGGGATCTAGAGTACATGTCGTCAGAGTTTTGTGAGGTGGTTATACAGCAGCACAAGCGTGACTTTGTAGGGGTCATGCATCAGAGGTTCCTCGAAAATATGGAAAAGCTCGCTGGCGTTAATGGTATGGAAAAAACAGCTAAGACTTGTGCAGTGCTTCTTAAATCTATAGATAAAGAAGCTGTACCCCACCCTTGCCGCATTCCTGATTATATAGACAGTTGGATGAAGGACCCAAAATACTATAGGGAGACAGATGACATAGATTTTTCTATATTTGAACGCTAAACTGTTCGTGCAGTTACTTGGCGACAATTTTTACTCAAGAGGTAGCGAGAGCAGCCACCAGATTATTTTCTCGCTCCTTAAATAGCAGGAAAGGGGACGGATCTATTTTCCTGATTAAAAATGGGGTGTCTGCGCGCAGTGGTGCTAGCTTTGAACACAACATCTACTTGCTTGCTAATGCTTCGGTATCGAGCTAGTACCCACCTCAAGGAAAACCCGTAATGGATCTACACCACGAGTTTGAGAGCAGCAAGTTCTTCAACCGCGCCCGAATCGATCGACGCGCCGCCGATGCCTTGGTCGGGTTGGCCGCTGGGATTACGGCCGACGGTGTTGTGAACATCACGGAAGCGGTTTTTCTAAAGCAATGGTTGGAAAACAATCTCGCGCATCTGAACGATCCAGTGATCAATCTGCTGTATTCGCGTTTGGCGTGCATGCTTCAGGACAATGCTCTAGACATAGATGAGTCTCTGGAGCTGCTTAACATTCTGCGTGGTTTTTCTGGAGTGGGCATTGAGAGACCGAAGGTTGGCGGTGTTGTTGCCGTTACTCCTACGGACCTTCCTTTCAACTCACCGATCCCTGATTTGGTGTGGGACGGCCGGATGTTTGTATTTACCGGTGTCATGGCCTTTGGGCCCCGTAAGGATTGTCAGGCGCTGGTCGAAGAACGAGGTGATTTGATTGTATGCGATCCATAAACCCCACCTACCGGATGGCCGTGGTATGAAGTCAGGTATCCGACTCGGATGCATGCTCCCCTTGGGTTCCTACCCCAAACAACCGGTCGGCTGTCTGCCGACCTCGCTCCAACCCTTCAGCCGTCAACCAAATCGATTTGTTCTTGTTCACCGGATTACTGATGAAACCCTGTTCATGTAATCGGCTCATGGTCTCGAAGTCGAACCCTTTCCAAGCATTGCCGTTATCAAAACTGAAGGTTGCCAACAGGGCAAGCACGGCTTCTTCAATCAGTTTATCGTCGTATTCCATGATCGTTGCTCCGCTCGTATTCTTTAAGCTCACCGTAAACCCTACCAGCCAGCAAGATGGATAGCGCGTTTAACTACGCGATACCGACGAGCAGTTCCAGGGCAGTAAAGCTTCGTAATCCTCAACCGAAGAAGCCGTCGGCAGGCGCTCAAGTGCGTGGCGCAGCCACGCATAGGGCTCTTGGCCGTTGGCTTTGGCAGTCTCGACCAAGCTATAAAGTTGAGCGCTGGCCGTCGCACCTTTGGGGGTGTCGCTAAACAGCCAGTTCTTTCTTCCGATCACGAAGGGCCTGATGGCGCGTTCGGCAGCGTTGTTGTCGATCGGCAAGTAACCTTCCTCGACGTACCGTTCAAGTTTGTTCCAGTTGCTCGCCAGGTAGCTGATGGCTTTGCCCAGGGCGTTTTGAGCGGTGACCTGGGGTTGGGTCTTTTCCATCCAGCTTTTCAACTGAGCCAGCACCGGCAGGCTGTGCGCGTGACGACCGGTTTTTCGTTCGCCGTCGTTGCCGGCCTGTAGGTCGCGTTCGATGCCATAAAGCTTGTTGATCAGGTTCAGCGCGATGTCGGCACGTCCCGTCTTGCCTTTGGGCTGCACTTTTTGCGCTTCGACGAATTTGCGCCGTGCATGCGCCCAGCAGCCTAAACGCTCCACTCCTTCCTGCGCGCCCAGCGCGTTGTAACCGGCGTAATCATCGGTCATCACGTAGCCGCGATAGCCATCAAGCAGGCGCGTCGGCACCTCCTGAGCCCGGCTGGTGGAGTAGTCGAAAAGGATCACTGGTTTGTCGGGTGGGCCGCCGGTTTGCACCCACATCCAGGACTGGCTGCTGGGCTCCCGATCCTGCTCTTTCAACACCTGCACGCGGGTTTCATCGCAGTGGATGACGCGGCTTTCCAATAACTGGTCGCGCATTAAATTCAGCAGTGGTTGCAAGTGTTCGCCGCACTGGATAACCCAGCGGGCCAAGGTCTGGCGCGGGATATCGATGCCATGGCGGCCCAGCACTTTTTCAAAACGGTGAAGCGGCAAACCGTCCACGTATTTGGTGGTCAGCAGCATCGCCAGCACGCTTGGGCTGGCCATACTTTTTTCAATCAACTGAGCGGGCTTGTCCGCAGTGACCGGAGCCGTTTCACAGGCGCGGCAACCGTAGACCTTACGGACGTGCTTGATCACGCGAATTTGCATCGGCACGATTTCAAGCTGCTCGCTAACTTCCTCGCCGATGGCGTGTTTGCGGCAGCCGCAGGCACAGGTCAGTTCATGTTCGGGCAGTTCGTGGATGACTTCGATGCGGGGGAGATCGGCCGGCAGCGGTTTGCGTTTGCCACGCCGCTGGGTCGGCGCAACAGCCTCTTCTTCTGCCGCTTCATCAATGGGCTCGACGACGCTTTCCGCCTCATTGAACAGGGCCAACTGCGGCGTTGCCGGATCAACCGTTTGCTCGGACTTGCGTCCGAACAGGCGCTGACGCAACAGCGCATTTTCTTCTTCGAGGAAACCGACTCTGGACTGCATCTTCGCAAGCATCTGCTTGAGCAATTCAGGATCATCGGGGAGGTTTTCGGGCATGGAAATCATGCCCTGGATTATACCGAATCAGGCCACGTATCGAGGCGTCAAAACCTGATGAGGACGGTTGCGCCAGAGATCAAAACCATCCAGTAGCCAGTTCAGTTCCTGGACGGTCAGGATGATCGCTTCATCGTTGGCATCGGGCGATGTTTTAAATCGTTCGGATTCGAGGCGCTTGAGCCAAAGGCAGAAGCCGTTGCGTTCCCAATACAAAATCTTCACGCGGTTGCGTGGTTTGTTGAGGAAGACGAAAAGCACAGGGTCGAATACCGCGACTTTGATATCCAGCTCGACAAGTGCGGCCAGGCCATCAATGGATTTTCGAAAGTCGACGGGCTTGGGGTAGAGATAGACTTTTTCGACTTTGGCATCGGGTCGCATCATGGCGGGCTGGCTCCTGAGGGAATCGGGAGCACAGCATCCGGGATCAGCTAAGCGCTTTGAATGTGGGGTTCATGGAGCGTTTACATTTGATTGGGGGCAGTGTGAGTAAGAAGGTGCATTACCTGGTGGTTGGTAGCGTGGGTAATGAGCAGTGGCGCCACAGTACTTATGGAACGAAGATCATGAAGGCAGTGGAGTTGCGTGAGGCGGGAGCTTCGATTGCCATTGTGGGTGAGGATCATTGGCAAAAGATGCTGTTTGGTTGAGGTTGCTTCGTTGTTGGTGTTTTGGGAAAGGCACCCCTTTGTCTTGGCCCGCAGATCGTCGGTGGGTTTGACGGCCTCATCGCGAGCAGGCTCGCTCCCACAGATTCCGGTGTGTGGACAAAAAAGTGGACGCTCCAGAAACAACAAAGCCCTCGTATTTCTACGAGGGCTTTGTTTTGTATGGTGCCGGCACCAGGAATCGACCCCGGGACCTACTGATTACAAGTCAGTTAATTTCTCTATGAAAAACAATCAGTTATGTAATTTTTTGTTACGTCGAGCATGCCTTTTTATCCAGTGTTTTCGAGGCGTTTTACCAGCTATTACGTCAAAATTCCGTGCCATGTTCTCTATACGCCTCATCGAGGTCAATTGCTCTGAGCCCGAGACGTAAGAGAACGGCTAGGAGTCCTTCAATAGAGATCGAAACGTAAAATTGCTTTCCAATCCGGTTCCCTCGAGCAATTTCAACAGGCTTTCATACTGCTCGTCGCGTAGCGGGGCATGGAGTCCCAAGCGGGATTTTAGCTCTGTTCTCACAAGATTTAACAAATATGTCGGCGCTGCGAGAGAACAGTGAGGCTCTAGAAACATAAAAGTTGGAGGTTGGTCGTTTAGATAAGTAATGATCCATCGCAATACACCTCCTTCATCTTTTGTTGTGCTTTCAAAAAAGTTAAAATTTGGCTCTGAAAATGTTGCATCTCTATAGTTGATTCGCTCTCTAGCACTCATCATCCAATCAAAAATATACTGCTCTGAAACTTTGTTGCTAAGTAATACGTCACCTCTTCCAAAATCGCTCTCAAATATTGCGATGGTGGTTTTATGGTCTCCACGAACATTCTCCCCTCTATGTTTTCCGCCATCTCTTTTGGTTGGGTTTGAGCCGATATCAGTTCGGATTGTATATATGCCGTTGCACTTCACTACACCTACACCACGTGCTGCTATTAAACAGCGTAGGAAGTAAAATATTGAATAATACAGCTTCACGATTGCCCATGACTGATGACCTCGTGAAATTGCTGATACAGCTTCTGCATATGTCCAAACCGCTTTATAGAATATGTCTGCGGCATCTTCCGTTATCGCATTCGTTACTCGCTCCTTGTTTTCTGTTGTTATGGTAAAGAGCTCAAACTTAGCTTTGTAACTTCCAAGTTTCTCTGGGTCGTTACATCCTATCTCACTCTCTATCAACTGCTGAAGTTTGAAGCGGTTAGAATTGGTATTCATCATGGTCTGGTAGAGAGTTGAGCAGGTTAGATTCCAAGAGATCCTTGATTACTTTTCTTGCTGTTTTCCCATCCTTTCCTTTCAGCTCATCCCAAGCTACTAGCCCTTCTCTGTCTAGACCAATGAATTCCTTCATGGTTTTTATCGAGAAAGACCCTTGCTCCGCGCATCGCTTAATAAGAGACTCAAGAAAAAAGTCCATTGCACCATTGAATCCGGCTGCTTTCAGGAACGGGTTTTTTGTGTATGACTCCCAGATTTTTGCTTCCGTGTAATAGTCGCGTATAGCTTGGAAGAAATTGGATATAGCCAGTTTTTGCTTTTCCATTTCTCTCAATTTATAAATGTAAAATGTCCCCTTCTTTGGGGTTAAGTGATCTTTAAGAGCAGTAACGAAGGTGGACAGTTCAATGTAGCCCTGTCCGCGAGGTGCACCAGGGAACTTTATTAGATTATACAGAGGCGAGCTCGGATCTTCATTGAGATCGCGTGCTAGATCGGTTGCCCTGTTCACCGCATGCTCTTCGTCATTAAAAACTTCCCCGAACAAGTCGTATACCAAACTTTTTGGGACTGGCTTTTGCTCAGTGTTTATATTGAGAAAAATCTGAGCCGCTTCAGGGGTCGATAGATTGATGCACATAGTTACGAGTAACTCTAGCTCGCCAATGGCTGGTTCAGCTTGGAAAGCTGCCGCTAAACCTGAAAGCCGATGCTGGCCGTCGATGACCTGCGCTGCGAAAGGAATAAGAGGGATATCAATTTCCCCGTCTTTGTAAGTCGGTGAGTAGTTGGCTTCGTTCCAGTTGATTATGAATGAGTTGAAGAAGGTGTTGCCGTCAAGAATGTAGTTCTTGATGCCGTTTATTCTTCTAACACTGAGAGGTCTTTGTACTGCTCCCTCTTCTATATCTTTTCCTCGAACTGCTACGTAATGAAGACCCAGCAGATCCTTAGCTTTCATCGCAAATGTATATGCAGGTATTTCACCGAATTTTGTATTTAGGCAAGCAGCTTTGTGAACTTTATATTTCTGTCTTTTTTTTACGGCCATCTTTTTGCCCCCGTCACTGAGATATTTCAGCAGATAATGGCATACCGGAGTGGCCTTTACATCAGTATCGACTGACGATGTATTACGTTGTTTGTGGCTGGGTCTATTCGGCGGCTGGTGCGACGACAGGTATGCTGAGATCATAGACATCCATCATTTTTTGATCTCGATGACCGCTGGCTTCCTGCTTTTCAGCTCGATTGCCAGTGGTATCGGTTATGCCCCTTCGTTTCAGATCATGCAAAGCAAAGCGTTCTTCCGGAGTAATGGTTCCGTCTGCTATCGCCAGCGTGATGAACCTTTGCCAGGCGGTGTCGAGGCTTGACTTGCGAAGCGGGCCACCATGGCTTACCACAATAATATGACGCCGTGACGGTGCGATCGGAATCGCTGTCTGGCGACGTTCCCAGGTCTTGGCCCGAATTGCTTTCGCACTATCCCACACCGAACGTAGTCGAGGAGTCCACCGGACTATATTGTCTAGACTGCCCTTGCGGCGATTGGTCAAAAGCCCCTCTTCCATTTCGTTGACGTCCGTGAGTGCCACGACCTCTATGCCGCGTAGACGACACAGGTAGGCCAATTCCATGACGATAGTCAGGTACTCCGGACAGCCACCTGGTTCATGACTTGCCAACCGACCGCGTGCAGTTGCGCGATCGATCAGGACCTCCATGACGTTGTGGCGTGGCAGCCGACGCTGTTTGCGCTTAATCGGCGCCTCAATGCCAAGCGCTGGGTTCACATCCAGAAACCCACGGTTACGCCCCCCACTGCAGCACGCGCCGCAGGTATCGCAGTACGTGCGCTGCTTTCGAGGGGGTGCCCTCATCCGCGAGCCGATCAACGATGCGTTGCACTAGGGCGGCCGTAAATTTCTTTACGGCTAGGTCGCCCAGCGGCTTGCCCAGTCTGGTGGGTATATTCAGCAGAACGTCGCGGGAGTAGCAGTAATCTTCATGAGTTTTTGGACTGAGCTTCTTATAGCGATCGCTCTCGTGGAACCGGTCGCAAACATAGCGAAGAGTGCCCCGATCAACATTGCACGTCTCGTCCATAATCCGGTGAAGCTCTGCCAGCGAAACGTCTGCAGGTGCCACATTCTTGCGGCGCTGCTTTCCTGTATCGTCGTAGTGAGGCGTCAGGGTTCTTGGCACTGAAGGCCAGCATTTCGGTGCCCAGGCTGGCCGGGGCATCGGTGACGGCCAGGCCATCCAGGTAAGCGCGACCGGTGTCGGCAAACTTCGGGTTGATCTCGATGCTGGTGTACAGCTTCTGACGGGCCTTGTTCCTGCTGATCAGGTCGTCGGTTGGTTCAATCTGTACGAATAGAGCCAGCTTTTTCACGCCGTTGATTTCGACTGCTTCGGTCTTCGCCGCCAGCACGTCGCCATAAGCCCGGAAAGGGCTGTCCGGCAGGACACTGCGGAAGTGCTCAATCCAGATCCGGGCGGCGTAGGTGTTCGGGTTGTAGGGAATAGGGGTCAGATTTACTTCCCCGGTTAGGGAGCTGGCGCAGCCTGCAGTCTTTTCCAAGGGCAACCGGACCTGCGTTGAAGATCAAAAGATCGCAGCCATCGGCAGCTCTACAGGGGCTGTTTGTAGCAGCCGAATTCCTGGATTCCAAAAACAACAAAGGCCCGCATTTCTGCGAGCCTTTGTTTTGTATGGTGCCGGCACCAGGAATCGAACCCGGGACCTACTGATTACAAGTCAGTTGCTCTACCATCTGAGCTATACCGGCGTGTCAGGGCGACGATTATAGCGATTGGCTGGCTTCTGTAAACCCCTGAATTCTGACTATTTTTGCACGGGCTTCAGGTCAGGCGCGCAGCAGGGTTTTCTTGAGTTTCTGAATGGCTTGCCAGGTTCGGCTGTTTTGCATCGCGCGCAGCTGTGCTTCGGCCTGTTCGGCGCGTTGCAGGGCGGCGGCGAGTTGGTTTTCGGCGTCGCTGAGGGGGTGGCTGAAGTTGTGGCCTTTGCAGAACTGGAACTCGTCCAGGTTGCACGGCGGGATGTCGAAGGCGGGTTTGAGGTTCAGGTGTTCTTCGGCGAGGTAGTAGGTGTTGATGCCATCGAACAGGATGGATTGGTAGCCGGCGTCGGTGACGAGGCTTTCCCAGGTCTGGTCGCGGGCCCAGGGGGTTTCGATGAGGATCACCCAGGGCCGCCATTGGCTGAAGTCCATGCCGCGCAGGACGGTTTCTTCGTGGCCTTCGACATCGATTTTCAGGAAGTGAATGGCGCGGCCCTGGGCGTGTTCTTCGCAGATGGAGGTCAGGGTGCGGGACTGGATCGTTTGGCTGCGCACGTCCATGCCGGCGTCTATGTGCATTTGGGCCATGGCCGGGTCGAGGGTCGAGAGGCCGGTGCCGGCGATGCCGTAGAAGGTCAGGTCGTCAGCGCTTTCCCCGGCCGCGCATTGCAGGTTGGTGTCTTTGGGGCGTTGCTGGCACAAGGCTTCATAGTAGTTGGGCATCGGTTCGACGTTGATGCCGGTCCAGCCGTTGTCGTAGAACGCCTTGGTGACCGAATCATGGGTGGGATGGTTTGCCCCGACGTCGATGTAGAAGCCGTTCTCGACGGTTTTGAGGGCGCGCCACAGGCGTATGTCTTCGAAATTCTGTGCGTAGGAAATGAACGTCACTGGCGCATCCTGTCGGAGAAATGTTCTTGTTTGTGGCCGCGCTGCCGGCGCCCTTGCGTGTGTGTATATCAAGAGTAATGAAAGGGTGCAATTTCCCCTGTCTGCGATCCGGGATTAGGCATTTATGTCGTTTTGATTAAATGCTTATGCACAATGCCGTTGGCAACGCACTGGGTTTAGGCCGAATTTGTGGATCTGTTCTCATTTGTCCGCAAATACCTGTTTTTTCGATTTTTTATGCGGGTGTATAAAAAATGAACAGTATGGATTTTGCCCTGAAACCGGTGTGGATATTGGATCCACGATAATTCCATCAACAGAGTTATCCACAGGTCGGGTGTGTTTAAGCGCGTTCGGCCAGGAGCAGGAAATTGCGCGGCGTGAGCGGGGTTTCGCAGAAGGTGCCGACGCGGACGCTGTAGCCCTGCTCGGCGAGGAAAAGTGCCCGGTCAAGAACTAGCCAAAGTTCTAGCGGGCGTCGGAAAAGTCCACGTAGTAGTTCAAGGTTGCGCACTTCGGCCAGTCGCTGCCAGCCGGCGGCTTCGAGGGCTTGCCAATCTTGCGGGCCGACTGTGGATAACTCTTTGAGTGCGGCCAGGTGTTGGCAGTAATCGGCGAAGGGTTTGTCCAGCCAGGCGCTGGGCAGGGAAGGGGTTGGCAGGTACTCGTTGATGCCGCGCAGTTGCCGTTGCAGCAAGTCGAAGCCCAGGCGCCGGGCCATGGAGGTGTCGCGTTGACGTCGCACGCGGGCGCCGGCAGTAACGGTTTCACTCATGGGCAATGCGAGGTCGTCGAGGGAAAGCTGTAAGTCGGAGCCTTTGGCCGCCGAGGAAATCGGCGAGTATTGGGCAAGACTGATCCGGTTGTAGCAGCACGGCGCAATGGCGAGTTGCTTACAGCCTGTGGCGCTGGCGAGTTGAATCAGCCGCACATGCAGATCACCGCAGGCGTGAAGCGCGACAGGTGTGTGATGCGCGCTCAATGAACTAGCTGCGCCTGCCGCGAGCACATCCTGTTCGATATGCAGCGCATGCAGGTGATGGCGCTGGCTGAGCGCCTGGCCGCTGGATACCAGTGCCGGGTCGTATTCCAGGCATGTCAGTTGTTGGCCTGGTTGCAACAGGCGGCGGCCCAAATGCCCTTTGCCTGAGCACCAGTCCAGCCAATGCTGCGGTGCCTCGGAAAACTGCAATCGGCTGGCGAACGCTTCGATCTGCTGCCATTTACGCCCCGGTACATCGACGTTCAGTCGATGGCCGGCCGCTTCGAGCGTGTGTGCGGGCAATTCATCCACGGCACTCAAGGCAACGGACATCCTTGCCAAGGAAGCAAAGGGTTCCGGTGCATTCAGGAGGGCGGGTTGGTTGTGAGTGTTTTCCGCGTCTTCCAGCGTTCGCTCACGTAGCCATGCGGCCAGCTCCGGGTAGGACGCTTCCCAGGGTAGCTGTAGGTGAGTGAACGGCCGGGGTTTCCACAGTGCTTGATGCGCTGTCAGAAAAGCATCCAGCGCGGTAAAACGGGCGAGCAGGGCCTCGCCCGTCAACACGCAATCCTCAACGCCCTTGGCAGGCATCGACGCGCAACCAGCGCTCCAGCAGCTTGAAACCGCGCACCAGCACGTAAGCCATTACCAGGTAGAACATGCCCGCGGCGAAGAAGATCTCCACTGGCAGGTAGGTCCGGGCAATGATGGTGCGGGCCATGCCGGTCAGTTCCAGCAGGGTCACGGTGCTGGCCAGGGCGCTGGCCTTGAGCATCAGGATCACTTCGTTGCTGTAGGCCGGCAGGCCGATGCGCGCGGCGCGCGGCAGGATGATGTAGAACAGGGCTTTGGGTCTGGACATGCCCAGCGCCCGTGCCGCCTCGATCTCGCCCGGTGGAATCGCCTGAATGGCGCCCCGCAGGATTTCCGCAATGTAGGCCGCGGTGTGCAGGGTCATGGTCGCCGTGGCGCACCAGAACGGATCGCGCAGGTACGGCCACATCGAACTGTTACGAACCGCGTCGAACTGCGCCAGGCCGTAGTAGACCAGGAACAGTTGAACCAGCAACGGCGTACCACGGAAAAAGAAGATGTAGCCGTAGGGAAATGCCCGTACCCACCACAGGCGCGACGAGCGGGCGATGCCCAGTGGAATGGCCAGCAGCAAACCGGCGATCACGGCGATGGCCACCAGTTCCAGGGTCAGGGTTGCGCCCTGGGCCAGTTTCGGCAGCCACTTGATGATGACTTCCCAGTTCATTGGGTGCTCCTCGCGAAGCCGCGAGCGGCGCGTTTTTCCAGGAAATGCATGCCGGTCATCGCCAGTACCGTCAGGCTCAGGTACATGAACGCGGCCACCATATAGAAGGTGAACGGTTGCTTGGAGACGGTCACGCCGATTTGCGCATGACGCATGATTTCTTCCAGGCCGATCACCGACACCAGCGCGGTGTCTTTCATCAGGATCATGAACAGGTTGCCAAGGCCGGGCAGGGCGATGCGCCACATCTGCGGCATGATCAGCTTGGTGAAAATCCGCCATTTCGACAGGCCCAGGGCCACGCCGGCTTCGCGATGGCCTTTGGGAATGGCGAGGATCGCGCCGCGAAACACTTCCGTGGCGTAGGCGCCGAAACACAGGCCCAGCGCAATCACACCGGCGGCGAAGGCGTTGAGTTCAAGGTCGGGGTTGCCGAAGAACTCGCCCAGGGCGCGCATCAGGTTGACCGTGCCGAAGTAGATCAACAACACCCAGAGCAATTCCGGGATGCCGCGAACCAGGGTCGAATAAGTACCGCCAAGCCATTGCAGCGGCTTGTACGGGGAAGTCTTGGCCAAGGCGCCGAGCAGACCGAGCACCAGCCCCAGGCACAGGGCCGAGAGTGCCAGTTTCACAGTCATCAGCGCGCCAGCGGCGAGCGCCGGGCCGAATCCGTAGAGGTCGATAATCATGGATTTCTTTTCAAATCGCGGCAGGCAAGGCCGAGAACCGGCGCCATCAGGCGCCGGTCAGGCAGGTCAGTATCAATAGATGCTGAACGGGAAGTACTTGTCGTTGATCTTTTTATAGGTGCCGTCAGCGACGATTTCTTTCAGGGCGGTGTTCAGCTTCACGCGGATCGGGTCGTTCTTGCGAACGGCGATACCGATCTTGTCGCTTTCTTCCACCGGGTCGCCCTTAAAGTCGTACGCACGGCCGGCGTCGCTTTTCAGCCACTCGTAGTTGACGTACTTGTCGGCCAGGATGCCATCCAGGCGACCCGAAATCAGGTCCAGGTAAGCGTTTTCCTGGGTGTCATAGAGTTTGACTTCGACGCCGTCCATGTTGTCTTCCAGCCATGTGCCGGCCAGGGTCGCGCGTTGGGCGCCGATCACCTTGCCTTGCAACGAAGCCTTGTCGGTTTTGAAGTCGACGTTTTTCGGCGCGATGAACTGCAGCTTGTTGGAGTAGTACGGGTCGGTGAAGTCCACCGCTTGTTTGCGCTCGTCGGTGATCGACATCGAGGAGATCAGGAAGTCGAACTTCTTGGCGTTCAGGGCCGGGATGATGCCGTCCCAGTCGGAGGTCACGACGGTGCACTCGACTTTCATCTTGGCGCACAGGGCGTCGCCGATCTCTTTGTCGAAGCCGACGACATTGCCACTGGCATCTTTATTGTTGAACGGTGGGTAAGCCGCTTCGATGCCCATCTTCAGGGTTTCGGCCATGGCACCGGCGCTGAACGCCAGGGTGACGGCGGCAGCCAGGAAGACCTTTTTGTAATTCTGCATGTGGATAGCTCCGTTAGCGGTTGCTGGACATGAATTGTTTGCAGCGCGCCGAAAGCGGGTTTTCGAACACCTGCTGTGGCGATCCTTGCTCTTCTACCAGGCCCTGGTGGAGGAACACCACTTCGCTGGAGACCTGACGGGCGAAGCCCATTTCGTGGGTCACGAGCAGCATGGTGCGGCCTTCTTCGGCCAGCGCGCGGATGACATTAAGTACTTCCTGGACCATTTCCGGGTCAAGCGCCGAGGTGGGCTCGTCGAACAGGATGACCTTGGGCTGCATGGCCAGGGTGCGGGCAATGGCCGCGCGTTGTTGCTGGCCGCCGGACAACTGTGCCGGGTAGGCATGGCGCTTGTCGGCGATGCCGACCTTGGCCAGCAGGGCTTCGGCCACTTCGATGGCTTCGGCCTTGCTCTGGCCGAGCACGCGGCGCGGGGCTTCGATGATGTTGTCGAGCACGCTCATGTGCGGCCACAGATTAAAGTTTTGAAACACAAAACCGATTTCGCTGCGCAGGCGGTTGATCTGTTTGCCGTCGGCGGCCACCAGTTCACCGTTCTTCGCGGCCTTGAGCTTGAGTTCTTCGCCGGCGACCAGGATCTGGCCCTGGTGCGGGTTTTCCAGCAGGTTGATGCACCGCAGGAACGTGGACTTGCCGGAGCCGGAGGAACCCAGGATCGAGATCACATCGCCGTCGCGGGCGGTCAGCGAGATGCCTTTGAGCACCTCCAGCGAACCGTAGCGTTTGTGCAAGTTGCGGATTTCAAGCGCGGGCGTGGCCTCAGCCATGTGCGTTCCTCATAAATGTTGCGCTCCTGCTGTTGGCGGCCTTCCTGGCGAGGCGGCCAACCTAGCATAGCGTTTCAATGGCAGCCAACAGCGCTACGGACAGTAAACGGCTGGTGTGTGGCAGGTTGTCGCATCGGCGCAGCAGACTGTCGCCCCATCAACAACCGAACAGCCGTTTGAACCTTGCCTGTCGATGAAAAGCGCGGTGGCTGCCGCAAAAAAAGGCGCGATGTTGCCAGCTTTGACAGGGTGTTGGAAGCGCTATCCGGCCAAATGCACCGCTTGTGCACTTTTAATGTGCGCGGAGCCATTTTCAGGTGTGTTTCCAGTGCGCGGATTCACCCCGAAAAGTGGGTGGCAGGGTAACGTTCTGGCGAAGTGCCATTAAATTCAATGGGTTGCGATGACTGTCCGGTCTGTTGGAATCGCCGGGATAGAAGGATTTGAAATATTTTGGCGCAATTATTGCGTGCAGAATCCAGAACGCCCTGTTGGCTTCTTTTTACGAGAAGGTTCGCCGAACGGGATGCACGCATTCGCTTCTCCTTACAAAGGTAGTTTTAATGAGCAGTACCCAAAGCTCTAATGGCCTCGAACAGGGGCTCAAACCGCGCCACGTGACCATGCTGTCGATTGCCGGGGTTATCGGCGCCGGCTTGTTCGTTGGCTCGGGTCACGCCATCGCCGCTGCAGGTCCGGCTGTTCTGTTGGCTTACGCCGCCGCCGGCATGTTGGTGGTGCTGGTGATGCGCATGCTCGGCGAAATGGCCGTTGCCTCGCCGGACACCGGTTCATTTTCGACTTACGCCGACCGCGCAATCGGTCACTGGGCCGGTTTCACCATCGGCTGGCTCTACTGGTGGTTCTGGGTGCTGGTGATTCCGCTGGAAGCCAACGCCGCTGCGACCATCCTGCATGCCTGGTTCCCTGGCGTGGACATCTGGGCTTTCGCCCTGGTCATCACGATGCTGTTGACCGTAACCAACCTGTTCAGCGTAAAGAACTACGGTGAGTTCGAGTTCTGGTTCGCCCTGATCAAAGTGCTGGCCATCATCGGTTTCATCGTGCTGGGTCTCATGGCGATCTTCGGCTTCCTGCCGGGCAGCCAGGTCAGCGGCGTTTCCCATCTGTTCGACACCCAGGGCTTCCTGCCAAACGGTATGGGCGCGGTGTTGGGCGCGATTCTGACCACCATGTTCTCCTTCATGGGCACCGAGATCGTGACCATCGCGGCCGCGGAATCGAAGAACCCTGGCAAGCAAATCTCCAAGGCCACCAATTCGGTCATCTGGCGGATCGGCTTGTTCTACCTCGTGTCGATCTTCATCGTTGTGGCCCTGGTGCCCTGGAACGATCCGGTACTGGCCAGCCTCGGTTCCTACCAGACTGTGCTTGAGCGCATGGGCATCCCGAATGCCAAGATGATCGTCGACATCGTGGTATTGGTCGCCGTGACCAGCTGCCTGAACTCGGCGCTCTACACGTCGTCGCGGATGTTGTTCTCCCTGGGCAAGCGCGGTGATGCGCCGGCGATGTCCACGCGCACCAACAAAAGTGGCACGCCTTACTGGGCTGTGATGTTGTCCACTGGCGCCGCGTTCCTGGCAACCTTCGCCAACTACGTAGCCCCGGCTGCGGTGTTCGAATTCCTGCTGGCCAGCTCCGGCGCGATCGCGCTGCTGGTGTACCTGGTGATTGCGATTTCGCAACTGCGCATGCGTAAGCAGCGTATAGCGCGCGGCGAGAAAATCGCCTTCAGCATGTGGCTGTTCCCGGGCCTGACCTACGCGGTGATCGTCTTCATCGTCGCGGCCCTGACCATCATGCTGTTCCAGGAAGCCCATCGCGTGGAAATCCTCGCGACCGGCTTGCTCAGTGCTCTGGTGGTAGCGGCCGGTTTGCTGGTGGCTCGCCGCCGCAAACTGGAAAAGAGTGGCGCGGTGGTGCTGAACTGATTCACACCGCGTAATGCAAAACGGTCGCTGTCAGTGATGACAAGCGGCCGTTTTTGTTTCTGTCGATTGCTCGGTGTTCATTCGACATGAACCCAGTCTTCTACGCGTAACCCCGGAACGCGCTCGAATTCCCGCAGGTTGTTGGTGACCACGATAAACCCGCGTGAGCGTGCGTGCCCGGCAATCATCTGGTCGTACGGGCCTATGGGTTTGCCTGCCTTTGCCAGTTCGGATCGGATCATTCCGGTGTGTGCTGCTGCTTCGTTGTCGAAGGGCAGGACTTCAAGTCGGGCGGAGAAACCCTCGATGACTGCCAGGTTTTTTTCGGGCGCTGCTGATTTTTCCGCGCCGTAAATCAGCTCCATCAGCGTGACCGCACTGATGCACAGTTGGCTGTGATGACGGTTGAACGCCTCCCGTACCACCTGTGGTTTGTTCTTGATGGTGAAGATGCAGATGTTGGTATCGAGCATGTACTTGATCATCAGAACGACTCACGCTCCTGATCGGCAGGTTGCTCGCGATCGGTCATGAAGTCTGCCGTGATGCTTGCGCCATCGAACCAGCTGTCCCAGGTTTCACCGGCGGGCGTGATGATTCGGCTTCGACCGACGGCGACGACGTCGACTCGTTTCACGTCGCTTGGCATGGCTACAGCTTTCGGCAGGCGAACGGCCTGGCTTCGATTGCTCATGAAAAGGGTTGTCTGTTCCATTTGGACCTCCTGCGCTTTTACTGGCGCGATGAGTCCAAAGGATAGGTTTTGTGTTGGATATGTCAATGGGATATACGTGGTGCCTGACGGAAGGAAAGTGCTCGATTCAGATCCAAAAAAAGGCCGCTGTCAGTGATAACAAGCGACCGTTTTTGTTTGCGTCGTAACCCTTACTCGGCTTTTTCTTCCGATACTTCCAGCGACTCGCGGTAGACATCCAGCGCAGCGCTGAAATCGGCAATGAACTGCGGCTCGCTCAGCCATGCCTGGGCGGCGTCGCGGTCCATGCCGTCGGCCCACATGCGGTAGTCGATCAGCATGTCCGCGGCCAGGTGGGTGGCGGCCATGCCTTCGTCGTCGGCGTTTTCCATGTCCAGCAGTTCTGGATGGTCGATGATGATAAAGGCCAGGTTCGTCAGCAGTACCGAGAGCATTTCGCTGCGGCTGACAGCTTCCGCATCGCGCATTTTGCTGAACATCGCCAGGGTGTATTCCGGGATCGGCTCGTCGAGGTGGCCAAGGTCATCGTCCAGCGCGGCGGGTTTGCGGCCGTGGATATTGATCTGCTTGGCTTTGGCTTTTGCGCGCTTGGCGCGTTTCTGTTGCTTGTTCAGGGAGGCCATGGGAGCTCAGTTCGGTTTCTGTTGGGTTTGCGCGGCAATGGCGTCGGACGCCGCCACGTAGTCGGCCTGAAAGGCCGGTGATTCGATCCACGCCAGAGCGCCGGCTTCGTCGGTTTCGGTCGACCATTGGCGATATTCGATCAGGGCAGCGATGATGAAGTCTGTCGCTGTTTCCTCACCTTCCTGCTCCAGTACCAGTGCGATAAGCGGATGTTCCAGAAAGGCCGCGCACATGGCCTGCTGGCTGATCTTTTGTGCGTCGATCATCTCTTTGAACATGTCGGTCAGGTCCACCGACTCGAAGTCGATGCGATCGTCGTTCGGGTCCAGTTCCACCGGCGCGGCAGCCCGCTGGGTGCGGTTCTGCTTGGCCTTGGCCTTGGCACGGGAGGCGCGTTTTTGCTGCTTGTTGGCGGAGGCCATGGGCGTCGTTCCGTATTCGTTGAAAGGGCAAAGGGCTTAGCTGCGTGGCACTCGCCGCCCGGGGGTATCAGGGGGCAGTTCGCCGTTTTGCAGCCAGGCCAATGCAATGGGCCATAGTGTGGCTTGGTATGCGCTGCGAAAAAAGGCGAAATGTCCGACTTCTTCTTCGCCGATGTCTTCGGGATGGATGCGCAGGTGTGAATTTGTGCTGCCGGTGAAGTAGCCGAGCAGGCGTTCGATGGCCGGAATTGTGCCGTAGGGATCGTCGCTGATGCTGATGGCCAGGGTTTGCGCGGTGACACCGGCAAAGGGCAGCTGCCCGGCGGTTTTGCTGATTGTGCGGCTGCTGGAGCGCTTCTCGAAGCGGGCAGTGGAGAAGCTCCAGTCACGGACCACGCCGGCGGGTGTGTCTTCCAGCCAGCCAAGGCGTTTGCCCGGGAAGTAGCCGTAGATCATCGTCACCAGTGGCATCAGCACATGCCACTTGGCGAACATGCGCCAGCGATGGGCCGGCGCATAGTCGCGCCAGTAGGCGAATTGCGCACCGACCGTCACCAGGCGCCGGATCAGGTGCCCGGACGCTCCCAGGCCCGCGGCACAGCCGCCAAAGCTATGGCCGACCACATCGACAGGCTGCCCGGGGAACTCACGCTGCGCGCGCTTGAGCATCGCCTCGAAATCCAGCGCTCCCCAATCGGTCCACGAGGCTCGAAGCCCCTTGAGCGATGCCGGCCGCGATTCGCCGATGCCGCGGTAGTCATAGGTGATGACGTCGAAGCCGTGGGCGAACAGGTAGTCGGCGAAGCGCGAGTAATGGCGGCAACGGACCGAGGTGGCGGCATTGATGATCACCACCGGACGAGTGGCGTCCTGAGAGGCGTGTCGCCAGGTGAAGCCACCGAGGATGAAACCGTCCGAGGCGGTTTCCTTGAACGATTTGCCGGGGGTGGTATCCGGCAGCGGCGACTCGATGCGAGTGGGGGCCAGTGGAGGCGTGTCCTGCAAATTCATCAGCGTCAGTCCTTTGCGGGTAGCTGCCAACGATAGTCCTGATGCCGTTGATGAACAATCCGTCCGCCTCAACGCGGTTGTTGATCGAGCAGTCGTTCTTCAAGTGCCGCACGCTCCCGATCCAGCTCATTGCGGAGTTCCTCCTCACTCGGCAGGACAAGCCTGTACTTGCTGGCGAACAGTTGCTCGTTTCCTTCGAGCACCGAGTAACGCACCACGGATTCATCCTTTTGCGCACAGAGTATGATGCCGACAGTGGGGCCGTCTTCCGTGCCGCGTTTCAGGTCGTCGTACATGCGCACGTACATGTCCATCTGCCCCACATCCTGATGGGTCAGTTCACCGCGCTTGATATCGAAGATGACGAAGCACTTGAGCAAGTAGTTGTAGAACACCAGGTCGATGTAGAAGTCTTTGCTGTCGGTACTGATGCGTTGCTGGCGGGCAATGAATGCGAAGCCCTTTCCCAGCTCCAGCAAGAAGCCCTGCAATTGTTCGATCAGCGCTTGTTCGATCTCGCTTTCCTGAAGCTTGCCGGCATTGGGTAAGCCAAGAAACTCCAGTACCACCGGATCACGGATGAAATCCCGAGGGCTGGCCTTGATGTTCTGAATGTGGGTGGCAGCCTCCTGTTTGACGGCGCCACGATCGCGGCTCGCCAGCAGGCGTTCGTAGTACAGCGTATTGATCTGGCGTTCCAGGGCGCGGCTTGACCAGTTTTGGGTGGCTGATTCGTTCATGTACCAGAGACGAGCGCTGTCGTTGTCGACCCGAAGCAGGCGGCGGTAGTGTGTCCAGCTCAATTCGTGACGCAGTGCGTCACGAATTGGAAAGGCTTGATAGAACAGACGCATATACCGAAGGTTGGAAGCGTCAAATCCCTTTCCGAACTCCGCAGTTAGCACTTTGGCCAAGGTCGACAGTAACTCTTTGCCATACCTGGCCCGCCGAGCCCCTTCCTGCTCGAACTCGACAATATGTCGTCCGATCTGCCAACAGGTCTGCACTTGAACGGTATCGACCGCCCGAAGCACCTTCTGACGTGCCTGATGGATCAATTTGCCAAGGTTGCCAAGCAGTGATGCCAGATGTGGGTCGTGAGTGTCGTTGGGGGTGAGGGTTGTCATGAAGTCTTCCGCAGCAGGTTGAACAGCGAAAGAGAATGACAAGTGAGCCCCCTTCGAAGATGCCGGGTGTTACTGAGAAACAGGCAGGAAATACCGGGTTCTCAGGCAGGACGGGTCTAAATCCGGGCGAGGGCTGAGGAACAAATGGCGTAGTACGTTTCGTACTCAGGCCAAATCAATCTAAACCCCTCCCTCCGGCTGGAAATCCAAAGAGTGTAACGATTGGGTTCTGCAGAACCCGGGAGTCGTCATCATGAAATACCTCCATACACTCCTGTTGCCCCTCACCGCTGTAGGCGTGCTGATGTTTTCTGCGATGTCACCTGCCGCCAGCCTTGAGCCCATCGACGGCCAGGGGGTGCAGGTGCAAAGCCAGGAACAAAACGGCATCACCTACCTGTCGGGCGGTATCGGCGAGGATGAGTCCAAGGCCATCCAGCAGACCACCGGCTATAACCTGCACATGACGTTCTCTGTCGGGACGGGAAATGAATACACCTCTGACGTGAATGTAGTTATTCAGAAGGCCCCGGGGCAGACCGTGCTGACGCTCGATGACGCCGGTCCGCTGGTTTACGTGAAACTGCCTGCCGGTAAATACACGGTCATTGCGACACGCGACGGCGAAACACGGAAGGATGTTGCCGATATTGGCAGCGGTGCAGCCCGTAACCTGGTATTCCACTGGGATGATGCGAGCTAGTGAAAGACTGAAAATCAAGGCGGGGCATCAATCCCTGAATCTTGCATTCGGATACTTGGGGGGGATGTCTGGGTGTCTTCGTTTTCCCGCTGGCATAAAAAACCCTGAATCCTGCGATTCAGGGTTTCTTGGAGCTTTGGTGCCAGAGACGACCCTTTATCAGGCAAACAGGTCGACAGCTTGCAGGTTGCTCACCCCCACCAACTGAATTTCGAATTCAGCGGCGGTGTCGGCGTCGGTGCTGCCGTAGAGAACGCCACCGGCGAAGCGTACTTGCCCTGTGGCATTACTGCTGAATGCAGTGGAACCGATGAAACTGAACGCATCGTTGGCCGCTGTCGCCAGGTTGGCGTCCAGGGTCGACAGGTCGATTTTGTCGCCTTCGCTGGTCTTGAAGTCGCCAATGACATCGCGCAGAGCGCCCAGGCCCATTTCATTCAAGGCATTGAAATCGAATGTGTCGGCCCCGGTACCGCCATAAAGCATGTCCAGGCCCGTGCCACCGATCAGCAGGTCGTTGCCGGCGCCACCGGTGAGTGTGTCGTTGCCGGCGCCACCGGTGAGTGTGTCATTGCCGGCACCACCGTTGAGGGTGTTGGCAAGCGCGTTACCGGTCAGCTTGTCGTGATAGTTGCTGCCCGTGAGGTTTTCGAAGTTCAACAGGGTGTCTGAACCGGAACCACCAGTGGCTTGCGCGGTAGTCAGCCCCAGGTTGGCGGTCACCGCCGCGGTGGCAAAGGCATAGGATACGGTATCGATACCGGCGGCGCCATTGAGGATGTTGTTGCCGGCCGCTGCATAAATGACGTTATTGAGGCTGTTACCGGTGCCGTTGGCAGCGCCGTTCGACAGCAGGAGCAGGTTCTCGACATTGTCAGTCAGGGTGTAGGCACCGATGTAGCTATACACGGTATCGATGCCACCGGTGCTGGCGACAGCATTGGTTTCACTGACGATATCGCCGGCATTGTCGACGAAGTAGAAGTCGGAACCATCGCCGCCGATCAGGCGGTCGGCACCGGCAGCGCCGTTGAGCTGGTCGCTGCCCAGGCCGCCGCTGAGGGTGTTGCCAAGCGCGTTGCCGGTCAGCTTGTCGTGATAGTTGCTGCCCGTGAGATTTTCGAAGTTCAACAGGGTGTCTGAACCGGAACCACCGGTGGCTTGCGCAGTGGTCAGCCCCAGGTTGGCCGTCACCGCCGCCGTGGCAAAGGCATAGGACACGGTATCGATACCGGCGGCGCCATTGAGGATGTTGTTGCCGGCCGCCGCATTGATGACGTTATTGAGGCTATTACCGGTGCCGTTGGCAGCGCCGTTCGACAGCAGGAGCAGGTTCTCGACATTGTCAGTCAGGGTGTAGGCACTGATGTAGCTATACACGATATCGGTGCCACCGGTGCTGGCGACAGCATTGGTTTCACTGACGACATCGCCGGCATTGTCGACGAAGTAGAGGTCGGAACCATCGCCGCCGATCAGGCGGTCGGCACCGGCAGCGCCGTTGAGCTGGTCGCTGCCCAGGCCGCCGTTGAGGGTGTTGGCAAGCGCGTTGCCGGTCAGCTTGTCGTGATAGTTGCTGCCCGTGAGGTTTTCGACGTTCAACAGGGTGTCTGAACCAGAGCCACCGGTGGCTTGCGCAGTGGTCAGCCCCAGGTTGGCCGTCACCGCCGCCGTGGCAAAGGCATAGGACACGGTATCGATACCGGCGGCGCCATTGAGGATGTTGTTGCCGGCCGCCGCACTGATGACGTTATTGAGGCTGTTACCGGTGCCGTTGGCAGCGCCGTTCGCCAGCAGGCGCAGGTTCTCGACATTGTCAGTCAGGGTGTAGGTGTCGAGGTAGCTATAAACGGTATCGGTGCCACCGGTGTTGGCGACAGCATTGGTTTCGCTGACGATATCGCCGACATTGTCGACGTAGTAGAGGTCGGAACCATCGCCGCCAGTCATCCGGTCCACGCCACTGCCGCCATCAAGGGTATCGTCGCCGGCGCCACCATTGAGGATGTCGCTGTCTGCGCCGCCGATAAGGATATTGGCGAAGGCATTACCGGTTAGTGTATCGGAGTCATCAGTACCGATGACGCCCTCGATAGACACGAAAGTATCGTAGCCTTGGTACGTATATTGCGAGCCGGTGTTGGACAGGTCGACTCTGACGCCGTAGTTGGAATACGCATACGAAACAAAGTCGGTGCCCGCCGCGCCATTGAATATATTGTTTGATGAGTTGCCGACAATGGTGTTGTTCAGTGCGTTACCTGTGCCGTTGATACTGCTATTACCGGTCAGAATCAGGTTCTCTAGATTGTCACCGAGTGTATAGCTGATGTTTGCCTGAACGACGTCGGTACCCTGGTTGGCAAGTTCAACAAGCGTATCCAGCGCATCCACGATATAGGTGTCGTCTCCCAGGCCGCCCAAGAGCCTGTCGCTGCCCGCTGCGCCGTAGAGTACGTCATTTCCGGCAAAGCCATTGATGACGTCATTGCCCGAAGAGCCATAGAGCGAGTCATTCCCGACAGTACCTTGCATGTTGTCATTGCCGGACGTACCGCTGACGATGCTGAATTTGTAGTAACCGGCTACGCCTGTGTTACCTGGAGTGGTTTCCAGCCCGAGAATGGCGGACTCATTGCCCGATTGCGGCAGTTCATACCAGGAGGAGCCATCACCAGTCGAGTAACCGGCACGGGCAACGGTTCCTCCCAGTCCACCGGTGCCGCCACTGGCGCTACCGGTTGTCCAGTTGACGGTTTCATACCTGAAGATGACATCGAAGTTGCCGCCGCCCTTCCCGACCAGCTGGAGTTGAAAGGCATTTAGTTTATCTGTCTTGCTGTTGTAATAACCGACATCATCCCAAGTAACGGTCAGCGTGCCATTGCCTGTAGCGTTGAAGTCGTAATAGACCAGGTTGCTACCCGTCGACGTACCGCCCGGCGTTGCGCTGACTGTTCCACCACGGGTATCGACGTCGGCAAAAAAGGGAGCAATCATCGGCCTGCTGGAGTCTTGCATGCCGTAGGGGGTATAGGTGGAAAGGCCGCCACCAAAAGTGATGTTTCCGTTGTTATTGACGGAAATATTGGTGTAGCTGGTGCCGAAGAAGTTGAGTCCGGCAGCCCCGAAAACAGAGCTGATATTAATGTTGGAGGTGTAGCTATCATCGTTTCGAGTCAGCTGGTTCTCCCCGAAACCGGCTGCACCACCAAGACCGTTTATCAAGCTAGCCATATCAACACTCCTGTCGTTCATTTAAACGTTCTTGTCAGTTTTTTCGGGACAACCATGAAACATCAGATACGCAACGTCTGGCCGATCAGGCAAACAGGTCGGCAGTTTGCAGGTTGCTCACCCCCACCAACTGTATTTCGAACTCGGCGGCGGTGTCGGCGTCGGTGCTGCCGTAGAGAACGCCTCCAGCGAAGCGTACTTGCCCTGTGGCATTGCTGCTGAATGCAGTGGAACCGATGAAACTGAACGCATCGTTGGCCGCTGTCGCCAGGTTGGCGTCCAGGGTCGACAGGTCGATTTTGTCGCCTTCGCTGGTCTTGAAGTCGCCAATGACATCGCGCAGAGCGCCCAGGCCCGTTTCATTCAAGGCATTGAAATCGAATGTGTCGGCCCCGGTACCGCCATAAAGCATGTCCAGGCCCGTGCCACCGATCAGCAGGTCGTTGCCGGCGCCACCGGTGAGTGTGTCATTGCCGGCACCACCGTTGAGGGTGTTGGCAAGCGCGTTGCCGGTCAGCTTGTCGTGATAGTTGCTGCCCGTGAGGTTTTCGAAGTTCAACAGGGTGTCTGAACCGGAACCACCAGTGGCTTGCGCGGTGGTCAGCCCCAGGTTGGCCGTCACCGCCGTCGTGGCAAAGGCATAGGACACGGTATCGATACCGGCGGCGCCATTGAGGATGTTGTTGCCGGCCGCTGCATAAATGACGTTATTGAGGCTGTTACCGGTGCCGTTGGCAGCGCCGTTCGACAGCAGGAGCAGGTTCTCGACATTGTCAGTCAGGGTGTAGGCACCGATGTAGCTATACACGGTATCGATGCCACCGGTGCTGGCGACAGCATTGGTTTCACTGACGATATCGCCGGCATTGTCGACGAAGTAGAAGTCGGAACCATCGCCGCCGATCAGGCGGTCGGCACCGGCAGCGCCGTTGAGCGAGTCATTGCCGACGCCACCGTTCAGATGATCATTGGCGCGGCCACCTGTCAGTGTGTCGTTACCCGCGCCGCCGTCAATGATCACGCTGCCGGCGCTGGTCCAGGTCAGGGTGTTGGCCAGGGCATCGCCTGTCAGGCTGGAAACCTTGTTGCCGCTCGCGTCAAAGCGCTGGGTATAGATGTCAACCTGCCCATTCACCCCATGGGACTCCCAGGCAATCACATAGCCGCCATCGGTCAATGCAGTAACCTGGCCGAACGATTGGTTGCCGGTAGTGGTGGTGTTGATGCGGGTTTCGGTACCAACCTTGACGCCGCTGGCATTGAAGAGTTGAGCGAAAATGCCATTTACATCACCGATGCCTTGGCCTGCCCAGGTCACCAGATAACCGCCATCTGTCATGGCGGTGACATTGGGCTCTTCCTGATTGCCAGCGGTGGTGGTGTTTACCCGGGTTTCTGCACCCACTTTTACGCCAGCGGCGTTGAAAAGCTGCGCGTAGACGTCGCCAGGGGCATCGGTTTCGTCATTGCCATCGCCATCGTCGGGAGCTGATTGCCAGGTGACGACATAGTTACCGCTACTGAGCACCTTGATCATGGGGTCAGTCTGATCGTCGGTAACCCTGGTATTGATGCGAATTTCTCCGCCCGATTTACTGCCGTCGGCCTTGAACCGTTGACCGAAGATGCCGGACGTATCGTCTTTTCCGTTACCCTCCCAAACCACCATCATGCCGCCATCGGCGAGGCCGGTGACGGTAGGGCCATCCTGATCGTATTGAGTGGTGGTGGAAACGCGTGTTTCTACACCTACCTTTGCCCCGTTGGCGTTATAGCGCTGCAGGTAACCGCCCCAGCCGCTGCCGTCCTGACCGTACGAAGCCCAGGACACCACAAAGCCGCCGTCTTTAAGCGCGGTGATCTCTGCGCTGTCCTGGATGCCGTTTCTGGTTGTGTTGACGAGTAGCTCACCTCCAACCTTGACGCCATTGGCGTTGTAGACCTGGGCGGCGATGTCCGACATGTCGTCGAAGCTATCCGATTGCCAGGTGACTACGTAGCCACCGTTGGCCAATGCGGTAATGGTGGGATCTTCCTGTGCGCTGTTCGTAACGTTGTTGACGAGGGCTGGCCCGCCTACCTTCACGCCACTGGCGTTATAGCGCTGGGTGTAGATGTAATCGGTGGTGCTTGTTCCCTGATCGCTCCACGCCACGATGTAACCACCATCTTTCAGGGCCGTGAGGGAGGGCTCGGAATGATAGCCAGTCGTAGGGTTGACGCGGATTTCGCCCAGGATTGGCATTGCAAATTCCTTTTGCGCAAAGAGAAAACTGAAGTGACCTGCAGTTTACAGTGCAAAACGGTGGCGTCAAACTGCCATCATTCAGGTATTCAAATCGGTGGCTTCAGGCTGCTTGCCTCTTCCAGTTGTATTTCGAATTCGGCGGCCGAGACGGTATCGGTGCTGCCATGAGCCATGCCGCTGGCGAACGGTAGTTGCCCGGTCGTATTGCTGGCGAAAGCGCTCATCCCGATGAAGCTGAAGGCACCGTCGATACGGCCTTGGGTGTTTGTTTTCGGAGGTGCTTGGTTGGGGGGGAGTTGGAGTTAGGGCCGGGTGGATAGGGGCTTGGTCCGGCGACCATTAAATCGCAGGCATAAAAAAACCCTGAATCTTGCGATTCAGGGTTTTCGGTATTTGGTGCCCAGAGACGGAATCGAACCGCCGACACGGGGATTTTCAATCCCCTGCTCTACCGACTGAGCTATCTGGGCAACGGGGCGCATTAAACGGGTTTTTCAGGGGGTCGTCAAGCAAGTTTTCAAAAAAAATTTAATTATTACCGTCGCTTACGTTCCGACCCCCGATAAATCGGGGTTATTCCGACGGCGGCACGTAGCCTTCGGCCTTGGCGTAATCCTCGCCGGAGAAGTACTTGTCCATCTCGCCCTGAAGATATTTGCGATCTTCGGCGTTCATCATGTTCAGGCGTTTTTCGTTGATCAGCAGGGTCTGGTGCTTCTGCCAGTCGGCCCAGGCCTTTTGCGAGACGTGGTCAAAAATGTCCTGGCCTTTGGCGCCCGGGAAGGGAGCGCGCTCCAGGCCTGGCAATTCTTCTTTGTACTTGCGGCACATGATGGTGCGGGTCATGACGACTCTCCTGCGTTCAATACGGCGGCCGCGCGTTCGAGCAAGGTTTTGACCGGGGCGGCAAGGCCCAGGCGCGGCGGGGTGGCGAGGTTATACCAGAGCCAGTCGGCCTCGGCCACGTGATGGCCGGACTCCTGGACCTGAACCAGCCAGGGTTCGATGGATAACTGAAAATGGCTGAAGGTGTGCACCAGGCTTGGCAATGCCTGTTGAGTGCCCAGTTCCAGCGAGTGCTGCGATGCCAGATGTTCCAGGTCGTCGAGGTCGTCGAGTTCCGGCAGGCTCCACAAACCGCCCCACAGGCCCGTGGACGGGCGACGGTAAAGCAGGATCGCGCCGTCGTTGTTGGCGAGCATCGGCATCAACGTGCGTTTCTGCGGGATGGCCTTGCGTGGCTTGGGGATCGGATAGCGGGTTTCCAGGCCGAGCATGTGCGCTTCACAGCCCTTTTCCAGCGGGCACAGCAGGCAGCTCGGCTTGCTGCGGGTGCAGAGCGTGGCACCCAGGTCCATCATTGCCTGGGTGTAGGCGTTGACCCGATCGTGCGGCGTAAAACGCTCAGCGTTCGCCCAGAGCTGTTTGGCGACCTTGGGCTCGCCGGGGTAGCCCTCTTGTGCGGTAAATCGCGCCAGCACCCGTTTGACGTTGCCGTCGAGGATCGGCGCGCGCAGGCCCATGCTGATGCTGGCAATGGCGCCGGCGGTGGACAGGCCGATCCCCGGCAGATCAGTGAGCTTTTCCACGTCTCGGGGGAATTGGCCGCCGTACTGCTCGACGACGATCTTCGCGGTCTTCTGCAAATTGCGTGCGCGGGTGTAGTAGCCCAGGCCCGTCCACAGGTGCAGCACTTCGTCTTCCGGTGCCGCCGCCAGGGCCTCGACCGTCGGCAACGAGGCCATGAAACGGTCGAAGTAATTCAGCACGGTGCTGACCTGGGTCTGCTGCAGCATGATTTCCGAGACCCACACCCGATACGGGTTGATGTCTTGCTGCCAGGGTAAATCGTGTCGGCCGTGGCGGTCGAACCAGTCCAGCACCGCCATTGAAAACTGCTCGGCTCTCATCGCTTGAACAGCTCCTTGAGCGCGTCTTTCAGTTTCGGGTCGACCTTGTCGCCCCATTTCTCGTCGATTTTTTCGCTGATCCTGTCGCCAGCCAGTTTGGACGCGACCTGGCTCATGCGGTCGTTATCCAAACGGCAAGCCTTGGCGCCCAGCTCCAGAGGGCCGCGGCAGCGCAGTGGCCACTCGATGCCGACAAACTTGTCGCCGACCTGACAGGCCGGGTCCGGCATGGCGCTGGTATCGCCTTCGACGATGATGCCGACGCGGTAGTCCATGCCCAGCACTCGCAGATCGATGTCACCGTCACCGTTGACGGTCATGCCCGGGATGCGCGCTTTCAGGTCCGGATTGCTGGCCACGCCGTTACGCAAGGTCAGGTTGCCCTTGAGCTCCTGGAACGGTGTGTCCTTGCCCCGCGGCTCACCGTTGAGGGTTTTTCGGTTGAGCGTGGCGATGCCTTTGCACAGCTGTTGCTCGAGGTTGGCGTTGAGCAGCACGCCATTGTTGATGACGAAGCTGGCGTTGCCGTTGAGGGTTTCGATCAACGCTTTCTGGCTGTTGCCGCTGCCGGTCAGGCTGCTGTTGAGCGTGACCAGGCCTTTGACCGGCGGGTTCTTGCCCTGGCTTTCGAGGATTTTTTCAGCCGGTACCCGGCTGATCTTCGTCTGCAGGTTCAGCGCCGGCACGGGTTGGCGCACATCGAGCGTGCCGGTAGTCTCGAAGTTGCCCTCGTACAGGTCGCCACGCAGGTTGGCCAGCGTCAGCAGGCCGCCCTGGCCGGTGGCCTTGAGCGCCGCGTTATGGATCGGCAATTTTTTCAGGGTCAACTGGCCGAAGGTCAGGTCGGCGTCCACATCGAGCCTGTTCAAGCGTTCCACGGGCAACAGGCGCTCGCTGCTCCAGGCGTCCTTGGTCGGCGCGGGTGGCAACGGAGTGCTGCCGGCGCCAGCCATGGCATCGGCTTCGGTGCTGGCGACTTCGGCCTGACGCACTTGTGTTGCGCTATTGGCTTCGGCGGACTTCGGCGGCAGGTAACGGTCGACGTTGAAGGTGTCGGCCTTGAGCGCTGCACGTAGCGATTGTTTTGCGAAGTCTTCGACGGCAATGCGGCCGCTGAAGGTGCTGTCGTCGACTTTCAGGTTGATGTCGTCGAGCGTCAGGCTGGTGGGTGTTGCCGCCAGACGGCTGACAAGCTCGACCTTGCTCAGGCTGCCTTCGGCCATGGCCGGGAGTTTCTGGCCGATACTGTCGACGAATTTCGCCAGGTCGAACTGGGCGATCGAGATGCCGCCGCTGACTTGCGGGGTCTTGTGGAGGTCGTTGACCTTCAGTTCACCCAGTGCCCGCAACTGGTTGGCGGAGATCTTGATGCCGGTCCACTCGGCGACATTGGCGGCCTTGTCCAGCACCAACTGGCCCTGGGCGGAGAAGGTCATGGTCTTGCCTTGCAACGGGTCGCCGGTCACTTCACCGGACAGCTTCATGTCTTCTAGCTGATAGCGCTGCAGTGCGCGTGCGATGCGCACCTCACCGTTGAGCTCGGTACGCACTCGCAGTGCCGGCTGGTTGGCTGACAGGAATGCCGTGAGCTTGAGTGGAATGTTGACGGAGTCGTGAACCGCACCGGTGCTCAACTGGATGCTTTCGGCGCTGAAGCTCTTGCCGGTTTTTTCGTCGCTGTATTCGACCCGTGCGTTGTTCACGGTCAGGCTGTCGATGTCCAGGCGGATCGGCTGCGGCGGTTTTTCGGCCGCGACGCTGGTCGCGGGTGCAGGTTCACTCTCCGCGGGCGCAGTACTGGTCGTGTCGGTGTTGGCCGCTGCCGGCACCTTGCCGACGTCTTGCCAATTGCCGTGGCCGTCCTTGTCACGGTTCAGGCGCAGGTTCAGGCCTTCGACGCGCACATCGCTCATTTGCACTTCACGGCGCAGCAGCGGCAGTACGCGCACCGACAGACCCAGCATTTGCAGGTCGGCGAACGGTTCGGCCGGCTTGACCAGGGTCGCCACACTGGCGTCGTGCAGCTCCAGGCCCAGCCACGGGAACAGGCTCCAGCCGATATCGCCATTGAGCGTCAGCTCGATGTGGGCCTTGTCGCGGGCAATCTGGCGAATCTCGTCTTTGTAGTCGTTGGGATCGAAGAGGTGGGTCAGGGCAAAGCCCAGCGCCACAATGATCAGCAACAGCCCGAGAAGTACCAGACCCAGGATTTTGCCGAACGCTTTCATGGGCGAGTCCTTGTAGTTAATCGAATTCAAAATTTAGCCGAGGAGTATAGCGCCCCCGAACAGACGACCGGTCAGTGATCACGCCGGCAATACGTCCAGCGGCAGTTTCAGCTTCGCGGCCAGCGCCTGAGCCTCCAGATGCCCGGCAGGCGCCAGCAGGCGCAGGGGCATGCCCGATTGCGCGGCCATTTTCCGGGCTTCGGCGACCAGTCGCTCGGCAACACCACGGCGGCGGGTAATTTTTCGCACACATATTTGGGACAAGTGCCAGGCGTCTTGGTGCCTTTGCAAGCGGGCCGCGCCCAGCAGGCGATCATTGAAGCGTCCGGCGATCAGTGTGCCGTCGCGCAAACAGTCTTCGATCAACTGCGCGGCCCCGGAAAAAGGGGCGAACAGCCAGTCCGGGGCGTCGCAGTAGATCTTCTGCAGATCCTGCCGATCCTGGGCAGTGGCTTGGTTCAACGGCTCGACAATGATCGGCATGGTGATTCCTGTGGGGTCATGAAGCGATAGAGATCAGTTGACGTACAAAAGGTGATGTCAGTTTGGTTTTTCTGTCACTTGCAAATGGTAACCTTTGCCCGTTCGTCCGTCCTTCTGCGACCTGTTGTCGCACAACAAGGTGCTCCACCGATAAAACGGTCATGTCTGCGTGCATAGAGGCCGGGAGTGGGCTGTGGCTGGCGAACCATACTGACAATTGGGGGATACACAATGACCACGAGCATCACGGCGGACGGCTTCAGCGCCGACCAGCCTGCGTTCCTGTCCAAGGAGCGGATCATCGCCAAGCCCGGTTTCAACCGTTGGCTGGTGCCACCGGCCGCGCTGGCCATCCACCTGTGCATCGGCATGGCCTATGGCTTTTCGGTGTTCTGGTTGCCGCTGTCCAAGGCGCTGGGCATCACCGCTCCAGTGGCCTGCGCACCGGACATGGGTTTTATCGCACAAGTCTTTTCGTCCCAGTGTGACTGGCCGATCTCGATGCTCGGCTGGATCTACACCCTGTTCTTCATCTTCCTCGGTTGCTCGGCCGCCATCTGGGGTGGCTGGCTGGAACATGCCGGACCGCGCAAGGCCGGGGTCGTATCGGCGCTGTGCTGGTGCGGCGGCCTGCTGATTTCGGCGCTGGGGGTGTATACCCACCAGATCTGGCTGATGTGGATCGGCTCCGGGGTCATTGGCGGTATCGGCCTGGGCCTGGGCTACATTTCGCCGGTGTCGACCCTGATCAAATGGTTCCCGGACAAGCGCGGCATGGCGACCGGCATGGCAATCATGGGCTTCGGCGGCGGCGCAATGGTCGGCGCTCCGCTGGCGGCGGCGTTGATGGGGCATTTCGCTTCGCCAACCAGCGTCGGCGTGTGGCAGAGCTTCCTGGTGATGGCCGCGATCTACTTCGTGTTCATGATCGGTGGCGCGCTGTCCTACCGCGTTCCGCCAACCGGCTGGAAGCCTGAAGGCTGGACGGCCCCGGCGAAAAAAGCCTCGAACGCAATGATCACTCATCGCCATGTTCACGTGAATGTGGCCTGGAAGACGCCGCAGTTCCGTCTGGTATGGCTGGTGCTGTGCCTGAACGTATCGGCCGGTATCGGCATCCTCGGCATGGCATCGCCGCTGTTGCAGGAAGTGTTCGCTGGCAAGTTGCTGGGCAATGACCTGTCCTTCGGTCAACTGGACGCCTCGCAACTGGCTTCGATCGCCGCCATTGCTGCCGGTTTCACCGGTTTGCTCAGTCTGTTCAACATCGGCGGGCGCTTCTTCTGGGCTTCGTTCTCGGACTACCTGGGCCGTAAAAACACTTACTTCGTGTTCTTCGCCCTGGGCTTTGCCCTGTACGGACTGATTCCGAACCTGGGTCACCTGGGCAGCATCGCGCTGTTCGTGGCGGCGTTCTGCATCATCCTGTCGATGTATGGCGGTGGTTTCGCGACTGTTCCGGCGTATCTGGCGGACCTGTTCGGTACGCAAATGGTCGGTGCGATTCACGGTCGTCTGCTGACGGCGTGGGCTGCTGCCGGTGTGCTCGGTCCGGTGCTGGTGAACTACCTGCGTGAGTATCAGCTGAGCATCGGCGTCGAGCGTGCGGCGGCTTACGACATCACCCTGTACATCCTCGCCGGCCTGCTGGTGCTGGGCTTCCTGTGCAACCTGCTGGTGCGTCCGGTGGCGGACAAGTACTTCATGACCGACGCCGAACTGGCCGCCGAGCAGGCGCTGGGCCATGACAAAGGCGCTGACAGCAGCACCGTGCTGGAGTGGAAAGCCGCGCCGGGCACCAAGCCGCTGGCGATTGCGGCATGGCTGGTGGTGGGTATTCCGCTGGCGTGGGGTGTGTGGGTGACCCTGCAGAAGACGGCGGTGCTGTTTCACTAAGTAAAACGCACTATCCCTGTAGGAGCGAGCCTGCTCGCGATAGGGGTCTGACAGTCGACAGAAATGTTGAATGAACGACCCTCATCGCGAGCAGGCTCGCTCCTACAGTTGTTTTGGGGTGTCTGAAATGGCTTGTATGGACATGTCTATCGCCGACGCCCCCGAATTCACTCCGTCAGGGATATCACCTCGCGTGTTTCTGTTTGGCGCCCGCACGCCTATAATGGCTGCCTTTTTCGCCCAATGATTTTGCGGAGCTGGTGATGGCCGAACGTAAGGCGTCTGTCGAGCGCGACACTCTGGAAACCCAGATCAAAGCCTCGATCAACCTCGATGGCACCGGAAAGGCCCGATTCGATATCGGTGTTCCTTTTCTTGAGCACATGCTGGACCAGATCGCCCGTCACGGGTTGATCGACCTGGATATTGTCAGCAAGGGCGACCTGCATATCGATGACCACCACACGGTGGAAGACGTCGGTATCACCCTCGGCCAGGCGTTTGCCAAAGCCATCGGCGACAAGAAAGGCATCCGTCGCTACGGCCACGCCTACGTGCCGCTCGATGAAGCGCTGTCGCGCGTGGTGATCGACTTCTCCGGCCGTCCAGGCCTGCAGATGCACGTGCCGTACACCCGCGCCACCGTCGGCGGCTTCGACGTTGACCTGTTCCAGGAATTCTTCCAGGGCTTCGTCAACCATGCATTGGTAAGCCTGCACATCGACAATCTGCGTGGCACCAACACCCACCACCAGATCGAAACCGTGTTCAAGGCTTTCGGCCGCGCCCTGCGCATGGCCGTGGAGCTCGATGACCGCATGGCCGGGCAAATGCCATCGACCAAAGGCGTCCTGTAATGCAGACAGTCGCGGTTATCGATTACGGCATGGGCAACCTGCACTCGGTGGCCAAAGCCCTCGAACACGTGGGTGCAGGCAAGGTGCTGATCACCAGCGATGCCAACGTGATTCGCGAAGCCGACCGGGTGGTTTTCCCAGGTGTCGGCGCGATTCGCGATTGCATGGCGGAGATCCGTCGCCTCGGTTTCGATTCGCTGGTGCGTGAAGTCAGCCAGGACCGTCCGTTCCTTGGCATCTGCGTGGGCATGCAAGCCTTGCTCGATACCAGCGAAGAGAACGACGGTGTCGACTGCATCGGCCTGTTCCCGGGCGCGGTGAAGTTCTTCGGCAAGGATCTGGTCGAAGACGGCGAACACCTGAAAGTCCCGCACATGGGCTGGAACGAAGTGAAGCAGAAGGTCAGTCACCCGCTGTGGCACGACATTCCGGACATGGCGCGGTTCTACTTCGTGCACAGCTACTACATCGCTGCCGCCAACGCGCGGCAAGTGGTGGGTGGCGGTCACTACGGTGTCGATTTCGCCGCTGCGCTGGCCGAAGGCTCGCGTTTCGCCGTGCAGTTCCACCCGGAGAAAAGCCATACCCATGGCCTGCAATTGCTGCAGAACTTCGCTGCGTGGGACGGTCGCTGGTAAATGGCAACCAAGAAATCCAAGCCGCCGATTCTGACCCTCACTCCCGAGCAGGAGAGCGAGGCCAATCGCAAGATCAAGCGTTTCATGGAAGACCGCTTCGAGCTCGACCTCGGCTCGTTCGAGGCGGCGGAGATTCTTGAGCTGTTTACCCGTGAAATTGCTCCGCACTATTACAACAGGGCGATTTTCGATGTGCAGGCGCATCTCAAAGAGAGGTTCGAAAGCATCGAAAGCGACCTGTGGGCGCTCGAGAAAAACTGATTTCCGAGCCAAGCTGATCATTCAAATTTGAAGGTTTGCCAGATGCTGATTATTCCCGCTATCGATCTTAAAGACGGTGCCTGTGTTCGTCTGCGCCAGGGCCGTATGGAAGATTCCACGGTGTTCTCCGATGACCCGGTGAGCATGGCTGCCAAGTGGGTGGAGGGCGGTTGCCGCCGTCTGCATCTGGTCGACCTGAACGGCGCCTTCGAAGGCCAGCCAGTCAACGGCGAGGTGGTCACCGCCATCGCCAAGCGTTATCCGAACCTGCCGATCCAGATCGGCGGCGGTATCCGCTCCCTGGAAACCATCGAGCACTACGTGAAAGCGGGCGTGAGCTACGTGATCATCGGCACCAAGGCTGTGAAAGATCCGGCCTTCGTCGCCGAGGCCTGCCGCGCGTTCCCGGGCAAAATCATCGTGGGTCTGGATGCCAAGGACGGTTTTGTCGCCACTGACGGCTGGGCTGAAATCAGCACCATCCAGGTGATCGACCTGGCCAAGCAGTTTGAAGCCGACGGCGTGTCTTCGATCGTTTATACCGACATCGCCAAAGACGGCATGATGCAGGGCTGCAACGTACCGTTCACCGCCGCACTGGCTGCTGCCACGAAGATCCCGGTGATCGCTTCCGGCGGTATCCACAACCTGGGTGACATCAAGACCCTGCTCGACGCCAAGGCGCCAGGCATCATCGGTGCGATCACGGGCCGAGCGATCTACGAAGGCACCCTCGACGTCGCTCAAGCGCAAGCTTTCTGCGATTCGTACAAAGGCTGAGGACTGATCATGGCGCTGGCCAAACGCATCATCCCTTGCCTGGACGTGGACAACGGCCGGGTGGTCAAGGGTGTGAAATTCGAAAACATCCGCGACGCCGGTGACCCGGTGGAAATCGCCCGTCGCTACGACGAGCAGGGTGCCGACGAGATTACCTTTCTCGACATCACCGCCAGCGTCGACGGCCGCGACACCACGTTGCACACCGTCGAGCGCATGGCCAGCCAGGTGTTCATCCCGCTGACCGTGGGCGGTGGCGTGCGTACCGTGCAGGACATCCGCAACCTGCTCAATGCCGGTGCGGACAAGGTTTCGATCAACACCGCAGCAGTGTTCAACCCGGAGTTTGTCGGTGAAGCCGCGCAGCATTTCGGTTCGCAATGCATCGTGGTGGCCATCGACGCGAAGAAGGTTTCCGGGCCGGGCGAAACCCCGCGCTGGGAAATTTTCACCCATGGCGGTCGCAAGCCAACCGGCCTCGACGCCGTTGAGTGGGCGAAGAAAATGGAAGGCCTGGGTGCCGGCGAAATCCTGCTGACCAGCATGGACCAGGACGGCATGAAAAACGGTTTCGACCTGGGTGTCACCCGCGCGATCAGTGATGCGCTGGGCATTCCGGTGATCGCCTCCGGCGGTGTCGGCAACCTGCAACACCTGGCCGACGGCATTATCGAAGGCCACGCCAGCGCGGTACTGGCGGCGAGTATTTTCCACTTCGGCGAATACACGGTGCAGGAAGCCAAGGCCTATATGGCCCATCGCGCAATCGTGATGCGTTAAACAACAGGCCAGTGGACACCATGGCGTACCCAAGGCACTCTTGGGTACGCCATGGATTTCGGTAGCCAGACATGCTTAAACGCTTTCTTCTCGTCCTCGCCAGCGCATCTCTGTTGTTGATCAACGGAGCAAACGCTAAAGACAGCCCCGATACCGACCTGGTGTTGCTGACGGAGAACTTCCCGCCGTACAACATGGCGAAGAACGGCAAGAACTTCGCTCAGGACGAGAACATCAATGGCATTGCCGTGGACATCGTCCGCGAGATGTTCAAGCGCGCCGACATTACCTACAGCCTGACGCTGCGTTTCCCTTGGGAGCGGGTGTACAAACTTGCTCTGGAAAACCCCGGTTACGGTGCCTTTGTGATGGCGCGTCTGCCCGATCGTGAAAAACTCTTCAAATGGGTCGGCCCGATTGGCCCGGACGACTGGATCATGTTGGCCAGGGCCGATAGCAAGATCACTCTCGAAACTCTCAATGACGCGCGCAAATACAAGATCGGCGCCTACAAGGGCGATGCGATTGCCGAGACGCTGGCCAAGCAGGGGCTCAATCCTATTGTTGTGCTGCGTGATCAAGACAACGCGAAAAAACTGGTCAACGGCCAGATCGACCTGTGGGCCACCGGTGACCCGGCCGGGCGCTATCTGGCGCGCCAGGACGGGGTCAGCGGGTTGAAAACCGTATTGCGTTTCAACAGTGCTGAACTGTACCTGGCGCTGAACAAGGATGTGCCGGACGAGACGGTGGCCAAGCTCCAGGCGGCGCTGGACCAGATGCGCAAGGAAGGCCGGGTGGACGAGATCATGGCGCAGTATCTGTAGAGCCCTGCACATATCAATGTGGGAGCGAGCCTGCTCGCGAAAGCGGTTTTACAGTCGACATTTGCAGTGACTGTCATGACCCCATCGCGAGCAGGCTCGCACACAGTTGTTTGGTGGTGCCCGCGGATTAGCGGTACACCCCATCCTTCCCATGCGCAGCCGTCGCCCGGTTACCGCGCACACTGATCATTTGCTTGATATCGATCCACTCGATTCCCTGGGCTTTCAGCTTGGGCAGTTCGCGCTCCAGCACCGCAAGTGTCTGCGGATACGGGTGCCCGATCATCACCGCCGAGCCCTGTCTGTGCGCGAGGCTGATCGCGGTCTGCAACTGGGTCAGGATCGCCGCTTCAGTACGCTCATCGTCGAGAAACACATCCCGCGAAACGCTCGCCAAACCGATCTTCTGCGCTTGGGCAGCGGCCACGGTCTGGGCGCTGGTGCGGCTGTCGACGAAGAGTTTATGCCGGCGCTGCAAATCCGCCATCAACCACGCCATGGCGGCTGGCTGTGCGGTCATGCGGCTGCCCATGTGGTTGTTGATGCCGCTGGTGTACGGGACCCTTTTGAACGCGGCATCCAGGCGTTTTTCCAGCTCTTCGATGGGCAGCTCGGGGTGCCAGGCAAACGGTCCGGTGGCCGGGTCCATGGGCATGTGCAGGATGACGATCTTACCGGCGCGATGGGCTTCGCGGGCGAATTCGGTGGCGTGGGGCGTGTCGGGCATGATCGCTGTGGCCACAGGGCCAGGCAGGGCGAGCACGCGGCGATCCCGGGGCAGGTTCTGCCCCAGGTCATCGATGATCAGGCTCAGGTAGGCTTTGTGGGGCGTCGATCCGACGGGTTCTGCGTGAGCAACACCCGCCAGACAAAACAATAGACCGATCAGTAACCGTAGAAGCATCTCAACGGCCGGACGTGATGCTCAGCCCTTTGAGCAGGCTCAGGGCCTGGGCCAATTGGTAATCATCGTCCTGCGGCATCGGCTTGGCTTTGCCGCTGGAACCGGTCGGTTTGTCGGCGCCGCCATTGCCATTGCCCAGGTGACCCTGCAAGTCAGCTTCCTTGAAGTAATCGCTGTCTTGCTCGCTGGTGATCTTGGCCTTGCGTACTTCGATGTCCGGCACGATGCCCTGGGCCTGGATGGAGCGACCGTTCGGCGTGTAATACAGCGCCGTGGTGATCTTCAATGCGCGCTCGTTGTTCAGCGGCAGCACGGTTTGTACCGAACCTTTGCCGAAGCTGGTGGTGCCCATGACGACTGCGCGTTTCTGGTCCTGCAGGGCGCCGGCGACGATTTCCGAAGCCGAGGCACTGCCACCGTTGATCAATACGACCATCGGCACGGCTTCGCTTTCGTCCTTGCCGGTGGCAGAGAAACGCAGCTCGGAGTTGGCGATGCGGCCCTTGGTGTAAACGATCAGGCCCTTGGTGATGAAGTGGTCGACCACTTCCACCGCCGCCTGCAATACGCCGCCCGGGTTGTTGCGCAAGTCGAGAATGATGCCCTTGAGCTTCTTGCCGTTTTCCTTGCGCATTTTGGCCAGGGCCTTGGAGACTTCTTCGCCGGTCTTGACCTGGAACTGGGTGATGCGGATGTAGCCGTAGCCCGATTCCAGCAACTGGCTCTTCACGCTCTTCACTTGAATGACGGCGCGGGTCAGGGTCACGTCGAACGGCGTGCCACCGTCGCGGACCAGGGTCAGGGTGATTTTCTGGCCGATCTTGCCGCGCATCTTGTCCACGGCTTCGGTCATGCTCTGGCCGCGGGTCGGCTGGCCGTTGATCTTGACGATGAAGTCGCCGGCCTGAATGCCGGCCTTGGAGGCCGGAGTGTCGTCAATGGGCGACACCACCTTGATGAAGCCGTCTTCGGCACCGACTTCAATGCCCAGGCCGCCGAATTCACCGCTGGTGCTTTCCTGCAACTCGGCGAAATCTTCAGGGCCCAGGTAGGCCGAATGCGGATCGAGGTTGCTGAGCATGCCCTTGATGGCGTTTTCCAGCAGGGTCTTGTCGTCCACCGGTTCGACATAAGCGGCCTTGATCCGGTCCATCACCTCGGCAAAGGTGCGCAACTCATCCAGCGGCAATGGCGCCTTGGTGGTCGCGGCAGTGCCCGCAGGCGCAACCGCCGGCGCTGGTTGAGCGGCAAACGCCAGAGGCGCGCCGATCACCAGGGCGATTGTCAGGGCCAGCGAGGTAAGGCGGGACAAATGCAGCATGTCTAACAAACTCCTGAATTAGGTAACGCACTTATCCTTGCGCGCGGCACCATTGCGCCGGATCACTCGGGTGACCCTGCTGACGAATAGCAAAATACAGCGCTGGCGTGTCTTGCCCGCCACTGCTGCCGACAGTGGAGATGGACTCACCGGCTTTAACCACATCACCCGCAGACTTGAGCAGCGTCTGGTTGTGACCATAAAGACTCAAGAAACCGTTGCCGTGGTCGAGGATCACCAGCAACCCGGCGCCTCGCAGCCAGTCGGCAAACACTACGCGACCACCATGCACCGCATGCACGGTGCTGCCGGCAGACGCGCTGATCATCACGCCATCCCACTTGGTCCGGGCATCGTCGCCACGGCTTTCACCGTAGCGCGCCAGCAGTCGACCATCGACAGGCCAGGGAAGTTTGCCGCGGGTTGACGCAAACGGACCGCCAAAGGTCTCGCCGGAACTGGAAACCAGTGCGCCGGGTGACGATCTGACTGGCTTGCGTGGGGCGTCATCGCTGGCATCTGCCTGCGCCTGGGCCTCACGTAAACGCTTTTTTTCGGCTTCCTGCTGGGCAATCAGCGCTTTTTGCCGCGCTTCTTCTGCCTCACGAGCCTGGCGTGCCAGGGTTTCTTCAATGGTTTTAAGGACTTTAGACAGGTCTGCCTGATCCTGCTCGCGCGCCGCCAGTTTCTGATCGCGAGCCTTTACGTCGTCATTGAGCTTGGCCAGGACTTGCTGGCGCTCCTTGCGGACTTTCTCGAGCTCGTCACGCTGGGTGTCGAGGCTGCTTTGCTGCACCAGCAATTGCGCCTGCTGCATGGCGATGTCTTTCTCGACATTGGACAGTTGGCGCAGGGTTTCGTTGAAATTCTTCAACTGTTCCAGGCGAGCCTGGCTCAGGTAGTCGTAATAGGTGAGGGTACGGGCGAATCTTTCCGGATTCTGCTGGTTGAGCAGCAGCTTGAGGTATTCCTGGCGACCGTTCTGGTAGGCCGCCCGGGCCTGAATGGCGATCAGTCGTTGCTGTTCAATGCGCGCGCTCTGGAGTTTTTTTTTCTCCGCATCGAGTCGCTGCAGCTCGGCTTCGCTTTTCTTCAGCTCTTTTTGCAGGGCGTCGACCTGCTTTTCGAGCTTGCCCATTTCGGTTTCGGTGCCCTTGAGCTCTTTCTGTACACCGGACTTTTCTTCCTGCAACTTGCCCAGCAGCTTCTTCAGCTCGGCAATGTCCTGACGCGTGGCGTCCAACTGTTGTTGGGTATCTGCGCGCTCGTCAGCGAAAGCCGGTTGGAGCAGGCATGTCAGGGCTAGGGCAGTCAGGATGCGGAGCATAGGGGCGGGCGGCACCAGGGAAAGGGACGGCCTAGTATGCCCGCCATGGGCGGCAAAAAAAATGCCCATTTCTGACTGTGTGATAACTGGATCGAAAAACACCGCAAACCCACTGTAGGAGCGAGCCTGCTCGCGATGGCGTCCTAACATTCAATATCGATATTGACTGTCAGATTGCTATCGCGAGCAGGCTCGCTCCTACAGGGTTTTGTGGCGTTTTGGAGAACCAATCAGACCAGAATCGAAGTCCCGGTCATTTCCGCCGGTTGCTCAAGGCCCAGCAACTTGAGCATGGTTGGCGCCACGTCTGCCAGCACTCCGCCCTCGCGAACCTTCAGGTCGCGCTTGCCGACATAGATGAACGGTACCGGCTCGGTGGTGTGGGCGGTGTGTGCCTGGCCGGTGGTTTCATCGGACATTTGCTCGACGTTGCCATGGTCGGCGGTGATCAAGGCTTCGCCGCCGACCTTTTCCAGGGCATCGACGATGCGGCCCACGCACAGGTCCAGGCATTCGACGGCCTTGACCGCTGCTTCGAACACGCCGCTGTGACCGACCATGTCGCCGTTGGCGTAGTTGACCACGATCACGTCGTAACGCTGGTTTTCGATGGCGTCGACGATGCGGTCGGTGACTTCAGGTGCGCTCATTTCCGGCTGCAAGTCATAGGTGGCGACTTTCGGCGACGGAATCAGGATGCGCTCTTCGCCCGGGAACGGTTCTTCGCGGCCGCCGGAGAAGAAGAAGGTCACGTGGGCATATTTTTCGGTTTCGGCGATGCGCAGCTGAGTCTTGCCGTTTTTCGCCAGATAGTCGCCCAGCACGTTTTCCAGGCTGCCGGCCGCGAAAGCCGACGGCGCAGGGATGCTGGCGGCGTATTGGGTCAGCATGACGAAACCGGCCAGTTTCGGCTGGCGGGCACGCTCGAACTCACTGAAATTGTCTTCGACGAACACGCGGGTCAGCTCGCGGGCACGGTCGGCGCGGAAGTTCATGAACACCACGGCATCGCCGTCTTCGACTTTTACCGGCTCGCCGATGGAGGTGGCTTTGACGAATTCGTCGCTCTCGCCACGTTCGTAGGCCGCTTGCAGGCCTTCCTGAGCGGTGGCGGCGTTGAATTCGCCCTGGCCATCGACAATCAGGTTGTAGGCCTGGGACACGCGGTCCCAGCGGTTGTCGCGGTCCATGGCGTAGTAGCGGCCAATGATGCTGGCGATCCGGCCTTTGCCCAGGGCCTGGAAGGTCGCGTCGAGCAGTTCGATCGACGACTGCGCGCTTTTCGGCGGAGTGTCGCGACCGTCGAGGAAGGCGTGCAGGTAGATGTTTTGTGCGCCGCGCTTGAAGGCCAGTTCGGCCATGGCGACCAGGTGATCCTGGTGGCTATGCACGCCGCCATCGGACAGCAGGCCCATGAAGTGCACGGCTTTGCCGGCGGCGACGGCCTTGTCCACGGCGGCGCAGATGGTCGGGTTCTCGAAGAACTCGCCGTCGCGGATCGATTTGGTCACGCGAGTGAAGTCCTGATACACCACGCGGCCGGCGCCCAGGTTCATGTGGCCGACTTCGGAGTTGCCCATCTGGCCATCCGGCAGGCCGACGTCCATGCCGCTGCCCGAGATCAGGCCGTTCGGCACGGTGGCCCACAGACGATCCAGTACAGGCTTGTTCGCCGCGAAAATGGCGTTGGATTCGGGATTGTCGCTGTGACCGAAGCCGTCGAGAATCATCAGGACCAAAGGTTTAGGCGTGGTAGTCATGGAATCCGCTCTGGCTTAAGTAAAAAGGGGCGATGGAAAAGGGAGTCGCAGTTTAAAGCGAAGTTCCGGCCGCGTCACCGCCGGACGGGGTTTGGCCCACCATAGTGGCTGTGTATACTGGCCGACATTTTAACGCCCTGGAACCTCCTTCGATGGTTGCTAACCTGATTCAATTTGCCACTAACCACTACATTCTCGTCGGTATCTTCGTCGTACTGCTGGCGTTGCTGATTGCCTATCAAATGCAGGGCGGCGGCCGTAGCCTGAGCACCGGCGAACTGACCGGGCTGGTCAACAAGGACGCAGGCGTGGTGATCGACATTCGTCCAGCCAAGGATTTCGCCGCCGGTCACATTGTCGGCGCGTTGAACATTCCCCAGGACAAACTGACCGCCCGCGTTGGCGAGCTGGAAAAGCACAAGGCCAAGACCATCATCCTGGTCGACGCCATGGGCCAGACCGCCGGCACCCACGCCCGCGAATTGATGAAGTCCGGCTTCACCGCCGCCAAGCTGTCCGGCGGTATCTCCAGCTGGAAAGCCGACAATCTGCCGCTGGTGAAGTGATATGAGTAGCGTCGTCGTCTATTCCAGCGATTACTGCCCTTACTGCTCGCGAGCCAAGTACCTGCTCGAGAACAAAGGCGTGGCCTTCGAAGAGATCAAGGTCGATGGCAAGCCGCAGGTGCGCGCTGCGATGGCCCAGAAAGCCGGGCGTACGTCCGTGCCGCAAATCTGGATCGGCAGCACCCACGTGGGCGGTTGTGATGATCTGTTCGCCCTGGAGCGCGCCGGCAAGCTCGACGCGTTGCTCAGGGCCTGACGGCAATACCCCAAACAAGCAAACCTAAAAGAACCCTGGATCAAGAAGGATCTGCGATGACTGACCAACAGAACACTGCTGCGAACGAAGAAGAAACTGCACCGCAATTCTCCTTGCAGCGCATTTATGTGCGTGACCTGTCCTTCGAAGCTCCAAAAAGCCCGGCGATCTTCCGCCAGCAGTGGGAGCCGAGCGTCGGTCTGGATCTGAACACCCGTCAGAAGACGCTGGAAGCCGACTTCCACGAAGTCGTGCTGACCCTGTCGGTTACCGTGAAAAACGGTGACGAAGTGGCGTTCATCGCTGAAGTGCAACAGGCCGGGATCTTCCTGATCAAGAACCTGGATGACGCTTCGATGAGCCACACCCTGGGTGCGTTCTGCCCGAACATCCTGTTCCCGTACGCTCGCGAAACCCTGGACAGCCTGGTGACCCGCGGTTCGTTCCCGGCACTGATGCTGGCTCCGGTGAACTTCGATGCACTGTACGCTCAAGAGCTGCAACGCATGCAGGCTGCTGGCGAGACTCCGACCGTTCAGTAAACGGTTTCAATCGCCACAGTAATTCAATGTGGGAGCGAGCCTGCTCGCGAAGAGGGCGTATCAGATGACATCAATGTCGCCTGGCACACCGCTTTCGCGAGCAGGCTCGCTCCCACATTTGCTTTGCGGTGTTACTTGAAGTCGTTCTGACGCCAGGCTTCGTAAACGGCCACCGCCACGGTATTGGACAGGTTCAGGCTGCGGCAGCCCTCGCGCATCGGCAGACGCAGGCGTTGTTCGCTGGGCAGGGCGTCCAGTACGTCGGCGGGCAAACCACGGCTTTCCGGGCCGAACAGGAATGCGTCGCCCGGGACGAAGCTGGCATCGTGGAACGGCCGCGAGCCCTTGGTGGTGAAGGCGAACAGTCGTGGATGGCCGAGGCTCTCCAGGCAGCTGGCGAGGTCCGCGTGGCGTTGCAGGGTGGCATACTCATGGTAATCGAGGCCGGCCCGGCGCAGGCGCTTGTCGTCCATCTCGAAGCCCAGCGGTTCGATCAAATGCAGGTGGCAGCCACTGTTGGCGCACAGCCTGATAACGTTGCCGGTATTCGGCGGAATTTCTGGTTGGAAAAGGATGACGTGAAACATGCACGGCTCCGAAGGCAAAGATGACGCGCATTCTACGCCGCCAGAAGGCGTGCGTTCGAAACTATTCCTGCGGGTAATGGGCTCGCTGGCGATTGTCGGGGTCATGGTCGGGATGATGATCGGTCGCCTGACCACGCCGGACCCCAGTCAGTTGCAGCAAGTGGAAGTGACGAATGACGGGCTGGTGGTGTGGTTCAACAATGAGCCCAAGACCCACGGCGAGATGGTTGATGGCAGTGTCGCGCTGCTGTTTGACGCCGAGGGCAAGGCGCAGAAAGGCCAACTCAAGTTCGGCGGCAAGGACGTGAACTGGCGGGTACGTTTGAGCGATGGGGGGGTGTTGCTGACGCTGGTGGCGGCCAGACCCCTGCAGGGTGAATGGTCCGGTAGCGAGGTCGAAGACCGCTGGCGGCTGGAGATCCATCTCCGGGAGCAATAAAAGAGGGGAATCCCCGGCCTGCCTGTACCAAGGTCCCCAAAACGGGAGGCTCGTCGCGAATGCGGTTTGAGCCTGGTGTAAAGAAGGAACCCCTGACCTGCCTGTATCAAGGGCCCCAAAACGGCTGGGCTCGTCGCGGTTGCGGTGTGAGCCCGATGTAAAGAGGGGAATCCCCGGCCTGCCTGTACCAAGGTCCCCGAAAGGGTTGGTGAATCGAATCACCTGTAAGAGGTACTGCAGGGGGCGTGCCAGGTTTTCATCTGTTGAAACAAAAAAGCGGATCAGAAACGCGAAAGCCCCGTAAACCGGGGCTTTCGTGTTTTTAAAGACTTGGATTTTTGACGTTTTCAGGCGGGATTTTGAAAGGCAGGATGTGCCCGATCACGGGTCATCGTGCATTGATGCGGTGCATGCTGGCCCTAAAAGCATCGCGAGCAGGCTTACTCCTACAGTTGGAATGCGTTCCCCTGTAGGAGTGAGCCTGCTCGCGATTGGATGTAACTGTCAGCGAAGATCGGAAGACCGATTAACCCTCATCCCCCTCATCATCATCCCCGCCATCAACCTTCATGCCCAATTCCTTGATCTTGCGGGTCAGGGTATTACGCCCCCAGCCCAGCAAGACGGCGGCATCGCGGCGGCGACCGGCGGTGTGCTTGAGGGCAGTCTCGATCATGATTCGCTCGAAGGCCGGCACGGCGCTGTCGAGCAGGCTCGATTGACCACGGGCCAGGGCCTGGTCAGCCCACTGGCGCAGGGCCTGTTCCCAGTTGGTGACCGGTGCCGAGTCCTGCGGCAGGCTCAACAACTCCGGCGGCAGGTCGCCGATGTGCACTTCGCGACCCGAAGCCATCACCGTGATCCAGCGGCAGGTGTTCTCCAACTGACGCACGTTGCCCGGCCACGGCAAGTTCTTCAGGTATTCCTCGGTTTCGCTTTTCAGCAGCTTCGGCTCGACTGCCAGCTCCTGGGCGGCGCGGCCGAGGAAGTGCTTGGCCAGGGTCGGGATGTCTTCGCGGCGATCCGACAGACGCGGGATATGGATGCGGATCACGTTGAGGCGATGGAACAAGTCCTCTCGGAATTTCCCGGCGTGCACCAGGGTTTCCAGATTCTGGTGAGTCGCGGCGATGATGCGCACATCGACCTTCACCGGCACATGACCGCCGACGCGGTAGAACTCGCCATCGGCCAGTACCCGTAGCAGGCGAGTCTGGGTGTCGGCGGGCATGTCACCGATTTCGTCGAGGAACAGCGTACCGCCATCAGCTTGCTCGAAACGCCCGCGACGCAGGTTGGCGGCGCCCGTGAACGCGCCTTTCTCGTGGCCGAACAGTTCGGATTCCATCAGGTCTTTGGGGATCGCCGCCATGTTCAGCGCAATGAACGGCGAAGCGGCACGCGGGCTGTGACGATGCAGCGCGTGGGCCACCAGTTCTTTACCGGTACCCGATTCACCGTTGATCAGCACGGTGATGTTGGAATGGCTCAAGCGCCCGATGGCGCGAAACACTTCCTGCATCGCCGGCGCTTCGCCGATGATTTCCGGGGTGCGGGTCAGGGTCGGGGCAACTTCCAGGCCCTGTTGTTCCTGGGCGTGCTGGTTGGCGCGCTTGACCAGGGAAACCGCCTCGTCGACATCGAACGGCTTGGGCAAGTATTCGAAGGCGCCGCCCTGATAGGACGCGACAGCGCTGTCCAGATCGGAGTGCGCGGTCATGATGATCACTGGCAGCCGTGGGTGCTGTTCGCGAATCCGCGCCAGAAGCTCCAGGTCGCTGGCACCCGGCATGCGGATGTCGGAGATGATCACGTCCGGCTGCTGGCGCGCCAGACGGCTCATCACGCCATCGGCGCTGTCGAAGCTTTGCGTGGTCATGCCTTCCTGTTGCAAGGCTTTTTCCAGGACCCAACGGATAGAACGGTCGTCATCGACGATCCACACGGTTTCACTACGGCTCATGTCGATGTGGCTCCTTGTTCCAGTGGCAGAAAGATCGAGAAGGTGGTGTGGCCGGGGTGGCTGTCACATTCGATCAGGCCCTGGTGCTGGCTGATGATGTTCTGGGTAATGGCCAGGCCCAGCCCGGTACCGTCCGGACGACCGCTGACCATGGGGAAGAAAATGGTTTCCTGAAGCTCTGCCGGGATGCCCGGACCGTTATCGATGATCTCGATCTTGGTCACCAGGCGATGACGCACATGACCGATGGTGAACTGGCGCATGGCGCGGGTGCGCAGGCTGATGCGGCCCAGGCGCAGTTCATTCTGGCTGCTGATGGCCTGCATGGCGTTGCGCACGATGTTCAGCACGGCCTGAATCATTTGTTCGCGATCGATCAGGACGTCGGGGATGCTTGGATCGTAGTCGCGCACCAAGGTGATGCAGCCCTGGCTTTCGGCCTCCACCAGATGGCAGACACGCTCCAGCACTTCGTGGATGTTGCACATGGCCAGCGACGGCAGCTTGTTGGAGCCGAGCATGCGGTCCACCAGATTACGCAGGCGGTCGGCTTCTTCGATGATGACGTTGGTGTAGTCGCGCAGGCTTTCTTCCGGCAGTTCCCGGGCCAGCAATTGTGCCGCGCCGCGAATCCCGCCCAAGGGGTTCTTGATTTCATGGGCAAGGCCGCGCACCAGCATCTTGCTGGTTTCCTGTTTCGACAGCTGTGCTTCTTCCTTGGTGATCCGCAGCAGGCGGTCACGGGGGTGGACTTCGAGCAGCAGCATCGTATCGCCATTGCTCAGAATCGGCGTTACCGCGTAGTCGACGGTCAGGGTCTGGCCGGTGAGGGCGGTGAGCATGGCTTCGCGCTTGGTGAACGGATGCGCCTGTTCGACGGCCTGGCGCAACGAGTTCAGTGCCTCGGTCGATTCGGTGAACAACTCACTGATGAACTGCCCATGGCTGCGCTGACCGCTGATTGCCAGCAGCATCTCCGCCGCCGGGTTCATGTACTCGAGGCGCAGTTCGGCGTCGAGCAGGATCGTGGCAGTGGTGAGGTTGTCGAGTAGCAAACGGTGGAGCGCGTCGCTAATGGTCATCGGGACCTCTTTTAGGGCAGAGCATGCGCAAAAAAAGCGCTGGTACGGGCAAAATGCAAAAACCAAACCAAGGCTCCGAAAAGAAGCGCTCGAGGCCTGAAACAGGCGTTTGACGCTCGTTTGCGTGGCGTTCTGCCAGCTTTCGCGGGTACTTTCGAACCAAAATGGGTTGGAATGTGAGTACGGTGCAAGCAATCGCACCAATATAGTGCGCAAACCTGAACAAGGTTAAAAAGTCTTGGGCATGCCGGCAGGCACTCGGCAGTCAGGTCTTCAGCGCGTGTGCACTCGTTGCACGGTGAGGGTCGTGGTGGGGCTCTGCTGGACAACGTTTTCGCCATCGACTACTTGCACGGCGAGGCTGTGTTCGCCGCGATCGATGTTCACCAGTTGCAGGGTCGGCACGTTGCCTGGCTCGCCGTACGGCTGACCGTCCAGCAGCAGGCGCAGCAGGTGAGGGGCTTGCAGGCGCGGCTTGATCAGTACGGTTACGGTGAACGTGCCGTTGTTGGCGCGCAGGGCTTCGTTGGCAGGCAGGCCGGTCAGCTCCAGCACTTCATAGGTCTTGAGGGGTTGTTCACTATGGGCGGCCCGCGCAGCAGGCGCGGGTTCGCCCGGAGGCTGGCGCTCGATGCTGTTGAGGGGCGGCAAGTGGACCGGTTGGGCGCTGACACCGTCAGGCGGTTGATTGCTGTACGCGGTGGCGCCGTTGGCGTCCGTGTACTTGTAGATCTGCGCCAGGGCGGGCAGAGCGATCAGCAGCAGGATGAAAAGAAAACCACGACCCATAAAAACAACCGGAAACGAAAGCGTAGGGTTGCAGCATAGGTCAGGGTTGGTGGTTATCCCAAGTCGCTGAACATCCTGACAATAAAAAAGGCCTCCCGAAGGAGGCCTCTTTTTGTCACGCCGCGTGTCGCGACGCTACCGGATCAGCAGCTGTAGTACAGCTCGTATTCCAGTGGGTGTACGAAGGTACGTACCTTGATTTCTTCTTCGCTTTTAAGGGCGATGTAAGCGTCGATGAAGTCGTCGCTGAAAACGCCGCCTTTGGTCAGGAACGCACGACCTTTGTCCAGCTCTTCCAGGGCTTCTTTCAGGCTGCCGCAAACTTGTGGGATCTCTTTGGCCTCTTCAGGCGGCAGGTCGTACAGGTTTTTGTCAGCGGCATCGCCAGGGTGGATCTTGTTCTGGATGCCGTCCAGGCCGGCCATCAGCAGTGCGGCGAAGCACAGGTACGGGTTGGCAGCCGGATCCGGGAAACGTGCTTCAATACGGCGGGCTTTCGGGCTCGACACGTAAGGAATACGGATCGAAGCGGAGCGGTTGCGAGCCGAGTAGGCCAGCATCACTGGGGCTTCGAAGCCTGGAACCAGACGCTTGTAGGAGTTGGTCGCCGGGTTGGTGAAGCCGTTCAGGGCCTTACCGTGCTTGATGATGCCGCCGATGAAGTACAGGGCGGTGTCGGACAGGCCGGCATAGCCTTCGCCAGCGAAGGTGTTCTTGCCATCTTTCCAGATGGACATGTGTACGTGCATACCCGAGCCGTTGTCGCCGTACAGAGGCTTAGGCATGAAGGTCGCGGTGCGACCGTAGGCATCGGCTACGTTGTGCACGACGTACTTCAGGGTTTGGGTTTCGTCGGCTTTTTTCACCAGGGTGTTGAACTTGACGCCGATTTCGTTCTGGCCGGCAGTTGCCACTTCGTGGTGGTGAACTTCGACGGTCAGGCCCATTTCTTCCAGTGCGTTGCACATGGAGGTACGGATTTCGTGGTCGTGGTCGAACGGCGGAACCGGGAAGTAGCCGCCTTTGACGCCTGGACGGTGGCCTTTGTTGCCGCCTTCGATGTCCTGGTCGGACATCCACGAACCTTGTTCAGAGTAGATCTTGAACATGGAACCGGAAATGTCGGACTTGAACTTCACCTGGTCGAAGATGAAGAACTCTGGCTCTGGACCGGCGTATACGGTGTCGCCGATAGCGGTGGCTTTCAGGTGCTCTTCGGCGCGCTTGGCGATCGCACGTGGGTCGCGGTCGTAGCCTTGCATGCTCGAAGGTTCGATGATGTCGCAGACCAGGATCAGGGTCGGCTCTTCGGTGAACGGATCCAGGACGGCGGTGGAGTCGTCCGGCATCAGGATCATGTCGGAGGCTTCGATGCCTTTCCAGCCAGCGATGGAGGAACCGTCGAACATTTTGCCGACTTCGAAGAAGTCGTCATCCAGCGCATCGCGAGCCGGCATGGTCACGTGGTGCTGAGTGCCTTTGGTGTCCGTGAAGCGCAGATCAATCCACTTGACGTCATGATCTTTGATGAGTTGAACCGACTTCGACATAGTGTCCTCCGGGTGGCTTCGGGCTAGTAATGGATGCCCTTAAATGTGGGTGATGCCGGCGCGAATACTCTGCCAAGGCAACCTGCCTCACAAGGGAGCAAATTGCATGCCAGTGCCCCAGCATGGGTTTTTTGCCCCAAAAACACGCTTGCGAAGGCATATTGCGCTTTAAAGCAGAAAATCTCGCCCTGTAATGTGGCGTCAGATTCAATAAATGACCTGTTTTGGTGCGCGCAAAACCTTCTGCACATTAACTGGTTAAACCTTGAGCAATTTCCGCTATAATCCGCGCCCCCCTTTTTCGGCAGGCCATGCGCGCGCTGTTTCCATGAAATTAATCGTAAAAGTCTTCCCCGAGATCACCATCAAGAGTCGACCTGTCCGGACGAAATTTATCCGCCAGTTGGCCAAAAACATCCGCGCCGTGCTCCGCGATCTGGACCCGGCCGTGGTGGTGAACGGCGTGTGGGACAATCTCGAGCTGGAAACCCGCGTTACCGACCCGAAAGCCTTGAAAGAGATGGGTGAGCGTCTGACCTGCATGCCGGGCATCGCGCACTTTCTGCAGATCGACGAGTACCCGCTGGGCGACTTCGACGACATCACCGAAAAGTGCAGGCAGCACTACGGCGATGCGCTGGCCGGCAAGATCTTTTCGGTGCGTTGCAAACGCGCCGGCAAGCACCCGTTCAGCTCGATCGATATCGAAAAATATGTCGGCAGCAAGCTGCGACGTGAGTGCGGCGCCGCCGGGATCGACCTGAAAAAGCCTGAAGTCGAAGTCCGGATCGAAGTTCGCGACCAACGGTTGTTCGTGATCCACAGCCAGCACAACGGCATCGGCGGATATCCGCTGGGTGCCCTGGAGCAGACTCTGGTGCTGATGTCCGGTGGCTTCGACTCCACCGTGGCGGCCTACCAGATCATGCGCCGCGGGCTGATGGTGCATTTCTGCTTCTTCAATCTGGGCGGACGTGCCCACGAGCTGGGTGTCATGGAAGTCGCGCATTTCATCTGGAAGAAGTACGGCAGCTCCCAACGCGTGCTATTTGTCAGTGTGCCATTCGAAGAAGTGCTGGGCGAAATTCTCGGCAAAGTCGATAACAGTCATATGGGCGTAGTATTGAAGCGTATGATGTTGCGCGCTTCGTCCCAAATTGCCGATCGACTGCACATCGACGCACTGGTCACCGGTGAGGCGATCTCCCAGGTGTCGAGCCAGACGCTGCCGAACCTGTCAGTGATCGACTGTGTGACCGACAAGCTTGTCCTGCGCCCACTGATCGTCGCGCACAAGCAGGACATCATCGACACGGCCAACGAAATCGGCACCGCCGATTTTGCCCGGCACATGCCGGAATACTGCGGCGTCATCTCGGTCAATCCGAAGACCGCGGCCAAGCGCCATCGCGTCGAGCATGAAGAGAAAGAATTCGATATGGCGGTACTCGAGCGTGCGCTCGAAAACGCCAAACTGGTGCCGATCGATCGCGTGATCGATGAACTGGGCCAGGATTTGCAGATTGAAGAAGTCAGCGAAGCGCTGGCCGGTCAGATCGTCATCGACATCCGCCACCCGGATGCCGCTGAAGACGACCCGCTGGAACTCGCTGGCATCGAGGTACAAACGATGCCGTTTTATGCAGTGAACGCTCGTTTCAAGGAACTGGACCCTACTCGCCAGTACCTGCTGTATTGCGACAAAGGCGTGATGAGTCGCCTGCATGCCCACCATTTGCTCAGTGAGGGGCATGCCAATGTGCGCGTTTATCGACCGAGCTAAGTGCCCGGGGCTGTTTGCCTGTGGCCTGCGTCACCGGCCCCCCGATGCCACCGTCAAGCTGTAACGGCTTTCACGGACGCTACTGTTAATCGCTGCCAAGACTTGTCAGCACACCGAATCCTCTGATCGAGATACACAAGTGATCGAAAATCTACGCAACATCGCCATCATTGCCCACGTTGACCATGGTAAGACCACCCTGGTAGACAAACTCCTGCGTCAATCCGGCACCCTGGAGCGCAACGAGCTCAACGACGAGCGCGTGATGGACTCCAACGACCAGGAAAAAGAGCGCGGTATTACCATTCTGGCGAAAAACACCGCCATCAACTGGAACGGCTACCACATCAACATCGTGGACACCCCGGGCCACGCCGACTTCGGCGGCGAAGTTGAACGCGTAATGTCGATGGTCGACTCCGTTCTGCTGCTGGTTGACGCTCAAGACGGCCCTATGCCGCAAACCCGTTTCGTGACCAAGAAGGCTTTCGAAGCCGGCCTGCGTCCGATCGTGTGCATCAACAAGGTTGACCGTCCAGGCGCGCGTCCGGACTGGGTTCTGGACCAGATCTTCGACCTGTTCGACAACCTGGGTGCCACCGAAGAACAGCTGGACTTCAAAGTCGTCTACGCCTCGGCCCTGAACGGTATTGCCGGTCTGGACCACAACGAGATGGCTGAAGACATGACCCCGCTGTACCAGTCGATCGTCGACAACGTACCGGCGCCGGCTGTTGACCGTGAAGGTCCGTTCCAGATGCAGATCTCCGCACTGGACTACAACAGCTTCCTGGGTGTTATCGGTGTTGGCCGTATCGCTCGTGGTCGCGTCAAGCCGAACACCCCGGTTGTCGCTATCGGCGCCGACGGCAAGAAGCGTAACGGTCGTATCCTGAAGCTGATGGGTCACCACGGTCTGCACCGTGTAGACGTTGAAGAAGCTGCCGCAGGCGACATCGTGTGCATCAGCGGTATGGACTCGCTGTTCATCTCCGACACCCTGTGCCACCCGGACACCGTTGAAGCGATGAAGCCGTTGACCGTCGACGAGCCAACCGTTTCCATGACCTTCCAGGTAAACGACTCGCCATTCTGCGGTAAAGAAGGCAAGTTTGTGACTTCCCGTAACATCAAGGAACGTCTGGACAAAGAGCTGCTGTACAACGTTGCACTGCGCGTTGAAGAAGGCGACTCGGCTGACAAGTTCAAGGTTTCCGGCCGTGGCGAACTGCACCTCTCGGTACTGATCGAAACCATGCGTCGCGAAGGCTTCGAAATGGCTGTAGGCCGTCCGGAAGTGATCATCCGTCTGGTTGACGGCGTGAAGCACGAACCATTCGAAAACGTCACCATCGACACCCCTGAAGAATCCCAGGGCAAGGTGATGGAAGAGATGGGCCTGCGTAAGGGCGACCTGACCAACATGGTGCCGGATGGCAAGGGCCGTGTACGTCTGGAATACAACATCCCTGCTCGTGGTCTGATCGGTTTCCGTAACCAGTTCCTGACCCTGACCAACGGTGCTGGCATCCTGACCTCGATCTTCGACCGTTACGACGTGATGAAGTCCGGCGACATGTCCGGCCGTCAGAACGGCGTTCTGGTTTCGGTTGAAACCGGCAAGGCACTGACCTACTCCCTGGAAACCCTGCAGGCGCGTGGCAAGTTGTTCGTAGAACACGGTCAGGAAATCTACAACGGTCAGATCGTGGGTCTGAACAGCCGTGACAACGACCTGGGCGTCAACCCTACCAAGGGCAAGAAGCTCGACAACATGCGTGCTTCGGGTAAAGACGAAACCATCGCCCTGGTTCCACCTGTTCGCTTCACCCTGGAGCAGGCTCTGGAATTCATTCAGGACGACGAGCTGTGTGAAGTGACTCCTAAGTCCATCCGTCTTCGCAAGAAGATCCTGGACGAAAGCGAGCGTACCCGCGCTGCCAAGAAAGCCAAGGCATAAGATTTAGCCCGGCTTAACGAAAACGCCCCCGGTCGAAAGGCCGGGGGCGTTTTTGTTTGTCTGGGATTTGTGCAGTGTTTGTTCGGGCCCCATCGCTAGCAGGCTAGCTCCCACACTTGACCTGTGATCGACACAAATCCCCTGTGGGAGCTAGCCTGCTGGCGATGGCGGCCAATCAGCCACAGAAGATTTCAGGATGGATCAGAACCGCTCAATCGCCCGCGAACTCCGCTCGCGCTCCACTTCCTTGGGCTTGTATGCGCAATACCCCGGCCGCGGGCCGATTTTCGGGTGATTGCGGCAGGTATCCGGGCGCTTTTCATAAATAGTGCACAGACGGCTCTTACGATCCAGGTAGTAGCAATCGTTGTTGCTCATGCGCTGGAGGGTGAAGATTCCTGACTTCTGGTTGAAGCGTTCAACCAAGCCTTCTTTTTGCAAGCGCTTGGCGATGTTCTTCGGCGGATCACCCAGCTCGAATTCATCGACCACGCCGATGCGGACCAGATCCTTGATCTTGACCTCGACGGGCAGGGTGCAGCAGCTGGACATGCATGAGCCGCACATCGGGGCAGAGTACTTGGCCCAGGTATCGAGGCGGTCGATCTCTGCGGCAGCGATCAGGTTCGGCTTCATCATCGGTTGTTACCAGCGTGTGCATCAGGGCGCGCGATCATACCGGGACTGGTGGATTTTTGAACAACCTTTCGCCAGTTTTTTTCACAGACAGCGCAAACAACCGGAAAATAGGCACGAGCCCTGCATTGATTCAGGAACAAGACAACGCAATGTCGATCCAGCTTGCATTCAAAGGAAAAACTGCCGAACCAGAGCCTCTACCGTCTGTCAGACCGACTAGGCTCAGACAACTCCAAGCTCGCTCGAGGTCCTATCGATGACTCAAGAACCACTTGTTCGCGAAGCAGAGGTGGCCGCATTCCGCGACGCCGTCTTGACCAAACTCACTTATGCAGTGGGTAAAGACCCGGATCACGCCTTCGACCATGACTGGTTCGAAGCCATTGCCCTGGCCGCGCGGGATCACATGGTCGAGCACTGGATGGACCACACGCGGCAGATCTACCGCAAAGGTCAAAAGCGCGTCTATTACCTCTCCCTGGAATTCCTCATCGGCCGGCTGCTCTACGACAGCCTGAGCAACCTCGGCCTGCTCGACGTGGCCCGCGAAGCCCTGACCGAACTCGGCGTCGACCTTGAGCGCATCCGCCTGCTGGAACCCGATGCGGCCCTGGGCAACGGCGGCCTCGGACGTCTGGCGGCGTGTTTCATGGAAAGCATGTCGACCCTCGGCATCGCCGGTCATGGCTACGGTATTCGTTACGAGCACGGCTTGTTCCGCCAGGCCATCGTCGACGGCTGGCAACAGGAGCAGACCGAACACTGGCTGGATTTCGGCAACCCCTGGGAGTTCGAACGCCCGGAGGTGGTTTACCCGATCGGTTTCGGCGGCAGTGTCGAGACAGTGACCGATGAAAACGGCAAGTCCAGGCAAGTCTGGCACCCGGTGGAAACCGTACGGGCCATTGCGTATGACACGCCGGTGGTCGGTTGGCGCGGGGCAAGCGTCAACACGCTGCGTTTGTGGCGCGCCCGGGCCATGGAAGAACTGCATCTGGAGCGTTTCAACGCTGGCGACCATCTGGGCGCCGTGGCCGAAGTGGCCCGGGCCGAAAGTATCTCCAGAGTGTTGTACCCGGCGGACAGCACCGAGGCCGGCCAGGAATTGCGCCTGCGCCAGGAGTATTTCTTCGTCGCCGCCTCGTTGCAGGATCTGCTGCGCCGCCATCGCAACATGCACACCTCGGTACTGACCCTGGGCGACCACGCGGCGATTCAGCTCAACGACACCCACCCTTCGATTGCCGTGGCTGAACTGATGCGGCAACTGGTCGACGTGTACGACGTGGCATGGGACGCGGCGTGGCAGGTCACCGTCGATACGTTGTCCTACACCAACCATACGTTGCTGCCGGAAGCGCTGGAAACCTGGCCAGTTGGCCTGATGGAGCGCATGCTGCCACGGCACATGCAGATCATTTACCTGATCAACGCCCAGCACATCGACTCCCTGCGGGCCAAAGGCATTCACGACTTCGACGTGCTGCGCGCGGTGTCGCTGATCGAGGAAGACAACGGACGCCGGGTGCGCATGGGCAACCTGGCGTTTCTCGGTTCCCACAGCATCAACGGTGTGTCCGGGCTGCACACGCAACTGATGCGTCAAACGGTGTTCTCCGAATTGCACAAGCTCTACCCGGAGCGGATCAACAACAAAACCAACGGCATCACCTTCCGCCGCTGGCTGTATCAGGCCAACCCCGAGCTGACCTCGATGCTGGTCGATGCCCTCGGGCCCGAAGTGCTGGATAACCCGGAACAGCGTTTGCTCGCCCTCGAGCCGTTCGCCGAGAAAAGTGCATTCCGCAAGGCGTTTGCCGAGCAACGCCTGCACAGCAAGAAAGCCCTGGCGTACCTGATTCATGAGCGGTTGGGCGTGGCGGTCAACCCGGCGGCGATGTTCGATGTGCAGGTCAAGCGGATCCACGAATACAAACGCCAGTTGCTCAACCTGATGCACACCGTGGCGTTGTACCAGGCGATTCGCGCGGAACCTGAAATCGATTGGGTGCCACGGGTGAAAATCTTCGCCGGCAAGGCGGCCGCGAGTTATCACCAGGCCAAACTGATCATTAAGCTGACCAACGACATCGCCCGGGTGGTGAATAACGACCCGACCGTGCGCGGCTTGCTCAAAGTGGTGTTCCTGCCCAACTACAACGTCAGCCTGGCGGAGAGCATCATTCCGGCGGCGGATTTGTCCGAGCAGATCTCCACCGCCGGGTTCGAAGCGTCAGGCACCAGCAACATGAAATTCGGCCTGAACGGCGCGCTGACCATCGGCACCCTGGACGGGGCCAACGTGGAAATGTGCGACCTCATCGGTGCCGAGCACATGTTCATCTTCGGCCTCAGCGCGCAGCAGGTGGAAGCGCGCAAGCAGAACCATGAGTTCAGCGCGGTGCCGGATATTGCCGCGTCCCATCGTCTGAACGATGTGCTGCAAGCGATTCGTGGCGGGGTGTTCTCGCCGGATGATCCGTCCCGTTACACCGGGTTGATCGATTCGCTGGTGGACTACGACCGCTTCCTGGTCTGCGCCGACTTCGATTCCTACTGGCACGCCCAGATGCGCGTCGAAGCCCATTGGCACGATTCGAAGGAGTGGTGGCGCTCGGCGGTGTTGAGTACGGCGCGGATGGGATGGTTCTCGTCGGACCGGACCATTCGCGAGTACGCAACGGAAATCTGGAAGGCACTGGAGTAGTTTTCAGCCAGAACTGCGAGCAAGGCCCGGTTGTTGCCGGGCCGGATCGATATACTAGGCGCCGGATTGCCGAGCGGCAGGGTTTGTGGTGTTTTCACACTAGACTGATCAGACACTGTACCGCTTGGACTTGCCCCACGATGGGGCCGCTTAGGGATATCGACCATGCAATGGATGTTCATGCTGATAGGGCTGGTGCTCGGCTGGATACTCGACGAGTCATTCAGTGATGCACTGTTGGGCGCATTACTCGGATTGGGTATCGGCCAGGCCCTTCGCCTGACTCGCATGGACTCGCAGGCCGTCGAGCAGCAGCGCTTGCTGGAACAGGCGCAGGTAGCGCTGCACGCGGTCGAGCAACGGCTGGCGCTGCTCGAAGCATCGGGCGTCAAGGCGCCGGAAACCCGCGAACCACTGGTCTCACCTGAAACCATCCTCGATGAAGCACCTGCAGCGGCCCCGGATTTGCTCTGGGAGCTGCCGCCCGAACTCGAACCGATAGCCGTCGCGGCCACCGAAACCAACCGTTCGCAGCCTGCCGATGCCTGGAAGGCCGAGACGATCGCTCGCCAGGCACAACCACCTGCCCCCCCGCGTGGTCCGAACCTCATCGACCGCGCCATCAGTCGCGCCCGGGCCTGGTTGTTCGGCGGCAATACCGTGTTGCGGGTCGGCGTGGTGCTGCTGTTCCTCGGTCTGGCCTTCCTGCTGCGCTATGCCACCGAAGGCGTGGTGGTGCCGGTTGAATTGCGTTATGCAGGCGTTGCGGCGGCAGCCTTGGGGTTGCTCGGGCTGGGGTGGTGGTTGCGAGGGCGCAACAGCAGTTATGCGTTGATCCTGCAAGGCGCCGGGATCGCCGTGTTGTATCTGACAGTGTTTGCCGCGATGCGCCTGCATCCACTGCTCGATCCCTCGGCGGGGTTCGGCCTGCTGGTGGCGGTGACTGTCTGTTCGGCGATTCTCGCCATCACCCAGGACTCCCTGGGGCTGGCCGCCGCAGCCGCACTGGGCGGGTTCGCCGCGCCGCTACTGGCCTCCACCGGCGCCGGCAACCACGTCGCGCTGTTCAGCTACTTCGCCCTGCTCAACGCCGGCATCTTCGTCATTGCCTGGTTCAAGGCCTGGCGGCTGTTGAATGTCATCGGGTTCACCGGCACCTTCGGCATCGGTTTCGCCTGGGGCCTGCGCTCCTACTCGCCGGAACTACTGTGGAGCACCGAGCCGTTTCTGATTTTGTTTTTCCTGATGTACCTGGCCATTGGTCTGCTGTTCGCCCGGCGCAGGCTGCTGGAAATGAGCGATGCACCGGCAGAGGGCAGTCGCGAATCGCTGTTGCAGTGGTCGGCGCGCAAGGGCAACTACGTCGACGGCACTCTGTTGTTCGGCCCGCCGCTGGCGGGTTTCGGTTTGCAGTTCGCACTGGTACAGCATCTGGAGTTCGCGGCGGCGTTCAGTGCCTTGGCGCTGGGCATTATTTATATGGGGCTTGCCCGTTGGCTGATGGCCGGGCGCACTCTGTTGCTGGGGGAAACCTGTCTGGCTTTGGGCGTGATCTTCACCAGCCTGGCGATTCCGCTGGGGCTTGATGCACGCTGGACGACAGCGGCGTGGGCGGTGGAGGGCGCGGGGATCTTCTGGCTCGGCCTGCGCCAGCAAAGGCCCTTGGGTCGGGCGTTTGCCTTGCTCCTGCAACTGGGTTCGGCGCTGGCGTTTCTCAGCGAGCTGCACGACAGCGAGGGCAGCCTGCTCGGCGGCGAGCCGCTAGGCGCGTTGTTACTGGGCATCGCGTTGCTGTTCAGCTTCCACCAGTTGCGTAAAGCCTTGCCGGAACAGATCAGGCCTTGGGAACTGAAAGGCCTGCCAGTCCTGGCATGCCTCGGGCTGGCGTTTCTCTATTTGCTGGCGCCGTTGTTTTTCTTCAGCCACGGCACGGTGATCAGTTGGGCCCTGGCCGGGGCGCTGACGTTGTTGGTTGGCGTGCGCCTGCCATCGCGCACCTTCGTGTTCACCGCGCTCGCTGTGCAATTGTTGGGTGGCGCGCTGTTCCTGGCGACGGGGCCGCTGTTCAGTGAAGGGCTGAATCCCTTGGCTCATGCCGGATTCTGGGCGCCGCTGGTGTTGGGGCTGGCGGCGATGGTCGGGGCCTGGCGTTTGCAGATTGGTCATTCGCTTGGAACATTCGAAGGGCTGAGCCTGTTGCGATTGTCCCAAGCGTTGCTGGTGTGGGGCGCAGGTTGGTGGGTGTTGGCCTGGATCATCGAAGTGCTGCATTTTGCGCCGTTGCCGGTGCGGGCGACTTTGTTGTTGAGCATCGCTGCCGTGAGTGTGGCGCTGTGGACGGTGTTGGCGCTGCGCCTGAAATGGCCGTCACTGGGTGTGCTCTGCACGGCGTTGATTCCCGCGGCGGCACTGGTGCTGCTCGCGGCCTGGCACTCGCGTTATCACCCGGCGGCCAACGTCGGCTGGCTGGCGTGGGCCGCGGTGTTCGTCGTGCATTTCATGTCCCTGCGGCGCCTGGCGCTCATGCTGGCGGCGCGCGTGACGAGCGTGGCCCATGTGCTCGGCTGTTGGCTATTGATGGGTGTATTGGCTCTGGAGCTGCGTTACGGCTTGCTGGTGTTGTCCGAGCAATACAACGCCTGGCGCTGGTTGGGTTGGGCGATTCTGCCCAGTCTGTATCTGGTGCTGATGGCGGCACCTCGCGCGTGGCCTTGGCCAGTGTCGGCGTATCCACGCGAATACCGCGTATACGCCGCCGCGCCGCTGGCGTTGTTGATGCTCGGCTGGTTCTGGCTGGCGAATGTCGCCAGTGACGGCAACGCCGAGCCACTGCCCTACGTGCCATTGATCAACCCGCTGGAGCTGGGCTTGCTGTTCGCGTTGTTCGGCGTCTATGCCTGGTCCCGCAGCGCCATGACACAACTGGCAGTCCGCGAGGATTACGCCGCCATCGCCACGCAAGGGGTCGCGGGTGCCTCGCTGTTCGTGTTCTTTACGGCATTGGTGATGCGTACGGCGCACCATTGGAGCGGGGTGCCGTTCGAGCTGGACCTGTTGCTGGCGTCGATGCAGGTGCAAGCCGGGTTGTCCATCGTCTGGACCTTGATGGCCCTGAGCCTGATGATCGGCGGCCATTTGCGTCGTCGCCGGGAAGTCTGGTTGATCGGCGCCGCCTTGATCGGCGTGGTCGTGACCAAACTGTTCTTTGTTGAATTGAGTAACCGCGGCGGGCTGGCGCGGATCGTGTCGTTTATCGGTGTCGGCGTGTTGCTGCTGGTGGTGGGTTATTTCGCCCCACTGCCGCCCAAGCGTGCCGAAGCTGTGCCGGATATCGAGAAACCGGTCCCGGAATCCGAAGGAGTGTCGTCTTGAGTCAGAAGCTGAACCTGGGTTGGTTGGGCGCGGTTGCCATGGGCGTGGTGTTGTCGGCGGTTGCCCAGGAAAAACCGGCGGACTTCACTACCCAAGTGCCCCTGTCGGTGACGGGCGAAGGCCCCTGGTATCGCATTGAACTGCCCCTGAGCGTACAACTGAATGCACGGCAGGCCGACCTGAGCGACGTGCGTGTGTTCAACGCGGTGGGCGATGTTCAGGCTTACGCCTTGGCTCGGGAATCGGCGCGCAGCAATGAAACGCGGACCTTGAACGAGGTGAAATGGTTTGCGCTGTACAGCTCGGTGGACGCCACTGAAACCGCGCCGAGCGTGCGGGTGCAATCGAGCACCAACGGCACATTGGTCGAGGTGCAGCCCTCCAGTCAGTTGGAGGCGGGTGAGGAGGAGTTGCGCGGCTGGTTGCTCGACGCTTCGGCGATCAAGGCGCCGTTGCAGCAGTTGATTCTCGACTGGACCAGCGAGCGCGACGGCTTCCAGCGTTTCACCGTCGAAGCCAGCGATGATTTGCAGCATTGGCAGTCCTGGGGTGAAGGGCAGGTGGCGCGCCTGACCTTTTCCGACGAGCGGGTCGAGCAGCATGAAGTCAACCTGCCGGGCCAGCCGGCGCGCTACCTGCGGTTGCTGTGGATCACCCCGCATTCGGCGCCGACACTGACGTCGGCGCAACTGCAGAGCGCCAATATCCGCAGCCTGCCGCTGCCGTTGGTCTGGTCCCAGGCATTGGCCGGCAGCAGCGTGAAGGCGGGTGAATACACCTGGCAGTTGCCGATGGGGCTGAATGTCGAGCGGGTGCAGGTCGAGTTGAGCCAGCCCAACAGCCTGGCGCCAGTGAGCCTGGCCGGGCGGCGTGACAGCAGCCTGCCATGGCAGTCGTTGGGCAACGGTTTGCTCTATCGCCTGACCCAGAACGGTCAGGACGTGGTGCAAAACGAATTGCAGCTGTCAGGACAAATCGTGCAGCAATTGAAACTGACCGTGGACGAACGCGGCGGCGGCCTGGGTGATCAGGTACCGACGTTGAAGTTTGCCGTGCGTGCCACGCAACTGGTGTTCCTGGCGCGCGGGCCTGGGCCTTACACGCTGGCCGTGGGGAGTTCGACGGCGAAGGCGGCGAACTTGTCGCTGTCGACGCTGATTCCGGATTACAGCCCGACGAAGCTCGCGACCCTGGGCCGGGCCATGGTGGATGTCGGGGCGGTGGTCTCGAATGCATCGACAGAGAAAACGCTGGCGACGACGGACACTCAGTGGAAGAGGTTCGGCTTGTGGGCGGTGTTGTTGCTCAGTGTCTTGTTCCTGGCGGCGATGGCGTTCAGTTTGTTGCGCAAGCCCTCTGTCAAATCCTGACAGTGGGTGCTGCGCCCCCAATCGCGAGCAGGCTCGCTCCCACAGTTGGAATGCGTACCCCTGTGGGAGCGAGCCTGCTCGCGAAAGCGTTAGTTCATTCAACAAAAATACCGGATTTGCCTCTTTCCCCGAGCTCACATCCAGCCCATTTCCAACTACGCTCATCCCCGCGCATGAACTCTCTTCGGCCGATCACGTCTGATAGGAGGAAATGCGCCCCGACTCGCGTTAAACTGCGCGGGTTTTTAGCCCCCCATTCCTCCGGAGCCTTCCATGTCCCGCGTTACCTTGAGTCGCTATTTGATTGAGCAGACCCGCAGCAACAACACTCCTGCCGATCTGCGCTTCCTGATCGAAGTGGTGGCGCGTGCCTGCAAGGAGATCAACCACGCCGTGTCCAAAGGCGCCCTCGGTGGCGTTCTGGGCAGCATGGGCACTGAAAACGTCCAGGGCGAAGTGCAGAAGAAGCTCGACGTGATCTCCAACGAGATCCTGCTCGAAGCCAACGAATGGGGCGGTCACCTGGCCGGCATGGCGTCCGAAGAAATGGACAATGCCTACCAGATCCCGGGCAAATACCCGAAAGGCGCGTACCTGCTGGTATTCGACCCGCTGGACGGTTCGTCGAACATCGACATCAACGCCCCGGTCGGTACCATCTTCTCGGTACTGCGTTGCCCGAACGAATACCTGAGCCAGAACGAGCCCTTGAATGAAAAGGCCTTCCTGCAGCCAGGTACCCAGCAAGTGGCCGCCGGTTACGCGATCTACGGTCCGCAGACCATGCTGATCCTGACCCTGGGCGACGGCGTGAAAGGCTTCACCCTGGACCGTGAAATGGGCAGCTTCGTGTTGACCCACGAAAACATCACCATTCCTGAAGCCACCCAGGAATTTGCCATCAACGCGTCCAACCAGCGTCACTGGGAAGCACCGGTACAGCGCTACGTCGGCGAATTGCTGGCAGGCGATGAAGGCCCGCTGAAAAAGAACTACAACATGCGTTGGGTTGCCGCGATGGTCGCGGACGTGCATCGCATCCTGACCCGTGGTGGCCTGTTCATGTACCCACGCGACAGCCGCGAGCCGTCGAAGCCGGGCAAACTGCGCCTGATGTACGAAGCCAACCCGATGTCGTTCCTGGTGGAACAGGCGGGCGGCGCGTCCACCAACGGCCACCAGCGCATCCTCGACATCCAGCCGGAAGGCCTGCACCAGCGTGTTGCGGTGTTCCTCGGCTCGAAAGAAGAAGTTGCCCGTGTCACGGCTTACCACAAGGAATAAACCATGACCGCGCCCTGGCAGCCGTTGCTTGATTGGTGGTTCGGAAGTTCCGGATCAGCGAGGGAAGTGGCGGCGCAGAAGGGCAGGTTGTGGTTTGGCAAGCGCGACAGCCAGGACCTCGAAGCGCGTGAGCGTTTCGGGGACTTGGCCGAGCAGGCACTGGCCGGCGGATTGACCGAGTGGATGCAACGTCCCGAAGGTTGGCTGGCCCTGGTGCTGTTGCTCGATCAAATCCCGCGAATGATCTTTCGCGATACTCCCAAAGCCTTTGCAGGCGATCTGCGGGCGCAAAAGCTGGTGGCCCAAGGCATTGCCGCGGATTTCGATCGGCAGTTGCAGCCGATTCAGCGGGTGTTCATCTACCTGGTGTTCGAGCACAGCGAAAACCTCGCGGTGCAGAACGAAGGCGTCTCGCGTTATATCGGATTGGTGGCGCAGCAGCCTGAAGGTGATCAAGCGCTGTTTGCTGATTACCTGGATTACGCCGAGCGGCATCAGAGGGTGATTGCGCAGTTTGGGCGCTTTCCGCATCGCAATGCGGTGTTGGGAAGGGAATCGACGGCTGAGGAACTCGAGTTTCTGTCGACGCCGGGCTCTCGGTTTTAGTTTTGCGGTGTTGCTGATGCTGCTATCGCCAGCAGGCTGGCTCCCACATTGATCTATGTTGCACTGGAGATCTACTGTGGGAGCTAGCCTGCTGGCGATTGTGCCGGTAGCAGCGCCTCAGATCCTGAAGCTACCCACCAACTGCTTCAACCGCGCCGCCTGTTGCTCTAGATCGGCACACGCACGCAAGGTCGACTGCAGGTTCTCCACGCCTTCCTGGTTCAGCGTGTTGATCTCGGTGATGTCGACGTTGATCGACTCCACCACGGCCGTCTGCTCTTCCGTGGCGGTGGCGACCGACTGGTTCATGCCATCGATCTCTCCGATGCGCTGGGTCACGCTGCCCAGGCGTTCCCCCGCCTGATTGGCGATGCCGACGCTGCTTTCGCTCTGGCGCTGGCTGTCGGTCATGATGCCCACCGCTGCCCGGGCGCCGACTTGCAGCTCTTCGATCATCGTCTGCACTTGCTGCGCCGAGTCCTGGGTGCGGTGAGCGAGGTTGCGCACTTCGTCGGCAACCACCGCGAAACCACGACCGGCCTCACCGGCGCGCGCCGCTTCAATGGCGGCGTTAAGCGCCAACAGGTTGGTCTGCTGGGAGATGCTGGTAATCACTTCCAGGATCTGCCCGATGTTGACCGTGTTGTTGTTGAGGCTTTCGATGTTGCCGCACGAATCGCTGATCTTGGCCGACAGTTGCTGCATCGCCGCGATGGTTTTATCCACCACCTGTTGGCCGTCTTCGGCCAGGCTGCGGGCATCGCTGGAATGTTGCGAGGCGAGGGCGGCGTTCTGGGCGATTTCCTGGGCGGCGGCACCGAGCTGGTTGATCGCCGCGGCCACGCTGCTGGTGCGCGAGGCTTGCTGGTCTGAGTTGAACATCGACGAGTTCGAGGCGGCGACTACCCGCAGTGCCACCTCGTTGACCTGGCCGGTGGCCGAGGAGACTTCGATGATCGAGGTGTGAATGCGCTCGACGAAGCGGTTGAACGACAGCCCCAGCGCGCCGAATTCGTCGTGGCCGTGAATGGTCAGGCGTTTGGTCAGGTCACCTTCGCCTTCGGCGATGTCGTGCATGGCGCGGCCCATGGTCAGCAGCGGCTGCATCAGCAGCCTGATCAGCATGCCCAGCAGCACAATGATGATCACCACGGCAATCACCATGGCGATGATCGCCGAGGTGCGGAATTCACTGAGCATCGAGAACGCCGTTTCCTGGTCGAGCACCAGCGCCACGTACCAGTCCGCCGATGGCACGCCGTTGACGTGGGTGAAGGAGATGAACTGGCGCTTGCCGTCGATCTCGACTTCTTTCATGCCCGGGCTGACTTTCGGCGCACCGTTGGGGTAGGCCTCGTTCAGGTTCTTGAGGACCAGCTTGCTGTCCGGGTGAATCAGGATCTTGCCGTCGGCACCGACGATGAACGCATGGCCGTGACCGCCGAAGTTCAGCGAATTGATGATCGCGCTGACGCTGGACAGATCGATGTCGGCACCGGCGACGCCGATCATCTGGCCCTGATGCTGCACGGGAGTGGCGACGGTGATCACCAGCTTGCCGGAGGAGGCGGCAATGTACGGCTCGGTGACGATGGTCTGTTGTGCGCTATTGGCCGCCTTGTACCAGCCACGGGCGCGCGGGTCGTAGTCCGCCGCGCGGTTGCCCGCCGGGACCGAGAACATCACGCCGTCGGCGCCACCGAAGTAACTCAGCTGGAAGTTGCCGGTGTAGGCGGGCAGGTCGATGATCCGTTTCAGGCCAGCGGTAGCATTGCCGTCGGCGTTGATCTGTTGGGCCATCGACTGCAGCAATTGCATGCGGCTTTCCAGCCAGGTCTGGATGTTGCTGGTGGTCAGGCTGCCGAGTTCCTGCATCGAGGCTTCGGTACTGGTGCGCAAGGTTTCGCGTTGGCGATAGTCGTTGAACAGGATGAAACAAGCGAATGCGACGGCCACTACGAGGGCGGCAGCCAGCAATATCTTGTGGCTGAACTTCATGTTTCTGGTCATGGATGAGCTACCGCAGAGGGGCTGTTCTACAAAATGGGAGGGCAAATGCCACCGACGTGGCTTTGCGTTGCATTTATGTCGACTGAACAGCGCCAAAGATTAGGCGCAATCTCTGAAAAACGACGAAATGCCCGGTAAACAGGCAAAGTGGCTGATTTTCGGCAAAAGGTAGACGAGTGGCCCGATAAATAGCCTGCCGGGCAGGGAACCTGACAGGGGTTTTCTCTTCTAAGCTTCAGCTTGGCAGCCATGCCAATCCCCCTACGCCCCCGGAGTTTCACCATGTCGTTGCGTTCCATCGCCCTGCTTTCGTTCTGCGTATTGCTCGCTGCCTGCAGCAAGGTCAATCAGGAAAACTACTCGAAGCTCTCCGCCGGCATGGCCAAGGCCGATGTGGAGACCCTGTTGGGCAAACCCGCCGATTGTTCAGGCGCGCTCGGCATGTCCAGCTGCACCTGGGGCGACAAGAACAGCTTTATCAGCGTGCAGTTCGCCGGTGACAAAGTGCTGATGTTTTCCGGCCAAGGCCTGAAGTAAACCGGGGCGATCGCCCACGGGAGAAAAATAATGAAGCGGTTATTGATCATCCTTTTTGCCGGCCTGGTGTTGGCCGGCTGTGCCACGTCTGGCCAGGACCCATTGGCCCCCAAGACTGTCAATAGCGTCAACCTCAAGCGCTACCAGGGCACTTGGTACGAGCTGGCTCGTATGCCGATGTACTTCCAGCGCGACTGCGCGCAATCCGAAGCTCATTACACGCTCAAGCCTGACGGCAATGTCGCGGTGTTGAACCGCTGCCTGACGGCGCAGTGGCAATGGGAAGAGGTCAAGGGCACGGCTTATCCACAGGTGCCCGGCAAGGGTGACAAACTGTGGATCGAGTTCGATACCTGGTTCTCCAGGCTGATCCCGGGTACGGCGAAGGGTGAATACTGGGTGCTGTATGTCAGCGATGACTACAAGACCGCCATTGTCGGTGATCCGAGCCGGAAGTATTTATGGCTGTTGTCGCGCACACCAACCGTGAACGGTGTCGTGCGTGAGGAACTGCTGAGCAAGGCACGTCAGCAGGGTTATGACACCACGCGGCTGATCTGGCGGGCGTCGGAACAGCAGATGGCCGAGACGTCCAACTAACAACGCATGACCCTGTAGGAGCGAGCCTGCTCGCGATGGAGTGTCAGACACAGCGATGTCGACTGATACACCATCGCGAGCAGGCTCGCTCCTACAGGGTTTTTGCGTTAGTTCAGAAGATCGCGCAGGACCTGAGTGAAGGCGCGGCTGCTTTCTTCCTCGTCAGCATGCCGCCCGTCACGCACCACCCACTGGCCATTGACCAACACATCCCGCACCTGACGATCGCCACCGGCAAACAACCAGCGGTTGAGAATCCCGTCGCCGCTGGCCGTTGCCAGGTACGGGTCGTTGCCATCGAGCACCAACCAGTCAGCGCGCTTGCCGACTGCCAGGGTGCCAATCGGCTGGCCCAATGCCTGGGCGCCGCCATCCAGCGCGGCATCAAACAGTGTGCGGCCGACCATCGGCTGATCCGCGCCATACAAACGATTACGCCGCTGGTCACGCAGACGCTGGCCGTATTCCAGCCAACGCAATTCTTCCACCACGCTCAACGACACATGGCTGTCGGAACCGATACCCATGCGACCGCCCTGGGCGAGGAAATCCACCGCCGGGAAAATCCCGTCGCCCAGGTTGGCTTCGGTGGTCAGGCACAGGCCGGCAATGGCGCGACTCTTGGCCATCGACGTGACTTCTTCCGGGTTGGCATGAGTCGCGTGGACCAGGCACCAGCGCTGATCGACGTCGACGTTTTCGTACAGCCATTGCAGCGGACGACGACCGCTCCAGGTCAGGCAGTCGTCGACTTCTTTCTGTTGCTCGGCGATATGGATGTGCACCGGGCATTGCTTGTCGCTGGCCGCCAGCACTTCGCTGATCTGTTGCGGCGTGACCGCGCGCAGCGAGTGAAAACACAGGCCCAGGGCTTGCGCCGGTTGCTGCGCCAGCACCAGTTGCAGGCGCGATTGCAGCTTGAGGTAGTTTTCGGTGCTGTTGATAAAACGACGCTGACCGTCGTTCGGCGCTTGGCCGCCGAAACCGGAGTGACTGTAGAGCACCGGCAGCAGGGTCAGGCCGATACCGGCGGAACCTGCGGCCTGGCTGATACGCAGGGCCAGTTCGGCCGGGTCCGCGTAAGGCTGGCCATTGGTGTCATGGTGTACGTAATGAAATTCCGCCACCGATGTGTAACCGGCCTTGAGCATTTCGATGTACAGCTGACGAGCGATGACGCCGAGTTGTTCCGGGCTGATTTTTCCGACGAGGCGATACATCAGGTCGCGCCAGGTCCAGAAACTGTCGTTCGGATTGCCCGCCACTTCCGCCAGCCCGGCCATGGCCCGCTGGAAGGCGTGGGAGTGCAGGTTCGGCATGCCAGGCAGCAGCGGACCGCTTAACCGTTCGGCGCCATCTGCGTTGGAATCGGCCTGGATATGGGTCAAAACGCCGTCGGCGTTGACCTCAAGACGTACATTGTTGGCCCATCCACTAGGCAGCAGCGCGCGTTCGGCAAAGAAGGCGGACATGGTTCAGCACCCCATCGTGTGTTATTTGTATATACATATACAGACGTTTGCCTGCCCGGTAAACTCCGGCAAGCTAGCAACCCTATCCAAACGACCAAGGATTAACCGTGCCGACTCCGCCTCCAGTCTCTCCGTTGGCCGCGAACATGGGCGACAGTCCGGCGCCCCTGTACGCCCGCGTCAAACAAATGATCACCCAGCAAATCGACAGTGGAAACTGGCCGCCGCACTACCGCGTTCCGTCGGAAAGCGAGCTGGTCAGCCAGTTGGGCTTCAGCCGCATGACCATCAACCGCGCCCTGCGCGAGATGACCGCCGATGGCCTGTTGGTGCGCATGCAAGGCGTCGGTACGTTCGTCGCCGAGCCGAAAAGCCAGTCAGCCCTGTTTGAAGTGCACAACATCGCCGACGAAATCGCCTCTCGCGGTCATCGCCACACCTGCAAGGTCATCACCCTTGAAGAAGAGGCCGCCGGCTCAGAGCGCGCCCTGGCCCTGGACATGCGCGAAGGGCAGAAGGTGTTCCATTCGCTGATCGTGCATTTCGAAAACGATATTCCGGTGCAAATCGAAGACCGTTTCGTCAACGCGCTGGTGGCACCGGACTACCTCAAACAGGACTTCACCCTGCAAACGCCATACGCCTATCTGAACCAGGTCGCGCCGCTGACCGAAGGCGAGCACGTGGTCGAGGCGATCCTGGCCGAGGCGTCCGAATGCAAATTGCTGCAGATTGAAAAAGGCGAACCGTGCCTGCTGATCCGTCGCCGCACCTGGTCCGGTCGTCAGCCGGTGACCGCCGCCCGCTTGATCCACCCCGGTTCCCGTCATCGTCTGGAAGGTCGGTTCCATAAATGAGCAGTCTGAAAGTTCTACGCGCCAAAGATTACCCGCGCATGCCCTGGAAAAACGGTGGCGGCAGCACCGAAGAGATCACCCGTGACGCCGGCACCGGCCTGGATGGCTTTGGCTGGCGCCTGTCGATTGCCGACATAGGCGAGTCGGGCGGGTTTTCCACCTTCGCCGGTTACGAGCGGGTGATCACCGTGTTGCAGGGCGACGGCATGTCGCTGTCGGTTGACGGCCAGGTTACGCGGCCACTGTTACCGCTGGACCCGTTTGCCTTCAGCGGTGAAAGCAAGGTTTCCTGCACATTGCTCGGCGGTCCGATTCGCGATTTCAACCTGATTTACGCGCCGCAGCGTTACGCTGCGCGGTTGCAGTGGTTGAGCGGCGAGCAGCGGTTCTTCAGCTCGGCGGATACGGTGCTGGTATTCAGTATTAGTGAAGCGCTGGAAGTGAAGGTCGGTGACAACGCTTCGCAACTGGGTCGGCATGATTGCCTGCAACTGGACGGTAACACCGGGCTGCTGGAAGTCTCCAGCAATGGCGCCTGCTGCGTGATCGAACTGACAACGCGCTGATCTCCTGTAGGAGCGAGCTTGCTCGCGATGGTCGTGAACGAAAACGCGTAAAACCAGATGCCCTGCGGCGCCCATGTGTTTTTCGCGAGCAAGCTCGCTCCTACAGGGTTGGGTTTGCTCGCGATGTCGTTTCCCTTCCAAATTACGTTTCCCACAGCGCACCACGTTGTTACCGAACGCCCCAGCGTGGCGCAAAACCACGCTCAAGTAACAAAATCTCCTCGCCACAAAAATCCCCCTCAAAAAATTTCATCTTCGCCACAACCCTTGTTTCAGGCGCTCTCCAGCCATTTCCGAATTTTTCTTGAATGCTCATCCAACAAGTTGGCCGCTTGATTGCATATGCTTGTATGTACAAGTAAAGACGTATGCGTATGAGTCACGAAGACTCAACCATCGTCCACTGATTCGCCGGTGTGCACTGATGCCCATTGGCTTGCTCGCCCACTGCCTGGGTTGGTTTGGATTGATTGCTGAGGAGTCTTTTTCGTGACTGACATTAAACGTACCAAGTTTCGTGACGTTGAAATCCGTGCCGCACGCGGTAACAAGCTGACCGCCAAGAGCTGGCTGACCGAAGCGCCGCTGCGCATGCTGATGAACAACCTCGACCCGGAAGTCGCCGAGAACCCTAAAGAGCTGGTGGTTTACGGTGGTATCGGTCGCGCTGCACGTAACTGGGAATGCTACGACAAGATCGTCGAAAGCCTGACCAACCTGAACGACGACGAGACCCTGCTGGTGCAGTCCGGCAAGCCGGTCGGCGTGTTCAAGACCCACAGCAATGCCCCGCGCGTACTGATCGCCAACTCCAACCTGGTTCCACATTGGGCGAGCTGGGAGCACTTCAACGAACTGGACGCCAAAGGCCTGGCCATGTACGGCCAGATGACCGCCGGCAGCTGGATCTACATCGGCAGCCAGGGCATCGTCCAAGGCACCTACGAAACCTTCGTCGAAGCCGGTCGCCAACACTACAACGATGACCTCAAGGGCAAGTGGGTACTGACCGCTGGCCTTGGCGGCATGGGTGGCGCCCAGCCTCTGGCTGCAACCCTGGCCGGCGCTTGCTCGCTGAACATCGAATGCCAGCAGATCAGCATCGATTTCCGTCTGAAAAGCCGCTACGTCGATGAGCAGGCTACCGACCTCGACGACGCTCTGGCCCGCATCGCCAAGTACACCAAAGAAGGCAAGGCGATTTCCATCGCACTGCTGGGCAACGCCGCTGAAATCCTGCCGGAACTGGTCAAGCGTGGCGTACGCCCGGACATGGTTACCGACCAGACCAGCGCCCACGACCCGCTCAACGGCTACCTGCCGGCCGGCTGGACCTGGGACGAATACCGCGCTCGCGCCAAGACCGAGCCAGCCGCTGTGGTAAAGGCCGCCAAGCAATCGATGGCCGTGCACGTCAAAGCGATGCTCGAGTTCCAGAAAATGGGCGTACCGACCTTCGACTACGGCAACAATATCCGTCAGATGGCGCAGGAAGAAGGCGTGGAAAACGCATTCGACTTCCCGGGTTTCGTACCGGCCTACATCCGTCCGCTGTTCTGCCGTGGCATCGGCCCGTTCCGTTGGGCTGCACTGTCGGGCAACGCTGAAGACATCTACAAGACCGACGCCAAGGTCAAGGAACTGATCCCGGACGACGCCCACCTGCACAACTGGTTGGACATGGCCCGTGAGCGCATCAGCTTCCAGGGTCTACCGGCACGTATCTGCTGGGTTGGCCTGGGCCTGCGCGCCAAGCTGGGCCTGGCGTTCAACGAAATGGTACGCAGCGGCGAGTTGTCCGCGCCCATCGTGATCGGCCGCGACCACCTGGACTCCGGTTCGGTATCGAGCCCGAACCGCGAAACCGAATCGATGCAGGACGGTTCCGACGCCGTTTCCGACTGGCCACTGCTCAACGCCTTGCTCAACACCGCGAGCGGCGCGACCTGGGTTTCCCTGCACCACGGCGGCGGCGTCGGCATGGGCTTCTCCCAGCACTCGGGCATGGTGATTGTCTGCGACGGTACTGACGAAGCGGCCGAGCGTATCGCTCGCGTGCTGCACAACGACCCGGCCACTGGCGTTATGCGTCACGCCGATGCCGGTTACCAGATCGCCATCGACTGCGCCAAGGAACAAGGGCTGAACCTGCCGATGATTACCGGCAAGTAACACCTGATCTGTGGGAGCTGCTTTTATGTGAGAGCGAGTTCGCTCGCTCTCACTGGCCACGCAGCGGCATTACGCAATACCAGACCGTTTGATCCTGCCGTTTCGAGCAGGACGCTGTCACCGAACAAAAGCTGAATGTCAGTCGCGCTGCGGCGCAGGCCTGATTGGACGTGGACAGGGCTGGATGCCTCTTGACTGCCGTAAGCCAATTCATGATTAGGAGCGTCACAACAATGAAATCGAACAAGACCCTGCTGACCACATTGCTTTCCATGGGCCTGCTGGCCAGCGCTGGCGCCACTCAGGCGGCGGGTTGGTGCGAGTCGGGTAAACCGGTGAAATTCGCCGGTTTGAACTGGGAAAGCGCCATGCTGCTGACCGACGTGATGCAAGTCGTGTTGGAGAAAGGCTACGACTGCAAGACTGACAGCCTGCCGGGCAACTCCATCACCATGGAAAACGCCCTGGGCAGCAACGATATTCAAGTGTTTGCCGAAGAATGGGTCGGCCGCAGCGAAGTCTGGAACAAGGCCGAGAAGGCCGGCAAGGTCGTCGGTGTCGGCGCGCCGGTGGTTGGCGCGATCGAAGGCTGGTACGTGCCGCGCTACGTGATCGAAGGCGACGCCAAGCGCAAGCTGGAAGCCAAGGCCCCGGACCTGAAAAACATTGCTGACCTGGGCAAATACTCGGCAGTGTTCAAGGACGCCGAAGAGCCGTCCAAGGGCCGTTTCTACAACTGCCCGGCCGGCTGGACCTGTGAGCTGGACAACAGCGAAATGCTGAAAAGCTACGGCCTGGAAAGCACCTACACCAACTTCCGCCCAGGCACCGGCCCGGCACTGGATGCCGCCGTGCTGTCGAGCTACAAGCGTGGCGAGCCGATCCTGTTCTACTACTGGTCGCCAACCCCGCTGATGGGCCAGATCGACGTGGTCAAACTCGAAGAGAAACCAGGCGTGAACAAGACCGTAACCATCAAGGTCGGCCTGTCCAAGACCTTCCACGACGAAGCACCGGAACTGGTGGCCGTGCTGGAAAAGGTCAACGTGCCAATCGACCTGCTGAACCAGAACCTTGGGCGCATGACCAAAGAGCGGATCGAGTCGCCAAAACTGGCCAAGATCTTCCTGAAGGAACATCCTGAAGTCTGGCACGCATGGGTGAGCGAAGACGCAGCCAAGAAAATCGACGCGGCCTTGTAGGTTGGGCTTTTCCGGCTGTCGGCAACGGCAGTCGGATGCTTGATCGCAACCCCTTGATTGAGAGTCTCTTATGTTTCCCGAAAGCTTTACCTTTTCCATCGCCGACTGGGTCAACGGTTGGGTCGATTCGCTGGTCACCAACTACGGCGACGTTTTTCGCAGCATCTCCGACACCCTGTTGTGGGCCATCGTCAATCTCGAAAGCCTGCTGCGCGCGGCACCCTGGTGGCTGATGCTGGCGATCGTGGCCGGTGTGGCCTGGCACGCGACCCGCAAGGTCGTGACCACTGGCGTCATCGTCGGTCTGCTGTTCCTGGTGGGTGCGGTCGGCCTCTGGGACAAGCTGATGCAGACCCTGGCGCTGATGATGGTGGCGACGATCATTTCGGTGTTGATCGGCATTCCGCTGGGCATTCTCTCGGCGCGCAGCAATCGCCTGCGTTCGATATTGATGCCGTTGCTGGACATCATGCAGACCATGCCGAGCTTCGTGTACCTGATCCCGGTGCTGATGCTGTTTGGCCTGGGCAAGGTCCCGGCGATTTTCGCCACGGTGATCTACGCCGCGCCGCCACTGATCCGCTTGACCGATCTGGGCATTCGCCAGGTTGACGGCGAAGTGATGGAAGCGATCAACGCCTTCGGTGCCAACCGCTGGCAGCAACTGTTCGGCGTGCAACTGCCTCTGGCCCTGCCGAGCATCATGGCCGGGATCAACCAGACCACCATGATGGCCCTGTCGATGGTGGTGATTGCCTCGATGATCGGTGCCCGTGGCCTGGGTGAAGACGTGCTGGTGGGGATTCAGACCCTCAACGTCGGACGTGGCCTTGAAGCCGGTCTGGCGATCGTGATTCTGGCCGTGGTGATCGACCGCATTACACAAGCGTACGGTCGCGCACGGCATGAGGTGAGCAAATGAACAACGCAACCGTGAGCAAGATCGAAGTCAAGAACGTCTTCAAGATTTTCGGCAACCGTTCCAAGGATGCGCTGGCCATGATCGGCCAGGGCAAGACCAAGGATCAGGTGCTGGCCGAGACCGGCTGCGTGGTCGGCGTGAACGACCTGTCCCTGAGCATCGGCAGCGGCGAGATCTTCGTGATCATGGGCCTGTCGGGTTCCGGCAAGTCGACCCTGGTCCGCCACTTCAACCGCCTGATCGACCCGACCAGCGGCGCGATCCTGGTGGATGGCGTGGACATCCTGCAATACGACATGGAAGCCCTGCGCGAATTTCGTCGGCGCAAGATCAGCATGGTGTTCCAGAGCTTCGGCCTGTTGCCGCACAAGAGCGTGCTGGACAACGTCGCCTACGGCCTGAAAATCCGTGGCGAAACCAAAGCCATGTGCGCCGAGCGTGCGCTGCACTGGATCAACACCGTGGGCCTCAAGGGCTACGAAAACAAATACCCGCACCAGCTCTCCGGCGGCATGCGTCAACGTGTGGGCCTGGCCCGCGCCCTGGCGGCGGACACCGACATCATCCTGATGGACGAGGCCTTCAGCGCCCTCGACCCGCTGATCCGCGCCGAAATGCAGGACCAGTTGCTGGAACTGCAAAAGACCCTGCACAAGACCATCGTTTTCATCACCCACGACCTCGACGAAGCCGTGCGCATCGGCAACCGCATTGCGATCCTCAAGGATGGCCGCCTGATCCAGGTCGGCACGCCGAAAGAGATCCTGCATTCGCCGGCGGATGAATATGTCGACCGCTTTGTGCAGCGTCGGGCGGCGGTGGTTTGAGAGATTTGCAGTGAGTGAGCTGGCCCCTTCGCGAGCAGGCTCGCTCCCACAGGGAAATGCATTCCAATGTGGGAGCGAGCCTGCTCGCGAAGGCGGCGGTGAAGCTGCATCAATATTTGGATGAGGTTGAAGATGTCCCAGGCTGAAAAAATCGTTATCACCGAAGCGCAGGTCACTTGGCAGGACGTGGTCGCCGTGGCCCGCGATGGCGCACAGCTTGAGCTGTCGGCACCGATCTGGGCGCGCATCGAAAACGCGCAGGCCATCGTCCAGCGCATCGTCACCAGCGGCGAACGTGCCTACGGCATCAACACCGGCCTGGGTGCGCTGTGCAACGTCTCGCTGCAGGACGAACAACTCAGCCAGCTGTCACGCAACACCTTGCTCAGCCACGCCTGTGGCGTTGGCGCGCCACTGACCAACGAGCAGACCCGCTCGATCATGTGCGCCGCCGTCGTCAACTACAGCCATGGCAAATCCGGCCTGCACCGTCAGGTCGTTGAAGCCCTGCTGGCGCTGCTCAACCGTGGCATCACCCCGCAAGTGCCGTCCCAGGGTTCCGTGGGCTACCTGACCCACATGGCACACATCGGCATCGCGCTGCTGGGTGTCGGCAATGTCAGCTATCGCGGCCAGATCGTTTCTGCGCAGCAAGCGTTGGCCGAAGAAGGCCTGCAACCGGTCAGGCTCGGGGCCAAGGACGGTTTGTGCCTGGTCAACGGTACGCCGTGCATGACCGGCCTGAGCTGCCTGGCGATTGCCGATGCCGCGCGCCTGCTGGAGTGGGCCGACGTGATCGGTGCCATGAGCTTCGAAGCCCAGCGCGGGCAGATCGACGCGTTCGATGCCGAGATCATCGCGCTCAAGCCGCACCCTGGCATGCAGCAGGTCGGGATCAACCTGCGGGCCTTGCTCGACGGCAGCGAAGTGATCGCCAAGAGCAAAGGCATTCGTACGCAAGACGCCCTGAGCATCCGCTCGATTCCGCAGGTGCACGGCGCCGCTCGCGACCAATTGGTACACGCGACCAGGCAAATCGAAACCGAACTCAACGGCGCCACCGACAACCCTCTGCTGCTGGGTACTGCGGACAATTACCGCGTGGTTTCCCAGGCCAACCCACATGGTCAATCCGTGGCGCTGGCGGCGGACCTGCTGGCGATTGCCATGGCGGAAATCGGCTCCATCGCCGAGCGTCGCCTGGACCGCTTGATCAATCCGCACGTGAGCGGCCTGCCGGCCTTCCTGGTGGCCAAGCCGGGTGTTAACTCCGGGATGATGATCGTGCAATACGTGGCCGCTTCGCTGTGCGCGGAGAATCGTCAACTGGCGCAACCGGCGGTGCTGGATAACTACGTGACGTCGGGTTTGCAGGAAGACCACCTGAGCCTGGGCACCAACGCCGCGCTGAAGCTGCACCGCGCGCTGGAAAACTGCACGCAGATCCTCGCCATCGAGTACCTGTTGGCGGCCCAGGCGTTCGAGTTCCTCAAAGAACAACGCTTCGGCGCGGGCACCGATACTGCCTGGCGTCTGCTGCGCGAGCATGTTGCCCCCTACGACCAGGATCGCTGGTTGGCACCGGACATTGCCGCCGCTGCTGCGGTATTGAAAGACCCGATTTTGCTGCACAACGCTTTTCCAGAACTGAACTGACTTCCACAACACCAGCGTGCCAAGGCGCGGCTCCCCAAAAGGCAGACGCGACGGACAACGGACATCTCCGGAGCGTCTGGTGAGTTAACAACAACTCTCAAAAGGAGCACAAAATGACTGCGCTAAACCTGATTCCCGGCCAACTGAGCCTCGCCCAACTGCGTGACGTCTATCAGCAGCCGGTGAAACTGACCCTCGACCACAGCGCCTCGGCCCAGATCGAAGCCAGCGTTGCCTGCGTGGAACAGATCCTCGCCGAGAACCGCACCGCCTACGGCATCAACACCGGTTTCGGCCTGCTGGCCTCGACCCGCATCGCCAGCGAAGACCTGGAAAACCTGCAGCGCTCGCTGGTGCTGTCCCACGCTGCCGGTGTCGGCCAGCCGATCAGCGATGAGCTGGTGCGGCTGATCATGGTGCTCAAGGTCAACAGCCTGAGCCGTGGTTTCTCCGGTATCCGTCGTGTGGTGATCGATGCGCTGATCGCCCTGATCAACGCCGAGGTCTACCCGCACATTCCATTGAAAGGCTCGGTGGGTGCTTCCGGTGACCTGGCGCCTCTGGCCCACATGTCGCTGGTGCTGCTGGGCGAAGGCAAGGCGCGCTACAAAGGCGAGTGGATGGAAGCCACCGAAGCGCTGAAAGTTGCGGGTCTGACCCCGCTGACCCTGGCTGCGAAAGAAGGCCTGGCGCTGCTCAACGGCACTCAGGTGTCCACTGCTTTTGCCCTGCGTGGCCTGTTCGAAGGCGAAGACCTGTTCGCCGGTGCCTTGGCACTGGGCGGCCTGACCGTTGAAGCGGTCCTGGGCTCGCGCTCGCCGTTCGACGCACGCATCCACGCTGCCCGTGGCCAGAAAGGCCAGATCGACGCCGCCGCCGCTTACCGCGACCTGCTGGGCGAGCGCAGCGAAGTCTCCGACTCCCACGAAAACTGCGAGAAGGTCCAGGACCCGTACTCCCTGCGCTGCCAGCCACAAGTCATGGGCGCCTGCCTGACTCAGTTCCGTCAGGCGGCCGAAGTGCTGGCGATCGAAGCCAACGCCGTTTCCGACAACCCGTTGGTGTTCGCCGCTGAAGGCGACGTGATCTCCGGTGGCAACTTCCACGCCGAGCCGGTGGCCATGGCCGCTGACAACATGGCGCTGGCCATCGCTGAAATCGGTTCCCTGAGCGAGCGCCGTATCTCGCTGATGATGGACAAGCACATGTCGCAACTGCCGCCGTTCCTGGTGGCCAACGGTGGCGTGAACTCCGGCTTCATGATCGCCCAGGTGACCGCGGCGGCACTGGCCAGCGAGAACAAGGCCCTGTCCCATCCGCATTCGGTGGACAGCCTGCCGACTTCCGCCAACCAGGAAGACCACGTATCGATGGCGCCGGCGGCTGGCAAGCGTCTGTGGGAAATGGCCGAGAACACCCGTGGGATTCTCGCCGTGGAATGGCTGGCGGCCGTTCAGGGCCTGGACCTGCGCAATGGCTTGAAGACCTCGCCGAAACTGGAAAAGGCCCGTGCCATCTTGCGTGCTGACGTGCCGTTCTACGAGAAAGACCGCTTCTTCGCGCCGGACATCAATGCGGCGTCTGAATTGTTGGCCTCGCGTTGCCTGAACGAGCTGGTGACGGCGAAGTTGTTGCCTAGCCTGTAATGACCCCTTCGCGAGCAAGCCCGCTCCCACATGGATCGTACTGAACCTGTAGGAGCTGGCTTGCCAGCGATTCGATTTTGCGTCGAATAACAATAATTAGGGACGAGAAATGCAACAGCCAGAAAAAGGTTTGAAACGCGGGCTCTCTGCCCGACATATTCGCTTCATGGCGCTGGGGTCGGCGATCGGCACCGGGCTGTTTTATGGATCTGCCTCGGCCATTCAAATGGCCGGGCCTGCGGTACTGCTCGCTTACCTGATCGGTGGCGCGGCAGTGTTCATGGTCATGCGCGCCCTCGGTGAGATGGCGGTGCACAACCCGGTGGCCGGCTCTTTCGGCCAGTACGCCAGCACCTATCTGGGGCCGATGGCGGGCTTCATCCTCGGTTGGACCTACGCATTCGAAATGGTCATCGTCGGCATGGCCGACGTCACTGCATTCGGTATCTACATGGGCTTCTGGTTCCCGGAGGTTTCCCGCTGGATCTGGGTGCTGGGTGTCGTTTCCATCGTCGGCGGCCTGAACCTGTGCAACGTCAAAGTCTTCGGTGAAATGGAGTTCTGGCTGTCGCTGCTCAAGGTCGCGGCTATCATCGCGATGATCCTGGGTGGTTTCGGCATCATGTGGTTCGGCATCAGCTCGGCCCCCGGCCAAGCGACCGACATCAGCAACCTCTGGAGCCATGGCGGCTTCATGCCCAATGGCATGAGCGGTCTGATTGCTTCGTTCGCGGTGGTGATGTTTGCGTTTGGCGGTATTGAAATCATCGGCGTAACGGCAGGTGAAGCCAAGGACCCGCAGCACGTGCTGCCCCGGGCGATCAATGCTGTTCCGTTGCGGATCCTGCTGTTCTACGTGCTGACGATGCTGGTGTTGATGTCGATCTTTCCATGGCAGCAGATCGGCAGCCAGGGCAGCCCGTTCGTGCAGATTTTCGACAAGCTGGGGATCAGCTCGGCGGCCACCATCCTCAATATCGTGGTGATCACGGCGGCGATTTCGGCGATCAACAGTGACATCTTCGGCGCTGGCCGCATGATGTTCGGTCTGGCCCAGCAAGGGCATGCACCCAAGGGCTTCGCCCGCCTGTCGCGCAATGGCGTGCCATGGATGACGGTCGTGGTGATGAGTGCCGCACTGTTGCTGGGCGTTTTGCTGAACTACCTGATCCCGGAAAACGTGTTCCTGTTGATCGCTTCCATCGCGACCTTTGCCACGGTGTGGGTCTGGCTGATGATTCTGGTGACCCAAGTGGCGATGCGCCGCTCCATGAGCGCCGAGCAGGTTGCACAACTGAAATTCCCGGTACCGTTCTGGCCCTATGCGCCGGCGGCGGCGATTGCCTTCATGCTGTTCATTTTCGGCGTGCTGGGCTATTTCCCGGACACCCAGGCGGCGCTGATCGTCGGCGTGGTCTGGATCGTGTTGCTGGTGCTGGCTTACCTGACATGGGTGAAACCGGCGGCGGACCAGGCTGCCCTGGTGACACAGGACCCTGTTTTTTCTCATCGATAACCTAATGGAGGCCAAGGATGAAAACGCTCTGGCAACACTGTCACGTCGCAACCATGGCACAAGGCGTCTACTCGATCATCGAGGACGCGGCCATCGTGACGTCAGGAGCGCACATTGAGTGGATCGGCCCGCGCGGTGAGTTGCCGGCGGGCGAGTACCCGGCCGTCAATGATTTGAACGGGGCCTGGGTCACACCGGGCCTGATCGACTGCCACACCCACACGGTGTTCGGCGGAAACCGCAGCGGTGAATTCGAGCAGCGCCTGCAAGGCGTCAGCTATGCGGAAATCGCCGCCAGCGGTGGCGGCATCGCCAGCACCGTGCGCGCCACCCGCGCGGCCAGCGAAGATGAATTGTTCGCCAGCGCCGCCAAACGCCTGAAAAGCCTGATGCGCGATGGCGTCACCAGCATCGAAATCAAGTCCGGCTACGGCCTGGACCTGGCCAACGAACGCAAGATGCTGCGCGTGGCCCGTCGCCTCGGCGCCGAATTGCCGGTCAGCGTGCGCAGCACCTGCCTGGCGGCTCACGCTTTGCCGCCGGAGTACAAGGATCGCGCTGACGACTACATCGATCACATCTGCGCCGAGATGCTCCCGGCTCTGGCCGCCGAAGGGCTGGTGGATGCGGTGGACGCATTTTGTGAATACCTGGCGTTCTCGCCTGCACAGGTCGAGCGCGTCTTCATCACAGCCCAGGAACTGGGGTTGCCGGTGAAACTGCACGCGGAGCAATTGTCGTCGCTGCATGGTTCGAGCCTGGCGGCGCGTTACCACGCGCTGTCTGCCGATCACCTGGAATTCATGACCGAGGATGACGCCATTGCCATGGCTGAATCCGGCACGGTCGCGGTGCTGTTGCCCGGTGCCTTTTACTTCCTGCGTGAAACCCAGTTGCCACCGATGGACGCCCTGCGCAAGCACGGCGTGAAAATCGCCATCGCCAGCGACCTCAACCCGGGCACCTCGCCGGCGCTGTCGTTGCGCTTGATGCTGAACATGGCCTGCACCTGTTTCCGCATGACCCCGGAAGAAACCCTGGCCGGCGCGACGATTCACGCCGCCACCGCGCTGGGCATGGCCGACACCCATGGTTCGCTGGAAGTCGGCAAGGTCGCGGACTTCGTCGCCTGGCAAATCGATCGTCCGGCCGACCTGTGTTACTGGCTGGGCGGCGACCTGGAAAAACGCGTCGTGCGCCACGGCGTCGAATCAAGTCTGTAGGAGATCTGTTGTGGATAAGGTTCTGAACTTCAAACAAGGCCGCGTACCGCTGCTGATCAGCATGCCCCACGCTGGCGTGCGCCTGACCCCTGCGGTCGAAGCCGGGTTGATCCCTGACGCGAAAAGCCTGCCGGATACCGACTGGCATATCCCGCAGCTTTACGACTTCGCCACGGAACTGGGTGCAAGCACCCTGGCCGCCGAGTACTCGCGGTTCGTCATCGACCTGAACCGGCCGTCCGACGACAAGCCGCTGTACGTGGGCGCGACCACCGGCCTGTACCCGGCCACGTTGTTCGACGGCATACCGTTGTTCCGCGAAGGGTTGGAGCCTTCTGCCGATGAGCGCGCGACTTATCTGGAGCAGATCTGGACGCCGTATCACAGCACCTTGCAGCAGGAACTGGCGCGGATGACGGCCGAGTTCGGCTACGCGTTGCTGTTCGACGCGCATTCGATCCGCTCGATCATCCCGCACCTGTTCGACGGCAAACTGCCGGACTTCAACCTCGGCACCTTCAATGGCGCCAGTTGCGATCCACAGCTTGCGACGCGACTGGAAGCGGTCTGCGCGCTTCACGACAACTACACCCACGTACTGAACGGGCGCTTCAAGGGCGGCCACATCACCCGCCATTACGGCAACCCGGCCGAGAACATCCACGCGGTGCAACTGGAGTTGGGGCAGTGCACCTACATGGAAGAGTTCGAGCCGTTCCGTTATCGCCCGGATCTGGCGGAGCCGACGCGGGTGGTGTTGAAGGAGTTGCTGCAAGGGTTGTTGGCCTGGGGCGAGAAGCACTACGGGCATTAAGGCTTGGTGCGGTCTCTGTAGGAGCGAGCTTGCTCGCGAAAAACGTCAGGTCAACGTATGCATTCAGGCAGCCCGCGTCATCGTTGTCCTCCATCGCGAGCAAGCTCGCTCCTACAAGTCGCCACCGTGCAAAACACGGTCGCCACAGTTCGCTTCTACCACTCGTCTGCTGCGTAATGTTCTGGCCACGGTGCACAAAGACACCGCCCCGACAATAATCCGCTGCCGCACGAGAATGCTATCCATGACAAGCCCCAAAGGTCTGTTCACCCGCTGTCTCTCAATCTTCTGCGGTACCGCGCTGTTGAGCGCCGGCGCCATGGCCGCGGACGATGCCTCCTGCAAAACCGTGCGTATGGGCGTGGTCAACTGGACCGACGTGATCGCCACCAGTGGCATGGCCGATGTGCTGCTCAACGGTCTGGGCTACGAAAGCAAGCAGACCAGCGCCGTGCAGCAAATCATCTTCGCCGGCATCCGCGACAAGCGCCTGGACATCTTCCTCGGTTACTGGAAACCGGCGATGGATAAAAACATCGCCCCCTTCGTGGCTGCCAATCAGGTCAAGGTCATGGACAAACCGAGCCTGGCCGACGCCCAGGCCACCCTCGCGGTCCCTGACTATGTGGCAGCGGCGGGCTTGAAAACCTTTGCCGACATCGCCAGGTTCAAGGATCAACTCGGCGGCAAGATCTACGGCATCGAGCCGGGCAGCGGCGCCAACACCACGATCAAGACCATGATCGAAACCAATCACTTTGGCCTCAAGGACTTCAAACTGATCGAGTCCGGTGAGGCCGGGATGCTGGCGGCCGTGCAGCGGGCGGTGAATCGCAAGGAGTTCGTGGTGTTCGTCGGCTGGACCCCGCACCCGATGAACATCAACATGAAGATCGACTATCTGACCGGCAGTGAAGACGTGTACGGGCCGAATGAAGGCGCGGCGACCGTTTCCACCGTGACTGCGCCGGATTACGCCCAGCGCTGCCCGAACGTCAATCGCCTGCTGGAAAACCTGACCTTCACCGCCGCCCAGGAAAGCCAGTTGATGGTGCCGATCATGGAGCGCCAGACGGCTCAGGATGTCGCGAAGAAATGGCTGCGTGACCATCCGGAAGACTTGCAGCGCTGGCTGGCGGGTGTCAGCAGTTTCGATGGCAAGGATGGCATGGCGACGGTTCAGGCCAGTCTCAAGAACTGACCCCTGTCTGATCTGTGCAAAACCTGTAGGAGTGAGCCTGCTCGCGATAGCGGTAGGACATTCAGAATAGATCGACTGACGCGCCGCCATCGCGAGCAGGCTCGCTCCTACAGGGGGATTTCACCGACTTTTCTGAACGGGCACCAGGTTTATGGCTCCTTACCCGCTTTCCAGGCAAATGACAGCATTCGTCGACAAAACCCTGAGTTTCAGCAGCACCGACAGCAGCATCACCGGGTTGCGCCAGGCCTACAGCGAGATGTGCCGGGCGTTTACCCCGGCACGCCCCGCCGGGTTGCATGTGGCCGATTTCGAGTTGGCTGGTGTCGCTGTTCGTTCCTATCAACCACCAGCCAGCGGTGCGTCGTGCATCGTTTACCTGCATGGCGGCGGCTGGGTGGTGGGGGACCTCGATTCCCACGATTTCATCTGCGCCGAATGGGCATCGGCACTCGGTGTGCGGGTGATCGCCGTCGATTACCGCCGGGCACCGGAGCATCCGTTTCCCGCCGCGTTCGATGATTGCCTGAAGGTCTGGCGAGCACTGCGCACCGGGCCGTTTCAACTCGATCCTGCGCGTACGCTGGTGGCCGGCGACAGTGCCGGTGGCAACCTCGCGGCGGCGTTGTGCCTGGCGCTACGCGATGCCGGTGAGCCGGTGCCGTGCGCGCAGGTGCTGATCTATCCGGGGTTGGGCGGCGATCACCGCCTGCCGTCGCGCAGTGAGTGCATCGACGCGCCATTACTCGGCAGCAGTGACGTCGATTGCTATCACGCGCTTTACCTGCAAGGCACCCGCCATCCGGACGCCTACGCCATGCCATTGCTCGCCACGGACTTCAGCGGATTGCCACCTGCATTGATCGCCGTGGCGCAATTCGACCCGTTGCGTGACGACGGCGTGCTGTATGCCGAGCGACTGAATGCCGCGGGCGTTGCTGCCACGCTGTATGTCGGCGCGGGTTTGGTCCATGGCTGTTTGCGGGCCCGCGGGCAGGCGGCCGAGGTCGATGCACTGTACGAAACCCTGTTTGGTTATCTTGCGGAAAAACTCTGACTCCGCACGGGCATGCTCATTGACGTAAATCGGGTTTATGATGCCGGACGGCAGAATAATAGAAAGTCCCCCCAGGGATGACCTCGACCCCTTACGGAGTGCGCAATGCAGACTTTGTACCCGCAGATCAAACCCTACGCCCGGCACGATCTGGCCGTCGATGCGACCCACACCCTGTACGTCGACGAAAGCGGTTCACCGGAAGGTTTGCCGGTGGTGTTCATCCACGGCGGCCCCGGTGCCGGATGTGATGCCCAGAGTCGTTGCTTCTTCGATCCCAACCTCTATCGCATTGTCACCTTCGATCAGCGTGGCTGTGGTCGCTCCACCCCCCACGCCAGCCTGGAAAACAACACCACCTGGGATCTGGTCGCCGACCTCGAGAGGATTCGCCAGCACCTGGGCATCGACAAATGGGTGCTGTTTGGCGGCTCCTGGGGGTCGACCCTGGCACTGGCCTACGCGCAAACCCATCCTGAGCGGGTACATGGTCTGATCCTGCGTGGGATCTTTCTCTGCCGTCCGCAGGAAATCGAATGGTTCTACCAGGCCGGCGCCAGCCGTCTGTTCCCCGATTACTGGCAGGACTACATCGCGCCGATCCCGCTGGACGAGCGCGGTGACTTGCTCACCGCGTTTCACAAACGCCTGGTCGGCAACGACCAGATCGCCCAGATGCACGCGGCCAAGGCTTGGTCCACCTGGGAGGGCCGCACCGCGACCCTGCGTCCCAACCCGCTGGTAGTCGACCGTTTCTCCGAGCCGCAACGTGCGCTGTCGATTGCCCGCATCGAATGCCACTACTTCACCAATCACGCCTTCCTGGAGCAGAACCAGTTGATCCGCGACATGGGCAAGATCGCCCATTTGCCTGGTGTGATCATCCATGGTCGATATGACGTGATCTGCCCGCTGGATAACGCCTGGGAATTGCATCAGGCCTGGCCGAACAGCGAACTGCAGGTCATCCGCGATGCCGGTCATGCCGCTTCCGAGCCTGGCATCACCGACGCGCTGGTACGCGCCGCCGATCAGATGGCCCGGCGTCTGCTCGATCTGCCGCCTGAAGAAGCATGAAGGGCCTGCTGCAGCGTGTGCGCGGCGCGCGAGTCGAGGTCGGGGGCGAGATTGTGGGTGCCGTCGATCAGGGATTGCTGGTCCTGGTAGCCGTCGAGCCCGACGATACGCGGGCCAGCGCCGACAAACTTCTTAATAAACTGCTTAACTATCGGGTATTCAGTGACGCCGAGGGCAAGATGAATCTGTCCCTGGCGGATGTGGGCGGCGGGCTGCTGCTGGTCTCTCAGTTCACCCTGGCTGCCGATACCAAAAGCGGGCTGCGTCCGGGTTTCTCGACTGCGGCCCCTCCAGCGCTGGGCGAGGAGCTGTTCGACTATCTATTAAGCAAAGCGAAACAGGTGCATGGCACTGTGGCATCAGGTAGATTCGGCGCGGATATGCAGGTGCACCTGGTCAATGATGGCCCGGTAACCTTCCTGTTACAGACCTGAAAGCGTTTGAAACAAGTTTTTACGCTCATTTCGACTGAAAACAGGGTTTTTTCGCGATAAATACTTTGTTACCCCTGATGCGTTGTAACGCGGCCTACTAGATAATCCCGCGCTACGGGGATCAGCGTTCGTTGGTCCATTTTGACTTAGGTAGAGACTTGACCGTATCCGATTGGGGAATCATTTCGCCCCAGCGGAGTCGGAACAATGCTCGCCAACTTGGCAAGAGTGGTTTGCAAGGGCGGTTTTTTCATACCGTAGACCGTGCAGACCCTTTAACTGGCCGTTGGTTTTTTGATCTGTTTTCGGCGAGGGTTGCTCGTGATTGTTAGTCCCTGTAACGCACCAAAATTGTCTGCCAAACGGTTACGCAGCGCCCTGGTAGCGGGCTCTGCACTGCTCTGCCTGCTCAGCGCCGGTCAGCTTTGGGCATTCAGTCTGGATGATGTATCGGTCAAGGCAAAAGAGCTGGCCGCGCAGAAATACGAAGCGCCGCGCAGTAACCTGCCGAACGAGTTCCGCGACATGAAATTCGCGGACTATCAGAAAATTCGTTTTCTGACGGAAAAAGCCGAGTGGGCTGATCAGAAGACGCCGTTCAAGCTGTCCTTCTATCACCAGGGCATGCATTTCGATACGCCGGTGAAAATCAACGAAATCACCGCGAACACCGTCGAAGAGATCAAATACGATCCGAGTCGTTTCGATTTCGGCGACATGCAGTTCGATCCCAAGGCCACTGAACAACTGGGTTATGCCGGTTTCCGTGTGCTGTACCCGATCAACAAGGCCGACAAGCAAGACGAAATCATGACCATGCTTGGCGCGAGCTACTTCCGCGTCGTCGGCAAGGGGCACGTCTATGGTTTGTCCGCTCGCGGCATGGCGCTGGATACCGCATTGCCGTCCGGCGAAGAGTTCCCGCGTTTTCGCGAATTCTGGATTCAGCAGCCCAAGCCAGGCGATAAGCACCTGGTGATCTTCGCCCTGCTGGACTCTCCTCGTGCCACCGGCGCGTATCGCCTGACCCTGCGTCCGGGCAGCGACACCATCGTCGACGTCAAAGCGCAGATGTTCCTGCGTGACAAGGTCGGCAAACTGGGCATCGCTCCGTTGACCAGCATGTTCCTGTTCGGCGCCAACCAGCCGTCGAAAGTACTGAACTACCGTCGCGAACTGCACGACTCCAGCGGTCTGGCGATCCATGCCGGCAACGGCGAGTGGATCTGGCGTCCGCTGAACAATCCAAAGCACCTGGCCGTGAGCAACTTCAGCGTGGAAAACCCGCGCGGCTTCGGTCTGCTGCAACGTGGCCGCGACTTCAGCCACTACGAAGACCTCGACGACCGGTACGACAAGCGCCCAAGCGCCTGGATCGAGCCGAAGGGTGACTGGGGCAAGGGCACTGTTGACCTGGTCGAGATTCCGACCGCCGACGAAACCAATGACAACATCGTTGCCTTCTGGAACCCGGAAAAACTGCCGGAACCTGGCCAGCCGCTCGATGTCGCTTATCGTATGCACTGGACCATGGATGAAACCTCGATTCACGCGCCGGACAGCGCCTGGGTCAAACAGACCCTGCGTTCCACCGGTGACGTCAAGCAATCCAACCTGATTCGTCAACCGGACGGCAGCGTTGCCTACCTGGTGGATTTCGAAGGCCCGTCCCTGGCGGCATTGCCGGCCGATACGGAAGTTCGCAGCCAGGTCAGCGTGGGCGACAACGCCGAGCTGGTGGAAAACAGCGTGCGTTACAACCCTGAAACCAAGGGCTGGCGCCTGACCCTGCGGATGAAGATCAAGGATCCGAGCAAGTCCACCGAGATGCGTGCCGCTCTGGTGCAGAACATCGTGCCGGCGGACCTGGCCAAGACTTCGATTCCGTCGTCGAACTCGTCGGTTGCCAAGGCCGACAAGGTTGCCGCCAAGCAACAAGAGAAAGCGGACAAGGAAGCCAGGCAAGCGGAGGCCAAGCAGGCCGAAGCGAAGCCTGTTACAGATGCCAAGGACCAGGCCAATAAAGACGCCAAGCAGCCTGTCGCTGCCGACGCGGCCCCAGCCACACCGGAATCGGCGCCGACTGAAGAAGTCCTGACCGAGACCTGGAGCTATCAGTTGCCTGCCGATGAGTAACTCTCAAGTACGGCCAGAAACTCTTTCCGAGTATCTGGCGCATCTGCCGATGACCGACCAGCAGCGCGCGGAACTCGCGGGCTGCCAGTCTTTCAGCGAATTGCATGAACGCCTTTCATCGTCGACGTTCGACGCCCCGACCGAAGCCGCCCAGGCTTCGGTGGGCAAACGCCTGACCCTGAGCACTGCCGAAGAGCTACAGGACGCGGAAATGCTGGTGCTCGACGCCAACGGCCGGGTCTGCCTCAAGGCGACCCCGCCGATCCGGCGGACCAAGGTCGTGCCGGAGCCGTGGCGCACCAACATTCTGGTGCGTGGCTGGCGCCGGATGACCGGTCGTACCAACCCGCCGAAGCCGCCGAAGGACGAGCGTGTATTGCCGGCCGCGCGCTGGCGTACCGTGGGTTCGATCCGTCGCTACATTCTGTTGCTGCTGATGCTCGGCCAGACCATCGTTGCCGGCTGGTACATGAAAGGCATCATGCCGTACCAGGGCTGGTCGTTCGTCGACCTCAACGAAGTGCTGCACCAACCGCTGCTGCAAACCGCCACGCAAGTGCTGCCGTATGCCTTGCAGACCAGCATCCTGATCCTGTTCGGGATTCTGTTCTGCTGGGTATCGGCCGGTTTCTGGACCGCGCTGATGGGCTTCCTGGAGTTGCTGACCGGCCACGATAAATACCGTATCTCCGGCAAAAGTGCCGGCAACGAGCCGATTCCGAAGGATGCGCGCACCGCTCTTGTGATGCCGATCTGCAACGAAGACGTGCCACGGGTATTCGCCGGCCTGCGGGCGACCTTCGAGTCGGTGGCGGCCACGGGTGACCTGGACCGCTTCGACTTCTTCGTCCTCAGCGACAGTAACGACGCCGATATTTGCGTCGCCGAGCAACAGGCCTGGCTGGACGTCTGCCGTGAAGCCGGGGGCTTCGGCAAGATTTTCTATCGCCGCCGTCGTCGTCGCGTAAAACGTAAAAGCGGCAACCTCGACGACTTCTGCCGTCGCTGGGGCGGTGACTACAAATACATGGTCGTACTCGACGCCGACTCCGTGATGAGTGGCGAGTGCCTGACCAGTCTGGTGCGCCTGATGGAAGCCACGCCGGACGCCGGGATCATCCAGACCGCGCCACGGGCGTCGGGCATGGACACCCTGTATGCGCGCATGCAGCAGTTCGCCACTCGCGTGTATGGCCCGCTGTTCACTGCCGGCCTGCACTTCTGGCAACTGGGCGAATCGCACTACTGGGGCCACAACGCGATCATCCGCATGAAGCCGTTCATCGACCACTGCGCCCTGGCGCCGTTGCCGGGTAAAGGCGCGTTCTCCGGCTCGATCCTGTCCCACGACTTCGTAGAGGCTGCGTTGATGCGCCGTGCCGGCTGGGGCGTGTGGATTGCCTACGACTTGCCGGGCAGCTATGAAGAACTGCCGCCAAACCTGCTGGACGAACTCAAGCGTGACCGTCGCTGGTGCCACGGTAACCTGATGAACTTCCGCCTGTTCCTGGTCAAGGGCATGCACCCGGTGCACCGTGCGGTGTTCCTGACCGGCGTGATGTCCTACCTGTCGGCACCGTTGTGGTTCTTCTTCCTGGTGCTGTCGACCGCGCTGCTGGCGGTCAACACGCTGATGGAGCCACAGTACTTCCTCGAACCGCGCCAGCTCTATCCGCTGTGGCCTCAATGGCATCCGGACAAGGCGATTGCGCTGTTCTCGACCACCATCGTGCTGCTGTTCCTGCCGAAGCTGTTGAGCATCATCCTGATCTGGGCCAAGGGCGCGAAAGAGTTCGGCGGCAAGTTCAAGGTGACCCTGTCGATGCTGCTGGAGATGTTGTTCTCCATGCTGCTGGCGCCGGTGCGGATGATCTTCCACACCCGTTTCGTGCTTGCCGCGTTCCTCGGCTGGGCCGCGACCTGGAACTCGCCGCAACGTGACGACGACTCCACGCCGTGGGGCGAAGCGGTCAAGCGCCACGGCCCGCAAACCCTGCTGGGCTTCTTCTGGGCCTTGCTGGTGATCTGGCTGAACCCGAGCTTCCTGTGGTGGCTGGTGCCGATTGTCGGCTCGTTGATTCTGTCGATTCCGGTGTCGGTGATCTCCAGCCGTGTCGGCCTTGGCCTGAAGTCCCGCGACGAGAGCCTGTTCCTGATCCCGGAGGAATACAATCCGCCGCAAGCCTTGCTGGCCACCGACCAATACACCCACGAAAACCGTTACCACGCATTGAACGACGGCTTCGTCCGTTCGGTGGTCGACCCACAGCAGAACGCCCTGGCGTGCTCGCTGGCGACCTCCCGGCACAATCAGGCTGAGCCGATTGAGTGGCTGCGGATCGAGCGGGTGCGGCACGCGATGAAGGTTGGACCTGAGGGCCTGACCAACAACGAGCGTGTGCAACTGTTGAGCGACCCGGTGGCACTGGCGCGACTGCATGAGCAGGTCTGGAGCGAGGGTCACCCTGAGTGGCTGGGCGCTTGGCGCAAGTCGGTCAAGGCCGACCCCCATGCGCCACTGTTGCCGCTCAAACCGTTGAGCGTGCAGCCTCAGTTGGCGTAATGAAAAAACCCGCGAAAGCGTAATGCTGTTCAGTTAAGGAAGTTGTAGGAGCGAGCTTGCTCGCGATGGACTCAAGAACGCCGCGTTTAGCCAGTAAATACGCGTTATCGTTAACGACCATCGCGAGCAAGCTCGCTCCTACAGAGGACCACATTCGCTTAAGTGAACAGCATTACGCGAAAGCGGGTTTTTTTATGGCTTCAAAGTTATACCGTGCCGTTCCAATCGCGAGCAAGCTCGCTCCCACGGAGCCTGTGTCTGGCACAGGTGTTGTGTTCGAGCAGGTCAGTGTGGGAGCGAGCCTGCTCGCGATGAGGTGCCACTCAAACCCTGAACTTGCCCACCAGCATCTGCAAATGCGTTCCCAACCGTGCCAACTCAACGCTGGAAGCCGCGGTCTCTTCACTCGCCGCCGACGTCTGATCCGACACATCCCGCACATTCAGCACGCTGCGGTTGATCTCTTCAGCCACGGCGCTCTGTTGCTCGGCAGCCGCGGCGATCTGCTGGTTCATCGCCTGGATCGCCGACACCGTGCGGGTGATGCTTTCCAGTGAGCCACCGGCGCGGCGGGTCAACTCTACGCTGCTGTCGGTCAGGCTACGGCTGTTGTCCATGATGGTCGCCACTTGCTGGGTGCCGTTTTGCAGGCCGACGATCAGCTCTTCGATCTCTTCGGTGGACTTCTGGGTGCGCTGGGCCAGGCTGCGGACTTCGTCGGCGACCACGGCAAAACCACGTCCGGCTTCACCGGCGCGGGCTGCTTCGATGGCGGCGTTGAGCGCCAACAGGTTGGTTTGCTGGGCCACGGACTTGATGACGTCGAGCACGCTGCCGATCTTGTCGCTTTCGCGCTGGAGTTCGCCCATGGCTTCGGTGGAGTGGCCGACTTCCTTGGCCAGGCGTTCGATCTGGGCGATGGCTTCACCGACCACTTTGTCGCCTTCGCGGGCCTGTTGGTCGGCGGCGACGGCGGCTTCGGAAGCTTCTTCGGCGTTGCGCGCAACTTCCTGCACGGTAGCGGCCATTTCGTTCATGGCGGTGGCGACCTGATCGGTTTCGACCTTCTGGCTGTTGACTCCGGCGCTGGTCTGCTCGGTGACGGCAGACAACTCTTCGGCGGCGCTGGCAATCTGCGTGACGCCATCGCTGATGCCGCCGATCAGTTCGCGCAAGCCCTGGGTCATGCTCTGCATGGCACGCTGCAACTGGCCGAGTTCGTCGCGGCGCTGCGACGTCAGGTTGTGGGTCAGGTCGCCACTGGCGACGCGCTGGGCCACAACCAGGGTCTGGTTCAATGGAATGATGATCTGCCGGGTGATCGCCCAGGCGGCCAGCAAGCCGAAGGCGATGGCCAGAGCGGTGGCGAGGGTCAGCATGTTCTTGGCGTGGGCGGCGTCGGTGTCGCGCACGACGGTTTGCGAGACGGTGAGTTTCTGGCTCATGTCCAACAGGATCTCGCCTTGGGTGGACATGCGTGCCAGGGCCTTGGCGCTTGCCACCTGGGAGTCGCGGAACTGACTGACAGCGGCGCGGTAGGCTTTCAGCGAGTCAGTTGCCTGTTGCAGGTTGGCGATGTGTTCTTCGGGCAGTCTGGCCGGTAGGCTCTCGAGGTTCTTCAGGGCGTTGTCGATCGCGTCGAGGGCCGGCTGTTCGGCCTCGCTCTTGCCGCTGTAGGTGTAGCCGCGCACCTGGAAGCGCGCTTGCTGGATCAGTTTGCTCAGGTCGATCACGCTGTTGAACGCCGCCACGCTGTCGCCTTGCAGCATGGATTTTTCCACCTCGGCGACACGGGCCACGGCATTGTCGGCGGTGGCGCCGAGTTTGCTGCGGGCGTCTTCACGCTGGGCGCCGGCCTGGGTCATGTCGCTGAAGGCACGACGGTATTCGGCGACAGCGGCCAGTTGTTGATCGACCATGGCCGTATCGGCCGGTTGCTCGATCAGGCCGCGGGCGGTCTGCAGGCCGCTTTCGAGCTTGCCCAACAGATCGTTGACGGCGCCGGGGCCTTGTTCACCGCGACGCATCTCATAATCCAGGCGTGCAATGCGCAGGTCCTTGGTCAGGTCGTTGAGACTGGCGATGAACCCCAGTTTATCGCCACGGCTGGTCACACCGCTCAGGCCGTTCCAACCGGTGAAGGTGATCAGCAGGGTGAGTAACAGCACCAGGCCGAAGCCAATTCCCAGTTTGCGTTTGACGCTGACGTTTCCCAGATTCTCGGCTAGCCATTGGTACATGCTGAAACTCCCTGGACCACAATTTGGTTTTATGGGGGATGTATCGGCAAGAGGGCGCGGTTCTGTAGGCGTCGCCCGATGTATGGGCGGATGATGAAGTGTAGGAGCGAGCCTGCTCGCGATGGCGGCGGATCAGCCGACATTGATGTGGCTGGTACACCGCCATCGCGAGCAGGCTCGCTCCTACAGGGTAAATGTGTGATCTCAGAAAAGTCGTGCGAGCAGCGCGGTCACGGCGGTTTCGACGCGCAGGATGCGCTCGCCCAGTTGCACCGGTTGCAGGCCGGACTTGCCCAGCAGGTCGATCTCGTAGGGAATCCAGCCGCCTTCGGGGCCGATGGCCAGAGTCACCGGTTCGCTGAGCGCGCGAGGGCAGGGCGGGTAATTGCCCGGATGCCCCACCAGGCCGAGGGTGCCATCGGTCATCGCCGGCAGACGGTCTTCGACGAAGGGCTTGAAACGCTTCTCGATCACGACTTGCGGCAGCACGCTGTCCCGGGCCTGTTCGAGGCCGAGGATCAACTGCTCGCGGATCGCCTCAGGCTCCAGGAAGGGGGTCTGCCAGAAGCTCTTCTCGACGCGATAGCTGTTGACCAGGACGATACGCGGCACACCCATGGCCGCCACGGTCTGGAACACCCTACGCAGCATTTTGGGGCGTGGCAGGGCCAATATCAGGGTCAATGGCAGCTTGGCTGGTGGTGGCTGGTCGAGGATGACGCGCAATTCCGCTTCGTCGGCGTCCAGGCGCAGCACTTGGGCCGAACCCATCAAGCCGCCGATCCGCCCGACGCGCATGCTGTCACCGACTTCGCAGCGGTGGACTTCCTGCATGTGCGTCAACCGGCGATCACGCAGGATCACCCGGTCGGCCGCAATGAAATCGGCCTCTTCAAGGAGCAGCAGGTTCACGCTTGGGTCGCTGGCGGCTGGTCGTTGTGATCGTCAGCCGGCTGATCGTCCGGATGCTCGCCACGCTTGCTGATCAGGCTGCCAAACAGGATACCGACTTCAAACAGCATCCACATCGGTATGGCCAGCAGGGTCTGCGAGAAGATGTCCGGCGGGGTCAGGATCATGCCGACCACGAAGCAGCCGATGATCACGTACGGGCGGATCTTCTTCAGGTATTTGACGTCGACCACGCCGATCCACACCAGCAGCACCACGGCCACCGGGATTTCAAACGCCACGCCAAAGGCGAAGAACAGCGTCATGACGAAATCAAGGTAGCTGGTGATGTCGGTCATCATTTCCACGCCGGCCGGGGTGGCGGAGGCGAAGAACTTGAAGATCAGCGGGAACACCAGGAAATAGGCGAACGCCATGCCGGCGTAGAACAGAAAGATGCTGGAGACCAGCAAGGGCACGGCGATGCGCTTTTCATGCTTGTACAGGCCCGGGGCGATGAAACCCCAGATCTGGTGCAGGATCACCGGGATGGCCAGGAACAGCGAGACCATCATCGTCAGCTTCAGCGGCGTCAGGAACGGCGACGACACGTCGGTGGCAATCATCGTCGCGCCGGCGGGCAGGTACGCGCGCAGCGGCGTGGAGACGAAGGTGTAGATCTGCTGGGTGAAGGCGAACAGCCCGGCAAAGATGATGAAGATCGCCGCTACGCAGCGCAGCAGGCGGGTACGCAACTCGGTGAGGTGCGAAACCAGCGGCATGTGCTGGTCGTTTTCAGGGAGATCGCTCATGGGGCTCGCGGCGGCAGTGTTGGGTCATGAGGGGCCGGCGCAACGGGCGCAGCCGCGGGTGTAACGGGTTCAACCGGAGTGGCTGCAACAACGGGCGCAGGTTCGACAGGCGTTACAACGGGAGCAGGTGTCGGGTCGACGGCAGCGGCAGGCGCATGAATCGTCTGCGCACCCACATGCTCCACCGGCGTCGGCTCCTGCTGGGTCGGCGTGAAGATTTTCCGCGCCTCCTGCTCAAGCGACAGGATGTGTTCGTTGTGCAGTTGCCGACGAATTTCGTCGGCACCGATTTCACGTTCAACTTCCTGTTTTATCGCGTTGAAGCTGCGCTTCAGGCGCCCGACCCACAGGCCGGCGGTGCGCGCAGCGCCCGGCAAGCGCTCGGGGCCCAGCACCAGCAGGGCGACGAGGCCGACGAGCAGCAGTTCAGAGAAGCTGATACCAAACATTAGTCAGTGCTCACACGTCTTTGCGGATCGGCTCTTCGACTTTCTGTGCCTGCACGTCGATGGTGTGCGGCTGGTTCACGGATGCCTGTGGCTGTACCGGTGGAACCGGTTGGGCCGGGGTCGCATTCGGATCGGCCGGTTTTTCGTCGTCGTTCATGGCTTTCTTGAAGCCCTTGATCGACTCGCCGACGTCGGTGCCGAGGTTTTTCAGTTTCTTGGTGCCGAACACCAGTACCACGACCACCAGGATGACGATCCAGTGTTTCCAGTCAAAAATGCCCATGCTGCTGCTCCTCTCTAATCGTTATTCAGGCGGACGGTCGCGAGGCTTTCTCGGCGTGTCCGGAGAGACCGAAACGACGGTCCAGTTCATCGAGTACAGCCTGTGGATGCTGCCCCAATTGGGCGAGCATGACCATGCTGTGGAACCACAGATCGGCGGTTTCGTAGATCACATCGCTGCAGTCGCCGCTGACGGCGGCGTCCTTGGCGGCAATGATGGTTTCGACCGACTCTTCGCCGACTTTTTCCAGAATCTTGTTCAAGCCCTTGTGGTACAGGCTGGCGACGTACGAGCTGTCGGCAGCGGCGCCTTTGCGCTCTTCGAGTACCTCAGCGAGGCGGGTGAGAGTGTCACTCATGTGTGTGCCCTGCGGAATAGATGGCGTGCGGATCTTTCAGAACCGGGTCGACGGTTGTCCAGTCGCCGTTCTCATAGACGCGGTAGAAGCAGCTCTGGCGGCCGGTATGGCAGGCGATGTCGCCGATCTGCTCGACCATCAGGATGATGACGTCGGCGTCACAGTCCAGGCGCATCTCGTGCAGGGTCTGCACATGGCCGGATTCTTCGCCCTTGCGCCACAGCTTGCCACGGGAACGCGACCAGTAAATGGCGCGGTTTTCGGCAGCGGTCAGTTCCAGTGCTTCGCGGTTCATCCAGGCCATCATCAGGACGCGCCCGGTCTTGTGATCCTGGGCGATGGCCGGCACCAGGCCGTCAGCGTCCCACTTGATCTCGTCCAGCCAGTTTTTCATCTTCGACTCCGACAGCGGGCTCGACACTTCAATAGCCGAGCTCAGGCGTTGAAACAGTGTGCCAGTCGTTCACACAACTGGCTATCGGCGCACGACCAGATACAAGCCGACCGCCATCATGATTCCCGCCGGCCAATAGGCCAGCTGGTTCAGCGGACCACCCGCGGCAAGGACGGCGCCACCGGCCAGGTGGGCCGTACCGAGCAGGCGCAGGAACCAGTCGTCACGGCGTCGGTGCCACGATGGCGGCGGGTTGAGGGCATGGGGTTGGGACATGCGCTCGAGCAGGTCGCGGGCCATGTTGGCCAGGTGCGGGATCTGCTCGAACTGGCTGTGCACATTGCCGAGCAGGGCTTTGGGGCTGACCCGCTCGCGCATCCAGCGCTCGAGGAACGGTTGCGCGGTGTTCCACAGATCGAGGTCCGGGTACAGCTGGCGGCCCAGGCCTTCGATGTTCAGCAGGGTTTTTTGCAGCAGGACCAGCTGTGGCTGCACTTCCATGTTGAAGCGCCGCGCGGTCTGGAACAGGCGCATCAGCACCTGGCCGAAGGAAATATCTTTTAACGGTTTTTCGAAGATCGGCTCGCACACGGTACGGATCGCCGCTTCGAACTCGTTGAGTTTGGTTTCCGCCGGTACCCAGCCCGAATCGATGTGCAACTGCGCCACGCGACGGTAATCGCGCTTGAAGAAGGCGAACAGGTTGCGCGCCAGGTAATCCTGGTCTTCCGGGGTCAGGCTGCCGACGATGCCGCAGTCGATCGCAATGTACTGCGGGCTCCACGGATTCACGGTGCTGACGAAAATGTTGCCGGGGTGCATGTCGGCGTGGAAGAAGCTGTCGCGGAACACCTGGGTGAAGAAAATCTCCACGCCACGCTCGGCGAGCATTTTCATGTCGGTGCGCTGGTCCGCCAGGGTCGCCAGATCGGTGACCTGGATGCCGTAGATGCGTTCCATCACCAGCACTTTCGGCCGGCACCAGTCCCAATACACTTGCGGCACGTACAGCAGCGGCGAGCCATCGAAGTTGCGTTTCAACTGGCTGGCGTTGGCCGCCTCGCGCAGCAGGTCGAGTTCGTCGTAGATGGTTTTTTCGTAGTCGCTGACCACGTCCACCGGGTGCAGCAAACGCGCATCGGCCGAGAGTTTTTCGGCGGCGCGGGCGAGGATGAACAGCCACGCCAGGTCCTGGGCGATCACCGGCTTGAGGCCCGGGCGGATCACCTTGACCACCACTTCTTCGCCGGTTTTCAGTTGCGCGGCATGCACCTGCGCCACCGAGGCCGAGGCCAGCGGTTCGACGTCGAAACGACTGAACACTTCGCTGATTTTCTTGCCCAGCTGTTCTTCGATCAGCTTGACCGAAACCTGCGAGTCGAACGGCGGCACGCGGTCCTGCAGCTTCATCAGTTCGTCGGCGATGTCTTCGGGCAGCAGGTCGCGGCGGGTGGACAGGATCTGCCCGAACTTGATGAAGATCGGCCCCAGGTCCTGCAACGCCAGGCGCAAGCGCGCGCCACGGCTCAGGTCCAGGGGCTTGCGCGGGAACCAGCGCCATGGCAAGGCATAACGCAGCGCCCGCAAGAACCAGGGCAGCGGCAGGGCGAACAGCAGGTCATCGAGGCGGTAGCGGATCACGACGCGCTGGATGCGCAACAAACGGCGGACGGCAAGCAGCTTCATGCGTTATCGCTTGGGTCGAGGGATCGGGAAAGGCGCTCGAAACGCGCCTCGAGACGTTCCAGATCGAGCTTGATCTGGTCCAGTTCACTGAATCGGGCTTCGGCTTCGCGCTGACCGACGAGGGTGCGCGATTCTTCGGCCAGGTACTCGCCCAGGTTCTGGCCCAGGCTGGCAAAGCCTTGCTGATACCAGCGGGCGCGGCTGCGCAGGTGGCCGCCGACCAGTTGCGTGGCTACCGGGCCGAGCCAGCGCGACAGCTCGTACTCCCAGTCCAGTTCGAGGTCCTGGAGGATCGCCGCCAGTTCCAGCAGCACGCCGCTGTCGCCATCGAGTTCGACTTCAGGTGCGTGCAGGACGGAAGTCTTGTCCCGGCTCATCGCCAGTTTCAGCAGGCTCGAGGCCGGCGCACGCAAGGTGCAGTCGGCGCCGGTTTCCCACTGCGAGGCGAGCATCAAACCTTCGTCGCTGGCCAGGATGAACAGTTGCAGCGCCGGGCTGCGGCAATCGACGGCGATCACTTTGCCGGTCAAGTGCGCCAGCCGCGGCAGCGCCGTGCTGTCGAGGCGCAGCACCCGGTTCAGGCCGAGTTCAACGCTGGCGAGCAGGCCGGCGAGCAGCATCAGGGCTTGATGCCGCGGTGCAGGGCAACGATGCCTGCGGTCATGTTGTGATAGGTCACACGGTCGAAACCGGCCTCGACCATCATCGACTTCAGGGTTTCCTGGTTCGGGTGCATGCGGATCGATTCGGCCAGGTAGCGATAGCTTTCCGAGTCGTTGGTGATCAGCTTGCCCATCAGCGGCATGAAGGCGAACGAGTAGGCGTCGTAGGCCTTGGACATCAGCGCGTTGGTCGGCTTGGAGAACTCCAGCACCAACAAGCGGCCGCCAGGCTTGAGCACGCGCAGCATCGAGCGCAGGGCGTCTTCTTTGTGGGTCACGTTGCGCAGGCCGAAGGCGATGGTCACGCAATCGAAATGGTTGTCCGGGAACGGCAGTTTTTCCGCGTCGGCCTGGACGAACTCGACGTTGCCGGCCACACCCAGATCCAGCAGGCGATCACGACCGACCTTGAGCATGGATTCGTTGATGTCGGCCAACACGACCTGGCCGGTCGGGCCTACCAGATGCGAGAACTTGCGGGTCAGGTCGCCGGTACCGCCGGCGATGTCCAGCACGCGGTTACCGGTGCGCACACCCGACAGTTCGATCGCGAAACGCTTCCACAGACGGTGCATGCCGCCCGACAGAAGGTCGTTCATCAGGTCGTACTTGGCGGCTACCGAGTGGAAAACCTCAGCGACTTTTTCCGCTTTCTGGCTTTCCGGAACGTTTTTGAAGCCGAAGTGAGTGGTGGGTTCGGCATCGCTGCCTTTGCGCTGATCAGTCATATCGCTGTCACCAAAAGAGAATGCGCGACATTCTAATCCCCAAGGCATGCTTTGTCTTGGCAAGGCTGAAGGTAAGATGGGCAACCATCGGGACGTTTTGACGCAGCAGAGGTCAAGATGCCTCGGGAAAGCATCCATAAAGCAGGAGTCATTCGATGGCCCGTATTAGTGTTGAACGTGCCCATGGCCTGGGTAAGGAAGCGGCTCGCGAGAAGGCCGACAAGCTGGCACAGAAACTTTCCGATCAGTATGGCCTGGAGCCGCAGTGGTCCGGCGACACCCTGAACCTCAAGCGCTCGGGTGTGAAGGGCGCGGTGCATGTCAGCGAGGATTCGATCAGGGTCGACGTGGAGCTGGGCCTGATGATGTCGGCCATGAGCGGCATGATCAAAGCGGAAATCGAGAAGGCGCTGGATAAGGCGTTGGTTTGATTTCCTGCTGAAATACGGTCCCCTGTGGGAGCCAGCCTGCTGGCGATAGCATCCTGTCAGTCAGCTTTTTTTGTTACTGACACACCGCTATCGCCAGCAGGCTGGCTCCCACATTTGTTTTGTGGTGCACCTGACGGTTCATGTCATTTGTTAGGGTGCCGTTTCTAATTTTTCTCCCTACTTTGTGCCAGAGCCCGACACTTACCCGGGCAGTTCCTCAAACCTTCTGCGCGTGAGGTGCACCATGGCCAAAGTTATTTTGAAGAAAAAAATCGACCCGTCGACCGGCACGCTGGACGACGTCAAATCCTATGCCCGCAAGATCTGGCTGGCGGGCCTGGGTGCCTACACCAAGGTCGGCCAAGAGGGCAGCGAATACTTTCAAGAGCTGATCAAGGCGGGTCAGGTTGTTGAAAAGAAAGGCAAAAAGGTAGTTGCCGAGAAACTTGAAGCGGCCAATGCCGAGATCGATGAAGCCAAGAGTGAAGTCAGCACTTTCAAAGGCCGTGTCGAAGTTCAACTCGACAAGGTCGAGAAGGCGTTCGACACGCGTGTCGCAAGTGCCTTGAATCGTATCGGCATTCCGTCTAAACATGACGTTGAGACACTCTCTGCTAAGCTCGATGAGCTGACGGCATTGCTCGAACGTGTCGCGCGTAAATCTTAAGGAGAACGGGATGGCTGTTAAAAAGAAAACCGAAAAAGAAGGCAGCTCGTGGATCGGGAAGGTTGAAGATTACTCCCGAAAAATCTGGCTGGCTGGTTTAGGCGTGTACTCGAAGATCGACACTGACGGCAGCAAACTCTTCGATGCATTGGTCAAGGACGGCGAGAAAGCCGAGAAGCTCACCAAGAGCGCTGTTGGCAAGACTGTCGACGCCGCCAAGGACTCCGCTTCTTCGGCCAAATCGCGCATCAGCGGCGTGAAAGATCGCGCACTGGGCAAGTGGGATGAGCTGGAAGGTGCTTTTGACAAGCGTCTGAACAGCGCCATTTCGCGTCTGGGCGTACCAAGCCGCAACGAAGTCAAGGCACTGCACAGCAAGGTCGAAACACTGACCAAGCAAATCGAAAAACTGACCGGTGCCAAGGTTGCGCCTGTTGCGGCGAAAACCGCAGCGGCCAAACCGGCCGCCAAAACCGCAGCCAAGCCACTGGCAAAAGCAGCGGCTAAACCTGCTGCCAAGCCGGCGGCTAAAACTGCAGCCGCCAAACCGGCCGCGGCCAAACCGGCGGCCAAACCGGCGGCCAAGCCGGTTGCTGCAAAAGCCGCCGCTAAACCAGCGGCTAAACCGGCCGCCAAGCCTGCAGCGAAAACTGCAGCGGCCAAGCCAGCAGCCAAGCCTGCTGCGGCGAAAAAACCAGCGGTGAAAAAGCCGGCAGCTCCAAAAGCCGCCGCGCCAAAACCAGCAGTGGCAGCTGCCAAACCGGCAACGCCGGCAGCTCCGGTCAGCGCGTCGAACTCCGCGACCGCGCCAACCCCTGCTGTCACCCCGACTGTCGCGCCAGCTCCATCGACGCCAACCAGTCAGTCCTGATTTTCAGGGCTCAAGAAAACGCCCGGCCTGTGAAGGTCGGGCGTTTTTGTTTGTGCGCGAATCTCTGATCGACACAGACCCAGACCCACTGTAGGAGCGAGCTTGCTCGCGAAAAAGGTACAGCCGACGCTACTCAGTGCCTGAAATACCATCGCGAGCAAGCTCGCTCCTACAGGGGGGGGGGCGTTGTGGCCAGGGTTATTCGTGGTCTTCCAGATACTCCATCGCCATCTGTTCGGTTGCAGCCTTCATCGACGGCAGCAGGTGCGGCGCCACCAGCATCATGATCTGGTAAACCACCAATCGCACCTCGCCCTGACGATCAAGAATCCGCTGGTAATCCAGTGAGAACAGCAGCGTCATGGTGATTTGCTCCACCAGTTGCCCCAGTGCCTGGGTATCGCTGACCAGCAGCCCTTGTGCCTGCAGTCGCGCCAGCAACGACGCCAGTGTGCGCTTGAGTGCATTGAGCAGGTTGCGAATGCCCTTGGCCAGTTTCGGCAGGCGCCCGGCGAGGTTCGACAGGTCCTGGAACAGGAACCGGTAGTGGGACAGGCGTTCGACGATCAGGTGCAGGAACAGCCAGTATTCTTCGGGTGCCAGTTCGGCATCGGCCGGTGGATCGAGCAAGGGCGCCAGTTCGCCCTGAAAGCGCTCGAACAGCCCGAGAATCAGCGGTTCCTTGCCGTGGAAGTGGTAGTAGAGGTTGCCCGGGCTGATGCCCATTTCATTGGCAACTTCCATGGTGGAGACATTCGGTTCGCCCTTTTGATTGAACAACTGCAGGGCACATTCGAGGATCCGGTCGCGGGTTTTCATCCAGTCTTCTTAATGTTTGTGCCAGGCCAACCTCCAGTCCCGTAGGAGCGAGCATGCTCGCGATGGTCGTTAACGATTACGCGGGCTACCTGATGACCCGCGGCGTCTGGATGTCCATCGCGAGCATGCTCGCTCCTACAGGGTCGGAGACTGACCGCGGCCTTTTTTAGGTTCAGCGCACTCGTACGTAGGTACCGGGTGCTGCCTCCATCGGTGGATAGTTCTGGTTGCCGAGGGCCATGTGGGTTTCCTTCTGCGCGCCGGAGCGTTCCTGAATCCAGCCCAGCCATTGGGTCCACCAGCTGCCATCGACACGCTTGGCGTCGTAGTACCAGGCCCGTGGGTCGCTGCTTAGTTTGCCGTTCTCGACGTAGTTGGCTTTCGGGTTGCTCGGCGGGTTGAGGATGCTCTGCACATGACCGCTGTTGGACAGCACGAAGCGGCGCTCGCCGCCGAGCAACAGCGTCGAGCGATACACCGCATCCCACGGCGTGATGTGATCGTTGATGCCGGCGACGCTGAAGCTGTCGACGGTGACCTTCTGCAAATCGATCGGTGTGCCACAGACTTCCAGGCCACCCGGGTGGGTCAGCGGGTTGTGCTTGAAGAAGTCCAGCAAGTCGCCATGCAGGGCGGCCGGCAGGCGTGTGTTGTCGTTGTTCCAGTAGAGAATGTCGAACGCTGGTGGCTCCTTGCCCAACAGGTAGTTGTTGACGAAGTAGCTCCAGATCAAATCGTTGGGGCGCATCCAGGCGAAGACCTTGGCCATGTCTCGGCCGTCCAGCACACCTTTCTGATAGGAGCGGCGCTTGGCGGCTTCCAGGGTCTGTTCATCGGCGAACAGCGTCGCGGGGCTGTCCATCTGACTGTCGAGCAGGCTCACCAGGTAAGTCGCGCTGGACACCCTGCGCAGCTGCCGTTTGGCCTGCAAGTGACCCTGCAACGCGGCAATGGTCAGCCCGCCGGCGCACGCGCCCATCAGGTTGACCTCCCGTGCGCCGGTGATCGCCCGGCAGACGTTCATGGCTTCTTCCACGGCTTCCACGTAGGTCGAGAGCCCCCATTCACGGTGGCGCACATCCGGGTTACGCCAGCTGATCATGAAGGTTTGCAGGCCGTTTTTCAGCGCGTACTGAACGAAGCTGTTGTGGGGGCTCAGGTCGAAAATGTAGTACTTGTTGATCTGCGGCGGCACTACCAGCAGGGGCTTGGAGTACTGTTTTTCGCTCATCGGCTTGTACTGGATCAACTCCAGCAGCTCGTTGCGAAACACCACGGCACCGGTGGTGGTGGCGACCGTCTTGCCGACCTCGAACGCTTGCTTGGTGACTTGCCGGGGCAGGCCATCGTTGTGCAGCAGATCGTCCACCAAATGGCCGATGCCGCGCACCAGGCTGTTGCCGCCGGAATTGAACAGCTCCTTGACCGCCAGCGGATTGAGCAGGGTGTTGGAGGGCGATACAGCGTCGTTGAGCAGGGCGAAAGCGAAGTGGGCGCGGGCTCGGTCGTCCGGGCTCATGTCGCTCTCGTCGATCCAGCTCTTGACCTGTTTCTGCCAGCTCAGATAGGCCTGCAGGCTGCGCCGATAAAACGGGTTGAGGCTCCATGCCGGATCGGTGAAGCGAGCGTCCTGCGGATTGGTCGGGTGCAGGGTTTCGCCCAGCAGCACACGGCCCAGCTGACCGCCGAGTTTGAGGGCGTGTCGGGCGCTGTGCACCGGATTGCGCAAGCCATGGGCGGCCACACTGCGCAGGGTCGACAACAGATCCCGGCCGCGCAGGCCGGTAATCGCACTCTGTGCATTGATGAACGCGGCGGGAGTCGGTAAGGAGTCCCTCGCTGGTTTCTCGCGCATGATTCAACACTCCTTCGTCTTCAGGCCAAAAACAAATACACCGAACCAGAACACCATAGACGCTGTAACGGGTTGTTGCGCGGCGTGGCGTCCTGCCAACCGCTGAGGCAGCGGTTTCAGCCGCCCAATGGCGCCGGACGCGGATGCATTACCGCTCGCTGGCGCTCCTCTTCCAGGAATTTCATGATGATCGGGGCCACCGCTTCGGCCCGGGTAATCAGGAACAGATGCCCGTCATCGATGATGTGCAACTGGGCGTTGGGAATCCGCCAGGCCAGCAAGCGCATGTTGACCAACGGGATCAGCGGGTCATCGTCGCCGGCCAGCACCAGGGTCGGCTGGCGTATCTTGTGCAACCAGTGGATGCTGGTCCAGCCGAGGCCGGCGAACAGCTGCCAGTAGTAACCGAGCTTGCCCGCCGAACGCACCTTGGCCGCATGGCTGGCGGCCAGCGTCGGGTCGCGACGGAAAGCGCCGCCGTAGATCATCGGCGCAATACGGATCACGTGGGACGGCTGGATGTAACGTCGAGGGCTGGCCATCATCCACAGCACCTTCGGTTTGCCCGGCACCATCACCGCGCCCGCCGCCGTTGCGGCCAGCACGAGTTTTTTGCAGCGCTCCGGATAGTCGTAGGCAAACTGTTGGGCCAGAGCGCCCCCCCAGGACACACCGATGACGTTGACCTGCCCGTAGTCGAGATAGTCGAGCATTCGCGCCGTGAGTTTCGCAAGGCTCGGAAAACGGTACGGCCGGTTCGGTGTCGACGAACCGCCGACGCCGGGTACGTCGAAGGCGATGACTTCCAGGTCCGGGTCCAGTGCCGCGATGAATGGGAACACCAGCTCCAGGTTGGCGCCGATGCCGTTGAAAATCAGCAGGGGCGTCAAGTGAGGCTTGCCGGGGCGTACCGCCGTGCGGAGCGTCTGGCCATCCAGATCGACGGTACGGAATATGAAGGGTTGCGGCATGCTTCTGGCCCTGTGGGTCGCTATCTCAAATTCTTCCTCGATCCCCTGTAGGAGCGAGCTTGCTCGCGAAAAACGCAAAGGCAACGCATTTATCCAGACAGCACGCGTTATCGTTGACGTTCATCGCGAGCGAGCTCGCTCCTACAAGGGGCGAGGTGTGTCAGTTACCGCTCGTGCACATAAGTGCCCGGCGCGGCTTCACCCGCTGGATAGGCCTTGTTGCCCAATTTCAGCGGAGCTTTTTTCAGGTTGCCCGAACGCTGTGCCTGCCATGCCTGCCAGTGCAGCCACCAGGAGTCGGCGTGCTTGGTCGACTCTTCCTGCCAGTCATCGGCATTGGCGGGCATTTCGGCGCTGGTCATGTAGCGCGATTTCGGATTGCCCGGCGGGTTCAGAATGCTCTGGATGTGCCCGCTGCTGGACAGCACGAATTCAACGTTGCCGCCGAATAGTTGCGCCGACTTGTAGCAGGAGCGCCACGGGGTAATGTGGTCGCTGGTGCCGGCGAGCGAGAAGATGTCGGCGGTGACCTTCTTCAGATCGATCGGCGTACCGCACACTTCCAGTGCATCGGCACGGGTCAACGGGTTACTTTTGAACATCTCGATCAGGTCGCCATGGAACGCGGCGGGCAACCGGGTGGTGTCGTTGTTCCAGAACAGGATGTCGAATACCGGCGGCTCGTTGCCCAGCAGGTAGTTGTTGACCCAGTAGTTCCAGATCAGGTCGTTGGGGCGCATCCAGGCGAAGACTTTCGCCATGTCGCGGCCTTCCAGTACACCGGCCTGGTACGACTGGCGCTTGGCGGCTTCGAGGGTTTGCTCGTCGACGAACAGGGCCACGTCGCTGTCCAGGGTGGTGTCGAGCACGCTGACCAGCAGGGTCAGGGCATTGACCTTGTTCTCGCCTATTGCCGCGTAGTGGCCCAGCAGCGCGGTGCAGGTGATGCCGCCGGAGCAGGCACCGAGCATGTTCACGTCTTTGCTGCCAGTGATGGCGGTGACCACATCGACCGCTTCCTTGAGCGCTTCGATGTAGGTCGACAGGCCCCACTCGCGTTGCTCCTTGGTCGGGTTGCGCCAGCTGACGATGAAGGTCTGCACGTTGTTGCGCAGGCAGAACCGCGCCAGGCTCTTTTCCGGGCTCAGGTCGAAAACGTAGAACTTGTTGATCTGCGGCGGTACCACCAGCAGTGGGCGTTCATGCACCTGCTCGGTGATCGGCTTGTACTGGATCAGCTCCAGCACGTCGTTGCGAAAGACCACCGCACCCTCGGTTACGCCAAGGGTCTTGCCGACCTCGAATGCGCCCATGTTGACCTGGCTCGGCATGCCGCCGTTATGCACCAGGTCCTTGGCCAGATGCGAGAGGCCATCGAGCAGGCTCTTGCCACCGGTTTCGAAGAAGCGCTTGACCGCCGCCGGGTTGGCCGCCGTGTTGGTCGGGGCGAAGGCCTCGGTCATGAGGTTGATCACGAAGTGCCCGCGGCTGACGTCCTTGGCCGGCAGGTTGCTGTCGTCGATCCAGTCGTGGAGCTCCTTGCGCCACGCCAGGTAGGTTTGCAGATAACGTTTGTAGAGCGGGTTCTGGCTCCAGGCCGGATCCGCGAAGCGACGGTCATCGCTGGTCGGCAGCAGCTCGGACTTGCCAAGCAGCACGTTCTTGAGTTCAAGGCCGAAATGAGCGACATGCCTGGCGCTGTGAATCGGTTGCTTGATGGCCTGCCTGAGCACCATTCGAGCAGAAGCCAGTAGATCCTTTCCACGCAGTCCAACGACAGGATTCAGCCCCAAGGTGTTTTCCGAGGCTTGACTCTTCAAGTCATCGTTATTCTTGTTACTCATCTACGACGCTCCATTGTCCTGAGACGAGTACCGGGTCCTGCTGTGTAGTCACACAGCCAATGCCAGGTACTGCTGCTCGGGGTGACCGTTAATTCTGCATCGCTGCTTTTTTAATGCAGAGAGCACTGCAGGGAACTTGCCAGTTCCATTGGTTACCCGAGTTTAATTTTTTTCGCAAGCAGGCCAATCGGCGGCCCTGGAGCGGAGCATTCAAACAGATGAAATTAGAAAATGCCCTCTAAAGAGCAAGAGGCTCGGATTAGAGCATCAGCTTGACGACGGATTCGTTCGGGTCGCGGGTTTTTCCGGCGGCTTTGAGCTCGGCCAGATAATCATCCCAGAGTGCGTCATAACGTCGCCCCAGCTCGTACAGATATTCCCAGGTGAACAAGCCGCTGTCGTGGCCGTCGTCGAAGGTCAATTTCAGTGCGTACTGACCGGCGGGTTCTACCTTGCTCAGCCCTACGTTGATCTTGCCAAATTGCAGGATGGGTTTGCCGTGGCCCTGGACCTCGGCGGAGGGAGAATGCACGCGCAAGAACTCGGCGGGCAGGGTGTATTCCTCGCCGGACGCGTATTTGAGCGTCAGGGTTTTCGAGGCTTTGTGCAGTTTGATGTCGGTGGGGAGTTGGGTCATGGCCTGAGTTCCGTTATGGGGGGAACCCTGTAGGAGTGAGCCTGCTCGCGATGGTGTGTCAGGCAACATCAATATGACTGACACACCATCGCGAGCAGGCTCGCTCCTACAAGTATGGCTTACAGGATATAACGGGACAGGTCTTCGTTCTGCGCCAATTCGCCCAGGTGGCTGTTGACGTAGTCGGCATCGATCTGGATGACCTTGCCGTCATGGACGCTGGCCAGGTCGCCGGCGCTGAACGACACCTCTTCGAGCAGGCGCTCGAGCAGGGTGTGCAGGCGACGGGCACCGATATTTTCGGTTTTCTCGTTGACCTGCCAGGCGATCTCCGCGATGCGCTTGATCCCGCTCGGCTGGAACTCGATGCCCAGGCCTTCGGTTTTCAGCAGTGCGCAGTATTGCTCGGTGAGCGAGGCGTGAGGCTCGCTGAGTATGCGTTCGAAATCCTCAGGGCTCAGGGCCTTGAGTTCGACACGGATCGGCAGACGGCCTTGCAGCTCGGGCACCAGGTCGCTCGGTTTGCTCAGGTGGAACGCACCGGAAGCAATGAACAGGATGTGATCGGTCTTGACCATGCCCAGTTTGGTGTTGACGGTGCAGCCTTCGATCAGCGGCAGCAAGTCGCGCTGCACGCCTTCGCGGGACACATCGACGCCACCGGAATTACCACGCTTGGCCACCTTGTCGATTTCGTCGATGAACACGATACCGTGCTGCTCGACCGCTTCCAGGGCCTTGGCCTTCAACTCTTCATCGTTGACCAGGCGGCTGGCTTCTTCGTCGCGTACCAGCTTGAGCGCTTCCTTGACCTTGAGCTTGCGGGCCTTCTTCTTGCCCTTGCCCATGTTGGCAAACAGGCTTTGCAGCTGGTTGGTCATTTCTTCCATGCCTGGTGGCGCGGAGATATCGACGCCGGCCATTTCGGCGACCTCGATTTCGATCTCCTTGTCATCCAGCTGACCTTCGCGAAGGCGCTTGCGGAACAGTTGGCGGGTGTTGGAATCGGCAGTCGGGGCGTCGTCGTTGCTGAAGCCCATGCGCGCCGGTGGCAGCAGGGCGTCAAGGATGCGCTCTTCGGCGGCGTCTTCGGCGCGGTGGCGAACCTTGACGATTTCCTGTTCGCGCAGCAGCTTGATCGCGGCATCGGCCAGGTCACGAATGATCGACTCGACATCGCGGCCGACATAGCCGACTTCGGTGAACTTGGTCGCTTCGACCTTGATGAACGGCGCATTGGCCAGTTTCGCCAGGCGACGGGCGATCTCGGTTTTACCGACACCGGTCGGGCCGATCATCAGGATGTTCTTCGGCGTTACTTCAACGCGCAGCTCTTCCGGCAGCTGCATGCGCCGCCAGCGGTTGCGCAGGGCAATGGCGACGGCGCGCTTGGCATCGTCCTGGCCGATGATGTGGCGGTTGAGTTCGTGGACGATTTCACGGGGAGTCATGGACATAATATTCAGTGGACCTCAAGCAAGAATGAGCCGTGGTGCGATGGCTGCACGGGCTTACTCGGCGCAGTCCTGCTCCTCAATGGTCTGGGTGTGGTTGGTGAATACACAGATGTCGCCGGCGATACCGAGGGCGGTTTCGACGATCTCACGGGCCGACAGGTCGGTCTTTTTCAGCAGTGCGCTGGCAGCTGCTTGAGCGTAAGCGCCGCCGGAGCCCATGGCGATCAGGCCGTCTTCCGGTTCAACCACATCGCCGTTGCCGGTGATGATCAGGGAGGCGTCTTTGTTGGCGACCGCGAGCATGGCTTCAAGGCGGCTCAGAGAGCGGTCGGTGCGCCATTCTTTGGCGAGTTCGACGGCAGCGCGCACCAGGTGGCCCTGGTGTTTTTCAAGTTGGCCTTCGAAACGTTCGAAGAGGGTAAAGGCGTCGGCGGTGGCACCGGCAAAACCGGCAATGACCTGGCCGTGGTACAGGCGGCGAACTTTTTTCGCGTTGCCTTTCATCACGGTATTACCAAGGGAAACCTGGCCGTCGCCGCCCATGACGACTTTGCCGTGGCGGCGAACTGAAACGATGGTGGTCAAGGGAAGAGTCTCCACGCAGCGGGGCGAAAATGCCTTATGCCCATTCATATGGGGGTGGTGGAGAGGATTTCAACTGTAGGGCGGGAGAGAGGACGAGTGGTGTTTCGCAGGTAAGGTTGTGTTGTCTGGTCTGACGCCATCGCCAGCAGGCTGGCTGGCTCCCACAGGGTTCTGCGCCAACCCTGTGGGAGCCAGCCTGCTGGCGATGAACGATGACGCGGTGGTTCTGAAGGAATCAGCGGCTCTGGCGTTGTTGTAACAACAAATTGCTGAAGCCTGCGCCCGCCAATTGTTTCTGCGCGGTGGTCAGTTGTTCCCGGTTGCTGAACGGTCCGACCAATACCCGATACCAGGTTTCGTCTTTCACCGTGCCGGACTCAACCGCCACGGCCTGGCCCAGCAGAATGATCTGCGCCCGCACCTTGTCCGCATCGGTCTCTTTGCGGAACGAGCCAGCCTGCAGGAAAAACTTCGTCACCGGCGCAGCCTTGACCGGTGGCGCAGGAGGCGGAGTAATCCCGGCCAAAGCAGCCTGGGCGCGCGCGGTGTCGATCTTCGCCGCTTCGGCCGGGGTGACCGGCGTGGTCGGGATGGCCGGCACTTGCGGCGTCGGCAGGGTCTTCTCCGGCACGGCATCCGGCGGCACGATGACTTCCGATTCCGGCAGCAAAGTATAGAAGTCGTACTTCGGCTTCACCGGTTGCGTCGGGCTCGGCGGGGTCTTGTTGGCCTCGGCGATCTTGCTGGCTTTCTGCTGTTGCTCGACTTTCTCACGCTTGACCGTATCGCTGCCCTTGCCCGGTTCCAGCTTCATCAGGAATACGATGAAGGCGCCGACCGTCAGGCCGATGGCCATCCACAGCCAGCCCGGGATCGGTTGCTTTGCAGGAGCTTGGTAACGGCTGGCGCCACGCTTGGGTGCAGGTTTTTTCTTGGCGGCCAACTTACATTCGCTCCAGAGTTTCCAGGCCCAAGAGTTCCAGGCCTTGCTTGAGAGTGCGTCCGGTCAGCGCGGCGAGGCGCAGGCGGCTCTGCATTTGCGCCGGGGTATCGGCGGCGAGGATCGGGCAGTTCTCGTAGAAGCTGGAGAACAGGCCGGCGACGTCGTACAGGTAAGTGCAGAGGATGTGCGGGGTGCCTTTTTCGGACACGTTGTTCAGTACTTCGCCGAACTGTGCGAGCTTCGCAGCCAGTTCGTGTTCGTGCGCCGCTTCGAGGACGATCTGGCCGTCGACTTCGCTGAAGTCCTTGCCCAGCTTGCGGAACACGCCGGCCACGCGGGTGTAGGCGTACAGCAGGTACGGTGCGGTGTTGCCTTCGAAGTTGAGCATCAGGTCGAAGTTGAAGCTGTAGTCGCTGGTGCGATGCTTGGACAGGTCGGCGTATTTCACCGCACCGATGCCCACCACCTTGGCGATGTTGCGCAACTCGGCTTCGGCAAGCTCCGGGTTCTTGTCCTTGACCAGGGTGTAGGCACGCTCCTGGGCTTCGGTCAGCAGGTCGATCAGCTTCACGGTGCCGCCATCACGGGTCTTGAACGGACGACCGTCAGCGCCGTTCATGGTGCCGAAGCCCATGTGTTCCATTTCCATCGGATGGGTCACGAAACCGGCCTTGCGGGCCACGGCGAACACTTGCTGGAAGTGCAGGGCCTGACGCTGGTCGACGAAGTACAGCGCGCGATCGGCCTTGAGCTTACCGCTGCGGTAGCGCACGGCCGCCAGGTCGGTGGTGGCGTAGAGGTAGCCGCCGTCGGCCTTGACGATGATCACCGGCAGCGGGTCGCCGTCGGCGTTCTTGAACTCGTCGAGGAACACGCACTGGGCGCCGTTGCTCTCGACCAGCATGCCTGCGGCCTTCAAGTCGTTGACCACGTTGATCAGGTCGTCGTTGTAGGCGCTTTCGCCCATTACGTCGGCCATGGTCAGTTTGACGTTGAGCAGTTCGTAGATCTTCTGGCAGTGGGACAGCGAAATGTCCTTGAACTTGGTCCACAGCGCCAGGCAGTCCGGATCGCCAGCCTGCAACTTGACCACCAGACCACGGGCGCGGTCGGCGAACTCTTCGGACTCGTCGAAGCGTTGCTTGGCGGCGCGGTAGAAGTTCTCCAGGTCCGACAGCTCGTCGCTGGTGATCGGGCTTTCCTGCAGGTAAGCCATCAGCATGCCGAACTGGGTGCCCCAGTCGCCGACGTGGTTCTGACGGATCACGGTGTCGCCAAGGAATTCCAGCACACGGGCCACGCCGTCGCCGATGATGGTCGAGCGCAGGTGGCCGACGTGCATCTCTTTGGCCAGGTTCGGTGCCGACAGGTCGACCACGGTGCGCTGCACCGTACCGGCCTTGCGTACGCCGATGTGGGCGTCGGCCAGGGCGGCGTCCAGGCGCGAGGCCAGGGCGTCGGTGTTCTGGAAGAAGTTCAGGAAGCCGGGGCCTGCGATTTCGGTCTTGGCGACGTTTTCGTCGGCCGGCAGCGCGGCGATGATTTTTTCCGCCAGGTCGCGGGGCTTCATGCCGGCCGGCTTGGCCAGCATCATGGCGATGTTGCTGGCGAAATCGCCGTTCTTCTTGTCGCGGGAGTTTTCCACCTGGATCGCCGGCGACAGGCCTTCAGGCAACACACCTTCGTTGACGAGTTGGGTGATGGCTTGTTGGATCAGCTGGCGAATGGTGTCTTTCATGGTCTTCTCTTTCGACCGCAGGCGCGGCGGCGCATCATGCGCTGGTGGAAAAACTGGGCATTATCCGTTGCGAAGACGGGCTTGCCAACCTTAGCAGGCAGGATGTGGATGTGTGGTGACAATTCGACCGCTTTCGCGAGCAAGCTCGCTCCTACAGTGGATCTCGGATGTGCATAAATTCTGCATTCACCACCAAGCCCCTGTGGGAGCGAGCCTGCTCGCGATGGCAATCTTCAAATTAATACAAATCGACCGGATCGACATCCAGTGACCAGCGCACCGCCCGCCCGCTCGGCATCTGCTCCAGCACCAGCAACCAGCTGGCCAGCAATCGATGCAAGGGGGCCCGCGCCGTAGCCTGTACCAACAGTTGCGCACGATAACGCCCGGCCCGGCGCTCCATCGGTGCGGGGACCGGTCCCAATAACTCGATCCCGGTCAGATTCTGCTCGGCCAGCAAACGCTCCGCCTCGCTGCAGGCCTCATCCAGGAAACCTTCGGCCTGACCCGGTTTATGCGCCTCGGCCCGCAGCAGCGCCAGATGCGCAAACGGCGGCAGCCCGGCCGCACGACGTTCGCTCAAGGCCTGTTCGGCGAAGGCGAAATAGCCTTGCTCGGTCAATTGCACCAGCAGCGGGTGGTCGGCCAGGTGCGTCTGGATAATCACCTTGCCCGGCTCTTCGGCGCGACCGGCGCGGCCGGCGACCTGGACGATCAGTTGAGCCATGCGCTCGCTGGCGCGAAAGTCACCGGAGAACAGGCCGCCGTCGGCGTCGAGGATCGACACCAGCGTCACCCGTGGAAAGTGGTGACCTTTGGCAAGCATCTGCGTGCCGATCAGGATGCACGGCTGGCCTTTTTGAATGGTCGCGAACAGCTGGTTCATTGCGTCCTTGCGCGATGTGCTGTCGCGGTCGACCCGCAGCACCGGATAGTCCGGGAACAGAATCGCCAGGCGCTCCTCGGCCCGTTCGGTGCCGGCGCCCACGGGGCGCAGATCGACCTTGTTGCACTTCGGGCACTGGCGCGGCACGCGTTCGACGTAGCCGCAATGGTGGCAGCGCAGCTCGCCATAACGCTGATGCACGGTCATCCGCGCATCACAGCGCTGGCACTCGGACATCCATCCACAGTCATGACACAGCAGGGTCGGGGCGAAGCCGCGGCGGTTGAGGAACACCAGAACCTGCTGCCCGGCGGCCAGGGTCTGGCCGATGGCTTGTTGCATCGGCCCGGAAATGCCGCTGTCCAGCGGGCGGCTTTTGACATCCAGGCGCAGGAAACGCGGCTGTTTGGCACCGCCGGCGCGCTCGTTCAAGCGCAGCAGCCCGTAGCGGCCGGTGTAGGCGTTGTGCAGGCTTTCCAGAGACGGGGTGGCGGAGCCGAGGACAATCGGGATGTTTTCCTGTCGCGCCCGCACCAATGCCAGATCGCGGGCGTGGTAGCGCAAACCTTCCTGCTGTTTATAGGAACCGTCGTGCTCTTCGTCGATGATGATCAGACCGGGGTTCTTCATCGGTGTGAACAGGGCCGAGCGGGTGCCGATGATGATGTCGGCCTCGCCGTCCCGGGCGGCCAGCCAGGCCTCGAGGCGTTCGCGGTCATTGACCGCCGAATGGATCAGCGCGATACGGGCATTGAAACGCTGTTCGAAGCGCGCCAGGGTCTGCGGGCCGAGGTTGATTTCCGGGATCAGCACCAGCGCCTGCTTGCCGGCCTCGAGGGTTTCGCGGATCAACTGTAGATAGACTTCGGTCTTGCCGCTGCCGGTGACGCCGGCCAGCAGGAACGCGTGATAACTGTCGAAGCCGGCGCGAATAGCCTCATAGGCGGCGCGCTGCTCCGGGTTCAGCGGAAGTTCCGGTTGCGCCAGCCAGTGTTCGTGGCGTGCGCCCGGGGCGTGCCGGCGGATCTCGACCTGCACCAGATCCTTGGCCAGCAGCAAATCCAGGCTGTCCTTGCTCAGCATCAGTTTGCTCAGCAATTGATGGGCGACGCCGTGGGGATGCTGGGCCAGCGTGGCCAGGGCTTCACGCTGGCGCGGGGCGCGGGCGATGCGCGGATCATCGAGGCTGGCCCCCGGCGCGGCGGACCAGAAACGCTCCTGGCGCGCTTCGGCCAGCTCGCCCTGGCGCAGCAACACCGGCAGCGCCCAGCTCAAGGTGTCGCCGAGGCTGTGCTGGTAATACTGGGACGTCCACAGGCACAGCTTGAACAGTGCCGGTGGCAGCGGTGGCGTAGCGTCAAGCAGGGCCAGGGCCGGCTTGAGCTTCTCGGCCGGCACTTCGCTGGTGTCGGTGACCTCCACCAGAATGCCGATCATCTCGCGCCGGCCGAACGGTACCCGCAGGCGCATGCCAGGGTGCAGATGGACGCGCAGGACGCCGGCCGGAGCGCGGTAGTCGAACAGGCGGCGCAGCGGCGAAGGCAGGGCGAGGCGCAAAATGGCGTTGGGCACGCGGGGGGATCTCGATCAACAAACAATAGTGGGCAGGACATATAACCTGTAGGAGTGAGCCTGCTCGCGATAGCAATCTTGCAGTCAACATTGCGGCGACTGGCAGATCGCTATCGCGAGCAGGCTCACTCCTACAGGGGATCGCGTATTGGGCCGGGAGCCTAGCAGACGGTCGGTCTCAGGGACAGCTTGCGTGATTGGCATTGTCTGGTAGAATCCGCGGCCTAATTACGTGCGGTATTCAACAATAGTGTTGGGTGGCGGCACGCTAGCCTGAGGAAGACACCATGAAAGCTGATATCCATCCAGAATACCCAGCAGTTGCTGTTACCTGCAGCTGCGGCAACAAGTTCGAAACCCGTTCGACCTTCGGCAAAGCCCTGGCGATCGACGTTTGCAACGAATGCCACCCGTTCTACACCGGTAAGCAGAAGACTCTGGACACTGGCGGCCGCGTTCAGCGCTTCGCCGACCGTTTCGGTGCTTTCGGCGCGAAAAAGGCCTAAGGCCAATCAACTTGGGAAGCCGTTCCGGTTTTTCCATGCTGATGAAAAAGGCGTCCCTCGCGGGCGCCTTTTTTATGTCCGCGATTTGGCTATCCGGCGCCCAGGCATTTTGTCCGGCACCCAGCGGCCTGACGCCCGTCGCGGTACAGCGGGTGGTGGACGGCGACACCCTGCGCCTGAGCGATGGCCGCAGCGTGCGCATGATCGGCTTGAACACGCCGGAGCTGGGCAAGAATGGCCGTTCCGACGAACCGTTCGCGGTGGTCGCGCGCAAGCGACTCGAAGCCTTGGTGGCGGCGAGCGATGGGCAGGTTGCTTTGCTGCCAGGTAAAGACAGCCAAGACCATTACGGCCGCACCCTGGCCCATGTCTACGGTGCCGATGGTGCCAACCTCGAAGCGCAAATGCTCGCTGAGGGCCTGGGTTTTCAGGTGGCCGTGGCGCCGAATGTCGATCTGGTCACCTGTCAGCAAGCCGCAGAAAGCAGCGCTCGACAGGCGGGGCTCGGTGTATGGCGCCAGTCGCCTGTACTGAAAGCGGAGCAGATCAGCACTTCCGGTTTCGCGGTGCTCAGCGGTCGTGTGAGCAAGGTTCAACGCAATCGCGGCGGGGTTTGGATCGAATTGCAGGATTCGGTTGTATTGAAGGTTGCGCCCAATCTCCTGGGGCGGTTCGATGCGGCCTCGCTGGAAAGGCTCGAAGGCAAGCAGATCGAGGCGCGCGGCTGGGTCCTGGATCGTTCGCGACGTGGCGGACTGAAAGAAGGGCAAGCGCGCTGGATGTTGCCCTTGACCGACCCGGTGATGCTTCAAGTCGTGCAGTGATAAAAAGTTGTAGACATTTTTTCCGTATATTGTGAACAGTCTAGCCCTTGTGTGCCGTGGCTCTTGGCCCAAAGTCGTAGGGCCGGGCGCTTGACAGGGGTGACCGGTCAGTCTTGTGGGGACTTTGCGAGGCGCGTATCCTCGCTCACCAGTCTGTCCAACAGTAAAAGCGGAATGCCAAAATGTCTGATCTGAAAACTGCCGCTCTCGAATATCACGCCAATCCTCGTCCAGGGAAGCTGAGTGTCGAGCTCACCAAGGCCACTGCTACCGCTCGCGACCTGTCGCTGGCCTACAGCCCGGGCGTAGCCGAACCAGTCCGCGAGATCGCCCGCGATCCTGAACTGGCCTACAAATACACCGGCAAAGGCAACCTGGTTGCAGTCATTTCCGATGGCACCGCGATTCTCGGCCTGGGTAACCTCGGCCCATTGGCCTCCAAGCCAGTGATGGAAGGTAAAGGCGTACTGTTCAAGCGCTTCGCCGGCATCGACGTTTTCGACATCGAAGTCGACTCCGAAAGCCCGCAAGCCTTCATCGACACCGTCAAGCGCATCTCCATCACCTTCGGTGGCATCAACCTGGAAGACATCAAGGCACCAGAGTGCTTTGAAATCGAACGCGCTCTGATCGAGCAGTGCGATATCCCGGTATTCCACGATGACCAGCACGGCACCGCTATCGTGACCGCCGCCGGCATGATCAACGCCCTGGAAATCGCTGGCAAAACCCTGCCGGAAGCCAAGATCGTCTGCCTGGGCGCCGGCGCCGCCGCTATCTCCTGCATGAAATTGCTGGTGAGCATGGGCGCCAACATCGAAAACATCTACATGGTCGACCGTACCGGCGTGATCCACTCCGGCCGTGACGACCTGAACCAGTACAAGGCTGTGTTCGCTCACGCGACCGACAAGCGCACCCTGGCTGACGCCCTGCAAGGTGCTGACGTGTTCGTTGGTCTGTCCGGCCCGAACCTGCTGAGCGCTGAAGGCCTGCTGTCGATGGCGCCGAACCCGATCGTGTTCGCGTGTTCGAACCCTGATCCGGAAATCGCCCCGGAACTGGCGCACGCCACCCGTAACGACGTGATCATGGCCACCGGTCGTTCCGACTACCCGAACCAGGTCAACAACGTACTGGGCTTCCCGTTCATCTTCCGTGGTGCCCTGGACGTTCGCGCCAAGCGCATCAACGAAGAAATGAAAGTAGCTGCGGCCAACGCCCTGCGTGAACTGGCCAAGCTGCCAGTCCCTCAGGAAGTGTGCGACGCCTACGGCGGCATCAAGCTGGAATTCGGTCGTGAGTACATCATTCCGAAGCCAATGGATGCCCGTCTGATCACCCTGATCTCCGATGCCGTGGCCAAAGCCGCCATCGAGACCGGTGTGGCGACCCTGCCGTATCCGAAGAACTACCCGCTCAAAAGCGTGGATGACGTGTTCAACGGCTAAGCCGTTGTAGCGCTTCAACGAAAAGCCCCGGCTTGTGAGAGTCGGGGCTTTTTTTGTGTCTGACAGTTTTGCGCCACCTGTCAGGGCCTCTTCGCGAGCAAGCTCGCACACATTGGAATGCGTACCCCTGTGGGAGCGAGCCTGCTCGCGATGGCGGTGTTACAAGAAACCCGGATATCAAAAAGCCCCGCCTTCAAAAGAAGAGCGGGGCTTTTTGCCTTGCGTCATCCAATCAGAACAAATCGATCGGTGCCGCTTCATCCGCCGGCAGCGGGCTGCCAGGTGCCAGGCCGTTGCCCAGTTCGTTCCCCGACGGTGGCGTATCTTCGACCTTGAACAGTTCGAAGTAGGCCCCCGGGGTGCCCGGGCTGGCCGCGCGGCCGCTGATCGGATCGACTCGCAGGCTGAGGATGCCTTCTGGCTCCGGTTGCGTATGTGGCGGTTTGCCTTTGAGCGCGGCGCCCATGTAGTTCATCCAGATCGGCAGCGCGACGGTGCCGCCGAATTCCTTGCGGCCGAGGCTTTCCGGTTGGTCGAAACCGGTCCACACGGTCGTCACGTAATCGGCGTTGTAGCCGGAGAACCAGGCATCCTTGGATTCGTTGGTCGTACCGGTCTTGCCGGCAATGTCAGGGCGACCCAGGGCCAGCGCACGGCGGCCGGTGCCGAGCTTGATCACGTCCTCAAGCATGCTGTTGAGGATGTACGTGGTGCGCCCGTCAACGATGCGTTCGGCCACGGCGGGAGCTTGTGGCGTCGACGTAGTGCCCGGGGCTTCACCCGGTGTTGCGTTGACCGTGAAGGCTTGAGGGGCGGCTGGCGCGGCAATGCCATCGCTGGCGGCGCCGCCCTGAGGCACGCTCGGCGGGTTGGCGACGAACAGCGTGTCGCCGTTGCGGCTTTCGATCTTGTCGATGATGAACGGGGTGATTTTGTAGCCGCCGTTGGCGAAGGTACTCCAGCCGGTGGCGATTTCCATTGGCGTCAGGGTCGCGGTGCCCAGCGCCAGGGACAGGTTGGGCGGCAGGTCCTGTTTGTTGAAGCCGAAGCGCGTGATGTAGTCGATGGTCTTGCCGACGCCCATCGCCTGCAGCAAGCGGATCGACACCAGGTTGCGTGACTTGTACAGCGCTTCACGCAGGCGGATCGGGCCGAGGAAGGTGTTGGTGTCGTTCTTCGGGCGCCAGACCTTGTCCAGGTACTCGTCGACGAACACGATCGGTGCGTCGTTCACCAGGCTGGAGGCGGTGTAGCCGCTATCCAGCGCAGCGGCGTAGACGAAGGGTTTGAAGCTCGAGCCCGGTTGGCGCTTGGCCTGCAATGCGCGGTTGTAATTGCTCTGCTCGAAGGCGAAGCCGCCGACCAGCGAACGAATGGCGCCGTTCTGCGGATCCAGGGACACCAGCGCGCCCTGTGCCTGCGGGATCTGGCTGAACTTCAGCGAGTTGTCCGGCTGACGCTGCACGCGAATCAGATCGCCGACCTGGGCCACGTCCGAGGGTTGTTTCGGGTTGGCGCCCATGCTGTTGGTGTTCAGGAACGGCCGGGCCCACTTCATGGTGTCCCAGTTCACGTGTTCCTGGCCGGTGCGGGTCAGCACTTGCAGGCCGTTCTTGTCGACCTGGGTCACGATGGCCGGTTCCAGGCCGCTGATGATGCGTTGTTTGGTCAACTCGGTTGCCCAGGCTTCGCGAGTCTTGCCCGGCAGCCGCGACTCAGGCCCGCGATAGCCGTGGCGCTGATCGTAGGTCATCAGACCTTCGTGGACCGCCGTGTTGGCCAGTTCCTGGAGGTCGCTCGGCACCGTGGTGGTGACGCGGAAGCCCTCGGTATACGCATCGCTGCCATAACGCCCGACCATTTCGGCACGGGCCATTTCGGCGATGTACGGGGCGTTCACTTCCGGCGTCGGCACGTGATAGCTCGCGTTCAGCGGCTCGTTGATCGCCGCGGTGTAGTCGGCCTCGCTGATTTTTCCGAGCTTGTACATGCGCCCCAGGATCCAGTCGCGACGCTCCTTGCTGCGCGCCGGGTTGGCCAGCGGGTTGAAACGCGACGGCGCCTTGGGCAGGCCGGCGATCATTGCCATTTGCGCCAGGCTGACATCGCGGATTGATTTGCCGTAATAGACCTGCGCCGCCGCCTCGATACCGTAGGCACGGTTACCCAGATAGATCTTGTTGACGTACAGCTCGAGGATCTCGTCCTTGGTCAGCTGACGTTCGATCTGCAGGGCCAGGAGGATTTCGGTGGTCTTGCGCGAAAAGCTGCGTTCGCTGGTCAGGAAGAAGTTCTTCGCCACCTGCATGGTGATCGTGCTGCCGCCGGACTGGATGTGCCCGCTTTTGACCAGCTGGGTCGCGGCACGCATCAGGCTGCTCGGATCGACGCCGTAGTGGTTGGCGAAATTGTCGTCTTCAGCACTTAGTAACGCATTGATGAAATTGGGGGGAATGTCGGCGAAACGGATCGGCGTACGGCGCATTTCGCCAAACTCTGCGATCAACTTGTTATCGCTGCTGTAGACCCGCAAAGGGATCTGCAACTGGATGCTTCTCAGCGCCTCCACGGACGGAAGTCCGGGACTAAGGTAAAGGTACGCCCCGCTCAGACCCAGAAGGAGTCCGCAGAAAACCGCGACGATGGACCAACCGAAAAACTTCAGCAGACGAATCAAGGCTTTTGGATATCCAGGGTAAAAAATGAATTGGGCAACAGGGTTCAGGCTAAATGAGAACGACCCGCGCTTGAGCAAATGCGGAAAAAAACGCTGGGCATTATAAGCATTTTTCTGATCGGGAGCGTGGCTGGCGCTGCTGTCAAGACGGGCGGATTGAACGCAATGGACATTGCAGAGTCCGTAACTCACGGAAAGTCATAGGGAATTGGTAGTGCCAGGACTCTTCAACAAAAAATCCAATACGCTGCTTGGAATCGACATCAGCTCCACCTCGGTGAAACTGCTTGAGTTGAGCCGTCAGGGTGAACGCTATCGGGTCGAGGCCTATGCGGTCGAGCCGTTGCCGGTCGGCGCGGTGATCGAAAAGAATATCGCCGAGCTCGAAGGCGTGGGGTTGGCCGTCGCACGCGCACTGGCCAAGGCCAGAACCGGCCTCAAGAACGTGGCCGTGGCCGTGGCAGGCTCGGCGGTGATCACCAAGACCATCGAGATGGAGGCCGGTCTTTCCGAGGACGAGATGGAAAGCCAGCTGAAGATCGAGGCCGATCAGTACATTCCTTATCCCTTGGACGAAGTCGCGATCGACTTTGAAGTCCAGGGCACCTCCGGGCGCAATCCTGAACGTGTCAACGTGCTGCTCGCCGCCTGTCGCAAGGAAAACGTCGAATTTCGCGAGGCAGCCCTGGCCTTGGCGGGGCTGACCGCCCGCGTGGTCGATATCGAGGCCTACGCGCTGGAGCGTTCATTCGAACTGCTGGCCGGCCGACTCGTGGTTTCCGGGAAGCCTTCGACGGTCGCCGTGGTGGACATTGGCGCGACCATGACCACCCTGAGCGTGTTGCACAACGGGCGGATTATCTACACCCGCGAACAGCTGTTCGGCGGTCGGCAACTGACCGAGGAAATCCAGCGTCGCTATGGCCTGACACTGGAGCAGGCGGGGCTGGCGCAAAAGAAGGGCGGTCTGCCGGAAGGCTATGCCGATGAGGTCTTGCAGCCATTTCGAGAGGCGCTGGTGCAGCAGGTGTCGCGCTCGTTGCATTTCTTCTTTGCCTCAGGCCAGTACAACGCCGTCGATCATGTCCTGCTGGCCGGCGGTACGGCGTCGATCCCGGGGCTGGACCGTTTGATCGAGCAGCAATTGGGCACGCCGACCCAGGTTGCGAACCCTTTTTGCGAAATGATTCTGGGCAGCAAGATCAACGGTGCTGCCCTGGCGAGTGATGCCCCGGCGTTGATGATCGCTTGCGGTCTGGCCCTCAGGAGCTTCGACTGATGGCGCGGATCAACCTTTTACCCTGGCGCGAAGAGCGGCGTGAAGTTCGCCGCAAGCGTTTCCTGCTGGTCCTGGTGGCGGCAATGATGTGCGCGATGGGTGCGGTGCTGGTCGCGAACCAGGTCATCAGCGGTGCCATCGACCGGCAAGTCGCCCGTAACGATTACATAGGCAAGCAAGTCGCCGTGATCGATGAGCGGATCGCACAGATCAATGATCTCAAGGCGCGCCGTCAGCAACTGGTCGAACGCATGAGCATCATTCAGGAGCTGCAAGGCAATCGCCAAATCAGCGGGCGAGTATTTGATCAGTTGGCGCGAGCCCTGCCCGACGGCGTGTATTTCACCGAAGTGAAAATGACCGCAAAGACCTTGTCCATCACCGGCGCCGCGCAATCCAACAACCGTGTTTCAGAGTTGATGCGCAATATCGAGGCATCAGACTGGTTCGATGCGCCGAGCCTGACCGAAGTCAAGGCTACGGCTGCGGGTCAGGTGGAGCAGGCCAACATCTTCCGGTTGACCGTTCGCCAGGCTCAGCCCGCAGCGCCGGAGGGTGGCAAATGAGCCTGTCCGAATGGTTCGAAGGGCTGCGCAAGATCGACATCAATGATCTGGATACCAGCAACGTGGGTTCCTGGCCGCCGGCGATCAAGTTTCTGGTGGCTGGTTTGCTTGTGCTTCTGGTGCTGATCTTTGGCTACAGCTTTTCCACCCGCGACCTTGTGAGCCAGCTCGACCTCAAGCGCGAGGAAGAGTCGACACTCAAGGAACAGTTCGCCGGCAAAGCCCGCATGGCGGCGAATCTGGATCTCTACACCCGGCAGTTGAAGGAGATGGAGAACGCCTTCGACGTACTGCTGCGACAATTGCCCAGCGACACCGAAGTGCCCGGCTTGCTCGAAGACATTACGCGTACGGGGCTGGGCAGCGGCCTGGAGTTCGAAGAGATCAAGCTGTTGCCGGAGGTCGCCCAGCCGTTCTACATCGAGCTGCCGATCCAGATCACGGTCACCGGGGACTACCATGACCTGGCCACGTTCGTCAGCGGTGTGGCCGGGTTGCCGCGAATCGTCACCTTGCACGATTTCGATCTTGCCCCCGTCAACCCCGAGAGCGCTCCGAAGCTGCGCTTGACCATCCTCGCCAAGACCTACCGCTACAACGACAAGGGACAGCATCAATGAGTCCGGCACGTTGTTTTTCGGTGGTGGTGTTGCTGTTTGCCCTGTCCGGTTGTGACGCAGGCGACGACTACACCGGTCTGGATGCGTACATGAACGAAACGCGCCTGCATGGGCCGGGGAAGATTGAACCAATGCCGGTCTTCCGGTCTTACCCGGCATTCACTTACAACGCGGCGAATCTGCGCAGCCCGTTCTCGCCGCAGATCAGCACAGATCTGGCGACCCGTCGGCGGGGCTCGCATAACGTCAAACCCGACCCGGCTCGGGTTAAGCAATACCTCGAAGGCTTCAACATCGAGCAGTTTGAAATGGTCGGCACCCTTTCCAATGCAACAGGCTCCTATGCCCTGCTGCGCGGGGCGGGTGGGGTGCACCGTCTGAAAGTCGGCGATTACCTGGGGCGTAACGAAGGAAGGGTCGTTGCGATCAGCGGCTCTCAAGTCGATGTGGTTGAAATTGTCCCTGATGGTCAGGGTGCCTGGCTGGAGCGTCCCCGGACCATTTCCTTGAAAGAGCACTCATAGTGGAACTCCAAAAATGAACAGGATTTTTTCCACCGTCGGCCTTTCGCTATGGATAGCGTTGTTGTCGCCGATGGTACAAGCGGCCAATCTCAAGGCGCTGGATGTCGCTGCGCTGCCGGGTGACCGTGTCGAGTTGAAGTTGTCGTTCGATGCGCCGCCCCCGGTGCCCCACGGCTACACGACGGATTCGCCGGCCCGGATTGCTCTGGATTTGCCGGGTGTCGCCAGTCGGCTGGCCAGCAAGACTCGCGATCTCGGCAGTGGAAATGCCCGTAGTGCGACGGTGGTGGAAGCCCGGGACCGTACGCGATTGATCATCAACCTGGCTCAGCCGGCCCCGTATGATTCGCGAATTGAAGGCAACAATTTGCTGGTCGTTGTCGGGCAGGGAGTCAAACCGTCGTCATCCAGGCCGGCGGCCACAGCAATGCCGGTTCCGGTTCGAGCCGCCACGGCAGGCAAAGCCATTCGGGGTGTGGATTTCCAGCGGGGAACCCAGGGCGAAGGCAACGTGGTGATCGACTTGTCGGATCCATCGATTGCGCCCGAGATACAAGAGCGCGAGGGCAGGATCATCGTCGGATTTGCCAAAACCCGATTGCCCGAGCGATTGCGCGTGCGGCTGGACGTGAAGGATTTCGCCACGCCCGTGCAGTTCGTCAATGCCAGCGCGAGCGGCGACCGGGCCACCATCAGCATTGAGCCCGGCGGGACGTTCGATTACTCGACCTATCAGACTGACAATAAGCTCACGATCAGCGTTCGCCCGGCGACGGTCGACGAGCTGCAAAAGCGCAAAGTCGGGCAGCAGGCCTACAGCGGCGAGAAGCTATCGCTGAATTTCCAGGACATCGATGTGCGTTCGGTGCTGCAACTGATCGCCGATTTCACCAACCTCAATCTGGTGGCCAGCGACACGGTCCAGGGGGGAATTACCCTGCGCCTGCAGAACGTGCCGTGGGATCAGGCGCTGGACCTGGTGCTGAAAACCAAGGGGCTGGACAAGCGCAAGGTCGGCAATGTCCTGCTGGTTGCGCCGGCCGATGAAATTGCTGCCCGTGAACGTCAGGAGCTCGAATCGCAGAAGCAGATTGCCGATCTGGCGCCGTTGCGTCGGGAGCTGTTGCAGGTCAATTACGCCAAGGCGGCGGACATCGCCAAGCTCTTCCAGTCGGTGACCAGTGCCGAAGCGAAACCCGACGAGCGGGGCTCGATCACCGTCGATGAGCGCACCAACAACATCATTGCCTACCAGACCCAGGACCGGCTGGACGAGCTGCGCAGAATCGTCACGCAACTGGATATCCCGGTGCGTCAGGTGATGATCGAGGCGCGCATTGTCGAAGCCAATGTCGACTATGACAAAAGCCTCGGGGTGCGTTGGGGCGGTTCGATACAGAACAAGGGCAACTGGAATACCTCCGGTGTCAGCAACGGACTCAATGGGTCATCGACCATCGGCACACCCGGCAGCACCAGCACCAACTCACCGTTTGTCGACATGGGCGTAGCCAACAACACCTCGGGAATCGGCATCGCGTTCATCACCGATAATGTCTTGCTGGACCTGGAACTGACGGCCATGGAGAAAACCGGCAACGGGGAAATCGTCTCGCAGCCCAAGGTGGTCACGTCCGACAAGGAAACCGCGAAAATTCTCAAGGGCACCGAGATTCCCTACCAGGAAGCCAGTTCCAGCGGCGCGACTTCGGTGTCGTTCAAGGAGGCTTCGCTGTCGCTTGAGGTGACGCCGCAGATCACGCCCGACAACCGGATCATCATGGAGGTCAAGGTCACCAAGGACGAACCGGACTTCCTGAACAAGGTCCAGGATGTACCGCCCATCAAGAAAAACGAAGTCAATGCCAAGGTTCTGGTCAACGATGGCGAGACCATCGTCATTGGCGGCGTTTTCTCAAATACTCAGAGCAAGGTTGTAGATAAGGTGCCATTTCTTGGCGATGTGCCGTATCTTGGCCGCCTTTTCCGGCGTGATGTGGTTTCGGAGAAAAAATCCGAGCTGTTGGTATTCCTCACTCCGCGTATCATGAATAATCAGGCGATTGCTGTGAGTCATTGATTCTGTGCGAAATTTGATTCTTGTTGGACCGATGGGCGCTGGAAAAAGCACCATCGGCCGGTTGCTGGCCAAAGAGCTGCGCCTGCCATTCAAAGATTCCGATAAGGAAATTGAATTGCGCACGGGCGCCAATATCCCTTGGATCTTCGATAAGGAAGGCGAACCGGGCTTTCGTGATCGTGAGCAGGCAATGATTGCCGAGCTGTGCGATTGCGACGGTGTGGTGCTGGCGACAGGCGGAGGCGCGGTCATGCGCGAAGCCAATCGTCGGGCACTGCATGCCGGTGGGCGAGTGGTTTATCTGCATGCGTCGGTCGAGCAGCAGGTCGGCCGCACGTCCCGCGACCGCAATCGGCCATTGTTGCGTACCGCCGATCCGGCCAAGACTCTTCGGGATCTGCTGGCGATCCGCGATCCGCTTTATCGGGAAATTGCCGACCTGGTGGTCGAAACCGATGAGCGGCCGCCACGAATGGTCGTACTCGACATTCTGGAGCGTCTGCAGCAGCTGCCACCCCGTTAAAGCGCCGCGCGAAATGCGCTATCCTCGGCGTCCCGCCATGACCGAACAAGGTTGTGGCGGATGGCTACCGAACGGCGTCACACCAGCAGAGGCCGTGGATATTCGTTAACTCAGGGCGGAACGCCTGATTCCATCTTCACTGTGGGGACACATGCAGACACTCAAGGTCGATCTAGGCGAGCGCAGCTACCCGATTCATATTGGCGAAGGTTTGTTGGATCAGCCCGAGTTGCTGGCCCCGCACATTCGCGGACGGCAAGTAGCGATCATCTCCAACGAGACTGTTGCGCCACTCTATCTCGAACGTCTGACCCGCAGCCTGGCGCAGTTCTCGGTGATTTCCGTGGTACTGCCCGACGGCGAAGCCTTCAAGACCTGGGAAACCCTGCAGTTGATTTTCGACGGTCTGCTGACCGCCCGGCATGACCGCCGCACCACGGTAATCGCCCTTGGCGGCGGTGTGATCGGTGACATGGCCGGCTTTGCCGCCGCCTGTTACCAGCGCGGCGTCGATTTCATCCAGGTTCCGACCACGCTGCTGTCCCAGGTCGACTCCTCGGTCGGCGGCAAGACCGGGATCAACCATCCGCTGGGCAAGAACATGGTCGGCGCCTTCTATCAGCCGAACGTGGTGCTGATCGATACCGCCAGCCTCAATACCCTGCCGGCCCGCGAACTGTCCGCCGGCCTCGCCGAAGTCATCAAGTACGGGTTGATCTGTGATGAGCCGTTCCTGACCTGGCTCGAAGACAACGTTGACCGCCTGCGCAATCTGGACCAGCAAGCCCTGACCTATGCCATCGAGCGCTCCTGCGCGGCGAAGGCGGCGGTAGTCGGTGCCGATGAGAAAGAGACGGGCGTTCGTGCCACCCTGAACCTGGGCCACACCTTTGGCCACGCCATCGAAACCCACATGGGCTATGGTGTATGGCTTCATGGTGAGGCAGTGGCTGCTGGCACGGTAATGGCGCTGGAAATGTCCACGCGACTGGGCTGGATCAGCGAGCAGGAGCGTGATCGCGGCATTCGTCTGTTCCAGCGGGCGGGGCTGCCGGTCATTCCGCCGCAAGAGATGACAGAAGCCGATTTCCTCGAACACATGTCCATTGATAAAAAAGTGATCGACGGTCGTTTGCGCCTGGTGCTGCTGCGCCACATGGGCGAAGCGGTGGTGACCGACGATTATCCGAAAGAGGTTCTACAGGCCACGCTGGGGGCAGACTACCGCGCCCTGGCTCAGCTTAAAGGTTAATAAGAACACGATGACTAGTTTGCATGCCGACGAGGCTTTCCTCGGCCATTACCAGTTGAGTCATGACCCTTTTGCTCCACGGGTGCCTGGCTTCAAATTTTTCCCGGCCCAGCGCAAACCCGTGCTGGGACAACTGCATCACCTGGCCCGCTACAGCCAGTTGCTGCTGGTAGTCACTGGCCCCGAAGGCAGTGGCAAGACCCTGTTGCGTCAGGCCCTGGTCGCCAGCACCAACAAGCAATCGGTGCAAAGCGTGGTGGTTTCTGCCCGCGGCGCCGGCGATGCGGCCGGTGTGCTGCGCCAGGTTGCCCAGGCGCTGAGCGTCGGCCAGGCTGATGCCGACGCGATTCTGGCCCAGGTGGTGCAGCTTGCCCTGACCGGGCAAGAAGTCTATCTGCTGGTCGATGACGCCGAACAACTCGACGAGTCCGCCCTTGAGGCTCTGATGGTCCTGGCTGCCGGCGCGCCTGAAGGCCGTCCGCATGTGTTCCTGTTCGGTGAGACCTCGCTGATCGGTCAGCTTGAGGCTTTGCATCTCGAGGAAGAGCGTTTCCACGTCATCGAGTTGCAACCCTACACCGAAGAAGAAACCCGCGAATATCTGGAGCAGCGGCTCGAAGGCGCGGGTCGCGGTATCGAACTTTTCACCGCGGATCAGATCTCTGATATTCACGAAAGCTCCGAAGGCTGGCCTGGAAGCATCAATCAGGTCGCCCGCGATGCAATGATCGAAGCCATGATCGCCAGCCGCTCAGCGGTCAAGCGTCCAAAAATGGGGTTCAATATGCCGAAGAAACACGTATTGGCGATTTCCGCCGTGGTCGTGGTCGCGGTAGCTGCCGCCTGGTTGATTCCGGGTCGCAACAAGGCACCGACCACCGGTGCTCCGGCCAATGAACAGGCACAACTGCCGCTTGGCCAGGGCCAGCCAACCGCGAATGGCGGTGCACCGGCCGTCGAATTCGCCGGCAACACTCAGCCGATGCCATTGCCGTTGGTCGGTAACTCGCAACCGGTCATGCGCGCCCCGCTGGCTGAAGCCGCGGGCGGCATCACCGAAGGCGATGACGGCGTTCCGGTCGAAGGCTCCAGCGCCACACCGCCGACGGTGACCACCACTGCACCGCCTGCAGGCGTTCCTGCCGGTCCTGCGCCGACACCGACACCGACACCTGCGGCCAAGCCGACGCCTGCGCCGACCCAGGTCGCCACCGCCAAGCCAGCGCCTGCTCCTGTGACAAAGCCTGCTCCAGCGCCAGCCAAGCCAGTCGTTGCGGCGGCGGCCAAGCCTGCCGAGAAACCGGCTCCGGTGGCCAAGGCCGCTGGCGGTACCTGGTACGCCGGCCAGGCACCGGGCAACTACGTGGTGCAGATCCTCGGCACCAGCTCCGAAACCGCCGCGCAAAGCTTCGTCAAGGAGCAGGGCGGCGAGTACCGTTATTTCAAGAAAGTCCTCAATGGCAAGCCGCTCTACGTGATCACCTACGGCAACTTCGCCAATCGTGATGCAGCCGTTTCCGCCATCAAGGCCTTGCCAGCGAAGGTTCAGGCTGGTAAACCTTGGCCTCGCACTGTCGCCAGCGTCCAACAGGAACTGGCAACAACTCGCTGAAGATTCGGCGGCCTTACCCAGGCCGCCTCTCCAAGCACCTCAAAATTTCTACAAGTGCGCGCCGCCCTTCGGGCTGCGTGCCTTGTGGTGTCTGCGTCACAGTAGTCTTTGAGTCGTTGCGGTCAGAATTAAAAAAAGTTTTGACTAGCACAGCAGATCGCTTTAAATCTTTCACAAATGCGACATAGATTTGCGACATTTCGTCGTCAAATTTGTGAGCCTCTGTGTCGGTGTGTACAATGACCTCCCTTTTGCCCCCGCAAAGCTGGCGTACGTTCGGCGCGGATGGTAAGTGGTTGAATTGAAAAGAAATTTGCCTCGATAAGAGGCAGCCTGGTGAGAAAGTGTCTATGAAAGCAGGTCTGTACCAACCAGATGAATTCAAGGATAACTGCGGTTTCGGCCTGATTGCTCATATGCAGGGCGAGCCCAGTCATACCCTTTTGCAAACGGCCATCGAGGCCCTGACCTGCATGACCCACCGCGGTGGGATTAATGCCGACGGCAAGACCGGTGACGGTTGCGGTCTGCTGATTCAAAAGCCGGACGTGTTCCTGCGAGCCATCGCCCAGGAAACCTTCGGCGTCGAAATGCCCAAGCAATACGCTGTGGGCATGGTCTTCTTCAACCAGGACCCGGTCAAAGCCGAAGCCGCTCGCGAGAACATGAACCGCGAGATCCTGGCCGCCGGTCTGCAACTGGTCGGCTGGCGCAAAGTGCCGATCGACACCAGCGTCCTCGGCCGCCTGGCCCTTGAGCGTCTGCCGCAGATCGAGCAGGTGTTCATCGGCGGTGAAGGCCTGAGCGATCAGGACATGGCCGTCAAGCTGTTCACCTCCCGTCGTCGCTCGTCCGTGGCCAACGCCGCCGACACCGACCACTACGTGTGCAGCTTTTCCCACAAGACCATCATTTACAAAGGCCTGATGATGCCGGCGGATTTGACCGCCTTCTATCCGGACCTGAGCGATGAGCGCCTGCAAACCTCGATTTGCGTGTTCCACCAGCGCTTCTCCACCAACACCCTGCCGAAATGGCCGCTGGCTCAACCGTTCCGCTTCCTGGCGCACAACGGCGAGATCAACACCATCACCGGCAACCGCAACTGGGCCGTGGCCCGTCGCACCAAGTTCACCAACGATCTGATGGATCTGGAAGAGCTCGGCCCGCTGGTCAACCGCGTGGGTTCCGACTCCTCGAGCATGGACAACATGCTGGAGCTGATGGTCACCGGTGGCATCGACTTGTTCCGTGGCGTGCGGATGATCATTCCGCCTGCGTGGCAGAACGTCGAAACCATGGACCCGGATCTGCGTGCGTTCTACGAATACAACTCGATGCACATGGAGCCGTGGGACGGCCCGGCCGGCGTGGTAATGACCGACGGTCGTTACGCGGTGTGCCTGCTCGACCGTAACGGTCTGCGCCCGGCGCGTTGGGTGACCACCAAGAACGGCTTCATCACCCTGGCTTCGGAAATCGGTGTCTGGAACTACCAGCCTGAAGACGTGATCGCCAAGGGCCGTGTGGGGCCGGGCCAGATCTTTGCCGTGGACACCGAAACCGGTCAGATCCTCGACACCGACGCGATCGACAACCGCCTGAAGTCACGTCATCCGTACAAGCAATGGCTGCGCAAGAATGCCCTGCGCATCCAGGCGACCATGGAAGACAACGACCACGGTTCGGCGTTCTACGACGTCGATCAGCTCAAGCAGTACATGAAGATGTACCAGGTCACGTTCGAAGAGCGCGACCAGGTGCTGCGTCCGCTCGGCGAGCAGGGCTACGAAGCCGTGGGCTCGATGGGCGACGATACGCCGATGGCCGTGCTGTCCCAGCGCGTGCGCACGCCGTACGATTATTTCCGCCAGCAGTTCGCGCAGGTCACCAACCCGCCGATCGACCCGCTGCGTGAAGCCATCGTCATGTCGCTGGAGATCTGCCTCGGAGCCGAGCGCAATATCTTCCAGGAGTCGCCGGAACACGCTTCGCGCGTAATCCTCAGCTCGCCGGTCATTTCCCCGGCCAAGTGGCGCTCGCTGATGAACCTCGATCGTCCGGGCTTCGAGCGCGCGATCATCGATCTGAACTACGACGAAAGCGTCGACCTGGAAGCTGCGATCCGCAACGTTGCCGATCAGGCTGAAGAAGCCGTGCGCTCGGGCCGTACCCAGGTTGTGCTGAGCGACCGTCACATTGCCCCGGGCAAGTTGCCGATCCACGCTTCACTCGCCACCGGTGCGGTGCACCACCGCCTGACCGAAAAAGGCCTGCGTTGCGACTCCAACATCCTGGTGGAAACCGCGACCGCTCGCGATCCGCATCACTTCGCCGTGTTGATCGGTTTCGGCGCCTCTGCCGTTTACCCATTCCTGGCTTATGAAGTGCTGGGCGACCTGATCCGTACCGGTGAAGTACTGGGCGACCTCTATGAGGTGTTCAAGAACTACCGTAAAGGCATCACCAAGGGCTTGCTCAAGATCCTGTCGAAGATGGGTATCTCGACCATCACTTCGTACCGCGGTGCGCAGTTGTTCGAAGCCATCGGCCTGTCCGAGGAAGTCTGCAACCTGAGCTTCCGTGGCGTACCGAGCCGCATCAAGGGTGCGCGTTTCGTCGACATCGAAGCCGAGCAGAAAGCCCTGGCCACCGAAGCCTGGAGTCCGCGCAAGCCGATCCAGCAAGGCGGCCTGCTGAAGTTCGTCCACGGTGGCGAGTACCACGCCTACAACCCGGACGTGGTCAGCACCCTGCAGGCCGCTGTGCAGCAGGGCGACTACAGCAAGTTCAAGGAATACACGTCGCTGGTGGACAACCGCCCGGTGTCGATGATCCGCGACCTGCTGAAAGTCAAAACTCTCGACACTCCATTGGACATCAGCGAGATCGAACCACTGGAATCGGTGCTCAAACGCTTCGATTCCGCCGGCATCTCCCTGGGTGCCCTGTCGCCGGAAGCTCACGAAGCCCTGGCCGAAGCCATGAACCGCCTCGGTGCGCGTTCCAACTCCGGTGAAGGTGGCGAAGACCCGGCGCGCTACGGCACCATCAAGAGCTCGAAAATCAAGCAGGTTGCCACCGGCCGTTTCGGTGTGACTCCGGAATACCTGGTCAACGCCGAAGTGCTGCAGATCAAGGTCGCCCAGGGCGCCAAGCCCGGCGAAGGTGGTCAGCTGCCAGGCGGCAAGGTCAACGGTCTGATCGCCAAGCTGCGCTATGCAGTGCCGGGCGTGACCCTGATTTCGCCACCGCCGCACCACGACATCTACTCGATCGAAGACTTGTCGCAGCTGATTTTCGACCTGAAACAGGTCAACCCGAAGGCACTGGTCTCGGTGAAGCTGGTAGCGGAAGCGGGCGTCGGCACCATCGCCGCCGGTGTGGCCAAGGCCTACGCGGACCTGATCACCATCTCCGGCTACGACGGCGGCACCGGTGCATCGCCGCTGACCTCGATCAAATACGCGGGCGCTCCGTGGGAACTCGGCCTGGCCGAAACCCACCAGACCCTGCGCGGCAACGACCTGCGCGGCAAAGTCCGGGTCCAGACCGACGGCGGCCTGAAAACCGGCCTCGACGTAATCAAGGCAGCCATCCTCGGCGCTGAAAGCTTCGGCTTCGGCACCGCGCCAATGATCGCCCTGGGTTGCAAATACCTGCGCATCTGCCACCTGAACAACTGCGCCACCGGCGTTGCGACCCAGAACGAGAAGCTGCGCAAGGATCACTACATCGGTACCGTCGACATGGTGGTGAACTTCTTCACCTACGTCGCCACCGAGACCCGTGAGTGGCTGGCCAAGCTGGGTGTGCGCTCCCTCGAAGAGCTGATCGGGCGTACCGATCTGCTGGAAATCCTCGAAGGCCAGACCGCCAAGCAGCATCACCTGGACCTGACCCCGTTGCTGGGCAGCGACCACGTGCCGGCGGACAAGCCGCAGTTCTGTGGTGTTGAGCGCAACCCGCCGTTCGACAAGGGCCTGCTGGCCGAGAAAATGGTCGACCTGGCCACCTCGGCGATCAACGACCTGAGCGGCGCCGAGTTCGCTCTGGATATCTGCAACTGCGACCGTTCCATCGGCGCACGGATCTCCGGCGAAATCGCGCGCAAGCACGGCAACCAGGGCATGGCCAACGCACCGATCACCTTCCGCTTCAAGGGTACGGCTGGGCAGAGCTTCGGCGTATGGAACGCTGGCGGTCTGAACATGTACCTGGAAGGCGACGCCAACGACTACGTCGGCAAGGGCATGACCGGCGGCAAGCTGGTGATCGTGCCGCCCAAGGGCAGCGTCTACCGCACCCAGGACAGTGCCATCATCGGCAACACCTGCCTGTACGGCGCCACTGGCGGCAAGCTGTTCGCCGCTGGCACCGCGGGCGAGCGTTTCGCCGTACGTAACTCCGGTGCCCACACCGTCGTGGAAGGCACTGGCGATCACTGCTGCGAGTACATGACCGGTGGTTTTGTCTGCGTATTGGGCAAGACCGGTTACAACTTCGGCTCTGGCATGACCGGCGGTTTCGCCTACGTGCTCGACCAGGACAACACCTTCGTTGACCGGGTCAACCACGAACTGGTGGAAATCCAGCGGATCAGCGGCGAGGCGATGGAAGCCTACCGCAGCCACCTGCAACGCGTGCTGAACGAGTACGTCGAGGAAACCGACAGCGAATGGGGTCGTGAACTCGCCGAGAACCTCGATGATTACGTGCGTCGTTTCTGGCTGGTCAAGCCCAAGGCTGCCAACCTGAAGTCGTTGCTTTCCAGCACCCGTGCCAACCCGCAGTGATATGCGCCTGAAGAGTTTGATGAGGTTTTAAAATGGCTGAACGTCTGAATAATGACTTCCAGTTCATCGAGGTCGGGCGCAAGGATCCGAAGAAGAAACTGTTGCGTCAACGCAAGAAAGAGTTCGTGGAAATCTACGAACCCTTCAAACCCCAGCAGTCGGCCGACCAGGCTCACCGCTGCCTGGGTTGCGGTAACCCGTATTGCGAATGGAAGTGCCCGGTGCACAACTTCATTCCCAACTGGCTGAAGCTGGTGGCCGAGGGCAACATCCTCCAGGTCGCCGAGCTGTCGCACCAGACCAACACCCTGCCGGAGGTCTGCGGCCGGGTGTGCCCGCAGGACCGTCTGTGCGAGGGTGCCTGCACCCTCAACGACGGCTTCGGCGCGGTGACCATCGGTTCGGTGGAGAAGTACATCACCGACACCGCGTTCGCCATGGGCTGGCGCCCGGACATGTCCAAGGTCAAGCCGACCGGCAAGCGTGTCGCGATCATCGGTGCCGGGCCTGCGGGCCTGGGCTGTGCCGATGTGCTGGTGCGCGGCGGCGTGACCCCGGTGGTGTTCGACAAGAACCCGGAAATCGGTGGTCTGCTGACCTTCGGCATCCCCGAGTTCAAGCTGGAAAAGACCGTGCTGAGCAATCGTCGCGAAGTCTTCACCGGCATGGGCATCGAGTTCCGCCTCAACACCGAGGTGGGCAAGGACGTGACCATGGAGCAACTGCTCGAAGAATACGATGCGGTATTCATGGGCATGGGCACCTACACCTACATGAAGGGCGGCTTTGCCGGGGAAGACCTGCCGGGCGTGTACGACGCGCTGGACTTCCTGATCGCCAACGTCAACCGCAACCTGGGCTTTGAAAAGTCGCCGGAAGATTTCGTCGACATGAAAGGCAAGAAGGTCGTGGTACTGGGCGGTGGCGACACGGCGATGGACTGCAACCGTACGTCGATCCGCCAAGGCGCCAAGTCGGTGACCTGCGCCTATCGTCGTGACGAAGCGAACATGCCTGGCTCGCGCAAAGAGGTGAAGAACGCCAAGGAAGAAGGCGTGAAATTCCTCTACAACCGCCAGCCGATCGCCATTGTCGGTGAAGACAAGGTCGAAGGCGTGAAGGTGGTCGAGACCCGTCTCGGCGAGCCGGACGCCCGTGGCCGTCGCAGCCCCGAGCCGATCCCGGGCTCAGAAGAGATCATCCCGGCCGACGCCGTGGTCATCGCCTTCGGTTTCCGTCCAAGCCCGGCGCCGTGGTTCGAACAGTTCGAAATCCAGACCGACAGCCAGGGCCGCGTGGTGGCACCGGAACAGGGCCAGTACAAGCATCAGACCAGCAATCCGAAAATTTTTGCTGGTGGCGACATGGTGCGCGGTTCCGACCTGGTGGTGACGGCGATCTTCGAAGGCCGTAATGCCGCCGAAGGGATCCTGGATTATCTGGGCGTCTAAACCCGTCCGGCTGACTGCAATGCAATACCTGTGGGAGCTGGCCTGCCAGCGATAGCATCACCTCGGTCAAACTGACACACCGAGGTGTCTGCATCGCTGGCAGGCCAGCTCCCACATTGGTTTCCGGGTGTTGCTGAAATCTGCGTATTTATTGCGACAAATTGACCCGATAGACAAAAGGCTGACCTGCAACCGTGCCTTTTGCCTCCGGCTCTGAGAAAATGCCCTCACTTTTTTTCCGGATGCCGACATGACTGCCCTGAAGAACGACCGTTTCCTGCGCGCCCTGCTCAAGCAACCCGTAGACGTCACCCCAGTGTGGATGATGCGTCAGGCCGGTCGCTACCTGCCTGAATACCGCGCCAGCCGTGCCAAGGCCGGCGATTTCATGAGCCTGTGCATGAACCCGGCGTTCGCTTGCGAAGTCACGATGCAGCCTCTCGACCGCTATCCACAGCTGGATGCGGCGATCCTCTTTTCCGACATTCTGACCATCCCCGATGCCATGGGCCAAGGCCTGTACTTCGAAACCGGTGAAGGTCCGCGCTTCAGGAAAGTCGTCAGCACCCTGGCCGACATCGAAGCCCTGCCGATTCCTGATCCGCAGAAAGACCTGGGCTACGTGATGGACGCGGTCAGCACCATCCGCCGCGAGCTGAATGGCCGTGTGCCGTTGATCGGCTTTGCTGGCAGCCCATGGACCCTGGCGACCTACATGGTCGAAGGCGGCTCGTCGAAAGACTACCGCAAGACCAAAACCATGCTCTACGACAACCCGCAAGCCTTGCACCTGCTGCTGGACAAGCTCGCGCAGACCGTTACCAGCTACCTCAACGGCCAGATCATGGCCGGCGCGCAAGCGGTGCAGATATTCGACAGCTGGGGCGGCAGCCTCTCCGCTGCGGCGTACCAGGAGTTCTCCCTGGCCTACATGAAGAAAATCGTCAGCGGTTTGATCCGCGAGCATGAAGGTCGCAAGGTGCCGGTGATCCTGTTCACCAAGAACGGCGGCCTGTGGCTGGAAAGCATTGCCGAGGCTGGCGCAGATGCGCTGGGCCTGGACTGGACCTGCGATATTGGCAACGCCCGCGCCCGTGTCGGTGACAAGGTCGCGCTGCAAGGCAACATGGACCCGACCGTGCTCTACGCCAAACCGGAAGCCATCCGCGCAGAAGTCGGCCGGATCCTCGCCAGCTACGGCAAGGGCAGCGGCCACGTGTTCAACCTCGGTCATGGCATCACGCCGGAAGTCGATCCGGAGCATGCTGGTGCATTCCTGCGCGCTGTGCATGAGTTGTCGGCGCAGTATCACGAGTGATCGGCACCCAATAAAAAACGCCCGGCTTATGCCGTAATGCTGTTCACTTAAGCGAATGTGGTCCTCTGTAGGAGCGAGCTTGCTCGCGATGGTCGTTAACGAAAACGCGTATTTACTGGCTAAACGCGGCGTTCTTGAGTCCATCGTCGGAACGCCGCCCGGAGCAAGCTCGCTCCTACAATTTCCTTATCTGAACAGCATTACGGCTTATGCCGGGCGTTTTTGTAAGAGGTTTTGGATTGTGCTCCCACAGGTTTTTGTCTTCAGGCCTTCACATCACCCAGTGGCGGCAACTTCGCCAGCTTCAACGCGACCAGCAGCGCAATCACCAGCAGCGCGCCAATGAACAACCCTATCCCGTTCCAGCCGCCCAGGTGCCAGAACACGCCGCCTGCCGTTCCGGCGATGCTCCCACCGGCGTAATAGCTGAACAGGTACAGCGACGATGCCTGCCCTTTGGCCGTGGTGGCGCGGCGGCCGATCCAGCTGCTGGCCACCGAGTGGGCGCCAAAGAAGCCGAAGGTAAAGATCAGCATGCCGATGATCACCAGCGGCAATGGCGTAAACATCGTCAAGGCCAGGCCGCCGAGCATCAGCGCGATGGTGCTCCAGAGCACTTTGCGGCGGCCGAGTCTGTCGGCCAGCGAACCGATTTTCGCTGAGCTGTAGATGCCCGACAGGTACACCACCGACAGCAACCCGACGAAGGCCTGTTCCATGTGGTACGGCGCGGCCAGCAGGCGATAGCCGATGTAGTTGAACAGCGTGACGAACGCGCCCATCAACACAAAGGCTTCCAGAAACAGCAGCGGCAGGCCGGCGTCGCGAAAGTGCATGGTGAAACCGTCGAGCAGGCTGCGCGGGTGCAGCGAGCGGGGGCGGAAGTTGCGTGATTCGGGGAGGATTTTCCAGAACACCGCTGCGGCAATCAGCGCCAGGCCACCGATCACCAGCATCGCCGTGTGCCAGCTGACGAAGTCGATCAATACCCCGGTGATCAAGCGTCCGCTCATCCCGCCAATCGCGTTGCCACCGATGTACAAGCCCATGGCGAGGCCGATGTGCTGTGGGTGGATCTCTTCGCTCAGGTAAGTCATCGCAACCGCAGCCAGACCGCTCAACGACAATCCAATCAGCGCCCGCATCAGCAGCACACCGTGCCAGCTCGGCATCATCGCACTGGCCATGGTGCACAGCGCCGCGGCGAACAGCGCGGCCACCATTACCGGTTTACGCCCGATACGGTCAGAAATCGGGCCAGTGATCAGCAGGCCGATGGCAAGCATGCCGGTGGCGATAGACAGGATCAGGCTGCTCTGCGCCGCGTTGATGGAATACTCGTCGGACAGCAGCGGCATCATCGGCTGCACGCAGTAGAGCAGGGCGAACGTCGCGAAGCCGCCGCAGAACAACGCCAGCACCGTGCGCATGAACGCCGGCGTGCCTTTTTCGATGTAGATCTCCGCCAGTTCAGTGGCGATAGCGTCCGGTGCTGCGGGAGGCACTTCATGGGCGAGAGGGGCGACAGCAGTTTTCACGTTGGACCTCGGAGGGCGCAGCCGGTCAGGCAATGAAAAAAGCATATAGCTGGCTAATGATTCAATCCAATATATTGTTCGACCTGTTTGATAGCTTTAACGACCTAATGGGGTTTCCATGGAATTGCGTCATCTGCGCTACTTCATCGCCGTCGCCGAAGAACTGCACTTCGGCCGCGCCGCACAGGTACTGGGCATCTCCCAGCCACCGCTGAGCCAGCAGATTCAGGCGCTGGAGCAGGAAGTCGGCGCGCGGCTTTTCGAACGTACCAATCGTCGGGTCGAGCTGAGCGAAGCCGGTCGGCTGTTTCTGCAAGAGGCGCGGCTGGTGCTGGCGCAGGTCGACAAAGCGGCGGATGTCGCGCGACGGGCGCAACTGGGCGAGCTGGGTGAACTGAAAATCGGCTTCACCTCGTCGGCACCCTTCAACTCGACCATTCCCCAGGCGATTTTCTCTTTCCGCCAGCGCTTCCCGGCGGTGCACCTGAACCTGCGGGAAATGAGCAGCACCCAGGTGGCCGATGCGCTGGTGGACGAGTCGATCGAGGTCGGCATCATGCGCCCGCTGGGGCTGCCGGACTGCCTCAGCGTGGTCGAGTTGATGCGCGAGCCGCTGGTCGCGGTGCTCAGTTCCAAGCACCCGCTGGTCGAGGGCAGCGATGAAGGCTTGTTTCTGTCAGCCCTGGCGCTTGAGCCCTTTGTGTTTTTTCCGCGCAGCTACGGCAGTGGCCTGTATGCGCAACTGCTCAGCCTGGCCCGGGACTCCGGCTTCAGCCCACACTTCGCCCAGGAGGCCGGAGAGGCGATGACCATCATCGGGCTGGTGGCGGCGGGGCTGGGCGTGTCGGTGCTGCCGGCGTCTTATCAGCGGATGCGTATTGACGGCGTGGTCTATCGACCTTTGCTCGATCCGGCGGCGGTGTCGGCGGTGTGGTTGGTGCAGCGTAAGGACCAGAAGTCGGCGATGGCCAAGGCGTTTGTTGAACTGCTGACGCGCAGAGTTGAACCGCTGAAGCAGTGACGGTATGAACACAATATTCCCTGTAGGAGCGAGCCTGCTCGCGATGGACTAAAAAACGCCACGTTCACCCAGGAAGCACGCGCCATCGTTGGCGACCATCGCGAGCAGGCTCGCTCCTACAGGTCAGAGTTTTCGCTGCTGCCCGTGGGACATTTCTGAACTACCCCGGATGGGCTACAGCGCCTTGCGGCGATGCCTACAACTACTCCAGAATCCGCCGGCTTGTGCGCTTTGAGGGCCATCGCTAACTTGATTCGTGTCACTGATTGTCAGTGATCGGGTTTAGTAGCCCGTGTTTTCGCTAAGTGCATTTGCGCTCCTGATAGGCAGGTATGTCTGTACCTGCCCTTGACGGTAGCTGTGCGCAGGGCGCCTTCGGGCGCGCCGGTTTGGCGAAGACCCGGTCTACTAACCTGCGTACAGCTGCCACCCTTTTGATTCGTATCTACACGGTGTCGGCTCCACTTTTCTGGGCGCTGAATCATGACCAAAAAAGCAAAACAATCGCCGGACACTCCACGCGAACCCAGCAATATCTTCTTGATCGCCCCGGATATCGATAACCACACACTCCTGGAATACGCCTGTGTGTCGCTGGCATCAGCCAATGTCATGGCGAGCGATTTCGCGAGGAGTTTGAACGGTTCGCAGAGCAACACCCTGCTGGGGATTCAGCAGTCGATCATGCTGGGGGAGCTGGCGGTGAATCGGGTGCTGGATAACCTCGATCCACCGTGATCGTCCGGGGAGACGAGAACCCTTGTGGGAGCGAGCCTGCTCGCGATGGACGTCAACGATAACGCGGGCAGCCTGAATGAACGCGTTGCCCGGGCGTTTTTCGCGAGCAGGCTCGCTCCTACAGGGGAAATATTTCAGGTTACGGCCAGCGCTTGAAAATCAGCGAAGTATTCACCCCGCCAAACGCAAAATTATTGTTCATCACGTACTGGTTGCTCATCTGCCGAAACTCGCCGCGCAGGTAGTCGAGCTTGCCGCAGTGCGGATCGACTTCGTCGAGGTTGAAGGTGTGGGCGTACAGGTCGCGGTTCATCATTTCGATGCTGAACCAGGACTCCAGCGCACCGCAAGCGCCGAGGGTGTGGCCGAGGAAGCTTTTCTGCGAGCTGATCGGCATGTGTTCGCCGAACAGGCTGCTGGTGGCCAGGGTTTCGGCGATGTCGCCCTGTTCGGTGGCGGTGCCGTGACCGTTGACGTAGCCGATGTCCGAAGGTTTCAGCCCGGCGTCTTCCAGGGCCAGTTCCATGGCCCGGCGCATGGTGATTTGTTCGGGGCGGGTGGTGTGCTGGCCGTCGGCGTTGCTGCCGAATCCGACGATCTCGGCATGGATGTGGGCACCACGGGCCAGGGCGTGTTCCAGTTCTTCGAGCACCAGCATGCCGCCGCCTTCGCCAATCACCAGGCCGTCGCGTGCACTGTCGTAAGGGCGTGGGCTGCGTTGTGGGGTGTCGTTTTTCAGACTGGTGGCGTAGAGCGCGTCAAAGACCATGGCTTCGGTCGGGCACAGCTCTTCGGCACCGCCGGCGAGCATCAGCGGCAGTCGCCCGAACTTGATCGCCTCGTAGGCATAGCCGATGCCCTGGCTGCCGCTGGTGCAGGCGCTGGAGGTGGGAATCAGGCGACCGGTGAGGCCGAAGAAGATGCTGATATTGGCCGCGGTGGTGTGCGGCATCATGCGCACGTAGGAGTTGGCGTTCAGGCCTTCGGCCACCGAGTTGAGCAGCATGTTGCCGAATGCCTTGATCTCGTCGGTGCTGCCGGTGGAGGAACCGCAGGCAACGCCCATGCGCCCGTCCTTGATCGACTCGTCGCCCAACAGGCCGGCGTCGGCCAGTGCCAGTTCCGACGCGCCGACGGCCAGCCGTGATACCCGGCCCATGCTGCGCAGTTGCTTGCGGGTCCAGTGGCTCGGCACCTTGAAGTCATCGATGGGGCCCGCCAGGCGCGTGTTGAGCTCGGTAAAACGATCCCACTCGTCCATCCGGCGGATGCCGCTGCGGTTGGCCGCGAAGTTGCCGGCGATGGTCTCCCAGTCGCTGCCCAGTGAGGTGATGCCGGCCATGCCGGTGACGACGACGCGCTTCATCAGCACAGGCCTCCGTTGACGGCCAGAACCTGCCGGGTGATGTACGAGGCTTCCGCCGACATCAGGAAATTCACCGCGCCGGCCACCTCTTCAGGGGTGCCCATGCGTTGTGCGGGGATCATTTTCATCAGTTCTTCCACCGGCACGTTTTCGTCGAGCATGGCTGTGTCGATCAGGCCGGGTGCGACACAGTTGACGGTGATTTTGCGCTTGCCCAGCTCGATCGCCAATGCCTTGGCCGCACCGATCAACCCGGCCTTGGAGGCGCTGTAGTTGACCTGGCCACGGTTGCCGATCAGCCCCGACACCGAGGTGATGCAGACAATCCGCCCGGCGGCGCGACGACGGATCATCGGCATCATCACCGGGTGCAGCACGTTGTAGAAACCGTCGAGGTTGGTGCGCATCACCACATCCCAATCCTCTTCACTCAAGGCCGGAAAGGCGCCGTCGCGGGTCAGGCCGGCATTGAGCACCACGCCGTAGTAGGCGCCGTGGGTCTCCACGTCGGCTTCGAGAATTTCCTTGCAGCGGGCGCGGTCGGACACATCGAACTGCAGGATGCGCGCACGACGGCCCAAGGCCTCGACTTCGGCCTTGACGGCTTCGGCGTCGGCCAGGCCGCTGCGGCAATGCAACACGATGTCGTGCCCGGCCTGGGCCAGGCGCAAGGCGATCGCGCGGCCGATGCCACGGCTGGAACCGGTGACCAGTACGGACTCAGTCATCACTGGACTCCTTCGGGTTCATGGAGATATTGAGCGGCCTGGGGTGGGCGGAACACGTTCAGACGAGCGGTGACGTGAATGCCGGGGGCGTTGATGTGGCATTCGAACACGCCCATGCCGTTATCGTCTTCCAGGGAGCGAACCCCGTGGATGGTCAACTCGGTACCGGCCGGAAAACGATCGACGTTGCATTCGAATTTGCGGCTACCGAGCAGGAAGCCCAATTCCACCGCATCACCGCGCTGGCGCGCATGGCAACCGGCGAAGGCGGCCACGCTCTGGGCCATCAGTTCGATGCCGACCCAGGCTGGCAGACTGCCGTCGGGGAGATTGAACAGGCCATCGGGCTTGACGGTCAGGCGTGTGTGAATCTGCTCTTCATCGAACGCCAGGATCCGGTCGATAAGGATCATGTCGCCAGCGTGGGGCAGCAGTTCGGCGAGCGGCCAGTCAATCATGGGGCGTCTCCGATAATCAGGCTGACGTTATTACCACCGAAGGCAAAGGAATTGCTCATCAGGTAGCGGGGTGCAATGGACGTCAGGCGCGTGGCCGGGGTCACCCATTGCAGCGGCGGCAGTTCGGGATCGGGCTGTCCGTCCCAGACGTGAGGCGGCAGGGCATGCCCGAAATTGTCAGGGCTCAGGCTCAACCAGCAGAACGCCGCCTCCAGCGCCCCGGCGGCACCGAGGGTGTGGCCGGTCATGGGTTTGCTCGACGAACAGGGCACGCCGGCCGGGAACAGCGTCGCCACGGCCTGGCTCTCCATGGCGTCGTTGTGCTGGGTGGCGGTGCCGTGCAGGTTCAGATAAGCGATTTGCTCCGGCTGCAGGTTGGCGCGGCCCAAGGCTTTGCGCATCGCTTGCAGGGCGCCTCGACCGGTCGGCTCCGGGGCGGAGATGTGATGCGCATCGGAACTGGCGCCGCTGCCGAGCAAGGCAATCGCTTGGCTGTCGCTAGCACGCCTGGTCATCAGGAACAGCACCGCCGCTTCGCCAATGTTAATGCCATTGCGGTTCACCGAAAACGGATTGCAGCGTTGTTCCGAGACCGCTTCCAGCGCCGAGAAACCGTTGAGGGTCAGCTTGCACAAGGTGTCGACACCGCCACACAGCACCGCGTCGCAAATGCCCAGGTCCAACAGGCGCTGGGCGCTCATCAGGGCTCGGGCGCTGGAAGTGCAGGCCGTGGAAATGACGTAGGCCGGCCCGCTCAAGTGCAGCCACTCGGCGAGGAAGTTCGCCGGTGCTCCGAGTTCCTGTTGCTGATAGTCGTACTCGGCAGGGAACTGCTTTTCACGCAGGTAATGCGCCAGGCTCTGGCTGGCCTCGTCGATACCCGAGGTGCTGGTGCCCAGCACGACACCGATGCGGTCGCGGCCGTAGGTCTGGATCGCGCTGTCGATGTCCGGGCGGACTTGCAGCGTGGCCTCCAGCAACAACTGATTGTTGCGACTGTGATGGCGCGACATGTCGGCAGGAAGGGTTGCCAGTTTGCCCTGGACCGCACCGACCGGCAGCGTGCGTTGCTGCACCCAACCGGCTTGTTCGCGCATGCCGCCGCAGTCGCCGGCAAACAGGTTGCAGGCAACTTCCTGCTTGTCGCGGCCCAGCGCACAGACCAGGCCGAGAGCGTTGAGGTAAACCGTCATGGCGATTCACCGCTCAAGGGGGTGACTTGATAGGCTGGACCATTTGGAAGCTTCAATTCAAAATTCTGCGGTTGTGCGTAGCGGATATCCCAGCGCTCTGGCAGGGAGCGTTGTCTGCCGTGCTGCCAGGCGCCGGGATAGTTGGCCGCCAGTTCATCTTGCGGCGTCAGCGCAAACAGCAGCGCCGCGAACAGCTCCCGGGCTTGTGGATTGGGCGGCAGGAGACCATCGGCCTCCCAGGTTTTATCGATCAATTTCTGGCGGGCCTGGGGAATGCCCAACAGGTCCATCATCGACCAGCGAATACCCACCTCTTCACGCTGGATCACCAGCACCCAGTCCTGGCGGTCGTCGGGCTGTAAGAGCTGGATGTGCAGTTGCAGCGGCAATGGCAGATCCGGATTTTGCTCGGGCAGCGGTGCCCGGCCGGCGCAGGCGCTCAGCAGCAGGGTTGCAGCGACCAACACAAATCGCATAGCACCGATAACCCCTGTAGGAGCGAGCCTGCTCGCGATGGCGGCTTTATAGTCGACATCCATTTTGACTGACCCACCGCTATCGCGAGCAGGCTCGCTCCTACAGGTTGTGCAGTTCAAGTGACGGGTAATGAACATCACACGGATCCTTCAAAAGGTTTGCGCGCCACCACATTGACCAGGGTTTCTTCCCGCTGGCCAAAGGGTTTTGGCTTGCACACACCCAAGTGTTCGAGCAGGCCGAAATCCTTGGCGCGACTCCACCACAGGTACGGATAAGACACGTTTTGCGCGGTAAATTCGAAACCCTGCCGGTGAATCATTTGCAGGTACTGCGCAGCGCTTTTCTGCACGTGCATCGGGTGGCGGAACAACCAGCGGATCACCCAGGTATCAATGTAAGCCTCGGTGGATTCGGCGAACAGCAGATAACCGCCGGGTTTGAGTACACGGTAGAACTCGGCCAGTGCCTGTTCCTGCTCCACCAGATGATGGAAGGTCTGGTGACAGAACAGCAGGTCGATACTGGCATCCGGCAGGTTCAGGCTGGCGCAGTCGCCGCCGATCAACTCCACTTCCATGCCCTGGCGGGCCGCTTCTGCGCGGCTTTGGTCCAGGCTCTGGGGGTCAGCATCGACGCCAATCAGGCGACCGGGCGCAAAGGCCTGGCGCAGCAGCGGGAATGACTTGCCCTGGCCGCAACCGGCATCCAGCAGCACCGGGCTGCCAGGCAGCGCTTCGCTGAACAGGTTGCGCAAATCGTCGATCGCCAGCCGCAGCACATAGTGTTGCCAGATCTGGCTGCGCAGGAACCACAACCCGAAACGGGTTTCTTCGACGTAGTGGTCGCTCAAGAAGTTCATGACGCATCCTTCGCACAGAACTCCGATATCACCTTCAACCGGCGCCTGGCTTCACTGACGAACGGGTTGCTTTGATCCCAGGCATATCCGGCAAGTATGGAGCTGATCATCCCGCGGATTTCCTTTGAGCTGCCCTCATGGAAAATCACGTCCTGGAAGGTCCCGGCGTACCAGCCTTCGACATAGCAACGGAAGGTGTCGACGCCGCGCTTGAGCGGTTCGGCGAACTCGGTTTGCCAGTCGACGGCTTCGCCTTGCAACTGACGGTGCAAGACCCCGGCGGCCATGCTTGCCGAACGCATGGCGATGGTCACGCCGGAGGAAAACACCGGGTCGAGGAATTCCGCGGCATTGCCCAGCAGCGCGAAGCCAGGGCCATGCAGGGTTTTGACGTTGGCCGAGTAACCGCCAATGGTTCGGGCCTCGGTGTCCCACTGCGCATTTAGCAACACGCTGGCCAGGCTTGGCGTCTCGGCGATAAAGCTGCGCAGGCACTCATCCAGATTGTCGCTGCGGCCGGCAAAACGTTCCTCGGCGGCGACCACGCCGACCGAGCAACGCCCGTTGCTGAACGGGATGGTCCAGAACCACACGTCACGCTGGGTCGGATGAGTGGTCACGAGGATCTTGCTGCGGTCGAAGGTCGGGAGGTCGATACGGTCTTCGACGTGAGTGAACACGGCCTGACGCACCGGGAAGTTCGACGGCGCCTCGAGGTCGAGCAAGCGCGGCAGCACACGGCCGTAACCACTGGCATCGAGCAGGAAACCGGCCTCGATACGGTACTCGCTACCGTCTTCGCGGCGCACGCCGAGTTGCGGTTTTACCGGGTCAATGTCGACGCTGACGATGGTCTCGCCATAGCGGATCTCCACGCCCTGCAGCGCGGCCTGATCGGCCAGCAGTTTGTCGAAATCGGCGCGCTGGACCTGAAAGGTCGTCGATTTGCCGTCGCTGAACGTCTCGCCGAAATCAAACGCGCTGTAGCGCTCGCCCCAGGCAAACGCGGCACCGGTTTTCACCTGGAATCCGGCCACGTTGACGGCGTCGAGCATGCCCGCTTCCTCGACGAAGTCCAGGCAATGGGCCAACAGGCTTTCACCGATGGAAAACCGTGGGAAATGCTGGCGCTCGATCACCAGCACATCGTGTCCCTTGCGCTTGAGCAGCGCGGCGGCGATGGCACCGGATGGACCGGCGCCGATGACCACGACCTGGCGACATTCCATTTCAGCGGTTGGCATGGGAGCTCCTTGCAGGGACAGCGGCTTTCAGGGGGATTCGATGCATGCCGGTCAGGGCTGGCAGCAGTGTGGCGATCAGGCCCATGAGCATCAGGGCAAAGTACAGCGGCGGACTGATGAGTTGCTGTTGCAGCAGCAGGTTGAGAAAAACGATCTCGCTCAAGCCGCGGATGTTCAGCAGCACGCTTTCCCGCCAGCGGCTGGCGCCCTGGAACGAGGCCCCGGCCCAACCGAGGCCGAGCCAGTTACCCAGCAGTTTGCTCAGCATCGGCAACAGCAGCAGGGCGAGCAGTTGCACCCAGCCGAGGCTGTCTATCGCGCTGTGCACGTTGATCTGCACGATGCCGAACGTGAGGATCAACGGGATGGCGATGTATGTCTGCAAGCGACCCATCCACACGGCCGGTAGCGGCAGGACCAGTGGGGCTTTCAGAGCGGCCATGATCAACACATAGCCGATGCCGAAAATCAGCGCATTGAGCTTGAAGTGTTCGGCGACGACCAGCAGGGCGAAAAAGCTCAGGCTGTAGAGCCATGTCTGGCGCAAGCCGAGCAACCGCAGCAGCACCGGCAGGCACGCGCCGGCCAGCGGCAGCAACAGGCTGCTCAAGTGCAGGCTGCCCTGGGCGATGCCGAACAGCGTCCAGCAGGCGAGGTCGATGAGGATCGCGGTCTGCACCAGTCGCCGGGTGGCGGCGGGTGGGTAATCGATGTGCCGCAGGTACAGGTACAACACCGGGATCGCGGTGATGGCGAACAACAGGCCGACGGCCAGCGAGCTGATCCACGGTTGCGGCGGTAACAACCAGACCGCCGTGGCCAGGCCGCAGGCAAACGGAATGCAAAAGCTGGGCAGGGCGATTTTCAGGCTTTGGCGATCCAGTTGCAGGTCGATCACATCGCTGAGGATGTAGCCCAGCAACAGGGCAAAGCTCAGGCTGTAGAGGTTCTTCAGCCAGCCCGGTGACACCAGCAGCGCACCGCTTAACTGCCATTGGGGCTCGATCCAGAAATACATCAACAGCGGCAAGCCGAGGGTCGCCAGCAACAACTGGCTGACGATGGGAATCAGGCCGAAATGCCGGCCAACACGAGTCGCCACGGCGAACAACACCAGCGCCATCGCCCAGAACAGAACGACCATCATGTTGCCCGCTCCACGGCCGTGGGCTCATGCACCTGGCGACCGGCCCACGGCGCGAGCAGGAAGCTGAAGATCAGGCCCAGGCTCACCGACAGTCCGAAGCTGCTCACCGCCGGAGTACTCGACACCGCCAGCAGGCCGAACGACAGCCAGGTGGTCAACGCCGCCAGCAAAGTACCCAGCAGGCTCACGGCCGCGCCGCCGACCTGTTCGCGCATCAGGATCGCGTAATCGACACTGATCGCCGTCACCAGCAGCAGGCCGAACAGGCTGAACAGGGTCAGCGGCTGCCCCAGCCAGCCGAGGCTGGCCAGGCTGCATAACGCCGCCAGCAGGGGCAGGGACACGATACGCAACGCGCCGCCGAGGCCGAATGGCAGGATCAGCACCAGCACGATCAACACGCAGGAGGCGAGTTTCAGTTCTGCGGCACTGATTTGGGTGGCCGCGAAGACATTGTTCAATTCACCCAGTCGATCCACCAGTGTCACGCCGGGTAAATCCTCACCCTGGAGCCGCAGCAGGGCCGGGTTGTTGATGCCTTGCAGGCTGACCATCGCCGCCACGCCGTCATCGGTCGGCCCCAGCCACAGGGGCCGGTAGGGTTCTGCCAACGGGCCGCTGAGCGCAGCGTCAATGTCCACGGTCGGCAGTGCCTGCAGCTTCGTCAGCTCGGCCTGCAGCGCCTCGGCCGGTACGCCGATGTCGAGCAACGGCCGCCAGAACGAAGGCAGTTTGCTCAACGCTTCGCGCACCTGTAGCTGTTCGTTCGGCGGGCTGACCAGTTGATTGAGCGACAGATAACCCTGGAGCTTTTCCAGGCCAATCAATTGATCCAGCCGTTCTCTCAGAGCGGTCTGACGTTCGAGCAGTTGCTGCTGATTGGCGGCGCGTATCAGAAAGAACTGGCTGGTGGGTTGATAGCCCGTGATCCGGGCAATGGCCTGGGCTTCGTCGGTCAATTGTTGCGGTGCGCTGATCCACTGACGGATGTCGTTTTTGCTGCCCAGCTGCAACAGGCCGCCCAGGCAAAAGACGATCAGCAACGCCAACAAGACTGGTGTTTTCAACTGTTTGAGCAGTGCTTCACGACAGCCCAGCAATAGCTCGCAAACGCGCAATGGCCATTGCGCCGGGCGAAGGTCTACGCCCTTGAGCAATGCCGGCAGCAGACACACGGCGGACAAATAGGCACCGAGCAAACCGGCGGCAGAGAACGCGGCAATCTGGGTCAGCGCCGGGAAGGGTGTCCAGGCCAAGGCCAGGTAACCGATGCCGCTGGTGATCAGGCTCAGGGTCAAACCGGGCAAGGTCAGGCGCAGGGCAGGCCAGCTGTGCCAGGGTTTCAGGCTCCAGCTTTTGGACAGGTAATGCAGCGGGTAATCGACCGCAACACCGATCAGGCTCGAACCCAGCACCAGGGTCATCACGTGCATATGGCCGAATAACGCCACGCAGGCCACCGCGCCGAAGATCATGCCCACCAGCACCGGCACGAACGCCAGCAAGACGCGCCAGCGCCGGAAGGCCAACAGCAGCAGCAACAAAATCCCCACGGTGGCACCGCCACCGACCCAGGTCATCTCCCGGGCGGCCTGCTGTTGCCCGCTGGCTGCGTACAACAGGCCGCTGGCGGCGAGTAGTTGCACGTCGTGTCGGGCGGCTTCTTCGCGGCTGTGTTCGAGCAGGTCGGCCACTTGCAGCGGCAGGTCCATGTCGAAGGCGTTGCCGGTGGTGCGCGCGCGCAACAGCACCCAGCTCTTGCCGTCGGCATCGGCGACCAGGGCGCCGCTGCCGATGTCCAGTTGCACCGAACCGCGTTGCGGCTGGCTGTTCTGGATGCGCCCGGTCAGGCCCAGCCAGTCGTCCTGGCTCGGCACCAGGCTGTAACCGTTGAACGGGTCGAACAACGCCTGCACCCGTTGCTGGATAAAGGTGTCGGGGTGCTCGATCAATAGTTGTCGATCCGCCGCCTGGAGCATCGCCAGGCGACCTTGCAGCAACTGCGTGCGCAGTGCCGGCAAGTCGGCTTGCAGGGTCCACTGGACCTTTTCGAACAAGCCGCTGGCCTGCCATTGCTCGCCGAGTGTCTGCGCCATGGCGACGGCCTGCTGACGATCGCTGTGGCCGACCAGCACCAGCATTTCGCGGTTCAGCGGCTCTTGCATGCGTTGTTCTGCGCGCAGTTCCAAGGCATCGGGCGCCGTGCCGGGCACCAGGTCCATCAGGTTGGCCGATAGCGGCGCGGCGCCACGCCATTGCCAACCGGCGAGCGCCAGTACTGCCAGCAGCAGGATCAGAAACAGCCGGGGCAACCACCGTTCACTCGGCAAAGTCATGCTGCTCCGCGTCGCTCAACGGCTGGGCGCTGGTGCTGTCCTGCATGCGCAACAACGTACTGTCGCCCTGGGTCTCGAGCAGTTCGATGCTGTGCACCAGTTCTGCGCCGGTAATGTTGATCTGGTTGAACACCTGCTTGAGCAGCATCGAGCGCGGCAGCAGCGTGAGCTTCCAGTTCTGCGCGTCGCCGCTCAGGGACAACTCGAAATCCCGTTGCAGGCCACTGCTGTCGCCTTGCAGCACGGCGAGGAACAAACGGTTCTGCTCGGCACCGGCGCTTTTGCCCGGCAGCATTTGCCACACAATGCCGTCACGCCGGGCAATGCCTTTGGCGGTGATGCGATAGTCCTGTTGCAGTGGTGTTTTCAGCAACCACAACAGGCCGTGGTTTTTCGCCAGCACGAACGAGCCCTTGCTGGTCAGCGGTTGGGGCAGGGCGCGCAGGTGTTTTTCCTGGATGAAATGGCCGTGGATCACCTCGGGCCGGGCCAGTTGATCGCTGAGTTGTTGCAGGTCAAAGGCTTGGGCCAGTCCAGGAATGCCCAGTAACACGCAGAACACTGTAGGAGCGAGCTTGCTCGCGAAAAACCTGAGAGCACCGCGGGGTGTCAGGTTCCCAGTGTCATCGTTAACGACCATCGCGAGCAAGCTCGCTCCTACAGGGGAGCGGGGGACGCAGAACCTCATGGCAGGGCCTTCTCTACCGCATCGGTGAAGACCTTCGGCGAAGCCAGTTGCATCTCGCGATTGCTCATGTCGACCGCGACCTGCACGGAGACAGCGCGGGTCAAGCGCTCACCGGTTTGCAGGTCGCTGATCAGGTAATTGATCTTCAAACGGTTCTCCCACTCCACCAGGTTGGCGCGCACGTTGAGTGTCTGACCGAACACCGCACCGCGCACGTAGCGCAATTGCAGGTCGATCACCGGCCACGCATAACCTGATTCGTTCATCGCCGTGTAGTTGTGGCCGATCTTGTCCAGCAGCGCACAGCGGGCCACCTCCAGGTATTTGACGTAATGGCCGTGCCAGACCACGTGCATGCTGTCGACGTCAAAGAACGGTACGACGATTTCCGTGTCGGTGTAGAGAAATCCCTTGCTACGCATGCAGCCTCCAGTGTTGTTCGGCGATGCGATGCAGGCACAGGCGCAATTCGCCTTCCAGCGCGCGGTCTTCGATGACCGGCGGGAAGTCCTTGGCCAGAGCTTGATGCATGGCGGCCAAAGCGGGTGGCAATGGTCGTGCATCTTCGGCCTGGCCGCGCAGCCAGACGCCCTGATTGGCCGCCAGCAGCGTAGCGGCCGCTACCTGTTCGGTGAGTTCCAGCACGCGGATCGCATCCCGGGCGGCGATGGTGCCCATGCTCACTTTGTCCTGGTTGTGGCATTCGGTGGAGCGCGAGAAGACGCTGGCCGGCATGGTGTTCTTCAGGGCTTCGGCAGTCCAGGCGCTGGTGCCGATCTGCACCGCCTTGAAGCCGTGGTTGAGCATGGCGCGGTCGGCCGTGGCGCCGGACAGGTTGCTCGGCAAGCCATGGTTGTAGCGCTCGTCCACCAGCAGCGCGAGTTGCCGATCCAGCAGGTCGGCGACGTTGGCCACGAGGTTTTTCAGGCTGTCCATGGCGAAGGCGATGTGGCCGCCGTAGAAGTGCCCACCGTGCAGCACGCGCTCGGCTTCGGCGTCGATGATCGGGTTGTCGTTGGCGCTGTTGAGCTCGATCTCGATGAACGAACGCAGCCAGTTCAGGCTGTCGGCCAGTACGCCCAGCACATGGGGTGCGCAGCGCAGGGAATAGCGATCTTGCAGGCGATGCAGGGGAGCGGTCGGCGCGTCGATGGCCAGATCCTGGCGCAACCACGCGGCGACCTGCATCTGCCCCGGATGTGGTTTGGCGGCGAACAGGCGCTCGTCGAAGTGCTCCGGGTTGCCTTGCAGGGCGACCACGTTCAGCGCGGTGATGCGCGTGGCCAGATGCAGCAGATAATCGGCGCGGGCGTAGGCCAGGCAGGCCAGACCAGTCATCACTGCGGTGCCGTTCATCAATGCCAGGGCTTCTTTCGGACGCAGCACCAGCGGCTGCCAGCCGAGTTCGCGGTGCACATCGGCAGCCTGCCGGCGCTCGCCGCGGAACATCACCTCGCGTTCGCCGGACAGCGTGGCGGCCACGTACGAAAGCGGCGTCAGGTCACCACTGGCGCCCACGGAACCTTCTTCCGGAATCAGCGGCAGGATGTCGTGTTCAAGAAACGCCTGCAGGCGCTCCAGCAACTCCACACGCACCCCGGAAACCCCGTGGCACAACGACTGCAAACGCGCGGCCAATACCGCGCGGGTGGCCTGGGCGTCGAGCAGTTTGCCCAGGCCGCAGCCGTGGAAAGTGAACAGATGACGGGGCAGCGCCTCGACGTGATGCAGCGGCACCGCGACCACGCAGGAATCGCCGTAACCGGTGGTCACGCCGTAGATCACGCCTTCCTTGTCCAGCAGCGAGTCGAGAAAACGCGCACCCTTGGCGATGCGCTCGCGGTAGGCTGGATCGCTTTGCAACTGCGTCGGCACTTTGCGGTTGGCCAGTGCCAGCACGTCTTCAATGCGCAAAGGGCGTTCGCCGAAGGTTACCGGCTCAAGCGTTGGCGTCGTCATCGGTCTTCCAGAAAGGGTAAAAGTTGAACCATTGTTGGGGCGCTTCGAGGCAATAGTGACCCAAGCGTTCGGCGTAGCGGGAGGCCCACTGATGAATGACCTGTTCGCGGTCGCTGCGCTTCCAGGTGATTGCCTCGGCGAACGGCTCAATGGTCAGTCGATAATCGCCGTCGGGCTTTTTCAGGCACAACAGCAGGTTGACCGGGCATTTCAGCAGGCCGGCCAGCAGCCACGGGCCTTGGGGGAATCTGGCCGGATGACCGAGGAAGTCCACGGTCGCGCAGCGTCCGCCATGCAACGGCACGCGGTCGCCGGCGATCGCCAGCCACTCGCCGCGTTCCAGGCGTTCACTCAGTTGCAGCATGATCCCGGGGTCGAGCTCGCTGACCTGGATCAGGCGCAAATTGGTCGCCCCGGCTTCGCCCAGCAAACGGTTGAACTGTTCGGCGTGCTTGGTGTGCACCAGCACGTTCATCGTGACTTTCTCGCCGATCTCCGCCAGTGCGCGGCAGACTTCCAGATTGCCCAGGTGCGCGCCCACCAGCATCTGCCCGCGGGCACCGCGCAACTGGTCACGCAGCAGCGCCGGGTCGATGATTTCGATTTGTTCGATGCTCAACTTGCCGTTCCAGACGTCGAGTTTGTCGAGCATGGAATCGGCGAAGGCCATGAACTGGCCGAATACCCGCCAATGGCTCGGACGCAATTTACTGCGACCGCTCCAGTCGGCCAGGCGTTGCTGGTATTGCCAGGCACTGTGTCGAGCGCTGCGGCCGAACAGGAAAAAGTACAGAACGATGCCATACAGCACCGGGCTCAGTACTCGACGGCCCAGCACTTTGGCGCCGAACGCGGTGAGCTTCATCAGCCAGAAACTGCCCCGCTCCTGGCGGTCGGCCCAGTGTTGCTTGTCTGCGCTCATGCCCGCCACCGTCGCCAGAGGATCATGGGCGAGCGCAGCAACATGCCGAAAAACAGCCGCGTGTGCATGCTGGAAATCAGCACGTTGTCGTGGAACATCCGAAAATGCGAAACGCCGTCCAGCGGGTAGTGGACTTTGGTTTGCAGCCACAACATCGGCTGATTGCGCCAGGCCAGGCGCACCAGGATGTCCGAGTCGAAGTCCATGCGCTTGCCGATTTTCGCTGACTCGATCAGCGCCAGGACCGGCGCCAATGGGTAAACCCGGAAGCCGCACATGGAGTCGCGAATCTGCAGCGACAGGGTGTTGATCCAGACCATGACGTGAGTCAGGTAGCGCGCATACAAACGGCCTTTCGGCACGCTGGCGTCATATTGCGGATAGCCGCAAATCACCGCCCGAGGATGGCGGCGAGATTGTTCGATGAAGCGTTGGACGTCCTGCAAATCGTGCTGGCCATCGGCATCCACCTGCAAGGCATGGCTGAAACCCAGGCGCGAAGCTTCGCGCAAGCCGGTCATGACCGCGCCACCCTTGCCCTGGTTTTCGGCCAGGCGGATCAGGTAAACCATGTCACGCTGGGCCAGGCGATCCAGCACCCGGGCGCAGCGCGGGCTGCTGGCATCGTCCACCAGGATGCACGGCAGATGGCTGGCGATCAGCGCATCGACCACCGTGGTAATGGCTGTTTCGTGGTTGTACACCGGGATGATGGCGCAGGGGCTATGCATGTTGGTTCACCTCTGTGGGACCGAGGTGTCTGCATCGCGAGCAGGCTCGCTCCCACATGGGGTTCGCGGCGTTCACAAATCCAGTGTGGGAGCGACGGTGCGACGATTCGACCTGCTCGCGATTGAGTGCGCAGCACTCACCCAGCTTATACATGCGCCGCCTCCAGCAAGATCCGCCCGCTGGAGCAGGTGGCGGTTTCATTGCGATAGGCGAAATACAATTTGCCGCGCGCCGAGTCGAAGCGCAGGTGCAGCTGGATTTCATCCCCCGGGCGCACCAGTTGCTGGAATTTCAAGACTTCCATGCCGGCGAATTTTTCCGGCAGGTTCATCAGTTGCCGACCCAGGCTCAGTGCCCAGTCCACCTGCACCACGCCAGGCAACACCGGCGCCTTGGGGAAATGACCGCTGAAATAGGCCAGGTCCGGTGGCACGGCCAATTGCAGGCTCCACTCGCCATTGCTTTCGACTTGCTCCAGCACCTCGGGCGCTTTGGGGCGCGCCGCCAACAGCAGGGCGTCGACGTTGGCCTGGGGCAGTTTGCCCTGAGCGTTCAGCGGCAGTTGTCGCAGCAGGCGCCAGCGTCTTGGCAGGGCCAGCGCTTCGCAGTGTTGGCTCAGGTGCTGGCGCAATTGCTCGGTGAGGCTGCGTCGACCCTGATTGCGCAGCACATGCAAACCGGCCTCGCTCAGCACCAACAACGCCCCCAGGGAGGCGCGGTTTTCTTGTACCACGCCGAGCCGCGCTTCGATGACCCATTCATGGGCTGCCAGCGCCTGTTCCAGCATCGGCAGCGAGATGCGTTTTTCTTCCAGCTTGACGATACGGTCCAGTCGCCCAAGCAACTCGAAGCGACCATCGACGGCGAAGCGCACAGCATCGGCAGTGTGTTCGACATGGCCATTGGGTAAATACGGCGAAGCGATCAGCAGTGCACCGTCACTGTCCTGGGTCAGCGTGACATCGGCAAAGGGCTGCCAGAGTTCCGCGTCCTGACGCCAGGCGATGCCGCCGGTTTCCGAACTGCCAAAGATTTCCGTTGGCCATTGCCCCAGACGCCCATGCAGGCTCTGTGCGGCCTCGACCGGCAGTGCGCCGCCGGAGGAAAACACCCGGCGTACCGCGCTCAAGGCAGGCCAGTCGAGGTTGTCGCCCATGCGCTTGAGCAACGCCGGGCTGGCCACCCAGGCGAAGGCCGGGTGTTCGCGGCTGGCGCGTTGCAGGTCTTCCGGAAAAGCCAGTTGCCGACGTACGAACGGGCGCCCGGCGCACAGCGGCCACAGCACCCGAAACAACAGGCCGTAGATGTGCTGGGTGGCGACGCTGCCAATGATGCACGCCGGGCCCAGGTCTGCGCCCCACAGCTGTTCCAGGGCTTCGACTTCATTGGCCAGTTGGCGCAGGTTTTTTTCGATGCGCTTGGGCTCGCCACTGGAGCCGGATGTGCACAGGCTGAGTCGGCAGTTATCCAGGTCCAGTGCGGCGGCACTCAGTGGCGGATGACGAAACTCGCTCAGGTGTGCATCATCGGGCTGATCGCTCAGCCACAGATCGACTTCACCTGACCAGCGTTGGCGGGTCTGGGGTTGCAGGTCGGACGGCAGCAGCACACTGACCCCGGCACGCCAGGCGCCGAACAGGGCAATCGCCAGGTCGGCGGCATCCTCAAGGTGCACGGCCATCTGCCGCACTCCCCGGGCTTGCAGGCCGGCGGCCAGGCGCAGCGCCTGCTCGCACAGTCGGGCGTGATCCAGTGCCGGGGCGGTCGTTACGGCCCGCTCAGGCTGAGCCTTGAGCAGCAGATGCTCAAGTTTTATCCAATTCATGGGCGGCCTCGTACCCTTTGTCGTATGAGCCATTCAATGGCAAACATCAGGCCTATCAATCCGTAGGAAATCAGGCCGGTGTACAGCGTCCACCAGCTCAGCGGCGCCCAGAGGGTCAGGGCGGCGGCACACAAACCGTTGCATAGAAAAAAAACACTCCAGGCGATGGTCACCTGGCGGGTGTAGCGAATGCCCTCGGCCGGCAATTGCGGCTCGCGTACCCGGGCCAGGCGTTCGACTATCGGTGGGCCGAATGTCAGGCTCGATCCGAACAGCGCCAGCATGAAGCTGCTGATCAACACCGGATACCAGCGCAACAGCGCCGGGCTGTCGAACAGTGCCAGCAACAGACAGAACACAATGGCCACCGTGGCCATCCACAGGCTGCCAGGCCGTCGTTTGCCAGTCAGCGCCCGGGCCAGCCACAGTCCGCCCAGCAGCAGCCCGAACTGCCACGGGGCGAAATGCTCCATGCCGAAATACACCGCAAAGGGATACAAAAGGCCTGCCAGCAGCAGGCCGAGGCCAATCAGTCGATTCATGCGGCCGGTTGAACCAGACGGTAGACCGCCTCGACCACGTCACTGACGGTACGCACCGATTTGAATTCTTCGGCGGCGATTTTCTTGCCGGTCTGGCGTTTGATGTGGTCAATCAGGTCGACCGCATCGATGCTGTCGATTTCCAGGTCCTGATACAGGTTGGATTCCAGGCTCACACGCTCGGGGTCCAGTTCGAAGAGTTCGACCAGGGCATCGCGCAGGGTGTTGAAGATGTCGTCACGAGTTTGCATGGTCCGGTCTCAAGCTGCCTGTTTTGCAGTGACGAAGGCCGCAAGGCTCGCCACGTTACTGAAGTGATTACGTGTGTCCTTGGCATCGGCGTCGATTTTGATGCCGTACTTTTTCTGGATGGCCAGGCCCAGTTCCAGGGCGTCCACCGAGTCCAGGCCCAGGCCTTCGCCGAACAGGGTCTGCTCGTTGCCGATGTCTTCGGCACTGATGTCTTCGAGGCCAAGGGCGTCGATGATAAGCATTTTGATATCACGGTGCAGATCGCTCATCTTCGGCGAGCTCCTTAATAAAGTAAGAATGTAGATAATCGTTGAGCTTGCGCGAGGCCTGCGGAGCCGGCCCCTGCGTGGCGAAGGTCTGTGGGTCTATATCGGCCCCGACCCGGAAACTGAAGTGCACGCGCCGCTTGGGGATGCGATACCAGGGCTCGGCCTTGGTCAATGTGGTCGGGCTGACCTTGATAATGACCGGGGTGAGGATTTTCGCACCACGCAGGGCGATTGCCGCGCCGCCCCGATGAAAGGCCGGCGGCTGGCCGGGTTGGGTGCGCGTACCTTCCGGGAAAATGATCAGGGTCTGGCCGTCTTTCAGCGCGTCGGCAGCGGCGTCGAGCATGTCCATGCTGCCGTCGTTGCTGATGTATTCGGTGCAGCGCAGGGGACCGCGGGTGAAGGGGTTTTCCCAGAGGCTTTGCTTGACCACACAGTTGGCGTGACGCACCAGGCCGATCAGAAAGACCACGTCGATCAGCGAAGGGTGATTGGCAATGATCATTTGCCCGGGACGACCGAGCTTTTCCGCGCCTTCAATGCTGTAGGTCAGCACCCCGGTACGGGCCATGAAACGCACAAAAATCCAGAAACAGCGGCTGACCGTTTGCCGGGCCCGCAGCCGATGGGTTCGGGCATCGCCCGGCAGGCCGTTCAGCACAGGGAAAATCACCAGGCGCAGGCACAGGCCGCCCAACCCGAACAGGGCAAAGCTCGCGGCGGTGGCCAGCAAGCGCCAGTAGTAGGCGTCGCGGTTTTTCTCGGTCACGGGTTGCGTTGCCAGGTCCATACACGATTTTTCCAGGCATGTTGGCAGGTGGTTTGCTGGCCGAGCAGCGCACACAACAGATTAAGCGCGTGGGGCCAGCGGGATTTGGACAACGCATCCGAGGAGCTGTTCAGGGACAACCGCCAGTCGGTGCCGGGTGTGATCAGCAGGCCGACGGCATACGGGAACGGCACGTCGTCGATCCAGGTCGAGTAAGCCTCGGGCGGCCGCTCTTCGGTGACCACCAGCAGTACCGCGCCGGCGCCTTCAGCCAGCAGCGCGGCAGCTTCGAGCATGCCATGTTCCAGGCCATCGCCTGCGGCGGCCAGGGCGGTCATTTCGCTGGTTTCACCCCGCATGATCGACCACAAGCCAATGATTGCGTTATGCACCGACAAGCTGAACCGGGTTGGCGACAGCGGCTGATCGGTGGCCAGATCGCTGAGAATCTCGACCGTGCGGGGCGTTTCGCCGTGACGGGAAACAAAGACCAATGGCAGATCCTGCCGACCTTCGGCCAATGGCCAGCCGACACTGAATGCCATGCGCGCCAGACGGCTGAGCCGCCGACGCTGCATGGCCGGCAGAAAGGAAACGTCGGGAGCGGCATCGCTGTCCGGCAGCACGACCGGTTGTCGGCACCAGGCCTGCCAGTCATTCACGCTATCAAGCCCCGGGCCCCAGGCGCGCCATTGGGCGATGTTGAAGTTGATCACAGACATTCATCCCACCCTCACGGGCTTACTTGACGCTGGGAGTGGCCGAGAGCCGGGACTTACCCTGCGTGGCGTTTGGCGCCGAGTGGCGCGCATTATCCCGGTGCCGGGAACGTGTAGCAAATGCTGGTTACATTTTGCTCAGCAAGTTGGAGTGACCGGCTTGAAAAAATTGAATGATTGGTAATTATTCACAAAATTTTTACCCCGTTTGTCGGTTCTTGCGTCGAGCCGCCGGGCCATTCAGGGTCTTTCGTGCAAGAGAAAGCAACTGACTGTGTAGTCCTTGCACTAGTGAGGTAGCGTAGCCATACCGTGGACCACTACACTCGGTCATTCTTTGATACACGGAGGTTTTGACATGCGGCGCGTGGTGTTCAATCAGAAAGGTGGCGTTGGCAAATCCAGCATTGCCTGCAATCTGGCGGCGGTCAGTGCCAGCGAGGGTTTTCGCACCTTGTTGGTGGATCTCGATGCCCAGGCCAACTCCACTCAGTACCTGACGGGGCTCACAGGCAGCGACATTCCGATGGGCATCGCCGATTTCTTCAAGCAGACGCTGTCTTCCGGACCGTTCTCCAAAAAGAATCAGGTCGACATCTACGAAACCCCGTTCGATAACCTCCACGTCATTACTGCCACCGCCGAGCTGGCAGACTTGCAGCCAAAGCTTGAAGCCAAGCACAAGATCAACAAACTGCGTAAGTTGCTGGAAGAGCTGAGCGAAGACTACGACCGGATTTACCTTGATACTCCGCCGGCGTTGAACTTTTATGCGGTTTCTGCGCTGATTGCCGCTGATCGTGTGTTGATCCCCTTCGATTGCGACAGTTTTTCACGCCAGGCCCTGTACGGCCTGATGGCGGAAATCGACGAGTTGAGGGATGACCATAACGAAGGCCTGGAAGTCGAAGGCATCGTCGTCAACCAGTTCCAGGCCCGCGCCAGCCTGCCTCAGCAAATCCTCGATGAGCTGATCGCCGAAGGCCTGCCGGTGTTGCCGGTGTACCTGGCCAGCTCGGTACGCATGCGCGAATCCCACCAGGCCAATACGCCGCTGATCCATCTCGATCCACGGCACAAGCTGACGCAGCAATTCGTTGAGCTGCACAACCTGCTGGAAAACGCCTGATCCTGGCTGGCTACATAGAAATACTGTGGGAGCGAGCCTGCTCGCGAAAGCGGTGTATCAGGCGACATCTTTATTGAATGTCAGTCCGCCTTCGCGAGCAGGCTCGCTCCCACAGGGTCTGTGTTGTTTCAGATCTCCTGGCTACGCAACCAGCTCATCAGTTGCGGTAACGGGAAAGCCCCGCTCTGCCGGGCGACTTCCCGGCCGTTCTTGAACAGGATCAGGCTCGGAATCGAGCGAATCCCCAACTGCGCCGACAACTGTTGGTTTGCCTCGCTGTCCAGCTTGGCCAGCCGGCACTTGCCCGCCAGTTGCCCGGCTGCCTGCTCGAACACCGGTGCAAACGACTTGCACGGCCCGCACCAGTCTGCCCACACATCCACCAGCAGCGGCAGATCGCCCTTGATCTGGCTGGCGTAGTCGCCTTGCTTCAATTCAAACGGTTTGTTCAGCAGGACTTCGGCCTTGCAGCGACCGCATTTCGGGTGGTCGTTGAGGCGTTCGGCGGGAATGCGGTTGAGGCCGTTGCAGTGGGGACAGGGGATGAGGAGTGGGTCGGTCATGAGCGATATCCAATGGGAAGCTGATAACACCTAGTTGGAGACGTTTGCTTATATTTTCAATCGTGCAGCGACAGGCAATAAAACTAGGCTGAGGGAAGGATCCGATTGAGACCGTTGGTCTGCCCGGGTGTATCGCAACTTGCGATAAAAAATCCATGTGTTTAACTCATCCATAGCAGAATGCGATAAGGATGTTGCATGCGAGTGTTTTCCGAAAAACGAATCTGGGACGCCAAGGAAAAGTGGCCGCAGGCGGCCAGCGCACTGGACCAGTGGTATCGAATGGTAAAGCGCATCAAGCCAAATGATTTTGCGGCGATGAAATCTTCATTTCCCGCGATCGACAAGGTCGGTGAGTTTCACGTTTTCGATATTGGCGGTAACAAATTACGGCTGATCGCCTATGTTCGGTATCAGCATCAAAAAATCTACATAAAGCATGTGCTGGATCACCGCGAATATGACCGCGGTAAATGGAAGGAGGGAAGAACATGAGCGTTCTGATCAAAAACGCGGCGGAGCACTGGGAGTTCGTATCGCCATTGCTACGCAAACCCAAAAACGAAGACGACTATGACATGCTGGTGCAGGCACTCGACGAGTTGCTCGAGATGACCGGAGTTGACGAGTCGCATCCCCTGATGAGTCTGGTGGACATCATCGGTGACTGGATTGAGGAATGGGACCACAAGCATCACCCAATGCCCGAAGCCACAGGTGCCGAAGTGCTTGGTTACATGATGCGCGAACATGGATTGACTCAAAGCGACCTGCCTGGCGTCGGCCCTCAGTCGGTCGTTTCGGAGATCCTGAGTGGCAAGCGCCAGCTCAACCTGCGGCAGATCCGCTGGTTGGCCGAGCGATTCAATGTGCCAGTAGACGTCTTTATCTGACTCGCCTCACGACGAACAACTGATCTCCAGATGCTTGCCCCATTCCGGCGGCCTCTCCGCGTAGCTTTCCATCCCCGGTTGTTCCTCGAACGGGTTGCTCAGCACCGCGTGCAGTCGGCGGACTTCCGAGTAGTCGCCGCTCTCTGCCGCATCGATGGCCTTTTGGGCCAGGTAGTTGCGCAGGATGTACAGCGGGTTGACCGCGTGCATCCGCTGGCGGCGCTGCTCTTGATCAAGCGTGCCTTCACGGGCCACCCGGGCGACGTAGAGCTCGCCCCAGGCATCAAAGCCCTTGAGGTCGACAAAGTCGTCACGCAAGCGGGTGATGGCCTGTTGTGGTGCGTCATCACCCAGGCGACGGAAAAACAGGCTGTAGTCGACGCCGCTGTTTTGCATCAATTGCAGCAGGCCCTCCAGCAACTTCTGGTCGTCGTCTTCGGCAGTGGTCAGGCCGAGGCGGCGGCGCATCAGGTCCAGGTAATGGGCCTGGAACAGCGGCAGGTACAGACCGAGAGTTTCGCGCAGGGCCTCGACGCTGATGAACGGCGTCAGGGCCTGGGCCAGGGCGCTGAGGTTCCACTGGCCAATCGGCACCTGGTTGCTGAAGGAATAACGGCCCTGGTCGTCGGAGTGGTTGCAGATGAAGTTGGCGTCGAAGTCGTCGAGGAAGGCGAACGGGCCGAAATCGAAGGTGATGCCCAGGATCGACATATTGTCGGTGTTCATCACCCCGTGGCAGAAGCCATAGGCCTGCCATTTGGCGATCAGTTCGGCGTTGCGCTCCACCACTTCACGGAACATCGCCAGGTACGGCTCCGGTTGCTCCAGGCACTGCGGGAAGTGCATGGCCAGCACGTGATCACCCAGCTCTTTCTGCTGCTCGGGGCGCTTGGTGTAGTAGAAATATTCGAAGTGGCCGAAGCGCACATGACTCGGCGCCAGGCGCAGGACCATGGCCGCGCGCTCCTGCTTTTCACGCCACACCGGGGTGTCGGAGCCGATCACGCACAGGGCGCGGGTAGTCGGGATGTTCAGGGCATGCAGGGCTTCGGAGGCGAGGAATTCACGGATCGACGAACGCAGCACCGCACGGCCGTCGCCCATGCGTGAAAACGGCGTCTGGCCGGCGCCCTTGAGGTGCAGGTCCCAGTGTTCGCCAGCCTCGTTGTACACCTCGCCAAGCAACAGGCCGCGTCCGTCACCCAGTTGCGGGTTGTAGGAACCGAACTGATGCCCGGAATAGACCATCGCCCTTGGAATCGCGTCGGCCCAGAGCTTGTGGCCGCTGAACAGTTCGGCGAACTCCGGGGTTTCGGCCACGGCCGGGTCCAGGTCCAACAGCGCCATGGCGGCGGGGCTGGCCACGACCAGGCGCGGATTATCGATCGGCTCGGGCAGCACATGGGCGGAAAACGCATCGCCCAGGCGGTCGAAGCGATTATCGAAAGTGAGTTCGTCGAGGGCTTTCAAGGGCCGGCTCCAGCAGAATGTCCGAGCATTCTGCTGGGGAATGGCCGGTTAGTCGAGTTTGGCGGCCGGCGGTTCTTGCGCCGGCTTGCCGTCGACGATCGGCACGATGGTTTTCGCTTCCGGTTCGATCGGCACCATCTTGTATTCCTGGCCGTGCAGGTTCTTGAGGTAGACCTCCATCTGCCGGAACGAGATATTGATGTGCTGCTTCTTGAACTCGCGATTGATGAAGCGGTTGACCTCGTCGAGCACGGGGTTGCGGTCGCCGAGATCACGCACATGCATGCGCAGCTCGTGGTCGAGGGTGCTTTCGCCGAAATTCAGGAAGTACACGTGGGGTTCCGGGTCTTTCAGCACGCGCGGGTTGTCGCGCGCGGCCTTGAGCAACAGCTCTTTCACCAGGTCCAGGTCCGAACCGTAGTCGACGCCGAGCTTGAGGGTCACCCGGGTGATGGTGTCGGTCAGCGACCAGTTGATCAGTTGCCCGGTAATGAACGTCTTGTTCGGGACGATGATGTCCTTGCGGTCGAAGTCGGTGATGGTCGTGGCACGGATGCGGATCTTGCTCACCGTGCCCGACAGGTTGCCGATGGTGATGGTGTCACCGATCCGCACCGGACGTTCGAACAGGATCATGATGCCGGAAATGAAGTTGGCGAAGATCTCCTGCATGCCGAAACCGAGGCCGACCGACAGCGCCGCCACCAGCCATTGCAACTTGTCCCAACTCACACCGAGGGTCGACAGCGTCGAGACGAAACCGACACCGGCGATCACGTAGGACAGCAACGTGGTGGTGGCGTAGGCGCTGCCCTGGGCCAGGTTGAGCTTGGATAGCACGAACACTTCGAGCAAGCCCGGCAGGTTGCGCGCCAGGGCGAAGGTGATGCCGATGATGATCAGCGCGCCAAGCATGTCGCCGATGCTGATCGGCACCATGCTCATGTTGGCGCCGGTACCGCTGGTGTATTCGTAGAGGGTGACGTTGTCCAGATACGAGAACACCGTGATCAGGTCGGCCCAGACCCAATACAGTGCCGCCATGAAGCCGCCCAGCAGTGCCAGGCGGATCAGGCGCAGGGACTGTTCGTTGACCTTCTCGATGTCCATCGTCGGTTCTTCGATCACCGCCTCGCCATCGCCGGCCTCTTTGGCGGCCAGCCGCTTGGCCAGGGCGCGCTGGTAGGCCAGGCGCCGGGCCGCCACACTGAGGCCGCGCACGAAGGTGGCCTCGATCACCAGCCAGAACATCAGCAGGTACAGAGTGTTGATCAAGCGGTCGCTGAGCTTCAGCGCGGTGTAGTAGTAGCCGAAGCACACCGCCACGAACAACGCGACGGGCAGGGCAGTGAACAGGATCCCCACCAGTTTGCGGAACAGCGAAGCGTTTTCGTGGGTCGGGCTGCTGATGAGCAGGCGGCTGAGCAGCAGGGTCATCAAGGCGTAGCAGATCAGTACCACCGGCATGCCGAGCACGTCATCGGCCAGTGCCGCCGGTTGCAGTTCGGCAACGGCGACTACGGTCACCAGTGCCATGACCACGATGCCGAGGCGGCGGATCCATCTGCGCAGGAACTCCACCTGGGGCTTTTCCCAGCGGAAATGCAGCTCTGCCACGCCACCTGGCGCGAGGATCCGGTAGGCGGTGTAGAACACCAGCCAGGCCCCGGCCATTTGCAGCAGCGCCGCGCCCATATTGGCGTTCTGCCCACGGGCGTCGATTTGCAGGGCCAGCCCGCACAAGGCGAGGCCCAGGGAAACCGGCATCGCCAGCAGAATATTGATCAGAATCGCCTGTGGCGTGTGCCACTGGCTGTCGCGCTTGAAGTGACCGATGTCCTGGTGAACCTTGATCAGTCGCGCGTACAGATTCTTGCGCCGCCACAGCAACGCACCGATCAGCAGGGCCAGCGGCAGGAACAGCAGCGGGCGCTGGGTCAGGCCGTCGGTCAGTTCGCTCAGGCTTGAAAGGACCGGCAGCGAATCGAGTTGCCGCTGCAGGCGATCCGGCACACTGTGAACCCACTCCAGGTCCAGCGGCTTGTTGCTGGGAATCCAGAACATCTGCTCATCGAGGGTCGCCCGCAGGCTTTGCGCCGTGCTGAGCAGTTGCTTCTGGTTCAGTTGCAGGGTGATGGATTCATTGAGCACCGCGCTCAGTTCGCGGTTCAGTCGCTCCAGCAGGTCGGCGCGGGTGGTGGCCAGTTCCATCAGGCTTTTGCGCAGCTGCGCCGTGACTTGCTCGGGAGGTTGGGTCGACAGTAGGTTTTCGACGTAGGTGGTCGGATTGCTCAGCAATTCCCGTTGCTGGCTGACTTCGAACTGATACAGGCGAATGTCGGCGATCTGGTCGGCCAGGTTGCGGTCGAGCCGCAGGCGCGGCAACGCCTGTTTCTGTTTGTAGAGAATCTTCGAGAGCAGCAGGCTGCCTTTGAGCACATTGATTTGCTCGTCCAGTGCCGCATCGCTCTGGGTCAGGCTGTCCAGTTGTTGCTTGGTCTGCAGGTTCTGCTGGGTGACTTCGTTCAGGCGGTCGGTACTTTTGAGCAGGTAGTCCGAGAGCTTCAGGTTGGCCGCGCTTTCGGTGGCCAAAAGGCTGCTGCCGCCGGCCTTCTGCGCTTCGATGGATTGCTGGGTGACCGTTTCCTGGGACAGCGCCAGGCGCTTCTGGTTGATCAGGGTTTGCAGTTCCTGGATTTCCTGATCCAGGCGGTCGGATCGCTCCGACAACAGGTCATGCTGGCTGTTGCCGAGGTCTTGCAGCTGGGTATTGCCGGCCAGTTCCTGGCGCCGCAGCGGGATCAGGGCGTTCAGCGCTGCCAACTCGGCATTGAGCTGGTCGCGCTGCTCGGCGCTCAGGGTCTTGCCGGCGTCCTTGCCGACCTTGAGGGTGTTGTTGATCTGCTGAATGCGCGTCTGGCTGCTGGATATCTCTGCCTGGGCGCGCTCGGGGCGGGTCTGGGCGGTGATGATCAGGCTGTTGGCATCGGCCAGGGCTTTTTGCAGGTCGCTTTGCTGGGTGGAACGCTCGGTGAGCAATTGTTCAAGCTGCTGGATCGGCTCCTTGGCGAAACGCTGCGCCACCGGCACCACGGTACTGGCCTTGAGGCGGGTCAGTTCACGCTGGTTCTCGATGGTCTGTTTGGGCGCACTGCTCAATTGCTGCTTGAGCGCGACCAGCTTCTGCTCGTAGTCACGCTTGTTGTTGAGCTGGCTCAGCGTGCCTTGCAGGACCGATTGCAGGGCCTTCTGATCGGCTTCCGGCAGTTTGCGGTCGGCGATCTTGTCCAGACTCGCTTGCACGGCTTCGCTGGAGGGCGGTTCGGCCGCTTGCAAAGTACTGACAGAGAGACTCAAACCCAGCAGGGCGATGGCGAAGATGGAGCGCAGATTAGGCATAAAGACCGGTCAAGCAAGTGATAGTGGAAGCAGTTTAGAGGAAGAGTCCGGGACCCGGGCGACTTCCTTCGGGGAATCTGACGCCCACTTTACCGATCTTGTTCCCGTCCATGACGGCCACGGTCCAAATGGTGTTGTTCCATTCCACCTGGTCACCCACCACCGGCGCGCCGCCAACCTTCTGGGCAATGAAGTGGCCCAGGGACATGTCCGGATCGATGCCTTCGACCTTCAGGCCGTACAAGGCCGCAACCGCGGCCAGTTGGGCGTCTCCTTCGAGTACGAAGTCGCCGAAGAAGCGCAGATCGAGGCCCCGTTGTGGCGCCTGGCTGAAGAGTTTTCCGAGGGCCGGCAGGTTGTGTTCATGGCCGATGACACACAGCAAATCATCGACTTCCAGCACCGTACTACCCGACGGATGGAGCAGTTGCTGGCCGCGAAACAGGGCAGCAATACGGGTGCCTTCGGGCATTTTCAGCTCGCGCAGGGGCGAACCGATGCACCATTTTTCCGCGCCGAGGCGATAGACGAACAGCTCCCACTCGCTGGTGACGTGCACTTCCAGGGCTGAGCGGGAGATGGGGGCAGGCTCCGGGGGCACCGTCACCTTCAGCAGTTTGGCGACCCACGGCAGGCTCGTGCCCTGAACCAGCAGCGACACCAGCACGATAAAAAACGCGAGGTTGAAGTACAGCTGGGCGTTGGGCAGGCCGGCCATCAGCGGGAACACCGCGAGAATGATCGGGACCGCGCCGCGCAGGCCGACCCAGGAGATGAACGCCTTCTCGCGACCATGGAAGGCCTTGAACGGCAGCAGGCCAACCATCACCGACAGTGGCCGGGCAAACAGGATCATCCACAGCGCCAGGGCCAGTGCCGGCAAGGCGATAGGCAGCAGGTCGTGAGGCGTCACCAGCAGCCCCAGCACCAGGAACATGCCGATCTGCGCCAGCCAGGCCATGCCGTCGAGCATGTGCAGGATGCCGTGGCGGCTGCGCACCGGCCGGTTGCCGATCACCAGGCCGCAGATGTACACCGCCAGGAAGCCGCTGCCGTGCAGGGCGTTGGTCAGGGCAAACACCACCAGGCCGCCGGCAATCACCAGGATCGGATACAAACCGGTGGCCAGGTTGATGCGATTGACCAGTTGCAGCATCAGCCAGCCACCGCCCAGGCCAATGACGCCACCGATGCCGAATTCGCGCAGCAGGTGGGTCAGCAGGCTCCAGTGCAGGCCGGTCTGGCCGCTGGCGAGCATGTCGATCAGGGTGACGGTGAGGAACACCGCCATCGGGTCGTTGCTGCCGGATTCGATTTCAAGACTGGCGGTTACCCGTTCGTTCAGGCCCTTGCCACCCAATAGCGAGAACACCGCGGCGGCGTCGGTGGAGCCGACGATGGCGCCGATCAGCAGGCCCTGGATCAAGTTCAGGTTGAACAACCATGCGGCCGCCATGCCGGTCAGCCCGGTGGTAATCAGCACGCCGACCGTGGCCAGAGAGAGCGCCGGCCATAACGCCACGCGGAAACTCGACACTCGGGTGCGCAAGCCGCCGTCGAGCAGGATCACCGCCAGCGCGAGGTTGCCCACCAGATAAGCCGTGGGGTAGTTATCAAAAAGAATGCCGGCGCCATCGACACCGGCCGCCATGCCGACGGCCAGGATGATCACCAGAATCGGGATGCCGAGACGGGACGAAAGTGAGCTCACCAGAATGCTCGCACCTACCAGCAACGCGCCGATCAAGAACAGGCTGTTGATGGTCGTCGCATTCAAAGGCAGTACTCCAGAAAGCTGAAAGGCGGGCGAAAACTGACCATGCAGTCTGCGTGCCAGCGATTCTAACCTGTTGAAATGTGATGCTGTCAAAAAGGTTTTGTGTCATCGCAGAGCGCCGGACTGAGGTCTTGAGCGCGGCTTGTTTCCACCGGTTGCGCCTTGTGGCGACGAATTGCAGGAACCAGATGGGCCAATCACAGTCTTTAAAACTCGCGAGGAAGGTTGCCCGTCAGCAAAATCAAGGCTTTGCGCCTGTATAACCCTGGCATCCAGGGTGACTTTTCTTTATCGTACGCGCCCTTTGAAAACGCCCGGAAAATCAAAATGTTGGAAGCATCCCTAAGCCAATTGGAACAACTGGTCAGCGACCTGGTACAACAGAACCAGAACCTGACCGCGGAACTGGCCCAGGCCAAAGATGAAAACGAAAGCCTGCAACTGAGCCTGATGGAACACGAAGAGAAGCAAGGCGCCACGGCGGCTCGCATCCAGGCCCTGGTTGAGCGCGTCAGCGCAGGCCCTGTCAGCGCATGAGTTACAACGCCGCAGGGGTAAAAGTCGTCTCGATCCTGGGGGAGGACTATTCGATCAAGGCACCGGCCGGGGAAGAGCAGACCCTGCTGGACGCCGCGTTGATGTTGAAGGCAGCCCTGGCCGAAACCAAGCGCAAGTACCCGACGCTGATCGGTGACCGACTGCTGGTGCTGGCGGCGATGAATCTGTGCTCCCAGCAGATTGAAATGCAGAAACAGCACAAGCTCGAACTCGACCGTTACCAAGAGCAAGTCAGCGCCACGGTTGAAGTGATTTCCAAGACGATCAATCAGGCCTGATCGGCTTTGCGCACAACCAAAGAATAGATTGTCGGTTGGTTTGTATACAATCGGCACGGCTGTTGCAGTGTTTCAGCCTCTTATTCTTTGGGGGTGCTCCATGCAGTTCTGGCGACGCAGTATTCAATGGCAGTTGATCCTGAGCATGGGCACCGCTCTGCTCGTCAGTATCCTGATCGTGGTTGGCATTTATACCCTGGTGGTCAACCGCCTCGCCCAGAGCTATCTGGTCGAGCAAGCCTTGCCGTCGAGCATCGAAGCGATGCGCAACGATATCGAGCGCATCCTCGTTCAACCCCTCACCGCCGCCAAGGACATCGCCAGCAACAGCATGGTGCGCGACTGGCTGGCCGGGGGTGAAGACAGTGCCCGGACCGGCACCTTTACTACCTATCTCGAAGGCATCCGCGCCGAGCACAAGGCCTTTACCGCGATTATCGTCGGCACGGCGTCCAACCATTACTTCACCGAAAAAGGCCTGGACCGGACCCTCAGTCGATCCAACCCGAAAGACGCCTGGTTCTACGCGTTCCTCGATAGCAACCAGCCGCGCACCCTCAATATCGACAACGACACGGCCACCGGAGAATTGGCGCTGTTCATCGACTTCAAGGTCGAGCAGGCCGGCAAAGTCGTAGGCGTTGCCGGGCTTGGGCTGAGCATGAAAGAGCTGTCTGAGCTGATCCACAATTTCAGCTTTGGGGAGCGCGGCAAGGTCTATCTCGTGCGTTCCGACGGTTTGATCCAGGTTCACCCCGAGGCGCAATTCAGCGGCAAGCGCACGCTGGCTGAGCAGATTGGCGAGTCAGCGGCGCAAGCCGTCATTGGTCAAAAAACTGCCACAAACAGCAGCTTTACCCGCGATGGCGAAGATTTCCTCGCCTTGAGCCTGCCATTGCGCGATCTCGGCTGGACCCTGGTGGCCGAAGTGCCACAGTCGCAGATCTACGCCGAAGCCCGCCGCGCCATGTGGATGAGCAGTGGCATTGGCCTGGTAGTGGCCCTGGTGTGTCTGCTGCTGGTGGTATTGCTGGCCCGTGGGCTGGTACGGCCGATTCGTCAGGTAACAGCGGCATTGGTAGCAATCGGTAGCGGCGGTGGAGATTTGACCCACCGGTTAGATTCCAGCCGCGCCGATGAGCTGGGTGATCTGGCCCGGGGGTTCAATCGCTTTCTCGACAGCCAGCGCGACATGATCGGTGAAGTGCTGACCACCAGCGAACGACTGCGCACTGCTGTCGGCCAGGTCGCACGGGTTGTGGATAACACCGCCGAACGCTCCGGTCGCCAACAGGAAATGACCGACATGGTCGCCACTGCAGTCCATGAAATGGGCCTGACCGTTCAGGAGATCGCCCAGAACGCCGGCAACGCGGCGGTCGCCTCGCAAACGGCTCGGGATGAGGCGATGCAGGCACGGGAAGTGGTGGGTGGATCGATTCGGCACATTGAAAGCATGTCCGACGAAATCGGTGTCGCCGCCAGCGCTGTGGGTGAATTGGCGCATCAGGTGGCTTCGATCGATCAGGTGTTGGCAGTGATTCGCGGGATTTCCGAGCAGACCAACCTGCTGGCGCTCAACGCCGCTATCGAAGCGGCGCGGGCTGGGGATATGGGGCGTGGGTTTGCCGTGGTCGCTGATGAAGTGCGGACCCTGGCGCGACGCACTCAAGCCTCCACCGATGAAATCCAGCAGATGATCGGCAGCCTCAAGCAGGGGGCGGAGAATGCGGTGTCGTCGATGCATTCCGGGCAAGCCGCGACCGGCACGGGTGTCGAGTCCAGCCAGCGTACCGGCGCTTCATTGACCGCGATTACCGGGCAAGTTGAGCGCATCAGCGACATGAACCATCAGGTGGCGACGGCGACGGAAGAGCAGTCGGCGGTGACCGAGGAAATCAACCGCAACGTGCAGGGGATTTCCGACCTGGCGCGGGCGACGGCCGGGGAGGTCAAGGCCTGTCGGGATGATTGTCAGACGTTGCAGCGGTTGGCGGATGATCTGGCGCGGCAGATGGGTGGGTTCAAGCTGAAGTGATGTGGCGTCAGTGCGGACGCCTTCGCGAGCAGGCTCGCTCCCACAGTAGTGCGTGTACGCATTCAAATGTGGGAGCGAGCCTGCTCGCGAATGGATTTCAGCTAATCCACAAAAACTGGATCAGAACCACTCATCCTGCATCCCCAGGCAAACATCATCCCGAGCCTCAAGAATCGCCAGTTCATGGTGGCACCCCGGTACTTCCCAGGTCAGGAAGTAGCGTGCCGCCTGCAGCTTGCCTTTATAGAAGCTCACATCCGCCGCATTACCCTTGGCCAACCCTTCCTCGGCACGGATCGCCTGTTCCAGCCAGCGCCAGCCAATCACCGTGTGACCAAATACCTTCAGGTACAACGCCGAGTTCGCCAGGCTGCTGTTGACCTTGCCCTGGGCCAGATCGGTCAGCAGGCCGATGGTCACGGTTTGCAGGCGCGCCACCAGTTTCTCCAGCGGCTCGCGCAGCGGCGTCAGCGAATCAAACGCCTGTGCTCGCTCGCCAGTGTCGCCAATCAGGCGGATCAGTTGCTTGAGCCCCGCACCACCGTTCTGCGCCAGTTTTCGGCCCAGCAGGTCCAGCGATTGGATACCGTGGGTGCCTTCGTGGATCGGGTTCAGGCGGTTGTCGCGGTAGTACTGCTCCACCGGGTATTCGCGGGTGTAGCCGTGGCCGCCGAGGATCTGGATCGCCAGTTCGTTGGCCTTCAGGCAGAACTCCGACGGCCAGGATTTGACGATCGGCGTCAGCAAGTCCAGCAGTTCATGGGCCTGTTTGCGTTCGGCTTCGGTCGCAAGGGTGGTGGTGTCATCGAACAGCCGCGCCGCGTACAGGCCAAGGTCGAATGAGCCTTCGACGTAGGCCTTTTGTGTCAGCAGCATGCGTTTGACGTCGGCGTGCTGAATGATCACCACCGGCGCGGTGTTCGGGTCCTTGCTGTCCGGTACGCGGCCCTGTGGACGCTCGCGGGCGTAGTCCAACGAATACAGATAGCCGGCGTAACCAAGCATCACCGCCCCCATGCCGACGCCGATCCGCGCCTCGTTCATCATCTGGAACATGTAGCTCAAGCCCTGGTGCGGCTTGCCCACCAGATAGCCGACGCACTCGCCGTTATCGCCGAAATTAAGCGCTGTAGAGGTGGTGCCACGCCAGCCCATCTTGTGGAACAGCCCGGCCAGCAACACATCGTTGCGCTGGCCGAGGCTGCCATCGTCGTTGACCAGGAACTTGGGCACGATGAACAGCGAAATGCCCTTCACCCCGGCCGGCGCGTCCGGCAGCTTGGCCAGCACCATGTGCACGATGTTTTCCGACAGCGGGTGATCGCCACCGGAGATGAAGATCTTGTTGCCCTTGAGGCGATAGGTGCCGTCGGACGCAGGTTCTGCGCGGGTACGAATATCCGACAGCGACGAGCCGGCGTGGGGTTCGGTCAGGGCCATGGTGCCGAAGAAACGGCCATCGATCATCGGTTGCAGGAAGCGGCGTTTCTGCTCTTCGGTGCCGAAGCTTTCGATCAGGTTCGCCGCGCCCATGGTCAGGAACGGGTATGACGTCGAAGCCGCGTTGGCCGATTGAAAGTGCGCGAAGCAGGCCTGGGACAGTAGCGTAGGAAGCTGCATGCCGCCAGCGTCGAAACTGCGCGCGGCGTTGAGGAAGCCGGCTTCGAGGAAGGCATCCACCGCCGGTTTCACTTCCGGAATCAGAATCGCCTGACCGTTCTCGTAGCGCGGTTCGTTCTCGTCGCCCTTGCGGTTGTGCGGAGCGAAGAATTTCTCGGCGATGCTGCGGGCGGTACCGATGGCCGCATCGAAGGTTTCGCGATTGTGCTCGGCAAAACGCTCACGCTGGGTCAGGCCCTCGGCATCAAGGACTTCGTACAGCTCGAAAGCCAGATTGCGGGAACTGAGCAACGTCTCGGACATGGCGGCCTACCTTTTGTTGGAATGGGCCGAGTCTAGGCTTGTGAATTTATGCTGAATAGCATGATTGATGAGCGTGATAGTTGGGTAGAGAAGTGACCTAGCAGGCACCACAAAACAACTGTAGGAGTGAGCCTGCTCGCGATGACGGCGGCACATCCGAAACAGATGTGACCGACAGACCGCTATCGCGAGCAGGCTCACTCCTACAGGGATTTGATTGTCAGGCAGCCATTGCGGCTGCCCGGTTTATCGGTGTTAACCGATGGTCATCAAACTGGCATTACCACCCGCCGCAGCGGTGTTGACGCTCAACGCCCGCTCGATCACCAGGCGCTCCAGCGCAATGTTGGTTTCGCCTTGCGACAGGCCCTGCACACCGACGATGGCGCCGGCGCGCTTGGCAACCTGCTGGCACACCGCACGCAACTGGTCGGAGTGACCGTGATGCACAACCGCATCAAACACCACTTCGTCCTTGTTCCAGTCGGAAACCAGCTTGATGCGTGCCTGAATGTCCTTCGGCAGGCGTGCGAACAAGGCCTTGGTCATGTCAGCTTCCGGCCATACCGCCGAACCACCGACAGCCAATACCGCTGCCAGTTGAGTCAGCAGATCGCCTTCGACTTCCGCCAGGCACAGCACGTGTTCACGCGGCAGGATCGCATAGCTGTTGCGCTCGCCGGTCGGGCCGGCCAGGAGACGGGTGATGCCGCTTTGCGATTGCGCGGCGAACTGCACGCACAGGGTGCTCAGGTCGGCGAACTTGTGGCTGTCGGCCCAGGCTTTCAGGGCGGTCAGCGGCTTGCTCATGGCGTCGCGCAGACGAACGTCCGGTGCCGCGGCAGCATCGCCACGAGCGAAGGACTGTTCGATTGCATCCGCAGGACGGGTCGACAGCAGGCGGTACAGGTACAGCGGGCCGCCGGCTTTCGGGCCGGTACCCGACAGGCCTTCGCCGCCGAATGGCTGCACGCCTACTACTGCGCCAACGATGTTGCGGTTGACGTAGACGTTACCGGCATTGACGTTGTCGATCACCTTGGCGATGGTCTCGTCGATGCGGGTGTGCACGCCCAGGGTCAGGCCGTAGCCGGAAGCGTTGATCTGGCCGATCAGTTGATCGATGTCCTTGCGCTTGTAGCGAACCACGTGCAGCACCGGGCCGAAGATTTCTCGCTGCAACTCGTCGAAACTTTCCAGTTCGATCAGCGTTGGCATCACGAAGGTGCCGCGTTTGACTTCTTCAGCATCGGCGATGGCCACCTGGTACACGCTGCGACCTTTGTCACGCATGGCCTGGATGTGCTTCTCGATGCCAGCCTTGGCTTCGGCGTCGATCACTGGGCCGATGTCCACGGACAGACGCTCAGGGTTGCCCAGACGGCTTTCAGCCATCGCGCCCTTGAGCATTTCGATGACGCGGTCTGCGGAATCTTCCTGCAAGCACAGTACACGCAGAGCCGAGCAACGCTGACCGGCACTGTCGAAGGCCGAGGACACCACGTCGATCACGACTTGTTCGGTCAGTGCCGAAGAGTCGACGATCATTGCGTTCTGGCCACCGGTTTCGGCGATCAGCGGGATCGGACGGCCCTGGCTGTCCAGGCGACCGGCAATGTTGCGTTGCAGCAAGCGCGCGACTTCGGTGGAACCGGTGAACATCACGCCTTTAACGCGATCATCGCCGACCAGACCGGCCCCAACGGTTTCGCCACGGCCCGGCAGCAGTTGCAGCACGCCTTCCGGGATGCCGGCTTCGAGCATCAGGCGCACGGCCTGAGCAGCGACCAGCGGAGTCTGTTCGGCAGGTTTGGCCAAAACCGGGTTACCGGCGGCCAACGCAGCAGCCACTTGACCACTGAAGATCGCCAGCGGGAAGTTCCACGGGCTGATGCATACAACCGGACCCAATGGACGGTGAGCGTCGTTGGTGAAGTCGTTGCGTGCCTGCACCGCGTAATAACGCAGGAAGTCCACGGCTTCACGCACTTCGGCGATGGCATTGGCGAAGGTCTTGCCGGCTTCGCGGGCCAGCAGGCCCATCAGTGGCTGGATCTCGGCTTCCATCAGGTCGGCGGCGCGTTCCAGGATCGCGGCGCGCTCGGCGGGCGGAGTGGCCTGCCAGATCGGTGCAGCGTTGAGGGCGCACTGGATCGCGTTGTCGACGTCTTCGACGGTCGCTTCCTGCACATGACCGACCACGTCACGCAGGTCGGACGGGTTCAAGACCGGTGCCAGCGCTTCGGTGCTGGAGGCGCAACCGAGCATCGGCGCCGCTTTCCAGTGGTTGTGTGCAGTAGCGAGAAGCGCGCAGGACAGCGACGCCAAACGATGTTCGTTGGCCATGTCGATGCCGCTGGAGTTGGCGCGCTCGGAGCCATAGAGGTCACGCGGCAGTGGAATGCGTGGGTGCGGCAGGCCGAAACCACCCTCCACAGTCGCCATCTGCTCGATGCTGGCTACCGGATCGGCCACCAGTTCCTGGATCGAAATCGACTGGTCGGCGATGCGGTTGACGAACGAGGTGTTCGCGCCGTTTTCCAGCAGGCGACGCACCAGGTAAGCCAGCAGGGTTTCGTGGGTGCCGACCGGAGCGTACACGCGGCACGGACGGTTCAGCTTGCCTTCGGAAACTTTGCCTACAACCTGTTCGTACAGTGGTTCACCCATGCCGTGCAGGCACTGGAACTCGTACTGGCCCGGGTAATAATTCTGACCGGCGATGTGATAAATGGCCGACAGGGTGTGGGCGTTGTGCGTGGCGAACTGCGGATAGATGACTTCCGGCACCGACAGCAGCTTGCGGGCGCAAGCGATGTAGGAAACGTCGGTGTACACCTTGCGGGTGTAGACCGGGTAGCCTTCCAGGCCTTCGACCTGGGCGCGCTTGATCTCGCTGTCCCAGTACGCGCCTTTCACCAGGCGGATCATCAGGCGATGACGGCTGCGGCGAGCCAGGTCGATCACGTAGTCGATCACGTACGGGCAACGCTTCTGGTAAGCCTGGATCACGAAGCCGATACCGTTCCAGCCAGTCAGTTGCGGCTCGAAGCACAGGCGTTCGAGCAGATCCAGCGACAGCTCGAGGCGGTCGGCTTCTTCGGCGTCGATGTTCAGGCCGATGTCGTATTGCTTGGCCAGCAGGGTCAGCGACAGCAGGCGCGGGTACAGCTCGTCCATCACGCGCTCGTACTGGGCGCGGCTGTAACGCGGGTGCAGGGCGGACAGCTTGATCGAGATGCCCGGGCCTTCATAAATCCCGCGACCGTGGGAGGCTTTGCCGATCGAGTGGATGGCTTGTTCGTACGAGGCCAGGTACTTCTGGGCGTCGTGCTCGGTGAGCGCGGCTTCACCCAGCATGTCGTAGGAATAGCGGAAGCCCTTGGCTTCGAACTTGCTGGCGTTGGCCAGGGCTTCGGCGATGGTTTCGCCGGTCACGAACTGCTCGCCCATCAGGCGCATGGCCATGTCGACGCCCTTGCGGATCATCGGCTCGCCGCTCTTGCCGATGATGCGGCTCAGGGACGAAGTCAGGCCAGCTTCGTTGTGGGTCGACACCAGTTTGCCGGTCAGCAGCAAACCCCAGGTGGCGGCGTTGACGAACAGCGACGGGCTGTTGCCCAGGTGCGGCTGCCAGTTGCCGGTGCTGATCTTGTCGCGGATCAGGGCGTCGCGGGTGCCTTTGTCCGGGATGCGCAGCAGCGCTTCGGCCAGACACATCAGCGCCACGCCTTCCTGGGACGACAGGGAGAATTCCTGCAGCAGGCCCTGGACGATGCCGGCACGGCCGCCGGCGCTCTTCTGGTTGCGCAGTTTTTCAGCAATCGAGGCGGCGAGTTTGTTGGTGGCTTCGGCCATCGGTGCCGGCAGGCGTGCCTGCTCGATCAGCATCGGCACGACTTCTGGCTCGGGGCGACGGTAAGCAGCGGTGATCGAGGCGCGCAGTACCGATTGCGGCAGGATGCTTTCGGCGAATTCGAGGAAGCACTGGTGGGCGTGATCCAGAGGCGCGTCGACGCTGTCGTCGGAATCCTTGGTCGAACCGTTCAGCTCGGACAGGGTTGCACCACCCTCGAGTTTTTCCAGGTAATTGAAGATTGCCTGCTTGATCAGCCAGTGCGGTGTGCGATCAATCGAGGTCGCGGCGGCCTTGAGGCGTTCGCGGGTCGGGTCGTCAAGTTTGACCCCAAGGGTGGTGGTAGCCATGTTTTTATCCTCATGTTTGCCACGACTGCGTGGCATCAGCTGGCGGCAAGATTAGCCGTGCGACTGTTGAGGTGCAACCGGGTGCAACCCTTTTTTTGTCGGAATATTACGCAGCTCGTCAGGAAATAAATTCCGGTACGCGAGTGCTGCCTCTGCTTGGTGCTTTTTAGGGTAGTTGACTCTCGTTCTTGCTCCGAAAAGGAGCAAAAAACCGGGTTTGAAATTTATTTCCGACTGGGTGCAACTTATTCTCGAGAAACTGGTTGCACCTTATTTGCTTTGTTGAATAGCATTCGCGCCCAAGGTGCAACCCGGACAAAATCCGGGTGCTCCGGCTGATGGCTTTCCTGGGGAAACATCAGTCATAAATGCGCGGGAATCCGGATCGTCTGTCAAACGTATGCGTTTGCGAGCGGTTCACCAGCCGCCGCTACATAAAAACAAAGCCAGGGCGTAACTTAATGAGCGTAAGCAATCCAACCCTGATCACGTTCGTGATCTACATCGCAGCAATGGTGCTGATCGGCTTGATGGCCTATCGCTCCACCAACAACCTTTCCGACTACATTCTGGGCGGCCGTAGCCTGGGCAGCGTCGTGACCGCACTGTCCGCCGGTGCCTCCGACATGAGCGGCTGGTTGTTGATGGGCTTGCCCGGCGCGATCTACATGTCCGGTCTGTCCGAAAGCTGGATCGCCATCGGCCTGATCATCGGCGCCTACCTGAATTGGCTGTTCGTCGCCGGCCGTCTGCGTGTGCAGACCGAGCACAACGGTGATGCACTGACCCTGCCGGACTACTTCGCCAGCCGTTTCGAAGACAAAAGCGGCCTGCTGCGGATCATCTCCGCGGTCGTGATCCTGGTGTTCTTCACCATCTACTGCGCTTCCGGCATCGTGGCCGGCGCCCGTCTGTTCGAAAGCACCTTCGGCATGTCCTACGAGACGGCGCTGTGGGCCGGTGCCGCGGCGACGATTGCCTACACCTTTATCGGCGGATTCCTGGCCGTGAGCTGGACCGATACCGTACAAGCCACCCTGATGATCTTCGCGTTGATCCTGACGCCGGTTATCGTGCTGCTGGCCACCGGCGGCGTCGACACCACTTTCCTGGCCATCGAAGCGCAAGATCCAAGCAACTTCGACATGCTCAAGGGCACCACTTTCATCGGCATCATCTCGCTGATGGGCTGGGGTCTGGGCTACTTCGGCCAGCCGCACATCCTGGCGCGTTTCATGGCTGCCGATTCGGTTAAGTCGATCGCCAAGGCCCGTCGTATCTCCATGACCTGGATGATCCTGTGCCTGGGCGGCACCGTGGCCGTCGGCTTCTTCGGTATCGCCTACTTCTCGGCGCACCCGGACATGGCGGGCGCAGTCTCCGAGAACCACGAGCGTGTGTTCATCGAACTGGCCAAGATCCTCTTCAACCCCTGGATCGCGGGTATCCTGCTGTCGGCCATCCTGGCTGCCGTCATGAGCACCCTGAGCTGCCAGTTGCTGGTGTGCTCGAGCGCCCTGACCGAAGACTTCTACAAGACCTTCCTGCGTAAATCCGCTTCCCAGGTCGAACTGGTCTGGGTCGGCCGTGCCATGGTGCTGTTGGTGGCCCTGGTTGCCATCGCTCTGGCGGCCAACCCGGAAAACCGTGTACTGGGTCTGGTGAGCTACGCCTGGGCCGGCTTCGGTGCCGCATTCGGTCCGGTCGTGCTGATCTCCGTGATCTGGAAAGACATGACCCGCAACGGCGCACTGGCCGGTATCCTGGTCGGCGCGATCACCGTGATCGTCTGGAAACACTTCGAACTGCTGGGCCTGTACGAAATCATCCCTGGTTTCATCTTCGCCAGCCTGGCGATCTACTTCGTCAGCAAAATGGGCACGCCGACTGCCGGCATGTTCCAGCGTTTTGCGGCTGCTGAGGCTGATTACCGTTTGAACAAGTGATGAGAGGTGGGTTGAACTCTACCCATCGCTGATAAAAGAACGGCTCGCAGCTTTATGCTGCGGGCCGTTTTTTTTGCAAGTCAGGTCCGAAAACAGACCTTGGCCCTCCAATATCCGTGGTCCTTTTCAGTGCTGGTCGTAAGACATTTCCTGATTTTTTCGGCCATCTTGAGTTTCATCTCTGTCCACGTACTTTGCGTTAAGCCACTCATTCCGAGTCGGCGATATCCATCGTTAACAGTGGAGCGCTCTCATAACTGAGGCGCCGTAGAAAGGGAGAACAGCAATGGCCAAGGGGTACTTCATTCGCGAAGGTGACGAGACCACTTGCGGTGGCAAAGTTCTGGAGTGCGATACTCATATCATGATGTTTGGCTTCGCCCATGCGCGCGACGGTGACCCGGTTTCCTGCGGCAAAGACAATAAAATCTACGTGATCGCTGGCGGTGTTTCCTACTTCAAAAGCAATGGCAGGATGGTAGCGGGATCGCTGGATAGTTTCAGTAGTTGTCCTTGCAAAGCCGGGCTGATCCCGTCGCAGGACACGGCGGGCTACCAGTCCGAGCGCGGTGCTGCACCTCACGCCACGCGAACCGCCACTGCGCAAGTCGAACCCGCAACTGCGAGAGCTCCGGTAACTTCGAGATCATCCAGCTTCGCGCCGACGCCAGCTCCTCCCATGCCAGTGCGTAACAACAGCGCAGAGTTAGTAGAGCCGGGCTTTTACATCGTTCCGAAGAGCACCTCCCGCGAACAGCTTGAGGCCTCGCTTTTCACCCTGCGCGACCCGGCGGTGATGGGCAAATTCAAATTGCTCAATCCCAATCTGCGCGCCGTTAAAGCCGGTACGATGATCGTGCTGAGCGACCCCAATAACTACCAGTGCACCCGTGAAGAAGCGCTGCTTATGGATGTGGCAGCCAGGACCAATCAGGTGCTTGAAACGCTTACTCCGGAGGAGGCGGATTTTATGGTGGAACACCGGGATGCCGTTCAGACGATCTTGGGCTTCGGTTCGGGCGCCATAGGTGTCGGCGCGAGCATTTTCAAGAATAATCTGGATAACGTCGGCCATGCCTTGAGGGAAATTGAAGTCTTGCAACAGACGACCCTTCAAAGGGATGGGCATCTGCGCTCCTCGGCCTTTTTTGTAGAGCGACAGCGTTTGCTTTCAATACTTAACCGCCACATGACGACGCTGACCCGCAAGGGGATTGGTTTTCCTCACCACATCAACTTGAAAAAAATGTTGGGCATATCCAGTCAAAGCCTGGTTCACCACTGGACCCATGCCAGCCCCGGCGGGCAAATACCTGGTCATGCCACTCATCTTGAAGGAGTAGCGAGGGCTTCAAAATACGTCCAGTACGGCGGTTGGTTAGGGACTGCCGTCGGCGGAGGAGCTTCTGCTGCGAAGGTTCAGGATGTGTGTGCTGCAGGAAATAGCGAAGCGTGTAGACGAATCCGGCTTACTGAGTCAGGGAGTTTCACGGTAGGAGTGGCTGCTGGCATGGCCACAGGCAGGATATTAACCGCGCCGGTAGTCGGAGGCCTGTGCGTTGCTCTGGGAGTTCCAACAGGCGGCTTTTTAACGCTTGCTTGCAGTATCGTTGCGGTGGGCGCTGGCTCGTATGCGGGGGGTACGTTGGGAGAAATGAGCGGCGAGTTCATAGGCGAAGCGATTTACGAGTCGACGAAATGACTACTGCAGAAATGATTGCTGGCGGTTTGTGTGGCTTGGCGTTCGTATTCGTACTTGTCGGCAACTGTTTCGCATTGCACTTGGGGTATACGAAAAGAGAATTCTTATTGGGGCATTTCAAGAATAGCTCCCCAAGCATATCTAATGCTGCACGCATACATAAGGGTTATTGGGGTAGGCTTCAGCTCGTGGGAAGCGCTTGTATGGTTCTTGCTTTTTCAGGTTTTTTCATTAAGCACGGCATTCTAAGTGTTCAGGACTTTGCAGGCTTTCCTCGTCTGCTAAGATGGAAGTTAGTTGTGCTGCAATGGAGTGTTATCGTGTCATTCACTGTTATGGCCTTACTGGTTGCTTTATGGAAATCAGGAGCGCTCAAATAGCTGGCGCAAGACGCGATGACGCCGCGGTTAATTGCAGTGTATGCCACTCGTTTAAGAGAGTTTGGTGAAAAGAATTTTTGGTGAAAATAAATCAGCCCTCATTTTTTTACTTTCAGCAAGCTATACCGGAGGGAAGGCTGGTGAAGGTGCAACCGAAACAATATATGAGTCTCTTAATTGACCCTGAGCACCGCTGACACATTATTCCTTGTCATAGGAATTATTGACATTTCAGGGTTGTTCGCGGGAATTGGCTACATGCTTTTTCTAGCAAACACAAAAATGGATATTATTCAAAGGTGTTTTAAAAACAGCTGGGGCGTTACGGAGGGGTATGCCTTTGGGTGTAGCAGGGTGTGGGGAAGAATAATGATAATTGGTCGTATATCAGGTTATGTGGCCTTCTCTACCTTCTACATTAAACGCGGACTTCTCAGTCCTGACGATTTAAAAGAGCTACCTGTTCCGCTCAAACAAAAACTAATTGCTTTGCAGTGGGTTGGTATAATTTTGTTGGTTGTTATGCTTTGTCTCGCGTTGCTAGCTGAACTGAATGTTGTCTGATTTGGAGGGGCGTTCATTCGAAAATAAGGATAAATATAATGGGAGTGGGTTTGTTACTGGAATAAAAATAAATCAGTCCGCTTTTTATTTTTTTAGTCTTTTCTTCCTGCGCTATTGGGGCTCTATGGGTGAGAAAGTGGGCGAGCGGAGGCGGGTTGGAAATTTTCTGAACAAGGTCCTAGGACGTTTCCTTCAAAACGTAGCGGTTTTCATGAAGTGGTGCGATGCGAGTTCCGTCGATAGTCTTTTGCGGTCACTGACAATTCAGTGGTGGGGTGTAGGAACCTCTCAAGGCCGATGGGAAGCACTTAGCGTCAATACTTGGTTTGCGGTCGTTTACATGCGCCCGTAAGATCAGTTGCGGCAGCTATGCGCGGGCACGCTTCGGCGTGGTCGGGTTTTCCCAAAGGTCTCGATATTCCTACCCCGCGCTTAGCTGCCACCCTGGCCTGTAGGAAGGCTGATGGCAGCTCCGATTCATCTTTGGGAGCTACTAATGAAAGCGATTCACCCTGACCCACCTTACAAAAAACCAATCCCCCATCCCGACAGCCGCTTCATGGCATTGACCAGCAACTGCACCGACATGCCCACCCTGTTCGTCGACACCCACGCGCCACTCGACATCCTCAGCGACGCCGCCAACTACAGAATCCGTGCAGTCACCCAAGTGCTGGAGAACCTGTCGATGCGCGGTTCGATCGAGTGCGAGTCCTTCATCCTCAGCGATTTCGCCTTGCTCTGTGCAATTACGTTACGCGATGGCTGTGATGTGCTGGATGTGGTTGGGCGGCGGTTGCGGGGGCGGCCTACAGCGGCGGCGTAGGCGTCACCACAAGATCAAACGATCTCGGGCTTCATCTTCGCCAGCCTGGCGATCTATATCGTCAGCAAATTGGGCGCACCGTCTGCGGGCATGCTGAACAAATAAGGCCTCCAGCGAGGCTTTTAGCTTCCTGATTGAAACGGCCCGCATCCGATGGATGCGGGCCGTTTTTTATTGGGGATCAGTCAAGATCGGCATCGGGCTGATTCAGAAAGATCAGCACACCCAGTATTGCCATGTAGAACCTGAAGGCTGCGTCCTGACCATTCCAAATGTCGGATTGCCACATCAGAAACCACTCGCCGCCAACAACCATGAAGCCGAAAAACCACACGAAAAACCCTGTCGTCAAACCCGCTACGGCCCACTTCCTGGCCTGCCTGAATTCATGCCCACCGGCTGACCGTGAGCGCCAGAGCTGTAGTGCGCCGTAGCCAAGCAGTCCACAGGTAATGGCTTCGCCAAGGATGATCAGCCAGTAGGCCCCATGCCACACCCAAGGCAGATCAATTGCGCGATACCGGGCGGCGTTGTCAGGGAAGGTGGTGTCCATGCTCAGCACGTGCCGGACGAAGTTGAAGTTGGAACCGTAGTCGGTGATGTTGTTGAACACGGTCATGAAGGCGAATGCGGCGAGCGCCAGGGTCATTGCAATCTTTGCGTAGCGAATGGTCATTGGTGCGTCCTTTGCTTTTTTCGACAAAGAACGCTATCACGCCGGTTTGCAGGTTCGGGAATCTTCCTGTTGTGAGGCGTTTCTGAATTTGTCGAGTGATGGTGCATGCTTGTTGCCGCTATGAATGCTCGAAGTGTCCGCTTGGCTGCCAACCCCTGACTTGCCGGCCGGTAAAAGGTAAACTTCCCGGCCTTCGCAGGAGCAGCCATGAATTATCGTCACGCCTTCCATGCCGGCAATCACGCCGATGTGTTCAAACACCTGACCTTGACCCGCCTCATCGCCCTGATGTCGCGCAAGGAGCAGCCGTTTGCCTATCTCGACACCCACGCCGGCATCGGTCTGTATGACCTTCAGGGTGACCAGGCCAACCGTACCGGTGAGTACCTGGAAGGCATTGCGCGTTTGTGGGATCAGCCGGATCTGCCGATCCTGACCGCTGATTACATGCAAGTGCTGCACGAGATGAACCCGGATGGCCAGTTGCGCTATTACCCGGGGTCGCCGGAGTTGGCGCGGCGTCTGACTCGCCCGCAGGACCGTGTGTTGCTCAACGAGAAACACCCGGAAGACGGCGTGCTGCTCAAGGACAACATGGCCGGTGATCGCCGGGTCAAGGTGCACCTGGGCGAGGGCTGGCATGTGCCGCGGGCCTTGCTGCCGGTGCCTGAGAAGCGTGCGGTGATGTTGATCGATCCGCCGTTCGAGCAGCTCGACGAGATGCAGCGCTGTGCCGCGTCGTTGAAAGAAGCGATCGGCCGGATGCGCCAGACCGTGGCGGCTATCTGGTACCCGGTGAAGGATCAGCGCGCGCTGCGCCGCTTCTATCAGGACCTGGCCGGTACCGGTGCGCCGAAGTTGTTGCGGGTGGAGTTGCTGGTGCATCCGCTGGATACGCCCAACAGCCTGAACGGCTCCGGGCTGGCGATTGCCAATCCGCCGTGGGGGCTTGAGGAAGAGTTGCGTGAGCTGCTGCCGTGGTTGTCCCGGAAGCTGGGGCAGACCCAGGGTGGGTGGCAGATGGATTGGTTGATTGCCGAGAGTTGACACTGTACCTGTAGGAGCTAGCTTGCTCGCGATGGACGCAAAGGCAACGCGTTAAATCAGAAAGTACGCGCTATCGTTAACGACCATCGCGAGCAAGCTCGCTCCTACAGGTTTGTTGACCGATTAAATCGGGCAGGTCACGCCGGTACCACCAATGCCGCAATAGCCTTCCGGGTTTTTCGCCAGGTATTGCTGGTGATACGCCTCGGCAAAGTAGACGGTCGGGGCCTGGTCGATTTCGGTGCTGATTTCACCGAGACCAGCCTTGGACAGCTCGGCTTGGTAGGTTTCCTTGCTCTTGAGCGCCGCGTCCAGTTGTTCCGGGCTGGTGGCGTAGATCGCCGAGCGGTACTGGGTGCCGATGTCATTGCCCTGGCGCATGCCTTGCGTCGGGTTGTGCAATTCCCAGAACATCGCCAGCAGTTCTTCGTATCTGACCTTGGCCTTGTCGTACACCACCAGCACCACTTCGGTGTGGCCGGTCAGGCCCGAGCAGACTTCTTCGTAGGTCGGGTTCGGCGTGAAACCGCCGGCGTAACCGACCACGGTGCTGACCACTCCTTCACGCTGCCAGAAGCGGCGTTCCGCACCCCAGAAGCAGCCGAGGCCGAAGATCGCGAAGTCGACGTCTTCGAAGAACGGGCCGAGCAAGGGGGTGTCTTTAAACACGAAGTGCTTTTCAGGCAGGGTCATCGCGGTTTCGCTTCCGGGCAGAGCTTGTTCTTTAGTCGGGAGCACGTTTTTGTTCACCAGAATTTCCGAGCGCAGAACCATGATCAGTCCTCTCAGTCAGGTTGGGTTGTAAATAAACAGGCTGTCAGTGTGCCCAATACCTGCCCGATACGCACTACCTTGTGGGAGCGAGCTTGCTCGCGATGAGGGCATAACTTTCAGTATCAATGTCGACTGATCCACCGCTATCGCGAGCAAGCTCGCTCCCACAGGTTCTTTGCCTGCCACAGAATCTGTGTCCGCCGCAGATTCTGTGTTTGTCAGGCGATTGGGCCGCGCGGGTAGCGTTTGAGCTTGTCGATCAGCTCGTTGCCCGGGATCGGACGGTCGAACAGGTAGCCCTGGCCGACGTCGCAGCGGTGACGGCGCAGGAACGACAACTGCTCGGCGGTTTCGATGCCTTCGGCCACGACCTTGAGCTTCAGGTTGTGGGCCATGGCGATCACCGCGGAGGTGATTTCCATGTCGTCCTGGTTGTCCGGGATTTCGTGGATGAAGCTTCGATCGATCTTGATGATGTCGATGGGGAATTTTTTCAAGTAACTGAGCGACGAGTAACCGGTGCCGAAGTCGTCCATGGCCAGGGTCAGGCCCAGGCGTTTGAGCTGGTCGAGCTGCAAGTGGGTGTCTTCGGTGGCTTCCAGCAGCAGGCCTTCGGTCAGCTCCAGCTCCAGCAAATAAGCCGGCAGGGCTTCTTCCTTGAGGATGTTGGCAATGGAGGCGACCAGGTCCGGGTCGGAGAACTGCTTGGGCGACAGGTTGATCGCCACTTGCAGGTTGCCCAGGCCGGCGGCGGTCAGGGCTTTGCTCATGCGGCAGGCCTGGCGGGCGATCCATTTGCCGATCGGAATGATCAGCCCGGTTTCTTCGGCGACGCTGATGAACTGGTCCGGGCGGATCATGCCCTTTTCCGGATGGTCCCAGCGCAGCAGTGCTTCCATGCCCAATAGGCGACCACTGCGCAGGCACAGTTTTGGCTGATAGAACACGTCGAGTTCGTTCTGGGTCAGGGCGCGGCGCAGGTTGTTTTCGACGAACAGTTTGTAGCTGGCCTCGGCGTTCAGCGCTTCGGTGAACACTTGCACCTGGTGTTTGCCGTTGGCCTTGGCCTTGTGCAGCGCCAACCCGGCGTTGCGCATCAGGGTTTGCGGGTCGCGCCCGTGCAGCGGTGCGCAGGCCAGGCCCACGGAGCCGGTGACGCTGATCAACTGGTTGTCGACGAACATCGGTTTGTCGAGGGTCGCCAGCAACTGGTTGGCCACTTGCTGGCCCTCCGTGAGGTCGCTGTCGTCCAGCAATACGGCGAATTCGTTACTGGCGAATCGCGCCAGGCTGCCGCTAGGGATCAGGCTGTTGCGCAGGCGCCGGGCCAGGCTGATCAGCAGTTTGTCGCCGGTCTGGTGGCCGAGGCTGTCGTTGATCCGCTTGAAGTTGTCGATGTCCACCAGCAACAGGCTGATCGGTGCGTCGCTGTCCCGGGCGAAACGTTCATCGAGGTTGCGGATGAACGCCGGGCGGTTGCCGAGGTTGGTCAGGTTGTCGGTATAGGCCAGGCGCTCGATACGTTGCTGGGCGAGCTTGGTTTGGGTGATGTCTTCGTAGATGCCGATGTAGTGCGTCAGCTCGCGGTTGTCGCCGTAAACCTTGGAGATCGACAACTGGCCCCAGTAGGGTTCGAGGTTTTTGCGGCGGCTTTTGAATTCGCCCTGCCAACTGTTGCTCTTGGCAAGTGCTGAAGGCGCGTCGAACAGCAGTTCGCTGAGGTTCTCCAGGGCTGGCAGTTCTGACAGACGCTGGCCGTGCACTTCTTCGGTGGAATATTGGGTGATTGCGGTGAAGCTCGGGTTGACGTATTCCACCACGCCATCGCAGTTGACCAGCAAAAAGGCGTTCGCACTTTGTTCGACCGCGCGCTGGAACAGGTGCAGGGCGCTGGTGGCGGTTCGCCGGTTGTGGTTGCTGATGACCTGGGCAAACTGGTCCGCCAGTTCTCCGGCGAAGGCGATTTCATCCGACTGCCAGGCGCGGGTCGCCCCGGTTTGCTCCAGGCACAAAACGCCGACCACCTGGCCATCGACGCGGATGCTGGCGTCGAGCATTGCGTTGACGTCGCGCGGGCGCAGGCTTTCGGCCATCTCCCGGGTGCGCGGGTCGCGCATGGCGTTATGGGCGTCGATGGCGCGGCCGGTGTGCAGGGCGTCGAGGTAGTCGGGGAACACGCTGACGTCGATCGGTTGCGGCAGCAGGTATTCCTGACTCGTGCGGTGATAGGCCGAGATCGGCACCAGCATCGAGCCTTCGAGGTGCCACAGGCTGGCGCTGTCGATTTCGTAGATGTCGCAGGCGCTGCGGGTGATCAGCTCGGCGGCTTCGCGCAAGGAGTTGTTGCTGCTGTAGCGTTGACGGGTGAGCAGCAGGATCAAGTCCTGCTGGGCGCGCACCCGGTCCAGATGCAGCAGTTGTTCCTGTTGGGCACGCTGATTGAGTTCCAGGGCGATTTGCAGGCGCGAGTTCTGGGTTTCCAGATCCAGGGCCGGTTGCAGCGGGTCGTCTTTGAACAGGCCGTCGATGACCAGCAGGTAGCCGCGCAACAGATGTCGATTGTGTTGTTTGTAGGCTTCGCCCAGCTCCAGCAGGCTCAGGGAGCCAGAGGCGGTGTGCAGGGTGTAGCGGATCAGGTAGTGCGTGCTTTCAGTCAGCTGTTGCTGGATCGCGTCGTGCAGTTGATAGCGCGCTTGCGGCTCCATCAGGCTGGCGTAGGGCGAACCCACCAGCGCACACAGCTCAACGGCGGGCAGGCCGAACTGGCGTTCGCAATTGGGATCGAGAAACAGCAGCGCCCAACTGGGTTCATTAAGCCGTTCGAAACGCAGCATGCCGAGCCGCGAGGGCACAGGCAACTGCGTCACTACCTCGGCCACCATACGGCTGGCGGCATCGGGTTGGCTTTTCATGGAGGGAAACTCGCTTCGAATATGCTGAACGCGCCGGGCTCTCGCCCTCTTTACTGTTGCCTGCGGCAAGGTTGCATCATTGCGACACCGACTGACAAGAGAGATGAAGGCCAAGTGCTATAAGAATATGTCGGCAGACGACGGGTTTTCTTCAGTCGGTGGTAAAAAGTATCGCTATTCGCCGAAAAATCGCAGTTTTGCAAGTATTGCAAATGACTGCGATCTGTTTCCGGGTCAGCGAATCGGGATGCCAATGGACTGCAAAAGCTTGCCCTCCCGGTCGTGATAATTCACCTGGAGCTGCCCGGCATCGACGACCAGGTGGGCAAAGTTATCCTGGCTGATCACGTTGCTGGTCAGCTCATGCCGATAGTCGCCGGAGGCGGTGCGGACCAAGGGTTGATCGAGGGCGAACGTGGAAGCCGTGGCATAGGGCAACATTCTGCTGTTGCACAGCGGTGACGAGACGATGGTGTGGACTTCGAAGTCCGGGTCCTCGCTGTGGGTCAACCGGCTGGTCAGCGAACCGTGAACATCACCGGAAATGAACACGACGTTCGTGATGCGGTGTGTGCGAATGGTCTCCAGCAACCGCAGCCGTTGTTCGGGGAAGGCCTGCCAGGCGTCATCATCCGAGCGTTTTTGGTCAGGGTAGAACATGACACTGGTGACCACGAATTTGACCCGCGCCGGGCTGTGGATCAGCCAGTCGCACAAGGCCTGTTCCTGGGCTGTATCAAGAATGCGTCGGTCAGTGGTCGACAGATTGCGTCGGGTTCGACTGTCGGTCACAAACCATTCGATATCGCCTTCATTAAATTGATACCAGTATTTGTCCAGTCGTTTATTTACAAGTCCATCATCGGTGAGTGCATGAGCTGGACTATGGCTGGCCTGATACAACTCATAGGCCCTGATCGCGTTTGCATATAAGTAGTCATCGGACTTGCTCTTGTTGGCGGGCCAATTGTCTTCTATTTCATGGTCGTCAAGGATCATGTAAGTGGACAGGCTGGACATTAATCTGGCGATATTTATCTGCGAAAACGCCACACGATATTTATGCAGGATTTCCTTGAGTTCCCGATCCGGGGCAATGATGTTCAAATCATCGACATAGATTTGGTCGCCCGTCATCACCAGCGCACTGACGGGAGGACTGGCTTGCTCCACCAGGCGTGAAATTGAAGCGAAGATTCTGTCGCCCAGGTGAGGGGCCGATGCGATACCTGCGGTTATGCGCAAGTATCGGCAGGAACCGACAATGTAGGCCTTTGGCAGGCCGGCCTGGCTGGAACGGGTCCGCAGGTGATAAACCTGCCGTGGCCATTGCAGCGGCAGTTCATTCACCGTGTCGATGGTGTGCACCGGACTTATCGGGCTGAACCACCCCGCCTGATACTCATAGTCGGAGTCGGCGGACAGGTTGTTTAGTGCAAAGACTTCGCACATGTCGCGCTCGGGTTCGAGTTTCGCAAAGTTGCCTGTTGACCATTGGTCTTCGCCTTGTCGTCTATAACGGATGCCGGCAAATACCAACGTGTTTTTATTGTGTTCGCCGCGCAAGAAAATACGCGCGTGATTAGTTGTGATGTGGCCAATAATCGGGCCGGCAGTTGGTTTAAGCATGTTTGAATCCATTCGGCTGCTTGTGAATTGGTTAGATGGTTGTTTCGGATGTAATAAGTAGACTTGCAGCCAAGGCTAGTTATTTGGCCCGAAAAAATATCTGGCAGAAATGGATTCGAGTTGTGGGCGATATCAGCCACAAATGTAGGAAGACGTTTTAAGTAAAACATCAGGCAAAAAAAGCCCCGCCAAATTGGCGGGGTTGAGGTACGAGCGTGGCGCTCGGAAACGTGGAACGCAACTGGCCCTCCGGTGAAGGAGGGCCGGTCGGTGTTACAGGAGCATGGTGCGGATGTCGCCCAGCAGATCGCTCAGACGCTTGGTGAAGCGTGCAGCAGCGGCGCCGTTGATCACACGGTGATCGTAGGACAGCGACAGTGGCAGCATCAGTTTCGGCTGGAAGGCTTTACCGTCCCAGACTGGCTGGATGGTTGCCTTGGAAACACCGAGGATCGCCACTTCCGGCGCGTTGACGATCGGCGTGAAGCCGGTGCCGCCAATGTGGCCGAGGCTGGAAATGGTGAAGCAGGCGCCTTGCATCTCGTCCGACGAGAGCTTCTTGGTCCGGGCTTTTTCAGCCAGGGAAGCAGCCTCGGCGGCCAGTTGCAGCAGGCTCTTCTGGTCGACGTTCTTGATGACCGGCACCAGCAGGCCATCCGGGGTGTCGACGGCGAAGCCGATGTTCACGTATTTCTTGCGGATGATCGCTTTGCCGCTGGGCGCCAGCGAGCTGTTGAAGTCCGGCAGTTCCTTGAGCAGGTGTGCGCAGGTCTTGAGCAGCAATGGCAGCACGGTCAGCTTGACGCCGGCCTTCTCTGCAACGGCTTTCTGGGCAACACGGAACGCTTCGAGTTCGGTGATATCCGCCGAGTCGAATTGCGTCACGTGCGGCACGTTCAGCCAGCTGCGGTGCAGGTTGGCGGCGCCGACCTGCATCAGGCGGGTCATCGGCACTTCTTCGATTTCACCGAAGCGGCTGAAGTCCACGACCGGAATCGGCGGGATGCCCGCGCCACCGTTTGCGCCGGTAGCAGCGGCCGGTGCTTCCTTGGCCTTCTGCATCATGGCCTTGACGTAAACCTGCACGTCTTCCTTCAGGATGCGACCGTGCGGACCGCTGGCGCCAACGGCGTTCAGCTCGACGCCGAATTCACGGGCCAGTTGACGCACGGCAGGGCCGGCGTGAACTTTTGCACCAGGCTTGGCTGGCGCGGCGACCGGCGCAGCAGCAGGTGCAGCGGCGGCGGTAGGAGCAGCAGCTGGAGCCGGTGCGCTCGGAGCAGCAGCGGCAGGCGCCGGTGCAGCGGCCGGAGCGGCGCCTTTGACTTTCAGCTTGAGGATCAGGTCGCCGGTACCGACTTCGTCATCGAGCTTGATGGAAACGCTTTCCACCACGCCAGCGGCTGGCGAGGGGATTTCCATGCTCGCCTTGTCGGATTCCAGGGTGATCAGCGACTGGTCGGCCACAACGGTGTCGCCGGCCTTGACCAGGACTTCGATGATCTTGGCCTTGCCTGAAGAACCGATGTCCGGAACGTGGATGTCCTGAACGCTGTCGGCCACTGGAGCAGCCGGTGCCGCAGCGGCAGGGGCAGGCGCAGCGGCGGCAGCCTGGGCCGGAGCAGCAGCCGGTGCAGCAGCACCCGCCACTTCCAGGTCCAGGATCAGGTCGCCGGTGCCGACTTCGTCGTTGAGCTTGACGCTGATGGCCTTGACCACGCCAGCGGCAGGCGACGGGATTTCCATGCTCGCCTTGTCGGACTCCAGGGTGATCAGCGATTGATCAGCCGCGACGGTGTCGCCGACCTTGACCTGGATCTCGATGATCTGGGCCTTGCCCGACGAACCGATGTCCGGCACGTGCACCTGCTGAACGCTGGCAGCAGCCGGCGCAGCAGGAGCAGGGGCGGCGGCAGGCGCAGCAGCCGGTTTGGCTTCAGCCTTGGCGGCTGGCGCAGCGGCTGGCGCAGCGGCTGCCGCAGGAGCCGCAGCAGCGGCACCTTCGACTTCCAGCTCCAGCAGTTCGTCGCCTTCTTTCAGGCGATCGCCCAGCTTCACTTTCAGGCTCTTGATGATACCGGCCTTCGGCGCAGGCACTTCCATGCTCGCCTTGTCCGATTCCAGCGTCAGGATGCTCTGGTCGGCTTCGATACGGTCGCCGACCTTCACAAACAGTTCAATTACTTCACCTTCACCGCTGCCGATGTCAGGTACGCGAATGAGTTCGCTCACAAAATCTCTCCTCAGCAGTCCAGTGGGTTGCGTTTTTCCGGGTTGATACCGAACTTGGCGATGGCCTCGGCCACCACTTTAGGTTCGATGTCGCCACGGTCAGCCAGTGCTTCCAGGGCTGCCAACACCACGAAATGACGGTCGACTTCGAAGAAATGACGCAGTTTCTTGCGGCTGTCGCTGCGGCCGAAACCGTCGGTGCCCAGGACTTTGAATTCCTTGGACGGTACCCACTGACGGATCTGCTCGGCGAACAGTTTCATGTAGTCGGTAGAGGCGATGACCGGACCTTTGCGGCCGTTCAGGCACTCTTCGACGTAGCTCAGCTTAGGCTTCTGGCCAGGGTGCAGACGGTTGGTGCGCTCAACGGCCAGGCCGTCGCGACGCAGTTCGTTGAAGCTGGTAACGCTCCACACGTCGGCGCCGACGTTGAACTCTTCGCGCAGGATCTTCGCTGCTTCACGGACTTCACGCAGGATGGTGCCGGAGCCCATCAGCTGAACGTGGTGCGCCGCTTCGCGGTTGTCTTCTTCGAGCAGGTACATGCCTTTCTTGATGCCTTCTTCGGCACCGGCCGGCATGGCTGGCTGCTGGTACGACTCGTTCATCACGGTGATGTAGTAGAAGACGTCCTGTTGCTCTTCGGTCATCTTCTTCATGCCGTCCTGAATGATCACCGCCAGCTCGTAGCCGTAGGTTGGATCGTAGGTGCGGCAGTTCGGGATGGTCGCGGCCAGCAGGTGGCTGTGACCGTCTTCGTGTTGCAGGCCTTCACCGTTCAGGGTGGTACGGCCGGCGGTGCCGCCGATCAGGAAGCCACGGGTGCGGCTGTCGCCAGCGGCCCAGGCCAGGTCGCCGATACGCTGGAAGCCGAACATCGAGTAGAAGATGTAGAACGGCAGCATCGGCTGGTTGTGGCTGGAGTACGAAGTACCGGCAGCGATGAAGGAGCTCATGGCGCCCGCTTCGTTGATGCCTTCTTCGAGGATCTGGCCCTTCTGGTCTTCCTTGTAGAACATCACCTGGTCTTTATCGACTGGCTCGTAGAGCTGGCCGACGGAGGAGTAGATGCCCAGTTGGCGGAACATGCCTTCCATACCGAAGGTACGGGCTTCGTCCGGGATGATCGGCACGATGCGCGGACCGATTTCCTTGTCCTTGACCAGTTGCGCGAGGATCCGCACGAAGGCCATGGTGGTGGAGATTTCGCGGTCGCCCGAGCCGTCCAGGATCGCCTTGAGGGTGTCCAGTGGCGGAGTCGGGATGTTGAAGCTCTTGGCGCGACGCTGAGGTACGAAGCCGCCCAGTGCGGTACGACGTTCGCTCAGGTAACGGGCTTCGGCGCTGCCTGCTTCCGGTTTGAAGAATGGCAGGTTTTCCAGCTCGTCGTCCTTGACCGGGATGTCGAAGCGGTCGCGGAACAACTTCAGGCTTTCGACATCGACCTTCTTGGTGTTGTGCGCAGTGTTCTTCGCTTCGCCGGCACCGGTGCCATAACCCTTGATGGTCTTGGCCAGGATGACGGTCGGTTGTTCTTTGTGGTTGACCGCTTCGTGGTACGCCGCGTAGACCTTGTACGGGTCGTGGCCACCACGGTTGAGCTTCCAGATCTCGTCGTCGGACAGGTCTTCGACCATCGCCTTGAGTTCTGGCGTGTTGAAGAAGTGTTCGCGAACGAACGCGCCGTCTTTGGCTTTGTAGTTCTGGTACTCGCCGTCGATGACTTCATCCATGCGGCGTTGCAGGATGCCGTCGACGTCCTTGGCCAGCAGTGGGTCCCAGAAACGGCCCCAGATGACTTTGGTCACGTTCCACTGAGCACCGCGGAACACGCCTTCGAGTTCCTGGATGATCTTGCCGTTGCCGCGAACCGGGCCGTCGAGGCGCTGCAGGTTGCAGTTGATGACGAAGATCAGGTTGTCCAGCTTTTCGCGGCCGGCCAGGGAGATAGCGCCCAGGGATTCCGGCTCGTCGCACTCGCCGTCGCCCAGGAAGCACCAGACTTTCTGTTTGCCTGGCTGGATGAAGCCGCGGTGTTCCAGGTACTTCATGAAGCGTGCCTGGTAGATCGCCTGGATCGGGCCCAGACCCATGGATACGGTCGGGAACTGCCAGAAGTCAGGCATCAGCCAAGGGTGCGGGTAGGACGACAGGCCCTGACCGTCGACTTCCTGGCGGAAGTTGTTCATCTGGTCTTCGGTGATGCGGCCTTCCATGAATGCGCGGGCGTAAACGCCTGGCGAGGTGTGGCCCTGGAAGTAGATCAGGTCGCCGCCGTGTTCTTCGGTCGGGGCCTGGAAGAAGTAGTTGAAGCCGATGTCATACAGGGTCGCACTGGAAGCGAAGCTGGAGATGTGACCGCCGAGGTCGGAATCCTTCAGGTTCGTACGCATTACCATGGCCATCGCGTTCCAGCGTACCAGCGAGCGAATGCGGCGTTCCATGAACAGGTCGCCAGGCATGCGTGCTTCGTGGGTTACCGGGATGGTGTTGCGGTAAGGCGTGGTGATGGCGTAAGGCAACTGCGAACCGCTGCGGGTCGCCAGTTCACCCATACGGGTCATCAGATAGTGAGCACGGTCTTCGCCTTCTTTGTCGAGAACCGATTCCAGGGCGTCCAGCCATTCCTGGGTTTCGACGGGATCGAGGTCTTGCATGGCTTGCTCCAGGGCGGAAAGGCTACCAGAATCGGTTGCCTGAGTTAGCGACTGGCCTTGTGGGCAGACGTTATGAATTCTTGGATTGCCGACAGGTTGTTCCGGCGGCGTGTAGTTTTACTACAAATCTTCCGGCATTTCAGCCCGGCTAATGTATATACGAGTAGTAAAACTACAGAAGAGCGGCTTGTGGCCCCCGGCTGCGTTGTGAGAATAATCGTTAAGGTTGGTCTTTTTCCAACTACAAAAGGTAAAAGCTTGATGCTGGCTGCCAAAATTAAAGAAATTTCAGCTATTTCTAACTTTTGTTCGACACTCCCTCAGGTAGTGGGTTTTCGAAAACCACTACATGCAGTCCGTTGTACGCCGATCAAGGATAGACCATGAGCCTCCCTTCGCTTGCTGAACTGCCCGCCATTCTCCTGCCGTTTGTCACCCGCGCCGAGCAGTCGTTCCGGGCTGCCGTCGCTGCCTTGGACGATGACCACGGTCTGTCTGCCTGGACGCCGGAGCGCTGGGCGCAATTTGCCCGCGTCACCGCCGCCAGCGATTTCGTGATTGAACAGTGTGTTCGTGACCCTTTGATGTTGCTGGGGCTGGTGCAGTCCGGCGAACTGGACCGCCGCTTCGCCCCCGGTGAGTTATGCGGGCAGATCGCGGCGGCCGTGAGCGTGGCCGAGACCGACGATCAGCTTGGCCGCGCCTTGCGTCGCCAGCGAGCCCGCCATCAGGTGCGGATCATCTGGCGCGACCTGACCCGCCAGGCCGATTTGATCCAGACCTGCCGCGACCTTTCGGACATGGCCGATGCCAGCATCGATCAGGCCTATCAATGGTTGTACCTGCGCCATTGCCAGCAGTTCGGCGTGCCGACCGGGCGGCGCAGCGGCGAGCCGCAGCAGATGGTCGTTCTCGGCATGGGCAAGCTCGGCGCCGTGGAGCTGAACCTGTCGTCGGACATCGACCTGATTTTCGCCTATCCCGAGGGTGGTGAAACCGTCGGCGTCAAACGCCCGCTGGATAATCAGGAGTTCTTCATTCGTCTGGGCCAGCGACTGATCAAGGCCCTGGACCCGATGACCGTCGACGGCTTCGTATTCCGCGTCGACATGCGCTTGCGTCCTTACGGTTCGGCGGGCGCACTGGTGCTGAGCTTCAACGCGCTGGAGCAGTATTACCAGGACCAGGGTCGCGACTGGGAACGCTACGCGATGATCAAGTCGCGGGTGGTGGCCGGCGATCAGGTCGCCGGCGCGCAGCTGCAAGAGATGCTGCGCCCGTTCGTTTACCGGCGTTACCTGGATTTTTCCGCCATCGAAGCGCTGCGCACCATGAAGCAGCTGATCCAGCAGGAAGTGCGGCGCAAGGGCATGGCCGATAACATCAAGCTCGGCTCCGGCGGTATTCGTGAAGTCGAGTTCATTGCCCAGGCATTCCAGCTGATCCATGGCGGCCGTGATCTGAGCTTGCAGCAGCGCCCACTATTAAAGGTGCTGAGCACGCTGGAAGGTCAGGGTTATCTGCCGCCGGCCGTGATCAGCGAAATGCGTGAAGGTTACGAATTCCTGCGTTACACCGAACACGCGATTCAGGCGATTGCCGATCGCCAGACGCAAATGTTGCCCGATGGCGAGCAGGATCAGGCGCGCATTGCCTTTATGCTGGGTTTCGCCAACTGGACGGCGTTCCACGAACAGCTGATGTATTGGCGCGGCCGTATTGCCTGGCACTTCGGGCAGGTGATCGCCGATCCCGATGAAGAGCTGGGCGCCGAAAGCGAAGTGGTGGTCGGCGGTGAGTGGTTGCCGCTGTGGGAAGAGGCCCAGGACGATGAGGCCGCCTGCCGCCAACTGGAAGAGGGCGGTTTCAAGGATGCCCCAGAGGCCTTGAGAGCCCTGGCCGGTTTGCGCGGCAGTCCACAATTGAGGGCGATGCAGCGTCTGGGGCGCGAACGTCTCGATGCTTTTATTCCGCGATTGCTGGCACAGGCCGTGGAGCATGACAATCCGGACCTGGTGTTGGAACGAGTGCTGCCACTGGTCGAAGCCGTGGCCCGTCGTTCGGCGTACCTGGTGCTGTTGACCGAGAACCCCAGTGCGTTGCGGCGATTGCTGACGCTGTGCGCGGCGAGCCCGTGGATCGCCGAGCAAATTACCCGTTTTCCGCTGCTGCTCGACGAATTGCTCAATGAAGGCCGACTGTTCAAGCCGCCACTGGCGCCAGAACTGGCCGCCGAATTGCGCGAGCGTCTGACACGGATTCCCGAGGACGACCTCGAGCAGCAAATGGAAGCCCTGCGCCATTTCAAGCTGGCGCACCGCTTGCGGGTAGCCGCCTCGGAAATCGCCGGCAGCCTGCCGCTGATGAAAGTCAGCGATTACCTGACCTGGCTCGCCGAGGCGATCCTGGAACAAGTGCTGGCGCTGACCTGGAGGCAAACGGTGGCCAAGTACGGCACACCGCTGCGCACCGATGGCACCTTGTGCGATCCCGGCTTCATCATTGTCGGTTATGGAAAAGTCGGCGGCCTGGAACTCGGGCATGGTTCGGACCTGGACCTGGTGTTCATCCACGACGGCGATCCGCAGGCTGAAACCGATGGCGTCAAACCCATCGACGGCGCGCAATTTTTCACCCGGCTGGGGCAGCGGATCATTCACTTGCTGACGGCGCAGACCAACTCCGGGCAGCTGTATGAAGTGGACATGCGCCTGCGGCCTTCCGGTGCGTCGGGCTTGCTGGTGAGTTCCCTGGGGGCGTTTGCCCGTTATCAGGAGAACGAAGCCTGGACCTGGGAGCACCAGGCGCTGGTGCGGGCGCGGGTGTTGGTGGGCAGTCAGGATGTCGGCCAGGCCTTCGAGAAAGTCCGTGCTGCGATATTGGGCAAGACGCGTGACCTGCCAACCCTGCGCCAGGAGGTCAGCGAGATGCGCGCCAAGATGCGCGATAACCTGGGCAGCAAGAGCACCGCGGCCGGCACCGGGGCAAATGCCTTCGAAGCTACGGCGCCGTTCGATATCAAGCAGGACGCCGGAGGTATCGTCGATATTGAATTTATGGTGCAATACGCGGCCCTGGCGTGGTCCGAAACACACCCGCCATTGCTGCGCTGGACGGACAACATCCGCATTCTGGAAGAGCTTGAGCATGAAGGGCTGATGCCCGTCGAAGATGCCAGCCTGTTGCGTGAAGCGTATAAAGCGTACCGTTCCGCCGCCCACCGGCAGGCCTTGCAGAAGGACCCGGGGGTGATTCCGGGCGACCAGTTCGCGGACGAACGGCGGCAGGTCATGCGGATCTGGCGTGAGCTGGGGCTAAGCTGAAACGGGATATTTGATACGCCGATATCCCCTGTAGGAGCGAGCTTGCTCGCGATGAACTTGAGAGCGCAGCGGGGTGCCAGACTTGCCGCGTTATCGTTAACGACCATCGCGAGCAAGCTCGCTCCCACAGTAGATCTGCAGTGTCATGCGGATCGAGGTACACCAATACCCAATGTGGGAGCGAGCTTGCTCGCGATAGCGGAGTGACAGTCGACAGCAATGTTGAAGGTGATGACCCATCGCAAGCCACCGTGCTCCTGCAGAGATTTTCGAGGCGGGGAGGCGTAGGCCTCCCCGGTTCGTTTATGGAAACCACATGAAAATTCTGATCGTTGGGCCCAGTTGGGTCGGTGACATGGTGATGGCGCAGACACTTTTCCAGTGTCTGAAACAACGCCACCCGCAATGCGAAATCGACGTGCTGGCCCCCGAGTGGAGCCGGCCGATTCTTGAGCGCATGCCCGAAGTTCGTCAGGCCTTGAGCTTTCCGCTCGGTCACGGTGTCCTGGAGCTGGCAACGCGTCGGCGCATCGGCAAATCCCTGGCCGGCCAGTACGACCAGGCGATCCTGTTGCCCAATTCCCTGAAGTCGGCGCTGGTGCCGTTCTTTGCCGGCATCCCGAAACGCACCGGCTGGCGCGGCGAATTGCGCTATGGCCTGCTCAATGATGTGCGCACGCTGGACAAGGATCGTTACCCGTTGATGATCGAGCGCTTCATGGCCCTGGCGTTCGAGCCGGGCGTTGAACTGCCAAAACCCTATCCGCGCCCGACGCTGCAGATCGACCCGGTTACCCGCGAAGCGGCATTGGCCAAATTCGGCCTGACCCTCGACCGCCCGGTGTTGGCCCTGTGCCCCGGCGCCGAGTTCGGCGAGTCCAAACGCTGGCCGTCCGAGCATTACGCCAAGGTGGCCGAAGCGAAGATCCGCGAGGGCTGGCAAGTCTGGCTGTTCGGTTCGAAAAACGATCACGCCGTGGGCGAAGACATCCGCGCGCGGCTGATTCCCGGCCTGCGTGAGGAGTCAGTGAACCTCAGCGGCGGCACCTCGCTGGCCGAAGCCATCGACCTGATGTCCTGCGCCGATGCGGTAGTGTCCAACGACTCCGGCCTGATGCACGTCGCCGCCGCGCTGAACCGCCCGCTGGTCGCCGTCTACGGTTCGACATCGCCGGGGTTCACGCCACCGCTGGCCGAGCACGTCGAAGTCGTTCGCCTGGGTATCGAATGCAGCCCATGCTTCGACCGCACCTGCCGTTTCGGCCATTACAATTGCCTGCGCCAGCTCATGCCGCAGGCTGTGAACGAAGCCTTGCAGCGGTTGCAAGGCACTGTGGTCGAGGTCAAATAACTTGCGGGTTCTGTTGATCAAGACTTCTTCGTTGGGCGATGTCATTCACGCGTTGCCGGCGTTGACCGACGCGGCGCGGGCGATTCCCGGCATCAAATTCGACTGGGTGGTGGAAGAAGGCTTTGCCGAGATCCCGACCTGGCATCCGGCGGTGGGCAAGGTGATTCCGGTGGCGATCCGTCGCTGGCGCAAAAACATCTGGCAGACCATCAAGAGCGGTGAGTGGAAGCGCTTCAAGCAAAGTGTTCGCGCCACGAATTATGACTTGGTGATCGATGCCCAGGGCTTGCTGAAAAGCGCCTGGCTGACCCGTTACGTCAAGGCCCCGGTGGCCGGCCTTGATAAAAGCTCGGCGCGTGAGCCCATCGCTGCGCGCTTTTACGATCGACGCCTGGCCGTTGCCCGCGGGCAGCATGCGGTGGAGCGAGTGCGTCAGTTGTTCGCCATCGCGTTGGGCTATGACTTGCCCAAAGGCCTGGGTGACTACGGCCTGAATATCGAGCGTCTGGTGGAATTGCCGCGCAAGAATCCGTACGTGGTGTTTCTGCATGGCACCACCTGGGACACCAAGCACTGGCCCGAAGCGTACTGGCGCGAACTGACCGAGCGAGTCGGCTACCTGGGCGTCGGGGTGAAGCTGCCGTGGGGCAATGCGCAGGAGAAAGCCCGGGCCGAGCGCATCGCTGCCGGTTTCAAACACGCCGAAGTGTTGCCCAAGCTGAACCTGGCCGGTGTCGGCAAGGTGTTGGCGGGTGCACAAGCCTGCGTGGCGGTGGACACCGGCCTCGGCCATCTGGCCGCCGCGCTGGATGTACCGACGCTGTCGCTGTTCGGCCCGACCAATCCGGGCCTGACCGGCGCCTATGGCAAAGTGCAGATTCACTTGGCCAGCGACTTCCCTTGTGCGCCGTGCCTGCAAAAGAAATGCACTTATCAACCGACGGCTGAAGATGCCCGTCAATTTGACCTCAAACGCGAGTGGCCGTTGTGCTTCACGCGTCTGAATCCCGAGCGTGTCGCCAGCCGACTGAGCACGTTGTTAATGGCTGAGGAGCTGCGCTGATGCAATTGGCATTTGTCTTGTACAAGTATTTTCCGTTTGGCGGCTTGCAGCGCGATTTCATGCGAATCGCCCTGGAGTGTCAGAAGCGCGGCCATCAGATTCGCGTCTACACGCTGATCTGGGAAGGCGACGTACCGCCGGGTTTCGAAGTGCTGGTGGCGCCGGTCAAGGCGTTCTTCAACCATCGGCGCAACGAAAAGCTCAGCGAATGGATGGAGGCGGACCTGGCCAAGCGCCCGGTGGATCGCCTGATCGGTTTCAACAAGATGCCGGGCCTGGACGTCTACTACGCCGCTGACGGCTGTTTCGAAGACAAGGCGCAGAACCTGCGTAACTCGCTGTATCGCCGTTGGGGCCGCTATCGCCACTTCGCCGAATACGAGCGGGCGGTGTTCGCCAAAGAGGCGAAGACCGAAGTACTGATGATTTCCGAGGTCCAGCAGCCGCTGTTCATCAAGCATTACGACACGCCGCTGGAGCGCTTTCACCTGCTGCCGCCGGGCATCGCCCAGGATCGTCGCCGGCCGGTGGATGCCGATGACATTCGCGCCGGGTTCCGCGCTGAATTCAATCTCAAGGACGACGAACTGCTGCTGGTGCAGATCGGCTCCGGGTTCAAGACCAAGGGCGTCGATCGCAGCCTCAAGGCGTTGGCGGCATTGCCCGCTGATCTCAAGAAGCGCACCCGGCTGTTTGTAATTGGCCAGGATGACCCCAAGTTATTCCAGATGCAGAGTGCGACATTGGGGCTGGGCGATAACGTCACCTTCCTCAAGGGCCGCAGCGATATCCCGCGTTTCCTGTTGGGTGCCGATCTGTTGATCCACCCGGCGTACAACGAAAATACCGGGACGGTTTTGCTCGAAGCCCTGGTGGCCGGCCTGCCGGTGCTGGTGAGTGCGGTGTGCGGTTATGCCCATTACATCGCCGAGGCCGATGCGGGCCTGGTGCTGGACGAACCGTTCGATCAGGCACAACTGACGCAGTACCTGACCGGCATGTTGAACGACGCTCAAGCAAGGGCGGCCTGGAGCCGCAATGGTCTGGCCTTCGCCGAAACGGCCGACCTCTACAGCATGCCGCAGCACGCGGCCGATGTGATTCTGGCGGAGCACGCTTAAATGAAGTTGATGCTGGCTGAACCGTTCAAGAGCCTCTGGGCTGGACGCGACCCGTTCGCCGAAGTCGAGGGACTCAAGGGCGAGGTGTACCGCGAGCTGGAAGCGCGCCGGACATTACGCACGGAAGTCGACGGCAACGGGTTCTTCGTGAAAATCCACCGTGGCATTGGCTGGGCCGAAATCTTCAAGAACCTGCTCACGGCCAAGCTTCCTGTACTGGGGGCCGGCCAGGAGTGGAAGGCCATTCAACGCCTCCAGGAAGTCGGCGTGCCGACCATGACCGCCGTCGCGTATGGCGAAAAGGGCAGCAACCCGGCCGACCAGCACTCCTTCATCGTTACAGAAGAGCTGGCGCCGACGGTCAGCCTGGAAGACTTCAGTATCAACTGGGTCAAGCAGCCGCCCGAGCCAAAACTCAAGCGCGCGCTGATCGCCGAAGTCGCACGCATGACCGGCATGATGCACCGTGCCGGGGTCAACCACCGCGACTGCTACATCTGCCATTTCCTGCTGCACACCGACAAGCCGGTGACTGCCGACGACTTCAAACTCTCGGTGATTGACCTGCACCGCGCCCAGACCCGTCCGGCGATCACCTCGCGCTGGCGCAACAAGGACCTGGCCGCGCTGTACTTTTCCGCGCTGGACATCGGCCTGACCCGTCGCGACAAGTTGCGTTTCCTCAAAGGCTATTTCCAGCAGCCGCTACGCCTGATACTGAGCGAAGAAGCCGGGTTGCTGAGCTGGCTCGACGGCAAGGCCAACAAGCTCTACGAGCGTAAACAGCGATACGGGGATGCGCTCTGATGTCGGGTTGGAAACTGGATCCGGCCTACAGCGAGCTGGCCGATGACTTTGGCAGCCTCGAGGCTGTGTTTGCGCTGCAAGGCGAACGTTTGACCAGTGACGTGCTCTCGGAGGTCATCCGTGTCGAGCGCAATGGCGTCAACTATTACGTAAAGCGGTATGTGGGCGCTGGTAAAGGCTTGCGGCGTTACCTGGGCAAGCCTCGGGTGAAGATGGAATGGCAGAACCTCAAGCGGTTCGCCAAGTGGGGCATCCCCACTGCGCAAGTGGTGGCCTGGGGGCTGGAGCGGCGCGGTGCGGCCTACGCTCGCGGCGCGATGATTACCCGGGAACTGCCGCGCACCGAAGACTTGTCGGCACTGGCCGAGCGCCGCGACCCGAAGCTGTCGGATCGCGCCTGGGTCGATACCGTCAGTCGCCAGCTGGCCCAATACACCCGGACCATGCACGACCACCACTTCACCCATAATGATTTGAAGTGGCGCAACCTGCTGATCGACGATGAGGCTCGAGTGTTTCTGATCGATTGCCCCAACGGCGATTTCTGGCGCGGTTTCTGGCTCAAGTACCGTATTACCAAAGATCTGGCGTGCCTGGACAAGGTCGCCAAGTATCAATTGTCGGCTACCCAGCGCCTGCGCTTTTACCTGCAATACCGCAACCGGACCCGGCTCAACGCCGCGGACAAAAAACGCATCCGGCACGTGGTTAGATTTTTCGAGGGACGCGAATGACTGATTTTCTGGCCGCTGAAGACCGAGCGCTGCTTGAGCGCCATGGCCTCGGCACGTTCGAGGCGCTCTGGGCCAAACAGCTCGATGCGGTGGACGAACCCAACACCGGTCGCGGCGGCTGGAGCAGCGTGTTTCGGCTGGATCTGGAAGGTCATGGTTTCTACCTCAAGCGTCAAAGCAACTACCTGACCCGCACCTTGCGTGCCCCGTTCGGCGAGCCGAGTTTCGCTCGCGAGTTTCGCAACATCTCCCGTTACCGGAAGATGGGTATTCCGGCGCTCGAAGCGGTGTTCTACGGCGAGCGCAAGGTCGATGGCGAAGTCCGCGCGATCCTGATGACCCGTGCCCTGGACGGTTGGGACGACCTCGATTCGCTGCTGCAGCGCTGGGCTCAATTGAGCCCTGAGCAGCACACGGAAATCCTCAAGGCCAGTGGCGAACTGGCCCGGCAGCTGCACGCTGCACGCCAGGTGCATGGGTGCTTTTATCCCAAGCACATTTTCATGCGCGCCACCGGCAACGGCTATCAGGCTCAATTGATCGACCTGGAAAAGACCCGGCCGCTGCTGTACGGGCAGCGTGACCGAGTCAAGGATCTGGAACCGCTGACGCGCCGCGCGCCCGAGTGGGGCGAGTCGCAGCTGCGGCAATTGCTGGCCGCCTATCTGGACCAACCGCAGGACAGCTCGCTGATCGACAGCTGGCTGCAGCGTTTGACCACGCGGCGCAGCCAGAAGGGGCCGCGCTGATGCGTTTATCCGAATTGAAGTCCGCCGGCCGCAGCCCGGCCTTGCCGCTGAGCGTTTCGCTGGCCGACGCCGCCGGCCCTGCCGAGCTGCAACTGCTGAGCCTGTTGCGGGTGTTGCCGGGGCAGCGTTATGTCGGTGCCGGCGTCTGGCGCGGCCGGCCGGTGTTGGCCAAGTTGCTGGTCGGCAGCAAGGCTGCGCGGCACTTCCAGCGTGAGCTCGATGGCGTGCGTTTGCTTGCCGCTCAAGGATTGACCACGCCGCAGCTGTTGGCCGATGGCCTGAAAGAAGGCGAGGGCGGTTGGCTGTTGTTCGAGTTTTTGGAGGGTGCCGAAAGCCTGGGTGATACCTGGAAGCAGGTTGAGCAGCAACCGGTACTGTCCGATGGGCAAGGGGCAGTGCTGGCCGAGGCGTTAGGGGCGATCGGCCAGATGCACCGCAAAGGTCTGTGGCAGGAGGACCTGCACCTGGACAACCTGCTGCGTCAGCGTGGTCGTCTGTACTTGATCGACGGCGCCGGGATTTGCTCCGAAACGCCGGGGCAGCCGCTGTCCCGGCAGAAGGTCCTGGAAAACCTCGGGGTGTTCTTCGCCCAGTTGCCGAAGTCTATTGAGCCCTTCATTGAAGAATTGCTGGTGTATTACCTGCTGAGCAACGGCGAACACGCCTTGCCCATGGAAGCGTTGCAGAAGCAGATCGACAAGGTCCGCAGCTGGCGCCTCAAGGATTTCCTGATCAAGATCGGCCGCGAGTGCACGCTGTTCAGTGTCCAGCGCGACGCCTTCGGATTGCGGGCGATTCGCCGCGAGGAAGTGCCGTCGATGGTGCCTGTGCTGGAGCAGGCCGATGCCTTGCTCGATCAGGGGCATCTGTACAAGACCGGCGGTGCGGCGAGCGTCGGCAAGGTCGAGGTGAATGGCCGCACGCTGGTGATCAAGCGCTACAACATCAAGGGTTTTGCCCACTGGCTCAAGCGTTTCTGGCGCCCGAGCCGGGCCTGGCATTCCTGGCGCGAAGGCAACCGGCTGGCATTCCTCGGGATTGCCACGCCCAAGCCGCTGGCGGTGCTGGAAAAGCGTTTCCTGTGGCTGCGAAGCCGGGCCTACCTGATCACCGAGTACCTGTCGGGTCCGGACATCATCGAGCGTTTTGCACCGTATGTTGAAAACGGCGACGCACCGGAAACCGAGCTGCTGGCACTGGATCACCTGTTCGCCGAGTTGATTCGCCTGCGCATCAGTCATGGCGACTTCAAGGGGCATAACCTGTTCTGGCAGCAGGATCGCTGGGCGTTGATCGACCTCGATTCGATGTGCCAGCACGGCTCTCTCGGCAGCTTCGCCCCAGCGTATGCCAGGGATCGCGCACGGTTCATGCGCAATTGGCCTGAAGGTAGTGCCCTTTATCAGGTCATTGATCAGCGGTTGCCCAAAGACATCTCCAGCGCTGCTTAAACCGCTATCGCGAGCAAGCTCGCTCCCACAGGGATTGGTGGTGAACACAAAACTTGTGAGCACTTTGGTCCAAATGTGGGAGCGAGCCTGCTCGCGAAGAGGCCCGCAAGGCCACTCAGAAAAGCAGACAAGTTCTTGTGAACCGTCCTACGCGTTCTTGGGAAGTCATGACCTGTAGCCCAAATCACCCCGATGCTAGTTTGCCTGACGTTCTCGGAGGGCAGGCTTTGACGATCAAAATGGCAGTTTCAGCGGGTGTTTTATCAGTGTCGCTAACGGGCTGCGGGACCGCCGCCACCGTCTTGCAGGATGAAGCCGAAGCCGCGCAGGGGCTGCGCAGGCAAAAGACCTATTGCCAATCCATTCCCCGGGTCTACAGCGGCCTGGCCTACGACTTCTGTGTATTGAATGCACCACCAGACCCTACGGGCATCCTTGTACCGCTTGTATTGGTGGACCTGGCCCTGTCTGGCGCGCTGGACACCGTTGTCTTGCCGTACACGATTTACCGGCAAAGCGTGGACGGCAATATTTCCATCTATTGGCGACCTGCGCGCGGATAAAAAATAACGCGAGGCCCCGGCCGCAGTTGCATGCCGCTTGCGGCTAGAGGTTTGCCGCTGCTTTTACGCTATAATCCCGCCCTTTAGCTGTCTCTCGCCCCTTGCGAGGGCACATTAATTTTTGAGGCGCTTGCGCCTGCATGCAGACTAAAGAGGCTAGACCCCTGTGGCATTGACGATTCTTGGCCTGTCCGGCGCCCTTAGCCATGATCCTTCCGCAGCCCTGTATATCGACGGCAAGCTGGTCGCGGCGGCTGAAGAGGAACGCTTCGTACGCGATAAACATGCAAAGAACCGCATGCCTTACGAATCGGCGAAATTCTGCCTGGAACAGGCCGGTATCAAACCGTCCGACGTTGACGTGGTGGCGATTCCATTCGCACCGATCAGCCTGTTCGGCAAGGCCCGCTGGCAGTACGCCAAGCGTTACTGGTACGCCCCGGACCGCGCCCTCGACGCGATCCTGATGGGCAACCGTCGCTACAAGCGCTATCGCAACAAGATCGTCTGGTGCCTGGAACAACTGGGTTTTGATCCGAAGAAGATCAAGATCGAGCCGGTCGAACACCACCTGGCCCACGCCTCCAGCGCTTATCACTGCTCCGGTTTCAAAGAAAAAACCGCGATCCTGGGCATCGACGGCAAGGGCGAGTACGCCACGACCTTCTTCGGTTATGGCGAAAACGGCAAGATCCACAAGATCAAGGAATTCTTCGATCCGGACTCCCTCGGCGGCCTGTACGGCGCGATCACCGAGTTCCTCGGTTTCGATATGCTCGACGGTGAGTTCAAGGTCATGGGCATGGCGCCGTACGGCGACGCCAGCAAATACGATTTCTCGCGCCTGGCTTCGTTCGAGAACGGCGAGCTGGTGATCAACACCGACTACGCCAACGTCATCGGCCTGCGTCGCTACAAAGAGAAGGGCAAGGGTTACTACTTCTCGCCGAAGCTGATCGAGTGGCTGGGTCCAAAGCGCGAAGGCGATATCGCTGATGAGCCTTACATTCACTACGCTGCCAGCATTCAAGCGCTGTTCGAAAAAATTGCGCTGCAGATGATCGACTACTATCTGGGCGACGTGCTCAAGCAAACCGGCAAACTGGCCTATGCCGGTGGCTGTGCGTTGAACGTCAAGCTGAACCAGAAAATCATCGCCCGCGACGACGTCAAAGAGCTGTTCGTACAGCCTGCATCCGGTGATGCCGGCACCGCAGTCGGCGCGGCGGCCTATGTGTCCCACGCCCGTGGCGTACCGGTCGAGAAGATGGAACACGTCTACCTCGGCCCGTCGTACAGCAACGAAGACGTGATTGCCGCATGCGCCCGTCACGAGAACAAGCCGACCTGGCGCAAGCTCGACAACATGCCGGAGCAGATCGCCAGGATCATGGTCGATGGCAACCCGGTCGCCTGGTTCCAGGGGCGCATGGAGTTCGGTCCGCGTGCACTGGGCGGTCGTTCGATCATCGGTTGCCCGAGCATTCCCGGCGTGGCCGACCGCATCAACCACCAGATCAAATTCCGCGAGCGCTGGAGGCCTTTCTGCCCGTCGATGCTCGACACCGTGGCGCCGCAGATGATCAAGATCGATCACCCGGCTCCGTTCATGACCTTCACCTTCGAAGTGGCGGAAGAATGGAAAACCCGCGTGCCGGAAGTCGTCCACGAGGACGGCACCTCTCGCGCCCAGGTGCTCAAGCGCGAATACAACCCGCGTTACTACGACATGATGAAAGCGCTGGAAGTGCTCACCGGCAACGGCGTGTCGCTCAACACCTCGCTCAACCGTCGTGGCGAGCCGATGATCTGCTCGCCGACCGACGCTCTGAACATGTTCTTCGGTTCGGATCTACAGTATCTGATCATGGAAGACATCCTGGTGGTCAAAGAGGGCGCAAACGCCTATGACACGTTCGGCTGAACGCCATGTGCTGCAGTTCTGCCACGGCTATGACGGGCCGTTCCTGGACTGCGCACGGCAGTACGCCAGCCTGTTCGCGGGGACCGGTTATCGCGTGACCACGGTGTTTCTCACCGGGGTTGCCGATGCCGAAGTCGCCGCGGGCTGCGCCTCCGACGAAGTGCTGTTCATGGAGTACAGCTCCAAGGCCATTCGTGGTCTGAAGCTGGGTGCCATCGGCGATCTGCGCAAGATCGCCGCGTCGCGCAACTTCAGTTTCTGCATCGCCCATCGCTTCAAGCCGATCTATATCGCCTTGCTCGGCACGTCGTTGCCGGTCATTGGCGTGCATCACGCTTTTGACGATTACAAGCGTGGCAGCCGTAAACTGTTCGCGCATGTTTTCCGCAAGCGTTTGAGTCTGCTCGGTGTGTCCGACGCCGTGCGCGACGACATGCGCCAATGCCTGCCGAAGTGGCCGGCTTCGCGGATCCAGACCTTGTACAACCGTATCGATGTGGACGCCTTGCAGGCGACCCAGGTGTCGGCTCGCGAGGCCCGGGAAACCCTCGGTTTGGCGGCGGATGCCTGGATCGTCGGCAACGTCGGGCGGCTGCATCCGGACAAGGACCAGGCCACGCTGCTGCAGGGTTTCGCCGAGGCATTGCCGGGCTTGCCCGCCAACAGCCAGCTGGTGATTCTCGGCAAGGGGCGCCTGGAGGAAAACCTCAAGGCCCAGGCCCGGGAGCTGGGCATCGGTGACCGGGTTCTGTTCCTCGGTCAGGTGCCGGATGCGCGTAACTACTTCCGTGCCTTCGATGTGTTCGCACTGAGTTCCGATCACGAACCGTTCGGCATGGTGCTGCTGGAGGCCATGGCCGCTGGCGTACCCTTGCTGGCCACGGCGTGCGGCGGAGCGAAAGAGGTGGTGGAAGGCGTGGGCATCCTGTTCCCGTTGGGCGATGCCGAGCGTCTGGCCCAGGGGCTGCAACATCTGGCCGGCATGGATGATCAGCAACGCCGGCAGTGTGCCGAGTTGATGCTCGAGCGCTTGCGCGAACGCTTCTCCGATCGCGCGGTGCGCGATGCTTTCTGGCATTTGCCGCACGTTACCGAACTGGCACAGAGGGGCTGATGCTCAACCGATTTCAAGGCTGGCGCGAGCGTGGCTGGGCGGTCGTCGACGCCTCGACTTACGCCGAAACCTGGCAGCGTTATGGCGGCAGCGTCGCGACTCATCCAATTGTGGTCGAGCGGCTGGCGCAACTGGCTGACATTCCGGTGCGTTACCTGGCTTGGGTGCAGGGCGATGAGGTCAAGGCGGCGATCCCGACCTGGGGCCGCGACCTGGCCTTGTCCAAGGACGTGCTCAAGCGTCGCGGCAAGAAAGGTCTGTTCGACCTGGGCAACGCCGAGATCATCCTGCCGGCCGCTGCCGATACCCAGGCGCCTTTGCGCCATCGCGCGCGTTATCTGTCGGCGCTGAACGAAGGCCGTTTCGCTGGCATCAAGTTGCAAGCCGAACAGCTGGCCATGGCCCGCACGCCCGAAGAACTGTCGAAAAAATTCCGCTATAACCAGCGCCGCGAATTGCGCCTGCTGGAAGAGGCCGGTGGCGTGGTGCGGCCGGTGTCCGAATTTTCCAGCGCTGAGCTGGCGGCGATTTACTGCGACCTGTTCCAGCGCCGCTGGGGTTTCCCGGCGACGGGTGCCGAGCGCATGGCCGACGTCATCGAATTGCTGCGTGAGTTGCTGATCGGCTCGGTGATTTTTCTCAACGATGCGCCAATTGCGATTCAACTGGTGTACCGCGTCGAAACCCCGCAGTGGATCAGCGTCGAGTACATCAACGGCGGAGTCGATCCCGAGACTCGTGAGTTCAGCCCTGGCAGTGTGCTGAGTTTCCTCAATACGCAAAGCGCCTGGGAGCATGCCCGGGCGCAGGATAAACCGTTGCGCTTTTCCTTCGGTCGCGCCGACCGTGAATACAAGGATCGCTGGTGCAACCCCGTGCCGGTCTTTACCGTATGAGCCAAGCCATGAGTCGCAAACAGCTACTGCTCAAGCGCCATCGGCGCAACAAACGTATCGGTCTGTTGATTGCGCTGGTGCTGTTGATCGTCATCGGTGTGCTGGTGGCCTGGTGGTTGCCGCTGGTGCTGGCGGTTCTGGGCTGGATGGCCCACGAGGCCTGGTTTGCCGACCATCTGTTCTACTCACCGAAAGACGATTACCAGTACAGCTTTCCCCCCTACACGCCCCAGCCCAAGGTGCACCTGAACGGTGAACAGTTGCGGCTGGACGAGGGCGTGATGCTGGTCGACGACGCGACGCTGGTGCTGGCCCTGCGGGTAAAAAGCACCTGGCTGGGTCGTTTTTTCGATCCGGTGGTCGAGTTGGCGGGGGGCGAAAACCCGGACCGACAAACCTTCGAACGGGGTGTAAACGGCCTGCGTTACCTCAATCTCAGTGGTCAGGCTCAGGCGCTGTCCCGTGGTGACCTGCGCTTGCGCGGGCGTTTCTGTCGCGTGTTCGGTGAGCCTGTGCTGTGGGCGCTGGAACATCCGGATTACCGGCGTCAGCGGGTCATGGTCATCGCGCCCCACGCCGATGACGCCGAGCTGGCGGCCTACGGTTTGTACAGCCAGGCCGACGAAACCTGGGTTGTCACGCTGACGGCGGGCGAAATCGAAGCCGAACATTATCAGCAGATGGGCCTGAACAAGGCCGATGCGGCTCGCTTGAAAGGCCGCCTGCGCACCTGGGACAGCATCGCCGTGCCACGTTGGGCCGGTGTACCCGAGGCCCACTGCGTACAGCTGGGTTATTTCTGCCTGCAACTGGCGAGCATGCAGGCCGCGCCAGCGGTGGCGGCGGGATCGCGGGAAGCTGACCTGAACGATACCCGCCTGTTCCGTCAGTTGAATCCTTTCACGCTGCCCGGCGATGCCGATGGCGCGCCGACCTGGAACAACCTGCTGGCGGATCTGCGAGAGTTGCTGTTGCGGGCCGCCCCGAGGTCATCGTTTTGCCGCATCCGACCCTCGATCCGCATCCCGATCATATCTGCGCCCAAGTGGCAGTCCTCGAAGCCTTGCAAGGCCTGGACTGGCAGCCGACCACGCTATTGGGCTATGCCAACCACCTGCACGACAACGACCGCTGGCCGATGGGCGATACCGGTGATGGCATCGCCTTGCCACCGGCCTTCGATCCGGCCCAACCGATGCAGCCTTATTGCCTGCCCTTGCCGCTGGAGCAACAGCGCGACAAGGCCATGGCATTGGGCATGATGCACGACCTGCAGCCGGCGATGCCGTTCAAGCGTCGCTTGCGTCGGTTGATCCAACGCTTGTTGGCCGGCCGGTTGTCGCCTACCTATGGCCAGAACGAGTTCTTTCGCAAGGCAGTCCGGCGCCACGAGCTTTTGTGGTCCATCAAGCACACACCAGGCAATGTTTCTCAGCGGGGAGAGTTATGAGTCAGCGGTCAAAGGTCCTGCAACTGCAGCCTGACTACAACGTCAAAGCCCATGATTTCGCCGACCTCGCGGAGCAAATCGTCAAGGCCCTGCCCAGTGATCGCTATGAGGTGACCGCTGCGTTTCTGCGCGGCAAGCCCGGGCCGGGGGAAGCAGTGAGCCGGGCCGACCGTTCGGTGTACTTCGAGTTTTCCGACAAGTCCCTCAAGGGCATGCGCCTGCGGGCCATGTGGCAGTTGTACAAGTTCTGCCGTCGGGAAAAATTCGATGTGGTGATCTGCAACCGCTTCAAGCCAGTGAACATGATGCTGACGCTCAACCGCTGGTTGAAAGTGCCGTTGTGCATCGGCATTTCCCACGGATTTGGCGAGTACGACCGTTTTTACCGACGCCGCCAGACCCAGCGCCTGATCGATCGTCACTGGCGTTTCGTCGGCGTGTCGCCTGCGGTGAAACAGTATCTGCTGGACTGTGACTGCGGCTTCACCGACCAGAATACCTATGCCATCACCAATGCCATCGACATCGAGCAAGCCGAAGGTCTGCAACACAGTCGTGAAAAGGCCCGTGAACTGTTGGGCATCGATCCCTCGGTGCGGCTGATCGGTGCGTTGGGGCGACTGGTGCCGGTCAAGGGTCATATCTATTTGCTGCAGGCCTTTGCCGCGCTCAAGGACAAATACCCCAATACCCAACTGGCGATCATCGGTGCCGGCCGCGAAGAGTTGCGCCTGGCGGCGGAAATCGACCGCCTCGGCCTCAGTGGCCGCGCCCATTTGCTGGGGTTCAAGGAAATTGCCCTGCAGTACATTCGCGCTTTCGATATCTGGACCATGCCCTCCCTGGCCGAAGGCCTGGGGCTGGCGCTGCTTGAAGGCATGAGCGGGCATTTGCCGGTGATTGCCTCGAACGTGCCGGCCATGTTGCCGCTCATCGAAGGCGCCGGTGGCCTGGCGATTACGCCGAAGGATGTGCCGACGCTGCAGGCGGCGCTGGACACTTACCTGGGGCTGTCAGATGACGAGCTCAAGGCCAGGGGCGAGCAGGCTTTCCGTTATCTGCAACAGCACCATGACATTGAAGAGTTCCGTCGCGAATACCTCAATCTGATCGACTCCGGCCTGGAACAGGCCCGCAAGGAACAGCCATGAACGACGCGCAGCCCATCGTCACGGTCATTATCGCGTCGTACAACCACGCTCCTTACATCGAGGAAAGCATTCTCAGCGTCCTCAACCAGACCTATCGGAACATCGAGTTGTTGGTGGTCGACGATGGCTCGAAGGATGACAGTGTCGAGCGGATCAAGGCGTTGCAGGCCGTCCATGGTTTCGACTTCCGGGTCCAGGAAAACCAGGGGCTGACCAACACCCTCAACGGTGCGATTGCCCGGGCAAAGGGCAGCCTGATCGTGCCGTTCGGTTCGGATGACATCATGCTGCCGGAGCGAATCGCCGCCCAGGTCGCGCATATGGACGGCAAACCCGAGGTCGGCATTTGCGCCGGTAACATCGAACTGATCGATGCCGACGGCAATCTCTACCCCGAGAAGCGCCAGCGCCGGGATGTGCCGTTCCGTCGTCTGGACTTCGATGATATGTTCCTGGAGCGCAAGCCCTATCCTCCGGCACCCACCCTGATGATCCGCCGCGAAGCGCTGGAGAAGGTGGGCGGTTTCGACCCGACCATTCGCCTGGAAGACTTGTTGATCGAGTTGAAGGTGACCCACGCCGGTTACTTCATCGATGGTCTGAATATGTTGATGGCGCGCTATCGCAAGCACGCCACCAACTCCTACAAGAACCACCGCTTCATGATCGACAGCATCCTGCGCACTTACGCGCTCTTCAGCGATCACCCGCTGTATGACGAGGTGCGCTACAAGTTTCTCAATTCCATGTTCCTCAAGACTGCCAACCGTGACCGCAAACTGGCGCGGGAGTTGCTGGCGCAGATTCCGCTCAAGGCCTGGAACAAGAAAACCTGGCGTGGGTTGGGCCGTATGCTCTTCTCACGGCTGGAGAAAGGCTGAGCCAAAGGCTGGATCAAGAGGGGATAAAAGGCGGGGCATTGTCCTCGGCGACATGCCCCGGTGATTGCTCAACGTTGTTGAGCCGTCTCCTCCGCAGGTTCTTTGCTCGGCTTCCTGTTCTGGCGCAACCAGTGCAGGGTTTTCTTGCCGGCATCGATACCGGGCTTTTCGATGTACAGGTAAGTCAGGCTGCTGATGATGATCAGCAGGCAACTGCACACGGCCAGCAACGGAAGGAAGACCCAGGCTTGCCGGGCGTCCACGTGCAATATCGGCGGCAGTCGCTGCATCAGTACCCAGAGCACGAAACCGTGCAGCAAATACGTGCTGTAGCTGATTTCCCCCAGCCAGCGGATGCTGCGTGGTCTCAGGGCGCCGAACAAGGTATTGCCGGACGCCACAATCACAAAGAACAGTGAAAGCAGCAGCAGCGCTCCCGGGTTGAATGCCCGGTTGAACGCCGTAAAGGCGATCGCCAGGGCGAGCAGGGCGATGATGCCCGCCAGCGGAGACTGGCTCCAGGCGACGAATTGTGGACGGCGAATCCAGTACGCCGCAGCGATGCCGCCGAGGAAGCTGGCCAGGAAGTGCTTCTTCAGCGAGTGTTCCCAGCCGACCACCTGGTACAGGGTGTAGATGCCGATCAGGCACAGCACCGTCTGCATCCAGCCGCCGCGATATATGAACACCATGGCGGCCAGTGGCAGGGCCAGGTAGAAAAACACCTCATACGCCAGCGTCCAGGTGACGTTGGAAATCAGCATGCCGCTCTGGTGGTACTGGTTGACGTCTGGCCGGTCGAAGGTCAGCCAGGCCAGAGCCTGGCCGATGACCTGGGTGCCGGAATCCTTGAGTTCCCAGTCCTGCAAATAGAACACGCAGGCAAACACGGTCAACATCAGCGGCAGGTAGAGCGGATAGAGGCGAAACAGCCGCGATACCGCAAATGCCAGCCAGTCGTGTTGCCGCCCGTGGGTGAGCAAGCGGTCCCAGAACAGAAAGCTGGTGATCATGAAAAAGAGGGCGACGCTGCCCTGGCCGAGCTGCGAGTAGAAGTTGCTCGGCGGAAAATCGATCACGCCGGTTTGCAGAAAGATCCAGGTAATGATCGAGTGGTGCACGAACACGCCGAAGGCCAGGTACCCGCGCAAGCCGTCGATACCGGCAAAACGGCTTTCGCCGGAATGCTTCAGCTGTCGGGTAAGTCTCGGCACGCTGCGCAACAGTAGCGCAGCGGTCGCGATGGCCAGCAGGTAGGCCGTCATCGCGATAAGTGGGTTGATTTCTATCATCAGTGAACCTGGGCCGGAGGGCTCCCGGCCAGCACGTGCCTGTGCAAATGATCCACGTCGGCTTTCGAAGCCGCCGCGGCGTATCCCTGCAGCAGTGCTTCGAAGTGATCCTCGAACAGCCAGTGGCGATCTGATGCATAGCGCTGCATGTGGCGCAGATTACGCCGACGCAGGGAAGGGCTCAACGATGAAGGGTAAATTCGCAAGTCGGCCAGATCGATCAGGCCGAACTCGCCGTCCTCCAGCACCAGCACATTGCCCAGGTGCAGGGAGCGGAAGTAGACCCCTTGCTGGTGCAGTTGAGCCATGAATTTGCCGAAACGCTCCACCAGTGCCTGGCGCACCGCCGGGGCAGTGATGCCTTGCAGGATCTGGCGCAGCGTGTTGCCCGGCAGCGGAGAGTAATGCACAGCGGTGCTGCCGTCTTCGAACCGGTAAAGGTCGAGGATGTGCGGCGTCGGGATGCCCATGCTGCGCAGTTGCACGCTATTGACGGCAAAACGATCGGAGTAGGGTGTGAAGCTGCCCGAGGTATACCAGCGGCGGCGGCGGAACAGCTTGAGAAAACTGCCATCGGTCAGGCGCAGGACCTTGGGGCCCAGACCATCCTCTTCGATGACTTGGGCATCGGCTGTCAGCTGTTGCAGGGCGCCAGGTGTCGCGGTCTTGATCGGCGTGTCCAGCAGGCGTCGGGCCCGTTGATTGATGCTCAATGCGGCAATCAGTGCCAAGGGGATCCACAGCAGGAACCAGTGCTCCTTGGGGCGAGAGATAATTCCGCCACCTTCAGTCAGGCCTGCACCGATACCGAAGGCCAGCCAGGCCGAGGCAATGATAAACAGCGGTTGCACGCGATGGCGCCGGCTGCTGATGAAGCCCCATACGAGAAAGAACAGCCATGGCAGCAGGCCGATAATGCCGACGTAATAGAGCACGCCCAAGGCAAAGCTATGGGGCTCCTGAAGGCTGTAGCCGACGCCGGGGTCCAGGGTCAGCTTGGCGTTGTAGCCGTGTCCGATCCATGGTTGCTCCGCGATCCTGCCCAGGGTCAATTGCCAGAGCTCGATGCGGAAGGAGCTGCCTCTTTCGATGATCTTGTCGGCAAATAACGCGAAAGTTGCGGAACCGGCGAAGAATATGGCGCCAAGCATGAAGGCCGAGCGTCGATTCCAGCAGATGAAACACAGCCAAAGCGCAGCCAGCGTCAGTGCAACCAGTGGGGTCCTGGAACCGGTGGCCAGCACTGTGGCGAACATGATCGCCATCGCCGGTATGCTCAGCCAAAGTATCTGGCGTCGCTTGCAGGTCATGCTCAGGCTCAGCCAGTAGGTACAGAAAAAACCGAAAACGTGGGAACTGAGCAACGGATTGTCGAAAGCACCCAGGCCGATCAGACGCATTTCCGGTTGGTACACCAGGTCGAACCAGTACAGGTTGTAGACAGAGAGGACCAGCGCCACCATTGCGGCGCAGAACAGCAGGGGCTGTATGATTTCACTGCGATAGCGCACCAGCAGGTAGCAGCCAACGAACAACAACAGGGTATGCAATGGCGGTTTGAACTGACCAAAGTCGATTTCGTCCGGCCCCCAGCTCAGGCTAAGCAGTGCCCACGCCACAAACAGCAGGGCTGCAATGACGATCGGTTCGTGCAACAACTCTTTGCCGATCCGTGGACGCAGGCACAGTGCAATCAGAGCGGGAATGCTGAACAGACCGTAGTAAAGCTTGTGATGCACATTGCGCCCCGGCAGGAAAAACAACGCACAAAGCAGTAATAAATAACCGAGCGGAAGGATCCACAAGCAAATGAAATCGAAGATTCTGTTGGAGGTGCTGTTCAAAGCGTTTAATTGCATGCTGGTTAACTTATTCCTGAATTGAGCGACCATACCAAGGCAGGGACAACTGGAAGCTATTTGACGCGCCACAATACACAGACTGTATGCGATTGCCAGAACCCTGGGGAAGCTGTGGTAAAGTCAGCGTCCTTTTCATCGACTTTCGCGTGATATGACCGACTCCAGTCTCTCCGCAAGCCCCTCGAGCTTGAAAATCTACTTCCGCCTGCTCGGCTATGTCCGGCCGTATATCAGCCTGTTTCTGATCAGCATCGTCGGTTTTCTGATTTTCGCTTCGACACAGCCAATGCTGGGCTACATCCTCAAGTACTTCGTCGACGGTCTGTCCAACCCTGAAGCGGTGCTGTTTCCAACCGTACCCTACCTGCGGGATCTGCAACTGTTGCAGGCGGTGCCGTTGTTGATCATCCTGATCGCCGCGTGGCAGGGGTTGGGGTCGTATCTGGGCAACTACTTCCTGGCCAAGGTTTCCCTGGGCCTGGTCCATGACTTGCGGGTCCAGTTGTTCAACAACCTGCTGGTGTTGCCAAACCGGTACTTCGACAAGCATAACTCGGGGCACCTGATTTCACGTATCACCTTCAACGTGACCATGGTCACGGGGGCGGCAACAGATGCGATCAAGGTCGTAATCCGTGAAGGCATGACGGTGATCTTCCTGTTTGCCTCGCTGTTGTACATGAACTGGCGCCTGACGCTGGTCATGGTCGCCATCCTGCCGCTGATCGCCCTCATGGTGCGCACGGCCAGCAAGAAATTCCGCAAGCAGAGCAAGAAAATCCAGCTGGCCATGGGGGACGTGACGCATGTGGCGTCCGAAACGATCCAGGGCTATCGCGTGGTGCGCAGCTTCGGCGGTGAAAAGTACGAAGAGAAACGCTTCTTCGACGCCAGCCAGGGCAACACCGACAAGCAGCTGCGCATGACCCGCACCGGTGCCATCTACACGCCGCTGCTGCAACTGGTTATCTACACCGCCATGGCCGTACTGATGTTCCTGGTGTTGTTCCTGCGTGGCGATGCGTCTGCTGGCGACATGGTGGCCTACATCACCCTGGCCGGCCTGCTGCCCAAGCCGATTCGCCAGCTGTCCGAAGTCAGCTCGACCATCCAGAAGGGTGTGGCTGGTGCAGAAAGTATCTTCGAGCAACTGGATGTCCAGCCTGAAGTCGATACCGGCACCGTCGAGCGCGATGTCGTCAGCGGTCGCCTGGACGTGCGCAATCTCAGCTTCACCTACCCCGACACCGAGCGTCAGGTGCTCAATGACATCAGTTTCTCGGTCGAGCCCGGGCAAATGGTGGCGCTGGTGGGGCGTTCGGGCAGCGGCAAGTCGACCCTGGCCAACCTGATTCCGCGTTTCTATCACCACGACAAGGGCGAAATCCTCATCGATGGCGTCGAAGTGGAACAGTACAAGCTGTTGAACCTGCGTCGGCATATCGCCCAGGTGACTCAGCACGTGACCCTGTTCAGCGACACAGTGGCCAACAACATCGCCTATGGCGACCTGGCTGGCGCACCCCGTGAAGACATTGAAAAAGCGGCCAAAGATGCCTACGCGATGGACTTCATTGCTCAATTGCCGGAAGGCCTGGACACTCAGGTCGGGGAAAACGGCGTGCTGCTGTCCGGTGGTCAGCGTCAGCGCCTGGCGATTGCCCGGGCACTGTTGAAGAATGCTCCGCTGCTGATTCTCGATGAGGCGACTTCGGCACTCGATACCGAGTCCGAGCGGCATATTCAGGCTGCCCTGGATCAGGTCATGAAAGGTCGCACCACGCTGGTGATCGCTCACCGCCTGTCGACCATCGAGAAGGCCGACCTGATCCTGGTCATGGATCAGGGGAAAATCGTCGAGCGCGGCACCCATGAACAACTGCTGGCGCAAAACGGCTACTACTCGCGCCTCAACGCGATGGGCCTCGACGCCCCGGCCGAAGACATCGCCTGACCCCGAAAGGGCGAGCCTGGCTCGCCCTTTCGCACACCTGGCGCGCAACGCGCCCGGTGATTTGTATCCAGTCCTTTACGCTTCTTGACCAAACCGGAATAAATCTCGGCAACTTGCTTGTTAAGGTTCCTGAACGAACTTTGACTTGAATCGAGAGGGCCATCCCTTTCCCGCGGGTGTCTGGATGTTGCAACGTTATCTCTGGAAGCTGTTGCCCAAGTCGCAACGGGCTTTTCTGCTGGGGCGCCTGTCGGTCGTGGACCGTCAAGTGGTGAACAAGTCGATGTCGGCCAGCGTCAGTTTTCCCAAGCCCTTCGAGCAGCGTTCCTGCTTGTTCATCCACGTCCCCAAATGTGCCGGCAGCAGTGTCTGTGCGGCCATGTTTGACGACTGGAGCCCGGGCCACTTGCCGTTGTACTGGTACGAGCAGCAATTTCCCGAGCAGTTTGCCGCCAGTTTCAAGTTCGCGTTCGTTCGCGATCCCCTGGAAAGGGCCTACTCGGCCTACGCATTCCTGCGGGGCAACGCCTTGGGGAAGCGGGATCACGCGGCGCAGAAACTGGTCAGCCACTACCGTGACTTTGATGACTTCGTGGGCCGCTGGCTGCACCCGGAGACGATCCAGCGACAGTTGCACTTCGCCGCGCAAACGGATTTCCTGACGGACTCCATGGGCCATCTGGCGCTGGATTTTGTCGGCTACCAGGAGCATCTGGAACGGGATTTCAGGCTGGTTTGCGAGCAATTGGGCTATCCGGTAGAGCTGCCCCACATCAACCGGTCGCAGCAGCGGCGCCCGATGCTGGCGCGTGAGTTCTGCACGGTACGCACCCGCCGGCTGGTGCGGCGGGCCTATCAGCGTGATTACGAGATGCTGGGATTTGAATGAAGCCGGAGCGTGTCGTCACCTGACGAATTCCTGCTCAAAAATTGAGCAATAAAACCCGGCGAATCATCCGGTTGCAGCCACCGCACAAGCCGACACCAACCCTGTGTTAATATCGCGCCCCTGTTCATTCTGTATGTGGGTTGCACCATGAAGTTGTCCATGCCGCGATTCGATCAAGCCCCTGTCTTGGTAGTCGGCGATGTCATGCTCGACCGTTACTGGCATGGTGGTACCTCACGGATTTCTCCTGAGGCACCGGTGCCGGTGGTCAAGGTCGATCACATCGAAGACCGCCCGGGCGGTGCTGCCAACGTTGCCTTGAACATTGCCGCCCTGGGGGCTCCGGCCTCGCTGGTCGGCGTCACCGGCGACGATGAAGCCGCCAACAGCCTGGTCAACAGCCTCAAGGGCGCCGGCGTGCGGGCTATCTTCCAGCGCATTGCGCACCAGCCGACCATCGTCAAGCTGCGGGTCATGAGCCGTCACCAGCAATTGCTGCGTATCGACTTCGAAGAACCCTTCGCCACCGACGCGCTGGCGCTGACCGCGCAGGTCGATGAGTTGCTCGAAGGCATCAAGGTGCTGGTGCTGTCCGACTACGGTAAAGGCGCGCTGAAAAACCATCAGGCGCTGATCCAGGCCGCCCGTGCCCGTGGCATTCCGGTGCTGGCCGACCCCAAGGGCAAGGATTTCTCGATCTACCGTGGTGCGAGCCTGATCACGCCAAACCTCAACGAATTCGAAACCATCGTTGGTGGTTGCGCCGATGAGCACGAATTGGTGAGCAAGGGCGCGCAGCTGATGCACGACCTGGACCTCGGTGCCTTGCTGGTGACCCGTGGCGAGCACGGCATGACCTTGCTGCGCCCGGATCATCCGGCGCTGCACTTGCCGGCCCGGGCCCGTGAAGTGTTCGACGTGACCGGTGCCGGCGACACGGTGATTTCCACCCTGGCGGCCGCGATTGCCGCTGGCGAAGAACTGCCCCACGCGGTGGCCCTGGCCAACCTGGCGGCGGGCATCGTGGTTGGCAAGCTCGGTACGGCGGCCATCAGTGCGCCGGAACTGCGTCGTGCGATTCAGCGCGAGGAGGGTTCCGAACGCGGTGTACTGGGCCTTGAGCAACTGTTGCTGGCGGTTGATGATGCCCGCGCGCACAACGAGCGGATCGTGTTCACCAACGGTTGTTTCGACATTCTGCACGCCGGCCACGTGACCTATCTGGAGCAGGCGCGGGCACAGGGTGATCGCCTGATCGTGGCGATCAACGACGATGCATCGGTCAGCCGCCTGAAAGGGCCGGGCCGCCCTATCAACAGTGTCGACCGGCGCATGGCGGTGCTGGCCGGCCTGGGTGCGGTGGACTGGGTCATCAGTTTCTCGGAAGGCACTCCGGAAAACCTGCTGAGCGCGGTCAAGCCGGACGTGCTGGTCAAGGGCGGCGACTATGGGATCGACCAGGTGGTCGGCGCGGACATCGTGAAGGCCTACGGCGGTACCGTGAAAGTGCTGGGGCTGGTGGAAAACAGCTCCACCACGGCGATTGTCGAGAAGATCCGCAAGTCCGAGTGACGCAGCTTTTGTAGGAGCGAGCTTGCTCGCGATGGAGTCAGGGCGCACGCGTTGAATCAGTAGATACGCGTCATCGTTAACGACCATCGCTGGCAAGCCAGCTCCTACAGGGTTATGTGCACGCCTTCAGGAGCTGACTTTTTTACGCGGCACGATTTTCTTCAGCAGCAATTTGGCCTTGCCGCGCAACCGCGCCAGGCCCGAATCCTTCCCCGGCGGGGTCAGACCCTGCTGTCTCACCCAGTCCTTCCAGCGAATCCGCTCATCGCGAACCAGCCAGCCCTCCTGTTGGGCGAAACTCTCGGCCAGGTACAGTCCTCGCGTGCTGGCGGGGTACAGCTGATCCTTTTTCAAGGTGTAGAGCTCAGCCATCGGGTGGCCGTCCTGCAAGGGCATCAAGTACAGATCGGGGCGCTTGCGGTCGAGGCGAGCAACGAGTTGGTCGCCTTCCAGTCGCTCATCGACATGGAACAGGCTCAGTGATTTGGCTTCCTTGGGAACGTCCAGGCGCAAGTCGTAGATCAGTTGCAGCGACGCCGTTGGCAAATGCACGTAAGCCCGTGGGCGCTCTATCAGCATCAGGTTGGCGCAACGTACCGGCCGTGCCGAGCCGGACAGTGGCGACAGGCGAAACGGCAGGGCTTCACGGTAATGCAGGGCGGCCGAGTAGGGCGCTGGTAGCCAGGTGTCGTTGAATCGCCCACTGAGCCAGCCTTCCGGGGTTTCCAGCAGGCATTCTTCGGCTATCTCCTGGATCGCCGTGTGCAAGGGCAGGTTCAGTTCGTGGGCCGGCACGTACCCGGAGATCAGCTTGAGCACCACATCGCCACGGTCCTGCCGGCGTTGGCGCACCAGCACCCAATAGTCGCGATTCTGCCAATGCAGGGTCAGGCGCACCGAAACCCCGAGATTGGCCAGCTCCAGGGCAAACCGTTCGCTGTCGCCGACCGTCACCGGGCGACGACGTTGCAGGGTCTGGGAGAAATTCAGCGGCCTGCCAACGCTCTGATAAGCCAGGCCTTCGGGGGTCGCTTCGACGAATAATGGCAGGGTCTTGAAGTTGCTCGGGTTCTTTCTGATGAGCGTACGCGACATGTCGGCTCCTGCTTAAGGCCGCGTGGGCGGCGTCAGTGGCTACGTAGGACCTGGGCAACGGTCGCGACATTGTGGGCGAGGTGCAGCGGATTGATGGTCCCGACAATAGCACTGGCAACACCCGGATGTTCAAACAACAACTCGAAACTGGCGCGCACCGGATCCACGCCCGGACTCAGGCAGACATGACCACTGGCGAGGGCTTTCTTGACCAGAATGGCTTTGCCGTGTGCAGCAGCATAGTCAATGACGGCCTTCTCGTTTTGTTCGTTCAGATTGTAGGTGACCATCGCGCAGTCGCCTTGCTCCAGTGCCTTCAGGCCACCGTCGACGGTTTTGCCGGAAAACCCGAAACCGCGAATCTTGCCTTCGGCCTTGAGCGCGGCGAGGGTCTCATAGGCTTCGCAGTCATTGAGGATCGCCAGGTCGTTACCATCGGAGTGCACCAGCACCAGGTCGATGAAGTCGGTTTCCAGGCGTTGCAGGCTGCGCTCCACGGACATTCGCGTGTGCGCGGCGCTGAAATCGTGGCGGGACTGGCCGTCGGCAAACTCTTCGCCGACCTTGCTGACAATCACCCAGTCCTGACGCTGGCCGCGCAACAACGGGCCGAGGCGTTCTTCGCTGCGACCATAGGCCGGGGCGGTGTCGATCAGGTTGATGCCCAGGTCGCGGGCGAGTTTGAGCAGCATGCGTGCTTCGTCGTCATCGGGAATCCGGAAGCCGTTGGGGTACTTCACCCCTTGGTCGCGGCCCAGTTTCACCGTGCCCAGGCCCAAGGGGGAAACCAGCAGGCCGGTGCTGCCCAGCGGGCGATGCAAGTCGTGCAGGGTCGGTTGGCTCATGGCAGCAGTTGCTCCCAGGCCGGTACACCCATCGGCGGCTTCGGCAATTCAGGCAGCGCTGCCGGGTGGCCTGGCTGGATACCGTCGCGGTTCAGGCTGGCAATCACGCGGTCGGCGAAGTCCGGCGCCAGGGCGAGTTTGGTCGGCCAACCCACCAGCAGTCGGCCTTCCTCGGCCACAAAGGCGTTGTCGGGACGGGTCAGGCCTGATTGCAGGGGCTCGGCGCGATCCACGCGCAAGGTCGCCCATTGCACCGTGCTCAGGTCGATCCATGGCAGCAACTGGCCGAGTTCTTTCTGTGCGGTGGCGATCTGCTCGGCGGGCTCACGGGTCACGCCTTCGGATTCCGCGATATCGCCGCCCAGGTACCAGACCCATTGGCCATCCGCCGCCGGGTGCGTGGTCACGGTGATGCGCGGTTTGGTGCCACCGCCCAGGCAGTGGGCGTACAGCGGTTTGAGGCTTGGCCCCTTGGCGATGATCATGTGCAACGGGCGGCGCTGCATGGCGGGCTGGCTCAGACCCAGCGTTTCAAGCAATGCCGCGGTGCCGGCGCCGGCGCTCAGGACGATGCGCTGGGCACGGATCTCGCGCTCGTCCACCTTCAGGCCGACCAGCACGCCGCCTTCCAGCAGCGGCTCGATCTTCTGCCCGGCGAGCAAGCCATCTCCGGCCAGCTCGGCCAGGCGCTGGATCAGGCTCGGCACGTCGACCACCAGTTCCGCCAGGCGATAGACCTTGCCCTTGAAGCGCTTGTCCTGCAGAGCTGGCGGCAATTGCTCGCCCTTGACCTGATCGACGCGACCGCGCACGGCTTTGCTGGCGAAGAAACTGGTGAGGTTGCCGGCGAGGGTGCCGGGGGACCAGAGGTAATGGGCCTCGGACAGCAGGCGTACGCCGGACAGGTCCAGCTCGCCGTCACCGGCCAGGGCTTCACGCCAGCGGCGCGGCATGTCGGCAATGGCTTCCGAGGCACCGGTCAGGGCACCATGCAGCGCGTATTTGGCACCGCCGTGGATGATGCCCTGGGACTTCACACTCTGCCCGCCGCCGAGGCTGGCGCTTTCCACCAGCACGGTCGAAAAACCCTGGCGACGCAGGCGCGCATTCAGCCAGAGGCCGGCGACACCAGCGCCGACAATCAGAACGTCGGTGGAAATAACGGATGGCATTCGGCGACCTCTGTGTTCAAGACGAGGGCGCAGTATACAGACTCGACGAAGAGCAGATTTGTTGGCGGATGCAAAACCTGTAGGAGCGAGCCTGAACTCGCGATGAGGGCGTGTCAGTCGATATCAATGTCGACTGATACACCGCTATCGCGAGCAGGCTCGCTCCTACAATGAGTCGTGATTCGAATTTAGTGCCCGGCAGTCTTGGAGAACAACTGGATGACCACAACGCCCAGCACGATCAACGCCATCCCCAGCATCGCCGGCACGTCCAGTTTCTGCCCGTAGATAAACAGCGCCGCGACGCTGACCATCACGATCCCCATGCCGGCCCACACGGCGTACGCCACACCCACGGGAACGCTGCGCACCACCAGGGTCAGCATCCAGAAGGCGATCCCGTAACCAACGATGACCAGCACCAGTGGCAGCGGGGTACTGAAGCCTTTGACCGCTTTCATTGAAACAGTGGCAATCACTTCGGCGCAGATGGCAATGGCCAGGTAGTAGTAGGCGGTCATGGGTCAATCCTCGTGTGAAGTGTTGCTCTCTGAGGTCGGCATTCTAGAGATTCGCCAGATGCGGTAAAGTCATTACCTATCTGTTTAAGAGATGGGTTGAGCCATGAGCATGCAATGGAATCTGGAGCAGTTGCGGTTGTTTGTCAGCGTAGCGGAGCAGCGTTCGTTTTCTGCCGTGGCGCGCGGTCAGCGCAAGGCGCAGTCGGCGGTCAGCAGTTCGATAGCGTTGCTGGAGGAAGACCTGGGCGTCAGCCTGTTCGACCGCAGCAGTGGCCGTCAGCCGAAACTCACTGAAGCCGGTACGGCTTTGCTGGACGAAGCACGGGAGGTGTTGCGCCAGTGCGAAAGGCTCAACGGCCGGGCATTGGCGATGATGCGCGGGCAAGAGGCGCGACTGCGCGTGGCACAGGATGAGGCGATGCCTTATCAGCCGATCATCGAAAGCTTCGAAGCCCTGGCGGAAAAATTCCCCAGCCTTGAAGTGCAACTGACCAGCGCCGCCCAAGGCGATGTCGCGCGCAAGCTGGTGGAGCGGCGCGCCGATCTGGGGCTGCTTTTCTTTCACGATCAGATTCCCGAGGCGCTTGAGCGGCGGGTGCTGGGCAGCGTGGAAATGGTCACGGTGTGTGGCAAGGATCATCCGTTGGCGGACAAAGGCGCAGTGGACGGCCAACAACTGGCGCTACATCGGCAGTTGCTGATGTCCACGGAGTCGAGCATTTATCCCGGCAGTGATCCGGCCAGCCCGCAGGTCTGGCGCGCCGACAGCTTCTATGTGATGGCCGAATGGCTGGTGCGTGGCCTCGGCTGGGCCTGGTTGCCGCGCCACGTGGTGCAGTACCCGACCTATCAGAACCAGATGGTCGAACTGGTCAGCGAATGGACCCCGCCGGCCCTGGTAGTGGAACTGGTGTGGCGCCGGGATGAACCGCTTGGTCCGGCCGCGCGCTGGCTCGCCGAACGTTTTGCCGTGCACTTGCAGACGATAGGCGAAAAAAGCCGATAAACTCCGCCGCCATGAATAGAACTCTCTACACCGCGCTGTTTTATCTGGGGCTGCCATTGGTAGCGATTCGGCTGTGGCTGCGTGCGCGCAAGGCGCCGGCATATGCCAGGCGCATCGGCGAGCGCTTCTCCTGCGGGATGCCGGCGATGAAACCGGGCGGCATCTGGGTGCACGCTGTGTCGGTGGGCGAAAGCATTGCGGCGGCACCGATGATTCGTGCCTTGCTGGCGCGTTATCCGGATCTGCCGATCACCGTGACCTGCATGACCCCGACCGGTTCGGAGCGCATCCATGCACTGTTCGCCCAAGAGCCGCGCATCCAGCACTGTTATCTGCCCTATGACTTGCCTTGCGCTGCCCGGCGTTTCCTCGATCGGGTTCAGCCGAAACTGGCAGTGATCATGGAAACCGAGCTGTGGCCCAACCATATCCATCAATGCGCCAAACGCGGGATCCCCGTGGCGTTGGCCAATGCGCGGCTGTCCGAGCGTTCGGCCAGGGGATACGGTCGGTTCCCCAAGTTGACCCAGCCGATGCTGGCCGAGATGAGCCTGTTCGCGGTGCAGACCGAAGCCGAGGCGCAACGCTTGCGCGACTTGGGCGCGCGGACCGAAACCGTCGAAGTGACCGGTTCGATCAAGTTCGACCTGACCATCGACCCGCAACTGCTGGAGCGCGCTGTTGAGCTGCGTGGGCAATGGCAGGCGCTGGAACGACCGGTGTGGATCGCGGCCAGTACCCATGACGGCGAAGACGAGGTGGTGCTGGCGGCTCATCGTCAGTTGTTGGCCAGTCACCCCGATGCCCTGCTGATTCTGGTGCCGCGTCATCCGGAACGCTTCAATCCGGTGTACGGGTTGTGCCAGCAACAAGGTTTTGCCACGGTCCGGCGTTCCAGTGGCGATGCGGTCAGCGCGAATACCTCAGTGCTGCTGGGCGACACCATGGGCGAGTTGCTGTTTCTCTACGCCCTGGCTGACAGTGCATTCGTCGGCGGCAGCCTGGTGCCCAATGGCGGGCATAACCTGCTGGAGCCGGCGGCCCTGGCTAAACCGGTATTGAGCGGTCCGCATCTTTTCAACTTCCTCGAAATCGCCGCGCAGTTGCGCAGTGCCGGGGCGTTGCAGGAAGTGGAAGATGCCGAAGGGCTGGCGGTGGCGGTGCAGCGGCTGTTCGAACTGCCGCGAGATGCGCAGCGCATGGCAGAGGCCGGGTTGAACGTGATGCGCGCCAATCAGGGGGCATTGCAGCGGTTGCTGGACGGGTTGGGGCGGTTGATCGAGCGTTAGACCGAGTTGTATTCATTCGCGAGCAGGCTCGCCCCACACTCGAAACACTGTGGGAGCGAGCCTGCTCGCGAAGCTTTAGCTTTTACTGATCAGGCCGCGCCTTCAATTGCTCCTCTGCCGCCTTGGCCAGATCCGGAGGCAAGAAATCCTTGTCCGGGTTGTAGTTCGGGTTGAGCCAGCGTGCCAGGGTTTGCAGATCCCCCGGATTCAACGTGCCGGCCTGTTGCTTCAAACGCAGGTTGTCGAGGATGTAGTCGTAGCGGGTGTTGTTGTAGTCGCGCACCGAGGTGTAGAGCGAGCGCTGCGCATCCAGCACGTCGACGATGTTTCGCGTACCTACCTGATAGCCGATTTCAGTCGCTTCCACCGCGCTCTGGTTGGAGATGATCGATTGCTTGCGCGCCTGTACCTGCTCGACATCGGTGTTTACCGCGCGGTGCAGGTCGCGGGTGTTTTCCACGATGCTGCGGCGCAGGGATTCGCGTTGCTGCTCGGTCTGGTCCAGCTGTGCATAGGACTGACGCACCTGGGAATTGATCAGGCCGCCGCTGTAGATCGGGATGTTCAGTTGCAGGCCCACGGTGGTTTGCTCGACGTTGCCGCCATAGGATGGTTGGCCCAAGGGAACCGGATTGCTGAAGCCCAGCGCATCGTTGTCGCCTTTCTCGTACTTGGCGACCGCGTCAACCGTTGGCAAGTGCCCGGACCTGCGTTGCTTGAGGGTCTGCTCGGCGGCGCTGACGGCATAGTTGCTGGCCAACAGATTGAGGTTCTGTCGGCCCGCCGTTTCGACCCAGGCCTTGGCGTCGTTCGGTACTGGCGGCAGGATCGGCAGGTTATGGCTGATGCCCCAGATCGAGTTGTACTGGCGGTTGGTCAGGGTGATCAATGCTTCAAAGGCGTCGTCCACCTGGCGCTGCGCAACGATGCGGTTGGCGCGTGCGGTGTCGTAGCTGGCCTGTGAGTTCAACACGTCGGTCTTGTCCGAGAGGCCGACATCGAAACGCTCGTTGGATTGATCGAGCTGGCGTTTGAACGCCGCTTCTTCGGCCTTGGTCGAGGCCAGGTTGTCCTGGCTGCGCAGCACATTGAAATAGCTGTCAGCGGTTTGCAGGATCAGGTTTTGCTCGGTCGCCGAGAGTTGCAGGGCAGCCTGTTCGTTGACTTCCTTGGCGGCCTGGAACTGGAACCAGCGATCGGCGCGGAACAAGGGTTGCGCCAGGGTGGCCTGGTACGAATGAGCATCGCGGTTGGTCGTACTCGAAGGTTGATCGAGCGACGTACGCACCTCGGAAATATTGGCGCCGCCCGAGAGGTTCGGCAGCAGCCCGGCGCGGGCCTGGGGCACGACTTCTTTCTGCGCGCCGTATTGGGCAATGGCAGCCGCCAGGTCGGCGTTGTTGTTGACGGCTTCCTGATAAACGCTGACCAGGTCCGTCTTGGCCGATAAGGGCACATCTGCTGCCCAGGCCATTCCGTTGGACGCACAAGACACGGCAAGGGCCAGTGAGAGTTTGCGCAGCATAGACGATCCCTAGAATTGATATTACGGAGGTAATTTGAGCGCCAAGGCTAAGGCCATGGTTTGACAGCGTCAATGCGCGGCTCAGCGTAGCGAGTGTAGTTGTGCATTGGTACGGCAACAATCCTGATACTGCGTGTAATTACGCCATTCATCACGGCACTTGCAGTGGGGTTGGCGTTCTTTGCCAGTTGTGTCTAGACTGGCCGGGTTCTTGTCGGGGTGCCTTGCTATGAGGCTGAGATCGAATAATTTCGGATCCCGTTGAACCTGATCAGGTTAGCGCCTGCGTAGGGAACAAGATTTCTCGTCACCCGGCGAGTCCTCTTGTGCTTCGTCCGGGATGTTGTTCGACAATCGAACACCCCTCGAGCACTGAGCACAGCACAGCTGGTTTCTCCAGCGCCCGTGCGTCCATTCGTTTACAGGTTCGCTCCGACAAAAAATCCACTGCCTGGATGTGTGTCTGGAGAGCCCGTGATGACTACAAAATCAAAAATCGCCACCAACCTGAGTGACTCGGCCAAGGTCGATCAGCAATCGGTGCAGCCGTTTACCCGCTCGCAAAAAATCTATGTTCAGGGCACTCGCCCGGACATCCTCGTGCCGATGCGCGAAATCAGCCTCGACGTGACGCCGACCGACTTCGGCGGCGAGGTCAACGCACCGGTAGTGGTGTACGACACCTCGGGCCCGTACACCGATCCCAATGTCATCATCGACGTGCGCAAAGGCCTGGCCGATGTGCGTTCGCCGTGGATCGAATCCCGTGGCGACACCGAGCGCCTGAGCGGCCTGAGCTCGAATTTCGGCCAGGAGCGCCTTGCCGATCCGGAATTGACCAAGCTGCGCTTCGCCCACGTCAACAACCCGCGCCGCGCCAAGCCGGGGGCCAACGTCAGCCAGATGCACTACGCCCGCCAAGGCATCATCACCGCCGAGATGGAATACGTCGCCATCCGCGAAAACATGAAGCTGGAAGTGGCCCGTGCCGCCGGCGTGCTGGACCAGCAACACGCCGGCCACAGCTTCGGCGCCAGCGTGCCGAAAATCATCACCCCTGAATTCGTCCGTGACGAAATCGCCCGTGGCCGCGCGATCATTCCGGCCAACATCAACCACACCGAACTGGAACCGATGATCATCGGCCGTAACTTCCTGGTGAAGATCAACGGCAACATCGGCAACAGCGCACTGGGTTCGTCCATCGAAGAAGAAGTGGCGAAACTGACCTGGGGCATTCGCTGGGGTTCGGACACGGTCATGGACCTGTCCACCGGCAAGCACATCCACGAAACCCGTGAGTGGATCATCCGTAACTCGCCGGTGCCGATCGGTACGGTGCCTATCTACCAGGCCCTGGAAAAAGTCGGCGGCGTGGCCGAAGACCTGACCTGGGAGCTGTTCCGCGACACGCTGATCGAGCAGGCCGAGCAGGGCGTCGACTACTTCACCATCCACGCCGGCGTGTTGCTGCGCTACGTGCCGATGACCGCCAAGCGTGTGACCGGCATCGTCTCCCGCGGCGGTTCGATCATGGCCAAGTGGTGCCTGGCGCACCACAAAGAGAACTTCCTCTACACCCATTTCGAAGACATCTGCGAAATCATGAAGGCCTACGACGTCAGCTTCTCGCTGGGCGATGGCCTGCGTCCGGGGTCGATTGCCGACGCCAACGACGAAGCGCAGTTCGGCGAGCTGGAAACCCTCGGCGAGCTGACCAAGATTGCCTGGAAACACGACGTGCAGTGCATGATCGAAGGTCCTGGCCACGTGCCGATGCAGTTGATCAAAGAGAACATGGACAAGCAGCTGGAGTGCTGCGACGAGGCGCCGTTCTACACCCTCGGCCCGCTGACCACCGACATCGCGCCGGGATACGACCACATCACCTCCGGTATCGGTGCGGCGATGATCGGCTGGTTCGGCTGCGCCATGCTCTGCTACGTGACGCCGAAGGAACACCTGGGCCTGCCGAACAAGGATGACGTGAAGACCGGGATCATCACCTACAAGATCGCCGCGCACGCCGCCGATCTGGCGAAGGGGCACCCGGGCGCACAGATCCGCGACAATGCCTTGAGCAAGGCGCGTTTCGAGTTCCGCTGGGAGGACCAGTTCAACCTGGGCCTCGATCCGGACACCGCGCGTTCGTATCACGATGAAACCCTGCCGAAGGACTCGGCCAAGGTCGCGCACTTCTGCTCGATGTGCGGGCCGAAATTCTGCTCGATGAAGATCACTCAGGAAGTCCGCGAGTATGCGGCCAACCAGCGGATCGAGGCGGTTGACGTGGACGTCGCCCAGGGCATGGCCGAACAGGCCGAGCGCTTCAAGCAGGAAGGCAGTCAGCTGTATCAGAAAGTTTGATCTGACCTGAAAGGGCGGGGCCTGCATAGGCCCCATCGCCAGCAGGCTGGCTCCCACACTGGATCTGTGGCGTTCACATGTCCCCTGTGGGAGCCAGCCTGCTGGCGATAGCGGTCAACACAACAACAAATGTCCCTCTGAGATAACACCCTTGAGCATTCAACCCAGCACTTACTCCCCCGATATCGCGGTGCCGAGCGACAAACGTGTCTTCGGCGGTCGCGACCTGTTTTCCCTGTGGTTCTCCCTCGGCATCGGCCTGATGGTGTTGCAGACCGGTGCATTGCTCGCACCAGGCCTGGGCCTTTCCGGTTCGTTGCTGGCGATTTTCCTCGGCACCCTGGTCGGCGTTCTGCTGCTGGCGGCGGTCGGGGTGATCGGCAGCGACACCGGTCTGTCGTCGATGGCCGCGCTCAAGCTCAGCCTCGGTGCAAAAGGCGCGAGCCTGCCGGCGGTGCTGAATCTGCTGCAACTGATCGGCTGGGGTTCGTTCGAAATCATCGTTATGCGCGATGCCGCCAGCCTGCTGGGCGCCAAGGCCTTCAGCGAAGGCAGCCTGTTGTCCAATCCGGTGCTGTGGACGCTGATCTTCGGCGCACTGGCGACCTTGTTGGCCGTTAGCGGTCCATTGACTTTCGTGCGGCAGATCCTGCGCAAATGGGGTATCTGGCTGCTGCTGGCCGCGTGCACCTGGCTGACCTGGAACCTGTTCGCCAAGGCTGACCTGGCCGCGTTGTGGGCCCAGGCCGGTGACGGTTCGATGCCGTTCGCCGTGGGGTTCGACATCGCGATTGCCATGCCGCTGTCGTGGTTGCCATTGATTGCCGACTACTCGCGTTTCGGCAAACGGGCGAAAAACGTCTTCGGTGGCACCGCCATTGGTTTCTTCATCGGTAATTTCTGGCTGATGAGCCTGGGCGTGGCTTACACCCTGGCGTTCGCGCCGAGCGGTGAAGTCAATGCCTTGCTGCTGGCGCTGGCCGGGGCCGGCCTGGGGATTCCGCTGCTGCTGATTCTTCTGGATGAATCGGAAAACGCTTTTGCCGATATTCACTCGGCGGCGGTGTCCAGCGGGATTCTGTTGCGCGCCAAGGTCGAACACCTGGCACTGGCCATCGGCGTTATCTGCACGCTGATTGCCCTGCTGGCGCCGCTGGCCCAGTACCAGAACTTCCTGCTGCTGATCGGTTCGGTGTTTGCGCCGTTGTTCGGCGTGGTGCTGGTGGACCACTTCATCCTGCGCAAGCGCAGTGCCCAGGTGGCCTGGGCCGCATTGCGCTGGCCAGCGCTGCTCGCCTGGCTGGGCGGGGTCAGCACCTATCACTTGTTGGCCAACCTGTATCCGGATATCGGCGCAACCCTGCCGGCACTGGTAGTGGCAGGGTTGCTCCAGCTGGTGCTGGGCCGGGCCTTCAGTTACGGCCGGGAAACAGCTCGGGCTTGATGATGCCGTTCAGGCGAGGGTAGGGGATCTTCAGTTCGACATGGCCCAGCGCGTAAGGCGCGATGGTGCTGGTTTCGTACTTGAGGATCACCCCACCGTAGGTCAGCGCCACGTTCCGGGTTTTCTGGAACGGCCAGCTCTTCACGAACTCCGGTTCCTGATCGAGCTTGGTGCTGATCAACCAGCTGTTGTGTGCCACTTGCGCGGCTTTCCAGAACGCGTCTTCCTGCCCCGGCACCAGCATGTCCGACAGCGTCAGCACTTTATGCTGTTGGCGCGAATAGTTGATGAAACCTCGACCCGGGGTGCCATGGGCACCGCCGGTGTCCAGGTAACTGGACAATTCGACGATCACCAATCCGTCATGCTGCTCACGTACCTTCGCCTGCAGATAGCTGCTGTAGCGCGGGCCGGCGGTGCGCAAAAACTCTTCGCGGTAGGCCGCCAGGGTCGGCGCGACTGGTGCGTCGGGCGAGGTGCGGGTCATTTGCAGCAGGCGCTTTTCGATGATGCCGTCCAGTGCGGGCTCGTCCGCAAAGTGCAGGGTGTCGATGTTGACCAGCGGGCAATCCGGGTTGCTGCAACCGGGCTTGAGTTGCTCGGAGGCGTCGCGGGTGGTTTCCAGCGGCGTCCGGTAGTTGGGCTGGAACAGGCTCGCGCAAGCGCCCAGGGTCAGGGCGATAGTGGCCACGGAGGCGATTTTGAAAAGCGACATGAGCGTCCTTTCTGAAACAGGGGAAGGCAAAAAGTTACCGGCTTCGACTCTCAACAAAGCAGTCAGTTCGCCACTAAGCTAATTAGAGTGGGTTTCACCCTCACCGTCTATCCCGCTGACGGGAAAGGGGCTGCATCAAACGTCACGGGCGCGTTAGGATGGCGCGAAGTCGAGGCCCGGAAAAAAAGCAGCCTCGAACAGGATTTGCAGTAACGAGGATAGTCATGACGGATTTTACCAACGCCATTCCGACCGCCGTTGATATCGTGCGGCGCGAAAAGTGCTACGAGGGCTTCTACAAACTCGAACGCGTGCACTTGCGCCACGAATTGTTCGCCGGGGGCATGAGCCGCGAGATCAATCGTGAAGTGTTCGTTCGCCATGATGCGGTCTGCATGCTGCCCTACGATCCGCAACGCGATGAAGTGGTGCTGATCGAGCAGTTTCGCGTCGGTGCCATGGACAAGACCGACAACCCGTGGCTGATCGAACTGGTCGCTGGTCTGATCGACAAGGATGAAGTGCCGGAAGCAGTTGCTCACCGAGAGGCGCAGGAGGAAGCTGGGCTTGAAATCGGGGCGCTCTGGCCGATGACCAAATACTTTCCATCGCCGGGCGGCAGCAACGAATTCGTGCATCTGTACCTGGGGCGTTGCGACACTACCGGGGTTGGCGGCCTGCATGGGCTGGAGGAAGAGGCAGAAGATATTCGCGTCACGGTCTGGGCGTTCGAAGATGCCCTGCAAGCCGTACGCGACGGACGTATTGCCAACGCGGCGAGCATCATTGCCTTGCAATGGCTGGCTTTGAACCGCGTTGAAGTGAGGGGGTTATGGTCGTAAACAAGCTGCGTGATCGCTATCGGGTGGACCTGGTGGGGCTGCAAGCGTCCTGCGAGGCGAACTACGCGCGCTTGATGCGACTGCTGCCGGACATGCGCAGCGAGCCCGCCGCGCGGCGCATCGCCGTGACCCATGGCGACCAGATGCTCGGCGTGCTGGCGCTGGAGGTGCTGCTGACCTGTCCTTACACCACGACCCTGCAAGTGCGTCAGGAGCACAGCCTGCCCTGGCTGCCGGTGCCGCAACTGGAAGTGCAGGTCTATCACGACGCCCGTATGGCCGAAGTGGTCAGCGCCGAACATGCACGACGCTTTCGCGGCATCTATCCTTACCCGAATGCCTCGATGCATCAGCCGGACGAAAAGGCCCAACTGAACATGTTTCTGGGCGAATGGCTGAGCCATTGCCTGGCGCTGGGGCATGAGTACGAAGTAGTACGTTAGTTGTGAACCCTGTCAGGTTCTCGGATTTCCCCTTTCGGTCATCCCCCAGCATAATTGCGGCACTTACCCATCCCCGTGATCACGCCCTGGGAGAACGCCTTGCCGAGCGTATCCACATTGACCACCGCCGATCCGGCGTTATTGGTGCAACTCTCCGACAGTCACCTGTTTGCCGAAGCGGACGGCGCGTTGCTGGGCATGAACACCCGCGACAGTCTGCAAAAGGTCATCGAACTGGTGCGCGCGCAACAGCCGCGGATTGACTTGATCCTGGCCACGGGGGATCTGTCCCAGGACGGGACGCTGGAGTCCTACCAGCAATTTCGCGACATGACGCGCCAGCTCGATGCGCCGGCACGCTGGATTCCCGGCAATCACGATGAGCCGCGAATCATGGCCAAGGCGGCGGTGCAGAGCGCTTTGCTGGAACCTGTGGTGGATATCGGCAACTGGCGAGTCACGTTGCTCGATTCGGCGGTGCCAGGCTCGGTGCCAGGTTATTTGGAAGATGAACAGTTGCAGTTGCTCGCCCGCGCGTTGAGCGAAGCGCCGGAGCGTCATCATCTGGTGTGCTTCCATCATCATCCGGTTTCGATTGGTTGCGCGTGGATGGAGCCTATCGGTCTGCGCAATCCCGAGGCGTTTTTTGAAGTGCTGGATCGTTTTCCGCAGGTGCGCGCCGTGCTGTGGGGGCATGTGCACCAGGAAATCGATCAAATACGTAACGGCGTGCGTCTGATCGCCTCGCCGTCGACCTGCATCCAGTTCGAGCCGGGCAGCGAGGATTTCAAGGTTGGCGAACAGGCACCCGGGTATCGCTGGTTGCGGTTGCTACCCGATGGACGGCTGGAAACCGGGGTAGAACGGGTCATCGGCTTCGATTTCACCGTGGATTACGGCTCCAACGGCTACTGATTGCTCTTTCATTTCCAGAAACCGAGGCGCGGTCATCGCGAGCAGGCTCGCTCCCACAGGGACCTGAGGCGCTCCAAAAAACCTGTGGGAGCGAGCTTGCTCGCGATGGCGTCCTCACCGACACCCTGATTTTCGTGGATATCCCCGATTCCCCCGGGTCCCTGTAAACTCCGCCTCTTTAGCCGACGCACAGGGAGCTCAAATGTCCGGTTCGATCCTTTATATCCACGGCTTGAACAGCTCGCCGTTGTCGAAGAAGGCCTGCCAGTTGATCTACGTGATGGAGCGACTGGACCTGAGCGAATACTTGCGTGTTCCGGCGTTGCACCACCATCCGCGCCGGGCTATCGAGCAGCTGGAGCAGGCGATTGCCGAGCTGGGGCGGCCACTGCTGGTCGGCAGCTCGCTCGGCGGCTACTATGCCACTCACCTGGCTGAGCGCCTTGGCTTGAAAGCCCTGTTGATCAACCCTGCCGTCAGCCCGCACCGGATGTTCGACGGCTTTCTGGGGACGCAGAAAAACCTGTATACCGATGAGACCTGGGAAATGACCCACGACCACGTGACAGCCCTGGCTGAACTGGAAGTGCCGGCGCCCCAGGATCCACAGCGTTATCAGGTATGGTTGCAGACGGCTGACGAAACGCTGGACTATCGCCTCGCCCAGCAGTATTACCGGGCATGCGCCTTGCGTATTCAGGCCGGTGGCGACCACAGTTTCCAGGGTTTTGCCACGCGACTGCCGGCCATGTTGAGTTTTGCCGGCATTGGCGCCGATTTGTATCAGGCAATCGATTTCACCGCATTGTGAGCGATAGCCCCATGAATTCCTTTTTCACCGAACACTGACGACGAGACCCCATGGCCACTCCCAGCGCTAGCTCTTATAACGCAGACGCCATCGAAGTCCTCTCGGGCCTCGACCCGGTGCGCAAGCGCCCCGGCATGTACACCGACACCAGTCGGCCGAACCACCTTGCCCAGGAAGTCATCGACAACAGCGTCGACGAAGCCTTGGCCGGGCATGCCTCATCGGTACAGGTGATCCTGCATGCCGACCATTCCCTGGAAGTCAGCGATGACGGCCGTGGCATGCCGGTGGACATTCACCCCGAGGAAGGTGTTTCGGGCGTCGAGTTGATCCTCACCAAGCTGCATGCCGGCGGCAAGTTTTCCAACAAAAACTACCAGTTCTCCGGTGGCTTGCACGGAGTGGGTATTTCCGTGGTCAACGCCTTGTCCACCGAAGTTCGGGTGCGTGTAAAACGTGACGGCAACGAATATCAGATGACTTTCGCTGACGGTTACAAAAAGACCGAGCTGGAAGTGATCGGTACCGTCGGCAAGCGCAACACCGGTACCAGCGTATTCTTTGCGCCGGACCCGAAATACTTCGACTCGCCGAAATTCTCCATCAGCCGCCTCAAGCATGTGCTCAAGGCCAAGGCCGTTCTGTGCCCGGGCTTGCTGGTCAGTTTTGAAGACAAGGCCACCGGCGAAAAAGTCGAATGGCATTACGAAGACGGTCTGCGTTCCTATCTGGTGGATGCGGTCAGCGAATTCGAGCGCCTGCCGGACGAGCCGTTCTGCGGCAGCCTGGCCGGTAATAAAGAAGCGGTGGATTGGGCACTGCTGTGGCTGCCCGAAGGTGGCGACGCGGTCCAGGAAAGCTACGTCAACCTGATCCCGACGGCCCAGGGCGGCACTCACGTCAACGGTCTGCGCCAGGGCCTGCTCGACGCCATGCGCGAGTTCTGCGAATTCCGCAGCCTGTTGCCGCGCGGCGTGAAGCTGGCGCCGGAAGACGTCTGGGAACGCATCGCCTTCGTTCTGTCGATGAAGATGCAGGAACCGCAATTCTCCGGCCAGACCAAGGAGCGCCTGTCGTCCCGTGAAGCGGCGGCGTTCGTCTCCGGTGTGGTCAAAGATGCGTTCAGCCTGTGGCTCAATGCCAACCCGGAAACCGGCATGCTGCTGGCGGAACTGGCGATCAACAACGCCGGCCGTCGCCTCAAGGCCAGCAAGAAGGTCGAGCGCAAACGCATTACCCAAGGCCCGGCGCTGCCGGGCAAACTGGCCGACTGTGCCGGGCAGGACCCGATGCGTTCCGAGCTGTTCCTGGTGGAAGGTGATTCCGCCGGCGGTTCCGCCAAGCAAGCGCGGGACAAGGAATTCCAGGCGATCCTGCCGTTGCGCGGCAAGATCCTCAACACCTGGGAAGTCGACGGCAGCGAAGTGCTCGCCAGTCAGGAAGTGCACAACATCGCCGTGGCCATCGGCGTCGATCCGGGCGCGGCGGACATGAGCCAACTGCGCTACGGCAAGATCTGCATCCTCGCCGACGCCGACTCCGACGGTCTGCACATCGCGACCTTGCTGTGCGCCTTGTTCGTCCAGCATTTCCGCCCGTTGGTGGATGCCGGTCACGTCTATGTCGCGATGCCGCCGTTGTACCGCATCGACCTGGGCAAAGAGATCTACTATGCCCTCGATGAAGCCGAACGCGATGGCATCCTCGATCGCCTGGTGGCCGAGAAGAAGCGCGGCAAGCCGCAGGTCACCCGATTCAAGGGGCTGGGCGAAATGAACCCGCCGCAGCTGCGCGAGACCACCATGGACCCGAACACCCGGCGTCTGGTGCAGTTGACCCTGGAAGATTTCGAGGCGACCTCGGAAATGATGGACATGCTGCTGGCGAAGAAGCGCGCCGGTGACCGCAAGACCTGGCTGGAGTCCAAGGGCAACCTGGCCGAGGTGCTGGGCTGATGCGTCTGGGCTTTGCCCTGGCCTGTGGGTTGCTGCTGACGTCGATTACGGTATCTGCCGGGCCGGCGCCACAGCTGCGCGTGTTGTCCGGGCATGTCATCGAGGGTATGCGCGGCGGCAACCTGTCCGGCCTGGCGCAGTGCGGCAATGACCTGTGGGCGGTTTCCGACCGCGACGATGACCAGATCTACCGCCTCGATACCCGCGAATCCGTGTGGCAGGCACAAACAGTGCGCATCGACGTACCGCTGGTGCCTGACAGCGGTTTGCCCTGGGGGCTGAAGTCCCGCGTCTGGGTAGCTTCGTTCGTGCGTGGCGGCGATCTGGACTTCGAAGGCATCACCTGCGACAGCGCCGGCAATCGCTACATCGTCAGCGAAGGCCATGCCGCTGTCTTGCAAGTGCCGCCAACCGGGCCTGCCACCTGGCTGAAAATTTCGCCGATGATGGTTCGCGAAGCACGGGCCAGAGGCCTGCTCTTGCAATTCAACGCGTTGTTCGAAGGGCTGGCGATCAATCCGGCGGGGGATCAGATGTGGCTCGCCGCCGAGCGTCAAGGTCGGGGACTGCTGATGATCAAGCGCAAGCAAACGTTGTGGGATTGCGACGGTGGCTGCGTGCTGCTGAGCGAGGCGGGCATGGAAATGCAGCCCGAGCAGTTTCCCCATGCCAAGGCTGTCCCACGGGACTTCTCTGATCTGTCGCTGTTCAACGGCAAGCTGTTCACCCTTGAACGCAATGCCTTCCAGATCTGCCGCCGGGATGCGCAGACGGCCAAGGTCGAGCGCTGTTGGTCGTACGCCGCCGAGTTGTTGCAGGAAAACCGTCGTTATTCACAGAACTACGGGCTGGAAGAAGCGCTGATCGTGGATGCCGATGGCGCCTGGATCGGTGTCGACAATAATTTCGGCGCACGCGCCGATGGCGAAGTCCGCCCGGTGGTCTGGCGCTTCGCCGCACCGGAAGGTGGCTGGAGTGCCAAACCATGAGACAACAACGCCCGGGGCAGCGTATCGGCCGGGTGTTCATGGTGCTGGCCTGGTGTGCGGCGCTGTTTCTGGCCACGCGGTTTTTCGCCCAGTGGGAAGCGCGTCAGCAAAATCCGAATGTGGTGGTCAGTTCGGAGCAGGGCGAAGGTTTCATCGAGGTGAAACTGGTGAGCAATGTGCAGGGGCATTTCGTCGCCAGCGGCCAGATCAACGGCCAGCCGGTGGACTTCATGCTCGATACCGGTGCAACCGATGTGTCGATTCCGGCGGGCCTGGCCAAGCGCTTGAAGCTCGAAGAAGGATTCGGCGTGACCCTGAGCACGGCCAATGGCCTGAGCCAGGGCTATCGCACCCGTATCGAACGCCTGCAACTGGGCGACATCGTGCTGCGGGATGTACGCGCACTGGTGGCCCCGGGGCTGCATGGCGATCAGGTGTTGCTCGGCATGAGCGCACTGAACAAACTTGAATTTACCCAGCGCGGTGGCACCATGCTGCTGCGCCAGACAACGAACCGATGAGGCCCGCATGAGCGACTCCCTTGATCTCAGCCTGGACGGTGTAGAACGCCGGTCACTGGCTGACTTCACCGAAAATGCCTACCTCAACTACTCCATGTACGTGATCATGGACCGTGCCCTGCCGCATATCGGCGACGGCCTGAAACCGGTACAGCGCCGCATTATTTATGCGATGAGCGAGTTGGGGCTGGACGCCGATTCCAAGCACAAGAAATCGGCGCGTACCGTCGGTGACGTGCTCGGTAAGTTCCACCCCCACGGCGATTCGGCCTGCTACGAAGCCATGGTGCTGATGGCCCAGCCGTTCAGCTATCGCTACACGCTGGTCGACGGCCAGGGCAACTGGGGTGCGCCGGATGATCCCAAGTCCTTCGCCGCCATGCGTTACACCGAAGCGCGGCTGTCGCGTTATTCCGAAGTGCTGCTCAGCGAGCTGGGCCAGGGCACGGCGGATTGGGGCCCGAACTTCGACGGTACCCTCGACGAACCGCTGGTGTTGCCGGCACGTTTGCCGAATATCCTGCTCAACGGCACCACCGGTATCGCCGTGGGCATGGCCACCGACGTTCCGCCGCACAACCTGCGGGAAGTCGCCACGGCGTGCGTGCGTTTGCTCGACGAGCCCAAGGCCACGGTCGAACAGCTCTGTGAGCACATCCAGGGCCCGGACTACCCGACCGAAGCGGAAATCATCACCCCGCGCGCCGACCTGCTGAAAATCTACGAAACCGGTCGCGGTTCGGTGCGCATGCGCGCCGTGTATCACATCGAAGACGGCGACATCATCGTCACCGCGCTGCCGCATCAGGTCTCGGGCGCCAAGGTGCTGGAGCAGATCGCCGCGATGATGCAGGCCAAGCCGTCCAAGGCGCCGCAAATTGCCGACCTGCGTGACGAATCCGACCACGAAAACCCGTGCCGGATCGTGATCATTCCGGGGGCGCGGAAAAACTTCGACCACGATGCCCTGATGCAGCACCTGTTCGCCAGCACCGAGCTGGAGTCGAGCTACCGGGTCAACATCAATATCATCGGCCTGGACGGCAAGCCGCAGTTGAAAAACCTGCGGGCGCTGCTGGTCGAATGGCTGGAGTTCCGGGTGCAGACCGTGCGTCGTCGCCTGCAATTCCGCCTCGACAAGGTCGAGCGTCGCCTGCACCTGTTGGACGGTTTGTTGATTGCCTACCTCAACCTGGATGAAGTGATCCACATCATCCGTACCGAGGAGCATCCGAAAGCCGCGTTGATCGAGCGTTTCGCCCTCAGCGAAATCCAGGCCGACTACATCCTCGACACCCGTCTGCGTCAGTTGGCGCGACTGGAAGAGATGAAGCTGCGTGCCGAGCAGGATGAACTGCTCAAGGAACAAGCCAAGCTGCAAGCTCTGCTGAGCAGCGAAACCAAGTTGAAAAAACTGGTGCGCAGCGAACTGATCAAGGACGCTGAAACCTACGGGGATGACCGCCGGTCGCCTATCGTCGAGCGCGCCGAAGCCAAGGCCCTGACCGAGCACGATCTGCTGCCGAACGAGAAAGTGACGGTGGTGCTGTCGGAAAAAGGCTGGATTCGCTCCGCCAAAGGCCACGAAATCGACGCCACCGGGCTTTCCTACAAGGCCGGGGACGGTTTCAAGGCGCTGGCAGCCGGGCGCTCCAACCAGTTTGCGGTGTTTATCGACTCCACCGGTCGCAGTTATTCGGTGGCCGCCCACACCTTGCCGTCGGCCCGTGGCCAGGGCGAGCCACTGACCGGTCGCCTGACGCCGCCGCCAGGGGCGAGTTTCGAATGCGTGCTGATGCCCGAAGACGATGCGCTGTACGTGATCGCTTCCGACGCCGGCTACGGTTTCGTGGTCAAGGGAGAAGACCTGCAGGCCAAGAACAAGGCGGGCAAGGCCCTGCTGAGCCTGCCGAACAACGCCAAGGTCATGCTGCCGCGCCCTGTGGCCGATCGTGAGCAGAACTGGCTGGCGTCGGTGACGACCGAAGGTCGCCTGCTGATCTTCAAAATCAGCGACCTGCCACAATTAGGTAAAGGCAAAGGCAATAAGATCATCGGGATTCCCGGTGAGCGAGTGGCCAGTCGTGAAGAGTATGTGACGGACATCGCCGTATTGCCGGACGGTGCAACACTGGTGTTGCAGGCCGGAAAACGTACTTTGTCACTGAAAGCGGACGATCTTGAGCACTACAAGGGTGAGCGTGGTCGTCGTGGTAACAAATTGCCGCGTGGTTTCCAGCGGGTAGATGCACTGCTCGTCGAAAGCCCGGTCAACTGAGCGCTACTGCGTTCAGTTGACCGAAGAACGCGAGTTTGAGGCGCCGATCTACGATTTAACCCGTAGTTCGGCGCTTTGCGCTGGAGTCGGAACGCATATTCACGGATGATATGGCCTTTCAAGCGCCGGCACTGCCGCGCGTTCTTCATATTTATTGAGTATTTTTACTGTGATCAGCCTTTTTGCGATCACCTGGATGGGACGATGACTGCTCTGCGCCTTCCTTTTATTCTTTTGCTCGTCGGCGTTCTTGGCCTGGCGGGTTGCAGCGTTCACCAGCCGGTGTCGTTGTATCAGCTGGACGCTGGTAGTCCGGTTCAGCCCGCACAGAACGCGGGCATGGCGGTATTGTTGGGGCCGGTCACCGTGGCCGACTACCTGCAACGTGAGACCCTGTTGCAGCGTCAGCCTGATGGCAGCCTGCAGGCCTCGACTGACGGTCGTTGGGCTGGCAGCCTTTCGTCGGATATCGATCAGCTGCTGCTGCGTCAGGTCGCAGGTCGCCTGGACAGCCAGCGCGTAGTGCTGGCCCCGGCGACAGTGGGCTTCACGCCGGATGTTCAGGTACTGCTGACCATCACGCGCCTGGACTCGGGTGAAAAACAACCGGCGATCCTCGACGCGCAATGGCGCCTGATCGACCGTCGCGGGCAGGTCCGCGACAACCGCATCATCCATTTGCAGGAACAGCATGCCGGTACCACGGCGGCGCAGGTCCAGGCACAGGGTGTGTTGTTGCAACGACTGGCCGAACAACTGTCGGTGGCGCTCAAGCCCCTGGCCAATCAGCCGCCGATCGCCGAAGTTCCGCGCAAACCGGCAGCCAAGGCGCCAGCACCTGCGGTGGAGCAGGAAAAGCAGCCGAAGATCCCGATGGCCGCGCCTATTCGTACGGATATGGAAGTGTTCCGCTTCTGACCCTGGATGGATTTGAAACAAAGCCCGCATTGATGCGGGCTTTGTTGTTTCTGCGGGCTGGAGATCTTTAGCGCCTGTTCCGGCCTCATCGCGAGCAGGCTCGCTTGTATGGTAGGACTTGAAGGGAGGAGGAGGGACAAGGCTCGATTCTGACTGTTAGCGCAGTACAGACCGTGGGAGATTTCGCCCCTCCTCCTTTCACCCAAGCGCCGATAAAGAATGCATCTGGCTAGACCGACGATAGGAACAAGCCTGCGCCTCTGGGTGAGCCCTTCAAGTGCTCAAACCTTATCCCGGAGGAAATCCTGTGGCAATGCCGGTCTCTCTATCAAAACCGATCGTGGGTGTGGATGTCGCCAAAAATGAGCTGGTGATTTATCAGTATGATGGTGATTCGCTTCAAGAGATTCCCAACACCAAGACATCCATCAAACAGTGGCTGAAGGCGTTGTCGGGAACGGTGGCCATTGCCATTGAGGCGACCAACATCTACCACCTGGACTTCGCTGATCTGGCCTATGAGGCCGGTTGCACGATTTACATGGTGGGAGGCTATGAACTCAAACATTATCGCGAAGGCGTGAAGATCCGCGCCAAAACCGACGCACTGGATGCCAAGCTGCTGGCTCGTTACCTGAAGAACGAGGCCGAGGAGTTGCGTCCCTGGACCCCGCCCTCACCGCTGTACCGCCAGCTCCTGAGCCTTTTCCGCCGTCGCGCAGCCTTGGTCCAGGCCAGGGTCGGCCTGGTGCAGAGCTGGTCGAATGAGCCGCTGCTCAAGGCGGCTTTTGCCGAGCAAGTGAAGTCCATGCAGCAGCTTGAGACGCTGATCGAAAAGACGATCAACGATCAGCTCAAAGAGGCCGGTTTGCTCGGTCAATTGAAGCGCTGCCTGAAAGTTGAGGGTATTGGATTTTTGACTGGGGCCCGCTTGATAACCGCATTTCAGCGAGGAGATTTTAGAAACGCGGATGCATTTATCGCCTTCTTGGGCATGGATTTACGGGTGGCGAAATCAGGACAGAAGGACGCTCGCCGCAGTTTGAGCAAGCGCGGTGACCCCGAGGCCCGCCGACTTCTGCACAATGCAGCGATGTCGGCTAGCCGTACGAAAGCCTGGAAAGGGTATTACGAAGAACAAAGAACTCGGGGGTTCAGCACCACTCAGGCGCTAGTGATGCTGGCTCGCAAGCTTGCTCGGGTGGTATTCGCCTTGCTGAAAGGGCAAAGCGAATATCAGCCAAAAGCCAGTTGAGGACTTTCCCTCAACCATAGAATCTCCCACAATTGATCCGGACAGCCCACAGGAGGGGGGGGGGCACTGACGATCCCCTGTGGGAGCGAGCTTGCTCGCGATGAGGCCAGAACAGGCCACAAAAAAGCCCGCAGACGATCGCTCATCTGCGGGCTTCTTCAGATCGGGGCCTGCGGCTTAAGCGCGGCGCTCGTGCATCCGCGCCAGTTGCCGCTCGAGCATCGACGGATACGGCTCCATCAACCGCTCCACGCAGCATGCACCTTCAGGGCTGGCAATCGGGCGGATCCGTGCACGCTGACGGATCAACGCGTCGTCACTGATCTTGCGCTCCACCAGCAGCAGGTTGCGGCTGTGTTGTGACAGTGCCAGGGCGTCCTGGGCGGGGTCGGTCAGCAGCAGGTCGATCTGGCTCAGGCCGAACAGTTCGTCGCCCAGGGTCAGGCCCAGCTGCAACTGCAGGGTAATGCCGCTGTCCGCGACTTCGATCTGCAACTGGTGGCCTAGAGCCCGCAGCAGCTCGCCACAGCAGATGGCGTTGGTCAGGTAATCGTCGCCGCTGTCTTCGGTGTGGAACAGCATCAACGTGCTGCCATCGTTCAAGGTCTCCACTTCGCCTTGATACAGCGAAGCGGCCTGGTCGAGGCAATCGCGATAGCGTTCGAGCAGCTCTTCAAGTCGCGCACGCGGCAGGCGTCGCAGTTGCTCCTGGGAACCCAGTTGCACCGCCAGCACCGCGCTGTGTTGCGGCACGCTCGGCGTGGCCTTGCGAATCACCGGTTGTGGAGGGCTGTCCAGCGACTCGTCGCGCAGATCGGCGAACGGGTCTTCATCATCGTCGTCTTCAACAGTGCTGACGATCTGCCGTGGCGCTGGCTTGAGCGCCGCTACCGGGCGGCTCTCGTCGAAACTCGGGTCGCGCAGGTTACGGACTTCGAAGGCCGGGTCGGCCTCGTCATCGACGTCGTCGAATTCCGGTTCCGGTTCCGGCACAGGGGCGGGCTCCGGGGCGAAGTTGGCGTGCAGCTGGCGCGCCAGGTCGCCGATTTCGTCCTGGCGGTCGGTGCCCGGGGTGTATTCGTCGATGTTGCGCAGCCACACCCGCAATTGCAGCAGCGGCGTTGAGAGATAACGCCCCATGCGCAGGCTCAGGGCCAGGGACAGGGCCAGCAGGATGGCGCTCAGAATGCCCATGCTTTGCAGGCTGATGGTCATCGGCTGCTGGAACTGGTCCATGTCCAGGCTGATGCGCAATTGCCCGGCAGTCACGTCCTGGAAGGTGATTTTGCTCTGGTACATGCCCTCGGCTTCGCCCAGCAGGCCATGCTTGGGACGCTGGCCGGATTCGGCGAGGATGCGGTTGTCCGGGCTGTAGATGGCGGCGTGGGCCACCAGTTTGTTCTTGGTCAGGTTATTGAGCAGCACATTGAGGCTGAGGATGTCGTTGGACACCAACAGCTCGGTGGCCGAGGTGGCCGTCTGCGTAGTCAGGCTTTCGCCCAGCGCATCCGCCTGCTCGTGCATGGCCTGCTTGAACTGCAGGCCCATCACACCGGCATAGATGACCAGGGCCAGGGCGACCAGAATCACGTTATGGCTGGCGATGCGCAATGCAATCGGTACACGGCGGTGGCGCAGTGCCCGGAAGATCAGCAGGAAGAAGTTATCGGTTTTTACTGGCGTAGGCCGGTTCACTTGAGCTCGGCTCTTTTGTCCGTGGAGTTGACGCGCAGTATAGCGACAGGCCCTAGACCGTCAAAGCGCTCACGGTGCCCGATGGTCACTGAAAGTGGGTAGAATGCGGTTTTTTTCCACCTGCGGGGGTGCGCCTTGCGCGAAATCGTCCTGATAAACATCACGGGAGTCGACCGTCCGGGTCTGACTGCGGCCATTACCGGCGTTCTGGCCCAGGGTGGTGTGAACATTCTCGACATCGGTCAGGCGGTGATCCACGACACCTTGTCGTTCGGCATCCTGGTTGAAATTCCCGACACCGAGCAAGGCAAGTCCGTGCTCAAGGACATCCTGTTCAAGGGGTACGAGCTCGATCAACAGGTGCGTTTCACGCCAGTGTCCGAAGTGGATTACCAGCAGTGGGTCGGCAACCAGGGCAAAAAACGCCACATCGTGACCCTGTTGACCCGCAAGGTGACAGCCGGGCAGTTGCAGGCCGTGAGCTCGATCACCGCCAAATATGGCCTGAACATCGACCATATCGATCGTCTGTCCGGGCGCATGCCGCTGGACACTCCGGCCGACAAGGGCAAGGGCTGCATCGAGTTTTCCGTGCGTGGCGAAGCGGCTGATCCGCAGGCGCTGCGTGCCGAATTCCTCAGCGTTGCCCAGGAACTGAACGTCGACATCGCCTTCCAGGAAGATTCGCTGTTCCGTCGCAACCGTCGTCTGGCGGTGTTCGACATGGATTCGACCCTGATCGAAGCCGAAGTCATCGATGAACTGGCCAAAGCGGCGGGTGTCGGCGACAAGGTCTCGGAAATCACTGAACGGGCAATGGCCGGCGAACTGGACTTCCGCGCCAGCTTCAAGGAGCGCCTGGCCTTGCTCAAAGGCCTGGACGTCAATGTGCTGGACTCCATCGGCGCCTCGCTGCGCCTGACCGAAGGCGCCGAAACCCTGTTCGCTGAACTCAAGCGACTGGGCTACAAGACCGCGATTCTGTCGGGCGGCTTCACTTACTTCGCCAAGCAATTGCAGGCGAAGCTGGGTATCGACTATGTGTTCGCCAACGAACTGGAAGTGGTCGACGGCAAAGTCACCGGCGTGGCGATAGAGCCGATTGTCGATGCGCAGCGCAAGGCGGACTTGCTGAAGGAACTGGCACACAAGGAAGGCTTGCGCCTGGAGCAGACCATTGCGGTCGGTGACGGTGCCAACGATCTGCCGATGCTGGCGATTGCCGGGTTGGGTGTGGCGTTCCGCGCCAAGCCGCTGGTCAAGCAGTCGGCCAAGCAAGCGATCTCGACCCTGGGGCTGGATGGCGTGCTGTATCTGCTGGGTTTCCGCGATCGCGACGGACAGCTCTAACACCGCAAACTACTGTAGGAGCGAGCTTGCTCGCGATGGGCGTTAACGATGACGCGGGCAATCTGAATGCCCGCGTCGCCTCGCCGTTCATCGCGAGCAAGCTCGCTCCTACAGGTCAGGCTTTTGGTGAGCCCATGCCCTGACCCATCTGCACCGCTGTACCGGCGGTCATTTCTTCAGCCCACTTAACCTGATCCGGCCCGAACAGCACGACGGCGGTCGAACCCAGCTTGAAGCGACCCAGTTCCGCACCTTTTTCCAAGTGGATCGGCGCACGTGCGGCTTCGTCGTAGCGGAAGGTTTTCAGCTCGCGTTTCGGCGGCGTGACCAGACCGGCCCAAACGGTTTCAATCGACGCAACGATCATCGCGCCCACCAGCACCACGGCCATCGGTCCGCGCTCGGTGTCGAATATGCACGCCACGCGCTCGTTGCGGGCGAACAGTTCCGGAACGTTTTCAGCGGTTGTCTGGTTGACCGAGAACAGGCGACCCGGGATGTAGACCATCTCGCGCAGGGTGCCGGCCAGTGGCATGTGCACGCGGTGGTAGTCCTTCGGCGACAGGTAGATGGTCGCGAAGTCGCCACCCATGAACGGCGCAGCGTTTGCCGCATCGCCACCCAACAGTTCCAGCACGCTGAAGCTGTGGCCCTTGGCCTGGAACACACGACCGTGTTCGATCGGGCCAAGCTGGCTGATCGCGCCGTCGGCCGGGCTGAGGATCGCGCCCGGAGTCTCGTCCAGCGGGCGGGCACCGTCTTTCAGCGCGCGGGTGAAGAACGCATTGAAGTGCTCGTAGGCGGTCAGGTCTTCGACCAGCGCCTGGGACATGTCCACCTGATAGCGCTTGGCGAACCAGGCGGTAAAGGCATTCTTGAACCAGCGCACGCGGCATTCGGCGATGCAGCCGGCCAGTCGCGAGAGCAAGTTGTGGGGCAGCAGGTACTGGCCGAGGAGAAACAGACGCTTGTTCATTAACGGTCCTTAAAAATCTTAAATGTCTACCGGGGTATCGGGATGGTTGCCCCATTCGCCCCAGGAGCCGGCGTAGCCTTTGACCCGCGGATAACCGAGAGCCTTGGCCACCAGATAGGTGAAGCCAGAACGATGGTGGGTCTGGCAGTGGGTAATCACTTCTTTGTCTTTGCTGATCCCGAGTTGTTCGAGGATCTGCGGCATGTCGGTGCGGATGCGCAACTGGCGTGCCTTATCCATGCCGGCGGTCCATTCGAAATTGACCGCGCCGGGAATGTGTCCGCCCTTGGCTGCCAGGACTTTCTCGCCGGAAAACTCCAGCGGTCCGCGTGCATCCCAGATCGCCAGATCGGCGGCACCGAGACGGCTTTGCAGGTATTCGCGAGTGGCGGTGGGTTCGTCGTGCAAGGTCAGTGGAACCGGGCCGCCCACGGGTGGCGGGATCTGGATCGACATGGGCAAGCCTTCCGTCAGCCAGGCCGTCAGGCCGCCGTCGACATAGTGGTACTTGCCGTGGCCGATGACATCCAGCAGCCAGATGAAGCGCCCGGCCCAGCCGCCGCCTTCGTCGTCATACACCACGTAGACCGCATCGGGATTGTGTCCCAGTTCACCAAACAGCGTTTCGAGTGCTGCCTGCGGGGGCATCAGTCCCGGGGCGGGGGCCTGGCCGAGCTGCGTGCGCTTCGGATCGACAAAGCGCGCCCCGGGAATGTGCCCTTCGGCGTAGCGGGCGGGACTGGTCAAGTCCACCAGAATCAGTTCGCGGGCGTCGAGGCGAGGGAGCAAGTCGCTCGGCTCGATCACCAGCGGCAAGCCAGAGAAGTCAGACATGTGAGGTCTCCAGAGCACAAAAGGGAGGATTGTAACGCAGCTTATTGGCCACGGTGGCTAAAGCTGTGCAGGGCTTTTTCGATGCATTGCGCGGTTTTACCGAAGGCCTGTACGGAGATTTCCGAAAACGGCCCGCCGCCTTGATCCGCCACGACGATCATGATCACCCGGCCATTGTTGACCAGCGAACGCAGCAGCAGGTGTTCGCCGCTGAACTGCGAGCGCAGGTTGTTGGGTAGCAGGGCCGAGAATTGCACGTTGTTGGCTGGCGTCAGGCGCACCTGGGCCTGCTGCGCAAGCAGGCGTTGCAACACGTTGCTCTGGCTGACCACGAAGTTCAACCCGGCAGCCTCCTTCGGCAGGCCGGCCGTCTGGTGCACACGCAGGTTGGTGTGGGTGCGGTCGGCCATCAGGATCATCACCCGACGCATGCCGCAGGCCACGAGGGCGTCCCGGGCGGCGATGGTCAAGTGCATGGCGTTGGTGAAGCGACTCGGCTCGACCAGCAATTCGGCACATTGCTTGCGCCACTTCGCCAGGTCTTCGGCGGTGGGTGCCGCTGCTGGCAGTAAGCCTGCGTGGACGCGGTTCATGCCCCACGGCCAGATCAGCGATTCGGCGGGGTGCCAGAGATCGGGCATGGCGTGATGGCGTGCGCTGTTGGCGGCTTGCTGGTGCAGTTGTTGCTGCAGCTCGTCCATCGGCATTTGCAGGTAAAGGCAGGTCAGGTACTGCCAGCGCTCACTGTGGGGGCTGTCCCAGGCGTGTTGCGCCGACAGTGCCAGCCCGTTGGCCAGCAGCACCGTATTGGCCGGTTGATTGAGCCAGCGGCGCAGGGTCGGATCGTCATCGAGGCGGTTCTGCTGACGCAGTGGATGCTCGCTGTCACGGGCGATGCGCAGGACCTTCACCAGTTCCCGCTGTTCGGTGAGCAGCAGGCGATAGCCCTGCTGCACCCAGATCGGCAAGCGCCAGTTCTCTACCAGCGCCTGACCGATGTCCAGCAGGCGTACGCCAAACAGTTGTTGCTCGACTTTGCGTGCCGACTCGCCTTTATGGATGACCCGCAGCTCCCAGTCTTCGAGCAGTTTCGGATGGGTCAGCGCCAGCGGCCACAGGGGCGAAAGAAACAGCAGGCTGCCCCAATGGATGTCCTGCCACAGGCGCGCCAGGCGACTGGCAAAAAAGCCGTTGGCCTGTTGCGTGGCGTGCTGGCTGATCATCTGCAACTGACGCAGGGCTTTGGGGATCTCGGACTGGGGTTCGACGGGCAACCGCGCGAGCAGTTCTTCGGTGCGCTTCAGGCCGAGGCGATTGATCGCAATCTCGAGGTTTTCCGCAGGCTCGATCATGCCGCCATGGGTATGCCGGTTGGCTTCGCGAATCACGCTCAAGGCCAGTGCCGGGCTGCCTTGCATGAGGTCGGCGATATCGCGCAGCGAGCTGCGGTTGTCGCCGATGGCCTTGCAGACCCGGTTGTGACTGGCTTGCGGAACCGGCAGGCGCACGCCATCGAGCAGCTTGACCCAGCCTTCGAGAGTGGTCGGTTTCGGGGTTGGAACGTTCGTTTCGTTAACCATGGTGGGAGGCGATCATCGTCAACATTACCTGGACCCGGAAGGGGTCAAATTAGCTTTTCGCCTGAACTGGCTATAGTCTGGCGCAGTTTTGCCGATAAGTAGAAGAAGAGATTTTTTAACTTCCGAATATGACCTTGAACCCGACTCAGTAAGTGCTCTCCTAACCTATGGCTAAAATTATCGGCATCATCGTCGTATTCGCGAGCGTGCTCGGCGGATACGTGCTTTCCCACGGCAAGATTGCCGCCCTGATCCAGCCTTTCGAGGTCATGATCATCGGCGGCGCGGCCCTCGGCGCTTTCCTGCAGGCCAACCCCGGCTACATGACCATGCACGTGCTCAAGAAGTCCCTGAGCATGTTCAGTTCGCGTTTCAACCACGGCTTCTACCTTGAAGTGCTGGGCCTGATCTACGAGATCCTCAACAAGAGCCGCCGCGAAGGCATGATGGCCATCGAAGGCGACATCGAAGATGCCGCCGCGAGCCCGATCTTCGCCAAGTACCCGACCGTTCTCAAGGACGAGCGCATGACCGCGTTCATCTGCGATTACCTGCGCATCATGTCTTCCGGCAACATGGCTCCCCACGAGCTGGAAGGCCTGTTCGACATGGAACTGTTCAGCCTCAAGGAAGACCTGGAACACCCATCCCACGCCGTCAACGGCATCGCCGACGCCATGCCCGGTTTCGGTATCGTCGCGGCGGTATTGGGTATCGTGGTAACCATGGCTTCGCTGGGTGAAGGCGACCAGAAGTCCATCGGCCTGCACGTGGGTGCGGCACTGGTGGGTACCTTCTTCGGTATTCTCGCCGCCTACGGCTTCTTCGGCCCGCTGGCCCATTCCCTGGCCCACGATGCCAAGGAAGAGCTGAACGTCTACGAAGCCATCAAGGCCTCGCTGGTGGCTTCGGCTTCCGGCATGCCGCCATCGCTGGCCGTGGAGTTCGGGCGCAAGGTTCTGTACCCGGCGCACCGTCCAAGCTTCGCCGAGCTGGAACAAGCGGTTCGCGGTCGTTAAGTTATGGAAAACAATCAGCCGATCATTATCAAGCGCGTCAAGCGCATTGCCGGCGGGCACCACGGGGGCGCGTGGAAAATCGCCTTCGCCGACTTTGCCACGGCGATGATGGCGTTCTTCCTGGTGTTGTGGCTGCTGTCCACCGCCACGCCGGAACAGAAGATCGCCATCGCCGGTTACTTCAAGGACCCGATCGGCTTTTCCGAAAGCGGCACGCCGTACATCATCGATCTGGGTGGTACGCCGACCATGGCGCCGGAAAACACCCTCAACCCCGAGGTCAAGTCCCAGCCACAGCCGGACAAGGTCACTATCGATACCGACCAGGTCGAAGGCATGGCCGAGCAGGTCGAAAAAGAGCGCCTCGAACTGTTGCTGCAAGAATTGCAGAACAAGGTCGAAGAAAACCCGCAGATGCAGAAGTTCAAGGACCAGATCCTGTTCGAAATCACGCCGGACGGCCTGCGTATCCAGATCATGGACGCGGAAAACCGCCCGATGTTCGATTCAGGCTCGGCTCGCTTGAAGCCGTATTTCGAAGACATCCTGCTGGCCATGGCCGACACCATCAAGGCGGTTCCGAACAAGATCAGCATCAGCGGCCACACCGATGCCAAGCCATACACCGGCACCGGTGATTTCGGTAACTGGGAGCTTTCGGCCAACCGTGCCAACGCCGCACGGCGTGCGCTGGTGGCGGGCAGTTATCCGGAGGCACAGGTGGCGCGGGTGGTCGGTTATGCCTCGTCGGCCCTGTTCGATCGCGAGCATCCGTTCAATCCGGTCAACCGTCGCATCGACATCGTGGTGCTGACGAAGAAAGCCCAGCGTGCAATCGAAGGATCGCAAGGTGCGGAGCCTGCTGTTGATGCGCCGCAAGGTTCGGCTGCTCCGGGAGCCGCACCGGCTGCACCGGTCGACCCGAATGCATTGCCGGCGGACAAGGAGCCTCTGCCGGCTCATGAACTGCGTGAGCGTCTGAACCTGTTTGATGACCCGGCACCGAAACCGGGTGAGCCCGCTAAACCCGTTACAACGCCAAAGTAGTGATGTCTAGTCCTGAAACAGGTTTACCCCTGTTTCAGGACTAGCCCCCCCCAGTACCCACGTATCTTCCGTCGTCCAAAACAAAAAACAGACAACGCTGCTACGTCGATCGCGATTGTGTCGACTAATCCGCACCCAAAACAGGACAGATCCTACATACGAGCTATTGCATAAGCGCCTTAAATGCCCGTTTCAGTGTTTCCCCAGGAGCAAGGACATAACAAATCCTGGGGGGCGAACACGGGTTGCTTATGTCGCAGGAAGCTTGTTAATGGAACTGACAAAAATATTCTCGCCACAAAACCGCCGCCTGATCAGCTTCATCTCCCCGTTCAAAGACCATCAGGAACTTCTGCTTGAGGAGTTTTACGGTTCCGAAGGTCTGTCGACCTTGTTCAGTTTCGAGTTGTCACTGATCAGTCAGGACGCCCGGCTGGAGCTCAAGTCTCTGATGGGGCAACCGGCGTCGCTCGAGATTGAACTGGCGTGCGGCGAGGCGCGCTACATTCACGGTTACATCAGTCGCTTCAGCCTGCAGAACAGTGACGGTGGCCTGGCTTACTATTCGGCCACCTTGAGCCCCTGGCTGTGGATGCTGTCGCGCCGCTTCGACTCGCGGATCTTTCAAGAGCAAACCGTCGAAGACATCCTGCGCACGGTGTTCGCCCACTATGGCGTGCTGCCCGGGTTCGAGTTCCGTCTGGAGCAGCCGCTCAGGTCCCACAGCTACATCACGCAATACCGCGAGAGCGATCTGGATTTCGTCTTGCGCCTGCTGGAACGTGAGGGTCTGTTTTTCTACTTCGATCATTCGAAGGAAGAACACCGCCTGATCATCACCGATCACTCCCGCCACCTTGAGCCGCTGGCCCGGCAACCACGGATCCGCTACCACAGCGCTTCGGTCACCGAGACCGCCGACTCGATCACCCAATGGAGCAGCCACCGGGAGTTGCAATCCGGCAAGATGGCCATCCAGACGTTCGACTACCGCCAGCCGCGCAACCCGCTGCCGGTGAGCATGCCCAGCCTCAACGCCCAGGGTGAGGTCCCCGCCTACGAAATCTACGACTTTCCCGGTCACTACAGCCACGGGATACCCGCCGATGGCGAAGCACTGGTGCGTCATCGACTCGAAGCCCTGGAGGTACAGGCCAAGACATTTCAGGGCGCCAGCAACTGTCGCGCCATGCTGCCCGGTTACACCTTCGAACTGACCGAGCACTTCGATCACGACCGTGATCCCGTGGATGATCGCCAGTTCCTCCTGCTCAAGGTGGAGCACCGAGGCCGCAACAACTACCTGACGGATCAACCGGCGAGCTACGACAACACCTTCGTCTGCATCCGCCACAAGATTGCGTATCGCCCACCGATCATGACGCCCCGGCCGACGATTTCCGGGCCGCTCACCGCCATTGTGGTGGGCCCGAAAGGCGAGGAGGTGTTTACCGACGAGATGGCCCGCGTGCAAGTGCGCTTTCATTGGCAGCGGGAGCAGGATGCGGCGCAAGGCACGACCTGGCTGAGGGTCGCCATGCCCAGTGGCGGCACCGGCTTCGGCCATCAGTTTTTGCCGCGCATCGGTCAGGAAGTGCTGGTCACCTTCCTCGGTGGCGACATCGACCGCCCCCTGGTGACGTCGGTGCTGTACAACGCCGACCATGTTCCGCCGCACTTCAGCAACGCCACGGGGTTGCCGGGCAATCGCACCTTATCCGGGATCCAGAGCCGGGAACATCAGGGCAGGGGCTTCAACGAACTGCTCTTCGACGATACCCCCGGCGCGCTGCGCGCCCGACTGGCCACGACCCATCAGGCCACGGCGCTGAATCTGGGCAAACTCGTCACCCCGCGAACCGATGGACAGGCCCAGGCGCGCGGCCAGGGCGCCGAATTGCGCAGCGATGCCGCGATTGCCCTGCGGGCGGCCCAAGGGCTGTTGTTGACCACCTACGCTCGCCGCGATGCGCAGGGCTCACAGCTGGACCGCGAAGAACTGCTCACGCTCTTGGCCGAGTGCGGCGAGCTGTTCCAGTCCCTCGGCCAGACCGCCGCTGCCCGTGGCAGTCGGCAGGTCGACACCCAGGGCATCGAGGCGTTGCGCCAGTCGTTGAGTCAATGGCCGGCGCCCGAGAGCAACAGTCCGGGCGAGCCGGTGGTCGCAGTGGCGGCTGAAGCCGGCATTGCCAGCGGCACTCCGCGTTCGCAGGTGCATTACGCCGGTGAAAACCACGACACCACCGCCCAGGACCACCTGCAGTTGACCAGCGGCGCGGCCATGCGTCTGCACGCCGGCAAAGGGATCAGCGCCTTCGCCCAGGACGAGGGCATCAGCGCCATCGCCAATCGCGGCCAGGTGCGGGTGCAAGCCCAGGACGACGACATGGTGCTCAACGCGCAAAAGAACCTGCACCTGTCGGCGGCCGAAGGCGAGGTGCTCGTCACCGCCCCCACCATCCGCCTGGTGGCCGATGACGGCAGCTACATCAGGATCGGCGGCGGGGTCGAGATCGGCACGCAGGGCAAGGCCATTGTGCATGCCGGCGAGCATGACTGGGTGGGGCCGAAGACCGACAGTGCCGCCATTCCTTTTTTCGGACGGGACGGTGCTGACCAGCGGCATCGACTGCACTACGAAGGTGATCCAACCGCAATTGCTCAAGGCCAACCTTACAAAGTCGTATTGGAAGACGGCAGCCTGGTGCAAGGCATCACGGGAATTGATGGTCTTACCGAGTTGCTTCAGCGAACAGATATGCAATTCGCCAGTCTCGAGGTTTTTCGCAACTCATCCCAGCAGGCTGCGAACCCGGGCTCGAACAGCACAGGGGCGGACGCCAGTACGGACGCAGACTGAAGTACGCCGATGACACGCAGATCATCAGCCTGCTCGATCAATATGAATCAACGATTGAAGCCTCTCAATAAAGGACACTGCTCCTCTGTGGATCAGCAAGAGGAACATGATTTCAGAAGGATGTGGAAAGCATGAGCTACACGGACAAGACAGTGATCGCCACCGGCACGAGTCGTTTGCTGCCCAATAGATCCTCGGATCGCAATACTGCTGTACCGCGAGACCTGCCCGGCGTGGTGATCTTCCTGCACGGTGTGAACGACCCCGGGGCGTCCTATGAGTCGGTGGAAACCGGGTTGTGCCAAGGGGTTAATGAGCGGCTGGATCGGCCGGATTTGAAGGCGGGGCGGTATGGGGCTGATTACAGTGCGGCTGAAGCGTTACCACCTGAGTTGCGGGAGGATGAGCACAAGGCTGCGCTCGATGATCCGGACACTTACCTCTACCAGCGCGATACAAACGCCCCCAAGACCCGCAGCCTGATGATTCCGTTTTATTGGGGCTACCGGGCCGAACCCGGCGAAATCAAACGCGACAAAAATGGCGACCCGGCCCGGCTACGCAATCAATTCCAGGACCGGTTCGACAACCGTCTGGACCGACATTTCGCCAAGGGTGGCGGATTTTTTGCTAACGCCACCAACAATCTGCTGGAGATGTACGAAGAGGGTTTCGCCAAATGGTTGCGCCATTGGGTTCAACCCACCATGCCCAATTCCCTGTACATGGGCAAGGCGCCGAACCGGCGTTACTTCGTGCTCGCGGCGACCCGGCTGGCCATGCTGGTCAGCGAGATTCGCCGCGTGTCCCCCGATGAAACCATCACCATCATGGGGCATAGCCAGGGCACGCTGATCACCTTGCTCGCCCAGGCCATGCTGGTGGATCGCGGTGAACGCTGCGCCGACTGCGCCATCATGGTGGCCTCGCCCTATTCGGTACTGCCGGACGCGACGCCGAAAAATTTGCGGACCCTGCAAACCCTGATCGACATCGTGCAACACACCACCCAATCGCCCCATGCGCAGCCACCCCTCAGCACCCTGCGCTGTGGCCTGCCGGGTTATGGCGGTCGCACGGGGCCACGCTGGTCGCCCGAACAAGGCCAGCGCTTGGGGGCCGACGGGCAAACCCTGGTGTTTCCCGAGCGGGACAACCGCGGCAAGGTCTACCTGTATTTCTGCCCTGATGACACCACCGTAGCGCTGGATGATGTGCAAGGCATCGGCACTTACGGCGTGCCGGACGAGCTGCCCGATGGTCAGCCGGCCATGTCCACGTTGCAGTCCACGCGTTTCTACCAGCGTCTGTGGACCAAGCGCCTGCGTGACGGCAAGCCGGTACTCGTGGGCAAGGCTCCCCAACCGGACTTCACGCGCGCCGAGGGGGAGCCGCGCTATCCCGGTGGCTGGTCGGTGGCCGCGATAGCCTCGCAGGCCGGGATCAGTGAAGGCCAGACGCGCAACATCAATGCCGAACAACTGCACCCACCCCATGCGCCGCAGATGTTTGGCGGCGAAGCCGTGACGGGGTCAACCGATGAGGCAGGCAAGGATCGACCGGATGCGGTGTCGCAGAACGCTGCATTGGGCAACCCCGGTGCCTCGTTCAAATGGATTTATGTGACCAACATTGACAAGCGACTCGACCTGGACGAAGGGCTTATTCGCTGGAATCACGGCAAAGAGCCGGACGACCAGACCCGGGCCCTGCGCCAGACGCCAGTGTCCGGCAACCCGATGCTCAATCGTAAGGACCACTACCGCGTCTACCGCGAGGAAACCCCTAACGAAATCCGTGCGCGCATGCAGGTTGATCAGAAGGAATGGACTGACAACAGCTATCACTCGGCCGTATTGCGTAGCCCGGAGAACCATCGCTGGGTGACGGCGATGGATATTGCGATTGGGCAAGCCAGGTGTCTGGATGACCCGGTTATGCGGGAGGTGTTGGTGGCGGTTGCGGATTGGAAGATGGATGACGAGCGATTCGATAAAGTCATGAAAATGGAAGGTTGGTCACGGCTTAGTGCAGGGACTAAAGCGCTGGTCGAGGCCAGCTATCTGTATTACGACCAGGGAAAATTTCCTGCAACCGAACTGGTCTCGCTGACTCCGCCGCAACTGGTGGTCGCCTCATTGGGAAAAGGAGTAACACCTTGAGGGATCGCCGACACGACAAATCACAGCGACCGCGCCTGAAGGGTTATCTCTGGGCGGCCGGGATAATGATAGCCACTTGGCTCGGTTTTTTACTGTTCATCATCTACACAGCACAGGCTGAAAACAGGGAGCTCAGGGACATGGGAGCCGTTATGCGTTGGGGAGTCGCGAGTATTTTTGGCACGCTGGCATTGATTTACAGCTGCCACTGGCTCGGCAAGGCGTCGAGGCCTACCAAGACGCAGAGCTTGAGGCCTACAAAACAAAAATCATGGCCGAAAGAGCCGAGCAAGTCGCTATCCAAGAGCGCACCTATGCGTTGGAAATACGGGGGCTGGGGCTCGCGGTGCAAGGCTGGTATCAATCATCGGTGTGGCAACAAGTCGAGAAAAAGGCAGACAACTTTGCTTCGATTTTTTCGAAGGACGTTAAGGATTACAAAGCCTCATTAACATCCCGAGAAAATTCCAGTCGTCTCAGTACACGGGCTGCTTTTCAGTATTCAGCCAGTGACTCCGTGGCCTACTGGCCAATTCCGGTGTTTGCGATAGCACCACCCAAACAGCCTGAGGACGCCGGAGCCCCAAACACTATTCTTAGTGGACGCAATGCCGCTACCTTGGGTGTCACGCTGTTCCTCTGGCAGGACGCGGACAATACCACCCATGCCCAGAGCATGATCGAGCGCTTGTTCGAGTTTTTTGACGACAATCCACAGGTGCCCCAGGCACTGATCGTTAGCAAAGATGGCGATGTGTCCCGAAACTTGTACCGAAAGCATGGTACACCCGGCTTGCAAAGCGTCCAGGCCGTTCCGACTATTTTCGGAAGCACGACAGGTCTGCTGCTCACCCGTTCGGATCGGGTAGACCGTTACATCCGCCCCTTTGCCACACAGGATTCGGAGGACAACCAGAACACAAACACCGACATGGGCAAGTTGTGGGCGTTCTACTGGAGTCGCGATGATGCATTTCTGGATTGGTATAAAGAAAGTGAGCGTGCCAAAGGCAGGACAGGTCATATTCGTCCTATCACCACCATGTCCTCCACCTACTGGCAATCCCAACTCCCCAGCCTCTGGCAAACCCTGAGCAACCGAGGCCCCGGTCATTTCGAACCCTCCGCATGGCTACCGGTGCGCTGGGCCGAGCATCAAGTCAAAGAGTTCGATAAAGCCCCGGTCCTGGGCTACCTGCACCGCCCGATCAAAGTCTCGATGCACGACGACAACGGCAAACCGCTCAAGCCTGCGTTACAGGCCAAGGCGCTGCAAGCAGGCTGGCTACAGGCACTGCAAACCCTGCCCGAGGGTGAAAAACCGGCACGGGTGTTTTACGACAGCACCGACAACACTGCTGGCGAAGTCGCCCTGACCATTGCGTTGCACGGCCTCAATGTCGATGGAGCCGGCCTCGAGTTGGGCAATGTCGACGAGGGTTACGACATCGGTCGGCGCCTGGGCAATACCGGCGTCAGTAGCGCCCTGGTCGAAATCAACCTCGCCACGATTGCCAGCTATCAGGAGGGTGGTGTCAGCGCGGTGGTGTACACCGGCGAGGACGGCAGCGTCACCGTGCAAATGGTCCGCCCGCCTGACGAAGCCCGTAAAACGAAGAACCAGCAAACCCACGGCACCGACCCGTTCAGGTTTCGTATGCCGGGAGACAAACCATGACCAATCCCATTTGCCTGGGCGATGCCACCAGCAGTGGCGGCACCGTCGTCTCCTGCCAGCTCGAAGGCACACACATCCTCAATGGAAAAACACCCGCAGTGTTGGGCGACAAGGCTACCTGCCCATTGCATCTGGGCGAGTTTGCCTTCGTCGAAGGCCATCCGCGCCGGCGAATGAACGGCATTCCCGTCGTATTGCAGGGCCATCTCCTGGCCTGCGGTTGTCATGCTGTGGCGGGCACGGCTCAGAATGTGCAGGTGGTCTAGGCTGAAACACCGGGTTATCTCTTTGTTGCGGGACGGCTGGTGGTTTCAGTTTGTTGTAAAAAAGCCGACATTATTGTCGGCTTTTTTGTGGGCGTTTTCTACGTTAAAAGCCGCGGATGACTCGGGCCTTGAGATCGGTGTGAAAGCGATCCGCATTGGATTTGTTAACGCTACGCACCGACTCGCTACCGTTCACCGAATCCAGTGACATCGAGCGCTTGAGTGTCGATTCGTTGCGATAGGCATCAATAAAGAACTCGATGTCCCGGTCGCTGGTCAGCTTGGGCCATTTATCGAGGTACAGTGGCAGCTCGGTCGGGCCGGTCTTGAACGAGCAGATGCGTCGGTTGGTGATGGTCGCCTCGCCGATTTCGAACGGCACCCACCAGGACAGTGCGGTTTTCTCCGACACCACCGCCAACAGGTGCGTGCATTCGCTGATGTTGCGAGTGATCACTCCGGTGATGTCATCGGTGGTCTGGGATTCGGCATCCAGTACGTCGAGGTAGGTCTTGATGTTGGCCTGGATCAGGCGCGCGTTGATTTTGACCGCGTGGGCGCGATCCATGTGGCGGTAGCTGATAAACACTGGCATCAGAAATGTCCCTTGATCGCGAGTTCGCGGTAATAGGCGCCGAGGGCGGTGAGGCGGCAGCCGGTGGAGTGGATGGCGGCGTAGTACATGTGTTCGGCGTCCACCGGTTCGACCAGGCTGTGGCGGTTGCACTTTTGCAGTTGGGCGAAGACATCGCCCTGTTCCGGGTTGAACTCGGGTTCGGTGGGCTCGAAGCTGGGGGCGAGGGGGTACACCGACTCCGCTTCGGCAAACCATTCGGGGAGTTTGCGCAGGATTTCCTTGGGGATCAGCGGCGACACTTCGCGCAGGGAAATGAATTGCGAAACGTTGGTCTTGAACACCGGACGCTGTTCCCAGGCATCGAGGGCGTTGTCGACAAACGAGTAGAGGCTGCCGGGAGTGATCTTGCCCAGGATGTTCGCGGCTCCGCCGTGCAGAGCCTGGAGCAGCAATCCGGTGAACACGCCGTGCTGCACGCCCTCCATCGCCGGCTCTTCCTTTTTGCAGGCGGTCAGGATGGTCATGCCTTCGCCGACCACGCTGCCTTCACTTCGCAAGGCGCGCAGTTCGCCGGCCGAGCCGCTCTGGCAACAATCGAGAATGATCACTTTGTTCTTGATCTTCGTGGCCTTGCTCGCCCAGTTGAGAATGTCGCTGAGACGAATTCCGTCCTTGGCGCTCTTGTAGTCCTGCGGGATCAACATGCCTTCGTCGGTGTCGGTGTCGAAGCTGCCGTGGCCGGCGAAATACAGCAGCGCGACATTGCAGTCCCCGGCAAACAGCTCGCGGATCTGGTCTTCGAGTTTTTCCCGGCTCAGGTAGTCCTCGGCGGAGGTCAGCACGATGTTCTTGAAGTTCGGATCGCCATTGGCGTCGGTCTTCAGTACCGAGGCCATGGCCATGGCGTCATTGCTGCAACCGCTCAGGCGCGACACATGGGTGTAGTCGTTGATGCCGATAAACAGTCCCTTGCGCATGGTTACACCGCCGTATGCTTGCGAATCGCATCGATGATGCTGTTGGTGTTCCACGCACATTCGGCATGTGCCGCGTCACGTACCACCGTGGAAATGCGTTCGGCGCCGAACGGCTTGATCGCAATGATCACCTTGCCCATGCGCTTGGCGATCTCGATTTCCTTGTTGATCCACTTGCTGTAGGTGGAGTACATCCCGGCCATGATCAATACCGCCGAACACGGGCGGATCTTGTTTTCGATGGCCTCCTCAAGTTGTTTGTCGGTTTTCGCGCCGACAATCGGGTTGTCCGGTGGTACCGAAAAGTTCTTGTACGCGAAACCCGGCTTGGCGTTGAGCAGGCGCACGAGATTGTCGTGGGCGTCGGAGTAATTCCACGAGTGGCTGATGAACAGATGGTAGGTTTGCATGGGTGTCCCTCGGTGTCGCAGGAGTGCGAAGAGGGTTTGAACTTAGGTGATTGCAGGGCGGCCACAAGGGGGCGGCGCGGAAAGAGAAATGCCCTACAAGCGGGCGTGCGCATGCCTTACAGAAAAGTCTGATGTTTAAGCGGGGGAGGATCCAGCCACCGACCGCCCCGCTGAAGGCAGGGCGGTCGGCACGTCTGTTTAGTAGCCGTTTTCCGGCAGGCTGGCGATGATCGAGCGGTAGCTGTTCATCCGTTGCTGCTGCACGCGGCCGTCTTCAAGGGCCTTGAGCAGGGCGCAACCGGGTTCGCGGTCGTGCTTGCAGTCACGGAAGCGGCAGGTGCCGAGCAGATCGTTGAACTCGATGAAGCCGGCTTCGACGTCGGCGCGGCTGACGTGGCCCAGGCCGAATTCGCGGATACCCGGGGAGTCGATCAACTCGCCGCCGCCGGGGAAGTGGAACAACCGCGCGGTGGTGGTGGTGTGGGTGCCCTGGCCGGACAGTTCGGACAACGGACCGACGCGGGTTTCGACATCTGGCAGCAGGCTGTTGACCAGCGAAGACTTGCCGACACCGGACTGGCCGACAAACACGCTGATGCGTCCGTCGAGCTGCTTTTGCAGTTGCTCCATGCCGTTGCCGTGGTGCGCCGACACTTCCAGCACCGGATAGCCGAGGGTGCGGTATACGGCGAGCAAGGCATTCAGTGCCGGGGCGTTGTTTTCGTCGATCAGGTCGAATTTGTTCAGCAGCAACAGCGGCTTGATACCCGCATGCTCGGCTGCGACCAGATAGCGGTCGATCAGGTTGGCGTGGGGCTCGGGCAGCGGTGCAAACACGATGACGATCATGTCGACGTTGGCCGCCACCGGCTTGAGCTGACCACGGCTGTCCGGACGACACAACTCGGTGTTGCGCGGCAGTTGCGCCACGATCACGCCGATACCCTGGTTGCCGGCGCGCCAGACCACCTGATCGCCGGTCACCAGCGCCGGCAGGTTGGCGCGCAGGTGGCAACGGAATACCTGGCCGGCCAGTTCGCCGTCGCGGGCCTCGACTTCGACCTGCACACCGAAGTGCGCGATCACCAGGCCATGCTGTTCCGGGCCCAGATCGCCGCCCTCAAGCGCCTCGACAGCCGAGGACTCGCGTTTGGCGGCGCGGGCAGCGCGTTCGCCCTGAATCTTTTCGATGCGCCAGTTTTGACGACGATTGAGTTGGCGTTTGGCCATGGGTGTTCCGTATAAAGAATGCAGCGATTAGGTAAAACGGCCGCGAGTTTAGCACGCCCGGCTACCGGCCTAGGCTAAACTGCGCAGCATTGCCTAGGAGCCAAACATGCAAAACCCACAGAACCTGATCTGGATCGACCTGGAAATGACCGGTCTGAACCCGGACACCGACGTCATCATCGAAATGGCCACCATCGTCACCGACAGTGACCTGAACACCCTGGCCGAAGGCCCGGTGATCGCCATTCACCACAGCGACGAAATCCTCGCTGGCATGGACGAGTGGAACACCCGTCAGCACGGTGGTTCCGGGCTGACCCAGCGTGTTCGCGACAGCCGCATCAGCATGGCCGAAGCCGAAGCCGAAACCATCGCCTTCCTGGAAAAGTGGGTGCCGAAGGGCAAGTCGCCGATCTGCGGCAACAGCATCTGCCAGGACCGTCGCTTCCTTTATACCCACATGAAATCCCTGGAAAGCTATTTCCACTACCGCAACCTCGACGTGTCCACGCTCAAAGAGCTGGCTGCGCGCTGGGCACCGGACGTGCGTGACAGCTTCAAGAAGGGCAGCACTCACCTGGCCCTGGACGACATCCGCGAATCGATCGCCGAGTTGCAGCACTACCGCAAGCATTTCATCAAGTTCTGAATCACGGCCGTCCGTACCGGACCCATCGCGAGCAAGCTCGCTCCCACAGGTACAGCGCCGCCCCTATGGGAGCGGGCCTGCTCGCGATGACGTCAGTTCAGTCACCTTGGATGGCTGAGGCGAATCTCGGGCGCCCTCTTTTGGTGCCTGGATGAACTGAGTAGACTGCGCGCCTTTCTGCAAGGACCGCCACTATGCTGCTGATGCTCTACCTGATAGCCATCACCACCGAAGCCATGACTGGCGCCCTCTCTGCCGGCCGGCGCGGCATGGACTGGTTCGGTGTAGTGCTGATCGCTTGCGTCACGGCGCTGGGCGGCGGTTCGGTGCGAGATGTGCTGCTCGGGCACTACCCGCTGACCTGGGTCAAACACCCGGAATACCTGGTGCTGACCACGGCTGCCGCCATGATCACGGTGTTCACGGCGCGCTGGATGCGGCATCTGCGTTCACTGTTCCTGGTACTCGACGCCATGGGCCTGGTGGCGTTCACCCTGATTGGCTGCATCACCGCCCTGGAAATGGGCCATGGCATGTTGGTGGCATCGGTCAGCGGTGTGATCACCGGCGTATTCGGCGGCATCCTGCGGGATATTTTCTGCAACGATATTCCGCTGATTTTCCGGCGTGAACTTTATGCCAGTGTTTCGTTTGCGGCGGCATGGTGTTACATGCTGTGTATCTACCTGCAATTACCCGGTGAACAATCGATTCTGATCACCCTGTTCGGTGGGTTTTTGCTGCGCTTGCTGGCGATCCGTTTCCACTGGGAAATGCCCAAGTTTGTTTATAACGACGAGCATTGAGTGTTATAGCTCTTGTTGCTGCAAGAGAATGTGCGGTAATTATTTAGCACTTTATGAACTGTTGCTTTTTATAAGCTGAATTTTCATTTCAGTTTATAGGCGACAAGTAATGGTTGACGCATGTTCAGAGACTTGCACGGGTAATAGTCGTAATCAATTCATCGAAGAAAAAATCCCGAACTGGCTGATCCAGGCGTTACCTCACAGACGCTTGGCGCTGCGACAAGCGCCTGTGGCCGTTGCTGATTGGTACAGAACCGCCTCAAAGGCCTCTCACGCTGCCCTGGCCCAAGCTGTCAAGACTGCCTGGTTGTCGCAGTCCAGGCTGGATAAAGTGTTCGAGCCGCTTGCCGATGCCCGTCGGTTTGCCGAGCCTTTGCTCCAGAAGGCGTTGAAAGATCGTTTTGGAGTTGAACTGGATGTCTCCCGAACGTTTCTGCGGCTCTACCTGCCAACGGGAATTTTGAATGGATATAAAGTTAAAACCCTTTCTCTGCTTGATGCAGCGTTGCATAACTTCGAAGTGAAGGAGTCGGCTGCGAATTATTTTGACAGTGCGTCCTGTTTTATCAGTGAGCCCGATGCTCGTGGTCACTTCAGTATTCTGTCGCTTAATAAGCGGATAGGTATTGATGCGTTTATTTTGGCTTGCCGCGATCTGGATATCGGTGGTCAGTACTCACAGCAATTGGAAGCCATGTTGTTACCGACGGATGCGGTAGCCAAGGCCGTCCTGGAATACAGAGTAAAAACCAGTCAAAAGGACGCGTTCAGAGCGGCGGTGTTGTTGGCGCGGATGAAAGGGGATATTTGCGCGGATTCACAGGTCTTGCTGTTGCGCCTGCTTGATGGGGTGCGCAGCCCGGGCATGCATTGTTATCAATTGCAGATCATGACGGCCCGGCTGACCGGGATCATGCTGCTGGCCGGTGATCTGGAGCGTTCTGCCTGGGTTGAGCCGCTTTTGGTTTACATCCCCGATGATCCACTGCACCCGATCAAGGAATATCCGTCGACGCTGGCGTTCAGGGCGACATTGATTGAGCAACTGCGCTCTCCGGTCTACCAAAGGTTTTTTGCACGGTTTATTGATCATGCGCAGCGCGGGGCGTTTTTTGCCGCGCTCGACCAGCAATTGAACGTTGTGAAGTGGCATCCCCCGCAACCAGCAGATCCACGACCCGCCTGGCGCAATACGCCAATTGATAAACCCGTACTGCGATTTCACATGCATAAGGTTCAGAGTGACCCGTGGCAATGGTTGTATCAGGGCGCGCTCAACAAAATCCTCAATGATGCACGCAATATCGCTGTGCCCACAGCGGACGAAGACCGTCAGTCTCGCTGGGAGTTTTGGGACAGTCTGCAGAACGTGGCGTCCATCTTTCTTCAGGTCGCCACCTTGGTGGCCGTGCCGTTCGTGCCTTTCGCGGGCGAGTTGATGCTGGCCTACACCGCCTATCAATTGCTGGACGATACCTTTACCGGCATTCTCGATTGGGCCGAGGGGCAGGTCGCCGAGGCGGCCGACCATTTGCTGGGCATCGCCGAAAACCTGGCGCAACTGGCGGCTTTCGGAACGGCGGCGACTGTGGTTGGCAGAGTGCTGGCGATCAAGCCTTCGGCATTTGTCGAGGGGCTCAAGCCGGTGACGCTGCACGACGGACGCACACGCTTGTGGAATCCTGACCTTGCGCCTTACGAGCAATCGGTCTCGCTACCGATGGGAGGTGCTACGGACGAACTGGGTCTTGAGCATCACGCTGGCAAGACTTTCCTCACGCTTGAAAGTCGCACTTATGAAGTGGCTGCCGACCCTGACAGCGGCGCCTACCACGTGCGTCACCCGGAGCGGCCGACCGCCTATCGACCGCGCCTGACCCACAACGGCGAAGGCGCCTGGGCCCATGAAGTCGAGCGCCCGATGGAGTGGCAAGGTGCGCAACTGTTCCGGCGTCTTGGACACTCGGTTGCGGAGTTTTCCGATATCACGGCAAGGCGCATTCTTGCAGTGAGTGGCATCGATGAGGCGGTGCTGCGGGACTTGCATGTTCACTCTCGGCGCCCGCCTGCGTTGCTTGAGGACAGCATTCGGCGGTTCAGGCTCGATGACCGAATCAGTACATTGCGTGCCCAACTGTTGAGTGCCGATCCTGCGGTGTATGCGCGTGTCGAACCGCAGATGCAGGCTCAATTGCTACAGATGCATGGGGTCCGCATATTTGAAAGTCAATTGCGCAATGGCAAGGGCCTGCAAGCCATCGTTGAGTCATTGGACGATGCAACGTTGAAAAAGCTGCTGGGTGTGAACCCGACGTCTGGCGATTCTCTGCCGGCGATTGAAGTTCGCTGCGCGCTACTGCGTGCGCGCATGGCTGACTGGGCCAAGGTGCATCGTTCCGAGTTGTTCAATGCCAGGGAACTTGCGTTCGAACACAGCACCGAAGAGGAAATCCGACAATTACGGCGGGTTTTTCCCGAGCTGCCCAAAACCATTTGCAAGGAGCTATGGCGCAATGCCGGCGCTTCCGAGCATTTGCGAATTCACAACCGGCTCGGAATAAGCCGACCAATGGCGTACGAAGCACTGTCTTATTTGCGAGAGCTGCGCCTCAGCCGCGCGTGTGAGGGCCTCTATCTGGAAGCCGTCAGTCATCCGGACAGTGACAGGATCGCACTGCATATGTTCGAAAAAATCAGCGGCTGGTCACCCCATGTTCGCCTTGAGGTGCGCGGCGAACAGTTCACCGGCACATTGCTGGACAGCGTTGGCAGTCCCGAGGCGCCTGTCCTTGGAGTGCTGGTCAGACAGAACGGCAAGTATCAGGCCCATGATGCCTTTGGCGTGCAACTGCATGGATTCGACACCCTCTATGGCGCGGTGATGCATGCGCTTCCCGACGGGCAACGCTCGGCGTTGGGGCTGTCCTACTCGAGCCGGGGCAGTGAGTTGAAACAATTGATCCAGCAACAACCGTTACCCTCGCGCGCTACGCTGCGAAAACTGTTTGCCCAGCCGCCAGTGGGCCCGGACGCCCGTTCGCCCATGGGGCTTGCGGTAGGACGGTCCGGTTATCTGTTGGGCGGTGGGGATTTCAAATCGGTCGAGTCGCGACCCATCGAGCAACGCTTGCGTGCGCTTTATCCAACGCTGTCTGAAGAGGATCTGGCGGACTTGCGTAGCGAGCGCATGACCGGGGATCCATTGCAGGCCGTCACCCGCCTGGAAAACGAGTACCTCACGCTGGTCAATGAGCTGGAGATCTGGGTCAAGGCAGTCCCCGAGCGTCATCCGCTCACCGGTTTGCCACTGGATGCCGGTACTGTCGAGGATCAAGTCCGCAAAAGACAGGCCTTCATGGAAGAGCTCAAAGCCAGTTGGTCGCGCAAGCAGACCTCCGCAAGCCCGTATGAGCCTTACCACTTTTATCTGTACCTCGACATCATCGGCGAGTTGCCGGAACTGTCCGCCGATTTTAGCCATGTGACCGAGTTGGTCTTGGGAAGCCATCATCAGCCCTTGCAAGGGCATGGTTTTCTAACGGGGTTTACCGGGCTGCAGTTTCTTACACTGGGGGGGATCAACCTGGAGACTTTCCCCATGGAAATTTTTCAGATGCGCCGCCTGGAGTCATTGACGCTTAACCGTTGCGCCTTGCGTCTTTCCGAGCCTGCAGCAGAAGGGCTGTCACGCATTGAAAGCCTGAAGTTGCTGAGTCTCAATGACAATCCATTGGGGATCAGTCCGCATCTGGGATTCATGAAGGGGCTGCGTGACGTTTATCTGCATGATGCCGGGTTATCTGAAGTGCCATCTGGTCTGTCTGGTCTTGAATATTTATCGAGAGTTGATTTGACGTCCAATGACATCATCGAAGTGCCGGACGAATTTTTTGATATTCCGGATACTCGTACCATTGATGTGGATCTCAGTGATAATCCCTTGGGGTTGGAAACTATTGCAGGAATTAATGAGTATCTTGATCGTGCGAGCCTGGATAGAAAGATCTTGATTCGATTTGATGAGTTGCCATCCGAGGAAGATAGTTTTTCAAGTGACTTTGAAGATGGCTCCGCAGACAGTGCTATCAGTAGTGGTGAGGAGAGCGATGGAGGCCAAGGTTGAGTTTTGATGTGGATGCTGTTTACATGGTTTGACTCTTTTCTGTGTGCTGTCTCGTGAATCATTGATGTAGTTTTATCTGTGTGGGGCTGGTCTAAGTCGCTCGGTTCGGCCCTTCATATAACTTCAAGCTATTATTTGATCACGCAAGAGGGAGTCGATTTATGGTGGATGAAAATTCCAGGCCGGCACGGATAACTACGTTCAAAGTACAACTTGACGGTGGAACGGGCGCGCGGTCAAAAACGATCTATGCCAATGGCAGGATGCAGGTCCGGGTTCAGGTGTTACTTGCCGCCGTTGATGGGAGTGGCAAGAAGGTTATGTTGCCGCCGTCGGTTTATCTGACGGTGAGGTTAATCAACTACAAGACCGGAGAATTGTTGGGGGATGGCTGGGAGGCCAGCGCTCCCAACCGTTTCTCGCGAGAGTTATATAACATTCCATTGGACTGGAAGGACGAACCACCACCCGTGGATCCCTACACCCGGGTGATTACCTATTGGGTTTCCAGTTCGGTCGCCCTGGATATGCAGATTGGTGCCGTGGTCATCTTGAATGATGTAGTGATTCGTACCAATGGTACAACAGCCGGATTCAGCGCAACCAGTAGCGTAACAATCGAGGCACAACCTCCGGTTGTTTATGATTTCGCGAAGTTTAACTTGAGTGCAGTTGCAAGCAGTCCTGTTTCTGCGACGACGATTACCCATTTTTACTTGGGATTGAATGTCGAAGGGAAACAGATAAAGCTGGTTGGGTGGTCAAGTCGGATTGATGCGAGCATTAATGTGTTTTCCAGAAATCATTTGGCGTTCGAGTGTCGTGGGTATCATTCGGATAATGCTTACTGGTGGAGGTCGGTCTGCCATGTTGGAGGGGTTGATGAGGCAGAGTTGTTCGTGGTTCTTCCTTCGGGGCGTGAGTCGAATAGGCCTCAGATATACCGTGTTCCAATTAATGATAGAAAAGGCATGTTGTCCATTGTTCAGGGGGTGACTCTGGATTTTACTGCTGATGAGTATGTAGGTAAAAAAGGTTTATTTTATTTTACCGTATACGATGTTTTTGGTACGGGACATGATTTGTGCTTGCGTTTTGATAACTCTGTTTTTCCAAACTATTTTGTTCTCGAGAGGGGTTAGCTGTTTTCGTTGAGTTAAAAATGTTTGTATTCAACGAGCATTGATGCACATCAATCAGGATGATGGTATGTCTGAAAAAACAAATACGCCTATTTTTTCCAATGCCTTTAACTTTTCCGAGTTTTTGAGTGGCGGGGTTGACCCCCGAACCGGCCTGTACACGTTCAATTTATCGCTGGGTAATATCAATTCATTGGCGTTGAATGGGCCGTCGCCGGAGATCAGGCTTCAGTTCAGCCCGCTCAATACCATTGATAGCGGATTGGGGGCCGGATGGTCGTTGCCGTTGTCGTACTATGATCGGGTGAACAATACGCTGTCGTTATCCGGTGGTGACAGTTACAAAGCGGTGCCGGTTGTTGATGGGCTCAAATTTACCGAGCCCCATGTGGAGGATTTCAACGTCACCCGCTCCGTCGCAGGTCAGTATTCACTGCGGCATAAAAGCGGTCTGCGGGAAGAACTCGAAGACTTCGATCAGACTGGCTTCGCAGTGCCGAAGCGGATCGTCGCAGCCAATGGCGGCGAAATCTATCTGGACTACGCCGCGCACCAGGGTCGGCCGGTACTGGTTGCGCTCAGAAGTAACGAACAAGCTTTACTGAGCCTTACCTACAGCGACGCGAAAGTCGTCCTCACTCGCTATCCCGGTACGGAATGTGAAGCACAGTTTACGTTGATACTGAGTAACGGCGAGGTTTCCGAGATCAGACTGCCGACCGCAGAACGATGGTCATTTGCCTATGAACAAAAGCAGGGGTTTCTTTGCCTGACTGAGGTGAACTCGGCGTTGGGCGCACGTGAGTTGATTGGTTATGCTGAAGACGGTCACGCCTTCCCACCCGGGGCGCCTGTCGAGACGTTGCCGTACGTGATTTCGCACACCGTGTTCCCGAAGGTCAAACAACCCGCCATCGTGACGGAGTACGAATTCTCCACGCATAACTTTCTCGGGTTCGATGATGGGCTTGTCTGGTCGCAGGAGCAGGACAGCCTGAGTGCGGCAGCGGAGGACTATTGCTACACCTCGACAGAGCGGCGGATGCAAGGCACAACCCTCCGCTCCACGACGGTAAGGACTTACAACAAATATCATCTGCTGCTCTCGCAGGTGACTCGGCGCGGGCAGGCTACGACGTCATCAACGACGCAGTATCACCTCCTCCCGGGCAAAAGTATTACGGAGCAACCCGCGCAATTTCGCCTGCCGTTGAGTCGCACCGACCTGTACAGGAATGAAGGTACGGGCAAGCAGCGCGAAGAGGTGACGCGAACGGAGTTCGACAGGTTCGGTAATTTGTTGAAGCAGGTCGATCCTTCCGGCGTTACCACAGTCAGCGAGTTTTACGCGGCATCCGGCGCTGAGGGTTGCCCCGCCGATCCCTTGGGTTTTGTCCGTTTCGAGAAGCAGCGTACGGTCCATCCTGCCGAGGGCCCCAAAGGGCTGGCGCCAGCTCCTGTGACCATCACTCGCTATCGCTATCAGTTGCTGAAGGGGCCGGCTGGAAGCTCGCCGCAACATGTCGTGCCTGTCGCGGAGGCGTTCTGTGAGCAGACAGCGGATGTTGAAACGCTGCACTTGCAAACGGATCTGGCTTATTTCGCTCTGTCGGATGAACCTCATCGGCGGGGCCTGCTGAAAAAACAGACCCGCACGCAGCAGGGGCATGCGACCCATTGCGAGTTTTCCTACACCGTGCAGGGCGCGAATCTGCTCGTGCAGACAGTACTGACCGGCTTCGACGGAACAAGAACGACAGACTCCAGGACCTACTCGGCATTGAGTGGGGTATTGGTGTCCGGGAAAAATCAGGAGGGGCTCGCCACAGACTTCGTCTATGACACCATGGGTCGCCCCCTGGCTGAAACCGTTGCCGAAGGGACAAAATACCAGGCGCGGCGCCATTCGCTGTGCACAGCTGCGACCAAGTCCTCACCCGCATCATTGCTTAACACCGACGCCAGCGGCGTGCAGCAGCGGGTAACTTACGACGGTGTCGGGCGCGTTGTGACAATCGAGGAGCAGGACAGTGATTCCTCGGCAGATGGACCTTTGCGAGTGGTTTTTACGGCGCAGTACGACGGGATCGGTGAGCTTGTCGCAGAAGTGCGCACCGATTGGCTCGCTGGTGTCGCGCTGCCCCTCAAGCAAAGCTTTGTCTTCGATGATTGGGGGCAGATCCAGACCACTCTTTCCCAGGACGGCCTCAAGCACCACGACAACCATGATCCGGTGACCCGACAACTATCGCGCTGGACCGAAGGCGCTGGCAAAACGGTTACGCAGTTCAATGATTTCGAAAAGCCAGTCAGTGTCGAAGTGTTCGACCGCACGGGGCAAAGCCTGGGCAAGACGATGCATGTCTATGACGGGCTTGGCCGCGCTGTCAGCCAGACGGATCCCGAGGGAAACACCACGACATACACGTACGATGTTTTTGGCCGGTTGCTGTGCAGTGTGTTGCCCGATGGCACAACCGTGGAGACCAGGTACGCCAGCCACAGTCACCTGTCATTACCCGTTGAAATCAAAGTGGGGACGCAAAGCATTGGCAAGCAGACATTCGATGGTCTCGCCAGGCTTACCCGGAGCGAAGTGGGTGGCCGGGAAACCGGCTTGCGATATGACGATGACTCGAAGCACCCTGTGGTCGAAATCAGGCACAGCGGTGAGCGTATCAAGTACACCTATGAGCGTGACCTGGGTGGCAAAGTGGTTCGGCGCGAGGCCTTGGGGGGCGAGAATGCTCCGCTCCCCGGCCCGGCACTCGAGGCCGATTACACCTATGAAGCCAGGCAGGGGGCGTTGATCGGTTGTAGTGAGCAGGGCCGGACATCGACCTTCGAATACAGTCGCTCCGGCAAGTTGCGGCGTGAGACATCAACCGGGACAGGCCAGAAAAAGGCCACGGCCGAATACAGCTACTCACTGGCCGGACGGTTGCTGGCCTATACCGATGTGCTGGGTAAACAACACAAGACGACCTACGACGTCTTCGGGCGCCCCGAAACCCATGTGCAAGATGAGGTAAAGGCAGATTTTTCCTACAACGCCTTGGGGCAGTTAGTCAGCATCCATGCCCAGGATCCTGATAGCGGCAGTTCACTGATAACCCGTTTGGTCTACGACGACTTGGGGCGAGAAGTCTTGCGCAGTTTTGACTCCAGCAGGAACGTCACGCAAACCCTGGCGTCGCGATACACCTTGAGCAACAAGCTGGCCCAAAAAACCCTGAAAAATGGCGACCTGGTTGTTCGCGACGAGTTGTTTACCTACGACGTACGTGGACGACTCACGGATTACCAGTGCGAAGGATCGCTGCGGCCGCGCGACTTCCAGGGTAAGGAGATCATTCGGCAAACCTATGTTTTCGATGCACTGGATAACATCCTGACGCTGAAAACCGAATTTCCCGGTGGCAGCAACCTGACAACCTACGCATACAGCGAGGTCGATCCGACGAGGCTGGTCGGCATCAAGCATAGCCATGGGGACTACCCGGCGCCGGTGACCCTTGAGTACGACGCAAATGGCCAACTGGTTCGGGATGAGCAGGCGCGCAGGTTGACCTACGATGCTTTTGGGCGACTGACGCAAGTGGCCAGTGCGCAAGGCGCTGTCTTGCGTGGTTATGGTTATGACGCCCTGGACAAACTTGTCCAGTTGTCATCGGCGGATAAGTTATCCACTCAGCGCTACTATCGCGACGGGCGGGTCATCAATGAGGTGTGCGACAACGAGGCGATCACCTGTCTGCGTCAGGACGGCCTTCTGTTGGGACGGCATCAAACGGGGACAAACCCGGAGTTCAGGTTGGCCGGTACCGATCGGCAGCAGTCTGTTCTGAGCGAAATCACGGCAAGCGAACAGAGCGAAATCGTTTACAGCCCCTATGGGCATCGTCTGGCGGAAGGCGGGTTGTTCAGCCTGGCTGGATTCAATGGCGAGCAGCTTGATCCGGTGACAGGGCTGTATCTACTGGGCAATGGACATCGCGCCTACAGTCCGGCCTTGATGCGTTTTCTCGGTCCAGACAGCCTGAGTCCTTTCGGTGCGGGCGGGTTGAATCCGTATGCCTACTGCCTGGGCGACCCCATCAATCGGGTCGATCCCACAGGGAATTTCTCCTGGCAAAGTATTCTGGGCATTGCGCTGGCGGTGGTGGGAATCGTCGCCAGTTTTGCCTCTTTTGGCGCTGCAACGCCATTGGCCATTCTTGCGCTTGGACTGGGGACGATTTCCGGCCTGACCGGCATCGCTGGTGTGGTTGCCACAGAACTGATGCCGTCCTCGGCGGCAGGTGAGGTGTTGGGTTGGATCAGTGTGGCGACAGGTCTTGGGGCATTCGTCGGGGGTGGCCTTGCCGCCACCAAGGCATACACCCAGTGGGGCAGCAAATTGCTGACCACACCGCCTACCAACGTCTCGGCATTCGGTTATCGGCCGGGGGTGTTGGCAGGTGGAGGAAGGGGGGTGGCCAAAGGGGCGCGAGGGGGTAGCAGAACGCCGCAAGCTGCCGCGAAAGCGCCAGGACCGGAAAGATGGACGTTAGTGGATGATGTTGGCAGGAACGATTTCACCCCGAACGGAAGACCCGGCAATGTTGCACGCAGCAAATATGCCGACTTCAAAAGGGGGGTAGAGGAGGGCTTGAGCCCTCACGAGTCCGCAAGAGCCCATCTGGGCAACAGTTATGATCCGTACCCCGGTTACAGCGGTTATACGAGAGTTGTCAGTGAAGTCCGGGCGAGCAATCAGGCGGCGGCGAATGCAGGCGGGAGATCCAGGCAGGTCCCGGCGTTGATCTCCGAACCACACCATATCCATGCGCGTCTCGGCGGATTCGACCGGGTTTTTTTCCTGGAGTATCGAACGGAAATGAGGGTGGTCATCAAGCAGATCGGATCACACGATCCTCAATGGTAACAGTCTGGTCATGGGGTTCATGTTGATAGGCCTAAACGGCACGTAGAGCATGCTGCTGTAGCGCCCACTCCACATGCTCCCTGACCAGCTCCGACGGATACTCCCGTCGCGCCTTCAGCGCCTCCAGCACCGGAATCGTTGAAGGCGCATTTCCCAACCCCACCGCCAGGTTGCGCAACCAGTTTTCGTAACCGGTCCGGCGCAGCGGCGAGCCTTCGGTGCTGCTGAGAAACTTCTCTTCATCCCACATGAACAGTTCCGCCAGCCCGGCATTGTCCAGATTGTGCCGCGGCTTGAAGTCGCTTTCACCGGATGGCCGGGCGAAGCGGTTCCACGGGCAGACGATCTGGCAATCATCGCAACCGAACACCCGGTTGCCGATCAGTGGCCGCAGATCTTCAGGGATCGCGCCTTTGAGTTCGATGGTCAGGTAGGAAATGCAACGTCTGGCGTCCAGCACATAGGGGCCGACGAAGGCGTTGGTCGGGCAGATGTCGAGACAGGCACTGCAACGGCCGCAATGTTCGGTGGCGTGGGGCGGGTCGACCGGTAGCGGCAGGTCGACGAACAGTTCGGCGAGAAAAAAGTAACTGCCGGCCTTGCGATTCAAGACCAGAGTGTTTTTGCCGATCCATCCAAGCCCCGCCTGTTCGGCGATGGCTTTTTCCAGCACCGGGGCACTGTCGACAAAAGCGCGGAAGCCGAACGGTCCGATCTCGGCCTGAATTTTTTCCGCCAGTTGTTGCACGCGTTTGCGAATCAGCTTGTGGTAATCACGGCCGAGGGCATAACGGGAGACGTAGGCTTTTTCCGGTTGGGCCAACACTTTCGCCATTTGGGTGTCGCCGGCCAGGTAGTCCATGCGCAGCGAAACCACGCGCAAAGTGCCCGGCACCAGCTCTTCCGGGTGCGAGCGTTTGCTGCCGTGGGCGCCCATGTAGTCCATTTCGCCGTGGTAGCCGGCTTCGAGCCAGCGTTCCAGATGGTGCTCATGCTCAGCCAGGTCGAGGCCGCTGATGCCGACTTGCTGGAAGCCCAGCTCTCGGCCCCAGTCCTTGATGGATTGGGCGAGGGCGGGCAGGTCTGTGGTAATAGCGGGCATGAGACGAGAGAAACCGGAGCTGAGGTGCGTATAATTCTGCCAGACATCGGAGCCCGAAGACGCATGCCGCACACTAAAGATGAATTACCCGACGCGCTGTATAGCGCCGCCCAGGTGCGAGCACTCGACGCGAGCCTGATCGCCGCCGGTACGGCGGGCTTCGAATTGATGCAGCGCGCGGCGCGGGCGACGTGGCGGGCGCTGGTACGGCAGTGGCCGACAGCGAACGAACTGAGCGTGTTGGCCGGACATGGCAACAACGCAGGCGACGGGTATCTGGTGGCCGTGTTGGCCCGGCGTGCCGGTTGGTCGGTGCGGGTGCTGGCGGTGGGGGATCCGCAACGGTTGCAGGGTGATGCGGCCTTGGCCCATGCCGAGGCAGTGTCCGAAAACGTGCTCATCGAGCCCTGGACGGCACAATCCGGATTGCGCGGCATTGTGCTGGATGCTTTGCTTGGCACCGGCCTGAGCGGTGATGTGCGTGAGCCCTATGCCAGCGCCATCGCCGCGATCAATGCCAGCGGGCTGCCGGTTGCGGCGGTGGATATTCCGTCAGGGTTGTGCGCGGATACGGGCCGCATCCTTGGTCATGCCGTGCATGCCGACCTGACGGTCACGTTCATTGGCTTGAAGGTAGGGCTGTTCACCGGTGATGCCGCGAATGTGACGGGTGAGCTGGTGTTCAACGATTTACAGGCTGATCCGCAGTTGCTGGACGGCACTGCGTTCACGGCTCGGCGACTGAATATCGGTAACCTGCCGCGTCTGGCGTCCCGGGCACCGGCATCCCATAAAGGCAAGTTCGGCCATGTGCTGCTCATTGGCGGTGATCGCGGTTACGGTGGGGCAATCTTGCTGAGTGCACAAAGTGCTCTGCGTAGCGGTGCGGGCATGGTTTCGCTGTCCACCCGTCCGGAACATGTTTCGCCAGCGCTTTCTCGAATTCCGGAAGCCATGGTGCTGGGCACGTCGTCGGCCAATCAACTGATGGGGATGCTTGAGAAGGTATCGGTGTTGGTGGTCGGGCCGGGTCTGGGCCAGGCAGGGTGGGGGCGCAGCCTGCTGTCGGCTGCGGCCAATGCGCATTTGCCACAAGTCTGGGATGCCGATGCCTTGAATCTGCTGGCTGGCGGGCACGTCGATCTGCCCAGCGATTGCGTGATCACCCCGCATCCGGGGGAGGCGGCACGTTTGCTTGGGGTGAGCACTGCCGATGTTCAGTCTGACCGTCCCGCCGCAGCCCATGCCTTGAGCAAAAAATATACAGCGGTCGTCGTCCTCAAGGGTGCCGGCAGCCTGATCGCCCATCCCGACGGGCGTCTGGCGCTTTGTCATCAGGGGCACCCGGCCATGGCCACTGCCGGTCTGGGCGACGTGCTGGCCGGTTTGCTCGGCGCATTGCTGGCCCAGGGCATGGAGCCATTCGACGCGGCCTGCCTGGCGGTCTGGCTGCACGCCAATGCCGGCGAGCAACAAGGAAAATCGGGCCGTGGGCTGGCGGCCAGTGATCTGATCCCAGCCATTCGTCAGTTGTTGGAGGAGCAAGCACCGTGTCTGAAGTAACCCTGTACCTGGCCGATGAGCAGGCCATGAGCGACTTTGGCGCACGCATTGCCCGAATCACCCGAGGCCATGGCCTGATCTTCCTCGAGGGTAACCTGGGGATGGGCAAAACCACGTTGTCCCGAGGCATCATCCGCGGCCTGGGACATGTCGGGGCAGTCAAAAGCCCGACCTTCACCCTGGTCGAGCCTTATGAGATCGGTGACATTCGCGCCTTTCATTTCGATTTGTACCGTCTGGTCGATCCGGAAGAGCTAGAGTTCCTCGGTATCCGTGACTATTTCGAAGACGATGCCCTGTGTCTGATCGAATGGCCCGATAAAGGTGCAGGCTTTTTGCCAAAGCCTGACCTGACCATTACCATTAGCCCGCAAGACAGCGGGCGTTCGCTGAAAATTTTATCCCAGGGCTCGCGTGGCGAGGCCTGGTGTGCCGCTTTGGCATTGGAATCCAAATAGATGATGGGGTTAGGTATGCGCTTTCGCGCGTTGGTGGCTGCCGTAGGGGTGTTGTTTTTGGCGGTGACCGTCGACGCCGTGGCCGATTCGAAGGTCAACAGTGTTCGTCTGTGGCGGGCACCGGACAACACACGACTGGTGTTTGACCTGACCGGCCCGGTGCAACACAGCGTCTTTACCTTGACGGCCCCGGATCGCCTGGTCATCGACATCAATGGCGCAACCCTCGGTGCGCCGCTCAACGTCAACACCTCGAATACGCCGATAACCGCCATGCGCTCGGCTCAACGCACGCCGACCGACCTGCGGGTGGTCATCGACCTGAAAAAGGCCGTGACGCCGAAAAGCTTCTCCCTGGCGCCGAACGCCCAGTACGGCAACCGGTTGGTGGTCGATCTGTTCGATAACGCCGCAGACGCCGCGCCTCCACCAGCGCCGACACCGTCGGTCGCCACGGTGCCCGCCGTGCCGGTCACGCCGACGGAACCTGCAATCAAGTTGCCACCGGCGCCGGCAGGCAAGCGCGATATCGTTGTGGTAATCGATGCCGGTCACGGCGGTGAAGACCCGGGTGCTTCCGGCTCTCGCGGTCAGCGCGAAAAAGACGTGGTATTGCAGATTGCCCGCGAAACCCAACGCCAGGTCAACGGCATGAAGGGTTTCCGCGCGGAACTGACCCGTACCGGCGACTACTTCATTCCGTTGCGCGGCCGTACCGAAATCGCCCGCAAGAAAGGCGCCGACCTGTTCGTCTCGATCCACGCCGACGCCGCGCCGTCTGCCGCCGCTTTCGGTGCCTCCGTATTTGCCCTGTCCGATCGTGGCGCGACTTCCGAGACCGCCCGCTGGCTGGCCGACAGCGAAAACCGTTCCGACCTGATCGGTGGCGCCGGTAACGTCAGCCTCGATGACAAGGACCGTATGCTCGCCGGCGTGTTGCTTGACCTGTCGATGACGGCATCCCTGACCTCCAGCCTGAACGTTGGCCAGAAGGTGCTGAGCAACATCGGCCGGGTGACACCGCTGCACAAGCAACGGGTTGAACAGGCCGGGTTCATGGTGCTGAAATCGCCGGATATTCCATCGATCCTGGTGGAAACCGGGTTCATCTCCAACGCCAACGAAGCCTCGAAGCTTGCCGCATCAAACCACCAGCAGGCGCTGGCGCGTTCGATCAGTAGCGGCGTGCGTCAGTTCTTCCAGCAGAACCCGCCACCGGGCACTTACATTGCCTGGCTGCGCGACTCCGGCAAGATTGTGCAGGGGCCACGTGACCACCGCGTCAACCCGGGCGAGACCCTGGCGATGATTGCCGTGCGCTATCAGGTGTCGCCCGCGACCCTGCGCAGCGCCAACAGCCTGTCGAGCGATGAGCTCAAGATCGGTCAGCACCTGACTATTCCGAGCACTGAACTGGCGGCCAAAGAATGAATCAGGTCGTGAACAACGGCGCGCGAATCGAGCTGCTCAGCCCGCGACTGGCGAACCAGATTGCCGCGGGTGAGGTGGTCGAGCGCCCGGCTTCGGTGATCAAGGAACTGCTGGAAAACAGCCTCGACTCCGGCGCCAAACGCATCGACGTCGATGTGGAGCAGGGCGGCGTCAAGCTGCTGCGGGTGCGCGACGATGGCAGCGGCATTTCCGCCGATGACCTGCCGCTGGCCCTGGCCCGTCACGCCACCAGCAAGATCCGTAATCTGGAAGATCTTGAACAAGTCATGAGCCTGGGGTTTCGCGGCGAGGCCCTGGCATCGATCAGCTCCGTCGCGCGCCTGACCCTGACCTCACGCACCCGCGACGCCGATCAGGCCTGGCAGGTCGAGACCGAGGGCCGTGACATGGCGCCCCGCGTGCAGCCTGCGGCCCACCCGGTGGGCACTTCGGTTGAAGTGCGCGACCTGTTCTTCAATACGCCGGCGCGACGCAAGTTTCTCAAGACCGAAAAAACCGAATTCGATCACCTGCAAGAAGTGATCAGGCGCCTGGCCCTGGCGCGCTTCGATGTGGCGTTCCACCTGCGCCACAACGGCAAGACCATCCTCAGCCTGCACGAGGCCCATGATGATGCGGCCCGTGCCCGACGCGTGGCGGCGATCTGCGGTCCGGGTTTCCTGGAGCAGGCACTGCCGATCGAAATCGAGCGCAATGGCCTGCACCTGTGGGGCTGGGTCGGCCTGCCGACCTTTAACCGCAGCCAGGCCGATTTGCAGTATTTCTTCGTCAATGGTCGTGCCGTGCGCGACAAACTGGTGGCCCACGCGGTGCGCCAGGCCTATCGCGACGTGCTGTTCAACGGTCGGCACCCGACCTTCGTGCTGTTTTTCGAAGTCGATCCGACCGGTGTGGACGTCAACGTGCACCCGACCAAGCACGAAGTGCGCTTCCGTGAAGGGCGCATGGTTCACGATTTCCTCTACGGCACCTTGCACCGCGCCTTGGGCGATGTGCGCCCCGACGATCAACTGGCGGCGCCGGTTGCGACGGCCATCGTCCGGCCTACCGGCCTTGAAGCCGGTGAGTTCGGGCCCCAGGGCGAAATGCGCCTGGCCGCCAATGCACTGCTGGAGCAACCCCAGGCTGAGCCGTCGTTCAATACGCCGGCGGGTTCGGGGGCTGGCGCGGGTTATCAGTATCAATACACGCCGCGTCCGCAGTCCGGTGTGCCTGTCGCCGAAGCGCAGGCCGCCTATCGCGAGTTTTTTGCGCCGTTGCCCGAGGCCAATGCCGTCGCGCTGCCGGCCGGGCAGGATGACATCCCGCCACTCGGTTATGCGCTGGCACAACTCAAGGGCATCTACATTCTTTCGGAAAACGCCCAGGGCCTGGTGCTGGTGGACATGCACGCCGCCCACGAGCGGATCATGTACGAACGCCTCAAGGTCGCAATGGCCAGCGAAGGCCTGAGCGGCCAGCCGTTGCTGGTGCCGGAGTCCCTGGCCGTCAGTCAGCGTGAAGCCGATTGCGCCGAGGAACATGTCGCCTGGTTCCAGCGCCTGGGCTTTGAATTGCAGCGCCTGGGCCCGGAAACCCTGGCGATCCGGCAGATCCCGGCACTGCTCAAGCAGGCCGAAGCCAACCGGCTGGTCGCCGACGTCCTGGCTGATTTGATGGAGTTCGGCACCAGCGACCGTATTCAGGCGCACCTGAACGAATTGCTCGGGACCATGGCCTGTCACGGTGCGGTTCGCGCGAATCGGCGTTTGGCCTTGCCGGAAATGAACGCTCTGCTGCGTGACATGGAAAACACCGAGCGCAGCGGTCAATGCAACCATGGCCGACCGACCTGGACCCAGCTGGGCCTGGACGATCTGGACAAACTGTTCTTGCGCGGTCGTTGATGAGCCAGTTCCCACCTGCGATTTTCCTGATGGGCCCGACCGCCGCCGGCAAGACCGACCTGGCCATCGAACTCACCAAGGTCCTGCCTTGCGAGTTGATCAGCGTCGATTCGGCGCTGGTCTACCGTGGCATGGACATCGGCACCGCCAAGCCTTCCAAAGAGCTGCTGGCGCAATATCCACATCGTCTGATCGATATTCTCGACCCGGCCGAGAGCTATTCGGCCGCGGATTTCCGCCGTGACGCCCTGGAGGCCATGGCCGATATCACCGCGCGCGGAAAAATTCCGCTGCTGGTGGGCGGCACCATGCTCTATTACAAGGCTTTGGTCGAAGGCCTGGCGGATATGCCGGCCGCCGATCCCGAGGTCCGCGCGCAAATCGAAGAAGAGGCTGCGCGCCTTGGCTGGCAAGCCTTGCACGAACAATTGGCGGTGATCGATCCGGAGTCCGCAGCGCGAATACATCCGAACGATCCTCAGCGATTGAGTCGAGCGCTGGAAGTTTATCGTGTCAGCGGTCAAAGCATGACCGCCCTGCGTTTGCAACAATCTGTGCAAAGTACTGAAGCAGCCGCTTCGGGACTGCAACAATTGCCCTATACTGTCGCGAACTTGGCCATTGCTCCGGCAAATCGCCAGGTACTGCACGAGCGAATTAAACAAAGATTCACTTTAATGTTGGAACAGGGATTCATTGACGAGGTCGTAGCCCTGCGTAATAGAGGTGACCTGCATACCGGGTTGCCGTCTATACGTGCAGTAGGCTACCGCCAAGTCTGGGACTACCTGGATGGCAAGCTGACGTCAGCCGAGATGCAGGAGCGTGGAATCATTGCCACGCGCCAGTTGGCGAAACGCCAGTTCACCTGGCTGCGCAGTTGGACTGATCTGCATTGGCTGGACAGTCTGGATTGCGACAATCTGCCGCGCGCCTTGAAATACCTTGGGACCATCTCCATATTGAGCTGAGTCCTTGCAATTGCCGTCTATCCTTGGGGGTGTGGCGGCCAAAGCCATCTGATTACCTATTTTTTATATTGAATCCTTAAAGGAGTGCGGCACATGTCAAAAGGGCATTCGCTACAAGACCCTTACTTGAATACTTTACGTAAAGAGAAAGTTGGGGTGTCCATCTACCTGGTCAACGGTATCAAGCTGCAAGGCACGATCGAGTCTTTCGACCAGTTCGTTATCCTGCTGAAAAACACCGTCAGCCAGATGGTCTACAAACACGCGATCTCTACAGTGGTGCCGGTTCGTCCAATTCGTCTGCCTAGCGCAACCGAAGCCGAAGCAGGTGACGCTGAGCCAGGTAACGCCTGATAGGAGTCTCCTTTGTTCTTTGAGCGCCACGGTGGTGGTGAGCGAGTCATCCTCGTTCACTTGGATGGACAGGACCCTGAGGCGCGCGAAGATCCGCAGGAGTTTCAGGAATTGGCTAATTCGGCGGGTGCCGAGACCGTTGCGTTTTTTAACGTGCCGCGTCATCGGCCAACCGCCAAGACCCTGATTGGCAGTGGCAAGGTCGAGGAACTGCGCGACCTGGTCAAAGCCGAACAGGCCGATCTGGTGATTTTCAATCACATCCTCACGCCCAGTCAGGAACGTAACCTCGAACGTGTTTTCGAGTGTCGCGTGATCGACCGTACCGGTCTGATTCTCGATATTTTCGCCCAGCGCGCCCGTACCCATGAAGGCAAGCTCCAGGTCGAACTGGCCCAGCTTGACCACATGAGCACCCGGCTGGTTCGTGGCTGGACTCACCTTGAGCGCCAAGGTGGCGGTATCGGTATGCGAGGCCCGGGTGAAACCCAGCTGGAAACCGACCGCCGTTTGCTGCGGGTTCGCCTGCGGCAGATCAAGGGGCGGCTGGAGAAAGTGCGCAGCCAGCGCGAACAGTCGCGCCGTGGCCGATCGCGTGCGGATATTCCTACCGTGTCGCTGGTGGGGTACACCAACGCCGGTAAGTCCACGCTCTTCAATAACGTGACGAAATCCGACGTCTACGCAGCTGACCAATTGTTTGCCACGCTGGACCCGACCTTGCGTCGTCTGGATATAGACGATCTGGGGCCGATTGTCCTGGCGGACACTGTGGGTTTCATTCGCCACTTGCCCCACAAGCTGGTCGAAGCATTTCGGTCTACCCTCGAAGAGTCGAGCAACTCCGATCTGTTGTTGCACGTGATCGATGCGGCCGAGCCCGATCGCATGTTGCAGATCGAGCAGGTCATGGTGGTGCTGGGCGAGATTGGTGCTCAGGACTTGCCGATCCTCGAGGTCTATAACAAACTCGATTTGCTTGAAGGCGTTGAGCCACAAATCCAGCGCGACGAAAACGGCAAGCCCCAACGGGTCTGGCTGTCGGCGCGCGATGGCAGTGGTCTGGAATTGCTTGAACAAGCCATTGCCGAGTTACTGGGCAGTGATTTGTTTGTCGGTACCCTGCGCTTGCCGCAACGATTCGCTCGACTGCGTGCGCAGTTCTTCGAACTTGGCGCGGTGCAGAAAGAAGAGCACGACGAAGAAGGCATCAGTTTGCTGGCCGTTCGTTTGCCCCGGGTCGAGTTGAATCGACTGGTAAGCCGCGAAGGATTGCAGCCGATGGAATTCATCGAGCAACACACTTTGCAATAAAAGCCTGAGAAAGCGGTTGTGCCGTGGTGACAGGCATTCTGTAGCATTGGTCGGCGCGCCGTGGGTGCGTCTTTGCTTTATCAGATGGAGAGCGCTATGGCTTGGAATGAGCCGGGTGGCAACTCGAATAATCAGGATCCTTGGGGTGGCAAACGTCGTAACAACGGCGACCGCAAGGGGCCACCGGATCTCGACGAGGCCTTCCGAAAGCTGCAGGAAAGCCTGAACGGTTTGTTCGGTGGCGGTAAGAAACGTGGTGGCGACGACGGCGGTGGTCCGGGCAAGAGTGGCGGCTTTGGCGGCCTGCTCGGCATCGGTCTGGTCGTGTTGGCCGCCGTTTGGCTGTACAGCGCGGTTTATGTCGTCGACGAGCAGGAGCAAGCTGTAGTGCTGCGCTTCGGCAAGTACTACGAAACCGTGGGTCCGGGCCTGAACATCTACTTCCCGCCGATCGACAAGAAGTACATGGAAAACGTCACGCGTGAGCGTGCGTACACCAAGCAGGGCCAGATGCTGACTGAAGACGAGAACATCGTCGAAGTGCCGCTGACCGTGCAGTACAAGATCAGCAACCTGCAGGACTTCGTGCTGAGCGTCGATCAGCCGGAAATCAGCCTGCAGCACGCGACCGACAGCGCCTTGCGCCATGTGGTGGGTTCCACCGCGATGGACCAGGTACTGACCGAAGGTCGTGAGTTGATGGCCAGCGAGATCAAGGAGCGTCTGCAACGCTTCATGGACACCTATCGCACCGGTATCACCGTCACCCAGGTCAACGTTCAGAGCGCAGCGGCACCGCGTGAAGTCCAGGAAGCCTTCGATGACGTGATCCGTGCCCGGGAAGACGAGCAGCGTTCGCGCAACCAGGCCGAAACCTATGCCAACGGCGTCGTGCCTGAAGCTCGTGGTCAGGCCCAGCGCATCCTTGAGGATGCCAACGGTTACCGTGACGAGACCGTCTCGCGCGCCAAGGGTGAGGCCGACCGCTTCACCAAGCTGGTCGCCGAGTACCGCAAGGCCCCTGAAGTCACCCGCCAGCGTCTGTACCTGGACACCATGCAGGAAGTCTTCAGCAACACCAGCAAGGTTCTCGTGACCGGCAACAAGAACGGCCAGAACAACCTGTTGTACCTGCCGCTGGACAAGATGGTCGAAAGTGGTCGCAGCACCGGCACCCAGGTGAGCAGTGCGGCAGCCACCAGCAATGAAGCGAATGCGCGTGCGGCAGCTGATCTGCAGCAACAGCCAGCACGTACCAGGGAGAGTCGCTGATGAGCAATAAATCGCTGATCGCCCTTATTGTCGGCGTCGTCGTGGCGATCGCTGCCTGGAACTGCTTCTACATCGTGGCTCAGACCGAGCGTGCGGTGTTGCTGCAGTTCGGTCGCGTGGTCCAGACCGATGTTCAGCCAGGCCTGCATGTGAAAGTGCCTTACGTTAACCAGGTGCGTAAATTCGACGCACGCCTGATGACGCTGGATGCACCGACACAACGCTTCCTGACGCTGGAAAAGAAAGCCGTGATGGTCGATGCCTACGCCAAGTGGCGCGTGAAGGACGCAGAGCGTTACTACACCGCGACTTCCGGCCTCAAGCAGATCGCCGACGAGCGTCTGTCCCGTCGTCTGGAATCGGGCCTGCGTGACCAGTTCGGTAAGCGCACCCTGCACGAAGTGGTGTCGGGTGAGCGTGATGCGCTGATGGCGGATATCACGGCTTCGCTGAACAAGATGGCCGAGAAAGAGCTGGGCATCGAAGTGGTCGATGTTCGGGTCAAGACCATCGACCTGCCCAAAGAAGTGAACCGCAGCGTGTTCGAGCGTATGAGCACCGAGCGTGAGCGTGAAGCTCGCGAGCACCGCGCCAAGGGTAACGAGCTGGCCGAAGGCATCCGTGCCGACGCCGATCGTCAACGCCGTGTGCTGCTGGCTGAAGCCTATCGTGAATCCGAAGAGGTTCGCGGTGACGGTGATGCCCAGGCTGCTGCGATCTACTCCAAGGCCTACGGTCAGGACCAGGAGTTCTACGCGTTCTACCGTAGCCTGCGCGCCTACCGTGAAAGCTTCGCGAACAAATCCGACGTCCTGGTCCTCGACCCAAGCAGCGACTTCTTCCACTACCTGGAAAAAGCCAAGCCTTGATACGGCGTTGACCTGATTTATCCCCCGCCGGGCGGCTAAAACCTCTGGCGGGGTGATCCTTTGGGAAAACGTGTGTATGATGCGGCAGCCGGGAAATTCCCGGCTTTTTTGCGTCTGCATGTTTGATTGCTGTTTTCAAGCAGATGCCGGGCCGATTGGCTCGACAGTTTTTCGAGGAAAGTGGTTGGCGAAGCCGGTAGAAGGGCTTTTCGCTCCGTCGCTCATGCGCGTGGTTTGTGCGCAAGCCGATCATTTTCTGCTTCACTCAAGGCTCGCCGACAGGCTGGTCGCCCGGAGATAGGGGAAGGCGTAATGGCAACGGTAGACCGCTGGCTTCTGCCAGATGGCATCGAAGAAGTACTGCCACCGGAAGCTGCGCGTATTGAAGTCGCGCGTCGTCAGGTGTTGGATCTGTTCCAGAGCTGGGGTTACGAGTTTGTCGTGACTCCCCATATCGAGTACCTGGAATCCCTGCTGACCGGCGCGGACCAGGACCTGGATCTGCGCACCTTCAAGGTCATCGACCCGCAATCGGGCCGTCAGATGGGTTTCCGTGCCGACATCACGCCGCAAGTGGCGCGCATCGATGCGCATACCCTGCGTCGTGAAGGCCCAAGCCGTCTGTGCTATGCCGGTAGTGTCCTGCACGCTCAGCCTCGCGCCTTGTCGTCCTCGCGCAGCCCGATTCAACTGGGTGCCGAGTTGTACGGCGACGGCAGTCCGAGCAGCGACGTCGAAGTCATCAGCCTGATGCTGGCCATGCTGCAACTGGCCGATGTGCCGGATGTGCACATGGACCTCGGTCATGTTGGCATCTACCGTGGCCTGGCCCGCGCGGCCGGTTTGTCCGGTGAAGTCGAGCAGCAGTTGTTCGATGCCTTGCAACGCAAGGCCATCGACGAGGTCATTACCTTGACCGAAGGCTTGCCTGCCGATCTGTCGGGCATGCTGCGGGCGCTGGTTGACCTGTGTGGCGGTCGTGAAGTGCTGGTTGCGGCCCGCGAGCGCCTGGCCAAGGCGCCGGCCCCGGTTCTGGCGGCGCTGGACGACTTGCTGGCAATTGCCGAGCGGCTGTCCGTGCGTTTCCCCGAGCTGCCGCTGTATTTCGACCTGGGCGAGCTGCGCGGTTACCACTACCACACCGGTGTGGTGTTCGCCGTGTTCGTACCGGGTGTTGGCCAGTCCATTGCCCAGGGTGGTCGTTACGACGACATTGGCGCCGATTTCGGTCGCGCCCGCCCGGCGACTGGCTTCTCCACTGATTTGAAAACCCTGGTGACCCTGGGGCGTGCTGAGATCGAGCTACCGTCTGGCGGTATCTGGATGCCTGACAGTACGGATGCGGCACTCTGGCAGCAGGTTTGCCAGTTGCGCAGTGAGGGTCAGCGTGTCGTTCAGGCCTTGCCTGGACAACCTTTGGCCGCTGCCCGTGAAGCGGACTGCGACCGGCAATTGATTCAGCAGAACGGGCTTTGGCAAGTATCGCCACTGGCTTCTTGAGTTTTCCCGCCGGCTGCCGCCGGCACCAAGTTTGCGCGAATGAGGACAAGTGTTATGGGTAAGAATGTCGTAGTCCTGGGCACCCAATGGGGTGATGAGGGCAAAGGCAAGATCGTTGATCTGCTGACCGAACATGCTGCCGCCGTAGTGCGTTACCAGGGTGGCCACAACGCTGGCCACACGCTGGTGATCGACGGCGAAAAAACCGTCTTGCACCTGATCCCGTCGGGCGTGCTGCGCGAAGGCGTGCAGTGCCTGATCGGCAACGGCGTGGTGGTTGCACCTGACGCCCTGCTGCGCGAGATCACCAAGCTGGAAGAAAAAGGCGTACCGGTGCGCGAGCGCCTGCGTATCAGCCCGTCCTGCCCGCTGATCCTGTCCTTCCACGTTGCGCTGGACCAGGCCCGTGAAAAGGCCCGTGGCGAGCTGAAGATCGGTACCACCGGTCGCGGTATCGGCCCGGCCTACGAAGACAAGGTTGCACGTCGTGGCCTGCGTGTGGGCGACCTGCTCAACATGCCGCGCTTTGAAGACAAACTGCGTGAACTGGTGGATTACCACAACTTCATGCTGGTGGGTTACTACAAAGAGCCAGCCATCGAATTCGACAAGACCCTGGCCGAATGCAAAGAATACGCTGAGCTGCTCAAGCCGCTGATGCTGGACGTGACTGCCGAGCTGCACGACCTGCGTCGCGCTGGCAAAGACATCATGTTCGAAGGCGCCCAAGGCTCCCTGCTGGACATCGACCACGGTACCTACCCGTACGTGACCAGCTCTAACACCACTGCTGGCGGCGTTGCTACCGGTTCGGGTGTTGGCCCTATGTTCCTGGACTACATCCTGGGCATTACCAAGGCTTACACCACGCGTGTAGGTTCGGGTCCATTCCCGACGGAGCTGTTCGACGAAGTCGGTGCGCACCTGGCTAAACAAGGCCACGAGTTCGGCGCCACCACTGGCCGTGCTCGTCGTTGTGGCTGGTTCGACGCTGTTATCCTGCGTCGGGCTATCGATGTGAACAGCATCTCGGGCATCTGCCTGACCAAGCTGGACGTGCTCGACGGTCTGGAAGCCATCAACATCTGCGTCGGCTACAAAGATGCAGAAGGCAATACCGTTGCCCCGACTGATGCTGACAGCTACGTGGGCCTGCAGCCTGTGTACGAAGAAGTGCCGGGCTGGACCGAGTCGACCGTGGGTGCCAAAACCCTGGAAGAGCTGCCAGCTAACGCCCGTGCTTACATCAAGCGCGTTGAAGAGCTGATCGGCGCGCCGATCGACATTATTTCGACGGGCCCGGACCGCAACGAAACCATCGTTCTGCGCCATCCGTTTGCTTGATAAGTCGTTGATGTAAAACACAAAGGCCCCTTAATTGTGGCCTTTGTCGTTTATGCCTGTTGGACGGCATGACCTTTGCTATTAGCTTTGCCTAAAACGTCACTTTTGGCGTGCCATCAATTTAATGGCGCTTTTGCAGAGGGATATCAAGTGTCGGCCGTTCTCTCATTGTTACAGAGCCGTTTGTTGCGGCCCGTGTTCGTTACCCTTGGTATCGCCCTTTTGGTGCAGGTGCTGGTAGCTGTCGCTCTGACCCGGAGCACGGTGACCGCGCTGGAAGCCGATCTGGGCCTGCGCCTGGGTGCAGACAGCCAAAAGCTGTCCGCTGAGCTTGAGCAGGCTGGGCGCGAAGTCACGTCGAGCCTTGACAGCCTCTCCACCAGTACGCGTCAGCGCCTCACGGCCGGTTTGTCCTCGCGGCTGAAGGATGAGCAGGCGCAGCTGCGCTCAACGCTGGAAAAAGATCTGAAGGACTCCGCCAGCGACATGGCGCAGCTATTGGCCTCTGTCGCGCCTCGCGCCATGTGGGACAACGACGTTCCGACACTTTCCGAATTTGCCCGCCGGGCCCAGCGCAATCCCAATGTGCTGTTCGTGGTGTATGACGACGCGACGGGCCAGCACCTGACGCGCTACCTCAACCGGGAAAATCCGATCAACAAGGCGCTGCTGGAAAAAGGCCAGGGCGAGCGGGCGCTTGACAAGGTGCTGGATGCGGCGAAGAACGATCCATCGGTGTTCTACATCGAGGCCTCGATCAATCCTAATGGCGTAGAAATCGGCAAGGTTCTGATGGGGGTCTCGACTGCTTCGGTTGAGACTGATCTGGCGGCCCTCGACAAGCGCTTCTCGGCATTGATCGCCAGCAGCGACCAGCTGGTGGGCGACAGTCTCAAGGGTGCGGCGGCCGACAGTGCAACGGCCATGCGCTCGCGCCTGCAGTCGGCGCAGTCCACCGCGGCTGAAATGAAGGCCAATACCACCAGCACCGTGCAGGAAGCTGCTACGACATTGCGCTGGCGCATCGGCGTGTGTCTGGCGGTGGTGGGTTTCGGTGTCCTGCTGTTGTTGGCGGTGGTGCTCGGTCGTCGAGTGGTCAATCGCCTGAAAATGCTGATCGTTGCCATGGATGACCTGGCGGCGGGCGAGGGCGATCTGACCAAACGTGTGCAGATCAACAGCAAGGATGAAATCGGCGACATGGCCTCGGCGGTCAATCGCTTTGTGGATAAGTTGCAGCCGATCGTGCGTGAGGCGGGCGATGTGGCCCAGCGTACCGGCGTGGAAATCGGTGCCATGACCTTGCGCAACGCCGGTGCGGATGCCGCGGCTGGCATGCAGCGTGATGAGGTGGCGGAGAGTTTGCGCGCGCTGTCGCAAATGGCTGATGAAGCCCAGTCGGAAAGCCATGCCATGCAGGCGGCGTTGAAGCAGGTGGTGGACATTCGTCAGGCTACCGACGAAAACACCCGGACCTCGGCGAAAGTGGGCAGTCTGATTGAGGAGCTGGCGGGGCAGGTCAACACAGGTGCCCAGGTAATCGAGCGCCTGGCGCAGCAAAGTGAGCAAATTGAGGTGGTGCTGACGGTGATTCACGGGATCGCCGAGCAGACCAACCTGCTGGCGCTGAACGCAGCGATTGAGGCGGCGCGTGCCGGCGAGACTGGACGCGGGTTTGCCGTGGTGGCTGACGAGGTGCGGGCGCTGGCGAGCAAGACGCAGAGTTCCACCGGCGATATTCAGGCGCACATCGTGGCATTGCAGCAAGGTGCCCGTGAGGCGGTGGCTGCGATTGGTCAAGCTGGGCGCCAGGCCAGTGAGGGTTTGCTGGTGCTGCGTGACAGTGCGCGGTTGCAGCAGTCGGTGCAGGCATCCGTCGAGCAGGTGCATGCGGCGATCGGTCTGGCTACCCAGGCCGCGGCGCATCAGGCTCAGGGCGCACAGGCAGTGCGGGGGCGGGTCCAGACCATTCACGCCCAGGCCGAGAAGGCGGCGCAAGCCGTTGTGGAGACCACGGCGAGCGGAAAGGTGCTCGATGGTCTGGCGGCGCAGTTGAAGGCGAGCCTGGGGCAGTTCAGGGCCTGATGCTTTGTCAGGGATGGCCTCATCGCGAGCAGGCTCGCTCCCACAATGATGGTTGGCGGACACAAAAATTGTGGGCGCCTCAGATCAAATGTGGGAGCGAGCCTGCTCGCGATGGCGGTCTTAACGACTCAGATACATCCGGGTCGTCAGCAGATAGACTGGCAACCCCGACACCAGTATCAACAACGCCGCATAAGGCGCAGCCGCCGCAAACTCCACATTCGCCGTATGCGCCCAGACTTCCGTCGCCAGGGTGTTCAGCCCGGTGGGGCTCAGCAGCAAGGTCGCCGTCAGCTCCTTCATCGCATCCAGGAACACCAGTGCAAACGCCGCCCCCAGCGCCGGGAAAATGATCGGCAGTGTCACTCGGCAAAAAGCGCTGAATGACGAGGCGCCCAGCGTACGCGCCGCCTCCTCAAGCTGTGGTGCTGCCTTGTTCAGGGCGGTGCGGATCGGCGCCTGGGCCAGCGGCAGAAACAGCAGGGCGTAGGCGATCAGCAGCAATGCCGAAGTCTGGTAAAGCATCGGCACGTAGTGCAGGGCGAAATACACCAGGGTCAGGGCAATGACCAGTCCCGGCAGCGCATGCAGCAGATACGGCAGGCGCTCGGCCCAGATCGCCAGTTGACCTTTGTAGCGCACGACCAGCAGGCTGACTGGCACCGCCAGCACCAGGCACAGCGCCGCGCCGCCCAGCGACAGGGCAAGGGAGGACAGCAAGGCTTCGCCGATTGCCGCCACGGGAAAGGCGGCTGATGATCCTACCGCCAGCCAGTAGGCCAGCATGCCCAGCGGAATCCCGCTGCCGATGATTGCCAGCAGCAGGCAGTAAAGCTGTCCCGCCACGGCCCAAGAGCCCAGTTGAATCTGTTCCGCGCGTCGCGCCGCACCCTGGCCTGTGCGCACGTGTCGACCCTTGCCGCGCACGCGCAGCTCCAGCCATAGCAGCGCCAGGCACAACATCAGCAGTACGGCGGAGAGCATTGCCGCGTTGGCATTGCTGAACTCCAGTTCGAACTGTTGATAGATCGCTGTGGTGAAGGTTTGCAAGCCGATGATCGACAGGGCGCCGAACTCCACCAGCATGTGCAGTGCAATCAGGAGTGATCCCGCCAGCAGCGGGGGCCAGAGCAGGGGCAGGGTGACGCGAAAGAACACGCCCCAGCGATTCTGGCCCAGGGTGCGGGCCGATTCTTCAAGGGAGGGGTCAAGGTTGCGCAGGGTTGCTGCTACAGGCAGGAAAATCAGCGGGTACTTCGACAGGCTCATCACCAGGATCGCGCCACCGAGTCCTTCAAGGTGGGCGCTCAGAGAAACCCAGGTGAAGCTGCTGACAAAGGCCGGTACGGCGAACGGCAGGCACAGGATCACGCCCCACAGTCGTCGTCCCGCAAGATTGCTGCGCTCGAGCAACCACGCCAGCGACAGGCCGATCACGCCGCACGCGAGGGTGACGCCCAGCATCAACGCAAGGGTGTTGCGCAGCAGGCCGAATACGTACGGTCGCCACAACAGGTGCAAGGCTTCGGCCCAGCCTGCTTGCCAGGCCTTGAGTCCGACATAGGCCAGCGGCAGGAGGCTGAGTACGACCAGCAACAATACCGGCAACACCAGCCCTATGGGTGGACGCTTGCGGCGAGGCGCGTTGTGGCTGCGCAGACTGGTGGCAGAGAGCGATGCGCTCATCAGTTCAAGCCAACGTCGCGTTCCAGGTCCAGCGCTTCTTCGGCGTTGCCGAGGTCGGCTGGCGTGACTTTCGGTGCTTCCAGTTCGCTGAACGGCTTGAGTCCGCGATCGGACTCCATGCCTTTGTGCAGCGGGTATTCGGCGGTGGTCTGGGTGATCACGCGCTGGCCTTCCTCGCTGGCCATGTAGGCGAGCAACTGCTGGGCTTCTTTGGGGTGTTTGCTGGATTTCAGGACTGCAGCGCTGGAAACGGTGATCAGCCCACCGACGTCGCCACCGGTGAAGTAATGCAGCTTGGAATCGAGCTGGCCCTTTTCTCGTTGCAAGGCGAACCAGTAGTAGTTGTTCACCAGCACTGTGGCGACTTCACCATTTTCCACGGCTTTGAGCGCGACCATGTTGTTGCTGTAGGTCTTGCCGAATGCGCGCAGACCGGTAAGCCACTCTTCGGCGGCGTCCATGCCGTGCACCTTGATGATCGCTACTGCTTGCTCCTGGAAGGCGCCGCTGGTGGGTACAAAGCCGACCTTGCCTTGCCATTTCGGATCGGAGAATTCCATCACCGATGTCGGCAGGTCTTTTTCATCGATCAGCTTGGGGTTGAATGCAACGACGCGCACCCGGGCTGTCACGCCAATCCAGGTGCCGTTGCCGGCGACGTATTCCTTGGGCAGAACGGCCAGCGTGGCGTCATCCGTCCTGGCCAGCAGGCCTTGTTCGCCAAGTTTGTTCAGGGGTGGTGATTCTTCGGTATAGATCACGTCGGCGGGGGAGCGATCGCCTTCCTCGACGATCTGGCTGGCGAGCTGGTTGCTGCTGCCTTTGCGCACATTGACGTGGATCCCGGTCTTGGCTTCGAAGGCCTTGGCGACCGCGTCGCCGACTTCTTTGTGTTGGCCGTTGTAGAGGGTCAGGGCGGCCGGATCGGCGGCTTGGGTGAGGGGAGTGGCGAGTGCCAGGCCGAGGAGGGTAATGGTCAGGCCGCGGCGCAGGGTATTTCGAAACATCATTCGCAGGGTTCCTCACTGTCGCATTGCAAAAACTTGCAACAATGATAAACGATATTGTTTCTCAAATGCGCGCTGCGGAACCTTGTAGGAGCGAGCTTGCTCGCGATGGGCGTGAACGATGGCGCGTTCTGTCTGAGAACAAGCGCTGTTCTCGAGTGCATCGCGAGCAAGCTCGCTCCTACAGAGGGTCGGTGATTTTTCAGGGGCCAGAAACGCAAAAACCCGCTTTCGCGGGTTTCTGTGAAACTCAAGGCCGTAACCTTGAATTTGAATTGGTGCCCAGAAGAAGACTCGAACTTCCACGACCTTGCGGTCACCAGCACCTGAAGCTGGCGTGTCTACCAATTTCACCATCTGGGCATTCATCGCAAGCGTTGCCGCTGTTGATGTGGCGCACTATACGGAGAGCATTTTGATCTGTAAACCCCTGATTCTAAAAATAATAAACCAGTGGTCAAAAATGCAAAAACCCGCTTTCGCGGGTTTTTGTGTGAGCCTTGAAATTGAACTAATCTCAAGCTCGAAATTGGTGCCCAGAAGAAGACTCGAACTTCCACGACCTTGCGGTCACCAGCACCTGAAGCTGGCGTGTCTACCAATTTCACCATCTGGGCAGTATCGGCAACGTTGTCCGTCGTCGATGGCGCGCACTATACGGAGCGTCTTTTTAACTGTAAACCCCCAGGGTCAAAAAAACATGGAAAATTTCATCGACGGTCTTCAAAACAGCTTTACGGTGTCGATACAGGGCTTTAGATGGGTCGTCTTAGCCTGAAATTTCCCGTTTCATTACGCCTATGCCAAACTAACCCGCATATAGACAAGGTGAAAACTCTCTAATGGCCGATTGGCAGTCCCTCGATCCCGAGGCCGCTCGTGAAGCGGAAAAATATGAAAACCCTATTCCTAGCCGCGAACTGATCCTTCAGCATCTTGCTGATCGAGGTTCGCCTGCTAACCGCGAGCAACTGGTCGAAGAGTTTGGTCTGACCACAGAAGACCAGATCGAAGCCCTGCGCCGCCGCCTGCGCGCCATGGAGCGCGATGCTCAACTCATCTATACCCGTCGCGGCACTTATGCGCCGGTGGACAAGCTCGACCTGATCCTGGGGCGCATCAGCGGTCACCGTGATGGTTTCGGCTTCCTGGTGCCGGACGACGGCAGTGACGACCTGTTCATGAGCCCGGCGCAGATGCGTCTGGTGTTCGATGGTGACCGTGCCCTGGCCCGGGTTTCCGGCCTGGACCGTCGTGGTCGCCGCGAAGGCATGATCGTCGAAGTGGTGTCCCGCGCTCACGAAACCATCGTCGGCCGCTACTTCGAAGAGGGCGGCATCGGTTTCGTGGTTGCCGACAATCCGAAGATCCAGCAGGAAGTGCTGGTGACCCCGGGTCGTAACGCCAACGCGCAGATCGGTCAGTTCGTCGAAGTGAAGATCACTCACTGGCCGACGCCACGCTTCCAGCCGCAAGGCGACGTGGTTGAAGTCGTGGGCAACTACATGGCGCCGGGCATGGAGATCGATGTTGCCTTGCGTACCTACGACATTCCTCACGTCTGGCCTGACGCCGTGCTCAAGGAAGCCGGCAAGCTCAAGCCGGAAGTCGAAGAGAAAGACAAAGAGAAGCGCATCGACCTGCGTCATCTGCCGTTCGTCACCATCGACGGCGAAGATGCTCGCGACTTCGACGATGCGGTCTATTGCGAAGCCCGCCCGGGCAAGCTGCGCCTGTTCTCCGGCGGCTGGAAGTTGTACGTGGCGATTGCCGACGTTTCCAGCTACGTGAAACTCGGTTCGGCGCTGGATGCCGAAGCGCAGGTTCGCGGCAACTCGGTGTACTTCCCTGAGCGCGTGATCCCGATGCTGCCTGAGCAGCTGTCCAACGGTTTGTGCTCGCTGAACCCACAAGTCGATCGTCTGGCCATGGTTTGCGAGATGACCATCTCCAAAACCGGCGAAATGACCGACTATTGCTTCTACGAAGCGGTGATCCACTCCCATGCCCGTCTGACCTACAACAAGGTCAGCGCGATGCTGGAGACGCCGAAAGCCACCGAAGGGCGCAAGCTGCGCGGTGAATACACCGACGTGGTACCGCACCTCAAGCAGTTGTACTCGCTGTACAAGGTGTTGCTGGCGGCCCGTCACGTACGTGGCGCGATCGATTTCGAAACCCAGGAAACCCGGATCATCTTCGGTACCGAGCGCAAGATCGCCGAAATCCGTCCGACCGTGCGCAATGATGCTCACAAGCTGATCGAGGAATGCATGCTGGCGGCCAACGTGGCCACCGCCGAATTCCTGAAGAAGCACGAAATCCCCGCGCTGTACCGTGTTCACGATGGTCCGCCACCGGAGCGCCTGGAAAAGCTGCGCGCGTTCCTCGGCGAGCTCGGCCTGTCCCTGCACAAAGGCAAGGATGGTCCGTCGCCGAAGGATTACCAGGCACTGTTGGCCGGTATCAAGGATCGTCCGGATTTCCATCTGATCCAGACCGTCATGCTGCGTTCGTTGAGTCAGGCGGTGTACAGCGCCGATAACCAGGGCCACTTCGGTCTGAATTACGAGGCGTACACCCACTTCACTTCGCCGATCCGCCGCTACCCGGACTTGCTCACGCACCGGGCGATTCGCAGCGTGATCCATTCGAAGCAGAACACCCCGCACGTTCGCCGTGCCGGTGCGATGACCATTCCGAAAGCACGCATCTATCCGTACGACGAAGCGGCCCTGGAGCAACTCGGCGAGCAGTGCTCGATGAGCGAGCGCCGTGCCGATGAAGCGACCCGCGACGTAGTGAACTGGCTCAAGTGCGAGTTCATGAAGGATCGCGTGGGCGAATCGTTCCCGGGTGTGATCACCGCCGTGACCGGTTTTGGTCTGTTCGTCGAGCTGACCGATATCTACGTCGAAGGCCTGGTGCACGTCACGGCGCTGCCGGGCGATTACTACCACTTCGATCCTGTGCACCACCGCCTGGCCGGTGAGCGTACCGGTCGCAGCTTCCGTCTGGGCGACACCGTGGAAGTGCGGGTCATGCGCGTCGACCTCGACGAGCGCAAGATCGACTTCGAGATGGCCGAAAAAACCATCAGCGCGCCGATCGGCCGCAAGAAGCGTGGCACCGAAAGCACCGCACCCGCAGCGAAAGTCGAAGCAGAACCGGCCCCGGCGAAAACCGGTCGTCGTCCTGCCAGGGAAAAGGCTGTAGAAGCCTATCGCCCGAGCGATGCAGCGGCGAAGAACGCCGAGGTGCGCAAAAGTCGTGAAATGAAACAGGCGTTGCTCGCCGGTGCGAAAAGCGGCGGTAAAGCGGCGTCTGGGGGAAAGACCAGTCGGTCGACGCCTGACAAGGCCGTCGGCGGCAAGCCAGCCAAACCGAGCAAACATCGTAAAGGCCCGCCAAAAGCGGGCTCGGCTCCAGCCAAGAGTGGCGGGGCGCGTAAACCTAAGGCCAAGCCATGAGTCAGTTGGAAAAGATCTACGGCGTACATGCTGTAGAAGCGTTGTTGCGTCACCACCCGAAACGCGTCAAGCAGATCTGGCTGGCCGAAGGCCGCAATGATCCTCGGGTCCAGACGCTGATCGAGCTGGCCAACGAAAACCGGGTCCAGGTTGGCCAGGCCGAGCGCCGCGAAATGGACGCCTGGGTTGAAGGTGTGCACCAGGGTGTGGTCGCGGACGTGAGTCCGAGCCAGGTCTGGGGCGAGGCGATGCTCGACGAGCTGCTCGATCGCACCGACGGCGCGCCGTTGTTGCTGGTGCTCGACGGCGTGACCGATCCGCACAACCTCGGCGCCTGCCTGCGTTCGGCCGATGCGGCGGGTGCGCTGGCAGTGATCGTGCCGAAGGACAAGTCGGCGACCCTGACTCCGGTTGTACGAAAAATCGCCTGCGGCGCGGCGGAGGTGATTCCGCTGGTTGCCGTGACCAATCTGGCGCGCACCCTGGAAAAGCTCCAGCAGCGCGGCTTGTGGGTGGTCGGCACGGCCGGTGAAGCCGAGGTCAGTCTGTATGACCAGGATCTGACCGGCCCGACCATCCTGATCATGGGCGCCGAAGGCAAGGGCATGCGTCGCCTGACCCGCGAGCATTGCGACTACCTGGTGAACTTGCCGATGGGCGGTAGCGTCAGCAGTCTCAACGTTTCCGTGGCGACGGGTGTTTGCCTGTTCGAAGCGCAGCGCCAGCGCAGTGTCAAAGCCAAGGCTGCTGCCAAGAAGTCCTGATCCAGTTGCAGTCCCTGTGGGAGCGAGCTTGCTCGCGATAGCGGAGTAACATTCAGCATCAATGTCGAATGTTGCATCCCCATCGCGAGCAAGCTCGCTCCCACAGTGTTTTTGTGGTGAGGGAAAGGTTGGGGTTGTTCAAATAATCACCAATTACCTTGCGCCTCCCTCGCCCCTTCTCTACAATTGCGCCCCTTGCTGTGATGGCAGGCACCAACGTGTCTAGCGTCCGCAAGTCCATAAGTGTCATTCACTCCTTGTCTGACCGCTTTTGAGCGGCAGGCTACAACCCGTAAGGAGCATTCATGCGTCATTACGAAATCATCTTTTTGGTCCACCCGGATCAAAGCGAGCAAGTCGGCGGCATGGTTGAGCGTTACACCAAGCTGATCGAAGAAGACGGCGGCAAAATCCACCGTCTGGAAGATTGGGGCCGTCGTCAACTGGCCTACGCAATCAACAATGTTCACAAGGCTCACTACGTGATGCTGAACGTTGAGTGCACTGGCAAGGCCCTGGCCGAGCTGGAAGACAACTTCCGCTACAACGATGCAGTGATCCGTAACCTGGTCATCCGTCGCGACGAAGCCGTTACCGGCCAGTCCGAGATGCTCAAGGCTGAAGAAAACCGCAGTGAGCGCCGTGAGCGTCGCGACCGTCCTGAGCACGAAGGCGCTGAAAGCGCTGATAGTGATGACAGCGACAACAGCGATAACGCTGACGAGTAATCCACGGACCTTTTAAGGAGCCAATTACATGGCACGTTTCTTCCGTCGTCGTAAATTCTGCCGCTTCACCGCTGAAGACGTGAAAGAGATCGATTACAAAGATCTCAACACTCTGAAAGCCTACGTATCCGAGACCGGCAAAATCGTTCCAAGCCGCATCACCGGTACCAAAGCTCGTTATCAGCGTCAGCTGGCCACCGCTATCAAGCGCGCCCGCTTCCTGGCCCTGCTGGCCTACACCGACAGCCACGGCCGCTGAGACCGGGCAGTCGACACGTAGCAAAGGATTGAATGCATGCGGGCCATAGCTGAGTTCATCATGCGCGGCCGTATGCAGGCCACTCTCGTAGTGGCTGGATGCGCGGCATTGCCGTTGTTGTATTGGTTGGGTGCTGCCGCCGGATGCCTTGTGCTCCTGCGGCGCGGATTGAGGGACGCCCTGGGCGTTCTTGCTCTGGGACTGCTGCCGGCATTGGCCTGGTGGCTTTACTCCGACGACCCACGGGCACTTCTGGTGCTACTGGGGTCTGCGAGCCTTGCGTTGGTTTTGCGCGCAAGCGAGTCCTGGAACCGCGTGCTGCTGGTCAGCATAGCGATGGGAGTGGTGTTTTCAGTGGTGTTGGGGACAGCTTTTGCTCCCCAGATCGAGATGCTGGCGCAGGCTTTGATCAAAGTCATGCCGTCGCTACTCGGCGATGTCTACCAGAAGTTGTCGGTAGACGAACAAGCGCGTTTCGCGTCCCTGATTGCACCGGTCCTGACCGGCCTGATTGCGGCTTTGTTGCAAATCGTCAGCTTGCTGAGCCTGCTTGTCGGGCGCTACTGGCAGGCGTTGTTGTACAACCCGGGCGGTTTTGGTCGCGAGTTTCGCGCCATCCGCATCCCGCTGTTGCCGGCGATGTTGCTGCTGGCGTGCATGCTTCTGGGGCCGAATTTCGGTTCACAGATGGCCATGTTGACGCCGTTGTGCAGTGTACCGCTGGTGTTCGCCGGGCTGGCCCTGATTCACGGGCTGGTGGCGCAGAAGCGACTGGCCAGGTTCTGGCTGGTGGGGTTGTACGTGACGCTGTTGCTGTTCATGCAACTGATCTATCCGTTGCTGGTGGTCCTGGCCATCGTCGACAGCCTGATTGATTTTCGCGGTCGTTCGGCACCGAAAGATGCCGATAACGCGAACGGTGAAGGTTAAAAGTTAAGAGGATTTTCACATGCAACTGATCCTTCTGGAAAAAGTCACCAACCTGGGCAACCTGGGTGACAAAGTGAACGTTAAGGCTGGTTACGGTCGTAACTACCTGCTGCCTTACGGCAAAGCTACCGCTGCGACCCCAGCCAACCTGGCTGCGTTCGAAGAGCGTCGCGCTGAGCTGGAAAAAGCTGCAGCAGATCGTAAATCGTCGGCTGAAAGCCGCGCTGCCCAACTGGCCGAGCTGGAAGTGACCATCACTGCCACCGCTGGCGACGAAGGCAAGCTGTTCGGTTCGATCGGTACTCACGACATCGCTGACGCACTGACCGCCTCCGGCGTTGAAGTGCAGAAGAGCGAAGTTCGTCTGCCGAACGGCACCATCCGCAACGTAGGCGAATTCGACGTAGCCGTGCACCTGCACGCCGAAGTTGAAGCCACCGTACGCGTTGTCGTGGTAGCAGCTTAAGCAGCACTTGTCGGCTGGCACCCTCGGGTGCTTGCCGGTAACATCGGGCACGATCCTGTTTACAGGTCGTGCCCTTTGTCTTTCTGGCATCCCCGTTTTTACATCTGATTCCAAGTGGCCATGAACGAAATCTCCGCTCCCGAGCAATACGATCTGCAAACCGCCGCGCTGAAAGTGCCGCCGCATTCCATCGAAGCCGAACAGGCTGTACTCGGTGGTCTGATGCTGGACAACAACGCCTGGGAACGCGTGCTCGATCAAGTCTCCGACGGCGATTTCTATCGACATGATCACCGTCTGATTTTCCGGGCGATCGCCAAGCTGGCCGATCAGAACTCCCCGATTGACGTCGTGACCCTTGCCGAACAACTGGACAAGGAAGGTCAGACGTCGCAGGTGGGTGGCCTCGGTTACCTTGGCGAACTGGCGAAAAACACACCGTCCGTCGCCAACATCAAGGCTTATGCGCAGATCGTCCGTCAGCGCGCGACGTTGCGCCAACTGATCGGCATCAGCACCGAGATCGCCGACAGCGCCTTCAACCCGGAAGGTCGCACTGCCGAGGAGATCCTCGACGAAGCGGAACGCCAGATCTTCGCGATTGCCGAGGCCCGGCCGAAAACCGGTGGCCCGGTGGGTGTGAACGATTTGCTGACCAAGGCCATCGATCGCATCGACACGCTGTTCAACACTGACAACGCCATTACCGGCCTGTCCACTGGCTATACCGATCTTGATGAAAAGACCAGCGGCCTGCAGCCGGCTGACTTGATCATCGTCGCCGGTCGTCCGTCGATGGGTAAAACCACCTTCGCGATGAACCTGGTGGAAAACGCCGTACTGCGCAGTGACAAGGCTGTTCTGGTGTATTCCCTCGAGATGCCAGGCGAATCGCTGGTCATGCGTATGCTGTCGTCCCTCGGTCGGATCGACCAGACCAAGGTGCGTTCCGGTCAGTTGGAAGATGACGACTGGCCGCGCCTGACCTCGGCGGTGAATCTGCTCAATGACCGCAAGCTGTTCATCGACGACACCGCCGGTATAAGCCCGTCGGAAATGCGTGCGCGTACCCGACGTCTGGCGCGTGAACACGGTGAGATCGGCCTGATCATGATCGACTACCTTCAGTTGATGCAGATTCCAGGTTCCGGCGGCGACAACCGAACCAACGAGATTTCTGAAATCTCGCGCTCCTTGAAAGCCTTGGCCAAGGAGTTCAACTGCCCGGTGGTGGCGCTGTCCCAGCTCAACCGTTCCCTCGAGCAGCGACCGAACAAACGGCCGATCAACTCCGACCTCCGGGAATCCGGAGCGATCGAGCAGGACGCCGACGTGATCATGTTCGTTTACCGCGACGAGGTGTATCACCCGGAAACCGAGCACAAGGGCATCGCCGAAATCATCATCGGCAAGCAGCGGAACGGCCCGATCGGCTTTATCCGCCTGGCGTTCATCGGTAAGTACACGCGCTTCGAGAACCTGGCGCCGGGTAGCTACAACTTCGACGATGACGAATAAGTTTTTCATCGCCTGACCTGGCCTCATCGCGAGCAAGCTCGCTCCCACAGGTTCGGTGTGATCCTTGTGGGAGCGAGCTTGCTCGCGATGAGGTTGCCACAATTTCCGACCACAGCCGTCGGAATTGGTCAAAATTTGTGCTATATTCCGCGCCCGCGAAATTCAATGAAAGCCAACACCGGTTATCGACATGCAAGCAGCCAAGCCGTTATTTGACTATCCCAAGTACTGGGCCGAATGTTTCGGGCCAGCGCCGTTCCTGCCCATGAGCAGGGAGGAGATGGATCAGCTCGGCTGGGATTCCTGCGACATCATCATCGTCACCGGTGATGCCTACGTCGATCACCCGTCGTTCGGCATGGCGATCATCGGCCGGCTGCTGGAGTCCCAGGGCTTCCGCGTCGGGATCATTGCCCAGCCGAACTGGCAGTCCAAAGACGACTTCATGAAGCTCGGCGAGCCGAACCTGTTCTTCGGTGTCGCGGCCGGCAACATGGACTCGATGATCAACCGCTACACCGCGGACAAGAAAATCCGTTCCGACGATGCCTACACGCCGGGTGACCTGGCCGGTAAGCGTCCGGACCGCGCCAGCCTGGTCTACAGCCAGCGCTGCAAGGAAGCCTATAAACACGTGCCGATCGTGCTCGGCGGCATCGAAGCTTCCCTGCGCCGCATCGCCCACTACGACTACTGGCAGGACCGTGTGCGCAACTCGATCCTGATCGACGCCAGCGCCGACATCCTGCTTTACGGCAACGCCGAGCGTGCGATTGTCGAAGTCGCCCAGCGCCTGTCCTACGGTCACAAGATCGAAGACATCACCGATGTGCGTGGCACCGCGTTCATTCGTCGTGACACGCCACAAGGCTGGTACGAAGTCGACTCCACGCGCATCGACCGTCCGGGCAAGATCGACAAGATCATCAACCCGTACGTCAACACCCAGGACACCCAGGCCTGCGCCATCGAGCAGGAAAAAGGTCCGGTTGAAGATCCGCAGGAAGCCAAGGTCGTACAGATCCTGGCCAGCCCGCGCATGACCCGCGACAAGACCGTGATTCGTCTGCCGTCGGTGGAAAAGGTCCGCAACGACGCGGTGCTCTACGCCCACGCCAACCGCGTGCTGCACCTGGAAACCAACCCGGGCAACGCCCGTGCGCTGGTGCAAAAGCATGGCGAAGTCGACGTCTGGTTCAACCCGCCACCGATTCCGATGACCACTGAAGAAATGGACTACGTGTTCGGCATGCCTTATGCGCGCATTCCGCACCCGGCGTACGGCAAGGAGAAGATCCCGGCCTACGACATGATCCGCTTCTCGGTGAACATCATGCGTGGCTGCTTCGGCGGCTGCACCTTCTGCTCGATCACCGAGCACGAAGGCCGGATCATCCAGAACCGTTCCCACGAGTCGATCATTCGCGAGATCGAAGAGATTCGCGACAAGGTCCCGGGCTTTACCGGCGTGATCTCCGACCTCGGCGGCCCGACCGCGAACATGTACCGCATCGCGTGCAAGAGTCCGGAAATCGAATCCGCGTGCCGCAAGCCTTCGTGCGTGTTCCCTGGCATCTGCCCGAATCTGAACACCGACCACTCGGCGCTGATCCAGCTGTACCGCAGCGCCCGTGAGTTGCCGGGTGTGAAGAAGATCCTGATCGCTTCCGGTCTGCGTTACGACCTCGCGGTCGAGTCGCCGGAATACGTTAAAGAGTTGGTGACCCACCACGTCGGTGGTTACCTGAAGATCGCCCCGGAACACACCGAGGAAGGTCCGCTCAACCAGATGATGAAACCGGGCATCGGCAGCTATGACAAGTTCAAGCGCATGTTCGAGAAGTACTCCAAGGAAGCGGGCAAGGAGCAGTACCTGATTCCGTACTTCATCGCCGCCCACCCGGGCACCACCGATGAAGACATGATGAACCTGGCCCTGTGGCTCAAGGGTAACGGCTTCCGTGCCGACCAGGTGCAGGCGTTCTACCCGTCGCCGATGGCCACCGCCACCGCGATGTACCACTCGGGCAAAAACCCGCTGCGCAAGGTCACCTACAAGAGTGACGCGGTGACCATCGTCAAGAGCGAGGAGCAGCGTCGTCTGCACAAGGCGTTCTTGCGTTATCACGACCCGAAGGGCTGGCCGATGCTGCGCGAGGCACTGACTCGCATGGGCCGAGCCGACCTGATCGGGCCGGGCAAGAACCAGTTGATTCCATTGCACCAGCCGTCGACTGACAGCTACCAGAGCGCCCGTCGCAAGAATTCGACGCCGGCCGGTAGCCACAAGGTTGCAGGGGAAAAGACCACCAAGATCCTGACCCAGCACACCGGCCTTCCACCACGTGCCAGCGATGGCGGCAACCCGTGGGACAAGCGCGAACAGGCCAAGGCGGCGGCATTCGCCCGCAATCAGCAGGCGGCCAAGGAGCGCAAGGATGCGGCCAAAGGCAAGGGGCCAAAGCCGACACGCAAGCCGGTCGTGCCGCGCTAAGCCGCGCCCCCGCTGAACAGAACGCCAACCTTCGGGTTGGCGTTCTGCATTCAAGGCTTGAGAAAATGTACTGGAGCTACTGGCCTCATCGCGAGCAGGCTCACTCCTACAATGAAATGCGTTCCCCTGTAGGAGCGGGCTTGCCCGCGAAGAGGCCGGAACTGCCAAGCAATTTCTGACGGATCGCCACATTTACGTGCACCTGCGTCAAACCATTTTCCGCATCGCCCGATTTTGGTGCTGTACTGCCTCAGGCAACCGAAGAAAGCGCCAGCGCTGCTGGATGGCATAAGTCTTGCGCGCTTTTGAATACGCTTAGGGCTCGCAGGAGGCACGCCGTGTCGATTCATGTCGCATTGCACCACGTTACGCATTACCGCTATGACCGCGCTGTCGAGCTCGGCCCACAGATCGTTCGTCTGCGTCCCGCTGCCCACAGCCGCACGCGGATTCTGTCCTATGCGCTGAAAGTCTCCCCTGAACAGCACTTCATCAACTGGCAGCAGGACCCTCAGGGCAATTACCTGGCGCGGTTGGTGTTCCCGGAAAAAACCGAAGAATTGCGAATCGAGGTCGATCTGCTGGCGGAAATGGCGATCTTCAATCCGTTCGACTTCTTTCTCGAACCCTACGCGGAAAAGATCCCCTTCGCCTATGCCGCGGATGAGCGCAAGGAGCTGGCGCCGTACCTGGAAACCCTGCCCCTGACGCCGAAGTTCAAGGCTTACCTGGACGGCATTGACCGCACGCCGTTGCCCGCCGTGGACTTTCTCGTCGCGCTCAACCAGCGTTTGAGTGAAGACATCGACTACCTGATCCGCATGGAGCCCGGCGTACAAACGCCTGAGCACACCCTCGACCAGGCGTCCGGTTCGTGCCGCGATTCCGCCTGGTTGCTGGTGCAACTGCTGCGCAACCTGGGGCTGGCGGCGCGTTTCGTGTCGGGCTACCTGATCCAGCTGACCGCCGACGTCAAAAGTCTCGACGGGCCGTCCGGCACCGAAGTGGATTTCACCGACCTGCATGCCTGGTGCGAGGTATACCTGCCCGGCGCCGGCTGGATCGGCCTGGATGCGACCTCCGGGCTGTTTGCCGGTGAAGGACACATTCCGTTGGCCTGTAGTCCCGATCCGTCCTCTGCGGCGCCGATCAGCGGCTTGGTGGAACCCTGCGAGTGTGAATTCAGCCACGAAATGTCCGTGGAACGGATTTGGGAGGCGCCACGGGTCACCAAGCCCTACACCGACGACCAGTGGCTGGCGATCCAGACCCTGGGCCGTCAGATCGATGCCGACCTGCTGGAGGGCGATGTGCGCCTGACCATGGGTGGCGAGCCGACCTTTGTGTCCATCGATGACCCGGACGGCGCCGAATGGAATACCGCGGCACTGGGACCGGATAAGCGACGGCTGTCCGCCGAGCTGTTCCAGCGCATGCGCAAGCACTACGCGCCCCAGGGGCTGGTGCATTTCGGACAGGGCAAGTGGTACCCCGGCGAGCAACTGCCGCGCTGGTCGCTCAATTGCTACTGGCGCCGTGACGGCGTGCCGATCTGGCACAACAGCGCACTGATCGCCGACGAGCAGCAAGACTACGGTGCCGACGGCGCGCTGGCCGGGCGTTTCCTGGCGAGCGTCGCCGAACGCCTTAAGATTCCGACACGCTTTGTGTTCCCAGCCTACGAAGACAATTTTTATTACCTCTGGCGCGAAGGCATGCTGCCGCAGAACGTCAGTGCCGAAGACTCGCGTCTGGAAGAACCGCTGGAACGGGCACGCCTGCGCAAAGTATTCAGCCAAGGCCTGGACAAGGTCATCGGCCAGGTCCTGCCGCTGGCGCGCACCGCCAAGGGTGATCAGTGGCAGAGCGGGCGCTGGTATCTGCGCGACGAGCACTGCCGACTGGTGCCGGGTGATTCGCCGCTGGGTTATCGCTTGCCATTGGGTTCGCAACCGTGGGTGAAGGCGGCGGAGTATCCGTTCATTCATCCGCAAGACCCGAATCAGGATTTCCCGCCGCTGCCCGATACCACGCAACTGCAAAGCAAAAACGAAGCTGCCGAGGTGCAGGAGCGTGCACCGAAGATTGACGAATCCGCCGACTGGCTGACCCGCACCGCCTTCTGTGCCGAGGCGCGGGAAGGCCGGTTGTATCTGTTCATGCCGCCGCTGGAACGGGTCGAGGACTACCTTGAACTGGTCGCCGCCATCGAAGCCACCGCCGAAGAGTTGCTGTGCCCGGTGTTGCTGGAGGGCTATGAGCCGCCGAGCGATCCGCGCCTGAGCAACTTGCGCATCACTCCGGACCCGGGGGTGATCGAGGTCAACGTACAGCCGTCCGCGACCTGGGATGAACTGGTCGAGCGCACCGAATTCCTCTACGAACAAGCGCGCCAGACCCGGCTGACCACCGAGAAGTTCATGATCGACGGCCGGCATACCGGCACGGGTGGCGGTAACCATTTCGTGCTGGGTGGCGCGACACCGGGGGACTCGCCGTTTCTGCGTCGCCCGGATCTATTGCGCAGCCTGATCAGTTACTGGCACAACCACCCGTCGCTGTCCTACCTGTTTTCCGGTTTGTTCATCGGCCCGACGTCCCAGGCGCCCCGTGTCGACGAAGCGCGCAACGATGCCTTGTACGAACTGGAGATCGCTTTCGCGCAGATGCCTGAAGCGGGCGAGGAATGTCCTCCATGGTTGGTGGACCGGCTGCTGCGCAATCTGCTGATCGATGTGACCGGCAACACCCACCGCGCCGAGTTCTGCATCGACAAGCTCTATTCGCCGGACGGAGCCACCGGGCGCCTCGGGTTGCTGGAGCTGCGCGCGTTCGAGATGCCGCCCCATGCACGCATGAGCCTGGCGCAACAACTGTTGCTGCGGACGCTGGTCGCGCGGTTCTGGCGCGAGCCCTATGCACCGCCGAAACTGGCGCGCTGGGGCACGGAGCTGCACGATCGCTTCCTGTTGCCGCACTTTATCGAGCAAGACTTCGCCGATGTTATCGTCGACCTCAACGCCGCCGGTTATCCGGTGCGGGCCGAATGGTTCGCCGCGCATCTGGAGTTCCGTTTTCCCAAGGTTGGCGACTTCGCCGTCAGTGGCATTGCGCTGGAACTGCGTCAAGCCCTCGAGCCCTGGCATGTGCTGGGCGAAGAGGGCGCTGTGGGCGGTACGGTGCGTTACGTGGATTCGTCGCTGGAGCGTTTGCAGGTCAAGCTCAGCGGTCTACCGCCCCAGCGTTATCTGCTGACCTGCAACGGCATCCCGGTGCCATTGCAGCCCACGGGGCGTGTAGGCGAATTCGTCGCGGGCGTGAGATTTCGTGCCTGGCAACCGGCCAACTGTCTGCAACCGACCATCCCGGTTCACGCGCCGCTGGTGTTCGACCTGCTCGACACCTGGATGCAGCGCTCGCTGGGCGGTTGTCAGTACCACGTCGCCCATCCGGGCGGGCGCAACTATGACAGCTTGCCGGTCAATGCCAATGAAGCGGAGAGCCGGCGGATGGCGCGCTTCTTCCGCATCGGACACACGCCAGGGAAACTTCCTGTACCTAAACTGGAAATCAACGACGAGCTACCAATGACACTCGATTTGCGACGTTTCTAAACCGTACGCGACGCTCGGATTTTTCGTATATCCGGGTGTCACGAGCCTGCGTTAGTCTGACCGTTCATTGCTGTCTGCCGAGTTTTCCATGCCTGACCTGCTAGACCGCTACCCGCTGACGGCGGGCACCTATCACGAACTGCTCGACGACAGTGGTGCCGTGCGCCCGCACTGGCGCCGGCTGTTCGAGCAGTTGCAACGCAGCACGCCGGCGCAACTGGTGCAGCGTCAGGCCCTGCTGACCCGGCAGATTCAGGAAAACGGCGTTACCTATAACGTCTATGCCGACCCGAAGGGCGCGGACCGGCCGTGGGAGCTGGACCTGCTGCCCCATGTCATCGCGGCCGATGAGTGGCAACAGTTGTCGGCCGGCATTGCTCAGCGGGCGCGATTGCTCAATGCCGTGCTGGCTGACCTTTACGGCCCGCAACGGCTGGTTGCCGAAGGTCTGCTGCCCGCCGAGCTGGTGTTCGGTCACAACAACTTTCTTTGGCCCTGTCAGGGCATCAGCCCGCCAGACGAAGCCTTTCTGCATCTGTATGCCGTGGACCTGGCGCGCACACCCGATGGCCGCTGGTGGGTGACGGCGGATCGTACCCAGGCGCCTTCGGGAGCCGGGTATGCGCTGGAAAACCGTACGATTGTGTCCCGGGCCTTTCCCGAGTTGTACCGCGATCTGAAAGTGCAGCACCTGGCCGGGTTCTTCCGTACCTTGCAGGAAACCCTGGCCCGTCAGGCCCCGAGTGACGGGGACGCGCCGTTGGTCGTGCTGCTGACGCCGGGGCGTTTCAACGAAAGCTATTTTGAACATCTGTATCTGGCCCGCCAACTCGGTTATCCGCTGGTGGAGGGCGGCGACCTGACGGTGCGCGACGCCACGGTCTATCTGAAGACCCTGAGTGGCCTGCGTCGGGTCCACGCGATCATGCGTCGACTCGATGACGATTTCTGCGATCCGCTGGAGCTGCGTACCGACTCAGCCCTCGGCGTGCCGGGCCTGCTGGAAGCCGTGCGGCAGGGGCAGGTGCTGGTGGCCAACGCCCTCGGCAGCGGTGTGCTGGAGTCGCCCGGTTTGTTGGGTTTTCTGCCGAGGATCAATCAATTCCTGTTTGGCGAAGAGCTGACCCTGCCGTCCATTGCCACTTGGTGGTGTGGCGAAGCGCCGGTTCTGGCCCAGGCCCTGGAGAAGCTTCCGGAGTTGCTGATCAAACCGGCGTTTCCGTCCCAGAGTTTTGCTCCTGTATTTGGCCGTGATTTGAGTGAAAAGCAGCGTCAGGAACTCGCCGAGCGCATGCAGGCGCGTCCATACGCCTATGTGGCGCAAGAGCTCGCACAATTGTCTCAGGCGCCGATCTGGCAAGCCGAAGGCGGTCAACTGCAACCCCGTGCCATCGGCATGCGCGTGTATGCGGTGGCCAGCCGCGAGGGATATCGGGTATTGCCCGGTGGCTTGACCCGGGTCGCCGCCCAAGCCGATGCCGAAGTGGTGTCTATGCAGCGCGGCGGCGCCAGCAAGGACACCTGGGTGCTGGGCGAACGTGCGCCCAGCGGCGAACAATGGAAGGCCCAGCGCAACATCGGCGTGCATGACCTGGTGCGGCGCGATCCGTACCTGCCGTCGCGAGTGGTGGAAAACCTGTTCTGGTTCGGTCGTTACTGCGAACGTTGCGACGACAGTGCCCGCTTGCTGCGCATCATGCTGGCGCGCTATGTCGACGGCGACGACCCGCAAGCCTTGCAGGCTGCGGTGGACCTCGGCGAACGGCTGATGCTGCTGCCCGAGGAGGGCGAGTTGCCGGAGCGCCTGTTGGCGGCGTTGCTCGGCGATGACTGGCCGTTCAGCCTGCGTTCCAACCTGCAACGCTTGCAGTGGGCGGCTTCACAGGTGCGTGGCAAACTCTCGCGGGAAAACTGGCAGGCGCTGGTGGAGTTGCAGCGCGAAGCCATGGAGCTGGAAACCGAAGAGCCGGATTTCGGCGAGTTGCTGGATTTCCTCAACCGTCTGGTGATGTCCCTGGCGGCGCTGTCCGGCTTTGCCCTGGACGACATGACCCGGGACGAAGGCTGGCGTTTCCTGATGATTGGCCGGCGGATCGAGCGCCTGCAATTTCTCAGCGCCAGCCTGGCGGCGTTCCTTCGGGGCGCCGGGGCTTTCGACCAGGCCGGGCTGGAATGGCTGCTGGAACTGGGCAACAGCAGCATCACCTACCGTTCTCGCTACCTGGCGGTGGCGCAGATGATTCCGGTGCTCGACCTGCTATTGCTCGACGAGCAGAACCCTCACGCCGTGTTGTTCCAGTTGAAACTGGTGACCCGCACCCTCAAACGCCTCAATGATGACTTTGGCGTGCCGCGCGAAGCAGCGCTGCCGCAATTGGTCGAGCGTCTGGCGCGATTCGATCTGGGCTGCCTGGAAAACCCGCTGTTCGGCGACGCCAGTGTTCGCGCCGCCATCGAGGGGCTGGCCGCGCTGCTGCAAGAGATCGCCGATGCCAGCGGGCAGGTTTCCGATCGCCTGGCGCTGCGGCATTTCGCCCATGTCGATGATGTCAGCCAGCGCACGGTGTCCGTCTGATGAGCGCCCACTACCAGATTTTTCACGACACCCATTACCACTACGACAGCCCGGTGTCCCTGGCCCAGCAACTGGCGCATTTGTGGCCACGGCCTTGTGCCTGGCAGCGCTGCACCGACCGGCAATTGCAGATCAGCCCGCAGCCGACCTCGCGTCGCGATGAACTGGATGTGTTCGGCAATCCGTTGACCCGGCTGGCGTTCGAGCGTCCCCACGACGAATTGCTGGTCAACGCCAGCCTGACCATTGAAGTGCTGCCCCGAGCTGCACTGGACTTCAATCTGTCACCCGCATGGGAAGAGACCCGTAGCGCGCTGACCTACAGCAGCCAACCGCTGTCGCCCGAATTGCTGGAAGCCTGCCGATACCGGTTTGAATCGCCGTATGTGCATTTGAAGAAAAACTTCGTCGAGTTTTCGCAAAGCTGTTTTCCGCCCGGTCGAGCGTTGTTGCTCGGCGTGCAGGCGCTGATGGAGAAAATCTTCAGTGAGTTCACCTTCGATGCCGAAGCGACCCAGGTGGCGACGCCGCTGGTGGAGGTGCTGGAGCGTAGGCGCGGGGTCTGCCAGGACTTTGCCCACCTGATGCTCGCTTGCGTACGCTCCAGAGGGTTGGCGGCGAGGTATATCAGCGGCTACCTGCTGACCCAGCCGCCACCGGGCCAGCCACGGCTGATCGGTGCCGATGCGTCCCACGCCTGGGTCTCGGTGTTTTGCCCGGTGCTGGGGTGGGTGGATTTCGATCCGACCAACAATGTGCAACCGGCGCTGGAGCACATCACCCTGGCCTGGGGCCGGGATTTTTCCGATGTGTCGCCGTTGCGGGGGGTGATTCTGGGGGGAGGGAACCATGACCCGGAAGTGCGCGTCACAGTGATGCCTCTGGATTAACGCAGGTCCCCTGTAGGAGCGAGCTTGCTCGCGAAAAACGATGGGGCACCGTGTTTCTACCGGTTTCCCGCGTCATCGTTAACGACCATCGCGAGCAAGCTCGCTCCTACAGAGGATCCGGTGGGCCTGATCAGGTTATCGGGCCCGGAGGTTCTCAGGCGTCGGGCGCCGAGTCTTTCGGTGCATCAACATCGTCTTCTGCCGACACTTCACCCTCAGGGTTCAGTGCCGCTTCTTCAGCTGTAGCTTTCTTGCGCTGAAGTTTTTCCTCTTTCTTCTGCTCCTTGGCCAAGTCTCTCTGACGTTTGGCGAAGGAATAATTAGGTTTAGCCATGGGCGATCCTCTGGGGTCGAAGGTGAGGTTGAGCGGCGCATATTCTGCCCTGTATCGGTGCCGAGCCGTTAGTTGGGTTTTTGCTCGGCCCATTTTGGCGCTACGGACGGTTGCCAGGCATCCAGAGCATCGATCAGGGTTTGCGGCGATTCGCTCACTTGCAGCATGTCACGGTGCTGCCCGCGAACGAAGCCTTCGCCGACGATATGATCGAGAAAAGACGTCAATTTGCTGTAGAAACCGTTCACTTCCAGCAATCCCAGCGGTTTTCCGTGGTAGCCGAGCTGGCCCCAGGTCCAGACTTCGAACAGTTCTTCGAGGGTGCCAAGGCCACCGGGTAGCGCGATAAAGGCATCGCTGAGCTCGGCCATCCGTGCTTTGCGCGCGTGCATGCCATCGACGACTTCCAGGCGAGTCAGGCCGCTGTGGCCGATTTCCTTGTCCTTGAGGCTTTGCGGGATGATGCCGATCACTTCACCGCCGGCCGCCAGGGCCGCATCGGCGACGATGCCCATCAGGCCCACGGCGCCACCGCCATACACCAGGGTCAGCTTGCGCTCGGCCAATGCCCGGCCAAGGGCCACGGCAGCTTCGCGGTAAGCCGGGTTGGTGCCGGTGCTGGCACCACAAAATACACAAACGGATGTTAAAGACATGCCTTGCTCCATGGTCGATCAGGGCCACAGAGTAAAGGCAGGCGCAGGGTACTCCAAGGGCTAGACTTCGAGTTCTGGCGTTTCGTACGTACCGCTGGCGCCGCAGGCGTAGGCGGCCAGCAAACTGCACAACAGGCTGTTGATCGACATGACAGACATTCCATTTGAAGGGGGACGGCCTGATGATAGGTCCGGGCCAGACACTTGGCCGGTAGATAATTTGCATCGGCCTCATAGCCCGAAAGTTGTATACAGTTTTTGATTCAAGTCATATGAACTTGCGAAGTTTTCAGGCAGTCTTCTGTTTATTCGCGATTTCGTTAACCCTGTCTTGGAGATTCACCATGTTTGCCAAACTTGTTGCGGTATCCCTGTTGACGCTGGCCAGCAGCCAATTGATGGCTGCCGAGTGCAAAGTCACCGTCGACTCCACCGACCAGATGTCTTTCGACACGAAGGCCATTGAAATCGACAAGAGCTGCAAGACGTTTACCGTGGAACTCAAGCACTCCGGCAGCTTGCCGAAGAACGTCATGGGCCATAACTGGGTGCTGAGTAAAGAAGCCGACATGCAGCCGATCGCCACCGACGGTCTGAGCGCCGGCATCGACAAGAACTACCTGAAAGAAGGCGACGCCCGCGTGATCGCCCACACCAAGATCATCGGCGCTGGCGAGACAGATTCGGTAACCTTCGATGTGTCCAAGCTCGATGCCGCTCAAAAGTACGGTTTCTTCTGCTCGTTCCCGGGCCACATCTCGATGATGAAAGGCACCGTGACTCTGAAGTAATCAGGCACGCCGCGTCATCGTTCTTCGCGAGCAGGCTCGCTCCCACAGGTACTGCGCCGTCAATGTGGGAGTGAGCCTGCTCGCGAAGGGGCCATCAGCATCAATGAATCTAATGGTCAAAGAAAAGCCCGCTGAGGATCACGCCTCAGCGGGCTTTTTCATTCACTCACGCCTCAAGGCGCAAACGGCATCACCCGCTTGTGATGGGTCTTGTTGTAGGTATCGACAATGATCTTGAACGCCTCTTCACGCACCGGCTCGCCGTGCAGGAACGCGTCGATCTCGGCGTAGGTCACGCCGTGGGAGGCTTCGTCCGGTTTGCCCGGCGACAGATCCTCAAGGTCAGCGGTCGGGACTTTCTCCACCAGCGACTCCGGCGCGCCGAAGCGGCGGGCGATAGCGCGGACCTGGTTTTTCACCAGACCACTCAGTGGCGCCAGGTCGCAGGCGCCGTCGCCGAACTTGGTGAAGAAACCCATCACCGCTTCCGCCGCGTGATCGGTGCCGATCACCAGGCCATGGGCCGCACCGGCGATGGTGTACTGGGCGACCATGCGCATGCGCGCCTTGGTGTTGCCGAGCACGAAGTCCACCGACACCGCGTGCTTGCCTTCGAAGGCCGCCACCTCATTGGCCAGGGATTTGACCGCCGGGCCGATGTTCACGGTGTGGCGCTCGTCCGGCTTGATGAAATCCACCGAAGCCTGGGCGTCGTGCTCATCGAACTGGGTTTCGTAGGGCAGGCGCACGGCGATGAACTTGTACGCGGCATCACCGCTGCGCTGACGCAGTTCCCGGACGGCCCGTTGGGCCAGCAGGCCGGCGGTCAGGGAGTCGACACCGCCACTGATGCCCAGCACCAGGGTCTTGAGCCCGGAGTTGACCAGGCAGTCCTGAATGAAGGTCACCCGCCGGGCGACTTCGGCCTCAAGGGCGGCTTCGTCGGCGAATGGCGGCTGGACCTTGAGCTGTTCAGCAATCTCACGCTGTACGGCTTGCATGAATTCACTCCTTGCTAGATGTACTTGAAAGGGCGGCAGGAACCTGGAAAACGTGTCGCAAGTAAGCGACGAAATTCGGGTCTTTACAGTGCGTCTTGCCTGGCTCGTCGGAGACCTTCGCCACCGGCTGGCCGTTGCAGGCGGCCATTTTAAGCACGATGCTCATCGGTTCGACACCCGGAATGTCACAGGTCAGGTTGGTGCCGATGCCGAAGCTGACATTTATCCGACCGCGCAGCGCCCGGAATATCTCCAGCGCCTTGGGCAGGGTCAGGCTGTCGGAGAACGTCAGTGTCTTGCTCATCGGGTCGATGCCGAGCTTGTGATAGTGGGCGATGGCTTTTTCCGCCCAGGCCACCGGATCGCCCGAGTCGTGGCGCAAACCGTCGAAAAGCTTGGCGAAAAACAGATCGAAATCGCCGAGGAAGGCATCCATAGTGATGCAGTCGGTCAGGGCAATCCCCAGCAGGCCACGGTATTCGCGGACCCAGCAATCGAGTGCGGCGATCTGGCTGTCGATCAGCCGCGGGCCGAGTTGCTGGTGCGCCATGATCCATTCGTGGGCCATGGTGCCCAGGGGTTTCATGTCCAGTTCCCGGGACAGGTGCACGTTGCTGGTGCCGACGAAGCGTCCGGGGAAATCGTGCTTGAGCACATTCACCACTTCTTCCTGCACCCGATACGAGAAACGACGACGCGTGCCGAAATCGGCCACCTGCAATTCGGATAATTCATCACTGCCGGCGTTGGCGCTCAGCCAGTCGAACTTGCGGTAGAGCTGCTCGCGGACCTGTTCCAGCACGACTTCTCGGTAGCGATAGCGGTTGCGCACCTCGCTGACCAGGGCCAGCAGCGGCACTTCGAACAGGATCACATGCAGCCAGGGGCCCCGCAGGCGGATAAACAGCTCACCGTTTTCGATGCCGGTATGGATATAGCGCAGGTTGAAGCGAAACAAACCGAGAAAACGCAGGAAGTCAGGCTTCAGGAAGCTGATGCGCTCCAGAAAGCTCAACTGATCGGCGCTCAGGCTCAGTTCGGACAGGCGCTCGATCTGGAATCGGATCTCCGCCAGGTACGGGCGCAAGTCCTCGCCGTTACGGCAACGAAACTCCCATTCGACTTCGACGTTCGGGTAGTTGTGCAGCACCGCCTGCATCATCGTCAGTTTGTAGAAGTCGGTGTCGAGCAGGTTCTGCACGATGCGATCGGCAAACACACTCTCGCTCATAACGGGAATCTCCAGCGTTGCTGCGGTATTGGACAATGGCGTTAGTGGCGCATATCAGTAGCAAGGAATGCCAGCGATTTTTTGGCCGCTGCAATTCCCCTGTGGGAGCGAGCCTGCTCGCGAATGCGGTTTGTCAGTCACATTGATGCTGGATGTGCCGACGCCTTCGCGAGCAGGCTCGCTCCCACAAGGAATGCGCCAAGGCTCAATGTTGTGGGGCATCCAGATTGTCGATCTGCTCCAGCATCCACTTCACAAAGTCCCGCACCTTGGGCACTTCCGCCGAGTGCTCCGGGTATGCAAGGTAATAGGCGTCCGTGCTGGGCATTGCATGCTGCCAGGGAATGACCAGCTTGCCGTCCGCCAGTTCCTCTTCCACCAGAAAGCGCGGCAGCAACGCTACGCCGCAACCGACCTGGGCGGCGCGGATGCACATATAAAAGGTTTCGAAGCGCGGGCCGTGGTAGCTGTGTTCGGTGTGGTAGCCCTGGTGGTCGAACCAGTCATGCCAGGCCTGAGGGCGCGAAGCGTTTTGCAGCAGGACCAGGTCAGTCAGTTGCGTCGGATCGGTAAACGGCGTGTCCGGCAGGCTGCCTGGGGCGCACACCGGCACCAGCTCTTCGCCGAACAGCTTCAGGCATTCGGTGCCGGGTCGCGAACCCTGGCCGAAGTAGAACGCCAGATCGCTGCGACCTTGCAACAGGTCGTCGGCTTCCTGTTCGCTGCACAGGTCCAGGTGGATCGACGGGTGCCGCAGACGCCAGCCTTTGAGGCGCGGCACCAGCCAGCGTGCGCCGAAGGTGGGAGGCGTCGAAACCCGCAGGACTTCTGTTTCGCCACCGTAGGAACGCAGGTAATGGGTCGACATCTCGACCTGCGTGAGGATTTTTCGTACCTCAACCAGATACAGATCGCCCGCCGGCGTCATCTGCAGGCGGCGGCGCACCCGGCGAAACAGCAGGTGTTGCAACAGCTCTTCGAGTTGCGCAACCTGTTTGCTTACGGCGCTTTGGGTCAGGTTCAACTCTTCAGCGGCCCGGGTGAAGCTCAAGTGCCGGGTGACGGCCTCGAAGCACTGCAATGCAGCGATCGATGGCAAGTAGCGTTTATTCAGCATGGGCGGTCCTTGGTTCTTGTTTCTTATTGCCAGCAATGCACAGCATGAATAAACGGAATGATATCTCTCTTAATGGTCGTTTGTTGAGTAACCTCCGGGCAGCTAAAACTACAGGTCTGATCAGCCGTGAATTTCCGGCTGCACGTGTTCTGTCTTTTGCTTGAGGAGTGACCCATGGTTGCCGCATTGCTTGATCGTCTAGGTGTGAACCCGGCCCTGTACCAGAACGGCAAAGTGCCGGTGCATTCGCCGATCGATGGCAGCACGATTGCTGCCGTGAACTGGGAAGGCGCTGCTGAAGTCGAGCAGCACATCAGTCGCGCAGATCATGCGTTCGAACTGTGGCGCAAGGTTCCTGCGCCGCGCCGTGGCGAACTGGTGCGGCAACTGGGTGACATCCTGCGTGAATACAAGGCCGACCTGGGCGAGCTGGTGTCCTGGGAGGCCGGCAAGATCACTCAGGAAGGCCTGGGTGAAGTTCAGGAAATGATCGACATCTGCGACTTCGCCGTCGGTCTGTCGCGTCAGCTGTACGGTTTGACCATCGCCTCCGAGCGTCCTGGCCACCACATGCGCGAAACCTGGCATCCGCTGGGCGTCGTCGGCGTGATCAGCGCATTCAACTTCCCGGTCGCGGTCTGGGCCTGGAACGCCACGCTGGCACTGGTCTGCGGCAACCCGGTGATCTGGAAACCGTCGGAAAAGACGCCACTGACCGCATTGGCCTGCCAGGCGCTGTTCGATCGCGTACTGAAGAATTTCAGCGACGCGCCAGCGCACCTGAGCCAGGTGATCATCGGTGGCCGCGATGCCGGTGAAGCGCTAGTGGATGACCCGCGTGTCGCGCTGGTCAGCGCCACCGGCAGCACCCGCATGGGCCGTGAAGTGGCGCCGAAAATCGCCGCGCGTTTCGCCCGCAGCATTCTGGAACTGGGTGGTAACAACGCAATGATCCTCGGCCCAAGCGCCGACCTGGACATGGCCGTTCGCGCCATCCTGTTCAGCGCCGTCGGCACTGCTGGTCAGCGTTGCACCACCCTGCGCCGCCTGATCGCCCATGAATCGGTGAAAGAAGAAATCGTCACCCGCCTGAAAGCCGCGTACTCGAAAGTACGGATCGGTCACCCGCTGGAAGGCAACCTGATCGGTCCGCTGATCGACAAGCAAAGTTTCGACAACATGCAGGATGCGCTGGAACAGGCCCTGAGCGAAGGCGGTCGGGTGTTTGGCGGTGAGCGTCAGTTGCAAGACAAGTTCCCGAATGCCTACTACGTGTCGCCGGCCATCGTCGAAATGCCGGAGCAGAGCGATGTGGTCTGCCACGAAACGTTCGCCCCGATCCTTTACGTGGTCGGTTACAGCGATTTCCAGGAAGCCCTGCGCCTGAACAACGCTGTGCCCCAAGGCCTGTCCTCGTGCATCTTCACCACCGACGTGCGTGAAGCCGAGCAGTTCATGTCGGCAGTAGGCAGCGACTGCGGCATCGCCAACGTCAACATCGGCCCGAGCGGCGCGGAAATCGGCGGCGCGTTTGGTGGCGAGAAAGAGACTGGTGGTGGTCGTGAATCCGGTTCCGATGCGTGGCGCGGCTACATGCGCCGCCAGACCAACACCGTGAACTATTCGCTGGAGTTGCCGTTGGCGCAGGGTATTACGTTCGATTGAATCTCTAATCGAACAACGATCCCCTTGTAGGAGCGAGCCTGCTCGCGAAAAACGTCAGAACAACGCGTTTATGCAGCAAGCACGCGTTATCGTTGGCGTCCATCGCGAGCAGGCTCGCTCCTACATTGAATGAATGTGTTTGTTGGGTTTCTGTTGGAGTCTGGCAATGCCGTTACGCGAAGAGTGTCTGTGGGAAAAACTGACGCCGCAAAGGCCGGACAATTCGGCCCTCAAGGGTGAGGTTTCGGTGGATGTCTGCGTCATCGGCGCCGGGTTTACCGGTTTGTCGGCGGCGGTGCATCTGCTGGAGCAAGGCAAGACCGTTTGTGTGCTGGAAGCCCATCGCGCCGGCCATGGTGGTTCGGGGCGCAACGTCGGGCTGGTCAATGCCGGGATGTGGATTCCCCCGGACGAGATCGAAGCCGGGTTTGGCGAGGCGGTTGGCAGCCAGCTCAACCGCATGCTGGGGGCGGCGCCTTCCCTGGTGTTCAGCCTTGTGGACAAGTACAACATCGATTGCCAGTTGCGCCGCGAAGGCACGCTGCACATGGCGCACAACGCCCGCGGCGAAGCCGATCTGCGCAGTCGTGAAGAACAATGGAAACGTCGCGGTGCGCCGGTGGAGTTGCTCACCGGTCAGGCCTGCGAGCAAGCCACCGGCACGAAAAAGATCGCCGCCGCGCTGCTCGATCGCCGCGCCGGCACGCTCAACCCGATGGCCTACACCACGGGGCTGGCCAAAGCGGCCATCGGCCTGGGCGGTCAATTATTCGATCATTCCCCCGTCACCCGACTCGAACGTCAGGGCCAGCGCTGGTCTGTGCAAACCGCCCAGGGCTCGGTCATGGCCGAAAAGGTGGTGATTGCCTCCAACGCCTACACCGAAGGCGACTGGACGGAGCTGCGGCGCAATTTCTTCCCGGGTTACTACTATCAGGTGGCCTCGGCCCCGCTGACCGAAGACGCCGCCCGGCAAATTCTGCCCGGTGGCCAGGGTTCCTGGGACACCCGCCAGGTGCTCAGCAGTATTCGTCGAGACAAAGACGGTCGCCTGCTGCTCGGCAGCCTGGGTAATGGCAATCAGAAGCCGGCCTGGTTCCTCAAAGCCTGGGCCGACCGGGTGCAGCAGCACTATTTCCCGTACCTCAAACCGGTGGAGTGGGAGTGCACCTGGACCGGTTGCATCGCCTTTACGCCCGATCATTTGATGCGTCTGTTCGAACCCGCGCCCGGTTTAGTGGCGGTCACCGGTTACAACGGCCGGGGCGTGACCACGGGAACGGTGGTCGGCAAGGCCTTTGCCGATTACCTGTGTAACGGAAATCCTCAAGCGCTACCGATTCCTTTCGCGCCCATGCAGCCGTTGGCCGGGGTGGGCTTGCGCAGCTGTCTGTATGAGGCGGGATTCTCGCTGTATCACGCAGGCCAGTGCCTGCGGATCGTGATCTGAAGGTTGATTTTTGCAGTGGGAAGCGGCGCTTTTTCGATCTGCAGCTAGCCTGTAGTGGTGCGGGTTGTAGCAGTCCCGCACCAGCAGTGTGCACTTCGGTGACGCACGTTGTTACAGGCTGGTTGCACGTCGTTTAAAGCTGCGGTTGCAATGATGGCGCAGGCGGGTTGCGCCTCAAAAAAATAATGGTTTTACCTTCCGCGGTCTAGACGGTTGCACGCCCAATGAAAATGGGATCGAAACAGTCGAAATAACAAGAAAGCAGCGACTTTTTTCAGAATAAAAAACCGATGGCACGGCCCTTGCTCTGAGCATTCAGTGAAGTTGTAGTGCCAATTAAAAAAACCAAGGAGCATCACCTCATGTCCCAGACGTTTTACAAGAAAGGCTTTCTGGCCCTCGCAGTGGCAACTGCGCTGGGTGTTTCTGCGTTTGCTCAGGCTGACATCAAGATCGGCGTAGCGGGACCAATGACAGGTGCCAACGCGGCATTTGGCGAACAGTACATGAAGGGTGCACAAGCGGCGGCCGATGCGGTCAACGCGGCGGGCGGGGTTAACGGGGAAAAAATCGTACTGGTCAAGGGCGATGACGCCTGCGAACCGAAACAGGCTGTGACGGTCGCCAAAGACCTGACCAACCAGAAAGTCGCCGGCGTGGTCGGTCACTTCTGCTCCTCGTCGACCATCCCGGCCTCCGAGATCTACGACGAAGCGGGCATCATCGCCATCACCCCGGGCTCCACCAACCCGGCCGTGACCGAGCGTGGCCTGAGCGCCATGTTCCGTATGTGCGGGCGTGACGACCAGCAAGGCATCGTGGCCGGCGACTACATCGTCGACGTGCTCAAGGGCAAAAAGGTTGTCGTGCTGCACGACAAGGACACCTACGGCCAGGGCCTGGCGGATGCCACCAAGGCTCAACTGGTCAAGCGCGGCGTAACGCCTGTGCTGTATGAAGGCCTGACCCGTGGCGAGAAAGACTTCAGCACCATCGTGACCAAGATCCGCGGCGCCGGCGCTGACGTCGTCTACTTCGGTGGTCTGCACCCGGAAGCCGGTCCTCTGGTGCGTCAACTGCGTGAACAAGGCCTGAAAGACGTCAAGTTCATGTCCGACGACGGCATCGTGACCGACGAACTGGTGACCACCGCTGGCGGTCCGCAATTCGTTGACGGCGTGCTGATGACCTTCGGCGCCGACCCACGCCTGCTGCCCGACAGCAAGACCGTGGTAGACGCCTTCCGCAAGGCCGGTACCGAGCCTGAAGGCTACACCCTGTACGCCTACGCTTCGGTCCAGACCCTGGCAGCAGCCTTCAACGGCGCCAAGTCCAACAAGGGCGAAGAAGCGGCTGCATGGCTGAAGAAGAACCCGGTCAAGACCGTCATGGGCGAGAAGACCTGGGACAGCAAGGGTGACCTGAAAATCTCCGACTACGTGGTTTACCAGTGGGACAAGGATGGCAAATACCACCAGCTGGAAAAACAGAAGTAAGGGCTGACTCGATCGGCTGACTCCACAGTTCCCCTGTAGGAGCGAGCCTGCTCGCGATGACGGACTGACAGGCAACTCATTCGTTGAATGTTAAACCGCTATCGCGAGCAGGCTCGCTCCTACAGAGAGCGGTGGTGTGTCGGCTGATCGTGGCTGACATTGCTCCGACGTAAATCTGTATTTTCCTTAGAAGAACCGCACAGCCACATGTGCAGGTTCTCATTGCGTGAGATTGCGTTATGGATGGTATTTTCCTGCAGCAACTGGTCAACGGCCTGACCCTCGGGTCGGTCTATGGCCTGATCGCCATCGGCTACACAATGGTCTATGGCATCATCGGCATGATCAACTTCGCCCACGGCGAGGTTTACATGATTTCCGCTTACCTCGCGGCAATCAGTCTGGCTCTGCTGGCTTACTTCGGTATCGAATCTTTCCCGCTGCTGATGCTTGGCACACTGATCTTCACCATCGTCGTCACGGCGGTGTATGGCTGGGTCATCGAGCGTGTCGCTTACAAACCACTGCGCAACTCCACCCGACTCGCACCGCTGATCAGTGCGATCGGTATCTCCCTGATCCTGCAAAACTACGCACAGATCTCCCAGGGCGCGAAGCAACAAGGCGTTCCAACTCTGCTCTCGGGTGCCTGGCGCGTTGATATCGGTACCGGTTTCGTTCAGTTGACCTACACCAAGGTCTTCATTCTGGTCGCAGCGTTCGTCGGGATGGCCGCGCTGACCTACATCATCAAGTACACCAAGCTCGGCCGCATGTGCCGTGCAACCCAGCAAGACCGCAAGATGGCTTCGATCCTGGGGATCAACACCGATCGGGTGATTTCCTACGTGTTCATCATTGGTGCAGCGATGGCGGCCCTGGCCGGCGTGCTGATCACCATGAACTACGGCACATTCGACTTCTATGCCGGCTTCATCATCGGGATCAAGGCGTTCACCGCCGCGGTGCTCGGCGGGATTGGCTCGCTGCCCGGCGCGATGCTCGGCGGGATCATTCTGGGGATTTCCGAGTCGCTGTTTTCCGGTCTGGTGAACTCGGACTACAAAGACGTTTTCAGCTTCTCGCTGCTGGTCCTCGTTCTGGTCTTTCGGCCTCAAGGCCTGCTCGGCCGTCCTCTTGTGTCGAAGGTGTAAGCGATGTCTTCAACCACTAAAAAAACCATTGATATCAAAAAAAGTCTGGTTGACGCGATTCTTGCCGGCCTCATTGCCCTGATTGTGTTCGGGCCGATTGTCGGCGTCGTTCTCGATGGCTATGGCTTCAACCTGGAAACCACTCGGGTGGCGTGGATCGTGGCGATCGTCATGGCCGGGCGCTTTGCCCTGAGCCTGTTCCTGCAGACAGCCAAGGGCCTGAGAATCCTCGAGGGCTTTGAAACGACAGGCTCCGGGGTGCATGTGCTGGCGCCGGACTACAAGTCGCGGTTGCGCTGGATCATCCCGCTGATGATCGTCATCGCCGTGGTGTTCCCGTTTTTCTCCAACTCCTACCTGCTGGGCGTGGTCATCCTCGGGCTGATCTACGTGCTGCTGGGACTGGGGCTGAACATCGTGGTCGGCCTGGCCGGCCTGCTCGACCTCGGTTACGTGGCGTTCTACGCCATCGGCGCCTACGGCCTGGCGCTCGGTTATCAATACCTCGGGCTGGGTTTCTGGACGGTGTTGCCGCTGGCGGCGATCACGGCCGGTCTGGCCGGTTGCATCCTCGGTTTCCCGGTGCTGCGCCTGCACGGTGACTACCTGGCGATCGTGACCCTGGGCTTCGGTGAAATCATTCGCTTGATCCTCAATAACTGGCTGTCCCTGACCGGCGGCCCGAATGGCATGGCAGCGCCGTTGCCAACCTTCTTCGGCATCGAGTTCGGAAAAAGGGCGAAAGAGGGCGGAGTGCCGTTCCATGAGTTTTTCGGCATCGCCTACAACCCTGACGTGAAGTACTACTTCATCTACGCCGTGTTGTTCCTGGTGGTCCTGGCCGTGCTGCACATCAAGCATCGCCTGACCCGCATGCCGGTCGGCCGTGCCTGGGAAGCTCTGCGCGAAGACGAAATCGCCTGCCGCTCCATGGGCCTGAACCACGTACTGGTCAAGCTCTCGGCATTTACCATCGGTGCCTCGACGGCCGGTCTGGCCGGGGTGTTTTTCGCCACCTACCAGGGCTTCGTCAACCCGACCTCGTTCACTTTCTTCGAATCGGCGCTGATCCTCGCCATCGTGGTACTGGGGGGCATGGGTTCGACCATAGGCGTGGTGATCGCAGCCTTCGTGCTGACCGTCGCCCCTGAGCTGCTGCGTGGTTTTGCCGAGTATCGCGTGCTGCTGTTCGGCATCCTGATGGTGTTGATGATGATCTGGCGACCGCGCGGCCTGATTCGGATCAGCCGTACCGGTGTGACCCCGCGTAAAGGAGTAGCGCCATGAGCGAAGTCGTACTCAGTGTCGAAAAGCTGATGATGCACTTCGGCGGCATCAAGGCGTTGAGCGATGTCAGCCTGAAAGTGCACCGCAACTCGATCTTCGCTTTGATCGGCCCCAACGGCGCCGGCAAGACCACGGTGTTCAACTGCCTGACCGGGTTCTACAAGGCCTCCGGCGGCAAGATCGAACTCAACATCCGTGGGCAACAGACCAACGTCATCAAATTGCTGGGCGAGTCGTTCAAACCAACGGATTTCGTTTCGCCGAAATCCTTCGCCAGTCGGCTGTTCTACAAGGCATTCGGCGGCACCCACCTGGTGAACCGTGCAGGCCTGGCGCGTACGTTCCAGAACATTCGTTTGTTCAAGGAAATGTCCGTGCTGGAAAACCTGCTGGTGGCCCAGCACATGTGGGTCAACCGTAGCATGCTGGCCGGTATCCTCAACACCAAGGGCTATCGCAAGGCCGAAAGCGATGCGCTGGACCACGCGTTCTACTGGCTGGAAGTGGTGGACCTGGTGGACTGCGCCAACCGATTGGCCGGTGAGCTGTCCTACGGCCAGCAACGCCGCCTGGAAATCGCCCGGGCCATGTGCACCCGTCCGCAGATCATCTGCCTCGACGAACCGGCCGCCGGCCTCAACCCTCAGGAAACCGAAGCGCTGAGCGCGATGATCCGGCTGCTGCGCGACGAGCACGATCTGACCGTGGTGCTGATCGAACACGACATGGGCATGGTTATGAGTATTTCCGACCACATCGTGGTGCTGGACCACGGCATCGTCATTGCCGAGGGTGGTCCCGACGACATCCGCAACGACCCGAAAGTGATTGCCGCGTACCTGGGCGCCGAAGAAGAGGAGGTGGTATGAGTAAACCCATCCTCGAACTCAAGGATCTGGACGTGTTTTACGGCCCGATCCAGGCCCTTAAAGGCGTCTCGCTGCACATCAACGAAGGCGAAACCGTCAGCCTGATCGGCTCCAACGGCGCCGGCAAGTCGACCCTGCTGATGTCGATCTTCGGCCAGCCAAGGGCAGCCGACGGGCAGATCCTTTATCAGGGTGTGGACATTACCCACAAGTCGTCCCACTACATCGCCTCCAACGGCATCGCGCAATCGCCGGAAGGGCGACGGGTGTTCCCCGACATGACCGTCGAGGAGAACCTGCTGATGGGCACCATCCCTATCGGTGACAAGTACGCCAAGGAGGACATGCAGCGCATGTTCGAGCTGTTCCCTCGGCTCGAAGAGCGGCGTACCCAACGGGCGATGACCATGTCCGGTGGCGAACAGCAAATGCTCGCCATCGCCCGGGCCCTGATGAGCCGGCCAAAGTTGTTGCTGCTCGATGAGCCGAGCCTGGGCCTGGCACCGATCGTGGTGAAGCAGATCTTCGCCACCCTGCGGGAACTGGCCAAGACCGGCATGACCATCTTCCTGGTGGAGCAGAACGCCAACCACGCCCTACGGTTGTCGGACAGGGCGTATGTGATGGTCAACGGTGAAATCCGCATGACCGGCACCGGCAAGGAATTGTTGGTCAACGAGGATGTGCGTAACGCCTATCTCGGCGGGCACTGAGTCTGCTTTGTCATGCACAGCCCCGGCGCGCAATCGCCGGGGCTTTTTTACATCTCCAATCCACCGCCAATCCCCTGTAGGAGCGAGCCTGCTCGCGAAGATCCCCAGGACAACGCATTTATCCAGAATGTTCGCGTTATCGTTGATGTCCATCGCGAGCAGGCTCGCTCCTACAGGGGGGGCGGTGGGAATTGTGGAAAACAATATTCCCAAGCTCGTAAAGCGCGACATAAAGCCGCTGCAAATAGTTGTTTTGTCACGGTTTTGACTTGTCCCCGTTTGCTGTGGAACCGGCTGTGAATAACGTGGGAGTAGCTGGCTGTAGGCCTTTTAAACCGTGGCTTGCAGAGGTGCGGTTGTTTTTTGATCAGGTGTTTTTGCGCAGCTTGCAAGCCGCTTTGTCAACCTTTTTGTTCGGGATGAAAATGCATGGAAACGACGTGGGCAAGCCTGTGGATAAGTCTGTGATTAAACTCTGGAAAGACTCGGCTGAAGGCCGTGGTTACTGGCTTGGCGCCATCGTCGGTTTGACCCGTCAGTCATGAAAATGGCCAAGGGCTACACAGTAGGCGGTTGAGGGTCAAGCAAAAAAGTTTCAAAACCCCGCGCAAAGCCTTGTGGATAGCGGCTTGCAGCTTTTCCACTTGCCCCCAAAGACTGTGGACCGGCCTGTGGATAACGTGCGCGCACATGGCTGTAGGCCACGCTGGTCAAGGGTTTGCCGGGATTGAGCGTTTTTTGAACAGATTGAACGGTGGTTGCCGCTGTGAACAAGGCCGGGCATGCTGCCTGCTGATTTTCTATTCCAATGGCTGGCGATCAGCCGAAGCAAGGAGAACACGATGTCCAACACCCTGTTTATTACCGGCGCGACCTCCGGTTTTGGTGAAGCCTGTGCCCGTCGTTTTGCCGAGGCCGGCTGGAAACTGGTGCTGACTGGCCGTCGTGAAGAGCGCCTCAATGCGTTGTGCGCCGAGCTGTCGAAGCAGACCGAAGTCCATGGCATGGTGCTCGATGTGCGTGATCGCAAGGCCATGGAGGAGGCGATTGCCAATCTGCCGCCATCCTTTGCCAAACTGCGCGGGTTGATCAACAACGCCGGGCTGGCCCTGGGGGTTGATCCGGCGCCCAAGTGCGACCTCGACGACTGGGACACCATGGTCGATACCAACGTCAAAGGCCTGATGTACAGCACCCGTCTGCTGTTGCCGCGCCTGATTGCCCACGGTCGTGGTGCCGGTATCGTCAACCTGGGGTCCATCGCCGGCAACTACCCGTACCCGGGCAGCCACGTGTATGGCGCGACCAAGGCGTTCGTCAAACAGTTCTCCCTGAACCTGCGTTGCGACCTGCAAGGCACGGGCGTACGGGTCAGTAACATCGAGCCGGGCCTGTGCGAGAGCGAGTTCTCGCTGGTGCGTTTTGCCGGTGACCAGGAGCGCTACAACGCCACTTACGCCGGTGCCGAGCCGATTCAGCCGCAGGACATCGCCGAGACCATTTTCTGGGTGCTCAATGCGCCTGCGCACATCAACATCAACAGCCTGGAGCTGATGCCGGTGAGCCAGACATGGGCCGGGTTTGCGATCGAGCGTAAGTCTTAAGACCGCGTAACGGCCAATCGCGAGCAGGTTCGCTCCCACATGGATCGCATTGAACCTGTGGGAGCGAGCCTGCTCGCGAAGGGGCCGACTCAGGCGACACAAAGCTTCAGCTAGACTCCTCCCTCAAGCAGCCCGTCACACCCGGCGGTCTAGAGGTTTTAGAGGAGATCAAGTGAGTAATCGAGGCGAGCAGTCGCTGCTCAAACAATCGACCTTCCTGATGCTCGCCGTGACATTCGCCGGGATCATCACCGGGTTTGTTTCGGGCGCTCAATCCATCCTGTTCGATGGCTTTTTTTCGTTGATCGCGGCCTTTATCAAGGTGCTGATGCTGATCACCGCCCGGCTGATCGCCAAGGAAAGCAATCAGCGCTTCCAGTTCGGCTCCTGGCACCTGGAGCCCATGGTGCTGGTGATCGAAGGTTGTTTCATATTCCTGGTGGCCGTTTATGCGTTTCTCAATGGTGTGTTCGGCATCATCAATGGAGGCCGCGAGGTCGAACTCGGTCTGGTGATCCTCTACGCGGCGGTGTTCACCGTCGTTGAGCTCATTTACTTCTTCTACGTCCGCCATCGCAATCGCACACTCAAATCATCGCTGATCCAGTTCGACAACATCAGTTGGCTGGTGGACGCGATGCTGTCGGCGGGACTGCTGGTGAGTTTCCTCATCGCGCTGTTGCTCAAGACTCAGGGTTACGACAAGTGGGCGGTGTATGTCGACCCGATGATCCTGATCCTGCTGGCCCTGGGCATGCTCCCCCCAGCGTTCAAAATTCTCGGGCCGGCCTTGCGCGATGTGTTGGGGATCGTTCCTGATCAACTGGACGACAAGGTGCGTCAGGTGATGGAGGTGGCGAAGGTCGAGCATGGTTTCGACGATTACATTTCCTACGTGCAGAAACACGGCAGGGCCTGTTTTATCGAGATTCACATCGTATTGCCGAAGGATTACTGGCTGGACGGTGTGGGGCAACTGGACAGTTTGCGCGAGGAGATTTCCGCGAAACTCGGTAAGCCGGATGCCGCGCGATGGCTGACCATCAGCTTTACCGGGGATCGCAAGTGGACTGAGTGATTGGATTTCACCTTGTGGCGAGATATTGCGCCAACCCGCGATAGCAGGTCGCCAGGTGATAAGGCGTGGTCGACGGCATGTCGCGGCGGCTGACTTCACCGTGCTCGTCACGGCATTCGTGCCAGCCGCCGGTATGCAGCGAGCGCTGCTGCAATGCTTGTAATTGACGCAGCACGACGGCCTCGTTATCCGGACGCAGCGTCAATGCGCGCAGGTACTCGGCCTGGGCCCAGATACGCTGCGTGGCGTCCCGGACGCCGCCATCCGCTGCAAAGTCGAGCATCGCCCGCACGGCACCCGTCTGCTGATCGACGCCCACTTGCTCGGTAAAGGCGAAGGCCCGTTCCAGATCGGCATGCAGCGTCGAATTGCGCAACAGCGGCGAGGATTCCAGCAGGAAATACCACTCGAACTGGTGCCCCGGTTCAAACCAGTTATCCACAGACCCCAGCGGCTTTTCCATCAACACGCCGTGCTGCGGATCGATGAAGCGCGCGTGCATGGCTGTGCATAACCCGACGAGCGCCTGTTGCACGTCGAGGTCTTCGCGCACCGACAGAGTGGCGAGGAAAGCTTCGGCCAGGTGCATCAGCGGGTTTTGCAAAGGGCCGCTGTCCAGCGATGCCCAGCCGCGGTCGAGCGTGGCTTCGTACAGACCGTCGTCCGTGGCGAAACGCTGCGCAATCACTTCCAGCGAGGCGTTGAGCACCGACTCCACCAGCGGTTCGCGGACCTTGTCCCAGTAATGGGCGCAGGCGAACAGGATGAAGGCGTGGGTGTAGAGGTCCTTGCGCTGATCCAGCGGCGCACCTTGTGCATCGACGCTGTAGAACCAGCCGCCGTGCTCGGCATCGTGGAAGTGCCGCTGCAACGAGCGGAACAATGCAGCGGCACGTTCTTCGGCACCCGGCACCTGACCGATCAGGCTGGCAAACAGATACAACTGCCGCGCACAGGCCATGGCCCGGTAGCGTTGTGGTGGCAGCGGTCGGTGTTCGGCATCCAGCGCCTCGTAGGGCAACGCCATGTCGGCGTTCCAGCCCGGACCTTGCCAAAGCGGCACGATGACGTTCAGGAAGTGCTGTTGCACCGAGGCGAACAGGGCGGTCAATTCAAGCTGGGAGGCAGAACGGGAAACAGGCGGCATTGGCTGGCGTCGTCACGGCAGGGGCGATTGCGCGACATGTTAGCAGAGAGGCTGACCTGAGAGAGGCTGTGTCTGTCAGGCCGCCTTCGCGGGCAAGCTCGCTCCCACAATGGAGCTGTGCGCACAGGCCCCATGTGGGAGCGAGCCTGCTCGCGAAGGGGTCATCACAGGCAACAAAAAATCAACCCGCCAGCAACCACACCCCGGTTGCCGCCGAAGCCGCGCCCGCCAGTCGCACCAAAGGCGCTGCGGCCTGCGGCAACACCCGCACCAGCGCATAACCCGCCGCGTGCAACGCCGCCGTCGCCGCGACAAAGCCTGCGGCGTAGGTCCAGGGACTCGACATGTCCGGCAGTTCCAGCCCGTGCGCGACGCCATGAAACAGTGCAAACAACGCCGTCGCACCCAACGCCATCACCAACGGTGGACGCACTGCCAGGGCAACCGCCAGCCCCAAGGCCAACACGGAAGCGGCAATCCCGCTCTCCAGTGCCGGCAGGTTCAATCCTTCAAAACCCAACAGCCCGCCAATGAACATGCTGCCGACAAAGGTGCACGGCAGCGCCAAACGCGCAGCACCTTGCTGCTGTGCCGCCCACAGACCGACCGCGAGCATCGCCAGTAAGTGATCGAGGCCGCCAAGCGGATGGCCGATACCGGCGATCAAACCGTTGTCGTCGTGCCCCGGATGGGCGAAGGCGAGGGCCGGAGTCAGCAGCAGGGCCAGAGCGCCGAGAATGCGTTTGAGTGTCATGGATAAGCTTCCTTGTTGAAGTCGTGATCAGGCCGCGGTCAGCAAACCCTGGCGTTCGATGAAGGCGATGATCTCTTCCAGACCCAGGCCGGTTTTCTGATTGCTGAACACGAACGGTTTGCCGTTGCGCATGCGCTGGGTGTCGCTGTTCATCATCTCCAGCGAGGCGCCGACCAGCGGCGCGAGGTCGATCTTGTTGATCACCAGCAGGTCGGATTTGCAGATCCCCGGCCCGCCCTTGCGCGGCAACTTGTCGCCGGCCGAGACGTCGATCACGTAGATCGTCAGGTCCGACAATTCCGGGCTGAAGGTGGCGGAGAGGTTGTCGCCACCGGACTCCACGAGAATCAGGTTCAGCCCCGGAAAGCGTCGGTTGAGTTGATCCACGGCTTCGAGGTTGATCGAGGCGTCTTCGCGGATGGCCGTGTGCGGGCAGCCACCGGTTTCCACGCCGATGATGCGTTCCGGCGCCAGGGCTTCGTTACGCACCAGAAAGTCGGCGTCTTCGCGGGTATAGATGTCGTTGGTCACGACGGCCAGGTTGTAACGCTCGCGCAGGGCCAGGCACAGGGCCAGGGTCAGGGCGGTTTTGCCGGAACCGACCGGGCCGCCGATGCCGACGCGCAGGGGTTGTGTGTTCATGTGATTCTCCAAAATAACAGACCCTAGGAACGGAACAGACGGCTGTACTGGCGCTCGTGGGCCATACACGCCAGGGACAGGCCGAAAGCGGCACTGCCGTAATGATCGGGGTCGATTCGGGTGGCGTTGTGTTGAGCTTGTTGAAGCAGCGGCAGCAGTTCGCTGGTCAGGCGTTGGGCGGCTTGCTGACCCAGGGGCAGGGTTTTCATCAGCACCGCTAATTGATTTTCCAGCCAGCTCCAGAGCCACGCGGCAAGAGCGTCCTGCGGACTGATCTGCCAGGCGCGCGCGGCCAACGCCCAACCCAGGGCCAGATGTGGCTCGCTGCGTTGTTCGAGGAAGGTACGGGCGGGCGCGTCGAGTTCCGGCAAACCATTGAGCAATTGCTGCAGCGAGTAGCCCATCTGCCGGCTCTCCTGATGCAGTTCGCGGGTTTCGCGACTGGCGCGATGCGCTTCGCAGACCTGCAGCAATTCGTTCCAGTTTTCCTCGCTGGCGGCCACGCAATGGGCGAGCAGCAAGGGTGCTTCAAAGCGTGCCAGGTTCAGCAACAACTGATCGCTGATCCAGCGCCGGGCGCTGGCGGGGTCGTGAACACGGCCGTTATCCACAGCCATTTCCAGCCCTTGGGAGTAGCTGTAGCCGCCAATCGGCAATTGCGGACTGGCCAGGCGCAGCAGCGCCCAGGCCGGGTTCATGTGCGTACGCCGAACTGGTGCAGTTTCGGCGCGTAGTTGAAGTCTTCATCGCCGTGGCGCGAATGATGATGACCACCGCCGTAGGCGCCATGTTCCGGCTGGAACGGCGCCTCGATGTTCACGGCAACGGCACCGAGTTGTTCGAGCATGGCCTTGAGCACGTAATCGTCGAGCAGGCGCAACCAGCCGTCGCCGACTTGCAGGGCGACATGGCGATTGCCCAGGTGATAGGCCGCGCGGGTCAATTCGAAGGCGTTGGCGCAGGTGACGTGCAGCAATTGTTCGGGGCGGGCGCAGACACGCACGATTCGCCCGTCTTCGGCTTGCAGGCATTCGCCGTCATGCAACGGCGGCTGGCCGCGCTCCAAAAACAACCCGACGTCTTCGCCTTCGGCACTGAAGCAGCGCAAACGGCTTTTGCTGCGGGCTTCGAACGTCAGGTGCAGCTCGGCGGCCCAAACGGGTTGAGGGTCGATTCTGCGATGAATCACCAGCATCGGAAGGCTTCCAGCAGTGGACAATGCTCAGGCTAGAGCAAGGGGCTTGCCAATCCACGTGACATGTAGGAAATGGCTGTGGGATGGGTCGGATAAGTTGCGAGGGGATGGAGCTTTTGGATGAAGTTGGTGCGTTGTTTTTGATTTGCGCACCAAGTTGAAGCGGCGAGGTTCAATGTGGGAGCGAGCCTGCTCGCGATGGCGGTGGAACGGTCACATAGATGGTGGATGTCATGCCCTCATCGCGAGCAAGCTCGCTTCCACAGGGATTTCATCCACAGAAAGTTACTCGGTGCTACCGAGTCCTTGCCAGTGCTTCAGACCGATAAAGATGAAGCGCAATTGCTGGGTGATTTTCGCCTGGGGCGTCAGGTGCTCGGGCAAGGCCTCGGCTGGCGGATCGATGATGTCCGGCAGGGTGGCGAACACGCTCTTGACGATCAGGTCCGCCATGACGCTGAGGTCGGCGATCTCCAGATGCTGCAGTTTTGGCATCAGTGACAAATCCGCCGCCAGGTCCGAGCTGATGTTTTCACGCAAACGGCCGATGGCCTGGCGCACCGGCAGCGAACCACCGTACTGCTCGCGGGCGAGAAACAGGAACTGCGAACGGTTGGCGCTGACCACGTCGAGAAAAATCCGTACCGAGGCATCGATGATGCCGCCCATCACGAACTCGTTGTGCCGTACCAGGCGAATGGTTTCGCGGAATGTCTGGCCTACTTCGCTGACCAGCACCAGGCCCAATTCATCCATATCGGCAAAATGCCGATAGAAACCGGTCGGTACGATCCCGGCGGTTTTCGCGACTTCGCGCAGGCTCAGGCTGCCGAATCCTCGGCCGCCATCCATCAGGCGCCGGGCAGCGTCCATCAGGGCATTACGGGTTTGTTGTTTCTGTTCGGCGCGGGGCAGCATCGCAAGGGCGTTTTCTGGACAGGGACGCGGCGCACTCTAGCAAATCGGCTTTGCCGGCGTCGAACGACTGTGGTGGGATCAAGCGGGGAGGTGCGGCATTTATCAAGCGGACCACTGAAAAGTCAAAAGCCCAATCCGGGGATTGGGCTTTTTTTCAGGGCGGCCATGGGGCTTAGCTCACGGCGCTGTTGCGTTCGATCACACGGTCACCACCGCCTTCAGCGAGGGTTTGACCTTGTGGAGTGCGATCCGAACCGTCGGCGGCAAGGGTCTGGCCTTGTGGGGTACGGTCGGAACCATCAGCAGCCAGGGTTTGACCTTGTGGGGTGCGATCGGAACCGTCAGCGGCAAGAGTCTGGCCTTGTGGGGTACGATCGGAACCATCGGCAGCCAGGGTTTGACCCTGAGGAGTACGGTCCGAGCCATCCTGAGTGATCAGGCCTTTTTCTTTCAGGCGATCATTGCCGCCTTCGGCAAGGGTCTGGCCTTGTGGAGTGCGGTCGGCGCCATCGGCGGCGATGGTCTGGCTGAACACTGAGTGGTCTTGTTTCACTTGTGGGGTAGCCTGGTCGGCTGCTGGCAGGGCAAAAGCAGTGCTGGCCAGCATCGAGAGTGTAAGGCTAAGCAGTAGTTGGCGTTTCATGATCGTTGTGCTCCTCGGGGGTGCGAAAAAGTGGGTACGAGAGCAATGCTACTCTCGATAAATCGATATGAAAGTTCATAAACGCAATGGTAATAATCAACGGAATTGATTGTTTGCTGCGGAGCCTCTAAACCGGGCGTTTCCGGCGAGTAGTCTTGCACCGAAACGGGTATTTTCGACTCATCTTTGATAGGCAAAAGTGCGGGGGCGGTAACGCTGAATGACTGATTGGTCAGTATTGGACTGGATGAATTCGGCGAAATCGGTCTACCGATTAAACCTGCCGGGTTTTTATCAGTCGTAGTTTTCATGGCGAGCCGTTTGCGGCTCACCGTTTCACATGTGCGTCGCAGTCGGGGCGCTCAGTCGTATCAGGAGCCCTGTGCAATGACGCGCACTCAAAAGACGTTTGTCTGGACCCTTTCCACTTTCCTTACCTTGTTGATGGTACTGGTGCTGATCATCGTGTTCTTCGACTGGAACCGGATCAAAGCGCCGCTCAACGCCAAAGTTTCTGAAGAACTGCACCGCGCTTTTGCCATCAACGGCAATCTGTCGGTTGTCTGGCAGCCCGAGCCCGATGAAGGCGGCTGGCGCGCCTGGGTACCGTGGCCTCATGTGGTGGCCGAAGACTTGAGCCTGGGCAATCCTGACTGGTCGAAACAACCGCAGATGGTCACTCTCAAGCGGGTGGAGTTGCGTATTTCACCCCTGGCATTGCTGGCGCAGCGGGTGGTGATCCCGCGTATCGATCTCACCGAGCCCAATGCCCAACTGCAACGCCTGGCTGACGGGCGCGCCAACTGGACCTTCAAATTCGACCCGAAGGACCCAAACGCCGAGCCTTCGAGCTGGGTATTGGATATCGGTGCGATCGGCTTCGACAAGGGCCACGTCACCCTCGACGACCAAAGCCTGAAGACTCAACTCGACGTGCTGATCGATCCACTGGGCAAACCGATTCCGTTCAGCGATATCGTCGGCGACAAAGCAGCGAAAACCGCGCAGGAAAAGGGCTCGTCACCCCAGGATTATGCGTTCGCGCTCAAGGTCAACGGCCAGTACCACGGTCAGAAACTCGCGGGCCAGGGCAAGATTGGCGGGCTGTTGGCGTTGCAGGATGCGGCACGGCCGTTTCCGCTTCAGGCACAGGTGAAGATCGCCGATTCCAGCGTCGAACTGGCTGGCACCTTGACTGATCCGCTCAATCTCGGCGCCCTGGACTTGCGCCTGAAACTGGCCGGCATCAGCCTGGGCAACCTCTATCCGCTGACCGGCGTGATCCTGCCGGACACACCACCCTATGCCACCGACGGCCACCTGGTCGCCAGGTTGCACGAGGCGGGTGGCGCGGTGTTCCGCTATGAAGAATTCAACGGCAAGATCGGCGAAAGCGACATCCACGGCAATCTGACTTACGTGGCCAGCCAGCCACGGCCAAAACTCAGCGGCTCGCTGTTGTCCAATCAATTGCTGTTCGCTGACCTGGCGCCGCTGATCGGTGCCGACTCCAACGCCGAACAGAAGGCCCGGGGCGGTGACAGTAAACAACCCGCGGACAAAGTGCTGCCGGTCGAAGAGTTCAAGACCGATCGCTGGCGCGATATGGACGCCGATGTCGAATTCACTGGCAAGCGCATCGTGCACAGCGAAAAACTGCCGTTCAACGACCTCTATACCCATCTGGTGCTCACCGATGGCGTGCTCAGCCTTGAACCGCTGCGCTTCGGCGTGGCCGGCGGCAAGCTGGATGCGCAGATTCGCCTGAACGGCCGCACCGATCCACTTGAGGGCCAAGCCAGGCTCACGGCGCGAGGCTTCAAGCTCAAGCAGTTGTTCCCCGGTTTTGAGCCGATGAAAACCAGTTTCGGTGAGCTCAACGGCGATGCAGATATCAGCGGGCGTGGCAACTCGGTGGCCAAACTGCTGGGCAGTGCCAATGGCAATCTGAAAATGCTGATCAACGATGGCGCCATCAGTCGCGAACTGATGGAGCTGGCGGGCCTGAACGTCGGCAACTACGTGGTGGGCAAGATCTTTGGTGACAAGGAAGTGAAGATCAACTGCGCCGCCGCGGACTTCGGCATCCAGTCCGGCCTGGCGAGTACCCGTTTGTTTGTGTTCGACACCGAGAACGCCATTGTTTACATCGATGGCACGGCGAACATGGCGACGGAGCAATTGGACCTGACCATCACCCCGGAATCCAAGGGCTGGCGTCTGATTTCATTGCGCTCGCCGCTGTATGTGCGCGGCAAGTTCATCAAGCCCGATGCCGGGGTCAAGGCCGTGCCGTTGATGCTGCGCGGAGCCGGGATGGTGGCGCTGGGCGTGATCGCCGCACCGGCGGCAGGATTGCTGGCGTTGGTGGCGCCGAGTGGGGGCGAGGCGAACCAGTGTGCGCCGTTGCTGGAGCAGATGAAGGCGGGCAAGGCGCCGAAGACCGTCAAGTGACGATGGAGGATTGACGCAGGTTAACGCTATTGGCCAATCGGTTGCCAATAGCGTGGTGGGCGGATTACCGGTAACGTCATTTTCTATCGCTGCGTAACTTCAACTTGAATCAAGTCGGTTTTTATCTTGCTGCCGAGTTTGTCTATAACCGTCTTGCGAATGCTGTTGTATTTTTCTTGCTCCAGGTAAGCAGTCCATTTGCTTATTTTAAGATCGCTGAGTATGTCTTCTTTGTCCAGGTGCTCGTCAAGGAAAGAAATGTTTACAGGGTGGCTGGCATTCAACGAAATCTGAATGGAAATAATGGTTTTGTTTTCGAGGATAATGGTTAGAAATGGATGGATGTTGATAGTGCTTTCAGTATTCAAGTTGTTTGTGTTGGGACTGTTGAATTGCAATTTGTTTAATATTGCTTCGGTGGCGTTGGATTGATCCGGCAGGCGCTTTATTGAGGTGAGACATTCCGATATTTGAGCTTTCTGTGACGCTGATAAGAAATCTTGTAGCGCCAGTTCTATGAGCGTTAAAAGACTCGTCGGTTGTTTTTTCAGGATCTGGCTTCCGCTATTTTTAGTTGTCCAGAATATGGAGCCAAGAAATTTTCTGTATGGGCTAAGTCTGTCGTCGAGGGCCGCGCTGGAGCTAGTTACTAAATGTGCGAGCAGGCTGGAATGCAAGATGTCCTGCTTTAGTGTCTCTGCGTGAGAGCCCAGGAAGATAGTGATGTTTCCATCGACGACATAAACTTCTGATTTGTTTTGAATCATCCGTGACCTCGTTAAGTTGTGTTTGTGAAGGTTCGTAAAGTAATTACGAACCTTTTATTCAGAAACGTCGGGACTTATTGGAAGCCAGGAATGTCGTCAATAGCGCTTTTAGCTGCCTGTCCGAGTTTTCTGAGCACCCCATCACGCACCTGGTCATACACTCCAAGGTTAAGGTATACAGCTTGCGCTGCTGTCTTGATGCGTGTTTCCTGGCTGGTGGATTTCCAGAACAGAACGCCTCTACTGCTTTCGCGGACATTGAGGGTGTTGCAGTTCAGGACCATCATCGGGGAGCCTTCCTTTGTCTGCCATACAGGGGACATGTCAAATTTGGCGTCAGATCCAATATTGGCTTTCCGATTGTAAATATCGATCAGGCCTTGGTTGTTTTTTACACCATCTACAGCTTTGGATGCCAGCTCCAGCAATTTCGGAGCATTTGCCCCCACCAGTCCTTGTAAAACATAGGCGGCGACGATGTCCATGGTTAGACCGCTGCGCTTGATCGTCTGGTCTTTTACCTGGGAGGCTTGAGTGACCCAGCCAAGTGTTGCCAGTGTGTCGATGTAATATTTGTACCATTGATGCAGCTCTTTGATTGGGTCGTAACGTTGAGTTGCAGCGTTTTGTACCAGTAGCTTGCAGTTGTCGACATCTTTGCGGTTTTGTTCCGAAACACCGGCCATATAGATGTTCATCATTTCCGGGCCGACAGTGCCGCTTTCTTTATTGGGGTCTATCGGAGTGTGTACGGAAAAAGGTTGCATTGATGGTGTGGCGGGTACTTCCAGGGTTGGCAGCGAATCCAGGAATTCAAGTCGTTGTTCAATGTGCATGGTTCTAGTCCTTTATGATTAAAGCAGACTTCTTGTCTGTGGTTTTAATATAAATAAGTGGTGTGGCAAGTCCAGTGAGTGTTTGTAACTCGATGCTGGTGTTTTGAACTTTCGATAAAGTTATTGTGGTGAACTAGTTGCCATATGGCTTTGTTGGTTGCCACAGGTCTTTTAGTATATCCGCCATGTCATCAGTTCGATGACCGGCGATTCGCCGAGCAGGCGCAGCGCCGCTTCGCAGTTGGCGCTGTAGCTTTCGGTAACGGGATATCTGCCGGTCAGTCATTCACCCCAGGTGCCAGCGCATGCCCGGACAACAATGCCTCTTCACGCAACCACGCAAAAAAAGCCCGAACCGGTGGATGTCGCTCACGCCCCGGTACGCACAGCGCGCTATAGCCGGCGCCATCGACCTGGACTTCCCCCCGGTAGGGCAACAACAGACCACCGGCCACGCTTTCCGATACAAGAATATTGCTTGCCAACACCAGGCCTTGCCCGGCAATTGCCGCTTGCAGGGCGTAATGCTCTTCGTCGTATTCGCGCACGGCGGGCTGGTCGCTCAGCCAGGTTTCGCCGGAGCGAGCGCACCAGGCTTCCCAGCCGTGGGCATAGAGCTTGGAGTTGTGCCAACGAACGCTGATCAGTGTGGGGGTGCGACTCGACGCCAAGGCCACTTGTTCGGGCGAGCCATAGACACCAAAGGACTCATCGAACAGGCACTGGCCGTACAGGTTGGGGTAATCATCAAGGCTGTAGCGCAGCACCAGATCGACACTGGCGTCCTGATGCAGATCGATGACTTCGCAGTGGGTATCGAGGCGCACATTGATGTTCGGGTGCCGGGCGTAGAAGCGTCCCAGCCGTGGCACCAGCCACAGGGCGGCGAAGGCGGCGGTGGTGGAGACCGTCAGGCTGGCGCCACTGCGTTGCGGGCGCAGGGTATCGACACTTTGCGCCACTTCGAGGAAAGCCCCGTGCAGGCTCTGGAACAGCCGTTCACCGCATTCGGTCAGGCGCACCTGGCGTGGCAGGCGCTCGAACAACGGCACGCCGAGCCAGCTCTCCAGGGAGCGGATCTGGTGGGACACCGCCGTCGGGGTAACGGACAGTTCTTCGGCGGCGGCCTTGAAGCTCAGCAAGCGCGAGGCGGATTCAAAGGCCCGCAGGGCGGTCAACGGCAACGAGGCAAACATTGAACACTCCATGGATGAAATGAATTCATCCAGACTGATTTCTGCTCATTTGAACAAGGACGGTGGTGGGCTTCAATCTGCAAGCCACAAGCCGTTTGAGTTTAGCCCTGAGGAGAGACAGATGAGTAGAATTCTTGCTGTTCACGCCAGCCCCCGTGGTGACCGTTCGCACTCACGGCGTTTGGCCGAAGTGTTTCTGTCGGCCTGGCAGTCCCGTCATCCACATTCACAGTTGACCCGGCGCGAAGTCGGTCGGGCACTGATTCCTCCGGTCAACGAGGCATTCGTGGCCGCCGCGTTTTACCCCGAGCCCGCCGCTCGGCCGCTGTCGATGCAGGCTGACCTGGCCCTCAGCGACGAACTGGTTGGCGAACTGCTTGGCCACGATGTGTTGCTGATATCCACGCCGATGCACAACTTCAGCGTACCCAGCGGCTTGAAGGCCTGGATCGATCAGATTGTGCGGGTGGGAGTGACCTTCGATCACACCCTGGACAATGGCGTGGCCCAGTACGAGCCCTTGGTGCAGGGTAAAAAGGCCTTGATCATCACCAGCCGTGGCGGCTTCGGTTTTGGCCCGGGCGGCGAACTGGAATCCATGAACCATGCCGACACGCTGCTGCGCACGGTGCTCGGATTCATCGGCATCACGGACGTCACCGTGGTGGCTGCCGAGGGTGAAGAGTCCGCCGAGCGTAGCTTTGAGATCTCTGCCGCCGAGGCTGAGCGGCGTCTGTTGGCGCTGGCCGGGGAGTTCTAGATGGCCTGGCTGTTTCTGCTGGTCGCCGCCGGGTTCGAAGTCACCTTCGCCATGGGCATGAAGTACGCCGAGGGCTTTACCCGGCTCTGGCCTTCGCTGATCACCGTGGTGGCCGCTGTGGGTGGGATCTATTTCCTGACCCTGGCCATGCGCGAGTTGCCGGTGAGCATCGCGTACCCGATCTGGACCGCCATCGGTTCGCTGGGCACGGTGTTTCTCGGTTTCGCGCTGCTGGGTGAAAGCCTGAGCGTGATCAAGCTGGTCTCGGTCGGGCTGATCGTGGCGGGCGTGGTGGGGTTGAAGTAGGGCGGATGACATAGACTTGTCGCTGAGTTGTCATCTTCGCTGGCGATGCTTGGCGGATGTCTTGCATCCCGCCTTGCGTCACCGCCCGACCACCAGGATGTCCGCCCATGTCGCAAGGTTCTGCCCCGCGCTACCCGCTGGTGTTGGTCCCGGGAATGCTCGGTTTCATCCGGTTGGTGTTTTATCCGTACTGGTACGGGATCGTCGAGGCGTTGCGCCATGGTGGTGCGGTGGTGTTCACCGTGCAGGTCTCGCCGCTCAATTCGAACGAAGTGCGCGGCGAGCAATTGCTTGTGCGTATCGACGAAATTCTGCGGGAGACCGGGGCCGCCAAGGTCAACCTGATCGGCCATAGCCAGGGCTCGTTGACCGCCCGTTATGCCGCGGCCAAACGCCCGGACCTGGTGGCATCGGTGACATCGGTGGCGGGGCCGAACCACGGTTCGGAGCTCGCCGATTACCTGCACGAGCATTACCCCCATGACAGTGTCCGTGGTCGTCTGCTGTGCTTTTTGCTGCGAATGGTCGCCGTGCTGATGGGGTGGCTGGACACCGGTTACCGCGGGCCGAAGCTGCCGGTGGCTATCCATGCGTCCCATCACTCCCTCACCAGCGCTGGCGTCGCGCTGTTCAACCAGCATTATCCACAGGGATTGCCCGAGACCTGGGGTGGTCAGGGGCCGGAGGAGGTCAACGGCGTGCGCTATTACTCCTGGTCCGGCACCTTGCAACCGGGCATCACCGATCGCGGGCGCAATCTGCTGGACGGCACCAACCGCACTTGCCGGCTGTTCGCTAAAACTTTCGTCCGCGAAACCGGGCATTGCGACGGCATGGTCGGACGCTACAGCTCGCATCTGGGCATGGTGATTGGTGACGAATATCCGCTGGATCACTTCGATATCGTCAACCAGTCGCTGGGGCTGGTAGGCAAGGGAGCCGAGCCGATCCGCTTGTTTGTCGAGCATGCGGCGCGGCTGAACGCGGCAGGGCTTTAGACCGGGTTATCGTTCATCGCGAGCAAGCTCGCTCCCACAGGTTTTCGGTGGGGTCGACACAACACCTGTGGGAGCGAGCCTGCTCGCGATGGCGTCAGATCAGGCAACACTGACCTTGCGACCCAACACCGTCGTCCAACGCTCGGAAACAATCACCCCGCCCAAGGTCAACACCCCGCCCACCAGGTGGTACAGCGCCAGTTGCTCATGCAGTACCACCGCCGCAATCAAGGCGGTAATCAGCGGCAGCAAATTGAAAAACTGCGTGGTCCGGCTCGGCCCCAAACGCACCACGGCTTGCATCCACGCCAGCGGCGCGACCATCGAAGCCAGCAGGCAGGCGTACAGCACCAGCGGAATGTTCTGCAGGGTCGGGCCGACTTTTGGTGAGGCGATGAACAACGGAAACAGTACCACCACGGCCACCAGCACCTGCAGATACAGGAGCACCAGCGGCGGCAGTTTCAGTTGCCACTTTTTCAACAGGGTGCTGTAGACCGCGTAGGCCAGGGTGGCGATCAGCATCATCGCGTCGCCCAGGTTGACCCCGTGTTCGAGCAATGCGCCAAGGCTGCCGGACGACACCACTACCAGGACACCGGCGAACGACAGCACTGCTCCGGCCAGGGCGCCCATGGTCAGGCGCTGGCCGAGGCTGATGATCGCCATGGCGAGCGACATCAGCGGCATCAGCGACAGGATGATGCCCATGTTGGTGGCCGAAGTCAGGCTCGCGGCGAAGTACGCCAGGCTTTGATAGACCGCCATGCCGAGAACACCGAGGACAAAGATCTTGCCCAGTTTCGGGCGGATCAGCGGCCAATGGGCGAGCACCGGTTTAAGCATGAAGGGCGTGAACAGCAACCCGGCCAGCAGCCAGCGGTAGAAACCGATCTCGGCGGGGAAGATCGCCCCGGCCGACATTTTGGTGATCACGGTGTTGCCGGCCCAGATAAAAATGGCCAGCAGGGGATAAGCGTATTGCATCGGGAAAAACCAGAACGTTAATGAAGGGCAATTATCCGCTTGTCTGGATGCAAGCCTATACTTCGATCCAGACAACCGGCCCTTGATGACGGACAGCATGAGCAGTAAACACATCGATCTGCTGGATTTCAGCGAACTGCCGTCGGCGGTGTACTTCCGCTACGCCGATTTCGACGCCCACGAATACGCCGCGCCCCATCGACATCCCTGGGGGACGCTGGAATACGCAGCCCATGGCGTGCTGCACATGGACGTCGAGGGCAGCCGTTTCATGTCGCCACCGCAATACGCGGTGTGGGTGCCGCCGCAGATCGAGCACAGTTTCTACAGCCACCAACCGGTCAACTACCGCGCCGTGTGCCTGGCACCCAAGGTCTGTGCCGACTTGCCGTCGCGGGCCTGCACCCTGGCCATCAGCGACATCCTCAAGGCGATCCTCAAGGACTTCGCCGCCCGGGACGTGAAGATCCCCGAGCAGGCCGCCGACCGGCGTCTGGCCCAGGTATTGGTGGACCAGTTGCAACAGGCTCCGGTGCACGAGTGCTACCTGCCCTATGCCAGCAGCCCCGGGTTGCTCGGAATCCTCGAAGCGTTGCAGGCCGAGCCTGGGGATAACCGGCCCCTGTCGGAGTGGGCTGCACGCATCCATGTCAGCGAGCGCACCCTGGCGCGGCAGTTCGTGCGGGAACTGGGCATGAGTTTCGGTGAGTGGCGCCAGCGCCTGCGTTTTCTGGCGGCGATCGAAGCGCTGGATAGCCCGCGCAGCATTCAGGAAATCGCCTTCGACATGGGCTACAGCACCGGCTCGGCGTTTATCGCGATGTTCCAGCGCCAGGCCGGATGTACGCCGGAGCAGTATCGCCGCAGCCATCTGGAGAACAGGAAGGTGTAACAGGGGTTGTCTACACTTCAGAACAAGGCCGCGCCCCTCGGTGTGGCGACCAGGAGAAAACTCCATGAAGATGATGCGTGTCCCTTTGTTGATGATCGGTTTGCTGCTCTGTTCCCAAGGCTTCGCCGCCACAGCCCAACAGGAAAAGATGACTACCTGCAACGCCGATGCCACGGCCAAAAGCCTCAAGGGCGACGAGCGCAAAGCCTTCATGAGCACCTGCCTGAAGGCCGCACCGGTGGCAAACGATGCCGGCAAGGTCCTGACCCCACAGCAGGAAAAAATGAAAACCTGCAACGCCGACGCTGCCACCAAAGCCTTGAAGGGTGATGAGCGCAAGGCGTTCATGAGTGATTGCCTGAAGAAAAAATAAACATTGAGCCGATTGATGTGGCAGCTGCGAGGGCCTCATCGCGAGCAGGCTCGCTCCCACAGTGGGACTGAGTGCACTGGACAAATGTGGGAGCGAGCCCGCTCGCGATGAGGTCGGTCGGGGCACTGCAAAAGAACCTGAACCCCGACCAAGGTCGCCCCACACAATCTCTAGTGCTGGCACCGGATCGCTGGCAGACTGCCAATCCTTTTTATGCCGTTTGTTTTTGAGGCTGTATGCCAACGTTTTCTCAGCGTCAAGTCTTGCTGGTCATCAGCTGGGTCATCATTTTCGGCGGGCTGCTGCTGGTCCTGCCGCTGCGGTTGCTGCCCAGCCTGCTCGCCGGGCTGCTGGTGTTCGAACTGGTCAACATGCTCACCCCGCAACTGCAACGGCTAATCGAAGGCCGGCGCGCGCGCTGGCTGGCGGTGGCGTTGCTGGGGACTCTGATTGTCAGCGTGCTGTCGCTGATCTTCGCCGGTGCCTTCAGCTTCCTGCTGCACGAGGCGGAAAACCCCGGCGCTTCCCTCGACAAGTTCATGGGGGTGGTCGACCGTGCACGCGGGCAACTGCCGCCGTTCATCGACGCCTATCTGCCGGCCAGCGCCGCGGAGTTCCGCGTGGCGATTGGCGAGTGGGTCAGCAAACACCTCAGCGATTTGCAACTGGTGGGCAAGGACGCGGCGCACATGTTCGTGACCTTGCTGATCGGCATGGTGCTGGGTGCGATCATTGCCTTGCAGCGCGTGCCGGACCTGACCAAGCGCAAACCGCTGGCGGCGGCGCTGTTCGAGCGTCTGCACCTGCTGGTCCAGGCGTTTCGCAACATCGTGTTCGCCCAGATCAAGATCTCTCTGCTCAACACCGTCTTCACCGGGATTTTCCTGGCGGTGATCCTGCCGATGTTCGGTATCAAGCTGCCACTGACCAAAACCCTGATCGTGCTGACGTTCCTGCTCGGCCTGCTGCCGGTGATCGGCAACCTGATGTCGAACACCCTGATCACCATCGTCGGTTTGTCGTTGTCGATCTGGGTCGCTGTGGCGGCGTTGGGTTACCTGATTGTTATCCACAAGCTCGAATACTTCCTCAACGCGCGCATCGTCGGCGGGCAGATCAGTGCCAAGTCGTGGGAGTTGCTGCTGGCGATGCTGGTGTTCGAGGCCGCGTTCGGCCTGCCGGGGGTGGTGGCGGGGCCGATTTACTATGCGTACCTGAAGAGTGAGTTGAAGCAGGTGGGGATGGTTTGATCCGCTGGATCTTTATTGCGTGAGCTGGCCCCTTCGCGAGCAGGCTCGCTCCCACATTAGTCCTGTGAACTCAGGTCCATTGTGGGAGCGAGCCTGCTCGCGAAGGGCTCACCACAGTTTTCGGATCAGTCCATAGAGCCGTAACGCTTGGCCGCCTCAATCGCCAGACCGCTGCCGATACTGCCAAAGATGTTCCCTTCCACATGCCGCGCATTCGGCAGCATCGCCGAAACACTGTTGCGCAGCGCCGGAATCCCGCTCGAACCACCGGTGAAGAACACCGTATCGACCTGGTCGACCCGCACATCGGCGTCTGCCAGCAGTTGGGTGACGCTGTTGCGCACCCGCTCCAGCAGGCTGTCGATGGCCGACTCGAACAGTGCGCGGCTCAAGTCCACGCTCAGGCCCGCTTCAATACGATCAAGCGGCACGTGGCGATTGTCGGCGTGGGTCAGCTGGATCTTGGTTTCTTCCACTTCCATGGCCAGCCAGTGCCCGGCGCGCTGTTCGATCAGCTTGAACAGGCGGTCGATACCGCCGGTGTCCTCGATGTCGTAGCGCATGCTGCCCAGGGCCAGTTGCGACTTCTGCGAGTACACCGAGTTGATGGTGTGCCAGGTCGCCAGGTTCATGTGGTGACTGGTCGGCATGTAGGCGCCGCTCTTCATGCGGCTGCCGTAGCCGAACAGCGGCATCAGGCCTTGCAGGCTGAGCTGTTTGTCGAAGTCGGTTCCGCCGATGTGCACACCGCCGGTGGCGAGGATGTCCTCGTGGCGGTTGTCCACGCCCCGACGCTCCGGCGACAGGCGCACCAGGGAGAAGTCGGAGGTACCACCGCCGATGTCGACGATCAGTACCAGCTCTTCTTTCTCGATGGTCGACTCGTAGTCGAACGCAGCGGCAATCGGCTCGTACTGGAACGAGACTTCCTTGAAGCCGATCTTGCGCGCCACGTCGACCAGGGTGTCTTCGGCTTCCTTGTCGGCCATCGGGTCATCGTCGACAAAAAACACCGGCCGACCCAGCACCACTTCTTCGAACTCCCGACCGGCGGACGCTTCGGCGCGGCTCTTGAGCTGGCCGATGAACAGCCCGAGCAGGTCCTTGAACGGCATCGCCGTGCCCAGGACGCTGGTGTCGTGCTTGATCAGCTTGGAACCCAGCAGGCTCTTGAGCGAGCGCATCAGGCGGCCTTCGTAGCCTTCCAGGTACTCGTGCAGCGCCAGCCGGCCGTACACCGGGCGACGTTCTTCGATATTGAAGAAGACCACCGACGGCAGGGTGATCTTGTCGTCCTCCAGCGCGATCAGCGTTTCCACGCCGGGGCGCAGCCAGCCGACAGTGGAGTTGGACGTGCCAAAGTCGATACCCAAGGCACGGGCTGGAGATGCGTTGTTCATGTCTTTCAGGTTCCGGTTAAAAAACGGCCGCGCAGTGTATGTCAGAGCGCGCCAGATTCGAAGGCCGGTTATCTGCTAATTCTTCGTGGACAATGCCTTGAAAGATGGGGTATTCCCCCCAAACTACCCTGCATCAACCGGACAGCCGCGGGATTGCTCGCAAGAAGCCCCGCCTGCTGCCGATAAACTTCTGCCGCGCCGCCCGGTCACAAACTTGAGATCGGTCAAACCAATGGCTGCAAACAAGCGCATGCTGTGGCCTGTGGCGCGATTCTGATAACGGATGGTGATTCCCTCGATGGACTTCAAAGACTATTACAAGATTCTCGGTGTGGAGCCGACCGCGGACGACAAGGCGATCAAGGCTGCCTATCGCAAGCTGGCGCGCAAATACCACCCCGACGTCAGCAAGGAAAAGGATGCCGAGGCGAAGTTCAAGGATGCTTCTGAAGCCTATGAGGCACTGAAAAGCGCCGACAAGCGCGCCGAATACGATGACTTGCGCCGCTATGGCCAGCACGGCCAACCCTTTCAGGGACCACCGGGCTGGCAAAGCCGTGGTGGCGGTTTCGGTGGTGGCGGTCAGGACACGGGCGATTTTTCGGACTTCTTCAGTTCGATCTTCGGCAACCGTGGGCCTGGTTTCAGTGGTGGTGGACAATCGCGTCGCAGTACCGGACGTCGAGGGCAGGACGTGGAAATGGAGCTTGGGGTTTTTCTCGAGGAAACACTGTCGACCGAGTCGAAGAAGGTCACCTTCCAGGTGCCGCAGTACAACGCGGCCGGCCAGCATGTGAGCAACACCAGCAAAAGCCTGAACGTAAAGATCCCGGCCGGCGTAAGCGACGGCGAGCGCATTCGCCTCAAGGGGCAGGGCGCTCCGGGCGTGGGTGGCGGGGCCAATGGCGACCTGTACCTGACGATCCGTTTTGCACCGCACCCGAAATTCGATGTCGAAGGCGAGAACCTGATCATCACTTTGCCACTGGCACCGTGGGAACTGGCGCTGGGGGCTGAAGTCGCCGTGCCGACCCTGACCGGCAAGATCAACCTCAAGGTCCCGGCCGGCAGCCAGAACGGCCAGCGCATGCGCGCCAAGGGCCATGGTCTGATGAACAAGGCCGGTGAGCGCGGGTACCTGTTCGTGCAACTGAAAGCCGTGATGCCGAAGAAAACCGACGATGACATCAAGGCCCTGTGGCAGGAGCTGGCGAAAAAAGCCGCGTTCGACCCGCGAGAGCATTTTTGATCCCTTAGAACCAAGGAGTCACTGACTATGAGCAGTCCCCTGAACGTTCAACTGGACATGGCGGAATTCTGTGAGGCGACCGAGTTGTCGGCCGTCTACGTGATCGAAATCGTCGAGCACGGCATCCTCGAACCTCAGGGCGCTCAGCCCAAGGACTGGGTTTTCAACGACTACGAGCTGACCCTGGCCAAGCGCGCCGCCAAGCTGCGGCGCGACCTGGATCTGGAATGGGAAGGCGTCGCCCTGGCGCTGGACCTGCTCGAAGAAGTCCAGCAACTGCGGGCGGAGAACCGGATGTTGAAGCAGCGGTTGGGGCGGTTGGTGGTCGAATAGATGTTCTGGTGGTTTTGTATTGCCCGATAGGGCCTCTTCGCGAGCAGGCTCGCTCCCACATTGGTTTGTGTCGTGATCAAAATCCCCTGTGGGAGCGAGCCTGCTCGCGAAGAACGATAACGCGGTATTGCGGCATCACAACTTCCTTGGCAACACCACGGTAAACGTCGTGCCATCTATCTCACGGGAACTGACTTCAATCGTCCCCTGATGGGCATCAACCACCTCCTTGACGATAAACAACCCCAACCCGAGGCTGGTAGTAGGCTCGCCGAGTTCTTCGCTGGCACTGCGCACCAGCGGATCGAAAATCGTCGGGATCGCATCGCAGGGGATCGGGGCTCCGTCGTTGTGCACCGTCAGCCGGACGCTGTCAGCCTCGCCTCTGAGGCGCAGCGTCACGTCACGTTTGCTTGAGCCATGCTGCAAGGCATTGCCGATCAGGTTTTGCAGCATCTGATCGAGCCGGCGCGGGTCCCCGTTGCCGCGGGTGTCACCCTGGACATCCAGGGTCGGATTGCATTCCGGTTGACTGGCGCAGGCCCGGGCAATCGCTTCACGCGCCGCTTCGGCCAGGTCCATGGGCGCCGGCTCGATCGGCAGGCGCTTGCCCAGGCGGCTGCGCACCAGTTCCAGCAAGTCTCCGACCATCACCGCCAGGTGCCCGGTACTGCGCAGGATATTGACCGCGCACTTGAGCGCATCACCTTCGAGCGCGGCTTTGCGCAGCAGTAGTTCGGTGGACATGCTCACCGCCTGCAGGGGCGCGCGCAGGTCATGGCCGAGGATCGCCAGAAAAATGTCCCGGGATCGATTGACCTGCTCGGCATAAGTGGCCGTGGACTCGGCCAGGGCCTCGTCGATGGCTTCGTTGAAACGGATCATGTCCTGGAAGTAAGCCAGATCAGGCGATTGCAGGCTGTTGACCCACAGGCGGATGACACAGGCGCGCAAGTGACGGAATTCGCTGGTCATCTGCACCAGATCAAAACCCACGGTATGGCGCAGCTCGCCGTGGCTGGCGCCTGCCTCGTCGAGGCTGGGAGTTTTCTCCGGTCCTTCGCCGCGCGCCTTGGCTGCCTGCTCGGCAGGTGTCTGGGGTTTGCACATGTCCCGGGCCGCAGCCTGCAGGATCGACCGGGCATGGTCGCGCAAGGCGACGCGGTCCATGGTTTCGGCGGCCGGGGTGATGGTTTTGGCGAACAGCTCCCATTCATCGACGATGCGATCAACGTGTAACACGATGAATTCGGAAAGACGCATGGCGATTACCTGTTCATGAATCGGGGACAGCGAGTCGAATAGTAGTCCCTTTGCCGGAAAAAGCACGACCGCTCATGCAGTGGCACGGGCGGACGTGCCAATGGCGGTAGATATGTGTTTTTGGCTCCCTGAATTTCGATACCCCGGAGCCTTTTCAGAGGCCATCCAAGCAGCTATTTGGACTTTTGTTTCAGGTGCAGGTGAATAAGCTGGTGGTTCTTTTCCTGTCATCAAGGTGATTCAAAAGTGTCTGATTTGCATGGAAGCAACTCACAGAAAATACCGGACGGAGTGTCCATCGATAGTCACGGGATACATTACCGTCGTGCAAAAGACGTGATCCCCGGCGCCATCAAAAATGCGCCGGTGGAGAGATTGAAGTCCCTGCTGGCGCTCAAGCCGCAAATGCCCGAGTGGTATAGCGGCGCGCGGGAGATCGACCGTCAATACCTCAAGCAGTTGATGGATGAGCGCTGGCGTTTGCAAGGCGTGCTGGATCAGACCCAGGGCGAGTTGAAGCATGACATCAATGCCTTCGCCGAACCGCTGCTCAAAACGGCTTTGCAGTCGAAGTTCACCACGGTCGAGAACTTCAACGAGCTCACCGTACACCTTGAAGTGCCGAGCAAGTTCATTTTCGGCATCGACACCGGGGCCAGTCGTGTTCGCCAATCCACGTTGCTGGAAGCGGCGCTGCACAACTTTGAAGAGGACGAAACCGGCGAGGGCGAAGTGCGTAATAGCTCCGGCATTTACCGCAAGGACAGCAAGGGCAACCTCAGCCTGGAGCCGGCCATCACCCTCCCGGCATTTGCAGCGTTGTGTCGAAGCCTGGACATCGGTAGCCAATACCAACGGCACATCAAGTCCGTCCTGTTGCCCGATACCCCCCAGGCACAGCGAACTTTGCAACAGGACTCGGTGGCCAGTGAAAAGGCCGCCTTCGATGTAGCGGCACTGATTGCCCTGTTGAAGGGCGACATCACCAGTCATGCCTACGGCCAGTTGAGAAAGATGCGTGACAGCCAGGCCGACATCTCGTTGTACGAGCAGCCGTTGCATTGCCATCGTTTGTCGCTGATGGGCTTTCGGTTGACGGGCATCGTGCTGTTCAGCGCGGTCATCGAGCCCTCGCAGATAAAAAGCGAAATCGATGGTTTGACGCCCGCCCTGTTACGGTTCTGGATTGACTGGTCTCGCCGTATCCCTGTTCTGCCGGGGAAGGAATATGACCAGTTCAAATTGTTGCAGGCGTTCTTTGCCAATGGCTCGCAGGGCCTGAGCGAAGAGCTGCTGCGTCGGGACGACATTTTTCAGCAAAGCCGTTTGTCCGGACCATTGATCGCCTATGTGCCGGATGATCCTGATCATCCCCTGAAGGAATATCCTTCGGTGACTGCGTTCATGAAGGCGCTGTTGGGCCAGCTGAGAAATACCGACTACCAGTCCTTTTTCAGCCGTTTCGTCGCGCAGTTTGACAAAGGGGCGTTTTTCACCCGGGTCAACGAACGTCTCACGACCGTCACCTGGCATGAGCGCGAACCGCTCGACATGGGGCCGTGGTGGCGTGAAACGGCAGTCGAAAATCCCGATGCAGAACCCCTCACCAATCAGATTGCGGGGGATCTTTGGGATGCACTGTTTTTGGCACGCCGCGACAAGGCCATCGCCGATGCCCGACTGATTGCCGTCCCGACCGATGACGAGGATGCCAACGCACGCTTCAAGCGCCTGACCAGTTACCTGTCGATCGGTTGGAACGTTTTCAATTTTGCCGCGATGCTGGTACCCGGGTTGGGCGAAGCCATGCTCGGCATCATGGTCGCGCAAATGCTCGCCGAGGTGGTCGAAGGCATCGAGGACTGGAGCAAGGGTGACAAAGAAGAAGCCTCTGCCTACTTCAACGGGGTCTTGATCAACTTCGCGCAACTCGCGCTCATGGGTGCCGGACACGTGCTACCGGGCGCGGGTGTCACGCCGATCAAGGTTTCACCGTTTGTCGAAGGCCTCAAGCCGGTGGAGGTTGGCGGCAAGGAGCGCTTGTGGAGCCCTGACCTCGGTCCCTATGAACAACCTGTCGCATTGCCCGATGGGGCGAAGGCCGGTGACACAGGGCTGTACCGTCATCAGGATCAGGACCTGCTGCGGCTCGATGACAAATGCTACGCAGTCAAGCAAGACCCGGGCACTGGCCAGCATCGGCTGCAACACCCGACTCGCACCGATGCGTATCAGCCGCTTTTGGAGCACAACGGCGCCGGCAGCTGGAAGACTGAACTCGATCAGCCGCTCGAATGGGACAAGGGGCAAATACTCAGGCGCCTGGGCGCTTCTGTGGATGGACTCTCCGATGAAACCCTGGAGCAGATTCTGACCGCCAGTGGCGTGCACGAAAATGTGCTGCGCCGGCTTCACGTCGAACAGGAGACTCCTCCCGCACTGTTGGCCGATACCCTCGAACGCTTCAAGGCTCATGCCGATGCACAAGCCTGCGCAGAGCAGATTCTGGCCAAACGGATCGGCGAGGAATGGGCCGATTACGCTGTGCGATCCATGACCGAAATGGGTGGCTGGCCCGGCGACAAGGCCATTGAAGTCTTTCAGGGGCCGGGGCTGACAGGCGCGGCGATCAAGGACGGCTATGCCGAGGCGTCACCAGCCAATACGCTGCGGATGACCTGGTCTGACCTGCTGGCGGGGGAACTGCCAGAGCGCGTGGTGGGTTTCCTTGACGAGCAAGCGCTTCGTGAGATGCTTGGCGAATGGTTTGCAGGTGATGCGCAGAAGCGTACCGAAGCACTGCGCGATCAATGGGCGGGGCAGGTGAGTCAGCGTAAAAGCCAGCTGTTCGACCTGTTGTACAAGCGACGGACCCGTTCGGACGATTCGTTGGTAAACCTGCTCAAGGGCGACTTTGCAGATATCTCGATAAGCCAGGCGCAAGAACTGCTGGGTGAAGCGCATCCCTCTGACGTGCAACACCTGAACGAAAAAAAACGCGTGCCGCTGCGCCTGGCTGAACAAGCCCGGAAGGCCGCCGAGCAATTGCGGGTAACGCGAGCCTATGAAGGCCTGTACCTCGACACCTTGCACAACGCCGATACTGCGCGCCTGGAGCTGCATTCACTGGCAGCCCTGCCGGGCTGGCCGGCGGACCTGCGACTGGAGATTCGTGAATATTCATTCGAAGGAACGCTGACCGACAGTCTCGGCCCCGTCGACGCGCCGATCCGCAAAGTGCTGATCCTGGATGAGGATGGCAAATACGAAGCAAGGGACGACAGCGATCAACATCTGCACGGCAAGGACAATCTTTATGTCGCGGTGCTGCACGCCTTGCCCGACACGCAACGAACCGCCCTGGGATTTGGCATCAACGAAGCGACGCGACTTGAGCAGGCAATTAAGGCCCGTCCATTGGATCGTTATGTATTTGAGCCGATCCTGCGGGACAACCCGAATTTCAAACCGGCCTACGACCCGAAGGTCATGCGCCTGCGTGGCGGTATGCCCGGATACGCACGGCAAGTGCCGCAGGGGCGGGGCTATCGACATCGCCTGCGTGCGCTGCATCCGAGCTTTACGGATGAAGAGATTGAAGCGCGACTGACGGCGTTCAGCCAGAACGGCGGATCGGTGGAGGCTAACCTGACCGCGCGGGAGAACGCGTTCAATCAATTCAACCGGACCATGCAACGCTGGATGAACTCACCGACGGCCTCCTTTCGGTTCTCTCCGGCGGGCGTTGCGGAATGGGTTTCGCGGGACAAGTTTTACACGGCGCTCAGGCAGTGCTTGCAGCGAACCGGACCGGAAGGGGTGCAGGTTGCGGGAATATTGCGGCCTCAAGCCTTGGTGCTCGACAACATTTCTCACTTGAGCCGGCATCTGGAGACGCTGCCCAGGCTGGATGTCGAATTCAGTCACGTCACCAGCCTGACCATGCGCAGTTGCAGGCTCGGTGCCGAGCACATGCCCTTTCTCGATTCCTTCCGCCAGGTGCGTTATCTCAACTTGCAGGACAATCTGCTGACGGCCGTTCCAGCAAGGCTCGGTGACATGAGTCATCTGACGGACCTGTCCCTCAGCGACAACAATATTGTGCTGGATGCGGTGGCAGTGGATCTCCTGAAGAAGCTGACCCGCCTCAGGTCCCTGGGGTTGCGCAAAAACCCGTTGGGGCTGGTTCCGGACATCAGCCGAATGCCACACTTGCAGTTCCTCTTGCTCGACGGCACCGGTCTGGATACCTGGCCTGTCGGGCTGTTTTCCCAGTCGCGACATCGCGCTTTCTATCTTGATTTGCGCTTCAACCCGATCAGCAGGATACCCGAGGTGGCACCCGGATCGTTTCGCGCCGAGTTGCTGGCACGCACGGTGATCAGCCGTGAGCCGCACTGGATCTCATCTGAAAATCTCGACATCCTGAAGTCTTACATCGAGTCGGTCGGCATGGACCCGGAACGTCTCTATCCACCGCGAGGTATGCTCGACAGTGCCGAGTGGGACGCGGGTATTTCCCAGCAGCAGTTGCCGGAAAAACTGAAAATCTGGGACGAGCTCGAGGATGAATTCGACTCGGAGCCATTCTTCAATGAAATCCGCAAGCTGACCGAATCCGCCGACTTCAAGGCTGGCGGCACCTATCAGTCAGAACTGACGGCCAAGGTCTGGCGCATGCTCGAAGCCATGGCCCGCGACAGTGAACTGCGAATTAAACTGTTCGATGAGGCAGCAACCCCCACCGAATGCGTGGATGGCGGTACGCAACTGTTCAATGCCATGGGCGTACAGGTGATGGTTTGCGAGGCATATGCGCTGGTGCGCGTGGACTTGATCGAGGCACAGTTGCTGGAGCTTGCCCTGGGCAAGTCCCGCCTTGACGAACTGGGTGCCATTGCTCGCCAACGGGTGGTCGCACGCCTGGAGGCGGGAGAGCAGTTCAGTCGGTTCAACGCTGATGGCGATATGACCGGCACCATCGATGAGGTGGAAGTGCACCTGGCCTACATGACCGACCTGGCCGAGCGCCTGGATTTGCCATGGCAGGCGCGGGGTATGCAGTTCCGCAGCCTGGCCGAGGTCAGCCAAGAGATGATCGAGGCAGCATTCCAGCGGATCAAGGCGCTGGAGGAGGGTGATCTGCTGATCGACCGGATCTTCGAGCAACCGCTCTGGAAAACCTGGCTGGAGTCGACTTACCGCGAGGAATTGAATGGCTTGAAACGCCAGATTGACGCCACCATCGACTTGCAGGATGCGTTGCAGCGCAGGGCCGAAGGTACGCGGCTCACCACCGAGGAAAAGACTGCGGTGGAGGCGGAAATCAAGGGGCTGTGCAGCGAGTTGGGCAAAAGTGAAAGTGACTTTGCCGATGGCCGGCTGATGACTGATGAGGAATATGTTCAAGCCCTGGAAGACATCGATCTGCAGATTACGCAGTTGCTGAAAAAACTGACACGGGACGCGATGAATCGGGCCAAGCTAGATCGGCTACGGATTGAATCCGGCCAGTAACCATGCAAAAAACAGAGGCCTCTACACGCTGTGTACGAGGCCTTTGTCTGTCATGCGGTTACCGATTCAGAACAGGAAATAACGCTGGGCCATCGGCAAGGTTTGCGCTGGTTCACACCATAGCAGCACACCGTCGGCCTTGACCTGATAGGTCTGCGAATCAACGTCGATATTCGGCAGGTAGTCGTTGTGGATCAGGTCGGTTTTCTGCACGTCACGGCAGCCTTTGACCACGGCGATTTTCTTCTTCAAACCCAGGGCTTCGGGCAAGCCTGCATCTTGTGCGGCCTGGCTGATGAAGGTCATGCTGGTGGCGTGCAACGAGCCGCCGAAGCTGGCGAACATCGGTCGGTAGTGCACCGGTTGTGGTGTCGGAATCGAGGCGTTGGCGTCACCCATAAGGCTGGCCGCAATGGCACCACCCTTGAGAATCAGCGTCGGCTTCACGCCAAAAAATGCCGGGCGCCAGAGCACCAGATCCGCCCATTTGCCTACTTCCACCGAGCCCACTTCATGGCTGATGCCGTGGGTGATCGCCGGGTTGATGGTGTATTTGGCGATGTAGCGCTTGGCGCGGAAGTTGTCGTTGCCCTCACCATCGCCGGGCAGCGGCCCGCGCTGTTTTTTCATCTTGTCGGCGGTCTGCCAGGTGCGGGTGATGACTTCGCCGACCCGGCCCATGGCCTGACTGTCGGAGCTGATCATCGAGAACGCGCCGAGATCATGGAGGATGTCTTCGGCGGCAATCGTCTCGCGGCGGATGCGACTTTCGGCGAACGCTACGTCTTCGGCAATGCTCGGGTCGAGGTGATGGCAGACCATCAGCATGTCGAGGTGTTCGTCGATGGTGTTGCGGGTGAACGGTCGGGTCGGATTGGTCGAGCTCGGCAGCACATTGGCAAAGCCGCAGGCCTTGATGATGTCCGGCGCATGACCGCCACCGGCACCTTCGGTGTGGTAGGTGTGGATGGTGCGGCCCTTGAAGGCGGCGAGAGTGGTTTCGACGAAACCGGATTCGTTGAGGGTGTCGGTGTGGATGGCCACCTGCACATCGAACCGGTCGGCCACGCTCAGGCAGTTGTCGATGCTCGCCGGTGTGGTGCCCCAGTCCTCATGCAACTTGAGGCCGATGGCACCGGCCTTGACCTGTTCGATCAAAGGCTCCGGCAGGCTGGCGTTACCCTTGCCGGTCAGGCCGATGTTCATCGGGAACGCGTCGGCGGCCTGGAGCATGCGCGCCAGGTGCCACGGACCGGAGGTGCATGTGGTCGCATTGGTGCCGGTTGCCGGTCCGGTGCCGCCGCCGATCATGGTGGTGACGCCGCTCATCAGCGCCTCTTCGATCTGCTGTGGGCAGATGAAGTGGATGTGGGTGTCGATGCCGCCGGCGGTGAGGATCATGCCTTCGCCGGCGATGACTTCGGTGCTGGCGCCAATGGCGATGTTGACGTTGGGCTGGATGTCCGGGTTACCGGCCTTGCCGATCGCGGCGATGCGCCCGTCCTTGAGACCGACGTCCGCCTTGACGATGCCCCAGTGGTCGATGATCAGCGCGTTGGTGATCAGGGTGTCGACCACCTCGGCGGCCAGTAATTGGCTCTGACCCTGGCCGTCACGGATGACTTTGCCGCCACCGAATTTCACTTCTTCGCCGTAGGTGGTGAAGTCCTGTTCCACTTCAATCCACAACTCGGTATCGGCCAGGCGCACCTTGTCACCGACAGTGGGGCCGAACATGTCGGCGTAGGCTTGACGGGAAATCTTCATTCGTTCGCCTTGAAATTCAATTGAATTTGAAATCGTTCGCTGCGCTCACAATCGCGAGCAGGCTCGCTCCCACAGTTGACCGCATTCCAATGTGGGAACGAGCCTGCTCGCGATGGGGTCGGTGCTGACAACGCATTAATCAGAGGTCACCCATGATCCGCCCGGCAAAGCCGAACACCCGACGATGCCCCGCCAAATCCACCAACTCCACCTCGCGGCTCTGCCCCGGCTCGAAGCGCACCGCCGTGCCAGCGGGGATGTTCAGACGCATGCCGCGGCTGGCGGCGCGGTCGAACGTCAGCGCGTCGTTGGTTTCGAAAAAGTGGTAGTGCGAGCCGACCTGGATCGGCCGGTCGCCGCTGTTGGCCACTTTCAGACGGATCGTGCGCCGACCGACGTTGAGTTCGATCTCGCCGGGCTGGATCTGGTATTCACCGGGAATCATCAATGGGCTCCTTGGAGAATCTTGTAGTAGAGGGCAGTCGGCTTGTAGCGGCCACTCGGGTCGCAGGCGTAATCCGGGATTTCACCGGCGCGGGTATAGCCCAGTGATTGGTAGAAGTCCTCGGCGGGCGAGCCGGCTTCGGTGTCGAGGTAAAGCATGCCGCGCTTGTGCTGCAGGGCCGCCGCCTCCAGGGCACTCATCAGTTGCTGGCCCAGACCGCGACGCCGCGCATGTTCGCGCACCAGCAGCTTCTGCACTTCGGCACGGTTCAGGCCGTTGGCTTTCTGGCACAGACTCAGTTGCACGCTGGCCTGCACCTGCTCGTCCTTGACCACCACCCATAGCAACACATTGCCCTTGTTCAGGTTGTCCTGGACTTCATCGAAATAAGCGTGAGCCTGGGTCGCATCGAGGTCAGCCATGAAGCCGACACTGGCGCCATAGCCGACGGCATCGAGCAGCAGGTCGATCAGGCCCTGGCGGTAATGCGCAAAGCTTTCGACGTTGACGCGTCGCAGTTGGGCGGGGTTCATGGGCGATCACTCCTTGTTGACGACGGGTGGTTGCGCGCCAGGATTGAGGGTCAGTTGCATGAAGGTCAGGTCCAGCCAGCGGCCGAACTTGGTGCCGACCTGAGGCATTTGTCCGGTGGTGATAAAGCCGATGCGCTCATGCAAGCGAATGGAAGCGGCGTTACCGCTTTCGATGGCGGCGACCATCACGTGCTTGCCGCAGCCTTTGGCGCGTTCGATCAGCGCTTCCATCAGTTGCGGACCGAGGCCGTTGCCGCGCTGGTCGCTGCGCACATAGACCGAGTGCTCGACGGTGTGGCGGAAACCGTCGAAGGGTCGCCAGTCGCCGAACGAGGCGTACCCGAGCACCGTGTTGTCGGCATCGACAATCACCAGAATCGGATAAGCCTGGGATTGCCGGGCGTTGAACCAGGCCTGGCGGTTGTCGAGGTCGACCGCTTGCTCGTTCCAGATCGCCGTGGTGTTGAGTACCGCGTCGTTGTAGATGTCGCGGATGGCTGGCAGATCGGCAGGCACGGCATCGCGGATGTGGTAAGTCATGGCACGGCCTCAGGCGATGGGTTGGTGGACGGTGACCAGTTTGGTGCCGTCGGGGAACGTGGCCTCGACCTGAATTTCCGGGATCATTTCCGGGATGCCTTGCATCACTTGTTCGCGGGTCAGCAGGGTGGTGCCCAGGTGCATCAGGTCGGCCACGGTCCGGCCGTCGCGAGCGCCTTCAAGCAGGGCTGCGGAAATGTAGGCCATGGCCTCCGGGTAATTGAGTTTCACACCGCGAGCCAAACGCCGCTCGGCCACCAGGCCGGCGGTGAAGATCAGCAGCTTGTCTTTTTCGCGTGGGGTCAGGTCCATTGTTGCAATCCGTATTCGGCAGTTAAAGGTGTTGGATCTGTGAATACAAATCCCACAGAAAAGCAATTCAGGTGTTCCATATTCTTGGAGGTATTGCTTCGCGGCAAAGCAACGCAGGCCTAAGCAATCGCCACAAATCAATCAACCAGCCGCGCGCCACGAGTGCTTCACTGGCCAGACACCGTGCTACCAGCAATCCCGGCAACTGCGTCAGATCTCCGCGCACTTCGTTGGGTAGCGAGCGGCAGGTTTCCAGCAGTTCGCTGTCGATCTCACCCGTCACCAGCAACGTAGCAAACACCGGTTGCCCATCGAGCCCGATGGGCGAGTCCAGCAAACCGTCTGCCCCGACAATGCGCTGGCGTTCATGCCAGAGCAACTGGCCGTCGCGGCGGATATCCAATTGCGCCTGGAAGTGCCCGAGATCGAAGCGCTCGCCGCTGGCGGGTCGACCCAATGCAACCACGTCCCAGTAGAACAAGCGGGCATCGCCTTCAAGGTCAATAGAGGTACTGAGCTCAGCCTGGGCCGCGCTGAAAATGATCGTCTCCTGGGGCAGCCACTCCAGTGTCGCACCGGCCGCCACACGCAAGTCCAGCCGCTGATAGGCGGGGCCGGCGGCGCGATACCACTTGGCCGCGCCGGGGCTGGTGATTTGTGCCCAGGCATCGCGCTCGACACTGGCCGAGATGTCCAGCCGATCACCGCCGGCAATGCCGCCGGGTGGGTGGACGATGATGTGCTGGCAGATTTCTGGCCCTTCGGCATACAGGTGTTTTTGCACCCGCAACGGACCTTTGTGTCGACGCTGGACCGGGCGAGTGGTGTTGTCGAATCGGGCGTAGCCCAGCTCCAGTTCGGCGTGCCAACTGGGGGTAAACAAGGCACCAGATGCGGGAAGAGTCATAGTCAGTGCTTATCCGGAAGTTGTCAGGATGTTGCAAAGGCTGTGCCGCAAGGTATCCCGGGCAGGAGGCAACTATTGCTGGGGCTTGCGCACCAACAAGGGGCGCACTATGAAATGCCGAGCAACAAATTGGTGCTTAACCACCTTTTAGGCATACATATGTACCGCCATCCGTGCTTCCAAAGAACTCAGCATCCAAGCGTCCGCTCCCTCCTTCTGCGGGGCGACTGAACGTCTTGGAGTTTATTGATGACCACCGATACAGATCGTGAAAATGCTCGAAAAATGCTTGAGCAACTTGCAACGCTACCACTTGAGCAACCCGCCAAGGCCGCGCCGGTGCTGCCACCTGTCAGCCTTCCCTTCATTTGCGAAGACGATGCTGCGTATTGGGTTCACCAACATGAGCGTCTGAACGACAGAGAGTACGGTGCACTCATTTTGCAGCGCCCGGATGGCAAGTTTGTCGCGACAACACCTATCCAGGGTGAGGCAACTTCGTTTGATATGGAGCGTTTGCTGAACTACGACCGGCAGACCCAGACGATCAGCCATCCAGCCGGATACCTTTGCGTTGGCAAATGGCATAGTCATCCGGACATTTACAAGAGTATTGCCAAGGCGAATCCAACCTTCAACTCTGATCAGGTCAAGTTGTTCAACGCGCTGCCTTCGATGCCAGATGTCCATGGTGCGTTCAATCACCGGGACTTTTTTAAACATAGTTATGTTTCAGATCTTTCCGGTTCTCTGGTGGCTTATTCCATTAATCCACCGGACTCAGCCTACAGTCCTGTATTCCGAATGGGCCACAGACCCGAAGACATGGTCAGAAGGATCGCGGTCATCGGTCACATGCGTGTCCTGGAGCCAGGCACCCTGTGGGGTGGGCTGCGTGGCCCGATCACTGCTGAATGGACTCCCTACCAACCGGTCATACCCGGGCCTCCCAAACTCCAGCCGTTTTTTACGGGTGTTTTTGAAGACCCGGCCTCGGCGTTGAACGATGCCTTGAATCGTGTGCCAGCGACAGCGGGACATCAGCGTGTGGGTTTTATCCTCAAGCGTCGCGACCGTGACGAATACATCGCGACATTGCCGCTCAATCGACCTGATGGACTGTTGGCAATCGAGCAGGTATTTCCTGCCATTCCAGGCGGTTTTCGGTTACCGGAAAGTCAGACGTTGGCAGGTGTGTACCTGGGGCCAGAGTTGCTGGCGACGCCACTACCGGAAAAAGAGGCTGACTTGTATCAGCAGTTTTTCTCACCCCAGTCATTGGTATTCAGTGTTCAGCAGGCTCGGGAGTCAGGTTTGGTTGACTCCTCCGTGGGTTATTCGGTGTTCCGCCAGACCCCGGACGGTGCATTGCTGAAGTACCACAGCACGTTTTCTGAAGCCGAAGCCTGGGTTATCAAGACCGAAGGGGCGATGGGCGTCAACATCGATAAGCTCTTGTTGGGTGGACATCTGAGCGCTAAGGATTTTGTCTTGAGTGTTGCAGTAACGGGCGTACTGACGGTCGAAAAAAGCAGCCCGCTCTGGGATGTTGGCGGCGTGGTGGGTTCTGAATGGCTGCCCTATGCAGGGGCAAACCGCATCACCACGGATTCTGAATGAGCGCTGACAGTTCACTGCTCAGATCGTAACCAGCCCACGCACGCCCTCGGTTTCCATGTTTTCACCGCGACCCTGTTGCACGATTTCACCCCGGGACATCACCAGATATTGGTCGGCCAGTTCGGCGGCGAAATCGTAGAACTGTTCGACCAGTAGAATGGCCATGTCGCCCCGGGCCGCGAGTTTTTTGATCACGGCACCGATCTCCTTGATCACCGACGGCTGGATGCCTTCGGTGGGTTCGTCGAGGATCAGCAGGCGAGGGCGGCTGGCCAGCGCGCGGCCGATGGCCAGTTGTTGTTGCTGGCCACCGGACAAGTCGCCACCCCGGCGCTGCTTCATTTGCAGCAGCACCGGGAACAGCTCGTAGATGAACGCCGGCACTTCCTTCGCTTCACTGCCGGGGAAGCGCGACAGGCCCATCAGCAGGTTTTCTTCCACGGTCAGGCGGCCGAAGATTTCCCGGCCCTGCGGCACGTAGGCGATCCCGGCGTGCACACGCTGGTGCGGCTTGAGGGCGGTGATCGGCTTGCCTTCCCAATTCACTGCGCCTTCCTTGGCTGGCAACAAGCCCATCAGGCATTTGAGCAGGGTGGTCTTGCCCACGCCGTTACGGCCGAGCAAGCAGGTGACTTCGCCGACCTTCACGTCAAACGTCAGACCGCGCAGGATGTGGCTTCCGCCGTAGTACTGGTGCAGTTTTTCGACTTGCAACATTCTCAAATACTCCTCAGATCCCCCTGTGGGAGCGAGCTTGCTCGCGATGGCGTCGGCACACTCAACATCGTTGGTGACTGATGCACCGCTTTCGCGAGCAGGCTCGCTCCTACAGAGGGATGTATTTGCAGGCTTAACGACCGAGATAAACCTCGATCACCCGCTCGTTGTCCTGCACCTGTTCCAGCGACCCTTCGGCCAGCACGCTGCCCTGATGCAACACCGTGACGTGGTCGGCAATCGAGCCGACGAAGCCCATGTCGTGCTCCACCACCATCAGCGAGTGCTTGCCGGCCAGGCTCTTGAACAGCTCGGCGGTGAATTCGGTTTCGGCGTCGGTCATGCCCGCCACCGGTTCATCGAGCAGCAGCAATTGCGGGTCCTGCATCAGCAACATGCCGATCTCCAGAAACTGCTTCTGACCGTGGGACAGCAGGCCGGCCGGGCGATTGACCGACGAGGTCAGGCGAATGGTCTCCAGCACTTCGGCGATGCGGTCCTTTTGTTCGCCATTGAGGCGCGCCCGCAGGCTGGCCCACACCGATTTGTCGGTTTTCTGCGCCAGTTCCAGGTTCTCGAAAACACTCAAGGCTTCGAACACCGTCGGCTTCTGGAACTTGCGACCGATACCGGCCTGGGCGATCTGCACTTCGCTCATTTGCGTCAGGTCCAGGGTTTCGCCGAACCAGGCCTTGCCGTGGCTGGGACGGGTCTTGCCGGTGATCACGTCCATCAGCGTGGTCTTGCCCGCGCCGTTGGGGCCGATGATGCAGCGCAGTTCGCCGACGCCGATGTACAGGTTCAGTTCGTTCAGCGCGCGGAAGCCGTCGAAGCTGACACTGATGTCTTCCAGGGTCAGGATGGTGCCATGGCGGGTGTTCAGGCCAGGTCCGACCCGTTGACCGAGGCCAATGGCATCGCGGCTGCTGCCGGCATCCTTGTTCGGTTCCACGGGGAAGAACGCCGGTTCGAGCATGAATTCAGCCGTTGCAGTCACTCTCATTGCTCACCTCTTTTCTTCAACAGGCCGATCACGCCTTTGGGCAAATACAGGGTCACGACAATGAACAGCGCGCCGAGGAAGAACAGCCAGTACTCGGGGAATGCCACGGTGAACCAGCTCTTCATACCGTTGACCACGCCGGCACCGAGCAACGGGCCGATCAACGTCCCGCGCCCGCCCAGTGCTACCCATACTGCTGCTTCGATGGAGTTGGTCGGCGACATCTCGCTCGGGTTGATGATCCCCACTTGCGGCACGTACAGCGCACCGGCCAGGCCGCACAACACCGCGCTCAAAACCCACACGAACAACTTGAAGCCGCGCGGATCGTAGCCGCAGAACATCAGACGATTTTCCGCATCGCGCAGCGCGGTCAGTACACGTCCGAACTTGCTTTGCGCCAGGCGCCAGCCGATAAACAGGCTCGCCACCAGCAACAGCACCGTGGCGAAAAACAGCACCGCGCGGGTGCCCGGTTCAGTGATGCCAAAGCCAAGAATCGTGCGGAAGTTGGTGAAGCCGTTGTTGCCGCCGAATCCGGTTTCGTTGCGGAAGAACAGCAGCATGCCGGCGAAGGTCAGGGCCTGGGTCATGATCGAAAAGTACACGCCCTTGATCCGCGAACGGAAGGCGAAAAAGCCGAACACCAAGGCCAGCAACCCCGGCGCCAAAACCACCAGGCACAGGGTCCAGAGGAAACTGCTGGTGCCAGTCCAGAACCACGGCATTTCGCTCCACGACAGGAAGGTCATGAACGCCGGCAAGCCATCTCCCGAGGCCTGGCGCATCAGGTACATGCCCATGGCATAGCCACCGAGGGCGAAGAACAGGCCGTGGCCGAGGGACAGCAGGCCGGCGTAACCCCACACCAGATCGAGCGCCAGGGCGACGATGGCGTAGCAAAGTATCTTGCCCACCAGCGTCAGTGTGTAGGCCGAAACGTGCAGCGTGCTGTCCGGCGATATCAGCGACAGCAGCGGTAGCGCCAGCAGCAGAACGAGGATCACCGCACCGACGGCAATCGAGACTCTGGGGCCGGCTTTTTGGGTCGCGGTAACGAGCAGGGGCTGGTTCATCAGTCGATCACCCGTCCTTTGAGTGCGAAGAGGCCTTGCGGACGTTTCTGGATGAACAGAATGATCAACGCGAGGATGAGGATTTTGCCGAGCACGGCACCGATCTGCGGTTCGAGAATCTTGTTGGCGATCCCTAAGCCAAACGCCGCCAGCACGCTACCGGCCAACTGACCGACACCGCCGAGCACCACCACCAGGAACGAGTCGATGATGTAGCTCTGGCCGAGATCCGGGCCGACGTTGCCGATCTGGCTCAGGGCCACGCCACCGAGGCCGGCAATGCCCGAGCCGAGGCCGAAGGCGAGCATGTCTACGCGCCCGGTGGGTACTCCGCAGCAAGCCGCCATGTTGCGGTTCTGCGTCACGGCGCGAACATTCAGGCCCAGGCGCGTCCTGTTCAGCAGCAGCCAGGTCAGCACCACCACAAACAGCGCAAAGGCAATGATGACGATGCGGTTGTACGGCAGCACGAGGTTAGGCAGCACCTGAATCCCACCCGACAGCCAGGCCGGGTTGGCCACTTCGACGTTCTGTGCGCCGAACACCAGGCGAACCAGTTGAATCAGCATCAGGCTGATGCCCCAGGTGGCGAGCAGGGTTTCCAGTGGACGGCCGTAGAGGTGGCGAATTACCGTGCGCTCCAGCGCCATGCCGATAGCCGCGGTGACGAAAAACGCCACCGGCAGCGCGATCAGCGGATAGAACTCGATGGCCTGCGGCGCGAAGCGCTGGAACATCAGTTGCACCACATAGGTCGAGTAGGCGCCGAGCATCAGCATCTCGCCGTGGGCCATGTTGATCACGCCGAGCAGACCGAAGGTGATTGCAAGCCCCAGGGCGGCGAGCAACAGAATCGATCCAAGTGACATACCGCTGAATGCCTGGCCGAGCATTTCGCCGACCAGCAGTTTGCGTTTGACTTGAGCCAGGCTGGTTTCGGCCGCCGTGCGTACATTGGCATCGGCTTCAACGCCTGGTTCGAGCAAGCCTTCGAGGCGGGTGCGGGCCAGCGGGTCGCCGGTTTCGCCGAGCAAGCGCACAGCGGCCAGCCGTACAGCCGGGTCGGCATCCACCAGTTGCAGGTTGGCCAGAGCCAGGCTCAGTGCGGCGTGAACGCCTTCGTCCTTTTCGCCCTCCAGTTGTTGGTCGAGGAATTTCAACTGCGCCGGCTTGGCACTTTTCTGTAGTTGCTGCGCAGCGCTCAGACGGAGTTTGGCGTCGGCGGCGAGCAATTGATGACTGGCCAACGCGGTGTCGATCAGACCCCGCAGGCGGTTGTTCAGACGCAGGGTTTTCGGCTGGCCGTCGACGGTCAATTCGCCTTGTTGCAGGGCGTTGATCAGTTCGATACGGGCCGGATCGGGCTGCGCCGCCCAGGTTTCCAGCAGCCTGGCTTGCTGCACGGGATTGGCGGCGACGAAGTCTTCGGCGTCGCCGGCGTGAGTGGCCATCGGCAGTAAAAATGCGATGGCGAAGATGAGACGATAAAGGGCGGTGGGCATAGATAGTCGCCTTGACGCGGACATTGTGGGAGCGAGCCTGCTCGCGATAGCGGTTGTTCAGTCACAGAAATGTTGAATGTGCCGCCGTCATCGCGAGCAGGCTCGCTCCCACAGGGATTTGTGTCAGGCCCGAATGCTTGGGCCCGACACCCAGTGGCTCAGTTGCTCTTCACTGCATACTCCGGCTTCTTGTCGTTGCCCGGGATGAACGGGCTCCACGGCTGGGCGCGGATCGGCCCTTCGGTCTGCCACACCACGTTGAACTGACCGTCTGACTGGATCTCGCCGATCATCACCGGTTTGTGCAGGTGGTGATTGGTCTTGTCCATGGTCAGCGTGTAACCGGACGGCGCAGCAAAGGTCTGGCCGACCAGGGCTTCGCGGACTTTGTCGACGTCGGTGGATTTGGCTTTTTCCGCCGCTTGCGCCCACATGTGGATGCCGACATAAGTGGCCTCCATCGGGTCGTTGGTCACTGCCTTGTCGGCGCCTGGCAGGTTGTGTTTCTTCGCGTAGGCCTTCCAGTCATCGACGAACTTCTTGTTCACCGGATTCTCGACCGATTCGAAGTAGTTCCACGCCGCCAGGTTGCCCACCAGTGGCTTGGTGTCGATGCCGCGCAGTTCTTCTTCGCCGACCGAAAACGCCACGACCGGAACGTCGGTGGCTTTCAGGCCCTGGTTCGCCAGTTCTTTGTAGAAAGGCACGTTGGAGTCGCCGTTGACGGTGGAGATAACCGCCGTCTTTCCACCGGCCGAGAACTTCTTGATGTTGGCGACGATGGTTTGATAGTCGCTGTGACCGAACGGGGTGTAGACCTCTTCGATGTCCTTGTCGGCCACGCCTTTGGAGTGAAGGAACGAACGCAGGATCTTGTTGGTGGTGCGCGGGTACACGTAGTCGGTGCCGAGCAGGAAGTAGCGCTTGGCGCTGCCGCCTTCTTCGCTCATCAGGTATTCAACGGCAGGGATCGCCTGCTGGTTCGGCGCCGCGCCGGTGTAGAACACGTTTGGCGACATCTCTTCGCCTTCGTATTGCACCGGGTAGAACAGCAGGCCGTTGAGTTCTTCGAACACCGGCAGTACCGATTTGCGCGACACGGAAGTCCAGCAACCGAACACCACGGCGACCTTGTCCTGGGTCAGCAACTGACGACCCTTCTCGGCGAACAGCGGCCAGTTCGAGGCCGGGTCGACCACTACCGGCTCGAGCATCTTGCCGTTCACGCCGCCCTTGGCGTTGATCTCGTCGATGGTCATCAGCGCCATGTCTTTGAGCGACGTTTCGGAGATCGCCATGGTGCCGGACAACGAATGCAGAATACCGACCTTGATGGTCTCGGCGGCCTGGACAGTCCAGGTCATGCCCATCGCGGCGATGCTTGCCGAGAGTGTGAAAGCCTTGATCAAACTGCGACGCTTCATTGTGCGATCTCCATGAACTTATGAGTTTTCTTGGTTGGCAGATGCGGACTACTGAAGGGGTGTTTTGCAAGGGCTGTGCCCGGTCGGCAAAAGGCAGGGAAATGTCGTTTTAGAGCGGTTGAACGGTTTGATGGCGCACCATGAGGGATCGCGTCTGGCGCGTTGGTGCGAAGAGTTGCGCCAGATTGGGGCGAAGATTATGTGAGCAACAAAAACCGACTGTGGGAGCGAGCAAGCCCGCTCCCACAAGGTCAGCGGTGCAACAAATCAGCTTTTGATGCAGGTTTCAAAACCATGCCCGCCACCTTCGTATTCCGGGCCGTAGTAGTACTTGGTGAATGAAGTTTTCCCGTCAGGGGTTGTAGCAATTTTCGCAATTCCGATGCCGTAATCCTTGAGCGACGGATCCGTATGGGCAAAATAAATCGCCAGGGAACTCAAGTTGGCGGCAGCAAATCCGTCATACCGGGAGTTGTCGAGCAACGTCAGCGTAAAACCGTAGGCGCCGTGTTCTCCGGTACTCTGTTCGGCATTGAGCTTCATCTCGACAACACCTTCGAACGGACCGATATGGCTGTCCATTCCAGTGCATTGATACCGACCACTGTAGTCAACGCCAGTAAAGGGTGGTTGCACTGCCCATGCGGGCGCTGAAACAAGTGCAATGGATGCGATGAACTTCTTGAACATGTTTACCTCTTTCCGCTCTTGTAAGAGTTGTGGCGATTAAGCTGTAGGAATAATCGTCATTGAAGTGCGCGAGGGTTTTATAGTTGAGCTCGCGAGTGCGGAGTATGAGCGTGATGGAGAACTTGTTAAGCGCTAACTTAATACGGAGTTTTTCCAAGCGTAAATGTAGTTTGAAACTTTTTTAATTAAATGTGGCATTAACGACGTCGCATCAAGCCGATGAAGAACAACCCGCCAATTGCAGCAGTGGCAACACCGATGGGCAAGTCTTCGGGGGCGATCAGTGTCCGGGCGGCGACGTCGACCCAGACCAGAAACACGCTGCCGAGCAATACGCACACCGGCAGCAATCTTCGGTGTTCAGCGCCGACCAGACGCCGCGCAATGTGCGGCACCATCAGCCCGACAAAACCGATCGAGCCGCTGATCGATACCAGCACTCCGGTCATCAATGACGCAATCAGAAACACTCGCAGGCGCACGGTGCGTGCATTCAGGCCCAGGGTCACTGCTGTCTGCTCGCCGGCCATCAGCGCATTCAGCGGTCGCGCCATGCCCAGCAGCAACACCAGCCCGAGCAACACACTGGCTGTCGGCACCGTCAGCAGCTCCCAGCGTGCCAACCCGAGCCCGCCGAGCATCCAGAACATCACCGCCGAACTGGCTCGATGATCGCCCATGAACAGCAGCAAATTGGCAATCGCCATCATCACGAACGACACCGCCACGCCGCACAACAACAAGCGATCACTGTCGAGGCGGCCGTGGCGATTGGCGATCATCAGCACCACCAGCATGCTCAGCAATGCACCGATAAATGCCGCGATGGGCAAGGTCAGCAGGCCAACGATCTCACCGACATGCAGCACCACGATCACCGCGCCTAACGTCGCGCCGGACGTGGCGCCAAGTAAATGCGGGTCAGCCAACGGGTTGCGCGTCACCGCTTGCAGCACCGCGCCGATCAACGCCAGTCCGGCGCCCACCAGCGCGCCGAGCAGCATGCGCGGGACGCGGATCAGCCAGACGATAGGTTCCTGTCCGGGACTCCAGTCCGGCACACCGAAACCGAACATTTTGTGCAGCAGGATGCGCCACACCACATCCAGCGGCACCCGCGCCGGGCCGAAACCCAGGGACACCACGCACGACACCAGCAACAGGGCACCGAGGGCGATCAGCAACAGGGCGTAGCGACGGTTGATCATTCGCCGCGGAAACCCTTGGCCAGGGTTGCGACCGCCAGCACGTTGTCGATCCCCGGCGTGGCCTGCACGTACGGGATGACGATGAAGCGCCGGTGCTTGATCGCGTCCACCGATTGCAGGGCCTTGTTGCTCAGCAGGAATTGAATCTTCTGTTCGGCAGTGATTTCGCTGTAGTCGACGATCACGATCACCTGGGGGTTGCGCTCGACCACGGTTTCCCAATTGACCCGGGTCCAGCTCGCGTCGACATCCTCCAGGACATTGCGTCCGCCAGCGGCGTCGATCAGTGCTTGCGGCATGCCCAGACGCCCCGAGGTCATGGCCCGGTCTTCGCCGCTGTCGTACAGGAAGACCCGCGGTTTTTCCGCGGGCAGGTCTTTGCGAATATTCGCCACTTGCGCCTGCATGTCGGCGATCAGGGCATTGGCGCGGTCCTGCACGTCGAAGATTCTGCCGAGGTTGCGCAGATCGTTGTAGGTGTCTTCGAGACTGGCCGGGGGGCGTTTCATCACGAAGGCGCAGGATTCGCTCAGCTCGTACACATTGATGCCCAGCGGTTGCAGGGTTTGTGGCGTGAGATCGCCGCCGATACGCATGCCGTAGTCCCAGCCGGCGAAGAAGAAATCGACGTTGGCATTGAGCAGGGTTTCCACCGACGGGTACTTGGCCGCCAGTTCCGGCAGGCCTTCGAGAATGCCCTGCATCTGGGGCGTCACGGCCTTCCAGCCACTGATGCCGCTGTAACCGGCCATCCGTGGTTTGAGGCCGAGGGCGAGCATCATCTGAGTCATGTTGATGTCGTGGCTGAGGGCGTGTTGTGGTGCCTGCTTGAAAGTCACTTCGCGGTTGCAGCTTTTGATTGTCAGCGGGTAACGGGTGGCTTCGGCCAATGCCTGGGTGCAGCCCGGCAGCATCACGAGAGGGAGGCAGCAGCGCAGCAGGGAACGCAAAGTCATGGTTGGGTTATCCAGGTGATTCGTGGGTAGCCGTGCAGTGGGTGTTCATCGATCAGTGCTTCGACGCCGAACACATTGCGCAGCAGCGCAGCCGTCAGGACTTCTTTTGGCGTGCCGCTGGCGACGATACGACCATGGTCGATCACGTACAGCCGATCACAAAAAGCCGCCGCCAGATTGAGGTCGTGGATGCTCGCCAGGGTGCCGATGTTCAAGCGCTTGACCAACTGCAAAAGCTCAAGCTGATAACGCGGATCGAGGTGGTTGGTCGGCTCGTCGAGGATCAGCAATTGTGGTTGCTGGGCCAGGGCGCGGGCGAGGATGACTCGCTGTTTTTCACCACCGGAGAGCGTGACGAACCCGTGGTCTTCGAAGCCCTTGAGGCCGACGGACTCCAGGGCCTGATTGATCAGGTCGCGGTCTTCAAGGGTGTCGCCATCGAACAAGCCTTTGTGCGGCGTACGGCCCATGGCGACCACTTCCTCGACAGTCAGGCCGAAGGCTTCAGGGAACTCCTGCAGCACCACGGCGATGCGTTGCGCACACCAGCGCGAGGATTGCTTCCAGACGTTCCGGTGATCGAGCCTGACCTCGCCGCTTTCCGGTTTACTGAAGCGCCAGGCACAGCGCAACAGGCTGGTCTTGCCGCTGCCGTTGGGGCCGATCAGCCCGACGAACTCACCGGCGGCCACCTGTAGCGAGGCGTTACGCAGCTGGAATTGGTGATGGCAATGGCCGTGACCCAGTGGAGACCAGGTGAGTTTTGTGAGGTTCAGCGAGGTCATGCAGTTGTTCTTGAAGTTTCTGGAGCGGCGGATGACGCCATCGCGAGCAGGCTCGCTCCCACATTGGAACACGGTCAAATGTGGGAGCGAGCCTGCTCGCGATAGGGCAGCGACGAAAAGTGCGGGAAGTCTACAGTGCTATCGATCCCGCGCATCTCGCCTGTTTCATGATGAAGATGAGGCGCTCACAGTCTGCCGGGCGAAGCGTGACAGCAGCACACGGTCGAGCACCCAAACCGCCACCAGCGAAGCACCCACCAACGGGAAGGCCAGCGCCAGGGCGAACATGATCACCATCGCGGTTTTCCATTTCGGCAGGTCGTGGCGCAGCGGCGGCACGCCGAGTTTTCCTTGCGGACGGCGTTTCCACCAGATCACCACACCGCTGACCGCGCTGAGCAAAATCATCAGGCAGATCAGCAACACGACAATCTGGTTGAAGGCGCCGAACATCTTGCCTTCGTGCAGCATTACGCCGATTTCCGTGGCGCGGGCGACGCTGCCGTATTGCTCGAAACGTACATCGGCCAGGACCTTGCCGGTGTACTGATCGATGTGCAGCGTGGCGTCATTGCGCGGGTCGTCGGCGAACAGGGCGATGGTGAACACGCCGGTTGCATTGGTCGGCAGGGTGATGCTGTAACCCGGTTCGACCTTGCGCTCTTTGGCGATGTTTTGTACGTCCTGCAGGCGGATGGTCGGCGAGGCAGGACCGGCCGCTGCACCGTCGTGGGCCATGTGCTCGGCATGGTCGCCGGACATCGGCATTGGCGTGTTTTCCATGGCCCACGGCACGGTCTGGCGGGTGGCGGTGTTGAGGCTGCGAGCCTCGACATCGGACTTCGGCACGTCATCCCACATGGCTGCCGGGAACACGTTCCACACTTCGGCGTACTGCTTGCCCCAGAAGCCGGTCCAGGTCATGCCGCTCAGCAGCATCACCAGCAGCAGGGACGCGCCCCAGAACCCGGTGACCGCGTGCAGGTCACGCCACAATACGCGCCCACGACTGTTCAGGCGCGGCCACAAAATGCCTGCCGCCTGACCGCGTGGCCACCACAAGAAGATGCCGGACACCACCAGCACCACGCCCCAACCGGCGGCCAGTTCGATCAGCCGATCGCCGACGGTGCCGATCATCAGCTCGCCGTGAATCGCGCGGGCAATGGCTTGCAGGTTTTTCTTGGCGTCTTGCTCGCCGAGGATGTCACCGTGGTACGGATCGACGAACACATTCAGTTCGTTGCCGCCATTGAGCACGACAAACTGCGCGCTACGTTCAGCGCTGACCGGTGGCAGGTACTGCTTGATCGTGGCTTGCGGGTACGCGTCTTCCACGCGCTTGAGCAGGTCGTCGGCCGGCACTGTGTGATGACCGGCCGGAACGTTGAGCAGGCTGCTGTACATCAGCGAGTCGAGTTGCGGTTTGAACAGGTAAATGGTGCCGGTCAGGGCCAGCATCACCATGAATGGCGCAACGAACAATCCGGCATAGAAATGCCAGCGCCACGCCAGGTTGTAGAAATTCACTTTGGGCTGTTTCATCACGCGTGCTCCACTTGGCTGGATCTTTTAGTTGTTTGATTGGCGGTTGCCTTGCAACCGATCGCGAGCAGGCTCGCTTCCCTGTAGGAGCGAGCTTGCTCGCGAAGCTTTTAGAAACTCATATCCACCTTGGTCCAGAGCGTTCGCCCCGGCTCCTTGATGGCTTGCGGGTCATTGGCCGGGTAGCCGAAACCGGCGTTGCCGGCCAGGTTCAAGTGCTCGGCGTAAGCTTTGCCGAACAGGTTGTCGACGCCGCTGCTGACCTTCCAGTTGCTGTTGATCCGATAGGCACCGTTGAGGGAAAACACGCCGAAGCCCGGCGTCTTGCCGAAATCCTTGCCGACCACGTTGCCCTTGTTCTGGTCGATGCGGTTTTGCGCGGCGACCACTCTCCACAGTGCGCCGGCGCTCCAGTTGTCTTCGCTGTAGGTCAGGCCGAAACGGGCATCCAGCGGCGGCATTTGCGGCAATGCACTGCCATCGCTGCTGTTCTTGCCCCAGGCGTAGGCCAGGGTCGCGTCGGCTTTCCAGTTGTCGGTAAGGTTGTAAGCGGCGCCCAGTTCGCCGCCCATGATTCGCGCGTCGATGTTTTCGGCTTGTGAGGTCGTACCCATCATCGTCGGGGTGTAGTTGAACAGGATGTAATCGCGCACTTGCCCGACGTAAGCCGAGGCCCAGGCTTCGAGGTCTTCGGTCTTGTACTGCAGGCCGAAATCGAGCTGGGTGGTTTTTTCCGGCTTGATCGAATCGAAGGCATTCACCGAACCGGCGGGGCCGGACTTGGGTGAAAACAGCTCCCAGTAATCCGGGAATCGCTGGGTGTGACCTATGCCTGCATACAAGGTGGTCGGGCTGTCGGCCAGGTCATGCTCGTAGCGGATGAAACCGCTGGGCAGGGTATCGGCGCGGGTGTCGTCGGCGGTCGGATTCGGGCGGGGCATCATGCCCGAGCCGATGGTCTGCCGAAAATCCTTGGCCGAGGCACGGTCCAGGCGTGCGCCGCTGATCAGGCGGTCACGGTCGGCGGCGTACCAGGTCAGTTCGCCGAACACGCCGTAGTTATGGAAGTCGGCATCCTTGGTGTACGGCAGGTCCTTGTAGGTGTCGACACCCATGGCGCCGCGCTGGCGATGCTCGTTGGTCTGCGCGTCGATGCCGCTGATCAGTTGTACATCGGCCCAGCGCCAGGTGCCCTTGACCCGGGCGCCGAGGGTGCGGCGGTCGACGTTGGAAGCCATGGGCCCGGCCATCATCCCGGTGCCGGACGGTGTGCGCAGGGTGTAGTTGTCCATCACGTGGTCGGCGTAGTTGTAGTAGACCTGCGCCTCGACCTTATCCAGCACCTCGCCGATGTTGGACTGCTCGAAGCGCAGGCCGAGGCTTTCGCGCAGGAACTGCGAACCGTCCATGCCGCGCCCGGCGTAGCGGGCTTCACCATCGCCACGGCCGGCGGTCAGCTCCAGCAAGGTGTCGGTATTCGGCGTCCAGCCGACGGCCATGTCGCCATTCCATTTGTCATAGCGCGACGCCACGGTATCGTTGTTGCCGTCCTGGTAGTCGTCGGAGTGCGCGGTGTTGCCGATGACCCGCACATAACCCGACTCACCGCCGGCGGCAGCGTCCACCAGTTTGTCGAAGCGACCGTAGGAGCCGGCCAGTACGCTGGCGTTGACCCGCGTACCGAGTTCGCCGAAGTGTTCCGGCTCGCGGTCGAACAGAATGGTCCCGGCCGAAGAGCCCGGGCCCCACAGCACGGTTTGTGGGCCTTTGATCACGGTGAGCTTGTCGTAGGTTTCCGGCGAGATGTAGGAGGTCGGGGCGTCCATGCGGCCCGGGCAGGCACCGAGCATCATGCCGCCGTTGGTGAGGATGTTCAGCCGCGAGCCGAACATGCCGCGCAGCACCGGGTCACCGTTGGTGCCGCCATTGCGCACCATGGCAAAGCCGGGGATGGTCTTCAGATAATCGGCGCCGTCGCTGGCCGGCACCGGTTGGCGCGGGTCCTTGGGGTTGGTGACGATGGTCAAGGGCGAGCTGGGCGCAACGGCGGTAATCACCGTCGGGCTCAGTTCTTCACTGTGACCGGCGTGATCATCGGCCAGCGCAGAAGGCGCCAGCAAGGCACCGCACAGGATGGCGGTGGCGTGCCTGAAACGAACACGGGATTCGTTCAGGGCATAAGAGGCTTGGGCAGGGCTCAAGCACGGGACAGCGGAAAACCTGGACATGACAATTTCCATCGAACAATCGTAAACGACACGGCCGGCAGTCTGAGGCTGTCCCTGTGGGAGCGGGCTTGCTCGCGAAAGCGGTGTGCCAGACGACATCAACGTTGACTGACACTCCCTCTTCGCGAGCAAGCTCGCTCCCACAGGTTGCTTTGGCTGTCTTGCGGGCCGTGTGAAATCAGAAGTGAGTGTTTACGCGACGACGGGCGGGGCGCGGGTGCGGGCGCCGGGGAAGAAGGATTGCCGGGCATGGCCCAGGCGTGGGGAAGGGGTGGTGAAGGTGTTGACGGGCGGGATGATGAAGTTGGCGAAAGACAGGCCACCGGTCAGTGCCGGGCAATTGAACAGCAGGCTGCAATAGCCGCATTTTTCCCACAGCACATGGTGGCCGGGGGCCGGCGGGCAATGCTCGGCGGTGGCTTGCGTGGCTTGCGTGGCTTGCGTGGCATGGTCGGCATGCTCCATCGCCGACATATCCATGTTCATGTCCATGCTCATGCCAACAGGCATGGTCATCGACATGGCGCGCGAATCCATCGGCATCGACTGGGAAATCAGCGGACCGATAAAGATCATCAGCATGGCGAACAGGCTGATCCAGCTGCCGCGTGTCAGGCTCAATGTCTGATCGCGTGACCTGGATGACCTGGCGCTAAGCGGGCGCATGGGCGTTTTCAGCTCAGGCGATTACGGCTTGTGCACGTGCGCTTGCATGGCGTCCGGCGCCTGCTTCTGCACCGCGACTTCGACCGTCACGTCACCGGACTTCTCGAAGTGCAGCGTCATGGGGAAGCGCTTGCCGTCAGTGAGCAGGCTGCGGTCCTTGAGGCCCAGCAACATCACGTGATAGGCCATGGGTGCGAAAGTGACCTCGCCTCCGGCGGGCACTTCCACGCTCGGTACGTGCTGCATTTTCATCATGTCGCCTTGCATCACGTGCTCATGCAATTGCGCTTCGCCCGCTATGGGGGTGTCGACGCTGAGCAGGCGGTCGGCGGTCTTGCCTTCATTGTTGATCACGAAATACGCCGCAACAGTGGGCGCATTGGGTGGCAACTCCTGGGACCACGGATGAGCGATTTCCAGTGCGCCGACCTTGTATTCGTGGGCATTGGCAAAGCAGGCAGGCAGCAGCAACGCAGCCAGAACGATGAGTTTGTTCAACATGGCAGTTCTCCGGAACGATTTAAAACGCAGTCAATTGCGAGAAAGAATCACACCAGAGGGGACGCACGGGGGTTGAGACTCGGCCATTGCTGGCGCGGTGACGGGCTTTCGAGCGAGGTATCGGGCAGGCTTCGGTTGGATTCGAAGTGCGCAAAATACAGCTGTGGCGAATGCCCCGGCAGCGCCACCAATGGCGCAGAACCGGAACAGCACCAGCAATGCTGCATGTTGGAATGAACGTCGTTTTGCGGGGCTTTCTGTTCAAGATCCCCGATGGAAATCGCCACCATCCTGGTGCCGCTGGAGCTGCAGAAACTGCCCCACAACAACTGTTCGGCAGGTGACTTCGCCGTTTGCGCCATCGCTCCGGACATCGGCATGGCGAGCATGTTGAACAGCACTGCGAAGCAGGCTATCCAGGCAATTGCGAGCCGTTGTCGGGACATGGGACAAAATCCGTTTGGGTGGGCGATCAGGCGCGGGCTATTTAGCCTGATCAGGGCCGATAAGTAAAAAGGCGGCGTGCGGTTTGGTGTCGCAGCGCCTGAATCAACAGGTCCAACATGCGTTGAGCAATTTCTGGCTCGCCGTTATGAAAGAGTGTAGCGACTTCGATTCGGAATGCTTGGGCAAATGTCGGATCACTTTGGATACGTGCACGGATGGTGTGGTTGACGTCTCTGAACGCCAATCGAACAAAAAATCCATCTCCCGAATCTTCCTCCTTGCTGGATTAAGTTGTGCGTAACAGTCTTGTTGATCTGTAGGTTCGCGCCTCTGTGTCGCCAGACAGGACGCCTTCGCGGGCTTGCCCGCGAAGGCGTCCTTGGGGCGTTCGCAAAAGTCAGGTTTATAACCGCTCTGCTATTGCTCGTAGCACTTGGGCCACTGCCGGAAACTCCCGATCTACCTCAGGCAACACCGGCCGTTTCAACACCAGCACCGGCACCCTGCGCTCCCGCGCCACTTCCAGCTTCGGCTCAGTAGCGGTGCTGCCGCTGTTCTTGCTGATCAGCACATCGATATTTCGCCGTTCGAACAACTCACGTTCATCGTCGATCAGGAAGGGCCCCCGTGCGCCGATCACTTCGCAGCGCTCGTTGCCCGGATACACGTCCAGTGCGCGCAGGGTCCAGAATTGCTCCGCGGGAATTTCGTCAAGGTGTCGCAGGGGCTCGCGACCGAGGGTGAACAGCGGTCGACGGAAGGGCTTCAGGGCTTCGATCAGTTCGGGCCAGTCACTGACTTCGCGCCAGTCATCACCCGCCTGGGCTTGCCAGGCAGGACGCCGTAGCGCCCAGCAGGGAATGCCGCTCAAGCGCGCGGCGGTCGCGGCATTCTGGCTGATTTGGGCGGCGTAGGGATGGGTGGCATCGAGCAGCAGGTCGATACCTTCATCGCCAATGAATTGCGCCAGACCCTCGGCGCCGCCGTAGCCGCCGACGCGCACCTGGCAATGCAGATCGGTCGGCACCCGACCGACACCGGCCAGGCTGTAGATATGCAGCGGTCCCAGCGTGCGGGCAATGGCCATGGCTTCGGTCACGCCGCCGAGCAACAGGATGCGCTTCATTGAAATGCTCCGGCATGGCCAACGATTCCGCCCTGGCGATCGATGGCGAAGACTTCCACCTGAACCTGCGCCGGCACCACGCTGCGGGCAAAGTCCAGAGCATGCTGACAGACTGCATCACCCAGGGCGATCCCGGCCGCGGCGGCCATGGCCAGTGCCTGCTGGCTGGTGTTGGCTTCGCGGATGCTCTGCTGCAACGCCGCATCGGCGCCGACCTGCGCCGCCCATAGCGCCAGTTGCGGCAGGTCAATGCTCGAATGGCGACTGTGCAAATCCATGTGCCCGGCCGCCAGTTTGCTGATCTTGCCGAAACCACCGCACAGGCTGAGTTTATCCACCGGTACTTTGCGCAGGTGCTTGAGCACGGCGCCAACGAAGTCGCCCATTTCGATCAGGGCGATTTCCGGCAGGTTGTAGACCCGGCGCATGGTGTCTTCGCTGGCGTTGCCGGTGCAGGCGGCGATGTGCAGGTAACCGTTGGTTTTCGCCACGTCGATGCCCTGGTGGATCGAGGCGATGTAGGCAGCACAGGAAAACGGCCGGACGATGCCGCTGGTGCCGAGGATCGACAAGCCGCCAAGAATGCCCAGGCGCGGGTTCATGGTTTTGAGTGCCAGTGTCTCGCCGTTCTCGACATTGACCGTGACCTCGAAACCGCCGCTGTAGCCGAGTTCGTCGGCCAGTCGAGCCAGGTGTTCGCTGATCATTTTGCGTGGCACCGGATTGATCGCGGGTTCGCCGACGCCCAGCACCAGCCCGGGCCGGGTCACGGTGCCTACGCCAAGTCCGGCCTTGAAGCGCGTCCCCGGTTCGCTGCTCAGACGCACCTGGGAATAGAGCAGGGCACCGTGGGTCACGTCCGGATCGTCACCGGCGTCCTTGAGGGTTCCCGCTTCGGCGCCGTCCTCGGTGAGGCGGCAGAATTCCAGACGCATCGGCACCTGTTTGCCCTTGGGCAATACGATTTCCACCGCATCGGCCGCCGTGCCAGCCAGCAGCAGGCGCGCGGCGGCGAGGCTGGTAGCCGTGGCGCAGCTGCCGGTGGTCAGGCCGCTGCGCAGGGGGGCGGGTTGTTCGGCGGTTTCGTCACGCATCGAGGGGTTTCGTAACGTCCAGCAAGGTAATCGGCAAGGCCTGGCGCCAGGTGTCGAAGTCGCCCAGCGGTTGTGCCTGGGCGATATGAATGCGGGTCAACTCCCCGCCATGTTGCTCGCGCCAGGCCATCAGGGTCATTTCACTTTGCAGGGTGACTGCGTTGGCGATCAGCCGGCCACCGGGTTTGAGTTCGGCCCAGCAGGTATCGAGTACACCCTCGCGGGTGACACCGCCGCCGATGAAAATCGCATCCGGCCGCTCCAGCCCGGCCAATGCTTGCGGCGCGCTGCCGCGAACCAGTTGCAGGCCGGGAACGCCGAGGGCATCACGGTTGTGTTCGATCAACGCTTGTCGACCCGTATCTGCCTCGATGGCCAGTGCGCGGCAACCGGGGTGAGCGCGCATCCATTCGATGCCGATCGAGCCGCTGCCGGCGCCGACATCCCACAACAATTCACCGGGCACCGGAGCCAGGCGGGCGAGGGTGATGGCGCGTACATCGCGTTTGGTCAGTTGGCCGTCGTGCTGGAAGGCCGAGTCTGGCAGGCCGGCCAGTCGCGACAGGTGCAACGTGTTCGGTTCGGCGATGCACTCGATGGCGATCAGGTTCAGGTCGGCGATCGGCGGATCGCTCCAGTCGCTGGCGATACCGTGGACATGTCGTTCGGTTTCACCGCCCAAATGTTCGAGCACGGTTATCCGGCTCGGACCGAAACCACGCTCACGCAGCAGTGCGGCGATGGCGGCGGGGCTGCGGCCGTCGTTGCTCAATGCCAGCAAGCGCACGCCGCTGGACAGGTGGGCATTGAGTGCGGCGACAGGCCGGGCCACCACCGAAAGGGTGACCACCTCCTGCAAGGGCCAACCCATACGCGCAGCGGCCAGTGAGCAGGAAGACGGGGCGGGTAGAATTCGCATTTCATCACTGGATAAATGTCGGGAGAGACTGGCTCCTACCCCGAAAAACATCGGATCTCCGCTGGCCAGGACGCAAACGGGTTCCCCCTGTTTCGTCAAAACCGGGTCAAGGGAGAAAGGACTGGGCCACAGTTGCCGCGCACCGCGGATGCAGGCCGGCAACAAGTCCAGTTGACGTTGGCCGCCAATGATCCGAGTAGCGTTCAGCAGAGCGTGACGGGCATTTTTGCCAAGCCCCTTGAAGCCTTCCTCTCCGATGCCTACCACTGTCAGCCAGGGGGTCATGCTGTTCCTCTTCTATCAATCGAAGCCAAATCATCACGCTGTCGGTCCGTGTCGACCTGTGCGGTTGTGCATCATAGCGCGGTGTGGGTTGTATTCGCCTGTCGCCAGTGTCTGAAAAGTGGTCGGGGCTTATCCAGTTAATGGCTCTTTTTCAGGTCGAATCTCTTCATTCTGATTTCGAGCCGCTTGCGTTCCATGAGCGATCTTTTGCTGTCGAGTATGTTTTTGTCCAGTTTAAGATAAACGCGTTGCTGGATGATTTTTGCGGCGTGGTCTTCCATGTTAAAAAATAGAAAGCCACTTTTTTTGACTGTAATCACTAACTCAAGATTAAAAACTGCGATTTCAAGAAAGCCTTTTGAATCGTAGCGTGTGGGTATTACTTGAAAACGCTCTCCCAGGGAACTTTGTTGGTCCAGTGAATAAAGCGCCGGCTGGTTGGGTTTCAATGCGTCGAGCGTGTCAATCATGGCGTTCCCTTGTCGGCGATCCGGCATGGTTTGAGCGCTTTGGACCAGAAACTCGGCAATGCTTTTCGAAACAGAGTGTTGAGTGCGGGTATAGATGGCATCCTGATAGACAGACCAACCGAAAAAATTCAACGTCGTAACGTATTCATTCAGCCAGGTTGTCGAGTCGGCGAAACGACTGCCGACCATGTCTGCGGACTGGGTGGCTATCTGTGTGCAATGGGTGAAGTCGTCGTAATCTTGCAGTGAAAGTTCTTCGGTGCATGAAATAAGATTGTGGGCAGTCAGTATTCCATTCGGTTTTTCAATGTTCATTTTTTCTCCTTTGATGTAGCTGGTTTTTTGCTGTTATTTTTCTTCGGGCTGCGGTGAAAAGTACAAGAGTTGGTGTATGGTTTAAATAATTCGGGTTGGTTGAATTGATTCTTGCTGTTAGCGGTTTTCGCTGATTGTTCAACTAGAACCCGGGATGGCGGTCCAGGCTTGAAGCGAAAAGCCTGGGCCCGGGGTCAAGCGCTTTTCGTCGTCAACCTGCCAGGGTTTTTCATCAGGCCGGACAAAGCAGGCATAATGCTGTCCTTCGTCTTGTACCGGTCGTCCTGTGAAGTCACGTCAGATACCCAACCGCTTGCGCCCTTCCGCCTGTCCCGGGTTGTTGCGTGTCGTCCAGGCATTGGACGGTGGTATTTGCCGGATCAAACTCGACGGTGGCGCCATCCGCGCGCAACAGGCAATCGCTGTGGCCGATGCCGCTGAGCGTTACGCCAGCGGAGCGATCGAGGCGACCAACCGGGCCAACCTGCAAATCCGCGGCATTGGCAACGAGCGAGTGGCGTTGATCGACTGCTTGCTGGCCGCCGGTTTGGGGCCACGCACGGCGGCCGGCGACGATGTGCGCAACCTGATGCTCAGCCCCGGCGCCGGGATCGACCGGCGCATGCTGTTCGACACCCGCCCGCTGGCCGGGCAGATCCTCGCCACACTGCAAAGCCACGAAGCTTTCCACGACCTGAGTGCCAAGTTCGCCGTGCAACTCGATGGCGGCGAAGACCTGGCGATGCTCGAGCATCCCCATGACCTGTGGCTCTCGGCGTTTCACCAGGGCGGTGAACAACGGCTGGCATTCGGTCTGGCGGGATGCCCGACGGACAGCCCCGTCGGTTCGGTTGCACTGGCGGACGGGCACGCGCTGGTGGTCGCGGTCCTTGAGTTGTTCCTTGAACTGGCGCGCCCCGAGCAGACACGGATGCGTCATTTGCTGGCTGAGTACCCGATCGAGGGCATGCAGCTTCGACTGGCCGAGCGAGTGCCACTGCAAGCCGTTGTCGGTTGGCAGCGGGTTGCGGGCTCCAGTGATTTGCACTTGGGTGCGCATCCCCAGGCCGAGCCCGGAGTTGTCTATGTGGGGGCTGTGCCGCCGCTGGGGCGGCTCGATCCGGCGATGCTGCGGGGCGTGGCGCAACTGTCACGGGAGTTCGGTGATGCCAGTCTGCGCTTCACACCCTGGCAAAGTCTGCTGTTGCCTAATGTCCGCACGAACAATGCCGCCGAAGTCATGGGGCGTTTGCAACGCTTGGGCTTGGCGTGTGAAGCCGGTCAGCCGTTGTCCCGGTTGATCGCCTGTACCGGTTCCAACGGTTGCGCCAAGGGGTTGGCCGAGACCAAGGGCGATGCCTTGCAACTGGCCGCGCTGCTGCACCGCCATGGACCGGCACAGACCATACACCTGAGCGGTTGCCCGCGTTCCTGCGCCGCCGCGCATACAGCGCCCGTCACATTACAGGCCGTCGCCCACGGTCACTACGATCTCTATTTTCGCGATGCAGCGCAGCCGGGTTTCGGCGCACTGCACGCACGCAATCTTACTATTGAAGCGGTCGCGGCCCTGCTCGACGCCCGCTCACGGAGCGCCCTTGATGCTTGATTACATCCGCGACGGTCAGGAGATCTATCGCAACTCCTTCGCGATCATTCGCGCCGAGGCCAACCTCGACCGAATCCCGGACGATCTGGAGAAACTCGCGGTGCGTGTCATTCACGCCTGTGGCATGGTCGAGGCCATCGACGGCCTGCAGTTTTCCGAAGGGGCGGGCAAGGCCGGGCGTGATGCGCTGGCGGCTGGCGCGCCGATTCTGTGCGATGCGCGGATGGTTTCCGAAGGCGTTACCCGTGCGCGGTTGCCGGCGAACAATCCGGTGATCTGCACCTTGCGCGACGAGAGCGTTCCGGAACTGGCCCGTGAATTGGGTAATACCCGTTCAGCCGCTGCGCTGGAACTGTGGCGTCCGCACCTGGAAGGCAGCGTGGTGGTCATCGGCAACGCCCCGACGGCACTGTTTTACCTGCTGGAAATGCTCGACGCCGGTGCGCCGAAACCGGCACTGATCCTCGGTTTTCCAGTGGGTTTCGTCGGCGCAGCCGAATCCAAGGCCGCGCTGGCGGCCGACAGCCGTGGCGTGCCTTTTGTCATTATGCAGGGACGCCTGGGCGGTAGCGCCATGGCTGCCGCTGCCGTCAATGCCCTCGCTACGGAGATCGAATGATGCAGCAACCTGGACGTTTGATCGGCCTCGGTGTCGGCCCCGGTGATCCGGAACTGATTACCGTCAAGGCCCTGCGTTTGCTGCGCGAATCCCCGGTGGTGGCGTACTTCGTGGCCAAGGGCAAGAAAGGCAACGCCTTCGGTATCATCGAGGCGCATCTGCAGGAAGCACAGAACCTGTTGCCGCTGGTGTACCCGGTGACCACCGAAGCTTTGCCGGCACCTCTGTCCTACGAGCAAGTGATCAGCGACTTCTACGATGACGCCGCCACAGAGCTGGCGACGCATCTTGATGCGGGCCGTGATGTGGCAGTGATCTGCGAGGGCGATCCGTTCTTCTACGGCTCCTATATGTACTTGCACGACCGGCTTGCCGAGCGTTATCAAGCTGAAGTCGTGCCGGGCGTGTGCTCGATGCTCGGCGGGGCCTCGGTGCTCGGTGCGCCGCTGGTGTATCGCAATCAGAGTCTGTCGGTGTTGTCCGGTGTGTTGCCGCACGACGAACTCAAGCGTCGCCTGGCCGATGCCGATGCGGCCGTCATCATGAAACTGGGGCGCAACTTTCCCAAGGTTCGCCAGGTGCTGGAAGAACTCGGCCTGGCCGAACGCGCGTTGTACGTCGAGCGCGCGACCATGGCCAATCAGAAGATCGTGCCGCTGGATCAGGTCGAGCCGATGTCCTCGCCGTACTTCTCGTTGATCATCGTTCCCGGTGAAAGGTGGCAAGGCTGATGACTCGTCCAGTTCCGGCGATTGTCATTCTCGGCAATGGCAGCCTCGCTACCGCACGCAGCATTCAGCAGGTGTACCCCGAAGCCCTGATCCATGGCCTGGCCGAACGGGTCGAAGGCGCGGATCGGGTCTATCACGAATTCGGCGCGACCTTGCGCGAGCTTTATCAACAGGGCACGCCGATCATTGCCCTGTGCGCGGCCGGGATCGTGATCCGCACCCTGGCGCCCTTGTTGCTCGAAAAAGGCGTTGAACCACCGGTATTGGCGGTGGCCGAAGACGGCAGCGCCGTGGTTCCACTGCTGGGTGGTCTTGGCGGAGTGAATGTGATGGCCCGGGAGATTGCCGCCTCGCTGGAAGTCGCCGCGGCGATTACCACCAGCGGCGAGTTGCGTTTCGGCACCTGCCTGCTCAACCCGCCCAGCGGTTATGCCTTGGGTGATCTGGAGCTGGGCAAGCGTTTTGTCTCCGATCTGTTGGCCGGCGAAACGGTGCGCATTGAGGGTGAAGCCCCGTGGCTGGTGCAGGCGCAGTTGCCCGAAGATGCGCAGGCTCGACTGGCGGTGCACGTCAGTCATGCCGAGCGGGCTCCCGCGGCCAACGAATTGTTGATCTACCCGCGCAATGTGGTGGTCGCTGTGGATGCCGGCGTGGAGAGCATCGCGCAGGCGGTGCGCGACGCATTGCATCAGGCAAAAATTGCCGTGCAGTCGCTGGCTTGTCTTTTGGCTGCCGACACCGAAATGGCCAGCCCGGGGTTGCGCGAAGCGGCGCTTGAATTGGGTGTGCCGTTGCGCTTTGCCCAGGCTGAGATGGTGCTTGGCGAACGTCTGAGTACCGCCATTGGCCAGCCCGTTTCCATGCTTGATAGCGACACTGTTGCCATTGCGGTGGCAGAGCAGCCGCTGGACCCGTTGCAAATCGGCCGCCCACGTGGACGGCTGGCGGTGATCGGCCTCGGGCCGGGCGCTGCTGAACTGATGGTGCCGGCCGTGAAGGCTGAACTGGCCCGCGCCAACGATATATTGGGTTACGAAACCTACGTGCGCATGGCCGGGCCGTTTCGCGACGATCAGGTGCTGCATTGCACCGACAACCGTGAAGAGATGCAGCGCGCCCGACACGCTTTCGAGCTGGCGGCCCAGGGGCGTTCGGTGGTGGTGGTTTCATCAGGCGATCCAGGTGTTTTCGCCATGGCGGCGGCGGTGCTGGAGGCGCTGCACGAATCCACCGACGTCCATTGGCACAACGTCGATCTCGAGATTTTGCCGGGGGTTTCCGCCTCGCTGGCAACAGCGGCTCAAGCCGGTGCGCCGCTGGGGCATGACTTCTGTGTACTGTCGCTGTCGGATAACCTCAAGCCATGGTCGATCATTGAAAAACGTCTGGATCTGGCTGCGCAAGCTGATCTGGCAATGGCGTTCTACAATCCGATCTCGCGTTCCCGGCCTTGGCAACTGGGACGTGCGCTGGAGATCGTCGCCCAACATCGCGCACCGCAAACGCCAGTCGTGCTTGGGCGTGATGTCGGACGCCCGGGGCAAACATTACGGGTGACGACGCTCTCTCAATTGACTCCAGACCAGGTCGACATGCGGACCATGGTGTTGATTGGCTCATCCACGACTCGTGTGTTTCATCGTTCGCAAGGAATGTCGTGGGTTTATACACCGCGTAGTTATGGTGATAAATTAATTGATATTAACTAAGTGATATGACGGTTCAGTGCAGCGTTGCTCGAGCTGGATTGCTCGACAATGGCTGCGTGTTTGTAAGGCTTTATGGTCGCTTACATATATCGACATTTAATCGGGTTTGATAGCGGGGTTGGGGTGGTTTAGATTCGTTTTGTCTCTATTGGAGGCTTAAACGAATTTAAAGGAGTTGCTCGATATGGATATTGCGGAAGATTTTATCACTCACAAACAATGCACCGATATTGGGAAGGCGCGTCTTGCCAGGTCGAAGTCATTGTTGAATAGTGTCCCTCGTGTAGAAGCATTAACGTCGACCACTGCGTCGAGTTCACCCAAGGCATTGAACGAGTCTAGCCCTACCAAGGACTTGGATGCTTTGGTTTTGGGTAATGCGCTGATTGGTTATGGCGATAATATTTCGCTTGAAAATATGACGATTATCGAAAACCTCATAAAGTTTTCGAAGTTGGAGGCCGATCGCGAAACTAAAGATAGTCATAGCCCTGCCGCCTGGCACCGGGCCTTTCTCCAGTGTATGGAGGATATGGGGTGTTCTGTTCCCATCAACGCGAGTATCGAATACAAGAAAAGGACTGGCAGCGGGACAATGAAAAATGTTGTCACCACTATTATCCAGGCAGGCGTTGAAGCGGCAAAAAATGCCATTCCAGGTGCAACCGTGCTAGGTGCCGTTGCGGACAGCACGTTGTCAGCATTGGAAAAAGAACCTGAAACAATCAAGGTTTTCAACTATGAAGTGACCAAGGCCAAGGGTGTAAAACTGGCCTTGCTGCCTTGCGAGCAAACGAAGAACGGATTGGTTTTGGTTTCGTTTTCGTCCGTTAATCATGTTGGGGATCAAGTGGGTGCTGGTGTTTTGTTTTTGGATTTGAAAATTGCAAGTCTCGATATTTATCAGGGCTCAAACTTTCTCGCTTTTAATCCTTCTGCTTACGCTGAAGTAAAAGAGGATGTCGAATTTATCCTGGCGCAGAATCGAAAAGAAGTGTTGGCTAAAAGATTTCCGCGACGCAGGCATTGAACTCAACTAAGCCAGGGTCAGAGGCTGATGGTCTCTGGCCTGTTTGAAACAGAGGAAGAGGGGTTGCCCGGTTTGCATCATTGGCTGTTGCAAGGAGTGCGATGCAGGCATCGTGCAGTGGTGAGGTGCGTGGATGTTTCGAGTCCACTGGCCCCACGACTTGCCTGAACCGGAGCGCTTTGTGTTCAAGGCACCAAGTACCCCTTCACCCCGGTGAAGATGATCTGAGCCGCCAGTGCACACACGAACAACCCCATCAATCGGCTGACAATCTGCAACCCCTGGTCGCCGAGAATGCGCTCGATACGACCGGACAAAAACAGCACCACGCCCACGGTAAAACTGGCCAGGGCAATGCTGACAATGGCCGTGAGCTTGTCGTCCCAGTGCGGCTGGCTCACGCCCATCACCAGCAAGGCGCCGATGGTGCCGGGACCGACTGTCAGCGGGATGGTCAGTGGAACGATGGTGACATCCTGCTGCACGTTGTCGGTCTGTACCGCCGATTTGCCTTGTGCCATGCCCAGCGCCGAAATGAACAGCACACTGCCGGCGCCAATGCGGAATGCGTCCACGGTAATGCCGAAAACACTGAAAATCACTCGGCCGAACAGGTACAGCAGCACACTGGAGACCAGGGTGGCAACCGCTACTTTCCAGGCCAGCCGACGCTGTTCCTTGCGCGAATAACCACGGGTCAGGCTGATGAAGCAGGACAATACGAAGAATGGGCTGTAGAGCACCAGCATCTTCAGATAAACGCTGAACAACACATGGAGCATGGTGCCGGGCTCACTGGCAAGAAAAGTCGAGTGGGAGTCTATCAGGGGTTGCGGAGTCTGTCGGCTCAGGACGTTTGGGTTGTCGTGCGATTCTGCAGGTCACGCTGGGCGACCCAGTGCTCGATCAGTTCGCGCAACTGCGACAGCTCCACCGGCTTGGCCATGTGTCCGTCCATGCCGGCCTGGCGCGCGCGCTCTTTGTGTTCGGCAAGGATATGGGCGGTCAACGCCACCACAGGGGTGCGAGCCCGCTGGTTACCGACTTCCCATGCGCGCAATTGCTGGGTGGCCGAGAAGCCGTCGAGGATCGGCATTTCGCAATCCATCAGCACCAGGTCGTAACGCTGGGCTTTCATCGCCTGCAGGGCTTCTTCGCCATTGCAGGCGGTATCCGGTTGCAGGTTGAGCTTGCTCAGCATGCCGCGGATCACCTTGGTCGAGATGCTGTTGTCTTCAGCCACCAGAATGCGGAAGTCGGAGGGGACCTTGACCGGCAACGCCGGGCCGCTTGGCGCGGGTTGGGTTGCGACGAGCCCTTTGTTGCGCTGGGTCAGTTCATCGGCCAGGGTGGTCTTGAGCGTGTAGCCGGCCACCGGTTTGGCGAGGATGCGCTTGATCCCGGAGTTGCGTGCGATGATCTTGCTCGGTGCGTTGCTGATGCCGGTGAGCATGATCAGCAGGATGTCATGGTTCAGGCTCGGGTCTTCCTTGATCTTGGCCGCCAGTTGCATGCCGGTCATGCCGGGCATGTTCTGATCCAGCAGGACCACATCGAAGTAATCACGCAAATGAGCCTTGGTACGCAACAGGGCCAGCGCTTCCTTGCCGGAAGGCGCGGCGCTGACATTCAGGCCCCAGGCGCTGCATTGTTGCACCAGGACCTTGCGACAGGTCTCATTGTCGTCCACCACCAATACCCGCGCACCTTGCAGCGGGCCGTCGAGGTCGGAGGTCGGGTGTTCCAGGCGATCCGGGTCCAGTGGCAGGGTCAGCCACAGGGTGCTGCCCTGGTTGTTGCCGCTCTTGATCCCGAATTCCCCCTGCATCAGGCGGATCAGTTGGCGGGCAATCACCAGCCCCAGGTTGCCGCCCAGCCGGGTGGCCGAAAGAAAATGCCGGCTGTGCAGTTCGGCGTGCATCAGGGCGTCGCGTTCTTCGGCGTCCATGGGCTCGCCGCTGTCCTGCACGGCGATACGCAGGCGTGGTTTGGTGTTGCGTTCGTCGAGCGCCACGACGATCAGGATTTCGCCTTCATCGGTTTTTTTCAGGGCGTTTTCAAGCAGGCTCAACAGCGTCTGGCGCAAGCGTGTCGGGTCACCGCTGATCACTCGCGGCACTTGCGGCTGGATGAAGCTGATCAACTCGACATTTTGCTGCTCGGCCTTGGCGCGGAAGATACTCAGGCAGTCTTCGATCAGTGCGTTGAGGTCGAACTGCACATCGTCCAGTTCGATCTGTCCGGACTCGAGTTTGGAGATGTCGAGAATTTCGTTGATCAGCGTCAGCAGTTCGTTACCGGCGCTGTGGATCGTCTGTACATAGTCGCGTTGCTTGACCGAAAGCGGTGTACCCAGCAACAGCTCGGTCATGCCGAGGACACCATTCATCGGGGTCCGGATCTCATGGCTGATCTTCGCCAGGAACTCGGCCTTGGCGTTGATCTCTGCGTTGCTGGCCGCCAGGTCACGACTGATGCTGAAGCGGTCTTCGGTGATGCGGCGCTGGCGCTCGCTCAACGCAATGCTCATCAACAGGCCGCTGATGCAGATGAACACCAGCAAGGTAGTGATCAGGCCATTGGGTTCGACCAGGGTCAGCCCCAACAGGGCGGGCAGGATGACCAGTGTCCCGAGGTTGAACACCACCATGGCCGCCACGAAGAGGCGAGCCGGGCGATAACCTTTTTGCCAGTGATAGGCGCTGATGAACAGCATGGTCAGGCCCGCCAACGCCACCAGGCCGTAGGTGATAAAGTTCAGCGGCAAGGTATTGACGAACAGCAGCATCAGCCCGCACGCGGTGATGAGCAGGACCTCGCCAAGCAGCAATCGGTTCAGCGGATGCGGCCCGAGCGGGGCGAAGAAGCGATAGGCAAGCATCAGGCCGCAGGGCGCGGTCATTATCAATGCCAGGTAAGCCCCTGGCGTTTGCAGTGCATGCCAGTCCGGCAGCCAAGGGCCGGCGAGGTTCAGCAACAACAGCAGGCTGAGCATCAACAAACCTTCGCACGCCGCCAACCAGAGGGCGCTGCGCGAGCGGGTGTAGGCGTAGCGGATGAGGTTGTGCAGGATCAGCATGGCGATGCAACCGAACAGCAGACCATAGATCAGCGTCTGGTTCTGGTTGGCGGCCGAGAGGATCGCCGATTGCAGGGTGATATAGGGCCGTAACTGGTGGTCGGAGGCCAGTCGCAGATATACGTCGAGAGGGGTGTCGCTTTGCGGCAGGGCCAGCATGAAGTCGCTGCTGGGCAGTGGTCGCTCGGATTGGGGGCGTTCGTTGCCCGTGCTGGATTGATCAATCAGCTTGTCGCCGTCCAGTACGTACATGTTGAACTGGCGCAAGTCAGGCGCGAACACGCGCAGCAACTGTTCGTGTTTACCCGGTGCAAGCCTGAATCGCAACCATAGCGCGCCATCGGGTTCGGCCGCGGTAATGCGGTCGAGTTCGATAGGGCTGAATTGATTGGTGTAGCGTGCGGAACGGATGTCGCTCAGTTGCAGGTTGCCCTGTTCGTCGAGCAATACCGCCCAGCCACTGCCTTGCGCGGCCTGGGCCGGTAGCATGCAGAGCAAGGTCAGCAAAGTGACGGTCAAGCTTATGGCAATCCTGAGCCAGCGCACGGCGAAATCCCTTCGTTAGGTTGATGCCAGAATATAACGATGCGCGGCGCCGGAATAGCCAGGCAATAAACGGTGTTCATTGCCTGGCGCGGTGTTTACCTTATTCCTGATTTTCGCCACGCTCGCGGGCAATGGCACGGTAGCCAATGTCCTTGCGATAGAAACAGCCTTCCCAGTCAATCGATGCCGCCAGCTTGTAGGCCTGCTGCTGCGCAGCATCTACGCTTGCGCCCATGGCCGTGGCGCAAAGCACCCGACCGCCGGCCGTTACAACTTGACCGTCCTTGAGCGCAGTACCGGCGTGGAAGACTTTGCCTTCCAGTGCAGCCGCTGCATCCAGGCCATTGATGGCCACGCCTTTGGCGTAGTCACCAGGATAGCCGCCAGCGGCCAGCACGATACCAACGCTCGGGCGTGGATCCCATTGTGCTTCTACCTTGTCCAGCGCCTGGGCCAGGGCGGCCTCGACCAGCAGCACCAGGCTCGACTGCAGGCGCAGCATCACCGGTTGGGTCTCAGGGTCGCCGAAGCGGCAGTTGAATTCGATGACTTTTGGGTTACCAGCCTTGTCGATCATCAGGCCTGCATACAGGAAACCAGTGTAGACGTTGCCTTCCTCGGCCATGCCGCGCACGGTCGGCCAGATCACCAGGTCCATGACACGCTTGTGCACTTCGGCGGTGACCACTGGCGCCGGGGAGTAAGCACCCATGCCGCCGGTGTTCGGACCGGTGTCGCCGTCGCCGACGCGTTTGTGGTCCTGGCTGGTGGCCATTGGCAGCACGTTCTTGCCGTCGACCATCACGATGAAACTGGCTTCTTCGCCGTCCAGGAACTCTTCGATGACCACGCGCGAACCCGCATCGCCAAAGGCGTTGCCCGCCAGCATGTCGCGCACGGCGTCTTCGGCTTCGGCCAGGGTCATGGCGACGATCACGCCTTTACCGGCGGCCAGGCCATCGGCCTTGATCACGATCGGAGCGCCTTTTTCACGCAGGTAAGCCAGGGCCGGCTCGATTTCGGTGAAGTTCTGGTAGTCGGCAGTCGGGATCTTGTGGCGCGCCAGGAAGTCCTTGGTGAAGGCTTTCGAACCTTCCAGCTGTGCGGCGCCAGCGGTCGGACCGAAGCAGTCCAGGCCACGGCTGCGGAACAGGTCCACAACACCGGCCACCAGCGGCACTTCAGGGCCAACGATGGTCAGGGAAACGTTTTTCTCGGCAAAGTCTGCCAGTTGCTCAAGCGCCAGTACGTCGATGGCGACGTTCTCGCATTTTGCTTCGATGGCGGTACCGGCGTTGCCCGGTGCCACGAACACTTTCTGCACGCGCGGATCCTGAGCCACTTTCCAGGCCAGGGCGTGTTCACGGCCACCGCTGCCAATGATCAAAACATTCATTTCAAAAACCTCGGATGACGCTAATTCTGTTTTAGAACCTAAAGCGCTTTACGCCCTAGGAGGTTGCAATGACGCCGGTAGATGCAAGGCGGAGCCCACCTCGATGAGCGGAGTTGCCTTTTGGCAATGAGCATCATCGAGGTGGGCTCCAACGCAGCAGATGCCGGCGTCAGTGCGACCGTTGCCGTATTAGTGACGGAAGTGGCGCATGCCGGTGAACACCATCGCGATGCCAGCTTCATCGGCAGCAGCAATCACTTCAGCATCACGCATCGAGCCGCCTGGTTGGATCACGGCAGTCACGCCCGCCTTGGCCGCATTGTCCAGACCGTCGCGGAACGGGAAGAAAGCGTCGGAAGCCATCACCGAACCGGCTACCTGCAAGCCGGCATGTTCGGCCTTGATCGCGGCGATACGCGCGGAGTTCACGCGGCTCATCTGGCCGGCGCCGACACCGATGGTCTGACGGTTCTTGGCGTAGACGATAGCGTTGGACTTCACGTACTTGGCGACTTTCCAGGCGAAGATCAGGTCGTGGATTTCCTGTTCGGTCGGAGCGCGTTTGGTCACGACCTTCAGGTCATCGGCACCGATCATGCCGATGTCGCGGCTCTGTACCAGCAGGCCACCGTTGACACGCTTGTAGTCCCAGGCCGCAGCGCGGTCAGCCGACCACTCGCCGCACGCCAACAGACGCACATTGGCTTTGGCCGCAACGATGGCACGGGCTTCTTCGCTCACGCTTGGGGCGATGATCACTTCAACGAACTGACGTTCGACGATCGCCTTGGCGGTCTCGGCATCCAGTTCACGGTTGAAGGCGATGATGCCGCCGAACGCCGACTCGGTGTCGGTAGCATAGGCCAGTTCATAGGCCTGACGGATACCGCCTTCGGCATCAGGGCTGACGGCCACGCCGCACGGGTTGGCGTGCTTGACGATCACGCAAGCAGGCTTGACGAAGCTCTTCACGCATTCCAGCGCAGCGTCGGTGTCGGCCACGTTGTTGTACGACAGTTCTTTGCCCTGCAGTTGGGTCGCGGTGGCGATGCCAACTTCAGCAGGCTTGGCCTCAACGTAGAACGCCGCGCTCTGGTGCGGGTTCTCGCCGTAGCGCATTTCCTGGGCCTTGATGAACTGGCTGTTGAAGGTGCGCGGGAACTCGCTGCGACCTTCCGTGCTCAGTGTCTCGGCAGCCTGGTTCACGGTGCCCATGTAGTTGGCGATCATGCCGTCGTAGGCGGCAGTGTGTTCGAAGGCCTTGAGCATCAGGTCGAAACGCTGTGCGTAGGTCAGGCCGCCGGCTTTCAGGTTTTCCAGTACGTTGGCGTAATCGCCGGCGTTCACCACGATCGCTACGTCTTTATGGTTTTTCGCTGCCGAACGAACCATGGTCGGGCCGCCGATGTCGATGTTCTCGATGGCGGTCGGGAGGTCGCAGCCTGGCTTGTTGATGGTGGCTTCGAACGGGTACAGGTTGACCGCTACCAGGTCGATCGGCTTGATGCCGTGCTCGTTCATGATAGCGTCGTCGATACCGCGACGACCGAGGATCCCGCCGTGGATTTTCGGGTGCAGGGTCTTCACCCGGCCGTCCATCATTTCGGCAAAACCTGTGTAATCCGCGACTTCCACTGCGGCAACGCCGTTGTCCCGCAGCAGCTTGAACGTCCCGCCGGTGGAGAGGATCTCGACGCCCAGGGCTTCAAGCTCCTTGGCGAATTCGAGGATCCCGGTCTTGTCGGAAACGCTGATCAAGGCGCGGCGGATCGGCAGGCGGGTAGTCTGGTCGGTCATCTCAATTTCCATCAAAAGCAAAGGAAGTCAGCAAAAAAGGCGACCGGTTTTACGCGGGCGCCTTTCTGGTTTGATTGAATGCTTACAGCAAGTCGTACTGCTTGAGTTTCTTGCGCAGCGTGCCCCGGTTCAGTCCGAGCATCTCGCTGGCCTTGGTCTGGTTGCCCTTGACGTAGTTCATCACGCACTCGAGCAGGGGAGCCTCGACTTCGGAGAGCACCAGGTTGTACACATCCGTGACGGCAGCGCCCTCAAGGTGGGCGAAATAATTGTGCAGCGCCTTCTCGACACTCCCGCGAAGGGTCTGGCCTTCTTCGCTTGGCGTATTGAGGTGCTGTTTCAAATTCACGTTGTCGCTCACGGGTGTTGTTCCACTCACTAAAGTCTCGGTCATCATCGTCATGCGGCCACCCACTCTCCGTCCCCTGTCAGGCTCTTGTAACGCTCGGCGAAAAACGCCCGAACGTTGGCGCATTGTGTATCCGTACCATCCAAACGATTGAAGTGGGCGCGAAACTCCCTGGCGCCCGGCAGGGTTGCGAGATACCAGCCCACATGCTTTCGAGCAATGCGCACACCCATGACATCGCCATAGAAGGCGTGCAGGGCGGCCAGATGCTCTAGCAGAATGCGTTCCACCTCGATCAGTTCCAGCGCCGGGAGTTTCTCGCCGGTACGCAGGAAATGGTCGATCTCGCGAAAAATCCATGGCCGCCCTTGGGCAGCCCGGCCAATCAACAGGCCATCGGCACCGGTCGCGTCGAGCACGTACCGGGCTTTTTCCGGCGAATCAATATCGCCATTGGCGAAGACCGGAATCGACACTGCCTGCTTGATTGCGGCAATGGTGTCGTACTCGGCTTCACCGGTGTACAGGTCGGCACGGGTGCGGCCATGCACCGCCAGCGCCGTAATGCCTGCCTGCTCGGCGATCTTCGCCACTGTCAGGCCGTTCTTGTTGTCCCGGTCCCAACCGGTCCGGATCTTCAGGGTAACCGGCACATCGACCGCAGCCACGACGGCCTGCAGGATCTCGGTTACCAGGGGTTCATCCTTCAACAGTGCGGAACCGGCAGCCTTGTTGCAGACTTTTTTTGCCGGACAGCCCATGTTGATATCAATGATCTGCGCGCCCATTTCAACGTTGGCACGGGCGGCGTCCGCCAGCATCTGCGCGTCCCCACCGGCGATCTGTACCGAGCGTGGCTCGGGATCACCTTCGTGGATCATGCGCATGCGCGACTTGCGGGTGTTCCACAAACTCATGTCGCTGGTGACCATTTCCGAGACGACCAGTCCCGCGCCCAAGCGCTTGCACAGCTGACGAAAGGGCTGGTCGGTGACGCCCGCCATGGGGGCGAGAATCAAGCTGTTATGTAATGTGTATGGGCCGATGCGTACCGCCGACATAGGACTTCCCTGTTGTGGGGCCGGATCATGAGAGTTCGAAAAAGGGTTGGCATGATACCCGCTCTCGATGACTGGATAAAGGCTGAATTGAACAAATTCTGAACAGTTATTCTGTTATTACCCGTGGTTTGGTTGGCCAGGAGCAGTCAGAAAGCCGACGTTAATCCGGGAGCAATGAAGCGTTTCACTCCGGAGAGTGAAAGCTCAGACTGTAGTTCACGGCCTTGGCACCTGGGTCGAGAATGTCCAGGGCGATGTGGATCGGCGTTTGCGGAGGCATCTCCGCCATACCTTCGAGATCGCCATTGAGGTACTCGCCTGGCTTGAAGCGACGGCTGGCGATCAGGTGGCCATTGAGGTCGGCGAAGCGCAGTTCCAGCAACGGGAAGGGCTGGGAGAAGGGCGCGCGGTTATAGATGATCGCATCGACCACCAGGGCGCCATTGAACTCGGGGTGGCTGCGCACCACCAGGTTGCTGCTTTTGATCTTCGCGATGTCGACTTTGGAGGGCACGGTGCAACCGATTTGCGGGCACAGTTGCTGGAACCACGGGCGATATTGATCTTGTCGCGCCAGCTCGTCGAAATGGTAGGCGATGTACTGGCCGGCGAGGGCGCCAGCGGCAATCAGCACCAGCAGCAACCAGAACAGCCGTCGGCCCCAGGGCGAGCGGCGTTTTTGCCAGTCCAGTTGCAGTGGGTCGTCGGTCAGGTCTTGCAACATTTCGGCGCGCACGCCCGGCTCGCTGCGTTCGCGTCGCTTGCGCAGGGGTTCGATCGAGGGCAGGTTGTCGTCGATTTCGCTCTCGTCGGCGGTCGACAGGCGCTCGTGGTTCAGTGGCGCATCGAGAGGGTCGTGTAATCGCAAATGGGGTGGTTGCGGTTCGTCGTCGAGATCAACCGGCTCCAGGGACAGCGAAGGTTCAGTGCGCGAGGCCTTGCTCGGTTCGTCCGTCGGCTCTGGCGTTTCAAGGCTGTCGAGCGGTTCGTCGAGTAGCGCACGGTCGGCCGCCGACTCACTGAACAGGCTGTCGGACCACGGCTCGTTGTCATCATGCTCGTTGCTGTCGCGACGGGCGCTCAGCGAGTCCTCGCGATGGCGGCCGAGTTCGGTGGTCGGCTGGATTTCCCGCTGTTCGAGCCGAGCGAGCTCTTCGTCGAGGTCGAGGCTGTCCAGGTCCAGCTCCGTAGCGCTCCATTGCTTTTGGCTGATGGCGCGCGGCTGTGATGGTTCAAGGGGCTCCTCGGGCTGCACAGGCGGGAGCGGCATCGCGACCGGTGCTTCCTTGCCTGCCTGCTCAAGCAGCTGCCTGGCGGCATTGAACACCTGCAGGCAGGAGCCGCAACGAACCACCCCGCGAGCCACGCTCAACTGGGCATGGCTGACGCGGAAGCTGGTTTGGCAATGCGGGCACTGGGTGACGAAGCTATCGGTCATGCGGCGATCCGGATTATGCAGACGCTCATTCTAACGCCGACGGCCTGTGATGCGCACCCAGCCATCGCGATTGGCGATCGGGTCCAGATCGAAGTCCTTGGCGTAGGCGGCAGCGACTTCGTCACCCTGTTCGGCGAGGATGCCCGACAGCGCCAGGCGACCGCCCGACTTGACCAGGCCGGACAATTGCGGCGCCAGGGAAACCAGCGGGCCGGCGAGAATGTTGGCCACCAGCACGTCGGCCTGCACCTGCGGCAGGTCTTGCGGCAGATACAGTGGAAACAGCTCATCGGCGATACCGTTGCGCCCGGCGTTGTCGCGGGAGGCTTCCAGTGCCTGCACGTCGATATCGGTACCGACGGCTTCCCTGGCGCCCAGCAGCAGGGCGGCAATTGCCAGAATCCCCGAGCCGCAACCGAAGTCCAGCACGTTGCAGTCCTTCAGGTCCTGACCGTCGAGCCATTCCAGGCACAGTGCGGTGGTCGGGTGGGTGCCGGTGCCGAATGCCAGGCCCGGGTCCAGCAGCAGATTCACCGCGCCAGGTTCCGGTGCGGCGTGCCAGCTTGGCACGATCCACAGGCGCTGGCCGAATTGCATTGGCTGGAAACCGTCCATCCAGCTGCGTTCCCAGTCCTGGTCTTCAATCACTTCGCTGTGGTGCTCGGGCAGCGGGCTGCCGGTCAACAGTTCCAGATGGGCCAGTACCGGGCCTGGCTCGGTGCCACCTTCGAACAGGGCCAGCAGGTGCGTGTGGGACCACAGCGGCGTGGTGTTGAGTTCCGGCTCGAAGATCGGCTGATCTTCGGCGTCCATGAAGGTCACCGATACGGCGCCCACTTCAAGGAAAGCGTCTTCATAGGTTTCGGCTTGTTCTGGGCTGATGGCGAGGCGTACTTGCAGCCAAGGCATGGCGGGCACCTTTGAAAAATATTGATTGCAGCCTGGCGGACTGCGAGAAGGGCGCAAGTTTACGCGAGCGCAGAGGTTTTGTGGGAGTGGCTTGCCCTGTACATCGGTACATACCCCTGGGGGGCGGCGTTCGGTCAGATGAAATGTCCAGATACAACAAAGCCGCCCGAAGGCGGCTTTGTCGATGGGGTCTAAGCTTAGTGCTTCTCGCCAGCCAGCTTGTGCTCGAGGTAGTGAATGTTCACGCCCCCTTTGCAGAAGCCTTCATCGCGGGTCAGGTCGCGGTGCAGCGGGATGTTGGTCTTGATCCCGTCGACCACGATCTCGTCCAGCGCATTGCGCATGCGCGCCATGGCTTCGTCGCGGGTCGCGCCGTAGGTGATCAGCTTGCCGATCAACGAATCGTAGTTCGGCGGAACCGCATAACCACTGTACAGGTGCGAGTCGACGCGAACGCCGTTGCCGCCTGGAGCATGGAAATGCTTGACCGTGCCCGGGCTCGGCATGAAGGTTTTCGGGTCTTCGGCGTTGATCCGGCACTCCAGCGCGTGACCGCGGATGACCACGTCATCCTGGGTGAACGACAGCTTGTTGCCGGCGGCGATGCTGAGCATCTCCTTGACGATGTCGATGCCGGTGACCATTTCCGAAACCGGGTGCTCTACCTGGACACGAGTGTTCATCTCGATGAAGTAGAAACGACCGTTTTCGTACAGGAACTCGAAAGTGCCCGCGCCACGGTAGCCGATGTCGATGCAGGCCTTGACGCAGCGTGCGAGTACTTCCTCACGTGCGTTCTCGTCGATGCCCGGTGCCGGTGCTTCTTCAAGCACCTTCTGGTGACGACGTTGCAGCGAGCAGTCGCGGTCGCCCAGATGGATAGCCTGGCCCTGGCCATCGGAAAGTACCTGGACTTCCACGTGACGTGGGTTGGTCAGGAATTTTTCCAGATAGACCATCGGGTTGCCGAAGGCCGCGCCCGCTTCGGTACGGGTCAGTTTCGCGAAGGAGATCAGGTCTTCTTCTTTATGCACGACGCGCATACCGCGACCACCGCCGCCGCCAGCGGCCTTGATGATCACCGGGTAACCGACTTCGCGACCAATGCGCAGAGCGGTTTCTTCGTCTTCCGGCAGCGGGCCGTCAGAGCCCGGTACAGTCGGTACGCCGGCCGCGATCATGGCGTGCTTGGCCGATACCTTGTCGCCCATCAGGCGAATGGTTTCAGCTTTCGGGCCAATGAACGCGAAGCCGGAGTTCTCGACCTGTTCGGCGAAGTCGGCGTTTTCCGCAAGGAAGCCGTAACCTGGGTGAATGGCGGTGGCGCCAGTCACTTCGGCTGCGGCAATGATTGCCGGAATGTGCAGGTAGGAGTGGGCGGCCGATGCCGGACCGATGCAGACGGATTCGTCTGCCAGCCCCAGGTGCATCAGTTCCTTGTCAGCCTTGGAGTAAACGGCGACGGTCTTGATGCCCATTTCTTTGCAGGCGCGCAGGATCCGCAGGGCGATCTCACCGCGGTTGGCGATCAGAACTTTTTCCAACTTCGCAGTCATCAAAGGCTCTCCGCGGTTCAAACGATGGTGAACAGCGGTTGGTCGTACTCAACCGGCTGGCCGTCTTCGACGAGGATGGATTCGATCACACCGCTGGTTTCAGCTTCGATGTGGTTCATCATCTTCATGGCTTCAACGATGCACAGGGTGTCGCCTTTCTTCACGGTCTGGCCGACTTCCACGAAGGACGGCGAGGCTGGCGAAGATTTGCGATAGAAAGTACCGACCATCGGCGAACGGGCAACGGTGCCGTTCAGTGCCGGAGCGGCGGCGGCAGCAGGTGCGGCAGCGGCAGCCGGAGCGGCGGCAGCGACAGGCGCGGGGGCCGGAGCATGCATTGGAGCCGGCGCGTAGTACTGCTGAGCCGGGGTCTTGCTATGGCGGCTGATGCGTACGGACTCTTCGCCTTCCTTGATCTCGAGCTCGTCGATGCCGGACTCTTCCAGCAATTCGATCAGTTTCTTAACTTTACGGATATCCATGAATCATCAACTCCCAAGGGTCGGTCAGGGGCGGTTAACTTGTTGTTCAAGCTGTTCCAGGGCGGCCTCCAGGGCCAGTCGATAACCGCTGGCGCCAAGGCCGCAGATCACTCCCACCGCTACGTCGGAGAAGTAAGAGTGATGGCGGAAAGGTTCGCGTTTGTGCACGTTAGACAAATGCACTTCGATGAATGGGATGCTCACCGCCAGCAGCGCGTCACGTAATGCGACACTTGTATGTGTAAAAGCTGCTGGGTTGATCAAAATGAAGTCCACGCCTTCGCTGCGGGCAGCGTGGATGCGGTCGATCAATTCGTACTCGGCGTTGCTTTGCAGGTGCAGCAAATGGTGACCGGCTTCGCGGGCACGGCGTTCCAGGTCCTGGTTGATCTGCGCCAGCGTCGTGGCGCCGTAGGTGCCCGGTTCACGGGTGCCGAGCAGGTTCAGGTTGGGTCCGTGCAGAACGAGTAACGTCGCCATCGGCGGTTCCTATGTTATCTGTGAGCAGTTGTCAGAACCCGGCGACTATGCCGCAAAGCCTTTGTGACTGTCCAGTTCTCTGCAATAGCCAGCACGATGACCGATGTTTGCGCGAAATATATGACTGCTGGATTAAATTTGGTCATTCGCCCTGGCAACACGTTCGGCGAAGTCCCTGGCATTGATCTCGCCGATCACCCGCACATCGGCGCGTTCGACACCGTCCTTGCCGAAAAACATCAGGGCAGGGGGGCCGAACAATTGGTAACGGTCGAGCAGGGCGCGCTGCTCGGCATTGCTGGCGGTGATATCGAAGCGGATCAACCGGTAACCCTTGAGGCGTTCGATAACGACAGGGTCGTCCAGTACCTCATGTTCGATGACTTTGCAGCTGATGCACCAGTCGGCGTACCAGTCGAGCAGCAGCGGTGTGCCGGATGCGCGTGCGTCGGCGAGCGCGCGGTCCAGATCGGCCGGTGTGCTGACGGTTTGCCAGGCGCTGGTGTTTTGCGCGGGGCCGCTGTTGGCAACGATACGGGGCTGGCCGATCGGGTTGAGCGGGTCGGTCTGGCCGCTGAAGGCGCCGTACCAGCAGGCCAGTGCATAAAACAGCAGAAACATGCCGAGCAGTTGGCCCAGGCGTTGGCGCGGTGGTTTATAGACGAACTCCAGTGCCCCCATGAACAAGCCGACACCGCCGGCCAGTAAACCGATGAGCAGCAAGGTGACCTGACCCGGCAAGACACGGCTGAGCAAGCCGACGGCCAGCCCGAGCAACAGTACGCCAATCGCGTTTTTCACATAGACCAGCCACGGACCGCTTTTCGGCAACCAGGCTGCGCCACCGGTGGCCACCAGCAACAGCGGCGCGCCCATGCCGAGGCCGAGCATGAACAGTTTCAAGCCGCCGCCCAGCGCATCGCCACTGGCACTGATGTACAGCAGCGCCCCGGCCAATGGCGCCGAAACACAGGGTGAAACCAGCAGGCTGGAAACCACGCCCAACACCGCGGCGCCCCACAGTGACCCGCCTTTGGTGCGGCCGGCGATGCGGTCCAGGCGACTGCTGATGGCATGGGGCAACTTGAGTTCGAAGACGCCGAACATCGCCAGGGCAAACACGGCGAAAAACATTGCGAACGGCACCAGCACCCAGGCCGATTGCAATCGCGCCTGCAGGTTGAGCTGGGCACCGAACAGGCCCATCAGGGCTCCGAGCAGGGCAAAGCAGGCGGCCATCGGCAGCACATAGGCCAGTGACAGATTGAAGCCGCGCCAGCCACCGACCTGACCGCGCAGCACCACGCCGGACAGGATCGGCAGCATGGGCAGCACGCATGGCGTAAACGTCAGGCCCAGGCCGGCCAGGAAAAACAACGCCAGTTCGCGCCAGCTCCATGGATAAACCGTCGTCGGAGTACCACTGCCGTCGATGCCGCCGATGCTCAGGCGCTCGGTTTCAGGCGGATAGCACAGCCCTTTGTCGGCGCATCCCTGATAAGTCACGATCAGGGTGAAGGCGCGCTGGTCGGTGCGCGGCAACTCGACGTCGAGAATGCCGTGGTAGACCTCGACATCGCCAAAGTATTCATCGTGTTTTTTCTGGCCGTCGGGCAGTTTCGCCGCGCCGAGGACGACATCGGCCGGATCGGCGCGAAATTGAAAGCGGTGGCGGTAGAGGTAGTAACCTTCAGTGGCGACGAACTGCAGCTTGATCGATTGCGGCGTGCTTTCTACCAGACTCAGCTGGAACGCTTCGCGCACCGGCAGGAAGTCGGCGCTGTTGTTGATCGAGCCCAGGCTTGAGCTGGGGCGGTTCTCCAGCAAGCCAGTGGCGCTGGCCGGCAGGGCGAACACTAAAAACAGCAGGCAAAGCAAACGGCGCATGACAATCTCGCGTATCGGAATTGGGGGGATGATAGCGGACGGCGGCGGGGCGTGCAGAGCGACAGTTTTGTGGTGGATTGCCTGACGCTATCGCGAGCAGGCTCGCTCCTACAAGGGGAATGCATTTCAAGTGTAGGAGCGAGCCTGCTCGCGATGGCTATCTGTCAGACGCGGAAGGCCTGAACGGCTGTATGCAGTCGACCTCCCAGCACCAGAAGATTTTCTCCCTGCTCACGCCCTTCGCCGATACGCAGCAAGTTATCCCCACCCAACTGGTGAATCCGCTCACTGTGGTCACGGATCTCGCTGACAGCGCCGCTTTGCTGGGCGGTAACATCGGCGATGCGTACCGCTGTGTCGGAAATGGTCTGGATCGCCCCGACGATTTTATCCAGTGCGCCATCAGCGGCCTGGGCCTGGCTGGCCGTGGCTTCGGCATGTTCGACCTGGGCGCGCATGCCTTCCACCGACTGTCGCGCGGCGGTTTGCAGCCCTGCGATCAGCGTCTGGATTTCTGCGGTGGCCCCGGCGGTACGTTGCGCCAGTGAGCGCACCTCTTCGGCCACCACCGCGAAGCCTCGGCCCATTTCCCCGGCCCGGGCCGCCTCGATGGCGGCGTTCAACGCCAGCAGGTTGGTCTGGTCGGCAATCGAGCGGATCACCGTCAACACGCCGCCGATGGTGGCCGACTCTTCGGCCAGGTGTTCGATCATTTGTGCATTGCCTTGCACTTCATCCACCAGCGCATGCAGGCCGGTGAGGCTCAGACCGATGACTTTCTGTCCGTGCTCCACGGCCAGGCCGGCGTGGCGGCTGGCATCGGCGGCCTGGCTGGCATCGCCGGCGACTTGTTGAATGGTCGCTTCCAGTTCGCTGAGGGAGTCGCGGATCAGTGCCGTGTCGCCGGCCTGATGCTCGGCGCCGCTGTGCAAGTCGTTGCTCAGGTCCGCCAGGGTGCGGCTGCTGCCGGCCACCTGCTCGGCGTTGTGGCGAATGGTCCCCACCAGGTCCACCAGATAGGCGCGCAAGCGGTTGAGCGAGGCTTCAATGTCATGTAATTCACGGTTGGTGTTGCCCAGTTGAATGTCGCGGCTGAAGTCGCCTTCGGCCCAGGTCGAGAGGGCCGGGGCGAGGTTGGTCAGGGTCCGGGCGAGTTTGCGCTGCAGGGTGTCGATCAACAGGGCGATCAACAGAATCAAGCCGATCATCACGCCTTGCATCAGCCGCACTTCACCCTGGATCTGCCCGTGCTGGGCGCGCACCACCGGTTCGAGACCGGCAATGGCCTGTTGCACGTCGGCGATTTTCAGGTGGGTCGCCGCGCTGAGGTCGGCGCGCTTGCGGATTTGATCGCGGGTGCGCGAGAGCTCGGCCGGGTAGCGGGTGAGCAGGCTGTTGAGCTCGCGCTTGAGGCCGACGCCGGCATCTTCGGCGACGGTTTTTTCCGTGTTCTCAAGGCCCATCATCGAGGCGAAATCGTCGGTGTTCGACTCGCTGCTGGTGGTCACCCCGAGTAATGGCAGGGCGTCGAGTTTCTCTGCCTGGGCACGGATGTTGGCCACTTCGCGTTCGACATCGGCGGCCAGTTCACTGCGGCCGCTGCTGACCAGTTTGTCTCGGGCCAGGGACAATTTGCCCAGGTGTTGCGAGGCGGTGAGCAGCGGCGTCAGGTAGGCCGCATTGCCATTGGCGTACTGGCTGAGTTGATCGAGACTTGCGCCCAGTTCGCGCTCGGCCTGCAGCAGCAAGGCCTGTGGGTCGCCGGCCAGTTTGCCGGCGGCCAGCAGGTCGGTTTTGCTGAATTCTTCGAGGGTCGACAGGCTGGGACGCAAGGTCTCGGCCAGGGCCGGTGGCAGTTCGCCGAGTTCTTTTTGCAGGCTGTCGATGCCTTGGGCGGCACTGCTCAGGCGTAGCGCATCGCCGCTGCCGAGGTAATCCTCAATGCTGCGGGCGACTTCATTCTGAAATTGCTGCGACAGCCCCAGATAGCGCTCCATTAATAGATACGGACGCTCAAGGGCTTTCTGCGACCACCACAGCGTAGCGCCGAGGGCCACGCACACGGCCACCAGAAGGAGGGTATTGAGATTGGTCAGCAGCTTCAGGCGCATCACGGACTACCAACGGCAGAAATGGTAAGCGCCTGAAGTTATTGCGTTTCTGTTACAGGGTTATGACCGTATCGGTCGATTCCGATAAAAAAGTGGCACTTTGCTTTGACGTGCGCGCCGCCTGGACGCGATTGCGTCCGCCGTGTTTGGCGCGATACAGCGCTTCGTCTGCTTGGCTGGCCATCATCAGGCTGTCGGAGCTTTCGCAAAGCTCAACCACTCCGGCGCTGAAGGTGCACCACAGATCCTCGGGTTGTGCGGGGTAGTGAATCTCGGCAAAACGCTGGCGGATTTCATCGAGCACCTTGTAGGCCGCATCAATATCGGTGTCCGGCATGACGATGGCGAATTCTTCGCCACCGTAGCGGCCGATGAAGTCGGTTTTGCGCAGGCGTTGCTTGAGAAACAGCGCCAGGCTCTTGATCACCCGGTCGCCCATGGGGTGACCGTGGCTGTCGTTGACCCGTTTGAAGTGGTCGATGTCGAGCATGGCAAAGCTCAGCGGCTTGCTTTCGCGGCGGGCGCGGAACGAGCAGTCTTCGAGCAATTGCAGGATATGCGTGTGGTTGTACAACCCGGTGAGGCTGTCGCGGACCATTCGTGCCTTGAGGTTGCGCGCCCGGGCCGCGCGGTTGCGCACGGTGGTGATCAGGTGCCGGGGCTTGATCGGTTTGGTCAGGAAGTCATCGCCGCCTTCGCTCATGGCGTCGAGCTGTTTGTCCAGGTCGTCTTCGGCCGACAGGTAAATGATGGGCACGCTGACGTAACGGTCGTTATGGCGAATGACCTTGGCCAGTTCCGTACCGGTGCAGGTCGGCATGTACATGTCGAGGATGATCAGGTCCGGCTGGAAATCCGCCAGTTCGGCCATGGCCTGGATCGGCTCGATCAGCGTGCGGGTGACAATCCCTGCGCTGTTGAGCAGGCGCTCGGTGTGCAAGGCCTGGGCGCGGGAGTCGTCGATGATCAGCACTTTATAAGGCTCGTACTGGGCCACGCAGGTCAGGACTTCGATCTTCTCCAGCAGGCTCGACGCTTCGAGGGTACCGGTGAGGAACTCCTGGCCACCGGCGCGCACGGCGGCGAGGCGGGTCGGGGTATCGGTTTCGTGCAGGCTGAAGAACAGCAGTGGCAGCTGATGATCAAGGCCTTCCTGGGCTTCGGCGGCCAGTTTCAGGCCGACGCCGGCGCCACTGAAGTCCACGTCCATGACAATCGCCGCCGGCAAGCGCTCGACCATCGATGAGCGAAACGCGTCCACACTGTCCAGGGACTGGGCACTTAGGCCGAAGAATTCCAGTTGCTTGGCCAGGCGCTCGGCACGGTCGTGATCCTGCAACATCACGTAGATGGGCTTGCGCAGCGGTGGCAGGAAGGTTTGATCGAGTTGGTCGCCATGGCGCAGGCCGGTGCGTGAAAGGCGCTGCATCAAGCGATTGAGGTCAGTGATCAGGCCGCTGCTCAGGCGTCCGCGATTGGCGTCGACCGCGTCCAGGGACTGACCGATGCGGCGTGCCAGTTGCGTGTGTTCCGGTTGTTCGAAACGCTCGGCGAAACGCAGCAGGCGCAGATTGGCCTCGCTTAGCTCCGAAAGGTCGGCGGTGGACCACTCACTGCGTTGCAGGCGCTGCCATATTTCAAGAATCTGACGAGCCTGATGAATTACCCGCTGGGCAAAGTGGTGCTTGAGGCGCTCGCGGCTGGGGTCTTCTGGCTCGGTCATATCCTGACTACTAGTTAGGGTGCACACTGAGGTCGAGTGGTGGCTCTATGCTAGCACCACTTTTCCATTACATGAGTGCTGTACGTCAATAATCTGCAATGTGACTTCATTCAGTTTGTGACTGATCGGTCCTTTTTCGAGCCTTTCAAGTCGCGACTTGCAGGGGGCGAAGCGCTTGAATCAGGGCGCCTGGCGGGCGTGGGGCGGGAATGGACGAATGGCTGACAGCCGGCCATTCATGATTTTTTGCCAGTGTTGATCGGCTCGGTTTTTTGGGTTTCCGAGGGTCGGGGATTCCCTTAGCGTGGCAATCCAAACCATTAGGGGAGGATTTCGATGGTCACGGCGTCGTCGGGTGCACAGGCACTCTTTTCGTCCGCAAGCCCGGTAATTTTCCGCATCGGTGCGATGGCGGGTGCCGGGCCAAGGCACGTTGTTGTATGGTTGCGGTCGAACCGTTGAACTCAAGAGCTTGAAAGGATATCGCCATGCTGGACTGGAAGAACCGCACAGACAGTGCGCCTGAACGTGCCGCTGAACCGAAGTCGGAGACCCGCAGTTACCTGGGTGGTCTGTTGTTCAGCCGGGCGCTGGCCACTCTGCTGGGCATCTACCTGTTGGTGGCGAGTGTCCTGGGCTGGTACTGGAGCCAGGAGCCGGCGCTGTTTCCGGTCCAGCAAACCGCGCAACTGGCGGCCGAGAAAGAAGGCAAGCAGATGGTCGTCGGCTACACCACGGTGGAAACCCTCAAGACCGTCGCCGGTACCTTGCTGACCAAGCCGGGCGGCTATATTTCCAACGACCGGTTCCCGCCAGGTCTGTGGATGGACAACATGCCGAGCTGGGAATATGGCGTGCTGGTGCAGGTCCGCGACCTGAGCCGGGCACTGCGCAAAGACTTCGCCCGTTCGCAGTCGCAGTCCGCCGAAGACGCCGACCTGGCCAAGGCCGAGCCGCGTTTCAACTTCGACAACAAGAGTTGGGTGCTGCCGTCCAGTGAGTCCGAGTACCAGGAAGGCATCAATTCCCTGAGCCGCTATCAGGCGCGCCTGTCCGATCCGAACCAGAAGAGCGCGTTGTTCTATGCCCGCGCCGACAACCTGAACAACTGGCTGGGTGACGTCGGCACCCGTCTGGGCTCGCTGTCGCAACGGCTGTCGGCCAGTGTGGGCCGGGTCAAGCTCAACACTGCGCTGAAGACCGAGGTGGTGACGCCGGGTGTGGCGCCGCAGGTTGATGAAGAAATCGTCGAAACGCCATGGCTGCAGATCGACAACGTGTTCTACGAAGCTCGCGGCCAGGCCTGGGCCTTGTCGCATTTGCTGCGCGCCATCGAAGTCGACTTCGCCGATGTGCTGGCCAAGAAGAACGCCACGGTCAGCGTGCGCCAGATCATTCGTGAACTGGAAGCGTCGCAGGAGCCGGTGTGGAGCCCGATGATCCTCAACGGCAGTGGCTTCGGCGTATTGGCCAACCACTCGCTGGTCATGGCCAACTACATTTCCCGGGCCAACGCAGCGGTGATCGATTTGCGTCAATTGCTCAATCAGGGCTGAGTCATGGTCGATAACACCAGGGAGGCCGCGCACCGTGCGGCCTCCGATGCCGAACAGATCGCCTGGGTCGACGAGCAGGACAACCTGCTCGGCGCCCTGGTCCGTTCCGATTTGCGCGAGCGCGGGCTGATCGGGCGCGGCACCTACATTATGTTGTTCAACTCCGCTGGCGAGCTGTGCGTGCACCGGCGCACCCTGAGCAAGGCAATCTATCCCGGTTACTGGGACGTGGCGGCGGGGGGCATGGTGCTCGCCAGTGAAACCTACGCCGAATCGGCGGCAAGGGAGCTGGAGGAAGAGCTGGGTGTGAGTGGTGTGGAGCTGACCGCCCACGACCATTTTTTCTTCGAGGACACCGGCAATCGCCTGTGGTGTTCGGCGTTCTCGGCGGTATGGGACGGTCCGTTGATCCTGCAACCGGAAGAGGTGCTCGAAGCGCGCTTTATTCCCATTGATCAGGTCATGCTGGAAATCGGGCAAAAGCCTTATTGCCCGGACTCACTGGCGGCGTTGAAGCGATATCTGAAGGCTCAACAAAGCAACGTCGCAAAACAGCTATAAATTGGCGCCGATTGGCTCTTAGCAATCCGCGTTTTTGCCGTTACACTGCGCGACCTTTTTAAACTGAACCGGTATTGCTGGTTGTTGTAGGAGCGAGCTTGCTTGCGATGGACGTCAACGATAACGCGGGCATCCAGAATGAACGCGTCGCCTTTGAGTTCATCGCGAACAAGCTCGCTCCTACAGTGAAGTGAATGTCGTACCGTTTCAGTAGCGCTGCCCCTGCCTGAGTGGGGCTTCGCGGTCGATAGCCTTCCCGAGTGCTGCGACCAGTCTTTGTCCTCCGAAGAGGATTGCCGGTGGCCAAAAAAGCCGCATCCTTCGCCGCCTTGGGCGGCCTGGTATTTTCCACCGACGCAGGTCGTCATTGCCCGGAATGCAGTAAACCGGTGGACGCCTGTATCTGCAAACAGACCGTTATCCCGGCCGGCGACGGCATCGCGCGCGTGCGTCGCGAAAGCAAAGGCCGTGGCGGCAAGACGGTGACCACCATCACCGGCGTGCCGTTGGCTGAAGATGCGCTCAAGGACCTGGCCACGACGTTGAAGAAACGTTGCGGTACCGGTGGGGCGCTGAAAGACGGTGTCATCGAAATCCAGGGCGACCATGTCGAGCTACTCTTGGCAGAACTGATCAAACTCGGTTTCAAAGCGAAGAAGTCCGGCGGCTAGCAGCCTCTGTGAAAACCACCCTCGGCTTGATCCGGTCCTGATGACATTCAGGTCCGGCATCGTCTACATGGTTTTCACAGAGCCTGTTCATGACCGGTATCTAAACTCACTGCGGTCGGCGGGGTCTATTGCCTCGTTGACGAACCGTCATTTTCATTCTTTAGACTGCGCCGGCCTGAACCCAGGCGACGCACTATGACTTCTTTATAGGGGACTTCGATGTCCGTACGACGCACACGCAAAGACGATGGCAGCCAATGGACAGTTGCGGACAGCCGCAGTGTTTACGGGATTCGCCATTGGGGGGCCGGGTATTTCGCGATCAATGACGCCGGTCGCGTCGAAGTTCGTCCGAACGGTCCGAGCAGCTCGCCTATCGACCTGTACGAGCAAGTTGACCAGCTGCGCAAAAGCGGCCTGTCCTTGCCGTTGCTGGTCCGTTTCCCAGACATCCTGCAAGACCGCGTGCGTCAGCTGACCGGCGCATTCGACGCCAACATCGAGCGTCTGGAATACCAGAGCAAATACACCGCGCTGTACCCGATCAAGGTGAACCAGCAGGAAGCGGTGATCGAGAACATCATCGCCACCCAGAACGTTTCCATCGGCCTGGAAGCCGGGTCCAAGCCTGAACTGCTGGCAGTGCTGGCACTGGCGCCGAAGGGCGGCACCATCGTTTGCAACGGCTACAAGGACCGCGAGTTCATTCGCCTGGCGTTGATGGGCCAGAAGCTCGGCCACAACGTGTTCATCGTGATCGAGAAAGAATCCGAAGTCGGCCTGGTGATCGAAGAAGCCAACTCGCTCAAGGTCAAGCCTCAGGTCGGCCTGCGCGTGCGCCTGTCGTCCCTGGCCTCGAGCAAGTGGGCTGACACCGGCGGCGAGAAATCCAAGTTCGGCCTGTCGGCGGCGCAACTGCTGTCGGTGGTCGAGCGTTTCCGCGCGGCCGGTCTGGACCAGGGCATTCGCCTGCTGCACTTCCACATGGGCTCGCAGATCGCCAACCTGGCGGACTACCAGCACGGCTTCAAGGAAGCGATCCGCTACTACGGCGAGTTGCGCAACCTCGGTCTGCCGGTGGACCACATCGACGTCGGTGGTGGCCTGGGCGTGGACTATGACGGTACGCACTCGCGTAACGCCAGCTCGATCAACTACGACATGGACGACTACGCCGGTGTCGTGGTCGGGATGCTCAAGGAGTTCTGCGATGCGCAGAGCCTGCCGCACCCGAACATCTTCTCCGAAAGCGGCCGTTCCCTGACCGCGCACCATGCCATGCTGGTGATCCAGGTGACCGACGTCGAGAAACACAACGACGACGTGCCGCAGATCGAGAACAAGGAAGCGCTGCCGGAAACCGTGCAGTGGCTGGTGGACCTGCTGGGGCCGACCGACATCGAGATGGTCACCGAAACCTACTGGCGCGCCACGCACTACATGAGCGATATCGCCGCTCAGTACGCCGACGGCAAGCTGACCCTGGCCGAGAAAGCCCTGGCCGAACAGTGCTACTTCGCCGTGTGCCGTCGCCTGCACAACTCGCTGAAGGCGCGCCAGCGTTCCCACCGTCAGGTGCTGGACGAGCTCAACGACAAACTGGCGGACAAGTACATCTGCAACTTCTCGGTGTTCCAGAGCCTGCCGGACACCTGGGCCATCGACCAGGTCCTGCCGATCATCCCGCTGCACCGTCTCGACGAAGAGCCGCTGCGTCGCGCGGTACTGCAAGACCTGACCTGTGACTCCGACGGCAAGATCAACCAGTACGTCGACGAGCAGAGCATCGAGACCAGCTTGCCGGTGCACGCGTTGAAAGAAGGTGAGGACTACTTGCTGGGTGTGTTCCTGGTCGGTGCCTACCAGGAAATTCTTGGCGACATGCACAACCTGTTCGGTGACACCGACTCGGTGAACATCTACCAGAACGCCGACGGCAGCGTGTACCACGCCGGTATCGAAACCCACGACACCATCGAAGACATGCTGCGCTACGTGCACTTGTCGCCGGAAGAACTGATGACCCACTACCGTGACAAGTGCGCCAGTGCCCGCATCAGCGCCACCGAGCGCACGCAGTTCCTCGATGCCTTGCGTCTGGGGTTGACCCGTTCGTCGTACCTGTCTTCCTGAGGTAAGCGTCACGCTCATCAGGTTGTCTGAAAAATTACCGTTTGCCGCGGAAATTTCAGATGACCTGGTGGGGCAATTCTCCTGTCCCAGGCGAAATTTCCAGCATCTTCGACAACCCAGCGCATTTGGTCCTCTTTTCGCGTAGGTTATTTCCTAATTTGTATTTCGGCACTCTACTCGGCCATGTCTCTCAGCGAGAATCCCCGGCCGCCCCTCCTGTAGAGAAACGCCGATGTTCAATCCGGTCAGCGAACCGTCATTTCGTCTGGATGTAGCAGGTCTGCCCGACTCCCTGGAGGTCCTGGCCTTTACCGGCAGAGAAGCCATCAGCGAGCCGTTCGTGTTCGACCTGGAACTGCTGATCGAAGACCCGGTGCTTGACCTTGCCAGTTTGCTGTACCGTCCTGCCTCGTTGCATTTCGGACCGGCCGGAAGTCACGTACATGGACAATTGCATGAGCTCGTCCAGCGTGACCACACCTCTGGCCCCCGACTCTGCCAGGTGCGCCTGGGGCCAAGACTGGCTTGCCTGGCCCAGCGCTTCAGCCAACGAATCTTCAGTGCCCGCTCAGTGCCGCAAATCCTCGACCAGATACTCAAGGAGCACGGCATTACCGGCAAGGATCGACGCATGGCGTTAAGCGGCGAATACCTGCCCCTGGATTTTTGCACGCAATATCGAGAGTCAGACCTGCAGTTTCTCCAGCGACTGTGCGCCCGGGAAGGGCTTCACTACCACTTCGAACACCGGGCCCGCGGGCACTGTGTGGTGTTTGGGGATAACCGGCAGCATTTTCCAACCGGCGAACCTGCGGTATTGAGGAGCGAGAGCGATCGGCCGGCGGTGCGGCAGTTCGAACGTCAGCGCAGCGGTGAGACAGCAGTGCAATGCGCCGAATGCCGGACGGATCTTGCGACCTTGCGCAGCGGTCGGCTGATGCCGCTGTCCGGTCATCCGGTTGCCGATTGCAATCGGCTCTGGCTGTTGACCTGCGTTGAGCATTGGGGCAGCCAGGATGCGACGACGCCTTACCACAATCAGGCCCGTGCCCTGCGCTGGCCGGCACCCATCGAGCCGCCCGGTGCAACGGTCAAACCAAGGATGCATGGCCCGCAACGGGCGTGGGTGGTCGAGGTCGATGAGCCAGGCCCCGACCCGGCAAGGCCGATACCGGTGCAATTCGACTGGCTTTACCAGGGCAAAGGGGCGGCGCCCAGTCATTGCTGGTTGCCCCTGGCCAGGCAGTTGCAGGCCTCGACCTTCTCGTCATTACGGGAAGGGACTGAACTGGTCGTGAGTTTTGTCGAGGGCGATCCCGATCAACCGCAAATAACTGCGGTGCTGCATGCGTCGGCAATGGTCGAGATGACGGATGCCGACACACCCCAACCCGGTAGCACCCATGATGAGGGGCTGGAGCAATGGTTGCGTTCGGGGGAGCCATTGCTGATGCTGTGCCTGCTGCCCGGTGGCGGCAGCTTCAACCATTGCGCGCAGGCTTTGTGCACCTGTCGTCTGGCGACGCAGCTTGGCCAGAGCTCTGGAGCATGATCGCCACACGCATGCCCGAGGCCCCCCCGCAGTGGCTGTTGCTGGATGTGCCGGGTACGCCACAGGCGGGTGTCACACTTCGGCAGATGTTTGCCCAGGCCCGATGGTTCAGGTTGTTCGACGGCACGGAGTGGCATGCGCTGCAGGAACAGGGGCCGGTCCTGGTCGATTTGCGCACCTGCCCGGCACTGGCCGATTTATGCATCGTCGACGGGCAACGCTGGCCCGGATTGCTGATGGTCAGCGAGGCCGGCGCTGCATCGTTGCTGGCGCATTTGCGGCGCATGCTCACGGTCACGCTAGGCCTGCACCGGGCCCTGTTGAGTTACTACAACCCAACCACGGCCAGTTATTTTTTCGATGGTTGCGATGCCGTTGAACTGAGTCGCTGGCTAGGGCCTATCCATCAGTTACGCTGGTTCGGCGGTAGTTGGGCCGACCGCGCGATGGGGTGTGAGGGCTGGCAGCGCTTGTCCAATCCGGGGTTGGCTGTCAGCCCGTTGGCCATCGAGGAAGGCCTCAGCGCCGGGCAGCAGGGAAAATTGCAAACCTGCCTGCTGGAACAGCATGCCTGGCGCTGGAACCGATCCACGGGTGTCGATTTTCCCCGTCTGTGGACCCTTGTGCAGGAAGGGCTGGCGCTGGGTTTCAGTGAGCGCCCGGTGCTTGATGGCTGGATATGGCTACGCTTGCAATATCCCGATGCCGTTCCCGTGCAGCCGTCGCCGGGCGGGACTCAGCAGGAACGACTCGATAGCCTGCGTCGCCTGTGGCAGAACGATCGACCCTGGCCATGAGGTCGAGTATTGTCGGGCCACGCCCGTTCAGTGAGTGCCGGCGAACCAGCCATCGTTACGACGCAGGCGCCAGGCGATCATGCCGAGGGTCAGACTGCGCAGCAACATGAACAACAGAAAGGTTATCCACAGGCCGTGGTTGCCCCCGCCTTGCAGTGCCCAGCCGAAGGGCAGCACCAGCGCCACGGTCAGCAGCATGCCGTTGCGCATTTCCCGGGCGCGGGTGGCGCCGATGAACAGGCCGTCGAGCAGGTAACTCCAGACGGCAATCAGTGGCAGTACGGCGAGGTAGGGCAGGTAGATGAACGCGGTGTCGCGCACACTTTGAATGTCGGTTTGCATCTCGATGAACAGATGTCCGGCGAACAGAAACAGCGCGGCAAAGCCCAGGCTCGCCAGCAACGACCAGCCTCCCGCCACCACCAACGAACGACGCAGGGCATCGCGGTCACGGGCGCCAAGCGCATGTCCGCAGAGGGCTTCGACAGCGTGGGCCAGGCCATCGAGGGCGTGGGCGGTCAGTAACAGGCCATTGAGCAAAAGAGCATTGGCCGCGACCGTGGCGTCACCCAGACGTGCGCCTTGCACCGTGATCAGGAAAAACACCGATTGCAGCGCCAGGCTGCGGATGAAGATATCGCGGTTGACCGCCAGCAATGGCCGCCAACTCTGCCACAGCGCCAACGTCGCCCAGACGATATGCCCGGGATAGGCGCGCAGGGCTTTGCGGGTCATCAGCAAGCCGATCAGGGCACCGGTCCATTCGGCAATCACCGAGGCCCGGGCCGCACCGACCACGCCCCATTCCAGGCTGAGGACGAACCACAGGTTCAGGGCAATGTTGACCAGGTTGGTGCTCAGCAGAATCGCCAGGGGCGCCCGGGCATTCTGGGTGCCGAGAAACCAGCCGACCAGTGCATAACTGGCGAGCGCCGCGGGTAGGCCGAACAGGCGGGTATGGAAGAACTCGCGGGTCAGTTGATCGAGCTCCGCCGACGGTTGCATGAAGTGCAACGCGACCCCGCTCAAAGGCACGCCCACCGCACCCAGGACCACGGCCAGGCCGATGGCGAGCAGCAGGCCTTGCAACAGAATCTGCCGCAGGGCCGCGCCATCCCCGCGCCCGGCCGCCTGGGCGGCGAACCCGGTGGAGCCCATGCGCAGAAAGCCCATGGCCCAGGCGAGGAAGGTGTACAGACTGGCCCCGACCGCGACGGCGCCGAGTTGATGGGCGTGGGGCAGGTGACCGATGACGGTGCTGTCGACCAATGCCACCAGCGGCACGGAAATGTTCGAAAGAATCATCGGCGCAGCGAGTGCCCAGACCCGGCGATGGGTAGGGCGGTCGCGCCAGTCGGCGGTCAGGTTGGACATGCAGGCTCCTTGGGAGCGGGCATTGTAGCGGTACATCGAGAGCAAACCGCGATCAATTGTGGGAGCGAGCCTGCTCGCGATAGCGGTGTGGCAGACACTCATATGTTGTATGTGCCGGCATCATCGCGAGCAGGCTCGCTCCCACAGTGTTCGGTGCTGTCAGTGAATGATCCAGCTGAGCAACCAAAGCCCCAGCAGCAACCAGATGATTCCCATGATGAACGACGCATTGAGAAAGGCGCGGATCGCCGACCACAGCAGGATCAGCCCGAGGATCAAGGTCACGATGCTGATGACCGAGGTATCCATGCCCAGCGCCTGGGACAGGCCTTCGACAAAGTTGCTGCTGGCGTTGCTCAACAGACTGAACAGCCCGCTGAGGGCATCAACGATGAAGCGGATGATCGAGCCGAGTACCTGGCCGAGCCATTCGGAAAAACCTTCTACCTGCATGGAATGAACGTCCTGATTAAAGAGAATTGAGTCTTGGGCTGTCGATCATGCTGCCGAGTTCCCACAAGCATAGAGGGTTGCACACAGAGCATGCATCTTCTGCCCCTTGCCTTCACCTGTGATCCCCCCGAAGCTATACGCCTTCAGGAGAGCCCGATGAACCTTGTTGAACTGACCGAACGCCTGCACGCCATCCGTGACCGCAATGACTGGCGGCAATTTCACAGCCCGAAAAACCTGGCCATGGCCGCGAGCGTGGAAATGTCCGAGCTGGTGGAAATTTTCCAGTGGCTGACCGAAGACCAGTCTCGCCAGTTGTCGGCGGACAAGCTCGCCCACGCCGGGCAGGAAGTCGGTGACATTGTGCTTTATCTGTTGCTGTTATGCAGCGAGCTGGGCCTGGACATGGATGCCGTGGTGCGTAGCAAACTGGCGGACAGCGAACGGAGGTTCAGCTGATGAGCGACCGTCATTTCGATCAGTTGGCGACCCGTTTCGCCGAAAAAATCTACGGTGGTGCCAAAGGTGCGATCCGTCTGGCGGTGTTGCAGGCCGACCTGACCGAAATCCTGCCCGACCGACCTCTGCGTGTGCTGGACATCGGCGCCGGCCTTGGCCACATGTCGTTGTGGCTTGCCCAGCGCGGCCATCAGGTGACGCTCGCCGAGCCTGCCGAGCCGATGCTCGAAGGCGCCCGCCAGCGCTTTGCCGAAGCCGGGCAGAGCGCCACGTTCATTCAGGCACCCTGGCAGGAGCTGCTCGGGCAGCTCACCGAACCCTACGACCTGGTGCTGTGCCACGCCGTGCTGGAATGGCTGGCCGAACCCCACGCCATCCTGCCGGTGCTGCATCAACTGACCAAGGCGGACGGCTGGCTGTCCCTGGCGTTCTACAACCGCGACGCGCTGATTTATCGCAACTTGCTCAAGGGCCATTTCCGCAAGATGCGCAAGAACGACATGGCCGGCGAAAAGCAGAGCCTGACCCCGCAACAGCCCCTTGATCCGCGCGAGCTGGCGGCGCAACTTGAAGGTCTGTGGCAGGTCGAAACCATGAGTGGCGTGCGGGTTTTTCACGACTACATGCCGGTGGAATTCCAGGCCCGCGCCGAGCTGGCGGACCTGCTGGAAATGGAACTGGCCCACCGTCGTCATCCGGGCTTTGCCGGGCTTGGGCGCTACTTGCACTGGATCTGTCGGCCTGTCTGATCGGAGCAAGCAATGAAAAGTCATTCAGGTGTACTGGTGTTCTGCCTGGGGCTGGCTGCCTGTCAGGGCAGCAACCCTTATGTCGCCACGTCGAACCCTTTGCCACCGGCACCGCCCCAGGCCGCCAAGACCTTTGACCGCAGCGCTTACCCGGCAGCCCCCCGTGACTATGGACGCTACCGCAGTTGGGCGTGGCTCGACGGGCACCTGCCACCGGGCACCGCCTGGGCCGACTCGGCGCAGATCGCCGAAGCGGTCAGCAATGCGCTGGATCAACGCGGCTTGCGCCCGTTGCACGACAATCGCCCGGCCGATCTGTTTGTCAGCGCCGACCTGCGGATGGAAACCCGTTTGCGCCAGGTTCAGGACGACTACTACGGCGGCGGTTACGGTGGCTACAACGGCTACGGACCTGGATATGGCGGGTACGCCACCGTACCGGTCGTTCGTACCTATCAGGAGCAAGTCGTAGTGGTTCAGGTGGATATGTATGACGCCAGGAGCGGTCAGCCGGTGTGGAGCTCCAGTGCTGAAACCGGCAACCGGGGAAGCGAAAGCGAGCGGGCCGATGCCATACGGGAGGCTGTGGAAAAGGCAATGTCGGCGTATCCTCCTAGTTAGCTTCTTGTAGATAAGAAGCATTCCGCAGGATCATGCCTTCAACCGGAGACTCATCATGTTCCGCCGTTTTGTTTTACTGGCAGTGGCCGCGCTGCTCAGTGCCTGCGCCGCCAACCAGGTCAATCATGACTTCGACGCCAGCCGCGATTTTGCTGCCTATCGCAGCTGGACCTGGAAAGAGCCCGCCCTGCAATACCGTCCCGATGATCCAAGGATCAAGAGCGATCTGACCGAACAGCGCATCCGTCAGGCAGTTGCCGATCAACTGGATCAGCGCGGTCTGCGCCCGGCCGCCACAGGTGCCAAGGGCGATTTGAATGTGCAGACCTACCTGATTGTCGAAGAGCGGCAACAACAGGTGACCACCAATTACGGCGGCGGCTGGGGTAACCCGTGGTATGGCTACTACGGCGCTCCCATGTATAACGAAACCCGCAATGTCAGCTACAAAGTGGCGACCATCCAGATCGACCTGCTCGATGGCAAGGACGGCAAACTGGTGTGGCGCGGCAGTGACGAGCAGATACTCAGCCGCACGCCGAACCCGACGGATCGTCGCGATGCCATCTGGGAAACGGTCACGCGGATATTGGCCAACTATCCACCTCACGCCTCCTAGAATCAGCCAGTCTCCCAACCCCTGTGTTCCCCCGCAGGGGTTTTTATTGTCTTGGCTGGCAAGTTGCCAGCAGTCTCGGCCACCCTTGTCTACACTGCTTTTCACCAACGGAGGTTGCGCCCGGCAGTGCGCCGGCAAAGGAGTGCGCCATGTCTCCCCGCCAGCAATTTCGCGGCCCGGCCCGGCAACGGGGGGCGATCGGCTTGATGGCCGCTTTGACCCTGACTTTGGCTTTGGCATTCATGTTGTTGGTGGTCGATACCGGCAGGTTGTACCTGGAAAAACGCAGTTTGCAGCGCGTGGCTGACATGGCCGCACTTGAGGCAGCCACAAGGGGTGGAGACTGTTCCGCCGGCTCAACCGCGAACACCTATGCCACGGCCAGCGCGCAACGAAACGGTTTCACCATTCCCTCTACGGGACGCGCACTGGCTGTGGCGTGCGGTGCGCTGACCCTGGATGCCAACAACCTTCGGGTATTCGGTGCAGACCCAAGCCAAAACGAGGCTATCCGGGTTATCGCCAGCCATGTCGTGCAACAGAGTATTGCCGGTGGCATCGGCGCGTTGGTCGGCGGTGCACCGGCGGGCTCAACGCTGACGCTGAGCGCTACGGCGGTCGCTGCGCTGCCGCCTCCCCTGGCTTCATTGACGATCCGCAGTGCGGCGTTGACCTTCGATGCCAGCAAGGCCGCCATTACCAGTCTGCTTTTCGGGGGGTTGCTGGGAGGCAATCTCAGTATCGATGCGGCGGGCTGGAACGGATTGGTCAATACCAATATCAGCCTGCTCAGCTACCTGAATAGGTTGAAGATTGACCTTGGCCTGAGCGCTGCCGGCTACGACCAGGTACTGGGTAGTACGGTCAACGTCGGCCAGTTGATCCAGACCGCCATCAACGTACTGGACCCCAACGGCACACTTGGAGCATCCGCAACCATTGTCAGCCTGCAAGCGTTGAAGGTGGCGGCGGGTACGACGTCCGTTGTGCTGGGTAATATGTTGCATGTTGAAAGTGGAGCCGACATCTCGACCCTTGCCGTGAATCTCAAAGCGTTCGATCTGATCGAAGGGTTTGTGCAACTGGCCAACAAGAAGAACGCCTTGGTCGCGAACTTCCCGATCGACATCGCAGGCCTGGCGCAAATCAATGCACGGGTGCAGGTGATGGAGCCGCCGCAACTGTCGGCCATCGGCAACCCGAAAAACGCGGCATTGGCCCCTTTGGGCCCCAACCGAATCTATGTACGCACGGCTCAGGTCAAGACATTGTTGTCGATCAACCTGCCCGTGCTGGACGCCATCACGCCTCTGGTCAACGCCGTCATCGATCTGGCTGCACCCCTGGCCAATATTCTGAACTCATTGTTTGATTGGGACCTGGTGGGCGTCGTCAACGCATTGACCTGCGCGTTGCTCGTGCCCTGCGACACGCCGGAAATCAAGCTGTTGCCACCACCGGTACGCATCGACGTGGCGCTGGAGGCGGCCGGTGCCTGGAGTTATGTCACGGCTTACAGTTGTGTGAGTACGACAAACAAAAGCCTGACGACCAGCACCACCACCACACTGATCGGATTGAAGATCGGGCAGATCAACCCCGCCGATGTGTTCGGCTCGCCCACTGTTCCACCCAGCAACCACGTCAATCCCCTGAGGGTCATCGATATCGGCGTGCAGACCTGCCAGCGACTGCTGATCCTGCCGCCAACCTGCTACAACCATCAGCCAGGCGTTGGCGGTAGCATCGATATCATGGTCAACACCGCGATTGTCCAAAATGCCAACATGTCCCACGTCTATTCCGCGCCGGCGGCTGCCAACCTGCCGGAGATCAATCAGCCGCCGTTTTACTACGCCTTTACCACGACCAATATCGTCAACAGCCTGAGCACCACCGTGAGTAACCTTGGCGTGAACATGTACGGGCCGTCGGGCAGCATCGTGGGTGGCTTGGGCAGTATTTTGAGTGATGTCACGACGGCGTTGGTCAATGCGATCAATACGGTACTCAGCCCGTTACTGGATACGCTGATCAATACGTTGCTGGCGAGCCTGGGGATCGACCTGAACAAAGTCGAAGTGGGTGCCAACCTCAGTTGTCACTCGGGTCGAGCGGCGCTGGTGATCTAGTCCGGTTTCACGATCGGCAGTTCAATGCAGAAACGCGCACCCTCGGTGGCGTTTTGTATGCTCAGTTTTCCGCCCATGTTCTCGACGATGCCGTAGCTCACCGACAAGCCCAGGCCCGTGCCCATGCCGACGGGTTTGGTGGTGAAGAACGGCTCGAAAATCCGCTCCAGTAAACGTGGGTCGATACCGCCGCCGTTGTCCTCGACCCACAGGCGTACCGAGTCTGTATCCCGTTCGGCGTACAGCGAAATCCACGGTTTGAAATCAGGGGCGGTCTTGCGCTTGCCGAGCAGTGCATCCCGAGCGTTGACCATCAGGTTGATCAGCACCTGTTCAAGTTGATCGACGTAGCCGCGCACCTGCACTTCACCCCCGGGTTCGCTGATACGCAGGTCGATGCCCTTGCCGCGCATCCCCTCGGACAACAGCGCCAAGGTGCCTTCGATGGCCTGGGCCGGGTTGAACGGTTGCTGCTCGATTTCCGATCGACGGCCAAACACCCGCATGTGGTCCACCACCCGCGCGGCGCGCTGCACCTGGGTGTCGATGCGGGTGAGCTTGTCGATCAGGTAATCGACCTGTACGTCGCCGTTGTTGAGGCGCTTGAGTACGTTGACGATGACCATGCGGATCACGTTCAGCGGCTGGTTGATCTCATGGGCCAGGCCGGTGGCCATTTCACCGAGGGTAGCCATTTTCGCGCTTTGTGTGAGCTGCTGCTGCGAGCGCCGCACCTCGGTGTTGTCGCGGCCAACGGCCTGGACCTCGAGCAACCGGCCCTGTTCATCGAACACCCCGCGATCGGACCAGACCCACCAGGCGTGTTCGCGGCCGGGCAGTTGCAGGTTGATCTCGGCGGTGCTGACCGGAAACTCGGGGCTCAACTGGTTCAGCCGTCGGGTGAATGCCTCGCGCTGTTCCCCGGACATCCAGTCGCCCAGATTCACCCCCGGCAATTGTTCGGGTGCCAATTCAAGATACGTGGCCAACGGGCGGTTACCGAAGGTCAGGGTCAGGTCCGGCTGGTAGCGGCAGATCATCGCCGGCGAGTCTTCCACCAGAATCCGGTAGCGTTCTTCACTCTGCCTGACCTGTTCGGTGGCCAGGGTTGCTTCGGTAATGTCCAGCCACAGGCCCACGGCTTCCACCGGCAAGCCGAGGTCGTCGCGCAACAACTTCGCCTCATCCAGCAGCCAGTGGTAGTCGCCGTGACTGTCGCGTAACCGATAGCGGGTGCGCACCGAGCCTTCACGCAGCAACAGCCGCGTGCGCTCGAAATACTGCAGGCGGTCGTCGGGATGCACCCGTTCCACCAGCGCCCCGGGTGCGCAGTCGGCGAGGGTCCAGCCGAGCAGTGGCAACAGGCTGTCGCTGAAGAACACCGGTTGCAACGCACCCTCGACATAGCGCTGTACGTAAATCACCGCCGGAGAGCTGGCAATCAGATTGTCCAGGCGAGCATGGGCGGCGGCGGCGCTTTGCTCCTGGTTCTTGATATCGCTGATGTCGAGCATGAACCCCACCAGCCGACGGTTTTTCCCCGCGCCCAGGGCCTGGCCCTGCAGGCGATACCAGATGGGTTCGGGCACACCGTAGGGGCGATACAGGCGCACGCACAGCAGCAGGGGGGTGCCTGTCTCCTGCAAGTCTTGCAGGCAGATGCGCAGCTCTTCGCGGTCGGCGGGATACACCTGATTGAGCCAGTGCTGCATGGATAAACGCGACGTTCCAAGGTTCAGGGTAGTGGCCAGTGAAGGTGCCAACTGAACCTCGTCGCTGTCGCTGAAGACTTCCCACCAACCGGTTCCCAGCAAGGCTTGCAGTGATTCCAGGCGTTCCAGTTGCAAGTGATGCCGGTGCTCGCGCAGGCGCTCGAGCAAGGGGCTGGCGAGCGCGGCGGTGATTTGCAGCCAGTCGCGTTCCGTGACATCGGGGGCGCGTTGTTGCGCCGTGTAGAAGCCGCACAACAACCAGGCGACCACCCCTTGTGCATCGTGATAAGGCACGGCGAAGCCATCGGTATTGCCGAACGTGCCTTGCAGGCGCGGGTGTTCGCGCGGGGTCAGGTGCTGCGGCGTCGAGCCGCTCAAACTGTCCAGTCCCGTGCCCAGGCGCTGACCGTTTTGCCACAGTTGCGGTGCATCGAGGGCCGCGTAGTGCTGGTAAATTTGCCATCCCTGTTCCTGCTCATCGAGCAAGGCCAGGGCAATGCACGGAATCTGAAAGCGCTGGGCCAGGCTTTGCAGTTGTTCGGCCAGCATTTCGGGCAGGCGGGCCAGGCTGGACAGGCGTAACTGTTCGGCGATTTGCAGCGCCAGCACCTGGCATTGTTCGCGGTTACGCGATTGCCGGCGTTCGAGCAGCAAGTCGCTGATGTCCAGCATCTGCAACAGCCAGGCATCGGCCATGGGTTGCACCCAGCCGCGCAAATGCAGGGGTGGGCCGTTGAGGCTGTAAAAGTCCAGGTCCAGGGTTTGTCCCTGCCAGTCCGCCGGAGAGCCTTCGATGGCGAGACTGCTGTGGGGCAACAGGAAGTCGAGCAGGTGCGGTGCCTGCGCGCCGGGGGGGTGCTGGGCAAGCAAGTGCCGCAGCGGGCCGCTCAATTGAACGGCACGCCCCTCGGCATTGAGCTGCATCTGCAAGCCGAAGCTGTGCACCCGCAGTGCCTCGGGTGGCTCCGGTGGGGGCGGCGGGTGGCGGTGGAGCAGGCGCCCGAACAATTTGTCCCCGGCACTCAAAATTGCAGGCTCGCACTGGCTGTGAGGGTCGCCGGCAGGTTCGGTACCCGACCGATGCCGGGCAGGTTCAGGAACGGGATGACGGCGCTGATTTTATTGGTGGGGTAGCTGATGCGCACGGTCAGCAACCCGCCCACATAAGTAACGTTGGCGTCGGTGGCGACGTTGAAATTCAGGGCCGGTGCAATCCAGGCCGTTTGCGTGGTCAGCTCCGTCGTGGCGCGGGCGATCAGTGCGGCGCTGTAGCCGGGGGTGGCCGGGTCCAGCGCCACGCTGCGGCGCACGGCTTCGGCGGTCGACTGGTTGAATGACTGCATCAACAGCAGCGGCAGGCTATAGCTGATGATGCCGTAGAACACGCCAAAAAAAATGATGAACACCAGGGCGAATTCAATCGCGGCGGCGCCTTTTTGTTTGTGGGGGAGGCTGGCTTTCATGAGTGCGTCTACCCTGACCAACACGGAGTAATGTCAGCATAGAGTCATTCAGCCAAAACGGACGTTTTTTACCGAATGCAGAGCTTTGTCCTACTGATCTGGCTGGCACTTTGCGCCGCACAGGATGCCCGACAACGGCACATCGCCAATGGCCTGACTGTGGGCGGCGGTGCCCTGGCCCTGGCGTGGCTGCTGTGGAGCGGCACGACCTGGCTGGGTGCCGAGGCGCAACAGGGCGGCTGGGCTTTTTTGTTGGCCCTGGGCTTCACGCTACCGGGCTACGCGATGAAGCGAATGGGTGGCGCAGACGTGAAACTCATGGCCGCCCTGGGTCTTGCGACGGACGGTATGCACGTGCTCGGCACGTTTATTGGCGCCGGATTGGCCAGCGTTTTCTGGCTGCTGCTGGCGCCAAGAGTCTGGCTTCATATGGGTCAAGGGCTTAGAACCCGTCTTTTTTATATGGCACCTGAAATGTCAAGGAAGCAACCATTTGCACCCTTCGTGCTGGTGGGGCTGATGCTGACATTTGCCTGGCTCCGCTAGCCGCCCCTTTTGTGTACATAGCCGGAAACTACGTCTACTTTTCAGACAGAAGTTGTACAGCCGTTGGCTGTCGCTGAGGGACGGGTCAACCTATGACCTGACAGGGAGTTGCTCGTGAGCAAGTTTACTTCGGCAGTAAAAGTCCTTGTGGTCGACGATGCGCCATTGATCGTTGAAGAGCTTTGCGAATTTCTGGAGGGCAAAGGTTACCGTTGTGTTCCGTGCGAGTCGGGCTATCTGGCGATCGAGCGTTTCAAAGAAGACCTCGATATCGGCCTGGTGCTGCTGGATTTGCAGATGCCCGGCATGGACGGCATTGAGTTGATGCAGGAGTTGCAGCGGCTATCGGGCAAGCACCGGGCGTTCGAGGCGATCATGCTCACCGGGTGCGCCGACAAGCAGGACGTGATCAAGGCTCTGCGCGCTGGTGTTGCCGACTATTACCAGAAGCCGATCGATCTGAATGAGTTGCTCGAAGGTTTGCAGCGGCAGGAAGTGGCCTTGCAGGAGAGGCACAAGAACCTGCAGTTGGGGCATTTGAATCAGAAGCTTCAGTATCTGTCCGAGTCGATCGATGATCTTTACCAGGACCTGGACAAGGTTCGGCGCGGGCCGCATGCGGGCGCCGGTGACCGGGGTGTCGCTGATACTGATGCGGTGGAGGTTCCGGCGATTTTCAATCAGTTGTCTGCGCGGCAACTGGAGGTGGCGCGGTTGGTGGGCAAGGGGCAGACCAATTATCAGATTGCCTGTGAGTTGGGTATTACCGAGAACACGGTGAAGTTGTATGTGTCGCAGGTGCTGCGGTTGACGCATATGCATAACCGAACGCAGTTGGCGTTGGCCTTGTCGCCCAGTGGTTCCTTGGGGTGGCGGCGGGTTACGGCGCACTGAGTCTTGGCGGCCTCTGGGCCGACCATGTTGGTGGTTTGGGTTGAGTACATATCCGTTGCTGCGGTAACGGCCCGTTGCTAAGGCTCGGGGTTCCTTCGCTGCCGAGGGGGCGGGTGGATCAAGATCAAGAGCTGCAGGCGAGCTAACGCTCGGCCTGATGAGTGGTGAGAAGCGGCGAGGGTACGCGGCTTTTGCTTGTGCTTTAGCTTTTGCTTTTGCTTGTGCTTTTCTGTGGGAGCCAGCCTGCTGGCGATAGCGGCCTGCCATCCGACCAATCCCCTCTCAGATGTAGCCAGCCCAACTGTAGGAGCGAGCCTGCTCGCGATGACATCCCTCCAGCCAACACATTCCTGTGTAGTTTTCCTCAAACCCCTGGGAAATCTCCGACACGCTTTTCAGGTTGTCCGTCGGAAGCGCGATCTCTAGCCTTTGTCGGTCGCTGCAAAATCAGTGACCGGGCTGTCGCGGCCTTTTAGTCTACTTGGTGCATAATCCACCGGCTCAAACCGGAGCGCTTCGGTGCTTGTCGTTTGATGTAATGGTGGCTGTGCGCGGGATACCTTCGGGTATGCCGGGTTTCCAAGTAGCTCGGTCCGCGACCCCGCGTACAGCTGCCACCCTTGATTGCTGTCGCGGCGATCAGTGGCAGCTCCATCTCATACTTGGAGCTTCACCATGATCAAACCCACCCCAAATCCCCCCAAACCTGTCACCCAAAAGCCCGGCACGATGTTCATCATCGCCCCGGACATCGACACCGAGACCCTGCTGGCCCACGCCTGTGAATCACTGGCGTCGGCGAGTGTGATGGCGAGTGATTTCGCGGGGTTTCTGCAAGGCTCGCAGCGCAATACGATGCTGGGGATTGCGCAGGTGATCATGCTGGGCGAGCTGGCGGTGAATCGGGCACTGGATAATCTCGATCCGCAGGATTAGTGGCCAAAGGACCGGGCCAGGGCCGTGAAGCCAGGGCCGGCGAGGACGATCAATAACGCCGGGAAGAGAAACAACATCATCACGACGGACATTTTGGCGGACATTTTGGAAATGTATTCCTGCAGGCGCGTCAGGCGCCGGTCGTCGAGCAACTGTTTGAGCGCCAGCAAGGACTTCATCGCGCCGCCACCCTGATGGATCAATTGTTGAAGGATCACGCAGGTGTCGGTGAATTCGTCTACCGAGAGCAGTCGGGTGGTCTTGTTCAGTTCTTCGCCCAGTTCCAGCCCGGAGTCGACGCGGGTCAGAATCAGGCGCAGTTCATGGGTCAGGGCGGGCAGCAGTTGCCTGCCTTCCTGGCTCAGCACACGCAGGGATTGCTCCACCGCCATGCCCGATTCGAACAGGGTGCGCAGCAGCGCAATGAAGGTCGAGGTTTCGGTGGCGAGTTGTTTTTGCCGACGCTGTGCGGCGGCGGACAGCCAGCGTTTGGGCAGCAGATAGCCGGCACAGGTGGCGAGCATCGGGGCGATCCAGTGGTTCTCCACACTCGGGTAGAACAGCCCCTGGATCAGCAGGCACAAGGACAGCGCCAACAGCGGCACGCCTACCTGCAAGGCGGCGAACTGTGAGCGTTGGCGTGCGCTGCGCCAGCCAAGGCGGTTGAGCAGGGTCTGGGTTTCGTTGTCCATTTTGACCGACTGCTGCCCCAGCCGACTGGCGCCCAGGGCCTGCAGCAACAGGGTGAGGTGACTATCACCCGGCGCCTTTCCATCCAGTCGCTGGGCCACCTGGCGTGCTCGTCGGCTTTGGTCCAGCAAGGCGTTGAGCAACAACAGTGCTGCCCCGAAAAGCAGCAGCGCGCTTACCAGCAAGAGCATCATCATATTCATAGGCTACGCAACATGCGCCAAAGCGCCAGGCAACCGATCACCTGAAATCCGAAGGCACTCGCCAGCATGATTTGCCCCGAGCTGTCGTGCCACATGGAAAGCAGGTAGGTTGGATTGGTCAGTAGAAAGTAGCCGGCGACCGAGACCGGCAGCAAGGCCAGGACCGCGGCAGTGATACGGGTTTCGCCGGTCATGGCCTTCAACTGGCGAGCCGCTTGCTCGCGTTCGCGGATCATCTTGATCAGGTTTTCCAGCAGCTCACTGGCATTGCCACCATAGCGGTGGTTGACCTTCAAGCCGAGTGCGAGCAGGCGCAGTTCGTCTTTCTCGTACAGCTCGGCGAAGTCCGAAGCGGCGTCTGCCAGGGTGACCCCCAGTTGCACATTGCGCTGAATCCGGCCCATGGCATTTTTCAGCGGGTCGTCGGCCGCATCGATGGCGCCGAGCACGGCATCGGCCAGGGTCCGCCCGGACTTCAGGCTGCGTACGGCATGGTCGAGCAACATCGGCAACTGGTCGATCATGCGGCTGAGACGACGCTGATAACGCCAGCTGATGAACAGCCGTACCACCACCGGAGGCACCAGCAGCGCCAGCAGCGCGCCGACCCAGCCACCCAGGGCAATTCCCAGCAGCACCCCGAGTATCCAGAACGCCAGCCACTGGCCCAGGCGTTCGGTGGGGCGTCCGAGTCCGGCGCGCAAAAACGCCCGCTCAAGGCCCGCCCATGACGACTTCTGCACGACCCGCAGCGGTTGCCCCTGGCTCAGGCGTCCCAGAATTCGTTCGTTGCCGGTCTGGCGCAAGCCGTTATAGAGCAGGCGCAGCGCCAGGCCGAGAAAGATCAGGCAAACGAGGATGAGCAGCGCCGGTTTGAGCATGCCGTGGCCTCAGTACGCCGAGGGAGGCAGCGCCGAGTCCCGGCGCAATTTGTCGCCAGCCGGGTTCACGGCTTCGCGCAGGAAACCGAATCCGGTGTGGCGGTCGAAACGGAACAGCGTGTTGGTGACATACATGTCGTCGCGCACCCCAACGACTTCCACCACTTCACTGACGCAGCGGCGCCCGTCGGGCAAGCGCGTGAGCTGGATGACCACATCGAGCGCCGCGCAGATCATTTGCCGCAGGGTGCGCTCGGCGATGCTGCGGCCGGTCAAGCCCACCAGGGTCTCCAGGCGCAGCAGTGCATCCTGGGCGTTGTTGGCGTGGACGGTACTCATCGAACCGTCGTGGCCAGTGTTCATGGCGGTCAACACATCGACCACTTCGACTCCGCGAATTTCGCCGAGGATGATCCGGTCCGGGCGCATCCGCAGGGCGTTGCGAATCAGGTCGCTGGCTTTCACCTCGCCATGGCCTTCGGCATTCGGTGGACGGGTTTCCAGGCGCACGACGTGAGGATGGCCCAGTTGCAGTTCGGCGACGTCTTCGATGGTGACCAGTCGTTCCTGAGGGTTGATCAACTGGCTGAGAATGTTCAGCAGCGTGGTCTTGCCGGTGCCGGTGCCCCCACTGATCAGGATGTTGCAGCGTTTGCCCACGGCTTCCTGAATGAATTCGTAGATCCCGTGATCGATGGTTTGCATCGCGATCAGGTCGGAGCTTTTGAGCATGTCCTGGCGGAATTTGCGGATCGACAGGCACGGGCCATCGAGGGCAATTGGCGGAATGATGGCGTTGACCCGGCTGCCGTCCGGCAGGCGCGCGTCGACCATCGGCGAAGACTCATCGAGACGTCGGCCCAGGGGCGCGAGAATCCGTTGCATCACACGTTCGACGTGGTGCGAATCGATAAAGCGCAAGTCACTCAGGTGCAGCAAGCCTTCACGTTCGACAAATACCCGGTGCGGACCGTTGACCAGAATCTCGGTCACCGCCGTGTCGCGCAGCAGTACTTCCAACGGGCCGAAACCGGTGAGTTCGTCGACGATCTCTTCGGCCAGACGTTCCATTTCATAGCGGGAAATCGCCAGGTGCAAACGCGCGATGTACTCGGCCACCTTGTCGATCACGAACTGCGCCAGCGCCTGACGCGAGCCCTCCAGCAGGTTTTTCCCCGACTCTTCGATGGCGTCGATGATGTAGCGGTGCAGCACCAGTTTCAGGCCTTCGTGGTCGGTATTGCCGACCGCGCCGCGTTGGGGTGAGCCGAAGAGTTTTTCACTGCTCATTGTGCGCCCCTCAAGCGGTTGAACCAGCCGGTCTTGGGTTTGGCCAGGCCTTCGGAATGCTTGGCCAGGCGCTCGCCGAGGGCGCGCAGGCCCTGGGTGAGGCCCTCGCGTGGGGCCAGTTCGAACAGGGTCAGGCCCTGGTTCTTGGCGTTGAGCCGCACTTCCGGGCTGTAGGCGAGGGTGGCGATGATCTCCAGGCCGAACGTCTTGCCCAGGGTGTCGGAGTCCGGTGCGACGCTACGCAGGTAGCGGTCCACGAGCAGTTTGGCGTGATCGAGCTTCATGCCTTTTTCGCGCCACAAGTTGAGCACCGTGAGGTTGCGGCGGCAGTCGAGCACGTTCTGGTCGGTGTACCACAGCAGTTTGTCGCAATGGCTGACGAAGGTGCGCAGCGCCTCACTGTCGGGTTGACCGGTGAGGTTTACCACGATGTGCTGGAAGTGTTGGCGCAGGGCACTGAGCAACATGTACAACTCGGCGGCGCTGGTGTGTTCCAGCGGTTCATCGCCACTGGCGTAGGCGAGGATGCGCAGCCCGGCCTCGCAACTGGTGAAGGCACTGTCGATCAGCGTCGCGTCCAGGCGTCGCAAGTGGCGCAGCGCATCGCCGAAATGAAACGAGCTTTCAAGGCCCAACAGCGCCAGGCTATCGCCCCGGGGTAATCCAAGGTCCAGCAGCAGTGTGTGCTGTCCGCTTTTTTGCACCACTTGCGCCATGTGCGTGGCCAGCAACGCGCCGTCGGCGCTGCTCTGCACGCCATACAGTACGGTCAGGCGGCCCAGGTGCGTGTTCGGCGCGATGGCGGGCAGGCGTTTGCTCAGGCGTCGCACCAACCCCGCGACTTCACTGGCGCGTGAACCATAGGCCACGAAATCCCTGGCCCCGGCGCGCATCGCATTGAGTACCAGCTGGTTGTCCATGCCGTCGCCCAGCGCGACGATCGCCAGCATCGGCTTGGCTTCCAGCGCGCCTTCGATCAGCGCACTTTGGGTGACCACGTGGTCGCGGTCCAGGCCGATGAACACCAGGCTGGCGCAGGTCACGTCCACCAGTGCCAACAGCTCGTCGAGGCTGCCGCCACCGGCGCTGACCACCTGGCCCAGGGGCGCAAGGGCGCCTTGCAGCCATTCCAGGTCGGTGCTGTTGCGCGTGATCGCGAGGAAGGTTTGACTCAGGTTCTGGCTCATTGCGATAACTCACTGCGTGATACCGCACTCGCCGACAGGCCGCCGAGCAAAGCACCCCGGATCGAGCCATTGAACAACGACGTAAAACGTCTGCGCATGGAAAGGCGTCCTTGTTCGATTCAGGGGGTTTGTTGAGTGATCTCGTTGCCGCGAATGACTTCCACGCTGGTTTTGCGCGACGCGACGGCCGGGCGGGCAACGGGTTTGGGCGGCGCAGTCATGGCCAGCTGGCTGAATTGCAATAGCTCGCGGTTGGCATTGGCCAGGTTGGCGGCAGAGCTGCTTTCGCCGGCCCAGTAGCGCGCCAGGCGTTTTTCATCGGCGCTACGTACGGCCAGGCGCAGCACGCCGGCCTGGGTCGCGAGCATCAGGCGGCTCACCAGTTGTTCAGGAACCGCGAGCAACACGGTCCGGGCCGCGGCGCGGGATTGATCCTGTTTGAGTTTTTCCTCTACGTTGCGCGCCGGGCCGGAAGGCTGGCCGTCGTTGGTCAACCCCAACTGCTCGCCGACCCCGAGCACCCGCAAGGCCGGTATCACGAGTTGTGCCGTTGGCTGCGGATTGAGGGTGTCCATGCGCAGGAACAGCAGCACATCGACATAGTCGCCTGGCGTCAGTTGCCCGCCGACTATGACCACTTCGTCCGTGGCGACCGCCAGGGCGCGCTCATTGGGGCGGATCATCCGCGACAGCTTGCTGCCGGCTTCGAAGCTTTCGTCGTTGAGCCAGCTGCCGGCGGTGAGGGCGCGCCAGGGGGTACGGCCAATCGCCTGGTCGAGGCTGGTCAGGCTGCCAGCCGGGGCGGTGTGCAACTGTTCCAGGACGACATCGGCGGCGGTGATCGGCGTATACGACGCGACATCGTTCACCAGCACGACCACGGGATGGCGGGTCGGGTCATTAGCCGACACAGGCAGCTGTGCAATGGCGAACGGTGCATTGACGGTGGATTGGGCAACGGCCTCGGGGGCCGGTTGACGACTCAATGAGAGCCCCCAGTAACCGGTAATGATGGCGCCGAACAGAAACAATCCGGCGAGGCCCAGAGTGACACGGCTGTTCATGAAGGCTCTCCCTTTCCTGCTGCGCAAACCCCGTCAAGTCCAACGAGACAACTTCGCAATCAGGCAGCTATGAACATGGAACTATTTCGCTATTTGACGGTAGCGCAGGTAAAGCAAAATGCCATTACTGTGGGAGGAAAAATCTAACGAAAGTGCAAAGTTGCGATAAAACGACCTGTTTTATGACGTCAACGAAACGGTTAATACTTTAGTGTTAATGCGTATTTACAGTTGTTGGGCCGGGGAATGCCGACAATGCTGATGCTGGCACTGGGGAATCATGTTGCGTCCGTGCAACACCCGTCGTCGTCCAGGAGAAATGCCATGTCTTTTTCCAAACTTGTTGAGAAGGTCAAATCCGGAATCGCTTTTTACAAGGGCCTGGCCAGGGATACCGAAGGGGCGTCCGGTATTGAGTACGCGATCATTGCGGCCATGGTCGCGGTGGTGCTCGCCGGTTTCAGTACGGGTGTCCAGAACGCCATCTCGGCCACGTTCACCACGATTCAAGCGGCGCTGTGACAAGGAAGTCGACAGTTTGTTGTTGCTTCACAGGGTTTCTAACGTCAGCGCTTCGTCCATTGCAGGTGTGACCTCATGAACGCTCTCGCACGGCCACGCCAACAGCTTCTTCTGGTGGATGACGAAGAGGACGCATTGCTTGAGTTGGCGGAGTTGCTGGAAGGTGAGGGGTTCAATTGTTTTACGGCCACTTCGGTCAAGCTCGCGTTGAAGCATCTGACCCGGCATCCCGATATCGCTTTGGTGATCACTGATTTGCGCATGCCGGAGGAGAGTGGCATGTCGTTGATCAAGCGCTTGCGCGAGCATACATCGCGCGAGCATTTGCCGGTGATTGTGATGTCGGGGCATGCGGGCATGGATGATGTCAGTGACCTGTTGCGTTTGCAGGTGCTGGATCTTTTTCGCAAGCCGATTTATCACGTGCGGTTGTTGGAGACGCTGAATAATCTGTTTCCGCAGCCGCAGGTTTATCTGGTCAAAGGGTGACTTGGCGGCCTCTGGGCCGACCATGTTGGTGGTTTGGGTTGTGTACATATCCGTTGCTGCGGTAACGGCGGCTTATGGTTTCGCCCTTACGGCGAGTCCCTTTTGTCAAACGACACAAAAGGAACCAAAAAGTCTCGCCCCTTACGTACGGCCCCTCGCTGAGGCTCGGGGTTCCTTCGCTGCGGTATTCATCCGGGGGCATTGCCCTCCGGTCTGCTTCGCGACGACCTACATGCAATGAGTTCGACTGCGTCGAACGGCGCTGCGCGCCAATCCCCGGATGAACACCTCCGCTCAGCCTGCCGATATAGGCGGGTGGATCAAGATCAAAAGCTGCAGGCGAGCTAACGCTCGGCCTGATGAGTGGTGAGAAGCGGCGCGGTGTACGCTGCTCTGCCTTTGCTCTTCTGTGGGAGCGAGCTCGCTCGCGAAGGCGGCCTGACAGCCGACCCATTTTTTTCGAATGTACCCAGCCTAACTGTAGGAGCGAGCCTGCTCGCGAAGGCGGCCTGCCAGTCGACCGAAATCTTGCAGATGTACTCAGTACCTGTAGGAGCGAGCCTGCTCGCGAAGGCGGCCTGCCAGTCGACCGAAATCTTGCAGATGTACTCAGTACCTGTGGGAGCGAGCCTGCTCGCGATGACGGCCTGACAGCCGACCAATTTCTTGCAGATGTACTCGGTACCTGTGGGAGCGAGCCTGCTCGCGATGACGGCCTGACAGCCGACCAATTTCTTGCAGATGTACTCGGTACCTGTGGGAGCTTGCTCGCGATGGCGGCCTACCGGCCGGCCTGATTGTCTGAATGTATGCAGCCATCGGGAGCAAGCTCCCTCGCCACAGACATCAGCCTTGTCAGGCCATCGGCCGCCAATGCCCGATCATATGCTCCAGCTCCCCGGCACCCATCAGTTGAAAATCCCCGTTCGGCCCCGGCTCGCTGGCCAGCAACGTCACTTCACTGGGCAACCGTACCGGCTTCTTGAACTGCACGGCGATTTCGACATTCGCCGCTGGAAGATGTCCGGCCAGCGCAGCCAATGTGCGTGCCTTGTTCCACAGGCCGTGAGCGATGGCGGTCGGGAAGCCGAAGAGTTTGGCGCTGGCCGCGCTCAGGTGAATCGGGTTGTAGTCGCCCGACACCCTGGCGTATTGCCGGCCGATGTCCGAGGGCGCTTTCCAGTGTTCGATTTCGCTCAGGGCCAGGCTCGATACCGGGGGCTCTTCAAGCGGTTCGCCCTTGAGTTTGACGCCGCGACAGAGCATCCGGCTTTCTGCTTTCCACAACGGGCCCAACTGATCGTCGAGGTTGGTCAGCAGATCGAACGTCGCGCCTTTGGCGTGGGGCTGCAGGTTCTGCACTCGCACGCTGACGCGCACCCGACTCACCCCGCCCATGGGGCGCAGTACTCGAATGCGGTTGCTCAGGTGAATCAGGCCCAGCAGCGGGAACGGGAAGTCCCTGGCTGTGAGCAACTGCATCTGCAAGGCAAACCCGAGGATGTGCGGGTAGGTCGGTGGCAGCAGACCGTTGTCGGCGAAACCACAGACCTTGCGATAAGCCGCCAAGTGCTTGGGATCGACTTCGACCCAGCAACGCAAACCCGAGTCGGGCAGGCGGCTGCCGGTGATTTTGCGTCGTGTCGCCGCTCGTGCGTACGACCCCGTCAGGCCGGGTTCGCGGTTGAGTGTGTGCCAGTCGGTGATCATCCTTAAGCTCCCAGAGCGCTTTGTCCGCACACACGCAACGCTTGCCCGGTGAACGCGCCGGTGCCCGGTTGCGCGAGCCAGGCCACGGCCTCGGCGACGTCTTGCGGCAGGCCACCCTGGCCGAGGGAACTCATACGCCGTCCCGCTTCGCGCAGGCCGAAGGGAATGTGTGCGGTCATCTGTGTTTCGATGAAGCCCGGCGCCACGGCGTTGATGCTGATGCCGCGCTCGTGGAGCAGCGGCGCCCAGGCTTGTGCCAGACCGATCAACCCGGCCTTGCTCGCCGCGTAATTGGTTTGCCCGCGATTGCCGGCGATGCCGCTGATGGACGCCAGCAGGATCACCCGGCCGTTGTCGTGCAGGGTGCCGCTGTCGAGCAGGGCTTTGGTCAGCACTTGCGGCGCGTTGAGGTTGACCGCCAGCACCGCGTCCCAGAATTCCGGGGTCATGTTGGCCAGGGTTTTATCCCGGGTGATGCCGGCGTTGTGCACCACGATATCGAGGCCGTCGGGCAATTGTTCGACCAACGGCGTGGCGGCGTCTTCGGCGCAGATGTCGAGAGTGATGCTGCGCCCGCCCAGGCGTGCGGCGAGTGCTTCGAGATCGGTTTTGGCCGAGGGCACGTCGAGCAGGGTGACGTCGGCACCATCACGGGCCAGGGTTTCGGCGATGGCGGCACCGATACCGCGTGCTGCGCCGGTGACCAGTGCCTTGCGCCCGGCGAGCGGGCGTGTCCAGTCAGTGACTGGCGTCGCGCACGGATTCAAGCGAATGACTTGGCCGGACACGAAGGCGCTTTTCGGTGAGAGGAAAAACCGCAGTGGGCCTTCCAGTTGTGCCTCGGCCCCTTCGCCGACATAGATCAATTGCAGGGTGCCACCGCTGCGCAACTCCTTGGCCAGGGAACGGCTGAAACCTTCCAGGGCACGCTGGGCACTGGCGGCGAACGGGTCGCGCAGGGTTTGCGGATCACGCCCGAGAATCACCAGGTGCGCACAGTGTTCGAGGTTTTTCATCAGCGGCTGGAAAAACTCACGCAGTTGCTTGAGTTGATCGGTGTGCAGCAGGTCACTGGCGTCGAACACCACGGCCTTGAGTTTCGGGCCATGGCCGGGAATCCAGGCCGTGGCCATCGAAGGCTCGGTGCCGTAGCTGTAGATCGCGTCGGTCAGGCGGTTGGCGAAGGCGCTGACGTGTTCGGCCAATAGCCCGCCGCCGATCAGCAGCGCGCCGTCTACAGGTCGCAACCGGCCCGCTTGCCAGCGCTCCAGTCTACTCGGCGCCGGCAACCCCAGGGCGCCGACCAGGCGATGACCGATGGACGAATTGGCGAAGTCGATATAGCGGTCAGACATGGAACGCGCTCCGAAAGCTGGGGATCAAAGTGTGGACCATGAATGGCGATCAGTCGTTCGATCCACGAGATAAGGCCTACGCTTGGTTACATTGTAGGAGCGAGCTTGCTCGCGATGGCGGTGTATCAGCCAACATCGATGTTGCATGTGCTGACCTCTTCGCGAGCAGGCTCGCTCCCACAGGGTTAGTGTTTACATCAGGTCTTTTGTCAGGAGTTCTTTATGACCCAACTGCGCCGCGTCGCGATCATCGGCGGTAACCGGATTCCTTTCGCCCGCTCCAACGGCCCCTACGCCACGGCCAGTAACCAGGTGATGCTCACCGCAGCCCTCGAGGGCCTGATCGAACGTTACAACCTGCATGGCCAGCGCATCGGAGAAGTGGTCGCCGGGGCCGTGCTCAAGTTGTCGCGGGACATGAACCTCACACGCGAGTGTGTACTCGGTTCGCGTCTGTCGCCCGCCACTCCGGCCTATGACATCCAGCAGGCGTGTGGGACCGGGCTGGAAGCGGCGTTGCTGGTGGCGAACAAAATTGCCCTCGGCCAGATCGACTGCGGCATTGCCGGTGGCGTGGACACCACCTCGGATGCGCCGATCAGTGTCAGCGAAGGCCTGCGCAAAATCCTCCTGCAAGCCAACCGCGCGAAAACCACCGGCGACAAACTGAAAACCTTCCTGCAATTGCGTCCCAAACATCTGATCCCCGAATTTCCGCGCAACGGCGAGCCGCGTACCGGGTTGTCCATGGGCCAGCATTGCGAGCTGATGGCCCAGACCTGGAGTATCCCTCGCGAAGCACAGGATCAATTGGCGTTTGAGAGCCATCAGAAACTGGCTGCGTCCTACGCCGAGGGCTGGCACAACGACCTGATGACGCCATTCCTGGGCCTGACCCGCGACAACAACCTGCGCCCGGATTCCACGCTGGAAAAGCTCGCCGCGCTCAAGCCCGCCTATGAGAAAAGCGCCAAGGGCACTCTGACCGCAGGTAACTCCACGCCGTTGACCGATGGCGCATCACTGGTGCTGCTGGGCAGCGAAGAATGGGCCAAGGCACGCGGGTTACCGATTCTGGCCTACTGGCGTGACGGCGAGGCGGCGGCAGTGGATTTCGTCAATGGCGCCGAAGGCTTGTTGATGGCGCCGGTCTACGCCGTGCCGCGTTTGCTCGCGCGCAATGGCCTGACCTTGCAGGACTTCGACTACTACGAAATCCACGAAGCCTTCGCCGCGCAAGTGCTGTGCACCTTGAAGGCCTGGGAAGATCCCGAGTACTGCAAAACCCGTCTCGGGCTCGATGCGCCGTTGGGCTCGATCGAGCGCAGCAGACTCAACGTCAAGGGCAGTTCACTGGCGGCGGGGCATCCGTTTGCCGCTACGGGCGGGCGCATCGTCGCCAACCTGGCGAAGTTGCTGGATGCGGCGGGCAAGGGGCGGGGACTGATTTCGATCTGTGCGGCGGGCGGGCAGGGTGTGACCGCCATCATCGAACGCTAGGCAAAAACGACTGTAGGAGCAAGCCTGCTCGCGATGGCGGCATATCAGTCAACATGGATGTTGAAGCCGATGGCCTCATCGCGAGCAGGCTCGCTCCTACAGGGTTTAGTGGTGAGGTTGCGAATCAGGTACGGAACCTGCGCACCAAACCGTCCAGCTCATTGGACAACCCGGCCAGGCTCTGGGAATCCAGGCGCGCCGAGTTGGCCAGTTCCGCCACCAACTGCGCATCGCCATGGATCTGGCTGATGTGCCGGTTGATGTCTTCGGCCACTTGATGCTGTTGTTCCGCCGCCGTGGCGATCTGGGTGTTCATGTCGCGGATCACGTCCACCGACTCGCGGATCTGCCCGAAGCTGCTGCGCGCCTCACCGATGCGCGTCACCGATTGCTGGGACACTTCCAGGCTGGCGTGCATCTGTTGGGTTACCTGGCTGGTGCGTTTGGCCAGGTTGCCCAGCAGGCCGTCGATTTCCGCCGTGGAGTCGGCCGTGCGCTTGGCCAGGGCGCGTACTTCGTCAGCCACCACGGCAAAGCCGCGTCCCTGTTCTCCGGCCCGGGCCGCTTCGATCGCGGCGTTCAGTGCCAGCAGGTTGGTCTGTTCAGCGATCGAGCGGATGGTCCCCAGGATCGACTGAATGTCGTTGCTGTCGCGTTCGAGTTGTTGCATCGACTGGGCCGACTGTTCGATTTCCTGGCTCAGGCGATCAACGCTGTTCACCGCCGCATCGATCTGCTGCTGACCTTCGCGCGCCTGGCGCTGGCCACTGTCGGCAGACTCCGCCGCCTGGCTGCAAGAGCGCGCGACTTCGTTGGCGGTGGCGACCATTTCGTGGAACGCCGTGGAGACCATGTCCACCGCTTCACGCTGGCGTCCGGCGGCTTCGGTCATGTCGCTGGAGACCTGGGTCGAACTCTTGGACGTGGCGAGGATCTTGCCCGCCGCGCCGCCGATGTTCTGGATCAGGTTGCGAATCGCGGTCAGGAACTGGTTGAACCAGTTGGCCAGTTGCGCGGTTTCATCGTTGCCACGGATTTGCAGGTTCTGGGTCAGGTCGCCTTCGCCCTGGGCGATGCCTTCCAGGCCGCTGGCCACGCTGCGGATCGGGCGCACGATGAGGCTGGCGAAACTGGCGCCGACGATAGCGAAGATGACGGCCAGGACGGCGGCGATGATGGCGATCAACCAGGTCAACCGGGTCGCGGAGCTCATCACGTCGTCCTGTTTGATCAGGCCGATGAAGGTCCAGCCCAGTTGCTCCGATGGCCAGACATTGGCCATGTAGTGCTCGCCATTGAGCTCCACTTCCACCAGGCCCTTGCCGGCCTTGGCCAGTTGCGCGTAGCCGTCGCCAAGGCTGTTCAGCGGTTTGAAGTTGTGTTCCGGTTGTTTCGGATCCACCAGGACCATGCCGGTGTTTTCCAGCAGCATCAGGTAGCCGGTTTCACCGAGCTTGATCTGTTTGACGATTTCGGTGAGCTGCTTGAGCGTCACGTCGATGCTGACCACGCCGCCGTTGGTACCCAGCTTGTTGTCGATGGTGCGCACGGTGCTGACGTAGGTCGCGTCGTCCTGGGCCCAGTAATAGGCCTCGGTGCGGAACGGCTTGCCCGGTTTGGCCTGGGCCGTCTTGTACCAGGGGCGCTGGCGCGGGTCATAGTTATTCAGCTTTGGATCATCCGGCCACGACACATAGCCGCCTGCTGCCGTGCCGAGGATGGCATAGGCGTACGCCGGGTGGCTGTTGCCCAGGTCCTGGAGCAGGGTGAAGACTTTTTTGTCCGCCTCGCCCTGGGGGACGCTCTCGGCGTTGGCGGCCATGTAGGTCTTGAGGCTGTCGTCGGAGTTTCGGATCAGCGGCTGCTTGGCCAGGTAATCGACGTTCTGGCTGATGCCGTCAAAGAACAATTGCATGGCATTGCTGACCTGACGAATCTCGCGGGCGCTGCCGTCGACGAATTCGTCCCTGGCATCACTGCGCAGGTTCAGCACAACGAGGGTGGCGACCAGCACCACGGGCAGACAGGCGATGATTGCAAACGCCCAGGTCAACTTCTGTTTGATGTTCATCCGCGCTCCAGATTTTCTTGTAGGCCCACGCAGTGCAGATGACTCGCGGTTTTATTGGCAGCCGTAATCGTTCTTGGTCAACCCGGGTCCTTGAGTGCGGCAACGCTTTTGTTGTGGCAGCGATTGTCGGACAAATCACTTTGTCCCTTAGGACTTCGGCTGTTGTCGGAGGAAATTGAGGCCTGTTGGGAAAAATTCTACGGAGGCTATGAGTTGTGTTGTCAGCTTCTGTCGCAATTGCCCTCAATGCCCCTGCACAACAAGTGACGCAGGCTCGGCTATGATCTGGAACGACCATGACGGTCGTCGGTTTTACCTGATGAAATCGGTACATTCTGTGCATCTGCAATGTTCATAAGTCGGCAACCCCTCCCCCCCGTGAGTGGATTGCCGTATAACGAATGACTTTCGCGTGTTTGGTAATAAAGGACCCACAATAAAAGCTGATGAAGACTCCAAAACGCATTGAACCCCTGATCGAGGACGGTCTGGTCGACGAGGTGCTGCGCCCACTCATGAGTGGTAAAGAAGCAGCTGTTTATGTGGTGCGCTGCGGCAACGAGTTGCGTTGCGCGAAGGTCTACAAGGAGGCGAATAAACGCAGTTTCCGTCAGGCGGCCGAATACCAGGAAGGCCGCAAGGTGCGCAACAGCCGTCAGGCCCGTGCAATGGCCAAGGGCTCCAAGTTTGGCCGCAAGGAAACCGAGGACGCCTGGCAGAACGCCGAGGTGGCGGCGCTGTTCCGTCTGGCCAGTGCCGGTGTGCGGGTGCCCAAGCCGTTCGACTTCCTCGAAGGCGTGCTGCTCATGGAGCTGGTGGCCGACGAGTACGGTGATGCCGCGCCGCGCCTGAACGATGTGGTGCTGGAGCCGGACCAGGCCCGCGAGTATCACGCGTATCTGATTTCCCAGATCGTGCTGATGCTGTGTACCGGTCTGGTGCACGGCGACCTGTCCGAGTTCAACGTGCTGCTGACGCCGACCGGCCCGGTCATCATCGACCTGCCGCAGGCGGTGGACGCGGCGGGCAACAACCACGCGTTCAGCATGCTGGAGCGGGATGTGGGCAACATGGCGTCCTACTTCGGGCGGTTTGCGCCGGAGTTGAAGAAGACCAAGTACGCCAAGGAAATGTGGGCCTTGTACGAGGCCGGCACCTTGCACCCGGCCAGTGTCCTGACCGGCGAGTTCGCCGACACCGAAGAGCTGGCCGACGTGGGCGGAATCATGCGCGAGATCGAGGCCGCGCGCCTGGATGAAGAGCGCAAGCAAGCCGTGCGTGCGGCGGACGATGCGCCGCCGGGCAAGACCGAAGAACCGCCTCCACCGTGGATGCAGTGATCGGTTAAAGAAAAACCCGGCTTCGGCCGGGTTTTTTGTGCGCAACACAAACCCCCTGTAGGAGTGAGCCTGCTCGCGATAGCGTCGGTACTTTCAATATTGATGTGTCAGGCAGATCGCTATCGCGAGCAGGCTCACTCCTACAGGGAGCTGCGGTGGTTGGTAGGGGTGACACAACACCCCGACTCCAGATTCTTCAGAATCGGGCAATCCGGCCGATGATCGCCCTGACAGTGCTCGACCAGATCCTGCAAGGTATCGCGCAACTGGCCGAGCTCACGGATCTTCTGGTTCAACTCATCGATATGCTGGCGGGCCAGGGCCTTCACATCGGCGCTGGCACGCTGGCGGTCCTGCCAGAGGGTCAGCAGTTTTCCGACCTCTTCCAGGGAAAACCCCAGGTCCCGCGAGCGTTTGATGAACGCCAGTGTGTGCAGGTCGTCATCGCCATACACCCGGTAGCCGCTGTCAGTGCGATGGGCTGCCTTGAGCAGACCGATGGATTCGTAATAACGGATCATCTTTGCGCTCAGGCCGCTGTGGCGGGCCGCTTGGCCGATGTTCATCGGTTGTCCTCCAGGTCCTTGGGTTTCCAGGTTTTCAACAGTAGCGCATTGCTCACCACGCTGACGCTCGACAACGCCATCGCCGCACCGGCCAGCACTGGATTGAGGAAGCCGAACGCCGCCAGCGGAATGCCGATCAGGTTATAGACGAAAGCCCAGAACAGATTCTGGCGAATCTTGGCGTAGGTCTTGCGGCTGATCTCCAGCGCAGCCGGCACCAGTCGCGGATCACCGCGCATCAGGGTAATGCCGGCCGCGTGCATGGCGACGTCGGTGCCGCCGCCCATGGCGATGCCGATGTCGGCGGCAGCCAGTGCCGGGGCGTCGTTGATGCCGTCGCCGACCATCGCCACCACGCCGGTTTGTTTCAGTGCGGCGACCGTGGCGGCTTTGTCTGCCGGCAGCACTTCGGCATGCACATCGTGGATGCCCAGCGCCTCGGCGACCACCTTGGCGCTGCCGCGATTGTCGCCGGTCAGCAGGTGGCTGCTGATGTTCCGTGCGCTGAGTTGTTGCACCGCTTGCAGCGCGCCGGGCTTGAGGGTGTCACCGAAGGCGAACAGGCCCAGCACCTGTGGTTCGGGGGATTGTTCGATCAGCCAGGACAAGGTCCGGCCTTCTTTTTCCCACGCGGTCGCCGAGTCGGCCAATGGCCCGGCATTCAAGTCGCTGTCCTCCAGCAGGCGCCGATTGCCCAGCGCCAGGCGACGCTCTTCGAGGCTGCCGGCGATGCCGCGACCAGTCAGGGACTGGCTGTCGCTGACATCGGCCACCCTCAATCCACGCTCGGTACAGGCATCCAGAACAGCCTTGGCCAGCGGATGCTCACTGCCGCGTTGCAGGGCGCCGGCCAATTGCAGCAGGCGCGCCTCATTACCGTCGATGGCACTCAGATGAGCGATGCGCGGGGCGCCGGAGGTCAGGGTGCCGGTCTTGTCGAACACCACCGCGCTGACTTCATGGGCACGCTCCAGTGCTTCGGCGTCCTTGATCAGAATCCCGTAGCGCGCCGCCACGCCGGTGCCGGCCATGATCGCCGTCGGCGTGGCCAGGCCCAAGGCGCACGGGCAGGCGATCACCAGCACCGCCACGGCGTTGATCAGCGCGGTTTCCATCGGCGCGCCATACAGCCACCAGCCGATCAGGGTGGTCAAGGCAATCAGCAGCACGGTGGGCACGAACACCTGGCTGACTTTATCCACCAGTTTCTGGATCGGCGCTTTTGCGGCCTGGGCGTCTTCCACCAGACGGATGATCCGCGCCAGCACGGTTTCCGCACCGAGGGCCTGGGTGCGCACCAACAACCGACCTTCACCGTTGATCGCGCCGCCGGTGACTTTGTCGCCGGGCTGCTTGGGCACCGGCAGGCTCTCGCCGCTGATCAGGGCTTCGTCGGCATGGCTCTGGCCTTCAACCACTTCGCCGTCCACCGGGAAGCGTTCGCCGGGTTTGACCATCACCAGATCATTGAGGCGCAGGGCGCTGATGGCGACGTCTTGCTCGTGGCCGTCGCTCACCCGGATCGCCCGTTCCGGGCGCAAGGCTTCGAGGGCACGGATGGCGCTGGCGGTCTGGCGCTTGGCGCGGCTTTCCAGGTACTTGCCCAGCAACACCAGGGCGATCACCACCGCCGAGGCTTCGAAATACAGATGCGGCATGCGCCCGGCGGCGGTGGCCCATTCGTACAGGCTCAAGCCATACCCGGCGCTGGTGCCCAGGGCGACCAGCAGGTCCATGTTGCCGGCCCCGGCGCGCACGGCTTTCCACGCGGCGATATAGAACCGTGCACCGAAGATGAACTGCACCGGCGTAGCCAAGGCGAATTGCGCCCAGGCCGGGAGCATCCAGTGCACGCCGAACGGTTGTAGCAGCATCGGCAATACCAACGGCAAGGCGAGGGCGATGGCGATGATCAAGGCCAGGCGTTCGCGATGCAGGCGCTGTTGCTGATGGTCGGTTGTCGGGTGTTCGGCTTCCCGGACGCTGGCGCTGTAGCCCGCCTTGGTCACGGCCGCGATCAAGGTTTGCGGATCGATCTGGCCGAGCAGTTCAAGGTGGGCGCGTTCGTTGGCCAGGTTGACGCTGACGCTTTTCACTCCGGCAACCTTGCCCAGCGCACGTTCGACGCGACCGACGCAGGACGCGCAGGTCATGCCGTCGATGCTCAATTCCAGGCTCTGTTGCGGTACGCGATAGCCGGCCTTGGCCACGGCATCCATCAGGGCCGGCAGGCTGTCGCTGGGGGCTTGCACCCGCGCCTGCTCAGTGGCGAGGTTGACGCTGACGGCACTGGCGCCCATGACGTTGCTCAAGGCGCGCTCGACCCGTCCGGCGCAACTGGCGCAGGTCATGCCGGCAATCGGCAGGTCGAACGTGGTGGATTCGGACATCGGTCGCACTCCCTGTAGTAGATGACCACAGGATCAACCTTGCCATGCTGGCAAGGTCAAGTGCCAATCTGATGTGGAAGTGCCCGGGGCCTGTGCCTGACTGTGATCCCCTGTGGGATTTGTGTCAGTAGCCGAGACCGGCGCGTTTCAGGTACATCCCTTCCCGTGTCATCGCGATCCGGTACTTGAGCACATCCCCGGCCTTGAGCTGGATATCCTGCGATCCCGGCGCGAGCATGCCCGGGTTGCAACCCGGCACCTGGCCCGGCAGCAGTTTCAGGCGCAGCGAGACGATGCCCGGCGGCAGGTTGAACGAGGTGCTCTGTTCCTGAAACAGTCGCGCCGCCAGTTGATCCTGGATGTACACACCGATTTCGCAACTGGTCGCGACTTCCAGGCGCTCGCGGGAAATGATCAGCACGCCATAATCCTGACCGGCAGCATTGACCGAAGGCACGGTGGCGAAAAGGCTGAGAAAGCCAAACAGGCTGAAAACTGACCAGCGCATGGCTGAATCTCCTGAGTTCGAGTCATTGATGGACGCAGCTTGGCCGAGCACTGCGCCGATTGCCAGCCCGGCAGCTAACTTCAGAACTTGACCTTGCCATGGTGGCAAGCTCGAAACTGGGTTCAACCCTCGGAAAAGGAGTCATCCCATGCAAGTGTTCAACGTTGAAGGCATGTCTTGTGGTCACTGCGTCAAGGCCATCACCCAGGCGGTCCAGGCCAAAGACCCGGCGGCCAGTGTTCGGGTCGACCTGGCGGCCAGGGAGGTCGGTGTCGAAAGTGCGTTGACCGCCGAGCAGGTGATCGAGGTGATCAGCGAAGAGGGTTACGGCGTCAAACTGGTCTGAATTTGATAGTTAGCGAGCTACCGGAATGTTCAAGGCGTCCATGCGCGGCTAGACTGTCGGGCTGCCGACTTCTGCCCCACTGGATGCCTGATGAACTTTCGTACCATTCTGATTCTCGGCGCCTTGAGCGCTTTCGGTCCGCTGGCGATCGATTTCTACCTGCCGGCCTTCCCGGCCATGGCCCTGGCTTTCGGGACGGACGAAAATCACGTTCAGATGACGTTGGCGGCGTACTTCCTCGGCCTGTCCATCGGTCAGTTGGCCTATGGCCCGGTGGCGGATCGTTTCGGGCGACGCATTCCATTGCTCATCGGTGTCGGCCTGTTCACCGCTGCATCTGTGGCGTGCGCCTATGCGCCGAACCTGGAATGGCTGATCGGCGCGCGTTTCATCCAGGCGTTGGGCGGCTGCGCGGGGATGGTGATTTCCCGGGCGGTGGTCAGCGACAAGTGTGATGCGGTGGGGTCGGCGAAAGTCTTTTCGCAGCTGATGCTGGTGATGGGGCTTGCCCCCATCCTCGCGCCCTTGTTGGGTGGGTTGTTGGTCAACACCACAGGCTGGCAGTCGATCTTCCTGGCCTTGACCGGTTTCAGTGCGCTGGCGGGGCTGGCGGTTGCGACGGGATTGCCGGAAAGCATGCCGGCCCACATGCCGCGTCAACCGCTGTCGGGTGCGCTGCGTCAGTACGGTCGGTTGCTGGCCGACCCGATATTTCTTGGCCATGCCTTGACCGGGGGCATCGCCATCGCCGGGATGTTTGCCTACATCGCCGGTTCACCCTTCATCATCATCAAGCTCTACGGCGTTCCGGCCGAGCATTTCGGCTGGCTGTTCGGCACCAATGCGGCGGGCTTCATTCTGGTGGCGCAGGTCAACGCGCGGTTACTGGCCAAGCGTGGCCCGATGTTCCTGCTGGCGCGCGCGGTGTGGGTTTATCTGGCGGCCGGTTTGGCCCTGCTGGCTGTCAGCTCGCTGCACCCGGCACAATTGTGGCCGTTGCTGATTCCATTGTTCATCTGTATCGCCAGCCTCGGTTGCATCAGCCCCAACGCCGCGGCCTGTGCGATGAACGGGCAGGGCGCACGGGCCGGCAGCGCGTCGGCGCTGCTCGGTTGCCTGCAATTCAGCGTGGCTGCCGGCGCCTCCGCATTGGTGGGTGTGCTGCACGACGGCAGCGCCGTGCCGATGGCCATGGTCATCAGCCTGTGTGGAATTCTGGTGGTGAGCGCAGCGGTGCTCACCCGGCGTTTGCAAAATGCCCGGGCGCTGGCGCAAGCCCAGGTTTGAGGCCGGAGTCAGCCGGCTGCACGCTGCGCAAGGAGGATGGGAATCTGGTGAGGGGCCTGGATGCGGGCTTCAAGGGTACGCGTGAAAGCGCGAGCTTCTGCTTCGCTGCGGAACGTCACAGCATGTTGGTCTAAGCGAACTTGCCACTGGGATTTTGCCAGTTCTTTTATCAGGATCTTCATAGCCGAACTCCTCTTGTAAAAGATGTCTTGTAAAAGACTGCCTCGCAGGAGATTCGATTGTAGTCCCGTATACGGTCACCATTGTGACAAGGATCAACTGTCTGACTGACGGTTTGTAACTAAAAAAAACACGGCTTTTCGATGGAGTCCGGAGGAATTGTCGGCGGCCGGAACTAACCGGTCGCCGACGGAAAACACGACATTAGCGATGGCTTTTTTCAGCGTATCAGAACCCTTCCAGCACTATCTTGCCCTTGGCTTTGCCGCTTTCCAGCAGGGCATGGGCACGGCGCAGATTGGCCGCGTTGATCGTGCCGAAGTGTTCGCCCACCGTGGTTTTCAGGGTCCCGGCATCGATCAGCCAGGCGACGCGATTGAGCAGGTTGTGTTGCTCGATCATGTCCGCGGTTTCAAACAGCGACCGGGTGTACATGAACTCCCAGTGCAGTGACAGGCTCTTGCGTTTGAGCTTGGTCACGTCCAGCGACTTGGGGTCATCGATCAGCGCCAGTTTACCTTGGGGTGCCAATGCCTCGATCAATTGGTCCAGGTGCTGGTCGGTTTGCGTCAGGCTGGCGACGTGGGTGACCTGATCCACACCGGCGCGCTTGAGTGCTTCGCAGAGTGGTTGGCTGTGATCGATCACCAGGTCGGCGCCCAGCTCTTTCACCCAGCTTTGGGTTTGCGCACGCGAAGCGCTGCCGATGACTTTCAGGGCCGTCAGTTGGTGAGCCAGTTGCGTCAGAATCGAGCCCACGCCACCCGCCGCGCCGACGATCAACAGGCTCTGGCCTTCGTCGGTTTTGCCTTCGCGCACTTGCAGGCGCTCGAACAACAGCTCCCACGCCGTGATCGCGGTGAGCGGCAGGGCAGCGGCCTCGGCGAACCCCAGGGTTTTTGGCATGCGGCCGACGATGCGCTCGTCCACCGCATGCAACTCGCTGTTGCCGCCCGCACGCGCGATGGAGCCGGCGTAATACACCTTGTCGCCGGCCTGGAACAGCGTCACCTCACTGCCCACCGCCTTGACCACACCGGCCACATCCCAACCCAACACCTTGGCTGCGCCACCTTCGGGCTGGACGTTCTGGCGTATCTTGGTGTCCACCGGATTGACCGAGATGGCTTTGACTTCCACCAGCAAGTCGCGGGGGCCGGCGACCGGCTCCGGCAGTTCGATGTCTTGCAGAGCCTTGTCGTCACTGATCGGCAACGAGGCGTAGTAGGCAATGGCTTTCATGGGCGGCTCCGGAACACTGATAAAAGAAGGGACTCGATGGGGTAGATGATTGGCTATTTCTCCTGAAGATAAAACCGGCTAAAAGAGCAGTCTCTTTCAATATTTTTTTGATAATCGGTGCTCTTGATGTTGCGTTTCGATGACTTGCAGTTGTTTGTCCGGGCGGCGGACCTGGGCAGTCTGTCCGCCGCCGCGCGGGGCATGGACATGTCGGCGGCCGTGGCCAGTGCGGCGCTCAAGCGCATCGAACAGCAACTCGGTGCCCGATTGTTGGCCCGTTCGACCCGCAGCCTGCGCCTGACCGCCGAAGGCGAGGGCTTTCTCGAATACGCCCGCGCGGCCCTGAGCAATCTCGACGAGGGCCGGCGATTGCTGGCCAGCGGTCAGGACCAGGTCAGCGGGGTGCTGCAACTGTCGGCGCCATCGGACTTTGGCCGCAATCTGCTGCTGCCATGGCTCGACGAGTTTCAACGCGAGCATCCGAAACTCACCGTGCGCCTGCTGCTGGGGGACCGCATCGCCGACCTGTTTCGCCAACCGGTAGACATTGCCCTGCGCTACGGTGAACCGGAGGACTCCAGCCTGGTGGCGCTGCCCATCGCCCCGCAGAACCGCCGGGTGTTGTGCGCCGCTCCCGGCTATCTGGCCCGGCATGGCGAGCCGCGGCATCTGGAGCAACTGGCACAGCACAATTGCCTGTTGTACATGCTCGGCAGCCGGGTCCACGATCACTGGAGTTTTCACGACGGCAAGCGCGAAGTCAGCCTGACCGTCAGCGGCGATCGTTTCAGTGACGATGCCGATGTCGTGCGTCTTTGGGCCGTGGCGGGTGCCGGGATCGCTTACAAGTCCTGGCTCGATGTGGCCGCCGATGTACTGGCCGGCCGCTTGAAGGTGCTGATGCCGGAGCTGCTCTGTGAGCGCGCACCGTTGAATCTGTTGTGCGCCCATCGCGCACAATTGAGTAAGCCAGTGAAGCTGTTGCGCGAAATGCTTGTCAGCCGATGCACCCTTTTGACCAGTCAATTTCCAGGTTTTTCGGAAATCGATCATTAGTCGCACGAAAAAAGAGAAATTTCCCTCAGGTACGATCACCACCTACGCCGGGTGGAGGAAAGGATCCGCCGATCAACCCGCATATACTAGCGGCCTCATCATGTCAGTTGCGTCGATCCCCAATGGCGGGTCCTCGTTCGAGTCGGCCCGGCTGCACGGTCATCCTTTTGGCCTACGCAGCATCGGCCAGGCAGCGCAAATGAGTGAGCAAGGCGTTGTCGGGCTTATGGCAGTTTCCACGGATTGGCCGACGACACATTACTGGTCAAGATTTCTCTGGGCAGTAGACGAAACGATTCAACAGGGAGTGAATACATGGAACATGCACCTTGCATCAGCCAGATCGCCACGTTGCTGGCTGACCCAAAGCGCAGCGCAATGATGTGGGCCTTGATGGATGGTTCGGCACGGGCAACCGAAGAGTTGGCATTGCTGGCCGGCCTGTCATCGTCGTCGGCCAGTGCACACTTGGGGCGTTTGTCCGCCGGAGGTCTGCTCAAGGTTGAAAACCGCGGCCGCAAACGCTTCTTCCGCCTGGCCGCTCCCGAGGTCGGGGCGGCAATCGAAGCACTGGCCAGCGCGACTTTCGCCAGCGCACCCCAGGATATTCCGGACGTATTCAAGCGTAACGCGCCTCTGATCAAACCCCGGGCGGTGCGTTCGCCATTGTTGAGTGCCCGACTGTGCGACGATCACTTGGGGGGCACCCTGTCCGCCGATCTGTATCAGCGACTGCTGGAGGCAGGCTGGATCGAACATTTCGATCAGCGGGTCACGGTCACCCTCAAGGGCGCGACGGAGTTGGCGGCACGGGGCGTGTTCATCCAGGCGCTGGCCCATCACAACGGCAGGGTTGCCTGCGCGTGCCCTGACTGGAGCGAAAGACGCCCGCACATGGGAGGCTCGCTGGGCGCGGCATTGTTGCAGCTGTTCATGCAGTCGGGGTGGTTGAGCCTGCCCAACGATTCCCGAGCCCTGCAGGTGACGGCTTCCGGGCAACGGGAGATCTATCGCTTTGCCCAGGAAACCGAGTTGGAGATGGCGCTTTAGTGCACCGTGGCGGGAGCGAACGTACTCGCTCCCGCGGGGCTGGGGCGCCGAGCCTTACGGTTTCACCAACCGCGCATCGAGGCTGTTCTGCGCCAGGCGCTTGGCCTGATCCTGGGTCATGCCCAGGTGGGTGTGCAGCGCATGGAAGTTCTCGGTGACATAGCCACCGAAGTACGCCGGGTCATCGGAGTTCACGGTCACTTTCACGCCGCGTTCCAGCATGTCGAGGATGTTGTGCTGCGACATGTGATCGAACACGCAAAGCTTGGTGTTCGACAACGGGCACACGGTCAGCGGGATCTGCTCGTCGATGATTCGCTGCATCAGGCGCTCGTCTTCGATGGCGCGCACGCCATGGTCGATGCGCTGGATTTTCAGCAGGTCGATGGCTTCCCAGATGTACTCGGGCGGGCCTTCTTCACCGGCGTGGGCGACGGTCAGGAAGCCTTCGTGACGGGCACGGTCGAAAACGCGCTGAAACTTGCTCGGCGGGTGGCCCATCTCGGAGCTGTCCAGGCCCACGGCGACGAACGCATCGCGGAACGGCAGCGCCTGGTCGAGGGTCTTCTGGGCCTCGTCTTCGCTCAGATGGCGCAGGAAACTCAGGATCAAACCACTGGTGATGCCCAGTTGCTGCTCACCATCCTTCAGTGCGGCGGCGATGCCGTTGAGCACCACTTCGAACGGGATGCCACGGTCGGTGTGGGTCTGCGGGTCGAAGAACGGTTCGGTGTGAATCACGTTCTGCTCTTTGCAACGCAGCAGGTATGCCCAGGTCAGGTCATAGAAGTCCTGGGAGGTGCGCAGCACATCGGCACCCCGGTAATACAGGTCGAGGAACTCCTGCAGGTTGTTGAAGGCATACGCCTTGCGCAAGGTTTCGACGTCGTTCCATGGCAAGGCAATCTTGTTGCGTTCGGCCAGGGCGAACAACAGCTCGGGTTCCAGCGAGCCTTCCAGGTGCAGGTGCAACTCTGCCTTGGGCAGGGCGTTCAGCCAGTCGTACATAATTCTTTTCTCATCAGGTGCAATGGTCGCCATTCTACAGAGGGTTGCCGCAACAATTGGTAAAACCTGACCAGGCGGTTCATCACACCGCTTCCAGTTCCCGTCGATAAGCGTAGGTATCGGCGAAGCGCGATAGAAGGAACTCGGCGCAGGTGGTGGCCGGGTATTTCGCCGGGTGCGATGCGTCCTGACAGCCGGGCAGGCAGTCGATGCGGGTATCCGGGTGCGGCTCGGCGAAAAACGGCATCGAATAACGATCCACGCCCAGGGGGCTGATCACCCGGTGCGGCGTCGACAGGTAGCGGTCGTTGCTCCAGCGCGCCATCATGTCGCCGAGGTTGACCACGAAGGTGCCTTCGATGGGCGGCGCGTCGATCCATTCGCCTTTGACGCTGCGTACCTGCAAGCCACCGGCGGTGTCCTGGTAGAGCAGGGTGATGCAGCCGTAGTCGGTGTGCGCCCCGGCACCTTGTTGCTCTTCGGAACTGGCGGTGTGGCGCGGCGGGTAATGGATCATGCGCAGTACGCTGACCGGGTCATTGAAGCGTGTGTCGAAGAAATCGCGCTCAATCCCCAGCGCGATGGTCATGGCCCGCAACAGCGTTTGCGCCAGGGCTTGCATGTCGACGTAGTGCTGCTCCATCAACGCTTCCCAGCCGGGAATGGACGGATGGCGATTGGGGCCGCGCAGGGGTTTTTCCGCCAGTACGTCAGGGTGCCCCGCCGGCAGGTGCAGACCCATGTCGAAGGTTTCTTTGAGGTCGCTGGGTTTGCCTGGGTCCAATTGCTCGGTGGCAATGGCGCCGTAGCCGCGATGGTGACGGGTCTGGGTGATGTCGATCTTGAGTTTTTCGGCGGTGGGTTGGGCGAAGAAGAACTTGGCGTGGTCGAGCAGGGCGTCGATTCGCGCAGTGCTGATCGGATGGCCCTTGATATAGAAAAAGCCCCACTCGCGGCAGGCGAGGTCGATTTGCCCGGCCACGGCTGGCCAGGCGGATGGGTCGTCGCTGTAGAGCGGGGCGATGTCGATGATGGGGAGGCTGGTCATACGCAATCCTTGAACGCGATGAAGATCACATGTGGGAGATTCTATGTTTGGGGGGAACCCCCAAGCATAGAATTTGGCCTGTATTCACTTTGGTTTTTCATCAGCGCGAACATCACTCTGGCCAGCTTGCGCGCCAGGATAACCAAGGCTTGAGTGCCTTTTAGACCCCTGGCCAGGTAGCTCTGGTAGTACGGTTTCCAGACCGGCGAGCGGCTGGCGGCCATGGCGCTGTTGTGAAACAGACGCCGGAACTCCGAATCCCCTCGCTTGGATAGCCAACGCCTTTGATCCTTTTGTCCTGACTGCCTCACCCGCGGATCCATGCCAAGGAAGGCGACGTACTCGTCACTGTTTGCAAACTCCCCACGCAAAAACGCAGTGGCCGCTGCGGTGGCCGTCAGGAGCCCGACACCCTCGACGGCTTGGCAGCGCTTCACTTGATCCTGCATCCCGGCGTCCTCAGCAATCTCCTTGAGTGTTTTCTGAATCGTTTTTTCGAACTGGGCAATGGCGGCCAGAAGCTGGTTGAACTGCTCTTTGAGCAGGGGCTCGTTTTTCCAGCTCTGCTTGAGTGCGACACAGCCCCGGACCAGCTGGGCCCGGCGACGAAGCAGGCTTTTGAGCTGTGTGTAAGCCTTCGGTGGCGGGTTCCAGATCCTCAGCCTGTCAGACTCCCGGCTCAAGTAACGCGCCAGCAGTTCGGCATCCAGGGCGTCTGTTTTCGCCCTCATGCCTATGCCGTCGCGGTATTTGTTGAGGCGACTGCCATCGATGACATAAACGTCATGGCCCATTTCATGGGCCATTTCCGTTGTATCAAGGTGATAGATATTGGTCGCCTCAAGCGCGAGGGCGCTGTTCGTTGGCAGCGTCTTGAGCCATTGCTTCAGGGTTGATCGCTTATTCGCGACCTTGAGGGTTTTTTGCAGGTCGGATCGATAGACAACGATCTCGTCCTTCGCCACATCCACACCAACGACCACCTGCGAATCAAGGATTGTCATGGCCCACCCTCCGAGCTAGGGTTTAAAGACTTGTCGGGGTTCACCGTTGCGCTGGCTTGTTTCTATCGTCGGTCCGAGCCGATGCATTCCTTATCGGCGCATTAGGTGAAGGGGGGGGACGAAGTCTCCCACGGTCTGTACTGGTCAGAGTCAGATGACGAGCTTTAGTCCCACCCACCCCTTCAAGTCTAAACATACAAGCGAGCCTGCTCGCGAATGCGGTGTGTCAACCAACATCAATGTTGAGTGTACAGACGCCTTCGCGAGCAGGCTCGCTCCCACAGGGTTTTGTGTTCTGACTGGAGAGTTACTTCGGAATCTCGGCCTTCATGCCTTCCACGTAGTAATTCATCGACGCCAGTTCCGCCGTGGTCGCGCTCGCGCCCGCCGGAATTTTCTCGACCCCGGCCTGATCCTTGATCGGCCCGGTGAACAGTTGCAGCGCACCGCTCTTGATGTCGGCGATGAGCTGCTCGGCTTCGCTCTTCACCGTCGCTGGCACCAGGTCGCTGATCGGCAGTTCAACGGTGCCTTCTTTCAAGCCGCCCCAGTAGTCCCGGGATTTCCAGTCATGATCGATCACGCTTTGGGTTGCCTGAACGTAGTGCGGGCCCCAGTCGTTGACGATGGAGGTCAGCACCGCTTTCGGCCCGAAGTGCGCCATGTCCGAAGCGTAGCCCACGGCATAAACGCCGCGACGTTCGGCCGCCTGGATCGGCGCGGGGCTGTCGGTGTGCTGGAACACCACGTCCACGCCCTGGTCGATCAGCGCGTTGGCGGCGTCCGCTTCCTTGCCCGGATCGAACCATGAGTTGACCCACACCACCTTGATCTCGGTGCCGGGGTTGTACTTGTTCAGGGCCAACTGGATGGCGTTGATGTCGCGGATCACTTCCGGGATCGGGAACGAGGCGACGTAACCGACCTTTTTGGTCTTGGTCATCTTCGCCGCGAGGAAACCACCGACGTAGCGACCCTCGTAAGTACGCGCCAGGTAAGTGCCGAGGTTCTTGTCCTGCTTGTAGCCGGTGGCGTGTTCGAAGGTCACCTTGGGAAACTGTTTGGCGACCTTCACGGTCGGGTTCATGTAGCCGAAGGAAGTGGTGAAGATCAGGTCGTATTTGTCCTTGGCCATGTTGCGGATCACCCGCTCGGCGTCGGCGCCTTCGGCGACGTTTTCCACGTAGTTGGTGGTGATCTGTGCGCCGAATTTTTCCGCGAGTTCCTTACGCCCCTGTTCATGCTGATACGTCCAGCCGTGGTCACCGATCGGACCGATATAGACGAAGCCGACTTTCAGCGGATCGGCGGCTACGGCGGTCAGGCTGGCGCTCAAACCGATGGCTGCCGCAACAGCGCAAAGCAGCTTCTTCAACGGACGGTTGTGCATGAATTGGAACTCCATTTTGTTGTGAGGTTGGCTGGGCTCTCTGGCTTGCACAGGGCAATGCAAATTGCTGACCAACAAGACAACAAAACATGAATCCGCGGTGATGCCATCGCGAGCAAGCTCGCGACAGGTCCTTGAAGTCCGATAACAGTGCATGTCCTTGCACAGCTGCCATCCACTGGTGCGCCAATGATCCTCCACAAAACCAATGTGGGAGCGAGCCTGCTCCCACAGTTTTAATCGGTGTTGTATCAGGTCCCGGCGATCAACTGCCGCGCCGCCTGGCTGTGATCAGCAATCAACCCCTTCAGATCCAGCCCTTCGACCTGCCCATCGATCACCCGCCACTTGCCGCCGACCATCACTCGATCCGCGCGATCAGCACCGCATAGCAGCAACGCCGAGACCGGATCATGACTGCCGGAGAAGCGCAGTTCATCGAGCTTGAACATCGCCAGGTCAGCCTGCTTGCCCACGGCCAACTCGCCGATATCGGTACGGCCCAGCAGGCTCGCCGAACCCTTGGTCGCCCAACCCAACACGCGCTCCGGCGTGATCTTCTCGGCGCCGTAGCGCAGACGCTGGATGTACAACGCCTGACGCGCTTCGAGCATCATGTTCGAGGCATCGTTAGACGCCGAACCGTCCACGCCCAAACCAAGCAAGGCACCGGCATCGGTCAGCTCGATGCTCGGGCAGATGCCCGAGGCCAGGCGCATGTTCGAACTCGGGCAATGGCAAATGCCGGTGCCGGCGGCGCCGAGGCGGGCGATTTCGTCCGGGTTGAAATGGATGCCATGGGCCAGCCAGGTACGCGGGCCGAGCCAGCCGACACTGTCCAGATAGTCCACGGTGCGCAGGCCGAAGCGTTGCAGGCAGAAATCTTCTTCGTCGAGGGTTTCTGCCAGGTGGGTGTGCAGGCGCACGTCGAGTTTGTTCGCCAGCTCGGCACTGGCCGACATGATTTCCGGGGTCACCGAGAACGGCGAGCACGGTGCCAGGGCGATCTGGATTTGCGCGCCGTCACCGCGTTCGTGGTATTCGGCGATCAGGCGCTGGCTGTCGGCGAGGATCACTTCGCCTTCCTGCACGGTCTGTTGTGGCGGCAGGCCACCGTCCTTTTCACCGAGGCTCATGGAACCGCGGGTGAGCATGGCGCGCATGCCCAGTTCACGAACGCTCTCGACTTGCACGTCGATCGCGTTTTCCAGACCTTCCGGGAACAGGTAGTGATGGTCGGCCGCGGTGGTGCAACCGGACAGCAGCAATTCAGCCAGCGCGACTTTGGTGGCGAGGGCGAGTTTTTCCGGGGTCAGGCGTGCCCAGACCGGGTACAGGGTTTTCAGCCACGGGAACAGCGGCTGATTGACCACCGGTGCCCAGGCGCGGGTCAGGGTTTGATAGAAGTGGTGATGGGTGTTGATCAGGCCCGGCAGGATCACATGCTCGCGGGCATCGAACACTTCATTGCACGGTGCGGACGGTTGTTGACCGGCGCCGAGTACTTCGACGATCAAACCGTCTTGCAGCACCAGACCGCCACGGGCATCGAGACTGTTGGAGGTGAAAATGGCGAGGGGATTTTTTAACCAGGTACGGGTCGCAGGCATGTTGGCCGGCTCCTCTGAAAGTTGGGTTCAGGGTTGCCAGCTCAGTGTTGCCCTGTCTGCTGATCCAGGGTCGCCGGGGAGGCGAGGTGCGAAGTGTCGATCAAAACGCCCTGGCGGGCAAGCCCAACCCGACCAGACGAAGAGTAACCCTGTGGGAGCGAGCCGGCTCGCGATGACGGAGTGTCAGTCGACAACATCTGTGCCTGATACACCGCCATCGCGAGCAGGCTCGCTCCCACAGGTTATGGGGTATTACCAGGGAATGGTTTCACCCCGGTAGTTGATGAAGTGATGCCCGCCCTTGCCGACATAGGCATTCACCTGATCGACCAGGCCACGGGTGCTGGTTTCCACGTCGATGTCCGCGCCTTCACCCCCCATGTCGGTTTTCACCCAGCCCGGGTGCAGCGACAGCACGGTGAGACTGGTTTCGCCCAATTGCGTGACGAAGCTGTTGGTCATGGAGTTCAGCGCCGCCTTGCTGGCCTTGTACAACGCCAGCTCCGGCGCATCGGGCATGGTCACGCTGCCGAGCACCGAACTCATGAACGCCAGCACGCCGGTGTCCGGGCGCAGTTGCTCGACAAAACGCTGGGCCAGGTTGATCGGCGCCACGGCGTTGGTGAAAAACAGCTGACCGACTTCGGCCATTGTCGCGCCACTGTTCGGCGTCTGGACATCCGGTCCCTTGACCCCGGCATTGACGAACAACAGGTCAAACACATCACCCTTGAGTTGTTGGCTCAGGGCGGACACCGCCTGCTGATCGTCCATGTCGAGCTTTTCGATCCGCACATCGCCCAGGGCCTGCAAGGCTTCGGCTTTTTGCGGGTCGCGCACGGTGGCGGTGACTTGCCATCCATCGGCCAGCAGGGTTTTCACCAGTCCGAGGCCGAGCCCCCGGGAGGCGCCGATGATGAGTGCGGTTTTTGCCTTGGACATGAGTGGCTTCCTTGAAAGTTCAGGATAGTGGATTCAATGGACACTAAACCCCAGTCGTTGAGCGGTCTTGATGTACTGCACCCGTTGCACCATGTCTGGCGGATAGTCGCGATACCCGTTGGCGCTGCGTTGCGCCGCGATCAACCCGCGCTGCTCGTAAAAGCGCAGCGTGTCGCGGCTGACGGCGCTGGCCTGGGCTAATTCACCAATGCGCATCATGACGTCTCGAGGGGGCTTGACCCTGGAGCATACTCCAGGCTTTAGCCTTGTTGCTCCCTGAATTGATGGAGCAATGTCGATGTGGACTACAACGCAATATCGCCGATTGGTGCAAGGCAGCGCCTGGTACGACCTGATCGTGACGGTCGCGTTTATCACACCGTGGAGTTTTGCGGCGTTGCATGGGTTTTTGACGGGGGTGAGTCAGACGTTGAGTTTACCCGGTGAGTTGCCACCGTTCGAGCCAGTGCACATGTTGATGGCGAATTTGCTGGGGTCGATTGTCTGCGTATGGGCAGTGCTGCGGATTCGTGATCCGCAGCAGGTTTATGGGCGGTATGACGCCGTGGCCAGATTCCTGTTCTCGGCCTGGCAGGCTTATGCCCTGATCCATGGCGCGAGTTCGCTGCTGGTGGTTTTTCTGGTGTTTGAATTGGCGTGGGGCATTGCTCAAGTGTTGCCTGTTCGGCAGCCATCGCGAGCAAGCTCGCTCCCACAAGGGGCTGTGTCGAACACTAATATTGAGCCAACCCCGGATCATTGTAGGAGCGAGCCTGCTCGCGAAGGGGCCCGCCCAGGCAACCACTAATGCCCTGCCTGCCACGGCTGCCCCAACGACACCGGCGCATACAACCGTGTGCGCAGCGCATCCCGGGACAGCAGCACCAGCACCACAATGGTCGCGACATACGGCAGCATCGCCAGCAGACTCGACGCAATTGCCAGCCCCAGCCCCTGCGCCACCAGGTGCAGGATGCTGGCGAGCCCGAACAGGTACGCGCCGAGCAGCAGGCGCCACACCCGCCAACTGGCGAACACCACGAGCGCCAGGGCAATCCAGCCGCGCCCGGCGCTCATGTTCTCCGCCCACATCGGTGTGTAGGCCAGGGACAGATATGCCCCGGCCAGCCCTGCCATCGCACCGCCGCACAACACCGCCAGGGTCCGCACCGCCAACACCGGCAAGCCCATGGCGCTGGCCGCATCCGGGTTTTCCCCGACCGCCTGAATGATCAGCCCGACACGGCTTTTCAGAATCACCCAGGCCACCAGCGCAAACAGCGCGAATGACAAATACACCAACAGGTCCTGGGCAAACAGCATCCGTCCGATCAGCGGGATCTCGCTCAAATATGGAATCGCCATCGGCTCGAATCCCGCCAGCGGCTTGCCGACCCAGGCCGCACCGACGAAGGTCGACAGGCCCACGCCGAAAATCGTCAGGGCCAGACCGGTGGCCACCTGATTGGCGTTGAACACCAGCGCCACCAAGGCAAAGAGGGACGACAACAGCATCCCGGCGAACATTGCCAGCAACACGCCGAGCCATAGATTGCCGGTGTTGAACGCGACGATGAAACCGATCACCGCGCCAAACAGCATCATGCCTTCCTGGCCAAGGTTGAGGACGCCACTTTTCTCGCAGATCAGTTCCCCCAGCGCCACCAGCAGCAACGGCGTACCGCAGCGGACCATGGCGTAGAAAATATTGCTCAGCAGATCGATATCCATCACAGCGCTCCTGCTTGTACGGCGGTGGTTTGGGCGCGGCGGGTCCAGCGCAGGTTCAGGCGTGGGCGATAGAGAATCAGCACATCACTGGCGAGCAGGAAAAACAGCATCATGCCCTGGAACAATTGGGTGATGGCTTGCGGCAGGTTCAGGCTCATTTGTGCGCTTTCGCCGCCGATGTACAGCAGCGCCATCAGCAGGCTGGAAAACAGGATGCCGACAGGGTTCAGGCGGCCGAGAAATGCCACGGTGATCGCCGCATAGCCGTAGCCCGGCGAGACCTGCGGCACCAGCTGACCGATGGGGCCGCTGACTTCGCACACGCCGGAAAGCCCCGCCAGGCTGCCGCTGATCAACAGCGCGAGCCAGATCAGACGTTTCTCGCGAAAGCCGACAAAACCGGCGGCACGCTTGTCCAGCCCGAGCACTTTGATCTGGAAACCGACAAAGCTTTTCTGCAACAACACCCACACGGTCACCAACGCGAGCAGGGCGAAGTAAACCCCGGCGTGGACCCGGCCATCTTCCATCAGCAACGGCAAGCGGCTGGCGTCGCCGAACATCGCCGATTGCGGAAAATTGAAACCATCCGGATCTTTCAGTGGACCGTGCACGCAATACAGCAAAAGGTTCAGGGCGATGTAATTGAGCATGATGCTGGTGAGGATCTCATTGGCGTTGAAACGCGTGCGCAACCACGCCGTCAGCCCGGCCCACGCAGCTCCGGCCAAGGTGCCGGTGAGCAAGATCAGCACCAGCGCCCAGCGGCTTTGCATATCGATGATGTTCACCGCCAGCGCACTGCCGGCCAACGCACCGAGCAGCAGTTGACCTTCGGCGCCGATGTTCCAGATGCGCGCCTGGTAGGCGACGGCCAGGCCCAATGCGCAGAGCAGAATCGGCAGAGCTTTGACCAGCAATTCGGAGACGCCGTACAGGTCGCTGACCGGCGCAATCAGCAAGGTGTGCAGCGTCAGCAGCGGGTCGTGCCCGAGCGCGATAAACAACAGCGAGCCACAGCCCAGTGTCAGTGCCGCCGCGAGCAACGGCGAGCACCACAGCATCAGGCGCGATTGCTGGCCGCGGGGTTCAAGAGAAAGCAGCATGTGACACTCCGTTAACGCGTGGCGGATTCGAGTGATTGAGGGGCACCGAACTGGCCGGCCATCCAGCCGCCGACATCGCTCAGGCGCGTGTCGACTGTGGCGTGGAGCGCCGACAACCGACCACCGCACAAGGCGCCGAGGCGGTCGCTGATCTGGAACAGTTCATCGAGGTCTTCGGAAATCACCAGGATCGCCGCGCCGGCATCGCGCAAGGCAATCAAGGCGCGGTGAATGGTGGCGGCCGCGCCGACGTCCACGCCCCAGGTCGGGTGTGCGGCGACCAGCAGTTTCGGTCGCTGAAGGATTTCCCGGCCGAGGATGAATTTCTGCAGGTTTCCCCCGGACAGGCTGCGGGCCGGTGCCTGGCTATCGGGTGTCTTGACCCCGAAACAGCGGATGATTTCCTCGGCCAGTGCTTCGACTTTGCCGCGCTGAATCAGGCCGTTATTCACCAACCCCTTCTGGAAGGCGGTCAGCAGCGCGTTGTCCGCCAGGCTCAGCTCCGGCACTGCACCATGGCCCAGGCGTTCGGCGGGGACGAACGCCAGGCCGAGTTGGCGGCGAACATCGGGACGCAAATGGGCGACGGGCTCCTGGCCAAAACGGATCGTTGCGCTGGCGTTGCGGGGCAGCAGTACTTCGCCGCTGAGCAAGGCCAGCAACTCGTCCTGGCCATTGCCGGCGACACCGGCGATGCCGACAATTTCACCACGGCGCACTTCAAGGTCGATGTTGGCAAGCGAGCAGCCGAACGGGTCCGGGTTGTGCCAGGACAAGCCACGGACATCAAGGAACGCCTCACCTCCGGTAACCTTCGGATAGTCAGCGATCAACTCCGCCGCTTCACCGACCATCAAGCGCGCCAGTTGCTGATCCGAACACTCGGCCGGCACGCAATGCCCGGACACCCGACCGCCTCGTAAAACCGTTGCGCTGTGGCACAACGCGCGGACTTCCCCAAGCTTGTGGCTGATGAACAAAATGCTGCAACCCTCGGCGGCAAGCCGGCGCAGGGTGACGAACAAGTCGTCGGCCTCCTGCGGCGTCAGCACCGAAGTCGGTTCATCGAGAATCAACAGGCGGATGTCCTGCATCAGGCAGCGAATGATTTCCACCCGTTGCCGTTCACCGATCGACAGGCTGTGGACAAGTCGCTCCGGTTCCAGCGCCATGCCATAGCGCCGGGACACCTCGCGAATCTTCGGCTCAAGCTGTTTGGGTGTGCCTGCCGCCGCGCCCATGGCCAGGGCGATGTTCTGCGCCACGCTCAGGGTTTCGAACAGCGAGAAATGCTGGAACACCATGCCGATTCCCAAACCCCGTGCCTGGGCCGGGTTGCGCAGGCTCACCCGCCGGCCTTGCCAGATCACTTCGCCGGAATCGGCGTGGGTGACGCCGTAGATGATCTTCATCAAGGTGCTTTTACCCGCGCCGTTTTCGCCGAGCAGGGCATGGATCTCGCCAGGAGCAATGGTCAGGTCGATGGCGTCGTTGGCCAGGCAACCGGGGTAGCGTTTTGTGATGCTGCGCAGTTGCAGGCGCGGAACCGGATCGGGGGTTGGAGCGCGATTGGGCATGACAGGCTCGGTGCTGTTGGACTTGTGCCTGTGGATAAAGCAATTTTCTGGCCATCTGGTCAGGAAAATGTCGAAGTCCTGCGAGCCGAGGCGTTGAGTGCGCCGCTTTCGAATGTCTCTCCCACAGCCCGGCACCACATGGGGGCAATGGCGCAAATCAAGCCCCGATTTTGCTCGTGGGGTTTTGCTCAAAAAATGAGCAATCGACCACAAGCCATAGCGTGCAGGGCGCCGAGACGGCCATGAACGGGTTATCCACAGATTGCTCCACAGTATTTGTGTGCAAGCTCAAAGCATGGGCATAAGCACTGAGTGGCTTTCTTCTAAAGGCGATAAACCGTTGTAACTGTTTGTTTTTATTTGAATTTGATGTAGCTGATCGCAGATTGGACGAAAATTGAGCAAAGTCCGCAAAGCCGCATGACAGAAGGGTTACAGCGGTATGTGCTCAGGTTATCCACAGGCGGGTGCACAGCAGATGTGGGCAAATATGGAATAAGTGAAAAAGTGGCGTGCCCCAAAAGATTGCAGCCTGTGATTCAGCGCTGTAACAGAATTCGCCCGCGACTCAAATCGGCCAGTTGTGACTGCAAGGTGTCGATCTGCGCACCGCCCACGGCCAGCTGCAACTCGACCCCATTGGCGGTGAAGCTTTCATCCACAACCAATCCACCTGCTTCTGCCACCCGCAGCTTGACCAGGGTCAACTCGGCAAACCCGCAAGCGCAACGCAGCGGCACCCGGCTGATCAGCTCGATCTTTGGCGCCGCTTGCAGGCATTTGTTTGCACCCCCGCCATAAGCGCGGGCGAGCCCCCCGGTGCCCAGTTGGATGCCGCCATACCAGCGAATCACCAGCACCGCGACCTGATCGCAATCCTGCGCCTCTATCGCCGCCAGAATCGGCCGCCCGGCCGTGCCGCCGGGCTCGCCATCATCGGTGCTGCGATACTGATCGCCGAGCTTCCACGCCCAGCAGTTGTGCGAGGCATTCAAGTCACTGTGCTGTTCAATGAACGCCTGGGCCTCGGCCGGGCTGGAGATCGGCGCGGCGAAGGTCATGAAGCGACTCTTGCGAATCTCTTCGCGGTATTCGCAAAAACCGCTGAGGGTAAATGGCATACGTACCTGAATGGCAACTTAGATGGCAGGTTTCAGGCCGCAGCCCTTGAGAATGATGCGGATCAGGTTGTCCCCGGCGTCTTCCATGTCCTGTTTGGTCAACCTGGTGCGCCCGGTGACGCGGCAGATCTGGGTGGCGAAGTCGGCGTAGTGCTGGGTGCTGCCCCACAACAGGAAGATCAGGTGCACCGGATCGACCGGGTCCATTTTACCGGCGTCGATCCAGGCCTGGAACACGCCCGCACGACCCTGGAACCAGGCGCGATAGTCCTGGTTGAAGTACTCGGTCAGGCATTCGCCGCCGCTGATGACTTCCATGGCGAAAATCCGCGAGGCTTGCGGCTGGCGCCGGGAGAACTCGATTTTTGCGCGGATGTAGCGGGTCAAGGCTTCGGCCGGATCGTCCTCGGCGGTGAGGGTGTTGAAGGTGCTGTCCCACAACTCGATGATGTTGCTCAGCACCGCCACGTACAAACCGAGCTTGTTGGTGAAGTAGTAATGCAGGTTCGCCTTGGGCAGCCCGGCATTCCGGGCGATGGTGTTCATGCTCGTGCCTTTGTAGCCGTGACGGGCGAACTCGTCTTCGGCGGCTTTGATGATGGTCTCTTCGTTTTTCTGACGAATGCGGCTGACGGGTTTTCCGCCGTGGGCTGGGACTTCAAAGGTCATAGGCACTTCCGAGAAGATGAGTGGGTGCGGCCAGTGCGTTGATAGCGCACCGGCAGGTTACAGACAAGTCTATGGGGAAAAACCAATCCACTGAGGGCTTGTTCAATTATGCAATTCAACGCGTCGCCGCGAGACTCTCGAGAAAACTCTCCAGCACCAGATGCGGTCGACGTCCCTTGCGGGTGACCGACGCCAGGCTCAGGTCATAGAAACGCGTTTTTGCTTTCAATGCACGCAACCGACCTTGCTGTACCCAAAGACTCGCGTAGTGATCCGGCAAATAGCCGATGTAGCGCCCGGTCAGGATCAGGAACGCCATGCCTTCACGGTCCGAGGCGCTGGCGGTGCAATTGAGCGCCTGGTAGTGAGCCTGGATCTCCGCCGGCAAACGAAAGGTGGGCGCGATGGCGTCCTGGCTATTCAGGCGTTCGTCGTCCAGTTGCTTGTCGTCGACATAGAACAGCGGGTGACCGACCGCGCAGTACAGCAGCGAACGTTCGCTATACAACGGTTGATACTCCAGCCCCGACAGCGCGCTGGCCTGCGGCACCACGCCGACATGCAGACGGCCGTCGAGCACGCCTTGTTCGACTTCATTGGGCGCGATCATGCGGATCTGGATTTGCACGTCGGGGCCGCGTTCCTTCAATTGTGCGAGGGCATGGGTGATGCGCATGTGGGGCAGGGTGACCAGGTTGTCGGTCAATCCAATGATCAATTCGCCGCGCAAGTGCTGGTGCAGGCCATTGACCTCGGTGCGGAAGCTTTCCAGTGCACTTAACAGCTGCAACGCCGATTGATAGACCTCGCGGCCTTCTTCGGTCAGGGAAAACCCGGCACGTCCACGTTGACACAGACGCAGGCCGAGGCGTTGCTCCAGATCGCTCATCTGCTGGCTGATCGCCGAGCGACCGATGCCCAGCACGGTTTCCGCCGCGGAGAAGCCGCCGCATTCCACCACGCTGCGGAAAATCCTCAGCAGGCGGATATCAAAGTCGCTGACCTGGGCCAGCGGATCGGGACGGCGAGTGCTCATGCGGGTTACTCAAAGTTTAGTAGTTGGCTGACTGAACATTAGAAGAGTTGGATTTCACAGACTTTATCTCCGTGGCAATTTAGCTGCAACAACGGTTTTCAATCCTTACGCCGCTTATTGCCTTGCGAGATTTCGCCCATGAACCAGCCTGAAAACGCCCCGACTTCCCTGGCCAGCCAGCTCAAGCTCGATGCTCACTGGATGCCTTACACCGCCAACCGCAACTTCCAGCGCGACCCGCGGCTGATCGTTGGCGCCGAAGGCAGTTGGCTGATCGACGACAAGGGCCGCAAGGTTTACGACTCGTTGTCCGGTCTGTGGACCTGTGGCGCCGGGCACACCCGCAAGGAAATCCAGGAAGCGGTCGCCAGGCAACTGGGCACTCTCGATTACTCGCCAGGCTTCCAGTACGGTCATCCGCTGTCCTTCCAGCTGGCTGAGAAAATCACCGACCTGACCCCGGGCAACCTGAATCACGTGTTTTTCACCGACTCGGGCTCCGAGTGTGCTGACACCGCCGTGAAGATGGTCCGTGCTTACTGGCGCCTGAAGGGCCAGTCGACCAAGACCAAGATGATCGGTCGTGCCCGTGGTTACCACGGTGTGAACATCGCCGGCACCAGCCTCGGGGGCGTGAACGGCAACCGCAAGCTGTTCGGTCAGGCGATGATGGACGTCGACCACCTGCCGCACACCTTGCTGGCCAGCAACGCTTACTCCCGTGGCATGCCGGAGCAGGGTGGTATCGCCCTGGCTGACGAACTGCTGAAGCTGATCGAGCTGCACGATGCGTCGAACATCGCGGCGGTCTTCGTCGAGCCATTGGCCGGTTCCGCTGGCGTGCTGGTTCCGCCACAGGGTTACCTCAAGCGTCTGCGTGAAATCTGCGACCAGCACAACATCCTGCTGGTGTTCGACGAAGTGATCACCGGTTTCGGCCGTACCGGCACCATGTTCGGCGCCACCACCTTCGGCGTGACCCCGGACCTGATGTGCATCGCCAAGCAAGTCACCAACGGTGCGATCCCGATGGGCGCGGTGATTGCCAGCTCCGAGATCTACCAGACCTTCATGAATCAGCCAACGCCTGAATATGCGGTGGAGTTCCCTCACGGCTACACCTATTCCGCGCATCCGGTGGCTTGCGCCGCGGGCCTGGCGGCACTCGACCTGCTGCAAAAGGAAAACCTGGTGCAGAGCGTGGCTGAAGTCGCGCCGCATTTCGAAAATGCGCTGCACGGTCTCAAGGGCACCAAGAACATCATCGACATCCGCAACTTCGGCCTGGCCGGTGCGATCCAGATCGCTCCACGTGACGGCGATGCGATCGTGCGTCCGTTCGAAGCCGGCATGGCGCTGTGGAAAGCCGGGTTCTACGTGCGCTTCGGCGGCGACACCCTGCAGTTCGGCCCAACCTTCAACAGCAAGCCGCAGGACCTGGATCGTCTGTTCGACGCGGTCGGCGAAGTGCTGAGCAAGATCGACTGATTTCTCCTTCTATATACCTATAAACAACGGGCGCTCGGGAACGGGCGCCTGTGGACAACTTTTCAGGAGCTTCCATGAGCGTTATTCCGCATTTGATCAATGGCGAACTGGTGACCGAGAACGGTCGCGCGGTTGATGTGTTCAACCCGTCTACCGGCCAGGCTATCCACAAGCTGCCACTGGCGACCCGCGAAACCATCCAGAGCGCCATCGACGCGGCCAAGGCTGCATTCCCGGCCTGGCGCAACACGCCGCCGGCCAAGCGTGCCCAAGTGATGTTCCGCTTCAAGCAACTGCTGGAGCAGAACGAAGCCCGCATCTCGCAATTGATCAGTGAAGAGCACGGCAAGACCCTGGAAGATGCTGCCGGTGAACTGAAGCGCGGCATCGAGAACGTCGAGTTCGCTTGCGCGGCCCCGGAAATCCTCAAGGGCGAATACAGCCGTAACGTCGGCCCGAACATCGATGCCTGGTCTGACTTCCAGCCGCTGGGCGTGGTTGCCGGTATCACGCCGTTCAACTTCCCGGCCATGGTGCCGCTGTGGATGTACCCGCTGGCGATCGTCTGCGGCAACTGCTTCATCCTCAAGCCTTCCGAGCGTGACCCGAGTTCGACGCTGCTGATTGCCCAATTGCTGCTGGAGGCTGGTTTGCCTAAAGGCGTACTGAGCGTGGTGCACGGTGACAAGACTGCGGTGGACGCATTGATCGAAGCGCCGGAAGTCAAAGCGCTGAGCTTCGTTGGTTCGACGCCGATTGCCGAATACATCTATTCCGAAGGCACCAAGCGCGGCAAGCGCGTTCAGGCCCTGGGCGGTGCGAAGAACCACGCCGTGCTGATGCCGGATGCAGATTTGGACAACGCCGTCAGCGCACTGATGGGCGCGGCCTACGGTTCTTGCGGTGAGCGTTGCATGGCGATCTCCGTAGCAGTGTGTGTCGGTGATCAGGTGGCCGATGCACTGGTGGCCAAACTGGTTCCACAAATCAAGGCGCTGAAAATTGGCGCTGGTACTTCTTGCGGTCTGGACATGGGGCCTCTGGTCACTGGCCAGGCCCGCGACAAAGTCAGCGGTTATGTAGAAGACGGCGTAGCTGCTGGCGCGACCCTGGTGGTGGATGGCCGTGGCCTGACCGTCGCTGGTCACGAGGAAGGCTTCTTCCTGGGTGGCTGCCTGTTCGACAACGTCACGCCAGAAATGCGCATCTATAAAGAAGAGATCTTCGGGCCGGTGCTGTGCGTTGTTCGGGTCAACAGCCTGGAAGAAGCCATGCAACTGATCAACGATCACGAATATGGCAACGGCACCTGCATCTTCACCCGTGATGGTGAAGCGGCGCGGTTGTTCTGCGACGAGATTGAAGTCGGCATGGTGGGTGTCAACGTACCGCTGCCGGTGCCGGTGGCATATCACAGCTTTGGCGGCTGGAAGCGTTCGCTGTTCGGCGACCTGCACGCCTATGGCCCGGATGGTGTGCGTTTCTATACCCGCCGCAAAGCCATCACCCAGCGCTGGCCGCAGCGTGCGAGCCATGAAGCTTCGCAGTTCGCCTTCCCTAGCTTGTAAGTAGAAGGGTAGAGAAGGCCGGCCCTTGTGGCCGGCCTTCGCGTTTTCGGGGCTTTTTGAGTTATATGACAGATTTATGAAAATAGCGGTTGACGGCAGATTTCAGATGTCTATAATTCGCCCCACTTCCGGCGCAGTCGAAACGGAAAACTCCTTGGTAAACAATGAGTTACGCAGTTTTCGGCAGCAGGTTGCTTCAGTTCATCGAAGCCGAAAGGGAGTTGAAAAAGAGGTGTTGACAGCAGCGTGTAACGCTGTAGAATTCGCCTCCCGCTGATGAGAGATCTGAAGCGCAAGTGGTTGAAGTTGAAAAGGAAACTTTGAAAACTTCTGAAAATAATCACTTGACAGCAAATGAGGCTGCTGTAGAATGCGCGCCTCGGTTGAGACGAAAGATCTTAACCAACCGCTCTTTAACAACTGAATCAAGCAATTCGTGTGGGTGCTTGTGGAGTCAGACTGCTAGTCAACAGATTATCAGCATCACAAGTTACTCCGCGAGAAATCAAAGATGTAACCAACGATTGCTGAGCCAAGTTTAGGGTTTTCTCAAAACCCAAAGATGTTTGAACTGAAGAGTTTGATCATGGCTCAGATTGAACGCTGGCGGCAGGCCTAACACATGCAAGTCGAGCGGATGACAGGAGCTTGCTCCTGAATTCAGCGGCGGACGGGTGAGTAATGCCTAGGAATCTGCCTGGTAGTGGGGGACAACGTTTCGAAAGGAACGCTAATACCGCATACGTCCTACGGGAGAAAGCAGGGGACCTTCGGGCCTTGCGCTATCAGATGAGCCTAGGTCGGATTAGCTAGTTGGTGAGGTAATGGCTCACCAAGGCGACGATCCGTAACTGGTCTGAGAGGATGATCAGTCACACTGGAACTGAGACACGGTCCAGACTCCTACGGGAGGCAGCAGTGGGGAATATTGGACAATGGGCGAAAGCCTGATCCAGCCATGCCGCGTGTGTGAAGAAGGTCTTCGGATTGTAAAGCACTTTAAGTTGGGAGGAAGGGCATTAACCTAATACGTTAGTGTTTTGACGTTACCGACAGAATAAGCACCGGCTAACTCTGTGCCAGCAGCCGCGGTAATACAGAGGGTGCAAGCGTTAATCGGAATTACTGGGCGTAAAGCGCGCGTAGGTGGTTTGTTAAGTTGGATGTGAAAGCCCCGGGCTCAACCTGGGAACTGCATTCAAAACTGACAAGCTAGAGTATGGTAGAGGGTGGTGGAATTTCCTGTGTAGCGGTGAAATGCGTAGATATAGGAAGGAACACCAGTGGCGAAGGCGACCACCTGGACTGATACTGACACTGAGGTGCGAAAGCGTGGGGAGCAAACAGGATTAGATACCCTGGTAGTCCACGCCGTAAACGATGTCAACTAGCCGTTGGGAGCCTTGAGCTCTTAGTGGCGCAGCTAACGCATTAAGTTGACCGCCTGGGGAGTACGGCCGCAAGGTTAAAACTCAAATGAATTGACGGGGGCCCGCACAAGCGGTGGAGCATGTGGTTTAATTCGAAGCAACGCGAAGAACCTTACCAGGCCTTGACATCCAATGAACTTTCCAGAGATGGATTGGTGCCTTCGGGAACATTGAGACAGGTGCTGCATGGCTGTCGTCAGCTCGTGTCGTGAGATGTTGGGTTAAGTCCCGTAACGAGCGCAACCCTTGTCCTTAGTTACCAGCACGTTATGGTGGGCACTCTAAGGAGACTGCCGGTGACAAACCGGAGGAAGGTGGGGATGACGTCAAGTCATCATGGCCCTTACGGCCTGGGCTACACACGTGCTACAATGGTCGGTACAGAGGGTTGCCAAGCCGCGAGGTGGAGCTAATCCCACAAAACCGATCGTAGTCCGGATCGCAGTCTGCAACTCGACTGCGTGAAGTCGGAATCGCTAGTAATCGCGAATCAGAATGTCGCGGTGAATACGTTCCCGGGCCTTGTACACACCGCCCGTCACACCATGGGAGTGGGTTGCACCAGAAGTAGCTAGTCTAACCTTCGGGAGGACGGTTACCACGGTGTGATTCATGACTGGGGTGAAGTCGTAACAAGGTAGCCGTAGGGGAACCTGCGGCTGGATCACCTCCTTAATCGACGACTCAGCTGCTCCATAAGTTCCCACACGAATTGCTTGATTCATTGAAGAAGACGATAGAAGCAGCTTTAAGCTCCAAGCTGATAGCTCCAAGCTAACAGTTACGCGCTCGAAATTGGGTCTGTAGCTCAGTTGGTTAGAGCGCACCCCTGATAAGGGTGAGGTCGGCAGTTCGAATCTGCCCAGACCCACCAATTTTGTATGGGGCCATAGCTCAGCTGGGAGAGCGCCTGCCTTGCACGCAGGAGGTCAACGGTTCGATCCCGTTTGGCTCCACCATTAACTGCTTCGAAGCGTTTGAGAGTTTAGAAATGAATATTCCAGCGTGAATATTGATTTCTAGTCTTTTGATTAGATCGTTCTTTAAAAATTTGGGTATGTGATAGAAAGATAGACTGAACGTTACTTTCACTGGTAACGGATCAGGCTAAGGTAAAATTTGTGAGTTGCTCTTAGGAGCTCAATCGAATTTTCGGCGAATGTCGTCTTCATAGTATAACCAGATTGCTTGGGGTTATATGGTCAAGTGAAGAAGCGCATACGGTGGATGCCTTGGCAGTCAGAGGCGATGAAAGACGTGGTAGCCTGCGAAAAGCTTCGGGGAGTCGGCAAACAGACTTTGATCCGGAGATGTCTGAATGGGGGAACCCAGCCATCATAAGATGGTTATCTTGTACTGAATACATAGGTGCAAGAGGCGAACCAGGGGAACTGAAACATCTAAGTACCCTGAGGAAAAGAAATCAACCGAGATTCCCTTAGTAGTGGCGAGCGAACGGGGACTAGCCCTTAAGTGGCTTTGAGATTAGCGGAACGCTCTGGAAAGTGCGGCCATAGTGGGTGATAGCCCTGTACGCGAAAATCTCTTGGTCATGAAATCGAGTAGGACGGAGCACGAGAAACTTTGTCTGAATATGGGGGGACCATCCTCCAAGGCTAAATACTACTGACTGACCGATAGTGAACTAGTACCGTGAGGGAAAGGCGAAAAGAACCCCGGAGAGGGGAGTGAAATAGATCCTGAAACCGTATGCGTACAAGCAGTGGGAGCCTACTTTGTTAGGTGACTGCGTACCTTTTGTATAATGGGTCAGCGACTTATTTTCAGTGGCGAGCTTAACCGAATAGGGGAGGCGTAGCGAAAGCGAGTCTTAATAGGGCGTCTAGTCGCTGGGAATAGACCCGAAACCGGGCGATCTATCCATGGGCAGGTTGAAGGTTAGGTAACACTGACTGGAGGACCGAACCGACTACCGTTGAAAAGTTAGCGGATGACCTGTGGATCGGAGTGAAAGGCTAATCAAGCTCGGAGATAGCTGGTTCTCCTCGAAAGCTATTTAGGTAGCGCCTCATGTATCACTGTAGGGGGTAGAGCACTGTTTCGGCTAGGGGGTCATCCCGACTTACCAAACCGATGCAAACTCCGAATACCTACAAGTGCCGAGCATGGGAGACACACGGCGGGTGCTAACGTCCGTCGTGAAAAGGGAAACAACCCAGACCGTCAGCTAAGGTCCCAAAGTTATGGTTAAGTGGGAAACGATGTGGGAAGGCTTAGACAGCTAGGAGGTTGGCTTAGAAGCAGCCACCCTTTAAAGAAAGCGTAATAGCTCACTAGTCGAGTCGGCCTGCGCGGAAGATGTAACGGGGCTCAAACCATACACCGAAGCTACGGGTATCATCTTCGGATGATGCGGTAGAGGAGCGTTCTGTAAGCCTGTGAAGGTGAGTTGAGAAGCTTGCTGGAGGTATCAGAAGTGCGAATGCTGACATGAGTAACGACAATGGGTGTGAAAAACACCCACGCCGAAAGACCAAGGTTTCCTGCGCAACGTTAATCGACGCAGGGTTAGTCGGTCCCTAAGGCGAGGCTGAAAAGCGTAGTCGATGGAAAACAGGTTAATATTCCTGTACTTCTGGTTATTGCGATGGAGGGACGGAGAAGGCTAGGCCAGCTTGGCGTTGGTTGTCCAAGTTTAAGGTGGTAGGCTGGAATCTTAGGTAAATCCGGGATTCTAAGGCCGAGAGCTGATGACGAGTGTTCCTTTGGAACACGAAGTGGTTGATGCCATGCTTCCAAGAAAAGCTTCTAAGCTTCAGGTAACCAGGAACCGTACCCCAAACCGACACAGGTGGTTGGGTAGAGAATACCAAGGCGCTTGAGAGAACTCGGGTGAAGGAACTAGGCAAAATGGCACCGTAACTTCGGGAGAAGGTGCGCCGGTGAGGGTGAAGGACTTGCTCCGTAAGCCCACGCCGGTCGAAGATACCAGGCCGCTGCGACTGTTTATTAAAAACACAGCACTCTGCAAACACGAAAGTGGACGTATAGGGTGTGACGCCTGCCCGGTGCCGGAAGGTTAATTGATGGGGTTAGCTAACGCGAAGCTCTTGATCGAAGCCCCGGTAAACGGCGGCCGTAACTATAACGGTCCTAAGGTAGCGAAATTCCTTGTCGGGTAAGTTCCGACCTGCACGAATGGCGTAACGATGGCGGCGCTGTCTCCACCCGAGACTCAGTGAAATTGAAATCGCTGTGAAGATGCAGTGTATCCGCGGCTAGACGGAAAGACCCCGTGAACCTTTACTATAGCTTTGCACTGGACTTTGAATTTGCTTGTGTAGGATAGGTGGGAGGCTTTGAAGCGTGGACGCCAGTTCGCGTGGAGCCAACCTTGAAATACCACCCTGGCAACTTTGAGGTTCTAACTCAGGTCCGTTATCCGGATCGAGGACAGTGTATGGTGGGTAGTTTGACTGGGGCGGTCTCCTCCTAAAGAGTAACGGAGGAGTACGAAGGTGCGCTCAGACCGGTCGGAAATCGGTCGTAGAGTATAAAGGCAAAAGCGCGCTTGACTGCGAGACAGACACGTCGAGCAGGTACGAAAGTAGGTCTTAGTGATCCGGTGGTTCTGTATGGAAGGGCCATCGCTCAACGGATAAAAGGTACTCCGGGGATAACAGGCTGATACCGCCCAAGAGTTCATATCGACGGCGGTGTTTGGCACCTCGATGTCGGCTCATCACATCCTGGGGCTGAAGCCGGTCCCAAGGGTATGGCTGTTCGCCATTTAAAGTGGTACGCGAGCTGGGTTTAGAACGTCGTGAGACAGTTCGGTCCCTATCTGCCGTGGACGTTTGAGATTTGAGAGGGGCTGCTCCTAGTACGAGAGGACCGGAGTGGACGAACCTCTGGTGTTCCGGTTGTCACGCCAGTGGCATTGCCGGGTAGCTATGTTCGGAAAAGATAACCGCTGAAAGCATCTAAGCGGGAAACTTGCCTCAAGATGAGATCTCACTGGGACCTTGAGTCCCCTGAAGGGCCGTCGAAGACTACGACGTTGATAGGTTGGGTGTGTAAGCGCTGTGAGGCGTTGAGCTAACCAATACTAATTGCCCGTGAGGCTTGACCATATAACACCCAAGCAATTTGATGCTCCTAGTTGAAGAAACGAAAGAGACCAGATTGCGGTGTGTGAAGACGAAACGAACCGAAAGTTCGAGATGCTCACAAAACACCTAGCTGTCACATACCCAATTTGCTGAAGCGCGGCCGACCGGCCACGACTCGGTACCCGAATTTCTTGACGACCATAGAGCGTTGGAACCACCTGATCCCATCCCGAACTCAGCAGTGAAACGATGCATCGCCGATGGTAGTGTGGGGTTTCCCCATGTGAGAGTAGGTCATCGTCAAGATTAAATTCCGAAACCCCTATCTGCGTATGCAGGTAGGGGTTTTGTTTTTTGGCCTATTTACACCTCGAACACTGTGCCCTGTAGGAGCGAGCCTGCTCGCGAAGGTCGTCAACGATGACGCTAACTGCCTGGGGCCACGCGGTGTCCTGGCGTTCTTCGCGAGCGAGCTCGCTCCTACAAATGTTAAAGTCGTCCTTCGATTTTGCATTTCCAGGGACGCCACTATGCCGGACGCAACACCTCTCAGCGCTGGATTCATGGTGGTTCACGGCAACCGCCTGGACGAATTGCGCAGCCTGGTGGTCAGCTGGATGCGGCGCTACCCGCTCGCTCCCCTGGAGAATGAAATCGCCTTGGTGCAAAGCAATGGCATTGCCCAATGGCTGAAGCTGGCACTGGCGGAAGATTCTGAAGAAGACGACATGGGAGGCTGCGGCATCGCTGCCGCCATCGATGTGCAGTTGCCCGGCAGCTTCATGTGGCAGCTCTATCGCATGGTCCTTGGCCGCGACGAAATTCCGGTCAAGTCCCTGCTCGATAAAGCCCCGCTGACCTGGCGCCTGATGCGCCTGCTGCCGCAACTGATCAATCAGCCGTACTTCGAGCCTCTGCAACGTTTCCTGACCCATGACACCGACCTGCGCAAACGCTATCAACTGGCTGAGCGTCTGGCGGATCTGTTCGACCAATACCAGGTGTATCGAGCTGACTGGCTCGAAGACTGGGCGCAAGGTCGCCATCAAACCAGAACCGCCAGGGGCGAAGCCAAACCCCTGACTCCGGCCAATTGCTGGCAGGCAGAGTTATGGCGCGCACTCTTGCTGGATGTGGGAGAAGAAGGCATGGCGCAAAGTCGTGCCGGCGTCCATCAGCGATTTGTCGAACGCATCAATAACCTCGAAACAGCTCCCAAGGGATTACCCTCGCGAGTGATCGTTTTCGGGATTTCTTCCCTGCCTGCCCAAGCCCTGGAAGCACTGGCGGGACTGGCACGGTTCAGCCAGGTCCTGCTGTGTGTACACAACCCGTGTCGTCACCATTGGGCGGACATCGTCGCCGATAAAGACCTGTTGCGGCATCAATACAAGCGTCAAGCTCGCAAGAGCGGCACGCCGGTAGTGATCGATCCGCAAACCCTGCACCAGCATGCCCACCCGCTGCTGGCTGCCTGGGGCAAGCAGGGGCGGGACTACATCAACCTGCTCGACAGTTATGACGATCCCAGCAGCTATCGTTCGGCATTCCGCGACGGGCGCATCGACCTGTTCAGTGACGGTCAGCCGCTGAACGTGCTCAACCAGTTGCAGGACGACATCCTCGAACTGCGGCCCCTCAACGAGACTCGGGAGCGTTGGCCGGCTATCGATCTGCACAAGGACGAATCGATCCGTTTTCACATCGCCCATAGCGCCCAGCGAGAAGTCGAGATCCTCCACGATCAACTGCTCGCGCGCTTCAGTGCCGATCCGACACTGCGACCCAGGGACATCATCGTGATGGTCCCGGACATCGATAGCTACGCACCGCATATTCGTGCCGTTTTTGGCCAGCTTGACCGCCAGGACCCGCGCTTCATTCCGTTTACCCTGGCTGACCAGGGCCAGCGTGGTCGTGATCCATTGCTGATTGCGGTCGAGCACCTGCTCAAGCTGCCTGACAGCCGATTCCCCGTCAGTGAGATTCTCGATCTGCTGGACGTCCCCGCACTGCGCGCCCGTTTTGCTGTCGAGGAGCGTGACCTGCCGACGCTGCACCGCTGGATCGAAGGTGCCGGCATTCGCTGGGGCATGAATGCCGAGCAACGTGCCGGGCTCGGGCTGCCCAAAGAGCTGGAGCAAAACAGCTGGCGTTTCGGCTTGCGACGGATGTTGCTCGGTTATGCCGTTGGCAGCGCCGATGCTTATGAGGGCATCGAACCCTACGACGAGATCGGTGGTCTGGACGCTGCGCTCATCGGTCCGCTGGTTGCCTTGCTCGACGCGCTGGAAGTGGCTCATCACGAACTCTCTCAGCCTGCATCGCCGGGGCAATGGGGCTTGCGCTTGCAGGCGTTGGTGCAGTTGTTCTTCCTTGCCGGTAACGAACACGATGACTACTTGCTGGCCCAGCTCGAAGAGCTGCGTGAGACCTGGCTCGAGACCTGCGAATCCGTCGGGTTGCAGGACGAGTTGCCGCTGACCGTCGTCCGTGAAGCCTGGCTTGCAGGTCTGGATCAGGGCCGTCTCTCCCAGCGTTTTCTGGCCGGAGCGGTCAACTTCTGCACCTTGATGCCCATGCGCGCCATCCCGTTCAAACTGGTGTGCCTGTTGGGCATGAATGACGGCGATTATCCGCGCGCGCAGCCGCCGCTGGATTTCGACCTGATGGGCAGTGATTACCGTCCGGGTGACCGCTCCCGGCGCGAAGACGATCGCTACCTGCTACTGGAAGCCTTGCTGTCGGCAAGGGACCAGCTCTACATCAGTTGGGTGGGCCGCAGCATCCGCGATAACAGCGAGCGGCCTGCCTCGGTGCTGATTGGCCAGTTGCGTGATCACCTGGCCAGTGGTTGGCGATTGCTGCAAAGCGACGAGGATCTGCTGGAGGCCATGACCCGGGAACACCCGTTGCAACCCTTCAGTGCTCGCTACTTTCACGACGGGGATGAGTCGTTCAGCTACGCCAGCGAATGGCAGGTGCTTCATCAGGCGGCAGAGCAACAGGCAAGCGCCGAAGTGCTCGCGCCCCACGTTCAGGACGAACCACTGAGTCTCGGTCAGGTGCAGGATTTCCTGCGCAATCCGGTAAGGCATTTTTTCAGCCAGCGACTGAAGGTCTTCTTCGAGGCGGCTGAAGTGCCGTTGGCCGATGAAGAGCCCTTTGTCCTGGATGCGTTGCAGCGTTACAGCCTCAGCGACCGTTTGCTCGAAGCGGCGTTGGCGGCTCCGGCAAATACCGGACAGGCACTGGAAGATCAGGCGAAACGGTTGCAGAACAGCGGGCTGCTGCCCATGGCCGGATTCGGTGAGTGCCTGCAACGGGAGTTGATCGAGCCATTGCCTGACTTGCTGCAACGCCACCAACAGCTCCTGGCGTTGTGGCCAACACCGCTCAGCAGCGCGTTGCCCGTCAGTATTGAGTTGCAGGGCCTGCACATCGAGGGCTGGCTCAGCGGCCTGCATCAGCGTGCTGATGGTGGTTTGTTGTCTGTCACAACGATCCCCAACAGTATCGGCTCGATCAAGTCGCGCAAATGGCATCGTCTGACACGCCCGTGGGTCAATCATCTGATGGCTTGTGCCAGTGGCATGGCGCTGACCACCGCATTGGTGGCCAGCGACGACAGCCTGTTGCTCGGTCCGCTGGAGCAGTCCACGGCGCGGAAAATTCTCGCTGACCTGTTGATGGCCTGGCAGTCGGGGATGCGCCAGCCTCTGCCGATCGCAGTCAAGACAGCCTTCGCGTGGCTGGGGCAAACCGACCCGGTCAAAGCCGAGGCCGCTGCGCGCAAGGCCTATGAAGGGGATGGGCAGACGACGGACGGAGAGCGTCGCGAAAGCCCGGCACTCGCTCGCCAATTCGCCGATTACGATGCCTTGATCGCCGACGAGACGTTCCCCCAGTGGTGTGATGCGCTCTATCGCCCGCTTCTTGAAGCTCCCTGGCGTTCACTGTCCAGCGAGGAGTCGCGCTGATGAGCTCGAAGACACCTCTGGCCCTGGCCTTCCCGCTGCGTGGCAGTCAACTGATCGAGGCCAGCGCCGGGACCGGCAAGACGTTCACCATTTCCGCGTTGTACCTGCGTCTGGTGCTTGGCAACGGCGGGGAGGACAGTGGCTTCGGACGTGAGCTGTTGCCGCCGCAGATCCTCGTCGTGACGTTCACCGACGCCGCGACCAAAGAGCTGCGCGAACGCATCCGCACACGGCTCGCCGAGGCCGCACGCTATTTCCGCGATGAAACCCCGGCCCCCGACAGCCTGATTGCCGAGTTGCGTGGTCAGTACTTGCCCGAGCAATGGCCGGGATGCGCAAACCGCCTGGACATCGCCGCCCAGTGGATGGACGAGGCGGCGGTGTCGACCATCCACAGTTGGTGCCAGCGCATGTTGCGCGAGCACGCGTTCGACAGCGGCAGCCTGTTTACCCAGACCCTGGAAACCGACCACAGCGACTTGCTGGGGGAAGTCCTGCGCGATTACTGGCGGCTGTTCTGTTACCCGATGCAAGGTGACGCCTTGAATTGGGTGCGCAGCAATTGGGGAGGGCCGGCGGCGCTGCTGCCGCGGATTCGTGCGCTGTTCGCCAGCGAGCGGGATACCCTTGAAGGGAAAGAACCCGCCGAAGTGATTGCGCAATGCCTGCAAGAACGAAGGGTTGCCCTGATCGAACTGAAGAAACCCTGGCTGCAGTGGGCGGACGAGTTGCTTGTCATCTGTCACCAGGGCGTTGCCGGCAAGGCTGTCGACGGTCGCAAGATGCAGGCACGCTATTTCGAGCCCTGGTTTGAAAAGATCAAAGCCTGGGCCGAGGACGAATCCCTTGAGCAACTGGATATCGGCACCGGCTTCACTCGCCTGACCCCGGATGGCATGGCTGAAGCCTGGAAAGGTGAGGCGCCTCGACATCCGGGGCTCGATGCGATGGCCGGCCTCAAGGCCTGTCTCGATGGGTTGCCAACGCCTGATGCCGCCGTACTGCAACATGCGGCCCGCTGGGTCGGGGCGCGATTCGAGGAAGAGAAACGCCGCCGCGCGGAAATGGGTTTCGACGACATGTTGCTGCGCCTTGATGCGGCCTTGCAATCCGATGGCGGCGAGCGGCTGGCAACCCTGATCCGTGAACAGTTTCCGGTCGCCCTGATCGATGAGTTCCAGGACACCGACCCGGTGCAATACCGGATCTTCGAGAGCATCTACCGCATTGAAGAGAACAGCCCCGAGTGCGGTCTGTTCCTGATCGGCGATCCGAAACAGGCGATCTACGCTTTTCGCGGTGCCGACATCCATACCTACCTGCGCGCCCGCCAGGCCACCACTGGCCGCCTGCACACCCTGGGCACCAACTTCCGCTCGAGCCATGGCATGGTCAACGCGGTGAACCATGTGTTCGAGCGTGCCGAAGCCCGGGAGTCAGGGCGCGGCGCTTTCCTCTTTCGGCAGAAGAATGGCGACAATCCGGTGCCGTTCACGCCAGTGGCCTCCCAGGGTCGCAAAGAAGTCTTGCGCATCAATGACCAGGCAATCCCGGCCTTGAACATCTGGCACTTGCCGGCCGAACAACCATTGTCCGGTGCGGTGTACCGGCAACACCTGGCGGCTGCCTGCGCCAGTGAAATCACGGCATTGCTCAATGGCGGGCAGCAGGGGCAAGCGGGGTTCACCCAGGACGGCAAAGCCTTCAGGGGCCTGCTGCCGGCGGACATCGCCATCCTGGTACGCGACGGCAAGGAGGCGCAGGCGGTTCGTGCGCAATTGGCCGCCCGTGGCGTGCGCAGTGTTTACCTGTCGGACAAGGACTCGGTGTTCGCCGCCCAGGAGGCGCATGACGTACTGACCTGGCTCAAGGCCTGCGCCGAGCCGGATGTCGAGCGTCCGTTGCGGGCCGCGTTGGCCAGCATCACGTTGAACCTGTCATTGACGGAACTTGAGCGTCTGAATCAGGACGAGTTGGCCTGGGAATCCCGGGTCATGCAGTTCCGTGGCTATCGCGAAGTCTGGCGCAAACAGGGCGTACTGCCGATGCTGCGCCGCCTGCTGCACGACTTCCGTTTGCCCCAGGCGTTGATCGCCCGCAGTGACGGCGAGCGCGTCTTGACCAACCTTCTGCACCTTTTCGAACTGCTGCAACAAGCCGCCGCCGAACTTGATGGCGAACAAGCCCTGATCCGGCATTTGTCGGAGCATCTGGCGTTGTCCGGGCAGGCTGGCGAAGAGCAGATCCTGCGTCTGGAAAGTGATGAGCAATTGGTCAAGGTCGTGACCATTCACAAGTCCAAGGGCCTTGAATATCCCTTGGTGTTCCTGCCGTTCATTTGCTCGGCGAAACCGGTGGATGGCAGCCGCCTGCCGCTGCACTACCACGATGAATCCGGCAATGCCCAGGTCACCTTGAAGCCGACGGCAGAGTTGATTGCCCTGGCTGACGATGAGCGTCTGGCCGAGGATCTGCGCTTGCTCTATGTCGCTCTGACCCGGGCGCAACACGCCTGCTGGCTGGGGGTGGCCGACCTCAAGCGCGGCAACAACAATGGCTCGGTGCTGCATCTGTCGGCATTGGGTTATCTGCTGGGCGGCGGTGCGCCATTGGCCGACTCCCCGGCGTTGCAGCTTTGGTTGCGGGACCTGCAACAGGACTGCCCGGCGCTGGCCTGTGCCGAGATGCCTGAGGCGACAACAGTGCATTACCAGCCACCGCAAAACGACGCGGCGCTGTTGGTTCCGCTGGTTCCGAAACGCAAGGCCAGTGAAAACTGGTGGATCGCTTCCTACAGCGCGCTGCGCATTGGCGACACCCTGAGTGTCGGCACGGATGAGGCGCCGGAGAGCCCGCAGGCGCAAAAACTGTTCGATGACGAACGCCTCGACCCGCAGACCCCTAGGGAAGTGGTGGCCGGTGGCGGCGATATCCATCGCTTTCCGCGCGGCCCGAACCCCGGCACCTTCCTCCATGGCTTGCTCGAATGGGCGGGGGACGAGGGTTTTGCTGCGGCACCACAAGAGGTGATCGACGCCATTGCCCGTCGCTGCAACCGTCGAGGCTGGGAGGGTTGGATCAGCACCTTGAGTGACTGGTTGCAGCATCTGCTCAAGTCGCCGCTGCAACTGGGCGGCGGTCAGGCACCGGTGGTATTCGGCCAGTTGACGCAGTATCAGGTCGAGATGGAGTTCTGGTTCGCCAGCCATAAGGTGGATGTGCTCAAACTCGATGCGCTGGTGTGCCAATACACTCACAACGGCGTGGCACGGGTCGCCGCCGAACCGGTGTTGCTCAACGGCATGTTCAAGGGTTTCATCGACCTGACGTTCGAACATGACGGCCGCTATTACGTGGCTGACTACAAATCCAACTGGCTCGGCGTCGATGATGCGGCCTACACCGCGCAGGCCATGGAACAATCGATTCTCGACAACCGTTATGACCTGCAATACGTGTTGTACCTGTTGGCCCTGCATCGCCAGCTCAAGGCACGGCTCGCCGATTACGACTACGACCGGCATGTAGGCGGTGCGTTGTACCTGTTTTTGCGCGGTACGCGTGCGGCCAGCCAGGGTGTGTTTTTCGCCCGGCCGCCAAGAGAACTGATCGAGCGTCTGGACAGGCTGTTCCAGGGCAAGCCAGAGCCCAAGGCCGAGCCCGCCTGGGAACAGGGAGTACTGTTATGAGTCGCACATTCGCCGATTTGCTGCCCACATCGCTGGCCGCCGAAAGCCTGGCCGATCTGGTACCACTGAGTCGTGCCGACGACTTGTTGTTGTTGCTCTCGCGTTGGGTCGAGCGTGGCTGGTTGCGCGCGCTGGACAAAGCTTTTGTGGCGTTTCTGCATGAACTGGCACCGGAAGACGATCCACTGGTGTTGCTGGCGGCTGCGCTGACCAGCCACCAGTTGGGCCATGGGCATGTCTGCCTCGACCTGTTCGAGACGCTGAAAGAACCGGACTTCGCCCTGTCGCTGCCACCCGAAGGTGACGTGCAGGGCGGCGCGATGCTGTTGCCCTCGCAGCTGCTGGGATCGCTGGACGGCGCTCATTGGTGCAAGGTGCTGGCCGCCAGCAATCTGGTCGCACTGGCCGCTGACAGTCGTGACAACGTGCGCGACCGGCCTTTGGTTCTATCGGGCAAACGCTTGTACCTGCGTCGCTATTGGGCGTACGAGCGGCGGATCGACCTCTCGCTACGCGAGCGCCTGACGGAACACGAATCCACGCCGAATGATTTGCTCCAGCGCCTCACCGGGTTGTTTGGCCCTGCCCGGCCGGGTGAAGTGATCGACTGGCAGAAGCTGGCCTGCGCCCTGGCGACGCGCAGCGCCTTCAGCATCGTCACGGGGGGACCGGGAACCGGCAAGACCACCACCGTCGTGCGCTTGCTGGCATTGCTCCAGGCGCCAGCGGTCGATGCCGGCATGCCCCTGCGCATTCGCCTCGCCGCACCGACCGGCAAGGCCGCGGCGCGTCTGACAGAATCCATCAGCCAGCAAGTCCAGACCTTGAAGGTCACAGAGGGCGTTCGGGAAAAGATCCCCTCCGACGTCACCACCGTTCACCGCCTGCTCGGCAGCCGGCCCGGGACTCGTCATTTCCGCCACCACGCCGGCAATCGCTTGCCGCTGGATGTGTTGGTGGTGGACGAGGCCTCGATGATCGACCTGGAAATGATGGCCAACCTGCTCGATGCCTTGCCGGCCCATGCGCGCCTCGTGCTGTTGGGGGACAAGGACCAATTGGCGTCGGTAGAAGCAGGTGCGGTTTTGGGGGACCTGTGTCGCGATGCGGAGGCTGGCTGGTACAGCCCGCAGACCCGCCAGTGGCTGGAAACCGTCAGTGGCGAAAGCCTGCAGGCCAGCGGGTTGCAGGAGGACGCCCAGGGCACTCATCCATTGGCCCAGCAGGTCGTGATGTTGCGTCATTCCCGGCGATTCGGTGAAGGCAGCGGCATTGGCCAACTGGCTCGCTGGGTCAACCAGCAGCAACCCGAAGAAGCCCGCAAGTTGTTGTCGGCGCGAAGCCATGACGATGTGTATTGCCTGGCCCTCAAGGGGGAGCAGGATCGGGCCCTGGAGCGCTTGCTTCTAGATGGCCATGGTGAGGGCCCGCAGGGTTATCGACATTACCTGAGCGTGCTGCGCAATCAGCGGCCGCCACTGGACAGCCCGCTGGAAGATTCGCGCTGGATTGATTGGGCTCGACAAGTGCTGCAGGCCTTCGACGCGTTCCAGTTGTTATGTGCCGTGCGCAAGGGGCCGTGGGGTGTCGAGGGCTTGAACCAGCGGGTGACGGAGGCGTTGCTCAGGGCGCGCCTGATCGACAGCGACCAGCAGTGGTACGAAGGTCGCCCTGTGCTGATGACCCGCAACGATTACGGGCTGGGTTTGATGAACGGCGATATCGGCATTGCCCTCAAGCTCCCGGAACAGGAAGGCCACGGAAAACAGGTTTTGCGCGTGGCATTCCCACGCAATGATGGCCAGGGTGGCGTGCGATTTGTCCTGCCCAGTCGCCTGAATGATGTCGAAACCGTGTACGCCATGACCGTGCATAAATCCCAGGGCTCGGAATTCGCGCATACCGCGTTGATTCTTCCCGATGCCTTGAATCCGGTACTCACCAAGGAACTGATCTACACCGGCATTACCCGGGCCAAGGACTGGTTCACCTTGATCGAGTCTCGTGCGGGCGTGTTTGAAGAGGCGGTGAAACGCCGGGTCAAACGCTTGAGCGGGCTGATGCTGGAGCTAAAGGACGGCAGCGAGCCGGCAGGCTGAAAGGTCAGTAACAGTTGTAGGAAATTGCCCGAGGCTACGTAGTACGTGGCCTCGCTGGCATTTCGTTGCTGTGCTATCGTTGCGGCATCATTTCGCTACGATCCAAGAGTATCCCTGCATGAAGGTGGCTGTCAGGACGACAGAGCGCGTCGTTGGCTGTAGAAAAGCGCTGCTGGCCATCCTTCTCTGTCTGCTGGCCAGCGTCGCTTTCGCTCAATCGCAAGCCCCGGTGGGCATGGCGGACCAACGCGCCAAAGCAGTTACCCAGGTGGTTCTTGGAATCCTCAGCTATGCCCGCTGGCCCGTCGAGCCTTTGCTGCTGCGCTTGTGCCTGGTTGGCCCCACCGAATACACCGACGACCTGGTCAAGGGCACGACCCAGGCGACGGGTCGACCTGTCACGGTGCAACGTTTGTTGGCCGACAACCCATCGATTGTCAGTGACTGCGATGCGGTTTATATCGGCAAGCTGACTGGCGTAGAACGCAGCCGATTGTTTGCCGCATTGATCGGACATCCGGTGTTGAGCATCAGTGAGAGCGATGAGCAATGCACCGTCGGCAGCCTGTTTTGCTTGCGGGTCAGCGACGAGCAGGTGTCGTTCGAGGTCAATCTCGACTCTGTCGCCCGCAGCGGCGTGCGCATTCATCCGAGCGTGTTGCAACTCTCCCGTCGCAAGCCGGCGGCGCCATGAAGCTACTGAAACCGGGAAGCCGCCCGACTTTGCATTCGGTCATCGGTCGCGGCAATTTGCTCGTTGCGCTGGTGGGCGTTGCCATGGCCAGTGTTTCACTGACGTTGCTCGGCGTGCTGGCCTTGCGCGTGTACGCCGATCACAACCTGCACCTGATCGCGCGCTCGATCAGCTACACCGTGGAAGCCGCGGTGGTGTTCAACGACAAACCCGCCACCACCGAAGCGCTGGCGTTGATTGCCGCCAACGAAGAGGTGGCCGACGCCCAGGTGTTCGACCAGCAGGGCCAGTTGCTGGCCCGCTGGCAACGACCGGAAACCGGTTGGGTGTCCGATCTCGAATTGCACATCGCCAAAGCGTTTCTGGAAGAACCCATGAGCATGCCGATCACCCACCAAGGGCGGGAAGTCGGCAGCATCAGGCTCACCGGTCACGGCGCCAACCTGATGCGCTTTTTGCTCAGCGGTCTGGTGGGCATCCTGGTGTGCACGGCCATCAGTGCCTGGGTTGCGCTCTTCTTGGCGCGCCGACAACTTCGCGGGATCATCAAGCCCCTGCGCAACCTGGCCACCGTCGCCCACGCCGCGCGCAGTGATCGGACCTTCGACAAACGCGTACCGCCTGCCGACATTACCGAGCTCGATGACTTCGGCAACGACTTCAATGCCCTGCTCGATGAACTCGAAGCCTGGCACTCGCACCTGCAAAGCGAAAACGAATCCCTGGCTCACCAGGCCAGCCACGACAGCCTCACCGGGTTGCCCAATCGGGCGTTTTTCGAAGGTCGCCTGATGCGCGCCCTGCGCAGCGCCAACAAACTCGGCGAGCGAGTGGCGGTGCTGTTTCTCGACAGCGATCGCTTCAAGGAGATCAACGACAGTTTCGGCCATGCGGCGGGTGATGCGGTGCTGGTGGCCGTGGCCAATCGGGTTCGGGCGCAACTGCGCGAAGGCGACCTGGTGGCGCGCTTGGGTGGCGATGAATTTGCCGTGCTGCTGACGCCGCTGCACAAGACCGAAGACGCCGAACGGATTGCCGACAAGATTCTGGCCAGCATGGACATACCGATTCCATTGCCGGGCAGTACCCTGGTACTGACCTCCCTCAGCATCGGCGTCGCGGTGTACCCGGATCATGGCGCAACGCCGGGTGCCCTGCTCAACGCCGCCGATGGCGCGATGTACCAGGCCAAGCGCCTGTCCCGAGGCGCACAGTACACGGCAGGGTCGGAGCACCCTGCCGCCGATGTTCAAAACAGGAGCTGATTTACGTGTTCACTTTCAACCCGCGTTCCCTGCGTTTTTTCACCATGACACTGTTCGTGGCCTTGCTGAGCCTGACCGGTTGCCAGACCGCCCCGCCAAAAGGCCTGACCCCGGCGCAGATTGCCGTGCTGAAACAGCAGGGTTTCGAGCTGACCGACGATGGCTGGGCCTTCGGGTTGTCCGGCAAGGTGTTGTTCGGCAGTGACGACGACAGCCTGAACAAACAGAGCACCGAAATCGTCGAACGCATCGGCAAGGCGCTGCTCGGTGTAGGAATCGATCGAGTGCGGGTCGATGGCCACACCGACGCATCGGGCAAAGAGGCCTACAACGAGCAACTGTCCGTGCGCCGGGCGAAAAGCGTGGCCAAAGTGCTCAACACCGTCGGCATGAAACAGGAAAACATCCAGCTGCGTGGCCTGGGCAGCAGCGTGCCGGTGGCCAGCAACAGCACATCCAGTGGCCGCACCGAAAATCGCCGGGTGGCGATTGTGGTCAGCTCCGACTAATCGGCGAACAGCATCTCCCGACTTTCCCCCATCAACAGGCCTTGATTCTGCTCGGTGACCTGGCGGATGTAATCCCACAACAGGGTAATCCGCTTGAGCTTGCGCAGGTCTTCGCGGCAGTACATCCAGAACTGCCGGGTGATGTTGATTTCCTGCGGCAACACCGGCAGCAGGCGCGGGTCTTGAGTGGCGAGGAAGCACGGCAGGATCGCCAGTGAGCGTCCTTGCTGCGCCGCCACGAACTGCGCGATCACGCTGGTGCTACGCAGGTTGGCGCTGGCGCCGGGCAATACGTTGGCCAGGTACAGCAGCTCCGAGCTGAACGCCAGGTCGTCGACGTAACTGATAAACGAATGTTTGGCCAAATCGGCTGGTTTGCGGATCGGCGGGTGGTTGTCCAGATAATCCTGGGTCGCGTACAGCTGCAATCGGTAGTCGCACAGTTTGCAGCAGACGTACGGGCCATGCTCCGGGCGCTCCAGGGCGATGACGATGTCGGCCTCGCGCTTGGACAGGCTGATGAAGTGCGGCAGCGGCAGGATATCCACCGAGATCGCCGGGTAGGTGTCGACGAAGTGGCTCAGCTGTGGCGTGATGAAAAAGCTGCCGAAGCCTTCGGTGCAGCCCATGCGCACATGCCCGGACAGTGCCACGCCAGACCCGGAAACCTGCTCGCACGCCATGTGCAAGGTACTTTCGATCGACTCGGCATACCCCATCAACCGCTGGCCTTCGGCGGTCAGGACAAAGCCGTTGGTCCGGGACTTTTCGAACAGCAATGTGCCTAACGCCGTTTCCAGGGAACTGATGCGTCGCGACACCGTGGTGTAGTCGACCGCCAGGCGCTTGGCCGCGGTGCTTGCCTTGCGGGTGCGGGCAACTTCAAGGAAAAACTTGAGGTCATCCCAGTTCAGCGAACCGAGGGAGGTGATGTTTTTTTGCATGTTGGACCGGTTTTTATGTGCGTTCTTATCAGATGTTTGCACATCTATACTCCAAAAACAGTCCGACAACCAATTCGTGACACATGGCTCATCTCAAGGCGAACCTTTCGTCTTGGCTCCTAGATAAAAACAACTTCCGGAGACCCACATGAACGTATCGCTCACGTCCAACGACACCACCGTACAAAAGGTCAAACTGTTGATCGACGGCGAGTGGGTCGAATCCAAGACCACCGAATGGCACGACATCATCAACCCGGCGACCCAGCAAGTACTGGCCAAAGTGCCGTTTGCCACCGCCGAAGAAGTCGATGCTGCCATCAGCGCTGCTCATCGTGCTTTCCAGACCTGGAAGCTGACCCCGATCGGCGCCCGCATGCGCATCATGCTCAAGCTGCAGGCGTTGATTCGCGAACACTCCAAGCGCATCGCCGCAGTCCTCAGCGCCGAGCAGGGCAAGACCATTGCCGACGCTGAAGGCGACATTTTCCGTGGCCTGGAAGTGGTCGAGCACGCCTGCTCCATCGGCAGCCTGCAAATGGGCGAGTTCGCTGAAAACGTCGCCGGTGGCGTCGACACCTACACCCTGCGCCAGCCCATCGGCGTGTGCGCCGGCATTACCCCGTTCAACTTCCCGGCGATGATTCCGCTGTGGATGTTCCCGATGGCCATCGCCTGCGGCAACACCTTCGTGCTCAAGCCGTCCGAACAGGACCCGATGTCGACCATGCTGCTGGTGGAACTGGCGATTGAGGCGGGCATTCCGGCCGGTGTGCTCAACGTCGTGCATGGCGGCAAGGACGTGGTGGACGGGCTTTGCACCCACAAGGACATCAAGGCGGTTTCCTTCGTCGGTTCAACCGCCGTCGGTACTCATGTCTACGACCTGGCCGGTAAACACGGCAAGCGCGTGCAATCGATGATGGGTGCGAAGAACCACGCCGTGGTGCTGCCGGACGCCAATCGCGAACAAGCGCTGAATGCGCTGGTGGGTGCCGGTTTCGGCGCTGCCGGTCAACGCTGCATGGCCACCTCTGTGGTGGTGCTGGTGGGCGCGGCCAAGCAGTGGCTGCCGGATCTCAAGGCGCTGGCGCAGAAGCTCAAGGTCAATGCCGGCAGCGAGCCGGGCACCGACGTCGGCCCGGTGATCTCGAAAAAGGCCAAGGCACGGATTCTCGATCTGATCGAGAGCGGCATCAAGGAAGGCGCGAAACTGGAGCTGGACGGTCGCGAGATCACGGTTCCGGGTTACGAGAAGGGCAACTTTGTCGGCCCGACCCTGTTCTCCGGCGTGACCACCGACATGCAGATCTACACCCAGGAAATCTTCGGTCCGGTGCTGGTGGTGCTGGAAGTCAACACGCTCGACGAGGCCATTGCCCTGGTCAACGCCAACCCGTTCGGCAACGGCACGGGCCTGTTCACCCAGAGCGGCGCGGCGGCACGTAAATTCCAGAACGAAATCGACGTCGGCCAGGTCGGCATCAACATCCCGATTCCGGTGCCGGTCCCGTTCTTCAGCTTCACCGGTTCGCGCGGTTCCAAGCTCGGCGACCTCGGCCCGTACGGCAAGCAAGTGGTGCAGTTCTACACTCAGACCAAGACCGTCACCAGTCGCTGGTTCGATGACGACAGCGTCAACGACGGTGTGAACACCACCATCAACCTGCGTTAAGGAGCCGGACATGAAAATCGCTTTTATCGGTCTGGGCAACATGGGCGCGCCGATGGCGCGCAACCTGATCAAGGCCGGCCATGCACTGCGCCTGGTGGACCTGAACAAAACCGTGCTGGCGGAACTGGAGCAACTGGGCGGCAGCATCAGCGCATCGGCCCGTGAAGCGGCAGAGGGTGCCGAACTGGTGATCACCATGCTGCCTGCCGCAGTGCATGTACGCAGTGTGTGGCTGGGTGAAGACGGCGTGCTCGCCGGCATCGGCAAAGGTGTGCCGGCCGTGGATTGCAGCACCATCGATCCGCAGACCGCGCGGGACGTAGCCGCCGCCGCCGCCAAACAGGGCGTGGCCATGGCCGATGCGCCGGTCTCTGGCGGCACCGGTGGTGCAGCCGCCGGGACGCTGACCTTCATGGTCGGCGCCACCCCCGAGCTGTTCGCCACTCTGCAACCGGTACTGGCACAAATGGGCCGCAACATCGTCCATTGTGGTGAGGTCGGCACCGGGCAAATCGCTAAAATCTGCAACAACCTGTTGTTGGGAATTTCCATGGTCGGCGTCAGCGAAGCCATGGCGCTGGGCGATGCCCTGGGCATCGACACCAAGGTGCTGGCGGGCATCATCAACAGTTCAACCGGGCGTTGCTGGAGCTCGGAGATGTACAACCCATGGCCGGGCATCGTCGAAACGGCGCCAGCATCGCGCGGTTATACCGGCGGCTTCGGGGCCGAACTGATGCTCAAGGATCTGGGGCTGGCGACCGAAGCGGCACGTCAGGCGCACCAGCCGGTGGTACTCGGCGCGGTGGCCCAGCAGTTGTATCAGGCGATGAGCCTGCGTGGGGAGGGGGGGCAGGACTTCTCGGCGATCATCAACAGTTATCGCAAACCGCAATAAAACTGTGGGAGCGAGCCTGCTCGCGATAGCGGTGGGTCAGACAACATCAATGTTGCCTGATACATCGCCATCGCGAGCAGGCTCGCTCCCACAGGGTTCTGCGTGTGGCAGAGAACTATTTACCGGGAGATCACGTCGGGTGATCCCCCGGTTTTTTTGTATCAGGCAAACACGAAATATTTGCGCACGGTTTCCACCACTTCCCAGGTGCCTTTCATCCCCGGCTCGATGACGAAAATGTCGCCGGCGCGCAGGTGGATCGGCGCCATGCCTTCCGGGGTGATGATGCAGTAGCCTTCCTGGAAGTGGCAGTACTCCCACTTCACGTATTCCACGTACCACTTGCCCGGCGTGCAGATCCAGGTGCCCATGATCTTGCTGCCGTCTTCGCTGGTGTAGGCATTGAGGTTGACGGTGTGCGGGTCGCCTTCGAGTTTTTCCCATTTGCAGGCGTCGAGTACGGGCAGCGGGTGGGTGTCGCGAAGAACGGTAATCGGTGCGGTCATGATGACTCCGGGCAGTGGGCTCAAGAACTGAGGTCGCACCCTATAGCGCTTGTCCAATCATCAGTTGTCTGTGCTCGACACTGAGCTGTCCAGAAACGCACGGCCCTCAAAGACTGTTCAGGGGGCAGTCGAGCCTGGAGTGTTCGAGGCTGTTCTCGAACTCGACCAATTGCGAGTGCTGTTGCGACAACGCCGCAATCCGCTCGGCGATTTCCTGTTTTTTGCTGGCGATGACTTGATGTGCCTGTTCCCAAGGCAACTGCGGGCCCTGATGTCCGGCGAAGACCGACTGCAGTTCCTTGAGCCTGAACCCCAGCTGCTGGGCACATTTGATGAACATCAGCAGGTCGACGCTGTGCTGGTCATAGATGCGGTACTTGCCCTGGCGGCGAGCGGCGGGCAGCAGGCCAATCGACTCGTAGTGCCGGATGCTTTTGACCGTGGTACCGGAACGTTGCGCGGCTTGGCCGATGTACATGGGAAGGTCCTTTTCTCCGAGGATAAAGCTCGGCGCATTATCGACCGACTCAAGCGCTGGCGATAGCTTCGGCTTGGCGTAACCAGGCCGCATGCCGGTCTGCGCTGGCGCCGAGAACTGGCCCGAAGGTGAGGGTTCGGGTTGGCTTGATGCCACAGAATTCCAGGGTGGTTTTGCGGACCTGATGCAAACCGGGCATGCGGTAGATCCATCGGTAGTACCAGGGCGGTGTGTCCATGGTCACCAGCAGGTGGGCGGTTCGGCCGCGCAGGAGTTTGTCGGGGAAGGCTTTGCCCTGGCGATATTTGAAGGCAAAACCCGGCAAGAACACCCGGTCGAAAAAGCCCTTGAGCAAGGCCGGTACGCCACCCCACCAGATCGGATAGACCAGCGTCAGTTGTTCGGCCCACAGGATGTCGGTCTGGGCGTTACGCAAATCGGCCTCCAGCGGCTGGACCTGCCGATAACCTTCACGCAGCACCGGATCAAAATCCATGGCGCCCAGAAACAGCTGACGCACTTCATGCCCGGCGCGCAATGCCGACTGTGTATAACGCTCGGCGAGGGCGGCGCAGAAGCTGTTGCTGGACGGATGCCCGAGGATCACCAGTATTCGTTTGCCCATCGTCGCTGTCCTTGAGGCTCAAACCTCAAGGATAAAGTCTGCCCCTCAGGGGAGAGTCAAGGCGTGCAGCAGGGCATTGGCATAGCCGGGTAATGCCGCGAAGTCCCGGGCACAAAGCAACAGTCTGCGTTGGCCCCAGGGTTCTTGCAGGGCGAGGCTTTTGAAGGACAGTCCACCTGACCCGCGTTCGACCGCGGCCAACGGTACGATTGCCAGCCCCGCCCCACGGGCGACCATGCGCATCACACCATCGAAGCCATCGGCGCGGATGCGAATCTGCATGCGCAGGCCGGCGTGCAGTGCCTGCTCTTCCAGGTACACCGCCAAGGCGCTGTTGGCATTCAGGCCGACGTAGTCGTGATGCAGCGTGTCGGTGAAACTCACTGAGGTCGCCTGCGCCAAGGGATGTTCCCGAGGCATGATCAGCACCAGCGGGTCATCGCGGAACGCTCTGGTCTGCAAGTCATCGGTGTCCACCGCGTCGGAAACGATGCCGAGGTCCGCCGCCCCCTGGCGCAAGGCGTGGGTGATGCGGGTGCTGGGCAGTTCCTGCAGGTCGATGTCGAGGTTGGGGTGGCTGTGCAGGAAGTCCGCGAGCAGCTCCGGCAGGTACTCGGTGATCGCCGTGGTGTTGCACAGCAGCCGCACCTGACCTTTGACGCCCTGGGCGTATTCGGCCAGTTCCTGTTGCAGGCGTTCGGCCTGTTGCAGCAGGACCCGGGCGTGTCGCGCCAGGGCATTGCCGGCCGGCGTCGGGCTGATTCCACGGCGATTGCGCAGTAGAAACTCGACGCCCAGCGACGCCTCCATGGCACGGATGCGTGCGCTGGCTGCCGCGAGGGACAAATGACTGCGTGCGGCGCCGGCGGTGATGTTGCCGGTGTCGAGGATGTTCAGGTACAGGCGCAGGTCGGTCAGGTCGAAGTGCATTGCAGCAACCTCTGGATGTGTGTTGTCTGGATGGACGCCATCGCGAGCAGGCTCGCTCCTACAGTGGGTATGCGTTGTTCACAAATCCCCTGTAGGAGCGAGCCTGCTCGCGAAGAGGCCAGTAGCCTCAATTCATTTCTCAGCCTCTTGTATTGGGAGAGGCAGCCTCAGTATATGGCAGATTTTCAATCAGCCTTCGGGGGCCCACCATGGCCCCATGAATACACTCTCTGCGTTTTATCAGAATCTCGGGTTAGCCCTTTCGTTGTTGGTTATCGGCACCTTTTTGCTGGCCGGCATGATCAAGGGCGTGATCGGCCTCGGCCTGCCGACCGTTGCCATGGGCCTGCTCGGTCTGGCTATGGCACCGACGCAGGCTGCGGCGCTGCTGATCATTCCTGCAACGCTCACCAACGTCTGGCAACTGGCGTTCGGTGGGCATTTGTCCGGGTTGATCAAACGGCTGTGGCCGATGTTGCTGGCGATTTTCATCGGCACCGGGGCGGGCACGCTGTGGATCGGCATGAGCGGTGGCCATTGGGTGGTGCGGGGGTTGGGCGCGGCATTGTTGCTGTATGCACTGAGCGGTTTGTTCCTGCCGACTGTGCGCGTGGGGCGGCGCAGCGAACGCTGGCTCGGTCCACTGTGTGGCGTGCTGACCGGCGTCATCACGTCGGCCACCGGCGTGTTCGTGATTCCAGCGGTGCCCTATCTGCAAGCGCTGGGCTTGAGCAAGGATGAACTGGTGCAGGCGCTGGGCCTGTCATTCACCGTCTCGACCCTGGCCCTGGCCGGTGGATTGCTATGGCGCGGCGCGCTCGGCGGGGGCGAGTTGAGCGCATCGCTGCTGGCGCTGATCCCGGCCATGCTCGGCATGTGGCTGGGGCAATCGCTGCGCCAGCGGATCAGCGCCCTGTGGTTCAAGCGCGTGTTTTTCGTTGGCCTGGGTGTGCTCGGCGGCCATTTGCTGATCAGCGGCTAGCGGACGACGGGCTGATCATCTCGATGGCGCGGATCTCGAAGTCTCGTTCCAGGTATTCATCACGCTGTTCGAGAAACTGCTTCATGTGCGGCAGGTTCGAGTGCACGTCGAGGTGGGCCCGGGATTGCCAGATCTCGTAGAAGATGAACAGGGTCGGGTCCTGTTTGTCGCGCAACATATGGTATTCGATGCAACCGGGTTCGGCGCGGCTGGCTTGCACGTAGCCGCTGAAAAACGCTTCGAAGGCGTCGGATTTTTCCGGACGGGTCTTGGCGTGCAGGATGAAGCCCTGGATTTCACTCATCTACATCTCTCCTCAAGTCAGAATTGGCGCCAGTCTAAGGCAACAATCGCCTGTCGATTCGTGCTTGTAGGTCAAATGAATTTTGCCAAATCGACGCTTACTCCGCGCGAGGCCGATCGGTACTCTGCCGCCATCCGATTCCCGACCTTCCCGAGACCTCCCATGAAAAAAGTCCTGTTGCTCAATGGCGGCAAAAAATTTGCGCACTCCGACGGCCGCTACAACACCACCCTGCATGAAGCCGCATTGAGCGTGCTGGATCGCGGCGGTATGGATGTGAAAACCACCTTCATCGACGAGGGCTACGACGTCGCCGAAGAAGTGGCCAAGTTCCTCTGGGCCGACGTGATCATCTACCAGATGCCCGGCTGGTGGATGGGCGCGCCGTGGACCGTGAAAAAGTACATCGACGAAGTCTTCACCGAAGGCCATGGCAGCCTCTATGCCAGCGACGGTCGCACCCGTTCGGACGCGTCGCAGAAGTACGGCAGCGGCGGTCTGATTCACGGCAAGCAGTACATGCTGTCGCTGACCTGGAACGCCCCGCGGCAAGCCTTCGACGACCCGACCGATTTCTTCGAAGCCAAAGGTGTGGACGCGGTGTACTTTCCGTTCCACAAGGCCAACGAGTTCCTGGGCATGACCGGCTTGCCGACGTTCCTGTGCGTGGACGTGATGAAGCGCCCGAACATCGAAGGCGACGTGGCGCGTTATGAGCAGCATTTGGCTGAGGTGTTTGGCCTCAAGGCTTAACGCTCGGCTACTATCCGATGCAACGGCCAGGAAGATCGCAGCGCCGATTCGCAAACGAGGACACACGTGAAAGCCAGATCCGATGAATTGCAGGTTTTCGTCTGTGTGATTGAATGCGGGTCGATTTCCGCGGCGGCCGAGCAGGTCGGGCAAACGCCTTCGGCGGTCAGCCGTACGCTGTCGCGGCTGGAGGCCAAGCTCGACACCACGTTGATCAATCGCACCACGCGGCGCATGGACCTGACCGAAGAGGGCAAGTACTTCTTCGAGCACGCCAAGCGGATTCTCGATCAGATGGACGAACTCGAAGAACGCCTGTCCTCACGCCAGCAAACACCGTCCGGGCGGCTGCGGATCAACGCGGCATCACCTTTCATGCTGCACGCCATCGTGCCCTACATCGATGAATTCCGCAGGCTTTACCCGGACATTCAGCTCGAACTCAACAGCAACGATTTGATCATCGACCTGCTGGAGCAAAGCACCGACATCGCCATTCGCATCGGCACCCTGACCGACTCGACGCTGCATGCCCGCTCCCTGGGTTGCAGCCCGCTGCACATCGTCGCCAGTCCGGCCTACCTGGAAAAGCACGGCGCACCGCAAGCCGTGGCTGACCTGGTCCACCATACGCTGCTGGGGTTCACCCAGAACGAAGGCCTCAACCAGTGGCCGCTGCGTTATGTGCATGGCGATCGCTGGCCGATCCAGGCGTCGATCAGCGCCTCCAGCGGCGAAACCATCCGCCATCTCGCACTGGACGGCCAGGGCATCGCCAGCCTGTCGCATTTCATGACTATCGAAGACATTCGTGCCGGACGCTTGAAAGTGTTGTTGGCCGAATTCAACAGCGGCTATCGCCAGCCGATCAACGCGGTGTACTACCGCAACTCGCAACTGGCCCTGCGGATTCAATGCTTCCTGGACTTTATCCAGGGCAAGCTGGCGGATTATGCGAGCGCGGATTTCAAGGGTTGATTCGTGATTCCTGCGCAAAAGTGAATTGGGCCGGCAGGGATTTTTCCTCCGGGATCGCTGCCGGATACTCCTTGCATCACTTATCCACGCAGGGAGTTTCTCCATGAATGTATTCGTTACCGGCGCCGCCGGATTTATCGGCGGTTCCATCGCCACGGGCCTGGTCCAGGCCGGTCACAACGTCACCGGTCTGGTGCGCAGCGCCGAACAAGCCGATGAACTGCGCGCACTGGGCATCACCCCGGTGATCGGCACCCTCGACGACTGCGCCCTGCTGGCCGATCAGGCGCTTGCCGCGGACGCTGTGATCAACGCCGCCAGCAGCGATCATCGTGGAGCGGTGCAAGCCTTGCTCGATGCCTTGCGCGGTTCCGGCAAAGTGTTCCTGCACACCAGCGGTTCGAGCATTGTCGGCGATGCCTCGGGCGGTAAATCCAGTGATGTCATCTACGTCGAAGACAACCTGCCGGAGCCGACGGTCGACAAGGCTGCACGCGTGGCCATCGATAATCTGGTCCTGGCGGCGGCCATGGACGGGGTGAACTCGGCAGTGATTTGTAACACCCTGATCTACGGCCACAGCCTGGGCGTCCATCGCGACAGCGTGCAACTGCCGCGCCTGCTCAAACAGGCACGCAAAAGCGGTGTGGTGCGTCATGTCGGCCCCGGCCAGAACATCTGGTCCAATGTGCACATCGAGGACGTGGTGGCGCTGTACCTGCTGGCGTTGACTGAAAACGTGCCTGGCACCTTCTACTTCGTCGAAAGCGGTGAAGCGTCGTTCATCGACATGACCACCGCCATGGCCCAGGCGCTGAACCTGGGCGAGCCGCAGGACTGGGCGCTCAAGGATGCCGAAGCCGAGTGGGGCTATGAAATGGCCAACTATGGTTTGGGCTCCAACAGTCGGGTGCGTGGCAAGCATGCTCGGGAGTTGTTGGGCTGGGTGCCGAAGCGCACGTCGGTGGTCGAGTGGATTCGCGACGATATGGTGTGAGTTCGCTTTAGACCGCGTCATCGTTCATCGCGAGCAGGCTCACTCCTACATTTGATTGCATTCCTTCTGATGGAACGCGGTTAAATGTAGGAGTGAGCCTGCTCGCGATTGCGTTTCCATTGGCCCATCTGCTGGCCGGGCTGCCTCTGATTCCGTAACATCCGCACACTCTTTTCCTGCTTCCCCTGCATGCGGTCCTCCATGAAACCAAAACGTCTACGCGCCGATGTCCTGGCCGGACTTACCACTTCCTTCGCCCTGCTGCCCGAGTGCATCGCCTTCGCGCTGGTGGCTCATCTCAATCCGCTGATGGGGCTTTACGGCGCGTTCATCATCTGCACCCTGACCGCGCTGTTCGGTGGGCGACCGGGCATGGTGTCCGGCGCGGCCGGGTCGATGGCCGTGGTGATCGTCGCGCTGGTGGTGCAGCACGGCGTGCAGTATCTGCTGGCCACGGTGTTGCTGGGCGGGCTGATCATGATGGCGTTCGGGTTGCTCAAGCTCGGCAAACTGGTGCGCATGGTGCCGTATCCGGTGATGCTCGGCTTCGTCAATGGCCTGGCGATCGTCATTGCCCTGGCACAACTGGAGCACTTCAAGAGCGGGGAGGCCTGGTTGAGCGGTACGCCGCTGTACATGATGATCGGGCTGGTCGCGGCGACCATGACGGTTGTCTATGTGATGCCGCGCCTGACCCGTACGGTGCCGCCGGCGCTGGTGGCGATTCTCGGCGTGGGCCTGGCGGTGTATCTGCTGGGCCTGCCGACCCGCACTCTGGGCGACATGGCGCACATTGCCGGTGGCTTGCCGACGCTGGCGCTGCCGGACATTGCGTGGAACCTGGACACCCTGGGCATCATCGCGCCCTACGCGATCCTGATGGCGCTGGTCGGGTTGCTGGAAACCCTGTTGACCCTCAACCTCACCGACGAAATCACCGAGAGCCGTGGCTACCCGGATCGCGAGTGCGTAGCGCTGGGGGCGGCGAATGTGGTGTCCGGTGTGTTCGGCGGCATGGGCGGTTGCGCCATGATCGGTCAGACCGTGATCAATCTCAGTTCCGGCGGGCGCGGGCGCTTGTCCGGGGTGGTGGCCGGGGTGTTGATCCTGTTGTTCATCCTGTTTCTGTCGCCACTGATCGAGCGCATTCCGCTGGCCGCGCTGGTGGGGGTGATGTTCGTGGTGTCGCAACAGACCTTCGCCTGGGCCTCGTTGCGGGTGCTGAACAAGGTGCCGCTCAACGACGTGCTGGTGATCATCGCGGTGACCGTGATTACCGTTTTCACCGACCTGGCCATGGCGGTGCTCTGCGGGATCATCATCGCGGCGCTGAACTTTGCCTGGCAACAGGCCCGACAGTTGTATGCCGACAGCCACCTGGAGAACGACGGCAGCAAGCTGTACCGGGTGCATGGCACGCTGTTTTTTGCCTCGACCACACCCTTCCTCAATCAGTTCGATCCGGCCAATGACCCGGCGCAAGTGACACTTGATTGCCAGCACCTGAGTTTTGTCGACTACTCGGCCATCGCCGCGCTGGGCACCCTGCGCGAGCGCTACACCAGGGCCGGCAAGCACCTGCGGGTGCTGCATTTGTCTGAGCGTTGCAAGAAATTGCTCAAGCGCGCCCGGATGCAGCACGACTGAAATCAAACAGGCAGGTGCGATGAAAATCCGCCTGCCTGATTTTCATTATTTACGACAACTCATACCTCTGCGCGACACGCCTTACCTCTGCACGAAAATTACTTTCACCTCGTTTGAAAATCACCTTCCGAAATGTTTTAAGAGTTTCACAAATATTTCGACGTGACCCTCTCGAGGAGTACCGCATGACCCTGTCCTTCGGCTATTGGCTGCTGGTGTATGCCGCCATCGCCATCATTGCACTGATCGTTCTGATCGCCCGTTACCGGCTCAACCCGTTCATTGTCATCACCCTGATTTCCATCGGCCTGGCGCTGGTGGCTGGCATGCCGCCATCGGGTGTGGTGGGGGCGTACGAGGCGGGTGTCGGCAAGACCCTGGGGCACATCGCACTGGTGGTGGCGCTGGGCACCATGCTCGGCAAGATGATGGCCGAGTCCGGGGGCGCCGAGCAGGTGGCGCGGACCTTGATCGACCGTTTCGGCGAGAAGAACGCGCACTGGGCGATGGTTTGCATCGCGTTTCTGGTGGGGCTGCCGCTGTTCTTCGAGGTCGGTTTCGTCTTGCTGGTGCCGATTGCCTTTACCGTGGCGCGGCGCGTGGGCGTGTCGATCCTGATGGTCGGCTTGCCGATGGTCGCCGGGCTTTCGGTGGTGCATGCGCTGGTACCGCCGCACCCGGCGGCGATGCTGGCGGTGCAGGTGTATCAGGCGTCGGTGGGGCAGACCTTGATGTACGCGATCCTGATCGGCATTCCGACCGCGATCATTGCCGGTCCTCTGTACGCCAAATTCATTGTGCCGCGCATTCAGTTGCCGGCGGAAAACCCGCTGGAACGCCAGTTCCTTGAGCGTGAACCGCGCGACAGCCTGCCGGGTTTCGGCATCACCATGGCAACCATCCTGTTGCCGGTGGTGCTAATGCTGATCGGCGGCTGGGCCAACCTGATTTCCACACCGGGCACAGGTTTCAACCAGTTCTTGCTGTTCATCGGCAACTCGGTGATCGCGCTGTTGCTGGCGACATTGCTGAGCTTCTGGACCCTCGGCCTGGCCCAGGGCTTCAACCGCGAATCGATCCTCAAATTCACCAACGAATGCCTGGCGCCGACCGCGAGCATCACGCTGCTGGTGGGCGCCGGCGGTGGCCTGAACCGGATTCTGGTGGATGCCGGCGTCACCGACCAGATCGTCGGCCTGGCCCACGAATTTCATTTGTCGCCGCTGTTGATGGGCTGGCTGTTCGCCGCGCTGATGCGCATCGCCACCGGTTCTGCCACTGTGGCCATGACCACCGCTTCAGGCGTGGTCGCACCCGTAGCCATTGGTCTGGGTTATCCCCATCCCGAGTTGCTGGTGCTGGCGACTGGCGCCGGGTCGGTTATCTTTTCCCACGTTAACGACGGCGGTTTCTGGTTGATCAAGGAATACTTCAACATGACCGTTACCCAGACCTTCAAGACCTGGACCGTGCTTGAGACACTGATCTCGCTCGTTGCTTTCGCGTTGACCGTTGGTCTTTCTTACCTGATTTAGCCGGAGCCACTTGCATGGACATCCTCTACCAGATCCGCGCCCGTCAGGACTCCTTCAGCGCCGGTGAAGGACGCATCGCTCGCCTGATGCTCGACGACGTAGGATTTGCTGCCTCCGCCAGCCTCGAGGAGCTGGCGCTGCGGGCGGAGGTCAGTAGCGCCACACTGTCGCGCTTCGCCCGCACGGTCGGCTGTAAGGACCTGCGTGACTTGCGCTTGCAACTGGCCCAGGCCAGCGGCGTCGGCAGCCGGTTTCTCGATCCGGCGGGCACGCCCGAGCAGTCAGCGTTCTACGGGCAGATCGTGGGCGACATCGAGTCGACCTTGCGCCAGCACCTGGCGGCGTTCGATGAATCGCGTTTCGCCGATGCGGTGAAACTGCTGGGCAAGGCGCGGATGATTCACGCGTTCGGCATGGGCGGCTGCTCGACCCTGTGCAGCGATGAACTGCAAGTGCGCCTGGTGCGCCTCGGCTATCCGATTGCGGTGTGCCACGATGCGGTGATGATGCGCGTCACCGCCGCCAGCCTCAGCGCCGAACAGGTGGTGATTGTCTGCTCGCTGACCGGCATCACCCCGGAACTGGTCGAAACAGTGGAACTGGCGCGCAACTACGGCGCACGCATTCTGGCCATCACCCGGGCCGATTCGCCGCTGGCGCAACTGGCCGACATCGTCCTGCCCCTGCAAAGCGCCGAAACCTCGTTCATCTACAAACCCACGGCAGCGCGCTACGGCATGCTGCTGGCCATCGACGTGCTCGCCACCGAGCTGGCGTTGGCCAATCCTGAAGACAATCAAGAACGTCTGCGGCGGATCAAACTCGCCCTCGACGAATACCGCGGCGGCGACGATCACTTGCCGCTGGGAGACTGACATGCAGTACGACACGCTGATTCGCAACGCCCTGATCATCGACGGCAGCAACCGCCCCGGTTACCCCGCCGACGTGGCCATTCTCAACGGGCGCATCGAGCGTATCGGCGACTTGCGCGATGCCCGCGCCAGCGAACAAATCGACGCGCAGGGCCATGTGCTGGCGCCGGGTTTCATCGACGTACACACCCATGACGACACCGTGGTGATTCGTCAGCCACAGATGCTGCCCAAACTCAGCCAGGGCGTGACCACGGTCATCGTTGGCAACTGTGGGATCAGCGCGTCGCCAGTGAGCTTGCGCGGCGATCCACCGGACCCGATGAACCTGCTGGGCACGGCCGCTGCGTTCGTTTACCCGACCTTCGGCGACTACCGCGTGGCCGTCGAAGCGGCGAACACCACGCTGAACGTTGCCGCGCTGGTCGGCCATACGGCGTTGCGCAGCAATCATCTGGACGACCTGTTCCGCACCGCCACGGCGGAAGAAATCAGTGCGATGCGCGAGCAACTGCGCGAAAGCCTCGAGGCTGGCGCCTTGGGCCTGTCCACCGGCCTTGCCTATGCCAGCGCCTTCTCGGCATCCACCGATGAAGTGATGCAACTGACCGAAGAATTGACCGCGTTCGGGGCGGTCTACACCACCCATTTGCGCAGCGAATTCGAACCGGTGCTGGAGGCCATGGACGAGGCATTCCAGATCGGTCGCCATGCGCAAAGTCCGGTGATCATTTCCCACCTCAAATGCGCCGGCGCCGGCAACTGGGGGCGCAGTCCGCAGCTACTGGCATCCCTCGAAGAGGCGGCGAAAACCCACCCGGTGGGTTGCGATTGTTATCCGTATGCAGCGAGCTCTTCGACTCTGGATTTGAAGCAAGTGACCGATGCCCACCGCATCACCATCACCTGGTCGACCCCGCACCCGGAAATGGGCGGTCGCGACCTGATGGACATCGCCGCCGAATGGAATGTGCCGTTGCTGGAGGCCGCTCGCCAACTGCAACCGGCCGGTGCGGTGTACTACGGCATGGATGAGGCGGATGTCCGCAGAATCCTTGCGCATCCGCTGTCGATGGTCGGCTCCGACGGCTTGCCGGAAGACCCGTTTCCACACCCACGCTTGTGGGGCGCATTCCCCCGGGTGCTCGGACATTTCAGCCGTGACGTAGGACTGTTCCCGCTGCACACCGCCGTGCACAAAATGACCGGGCTGTCGGCGGCACGCTTCGGTTTGAAGGGGCGAGGTGAGATCCACGAAGGCCATTGGGCGGACCTGGTGTTGTTCGATCCGGCGACCATCCGCGATGTCGCCGATTTCAACGACCCGCAGCGGGCGGCGCAAGGCATCGAGGGCGTATGGGTCAACGGTGTGTTGAGTTACCGCGACGGCCAGGCCAACGGGCGCAGGCAAGGGCGGTTCCTGGCCCGGGAAGGGGATTTGCGCACGGGTTTTCAGTGAGTTTCGAGCACTGCGTCATAATGATGGCACTTTGGGGCTAGAGTATGGCATTTCCGCGCCGACTACCCTTGCTGGTCGGTACGTATTTTGTAGGAGCGAGCTTGCTCGCGATGGACAAAAAGGCACCGTGTTTATCCTGTAGAAACGCGTCATCGTTAACGTCCATCGCGAGCAGGCTCGCTCCCACCAGCCTCTGATCTTCAACCTTCGTTCGGCACCCGGTGGGTTTGGCGAAACTCACCCGGCGGCATCCCGCGCCGGCTTTTGAACGTGCGGTGAAATGAGCGGGGTTCGGTGAAACCCAGGTACTGGGCGATGTCCTGAATCGGCAGGGTGCTGTTGAGCAGGTAATGCTCGGCCAGCTCCTGGCGCAGGTCATCGAGGATCTGCTGGTACGACGTTCCGGCCAGATGCAGCTGGCGTTGCAGCGTGCGCACGGACACCGCGAGATGCTCGGCCACCTGCTCCTTGCGTGGCAGACCTTCCTTGAGCAACTTTCGCAGGATACTTTTGACCCGCTGCTCCAGCGACGCGTCCTCCAGTGTGGCCATCAATCCCTGGGCATGTTCTTCCAGTGTGCGCAGCAATTGCGCATCGGCCTGGCGCAATGGCAACTGCAAATACGGCAACGGGACAATCAGCGCCGAATAAGGCTGGTCGAACAGCACCGGACAGTCGAAGAACTGCTCGTATTCTGCCAGCGTCGTGTCGGCCGGGCAGGCATGTTCCAGCCAGACGGCGGCCGGCGACATTTGCGTGTCGGCGATCCAGCGCGCGTATTGCAGCCAGGAACCGAGCACGTTTTCCACCAGATGCCGGCGAATTCGCGGGCGCTGATGGCGGCATGTCCAGATCAGGTGCACCTCGCAGCCTTGCACCTCGGCGCGGCTGACGCCCATGTCTCCCACCAGCTTCTCGAACGGCATGATGCGGCTCATGGCGTCGCCCAGTGTCGCGCAGTTCATGGTGATGTAGCCCAGCACGCTCCAAGAGTTGGGCAACACAAAACGCGCGGCGTTGAGACCGAACAACGCATCGCCCGAGTGTTCGCAGAAATAATCGAGCAGCCGTTCATGGGCTTCACCCGGCAACCGCAGGCTGTTGTCACTCAACTGCTGTGCCTGCAACCCGGCAGCCGCCAACGCCGGCTCGATGGCCATGCCCAGTTGTTCGGCATGTCGCAGGTATTTGAGCAGCGGCGGAACTGAAGTGAAGCCCAGGGATTGCATGACCGTATTCCTTTGATCAAGGCCCGCGTGCGCGGATGAATGCCCTGAAAGGTAATTTGAAACCACGGCTAAAGTAAATGGCTGACGCCTGCGCGACGTTTGACTCAATTGGCTACTCGAACTGGCCCGATGCGACCGTGACACTTTCGGGCGGCTGACTAGTATGGGGGCCTGAAATATCACTGATCAGAACCGCAAAAGGACACAGGCATGCGACGCTGGAACGGCTGGGGAGATGCAACCACGGTGGTCGAACTGCCGGCCCAGGGCGCGGGTTTTCTCGCCCGGCGGGTGGGTGACGGTCGAGCGCTGCCCGACGCGACGCTTGAGACGGCGTTGGCCCGCGTACCCCCGTCGCGGTTGCAGCAACACTTCTTGTACAGCGTGGATGCCCATGATCGTTTGCTGCATGCTCGCGGCCAGAGCCTGCCGGACTGGCTGGCGTTGCGTGAGGGCGCGCTGGGAAATTATCCCGACGCCGTGGCCTATCCCGTGAGCGCTGAACAGATTCGCCGGTTACTGCTGCTCGCCCATGAACAGGACCTGTGTCTGATTCCTTATGGAGGGGGCACCTCGGTGGCCGGCCACATCAATCCGCCGGTTTCCGCGCGGCCGGTGGTGACGGTTTCCCTGTCCCGCATGAATCGCCTGCTGGAGCTCGACGAAGAGAGCCTGCTGGCCACCTTCGGCCCCGGTACCAGTGGGCCGCAGGTGGAAAGTCAGTTGCGCGCCCGGGGTTACACTCTGGGGCATTTCCCGCAGTCGTGGGAGCTGTCGACCCTGGGTGGTTGGGTCGCCAGCCGCTCCAGTGGCCAGCAGTCATTGCGCTATGGGCGGATCGAGCAACTGTTCGCCGGCGGGACCCTGGAAACCTTTGCCGGACCTCTGGAAATTCCCTCCTTTCCGGCCTCGGCGGCCGGGCCCGATTTGCGTGAGGTGGTGTTGGGCTGCGAGGGCCGTTTCGGGATCATTTCCGAGGTAAAGGTGCGGGTCAGCGCATTACCTGCCGATGAGCGTTTCTACGGGGTGTTTCTGCCCGATTGGCCCAAGGCGCTGCAAGCCATCCGCCAGTTGGCCCAGGCGCGGGTGCCGCTGTCGATGCTGCGCCTGTCCAATGCGGTGGAAACCGAAACCCAGCTGGCGCTGGCCGGTCACCCGCAGCAGATCGCCTGGCTGGAAAAGTACCTGGCCCTGCGCGGCGCCGGTGCGGGCAAATGCCTGCTGACGTTCGGCGTGACCGGTAACCGTCGGCAAAATGCGCTGTCCCTGCGTCAGGCCCGGCAGCACCTCAAGGCGTTCGGCGGGGTGTTTACCGGCACCTTGCTCGGCAAGAAGTGGGCGCAGAACCGTTTTCGTTTTCCCTACCTGCGCGAGAACCTGTGGAACGCAGGTTACGTGGTCGACACCCTGGAAACGGCCACCGACTGGAGCAACGTCGATAACCTCCTCACGCTGATCGAAAACAGCCTGCGCGACGCCCTGGCTGCCGAAGGCGAGCGGGTGCATGTCTTCACCCACCTTTCCCATGTCTACGGCGAGGGGTCGAGCATCTACACCACCTATGTGTTTCGCCCGGCGGCGGACTACCCCGCCACCCTGGCGCGCTGGCAGGCACTCAAACAGGCGGCCAGCCAGACCATCGTCGACAACCAAGGCACCATCAGCCACCAGCATGGCGTGGGCAAGGATCACGCGCCGTACCTGCGGCGGGAAAAGGGCGCGCTGGCGATGGACACCCTGCAGGCACTGAGTCGGCATTTCGATCCGGCCGGGCGACTGAACCCTGGCACGCTGTTGCAGGAGTGACGGCCATGAGCCTGGACTGGAACGCGGCGTGGCGACAGCGGGTGCTGCCGACGCTGGCGGATGAAACCTGGGATTTGATCGTCATCGGCGGCGGCATCAGCGGCGCCGGCATCCTGCGCGAAGCCGCGCGCCGTGGCTGGCGCTGCCTGCTACTGGAGCAGCGCGATTTCGCCTGGGGTACCTCCAGCCGCTCCTCGAAAATGGTCCATGGCGGCTTGCGCTACATCGCCAAGGGCCAGTGGCGCCTGACCCGCGATTCGGTCCGCGAGCGCCAGCGCCTGCTCGACGAAGCGCCGGGGCTGGTGGAGCCGATGAGTTTCATGATGCCGCATTACCGTGGCAGTTTTCCCGGACCTCGGGTGCTGGGTGGTTTGCTGTCTATCTATGACGCCTTGGCCGGGCGGCGCAGCCATCACTTCCATGACGCGCAACAACTGCGTTATCTGGCGCCTGGAGTGAAGGAAGATGACCTGCTGGGCGGCACCTGTTTTATCGATGCGCTGACCGATGATGCCCGTCTGGTGATGCGCGTATTGGGTGAGGCCCGGGCCGACGGCGCCGTGGTGCTCAACGGCGTGCGCGTGCAGCGATTGCTGCGTGAAGAGGGACGCGTTTGCGGGGTTCAGGTCGAAGACTGCGAGGGCGGAGGATTACTGACATTGCGTTGTGCTGTGCTGGCCGTGGCTACCGGCGCGTGGGCCGAGCGCTTGCGCCTGCCCGAAGCCCCTCGCCAGTTGCGCCCGTTGCGTGGCAGTCATCTGTTGTTGCCGGGTTGGCGTCTGCCAGTGGCGCAAGCTTTCACCTTCCTGCACGAGCGCGACCGTCGACCGGTGTTCGTTTTCCCGTGGGAGGGTGCCACGGTGGTCGGCACCACGGACCTCGATTATCACGGCGATCTGGACCAGAGCGCGAGCATCAGTCCCGAGGAACTCGACTATCTGTTGGCGGCCTGTAGTCAGCAATTCCCCGGCGCTGAAGTGGTCGCTGCCGACGTGCTGTCGACCTGGTCGGGTGTGCGCCCGGTGGTGGGCAGTGCGGCGGGCGAACTCAAACCGTCGAATGAAACCCGCGAGCATGTGCTGTGGCAGGAGCCGGGTTGCGTGACCCTGGCCGGCGGCAAGCTGACCACCTTTCGCCCGCAGGCGATCGAAGTGCTCAAGGCCTGCGCGACCATGCTCGACCGACCCTTCAATGATGACGCCGCGCCGGTGTTCGCCATCGTGCCGCCGCTGGCGATTCCGGGGCTCAGCGCCAGCCGGTGGCGGCGCCTGGCCGGGCGGCATGGTCGAGACCTGCCGAGGCTGGCGAAGCTGCTCGGTGAACTGGGCCACGACACCGTCGGCGGCACCGACACCTTGTGGGCGGAGCTGGCCGTTGCCTGCGATGGAGAAATGGTCCTGCACCTGGATGACCTGCTGCTGCGCCGAACCCGCCTGGGCCTGTTGCTGCCGCGCGGTGGCGAGGATTATTTCGCTGCCATTGGTCAGCTCTGCCAACCGCGACTGGGCTGGGACGATGAGCGTTGGCAGGAGGAATTACAGCGTTATCGGGCGTTGTGGCAGCGCCATCATGGTTTGCCGGATGCCGCGCATTGATGCCCATTGAAGAGAGCTCCATGGATAACCACCCGAACAAGCGTTACCTGTTGGCCATCGACAATGGCACCCAGAGCGTGCGCGCGCTGCTCTTCGACCTGCAGGGCAATCTGCTGGGCAAAGGCAAGGTCGAGTTGCAGGCCTATTACTCGACTCAACCTGGCTGGGCCGAGCAGGACCCGGAATATTACTGGGCAAAACTGGGTGAGGCCTGCCAGCAGTTGTGGCAGCAAACCGGCGTCGATCGTTCGCAGATTGCCGGTGTATCCCTGACCACCCAGCGCGGCACTGTGATCAATGTCGATGCCCAGGGCAAGTCGCTGCGCCCGGCGATCCTGTGGCTCGATCAACGCCAGGACGAAGTCAAAGGCGGCATCAAGGGACCCTGGGGCTGGCTGTTCAAACTGGTCGGCGCGCAAGCCACGGTGGACTACTTTCGCGCCCAGGCCGAGGCCAACTGGATCGCCCGCAATCAGCCTGAAGTGTGGGCGGCGACCGACAAGTTTTTGCTGCTTTCGGGGTTTCTCACCCATCGCCTTTGCGGGCGCTTTGTCGATTCGGTGGGCTGTTGCGTCGGTTACCTGCCGTTCGACTTCAAACGCCTGAAATGGGCCGCCCCCACCGACTGGAAATGGCAGGCGCTGGCGGTGCGTCCCGAGCAACTGCCGAGCCTGCACAAACCCGGTGAAACCCTGGGCTACATCAGCGCCGAGGCCAGCCGCCTCACCGGCATTCCCGAGGGGTTGCCGCTGATCGCCGCGGGTGCCGACAAGGCCTGCGAAGTCGTGGGTTCTGGCGTCGTTGACCCAGGCACTGTGTGCCTTTCCTACGGCACCACGGCGACGATCACCAGCACCCGGTCGCGCTATCTGGAAATCGTCCCGTTGATTCCGCCTTACCCGTCCGCGGTGCCGGATCAATACAACTGTGAGGTGATGATTTATCGCGGCTACTGGATGGTCAGCTGGTTCAAGAACGAGTTCGGCCTGCGGGAAATGCAGCAGGCCAAAGCCCAGGGTGTGGAGCCCGAGCAACTCTTCGATGCGCTGGTCGACGCCGTGCCGCCGGGTTCCATGGGGTTGATGCTGCAACCCTACTGGTCGCCCGGCATCCGCGAGCCGGGTGTGGAAGCCAAGGGCGCGATGATCGGCTTCGGCGACGTGCATACCCGCGCGCACATTTACCGGGCGATCCTCGAAGGACTGGCGTATGCCTTGCGTCAGGGCATGGAGAAGATCGAGAAGCGCTCGAAGGTCTCCATCACGCGCTTGCGTGTCGCCGGTGGCGGCTCCCAGAGCGATGCCGCGATGCAGCTCACGGCGAACATTTTCGGCCTGCCGGCCGAGCGCCCGCATGTCTACGAAGCGTCCGGCCTGGGCGCGGCCATTTGCTGCGCGGTGGGCCTGGGGCTGCACGCGGATTTCCCCACGGCGATGGCGGCCATGACGCGGGTCGGTGCGGTATTCATGCCGCAACCCGAGGCGCAGCAGATCTATGAGCGACTGTACAAAGAGGTCTACCTGCGCATGTATCGACAGCTCAAGCCGTTGTACCAGAGCATCCGCAAAATCACCGGTTACCCGGCCTGAAGGAACACCGAAGAACCCCCGTAGGAGCGAGCCTGCTCGCGATGGCGGCGTGTCAGTAAAATCAATAGTGACTGACACTCCGCCATCGCGAGCAAGCTCGCTCCTACAATGTTCAGCGGTGTTTTCACGCCACCTCATGTGGCGCTATCGGAGAACTTTTCTGGTGAGATCGGACAGTGTCATGGGCAGGGTCGGTTGTTAGGCTCAACCCCCACGGCACATCCAATAAGAACCAGGCAATGAAGCTGACATTCCTCCTGTTGCTGCTTTGTGCAACGACCCCGACAGCCTGGGGCTGGTCGAACCATACGGTGGGCAGCTACCTGGCGTTGCACGATTTGCCGACGTTGCGTGATGCGCCGCAGGTCGAAGCCGAGCCGCTGGAACAGTTTCTTTCCCAGCAATACCAAGCTGTGAGTGCGCTACTGGATGAGCAGGAACGCTTCGCCCGCGAACACTTCGCCCAATACCCGCCGCGCCCCGAAAACCTGCGATTGCCAGCCGTGCCTGGGGACAATCTGCGCCACGACTTCCTCACCGCACTGCGCATCAATCCCGGGATTCATATGGCGATGGTCATCCAGCCGCTGCCGGGCAAGGATCAGCCTGAGCGTGAGCACCTCAAGGCCGAACAGGTCATGGTGGAGCAGACGCTCTCACCGTGGAATCGCCAGCGCTTCATCGTTGTGGCTGACCACGAACAAGTCACGCCCCTGGCCGTGTTGGCCAGCGCCGCCGATGAGCCGGATTACGGCCACGACATCAACCTGTTCAGCGACAACCCGGGCGAGGTGGGCGAGTTGTACGGTTTCGGCCCGCAGCCTTTCGGCGACGCGCGGTTTCAGTACAGCTCCCAGGCGCCTTTCCATATGGGCTTCTTCCATGAAAGCCCGGTGGTGTACGCCGCTGCCGGATTTCTGCAGCGCAGCTGGCCGGATTGGCGCGCCTACCAGTACATGGGCTTGGCGCGACTGGCGTTTGCCACTGGTCATCCCTATTGGGGTTATCGATTTCTCGGTTGGGGCCTGCACCACGTTCAGGACCTGACCCAGCCTTATCACGCCAAGCCATTGCCCGGTGTCGACCTCGCCAATCTTCTTCTGTTGGAAGGCAAGGCCCTGGCCGGCTTCGATGCCGACAAGCAGGCGTCCATCGAACGGGTCGCCACCCGGCACATGGAAGTGGAGAAGTATCAGTCGATATGGCTGCGTCGATTGCTGCGAGCGGGGCAGCCCCATCCGATGCTCGACGTTTATGCCGACTCTGCCAGAGACACCCATTACCCGCCGTACTCGGTGGACTACTTGCGTGAAGTGGTGAGTGCCGAGTCCGTCGAAGAATCCGCGGCGTTTGATGAAGCCATCGGCCAGTGGCTGGACATGGCACCGATCACCAGTGATTTCAGCAACGGTAATCAGCTGCAGCGCGAAGAGTTCGACCATCCGGCACTTAACCGGCAGCTGTTCAAACTGCTGGGGCATTTCGGCGCCCACAGCCGGATTTATACCCGCGCGGGATTGGCGCCATAGCCATCGCAGCAACAGTGTCAGAACACAAAAACAATAAAACCAGGGAAAGAGGAAAGGATCATGAGCACTCGATTTCGCCTGTCTGGCGCGGCGCTTCCCGGCGTGGGCCTGGCAGGGCTGCTGCAACTGTGCGCGGTCGACGGCGTGCAAGCCAAGGAGTTCAGCGTGCTGGGCAATCAGGTCACCGGTTCATTCGACAGTACCTTGTCTTATGGCCGCTTGTGGCGGGTCCAGGGCCGGGACAAGAACAACGATGACGTCAACACCAACGACGGCAATCGCAACTTCGACACCGGGCTGGTTTCCGAGGTGTACAAGATCACCTCGGAGCTCGAGGCCAACTATCAGAACTACGGGATGTTCGTGCGCGGCACCGCGTTCTATGACACGCAACTGATGGACAAGCGCAACGATTACTACCGCAACAACAACCCGTCGCAACCCAGCCAGAGTTTCCCGCAGGACGACCACTTCACCGACCAGACCCGCGATATCGCCGGCAGCCGGGTGGAGATGCTCGACGCCTACCTCTATGGCAACTGGGACGTCGCGCAGATGCCGCTCACGGCACGCATAGGGCGCCAGGTGTTCAACTGGGGCGAGGGGATTTTCTACCGTGGCGGGATCAACACCACTAACCCGGTGGATGCGGCCAAGTACCGTCTGCCCGGGGCTGAAGTCAAGGAAGTGCTGGTACCGGTGGAAGCGCTGAGCTTCAACATCGGCCTGACCGACAGCCTGACCATGGAAAGCTTTTACCAGACGAACTGGAAGGAAACCCGCATCGACCCGGTCGGCACGTTCTACTCGCAGACGGACCTGTTCGCCGACGGCGGCAACACCGCCTACAACAACTTCAGCGGTACCGCCCTGGACACCCCGGTGCCTGGCTTCGGCAACGTGATCGATCTGTACAGCGCGCTGGGCAACAACCCGCTGCTCAGCCAGGCCCTGAGCACCACCGGCCTGTACGCCAACGGGGTCACCCCGGCCTTTGGCAACACCGTCAAAGTGGCCACGGTCGGCAAGGACTTCAACGCGCGCAACGACGGCCAGTTCGGTTTCGCTTTTCGCTACATCGTAGAAGAGCTCAACAGCACCGAGTTCGGGTTGTACATGGTCAACTACCACGCCAAGGAGCCAACCATTTCCGCCGATCTGGGCGGGTACCAGGGCATCGACATGAATGCCCTGACCAACTTGTTGGCCGGTGTCGCCGGCAGCCAGGCGGGACAACTGGCCAACGGCCTGGCGACCATGGACGTGCTGGGCAATATCCAGGCGCATCGGCGCTACGCCGAAGACATCCGCATGTACGGCTTCAGTTTCAACACCACCCTGGGCCAGGCGTCGGTGTTCGGTGAAGTGGCCTATCGGCCGAACCTGCCCATCGGGGTCGCCGCCACCAACGACCTGATCGGCGACCTGGCCAACGGCGCCGCCGCAGCGGCAGGCGGCCAGACCATAAACATCGGCGGGCAACAGGTGACGCTCGACAGCCAGATCAATAACGCCGAACGGGTGGAAGCGTTCAACACATCCCTGGGCACCATTTACAACTTTGGCCCGAGCCTGTCATTCGACTCGATGTTCGGCGTATTCGAACTGGCGTCCGAGCACCTGCGCGGCAGCAGCCTGCAATACACCGCGTATGACGGCAGTACCCGTTACTACGCTGGCACCGGCAACTTTTCCTATGTGTCCGGCGGCGAACGCAGCGACCAGGTCAACCGCAACTCCTACAGCTACACCGCGATGCTCAACGGCACCTGGAACGACGTGTATGCCGGGGTCAACGTCTCGCCTTATGTCGTCTACAAGGATGACTTTGAGGGCAACAGCTATCAGGCGGGCAACGTCATCGAGGGCCGCAAGGCCTACACCCTGGGGATCAAGGCCAACTACCAGAACAAGCTGGAGGCCGAGCTGCAATACACCGAGTTCTACGGCGGTGGGCAGGACAACGGCCTGCGTGATCGCGACAACGTCGGCTTCAACCTCAAGTACTTCTTGTGAGTTCCAACTCATCCCCCTGTAGGAGCGAGCCTGCTCGCGATGACGGACTTTCAGTCGAAGTTAATGTCGGCTGACACACCGCTATCGTCGGAACGCCGCCCGGAGCCGGCTCGCTCCTACAGGGGATCTGCCGTGTTTTGCAGACCAGCTGGATTTTTTCGGAGAACGATCATGTTTCACACTTCACGACTGACCAAGACCACGCTGGCGCTGTTCCTGAGCCTGGCCGCCGGCAGCGCGCTGGCCGCGGTCACGCCCCAGCAAGCCGAGCAATTGAAGACCACGCTGACGCCGCTGGGGGCCGAGCGTGCCGGCAACGCGGCCGGGACCATTCCGGCGTGGAACGGCGGCATCACCCAGGCGCCGGCGGGCTACAAACCCGGCCAGCATCACCTGGACCCCTATGCGGCGGACAAGCCGCTGTTCACCATCACCAAGGCCAACCTTGAACAGTACAAGGCCCACCTCAGCCCGGGTCAGATCGCACTGTTCAACAGCTACCCCGACACCTTCCAGATGCCGGTCTATCCCTCTCGCCGCTCGGGCTCGGCGCCGCAGTGGCTGTATGACAACACCTCGAAAAATGCGACCGCGACCAAGCTGCTCGATGGCGGAACCGGTTTTGCCGATGCCTATGGCGGTGTGCCGTTCCCGGTGCCCAAGGATGGCATCGAGGCGCTGTGGAACCACATCACCCGTTATCGCGGCATCTATGTGGTCCGTCGTGCCTCCGAAGCACCGGTACAACGCAACGGCAGCTTCGCGCTCGTGACCTCGCAGCAGGAAGGGCTTTTCAACTATTACCGACCGGGCGGGCAGTTTGCCGACCTGAAAAACATCCTGTTCTACTACCTGGCGTTCGTGAAGAGCCCGGCCCGGTTGGCGGGCGGTGCAGCGTTGGTTCACGAGACCCTGGACCAGCTCAAGGACCCGCGCCAGGCCTGGGTCTACGACGCGGACCAGCGCCGTGTACGCCGGGCGCCGAACCTCGCGTATGACACCCCGATCGCCTCATCCGACGGCCTGCGCACGGCGGACGATACGGACATGTTCAACGGCTCGCCAGACCGCTACGACTGGAAGCTCAAGGGCAAGCAAGAGGTCTACATTCCCTATAACAATTACAAAGTCGGCAGCCCTGAGGTGAAGTACGAGCAGTTGCTCACACCGGGCCACCTCAACCCGCAATTCACCCGTTATGAGCTGCATCGGGTCTGGGTGGTCGAAGGCACGCTCAAGCCGGGCGCGCGGCATATCTATTCCAAGCGCGTACTGTTTCTCGACGAGGACAGCTGGGGCGCCGCATTGGTGGATCAATACGACGGGCGAGGGGAGTTGTGGCGGGTGTCGATGGCCTACCTGAAAAACTTCTACGACCTGCCCACCACCTGGAGCGCGCTGGACGTATTCCATGACTTGCAGGCGCGTCGTTACTACGTGCAGAACCTGGACAACGAAGAGCCGGCCACAGTGGACTTCGCCCAAGCGGTGCCGGAAGACGCGTACTTCATGCCGTCGGCGTTGCGCCAGCGCGGGACGCGGTGATATTGGCCATTCGGAAGATTGCCGGGTTTTGGTTTATCAGGATGTGCTAGCCTGCAATCAATGATTTCATTGATTGCAGGAGGCATCATGGCCAGCATCACCATTAGAAACCTTGATGAGAAGCTCAAGGAGCAGCTGCGTATCACAGCGGCTCATAACGGACATTCCATGGAAGAAGAGGCTCGCCTGATTCTGGGCAGGGCCTTGGCGACTGTTGATCGCGCCGGTGGACTTGGAAGCAGGATCCGCAACAGATTCAGCTCTCTGGGAGGCGTCGAGCTTGATCTGCCAGAGCGTTCAGGGAAAGCAACGGCGGTGGATTTTTCTGAATGATAGTGCTCGATACCAACGTTCTTTCAGAGTTTATGCGAGTCGAGCCTGAAACCCGGGTGCTTGCCTGGGTTGACGCACAGCCGGCGATGGACCTGGCAGTCAGTGCGGTAACGGTGGCAGAAATACTCCACGGCATCGCACGCTTGCCTTCGGGCAAGCGCAAACAGAAACTTGAAGCCCATGCCATGGCAATGTTCGAAGAGGACTTTGCCGGACGCATTTTGCCGTTCGATGCTCATGCCGCTGTTGAGTACGCAACGCTGACGGCAGGTGCTGAAGCCAATGGACGTGCGGTTTCAATGGCAGATGCGCAAATCGCCGCCATTTGCCGAAGCCATGGGGCAGCCATAGCCACCCGCAATGTACGAGATTTCGAGTTCAGCGGTGTTGAAGTGATAGATCCCTGGATGAGCTGAACTCCCCCCCTGTAGGAGCGAGCCCGCTCGCGAAGAACCTGCCAGCGCCGCGATCATTCAGAATGCACGCGTTATCGTTGGCCACCATCGCGAGCAAGCTCGCTCCTACAGGACGAGCCTGCTCGCGATTGGATGGTCGATTCAGCGAGCGCTGAATGTCACACGCGGAAGTGGCTCACCATCTGCTGCAATTGACCACCCAGCCGCGCCAGTTCAATGCTGGACTTGGCGGTCTCGTCGCTCGCCGCAGCGGTCTGTTCGGACACGTCACGCACGTTGATGATGCTGCGGCTGATCTCTTCGGCCACGGCGCTTTGCTGTTCGGCAGCGGCGGCGATCTGCTGGTTCATCGACTGGATGTTGGACACCGTGCGGGTGATGTTCTCCAGTGACTCGCCGGCCTTGCGGGTCAGGGCCACGCTGCTGTCAGTGAGGACGCGGCTGTTGTTCATCACGGCGGATACTTGTTGCGTGCCGTTCTGCAGGTCGGCCACCAGGCCTTCGATTTCCTCGGTGGATTTCTGCGTACGCTGAGCCAGGCCTCGGACCTCGTCGGCCACCACCGCAAAACCACGACCGGCTTCACCGGCACGGGCCGCTTCGATGGCGGCATTGAGTGCCAGCAGGTTGGTCTGCTCGGCGACGGCCTTGATTACGTCCATGACGCTGCCGATCTTGTCGCTTTCCCGTTGCAGCACGCTCATGGCTTCGGTGGAACGCACCACTTCGCTGGCCAGGCGTTCGATCTGAGCGATGGCTTCGTTGACCACTTTGTCCCCTTCACGGGCTTCGCCGTCCGCCGCCGCAGCGGCTTGCGAGGCTTCTTCGGCGTTGCGCGCGACTTCCTGCACCGTGGCGGTCATCTCATGCATGGCGGTGGCCACCTGATCGGTCTCGACTTTCTGACTGTTGACCCCGGCGCTGGTCTGCTCGGTCACGGCCGACAGCTCTTCGGCGGCGCTGGCGATCTGGGTCACGCCATCGCGGATGCCGCTGATCAAGTCGCGCAGGGTCACGCCCATGCGCGCGATGCCTTGTTGCAACACGCCAAGCTCATCACGACGGGAGACCAGCACGTTGTGGGACAGGTCACCGCTGGCGATGCGATCGACCACCGCCAGGGTTTCGCGCAGTGGACGGGTGATCTGGCGAGTGATGACCACGGCGGCAATGATGCCCACCAGCAGTGCCAGCAATGTGCTGATCAGTTGCAGGGTGCGCGCCCGGGCGCTTTCGGCATCACGGCGGTCGAGCTGGATCTGATACAGCTGATCGCTCTGGGACACGATGGCGGCGCCCTGGTCGGTCATCTCCTTGCGCGCTTGCACTGCGTCATTGCTGGCGGCCTTGTAGGTCTGCAAGGCGCTGCGGTAGTTGCCCAGCGCGGTTTCCAGCTGACGCAGGGCGTCTTGTTGGGAATCGGCAAAATGCACGTTCAGCGGTTTCAGGCTGGCGATGGCGGCGTCCAGTTGGCCGACGGCTTTTTGCTCGGTCTCGGCATTGGTACTGGCGGTGTAGCCGCGCACTTCGTAGCGCGCCAGCAGGAACGCTTCCTTGGCCGCGGTGATGGCCTGGAACTGTTCGAAACGCTGGTCGCTCAACGGCATTTGTTGCACGCGGGTATTGATGTCATTGATCAGCGTGTTGGCGGTTTCCGCGTTGGCGCTCATGGCGTCGCGGGCGCTGTTGCTGGTGCGATAGGCGCTGCGCATCTTGCCCAGGGACGCCCTGTAGGCGTCGATGACGGCGCCTTGCTCGCGCAGCAGCTTGAGGTTTTCCGGGCTCTTGAACTTCGCCAGCAGGGCTTGCTGCTGGGCCGAGAAGGCGTCGAGGGTGGTCTGCACGCTCTGCGCGGCGGTTTCGTCGCCGTTGGTCAGCATGTATTGCAGGCGAACGACGCGCAGCTTGGTCAGGCCGGCGTTGAGCTGGGTGATGTCGCTCATCCAGTTGCTGCGGTCAATCAACCCGCCCAGGCTGGTCCAGCCGGTCAGGGCCAGGACGCAGGTCAGTGCCAGGACCAGGCCAAACCCCAGGCCCAGTTTCAGGTTCACGCTGATGTTGCCGAACCAGCTATTCATCACATTCCTCCAGGAACTTGGTACTTCTTTATCGTCGGTTGGCTGGAAGATTGTTTTTTTTGGAAGCCGCCAAGCTGTGTAAGCAGGATGTATCGGCAGCAATCCCAGGAGCTGAAAGGATTTTTCCGCAGGGTTTGTGTAACAAGATTTTTACAGCGCTTTTAAGCTTTTTTTCACATAGGTTTCACCAGTCACCGACGCGCCTTTCTTTAACCTGCCGGGAATTTGATGAAGTAGCGCGTGCCGGCGAGGCGGCTTGATGTGGAATTAAGACTGAGTCTTTTCGGGATAAAACGCTCGATCGATCTGAACCGCTTCGCCCGCTATCGCAACGCAGCGGTGGTGTTGGCCTCGGTGTTGCTGGTGATCCCGTTGACGGTGTTTTTGCTGCGACCTGCCGCCGTTGCAGACCTGGCTCACGGCAATGTGACCGGTGCACAGGCGTTGATGACCGGGTGGGCCAAGGGCGACCTGATCGTTCTGGTGCGCCACGTCGAACGCTGCGATCACTCCTCGGCACCTTGCCTGTTTGGCAACGATGGCATTACCGAACGCTCGCGCCGTGTTGCCATGGGAGTCGGTGCGCACTTCCAGGACCTGGGCCTGGACAAGGCCGATATCTACAACAGCCCGATCCTGCGCGCGGCGCAGACCGCCAGCTTCATGTTCAACAAAGTCGGCACGGGCGAAGACTGGTTGATCAGTTGCAAGGGCACCATGCTGCGCGACGCGTTGGCGCACAAGGTGGCCGGGCGTAACCTGATTCTGGTGACCCACAGCGAATGCATGGCCCAACTGACAAAAGACCTCCATTTGCCGACGTCGACCCTGGGTTACGGGGCCTCTCTGTTTATCTCCGCCGAATCGCCGCACACGCCGCGCATGCTTGGCTTCATCGAAGCCTCGGATTGGCCGACGGTGACAACCCGTTGAATTTCACCATCCCTTTGAATCAGGACTGAGCATGCCGACCGCCTCCCGCTACCGCTTTTACTGGGTGAATTTTGGTATTCCGCTGGCCTGCGCGGTCGCGGTGTTCCTGATGTTCGACATGACTGGCATCGACATCGCCTTCAACAATTACTTTTTTGATCCGGTGACGCAGACGTACCCGTTGGACCAGGTCCATCTGTTCGAAAAAATCACCCACAAATGGGCGCGGATCATTCCGAACTGGACCGGCGAAATCGCGATTATCGGTGCCTTGCTGTCGTTTCTCTGGCCGCGCCTGAAGGCTGAAAAGCACTCGAAAATCATCGCCTTCCTGGAAAAAATCAAAGTCGCACCGGTACTGCGCTTTGCCAACCGCCATCGACGCGACTTTCTCTACGTGGTGTTCGCGTTCTCCATCAGCACCGGGGTCATTCACTACCTCAAGGGCCACACCAGCGTGTATTGCCCGATCGAGACCACCCTGTACGGCGGCAAGATGGAGCACATTGAGTGGTATGAGAATTTCGACCTGCTGAAAGTCGCCGGTGAGGGGCGCTGCTGGCCGGGCGGACATGCGTCGGGCGGCTTCACCATGCTGGCGTTGTACTTCGTGGCGCGCCGTTATCGCTGGCGCTATTCCAAAGCGATCATGTACGGCTCGCTGACCCTCGGTTTCATCTATGGCACCACGCGGGTATTGCAAGGGTGGCACTACATGTCCCACACCTTCTGGGCCGGGATCTTCGTATGGCTGGCGTGTTTACTGACGGCGCTGGCGTTTTATGGGCGAGCGAGGCTGGAGCAGCCGGTGCTCTCCAAAGCGCAACAACCGGTGCCGACGGCTCAGACCCAACCAGCGAATTGAGTTGGCGTTGAACCGCAAAACCCGCACCTCGAAAGGGTTGCGGGTTTTTTGTTGGTGCGCCAGGCATGGCGCGTTGCGCGAAGCGCAACCAGTTTGGCTGTGGTGGCCACGCTGGTGACTTGGAGGTGAAAGTCCTCTACACACCCGGCAAGGGGAAGTGTTAGCCAGAGGCAAGGGTGTCGCGGGTGACTGCGAATCTGAAGGAAGCCCGAGGCAAAATGCTGGCCTGACGAACAGGAAGCGGATTAGGCGGTGCAGCGGGGTAAGAAGGCCAATATCTTCAAAGCCCAATACTTGCACGGAACGCTGTGACGTAGATCCGACAGGCATAAGCAGGAAGGTCGCGCGAATTACCCTGGGAGATCTGTTTAGCCTGCCATGTGCTACCGGCGTCGCGAGATGACGGGATGGGCGACAGAAGTCAGCAGAGGCCGTAGTAGTTGCTCGAAACCGGAGTAATGAAGGGCTGAACCTGCCATGAGTGGACAGTCGGGTGTGATCTCTGTTGGAGCGTAAAGCAGAAACTCCGCGTAGCGGGGGTCGAGACCATCAGGAGGTAGGAGCCGGAAGCTCCGAGGGCCGGTCTGGGCGCTTAGATACCGCAGGCGACACATCAACGGAACCAAGCTCGCTGACGTTGTTTGTCAGTAGGCAGGAACCGCCGTATACGGAACCGTACGTACGGTGGTGTGAGAGGACGGCGGGGGCAACCCCGCCTCCTACTCGATCGCGAGGAAATCTTCAATGAGTCTCGGATTGCGAATTCGCAGGCGAAAAAAAGCCCGCGGGAGGCGGGCAAACCATAGTTTCTTGAATGAGCGAGGACAATGTACAGGCCGGTGCGAGGGGGTGGGGTGAAGAAAAATTCATCTCGCTCCAAGTCCCGGGCTTTGCGGGTTCGCCCAGCGACTAATCTGTCTGTCAGGCATCGACTGGATGCCACCACCCGGAAACAGGGAGGCCCGTGTTTTCATTGCCGATTTCGTTGCTGCTGGCGTTCCTCATCGGCTGGGTCTCTCAGCGCATGGGTATGTGCCTGGTCAATGCCATCGGGCTGCTGCTCAAGCGTCGGCCGACCCTGTTCGTGTCGCTGGTCAGTTGTGGCTTGTTCGGTCTGTTGCTCGCACCGCTCTACGCCTTGTCTGGCGTCAGTCAGCCGCTGTTCATCCCAGAGGTTGGCTATCTGTCACTGGTTGGTGGCGGGTTGCTGTTTGGCCTCGCCTCGGTGCTCAACGACGGGTGCAGCGTCGGCACCCTCACCAAGCTCGCCAGCGGCAACCTCAACAAGGTCTTTACCATCCTCGGCTGGGTGCTGGGCATCATACTGTGGCATCACCTGAACATGCTGCCCGAACACCGGGCGCTGCAAATGCCGATGATCACCAGCCGTCATTACTGGCTGGTCATTGGCATCGTGCTGCTGATTCTGCTGTTCCTGATCCGGATCCACGGTGACAAACACCTGGTGCTGTCGAGCCTGCTCTTGGGGGCGTTGACCAGCGCCCTCTACACCTTTGAGCCGCTGTGGACGCCCAGCGTGTTTTTCTACGATCTCTCACAATTGTTCTGGGGCTCGGGCGACACATCATTGACTACCCCGCGTGTGACGGTGTTCGCCATGCTGATGCTGGGCATGCTCTGTTACACCTTGCATCGCCGCACCTTCAACTACCAGCGGTTTGCCACGATGACAGCGGGCAGGCATTTGCTCGCGGGCGTGTGGATGGGCACCGGTGCATCGATGATGCTGGGCGGCAATGACTCGCAGATTTTGTTGGTGTTTCCGACGCTGACCTGGGTGGGGGCGGTGCCGTTGGTGTCGATTGTGTTGGGGATATTGGTGGGGGTTGGGGTTAAGCGGCTGCGTGCCTGATGATCGCGGCCCTGGAGTTGGACGACCTCAATGAGGCCGTCCATTTTCCAAGGATCAAACCTGCATCCGCAACCGCCGCCCAACCACATCCAGCAAATCGCAACCATCGCGCAGGGACGTGACCAGCACCCGCGCCAGTTCGCTGTAAACACCCTCGTCAGCCGCGAAACTCTCCAGCAATTGTGTCGCGGTTCGAATGCGATAGGCGGCTGTTTCGTGCAGCACATCCAGCGGTGCTTCGGTGTCGATCAGCAGCGACGCGATGGTGCAGTCGATACCGGTCATCGGCATGTAGCGATCCATCTCAAGCCTCCACTTCGTCGAGTGGCGCGATGTTGTCCAGTGCCCCGTTCACCAGCAATTGCGCCAGCACGGCCAACTGCTGGATCGCCAGGGCGATGTTACGACGCGAGCTTTCAAGTTCACAGGCAAGGTCGGTGCTCATGACGTTGAGCGAGGCGAGGGTTTCGCTGGCGTGGGTGAGCAGAGAGGGGGTGTCTATGTCGGGGCGGAGGGTGAAGACGTGGCTGATGGGGTCGAGGTGATTGGGGTTGCGCAGGCGGGCGCTGATGGCGGGTTCGGTGGTTTTTGAGAGGTTGGATAAGTCGGGTATTTCGGTTGTTGAATCTGGCGGATTAGGGCTGTGCTTTTTCATGACGGGGTTCCTGGTTTGTTCAAAGGAGCCGGCGCTATCCTGCTGTCAAACAAGGTAGGGTGGCAGCTGTACGCAGGTTGACAGACCGGAAACACAGGAAACCGGTGCATCCGAAGATGCCCCACGCACAGCCACCATGAAAATTGCACACGCGAAAGCATGCCGTTTTATTGGGACGAGTGGAAGGTTCCGGTTTCAGCCTGTCAAAACTGATCGCTGATTTGCAGCGACCTCTGAAGGCTATCCTCGAGAAGTTGCGTCCGCCAGTTCATGAAAGGCGATGCGTTTTGCGGGAAATGTCCTAGGACGCGGTGAAGTCGTTGCACCGATCACAGGTCACTCGATTTCACCGTGCGCTTGAAATGATGCTCCCAAAGCCTGACCCCTAACCCGCCCGTCCGGTCCAGTGACGACCCCACCGTCAAATCCGTAATCAATGTCGGCTGCAAACCCGCATCAAACAGCGCAAACCCCGCCGCCAGGCAGCAGGTCTCGGTCTGCAGGCCGCACACCAGCACGCGTTCGACATTGAGGCTTCTCAGGTAGTCGATGGTTTCCGGTGTGGGCGCGTAGCCGTGCTTGATAAAGACGCGGTCGGCCGGGATCAGGCTGTCATCGTCGGTCGCAGGGTGCCAGCCGAGCTGTTTTTCGAAGGGGGTTATGGATTCGTCATGGCGCTCGACCGTGGCGACACTGGGCAGGGTGCCGATGAGCGTCTGGATACCGTCGATCAGCCATTGTGGCGGGGCGAAGCAGGGTTGTACGTCGATGATCAGGAGGGCTTGGCGCATGGGCTTCTCCGAGGTGATGGCAGTTTTAGGGGCGACTGTGCACATAGCGGCATTGCGCGACTGACCATGCGACCCTATCGTCAGATTTTACCTGCCACAAAGTGCTTTTGTGAGTTGTGGGCGTACGATGTAACTCACGTTTTCGCTGAGATCCTGGGGGAGCGAACGAAGCGACCGAGCGATGTTGAACTGGAGAAAAGTCATGATTCGCAAGCACTACTTGAAAGCCCTGGCGACGCTGCTCATCGCCACTGGCGTGCAGTGGGTGACGCTCCCCGTCTACGCGACCGAGCAGGGTGAACAGCGACGTGAAGCGCGCGATACCAGGCAGGAAGGACGATCCACTGCCCGGCAAACCAAGGATGAATGCAGAAAGGGCAGTGACAAGAGCAACGTGGAATGTCGCCAGGACAAGCGCAGCACCAAGCAGGATACCCGTCGTACGGCTCGGGATATCAAGTACTGAGCGTTGGTGTGGGGTCGGTTTCAGGCTGTTGCAGGGTTTGCGATGCAGCCGGAAACAACAAAGCCCGCACGGGGCGGGCTTCGTTGGTGTTGCAATTGGTGGGCCGGGGTAATCTGAATTGATTCAGCAAGTTATTGGTGTATCACATTAAGATCTTTTTTTATTTTTTGCTGGAATACCAATTGGAATACTAGGCTCCACTTTCCGACCTATTTGCATTCGATCTGATCAGCACGCTTCGTAATCACGATTGGCAGTGAACTGCCCCGGGCGGACGGTCGCCACTGGCAGAAACCGGCCAAAAGCGGAAATTTATACGAGGCCACTTACTGTTTCAACGCGGCTGCTGTTCAGATCAACGATCTAACAGCTTAGGTTTGAACGCCACACCAGAAACGACCACATCGCCATTTTTCTGGCCTAGCCAGGTGGGCTGCAGAAAACACGGGGAGGCCTGAGACTTTTTCGCATGGCAGAACCGCCTTCCTTTATCATCTCCGGCATCGTGTTCCCGGTCACTGGCATGGGGCGCTCGGCTGGCGTATACAGCAACATCCGAAAACCCAAATCGGCTTAATCGCCGGTGCTGAAAGCTAGCCGACAGAACGGCGTGTGCTGGTCGGAATATAACCATCAGAAAAAACTTTTGCGGCTAAAATCGCCGCCTTCGCGCATCAGTGATCTGGACAGTGTTAAACCATGAATGCAGTAGAAATTGAGTCCGCCATATCGGACCTGGCCCTTGAGCCCTTTGACGCGGCGGAGTTTCCGTTCACTTTCCTGGCCGCATTCGGCAACAAGGAAACCGGGCTCAAGCGCTTGCGTGCGGGTAACAACAATGCTTCAGACGTACCCGGTGGCGTACTACTGCGCAGCAACATTCATATCGCCACGTGCGAGCCCGGCACCGTGGGCGACACGCTCAAGGTGTTGCGCATCAGCCCGGCCACGACAAAAGCCAAAGCCAAGTTCATCCTCGCCACCGACGGGCAAACGCTGGAGGCCGAAGAACTGATCACGGGTGAAACCATCACCTGCGACTACCCAGACTTACCCAATCACTTCGGTTTCCTGCTTCCGCTGGCCGGCATCTCCACCATCAAGGAGATCAAGGACAACCCCATCGATGTGCGCGCCACCAGCCGGATGAACAAGCTGTACGTCGAGCTGTTGAACGAGAACCCGGACTGGGCCAAGGCCGAGCGCCGCCATGACATGAACCACTTTATGTCTCGGCTGGTGTTTAGTTTTTTTGCTGAAGACACCGATATCTTTAATGGCGAAGGCCTGTTCACTAAGACGGTTGAGCAGTACAGCGAACGCGACGGCTCTAACACCCATCAGGTGCTATCTGAAATTTTCCGCGCCATGAACATCAAACAGGCCGAGCGCGCGACTGTTCAGCCTCGCTTGCCTAGCTGGGCCAACGGCTTCCCCTATGTGAATGGCGGCTTATTCTCCGGTAGTACAGAGGTGCCACGCTTCACGCGCATGGCGCGCACCTATCTGCTGCACGCCGGCAATCTGAACTGGCAGAAAATTAACCCAGATATTTTCGGCAGCATGATTCAGGCTGTAGCCGATGATGAAGAGCGCGGCGCACTAGGCATGCACTACACCAGCGTGCCCAACATCCTTAAGGTATTGAACCCACTATTCCTGGATGATCTGCGTGCGCAATTTGACATGGCTGGCGACAACAAAGCCAAACTGCTTAACCTGCGCAAACGCATGGCGCGTATTCGTGTGTTTGATCCGGCCTGCGGTTCCGGAAACTTTCTGGTTATCGCTTACAAGCAAATGCGCGAGATCGAGGCGGATATCAATCGTCGTCGGGGTGAGGCTAACAATAGGTCGGAGATTCCGCTGACCAACTTCAGAGGCATCGAGCTACGCGACTTTCCGGCGGAGATTGCCCGCTTAGCGCTGATCATTGCCGAGTTCCAATGCGATGTGCTGTATCGCGGGCAGAAGGACGCGCTGGCGGAGTTTTTGCCACTGGATGCGCAGAATTGGATCGTTTGCGGCAATGCTCTACGGCTCGATTGGCTAAGCATCTGCCCGCCCACTGGGAAAGGGGTGAGGATTATAGCGGATGATTTACTTAGCGCGCCGCTCGATCAGGCGGAAATCAAGTTTGAGAACGAAGGGGGTGAGACCTACATCTGCGGTAACCCTCCCTATCAAGGCTACAGCGAGAGGGGGCCGCAGCAAAACGCTGACATGGATTTAGTCTTGGGTAGTTGGGGTAACGTCAAGCGACTTGATTACATTGCTTGTTGGTTTAAAAGAGCAGCAGAGTACATCGGGCAAGAGGATTCAAAGTACGCTTTTGTTTCCACAAATTCTATTTGTCAAGGTGAGCAGGTGTCATTGTTGTGGCCGAATATATTCGCTTCCGGCCTTGAAATATTTTTTGCCCATACGTCTTTCGACTGGCGAAATAACGCGAAGGGAAATGCAGGCGTAACGTGTGTAATTGTAGGAATAGGTTCAAGTGGCGCAGCAAGTAAGTTTATATTCGGCAACGACACGGTCAAGGAAGTAAAAAATATCTCGCCTTACTTAATTGAAGGGTCTGATATTGTTATGGAGCAAAGAAGCACGTCAATTTCTGGGCTGCCTGATATGGCTTTGGGTAGTAGCGGAATTGATGGAGGTCATTTGCTGCTTGAAAAGGAAGACTGCGATGAGCTTCTGCAGGCAGCACCTGATGCATTAAAATACATTAAACCGTTTGTGGGGGGGGCAGACATCATAAAAGGGATCCAACGGTTTTGCCTCTGGATTGAAGATGTCGATGTGCATGATGCTATGAAAATACCTGGGATAAAGGCGCGGATTGACGCTTGCAAGCACTATAGAGAAAGTGCTGGGCGTGATGCCAAGAAAGCCGCAAGTGTTCCGCATCGCTTCTTCTATAGGAAATACAGAGAACAAGCCGCGGTTGTTGCTCCTATGACATCATCGGGCAGGAGGGAGTATCTTCCAGTGGCGCTCTTGGAGCGCGGAATCGTAGTCAGCAATGGCGCCTTAGTTGGGTATCAAGATCCCCAGCTTGTCTTTTCACTGCTGTCTTCAAAACTTCATTCTGTTTGGCTGGCTACAACCAGCGCGAGAATGCGGACAGACTATCGGTATTCGGTAAATCTCACTTATTTTACTTTCCCTGTTCCGCTGCTCACCGAGCAAAACAGGGCCGATCTCACAAGCTGCGCAGAAAACATTCTGTTGGCTCGCGAAGCGTATTTCCCCGCAACCATCGCCGACCTGTACGACCCGGACACCATGCCGGACGATTTGCGCAGTGCACACGAGCGCAACGACGAAGTGCTGGAGCGTATTTATATTGGCCGCCGCTTCAAGAACGACACCGAACGACTGGAAAAACTGTTTGACCTCTATACCAAGATGGCAGCAGATGTAACGAAGGACGAGCCGAAAAAGCCACGAGGGAAAAAGGTATGAGCGACACCGCTGTCAGCCTGGCCACTCCACCCGAGGGCTACGGCGACTGGCTGGCCGACCTCAAAGGCCTCATCCACAACGCCCACCAGCGCGCCGCGCTGGCGGTGAACCACGAGCTGGTGAAGCTGTACTGGCAGATCGGTAACGATATTTTGACCCGGCAGGCACAACAGGGCTGTGGGGCCAAGGTAATCGAGCGGCTGGCACATGACTTGCGCACTGCCTTTCCCGATATTAAGGGATTTTCGCGCTCCAACCTGATGTACATGCGCGCCTTTGCCGAGGCTTGGCCGGATGCCGCAATTGTCCAACAGGCTGTTGGACAATTGCCCAGAGCGAGAAGACTCAGACTATGAGAATTATTGAGTACAAATTGCTCGAGTCTCTAACAGCTGAATTGAAACCCAGCTTGCCCAGCATTGAACAGATTGAACGTGAACTGGCAGGCGACGGCACCCTCATGGAGGATGAATCACAGTGATTAACACTACCAACCCAACCAACAGATACACGGTGCCGTCGGTATCCATTGCTACAGCGCACACTGGAGCATCCAGCAAGGCCAATGAGTTGGGCATGCGTACCATGCAGGAACGAGCCTATACCAAGCGCGGCGAACAGTACCTACTGATCAAGTCACCCCCGGCATCAGGTAAGTCCCGCGCCCTGATGTTTATCGCGCTGGATAAGCTGCATAACCAGGGTTTGCAACAGGCAATTGTCGTGGTGCCCGAGCGCTCCATTGGCGGCAGTTTCGCCGATGAGCCGCTGAGCAAGTTTGGTTTCTACTGGGACTGGCAAGTGGCTCCGCAGTGGAACTTATGCAATGCCCCTGGCATCGATGAGCCGCGAGTGGCCAAATCCAAGGTGGACGCCGTACGCGCTTTCCTGAAAAGCACCGACAAGACACTGGTCTGCACCCATGCCACCTTCCGCTTTGCCGTGGAAGAGCTGAGTATCGAAGCCTTCGACAACCGCCTGATCGCCATTGACGAATTCCACCACGTTTCCGCCAACCCGGATAACAAGCTGGGCAGCCAGCTAAGCGCGTTCATAAGCCGCGACAAAGTGCACTTGGTGGCCATGACCGGCTCCTATTTCCGGGGCGACAGCGAGGCGGTGCTGGCCCCGGAGGAAGAAAACAAGTTTGAGACCGTGACGTACACCTACTACGAACAGCTCAACGGCTACCGCTGGCTCAAGTCGCTAGATATTGGCTACTTCTTCTACACCGGTAGGTATGTGGATGCGGTCGCCAAGGTGCTGGATCCGGCGCTGAAAACCATCGTCCACATTCCAAACGTAAATGCCCGCGAGAGCCTCAAAGACAAGGAGCGAGAGGTCAACGAGATCATGAGTTCGCTGGGCGATTGGCAGGGTGTCGACCCTGCCACCGGCTTCCACCTGATCAAAGCCAAAGATGGTCGTACACTGAAAGTGGCTGACCTGGTGGATGACAGCGATGCGTCCAGGCGCTCCAAAGTGCTCAGTGCACTGAAAGACCCTGCGCAGAAGAACAACCGCGACAACGTGGATGTGATCATCGCACTGGGCATGGCGAAGGAAGGCTTCGACTGGATCTGGTGCGAGCATGCGCTGACCATCGGCTACCGTTCGAGCCTGACCGAAATTGTACAAATCATTGGCCGCGCCACGCGTGATGCCGAGGGCAAGGAGCGCTCGCGCTTCACCAATCTGATCGCTGAGCCTATGGCCGACCAAGCGGCTGTAGCTGAAGCGGTGAACGATATGCTCAAGGCTATTTCCGCCAGCCTGCTGATGGAACAAGTGCTCGCCCCGCGCTATGCGTTCACCCCGAAAGATACCGGGCCTAAAGAAGGCTTCATTTACAACGGTGGCGAGGGCTATCAATCAGGTGGCACCAATATGGGCGTGAACGAAACAACAGGCCAATACCATGTAGAAATCAACGGCCTGACCACGCCGCAAAGCACAGAAGCCACGCGCATCTGCAAAGAGGACTTGAACGAAGTGGTAACCAGCTTCCTGCAGGACAAAACCGTGCTGGAACGCGGCCTATTCGATAAGGAAAACACCCTACCCGAAGAGCTGACCCAACTGCGCATGGGCAAGATCGTGCGCGAGCGCTACCCCGACTTGAGCGACGTCGACCAGGAAGCAATCCGTCAGCATGCCATCGCTGCCATGAACATTACCCAGCAGGCCAAATTGATGTTGGCTCAGGCCGATGCCAACGAGAGTGACACCTTACAAGGCAGTACGGCCCTGCTGGAAGGCGTGCGCAAATTCGTTAACGTGCGCGATCTAGACATTGATCTGATCGACCGCATCAACCCCTTTGATGCCGCCTATGCAGTGCTGGCGAAGGCGATGGATGAAAAATCCCTGCGCCAGGTGCAGGCCAGCATTGCAGCCAAGAAGGTGAGCATTCCCGAAAACGAAGCACGAGACCTGGCAATGCGCGCCCTGCAGTTCAAAAACGAGCGTGGCCGGCTGCCAGACATCAACTCCGCCGATGCCTGGGAGAAACGAATGGCTGAAGGCGTGGTTGCGTTCGCACGTTATCGTGCCCAAGCCAAAGCGGCGCAGGGGGAATCCGCCAATGGCTAAAATGAATGATGACGACCTGCTAAATGCGCTAGGGGTAGAAATGCCCTCGCTTAAGACAGCCACTCGAACCCCTCGCGAAGAGCGCATCATCGCTGGCTTCGAGGACATTCAGCGCTTCCATCAGATCCATGGCGGCGCCCCCCTGCATGGCGAAGACCGCGACATCTTCGAGCGCTTGTACGCCGTGCGCCTGGATCAGTTGAGAAAGTTACCCGAGGCGCAAACCCTACTGGCAGACTTGGATAGCCACGGCTTACTGTCAGGTGCCGCGGTAGCCACGGTAAATGTGGATGACCTAGATGAGGACGCCTTGCTCGCCGAACTGGGCATCGGCAGTGAGTCGGTCCACCAAGACGACATCACCGTGCTGCGGCATGTGCGTTCCAGTGCGGCAATAAAGGCGGCAGAAGAGATTGCCGCACGGAACCCATGTAAAGACTTTGAGAGATTTAAGCCGCTGTTTGATGAGGTGGATGCAGGCCTCAAACGAAAACTATGGGTAACCAAGCCCTTTGGAAAGAACGCCAGCATCGAGGCTGGGGACTTCTTCATTCTGAGCGGACTCATTGCCTATGTCGCCGAGGTGGGAGATACCTACAAGACGCCGAATGCGGAGACGAATGGGCGGTTGCGCGTCATCTACTCCAATGAAACAGAAAGCGATCTGCTATTACGATCCTTGCAGCGTGCGCTCTACAAAGACAGTGATGGACGTGCAGGGTCTCGGATCGTCAAGGTAGATTCCGGCCCACTGTTCAGCGACATAACCGAGCCGGACGATATCGAGGCTGGCACTATCTATGTACTGCGCAGCCAGTCTAGTCACCCATTCGTAGCTAAGCATCGCGAGCTGATCCATAAGATCGGCGTGACCGGTGGAAAAGTAGAAACCCGCATCGCCGCGGCGGATAAAGATGCCACTTACCTGCTGGCAGATGTGGAGGTGGTCGCTACTTACAAGCTGCACAACCTGAACCGGACCAGGCTGGAAAACATCTTCCACCGCCTGTTCGGTGCGGTACAGCTGGACCTAACCATCGAAGACCGCTTCGGCCATCCGGTCAAACCTAGGGAGTGGTTCCTAGTGCCGCTGCATGTGATTGATGAAGCGGTTGAGCGCGTTCGGGATGGGTCGATTACCAATTTTGCGTACGATCCGCAAACAGCTCGCCTGGTCAGATAAAGCTCAACAGTCAGCTCCGGGAGCAAACCTGCCTGTTCCCCGGGCAGGCAGATAGGGCGTTTAACGACGTTTCCTTTGGGTCGAGAGTCGCCTCCCGTGAGTGACAGCTCCCGACCGAGGCTGTGTGAAAACGCATGCACCGTTTTGTAGTCTGCGTTGCTACGTAAAATCTGTCGGCGTCTGGTTAGTTCCCAGACCTGAAATTTACTTAGGAACGCGATTTTCGCTCCGATTCTGATTTTCAAACTTGCTCTAAAATGTTTTCACACAGCCTGGACCCATTGCAGCCATTCGCAAAAGCTGGTGGACAAGAAAGCACTGTCCATCCTACATAGCCCTCAAGCCCGCGCAGGGTGGAAAGCCGCGGAGCGTTTTCCACCAATGGTCACCCAGACTACCTCGTTACGACCCCTTTAACCGACTACCAGCTTGACTTAGTCAGAAGGGAAACTCACCGTTCGATAGGACCCGAAAGCCTGATGGATTTAGTAGCTTCGAGCTTCGAGCTGAAACATGAAGATCGCCAGTGCATTGAATCGCAGCTTTCTGCTTATGCGCATTAACGGCATCCATGTACTCATCAGGCCCAAGCTGAATAGAAACATGCTTTTCAATCTCGCCAATCATCGTCGCAACTGTGATGGTACCCGTCTCGTCATTCAATGGCCTGTCCAATCGTTTGATGGAACCTATAATAGTCCGCGCTGGTAGGACATAATTGTCTTTGTAATAGGCTGAAGCGTCCCCAATTTTGACGACGCTCTCTACATCAAATCTAAATGATTTAATTTGTGAAACGGTTTCAGGGCGATGCGATGGGGTGATTGAAATCTCAAAACCTCGCTTCTTTTCTGCCCCGCTGAGTCCTATAAGTGCATCGCACATATTGGAGCTTGCCCCGCTAGTAACTGCCGCATCAAATACGGTGAGGTCCCCAACTGATGAGAATTTATCGATCGCAAGGGTAAGGGCCTCAAGACTAGATGCCAAATTAGCAGTGACAATATTAGACAATGGAACATCTTCAAAAGATCCCTGATCGCTCTGACTCGGCCCAACTGGAGCGATTATATTTACGATGTAACTACCAACCTCGGTCTGCCCCAATCGGAGCGAATCGATGTATGCCTTCACCTCTGGCGATCGCTTCCCCATAAAGTGCCGTCGCTTCGAAGCTGTAGACATCACCGCAGAGGTCATCAGATCACGCGCGCGTATGTTTAGAAGTACACCGTCATTTATCGGAATAGTCCCGGCATCAACGTCGTTATGAAATACACGTATACGGACTAGGTCCGCAAAGTACCCCATGACTTCTTTCAATACGGTTAGAGGCGATCGCACTTCAAGCAGCGATATAGCAATTACTGCATCCACCATGCGGTCTGCGAAGTCTTTAGCAGAAGCTGAACTAGGCAGCAGAATTTCCGCATCGGACTGATCCGTGCCGGATCTATGCCAGATTGACGCCAGCCCTTTGAAGTCGCCATCGCGAAACCAGCCATGGGACAGCATGTAAGTCTCCAATTGTGCTGGAGTTATGTCGTTAAGATGCTTGGCAAGCTCATCCCGTCTCATGCGCTTTCCCCATTACTGGCCAGCGTTAACAGGTGTCGCAAGCTGGTGGTGGTTAGCCGCTGTGTAAGCGGGATCTCAACGGTTACCGACGAGTTATTGCTAGTGCTTGGATAATCCCTGAGTGACAGCCAATAGCAGGTGTTGTGCAGAGTCATGTGTGAGGCATGATGCTCAACCCATAACCCATCATCTTCTGGGACTAATAGCACAACGAGGTAACGCGGACAAATCACGTTACCGCCGCGAAGATCGTCGAAATTTTTACGAGACAGAGGGAATTTGATGACGTTTCCAGACACCAAATTCTGAGAGGTGCATTTCAGCTGCAACTGAACCATGGGGTTCCGGAGCAGGCCGGTAAATCCCTTACCCGAAAGTTGGATGTCGATACTGTCGTCGTCAACCATCAGTTGACTTGGGTTAAGCCCTGCTTGGGCTGCCATTGCGTGCACATAAGCAATATTGAACTGCTCTTTCCTCTTGCCTGCATCCATACGAGCTCAACTCTATCATTCGTGCCCCTAGGGGGAGCTTTCATTATCTGCAGACTTTAGCGGAAACAGACTAGATCGGCTTTGCTTTTTTCAGGCGCTTCCGGATGTCTGCTTCTGGCCGATTCTGTTGAAAAAGTCGGTTTTTTCAGAACAGCGTAGGATGGGGGGATGAAAGCGCCTCTTCAGCACGTTTCTACTTGAAATCTCAGCCAGAAAGGGCTCTGCGGACATTCAAGATTTTAATCTCCGACGCGTACTTTTTCTGCCTCAAAAAACTTCGGCCGACTTTTTCCACACGATCGGCCGTTTTCGGCCTGTCACGACTAACCAGTTTGGGTTGTTGTTTGCCATTGCGGCGGTGTTCTTCGATCAGGTTCATCAGCACGAGTATTTCCCTGCTGAGATAGATGACGGCGTACAAGTGAACCTGGAAGGCTGCCCACCGCTCGATTCGAGCGTCAGATCACCATTTCTCGGTCATTCCATAATCGTTTCCAAATCAAAAGGGCGGTAAGTCGATAGTAATACCGGGTGGCGGAGGAATGGTCTTTCAGGTGCTGAGTGAAGAACCAGCGCACATGCTTGCGCTGCCAGGTCCAGGGATTGTCTCGCTGCCATCGCTGTTGAATGGCTGCTTGCATGATGCGGGCTTGCCGTAGGTGACGCTGCTGCGTGACTTTCGAGCCGGTCAGTACGCCGCTCAGGAACAGCGCCATATCGAAGGGTTTGGTCATGATCGACCTCCAATGTAGGCCGAAACCACATCGATCCGGTTATGCCCGAGTTCAGCGCTGATCTGTTGGCGCGCCTGTTGATCAAGGTCGCGGTCAATGCAATAGCAGTGGCCACCATTGACCGGAGCGGCGTGCCCCGTGAGCTGCTCGTAACGTTCGCAGGCGTAGGCTGCTCGCAGTTCATGGAAACCCTTCAGCCCTTGTTCATGCAGCGTTTCTCGGGCAGGGAGCAGGGTCCGTTGCAGAAACGCGGCGTAGCTTTCGTCGCGGGCCAGTAAGTTGCGGCTGCGGGGCGGCGATGCCTTACGAGCAAACTGCAGGGCCGCTTTCACCTCTTCATTTGCCACAATCCATCGCGGCGCTGAAGCCCCTGAGCGGCCGCCTTTGGTGCCGTCCTGGATGTTGATGCGGCCTAAGTGTTCGGCTTCGCGGTGCAGTCGTGGCAGGTCAGCCAGGATCGTTTCGCGCAGGCGCATACCGGTTGTTCGGGCCAAAAGGACAATCGCCGCCACCCGTTCGTGTTGCTGTTTGCCTAGCGCCTCGAGTACTCGCCGCATCTGTTGGTGGTCTTGGCCATCCGGCGCGCGGGTGCGTACGCTCGAGCGCTGCAGTCCTAACGCCTGGCTCGGGCTGGCGATCCTCACGTCCTGATCACCGCGCAGCGCAGCGAGGGTGCGGTTGACACTGCTCAGGCGGTTCTGCGCGGTCGCGATGCAGAGTTCGCCTTGCTGGATCTGCTGGCGCAGGTAAGCGGCGTAGTCTTGCAGCGTCCGGCGATCGATCTGGCGTGCATCGTTGTAACCGGGGCCGTCCTCTGACCGGCACCAACGCACGAATGCTTGCCAGCGATCGCTATGCGCTTTGACCGTGGCGAAGTGGCCACCGGCAAACAGATCCTTGAGCGCTTGTGGGCCGGCGTAGCTCAGCTGGCGGCCATAGCCAAAGTTGCGCCCCTCACGCCGACCGACCAGTGCCATCATCATCACCGTTTTCGTTTGTTTGCAGAAAGAGCAGCAGGGCTTTCCAGTGGGGGCTGAGCCTTTCCACCTGCTGCCAGTGTGTCGGGCGGATCAGGAGGGCGTTCTCCTGGTGTTGCAGCAGTGCCCCTTCCTCACGCAGTTGCTCGATCAGCCGGGCGAGGTTGGCAGGCTCAAAGGGTGGTGTGGCGACAACGGCGACAGTGGCGACAACCCGCGTCGTTTCTGGCCTGGCGCGTGGCGACAGGGTAGCGACAGAAGCGGCGACATGCCGCGACTCAGGTTGCGGTTGGTGTTGCGGTTGGTGTTGCGCTTGGTAGCGGCGCACCGCGTCATTGAGGCGGAACATGGCGGACCTCGAAAGTTTTTCCGTCGCGACTGCTCAGCCAGCGATGAGTGATCAGCACGACCAATAAAGAGGCGGTATGGTCAGCGCTCTTGCGGGCAAAACGAGGGCCGTTGCGATTGACGTCGCGGATGGTGAAGTGGGTCCAGCCTTTCTGCATCAGCCAGCGCAGCAGCCGATCTGCTTCCTCGCGTCGGCTATTGACCGGCTCTTGTTCGGTCAGGCGCTGAATCTCGGCCAGGTAGTAATCCATCAGCGTGGAGGCGCGCTGGATGTGGGCTTCGTCCAACGCACTAGCCTCTTCAACCATGGCCAGCACGCCCGCGATACGCAGTACATTCGCCGCCGCCTTGCTCGCGACAGGCTGGACGCCGGCCAGCTCGCCGAACTCGCCAGACTGGCACTCGATGGTGTCGTGAATATCAATCCAGGCCCGGCGGGCACGGGCAGTCAGCTCCAGGGTGGCGGGATGGAGTGAGCCGTCCTTGTGAAGCGACCAGGGCTTTTGCAGTAGGGCGGTGATCCGGTGTTGGTAGCGCTGGACTTTGGCATCTTGAGTCAGGTCGATCGCCTTATAGAGTCGCTGGCCGGCCAGGCGCTCGGGCCAACTGATCAGGCAACGGCCGAGGATGCCTTGGCCATTGATCACCGGGTCTTTGAACAGCTGGATGGCCAAGTAGGGTTGCAGCATCAGATGCAGGCTGAGGCGGCGATCATAGGCGCGCAGGCTTTCTCCACCCATGGAGCGCGCCCGGTCGATCGGGCTGCCATCCCATAGTGTCGACAAGGTAGTGATCGCCTTGAGCCGATTCTCTTTGCTCATGGTGCTGCTGCCCAAGAACTGGCCACCTTCATCATTGAACAAGCCCATGCTGGGCAAGCCATGGCACAGGCTTTTGACCAGGGCCTCAATGGTCGGCTCGGCAATGATCAATCGCGGCGGTACCGGCTCGGATAGCTCACCGCCTTCCGTATCCGAGTGTTTCTTTGAGGTTTTGGGTTTGGCCATGATGCTGCTGGCTGCGCGATAGGCTTTGAGCTTTTCCGCATACAGGGTCCACTGCTGTCGTTCCCAGTCGCGCGCCGCTTTCAGTGCTAGCTGATCCACCGCGCTTTTGCGATCACCCGAGGACGCCACCGTCAGTAGGTAGAGGGACAGCGGATAGGTTCGACCGTCGAGTTGGGCATTGGCATGACCCTGGCTCGCCAAGGCCGTGGTAGCCAGCACCGATTGTGCAGCCATGGCGCAGGGCACGCCGATAACCTCGGCCAGTCGTTCGACCGCAGGGCCCAATAGTCCCCCGAGTGCTTCGACCGGGTAGGGCAGTGGCGTCTGCTGGTATTCCAGCAATGGTTGTGGTGGCTCGAACGCTTCGCACAATTGCATCGCAATTCTCCTGGGATTATCGACTTCGTCCTCACTCATCCCGCCACGGTTGTTGAGTGTTATCAGGGATCAAGGCCCCTGCGACCTGTGAGGGTTGTTCACTAACGCGGGACTGGCGGCTCTTTACGACCGGGAGCTTGGGCATCTCATGATCTGGCTTCCTGAACACCGATAGCGGTGGGCGGGTGGAGGCTGCACTGGCTGACGAGACCGGTGCCGCGAGATCCTGAGTCGGGTGAAGGCAGCGAGGTGATGACCGGGGCATGCCTGACTGTCAGTCAGGTGCAGTCCATTTCCTGGGCTGCGGCACCGTCATCGGCATCGCTGTTGCTGGTGACTTTTCGGTGTTTGTCACGCCGATTGTCACGTGGGGGAAAGCCGCAAAGGCTCGTGCGAGCAGGGCTGCAGCAGTGTGAGATGCGCCCGTCTCTTTAGGGGGCAAAGAGACGGGCAAAAGGTTGGCGCAAGATATAGCCAAGCGGATAAGTTGCTGCAGAGCAGCCAGGAGGGGGTATGAGTTGCCGCAGTGGGCATTCTTGAAGAAGTGGCATCCATCACATCGCTGTGACCGTGCGAGCCGCCGGACGCTAATCGCACTTGGGGAAAACCACCACGATGTGGCGTAGCCTCAAAGGTTCTGGCTACCTGGCTGCTGTCGAGGACAGCGCTTGTACGGTTCTGGTTTAGCGCTCGTTCTGATCGCGGTCAACAGTATTTTGGGGGCGACTCTTGCGCCAATCGGTAGCGCTGGAAGACCTTGGAGGTCGGTGGTTTTCTATAGTCGGGTGGTCGTTCGTCGGTTTTTAATGTGAGCCTGCGTAATTGCATGGACTTGACCATTTGCATTGTCACTGACCAGTCGAATTGCATTCGACCTGACCAGCACACGCCGTAGTGACGACCGGCGGAGAACGGTCCAGAGTGTGTAAAAACGCAGACACCATTTGAAAGTCTGCGTTGCTACGTAAAATCTGCCAGCACTTGGCTAGTCAGCAGACCTGAAATTTGCGTAGGAATGCGATTTTCGTTCTGGTTCTGACCGTCAAACCTGCTCTAAAACGTTTTTACACAGCCTCGGCCAAAAGCGGACGCTGCATGTCCGCCAAATTTGCTCCCACCGATGGCCAGTTTATTCACTTGGTTCTATTGCAGGTTCAACCCAGCCATTACTCCGAAGGATGTCGAGCACTGGTTCATAGTCTTGGGTCCTATAGATATCCTGGCATCTCAAAAAGAAACGATTCTTCGAGTCGGCAGACGGGTGATTTTCAGCCAACACATTGCGTAATACACCTAATAAGAGGCTGGGTGTTTCTCCCGCGTCCCAGTTTTGAGAATTCTCCATGACCGCGTCTAGCAGTTGACCCACTTGACTGCTATCAAGTCGACCCGCGAAAGGCAAAATGAGCCTTCGGAAATTATCCTCTGAGCCACGGAAGCCCCCAGAATTGCCGTATATAGCAATTCCGCGAGTCCAAAGCTCGGGGATTGGCCGCTGCGCAACTGCATCAATTAGGGATCTCGCGTCAAGATCAGCAATAACATTCAGCAAAGCAGTACGAAATTGTGGAAGTCTTACACCCACGAGAATGCGATAGTCACTCAACGTGCCGGGGTCTAAATTTGCCGCCGTTTCTTGAAGTGCTGTTTGAGTTGAAGCCTGCAATGATTCCCAGAAAATCGGAAATGAGGCTAGGAAAGCAATGGCACGTGGCCGATGTTCCGGTTCGATGTTGTCGATTAGTCTGATGATGGTGGTTGAAACGTCAGGCCAAGTGCTAATTGCACGATCTTGCAAGGCAACAAGTGAAGAAATTATCTTGCTCTGATGCGTTTCCCACTCCAGAGGTACGCCTTTAAGCAAAGATTTAGCAAGCACCGTACCGAAGTTATGAATATTTGTAGTGCGGACACGCTCAAGATAGCGCTGTTCAACGTAGTCAAGAATGTGCGAGTGCTCTGCCGGGAAACCTGGTGATTGAACGTCAACGTTGAAGACATCGAATATTGCTTTGCCTTGTCGAGGCTCGCGAGATAGGACTAAATCAACCACATTTACGAGATGAAGTCGTACCAGTTCTGGCGAAGGCTCAAAAAGCTCAGCCTCTGCCGAGAATGCTGGATGCGCGCAAAGATGGCGATCTTCCCGAAGGCGAAATAGATGCTTTTGAGCGATACTATTAATAACTTGAGTCGTTCGCGTCGCGTGCTCGACAATTTCGCCTTCCAGTTGTAGCAACTTTTTTATGTCATCAGAGGCATTGGCAGTGTCCCATAACTGAACAAATGCTGTTGCTGCTAGATCGCCATGGGCGCTCAATTCACGGTACTTTGCGATTAAGTCGTATACCAGTGCAACCCATGCGGAGGTGAGAGACGCGCGTAATGCCCCGGCTTTGTAGGCTTTGACGGAATCGAGAAAATACTTCTTCGAAGGGGCATGACGGATTCGTGAAATCAAAATTTCTAGATCAATAAAACCAGTGTCCATTCGCGCGGTTTCCTTGGTTGTGATTATTTGAGTAGACAAGCATATCATCAGAGTAGCGCTCCGATTCTGAAAGTATTGATTTAGAGTGAGGCGGGGGTATCCGTGGCGAGCAGAAGCTAAGATTAGCTGATTGTTACCTTGCGACAGCCAGCCCATTCATGGGCCCTTTACAGCCCTCACTGGCATCAGCAATCGGCTAAGAGCTGACACGTCAATCACGCAAGGCTTCCAAAGGTGAGAGTGACTGCGAAACTCGGGACGACTCACGATTTAGAATCATGTAAAAAAACAACTTGTTTTTTTGAAAGTTAATAGAAGAAAATGGCACATGTCGATCAGAGCGCAGAGAGCATCTAATGTCATTTTTAGACGTTTACAAACTTGCACCTAAAGTAATTCAATTGAACATAAAGAAGCAGCATGTCAATATTTTTCTAGGGCTTCTTTGGGACGCATTTAGAGATGAGATTGGTCCTGTAACATGCCAGCACAACTATGGCCGCACCGATAATCCACAGATCTACGAATACAAAGTGCGCTGGACCTCCAGTAAATTCGAAGCTGTTTTGAGTTTTTATAACCATACGTCGCTAGGGTTGAATTGTGCGGAGTTACGACTATTTGATTATGAAAAGAACGTAGCATTCGGAAATTACGCAAATAAAATCACTAATGCCATACTCACGACCAAAGATAGAGTGCTTCAACAAGAGCATAGGGTTGGCTTCGATTACTATGCGAAAATTAAGGTTTTATGTGGCAGTGTTTTGTCTGGGAACTACCATGTCGACAAACTTGGAATGCTTTTGATTGCCTCGTCGCGTGGGTGTGATCTTATTTTTCCTGCGCAATATAGAGCGGCGAAGTCGGAGTTCGATTACGAGGCAAAGAAAAATGCCATTAAATATGTTTCAGCGTTGACGGTATTATCTCAAGAGCTTTTTTTGATCTCGGAGAATGATGATGTTGTTGCGATTTCCGCTGAAAATTTCCAGCACTTGGTTGAAGATACTGAATTTTCTGGAAAGTATATAAACGATACTCCATTGTATGGTCTTCACGGAGCAAAGTTAGGGATGCCTTCTGGGCCGGATAGCGTAGTAGACGTTAGCGAAGTTATTATGATGGAACGTAGGGATTTTAGATTAGATGGGTTTCTATGTTTTCCTGCAAGGCTTGGAGAGTTGATAGGGCATATTGACAGTGATTTAAAACGGCGCCAGGCTTCCAAGAGATTGCACGATGCATTGCGTTTCAGAGATATTCACGAGCGATACGCTGACGGTGATTTTGGTGTTTCATATGAGCTTATAGCTTATGTTGCATCCATTGAAGCGCTTCTTGATCACTCTAAAACTGAAAATCAAATCAATTGCCGAAAATGCGACACACCATTGATTATTGATGAATATAAAATAAGTCAGAAATTTAATGACTTTGTCAATACCTATGGAGGAGGGAGCGAGGCCATGAATCGAAAATTTAAAGAACTATATGGTCATCGCTCAAAATTTGTCCACACCGGCTTAGAACTCCATGCCTCCAACGTGCTGCGTCCTAACCGTCCGTTAATACTCGAAGGAAAAAATCATGTCTCAAGTGTCCCGAGTTACTATTACAATATACATGAGTGGACTGGATTCCTATTGAGAGTGTACTTTTACTTTACAGCCTACCAATCCAGTCAAGCTGACTCGGACAATCTCTGACTAGCAAGGACTCCAGGGCTAGCCACTCAATTAAGGTTTCGGCTAATTATTGCCTTTCGCCACCGGCAGCTTTGGGCCCAGGCTGTGTGAAAACGCATGCACCGTTTTGAAGTCTGCGTTGCTACGTAAAATCTGCCAGCGTTTGGTTAGTCAGCAGACCTGAAATTTGCGTAGGAACGCGACTTTCGTTCCGATTCTGACTGTCAAACTTGCTCTAAAACGTTTTCACACAGCCTCGGTCGGTTGCAGTCCTTCAGTGCTTGGCTGACGCACTCGCGCTGAGTGGCACCCGCTGACCCCCATCAACTGCAAGCGGCTGGTCAGCGCGAATGTAAATGACTGGTCAGTGGCAATGCAATTAGGTGGTCAAGTGAGATGCAATTACGCGGAGCCCATGCGAGTGGGAATGCGGAGCCTTCCCGCTCGCGTGGGCTTGGCCGAGGAAGCTCAAAGAGCGAGGCTTGCAGCGGCGACAGTCGCCACTTCTGTCGCCATGCTGCAGACCAGGTATTACGCAGGTTGTCGCCGGTGTCGCCGGTGTCGCCGCTGTCGCCAAATCAACCATCACTCCATCTGAGGGTTCATTTTCGGTTACTGGCGGAGTCCGGTGAGCACTCACCGTATCGGCACGACGTTGCGGTCCCTGGTTTGATTGATGGCCGATGCCGACAGGCTGCCGGTTGCCGCCTTCTGGATATGTTCACTCCACCAAGCCATCATCGGACGCCGGCGTTCGATGTAATCCGTCCGGTTGTAGGCGCTACGAACTTCGTCCTTGTCGACATGCGCCAGCGCGACCTCGATCAGCTCCGGATCCCAGCCATGCTCATTCAGGATGGTGCTCGCCATCGAGCGCAAGCCGTGGCTGACTAGACGGTCCTGAAAGCCCATGCGCTTCAATGCCATGTTGGCGGTCTGGCTATTGGCATGGGTGCGGGGATTTCTATCTGAGGGGAACACGTATTCTCTGTTACCGCTGAGTTGCTTGAGCGTCTCCAGTAACGAAATTGCCTGATCGGTAAGAGGGATTGTGTGCGGCCGACGCTTTTTCATGCGCTCTGGCGGAATGGTCCAAATGCGCTTGTCGAAGTCGATATCTGCCCATCGTGTGGTGGCTGCTTCGGCAGGGCGGGTCATCGTGTGCAACTGCCATTCGATCAGGCAGCGGGTCGTGCGCTTGATACTTGCGTTCGCGATTTCCATCATGAGCTCGGGAAGCTCCTCAGGTGGTAGCGCAGCCATGTTCTCTTTCTTGGGTTTCTTGAACACCGCCCGAATTCCATTGAGGGGGTTCGCAAATATCAGCCCGGAGTTGACCCCGTAGGTCATGATCTCGTTGAGTCGTTGGCTCAATCGTTTCACGGTTTCGAGGCTCCCTTTGGCCTCGATTGGGCGAAGGATTTTGATAACCATCGGAGCAGTGATTTGAGAGAGCGGCGTTGTTTTCATGCTTGGGAAAACATGGAGCGTCAGCGATCTCCAAATGTCTTCGGCGTAGGCTTTGGTTACGGAGTCTTTCTTCAGTTCGAACCAGGCAGTGGCCACCTTCTCGAAAGTGTGTTCAGTCTCAGCAAGTTTGGCTTGCCTCACCTCATCACGCTGGGTTTTGGGATCAGTGCCCAAAGCGAGCAACTCACGCGCCTCTGCGGCTTTCTTCCGGGCATTGGCTAGCGAGAGGTCGGGGTATGGACCAAGCGCCATGTTGATACGGCTTCTGGTCAACGGCTCGCGGTAATTGAAATTCCACATCATCGAGCCGCTCGCGCGGACTCGAAGCTGCAAGCCATCGCCGTCGCTGAGGACGAAGTCTTTACCAGTTGCCTTGACCGCCTTGAGCTGGCGATCGGAGAGGCGGGTTGCGTTAGTAGGCATGGGGGCTACCTCCAGCACCGTTTTGGTATCCTGAAAATAGCATTTGGTAGTCCGGGATACCACCTGGGATACCAAAGCGCCTGGAACTCAGAAACTCTCCAAAGACCCCCCAAGGCGCCGAACCCCCTGTATTCATTGGATTTCAGGCACAAAAAAAGACGTCCGTGGACGTCTTTAGATGATGAAGTGGTGGAGCCGGGGGGATTTGAACCCCCGTCCGCCAGTACTCCGCTGTCGGTACTACATGCGTAGCCGTGTCTATTAAGTTAACCCTCAGCGACCCGACGGGCAGGGTGCTTTGGGCGAGTTGTGTAAGTTTTAGCCGCTTCGTCCACAACGTACTGCACGGCGATTCTGTTCTATATGACAATCACTTTGGGTTTACAGACATCCCCTGGTGATTGCTGGACCCGAAGGTACCAGAAGCTCAGGGCTAAGGCTGCTTACGCAGCGAGAGCGAATTCCTGGCCGTAGTTTTCGTCATTGGCAACTATAAGTAGTTGCAACAGTGGATTTACGAGTTCTGTTACCAACTCGGCATGCACCTAAAGTTTCGCAACCGGCGTCGAATCCTAAACGGCCCCGAGCCTGATGCTCTGTGAATCAAGTGAGCAGCAGGCCTGTACAGTGTACGTCATCACGCCCCGGAAGGCCAACCCGAAGGTTGACCACTACAGATCATGGGTTTGGCTGGTTGCTCTGACTGCCCGCGAGTGCCAATGCCTGGGTGGCCTCGATGACGCATTTATTGTCGTCTCCGGAGGCTTGTGAGGCTTCGGCGCTGGACATCAGCCTTTTGATCTCCATTGAGGTGTTTGTGGCGGTCGCCGGCAGCGCATTCACTTTGCCTTTGAGCTCTTGCAACTTGCTCGTACAAAGGTTGTTGTCCGCGGCAAATACAGGAGAGGCCAGCATGGCAGCAGCAATGAACAGGCCAGCGAGTGTGGTGCGTTTCATGGGTATCTCCTTGAGCTGATGGTCTCGGTGCTGCCGTATGAGCGGACGGTCAAGCCGAGCCCGAAGAATCAGCCACGATCTGACGGGGCCTACCTCAAAGACTACGATTCAACGCAAGAATTCGGTTTTTCAGACAATGTGCCGAGCTTTTGCAGCGACGGGGGTTACACATTTCCAGACCCCGGATGCAACAAAACCCGCAACTGGCGGGTTTTGGTTTGCTTCGTATCGGGCGCAGCCGGGCTTTGAACTCCCGGCTGCCAGTACTCCGTTGTTGATGTACGCCAGCGCGGCCCGGAAGGCCAACCCGAAGGCTGGCCATGAACCGGGTTACTTCCCGCCTTTTTTCGCGTCAGTGACGGCCTTGATGATGTCGTTGGTCTCGGCGACGCAATCATCAGTGCCTTCCTTGGTGCCTTTTGCCTGGTCGGCTTTGGCTTGCTCGACGGAGGCTTTTACCTGCTCAGTCATTTCCGGAGGAATCTGTGCCTTGCCGTTTTCGATGGTTTTCAGGTTGACCGCGCAAAGGTCTTCTGCAGCAAACGAAGTGGAAGCCATGATGGATGCAGCAACGAACAAACCTAACAGCACAGAACGATTCATGTGTTTCTCCTTGAACTGAAGGACCAGCATTGCTGGCTATCAAATCGGTCTACCGAGTTTTGGGAAGGTCCCGCATTGGCGGGACTTGATCAGTGGACTGCGGCGGCACATCAGGGTTCTTTTTTCTGCTGTAGAACTGTTGATTCCGGCAAGAAGCATCAAGGAGGGCGCATTGATGCGCATGCCTTGATGTCCAGATTTCAGGGCTCCCTAGCCTGGGTAACGCGGTCCACCAGATAGACTAGTCCGTGGTAGTCAATGCCGCCATGTTGCGTCAGACCGATCTCACAGGTGCGGCTGGTGGAAATCCCTTCGCTGCACTGTTGCACCGCGTCCTTGAGCGTGCGCAGCGAATGGGCGTTCAGCTCCGGGGTGGTGAAACCCTTGTCGCCGGCGAAGCCGCAGCAGTGAATGCCTTCGGGAATGATCACGTTTTTGCTGCATTTGCGTGCCAGATCGATCAGCGCCTGGCTTTCCCCGAGGTGCTGGGTGCTGCAGGTGACGTGCACGGCGATCGGCGCTTCCTGAGGCGTGAAATCCAGGCGATCCATCAGGTGCGTGCGGATGAAACGTACCGGGTCGTACAGGTCCAGACGGACTTCACCGAGGTCTTGAACCAGGCGCAAGGTGCAGGGGCTGGTGTCGCAGTAGATTGGGTCGAGCCCGCCACGGCTGGCGTGAAGCAAGGCGCCGATCAGTTCCTGACGTTTGTGCTCGGCTTGTTCGGCGTAGCCTTTGGAGGCGAATGGCTGACCGCAGCACAGGTTGTCGAGGTTGGCCGGGAACACCACTTGATATCCGGCCTTTTCCAGCAGGCCGCGGGTCTTGTCGTGCAGCGACATTTGCTCCGTGTCGCCTGCTGCCGGCCCCATGGCGCGGGATACACAGGCCGCCAGATAGACCACGCGCGGGCGCGCGTCCGTCACTGTCGGGCTGAAGCGGATGGCTTTTTCCGGTTGCGGCATCGCGTTGGTCCATTGCGGGACCTGACCCTTGGACAGGCGCGTCAGCGTCGCCGACAACTTCGCCAATCTTGGCGCTCCCAGCAACATCCGCGCGCCATTGGCCACGTGCAGCGTGAAACGCGCCCCTTGCAGTGCCGTGGCGAAGTTTCCTTCAAGCCAGTTGGCGGTTTTCGTATGCGTCGCTTTCCGGCTGCGGAGCTTTTTCACCAGCTCGCCGGTATTGATGCCTACAGGGCAACGTTGTGCGCACAGGCTCTGTCGCGGCGCAGGTATCGATGCCTTGATAGTCGTAGGCGGCTTCGAGGTCGGACGTATCGATGCCCGCGCGTTTTTTCGCCTGAATGTCGCGCCAGATCACAATGCGTTGGCGCGGGCTCAGGGTCAGGCCTTTCGACGGGCAAACCGGTTCGCAGAAGCCGCACTCGATGCACTTGTCCACAATCTCGTCAGCGGCGGGCAAGGGCTTGAGGTGCTTGAGGTGGATCTGTGGATCGTCGCTGAGCACCACGTCCGGGTTGAGAATGCCGTTGGGGTCGAGCAGTCGTTTGAGTTGCCACATCAACTGGTAGGCATCGCTGCCCCATTCCAGTTCAACGAAGGGCGCCATGTTGCGCCCGGTGCCGTGTTCGGCTTTCAGCGAACCGCCGAACTCCACCGCCACCAGTTGCGCCACGTCGTCCATGAACGCTTGATAGCGTGCGACTTCTTCCGGGCTGTTGAAGCCTTGGGTGAAGACGAAGTGCAGATTGCCTTCCAGGGCGTGTCCGAAAAGGATCGCTTCGTCGTAGTGATGTTTGTCGAACAGTTCGATCAGGCGGTTGACGCCGATGGCCAGTTGTTCGACCGGGAAGGTGACGTCTTCGATGATCACCGTGGTGCCGGTCTTGCGCACTGCGCCGACGGCCGGGAAGGTGTCTTTGCGGATGGCCCAGAGGCGGGCGTTTTCCTGCGGGTCTTCGGTGAAGTCGACCTGCTTTTCCACCGGGAACGCCTTCAGCGACGCCATGATCTGGGCCAGTTGTTCGTGCAGCAAGGTGGACGACGCGGCGCGGGACTCGATCAACAGCGCACAGGCATTATTCGACAGATGCTGTACGAAAGCGGGCATGCCGGGTTTGTTCTGTACCGAGCGCAGGCTGCGTCGGTCCAGCAGTTCCACGGCTGACACCGGTTGGCTTTTCAACACAGTGACCGCATTGCAGCAGGTCTCGACATCCGGGAACACAATCAGGGCCGAGGCCTTGTTCGGGTGGTCGATCACGGTGTCGTAGGTCACGGCACTGATGAACCCGAGCGTGCCCTCGGAGCCCACCAGCAAGTGGCTCAAGATATCCACAGGCTCGTCGAAATCCACCAGGGCATTGAGCGACAGGCCGGTGGTATTTTTCAGACGGTATTTGTGGCGAATTTTCGCAGCCAGTTCGGCGTTTGCCCGGGTCTCGCGTCCCAGGGTCGCCAAGCGCTCCAGCAATGCGGCATGGCTTTGGCGAAATGCCGTGACGCTGGCGGCATCCTCGGTATCGAGACGACTGCCGTCGGCCAGCACCAGACGAATGCCGGCCAGGGTGTGATAGGTATTTTGCGCCGTGCCGCAGCACATGCCGCTGGCATTGTTGGCGACGATGCCGCCGATCTTGCAGGCGTTGATCGAGGCCGGGTCCGGACCGATCTTGCGCCCGAACGGTGCCAGCCAGGCATTCGCCTGGGCGCCGATCACTCCCGGTTGCAGGCGGATTTGCGTGCCCTGGTCGCGAATCTCGCGGCCGTTCCAGTTATCCCCCAGCACGATCAGCACCGAGTCGCTGATGGCCTGGCCGGACAGGCTGGTACCGGCGGCGCGGAAAGTCACCGGCACTTGATCCCGTTGCGCCAGTCGCAGCAGCGCCACTACTTCGTCTTCGGACTCGACGCGGATCACCAGTTGCGGAATCAAACGATAGAAGCTGGCGTCGGTGCCGAAGGCCAGGGTCGACAGCGGGTCATCGAAACGTCGTTCTGGTGGAATCAGTTGCTGTGCATCACGCAGGAAAGCGGCCGGTAGACTCATTGGTCCTCCAGGATCAATACCACCAGGTCTTTCGGGCCGTGGGCGCCGTACGCCAGCACTTGTTCGATGTCGGCGGTCTTCGACGGGCCGGACACCAGCAGCGCGTTGGTCGGCATGCCCTGGGCCCACTCGAATTCCTGCTGCACCTGATAGAAGTTGTCGCGGATTTCGCTGGCCTTGAGCAGGGCGAAATGCACCGGTGGCACCAGGCTCATCAGGCGTGGCTCTTCCCGTGTCGGCCAGAGAATCAGGCTGCCCGTGGCAGCGATGGCGCCGAGGGTGGTGGTCAGGCTCGCCGGGGTGTCGTTGAACAGTTCGGCTTTCCATTCTTCAACCGGGCGGTCGTAGGCCTTGAGCATTGGCAGGTCGGGATTGTTCGCCCAGTGTTGCGTGATCCGTTGACCGTGGGGCGTTGTCGGTGCGATCAGCAGGCTCGGCAACTGGCGGTCTTGCAGCAATTGCGCGAGAAGCGTTGGCCACTGCTCACCGGACGTCAGATGAATTTCCGTATGCACCGCTTCCATCAATTTGCGCAGTTGCGCAATGCGTTGCTCAGGCGCGTAGGTGTAAGGCTGGGTCACCAGATCGACATCAAAGTTGTCAGCCACTGGCGTGGTGCCTGTCAGGCTTTTACGCAGTTTGGCGAGGATATTTTGCTTGGCGCTCATCAGCGGTCTCCCTGTTTGGCCAAATGTTCGCGGGCCATGTCATGCAGCGAGCGGGCAGCGGGTTTCGGTGCGCTGTGGTTTTGCGTCCATGGGCCGACGTTGCTCGGCGTGAGGGCGCGCAACCGGGTGGCGAAGAAACCGAACAGGCGATACAGCGTCGGCGAGCTGTTGAGCTTCGCCCAGGCGTTCCAGATGAACCGCTCTTTGCGTGAGTACTTGCTGCCCTGACCGCGCATCACTTGATGGGGGCTGTCCGGGGCCTTGACGTTTTCTTCCCGCAGGCGTCGCAGCAAAGCAGGGATCGGGATTTTCACCGGGCACACTTCACCGCAGGCACCGCACAGCGACGAGGCGCTCGGATGATCCGGCACTTTCGCCAGGCCAACCATGTGTGGGGTGATGATTTTTCCGATAGGGCCGGGGTAAACCTCCCCATAGGCATGGCCGCCGATTCGGGTGTAGACCGGGCAATGATTCATACAGGCGCCGCAGCGAATGCAGTTCAGGGTCTGGCGCAGTTCGCTGTCGGCAAAGGCCTGGCTGCGGCCGTTGTCGAGCAGTACCAGATGCACTTCCTGCGGGCCGTCGAGTTCATGCTCCTTGCGCGGACCGGAGATCATGTTGACGTAGGTGGTGATCGGGATGCCCAGGGCCGAGCGGGTCAGCAGCGACAGCAGCGGTACTACGTCGCGCAGGTTTTCCACGACTTTTTCGATGCCGGTGACGGCGATGTGCACGGGTGGCACCGTGGTGGTCATGCGACCGTTGCCTTCGTTTTCCACCAGCAGCAAGGTGCCGGTTTCGGCCACGGCGAAGTTGACGCCGGAGACACCGATGTCCGCTTCGAAGAATTTCTGCCGCAGGACTCTGCGGCCGATCTGAATGAGTTGGTCAACGTCCTTGGTGTATTCCACGCCAAGTTTGTCGTGGAACAAGGACGCGACCTGACCGGCATTCTTGTGGATTGCCGGCATGATTATGTGTGAAGGCTTCTCGTGGTCGAGCTGGACGATGTACTCGCCCATGTCCGATTCCAGGCATTCAATGCCCCGATCAGCGAGGAAGTGGTTCATCTCCATCTCTTCGCTGACCATCGATTTGCCCTTGATCACTTGCCGCCCCTCGTGAGCGCGGATGATCGAGAGGACGATGCCATTGGCCTCGTCCACCGTTTCCGCCCAGTGCACTGTCACACCGTTGCGGGTCAGGTTCTGTTCCAGTTGTTCGAGCAGGTCGGGCAACTTGGAGAGCGCGCGGGCACGGATTGCATTGCCCAGTGCGCGCAAGTGTTCTCTTTCATGGGCATCGCTGAACGCCGCTGCCCGTTTGGTCATCAATGAATCCATCGCCTTGCGAAAGTTGCCTCGCAATTGCGCGTCACCCAGCGCCTTGTGGGCGCGGGTTCGGAAATCTTCTTCTACGGCGACCGTAGGAATAATCGTCGAGGTGCTCATTTCGCACCTCCGGTTCGCTGCCAGAGGAAACTGGCCAGATGCTGACCGCGCAACGCTTCCTGCTGCTTTTCCAGCGAGCCGTTGATGTTCATCAAGCAGCCGCAGTCGGCACTCAATACCTTGTGCGCGCCGGACTCCTTCAGCGCCCGGGTCTTGTCAGCCACCATCGCGCCGGAAATGTCTGGCATACGGACGCTGAATGTCCCGCCAAAGCCACAGCACTCACTTTCGTGATCGTGATTGACCCGCTCCACATTGCTCAACTGCGCCAACAACTCGCGGCCGTGCAGGTGGGTGTTCATCTCACGGCGTGCCGAACACGAGGTATGCAGCGCCACTTTCACCGGCTCGCCGCTGTCCTTGAGCTGCACCTTGCAGACAAACAACAGGAACTCGGCCAGCTCAAAGGTTCTGGCCGCCAGGGCCTGGACCTGTTCCAACGTGTCTGGCTCGTCCTTGAACAAGTCAGCGTAATGTTCGCGCAACATGCCAGCGCAAGAACCTGACGGCACCACCACCGGATAGTCGCCGGCAAACAGCGCCAGTTGCGAGCGCGCCACGGTCCGTGCCTGTTCGGTGTAACCGGAGGTGTAGGCCGGTTGGCCGCAGCAGCTTTGCCCTTGCGGGTATTCGACACGAATGCCTTCGCGCTCCAGCAGGTGGATCGCATCCATCCCGGCTTGCGGGTAGAACAAATCGACCACGCAGGTCCCGAACAGGTAGACCCGTGACGGTTTTTCGCTGGGGTATTGCCGAGGCTCGGGCAGTGGCGGGGCGACACGGGTCGCATTCGGCACGGCGTTGTAAAAAAGCTCGCTCATCAGGCGGTCTCCGGGTGGTCCCGGTTATTCGTCTGTCGAGGCTGCTGAATATAGAGCCGGAAGCTTTCAGCAGCCTTACAGACCGGGGTGTGAATAGCGGACGCCGGGGGCGTGGCCCGGCGTCGGTTTTTATCGTGTTGCCTGTAGCCTTAATGCACCAGCATGCCGGTGAACCAGTAAGCCTGGGCCAACGTGATCAAGCCGACAATCGTTGCAAAGAATAGGCTGTGCTTGAGGGTGAAGCGGAACAGATCCGATTCTTTGCCCACCAGACCTGTCGCGGCGCAGGCCACGGCGATCGATTGTGGCGAGATCATCTTGCCGGTCACGCCGCCGCTGGTGTTCGCCGCCACCAGCAAGGTGTCGTTGACGCCGATCTGGTGCGCAGTGGTTGCTTGCAGCGAACTGAACAGAGCGTTGGACGAGGTGTCGGAACCGGTGAGGAACACGCCCAGCCAGCCGAGGAACGGCGAGAAGAACGGGAAGGCCGCACCCGTCGCCGCCAGCACCAGCGCCATGGTCGAGGACATGCCCGAGTAGTTGGTGACGAAGGCAAACGCCAACACCATGCCGATGGACAGGATCGGCCAGCGCAGTTCGTAGAAGGTCTCTCTAAAAGTGGTCAGACCAGTTTTGATGTTGATCTTCAACACCAGCATGGAGATCAGGGCCGAGAAGAAAATCGCCGTGCCGGTGGCGGAAATCGGGTCCAGTTTGAACACTGCCGGAAGGGCGGTCGGCGCGGCCACGATCGGTGCGACCTTGATCACCATTTGATCCAGATGCGGGATGGCGAAGTTGAATACGAAGCTGTACATCGAACCGCCGGCGGCGAACATCGCCTTGAACGGCTTCAGGGTCCAGATGGTGACCAGTACCGTCAGGATCAGGAACGGCGACCAGGCCTTGAAGATTTCCCCAAGGCTGTAAGGCGAAGCCACGGTGGTGCGCTTCTGGCCGAAACCACCGACGCTGGCGCTCACCACGGAGGCCGAGACAGCACCGACGATGTGTTGGCCGGCGGCGCGTTTGGGTTGCCAGACTTTCAGGAACAGGGTCAGGGAAATCAGGCTGGCCAGGGCCGAGGTGATGTCCGGCAGTTCCGGGCCGATGAAGTTCGAGGTGAAGTACTGGGTCACGGCAAAGCTCAAGCCAGCTACCAGGGCTGCCGGCCAGGTTTCCCGCACGCCTCGCAGGCCGTCCATCATGAACACCAGCCAGAACGGTACGAACAGCGACAGCAGCGGCAGTTGGCGACCGGTCATGGCGCCGATCTTGAACGCGTCGATGCCGGTGACTTGGCCGGCAACGATGATCGGAATGCCCAGAGCACCGAAGGCCACCGGTGCGGTGTTGGCGATCAGGCACAAGCCAGCGGCGTACAGCGGGTTGAAGCCAAGACCTACCAGCAGCGCAGCGGTAATCGCCACAGGTGCGCCAAAACCGGCCGCACCTTCGAGGAAGGCGCCGAAGCAGAAACCGATCAGCAAGACCTGCAGGCGCTGGTCATCGGTGATCGACAGGACCGAACTGCGGATGACTTCAAACTGCCCGCTCTTGACCGTCAGTTTGTAGAGGAACACCGCTGCCACGATGATCCAGGCAATCGGCCACAGGCCATAGGCGAAGCCATACCCGGCGGCGGCGAACGCCATATCGACCGGCATCTGGAAAGCGAAGATCGCCACCAGAATCGACAAAGCCAGGGTGATGCTGCCGGCCACATGCCCTTTGAGGCGGAACACGGCCAAAGCCAGGAAGAAAAACACGATGGGGATGACGGCGGCGAGTGCGGACAGGCCGAGGCTGCCGAGCGGGGTATAGAGCTGTTGCCAGGTTTGCATATGGGGTGGCCCCTAATTGTTGTTGGTCAGGCACTGATCAGCGTTCTTGGATAATTGGTAAGACCAATTTACAATCGCTGTTGGCTAGGGTAAAAGCCTTGTAGGCGGTGTGTCAATTTGCCGCCCTAAAACTTTTGTCGAATGCGAAGTGCGCAGGTCGTCTGTCTGGTCTTGCCAAATGCGCAATGGCAGGTGCTGGCGCAGCGCCAATAGGCCAGAATAGAGCCCCGGCGAGCCGTCGGATCGTGGAGTAATCGAGTTATGGGGTTTGATCAGATTCGTCAGCGCCGTTTGTCTGACGATATTGTCGAGCAGCTTGAGGGCATGATCCTCGAGGGCACGCTCAAAGCGGGTGAGCGCTTGCCGGCCGAGCGCGCGCTGGCCGAGCAATTTGGCGTGTCACGCCCTTCGTTGCGCGAAGCCATTCAGAAGCTGACCGCCAAGGGTCTGCTGGTGAGTCGCCAGGGTGGCGGCAACTATGTGGTGGAATCGCTGGGTAGCACCTTCAGTGATCCCTTGTTGCATCTGCTGGAAAGTAATCCCGAGGCGCAACGCGATCTGCTGGAGTTTCGCCATACGTTGGAAGCGTCTTGCGCCTACTACGCGGCGCTGCGTGCCACGGATGTGGATCGCGAGCGGCTGACCGCGGCATTCAACGAATTGCAGGACTGTTATTCGCGTCACGAAGAGGTGAGTCGTGCCGAAGAGGGGGCGGCGGACGCAAGCTTTCACCTGGCGATCGCCGAGGCCAGCCACAATGCCGTGTTGCTGCACACCATTCGCGGGCTGTTCGACCTGCTCAAGCGCAACGTGGTGACCAACATCGGTGGCATGTACAAGCAGCGCACTGAAACCCGCGACATGCTGATCATGCAGCATCGGGAGTTGTATCAGGCGATTATCGAAGGGCATGCGGAGCTGGCGCGGGAAGTTTCCAGTCGACACATTCTGTATGTGCAGGAGGTGCTGGAAGAGGTGCGTCAGGAAGTGCAGCGCGTGGCCCGGGCGGAGCGGCGCAAGGGGATGTAGTCAGTTCACTGTGGCGAGGGAGCTTGCTCCCTCGCCACAAAAAGCCGCGATCAGGCCGAAAGATTAATCTTCCTTGCCCTTGTTGCGCACCGCACGCTGCAACTCGCGACCAGCGTCGCGTTCGCGTTCGGTATCGCGCTTGTCGTATTCCTTCTTGCCCTTGCCCAGGGCGATCTCGCACTTGACCATGTGCTTGCTCCAGTACCAGGACAGGCACACGCAGGCGTAACCCTTTTGCTGCACGGCCGCGGCCAGCTTTTCCAGCTCGCGCCGGTTGAGCAGCAATTTACGGGTGCGCACCGGATCCGCGATGACGTGGGTACTGGCGGTCGTCAGGGGCGTAATGTGGCTGCCGAGCAGCCAGGCTTCGCCATCCTTGAGCAGCACGTAGCTGTCCACCAGCTGCAGCTTGCTTGCCCGCAGACTTTTTACTTCCCAGCCGGCCAGGACCAGACCAGCCTCGAACCGATGTTCGATGAAGTAATCGTGTCGCGCCTTTTTGTTTTGCGCGATGGTCCCTGTTGGGTGTTTCTTCTGTTTAGCCATAGGGGCGGCATTATAGGGACTTGCACGCGAGTCGGCTACGGTATCGCTACGTGCTTGAGCAGGTTGATTGAATCCCGGACAATGCGGCCTCTTTTTTGAACGCTTGGGCGTGATAACGATGTCGACAGACAAGGTTTCTGTCCACGGCAGTTGGGCTAGCCGCTGGGTCTTCATACTCGCCGCGACCGGTTCGGCCGTGGGGCTGGGTAGTATCTGGAAATTCCCGTACATGGTCGGCGTATACGGCGGCGGTGCTTTCGTGCTGATGTTCCTGGCCTGCATCGCGCTGATCGGGGTGCCGGTGATGCTGGCGGAAACCCTGATCGGCCGGCGTGCCCGGCAGAGTCCGGCCAATGCCTTGAAGATCCTGGCGACCGAGGCGGGGCACTCACCCAAATGGTCCTGGGGCGCGTTTGCCGGGATGATCACGGCGTTGCTGATCCTGTCGTTCTACAGTGTGGTCGGCGGCTGGTCGCTGGACTACATCATCGACATGGGGCGTGGCGATTTTCAGGGCGCGACGCCTGATCAGGTGGGGGCTTACTTCGGCAATGTGATCGCCGATCCCTGGCGCCTGACACTTTGGCACACGATTTTCATGCTGCTGTCAGCTGTGGTGATCGCCAAGGGCGTGGTTGCCGGGCTTGAGCGCAGTTTGCGCATCATGATGCCGTTGTTGTTCGTGATGATCCTGGTGCTGCTGGGCTACAGCATGACTACCGGTCATTTCATGGAGGGCGTGCATTTCATGTTCGACTTCCACCCGGAAAAGGTCCTGGACGGCTTGCTGCCGGCGATGGGGCATGCGTTCTTTTCCCTGAGCGTGGGCGTCGGCTCGATCATGATCTACGGCGCCTACATGCCGAAGAGCTCGTCTATATCAGGGACGGTCGTTGGCGTGGCGCTGCTCGACACTTTCGTTTCCCTGGTGGCCGGTCTGGCGTTGTTTCCGATTGTGTTCGCGGCGGGCCTGAACCCGAGCGAAGGCCCGGGGCTGATGTTTGTCAGCCTGCCGTTTGCCTTCGGTAACGTGGCGTTCGGGCAATTGATGGGGGTGGTGTTCTTCGTGCTGGTGGCGGTCGCTGCCTGGAGTTCGGCGATCTCCCTGCTTGAGCCGATGGTGGCCTACCTGGTCGAGCGCACTAAAGTGAGTCGTGCCTGGGTCACCTTTTGGCTGGCTTTCAGCTGCTGGTTTGTCGGCCTGGGCACGGTGTTCTCCTTCAATATCTGGAAGGAGGCCAAGTTCTTCGTGAACGAAGGCGGGATGTTCCACCTCTACCAATGGGGAGCAACCGGTGGCCTGGACTTCTTCGGTGTGATTGATTTCTTCACCTCGCGACTCATGTTGCCGCTTGGCGGTTTGTGTTTCGTGGTGTTTGCAGGCTGGATCATGGGGCGTGAAGCGGTGCGCGACGAGTTGTCGATCCGCAACCCTGCGCTGTTTGGCCTGTCCTTGTTCTTGATGCGCTATGTGGCGCCCATCGGCATTCTCGTAGTGTTTGCCGCCCAGCTGTGGAAGTGACGCTGACATGACGACACACATTTCACGTTCGGCCTTGCTGCCGTACCCGGCGCAAGCGCTGTATGACCTGGTCAACGACGTGGCGCGCTATCCGGAGTTTCTGCCGTGGTGTTCCTCGGCCGAAGTCCTGGAGAGCACCCCTGAGCATATGCGGGCGAGCGTCGGCGTGGCGAAGGGTGGCCTCAGTCAGCATTTCGTGACGCGCAACACGCTGGTTGCGGGGCAGTCGATCGAAATGAACCTCGAAGAGGGCCCTTTCACCCAATTGCATGGCATCTGGGTATTCAAGGCGCTGACTGACAAAGCCTGCAAGATCAGCCTCGATCTGTCGTTCGATTATGCCGGGCCACTGGTTCGTGCCACCTTGGGGCCACTGTTCAATCAGGCGGCGAACACTTTGGTGGATGCGTTCTGCCAGCGCGCCAAGCAGATACATGGTTGAGGTCATGATTGAAGTCGAGGTGGTCTACGCGGCCGTAGACCGTCAGGTGCTGCTGACAGTGGCCGTGCCTGTCGGAACGACCGTGCGTGCGGCCTTGCTCAGGTCGGCCGTGGCTGAAGAGTTTCCGGAGCTGGATCTGGCCCATTGCCCTGTGGGGATCTTCGGTAAGGTGGTGGCTGACCCGGAAAGTCGGGCAGTCCAGGCGGGGGATCGAATCGAGATTTACCGCCCGTTGCTGGCTGATCCGAAAGAGGTGCGCCGACTGCGGGCAGCGAAAGCTGCCGAGGCCAAAGCGCGGAATCAGTGAGTGGCTGAAACGCCAGACAATAAAAAGCCCGGGCATGCCGGGCTTTTTATTGCGTCGCAAATTATTGCGGCGAGGTGTCCAGTGGTTGCGGCGTCGGGACCGGAACGGTTTCTACTCCGTCGACGTCCTTCTGGATCTGATCCAGCAACGAACCTGGCTTGACCGGTTTTTCCGGTTTTGGCTTCTCGACGTTTTCTGCCGGGGCGGCCACTGTCGTGCCGCTGTCCTTGCCGAGAATGGCTTCGTCACGGCTCACGCCGGGCATGAAATCACCGGAGAGGCTGACAAGCTGATCATTTGGGTTGAAGATAACGCTAATGCGTTCCTGTTGGCGTTCACCGCCACCCGGTTGCAGGCTGTACAGATAATCCCAGCGATCGGCATGGAACGTGTCGGTCAGCAGAGGGTTGCCCATGATAAACCGTACTTGCTTACGGGTCATTCCCGGGCGTAACTGGTCTATCATGTCCTGCGTGACGACATTGCCCTGCTGGATGTCGATTTTGTAAACCCCGGGGAATGAACAACCGGCGAGTGCGAGCAGTCCCACAAAGGTGAAACTGGTTAGCAAGAGCTTGGTGTTTTGCATCGGTGGGCGACTTCCACTATCTTGGCTGGGACAACGTAAACGCCGATCATACCCGCATTAAGAGAAGCTGCGAAGCAGCATCGCGAGAAAGCTGACCATGGTTGAAAATAGCGAACTACGCAAAGCCGGCCTCAAAGTGACCCTGCCACGGGTCAAAATTTTGCAAATGCTCGATTCCGCCGAGCAACGCCACATGAGTGCCGAGGATGTCTACAAGGCCCTTATGGAGGCTGGTGAGGACGTCGGTCTGGCCACGGTTTACCGTGTTCTGACCCAGTTCGAGGCAGCTGGCCTTGTGGTGCGGCACAACTTCGACGGAGGCCATGCGGTCTTCGAGCTGGACGACGGCAAGCATCACGACCATATGGTCAACGTCGAAACCAGTGAAGTGATCGAATTCTTCGACGAAGAAATCGAGCGGCTTCAGAAAGCAATCGTCGACAAGTATGGCTTCGAGATGGTTGATCACAATCTGGTGCTGTACGTGCGCAAGAAAAAGTAAGCATGTCGCGCGAACATCAGTTCGCGAAACGAACGAAGGCGACCCCAGGGTCGCCTTCGTGCTTTCTGCCTTTATTTATTCAGGCTTTTGCGGCGACCACCATTTTTTTGGCATGCGCCAGGGACTCCTTGGTGAGATCGATGCCGCCCAGCATCCGTGCGACTTCTTCGACGCGATCGTTTTTGCTCAATTTGGATACGGCCGTGCGGGTGGCGTCTTCGCCGCGCACTTTGTGCACAAATAGATGCTGATGACCTTGCGCCGCCACTTGCGGTAAGTGGGTCACAGTCAGTACCTGCCCGCGCTCGCCGAGCCTGCGCAGCAGCTGGCCGACGATTTCCGCGGTCGGGCCGCCAATGCCGACGTCGACTTCGTCGAACACCAGGGTCGGTACACGGGAGGTCTGTGCGGTGATCACCTGGATCGCCAGGCTGATCCGCGACAGCTCGCCTCCGGATGCGACTTTTGCCAAGGCTTTCAACGGTTGGCCCGGGTTGGCGCTGACCAGCAGTTCAACCTGTTCAAGCCCGTTAGGCAGCAGTTCGTTGCTGCTGTTTGGGCGCAACTCGATGGTGAAACGCCCGCCAGGCATGCCCAGGCGCTGGATTTCCTGCTCCACGGCGCTGGCCAGGCTACTCGAGGCTTGATGGCGCAGATCGCTCAGCTCCCGAGCCCTTTCCTGGTAATGGCGAGCGTATGAAGACAGCTCGTCGCTCAGTCGCTCGATGGATTCGTCGTTGGCATTGAGGGTTTCGATTTCATCCAGCAGTTTCTGCTGCATCTCGGCGACTTCGGTCGGCTGGATGCGGTGTTTGCGCGCCAGGGTGTAGATCGCGTCGAGGCGCTCTTCCAGATATTGCAGGCGGGCGGGGTCTGCATCGAAATTGTCGAGAAAGCGATTGAGTTCGCCAACAGCTTCTTCGACCTGGATCTGTGCGCTGGTCAGCAGGCTGCTGGCTTCGCCCAGAGCGCCGACTGAATTGTTCACGCTGGAAAGGCGGTTGAGGCTGGCTGTTAGCGCATTCAACACATTTCCGGAATCACTTTCACTGCATTGCTCGACGACTTGCCGGCAGATGCCGAGCAAGGTCTCGGCGTTGGTCAGGTTCTTGTGTTCCTGCTCCAGCTGCTCCAGTTCGTTGTCGCCAAGGCCAAGGTTTTCCAGTTCTTCGAGTTGATAGCTGAGCAGCTGATGTCGGGCGCGTTGCTCGTCGCCGGAGTTGGAGAGTCGCTCCAGCTCCTGGCGGGTCTGGCGCCAGCGCTGGGCGGCGAGTTGAACCTGACGGGCCAGATCGGTCGCGCCGGCATATTCATCGAGCAGGCGACGGTGGGTATCGGTCTTGAGCAGGGACTGGTGTTCGTGCTGGCTGTGAATGTCGATCAGCAGCTCGCCCAGCGCCTTGAGGTCGCCCAGCGGGCAGGGCGTGCCGTTGATGTAGCCGCGCGAGCGCCCTTCGGATGTGATGACCCGGCGCAGGATGCACGGACCGTCGTTTTCGAGGTCGCGCTCGGCCAGCCAGGCGCTGGCTTCCGGAATGTCGACCAGATCGAAGGTGGCCAGGATGTCGGCCTTGTCGGCGCCGGGGCGGACCACGCCGCTGTCGGCGCGATCGCCCAGGGTCAGGCCCAGCGCGTCGAGCATGATCGACTTGCCCGCGCCGGTTTCCCCGGTGATCACGCTCATCCCGCGATCGAGTTCGAGATCGAGATGTTCAACGATGGCGTAGTTGTGTACGGACAGGTGCACCAGCATATGGGCCGCTCCCAGGTGTTAGGTCTGGTTATTTATACAGTGTTTTGTTTCTGGCTGACAATGCCCCTCGTTAGCTCGATTCGCTCGGTCCGACGAAAGTCTTATCGCGACCGGCAATGACAAAGCAGTTGTTTTTTGTAGGGTTAATCGTTGAGCCCCCTTGAAGCCGGATTTTGCGGCCCCATATAGCTGGGCAGAAGCGCGAGTTGAGCTCGCGGACGAAATTGAAAGGAGAAATCTATGGCTGACGAACAGACAGTGGATACGCAAAACCCAGACGCCAACCAGGCGCCCGAGGCTTCGGGTGATGACCTGGCGGCTCGTGTACAAGTGCTCGAAGAGCAACTGGCAGGCGCTCAGGATCAGGCTTTGCGTGTAGCCGCCGATCTGCAGAACGTCCGCCGTCGCGCCGAGCAGGATGTGGAGAAGGCTCACAAGTTCGCGCTGGAAAAATTCGCCGGCGACTTGCTGCCGATCGTCGACAGCCTGGAACGCGGCCTGGAATTGTCCAGCCCGGACGACGAAAGCATCCGTCCGATGCGCGAAGGCATCGAGCTGACCCTGAAAATGTTCCAGGACACCCTCAAGCGTTATCAGCTTGAAGCGATCGATCCCCATGGCGAACCGTTCAACGCCGTTCTCCATCAGGCGATGGCCATGCAGGAAAGCGCCGATGTCGAGCCGAACAGCGTTCTGAAGGTGTTCCAGAAGGGCTATCAGCTCAATGGCCGCCTGCTGCGCCCGGCGATGGTCGTGGTCAGCAAGGCGCCTGCGCCGGTTTCGCCTTCGATTGACGAGCAGGCTTGAAATCCGCCGCAAGGCCCCCATTTATAAGTCAAGCGTTTAAGTGCTACCGCAGTTAGCCACCACTGCTGCGGCAACCAAATCCAAAGTTTCGGGAGAGTGAACATGGGCAAAATTATCGGTATCGACCTGGGGACTACCAACTCCTGCGTCTCCGTGCTGGAAAACGGCAAGGCAAAAGTTATTGAAAACGCTGAAGGCGCGCGTACTACGCCGTCGATCATCGCTTACGCCAACGATGGCGAAATCCTGGTTGGCCAGTCGGCCAAGCGTCAGGCCGTGACCAATCCGCATAACACCCTGTACGCGGTGAAGCGTCTGATCGGTCGTCGTTTCGACGAAGAAGTCGTACAGAAAGACATTCAGATGGTCCCTTACAAGATCGTCAAGGCTGACAACAGCGATGCCTGGGTTGAAGTGAACGGCCAGAAAATGGCACCGCCACAAATCTCGGCTGAAATCCTGAAGAAAATGAAGAAGACCGCCGAAGACTACCTCGGCGAGACCGTGACTGAAGCGGTGATCACCGTTCCGGCCTACTTCAACGACAGCCAGCGTCAGGCCACCAAAGACGCCGGCCGCATCGCTGGCCTGGACGTAAAACGTATCATCAACGAACCAACCGCAGCTGCTCTGGCTTACGGTATGGACAAGGCCAAGGGCGATCACACCGTGATCGTTTACGACCTGGGCGGTGGTACTTTCGACGTTTCCGTGATCGAGATCGCTGAAGTCGATGGCGAGCACCAGTTCGAAGTGCTGGCCACCAACGGTGACACGTTCCTGGGCGGTGAAGACTTTGACATTCGTCTGATCGACTACCTCGTCGACGAATTCAAGAAAGAAAGCGGCATGAACCTCAAGGGCGACCCGCTGGCCATGCAGCGCCTGAAAGAAGCCGCTGAAAAAGCCAAGATCGAACTGTCCTCGAGCCAGTCGACCGACGTGAACCTGCCGTACATCACTGCAGACGCCACCGGTCCCAAGCACTTGAACGTGAAGATCTCCCGCGCCAAGCTCGAAGCGCTGGTGGAAGACCTGGTTCAGCGCACCATCGAACCTTGCCGCATCGCAATGAAAGATGCCGGTATCGACGTTGGCGCGATCAACGACGTGATCCTGGTAGGCGGTCAGACCCGTATGCCACTGGTTCAGAAGCTGGTAACCGAGTTCTTCGGTAAAGAAGCTCGTAAAGACGTCAACCCGGACGAAGCGGTTGCCATGGGTGCTGCCATCCAGGGCGCGGTACTGGCCGGTGATGTGAAGGACGTTCTGCTGCTCGACGTCAGCCCGCTGACCCTGGGTATCGAAACCATGGGTGGCGTGATGACCGCGCTGATCGAGAAAAACACCACGATTCCTACCAAGAAATCGCAAGTGTTCTCGACTGCCGACGACAACCAGGGCGCCGTGACCATTCACGTGCTGCAAGGCGAGCGCAAGCAAGCCGCACAGAACAAGTCCCTGGGCAAGTTCGACCTGGCCGACATTCCACCAGCTCCACGTGGTGTGCCGCAGATCGAAGTGACCTTCGACATCGACGCCAACGGCATCCTGCACGTCGGTGCGAAGGACAAGGCTACCGGCAAGACTCAGTCGATCGTGATCAAGGCCAACTCCGGTCTGTCCGACGAAGAAATCGAGCGCATGGTGCGTGATGCCGAGGCGAACGCCGAGGAAGACCGCAAGTTCGAAGAGCTGGCCGCTGCCCGTAACCAGGGCGACGCACTGGTTCACTCGACGCGCAAAATGGTTACCGATGCTGGCGATAAAGTGACTGCCGAAGAGAAGACGGCAATCGAAGCAGCCGTAGTTGCCCTGGAAGCCGCTGTCAAAGGCGACGACAAGGCTGCTATCGACGCCAAGGTTGAAGAGCTGTCGAAAGTCTCCGCTCCAGTGGCGCAGAAGATGTACGCCGAACAGGCTCAGCCTGCTGAAGGCGCTGCACCGCAGGGCGAATCGGCTGAGAAGGCTGACGACGTTGTCGATGCCGAGTTCGAAGAAGTCAAAGACCACAAGTAAGTTGTTGGTCGGCCGGTTGACTGCCTTCTGGCGGTGACTGGTAGGATGTCGCCGCGCGGGAGCTTGCTCCCGCGTTGGCGTATCTGGAATACGCGAATTTTTACAGCATGCGACACGGTTCGCGTGTTGTCGGCATGGTCGGGAATGCTCCTGCTTTCCGAGCTGAAAGTGCCATCGAAATAAAGACCAGGATCGTTGAATTGACGTGAGTTGGGTCCGGGCCTGTATTGGGGCTCAACGAGTTCGGCAAACTCAGGAGGGTTTTGTCGGACGTCCTCAAGAGTGCGAAGACATATGGCAAAGCGTGACTATTACGAAGTGTTGGGTGTTGAGCGTGGCTCAAGCGAAGCGGACCTGAAGAAGGCTTACCGTCGCCTGGCGATGAAGCACCACCCGGACCGTAATCCCGATGACAAGGCGTCGGAAGAGATGTTCAAGGAGGCCAACGAGGCCTACGAAGTGCTGTCCGACTCCAGCAAGCGCGCGGCGTACGACCAGTACGGCCATGCCGGTGTCGATCCGAGCATGGGTGGTGGCGGTGCCGGTTTCGGCGGTCAGAACTTCTCCGACATCTTTGGTGATGTCTTCAGTGACTTCTTCGGTGGCGGTCGCGGCGGTTCCCGTGGCGGCGCTCAGCGCGGCAGTGACTTGCGCTACACCCTGGAACTGGACCTCGAAGAGGCGGTGCGCGGTACGACCGTGAATATCCGCGTTCCGACGCTGGTCAACTGCAAGCCTTGTGACGGCTCCGGCGCCAAGAAAGGCTCCGCGCCGGTGACCTGCCCGACGTGCGGCGGTATCGGCCAGGTGCGCATGCAGCAAGGCTTCTTCTCGGTGCAGCAAACCTGCCCGCGCTGCCATGGCCAGGGCAAGATCATTTCCGATCCGTGCGACTCCTGCCACGGCGAAGGTCGTGTCGAAGAGTACAAGACCCTGTCGGTGAAAGTGCCGGCCGGTGTCGATACCGGTGACCGCATTCGTCTGTCCGGCGAAGGCGAAGCAGGCGCTCAAGGTGGCCCGACGGGCGACCTGTACGTGGTGATCAATGTGCGCGAGCACTCGATTTTCCAGCGCGATGGCAAGCATCTGTTCTGCGAAGTGCCGATCAGCTTCGTCGATGCGGCGCTGGGTGGCGAGCTGGAGATTCCGACTCTTGATGGTCGGGTCAAGCTGAAGATCCCTGAGGGGACTCAGACCGGCAAGCAGTTCCGTGTGCGTGGCAAGGGTGTCGCGCCTGTGCGTGGCGGCGGTGCCGGTGACCTGATGTGCCGTGTGGCGGTCGAGACTCCGGTCAACCTGAGCCGTCGCCAGCGTGAAATGCTCGAGGAGTTCCGTAGTTCGCTGGCGGATGACAACAGCCATTCGCCAAAAACCACCGGTTGGTTCGAAGGCGTGAAGCGCTTCTTCGGCGATTTGTAAGGAGACAGGCATGCGACGTATTGCAGTGATGGGCGCCGCCGGGCGCATGGGCAAGACCCTGATTGAGGCGGTGCAGCAAACCCCGGGTGCCGGTTTGACGGCGGCGGTGGATCGTCCCGACAGCACGCTGGTCGGCGCGGATGCCGGTGAGCTGGCTGCGCTGGGTCGTATCGGCGTGCCCCTGTCCGGTGATCTGGATCGGGTGGTCGACGAGTTCGACGTGCTGATCGACTTCACGCACCCGACGGTGACCCTGAAGAACCTGGCTTTCTGCCGCAAGCACGGCAAGGCCATGATCATCGGTACCACCGGTTTCAGCGTTGAAGAAAAGCAATTGCTGGCGGAAGCGGGCAAGGACATTCCGATTGTCTTCGCGGCCAACTTCAGTGTCGGGGTCAACCTCTGCCTGAAGCTGCTCGACACGGCCGCTCGCGTTTTGGGCGACGATGTCGATATCGAAATTACCGAAGCTCACCATCGGCATAAGGTCGATGCGCCGTCCGGCACTGCCGTGCGCATGGGCGAGGTAATTGCCGATGCGCTGGGGCGTGATCTGAAGAAGGTGGCGGTGTATGGCCGCGAGGGTCAGACCGGCGCTCGCGATCGCGAGACCATCGGTTTCGCCACTGTGCGTGCTGGCGACATCGTCGGTGATCACACCGTGCTGTTCGCCGCCGACGGCGAGCGTGTCGAGATCACTCACAAGGCGTCCAGTCGCATGACGTTCGCCAAGGGCGCGGTACGTGCTGCTTTGTGGCTGGATGGGCGCGAGCCTGGCCTTTACGACATGCAAGACGTGCTCGATCTGCGTTAAGATGCACCCGAAATCGGGCTCGCGCACCGCGTTTGAGCCCGGTTTTGTTCCGCCAGGCGACGTCCTGTCGCATTCTCCAGCCTTTAAGGCTCATTGGCGGTAGACCAAAAAAGCCTTTTTCTGTAAGCTACAGCTTTAGTGTGTCCACTAAAAGCGCGCAGAATAATTCAGTGAACAAGCGGGGTGACGTGTCCATACGTCACTCCGCTTTTTTACAACCTGCGATCGCCCTTTCAGGCTTTATTTACGGGAGGTCTTCTTGACTAAGCCAGCCATACTCGCCCTTGCTGATGGCAGCATTTTTCGCGGCGAAGCCATTGGAGCCGACGGTCAAACCGTTGGTGAGGTGGTGTTCAACACCGCAATGACCGGCTATCAGGAAATCCTTACCGATCCTTCCTACGCCCAACAAATCGTTACCCTGACTTACCCGCACATCGGCAACACCGGCACCACGCCGGAAGACGCCGAGTCCAACCGCGTCTGGTCTGCCGGCCTGGTCATCCGTGACCTGCCGCTGGTGGCGAGCAACTGGCGTAACACGATGTCCCTGTCCGACTACCTGAAGGCCAACAATGTTGTGGCCATCGCCGGTATCGACACCCGCCGCCTGACGCGCATCCTGCGTGAAAAAGGCGCGCAGAACGGCTGCATCATGGCCGGTGACAACATTTCCGAAGCTGCCGCCATCGCCGCCGCCCAGGGTTTCCCTGGTCTGAAAGGCATGGACCTGGCGAAAGTCGTCAGCACCAAGGAAAGCTACGAGTGGCGCTCGACTGTCTGGGATCTGAAAACCGACAGCCACGCGACCATCGAAGCCTCCGAGCTGCCGTACCACGTGGTTGCCTACGACTACGGCGTCAAGGTGAACATCCTGCGCATGCTGGTCGAGCGCGGTTGCCGCGTGACCGTCGTGCCCGCGCAAACACCTGCCGCCGACGTGTTGGCGCTGAAGCCGGACGGCGTGTTCCTGTCCAACGGCCCTGGTGATCCGGAGCCTTGCGACTACGCGATCCAGGCGATCAAGGACGTGCTGGAAACCGAGATCCCGGTCTTCGGTATCTGCCTCGGTCACCAACTGCTGGCCCTGGCCTCCGGCGCCAAGACCCTGAAAATGGGTCACGGCCACCACGGTGCCAACCACCCCGTCCAGGATCTGGACAGCGGCGTGGTGATGATCACCAGCCAGAACCACGGTTTTGCCGTAGACGAAGCGACCCTGCCGGCCAACGTTCGCGCGATCCACAAATCGCTGTTCGACGGCACCCTGCAAGGTATCGAGCGTACCGACAAGAGCGCCTTCAGCTTCCAGGGTCACCCGGAAGCCAGCCCTGGCCCGAACGACGTAGCGCCATTGTTCGATCGCTTCATCACCGAGATGGCCAAGCGACGCTGATCGCTCGCCCTGATGTAGCAAAGCTTGAGGGTGGCCCCGTACCGGCGGCCCCCTCAAGGCTTCAGAGATTGAACAAGACGGCTTGCCGACTGACCTGCGGATTTGAGTGACAAACCCATGCCAAAACGTACAGACATTAAAAGCATCCTGATTCTCGGCGCTGGCCCGATCGTGATCGGCCAGGCCTGCGAATTCGACTACTCCGGCGCCCAGGCCTGTAAAGCCCTGCGCGAGGAGGGTTACCGCGTCATCCTGGTGAACTCCAACCCGGCCACCATCATGACCGACCCGGCCATGGCCGACGCCACCTACATCGAGCCGATCAAGTGGCAGACCGTTGCCAAGATCATCGAAAAAGAGCGTCCGGACGCGCTGCTGCCGACCATGGGTGGCCAGACCGCTCTGAACTGCGCCCTGGACCTGGAGCGCGAAGGCGTTCTGGAGAAGTTCGGCGTAGAGATGATCGGTGCCAACGCCGACACTATCGACAAGGCTGAAGACCGTTCGCGTTTCGACAAGGCGATGAAGTCCATCGGCCTGGCGTGCCCGCGTTCCGGTATCGCCCACAGCATGGAAGAGGCCAATGCGGTCCTCGAGAAGCTCGGCTTCCCGTGCATCATCCGTCCGTCCTTCACTATGGGCGGCACCGGTGGCGGTATCGCTTACAACCGTGAAGAGTTCGAAGAAATCTGCGCCCGTGGTCTGGACCTGTCGCCGACCAAAGAGCTGCTGATCGACGAATCGCTGATCGGCTGGAAAGAATACGAGATGGAGGTTGTCCGCGATAAGAAGGACAACTGCATCATCGTCTGCTCCATCGAAAACTTCGACCCGATGGGTGTGCACACCGGTGACTCGATCACCGTGGCTCCGGCACAGACCCTGACCGACAAGGAATACCAGATCCTGCGTAACGCCTCCCTGGCGGTACTGCGCGAGATCGGCGTGGAAACCGGCGGTTCCAACGTTCAGTTCGGCATCTGCCCGAACACCGGCCGCATGGTCGTGATCGAGATGAACCCGCGAGTATCGCGTTCCTCGGCACTGGCTTCGAAAGCCACCGGTTTCCCGATCGCCAAGGTCGCGGCCAAGCTGGCTGTGGGTTACACCCTGGACGAGCTGTCGAACGACATCACCGGCGGCAAGACCCCGGCGTCCTTCGAGCCGTCCATCGACTACGTCGTCACCAAGTTGCCGCGTTTTGCCTTCGAGAAATTCCCGAAAGCCGACGCCCGCCTGACCACTCAAATGAAGTCGGTCGGTGAAGTCATGGCCATCGGCCGTACCTTCCAGGAATCCCTGCAGAAAGCCCTGCGCGGTCTGGAAGTGGGCGTTTGCGGTCTGGACGAGAAGGTTGATCTGGCCAACCCGGAAAGCATGAGCGTACTCAAGCGCGAGCTGACCGTGCCGGGCGCCGAGCGTATCTGGTACGTGGCGGACGCGATGCGTGCCGGCATGACCGTCGAAGACATCTTCGGCATGACCATGATCGACCCTTGGTTCCTGGTGCAGATGGAAGACCTGATCAAGGAAGAAGAGAAGGTCAAGACCCTGGGCCTGACCAGCATCGACCGCGATCTGATGTTCCGCCTCAAGCGCAAAGGCTTCTCCGATATGCGCCTGGCCAAATTGCTGGGTGTGACCGAAAAGAGCTTGCGCGCTCACCGTCACAAGCTGGAAATCTTCCCGGTCTACAAGCGCGTCGACACCTGCGCCGCCGAGTTCGCCACCGATACTGCCTACCTCTACTCGACGTACGAGGAAGAGTGCGAAGCGGCGCCATCGGGTCGCGACAAGATCATGATCCTGGGTGGTGGTCCTAACCGTATCGGCCAGGGCATCGAGTTCGACTACTGCTGCGTACATGCGGCACTGGCCCTGCGTGATGACGGCTACGAGACCATCATGGTCAACTGCAACCCGGAAACCGTTTCCACCGACTACGACACTTCCGATCGCCTGTACTTCGAACCAGTGACCCTGGAAGACGTGCTGGAAATCGTCCGCGTCGAGAAGCCAAAAGGCGTGATCGTCCAGTACGGCGGCCAGACTCCGCTGAAACTGGCGCGTGCCCTGGAAGCAGCTGGCGTGCCGATCATCGGCACCAGTCCTGACGCCATCGACCGTGCCGAAGACCGTGAGCGTTTCCAACAGATGGTCCAGCGCCTGAACCTGCGTCAGCCGCCAAACGCCACCGTGCGCAGCGAAGACGAAGCCATTCGTGCCGCCAGCAAGATCGGTTACCCGCTGGTGGTGCGCCCGTCCTATGTACTGGGCGGCCGCGCGATGGAAATCGTCTACGAAGAAGAAGAGCTCAAGCGCTACCTGCGTGAAGCGGTTCAAGTGTCCAACGACAGCCCGGTGCTGCTGGACCACTTCCTCAACTGCGCCATCGAAATGGACGTGGATGCGGTCTGCGACGGCAAGGACGTGGTAATCGGCGCGATCATGCAGCACATCGAGCAGGCTGGTGTTCACTCCGGTGACTCCGCGTGCTCGCTGCCGCCGTACTCGCTGCCGGCGCACATCCAGGACGAGATGCGCGAACAGGTCAAGAAAATGGCCCTGGAGCTCGGCGTGATCGGCCTGATGAACGTACAGTTGGCGCTGCAAGGCGACGACATCTACGTCATCGAAGTCAACCCGCGCGCTTCCCGCACTGTGCCGTTCGTGTCCAAGTGCATCGGTGTTTCCCTGGCAATGATCGCGGCTCGCGTCATGGCCGGTAAGACCTTGAAGGAAATCGGCTTCACCAAGGAAATCATTCCAAACTTCTACAGCGTGAAAGAGGCGGTGTTCCCGTTCGCCAAATTCCCAGGCGTTGACCCGATCCTCGGCCCTGAGATGAAGTCCACCGGTGAAGTGATGGGCGTGGGCGACACCTTCGGTGAAGCGTTCGCCAAGGCCCAGATGGGCGCGAGCGAAGTGCTGCCGACCGGCGGTACTGCGTTCATCAGCGTGCGTGACGACGACAAGCCGCTGGTTGCGGGCGTGGCCCGTGATCTGATCAACTTGGGCTTCGAAGTGGTCGCCACTGCCGGTACTGCCAGGCTGATCGAGGCTGCAGGCCTGAAAGTGCGCCGTGTGAACAAGGTGACCGAGGGTCGTCCGCACGTGGTCGACATGATCAAGAATGACGAAGTCACCCTGATCATCAACACCACCGAAGGTCGTCAGTCGATTGCTGATTCGTACTCCATTCGTCGTAATGCCCTGCAGCACAAGATTTACTGCACCACCACCATTGCTGCTGGCGAAGCCATCTGTGAAGCGCTGAAGTTCGGTCCCGAGAAGACCGTGCGTCGCTTGCAGGATCTACACGCAGGATTGAAGGCATGAGCATAACGAAGTACCCAATGACCGTTCAGGGCGCTCGCGCCCTGGAAGAAGAACACACTCACCTGACCAAGGTCGTTCGTCCGAAGCTCAGCCAGGACATCGGTACGGCCCGCGAGTTGGGTGACTTGAAGGAAAACGCCGAATACCACGCTGCCCGTGAGCAGCAGGGTATGGTCGAGGCGCGGATCCGTGATATCGAAGGCCGAATTCAGAATCAGGTCATCATTGATGTCACGACCATTCCGCACACCGGCAAAGTGATTTTCGGCACCACCGTTGAAATCGCCAACGTCGAGACGGATGAGCGCGTCACTTACCACATCGTGGGTGAGGATGAGGCTGATTTCAAACTCGGCAAGATTTCGGTGGGTTCGCCACTGGCCCGCGCCTTGATTGCCAAGGAAGAGGGTGATGTGGTCGCCGTGAAAACGCCTGGCGGCGTTATCGAGTACGAGATTGTCGAAGTTCGTCACATCTGAAGGTTGGCGCCCGCTTCGTGCGGGCGCCATGCTTTGGCAACTGACCCAGATATTGTGGGTCGGCGGCCTGTGGCTGTTGCAAATCGGTCTGCTGCCGGTGCTGGGGCGAATTGGCCTGGCGCCGCTGCTGATCGACGAAATCGCAGGCATGCTCAATACGCTGGTAACGGGATTCGCTACGGCGTGTGTGATTTTTCAGGCTTTGGTGCTGGTTAAGGCCGAGGGCCTTGCCAGTCTATGGCGGGATATTCGCGGGCAGCTGCTGTTGATGTCGCTGTGTGCGTGCGCGATGTACTTCGCGGTGCGTTTCGGCTGGCCGGATGCCGATCGTTGGCAGGTGTTCAGCTATCTTGTCCTGGGCTTTTCCGGGCTGGTGCTGGTGTTGCAGCCGATGCCGGGGTGGAGTGGCAGGGTGCGCGAAGCACACCCTTGACCCTTGCCATCACTTGAAGCGATGGACGTTCGACAGCTGCTTGTTGACGCTGAAGTTCTTGCGGTAGATCAGTGCCATCTTGCCGATGACCTGGACCAGATCCGCTTTGCCGACCTTGCAGAGCTCTGCAATGGACGCCAGGCGCGATTCGCGATCGAGGATGTTGAGCTTGATCTTGATCAGCTCGTGATCCGCCAATGCGCGTTCGAGTTCGGCTAACACACCTTCAGTCAAACCATTGTCTGCCACAATCAAAACCGGTTTCAGATGGTGGCCAATGGATTTGTACTGTTTCTTCTGCTCTTGAGTGAGCGGCATAATCTGACCCCTGCGTCTGATCTTGTAAAAAGCGGCGGCCAGTTTACCCGAGCGAGTCCGGGACCGCCCAGTTAATCACGACCCGTTTTATTTTCGAGGTGGCCCGTGACCCGTTCCAAGACAAGTCTTAAATGGCTGCAAGAACATTTCAACGACCCATTCGTCAAAATGGCGCAAAAAGACGGGTACCGTTCCCGCGCCAGCTACAAACTGCTGGAAATCCAGGAAAAGGACCGTCTGATCCGCCCGGGCATGAGCGTAATCGACCTTGGTGCGGCCCCGGGTGGTTGGTCCCAGGTGACCAGTCGTCTGATTGGTGGGCAGGGCACACTGATCGCTTCTGACATTCTGGAAATGGACAGCATCCCGGACGTCACCTTCATTCAGGGCGACTTTACCGAGGATGCCGTACTGGCCCAGATCCTCGATGCCGTCGGAAATAAGGAAGTAGACCTTGTGATTTCCGACATGGCCCCCAATATGAGTGGATTACCGGCCGTGGACATGCCGCGAGCGATGTTCCTGTGCGAGTTGGCACTGGATCTTTCGACTCGGGTGCTCAAGCCCGGTGGTGATTTTTTGATCAAGATCTTCCAGGGCGAAGGCTTCGACGAGTTCCACAAGAGCGTTCGCCAGCAGTTCGAGAAGGTGCAGATGCGCAAGCCGACCTCATCGCGCGACCGTTCTCGCGAACAGTACCTGCTGGGTCGCGGTTTCCGCGGACGCAGTGAGGGTTGAGTGAATTTTCGATCAGGGTGATAGGTTTTTTGTATTACGCCTTGTCAGAATTAGCGAATATTGTGTAGGAAGTGTTTCACAAAGGGTTACAGACGGCGCCTGCCAAGTTGTAGGTAATGTAGTAAGTTAGGCCGGTGAATATCATGCGAAGCGCGCGTCAGTAGCGGAGCTTGCTTCAGAGGGTAGTTAATTGAACGATATGGCAAAGAATCTGATCCTGTGGTTGATCATCGCGGCTGTCCTGGTGACGGTGATGAACAACTTCTCCAGCCCTAACGAGCCGCAGACCCTCAACTATTCCGACTTCATCCAGCAGGTCAAGGATGGCAAGGTCGAGCGCGTGGCGGTTGATGGCTACGTGATTACAGGCAAGCGCAACGATGGCGACAGCTTCAAGACCATCCGTCCCGCGATCCAGGACAACGGCCTGATCGGCGACCTGGTGGATAACCACGTCGTGGTCGAAGGCAAGCAGCCTGAACAGCAATCCATCTGGACTCAGCTTCTGGTCGCCAGCTTCCCTATCCTCGTGATCATCGCCGTGTTCATGTTCTTCATGCGCCAGATGCAGGGCGGTGCCGGTGGCAAGGGCGGGCCGATGAGCTTCGGTAAAAGCAAGGCGCGCCTGCTCTCGGAAGATCAGGTGAAAACGACCCTGGCTGACGTTGCCGGTTGCGACGAAGCCAAGGAAGAAGTCGGTGAGCTGGTCGAATTCCTGCGCGATCCGGGCAAGTTCCAGCGCCTGGGTGGTCGCATTCCTCGCGGTGTGCTGATGGTCGGTCCTCCGGGTACCGGTAAGACCTTGCTCGCCAAGGCCATCGCCGGCGAAGCCAAAGTGCCATTCTTCACCATTTCCGGTTCCGACTTTGTCGAAATGTTCGTCGGTGTCGGTGCCAGCCGTGTTCGCGACATGTTCGAACAGGCCAAGAAACACGCTCCGTGCATCATCTTCATCGACGAAATCGATGCGGTCGGTCGCCATCGTGGCGCCGGCATGGGTGGCGGTCACGACGAACGCGAGCAGACGCTCAACCAGTTGCTGGTCGAGATGGACGGCTTCGAAATGAATGACGGCATCATCGTGATTGCCGCGACCAACCGCCCTGATGTACTGGACCCTGCGCTGCTTCGTCCGGGTCGTTTCGACCGCCAGGTTGTGGTCGGCCTGCCGGACATCCGCGGTCGCGAACAGATTCTCAAGGTTCACATGCGCAAAGTGCCGATGGGCGACGACGTTGCTCCGGCCGTGATCGCTCGTGGTACTCCAGGCTTCTCCGGTGCTGACCTGGCCAACTTGGTGAACGAGGCATCGTTGTTCGCTGCCCGTGCCGGCAAGCGCATCGTCGAGATGAAAGAATTCGAACTGGCGAAAGACAAGATCATGATGGGCGCCGAGCGCAAATCCATGGTCATGTCCGAGAAAGAAAAGCAGAACACGGCTTATCACGAAGCGGGCCACGCCATCGTGGGGCGTGTCGTGCCGGAGCATGATCCGGTGTACAAGGTGTCGATCATCCCGCGCGGTCGTGCGCTGGGTGTGACCATGTTCCTGCCGGAAGAAGATCGTTACAGCCTGTCCAAGCGTGCGTTGATCAGCCAGATCTGCTCGCTGTACGGCGGTCGTATCGCTGAAGAAATGACCCTGGGCTTCGATGGCGTGACCACCGGTGCCTCCAACGACATCATGCGCGCCAGCCAGATTGCGCGGAACATGGTGACCAAGTGGGGTCTTTCGGAAAAGCTCGGTCCGTTGATGTATGCCGAAGAAGAGGGTGAAGTGTTCCTCGGTCGCGGCGGTGGCGGTCAGGGTGCAAGCTTCTCTGGTGAGACAGCCAAGCTGATCGACTCCGAAGTACGCAGCATCATCGATCAGTGCTATGGCACGGCGAAGCAGATTCTCACGGACAACCGTGACAAGCTCGATGCGATGGCCGATGCCTTGATGAAGTACGAAACGATCGATGCCGAGCAGATCGACGACATCATGGCCGGTCGTCCGCCTCGCGAGCCGCGCGACTGGTCGGGTGGCACGGGTACTTCCGGTACTCCGCCGGTGGTGCAGGATGAGCGTCCGGAAACACCGATCGGCGGTCCTGCTGCTGACGTATAAGGTTTGAAATGACTTCTGTTCAGTCCTCGACCCGGTTGCCTTGCGGCAACCGGGTTCTTGATTTGGCCCAGACGCATGTCATGGGTATTCTCAATGTCACCCCTGATTCTTTCTCCGATGGTGGCCAATACAGCCAGCTCGACGCGGCCATGCGCCACGCCGAAGCCATGGTGGCGGCCGGCGCGACGCTGATCGATGTCGGTGGAGAATCCACCCGCCCCGGAGCCAGGGTCGTATCGCCACTCGAAGAGCTGGAGCGCGTAGCTCCCATCATCGAGCGCATCAGCCGCGAGCTGGATGTGATCATATCGGTCGACACCTCAACGCCAGCCGTCATGCGAGAAGCCGCGCGCCTGGGTGCCGGGTTGATCAATGACGTGCGTTCGTTGCGTCGCGATGGTGCCCTGGATGCAGCAGCGGCCACCGGTCTGCCGGTCTGCCTGATGCATATGCTGGGCGAGCCGGGCGATATGCAGGACAATCCGCAGTATCAGGATGTCACAAGGGAAGTCGGCGAGTTTCTCGCTGAGCGCCTGCATCAGTGTTCTTTGGTGGGCATTCCGGCTGAGCGGGTCATTCTTGACCCCGGCTTTGGCTTCGCCAAAACCTTGCAGCACAATCTAAGCTTGTTCAAGCATATGGAAGCCCTGCATGCCTTTGGGCGGCCACTTCTGGTGGGCGTTTCGCGCAAGAGCATGATAGGTCAGGCCTTGAACCGGCCGGTCGGAGAGCGCTTGTATGGCGGTCTTGCTCTCGCGGCCCTGGCTGTGCAGAAGGGCGCGCGTATTTTGCGCGTCCATGACGTGGCCGAAACAGTGGATGTGGTGAGAATGATCGCCGCAGTGGAATCAGCCGAATAAGAATCATGGAGCATTTATGACTAGGAAATATTTTGGTACCGACGGTATTCGTGGTCGGGTGGGTCAATACCCGATTACTCCTGATTTCATGCTCAAGCTCGGCTGGGCTGCTGGCATGGCTTTTCGCAAGATGGGCGCCTGCAAGGTGCTGGTCGGCAAGGACACCCGAATTTCCGGCTACATGTTTGAGTCGGCGCTCGAGGCGGGCCTGACGTCGGCAGGTGCCGATGTGATGCTGCTGGGGCCGATGCCGACTCCGGCTATCGCCTATCTGACGCGCACTTTCCATGCCGAGGCTGGCATTGTGATCAGTGCGTCGCACAATCCCCATGATGACAACGGCATCAAGTTCTTCTCCGGTAAGGGCACCAAGCTCCCGGATGAAGTCGAACTGATGATTGAAGAGTTGCTCGATACGCCAATGACCGTGGTGGAGTCGAGCAAGATCGGCAAGGTCTCGCGAATCAATGATGCGTCGGGACGCTATATCGAATTCTGCAAGAGCAGCGTGCCGACCGGCACCAGCTTCTCGGGCCTGAAAATCGTCATCGATTGCGCTCACGGTGCGACCTACAAGGTGGCACCGAGTGTGTTTCGCGAGTTGGGTGCTGAAGTCGTCGTGCTGTCGGCGCAGCCGAATGGTTTGAACATCAACGACAATTGCGGTTCGACCCATATGGGGGCGCTGCAGGCTGCCGTTGTGGCCGAGCAGGCCGATCTGGGTATTGCCTTCGATGGTGACGGTGACCGCGTTCAGATGGTCGATCACACCGGTGCGGTGGTGGATGGCGACGAATTGCTGTTCATCATTGCCCGTGATCTGCATGAGCGCGACAGGCTGCAGGGCGGTGTGGTCGGAACCCTGATGAGTAACCTGGGGCTGGAACTGGCCCTGGCGGACCTGGGCATTCCATTGGTGCGTGCCAACGTCGGCGACCGCTATGTCATTGCCGAGCTGCTGGAGCGCAACTGGATCGTGGGGGGGAAAACTCCGGACACATCGTATGCTTCAGTCACACCACCACGGGTGATGCAATCATTGCGGCGCTGCAGGTGTTGATGGCGCTGCAATCGCGTGGCGATGGTCTGGCGCAATCCCGGCAGGCGCTACGCAAGTGCCCTCAGGTGTTGATCAATGTGCGATTCGGTGGCGGCGCAAGTCCTCTCGATCATCCGTCGGTCAAGGAGGCTAGTGAGCGTGTGACCAAGGCCATGGCCGGTCGGGGGCGTGTGCTGTTGCGCAAGTCCGGAACCGAACCACTGGTGCGTGTGATGGTCGAAGGCGAAGACGAAACGCAGGTTCGCGGCTATGCCGAAGAGCTGGCAAAACTGGTTACTGAAGTTTCTGCCTGAATTCGGCTTGCCAGCCATGATTGTGTTGGGTAACATCTGCGCCCACTTTGACCGACGAGGTACAGCATGCGTCGCCCTATGGTAGCTGGTAACTGGAAGATGCACGGTACCCGCGCCAGCGTCGCTGAGCTGATCAACGGCCTTCGTGACTTGGCCTTGCCGAGCGGTGTTGATGTCGCGGTATTCCCGCCTTTTCTGCATATCAATCAAGTGATTGATGGCCTGGAAGGAAAGTCGATTTCGGTCGGCGCGCAGAATTCTGCGGTGGAATCCGGACAAGGTGCGTTGACCGGTGAAGTTGCACCGAGTCAGTTGGTGGATGCAGGTTGTTCCCTGGTGCTTGTCGGGCACTCCGAACGCCGCCAGATCATGGGCGAGCAGGACGTAGTGCTGATCCGCAAGTTCGCAGCGGCACAGGCATGTGGCTTGATTCCGGTGTTGTGCATAGGGGAAACCCTTGAGCAGCGTGAAGCCGGAAAGACTCTTGAGGTTGTCTCGCGTCAGCTGGGCAGTATCATCGAGGAGCTGGGTGTCGGTGCCTTTGCCAAGGCAGTGATCGCTTACGAGCCGGTCTGGGCCATTGGTACCGGGCTGACTGCAACGCCGCAACAGGCGCAGGATGTGCACGCAGCCATTCGCGCCCAGTTGGCGGCAGAGAATTCTGAAGTCGCACAAGGTGTGCGGCTTCTATACGGCGGCAGCGTGAAGGCGGCCAATGCGGTCGAACTGTTCGGCATGCCGGATATCGATGGGGGCCTCATTGGTGGGGCTTCCCTGAATGCAGATGAGTTCGGTGCGATCTGTCGCGCCGCGGGAAACTGAAAAAATGCTGGAAACAGTCGTAGTCGTTTTTCATCTGCTGGGTGCATTGGGCGTAGTGGCTCTGGTTTTGCTGCAGCAGGGTAAAGGTGCGGATGCTGGCGCGTCTTTCGGAGCAGGTGCTTCAAATACTGTGTTCGGAAGCCAAGGTTCCTCTACCTTTCTTAGTAAGTTTACTGCTATACTTGCCGCAGGTTTTTTCATAACCAGCTTGGGGTTAGGTTACTTTGCTAAAGAGAAGGCTCACCAGCTGACTCAAGTAGGTCTCCCAAATCCAGCGGTACTGGAAGTTCCAAAGCAACAACCGGCTTCTGATGATGTCCCGGTGCTTCAAGAGCAAAAGTCGGCTACTCCAGCGACTGACGTGCCTCCAGCTCAAGAGCAGAAGTAAGAAGGGTTTCAAACGTAGTATTGCCGAGGTGGTGGAATTGGTAGACACGCAACCTTGAGGTGGTTGTGCCCATAGGGTGTAGGGGTTCGAGTCCCCTTCTCGGTACCAATTAGTCAGGAGAGCCCGCTGTTGCGGGCTTTCTTGCAGGTGGAAGGTTACATTGACCCTGTAGGGGATCGGTCGTATACTTCCGCCCCAGCTTTGTCGCGGGGTGGAGCAGTCTGGTAGCTCGTCGGGCTCATAACCCGAAGGTCGTCGGTTCAAATCCGGCCCCCGCAACCAGTTTAAGGAGCCCCTTTTAAGGGGCTTTTTGTTAGCTGGACACTTTCTACGCCGCTGTTCGACGGCGTTTCAAGGATGGGCGTTTCGCCCATTTTTTTATTTTGCATAGCATGCACATACATGCACTAGGGGGTTCAGGTGTCGAGCAAGCTAGAAGAGTTGCAGGCCTTGCTGGCCCCGGTGGTCGTGGCCCTAGGCTATGAATGCTGGGGTATCGAGTTTTCGGCTCAGGGTCGTCACTCGATGTTGCGCGTTTATATCGATAAAGAAGGCGGCGTGCTGGTGGACGATTGCGCCATCGTCAGCCGCCAGATCAGCGGTGTGCTGGATGTTGAAGATCCAATCTCCGTTGAGTACACCCTTGAAGTTTCCTCGCCTGGCATGGAACGCCCTCTGTTCACTCTTGAGCAGTTTGCAAAATTTGCCGGTGAACAAGTGAAGATCAAGCTGCGCTCGCCTTTTGAAGGACGACGCAACTTTCAGGGCCTTCTGCGCGGCGTAGAAGAGCAGGATGTCGTGGTGCAGGTAGAAAACCATGAGTTCCTGTTGCCGATCGATATGATCGACAAGGCCAACATTATTCCCAGTTTTGACTGAGGCGTGCCAGATACTGCGGATCCCGCGGATCCAATGGCTTGCGAAAGGCGAGGCGTACGATGAGCAAAGAAGTACTGCTGGTTGTTGAGTCGGTATCCAATGAAAAGGGCGTACCGGCAAACGTGATTTTTGAAGCGCTGGAGCTGGCCCTGGCCACTGCTACCAAAAAGCGTTTCGAAGACGAAGTTGATCTGCGTGTGGAAATCAATCGCCACACCGGTGCTTACGAGACATTCCGTCGCTGGACGGTCGTCGAAGAAGCAGACCTGGACGATCCGGCCATCGAAACCTGGCCGAGCAAGGTTGCCGAAACGCATCCTGGCGCCAAGGTCGGTGACGTCGTAGAAGAGAAGATCGAGTCCATCGAATTCGGCCGTATCGCTGCACAGACTGCCAAGCAAGTCATTGTGCAGAAAGTTCGCGAAGCCGAGCGCGCTCAGGTTGTTGACGCTTACCGCGAACGCCTGGGTGAAATCATCTCCGGCACCGTGAAAAAAGTCACCCGCGACAACGTGATCGTTGATCTGGGCAACAACGCTGAAGCGTTGCTGGCCCGTGAAGACATCATTTCTCGCGAAACTTTCCGGGTTGGCGTGCGTCTGCGTGCGCTGCTCAAGGAAATCCGCACCGAGAACCGCGGCCCGCAGCTGATCCTGTCGCGTACCGCGCCGGAAATGCTGATCGAGTTGTTCCGCATCGAAGTGCCGGAAATTGCCGAAGGCCTGATCGAAGTGATGGCTGCGTCCCGTGATCCGGGTTCGCGTGCCAAGATCGCCGTTCGCTCCAAGGACAAACGCATCGACCCGCAGGGCGCTTGCATCGGTATGCGCGGTTCGCGCGTCCAGGCAGTGTCGGGTGAGTTGGGCGGTGAGCGTGTTGACATCGTTCTGTGGGACGACAACCCGGCTCAATTCGTGATCAACGCCATGTCCCCGGCCGAGGTTGCGGCAATTATCGTTGACGAAGATGCCCACGCAATGGACATCGCCGTTGGCGCAGACAATCTGGCTCAGGCCATCGGTCGCGGTGGTCAGAACGTGCGTCTGGCTAGCCAGTTGACTGGCTGGACCCTGAACGTGATGACCGAATCGGACATCCAGGCTAAGCAGCAAGCAGAAACCGGCGACATCCTGCGCAACTTCATCGACGAGCTGGAAGTCGACGAAGACCTCGCACAGGTGCTGGTAGATGAAGGCTTCACCAGCCTGGAAGAGATTGCCTACGTACCGTTGGAAGAAATGCTCAACATCGACGGCTTTGACGAAGAAACCGTCAACGAGCTTCGCGCTCGTGCCAAGGATCGTTTGTTGACCAAAGCCATCGCTACTGAGGAAAAGCTGGCAGACGCCCATCCGGCCGAAGACCTGCTCTCGCTTGAGGGTATGGACAAGGATTTGGCGATGGAACTGGCGGTGCGCGGCGTAATTACCCGCGAAGACCTGGCCGAGCAGTCTATTGACGACCTGCTCGACATCGACGGCATTGACGATGATCGTGCCGGCAAGTTGATCATGGCCGCCCGAGCCCACTGGTTCGAGTAATTAGGCGCGGCCTGAGGAGAGAAGTGCATGACGCAAGTCACGGTGAAACAACTGGCCGATGAGGTCAAAACACCGGTAGAGCGCCTGTTGCAGCAGATGCGTGAGGCAGGTCTGCCGCACACCGCCGCCGAAGAACATGTGACTGACAGTGAGAAGCAATCGTTGCTGACTCACTTGAAAAGCAGCCACAAGGCGAAAGTGGAAGAACCACGCAAGATTACGCTGCAGCGTAAAACCACCAGCACCCTGCGTGTTGCTGGCAGCAAGAGCATCAGCGTTGAAGTACGCAAGAAGAAAGTCTTCGTACAGCGCAGCCCGGAAGAAATCGAAGCCGAGCGCAAGCGTGAACTGGATGAACGTCGCGCAGTAGAAAATGCTGCTCGTCAGAAGGCTGAAGAAGAAGCCAAGCGTCGCGCCGAAGAAGAAGCGCGTCGCCAGCCTGCTACTGCGCAGACCGCTCAAGCCGAACCTGTTGCAGCGCCTGCTACGGTGGCCGAGCCAGTTCGCGAAAGCGCACCGGTTGTGGCGGCTGCTCCAGCGCCTGCGGCCGATACCCGCAAGCGTGACGAACAGCGCCGTCCGGACAAGCCACGTGCCGACGACAGCAACCGTCGCGGTAGCGGCGATGGCGAGCGCAAAAACGCTCCGCATCGTGCTTCCGTCAAGGAAAAGGCTCCGGCTCCACGTGTTGCTCCACGTACTACCGACGAAGAAAGCGATGGCTTCCGTCGTGGTGGTCGCGGCAAGGCCAAGCTGAAGAAGCGCAACGCTCACGGTTTCCAGAGCCCTACCGGTCCTGTCGTGCGCGAAGTGAAGATCGGCGAAACCATCACTGTTGGCGATCTCGCCCAGCAGATGTCGGTGAAGGCTGCTGAAATCATCAAGTTCATGTTCAAACTGGGTACTCCAGCGACCATCAACCAGGTACTGGATCAGGAAACTGCCCAACTGGTTGCTGAAGAGCTGGGCCACAAAGTGACCCTGGTCAGCGACACCGCCCTGGAAGATTCCCTGGCCGAGTCCCTGAAGTTTGAAGGCGAGGCAGTTTCCCGTGCACCAGTCGTGACCGTAATGGGCCACGTTGACCACGGTAAGACTTCCCTGCTCGACTACATTCGTCGTGCCAAGGTTGCTGCTGGCGAAGCCGGTGGTATCACCCAGCACATCGGTGCTTACCACGTTGAAACCGATCGTGGCATGGTGACGTTCCTCGACACCCCTGGTCACGCTGCGTTTACCGCAATGCGTGCCCGTGGTGCCAAGGCGACCGACATCGTGATCCTGGTGGTTGCAGCGGACGACGGCGTGATGCCACAGACCATCGAAGCCGTTCAGCATGCCAAGGCAGCTGGCGTACCGTTGGTAGTAGCAGTGAACAAAATCGACAAGCCGGGCGCCGATCTCGATCGCATCCGTAGCGAACTGTCGGTTCACGGCGTGACGTCGGAAGAGTGGGGTGGTGACACGCCATTCGTACCGGTCTCGGCGAAGATGGGTACTGGCGTCGACGAACTGCTCGAAGCCGTATTGCTGCAAGCCGAAGTTCTGGAGCTGACTGCAACGCCTTCGGCTCCTGGTCGCGGTGTCGTGGTTGAATCCCGTCTCGACAAGGGCCGTGGTCCGGTGGCTACCGTTCTGGTTCAAGACGGTACCCTGCGCCAAGGCGACATGGTCCTGGTCGGTTCGAACTATGGCCGCGTTCGCGCCATGCTCGACGAGAACGGCAAGCCAATCAAGGAAGCCGGTCCGGCCATCCCTGTCGAGATCCTCGGCCTGGACGGTACCCCGGACGCTGGCGACGAGATGAGCGTGGTTGCCGACGAGAAGAAAGCCCGTGAAGTGGCTCTGTTCCGTCAAGGCAAGTTCCGCGAAGTCAAGCTGGCCCGTGCTCACGCCGGCAAGCTGGAAAACATCTTCGAAAACATGGGCCAGGAAGAGAAGAAGACGCTCAACATCGTCCTCAAATCCGACGTCCGTGGTTCGCTGGAAGCGTTGAACGGTGCCTTGAACGGCCTGGGTAACGACGAAGTGCAAGTGCGTGTGGTCGGTGGCGGTGTCGGTGGTATCACCGAATCCGACGCCAACCTGGCACTGGCCTCCAACGCTGTACTGTTCGGCTTCAACGTGCGTGCCGATGCCGGCGCGCGCAAGATCGTCGAGCAGGAAGGTCTGGATATGCGTTACTACAACGTGATCTACGACATCATCGAAGACGTCAAGAAAGCCCTGACCGGTATGCTCGGCAGCGATGTTCGCGAGAACATCCTGGGTATCGCCGAAGTGCGTGACGTGTTCCGTTCGCCGAAGTTTGGCGCGATCGCCGGTTGCATGGTTATCGAAGGTGTTGTGCACCGTAACCGTCCAATCCGTGTACTGCGTGAAGACATCGTTATCTTCGAAGGCGAGCTGGAATCCCTGCGCCGCTTCAAGGATGACGCTTCCGAAGTACGTGCCGGCATGGAATGCGGTATCGGCGTGAAGAGCTACAACGACGTTAAAGTCGGTGACAAGATCGAAGTCTTCGAGAAGGTGCAGGTTGCTCGCAGCCTCTAATTCGCGCACTTCGGGAGCCGTGACGGGTAGCCGCATGCAAATGCGCAGCTCGTCACCAGGACTCTAAACGCAACGCCCGGTCTGGCTTCTGTCAGGCCGGGCGTTTGCCGCTTTCAGACCACACGGGTTTCACCGTGAGGCAGTAACAGGTAACAAGACATGGCAAAAGAATATAGCCGTACCCAACGTATCGGCGATCAGATGCAGCGCGAGCTGGCACAACTGATCCGTCGTGAAGTCAAAGACCCGCGCGTCGGCCTGGTCACCATTACCGCTGTGGAAGTCAGTCGTGACGTCGGTCACGCCAAGATCTTCATCACCGTGATGGGTCAGGACAGCGCCGAAGAAATCGCACAAAGCATCAAGGTGCTCAACTCCGCCGCCGGTTTCCTGCGCATGCAGCTGGCTCGCGAGATGAAACTGCGTAGCGTTCCACAGCTGCACTTCCACTACGACGAAAGCGTCGTGCGTGGCGCGCACCTGTCGGCATTGATCGAGCGCGCAGTGGCTGAAGACAATCAGCATCCGGTTGCGGCAGAAGCCGAAGACACCAAGGAGTAATCGGTGGCTCAGGTCAAACGTATCCGTCGTAACGTCAGCGGCATTATCCTTCTCGACAAGCCGCTGGGGTTCACCTCCAACGCGGCCTTGCAGAAGGTTCGCTGGTTGCTGAACGCCGAAAAGGCAGGTCATACCGGTAGTCTCGATCCCTTGGCCACCGGCGTGTTGCCGCTGTGCTTCGGTGAGGCGACCAAGTTCTCGCAATACCTGCTCGATTCCGACAAGGGTTATGAAACCCTGGCGCAACTGGGCAAGACCACCACCACGGCGGATGCCGAAGGTGAAGTTTTGCAGGAACGTCCGGTGACCGTTGGTCGCTCCGATGTCGAGGCTGTACTGCCGAAATTTCGTGGGCAAATCAGTCAGATACCGCCGATGTACTCGGCGCTCAAGCGTGATGGCCAGCCGCTGTACAAGCTGGCTCGTGCGGGCGAAGTAGTGGAGCGCGAACCGCGTTCTGTTACTATTACGCGCTTGGAATTACTGGCCTTCGAAGGTGATACTGCGCGGCTGGCGGTGGATTGCACCAAAGGCACCTATATCCGTACCCTGGTGGAGGATATCGGTGAGCAACTCGGTTGTGGCGCTTACGTTGCAGAACTGCGACGTACCCAGGCCGGGCCATTCACCCTGGCGCAGACGGTTACCCTCGAAGAGCTGGAAGCGGTACATGCCGAAGGCGGCAACGAAGCGGTCGATCGCTTCCTGATGCCATCGGACAGCGGCCTGCTGGATTGGCCACTGTTGCAGTTCTCGGAAGCGAGTGCGTTCTACTGGCTCAACGGCCAGCCGGTACGTGCCCCGGATGCTCCGAAGTTCGGCATGGTGCGGGTACAGGATCACAATGGTCGTTTCATCGGTATCGGTGAAGTGAGCGAAGACGGGCGCATCGCGCCGCGTCGACTGATTCGGTCAGAATGACCGAAACCAGTCTGTGTAACAGCAGGCTGGCGAGGGTGGCTGTCAACAGGCACGGTCACTACTCTTTTTTAGATACAGGGATTTGTCCCTGGCCTGTTGAAACTGTTTTTCGACAAACAGTTTCCTGATAAAAGGATTGCCTCATGGCTCTCGACGTTCAAGAAAAAGCTCAAATCGTAGCTGACTACCAGCAAGCTGTTGGTGACACTGGTTCGCCAGAAGTGCAAGTTGCACTGCTGACCGCCAACATCAACAAGCTGCAAGGTCACTTCAAGGCCAACGGTAAAGACCACCACTCCCGTCGTGGTCTGATCCGCATGGTTAACCAGCGTCGTAAGCTGCTGGACTACCTGAAAGGCAAGGATCTGGGTCGCTATCAGACTCTGATCGGTCGCCTGGGTCTGCGTCGCTAATAAGCGATTGCGCTAGAGGTTGGCTGTCTGTCGTGCACCAGCGGGTTTCCCGCTGGCGCATGGCAGGCTTCCAGCCTCAAGTTTTATCTGGATACCTGCTTTACCTGAGTGACACCTGGACAAACCAGTCGGGCCGATTCCCGACATTGCCCAAGAATTTCGCAAGAAACCAGTTCCCCCAAGAGCCACAAAGAAGGTAGGACACCGTGAACCCGGTAATCAAAAAATTCCAGTTCGGTCAGTCGACCGTTACCCTCGAGACTGGCCGTATCGCCCGTCAGGCCTCCGGCGCAGTATTGGTCACCGTTGACGACGACGTCAGCGTATTGGTGACCGTAGTCGGTGCAAAACAAGCCGATCCAGGCAAGGGCTTCTTCCCTCTGTCTGTTCACTACCAGGAAAAGACTTACGCTGCCGGTAAGATCCCTGGCGGTTTCTTCAAGCGCGAAGGCCGTCCTTCCGAGAAAGAAACCCTGACTTCCCGACTGATCGACCGTCCGATCCGTCCGCTGTTCCCTGAAGGCTTCATGAACGAAGTGCAGGTAGTCTGCACCGTCGTTTCCACCAGCAAGAAGACCGATCCGGACATCGCTGCGATGATCGGTACCTCGGCTGCCCTGGCGATCTCCGGCATTCCTTTCGATGGCCCGATCGGCGCTGCCCGCGTTGCGTTCCACGAAAGCACCGGCTACCTGCTGAACCCGACCTACGAGCAACAGGCGGCTTCCAGCCTGGACATGGTCGTTGCCGGTACTTCGGACGCCGTGCTGATGGTTGAATCGGAAGCCAAAGAGCTGACCGAAGACCAGATGCTGGGCGCGGTACTGTTCGCTCACGACGAGTTCCAGGTTGTGATCAACGCCGTTAAAGAACTGGCCGCTGAAGCTGCCAAGCCAACCTGGACCTGGGCTCCTGCGCCAGAAGCCACCGAACTGCTGGGCGCTATCCGTGCCGAGTTCGGCGAAGCGATCTCCCAGGTCTACACCATCACCGTCAAGGCCGACCGTTACGCTCGTCTGGGCGAGTTGAAGGACCAGGTCGTTGCCAAGCTGTCCGGTGAAGAAGGCCAGCCTTCTTCCAGCGAAGTCAAAGCGGCTTTCGGCGAAATCGAATACCGCACCGTTCGCGAAAACATCGTTAACGGCAAGCCACGTATCGACGGTCGCGACACCAAGACCGTACGTCCATTGAACATCGAAGTCGGTGTTCTGCCCAAGACCCACGGTTCGGCTCTGTTCACCCGTGGCGAAACCCAGGCTCTGGTCGTTGCAACTCTGGGTACTGCCCGTGATGCACAGCTGCTGGACACCCTGGAAGGCGAGAAGAAAGACCCGTTCATGCTGCACTACAACTTCCCACCGTTCTCGGTAGGCGAGTGTGGTCGCATGGGTGGCGCTGGTCGTCGTGAAATCGGTCACGGCCGTCTGGCCCGTCGTTCGGTTTCGGCCATGCTGCCTGCCGCTGACGTGTTCCCGTACACCATCCGCGTGGTTTCGGAAATCACCGAATCCAACGGTTCGAGCTCGATGGCTTCCGTTTGCGGCGCTTCCCTGGCCCTGATGGACGCCGGTGTGCCGATGAAGGCGCCGGTTGCCGGTATCGCCATGGGTCTGGTTAAAGAAGGCGAAAAATTCGCCGTCCTGACCGACATCCTGGGTGACGAAGACCACCTGGGCGACATGGACTTCAAGGTAGCCGGTACCGCCAAAGGCGTCACCGCGCTGCAGATGGACATCAAGATCAAGGGCATCACCGAAGAGATCATGGAAATCGCTCTGGGCCAAGCCCTGGAAGCGCGCCTGAACATCCTCGGCCAGATGAACCAGATCATTGGCCAGTCGCGTACCGAACTGTCGGCCAACGCTCCGACCATGATCGCGATGAAAATCGACACCGACAAAATCCGTGACGTCATCGGTAAAGGCGGCGCGACCATTCGTGCGATCTGTGAAGAGACCAAGGCTTCGATCGACATCGAAGACGACGGTTCGATCAAGATCTTCGGCGAAACCAAGGAAGCGGCTGAAGCTGCACGTCAGCGCGTTCTGGGCATCACCGCTGAAGCCGAGATCGGCAAGATCTACGTGGGCAAGGTTGAGCGCATCGTCGACTTCGGCGCATTCGTCAACATCCTGCCGGGCAAGGACGGTCTGGTTCACATCTCCATGCTGAGCGACGCTCGCGTTGAGAAAGTGACCGACATCCTGAAAGAAGGCCAGGAAGTGGAAGTGTTGGTACTGGACGTGGACAACCGCGGTCGTATCAAGCTGTCCATCAAAGACGTGGCAGCAGCCAAGGCTTCGGGCGTTTAATCACGCCTTACGCCTGAGCGCTTCAACGTTGTAGAAAGTGCCCCGCAGTGAAAGCTGTGGGGCATTTTTTTGTCTGCAGGAAATTGAGACGTTCCGGAAGTTGCCTGCCCCTGAAGTCAGTGCTAGGTTTAGCCCACCGCCCGTGTAGCTCAGCCGGTAGAGCAGCGCACTCGTAACGCGAAGGTCGCAGGTTCGATTCCTGTCTCGGGCACCAGCAAGACTTGTTTTCAGATGATCCCGAATGGTTCTGAAGGCCAGACAAACCGCGCTGCTTACGGTTTTTTGCGTCAGAGAGATCCTTGATGATCCAGATCCATCTTCCATTCCCCAGATCAACGAGAACGCCATGACAATAAAAGAATTGACCCAAGAAGCCAGACACGAAGAAGCACTGAAAAAGTACGTGCTGGATGTGCCGGATCTGATGGAAGAGATCAAGGACCTGAGTGCCGATGATCAGAAAGACCAGATTCAATGGGCGTTCGAGGACGAGGCCGAAGCCCAGGGCCTGCAGCCGTGGGAGCTGACGCTCAAGTACACCTCAACGCCGGAAGAATACGAAGCAGAACGCCTGAAGTTGCACAAAGAAGCTGCCGAGGTGTTGGGCGTCGGGTGGGAAGAGTACTGCGAGATGAACAACCTGGTGGTTTGACACGAACTGTAGGAGCGAGCCTGCTCGCGATGGTCGTAAACGATTACGCGGGTTTATTGGTTAAACGTGGCGCTCTCGGGTACATCGCGAGCAAGCTCGCTCCTACAATTTGTACGTGTGATCAGAGACTCAGGCGCATCGACAGATCAACCGCCTTCACATCCTTGGTCATCGCACCGATCGAAATGTAATCCACCCCGGTCTGTGCAATCGGCAGCAACGTGCTTTCGTTGATCCCGCCGCTGGCCTCCAGCTTGGCCTTGCCGGCGTTCAGGCGCACGGCTTCGCGCATGTCGTCCAGGCTCAGTTCGTCGAGCATGATGATGTCGGCACCAGCCTCCAGCGCTTCCTTGAGTTCATCCAGGCTTTCCACTTCAATCTCGACCGGTTTGCCCGGGGCGATCTTGTGCGCGGCGGCGATGGCCTGGGCGATACCGCCGCTGGCGGCGATGTGGTTTTCCTTGATCAGGAAGGCGTCATACAGGCCAATGCGGTGGTTGTGGCAACCGCCGCAGGTTACGGCGTACTTTTGAGCCAGGCGCAGCCCCGGCAGTGTTTTGCGGGTATCGAGCAGCTTGACCTGAGTCTCGGCCACGAAGTCCGCCAGGTACTGCGCGCGGGTCGCCACGCCGGAGAGCAGCTGCAGGAAGTTCAGGGCGCTGCGTTCGCCGGTCAGCAGCGAGCGTGCAGGGCCTTCGAGGTGGAACAGCACCTGGTTGGGCGCCACCCGTTCACCGTCGGCAACCTGCCAATGCACCGCCACCCGTGGGTCCAGTTGCCGAAACACGTTATCCACCCAGGCGGTGCCGCTGATGACGGCCGCATCGCGGGTAATGATGGTGGCCTTGGCCAGGCGTTCGGCCGGGATCAACTGCGCGGTGATGTCGCCGCTGCCGATGTCTTCACGCAACGCACGGCGCACGTTGGCTTCGATTTCGGCGGTCAGATCGGCGAGATGTAGGTTCGGCATAACGGACTCCACAAACAAAGTGGCTCGATTATAGGGCCATGGCACGGACCAACCCAAGGCATCAGAGCGTTACGTTGGCACGGGCGCCTGCATTTGGTCGAATCCCTGCCATTGTCGTGTTGGTCATCGTTGCCAAGCAAACGCCTGTTTGAGAGCAGATGCAGAGTCTTCTGGCGCAAGGGGGAGTTTTTAAAAGATAATTCGCCTTGTATTTGACGTCATGAGTTTGACGAGTTGACGCATCACCGTTCCAGGGAGGCCGAATGCACAACGACGGGAATGTAGTGCCTTTGCACAAGGCAACTACCGACCAGGTGGCTCACTCGCCACTCGCCCGACTGCCGGCGATTCTTCTTCAGGTTCGCGACAAGGCCGCGCAACAGCTGCGACACGGATTGCAGGCGCTGTTCGACAACGCCGACGACACCCTCTTCGAAATGGCCGACCGCGCCCGCTGTGACATCGAGCAGAACATCTTCTTTCAAGCGATGCGCGATTTGCGCCTCAAGCGCAAAAGCATCGAGCGGGTTTTTCTCGAGCAGCTTTTCGCCGCGTTTATCCGACTTGCCCACTACGAAAGCGCGTTTGCGGCCTTGCCCCAGACTCTGGCGGCCGATACCTCGACGGCGCAACCCGATGACGAGCGCGAGCGCACGGTCGCGGTGCAGGCGATGGTCAGCCGGGTGCTGGATCGCGACGGTTTCGCCCTGGACCAACTGACGGCCCGACTCTGTGCCTTGTTGGGCAAGGAGCCGGGCGACCTGCACAACCCTCTGGGTCCGGCGATGTTCTGCGAATACTTTTTGCAAGCCGCACGCCAGCTCGGGCTTGAGATCAAGGTCAAGCTGATCATCCTCACGTTGTTCGAACGCTATGTCCTCAGCGAGGCCGATCAGCTTTACGCAGAAGCCAATCAGCTGCTGCTCGCCACCGGTGTCTTACCCAACCTGAAACTGGCCCCGGTGCGTCGTACCACGGACCGACCTGACAAAAGCGTCACGGTCGGACTGACCGATGAGGGCCCCGATCCGATTTCCACGCGAGATCTGTTGCGCCTGCTTTCGCACTTGCAGCAATACGTGCCGGCACCGGCGGCCGTTGATGATTTCGATCTGCGCAACCAGCTCGAACAGTTATTGACCCGAGTCAGCGTCAAAAGCGGTCGGTCGCGGGTTTTCGGGGAGGCCGATGAAGATGTGATCAACCTGGTCGCCATGCTTTTCGAATGCATGCTCGATGATCGCAACCTGCCGGATTCCCTCAAGGCACTGATTGGCCGATTGCAGATTCCACTGGTCAAGGTGGCGGTGCTCGACAAGAGCTTCTTCAGTCGCAGCAATCATCCGGCGCGACGTCTGCTCAACGAAATCGCCAACGCGGCCATGGGGTGGGGAGCCTGTGACGATCATGAGCGTGACAGCCTTTACGTGCGCATCGACCAGGTCGTACAGCGTCTGTTGAATGACTTTGTCGATGACCCAGCGATATTTTCCGAATTGCTGGCCGACTTTCTCGCGGTTACCCAGGGCGAGCGCCGTCGCACCGACCTGGCCCTGGAGCTGCGCAACGGCGTGGCGCGAGTGCTTGACGACACCTTGCTGTTCGAGCGGGCGCTGGAGTCGGTGATCGGCAACCTCAAGTGCCTCAATCGCGGCAAGTGATCGCGCCCCGGGGGATTATCGCGGCATACTGTGCCAATACAGTCGACGTTGAAGGAATCGGTATGCAGTTGGACCCCGCGAGCGGTTGGATTCAGGGTGTGCATGTCTGCCCCTCACCCAACTTCAATGCGCGCCCCACAGGCGAAATTTCCCTGCTGGTGATCCACAACATCAGCCTGCCGCCAGCGCAGTTCGCCACCGGCAAGGTGCAGGAATTTTTCCAGAATCGTCTGGATGTCACCGAACACCCCTATTTTGAAGGGATCGCGGATTTGCGGGTGTCGGCGCACTTTCTGATCGAACGTGACGGTACCGTCACCCAGTTTGTTTCATGTCTTGAGCGTGCGTGGCATGCGGGTGTCTCGTGCTTCGAGGGGCGGGAAACCTGTAACGATTTTTCCGTGGGCATCGAGCTTGAAGGCACGGATGATCTGCCGTTCACTGACGCGCAATACAGCGCATTGACAGCCCTGACCCGCCAGTTGCAACAGGCGTTCACGGCAATCACCACAGAGCGCATCTGCGGGCACAGCGACATTGCACCGGGGCGCAAAACCGATCCAGGGCCGGCGTTCGACTGGGCACGCTATCGTGCCGCCCTGGCACAAGAGGAAGGACGATGAGTTTTCTGGTGTTGCTGTTGGCGGTATGGATCGAGAAGTTCTCGGCCCTGCGTCATCGGGTTCAGCGTGACAATGGCTGGACACACGAGCTGAACAAGCTTGAGGCCAGCCCGCGACTTTCGGAGCGGCCATGGCTGGTGTTGGCGGTAATGGTCTTGTTGCCGGTGGCGTTGCTGGGTTTGCTGCTGGTCGTCATCGAGCCGGTGGCCTACGGGTTACTGGCGTTGCCGATCCATTTGCTGGTGGTGATCTACAGCCTGGGGCGCGGTGATCTGTTGGGTGATCTCGGACCGTTCCGTGATGCCTGGCGTCGGGAGGACCTGCAAGCGGCGGCCCATGTCGCCAAGCGCGATCTGGATATCTGCGCAGACAGTGGCGAGCAGTTGCTGGAGCAGGTCGAAGGGCATTTGCTGTGGGAGGCCTACCAGAGCTTTTTCGCGGTGATTTTCTGGTACTTCCTGTTGGGACCGGTCGCGGCGCTGAGTTATCGGCTGCTGGCGCTGGCCGAAGAACACGGGAAAAACCCGGCGGTGGTAGAGCGCGCCGGGCAACTGCGTCATGCCTTCGACTGGTTGCCGGTGCGTCTGCTGGCGGCGAGCCTGGCGTTGGTTGGCAATTTTGTCGCGGTCAGTCGGGTCATGCTGCATGAGCTGCTGAACTGGAACATCAGCGCCGCGCAATTGATCGTGAAAGTCGGGCTGGTGGCCGGTGAAATTCCGGCACCGGTGAGCGGCGCCGAAGGTATCAACAATCTGGACCGCATCTGGGCGTTGCTGCTGCGTGCGGCGGTGCTCTGGTATGCCGGGTTTGCGTTGTGGACGGTCCTGCATTAACGCTGCATTCAGAAAAGCTCCTTGATCACAGGGCGGTCACTAGTGCGAAGTGCTTCGCCCTGTCGTTAACCTTAAGTTACAAAACCTCCTGCCGATTTAAGTTATACAGAGATAGCGCCGAATAGTGGCTATCTGCCGTCTGTCTGCGCCCGCCAATAAAAAAAATAAGAAATCGAAGGGAGACATCCAGTGAAGAGCTTGCTCTATCCCGCTGTCGCACTGATGAACCGCCTGAGCTTCGGCATGAAGTTCAGCCTGATCAGCGTACTGTTCCTGGTGCCGATGCTGGTGACCAACTTCTATCTGGTGCGGGACTCCTATCGCGAATTCCAGGGCACGCGCATCGAACTGCAAAGTCTCGACCTGTTGGGCAGCAGCCTGACGCTGCGGCGCGATCTGGAAACCCTGAACAACCTGGTGCAGATCAATGTCAGCCTCGGCCAATCCGGCAAGGCCGGCAATGTCGAATCGAAAATCAGCACCCTCGAGCAGAATATTCTGACTCGCCTGCAAGGGCTGACACCGATGGCCAGCGACCCGGAGCAGGTCGCGGTGTTTGATGGTAAACGCGATGAAATGATCACCGCGTTCAAGGCCCAGCAAACGGAAAACTCCCTGCAAAGCAAAAGTGCCTTGATCGGCAAACTGGTGGGCAGCGCGCAGATATTCAGCCAGCTCATCACCAGCCAGTCGGGCCTGAGTCGCGACAACCAGAGCGACATGCGCCAGTTGAGCGAGCTCGTCACCCTCGTCACGCCACGGGTCACCCAGATCCTGGGCGAAGGTCGGGCGATGGGGTCTTACTCGTTGGGGCAGGGGTTCATCAATTCGGCTTCGAGTACCCGTTTCGATGAATTGCTGGCGCAGATTGAAAAGCTCCAGGCCGAGTATGGCCTGAAGTTGCAGGATGCCCTGGGTTCCAGCAAGGCTGCGCGTGAGACCCTGGCCGCTCAGGCCGATAGCAGCCGGGCATCCTTGAAGAAGGCCAGCGAGCTGTTCGAAGAGCAAGTGGTCATGGCCGATACCCTCGACGCGCCGTGGCAGGGTTTTTACGATCAGGTCACTGCCCTGATGGACCAGACCTACCAACTCAACGAAGCCACCCTGAAGTATCTGGGCCCGCAGTTGCAGCAACGCCTGGACCAGAACCGCACGCACATGGTGTTGCAGGCCGTGGCGCTGTCAGTCGTATTTGTGCTGATCTTTTATCTCTACGGCGCTTTCTACGCCTCGACCCGCACCACGCTCAAGCGCCTGGGGGCGGTGATGGACAAGGTGGCGGCCGGCGACATGACCGTGACCTTCAGTGCCCACAGCCGCGATGAGCTGGGGGAGTTGGGCGAGGTGTTCAACGGCACGGTGAAAAAAATCCATGACCTGATCGAGCGGGTAGGGCAGACCGTCAGCGAAGTCGAGCGTCAGGCCGGGCAAGTGCAAAACGTTTCCGCGCAAAGCAACCAGGCCGTCGCCGGGCAGCGCACGCAGATCGAACAAGTGGCCACGGCCATGAACCAGATGTCGGCCACTTCCCAGGAAGTGGCGCGCAGTGCCGCCGCGGCGGTGAGCAGTGCCCACAGTGTCAACGATGAGACCATCAGTGGCCGCAGTCTGGTGGAATCTCAGCAAGGCAGCATTGCCGCGCTGGCCAGCGAGATCGATCAATCGGTACTGGTGATCAACCAACTGGCCAGCGACAGCCAGTCCATCAGCCGCGTGCTCGAAGTGATCAAGAGCATCGCCGAGCAGACCAACCTGCTGGCGCTCAATGCCGCCATCGAGGCAGCGCGGGCCGGTGAGCAGGGCCGTGGTTTCGCCGTGGTGGCCGACGAAGTCCGGACCCTGGCCAAACGAACCCAGCAATCGACCGAAGAAATCGAGCAGATGATCGCCAGGCTCCATGGCGGTGTCGGCGCGGCGGTCAAGGCCATGGGCACCAGCCATGAAATGGCCAGCGGCACGGTCGGGCAGTCGGAGAAGGTCCAGCGGGCGCTGGAAAACATCCTGGGAGCGGTCGGCATGATCGTCGACCAGAACCAACAGATTGCCGCCGCCGTGGAGCAGCAAACCGCGGTGGCTCACGACATCGACCAGAACATCGTCGAGATCAATCGCGCCGGCGAGCGCACCGCTGAAGGTGCGCATCAGACCGAAGATGCCAGTCGAGCATTGTCGGCCCAGGTCGTGGAGTTGAAGCAGTTGATCAGCGCGTTTCGGGTTTGAAAGAGCGCTCGGGGACCCTGTAGGAGCGAGCCTGCTCGCGATAACGGTTTATCAGGCGACATTGATGTCGACTGATACTCAGCCATCGCGAGCAGGCTCGCTCCTACAGTGGGCGGGTGCTGGCCGTTATGACCAGTTAAACAACTCGCAGGCATTGGCCGTACTGGCCGTGGCCAATTGCTCGGGGCTGATCGCCATGATGTCGGCCAGTGCCGCGCAGATCGCCGGCAGGTGTGCCGGGCTGTTGCGCTGGCCGGGGAACATGGCTGGGGCCATGTCCGGCGAGTCGGTTTCCAGCACCACAGAATCCAGCGGTAGCTCGGCGAGCACGCGGTGCATGCGCAGCGCTTGAGGCCAGGTCGCAGCGCCGCCAAGGCCGAGTTTGAAACCCAGCTTGATGTATTCCCGGGCCTCTTCCTTGCTGCCGGCAAAGGCATGGATGATGCCTGCCCGTTTGAGCTTGAAGCGTTTGAGCGTGGCAATCACCGCCGCATGGCTGCGCCGCACATGGATCAAAGCCGGAAGATTGAAATCCGCCGCCAGTCGCAATTGCGCCTCGAACAACGCCTGCTGGCGGTCGCGGTCCAGGGTTTCGATGAAGTAGTCCAGGCCGATCTCGCCGACTGCACACAGTTGCCGATGGCCGGCCAGACGGCTCAGCCAGTCAGCGAGTTCGCTCAGGTGTTGCGGGCGATGATCGTCCAGGTACACCGGGTGCAATCCGAACGCGGCGTGCAGGTCGGGATCACTCTGCACCAGTTCCCAGACCCGCTGCCAATTGGCCTGATAAACCCCCAGCACCACCATCCGCCGCACCCCGAGGGCGCGGCTTTCGGCCAGCAACGCCTGACGGTCGGCGTCGAAGTCCGGAAAATCCAGATGGGTGTGGGTGTCGATCAGCTCCACGGTTCAGTCCTGGCGAATACGCTGCTTGAACGTGCGCGCGATGGCTTGCACGCCAGGCCGGTAATCCGACTGCTCGATGGCGGCCAGGGCCAGTGCAAGAGCCTTGTCGGCGATCAACTGGTGTTGCTGGGCCATGGCGTTGACCGGCAGCGGCAGGAAGTCCAGCAACTGGGTGTCGCCGAATGTGCCGAGGCGCAGCGGGCGGTTTTTCAGTGGGAAGTCGTGCAGCGCATCGAACACACCCTGAAGCAGCACGTAGGATGTGGTCACCAGGGCATCGGGCAAATGACCCAGACGCTGCAGCAACTCTTCCATCAGTTGTTTGCCGCACTCACGGCTGAAGGATTCGCCTTCTTCGATCAGCACCTCGCCGCTGAACCCGGCGAGCGCTTCTTTGAAGCCGGCGCAACGTTCCTGGCTGATGCTCAGCTCCGGGCGGGCGCCGATCAGCGCGATCTGTTTGGGCAAGGGATCGAGCAGGCTGCGGGTCAGTTGCAGGCTGGCCTCGCGGTCGTCACTGATCACCGAGCAGAAATGCTCGGGTTCCATGACCCGGTCGATGGCGATGATCGGAATGCCCTTGGCCTGCAATTGGCGATAGCTGTCGTCGCCGGCCGGCAGGCAACTGGCAACGATCAGTGCGTCGCAGCGCCGGGCGCGGAACAGTTGCAGCAGTTGCCGTTCACTGTCCGGCGCATCATCGGAACTGGCGATCAGCAACTGATAACCCTGGGCCCGCGCGCCTTGCTCCAGCAATTTGGCGATTCGCGCGTAACTGGGGTTTTCCAGATCCGGCAGAATGAAGCCCAATGTGCGGGTGTGCCGGCTGCGCAAACCGGCAGCCTGTGGGTTAGGCGTGAAGCCATGTTGTTCGACGACCGCGCGCACGCGTTCGACGGTGGCGCTGCTGATGCGCTGTTGTTCGGCCTTGCCATTGATGACATAGCTGGCGGTGGTGACGGACACACCGGCCAACTGGGCAATATCACTGAGTTTCAACCCGCTGTTTCCTTGTTTTTTCGAGATTGCCTCGACATTTTCGTCAATCCTAACCGATTAAGGCAGGCGACCATTGTCGCAACGCATCCGACAAGTTGGACTTCAAGGATGGGCCAATATCGAGTAACGTGCCAATCGATCTAGATTAAACGATTCAGCAAGCGTATTTTCTACGCTTTAGGCGCCTTTGGTCGGTTCTGCCGTGAAACCGCCAAAAACGATGGCCAGGCGCCTGAGCTGACTCATTCAAAACAATACCTGGTGCCCCAAGGCGCCAAAAAGGAGAAAGCATGCTCGAGCTCACTGTAGAGCAGATTTCCATGGGCCAGTCGGCCGTGGATAAGTCCGCAGCGCTGCAATTGCTGGCCGGGCATCTGGTCGCCGATGGCCTGGTTGCCGAAGGGTATCTCGCCGGTTTGCAGGCGCGGGAAGCCCAGGGCTCGACCTTTCTCGGTCAGGGTATTGCCATCCCCCACGGTACGCCCGAAACCCGCGACCTGGTGTTCACCACCGGTGTGCGCCTGATGCAGTTCCCTGAAGGCGTGGACTGGGGCGACGGTCATATCGTTTACCTGGCGATCGGTATCGCCGCCAAATCCGATGAGCATCTGCGCCTGTTGCAATTGCTCACCCGCGCCCTCGGTGAAACTGACCTGGGCCAGGCCTTGCGTCGCGCCGGTTCCGCCGAAGCCTTGCTGAAGTTGCTGCAAGGCGCGCCGCAGGAGCTGGCGCTGGATGCGCAAATGATCGGCCTCGGTGTGGCGGCCGAAGATTTCGAAGAGCTGGTCTGGCGCGGCGCACGTTTGTTGCGGCAGGCCGACTGCGTGAGCAACGGGTTTTCCGCCGTTTTGCAACAGGTTGACGCGCTGCCCTTGGGCGATGGCCTGTGGTGGCTGCACAGCGAGCAGACGGTGAAGCGTCCGGGCCTGGCCTTCGTCACCCCGGACAGACCGCTGCGCTATCTCGGCCAGCCACTCAATGGACTGTTCTGCCTGGCCAGCCTCGGTGAGGCCCATCAAGCCCTGCTCGAACGCCTGTGCGCGTTGTTGATCGAAGGGCGTGGCCATGAGTTGGGGCGCGCCACCAGCAGCCGCAAGGTCCTCGAAGTGCTTGGTGGTGAAGTGCCCGCCGACTGGCCCAGTGCGCGAATTGCATTGGCCAACGCTCACGGTTTGCATGCGCGGCCGGCAAAAATCCTCGCGCAACTGGCGAAAAGTTTTGAAGGTGACATCCGCGTGCGCATCGTCGATGGTCACGACAGCGCCGTGTCGGTAAAGAGCTTGAGCAAGTTGCTCAGCCTCGGCGCCCGTCGTGGGCAGGTCCTGGAAATCATCGCCGAACCGGGCATCGCAGCCGATGCATTGCCGGCCTTGTTGGCCGCCATCGAAGAAGGCCTGGGTGAAGAGGTCGAACCGCTGCCGCCGGTAAGCCAGGCGCGCGAAGTCGTTGCCGATATGGCCGAAGTGGTCCTCGCCCCGATATCTGGCAGCGTGGTTCAGGCGATTGCCGCAGCTCCGGGGATTGCCATCGGCCCGGCGCATATTCAGGTGCTGCAAACCATCGATTATCCGTTGCGCGGCGAATCCGCCGGCATCGAGCGTGAGCGTCTCCAGCAAGCCCTGGCGCAGGTACGCCGTGACATCCAGGGCCTGATCGAGCGCAGCAAGAGCAAAGCCATCCGCGAAATCTTCATCACCCACCAGGAGATGCTCGACGACCCGGAACTGACCGATGAGGTCGATACGCGGCTCAAGCAGGGCGAAAGCGCCGAGGCGGCGTGGATGGCCGTGATTGAAGCGGCGGCCCGGCAGCAGGAAGCGTTGCAGGATGCCTTGCTCGCTGAGCGTGCCGCCGACTTGCGCGACATCGGACGTCGGGTATTGATGCAGCTCTGCGGCATCGAAACCCCCAGCGAACCGGATCAACCGTACATTCTGGTGATGGACGAGGTCGGCCCGTCCGACGTCGCGCGTCTCGATCCGGCTCGCGTGGCGGGGATTCTTACCGCCCGGGGTGGCGCGACGGCGCACAGTGCGATTGTTGCCAGGGCCTTGGGTATTCCGGCATTGGTCGGCGCCGGCCCCGGCGTGTTGCTGCTGGTGCCGGGCACGCCGTTGCTGCTCGATGGCCAGCGTGGTCGCCTGCATGTGGACGCTGACGCAGCGACCTTGCAGCGCGCCACGGCCGAACGCGATACCCGCGAGCAGCGCTTGAAGGCGGCTGCAGAACTGCGCCATGAACCAGCGCTGACCACCGATGGCCACGCTGTCGAAGTGTTCGCCAACATTGGTGAAAGCGCCGGTGTGAGCGGCGCGGTGGAGCAGGGCGCCGAAGGCATTGGCCTGTTGCGCACCGAACTGATTTTCATGGCCCACCCGCAAGCGCCCGACGAGGCAACCCAGGAAGCCGAGTACCGTCGCGTCCTCGATGGTCTGGCCGGGCGGCCGCTGGTGGTGCGCACCCTTGATGTCGGTGGCGACAAACCGCTGCCGTACTGGCCGATTGCGAAGGAAGAAAACCCCTTCCTCGGCGTACGCGGCATTCGCCTGACCTTGCAGCGCCCGCAGATCATGGAAGCGCAACTGCGCGCCTTGCTGCGGGCTGCCGACAACCGACCGCTGCGGATCATGTTCCCGATGGTGGGCAGCGTCGACGAGTGGCGCCAGGCCCGCGACATGACCGAACGCCTTCGTCAGGAAATCCCGGTCGCCGACCTGCAACTGGGGATCATGATCGAAGTGCCGTCGGCGGCGTTGCTGGCGCCGGTGCTGGCCCAGGAGGTCGACTTTTTCAGCGTCGGTACCAACGACCTGACGCAATACACCCTGGCCATCGACCGTGGCCATCCGACGCTGTCGGCCCAGGCCGATGGCTTGCATCCGGCGGTGCTGCAACTGATCGACATCACCGTGCGCGCGGCCCATGCCCATGGTAAATGGGTTGGTGTGTGCGGCGAGCTGGCGGCCGACCCGCTGGCGGTGCCGGTGCTGGTCGGCCTCGGGGTGGATGAGCTCAGCGTCGGGGCGCGCAGCATTGCCGAAGTCAAGGCGCGGATTCGCGAACTGGGCTTCACTCAGACTCAAACCCTTGCCCGCCAGGCCTTGGCCGTGGGCAGCGCCAATGAAGTTCGCGCATTAGTGGAGGCCCTGTAATGGCCCGGATTCTTACCCTGACCCTCAACCCGGCGCTGGACCTGACCGTCCAGTTGCCGCGCCTTGAAGCCGGCCAGGTCAACCGCAGCGATGTGATGCACACCCACGCCGCCGGCAAAGGCGTGAACGTGGCGCAAGTGCTGGCCGACCTCGGGCATCAGCTGACCGTCAGTGGCTTTCTCGGCGAAGACAACCTGCAAGCTTTTGAAACGTTGTTCGCCAAACGCGGTTTTGTCGATGCCTTCATCCGTGTACCAGGCGAGACCCGCAGCAATATCAAACTGGCGGAAAGCGACGGGCGCATCACCGACATCAACGGGCCGGGACCGCAGGTCAGCGAGGCGGCGCAGCAGGCCTTGATGGATCGACTGGAGCAGATTACGCCGGGACACGATGCTGTCGTGGTCGCTGGCAGCTTGCCGTTGGGCGTGAGTGGGCAGTGGTTGCAGGCGTTGATTGTACGCTTGAAAGAACTGGGGCTTAACGTCGCACTCGACACCAGTGGCGAGGCGTTGCGTGCTGCGCTCAAAGCGGGGCCGTGGCTGATCAAACCCAACACTGAAGAGCTGGCCGAGGTGCTCGACTGCGAGGTCGTGTCGGTCAGCGCCCAATCCATAGCGGCGGAGCGTTTGCACGCCCAAGGTATCGAGCATGTGGTGATCTCCCACGGTGCCGAAGGCGTGAACTGGTTCAGCGTCGGCTCGGCATTGCATGCCACGCCACCCAAGGTCAGCGTCGCCAGCACGGTGGGCGCGGGTGATTCGTTGCTGGCGGGGATGCTCCACGGTTTGCTCAGTGCCGATACGCCGGAGCAGACCTTGCGCACCGCCACGGCGATTGCCGCGATGGCAGTGACCCAGATCGGATTCGGCATTGGCGATGCAGCGCAACTGGCGCAGCTTGAACAGGGTGTACGTGTGCGTCCCCTGACAGAACAATAAGAGGGTTTGTCATGAAGTTAGCCATCGTTACGGCCTGCCCGAACGGCATGGTCACCAGCGTGCTGTGTGCCCGGTTGCTCGATGCCGCGGCCCAGCGTCAGGGCTGGAGCACCAGCGTCGAAGTCACCGATGCCGCGCATCCCGAAAAGCAACTGTCGGCAGCCACCCTCGACGCGGCCGAGTGGGTGCTGCTGGTGACCAGCGCGCCGGTGGAAATGTCGCGGTTTGTCGGCAAACGGCTGTTCCAGAGCACCCCGGCCCAAGCCCTGCAGGACGTGGAAGCCGTGCTGCGACGTGGTGCGCAGGAGGCACAGGTCTACGCCGCTGAAGAGGCCGTCGTCGAACCTGTGGCGGTCGTCCAGAACGCGCCGCGACTGGTGGCCGTCACCGCGTGCCCGACGGGTGTCGCTCACACGTTCATGGCCGCCGAGGCCTTGCAGCAAGCGGCCAAGCGCCTGGGTTATGACCTGCAGGTGGAAACCCAGGGCTCGGTCGGCGCGCGCAATCCATTGAGCGCACAAGCGATTGCCGAAGCCGATGTGGTGCTGCTGGCGGCCGATATCGAAGTTGCCACCGAACGTTTTGCCGGCAAGAAAATCTATCGCTGTGGCACCGGCATTGCTCTCAAGCAAGCCGAGGCGACCTTGAAAAAAGCCTTGGCCGAAGGCCAGCAGGAAAGCGCCTCGAGCGCTGCCGGGACAACGGCCAAACAGGAGAAGACGGGTGTCTATAAACACCTGCTGACCGGTGTGTCGTTCATGTTGCCGATGGTGGTGGCTGGCGGTTTGATGATCGCCTTGTCGTTCGTGTTCGGCATCACCGCGTTCAAGGAGGAGGGCACGTTGGCGGCGGCGTTGATGCAGATCGGCGGCGACACTGCGTTCAAGCTGATGGTGCCTCTGTTGGCGGGTTATATCGCCTATTCCATTGCCGACCGTCCGGGCCTCGCGCCGGGGATGATCGGCGGCATGCTGGCGAGTACCCTGGGCGCCGGTTTCATCGGCGGGATCATTGCCGGTTTTCTTGCCGGTTACGCGGCCAAGGCGATCAACCGTTATGCACGATTGCCGCAAAGCCTTGAGGCACTCAAGCCGATCCTGATCATCCCGCTGCTGGCGAGCCTGTTCACCGGTCTGGTGATGATCTACGTGGTCGGCAAACCGGTGGCCGGGATGCTTGCCGGGCTCACGCATTTCCTCGACAGCATGGGCACCACCAACGCGATTCTGCTGGGTGTGCTGCTGGGTGGCATGATGTGCGTCGACCTCGGCGGGCCGATCAACAAGGCGGCCTATGCGTTCTCGGTAGGGTTGCTGGCGTCGCAGAGTTACGCACCGATGGCGGCGACCATGGCGGCCGGCATGGTGCCGCCGATCGGCCTGGGCATTGCTACGTTCATTGCCCGGCGCAAGTTTGCGCAGGCTGAGCGCGAAGCGGGTAAAGCAGCGCTGGTGCTGGGGCTGTGCTTCATCTCCGAAGGGGCGATTCCGTTTGCCGCCAAGGACCCGTTGCGAGTGATTCCGGCGAGCATCGCCGGCGGTGCGCTGACCGGTGCGCTGTCGATGTATTTCGGCTGCAAACTGATGGCGCCCCACGGTGGGTTGTTCGTGCTGGCGATCCCGAATGCGATCAACCACGCGCTGCTTTATTTGTTGGCGATTGTGGCAGGGAGCCTGTTGACGGCGGTGGTGTATGCGCTGGTCAAGCGGCCGGAGACGGTGGAGTTGGCGGTAGAGCCCGTCACCGCCTGACATAGCCCCTTTGTAGGAGCGAGCCTGCTCGCGATTGCAGTGTGTCAGTCGACATGCATGTTGAATGTGTTACCGCCATCGCGAGCAAGCTCGCTCCCACAGGGATCTGCAGCGCTGGGAAGATCTGTGTCATGCCAGGGTCATAGGGCCATGCTTTAGTTTTTCCTTTTTCAGGGAGAACACCATGAGCGATTTCAACCTCGGGCGCCGTCGTGTCATGCAAGCGGTCGGCGCCGGGCTGTTGTTGCCGGGGCTGGCGCCGGCGGTGATCGCTTCGGTCAAGGATCGGCCGCAACTCACCGACGGCGTGCAGTCCGGCGACCTGCTGGGCGACCGGGCAATCATCTGGAGCCGCTGCGATCGCCCCGCGCGGATGGTGGTGGAGTGGGACACCCGCAGCCTGTTTCCCAACCCCCGGCGATTCGTCTCGCCCCTGGCCGATGCGCGCACCGATTTCACCGCTCGGGTCGAACTCACCGGGCTGCCCGCCGACCAGGCGATTTTCTATCGCGTGCAATTCGAGGACGCCCAGAGCGGCGTCGCCAGCGAGCCCTGGTTCGGTCATTTGCGCAGCGTGCCGCAAACCCGCCGCGACATTCGCTTTGTCTGGAGCGGCGACACCGTCGGGCAGGGCTTCGGCATCAACCCGGACATTGGCGGCATGCGCATCTACGAAGCAATGCGCCTGCGTCTGCCGGATTTTTTTATCCACAGCGGCGACACCATTTACGCCGACGGCCCGATCCCGGCGCAGCTCACCACGGAAGGCGGCCGGGTGTGGCGCAACATCACCACTGAGGCCAAGAGCAAAGTCGCCGAGACCCTCGATGAGTATCGCGGCAACTATCGCTACAACCTGATGGACGAAAACATCCGTCGCTTCAACGCCGAGGTCCCGCAGATCTGGCAGTGGGACGACCACGAAGTGGTGAACAACTGGTCGCCAGGCAAACAGCTGGATGCGCGTTATCAGGACAAGGATATCCACAGCCTGGTGGGCCGCGCACGCCAGGCCTGGCTCGAATACGCGCCGATGCGTTTGCAGAGCGGCGATGGCGGCGGGCGGATCTATCGCAAGCTTGGCTACGGGCCGCTGCTCGATGTTTTCGTGCTGGACATGCGCAGTTATCGCGGGGCCAACGATGACAATCTGGGCGCTGAAAAACCCTTCCTCGGGCGTGAGCAACTGGACTGGCTCAAGCGTGAAATGCAGGCCTCGAAGGCGCAATGGAAAGTGATCGCCGCCGACATGCCCATTGGCCTCGGCGTGCCCGATGGTGAAGTCAGTCCCGGTGTCGCGCGCTGGGAAGCGGTGGCCAACGGTGACCCCGGCCCGGCCCAGGGGCGCGAACTGGAGATCGCCGAATTACTCGGTTTCCTGCGGGCGCAGCAGGTGCGCAATTTCCTGTTCCTGACCGCGGATGTGCATTACTGCGCGGCCCATCATTACCACCCGGATCGGGCGGCGTTCCAGGATTTCGAGCCGTTCTGGGAGTTCGTCGCCGGGCCGTTGAATGCCGGCAGCTTCGGGCCGAACGCGCTGGATAAGACCTTTGGTCCTGAAGTGGTGTTCGAGAAGGCGCCGCCGGCGCAGAACGTCTCGCCGTTTGCCGGATTTCAGTTTTTTGGCGAGGTGAATATCGATGGGCAAACGGGGGAGTTGAGCGTGGTGTTGCGGGATCTGGACGGGGTGTCTGTATTCGAGCAGAAGTTGCAACCGGTTTGATTGACTCTGGGTCCCTGTAGGAGCGAGCTTGCTCGCGATGAACCTGAGGATAACGCGCTCATCCTGTATGAACGCGTCATCGTTAACGAGCATCGCGAGCAAGCTCGCTCCTACAGGGAAATCATTGGGTCAGTACACGTCGCGGCGGTAGCGGCCCTGTTCGATCAGGCGCTCCACTTCGGCGGCGCCCAGCACCTCGTTGAGCACCTGGTCCACGCCCGAAGCCATGCCTTGAAGGCTGCCGCAGATGTAGATCACCGCACCGTCCGCCAGCCACTTCTTGAGCTCGGCTGCCGATTCACGCAGGCGATCCTGCACGTAGAACTTTTCGGCCTGGTCGCGGGAAAACGCCAGGTCGAGGCGCGCCAGGTCACCATTGATCAGCCACTCCTCCAGCTCCTTTTGGCACAGGTAGTCGTGCTCGCGATGGCGCTCGCCAAACAACAGCCAGTGACGTTGCTGACCATCGGCGATCCGGGCCTTGAGCAGGCTGCGCAACCCGGCCAGCCCCGTGCCATTGCCCAGCAGGATCATCGGCACCGCTTGGGCCGGCAGATGGAAACCACTGTTGCGCCGCACGCGCAGGCTGATGGAACTGCCCACCGGCGCGTGCTCGGTCAACCAGCCGGAGCCGACGCCGAGGTTGCCGTCGGCATGCACTTCCTGGCGCACGATCAATTCCAGCACGCCATCGGCCGGGATCGAGGCAATGGAATACTCGCGCATGGCCAACGGTACGAGGGCCTCTGCCAGTGCTTGAGCGTGCAGGCCGACCAGATGGGTGCGGTTCTCCGGCAACTGGCGGCTGGCCAGGGCCTGTTCGAGGGTTTCTTCCAGGCCGTTGAGTTGCACTCTGGTTTCCCCGTGAATCCCCATGCCGTCGAGGAAGTGCTCGATGGCCCACGGGCAATTGCGCGGCATCACTTCCACCAGGTCGCCTGCCAGCCAACTGCTGGTGGAAGGAGGCTTGAGGCCCAGCAAGTACACCGGCGAACCATTGCTGTCCGGATTGAGCAGTTCACGATGCAGCAGGGTCCAGTTGTTGTAGCCGGGCGCTTGCCAGGTATCCACGGGAGCCTGGCCGGTCAACAGGCCCAATTGCTGTTGCCAGTGACGCAAGGCGTAAGGGTCACCGCTGTCGACCTCCACCGGGACGAACAAGGTTTTGCCGCCGTGTTCGCCGAGCCAGGTGTGCAGGCGCTTGGCGAATCCGCAGAAGTGTTGATATTGCCGGTCGCCGAGGCCGAGTACTGCATAGTTCAGGTGTTCCAGACTTGGAGTGCGGCCCAGTACCTTGCGTTCGAAACCGCGGGCGCTGTCCGGTGCTTCGCCGTCGCCAAAGGTGCTGACCACGAACAAGGCATTGTTCGATTCATGCAAGTCCTGCTCGCTGACGTCCGCCAACGGTTGCACTTTGACCGGCAAGCCTGCGGCCTGCAATTGCCCGGCGGTTTGCCATGCCAGCTGTTCGGCAAAACCACTTTGGCTGGCGAAGCCGATCAGCCACGTCGGCGCATCGCTGGCGGGTTGCACGAGGTCTTTGCGCGCCTCTTTTATCTGGCGTTTTTTGCGCCGACGATCCAAGTACAGCATCCAGCCTGTGACGAAGAACAGCGGCATGGTCAGCGCGGTGATGGTCAGGATGATGCGCCCGACGATGCCGAAGTAGCTGCCGACGTGCAGCGCATAGATGCTGGTCAGCAGTTGCGCCTTGAGGCTCTTGTCGCTGTAGCGATCAACGCGCTTGACCACGCCGGTGGCCGGGTCGAGGGTGATCTGGTTCAGGGCGCGGTCGTGAGGCGAACTTTTCAGCAGGAAGTACACGGTCGCGGGTTGCCCGGCCACGGGCGGCATGCGCACGTTATAGGAGCTGAGTAGCGGACCGGCCGCGCTGTAGATGCTGCTCCACATCGCCGCGTAATCGGCTGTCGGTGCCGGACCGCTCGGCGCAGGCCCCCGTCCGCCGCGCACGCGTTCGCTCTGCGGTGAGTCGGAGAGCAAGCGGGTCAGGCCTTTGTTGTACCACTCGTAGGACCAGGACAACCCGGTTAGCGCCGCCAGGAGGTAAAACACCAGACACCAGGTGCCGGCCACCGAGTGCAGGTCCCAGTTGAAGCTGCGGCCCTTTTTCTTCCAGTCCAGAGTCAGCCAGGCGCGCCAGCTTCTCCACTGGCGAGGCCAGCGCAGGTACAGGCCGGACAGGCAGAAGAACACCAGGATCAGCGTGCACGCGCCGGTGATCTGCCGACCTGTGTCACCCATGGCGAGAAAGCGGTGCAGTTGCAACATCAGGCCGAAGAAGTCCTGGCCGGTGGCGTCGCCAAGGAACTCGGCGGTGTAGGGATCGAAGTAACGCATCTCGCCACGGCGCTCGCCCGGTGGCGGGGTGAACCACACTTTGGCGGCGTTGCCGCTGTCGGTTTCCACGGTGAGCATCGAGACTTTTTTGCCCGACGCGGCTTCGATTCGCTCCACCAGTTCGACGGGCGGCAGCACACCGGCGACCTGTTTATCGACCTGCAACACGGAAGGGTTGAGTGTGCTCAGGATTTCATCCTGAAACGACACCGCCGCCCCGGTGATGCCCATCAGGGCCAGGACCAGCCCGGCGCTGATTCCGAAAAACCAGTGCAACTGGAACAGGGTTTTCTTCAACACGTCGCTCGCCTTGTTCGTTCAAATTGATTCATCACGGCGCGCATTATGCCGTGGGGTTGTCGAGAAGCATTCTTTTTTACGCACAAAGGCCCCGTTCATGTGGATGAACGGGGCCTGGCCACACACCAACTATGTAGGAGCGAGCCTGCTCGCGAAAAACTCGAGAACGACGCGGGGGTCAGGCTAGTCGCGTTATCGTTGACGACCATCGCGAGCATGCTCGCTCCTACAGGAAGTTGTTGGTCGCATTTCCATCAGAAGTGGAAGTTGGTACTCAGCAAAGCGGTGCGACCGGCTGCCTGGTTGGCGAAGTGAGTCGAGAACGCCTTGTCGTAGTAGGTCTCGTCGGTCAGGTTCTGCACGTTCAGTTGCAAATCGACGTTCTTGCTCAGCTTGTAGGCCGCCATCGCGTCGTAACGAACGTAGGAATCGACCATGGTGGTGTTGGCGGCACTGCCGAACACGTCGTCGACATAGAACGCACCGCCGCCAATGGTCAGCTTCGGCGTGACTTGATAGGTCGTCCACAGGCTGGCGCTGTTTTTCGGCGTGTTAGGCAATTCGTTGCCATCATTGGCTTTGTTTGCCGGCATGTCGCCGCCATCGACTTGCTCGCTGTCCATGTAGGCGTAACCGGCGAAGACCTGCCATTTGTCGGTGAGCTTGCCGGTGGCCGACAGTTCGACACCTTGAACACGGGTTTTGCCGACGTTTTCGTAAGTCGTGGTGTTGGTCTGCACACGAGCGTTTTCTTTCTCGGTGCGGAAGATGTCGGCAGTCAGGGACAGACGATCGTTCAGCAGGTCCCACTTGGTACCGATTTCGTAGTTCTTGGTGGTTTCCGGCTCCATGTCGCTTTTCAGCAGGTTGCCATTGCGATCCGGCGTGCCACCCAACGGGTTGCCTTCCGAACCTTCACCCAGGGTGTTGCCCGGTGGCGTGGCAGACGTCGCGTAGGACGCATAGATGCTGCCGTTTTCGGCGGGTTTGTACACCACACCGAACTGACCGGTAACGAATTCGCTGGTGTCATCGCCCTTGGACGTGGTCACGCTGGAACCGTTGAAGGTTTTGTAGTCGGTGTCGAAATGGTCGTAGCGCAGGCCCATGTTCACCAGCCACTGCTCGGTCAATGTCAGGGTGTCGAACACATACAGTGCGTAGGTGTTGGCCTTGGTGTCGGTGCCGGCGAAGTTGCGCGAGATGGCACCGCTCCACGGATCATTCGGGTTCGGGTTGGACAGCGAGGTGCAGTTGTAACCGCTTGGCGCGCCGATCAGGGCTGGCGAGCAGTTATTGGTTACCGCTGCCGTTCTCGGGGTGGTGTCCGTGTTGACGTTGTACGAGGATTTTTCACTTTCCTCGTGTGTGTATTCGACACCGGTGGAGAAGCTGTTCTTGAACCCGGCGATGTAGATATCACCAAACAGGTCGGTCTGGTTGGTGGTGGTCTCGGTGTTGCTCACGCGGGTATTCGCCCGACGCCAGACACTGCCGTTGTTGACGTTGCCTTTACTGTCGTCCGGCTGGGTCAGGATGTAATCCTGCATGCTGGAGCCGTGACGCAGGGTGTTCTTGATGGTCAGCGAGTCGCTCAGGTCGTGCTCGATGGCGAAGGTCGCGGTGTCGGTGCGGGTCTTGCGGAAGTCGCGATCGGTCAGACCATAGAAGTTGCTGCTGTCACCGCCGTCATTCGGCTTGTCCGGGTTGGACTTGGTACGGGCAGCCGAGCCACCGACCGGGATGGAGTACGGAATACCCGAGTCCGGCAGGTCGTTGCTTTCAAGATGGTAGTAGTCGAGGTTGACGCGAGTGTCGGTGCCCAGACCGAAGGCCAGGGACGGTGCGACACCCCAACGGTCGTAGTTGACGCTGTCACGTCCGGCGACGTTGCTCTCGTGGCTCAGCAGGTTCAGACGGCCAGCGGCGGTGTCGGTGAACTGGTAGTTGCCGTCGAAGGTGTAGCGCTGGGTCTGATCGGAGCCCCAGGTGAAACCACCGTCGAGCGAATCGCCCAGGTGAGCTTTCTTGCTGACCAGGTTGATGCTGCCGCCCGCGGCGCCACGACCACCGATGGCGGAGTTCGGGCCCTTGCTGACTTCGATCGATTCAACGGCGAAGATTTCGCGGCTCTGGGAGCCGGTATCGCGCACACCGTCCAGGTAGGTGTCGCCCTGGGCGTCGAAACCGCGGATGAACGGACGGTCGCCCTGAGGGTTACCGCCTTCACCCGCACCGAAGGTGATGCCCGGAACAGTGCGCAGCGCGTCCTGCAGGTTGAGCGAGCCGGTGTCTTTCAGAACCTGTTGCGGAACGACGGTCACCGAGCGCGGCGTGTCGATCAGCGGGGCGGTGTACTTGGGCGAGGAGGCTTTCTCGACGTTGTAGGTTGTCTCGTCCTGGGCTTCGCCGGTGATGGCGGTGGCGCCCAGCGAAATCACTTTGTCCGGTGCTTTTTCGTCGGTTTTTTCCGCCGCGAAAACCATGTGGCCCGCAGACCCGGCAGTAATCGCCATGCCGATGGCCGATGCGAGCAAACGTGGTGAACTGACCGGTACTTGTGGTTGTTGACGCGACATTTGAATTCCCCTCCCCCAGGATTTGAGGTGGCGGAATATAGGGTAAATACGTATTCGTAACAATTGCGAAATATTACTATTCGCACTGAATTTACATTCTTTACAATTTAACCTTACGGTTTTTGCTGACTCATTCGTCAGATGGGTTTTACACAGGCAATAAGAATCAATACCATTGGCATCCCTTTGTTTTCAGGTGTCTTGCCATGCTGCTGCATATTCCAGGTCTGTTCGAAAAAGACGAGGTGCGGCGCATTCGCGAGGCTCTGGAGCAAGCCGATTGGGCCGATGGCAAGATCACCGCCGGTTACCAGTCGGCCAAGGCCAAGCACAATTTGCAGTTGCCTGAAGGGCATCCGCTGGCCAAGGAGATCGGCGCGGCGATGCTGGAGCGGCTGTGGAAAAATCCGCTGTTCATGTCAGCAGCCTTGCCGCACAAAGTCTTTCCTCCGTTGCTGAACTGTTACACCGCCGGTGGCAGTTTCGACTTCCATATCGACAACGCGGTGCGTCAACCCAAGGGCAGCATCGAGCGGGTGCGTACGGATTTGTCCGCCACGCTGTTCTTCAGCGAACCGGAGGATTACGACGGCGGCGAGCTCGAAATCCAGGACACCTTCGGCACCCAACGGGTGAAGCTGCCTGCCGGTGACATGGTGCTGTACCCAGGCACCAGTCTGCACAAGGTCAACGCGGTGACGCGGGGAACGCGACTCGCCTCGTTTTTCTGGACGCAAAGCCTGGTGCGTGAAGACAGCCAGCGCGCCCTGTTGTTCGAGATGGACGGGGCCATCCAGCAACTGACCCGCGATGTGCCCGATCATCCATCGCTGATCCGCCTGACCGGTACCTATCACAACCTGTTGCGTCGCTGGGTCGAGGTGTAAGTGGCGGATTTTCGTTTACGCCGCGAGGAAATGCTCGACGGTGAGCGCCTGCGCGCGATGCTCGACGAAAGCCCGGCCCGGGCGGCCCAGGCGATTCTGATCGCGGCCCGCGAAGACGTCCTTGATGCGCAGGCGTTGCTCGGGCAGATTTTGCTGGACGGGCAGGGCATTGCTCAGGATCGGCCGCTGGCGCTGCGTTGGTTCGACATCGCCGCGCGGCGCGGGCATGTGATGGCGCGCAACATGCTTGGCCGTTGTCATGAGCATGGTTGGGGCTGTGCTGCCGATGCATCGCTAGCGGCCAGGCATTACCGACTTGCCGCCACGGCAGGGCTGGATTGGGCGATGTACAACTACGCCAATCTGCTGGCCACCGGACGCGGGGTGGTTGAGGATCAACTTCAAGCACTGAGTCTGTATCGTCGTGCGGCTGAGTCGGGCCATGCAAAATCGATGAATCTGTTGGGGCGGTATCTGGAAGAAGGGCGGGTCTGTCCGGCGGATCCGGCAGCGGCTCGTAACTGGTATCGACGTTCGGCCGAGGGCGGGGATTTTCGCGGGCAGTTCAGCTTTGCAGCGGTCTTGACCGACGAAGGGAATATCGAGGATGCATTGGTCTGGCTGCGCAAGGCGTTGGCCGGGGGGAATTTGAATTTTCTGCGAGTGGCGAGTCAGGCGTTGTCGAGCGCGACCGATCCAAGGATTCATGCACTGGCCCACGAATTTCATCATCGAGTCGTCGAATTGACCCCGGTCTCTTGAATCTTTGTGGGAGCGAGCTTGCTCGCGATGACGTCATGACATTCAACATCAATGTTGACTGACCTATCGCCATCGCGAGCAAGCTCGCTTCCACAGGGATTTGCATAAACAAAAAAACCCATGACATGTCATGGGTTTTTTGTTTTTTAGGCAGTCTTTACACGTAGAACGACTTCAGCGGCGGGAAGCCATTGAACTCGACGGCGCTGTAGCTGGTGGTATACGCACCGGTCGACAGCCAGTACAGGCGATCACCGATGGCCAGGTTCAGCGGCAGGCCGTACTTGTAGTTTTCGTACATGATGTCGGCGCTGTCGCAGGTAGGACCGGCGATGACCACTTCTTCCATCTCGCCCTTTTTCTCGGTCCAGATCGGGAACTTGATGGCTTCGTCCATGGTTTCGATCAGACCGGAGAATTTGCCCACATCCGTGTACACCCAACGCTCTACCGCGGTACGGGATTTACGTGCGACCAGTACCACTTCGCTGACCAGGATGCCGGCGTTGGCGATCAGCGAGCGGCCTGGCTCGAGGATGATTTCCGGCAGGTCATCACCGAAGTCTTCCTTCAGGAAGCGGATGATTTCCTCGGCGTAGGTTTCCAGGCTGTTGGTGCGGGTGATGTAGTTGGCCGGGAAGCCGCCGCCCATGTTGATCAGCTTCAGGTGAATGCCGTCTTCTTCCTTCAGGCGCTCGAAGATCACTTTGACCTTGGCGATCGCCGCGTCCCAGACGCTGATGTCGCGCTGTTGCGAGCCGACGTGGAACGAGATGCCGTAAGGCACCAGGCCCAGGTCGCGGGCGAGGATCAGCAGGTCCATGGCCATGTCGGTCTGGCAGCCGAATTTGCGCGACAGTGGCCAGTCGGCGGTGGTCGAGCCTTCGGTCAGGATGCGCACATAAACTTTTGCACCCGGGGCGACCTTGGCGATGTTGCGCAGGTCGGCTTCGGAGTCGGTGGCGAACAGGCGCACGCCCTTCTCGTAGAAGTAGCGGATGTCCTTGGACTTCTTGATGGTGTTGCCGTAGCTGATGTGGTCGGCGCTGACGCCGCGATCCAGCACTTTGTCCAGCTCATAGATAGAGGCGATGTCGAAGCTCGAGCCTTTCTCTTTGAGCAGGTCGATGATCTCGACGGCCGGGTTGGCCTTGACCGCGTAGTAGACCTTGGCGAATTCGAAACCGGCGCGCAGGTCGTCATAGGCCTGGCTGATCATCGCGGTGTCGATCACCACGAACGGGGTTTCCTGTTTGTCGGCGAACGCCTTCATTTTCTGAAAGGTTTCGCGCGCGAAATAGTCTTCGACCTGGATCGACATACCTGGGAGCTCCTAATGGCAAACGAGTAAAAACAATGGGTGCAAATGAACGTCCTCCGTATCCCCACTTTGGTTCGCCTACTTCCCAAGGCATGTCGCCGAAAGCAAAAAGGCCATGGGAAGTGCAGCTTTCCCTTGGCCTTGCTGTCTCGTCGTCAGTACTTGAGCCGGATGGATCGTTTCCAGCATGGACGTTCGGCGCGAACTTTAGGGCGTGAGGGGCTTGAGATCAACAAAAAATGTCGCGTTTTTGCACTCTTCTGACGCGCGTTACGAGCATTACTCTTTGTAACCGACACAGATGACAGTCGGATGTTCCCGAGGAATTCGGAGGTGTTAAAAATACCTGCACGTTCGACGCTTTTGTACGCCAAGTCGCTAGTAACTACGATGGCGTCAACATCGGCGACGTTGTCTGCGAAAAGGTGGGCTGAGAGGGGATTTGACTATTTCAGAGCGTGTTTACGGATGGTTTTTACAGACGCCACTGTTGATATTTTTTTCCGGTATGCCGATTACCCAAAAATTGCACAAACCTTGTAGGGGCGAGCCTGCTCGCGATGGCATTTTCACTGCCAACATCGTCGTTGACTGATATTGCGCTATCGCGAGCAGGTTCACTCCTACAGGTTTTGCGTTTTTTACCGGGCGATTTGGGTGATCAGGCGACCACCGCCTCGGCCGGCGAGACGATATTTGTCTTCATCCCGCGCGACCGACCAGAGCTCAGATACGCCGCAATCGACTCCTGCGTGACCTCGCCAAGGAACACCCGCTCGGCATCCATTACCGGCAACCACGCCCGATTGAACTCGTACATGCGTGACAGCAGGATGCGCAAATGTTCGTCGTACGCCGCCGTGGCATTGAAGTCGCGTTGGTACTGCGCGCAGGTGCCGGTCTGACGGTGCAGGTCGCGACGTCGTACGTAACCCAGGGCTTTATTCTCGGCACAAGTGACCACGACATAGCGTCGGTCATGCTCGTCCATCAACTCCAGCGCTTCGGTCACCGGGGTATGCGGGCTGACGGAGGGTGCGTTGTCCGCTGCATCTTCGGCTTTCACCAACAGCAGACGCTTGAGTGTGCTGTCCTGGCCGACGAAGTTGCTGACAAATTCATCCGCCGGGTGCGCGAGCAGAGTGTCCGGGTGATCGATCTGCAGCAGCTTGCCGGCGCGGAAGATCGCGATCTTGTCGCCGAGCTTGATCGCCTCGTCGATGTCGTGGCTGACCATGATCACGGTCTTGTTCAGCGCCCGCTGCATGTCGAAGAATTCGTTCTGGATCATCTCGCGGTTGATCGGGTCGACCGCACCGAAGGGTTCGTCCATCAGCAACAGCGGCGCATCGGCGGCCAGTGCGCGAATGACGCCGATCCGCTGTTGTTGGCCACCGGACAATTCCCGTGGATAACGATTCAGGTATTGCTTGGGTTCAAGCTTGATCATGCTCATCAACTCGCGGGCGCGGTCGTGGCATTTCTGCTTGTCCCAGCCGAGCAGTTTCGGCACCACGACGATGTTCTCCTCGATGGTCATGTTCGGAAACAGGCCGATCTGCTGGATCACGTAGCCGATGTTGCGGCGCAGCGTCACTTCGTCGAGGCCGGTGGTGTCTTCGCCATTGATCAGGATCTTGCCCGAGGTCGGTTTGATCAGACGGTTGATCATTTTCAGCGTGGTGCTTTTGCCGCAACCCGATGGCCCGAGGAACACGCAGATTTCGCCTTCATTGACGGTCAGGCTTACCGAGTCCACGGCTTTCACATCTTTGCCGTTGCTTTGGAAGGTCTTGCTGAGGTTTTGAAGTTCGATCATTTCAGGAGTCCTTTTGGAGTCAGCGAGCGTTGCAGCATTTGCAGGATCAGGTCGGCGATGATCGCCAGCACGCTGACCAGTACGGCACCGACAATCAGCATCGACATGTCACTGCGGCTGATGGAAGCGAGGATGAGTACGCCCAGGCCGCCGGCGCCGATGGTGGCGGCGATGGTCATGACGCCGATGTTCATCACCACGGCGGTGCGCACACCAGCGAGGATCACCGGCACGGCGATGGGCAGTTCGACCATGCGCAGGCGCTGGCCGAAGGTCATGCCGATGCCGCGGGCGGCTTCGCGGATGCCCGGCTCGACATTGGTCAGGGCCAGGTAGGTGTTGCGCATGATCGGCAGCAGTGAGTACAGGAACACCGCGGTAATCGCCGGCATCGGCCCCAGGCCCTGGCCGAACTTGGAGTAGAACGGCAGCAGCAGGCCGAACAAGGCAATCGACGGCACGGTCAGCAGCACCGTGGCGCTGGCTTGCAAGGGGCCGGCGAGACTCGGGAAGCGCGTCATCAAAATGCCCAATGGCACGCCGACCAGAATCGCCAGGGTCACGGCAATGCCGACCAGGGTGATGTGTTGCCACGTCAGGTGTAAGACCAATGGCCAGTCGAGATGGGAAAAGGCGTTCAGGAATTCCATGACTTTTCCTCCTTAATTGATCGGGTGCTGGCGCAGAAAATCGGCGGCAACGGCTGAAGGACTTTGGTGCTCGACGTCGACCCGCGCGTTGAGTTCGCGCATGGTGTTGTCGTCGAACAGTTCAGCCAGCGGCTTGAGTTGAGCGGCCAATTGCGGATGCGCGTCGAGGTAGGCCTGACGCACCACCGGCGCGGCGGTGTAGTCCGGGAAGTAATGCTTGTCGTCTTCCAGCAGCTTCAGCTTGAAGGCGTTGAGGCGACCGTCGGTGGTGTAGACCAGGCCGGCAAACACCTGCCCGTTACGCAGCGCGGTATAGACCAGGCCGGCGTCCATCTGCCGGATGTTCTTGCGGGTCAGGTTCATGTCGTAGAGCTTGACCATGCCATCCAGACCGTCCGAACGGTTGGCGAACTCGGTATCCAGCGCCACCAGGTTGTTGGTCTCGGCTTCCTTGCGCAGCACCCTGTTCAGCTCACTGATGGTGTTGATTTGCGGGTATTGGTCGGCGACGTTCTTCGGCAGGGCGAGGGCGTAGGTGTTACTGAATTTCGACGGGGTGAGCCAGACCAGGCCTTTTTTCGCGTCGAGTTCTTTTACTCGGGCGTAGGACTGTTCGCTGTCGAGTTTTTCAGTCACATGGTTGTAGGCCACCAGCGAAACGCCGGTGTATTCCCAGAGCATGTCCAACTGGCCACTTTCGTGGGCGCTGCGGGCCAGATTGCTGCCCAGGCCGCCGGTCACTTGCACCTCGTAACCCTTGGTGCGCAGGTACTGCGAAGTGATTTCCGCCAGCAGGGTTTGTTCGGTGAACACCCGAGCGCCGATGCGTATCAAGGGTTTGTCGGCGGCATGGGCAAATCCTGCGAACAGCAGGACGCAGCCTAGTAAAAAGCTTGATGTTTTCATGACGATTCCTTTGCCGAGGCTTAAGACGGGCGCAAGCCGCGTTCGAGCCAGAGGCGGCTGGCGAGTGTCACCAGGCCGTCGAGCAATAAGGCCAGCAGGGCGGTGCAGGCCGCGCCGAGCAGCAATTGCGGCTGATTGTTCAGGGCGATGCCAGGGAAAATCAGGCTGCCGAGACTGTTGGCGCCGATCAGGAACGCCAGCGGCGCCGTCCCGACATTGATCGCCAATGCCACGCGCACACCACCGATGATGATCGGCACCGCGTTGGGCAATTCGACTTTCCACAGCACCTGGAGCGGGGTCATGCCGATGCCGACGGCGGCTTCCTTGAGCGAACCCTGAACGTTTTTCAGGCCTTCATAGGTGTTGCGCACGATGGGCAGTAGCGAGGCGAGGAACAGGGCGAAGATGGCAGGACCGCTGCCGATGCCGAGGATGCCCAGGGCAATGGCCAGGACGGCCAGGGGCGGAACGGTGTTGCCGATGTTGAAGAACTGCATGAAGCGTTCGGCGCGGCCGACCATGGACGGGCGGCTGAGGAAGATGCCGGCAGGAATGCCCACGACAAGGGCGGCCAGCATGGAAGCGAGGACGAGAACCAGATGAGCTTGCAGGTAAAACAACAAATCGTCGCGGTAAAGTTCGATCGTGTTGATGCCGATCCATTGGATCAGCAGGGCCAGAAGGGCGATTACCAGCGCGCCTCCTATCAGCCCTTTGCCATAGTGGATAGCCACAGGCGGACTCCTTTTTTCAGTCGGCGAACACTTTTTCGTGTGGCAACGCCATTCCTGGCTGCCGAAAAAATGATCGCGAGAAGCAGCTCAAGCCGAGCGCGTTCCACTGTAGGAGCGAGCTTGCTCGCGATGGGCGTCAACGATAACGCTGGGTACTTGAATGTACGCGTTGTCTGGACGTTTTTCGCGAGCGAGCTCGCTCCTACAGAGGGTAAGCGCACGGCTATCGAGCCATGAGCACAGCCTCGTCAGGCCGAATTGCAGGTGTTTCAGGCCCCCGACGAGTGGTCGTAACGGGGGAGTGGACGTCTCCTTGCTTTAAAAGGTTCCCATCTGAAGCAGCATTTGGCCACCCCTAATATGCTCAACGGTTCGGTTCTTGGATCAACTTGGGCTATAATCTGCGCCCTTTTTTGAATCACCTGCCAGGCGATTTCCCATGACCAAACAGGCCGCCGAAGTCGCGAAACGCCGCACTTTCGCCATTATTTCCCACCCCGATGCCGGTAAGACCACCATCACCGAGAAGCTCTTGCTGATGGGCAAGGCGATTGCGGTAGCCGGTACGGTGAAATCTCGTAAGTCCGATCGCCATGCCACCTCCGACTGGATGGAAATGGAAAAACAGCGTGGTATTTCCATTACCACGTCGGTCATGCAGTTCCCGTATCGCGAACACATGATCAACCTGCTCGACACCCCGGGCCACGAAGACTTCTCCGAAGACACCTACCGCACCCTGACGGCGGTGGACTCGGCGTTGATGGTGCTCGACGGCGGTAAAGGTGTAGAGCCACGGACCATCGCCCTGATGGACGTCTGCCGTCTGCGTGACACGCCGATCGTCAGCTTCATCAACAAACTCGACCGTGACATCCGCGACCCGATCGAACTGCTCGACGAAATCGAGGCCGTCCTCAAGATCAAGGCGGCGCCGATCACCTGGCCGATTGGTTGCTACCGCGACTTCAAGGGCGTGTATCACCTCGCCGATGACTACATCATCGTGTACACCGCCGGTCACGGCCATGAGCGCACCGATGTGAAAATCATCGAGAAGCTCGACTCCGATGAAGCCCGCGCCCATTTGGGTGACGAGTACGAGCGTTTCATCGAACAGCTGGAACTGGTGCAGGGCGCCTGCCACGAGTTCAATCAGCAGGAGTTCCTCGACGGCCAACTGACCCCGGTATTCTTCGGTACGGCACTGGGCAACTTCGGTGTTGACCACGTCCTCGACGCCGTGGTTGATTGGGCCCCCCGCCCACTGGCACGCGTGGCCAACGAGCGTACCGTGGAGCCGGTGGAAGAGAAGTTCTCGGGCTTCATCTTCAAGATCCAGGCGAACATGGACCCGAAACACCGCGACCGCATCGCCTTCATGCGTATCTGCTCCGGCAAGTACGAAAAAGGCATGAAGATGCGCCACGTGCGCACCGGCAAGGACGTGCGGATCGGCGACGCGCTGACCTTCTTCTCCTCCGAGCGTGAGCAGCTTGAAGAGGCGTTTGCCGGCGACATCATTGGCCTGCACAACCACGGCACCATCCAGATCGGCGACACCTTCAGCGAAGGCGAAGTCCTGGGTTTCACCGGCATCCCGCACTTCGCTCCGGAATTGTTCCGCCGAGTACGCCTGAAAGATCCGCTGAAATCCAAGCAACTGCGCCAGGGCCTGCAACAGCTGGCCGAAGAAGGCGCGACCCAGGTGTTCTTCCCGGAACGCAGCAACGACATTATCCTCGGCGCCGTCGGTGTGCTGCAGTTCGATGTGGTCGCCAGCCGTTTGAAGGAGGAATACAAGGTCGAGTGCTCCTACGAGCCGATCACTGTTTACTCGGCGCGCTGGATCGAATGCAGCGACAAGAAGAAGCTTGAGGAATTCTCCAACAAGGCCGTGGAAAACCTGGCACTGGACGGCGGCGGTCACCTGACCTACCTCGCGCCGACGCGGGTCAACCTGGCGCTGATGGAAGAGCGCTGGCCGGACGTGAAATTCCGTGCGACCCGTGAGCATCACTAAGCGTTGATCTGCAAAATCAAAAGCCCCGTTGCGAAAGCTTCGGGGCTTTTTTTTATTTGTGGGGTGTCCACAACGAGAGTTCGATTCACAGCGGGTTTACGAACGTTCCCTGATGAAAAACCATCCGCCATTGTTCGTCTTGCTTTTGCCAAATCGTACTTCGCAGGCTGTTGGTGGATGATCGCTGGCCGATGGATGCGTTGTGACAGTGGTAGGTTACCAATGCGGAATGTTCCGACAGTGGTTTAACAGAGAACTGGCTGATCGTGCGTTCAGTGAAGGGCTGATGCGGCAACTGCTCGACAACTTCGGCCTTGCTCCAGATGCTGCCGCTGGCGCCGAATTCAATGAAGTCGTCCGCGAGCAGGCTTGATATTTCTTCGGCATCACTTCGGGTTGCCTGTGACAGGAGTCGTTGTTCGAGTTGCAGCAGTGTTTTCGATAGGTCCACGTCGGTAGCCTTATCTGAGTTTTACGAGTCAGGAAACGTGCTCTCGCTCCACTACGGGATTAGCCTACACCGATATCTTCTTTAAACTGCGCGAGGAGTATTCTAAAAATCTCATGGTGAATCTGCATCATACATCTGGAAAAATTTTCCTGGTGCGGCAATTTGGTCTGGAAGTGCAGGTCAACTTGGCACTTAGGGAAGTACGCTGGCCGGACGTGAATTCCGTGCAGCGCGTGAGCATTATCAGGCATTGAGTTGAAGCCAGCAGGAAGCCCACTGTGGAAGCAATAGTTTTTTGATCTTTGATTTGGTTCGAGTCGATCAGGATGTCAGATATTTCTGTAGGGCTTTTTTCCGATTTTTGTAGCTCTACTCTGGTTTTAACTGATCTAGGCTTTTTCCCGCGATACAGAACTTGTTGAGGTCTAGCGTTCACTGGACATTTCGCAATTAGCGATTTTCCACGTGTAGGAGCAAGACAAATGGATGTGAAAACCAACTCAAGTGCAACGGCGACACAACGACCTAAGTCCCCGGTTTCTGTTCTCGAGCGTTATTACGATCTTATCGTCAACAGTTCTTCCGATTTCGAAGTCAGCAGCAGCGACGGCGCTTTCGAGCCTTCAATGAGGTTACCTGCACTGGACTCCCGTATGCAGGCCTTTCTTTCCGCTGCCACTGCGCAGTTTTTTGAATTGGGTCGCTATCGAGGTGTGCCGCTACGGCTGTTCGACCTGCGGCAAAACGCAAACACTCAAACAACGAAGACCTTTGCTTCCACGCTGATTGTTGCACGCGCCATTCGACATATTCAGGAAACTGGCGAAAGCATTCTGTTGTTTTCCCCTTCTTCCGGCAACAAGGCTATTGCATTGCGTGATGCGGTTTTACGTGCGTTGAAAGCCAAACTTGTTCATCCCGAGCAATTACGTATTGTCACGCTGACACCTATGCAAACGATCGGGAAGCTGCGTAGAACTGAGCTCTACGATGACCCTCGGTTGCGTGCTCTGAATCCGATATTTATCCTTGATACAGACTCGCCGGAGGCTGTGAAGGCTATTGGGCAGCAGTTCAAAGAGCTCTTCAATAACGAACCATTGGGTGATTCGAAGCTGTGGCATTCCCTGCGACTGGAAAACTATCGATTCTCTGACCAAGCCCGAGCTTTTTTTGATTTCGAGTATGGCGATGCTTGGGATACCGATCGCAAAACAGTACACGTGCATGCAGTGTCGAGCGCATATGGACTTCTGGGATATTGCTCTGGCGTGGACGTATTGAAACGTCTAAGAAAACAGGTTTCCACACCTTCGTTTCTATTGGTTCAACACTTGGCTACCAGTGACATGGTTTTGCATTTGCTCGATGGAAATTTCGAGGGTGCTTCTACTCCACTCTATACGCAGGCAGACGACGGTCTGTGGGTGCAATCGGCGTCTGCGCATTTTCCTGCTACGACTTGGAGTCCCGACGAGACTCTCGAATCTACTTTTTACACGCATTTACCGTCCACCGCTGTGGAAATGACAGAACATGTCCGGGTCAATGGAGGCTCTGGAATTGTCGTTTCGCTGTATGAGTGTATGCAACGCTACAGTGAGTGCGTTCAGCTGCTCGGCAACACCTCTGTGAGATTGCCCAGCGACCCCCGCGACCTGAAGGAGTGGTCATTGGTGATGGCGATGACCGGTTGCTTGAATGCGATTGATCGACAGCTATTGGAGGGCGTGGACGGTTACACCATTCATGCATCAGGCACTTATTGTCTTGGGGACTATGAGGTTGTGCCGTTTGATGGGCTGTCATTCATTACAAGTGCTGATGAGATGATAGAGACCCTTCGTAACCGAAATAACGATGAGGGCTGATTTTCGAATGAGCCAGAAAACAGTCTGCCACTTTCGTATTTACAGTGGGCGCTCCCGAGCCGGAACTCCGGCTCGTCTTACGTATCTCGGGGTGAATGAAGGACTGCAGTATATCGCCCCTTTTGTAGCTCAATGCTTTTTCGAACAATCGTGTATAGACCAAGAAGGGGCTTTGGAATGGGAGCAACTTGATGATTTTATAAAGCGAAATAAAACCGACATGAGTTTGTTGATGACTTCATCGGACATTATCCAGCAATGCCAACAGCCAGGTGATGTTGTCGGCCTCAGTAGGATTCATCAAAAAGTCAATGTTTCTGCTGGTTTGGAGCACGTGCTGGGGCAACTATCTCATCGTGAAAACAAGCGCCGAGCTCAATCGGTCAAACGAGGCTTTCAGTACGATGTGTCAATTGAAGATGAAGATTTTTACTCCTTTTACCGCACCATGCATGTTCCGACGATGAATGCTCGTTACGGTGATTTTGCTCGAAGTGTGGAAGAGCAGGATGCTTTTTTGAATTTGTTCAAACGAGGCGTGTTATTTCGAATTCAGATGCATGCTGAGTGGGTAGCGGGAAGTATTTCTCATATTGACTGGCCGACGCGTACCTTGAATGCACGTTTGATTGGGATGAAGGACGGAAGTGTAGTTTATCGTGCAAACGGTGCGCAGAATTTTGTTTATCACTCGATCCTGGAATGGGCCTCCAATCAAGCATCCATCGACTGGGTCGACTTTCAAGGTTGTGAACCATTTTTAAGCAAAGGAACATTCCAATACAAAAAGCGCTTCGGGGCTCAAGCTGTTATTCCAGAAAACGCCTTCGGACAGTGGAGGATCTTGATTCGAATGCCGACGCTTTGTGCCTCGGTACGAAAGTTTCTGATTAACAACCCTCTAATAGGGCTAGATGCTGATGGCCGGCTACAGGCGCAGTATTTTTTCGATGCGGATCACGAAATTCGTTCAGACATTCCTTACGCTTCAAAAGGTATTTACAGTCAAGTGAGCCGCAACCTGGATCAGTGGCATGGTTAGCCGACTCGCTCACCTGATTCGGCTGGACGGCTACTTCTGCTCTATGGCCTGGGTGCTCGCTGTGTTGATTTTCATCAATCGGTTGAGCGCCATGGCCAAGTTGTTCATGGCGTTGTACCTGCGTCAGGCACTGGGGTTGCCGTTTGAAACGGTTGGATGGTTGTTGTCCGGTTACGGTGCAGGATTACTGATTGGGTCAATGGGCGGTGGCGTGCTGAGTGATCATTTCTCCACGGCGCGGCTTACTGCATTGTTGCTGTTTGCCTCCGTGTGTATTTTGCTTCTATTGGGCCTGGTCACCGATGTGCCTTGGCTGGCTGGGTTGCTGCTGTTCAGTGGTGTTCTCGATGGTGCAATTCGTACGCTTCATCAGCGTTTGATCCTGGAGTATTGCCATGTTGAGCGGCGTGCTCGTGCACAATCATTGAGTCGAGTTGCCATCAATCTGGGTATGGCTATAGCCGGGGTAATGGGTGGCGTTCTGGCACAGGCTGATTTTCGGTGGGTGTTTTTTGTCAGCGCTGCTATGACGTTATTGGCCTTGGTCTGGTTTGTTCGGTCGACGATTCGTCGAGATGTTCTGATGTCGGATGAGGTCTCTGCTGCGGCATTGGACGCTGGGTCCCCATTCCAGGACAGACCGTTCCTTTGGTTACTGGCGGCTTCAGGTTTGCTCGGCCTTGCCTTCGAACCGGTCTACAGCATGTTGGGCAACTATTTGCTCGATTACTATCGACTGGGAGCTGAGGGTGTCGGATGGCAATTTGCGCTCAATGCATTGCTCGTGGTTTTGCTGCAAATTCCGTTATCCCATTGTAGTGAGTCATGGGGGGCGCGGCGGCAACTGTTGGCAGGTGCCTTTTTGCTCGCTTTCGGGCTTGGAATTCTGCCGTTGGGGAGCGGGATCCTATTTGTCTGCCTATCGACCGTTGTCTGGACTGTGGGCGAAATTTTGTTTATGCCAACCTTGAACGTCTTGGTCATGCAACGTGCACAAGTAGGTAGAAGTGGGCTCTATTTCGGCCTTTTCTCTATGTGTTGGGGGATGAGTGCGTTTCTTTCGCCGACACTTGGCGGCCAGCTATACGGTCACTTTGGAGGACATAGTGTCTGGATCGCAAGTGCGGTGTTGGCGATGTGTTCTATGCCGCTCATATGCCAGGCGACACGTCCCTGTCTGCGTCCAGTCATCAAATCCTCGCTGAAGAGCGAGACAGCCACTTAGTGAGTTTGGGAATAACCCTTATTCAAAACCAGTCTACAAACCCGCCACATTTTCCTTCGCGCCACAACGTCAAATCTGGAGAACCCGGCTGATCGGAACTAGATTTGACTCAGCGCCAGACAGGCACTCAACGAAAGGAAGGAATCGGCTATGAACAGATTGTTTCGCGTTTTACTGCTGTTGAAGGTGATGGTGATGTTTTCGCTCGGAACTTCGATGGCGTGGGCCGAGTGTATCGATCATGGGGAGCAGGCTTCGAGCGGGCAGGCGGGTTATGCGGGGTTGATGATCGCCAAGTCAGAATCGGAACCAGGAGATCAGGGGCAGGGTGGTGCTGACAACGACGATGACTCGACCACCGACGAGCCGGACTCCGATGAGGAAGAAGGCGACAGCCAGACCTAGTCACTCTATTGCAGGCAAAAGAAACCCCCTTCTACCTGAATGATGCGCAATCGAGGCGGAAGGGGGTGGGTTAACGCTGACTGCTTGAGCTACTCAATCCCTGTGGGAGCTAGCCTGCTAGCGATTGCGGTGTACCCGTAAACAGAAATGTTGACTGGTATGCCGCTATCGCCAGCAGGCTGGCTCCTACAGTTTTTTATGCCGCGCCGTCGAGGAATTGTTCGGCGTAGTGGCAAGCCACCTGGCGGCCGGCGAGCAGGCGCAGGGCCGGCTCTTCAGTGCTGCAACGCTCGGTGGCGTACGGGCAGCGCTTATGGAAGGCGCAGCCGGACGGCGGGTTCAACGGGTTGGGCAACTCGCCGACGATCTTGATTTTCGGCTTGTCCGGATCCGGGTGGATGGCCGGCGTCGCCGACAACAGCGCCTGGGTGTAGGGGTGCAGAGGGCGGGAGTAAATGTCCTCTTTCGCCCCCATTTCCACCGGACGACCGAGGTACATCACCATCACGTGGTCGGCAACGTGGCGAACCACTGCCAGGTTGTGTGAGATGAACACATAGGCGGTGTTGAACTCCTGCTGCAAATCCATGAACAGGTTGAGCACCTGCGCCTGAATCGACACGTCCAGTGCCGAGGTCGGCTCGTCCGCCACCAGCACTTTCGGTTGCAGCATCATCGCGCGGACCAGGGCGATCCGCTGGCGCTGACCGCCGGAGAACATGTGCGGATAACGCTGGTAGTGCTCGGGACGCAAGCCCACCTGTTTCATCATCGCCTGGACTTTCTCGCGACGTTCCGCGGCGCTCAGGTTGGTGTTGATCAGTAGCGGCTCAGCCAGTTGATCGCCGACTTTCTGCCGTGGGTTCAACGAGGCGTACGGGCTCTGGAACACCATCTGCACGTCCTTGCGCAGTTGCTTGCGCTGGGCCTTGTCGGCGCCGGCAACTTCTTGCCCGGCGATTTTCAAGGAGCCGGAGGACGGCTCTTCGATCAGAGTCAGGGCACGGGCCAGGGTGGATTTGCCGCAACCCGACTCGCCGACGACAGCGAGGGTCTTGCCGGCTTCCAGTTCGAACGACACACCGTTGAGGGCGCGCACGGTGGCGTGACCCTTGAACAGGCCTCGGGACACCTCGTAGTGACGGGTCAGGTCGCGGGCGGTAAGAACGACGGCCATTACGCCACCTCCTGGTTCAGCGGGTAGAAGCAGCGAGCGAGGCTGTTGCTTTTCTGGTCAAGTGCCGGACGTTGTTGACGGCAGTTGTCTTTCACGTACGGGCAGCGCGGCGACAGCAGGCAACCCTGCGGACGGTCGTAGCGACCGGGAACGATGCCCGGCAGGGTCGACAGGCGCGCGGCACCCAGGCTGTGTTCCGGAATCGCCTTGAGCAGCGCTTCGCTGTACGGGTGCGCCGGGATGTCGAACAGTTGCGGCACCTGACCGACTTCGACCGCTTGGCCTGCGTACATCACGCACACGCGCTGGGCGGTTTCAGCCACGACGGCGAGGTCGTGGGTGATCAGCACCAGGCCCATGTTCTGCTCTTTCTGCAAGGCCAGCAGCAGGTCCATGATCTGCGCCTGAATGGTGACGTCCAGTGCGGTGGTCGGTTCGTCGGCGATCAGCAGTTTCGGTTCGCCGGCAATTGCCATGGCAATCGCGACACGCTGGCTCATGCCACCGGACAGTTGATGCGGGTAGGCGTCCATGCGGCTAGCGGCACCCGGAATCTCGACTTTTTCCAGCAGTTCGATGGCGCGCTTGCGGGCAGCCTTGCCGGACATTTTCAGGTGCAGGCGCAGCACTTCTTCGATCTGGAAACCGACGGTGTAGCTCGGGTTCAGCGCGGTCATCGGATCCTGGAAGACCATGGACAGGTCTTTACCGACGATCTGTCGACGCTGGCGATTGTTGAGCTTGAGCATGTTCTTGCCGTCGAAATTCAGGGCGTCAGCGGTGACGATCCCCGGATGCTCGATCAGGCCCATCAGCGCCATCATGGTCACGGACTTGCCGGAGCCGGACTCGCCAACGATGGCCAGCACTTCGCCCTTGTCCACTTGCAGGTCGAGACCATCGACGACTGGCGTAGCGGTTTTGTCGCCGAAGCGAACGTTGAGATTCTTGATTTCTAGCAGTGACATGGGAATCTCCTCAGGCGGCGTTCTTGAGTTTCGGGTCCAGCGCATCGCGCAGGCCGTCGCCCATCAGGTTGATTGCCAGCACGCTGAGCAAAATGGTCAAACCAGGCAGGCTCACCACCCACCAGGCGCGTTCGATGTAGTCGCGGGCCGAAGCCAGCATGGTGCCCCACTCAGGGGTTGGCGGTTGTACGCCAAGGCCGAGGAAGCCCAGTGCGGCGGCATCGAGGATCGCCGAGGAGAAGCTCAGGGTGGCCTGAACGATCAGCGGCGCCATGCAGTTTGGCAGCACGGTGACGAACATCAGGCGTGGCAGGCCGGCACCGGCCAGGCGCGCGGCGGTCACGTAGTCGCGGTTCAGTTCGCCCATCACCGCAGCGCGGGTCAGACGAACGTAGGACGGCAGGGACACCACGGCAATGGCGATCACGGTGTTGATCAGGCCAGGGCCGAGGATGGCGACGATCGCCACGGCCAGCAGCAGGGACGGCAGGGCCAGCATGATGTCCATCAGACGCATGATGGTCGGGCCGAGCACGCGCGGGAAAAACCCGGCGAACAGACCCAGCAGGATCCCCGGAATCAGCGACATCACCACCGAGGACAAGCCGATCATCAAGGACAGGCGCGAGCCAGTGATCAGACGCGACAGCAGGTCGCGGCCCAGCTCATCGGTGCCGAGCAGGAACTGCAGTTGCCCACCTTCCAGCCAGGCCGGCGGAGTCAGCAGGAAGTCGCGGTATTGCTCGCTCGGGTCATGAGGGGCGACCCACGGGGCGAAGATCGCGCAGAAAATCACCAGCAGCATGAACATCAGACCGGCGACGGCACCTTTGTTCTTGGAGAACGCTTGCCAGAATTCTTTGTACGGAGACGGGTACAGCAGGCTTTGATCGACTGCTACCGATGGAATTGGAGTGGTCATGGTCATGATCTCAGCGCTGATGACGGATGCGTGGGTTGGCAAAGCCGTAGAGGATGTCCACTACGAAGTTGACCACAATCACCAGGCAGGCGATTAACAGGATGCCGTTTTGCACGACGGGATAATCCCGGGCGCCAATGGCTTCGATCAGCCATTTGCCGATGCCGGGCCACGAGAAGATGGTTTCGGTCAGGACCGCACCGGCCAGCAGGGTGCCGACTTGCAGGCCGACCACCGTCAGCACCGGAATCAGCGCGTTGCGCAGACCGTGCACGAACACCACGCGCGCCGGCGACAGGCCTTTGGCCTTGGCGGTGCGGATGTAGTCTTCGCGCAGCACTTCGAGCATCGAGGAACGGGTCATCCGCGCGATCACCGCCAGCGGGATGGTACCCAGCACAATGGCTGGCAGGATCAAGTGGTGCAGGGCGTCGAAGAAGGCGTCCGGCTCGTCGGCCAGCAGGGTATCGATCAGCATGAAGCCAGTGCGCGGTTCGATGTCATACAGCAGGTCGATCCGCCCGGATACCGGGGTCCAGCCCAGGCTTACCGAGAAGAACATGATCAGGATCAGGCCCCACCAGAAGATCGGCATCGAGTATCCCGCCAGGGAGATACCCATCACCCCATGGTCGAACAGGGACCCTCGCTTGAGTGCCGCGATCACCCCGGCCAGGAGGCCCAGGATGCCGGCGAACAACAGGGCGGCCATGGACAGTTCCAGGGTCGCGGGGAACAGGGAGGTGAACTCGCTCCACACGCTTTCACGGGTACGCAGGGATTCCCCGAGATCGCCGTGGGCCAGCTTGCCGATGTAATCCAGGTACTGGGCATACAGGGGTTTGTTCAGACCTAGGCGTTCCATTGCCTGAGCGTGCATTTCGGGATCGACCCTGCGTTCTCCCATCATGACTTCTACGGGGTCGCCCGGGATCATGCGAATCAGCGCGAAAGTCAGCAAGGTGATGCCGAAGAACGTGGGGATCAACAACCCCAGTCGGCGGGCAATAAAACTAAACATCGTGTGTTGTACCTCATCAGCCGGTTAGGCGTGCCCGGCATGCCTGGGTCAGGAATGCCGGGAGTTTTCTTATTACTTCACCTGGGTGGTGGCGAAGTTATTCGTGGTGAGTGGGCTAATGTGATAGCCCTCTACGTTGTTGCGCATTGCGGTAAACATTCTAGTGTGTGCCAAGCTGATCCACGGCTGGTCCTGGTTGAAAATAACCTGGGCCTGTTCGTAGAGCGCTGCGCGTTCGGCCGGGTCGGTTTTTTCCCGGGCCTGATCGATCAGGGCCTGGAACTTGTCATTGCACCAGCGTGCGTAGTTTTCGCCGTTCTTGGCCGCTTCACAACTGAGCATAGGCGTCAGGAAGTTATCCGGGTCGCCGTTGTCGCCCGCCCATCCGGCGGAAACCATGTCGTGCTCGCCGTTTTTCGCGCGTTTGAGCATTTCGCCCCATTCCATCACGCGGATGTCGATCTTGATCCCGACCTTGGCCAGGTCGGCTTGCATCATCTGCGCGCCGAGCATCGGGTTCGGGTTGGTTGCACCGCCTCCGTTGCGGGTGAACAGGGTGAAGGTGGTGCCTTCCGGTACGCCGGCTTCCTTGAGCAGGGCACGGGCCTTGTCCAGGTCACGGGCCGGGTTCTTCAGTGTGTGGTTGAAGCCCAGCAGGGTGTCCGGGAACGGGTTGACTGCGGCTGTTGCATTGCCCTTGCCGAACAGCGCGTTGACAGCCGCTTCCTTGTCGAAAGCGATGTCGATGGCTTTACGCACCCGCACATCGCTCAGGTACTTGTGCGTGGTGTTGATGGCGATGTACGCGACGGTCATCGCGTTCAGTTCATCGACTTTCAGCTTGTCGTCTTTCTTGATGCTCGGGATATCATCCGGCTTCGGATAGAGCGCGACCTGGCACTCGTTGGCCTTGAGCTTTTGCAGGCGCACGTTGTTGTCGGTGGCGATGGCCAGGATCAGCGCATCAGCCGGTGGCTTGCCACGGAAGTAATCCGGGTTGGCCTTGAAGCGAACCTGGGCGTCCTTGTTGTAGCGCTGGAATACGAACGGGCCGGTGCCGACTGGCTTGTTGTTCAGGTCGCCGGTCTTGTTCGCCTTGAGCAACTGGTCGGCGTATTCAGCGGAGTAGATCGACGAGAAGGCCATGGCGATGTCGGCCAGGAACGGCGCTTCACGGCGGGTAAGGGTGAATTTGACCGTATTGTCGTCGACTTTCTCGACGCTCTTGAGCAGCTCCTTGAAGCCCATGCTTTCAAAGTACGGGAAGCCCACGCTCGACAGTTTGTGCCACGGATGATTCGGGTCCAGCTGGCGCTGGAAGCTCCAGACCACATCGTCGGCATTCATGTCGCGGGTCGGCTTGAAGTATTCGGTGGTGTGGAACTTGACGCCTTTACGCAAATGGAACGTGTAGGTCAGGCCGTCTTCGCTGATGTCCCAGGAATCGGCCAGCGCCGGAATCACTTCGGTGGTGCCGGGCTTGAAGTCCGCCAGGCGATTGAAGATGGTTTCGGCCACGGCATCGGCGGTGACTGCAGTCGTGTACTGGACCATGTCGAAGCCTTCGGGGCTGTTTTCGGTGCAGACCACCAGCGGCTTGGCCGATACACCCATCGCGACACTCAGCAAGGCAGCCGCGATGGCCGCACGTAGGGGAAGCATTTTCATCAAGAACCCTCTGCAATCAGTTAAAGGACAAAAGCCGAACGGCCGATTCGTCATTGAATCAGCCGTTCGGCACGGGCATTACAGGATGTTGAACGGAACCGTGGTCACGAGACGGAACTCGTTGATGCTGCCGTCAGCCTGGTTTTCGCTGGCACGGTGAGCGGTGTAGGTGCCGCGGATCGTGGTGGCCTTGAGCGGGCCGCTCTGCACGGCGTAGGTCGCGCCGATGCCGTATTCATAGTGGTGTTCGCCATCCTGGGACTGGATGCCGTCGTAACCCTTGCCTGCCACGCCGCCGTTGCCGGTGTAGTGAGTACCGTCGATGCCCCAGCCGCGAGCCTGGTAGATGTTGAACTTCAGGCCTGGCACGCCGTATTCGGCCATGTTCAGACCGTAGGCAACCTGGAACGATTTTTCGTTCGGGCCGTTGAAGTCCGACAGCAGGGAGTTGGCCAGGTAGATGCCGTTGGTTTCGTGCAGGTAGTCGAAGTACTCGTTACCGTTCACTTCCTGATACGAGAGGGTCAGGGTGTGGGCCTGGTGGGTCAGGCCGAACGACAGCGAGTAGGTGTCGTTGTCGATATCACCGATCAGGGCTTTACCGGTTTCCTTGGTTTTGTAGTAGTTCAGGCCGGTGGTCAGGCTCAGTACCTGGCTGTCGCCCAGTACGTGAGAGGCGCCGAAGTAGTACTGGTTCCAGATGTCTTCAGCCTGGGTCGCCCAGAGGCTGGTGGTCAGGCTGGCAAATGGGGTGTAGGTGATACCGCCGGTGTGAACGTGGTCGGTTTCGACGATGCCGTTGGCGTATTCGGTGCGGAATTTGCGCTGGCTTTCTTCGGTACGCGGTGAGTTGCGGTCGAAGGTGGCCAGGTCGAAGGCCAGGTTGTTCAGCTCTTCGCTGTGCAGGGCCACGCCCTGGAAGCTCGAAGGCAGTGCACGGTTACCGATCACGTCGACCATCGGGCTGCTGAAGTTCATGCGGCCGGCGGTCAGGGTGCTGTTGGAGACACGCGCCTTGACGTTGGCCAGGCCCAGTTTGCTCCACTGGCCTTGAGCGTCGCCGCCTTCTTTGGTCAGGGTACGGTTGTTGCCCGCGCCTGGACGAGAGCCCGGCGCGCCACCGTTGTTGGACGCCAGGTCTTTGCGGTCCCGGTCCAGGGCGATGGCGTTGTATGCCGCCACTTCAGTGCTGAAGCCTACGGTGCCTTCGGTGAAGCCCGAGTTGTACTTGAGGATGGTGCCCTGGACCCAGTTGATCCGGCGATCGGTCGGGGTCGAAACGCCGTCCTTTTTGTAGGCGAACTTGGCGCCGCGTTGCAGTTGCTCGTTGGCATACCAGTTACGCGTGGTGCCGGTGATCGACTGGCCTTCGACAAAGCCGGTGGCTTCGCTTTGGGCGTTTTTCTCGTTCACGGTAACCGGGGTGAAAGCCTGGCTTTGGGACTCTGCGTAAGCCGTGGCGGTTACGCTGCTTATGGCCAAGGCCAATAACGCGGTGCTGCTCAGTTTCATGGGTAAAGCTCCTTACTTTCTTTTTTTATGCCGGTCTTTTTTTGTGATCCGGCTATTGGTTTAGAACTCATTCACGGCATCGCAAACGTTTGCTGCAGGCCAAATTGGCAAAAGACGGCAAAGCGTCTGCGTGAGGGCGGAAAATCCGCCCCCCGGCATTTCTGGCTAATCGGTTATTTTTCTATGCTGACACCCGAGAAAACGTTGCGACCGAACGGGCTCACCTTGAACCCTTCGATTTTGGCGCTCAGCGGCTGGTTGACCGTTGAGTGAGCGACTGGCGTGATCGGCACCTGCTGCTTGAGGTACTGCTGCGCCTGTTTGTAGAGCAGGGTGCGCTGGTCGCGGTCGGTGACGACCTTGGCCTGCTTGATCAGCTTGTCGTAAGCCGGATCACACCACATCGAGTAGTTGTTGCCGCCAATGGCGTCGCAACTGTAGAGCGTGCCCAGCCAGTTGTCCGGATCACCGTTGTCACCGGTCCAGCCGATCAGGCTGATGTCGTGCTCGCCATTCTTGGTGCGCTTGATGTACTCGCCCCACTCATAGCTGACGATCTTGACCTTGAGGCCGATCTTCGCCCAGTCGGCCTGGAGCATCTCGGCCATCAACTTGGCGTTGGGGTTGTACGGACGCTGGACCGGCATGGCCCAAAGGGTGATTTCGGTGCCTTCCTTGACGCCGGCAGCCTTGAGCAATTCCCTGGCTTTTTCCGGGTTGTAGGCGGCGTCCTTGATCGTGTCGTCATAGGACCATTGGGTCGGCGGCATGGCGTTGACCGCCAGTTGCCCCGCGCCCTGGTAGACGGCATTGAGAATGCCTTGCTTGTTCACAGCCATGTCCAGCGCCTGGCGCACCTCGAGCTGGTCGAAGGGTTTGTGGCGAACGTTGTAGGCGATGTAGCCGAGGTTGAAACCAGGCTTCTCGATCAGTTGCAGGGCCGGGTCGTTCTTCAGCGCGGTCACATCGGCAGGGCGCGGGTGCAGGGTGATCTGGCACTCGCCGGCCTTGAGTTTCTGCACGCGCACCGAGGCGTCGGTGTTGATGGCGAAAATCAGGTTGTCGAGCTTGACCCGGCTCGGATCCCAGTACTGCTGGTTGCCGGTGTAACGGATGTTCGAGTCTTTCTGGTAGCTCTTGAACACGAACGGCCCGGTGCCGATCGGCTTCTGGTTGATGTCGCTCGGCTTGCCTTCGGCCAGCAGCTTGTCGGCGTATTCGGCCGAAAGGATGGCGGCGAAGCTCATGGCGATGTTCTGGATGAACGCGGCGTCCACGCTATTGAGCGTCATGACCACGGTCAGCGGCCCGGTCTTTTCGACCTTGGCGATGTTCTTGTTCAGGCTCATGCCGTTGAAGTAAGGAAACTCTGTCGGATAAGCCTTACGGAAAGGTTGCTGCGGATCGAGCATGCGATTGAAGGTGAACAGCACGTCATCTGCATTGAAGTCGCGGGTCGGCGTGAAGTATTTGGTGGTATGAAACTTCACCCCTTCGCGCAGGTGAAACGTGTATTTGAGGCCGTCCTCGGAAATATCCCAGCTCGTGGCCAGGCCCGGTACGACGTTGGTCGCGCCTTTTTCAAACTCCGCCAACCGGTTGTACAGCGGCTCGGCGGCGTCGTTGTCGGTCGCAGTGGTGTACTGCGCCGTGTCGAAACCGGCGGGGCTGCCTTCGGAGCAGAACACCAGGCTGTTGTTGGCGGCCTGGCTGATGGAAGTGGCGGCCAACAGGCCGGTGCCCAGCAATGCGGATAAAACCAGGGTATGGCGCATAACGCTTCCTTTTCTCTCAAAGTGTTTTCAATGAGCCGCCGTCCCGTCCGCGGACGTAGAGGCATCACTGATTTCAAGCCATGCACACAGCAGTAACCGATGACCCACGCGTGCACTGGTCAGATCCCGACGGTATGAGCCATGGGTCCGGCAGTAAATGCGTAGAGTCCTAAAGACTCGTAGGAAATGGCAACGCGTCCTCGCCCGATGCTGTAGTCAGCTGCGGATTAGGATGTAGGCGAATTCCTGCCTTCTCGGAAGATAAAGCAACGGCGACGTCAGGAACGTCGCCGTTGCAAAACCTTATTTGCTGACGCTGACGCCGTAGAAGGAGTTCAAGCCAAATGGGCTGATCTTGAAGTCCTGCACGTTGGCGCGCATGGGTTGGAACACCGTCGAGTGAGCGATAGGTGTCATAGGCACGGCGTCTTTGAGGACGTGTTGCGCCTGTTTGTACAGCTCGGTGCGTTTGCTTTGGTCCGAAGTGCGCTTGGCTTGCTTGACGATGTCGTCAAACTTCTTGTCGCACCATTTGGAGAAGTTGTTGCCTTCCAGCGAGTCGCAGCCGAACAGCACGTTCAGCCAGTTGTCCGGATCACCATTGTCACCGCTCCAGCCAATCAGCATCGCCTGGTTCTCGCCACCTTTGGAACGCTTGATGTACTCGCCCCACTCGTAGCTCTGGATCTTGACCTTGAGGCCGATCTTGGACCAGTCGGACTGCAGCATTTCTGCCATCAGCTTGGCGTTCGGGTTGTATGGACGCTGTACCGGCATCGCCCAGAGAACGATTTCGGTGCCATCTTTCACGCCGGCTTCCTTGAGCAGCTCTTTGGCTTTCTCAGGGTTGTACGGCGCATCCTTGATGGTGGTGTCGTAGGACCACTGGGTCGGAGGCATGGCGTTGACCGCCAGCTGGCCGGCACCCTGGTACACGGAGTCGATGATCTGTTGCTTGTTGACCGCCATGTCCATTGCCTGGCGTACCTTCAGGTCAGCCAGCGGGTTCGCATCGGTTTGTCCCTTGACCTTGGGCATCACGTTGTAGGCGATGTAACCGAGGTTGAAACCCGCCTGGTCAGGCAGCTTCAGGGTCTTGTCTTCGCGCAGTGCCTTCAGGTCGGCCGGACGAGGGAACAGGGTGACCTGGCACTCGTTCTTCTTCAGCTTCTGGATACGTACCGACGGGTCGGTGGTGATGGCGAAGATCAGGTTGTCGATCTTCACGTCGTCAGGCTTCCAGTAGTCCTTGTTCCCGGTGTAGCGGATGTTGGAGTCTTTCTGGTAGCTCTTGAACACGAACGGGCCAGTACCAACCGGCTTCTGGTTGATGTCGGCGGCCTTGCCGTCCTTGAGCAGCTGGGCAGCGTACTCGGCGGACTGGATCGAGGCGAAGCTCATGGCCATGTTCTGGATGAACGCGGCATCAACGTCCTTGAGGGTGAACTTGACAGTCTTGTCGTCGACTTTATCGATCTTGGTGATGTTGGTATCCATCCCCATGTCGGTGAAGTACGGGAATTCAGTCGGGTACGCTTTGCGGAACGGGTCATCCTTGTTAATCATGCGATTAAAGGTGAACAGCACGTCGTCGGCGTTGAACTCACGAGTTGGCTTGAAGTACGGCGTGGTATGGAACTTGACGCCTTCACGCAGGTGGAAGGTGTACGTCAGGCCGTCATCGGAGACGTCCCAGCTGGTCGCCAGACCAGGAATTACGGCGGTACCGCCGCGCTCGAACTGGGTGAGGCGGTTGAACATGGTTTCTGCAGAGGCGTCGAAGTCGGTTCCGGTGGTGTATTGACCTGGATCGAAACCGGCCGGGCTCCCTTCGGAGCAGAACACCAGGTTAGTCGCTGCTTGGGCGAACGGTGCGCTGGCTAACAAGCTTGCGCCAACTAAAAACGGAATGACCGCGTGTTTAAGCATGGTGGCCTCATGATTTGTTGTCATTTTTGGAATTAGAGGACGACCTCGTGAGTCGTGCCTGCGGATACTTATGCAGGGGCCATACCCAATGCAAGATCCAGAGTGACTACTAGCCTTAAACAGTGGCACGAACGTACCTTAATGTCGCATTTGTGTAATTTCTGGCGCATTTGACCGTTTGCGCGGCTTTTTTACTGTGCAAATGACGCACTTTTGCAGTGCGCTCGCGGTCCTGGTTGCTCCCGAGTGGGGCGAGGGTGTTACTTATTCATACCCCGAATTGTGGGGTGGGTATGGCGTGAATAAGAGTGGTTATTGTTGCACCAATAGTGGCCAATCGAACTCAGTTGCACCCGGTACAACTGCCAGCTTTTCCCGGTGGTCTCTCCAGTTATAGCTCATGCCTGAAAACTGCCAAAAAAAACGGCGATCATCTGAATGATCGCCGTCTTTTGTTTGCGGGCTATCGATTCAAGGCATCAGCACTTCAATCGAACCATCCGCGGTCATGCTGACCTGGCTGGTGCCGGCCTCGACATCCGGCGTCACCGGTGCGCTGTCCATGGCGGCGGCTTTCATCATCATCGGCGCGCGCATGTAAGGCTGTGGATAACCGTTGCTGTTGAGGTTCAGGTTGACGATTTTATAGCTCTTGCCGCCCAGAGCATCAGTCGCAAGCTGGGCGCGAGCCTTGAACGCGCTCACGGCGTCTTTGAGCAGGGCGTCTTCGCTGGCCTTGCGGGTCGGGGTGGCGATGGCGAAGTCCATGCCGCCCATTTTCAGGTCGGTGAGCAGTTCGCCGGTCAGCTTCGACAGCGCGGCGAAGTCCGGGCTTTCCAGGCGCAATTCGGCGCGCTCGCGCCAGCCGGTGATTTTCTGGCCCTTGGTGTCATAGATCGGGTAGCTGTTGCGGCTGCCCTGGCGCAGGGTAATGTCCTTGACCTGCCTGGCCTTGGTCAGCGCCTTGTTCATGGTGGTGCTGACGTCGGCGGCGAGTTTGGCCGGGTCGGTGTTCTGTTCTTCGGTGTAGAGGGTCACGATCATCAGGTCGCGGGCCACTTCCTGACTGACTTCGGCGCGCAGGGAAATCTGGTTGTAATGAAGCTCGTCGGCGGCCATGGCCGGGAGGCTGGCGACGGTGCCAACACTCAGGGCGAGGAGGGCGGCGCTGCGGCGGAATGTGTGCATGAAGGCTCCTTGAAAGGTGCGCAGGGGTATGATCCGGGCCTGCGTGAAACCATCAGACTCTAGCTTTTATGCTCCGGTTCGCACAGTTACAACTTCTATACAGATGCATCCCTGTAGGAGCGAGCTTGCTCGCGAAAAAACCGAAAGCGCCGCAGGGTATCAGGACTCCCTCGTAATCGTTGACGACCATCGCGAGCAATCGAGCGTCGACCGGCTGCTCCTACAGGCATGTGGCCGTTTGCCGCACTTTTGCCTGTCAGCCCCCGTGCTTGGTTATACTCCCTGCGATCCGCCTGGAGCGCTCATCAGGAGAGCTCATGCTCGCCCCCGTTCAAATCACTTCCGCCACTCGCCAGAACCTCTGGCGGCTGACGTTCATCCGCACGTTGGTGCTGGCCGCCCAGGCCGGTTCCGTTGGCCTGGCCTACTGGCTCGAATTGCTGCCACTGCCCTGGTTTCAACTGGCGGCAACGCTCGCATGTTCAATGCTGCTGTGCGTCTTCACGGCGATTCGCCTGCGCACCTCGTGGCCGGTGACCGAGCTCGAATATGCCGTGCAACTGGCTTGCGACCTGTTTATCCACAGCGCCTTGCTGTATTTCTCCGGTGGCTCGACCAACCCCTTCGTCTCCTATTACCTGGTGCCGCTGACCATTGCCGCCGTGACGTTGCCTTGGCGTTATTCGGTGATCCTGTCGGGTATCGCGCTGACGATGTACACGTTGTTGCTGGCGCAGTTCTACCCGCTGCAAACCTTCCCGATCGCTCGGGAAAACCTGCAGGTGTACGGGATGTGGTTGAGCTTTGCCCTCGCGGCTGCGGTGATTACGTTCTTCGCCGCGCGCATGGCCGAAGAGCTGCGTCGCCAGGAAGAGTTGCGCGCCATTCGTCGCGAAGAAGGCCTGCGCGATCAACAACTGCTGGCCGTCGCTACCCAGGCCGCCGGTGCGGCCCATGAACTGGGCACGCCGCTGGCGACCATGAGTGTGCTACTCAAGGAAATGCGTCAGGACCACCATGACCCGATGTTGCAGGATGACCTGAGCGTGCTGCAGGATCAGGTCAAGTTGTGTAAAGAGACCTTGCAGCATCTGGTGCGCGCCGCCGAGGCCAATCGCCGGTTGGCGGTGGAGATGCAGGACGTCACCGATTGGCTTGATGAAGCCCTCAATCGCTGGCACCTGATGCGCCCGGAAGCCAGTTATCGCTTCCAGCGCCTCGGCCAGGGCCCGGTCCCCCGCATGGCGCCGCCGCCGGATCTGACCCAGGCTTTGCTGAACCTGTTGAACAACGCTGCCGATGCCTGCCCCGAAGGGCTGCAAGTGACGCTGGACTGGGATTGGGAAAACCTCACCATCAGCATCCGTGACCATGGCGCCGGTGTGCCGCTGGCCATCGCCGAGCAAATCGGCAAGCCGTTTTTTACCACCAAGGGCAAAGGCTTCGGCCTGGGCCTGTTTTTGAGCAAGGCCAGCGTGACACGCGCCGGCGGCTCAGTGAAACTCTACAGTCATGAGGAAGGTGGCACGCTCACCGAGCTGCGCCTGCCCCGTGTCGCCCGAGGAGACGAACATGAGTGAAGAGATCCAAGTCGAAGGCGAAGAACTGCCGCATTTGTTGCTGGTCGATGACGACGCCACATTCACCCGCGTCATGGCTCGCGCCATGGCTCGCCGCGGTTTTCGCGTCAGCACTGCCGGTTCCGCCGAGGAAGGCCTGGAGCTGGCCAAGGCCGATCTGCCGGATTACGCCGCCCTGGACCTGAAGATGGACGGCGACTCCGGCCTGGTGCTGCTGCCCAAGTTGCTGGAAATGGACCCGGAAATGCGCGTGGTGATCCTCACCGGCTATTCGAGCATCGCCACCGCCGTCGAGGCGATCAAGCGCGGTGCCTGCAATTACCTGTGCAAACCGGCGGACGCCGACGACGTGTTGGCGGCGCTGCTGTCCGAACACGCCGACCTCGACAGCCTGGTGCCGGAAAACCCGATGTCCGTGGACCGCCTGCAGTGGGAGCACATCCAGCGCGTGCTGACCGAGCACGAAGGCAACATCTCCGCCACGGCCCGTGCCCTGGGCATGCACCGCCGCACCCTGCAGCGCAAACTGCAGAAGCGTCCCGTTCGCCGCTGAACCTGCGCTGAATGAATGCGGGCCGTATCTCGCGAAAAACCGGACCGATCATCTATGATCGGTTCGTGTGCGTACTTTTCTCTATCGAGCCTTATCCATGAATCAGAACGCTGAGTATTCCGCGGTCAACGACGCCGTGCACGGGCAGTTTTTTCGCAAAGTGTGGGCGATGATCACGCCTTACTGGCGCAGTGAGGAGAAGGTCAAAGCCTGGACTCTGCTGATCGCGGTGATTGCGCTGTCGCTGATCAGCGTGGGGATCTCGGTGTGGTTCAACACCTGGTACAAGGACTTCTACAACGCCCTGCAAAAGAAGGACGAGGCAGCGTTCTGGCAACTGATCCTGTACTTCTGCGCGATTGCGGCGGTGGCGATCGTCGGCGCGGTGTACCGGCTCTACCTGACGCAGATGCTGACGATCCGCTGGCGGGCGTGGCTTACTGAAAAGCACTTTGCACGCTGGCTCGCCGACAAGAATTACTACCAGCTGGAGCAGGGCGGTTACACCGATAACCCGGACCAGCGGATTTCCGAAGACCTCAACAACTTCACCTCCAACACCCTTGAGCTGGGTATCGGGCTGCTGCGCAATATCGTCAGCCTGGTGTCGTTCTCGATCATTCTGTGGGGCGTGTCGGGCAGCATTGAAGTATTCGGCATCACCATTCCCGGCTACATGTTCTGGTGCGTTCTGGTTTACGCGGTGGTCGGTAGCTGGTTGACGCATTTGATCGGTCGTCGCCTGATCGGCCTGAACAACCAGCAACAACGCTTCGAAGCCGACCTGCGTTTCTCCATGGTGCGAATTCGCGAGAATGCCGAAAGCATCGCGTTGTACAACGGCGAGCCGAACGAAAATCGTCGGTTGAGCAGCCGCTTCGGGATGGTCTGGCATAACTTCTGGGACATCATGAAAGTGTCCAAGCGCCTGACATTCTTCACCGCCGGTTACAGTCAGGCCGCCATCATCTTCCCCTTCATGGTTGCCGCGCCGCGTTACCTTTCCGGCAAGATCGAACTGGGCGAACTGATGCAAATCAGCTCGGCATTCGGCAATGTGCAGGAAAGCTTCAGCTGGTTTATCAGTGCGTACCAGAGCCTCGCTTCCTGGCGCGCCACCTGCGATCGTCTGTTGAGCTTCCACCAGGCCATGCGCGACAACGAAGAGCGTGCACCGGCCATCGACGTACAGAATTCTGGCTCGGTGCTGAAGGTGCACAACCTCGGCCTGGACCTTGCTGAAGGTCGCCACCTGCTGACCAACGCCGACATGACCGTGAAGGAGGGCGAGCGTGTGATGCTCAGCGGTCGCTCCGGCAGCGGCAAGTCGACCCTGCTGCGGGCGATGGGACATCTGTGGCCGACCGGCCACGGCAGTATTCGCCTGCCATCGGCGCGCTACCTGTTCCTGCCGCAAAAACCGTATTTGCCGATTGGCACCCTGCGTGATGTCCTCAGTTATCCACAGCCCGGCGATACCTATCCGAACGAGCGCTACGCGCAGGTGCTGGAAACCTGTCGCTTGCCGCACCTGATTGCCCGTCTCGACGAAGCCAACCACTGGCAGCGCATGTTGTCGCCGGGTGAGCAGCAGCGCCTGGCCTTTGCCCGTGCGCTGCTTTATGCACCGCAATGGCTGTATATGGACGAAGCTACCTCGGCGATGGACGAAGAAGACGAGGCCACGCTGTATCAGGCGCTGATCGATGAGTTGCCGGGGCTGAGCATCGTCAGTGTCGGCCATCGCAGCAGTCTGAAGCGCTTCCACCCGCGGCATATCCGTATCGAGAATGGCCATCTGGTGGACCAGGCCGTGACCGCCTGAACACCGCAAATCCTTGTAGGAACGAGCTTGCTCGCGATGGTAGCTAACGATAACGCGCGCTTTCTGAATAAACGCGGCGCTTTCAAGTCCATCGCGAGCAAGCTCGCTCCTACAAGGGGTTAGGTGATCGTACAACCGCGTTGCGCTATGATGCGCTTTCAGCCGCCGACTTTTTCGAGACAGATGTTCACCATGGAAAACCTGAACGACACACCACGCCTCCCACGCAAGCGCCGCAGCCTCGCTCAGGAACTGGTGACGGTGCTGTCCGAGCAGATCCGTGATGGCCATCTCAAGCGTGGCGACAAGTTGCCCACCGAGTCGGCCATCATGGATGCCCATGGCGTCAGCCGCACGGTGGTGCGCGAGGCGATATCCCGTTTGCAGGCGGCAGGGCAGGTGGAAACCCGCCACGGTATCGGCACTTTCGTGCTCGACACGCCGAGCCCGAGCGGTTTCCGTATCGACCCGGCGACCGTGGTGACCTTGCGCGATGTGCTGGCGATCCTGGAACTGCGCATCAGCCTGGAAGTGGAGTCTGCCGGGCTGGCGGCGCAACGTCGCAGTCCGGAACAGTTGGCCAACATGCGCGCTGCCCTTGATGCGTTGAATGAAAGCGCCGCTCACGCCAGTGACGCCGTGGCTTCGGACTTCGCCTTCCACCTCGAAATCGCGCTGTCCACCGGCAACCGTTATTTCACCGACATCATGACCCACCTGGGCACCAGCATCATTCCGCGCACGCGGCTAAATTCCGCGCGCCTGGCCCATGACGACCAGCAGCACTACATGAGTCGCCTGAGCCGTGAGCACGAAGAAATCTACGACGCGATTGCCCGCCAGGATTCCGATGCGGCGCGTGCCGCCATGCGTTTGCACCTGACCAACAGCCGTGAGCGGTTGCGTCATGCCCATGAAGAAGCTGAGGCGCAGCGGGGGTAAGTTTTATCTTCGAGCGACTCCTTGTCTGACAGACCGCTATCGCGAGCAGGCTCGCTCCCACATTTGAATTCGGCTGTTCACGAGATTTGTGTCCACAGGCGATCCAGTGTAGGAGCGAGCCTGCTCGCGATAGGGCCATCAGCCATTTCACAAATCCTCCCGTCTGTCTGCTCAGATTGGTCAATCTTCCGACAACGTATCTCTAATGAGCCCGTTGGCCGCCACATTCCTGTCCCGCTTTCCCTACGCCAGCGGCCGCTGAAAACCTGAGCTGGCGCGACTCCTTGTCCAACAATTTTCACCCTCCGCGATGAAATGCAGTTGACGGTTGTATTTTAAGTTGTACGATGACCTACAACTTCAGCGCAGGCTGAACGGTTTTCTCACACAACGTCGCTATCCAGGGTGTTCGAATAATGAATCCACAAGAACTGAAGTCCATCCTCTCTGCCGGTCTGCTGTCTTTCCCGGTCACCGATTTCAATGCTCAGGGCGACTTCAATCGCGCGGGTTACATCAAGCGTCTCGAATGGCTGGCCCCATACGGTGCCTCGGCGTTGTTCGCCGCGGGCGGCACCGGTGAGTTCTTCTCTCTGGCGGCCAGCGAATATTCGGAAATCATCAAGACTGCGGTCGACACCTGCGCCACCAGCGTGCCAATCCTGGCCGGTGTGGGCGGTTCGACCCGCCAGGCCATCGAATACGCACAGGAAGCCGAGCGTCTGGGCGCCAAAGGCCTGTTGCTGCTGCCGCATTACCTGACCGAAGCCAGCCAGGACGGCGTTGCCGCCCACGTTGAGGCCGTGTGCAAATCGGTCAACATCGGCGTGGTGGTCTACAACCGTAACGTCTGCCGCCTGACCGCGCCGCTGCTGGAACGTCTGGCCGAGCGCTGCCCGAACCTGATCGGCTACAAGGATGGCCTGGGTGATATCGAGTTGATGGTGTCGATCCGTCGCCGCCTCGGTGATCGCTTCAGCTACCTGGGTGGCTTGCCGACCGCCGAAGTCTACGCCGCGGCCTACAAGGCGCTGGGCGTGCCGGTCTACTCCTCGGCGGTGTTCAACTTCATCCCGAAAACCGCGATGGACTTCTACCACGCCATCGCTCGTGATGATCACGCTACCGTCGGCAAGATCATCGACGACTTCTTCCTGCCGTACCTGGACATCCGTAACCGCAAGGCCGGTTATGCCGTGAGCATCGTCAAGGCCGGGGCAAAAATTGCCGGCTACGACGCAGGCCCGGTGCGTGCACCGCTGACCGATCTGACCGGCGAAGAGTACGAAATGCTCGCCGCGCTGATCGACAAGCAGGGCGCCCAGTAACACCCGATAAACCAGGGCCGCTGAGCAATCAGCGGCTTTTTGCGTGAGGAGATCTCAAAGTGGCAGATGCAACGCGTTTCGATAACTACATCAACGGCGAATGGGTTGCCGGTGGCGACTATTCGACCAACATCAACCCGTCCGAACTGAGCGACGCCATCGGCGACTACGCCAAGGCTGACCTGGCTCAGGTCCACGCCGCCATCGACGCCGCCCGTGCTGCGTTCCCGGCCTGGTCCACTTCCGGCATTCAGGCGCGTCACGATTCCCTGGACAAAGTCGGTACTGAAATACTCGCCCGTCGCGAAGAACTCGGCACCCTGCTGGCCCGGGAAGAGGGCAAGACCCTGCCTGAAGCCATCGGCGAAGTGACCCGCGCCGGTAATATCTTCAAGTTCTTCGCTGGCGAGTGCCTGCGCCTGTCCGGCGACTACCTGCCGTCGGTGCGTCCGGGCGTCAACGTTGAAGTCACTCGCGAAGCCTTGGGCGTGGTCGGTCTGATCACCCCGTGGAACTTCCCGATCGCCATTCCGGCATGGAAAATCGCCCCGGCCCTGGCCTACGGCAACTGCGTCGTGCTGAAACCCGCAGACCTGGTTCCAGGTTGCGCCTGGGCACTGGCCGAAATCATCTCCCGCGCTGGCTTCCCTGCCGGTGTGTTCAACCTGGTGATGGGCAGCGGTCGCGTGGTGGGCGATGCACTGGTCCACAGCCCGAAAGTCGACGGCATCAGCTTCACCGGTTCCGTGGGCGTCGGTCGTCAGATCGCCGTCAGCTGCGTATCGCGCCAGGCCAAAGTCCAGCTGGAAATGGGCGGCAAGAACCCGCAGATCATTCTCGACGACGCCGACCTCAAGCAAGCGGTCGAATTGTCGGTGCAGAGCGCGTTCTACTCCACTGGCCAGCGTTGCACCGCTTCCAGCCGCTTCATCGTCACCGCCGGCATCCACGACCAGTTCGTTGAGGCCATGGCCGAACGCATGAAGTCGATCAAGGTCGGCCATGCATTGAAGGCTGGCACCGATATCGGTCCGGTGGTTTCGCAAGCTCAGCTTGAACAGGACATGAAGTACATCGACATCGGCCAGTCCGAAGGCGCGCGTCTGGTCAGCGGCGGTGGTCTGGTGACGTGCGACACCGAGGGCTACTTCCTCGCGCCAACCCTGTTTGCCGACAGCGAAGCTTCGATGCGCATCAGCCGTGAAGAGATCTTCGGACCGGTGGCCAACATCGTCCGCGTTGCCGATTACGAAGCCGCGCTGGCCATGGCCAACGACACCGAGTTCGGTCTGTCGGCGGGCATCGCTACCACGTCGTTGAAGTACGCCAACCACTTCAAGCGCCACTCCCAGGCCGGGATGGTGATGGTCAACCTGCCGACCGCCGGTGTGGATTACCACGTTCCGTTCGGTGGGCGTAAAGGTTCATCCTATGGATCACGTGAGCAAGGTCGCTATGCGCAAGAGTTCTACACGGTCGTGAAGACCAGCTACATCGGTTCGTAAACGCAACACCCCTGTAGGAGCGAGCCTGCTCGCGATGGTCTCGAGGTCGTGGCGATAAACCTGATGCCCCGCGTCATCGTTGACCACCATCGCGAGCAGGCTCGCTCCTACAACCCGCGCATAAAAATAATTTGTGGGAGTACATCTACATGCAATCGACCCAAAAGCCGACTCACGTCCGCTATTTGATCCTGCTCATGCTGTTTCTGGTGACCACGATCAACTACGCCGACCGGGCTACCATCGCAATCGCCGGCTCCAGCCTGCAAAAAGACCTCGGCATCGACGCCGTTACCCTCGGCTATATCTTCTCCGCATTCGGTTGGGCCTACGTGGCCGGGCAAATTCCCGGTGGCTGGCTGCTGGACCGTTTCGGCTCGAAAAAAATCTACGCACTGAGCATCTTCACCTGGTCGCTGTTCACCGTGCTGCAGGGTTATGTCGGCGAGTTCGGCATGTCCACCGCCGTGGTCGCGCTGTTCATGCTGCGCTTTTTGGTGGGCCTGGCTGAGGCGCCATCCTTCCCGGGTAACGCACGTATCGTGGCGGCCTGGTTCCCGACCGCTGAACGCGGCACTGCCTCGGCGATCTTCAACTCGGCGCAATACTTTGCCACCGTGTTGTTCGCACCGCTGATGGGTTGGATCGTCTACAGCTTCGGCTGGCAGCACGTGTTCATCGTCATGGGCGTGATCGGCATCGTCTTCTCGGGCATCTGGCTGAAAGTGATCTACAGCCCGCGCCAGCACCCGATGATCAACGACGCCGAGTTCAAGCACATCGCCGACAACGGCGGCATGGTCGACATGGACCAGGACAAGGGCAAAGGCAAGAAGACCGACGGTCCGAAGTGGGACTACATCCGTCAATTGCTGACCAACCGCATGATGCTCGGCGTGTACCTGGGCCAGTACTGCATCAACGGCATCACCTACTTCTTCCTGACCTGGTTCCCGGTGTACCTGGTGCAGGAACGCGGCATGACCATCCTCAAGGCCGGTTTCATCGCGTCCTTGCCGGCGATCTGCGGCTTTATCGGTGGTGTGCTCGGCGGGGTGATTTCCGATTACCTGCTGCGCAAAGGCCACTCCCTGACCTTTGCCCGCAAGGCACCGATCATCGCCGGCCTGCTGGTTTCCAGCAGCATCGTGGCCTGCAACTATGTGGACGTTGAATGGATGGTCGTCGGCTTCATGGCCCTGGCGTTCTTCGGCAAAGGCGTGGGCGCACTGGGCTGGGCGGTGGTGTCCGACACCTCGCCGAAACAGATCGCCGGCCTGAGCGGTGGCCTGTTCAACACCTTCGGTAACCTCGCGTCCATCACCACCCCGATCGTCATCGGCTACATCATCAGTTCCACTGGTTCGTTCAAGTGGGCACTGGTGTTTGTCGGTTGCAACGCCTTGGTCGCAGTGTTCAGCTATCTGGTCATCGTCGGCCCGATCAAGCGTGTGGTGCTCAAAGAGCCACCCGCGAACGGTACTGAAGCCCCTGGTAAATTGTCTCAAGCGCATTCCTGAGGAGCGGCGTCATGCAGTTGATTGAACATTCTGACTCGCCGCGCTACATCCGCCTGCACGAGCGGGATAACGTAGTGATCGTGGTCAATGATCAGGGTGTACCGGCCGGCACCGAGTTTGCGGACGGCCTGGTTACCGTGGACTTCGTGCCACAGAGCCACAAGGTCACCCTGGAGGATATTCCCGAAGGTGGCGAGGTGATTCGTTACGGTCAGGTCATTGGCTATGCCTTGCAGCCGATTCCCCGCGGCAGCTGGGTCAAGGAAGATCAACTGCGCATGCCGACCGCGCCACCGCTGGACAGCCTGCCGCTGTCCACCGATGTACCGGCCGCACAAGCACCGCTGGAAGGCTTCACCTTCGAGGGTTATCGCAATGCCGACGGCACCGTCGGCACGCGTAACATTCTCGGCATCACTACCACCGTGCAGTGCGTGACCGGGGTACTGGATCATGCGGTCAAGCGCATCAAGGATGAGTTGCTGCCCAAGTACCCGCACGTCGATGACGTGGTGGCGCTGACCCACAGCTACGGCTGCGGCGTGGCCATCACCGCCACCGACGCCTACATCCCGATCCGCACCGTGCGCAATCTGGCCCGCAACCCGAACCTGGGTGGCGAAGCCTTGGTGATCAGCCTGGGCTGCGAGAAATTGCAGGCCGGGCAGGTGATGCACGACAACGACAGCTCGGTGGATCTCAGCGAGCCTTGGTTGTACCGCTTGCAGGACTCCAGTCACGGCTTCACCGAAATGATCGAGCAGATCATGGAACTGGCCGAGACGCGCTTGAAGAAGCTCGATCAGCGTCGCCGGGAAACCGTGCCGGCGTCCGAGCTGATTCTGGGCATGCAATGCGGCGGCAGTGATGCGTTCTCCGGCATCACCGCCAACCCGGCGCTCGGTTATGCCTCGGACCTGCTGCTGCGGGCCGGTGCGACGGTGATGTTTTCCGAAGTCACCGAAGTGCGCGATGCCATTTACCTGCTGACCTCACGCGCGGAAAACCAGGACGTCGCTCAGGAACTGGTGCGGGAAATGGACTGGTACGACCGTTACCTGGCCAAGGGCGAGGCGGATCGCAGTGCCAACACCACGCCGGGCAACAAGAAGGGCGGGTTGTCGAACATTGTCGAGAAATCCCTGGGATCTATCGTCAAGTCCGGCAGCAGCGCGATCAACGGCGTGCTTGGCCCTGGCGAGCGTTTCAAACGCAAAGGCCTGATCTTCTGCGCGACCCCGGCCAGCGACTTTGTCTGCGGGACCTTGCAGTTGGCGGCGGGGATGAATCTGCATGTGTTCACCACTGGTCGTGGCACGCCTTACGGGCTGGCCATGGCACCGGTGGTGAAGGTCTCGACCCGGACCGAACTGGCGCAACGCTGGCCGGACCTGATCGATATCGACGCCGGACGCATTGCCACCGGTCGCGCATCGATCGAGGAGCTGGGCTGGGAGCTGTTCCACTACTACCTGGACGTGGCCAGTGGCAAGAAACAGACCTGGGCCGAGCAGCACAAGCTGCATAACGACATTACCCTGTTCAACCCGGCGCCGATCACCTGAAACCGCGTTATCGTTCATCGCCAGCAGGCTGGCTTCCACAGGGATCTTCGGTGTTCACACAGTTTGTGCAACAAGGAAGATCCCTGTGGGAGCGAGCCTGCTCGCGATGGCGATCTTCCAGACGCCAACGTCCTTGGTGGCTTATCATTAGCCAACTAACGACACCATCAAGGTCCACTCCGGCATGCTGGCAATTTTCCTCGAAACCCTGAACATCACCGCGCCGGTGTTTGCCATGCTGTTTCTGGGGGTGCTGCTCAAGCGCATCGACTGGATCAACGACAACTTCATCCACACCGCGTCGGCCCTGGTGTTCAACGTCACCATGCCGGCGTTGCTGTTTCTGGGCATCCTGCATGCCGACCTGCACGCGGCACTGCAACCAGCGCTGCTGATCTACTTCTCCCTCGCGACCCTGGCGTGTTTTGCCATCGCATGGGGTTGGGCGATATGGAAGTGCCCGCGGGAAGATCGGGGGATCTACACCCAGGGTGCATTTCGCGGCAACAACGGGGTCATCGGCCTGGCGCTGGCCGCAAGCATGTACGGCGACTACGGGATTTCCCTCGGGGCGATCCTCGCGGCGCTGGTGATCCTGTTCTACAACACGCTGTCGACCATCGTGCTGGCGGTGTACAGCCCGGTAATCAAGTCCGATCCGTGGAGCATCTGCAAAAGTGTGTTCAGCAATCCGCTGATCATCAGCGTGATTGCGGCTGCACCTTTCGCCTATTTCAAGATCGGTCTGCCGGGCTGGCTGGAGACCTCCGGCCAGTATCTGGCGCAAACCACGCTGCCGCTGGCGCTGATCTGCATCGGCGGCACGCTATCCCTGGCGTCACTGCGCAAAAGCGGCAACATGGCGCTGAGTTCAAGCCTGGTGAAGATGATCGGCTTGCCGGTGCTGGCGACGCTGGGGGCGTGGTTGTGGGGCTTTCGCGGGGCGGAACTGGGGATTCTGTTCCTGTACTTCGGTAGTCCGACCGCCGCTGCCAGTTTTGTCATGGCGCGGGCGGCGGATGGCAATCACGAACTGGCGGCGGCGATTATCGTGATCACTACGCTGATGGCGGCGATCACCACCAATGTCGGGATCTTCTTTTTGCAGTGGGGTGGGTGGATCTGACCTCTGGAGTTGCGGTGTTCCTGAGGGCCTCATCGCGAGCAAGCTCGCGATGGCGCCAGATCAGGCAGCCTTAATTTCAATGACTCACTCAGGCTTCTGGTAGCTATCAATCACTTCCTGCGCCGCCCGAAACGCATCGATCGCTGCCGGCACACCGGCATACACCGCGCAATGCAGCAGCGCCTCGCGAATCTCATCCACAGTGCAGCCATTGTTCAGCGCACCGCGCACATGACCTTTCAACTCCTGCGGGCACTTGAGTGCAGTCAGAGCGGCAAGGGTGATCAGGCTGCGGGTTTTCAGCGGCAGGCCTTCGCGATTCCACACGCCGCCCCAGGCGTGTTCATTGACGAAGTCCTGCAGCGGCCGGGTGAACTCGGTGGCGTTGCCCAGTGCGCGGTCGACGAAGGCGTCGCCCATCACTTGGCGGCGGACTTCAACGCCGGGTTTTTTATTCTCGGTCATGGGACTTCCTTCTTATGGTGTTGGCGATGCCAGGCGCGTAGCGACGTGAACAGCAAGAACGCCACCAGCGTCGGCAGGACGAAAAACAGCATCAAGTGTTCCAGCTTGCCGGCCAGGGGCATGCCGGTGGTGAACGACACCACGTGCAGCCCATACGCCAGGTACAAACCCAAAAACAGCAGGCCTTCGGCGCGGGTTACGCGGTAGCCGGTGTAGAACAGCGGCAGGCACAGTACCGCGACGCCGAGCATCACCGGCAGGTCGAAATCCAGGGCGTTGGGCGATACCGATAGCGGCGACGGTGCCACCAGGGCGGTAAAACCGAGCACACCCAGGAGGTTGAACAGGTTGCTGCCAATCACGTTGCCCACGGCAATGTCGCGCTCGCCGCGCATAGCCGCGATCAACGAAGTGGCCAGTTCCGGCAGTGAGGTGCTGACGGCGACGATGGTCAGGCCGATGATCCGCTCCGACAACCCAAGATCGGTAGCGACCGCAACTGCCGCGCCCAGCAGCAAGTGCCCGGCGTACACCAGCATCGCCAGCCCGGCGACGATCATCAGCAGACTGCTGAGCCAAGGCGCTTGCGCATGATGGTCATGACTGGATACCGGCCGTCCCGAATGCCGTGACTGGCGCAGCAACAAGCCCAGGTAAATCGCCAGTGCTGTCAGCAACATCACGCCGTCGGTACGGGTCAGTTCTTCATTCCAGGCGAGTACGAACACCAGCAGGCTGGCGCCGATCATCAACGGAATATCCAGGCGCACCAGTTGCCGGGAAACCCGCAAAGGAATAATGAGTGCGGACAATCCGAGGGTGACGAGGATGTTGAAAATGCTGCTGCCGATCACACTGCCGACGGCGATGTCGGCATTGTGCGCCAGGGTCGCTTGCAGGCTGACCGCCATCTGCGGCGCGCTGCTGCCGAGGGCGACGATGGTCAGGCCGATGATCAGCGGTCGTACGTGCAATCGCGCGGCGATGCGTACGGCGGCGCGCACCATCAATTCGGCGCCGACAATCAGCAGGAACAATCCGCTGAACAATTCGATCACGCTGATCAGGGGTAAGTCGGCTAGTCCGAAAATGGTCGGGGCTCCATCGGTCAGTCGTCGAGGGCTTGCACGCGAACCCGCGCGGTGCCGCTGCGCAGCATGCCCAGGCGCTCGGCGGCTTCCTTGGACAGGTCGATCAGGCGGCCACGGGTGTGCGGCCCGCGATCATTGATGCGTACCACGCAGGATTTGTCGTTATTCAGATTGGTGACCTTCACCCGTGTACCGAAGGGTAGCTGGCGATGGGCGGCGGTCATGGAATTCATGTTGAAACGCTCGCCGTTGGCGGTGCGTTTGCCTTGGTGTTTGGCGCCGTAGTACGAAGCCACGCCGGTTTTGTCGTAGCCATGCGGATCGACGGTGTCGGTGCTGGCGCAACCGGCCAACAGAGAGAGCAGGGCGCAGGCGCCGAATAGACGTTTCATTCAAGGTTTTCCCGAAACAATTGTGGGAGCGAGCCTGCTCGCGATAGCGTTCTGACAGTCAACTCATCGTTGAGTGCCGGACCGCTATCGCGAGCAGGCTCGCTCCCACAGGGAATGGAGCCAGATTTTAGAGCTGGCTCCATCCTCATCAGCCTTCGAGCTTGCTTTTGAGCAGTTCGTTGACCTGTTGCGGGTTGGCCTTGCCTTTGGAGGCTTTCATGGCCTGGCCGACGAAGAAGCCGAACATTTTACCGCGCTTGGCTTCGTCTGCCGCGCGGTATTGTTCGACCTGCTCGGCGTTGGCCGCGAGCATTTCGTCCAGTACCGCCGAGATGGCGCCGGTGTCGGTCACTTGCTTGAGGCCGCGCTTGTCGATGATCTCGTCCGCGCTGCCTTCGCCGTTGGCCATCGCCTCAAACACCACCTTGGCGATCTTGCCGGAGATGGTGTTGTCCTTGATGCGCAGCAGCATGCCGCCCAGAAGCTCTGCGCAAACCGGCGACTCTTCGATGTCCAGGCCTTGCTTGTTGAGCAGGCTGCCCAACTCGACCATCACCCAGTTCGCCGCCAGTTTGGCGTCGCCGCCGATGCTCGCGACTTTCTCGAAGTAATCGGCTTGTTCGCGGCTGGTGGCCAGGACGCTGGCGTCGTAGACCGACAGGCCGAACTGCTCCTGGAAGCGCTCGCGCTTCTGCGGTGGCAATTCCGGCAGAGTGGCGCGCACGTCGTCGAGGAACGAGTTCTCGATGACCACCGGCAGCAGGTCCGGATCGGGGAAGTAACGGTAGTCGTTGGCTTCCTCTTTACTGCGCATCGGACGGGTTTCGTCCTTGTTCGGGTCGTACAGGCGGGTCTGCTGGATCACTTTTCCGCCGTCTTCGATCAATTCGATCTGACGCTGGATTTCGCTGTTGATTGCCTTCTCGATGAAGCGGAACGAGTTGACGTTCTTGATCTCGCAGCGGGTGCCGAATTCGACCTGGCCTTTGGGACGGATCGACACGTTGCAGTCGCAACGCAGCGAACCTTCGGCCATGTTGCCATCGCAGATCCCTAAGTAACGCACCAGCGCGTGGATCGCCTTGACGTAAGCCACGGCTTCCTTGGCGCTGCGCATGTCCGGTTCGGAGACGATTTCCAGCAGTGGCGTGCCGGCACGGTTCAGGTCGATGCCGCTGGCGCCGCTGAACTCTTCGTGCAGGCTCTTGCCGGCGTCTTCTTCCAGGTGCGCGCGGGTGATGCCGACACGTTTGACCGTGCCGTCTTCCAGGGCGATGTCCAGGTGGCCCTTGCCGACGATCGGCAATTCCATCTGGCTGATCTGGTAGCCCTTTGGCAGGTCCGGATAGAAGTAGTTTTTACGCGCGAACACGTTGTGCTGGCCGATCTCGGCGTCAATCGCCAGACCGAACATCACCGCCATGCGCACCGCTTCCTGGTTCAGCACCGGCAGCACGCCGGGCATGCCCAGGTCTACGAGGCTGGCCTGGGTGTTCGGCTCGGAACCGAACGTGGTGGAACTACCGGAAAAGATTTTCGACCGGGTGGTGAGCTGGGTGTGAATCTCCAGCCCGATCACGACTTCCCATTGCATGTGTGTCTCCTCAGAAGCCGGTTGGGGTGCGGGTGTGCCAGTCAGTGTTCAACTGGTACTGGTGCGCAACGTTGAGCAAGCGGCCTTCCTGGAAATACGGAGCGAGCAGTTGCACGCCGACCGGCAGACCCTCGACAAAACCGGCCGGCATGGACAAGCCCGGCAGACCCGCGAGGTTGGCGGTGATGGTGTAGACGTCTTCCAGGTACGCAGCGACCGGGTCGCTGTTCTTGGCGCCAAGCTTCCAGGCCGGGTTCGGCGTGGTTGGGCCGAGGATGATGTCGACCTCATTGAAGGCCGCCATGAAGTCGTTCTTGATCAAGCGACGAATCTTCTGCGCCTTCAGGTAATAGGCGTCGTAGTAACCGGCCGACAGCGCATAGGCACCGACCATGATCCGGCGCTGCACTTCCGGTCCGAAACCTTCGCCACGGGAACGCTTGTACAGGTCTTCCAGGTTTTTCGGGTCTTCGCAGCGATAGCCGAAACGCACGCCGTCGAAACGCGACAGGTTGGACGAGGCTTCCGCCGGGGCGATCACGTAGTACGCCGGGATCGCGTGCTGCATGTTCGGCAGGCTGATTTCCTTGACCACGGCGCCGAGCTTTTTCAGCTCTTCAACGCTGGCCATGACCAGGTCGGCGATGCGCGGGTCGAGACCGGCGCTGAAATACTCTTTCGGCACGCCGATGCGCAGGCCTTGCAGCGAACCGCTGAGGCTGGCGCTGTAGTCCGGCACGGGTTCATCGATGCTGGTGGAGTCATTCGGATCGAAGCCGGCCATACCTTGCAACAAAATCGCGCAGTCTTCGGCGGTGCGTGCCAATGGACCGCCCTGATCGAGGCTGGACGCGTAGGCAATCATGCCCCAGCGCGAAACGCGACCGTAGGTCGGTTTCAGGCCGGTGAGGTTGGTCAGGGCCGCAGGCTGACGAATGGAGCCGCCAGTGTCGGTGCCGGTGGCCGCTGGCAGCAGACGAGCGGCAACCGCCGCTGCCGAACCGCCAGACGAACCGCCGGGCACGTAGTCCAGGTTCCAAGGGTTTTTCACCGCGCCGTAGTAGCTCGACTCGTTGGCCGAACCCATGGCGAATTCGTCCATGTTGGTCTTGCCCAGGGTCACGGCCCCGGCAGCGGCCAGCTTGGCGACGACGGTGGCGTCGTACGGCGCTTTAAAGTTGTCGAGCATCTTCGAGCCGCAGCTGGTCCGAATGCCCTGGGTGCAGAACAGGTCCTTGTGGGCGATCGGCGCGCCGAGCAGGGCGCCGCTCTCACCATTGGCCCGGCGGGCGTCAGCGGCTTTCGCCTGCGTCAGCGCCAGGTCTTCGGTGAGGCTGATGAAACTGTTGAGCTGCGGATCGAGCTGGGCGATGCGCACCAGCAGGACCTTGGTCAGCTCTTCGGAGGAAAACTTTTTATCGGCGAGTCCGCGGGCGATCTCGGCCAGAGTCAATTGATGCATTGCAGGCTCTTTCCCTATTAGTCGATGACTTTCGGAACCAGGTACAGGCCGTTTTCGACCGCTGGTGCGATGGACTGGTAGGCCTCGCGGTGATTGGTCTCGGTCACGACGTCTGCGCGCAGGCGCTGGCTGGCTTCCAGTGGGTGGGCCAGCGGTTCGATACCGTCGGTATTGACCGCCTGCATTTCGTCGACCAGCCCGAGAATGCTGTTGAGGGCCGAAGTGATGTGTGGAAGATCGGCATCATTGAGGCCAAGGCAGGCCAGATGAGCGATTTTTTCCACGTCGGAGCGTTCAAGCGCCATTGGGATTCTCCAGTGGAAAACAAAACGGACGGCGTCCGTGTGTTAGATTGTCGGAACACTACCGCACTTCTACGGTCATAAGGCCGCGATTGTGGGGCTTGGTGCACAGAAAAGCGGCCAATTTAACATATTGGCGCCTTGCCCAAAATCCCTGTCGTTGTTAGAGTTTGCCGCACTTTTTTACCCACGCGTTGCCTAGGGTCCCTTTCCCATGTTCAAGAAACTGCGTGGCATGTTTTCCAGCGATCTTTCCATTGACCTGGGCACTGCCAACACCCTTATTTACGTGCGCGAGCGCGGTATCGTCCTGAATGAGCCATCGGTTGTGGCCATTCGGACACACGGTAACCAGAAAAGTGTCGTTGCTGTCGGCACCGAAGCCAAGCGCATGCTGGGCCGTACGCCGGGCAACATTGCTGCCATTCGTCCGATGAAGGACGGCGTGATCGCCGACTTCAGCGTTTGCGAAAAAATGCTGCAGTACTTCATCAACAAGGTTCACGAAAACAGCTTCCTGCAGCCTAGCCCTCGCGTGTTGATCTGCGTTCCATGCAAATCCACCCAGGTTGAGCGTCGTGCCATCCGTGAATCGGCCCTCGGTGCCGGTGCCCGTGAAGTGTTCCTGATCGAAGAGCCAATGGCCGCTGCGATCGGTGCCGGCCTGCCGGTAGAAGAAGCCCGCGGTTCGATGGTCGTGGATATCGGTGGCGGTACCACTGAAATCGCGCTGATCTCCCTCAATGGTGTGGTTTACGCCGAGTCCGTACGTGTGGGCGGCGACCGTTTCGACGAAGCGATCATCACCTACGTGCGCCGCAACTACGGCAGCCTGATCGGTGAATCCACCGCCGAGCGCATCAAGCAGGAAATCGGTACCGCCTACCCGGGCGGCGAAGTTCGCGAAGTCGACGTTCGCGGTCGCAACCTGGCCGAAGGCGTTCCACGGGCATTCACCCTGAACTCCAACGAAGTGCTGGAAGCTCTGCAAGAGTCCCTGGCAACCATCGTTCAGGCCGTGAAAAGCGCCCTGGAGCAATCGCCGCCGGAACTGGCTTCCGACATCGCCGAGCGTGGCCTGGTACTGACCGGTGGTGGCGCCTTGCTGCGTGACCTGGACAAATTGCTGGCCCAGGAGACCGGTCTGCCGGTGATCGTTGCCGAAGACCCGCTGACCTGCGTTGCTCGCGGCGGTGGCCGTGCATTGGAAATGATGGATAAACACACCATGGACCTGCTTTCCAGCGAATAAGTCGCCGGATTGCCTCTATGCTGTTGAGCGCGCAGGCGGCACTTTGCAGTGCTGCCTGTTCGCGTTTATCTTCTGTCAGTCTGCATCCAGGCCGGATTGCCGCCGTATGAATAAACAGAACATTTGCCTGGGAGGAGCGGCTTATTAAACCGCTTTTCACCAAGGGCCCTTCACTGGGCGTGCGCCTGTTGGTGCTGGTCGTGCTATCGGTCGCACTGATGGTGGTCGATGCCCGTTTCAGTCTGCTCAAGCCTGCACGCAGCCAGATGTCGCTGGTGCTGATGGACGCCTACTGGATCACCGACCTGCCCGGACGACTGTGGGAAGGCGTTGCCAGTCAGTTTGGCAGCCGGACCGAACTCGTCGCCGAAAACGAAAAACTCAAGACCGAGAACCTGCTGTTGCAGGGGCGCATGCAGAAGCTGGCCGCCCTGACCGAGCAGAACGTTCGGCTGCGCGAGTTGCTCAACTCTTCGGCACTGGTCAATGAGAAGGTCGAAGTGGCCGAGTTGATCGGCATGGACCCCAACCCCTTCACCCATCGCATCATCATCAATAAAGGTGAGCGCGACGGCGTGGTCCTCGGTCAGCCGGTACTCGATGCCCGTGGCCTGATGGGCCAGGTGGTCGAGTTGATGCCCTACACCTCCCGCGTCTTGCTGCTGACCGATACCACCCATAGCATTCCGGTGCAGGTGAACCGTAACGGTTTGCGGGCGATCGCCAGCGGCACCGGCAACCCGGAGCGTCTCGAGTTGCGGCATGTGGCCGATACCGCCGACATCAAGGAAGGCGACTTGCTGGTCAGCTCCGGCCTCGGTCAGCGTTTCCCGGCCGGTTATCCGGTGGCGACGGTCAAGGAAGTGATTCACGATTCCGGCCAGCCGTTTGCCATTGTCCGCGCCGTTCCAACCGCCGCCTTGAACCGTAGCCGTTACCTGCTGCTGGTGTTCAGCGACAACCGGACCGCCGAAGAGCGCGTCAACGCTGCCGCCCAGGCCCAGGAAAACCTGGATGCACAGGGCGGTGGGCCGACCATTCCGGCGACGGTTCCGAAGCTGGTCAGCCCCGCGGCCCCCGCTGCACCGGCTGCGGCACCGGCGATTCCTGCCACGGCGGCGCCTGCGGCCACCGCACCCGCCAAGCCTGCCACCACGCCAGCCAAGCCTGCGGCCTCGCATCCTGCGGCGGCTAAACCGCCGACAGCGCAACCCGCTGCCGCGAAGCCTGCCGCCAAACCGCCAGTCTCCGCGCCGGCCACTCCAGTGGGGAGAGAATAATGGGCGGTGTAAAAGCATCCCGAAACGGCTGGATAGTCTGGCTGACGTTTGCCGTCGGCCTGCTGCTGAGTGTTTCGCCTTTGCCGCAATTCATGGAGATCCTGCGCCCGCTGTGGTTGGCCTTGTTGCTGGCATTCTGGGCGTTGAACCTGCCGCAGACCGTCGGGATGGTGACGGCGTTTTGCCTGGGGCTGGCTGAAGACGTGCTCTACGGCACGCTCCTGGGGCAGAACGCCTTGATCCTGACGCTCATCACCTATCTGGTGCTGGCGCTGCAGCAACGCCTGCGGATGTTCCCGATGTGGCAGCAGAGCCTGGTGATCCTGGTGATCTTCGGCCTCGCCCAGCTTGTACAACTGTGGCTCAGCGCCTTGACCGGCAATCGTCAGCCGACGCTGGCACTGGTGCTGCCGGCACTGGTCAGTGCGCTGCTCTGGCCCTGGATCAGTTTCGGTTTGCGCGGACTGCGTCGACGCTACAAAATCAATTAATTCGCTCAGGCATTGGACAGGGAGAGGTCTTGATGAAACGGTTGTACCTCGCCTCTGGTTCGCCGCGTCGACGTGAGCTGCTCACGCAGATCGGCGTACCGTTCCGCGCCATCAGTGCGGATATCGATGAAACTCCTTTAGCTCAAGAATCCCCGTCGGCCTACGTCGAGCGCTTGGCGCGCGGCAAGGCCGAAGCCGGGCGCGGCAGCGTCGTGTCCGACGAACCGTTCTGCGTGCTCGGCGCCGATACCGCCGTGGTGCTCGATGGAAAAATTCTCGGCAAACCGGTTGATCAAGCGGATGCGTGCGCCATGCTGATGATGCTGTCAGGGTGTGAGCATGAAGTCCTGACCGCGATTGCCGTGCTCGATGGCGAACGTTGCGAATCCCGGGTTGTCACCAGTCGCGTGCGTTTTCGGGATATCAGTCGTGAAGAAGCCGTGGCTTACTGGGCCAGTGGCGAACCACAGGACAAGGCGGGCGGTTATGGCATTCAAGGACTGGGTGCGGTGTTTGTCGCCGGGCTCGATGGAAGTTATTCAGCGGTGGTCGGACTGCCGCTTTGCGAAACCGCGGAACTGCTCGGCCATTTCGGCATACCCTGTTGGCAACCCCGGAACGCACACCAAGCAACGTTCTGAACAGATGCGGCCATTATCGTGAACATGCCTGAACGAGACCCTGCCATGAGTGAAGAGATTCTGATCAACATCACGCCGATGGAATCGCGCGTGGCGGTGGTCGAAAACGGTGTCCTGCAAGAGGTCCACGTCGAGCGTACGCAAAAGCGCGGGATCGTCGGCAACATCTATAAAGGCAAAGTCGTGCGGGTATTGCCGGGAATGCAGGCGGCATTCGTCGATATCGGCCTGGACCGTGCCGCGTTCATTCATGCGTCGGAAATTTCCCTGCGCGAAGGCCCGGCGGTCGAGAGTATCAGTGCGCTGGTGCACGAGGGCCAGAGCCTGGTGGTGCAAGTGACCAAGGACCCGATCGGTTCCAAAGGCGCGCGCCTGACGACTCAACTGTCGATCCCTTCGCGTTACCTGGTGTACATGCCGCGCACCGCTCACGTCGGCATTTCCTTGAAGATTGAAGACGAAGCCGAGCGCGAACGCCTCAAGCAAGTGGTCACCGACTGCGTGGCCAAGGAAGGGATCAAGGAGGCCGGCGGTTTCATCCTGCGCACGGCGGCCGAAGGTGCCGGCGCCGATGAAATCCTCATGGACATCCGTTACCTGCGCCGTCTCTGGGATCAGATCAACGCCCAGATCAAAACCATCAGTGCGCCCAGCGTGATCTACGAAGACCTCGGTCTGGCGCTGCGCACCCTGCGGGACCTGGTGAGCCCGAAAATCGAGAAGATCCGCATCGACTCTCGGGAAACCTTCCAGAAAACCACGCAATTCGTCGCCGAGCTGATGCCCGAGATTGCCGACCGCCTGGAACATTACCCGGGCGAACGGCCGATTTTCGACCTGTATGGCGTCGAAGACGAAATCCAGAAGGCACTTGAGCGCAAGGTCCCGCTCAAGTCCGGCGGTTATCTGGTGGTCGATCCGGCGGAAGCCATGAGCACCATCGACGTCAACACCGGGGCGTTCGTCGGCCATCGCAATCTCGAAGAGACCATCTTCAAGACCAACCTCGAAGCCGCGACGGCCATCGCCCGTCAATTGCGCCTGCGTAACCTGGGCGGAATCATCATCATCGACTTCATCGACATGGAAGATGAAGAACACCAGCGCCAGGTGTTGCGTACGCTCGAAAAGCAACTGGAGCGCGATCACGCCAAGACCAACATCATCGGTATCACCGAGTTGGGCCTGGTGCAGATGACCCGCAAGCGCACCCGCGAAAGCCTTGAACAAGTGCTGTGCGAGCCGTGCAATGCCTGTCAGGGACGGGGCAAGCTCAAGACCCCGGAAACCGTTTGCTACGAAATCTTCCGTGAAATCCTGCGCGAGGCTCGCGCCTATCAGGCGGAAGGCTATCGTGTATTGGCAAACCAGAAAGTGGTGGACCGCCTGCTTGACGAAGAGTCGGGCAACGTTGCCGAACTGGAAGGGTTTATCGGGCGAACCATCCGCTTTCAGGTCGAAACCATGTATTCCCAGGAACAATACGACGTGGTGCTGCTCTGAAGCGTTTCGTATTGATTGTTCGAGAAGGGCTGGCCTCAGCTTTTTGCAAAACTTTTGCCATGGGAGCCACCTGACATGGATCGTCTGACACGCATTTTGGCCGCACTGACCCGCTGGGGTCTGGGCCTGTGCGCGTTGGTTTTGGTGTTGATGGCGCTCTACGTCAGCCTTGGCCGGGAGCTGACGCCGTTAGTCGCCGAGTACCGTGCCGACATCGAAACCAAAGCCAGCGATGCCTTGGGCATGCCGTTGCAGATCGGCGAGCTCGAAGGCAACTGGAGTGGATTCGCCCCTATATTGATGGCCCGCGACGTGACTGTCGGCGAGGGCGCCAATGCCTTGCGCCTGGATCAGGTGCGCGCAGTGCCGGACCTTTGGGCCAGCCTGCTGGCACGTCAGGTACGCATCGCTCATCTGGAATTCAGTGGCCTGAAGATCAACCTCAAGCAGGCTGAGGACGGTCAATGGGCACTGGAAGGTTTGCCGGTGCAGCAAGACCAGCCGACCGATCCGGAACAACTGCTCAATCGCATGCAGATGATCCAGCAACTGTCGGTGCTCGACAGTCAGGTGACCTTGCAGCCGTTTGGCCAGTCGCCGCTGACCCTGACTTATGTCGGCCTGAATCTGAAAATCGGGGCGTCGCGGCAGCGGCTCGACGCACGGCTGACCCTGCCTGACGGGCAACCGGTGGCCATGAGTCTGCGTACCCGTATTCGAGCCAGCGAATGGAAGGACGCTGAAGCGGAGGTCTACCTGAGCCTGCCGCAAAGCGACTGGTCGAAGTGGTTGCCTGAAAGTCTGACCCAGCAGTGGAATTTTTCCGAAATCAAGGCCGGCGGCGAGCTGTGGGTGAACTGGGGCAAAGGCACCTTGCAAAGCGCTGCGGTGCGCTTGAACGCGCCACAACTCAAGGGAGCCTACGCCGAGCGTCAGCCGATCCAGATCAATAACCTGGCGCTCAACGGATACTTCCAGCGCGGCGCCAAAGGCGCGTCAGTGACTCTGGACTCCCTGGCGATGAACCTCGGCGAGACCCGCTGGGAAACGCATTTGCAGCTCACGCAAAGCGCCGCCACTGATAAAACCGAAGAGCTCTGGCACCTGCAAGCCGACCGGGTTGATCTCACTCCGCTGACCCCACTGCTAAACGCCCTGGCGCCGTTGCCAGAAGGTTTTGCCACGGTTGTCGAGCGGCTCAAGGTCACGGGTGGCCTGCGTAACGTGCTGGTCGACTTCCGCCCCAATGCCATCGACGACAGCAAGTTCGGGTTTGCCGCCAACCTCGACCAGGTAGGCTTCGACGCCTATCACGGCGCGCCGGCGGCGCGCAATGTCAGCGGCAGCATCAGCGGTGACCTGGGGCAAGGTGAGTTGCGCATGGACAGCAAGGATTTCATGCTGCACCTGGACCCGATTTTCGCCAAGCCATGGCAGTATATTCAGGCCAATGCGCGGCTGACCTGGAAACTCGACAAAGAAGGTTTCACTCTGATCGCGCCGTATCTGAAAGTGCTGGGCGAGGAAGGCAAGATCGCCGGCGACTTCCTGATTCGCCTGCACTTCGATAGCACTCAGGAAGACTACATGGACCTGCGGGTCGGCATGGTGGACGGTGACGGTCGCTACACCGCCAAGTACCTGCCGGCAGTCCTCAGCCCGGCGCTGGATGAATGGCTGCGCACGGCGATTCTCAAGGGCGCGGTGGATCAAGGCTTCTTCCAGTATCAAGGGTCGCTCAGCCATGGTGCCGCGGACGTCGATCGCAGCATCAGTCTGTTCTTCAAGGTCCACGATGCCGAACTGGCCTTCCAGCCGGGCTGGCCCCATGTCAGCAAGGTCAGCGGTGATGTGTTTGTCGAGGACAGCGGCGTGCGGATTCTGGCCAGCAAGGGCCAGTTGCTCGACACCCAGGTCAACGATATCTACGTCAACATTCCCCATGTGCCGGCCGGGCAGAACGTTCATTTGTTCCTCGATGGCGGATTTGCCGGCGGTTTGGGCGATGGCCTGAAAATTCTCCAGGAAGCACCGATCGGTACTGGGGCAACCTTTGCCGGCTGGGAAGGCGAGGGTGACCTGCAAGGCAAGTTGAAGCTGGATATTCCCCTGGCAAAAGGCGAGGAACCGAAGATCCTCGTCGACTTCAAGACCGCCAAGGCACGCTTGAAACTGGCCGAACCTGTGCTGGAACTGACCCAACTAAAAGGTGATTTCCGTTTCGACAGCGACAAAGGCCTGAGCGGGCACAACATCAGCGCCCGGGCGTTCGACAAACCGGTCACCGCACAGATTTTTGCCGATGGCAGCCCGGGCAGGCTCAATACCCGGGTGGCTGCGTCAGGGCAGGTCGAGGTCAAGAAACTGACCGACTGGCTGAAGGTGACCCAGCCTCTGCCGGTGAGCGGCGTGATCCCGTATCAACTGCAACTGACCCTGGACGGCGCCGACAGCCAGTTGATGGTCAATTCCAGCCTCAGGGGCGTGGCTGTCGATTTGCCAGCACCGTTCGGCATGACTTCCGAGGCCGGGCGCGACACGACGTTCCGCATGACTTTGCAGGGCGACGAGCGGCGTTATTGGGCCAACTACGGGGACCTGGCGAGTTTCACGTTCGCGGCCCCGGCCAGCAATTTCGCCGATGGTCGCGGGGACTTGTTTCTCGGTGGCGGCGAGGCTGTGTTGCCGGGCACCAAAGGCCTGCGGATACGGGGCGTGCTGTCGGAGCTGGACGTTGGCCCGTGGAAGGACCTGGTGGACAGATACGCCGGACAGGACCCAGGCGGCAGCGCCAGGCAACTGCTCAGCGGCGCGGATTTCCAGGTCGGCAAGCTCAGCGGTATCGGCACCACCCTCGATCAGGCCTCGATCCAGCTGGCGCGCAAGCCTTCCGCCTGGGCGCTGCAACTGGACAGCCAGCAGATCAAGGGCAGCGCCAATCTTCCCGATTTGAAGGCCACGCCAATCACGATCAATCTGCAAACCGTGCGCCTGCCCGCACCGGACCCGACCGTGCTGGCCGATGAAAACTCGCCGGATCCGCTGGTGTCGGTGGACCCGACGAAAATCCCCGCGATGGATATCACCATCAATCAGCTATTCCAGGGCCAGGATCTGGTGGGGGGCTGGTCGCTGAAGATTCGGCCAACGCCCAAGGGCATCGTGTTCAACTCCCTGGACCTGGGCCTCAAGGGCATGCTGTTGGTCGGTAGTGGTGGCTGGGAAGGCATGCCCGGCGCCAGCAACAGCTGGTACAAGGGACGCATCAGCGGCAAGAACCTGGCCGATGTGCTCAAGGGCTGGGGGTTTGCGCCGAGCGTCACCAGCCAGGACTTCTATATGGACGTTGATGGCAACTGGCCCGGCTCGCCGACCTGGGTGGCGACCAAGCGTTTCTCCGGCACGCTCGATGCGACGCTCAATCAGGGCCAGTTCGTCGAAGTTGAGGGCAGTGCCCAGGCGCTGCGGGTATTTGGCTTGCTCAACTTCAACTCCATCGGCCGGCGCCTGCGCCTGGACTTCTCCGACCTGTTCGGCAAAGGCCTGAGTTATGACCGGGTCAAGGGACTGCTGGTCGGGACCAATGGTGTGTATGTCACCCGTAAGCCGATCCAGCTGACGGGGCCGTCGAGCACCATTGAACTCGACGGCACCCTGAACATGGTGGCCGATCAGATCGATGCGAAACTGATGGTGACCTTGCCGGTGACCAACAACTTGCCGATTGCCGCACTGATCGTCGGCGCACCCGCGGTCGGCGGGGCGCTGTTCCTGATCGACAAGCTGATCGGTGACCGGGTCGCCCGTTTCGCCAGTGTGAAGTACAGCGTCAAAGGGCCGTGGAAAGAACCGAAGATTACCTTCGACAAGGCTTTTTGAGATCCTTTTGAAAAGGCGCTCGGCAAGCCTATGGAGTAGCATGGCCGCATACGACTCCAGGAGTGCGCCATGTCTGTAGCGGTGATTCAAATGGTCAGCCAGAGCGATGTGCCGGCCAATCTGGTCCGGGCCCGTCGGCTGCTCGAGCAAGCGGCCGCCGGTGGCGCGAAACTGGCGGTATTGCCGGAAAACTTCGCCGCCATGGGCCGGCGCGACATTGCCGACATCGGGCGCGCCGAAGCACTGGGCGAAGGCCCTATCCTGCCATGGTTGAAACAGACCGCACGCGACCTCAAGTTATGGATAGTGGCCGGCACGTTGCCGTTGCCGCCGGTGGATCAGCCGACGGCGAAAGTGCATGCCTGTTCGTTGCTGGTCGATGACCACGGCGAAACGGTGGCGCGCTACGACAAGCTGCACCTGTTCGACGTCGACGTGGCGGACAATCGTGGCCGTTATCGTGAATCCGATGACTATGCTTATGGCAGCGGAGTGGTCGTGGCGGACACGCCCGTCGGCCGGGTTGGCCTGACAGTCTGCTATGACCTGCGCTTTCCGGAGCTGTACAGCGAATTGCGTGCGGCCGGCGCGGAGCTGATTACCGCTCCTTCGGCCTTCACGGCGGTGACCGGCGCGGCGCATTGGGATGTGCTGATTCGTGCGCGAGCCATAGAGACGCAATGTTACGTGCTCGCGGCTGCCCAGGGCGGGACGCATCCGGGGCCGCGGGAAACCTTTGGCCATGCCGCCATCGTCGACCCGTGGGGGCGTGTGCTGGCGCAACAGGATCAAGGCGAGGCCGTGCTGCTGGCCGAACGCGACAGCAGCGAACAGGCGTCCATCCGGGCGCGGATGCCGGTGTCCAGTCACCGGCGCTTTTTCTCGCAGGGCGCCCAGCGACCTGCATCAGAACGACGAATTTAAGGCGTAAAGCATATGAGCGAGTTGTTGTCCTCAGTCAGTGAACACCTGCTGGCGCCCGGTGGCGTCACGATCGAGAGCCTGCAAGGCGTACTCGGCGACCTGGCCGGGCCGGGCATCGATGCGGCCGACCTGTATTTCCAGGGGCAGATCTCCGAGTCCTGGGCGCTGGAAGACGGCATCGTCAAGGAAGGCAGTTTCAACCTTGACCAAGGTGTGGGCGTGCGCGCGCAATCGGGTGAAAAGACCGGCTTTGCCTACAGCAATGCCATCACCCTGGAAGCCCTGGGCGCGGCGGCGCGGGCCGCCCGTTCGATTTCCCGGGCCGGACAGCACGGCACCGTGCAGGCATTCACCAGTCAGGATGTCGCGCAGCTGTATGCGCCGGACAATCCCCTGGAAGTGCTGACCCGTGCCGAGAAAGTCGATTTGCTCAAGCGCATCGATGCCGCGACCCGCGCCCTCGATCCACGCATCCAGCAAGTCACCGTGAGCATGGCCGGTGTCTGGGAGCGGATTCTGGTGGCTTCCACCGACGGCGGCCTGGCGGCGGATGTGCGTCCGCTGGTGCGTTTCAACGTCAGTGTGATCGTCGAGCAGAACGGTCGCCGCGAACGTGGCGGTCATGGCGGTGGCGGTCGCACCGATTACCGTTATTTCCTTGGCGAAGACCGCGCCATGGGCTATGCCCGTGAAGCGTTGCGCCAGGCGCTGGTCAACCTCGAAGCCATTCCGGCACCGGCCGGTACCTTGCCGGTGGTGCTCGGTTCCGGCTGGTCGGGCGTGCTGCTGCACGAGGCCGTCGGTCACGGTCTGGAAGGCGATTTCAACCGCAAGGGCAGTTCGGCTTATAGCGGGCGCATGGGCGAGATGGTTGCGTCGAAGCTGTGCACCATTGTCGATGACGGCACCCTGGCCGGTCGTCGTGGCTCATTGAGCGTCGATGACGAAGGCACGCCGACCGAGTGCACCACGCTGATCGAAAACGGCGTACTCAAGGGCTACATGCAGGACAAGCTCAACGCCCGCCTGATGGGCGTGGCGCGCACCGGTAACGGTCGTCGCGAATCCTACGCGCACCTGCCGATGCCGCGCATGACCAACACCTACATGCTCGCCGGCGAAAGCGACCCGGCGGAAATCATCGCCTCGGTGAAGCGCGGCATCTACTGCGCCAACCTCGGCGGCGGTCAGGTGGACATTACCAGTGGCAAGTTCGTGTTCTCCACCAGCGAGGCGTACTTGATCGAGGACGGCAAGATCACCGCTCCGGTCAAGGGCGCGACCCTGATCGGCAACGGGCCGGAAGCCATGAGCAGGGTGTCGATGGTCGGTAATGACCTGTCGCTGGACAGCGGCGTGGGCACGTGTGGCAAGGATGGGCAGTCGGTGCCGGTGGGTGTCGGCCAGCCAACGCTGAAGATTGATGCGATCACCGTGGGTGGCACGGGTTCGTAAGCAGTGAGGCTGCGGGTGAGCTGCGAGGCAGCTCACCCGATTCGAGAATTAACGCAGACCGCGTTGAGTCTCGTCCAGCTCACGGATGTACTTGAAGATTTTACGGCTGGAAGCAGGAGGCTTGTTTTGCGCAACCTCATGCTGGGCCTGACGGATCAGGGAACGCAATTGCTGGCGGTCCGCGTCCGGGTAGTCGACGACGAATTTTTCCAGAACGGCATCATCGCCGGCGATCAGACGATCGCGCCAGCGTTCCAGGTTATGGAAGCGTTCGTTGTATTGACGGGTGGAGGCATCGAGTTGATCGAGCAGAACCAGAATGGCGGCAGTGTCCTGATCGCGCATCAGTTTGCCGATGAACTGAAGGTGCCGTTTACGCGCGATGTTCGCGGTGTGCTTGGGCGCATCGGCCAGAGCCCGACGCATTCCGTCGGTCAAGGGCAGTTTTGCCAGCAAGTCAGGCTTGAGTGTTGTAAGGCGCTCGCCAAGGTCAACCAGAGCATGCAGCTCGCGTTTGACCTGGGATTTGCTTTTTTCTCCCGTATCGAGGGAGTCGTCGTAAGAATCAACCATGGTGGCCGTCCGCAAAGAAACGCCGCCATGATAACCAGTCGGGGGCCGCTTGTCCGGCCCGGTCGCTCGATGACCGTCACCGAAAGCAGAATTTGAGTGGAGAACAGCATGAGTGCAGTTGAAAGCGTCGGCCCACAAGCGTTGCCGGCACTGCAGGAACAAGTCGAGCAGATCATCGCTGAAGCCAAGCGCCAGGGCGCCAGTGCCTGTGAAGTGGCAGTGTCCCTGGAGCAGGGCTTGTCGACCACGGTGCGCCAGCGTGAAGTCGAAACCGTTGAATTCAACCGTGATCAGGGTTTCGGCATCACCTTGTACGTGGGGCAGCGCAAAGGCTCGGCCAGCACTTCGGCCAGCGGTCCTGATGCGATCCGCGAGACAGTCGCCGCAGCACTGGCCATCGCCAAGCACACCTCTGAAGACGAAGCCTCGGGCCTGGCGGATGCCGCACTGATGGCGCGGGAAATCCAGGATTTCGACCTGTTCCACCAATGGGACATCACACCGGAACAAGCCATCGAACAGGCCCTGGCTTGCGAAGCCGCGGCGTTTGCTGCCGACAGCCGGATCAAGAACGCCGACGGCACCACTCTCAGTACCCATCAGGGTTGCCGCGTTTATGGCAATAGCCACGGGTTTATCGGCGGTTACGCATCGACTCGCCACAGCCTGAGCTGCGTGATGATCGCCGAGGCCGATGGTCAGATGCAGCGCGATTATTGGTACGACGTGAACCGCCAGGGCAATCTGCTCGCCGACCCGGTGAGCATCGGCCAGCGCGCCGCGCAACGGGCGGCGAGCCGTCTGGGCGCGCGTCCGGTGCCGACTTGCGAGGTGCCGGTGCTGTTTTCCGCAGAGTTGGCCGGGGGGCTGTTCGGCAGTTTCCTGTCGGCGATTTCCGGCGGCAGCCTGTATCGCAAGTCTTCGTTCCTTGAGGGGACCCTCGGGCAGAAGCTGTTTCCTGAGTGGCTGACCATCGACGAGCGTCCGCATCTGATGCGTGCCATGGGCAGCGCCGCGTTCGACGGTGATGGTCTGGCAACCTACGCCAAACCGTTCGTCGAAAAGGGCGAGTTGGTGTCGTACATCCTCGGCACCTATTCCGGCCGCAAGCTCGGCATGCCGAGCACGGCAAACGCCGGCGGCGTGCACAACCTGTTCGTCACCCATGGCGACGAAGATCAGGCCGCCTTGCTGCGGCGCATGGGGCGTGGCTTGCTGGTGACTGAATTGATGGGGCAGGGCCTCAATATGGTGACCGGCGATTACTCCCGTGGTGCGGCGGGTTACTGGGTCGAGAATGGCGAAATCCAGTTCGCGGTGCAGGAAGTGACCATCGCCGGGAACATGCGCGACATGTTCAAACAGATCGTTGCCGTGGGTAACGATCTTGAGTTGCGCAGCAACATTCGCACCGGTTCGGTGCTGATCGAGCGGATGACGGTGGCGGGCAGCTAAGCCTCGGCCGCTTCACCAAAAGGCGCGCCACCCATTGGGTGGCGCGCCTTTTTTATTGGCTACAACACAGTTCCCCTGTAGGAGCGAGCCTGCTCGCGATAGCGGTGCGTCAGACGAAATCAATGTTGAAAGTGATGACGCCATCGCGAGCAAGCTCGCTCCCACAATGACCCTGTTGTATTTTTTCGGTATTGTTTTGTTTCTCATTATCATTTAATAATAAATCTCATTATCGAATGAGCCCCGGATCATGAGTTCTGCCTTGCACGAGCAGCCTTACCTCGAAAGCTGGCGCTGGATGAGTCGCCAGATCCGTTGCGCGATGAACCCCGATGAGCCTCGCCTGATCGATCACTACCTGGCCGAAGGCCGGTATCTGGCGTGTTGCACGGCCACCTCACCCTGGACCGTCGCCGAAACTTCTTTCCGTTTGTTGCTCGATACCGCTTCCGATGTCGCGCTGCCGTGGCACTGGCGCACCTACTGTCTTGACCAGGCCTGGCGCCCGCTGCGCGAACTGGAACGCCTTTCGTTGTGCAAATGCCGCCTCAAGCGTTGGCAAAGCTACACCTGGCAACTTGCTACCTGCGAGTTGCAGCCCTCGATTCCTCTTACTGAACTGGTGCAAGGATTTTCTGATGAACAAGACACGTATTGAGCGCGACAGCATGGGCGAGCTTCAGGTCCCGGAAGACGCCCTCTACGGCGCACAGACCCAGCGTGCAGTGGATAACTTCCCGATCAGCGGCAAACCGATGCCGGTTCAGTTCATCCGCGCGTTGATCCTTGCCAAGGCAGCGGCCGCCCGCGCCAACGTCGAGCTCAAGCAGGTCAGCGAAGCCCAGGGCAAAGCCATCGTCGATGCGGCCCAAGGCTTGCTCGAAGGCGATTTCATGCAGCACTTCCCGGTGGATGTCTTCCAGACCGGTTCCGGCACCAGTTCGAACATGAACGCCAATGAAGTGATCGCCACGCTGGCCAGCCGCTTGCTTGGCGAGGCGGTGAACCCCAACGATCACGTCAACTGCGGGCAGAGCAGCAACGACATCATCCCGACCACCATTCATGTCAGCGCAGCACTGGCGCTCCATGAACAACTGCTGCCGGCGCTGACGCATCTGGTGCAGGTCATCGAGCGCAAGGCCGGGCAGGTTCATCGCCACGTCAAGACCGGGCGCACACACCTGATGGACGCCATGCCGGTGCGCATGAGCCAAGTGCTCAATGGTTGGGCGCAGCAGCTCAGGGCCAACATCAGCCATCTGCAGGACTTGCTGCCAAGCCTGCAATCCCTGGCCCAGGGCGGTACGGCGGTGGGCACGGGTGTCAACGCCCACCCCGAGTTCGCGGCGCGTTTCAGCCGGCAGCTAAGCAAATTGACCCATGTTGAGTTCCAGCCAGGCAAGGACCTGTTCGCACTGATCGGCTCCCAGGACACTGCCGTTGCCGTTTCCGGGCAGCTAAAAGCCACCGCCGTATCGCTGATGAAAATCGCCAACGACCTGCGCTGGATGAACTCCGGACCGTTGGCCGGCCTTGGCGAGATCGAGCTGGAAGCCTTGCAGCCGGGGTCTTCGATCATGCCGGGCAAGGTCAACCCGGTCATTCCCGAGGCCGCCGCGATGGTCGCGGCTCAGGTCATCGGCAACGACAGCGTGATCACCATCGCCGGTCAGTCGGGCAATTTCGAACTGAACGTGATGCTGCCGATCATCGCCCAGAACTTGTTGAGCAGTATCGAGTTGCTGGCCAATTCCAGCCGTCTGCTGGCAGACAAGGCCATCGCCAGCTTCAAGGTCAACGAAGGCCGGATCAAGGAAGCGCTGTCACGCAACCCGATTCTGGTGACCGCGCTCAACCCGGTCATCGGTTACCAGAAGGCTGCCGAGATTGCCAAGAAGGCCTATCAGCAAGGCCGGCCGGTGATTGACGTCGCGCTGGAACACACCGATCTGTCGCGCAGCCAGCTGGAAGAGTTGCTCAACCCGGAAAAACTCACCGCGGGCGGCGTGTAAGCCCCGTTACCGCTTTGGAGGCGCACCATGGAGCACTGGAAACGCACGATCGAAAGAGCCAACCGTTTTTTCATGCTGGGTGAACTGGTCGATGCCCGCGAGGCGTATCTGCAGGCGTTGGCCCTGGCCCAGGTGCTGTTCGAGCGCTGGGCGGATGCCGACGAAGCGGTGGCGGCCTGCGTGATTTCCCATCACAACCTGGCGGACCTGCACTTGTGTCTGAACCAGCCGGAGGAGAGCGCCGAATACTTGTGTGCCATCCATCAACGGCTGTTGCAGACCATGCAGGACCCGCGTCTGCCGCAGGCATTGCGAGAAGCCGCGTTGCGCCAGAGCAGCAAGACCTACGTCGAGCTGCTGAATTTCATCAGTGAACATGGCGAATATCCGCGTACCCATCGACTGCTGCACATCGATGTCGCTTTGTCTGCGCCTCATCATCATGGAGTCCATTGAACATGGCTTTTACCCTGCCTGCCTTGCCGTACGCCTACGACGCCCTGGAACCGCATATCGATGCGCAGACCATGGAGATTCACTACACCAAGCATCACCAGACTTACATCAACAACCTCAACGCGGCCGTCGAGGGCACCGAGTATGCCGATTGGTCCGTGGAGAAGCTGGTGTCTGCCGTTCAGCAGTTGCCGGAAAAACTTCGCGCAGCGGTGATCAATCAGGGCGGCGGCCACGCCAACCATTCGCTGTTCTGGGAAGTCATGACGCCCGGCGGTGGTGGTGAGCCCGAAGGTGCGCTGGCCAAGGCCATCGATGAACAACTGGGCGGCCTCGACAGATTCAAGGAAGCCTTTACCAAGGCTGCATTGACCCGCTTCGGCAGTGGCTGGGCCTGGCTGAGCGTGACCCCGCAACAGACCCTGGTGGTGGAAAGCAGCGGTAACCAGGACAGTCCGCTAATGAACGGCAATACCCCGATTCTGGGCCTCGACGTCTGGGAGCACGCCTATTACCTGCGTTATCAGAACCGTCGTCCGGAATACATCAGCGCGTTCTACAACGTGATCAATTGGCCGCAAGTCGCAGCGCGCTATCAGGCCGCACTGGTTTAAGTCTTCTAAAAAACAAATCCAAGGCTGGGCTATGGGCACTGAAACACTGGCGATCGGAAGTGGACGGATGTTTCGTTACGCGTTTGGATCGCTGTTACTGCTGGCAGGTATGAGCCTATTGGTTGCCCACGGGCTGGCGTGGCTTGATCTTGAGCCGAAGCTGCTACGTGCACTGCAAGGCGGTGCGATCTGCGCCTTGGGTACCGCGCTGGGCGCGGTGCCGGTGTTGGTGATTAGCCGGATGCCGCAGGTGCTCAGCGACACACTGCTTGGCTTTGGTGCTGGCGTGATGCTCGCGGCGACGGCATTTTCGCTGATCGTTCCGGGCATCTCTGCCGCCGAAGGGCTTGGCCTGTCACCCTGGGCGTCCAGTGGGCTGATCAGCTTCGGCATTATGCTCGGTGCGTTCGGGTTGTTCCTGGTGGATCGGAAGGTCTCCGGGGTCAGCCCGGACATACTGGTCGGCACACTGGAGCGACCGGTCATTGCTCCGCGCATCTGGTTGTTCGTGTTTGCGATCATTGCCCACAACATTCCCGAAGGCATGGCGGTCGGTGTTTCGGCCGGTGGCGCAATGCCTGACGCCGATAGCCTGGCCATGGGCATTGCCTTGCAGGATGTGCCGGAAGGGTTGGTCATCGCTTTGGTACTGGCCGGGGCAGGGATGTCCAGGATCAAGGCGTTCCTGATCGGTGCCGCATCAGGGTTGGTCGAGCCGGTGTTTGCACTGCTATGCGCCTGGCTGGTAAGCCTGGCCGAGCTGCTGTTGCCCTTGGGATTGGCGCTGGCGGCGGGGGCGATGTTGCTGGTGGTGACCCATGAAATCATTCCCGAGTCGCGCCGCAATGGTCATGACAAGCTTGCCAGCCTCGGGCTGCTGATGGGGTTCTGTTTGATGATGGTGATGGATACAGCCCTCGCTTGATTTGTGGCGAGGGGCTTTTGTGGTTGTATTACTCGCCTTCGTCGAAGTAGTTGTTGATCAGCGCCACCAGCGCTTCCAGCGCTTCCTGTTCCTGCTCGCCTTCTGTGCTCAAGTGGATCGTGGTGCCTTTGCCGGCGGCCAGCATCATCATCGCCATGATGCTTTTGCCATCGACCATGGACTCTGGTGTACGACCGGCCCGGATCTGGCACGGGAACTGACCTGCCACCCCAACGAATTTTGCAGAAGCGCGAGCGTGCAGGCCCAATTTATTGATGATTTCGATTTCCAGAGCAGGCATCGCGATGTGAATCCTTTAGCTGAGGTCGCGGTGGCGGACCTGGACGTTCTTCAGGGATTGTTGCAGCGTCTGCCCCAGACGCTCGGTCAGGTAGACGGAACGGTGATGTCCGCCAGTGCAGCCAATGGCAATGGTGACGTAGGCGCGGTTGCTGGCGGCAAAACGAGGCAGCCACTTTAGCAGGTATGTGGAAATGTCCTGGAACATCTCTTCGACATCCGGTTGTGCCGCCAGGTATTCGGCAACCGGTTGATCGAGCCCGGACTGCTCGCGCAACTCCGGTTTCCAGTAAGGGTTGGGCAGGCAGCGCACATCGAACACCAGGTCGGCGTCCACCGGCATGCCGCGCTTGAAGCCGAAGGACTCCACCAGGAACGCAGTCCCAGGTTCCGGCTGATTCAACAGGCGCAGTTTGATGGCATCGCGCAGTTGATACAGGTTCAGGCTGGTGGTGTTGATCTTGAGATCGGCAAGGTCGGCAATCGGCCCGAGCAGGACGCTCTCGACGTTGATGGCTTCGGCCAGCGAGCGGTTGGCGTTGCTCAGGGGGTGACGTCGGCGGGTTTCGGAGAAACGCTTGAGCAGGGTTTCTTCGTCGGCGTCCAGGTACAGCACATCGCACTTGATGTGGCGGGCACGGACTTCCTCGAGCAGGTCGGGGAAACGTGACAGGTGGCTGGGCAGGTTGCGCGCGTCAATGGAAACGGCGACCAGCGGCTGCAACATCTCGGTATGAACCAGGGCGCGTTCGGCCAGCTCCGGCAGCAGACCGGCGGGCAGGTTGTCGATGCAGTAGTAGCCGTTGTCCTCAAGAACGTTGAGGGCGGTACTTTTACCTGAGCCGGAACGGCCACTGACGATGATCAAGCGCATGATTACTGACCGTTTTGCTCGTCCAGGACAACCTGATACAGGGCTTCGTTGCTTGCAGCACTTCGCAGCTTTTCGCGCACTTCCTTGCGGTCGAGCATGCTGGCGATCTGGCGCAGCAGCTCAAGGTGCGCATCGGTGGCGGCTTCCGGGACCAGCAGCACGAACAGCAGGTCAACCGGCGCGCCATCGATGGCGTCGAAATCGATAGGGGCGTCCAGGTGCATCAATGCACTGATGGGCGAAACACAGCCCTTGAGACGGCAATGTGGAATGGCGATGCCATTGCCAAACCCGGTGGAGCCGAGTTTTTCACGGGCGATCAGTGCCTCGAAGACATCTTGCATCTCCAGGGCCGGCACTTCGCGGGCGATCAGATTGGCAATTTGTTCGAGGGCTTTCTTTTTACTGCCTCCCGGCACGTTCACCAGGGAACGGCCGGGGGTCAGGATACTTTCAAGTCGGATCATGGGTAGGGAGTGTTAACGACCGGTTGCGCCCTGGAGGAGGCTCTGGGTCTTTTCCTTATGCTTTTTGAGTTGTTTATCCAGCTTGTCGGTGAGTGCGTCGATCGCGGCGTACATATCGGTATGTTCCGCGTTGGCGACCACTTCATTCCCGGGAATATGCAGCGTGGCTTCGATTTTCTGCTTCAGTTTTTCGACGGTCATCGTGACCTGCACATTAGTGATCTTGTCGAAATGTCGCTCCAATCGTTCGAGTTTTTCGCCGATGTAGGTGCGAAGAGGTTCGGTCACTTCCAGTTGGTGTCCACTGATGTTGACTTGCATACAGCTTCTCCTTCGTTGCCAGTGCATAAAGCGGTAGATCAGATGATCTACCACTGGAACGCTGTGGCGTGGCTCTACATCAACCGCTTGCGTTCGCTCGAAGGCGCGATCCCGAGGGATTCGCGGTACTTGGCGACGGTGCGGCGAGCCACCTGAATGCCTTGTGCCTCCAGTAAACCAGCGATCTTGCTGTCACTCAACGGCTTTTTCTGATTTTCCGCTGCAACCAGTTTTTTGATGATCGCCCGGATCGCCGTGGACGAGCATTCGCCGCCTTCGGAGGTGCTTACGTGACTGGAGAAAAAGTACTTCAGTTCATAAATGCCCCGGGGGGTGTGCATGAACTTCTGGGTGGTCACCCGTGAAATCGTCGATTCATGCATGCCTACCGCTTCGGCGATGTCATGCAGGACCAGCGGCTTCATGGCTTCGTCGCCATATTCGAGGAACCCGCGCTGATGCTCGACGATCTGGGTGGCAACCTTCATCAGGGTTTCATTGCGGCTTTGCAGGCTCTTGATGAACCAGCGGGCCTCCTGCAACTGATTGCGCATGAAGGTGTTGTCGGCACTGGTGTCGGCGCGGCGCACGAAACCGGCGTATTGGGCATTGACCCGCAGCCGTGGCACCGACTCCTGATTGAGCTCCACCAGCCAGCGCTCGTTGTCCTTGCGCACGATGACGTCAGGAACGACATACTCGGCTTCGGTGGACTCGATCTGCGAGCCCGGGCGCGGGTTGAGGCTCTGGACCAGTTCGATGACCTGGCGCAGTTCGTCTTCCTTGAGCTTCATGCGACGCATCAACTGGCTGTAGTCGCGGCTGCCAAGCAGGTCGATGTAATCGGTGACCAGGCGCTTGGCCTCGGCCAGCCAAGGGGTCTTGGCAGGCAGCTGGCGCAATTGCAGCAGCAGGCATTCGCCCAGGTTGCGGGCGCCGATGCCGGCAGGCTCGAATTGCTGGATGCGGTGCAGGACGGCTTCGATTTCGTCCAGTTCGATGTCCAGTTCCGGGTCGAAGGCTTCGAGGATCTCCTCGAGGGTTTCGTCCAGGTAACCTTGATTGTTGATGCAGTCGATCAGGGTCACGGCGATCAGGCGATCGGTGTCGGACATCGGGGCCAGGTTCAGTTGCCACAGCAAGTGGCTCTGCAGGCTTTCGCCGGCCGATGTGCGGGTGGTGAAGTCCCACTCGTCATCGTCGTTGCTGGGCAGGCTGCTGGCGCTGGTCTGGTAAACGTCTTCCCAGGCAGTATCGACGGGAAGTTCGTTGGGAATGCGTTCGTTCCAGTCGCCTTCCTCAAGGTTATCAACCGTAGGGGCGCTTTCCTGGTAGGAAGGTTCCTGAATATCCGTGTTGGGCTTTTGTTCGGCGTTGTCGGCCAAGGGGTCGGAGTTGTCGAAGTCGTCGCCTTCTTCCTGGCGTTCGAGCATCGGATTGGACTCCAGGGCCTCCTGGATTTCCTGTTGCAGGTCCAGGGTCGACAATTGGAGCAGGCGGATGGCCTGTTGCAGCTGCGGTGTCATCGTCAGCTGCTGGCCCATTCTCAAGACTAGCGATGGTTTCATGGCAGGGGCTTAACACCTTATTCGCCGGCGCACATGCGCCATCCACTACAGGGCGCCGGGGCGCCAAACTTAAGCAAATTATATGCCTGAAACTGAAGGATTTGCCTAGAGCGCTGTAACAATAAAAAACTATAAAGTTGTGTTGCTGCGCTGCCCTTGTCGGGGGCTGACCACGCTTGTCGGCACGAGGCGCTGGTGAGTGGGCCGGTCAGGTGCCCGGGCGACTGCCTGGGCACAGCTCAGCGCTTACAGGCGGAACTCATGGCCCAGATACACTTCCTTGACCAGATCGTTGGCCAGGATGGTCTCTGCGTCGCCTTCGGCGATCAGTTGACCGTCATTGACGATGTAGGCGGTTTCACAGATATCCAGGGTTTCACGAACGTTGTGGTCCGTGATCAGCACGCCAATGCCTTTGGCCTTGAGGTGGTGAATGATCTGCTTGATGTCGCCGACCGAAATCGGGTCCACGCCGGCGAAGGGTTCGTCGAGGAGGATGAATTTCGGGTTGGTGGCCAGGGCGCGGGCGATTTCCACGCGACGGCGCTCACCACCGGACAGGCTCATGCCCAGGTTGTCGCGGATGTGGCTGATGTGGAACTCCTGCAGCAGGCTTTCCAGCTCCTTGCGACGGCCGGCCTTGTCGAGTTCCTTGCGGGTCTCGAGGATGGCCATGATGTTGTCGGCCACCGACAGCTTGCGAAAGATCGATGCTTCCTGCGGCAGGTAGCCGATACCGGCTTTTGCACGGCCGTGCATCGGCTGGTGGCTGACGTCCAGGTCGTCGATCAGGACGCGTCCCTGGTCAGCCTGTACCAGGCCGACGATCATGTAGAAGCAGGTGGTCTTGCCGGCGCCGTTCGGGCCAAGCAGGCCGACGATCTGGCCGCTGTCGATGGACAGGCTGACGTCACGCACGACCTGGCGGCTCTTGTAGCTCTTGGCCAGATGCTGAGCTTTCAGAGTTGCCATTACTGGGCCTTTTTCTCGTCGGTTTTCTTCTTCGGCTGGATCACCATGTCGATGCGCGGGCGCGACTCTGTGATCTTGCTGCCCGTGGCGCGACCGGCGCTGGCGAGCTTCTTGTCGGTGTCGTAGACAATTTTTTCGCCTTGGGTGACGTTGTTGTCCTTGTCGACAACTTTGGCCTTGTCGATCAGCACGACGCGATTTTGCGAGGCGTGATACTGGATCGTCACGCCCCAGCCCTGAACAGGCTTGGTATCACCAGCCGTTTGCAATTGCTCGAAGTACGCCAGGTTGCCCACCGAGGTCACTACGTCAATGTCGCCAGTCGAGGTGCGGGTAATGGTAACGGTGTTGCCTGTCACCTTCATCGAGCCTTGGGTGATGATCACGTCACCCTTATAGGTCGCAATGCCTTGCTTGTCGTCCAGTTGGGCGTCGTCGGCCTGAATGCGGATAGGCTGCTGTTGATCTTCCGGCAGAGCCCAGGCGCTCACGCTTCCCAGTGCTGCGCCCAGACTGAGCAAAATCGGGAGGGTTTTAACGAGCCTCATACTGTCCTCTTACGTTCGATAGCAGGTGTATCCTGCTTTCTTTCAAATACGCTTTCATTCCCTTGCCAGTCGATACACCGCCAGCGCCGTCGATTCTAACGTCTTGCTCGGTCTGCGCATATTGCTGCTGCGGGAACACGGTCATGCGGGTGCTGGTGATCAGGGTTCTACGGTTTTTCTCGTCGAAGCGCGTGATGCGCACGTCATCGATCAGTTCGACCTGTGTGCCGTCAGGGTTGACCTCGCCGCGCAGGCTCTGGACGTGCCACGGGAATTCAGTGCCGCGGAACACATTCAGGTCGGGGTTGGTCAGCAATGTCACTTCGGTCGCTTTGAGGTGCTCGACCTTGTCGGACACCAGATCATATTGCAGCTTGCCGTCGGGCAGGTACTGCACGCTGTGGGCGTTGATGGCGTAATAGTCGATCGCGCTTTCATCGACCGGCGTTACCGGCTTGTCGAGGAAGCGTTCCGGGCTGATGTTCCAGTAGCCAACCGCGGCGAATATCGCCGCGATGCAACTGTACATCAGGGTGTTGCGAAACTTTTTGCTCAGCATAGTGGGCTCACAGGTACGCCGCATTGGCCGCATCGAGGCGGTCCTGGGCGCGCAGGATCAATTCGCAGAATTCGCGAGCGGCACCTTCGCCGCCACGGGCGAGGGTGATGCCGTGAGCGTGTTCACGCACGAAACTGGCGGCATTGGCCACTGCCATGCCCAGGCCGACGCGGCGAATCACCGGCAGGTCCGGCAGGTCGTCGCCGAGGTAGGCCACCTGTTCATGGCTCAGGTTGAGTTGGGCCAGTAGCTCATCGAGTACCACCAGTTTATCTTCGCGACCCTGATAGAGGTGCGGGATACCGAGGTTTTTGGCCCGCCGCTCGACTACCGGGGTCTTGCGGCCACTGATGATGGCGGTCTGCACGCCGGCGGCCATCAGCATCTTGATGCCCTGGCCGTCGAGGGTGTTGAACGTCTTGAATTCGCTGCCGTCTTCGAGGAAGTACAGGCGCCCGTCGGTCAGCACGCCATCGACATCGAACACCGCCAGCTTGATCTGTTTGCCGCGTTGCAGCAGGTCCGCACTCATTACATTACTCCCGCACGCAGCAAGTCGTGCATGTTCAAGGCGCCGACCGGGCGGTCTTCACGGTCGACCACGACCAGCGCGTTGATTTTATGGTCTTCCATGATTTTCAGCGCTTCGGCGGCGAGCATCTCGGCGCGGGCGGTCTTGCCGTGTGCAGTCATGACCTGGTCGATGGTAGCGCTATGGATGTCGATGCTACGGTCCAGCGTGCGACGCAAGTCACCGTCGGTAAAGATCCCGGCCAGCTTTCCATCGGCTTCCAGGATCACGGTCATGCCCAGGCCTTTGCGGGTCATTTCCATTAGCGCGTCCTTCAGCAGGGTGCCGCGCTGTACTTGCGGCAGCTCTTGCCCGGCGTGCATGACATTTTCCACTTTCAGCAGCAGGCGTCGGCCCAGGGCGCCACCAGGATGGGAAAAGGCGAAGTCTTCGGCGGTAAAGCCGCGGGCTTCCAGCAGCGCAACGGCCAGGGCGTCGCCCATGACCAGAGCGGCGGTGGTCGATGAAGTGGGTGCCAGGTTCAACGGGCAGGCTTCGTGTTCGACGTGAACATTCAGGTTAACCTCGGCGGCCTTGGCCAGCGGCGAGTCAGGGTTGCCGGTCACGCTGATCAACTGGATGCCCAGGCGCTTGATCAGTGGCAGCAGGGTCACGATTTCATTGGTGGAGCCGGAGTTCGAGAGCGCCAGAATGATGTCGTCGCGGGTAATCATGCCCATGTCACCGTGGCTGGCTTCAGCCGGGTGCACAAAAAACGCCGTGGTGCCGGTGCTGGCCAGGGTTGCGGCAATCTTGTTGCCGATGTGCCCCGACTTACCCATGCCGACCACGACCACGCGGCCTTTGCTGGCCAGAATCATCTCGCAAGCGCGTACGAAATCTGCGTCGATATGGGGTAGCAGGCCTTGCACGGCTTCTACCTCGAGGCGGATGGTGCGTTGTGCCGATTGAATCAGGTCGCTGGATTGGCTCATGTCAGAAATCGTATAGCCTGATGAAAAGGCGGCGATTATAGCGGTTATGATCGAATCCCTCACGCTAGTTCGTCGCGCATTGTCATCCTTGTTGCCGGAAACCTTCTAAACGGGGCTTTCAAGCTGTCATGCAGTTGAACATGTCCTGGCTTTGGCCTTGGGCGCGCAGCCTTTGCAGTGATATAGTTCGCCGCCAGTTCGGCCTGCCCGGGAGGTATGTGCTTTCGTCAGAAAGCCAGGCGTCCAAGTGAGAGGCTGCATCGCAAGGAGTTTAGATGAGTGCCGATAACGCCTACGCGGTCGAGCTGAAGGGACTGTCCTTCAAGCGCGGTGCGCGCAGCATTTTCAATAATGTCGATATCCGTATCCCGCGCGGCAAGGTCACCGGCATCATGGGGCCTTCCGGGTGTGGCAAGACCACGCTCCTGCGTCTGATGGGCGCCCAGCTGCGGCCCACCAAGGGTGAAGTCTGGGTCAACGGTCAGAACCTGCCGAAACTGTCGCGCAGCGACCTGTTCGATGCGCGCAAGCACATGGGCGTGTTGTTTCAGAGCGGCGCACTGTTTACCGACCTCGATGTCTTCGAGAACGTCGCTTTTCCGTTGCGGGTTCACACGCAACTGCCGGAAGAAATGATCCGTGACATCGTCCTGCTCAAGCTGCAGGCCGTGGGCTTGCGCGGTGCCATCGAACTGATGCCTGACGAGCTTTCCGGCGGCATGAAGCGCCGTGTTGCGCTGGCCCGGGCGATCGCTCTCGATCCACAGATCCTCATGTACGACGAGCCGTTTGTCGGCCAGGACCCCATCGCAATGGGCGTTCTGGTGCGCCTGATTCGTTTGCTCAACGATGCGCTGGGCATCACCAGCATCGTGGTATCCCACGATCTGGCCGAGACCGCGAGCATTGCCGATTACATTTATGTGGTGGGCGATGGTCAGGTGTTGGGGCAGGGTACGCCGGACGAGTTGATGAACTCGGATGAACCGCGCATTCGCCAGTTCATGACCGGCGAACCCGATGGCCCGGTTCCGTACCACTTTCCAGCGACGGATTACCGCGCAGATCTTCTGGGGAAGCGCTGATGCGCAGAATTTCATTGATAGAACGCGTTCGCCGCTTCGGCCAGGCCGGCATCGATGTGCTGGCGGTGTTCGGGCGTTCGAGCCTGTTCCTGTTCCATGCCTTGCTCGGCCGGGGCGGTATCGGTGGCGGCTTCGGGCTGCTGGTCAAGCAGTTGCATTCGGTGGGCGTGATGTCCCTGGTGATCATCGTGGTCTCCGGGGTGTTCATCGGTATGGTGCTGGCGCTGCAGGGCTTCAACATTCTTTCCAGCTATGGTTCAGAGCAGGCCGTCGGGCAGATGGTGGCGCTGACGCTGCTGCGTGAGCTGGGGCCGGTGGTGACCGCCTTGCTGTTCGCCGGGCGCGCAGGTTCGGCGTTGACCGCCGAAATCGGCAACATGAAGTCCACCGAGCAGTTGTCCAGCCTGGAAATGATCGGGGTCGACCCGCTCAAGTACATCATCGCGCCACGCTTGTGGGCCGGTTTCATTTCCCTGCCGGTGCTGGCGATGATTTTCAGCGTGGTGGGTATCTGGGGCGGCTCGTGGGTGGCGGTCGACTGGCTGGGAGTCTATGAAGGTTCCTATTGGTCGAACATGCAGAACAGCGTGACGTTCACCGAAGACGTACTCAACGGGATCGTCAAAAGCGTCGTCTTTGCCTTTGTCGTGACCTGGATCGCCGTATTCCAAGGCTATGACTGCGAACCCACTTCCGAGGGGATCAGTCGTGCCACTACCAAGACCGTTGTGTATGCCTCGTTGGCAGTACTCGGCCTGGACTTTATTCTGACCGCCTTGATGTTTGGAGATTTCTGATGCAAAACCGCACCCTGGAAATCGGTGTCGGCCTTTTCTTGCTGGCTGGCATCCTGGCTTTGCTCTTGTTGGCGTTGCGGGTCAGTGGTCTGTCCCCGACTTCGAGCACCGACACGTATAAACTTTACGCCTACTTCGACAATATCGCCGGTTTGACGGTCAGAGCAAAGGTGACCATGGCCGGTGTGACCATCGGCAAGGTCACGGCCATCGATCTGGATCGCGACAGTTTCACCGGTCGGGTGACCATGCAGCTGGAAAAACGCATCGATAATCTGCCGGCGGACTCCACTGCATCTATCCTGACCGCTGGCCTGTTGGGCGAGAAGTACATCGGCATCAGCGTGGGCGGGGAAGACACCCTGCTCAAGGATGGTGGAACCATCCATGACACGCAGTCATCGCTGGTGCTCGAAGACCTGATCGGTAAATTCCTGCTCAATACCGTTAGCAAAGAAGCTAAATGAGGAACAGTTAAATGATCTCTACCTTGCGACGTGGCCTGTTGGTAATGCTCGCGGTGTTTCCGTTGGTGTCCCATGCCGTGGCGGCGCCTTCGGCGCACGATCTGGTGCAGGACACAACCAACCGTATGCTCGCGGACCTGGCTGCAAACAAAGAGAAGTACAAGCAGGACCCGCAGGACTTCTATACGGCGCTGAACAACATCGTCGGGCCGGTTGTGGATGCCGAGGGCATTTCCAAGAGCATCATGACGGTCAAATACTCTAAGAAAGCTACGCCTGCGCAAATGAAGACCTTCGAAGAAAACTTCAAGAAGGGTCTGTTCCAGTTCTACGGCAATGCCCTGCTGGAGTACAACAACCAGGGCATCACCGTTGAGCCGGCCAAAGACGAGTCGGGCGACCGTACCAGCGTTGGCATGACCGTCAAGGGCAGCAGCGGCGCGATCTATCCAGTGTCCTACACGCTGGAAAAGATCAACGGCGAGTGGAAGCTGCGTAACGTCATCATCAACGGCATCAACATCGGCAAGCTGTTCCGCGATCAGTTCGCCGATGCGATGCAGCGTAATGGCAACGACCTGGACAAGACCATCAACGGTTGGGCCGGGGAAGTCGCCAAGGCCAAGGAAGCCACCGACAAGAAGCCGGAGCAGTCAGCCCAATGAGTGAGTCGGCAGTCCGGATGGACGAAGCGGGCGAGCTGCTCCTTAGTGGCGTGCTGGATTACCGCAGCGGCCCTGGCCTGCGCGAGCAGGGCAAGGCGCTGATCAAGGCCAGCAAGGCTGCGGCGCTGGTGGTCGATTGCTCGGCGGTGACCAAGTCCAGCAGTGTCGGTTTGTCGTTGCTGCTGTGCTTTATCCGAGATGCGCAGGCAGCCGGCAAGACCCTGAGCATCCACGGGATGCCCGAAGACATGCGTGAAATCGCTCAGGTCAGCGAGCTGACCGAGCTGTTGGCGCATCCCTAACCCGCATCTATGAACAAGCCCCCCGTCCGAGTCCTGCTTGGCGGGGTTCGCAGGCGCGGGGCTTTTTTGTATGATGTCCGACCCGCGCGCACAGGGCGCCGATTGAGGTTGAGCATGCAGGCCAACGAAGTTAAGAGCTTTCTTGAAGGAAAGCTGCCCGGAACGAAAGTGGAAGTCGAGGGCGAAGGCTGCAATTTCCAGCTGAACGTGATTAGCGATGAACTGGCGGCGTTGAGCCCGGTGAAGCGTCAGCAGCAGGTCTATGCCCATTTGAACCCATGGATCACCGATGGCAGCATCCATGCGGTCACTATGAAATTTTTCAGCAGCGCGGCCTGGGCCGAGCGCACCTGAGCCCAAGGGCGTCGAGATTCTTATGGATAAATTGATTATTACTGGCGGTGCTCGTCTTGACGGCGAAATCCGCATCTCCGGGGCAAAGAACTCTGCCTTGCCGATCCTGGCTGCCACTTTGCTGTGCGATGGCCCGGTGACCGTGGCCAACCTGCCGCACCTGCACGACATCACCACCATGATCGAGCTGTTCGGGCGCATGGGTATTGAACCTGTGATCGACGAGAAACTCGCCGTCGAAATCGACCCGCGCACCATCAAGACGCTGATCGCACCGTACGAACTGGTTAAGACCATGCGTGCGTCGATCCTGGTGCTGGGCCCGATGGTTGCCCGTTTCGGTGAAGCCGAAGTCGCCTTGCCTGGCGGTTGCGCCATCGGTTCGCGTCCGGTTGACCTGCACATCCGTGGCCTGGAAGCCATGGGTGCGGTCATCGACGTCGAAGGCGGCTACATCAAGGCCAAGGCGCCTGAAGGCGGCCTGCGCGGTGCGCACTTCTTCTTCGATACCGTCAGTGTGACCGGTACCGAAAACATCATGATGGCTGCCGCCCTGGCCAAGGGCCGTAGCGTGCTGGCCAACGCGGCGCGCGAGCCGGAAGTGGTCGACCTGGCGAACTTCCTGAACGCCATGGGCGCCAAGGTTTCCGGCGCCGGCACCGACACCATCACCATCGATGGCGTCGAGCGTCTGCACACCACCACTTATAAAGTAATGCCCGACCGTATCGAAACCGGCACCTACCTGGTGGCGGCGGCGGTGACCGGTGGTCGTGTGAAGGTCAAGGATACGGATCCGACTATCCTCGAAGCCGTTCTGGAAAAACTCCGTGAGTCCGGTGCCGAAATCACCTGCGGCGAAGACTGGATCGAGCTGAACATGCACGGCAAGCGTCCGAAAGCCGTCAACGTGCGGACCGCTCCGTACCCGGCGTTCCCGACCGACATGCAGGCGCAGTTCATCTCCCTCAACGCCATTGCCGAAGGCACTGGTGCCGTGATCGAGACGATCTTCGAAAACCGCTTCATGCACGTTTACGAACTGCACCGCATGGGCGCTCACATCCAGGTCGAAGGCAACACCGCGATCGTTACCGGGATCGAAAAGCTCAAGGGCGCGCCAGTCATGGCCACCGACCTGCGTGCTTCGGCCAGCCTGGTGATCTCGGCGCTGATCGCCGAAGGCGATACCCTGATCGATCGCATCTACCACATAGACCGTGGTTACGAGTGCATCGAAGAGAAACTGCAGATGCTCGGCGCCAAGATCCGCCGCGTACCGGGCTAGTTTCTGCTGCATGGGCATAAGGATGTGCCCGTTGAATTGTTGTAAAGTCGAGCCGGTTTCCGGCTCGATGTGTGTCCGGCGCCATTTGCGACCGGGCATGAGTACCTTGATAAGGACTGACGTTTCCCATGTTGACCATCGCACTGTCCAAGGGCCGCATCCTTGACGACACCCTGCCGCTTCTGGCTGAAGCGGGCATCGTGCCGACCGAGAATCCGGACAAGAGCCGCAAGCTGATCATTCCCACGACCCAGGAAGATGTACGCCTGCTGATCGTGCGCGCCACCGACGTGCCGACTTACGTCGAACATGGTGCCGCCGACCTCGGTGTCGCCGGTAAAGATGTGCTGATGGAATATGGTGGCCAGGGCCTGTACGAGCCTCTGGACCTGCAAATTGCCCAGTGCAAGTTGATGACGGCCGGCAAGGTCGGTGCAGTCGAGCCCAAGGGGCGTCTGCGCATCGCCACCAAGTTCGTCAACGTTGCCAAGCGTTATTACGCTGAACAGGGTCGTCAGGTCGACATCATCAAGCTGTACGGCTCGATGGAACTGGCACCGCTGATCGGCCTTGCCGACAAGATCATCGACGTGGTCGACACCGGCAACACGCTGAGGGCCAACGGCCTGGAACCACAGGATTTCATTGCGGCCATCAGCTCCCGGCTGATCGTCAACAAAGCATCGATGAAGATGCAGCACGCCCGTATCCAGGCGTTGATCGACACCCTGCGCAAGGCAGTGGAGTCTCGACACCGCGGCTGATTCACCTGCGCGACGTTAAGTCGCGCCCGTCTATCCGCCTCATAGCCAGAATTCTCAGGTGCCCAAGCGGATGGAGTGCTAGCTTCGGGCGCCTGAGTTTTTGCCATTCCTATGAGGCTCTCGCTATGACCGCACCGACTGCAATTCGCCGACTCAACGCTGCTGACCCGGATTTCGCGCATCATCTGGATCATCTGCTGAGCTGGGAAAGTGTGTCTGACGACTCGGTCAATCAGCGGGTGCTGGACATCATCAAGGCCGTGCGTGAGCGCGGTGACGCGGCACTGGTGGACTTTACCCGCCAGTTCGACGGCCTGGACGTGAAGTCCATGGCCGACCTGATTCTGCCGCGCGAGCGTCTGGAACTGGCGCTGACCCGCATCTCCGTGCCTCAGCGCGAAGCCCTGGAAGTCGCCGCGGCTCGTGTGCGTAGCTACCACGAAAAACAGAAGCAGGACTCCTGGAGCTACACCGAGGCCGACGGCACCGTGCTGGGCCAGAAAGTCACGCCGCTGGACCGCGCCGGTCTGTACGTGCCAGGTGGCAAGGCGTCGTACCCGTCGTCGGTATTGATGAACGCGATTCCGGCCAAGGTCGCCGGCGTCACCGAAGTGGTCATGGTGGTACCGACCCCGCGCGGTGAAATCAATGAACTGGTGCTGGCCGCTGCCTGCATCGCCGGTGTCGACCGCGTGTTCACCATCGGTGGTGCTCAAGCCGTTGCCGCATTGGCTTACGGCACCGAAAGCGTACCGAAGGTCGACAAGGTCGTTGGGCCGGGTAACATCTATGTCGCCACCGCCAAGCGCCACGTGTTTGGCCAGGTCGGTATCGACATGATCGCCGGTCCCTCCGAGATCCTCGTGGTGTGCGACGGCCAGACCGATCCGGACTGGATCGCCATGGACCTGTTCTCCCAGGCCGAGCACGACGAAGACGCCCAGGCAATCCTGGTCAGCCCCGACGCCGAGTTCCTCGACAAAGTCGCCGCCAGCATCGCCAAACTGATGCCAACCATGGAACGCGCCGCGATCATCGAAACCTCGATCAATGGCCGTGGTGCGCTGATCAAGGTTCGCGACATGGAGCAAGCCATCGAAGTGGCCAACCGCATCGCGCCGGAACACCTCGAATTGTCCGTTGCCGATCCACAAGCCTGGCTGCCGCAGATCCGCCACGCCGGTGCGATCTTCATGGGGCGTCACACCTCCGAGGCCCTGGGCGACTACTGCGCAGGTCCCAACCACGTGTTGCCGACCTCCGGCACTGCGCGCTTTTCTTCGCCGCTGGGCGTGTATGACTTCCAGAAACGTTCGTCGATCATCTTCTGCTCCGAGCAGGGCGCGTCCGTACTGGGCAAGACCGCTTCCGTGCTGGCCCGTGGCGAGTCGCTGACCGCTCACGCTCGCAGCGCCGAATACCGCATCGTTGACGAGCTCTTTAATGAAGAGCAGGGGGAGTGAACATGAGTAAATTCTGGAGCCCGTTCGTCAAGAATCTGGTGCCGTACGTGCCGGGCGAACAGCCGAAACTGGCGAAGCTGGTGAAACTCAACACCAACGAAAACCCGTACGGTCCATCGCCGAAAGCCTTGGCTGCGATGCAAACCGAACTCAATGACAACCTGCGCCTGTACCCGGACCCCAATAGCGATCTGCTGAAGAACGCGGTCGCCAAATACTATGGCGTGCGGAGCAACCAGGTGTTCCTCGGCAACGGTTCCGATGAAGTGCTGGCGCACATCTTCCACGGTTTGCTGCAGCACGATCAGCCGCTGCTGTTCCCGGACATCAGCTACAGCTTCTACCCGGTCTACTGCGGGTTGTACGGCATCAAGTTCGACGCGGTGCCGCTGGACGAGCAGTTCCAGATCAACCCGACGGACTACGCCAGGCCGAACGGCGGGATCATCTTCCCCAACCCGAACGCACCGACCGGCTGCCTGTTGGCGCTGGAGGCGGTGGAGCAGATTCTCAAGGCCAGCCCGGATTCCGTGGTGGTGGTGGATGAGGCCTACATCGACTTCGGCGGTGAGACGGCAATCTCCCTGGTGGACCGTTATCCGAACCTGCTGGTGACCCAGACCCTGTCCAAGTCCCGCTCCCTGGCGGGTCTACGGGTTGGTTTGGCGGTCGGCCATCCGGACCTGATCGAAGCGCTGGAGCGGATCAAGAACAGCTTCAACTCCTATCCGCTGGACCGCATGGCGAATGTCGGCGCTGCCGCGGCGTTCGAGGATCGCGAGTATTTCGACAAGACCTGCCGGTTGGTGATCGAGAATCGCGAGAAGGTCGTTGCACAGTTGGAGGAGAAGGGTTTTGAAGTGCTGCCATCGGCGGCGAACTTCATTTTTGCCCGTCATCCCCGGTACGATGCGGCGGGGCTTGCGGCGAAGTTGCGTGAGCAAGGCGTGATCGTCCGGCACTTCAAGCAGGAGCGGATTGCCCAGTTCCTGCGGATCTCCATCGGCACGCCTGAGCAGAATCAGGCGCTGATCGACGGCCTTGGCGATCTCTAAAACGCCACTTCCCCCTGTAGGAGCGAGTCTGCTCGCGATGGTGTGTCAGATAAATCAACGGTGACTGACACACCATCGCGAGCAGGCTCGCTCCTACAAAGGGCGGTGTGAGCTGCTTACTCTTCTTCTTTATCTTTGACCGGAGCCGGTGGCGGACGCAGGCCGACTTCCGCCATCAGCTTGAGTTCCTTGCCGTTGCGCATCACCTCGATCGCGACCTTGTCGGTCGGCTTGATCCGCGCCACCTGATTCATCGAGCGACGGCCATCACCGGCCGGTTCACCATCGATGGCAAGAATCACATCACCCAGTTGCAGGCCGGCCTTCTGTGCCGGACCATCGCGGAAAATCCCCGCCACGACAATGCCCGGGCGCCCGGACAAGCCGAACGACTCGGCCAGTTCCTGGGTCAGCGGCTGCACTTCGATACCCAGCCAGCCACGAATCACCTGGCCGTGCTCGATGATTGACTTCATCACTTCCATCGCCAGCTTCACCGGGATCGCGAAACCAATGCCCTGGGAGCCCCCGGACTTGGAGAAAATCGCCGTGTTGATGCCGGTCAGGTTGCCAATGGCATCCACCAGCGCACCGCCTGAGTTGCCTGGGTTGATCGCCGCATCGGTCTGGATGAAGTCTTCGTAGTTGTTCAGGCCCAGCTGGTTGCGCCCGGTGGCGCTGATGATGCCCATGGTCACGGTCTGGCCGACGCCGAACGGGTTGCCGATGGCCAGCGCGACGTCGCCGATGCGGATGTTGTCGGAACGCCCCACGGTAATCGCCGGCAGGTTCTTCAGGTCGATTTTCAGAACTGCGAGGTCAGTCTCCGGGTCGCTGCCGATCACCCGCGCCAGGGTTTCCCGGCCGTCCTTGAGCGCCACCACGATCTGGTCGGCGCCGCTGGTCACGTGGTTGTTGGTCAGGATGTAGCCTTCCGGGCTCATGATCACGCCGGAACCGAGGCTCGACTCCATGCGTTTCTGCTTGGGCGAGTTATCGCCGAAGAAGCGCCGGAACTGCGGATCTTCGAACAACGGATGATTGGGTTTGTTGATGACTTTGGTGGTGTACAGGTTCACCACCGATGGCGCCGCGGTGGATACCGCTTCGGCATAAGACACCGGGCCCAGTTGCATGCTGGTGGTTTGCGGCGCTTGTTGCAGATTGACGTCGAGGCTCGGGAGCCCGACCCACTGCGGGTAACGCTGGATTATCAAAAGAGCGACAAGCACGCCGGCCAACAGCGGCCAGCCGGAAAAACGCAGCGCCTTGAGCATTAAGCAGTTCCTGAGAGAGTTGCAGGCGGTATGAGACCGCTCATAATGACGCGCATTATACGAGGCCGCACGCGCCTCTGAACGGGATATTTAGGAGTCTTTTATGGCCGTCGCCCTGAGCACCCTGGTTGAAGAAGCCGACCGCTACCTCAACAGCGCCAGAATCGCCGATTATTGCCCCAACGGCTTGCAAGTCGAAGGCCGTCCGCAAGTGATGCGCATTGTCAGTGGCGTCACCGCCAGCCAGGCCTTGCTCGATGCGGCCGTGGAAGCCAATGCCGATCTGGTGCTGGTGCATCACGGCTACTTCTGGAAAGGCGAGAACCCGTGCATCACCGGCATGAAACAGCGCCGCTTGAAGACCTTGCTCAAGCACGACATCAGCCTGTTGTCTTATCACCTGCCGCTGGACCTGCACCCGGACGTGGGCAATAACGTGCAGCTCGCGCGGCAGCTTGACATCACCGTCGAAGGTCCGCTGGACCCCGACAACCTGAAGATTGTCGGCCTGGTCGGCTCACTCAGCGAGCCGATGATGCCCCGGGATTTCGCTCGCCGCGTCCAGGAGGTGATGGGGCGTGAGCCGCTGTTGATCGAAGGCAGCGCCATGATCCGCCGCGTCGGCTGGTGCACTGGTGGTGGCCAGGGTTACATCGATCAGGCCATTCTGGCCGGTGTCGATCTGTACCTCAGTGGCGAGGCTTCCGAGCAAACTTTCCACAGCGCCCGGGAAAACGACATCAGCTTCATCGCCGCCGGTCACCATGCGACCGAGCGCTACGGCGTTCAGGCGCTGGGGGATTATCTGGCTCGCCGGTTTGCGCTGGAGCACATCTTCATCGATTGCCCGAATCCGATCTGACGAAACGCCATCCCTGTAGGCGCGAGCTCGCTCGCGATGAACCTGAGAACACCGCAGGGTGTCAGGCTCCCAGCGTTATCGTTGACGACCATCGCGAGCAGGCTCGCTCCTACAGGGGGTGCGTTTGGCCCAAACGCCGGGGCATATTCATATGCTCTTTCGATCTAGTTGGCGTCCTGATTAGAAGTGGTCGCTGTGCTAGCATCCCCGCTCGAACACGGCCCGCTGGCCGTTCATAAGAAAGTTTTCGTGAGTAGCCATGGTCGACAAACTGACGCATCTGAAACAGCTGGAGGCGGAAAGCATCCACATCATCCGCGAGGTGGCCGCCGAGTTCGATAACCCGGTGATGCTGTACTCCATCGGTAAAGACTCCGCCGTGATGCTGCATCTGGCACGCAAGGCGTTCTTCCCGGGCAAGCTGCCGTTTCCGGTGATGCACGTCGACACTCGCTGGAAATTCAAGGAGATGTACAGCTTCCGCGACAAGATGGTCGCCGAGCTGGGCCTTGACCTGATCACCCACGTCAACCCGGACGGCGTGGCGCAGGACATCAACCCGTTCACCCACGGCAGCGCCAAGCACACCGATATCATGAAGACCGAGGGCCTGAAGCAGGCACTCGACAAGTATGGTTTCGACGCAGCATTCGGCGGCGCCCGTCGCGATGAAGAGAAATCCCGCGCCAAAGAGCGCGTGTACTCGTTCCGCGACAGCAAGCACCGCTGGGATCCGAAAAACCAGCGTCCCGAGCTGTGGAACGTCTACAACGGCAAGGTCAACAAGGGCGAGTCGATCCGCGTCTTCCCGCTGTCGAACTGGACCGAGCTGGACATCTGGCAGTACATCTATCTTGAAGGCATCCCGATCGTCCCGCTGTACTTCGCTGCCGAGCGTGAAGTCATCGAGAAGAACGGCACGCTGATCATGATCGACGACGAGCGCATCCTCGAGCACCTGAGCGATGAGGACAAAGCGCGCATCGTCAAAAAGAAAGTGCGTTTCCGTACCCTTGGTTGCTACCCGTTGACGGGCGCGGTGGAGTCCGAGGCCGAAAGCCTCACGGACATCATTCAGGAAATGCTCCTGACGCGAACTTCCGAGCGCCAGGGCCGTGTCATCGACCACGATGGCGCCGGCTCCATGGAAGACAAAAAACGTCAGGGTTATTTCTAAGGGGTTGTCATGTCGCACGTATCTGATTTGATCAGCGAGGACATCCTCGCCTACCTGGGCCAGCACGAACGTAAAGAGCTGCTGCGCTTTCTGACCTGCGGTAACGTCGACGACGGCAAGAGCACCCTGATCGGGCGCCTGCTGCACGACTCCAAGATGATCTACGAAGATCACCTGGAAGCCATTACCCGCGACTCGAAAAAAGTCGGCACCACCGGTGAAGACATCGACCTGGCGCTGCTGGTCGACGGCCTGCAGGCCGAGCGCGAACAAGGCATCACCATCGATGTCGCGTACCGCTATTTCTCCACCGCCAAGCGCAAATTCATCATCGCCGACACCCCGGGCCATGAGCAGTACACCCGCAACATGGCCACTGGTGCCTCCACCTGTGACCTGGCGATCATCCTGGTCGACGCCCGTTACGGCGTGCAGACCCAGACCCGTCGCCACAGCTTCATTGCCTCGTTGCTGGGCATCAAGCACATAGTCGTGGCCATCAACAAGATGGACCTCAAGGACTTCGACCAGGGTGTGTTCGAGTCGATCAAGGCCGATTACCTGCAGTTCGCCGAAGGCTTGAAGATGAAGCCCACCACGATGCACTTCGTGCCGATGTCGGCTTTGAAGGGCGACAACGTGGTGAACAAGTCCGAGCGCTCGCCGTGGTACACCGGCCAGTCGCTGATGGAAATTCTCGAGACCGTGGAAGTGGCGGGCGATCGCAACTTCACCGACCTGCGTTTTCCGGTGCAGTACGTCAACCGTCCGAACCTGAACTTCCGTGGCTTCGCCGGTACGCTGGCCAGCGGCATCGTCAAGAAAGGCGACGAAGTCGTGGTGCTGCCGTCGGGCAAGAGCAGCCGCGTGAAGTCCATCGTCACCTTCGAAGGTGAGCTGGAGCATGCAGGTCCAGGTCAGGCTGTCACGCTGACCATGGAAGACGAAATCGATATCTCCCGTGGCGACCTGTTGGTTCACGCCGACAACGTGCCGCCGGTGACCGACAGCTTCGAAGCCATGCTGGTGTGGATGGCTGAAGAGCCGATGCTGCCGGGCAAGAAATACGACATCAAGCGCGCCACCAGTTACGTGCCAGGCTCCATCGCCAGCATCGTCAACAAGGTCGACGTGAACACCCTGGAAGAAGGTCCGGCCAGCGCGTTGCAGCTGAACGAAATCGGCAAGGTCAAGATCGCGCTCGATGCGCCGATTGCCCTCGACGGTTACGACAGCAACCGCACCACCGGCGCCTTCATCATCATCGACCGCTTGACCAACGGCACCGTTGGCGCGGGCATGATCGTCGCCCAGCCTTTGGTCCATGGCACCAGCACGCACCACGGCAAACTGGCCCACGTCGCCACCGAAGAACGCGCACAGCGCTTCGGCCAGCAACCGGCCACCGTGTTGTTCAGCGGCTTGTCGGGCGCGGGCAAAAGCACCCTGGCGTATGCCGTTGAACGCAAGCTGTTCGACCTGGGGCGTGCGGTGTTCGTACTCGATGGCCAGAACCTGCGTCACGACCTGAACAAAGGTCTGCCACAGGATCGCGCCGGGCGTACCGAGAACTGGCGTCGTGCCGCCCACGTTGCGCGTCAGTTCAACGAAGCCGGTCTGTTGACCCTCGCGGCGTTCGTTGCCCCGAGTGCCGAAGGGCGTGAACAGGCACGGGAACTGATCGGCAAGGAACGTCTGCTGACGGTCTACGTCCAGGCTTCGCCGACGGTCTGCGCCGAGCGCGATCCGCAAGGTTTGTACGCCGCGGCCGGGGATAACATCCCGGGCGACTCCTTCCCGTACGACGTGCCGCTGGATGCCGATCTGGTGATCGACACCCAGTCCGTTTCGCTGGAAGAAGGCGTGAAGCAAGTGCTGGGTCTGCTGCGTGAGCGTGGTGCGATCTAAGCGCTAGCCGGAAAATGAAAAACCCGCCGATGAGTAATCACCGGCGGGTTTTTTTTTATTTCAGATCGACTCGGTCAACTGTAGGAGTGAGCCTGCTCGCGATAGCGGTGGATCAGTCGACATAAATTCTGAATGTACGACCGCTATCGCGAGCAGGCTCGCTCCTACAGGGGATTAGTGTTTGCCTGGATACTCCCGATGCATCTGTTCCAGCAACGCATCCTTGTCCTGCCACAACTGGTTGATCCAGCCCTGAAACTGCAAACGGTATTCGCCGTCCTGGTCATAGTTCTTGCCAATGAACTGCGGCGGAATCTTCAGCTCTTCAAAGTGCACCACCACGTCCGCCACATTCCCGCACAGCAAATCCCAGAAACCCGGACGCCCGGCAGGGTAGTGGATGGTCACGTTGACCAGGGATTCAAGCTGCTCGCCCATCGCATCCAGCACAAAGGCAATGCCGCCAGCCTTGGCCTTGAGCAGGTACTTGAAGGGCGACTGCTGTTGCTTGTGCTTGCCCTCGGTGAAGCGCGTGCCTTCGACGAAATTGAAAATGCCCACCGGGTTGTCGCGGAATTTCGCACAGGTCTTGCGGGTGGTTTCCAGGTCCTTGCCTTTCTTCTCCGGGTGCTTCTCCAGATAGGCCTTGGAGTAGCGTTTCATGAACGGAAAGCCCAGCGCCCACCACGCCAGACCGATAACCGGCACCCAGATCAGCTCCTGCTTGAGAAAGAACTTCAACGGTTGAATGCGCCGGTTGAGCACGTATTGCAGCACCAGGATGTCGACCCAGCTCTGGTGGTTGCTGGTGATCAGGTACGAGTGCTGATAGTCGAGGCCTTGCAAGCCGCTGATGTGCCAGCGTGTGCGGCGCACCAGGTTCATCCAGCCTTTGTTGAGGCTGATCCAGGCTTCGTGGGTATGGCTCATCAGCCAGCCCGCGAGGCGCTGGGTGAGGGCGAACGGCAATACCTTGACGAGCGCCACGCAGAACAGGAACGAGCAGAGCAGAATCGTGTTCAGTGCCAACAGCAGCGAGGCGATCACGCCCCGCAGCGGAGCAGGTAGGAAGTCCAGCATTTACACATCCATAGGTCGGTTGGCAGCTTGAATCGCGGTCAATGCGATGGTGTAGACGATGTCATCGACCTGCGCGCCGCGCGGCAAATCGTTCACCGGTTTGCGCAGGCCTTGCAGCATCGGCCCAAGGCTCACGCAGTCGGCGCTACGTTGTACGGCCTTGTGCGTGGTGTTGCCGGTGTTGAGGTCGGGGAACACGTACACCGTGGCACGACCGGCCACCTGACTGTTCGGCGCCAGTTGCCGGGCCACGCTTTCGTTGGCGGCGGTGTCGTACTGCAAGGGGCCGTCGATCAGCAGTGAGTGCTGTTGTTCGTGGGCGAGCAGGGTCGCCTCGCGGACCTTCTCGACCTCTTCGCCGCTGTCCGACTCGCCGCTGGAGTAGCTGATCATCGCCACCCGTGGCGTGATGCCGAATGCGGCGGCCGAGTCAGCGCTTTGCAGGGCGATCTCGGCCAGTTCGCTGGCGCTCGGGTGCGGGTTCATCACGCAGTCGCCGTACACCAGTACCTCTTCCGGGAACAGCATGAAGAACACCGACGACACCAGGGTGCAGCCCGGCGCGGTTTTGATCAGTTGCAGGGCCGGGCGGATGGTGTTGGCGGTGGTGTTGATTATGCCCGACACGAGGCCGTCGACTTCATCCAGGGCCAGCATCATGGTGCCGATCACCACGGTGTCTTCCAGTTGTTGCTCGGCCATCGGCGCGTTGAGGCTTTTGCTTTTGCGCAGCGCGACCATGGGCTCGACATAGCGCTCGCGGATCGAGTCCGGATCGATGATTTCCAGTCCCGGCGGCAACTCGATGCCCTGGGCGCGGGCGACGGCCTGCACGTCCTCGGGCTTGGCCAGCAACACACAGCGAGCGATGCCACGGGCCTGGCAGATCGCGGCAGCCTGCACGGTCAGCGGCTCGCTGCCTTCAGGCAGCACGATGCGCTTGTTGGCCGCCTGGGCGCGCTGGATCAATTGATAGCGGAACACCGCTGGCGACAGGCGCATCTCCCGTGGTGTACCGCAGCGCTGGTGCAACCAGTTGGCATCGAGATGGCCGGCGATGAAATCGGTGATGATTTCGGCGCGCTCGCGGTCGTCGATGGGGATTTCCTTGTTCAGGCCATTGAGCAGGTTGGCGGTGTCATAGGAACCGGTACTCACCGACAGCACCGGCAACCCGGCCTGCAGGGCGCCGCGACACAGGTCCATGATGCGCGGGTCGGGCAGGGTGTCGCTGGTCAGCAGCAGGCCGGCGAGCGGCACGCCGTTCAAGGCCGCGAGGCTGACGGCGAGGATGATGTCGTCGCGGTCGCCGGGGGTCACCACCAGCACGCCGGGCTTGAGCAACTCCACGGTGTTGCGCATGGTGCGGGCGCAAATGATGATCTTGGTCATGCGCCGGGTTTCGTAATCACCGGCGTTGAGCACTTGCGCGCCCATCAGGTCGGCGACGTCGCGGGTGCGCGGGGCGTTCAGTTCCGGCTGGAACGGAATGCAGCCGAGCAAGCGGAAATCACCACTGCGCAGCAACGGCGAATGTTCCTTCAGGCGCGAGGCGAAGGCCTCCATGCTTTCTTCGGTCTTGACCTTGTTGAGGATCACGCCGAGGACTTTCGGGTCTTTCGGACCACCGAACAATTGCGCCTGCAACTCGACGCGGCCCGACAGTTCGGTCAGCACTTCGTTTTCCGGTGCCGAGACCAGGATCACTTCGGCGTCGAGGCTCTTGGCCAGGTGCAGGTTGACCCGCGCGGCGTAACTGGCGCTGCGGGTCGGCACCATGCCTTCGACGATCAGCACGTCCTTGCCGATGGCCGCCTGCTGATAAAGGGCGATGATTTCTTCGAGCAGTTCATCGAGCTGACCGTCGCCGAGCATGCGCTCGACATGGGCCAGGCCCAGGGGCTGTGGCGGTTTCAAGCCGTGGGTACGGGCCACCAGTTCGGTGGAACGTTCCGGGCCCGTGTCGCCTGGATGCGGCTGGGCAATCGGCTTGAAGAAACCGACCTTGAGCCCGGCGCGCTCAAGGGTGCGCACCAGCCCGAGGCTGATGGAGGTCAGACCCACACCAAAATCGGTGGGCGCGATAAAAAAAGTTTGCATGCGGATTCTCTAAAGGTGCATTGCAAAGGCGATGACCTATAACTGGTCGTCTACCGAAATTCAGTCGCCAAGGTTATCGCTAACCGAGCCTTGTGCGCACCAACCACAATCAAAGGCTTGGCCTGTTTTTTTCTGGCGCTGCGCAGGATCCATGACCCAGGCGCGCGATTGCCATGGCGGCTGGTGCCGCAGGTGTTGGGTGTGGCCGCAGGAAAGCTCGGCCACCCAGTGGCCGTCCTCGTCCTGATGGAAGCCTGTGATCGTCGAAACCCGTTTGTCCGGGTTGTGTTCGCTTTCGGACGATTGCTTCGCTAAACTTGGCCTTTCTATATTCTTATGCAAAAGGTCTCGCCCCATGCTGATCGCCGCCAATAAGGCTGTCTCCATCGACTATACCCTGACCAACGACGCTGGTGAGGTCATCGACAGCTCCGCCGGCGGCGCGCCGCTGGTCTACCTGCAAGGCGCAGGCAACATCATCCCGGGCCTGGAAAAGGCTCTGGAAGGCAAGGCTGTCGGCGACGAGCTGACCGTAGCCGTTGAGCCGGAAGACGCTTACGGCGAATACGCTGCCGAACTGGTCAGCACCCTGAGCCGCAGCATGTTCGAAGGCGTCGACGAGCTGGAAGTGGGCATGCAGTTCCACGCTTCCGCTCCGGACGGCCAGATGCAGATCGTGACCATCCGTGATCTGGACGGCGACGACGTCACCGTTGACGGCAACCACCCGTTGGCCGGTCAGCGCCTGAATTTCCAGGTCAAGATCATCGACATCCGTGACGCCAGCCAGGAAGAAATCGCTCATGGCCACGTCCATGGCGAAGGTGGCCATCACCACTGATTTCTGCGCTAAGCTCAGATAACTGGAGAGGCGCCCTGTGGGCGCCTTTTTAGTCTGCGGTCGTCCCTGACGACACCGCCAAGTGGCTGTTTCGAGAAGAACACGGGAATCTGGAGTACGCCATGAGTGCTTTTCACGACCTTAAATTGACAGCCCTGGATGGACAGGAGCTACCTTTGGCGCCTTTCAAGGGCCAAGTCGTACTGGTGGTCAACGTCGCTTCCAAATGCGGTCTGACCCCGCAGTACGCGGCGCTGGAAAACCTCTACCAGCAATTCAAGGCCAAGGGCTTCAGCGTCCTTGGCTTGCCGTGCAACCAGTTTGCCGGGCAGGAACCGGGGACCGAGCGGGAGATCAAGGATTTTTGCAGCCTCAACTATGGCGTGACCTTTCCGTTGTCCAGCAAGCTGGAAGTCAACGGGCATGATCGTCATCAGTTGTACCGCTTGCTGGCGGGCGAGGGCGCGGAGTTTCCCGGCGACATCACCTGGAACTTCGAGAAGTTCCTGCTGGGCAAGGACGGCCGTGTACTGGCTCGGTTCTCGCCACGTACGGCACCGGATGATCCGAGCATTATTCACGCGATTGAAAAAGCGTTGAGCTGATATCTCCCCCTCCCTGTAGGAGCGAGCCTGCTCGCGATGGTTGTAGGAACACCGCGGGGCATCAGACCGCCAGCGTTATCGTTGACCACCATCGCGAGCAAGCTCACTCCTACATCACCAAAATCAATAATGCTGTTCAATGTGTTGGACACTCCATATTATCACCGTCATAAAGTTACTTCCCGTGGAGCGTCCCATGCCCGTCAAAGCCCTGTTCAAACCGTTCCACCTCGGCACCCTCGAACTGCCGACCCGCGTCGTCATGGCGCCGATGACCCGCTCCTTTTCCCCAGGCGGCGTGCCTAACTCCAAAGTGATCGAGTACTACCGTCGTCGCGCCGCGGCGGGCGTCGGCCTGATCATCACCGAAGGCACCACCGTCGGTCACAAGGCGTCCAACGGTTATCCGAACGTTCCGCATTTCTACGGTGAAGCGGCCCTGGCCGGCTGGAAGAAAGTCGTCGACGCCGTTCACGCCGAAGGCGGCAAGATCGTTCCGCAGCTGTGGCACGTGGGCAGTGTGCGCCGTATCGGCACCGAGCCGGACGCCAGCGTGCCGGGTTATGGCCCGTCGGAAAAACTGAAGGAAGGTCAGGTCGTGGTGCACGGCATGACCAGACAAGACATCCAGGACGTGATCGCCGCGTTCGCCCAGGCCGCCAGGGATGCCCAGAGCATCGGCATGGACGGCGTGGAAATCCACGGTGCCCACGGTTATCTGGTGGACCAGTTCTTCTGGGAAGGCAGCAACCAGCGTACGGACGATTACGGCGGCAGCCTGGCCAACCGTTCGCGTTTTGCCATTGAATTGATTCAGGCCGTGCGTGCGGCGGTCGGTGAAGGTTTCCCGATCATCTTCCGCTTCTCCCAGTGGAAGCAGCAGGACTACACCGCACGTCTGGTGCAAACCCCGGAAGCCTTGGGCGAGTTCCTCAAGCCGTTGGCTGACGCGGGCGTGGATATTTTCCACTGCTCGACCCGCCGCTTCTGGGAGCCGGAGTTCGACGGTTCCGAGCTGAACCTGGCCGGCTGGACCCGCCAACTCACCGGCAAGCCAACCATCACCGTGGGCAGCGTCGGCCTGGACGGCGAGTTCCTGCAGTTCATGGTCAACACCGATAAGGTCGCGCAGCCGGCCAGCCTGGAAAAGCTGCTGGAGCGCCTGAACAACGACGAGTTCGACCTGGTGGCCGTTGGTCGCGCGCTGCTGGTGGACCCGGACTGGGCACAGAAAGTGCGCGATGGCCGTGAGGAAGACATTCTGCCGTTCAGTCGTGAGGCGTTGATGACACTGGTTTAAGCCTGATCAAGCCCCATCGCCAGCAGGCTGGCTCCCACAGTTAACCGCGTTCCACCTGAGGCAATGCGGTCTAATGTGGGAGCTAGCCTGCTAGCGATGAGGGCCTCTAAGTCAGCAAAAAATCAGGGCAAGGTCGGCGCATTCGGCACCACCATCTCCCCCGCACACGCCCCGCGCAACTGCCCCTCGAACTGCTCGATGATCGTCGCCCACCCTTGGCGACTGGCATGCTGGTGCGCATTGAGACGCACATTGCGCAAGGCTTCCCGCTCCTCCAGCAGCCATGCCGCTGCATCGCAGAACGCTTCTTCATCCCCCGGCATCGCCAGCACGCCGTTGTAGCCATGGCGAATATGCTGGGCGGCTGCCGCCTGGTCGTAGGCCACCACACCGAGCCCCGAGGCGAGTGCTTCAAGCACCACATTGCCGAAGGTTTCGGTCAGGCTCGGAAACAGAAACACGTCGCCCGAGGCGTAGTGACACGCCAGGGCTTCACCCCGTTGGGTGCCGCAGAAAATCGCCTCGGGCATTTCGTTTTCCAGTGCCTGGCGCTGCGGGCCGTCGCCCACCACGATCAGTTTCAGCTTGCGCTGGGGATAACTCGCCTTGAGGGCATTGAAGGTGCGCTTGAGCAGGCCGAGATTCTTTTCCGGGGCCAGGCGTCCGACATGAATGACGGCGATGTCTGCCTCGGACCAGTCCCCATTGCTCGCGCAGGGCATTCAAGCGTTTGACCGGGTGAAACAATTCGCTGTCGACCCCACGGGACAGCAACGCCAGTCGCTCGAACTGACGTCGCTCCAGTTCCAGGCGCTGACTGACGCTGGGCACCAGGGTCATGGTCGAGCGGTTGTGGAACCAGCGCAGGTAGTGAGTCAGCAGGCGCGTGAGCAAACCCAGCCCGTACTGGTTGGAGTACTGCTGGAAGTTGGTGTGAAAACCGCTGACCACGGAAATCCCCAGTCGCCGCGCCGCACGCAAGGCCGACAAGCCCAGTGGACCCTCGGTGGCGATGTAGAGCACGTCCGGACGGTGACGCGTCCAGCGCCGCAGCAGTTTGTGCATCGACGACTGACCCCATTGCAGGCCGGGATAGCCCGGTAGCGGCCAGCCGCGGCACAGCAGCAATTCATCATCGCTGCCCAGTTGCTGGTCGCAACCCTGACGCGGTCGCACCAGTTCCACTTGATGCCCGCGCGCGCGCAATCCGTCGCACAAGCGACCCAGGGTATTGGCCACGCCGTTGATTTCCGGTGGGAAGGTTTCGGTGATCAGGGTGATATGCAGAGCTGTCGTCATGACCCCAGTGTCGACCGGGGCCATGTCGTCAGTGTGACGCTGGGATGATTGATTTGTGACTTAGCGCTGCGCCACCAGGTTTTCCGCCCCACGTTCACGCACCCAGAACAGCGTAGCGCCCGCCACGGCCGCCGGCATCATCAGGATGTTGACCACCGGGATCAGCAGCACCAGGTACACGCTGCCGCCGAAGCTCATGCTCTGCCAGCGCTTCTGGCGCAGCCAGGCGAGCATTTCATTCCAGCCCAGCTTGTGGTTGTCCGCCGGGTAGTCGATGTACTGGATTGCCATCATCCACACCCCGAACAACAGCCACAGCGGCGCGGCGATGATATTCACCACCGGGATGAACGAGAGGATGAACAGCCCGACTGCCCGGGGCAGAAAGTAGCCGAGCTTGCGCATCTCCCGGGCCAGGGTGCGCGGGACCATCGCAATCAACTCGCCCCAGCTGAAGGCCGGGAAGTCATCGGTGCCGCGCACCACCACTTCGACTTTCTCCGCGAGGAAGCCGTTGAATGGCGCGGCAATGACGTTGGCGAGCATGGTGAAGGAGAAGAACACCATCAACACGACGAGGACCACGAACAGCGGCCAGAGGATGTAGCTGAGAAAACTCAGCCAGTCAGGCAGGGACGGCATCAAGGTGTCGACCCACAGGCTGAATTGATGACCAGCCAGATAGATCAATCCGACGAACAGCACCAGGTTGATCGCCAGCGGCAACAGCACAAACAAGCGCAAGCTGGGGCTCAGCACCAGCTTGAGGCCTTCGCGCAGGTATTGCGGGCCGGACAGAACAGGGGCGGGCATAAGAGGCTCCGGGCAGAGGGGAATCGCGCCGACCTTACCGGCTTTGCCTCACAGGCGAAAGCGCGATGGCGGTATCGACATTCACTGTAACAAAGACGTCGATATCGTCGGCCAGATGGCATAGAGACCACCTATGAGCTGGATTGTTAAACCGTATTTCCTTAATCTTCGCCCCCTCGATATGTTGTACCCAATCTTTTTACAGGACGGTCGGGTTCAAGCCTTCCCCAAGTGCTTACAACCGTTCTTTTTTATTCCAGCCGGCAATCCGGCGTTCCGCGCCAGGTATTCCGGGCCGGTCAACAGGAGCAGGTCATGTCTGAAGTCCGTCATTCGCGAGTGATTATTCTCGGTTCCGGCCCTGCCGGTTACAGCGCCGCAGTCTATGCCGCCCGTGCCAACCTCAAGCCACTGCTGATCACCGGCATGCAGGCCGGCGGTCAACTGACCACCACCACCGAAGTCGACAACTGGCCGGGCGACGTCCACGGCCTGACCGGCCCGGCGCTGATGGAGCGGATGCGCGAGCACGCCGAGCGCTTTGAAACCGAGATCGTTTTCGATCACATCAATGCCGTCGACTTCGCTGCCAAGCCTTACACCCTGACCGGCGACAGCGCGACCTATACCTGTGACGCACTGATCATCGCCACCGGCGCCAGCGCTCGTTACCTGGGCCTGCCATCGGAAGAAGCGTTCATGGGCAAAGGCGTTTCGGCCTGCGCGACCTGCGACGGTTTCTTCTACCGCAACAAGCCTGTGGCTGTGGTCGGCGGCGGCAACACCGCTGTTGAAGAAGCCCTGTACCTGGCCAACATCGCCAGCAAGGTGACCCTGATCCACCGTCGCGAAACCTTCCGCGCCGAGAAGATCCTGATCGACAAGCTGAACGCCCGTGTGGCCGAAGGCAAGATCGAGCTGAAACTGAACGCGACCCTGGACGAAGTGCTGGGCGACAACATGGGCGTGACCGGTGCCCGCCTGAAGAACAACGACGGCAGCTTCGACGAAGTGAAAGTCGATGGTGTGTTCATCGCCATCGGCCACACCCCGAACACTTCGCTGTTCGAAGGTCAGTTGACCCTGAAAGACGGTTACCTGGTGGTGCAGGGCGGCCGTGACGGCAACGCCACTGCCACCAGCCTCGAAGGTATCTTCGCCGCCGGTGACGTGGCTGACCACGTGTACCGTCAGGCCATCACCTCCGCTGGCGCCGGTTGCATGGCGGCACTGGATGCCGAGCGTTACCTCGACGATCTGCAGAACGCTTGATTTTGCTGTTGTTGAAATAAGAAAACCGGCTTCGGCCGGTTTTTTTGTGCCCGCGATTGATTCATCAACCCCTGTAGGAGCGAGCCTGCTCGCGATTACGGTGATTCAGTCGACATCAATGTTGAATGAAAAATCGCCATCGCGAGCAGGCTCGCTCCTACAGGAATTGTGTTCAGGTCAGTTTTGCCAGGCAGGCTTCAAGAATATCCAGCCCTTCCTCCAACACCGCGGCCTCAATGGTCAACGGCGCCAGCAAGCGGATGATGTGCCGCGACTTGCCGCTAGGCATCAACAGCAAACCTGCATCCCGCGCCAGGGTCAGCAGTTGGGTCAATTGTGCCGGGGCGGGCGAGCCATCGGCATTGATCAACTCGATACCACGCATGGCGCCGACGCCGGTCAGGCGTCCCAGGTACGGCGTCAGGTTGTTCGCACGCCAGGTTGCATGGCGGCCGACAATCGCTTCTTCCTGTTGGGCGCCCCAGGCATGCAGGTTGGCATCGGTCATTTCGTCCAGCGTCGCCAATGCGGCTGCGCAAGCGATGGGATTGCCGGAATAGGTGCCACCGAGTCCGCCCTTGGGCAAGTTGTCCAGCAGCGACTTGCGCCCGACCACCGCACCCAGCGGCACACCTCCGGCGATGCTTTTGCCGAGCAGGATCAGGTCGGGTTCGATGCCCAGCCGCGAGAACGCGAAGCGCTGGCCGGTTCGACCGAAACCGGACTGGATTTCATCGGCGATCAGCACAATGCCCTTGTCGTCGCAGAACTTGCGCAGCGCTTGGGCGAACTCGGCCTCCATGGCCAGAAAGCCTGCTTCGCCCTGCACCGGTTCGACGATAAAGCAGGCGACATCTTCGACATCGATCTCGACGCTGAACAGGCGCTCCATGGCTTTGAGGGCCTCGGCACAGGTGACGCCGTTGTCCTGGCTGGGGAAGGGCAGGTGAAACACCGGCCCCGGCAGCACGCCGACTTTTTGTTTGTACGGCGCGACTTTGCCATTGAGGTTGAGGGTGGCCAGTGTGCGGCCGTGGAAGGCGCCGTCAAAGGCAACCACAGCGGTGCGCCCGGTGGCGCCACGGACGATCTTCAGGGCGTTTTCCGCGGCTTCCGCGCCGCTGTTGGTGAGCATGCCGCTGACCGGGTAACCCACCGGCATGAACGCACTGAGGCGATCCATCAGCTCGAGGTAAGGCACATGGGGGGCCGCGTTGAACGCGTAGTGGGTCAGCCGGGTGGCCTGTTCGCGAATGGCCTCGACGATGCGCGGATGGCAATGGCCGAGGTTGAGTACGCCGATGCCACCGACAAAGTCGATATAGCGCTGGCCATCGGTGTCCCAGACCTCGGCATTCTTGCCGTGGCTGAGCGTGACAGGGTGAACGATGTTGATCGACTGGCTGATGGTTTCGCTGCGCATGGAGGATCGGCTCGGAAGAAGGAGGACTTCTTTTTATCTAAGCCGTGAGCAGCGGTACCCGGCAAACGAAATAAAGTTGCCGGGTCAATCTTAAAAGTCTGGATGTGTTTCTGATCAGTTCCGCGCCGTGAACGCAGAACCTGTAGGAGCGAGCCTGCTCGCGATGGTGGTGAACGATTACGCGTAAACCAGAGGCCCGGCAGTGCTCTTGGGTTTTTCGCGAGCAGGCTCGCTCCTACATACGGATTTAGCGGCGGGTCAGTGGCTGTTGGGTGAATTTCACACCGGCCAGACCCTGGGCAATCAGCGCCCGAATGTTGCCGTGATCGCTGCCTTCAGGTGTGGCAACTACCGAACGGTAATGCTCGCCAAAAGCCAGCAGGGTTTCTTCATCGCTCAAGCCTTCGAGCAGCGCCAGGCCCAGGGTCTTGCACGAGCCTTCGTTTTGCCCGGCCGCGTTTTCCACGCCACCGTTGTTGAAGGCCTGAGGCTGATAGTCGTAACCGGCGGCGATGAAGGCCAGGGTGTCGGCGAAGGCGTGTTCGCCGCTGTTGAGGCTGGCGCGCAGGGTGTTCAAATCACTCATTGGGTTTTCCTTTGGCGAACGCCGCTTGCTGGTCGGCGCTGGCTTCTTGCTGATATTGGGCTTTCCATTCGGCGTACGGCATGCCGTAAACCACTTCGCGGGCTTCGTCGAGGCTGACCTCGATCTGGCGGTCGTCGGCCGCCGCCTTGTACCACTTGGACAGGCAGTTGCGGCAAAAACCCGAGAGGTTCATCAGGTCGATGTTCTGTACATCCTTGCGGCTGTCCAGGTGGGCCACCAGCCGGCGAAAGGCGGCGGCTTCGAGTTCCAGGCGTTGTTGATCGGTCATGGCGGTCTCTGCGAGTCAGCTTCAAACGGCACGCTTGAAGCTGCAAGTTGGATGGCGGTGGCTTGAAGTCTACCGCTTGCGGCTTGAAGCTTGAAGCTCAGCGGCTTGCCGCGAGCGTTATCGATACCGACTCGGCGAATCGCAGCGCGTGGGGCTTGTCGACCTCGACCTCGGCGTAGAGCACCGATGCGTTGGCCATCACCAGGTCGAGAATTTCCTGGGTCAGGCGTTCGAGCAGCGCAAAGCGGTTGCCTTCCACATGGGCGATGATCGCCTTGGTAATGGTCCGGTAGTTCAACGCGTGATCGATGTCGTTGTCCCGTACCGCTTGCTGGGCTGCGTACAGAATGGTGAGGTTGATCAGCACATCCTGCTTGTTGAGGATTTCATCCTCGTTGATGCCGATGAAGGTACGCAGGCCCAGGTCTTTGACCCGGATGCGTGCCATGCCTGGCTGAAGTTGTGGCATTGCTACTTGCTCCGTCCAATCAATTGCAGGAACTCCTGGCGGGTGTTGCTCGACTCGCGGAAGGCGCCGAGCATCACCGAGGTGTTCATGGTCGAATTCTGTTTCTCGACGCCGCGCATCATCATGCACATGTGCTGTGCCTCGATGACCACTGCGACACCAGCCGCGCCGGTCACTTGCTGCACCGCGTCGGCGATTTGCCGGGTGAGGTTTTCCTGGATCTGCAGGCGCCGGGCGAACATGTCCACCAGCCGCGCGATCTTCGACAGGCCCAGCACCTTGCCGGTTGGAATATAAGCCACATGCGCCTTGCCGATGAAGGGCAGGATGTGGTGTTCGCAAAGCGAGTACAGCTCGATGTTGTCGACGATCACCATTTCATCGTTGTCGGAGGCGAACAGCGCGCCATTGACGATTTCTTCGACACTTTGCTCATAACCATGGCAAAGGTACTGCATGGCTTTGGCTGCGCGCGTCGGCGTATCGAGCAAACCCTCGCGGTCGGGGTTTTCACCGAGACCGATGAGGATCTCTCGGTAGCTCTGGGATAAGGCGTTCTGGGGCAGGGATAACGTCATGGAAAATCCTCGCGGGACACTTATTTGATGTGCCTTCCGCCGTTGACGGTCAGGGTGGTGCCGGTGACATAAGGGTTGTCGAGCAGATAGCGCAGGCTCTGGTAGATCACTTCGCAGCCGGGTTCAATGCCCAGCGCGGACTTGGCCAGCGCCTTGGCACGGTAGGCCGCGTCGTCCTCAGGGTTGAACAGTAGCAGGGCCGGCGCGATCCCGTTGACCTTGATCGCCGGCGCATACCTGGCGGCAAAGGACAGGGTCAGGCTGTCGAGTCCGGCTTTGCTCGCGCAATAGCCGATATGCTTGCTGCTGCCCTTGCGTGTCACGTCATCGCTGATGTGCACGATGTCGGCGGGGCTCGAGCGTTGCAGCAGGTCGGCGCAATGCAGGTTGATCAGGTAGGGCGCCAGCATGTGCACGCTGAACATGCGGGTGAATGCCGCGGCGTCGGTCTCCGGGGTTTCGGCCAACCATTCGGAGGCATTGTGGACAATCGCCCGCAGACAGTCGGTGTGGGTTTTCAGTTCGCTGATGAAGGCGAGGATCCCGGCCTCGCTGGCGAAGTCCGCGAACACCGCGGTGGCCCCCAGGTCGCGCAGGGCTTGTACGCCGGGGCGCTCGCTGCGGTAGCTGAAAATCACCCGATGGCCATCTTCCAGCAATCGCCGGGCACAGTGCAGGCCGACACGCTGGCCGGCACCGGTAATGAGGACAGGGGCTGCGGAAGAAGTCATGAACGGCTCGCATCGCGGTGAGAGCAAAACTATACCAGCGACGGGAGCGCTCTACCTATTGCGAGGGAAACAACTGTGGGATCAATGATTCTGAGTGGAGGGTTCGGCACGCAATGGGCGTATCGGCGTGCTGTTCAGCCAGCCGGCCAGCAGGCGGGTCGACAACGGGATGAACAGATAAACCATCAGCGGCGTCAGGCACAGTGTGCTGATGAACACCCGCGGCAGCAGGCTCATGTCACTCATCAGCGGCCCCAGCACAAAGTTGAACAGCAGCGAGACCGGAAAGAACGCCAGCCAGATCGCCACGGCCTGCTTCCAGCGCGGCGGGCGTTGACCGACGGCGCCGAACCAGCCCTCGATGCCGCTGACCCGGTGCTCTGTCGGGTTGGCGAACAGGTCGCTGCCACGTGCCAGCCAGGCAGTGCGCGAGGCCGAATGCTCCCAGGCGTGCAGGGTCTGCTCGTCGGCGAAGCGGAAAATGATCTGGAATTCGTCGTCCTCGGGCGGTGGAGCGAGCACACCGGAGCCGAGATAACCGGGAAAATCGGTGGCCAGTTGTTCGCCTTCGCGCAGCCAGGCAATCAGGTCCTGGTAACGTCCATTGGCAACGCGGCGAGCAACCATCAGCGTGACGGGAGGGGTAGACATTGTGTATCTCCGTAAGGCATTTGCGTCGCTCCGGATAGGAACTTCGCCAGGCACAGCGCCGGGGTGGTGGGCTGCGACTCGAAACAAGCAAGGATTATTCCTGATTCCGTCCGTGGCGTGTGTGACGTTTATCCGCTCATTCGCGGTATCGATTTTTTACGGAAACTTTACGGGGTAGGGGCGTTAGAATAAGGCTCGGACGATACAGAGATGTTTCAACAGGATGCCCGTAATTACAGACGTCGCTTCAGGCTCCACGCAGGCCGTCGCTCTCGAACAGGAAGAACTCTTCCCCATTCGCGAGGTGGCGCGACTGACAGGTGTCAACCCGGTCACGCTTCGAGCCTGGGAGCGACGATATGGCCTGATTGTTCCAACACGCACCGATAGTGGGCATCGCCTGTATTCGATGTCCGATATCGAGCGTGTCCAAAGTATCCTCGGCTGGATCGAGCGTGGGGTTGCCGTCAGCAAGATCGGCAAGCTCCTGGCCAGGGCCGAGCCGCTCCAGACGTTGTCGCACATCATCCCCAACAGCCTTGTGGAAGCCGATTACGCGCAGTGGCGGCAGCAGGTGCTTGCTGCGGTCAACGGGTTTGACGACATTCGGCTGGAGCAGGTCTACGGGCAAATCTTTTCCAGTTATTCCTTGCCAGTGGTGTTCCAGGACATTCTGATCCCCATCTGGAAACAATTATTGCAACGCCAGGACCAGTTCGGTGGAACCAGCGAGTGGCTGTTCCTGGATGGTTTTCTGCGTTCCCGGGTGGTGCAGCGTCTGTTGTTGATGCGCGAAAAACAGCCGCGTCGCGTGGTCATCTGTGCCCTGGATGACAATTGCCGGGAACTGGAACTGCTGGTCGCCGCCCTGTTCCTGAGTTCCGGGCCATCGGCCGTTCGCGTACTGAACATGGGCCAGCCATTCGAGGAATTGGTGCTGATGTGTGAAAGGATCAAGCCCTTGGCACTGGTGCTGTTTTCCAATCACGTGCCGGCTCCCGAGTTGCCGCGGCGCATGAATCGCCTGGCCATGAGTCTGGAGTGTCGGTTGTTGTTGGCCGGCGATGCTTCTGACCTGGCACAGGAAAGCCTGGCCGGGTCATCGATCGGTTGCCTGGGCAGTGAAGGGGAGGTCATGAGCCAGCGTCTGAAGCAGTTCCTGGGGGGTACTCTGGATACTTGAAGTTCAGAGATGCAGCGTTGGATGAGTCAAACGATGCTGTTGCAGGATGAACTGGCGCAGACGCTCGGTTTCGTCCGTATCGCTCTGGTTCAGTTGATAGGCGTAGAAGCCCTTTTCGTTTTCTTTCTCGAAGGTGCCGCGCAAGGCTATCCGCTCATAGCCTGAAGGACTGAACCACAAGGCGAAATGCTTCGGCGGTTTGGTCTTGTTGCGAGCTTCCAGCAAAACCCCTTTGCACGACACTTCGTGTACCCACAGGGTGCCGGGTTGACCCTTGGCGTTTTCCAGGGCTACCGGTTCGTCCAGTACCAAGCGCCAAGGCCGGACCATCGGCCCGTCTTCATAGATGCTCGGTACGCCGAGACGCAAATGCAGCGCATGGAACTCGTCTTCCACCAGGTGCAGGGGGAAGGTCATTTGCTGGTTTTCGAAGCTGGCTTGAATGGTGACCTGCTCATGGGCCGCCAGGCGGGTGAGCAGGTCACGGATCTGCGACCCGCCGTTGACGAGCAGGCTCGACGTCGCGTCCCGCACATTGAGTTGCGGGTTGTGTTGCATGGTCTGGATGAAATCCAGCTCATCCTGGGTCAGGAGCGCATCGCGTTGCATGGCCAGCTCGAAAGGTATAGTTACAAAGTTATTGGTGATTGTAGTTACTGACCATTAATTCCGGGTTTCGTTTTCGCCGTTCGTCGCCTTGAGCGCGGCAAGCTCGGCCTGGAGTTCAGCCAACTGCGCCTCCAGCTGTGCCACGCGCTGTTGCGCCTTGACCTGTATGGTGACGTCTTTCTGCACACCGACAAAATAGGTTTGTCCGTCCGCCGGATTTTTTACCGTTGAAAGGGACAGCTCGTTCCAGAACGGTGTGCCGTCCTTGCGGTAGTTGCGCAGTATTTCCCGGCAGGATCCTTCGCGGTTCAATGCATCGCGAATCAACGGCAGGGCTTGCTGATCGCGGTCCCCCGACTGCAGGAAGCGACAATCCTGATAGAGGATTTCTTCACTGGAGTACCCCGTCAGGCGTTCGAACGCGGGGTTGACGTAAATGAGGATCTTGTCCTGTTCGCCTTCCTTTTCGGCAATCACGATACCGTCATTGGAGGCGTTGATTACCATTTGCAGCAGTTGTGCATTAATCATCGGAGTATCCTTTCCTGATTGATTGTCGATTGCATTCTAAAAAAACTATCACGACCGTGCTGTTAATATCCCGGTCTTTTACTCGGATTCAGGATCAGATTGATGAAAGTCGCCATCATTTCCGGCTCGGTGTACGGCACGGCCGAAGAAGTTGCCCGCCACGCCGCCAGCCTGTTGAAAGCCGCCGGGTTCGAAACCTGGCACAACCCCCGTGCGACCCTCGCCGACGTCCTGGCGTTTGGCCCCGAAGCCTTTCTGGCGGTGACCTCGACCACCGGCATGGGTGAGCTGCCGGACAACCTGCAACCGCTGTATTCGACCATTCGTGACCAATTGCCAGCGGCCTGGCGCGGTTTGCCGGGCGCGGTGATCGGGCTGGGTGATGCGAGCTATGGCGATACTTTTTGTGGCGGCGGCGAGCAGATGCGCGAATTGTTCGGTGAGCTGGGCATCCGCGAAGTACTGCCGATGCTGCGCCTGGATGCCAGCGAGAGCGTGACCCCCGAGACGGACGCCGAGCCTTGGCTGGCGGACCTGATCAGCGCACTGCGCGACTGAGCGTTGCCCCGACCCACATGCCGGTCAGGGTTATGACAGTGCGCTGAAAGGTGCCTGTCAGACCGTTGCCGGCGCCGGTCATTTGACATGGATCCAGGGCAGCAGGGCGGCTGACTCGCTGGGCCATCAAGCTGGCTGCCAATGCAACTACACGAACCACAAGGGCTGACTAGACTCGGTGAGCATAGGAAACACTCCATAATAAAAACACCGAGGCTTCTTGCCGTGACCGTCGCTCCCTTCCAATCGCCATCCAGTGTCAAAGACCAGGTCAGTGCTGCCGAGTGGCAGACCCGCGTCGACCTGGCAGCCTGTTATCGCCTCGTCGCCCAACATGGCTGGGATGACCTGATCTTCACCCATATCTCCGCCAAGGTGCCCGGCACCGAAGATTTCCTGATCAACCCGTTCGGGTTGATGTTTCACGAAATCACCGCGTCAAGCCTGGTCAAGGTGGATCAGGCCGGCCACAAGCTGATGGACAGTCCCTACGAGATCAATCCGGCGGGTTACACCATCCACAGTGCCGTGCATGAAGTCCGCCACGATGTCGTCTGCGTGCTCCATACCCACACGGCTTCGGGAGTTGCGGTGTCGGCGCAGAAGCAGGGCGTTCTGCCGATCAGCCAACAGTCGTTGTTCGTGCTTTCCAGCCTGGCCTACCACGCCTACGAAGGCGTGGCGCTCAACCATGAAGAGAAAGAGCGGCTACAGGCCGACCTCGGTGAAAACAATTTCCTGATGTTGCATAACCACGGTCTGCTGACCTGCGGCAGCACCATCGCCGATACGTTCCTGATGATGTTCACCTTTCAGCGTGCCTGCGACATCCAGGTCTTGGCGCAAAACGGTGCCGCTGAACTGATCGCCATCGAACCGCAGATTCTGGCCGGTGCCAAAGCCATGATCGCGGGTGTCACCCGAAGTGCTCAAGGAATGGGCGGAGCGCTGGCCTGGCCGGCGCTGCTGCGCAAACTCGATAAACTGGACCCGGGTTATAAACTCTAATGGAACTCGCCGAGATCCCCCTGTGTGTCTGGCGCAGACGCAGCCAGACGTTCGTGTTTCGTGGCCAGAGCATCCGTTACTGGACAGCAGGGCAGGGTGAGCCGTTGTTGCTCATTCACGGCTTTCCGTCCGCCAGTTGGGACTGGCATTACCTGTGGCAGCCATTGGCCCAGCGCTTTCGCGTGATCGCCTGCGACATGCTGGGCTTCGGCGATTCGGCCAAACCGGTAAATCACGAATACAGCCTGCTGGAGCAAGCGGATCTGCAACAGGCACTGCTTGAACACCTGAATGTCGAGCAACCAGTGCACCTGCTCGCCCACGATTACGGCGACAGCGTGGCCCAGGAACTGCTGGCCCGGCATTACGAGTCGCGGGTGGAGCTGGCCAGTTGCGTGTTTCTCAACGGCGGGCTGTTTGCGGAAACCCACCGCCCGGTACTGATGCAAAAGCTCTTGCTCAGCCCTTTGGGCTGGATGATTGGCCGCGCCTTCAGTCGTGATGGTCTGGTAAGAAGCTTTCGGCAAATTTTCGGTCCGCAAACCCGTCCCAGTGAAAGCCAGATGGATGACTTCTGGAGCCTGGTCGAAAGCCAGCGCGGGCCACGGATCATGCACAAACTGATCACCTACATCCCGGAGCGACGCGTCTGGCGCGACCGCTGGGTGAGTGCGATGCAACGCGGTGAAGTGCCGCTGCGAGTGATCGATGGCGGGGTCGATCCGGTCTCCGGCGTGCACATGGTCGAGCGTTATCGGGAGCTGATCCCGGATGCGGACACGGTGGTGTTGCCCGACATTGGCCACTACCCGCAGATCGAGGCCCCTTGCGAGGTGCTCAAGCACTATCTGGCGTTTCGCGATCAACTGCTGTCGCCGCCGCGCAAAATGGCGTGTTCCTGATTCGCAGCGTTGAACCTGTTCTGCTTCTGTGGGATCGCGTCATCCTGTCCGACGCGATCATCATCCCCCAGCCTTATCGCGCACCATTCAGCCTCCCCCGTATTCATTGTGACCCACTGCGCCGTGCCTGAAACTCGGACTCACTGTCCCCTGGCCTGCTGGAGTCCCCCCATGAATGAGTCTGTGCGCTTCGAAGATAAAGTCGTGATCATCACCGGAGCCGGTGGTGGCCTGGGACGGACGCATGCATTGCTGTTCGCCAAACAGGGCGCCAAGGTGCTGGTCAACGATCTTGGCGGCTCGGCCCAGGGCGAAGGCGCCAATGCCTCGGCTGCCGACCGTGTGGTCGCGCAGATCCGTGAGGCCGGCGGCATTGCCGAAGCCAACCACGACTCGGTCACTGACGGTGACAAACTGGTCCAGCATGCCCTGGACGTCTTCGGTCGCGTCGACGTTGTGGTCAACAACGCCGGGATCCTGCGTGACAAGACCTTCCACAAAATGGATGACGCCGACTGGGACCTGGTTTACCGCGTCCACGTCGAAGGTGCCTACAAAGTCACCCGCGCCGCCTGGCCGCACATGCGCGAGCAAAACTACGGCCGGGTGATTTTCACCGCGTCGACTTCGGGCATCTATGGCAACTTCGGCCAGTCCAACTACGGCATGGCCAAGCTCGGTCTCTATGGCCTGACCCGCACCCTGGCCATCGAAGGCCGCAAGAACAACATCCTGGTCAACGCCATTGCCCCCACCGGCGGCACGCGCATGACCGAAGGCCTGATCCCGCCGCAAGTCTTCGAACAGCTCAAACCGGAACTGGTCAGTCCGCTGGTGGTGTACCTGGCCAGCGAGAACTGCCAGGAAACCTCCGGTCTGTTTGAAGTCGGCGGCGGCTGGATGGGCAAGGTCCGCTGGGAGCGCAGCCTAGGCATCGGGTTCGATCCACGGGCCGGTTTCTCCCCGGAAGACGTGGCGGCGCACTGGCAGCAGATTTGCGACTTCGAAGGCGCGGCGCATCCGAAGGACAATATCGAAGCGCTGAAGGAAATGATGGGGAATTTGCAGAAGTATTCGATTTAACAGCACTGACAAGGGCACGCAATGTGCTCTTGTCAGTTTTTCAATGACGGATCACATAGGTGATTCAGGGAAGTATTTATGTACCAACGCAGCTAGGTTTGCGGCGGTCTGCGCGTCTATTACCCCATCGTAATTATCCTGGCGAAAGTGCAGTTGAAACGCGCGGACAAGGGCTTTGAATCCAGCCTTGTTTGAGGCGTTGGATGTATCGTAGCCATAACGTTTAAATAACCTCAATAATTCGCACTGCGCCGGAATTCCGGACGCAGCGTATTGCATCAGATACTTGTCTCGGGTCGACTCATCAAACCAAGCCCCAACGCCCTTCAAGTAAAGTGTATGCCAGGGAAACTCCGGGCCGGGATCGCTTTTGTTGCCGATCGAGATGTCGGAGTGACCTACAACATTAGTGGGGTTGATATCTGGGTAGCGTGCCAGAATATTCAGAGCCAGCGCTTCAATCGCTGAAATCTGCTCGGGATGATAAGGCGGAAAAAAGAACTCACCATTATTGTCCGTTGCAAGGTTGACGATTTCAATGCCAAGGGAAGTGTCATTCAGCGACGAGCGACTGCCCCACTGGCTCACGCCTGCATGCCAGGCGCGAGCGTTTTCATCTACCAGGTTGAATACTTCCTGCTCCGTGTAACCAGCTTTCAGATAACTCGGGTCGGTAATGTCTGGAATCAAATAGTGAGAACTGACCTGCGGGCCGGTTAATAACTCGACGGAGCGGGCAAAGTCGGCCGCGGTGTAGTGCAGAACCAGAAAGCGTACGCGGCTGTTGAAGCCTGCAGTTGAGCGATACTTATCATAGATAATGGGTTTCATATTAATACTCGTAATGAACAAGATTGGAGTCGGCGGCCAATGCAAAGTGAAAGGCTGCTGCGAAGGATCTTAAGTCGCTAGAGTATTTTTGGTGCTGGTGAAAATGTGTATAGGTGTTCCTGACAAGATGGTGATGTTGAATATGTAGTTACGATTTGATTCGTAACTAATTTTCGGTAAACCATCGCCCATAAAAAAGGCCGCTGCAAACGCAGCGGCCAAAGTAAGACGTTGGATCAGGAGCTACAAATCAACGTCAGTGAACACGGGGCGATGAACCGAATCTTCAATTCATCTGAAATCTTTCAGTCAAGACGCAGGACGGTACAGGGTGCCTGCGGTGGTTTACCGTGACTGCCAGGTAAGAATAGACCCTTGCTGTCGTGGGAAAAATACCAATTACGGACATGCACTGTTGCAGCCCCGGCAACAGTCAGGATTCGGCTGCTCGTCGTCTGCGCCTGTCATCCTTTAGAGGTACACCACGAATACCTCCTTGGTGCGCTTATCGACCCCGATGCCCGGCAGTAGGGTGAGGCCTTCTGTCACTCACCGGGGAAGACGCATGACAAAAACAACAATGCGCGCCATCTTCACACCACAGGCGCTGGCGGCTGCGGTCGCCTTGGGTTGCTGCGCCCAGGCGCAGGCCATTTCGTTCAATATCGGGGAAATCGAGGGGACGTTCGACTCCTCGCTGTCGGTCGGCGCGAGCTGGGGCATGCGTGATGCGGATAGCGCGCTGGTAGGCGCCGTCAACGGCGGTTCCGGCCAGTCTTCGACCGGCGACGACGGGCGATTGAATTTCAAGAAGGGTGAAACTTTTTCGAAGATCTTCAAGGGGATTCACGACCTCGAACTGAAGTACGGCGACACCGGTGCGTTTGTGCGTGGCAAGTACTGGTACGACTTTGAACTCAAGGATGAAGGTCGCCCATTCAAGGACATCAGCGATCACAACCGCAAAGAAGGCGCCAAGTCTTCAGGCGGACAAATCCTCGACGCTTTCGTCTATCACAATTACTCCCTCGCCGATTTGCCGGGCACGGTCCGCGCCGGCAAGCAGGTGGTCAGTTGGGGCGAGAGCACCTTTATCGGCAACTCGATCAACAGCATCAATCCGGTCGACGTGTCCGCGTTCCGTCGTCCTGGCGCCGAGATCAAGGAAGGCCTGATCCCGGTCAACATGCTGTTCGCCTCCCAGGGCCTGACGGAGAAGTTGACCGTGGAAGGCTTCTATCAACTGGAATGGGACCAGACGGTCGTCGATAACTGCGGCACTTTCTTTGGTGTCGATGTGGTGGCGGATGGTTGCAACAAGGGTTACACCGTGGCCAACCCGGCCATTGCACCCTTGCAGCCGATTGCGGCTGCCTTCGGCCAGGGCTTCGAGGTCAGCAAGGAGGGGGTGATCGTCCCCCGTGGCGGTGACCGCGATGCCCGGGATTCGGGACAGTGGGGTACGGCGTTGCGCTGGTTGGGGGACGATACCGAGTACGGTTTGTACTTCATGAACTACCACAGCCGTTCGCCGAATGTCGGGACCACCACCGCCGGCCCCGGTACGCTGGCGAGCATTCCGGGGATCGTTGCCACCGCCAACCGTATCGCGCCCGGTAGCGGTTCGGGCCTGGCCCAAAGCGTGATGCTCGGTCGCGGTCAGTATTACCTCGAATACCCGGAAGACATCCGCCTCTACGGCGCGAGCTTCGCCACCACCTTATCCACCGGCACCGCGTGGAGCGGGGAAATCAGCTACCGCCCCAACCTTCCGGTGCAGGTCAACACCAATGACCTGACCCTGGCCATGCTCAATCCGATCGCGGGCGGTGCGGCATCGCCCATCGCCACGTCACCCGGGGCTGACAACACAGGTTATCGCCGCAAGGAAGTGACACAGATCCAGAGCACCCTGACGCACTTCATCGATCAGGTCGCGGGTGCGGATCGCCTGACTCTGGTGGGTGAGGCGGCGGTGGTCCGGGTCGGTGGTCTGGAGTCGCGCAGCAAACTGCGTTACGGCCGCGACTCGGTGTATGGCCAGTATGGTTTCGGCGGCGATACCGACGGCTTCGTGACTTCGACTTCATGGGGATATCGCGGCCGGGCCATCCTTGACTACAACAACCTCATCGCCGGGATCAACGTCAGGCCCAACCTTTCGTGGTCACACGACGTCGCAGGCTTCGGCCCCAACGGTCTGTTCAACGAAGGCGCCAAGGCCATCAGCCTCGGTGTCGATGCGGACTATCGCAACACCTACACCGCGAGCCTCAGTTACACCGACTTTTTCGGCGGCGACTACAACGTCCTCACCGACCGTGACTTCGTGGCGTTGAGCTTTGGTGTGAACTTCTGATCTGGCTGAAAAGGATGATTTCAATGCGCAAGATGATTCTGCAATTGGGCACCGTTCTGGCCCTGAGTCTGCTGGCCGCCAACGTGATGGCCGCGGTATCGCCGCAAGAAGCCGACAAGCTCGGCACCAGCCTGACACCGCTCGGTGCCGAGAAGGCCGGCAATGCCGATGGCTCGATTCCGGCCTGGACCGGCGGCATCCCGAAAAACGCTGGCGCGGTGGACAGCAAAGGTTTCCTGGCCGACCCCTTCGCCAACGAAAAGCCGTTGTTCGTGATCACCGCGGCGAACGTCGACAAGTACAAGGACAAGCTCTCCGACGGCCAGATCGCGATGTTCAAGCGCTATCCGCAGACCTACAAAATTCCGGTCTATCCCACCCATCGCACCGTTGCGTTACCGGCCGAAATCTATGAGTCGGCCAAACGCAGCGCGCTGAACGTAACACCGATCAATGACGGTAACGGTCTGGCCAACTTCACCGGCAATCGCTACTACGCATTCCCGATTCCGAAGAATGGCGTGGAAGTGATCTGGAACCACGTCACTCGCTACCACGGCGGCAATCTGCGCCGCACCGTCACCCAGGCGACACCGCAGTCCAATGGCGACTTCACCGTGATCCGCTTCAAGGACGAGGTCGCCGTGCCGTCGTTGCTCAGCGATCTGAAACCGGGCAGCGACGATAACGTCCTCAACTACTTCAAGCAGGAAGTGACCGCGCCGGCGCGGCTGGCGGGTAACGTTTTGCTGGTCCACGAGACCCTCGACCAGGTCAAGGAACCGCGCAAGGCCTGGATCTACAACGCCGGCCAGCGCCGGGTACGGCGTGCGCCCCAGGTCGCTTATGACGGCGTCGGCACCTCGTCCGACGGCCTGCGCACCACCGACAACTTCGATATGTTTTCCGGTGCACCGGATCGCTACGACTGGAAACTGATCGGCAAAAAAGAGATGTACATCCCCTACAACAGCTACAAGCTCGACTCGCCCGACCTCAAGTACACCGATGTGATCAAGGCCGGGCACATCAATCAGGATCTGACCCGCTACGAGCTGCACCGGGTCTGGGAGGTCGTCGCCACGGTCAAGCCGAACGAGCGGCACGTGTACGCCAAGCGCCACATGTACATCGACGAAGACAGCTGGCAAGTGGCGCTGGCCGACCACTACGACGGGCGGGGCCAGCTCTGGCGCGTCGCCGAAGGGCATGCCCAGTTCTACTACGATCACCAGGTCCCGGCCTATACCGTCGAAGCGCTGTATGACCTGATTGCCGGCCGCTATATCGCCCTGGGAATGAAGAACGAGGAGAAGCGCAGCTTCGAATTCAACATCGATGCGAAAGCGGGGGACTACACGCCTGCAGCCTTGCGTAGCACGGGGGTCAGGTAGGTTTCCTACAGGCTCCTACACAAAAGGGTGACTTTGCGGTCACCTTTTTTATAGCAGTCGATCAGTGTGTTGAATACTTCTTCAACAAGCGCTCGGGAGGGGGCTAGGGTGGCGCCAGAATTATAAAAAAGGCGCATCACAATGACTGCAATGACGCACTGTCTGGACCGCCCTGGCTTCCTGCCCCGACTGTCGTCCCATCACCTGTCCCGCGAGCGGCTGATCGAGCCCATGCTGGTCTCGACTGCACGGGTGAAGTTGCTTTGCGCACCGGCCGGTAGTGGCAAGAGCGCATTACTCACCGAATGCCTGCTGCGGGCGTCGGAGCACACTCGGGTTTGTTGGCTGCCGCTGGCGGGGGCGTCGTTGAGTGCAGCCGATTTTTTGTTGCGCCTGACGCAAGCCCTGGGTCTGCCCTCGACGGATGAGCCCGGACTGCTGGCGCATCTGGCCCGATTGCAGGCGCCGACCTGGCTGTTTCTCGATGATTACAGCCGAGCACCCAATCCGGAACTCGACCGGATGCTTGATCGCCTGTTGGCCGTCGCCAGCCCGGCGCTGACCTGGTGGCTGAGCTCCCGTCGACGACCACCCTGCAACTGGCCGCGGCTGCTGCTCGATGATGAGTTGTACGAGTGCGAAGCCCGGACGCTGGCCTTTACCGAGGCCGAGGTCAGACAGTTGCTCGGTCATGTCGAGCCGACCCTGGCGGCACAAACCGCCAAAAGGATGGTTCAGCGCAGCGGTGGCTGGTGCGCTGGCGTACGGATCGCGTTGCTCAATGGTTGTCCGTGGTCGGGTGAGCAGGGGCGTTCGGCAACATTGCTCGATTATCTGCAACACGAGTTGTTCAACACCTTGCCATCGGAGTTGGTCGAGGTCTGGAAGGTGTTGGTGCATCTGCCACGCTTCAACGCCAGCCTGTGCGAGCATCTTTTCGGTCCGGGGGAGGGCGCGCAGTGGCTGCAGGTGTTGCAGGATATGGGCTGCTTCATTGAACCCTGGGAAGACTCCGTCGAGTGGTTGCGGATCTTCGAGCCACTGGCCCGGGAGATGCGTGAAGAGCCGACCTCGGCCGGGCGATCCTGGCATCGCCGCGCGTGCCAATGGTTCAGCGCCGAGGAAGACTGGCAGGGCGCCTTCGAGCAGGCATTGCTGGCGCAAGAACACGAAGTCGCGGTCAGCCTGATGCAACACTTCAGTTTTGAGCATCTGTTCAAGCGACAGAACGTCAGCTGGTTACTCGAGCTGCACGAGCAACTGGGTGAACAGCTGACCCTGGGCACGCCACAACGGGTGGGGTTGATCGCCGCGGCGTTGCTGTTTGCCGGGCGATTCGAGCAGGCGGCCGCCTGCATTGGGCAGTTGTCCCGATTTGCCCCGCAACCGACGGCATGCTTGCAACGGCAATTGCTGGCACGGTGGCAGGCGCAACAGGGGTGGTTGCTGCATTTGCAGGGACGCCAGCCGGCGGCACGGGCGCATTTTATCGAGGCGCTGGACGGGCTGGACGCCGAGGCGTGGCCTGCACGATTACTGTGTCTGTCCGGGTTGACCCAGCAAGCGCTGCTCAACGCCGACCTCGATGCCGCCCAGACCTTCAATCGTGACGCCCTGTGCCTGGCACGGGCACAAGGCTCGTTGCTGTTTGAAGGCTTGCTCGAACTCGATCATGCGCAGTTGCTGGAGCAGCGTGGTGCCCCCCGGCGAGCCGGGCAACTGCTGGCCGACATCCATGAAATGCTCGGACGGCAGGCTGATCGACCGACGCCGCTGCTGGGACGAATCGCCCTGCGACGTGGACGGTTGGCCTTGTGCCAGGGCCAGGATGAATTGGCCGGTGAGTGCTTCCAGGCGGGCCTTGATGACTGTCTTCACGGTCAGGACAAGCATGTGCTGTACGGGTTTCTCGGGCAGGCGCAACTGGCGGCCAATCAACGCGACTATGCCCACGCGTTTGATCGCCTGCGCGAGGCTGAACGGTTGATGCAGCAACGGCAGATCCCCGACACGGTGTATCGCGGCGTGTTGCTGCAAATCAGCAGTCATTTCTGGCTGCAACAAGGGCGCCCGGAGTTGGCCCGGGAAGCGCTGACCCGGGTCTTGCGACATTACCGCGGGGCCCACGCGCGCCAGGCACCGCCGGCCACGCTGCAGCTGATTGCACGTATCGAATACCAGTTGGTATTGGCCGAGACTCAACTGCAACTGGTGCAACATCCACTGGATAGACTCAGGGCGTTACTCGAACATGCGCAACAACACGCCATGCTGGTGCTGGAAACGGAGCTGCAATTGGCCATCTGCGAAGTGGCGGACCTGACGGGGAAGCCGGACATGGCCCACGCAGCACTGGAGGCCGGTCTGGCGTTGGTCAAGCGTTGTCAGGGGCAACAGGCATTGCGTGATTTGAACTTGCGCCAGCCGAACCTGATCTGTCGTTTACAAGGGGAGGAGGCGGTGACCGCGCTCGCCCTTGATGCCAACCTGCTGAGTTGTCGGGAGCTGGAAGTGCTCGGCCTGATTGCCCTGGGTAATTCCAATCAGCAAATTGCCGAGCAGCTGTTCATTTCGCTGCATACGGTGAAAACCCATGCCCGGAGAATCCATAGCAAATTGGGGGTTGAACGTCGCACGCAAGCGGTGGCGATGGGCAAGAAGTTGGGCCTGATCCTGCTCGCCTGAGCATCGCCGCTGCGTTCAGGTTGTCGATGAGCCGGGTTCAAAGCCCATGCGCCAGCTCACGGTACGGGTGGCGGCTAACAAACGCTGTGCCGCCGGGCCGTTTTCATCGGCATGGAACAGCGAGGTCGGCCCGACCACGGTCAGTACTGCCGCGATCCTGCCCATGGCGTTGAACACCGGCGCCGACAAGGCATCCACTCCGGGCATCAACAGTCCATGCACATGATGCAGGCCCCGATGGCGGATCTGTTCGCTCATCGTTGCGTAGGCCTGGTCATCCGCCAAGGCGTGGGCAGTAGCGTTTTGCAGTTCCTGTTCACGCAGATCCACGGTTTCACGGGCAGGCAAGTAGGCGCCAAACACCAGTCCCGTCGAAGAACTGAGCAATGGCAACACCGAGCCCAGTTGTGTCACCACCGTCACTGCACGCACCGCCGGTTCGATATGCACCACGGTCGCGCCCTGATTGCCCCACACCGCCAGAAAACAGGTCTCGTTCAAGTCGTCGCGCAGTTCAGCCAGGGGCAGGGCGGCGACTTTCAGCACGTCCATACTGTTGAGTGCCGCCAACCCTACGCGCAAGGCTTCGCGGCCCAGGCCGTAATGGTTGGTGGCGGCATTCTGTTCGGCGAATCCGCTGGCGATCAGGGCCTGCAAATAGCGGTGAACCTTGCTCGCCGGCATCTGCACGTGTTCGGCCAGGCGCGACAGCGAAGTCGAGGGCGACAACTCGGCCAGAGCCTTGAGGATGTCGGTGCCAACCTCGGCCGAGCGGACTTTCTGTTTACCATTGTTGTCGCTGGTTTTTTCCATGGTGGCTGGGATCCCGGGACGAATGGGCGTCTTTATAGCTTGACGGTCAATACCAATCAAATTACGTTATGCGTAATCGAATTACGATAAAAATAACCCTGGCGTGCCTCGACCTCTGCAACAGAGCGAGCGGCCACTGCCGACTCCCTGTTCAGGAGGCTCCATGAACCCCGATTCAACGACGCCAGCGCTGGCCTACCTGTCAGGCTTCGGCAACGAATTCAGCAGCGAAGCGTTGCCCGGCGCACTGCCTGTCGGCCAGAACTCCCCGCAAAAAGCCCCGTACGGCCTTTACACCGAACTGTTCTCCGGCACCGCGTTCACCATGGCGCGCAGCGAAGCGCGGCGCACCTGGATGTACCGCATTCAGCCGTCGGCCAATCACCCGGCATTCGTCAAACTGGACCGGCAACTGGCCGGCGGCCCGCTGGGTGAGGTGACCCCCAACCGCCTGCGCTGGAACCCGCTGGACATTCCCACCGAGCCGACCGATTTCATCGATGGCCTGGTGAGCATGGCCGCCAACTCGGGCGCGGAAAAACCGGCCGGGATCAGCATCTACAACTACCGCGCCAACCGTTCCATGGAACGCGTGTTCTTCAATGCGGACGGTGAGATGTTGCTGGTGCCTGAACGGGGGCGACTGCGCATTGCCACCGAACTGGGCGTGCTTGAACTCGAACCGTTAGAGATTGCCGTACTGCCACGCGGCCTTAAGTTCCGCATTGAACTGCTCGACCCGCAAGCTCGTGGTTATGTCACCGAAAACCACGGTGCGCCGCTGCGACTGCCGGACCTGGGGCCGATTGGTAGCAATGGCCTGGCCAATCCGCGAGATTTCCTCACCCCGGTGGCGGCCTACGAAAACCTGCAACAACCCACCACGCTGGTGCAGAAATTCCTCGGCCAGTTGTGGGCCTGCGAGCTCAATCATTCACCGCTCAACGTGGTCGCCTGGCACGGTAACAACGTGCCGTACAAATATGACCTGCGCCGCTTCAACACCATCGGCACCGTCAGTTTCGATCACCCCGATCCGTCGATCTTCACTGTGCTGACCTCGCCGACCAGCGTTCACGGCCTGGCAAACCTCGACTTCGTGATCTTCCCGCCGCGCTGGATGGTGGCCGAGAATACTTTCCGTCCACCTTGGTTCCATCGCAACCTGATGAACGAATTCATGGGATTGATCCAGGGCGAATACGACGCCAAGGCCGAAGGTTTTGTGCCCGGCGGTGCTTCGCTGCACAGCTGCATGAGCGCCCACGGTCCCGACGGTGAGACTTGCACCAAAGCGATCAACGCTGACCTCAAGCCGGCGAAAATCGACAACACCATGGCGTTCATGTTCGAGACCAGCCAGGTGTTGCGCCCAAGCCGTTTCGCCCTCGATTGCCCGCAACTGCAAAACACTTATGACGCCTGCTGGGCTACGCTGCCCGCCACTTTCGACCCGACCCGGAGATAACCCATGACGCAGACTTCCATCACTCGCAGCTGGGTTGCATCCGCCAACGGCCACGCGGATTTCCCCCTGCAAAACCTGCCGCTGGGCGTGTTCAGCCTCAACGGCTCGGCACCGCGCAGTGGCGTGGCCATTGGCGAGCATATCTTTGACCTGCAAGCGGCCCTTGAGGCCGGGTTGTTCGATGGCGCCGCGAAGGCTGCCGTCGAGGCCACCCGTGGCGGCCAGCTGAATGCGTTCTTCGAACTGGGTCGCGAGGCTCGCGTCGCGTTGCGCGAGCGTTTGCTGGAACTGTTCGCCGAAGGCAGCACCCTGCACGGCAAGATCGAAGCCCAGGGCGCAAAACTGCTACCGCTGGCGGCGGATTGCGAGATGCACCTGCCGGCGAAAATCAACGATTACACCGACTTCTACGTCGGCATCGAGCACGCGCAGAACGTCGGTAAACTGTTCCGACCGGACAACCCGTTGCTGCCCAACTACAAGTACGTGCCAATCGGCTATCACGGTCGCGCGTCGACCATTCGCCCGTCCGGTACCGATGTGCGCCGCCCGAAAGGCCAGACGCTGCCGGTCGGTCAAACCGAGCCGACCTTTGGCCCTTGCGCGCGCCTGGACTACGAACTGGAACTGGGCATCTGGATCGGACAGGGCAACGACATGGGGGACTCGATTGCCATTGGCGACGCCGCCGATCACATCGCCGGTTTCTGCCTGCTCAACGACTGGTCGGCACGGGACATCCAGGCCTGGGAATACCAGCCGCTGGGGCCGTTCCTGTCGAAAAGCTTCATCACCAGCATCTCGCCGTGGGTGGTCACCGCCGAAGCGCTGGAGCCGTTCCGTCGTGCCCAGCCTGCGCGTCCCCAAGGCGATCCGCAGCCGCTGCCGTACCTGCTCGACAAGCGCGACCAGGCCGCTGGCGCGTTCGACATCGAACTGGAAGTGTTGCTGCTCACCGAGGCCATGCGCGAACAGAACTTGCCAGCCCATCGCCTGACCCTGAGCAACACCGGGCACATGTACTGGACCGTGGCACAAATGGTCGCGCACCACAGCGTCAACGGCTGCCAATTGCAGGCCGGTGACTTGTTCGGCTCGGGCACCTTGTCGGGGCCGCAGAGCGGTCAGTTCGGCAGCCTGCTGGAAATTACCGAAGGCGGTAAAAAGCCGATCGAACTGGCCTCGGGCGAGGTGCGTAAATTCCTCGAAGACGGAGACGAAATCATCCTGCGCGGACGTTGCCGCCGCGACGGTTTCGCTTCCATCGGTTTCGGTGAGTGCCGCGGCAAAGTGCTGCCGGCGCGCTGACAGGAGCAGGGCATGGAACTCTATACCTACTACCGTTCGACATCTTCGTACCGGGTGCGTATCGCGTTGGCGCTCAAGGGCCTGGATTATCAATCCTTGCCAGTCAATCTGATCGCACCCCAGGGCGGCGAGCATCGTCAGCCACCTTATCTGGGCATCAACCCCCAAGGCCGCGTGCCGGCCTTGCGCACCGATGAAGGCGAGTTGCTGATCCAGTCTCCCGCGATCATCGAGTACCTGGAGGAACGTTATCCACAGGTGCCACTGCTGTCCAAAGACCTGGCTGCCCGTGCTCACGAGCGCGGCGTGGCGGCGGTGATCGGCTGCGATGTGCACCCGCTGCACAATGTCAGCGTGCTCAATCGGCTGCGCCAGTCGGGTCACGACGAGCCGCAAGTGGTGGAGTGGATCGGCCACTGGATCGGCCAGGGGCTGGCCACGGTGGAGCAGTTGATCGGTGATGATGGCTACTGCTTCGGCCCCGAGCCTGGGCTGGCGGACGTCTACCTGATCCCGCAGCTGTACGCGGCTGAGCGTTTCAATGTTTCTCTTGAGGCTTATCCGCGAATCCGGCGAGTGGCGGCATTGGCGGCGACGCACCCGGCGTTCATCAAGGCGCATCCGGCGAACCAGCCAGACACGCCCTGAGGCCTTACACCATTCCAATGTGGGAGCGAGCCTGCTCGCGATAGCGGTGTGTCAGTCACATTGATTTGACTGACACACCCTCTTCGCGAGCCTGCTCGCTCCCACAATGATTTGTGATCAGTGAACGATGGAATTGGGCGGCAGATGCCCCAGCCGTTCCGTCAGGCGAATCCGCTGGATGGGGTCGTCGCTGAGCAGCAGCGCATGCTCCAGATCAAAACGCTCGGCGTTCGGGCAGTCCAGCCGTTGGTAAAGGCTGGCCCGGGCAAGATAGTCGGAGGCAGTGGCGTTGCCCAGTTCCAGGACGCGATCGGCGTCGATCAAGGCATTGATGAAGTCGTCGTGGGACAGATACAACTGGCGCAGGTTGCGTGACAGCCGTTGCAGCATCTGCGCCGGCTCGGCGGTTGCCAGGTGCTCGGCGCTGAGCTTCATGTTCGGTCCGTACTGGCGCTGCAACAACTCCCGACAATCGTTCGGATAAAGGCGACGGCCGCCGCAGGGATCGAGCAAATGATCGGCGCCCGGTACCCGCAGCAGGAAATGCCCGGGGAAGTTGACCCCGACCATGGGAATCTCCAGGCCCCTGGCCAACTCCAGCGCAATCAGCCCAAGCGTCAAGGGCTGCCCTCGTCGGCGCTCCAGTACTTTGTCCAGCAGTGCCACTTGCGGGCGCAAGGGTGTGAAGTCGTCCTGGGCATAGCCAAGGTCATTCATGCGTCGCAGCAGCGGCTGGGCCAGTTCACTGACCGGCAGCATCGGCAAGCCGCCACTGACCCGTTGTTGCAATACCTGGAAATCGGCCAACAGTGCTTGCGGCTGCACCTCACTGTCGTGCTCGGCCGCAATCCACAGTGCCGCCTCGAACAGCGCGGGCGGTGGACGTTGCAGGCAGGCGAAGAACGATTGGCGCGGGGTCATCAAAATCTCCGGGCAATGCCTCGTTTTAGCCCCCTCTCCAGCATTCGTCCAGTGCTGCAAAAGGGCGACTACAGGTTATTTCCGAAAGTCTGCTTCGGGGCCGTGCTTATTCCGGTGCGCTTCTGCAATTTTTGGGCGCAAGCCTATACTGGCGACTACAAGAAGTGATTCGGGAGCCTTACGATGTTCGCTCTCATGCAAAGCACTCGCCTTGAATCGCTGCATCTGAGCGTTGACTCGGTCACCGGGTTGAAGGCGGTCATTGCCATTCATAACAGCCGGCTGGGGCCTGCCTTGGGTGGTTGTCGTTACCTTGCCTACCCCAGCGACGAGTCGGCGGTCGAGGATGCCGTGCGCCTGGCTCAGGGCATGAGCTACAAGGCTGCGCTGGCTGGTCTGGCCCAGGGCGGCGGCGTGGCGGTGATCGTGCGCCCGGCCCATGTGGAAAACCGTGCAGCGCTTTTCGAAGCCTTCGGACGCTGCATCGAACAGCTCGAAGGCCGTTACATCACCGCCATCGACAGCGGTACTTCAGTGGCGGACATGGATTGCATCGCCCAGCAGACCCAGCACGTCACCAGCACCACCTCGGCGGGCGACCCCGCGCCACACGCGGCGATGGGAGTGTTCACCGGCATCCGCAGCACCGCCATGGCCCGGCTCGGCAGCGACAACCTCGAAGGCCTGCGCGTGGCCATCCAGGGCCTGGGCAATGTCGGGTACGCATTGGCCGAACAGTTGCACGCCGCCGGTGCCGAACTGTTGGTCAGTGACATCGATCACGGCAAGGTGCAACTGGCCATGGAGCAACTCGGCGCCCATCCGATTGCCAACGACGCCCTGCTCAGCACACCTTGCGACATCCTCGCGCCCTGCGGGCTGGGCGGTGTACTCAACAGCCATACCGTGACGCAACTGCGCTGCTCGGCGGTGGCCGGTTCGGCGAACAATCAGCTGACGCATCTGGATGTCGCCGACCAACTGGAACGCCGCGGCATCCTGTATGCGCCGGATTACGTGATCAACGCCGGCGGGCTGATTTACGTGTCGCTCAAGCACCGCGGCGAAGAGTTGTCGACCATCACCGCGCACCTGTCGAAAATCAGCTCACGCCTGACCGAAGTGTTCGCCCACGCCCAGGCGGAAAAACGCTCCCCTGCAAGGGTGGCCGACGAGTTGGCGGAGAAAGTGTTGTACCGGTGAGTCGGATGGGTTTTCCACAGGCATGAAAAAGGCCCTGAGCCATTCGACTCAGGGCCTGTTCAATTCGGACTTTGCCTACTTGGCGGCTTTGGGAGCCTTGGCAGGTTTGGCCGGGGTGACCGGCTCAACGGCCTCAGCAACTTCGACCTCTGCAGCAGGTTGTGCGACTTCAACCGGAGCGCTGAGCAGTTCGGACAGGGCGTCCGGCTGGCTCTTGAACGCCTTGGCAAACACATCGCGATTTTTCGCCATGTAAATCCCGGCTTCTTCCACCTGCTGCTCGGTCAGGGACGGAACGGCTTTTTGCAACACTTCAGCCAGCAGTTCGGCCAGTTCGAGCATTTTGTCATGACGGTCAGCTTCGGCTTTATCCATGAACAAGCGCTCCAGATCTCGGCTGCTGCGGTATACCACTTCGACGGCCATTCACCACCTCACATGCCTTACATTGGTTGTCGATTTCGACTACTGTATCTATATACAGCTAAAGGATAAGCGAAACCCTGTCTTTTGGGTAGTGGCTTTTTAATGTAGACCGGATTCGGGATTTGTCAGGCAAGGCGCTGCACAGGTGCGACCAAACGCCACGGCGCGTTATCCCGAGCGGCTCGCCATCATGGGCTGGCCTTTTTTCTGCATGCAGGAAAACCGTCACGTCCAACCCGCATCATCCGGTCGAATCGACCTAAGGAAGCCGCATCGTGAAAATCAACTGGGCCGAAAAACTGCGGCAGAACGTGCATGAACTGGCCGAGTCCCTGGGCAATCTGTTCGTCGAAACCTTTCACTACCTGGCGCTGTTCGCCATTGGTGCGGTGACCGCGTGGGCGGCGGTGATGGAGTTTCTCGGGATGATCGAAGAAGGGCACATCAAGATCGATGACATCTTGCTGCTGTTCATCTACCTGGAACTGGGAGCGATGGTCGGGATTTACTTCAAGACCAATCACATGCCCGTGCGCTTTCTGATCTACGTAGCGATCACTGCGCTGACGCGGCTGCTGATTTCCAACGTTTCGCACCACAACCCGCCGGACCTGGGGATCATCTACCTGTGCGGCGGGATTCTGCTGCTGGCGTTTGCGATTCTGGTGGTGCGTTACGCTTCGTCGCAATTTCCTTCGGTGAAGATCGAGAACCCACACCGCAAAACAGGTGCGGGCTCCAGTGAACATCCGGAGGTAGAAAAGGGCGAGCTTTAAAGCCCCATGGCGGGTCGGGGACGGCCGTTGGCGGGTGGCGGCAGGCTGTGCGTGCCGCCATCGGTCATGGATTCAAGGACGGCCACGGCGCTGTGGCCCTGCTCGATGGCAATGCCGAACTGAATGCTTTGCACCAGTCGTTTCAGGCGCTCGGGGTCATTGCGTTGTTCGGCGCTGATCATGCGCTTGGCCACCACGTGCCCACTGTTGGACAGGGTCAGCATGATGCTGCCGTCCAGGCCCTGAATGCTCAGGTTGATCTGGTAATCCGCTGCAAAGGCATCGGTAATGAGCTGGAAAGGGTTGTCCATGATGCGTCACCGCCTGATTGAACGTGCAGTTGTTGACCGGCCGTGATCGGGTTGGTTCGCAATGCCTGACCACCGGCCATCTCGCCATCATTGTTCCAACCAGGATGTAGCAAGGGGCATGCCGACAAAATTGTCGGACAACAAACAAGTTCTGTAGGAGCGAGCTTGCTCGCGATGGTCGTGAACGATAACGCGTAAACCCAGATGGTTCGCGGCGCCCGTGGGTTTTTCGCGAGCAGGCTCGCTCCTACAGGGGCCGCGTTTTCTGCACGTTTCGGGGCAATAACGGCTGGCGTGCCTCCAAAGCGATCAGCATTCCACCCAGTTCACCGCCAAGCCGCCCCGAGACGTCTCTTTGTATTTGTCATGCATGTCGGCGCCGGTGTCGCGCATGGTGCGGATCACCCGGTCCAGGGAAATGAAGTGTTTGCCGTCGCCACGCAGGGCCATTTGCGTGGCGTTGATGGCCTTCACCGCGGCGATCGCGTTGCGCTCGATGCACGGCACTTGCACCAGTCCGCCAACCGGGTCGCAGGTGAGGCCGAGGTTGTGTTCCAGGCCGATTTCGGCGGCGTTTTCCAGCTGCTCCGGGGTGGCGCCAAGCACCTCTGCCAGGCCGGCGGCGGCCATGGCGCAGGCGGAGCCGACTTCGCCCTGGCAGCCGACTTCGGCCCCGGAGATCGATGCGTTTTTCTTGCACAGGATGCCGACCGCAGCGGCGCCCATGAAGAATGCGACCACATCATCGTCAGACGCATCGGCATTGAACTTCATGTAGTAGTGCAGCACCGCCGGAATGATCCCCGCCGCCCCGTTGGTCGGTGCCGTGACCATGCGCCCGCCGGCGGCGTTCTCTTCGTTCACGGCAAGGGCGTACAGGTTGACCCATTCCATCGCCGACAAGGTGGACGTAATGACATTCGGCTTGCCGATTTCCTGCAGGCTGCGATGCAGTTTCGCCGCTCGCCGCGGGACATTCAGACCGCCGGGCAGAATGCCTTCGTGGCGCAAGCCCTGCTCGACGCATTCACGCATCACCGACCAGATATGCAACAGGCCCTGGCGGATCTCTGCGTCACTGCGCCATGCCCGTTCGTTGGCCATCATCAGTTCGCTCACCCGCAGCCCATGCTGGTTGCAGAGCTTGAGCAGTTCGGCGGCGCTGGAGAAATCGTAAGGCAGCACCACATCGCCGGCCGGTGCTATCCCGGATTCGGCTTCGGCCGCTTCGATGATGAAACCGCCGCCCACTGAGTAGTAGGTCTGCTCGAACAGTTCGCCGGTTTCGCCAAAAGCTGCCAGGGACATGGCGTTGGGGTGATAGGGCAGGCTTTCGTCTAGCAGCAGGAGATCGCGTTGCCAGTCGAAGGCAATTTCCACAACGCCTGCCAGGCACAATTTACCGGTTTGACGCAGGGTGTGAATGCGGCTGTCGATGGTGGTGGGGTCGATACGATCGGGCCATTCGCCCATCAGGCCCATGACGCAGGCGCGGTCTGTTGCGTGGCCGACACCGGTCGCTGACAGAGAGCCGTAGAGGCGGATTTCCACGCGTCGCACGTCAGCCAGAAAACCCTGATCGACCAACGCTTGGGCAAAAGTTGCGGCAGCGCGCATCGGACCGACGGTATGGGAACTGGACGGGCCGATGCCGACTTTGAAGAGATCGAAAACACTGATAGCCATGCTAAAGCCTGTACATGCAATGGAAGGGAAATCGCTGCCATTTCTGTAGGACAAGCGCAATTTGGGCGATACTGCCTGTCACGATCCAGTGTGACCAACGAAAATTCCTAAGACATCCTTTAGCGGTACTAAACGATGAGCCGTCAATTACACGCCCAGACGTATGTCTGGCTGAACGTGTTTGCCTGTGCCGCTCGGCACCTGTCGTTCACCCGTTGCGCCGAAGAGCTGCACATCACACCGGGGGCCGTCAGCCAGCAGATCCGCCAGCTGGAAGAGCGCCTGGGCTTTCGTCTGTTTCACCGCCGCGCCCGCGGGGTGGAACTGAGCGCAGAGGGCCAGCGCCTGGCCATTACCGTCAACGAGGCCTTTGGCAGCATCGACGCGGAATTGCGGCGACTGGATGCGGGCATGATCAGCGGGATTCTGCGGGTGCGTTCGATTCCGTCGTTCCTGAGCAAATGGCTGACGCCGCGCCTGCCGCGTTTGCAGCAGCGCTTTCCGGACATCCAGTTGCGCCTGGTGGCCGAGGACAGCAGCGTGCCGTTGCATGAAGGCGACTTCGACCTGGCGATCGACCTGAACGACGGCAGCTACCCGGGCCTGTTATCCACAGCCTTGCTGGATGAACAGATTTTCCCGGTGTGCGCGCCGAGCCTGTTGCGTGGTCGTCCGCCGCTGCACGGTCCGGCAGACCTGATGCACTTTCCCTTGCTGCACGACATCACCGCCTGGCGCGGCAGCTATGAGTACGCGGAATGGGAGTTTTACCTCAACGCCATCGGCTTCGAGGGGGCGGATGTGCGACGCGGGCATGCGTTCAACCGCAATCACCTGACCATCGAAGCGGCCATCGCCGGCATGGGCGTGGCGATTGCGCGCCGAACCTTGCTCAATGATGAGTTGGAGCGTGGTGCCTTGATCGTGCCGTTTGGCCTGGCGGTGCCCAATCACAAGCGCTACATGCTGCTTTACGCACCGGGGGCATTAAGCCATCCGGGTGTGCGCGCGGTGCACGATTGGTTGGTGGAGGAGGCGGGTGCTTTTCGCAGCTTGCACCCGTTGGGGGAGCGGCAAATGTGAGCAATTATTACGCAAGAGCAGGGCGACCCAACTCCCGACATTAACAGCGCTTTTGCTCCTTGTCCGGCTTTTTTTGCGTATGAATATTTATCTTTTTTCAGGGGTTGAATTGTTCAGCGTACAGACCGATTGTGTAAGTAAGAGGTCACGGTGATGACGCCCAAGGGCTTAGCTGACCGGCCTCTCGCGAGCTAGCTGAAATAAGGGATGAACTATGCAAATCCAAGTCAATAGCGATAACCATATTCAAGGCAGTAAACGACTGGAGGAGTGGGTACGTACGACCATTGAGAGCACGCTCGAACGCTACGAAGAGGACCTGACACGAGTCGAGGTTCACCTGCGGGACGAGAACGGCGACAAGCCGGGTCCCCACGACATGCGCTGCCAGCTGGAGGCGCGGCCAAAAGGCCATCAACCGGTTTCCGTCACCCATAAAGCCTCCACCATGGAGCAGGCGATCGACGGAGCGGCCACCAAACTTGAACATGCGCTGGAGCATATGTTCGGCAAGTTACGCGGTAAACGAGCCAATGTGGTGCCCATCGAGAGTGCCACCCATGCCGACCATCTGCTGGAAGAAGAGTTTCTTGAGAACGAACAGGCAGCGCTTAACGGCTGACACCTGATTCACTTTTTTACCTTCCCATGAAAACGGGCCTGCATTGCAGGCCCGTTTTGTTTTCGCCCGATCCTTTTGCATGTGAGAATATTTATCATTACTATTGCGACCTTGCCGGCCCCTGACGCTGTCGTGGCTTCACCGGTTTTCAGGTCGAAACATGAACGATGATCAATCTGCCCCCCGACCCCCACGATATCGAGCGCGATCAACATCGCGGCGACCGTGCGCACTTTCTCCAGGTGTTTCTCTCCCAGCGTTCGCAAATGGAGGCGCTGGTGAGTCGGCGTGTCGGTTGCCGGGCGACCGCGGCTGACCTTGTACAGGATTTATTCCTGCGTTTCTGGCGGCGGCCGCTGGTTCAGGTCGAGGAACTCAGCACCTACCTGCTGCGCTGCGCCGGCAACATCGCCATCGACCATTTACGCAGTGAAGGCACACGGGTCCGGGCCAGCGAAGGCTTGATGGTCGAGCCACCGGACAGTCATGGCAGCGGACCGCAAGCGGCGCTGGAGGCGGGCAACGATTTGCGCCACGTCGAAGCTGCGTTGCGCGCGCTACCGGAGCGCACGCGGCAGATTTTTTTGCTCAATCGCATTCACGGCCGTAAGTACGCCGAGATCGCCAAGGCCATGGGCTTGTCCCAAAGTGCCGTGGAAAAACATATGATGCGCGCCCTCGAAGCCTGCAAGGCCAGCCTTCGGGAACCCGAACCGCGTACGCCAGGGAAAGCACCGTGAACCACTTCGAACGCGTCGTTCCGACGCCCGCTCAGGAGCAGGCCGCGCTGGCCTGGCTGAGTTTGTTGCATGACCAGCCCAGCAGCGGTGACCAGGCGACATTCAGCCAATGGTTGCAGGCCGACCCCGCCCATGCCGAAGCCTATGCCCAGGCGCAAGTGCTGTGGGAGTTGAGCGAAGGGCCGGCGCGTACGCTCGCCAATGAAGACGCTTTTGCCTTGCAGGGCTATCTCAACGCCATGGACAAGCCGCGGCGCAGTGCGGTCGGGCGCTGGTCCGGGGCGCTGGCGATGGCTGCGTGCCTGCTGTTGATGATCAGTGTCGGCACAGGCTGGCAGCCGATGCGCTGGATGGATGACCTGGGGGCGGATTACGTCTCGGCACCGGGGGAAATCCGCACCGTCACCCTGGCCGATCAGTCGCAGGTGACACTGGATGCCGACAGCGCCATCGCCGTGGATTTCAGTCGCGGCGAGCGGCGAGTGCAACTGCGTCGAGGCGCCGGTTTTTTCAGCGTCACCCACACCGGCGAGCCGTTTGTGGTGGACGCCGAGAAAGGGCAGGCGCGGGTCTTGGGTACGCAGTTCGAAGTTCGATTGCAGCCCCACGGTGCGCAGGTGACGGTGCTGTCCGGTCGAGTCGGCGTGGCGGCGCAGCAAAACGCCGAGCAGCAAATCCTCACCGCCGGCCAGCAACTGGCCTACGGTGAAGGCACGGCGGAAAAACTCCACGGGGTGGACAGCGAAGCGCAATTGGCCTGGCGCCAGGGCTGGCTCAATTATTACAGGGCGACGTTGGCGGATGTGGTGCAGGATTTGGCGCGCTATTACCCCGGTCGGATCGTGATACTCAACGGTGAACTGGCGACGCGCCGGGTCAGTGGCAGCTTTCCGAGCAGGAACCCGCAGGCGGTGTTGAGCTCGTTGCAGGGCGTGTTGGGGTTTGAGCAGCATCAGGTTTTGGGGCAGCTGATTATTTTGCGTTGAGGCGGCCGGCCCCATCGCGAGCAAGCTCGCTCCCACAGGTTCTGCGGCTTACACAATCAAATGTGGTAGCGAGCCTGCTTGCGATGAGGCCATTAGTTTCAACATCTTCGTGGACTGATACACCGCCATCGCCAGCAGGCTGGCTCCCACAATAGTGATGTGGCGCACACGGCTCCCTGTAGGAGCGAGCCTGCTCGCGATGAGGCCATTAGTTTCAACATCTTCGTGGACTAATACACCGCCATCGCCAGCAGGCTGGCTCCCACAATAGTGATGTGGCGCACACGGCTCCCTGTAGGAGTGAGCTTGCTCGCGATGGGGCCCGTTCAAACACCCCATCACTCTGAATAAAAATATTTTCAATTTTTTGCTGAGGTAAACCCGATTGCCATCCGTGTAGTGATTGAAACTGCGAGTCATTCGCATCCGTTGCGGTTCTACACAGGTCATGAGTCATGAAGTCCAGGGCAAAATCGGGTTCGGTCAAACAATGGTTGGGTGTGTCTGCATTGAGCTTTTCGGCAATGGCGTTGTTGCCGCTGAGCGTGGCGCTGGCCGCAGAGGCGGGCAGCAGTCAGTCGCGTGGGCAATTCAATTTCGTGCTGGCCGCCAAACCGCTGCCCCAGGCCCTGAGTGATTTCAGCCGGGTGACCGGTATCAGCGTCGTCTACACCGATGAAGCGCCGTACGGCCTCAATGCGCCGGCCATCAATGGCCAGATGAGCGCCGAACAGGCCCTGCAACGTCTGCTCGCCGGTTCTGGTTTGACCTTCCGTCGCACCGACGGCCACACCTTCGCACTGGAACCTCGGCCAACCGAAGGCGCATTGAATCTCGGCGCAACCACCATCACCTCGACGAAGGATGAATCCATGAGCTATCAGCCGCCACCGACCTCTTCGGTGATGCGCTCTTCGGCCCCGATTCAGGAAATCCCGCAGACCATCAATGTCGTCCCGGCCCAGGTCATTCGCGACCAGGCGCCGCGCAATCTCGATGACGCCCTGGCCAATGTCAGTGGCATCACCCAGGCCAACACGTTGGGCAGCACCCAGGACTCGGTGATGGTCCGTGGCTTTGGCGACAACCGTAATGGCTCGATCATGCGCGACGGCATGCCGATCGTGCAGGGCCGTGGCCTCAACGCCAGCGTGGACCGGGTCGAAGTGCTCAAGGGGCCGGCCTCGTTGCTCTATGGCATCCAGGATCCGGGTGGGGTGGTCAATATGGTCAGCAAGAAGCCCGAACTTGAGCGGTACAACGCGCTGACCGCGCGCGGCTCAAGTTATGGCGACGGCAAGAACGGCAGCGGCGGCGGTCTCGACAGCACCGGGGCCCTCGGCGATTCCGGGCTGGCCTACCGCATGGTGCTGGACTACGAAGACGAAGATTACTGGCGTAACTTCGGCGTGCATCGCGAGAGCCTGATCTCGCCGTCGCTGGCCTGGTACGGCGAAAGCACCAAGTTGCTGTTTTCCTATGAGCACCGCGAATTCCTCACACCGTTCGACCGCGGTACGTTGATCGATCCGCGCACCAACCACCCGCTGGACATCTCGCGCAACGAGCGTCTCGACGAGCCGTTCAACAACATGGAGGGGCGCTCGGACCTCTATCATTTCGAGGCCGATCACGAACTCAACGACAACTGGCAAGCCCACTTCGGCTACAGCTGGAACCGCGAAACCTACGATGCCAGCCAGGTGCGCGTGACCGCCATCGACACCAAAAAGGGCACCCTGACCCGCAGCATGGATGGCACTCAGAATGCCATCAGCACCGACCGATTCACCACCGCCAGCCTCGAAGGCAACGTGAACGTCCTCGGCATGCAGCATGATCTGTTGTTCGGCATCGACGACGAATACCGCAAGATCTACCGCGAAGACCTGATCCGCCAGAAAAGCCTGAGCACATTCAGTTACGTCAATCCGGTCTATGGTCGGGAAGTGCCGGGCACCACCGTCAGTGCCGCCGACAGCGCACAGACCGATGAACTGCGCAGCGACTCGGTGTTTCTGCAGGACTCCATCCACCTCACCGACCAGTGGATTCTGGTGGCCGGTGCGCGTTTCCAGGCGTACGACCAATACGCCGGCAAAGGTGTGCCGTTCCACGCCAACACCGACAGCAACGGGCAGAAATGGGTGCCGCGCGCGGGCCTTGTGTACAAGTACACCGATGCCTTGTCGTTCTATGGCAGCTACACCGAGTCATTCAAACCCAACTCGACCATCGCGCCATTGAGCGGGAGCAGTACCGTGCTTGACGGCGGTATGGCGCCGGAAGAAGCCAAGTCCTGGGAGCTGGGTGCCAAGCTCGATCTGCCGGGCCGCGTCACCGGCAACATCGCGCTGTTCGACATCAAGAAACGCAATGTACTGGTGGCCAACGCCGAAGGCCCGACCACGATTTACAGTGCCGCTGGCGAAGTGCGTTCCCGTGGCCTGGAAGTGGACCTGAGCGGTCAGCTCACCGATCACTGGAGCATGATCGGCAGCTACGCCTACACCGATGCCGAGGTCACCGAAGACCCGGTTTACCAAGGCAATCAACTGCAAAACGTAGCGAAGAACAGCGGCTCGTTGTCGGCCGTCTATGATTTCGGCAGCGTCATTGGCGGTGATCAATTGCGGGTTGGCGCCGGGGCGCGTTATGTGGGTGAGCGCGCGGGCAACGCGGTAAACGATTTCGATCTGCCGAGCTACACCGTGGCCGATGCGTTCGCCACCTACGACACCAAAGTCGAAGGGCAGAAGGTCAAGTTCCAGCTCAACGTGAAGAACCTGTTCGACCGCACCTACTACACCTCGGCGGCGAGTCGGTTCTTTGTGTCGATGGGGGAGTCGCGGCAGATTTCGCTGTCCAGCACGCTGGAGTTCTGACGACAGACCGCGTCATCGTTCTTCGCGAGCAGGCTCGCTCCCAGAGGGGAATAAGGTGATCAAAAAACAGGTGAGCACCGCCGGACCTTGTGGGAGCGAGCCTGCTCGCGATGGCGCCCTGAAAGGCGCCGAACATCCCGGGCCTAGCGTAAAAAAGCCTGCCGATACTCACCGGGCGTCCCGCCAAGTGACTGGCGAAACCGGTTGGTGAAATGGCTGGCACTGGAAAAACCACAGGCCAGCGCAATATCCCCCAACGGCTGCGACGTCATGCGCAGCAACTCCCGCGCCCGGCCAAGGCGCCGCGCCAGTACATACTGGTGGGGTGGCAAACCGAAGCTTTCGCGGAACATCCGCGCGAAGTGGTATTCGGACAACGCGCACAACGCCGCCAACTGACCGAGGCTGATGGCCTCGTCCAGATGGCTGTCGATGAACTCCACCAGATGCCGACGCTGATGCGCAGCTAGCCCTCCCTTGAGGCGCAAACCCTGCCGCACGTTGACCTGGCTGAGCAGGGCATGGCTGAGCAGTTCGTGAGCCAGGCTGCTGGTGAGCAGGCGCTCGCCCGGCTCGTCCCAGTTCAAGGTGATCAACTGCCGAAAGCGCAGCGCCTGCTGCGGATCATCGAGAAAGGTCTGCTCGCGCAGTTGCATTTCCCGTGGCTCGCGATCGAGCAGGGTGACGCAGCCAAGGGCAAATTGTTCGGGGCTGAAATACAGGTGTGCCAAGCGAATATCGCCGTTGATCACCCAGCCTGACTGGTGATCGGCCGGGAGGATGCACAGTTTGTCCGGGCCGCCCTTGTTGTCGGGCTGATCGCGGCGAAAGGTGCCGGTACCGCCGGCGATGTAACAGGACAACGTGTGGTGGCTGGGTGCTTCGTATTCCTGGGCGTCGTGGTGATTGCTCCACAAGGCTGCGGACAAGCCGTCACCGAGCTCGGCGCTGTGCTCGAGGCGAGCATTGGGCGAGCGGTTGAGGGCTTGAAAGACTTGCAGGTTGTCCAGTGCGGCCATATGGGTTCTCTCCAACGCCTTGCATCCTACTCCGTAGACGCGTGCCTGCCAGCCTGTCGCCAGACAAAAGCGCAAGTTTATGCAAGTGCGCCAGGGCATGGCGCCGGACACTGGGCACCTATCGAGGAGCCTTAGTCATGAACCTTTCTTTGTACCTGCTGACCGTGCTGATCTGGGGTACCACCTGGATTGCCTTGAAATGGCAACTGGGCGTGGTGGCCATTCCCGTGTCGATCGTTTACCGCTTCGGTCTCGCCGCGCTGGTGCTGTTCGTGATCCTGTTGCTCAGCCGACGCCTGCAAGTGATGAACCGCCGCGGGCACCTCATCTGCCTGGCTCAGGGGTTGTGTCTGTTCTGCGTCAACTTCATGTGCTTCCTCAGCGCGAGCCAATGGATCCCCAGCGGTCTGGTGGCCGTGGTGTTTTCCACCGCTACCCTGTGGAATGCCCTCAACGCGCGGGTGTTCTTCGGTCAGAAAATCGCCCGTAATGTGTTGATGGGCGGTGCGCTGGGTCTGCTGGGGCTGGGCCTGCTGTTCTGGCCGGAACTGGCCGGGCATACCGCCAGCCCGGAAACGTTGCTCGGTCTCGGTCTGGCTCTGTGCGGCACCTTGTGTTTCTCGGCGGGCAACATGCTTTCGAGCCTGCAACAGAAGGCCGGTCTCAAGCCGCTGACCACCAATGCCTGGGGCATGGCTTATGGAGCGGCGATGCTCACGGTGTGGTGCCTGGTCAAAGGCATTCCCTTCGACATGGACATGAGCGCGCGTTACATCGGGTCACTCTTGTACCTGGTGATTCCGGGGTCGGTGATCGGTTTCACCGCCTACCTGACGCTGGTCGGTCGCATGGGGCCTGAGCGGGCTGCGTATTGCACGGTGCTGTTCCCGGTGGTGGCGCTCAACGTATCAGCGTTCGCCGAGGGTTATCAGTGGACGATGCCGGCATTGTTGGGGCTGGTATTGGTGATGTCGGGGAACGTCCTGGTGTTTCGCAAACTCAAGGCGCCGCAAGTGCTGTGCAACGGCAAGCTGGCCTGAGGTGATGACGTCGAGTGCCGATGCCTCAGCGCTCGACTTTCATCGCGATATATATTAGTAGCGGAAAGAGGAAATCAACAATATGTCGGGTCCATTCGTTGTAGTTCCATGTGTCTGACTCATCCATATTGAACCATTCGGCACCGATCACTTGAAAGCCGACGTAATAAAGAAAGAGAGCGATCAACAGTCCTATCAGTGCAGGTTTTTTTGCTTCGTGAAATTGTTCGAGGCTCGCGTTGATGTTTCTGTAAAGGCAATAGGAGCCTAGAAGGCAAAATAGGGTGAAGACCACTTCAAGTGTAATGATCAGCCAGTAAATCCGGTGCTGCAGCATGGGGGAGGTAATAGCCCTGTAGCTGTATTTTTGGCGGCCATTCGTAGTATCCATGCTCAGGATATGGGCAAGGTATTCATAGTTGGTCGAGTAATCCGTGAGATTGCTGTAAAGCATCAGCAATCCAAAGAAACTAATAAACAGCATCAGTGTAACTTTGCTGAATCGAATGAGTTGGCTTGTTGTGAATGTGTTCAAGTTGTTGATCTCCGTTATCGTTCCCGTTATGGCTTGGGTAAGTAAGGAGAGTCTATCGCCCGTTTTTACTGTTTGGTTGTTGACTGAATTGCAGCGTGTGTATCCGGACAGTTTTTTACAGGTTGAGCGTGATATTGTTTTTGTTCTTTGTATTAAATGGCAGGCGCTTATAACGCCTGCCCTTTTTTTCAACCCTTCCAGACTTGCGGGTTGACCAGATCCTGCGGTCGTTCCCCCAACAGGGCGCTGCGCAAGTTGGTCAAGGCACGGTTGGCCATGGCATCGCGGGTCTCATGGGTGACCGAGCCGATGTGCGGCAAGGTCACGGCATTTTTCAGCTGGAACAGTGGCGACTCGGCCAGCGGTTCTTTTTCGTATACATCCAGCCCGGCACCACGAATGCGGTTGTTTTGCAGCGCTTCGATCAGTGCGGGCTCATCCACCACCGGACCACGGGAAATATTTACCAGAATGGCACTCGGCTTCATCAGCGCCAGTTCACGATGGCTGATCAAATGTCTGGTTTTCTCGCTGAGCGGCACCACCAGGCAGACGAAATCAGCTTCGGCCAGCAATTGATCGAGGCTGCGGTATTGTGCGCCGAGTTCCTGTTCCAGCCCGGTCTTGCGGCTGTTGCCGCTGTAGATGACCGGCATGTTGAAGCCCAGGCGGCCGCGCCGGGCGATGGCCGCACCGATATTGCCCATGCCGACAATGCCCAGGGTCTTGCCATGCACATCGCAACCGAACAGCTGCGCACCGACAGTGGCCTGCCATTGCCCTGCCTTGGTCCAGGCATCCAGTTCGGCAACGCGACGGGCGCTGCTCATCAACAGGGCAAACGCCAGGTCGGCGGTGCTTTCGGTGAGCACATCCGGAGTGTTGGTCAGCATGATCCCGCGTTCGTTGAAGTAGGCCAGGTCATAGTTGTCGTAGCCCACCGAGACGCTGGACACCACTTCCAGACGGGCTGCGTTCTCCAGCTGCGCACGACCGAGTTTGCGGCCTACACCAATCAAGCCATGGGCATGGGGCAGGGCTTCGTTGAATTGGGCGTTGATGTCACCGTTTTTCGGATTCGGCACGATGACGTCGAAGTCTTGTTGCAGGCGTTCAACCATTTGCGGGGTGATGCGGCTGAATGCAAGGACGGTCTTTTTCATGGGAGGCGGGCTCGTCGGGCGGTGAAGAATGATGAGCACGCTAACATTCTTCACGGGATTTGTGCGAGTCGTCAGGCGGTCAATGCAAGCTTGCAGCTTGCGGTGCTTCATCCAGTTATACTGCCGCACTTCTTATACTGTGGCATGCGGCCCGCTCACCGGGCCCGACAATTAATGCACCACCCGGAGCTTTCATGACTTCCCCGAAACAACCGCCGATCGCCGACGCCCTGAGCGACGTGCAGGCAGAGCTGCCAGACAGCGTCGACTCCAGCGCCGACAGCGAAACCAAAGCCGAGATCCCGGCCTTCAAATTCCCGTTCAAGCCGGGTGAGCTGGCAGCCGCCAAGGGTTCCAACCAGCCGTGGTACAAGAACGGCGCCAAGAACGGCCACACCAAGACGCCGGGCATGGCGCCGCCGGGGACTCGTCGGTCGATGGGTAAGCGCTAAGGCTTCAGGTTTGTAGTGCCCGGCCTGCCGTCATCGCGAGCAGGCTCGCTCCCACAAGGAGACTGCGTTCTTGCAATGAGAATGCGATCAAATGTGGGAGCGAGCCTGCTCGCGATGAGGCCGCTACAGGCAACACATCTGTTGAATCAAACCGCCCGCAACGAAATAAACGAGTAATTCGCCGGCGCATCCGCCGTCACTTGCGCACCCGCGGCCAGCAGTTGCCCGGCAATATCCTCCCCCGACACATGAAACCGCCATTCGCTGGCCCACTGCGGCAACGTTTGCCCGGCCAGGTCGTCGATGATCGCGGCGAACTCCGCCATATCCGGAAGATAAGCGGTAAACCCGTCACCCTTCAGGGCTGTCGTGCGAATCCCCAGCAACGCACAAATCGCGTCCTTCATCAGAATGTCATCACGATCCGCCTGACGGGAGCGCAGGATCAATTCCGACAATTCCCGGTCGACCAATTCACCACCGACAATCAGGTCCGGTCCTTTTTCCCACGACTCAGGCGGACATTCCTTCACGGCGATGTTCAGAGGTATGTGCGGATTGATTTCCATCGGATAGATACGGCATACCAGCGGCCGGCGTTCGTAGATACGACAGAGGTTGTCTTCGTCAAGATTCCGGCAGGGGCCGACATTGTAGGCGGCGAAGGTGATGGCCACGTACGCCTCGGATTCACCGCTGCGCACCGCCGCCGAGCGGCGTTCGGCGTGTTCCCGTTGGTGCACCGGCAGGCCCAGGCCATTACCCGGAAAAGCTTCCACCAGCACAATCACCTGACCGCCATCGGCTGCCCACATCCGGGCTTCGCTCAGGGTCAGGGGCACATGGTGGTCGTTGCAGCATTTGCCGCAGCCTACACAGGAAAACGTCGTATTCATTGAGCGTTCGTTCGCATCACAGGGCATGAAACGACGACAGAATGCCGCCGCAAAGGCCGCTATCGAAGCAAGTTATGCGCCACTCAGTTTGCCTTGCCGGCCGGGCGGATGGAGTCCCATTCGGTGACGTACGCGGTTTTGCTCTTTTTGTTGTACAGGCACAACTCGGTGCCTTGTGCGCCTTTCATGTGCTTTTGCGGGTACTGACCCTGGAGCAGGAGCGCGGTGTAGCCGACCCGGTCATCGAACTGCGCGGCGTTGCCGACCGGTTTGCTGTCCTTCAGGCCACTGGCCTTGGTGCAACTGGCAAGTACGGCTTTGTCGTAGGTGGCCCAGGCGTCGGGGCTGGAGGCGTGGGCCTGGAGGGTGAGGGTGGTGAGGCAGAGAAAAGTCAGGGTTGCTGCTTTCATTGATCAGGCATCCTTGGTGCTGTGTCCGGAAGGTGAGTATGCCTGAAGGTTTTGAGGTAGTTGTGTCGGCCCCATCATCGGAACGCCGCCCGGAGCAAGCTCCCACACATTTGGAATGCAATCCCCTGTGGGAGCGAGCCTGCTCGCGATGGCGGTGTGTCAGAGCGGAACCGGCTCCCGGCGGACTGCGCGCATCCCGACGTTTTCATACAAGCGCCGCGCCCGAAGGTTGTCTTCACGTACCTTCAGGTCCACGAAGCCTTCACGTCGCTGCTGGAACACCTTGAACGCCTGCAACAAAAGCGCACGGCCCAACCCCCGGCCCTGAAACCGCGGGTGCACCACCAGGTTCTTGATATAGGCGCTGGTCCAGCACTGGCAAACACCCACCACTTCTCCGGCATCCAGGGCAATGAAGCACAGGGCCGAGTCATATTCCGGGTCGGTTTCGAACTGCCGTTGCCACATCTCCAGTTCGGCTACACGACCACCACCATCGAGATAACCGAACTCCATCAACCGGTGCACGGCGACACCCAGTTCGGGGCGGTACTCGCTCAGTTGCAGGCCCGCTGGCCAATCGGGGGAGGGCACGACGACAGAGAGGTCGCGCCGCATCAGCCAGCAGAATTCTTCGCTCAACACTCAATAACCCTGTTCGGCGACAGCCTTGGCCGCGGTGATCAGGCACTGGGTCAATTCCGGCGAAGAGAATTTGGTCAGCACCGCGTTCGCCCCCGCCAGTCGTGCTTTCTCGGCATTCATCGCACTGTCCAGCGAGGTGTGCAGCAGTACATAAAGATGCGCGAAATCCGGGGTTTCCCGCAGGGTGCGGGTGAAGGCGTAGCCATCCATTTCCGACATCTCGATGTCCGAGACGATCAGGTTGATCTGCTGCGCGGTGCCTTGCAGGTCCAGCAGGCAGTCGATGGCTTCCTTGGCGCTGCGGGCCGTATGGCATTGCAGGCCAAGGTTACGCAGGGTGTGCACCGATTGCTGCAAGGCGACCTGGCTGTCGTCGACCACCAGGATGCGTGCGTTGCCGAGCAGCTCGGCGTCTTCCATGCTCAGTTCGGTCGGCGCCATTTCGATTTGCGCCGGGGCGATGCCGTGGATGACTTTTTCGATGTCCAGCACTTGCACCAGGGTGCCATCGACCGACGTCACGCCGGTGATGTAGGCACGCAATCCACCGGAGCCGAAGGGTGGAGGGAGGATGTCGGTGGTCAGGCAATGGACGATCTTGCTCACGGCCTGCACGTGCAGGCCCTGCTTGGAGCGGCTGACGTCGGTGACGATCAGGCAACCGCCGTTGGGGTCTTCCAGCGGACGCTCGCCAATGGCACGGCTGAGGTCGATCACCGACAGCGAGGCACCGCGCAGGGTGGCGATGCCTTTGACGTGGGGGTGCGACTCCGGCAGTTTGGTCAGTGGCGGGCAGGGAATGATTTCGCTGACCTTGAGCAGGTTGATCGCCATCAGCTTGCCGCTGCGCAAGGTAAACAGCAGAAGCGAAAGTGAGTCTGCGCGGGCTTTGGTGGAGGACATAGGAACCTTCTCTGGAAAAAGGTGACGGGCAATCCAGGGATCGCCAATGACTTCGATGCCGGGTTATCGACTTGTTTGGGGCAGGCTTTAGCATTTCCATTGAATGTCAGGCCGCCTTCGCGAGCAGGGATTGTCGCTGCCTCTGTGGGAGCGAGCCTGCTTGCGAAGGGGCCTTCACTTCATGCCGAGCCTTTTGGCCATCCGCCCCAGGTTCGCCCGATCCAGGCCTAGCTCACGCGCTGCGCTTGCCCAGTTGTTGTTGTGTCGCTCCAGGCAGGCGCCGATCAATTGGCGCTGATAACGCTCGGTAGCCTCGCGCAAATCGCCGGTCGCCGCTTGCATGACGGTGGCGACGGGGTGCTCGGCAGCGGCTTCAACGCTGGCGTTGGGCAAGTCCAGGTCGGCTGCGCTCAAGCTGAGAATCTTCGGCCGCTCCTTGCAATTGCCCAGGGCTTTCAAGGCGCTGCGGCCGATCAGGTGTTCAAGCTCGCGCACGTTGCCGGGCCAGTCGTAGGCCAATAGCGCGGCCTGGGCGTCGCTGTTCAGGCGCAGGCTGTTGAGGCCCATGCGCGAGCGGTTCTGCTCAAGGAAATAACCGCTGAGCAGCAGCACATCACGCCCGCGATCGCGCAGGGCCGGCACCAGCAGCGGATAAACGCTGAGGCGATGGTAGAAGTCGGCGCGGTAACGGCCGCTGCGCACTTCTTCGGCGAGGTCGCGGTTGGTCGCCGCGATCAGGCGCACGTCGACCTGATGCTCCTGGTCCGAACCCAGTCGCTGCAATTGACCGCTCTGCAATACACGCAACAACTTGGCCTGCACGGTCAGCGACAACTCGCCGACTTCATCGAGAAACAGCGTGCCGCCATTGGCCAGTTCGAACTTGCCGCGGCGGTCGTTCATCGCTCCGGTGAAGGCGCCGCGAACATGGCCGAACAACTCGCTTTCCACCAAGGTGTCGGGCAACGCGGCGCAGTTGAGGCTGATGATCGGCTTGTCGGCGCGGGGCGAGGCGGCATGGATGGCCTGGGCCACCAACTCCTTGCCGACCCCGGTTTCGCCGGTGATCAACACGGTCAGGTCGCTGCCGCCCACCAGGCTGATTTCTTCGACCAGACGCTTGTGGGCCTTGCTCTGGCCAATCATCTCGCGATTCTGCTGGCCGCTGGCCTGGCGGTAGACCTCGGCGCGCTGATGTTCATCTTCGACCCGGTTGTTCAACCGTTCGATGCGCTCGGCGGCGTTGACCGTGGCCGCCGCGAGGCTGGCGAAGGCTTGCAGGGCATCCAGTTCGATCGGTTCGAAGCGCTCCGGATCGAGGGCGTCGAGGGTCAGCAGGCCCCATGGGCGCTCGTCGATGAACAACGGGCAACCCATGCAGTCGTGGACTTCCAGATGATCATCCAGGCCATCGACCAGGCCGTCATAGGGGTCGGGCAAGTCGCTGTCGGCAGCGAAACGGGTCGGGCCGGGGCCGCTGAGCAGCGCTTCGAAACGCGGGTGCTCGCTGACCTTGAAGCGCCGACCGAGGGTGTCGGTACTCAAGCCGTCGACGGCCAGTGGCACCAGCCATTCACCATCAAGGCGCAGCAGGGCGGCGGCGTCGCACGGCAGCAGGGCGCGCATGGCTTCCAGCAGGCGACGATAACGCTCGCCCTCGGGCAGTTCGCGGGACAGGTCGGAGACCAGGGGCAGCAGGGCGGTGAGCAGGGATTTTGCAGTCATAGTGACTCCGTGTAGTCGGTATGACTATAAGTCAGGTAGTGTCGAAATGACTATTAAGTTTCTAACTAATTGATTTTAAAGGATTAAATAGTTGGCACGAAAGCTGATACGCATAGGGTAATCCGTTAGCAATCCAAGAAGACCAGGAGTTACTTTATGCTGAGCGCTCAAGACCGTGCCATCGTCAAGTCCACCGTGCCGCTGCTCGAAAGCGGTGGTGAGGCGCTGATCACGCACTTCTACCGCATGATGCTCTCCGAATACCCGGAAGTCCGTCCGCTGTTCAATCAGGCCCACCAGACCAGCGGTGATCAGCCGCGTGCCCTGGCCAATGGCGTATTGATGTATGCGCGCCATATCGACCAGCTCGACCAGTTGGGCGACCTGGTGGCCAAGATCATCAACAAGCATGTGGCCCTGCAGATTCTGCCGGAGCATTATCCGATTGTCGGCAGCTGCCTGCTGCGGGCCATCGCTGAAGTATTGGGCGAAGAGATCGCCACCGCGCAAGTGATCGCGGCCTGGGGCGCGGCCTACGGCCAACTGGCGGACATCCTGATCGGTGCCGAAACCAGCATCTACGACCAGAAGGAGCAGGCACCGGGCGGCTGGCGCGGGGCGCGGGAGTTCATCGTGGCCGGCAAGGTCGAGGAGAGCGCCGAGATCACCTCGTTCTACTTTGAACCTGCGGACAAAGGTCCGATCCTGGTGGCAGAGCCTGGCCAGTACATCGGCATGAAACTGATCCTCGACGGTGAAGAGATCCGTCGTAACTACTCGCTGTCGGCGCTGGCGAACAATGGCCAGTACCGCATCAGCGTCAAGCGCGAGGACGGTGGTCGCGCTTCCAACTTCCTGCACGACCAGTTGCAGGTCGGCGCCAGCATCCAGTTGTTCCCGCCATCGGGCGAGTTCGTCCTGACCGCCAGCGACAAGCCACTGGTGCTGATCAGTGGCGGCGTCGGCATCACCCCGACCCTGGCGATGCTCGAAGCGGCGCTGGAGACCCAGCGGCCGGTGCATTTCATCCACTGCGCGCGCAACGGTAGCGTCCATGCCTTCCGCGACTGGATCGACGAACTGGCCGAACGTCACCCGCAGCTCAAGCGCTTCTATTGCTACTCCGAGGACGACGGCGCGAGCCCGGCGGCGCACAAGGTTGGTTTGTTGAGCCAGCAGCAGTTGCATGAGTGGCTGCCGGAGCAGCGTGACCTGGATGCTTACTTCCTGGGGCCGAAAGGTTTCATGGCGTCCATCAAGCGCCACCTCAAGGCTCTGGGCGTGCCGGAGAAGCAAAGCCGTTACGAGTTCTTCGGGCCGGCAGCGGCGCTGGAGTAAGTGGTTGCGGCGGCTCGGGGGACCGAGTCGCCTTCTTCGCGAGCAGGCTCGCTCCCACAATTTGATCTGCATACGACGCGGACCAATGTGGGAGCGAGCCTGCTCGCGAATGCTTCACCTCAGTCCTGAGCTGAAAAAAGTCAGAAAGTTAATCCCTTCTTAACCGCCTTGTCGTCTATTCCCCCCGAATCCCCCTCACATGCTCCAGACTCTCAAAGGTCCGGGCCAGCGTGTAGACTGGCGGGCAATCGATATCTTGAAGGGAAACGCGATGAGCGATGAATCCATGCGGTTGGGGCGTGAACGGCGCTACCTGGTATTGCTGGGCATCATTTGCCTGGCGCTGATCGGCGGTGCGCTGTACATGCAAATTGTTCTGGGCGAGGCGCCTTGCCCGCTGTGCATCCTGCAACGTTACGCGTTGCTGCTGATCGCGATTTTTGCCTTCATTGGCGCGGCCATGCGCGGCCGTCGCAGTATCACGGTGTTTGAAACCCTGGTGGTGATCTGTGCAGTGGCAGGTGCAGGCGTTGCCGGGCATCACGTCTATACACAATTCTATCCAGCGGTCAGCTGCGGCATCGATGTGCTGCAACCGATTGTCGATGACTTGCCACTGGCGAAGATCTTCCCGCTGGGTTTCCAGGTCGATGGTTTCTGCTCTACGCCATACCCGCCGATCCTCGGGCTGTCGCTGGCGCAGTGGGCGCTGGTCGCCTTCGTGCTGATCGTGGTGCTGGTGCCATTGCTGACGTCGCGTAACCGCAAAGCGCTGCGCTGAGATCATCTGTCGCCACGCATTGTCGGACAAAAAAGCCCCGGTCCTTGAAGAGAGGACCGGGGCTTTTTTTGTCTTGCAGAGCGCATTTCAGAGGCCGGGTAAAAAGACCGTGATGTGCGACAGCCAAGGGTGCGACACATGTGCGACATGTTGTCACAGAGTTGGTGTCGCAGGGCGTTCGAGAGAGCCGGATTGGTACATGGAAACGTAACGAAATTGGGCTGTTTTGCAGGCTTGCTGTTTTTTCCATTGCGAACACGAGCAGGCAGTTTTAACAGGCTCTGGCGAATGGCCTGAGCCCCCGTCATATCGGGCCTTGGGCAAGGTAAAGGGCGATGAAGAGGGACCCGAGACTGTCTGAACTGTGGGTGGAAGACCTACTTATTGTGGTGTTTTTGTTGAGAATGAATTTCGATAAGATGCGCCGCTTTTGCAAAAACGGGTAATGATTGTTGCCGGTTCGGATAAAAATTATTTCGGGATGAGACATGGTTTATAAAACGTTACATATCTACAATCGCCCGCACTGAATCCCCGGCACTGCTCAAATCTTAACCAGGCGTGAGCAGGAACAGGGTGTCGAGAGGCCTGGTGGCTTCATGCGATGCCCAGGTGTCGGAGCCTCCAACTACCCGCACCAAATGGAATTGGTCTGTAAAAAGGCCTTTGACCACGTATTCGAATAAGAACTCACCGCAGGCCCGGGATTTGTCGCACAGCGTCTGACGCACGACGGGCATGCCCTTATTCAATCCAAGAAAAATGCCAACCCTTGGCAGGGTGAAGTGTTGGCGATCAAAACCCAACTGCATTGCGCAAGCTGCTTTAGAGGTCGTGAGATGAGTAAAAACAGGTACCCCAGACTACTAGGCTTATTGCCGCTGATCGGCACGTTGTTGCTGTCAGGCTGCAACATGACCTTGCTCAATCCCAAGGGCCAGGTCGGTCTGGACGAGCGAAACCTGATCATCACCGCAACGCTGCTGATGCTGTTGGTCGTGGTTCCGGTCATCGTCATGACCTTCCTGTTCGCCTGGAAATACCGCGCGTCCAACACCAACGCCACCTACACCCCGAAATGGAACCACTCCACCAAGATCGAGATCGCGGTGTGGGCTGTTCCGGTGCTGATCATCATTGCCCTGGGTTATGTCACCTACAAGTCGACCCACGCCCTTGACCCGTACAAGCCGCTGGAATCCGACGTGAAGCCGATCACCATTGAAGTGGTTGCGCTGGACTGGAAGTGGCTGTTCATCTACCCGGAACAAGGCATCGCCACGGTCAACAAGATCGTGTTCCCGGCGCACACCCCGATCAACTTCAAGATCACTTCCGACGCCGTGATGAACTCGTTCTTCATCCCTGCGCTGGGCGGCCAGATCTACGCGATGGCTGGCATGCAGACCAAGCTGCACCTGATCGCCAACGAAAACGCTGAAATGGACGGTATCTCCGCCAACTACAGCGGCGCGGGTTTCACCGGCATGAAATTCAAAGCGATCGCAACGAGCCAGGAAGATTTCGACGCCTGGGTAAGTGAAGTCAAAAAGGCACCTAAACAGCTTGAACAAGCTGAATACGCAGCCCTTGCCAAGCAGAGCCAGAACAACCCAGTCGAGCTCTACTCCTCGGTGACGCCGAACCTGTTCCAGACCATCGTCGACAAGTACGAAGGCATGAAACCGGGTCCGAAAGTGAAGCACGAGAAAGAAGAGAAAGAAGTGGCCGCTACGCAAGGAATGGACATGAACGCGCATTCAGCTGCCGGGGCAGAGGAGTAAACGATGTTTGGTAAATTAAGTTGGGAAGCGGTCCCGTTCCACGAGCCGATCGTAATGGTGACCATCGCCATGATCGCGCTCGGCGGTCTGGCGCTGTTCGCGGGTATCACCTACTTCAAGAAGTGGACCTACCTGTGGACTGAGTGGCTGACGTCGGTCGACCACAAGAAAATCGGCGTGATGTACATCATCGTCGCCATGGTCATGCTGCTGCGCGGCTTTGCCGACGCCATCATGATGCGTACCCAGCTGGCCATGGCCACCGAGGGTTCGCCTGGCTACCTGCCACCTGAACACTATGACCAGATCTTCACCGCCCACGGTGTGATCATGATCATCTTCATGGCGATGCCATTCTTCACCGGCCTGATGAACCTTGCAGTGCCGCTGCAGATCGGCGCGCGTGACGTTGCCTACCCGTTCCTGAACTCCCTGAGCTTCTGGCTGCTGGTGTCCGGCGTAGTGCTGATCAACCTGTCCCTGGGCGTCGGCGAATTCGCCAAGACCGGCTGGGTTGCCTATCCGCCGCTGTCGGGCCTGCAATACAGCCCTGGCGTGGGGATGGATTACTACATCTGGGCGCTACAGCTATCGGGCTTGGGTACGACGCTGACGGGGGTCAACTTCCTGGCCACCGTGCTGAAAATGCGTACCCCTGGCATGAAGCTGATGGACATGCCGATCTTCACCTGGACCTGCACCTGGGCCAACGTCCTGATCGTGGCTTCGTTCCCGATCCTGACCGCTACCCTGGCACTGCTGACGCTTGACCGTTACATGGATTTCCACATTTTCACCAACGAACTTGGTGGCAATCCGATGATGTACGTGAACCTGTTCTGGGCATGGGGTCACCCTGAGGTGTACATCCTGATCCTGCCAGCGTTCGGTATCTTCTCTGAAGTCATCTCGACCTTCACCGGCAAGAAACTGTTCGGCCACCACTCGATGGTCTACGCATCGGGCGCGATCTCGATCCTGGGCTTCATGGTCTGGCTGCACCACTTCTTCACCATGGGTTCGGGTGCCAGCGTCAACGCCTTCTTCGGTCTGGCGACGATGCTGATTTCCATCCCGACGGGTGTAAAGCTGTTCAACTGGCTGTTCACCATCTACCAGGGCCGTCTGCGTTTCACCAGCCAGGTGCTGTGGACCCTGGGCTTCATGGTGACCTTCGCCATCGGCGGCATGACCGGCGTACTGCTGGCCATCCCGGGTGCCGACTTCGTTCTGCACAACAGCCTGTTCGTGATCGCGCACTTCCACAACGTGATCATCGGCGGTGCGGTATTCGGTTACATCGCAGGTTTCGCGTTCTACTTCCCTAAAGCGTTCGGCTTCAAGCTGCACGAAGGCTGGGGCAAGGCTGCGTTCTGGTTCTGGATCAGCGGCTTCTTCGTCGCGTTCATGCCGCTCTATGCACTGGGCTTCATGGGCATGACCCGTCGCCTGAACGCCACCACCAACCCTGAGTGGGTGCCGTACCTGTACGTCGCCATGTTCGGTGCGGTGATGATCGCTGTCGGTATCGCTTGCCAGCTGATCCAGCTGTACGTCAGCGTGCGTGACCGCAAGAAGCCGGAAAATATGTGCGAACACGGCGACCCGTGGAATGCACACACCCTGGAATGGTCGACCTCGTCGCCACCTCCGTTCTACAACTTCGCCGTGCTGCCAAAAGCCGACGTAGTCGACCCGTTCACCGAAGCCAAGGAAAACGGCACCGCGTACAAGGCCCCGGCCAAGTACCAGCCGATCCACATGCCAAACAACACCGCCACCGGTGTGGTCATGGGGGCTCTGTTGACCGTGTTCGGTTTCGCGATGATCTGGCACATCTGGTGGCTGGCAATCGCTAGCCTGGCCGGCACCGTGATCTACTTCGTGATCCACGCGGCCCGTGATGATCAAGGCTATATGGTGCCGGTCGACGTGATCGAGCGCATCGAAGCCGAGCAGCACAAGCGTCTGGTAGCGGCAGGGAAAATCCCGGCCACCGCCACCCGTGTTGAAACCTCGTTGGAACAGGCTTAAACCATGTCGAACTTAGTGACCAATGCTGGACACACCCATGTCGATGGACATGGGCATGATGACCATCACCACGACTCGGGCGAGATGACCGTATTCGGTTTCTGGCTCTACCTGATGACCGACTGCATTCTGTTTGCGTCGATCTTCGCGGCGTACGCGGTACTGGTTAACAACGTAGCGGGTGGCCCGTCGGGCCACGACATCTTCGAACTGCCATACGTACTGGGCGAAACCGCCCTGCTGCTGTTCAGTTCGATCACCTACGGCTTCGCCATGCTGGCGTTCTTCAAGGGCAACAAGAAGCAGGTCCTGGGCTGGCTGGCCATGACCTTCATGTTCGGTGCCGGCTTCATCGGCATGGAAATCAACGAGTTCCACGTGTTGATCTCCGAGGGCTACGGCCCTAGCCGTTCCGGCTTCCTGTCCGGGTTCTTCACCCTGGTCGGCACCCACGGTCTGCACGTGACCAGCGGTCTGATCTGGATGGCGATCATGATGTATCAGGTGCAGAAAAACGGCCTGACGGCGACCAACAAGACCCGTCTGAGCTGCCTGAGCCTGTTCTGGCACTTCCTGGACGTCGTGTGGATCTGCGTATTCACCGTTGTTTACCTGATGGGGACTATGTAAATGGCTAACACAGCTCATTCCCAAAATGGCCATGGCCATGACAGCCACGACGCCGGTCACGGCAGCGTCAAGTCCTACGGCATCGGCTTCATCCTGTCGGTGATCCTGACCCTGATCCCGTTCGGTCTGGTGATGTACCCGACGCTGCCGAAGTCGATCACCCTGATGATCGTCGTCGCGTTCGCAGTCATCCAGGTGCTGGTGCACCTGGTGTACTTCCTGCACCTGGACCGTTCGGCCGCCCAGCGAAACAACGTGATTGCGTTTGTCTTCGCCGCGATCGTGATCGTCCTGCTGGTTGGCCTGTCGCTGTGGATCATGTTCAGCATCCACACGTTCATGATGGCGAAGTGAGGTAAGTCCGCATGTCCCTCAAGCACTTTATCCAAATCACCAAACCGGGGATCATTTTCGGTAACGTGCTTTCTGTGGCAGGCGGATTTTTCCTGGCCTCCAAAGGGCATGTCGATCTGGCCATCTTCCTGGCCGCCATGATCGGCACGTCCCTGGTGGTTGCCTCCGGTTGCGTGTTCAACAACTGCATCGACCGCGACATCGACCTGAAGATGGAACGCACCAAGAACCGGGTGCTGGTCCAGGGCTTGATCTCCCTGAAACTGGCCCTGATCTATGCGACCGTCCTGGGTGTCGCCGGCGTTGCGCTGTTGTACAAGGTGGCCAACCCGTTGGCCGCCTTGTTCGCGGTGATCGGCTTCGTGATCTACGTCGGCTTCTACAGCCTGTACCTCAAGCGCAAGTCGGTTCACGGCACGCTGGTGGGCAGTCTGTCGGGCGCCATGCCGCCAGTGATTGGCTATGTCGCAGTCAGCAACACCTTCGACATGGCCGCGCTGACCCTGCTGGTGATGTTCAGCCTGTGGCAGATGCCGCATTCCTACGCCATCGCGATCTTCCGCTTCAACGATTACCTGGCCGCATCGATTCCGGTGCTGCCAGTGAAGCGCGGCATCCAGGTGGCCAAGAAGCACATCCTGATCTACATCCTGGCCTTCCTCGTGGCGACCTTGATGCTGACCTTCAGCGGCTACGCCGGCATGAGCTACCTCGCCGTTGCCGCGGCCATGGGCATGTACTGGCTGTACATGGCCTGGACCGGCTACAAGGCAGTGGATGACACGGTCTGGGCACGCAAGCTGTTCGTGTTCTCGATCTTCACCATTACCGCGTTGAGCGTGATGATGTCCCTGGACTTCAAAGTGCCGACCGAGTTGCTGCTGACGTACGCGCCTTAAGCGTCGGATGCTGTAAAGAAAAGCCCCGCCTTCGAGAGAAGAGCGGGGCTTTTTGTTGGGGCAAATCGCAAGGGCTGCTCGTCAGGAAGATGATTCGTCGGTTGCATGACTATAAGCAAATTGCCTATAGTTTGCCGATGCGAACCGTATTCTTCGAAACCACATCCTTCACTGCAACCGTTGGCGATTATCTGACGGACGATGAGTATCGTGCTTTGCAGTCGCACATGCAGTTGAACCCGCAAGCGGGTGATGTCATGCCTCGAACGGGCGGTTTCCGAAAGCTGCGTTGGGCTGATGGACGCCGAGGTAAAGGTAGGCGAGGTGGCTTGCGGGTTATCTATTATTGGCTTATGAATAATGGCCAGTTCTGGATGTTCGCAATTTATGACAAAGATGAGCTTGAGAATTTGACCGCCGACCAAGAGAAGGTGCTCAAGAAAGCCATAGAGACAGAGTTGAAAAAACGAGGTACCCCATGAAAAAACGCGACCTGTTTGCAGAGTTGATGCAGGGCGTTGATGAGATGGCGGCTCAACGCGAAGGCAAGATTACGTTGCGCAATACGGTAGTGGAGGACATCCCTGCACCAGAGGTGGGGGCGCAAGAAATCGTTGCGCTACGGGAAAAACTACACATGTCCCAGGCCGTTTTTGCCAAGCGAATTCGAACCAGTCCCAGCACCCTGAGAAACTGGGAGCAGGAAAAGTCGAAGCCCAATGCTCAGGCCGCCTTGCTGATCAGGTTGGTTGAGAAGTTTCCGGATATGGTTGATCGACTGGCAGTCGTCTGATCACATCGTCGAATATCTGAAAAGCCCCGCGTTTCAAACGAAACGTGGGGCTTTTTCATTCAGGCGCGGTTGTTACAGGGTGCATCGAGCACTTTCACCAAGTCATCGATGATTGCTTTGCTCATGTCCTGCAAAAAATGCGAGGCCCAGGCGAGTCGGTCGGAGTCGCGAACCATGGCGGCGTCTGAGGCGAGCAGTTTGGCTACGTGGAGCAGGTCGGAGGCGTGGTAGAGGGCTTCGATCACCGGGACACCGGCATTGATGCGGAACAGGGGTTCGTTGGCGTGGTAGGAGAAGGGGGTGAGGCCGATGGTTTTGAGGTCTTGGGGATTGGTCATTGGGGTTCACCTCCTGTTGGTCAGGTGGTGTGGGATGACCGGTGAAGCGGACAGATCAATAGCGTGCATTGGCAATACTCCAGAAATCAAAGTAGAGCCGCCACGTTCGTTCTCAGGCGAATGGGTGGCAGCTATGCGCAGGCTGAGAAACCGGTTGCACGACCCGGCAGACCCGAAGGTCTCCCACGCACAGCCGCCATTGCACGAAATGCGGGCATAAAAAAACGCCAACAATCGTGATTTGGGCGCTAGTGCGCGTGCAGTTTACCCGGGTTCTCAGGCCCGGTCGCTGAATTGGCAGCGACCGGGCAAAGTTAGCCGGCAAGGATAAGGTCGGCAATCGTAGCCATCTGATGGCCGGGGATCTCATTGGATACCACAACCCCTGTGGGAGCGAGCCTGCTCGCGATAGCGGTGTATCAGGCAACATTGATGCTGGATGTGACGGCCTCATCGCGAGCAGGCTCGCTCCCACATTGGACTAGCGTCATCGCTGATATCGAGCATGACGCTGGCCCCTGTGGGAGCGAGCCTGCTCGCGATGGCGGCGTGTCAGGCAATATCAATTTTGAATGTGATGGCCCCTTCGTCGGATCGCCGCCCGGAGCAAGCCCGCTCCCCCACAGGGTCGAGGCAGTCAGCTATTTTTGGGGATTATCAAGCAACCGAAAAAACCGCTCCCGCACCTGCAAGCTGTCACTGTGCGCCACATTGAATCGCAGGAACTGACTGGCATCCGGTCCTTTGCTCAGCAAGGTGCCCGGCGCCAATACCATGTTGTTCTCCAGCCCCTGGCGAGCCAGGTTCTCGGCATGCAAGCCCTCCGGCAACCGTGCCCAGATAAACACGCCTTCGCCGGGCAACGAGGAAAGCGAGCACCCAGCCTCCGCCAGCCAACTCGCCACACGACTATTGGACTCATACAACCGATCCACCGTGCGTCGCGCATGCTTGGCATAGCTGCCGTCGCTGAGCATGGTGCAGGTGATCTGTTCCGCCAGCTCCGACGTCACCCCGCCGCAGGCCATTTTCAGGGCGACCATGCGTGCCGCCAATTGTGGCGACAGCACGGTATAGCTGACGCGGCTGTTGGCGGTCAGGGTCTTGGAGAAGCCCGATACATAACTCACGTTGTCCAGCCCGCTGGCCGCCAGGCGCGGGGTGCGGCGTTGCTGGATGTCGCAGTACAGATCGTCTTCGACGATGTGGAAGCCATGGCGGTGGCTCAGTTCCAGCAAGCGGTAGACCTGGGCCGGGGTGAACGAGTGGCCGGTGGGGTTATGCAGCGTGCTGTTGGTCATGTACAGCACGGGTTTGTGGGCGATCAGCAGTTGCTCGAAGGCGTCGAGGTCCATGCCGTCGCAATCCCGGGCGATGGTGATGACTTTGGCCCCATGCAACGCCAGGTTGGCGTGCATGTTGAAGTAGCAGGGGTCGTCGAGCAGCACGGTGTCGCCGGGTTTGACCAGCAGGCGCATCAGCAGGTCGATGGCCTGCATGGTGTTGGCGGTGGTGATGATCTGGTCCACCGACGCTTCGATGCCGAAGGTCGCCAGTTTGACCCGCAGGGCCTGGCGCAACGGCAAGTAACCGCCGGCTACGCCGTACTCGCCCATGCGCAACGACGTCGCACGCAAGGTGCTGCGCACGGCTTTCTGCAATTCTTCGGCGGGTAGCCACGAGGTCGGCAGAAAACCGCAGCCGGGACGCAGCGTGCCGTTGTCCAGCAGCAAGGCGCGACGAATCACGCTGAGGGTGTCCTGAGGTTGCAGGTCCGGGCCGGTGCCGCTTTTCAGTGCCGCTTCGGAGCGATGCACGTAATGCCCGGAGCCCTGGCGAGACACCACCAGCCCCTTGGCCCGCATGCGGTCCAGGGCATCGACCACCGTGGACTTGCCCACGTTCATCAAGTCGGAGAGTTCGCGAATCGGCGGCAGCTTGGCGCCGTGGGGCAGGCCACCGGTGCTGATCGCCTGAGTCAACTGATCGACGATCTGCTGCACCAGCGGCGCGCCGGGCTGGAATTCAATGGCGGCAATGACTGCGCGTTGAACCTGCATTTTACTGGTCTCTCCGGCAGTAAAGTTCGTTGGATTCTATACGAACTTGCCCTGATCAGGACAAGCCTCTCTCTCTACCATGCCCTTACAGACTTTTCTGAAGGTCGGCCTTTGTCGGCGGGCGTTCACCCGGTTCCTGAGGTGCTGCATGAGTGTCGAAACAACGGTCGCGGTAGCCAAACCGGTCATCAACCTGCGGCTATTCACGATCCGGATCATCACCGCCGTCTCGCTGTTCGCGGTGCTGGGCAAGGCCAACGTCTGGCTCGACACGGCTACCAACAGCATCCTGGCCCTTGGATATCGCGCCTTGTTGCTGCTGTTGCCCCTGACTTTACTGGTGCTTGGCCGCCGTTCCCTGAGCGTCACGCTGCTGTGTGCCGGCCTTGGCCTGGTGCTGCTGGCGCTGACCAGCCATCAAGGCATGGTGATGTTTGCTGCGGCACTGTTTGCCTACGGCATTGCCATTGCCGGTTACCTGATCAAGAGCGAAGCGGCCCAGACCAAGGAAGGCGCGGCCTACAACCGCGTAGCCATGAACATGGGCAGCCTGGTGGCCGGTTTGATCCTGCTGTCGCCGCTTCTCACGCCTACGATGTTTTTCCTCGGTGCGGCGGCGTTCGTGTTGCTGTGCCTGCCGATCGCCCTCGGCGCGACCTTCACCACTGAACCGGTGGTCGCCCGCCCGGCCAGTCAAACCGGAAGCAACTGGGGCAACAAACTGCCCTGGGTGATCGCCGGCATCATCATGGGCATCAAGCTGTTCGGGGTGTTCTCGATCCTGCCACAGGCGATCCTGCTCAAGACCGGCGAGCTGCCGGCCTGGTACGGCTTGATGCTGATCCTCAACAGCGCCGTAGTGGTGTTCGCCCAGGTGCCGGTGATGAAGCTGATTGAGCGCACCGGGCGCTTCAAGGTCGTGACGGTGATCGGGATCATCGTCGGCGGCTTTGCGGTGCTGTCTTCGCCCGCCGCGTTCCATGTCGAAACCCTCGCCGGGGCGCTGGTCTGGGTGGCGCTGCTGTCCATCGCCGAATGCGCCTTCAGCTACCTGGATTACTTCTCGGTCAAGCAAAACAACATGTTCGTCAAGGAAGTGTCCCTGGGAGTGGGGGCCGGGCTGACCGTGTTGATCATGCGGGTGGTGCCGGCGCCGTACAACGCGCTGGTGCTGGCCGCCATCGGTGCCGCAGGGATCCTGGCCTGGTATTGGCTCAACCGTAAATCCAATGCGTCGCTGCATGACTGAGTCATCGCCGTTGCGGTTTTCACTTTGCAGGTCGGGGGCATTATGAATACGACTTCATGCGTAGTAGTGGTCGGTTACAACGGCAATCGGGTTCACGACATCCAGAAGCTGCGGGAGCTGTGCAAGTCGCTCTACAACGCCAGGCTCATCCTGCTGGTCGAGAAAATTCAGCCCCATGACGATCAGGTGGCCGATCACGTCTGCAGTACCTCACTGGCAGAGGAAGATGTGGCGGCGTCCCTTGAACTGGTGGTGGGGTGCCTGAATGCCGACAGCTGGAAGCTGATCGGCGTACTGCCGTTCTCCGATCGCGGGGTGCTGCTCGGTGCGGCGCTGGCCAGCCATTTCGGCCTGCCGGGCATTACCCCGGGCGAAGCGCGGGCGGGCGTGGACAAGCAGATTTTCCGCCAGCTCGAAGCGGCGGCCAGCACCTCCCCTGGAGAATACCGAGCGGTGTTTTCCGTGCGGGTCGAAAGCCTGTCGGAACTGCGCCAGCGCGTCGTCGAACTGGGTGGCAAGGCCTTCATCAAGCCGGCCTGTGAAGGCGCGAGCCGGGGTTGTCGCGTGATCCATCACCCTTCGGAATGCGATGACGCCTGGCTCGCCCTGAAGCCTTACCGCGAAGGCGGCATCGTTCTTGAAGAGTTGGTGCAGAACGCCCGCGAATACAGCTGGGACTGCGTGGCGGGCAGCACCTGGGTGACTGAAAAAACCACCACCGAAGGCGCTTATCGCGCAGAGATCCAGCAAGTCGTGCCCGCACCGCTTGCGGCTGAGGTACAGGCACTTTTGATGGCGGCCGGTCGGCATATGGCGGGCCTGGTGTCCCGGGACAACGGCGCCTGGCACAACGAAGTGTTCCTGCGCAGCGATAACCTGACCTCGGCCGTGGAAACCAACATGCGGCCCGGCGGCATGCACATCTGGGACCTGGCCAAACGCGCCTTCGTCGATTTCGATCCGTGGGAGCGCTGGGTGCGCTGGGCGGTGGAAGGCCAGACCGAACAGCATGAGCCAGTGGCCCGCGGCTACTGCGGCATTCGACTGCTGAGGGCGCCATCCGGCGGCATCCTGCGCTCGACGCCTGACATCGAGGCCCTGGCCCGCGCCCTGCGTATCGACCTGGTGGAAGGCCAGTACGCCAAGCGTGTCGGTGACTCGGTCAGCGCGCAGATCAAGGACAACTTCTCATTCATCGGCCACATCGTGCTGTTCAACGAACACTACGGGCAACTGAGCAACGACCTGTTGCGTCTGGCCGAAGCGATTGAGTCACGCATTGAGGTGACTTGCCTGGCACCGGCCACCCGCGCCGTGTGTTGAGCCCGCAAGTCCCCGTTTTTTGCATTACTGATCAAGAGGGTTCGATCAATGATCCAGCACATGACCTGCGATGAACGCTTCATCGCCCTGGCCAAAGAGTTTGGTTATGACATCTACGGCGAAAACACCGCGGGTGGGCATTACGCACCGCTGATCCGTCATCACGATGAGCTGTACATCAGCGGCCTGGTGCCGCGCATGAACGGCAAGATCCATTACCCCGGCCGTGTCGGGCTGGACCTCAGCATGGCCGATGCCCAAGCGGCGGCCAGCATCAGCGCGATGCGCGGGTTGGCGTTGATCGTCGATGCGATTGGCTCGCTGGACAAGATCAAGTCATTGATCCGGGTAACGGTCTATGTGAAGTCCACGGCGGACTTTGTCGATTTGAGCGAAGTGGCCAACGGCGCCTCGGATGTGTTCAGCCATGTGCTGGGCGATGCCGGTAAACATACGCGCACTACAGTGGGTGTTTATCAGTTACCCAAGAATGCCGCGATAGAAGTGGACATGATCGCCGCCTTGCGCCCATCGGTTTTGTAAGTTGTTTCCCGACTTTACAGTGCTGAACCCTTAACTTAATGTTTAGCGCTAAAGTGTGGGGAAAAAAAAGGACGTGCGAATGGATAACTTTCAAGGTGCGTTTTTTTCATACAAGGACTTTCGTCAAAGCCTGCACCATCGACCGCCAAGTCCCAAGGTATGGAAAGGCACTGAACTGGCGGGCATGCGTCAGACCCTTGAAGCCAGCGACGTTGATATTGTCGCATTGGCTCACGACAAGAGCATTGAGGGTTGTGAAGTGACGCCTGGCATGGCAATCGCCATGCAATGGCTGAACCCCGGTGTGACGCTCAACGGTCATGCCCATTCCTGGTGGCACCTGTTTGTCATCCAGTGTGGCAGTGGCGTGTTGACCCTCGGCGATGCCGACGGGGTCAACGTCAGCAATGGCGACGTGTTGCTGGTACCGGCGTGGACCAGACACGGCTTCGTCAACACCAGCAAACACGAGCCACTGGCGATGCTGAACATGAGCAACATGCCGCAAATGGCACTGCTTTCGAACTTCGCCGACAGCCATGGCCTGATTACCACCCAGGCGTAATTTCCTAGCGAATCAACCCAGGGAGCCCACCTGCGTCGGCTCCCTTTTTTTGTTTTTCAGACCTGCCCCGGTATCGCTTTTTGCAGCGTTGTTACCGGGGTTTTAACTGCGTGTCTGTCGGTGGAAAACAACTTTCTGTATCGATTGAAACGGGCAAATTCTGTATCTATCCAGCCTTGATTCAACTAACTACGATCACTTCCAATGCACGTCAAACCCTGCAGTTGGTCAATGGAGTGTTCTATGGAAAACAGGAAGCTAAAACTGTATGTCGGCGCCGACTATGTCAGCGCTTTTGCGATGTCGGCTTTTGTGGCGCTCAAGGAAAAGCAACGTTCATTTGAACTTGTTACTGTTGATCTAAAGTCACGCGAAAACTATCTGGCGAGTTATCGCGATCTTTCGCTGACCTGCAAGATTCCAACGCTGGTTCACGAAGGTTTTGCGTTGTCGGAATCATCGGCGATTGCCGAATACCTTGATGAACTCTCCCCGGGGCATAAAAAACTCTATCCGCAGGACCTCCAGCAGCGCGCCCGTGCCCGTCAACTGCAAGCCTGGTTGCGCAGTGACTTGCTGGTGGTGCGCAAGGAGCGCCCGTTTGACCTGGTGTACTTCGGCAAGAAAAACACCGCGCTGTCCGACGAGGCCCAGGCCGCCGTCGAGCGCTTGTTCTTCGTCGCCGACCATTTGCTGGAAGAGGGGGCGGAGCATCTGTTCGGCGACTGGAGCATTGCCGACACCGACCTGGCAATCATGCTCAACCGACTGGTTGCCAACGGCGATCCGGTGCCTGCACGGCTCGCGGCGTATGTACGTCGCCAGTGGGATCGCGACAGCGTCCGGGCATGGATGGACATAGAGCGCAAAGCGCCGGCCATCGCGTAACAACACTCAGGGCAATCACCAGGAGCGCGGCCATGCAAGGACTGTCGGAGCACGAACGCTACAAACCCTATAACTCACGCACCATCCGCGATACACCTTACTGGCACAAGCTGACGCCGGCGTTGCAGGAGGCCATGACCATCGTGGCCAGAGTCATGCCGTTCCGTACCAACGAATACGTGCTGGGCACGTTGATCGACTGGAGCAACATCCCGGACGACCCGATTTTTCGTATGACTTTCCCCCACAAGGACATGTTGCTGGCGGAGGAATATGCCTCGCTCAAGCAACTGATCGAGCAAGATGACGGCGCGGCGATCAAGCGTCGGATCGAGGCGATCTGGCGCCGTATGAACCCGCATCCGGCCGGGCAGTTGACCCACAACGTTGCCACCCTCCACGGCAAAGTCCTGCCGGGCATCCAGCACAAGTACCGCGAGACGGTGCTGTTTTTCCCCGGAGCCGGTCAGACCTGTCACGCGTACTGCACCTTCTGTTTCCGCTGGGCGCAGTTCATCGGCGAAGAAGAACTCAAGTTCAACGCCCGCGAGTCCCAGGAGCTGGTCAGTTACCTGAGGGTGCACACGGAAGTGACCGACGTGCTGATTACCGGCGGCGACCCGATGATCATGAACACCCGCTCCCTGGCCGGTTATATCGAGCCGCTGCTGGAACTGCCACACCTGAAGAACATCCGCATCGGCACCAAGTCCGTGGCGTACTGGCCCCAGCGTTTTGTCAGCGACAAGGATGCGCCTGAGCTGCTGGAGCTGTTCCAGCGCATCGTCGCGGCGGGGAAAAACCTGTCGATCATGGGCCATTACAACCACCCGGTGGAGATCCGCCAGCCCATCGCCCGCCAGGCCATCGAACGCATTCGTTCGACGGGGGCGACGGTGCGCATGCAGGCGCCGGTGATCCGCCACATCAACGAAAACCCCGCCGATTGGGCCGCGCTGTGGACCGAAGGTGTGCGGCTCGGGGCCGTGCCTTATTACATGTTCGTCGAGCGCGATACCGGACCCAGTCACTACTTCGCACTGCCGCTGGCCAGGGCCTTCGAGATCTTCCAGGCGGCGTATCGCACGGTATCGGGCCTGGCGCGAACGGTGCGCGGGCCGTCCATGAGCACCTTCTACGGCAAGGTGTTGATCAACGGCATCGAGACCGTCGCCGGGGAAAAGGTTTTCGTCTTGCAGTTCCTCCAGGCCCGCGATCCGCAATGGGTGTTGCGCACGTTCTACGCGCGCTTCGATCCGCAAGTGACCTGGTTCGACGATCTGCAACCGGCCTTCGGCGAGCGTGCGTTCTTCTTTCAGACCGAGCTCACCGCCGTGCCGGAATTGATACCCGTGTTGCTGGAATCGGCGTAGGAAAAATCATGAACAATGGGGAGATATGGATATGAGCAGTATCCCGTTTGATCAGCGCGAGGGCGTTATCTGGCTCGACGGTGAGTTCGTCGAGTGGTCTCGGGCGCAGTTGCATGTGCTGACCCATGGCCTGCATTACGCGAGCACCGTGTATGAAGGCGAGCGGGTCTACAACGGCAAGGTTTTCAAGCTGCGCGAACACAGCGAGCGCTTGTATCGCTCGGCGCAACTGATGGACTTTGCCATCCCCTATGCACTGGCTGAACTGGAAGCGGCGAGCTACGAACTGCTGCAACGCAACAAGGTCGCCGACGGCTACCTGCGCCCGGTGGCCTGGCGCGGCAGCGAGATGATTTCCACTTCGGCGCGTTTCAACCGTGTGCACCTGGCCATCGCGTGCTGGCAGTGGCCGAGCTATTTCGACCCAGCGGCGCGCATGGCCGGCATCCGCTTGAAAACCGCGAGCTGGCGTCGTCCGCCACCGAGCAGCAGTCCGTTCGAAGCCAAGGCCTCCGGGCATTACCAGATCGCCACGCTGAGCAAGCACGACGCCGAGAACACGGGGTACCACGATGCGCTGATGCTCGACTGGCGCGGCCACGTGGCCGAAGCCACCAGCGCCAATGTGTTCTTTGTCAAAGGCCGGACGCTGCACACCCCCGCACCGGATTGCTTCCTCAACGGCATCACCCGCCAGACCGTGATCGAACTGGCCAAGGCGCTGGACTATCAGGTCGTTGAACGCACGATTTTGCCTACGGAGCTTGGCGACTTCGACGAGTGTTTTCTCACCGGCACCGCTGCCGAAATTACCCCGGTGCAGAGTATCGATGAGCAGCACTATCGACCGGGTGACGCCTGCCGCGACTTCATCGCGGCGTACACCTCAACCGTCAACGCCGGATAACCCGCCAGGAATCTCACCATGTCAGACCAAGGGATTGTTGCGTCTCAACCTTGCATTTCGCTCGGCCATCGTCATGAGGAACTGTCGACGTTGGGCTGGACGGTGCTGACCCCCGAGGAATTTGCCGATGATGTCGTAGGCACCTTGCTCGAATTCGGCCCGATCATTCCGCAGTTCAACGGCCAGATGGCCTTTGCCATTACCCGCAAGCCGGGTTACGAAGACTTGCCGTACTCCCAGAGCATGAACGGCATCGGCCCGCACACCGAAGCGCCGGTATACGGGCCGCCGCCACGCTACCTGGCGTTGCATTGCCATAAACAGGCCACGTGCGGTGGCGGGCACACCGGTTTGGTGGACGGCTACGAATTTCTCAAGTCCCTGGAACACAGCGAACCGCAACTGCGTGAGTGGCTGGATGACACGCCGGTAGAATTTGTCGCCACCGCCAAACCCGGCGAACCGGCGCAACGACGGGTCAAGGAATACATCCTCACGCCTACAGAGGACGGGGATATTTTCCGCTTCAGCTACAACCAGTTTCACTACGGCGACGTGAACCCGTCCAAGGCGGCCCTGCAGCAATCCCTGGTCGCCGACAGCACCTCGCCGCTGGCCAGGTTTGCCGTGCTCGGCGAAGCGTACTTCGTCGAGCACAACGTGCCGGTGCTGATTCCCGACGGATGCCTGCTGATTTGGGACAACTGGCGAATGATTCACGCCCGCAGTCGTTACACTGACCCGACGCGCAACCTGACCCGCTATTGGCTGGCCTGATTTTTCCGTCGCCCTTCATTCCTTTGGCGTACCCCAGGCGGGTACGCGCCTTACAGGTATCGCGTCATGCAAACAGCAATCGAGATCGCCCAGGTCGACCATCAACTGATCGTGCGGCTCAACCAGGCCTGGACCAAGCGCGCCACGGTGTGTTCGCCGGACAGGGGCCAGGTCGAAGAAGTGTTCGACCCGGCACGCCCGGATTACCCGGAGTGCATGGTGCCGTTTTTTCATCACCCGAAGTTCCAGGCGCTGAGCGACGAGCTCAAAAGCAGCGTGGTGACCTGGGGCTGGATCGGCTACAACCTGCGCACCGTCACCGCCGAGGAACATGTGGTCAATCCGGCGCTGAGCGTCATTGCCAATCAGTACCTGGGCAAGGATGACTGGCATTTTCGCGAGGCCATGCAACAGACCCTGATCGACGAGCACTACCACACGCTGATGCACCTGCGCGCCATCGAGCGGACCAAGCTCGAGCGGGCGCTGGATCAGGATCTGGACTTGCCGCCCTCCGTCACTTACCTGCGCCTGAAAGCCCAGCGTGAAGCACTGCCTGAGCAATGGCAGCGGGATCTGGCGGCGATCACCTTTGCAGTGGTGGCCGAGATCAGCGTCAACGCCTACCTGGACTTGCTGGCGGACGACCAGACCATCCAGCCGCAGAACCGCCGGGTGGCCGAACTGCACAACCGTGACGAATATGCCCACAGCAAGGTGCTGGCCGAAGTGGCCAAGGTCATGTACGCGAACATGCAGCCCATCCAGCGGGAATTTTTCGCACGTAACCTGTCGGTGGCGCTGAGTGCTTTTATCGCTCAGGACTACTCCATGTGGGAGGCGATTCTGACACAGCTCGGGGTCGAGGATGCGGCGCTGATCATTGCCGACACCCGCGAGAGCAACAAGAACGCGACCATCATGCGTGACTATAGCGGCCTGCATAAGTTGGCCCATGACCTGGGCATCAGCGAGCAGATCGATTTCGATTTCCGTCCAACCCTCAAAACCACGGCGGCCGCCTGAACCCGGAGGTGTCCATGTCTGCTCCTGTGTACGAAGTGTTCGCTATTCGTGTCGGCGCAAACGCCCAGCGCACCGCCAGGGAGAACTTTCTCTACGACGCCTGCTGCGGTGATCCGAATGCGCCGATGCCGCTGGACTACTATTTCTGGGTCATCCGCAACGAGCAGCAGGTGATCGTGGTCGACACCTGTTTCCAACCGGCCACAGCGGACCGGCGCAATCGTCAGATGTATCGCCTGCCGGAGGAATCCTTGCGACAACTGGACATTGATCCGGCCCGGGTCGAGCAACTGATCCTGACCCATTTGCACTGGGATCATGCCGGCAACCTTGGGCTATTCCCGAAGGCGACCGTGCATTTGCAGGAAGCGGAACTGCGTTTCTGTACCGGGCCGAAAATGGCCTACCGCACGGTGAACAAAACCTACGAGGTCGAGGACGTGATGTCGGCGCTGCCGCCGCTGTTCGAAGGGCGGATGCGTTTGCACAACGGCATGGTGGAAGTACTGCCCGGCGTGACCCTGCACCCGGTGGGCGGACATACCCCGGGCAGTCAGGTGGTGCGGGTGAATACTGAGCGCGGCTGGATCGTGCTGGCCTCGGATGCCGCGCATTTGTGGGTCAACATTCGTGAGCGCAGCCCGTTTCCGATTCTCGATGACCTGGCGCAAACCCTCGAAGCCTTCACCGAGATCGACCGCCTGGCCGATGGCGAAGACCACGTCATCCCCGGCCACGACCCGCTGATCGCCGAGCGTTTCCCGCGCTGGAATGACGACCCGCATATCATTTGCCTGCACCAACCCCCGAACTGACCACAACCTCCTGTGGGAGCGAGCCTGCTCGCGAAAACGGCGGCACATTCAACATTGATGTGCCTGATACACCGCTTTCGCGAACAGGCTCACTCCCACAGTTGATTACTGTCGTTCAGCGATGTTGTGTTCACCGCAAATCCCTTGTAGGAGCGAGCCTGCTCGCGAAGACGGCGGCATATTCAACATTGATGTATCTGATCCACCGCCATCGCGAGCAGGCTCACTCCTACAGAATCGCGGTCAACCCTGATGTTGGAGCAGGCGCCCCAACGTCTGCAATGCCTCATCAATCCGCGGCGAATACGGTGCGCCACAACCCATGCGCACAAAGTGATCGAAACGCCTGGCATTGGAAAAGATATCCCCAGGCGAAATCTGGATGCCGGCCTTCAACGCTTCGTCAAATAACGTCATCGATGAATGCCGGCGAGGCAGTTCCACCCATAACAGCGTACCGCCCTGGGGATTGGTCACGTGGGTGCCGAGGGGGAAGTAGCGAATGATCGCCTCGCTCATCTGTTGACGTTGTTGGGTCAGGGTTTTCCTCAAGCGCCGCAGGTAACGTTCGTAGGACGGTGTGCGCATGAACTCACTGGCCGCCAATTGCGATAACGCCTCGCACCCCCGCGACTGTGCATGTTTGAGCATCTCCACGCGGTCGTGCCATTTGCCGGCGCTGATCCAGCCCAGGCGCATGCCCGGTGCCAGGGTTTTGTTCAACGAGGCGCAATAGATCACGTTGTCGGTGCTATCCCAATGTTTGAGCGTCGACAGCGGCTGTTCGGTGTCCACCAGGTCGCCGTAGGTGTCGTCCTCGATCAGCACGGTGTCGTGCTCGGCGCACAGTTTCACCAGCCGTGCCTTGTTGGCGTCGGGCATGATGCTGCCCAGCGGGTTTTGCAGGTTGGGAATGACGATCAGCGCCTTGACCCGTTCGGCACCTTGCAGCAGCCGTTGCAGGGCCTGCAGATTGAGCCCGGTATGGGCCGAGGCCGGGACTTCCAGCACGCGCAGGTTCAGGCTTTCGAGAATCTGCAGCAGACCGTAGAAGGTCGGCGACTCCACGGCTACGGTGTCGCCGGGGCGGGTGACCGCACGCAAGGCCAGATTGATCGCTTCGGTGGCGCCGTTGGTGATCACGATCCGTTCGGGGGCCAGGTGGGTCTTGCTGGCCAATGCACGTCGGGCCAGGATGTTGCGCAATGCGCTGTTGCCGCAGGTCGATCCCGCGGCACCGAGCAGGCCGGCGTCGTAGCGCAGCGCCTTGATCATGCTGTCTTGCAAGGTCTTGAGCGGATAAAGCTCCGGCGCGCAGTAGGCGCTGGCGAAGTTGACCCTGATCGTCGCGCGTTGGCTGGCCTTGAGTACCGCGCAGACCTGTTCATGAATGCCGACATACGCGCGGGTATCCGGCGCCAAGGCAATCGGGGCGGGCCTGGGCGCTGTGTCGGGCTGGCGAATGTAGTTGCCGGAACGCGGTCGGGCTTCCAATACACCGCAGTCTTCCAGTTCCCGGCACACCTGCACGGCGGTCGACAGGCTGACGGCATGTTTTTCCATCATCAACCGGATCGAGGGCAGGCGTTCACCGGTTTTCAGGGTGCCGCTGCGGATCGCGTCCAGGTAGTGGTTGGCTAACTGGCGATACAAGGGGGGCGTGTTCATGGTGACCTCGGCAGTTGCACCACCGGGGTCTGGGCTGGAAAGTGAGTTGACGCTCCCCGCAGGCGGACCCGTGGTGCTCATGGGTGAAGGGAAGTGGTGTTCTGCGTCGATACTGGAAGAGTAATTGCGGTTTTGCCCGAATCACGGACAATAAAAAGCCCCGCACTGATGGCGGGGCTCTGGAGTCAGTCGCTGAGGACCTTGTGACGCGGGGGGCCTTACTGTACTGCGATGCTGTACCCGTCGAACGCGCTCTGTTGCTGCAGGGCGGTGATGATGTTCTTGCGGTTGACGGCCTGTTCGGCGCCGCTATTGTCCAGGAACGTCTCGCTTTCCAGTTCCGCCTCTTCGCCTTCGCCAACGAAGGTGAAACCGAGGAATTCCAGGGCCTCACGGTCGACGTTCAGGCGCGAGCGCGGAGTGCGCAGCGGCAAGGTGACGCTCATGCCGTCCTTGCTGATGGTGAACACTTCGACTTCTTTCTTGGCCTTGGCGGCTTTGCTCTTGCCGCCGCTCGGGTTGCTGATGGCCTGGTGGGTCTGGTTCAGCACCTTCAGGGCCAGGCCGTAGACGATTTCCTGGAACGCCGGGTCGTCCTTGAAGCTGGACAGGATGCGGCTGATCGGGAATTTGCCGCTCAAGTCTTCGAGGGCGGCGATGTCGGCGGCCTCGGCGTCCTTGAGTTGCTTGAGCTGGCCCATCAGTTCGTAGGCTTTGTCATCGTCGAAGCTGTCGTGGGCCTGACGGATCGCGGCACGCAGTTCGCGGATCTGGTCGCTTTCGCGGGTGGACTGGAAAGCGTCCAGCACCATCTCGCTGATGGTTTTTGCCTGGGGCACGTGTTGTGAAAGATTGATGGAGTTTTCGTATTCCGCTTTGGACGACAAGGTGACTACGGTTTCAGCGGTGTTGGAATCGGACATTGAAATTTCACTACTTTTTTAGCTTGAATTGGGGCGAGAAAGCCCGGGGGCTTTTTCAGGTCGCCTAATCTATTGGACCGGGGCGACGTTGTCACGGATCAACAGGCGGCTGGTCATTTTTTTGCTCCCCTGTAGGAGCGAGCCTGCTCGCGATGGACGTTAACGATAACGCGTTCATTCTGGATGAGCACGGTGCTCTTGAGACCATCGCGAGCGAGCTCGCTCCCACAATGGATCGGATTGGCTGCGGATTTTGTGATCGACACATAACCCCTGTGGGAGCGAGCTTGCTCGCGATGGGGCCCTGACAGACACCACCGTCCTTCAGGCCTGCCGCGGTGTATTGAGGTTCATCGACGCACCGCCAACGCAGTTGCCGTTTCCTCATCGATCGGCAATGAAAACCGGAACGTCGCCCCGCGCCCAGGCACATCGATCAGCTGAATCTCGCGCCCATGCAATTGCAGGATGCGATGCACGATCCGCAGCCCCAGCCCACCATCACGCCGTGCGCCGCCGATATTGAACGGGCGCAGGAACAACCCTTCGCGCAGTTCCGGGGCGATGCCGGGGCCGGTATCGCTGACCGTGACTTCAATGAATGAGCCTTGCGGGCGCAGGCCCAGCTCGACCTCGCCACCGGCCGGGGTATGGCGCAGGGCGTTGTCGAACAGGTTGGTCAGCACCCGCTCGATCAAGCCGAGATCCGCGCAGGCCGCTGAGGCATTAGGCGCGAAGGTGGCCTTGAGTTCGACTTGGCGTGCTTCGGCGGTGAGTTCGAATTTCTGGAAGATGTCCTGAGCCAGGTCGGTCAGGGAAAAGCGTTCCAGCACCGGTTGTACGAAGCCATGTTCCAGCCGCACCAGTTCCAGCAGCGACTGCGCCAGACCGCCGACCTTGCGGCTCTGGTCCAGGGCGATGCCCAGATAGCGACGGCGGTCGGCAGGGGACAGCGTGGCGTCCTTGAGCGACAGGGTTTCCAGATAACCGTGCAGCGAGGCCAGCGGCGTACGCAAGTCGTGGGAGATGTTTGCCACCAGTTCGCGGCGCTCCTGATCCTGACGGGTCAATGAGCGCCATTGCTCGCCCAGGCGTGCCTGCATCTGCCGGAATGCCGCATCGAGCACGGCGATTTCATCATGGCTGGCGGCTTTTTCCACTGCGACGGGCAGGGCCGGTGTCACCGGGACGCCATCGATGTCGAACTGGCTGACAGTTTCGGTCAAACGGCGCAACGGCCGGGTAATCAGGGCAAACGCCGTGAGACCGGCAATCAGGCACAGCAGCGCCACCAGGCCGATGGACAGCAATGCCGTGTTGAGTGCCGCGCTGGTCGCGCCGCGTTCGGCCAGGCGGTCGTGATCCTCGCCGAGCAACACCACGTAGAGATAACCGGCCGGCTTGCCATCCACTTGCAGTGGCGCGGCGCTGAACACCTTGCGCGCATCGACGCTGCGCGGGTCGTCGCCGAGAATCGGCAGTGCATCGCCCCGCAACAGGCGCTGGATCGGCGCCAGGTCGATCCGTTCGCGACGGATCCGGCCCTCGGGCGCGGCGCTGCCGACAATCTTGCCCTCGGTGTCCAGCAGGTACACCTCGACGCTCGGGTTGACCTGCATCAGTTTGCTGAACAGGTCATGCACGGCATTGGGCATCAGGCCCTGGGTGTCCATCAGCACCGTGTCACTGGCGATGTGCTGCGCCAGGTCCCGGGACAAGCCTTGCACCACTTCCTGCTCATGCATCTGGTTGGAGCGCACCTGCAACCACGCCGACGTGCCGCAGCACACCAGCAGCAGCACGGCGAACACCAGGGACAGGCGTTGCGTCAGGGTCAGCCTCATGGCTGCGGCTCCTCGCCTGTGGCGAATTTGTAGCCACGGCCCCAGACCGTGAGGATGCGCACCGGTTGCGCCGGGTCGGCCTCGATCTTGGCGCGCAGGCGGTTGATGTGGGTGTTGACCGTGTGTTCGTAGCCTTCGTGGCTGTAGCCCCACACGGCATTGAGCAGGTCCATGCGCGAAAACACCTTGCCGGGCTGGCGGGCAAAGAAATACAGCAAGTCGAACTCCCGGGGCGTGAGGTCCAGGCGCCGTCCGTCGAGGGACACATCGCGGGTGATCGGGTCGATGGCCAGGCCGTCGGTGAGCAGGCTGCCGGCGTCCATCTTCAGGTTGCGCGCCATGGCATCGACCCGGCGCAGCAGCGCTTTGACCCGGGCCACCAGTTCAAGCATGGAAAAGGGCTTGGCCAGATAGTCGTCGGCACCCAGTTCCAGGCCGAGAATCCGGTGCACTTCGCTGGAGCGTGCGCTGGTGATGATGATCGGCGTGTAGCGGGCCATGGCCCGGGCGCGTCGGCAGATTTCCAGGCCGTCGACGCCGGGCAGCATCAGGTCGAGGACCAGTGCGTCCCAGTTGCCCTGTTGCAGCAGGCGCATGCCTTCATCGCCATCGGCGCTGTGTACCACCTCGAACTGCTCATCGCGAAGGTGCAGGCAGATCAGGTCGGCGATATGCATATCGTCCTCGACCACGAGGACGCGTTTGGTCTGTTCCATTCAGCTCAATCCTTCAGTGCGATGCACGCATGATGCGCAATGCCCCTGTAGGAGCGAGCCTGCTCGCGATGGAGTGTCAGTCGACACCACTGTGTCTGAACCACCATCGCGAGCAGGCTCGCTCCTACAGTTCGGGCAGACGCATTGTGCGGGTTTTTCGGGGTCTGAGTTATCACGAATTGTTTAACTTCCCGTGAGGATTTGGCGATCACCCAAAGCCTAGGCTGTGTTCCATGAAACACCCCTGGATTTTTTGGAGGCGAGCATGTTTTCAAGACGGCAATTTCTTGTCGCGAGCGGCGGGCTGGGGATGACGGCCCTGGCAATCGGCCTGTTGCCGAAGTTTTCCACAGGCCCGGCATTGATCAGTGAGGCCAGCGCAGCGGAGGTATTCGAAGTGACCCACAGTGACAGCGAATGGCACGCGATCCTCAGTGACGAGCAGTACGACATCCTTCGCGAAGAAGGCACCGAACGCGCCTACAGCAGCCCGCTGAACAATGAGCACCGCGATGGCACCTTCGCCTGCGCCGGTTGCGACCTGCCGCTGTTTTCCTCTGCAACCAAGTTCGACAGCCGCACCGGTTGGCCGAGTTTCTGGGCGCCGCTGGACAAGGCCGTGGCGACCCGTCAGGACCGGGCGTTCGGCATGGTCCGCGAAGAGGTTCACTGCCGGCGCTGCGGTGGGCATCTGGGGCATGTCTTCGACGACGGCCCGAAACCCACCGGCCTGCGCTACTGCATGAACGGCCTGGCGATGAAATTCGTGCCCAGGACGGTGTGATTCCCTTCCGCTCACTTTTTGCAGGTAATCGCCATGTGGCTGCTGGTCCTCGCTTATCTCGGTGGTGTGCTGACGATTGTCAGCCCGTGCATTTTGCCGGTGTTGCCGTTTGTCTTCGCCCGCACCGGGCAACCCTTCGTCAAAAGCGGATTACCGCTGTTGATCGGGATGGCGCTGACCTTCGCACTGGTCGCCACATTGGCGGCGGTGGGCGGTGGCTGGGTGGTGCAGCTCAACCAGTACGGGCGCTGGCTGGCGCTGGTGTTCGTGGCATTGTTCGGACTGACGTTGTTGCTGCCGCAATTGGCTGAACGCCTGACCCGGCCATTGGTGGCGGCGGGCAGTCGTTTGTCGGAGGCGGCGGGCGCCGATGCGCGACCACGTCCCGGTGCTTCGTTGCTGATCGGCGTGGCCACCGGCCTGCTGTGGGCACCTTGCGCCGGGCCGATTCTCGGTCTGCTGTTGACCGGTGCAGCACTACAAGGCGCCAGCATTCAAACCAGCTTTTTGCTGCTGGCGTATGCCGCCGGTGCCGCCACGTCCCTCGCGCTGGCCTTGTTGCTGGGCGGCAAAGTCTTCACCGCGATGAAGCGCTCCATCGGCGCGGGCGAATGGCTGCGTCGCGGTCTTGGCGCGGCGATGCTGGCGGGTGTGGCGGCGATTGCCCTGGGTCTGGATACGGGGGTTCTGGCGCGGCTCTCTACGGCGTCGACCGGTGGTATCGAGCAGGCGCTGGTGGAAAAACTGAGCGGCAAATCTGCGCGTAACAGCGGGGCGATGATGGCGCAGAACTCGACCTCCGGGGGCGCAGCGCAAGTGGCCGAGAATTCCCCGGGCAGCTTGCCGGTCGAAGGCAACCTGCCGTCACTGGAGGGCGCCGTGCAATGGCTCAACTCGCCACCTCTCGATGCCCAGGCCTTGAAAGGCAAGGTCGTGCTGGTGGATTTCTGGACCTACTCCTGCATCAACTGCCTGCGTTCGCTGCCCTATGTGAAGGCCTGGGCCGAGAAGTATCGCGATCAGGGCCTGGTGGTGATCGGTGTGCATGCGCCGGAGTTTGCCTTCGAGCGTGACGTCGGCAACGTCACCAAGGCCATGAAAGACCTGGGCATCAACTACCCGGTGGCCATCGACAACGAGTTCAAGATCTGGCGCGCCTTCAACAACGAGTATTGGCCGGCGCATTACTTTGCCGACGCCCAGGGACGCATTCGCTATCACCACTTCGGCGAAGGCGCGTACGCCGAGTCTGAGCGAGTCATTCAGCAATTGCTGCGCGAGGCGGGGGCGGCCAAGGTCGCCGACGGGCTGATCAGTGCCAAGGCCGACGGTGTGCAAATGGCCCCGGACAACGACGCCGTGCAGTCGCCGGAAACCTATGTCGGCTACCAGCGTGCCGAGCACTTCGTACCGCAAACCGCGCTGGTGCCGGACAAGGTCGCGGCCTACAACCCGCCTGCGCAACTGGCCCTCAACGACTGGAGCCTGGGCGGCCAGTGGCATGTCGGTCCGGAGCGGGCCACCGCCAGCGCACCGGCCAGCCGCATCGTCTATCGCTTCCATGCCCGTGATTTGCATCTGGTTCTCGGCCCTGGCGCCGATGGCAAGCCGGTGCGCTTCAAGGTGCTGATCGACGGCAAGGCTCCCGGCGATGCCCACGGCATGGACGTGGTCCCCGACGGCAGCGGCACCGTGACCGACCAGCGCTTGTATCAACTGGTGCGTCAGAGCGGCGGCGTGACCGACCGGACCTTCAGTATCGAGTTTCTTGATCCGGGTGCGTCGGCTTACGCCTTCACCTTCGGCTGATTACTTTCCAACGCTTCAGGAGTTCGCCCCATGAAAACACTCTTTACCTGGCGCCGTACCCTGCTGGGGCTGGCGGCTGCCGGCATCATCGGCCAATGCTCGGCCTTCTCCTTCGGTGGCGCCGAAGAGGGGGTCATCCTTCCACCGCCGGCCCTCGATGAAACCACTCAGGCCCGCAGCGAAACCGCCGTGTTTGCCGGTGGCTGTTTCTGGGGTGTTCAAGGGGTGTTCCAGCATGTCAAAGGCGTGAAGAACGCCGTCTCCGGCTACGCGGGCGGAGCGGCCAATACCGCACAATACGAGCGCGTCAGTAACGGCAATACCGGCCATGCGGAATCGGTCGAAGTGACGTTTGATCCTGCTCAGGTCAGCTACGGCACCTTGTTGCAGATCTACTTTTCGGTGGCACACAACCCGACCGAACTCAATCGCCAGGGGCCGGATACCGGCACTCAATATCGCTCGGCGATTTTCACCAAAACCAGTGAACAGCAACGGGTCGCGCAGGCCTACATTGCCCAGCTTGATGCCGCCAAGTCGTTCGATAAACCGATAGTGACCAAGCTGGAAAGCTACAACGGTTTCTACCCGGCGGAGGAAGAACATCAGGACTTCCTGACCGAGCATCCGACCTATCCGTACATCGTGATCAACGACTTGCCGAAGGTCGCGCAGTTGAAGCAGCTGTACCCCAATCGCTATCAGGAGCAGCCGGTGCTGGTGAAGGCGGGGATGTAAATGCATGGCCTATTCGGCCGACGGGTGCTTGCCCCACCTCTGTACGGCAAACTCGACGAAGCGCCGCAGTTTCGGCAAACGGTGGCGATCCTGGGCATAGACCAGGTGCATCGGCCGGCTGGGCGGGCAGTAATCGGGCATCAGGGCCAACAGCTTTCCGTCCTTGAGATCCTGCTCGACCAGGGCGTCGGGCATCATCACGATGCCCATGCCGGTGCGCGCAGCCTGATGCAGTCCCGCCGAACTGTTGATCAACATCGGCCCGCTGACCCCCACGCTGACTTCGCCATCGGGACCGGCCAGGCGCCATTCCTTTTGCACCGATTGCCAGTCATCCCCGGCCGGATAGGCAAAGGACAGGCAGTCGTGGTGTCGCAGGTCTTCAGGCGTTTGCGGTGTGCCGCGCCGGGCGAGGTACTCCGGTGACGCGCACATGGTCAGGGTGTAGTCGATCAGCGGGCGGGCGATCAGATTGGAGGGTTCCAGAGCGCCAAGGCGGAACGCTACATCGAGGCCGTTTTCCAGCAGGTCCGGGCGCCGGTTGGTCAGGACCACGTCGAGTTTCACCCGCGGGTTTTGCCGGCTGAACTCGCTCAGTGCCGGTGCCAGACGTTCGGTACCGAAGGTCAGGGGCGCGGTGATGCGCAAGATGCCGCTCGGTTCGTCCAGCGCCTGCTCGGCCAGGCGCTCGGAATCGGCCACCAACCCCAGCACTTCCAGGCAGCGCAGGTAATACGCGGTGCCGAACTCGGTCAGCCGCTGGCGCCGCGTCGTGCGGTTGAGCAGGCGCACACCCAGTCGTTGCTCCAGGGCCTTGAGGTGATTGCCGACCATGGTCGTGGACATTTCGCACTGCAAAGCGGCAGCGGTCATGCTGCCGGTTTCCACCACTTTCACGTAGACGGTCATTGCCTGGAACAGATCCATTATCAAGCTCAGCTTTTAAATGATTGAAGTTTTTCGGTGTTTATCCAGCTCTGGTGGCTAACCATACTGCAAAAACACCGACCCTTGCTGGAGCTTGATGTCATGACCGCCGCCTGCCTGATGAGCACTTATCAACCCTTGGCCTTGAGTTTCAACAAGGGCCTGGGCACTCGCCTGTGGGACCAGGCCGGCCGGGAATACCTGGATGCGGTCGCCGGTGTGGCGGTGACCAATGTCGGCCACTCCCATCCGAAAATCGTCGCCGCCATCGTTGAACAGGCCGGGTTACTGCTGCACACCTCGAACCTCTACAGCATCGACTGGCAACAGCGGCTGGCGCAGAAACTGACGCGGCTGGCGGGCATGGACCGGGCGTTTTTCAACAACTCCGGGGCCGAAGCCAACGAGACCGCACTGAAGATCGCCCGGCTGCATGGCTGGCACAAAGGCATCGAGCAGCCGCTGGTGGTGGTCATGGAGAACGCGTTCCATGGCCGCACCCTCGGCACCTTGTCGGCCAGCGATGGCCCTGCGGTGCGTCTGGGTTTCAACAAGCTGCCGGGGGATTTCGTCAAAGTGCCGTTCGGCGACCTCAATGCGCTGGACAAGGTGCAGCAGGCCCACGGTTCACGGATCGTGGCGATCCTGATGGAGCCGATCCAGGGCGAAAGCGGCGTGCAGCTGGCGCCACCGGGCTATCTCAAGGCCGTGCGCGAACTGTGCAACCGGCGCTCATGGCTGTTGATGCTCGATGAAATCCAGACCGGCATCGGCCGCACCGGCCAGTGGTTCGCGTTCCAGCACGAAGGCATCGTCCCGGACGTCATGACCCTGGCCAAAGGCCTGGGCAACGGCGTGCCCATCGGCGCGTGCCTGGCCCGTGGCAAGGCGGCGGAACTCTTCACGCCGGGCAGCCACGGCAGCACCTTCGGCGGTAATCCATTGGCCTGCCGGGTCGGATGCACCGTACTGGATATCGTTGAAGAACAAGGCCTGCTGGAAAACGCCCGGCTTCAGGGGGCGCGCCTGCTCGAAAGATTGCGCACAGAATTGGCGGGCAACCCGAACGTCTCGCAAATCCGTGGCCAGGGCCTGATGATCGGCATCGAACTCAAGCAACCGATCCGCGACCTGAGCCTGATCGCCGCCCGGGATCATGGCTTGTTGATCAACGTCACGCGGGGCAAAACCATTCGCCTGCTACCGCCGCTGACCATTGATGAGCGGGAGGTGGAAATGATTGTCCGCGGGGTGAGTGGGGTGATTTCGCAAGTTCTCGATCGACTGGAATAATCGTTCAGCGTTGGCTTTTGATCGTAGTAGGTAAGCGGTTTCATCAGACACGTCGAGGCCAACCGGCGTGTTCTTTTTCATACTGCAATAACTCAGCAAGTGTCGGATATATCGCATGGTCTTCTCCGCATCTGGATAGGTGTTCAGTATCCGTTTGCATTCCAAAAGATGTTTCTGCGATTGCTGTAGTCCAGATCCGATTTGAAAGGGGCAGATGCAGTGGTTAACCGGGGTTTCGCATTGCGCCGAAAAAATCCGTGATTTCAGCTTGATCCATCAACCGAGTTTTTGAATCGCTAAACCCTTCGAACAACCGCTGATGCGCAGCAAATCCACTTGAGTCATCACGCGTGCGATAGCTGCCCGCCCACTCCAGCAATGCCACCAACCGTTCATCATCCTGTGTTTCCCGTTGGCGAATGTTGGCGACGCAATCCTCGTCATCGACACACAACCAGATCAACGCCGTGGCGCGGTGGAGGATTTCGCTGACGATCCAGCCGTAAACCCCTTCGATCACCCAGCGCTCCTGTTCGGCCGCAATCCGCGACATGGCCAATGCTTCGGTTCGGGGGCGGGCGATGCTGTGTTCGTCGGACAGCCAACGAATCCGGTCGAGATCGGTCCAGGGCACACGCAATTGCTCGGCCAGCCGCTGCGCCAGCCAGCTCTTACCCGAGCCGGAATTACCAATGATCAGGGTGCGGGTGAGGTCCATGAGCGACTCCGATCAATTGTGGGAGCGAACCTGCTCGCGAAAGCGGTGCTTCAGTCAGCATTGATGTTGGATGTGCTGGTCTTATCGCGGGCAAGCCTACAGGTACGCCAAAATCCGCCGGCCTGTGCGCCTTGAGGTCCATCGGTAACTTGCCGTGCGTCACTGCTCATCATTTCTGTAAGCCCTTTTATAGTGTCAGTTTTTAGACATCGCTGTGATGTGGATGGTTGTAGTGAGGGCGATCAGGTTGGCTCAGTTGTGAGTTGGGCTTACCTTTACTGCTGGGCTCAGGAAGTCTATGTGATAGCCAGAGGAACCGTCCCCGATTGCTATATGGACGCCATTAATCCCTTCGTTTAATTGAGAGTTGATTTTGTAGTCAATGCTATTTGCGATTGTGTCGTTTACTCCAATAGCAAACTCAGTCAGCTTGAGGCCTCTAGGTCCTGCTGCAAGATCCAATAGTTTTATGTGTTCATTGTCATTTATTTTCAGTGAGGTGATTGTGTTGTCTTCAATGGTCAACAGTGCACCTTCTTCAGATATGCGATCGCTCAACCATTTTAAAGAAGTATTTAAACCTTCTGGTAAAGCTGGGTTGGCTCTTCTAAGAACTGTAAGTATTCCGGATATTTTTAAGGTTCCGTGAAAGGAAAACGGACTCGGCTCTTGTGGGTTCATGTGAGCATAATGAACTTCAAAAAACTCCGCCACGGACTGAATGAAATCGTTTTCTATATCCTCGGTAATCAAAGCATAAGGCTGAGCGTGAGGGGTTATCGTTATTTGCGCGTCAGCATCATTTCCGGTCAAGAAAAATGAGTTGTGTGAATTGAGCATGTTCAGTACACGTCTTTGTGTGCTTAGCGCTCGTTGAAAGTCGCTTATCAATAACAGGTTCAAACTATAAAGTGCTGCTTTTAAAGTAGGCTCGAATACTTGTGTTGCACAAAAGATACTTTTTTTGTGCTTGGTGTTTTTCGCGATTTCAAATGTCTTTTTCGCTGCGACATTAGTGAATGAAAAAATGATGCTGTTTTTGGGGAGACTGTCGATGTCACAGATGTTGAGCGTGTTGAATCCTAATTTAGAGCACTCTTGGAGGAACTCCTCAAAGTCCGAAATTATAGAAGGCTCTTCTTGACCAAAGAGCGTTGTTATCATCGTCCTGGATAACATTGGTACCTCCTTTTTTGTCGGAGGGCGGCAAGAGTGATCTCGACGCCCATTTTCATCGATTACTCTTCAGTATGAGCCCAAGCTAACGGCGCCCAGCCAAAATTTTCCGGGCCAGAAGTTATGCGGGTGAGCTTTTCTTTAACGACGTTTTTCTTTTTCATTTGATTGTCCTTTTTCGTTTTGTTGGTTTTGTGCTCCCTGGTGGTCTTGAAGGGGGCGAAATAATTAATACAGATTTTTTTGATGTATTAAATAGGTTTATTGAGGTTTTTTTAGAATTAATGATGCTCGTGAGGTGTCTTATAAGAAGCTCTTGGTTATTTGTGTAAGTAGTAGCTGTAGTCCTCTTCTGAAAATTTAGTTTTTCACCGAATTTGGTTGTGATGGACGATCTGAAATCGTTAGGTTGGTCTATGGGGTTCTTTTTGCGGGGAGCCTACATTCAATTGTTAATAAGGGGTTGTGTAGTGCAGGAATCAAAGAAGTATCTGACAGAGACATCCGTACACCAAGCCTTGTTACTGGCTGATCTAACAGAACCCGCTGCACCCGATCACGCCATTCGACTATTACTCAAGGAGGTCCTTCAAGGGTTAACGGATAAAGGCTGGCCACAAGCGCAAGTGCAGACGGGGCCGAGAATTGTTTCCGCTGAAGAAAACTACGGATTGCTTGGTTATGACCCATCTGAGATTACGCTTGGAAGTGCACACACTCGATGGGTTGACGAGTGGTCTCTGTTACGGACGCAAACCACTAGCCAAATTCCCTCTGCGCTTCAGCGAGCGGCCAAGCTACGACAACCAGGGCAGTCAATATTATTGGCCGCGCCTGGTATCACTTTTCGTCGCGACAGCCGGGATCGTTGGCATTGTGCGCAGCCGCATCAGATGGATATCTGGGTGCTCGGCGATCCTGAATTGTCGACGCATGAGCATTTGCTCTGCTTGGTCGGCGATATCCTCAAATCTGCCGTGCCTGATATGCCTTGGATCTTCAGTGATAGTCCGCATCACTACACTGAGGGCGGGATCGAAGTAAACCTGTTGAATGACGGCGTCCCTGTAGAGGTTCTGGAGTGCGGTCGAATTGCCAAATCATTGTTGGAGCGACTGAAGATCGATCCTTTGCGTCATGGAGGACTGGCGCTGGGAATGGGATTGGATCGCTTGACCATGCTGCGAAAAGGCATCCCGGATATTCGTTTGCTGCGTGATCAGAACGAACGAGTACAGGCACAGATGCATGATCTGAATCCGTGGCGCGCCGTCTCTCGGTTGCCTTCGATTACTCGTGATATTTCGTTAGCGGTAACGCCGGGGCTGAGCGAGGAAGTGTTGACTGAAAGGATGTTGCAGGCAGCTGGCGATTGTTCAGATTGGATCGAGGAAATGCAGATCAAAGGGCGCTGGGCGTTCACAGAACTGCCTCTGCAGGCCATCGATCGCCTCGGATTGCTGCCGGGGCAGGAGAATGTGCTGCTACGTGTTGTACTGCGTGATTGTTCGCGATCAATCACCACTGCTGAGGCGAATGCCTTGTATTCGAACATTCAGGTGGCACTCCATGAAGGTGCGCCGGGGGCGGGTTACAGAATGGATTCCCCCAATATTTAACTGGCCACTTCGCGAGCAGGCCCACAGGATCTGGAAATAGTACACGCCAGAAATCCAGTGTGTGCGAGTCTGCTCGCCGCACCGTCGCTCCCACAGTTTTTTGTGGTGTCTCTCTACCTCAATCATCGCCTGCTGGCGCAATCATTCGGGTCTTCGGCGAGCCGTTCGAGTTGTGCTGATAGATCGTCTGCGGCTGCCCCAGGTCATTGAAAAACACCTGCCCGATCCCCGCCGAATTCCATAGCCGCTCACCGGCTTCGGCATGCTCCGGAACATGCGGCACGATGCGCATGCGTCGACGCTTGGTCAGCCAGTTCAATGGTGAGCGCGGCGAGTACAGCCAGCGGTTGAGGCGGTCGAACCACTCGAGCAGGGTGGCGGGGAATTCATTCTTGATGCCGCTGCTGGTGATCTGCCAGATGCGCGGCCCGGCCTTGCGGTGGCGGATCAGCACTTCGTAGACGAAGGAATAGTGCACATCGCCCGACAGCACCACGTAGTTACCCGGCGTGCGCGAGTGGCGGAAAATATTCAGGATCACCTGCGCCGCACCGCGATGGGCCATCCAGTTTTCCGCGTCCACCAGCAGTGGAAAACCGCACCAGCTGAATACCCGCTGCACGGTTTCAATCAGCTTGACGCCGAAGATCGGCGCCGGCGAAACGATGATCGCACTCGGGTGGTCCAACAGTTCCTGTTGCAGTTCGCTCAGGGCTTCCCAGTCGAGCAAACCGGAAGGCTGCTTGAGGTTCATCTCGCTGCGCCAGCGCCGGGTGCGGGTGTCGATCACCACGATGGCCGGGGTGGTCGGCAGCACGTAATGCCAGTGCTGAAACTTCAGCAGATCACCGATCAGGTCATCCTGAACCGTGCTGTCGAGGTGGCGGTCGTGTGCGCTGGCGCTCAACGCACCGGCCTTTTCCAGCACGGCACCGAACGCATCCGGATTGTTGCCCCAGCCCTGGCACAACATGTAGGCCAGCAGCGCGTTGCCGATGATGCGCCGGGAGAACGGATGGCCGTAGGCCGTTTCCTCCCACTGCGCGCTAAGGTTCCAGTCATCGGTGATGTCGTGGTCGTCGAAAATCATCAGCGTCGGCAGATGCGCCAGCGCCCGCGCGACGTTGCCAAGGCCTGCCTTGAAGGCATCGATGCGCGTCTGTTCAAGGGCGTAGCGCTTGAGCCGTTCCGGCGTCAGCGACGGTGCCTGGGGCGCGATCAGGGTCCAGGGCACTGGCGACCAGACCAGCAAGTACATGGCCATGACTTCGGCGAAGGTCACCAGGTGGTTGTCGGCACTGCTGCTGGTGAAAATCGGCTTGCGCGCGCCACCGAAAAAACGCTCGCGCAGGGTTTCATTGCTTTGCAGTGCCGGCAGCAGATCCGCACGGTGGTAGTAACTGGCCGGATGCTCGTAGAGCCTGGCGCTGTCGCTGACCACGGCGCCTTCGAGGTGTTCCCCGAACAGACCCAGGCGCTCGATCAAGGCGTGAATCGCCCGCAACATCGGCCCCGCGACATCGTCGGCGTAGACCTGATCGCCGGTCATCATCAGCAGTGCCGGGCGGTCCTTTGCCGCATGTTCCTGCGCCAGCAACCGGTCGACGCACAGCAAGCCGTCTGTCGCCGGGTGATGAGGCTTGCGGCAAGAGCCGTGCAGCAACTGGTCGACCCGTGCGCGCAGGACGAAGTTCGGGCAACGAGCGTCGCCGTACAGCAGGTGCGGCGCCCAGTCGGCGATGCCTTGTTCTGTACCATCGATCAGCAGGTCATAGTCGATCGACTCGTCCCGGGGCAGGGCGCAATCGAGGTGTACATCGATCAAGTGCACAAAGGCATGGGCCCCCACTGCAATCACCGTGCATTGCCCGGCATCCAGGCGGATATCGCCGACGCCCTGCAGGCGCAAGGTCAGCGCCAGCGCCCGGGAACCCACCAGCCACAGCGCCAGCCGCGTGGGCTCCAGACGCCGCAACAGCGGACCCGCCAGGACCGGCGGCAGGGCATGATCATCAGGCAGTGGCAGCGTTTCGGACATCCGGCTTCGAGACTCTTGGGGCGTGGAAGCGGGCGATGATAGCGCAGGTGGCGACGGGACCGGCTAGACGATCCCGTTTCTGCCTGTCACCAAATGAAAAGCCATTGTCGTCTGATGAGAAGCGTCCCGACAGGCCTCGTCCTACAGTCCAATCAGCGCAATTCGATGCAACACGCCCACATTGCAGATTGGAGAATAAGAAAAATGGCCAAAGCCGTACGCTTTTACGAAACCGGTGGTCCCGAAGTTCTACGTTATGAGGACGTCGAAGTCGGCGAACCCGGTCCCGGCCAGGTTCGGCTTCGTCATGTGGCAGTCGGCCTGAACTATGCCGACACCTATTTCCGCAACGGCACCTACCCGATTCCGATGCCCAACGGCATGGGCGTCGAGGCGTCTGGCGTCGTCCAGGCCGTTGGTGAAGGGGTCACCAACGTCGAGGTCGGTGATCGTGTCACCTACACCGGTTTCCTCAACACCCTCGGTGCCTACAGCACCGAGCGCCTGATCCCGGCCGCGCCGCTGATCAAGCTGCCGGAAACCATCAGCTTCGAGACCGCTGCCGCGATGACCATGCGTGGTTTGACGTCCTCGTACCTGATGCGCCGCATCTACGACTTCAAACCGGGCGACAGCATCCTGTTGCATGCCGCCGCCGGCGGGGTCGGTCTGATCGTTTCGCAGTGGGCCAAGTTGCTGGGCCTGAACGTGATCGGCACGGTGTCGACCGAGCAAAAGGCGGAAATCGCCCGGGCTCACGGTTGCGACCATACGATCAACTACAGCCATGAAGACGTCGCCGCTCGCGTTCGCGAATTGACCGACGGTGTGGGCGTCAACGTGGTGTTTGACAGCGTTGGCAAGAACACCTTCATGGGTTCGCTGGATTCGTTGAAACCTCGTGGCCTGATGGTCTGCGTGGGTACCGCGTCCGGCCCGATCCCGGCGTTCGACCCGGTGATGCTGGCGATGAAAGGCTCGCTGTTCCTCACCCGTCCGGCCCTGGCCAACTACATCAGCGACCCAGCTGAAAAAGCCGAGCTGGCCGGTGAGTTGTTCGACCACGTCGGCAGCGGCCGGATCAAGATCGAGATCAACCAGCACTACGCCTTGCAGGACGCGGTGCAGGCCCATCGCGACCTTGAATCGCGCAAGACTACCGGCTCATCGATTTTCGTCGTTTAAGGAGCGGCCAGCCATGAAAGTCGAACAATTGACCTGCAGCATTGGCGCCGAACTGATCGGCGTCAACCTGGCCGACGCCGTGCATGACGACGGTCTGTTTGCCGAGATTCGTGCCCAGTTGCTCAAGCACCGCGTGGTGTTCCTGCGTGATCAGGACATCACCCGTGCCGAGCACGTGGCTTTTGCCCGGCGCTTCGGCGAACTGGAGGATCATCCGGTGGCCGGCAGTGATCCGGAGCATCCGGGCCTTGTGCAGATCTACAAGAAACCGGACCAGCCGGCGGACCGCTACGAAAACTCCTGGCACAGCGACGCCACCTGGCGCGAAGCCCCGCCGATGGGCTGCGTACTGCGTTGCCTGGAGTGCCCGCCGGTGGGCGGCGACACCATGTGGGCCAACATGGTCGAGGCATACGCGCGCTTGCCCGAAGATGTGAAGGTGAAGATCGCCGACCTGCGCGCCCGTCACAGCATCGAAGCCAGCTTCGGTGCGGCCATGCCGATCGAAAAACGCCTGGCGCTCAGGGAGAGATTTCCGGATGCCGAGCACCCGGTGGTGCGCACACATCCGGAAACCGGCGAGAAGGTGCTGTTCGTCAACGCTTTCGCCACGCACTTCAGCAACTACCACACCCCGGCGCGGGTACGGTTCGGCCAGGACGCCAACCCTGGCGCGGGCGAGTTGCTGCGCTACCTGATCAGCCAGGCGTACATCCCTGAGTATCAGGTGCGCTGGCGCTGGAAGCCCAACAGCATCGCCATCTGGGACAACCGCAGTACCCAGCACTACGCCGTCATGGATTACCCGCCGTGCCATCGCAAGATGGACCGTGCCGGGATCATCGGCGACAAGACGTTCTGATCGAACGCCACCTGCAATCGCACTCGCGGCATTCGTATTCGTAAAAATGTCTGCCCGGCACGACCCCGGGTGGACGGAACAATCATAAGAACTGAAATAAGAACTGGAGCAGCCATGCAATTCTTCGACGATTCCCTGCACCCCGAAAACATGGAAAAGGTAGTCATTACCGTGGCCCCGTACGGCCCGGAGTGGATGCCGGAAGACTTCCCGGAAGACATCCCGCTGACCATGGACGAGCAAGTCCAGAAAGCGGTCGAATGCTATGAAGCCGGCGCCACCGTGCTGCACCTGCATGTGCGCGAACTGGACGGCAAGGGCTCCAAGCGCCTGTCGAAGTTCAACGAGCTGATCGCCGGTGTGCGTGAAGCCGTGCCAGACATGATCATCCAGGTCGGCGGCTCGATTTCCTTCGCTCCGGAAAGCGATGGCGAAGCGGCCAAGTGGCTGTCCGACGACACCCGCCACATGCTGGCCGAGCTGACGCCGAAACCGGATCAGGTCACCGTGGCAATCAATACCACGCAAATGAACATCATGGAGCTGCTGTATCCGGAATACCTGGAAGGTACCTCCCTGGTCAACCCGTTGACCCAGGCTGCCTACAGCGAAATGACCGTACCGGCAGGTCCGGCCTGGGTTGCCGAGCACCTCAAGCGCCTGATGGATAACGGCATCCAGCCACACTTCCAGTTGACCGGCATGCACGCCATGGAAACCCTCGAGCGCCTGGTGCGTCGTGGCGTTTACAAAGGCCCGCTGAACCTGACCTGGATCGGTATCGGCGGCGGTTTCGATGGCCCGAACCCGTTCAACTTCTTCAACTTCATCCACCGCGCGCCGGACGGTTGCACCCTGACCTCCGAGTCGCTGCTGAAAAACGTCATGCCGTTCAACACCATGTCGATGGCCATGGGCATGCACCCGCGTGTGGGCAACGAAGACACTATCATTGACCACAAGGGCGACCGTTTCGGCTCGGTTGCCCAGATCCAGCAAACCGTGCGCATTGCCCATGAACTGGGCCGTGAAATCGCCACCGGCAAAGAAGCCCGCGAGATTTACCGCATCGGCGTGCAGTACGAAACCATTGAAGAAACCCTGTTGGCCAACGGCATGGCCCCCAACCGCAAGGCTGGGCAGAAAGGTACTCCGCAACGCGGCTGACCGAGGGTCGGGACGAGAGGCCGTGACCTCTCGTCCGCCCGACCGTTACACGCTTGATAACAAAAATAAAACAAAGCTCTTGAGGAGGCTGCATGGCCTTTCACCCAATAGCCGCTGACGATGACGACTCCTGCGGAGTCGGCGTTGCGCGCCAATATGCCTGGATCGTCTTTGCCTTGACGTTCGGCCTGTTGATTTCCGATTACATGTCGCGTCAGGTGCTGAACGCGGTATTCCCGCTGCTCAAGACTGAGTGGGCGTTGAGTGACGGACAGCTCGGTCTGCTCAGCGGCATCGTTGCCCTGATGGTCGGCCTGCTGACGTTTCCCCTGTCGTTGATGGCCGACCGTTTCGGCCGGGTCAAGAGCCTGGCGCTGATGGCGTTCCTGTGGAGCGTGGCGACCCTGGGTTGCGCGCTGGCCCAGGACTACCAGCAAATGTTCATCGCACGGTTCATGGTCGGCGTCGGCGAAGCCGCCTACGGCAGCGTGGGCATCGCGGTGGTGATTTCGGTGTTCCCCAAACACATGCGCGCCACCCTGGCCAGTGCCTTCATGGCTGGCGGGATGTTCGGTTCGGTGTTGGGCATGGCTTTGGGCGGTGCGATTGCCGCCAAGCTGGGCTGGCGCTGGTCGTTCGCCGGCATGTCGCTGTTTGGCCTGTTTCTGGCGGTGCTTTACCCGCTGATCGTCAAGGAAGCGCGCATTGCGCCACAACGTGCCGCGCAGATTGCGAGCAAGACGGCCGCGGCGGTCAAGCGTCCGCTGCGCACGCTGTGGTCCAGCCGTTCGGTGGTGTCGACCTACATCGCCAGCGGTTTGCAGTTGTTCGTCGGCGGTACGGTGATGGTGTGGATTCCCAGCTACCTCAACCGCTACTACGACATGCCCACCGACAAGGCCGGTGGCATGGCGGCGATCATCGTGTTGTGCAGCGGCGCGGGGATGATCCTGTGCGGCATGCTCAGCGACCGCCTGTGTCGCAACTCGCCGGAGCGCAAGGTCAGCCTGGCCATTGGTTTTTGCCTGGGCAGTTGCCTGCTGCTGTCGGCGGCCTTTGCCTTGCACGCAGGGCCGGTGCAACTGGCGCTGATCTGCCTGGGCATGGCGATTGCCACCGGCACCACCGGCCCCGCCGGCGCGATGGTTGCCAACCTGACCCATTACTCCGTCCACGGTACGGCGTTCGCCACGCTGACCCTGGCCAATAACCTGCTGGGGCTGGCACCCGGGCCGTTCCTGACTGGCCGTGTGTCCGACCTCATCGGCCTGCATGCCGCTTTCCAATTAGTGCCGCTGGTCAGCCTCGCGGCGGCAGCGGTGTTCTTCTATGCCAAGTGTCATTACCACAAAGATATCGCCCGGCTTGAGGGTCAGAGCGTGCCTGAGCCCGTCAGTGCCGCCGGGATAGAGGTGAAGTTGTGATTCGTCGTTTACGTATTGATGTGTTTTTCGATTTTATCTGCCCCTGGTGCCTGATCGGCAAACGCCAACTGGAGCATGCGCAGGTGCAGTTTCGCAGTCGCCATCCGGACGTGCAGATCACCACGGTGTGGCATGGCGTGCAGTTGCTGCCGCAGATACCGGTAGAAGGTGAACCTTTCGCCGATTTCTATCGCAAGCGCCTGGGCAATGCCGACGCGATGACCATGCGCCAGACCCAGGTACAACAGGCTGCCAGTGCAGTCGGACTGGCCATCGACCTCAGCCGTATCGAGACGATGCCCAACACCGCGGACGCCCATCGTTTGTTCGAGCGTGCCAGCGCACTGGGCAACGCCAGTCAGCGTGAAATGTTGCTTGAACGGCTGTTCGCCGCTTATTTCTTCAGGCGCGAAAACCTCGCTTGCCGTGAGACCTTGCTCGCCATTGCCCGCTCCTGCGGCATCGCCCCGGACGGGGTGCTCGATTGCCTGACGGGCGATGCCACGCCGTTTGAAGGATCCCCCGGCGCGACCAGTGGCGTGCCGAGCTTCAAGTTCGACAACCGCATGACGGTGATCGGCGCACAACCAGCCCAGGCGCTGCTCGGGGCCATGAACGAAGCCCTCAAGGAAAGTGATCGCGAGCGGCAGCCAGCATGACCCGGCGCATTCCCGTGCCGGCCGGCAAGCACCCGCAGGCCGGCGGCCGGGCGCTGTTCGAGTTCGAAGACAAAAGCCTGGCGCTGTTCAACGTCGACGGGCAGCTGTTTGCCATTGACGACAGCTGCCCGCACCAGGGTTCCTCGTTATGCGCAGGGCGTCTTGAGGGGCGGGTGATTCAATGCCTCGCCCATGGTTTGCGCTTCGATTTGCACAGCGGTTACCTGCTCAATTCCAGGCAGGTCAAAGTCACCAACTACCCGGTCGAGATCATCGACGGCCAGGCGTTTATCGTCATCGTTACCGAGGAGTCCGCGCCATGAGCGCCATTGCTCTTACCCGTATCCACAGTCGCACGCGCGAACTGGCACCGGGGTTTATTGTCAGTCTGATTGTCGCGGCCGCCGCGTCGTTCCTGTCCGAGCACTACGGTGCGCCGGTCATGCTGTTTGCCTTGTTGCTGGGCATGGCCCTGAATTTTCTCGCCGATGACGGTCCCTGCAAGGCCGGTATCGAGTTCACCGCCCGCACCGTGCTGCGCATTGGCGTGGCGTTGCTGGGCATGCGCATCACCCTGGAGCAAATGGCCGCGCTGGGCTGGAAGCCTATAGCGCTGGTGGTGATCCTGGTGGTGGTGACCATCAGCGTGTCGGTGATCGCCGCCAAGGCCCTGGGCTTCCAGCGCCTGTTCGGTATGCTCACCGGCGGCGCGACGGCCATCTGCGGCGCCTCGGCGGCCCTGGCCCTGGCAGCGGCGCTGCCGAACCATCCGCAGAAAGAACGCGCCACACTGTTCACGGTCATTGGCGTGTCGGCGCTGTCGACGTTGGCGATGATCGTCTACCCGATGATCGCCAACTGGCTGGAGTTGTCGCCGCAGGTGGCGGGCGTGTTTCTCGGCGCCACGATCCACGACGTGGCCCAGGTGGTCGGCGCCGGCTACAGCATGTCGACCGAGACCGGTGACACCGCCACTGTGGTCAAGCTGATGCGTGTTGCGATGCTGCTGCCGGTGATCGTCACCGCCGCGATGATCACCCGCATGCAAGGCGCCGACCCGACCGGCAAGCGCCCGCCGCTGTTGCCGTGGTTCGCCGTCGGCTTTCTGATTCTGGCCTGTATCAACAGCACTGGCTGGATAGCGCCTGCGGTGCAAGGATCGGTCAACGAACTGTCGCGCTGGTGCCTGGTGATTTCCATCAGTGCCCTGGGCATGAAGACCCGGCTCAGGGAGCTGGCGGCGGTCGGGATCAAGCCGATTCTGCTGATGGTCGGGGAGACGGTGTTCCTGGTGGTGCTGGTGCTGTTGTTGCTGCGCTGGGGGCTCTGAACATCGGCCAGGATTAAAACCTGAAGGAGCGAGCCTGCTCGCGAAAAATCCAAGAGCACCGCGGGGCATCTGTTTATACGCGTAATCGTTCACGACCATCGCGAGCAGGCTCGCTCCTACAAGGATTGCAGTTCCAATCTCGTGCTTTCGGCGACTGTGCCAGCAGTCGCCGTTTTTTTTTGCCGGGCTGTCAGGACGACTTCGTCCCAGCCTGTTTCTGCGCCCGCCACGTCGCCGGCGGCATGCCGAACTGGCTGATGAACCAACGGGTAAACGAACTCGCCATGGAGTAGCCCAGCATGTCGGCAATTCGACTCAACGAGTAATTGGGGTTGTCCAGGTAACGCAGCACCAGGTCGCGGCGCACGTCGTTGATCACGTCGTTGAAGGCGCAGTTGTCGTCCTTGAGGCGGCGTTGCAGGGTGCGTACGTTCATGCCCTGGCTCTGCGCCACCTGTTCGATGGTGGCGCGCCCCATGGGCAGCAGCAGGTAGATGGCCTTGCGCACCTCGAACAGCATCGAGGTGCCTTCGTGGTTCTGCAGCGAGTCGAGGTAGCTCTGGGCGTAGCGGGCCATGGCCGGGTCGGCATTGGGGTTGGTCATGTCCAGGCTGATGTCGGGGCAGACGATGCCGTTGAACTCGCTGCCGAACTCCAGGTTGCAGCCGAACAGGCGGCGGTGCAGGTGCAGGTTGTCCGGTGGCTGGTGCATGAAGTTGACGCTGTAGGGATGCCAGTGTGAGCCCAGCAGGGCCGAGCACAGCCGGAACATCACGCCGATGGCCAGCTCCGTGGCCTGGCGGCTGGGCATCGGCGATTCGGTGACGACCTCTTCGCGGATGATCACCATCTTGCCGGCCTCCTCAATGAAGATGGCCAGCGAGTCATTCATCAGGTGCCGGTAATCCACCACGACCTGCAAGGCATCGCGCAGGGTGCGCTGGTGGCTGAGCAGCAGGCTGACCACGCCGAAGTCCGAGAGCTGGCGCGACTCGGCCATGCTCAGGCCGAAGGTCTGGCAGCCGCTGGCGGTGGCCGAGTCTTCCAGCAAGCGGACGGCGGCATCGATCTGGATACGGTGTTCAGGGGCTTGCAGTTGGGCCCTGCTCAGGCCGACAGCGGCCAGCACGTCGCGCGGGTTGAAACCCAGGTATTGGGTGACCTCCAGGTAGTTGGTCAAGACAGCGGCGCGAACAAGCTTGGTCATGCAAAAGTCTTCCCTGGGCCGATGGCGGTTGGCGTGAGCGTGGCGACTATATCCAGCGTATCAACAGTTGAACAGTTGTCATGTCGTTGATGGATTTCATGCTGTCCGGTCACCCATCTTCTACGCTGCATGGAACCACCGGCGCTCATCCGTTGATTACAGTGACCTTGCGCCAACCTGCGGGGTTTTTAGACCGGTGGTCGCACTGTCCAAGTGTCCGACAATTTGTCATCAAAAGAAAAGTGCCTGACGTCCAATGTAAAGCGCTTCGGGTGGGCGCTCTTTAATGTCGACACTACAAAAAGCCCCTGGCGAAAACAGCCAGTCGAGTTATCGAGAAAGCGAAGGTGTTGACCGTGGACAAACTGCAAACTGCCGCCACCGTTCTGATCGTTCCGGGTCTGCGCGAGCACGTGGCCGAGCATTGGCAAACATTGCTTGCCGCCAGGCTGAGCAACGTGCGCAGTGTGGCGCCGCTTACAACCGACAAACTCGATTGCATGGCCCGTGTGCGGGCGATTCAACACGAACTCGAACAAATCGACGGCCCCGTGATTCTGGTGGCCCACAGTGCCGGCGTGCTGATGGTCGCGCACTGGGCGGCGCACTACAGCCGTCCGATCAAGGGCGCTTTGCTGGCCGCGCCACCGGACCTCGATGCGGTCTGGCCGTCAAACTATCCATCGTCCGAAACCCTGCGTAGCCAGGGCTGGAATCCTCTGCCAAATAGCCCGCTGCCGTTTCGCAGCATCGTGGCCGGCAGCACCAACGATCACCTGGCCAGTCTTGCCGCGGTCACCCGCATGGCGCAAGGCTGGGGCGCCGAACTGCTCAATCTGGGCGAAGTCGGTCATCTCAATCCGGCCGCAGGATTTGGCCACTGGCAGCAAGCTGAAGCACTCATCCTGGAGCTGGATCGCTAGTACAAGGAGCTGGACTGGCAGTACGCCAACCGGCATTTGCCCTCATTCCTTAAACGCAAACCCGAAGAGGTTTGTGCGAGGGCGGCTGCGCTTAAAACAAAGACAAAAAGGCGGAGACAACGCAATGCACAACAATAAGAGTCACGGCTTCACCGCTCCACGCTGCACCTTGCTGGCCTCGGCCATTCTCGCGGCAAGCGTACCGGCGGCCCATGCGGTCGAGATCGAGACGGGGAATCCGGACTGGAACGTACGCGTGGATAACACCATCAAGTACAACTACGGCGTGCGCACCGAAAGTGCCGACAAGCGCATGTTGGGAACGCCGAACAACAACGACGGCGACTACAACTTCCGCAAGGCCGGTACCAACATCACCAACCGTATCGACCTGTTGACCGAAATGGACGTGGTCTACAAGAACGCCATGGGTTTTCGCGTCAGCGCCGCCAGCTGGTACGACAAGGCCTATGACAACACTGGCTCCAATTCCAACCCGTTCGTCAACGGCAACGATGCGCGTTCGGGCCTGATCGCCAACGACCCGCGCCTTGCCGGGGTCAACCGTGACAACGTCGGCAACGGCAGCCCGCACCTGAGCAACTATGCCCAGCGCTACTACAGCGGTCCTTCGGGCGAAATCCTCGATGCCTTCGTGTTCTACAGCACCGAAGTGGGCGAGGAGTCGATGTTCAGCGCCAAGGCCGGTCAGCACAACGTGTTCTGGGGCGAGACCATTCTCAATCCGGTGCACTCGGTCAGCTATGGCCAGTCCGGCCTCGACCTGGCCAAGCTCGCCGCGTCGCCGGGTACCGAAGCCAAGGAACTGTTCGTTCCGCGTAACCAGCTGTCGATGTCGTTCACCATCAATCCCGAGCTGACCGTGGGTGCCCAGTATTTCCTGAATTGGGATGCCGCGCGTCTTCCGGAAGCGGGCACCTATTACGGTGGTTCCGACCTGGTCGGCTTCGGCGCGCAATCGTTCCTGTTGGGCAACACCAACGGCGTGGTACCGGGCAGTCCGCTGGGTTGTGGCCTGGCGCCGTGCAACGCCTTGACCAATGTGCGTCGTGGCAAGGACCTGACGCCGCATGACAGCGGCGACTGGGGCGTCATGGCCAAATGGTCGCCGGCCTGGCTGGATGGCACCCTCGGCGTTTACTACCGCGAAACCTCGGAAATCCTGCCGCAAGCCTGGCTGGACGCCCGGGGCATCAGCTCGGCCAACCCGAACGGCACCCGTCCGGCGGGGCAGGTGCCTGCGGTGATCAACACCCTCAATTCGCTGAACACCGCCACCTATCAACTGGCCTATGCCGACAACATCAAGATCCTCGGCCTGAGCCTGTCCAAGGACGTGGGCGGGATCAGTGTCGGTTCGGACCTGAACATCCGTCACAACATGCCGCTGGCCAGTATCCCGGCGATCGTCAGTACCCGCAGCCCGCTGGGCCTGGGTCAAGGGCTTGGCCTGCTGCCTGCACGTACGGACGCTACCGGTGTGGTCTATGACACCCCGAGCCGTGGCGACAGCATGAGCGCCACCGGCGATACCCTGCACTGGACGCTCAACGGTCTGATGACCCTGCCTAAAACACCGGTGTTCGACCAGGCAACCGTGCTTGCCGAGCTGTACTACAGCAACCTGCTCAAGCTCGATAGCGAGAACGAAGCGCTCTACAAAGGCAAGAGCAGCTATCGCGGTATCGACGCGCCGACCCGTGACAACTGGGGCTTGGCAGTCAACTTCACACCGACCTGGTACCAGGTATTCCCGGGTGTGGATCTCAACGCGCCGATGTCCGTCAACGTCGGTCTCGACGGTGTGTCGCCGGTCTCCGGTGGCGGTGCCAAGGACACCGGCAACTATGCCGTGGGCGTGGGCGCCATTGTGTACAACAAATACTTTGTCGACCTGAAGTACGTGGACTCTTTCGGTGAAACCGAGAAGTGCAACAACAGCGGTGTGAGTACCGGTTCCAAGGCCGGTGACGGCTCCACCCCGAACGCCTTTAGCGGCAACGAAAACTACGCCTGTTACGCCGGCGGCTACTCGTCCTTCTCCGGAGGTGGTGCCACGACTGAGGACCGTGGCGCCGTGTACCTGACGATGAAAACTACATTCTGATTCACCACTGATTTGCTCAATGCAAGCAGGAGAATAACAAGATGAAATTCGTAAAAACCGTGTTGACCGCGTCCTTGGCCATGGTCTTCGCCGCTCAGGCACAGGCTGCCGTTTCAACTCAGGAAGCTGCCAAACTGGGCACCAGCCTGACCATGGCAGGGGCTGAAAAAGCCGGGAACGCTGATGGTTCCATTCCTGCCTACAACGGTGGCTTGACCACGCCGCCGGCCAGCTTCAAGGCCGGCGACAGCATGCGCCCGGACCCGTTTGCCAGTGAAAAACCGATACTGGTGATCGACGGCAAGAACGTCGATCAGTACAAGGGCATGCTCACGGCGACCACGGTAGAACTGGCCAAGCGTTTCCCGACCTTCCGTGTCGACGTGTTCCCGACGCACCGCACCGTGTCGCTGCCCCAGGCGATTCTGGATAACGGCGTGAAGAACGCCAGCGGCGCCAAGTCCCTGGAAGGTGGCCTGGCCATCGACAACGTGCTGCCGGGCATTCCATTCCCGATTCCGCAGTCGGGCAACGAAGCGATGTGGAACTTCCTGTTGCGCTACCAAGGCGTCAGCATCAGCTCCAAGTACGACTCCTGGAACGTCGACTCCGCCGGTGTGCCAAGCCTGGCGACCACCGGGCAAGCGAACATCTCCTACCCGATCTACGAAAACCTCTCGCAGCCGATCAGCAGCGCCGACGTGTACTACCAGATGAAGCTGGCGTACACCGGCCCTGCGCGCCGCGCCGGTGAGGCAATCATGCTCAAGGACGCCGCCAACCCGTTGCAGCAACCGCGTCGCGCCTGGCAGTACTTGCCGGGGCAGCGTCGGGTCAAGCTGGCTCCGAGCCTGGCCTACGACACGCCCAACCCGGGTACCGCTGGCGCGGGCACTTACGATGACGTGTTCGTGTTCAACGGTGCGCTGGATCGCTACGACTGGAAGCTGGTGGGCAAGCAGGAAATGATCGTGCCCTACAACACCTACAAGCTGACCTACGTGCAGGATCCGAAGTCGCTGACCACCGCCAATCACCTGTCACCGGACTTCGTGCGTTGGGAAAAACACCGCGTCTGGGTCGTCGAAGGCAACCTCAAGTCCGGTGCTCGTCACATCTACGCCAAGCGCCGCTTCTACCTCGACGAAGACAGCTGGACCGCTTTGGCCTCGGATCAATATGACGCCCGTGGTCAGCTCTATCGCGGTTCCTTCGCCTTCCTGAGCCAGAGCTACGACAAGCAGGTTCCGGACTCCACGCCGTTCATGATCTACGACCTGGTCGGCGGTTCCTACAACATCAACGGTGTAGTCGGCCCTTACGGCGGCATCAAGTACATCGAGCCGCTCTCCAAGGCCCAGTGGTCTTCGGAATCCCTGGCCGGCGCCGGTATTCGCTAAGCCAACCGCACGATCCCCTGTAGGAGCGAGCCTGCTCGCGATGGTCGTGAACGATGAAGCGGGGAATCTGGTTCCCCGCGGTGTTTTTGAGTCCATCGCGAGCAGGCTCGCTCCCACAGGATCTGCACGGCGCCAGGTTTTCCGATGAGGACGCAGTATGTGTTCGTATAAAAATAATATGTTGCAGCTGGCGTTTGGTGTGGTGCTCGGCCTGTCGCAGGGCGTCACCCAGGCGGCCGAGTACGTCGATGTGCTGGACCTGCCCGCCAGGGTCAGTGCCTTGGCCATCAACAGCCCGTTGTCCGGTATGACTCGCGCCGGCGGGCGAGTGATTACCGTCGGCCAGCGTGGCCATATTCTGTTTTCCGATGATTCCGGCAAGCACTGGCAGCAGGCCGCCGTACCGGCCAGTGCCGACCTCACTGCGGTGAATTTTCCGACCGCCACCCAAGGCTGGGCGGTGGGTAATGACGGCGTGGTGCTGCACAGCAGCGACGCCGGCGCGACCTGGCAAAAGCAGCTCGACGGTCGTCAGATCGGCGCCTTGCTGGTCAAACATTACACGGCGCTGGCCAGCGCCGAACCGGGCAATGAGCAATGGCCGCTGCTGGTCACCGAGGGCCAGAAGCTAGCCGAGCAGGGCGCCGACAAACCGCTGCTCGACGTCTGGTTCGCCAACGACAAGACCGGCTATGTGGTCGGCGTGTTCAACCTGATCCTGCGCACCGACGACGGTGGTCAGACCTGGACCCCGTTTCAGGACCGCACCGACAACCCCCAGGGTTTCCACCTCAACGCCATCGCCTCCACCGGCGACGGTGTGTACATCGCTGGCGAGCAAGGCCTGTTGCTCAAGTGGGACGACAGCGCCCAACGCTTCAATGCCGTGCCGACGCCTTATCAAGGCAGCTTTTTCGGCGTGCTCGGCAAGCCCGGCGAAGTGCTGGTCTACGGCCTGCGCGGCAACGTGTTGCGCAGCACCGACGGCGGCCAGCGCTGGACCGCACTGGACAGCGGCCTGCACGTCAGCATCACCGCCGGCCTGATCGATGCCCGTGGCAATTATCGCTTGTTCACCCAGGGCGGGCAGATGTTGATCAGCCAGGGGACGGGCGCGCAGTTGCGTCTGAAGCAGCAACCGGCACCGACCCCGGTCGCCGGCGCCACCCAGGCCACCGACGGTTCACTGGTGGTGGCGGGTAGCCGTGGCGCCCGGACGCTGTCCGCCGATCCAGCCCTCGAACCCTAAGAGCGAGAACCCAGACATGGGCAATATCAAACAAGACGCCATGCCGGTGATCCGCGACCTGCGGGATTTCGACCAGCGCTCCGGCAACCTCCTCGAGCGGCTGGTGTTCAACTACCGCCCGCTGTTCATGCTGCTGATGGCGCTCGCCACCGTGGTGCTGGGCTTCATGGCCGTGACTCGCCTGGAGTTGCGCCCCAGCTTCGAAAAAATGATTCCGCAGAGCCAGCCCTACATCCAGAACTTCCTGGAAAACCGCGCTTCGCTGCGCGGGTTGGGCAACTCGGTGCGCGTCGTGGTCGAGAACACCCAGGGTGATATTTTCGATCCCGAGTACCTCGACGTGCTCAAGCAGGTCAACGACCAGCTGTTCCTCACCGAAGGCGTCGACCGTGCGTGGATGAAGTCGCTGTGGAGCCCGGCCGTGCGCTGGACCGAAGTCACCGAGGACGGTTTCCAGGGTGGCCCGGTGATGCCCGACCGTTATCAGGGCTCGCCCTCCGACATTGAACAATTGCGCCAGAACATCTCCCGCGCGGGCCTCGTCGGCAGCCTGGTGGCCAGCGATTTCAAGTCGACCATGCTGATCGTGCCGCTGATGGACAAAGCCGCCGCCGGTGGCCAGCGCATCAACTACCACGCCTTCTCGCAGATGCTCGAAGAGCAGTTGCGCGACAAGATCGAATACGCCGGCGACAGCGCGGCGCGTCAATCCGGGGTCGAAGGCACCGGTCACTACAAGGTGCGGGTGATCGGTTTCGCCAAACTGATGGGCGACCTGATCGACGGCCTGATCCAGGTGATGATGTTCTTCGGCCTGGCCGTGGTCACGTCGCTGATCATCATCTACGCCTACACCCGTTGCGTGCGCAGCACCTTGCTGGTGGTCGGCTGCTCGCTGATCGCGGTGGTCTGGCAACTGGGCATCGTCGCCTGGCTCGGTTATGCCATCGACCCGTATTCGGTGCTGGTGCCGTTCCTGATCTTCGCCATCGGCGTGTCCCACGCGGCGCAGAAGATGAACGGGATCATGCAGGACATCGCCCGTGGCACCCACAAACTGATCGCCGCGCGCTACACCTTCCGCCGCCTGTTCATCGCCGGTGTCACCGCGCTGCTGGCCGACGCCGTGGGCTTCGCCGTGTTGATGCTGATCGACATCCCGGTGATCCAGGACCTGGCGATCACTGCCAGCATCGGTGTCGCGGTGCTGATCTTCACCTCGCTGTTGCTGATGCCGGTGGCACTGTCCTACATCGGCGTCGGCGCCAAGGCCGCCGAGCGCGCGCTGAAGATCGATAACCGCGCCGAGAAGCACAAAGGCTTTGGCAAACTGTGGGACGCGCTCGATCGCTTCACCACGGCCAAGTGGGCCACGGGCGCGGTTCTGGTCGCGGTGCTGATGGGCATCGGCGGTTACCTGGTCAGCCTCAACCTGAAGATCGGCGACCTCGACAGCGGGGCGCCGGAGCTGCGCGCCGACTCGCGCTACAACCGTGACAACGCCTACATCACCCAGCATTACGCGCTGTCCAGCGACCTGTTCGCGGTGATGATCAAGACCGCGCCGGAAGGCTGCCTGAACTACAAAACCCTGGTCCTCGCCGACCGCCTGGCCTGGGAGCTGCAACAGTATCCGGGCGTGCAGGCGACCGCGTCCTTGGTCAACGCGGTACGGCAGATCACCGCTGGCACCTACGAAGGCAACCCCAAGCTCAACAGCATCCAGCGCAACCAGGACGTGCTCAACTACGCTGCGCAGCAAGCCTCGGTCAACTCGCCGGAGCTGTTCAACACCGATTGTTCGCTGATGCCGGTGATCACCTTCCTCAAGGATCACAAGGCCGAGACCCTGGACGCCGTGGTGGCGATTGCCGAGCAGTTCGCCAAGGAAAACAGCACCGCGGATCGCCAGTTCCTGCTCGCCGCCGGCACTGCCGGGATCGAGGCCGCGACCAACATCGTGGTGCGCGAAGCCAACCGCACCATGCTGCTCTACGTGTATGCGGCAGTGACGCTGTTCTGCCTGATCACCTTCCGCAGCTGGCGCGCCACGCTGGTGGCGCTGTTGCCGCTGGTGCTGACCTCGATCCTCTGCGAAGCCTTGATGGTGGCCATGGGCATCGGCGTGAAAGTCGCGACCCTGCCGGTGATCGCCCTCGGCGTGGGCATCGGCGTCGACTACGCCTTGTACTTGCTCAGCGTGCAACTGCACTTCCAGCGCCAGGGCCTGCCGCTGTCCGAGGCCTACCGCAACGCCGTGTCGTTCACCGGCCGGGTGGTCGGGCTGGTGGGCATCACCCTCGCTGCTGGCGTGGTGTGCTGGGTCTGGTCACCGATCAAGTTCCAGGCCGACATGGGCATCCTGCTGACCTTCATGTTCCTGTGGAACATGCTCGGCGCGCTGATCCTGATTCCGGCCCTGTCGTACTTCCTGCTGCGCGAACGGGCCCCTCAGCCCGGTGCTGTCGCGGCAACCGAAACCACTGAATCCACTGAACGTCCCGGCATGCCGCATGCCGTGACCACTTCCGAGTAAGCCAAGATGTCTGATTACAAAGCTCCCCTGCGCGACATGCGCTTCGTCCTCAACGAGGTTTTCCAGGTGTCCCGGCTCTGGACGCAATTGCCCGGCCTGGCCGACGTGATCGATGAAGAGACCGCCACCGCCATCCTCGAAGAGGCCGGCAAGATCAGCGGCGAAGTGATCGCGCCACTGAACCGCGCCAGCGACGAACAGGGCTGCACCTGGCACGACGGCGCGGTCAGCGCCCCGGACGGTTTCGCCCAGGCCTATCAAGCCTTCGCCGAAGGCGGATGGGTGGGTGTCGGCGGTGATCCGCAGTACGGCGGCATGGGCATGCCCAAGGCGATTTCGGCGCAGGTCGAAGAGATGGTCAACTCGGCCAGCCTGTCGTTCGGCCTGTACCCGATGCTGACCGCCGGCGCCTGCCTGTCGATCAAGGCCCATGCCAGTGAAGAACTGAAAGCCACCTATTTGCCGAACATGTACGCCGGCACCTGGACCGGTTCGATGTGCCTGACCGAAGCCCATTCCGGTACCGACCTGGGCCTGATCCGCACCAAGGCCGAACCCCAGGCCGATGGCAGCTACACCATCAGCGGCAGCAAGATTTTCATCACCGGCGGCGAGCACGACCTGACCGAGAACATCATCCATCTGGTGCTGGCGCGTCTGCCCGATGCACCGGCCGGGCCGAAAGGCATCTCGCTGTTTCTGGTGCCGAAAGTGCTGGTCAACGCCGACGGCTCGCTGGGTGAAAACAACGCGCTGTCCTGCGGCTCCATCGAACACAAGATGGGCATCAAGGCCTCCGCCACCTGCGTGATGAACTTCGACGGCGCCACCGGCTGGATCGTCGACGCCCCGAACAAAGGCCTGGCGGCCATGTTCACCATGATGAACTACGAGCGTCTGGGCGTGGGCATTCAAGGCCTGGCCCAGGGCGAGCGCTCGTACCAGAACGCCGTCGCCTACGCCCGCGACCGCCTGCAAAGCCGCGCACCGACCGGCGCGCAGCACAAGGACAAGGCGGCCGACCCGATCATCGTGCACCCGGACGTGCGCCGCATGCTGCTGACCATGAAAGCCTTGAACGAAGGCGGCCGTGCGTTCTCCAGCTACGTGGCCCTGCAACTGGACATCGCCAAGTACAGCGACGACGCCCCGACGCGCCAGCGCGCGCAGGACCTGGTCTCGCTGCTGACCCCGGTGGCCAAGGCCTTTCTCACCGACATGGGCCTGGAAACCACGATCCACGGCCAGCAGGTCTTCGGCGGCCACGGCTACATCCGCGAATGGGGCCAGGAACAACTGGTGCGTGACGTGCGCATCACGCAGATCTACGAAGGCACCAACGGCATCCAGTCGCTGGACCTGGCCGGGCGCAAGATCGTCGGCAGCGGCGGGGCGCTGTACCGCTTGTTCGCTTCGGAAATCCGCGAATTCACCGCCAGCGCTGGCGCGGATCTCGGCGAGTTCACCCAGCCGTTGAACGCCGCCGTCGACACCCTCGACGACCTGACCGCGTGGCTGCTGGACCGGGCCCAAAACAACCCGAACGAAATCGGCGCGGCCTCGGTCGAGTACCTGCACGTGTTCGGCTACACCGCGTACGCCTACCTGTGGGCGCGCATGGCCAAGGCCGTCATGAGCGGCGATGGCGAAGACGATTTCTACACCAGCAAACTGGCCACCGCGCGTTTCTACTTCGCCCGGTTGCTGCCGCGTATCCACTCGTTGAGCGCATCGGCCAAGGCCGGCAGCGACTGCCTCTACGAGCTGCAAGCCGATCAGTTCTGATCGAAAGGACAAGGAACCTTAAACATGATGGCGACAAAAATAATTCCGCCCGCCGACGGCGCTTATGCCTATCCCTTGCTGATCAAGCAATTGCTGCTGTCCGGCGTGCGCTACGAGCCAGGCCGGGAAATCGTCTACGCCGACAAGCTGCGCTACAGCTACCAGACCCTCAACAAGCGTATCCGCCGCCTGGCCAATGCGCTGACGGCGGCCGGGGTCAAGGCCGGTGACACCGTGGCCCTGCTCGACTGGGACAGCCACCGTTACCTGGAGTGCTTCTTCGCCGTGCCGATGATCGGTGCGGTGCTGCACACGGTGAACATTCGCCTGTCGCCGGAGCAGGTGCTGTTCACCATGAACCACGCCGAAGATGACCTGGTGCTGGTGCATGATGATTTCCTGCCCCTGGTCGAGCAGATCCACGGTCGGCTGGAAACCGTTAAAGGCTACCTGCAGCTCACCGATGACGAGGCGACCACCACCTCGCTGCCGGTGCTGGGCGAGTACGAACACCTGCTGTCCCTGGCCCCGGACCAGTACGACTTCCCCGATTTCGACGAGAACTCGGTCGCTACGCTGTTCTACACCACCGGCACCACCGGCGACCCGAAAGGCGTGTACTTCACCCACCGGCAGTTGGTGCTGCACACCCTGAATGCCGTCGGCACCCTGGGCGCCTATCAGGGCCAGCCGCTGCTGCGTTCCGACGACGTGTACATGCCGATCACGCCGATGTTCCACGTGCATGCGTGGGGCGTGCCGTATGTCGCGACGCTGATGGGCATCAAGCAGGTCTACCCCGGCCGCTACGAGCCCAACAGCCTGGTCAGGCTGTACCGCGAAGAGAAGGTGACCTTCTCCCACTGCGTGCCGACCATTTTGCAGATGATCCTCCATTGTGAGGAAGGCAAGGCGACCCGCTTCGACGGCTGGAAAATGCTCCTGGGCGGCAGCGCGCTGACCCTGGGCGTGGCCAGCGAAGCCCGTGCCAAAGGCATGGTGGTGCACGCCGGTTACGGCATGTCCGAAACCTGCCCGTTGCTGTGCCTGACCTACCTGCGCGATGAAGACCTGCAGCTGTCCACCGAAGCGCAACTGCCGATTCGCATCAAGACCGGTACGCCGGTGCCGTTGGTCGACCTGAAGATCATAGACGCCGACGGCAACGACGTGGCCCATGACGGCGAGTCCTTGGGCGAGATCGTGGTGCGCGCGCCATGGCTGACCCAGGGCTATCTGAAAGCCCCGGACAAAGGCGCGCAGCTGTGGCTCAACGGCTGGCTGCACACCGGCGACATGGCCTCGATCGACCCACTGGGCGGCGTGGAAATCAAGGACCGCATCAAGGACGTGATCAAGACCGGCGGCGAGTGGATCAGCTCCCTGGAACTGGAAAGCCTGATCAGCGAACACCCGGGCGTGATGTCCGTGGCCGTGGTGGGCATTGCCGATGAACAATGGGGTGAACGCCCGATGGCCATGGTCGTGTGCGAGCCGGGGCAATACCTGGACCGCAAGATTCTGGAGGTTCATTTGCAAGCCTTCGTCGACGGCGGGCGCATCAACAAATGGGCGATCCCCAAGCAGTTCAAGTTCGTCACCGAAATCCCCAAGACCAGCGTCGGCAAGATCAACAAGAAGCTGATTCGGGAAACGGAAGCGAACTGAGGGATAAACCTGCCACCGTCCCCGATGGTCGCAACTTAACTGTAGGAGCGAGCTTGCTCGCGATGGACTTGAGAACGCCGGGGGCTATCAGGTTTACAGCGTTATCGTTAACGACCATCGCGAGCTCGCTCCTACAGAAATCCAGCGGTGCCAGGCGGTTTCTGGATAGTTTGCGGGGCGTCATCCTTGTCATAGTTCGCGCCAAAGATAACGCCCCGTCGGTCGCGGTTTTCAGCGCTTGTGCCAAGCTGAACGGGGTATTGAACCGCTGCGCATTCGATTGCCGGCCAATCAAACCCCAGGAAGCCCATGCCATGAGCCTCGCCCATGCATCAAACGTTCGCCACGAGTTCTACAAAGCCGTCTGGTTCTACTTCAAAGTGGTGTGGCCGATCTTCTCGATACTGCTGTTAGTGATCGTTGCGATTGGCCTCATCATCGCCCGGCTGGAAGGGTGGAGCCCTGATGACGGTGTCTACTTTGCCTTCGTGACCGGGCTGACCATCGGCTATGGAGAACTGGTACCAAAACTGGGTGTGTCGCGAGTGCTGGCGATCCTGCTGGGTTTCAACGGCGTGCTGATGACCGCGATATTCGCGGCGATCAGTGTCCGGGCGATTGAAGTGACCGTGACGGCGACGAGGAAGGGGGACGTGGAGTAGGGCGGTGATGGCTACGGCCGGTTTAAATGGCCGCAGCCTCCGGGGCTCAGTGCGAGTGCCGGTGATGGATGTCGGGAAAGTGCGGGTGACTGTGGACGATCGGTGAGTGTTGGTGCACATGGCTATGGGGTTGCACACCGTCCCACTCAAAGGCATGTTCATGCTGATGATGCTCATCGTGGACATGCTTGTGGTCGTGGATTTGCGGTTCGTGCTGATGCTCGTGTGAGTGACTCTCGGTCAGATGAATCCAGACCCCCAGCCCCATCAGGCCGGCAGCGATCCAAAACACCCACGTCACGGCTTCACCGAAAAACAGGATCGCTATCGCGGCTCCCAGGAACGGCGCCGTGGAAAAGTACGCCCCGGTCCGCGCCGTACCAAGCCCCCGCAACGCCAGGACGAACAGCACCAGACTGACGCCATACCCCAAAAAGCCCACCAGCAGGGTTGGCCCAAGAAGCGACCACTCTGGCAGGTGCATACCCAACGCGATCCCCAGCGCGCAATTGACGGCTCCTGCCACCAGCCCTTTGGTGCCGGCAATAAACAACGCATCCGACGCAGACACCTTGCGGGTGAGGTTGTTATCAATGGCCCAACAAAAACACGCCACCGCCACCGCGACAGGCCCCAACCAGCCTTGAACCTCTGCCGAAGTGCGAGGCCACGCCAACAACACGCCCCCGGCAACAATGGCCACCATCCCCGCAACAATGCGCCGGTCAGCGTTCTCCCTGAAGACCACCCACGCCATCAGTGCGGTCAACACGGCTTCCAGGTTCAGCAACAGTGATGCGGTGGTGCCAGAGGTGAGGGTGAGTCCAAACATCAATGAAACCGGACCCAGCACGCCACCGAACACAATGGCCCCGATGAACCACGGCCATTCAGGGGCTGTCAGACCTGTCGGCCGCCAGCCACGATCACGGATCAGGCGGGTTAGCGTCAGCCCGATGCCGCTGCCCAGATAAAGCAGGCCGGCGAGGAGGATGGGGGACACGTTCAAGCCTAGCCACTTGGCCAAGGGCGTGCTGGCGCCGAACAAGGCAGCAGCGCCCAAGGCGTAGAGAATGCTTTTGGTCATTGTGGTTCCGGGGCTCAGGGGAGGTGGTCGTGAACAGGATACGCTTAATGCCGCCAATGAGCGCCTCTGGCCTGCCCACACAACACACCCCCCCTGACACAACCCCCTGTGGGAGCCAGCAGGCTAAGCCTCCCAACCCGCCCCAGTCACCGCCGCCTGCACCAGCGGGTGCAAATCCGCCCCCTGATGCTTCGTCTGCCAGGCCAGCAACTCCCTGCGCATGCTCGGCGCCCAGTACATCTGCATATGATTGCGCACGCTGAGCACCGCTTGTTGCTGGTCCGGCTGGCTGGCGAAGTACTGGGCGATCTGGTTGGCCATCTTGATCAGATTGTCCGTGCTCATCGGCGTACCTCCGCTTTGGTCCCGCGTTCCTGGCGACGAGCGTCAAGCAGGCGCTGCTGTTCGTCGCTGAACGCCTGGAAGCGTTTTTGCCACTCCGAAGGGTGATAAACGCGGCTGACTTCCACGGCGGTGACCTTGTACTCCGGACAGTTGGTGGCCCAGTCGGAGTTGTCGGTGGTGATCACGTTGGCGCCCGATTCCGGGAAGTGGAAGGTGGTGTACACCACACCCGGGGCAACCCGTTCGGTGATCCGCGCACGCAGCACAGTCTGCCCGGCGCGGCTGCCGATGCCGACCCAGTCACCTTCGTTGATGCCACGGCTCTCGGCATCGGTCGGGTGGATTTCCAGACGGTCTTCGTCATGCCAGGCGACGTTGTCGGTACGCCGGGTCTGGGCACCGACGTTGTACTGGCTGAGGATGCGCCCGGTGGTCAGCAGCAGCGGATAGCGAGCGTTGACCTTTTCCTCGGTCGGCACGTAACCGGTGAGCATGAAGCGCCCCTTGCCGCGCACAAACTCTTCGATGTGCATGGTCGGCGTGCCGTCCGGTGCTTCGGCGTTGCACGGCCATTGCAGGCTGCCGTGGCGCTCAAGTTCGGCGTAGCTGACGTTGGTGAAGGTCGGCGTGAGGCTGGCGATTTCATCCATGATTTCTGACGGATGCCTGTAGTTCATCGGGTAACCGAGGGCATTGGCCAGGGCCACCGTGCCTTCCCAGTCGGCCTTGCCGCCCAGCGGATCCATGACCTTGCGCACCCGGGAGATGCGTCGCTCGGCGTTGGTGAAAGTGCCGTCTTTTTCCAGGAACGAGCAGCCCGGCAGGAACACATGGGCGAACTTGGCGGTTTCGTTGAGGAAAATGTCCTGTACCACTATGCATTCCATCGCCGACAAAGCCGCGGTGACGTGCTGGGTATTAGGATCGCTCTGGGCGATGTCTTCGCCCTGGCAATACAGGCCCTTGAAACTGCCGGCCAGGGCCGACTCGAACATGTTGGGGATGCGCAGGCCCGGGTCGGGTTGCAGGGTGACGTTCCAGGCTTGCTCAAACTGCGCCCGCACAACTTCGTTGGAGATATGCCGGTAACCGGGCAGCTCGTGGGGGAAAGAGCCCATGTCGCAGGAACCCTGCACGTTGTTCTGCCCACGCAACGGGTTCACGCCTACGCCTTCGCGACCGATGTTGCCGGTGGCCATGGCCAGGTTGGCGATGCCCATCACCGAGGTGCTGCCCTGACTGTGTTCGGTGACGCCCAAACCGTAGTAGATCGCCGCATTGCCACCGGTGGCATACAGGCGCGCAGCGGCACGGATGTCGGCAGCGGGTACACCGCAGACAGGGCCAAGGGCTTCCGGCGAGTTTTCCGCACGGCTGACGAACTCACTCCAGATCGCGAAATCGCTGCCCTCGCAACGGGCGTCGATAAAGGCCTGGTTGAGCAGTCCTTCAGTGACAATCACATGAGCCAAGGCATTGAGCATGGCGACGTTGGTACCGGGGCGCAGGGCCAGGTGATACTCGGCGCGGGCATGCACCGTGTCCACCAGATCGATGCGACGCGGATCGATAACAATCAGCCGCGCGCCTTCACGCAGGCGGCGTTTGAGTTGGGAAGCGAACACCGGGTGGGCGTCGCTGGGGTTGGCGCCCATCACCAGGATCACGTCGGCCTGCATCACCGAGTCGAAACTCTGGGTGCCGGCGGACTCGCCAAGGGTTTGCTTCAGGCCATAACCGGTCGGCGAGTGGCAGACCCGCGCACAGGTGTCGACGTTGTTGTTGCCGAAGGCCGCGCGCACCAGTTTTTGCACCAGGTAGGTTTCTTCGTTGGTGCAACGGCTGGAGGTGATGCCACCAATGGAATCGCGGCCATATTTTTGCTGCAGCCGACGGAATTCGCTGGCGGCGTAGGTCACCGCTTCATCCCAGCTGACTTCCTGCCAAGGGTCGCTGATGTGTTTGCGGATCATCGGCTTGGTGATGCGATCCGGGTGGGTCGCATAGCCCCAGGCAAAGCGCCCCTTGACGCAAGAGTGGCCGTGGTTGGCCTGGCCGTTCTTGTCCGGCACCATGCGCACCAGCTGGTCGCCTTTCATCTCGGCACGGAACGAGCAGCCCACACCGCAATAGGCGCAGGTGGTGATCACGCTGCGTTCAGGCTGACCCAGTTCGACCACGCTCTTTTCCATCAGGGTCGCGGTGGGGCAGGCTTGCACACAGGCGCCGCAGGACACGCATTCGGAGTCGAGGAAGTTCTCGCCACCGGCGGCCGCCACCCGGGATTCAAAACCGCGCCCGGTAATGGTCAGGGCGAAAGTACCCTGGGTTTCTTCACAGGCGCGCACGCAGCGGTTGCAGACGATGCACTTGCTCGGGTCGTAGTCGAAGTAAGGGTTGGAGGTGTCTTTCACGTCCTCCAGATGGTTCTCGCCTTCATAGCCATAACGCACTTCCCGCAGGCCGACCTGACCGGCCACGGTTTGCAACTCGCAGTTGCCGTTGGCCGAGCAGGTCAGGCAGTCCAGCGGGTGATCGGAAATGTACAGCTCCATGACATTGCGGCGCAGGGTTGCGAGCTTTGGCGTCTGGGTATGCACGCTCATGCCTTCGCTGACCGGCGTGGTGCAGGACGCCGGATAACCGCGCATGCCGTCGATCTCCACCAGGCACATGCGGCAGGAGCCGAAGGCTTCCAGGCTGTCGGTGGCACAGAGTTTGGGAATGGTGGTGCCCATCAGCGCAGCGGCGCGCATCACCGAAGTACCTTCGGGCACGCTGATGCTGCGGCCGTCGATGTTCAGGGTGACTTGCACGTGACTGTCGCGGGCCGGTGTACCCAGGTCGATATCGGTTTTCGGATCGAAGAGAGTGATCATTGTTCGGCCTCCGAGGCTTGCAGACCGAAGTCAGCGGGGAAGTGCTTGAGGGCGCTGGCCACGGGATAAGACGTCATGCCGCCCAACGCGCACAGCGAACCGTATTGCAGGGTGTCGCACAGGTCCTTGAGGATGATCACCTGCTCATCGCGACTGTTCTGGTCAGGCGCGGCCAGCAGGCGGTCGATCACCTCGACACCACGGGTCGAGCCGATGCGACACGGCGTGCATTTGCCGCAGGATTCCTCGGCGCAGAACTGCATGGCGAAGCGCGCCATGCGAGCCATGTCCAGGGTGTCGTCAGCCACCACCACACCACCGTGACCGAGCATCGCGCCGATGGCCATAAAGGCTTCGTAATCCAGCGGCGTGTCGAATTGCGAAGGCGGCACCCAGGCGCCGAGCGGGCCGCCCACCTGCGCAGCCTTCAGCGGCCGGCCACTGGCAGTCCCGCCGCCGTAGTCTTCCACCAGCTCCCGCAGGGTCAGGCCAAAAGCCCGTTCCACCAGACCGCCGCGACGCACATTGCCCGCCAGCTGGAAGGGCATGGTGCCCAAAGAACGGCCCATGCCGTAATCGCGGTAGAACTGCGCACCCTTGGCCAGAATCAGCGGCACCGAGGCCAGGGTCAGCACGTTGTGCACCAGCGTCGGCAGGCCGAACAACCCCTGCAACGCCGGAATCGGCGGCTTGGCGCGGACGATCCCGCGCTTGCCTTCGAGGGAGTCCAGCAGCGCGGTTTCTTCACCGCAGATATAAGCACCGGCACCGACGCGCACTTCCATGTCGAAGGCTTGGCCACTGCCGCCGACATTGGCACCGAGGTAACCGGCATCTCGGGCGATGTTCAATGCTGCACGCATAGTGGCCACGGCATCCGGATATTCCGAACGCACATAGATGTAGCCGAAGGTGGCGCCGACGGTAATGCCAGCAATCGCCATGCCTTCGATCAGCAGGAAGGGGTCGCCTTCCATCAGCATGCGGTCGGCAAAGGTGCCGGAGTCGCCTTCGTCGGCGTTGCATACAATGTATTTCTGCGCAGCCTGAGTGCCGCGCACCGTGCGCCATTTGATCCCGGCGGGGAAGGCCGCGCCGCCACGGCCACGCAGGCCCGAATCGAACACCGCTGTCGCGGTCTGCTCGCCGCCAATGGCGATGGCCTGGGTTAAACCTTCGAAACCGCCGTGGGCCCGGTAATCCTCCAGGGACAGCGGCCGGGTGATGCCGGCACGGGCGAACAGCAGGCGTTGTTGAGTCTTCAGATATGGCAATTCTTCCACCAGACCCAAGGCCAGTGGATGAGCGGACGGCTCGCCTTGCAGGGCTTCAAGCACCGACGGCACATCGTCAGCCGTGAGCGGCCCAAAGCCAATACGACCTTGCGCGCTGTCCACTTCCAGTAGCGGTTCCAGCCAATACAAACCGCGAGAACTGGTGCGCTGCAATTCCAGCGGCAAATTACGTTCCCGGGCCTGAGTGATCAGGGCCACTGCCACTTCATCGGCCCCCACGGCACGGGCAAGGGAATCACAAGGCAAATAAAGAGTCGGCATCACGCGTCCTCCCGGCAAGCATCGAGCAACGCATCCAGCCGCTCGGCACTGAGCCGCGCGTGCACCTGGCCATCCAATTCCAGAGCGGGCGAACAGGCACACGCACCAAGGCAATACACCGGCCGCAAACTGATGCTGCCATCGGCACTGCTGCCGTGATCGTCCAGTTGCAGACGCTCGCGCAACTGCGCCGCAAGCTGCTCGGCGCCACGACTCTGGCACGACTCGGCCCGGCACAGCCGCAGGATATGCCGCGCGGGCGGCGCGGTACGGAAATCATGGTAAAAACTGATCACCCCACGAACCTCGGCCTGGCTGAGGTTAAGGGCATGGGCAATCTCGGGGACGGCGACATCGGGGATGTAACCGATGCGCTCCTGAATATCATGAAGAATGGGCAACAGCGCACCCGCAGAGCCCTTGTGGCGCTCCAGCAGACTGTTGACCACAGGCAGGTGCAACATCTCATCAGGCATTCAGCAATCCTCACGGTCACGGACAAACCAGGCGGTTGTCGGTTGTCCGAAAGTGTCGGCTGCGGCATTTACACCACGTCACGGTATCGTGGCATCTACAGACCGTCGGCCAGGGCACCCTGAGCGGGCATCTTGTTGCGCCCGGCACGGTCTTCGCCGCGCCTCTATAGGGGCATAAAAGCCAGATTGCCACGCGGCCCTTGATTCGGCTGCACCAGAGCGACGTGTTTGGTTCTGTCTACGACTATCCATTAAGTCTAGATGAGCGCCGCAAGGGGCGTTCACACACCGGCGTAGTGCCCGAAGGGCTTGTCGATGGATGATGTATAGCAACCACCCAAATGGCAGTCACCACAACTAACCCCTGTGGGAGCCAGCCTGCTGGCGATAGCGCCCGCCCACCCCTCATCCATATCGAAGATGCGCCCCAAACCCACCCACACGCGTGGCCCAAACAAGACAGCTTGTTGCAACCCACTGTGGGAGCGGGCTTGCTCGCGAAAGCGGCAGTCTAGAAAGCCCCTGTGCTGAATCGGTCGCAGGCGTGAGTCCACTCACCGACGCCACCTGGAGGAACGCACTATTTTTATGTTTTTATGCAACTCAGAGGGGGAGTGGAACGCCCATCACAGCCCCGACGATAGCCATCAAACATGAGCGGAACAATGATCATGGAATACGACGACAAACTCATTCAAGACGCCGTGCTTGCCCTGTTGGCAGCCTTTAGTTCCGACAGCGGCAACACCTGGAAAGGGTTCGACTTCGAAATCATGAGCCGATTGCATGAACAGGGTTTCATCAGCGATCCGGTGAACAGGAACAAGTCAGTTTGGTTAACGCAGGAAGGGTTGGAGCGCGGTCGGCAGATAGCCGACCGGTTGTTCGGCGTGAAAACTCAAGGCGAGCTTGAGTCCAGCTCTGATACCTGACTTCAGGCCGCGGTCACGATGGTGGGAAAACCGAGGCAACTACCGTTCCTGCTGGCGACGTTGACATTGCCATTAGGCTACGACAGCATTTATCCCAATCGCGCCCGATCCTCTGGTGCTGGCTCAGTCCGGCATTACGTTCGGGCCTTCTTGTTTATGGAGCATGGAAGTTGCCTAAGCCTGCCCCTCCGAAGCTTTCCTTACGAAACCATCGGGGCTAATTCCAAATACCACTAAACACACAAAACCCCTGTAGGAGCGAGCCTGCTCGCGATCGCGCCAGCCCAGCCAACATCAATGCTGAAGATGCACTGCAATCACAAACCACTCACCACTCGGGCCAAACAATGCCCGTCAGCCCACCGCAATTCCTGTAGGAGCGAGCCTGCTCGTGATAGCGCCAGCCCAGCCACCATCAAAGCTGAAGATGCACCGCAATCACAACCCAGTCACCCAGTCGGGCCAAACAATGCCCATCAACTCACCACAATCCCTGTGGGAGCGGGCTTGCTCTCGAAAACGCCAGCCCAGCCAACATAAATGCTGAATCAGCTACCACCATCCCAAGCCCCCCCCCACAGACCTCAACCACTAACCTTCAGCCTTCGCCCCCGCCCGCATAGAAGTCGATGCACAAACCCGATCCCGAGTAAGCACCTTCACCGCATCATCCACCAACGCCTTGCTCATCGAAGTCAGATAATGCGCAGCCCAGGCGTGACGGTCAGTATCTCTGGCATAAGCAGCATCTTCAGTGAGCGTTTTAGCCAGGAACAGAAAATCGGAAGCCATGGACAACGCATCACCAAGAGGAACCCCGCGAGTGACATGAAACAGCGCTTGATCCGCACAGTAGATCGCAGGTGTCAGGCCAATGGTTTTGAGTTCAGGTTGTTCAGTCATTGGCCACCTCCGAGGATGGAGAGGCAATGGGGGAGGGCGTTACGCGTTTGGGAATTGCATAGAGAGAAAAGCCAAATTTCAAACGGATTGATACTGCGCATTATCCAACTCCTTGATATGAGGAGCTGCCACGTTCGTTACCACACGAATGGGTGACAGCTGTGCGCAGGGTGGTAAACCGGGAATCAAGGAAACCGGCACGCCCGAGGGCGTCCCACGCACAGCCGCCATAACTCACGCCGCAGGCATAAAAAAAGCGCCTGATGACGTGATTGGGGCGCTGTAGCGCCTTGAATAACTCGGGTTACCACACCCGGTCGCTGAATTGGCAGCGACGGTGGGGAGGGTAGCGTGCGGATGCCTTTGCTGCAACCTCGAACGTTTCGTCCCCAAAAACGCTGAAGATGAAAAATATTGTCTGTCAGTTCCTACTTCAGGGCAGGTTGGTGGAGGTGTTGGGTAGAACTGCTGATCAAGATATCCTCGTCAGAGTCGCTGCCCGATGGGGGGCATACCCTCATTTTAAATTAGCAGCTAGCTCAGTGATATTTAGGGTGTTTTGAGAAATATTTGAACGTGTGAACGCTATTATATAGTCTAGCCTCGAGATTTTTTAATTTTATTGTGTGATAGGGAAGATATGGACAGCGTCCTCATTCAAGAACAGCTTAATGCAAATCGCCGTTCAGTAGCGTTTGATAGCTATGATGTTACCGTTCGGCAGTTATATGACATGATAGCTGAAGGCATAATAGATGTTACTCCAGAGTACCAGAGGCATTTTGTTTGGAATCAAGAGCGTCAGTCGCAGTTGATAGAGTCGCTTCTTTTAGGTATTCCAATTCCGAGTTTGTTTATGGCGACCAATGCGGACTCTACCTGGGAGGTTATTGATGGTTTACAACGTCTGACTACACTAGTTAATTTTGTGGGGGATGTGAAAGTAATACAGCTGATTAATGATAACTGTAGGCCGCTTGTTTTAACTGGCTTGGAGAAGCTGGATTCGTTGAATGGTTTAAGTTTTAGTGGGTTGCCTAAATCAGTTCAGTTGATGTTTATGACAAGGCCTGTAAGGATCACCGTTCTTAATGATCGTAGTGATTTCAGCTTGCGGTTTGATTTGTTTGAGCGGTTAAATACTGGTGGGGTTGTCCTTCATCCTCAGGAAATACGTAACTGCGTATATCTTGGTCCTTTTAATGATTTTATTAAAGAGTGCTCAAGGTTTTCGGGGTTCAAAGATGTTCTGAAAGTAGGCACGAATGCGGAAAAAACGGGGAATCTTGAAGAATTGGTACTAAAGTTTTTTGCGTATTATGAGGATAGGGAACAATTTGTTCATAGTGTGAAAGGTTTTCTTAATGAATACATGGCCAAAAAAACTGCTCGCTTTAAAAATCAAAAAACTTTAAAAGCATTGTTCGACTCCACATTTACTCTGTTGGCTAAAGAGTTGCCAGATGGAATTGTCCGTCAGAACCGGAAGAATACTACCCCATTGATTCTGTTTGAGGCCATCGCAATTGGTGTTGCAGAAGCCCTGGACGCTGGGAAGGTTATAAAACCGGCGAAGCTTCGTGCGTTGTTAGATAATAAAGAGTTGGCTGTGCTTACTACAGGCGCTACTAATAGCAGGAAAAAGCTCAATGAAAGGATAGCCTACGTAAAGGATAATGTTTGATATGGGCTTTGATGGTGTGAGGTTGATAGCGAGGGGGCGACTCGCAGAAGTTCAGCAGCTTTTGAACTATATCGCGTTGTTGGAGCCGGACGATGTGGCTGTTCCTCATGGTTCAGAGGTTAAGATATTAAGGGGTTTTTTTTATGTGCATCTTTATGCCGCCTTAGAAAGAAGTGCTAATGAGGCGGTTCAATCTACCCTCCGTCTTGTCGCCTCTCACGGTGTTCCGGCTAATCATTATGCGCTAAGTTTCGGTGCTGTTGCTGCAAGGGGAAGGATACAGGCGTTCAAGACCTGTTCTTATAAGGCATATAATGAAAATGTGTGCTCTATATTTTCGTGTTTGCAATCTTCAGATGTTATGAATATTGATGACTCACAGTTCTCTGGTGTTCTTCAGAATGTTTGGACAAATTCAGTGCTTGAGGTTTTTAATTCTTTGGGGCTTCAAGGGTTTGTTGTTGAGCCTCGGGTGAGAGCTACAATCGATGAAATTGTAGAAAATAGAAATAAAGTGGCTCATGGTAGGGAGAGCGCTTTAGTTGTGGGTGAGAGGTATCGCTCTAGAGTGCTGCGCGATAAATTTACGATTGTTTCTAGCTTTATAGACTCTGTCACTGAGGCGCTCGAGGAGTTTTATAATGGTCGTAATTTCATAAGGGATGAAGTTAGGTCGGATTACAATTGATTTGGAGGTGTATAGAAATAAAGTCGCCCCCTTTTTTTCTGCTTTATTGATAAAATGTATTGCAGAACGCGTGGCCCGGTGAAGGAGACGGTTGTCTCCTTTGTGCGATTGGCTAGCTTTTGTCATTTAACATTGAATCACCCAGCATCTGATAAATTTTTCTTTGATTTATTTGGTGTTGTCTGTTGTGCTCAACTGCTACTGGATCATTTGCGTCCTCAATCCACGGGTCGAAGTCGCCATTTATAATCATTGCATGCTCAGCTTTTAGCAGTATTTCATCAAGCATATTTAAGTTTAAGTTGAGCCAGTTGCTGAACTCTGCATAATTTTCAACGATGTCCTCTCCAGCTTTTAATTCTAGCGAAGAGCGCACATTCATTGGGTATTGATTTTTTCTTGCTCTATCTATTGTGGCGAATATCAATCCAATGAAAAGTTGTCCGGAAAAGCGAAGTGAGTAGTCAAATGTATCGTCGCGAAGTCCGTATTTAATTCTGGTGGATTTTTTGTGGGACCAGTAGCGTTTGGATAATAGGTCGGCCCGAGTTTCATACGCATTGAGCATTTCGGTTTGTACGGCGTTTTTAGTGAATTCTTTAAGTTCATTGAATGTAGTTAGCTGAATGTTAGTGCTCTCGGCAGCTTCGATGGCTCCCTTTTGAAAGCCTTTATCGGAAATTAAGAAGCCTCTATCGGCGCCAACTTCACCTACAATTGATCTTAGTGCTAATACCTTTTCCTTAGGTACTTTGCTATTCCAGTATTTTGCTTCTATTACCCATTTTAGATTGATTCCTAGAAATTTTGTTATGACTAGGACGTCGATGTCGTGAGATGTCCTGACACCCTCTATTTTTACGTTTGTAGTAGCGGACGCGCCGAGCGATCGAAAATGCTCGGCAATCTGCTCTTGAAATTCATACCATCCTTTCTTGATCATGTTAAACCCGGATTGACTGTCTCAAAAATTGGTGTGTTTTTGTGTAAGCATGAGTTTAGGTGATCAGTTTCAAACGCTGCGTTAGGTGTGCTTTAATCAAAAAAATTAAGGCCTAACACTGCAGCTGTCACTGAATGGCTTTCAAGTATTCCTTAATAGTAATTAACGGGGTGTGAAGCTGATTTATTGTATGCGCAGCACTGAAATTCGCCGCCAATTTATGCAGTTCGCGCCCCAAGACTGTATCAACACCGCCGAGGGCATCCAGCGCCAATTTCAGACATTCATCCACTTTCGATTGAATGGCATCGATATCTCCCCGCCGCACCAGCAACTCAAACACATCCCGCTGGTAGTCACCCATGACCAGATCGTCACGCAAAATCGGGCTCGAACCCTCCGATTCATAAGCCAGTTTGAGGGAGAAGAGGGCGACGCTTTCCAGGTGCAATTCCATGGGGGAATCCTTGATGAGTGTCTTACTGACCGAGGGTGCGAAGATCAAAAGCATCGCCAGCAGGCTGGCTCCCACAGGGTGGTGGGTGTTGGATGCTTTTCTACAGGCGAAAAAAAAGGCCTTGCAAAGCAAGACCTTTCTTAATTTTGGTGCCCCGAGGGAGACTCGAACTCCCACTCCTTTCGAAAACGGATTTTGAATCCGCCGCGTCTACCAATTCCGCCATCAGGGCTCAATGGCGGCGAAGTATAGAGATGAGATAACCGCTGGTCAATCAGGTACATGGAGAATTTTTGATATTTCCGCTAGACTTCCCGGCCCTGCTAGACGAACCCCATCATGCGCGTTGCTGACTTTACCTTCGAGCTCCCTGATTCGCTGATCGCCCGCCATCCGCTGGCCGAGCGGCGCAATAGTCGCCTGTTGACCCTGGATGGGGTCAGCGGCGCCCTGGCACACCGTCAATTCACTGATTTGCTGGAGCATTTGCGCCCCGGCGATTTGATGGTGTTCAACAATACCCGGGTGATTCCGGCGCGGCTGTTTGGCCAGAAGGCTTCCGGCGGCAAGCTGGAAATCCTGGTGGAGCGGGTGCTCGATAGTCATCGCGTGCTGGCCCATGTGCGGTCCAGCAAGTCGCCCAAGCCTGGGTCGAAGATTCTCATCGACGGCGGTGGCGAGGCCGAGATGCTGGCGCGGCACGATGCGTTGTTCGAGCTGGGGTTTGCCGAGGAGGTGTTGCCGCTGCTCGACCGCGTCGGGCACATGCCGCTGCCTCCTTATATAGATCGCCCCGATGAAGGCGCCGACCGTGAGCGTTACCAGACCGTCTACGCCGAGCGTTTGGGCGCGGTGGCGGCGCCGACGGCGGGGCTGCATTTCGATCAGGTGCTGATGGAGGCGATTGCCGCCAAGGGCGTCGAGACTGCGTTCGTGACTCTGCACGTCGGCGCTGGCACCTTCCAGCCGGTACGCGTCGAGAAGCTTGAAGACCACCATATGCACAGCGAATGGCTGGAAGTCGGCCAGGACGTGGTCGATGCCGTTGCCGCCTGCCGCGCTCGCGGTGGTCGCGTGGTGGCGGTGGGGACCACCAGCGTGCGTTCCCTGGAAAGCGCCGCCCGCGATGGCGTGCTCAAGCCGTTCAGCGGCGATACAGATATTTTCATTTATCCTGGCCGACCGTTTCATGTGGTCGATGCCCTGGTCACCAACTTCCATTTGCCCGAATCCACGCTGTTGATGCTGGTTTCGGCGTTCGCCGGTTATCCCGAGACCATGGCCGCCTACAAGGCCGCCGTGGACAACGGTTACCGCTTTTTCAGCTACGGTGATGCGATGTTCATCACGCGTAATCCTGCGCCGACTGCCCCTAAAGAATCGGGCCCAGAGGAAACAGTATGAGTCGCACCTGTCGTATGTCTTTCGAGCTGCTGGCCACTGATGGCAAGGCTCGTCGCGGTCGTTTGACCTTCCCGCGCGGTACCGTCGAGACCCCGGCCTTCATGCCGGTGGGCACTTACGGCACGGTCAAGGGCATGCTGCCACGGGATATCGAGGCGACTGGCGCTGAAATCATTCTGGGCAACACTTTCCACCTGTGGCTGCGCCCGGGCACGGAAGTGATCAAGAAGCACGGCGACCTGCACGATTTCATGCAGTGGAAAGGCCCGATTTTGACCGACTCCGGCGGTTTCCAGGTATTCAGCCTGGGCGCCATGCGCAAGATCAAGGAGGAGGGCGTGACCTTCGCTTCTCCGGTCGACGGCGCCAAGGTGTTCATGGGCCCGGAAGAGTCGATGCAGGTCCAGCGTGACCTGGGCTCCGACATCGTGATGATTTTCGACGAATGCACGCCGTACCCGGCGGACGAAGACGTCGCGCGTATTTCCATGGAATTGTCCCTGCGTTGGGCCAAGCGTTCGAAAGAAGCCCATGGCGACAACACGGCGGCGCTGTTCGGCATCGTACAGGGCGGCATGCACCAGGACTTGCGCATGCGCTCCCTGGAAGGCCTCGACCAGATCGGCTTCGACGGCCTGGCCATTGGCGGCCTGTCGGTGGGCGAGCCGAAGCACGAGATGATCAAGGTGCTGGATTACCTGCCGGGCATGATGCCGGCTGACAAACCTCGTTACCTTATGGGCGTTGGCAAACCGGAAGACTTGGTTGAGGGTGTGCGCCGCGGTGTGGACATGTTCGATTGCGTGATGCCAACCCGTAATGCCCGCAATGGGCATCTGTTCATTGATACCGGCGTGCTGAAGATCCGAAACGCGTTCCATCGCCATGATGATTCGCCGCTCGATCCGACCTGCGATTGCTATACCTGCCAGAACTTCTCCCGCGCTTATCTGCATCACCTGGACAAGTGCGGCGAAATGCTGGGAAGCATGCTCAATACCATCCATAACTTGCGTCATTATCAAGTGCTTATGGCTGGTTTGCGCGAGGCTATTCAACAGGGTACATTGGCCGCCTTTGTCGATGCCTTCTACGCCAAACGCGGGTTACCTGTTCCGCCTTTGGACTGAGTTTTCTGACCCCAAGATTCAACATTTGCAACTGGAGTGCTAAATGAGCTTTTTTATCTCTAATGCCATGGCTGACGCCGCTGCACCTGCTGCCGGCCCAATGGGCGGCGGTTTCGAGTGGATTTTCCTGGTCGGTTTCCTGGTCATCTTCTACCTGATGATCTGGCGTCCACAGGCCAAGCGCGCCAAAGAGCAGAAGAATCTGCTGAGCAGCCTGCAGAAAGGCGACGAAGTCGTGACCACCGGCGGCATCGCCGGCAAGATCACTAAAGTGGCCGACGATTTCGTCGTTCTGGAAGTTTCCGACACCGTCGAAATGAAGTTCCAGAAAGGCGCCATCGCCGCCACGCTGCCAAAAGGCACGCTCAAAGCGATCTAAGTTTCAACTTCATATTCAATCGACGGGGCGCGCAAGGCGCCCCGCGTCATAAACGGGCGGCGTGATGCTGAACAAATATCCTCTGTGGAAATACATTCTGATCCTGGCGGTGCTGGCGGTCGGTCTGATTTATTCCGCTCCCAATCTTTATCCTGATGACCCGGCCATTCAGGTCAGCGGTGCAAGCACTGCGCTGCAGGTCAATCAGGCTGATCTGGATCGCGTGAGCGCTGCGCTCAAGGAATCCGGGATCAACGTCAAGGCTGCCACCCTGGCCGCCAACGGCAAGGGCGGCCTGATTCGCCTGACCAAGGCTGAAGACCAGCTGCCGGCCAAGGACGTTGTACGCAAGGCGTTGGGTGATGACTACGTCGTTGCATTGAACCTGGCACAAACCACCCCGCAATGGCTGCGCAGCCTCGCCGCGCACCCGATGAAGCTGGGTCTGGACTTGTCCGGTGGTGTGCACTTCCTGCTGGAAGTGGACATGGACAAAGCCCTCGACGCGCGCCTGAAAGTCTACGAAGGCGACGTCAAGAGCCTGCTGCGCAAAGAAAAACTGCGTTATCGCAGCCTGCCGCAACTCGATGGTGCCATTCAGCTGGGCTTCTCTGATGAGGCGACCCGCGAACAGGCCCGTTCGATCATTCGCAAGAACTTCAACGATTTCGACATTGTTCCGGCCGACCTCAATGGTCAACCGGTGCTGCGTCTGGCGATGACCCCGGCCAAGCTGGCGGAAATCCGTGAATACTCCATCAAGCAGAACTTGACCACGGTACGTAACCGCGTCAACGAACTGGGTGTTGCCGAACCGATCGTCCAGCGTCAGGGCGCCAACCGCATCGTGGTTGAGCTGCCGGGCGTGCAGGACACCGCCGAAGCCAAGCGTATCCTCGGCAAGACGGCCAACCTCGAGTTCCGTCTGGCCGCTGAGCCTGGCGCTTCGAAAGCCACTTCCGAATCCTTCGAGTTCCGTGAGGGCAACCGTCCTCCGGCACTGATCGAGCGTGGCCTGATCATCACCGGTGACCAGGTAACCGACGCCAAGGCAGGTTTTGGCGAGCACGGTACTCCGGAAGTGAACATCCGTCTGGACGGTCACGGCGGCGAGCTGATGAGCCGTGCGACCCGTTCGAACGTCGGTCGCAGCATGGCGGTGATCTTCATCGAGCAGCGTCCGGTGACCACCTACACCAAGCAGATGGTCAACGGTGTCGAGAAAGACGTGCCGGTCCAGACCTTCAAGGAAGAGAAGAAGATCATCAGCCTGGCGACCATTCAGTCGCCGCTGGGTGCTCAGTTCCGCATCACTGGCCTGAACGGCCAGGGCGAGTCGTCCGAGCTGGCGCTGCTGCTGCGTGCCGGTGGCCTGGCTGCACCGATGTACTTTGCTGAAGAGCGCACCATCGGTCCAAGCCTGGGTGCCGACAACATCACCAAGGGTATCGATGCATCGCTGTGGGGCATGCTGTTTGTCTCGCTGTTCATCATGGCCATCTACCGCTTCTTCGGCCTCATCGCCACCGTCGCGCTGGCGGTGAACATGGTGATGCTGCTGGCCCTGATGTCGCTGCTGGGTGCAACGCTGACCCTGCCGGGTATCGCCGGTATCGTGTTGACCATGGGTATGGCGGTCGACGCCAACGTGCTGATCTTCTCGCGGATCCGTGAAGAGATCGCCGCCGGCATGACCGTGCAGCGCGCAATCAACGAAGGCTTCGGCCGGGCATTCACCGCGATTCTCGACGCCAACCTGACGACCTTGCTGGTCGGCGGCATCCTCTTTGCCATGGGCACAGGTCCCGTCAAGGGCTTCGCAGTGACCATGTCCCTCGGGATCTTTACCTCGATGTTCACGGCCATCATGGTGACCCGCGCGATGGTCAACCTGATCTTCGGCGGTCGTGACTTCAAGAAGTTGTGGATTTAAGGGGCTGCCATGTTACGTACAATCAACTTCATGGGCGTTCGCAACTTCGCGTTCGGCGTCACATTGTTCCTTACCGCACTGGCAATCTTCAGTGTTTTCCATAAGGGCATGAACTGGGGCCTGGACTTCACCGGCGGTACGCTCATCGAGCTGACCTACGAGCGTCCGGCCGACGTCACCAAGGTGCGTGAGCAGTTGGTGACCGCGGGTTATCACGAAGCCATCGTGCAGAACTTCGGTGCGACCACCGACCTGCTGGTGCGCATGCCTGGCGAAGACCCGCAACTGGGTCACCAGGTCGCCGAAGCCTTGCAGAAGGTCGGCGGCGAGAACCCGGCGACGGTCAAGCGCGTCGAGTTCGTCGGCCCGCAGGTGGGTGAAGAACTGCGCGACCAGGGCGGCCTCGGCATGCTGATGGCGCTGGGCGGCATCCTGATCTACCTGGCTTTCCGCTTTCAGTGGAAGTTTGCGGTCGGTGCGATCGTGTCCCTGATCCACGACGTGATCGTGACCATCGGTATCCTGTCGTTCTTCCAGATCACCTTCGATCTGACGGTGCTGGCGGCGGTACTGGCGATCATCGGTTACTCGCTCAACGACACCATCGTGGTATTCGACCGGGTTCGCGAGAACTTCCGTGTACTGCGCAAGGCCAGCCTGATCGAGAACATCAACATCTCGACCACGCAAACCCTGCTGCGGACCATGGCGACTTCGATCTCCACTTTGCTGGCGATCGCGGCCCTGTTGTTCTTTGGTGGCGACAACCTGTTCGGCTTCTCCATCGCCCTGTTCATCGGTGTTCTGGCGGGTACTTACTCGTCGATCTACATCGCGAACGTGGTGCTGATCTGGCTGAACCTGAGCACGGAAGACCTGATTCCTCCGGTCAATACCGAGAAGGAAGTCGACGACCGTCCTTGAAGGCAAAGTCTTTAAGCGATGTAGTCCAAAAAAGGCGCGAGTTGAACTCGCGCCTTTTTTTGTGCTCCAAGGCAGGGAGAAGCGCGGACATGTTCCGCATGTGATGGTCCAGGAGGTTCATGTGAACAAGTCGATGCTGGTTGGTGCTGTACTGGGTGCTGTCGGTGTAACTGCCGGGGGTGCTGTGGCCACCTACAGCCTGGTTAAACAAAGCGGTCCTGAGTTTGCTCAGGTTCTAGCCGTTGAGCCGGTCAAGACACAAATCAAGACTCCACGTGAAGTATGCAAGGATGTAGCGGTCACCCGGCAAGCGCCGGTGAAAGATCAACACCAGATCGCCGGTACGGTGGTCGGTGCATTGGCAGGTGGTCTGCTGGGCAACCAGATCGGTGGCGGCACCGGCAAGAAGATCGCCACGGTCGCGGGTGCTGTCGGTGGTGGTTACGCCGGCAACAAGGTGCAGGAAGGCATGCAAGAGCGTGACACCTACACCACGACCCAGACCCGCTGCAACACGGTCAACGACATCAGTGACAAGGTTGTAGGTTACGACGTGCGGTATTCGCTGGACGGCAAGGAAGGCAAAGTGCGCATGGATCGTGATCCAGGCAACCAGATTCCGGTGGATAAGGAAGGCAAGTTGATCCTGTCTGAGAATCAGGCGGCTCAGTGATCTGCTGAAGCTGGATAAAAAAGAAGCACCCTGCGGGGTGCTTTTTTTGTGCTCGCGATTCATGCACCACCACAACCCCACTGTAGGAGCGAGCCCTGCTCGCGATGCTCGCCAACGATAACGCGGGCTTTCTGAATAAACGCGGCGCCCTCAGTTTTTTCGCGAGCAGGGCTCGCTCCTACAGTGGGGTTGTGGAGTTATCGAGGGCGAATTGCGGGCATAAAAAAAGCACCCCGCAGGGTGCTTTTTCTGTCGCTGGAAGCTTAGCGCTTCAGCGAGGCCGGCAGGTGCGGCTGGATCGCCGTCAAAACTGCCTTGAAGCACTTGGTGTTACCGGCAACGACGTGGCCTTTTTCAAGGAAATCGTGACCGCCGGTGAAGTCGCTCACCAAACCGCCGGCTTCCTGGATCAGCAGGGCGCCTGCAGCCATGTCCCACTCGGACAGGCCCGACTCCCAGAACGCGTCGAAACGGCCGGCGGCCACGTAGGCCAGGTCCAGGCTCGCCGAACCTGCGCGGCGGATGCCGGCGGTCTGGCCAACCAGGGCGCGGAACATGCCCAGGTAGTTGTCGAGGTTGTCCATCTGGTCGTCACGGAACGGGAAGCCGGTACCCAGCAGGGCGCCGTCCAGGCTGGTGCGGCCGCTGACGCGCAGGCGACGACCGTTCAGTTGAGCGCCGCGACCACGGCTGGCGGTGAATTCTTCCTGGCGAACCGGGTCCAGAACAACAGCGTGCTCAAGACGACCGCGGTATTTGCAGGCAATGCTGACAGCGAAGTGAGGAATGCCGCGCAGGAAGTTGGTGGTGCCGTCCAGCGGATCGATGATCCACAGGTACTCTTCGCCTTCGATGCCGGTGCCGGCGTGCATGCCGGTCTCTTCACCCAGGATCGAGTGATTCGGGTAGGCCTTGCGCAGGGCGTCGATGATTTTCTGTTCGGCGGCGCGATCCACCTCGGATACGTAATCCTTGGCGTCTTTTTCGTCGACCTTGATGGTATCCAGGCGCTCGATGGAGCGGAAGATCAATTCACTGGCGCTGCGGGCGGCGCGCAGCGCGATATTCAGCATGGGCTGCATGGATGTGTCACCTAAGGTTGTTAAAGAAAGCCGGGCATTCTATCAGAAAGTTTCTACAGGAGAAGGACGGCGTTCGCTTTCATGGCTTAACGGTAGGATGAGCTGTAAGATTCCGCTCCCGATTATCGTGTTCGAGAGCGCCTCCCTTGCTGCAAAACATTCGTGTCGTCCTGGTCAATACCAGCCATCCGGGCAATATCGGCGGGGCTGCGCGTGCCATGAAGAACATGGGGCTGTCGCGGCTGGTGCTGGTCGAGCCTCGTGTGTTCCCGCATCACGAGGCCGATGCCCGCGCCTCCGGTGCCGGTGACATCCTTGAAAACGCGCAAGTCGTCGCCACCTTGGAAGATGCCTTGGTCGGTTGCAATCTGGTGCTTGGCACCAGTGCTCGCGACCGGCGCATTCCCTGGCCGCTGCTCGATCCCCGCGAATGCGGAACGAAAGTGGTCGAGGAAGCCGGGCAGGGCGCGGAAATCGCTTTGGTGTTCGGTCGTGAAGACTCCGGCCTGACCAACGAAGAGCTGCAGCGATGTCATTATCACGTTCACATTCCATCAGACCCGGAGTTCAGTTCGTTGAACCTTGGGGCGGCGGTGCAGGTGTTGGGTTATGAAGTGCGCATGTCCTGGCTGGCGGCCCAGGGTCAGCCGAGCAAGGTCGAGAAGGAAGAAGTGGCTTCGGTCAAAAGCGCCGAGCTTGCGACCATGGATGAGCTGGAGCGATTCTATGAACACCTGGAACAGACCCTGGTGGCCATCGAATTCCTCGATCCGGAAAAGCCACGGCACTTGATGGCGCGCCTGCGCCGGTTGTACGGACGCAGCTCGGTCAGCCGGGCGGAAATGAATATTTTGCGTGGCATCCTCACGGAAACCCAGAAAGCGGCCCGTGGTGAGCTCCTTAAGCGGAAGGATTAATGATGTTCGAGCGTTTGCGTGAAGATATCCAGAGCGTATTCCACCGAGACCCGGCGGCGCGTAACGCTTTTGAAGTCCTGACCTGCTATCCCGGCATGCATGCCATCTGGATTCACCGTTTGTCGGCGATGCTGTGGCGCGCGGACCTGAAGTGGCTGGCGCGGCTGGTGTCGAACTTCGGGCGCTGGTTGACCGGGATCGAGATCCATCCGGGGGCCAAGGTCGGCAGGCGCTTCTTCATTGACCATGGCATGGGCATTGTCATCGGTGAAACCGCCGAGATCGGCGATGACGTGACCATTTATCAGGGCGTGACCCTCGGTGGTACCAGCTGGAATAAAGGCAAGCGCCACCCGACGCTGGGTGATGGTGTCGTTGTCGGTGCCGGCGCCAAGGTGCTTGGCCCGTTCACTGTTGGTGCGGGAGCCAAGGTCGGTTCCAACGCCGTGGTGACCAAGGAAGTGCCGCCGGGCGCCACGGTGGTGGGTATTCCGGGGCGAATCATCGTCAAGCCCGACGAAGAACAGGACGCCAAGCGCAAGGCCATGGCCGAGAAGATCGGTTTTGATGCCTATGGCGTGACTGAAGACATGCCTGACCCGGTGGCGCGTGCCATTGGTCAACTGCTTGATCATCTGCAGGCGGTCGATGGGCGTCTGGAGGGGATGTGCGGGGCGTTGAAGGATTTGGGCAGCAATTACTGTGCGAAAGATCTGCCTGAGTTGCGTGAAGAAGACTTTGCCTGTGTGAAGGACAAGGATCAGAGTCAGGCCAGTTAGACCGAGTTGGGCTTATCGCGAGCAGGCTCGCTCCTACATTTGAAATGCGTTCCCCTGTAGGAGCGAGCCTGCTCGCGATGAACGATGACTCGGTATTACTGGCTGTTCACAGTCAGCCTTTGCTATGATGCTGCCGCTCTTTTGCGGGTAATCCTGACTAAAGTACTAGGTCTTATAGTTGACTTAAATACTCGGGAATTGCATACTCGCCTCATTCCGATTTCCGTGGTAATTGTCCATGCGACTGACTACAAAAGGCCGATACGCCGTGACCGCCATGCTCGATTTGGCGTTGCACGCGCAGCACGGGCCCGTGTCCCTGGCCGATATCTCCGAGCGCCAAGGCATCTCCCTGTCCTACCTCGAACAGCTTTTTGCCAAATTGCGCCGTAGCAATCTGGTGTCCAGTGTCCGTGGTCCAGGCGGCGGCTACCAGCTGTCCCGCGACATGCAGGGCATCCAGGTCGCCCAGGTGATCGATGCGGTGAACGAATCGGTCGATGCAACCAAATGCCAGGGGCAGGGTGATTGCCATTCCGGCGACACTTGCCTGACCCACCACTTGTGGTGCGATCTGAGCCTGCAGATTCACGAATTTCTGAGCGGTATCAGCTTGGCTGACCTTGTGACTCGCCGTGAGGTGCAAGAAGTAGCCCAGCGTCAGGACCAGCGCCGTTGCAACAGCAAGGCGCCACGCCTGGACAAGATTGAAGCGTCCGCCGTCGAATGACAGCCGAAGAGCTAGCGGCACGCCAGCCAGCCTGATTTAGGAGATAGTCCATGAAATTGCCGATTTACCTTGATTACTCTGCGACCACCCCGGTTGATCCGCGTGTTGCGCAAAAAATGAGTGAATGCCTGCTGGTCGACGGAAACTTCGGTAACCCGGCGTCCCGTTCCCACGTGTTCGGCTGGAAAGCCGAAGAGTCCGTCGAAAACGCCCGTCGTCAGGTCGCTGACCTGGTCAACGCCGACCCGCGTGAAATCGTCTGGACCTCCGGTGCCACCGAATCCGACAACCTGGCAATCAAGGGTGCGGCGCATTTCTATGCCACCAAGGGCAAGCACCTGATCACCACCAAGATCGAGCACAAGGCTGTCCTGGACACCATGCGCCAGCTGGAGCGTGAAGGTTTCGAAGTGACCTACATCGAGCCTCGTACCGATGGCCTGGTGACCCCTGAGATGATCGAAGCCGAACTGCGCGACGACACCATCCTGGTTTCGGTCATGCACGTGAACAACGAAATCGGCACCATCAACGACATCGCGGCGATCGGCGAACTGCTCCGTTCCAAGGGCATCCTGTTCCACGTCGACGCCGCTCAGTCCACCGGTAAGGTCGAGATCGACCTTTCGAAGCTGAAAGTCGACATGATGTCGTTCTCCGCCCACAAGACCTACGGTCCTAAAGGCATCGGCGCCCTGTACGTCAGCCGCAAGCCGCGCGTACGTATCGAGGCGACCATGCATGGTGGCGGCCACGAGCGCGGCATGCGTTCCGGCACCCTGGCGACCCACCAGATCGTCGGCATGGGTGAAGCTTTCCGCGTAGCCAAGGAAGACATGGCTGCCGAGAACGCGCGCATCAAGGCGTTGAGCGACCGCTTCTACAAGCAGGTCGAACACCTGGAAGAGCTGTACGTCAACGGCAGCATGACCGCCCGCGTTCCGCACAACCTGAACCTGAGCTTCAACTACGTTGAAGGCGAGTCGCTGATCATGGCGCTCAAGGATCTGGCGGTGTCGTCCGGTTCGGCCTGCACCTCGGCGTCCCTTGAGCCTTCGTACGTACTGCGCGCCCTGGGCCGCAACGACGAACTGGCGCACAGCTCGATCCGTTTCACCTTCGGCCGTTTCACCACCGAAGAAGAAATCGACTACGCCGCGCAGAAAGTCTGCGAGGCCGTTACCAAGCTGCGCGCTTTGTCGCCGCTGTGGGACATGTACAAAGACGGCGTCGATATCTCGAAGATCGAGTGGGCGGCACACTAAACAAAGAAGCCGCCGGATACAGGTCCTGTAGCAGCGCGGCGGTAAACGCAGCGTAACTACAGGGTCTCAAGAGCGGCCCTGATGAGTGAGGATTGAGAATCATGGCTTACAGCGAAAAGGTCATCGACCACTACGAAAACCCGCGCAACGTCGGCAAGATGGACGCGCAAGATCCTGATGTCGGCACCGGCATGGTCGGCGCTCCGGCGTGCGGCGACGTGATGCGCCTGCAGATCAAGGTCAACGACGCCGGCATCATCGAAGATGCCAAGTTCAAGACTTACGGCTGCGGCTCGGCTATCGCTTCCAGCTCCCTCGCCACCGAGTGGATGAAGGGCAAGACCCTGGACGAAGCGGAAACCATCAAGAACACCCAGCTGGCTGAAGAACTGGCCCTGCCGCCAGTGAAAATTCACTGCTCGGTACTCGCTGAAGACGCCATCAAGGCGGCTGTTCGCGATTACAAGCAGAAGAAAGGCTTGATCTGATTTTTGGCGACGAGTAAGGAGTCACCGATGGCTATCAGCATGACAGAAGCGGCTGCTCGACACGTGCGGCGCTCCCTCGACGGGCGCGGCAAAGGTGAAGGGATTCGTCTGGGTGTTCGCACCACAGGCTGTTCCGGCCTTGCCTACGTGCTGGAGTTTGTCGACGAGGTGGTTGCAGAGGACCAGGTGTTCGAAAGTCACGGCGAAAAAGTGATCATCGACCCGAAAAGCCTGGCCTACCTGGACGGCACCGAGCTCGATTTCGTCAAGGAAGGGTTGAACGAAGGCTTCAAGTTCAACAACCCCAACGTACGCGGTGAATGTGGCTGCGGCGAAAGCTTCAACATCTGAGGCTTGTCGTGGGTACTCCTTGTCATTTCGCTTTATTTGAGCTGCAGCCGAGTTTCGATCTGGACCTCGATCAGCTGGCTACGCGCTACCGTGAGTTGGCGCGCAGTGTTCATCCGGACCGCTTTGCCGACGCTTCCGAGCGTGAGCAGCGCTTGGCGCTGGAGCAATCGGCGAGCCTCAACGAGGCCTACCAGACGCTCAAGAGTCCGCCCAAGCGCGCGCGTTACCTGCTCGCCCTGAATGGTGGCGAGCTGCCGCTGGAGGTCACGGTGCATGATCCGGAGTTCCTTCTGCAGCAGATGGAGTTGCGTGAAGAGCTCGAAGACCTGCAGGACAGCGCCGACCTCAATGGCGTTGCCGTCTTCAAGCGTCGCCTGAAGGCAGCCCAGGATGAACTGAACCAAAGCTTCGCAGCTTGCTGGAACGATGCCGCGCAACGTGAACGGGCCGAACGCCTGATGCGGCGCATGCAGTTCCTCGACAAGCTCACCTACGAAGTGCGCCAGTTAGAAGAGCGCCTCGACGATTAACCCAGTGCCGCTCCGGTCGCACGCCTGATATACAGATAAGTCCTGATAACGATGGCCCTACTGCAGATCGCCGAACCCGGCCAAAGTCCTCAACCGCACCAGCGTCGTCTGGCTGTGGGGATCGACTTGGGCACTACCAATTCGCTGGTCGCTGCATTGCGCAGTGGTCTTTCCGAGCCGCTTGCCGACGCAGAAGGGCGGGTCATCCTGCCGTCTGCCGTGCGCTACCACGCCGATCGCGTCGAGGTTGGCGAATCCGCCAGGCTGGCCGCCGCCACCGATCCGTTGAACACCGTGCTGTCGGTCAAGCGCTTGATGGGGCGTGGTCTGTCCGACGTCAAACAGCTGGGTGATCAGTTGCCGTACCGCTTTGTCGGTGGCGAGTCGCACATGCCGTTCATCGAGACGATCCAGGGCCCGAAAAGCCCGGTGGAAGTGTCCGCCGACATCCTCAAGGTCCTGCGCCAGCGCGCTGAAGCGACTCTGGGTGGTGAATTGGTGGGTGCGGTCATCACCGTTCCGGCCTATTTCGACGACGCCCAGCGTCAAGCCACCAAGGACGCGGCCAAGCTGGCCGGTCTGAACGTGCTGCGCTTGCTCAATGAGCCGACCGCTGCAGCCGTGGCTTACGGCCTGGACCAGCACGCCGAAGGCCTGGTCGCGATCTACGACCTGGGCGGCGGTACCTTCGATATTTCGATTCTGCGCCTGACCGGCGGTGTCTTCGAGGTTTTGGCTACCGGTGGCGACAGCGCCCTGGGTGGTGATGACTTCGACCACGCAATCGCTGGCTGGATCATCGAGAGCGCCGGCCTGTCCGCCGATCTCGATCCGGGCGCGCAACGCAATTTGCTGCAAACCGCCTGTGCGGCCAAGGAAGCCCTGACCAATGCGGCGGCCGTTGAAGTGGCCCATGGCGACTGGAAAGCCGAGCTGACCCGCGAAGCCTTCAATGCGCTGATCGAGCCGATGGTCGCTCGCAGCCTGAAAGCCTGCCGCCGCGCCGTTCGCGACTCCGGTATCGAACTGGACGACGTGCATGCCGTGGTCATGGTCGGTGGTTCGACTCGTGTGCCTCGCGTTCGCGAAGCCGTTGCCGAAGCCTTCGGTCGCCAGCCGCTGACTGAAATCGACCCGGATCAAGTGGTCGCCATCGGTGCTGCAATCCAGGCCGATACCCTGGCCGGCAACAAGCGCGACGGCGACGAACTGCTGCTGCTCGACGTGATTCCGCTGTCCCTGGGGCTGGAAACCATGGGCGGCCTGATGGAGAAGGTGATTCCGCGCAACACCACCATCCCCGTTGCCCGCGCCCAGGACTTCACCACTTACAAAGACGGCCAGTCGGCCATGGCCATCCACGTATTGCAGGGCGAGCGCGAGCTGATCAGCGATTGCCGCTCCCTGGCGCGCTTCGAGCTGCGCGGCATTCCGGCGATGGTGGCTGGCGCGGCGAAGATTCGCGTGACCTTCCAGGTCGATGCCGATGGTCTGCTGAGCGTTTCCGCCCGGGAACTGGGTTCGGGCGTTGAGGCGAGCATTCAGGTCAAGCCGTCCTATGGCCTGACCGACGGCGAAATCGCCAAAATGCTCAAGGATTCGTTCCAACACGCCAATGACGACAAGGTTGCCCGTGTATTGCGTGAGCAGCAGGTCGACGCCCAGCGCCTGATCGAGGCGGTGCAGGCTGCTCTGGAGGCCGATGGCGAGCGCTTGCTCGACGCCGAAGAGCGCCTGGTCATCGACATGCAGGTGCAGGAACTGACCGAACTGATGAAAGGTACCGATGGTTACGCCATCGAGCAGCAGACCAAGCGTCTGTCGCAAGTGACCGACGCCTTTGCTGCCCGCCGCCTGGACTCGACGGTGAAAGCCGCGCTGGCGGGGCGCAACCTGAATGAGATTGAGGAATAACGATGCCGCAGGTCATTTTTCTGCCACACGAGAAGTTTTGCCCCGAAGGCATGGTTGTTGAGGCTGAGCCGGGGATTTCCATCCTCGAGCTGGCCCACGAGCACCACATCGAGATGGAAAGCGCCTGTGGCGGCGTCTGCGCCTGCACTACCTGCCACTGCATCATTCGCGAGGGTTTCGACTCGCTGGAAGAGGCTGACGAGCTGGAAGAGGACTACCTTGACAAGGCTTGGGGTCTTGAACGCGAGTCTCGTCTGGGGTGCCAGGCCAAGGTCGGCACCGAAGACCTGACCGTCGAGATTCCGAAGTACTCGCTCAACCACGCAGCCGAAGCACCGCACTGATTCAAGGAATTGTCATGAAACTCAAGTGGACTGATGTGCTGGAGATCGCGATCCAGCTGGCTGAAAGCAAGCCCGACGTGGACCCTATGTCGGTCAACTTCGTCGATCTGCGTAAATGGGTGATGGAACTACCCGATTTCGACGACATGCCTGAGCATTGTGGCGAAAAGATCCTGGAGGCCATTCAGGCCCACTGGATCGAAGAACGCGACTGAGCCACGCCGCAGGTTAGGCAATACCCGAGAACCCGCGTATAATTCGCGGGTTTAATTTTTCGTAAATTACCGTTTCTGGAGTTACACCATGGCTGTTCAACGTACTTTCTCCATCATCAAGCCTGACGCCGTTGCTAAAAACGTGATCGGCGAGATCACCACTCGTTTCGAAAAAGCTGGCCTGCGCGTTGTAGCTTCGAAACTGAAGCAACTGTCCAAAGCCGAAGCTGAAGGCTTCTACGCTGAGCACAGCGCTCGTGGTTTCTTCAACGACCTGGTTGCTTTCATGATCTCCGGTCCGGTTGTCGTTCAGGTTCTGGAAGGCGAAAACGCTATCGCTCTGAACCGTGAGCTGATGGGCGCTACCAACCCTAAAGAAGCTGCTGCCGGCACCATCCGTGCTGACTTCGCTGACTCCATCGACGCCAACGCTGTACACGGTTCGGACTCCGAAGCCGCTGCCGCTCGCGAAATCTCGTACTTCTTCGCAGCTACTGAAGTAACCACTCGCTAAGCATTGGCTTAAGAGTGAAGGTGAATCCATGACTACATCGACTGTAAAAACTAACCTGCTGGGTCTGACTCAGCTGGAAATGGAAAAATTCTTCGACTCAATCGGGGAGAAGCGTTTCCGTGCCGGTCAGGTAATGAAATGGATTCACCACTTTGGTGTCGATGATTTCGATGCCATGACGAACGTCAGCAAGGCCTTGCGCGAAAAGCTCAAGACTGTTGCCGAGGTCCGTGGTCCGGAAGTGGTCAGCGAGGACATCTCCAGCGACGGCACCCGCAAGTGGGTGGTGCGCGTGGCGTCCGGCAGCTGCGTCGAGACCGTGTACATTCCCCAGGGCAAACGCGGCACCTTGTGCGTTTCGTCCCAGGCAGGCTGTGCCCTGGATTGCAGTTTCTGCTCCACCGGCAAGCAAGGCTTCAATAGCAACCTCACCGCCGCCGAAGTCATCGGCCAGGTGTGGATTGCCAACAAATCCTTTGGCAGCGTCCCGGCAACCGTCGACCGTGCCATCACCAACGTGGTGATGATGGGCATGGGTGAGCCGCTGCTGAACTTCGACAACGTCGTCGCGGCCATGCATCTGATGATGGACGACCTGGGCTACGGCATTTCCAAACGCCGCGTGACCCTGTCGACCTCCGGCGTGGTGCCGATGATCGATGAGCTGTCCAAGCACATTGACGTCTCCCTGGCGTTGTCCCTGCACGCACCGAATGACGCATTGCGTAACCAATTGGTGCCGATCAACAAGAAGTATCCGCTTAAGATGCTGCTCGAGTCGTGCCAGCGCTATATGTCGAATCTCGGCGAAAAGCGCGTGCTGACCATCGAATACACCTTGCTCAAAGACATCAATGACAAGGTCGAGCACGCGGTGGAAATGATCGAGCTGCTGAAGAATATTCCGTGCAAGATCAACCTGATCCCGTTCAACCCGTTCCCGCACTCCGGTTACGAGCGCCCGAGCAATAATGCGATTCGTCGCTTTCAGGATCAGCTTCACCATGCAGGTTTCAATGTCACCGTCCGTACCACCCGTGGTGAAGACATCGACGCCGCATGTGGTCAACTGGTAGGGCAGGTGCTGGATCGCACCCGTCGCAGCGAACGTTATATCGCCGTGCGTGAACTGAACGCCGAAAACGATGTAGCGCAAGACGCCGCGAAATAACCAAGAGAGGATCTCTATGTCCCTGCGCTTTGCGCTGCTTTTGCTGTTGGCCAGCCTGTGTGCTGGCTGCGTGCTTTCGGGCGATTACAACCCGATGAAGACCAGCAAGGGCCGTGATGAAGCGCGTGAGGCGTACGTGCAACTCGGTATCGGGTATTTGCAACAAGGCATGACCGAGCGTGCCAAGGTCCCACTGAAGAAAGCGTTGGAGCTCGATAGCTCCGATCCTGATGCCAACGCGGCGCTGGGGCTGGTGTTCCAGGCCGAGATGGAACCGGAGCTTGCCGACGAGCATTTTCGCAAGGCACTGTCTTCCCGTCCCGCCGATGCACGGATCCTCAATAACTACGGCAGTTTTTTGTTCGAGCAGAAGCGTTACAGCGAAGCCTACGAGCGCTTTGAACAAGCCGCTGCCGATACCCTGTATCCTGAGCGTTCGCGGGTGTTCGAGAACCTGGGCATGACCGCTGCAATGCTCGGTCAGCGGGATCTGGCCCAACAGCAACTGGAAAAAGCCCTGCGCCTGAACCACCAACAACCACGTGCATTGCTGGAAATGGCTGAGTTGTCTTACGAAGACAGGCATTATGTGCCCGCGCGTGACTATTACGACCGTTTTAGCCAGCTCTCCGAGCAAAATGCACGTAGTCTATTGCTCGGCGTTCGGCTGGCAAAAGTGTTCGAAGACCGCGACAAGGCCGCAAGCAAAGGCCTGCAACTAAAAAGACTCTATCCCGGTACGCCGGAATATCAGCAATACCTGTCGGAGCAATGATGAAAGCGGCGCATCCCGAAGTTGTAGCAGCGAATCGCGTAAACCCCGGTGAGACCTTGCGCCAGGCCCGCGAAAGCAATGGCTGGTCGCTGGCCGAAGTGGCCCTCAAGCTCAACCTCACCACCACTTCCCTGAGCAATCTGGAAGCCGGCGCCTTCGACAAGCTGCCCGGGCATACCTTTGCCCGCGGTTACATTCGTGCCTATGCCAAATTGCTCGGCATGGACCAGGCCGTTCTGGTCCGGCAATTCGATCAATCCACCGGTACCGATTCCCAGGGCAGCAATGTTCACAGCCTGGGTCGTATTGAAGAGCCGGTGCGGGTTTCACACACCATTTTGCGAATCGTCAGCCTGCTGTTGCTGGTCGCGGTGATCGGTGGCGGTTTCGTCTGGTGGCAGGATCAGACCTCGATGCGCACCAAGGACCTGATCGGTCTGGCACCCGAGCACGTAGAAGTCGAAGGCGCCGACGGTACGACTCAGATTCACCCGCTGGACGAGCCGGAAGACCAGGCCGTCGCGGAAGGTCAATCCGAAGGCGGAACCGCCCTCGCGCTGCCACAGGCTGATGCTCCGGCTGAAGCACCAGAACCGGCTCAAGCGACTGCGCCAGCCGCTCCGGCAGCGCCGACCACGCCAGCCGCGCCTGTTGTCGCAGCGCCGGTGACCCCGGTAACTCCGGCTCCGGCAGCTCCAGTCGTTCCGGCCCCGGTGGCGACTACACCGATAGCCCCTGTTGCTCCAGCGCCAGCCGCGTCGGTGGCCGGTCAAGGCCAGGTTCAGGTGCAGTTCACCTCCGATTGCTGGACACAAGTGACCGACGGTAGCGGCAAGGTGCTGTTCAGCGGTCTCAAACGCAAAGGCGACAGCCTGGCAGTCAATGGCAAACCACCGTTTGCCGTGCGTCTGGGCTTTGCCCGCGGCGCTCAGGTCAGCTACAACGGCCAGCCGGTCGATGTCGCTCCGTTCACCAGTGGCGAGACTGCTCGCCTGAAGTTGGGTCAATAAGTCATGCACGGCGAATCTCCAATCAAACGTCGCGAATCCCGCAAGATCTGGGTCGGTAACGTGCCTGTTGGCGGCGATGCGCCTATCGCTGTGCAGAGCATGACCAACAGCGACACCAACGATGTCGCGGCCACGGTCGCGCAAATCAATCGCCTGGAAGCGGCCGGCGTCGATATCGTGCGGGTTTCCGTACCGGACATGGACGCCGCCGAAGCTTTCGGCAAGATCAAGCAGCTGGTCAAAGTACCCTTGGTTGCCGACATTCACTTCGACTACCGGATCGCTTTGCGCGTAGCCGAACTGGGTGTCGATTGCCTGCGGATCAACCCGGGCAACATCGGTCGCGAAGACCGTGTGCGTGCGGTGGTGGATGCCGCCCGTGACCGCGGGATCCCGATCCGTATCGGCGTCAATGCCGGTTCCCTGGAAAAAGACCTGCAAAAGAAATACGGCGAGCCGACCCCGGCTGCGCTGGTCGAGTCTGCCTTGCGCCACGTCGAACACCTTGAACGCCTGAACTTCCAGGACTTCAAGGTCAGCGTGAAGGCCTCCGACGTGTTCATGGCCGTCGAAGCCTACCGCTTGCTGGCCAAGGAAATCGTCCAGCCACTGCACCTGGGCATCACCGAAGCCGGTGGTTTGCGTTCCGGCACGGTGAAATCTGCCGTGGGCCTCGGTATGCTGCTCGCCGAAGGGATTGGCGATACTATCCGCATCTCGTTGGCGGCCGACCCGGTCGAGGAAGTGAAAGTCGGCTACGACATTCTCAAATCCCTGCACCTGCGTTCCCGTGGCATCAACTTCATCGCCTGCCCGAGTTGCTCGCGGCAGAACTTCGATGTGGTCAAGACCATGAATGAGCTGGAGGGGCGCCTCGAGGATTTGCTGGTGCCGTTGGATGTTGCGGTCATCGGTTGTGTGGTCAACGGCCCGGGTGAAGCCAAGGAAGCTCATATCGGCTTGACCGGCGGCACGCCGAACCTGATTTACATCGACGGCAAGCCGTCGCAGAAGCTGACGAATGACAATCTGGTGGATGAGCTTGAACGCTTGATCCGCCAGAAAGCGGCCGAAAAGGTCGAAGCTGACGCTGCCGTTATCGCGCGCGGCTGAACCTGACTGTAGAGCCGAACGAATTTAAGGATTTAAAGTGAGCAAGTCATTGCAAGCCATTCGTGGCATGAACGACATCCTGCCCGAACAGACTCCCCTGTGGCGTCATTTCGAAGGCACCGTTTCGCGCCTGCTGGATAACTATGGTTACAAGCAGATCCGCATGCCGATCGTCGAGTTCACCGAACTGTTCAAGCGTTCCATCGGTGAAGTGACCGACATCGTCGAAAAAGAGATGTACACCTTCGACGACCGCAACGGCGACTCCCTGACCCTGCGCCCTGAAGGCACGGCGGCCTGTGTGCGCGCGGTACTGGAACACGGCATCACCGGCGGCGGCCAGGTTCAGAAACTCTGGTACATCGGCCCGATGTTTCGCCACGAGCGTCCGCAGAAAGGCCGTTATCGCCAGTTTCACCAGATCGGTGTGGAGGTGTTCAACCTCGACGGTCCGGACATCGACGCCGAGCTGATCGTGCTGACCTGGCGCCTGTGGGGCGAACTGGGCATCCGCGATGCGGTCAAGCTCGAACTGAACAGCCTGGGTACCAGCGAGTCCCGTGGCCGTTATCGTGAAGCGTTGGTCGAGTTCCTGTCGCAACACCTGGACAAGCTGGACGAAGACAGCCAGCGCCGCCTGAAGACCAACCCGTTGCGCGTCCTGGACACCAAGAACGCCGAGACGCAGGCAATTCTGGTCGATGCGCCGAAAATGGCCGACTACCTCGACGAAGAATCCCGCGTGCATTTCGAGGGCCTCAAGGCTCGCCTGGACGCCGCCGGCATTCCTTACGTGATCAACCCGAAGCTGGTTCGCGGGCTGGATTACTACAGCAAGACCGTTTTCGAATGGGTCACCGACAAGCTCGGCGCCCAGGGCACCGTGTGTGCCGGTGGTCGTTACGACGGTCTGGTGGAGCAGATGGGCGGCAAGCCGACCGCCGGCGTTGGCTTTGCCATGGGCATCGAACGCCTGGTCCTGCTGCTGGAAACCCTGGAGCAGATTCCGCAAGAGATCTCCCGTCAGGTCGACGTCTACCTCTGCGCCTTCGGTGAAGCCGCCGAACTGGCTGGCCTGACCCTGGCGGAGCGCGTTCGTGACCAGTTGCCCAACCTGCGCCTGCAAGTGAATGCCGGCGCCGGCAGTTTCAAAAGCCAGTTCAAGAAGGCCGACAAGAGCGGTGCGCTGTACGCGCTGATCCTCGGTGACGACGAAATGGCCCAGCAAGTGGTAGGTTTCAAACCCCTGCGTGGCCAGGGCGAACAACAAAGCATTGCCTGGGATGCGCTTGCTGCACACCTGGCCACCTGCGTCGTGCAGGGTTGAAGCTGTCTAAACAGCCGAATTAGCGATTAAGGAGTATTGGGGTGTCGAGTACCGAAGACGAACATTTGATGGAGCTGAAGGAATGGTGGTCACGCAACGGTAAGCCCCTGGTCACTGGTGGCCTGTTGGCGCTGGTCATCGTGTTCGGCTGGCAGGCGTTCCAGAAGTATCAGAGCAATCAGTCGCAAGGCGCCTCGATTCTCTATCAGCAATTGCTCGAAACCACGCTGACGCCTGACGGCAAGCCTGATGCGGCCCGTGTTTCGGACCTGGCCGGCAAGCTCAACAGCGAGTTCGGCGGCAGCGCCTATGCGCAGTACGGCAGCCTGTTCGTGGCCAAGGTGGCGGTCGACAGCGGCAAGCTGGACGACGCGGCCAGCGAGCTCAAAGCTATTGTTGCCAAACCGGCCAACCCGGCGCTGGGCGAAATCGCCCGTCAGCGTCTGGCTCAGGTGCTCGGTGCGCAGAACAAGGCCGACGAAGCACTGAAGCTGCTCGAAGGCGATGCCGACAAGGCATTCCTGGCCACTCGCGAAGAACTCAAGGGCGACCTGCTGGTGCAGTTGGGTCGTACCGACGAGGCGAGCGCGGCGTATCAAAAAGCCAAGGCGGCACTGTCGGATGAAGCGGCGGTCGGTGGCCTGCAAATCAAGCTGGACGACCTGGCCAAAGGGGATGCGTGACGTGATTCGTTGGAAACATGCAGCATTGCTGGCTCTGGCCTTGTTGGCCGCGGGTTGCAGCAGCAACAGCAAAAAAGAACTGCCTCCGGCCGAGTTGACCGACTTCAAAGAAGAAGTGGTTCTGCACAAGCAATGGAGTCGTTCGATCGGTGACGGTCAGGGCGAAACCTACAACATGCTGGTTCCGGCCATCGATGGCGATACCATCTATGCCGCCGACGTCTCTGGCGTGTTGATGGCGATGGACCGCAACACTGGCGACGTCAAATGGAAGAAAGACCTCGAACTGCCTGTCTCCGGCGCCGTTGGTGTCGGTTACGGTCTGGTCACCATTGGTACGATCAAGGGTGAAATCGTTGCCCTGGACGCGATCAACGGTGAAGAAAAGTGGCGCGCTCGCGTGTCCAGCGAAGTACTGGCGCCGCCAGCCAACAACGGCGACGTCGTGGTGGTTCAGACCCAGGACGATCGTCTGATCGGTCTGGATGCCTCCACCGGTGACCGTCGCTGGATCTATGACAGTACGCCTGCGGTACTGACCCTGCGCGGTACCAGTGCGCCGATCGTGACCAACCGTCTCGCGGTGGCTGGCCTGTCGACCGGTAAAGTGGTTGCCGTGGACATCACCAACGGCGTACCGGTGTGGGAACAGCGCGTAGCGATCCCGCAAGGTCGTTCGGAGCTGGAACGCGTGGTCGACATCGACGGTGGCTTGCTGCTGTCGGGCGAGACGCTGTATGTCGCCAGCTATCAGGGGCGCGTTGCCGCCCTGGACCTGCAAAGCGGCCGTCAGCTCTGGCAGCGTGATGCTTCCAGCTATGCCGGTGTCGCCCAGGGTTTCGGTACCGTGTACGTGAGCCTGTCTTCGGGCACCGTTGAAGGCGTCGACGAGCGTTCCACCACAGCCTTGTGGAGCAACGATTCGCTGGCCCGCCGTCAACTGTCGGCCCCGGAAGTGTTCTCCAGCTACGTTGCAGTCGGTGACCTGGAAGGTTACCTGCACCTGCTGAGTCAGGTGGACGGTCGTTTCGTCGGCCGCGAGCGCATCGACAGCGACGGCCTGCGCGCCCGTCCGCTGGTGGTGGGTGACACGATTTATGTGTATGGCAACAGTGGCAAACTGGAAGCCCTGACCATCAAGTAAGAACTATGCTTGGGGTTAACCACCCCAGGCTGCTTCACTTGTGGGTATGAATGTGGGAGCGAGCCTGCTCGCGATGGACGTCAACGATTACGTTTGCGTCCTGAATAAACGCGGTGCCCTGGCGTTTTTCGCGAGCAGGCTCGCTCCCACAGACAAGCGCGCAGTGTTGCCCCGAGCACCAGCCGCTGCCTCGCAGCGGCTTTTGTATTTTCTGAAATAACGAAGTGGAGAGCCGCATGGTTCCCGTAATCGCCCTGGTGGGCCGACCGAACGTCGGCAAGTCCACCTTGTTCAACCGCCTGACCAGGACTCGTGACGCCATCGTCGGCGACTTGTCCGGTCTGACCCGTGATCGCCAGTACGGTGAGGCCAAGTGGCAAGGGCGTTCCTACATTCTGATCGACACCGGCGGTATCTCCGGTGACGAGCACGGTATGGACGAAAAGATGGCCGAGCAGTCGCTGCTGGCCATCGAAGAAGCGGATGTCGTTCTGTTCCTGGTAGATGCCAAGGCCGGTTTCACCGCCGCCGACCAGATGATCGCCGAGCATTTGCGCAAACGTAACAAGCGTTCCTACGTGGTTGCCAACAAGGTCGACAACATCGACCCGGAAATGGCCCGCGCCGAATTCGCTCCGTTGGGCATGGGCCATGCGATTCCGATCGCCGGTGCTCACGGTCGTGGCATCACCCAGATGCTGGAAATCGCCCTGAGTGACTTCCCGAAAGACGACGACGAGCTGGAAGAAGGCGAGGAAGAAGACGTCGCCGAAGGCGAGGAAGCCAAGCGCATTCCTGGCCCAAGCGAAAAAGACGGGATCAAGATCGCGATCATCGGCCGTCCGAACGTCGGCAAGTCGACCCTGGTCAACCGCATGCTCGGGGAAGACCGGGTCATCGTCTACGACCAACCCGGCACCACCCGCGACAGTATCTACATCCCGTTCGAACGTAACGACGAGAAGTACACGCTGATCGACACCGCCGGTGTGCGCAAGCGCGGCAAGATCCACGAAGAAGTCGAAAAGTTCTCCGTGGTCAAAACCCTGCAAGCGATCAAAGACGCCAACGTGGTGATCTTTGTGATGGACGCCCGCGAAGGCGTGGTGGACCACGACCTCAACCTGCTGGGCTTTGCCCTTGAGGCCGGTCGTGCATTGGTCATCGCGATCAACAAGTGGGACGGCATGACGCCGAGCGAGCGCGACTTCGTCAAGATCGAGTTGCAGCGTCGTCTGTTCTTCGTCGAGTTTGCCGATATTCACTTTATCTCGGCACTGCACGGCACCGGTGTGGGCAACCTCTACGCCTCGGTACAGAACTCGTTCAAGTCCGCGGTTACCCGCTGGCCGACCAGCCGCCTGACCCAGATCCTGGAAGACGCGGTCAGCGAGCACCAGCCGCCGATGGTCAACAGCCGCCGGATCAAGCTGCGTTATGCCCACCTCGGTGGCGCGAACCCGCCGATCATCGTGATCCACGGTAACCAGATCGAGAAGGTGCCGAAGTCCTATGTGCGTTACCTGGAAAACACGTACCGCCGTGTGCTGAAGCTGGTCGGTACGCCGATCCGCATTGAGTTCAAGGGTGGCGAGAACCCGTACGAAGGCAACAAGAACACGCTCACCGACCGTCAGGTCAACAAGAAGCGTCGCTTGATGTCGCACCACAAGAAGGCCGACAAGAAGCGTCGCGACAAGCGCTGATTGGGGTTTTTCCTGTGGGAAGAAGAGGGCGCCAATGGCGCCCTTTTTCATGCCTGCCGTTTGGGCTATTCTCGGACTCCCCCGCGCCGCCGTAGAGCCGGGTGTAGAGCAGGGAACCACCGATGATCACCAGTAAGCTGCCGAATGTCGGCATCACTATCTTCACTCAGATGTCTCAGCTCGCGGCTCAGACCGGCGCGCTCAATCTGTCCCAGGGTTTCCCCGATTTCGATGCCCCGCAGGCCCTGTGCGATGCGGTCGGCCGGCATATCGCCAGCGGCCATAACCAGTATTCGCCAATGACCGGGCTGGCGCTGTTGCGTCAGCAGATCGCAGCGAAGATCGCCCGTAGTTATGGCGTGCAGGTGGATGTCGATAGCGAAGTGACGGTCACCCCTGGCGCGACCCAGGCGATTTTCTGTGCCATCCAGGCGGTTATCCACAGTGGCGACGAAGTCATCGTGTTTGACCCGGCGTACGACAGTTACGAACCTTCGGTGGAGCTGGCCGGCGGTCGTTGCGTGCATGTGCAGCTGGGTCTCGACGATTTCAGCATCGATTTCCAGAAGCTCGCCGATGCCTTGAGCCCGCGTACGCGGATGATCATCCTCAACACTCCGCACAACCCCAGTGGCGCATTGATCAGCCGTGCCGAACTCGACCAGTTGGCAGCCTTGATCCGCGATCGCGACATCTACGTGATCAGCGACGAAGTCTATGAACATCTGGTGTTTGATGGCGTGCCCCATGTCAGCGTGCTGAATCATGAAGAGTTGTATAAGCGCGCCTTCGTGGTCAGCTCGTTCGGCAAGACCTACCACGTCACCGGCTGGAAAACCGGCTATGTGGTAGCGCCACCGGCCCTGACGGCGGAACTGCGCAAGGTGCACCAGTACGTCAGTTTCTGCGGCGTGACCCCGCTGCAATACGCCTTGGCCGATTACATGGCCGAGCATCCCGAGCACGTCGAAGAGCTGCCGGGTTTCTATCAGGCCAAGCGTGATCTGTTCTGCGATCTGCTGGCGCCGTCGCGTTTCAGCTTCACCCGGGTGACCGGCACCTATTTCCAGTTGGTCGATTACTCGCAGATCCGTCCGGACCTCAATGACGTCGAGATGGCCCTGTGGATGACTCGCGAACATGGCGTGGCCAGCATCCCGATCTCGGTGTTCTACCAGACGCCGCCGGTCGGCCAGCGCCTGGTGCGGCTGTGCTTTGCCAAGCGTGAGGAGACCCTGCGTGAAGCAGCGGAAAAACTATGCGTGATCTGAGTGCATTGCCCAAGCTGACCGTTGCGCTGATCCAGACGTCCCTGGCCTGGCACGACCGCCAGGCCAACCTCGAGCATTTCGAGCCGTTGCTGGAGCAGGCTCGCGGCGCCGACCTGATCATTCTGCCGGAGATGTTCACCACCGGGTTCTCCATGGAATCCGAGGCCCTCGCCGAAGCGGAAAACGGCCCCGCCAGCAAATGGTTGCGGGCTCAGGCAGCAAAGCTTGATGCGGTGATCACCGGCAGCGTCATCGTTCAGGCCGCCGATGGCAGTCATCGCAATCGCCTGCTGTGGGCACGCCCGGATGGCGAGGTGCTGCACTACGACAAGCGTCACCTGTTCCGCATGGCCGGTGAGCATAATCACTACACCCCCGGCGAACGTCAGGTGCAGTTCGAGCTCAAGGGCTGGCGCGTGCGACCGCTGATTTGCTACGACCTGCGCTTCCCGGTGTGGAGCCGTGACGCCCAGGACACCGATCTGCTGCTGTACACCGCCAACTGGCCGGGTGCGCGGCGTCAGCACTGGAACCGCTTGCTGCCGGCGCGGGCGATCGAGAACCTGTGCTATGTGGCGGCAGTGAACCGCATCGGGACTGACGGCAAGGGCTTTGCCTATACCGGTGACAGCCAGGTGCTGGATTTCCAGGGTGAGACATTGCTCAGTGCGGGGGAGGCTGACGGGGTGTTCAAGGTGGTGCTGGATGCGGCGGAACTGGCGGCGTATCGGCAGCGGTTTCCGGCGAATCTGGATGCCGATACCTTCGAGTTCACCTGAAATTCGCGACGCCTGACAGGACCTCATCGCCAGCAGGCTGGCTCCCACATTGGAATGCGATCTCCTGTGGGAGCCAGCCTGCTGGCGATGGGGCCAGAACAGGCAACGCAAAACGGACAGGCAAACAAAAAGGCCCCGAGGTTCACACCCCGGGGCCTTTTGCTTTTCGGCTGACAGTTTACGCCGCTTTCGCTTCCGGCTGGCTCAGCGAACGGTTCAGTGCGCTGAACAGGGCCTTGAAGCTGGCGGTGGTGATGTTTTCGTCGATGCCGACGCCATGCACCGCACGTTCACCGTTCACACGCAGTTCAATGTAGGCCGCAGCCTTGGCATTGGTACCCGCGCCGATGGCGTGCTCGTTGTAGTCCATGATTTCCACCGGTACGGGCAGGCCGGCCACCAGCGCTTCCAGGGCGCCGTTGCCCTTGCCGCGCCAGTGCAGGTTGGTCTCGCCCTGGCCTTGGCTGGCCACTTCCACTTCAACGGCGCTGTGACCGTTTTCTTCCTGCAGGCGATGGCTGACCAGCGCGTACGGGGTGTTGGCCTGCAAGTACTCGCTGTGCAGCAGTGCGTGGATCTGCTGGGCGGTCATTTCCAGGCCCAGGCGGTCGGTTTCACGCTGCACGACCTGGCTGAACTCGATCTGCATGCGACGCGGCAGGCTGATGCCGTATTCCTGTTCCAGGAGGTAGGCGATACCGCCCTTGCCCGACTGGCTGTTGACGCGGATCACCGCCTCGTAGCTGCGGCCGATGTCGGCCGGGTCGATTGGCAGGTACGGTACTTCCCACAGTGCATCGGATTTCTGCTGGGCAAAACCCTTGCGGATCGCATCCTGGTGCGAGCCGGAGAATGCGGTGTGTACCAGGTCGCCGACGTACGGGTGACGCGGGTGCACCTGGATCTGGTTGCACTCTTCGACGACTTTGCGCACGCCGTCGATGTCGGAGAAGTCCAGCTCAGGGTTCACGCCCTGGGTGTAGAGGTTCAGGGCCACGGTCACCAGGTCGACGTTACCGGTACGCTCGCCGTTGCCGAACAGGCAGCCTTCGACGCGGTCGGCACCGGCCATCAGGCCCAGTTCGGTGGCGGCAACGCCAGTGCCACGGTCGTTGTGCGTGTGCAGGCTGATGATCACGCTGTCACGACGGTTGATGTGACGGCCGAACCATTCGATCTGGTCGGCATAGATGTTCGGGGTCGCGCATTCCACCGTGGCCGGCAGGTTGAGGATCATCTTGTGCGCGGGCGTCGGGTTCCAGACTTCGATCACCGCGTCGCAGACTTCCTTGGCGAACTCCATTTCGGTGGCGCTGAAGGTTTCTGGCGAGTACTCGAAGGTCCACTCGGTGTCCGGCTGCATGGCCGCGTATTTGACGAACAGCTTGGCGGCGTTCACGGCAATGGCCTTGACCCCGTCCTTGTCCTGGTTGAAGACAATGCGGCGGAAGGAAGGGGAGGTCGCGTTGTACAGGTGAACGATGGCTTTCTTCGCGCCGCGCAGGGATTCGAAGGTGCGCTCGATCAGGTCTTCACGGCCCTGGGTCAGCACCTGGATGGTGGTGTCGTCAGGGATGTGGTTGCCTTCGATCAGGGTGCGGACGAAGTCGAAGTCGGTTTGCGAGGCGGCCGGGAACGACGCTTCGATTTCCTTCACGCCAACCTGCACCAGGGTTTTCCAGAAACGCAGCTTCTTGACGGCGTCCATCGGTTCGATCAGCGACTGGTTGCCGTCGCGCAGGTCGGAGCTGCACCAGATCGGCGCGGCGGTGATGGTTTTCGATGGCCAGGTGCGGTCCGGAATGTCGATGGTCGGGAACGCGCGGTATTTCGAAGACGGGTCTTTGAGCATGCTCATCGGGAAATCCTTATTGTGTGGGCCGAAAAAAGGCGGCCTGCCGGTGGATCAAAAGTTCTTGGAGTACGGTTTGGGACGAGACACCACGATTCAGCCCGGCAGTCGTGCACTGACGAGGCACAGGCTGCGGTGCTGGCGGAGCTGAATGAGGGTGTGAGAGGTTTTCATGCCTTCAACCCTAACCGCGAGGGTGAAGGTTGGCAAGCAGTCGAAAAAAATTGAGAGGAATACTCGAAAGGCAAGGTTCTGCGAGATTTTATTGTGCGTAACGACACAGATTGTTTTGATGATTGCGCAGGGTTTGATTGGTGCGCAATTGAGATTTTTGTGTGCATGATCGAGTTTCGATGGCTGTGAGTCTGTCATCGCTAGCAGGCTAGCTCCCACAGGGGATTTGTATTGTGAACACGATCCAATGTGGGAGCCAGCCTGCTGGCGATGAAGGTATTCGCCTCAAAACATATCTCAAGGCTGAAACGCACCAATGAAGATAGCCGGATCGACCCGCGCATCGTTCAGGCTGATGTTCCAGTGCATGTGCGGTCCGGTCGCGCGGCCGGTCGCGCCGACTTTGCCAACCACGCCACCACGGGCCAATTGTTGACCCACCTTCACGTCGATTTTCGACATGTGGCAGAACATGCTGATAAAGCCCTGGCCATGGTCGACGAACACCGTGTTGCCATTGAAGAAGTAGTTGCCGATCAGGATCACCTTGCCGGCGGCCGGGGTTTTGATCGGTGTGCCGGCGCCCACGGCGAAGTCCAGGCCGGAGTGAGGGTTGCGCTCTTCACCGTTGAAAAAACGACGTACGCCGAACTTGCTCGACAGCGGCCCGTTCACCGGCTTGTCCAGCAGCAGGTTGCTCGGGGTATTGGGGCTGAACGTGCGGTAGGCGGTAATCTGCTCGGCCAGTTCACGCTCGATGCGTTTGAGATTCTCCGGGTCCGGATTGACCTGCTGGGTGTTCTTCAGGGTGATGCGCTGTTCCGGGTATTTCTTGTTGCCAACTGTAAAACTCAGATTACGACCGCCGCTGCTGAGCGATTGAGCCCCTGGCTTGACCGTCAGCGGCAGGCCGACGATGGCCAGCCAGTTGTTCTGTTCCTTGACCACCAGCACCGGATTGCCTTGATAAGTGGCTTTTGGCGCTTGGGCGGACGTGCCCAAGTCCACTACCGCCACGCCGCCCGGCACCGGTTTGTTCAACTGGCGGGTGATGTAGCTGTCGGCGTGGGCGTTGAAGGTCAGGAGCAGCAACAGCAACGGAGCAAAGAAACGCGGCATGGATCAATCCAGTAAAGAAAGGGTGACGGGCGTCAGGTGATTGTCTTCGACCCGCACTTGCAGTTCGCCTTCGCCCAGCTTGGCCTTCAGGCGCTGGCCGGTATGGGTTTGCGCGGCGTTGCGGATGGCGTTGCCACGCTCGTCCAGCAAAATGCTGTAACCACGGCCGAGGGTCGCCAACGGGCTGACCACATGCAGCGTCTGCATCTGGCTGTGCAACTGCAGGCGACGGTTCTTCAGTCCTTCGCGGATGGCGCGTGGCAGGCGTTCGGCCAGGCTGTCGAGGCGCTGGCGCAGCATTGCCAGTTGCCGCCCCGGATGTTGTGCGGCCAGACGGGTTTCCAGGCGGATCAAGCGTTCGCGACGGGTGTTGAGGCTGCGCTCGAACGCACGGCGCATGCGCATGTCCAGGTCATCCAGGCGTTGCGCTTGCTGGCGCAGGCGCTCGCCGGGATGACGCAGGCGCCGGGAAATGCCTTCCAGGCGCAGGCGATCGCGCATCAAGCGATCACGCATGCGCATCACCAATCGCCGGTGCAGGCTTTCGACCCGACGTACCAGATCGCTGGAGTCCGGTGCCAGCAGTTCGGCGGCAGCGGAAGGGGTGGGCGCGCGAACGTCGGCCACGAAGTCACTGATCGAAACGTCTGTTTCATGGCCGACCGCGCTGACAATAGGCGTCACGCAAGCGTCTACGGCACGGGCCACGGCTTCTTCGTTGAAGCACCAGAGGTCTTCCAGGGAACCGCCGCCCCGGGCCAGGATCAGTGCGTCGAAACCGCGGGCATCCGCCAGTTTCAACGCGCGGACAATCTGCGCAGTGGCTTCGCGGCCCTGTACGGCGGTAGGGATCAGGGTCAACTGCACCTGCGGCGCACGGCGACGGAACACGCTGATGATGTCGCGGATCACCGCCCCGGTGGGCGAACTGATGATGCCGATGCGTTGCGGGTGCGCCGGCAGCGGCACCTTGCGTTCGGCACTGAACAGGCCTTCGGCGCTGAGCTTTTCCTTGAGTGCATCGAAGGCCAGGCGCAAGGCGCCGTCGCCAGCCGGCTCCACGGTGTCGAGGATCAACTGATAATCACCGCGTCCCTCGAACAGCGAGACCTTGCCACGGACCTTGACCGCCAGGCCGTCCTTCAAGGCCTGGCGAACCCGTGCCGCGTTCTGCCGGAACAGCGCGCAACGCACCTGGGCGCCGCTGTCCTTGAGGGTGAAATACACGTGGCCGGACGCCGGGCGGGCGAGGTTGGAGATTTCGCCTTCGACCCAGATGTTGCTGAACACGTCTTCGAGCAACACCCGCGCGCGGCCGTTGAGCTGGCTGACGGTCAGGACTTCGCGGTCCAGGCCGAGTCTTGCAAAGGGATCTTTAATCATGGGGCGCAGTTTAAAGGCATTCGGTGGTCAATCTCCATGCATCCGCACAATTCCCTTGTGGGAGCGAGCCTGCTCGCGAAGAGGGAGTGTCAGGCAACATAATGTAACTGACACACCGCTTTCGCGAGCAGGCTCGCTCCTACAGGAGGTAAAGTCGTCAGCGGTATTCAAGGAAGATGGAAGAATGAATGTGTTCGAACTGTTGAACCAATGGCCCTTCGGCCCGCTGGACTGGATGGTAATCGGCGCAGGCATCGCCCTGGCCTACATCGTGTTCGGCGTCGCCGGTTTTGGCACCGCTCTGGTGGCGGGACCGATTCTGATTCTGTTCATGCCGCTGTCGAAAATCGTCCCGCTGCTTGTGCTGCTGGACTTTGTCGCGGCGTTCGGCAACCTGTTGCCCTCGCGGCGTGATGTGGCGAAACCGGAACTGCTGCGCTTGCTGCCGTGCATGGCGGTGGGCTGCACCCTCGGCGTGATATTCCTGCTGAACCTCAAGTCCGATCTATTGCTGCTGCTGATGGGGCTGTTTATCAGCGCCTATGCCATTTACAGCCTGTGGATAAAGGTCCGTCCGGCGCAGTTGTCCGCCGCGTGGGCGCTGCCGATGGGGACGGTGGGCGGAATGTTTGGCGCGTTGTTTGGCAGCGGCGGCTTTCTCTATGCGATCTATTTGAACAGCCGGTTGCCCAAGGAGGCGGCCCGGGCCACCCAAAGTGCGCTGATCAGTTGCAGCACGGTGGTGCGTCTGAGCCTGTTTGCAATCGCCGGTGTGTATGCCGATTTGCCGTTGCTGGCGCTGGCGGTTTGTCTATTGCCGGCGATGGCGCTGGGGCTGTGGTTCGGACGACGGTTGACCATGCGCCTGTCCCGCGAGGCGTTCGTGCGCCTGGTGACGTGGCTGGTGCTGGCCAGCGGGATCGCGTTGATCGGGCGTTACTTGAGCACTTGAACATTCAAACTGTGGCGGGGAGCTTTGTGTGGGAGCGAGCCTGCTCGCGATGGAGTCCCCGTCAACACCTATGTGGCTGACACACCATCGCGAGCAGGCTCGCTCCTACAGAAGCGCCTGCAGGTTATTCAGTCGTTGTACTGGCTCAACAACCGCTCCAGGCGTGCACTGAGGCGGCGTTTGATTTCGGTCTCGATGTGCGGGGCGAAATCGTCGATCACGTCTTGCATGATCAACTGCGCGGCGGCGCGCAATTCGCTGTCCAGGTGCAGCAAGTCATCCGGGTTCTTGATGGCGGCGGGCGCCGGCGGCGCCGTGGTAACGGGTTCAACGATGGGGGCTGGGGTGGTCGCTACGACGGGTGGCGAAGGTTCGCTCACGGTGTCGAACAACATCGGAATCTGTTCCTGATCGCCGTCCTCGACCGTGTCGGTCAGCAGAGGCGGTTGCAGGTTGTCATCGCCGAGCAATTGGCGGATCGACTCAAGGTCATCCAGCAGGTGCGCGGACTGTTGCAGCGGTTTTGGAGTGTCCATTGGAAGGCTCAGAGTCGCTGTAATCGGTGATCTTGCAGAGGATAGCCCTGTTCGCGGTAGAAACGGAAACTCTCCCGCGCGGCCGCTCTGATCGTCGGATCCTCCACGACCACTTCCGCCACCCGGGCGAACCTGTTGGCGAAGGCCGGGACTTTCAGGTCGAGATTGACCAGCAAATCCTGATGCTGACCGCAGTCATCGCCCAACCCCAGGACAATCAAGCCCTCAGGCTCGCTGTCGGCAGGGCCGTGGGGCACGAAGCTTTCGCCCTTGAACGCCCACAGCCGTGCATCGAGATCGTCACGCTGGGCCGCGTCGCTGCAGTGCAGGTAGATGCGGTGGCCCATGCGCCAGGCTTTCTCGGTGAGCTTGCAGGCAAAGTCCAGGCGTGCCGAAGGATCGGCGCTGGGCAGGATATAGAAGTCGACTTTGGTCATTGCGGTTCCAGAGCGGCAAGCGGCGTCACCGGGAAGTGACGCCGCCTTTCAACGGTTTCAGGCTTTGGCGCGGTCCAGCAGGTATTGGGTCAGCAGTGGAACCGGACGGCCAGTGGCGCCCTTGTCCTTGCCGCCGCTGGTCCAGGCCGTGCCGGCGATGTCCAGGTGCGCCCAGTTCAGGTTCTTGGTGAAGCGCGACAGGAAGCAGGCCGCGGTGATGGTGCCGGCTTTCGGGCCGCCAATGTTGGCGATGTCGGCGAACGGGCTGTCCAGCTGTTCCTGGTACTCATCGAACAGCGGCAGTTGCCAGGCGCGGTCGTCGGCGGTCTTGCCTGCGCTCAGCAGTTGGTCGATCAGTTCGTCGTTGTTGCCCAGCAGGCCCGAGGTGTGGGAACCCAGGGCAACCACGCAAGCGCCGGTCAGGGTCGCGATGTCGATGACCGCTTGCGGCTTGAAGCGCTCGGAGTAGGTCAGGGCGTCGCACAGCACCAAGCGGCCTTCGGCGTCGGTGTTGAGGATTTCCACGGTCTGGCCGCTCATGGTGGTGACGATATCGCCCGGGCGCGAAGCGTTGCCGCTCGGCATGTTCTCGGCGCAGGCCAGGATGCACACCAGGTTGATCGGCAGCTTCAGTTCGAGCACGGCACGCAGGGTGCCGAACACGCTGGCGGCGCCGCCCATGTCGTACTTCATTTCATCCATGCCGGCACCCGGCTTGAGGCTGATGCCGCCGGTGTCGAAGGTGATGCCTTTGCCGACCAGCGCGTACGGCTTCTCGGATTTCTTGCCGCCGTTGTACTGCATGACGATCAGGCGCGGAGGCTGGGCGCTGCCCTGACCGACGGCGTAGAACGAGCCCATGCCCAGGGCCTTGATCTTCTTCTCGTCGAGGACTTCGACCTTCAGGTCCTTGAATTCCTTGCCCAGGTCTTTGGCCTGCTCACCGAGGAAGGTCGGGTGGCAGATGTTCGGCGGCAGATTGCCCAGGTTGCGGGTGAAGGCCATGCCGTTGGCGATGGCGGTGGCGTGGGTCACGGCGCGTTGCACTTCAGCCTGGGCGGCCTTGATGGTCAGCAGGGTGATTTTCTTCAGGGCGCGGGGTTCGGCTTTCTGGCTCTTGAACTGGTCGAAGCTGTACTCGCCGTCCACCAGGGTTTCGGCCAGCAGGCGGGTCTTGCCGTAGCTGTCGCGGCCTTTGATGACCACTTCATCCAGCGCGAGCACTGCATCGCTGCCGCCCAGGCCTTTGAGGGTATTGAGGATGCCGGCGATGATCTTGCGGAACGGGCGGTCACCTAGCTCGTCGTCCTTGCCCACGCCCACCAGCAGCACGCGCTCGGCCTTGAGGTTCGGCAGGCTGTGCAGCAACAGGCTCTGGCCAACCTTACCGGCCAGGTCGCCGCGCTTGAGCACTGCGCTGATCGCGCCGCCGCTCAATTCGTCGAGTTGTCTGGCAACCGCGCCGAGCTTGCGGCCTTCGCCGACGGAGACCACGAGAGTGGCGGTCTTCAACGTTTCGGGGTTGACGCTTTTTACAACCAGTTCCATGTCCGGGTCCCTGAATTGATGGTTATCACGCATGCGCCCGACACTTTATGTGCGTCGATTGCTTATAGATAGAAAGGCGCCAGGATCGACCGGCGACAAAGGCCGCAGTTTGAACCTCGCTACCGGCGGCTGACAACCCTCGGTTGTACGATTGTAGGAGCGAGCCTGCTCGCGAGAAACCCGAGAGCACTGCGGGGTGTCAGGCTTCGAGCGTTATCGTTGACGACCATCGCTAGCAAGCTGGCTCCTACACGTCCCCGGGATGCATTGCGCAGTGACAGGCGCACCCAATCACAGGATAATGCGCCATCTTTTTTCGGCGGCTCTGCCTTGCGGGCTGTCCGATACGTTTGCTTGTTTGGCCGCCTTAGCCTGACAACCCTGGAGTGTCTGGTTTGATCGTCTTCCGTTATCTATCCCGCGAAGTCCTGTTGACCTTGAGCGCCGTCAGTGCCGTGCTGCTGGTCATCATCATGAGCGGTCGCTTCATCAAATACCTCGCCCAGGCGGCTTCGGGTCTGCTGGATCCGGGCTCGCTGTTCCTGATCATGGGCTTTCGCCTGCCGGGTTTCCTCCAGCTGATCCTGCCGCTGGGGCTGTTTCTCGGGATCCTGTTGTCCTACGGGCGCCTGTACCTCGAAAGCGAAATGACCGTGCTCTCGGCCACCGGCATGAGCCAACAGCGGCTGTTTTGCATGACGCTGTTCCCGGCCACCCTGGTTGCGCTCATCGTGGCGTGGCTGAGCCTGAGCCTGGCGCCACAGGGGGCCAATCAGTTTCAGCTGCTGTTGAACAAGCAGGATGCCCTGACCGAATTCGATACCCTGGAGCCGGGGCGCTTCCAGGCTTTGCGCGACGGCACCCGGGTCACCTATACCGAGCGCATGTCCGATGATCGCGTCAATCTGGAGGGGGTGTTCATCTCGCAAAAAAACATCAGTTCCAATAACAAGGATCGCGGGATTTCCGTGCTGGTGGCGGAAAAGGGGCGCCAGGAGATTCGTCCGGACGGCAACCGCTACCTGATCCTTGATAACGGCTATCGCTATGACGGTAGTCCGGGGCAAGCCGACTACCGGGCGATCAAGTACGACGAGTATGGCGTATTGCTGCCAAAACCGGACGTCAGCGACGAAGTCACCGACCGTGACGCGATGCCGACCAGTACGTTGATCGGCAGTGACGACATTCGTATGCGCGCCGAACTGCAATGGCGCATGTCTCTACCGTTGCTGGTGTTCATCGTGACCCTGATGGCGGTGCCGCTGTCGCGGGTCAACCCGCGTCAGGGCCGATTCCTCAAATTACTGCCGGCGATTCTTCTTTATATGGCTTACCTGACCATTCTGATTGCCGCCCGCGGTGCCCTCGACAAGGGCAAGATCCCCGCGGTGTTTGGCTTGTGGTGGGTGCACGGGATTTTCCTGTCCATCGGCCTGGGCTTGCTCTACTGGGAGCCCTTGCGCTTGAAGAGGGCGAGTCGCCGTAGCGCGCTGGAGGTGGCCCGTGGTTAAGCTGGATCGCTACATTGGTAGCAGTGTATTCATGGCGATCCTGGCGGTGCTCGGGATCATTCTCGGTCTGGCGACCCTGTTTGCCTTCATCGACGAGATGAGTGAAGTCAGCGATACCTACACCCTGGTTGATGCGTTGAGTTATGTGTTGTTGACCGCTCCGCGCCGGATGTACGAAATGCTGCCGATGGCTGCGCTGATCGGCTGTCTGATCGGTCTGGGCAGCCTGGCCAGCAACAGCGAGCTGACCATCATGCGCGCCGCCGGTGTGTCGATCGGCCGGATCGTCTGGGCGGTCATGAAACCGATGCTGGTATTGATGCTGGCCGGTGTACTGGTCGGCGAGTACGTCGCTCCGCCCGCTGAAACCACGGCGCAGGCCAATCGCTCGCTGGCCCAGGGCAGCGGTGATGCACAAAGCGCCAAGCACGGCTTGTGGCACCGCCAGGGCGATGAGTTCATTCACGTCAACTCGGTACAACCCAACGGCATCCTGTATGGCGTGACCCGTTATCGCTTCGACAATGAACGGCACATGCTGTCGGCGAGTTTCGCCAAGCGTGCCGACTTCGAAAACGAACAATGGGTGCTGTCGGATGTCACGACCACGCTGTTCCACGAGCGCAGCACCGAAGTGGTTTCGACTCCGGAAGAGCGCTGGAACGTTGCGTTGAGCCCGCAGTTGCTGAACACCGTGGTCATGGTGCCCGAGTCGCTGTCGATCAGCGGTCTGTGGAGTTACATCCACTATCTGGCGGACCAGGGGCTGAATAATGGCCGCTACTGGTTGGCATTTTGGGTCAAGGTGTTGCAGCCGCTGGTGACTGCCGCTCTGGTATTGATGGCGATTTCCTTCATCTTTGGTCCGCTGCGTTCGGTGACCCTGGGTCAACGGGTGTTCACCGGCGTGCTGGTGGGCTTCACCTTCCGCATCGTTCAGGATCTGCTGGGGCCTTCGAGCCAGGTATTCGGCTTCCCGCCGTTGCTTTCGGTGCTGGTGCCGGCGGGTATTTGTGCCGTGGCGGGGCTCTGGCTGTTGCGTCGAGCAGGCTGATGGCGGGCATTTTCCGATCGCTTTGACGTTAAAAAACGCCCTTGTCGCAAGACCGGGGCGTTTTTGTAGGCACCGTCTGACCTGCGAACGTGACGCTAGCGCCGTGGATCAGGTACAATTCCCGGCTATTTTTCGGCGGGCCATGCCTGCAGCCTTTTTGAGTGTTGATCCGTGAGTGATTTGAGTCATATCCGCAATTTCTCCATCATCGCCCACATTGACCATGGCAAGTCGACGCTGGCCGATCGCTTCATCCAGATGTGTGGCGGCCTCGCCGAGCGCGAAATGGAAGCCCAGGTCCTGGACTCCATGGACCTTGAGCGTGAACGCGGGATCACCATCAAGGCGCACAGCGTTACTCTGTATTACAAGGCCAAAGACGGCATCAACTACCAGTTGAACTTCATTGACACCCCCGGCCACGTTGACTTCACCTATGAGGTGAGCCGTTCGCTGGCTGCCTGTGAAGGCGCGCTGCTGGTGGTCGACGCCGGTCAAGGCGTTGAAGCACAGTCGGTTGCCAACTGCTACACGGCGATCGAGCAGGGCCTGGAAGTGATGCCGGTGCTGAACAAGATCGACCTGCCACAGGCCGATCCGGACCGCGTCAAAGAAGAAATCGAAAAAATCATCGGCATCGATGCCACCGACGCGGTCGAGTGCTCGGCCAAGACCGGCCTGGGCGTCGACGCAGTGCTCGAGCGCCTGGTCGCCACCATTCCTGCACCGACCGGCAACTACGAAGATCCGCTGCAAGCGTTGATCATCGACTCCTGGTTCGACAACTACCTGGGCGTTGTTTCCCTGGTACGCGTGCGCCACGGTCGTGTGAAGAAGGGCGACAAGATCCTGGTCAAGTCCACCGGCAAGATCCACCTGGTGGACAGCGTCGGTGTATTCAACCCGAAGCACACCCCTACCGCTGACCTCAAGGCCGGTGAAGTGGGCTTCATCATCGCCAGCATCAAGGACATTCACGGTGCGCCAGTGGGCGACACCCTGACCTTGAGCTCGACGCCGGACGTTGATGTACTGCCAGGCTTCAAACGTATTCAGCCGCAGGTTTATGCCGGTCTGTTCCCGGTCAGCTCCGACGACTTCGAAGACTTCCGTGAAGCGCTGCAAAAGCTCACCCTGAACGACTCGTCGCTGCAATACACCCCGGAAAGCTCCGACGCCCTGGGCTTCGGTTTCCGTTGCGGGTTCCTCGGCATGCTGCACATGGAAATCATCCAGGAGCGCCTGGAGCGCGAGTACAACCTGGACCTGATCACCACGGCGCCGACGGTAATCTTCGAGCTGCTGCTCAAGACCGGCGAGACGATCTACGTCGATAACCCGTCGAAGCTCCCGGACCTGTCCTCGATCGAAGACATGCGTGAACCGATCGTGCGGGCCAATATTCTTGTGCCGCAAGAGCACCTGGGCAACGTCATTACCCTGTGCATCGAAAAACGTGGTGTGCAGGTTGACATGCTGTTCCTCGGCTCCCAGGTACAAGTGACCTACGACCTGCCGATGAACGAAGTGGTACTGGACTTCTTCGACCGTCTGAAGTCCACCAGTCGCGGCTATGCTTCGCTGGACTATCATTTCGATCGTTATCAATCGGCCAGTCTGGTGAAACTGGACGTGCTGATCAACGGTGACAAGGTCGACGCCCTGGCGCTGATCGTGCACCGCGACAACTCGCACTACAAAGGTCGCCAGTTGACCGAGAAGATGAAAGAACTGATTCCGCGGCAGATGTTCGACGTGGCAATCCAGGCCGCCATTGGCGGGCAGATTGTGGCGCGGACGACCGTCAAGGCGCTCAGAAAGAACGTATTGGCCAAATGCTACGGTGGTGACGTCAGCCGTAAGAAGAAGCTGCTGGAAAAGCAAAAGGCCGGTAAGAAACGCATGAAGCAGGTCGGCAACGTGGAAATTCCACAGGAAGCCTTCCTTGCAGTGCTCAGGTTGGATAGTTAGGTCCTATGTCGCTAAATTTCCCGCTGTTGCTGGTCATTGCCGTGTTCGTCTGCGGCCTGTTGGCGTTGCTCGATCTCTTGGTCCTGGCCCCGCGCCGGCGTGCCGCCATCGCCTCCTATCAGGGCAGCGTCAGCCAGCCTGACAGGGTCGTGGTCGAGAAGCTGAACAAAGAGCCGCTGCTGGTTGAATACGGCAAGTCGTTCTTCCCGGTGTTGTTCATCGTGCTGGTGCTGCGTTCGTTCCTGGTGGAACCGTTCCAGATTCCTTCCGGTTCGATGAAGCCAACCCTGGATGTCGGCGACTTCATCCTGGTGAGCAAGTTTTCCTACGGGATCCGCTTGCCGGTGATCGACAAAAAAGTCATCGATGTCGGTGACCCGCAGCGCGGCGATGTGATGGTGTTCCGCTACCCGAGCGACCCGAACGTCAACTACATCAAACGTGTGGTTGGCTTGCCGGGCGACACGGTTCGCTACACCGCCGACAAGCGCTTGTTCGTCAACGGTCAATCGATTGCCGAGCAACTGGTCGGCTCCGAGCCGGGCACCCTGGGCAGCGCCGAGCTCTACAAGGAAAAACTCGGTGCGGCCGAGCACATGATCCGCAAGGAAATGAGCCGCTACCGGGCCATGCCGGACCATTCGTGGACCGTGCCGGCCGGGCACTACTTCATGATGGGCGACAACCGCGACAACTCGAACGACAGTCGCTACTGGGATGATCCGAACATTCCCAAGGATTTGCTGGGCATGGTTCCCGACAAGAATATCGTCGGCAAGGCCTTTGCGGTCTGGATGAGCTGGCCGGAACCCAAACTCAGCCACCTGCCGAATTTCTCGCGGGTTGGCCTGATCAAGTAATCAGACACGGCGCTGTTGAACACAGCGCCGAATGCATTTCTGGAGCCAGCACAATGGGCGCCAGAGGCATGAAAACAATGATATTCAGGACGTTATTTTTGAACACAGCTTTAATTGTCCCAAGCCTGCGCCAACTTACGGCGATGGCGGTGGAATCCAGCCACGAACTCAGCGTGGGTAAACCGTGAGCGTCTCCTTAAGCCGTCTAGAGCGTCAGCTCGGCTACACCTTCAAGGATCAGGAACTGATGGTCCTGGCCCTGACTCACCGCAGCTTTGCCGGGCGTAACAACGAACGCCTGGAATTCCTCGGTGACGCCATTCTCAACTTCGTCGCCGGCGAGGCGCTGTTCGAGCGTTTCCCGCTGGCTCGCGAAGGCCAGTTGTCGCGTTTGCGCGCGCGTCTGGTCAAAGGTGAGACCCTGGCCGTACTGGCCCGTGGTTTCGATCTGGGCGAATACTTGCGCCTGGGTTCCGGCGAGCTGAAAAGCGGCGGCTTCCGTCGCGAGTCGATTCTGGCCGATGCCCTCGAAGCGCTGATCGGTGCGATCTACCTCGATGCCGGCATGGAAATGGCCCGCGAGCGTGTGCTCGCCTGGCTGGCTGGCGAGTTCGAAGGCCTGACACTGGTCGACACCAACAAAGATCCAAAGACCCGCCTGCAGGAATTCCTGCAGTCCCGTGGTTGTGAGCTGCCGCGTTACGAAGTGGTGGATATCCAGGGTGAGCCGCATTGCCGGACGTTCTTCGTCGAATGCGAAATCATCTTACTGAATGAAAAAAGCCGAGGTCAGGGTGTGAGCCGTCGTATTGCCGAACAGGTAGCGGCCGCCGCAGCACTGATTGCCCTGGGTGTGGAGAATGGCAATGACTGATACAAACGCAACTCGCTGTGGCTATGTTGCCATCGTCGGCCGTCCGAACGTGGGCAAGTCCACGCTGCTGAACCACATCCTGGGTCAGAAGCTGGCGATCACCTCGCGCAAACCGCAAACCACCCGTCACAACATGCTCGGTATCAAGACCGAGGGCGATGTGCAGGCGATCTACGTCGACACCCCCGGTATGCACAAGGGTGGCGAGAAGGCCCTGAACCGCTACATGAACAAGACCGCTTCGGCGGCGTTGAAAGACGTCGACGTGGTGATCTTCGTGGTCGACCGCACCAAGTGGACCGAAGAGGACCAGATGGTTCTCGAGCGCGTCCAGTACGTGACCGGCCCGCTGATCGTGGCGTTGAACAAGACCGATCGCATCGAAGACAAGGCCGAGCTGATGCCGCACCTGAGCTGGTTGCAGGAGCAGTTGCCGAATGCGCAGATCATCCCGATTTCCGCACAGCACGGGCATAACCTCGATGCATTGGAGCGCGTGATCGCCGAGCACCTGCCGGAAAACGATCACTTCTTCCCGGAAGACCAGATCACCGACCGCAGCAGCCGTTTCCTCGCCGCCGAACTGGTGCGTGAGAAAATCATGCGCCAGATGGGCGCCGAGCTGCCGTACCAGATCACCGTTGAAATCGAAGAGTTCAAGCAGCAGGGCAAGACCCTGCACATCCATGCCCTGATCCTCGTCGAGCGCGATGGCCAGAAGAAAATCATCATTGGCGACAAGGGCGAGCGCATCAAGCGCATCGGCACCGAAGCGCGCAAGGACATGGAGCTGCTGTTCGACTCCAAGATCATGCTCAACCTGTGGGTCAAGGTTAAGGGTGGCTGGTCCGATGACGAGCGTGCGTTGCGTTCGTTGGGTTATGGCGACTTGTAATACCTGATCTGGATGTACGAGGATCCCCTGTGGGAGCGAGCCTGCTCGCGATAGCGGTCTGTCAGTCAACAACTCTGTTGAATGTTAGTCCCCCATCGCGAGCAGGCTCGCTCCCACAGTGGTTTTGGGGTTGTCAGTAATACCGTGCTCACTCATTGAGATCTGCGATTTCCATGTCCCAACCCATCGCCCAACCCGCCTACGTCCTGCATTCCCGCGCCTACCGTGAAAACAGTGCGCTGGTGGACTTCCTCACGCCGCAAGGTCGGCTGCGGGCGGTATTGCGCAGTGCGCGGGGCAAGGCCGGGACGCTGGCGCGGCCATTCGTGCCATTGGAAGTCGAGTTCCGGGGCAAGGGCGAGCTGAAGAACGTCGGGCGCATGGAAAGTGCCGGGGTTTCCACCTGGCTCAACGGCGAGGCGCTGTTCAGTGGGCTTTATCTCAATGAGCTGCTGATTCGCCTGCTGCCCGCTGAAGATCCGCTCCCATCGGTGTTCGATCATTACGCCGCCACTTTGTTGGCCCTGGCCGAAGGTCGCCCACTGGAGCCCTTGCTGCGCTCCTTCGAGTGGCGCTTGCTCGATGACCTCGGCTACGGGTTTTCCCTGACTGCTGATGTTCATGATCAGCCCATCGCGCCGGACGGCCTCTACCGCCTGCAAGTGGATGCGGGGCTTGAACGGGTCTATCTGCTGCAGCCGGGCCTGTTCAATGGTGCCGAGCTGTTGGCCATGGCTGAAGCCGACTGGTCCGCCCCCGGCGCTCTGTCCGCCGCCAAGCGCTTGATGCGCCAGGCGTTGGCCGTTCACCTGGGCGGCCGTCCACTCGTCAGTCGCGAGCTGTTTCGCAAGCCCTGATCACACCGTATGCTGTGCACCGAACTTTCTCTTCTTCTGGAGCGCTTCCGTGACCACCAGCACCCGTATTCTTCTTGGCGTGAACATCGACCACGTTGCCACCCTGCGTCAGGCCCGGGGCACCCGTTACCCGGACCCGGTCAAGGCAGCACTGGACGCGGAAGAGGCGGGTGCCGACGGCATCACCGTGCACCTGCGCGAAGACCGTCGGCATATTCAGGAGCGCGACGTTCTGCTGCTCAAGGACGTGCTGCAAACCCGCATGAACTTCGAAATGGGCGTCACCGAAGAAATGATGCAGTTCGCCGAGCGCATCCGCCCGGCGCACATTTGCCTGGTACCGGAAACCCGTCAGGAGCTGACCACCGAAGGCGGCCTGGACGTGGCGGGGCAGGAAGCGCGGATCAAGGCGGCGGTCGAACGTCTGGCGAAGATCGGCTCCGAAGTGTCGTTGTTCATCGATGCCGATGAGCGCCAGATCGAAGCCTCCCGCCGTGTCGGCGCCCCGGCCATCGAGTTGCACACCGGGCGTTATGCCGATGCCGAGACCCCGACCGAAGTCGCCGAAGAACTCAAGCGGGTGGCCGATGGCGTTGCGTTTGGTTTGGCCCAGGGCCTGATCGTCAATGCCGGCCATGGCCTGCACTATCACAACGTTGAAGCCGTGGCGGCGATCAAGGGCATCAACGAGCTGAACATCGGCCATGCGCTGGTGGCCCATGCGCTGTTCGTGGGCTTCAAATCCGCCGTGTCCGAAATGAAAGCCCTGATCTTGGCTGCTGCCAAGGCCTAAGCAACAACGCAAAACCAATGTGGGAGCTAGCCTGCTGGCGATAACGGAGTGTCAGTCAACAAAGATGTCGAATGATGAACCGCTATCGCCAGCAGGCTGGCTCCCACATTTGGTTAAAGGCGTCTGTCAGAGCGGGGCTGGCTCTTGGGCCGGTTTTGATTTGTCGATCCCCGGAACAAGCAGTTTGCCCTCGGCGACCTGATCGCCTTCAAGCTGCGGCTGCGTGACCCAGGTCAGGATGTCGTAGTAGCGACGGATGTTCGCCACGAAATGCACCGGTTCGCCGCCACGGGCGTAGCCGTAACGGGTTTTGCTGTACCACTTCTTTTCCGACAGGCGCGGCAGGATCTTCTTCACGTCCAGCCATTTGTCCGGGTTCAACCCTTCCTTGGCCGCCAGTTTGCGGGCGTCGTCGAGGTGGCCGCTGCCGACGTTGTAGGCTGCCAGGGCAAACCAGGTCCGGTCCGGTTCCTGAATCGAATCGTCGAGCTGGTCTTTCATGTAGGCCAGGTACTTGGCGCCGCCCATGATGCTCTGCCGGGGGTCCAGGCGGTTGGACACGCCCATGGCCTGCGCGGTGTTCTGGGTCAGCATCATCAGGCCGCGCACGCCGGTCTTGGACGTGACCGCCGGTTGCCACAACGATTCCTGGTACCCGATGGCCGCCAGCAGGCGCCAGTCGACTTTCTCCTTCTTGGCGTAGGCCTTGAAGTGCTGTTCGTACTTGGGCAGGCGTTGCTGCAAGTGTTGGGCAAAGGTGGTGGCACCCATGTAGCCGAGGACGTCGACATGCCCGTAGTAGCGGTCCTTGAGACGTTGCAGCGTGCCGTTCTTCTTGACCTTGTCGAGGTAATCATTGATTTCGTTGAGCAGGCTGTTGTCGTCGCCCGGGGCGACGGCCCAGCTCTGGTTGCTGGCGTCACCGAGGTCGAAGGCGACCCGGATGTTGGTGAAGTACACCTGGTTCATCGCCACTTCGTTGGAGTCGACCAGTGTCAGGTCGATCTGGCCTTCGTCCACCATGCGCAGGAGATCGACGACCTCGACTGCGTCGGACTCTTCGTATTCGATGCCGGGAAATTTCTGTTTCAGCTGCGCCAGTTGTTCAGCATGGGTGCTGCCCTTGAGCACCATGATCTTCTTGCCCACCAGATCCTTCGCATCGGTCGGCCGGGACTGGCCGTTGCGGTAGATGATCTGCGGGGTGACTTCCAGGTAGGAATGGGAGAAGCGCACTTGCTTCTTGCGCTCTTCGCTGCTGACCAGGCCGGCCGCCGCCAGCACCGGGCCATTGGGCTTGCCGACCTGGTTGAACAGGTCATCGAGGTTGTCGGCGGTCTCGATCTTGAGCTCGACCCCCAGATCGTCGGCGAAGCGCTTCACCAGCTCGTATTCGAAGCCGGTTTCACCGTTGCGATCCTGAAAGTAGGTGGCGGGGCTGTTTCGGGTAACCACCCGCAGCACACCATCCTCCTTTACGCGCTCGAGCGTGTTGGGTTTATCAACACAGCCACCGAGCATCAGGAAGAGTCCGGTTGCGATCAGCCATTTGGCGTACCGCGGACGCAAAGCCGTTGGGAAAAACATCTGCGCAGTATACGCAAAGGACCACGGGCGCCATATCTCGACAGCGAGGGGGTTGTCTGCTAGAGATCACAAAACCGACCGAAACCCCGCAGGAATGGGCTTTGTCTGCATTTTGTTACAGTAAAAATAAGCTATCGCCACACGCCCCATTAACCTGACTTTCGAGGCAGAAACACAGATCGACACCCGAGTGCAACCGTGCGTAGCGTTTCGGGTGATGTCGCGGCCTGTTTAGGCTAGAATGCACGGCCTCAAAGCACACCCCTTCCCGAGGCTGTCCCGAAGATGTTGATCCTGCGCGGCGCTCCTGCCCTTTCTGCCTTTCGCCACAGCAAACTCCTTGAGCAACTGAGCCAGAAGGTTCCGGCTGTCAGTGGCCTGTATGCTGAATTCGCTCACTTCGCCGAAGTTACCGGCGTCCTGACCGGCGACGAACAGCAGGTGCTTGCGCGCCTTCTGAAGTACGGTCCAAGCGTTCCGGTACAGGAACCGACCGGTCGTCTGTTTCTGGTGCTGCCGCGTTTCGGCACCATCTCGCCATGGTCGAGCAAAGCCAGCGACATCGCCCGCAACTGTGGCCTGGCGAAAATCCAGCGCCTGGAGCGCGGCATCGCGTTCTACGTGGCCGGCCAGTTCAGCGACGCTGAAGCCCAGCTGATCGCCGACGGTCTGCACGACCGCATGACCCAGATCGTCCTGGGCAACCTCGAACAGGCCGCCGGCCTGTTCAGCCACGCCGAGCCAAAACCCCTGACCGCGATCGACGTGTTGGGCGGCGGCCGCGCCGCGCTGGAAAAAGCCAACACCGAGCTGGGCCTGGCCCTGGCCGAAGACGAGATCGACTATCTGGTCAACGCCTTCGTCGGCCTTTCGCGCAACCCGCACGACATCGAACTGATGATGTTCGCCCAGGCGAACTCCGAGCACTGCCGTCACAAGATCTTCAACGCCAGTTGGGACATCGACGGCGAGAGCCAGGAAAAAAGCCTGTTCGGCATGATCAAGAACACCTACGTGATGCACAGCGAAGGCGTTCTGTCGGCTTATAAGGACAACGCTTCGGTGATCGTCGGCTCCGTGGCCGGGCGTTTCTTCCCGGACCCTGAGACCCGCCAGTACGGCGCGGTGCAGGAGCCGGTGCACATCCTGATGAAGGTCGAGACCCACAACCACCCGACCGCGATTGCCCCGTTCCCGGGCGCATCCACCGGTTCCGGTGGCGAGATCCGCGATGAAGGCGCCACCGGTCGCGGCGCCAAGCCGAAAGCCGGCCTGACCGGTTTCACCGTGTCGAACCTGCAGATCCCGGGCTTCGAACAGCCGTGGGAAGTGCCGTACGGCAAGCCCGAGCGCATCGTTACCGCGCTGGACATCATGATCGAAGGCCCGCTGGGCGGCGCTGCGTTCAACAACGAATTCGGCCGTCCGGCCCTGACCGGCTACTTCCGTACCTTCGAACAATCGATCACCACTCCGCACGGTGACGAAGTTCGTGGCTACCACAAGCCAATCATGCTGGCCGGTGGCATGGGCAACATCCGTGAAGAACACGTCAAGAAAGGCGAGATCCTGGTCGGCTCCAAGCTGATCGTGCTCGGCGGCCCGGCGATGCTGATCGGCCTGGGCGGCGGCGCGGCTTCCTCCATGGCCACCGGCACCAGCTCGGCGGACCTGGACTTCGCTTCGGTACAGCGCGAAAACCCTGAGATGGAACGTCGCTGCCAGGAAGTCATCGACCGTTGCTGGCAGTTGGGCGACAAGAACCCGATCAGCTTCATCCACGACGTGGGTGCGGGTGGTCTGTCCAACGCCTTCCCGGAACTGGTCAACGACGGCGACCGCGGTGGCCGTTTCGAACTGCGCAACATTCCAAACGACGAGCCGGGCATGGCCCCGCACGAGATCTGGTCCAACGAATCCCAGGAACGTTACGTTCTGGCCGTAGGCCCGGCTGACTTCGAGCGCTTCAAGGCGATCTGCGAACGCGAGCGTTGCCCGTTCGCCGTAGTCGGTGAAGCCACCGCCGAACCGCAGCTTACTGTCACGGATAGCCACTTCGGCAACAGCCCGGTGGACATGCCACTGGAAGTGCTGCTGGGCAAAGCCCCGCGCATGCACCGTTCGGTGGTTCGTGAAAACGAGCTGGGCGACGATTTCGATCCGTCGACCCTCGACATCGCCAACTGCGTCGAGCGCGTCCTGCATCACCCGGCCGTGGCGAGCAAGAGCTTCCTGATCACCATCGGCGACCGCACCATCACCGGCCTCGTGGCCCGTGACCAGATGGTCGGCCCGTGGCAGGTTCCGGTGGCCGACGTTGCCGTCACCGCCACCAGCTTCGACGTCTACACCGGTGAGGCCATGGCCATGGGCGAGCGTACTCCGCTGGCACTGCTGGATGCTCCGGCATCGGGTCGCATGGCCATCGGCGAAACCCTGACCAACATCGCGGCATCGCGCATCGGCAAGATCTCCGACATCAAGCTGTCGGCGAACTGGATGTCCGCTGCCGGTCACCCGGGTGAAGATGCACGCCTGTACGACACCGTGAAAGCGGTCGGCATGGAACTGTGCCCTGAGCTGGGCATCACCATTCCCGTGGGCAAGGACTCGATGTCCATGGCCACGCGCTGGAACGACGAAGGCGTGGACAAGTCCGTGACTTCGCCAATGTCCCTGATCGTGACCGGTTTCGCGCCAGTGACTGACATCCGTCAGACCCTGACCCCGCAACTGCGCATGGACAAGGGCACCACCGACCTGATCCTGATCGACCTGGGCCATGGCCAGAACCGCATGGGCGCCTCGATCCTGGCACAGGTTCACGGCAAGCTCGGCAAGCAGGCGCCGGACGTCGATGACGCCGAAGACCTCAAAGCCTTCTTCGCGGTGATCCAGGGCCTCAACGCCGACGGCCACCTGCTGGCTTACCACGACCGTTCCGACGGTGGTCTGCTGACCAGCGTAGTGGAAATGGCCTTCGCCGGTCACTGTGGCCTGAGCCTGAACCTCGACGGTCTGGCGGAAACCTCCGCCGACATCGCTGCCATCCTGTTCAACGAAGAACTGGGTGCCGTGATCCAGGTTCGCCAGGATGCTACCCCGGACATCCTCGCGCAGTTCAGCGCTGCCGGTTTGGGCGACTGCGTGTCGGTGATCGGTCAGCCGATGAACAACGGCGAGATCAGCATCACCTTCAACGGCGACACCGTGTTCGAAGGCCAGCGTCGTCTGCTGCAACGCCAGTGGGCCGAGACCAGCTACCAGATCCAGCGTCTGCGTGACAACGCCGACTGCGCCGAACAGGAATTCGACGTACTGCTGGAAGAAGACAACCCGGGTCTGAGCGTCAAGCTGAGCTATGACATCAACCAGGACATCGCCGCGCCTTACATCAAGAAAGGCATTCGCCCACAGGTTGCCGTACTGCGTGAGCAGGGCGTCAACGGTCAGGTGGAAATGGCGGCTGCGTTCGACCGCGCCGGTTTCAACGCGATCGACGTGCACATGAGCGACATTCTGGCCGGCCGTGTCGACCTGAACGAGTTCAAGGGCATGGTCGCTTGCGGTGGTTTCTCTTACGGCGACGTACTGGGTGCCGGTGAAGGCTGGGCGAAATCCGCACTGTTCAACAGCCGTGCCCGCGATGCGTTCCAGGGCTTCTTCGAACGCAACGACAGCTTCACCCTCGGCGTGTGCAATGGTTGCCAGATGATGTCCAACCTGCATGAGCTGATCCCGGGCAGCGAGTTCTGGCCGCACTTCGTGCGCAACCGTTCCGAGCAGTTCGAAGCCCGCGTTGCCATGGTGCAGATCCAGGAATCGAACTCGATCTTCCTGCAAGGCATGGCCGGTTCGCGCATGCCGATCGCCATCGCCCACGGCGAAGGCCACGCCGAGTTCGCCAGCGAAGAAGCACTGCTGGAAGCCGATCTGTCCGGTTGCGTGGCGATGCGTTTCGTCGACAACCACGGCAAGGTCACAGAAAGCTACCCGGCCAACCCGAACGGCTCGCCGCGCGGGATCACCGGTTTGACCAGCCGCGACGGTCGCGTGACCATCATGATGCCGCACCCGGAACGTGTGTTCCGCGCCGTGCAGAACTCGTGGCGCTCCGATGACTGGAACGAAGATGCACCGCTGATGCGTATGTTCCGTAATGCTCGGGTCTGGGTAAACTAAAAGCGGGTGAACTAAGCGCCGTGTACAAGCTCAGCTTTTTCGTTCCAACCAGTCACGTCGAAGACGTGAAGAGTGCCGTATTCGCCGCCGGTGGCGGACGAATCGGTGACTATGACCACTGCGCCTGGCAGGTGTTGGGCCAAGGCCAGTTTCGCCCACTGGATGGCAGTCAGCCGTTCATTGGCGAGGCAGGGCAGGTCGAACAGGTCGAGGAATGGAAGGTTGAGCTGGTGGTGGTCGATGAGTTGATTCGCTCGGTGGTGGCGGCTCTGAAACAGAGCCATCCCTACGAGACACCGGCTTATGAAGTGTGGCGGTTGGAGGATTTCTGATCTTCCTGGCTGCTGAAATGAGAAACCCGCTGAAAGAGATTTCAGCGGGTTTTTTATCGCTCAGGATTCAGTGGTGTCAGTGAGGGCCTCATCGCGAGCAGGCTCGCTCCTACAGTGGTGCGGTGTACGCAGAGCAAATGTAGGAGCGAGCCTGCTCGCGATGGCGGCCTGTCATGCACCGAGGATCTAAACCTTTGCACTCACCTCACTACGATTGACTAACGCTTCCAGCGCATCACTCAAGCTAGGCGCCTTGTCGCCGATCAGCAAATGCCAGATGCCGCCTTCCAACTGGCTGACACCCTGGCAGCCCAACGCTTTCAAATCACATTCCGACAACGCCTTGCCATTGGCCAGTTGCAGGCGGATGCGGGTCATGGCGATGCAGTCGAGTTGCAGTACATTGTCTCCACCGCCCAGGGCATTGAGCCATTGCTGCGCCTCGGGTGCCGCTACGGCGGCAGGTGGCGGTGCGTCGATTTCTGCCGCCGGTGACGACACCATGGCCCGGCCCAGCGCCGGCATCGCCAGGCGAATCTCATCGGCAATCGCGTCGGCCATCGGTCCGACCACCACCTGCAAACTTCCGCCCTTGCCCGGACGCACCACCGCCATGGCGCCGAGCGCTTTCAAATCGGTATCCGAGGCCTTGTTGCGATCCACCATGTCCAGGCGCAAGCGGGTGGTGCAAGCGCCGACGGTGATCAGGTTTTCGGTACCACCCAAGGCCTTGATGTAAGCCCCGGCGCGTTCATTGTCGGCCACCGCAACCTGCGGGGAGGCAGTGCTGGTTTCGCGGCCCGGTGTCTTCAGGTCGAAGCGGCGGATACAGAAATCAAACACCACGTAATAGATCACCGCATAGGCCAGGCCCACCGGGAACACCAGCCAGCCGTTGGTGGACTTGCCCCAGCCAAGAATCATGTCGATGAAGCCGCCGGAGAAGGTGAACCCCAAGTGAATGTTCAGCGCATTGGTGATGGCCATCGACAAACCGGTCAACAACGCATGCAGCAGAAACAGCAACGGTGCGAGGAACATGAAGGCGAATTCGATCGGCTCGGTGACGCCGGTCAGGAACGCGGTCAACGCCATCGACAGGAAGATCCCACCCATCACCTTGCGCCGTTCCGGCAGGGCGTTGCGGTACATCGCCAGGCAGGCGGCGGGCAGGCCGAAGATCATCATCGGGAACATGCCGGTCATGAACTGGCCGCCTTTCGGGTCGCCGGCGAAGTAGCGCGACAGGTCGCCAGTCACCAGCGCGCCGGTGGTGGGGTCGGTGAAATTGCCGAACACGAACCACGCCATGTTGTTGAGGATGTGGTGTAGGCCGGTGACGATCAGCAGGCGGTTGAACACGCCGAAGACGAACGCGCCGAAGCTGCCGCTTTCCATCATCAGCGTGCCGAAGCTGTTGATGCCGTGCTGGATCGGCGGCCAGATGTAGCCGAACACCACGCCCAGGCCTACAGCGGCAAACCCGGTGACAATCGGCACAAAACGCCGGCCCCCGAAGAACGCCAGGTACTCCGGCAGCTTGATGTCCTTGAAGCGGTTGTACAGCGCGCCGGCCATCAAACCGCTGACGATCCCGGCAAGCATGCCCATGTTGATGCTCGGGTCGAGCACCTTGAGGGTGGAGATCATCACCAGGTAGCCGATCACCCCGGCAAGACCCGCCGTGCCGTTGTTGTCCCTGGCGAAACCGACCGCGATGCCGATGGCGAAGATCATCGCCAGGTTGGCGAAAATCACCTGGCCGGCGTCGTGGATGATCGCGATGTTCAGCAGGTCGGTATCGCCCAGGCGCAGCAGCAGGCCGGCAATCGGCAGGATCGCGATCGGCAGCATCAGCGCGCGGCCGAGGCGTTGCAGGCCTTCGATGAAAAGTTGGTACATGGCGGTTCTCCGTGGATTCTTGTTGTTCTTTAGCTCAGAGGCCAATGCTGGTGGCAGGCGTGACGCACCGCGCTGGCGCTGCTCAGCTTGAGCAGGCCCTGGCTGATGCGCCGGCATTCGCCGGCGTCGAGATGACGCACGCGATCCTTGATTTCACCGACTTGTACCGGGCTCACCGACAGTTCACTGACCCCCAGGCCGATCAACACTGGCGTGGCCAGCGGATCGGACGCCAGTGCGCCGCACACGCCCACCCAACGGTTGTGCTGCGCCGCACCGGCGCAGGTCTGGGCGATCAGCCGCAGCAGTGCCGGGTGCAGCGCATCGACGCGGGCGGCGAGCCCGGCGTGGTCACGATCCATCGCCAGGGTGTATTGCGACAGGTCGTTGGTGCCGATGGACAGGAAGTCCGCGTGCTCGGCCAGTTGCTCGGCCAGCAGCGCGGCGGCCGGAACCTCGATCATCACCCCCAGCTCCGGGCGTTGCGCCAGGCCGAGTTCACCGCACAAGGCGTCGAGGCGCTGGCGGATGTGCAGCAGTTCATCGACTTCGGTGATCATTGGCAGCAGGATCCGGCAGCGTGACAATGGGCGGATGTGCAGCAGCGCGCGCAGTTGCTGGTCGAGCAGTTCAGGGCGAACCTGAGCCAGGCGAATGCCGCGCAGGCCGAGCACCGGATTGGCCTCGGCAGGCAGTGGCAGGTAGTCCAGTTGCTTGTCGCCGCCGACGTCGATGGTGCGGATGATCACCGACTTGTCGCCCATGGCATCGAGCACCGCTTGATAGGCGTGGTGTTGTTCCTCTTCGTTCGGGGCGGTGTGGCGGTCGACGAAGAGAAACTCGGTGCGCAGCAAGCCGACACCGTCGGCGCCATTGGCCAATGCGTCTGCTGCTTCCGTGCTGGACGCCACGTTGGCGGCGACTTCAATGCGCAGGCCGTCGGTGGTCAGCGCGGGTGTGTGCGCCTGGGCCTGCTGTTCGGCCCGGCGTTGTTGCTGTTGCTGTTGCAGCTGGCGCACGTCGGTCAGGCGCTGTGTGCCGGGTGTCAGTTCGAGGCGGCCGCCGTCGGCGTCCAGCACCACCGGTTGCCCCTGTTGCTGATCGAGCAGCGTCGAACCCAGCGCCACCATGCACGGCAAGCCTTTGCCCCTAGCCAGAATCGCTACGTGGGAGGTCGCGCCACCTTCGGCCATGCACAGCCCGGCGACGCCTTGCTGGCTCAGTTGCAGCAAATCCGATGGCGTCAGTTCATGGGCCGCGACGATGGCGCCGGCCGGCACGTCGTAATGCCAGGTATCGCCGAGCAATGCGCGCAGCACCCGTTGCTTGAGGTCGCGCAGGTCGTTGGCGCGTTCGGCCAGCAGCGTGCTGCCGGTTTGCTGGAGGACTTCGCATTGCGCGTCGATGGCCTGGCTCCAGGCGTGGGTCGCGGCCGAGCCCTGGGCGACGCTTTGACTGGCGGCGTCCACTAGGGCCGGGTCTTCGAGCAGCGCCAGGTGTGCGGCGAAAATCGCCTCTTCAGCGGTGTCCTTGTGTTTTTTCGCCAGGGTCAGTGTGTGTTCGATTTCACTGCGCACCTGGCTCAGTGCCGCGTCCAGCACTTGCTGTTGTTGCTGCGGATCATGATGGCCGGCATCCACCGGCAGGCTGATCGCATTCAGGCGAAACAACGGCCCGCCGACCAGACCGGGCGCCGCGCAGACGCCGTGCAACACACCGGCTTCGGCAGTGCGATTGCGTTGGGCAATCGTGGCTGGCGCGGCGGCGTGGTGGTCTTCGGCCAGGGCTGTGGATAACGCGGTCAACAAGGCTTGCAGTGCGGCTTCGGCATCCGGGCCCTGGCAACTGACCTGGACCTCCGCCTGTTCGCCGATGGCCAGCCCCATCAGGCCGATCAGGCTGTCGCAGGTGGCCGACTTGCCGGCGAAATGCAGCTGCGATTTGCTTTTGAACCCTTGCGCGGTCTGACGGATCAACGCGGCCGGCCGCGCGTGCAGACCACCACGGTGAGCAATGCGCACCTGACCGACAATCTCGACGCCGGCAAACTCGGTTTCGACCTGTGCGCTCGACGTCTGTCGACGAATGATGTGCAGCAGCGGCTCGCCGACCTTTACCGACTTGAGGGTGATGGGCCGTGCCTGAAAGTCCTGGCTGTTGGTGAGGATCAGCAGGCTGACCAGGCTTTTGCACTGTTGCGCGACCTTGTCCAGGTCGTAGCGCAGCAGCGGTTGGCCGTTGGCGACACGCGCGCCTTCCTTGACCAGCATCGAGAAGCCCTGGCCTTGCAGCTCGACGGTGTCGAGGCCCAGATGCAGGAGCAATTCCGCGCCATTGTCGGCACGCAGGGTCACGGCGTGGCCGGTGCGGGCGACATGCACCACCACGCCGGCGCAGGGAGCGTGAAGCGTGTCGTTGAGCGGATCGATGGCAATGCCGTCACCCATGGCGCCGCTGGCGAACACCGGGTCCGGGACTTTGGCGAGCGTGAGCACCGGGCCGCTGAGCGGGGCGCTTAAGGTCAGCTCTTTATTGTTGTTATGCATGGGCTCGGTCTCATCAGGAAAGCTACGATTTTGAAATTCGTTTGGTCCCCTGTGGGAGCGAGCCTGCTCGCGATGGACGTCAACGATAATGCGTTCCTCCTGAATGAACGCGTCGTTTTCAAAACCATCGCGAGCAGGCTCGCTCCTACAGGGTGATTGCCTTTAGTGCGTACGAGTGACTTTGCTCAGGTGCCGCGGCTGGTCCGGGTCCATGCCACGGGCCACGGCCAGGCCGGCGGCCATCACGTAGAAACTCTGGATCGCCAGAATCGGGTCGAGGGCCGGGTGTTCGGCGCGGGTCAGGGTCAGGTCGCGTTCAAGCACGTCATCCGGCGCGGCCAGCAGGACCCGGGCGCCGCGTTGGCGCATGTCGGCGGCCAGGCTCAGCAAACCGGCCTGTTCGGCACCCCGTGGGGCAAACACCAGCAACGGGTAGTTGTCGCCGATCAAGGCCATCGGGCCGTGACGGACTTCGGCGCTGCTGAAGGCTTCGGCCTGGATCGCCGAAGTCTCCTTGAACTTGAGCGCCGCTTCCTGGGCGATGGCGAAACCGGCGCCACGGCCGATCACCATCAATTGCTGGCAATCGCGCAAGGCGTCGATGGCCGGGCTCCAGTCCTGTTGCGCGGCGTGGCGCAGGCCTTCGGGCAAGGCACGACCGGCTTCGAGCAATTCGGCGTCTTCTTTCCAGTGGCCAATCAGCCGCGCGCTGGCGCTGAGGGTGGCGATGAAACTCTTGGTCGCGGCGACGCTGCTTTCGATGCCGGCACACAGCGGCAGGCTGAATTCGCAGGCGGCTTCCAGCGGCGACTCTTCGGCGTTGACCATCGAAATACTCAGGGCGCCGCGCTTGCGCAACAGGCGCAGACTGTTGACCAGGTCCGGGCTTTGCCCCGACTGCGAGAAAGCGAATGCCACCTGGCCACTGACCTTCAACGGCGCCTGCTGCATGGTCACCACCGACATCGGCAACGAGGCCACCGGAAAACCCAGCAGTTGCATGGTCAGGTAGGCGAAGTAGCTGGCGGCGTGGTCGGAGCTGCCGCGCGCGACGGTCATCACCACTTGCGGCGGCTGACGACGCAGGCGCCCGGCGATCTCGATCATCTGTGGGTCGAGTGTTTGCAACTGGGCCTGCACGGCTTCGAACGAGGACAGCGCCTCTTCAAGCATTTTTGAAGTCAATGTCTTCTCCTTCGACCATGACAGCGGTCAGTTTCAGTGAGCGATCCAGTCGCACGCAGTCGGCCCAGGCGCCTGGTTGCAGGCGCCCGCGTTCGGTGATGCCGAGGTAATCGGCGGGGAATTGCGACAGGCGCTGCGAAGCTTCGGCGATGGGCAGGCCGATCTTCACCAGGTTGCGCAGGGCCTGATCCATGGTCAGGGTACTGCCGGCCAGGGTGCCGTCGGGCAGGCGCACGCCGCCCAGGCATTTGGTTACGGTGTGGCTGCCGAGCTTGTATTCACCGTCGGGCATGCCGGCGGCGGCGGTCGAGTCGGTGACGCAGTACAGGCACGGAATCGAGCGCAGAGCCACGCGGATGGCGCCGGGGTGCACGTGCAGCAAGTCCGGAATCAGTTCGGCGTATTTGGCGTGGGCCAGGGCTGCGCCGACGATCCCCGGCTCGCGGTGATGCAGCGGGCTCATGGCGTTGTAGAGGTGAGTGAAACTGCTGGCGCCGGCCTCCAGCGCGGCCACGCCTTCCTCGTAACTGCCCAGGGTGTGGCCGATCTGCATACGCACGCCACGGCCGCTCAGGTCGCGGATCAAGGCGTCGTGACCGGCGATTTCCGGGGCGATGGTGATCACCCGGATCGGTGCGAGCGCCAGGTACGCTTCGACTTCGGCCATCAGCGCGGTGTGGGCGAAGTTGGGTTGCGCGCCGAGTTTGCCGGGGTTGATGTAGGGGCCTTCGAGGTGCACGCCGAGTACCCGGGCGCAGCCTTGGGGGCGCTGCTCACAGAATTCGCCGACGGCCTTGAGCACGCTGGAGATTTCTTCGCTCGGTGCGGTCATGGTAGTGGCCAGCAGCGACGTGGTGCCGAAGCGCACATGGGTTCGGGTGATGGTTTCGAAAGCGGGCGCGCCTTCCATGATGTCTTTGCCGCCGCCGCCGTGAACGTGCAGGTCGATGAAGCCCGGTAGCAGGTACGGCAGGTCGTTGTCCGCCGGATCGCAGGGCTGGCCTTCGATCGACACGACCTTGCCGTGCTCATGAACCAGTCGGCCGCGAACCCAGCCGTGGGGGGTGAGGATGTTGTCTTCGGACATGATCTGTTCTCGATATTCGGCGGCTATTTGTTAGCGACGCAGCTCTGCGACAAAGTCGTAGTAGTCGTTACGGCAATAGGTGTCGGTGACTTCGATGGGCGTGTTGTCTTCCAGGTAGCCGACCCGGGTCATCAGCAACATGGCGGTGCCGGGGGGGATGCCCACCAGTGCGGCGAACTCGTCCGAGGCGTTGATCGCCTGGATGTGCTGCAGGGCGCGGACCACCGGCTTGCCGATGCCGTCGAGGAATTCGTAGAGGGAGTCACCGACTATTTGCGGCTTGGGAATGATCGAGGCGGGCAGGGTGCTCATCTCGATGGCCATCACCGTGTCGTCGGCCTTGCGCAGGCGTTTGAGGCGCGCAACCTTGTCGTTGGGCGACAGACCGAGGCGGATCAGCTCTTCATGGGTCGGCAGGGTGATTTCCCGCTCCAGCCATTGCGAGCCGGGCACGAACCCCTTGAGGCGGAGCATTTCACTGAAGCCGGAAAGACGCGACAACGGTTGTTCGAGGCGCGGCGTGATGAAGGTGCCGGAGCCCTGGTTGCGGCGGATCAGGCCTTGTTCGAACAACACTTCCAAGGCCTTGCGGGCGGTGACGCGGGAGATGCCCAGCGTCTCGCTCAGATTGCGTTCCGATGGCATCGCCTGCTCGGCTTTCCACTGGCCGGCGTGGATCGCGGCTTCCAGGTTACGTGCCAGTTGCAGGTACAACGGCGTGGGTTGGGTATCGTCGGGGCGCAGGGCCTGGAGATCGTTCATGGCGGTTGTCCGGGGCGGATATTGGAATGTTTTTGCCCGTGAATGGGCGAAAACTAATACCACTTGAATACCATGTCAACGCCAGAGCTTTGCTGTTTGTGGAAGGAAACCTGCCTTGTCGGCTAGTTGGAGTGGGGGGTGGTTTGAAGTGGTATTAGAGGGGCGGATTTTGAAGGCAAAGATCGCAGCCTGCGACAGCGCCTGCAGTGCGAAATGGTATTCACGCTGCAGGCGCTGCCGAAGGCTGCGATCTTTTGAATTTATTTTTCGATGGCGACCAACGGTCGTGGGGGGATTACGGGCGGATTTCGATCATCGTGCCGTCCGGCACCAGGTTCCAGACTTCGCGCATGTCCATGTTGCGCATGGCGATGCAGCCGTCGGTCCAGTCCAGGGTGTGGAACAGGTCTTCGGGGGTGTCTTCGCTGTCCGGGGTGCCGTGGATCATGATCATGCCGCCGGGCTCGACGCCCTCACGACGGGCACGGGCAGAGTCGCTGATGTTCGGGTAGGAAATGTGCATCGCCAGGTTGAAGCGATCGCTGATCTTGCGCCAGTCGACCCAGTAGAAGCCTTCCGGGGTGCGCTTGTCGCCTTCCATCAGCTTGGGCCCCTTGGGACGCTTGCCCAGGGAAATGCGATAGGTCTTGAGCGGCTTGCCGTCATTGATCAATTGCAATTGATGGGAAGACTTGAGAATCAGGATCTTCTCGATGACCTTGCCGTCCAGGGTTTCCACGGCAGAAGCCTGGGACACCGTGACGAACGACAAACAGAACAGGGCAAGCAACCAGCGCATTGAAACGATTCCCCAGGAGGTGTCGCGACTATTTATGTATAGAAGTTTTTGCAGGAGCTGCCGCAGGCTCGTGCCGCGTTCGGGCGGTCTTTCGGCGCCTTTGAGTGATGCCGGGATGACATCAGATAATGGCAGACTGAGCAAGTGGCGGGATCGATTCAGACCGAACGGGATAGACCTCGGTCCGCCGGTCAGCGAAGAAGCATTCTAAGGTACGGCCCACCGTGCGGAAAGCCAGCTCATCCCATGGAATGTCCGCTTCGTCGAATAGTTGCACTTCCAGGCTCTCGGGGCCGGCAGAAAAGTCCAGGTCCGCCAGCTCGGCACGGAAGAACACATGCACCTGGCTGATGTGCGGCACGTCGATCAGGGTATAGATCCTCAGGTTGCGCACCCGGGCGCAGGCTTCCTCGGCGGTTTCGCGAATGGCGGCCTGTTCGATGGTCTCGCCGTTCTCCATGAAACCGGCGGGCAGGGTCCAGTAGCCGCGACGTGGCTCGATGGCCCGTCGGCACAACAACACCTTGGTGTCCCAGGTCGCCACGCAGCCGGCGACGATGTTGGGGTTCTGGTAGTGAATGGCGTGACAGCTGTCGCAGACAAAACGCAGACGCGAATCGCCCTCGGGAATGCGCTGGGTCACCGGGTTACCGCACTGGCTGCAAAATTTCATGCTGGGGTTCCTGAATGCTGCGCCTATCTTGGCGTGCGGCAGTGCCGGTCGGCAAGTTGTCGTTTCGCGACATGGGACGGTTGCGGGGGTTGGGCGGCCGCAGCGATTGGTGCATGATGCCGGGTAAGGCACAGATCGAGAACACTCATGCTGGATGAGCTACTGCATCGGGTTAGTAACCACACTCCACGCACACTGGAGACCGACCGTCGTTTTCCCGAGGCCGCAGTGCTGGTGCCCATCACCCGCAGTGACGAGCCCGAGCTGGTGTTGACCCTGCGTGCCAGCGGCCTGTCGACCCATGGCGGCGAAGTCGCCTTTCCCGGCGGACGCCGTGACCCCGAAGACCCCGACCTGATTTTCACCGCCCTGCGTGAAGCCGAAGAAGAGATCGGCCTGCCGCCGGGGCTGGTCGAGGTGATCGGCCCGCTCAGCCCGCTGATCAGCCTGCATGGCATCAAGGTCACGCCCTATGTCGGGGTGATCCCGGATTTTGTCCAATACCAGGCCAACGATGCCGAGATCGCCGCGGTGTTCAGCGTGCCCCTCGAGTTCTTCCGCAAAGACCCCCGCGAACATACCCATCGTATCGATTATCAGGGCCGCAGCTGGTACGTCCCGAGCTATCGCTTTGGCGAATACAAGATCTGGGGGCTGACGGCGATCATGATCGTCGAGTTGATCAACCTGCTGTATGACGCCAAAATCAGCCTGCATCAGCCTCCCAAAAGCTTTATCAGTATCTGACGCCATCGTTCGAATGGCCTGAATCCTGGTTTTGCTGAAAAAAAGCCTGCCTGAGCCTTGAGGAATCCAACAATGAAATACCGCCTGGGCGACGCCCGCGTCGAAACCCATCCACAGAGCTGGGTCGCACCCAATGCCGTGCTGGTGGGCAAGGTCAAGCTGGAAGAGGGCGCCAACGTCTGGTTCAACGCCGTATTGCGCGGCGACAACGAGTTGATCCTGGTCGGCAAGAACAGCAACGTCCAGGACGGTACCGTAATGCACACCGACATGGGCTACCCGCTGACCATCGGCACCGGCGTGACCATCGGCCACAACGCCATGCTCCACGGCTGCACCGTCGGCGACTACAGCCTGATCGGCATCAACGCGGTGATTCTCAATGGCGCGAAGATCGGCAAGAACTGCATCATCGGCGCCAACTCGCTGATCGGCGAAGGCAAGGAGATTCCGGACGGATCGCTGGTCATGGGCTCGCCCGGCAAAGTGGTGCGCGAATTGACCGAGCCACAAATCAAGATGCTGGAGGCCAGCGCTGCTCACTATGTACACAACTCGCAGCGTTATGCCCGCGACCTGGCCGAGCAGGAACAATGACCACCACTGAACGCCCGGTTGCATCGCCCTGCGTGAACATTTGTGCGCTGGATGACGATGACATCTGCACCGGTTGCCAGCGCACGGTGGAGGAGATTACCCGCTGGAGCCGCATGGACAACGACGAGCGGCGCAAGGTGCTGGGGTTGTGTCATGAGCGGGCCAAGGCCAGTGGGTTGATCTGGATGATCGGGGCAAAACCGCGGTTGTAGGAGCGAGCTTGCTCCGGGCGGCGTTCCGACGATGGACCCGCGAACGCCGCGGGGTGTCAGGTTTGCCGCGTTATCGTTCACGACCATCGCGAGCAAGCTCGCTCCTACAGTATTCTGTGCGGCAAATTGACAGGTACTTTCCCGCCCATGCTCTTCCTGATCGCCTACATCAGCAGCGTCGTGCTGATCAACTACGCCTTTTCCACCGCCCCCCACCTGGACATTATCTGGTCGGCCTGGGGCGGGCTGGTGTTTGTGTTGCGCGACATGGTGCAAGCCCGGTTCGGGCATGGCGCCCTCGCGGCGATGCTGGTGGCGCTGGTGTTGTCCTATGTCACCTCCGATCCGTCCATCGCCCTGGCCAGCGCCACGGCGTTCGCGGTTTCCGAGTGCATCGACTGGCTGGTGTTCAGCATCACCAAACGTCCGCTGCATGATCGCCTGTGGATAAGTTCGGCCCTGAGCATTCCCCTCGATACCTTTATCTTTTTCGGCATGATCGACGCCCTGACGCCGGGGGTGATCCTCACCGCCCTGGGTTCGAAGTTCGCCGGGGTCACCGCCGTGTGGCTGATCATGGCCTGGCGCCTGCGCAAACAGGCTGTCGTCGGCTGAAGTTCATGTAAAATGCCGCGCTTTCTCCCCATGGGAAGCGCGCATGGCGACGCGTCCCTCGATGATCCGCTCCTTGAGGACCTTCAGATGACCCGTATCGGAACTCCATTGTCGCCGACCGCGACCCGCGTATTGATGTGTGGCTGTGGCGAGTTGGGCAAGGAAGTGGTGATCGAGCTGCAACGCCTGGGCGTTGAAGTGATCGCCGTGGACCGCTACGCCAACGCGCCGGCCATGCAGGTGGCGCACCGCAGCCATGTGATCAACATGCTCGACGGTGCCGCCCTGCGCGCCGTGATCGAAGCCGAGAAGCCGCATTTCATCGTGCCGGAAATCGAAGCCATCGCTACCGCGACCCTGGTGGAACTGGAGGCCGAAGGTTTCACCGTGATCCCGACCGCCCGCGCCGCGCAATTGACCATGAACCGCGAAGGCATCCGTCGCCTGGCCGCTGAAGAGCTGGACCTGCCAACCTCGCCGTACCACTTCGCCGACACCTTCGAGGACTACAGCAAGGCCGTCGAGGACCTCGGTTTCCCATGCGTGGTCAAGCCGGTCATGAGTTCCTCGGGCAAGGGCCAGAGCCTGCTGCGCAGCGTCGATGACGTGCAGAAAGCCTGGGACTACGCCCAGGAAGGTGGCCGCGCCGGCAAAGGTCGGGTGATCATCGAGGGCTTCATCGATTTCGACTACGAAATCACCCTGCTGACCGTGCGCCACGTCGGCGGCACCACCTTCTGCGCACCGGTCGGCCATCGTCAGGAGAAGGGCGACTATCAGGAATCCTGGCAGCCCCAAGCCATGAGCCCGATTGCCCTGGCTGAGTCCGAGCGTGTTGCCAAAGCGGTGACCGAAGCCTTGGGTGGCCGTGGTCTGTTCGGCGTCGAGCTGTTCATCAAGGGCGATCAAGTGTGGTTCAGCGAAGTCTCGCCGCGTCCGCACGACACCGGCCTGGTGACCCTGATCTCCCAGGACCTGTCGCAGTTCGCCCTGCATGCACGGGCCATTCTCGGTCTGCCGATCCCGTTGATCCGTCAGTTCGCGCCATCGGCCTCGGCGGTGATTCTGGTAGAAGGGCAGTCGACCCAGACCGCTTTCGCCAACCTGGGCGCTGCCTTGAGCGAGCCGGATACCGCGCTGCGCCTGTTCGGCAAGCCGGAAGTCAACGGCCAGCGCCGCATGGGCGTGGCCCTGGCTCGCGACGAATCGATCGAAGCCGCCCGCGCCAAGGCAACCCGCGCTTCCCAGGCGGTTGTCGTAGAACTGTAAAAACAGCTATGGCGGGCCTATACCTTCTATAGGCATCGCGCCATTGCTTTACCTGTAGGAGCGAGCCTGCTCGCGATGGACTCAAGAACACCGCGGGGAACCAGACTCCCCGCGTTATCGTTAACGTCCATCGCGAGCAGGCTCGCTCCTACAGGTCATTTATCAATGTTCCAGGCCTGTACCCCCATGAATTCGCAAAGCATCATCGTCCCGAAAATCTCCACCCTGCCGGTCCACGAACCCCGGGCCCGGGCCGTCGTGCGTTGGCTGGTGCGCAAGAACATCATCCAGGAAGAACTGACCACTTGCGGCCGCACCGGCAATCGCATGGCCCACGCCATCGCCGACGGTGCCCGCGCAGTGGTCCTGCACCCGGAGGCCCTGCCATTCGGCGAAGCGGTCAATGGCCTGGAGATCATCACCAAGCGTTGCATCTATACGCCAGCCAAGGGATTCCTTGAAGAGGCAGGCTGCGCCGAGTGCCGCAAGGAAATCGGTGAAGCCCTGTTCGAAAGCCTGGAAGACTGGATGCCGGGGCGCACCGACAACTTCACCTGCCCCGAATGCGGGCATGAAGACGACATCAACGGCTTCCTGTTCCTGCAGGAATGCGGCTTCTCCAACCTGGGTTTCATCTTCAACAACTGGGCCGAAGCCGGGTTCAAGCAGAGCTTTATCGATGAATTCGCCGATTGGCTGGATCAGCCTGTCAGTTGGGTGAAAGTCGAACTCTGATGACCCTGTAGGAGCGAGCTCGCTCGCGATGAACTCAAGAACACCGCGGGGAACCAGAATGTTCGCGTTATGGTTCACGACCATCGCGAGCGAGCTCGCTCCTACAGAAAAGCAGCAATATCATCCCGTACATCAGTAAAGCCAATAATAGACAGAGTTTTACATTGAACCCGAGGGGGTGTCTGACTATAATGGCGCGCTTCCATTTTCCCGCTCGGGAGCCCCCGCGATGCTGCGTATCAGCCAAGAAGCTCTGACATTCGACGACATTCTCCTAGTGCCCGGTTATTCCGAGGTGCTTCCTAACGAAGTCAGTCTCAAGACCCGCCTTACCCGTGGCATCGAGCTGAATATTCCACTGGTCTCCGCCGCCATGGACACCGTCACTGAAGCCCGTCTGGCAATCGCCATGGCTCAGGAAGGTGGTATCGGTATCATCCACAAGAACATGACCATCGAGCAGCAAGCTGCCGAAGTGCGCAAGGTCAAGCGTTACGAAGCCGGTGTGGTCAAGGACCCGATCACCATCGTCGCCGACGCCACCGTGCGCGAGTTGTTCGAACTGACCCGCATGCACAACATCTCCGGCGTTCCGGTGCTGCACAATGGCGACCTGGTCGGCATTGTCACCTCCCGTGACGTGCGTTTCGAGAACCGTCTGGAAGCCACCGTCCGTGAAGTGATGACGCCTAAAGAGCGTCTGGTCACGGTCAAGGAAGGCGCCGACAAGAACGATGTGCGTGAACTGCTGCACAAGCACCGCATCGAGCGCGTGCTGATCGTCGACGACAAATTCGCCCTCAAAGGCATGATGACCGTCAACGACATCGAAAAAGCCAAGGCTTACCCGCTGGCCAGCAAGGACGATCAAGGTCGTCTGCGCGTCGGCGCTGCAGTCGGCACCGGTAAAGACACCGGTGACCGCGTTGCCGCCCTGGTTGCTGCCGGCGTTGACGTGGTGGTGGTAGACACCGCTCACGGTCACTCCAAGGGCGTGATCGACCGCGTTCGCTGGGTCAAGCAGAACTTCCCTGAAGTGCAGGTGATCGGCGGCAACATCGCCACCGGCGCTGCCGCCAAGGCCCTGGCCGAAGCGGGCGCTGACGCCGTCAAGGTCGGTATCGGCCCTGGCTCGATCTGCACCACCCGTATCGTCGCCGGTGTCGGCGTGCCGCAAATCAGTGCCATCGCCAACGTTGCCGCTGCCCTTGAAGGCACAGGCGTGCCGTTGATCGCCGACGGCGGCATCCGTTTCTCCGGTGACCTGTCCAAGGCCATCGTGGCCGGTGCTTCCTGCGTGATGATGGGCTCGATGTTCGCCGGTACCGAAGAGGCACCGGGCGAGATCGAACTGTTCCAGGGTCGTTCGTACAAGGCTTATCGCGGCATGGGTTCGCTGGGCGCCATGTCCCAGGCTCAAGGTTCCTCCGACCGTTACTTCCAGGACTCCTCGGCAGGCGCCGAGAAGCTGGTTCCGGAAGGCATCGAAGGGCGTGTTCCTTACAAGGGCACCCTGAGCGCGATCATCCACCAGTTGATGGGCGGCCTGCGCTCCTCGATGGGCTACACCGGCAGCGCCGACATCGAAGAAATGCGCACCAAGCCTGAGTTCGTGCGGATCACCGGCGCTGGCATGGCCGAGTCCCACGTTCACGACGTGCAGATCACCAAGGAAGCGCCAAACTACCGCGTAGGTTGAGCCTTCAAGCAACACGCTAAGCAACCGGGGCTGTTTTATTCAGCCCCGAGTTGTTTCTGAATCACGACTGTTTCCGAATTTTTTAGACGAGACTGAATCATGGCCCTCGACATTCACGCCCACCGCATCCTGATCCTCGACTTCGGTTCCCAGTACACCCAACTGATCGCCCGCCGCGTGCGTGAAATCGGCGTGTACTGCGAACTGCACCCGTTCGACATGGACGAAGATGCGATCCGCGAATTCGCTCCTAAAGGCGTCATCCTCGCCGGCGGCCCGGAGTCGGTTCACGAAGCCAACAGCCCGCGCTGCCCGCAAGCGGTTTTCGATCTGGGCGTGCCGGTCTTCGGTATCTGCTACGGCATGCAGACCATGGCCGAGCAACTGGGCGGCAAGGTTGAAGGTTCCGAGCTGCGTGAGTTCGGTTATGCCCGCGTGGACGTGGTCGGCAAGAGCCGTCTGCTCGACGGCATCGAAGACCACATCGACGCCGACGGCCTGTTCGGCCTCGACGTGTGGATGAGTCACGGTGACAAAGTTACCCGCATGCCGGAAGACTTCCACATCCTGGCCAGCACCCCGAGCTGCCCGATCGCCGGCATGTTCAGCGACGAGCGCCGCTACTACGGCGTGCAGTTCCACCCGGAAGTGACCCACACCAAGCAGGGCGGTCGCATCCTGTCGCGCTTCATCCTCGACATCTGCGAGTGTGAAGCCCTGTGGACTCCCTCGAAAATCGCTGAAGACGCCATCGCCCAGGTGCGTGCCCAGGTCGGCACTGACAACGTCCTGCTCGGCCTGTCCGGCGGTGTTGACTCGTCCGTGGTTGCCGCGCTGCTGCACAAGGCCATCGGCGACCAGCTGACCTGCGTGTTCGTCGACAACGGCCTGCTGCGCCTGCACGAAGGTGAGCAAGTGATGGCCATGTTCGCCGAGAACATGGGCGTCAAGGTGATCCGTGCCAACGCCGAAGAGCAGTTCCTGGGCAACCTGGCCGGCGAAGCCGACCCGGAGAAGAAGCGCAAGATCATCGGCCGTACCTTCATCGACGTGTTCGATGCCGAATCCTGCAAGCTGGACAACATCAAGTACCTGGCCCAGGGCACCATCTACCCGGACGTGATCGAGTCGGCTGGCGCGAAAAGCGGCAAGGCCCACGTGATCAAGTCGCACCACAACGTGGGCGGCCTGCCGGAAGAAATGAACCTCAAGCTGGTTGAACCGTTGCGCGAGCTGTTCAAGGATGAAGTCCGTCGTCTGGGCCTGGAACTGGGCCTGCCGTACGACATGGTCTACCGTCACCCGTTCCCGGGCCCGGGCCTGGGCGTGCGCATCCTCGGTGAAGTGAAGAAGGAATACGCCGACCTGCTGCGTCGCGCCGACCACATCTTCATCGAAGAACTGCGCAAGGCCGACTGGTACCACAAGGTCAGCCAGGCGTTCGTGGTGTTCCAGCCGGTGAAATCGGTTGGCGTGGTGGGCGATGGCCGTCGTTACGCCTGGGTCGTGGCCCTGCGTGCCGTGGAAACCATCGACTTCATGACTGCGCGTTGGGCACACCTGCCTTACGAACTGCTGGAAACCGTTTCCGGCCGCATCATCAATGAAATCGAAGGCATCTCCCGCGTCACCTACGACGTGTCGAGCAAGCCGCCAGCGACCATTGAGTGGGAATGATCGAATTGAACCTGTGAAATCAGGTTCAAATCGATAATACCAAGCGAAGCCCCGGTTCGAGAGACCCGGGGCTTTTTGCGTTTCAAGGGACGCGTGTGGGTTTCAAGCCGTTGCGACTCAGGGCTTGCGAAAGCTCGGCCAGGCTGGTGAATCGCTTGTTATTGATGCTGACCCACTGCGGACGCTCAATGTATATGCCTGTGGCGTCAGAGCGGATGAGGGTGCGCACCAGTGAGCCGTCCCGGGCACGGTGAACCAGTTCGAGCTGGTTGCCGTACTTTTCGATGCTGACCATGCCCGGTTGATTGAGTGCTGCGTCGAGTACCTGTTCTCTGGCAAGCTCGGGGGATTCCAGTTCCAGAAGCAGGTCGTTCTTGACCGTGAACACAGTGCTGTCAATTCCGCCGTTGGTACCGGACTCTCCCGGGTCTGGCTCAATGGTCGTGGACTGACCGACCCTGGCACTTTTTACCCGCAAGCCGATACCACCTTCCAGTTCACTGAGGCCCGCGACACCTTCCCAGGTATTGGAATGAGTATTGCCAACCAGTGCAATCCATCGATGAGACCCTCTGGCAGCCTGATCCCCTTCGATGATGATTTTGGCGAAGTAATTCATCATTTTTTGCCGGTGGAAGGGGGTTACCCCCTGCATGTTATCGACGCGATAGCTTGCAGCGCAGTCGATCGCCTGCACGCGAATGTGGTTTTTCTGCGCGGTCTTGACCAGTTTCATAAAGGTGAATCGGCCAGAGGGATCGGTGAAATGACCTGCATCAAGATTCTTCAGATAGCGTTTCAGGCTTTTCGACATTACGCCGCTCTTGTTGAAAACATCCAGGTCCGCCTGATGGAAGTCGTTGAACAGGTGTTCCATGTACAAGGTTTTAACCTTTTGTTTGCCGAGTATCTCCATGTTCTCGATCAGGAACTCTTTGCTGCCAATACTGGAGTGGCCTTCGCCGACGACCAGGGCGGGTGACTCTTCGAACAGCGTCTCGATGATGTCCTTGGGTCGGCTCACCGGGCCAAAGACCGGAGTGGTCGGCCTGGGGGGGAGTTCAGGAAGGTTTTGATAGTAGGCCTGAGCGTCTCGATACAAGGTTTTTCTCAGGGCCTTGAACTGCATCAGAGCGCTGTCGGGATTGAAAATGTCGTCGTAAGCGTCACTGAGCTCTTTGTCGGCGCCAGCTTCGGTGACGTAAGGCTTCAACTCGGCCCGTAGCGCCTGAGGGACGTCATAGGCAGTGGCAGGGCTGGCTATCTCAGGCAAAGGCGCAGGCGATCGGCCCCAAGGCCAATTGCCAAAAATCTTGCCGCCGCCATACAGACCGGGGCGGGTCAGCGGTTCCCATTCACCCTCGGCGTTCAAACGAACCGGCAGGCTGCGGTGAAACGAGAACGGGTTGGCGGGGTCGATGATGACCCAGGTCTTCAGCTCGTTGACGTAGCGCACCAGGTAGTAGTCGTCATTGATCCTGACGTAGTTGCCGCCTGTCGCTGGCTGATAGATGTTGCGGTATTTGCCTTCCTCGGCTGCCACCTCCAGGCCGTCAAGGACTTCATTGGTCTCGAAAGGGGCCAGCGGGTTTTCACCTTCCACGACATAGGTTCGACCGGGGGCGGCGACTGTGATTTTCGGTGGGGCGCCTTCGGGGTGTTCGTTTTCGCCGCCGAGATTCTCCTGTGGGGTGAACTCGTCTTTGGCTTCGCCGACTTCCGCCAACTCGGCCGAGCCACCGAGCGCCAGCGCATTGAAGAGGGTGTCGATGCTGCTGAAGATGGCGCCGAGTACACCGGCCTTGCGTTCCTGGGCGTTCATGCCGTTGACGGCCTGGTCGATGTTCAGGCCGATGTTGGCGATGCCGGCACCCACGGCGGCCAGGGCCACGGGCCAGCCGGCGCAGGACATGGCACCAAAGAGTCGGGTGAACGTACTCAGATAGCCGATCCACATTTTCTCCCGCAGGTCGGCATTGGAGCGTAAGGATATATCCGCGTCGTCGAACATGCGTTCCCTGACCGAGTCTCGGAGCCAGGTGAAGGTGTCAACATCGATATCCGGTATGTCTGGTTCGAACAGGCTATGGTCGTATTTGCCCCACGTCACATACAGCAAGTCGATGGTGTGGTTCAGGCCAACGTTGTCCTCATCCTGCTGCTGGGCCGACAAGGGGAAGTGCGCCATGAACCGGACGCGGTTGTCCGGATGGTTGTTCTGGCACAGCAACCACCAGTGCAGGTCGCGGGGGGTTTCTAATACATGGAAGGCATCCGTTTCCCCCGGGGTATAGAGAATCTGCCGTCCGTCTCGGTCGATGATGCGCAGTATGTCACTGGACATGTAGTTGCCGATGCACAGCGGCGTGACTCGCAGGCCTTCGACAGGCGGCTCGTGGGCCCTGAGCATGTCCAGGGTAACGGGCCAGGTGAGATGGCCGGCCACTGCCTTGAGCACGGTTTTGAGGTTTTCGTTGCTCAGGCGTGAGCCGTCGTGTTCCTCCAACGCCTTGGAAATGAAATTGAGCTTGGCCAGGGTTCGAAAATTATCCGAATGATTGCGCCAGAAAGCGCCCATCTTCTCCCAATAGCGGTCGTGAAAATTGATGCGCCACAGGTCCTTGATGACCACGCTGGGGTGCATCTTCACTTCGTTGGTTTCGTTGTAGATCCGGGCGTTCGCTCCCTCGTTGTAGAACCCGCCATCACTGTCCAGCAGGTCGGCATTGTCCTGGTCGTGGGCCTGAAAGCGCTGGACCACCAGTTGCGGCAAGGTCAGCGACTCAATGGGCTTGGGATAGTGTTCCCAGAACAGGAAGGCTTTGTTGCTGGTGACCGACGTGTTGTCGAAACGGTGCCACCAGACCCGGTCCGGGTCGATGTGCTGGATGCGGTATTTGTCCAGAATTGCCTGAGCCTCGATATGGGCCATGTCGTGCATGTCGGGACAGGCTTCCACGAACGGAAGCACCAGGTCCTTGAGGGCCTGTACATCGTCGGGGTCCGGGAGTGGGAATTGAGTACTTGTATCTGAAGAATTCATCTCTCTCTCCTTGAGAAATGGATGGGTTTGAGGTCGGCACTATGCGCTGCGGACTACAGCCGGATCTGTAGGGAAAGCGGCGCACGGTGTCAGGGATTAATAGATCTTTGTTGTCAGAGGTCGCCCGGCTGCGGCCCGGCGTCACGTCCGCTTTGCTGTTTCTTTCACAACTGCGGGTGTATCGTATTCGCCTTTTGCGGGCCCCGGGCCTGTCGCTGATACGTGAGGTAGTTGAGTTCATGTCGTTTACCCGTCGCCAAATCCTCGGTGACCTGGCCGGTCTTGTTGTCGTTGGTGTCGGTGCGGGGGGCGCGTCGCGCTACTGGCTGGGCAAGATGGCGGACGCCGAGGCGGGCCACGACTACGAGCTGATCGCAGCGCCGCTGGACGTGGAGCTGGTAGCCGGGCACAAGACCCAGGCCTGGGCCTTCGGCCCGTCGGCGCCGGGCACCGAATTGCGGGTGCGTCAGGGTGAATGGCTGCGGGTGCGCTTCATCAACCATCTGCCGGTCGCCACCACCATCCATTGGCATGGCATCCGCCTGCCGCTGGAAATGGACGGTGTGCCTTACGTGTCGCAATTGCCGGTGTTGCCGGGTGAGTACTTCGACTACAAATTCCGTGTGCCGGATGCCGGCAGCTACTGGTACCACCCGCATGTGAACAGCAGTGAGGAGCTCGGCCGTGGCCTGGTCGGCCCATTGATTATCGACGAACGCGAGCCGACCGGATTCAAGTACGAGAAGACCTTGAGTCTCAAGAGCTGGCACGTCGACGATGTGGGTAATTTCGTCGAGTTCAGTATTCCCCGGGAAGCGGCGCGGGGTGGTACGGCGGGGCGCCTGGCGACCATCAATGGCGTCCCGCAGGCGGTGATCGACTTGCCGGCCGGGCAGATCACCCGCGTACGCCTGCTCAACCTCGATAACACCCTGACTTATCGCCTGAACATTCCTGGCGTCGAAGCGCAGATCTATGCGCTGGACGGCAACCCGGTCGAGCCACGACCGCTCGGCAAGGAATACTGGCTCGGCCCGGGCATGCGCATTTGCCTGGCGATCAAGGCCCCGCCGGCCGGTGAGGAGTTGTCGCTGCGCAACGGCCCGGTGCGCCTGGGCACGTTCCGTTCAGTGGCCAATAGTGATGCGCCGACCGAGTGGCCACCGGCACTGCCGGCCAACCCGATCGCCGAACCGGACCTGGCCAATGCCGAGAAACTCAACTTCAATTTCGAATGGGTCGGCTCGGTATCGGTCAACGTTGATAACGGCAAGCCGCCGAGCCTGTGGCAGATCAACGGCAAGGCCTGGGACATCACCGACAAGACCTGCGCCGACCGCCCGATTGCCAGGCTCGAGAAGGGCAAGAGCTACATTTTCGAATTGAAGAACATGACTCAGTACCAGCACCCGATTCACCTGCACGGCATGAGTTTCAAGGTCATCGCCTCGAACCGGCACAAGGTCATTCCGTATTTCACCGACACTTACCTGCTGGGCAAGAACGAGCGCGCGCAGGTAGCGCTGGTGGCGGATAACCCGGGTGTATGGATGTTCCACTGCCATGTGATCGACCACATGGAAACCGGCCTGATGGCCGCTATCGAGGTGGCGTGATGCGTCAGATTCGTCCCGCCGCCATCATCGACCGCAGCCGTGATCGCGAATTCATGCGTGAGGCCCTGGCACTGGCGGCCCAAGGCGCGGCCCTCGGCGAAGTGCCCGTGGGCGCGGTGCTGGTGCAGGATGGAGAGATCATTGGTCGCGGCTTCAACTGTCCGATCACTGGCAGCGACCCAAGCGCCCACGCCGAGATGGTCGCCATCCGCGCCGCCGCCCAGGCTGTAAGCAACTATCGTCTGCCGGGCAGTACGCTGTATGTCACGCTGGAGCCGTGCAGTATGTGCGCAGGGCTGATCGTGCATTCGCGGATTGCCCGGGTGGTGTACGGCGCGCTGGAGCCGAAAGCCGGAATCGTGCAGAGCCAGGGGCAGTTCTTTACCCAAGGCTTTTTGAATCACCGGGTGTTGTATGAAGGCGGGGTGTTGGCGGAGGAATGCGGGGCGGTGCTCAGCGAATTCTTCAAGGCCCGGCGCGCGAAACCAGCAATCTAGAAAACGACATCAAACCCTGTGGGAGCTGGCCTGCCAGCGATGGCGTCGGCACATCGAGCATTGATGTCGACTGAACCACCGCTATCGCTGGCAGGCCAGCTCCCACAGGGGTATTCGGTGTTCGGGGATTGGCTTACTTGCGAGCGACGATCACCGCCCGCATCGGCGCCGGCAGCCCTTCAACGGTCTTGCTGTGATCCTCGGGATCAAGGAAGTCGCTCAGCGACTGATACTTCATCCACTCCGTCCCACGCTGTTCCTCGACCGTGGTGGTGCTCACATCCACGCACCTCACATCGGTGAACCCTGCACGACGCAACCACAACTCCAGCGCCGGCACCGACGGCAGGAACCACACGTTGCGCATCTGCGCGTATCGGTCTTCCGGCACCAGCACCTGATGCTTGTCGCCTTCAACCACCAGGGTTTCCAGCACCAGTTCCCCGCCCTTGACCAGGCAATCCTTCAGCGCCAGCAAATGCTCGATGGGCGAACGGCGGTGGTAGAACACGCCCATGGAAAATACCGTGTCGAACCCTTCGAGGTTCGGCGGCAGGTCTTCGAACGGGAAGGGCAGGTGCCAGGCGTTCGGCTCGGACAGATAACGCTGCACCGCCTGGAACTGGCAGAAGAACAGCCAGTTCGGGTCGACACCGATCACGCTGTCCGCGCCGGCGCCGAGCATGCGCCACATGTAATAGCCGTTGCCGCAGCCGACATCGAGGATGCGCTTGCCTTTGAGGTCCAGGTGCGGGGCGACCCGCGACCACTTCCAGTCCGAGCGCCATTCGGTGTCGACGTGCACGCCGAACAGGTCGAACGGCCCTTTGCGCCAAGGCGACAGGCCCATCAGCGCAGTGCGCATTTGTGCGCGGGTCTCGTCGCTGCAATCGGTGTCCAGCTTCAGGCCATTGAGCAAGTCGACTTCACTTGGCTGGATCTTCGGCAGGGCGTCCAGCGCACTTTGCCAGCGCTCCAGATCGCCGTGGCCCTTTTCCATTTTCTTGTCGAGTTGTGCTTGCAGGGTGTTGGCCCATTCGGCCAGCGGAGTGCCGGCCAGACGGCGGGCGAGGGGGGACAGATCAATCATGGCAAGGCAATCAACGAGGCAAAGTTAAGACACTGGAACCACGGCACGACTTTCGAGAACCCGGCGGCCAGCAGGCGTTCGCGGTGTTCTTCGAGGCTGTCGGGCTTCATGACGTTTTCGATGGCGCTGCGCTTCTGGGCGATTTCCAGCTCGCTGTAGCCGTTGGCGCGTTTGAAGGCGATGTGCAGGTCGGTGAGCAACGCGTGTTCCTGCGCGTCTTCGAAGCGCAGTTTTTCCGAGAGGATCAAGGCACCGCCAGGCAACAGCGACTGACGGATGCGCGACAGCAACGCCGTGCGCTGGTCCGGGGCGATGAATTGCAGGGTGAAGTTCAGCGCGACCACCGAGGCCGGCTGGAACTCCAGCGCGAGGATGTCGCCTTCGATCACCTCGACCGGCAGCAGCTCCTGGAACATCGAATCCTGACCGTTGAGGTACTCGCGGCAGCGTTCGACCATGGCGGCGGAGTTATCCACAGCGACCACCCGGCAACCGTCGGTGCGTACATGCCGGCGCAAGGCCTGGGTCACGGCACCCAGCGACGAGCCCAGGTCGTAGAGCACGCTGCCCGGCTGGGCGAACTGCGCGGCGAGCACGCCGAGGTTTTCGACGATGGTCGGATAACCCGGCACCGAGCGCTTGATCATGTCCGGGAACACCCGCACCACGTCCTCGTTGAAGGCGAAGTCGGGCACCTGGGCCAAGGGCTGGGCGAAAAGGCGATCGGATTCTTTGCTCACGGCGGTTCCAGCGGTGTAGGTGGAAAAGGCCGGCATTTTAGCCAAGTTGGCGCGCGGATGCGCGGGTTGTCTGATAAACCGGCGGGCTGAATCAGGAATCTTCGTTGCCCGTGATATGGCTATCGCGAGCAAGCTCGCTCCCACAATGGATCTGTCGAACACAAATCATGTGTTCACAGTCGATCAAATGTGGGAGCGAGCCTGCTCGCGAAGAATTCAACGCGGTCTTTGGCTGAACGCCGAGGCAGTGATACCCCATTGCCCCAGCCAGTAACTGAGGATGATCACATAAGGCGCCGCGTCGAACGGCACCACAAACCGGCTGATACCAATCACGCTGTCGGAGAACACGAACGCCACTGCCCCCGCCGCCGCCAGCAACGCCGAGCGTTTGGGCACATCGGTCCCGAGTCGGGCCAGGGCGCGCCAGAGCATGGCGCTGATCGCCGTGCCATAGACAATCACGGGCACCAGCAATGGCCCGAGGCCGTTGGAAATCAGAATTCCCAGCAGTACGGCGCCGACGCCGAGGGCCAGCACCAGCGGCAGCACGGCCAGGCGTCGGCAATCACTCAGATAAGCCTTGAGATAAGCCAGGTGCGCGACCAGAAACGCGCCCAGCCCAAACACGAACAAGTCCCCTGGCCATGCCAGCAACACGTCGCCGAGCAGGGAGAAAATCAGGCCCAGGCTGATCCAGCGCCGATATTCGCCGGGCGGTGCGTCGTGCAGCCAGCCGAGCAGGGCCAGTACCGGCAGCGGCTTGACCAGCAGGCATAGCAGAGACGCATGCACGCTCACGCCGTAAAGAAAGGTCACTGCGCCCATCAGCGCCAGAATCAGCCAGCCCACGGTCAGTTCACCGAGATCGTGCAGTCGAATGAATCCACCGGCAGCACTTCGGGTGCCCATGGCTGTTGCGAAGTCAGGCGCAAACGCCCGGTGCCGGTCGCAAAAGCCTGAAAGCGCCAGGTCGAGACCCCGGCCGCGCCGACGATGCCGGCATCTTCCGGGTTTCGATAAACCTCAGGCCCCAGTGCGTGCAGCACACCGCCGGCCGAATCCTGGATCGCCCAGCGATAGCCTGTGGTCGGATTGCTCGGCAGGGTCAGGATCAGGTTTTGCCCGTTGCTGAGTTGCACCGGACATTCGCTTTGTTTTTCCACGGTCACGTTGTGCGCAGGTTGCGTGGCGCATCCAGCCAGTAGGGCAAGGGCGAGGGGGACAAACAGGCGAATGGGGGACATAGGCTTCAGGGGCTCCGGCGTTCACGACGAACGGCGAGCATAACTTAAGATGAGACAAAGTGTGACAGCCGCGGAAGGAGGCGGTGGCAGGGCTGACGGCATCGCGAGCAGGCTCACTCCTACAGTGGTTGGCGGTGTTCACAAATTGTGTGTTCATCGCAACACCCTGTAGGAGCGAGCCTGCTCGCGATAGCGATGGAGCAGGCACTACATCACTTTCAGAACAACACCTTCGCCACATCCGCAAACCGCTTGGCAAAGTGCACGGTGATGCCTTCCTTCAGATACTCCGGCAGCTCCTCGAAATTGCCCTGGTTCGCCTCCGGCAGAATCAGTTCGAAAATCTTCTGTCGCCGCGCCGCAATCACTTTTTCCCGCACGCCGCCAATCGGCAGTACATGCCCGGTCAACGTCAGTTCTCCGGTCATGGCCACGCCTTTTTTCGGTGGCTGGTTGCGCGCCAGCGAAAGCAGGGCACTGGCCATGGTCACGCCGGCGCTCGGGCCGTCTTTCGGCGTGGCGCCTTCCGGTACGTGCAGGTGGACGAAGGCTTCGTCGAAGAACTTCGGATCGCCGCCATAGGACTTCAGGTGCGAGCTGACGTAGCTGTAGGCGATCTCTGCCGACTCCTTCATCACATCACCCAACTGCCCGGTGAGTTTGAAGCCACGGTTGAGGGTGTGGATGCGCGTGGCTTCGATCGGCAGGGTCGCGCCACCCATGCTGGTCCAGGCAAGGCCGGTGATCACGCCGACACCCGACAGCACCTGTTCGTTGCGGAACACCGGTTTGCCGAGGGACGCCTCGAGGTCCTTCGGGCCGAGCTTGATCACGGCTTTCGGCTCGTCGAGCAGTTTCATCACCGCTTTGCGCACCAGTTTGCCAAGGTTTTTTTCCAGCTGGCGCACGCCGGCTTCACGGGCGTAACCGTCAACCAACGCCTTGAGCGCACTGTCGCTGATGCTCAGGCTGCCCTTGGATACGCCGGCTTTTTCAAGCTGCTTGGGCCACAGGTGACGCTTGGCGATGGCGACTTTTTCTTCGGTGATGTAGCCCGACAGGCGTATCACTTCCATCCGGTCCAGCAACGGGCCGGGGATCGAATCGAGGGTGTTGGCGGTGCAGATGAACAGCACTTTCGACAGGTCCATCCGCAGATCCAGATAGTGGTCGAGGAATTCGACGTTCTGCTCAGGATCCAGGGTTTCCAGCAGCGCCGAGGCCGGGTCGCCCTGGTAGCTCTGGCCCATCTTGTCGATTTCGTCGAGCATGATCACCGGGTTCATCACTTCGACGTCTTTCAACGCTTGCACCAGTTTGCCCGGCTGTGCGCCGATGTAGGTGCGGCGATGGCCCTTGATCTCGGCTTCGTCGCGCATGCCGCCGACGCTGAAGCGGTAGAACGGCCGGCCCAGGGATTCGGCAATGGATTTGCCGACGCTGGTTTTACCAACGCCCGGCGGCCCCACCAGCAGTACGATGGAACCGCTGATCTCGCCCTTATAGGCGCCGACCGCGAGGAATTCGAGGATGCGGTCCTTGATGTCGTCGAGGCCGGCGTGGTGTTTGTCCAGCACCTTGCGCGCGTGCTTGAGGTCGAGTTTGTCCTCGCCGTACACGCCCCACGGCACCGAGGTCGCCCAGTCGATGTAATTGCGGGTCACCGCATATTCCGGCGAACCGGTTTCGAGGATCGACAGTTTGTTCATTTCTTCTTCGAGGCGTTTCTGCACCTGCGCCGGCAGGACTTTACCCACCAGCCGCTGCTCGAACTGTTCGAGGTCGGCGCTGCGGTCGTCCTTGGTCAGACCCAGCTCCTGCTGGATGACCTTGAGTTGTTCCTTGAGGAAGAACTCGCGCTGATGTTCACCAATCTTGCGGTTAACTTCGGCGGAAATCTCTTTTTGCAGGCGCGCGACTTCGACTTCCTTGCGCAGCATCGGCAGGACTTTTTCCATGCGCTTGAGCATCGGCACGCAGTCGAGCACTTCCTGCAGCTCACTGCCGGTGGCCGAGGTGAGCGCGGCGGCGAAATCGGTCAGCGGCGACGGATCGTTTGGGCTGAAGCGGTTGAGGTAGTTCTTCAACTCTTCGCTGTACAGCGGGTTGAGCGGCAGCAGTTCCTTGATCGCATTGATCAGCGCCATGCCGTAGGCCTTGACCTCGTCGGTCGGCTCGGTGGGCTGGTGCGGGTATTCGACTTCCACCAGGTACGGCGGGCGGTGGTGCTTGAGCCAGGTCTTGAGGCGTACGCGGGTCAGGCCCTGGGCGACGAATTGCAGCTTGCCGTTCTCGCGGCTGGCGTGGTGCACCTTGACCAGGGTGCCGTAGAGCGGCAGGGCCGAGGTGTCGAAGTGGCGCGGGTCTTCCTGGGGCGTGTCCATGTAGAACAGGGCCAGGCAATGGTGTTCGGACTTGGCCACCAGGTCCAGGGTCTCGGCCCACGGCTCTTCGTTGACGATGACCGGCAGGACCTGGGCCGGGAAGAACGGTCGGTTGTGGATCGGGATGATGTAGACCTTGTCCGGCAGGTTTTGGCCAGGCAGGGCCAGGCCTTTGCCAGGTTTGTGCTGCGGGGCGTTTTCCGGATCGGCGTATTCGCTTGGGTCTTCGGGGAATTCCTGCTGGTCGCTCATGGGGGCACCTGCGCAATGGGTATGGGTCTTAGATGGGGCAGGTTGGCGGTGGTTTCAACGGTCATTTTCTGCGAAGCCGTGTTTCGAAGGTGTGTTCAGCGCAGAGACAGGTTAGCTGGGATTCGGCGCGACACCGTTCAACTGCAGGAGCGAGCCTGCTCGCGATGGTGTGTCAGTCGGCATCAATTTGGCTGACACACCATCGCGAGCAGGCTCGCTCCTACAGGGGGCGGCGGTGGTGGCAATAAAAAGGCGACGCCTGTGAGGGCGTCGCCTTTGTTTTGACTGCCGCTAAAACTTACTCGGACAGTTTGTACGCAATCACATAGTCACCCATCTTGGTGCCCAGTGAGCCGTGGCCCCCGACGACCAGCAGCACGTACTGCTTGCCGTCCTTGCCGGTGTAGGTCATTGGCGTAGCCTGACCGCCAGCCGGCAGGCGCGACTTCCAAAGCTCGTTGCCGGTGTTGACGTCATAGGCGCGCAGGTATTGATCCAGCGTGCCGCTGAGGAAGCCGACGCCGCCGGCGGTGACTATCGAACCGCCCATGCTTGGCACGCCGAGTGGCAGGCCGATAGGCAATGGCGAGCTGTCGCGGCTGGTGCCGTTCTTGCGTTTCCACACGACTTTGCTGGTGATCAGGTCAATGCCGGCCACATAGCCCCAGGCCGGAGCCTGGCACGGTACGCCGAACGGCGACATGAACGGGTGCATGATCACCGCATAAGGTGCACCCGTGTTCGGTTGCACGCCCGCGGTTTCGCTCTCGCGCTTGCTGCCGGCCGCGACTTCGGCGCGGGGCACCATTTTCGAGACGAAGGCCATGTAGTTCGGGCTGGTGAAGAGCATCTGGCGAACCGGGTCGACCGAAACGCCGCCCCAGTTGAAGACGCCGACGTTACCCGGATAGATCAGGCTGCCCTGTTCCGACGGCGGAGTGTACTGGCCTTCGTAACGCAGTTCCTTGAACTGGATGCGGCACAGCATCTGGTCAAACGGGCTGGCGCCCCACATGGCTTTTTCGGTCAGTTCCGGGGCCAGCAGGTTCAGGTCCGAACGGGCCTGGGTCGGCGCGGTGTGGTCACCTTTCACGGCGCCTTGCGGTACCGGGATTTCCTTGATCGGGATGATCGGCGTGCCGTCACGACGGTCGAGGACGTACAGGCTGCCTTGCTTGGTCGGCTGGATCACAGCCGGCTTGATGCCGTCGGCGGTTTTCATGTCCAGCAGGGTTGGCTGGCTGCCGACGTCCATGTCCCACAGGTCGTGGTGAGTGAACTGGTAGTTCCAGCGCACCTTGCCGGTGGCCAGATCCAGCGCGACCAGGCCGGCACTGAATTTCTCGGCGCCCGGGGTGCGGTCTGCGCCCCACTGGTCGGGGGTCTGGTTGCCCAGTGGCAGGTAGACCATGCCGAGTTTCTCGTCGACGCTGGCCAGCGACCACATGTTGGCCGAGTTGCGGCTGTAGTGCTCGCCCTCTGGCAGCGGTTCGGTCGCGTCGGGATTGTTGCTGTCCCAGTTCCACACCAAATGGCCGTCGTGTACGTCAAAGGCACGGATCACGCCGGATGGCTCGTTGGTCGACTCGTTGTCGGTGACGTGGCCGCCCATGATCACCAGATCGCGGGTGATCGCTGCCGGCGAGGTTGCGTAGTAGCCACCGGGGGTGAATGGTCCGATGCCTTGAGTCAGGTCAACCACACCGTTTTTACCGAAACCTTCGCAGACCTTGCCGGTGTCGGCGTTGAGCGCGATCAGGCGTGCATCGGCGGTTGGCAGGTACAGACGACGCGGGCAGGCCTGGGCGACGGCTTTGCCGGCCTCGGAAATCACTGCCGAAGCAGCGTTTTCAGACTTGGCGTAGGCCGCTTCGTCGTAGTACGACACGCCACGGCAGGTCATGTGGGCGAAGCCCTTGAAGCCCACCGGGCTCTTGATCTGCGGGTCGAAACGCCACAGTTCCTTGCCGGTGTCCGGGTCCAGCGCCAGCACCCTGCTATGGGCGGTGCAGGCATAGAGCATGCCGTTGGCCTTGAGTGGGGTGTTTTCGTTGGTCAGCTCCACCGGATCATCGGCGGTTGGCAGATCGCCGGTCTGGATGCGCCAGGCTTCTTGCAGCTTGCCGACGTTGGCCGGGGTGATCTGCTTGAGCGGCGAGTAGCGGTCACCGAATTCGCTGCGGCCATAGGCCTGCCAGTCGCCTTCGGGCATTTGCGGTGCAGCGCTGGTCATGTCAGCCGAGTCACGACCCAGTTCGCCCAAGGTCTCGCCCGGATGGGTGAACTGGCTGGCCGCGGCGGTGGCGCCGGCCAGGACCACGGCCACGCTCAAGGCACCGGTGCCCAGGGGGGCAGGGCCGTTGATCAGCAATGGACGACGGAACCACGGCAGCAGCATCACTACACCGAGAGCAAACCACAGCGCCAGGCGCGGCACCAGTTGCCACCAGTCCAGGCCGACTTCCCATAGCGCCCAAACAGTACTGGCGAACAGCACCAGTGCGTACAGGCCCAGCGCCGCACGGCGGGCGGCGATCAGCAACACGCCACTCAGCGCGATGCCGATACCGGCCAGCAGGTAATACAGCGAGCCGCCAAGCATGCTCAGCTTGATCCCCCCGGCCAGCATGGCCAGGCCCATCAGTAGAAGCAGAATGCCGAGCAGGGTCGGCCATAGACGGCTTCGACTCGAGGCACTATCAGTGCTCATAGTGTGATTCTCCGTGACGTTTCAAGTAGTCCTGCGCAAGTTCACTGTAGATGACGATCCGGCGCGGGCATGGTTCAGATAAATCGATTCAGTTGACGCATACCCCTGTAGGAGTGAGCCTGCTCGCGATAGCGGTGGGTCAGGCAACATCAATGTTGGCTGTGATGGCCTCATCGCGAGCAGGCTCGCTCCTACAGGGTTTTTTCGGTGTTTTTTAGAACGAGGACTGGACCTTGATCCCGCCGATCAGCGCGTCATCGACCTCGTTCACGCCACCGGGATGGCGGATGTATTGCAGGTTCGGGCGCACGGTCAGCCAATGGGTCACGTGCACGCCGTAATAGAGTTCGGCGCTGTATTCGGTGTCCTGGGGCGGCAGGTAGGACGGATTGTCGTAGTCGAAGACGACATTGGCCTGGTTGGTCGCCTCGGCATTCTTGCGAAAGGCCGGGTTGACGTGGACGCGGGCCATGGCGAAACCGATGTCGTCCCTGGTGCGCGCGTCGAACGGGCCTTTGTAGACGAGGCCGGCCTGGACATAGTTGTCGATGGCGTTGGTCTTCTTGTCGTGCATCGTGCCGTTGGCGAACAGGCTCAAGCCACGGGAGTGGTCACTGGCGAGGCTGGTGACTTGCTGCTGAAGGCCCAGCCACACGCCGTGTTTGCTCGAAGCGCTGCGGTAGGCTTCGCCACTCAGGGCGGCAGGCTGGCCATTGCTGTCCTTGTAGACGTCGGTGGCGCTGGCGCTGCTGTAGTAGTAACCGGCGCGGTATTCACCCGGCAGGCCGTTGAGTTTCGGCGTCCACACCAGCTCCACCGGTACGACTGCGCCCTGGGTGCCGCTGCCGCTGAGCTTGAAACCGTTGTCGCGGTCAAGGTTCGACGGGTTCTGCTCGTACGCGCCGATCTGTGCATAAAGCTCTGGCGTCAGGTGATATTTGACCCGCATCGCCCACTGGCTGACCGGCCAGTTGTACCAAATGTCGCCCGCCCAGTTGCCGACCTGGGAGCCGCAGAACGCCAGGTTCTGGAAGTCGCAGGGGAAGCTGTTGAAGTCTTCGCCTTCGCCGAATCGGCCGACCTTGATGTCGAGTCTTTCATCGAGGAACTTCTGTTGATACCACATCTGCGTCAGGCGCCAGGTCTGGCCGCGGCCCCAGACTTCCTGGGCCGAGGTGAAGCCGCCGACACGCGGGTCGTTGATGCGGTCGTTGCTGATGTTGTTGCCGCTGCGTTCGGTGATGGTCAACTGGAACTCGGCGTCGTCCCAGCCGAGGATCTTCTGCAAGTCCAGGTGAGTACCGAGGGCGAATTGGTCGCTGTAGCGCGCGGTGCGGTCATGGTCGTAGCCGCCGTGAAGATTGCTGCCCATTTCACCGGTGTAGTCGACTTTGAAGTCGTAGCCTTTTTCCGCGAGTTCTGTGCGAGTGCCGTTCCAGTCGCCGAGCATCCACGGTGAATCGCTATCGAAGGCCGGCGCCGCCTGAACATAGGTGGCAAGGCCCAGCGCGGTGAGGCCGCCGATCAGGGGCAGGATGTTTCGGTGGGCAGCGGTTGTAAAGACAGCGCTGTCTCGCAAGGATTTGAAGTCAGGCATAGAGACGGAGTTCTTGATCTTTTTCTGGGGATAAACGGAAAGCAGCAGGCGTGAAGCGAAAGCAGAAGCGTTTCAGCAGGCAGCGGGGCGCAAGGATAATGATCTGTTACAAATAGAGAAAGTGCTTTCGCTGACATGCAGCCTTTCGGATTTTGTAACAGTCAGCTCGTTGTAGGAGCGAGCTTGCTCGCGATGGTCGTGAACGATAACGCGTCAAACCAGATACCCAGCGGCGTCGTTGCGTTTTTCGCGAGCAAGCTCGCTCCTACAGGATTCCAGGATCACCTACATTTAACAGATCGCTTCCACCCAACGAAACCCTCGGCTAAGGTGCGCGACTTCCAATTCACACTCTGCTCGAAGGCCCGGCATGACCGAACACAACACCGATCCGTTGCATGGCGTGACGCTGGAACAGATCCTCAACGCGCTGGTTGAACACTACGAGTGGTCGGGGCTGGCCGAGCGCATCGATATCCGCTGCTTCAAGAGCGAACCGAGCATCAAGTCAAGCCTGACGTTCCTGCGCAAGACCCCGTGGGCGCGGGAGAAGGTCGAACGCTTGTATGTGAAGTTGATGCGCACTAAACGACCGCTTTGAACATGGTCAATCCGCCCGGCTTACGCCGTCGTTTTGTGGCGGTGGCTGCCATGCTCGGCTGGGCGGGATTGAGCATCCAGATGTACCTGATTTTCCATTCACGCTGGACGCTGGGCGCCAGCCTGATCGGCGGGCTGGTGAGTTTTTTCAGCTATTTCACCGTGCTGAGCAACACCCTGGTGGCGACCGTGCTGACCTGCGAATGGACATCCCGCGAGTCAGCCGCGCGTCGCTGGTTCCTGCAGCCCTGGGTCAGCAGTGGGATTGCCGTGAGCATCGCCGTGGTGAGCCTGGCGTACAACCTGCTGCTGCGCCACTTGTGGCACCCCGAGGGTTGGCAATGGCTGGCCGATGAGCTGTTGCACGACATCATGCCGCTGCTGTTCCTGGGGTATTGGTGGCGGTGTGTGCCCAAGGGCACATTACGCGGGTGGCATATCGCGCCGTGGGTGATTTATCCACTGCTGTATTTCGCCTATTCACTGTTGCGCGGGCATCTGCTGGCGGTTTACCCGTATCCGTTCATCGATGTCGACAAGCTGGGTTATCCACAGGTGTTCATCAATGCGGGCGGGTTGTTGGCGGGGTTTGTGGTGATTGCGTTGCTGGTGATCGGGCTGGATCGGTGGCTTGGGTCTCGTACCAAGAGTCAGCGTTTGTAGTGTCTGAGGCGCCGCCATCGCGAGCAAGCTCGCTCCCACGTTGGACTGCGTACATCCGCCCTGTGTGGGAGCGAGCCTGCTCGCGAAGAGGCCCGCGAGCAGGTCACTCCTCGTCGCTGTTCCCCAACTTCCAGTACCCCACCGCCTTGACGAACTGCTCGTCCAGCCCATGCTCATCGAGCAACACCCGACGAATCTGCCGCGACACTTTGCTCTCGGTCGCCACCCAGGCGTACAGGCTACCGGCCGGCACCTGGATCTGGCGCACGGTGGTCAGCAGGTTGTCCTTGCCACCTTCGCGCAGCACCCAGATCACATTGACCTCGGCTGCACTGTGCAGCACTTGCTGCTCCTTGCCGTTTTCCACTTCGACGATCACCAGCGCACGGCGATTGGCCGCCAGGCCTTCCAGGCGGCGGGCGATGGCGGGCAGGGCGGTTTCGTCGCCGATCAGCAAATAGCTGTCGAAGATGTCCGGCACGATCATCGAACCCCGTGGCCCGCCGATGTGCAGGAACTGCCCGGGTTGGGCCTGCGCCGCCCAGGTCGAGGCCGGGCCGTCGCCGTGCAGCACGAAGTCGATGTCCAGTTCCAGGGTATCGAGGTCGTAGCGGCGCGGGGTGTAGTCGCGCATCTCGGGCAGCGGACCGTTGTCCTTACCGGCGCCCAGCACCAGGGTTTCCAGGGCCGCCGCCTGCTCGGCGTTCTGCGGGAACAACAGTTTGACGTGATCGTCCGTGCCCAGGCTGACGAAACCTGCCAGCTCAGGGCCGCCGAGGGTAATCCTGCGCATGCGTGGAGTCAGGTCGACCACGCGCAACACCTCCAGGCGACGGCGTTTGATGTCATGCATGACGCGGTGAATGGTGCTGATCACTTCAGTCATTCGGCTTTCTCCTGAACGGGTTGAACGGCGGGGCCGTCGACGATGGCCTTGGCGGTGTCGTTGAGCAGGTCACGTACCCGCAGGATCTCGTCAGGGCTCCAGCGCCCATGGTGCATTTGCAGGGCGTGGCGCAGGTTATGCACAGCCTCATGGATTTCCGCCGGGCGATCATGGCCGCGCAGCGAACGCTTGCTGACGTCGATGCGCATCCGCACGCCATCCAGTGCGACGGCTTGCTCTTGCAGGAACAGACGTCCGGCGTCGGTGATGGTGTAGCGTTTTTTTCCGCCTTCGGCGTCGCCCAGGATCAGTTCGCTTTCTTCCAGGAACGTCAGGGTCGGGTAGATCACGCCGGGGCTGGGGCAGTAGGCACCCTCGAACATGCCTTCGATCTGGCGGATCAGGTCGTAGCCATGGCACGGCTGCTCGGCGATCAATGCCGGCAGCAACAACTTCAGATCGCCGGGGGCAAACACCCGGGGCCCGCGGCCGCCGCGTTCGCGGGCGGGGCGTTTCTCGAAGCCGTCACGGCCGTCGCCGTGGTCGCGGTGGGGGGAATGATGGTCTCTCATTTTTTGCTTTCTCTCGTCGCGTTTAGATACAACTTAAGATATATCTTTGCGAGAAGGCAAGACCTCCCGACCAGCGGCCACTCCCGGCAGCGGACTGGAAATCATCTTCAAATCACAAAAAACAAGGGTCAGCAGAGCAGGTGCAAATGCCAAAATTAGTGTTAACTCTCTAATCTGTTGTTTTGGGCCATTGTTTACGGGGAGTGTGGTATTAGTCTTACAGAAGCTACTTTGTTAATATCGCCCAGGTTGTGGTGGTTAAAAGGCTGTTTGTAGTCTGTCTCTTACAGTCAAACATTGAGTTTATAGTCATTTCCGGTTTTTTCTTTCTAGAGTCATAGCACTTTGGCTACGCACTTGCAGGAACTTGCCTGCTTACTTTCAAGATAAATTTCACGATCATCTTTCGGCGTTGAAAGTTCAGCTGGGTAAATGACTGCTCGTGACGGTTTTTTACTCGAGATGAATTTTCAGCACTCATCCTTTTTAAAAACAGGTACTGAAAGATGTTCAAGAAAATTGCGTTCGCTGCTCCCTTGGCTGTTCTGGCTCTGAGTTCTTCCATGGCATTTGCCGCTTCCGAAGCCAAGCACTCCATCAGCCTGATCGCCCATGTTCCTTCCGATGACTTCTACGCAGTGCCGGTTGATTCCGACCTGGTCAACAAGGATCAGGACATGAGTTACAACCCAGGCATCGACGCCATGAAAACCGTCGACGGGCATTTTGACGTCCTGCATACCGCCGGCAAGGTCAACGCGCGGCTCGAAGGCGTGCCAAAGCTGATTGCCGGTAGCAAAACCATTGATTTGAAAGTCGAACTCAATGGCAAGACGCTGACCACCACTTCGCAAGAAGTCGTTGGAGATACTGAGTCCAATACGCGTTATCGTGCACCGTTCAAAATCAGTGCAGTTAATGGCGGCAAACCTGATGCCGGCGACTACACCGGTGTTGTCATGTTGGTCGTTGAACCTTCTGTTTAATTAAGGTATTCGACGCTAAAACGCTTACTTGTTCCAAGTAACGTACCCGGTCGGCAAACGTTCCGGTTTGTCGGCCGTGTTTTGACTTCTTTGCAATCAGAGTATTCGTTCATGTTCCCGATGACGCCCATCGCGGCGGCGCTTGCGCTGCTGTTATGTAGCAGTGCATTTGCGGCGCCCACTTCCATTGATAACACGCCGCGAAGTTTGCTGGCTCAGGCCAAGGGCCTGCCGGCCGAGTTCGAGGAGCATTTCTTCGATGTTCCGTTGGCGGTTCGGGTCGAGCTCGATCAACAACCCCTCGGCGAGTCGATGATCGTGTTGTCCCGCGATGACCGGGTGACGTTGCTCGACTTCACCGACACCAGCGAAAGCCGTTTCAGTGCCAGCGAGCGCGAGACCTGGGCCGATATCCTGAAACCCGGCGTGACGCTGGGCGCCTGTAGCGGGCAATGTCCGGAACAGATGCTGGCGGTGCACTACAACCTTGAAAATTCATTGCTGTCGATCGTCACCGAAAATGCCGAGCGCGACAGCGAAGCCAAGCGTTATTACGAGCAACCGGAAGGCGGCAGCAGTGGCCTGATGGTGCGTAACCAACTCAATCTCAACGGCGGCCAGGATCAAGATCTGGGCGGTCGTTACGGTCTGGAGGCCAGCGGCAGCCTGGGCAACTGGACCCAGACCTTCAACATGCAACTGTCTCGTCTTGGCGGTCCGGACGACAAGACTTATCACGCGGTGCATGAGCTCTATGGCCAGCGTGAACTGGAAGGCCGTTTTTTCCGCCTGGGCTACTTCACCCCCAACTCCGAAGGCTTGACGCGCGAGCCCCGTTCGTTCGGCACAAGCCCCGATACGGCGGTGGGTGTGATGTTCGGCAGCTCCGACAGCCTGGCGATCGACAACCCCAAACCCAGCGTGTACCCGGTTTATGTCACGGCCAACCGGCAAGGCTCCGTGGAAATCTATCGTGATGGCCTGCTGATCAACACTCAGTCAGTCCCGGCCGGTTTGCAAACCCTCGACACCCGTCCGTTGCCGGGCGGTATCTATGAAGTGGAAGTGCGACTGATTGAGGATGGTCAAATCACCTCGACCACACAGGAGCTGATTTACAAGCCAAGTAACTGGCGCAACTTTGATGAGCGCTGGCGCTACAACCTGTTCGCCGGGCAGGAAAGCAAGTTGCTCAGCAACTGGGATCAACAGGCCAGTGGTGATGCCACCGTCGGCGCAGCGATCAACTACTTGCTGCATCCACGGGTGATTCTCGGCCTGTCGGCCCGTCAGGTGCAGGAAACGCTGCAATATGGCAGCTCCATTGACTGGACCCTGGGCAACAGCGTCAGCGTTTACGCCAACCTGTATCAGACTGAAGACCACGGCACCGGCACCGACTTGCAAGGCCTGTACAACTATGGCGCCGGCAGTCTGGTGATCAGCCACAACCGCAGTTGGCTCGACACCACCAACACCTACGAGACCTTGCCCGACGGCACCCGTGTGCGTCAGCGCAACGTATTCACCGGGCAGACCAGCAATTCATCGCTGGCACTCAATCACCGGATCAGCCGGAAAAGTTCGTTCAACGCGCGGGTGTCCCATAGCGAGGGTAATGTCGAAGGCGTGGGCGCCGACCTGGGCTGGACGCAGCGCACCGTGCTGTTCGGCAGCGACGCCAACTGGCGCCTGTCGCTGTTCGACCGTCCGGGCAGCTTCAGCAGCGGCGATGCGCGCAATCGTGGCGTCGACCTGAGTATCAACATGGCGCTGGGCGGTCCGGGGCAGCAGATTTCCGGCAGCATCGGCAGCCGCACGGCCCGCGATGGCAGCCGTGACAATAATGGCTCGCTCGGTTACCGCAAGGACCTGCAAGACCACGTGCTGCAAAGCGTCTCGGTGACGGCGCTCAGCGATACCTATGGTGTCGGTCTTTCGAGCCTGGCGAACTTTCGTACCGACGCGATCAACGGCGATGGCTTTATCCAACGCTCGTCGTTCAACGACAACTTCACCGGCGGCCTGAACCTGGACAGCACGCTAGTGGTTGGTGCCCGGCGCATGGCCTTGACCAGCCAGCATCAGGGACGCGGGGCGGGGATGATCGTCGACGTCGAGTCCGACATCGACGGCATCGCCTTGCGCGCCGACGACCTCAGTGGCGGCAGCGCGGCCTTGCGCCCGGGGCGCAATTTCATCCCGCTCACGGCTTACAAAAACAGCTCGGTGAGCTTCGACTTTGAAGGCAACCATGTGCCGGCGGCAAGCATCGAACCGGCGCGTACCCGCTATCACCTGAACAAGGGCGGTGTGGAGTACCGCAAGGTGCGGGTGATGAAAACCCTGACCGTGCTCGGCCGGCTGGTCGACCCGCAAGGGCGGCCGCTCAAGGGACACCACGTGATCAATCACGCCAGCCGTGGGGTCAGCGAAGTCGATGGCTTCTTCTCGATGGAAATGAATGCCGGCTCGCCCACCCTGGAAGTGCGTTATGCCGACCAGTTGCTGTGCCAGTTCCGCCTCGACGTCGATCAGCACCGCAGTGAAAACAACGTGCTGATGATCGGTGATCTGCGTTGTTCGCCGGACACCTTGGCGGATGCCACTTCCAACCGGCGCACGGCAGGTTGAGCGGCCCCGATTCCGATGTTCAAGAGAGTGTGATCATGAGTCTAACGTCTACATGTTCCCGACTGCTGAGAGGTGGCCACTGGCTGGGGATGCTGGCGGTCGTAGCGGCGCCTTCGGTACAGGCGGTGAACCAGGAGATCCGGGCGCTGTTCACCCCCGACTCTGCCAACCCGCAACGAAACATGTTCGTCAATAAAACCCCGGTCAGTGGCTATTGTGCCGATTACCCCGGCCAGTGTCAGGATAACGAGACCTTCAGCATCCGCCTGCCCATGCGTTTCGAGTCGGCGAGCCCCATGCAGCCCAATGCGTCGCCGCGCAACAGTGCGATGTTCAGCATTCCGGCCCTGTGGCGTCCGTTAACGGTGACGAACAGGGAAACGGGCGAAACGGAAACCGTCGAGGTGCGTATTGCCGGTTTCGGTTCCCGATACATCCTCAGTGATACCGCGGTCAATCTGACAGGTGCCGCCACGGCCATTGAAGGGCACCGCGCCTTATGGGGCGGTCCAGGGGGAGGCTGGGTAAACGCGGCACCGCCCTGCACCTACAGCGGTGTCGGACTGTATACGGACCGCTACTACGGATTTTTCTGGAAGACCCCGGTACAAGGCACCTGCGTCAAGACCGCCAGTTTTCCGATACCGGCCATGACTTATGACTACCTGGACTTCTCCTATGAGCTGAAAACCCCGAATCCGCTGACGATGTCGTCCGGGCTTTATACGGGGGACGTGAGTTATCGCATTGGTCCTGGTGGCGACTTCGACATGGGCGATGTGATGCTGCCGAGCGACCCCGACCTGACCCTGAATTTTGTGCTGGATGTTCAGCACACCCTCAAGGTCGACATTCCTCCCGGTGGTGAAAAAATCCAGATGATTCCGGAGGGCGGCTGGCAAAACTGGTTGCACTCGGGGCGCAGGCCTGTGCGGATATTCCGTGACCAGACCTTCCACATCTCGGCATCGTCGCGTTTCAAGATGTTCCTGGATTGTCAGTTCGGCCCAGGAACCAGTTGCTACATAAATGACGGCAACAACATCTTCGTTCCCATCGTGGTGAGTGTCAGTTTGCCCGCGGGGTTGATGGACAGCAGTGGCAATCCCGTCAGGCAGCAAGCCTTGAAGGTCGGAGAGGAATATGGCGTCGTGTTCCAGCCCAGTCAGTACGTCGATCGACAAAACGGGACGCTGCACTTTGAGCTGCACAAGGATGCAATTGGAATCGTACTCGCGCCAACCACGCCCAAACATTACTCCGGCACTGTCGTTGTGATCTGGGATTCGGAGGTTTAGTGCGCACCAATGAAATGTCCCCAAGCAGCGTTGTCTTGAACGGTCGAGGTCAGAAGCAATGAAGTATTTGATGATGTGGATGTGTTGCGTGGTTTTTTCCTGCATGGCCAATGCCGGCCCGCAGATCAATGTTGGAACGGTTTACGACTATCTGGACAGCGACAAGAGCACCTACCTCAAGCGCGTGTTCAACAGTGGCGACAGCACGGCGTTCGTCAAGGTCAACATCCTGGAAATCGTCTACGACGCCGATGGCAGTCATCGCGAAATTCCGGTCAAGACCCAGGCGGACGGCAGCGGCCGGGATGGCTTGATGGCCAGCCCAGCGCGGCTGATCGTGCCGGCCAAGGGCATGCAGGGTACGCGTCTGTTGGTCATGGGCGACCGTGACACCGAACGTTACTTCCGTGTGCGCTTCGTACCGGTGGTGCCGGAAAAGGAAGATGAGTTCGCTGTGTCGGCTGAAGACCGGGAAGCCTACAAGGAGAACCTGTCGGCGGGCGTCAACGTGATGACCGGGTTTGGCACGGTGTTTTTCGTGCGACCGAAAAACAGTCGGTTCGACACTGTGATCGATGACAGCGCCGGTGTTTATCGACTGCGCAACAACGGCAACACCGTGGTGCTGATCGATGAGTTTCGCAACTGCTCGCTGAAAAACGAAACCGAGTGCGAGCCGGTCACCAAGCATCACATTCTGGCCGGCAAAACCTTCGAATTCGAGAAGAAGCCCGGTCGTGAGTACCGCTTCAATCTGGTCGAGGGCGCGTCGAAAAAAGAGCTACGCATCGCCAGCCAGTAACACAGCAGGGGCGAGTCGCCATGGCGGGCTCGCGGCATTTTTTGACGTAACAGGTAGCTGACATGATCAAGCAATCGGCCATTGCCGTGTGCGCAGGTGTTATGGCGCTGGTGACTTCCCTCACGTTCGCGGCACGGGAAGAGCGCACGTTCGAGGTGCGGGTGGATATCCCGACCCTGGGGTTTTACGTAATACCTGCCGAGACGAACTGGATACATCGCGAACAGATATTGCCATGGAACATTCACACAAAAACGCTGGAAGGGCTGCGCAAGAATTTCGACGTCAAGCACGACACCAGTGCCATCGAGGCGCGGCTGGAAGCCGAGCCTTACTTGTCCAATGGGCGCGACGACCAGAACATCTATTTGCGCGTCAGCTTCAACGGCAAGGAGTTGAGTCATGACCCACGACCGCAAGAAGTGGTGCCTGTGGCGCAGGCCGTGGCGGGTGGACGCTTCCCGCTGGAGATCCAGCCGAAAGTACCCGCTGGCGGTTACAAGCCGGGCCATTACTACGGCAATGTCCAGTTGATATTCACCGCTGCCGCGCCTTGACGTGAGGCAGACTGATGGAGTTCATATGAACGTCTCGCGTTCTTTCGTTTCACGCCTTTTTTGTTGGTTGGCGGGCGCTTTGCTTGCTTGTGCAGCAGCAAGCCCGGTCGAGGCTCAGGTGGCTACGATCACCGCGTTATTCAAGCCGGACTCGGCGCGTCCGCACCTCAACAAGTTCACCAATACCACGCCGCCCAGCGGCTATTGCGCGAATTACCCTCAGCAATGTGAGGCGAATCAGTTTTTCAGCCTGCAGGTGCCGATTCAATTCAATTCCCGTGCGCCGATCCCGGCCAACCATTCTTCCCCCAGGCAAGGGGCAATGTTGAAAGTCCCGGCGCAATGGCGCGAACTGACGGTGCATCACGAAACCACCGGTGACCCTCAGAAGGTCAGGGTGCGTATCGCCGGCATTGGCTCGAAGGCCGTGACGGATGATGTGAAGGAACTGGTGGGGGGCGCCGATGACTACCAGATTGCGCACAATCGATTGTGGGGGGCGAGTTGGGTATATGCACCTTCACCTTGCCAGACCAGCGGGAATGGCTATTACGGCACGTACTTCTACTTGTTTTTCTGGAAAACGCCCATTGTGGGTGCATGTGCAAAACAGGCCAAATTCGACGTCCCCTGGCTGCGTTTCGATTACCTGGATTTCGGCTACGAATTGGAGACCCCCAATCCCCTGGGCATGGCTTCAGGGCAATATACCGGTTCGCTCACCTATAGCGTCGGACCCAATGGCGATTTCGATTTCGGCGATGTCCTGTTGCCGACCGATTCGGCATTGACCCTGGACTTCAACCTCGATGTGCAACACACCCTCAAGGTCGACATTCCCCCCGGTGGCGAAAAACTCCAGCTGGTCCCGGCGGGCGGCTGGCAAAGCTGGTTGCACGCGGGACGCAAACCGGTGCGATTGTTCCGTGACCAGACTTTCCATATTTCAGCGTCGTCGCGTTTCAAAATGTATTTCGAGTGTGAGCGATGGAGTACTTATGATTGCGTGATCAAGGATGCAATCGGCAGGCGACCGGTCGAACTGCGGGTCGGCGTGAGCCTGCCCAATGGTTTGACGGATTTGTCCGGTCAACCGGTCAAGCATCAGCGACTCAAGTGGGGACCCGAAGGCGCGCAAATATTCCAACCCGGTTTCTATGTGGACAGGGCACCCGGCGTTCTGCACTTCGAGGTGCCGGAATATGAGGTGGAGTGGATGCTGCAACAGCCCAACATCGCGAGCCCGTACACCGGTCGTGTCACGGTGATCTGGGATTCGGAAGTCTGACGGGCTGAATATCAATGGCAAGCAGGCGGCCTGACGCTGTTGCCAGTCGTCAGGCTGCCTGCGGGTCATGTCGGGATGGTCATTGTCCGGCTTTACGCAGGGCCGCTCGGGTCAAGCGCCTGGCCAACTCTTTCTCGCTGTCACCGAGGTCGGTGAGCATCCTGTCGAATTGCGCGTCGCTGATGGGTTCATCGGCAAACACCACGGTATCGGGCACCGGCAGATCATTCATGAGTGTCCGGAGCCGGTTGCGCAGTTCGGCGCGCTGGATGTCCGAGGTCGACTCCACCCATTCAAGCTGCGTGGCGCGCAGCGTTTCGAGCGCTTCGTACTTCTTCAGGTACAGTTGTTTGTTGGATTCGATCTGTATCGGCCAAGTGTCCCGCAGGTAGCTCTCCCAGAACTCCTGTTCGAGCATGGCGTTGACCAGACCGTCGCCTTCGCTGAGGGCCAGAACGGTGTCGTAGGCCTGATCGATCATCTCGTCAGTGACGCCGGACACCGGCCGATACAGCATGCCTTTGGATTGCCATGGCAGGTTCAACCGCGAGGCGAGGCCGGTCTGGTAGGCCAGATAGACTTCGACTTCGTCCGGGTTGCCGCCACGACTGGCGACATCGGCCCGGGCCACCTCGTTGACCAGTTCCAGGCGCGCGGCGCCTTTGGCCAGGGTCACCAGTTTTTGCTCAAGCTGCGCCGGGTCGGTGGAATACGAATAGGCCTCGGAGACGAGCACGCGAATGCCCATGTTGTTGAATAACTGCGCACCGGCATCGGCGCAATCGACAGGGGCGATGGCCATGGTGTAGAGCTGCTCGCGCAGCTGAGTGTCGATGTACACGGCATCGATCATGCGCGCGATGCGCTGCTCCAATTGCCGGCGAGTTGGGCCAGCAGCGGCAAAATCCGCCGATCTTCCCTGTTTGAGCACCACTTCGATGAACTCAAGGGACCGAGGTTCCTCGGTCAGTTCTCTTAAAGTGCCGATCCTTTCTATCCCCAACCCGGGCACGTCGGCCCAATCATCCGCAGTGCCGTCGAATACTGTCGGGTGAGAAATCACCAGAGGTTCGGGCGGCAATCCCACTGAGCGACGAGTCTCCTGGTATTGCAGTTGGTTCATCTCCGACAGATCACCGACGTTGAGTCGGGTGCGCGCAATGACCCAGGCTTCCGGCCTGCCGGGCACCACCTCGGGAATGACGCTGAGGGGATTGTCCCGCAGGTCCAGGAGAAACCCCCTTGGTCGGGTTTTGGCCAGGGTGCCGGCGGGCCAGGTGGTCAGGCCGGTTTTTTTCAAGGCCACAAGTTTGAGCCTGGGCATGCGACCAATGTCCGGCACTCTCCCCAGGGGGTTGCCGTCGAGCTTGAGTATTTCCAGGTAGGTCAGTTGCTTGAGCCGTAGGACTGCGTCGGCATCGAGCACAATGGCATTGTCGCTCAACTGCAGGCGTTCCAGCCGGTGCATGGCCCCGATCCTGTCGGGCAGCGTCTTGAGCTCGCAACGTCTGGCGCTGAGTTGGCGCAGATTGGAGAAGTCTTGCAGCAAGCCATCCGGCGTTGCCATAAAACGCGTGTTGTCGAGCTTCAGCACCGTGACTTTATCCAGGTATTTTTTCAGCTCCGGCCGTTCCGGCCATGCGTCTTCCAGGTCCACGGGAAAAAACTCCCGCGATAGATCCAGTGCATATCCATCCGGATTGGCACGGTTGCCGAGTTCACTGTTTTTTCGCTCGAAACACTCAAGCAGGCGCTCGGCAATGTGCAGGCGCGTGCCGCGTAGCGGTATCGGATTATCGGCATCCAGCCCGGCGAATTGGTGCTCCCAGAGTTCGACGGTTTTGCGTAGTTCGTCGAGATCCTTTTCCTGTTCCTCCAAAAGCTTCATCGGTTCGCCCTTTTCGATCAGGGCCTGGGCAAAGATGTCGACTTCATTGTCGCTGAAGTGTGGATGCAGGTCGTGAATCCGTTCGTGCAGCGTTTGACCGGACTTGCTGGTACCGGCACCACGTACCAACAGCACGGTCTCGTGCTCGGCCACAGTACGAATCGGTGGCGTGGCCAGAACCGTCCGGCGCTCGCTCGGTGTTTCGATCTTTGCGATGATCCACTGCTTGAAGAACTCGGTATCGCCCGGTCGATATCCCACCGCTCTCATCCCATCCCTGCCCATGGCCTGGAGCAGGGCTGGAAGAAAATCATCGGCCGCATGGATCTGCTGATCTTCGGCGTCACGCACTTCATACTTTCCGGATTCGTCGCGGATCATCAATCGCACCCGGGTTGCATCTTCCGGCCCGGCGCTGCATCGCAGTTCGCCGTCGATGGCGCCCTGGCGGATCTCGATACGCAGGTTGCCGAAGGTATCGGTTTGCATCCGCAAGGTGCCCAGCACCAGGCGTTCGGTATTGCCGCTGACCAACGCGTCGTCGTACAGGCCGTGGGCGGCGCGGACCGCCTGGGTCTCGAACTGAAGCTCCCGGGCCTGGCTTCTCAGACGCAAGGGCAGGCGCTTGTGCCGGGTCATCTGCTGGCGTTCCGACGGGGTGGCGCCAGCGAAGATTTTTTCCGCGACGGTTTCAGGCAGTTCGGGAAAATCGCTGAACAGTGCGGCCATTTCGGAGGACAACGCAGGAGGCGGATTCACCGGTGCCCCCAGACGTTGCAAGGTGTCGGTCAGCAAGGGCGGTGGAGGGGCGTGCTCGATGTGCATCCTGCGCAGCGCGGCCTCTTCAGTACCGCTGATCTGACGGATCTGCTCCAGTTGCGTGTCGCTGAAGGCATCGGTCGTATGGCCCAGGCGGCGCATCAGTGTCGTGCCTTCCCAGCTCCGTGGATTCTCCGTTTCGCAAACCCAGGCACCTTGGCCGTTGTGTCGCAGAGTCGGTGCATAGGCGTCGAACCGCTGCGGATGGCGGATGCGCTGTTGCCCGCTGACCGGGTCGTCCAGCACCTCGAAGTGTTGATTGTTCAGGCGCAAAATTCGCCGGCCGTGATGCAGGTGAATACCCTGTCCATCAGGCTGTGCATCCGCCGGCAAAACCACGTCGGCTCGTTGATAAGGGCTGAGATCAGGGTTCCACAGGCGTGTCTCACCGTTTGCCAACTGCACCGGTTTCAGGCTTTCGAAAAACGGCGAGAGTTTCGCTCGCGCCACATTACCGATTGCGCCACCCGCCGCAAATGCGCCCAACTGGACGATGCTTTCCAGCACACCGATGGTTTGCTCACCGGCCTCTGCCAGGCGACCTTCGGCCAGGTCGACAATGCCCTCGACCACCTCATTGGTCAGTTGATACGCGGTGTACGCCAGCATCAACTCGCCCATGCCGGGCACCAGCGGCGTGACCACCAGCAGTGCGGCGTTGAGTATGTCCGAGAGCATTTTTTCCAGGTTATCCCACCAGGTCCAGCGGGCCATGCGGTCGGCGTACTCGGTGGAAATCGCGATGTCCCGTGCGTCGTTGAACACCTTGTTGATTTTTTGCCGGTGGAAGTAACCCCACAGATCGCCTTTGAAAACGGTTTCCCGATCGATCCTGACGCTCGACAGGCCATATTGCAGGTTGGGGTTATCCACAGGGGTTTCACGCCAGCTCGGCAGGTTGGAACCGGGCGCAACCGGTTGCCATTTGACCTTGCTCAGCCGGTCGTTCAGCCCGGCAAAGAAATGTCCGCGTTGCTGATGAGGCACGAACTGGCTGAAGAATTGTTGATAGCTCCCGGGGGCGCTGGCATCGCGCAACTGGCGCGTCAGTTCAGCCATGAATTCGAGCGACGACGGGTATTGTTTGAGTGGGTGTTGCGGGTCATGGGGAACATACGCGATGACGGGAACCGGGTTGGCCGCAGTGTTTGCTTCAGGGGTGATCAGAACGATGCCGGTCAGGCGAATGTCCATCATCGTCAGGTTGTAGCAGTCGACGGAGCGACCGCTCCAGCGCAGGTCCTTGCGGTCATCGAGCAGACCCTGCACCACGTCGAAGGCGTCCTGCTCGATGTCGTTTTTCATCAGTGCCATGTGCGCCGCGATGTTGAGCGCAGTCTTGTGGCTGAGGGTGACTCTGTGGCGCAGGACGTTGCTGGCCACGCGGTTGTGCGGCAGCAGGAATTCGTTCAGGTGCTTTTGATATTGCGCACCAATGTCCAGTTCACGGCACAACGATTTGAACTGCTCGATGCTCAGCTTGTGCTTGAGCTGGACCACGTCGAAATGCCCACGGGCGCTGGGGCGGGTGATGAACTCGGAGTCCTGGGTGAACGCCTCGTCACGGGAAAAATTATGCAGGGCGGCATCCAGCAGCGAGACGGTGCGGCTGGTGGTCCCGGCAGAAAAGTCATGCACCCACCATGACGTTTTTGCCGGTGCATACAACCGCAGCCAAGTCTCTTCGACGTCCTCTTCAACGCCGAAACGCTCCTTCAGTGCCTGTTGCAACAAGGGTTTGGCGAAGGCGTAAACGTCCTGCAGTTCGCTCAGGGCCCGGTCGACATCGTTTTGCGCATACCAGCCAAGCTTGATGCCATGTTTCAAGCGTTCCTGTAGCGCTTGTGCCGCGTTCGCCTGCCAATCGGGAATGCTTACCCGGTCAGCCTTCAGCGCAGTGATACGAGACAGTGGAGCTTCTGAGAGCCAGGAAGGGATGGCCTTTCTGACCAGGTCGAAATGAATGCTTTGATCCGCCAGGTCGTTGGCGAGTGAGTCTGAAAATCTATACGGGTGGGGCATTGCCTGATCGTCCGTTGATCATGGATGGAACGAACAGACTAGATAGGCGGCAGCCCCAAAAAAAGCGCAAAAACAGGTTGGAAACAACGTCTATTGCTCCTCGATCCCCGCAAAATCCAGGAGTTAAAAATATATGGTTACCGCCACGCGGACGTATCTGTCGATCCATGCCTAGCGGCGGACGGTTGCCTCGGTGGCCGCGGTTGGTTGGCACATCGTGTGGGTGCCCGGTTGCAGGTACGGCGTCAGAATCGGTGCCATGCCCTTGAGCACCTGCACCGGCAACGCCGAGGTGAAGGTAAAGCTTTCCGCCGAGCGACCCGGCACATACGCCGTCAGGGTGCCGAAGTGGGTATCGCCAATGTAGAACACGAACGTGGCCGTGCGGTTGAGCGATTTCGAACTCAGGATCCGCCCGCCGGAGCCAATGGCTTCGATACGGTTGTCACCGGTACCGGTCTTGCCGCCCATGGCCAGCGGAGTACCGTCGGGCAGCTTGAAGCTGCCGGCCACGCGTTTGGCCGTACCGGCATCCACCACTTGTGACAGGGCTTCGCGCATGGCCGTGGCGACCTCGGACGGCATCACCCGTTTGCCGACGTCCGGGTCGTTGATCAGTTGGGTTTCAAAGGGGGTGTGCGCGGCGAAATGCAGGCTGTCGATGCGCAGGGTCGGCATGCGCACGCCATCGTTGAGGATGGTGCCGATCAGTTCGGCCAGGGCGGCGGGACGGTCGCCGGAGCTGCCGATGGCGGTGGCCAGCGACGGTACCAGGTGGTCGAACGGATAGCCGACTTTCTGCCAGCGCTGATGGATGTCGAGGAACGCTTCGATCTCCAGCATGGTGCGGATGCGACTGTCGCGGGCGCCCTTGTGCCGGCTTTTGAACAGCCAGCTGTAGACCTCCTGGCGCTCGAATTGACTGGCTTTGACGATGTCGCTCCACTTGGCGTCGGGGTGATTGAGCAGGTAGCCCATCAGCCACAGGTCCAGGGGGTGGACCTTGGCGATGAAGCCCTGGTCCGGCAAGTCGTAGGAGCCTGGACCGTAGGCCTCGTAGAGCCGCACAAGACGTTCGTCGGTGAGTTTCTCCGTGAGCGTGGCGCCCTTGAGGTGCGAGCGCACGAAGGCGTTGAAGCTTTCCTGGCTGGCCTGCGGCAGCAGGTAGCGGTGCACGGCAGCCATGCGGATCGGGGTCGGGCGCATGCTGTCGAGGAAGGTGTCGAGGCGGTCCTGGGTATCCTTGTTCTTGTACTTCTTCCAGAACTTGAGCAGGAACGAAGTGCCTTCGCGGTCGGCGAATTCGGCCAGGTACTCCTGACGCCGCGGGTCGCGGTCGTCCTTGAGCAGTTCGGCACTGCTGTTGGGGCCGGAGTAGATGGTGTAGCGCACCAGGTCTCGCATCAGGCGAATGAACGGCAGGTTGATCGATTCGCGCAGGGCATCGCGCAGGGGCGGTATCCGGCCGTTGTCTTCCTTGCGGAAGTTGTTGAACACGTGCAGGCCGCCACCGGTGAAGAACGCCTCGCCGGGGCTGGCGGAGTATTTGCGGTCGAGGGCGGCGCCGAGCATTTTTTTCAGGTCGCGGTCCTTGTTATCGATCAGGTAATCGACCGCCCAGCGGCTCAGGCGGTCCTGGTCCGGTACGTCGACTTTCTTCAGTTCCGCAACGGTCATGCCGACGTATTTGTCGTGCAGTTCGGCGATGATTTGCAGATAGGTGGTCAGCACGCGCATTTTCGCGGTAGAGCCCAGTTCCAGTTTGCTGCCTTCGTTGATGTCGAATGGCTGGTCGGTGCTGTCGGTCTGTACCCGAACCCGCGAGCCGTCCGGGGTCAGTTCGAACAAGGTGAAGCTGTAGCGTACCTGGGTGGTGCTGGTGGGGGTCAGGAGGCGTTCGCCGATCAGGCCGATTTGCGTGGCAAACTCAGGGTCGGCCAGTTTTTTCAGGTACTCGGTGGCTTCGCTTTGCAACTCGCCTTGCAGGGTGCTGGTGGCGGAGAGGTCGAGGCGGTCGAGGTCATACAGCGGGCGATTGAGCATGCCGGCCAGACGGCTGCGCGCCACACTGATGCCCTTGTTGGTTTCAATCGGTTGAATGGTCGGTTGGGTGGCCCAGTCGCGGTAGGTCACTTTGCTGGCCAGGGCGGCGGCGGCGAACTCGGCGTCGATCACATGGTTTTGCGCCAGCAGGCGAATATGGCTGTCGGTGAGGTCGGCCAGTTCATCATGACCCTTGGTCAGGTAGTGCGACGGACGGCGCTGGGCAATCATCAACGACAGCATCTCACGCAGGGCCAGGCCTTTTTCCGCCATGGTCTTTGGATCCGTCGCGGTGCTGGCCAGCGCTTCGTTGGCCTGATTGAAATCGGAGCCGTACCACACGCGCAACCCTTCAGCCATGCCGTGCACTTCACCGTGGCCCGGTACGGCCGACAGCGGCACGCTGTTGAGGTAGTCGCGAACCACGTTCTGCCGGGCTTCGAGGGTTTGTGGCCCGGCCTGATAGGCGCGTACGGTGGCGGAAATCATCTGGCGAATCTTTTCCGCGCCATTGACCGTCAAGCCATCGGGAGAATGCCGGTACTTCTCAAGTTGCGTGGCCAGGGTACTGCCACCGGCGGATTGGCCGGGCACGTGCAACATCTTGGCCAGTTGGGACCACGCCGCCATGCCGAACCTTGGCCAGTCCACCGCCGGGTTGGCCAGTGGTTGTCTGGGGTCGAGCAGGAAGCGGTTCTCGATGAACAGCAGGCTGTTGACCACCACCGGCGGGATCGAGGCAAAGGTCGAGTAAAGCTGCTGTGGATAGTTGTACTGGTACAGCGGCGCTGCACGGCAATCGGTGATCGACAGCCCGGCCTGGATTTTCTCGGCATAAGGCACGAACAGGCCCTTGTCGCTGTACTTCAACAGCGCCGGGGAAAAGCGGGTTTGCGCCTCGACGACGAAATCGCGCTTGATCAGGCGCGGCAGGAATTCATCCAGAGAGCTGTAGCCCAGGCGCCGATCGAACGGGCCTTCCCCCGGATAGCGAATCGCATCGCTGGGGCCGGGTTTGAGCTCATAGCTCAAGGAGGCGGCGTATTTGCTGACTTCCCGGGCCTGGAACTTCGATGTACGCATCTCCCTTGCAGCCGCCAGCCCCACGACAACCGCGATGATCAACAGCAATAGCCAGAACGCTCCCCATCCGTGCCTGGAACGACGGGGTTTTTCAGGTATAGGCGCTTCATCCTCACATTCATTCGGAACCACGGTTTTACTCGAATCGGTTTGCCACAAAGCGCCCATAGTCGACTGATCCATTCACGCAGATTGATCGGACTTGAATGAAGCTTAGACGGTGGTTGGCGGGGGGGAAGAAAATGTGAAGGGCAAAACGTCGGGTAATGGCTAATTCTGTTCAGTTAAGGAAATTGTAGGAGCGAGCTTGCTCCGGGCGGCGTTCCGACGATGGACTTAAGAGCACCGCGTTTAGCCAGTAAATACGCGTAATCGTTAACGACCATCGCGAGCAGGCTCGCTCCTGCAGAGGACCACATTCGCTTAAGTGAACAGCATTAGGGTAATGGCCTCTTTTATGTGGCGAGCTTGCTCCCGCTGGACTGCGAAGCGGTCCCCATACCAGCAACTCTGATCTGTCTGGAAGATCTGGTTTTTTGGTTTTGCATCTGCTGCGCCAGTAGGCAGGAAGGCTGAAACACTTGAACTAGAGCTTTATAGGCTTTGGCTGGGGGCATGACGACGCACCAAGGCTGTGCAATACTCCGCGCCCTTTAAATGGCGAAAATTCCTACATAATCTAGGTGATGCCCCTCCGTAAGTCGGGTTTTTGCCGGGATTTATGGCTGAATTTTGTGATTTATAGAGTGAATATCTCTGTCGCCAGCTTTTTATACTGCACGACCCGCTGATCTTGCAGGTTTTGTCCTGCAGGACGGTTCTGCTTACAAAGCAGGCCCGGTTACACGAAGCCATCGGCCTATCGGTCGGTGGCTTCAATGCTCGGTGGTCATATCCAACAACAAGATGAGGTGCCCCTTATGCCCGTAGGCAATCACCAGCCCAACGGCGAGACCGCTCAGGGCGGTCCGCTTAAACGCGAACTTGGCGAACGGCATATTCGCCTGATGGCACTCGGTGCCTGTATCGGCGTCGGCCTGTTCCTGGGCTCGGCCAAGGCCATCGAAATGGCCGGTCCTGCCATCATGCTGTCTTACATCATTGGCGGTCTGGCGATCCTGGTGATCATGCGCGCCCTCGGCGAGATGGCCGTGCACAACCCGGTCGCCGGCTCGTTCAGCCGTTACGCCCAAGACTACCTTGGCCCGTTGGCGGGCTTCCTGACCGGCTGGAACTACTGGTTCCTGTGGCTGGTGACCTGCGTCGCGGAAATCACTGCCGTGGCGGTGTACATGGGTATCTGGTTCCCCGACGTGCCACGCTGGATCTGGGCGCTCGCTGCGCTGATCAGCATGGGCTCGATCAACCTGATCGCGGTCAAGGCCTTCGGTGAGTTCGAGTTCTGGTTTGCCCTGATCAAGATCGTCACCATCATTGCAATGGTGTTCGGCGGCATCGGCATCATCGCCTTCGGTTTCGGCAACGACGGCGTGGCCCTGGGGATTTCCAACCTGTGGACCCACGGCGGCTTCATGCCCAACGGTGTGCAAGGCGTGTTGATGTCGCTGCAAATGGTGATGTTCGCCTACCTGGGCGTGGAGATGATCGGCCTGACCGCCGGTGAGGCGAAGAACCCGCAAAAGACCATCCCCGACGCCATCGGCTCGGTGTTCTGGCGGATTCTGCTGTTCTACGTCGGCGCGTTGTTCGTGATCCTGTCGATCTACCCGTGGAACGAAATCGGTACTCAGGGCAGTCCGTTCGTGATGACTTTCGAGCGCCTGGGCATCAAGACCGCGGCGGGTATCATCAACTTCGTGGTGATCACCGCGGCGTTGTCGTCCTGCAACGGCGGCATCTTCAGTACCGGGCGCATGCTCTACAGCCTGGCGCAGAACGGCCAGGCCCCGGCGGGTTTCGCCAAAACGTCGAACAACGGCGTGCCGCGCCGTGCGTTGCTGCTGTCGATTGGCGCGTTGCTGCTGGGCGTACTGCTCAACTATCTGGTGCCGGAAAAGGTGTTTGTCTGGGTGACGGCGATTGCCACCTTCGGCGCGATCTGGACCTGGGCGATGATCCTGCTGGCCCAGTTGAAATTCCGCAAAGGCCTGAGCGCCAGCGAAGCGGCCGGCCTGAAATACCGCATGTGGCTGTACCCGGTCAGTTCGTACCTGGCGCTGGCGTTCCTGGTGCTGGTGGTCGGCCTGATGGCGTACTTCCCGGACACCCGCGTGGCGCTGTATGTGGGCCCTGCGTTCCTGGTGCTGCTGACGGTGCTGTTCTACGTGTTCAAGCTGCAACCGACCAATGTTTCGCAGGGGGCGGTGCGTTCGGCTTCGTAAGCTGTAATGCCTGAAAACCGTAGGAGCGAGCTTGCTCGCGATGGACTCAAGGTCAACACACTCGTCCAGACTGCAAGCGTTATCGTTGACTTCCATCGCGAGCAAGCTCGCGCCTACAGGATTGCGGTTGATCCCTGGGCTGCTTGAGCAGTCCGGTTCAACCGCTTGTTGAACTCAAGCCACGCCCCCAGCAACGCCATCAACCCGGCACCCACCAGCGCCGTGAAGATCTGCATGGCAACAGCGTCGTCGGTCAACGCATTGACCATGTCCGCCAAGGGCGCCAACAGCACGCCCAGACAGAAAATCTCCAGTGAGAATCGGCCCATGCGGCAACTTTGCTGCGCGAGCCAGTTTTGCGTCCATCCGCTGTCGGGAATCAGTTTCGCCGTGACATAGGCCAGTGCGAGGAAGTGCAGCAGGCGCACGGGGGACAGGTCGGTCTTACTGATCGGGTACAGGAAGTCTCGCAGGCTCGCCGGCACCATGGCATCGTGTATGTCCGGCCAACGCCACAGCACGGTCAGCACCGCCGCGACCACGACATACAGCGCCGCACCGACAAACAACGGCTGGCGAATCAATGGGCGGATCTCGGGCAAGCGCGGGCGCTGGCTGTGGATCGCAGCGGCACCGCCGAGCACAAACAGCAACTGCCAGGCGACCGGGTTGAAATACCACACGCCGTCCTTGATGGCCGCCAGGTTCCAGCCGGCCAGCGGCACCATCAGATACAGCGCCAATGACATCGCGACCACCACCCAGGCCTTGCGCACCAGCAGCGGCAGCACCAGGGGCAAGCCCGCCAACAGCACGATGTACAGCGGCAACGGGTCCATCAGGTTCGGCTTGAAGCGCAACAGCAGCTCATCGATCAGGGCCTGCTGAGGATTGCTGATGAAGTGATGCATGCCCATTTCTTCCACCAGGTCCCGTGTTTCCACGTGGCTGTTGGCGAAAAACACAATGCCCATCAGCATCGCCAACAGGAAGATGTGCACCACGTAGAGCACCCACGCCCGGCGCAGGATTTTCACGCAGGCGATCAGAAAGCCTTCGCGCGCCAGGACTTTGCCGTACGCCAGGACGGACGCGAAACCTGCCAGAAACACGAAAACCTCGGCCGCATCGCTGAAACCGAAGTTACGCAGGGTGATTTGCCCCAAGGGGTTGTGGGGCACGTGATCCCAAAAGATGAAGATCAGTGCCAGACCACGGAAAAAGTCGATCCGGTGATCGCGCGCTAAGGTCATGACAGCAGGCTCGTAACAACGGGTGAAAATGGGATTGGCCACGGGCGCAAAGGCCACGCGCCCGATCGGCGGCGCGCAGGGTGGACTGATTCGCGGGCAATTGCAAAGTCGGGATATTACCGGATGTCTCGGGCGTTGCTTCAAGGCTCAACCGCTGGTCTGAAAGGTCGGTCACCCTGCGATTTCTGACAGTAGACAGGCTCCAATATTAATGAGTGCGTCGTTCTTGAAACGGGAGCCTCCCATGAGACTGTTGTGGAAAGGGCTGTCCAGTTACACGGTGATCGGGGTCGCCAACACCCTGATTCACTGGCAGATCTTTTTCCTGCTCAGCGTGGCGGCCGGCTTCAGCCAAGCGGTCAGCAACCTGGCGGCCTTCTGCGTGGCTGCGTCGTTTTCCTTCTACATGAATGCGCAATTCACCTTCACCGCCAGTGCCACGGTCGCAGGTTACCTGCTGTTCCTTTTGGGCATGGGGGCATTGAGCCTCGGGGTCGGCCATCTGGGCGACCTCTGGCGATTGCACGGTTTGCTCACGGTGGCCGTGTTTTCGGCGTTGAGCCTGGTGTTCGGCTTCCTGTATTCCAAATACGTGGTGTTCCGCGAGCGTGATCAATGAAAATCTCGCTCATTGTCCCGGTGTTCAACGAAGAGCAGTCCATCAACCTGTTTTATCAGGCGGTGCGACGGGAGTTGAGGCTGGGCGACACCGAAGTCGAGATCGTGTTCATCAACGACGGCAGCTCCGACCGCACGGCCGAACAGGCTACGGCACTGACCCAGACGGACGATCAGGTCATGCTGATCAATTTTTCGCGCAACTTCGGCAAGGAACCGGCACTGTTTGCCGGCCTGGAGCATGCCAGCGGCGATGCCGTGATACCGATGGATGTCGACCTGCAGGACCCGATCAACGTCATTCCGTTGTTGATCGAGCAATGGCAAAAGGGTGCCGACGTGGTCCTCGCCAAGCGCCGCAGCCGGGCCGCCGACGGCTACCTCAGGCGCCACAGCGCGTCGATTTTCTACCATGTGCTCAATCGCATCGCCTACACCCGCATCGAGGAAAACGTCGGGGACTTCCGGCTGATGGATCGCAAGGTGGTCGATGTGATCCGGTCCCTGCCCGAGCACCAGTTGTTCATGAAAGGCGTGCTGTCGTGGGCCGGGTTCAACACCGTGGTGGTGGAGTTCGAGCGGCCAGGAAGGGTGGCGGGGAGCAGCAAGTTCAATGGCTGGAAGCTGTGGAACCTGGCCCTGGAAGGCGTAACCTCGTTCAGCACCGTGCCGCTGCGCTTGTGGACTTACGTCGGTGGCGGCATTTCGATTTTCGCGGTGCTCTATGCGGTGTACATGGTGCTGGACAAGATTTTCTTCGGTAACAGCGTCCCCGGTTATCCGTCGCTGATGACCGCGATCCTGTTTCTCGGCGGCGTGCAACTGATCGGCATCGGCATCCTCGGCGAATACATCGGACGCATCTACATCGAGGCCAAGCACCGGCCGCGCTATGTGATCAAGGACATCGTCGGCGGTAAAGACCGGGGCGGACGCTAGCATGGGCCGGTTTGGCGATTTCTTCGTTCGCGAGCTCAGTCGGCATCAGGTCTGGCGGTTTTTTCTGTTTGCGACCTTCTTGTATGTCCTGCCGTTGATCCTCGCCGATTATCCCTACATCGATGATAACTGGCGCTCGCTGGCGGCGGGCATGGCCTGGGCCGAACAGGGCCGACTCTTCGCCCAGCTGTTCTACAACGCGCTGACCTTCAGCCATGCCGCGCCGAACATCTTTCCCTTGCCCTTGCTGATCGCCACGCTGGCCATGGCGTCGGCACTGAGCAGTCTGACGTTCCACTATTTCCGCCAGCCCACCATTGCTTGCTGCCTGGTGCTGTTACCGCTCTGGTACAACCCGTTCTTCCTGCAAAATCTGTCCTATCAATACGACGGTCCCACCACGACGCTGAGCCTGGTGGCAGTGATCTACGCCATCACCTTTCGTCACCCGTGGCGCAGCGTACAATGGCTGGTGCCTTCGTTCCTGATTGCACTGGCGCTGGGGTTGTATCAGGTCAGCCTGAATGTGTTCCTGGGCCTGTGTTGCCTGGAGTTGCTCAGGGCCGCCAACGATAAGACGGCCCCGGTGCCATGGCGCGACCTGCTGGGCTGGAAAACCGCCCAGGTCATCCTTGGCTTGTTGATCTACAGCGTCAGTGCCGGTCCGTACATGGACTCCAGTCGCACATTGCTGCTCGATTGGACAGCGCATCCCTTATTGCAGATCCAGATCAACATTGGCCGGGTCCTGGAAAAAGTCGTGCTGCTGTTCCATGGCGGATGGCTCTGGGTGTTCGGCGGGTTGCTGTTGCTCGCGATAGCCGGGGTGGTGCGGTTGGGATTGAACGTAGCGGCGCGTCAGGACGGCGGGCCGAAGAAGCTGTTGATCGGCCTGATGTGTTTGCTGACCGTGCCGGTGGTGACGCTGCTGGTGTCCGGTGTCGCGCTGATTTTCCGCGATTTCAACGAGGGCGCGCGCACCTTGATGGGTTTCGCCGTGCTGCTGGTGTTGCTGTGCTATTTGAGTCATCTGGCGCTGGCGTCGATCCATGAACGACTGCCACTGCTGTTGATCATTCCACTGCTGGCCATGTTGTCGTTGTCGTTCGCCTATGGCCGGGTGCTGACCGTGCAGAAAACCTTCGCGTCCACGGCGCTGGCCAGCCTTGATTACGACATCGCCAGCCGTCAGGCACTGCGCGAGGCCAGGCGGATCTACATGTCGGTGAGTTATTCCGACTACTGGTTGCTGGCGGCGGCAGGCTCGTTCAAGCAGCTGCCGGTGCTGCACTACCTGCTCAATACCGACTTTTACATGCTGGCCGAGAATCTGCCGAAAGCGGGGATCACCAACGTGGTGGCGGAGCGGGAGCGGCGCAATGCGACGCGGGTGGGTTATCAGGGCTATGCGCCGCTGGTGGACAGCCAGTTCTACCGGATTTACCTGATCGGTGATTACGGTTTCATCGTGATGAAGGAGCCGACCCCGAGCAAAACATTGCGTTGGTGACGCGCGATTTCGATCGGGGTGGCGAGGTCATGCAGCCGCTATGTCTTGGGGTTCGAAACTGTCGGCCCGGGCCATTTGCCACATCCGCGAATAGAACTCGCCGTTCACTTCACCGGTCAGCAACTCGCCCGGTTTGAGGAACACATGCAGTTGTGAGAACAGCTTGATCTCGGTCGCCGACATGCGTCGCACCAGGTGCTTGGCCGACAGCTGCGACGGATGATCGAGGCCGGCGGCAGCGAGCATTTCCGCCAGAGCCTTGAGGGTGTTGCGGTGGAAGTTGAACACGCGCTGGGCCTTGTCCGGCACCACCAGCGCGCGCTGGCGCAGGGTGTCCTGAGTGGCGACGCCGGTCGGGCATTTGTTGGTGTGGCAGCTCTGAGACTGGATGCAGCCAATGGCGAACATGAAGCCGCGCGCCGAGTTGGCCCAGTCGGCACCGATGGCCAGCACGCTGGCGATGTCGAAGGCGCTGACGATCTTGCCGCTGGCGCCGAGTTTGATCTTGTCCCGCAGGTTCAGCCCCACCAGGGTGTTGTGCACGAACAACAGGCCTTCGCGCATCGGCACACCGATGTGGTCGGTGAACTCCACAGGCGCCGCGCCGGTGCCGCCTTCCTTGCCGTCGACGACGATGAAGTCCGGGAGGATGCCTGTTTCCAGCATGGCCTTGGCGATGCCCATGAACTCCCACGGATGGCCGAGGCAGAACTTGAAGCCCACCGGTTTGCCGCCGGACAACTCACGCAGTTGCGCGATGAAATGCATCATTTCGATCGGCGTGGAAAACGCAGTGTGGCGCGACGGTGACACGCAGTCCTCGCCCATCAGGATGCCGCGGGTCTCGGCGATTTCCCGTGTGACCTTGTGCTTGGGCAGGATACCGCCGTGGCCGGGCTTGGCGCCCTGGCTCATCTTGATTTCGATCATCCGCACCTGCGGCGTCCGGGCTTGAGCCGCGAAGCGTTCCGGGTCGAAGTGGCCGTCGCTGGTGCGGCAGCCGAAGTAGCCGCTGCCCAGCTCCCAGGTCAGGTCGCCACCGTTTTCCCGGTGATAGGGGCTGATGCTGCCTTCGCCGGTGTCATGGGCGAAGTTACCGAGCCTTGCGCCCTGGTTCAAGGCGCGGATGGCGTTGGCGCTGAGGGATCCGAAACTCATGGCCGAGATATTGAACACCGACGCCGAATAGGGCTGGGTGCACTGCGGGCCGCCGACGGTGACGCGAAAACTGCTCGGGTCGCTCAAGGGCGCCGGGCGCATGGAGTGGCCGATGAATTCGAAGCCTGATTGATACACATCGATCAGCGTGCCGAAGGGTTTGTCGGCGGTTTCATTCTTGGCCCGGGAATAGACCAGCGAGCGCTGGGCCCGGGAGAAGGGCAGGGCGTCGCTGTCGGATTCGAGCAGGTACTGGCGGATTTCCGGGCGGATGCCTTCGACCAGATAGCGGATGTTGCCGAGGATCGGGTAATTGCGGCGCACGGCGTGCGGGCTTTGCAGCAGATCGAACAGACCGATCAGGCTGAGGACAGCGGTGACGGCGGTGATCGGCCAGAGCCAGTCGTATTCAAGAAACGGCAGGCTGGCGAGGGTGAAAATCACGCAGACGGCAAAGAAGGCGTAACGGCTCAGGAGTGACAGGCTCATACGGTTTCCTTGGGTTCGGACTCAATATTGTGGCTAAAACACAAAACACTGTAGGAGCGAGCCTGCTCGCGAAGGCGGCGGTGCAGTCGACATCGATGTTGGCTGACATACCGCTATCGCGAGCAGGCTCGCTCCTACAGAAAAGCTGTCAGGCATTTTGTGCCTGGAGAAAAATCGAAAACAGCTCGGACTGGGATTTGATCCCCAGCTTGCTGTACATGTGTTTCTTGTGAACTTTCACGGTTTCGACCGAGATTTCCAGCTTACGGGCGATTTCTTTACTGGAGCAACCGCTGAGCATCAAACGCCCGACATCCAGCTCCCGGGCCGTCAACTGCGCGCCTTTGAGCTGCTGCACCGAGGCTTCCAGCTGAACCCGCCAGTCGGCTTGCGGCGGGGTGGGGGCCAGAGCCACGACTTCGTTGATTTCATAGGGTAGACGCTGGCGCAACAGGCCGAGTACCCACGGTTGGATCAGCGACAACAAGGCGATCTGCTGGCCGCTGAAGCGTTGCTTGCTGCCCAGGGACAGGCACAACGTGCGGTCGCCTTCGAGCTGACAATTGAACTGGATTTCATCGGCCACCACATTCAGACGAAAGTAGCGCTGGTAATACTCGGTCAGCTCGAAGTGCTCCGGGGCCACTTCCGACAGGCGATACAGCCCGGTGCGCGACTGTTCGCGGCAGGCGATGTAGAAGGGATCGAGCAGGTACAGGCCGCGCAGGTAATCCTGGAACAACTGGTCGGGGCTGCCGTCTTCGCCGGGGCATTCGGCGAACACCTGCGGGCGCTGATCGGCGCTGAAAAGCAGCGCCACCCAGCTGTCGAAAGGCACGTACTGGTCCAGCAACCGGACAAGCTGAGTCCAGAAATTGGGCTTGTCCAGGGCGTCGATCAGTTGCCCCACCGAACGGTGCCAGGCGATGTCGTCCAGCGAGAGTGTCATGCATCTACCCCTATCGTGTTACCCCGGCGGCGTAATTCCCCGCCCGGTTGCTTGCTGCGCATACTGGCGCACAGACACCGACCGGGCAATCTTTCTGCCGCCCGGCCCATGACAAGGAATACCCATGAAGGTCGAACTCGCCCAATTGGCAGGCCGTGACAACGACACGGCCTACAACCTCGAACGCACCCTGGCGGCGATGGCTGCGTGCGCAGCCGACACGCAGCTGATCCTGTTCCCCGAAGGCCACTTGATGGGCTTCCCTTCGGCGCAGTCCGTGGCGGATGTGGCCGAGGCGCTGGATGGCCCGTCCGTCAGTGCGGTGATCGCCGCCGCACGCCAGCGCAATATCGCCGTGGCCATCGGCATGGCCGAGAACGACAACGGCCGTTTCTACAACACCACGCTGCTGATCACCCCTGAAGGCATCGCGCTGAAGTACCGCAAGACGCACTTGTGGGCCTCGGATCGCGGTGTCTACGAGGCGGGCGATCGCTACGCCACCTGCCTGTGGAACGGCGTACGCGTGGGCCTGCTGATTTGCTACGACATCGAATTCCCCGAAAGCGCCCGCGCCCTGGCGCAACTGGGGGCCGAACTGTTGATTGTCACCAACGGCAACATGGACCCGTACGGCCCGACCCACCGCACCGCGATCATGGCCCGCGCCCAGGAAAACCAGGCGTTTGCGCTGATGGTCAACCGGGTGGAAGCAGGTGACGGTGGTTTGCTGTTTGCCGGCGGCAGCGCATTGGTCGATCCGCTGGGCACCCTGTTGTTCGAAGCCGGACGCGAGGAAGGGCAGTTTGCGGTCGAGCTGGACCTGAACCAGCTGACGGCGGCGCGCCAGGATTATCGCTATCTGGATGATCAGCGGCTGAAGTTGCCGGGGGAGGTGATTGAACAGGCCTCTGGATTGCGGGAGTTGCTGATTCCTGCGCGTTGATCCGGGTTCTGTGCTGGCTGGGCTGACGCCTTCGCGAGCAGGCTCGCTCCCACAGGGGGCTCCAGTGGATTGAGATTTTGTGATCGACACAAATCCTGTGGGAGCGAGCCTGCTCGCGATGAGGCCCTCCCGGACGACACACCTGCCTGACCAAAGAACAACAACGAAACACCTGTAACTTGCGCCGAACTCGGCTCTGCCATAAATCCAATAAAATCCGGAGTAGTCGCTCATGGCTCGTTTGCAACGCACCCTGTCACTGGGGTCGGTGGTGCTGTTTGGCATCGCCTACATGACGCCGATCATTGTGCTCGGCACCTTTGGCATCCTTGCTCAATCCACCGCCGGCATGGTGCCGGCCGCGTACCTCGCGGCGCTGGTGGCGATGTTCTTCACCGCCATGAGCTACGGGCGCATGGCCTCGGCGTTCCCGGTGGCCGGCTCGGCCTACAGCTATGTGCGCAAGGCCATCAGCCCGAAACTCGGGTTCATCGCCGGTTGGGCGGTGCTGCTCGATTACCTGTTCCTGCCGATGGCGATCTGGCTGATCGGCGCGGCCTACCTCAACTCCGCTTTCCCGGCGGTGCCGCAGTGGGTTTGGGTACTGGCGTTCATCGGCATCACCAGCGCGATCAACATCGTCGGCCTGAAACTGGCCAACGGCATCAACGCCTTGTTGATGCTGGTGCAGTTCCTGGTGCTGATCGCCTTCGTCGCGTTGTGCGTGCATTACGTCGGCGGTGATGGGAGCACGCCGTTGTGGTCGATCAAGCCGTTCTTCAATGGCGACATGCAAATGCCGCTGATCATGAGCGGCGCGGCCATCGCCTGTTACTCGTTCCTGGGCTTCGACGCCGTCAGTACCCTGACCGAAGAAACCCGCGATCCACGCCGCACCATCCCGCGGGCGATCATGCTGATCACTTTGATCGGCGGGCTTGTTTTCGTCGGCGTATCGTACTTCGTACAGATTGCTCATCCGTCGTTCCAGTTCGCCAGCGTCGATTCGGCGGCCTATGAAATTGCCCGCAACATCGGTGGCGACCTGTTCGTCTCGATCTTCCTGATCGGCCTGATCGTCGGCCAGTTCGCCTCGGGCCTGTCAGCCCAGGCCAGCGGGTCGCGACTGCTGTACGCCATGGGCCGCGACGGCGTACTGCCGAAGTCGTTTTTCGGCACCTTGCACGAACGCTTCGGCACGCCGATCAACAGCATCCTGCTGTGCGCGGTGGTGGCTTTGCTGGCACTGAAACTGGACGTCACCACCTCGACCTCGTTCATCAACTTCGGCGCATTCCTGGCCTTTAGCCTGGTCAACCTGTCGGTGATCTTCCATTACTGGATCGGTGGCGAAAACAAAGGTCTGCGCGAATTCGTGCTGTTCCTGCTGTTCCCGTTCATCGGCCTGGCGGCGGATTTGTGGCTGATGGTCAGCCTCGATCACCTGGCGGTTTATCTGGGGTTGAGCTGGCTGGCGATCGGCGTGGTGTACCTGGCGGTGTTGACCGGCGGGTTCCGTCGGCAGCCGCCGGAAATGGATTTCCAGGAAGCGCTCTGAGGCGCCGTCAGGCGGCCGGTCGGGTCTGGCGTAGCGGCAGTTGTACGCGAAACGTCGTACCGGCCCCCAGTTCGCTGCTCACCGAAATATCGCCACCGTGTTTTTTCACAATGCCATAGGACAGGGACAGGCCCAGCCCTGTCCCTTGGCCCACCGGTTTTGTGGTGAAAAACGGATCGAAGATCTTTGGCAGGGTGTCGGGCGCGATACCTGATCCTGTATCGGCGATTTCGATCCACGCCGTCTCGCCTTGCGTCCCGGTACGAAGGGTGATGGTGCCGCGTTCGGGGCCCATGGCCTGCGCGGCGTTGACCACGAGGTTCATGATGACCTGGTTGATTTGCGACGGCAGGCACTCGATTTCCGGCAGCACCTGATAGTCCTTGACCACATCGGCCTTGTACTTGAGTTCGCTGGCGACGATGTTCAGTGTCGACTCGATGCCCTGTTGCAGATTGGCCCATTGCCATTCCTGACTGTTGTCGACCCGGGAGAAATCTTTCAGGTCCCTGACGATCTGCCCGACCCGGCTGATGCCTTCCTTCGATTCCTTGATCAACAGCGGCACGTCCTCGCGCAGATACTCAAGTTCGATCTGCTCGCGCATGTGCTCCAGTTGCAGAGCGGTCGGGCTGCCCGCCAGAACCTGTTCAGCGCTGTGGTAGGCGTCGAGCATGGTCAGCAATTGCTGAAAGTAACCGTCCAGGGTGCCAAGGTTGGAGGAGATGAACCCGATCGGATTGTTGATCTCATGCGCGACACCGGCCGCCAGTTGGCCCAGCGAAGCGAGCTTTTCCGACTGCACCAACTGGCCTTCCAGTTGCTTGCGCTCGTCGATTTCCCGCTGCAAGGCCTCACTGGCCTGCTTGAACTGGGCGGTGCGCTGATCCACCAGGTGTTCCAGGTGATGCATCTGCAGCGAGGCCCGTTCGGTCATTTCCCATTTGGTCAGCAAGGTGTTGGCCATCTGCTGGACCTCGATGTTGTCGAACGGTTTCTTCAGGATCAGCAGCCGGTCATGGGCATTCAGGCGATTGAGCAGATCGTCCCAGGAATAATCGGAGTAGGCGGTACAGACCACTACCTGCAGTTGCGGATCCTGCTGCCACAGGTGTTCGATGGTTTTTGCCCCGTCCCAGCCGTCGGGCATACGCATGTCGACAAACGCCAGCGCGTAGGGGCGTTGTTCCTGTAGCGCGCGGTTGAGTTTGCCCAGGCCTTCTTCGCCACCATAGGCCGAATCCAGTTCGAACATCGGGCGCTCGGGTTGGGCCTGTTCGCCAAACAATGCGGCCTCCATCTCGTCGAGTTCTGCCGAGTGAGCCTGGGGCGGGGCGAGGATCTTGCGAAAATCGTCGTGGATCGACGGCATGTCGTCGATCAACAGAATGCGGCGGTTCGAGAGCTCACTCATGCGTTCTCCGTTACGGTGATCAGCGGTATCTGCAAGGTAAACAACGCGCCCAGGCCCGGGCCATCGCTGTGGGCGGTGAGGTGGCCGTTCATCTCGATGGCCGCCAGCGCGCAGCTGTGCAGGCCGAAACCATGACCTTCCTTGCGGGTGGTGAAACCGTGGGCAAAGATCCGCGTCATGTTTTCCGGGGCGATACCTTCGCCATCATCCCTGACGCTGATTTCCAGGAAAGTGTCGTCGACGATTCGCACACCGAGGGTCATTTCCCTTGAGCGGTTGCTGAGGTCGGACATTGCGTACTTGGCATTGCTGATCAGATTGATCAGGATCAGCAGCAAGCGGTGCTTGTCCCCCATCACCTGAGGCACCTCGCTGTATTCCTTGATCACCGTGACGTGATGCCGGGTCAGCGCACCGGCATTCATGCGCAGTGCGTCTTCGAGCAGTTCGCTGATGTACAGCGGTTCGGTGATGCTGTTGGCCCCGGCGTAGGATTGCTGGGTGGCAACGATGTCCTTGATATGGTCGACGCTCTTGCTCATCTGCCCCAGTTCGTCGGTCATCTCCTGCTGTTCCTGGGCGATGGCGCCGACCAGTTGATTGAGATAACCGGGCAGTAGCTTGCCCTTTTCGTCCTCGGTCAGGAAACGGCCAAGATCCTCCGGGTGGCCGTTGATCAGTTGCATTGCCTTGCCCAGTCCGAGGGTCTTGCTGCTGCGAAGCTTTCGCGCGATCAGGTCGGCAGAGATGTTCACGCTATTGAGCACGTTGCCGACGTTGTGCAGCACGTTGGTCGCGATTTCGGCCATGCCGGCCTGGCGTGCGGTGGCGAGCAATTCGCTCTGGGCATTCCTGAGCTCGCGGGTACGTTCCTCGACCCGCTGTTCGAGCACGTCGTTGGCGGTTTGCAGAGCGCTGTTGACCCGATTGATCTCGGCGAAGCTGCGGATCAGGCGAAAGGCCAGCCACATCAGCAGCAACACCAGCAGGCCGGAAAACGCCAGCAGGTAGAAATGGTATTTCTTGTCGATTTTCTCGGCCCGTTGCTGATCCTGGTTGAGCATGTTGGTGATGTCGTCCAGACGATCCGCCACGGGAACCTCTTCGATGTCTTCGAGCAAAGCGTTGACAAGCGGCTGCTCGCGCAGGATCAGGGCGACGTGATTGCTGAGGATCCTGATCGGGGTATGAAACTCCCCAGGCAAGCGTTGCGCGTTCACCGCCAGTTTGCTCAGCCCCACCTGAATGTCGGCGGCTTTGTCGACGGAGGTGACCTGGGCGAACTCCAGGGCACTGAGCAACAGGTCATAGGTATCGGTGGCGATGTTTTGCACTTGCAGCTTGTCGAGGTCAGGCAGGTCGGCCAGTTGCGCCTGGATGTCGTCCTCGGCGGTGGGCAGGAAGGCCAGCGAGTTGCGCAGTAAGGCGTTGTGCGACTTGAACTGCTCCACCAGGCGGGTCTTTTCCTGCATCGTCTGCAGAAAAGCCTCGTGGGCGTCGTTCCATTGCTGTGACTCGTTGCGCCCATGACCTGACTCCATGGTATCGAACTGCTCCCATAGCCGGTTCATCTCGTTCATTGGCGAAACCAGAGGGTCGTAGTTATGCGAAATCGCCACCCGGGCCTTGAGGACCTCGTTTTCCCACTGGGCGTCCTGCTGTTTCATCAGGCGGATCAGATCCCGGGATTCCGAGTAGTTCACGGTCTGTTCCGAGTTGGATTTGAAGTACAGAAAAACCAGGGTCGAGGCCAGGAGCACGGCGACGAGCGCGAGTAACAGCAGGCTGAAGCGGCGTGACAGCTTTATCATGACTTACCCTTCCATTCGCCGGTCAGGGTCTTGAGAAACTTCACAATCAGCGCTTTGTCTTCAGCGCTCGGCATGCGTCCCAACTGATACTGGAACATGACGTCCACGGCTCTTTCGAGGGTGGGCGCCGAGCCGTCGTGAAAGTAGGGGGCGGTCAGGGCGACATTGCGCAGGCTCGGGACCTTGAACACCGAGCGGTCCGCTTCGTCACCGGTAATGTTGAACCGTCCCTGGTCGGCGGCGGTCGGGTTGCCGCGATCGGCGATGTAATCACCGAACACCCCGAACTTCTGGAACATGTTGCCACCGATGTTCACGCCCTGATGACAGGCGATGCAGCCGTAGTCCTTGAAGCGCTGATAGCCGTATTTCTCGTCGAGGGTCAGGATGCTCGTATTGCCCAGCAGGTATTGATCGAAACGGGATCCGGGTGTCAGCAGGGTGCGCTCGTAGGCGGCCAGTGCGCTCTGTATGTTGGCCTTGGTCACTGCATTCGGGTACGCCGCGCTGAAGCCTGCGCGGTAGTCTGAATCCTCGTTGATCCGCTGGACGATGGTGTTCCAGTCGCTGCCCATTTCGTGGGGACTGGTAATGACGATGTTGCTTTGCGCCTCGAGCGTTTCGACGCGGCCGTCCCAGAATTGGCGAAAGTTGAGGCTGGCGTTGAACACTGTCGGCGTGTTGATCGATACCGGTTGTCCATCGAAGCCGAGGGACAGTGCGCGGGTGTCCGCTCCGCTCTTGTCCAGTTGATGACAACTGGCGCAGGACAGGGTGTTGTTGACCGACAGGCGCGGATCACTGAAGAGCTTGCGACCGAGTTCAACCTGACCGGGGTTCTGTTTCGGTATCTCGGGCAAGGGTTTGAGCGGTTCGTCCAGCGGCGCGGCACCGGCGATTGCACTGAACCCGTAAAGCAGGATCGCAAGGGAGCGGGGGACAAGGGACATGGGCCATCGTCTCGCGAATTTACCGCCGGACTGTCGTTTCTGCCTGTTCATGATTCGTCTCGCTGTTCTGCCCAGCCAACGGCCAGCAGCCGCGCAAAAGCGTCTGCCGGCAGGGCCTTGCTGAAGTAGAAACCCTGGCCTTCCTCACATTGATGGGCCTTGAGAAACGCCAGTTGCTCCTCGGTCTCGACGCCTTCGGCGATGACATTCAGATCGAGGCTCTTGCCCAGACTGATGATCGCGCTGACCAGGGCGGCATCGTTGGTGTCATTGCTCAAACCATGAATGAACGACTGATCGATTTTCAGCACATCGATGGGGAACCGGCGCAGATAGCTCAAGCTGGAATATCCGGTCCCGAAGTCATCGATGGCCAGCCGCACCCCCAGCGTCTTCAGTCGGTTCAGCGCGGTCATGGTCGTCTCGACGTTCTGCATCAGTACACCTTCGGTGATCTCCAGTTCCAGCAGGCAGGGGGGCATTCCCGTCTGTTCGAGTATCTGTTCGATGCCTTCGACGAAATCACGTTGACGAAAGTCGATGGCCGATGTGTTGACCGACATGCGGATCGCCGGCAGTCCGGCCGCTTGCCAGAGCCGTGTCTGGCGACAGGCTTCGGCCAATACCCACTTGCTCAATGGCACGATCAGACCGCTGTCTTCGGCCACGGGGATGAACTCGGACGGATAGACCAGGCCATGCCCGGGTTTTTGCCAACGCACCAGCGCCTCCGCACCGACTACCCGTCCGCTGCTCAGTTCGATTTTCGGTTGGTAGTGCAGGACGAATTCGTGCCTTTGCAGGGCCTGACGAATGCCCGATTCGATGCTCTGCTGCTCCCTGGCACGCTGGTTCATGGCTTCGATGAAGAAACCGATGTCGTTCGGACCGCTTTCCTTGATGTGGCGCATGGCGGATTCGGCTTTTTTGATCAGATCAATGGCCTCGAACCCGTCATCGGGGTAAACGCTGATGCCCAGACTGGCGGTGATGCTGATCTCCTGGCCGGCGATCGACTGTGGGCTGCGCACGGCACTCAGCAATTTTTCGGCGATGCCGCGGGTCTGCTGGGGGTGGTTGATGTCGCTGAGGATCACCACGAATTCGTCGGCGCCATAGCGAAAGACCGAATCGGACTCTCGCACGTACTTGAGCAGTTGTTGCCCGACCCGTTTGAGCATTTCGTCCCCTGCCGGGTGGCCCAGAGCGTTGTTGATGCGCTTGAATCGGTCCAGCCCGAGAAACATCACCACCAGATGCTTGTCATGGCGTCGGCAAGTGGCCAGCGACTGGCTCAGGCGATCACCCAGCAATGTGCTGTTGGGCAACCCTGTAAGGGCGTCGTACTGCAGCAGGTGCGATACCTTGAGCAGTTCGTGTACCCGTGCCTCGATGGTCTGCTCAAGGCTCAACAACTTCAGCGCCGCGTCCTGTGCCAACTGCCATTTCCAGGTCAGGGCGTTGGCCATCTGGCGGATTTCCAGGATGTCGAAAGGCTTTTTCAGAATCAGCAACTGGTCACCGAACTGCAGTCGTTCGGCCACGGCTTCCCAGCTGTAGTCGGAATAAGCGGTGCACAAGGCAATTTGCAGGTTCGGGTCGGCATTCCACAGGTGTTCGATGGTTTCCAGGCCGTCCCAGCCGGGCGGCATACGCATGTCGATAAACGCCAGGGCGTAGGGGTGGCCATCGGCTAGTGCGCGTTCGACCAACGCCAGGGCTTCTTTGCCCTGGTAGGCGGAGTCGAGCTGGAAGTTGAGGCGCGATGATTGCCGAGTCCCGAACAGCGAATGCTCGAGACTGTTCAGATCTGCTTCGGAGCCGGTATCCGGGGTGAGGATCTTGCGAAAATCGGCATGGATCGCCGGTGTGTCATCGATGATGAGAATACGTCGGTTGGTCTGGGGGGAAAGTGTTTTCATCCCTCATCCTCCCTGAGGGACGGAGGAGCGATGCTGCCGTCCTTGAGCAATCGGGCCGCTTGTTCAGGATTCACGGCCTCGCTGAAGTAGAGGCCTTGTGCGCTTGATAGCGGGGCGGCTGACTCTGGCGTGCGGGGCCGATCCGACGGCTGGACACCTTCGGTAATGATGCCGATTCCCAGGTCCCGGGCGAAGTTGACGATTGCCCGCAGGCTGTTGGCGCCAGCCGCATCCTGGGTCGCGCCGTCGATAAAGGATTGGTTGAGCTTCAGGTGATTGACCCGGTAGGTTTTCAGGTAATCGAATGATGAATATTCGGTGCCGAAATCATCGATGGCGATTTTTACCCCCAGCTCACGCAGCCGTGGCAGTACATCGTTTTGAGTCCACTTGGTTTGCGCCAGAGTCGCTTCGGTCACGTCGAAACGCAGGTCCCAGGGGGCGAGCTCCCATCGCGCAGTGGTGCGCAGCACGTCGTAAATGAGCTCCGGACCACTCTTTAGCTGCGCCAGGGACAGTTTGATCGCCATCACGGGGGGTGCCATTCCCTCGTTACGCCACAGGCTCATCTGCCGGCAGGCCTGGTTCAGCACCCAGCGTCCGAGAGGGATGATGGCGCCGGTCTTTTCCGCCGCGGGCACGAAAGCCGGCGCCTGCAGTTCGCCGCGCAGGGGATGGCACCAGCGCACTTGCGCTTCCATGCCCAGGATCCTGCCGCTGTGCATATCCACTTCCGGAACGTAATGCAGCGCCAGTTCATCGCGCTCGATGGCCGTCATCAAGTCATTGGCGATGGTCATGCGCTCGGCCACCTCCTGAGTGATCTCCTGTGAGTGGAAGTGATATTGGTTGCGGCCCATTTCCTTGGAACGGTACAGCGCCATGTCCGCCTGGCTCAGCAGGCTGTCGGCGTCGAGGCAGGCGACGCCGTAGCTGCTGATGCCGATGCTGACTGAAATATGCAGGGCATTGCCGGCGAGGTTGTACGGCGTTAGCAGCGCATCGCGGATATTGGCTGCCATGGCGGCGGACTGGGTCGGGTCGCTGACGTCCAGTTGCAGGATCGCGAACTCGTCCCCGCCCAGGCGTGCGACCACATCGTTTTCCCGCACGCCGGATTTGATGCGCCGGGCCACTTCCTGCAACAACAGATCACCCACCGGATGGCCGAGGGTGTCGTTGATCCGCTTGAAGTGATCCAGGTCCAGATAAAATACCGCGAATGCCTCTGCGCCTCGACGTGCGGCAGCAAAGGCCTGATGCAGGCGTTCGATCAGGGTGGCGCGATTGGCCAGGCCGGTGAGCCCGTCGGTGCGGGCGAGCAGGGCCATTTTTTCTTCGGCCAGCCGGCGTTCGGTAATGTCGAGAATGATCCCCTCGACTTCCAGCAGGCGACCGTCATGGTCGCGTACGGGAATGTAGCGGTTCTCCACCCAGCGCCATGTACCCTGGCCGGTGCGCAGGCGAAACTCAATCGAGGCGCCCAGCGCATGGCGGTCCAGCACCCGGGCCATGGCCGCATCGACACTGGCCTGGTCTTCCGGGTGGATCAACTGCTGGGCCCAGTTGGCCGAACTCACCAGATCGGCGGCGACGTGTCCGTAGCGGGTGATGTTATGGGAAATGTACATCAGCGGAAACGACGGTTCGCCACGCAACCGGTAAAGGATCGTCGGGCTGTTCTGCACGATGATATTGGCGTCGGACAGTTCCCGGGTACGCTCCTGGACCGCCTGTTCCAGCAGGTTCATCTTGAGCGCGGCATCTTCGGTCATCTGCCATTTGACCGTGAGTGCGCTGGCCATCTGGCGTATCTCGATGGCGTCGAAGGGCTTTTTCAGAATCAGCAGGCGGTCGTTCAGCGCCAGCCGTTGGTCGATGTCCTCCCAGGAATAGTCGGAGTAGGCGGTGCACAGCGCCACCTGCAATTTGGGATCGACCTGCCATAACCGTTCGATGGTCTCCAGGCCATCCCAGCCAGGTGGCATGCGCATATCGATGAAAGCCATTGCATAGGGACGATCATCGGCCAGGGCGGCTTCGAGCTTGTCCAGGGCTTCGCGGCCCTGAAACGCCGAGTCCAGTTCAAAGTGTTGAGTCTGCGTGGGGGACTGGGTGCCGAACAGGAGGTTTTCGGTTTGTCCCAGGCTGTCGTCCTCGGCAATGCCGGGGCTGAGTATTTTGGCGAAATCGGCATGAATCGACGCGGTGTCGTCGACAATGAGGACGCGGCGATTGATTTGCGGCGGCCGGATATTCATTGATCGGCACCCGCCGGGGTACACGCGTTCAACTTCGGGAGCATCCTTTTCCCCTCCACACGTCTGCACACAGGCCGGTTGTATCGTCCAGTGTGCTGAGCATAGTTGCCAGTTCGTCATTTTGCCTGTCGGGTTCAAGCGGTGATTTGCGCCCATGGCGGAAAAATCATCTAGCCTGTCACTCAAGCAAGGGCAAGAAAGGACGTAGGCCCGCGCCAACTGACACATTCACGGTTCACTTGAGGCCATGCCATGGAAGAGCAGTCCGCCCCGCCTTTGCCCCGTCGACCCAAGGTGTTGCTGGTCGATGACGAGGAATCGATCCTCAGCAGCTTGCGCCGCCTGTTGCGCGGCCAACCCTACGATGTGCTGCTGGCCGGCAGTGGCGCGCAGGCGCTGGAAATCATGGCGCAGCAGCCGGTGGATCTGGTGATGAGCGATGCACGCATGCCCAATATGGACGGTGCCACGTTGCTGGCGCATGTCCATCGGCTCTATCCGCAGACCACGCGGATCATGCTGACCGGGCACGTCGACCCGTCGGCGATCATCAAGGCCATCAACGAGGGGCAGATTCACCGCTACATCAGCAAACCCTGGAATGACGACGAAATGCTCCTGACCCTGCGCCAGGCCCTGGAGCACCAGCACTCGGAGCGTGAACGCCAGCGCCTGGAACAATTGACCCGGGTGCAGAACGATCAGCTCAAGCTGCTCAACAGCACACTGGAAAAACATGTCGCCGCCCGCACCGCTGAATTGCAGCAGACTGCCGACATGCTCGACCTGGCTTACGAGGAGCTCAAGCACAGCTATGTCACCGGCACCGAAGTGTTCTCGCTGCTGGCCAACCTGCGCCTGCCACCGACCAAGCAGACCAACCGGCAGATCATCGAACTGTTGCGCGGCTACTGTACGAAACATGGGCTGGATGAAGCCGCCAGCCGCGACCTGACCATGGCGGCCGCGTTGTACAACATCGGCAAGCTGAGCTGGTCCGACAGCATGATGGTCACCCCTTCGGATCTGCTGAGGCACACTGACCGCGACCGCTATCGTGGCTATCCGAAGCAGAGTGAATCGCTGCTGATGACCCTGGATCCGTTGAAGGACGCGGCGCAGTTGATTCTGCACCATCAGGAACGCTGGGACGGCAGCGGTTTCCCCGACCGGCTCAAGGGCAATGCCATTCCGTTCGGCTCGCGATTGCTGAAGCTGGCGGTCGACTTCGTCGAGTTGCAGCGCGGATTGATTCTCGAACGACAGATGAACAGCGACGAAGCGCTGCTCTACCTGCGCCAGTACGCCGGGCGGCTTTACGATCCTGATCTGCTCGAGGATTTCATTCAGGTCTGCGTCACGTTCGTGAGCGATATCGCTCAGGCCGATCCGCAGGTCAAGGTCCTGACTACCCGCGAGCTGACGGCCGGAATGCTGCTGGCGCGCAATCTCAACGCCGACAACGGCATGCTCCTGCTCAATGCCGGAAAGGTGTTGAACGGCCCGCTGGTGGAAAAACTGATCGCGTTCGAAGCCATGGAAGGCGGCAAGTACAGGATTTTCGTGAAGGTCCCGCAGGATACGCCGCAGGTGCTTCAGGCCAAGGCATGACGGCGGACGGTCGGACATGGGATCCTTGTGATTTCCATCAGGGTCCATGGCTGACACATGACATCTGCATCCACTGTTTCACCGCACATTATCCATATCGCCGCCGCCCTGCTGATCGGCCCTGATGGCCGCACACTGTTGGTGCGCAAGCGCGGCACCATGGCGTTCATGCAGCCGGGTGGCAAGATCGAGCCCCATGAGTTGCCGGTCCACGCCCTGGCCCGGGAGCTGGAAGAAGAGCTGGGTCTGGGCATCGACCCGGCGCAGGCCGCTTACCTCGGTCACTTCTCGGCACCGGCCGCCAACGAGCCGGGCTTTGTCGTACACGCCGAGATTTTTCAGCTGCACATCGATGTCGACGTGACGCCCGCGGCAGAGATCGAAGAAGTGATCTGGATCGATCCGGCCACCGACGGCGGTGTCAGCCTGGCACCATTGACACGGGACCTGATCCTGCCGTTTTATCGAGCGTCGCTGACCGCGATCGCCTGATCATTACGCAAAGGACCTCGCCCATGATCCCGCTTCAAGACCTGCTGATTTTTGCTGCTGCCGCGTTGCTGATGGTACTGACACCGGGGCCGAACATGATCTACCTGATCTCCCGTTCGATCTGCCAGGGTCGCAAGGCCGGGGTGATTTCGTTGCTTGGGGTGGTTGCGGGATTCTTCGTGCACCTGTTTGCCGCCGCAGCCGGTTTGACCGCGGTGTTCCTGGCCGTGCCGATGGCCTATGAGGTGTTGAAGTGGGCCGGTGCGTTGTACCTGTTGTGGCTGGCCTGGCAGGCGATCAAGCCCGGTGCGCGCTCGCCGTTCGAGGCGCAGCAGTTGCCCCCGGATTCGTCGCGCAAGTTGATCACCATGGGCTTTCTGACCAGCGCCCTGAACCCGAAAATCGCGGTGTTCTATCTGTCGGTGTTTCCGCAGTTCATCACGCCGGAGCACGGCTCGGTGTTCAGCCAGAGCGTCATCCTCGGCCTGACCCAGATCAGCGTCAGTTTCTGCGTCAACCTGTTGATCGCCATGTTTGCCGCGGGCATCGCCTCGTGGTTCGTCAACAACCCGACCTGGCTGGCGATGCAGCGCTATTTCATGGGCTTCGTGTTGTCGGCGCTGGCGCTGCGGCTGATGCTTGAGCAAAAACGGATGGCTTGAGGATGTGGATCGAACGACTGGATGCCAGCCATGCCCTGGACTACCGGGCGCTCATGCTTGAGGCCTACGACCTGCACCCGCAGGCCTTCACCTCGAGCGTGCGTGAGCGGGCGGTAATGCCGCTGAGCTGGTGGGAGTCGCGCCTGAGCGGCAAGCTGGACGTGGTGTTCGGGGCGTTCGAAGAAGGCCGGTTGGCGGGCATCGTCGGCCTCGCATTCGAGTCTCGGGAAAAGGCCCGGCACAAGGTGACGTTGTTTGGCATGTATGTTTCACCGACGGTCCGCCAGCGCGGGCTCGGCTATCAACTGGTTCAGGCGGCATTGGCCGAGGCGCAGAACGATGCGGGTTTGCGCCTGATCCAGTTGACCGTCACCGCCGGCAATGATGCCGCGTTCAACCTCTACCAGCGCTGCGGTTTCGTCCAGTTCGGACTTGAGCCGATGGCGGTGCGGGTGGGGGAGGATTACTTCGACAAGATCCACATGTGGCGTGAGCTCTAAGGATCACCAGGATCCCTGTAGGAGCGAGCCTGCTCGCGATGGCGGCGTGTCAGTCAATGCAGATATTGAATGTCAGACCGCTATCGCGAGCAGGCTCACTCCTACAGGGATTTTTGTTGCTCTATCGAACGGCGCTGACACCATCGAGCGTCGAAAACGACGTGTCCTTGGCCGTCAGCAAGAAGTCACGCATGTACGGCGCATCGAGCATGTCGGCGCGGATCGCCGCATACAGTGTGGCGAACAAACCTTTCTCACCCAGCCGCTTGGCTTTCACATAGCCTCGCGAGCTGTATTCATGCAGTGCCCAATGGGGCATGCCGCACACGCCGCGTCCGCTGGCCACCAATTGCATCATCATCACCGTCAGTTCCGAGGTGCGGACCTGGGCCGGTTCGATGTCGGCGGGTTCGAGGAAACGGGTGAAAATGTCCAGTCGATCCCGTTCCACCGGGTAGGTGATCAAGGTTTCCGGGAGCAAGTCTTCGGGAACGATATAGGCCTTGCCGGCCAGGCGGTGCTGGTTGGCCACCGCGAGCATCGCTTCATAAGTGAACAACGGTACATAGGTGATCCCGGCCAGGTCCACCGGATCGGAGGTCACCACCAGGTCCAGATCGCCGCGGGCCAGGGCCGGCAGCGGGGCGAAGGAGAACCCCGAGGCCAGGTCCAGCTCGACTTCCGGCCAGGCGTCGCGGAACTGGTCGATGGTCGGCATCAGCCACTGGAAGCAACTGTGGCACTCGATGGCCATGTGCAAACGACCGGCGGTGCCACCGGCCAGGCGACTGATGTCGCGTTCGGCGGCGCGCAGCAGCGGCAGGGTGGCGTCGGCCAGTTGCAGCAGGCGCAAACCGGCGCTGGTGAAGCGCACCGGTTTGGTCTTGCGCACGAACAGTGGCATGCCCATGCGCTCCTCCAGCTCCTTGAACTGGTGGGACAGGGCCGATTGGGTCAGGTGCAGGCGATCGGCCGCATCCACCAGGCTGTCGGCTTCGCGCAAGGCGTGCAGGGTCTTGAGGTGACGGATTTCAAGCACCGGAGGCTCCATGAGGAAAACTTGTCGACAAATCGAAAAGGTTGAGTTTGTCTCATGTTGAAGCCGCTGTCGACCACAAGCACGGCGGAGCACATTGCGTGCCCCGCCGTTGTTACTTTACAGCGCGGAAAAGTGTTTGTTGCCCAGCGGTTTGCCGATGTCGCCGCGCCAGATCGCCTCGACCGTACCGCCGCTGGCGGCCACGTCCTTCTGCCATTGCAGGCCCAGGTTGCGTTGTTCCGGCAGTTTCAGATGGCCTTTGACGAAGTCACTGAATTGCGGCTTGGCCGAGGTGTAGTGGAAGTGTGCATACCACAGGGTTCGGGCCGGTACGCTGCGCAGGTCGCGCACCTCGTACTCCTGCAGGAAGTCCCGTCGCCCGTCGGCGCGTTTGCCCAGATCACGCAAGCCGCCTTCCTTGCGGATGTCCACCACCCGCTGTTCCATCAAATAGTCCAGATAACCTTCGGTCGGGGTTTTGCTGTTCATGCTTTGATCGATACGCAGGGTGCGCCCCGTGCGCAACATCTCATCCGCCCGATTGCGCAATTGCAGCGCCACGGCCTCGGTGGGGGATAGGCGTTCGATGTCCAGGGCGCGCGTGGTCAACTCCGTGGCCTCGCTGCTCATCATGTGTTCCAGGTCGACGGGCAGCATGTTTTTCTGAGCATAGCCTTTGACTTTGTTGGTATAGGCGTCCGCGGCCCCCAGCCTTTTTCCGGCCTCTGTCAACAGCAGTCTGACATCGGTCAGCAGCATCGGTTGCGCGGAGACGGCGGGTTCACTGAGGTGATATTTACCGGTGGAGCGGGGCAGCCAGGTTTCCTTGTAGCCATTGATATCTACGATGAAGTGCTGTTGCCGAGTCACGACATCGGTACTGGGCTCGCCAATCAGCAATCGGTTGTCTTCAGTCTCGAACAGTTGTTTTCCGGTGCTTTTTGTCGGAGGTGGGGCTGCAGATCGATTTCCGATGGCATGGCGGGCGAGCGCTTCCATCTGGTCGAGGTCGTCCAGAAACGCACGGACTTGTTTCATATCCAGGTGTTGCGGATAGCCTAGGGTCCAAGCGCCAAGCTGGCGGCGGAATTCGCTGTAAGTGGTCAGGCATTCTTCGAAAACGCGGTTGCGCTGGCCGATATTGGAACGGACTTGTGGTAGTTGATATTGGGTGAATAGGACACGCCCGACCTTTTCGCGGGATTGTTTCAATCGCACTTGGAAGTAAAGCCACGTAAGGTCGTCAATGGCTTCAAAATGGGGGATGGTCTCCAGGACATACGCCGTCCTCAAGTAACGGTAAGTCGAGTCACTGTACGTGTCGTTTAGAAGCTGCATGGTCTTGGCCGCCTCCTCTTTTTGCGGGGAGTGAGTGATTCGACGGACCCATTGTCTGGCGTCTTCGACAGCTTGGTGTTGCTGGCCAAACTCTTTGATAAAGTCCATTCGGGCCTCTTTGCGCTCGGCCAGCAGTTTCAAGTGTGTGGAGGTATTGGTGTCAGGCGTTGCGCTCGAACGATCGATCAACTGGTCGATCCTTGCGTTGTACTCTTGCAGGCGTTCCGTGGAGAGGGCGATCCGTTGGTCCTGACGGTAAAAGACAGTCGCGGCGCAAGTACTTTGGTCTCTGTTGATCAAGGCGCGCTTGTTGCCATGGCTTAACACTTTCAACTCGCCCAAAGTCAGGTACAGGGTCTGCGCGGCTTCGATATCTTCCAGGCAGGCACGGTCGGCAGTCGCGAGAGGCGGACGCTGAGTACCTTCAGGCTTGAAGTAGCTCTTCAGTAAGGCGTCGGTGTTTCTGATTTGAGATTTGAGGCGACGGATATTGGCGTCGACGGTGTTATTCAAGGTCAATTGACGACGCAAGGCACGATCGGTCCACCAGCGTGGCAGCCAGCGGCGAATGGCGACCGGCCAGAGTGGGTCCAATCCATCGGCCATGTGCCCAAGCGCCGCGCCACCTCCCACGCCGCCGCCTTCGATCACGGTGCCGTACACCGCGTAATGGGTGTTCCAATGGCCGGATTCATCGAGGGCGATCGGCTGTTTGTAGGTTCGCGTGCTGGTGCCGCTCAAGCGCCAGCGGGGTGGTTTGCCCTCCAGTTCGATGCGATAAATTCGCCCCTGGCTGAGCATGAAGTCGCCATCGGCGTGACGATACACGTTGCGATACAGGCCCTCGGTGCCCGGTTGTAGCCCCGCGAGGGAAACCGGCTTTTCATATTCATAACCCTTGAAGCGTTCCAGGGCGCGCTTCGCCTGATGTCGTGTCGATACCTGAAACGCCCGCGGACTTTTGCTCAGCGCCCGCCACTGTCGGCTGCGGGTGGCGATGCGAGCGGCAGCAGGGGCGGCAGATATGCCGGGGAGAATGTCCATGGCCGCATCGATCAACGACAACAGCACCGCCTCCACCTCGGCCAGGCCATGGCCGACATCACCGCGCAGGAAGGCCGCCACGGCCAGGTTGGCACTGTTCCAGGCGTCGTACAGGGCGATGGTCGTACCGATGAAGGGCAGCATACCCACGGCCATTTTCAGGTAGTTGAACATGGCGCCGGATTGCAGCGCGACCTGTTCCAGATACAGCGCATCGTTGGAGCGCGATGTCGCCCGATGGGCTTCCAACAATCGGCCCATGTGCACGTTCAACAGATGCGTCGCCAGGGATGTGCTGGATGGCCAGGGCGTGCCGACACCGATCAGCCCGTCGAAGTTTTTCAAGCGGGCCTGATTGATCCGGCTGACGTGATGGGCGACATCGCCCTTCAAGGCACGGTCGGCCAGGTAGTTGACCATCGGGGTGCGCAGGCAATCGTTGAACAGGCGCAGCCGTGCCTGCTCAAGGCTGTCGAACTGGCGCAGAAAAACACCGTCGGGACTGTCGGACAGATAGAGCAGGGTCAGACCGCTGACCTGCTCCACGATAAAGGTGACGCCGGAAAGCGTGGTCGGCCCTTGGCCTGAGGTGTCCTTGCCGCCCACGGTCAGGTGTGCCGGCAGCAGTTCGATGCGCTTGCCGTCGCGCGCAAAGGCTTCACGGCTGCTGGCCTCGATGGCGATTTCCAGCACTTGCTGGCCGTTGGTATCGATGTCCTTTGTCAGCACGGCGAATTCGCCTTGCAAACGCAGCATCAGGCGCCAGGGTTCGCTCAGGCATTCACGCCGGTATTCGTTGCTGAATTTCGATGCCGTCGAGGTGCCGAGGAAGGTTTCACGGATCAGCTTTTCATACTGTCCAGCCAGGTCCAGTTCGGTGACCATCTTGCGCAGCCAGGACGTAGTGATGCCGCTTTTCACCTTCTGCCGTTGTACGGCGTCGGCACCGCTGACCTCTACCTGCATCAGCGACAGTCGCCACCACATTTCCTGGTCGATGTTGCTCAGCGCCAGGTCGCCGAGGGACAGCTTGCTGCGTTGCTGGCTGGCGACCAGTATATTTTCCTGGGGTGTCCCTGGTGCCGCGCCTTCAGTGACGACCTTGCGCCAGGTGGTGGAGTCAGGCGCGTCCAGTATCACATCAACGTTCCGGCTCAGGCCGAACGCCTGGCGCAGGTGAGCATCGACGGCCTTTTTACTGAAGGCATCGCGGGGTGGCAACTCACGCTCCAGCCATTCATGGGAGCGCTTCATGGCCGTGATGTATGACTTGAACAGCGTCTTGATCCGCTCACGTTGCACGGCGGACAGAGTGCTTTGCCACGCTGGCAAACGTGCGGCCAGTGCACTGCTGTGAACTTGCTCGACAATGTGCTGGTACGCCAGCTCCCGGGCTGCGGGGACAGGGACCGTCAGACAGGCGAGGGTCTGTTCGCGCAGCTTTTCCAGTTCAGTCTCGCGTTGACTGGCACGGGACGGAACCGGGTTGGCGGTCAACAGCCGGGTCACTTGTTGTTCACAGCTGTGAAGCTGGTTCTGCAAGGCGTACTCGAACGGGTTTGCAGTCAGCGGCAGCAGATGCAGCGTTTGAGTGTTGTCATTGGCCGCAAGCTTGAACAGCGTCTGTTCCAGCGTCTGTCGAGAGGCAAACCGTTGCAGGCCACCGAAACGGCCGGGCCAGTAGAGCAACAGGCTTTCGGTCGAGGACGGCAGCAAGGTCGATGGTTGGGCGAACAGCAATACGCCGTCCAGTTCCTGGGTTTGTGTGCCGGTGGTGTCACCTTCGGTATCCGTCATCGACAACACCAGGCGCGCCACCACCACCCCGGCCGGGCGTGGTTGATCCGGTGCATCCAGTACGCTGATCAGCCATTGATGTTCCTCGTGGTTAATCTGGTTCAGGCTCAGTTGCAATTCGGCTTCGGCGCGCAGGCCGTCCAGGCGTGCCTGGTAAAGGGTGGCGTAGTGCGGGCGGTTTTTGTGGCGCAGTTCCAGCATTTTCTGCGCACTGTCGGTGTGCAGCAGCGCGGTTGCGGCGGTGGTACTGGCCTGCTCGGCCATCGTGAGGGCGTTCATTTGCTGTTGCAGACGTTGCAGGCGCTGGTCTGCGTGGTTGCCCTGAAAGTTCTCGCCCAGCAAGGCATCCATTGCCGTGCGCTGTTGCGCCAGTGCCTGGCGACGGATGCCCAGTGGAATGTCGGGGCTTATCTGGCTGAACAGGACACCGTCGTCGTGGGTATCCGCGTCCGGCAGGGTGGCGGGCAGGGCCAGGATCGATTCGTTACGCGACCGGTCCTCAAGTGCGACGTGCAAACGCGACCACAGGGATTCGGCGCTGGTCTGCAGCACCCTCTGCTCAAGCATTGTGTACTCGACCCTGAGGGTGCCTGTCGGTAGCCGGGGTTGGTCGAATAGCTGCGGCTGATGTTCGATCAGCCAGCTTTCCATATCGACACGTTTTTCAAAGGTCATCCAGGCGGATGGCAGGGAAGGCAAGTACAACAACTGAGCGACCGGTTGCTTCGTATCCCGGGTGATGACCAAGGCGCCCGATAGTTTGACTGACAGGCCTTTTTCATCCTTGAACTGCATGTGCTCGACGTAGACCCGTGGAGTGGGAGGCGTTGCTGTCCGCGCGGGTGGGTCGATGATCGCCTGCAGTGTCTGGAACTGTTCGGTATCCAGGATACCCTGGGCAAAAGCCCATTGGCTCGACGCTTCGAAATGCTGGCGGTACAAGCGGTTTGCCTGTGCCTTGCGTGACTGATCCGTACCACGCGCACGGGCATTCCACCAGGTGCTAGCGAGCGGCGACTGCGGGTTTTGCGCCATAAGTGCCCGCCACTGCTCACAGCATTCGTTCCAGCGTTCCGAGGCGCTCAGGGTCAGCCCCTGATCCGGGTTCGCGGACAAAGGGAAGGCAAGGCCGAAATCGGCCGTTAGGGGTGTGGTTTCGTCAACCATGACGATGAATCTCCAGAAGGCCGGACCGTGCCGGCGGTTCGGGCATTAGGAGGCAGTCGTCAAACGGTCGGGTGGTACATAGTTATGGCGAGGCTGAATTTGACGCCGGATGACCGCTCGGCACTCTTCATCAAATTGTCATGGAACTGTGGCAGCGCGCTTGAACAAACTTCATCAGACTCGCGCTCTACTGGGGTTCTGCGTTTTGGTGTTTTTCATGGGTGCTTCATTCCTTTCACGAATCGTATTGTTGGCCGCGCTGTTGTTCGGCCTGCCGTCCATGGCGGCTTCGCGTTGTGACGTCAATGTTCCGACCGAACGGGTGGATCTGGCCCAGGTAAGCCTGGCGTACCAGAGCATCGGTCGTGCGTCGGACCCGGCCTTGTTGCTGGTGATGGGCCTGGGCGGGCAGTTGATTCACTGGCCGGACGAGGTGGTGGTCGCCCTGTGCCAGCAGGGTTTCCGGGTGATCCGCTATGACAATCGCGATGTCGGCCTGTCGACCTGGCGGCAAGCACCGGCCGAAGCCAACCTGACCTTCGAAGTGCTGCGCTACAAACTCGGATTGCCGGTGTCGTCGCCGTATTCGCTGACCGACATGGCCGACGATGGCCTGGGCTTGATGGATGCCTTGCACATCGATCAATTCCACGTGTTGGGCGCCAGCATGGGCGGGATGATCGCCCAGCATATGGCGGCCATGGCACCGCAGCGGGTCGAGAGCCTGACCCTGATCATGACCACCTCCGGCGCCGAAGGCTTGCCGGCGCCGAGTGCGGCGCTGGTGCAGTTGTTGGCCCGGCGCGGCGCACCGAACCGCGAAGTGGCTCTGGAGCAACAGGCCGATCTGCTGGCGGCGCTGGGCAGCCCGATGGTCACCGATGATCGCCAGGCGTTGCTGCATCAGGCGGCGCTGTCCTATGACCGTGCATTCAATCCCGAGGGCGTGAAACGCCAGATCATGGCCATTCTTGCCGAGCCGAGCCGGGTGGTGCTGCTCAATCAGTTGCGGGTGCCGGCGCTGGTGGTGCATGGCACGGCCGACCCGCTGCTGCCGGTGATGCACGGGGTGCATCTGGCGGCGCATCTGCGTGGCAGTCGGTTGATCCTGATTCCGGGCCTGGCCCATCGTTTCCAGGAGGCGTTCAAGGCGCCATTGCTGGGGGCTGTGTTGCCGTATTTGCGCGAGCACCGCGAGGACACTTCGCACTGGGCGCAGATCGAGCCGGTGGCCGATCGCAACCTCCTCTAACCCCCCGATCACCTGTAGGAGCGAGCCTGCTCGCGATAGCGGTGTTTCAGCCAACGACGATGTCGACTGACCCGCCGCCATCGCGAGCAGGCTCGCTCCCACAGGAGAACACCTTCTAATGGCTCAGGCCGTACTTCTTTACCTTGTCGAACAGCGTGGTCTTGGCCATGCCCAATTCCTGGCTGGCCTGGGTCAGGTTGCCGCCGCTGCGTTGCAAGGCATCGCTGAGCAGGTTGCGCTCAAATGCCTCCACCGCTTCGGCAAAGGCCAGGCCCTGATTGCCGCCGCCGGCGCCGGTTTTCTTGAATGCCGGCAGGCCCAGGGCAAAGCGTTCGGCGACGTTGCGCAGTTCACGCACGTTGCCCGGCCAGTCGTGGCTCATCAGGTTCGAAACGGTCTGGTTGTCCAGTTCCGGCGCCGTGCGGTCGAAGCGCAGACACGACTGCTGCAAGAAGTGTTCGAACAATTGCAGGATGTCCTCACGGCGCTCGCGCAGCGGCGGCAGTTCCAGGGTCACCACGTTGAGGCGGTAATACAGGTCGCTGCGGAACTCGCCGGCCTTGCTCGACTCGACGAGGTCGGATTTGGTCGCCGCGATCACCCGGCAATCCACCGCTACGCTCTGGTTCGAACCGAGGCGTTCCAGGGTGCGTTCCTGCAATACCCGCAACAACTTGATCTGCAAGGGCAGGGGCATGCTTTCCACTTCGTCGAGGAACAGCGTGCCGCCGTCGGCGTGTTCGATCTTGCCGATCCGCCGTTTACCCGCGCCGGTAAAGGCGTTGGCCTCGTGGCCGAAAATTTCGCTTTCGAACAGGTTCTCCGGCAGGCCGCCGCAGTTCAAGGCGACGAACTGCTTGGTGTGGCGGCGACTGAAATCATGCAGGCAGCGCGCAACCAGTTCCTTGCCGGTGCCGGTCTCGCCTTCGATCAGCACGTTGGCCGAGGTATCGGCAACGTTGGCGATCAGCTCCCGCAGGTTCTGCATGGCCGGCGAGCGACCGATGATCCGCCCTTCGAGGGAATCGCGTTCGGCCAGTTGCCGGCGCAACGACGAGACTTCCCGCGCCAGGCTGCGTTGCTCCAGGGCGCGGCGGGCGACATCCACCAGGCGCTCCGGGGAGAACGGCTTTTCCATGAAGTCGTAGGCGCCTTTCTGCATCGCGCCGACGGCCATGGAGATGTCGCCGTGCCCGGTGATCAGCACCACCGGCAGGCTGCGGTCGCGCTCCTTGAGTCGCGTCAGCAGTTCCAGGCCATCGATGCCCGGCAGGCGGATGTCGCTGACGACGATGCCGGCGAAGTTGTCGCCGACCCGCTCCAGGGCTTCTTCGGCGCTGCCCACGCCAATGCAGGGAATGTCTTCCAGGGTCAGCGCCTGCTGGCAGCCGAGCAGCACATGGGGGTCGTCTTCGACGATCAATACACTAAGGTCGTTGTTCATATTGGCTCGGCGGGAGTGAGGCTTACCAACGGTAAACTGAGGACGAATGCGGTACCACCGCTGGCCGGGTGCTCGACACCCAGGTGACCTCCGGTGGCGGCGGCAAGGCTGGCGGAAAGGGTCAGGCCCAGGCCCAGGCCCTGTTCGCCGGGTTTGGTGGTGAAGAACGGCTCGAACAGGTGCTTGCGCGCTTCGGCGTCGATGCCGTGGCCGTTGTCACGTACGCGCAGGCGGTATTTGCCATCGAACGCTTCGCCTTCGAGCCACAGTTCGGGTTGCGGTTGCGCTTGCATGGCGTCCAGGGCGTTACCGATCAGGTTGACCAGAATCTGCTCCAGGCGGGTCTGGTCGATCTGCACCTGCACCTCTTCGAAATGGCGGTGCAGCTGCGTGTTTTTCATTCGTCCATCGAGCAACTGCAACGCCGCGTCCACACCTTTGCCGAGGCAGGCCTGGCCCTTGTCATCACCGCGCCGGGCGAACGAGCGCAGGCTGGCGGTGATTCGGCCCATGCGGTCGATCAGTTCGTTGATGGTCTTGAGGTTGGTGCTGGCCACGTCGAGCTGGCCGCGTTCGAGGAAGCGCACGGTATTGCCGGACAAGGTACGCAGCGCCGCCAGCGGCTGGTTCAGTTCGTGGGCGATGCTGGTGGACATCTGGCCGATGGCTGCGAGTTTTCCGGCCTGTACCAATTCATCCTGGGCGCGGCGCAAGGTCTCTTCGGCCTGCCGGCGTTCGCGGATCTGGCCCTTGAGCCGTTCGTTGCTGGCGCGCAGGTCGGTGGTGCGTTCGGTAATCCGACGCTCCAGCTGATTGTTGGCTTCCTGCAAGGCTTCCCGGGCCGCCAGGCGGGTGGCGATCACCTTGCGCCGCTCGTTCCAGGCGATCAAAAGGAACGCCAGGAGGGCAAACGCCACGGCTACCAGGATCCCCCGGTTGATCGCTTCGCTGCGCAGATCCTGGAGCGGCGTGAGCAGGGTGAAATTCCACGGCGTATCGCCGAGCGGCCGGGTTTGCGCCAGGTAGCTGATGTTTTCGTCGTCGGACACCAGCTCACTGTTGGCCGGGAACGTGAGTTTTTCCACGCCTTCGGACAGTGTTTCCCGGGCCAGCGGCTGCAGTTCGTTGAGCGGGAACCAGTAGTACTGCAGGCTGCGGGCGAGCTTTTCCTTGGTTTCTTCGCTCAGCGGCACCACCGATTTCAAGCGCCGCGCCGGATCGCTGGACAGAATGATGATGCCGTTTTCGTCGCTGACGAAGGCCTCCAGGCGTGCCCGTTGCCAGCGTTCTTCCATGGCTTCCAGGCGGACCTTGACCACCGCGACGCCGATGATCTTGCCGTGTTCTTCCAGGCCATGGGCCAGGTAGTAACCGGGTTCGCCGTTGGTGCTGCCGATGCCGTAGAAGCGCCCCGGCTGACCGCGCACGGCGTTCTGGAAATAGGCGCGGAAGGACAGGTCTTCACCCAGGTAACTGTCGACATCGCGCCAGTTGCTGGTGGCCATGACGCGGCCGGTGGTGTCCATCACGTAGATGGCCCGACTGCGGCTGCGCCGGTTCAGGCCTTCGAGGTAATCGTTGACCGTTTGCCGGTGTTCCGGGGTCGGGTCGGCCAGCAACTGCGAAACACTGGTTTCGAGCTCCAGCAGGCTGGGCAGGTAGGTGTATTTGCTGATTTCGCTTTCGACGGCGCGGGCGTGCAGTTCCAGCTGGCGCTGGCCGTTTTCGCTGAGGCTGCGGATGCCGTAGTGCTCACTGATCCAGAAGCCGATATAGCCCAGGCCGACCATCATGGCGATGATCAGCGGCGGCAGGAACAAATGACGAACCAGACGGGGTTTCACGGCAAGTGATGGCATTGCTGCGCGATAAAGGGTGGGGTCGCATTTCATCACAGATGCCTTGGGTCAACCAGCGATTGCCTGCCTACTCCGACTGTAGGAGCGAGCTTGCTCGCGAAGAACTCAAGGACAACGCGTGCATTCAGGATGAACGCGTCATCGTTAACGACCATCGCGAGCAAGCTCGCTCCTACAGGGTAGGGGCGAGCTACGTTGGTATTAGTGCTGCAGAATCTTGTTGAGGAAGTGCTGTGTACGCTCGGCGCGGGCGTTGATGTCACCGAAGAACTCTTCTTTCTTGCAGTCTTCGATGATTTTGCCGGCGTCCATGAAGATGACGCGGTCGGCCACTTTACGGGCGAAGCCCATTTCGTGGGTCACGCACATCATGGTCATGCCTTCGTGGGCCAGTTGCACCATCACGTCGAGCACTTCGTTGACCATTTCCGGGTCCAGCGCCGAGGTCGGTTCGTCGAACAGCATGACGATCGGGTCCATCGCCAGCGCACGGGCAATCGCCACACGCTGCTGCTGACCACCGGACAGTTGGCCAGGATGCTTGTGGGCGTGAGCCGAGAGGCCGACGCGCTCAAGCAGTTGCAGGCCTTTCTTGGTGGCTTCTTCCTTGCTGCGGCCCAACACCTTGATCTGCGCGATGGTCAGGTTTTCGGTGATGGTCAGGTGCGGGAACAGCTCGAAGTGCTGGAACACCATGCCCACGCGCGAACGCAGTTTCGGCAGGTTGGTCTTTGGGTCGGCGATGGAGGTGCCGTCGACCACGATGTCGCCTTTCTGGAACGGTTCCAGGGCGTTGACGCACTTGATCAGGGTCGACTTGCCGGAACCGGACGGCCCGCACACCACGATCACTTCGCCTTTTTTGACCTCGGTGCTGCAATCAGTCAGTACCTGGAAGTCCCCATACCACTTGTTGATGCTTTTGATAGAGATCATACGGCGAACCTTTTTTGCAGACGCTTGACCAGCTGCGAGGCGGCAAAGCTGATGATGAAGTACACGAGACCGGCGAAAACCAGGAACTCATTGGAGCGGCCAATGATGTCGCCACTGGCGCGCGAAGCATTGAGGAAGTCCACCAGGCCGACGGCGTAGACCAGCGAGGTGTCCTGAAACAGGATGATGCTCTGTTGCAGCAACAGTGGTGTCATCTTGCGGAACGCTTGCGGCAGGATGATCAGGCGCATCATCTGCCCGTACGTCATGCCCAGTGCCTGGGCAGCGCCCATCTGGCCCTTGGGAATCGACTGCACACCGGCGCGGACGATTTCGCAGAAGTACGCCGCTTCGAACATCATGAAGGCCACGATGCAGGATGCGAACGCACCGATCGGCGTGTCTTCGCCAGTGATCCAGCGCAGCACGAACGGTACCGCCAGGTAGAACCAGGTGATCACCAGCAGCAAGGGGATCGAGCGGAAATAGTTGACGTACGCGCCGGCGATGTTCGACAGCACTTTGTTGTGGGACAGGCGCATCAGGGCAAGGATGGTGCCGAGAATGATGCCGCCGATCACGCCCATGGCCATCAGCTTGAGGGTCATGATCATGCCGTTCCACAGGCCCGGCAGGGACGGGATGATGCCCGAGAAGTCGAATTCCATCATTTACCCCCTACGGAAATCAGGCCCGGTACGGCGACTTTCTTCTCGACCATACGCATCAGCAACATCAGGCTCATGTTCAGGGTGAAGTAGATCAGCGTTGCCAGGGTAAAGGCTTCGAACAGGTTGGCGGAGAACTCGGCGGTCTGCTTGGTCTGCGCGAGCAGCTCCATCAAACCGATCAGCGAGGCCACGGAGGTGTTCTTGAAGACGTTCAGGAACTCCGAGGTAAGCGGCGGAATGATGATCCGGTAGGCTTGGGGCAGCAGCACGTTCCAGTAGATTTGTGGCAGCTTGAAACCCATGGCGCGGGCCGCGGACTCCTGGCCTTTTGGCAGGGCCTGGATACCGGTGCGCACCTGTTCGCAAACCCGGGCGGTGGTGAACAGGCCCAGGCATACGACGACGCTGAGGAAGGCCGAGGTGGTCGGGTTCAGGTCCTGCTTGTACCACTCTTGCAGGTCCGCCGGCAGCAGGTCGGGTACCAGGAAGTACCAGATGAACAGCTGAACCAGCAGCGGCACGTTACGGAAGAGTTCGACGTAGCAGGTGGCGATACCCGATACGATGCGGTTCGGCACGGTACGCATGACGCCCAGGATCGAGCCCAGTGTCAGGGCAATGATCCAGGCCGCGATGGCGATGCCGATGGTCCAGGCCAAGCCGGTCACGTACCAGTCGAAATAGGTCTCGCTGCCCACGCCGGTGGACTTGAAGAACACGCCCCAGTCCCAGTTGTAATTCATTAGGGTCTCCCCTCAGTTCAATCGATGTACAAGTGCCCGCTTGGGGGAAGCTCCGTTCCCGCCCGACCTTTACGATCAGGCACACGCTCCCGGCTCGACAGCCACCGGTTCGAGTGTTTCCAAAAAATGCCAGCAGGAAGTGACCACCTCCTGAAAGGGCCAGGGCCCTCTCAGGAGATAAGGTTAGTCAGAAATCAGGACTTCTTGTCGTCAGCCGCTTTATCAGTCGGTTTGGCGATCAGGGCCTTGAGTTCTTCGCTCATCGGGAAGTTCAGGTTCAGGCCTTTTGGCGGGATCGGTTGCATGAACCATTTTTCGTAGATCTTGTTGATCTCGCCCGATGCGTAGGTGGCCTTGATGGCGTCATCCACAGCCTTTTTGAACGGCTCGTCGCCTTTACGCACCATGCAGCCGTAGATTTCGTACGACTGTGGCGTGCCGGTCACGGCCCAGTCATCGGCCTTCTTGGCCTTGGCGGCTTCACCGGCCAGCAGGGCGTCGTCCATCATGAAAGCCACGGCGCGGCCGGTTTCCAGCATCTGGAAGGATTCGCCGTGGTCTTTGGCGGAGATGACGTTCATGCCCATCTGCTTGTCGGCGTTCATCGCCTTGAGGATGCGCTCGGACGTGGTGCCGGCGGTGGTCACGACGTTTTTGCCTGCCAGATCGGGGAAATCCTTGTACTTGGAGTCTTTCTTGGACAGCAGACGAGTACCGATTTCGAAGATGCCAACGGAGAAGTCAACCTGCTGCTGACGCTCGACGTTGTTGGTGGTGGAACCGCACTCCAGGTCCACGGTGCCGTTCTGCACCAGCGGGATACGGGTTTGCGAAGTCACCAGGTTGTACTTGACCTGCAGGTTCGGCATGTCCAGGTCTTTTTTCAGCGCTTCGACGACTTTCAGCTGGATGTCGTGGGAGTAGCCGACCGGTTTGCCGGAAGCGTCTGCAATGTAGGAAAACGGGATGGAAGCGTCGCGATGGCCCAGGGTGATGGTGCCGGACTCTTTGATCTTCTTCAGGGTGCCGGTGAGTTCGGCGGCGAAAACTGGCGTGCTGATCAGAGCGGCAGCAATGGCTGCGCCCAGGATATGGGGAACGATGCGCATCAAATTTTCCTCGACATTGTTTTTTTTATGGAGCCAGTTCATCGGCCCTTTTGTGCTGCAAAACACCTGAGCGCTATTGAGAGTCGGCGCAAAGGACATTCGTCGAAGAAGTGTAGAGCATGACTCGTGCCAGACCAGTCTCAATTGATCAACGTATTGATTTATAAGGGAATTAAATATTTTTTGCGTTGAAATTTCAGTGAGATGATCCGGTTAACCGAACCGACCCGCAGGTCGCGTTCGGAAAACCGAATGGTGGCAGGGGGCTACTCGGTCATCAGCTGTACTTGCGTTTGTCCGGCGCAGGCGGGAAGTACTGGTACAACCAGGTTTCACTCAGGGTGCGGTCGTTGGTGCGGATGAACAGGCGCAGCTCGACAGGCTCCACGCTGTCATTGGTCGGGTACCAGTCAAACAGGATGCGGTAGCCTTTGATGTCGTCGAGCTTCAGGATGCTGAAATCCTTGACCTCGCCGTTCGAGCAGGTAACGACCGGCTCGATGCCCGTACCTTCGGGCAAGCGGTCCAGGCCGCCACCGGTGAAGTCCACGGCAAAGCGCCGCGCCCACACCGGCGGATAGTGTTCGCCTGGCGCCCAGCCTTCGGTGAAGCCGCCCATGCCCGAACGGGTCGCGTTGACCCGTGCCAACGGCGTTCCGACTGGCGGCAATGCGCTCCAGTACAGCTTGTAGCCGTAGTTCAGCGAATCCCCTGCAGCCACCGGTTTCTTCGGCGTCCAGAAGGCGACGATGTTGTCCATGGTCTCGCCGGTGGTGGGGATCTCCAGCAGATCGACCGAGCCTTCGCCCCATGCGGTGGTCGGTTCAACCCACAGGCTCGGGCGACGGCTGTACCAGTCGACGGTGTCCTGATAGCTGGCGAACTCGTGGTCGGTCTGCACCAGGCCGAAGCCCTTCGGGTCGGTATCGGCGAAGGCATTGAATTGCAGGGTCGCCGGGTTGTTCAGCGGGCGGCAGATCCACTCGCCGTTGCCGCGCCACATGGCCAGGCGGTCGGAGTCATGGATTTGCGGGTGAATGGTGTCGCACATGCGGCGCTCGTGGGTGCCGCAACTGAACATGCTGGTCATCGGCGCAATGCCCAACTGGTCGATGGCGGTGCGTGCATTGACGTGGGCGTCGATCTCCATCACCACGCGCTCGGCCTGGCAGTCGATATCGAAGCGGTAGGCACCGGTGGCGCTCGGCGAATCGAGCAGGGCGTAGACCACGAAGCGGGTGCTGTCCTTGTCCGGGGTCTCGAACCAGAACTTGGTGAAATCGGGGAATTCTTCGCGCTTCTTGGCGTAGGTATCGATGGCCAGCCCGCGGGCCGACAAGCCGTACTGGCCGGTGGCGTCCACCGCACGGAAGTAACTGGCGCCGAGGAACGACACGACATCGTGCTTGTCCAGTTCCGGGGCCTTGAACAGCTTGAAGCCGGAGAAACCCAGGTCGCCCTTGAGCTGCGCGGTGTCGACCGTGGTGTTTTCATAGTTGAACAGCGACGGGCGGAAATGCACCTCGCGGGCCATCCGGGTTTTCGGATCGACGCTGTACATGCGCACCGGCTGCTTGAACCCCATGCCAACGTGGAAAAACTGCACGTCCAGCTGGCCCTTGAGCTCTTTCCACAAGGAATGATTGCCGTCGTAGCGGATCGCATTGAAGTTCTGCGGCGTCATGGTCGCCAGGGTCGGCGGCAACTGTTGCTTGGTGTCCTGATAGCGGTTGCTGGCGAGCTGTTTGGCCTGGAGTTTCAGCGCCTCGAAATCGAACGCGGTGGCCTCGCCATCAGCGGTGCCACCGGTGGCGGCCCAGGCCTTGGCGGCCAACAGGCCCGTAGCGGACAAACCGGTGTAGGCCGCGATGGCCATGGAGGCTTTGAGCAAGTTCCTGCGGTGCATAAATACAACCTGTCGTGAACAATCCCGTGCCGTTCCTGGCACGTGCTGGATCAGAAATATCGGTTCGGACATGCCTTCGGCCAAACACAACGGACTTTTACACAGATGCCCGACAGCTTAAACCGTTCGATTGAAGAGCAAAATTGATTGATGGCACTGCGCCGTCTCGGCAATGAAACAAGACATGTCGGGAAACAATTCCGACAGGGGTTTCTGATTTAGAGGGCATTTCTGCTTTTTTCGACTAATTACTCTAAAAACCGCTTTTCAGCGCCCGGAATATTTCTATTCTGTGCACATGACCGGTTTATGCCCTTCGGACCGGTGCGGTTCAGCGGGCACCCAGCGGCTGCTGAAAAAGGGATAGGGCGATGCGGTTTTTTGCAGTTTCTTTGACGTCTAGAGAAGGACATCGTCCATGTCGAAAGTACAAGGCATCACCGAAATGTTGGGAATCTTTCCGTGTCTGGCACTGGTGCGACGAAGACGCCGGCTCAACAGCGAGGAAATGAAACTGGTGGAACGCTATCGGGAACTGTCGGAGAGCGACAGGATCGCGATGAGGTATCTGGTGGATGCGATGAGGAGTGTTTCGAGGTTTTAATAAGGCAAACCAAAGGGACGGACTGTGAAGTCTGTCCCTTTTTTATCAGCTCGATTTATCCCTTCAGCGGCAAGTGCCAGCGATTGGGAAGGGTCGCTGCACCTGCATCAACTCAGGCATGTCTCGCCACTTGATCCAGGCGTGATGTTGGTAATGCAGCAAGGGCACTGAAACTCCGGCCCAATTCAAGGAACTCAGGCTTGGCAGGTTTTCCACAGGCGCTGATTTCGCATCACGCAATGAGGGTATGACTTCATTGCTCAACCACTGGCGCAGGTTGCGGTTTTCCGGGACGAAGTGGTGAACCAGCAAGGCGTACATGCCTGATTCGCTGATCATCAGGGTTTCGACCGTTTTGCCGTCCTTGCGCAGCCAGACGGTGCGACGTTGGTCGGGATCGAGTTTCAGGGTCAGGCGTTCATTGAGTGGTTTGCCCATCAAGCGACCCAGATCCTGGGCACAGAACCAGGCTTGGTTGTTTTGCATGAAGGCGTGGAGGAAACGGTTGTGGCGGGTGAAGACATTAGGAATGAAGCAGGAAGGAATTTCAGTCGGATGTGATGTGTGCTTGTGCATTTTTCGACTCCATGTTGAAGAAAGGAGCCGCCAATAATCCTTCGACAGATTTGGGTGGCGGACCGTGGGGCGTTCGAAGTCGGAACGTTCTCGATCAACATGGAAGCCGAGAGGCCCGCGCCACACGGCCCGCCATAACGCGAAACTGAAAGGCAAAAAAATGCCCCAGCTCATATGGGGGCGCGGATGCGCCATGTTGATATGTTCCGGCTTCGACTCCGGGCCGCTGATTAGGCAGCGACGGAGCAAAGCCTATCGGTCAGGCACTCGCGGCGCCAAGTCTACTCTGTCGACGCTTTGCGTAGGAATCGAGGGCGCTATTGATAAGGGATATCTGTAGGAAATTTCAAGTGGCGCGTGAAGTGCAAAAAAACTGCACTTTGTTGATAAATTGGCTATATTCAATCCAAATTTTGGCGCGAAGTGCAGGTTTTCTACATGTTAATCGAGTTTTCAGTTTCAAATTTCCGCTCGTTTCGTGAGAAACAGACGCTTTCCATGGTGGCGACTCCACGTCTCAGTAAAAAAAGAAACGTGTTCAAGCCTTTGGTGGATGGAGAGAAGTTACCGAATCTGTTAAAGGTCGCCGCAATTTATGGACCGAATGCCTCTGGAAAGTCCTCCCTTATTCAAGCACTGGGAATTGTTGCTGAGTTATTAGGGAGCATGCCATCAACAGATAATAAGGGCTTGCCAGTCAAATCATTTAGATTTGACTCGTCGCTAATAGACTTGCCTAGTAGTTTTGAATACAACTTTATTAAATGCGGTCTCCGTTATCAGTTTTTTCTCAGTTTGACCGAGAAGAGAGTTGTTGAAGAAAAATTGATTTGCTATCCAAAAGGAAGAGAGTCGTTACTTTACAGTCGCGTACTGACGAGCAAAGGGGAACAGTATGTTTTCGGAGAGGGGCTCGAAGGGGGGAAGGAAGTTCATGAAGCTTGGAGGAGGCTTACAAGCCCAAAAGCTCTTTTTATGTCTCAAGCAGTAGCTAATAGTAGTGAGGACTTGACTCAGTTACGAGAGCCGTTTGAATGGTTTAAAACCAATCTTTGGTCTATTGAACAGGATGCAATGTTGCGATGGTCTACTGCGTCCATAAGGATCTTAAAAAAAATCCCAAGCTTTACCGCACATTTAGAGAAGTTTTTGCAAGATGTAGATATCCCAGTTTCAAGTATAAAGTTTGAAGAGGTTTTAGCCGAAAATGCTTTGCTAAAAGCTTCTGGTGCGTTATCTGCAGAGGAAGTATTTGGTGGGGATCAAAATGATAAAACCACTCTGACGCATACGACTTTGTTGGGTGACGCAGAGTTTGATTTCTCTGAAGAGTCTGGTGGTACCAAGAATCTGATTGGGTTCTGGTTACCTTGGACAACGATGAATTTTAGGTCGGCTAATGGTGGCGGAATACTCGCGGTGGATGAGTTAGATAGTAGTCTTCATCCGGAAATTGTCGCCGATCTTATCGAGAAGCACTTGGACAGGGAGATGGACTCGCAACTTATTTTCACTACGCATGATACTCACTTGATGAACGCTAAAGTTCTTCGGCGCGATCAATTTTGGATCACGGAACGTGATGAGAATGGTGCAACTAAGCTTTTCTCGATTCATGATTTTGAGGGGCGAGAAGGCGAGGACGTCGAAAAGCGTTATTTTGAGGGTCGCTACCGTGGTTTGCCTTTTATTCGGAGGAAATAATCATGGGGCGCTCAGCAAACTCTTTTGATCGGAAAGGCTCGCGCTTCAAGCCCCAGCCAAAAGTTTTAATTCTTTGTGAGGATAGCAAGTCAGGAAAACGATATCTCGAAGATGCGGCGCTTCACTTTCGTGCGAATGCGCAAGTTGAGATTGCTCACTGTGGGGTAACTCACCCAAGCGGTATTGTTGAAAAGGCAATTGCGCGACAAAAAAGTTTTGATAGGGTTTTCTGTGCATTGGACCGAGACACTCATATCTGCTTCGACAGAGCGATTGATTTAGCTAAACGTCATCCAAAAATAAAAGTTATAGCATCCTTTCCATGTTTCGAGTTTTGGTTATTACTGCACTTTGGCTACAACAGAAAGCCATTTGCTGCTGCAGGGAAAAACTCGCCGGGTGACCTCGTTGCGAAAAGTCTCCGAGAAAAACCCAATATGGAAAAATATGAGAAGGGAAAAGACATTAGCTATTTTGCCCAACTGCTAGGGGAACCGTTCAAAACAGCAAGAACACTGGCACCGAAAATCCTTGAGGACGTCGTCAAGAGCGGCGAGCCCAACCCCAGTACCGAAATCCATTTACTGATGGATGAGTTCGAGTCCCTCTCCAAACCGCAGCCGATCTAGCACCCTGAACCCTGCCCGCATTGGTGCTGGCAGGGTGTTTGAGTGAGGGCGAATGTCCGTTACCGGCTGACTTTCCAGGCATCCCCCGCAGGCGCCTTCCCGTGGTCATACGGCTTGGCGATCCACATGTAAAGCAGGCCCAGGCCAATCACGATGGCAGTGCTCAGCACCATCGCGTAGTTGATGTACCACGCGGCGTCCGGGGTGCGTGGCCAGGCCATGTTGATGATGGCGCCGACGCCGTAGACCAGCGCGCCGACGTTCACCACCCAGCCCCAGGCGCCGAGGGTGAATTTGCCGCTGGGTTTCCAGCCCTTCATGCGGGCGTACAGGGCTGCGAGCACGATCATCTGAAACGCCAGGTAGATGCCGATTGCCGCGAAACTGACGATGGTGGCGACCGCGTCTTGCAGGAAGAAGCCGAGGATGATGATCAGCGCCGGCAGGACACCGGACACGAACAGTGCCGCAACGGGTACCTGAGTCGTAGGGGAAATTTTTTTCAGCAGTCGGCTGCCGATGACCATTTCGTCACGGGCGTAGGAATACAGCAGACGACTGGCCGCCGCTTGCAGGCTGATCACGCAGGAGATGAAGGAAATCATCACCACGCCCATCACCACTTTCGAACCGACCGGGCCGAAGGCGTTGTTGAGGATGGTGGTGACCGGGTCCTTGTCGGTGCCGTTGATCACCGCCTGCATGTCCGGCACGGCCAGGATCAGCGCCAGGCAGGCGAACATCGCCGCGATGCCGCCGATGTAGATGGTCATGCGCATGGCCACCGGGATCTGCTTGCTCGGGTTGGGGGTTTCTTCGGCCACGTCGCCGCAGGCCTCGAAGCCGTAGTACAGGAACATCCCCGCCAGCGACGCGGTGAGGAACGCCGGCAGGTACGAGCCGTCGACGCTGATATCGAAGGTGTTGAACAACACGCTGATGGGTTGATGACGCTCGAAAATCAGCAGGTAAACGCCAACGATCACCGCGCCCACCAGTTCGCAGAGGAAGCCGAACATGGCGATCCGCGCCAGCACCTTGGTGCCGCTGAGGTTGACCAGGGTGGCGAACAACGTCAGGAACAGAGCGATGATGATGTTGGTGTTGTTGCTCGGTTCAAAACCCATCATGGCGGCGAGGTACGGACCGGCACCTACAGCAACGGCGGCGATGGTGACGCACAGGGCGATGGAGTAGATCCAGCCGACCATCCACGCCCAGCGCTTGCCCACCAAGCGACGAGCCCACGGGTACACACCGCCGGAAATCGGGAACTGCGAAACCACTTCACCGAAGATCAGGCACACCAGCAACTGGCCGCAACCGACCAGCAAGTAGGCCCAGAACATCGGTGGCCCGCCCGCGGCGAGGCACAGGCCGAAGAGGGTATAAACCCCTACGACCGGAGAGAGATAGGTGAAGCCCAGGGCGAAGTTTTCCCACAGGCTCATGCTGCGGTTGAAGTTGGAGGTGTAACCCAGTTTGCGTAGTTGCTCGGCATCGCTGTCGGCAAGGGCTGCAGAGAGATCGGGTGATGCACTCATGTGTGATTGCTCCGGAAAATCGGCAGATTTCGGATGTCCGAAACCGTGACGGGGCCTTGGGGGCGCCGCCCGGATCGGTGGTTATTGTTTTGAATTCCTGATGGTGCTTAGTGCCGGTTTCTACCTTGAAGCCGGGGTGACGCAATCGCCAGCAGGCTGGCTCCCACAGGGAAATGCATTCCAAACTGTGGGAGCCAGCCTGCTGGCGATGCTTTTAGTGCTTGAACATCACATGCCGCACAACGGTGTAGTCCTCAAGCCCGTACATGGACATGTCCTTGCCATAGCCGGACAGTTTCTGACCTCCGTGAGGCATTTCGCTGACCAGCATGAAGTGCGTATTGACCCAGGTGCAGCCGTACTGCAAACGCGCCGACAGGCGATGAGCGCGGCCGACGTCGGCGGTCCACACGGAGGAGGCCAGGCCGTAGTCCGAATCGTTGGCCCAGCCCAGCACCTGTGCTTCATCGCTGAATTTAGTCACCGAGACCACCGGCCCGAACACTTCACGGCGCACGATTTCGTCGTCCTGCTGCGCATCGGCCAACACCGTCGGTTCGAAGAAATAGCCGTTGCCCTCGACAGCCTTGCCGCCAGTGATCAATCGAATGTGCGGCTGGGCGATGGCGCGCTCGACGAAACCGGTCACGCGGTCGCGGTGTTGCGCGGTGATCAGCGGGCCGAGTTCGGTCGACGGATCATCCTGCAAGCCGTACTTGATGCTGCTGACGGCGGCGCCGAGTTTCTCCACGAACTTGTCGTAGATGCCTTCCTGGGCATAGATGCGGCAGGCGGCGGTGCAGTCCTGGCCTGCGTTGTAGAAACCGAAGGTGCGGATGCCTTCGACGGCGGCATCGATGTCGGCGTCGTCGAAGATGATCACCGGGGCCTTGCCACCCAGTTCCATGTGCATGCGTTTGACGCTGTCGGCGGTGCTGGAAATGATGTTCGAACCGGTGGCGATCGAACCGGTCAGCGACACCATGCGCACTTTCGGGTGGGTCACCAGCGGGCTGCCGACGGTCGGACCACGGCCGAACACCAGATTGAGTACACCGGCCGGGAAAATGTCCGACGCCAGTTCGGCCAGACGCAGGGCGGTCAGCGGGGTTTGTTCCGACGGCTTGAGCACCACGGTATTACCGGCGGCCAGGGCCGGGGCGATTTTCCAGGCGACCATCATCAGCGGGTAGTTCCACGGTGCGATGGAAGCGATCACGCCCACCGGGTCGCGGCGGATCATCGAGGTGTGCCCCGGCAGGTACTCGCCACCGGCTGAACCGCTCATGCAGCGGCTGGCGCCAGCGAAGAAGCGGAACACGTCGGCAATCGCCGGGATCTCGTCGTTCAGCGCAGCGCTGTAAGGCTTGCCGCAGTTGTCCGATTCCAGTTTGGCCAGCTCTTCGCCGTGGGCCTCGATGACATCGGCGAGTTTGAGCAGCAGCCGTGAACGCTCTTTCGGCGGGGTTTGCGACCAGCTGTCGAACGCGGCGTCGGCAGCGCGTACGGCGGCATCGACCTGGGCCTCGCTGGCTTCGTTGATTTCCACCAGTACACGACCCAAAGCCGGGTTGAAGACGGGTTGGGCGGGGCCTTCGCCGTCGAGCAGTTGGCCGTTGATCAAGAGTTTGGTTTGCATGGCTTTGTCCTCACTAACACTTTTATTTTTCTGCTTGAACCGGCCCCCTGTAGGAGCGAGCCTGCTCGCGATGGTCTCAAACACACCGCGTTGAACCAGACTGAACGCGTCTTCGTTCACGTCCATCGCGAGCAGGCTCGCTCCTACAGGGGATGTTGGTTGTCGGTTACTTCCCACCACTGCCCGCCACACTCTCACCACCCCGCGTCAGGTAATAAGCACCAAGAATCGGCAGCATGGTCACGATCATCACCAGCATCGCCACGACGTTGGTCACCGGCACGTCCCGTGGGCGGCTGAGCTGGTTGAGCAGCCACAACGGCAGGGTGCGTTCATGGCCGGCGGTGAAGGTGGTGACGATGATTTCGTCGAACGACAGGGCAAACGCCAGCATGCCGCCGGCCAGCAACGCCGAGCCGAGGTTCGGCAGGATGATGTAGCGGAAGGTCTGCCAGCCGTCGGCACCGAGGTCCATCGAGGCTTCGATCAAACTGTGGGAGGTACGGCGCAAACGGGCGATGACGTTGTTGTAGACGATCACCACGCAGAAGGTCGCGTGGCCGACGATGATGGTGAACATCCCCGGTTCGATGCCCAGTGTCTTGAAGGTCGCCAGCAGCGCGATCCCGGTGATGATCCCCGGCAGGGCAATCGGCAGGATCAGCATCAGCGAGATGCCTTGCTTGCCGAAGAAATCCCGGCGATACAACGCGGCCGAAGCCAATGTGCCAAGGACCATGGCGATCAGGGTGGCAATCGAGGCGATCTGCAACGACAGCTTGATGGCTTCCAGCACGTCCGGGCGCGAGAACGCCACGCCGATCCACTTCCAGGTGAAACCCTTGGGTGGAAAACTGAACGCCGCGTCTTCGGTGTTGAAGGCGTACAGGAAGATGATCAGGATCGGGAAGTGCAGGAACAGCAACCCGCCCCATGCGGCAATGCGCAGGCCGAGAGAGGCTTTGTCCCCCTGCTTTTCTGAATTAGAGTGCATCGAAGGCCCCCAGTCGTTTGACGATGGACAGGTAGATGGCGATCAGCACGATCGGCACCAGGGTGAAGGCCGCGGCCATTGGCATGTTGCCGATCGCGCCTTGCTGGGCATACACCATGCTGCCGACGAAGTAGCCGGGCGGGCCGACCAGTTGCGGCACGATGAAGTCGCCCAGGGTCAGCGAGAAGGTGAAGATCGAGCCTGCGGCAATGCCCGGGACCGACAGCGGCAGAATCACTTGCGTGAAGGTCTGGCGCGGCTTGGCACCGAGGTCGGCGGAGGCTTGCAGCAGCGAGGGCGGCAGGCGTTCCAGCGAGGCCTGGATCGGCAGGATCATGAACGGCAGCCAGATGTAGACGAACACCATGAAGCGCCCCAGGTGCGAGGTCGACAAGGTGCTGCCGCCGACGCCAGGAATCCCCAGCACGAACTGCAGGACCGGTTCCAGTCCCAGGTGCTGCACGAACCACTGCGCCACGCCGCCCTTGGCCAACAGCAGCGTCCAGGCGTAGGCCTTGACGATGTAACTGGCCCACATCGGCATCATCACCGCGATGTAGAAAAACGCCTTGGTCTTGCCGGTGGTGTAGCGCGCCATGTAGTAGGCAATCGGGAACGCGATGACGGCGCTGGCCATCGACACGACGACCGCCATGCCCAGGGTGCGCAGGATGATGTCGAAGTTCGACGGCTGGAACAGCGCGGTGAAGTTCGCCAGGGTCAGGTCGGGTGTGACCGCCATGGTGAAGTCATCGAAGGTGTAGAAGCCTTGCCACAGCAGCACCAGCAATGAGCCCAGGTAGATCGCGCCGAACCACAGCAACGGCGGCACCAGCAGCATCGACAGGTACAGGTTCGGCCGGCGATACAACAGGTTGGAAAACCTGCGCAACGGCGAGCCGCCTGACGAGGTTTGAGAAATAGCCAGGGTGTTCATCTCACACCCCGCCTGCAAGGGTATCGTGCAACTGGACCATCGCTTCCCGCGCCCAGCGTGCGCTGAGGCGCTGCCCGGTCTGGTGTTGCGCGCTGCTGTCGATCCACTGGATGTTGGCCTGGCTGATGTTCAGGGTCTGGCCGTTTTCCAGTTTCAGTTCATAGCGGGTGGCGCTGCCCTGGTACTGGATGTCGTGCAGCAAACCGCTGACTTCGATCTCGTGACTGGCCAGCGGGCCTTCGGCGAAGCGCACGTGTTCCGGACGAATCGAGAACGGCTGCGGATTGCCACTGAGCTGCTTGGCCAGATCACCGCGAATCACGTTGGAGGTGCCGACGAATTCCGCCACGAAGGTGGTGGCCGGTTTCATGTACAGGTTGCGCGGGCTATCGACCTGTTCGATGCGCCCCTTGTTGAACACCGCCACCCGGTCGGACATCGACAACGCTTCGGTCTGGTCGTGGGTGACGAAAATGAAGGTGATGCCGAGCTGGCGTTGCAGCTTCTTCAGTTCGCCCTGCATTTGCTCGCGCAACTTCAGGTCGAGGGCGCCGAGGGGTTCGTCGAGCAACAGTACGCGAGGACGGTTGACCAAGGCACGGGCCAGGGCCACACGCTGGCGTTGGCCTCCGGAGAGCTGCACCGGCTTGCGCTCGCCATAGCCGCCGAGGGCGACCATCTCCAGGGATTCCTGGGCGCGCTTGAGGCGTTCGACCTTGCCGATGCCTTTGACTTTCAAGCCGTAGGCGACGTTATCGCGAACGTTCATGTGCGGGAACAGCGCGTAATCCTGGAACACGGTGTTCACGTCACGCTGGTACGGCGGCAGGCCGGCGGCCTCTTCGCCATGAATACGGATGGAGCCTGCGCTCGGTTGTTCAAAACCGGCGATCAGGCGCAAACAGGTGGTCTTGCCCGAGCCGGACGGCCCCAGCATGGAGAAGAACTCGCCGTCCTGGATGTCGATGGAAACCCGGTCGACGGCTTTCACTTCGCCGAACTGACGGGAGACGTTGGTGAACTGGACTGCAAGCGTCATGGTGCGGTGCTCCAAAAAGGCGAAGGCCGTCGCAGCGGCCCTGCCTGGACTTCTGAAAAAACGAACATCTTTTATCGGTGGGCCGAGCACGATAGTGGCAACGGCGCTGATCAACTGTAGGAGTGAGCCTGCTCGCGATGAGGGCGGAACAGTCAGAATCGTTGTCGACTGACACTCCGCCATCGCGAGCAGGCTCGCTCCTACAGGGTGGGGCGGGTTATCTACCGCCCATGATCGCGATGTAATCCTGGGTCCAGCGGCTGTACGGCACGAACTTGCCGCCTTCAGCCTGTGGAGTTTTCCAGAAGGCGATCTTGTCGAACTGGTCGAAACCGTTGGTCTTGCAGCCTTCGGCGCCGAGCAATTCACTGCCCTGGCACGCCGCCGGAACCGCTGGCAACGAGCCGAACCACGCTGCGACGTCACCCTGGACTTTCGGTTGCAGCGACCAGTCCATCCATTTGTAGGCGCAGTTCGGGTGCTTGGCCTCGGCGTGCAGCATGGTGGTGTCGGCCCAACCGGTGGCGCCTTCTTTCGGGATGGTCGAGGCGATTGGCTGCTTCTCGTTCATCAGGCCGTTGACCTGATATGGCCACGCACCGGAGGCGACTACGCCTTCGTTCTTGAAGTCGCTCATTTGCACAGTGGTGTCGTGCCAGTAGCGGTGGATCAACGGCTGCTGGGCGCGCAGCAGGTCGAGTACGGCCTTGTACTGGGCTTCGGTCAGTTCATAGGGGTTCTGGATGCCCAGTTCCGGCTTGGCGGTCTTCAGATACAGCGCCGCGTCGGCGATGTAGATCGGGCCGTCATAGGCCTGCACGCGGCCCTTGTTCGGCTTGCCGTCCGGCAGGTTTTCCGCATTGAACAGCACGCCCCAGCTGGTGGGCGGGGTCTTGAACACGTTGGTGTTGTACATCAACACGTTCGGGCCCCACTGATACGGGGCGCCGTAGGTCTGCTTGTTGACCACGTACCAGGGTCCATCCTTGAGGCGCGGGTCGAGGTTTTTCCAGTTCGGGATCAACGCGGTGTTGATCGGTTGCACACGCTTGCCGACGATCAGGCGCAGGGACGCGTCGCCGGACGCCGTGACCAGGTCGTAGCCGCCCTTGGCCATCAGGCTGACCATTTCATCGGAGGTGGCAGCGGTCTTGACGTTGACCTTGCAGCCAGTTTCCTTCTCGAAACCGGTCACCCAGTCGTAGGCCTTGTCACTCTCGCCACGTTCGATGTAGCCAGGCCAGGCCACAATATCCAGTTGGCCTTCGCCCGCCCCGACAGCTTTGAGCGGCTCGGCGGCCTGGACACTGGCGCTGGCCAGCAGCGCGGTGGTGATTGCACTGAGCAGTGCGGTCTTGTGCACGAACATGGGAATTCCCTCTTCTTTAATTATGGTCGGGGCAGTGTCTTGAACGTGGTGAAGCGCGCCGTTGGTGGCTTGTTATTAGCGTAGTCAGAGATGTTCGCCATGGCGGGCCATGATGTGCCGCACCACGCTGTAGTCCTGAAGCGAATCGCTGGACAGGTCCTTGCCGTAGCCCGAACGTTTCAGGCCGCCATGGGGCATTTCGCTGACCAGCATGAAATGGCTGTTGATCCAGGTGCAGCCGTACTGCAAGCGCGCCGCGACCTGCATGGCCTTGTCGAGGTTCTGGGTCCAGACCGACGAGGCCAGGCCGTATTCCGAATCGTTGGCCCAATCCACCGCTTGTTCCAGCTCATCGAAGCGGGTCACGGTGACCACCGGCCCGAACACTTCGCGCTGGACGATCTCGTCACTTTGCTTGCAACCGGCGAGCAGGGTCGGCTGGTAATAGAAGCCGGCACCGGAGTGCACCGCCGCGCCGGTCACCCGTTCGATGTGCGGCTGGCCGAGGGCACGTTCGACAAAACTGGCCACGCGATCGCGCTGGCGGGTGCTGATCAACGGGCCGATTTCGTTGTCGGCGTCGCGTTTGCCAGCAAAGCGCAGGCTACTGACGGCTGCGCCGAGCTCGGCCACCAGACGGTCATGAATCCCGGCCTGGGCATAAATGCGGCAAGCGGCGGTGCAATCCTGGCCGGCGTTGTAGTAGCCGTAGGTGCGTACGCCTTCGACCACGGCCTGAATGTCGGCATCGTTGCAGACGATCACCGGAGCCTTGCCGCCGAGTTCGAGGTGGGTACGCTTGAGTGTTTTCGATGCGGCCTGGAGAATCTTCTGGCCGGTGACGATATCGCCGGTCAGCGACACCATGCGGATCTTCGGATGGCTGACCAAATGGCTGCCGACCCCTTCGCCGCCACCGCAAACGATGTTGATCACCCCCCGTGGCAGGATCTCGGCCAATGCCGGGGCCAGGGCCAGGATCGACAGCGGCGTGTGTTCCGACGGCTTGAACACCAGGGTGTTGCCGGCGGCGAGGGCCGGGGCGATCTTCCACGCGGCCATCATGATCGGGTAGTTCCAGGGCGCGATCGACGCCACGACCCCGATAGGATCGCGCCGAACCATGCTGGTGTAGCCCGGCAGGTATTCGCCGCTGAGCTGGCCGGTCTGGCAACGCACGGCACCGGCGAAGAAGCGGAACACGTCGACCGTGGCGCTCAAGTCGTCCTGGCGGGCCAGGTGCAGCGGCTTGCCGCAGTTCATGGATTCGAGGCGGGCCAGCAGGTCGGCATTTTTTTCGATGGTGTTGGCGATCTCCAGCAACAGGTTCGAACGTTGCTGCGGCGTGGTCCGTGACCAACCGGCAAAGGCGCGGTGGGCGGCGAGGATCGCGGCTTCGACTTGTTCGGTGCTGGCTTCGGCGATCTGCGTCAGGACTTCGCCGGTGGCCGGGTTGAGGATCGGCTCGACAAAGCCTTGCCCGGCGACCAGTTCACCATCGATCAACAGGGCGGTGAACAACGGGGTCTGCGCGCCAGCCATTTTTCGGGTTCTCGTTTTTTGTGTGGCTTGTTGTGTAGACATGGCAGCGCTCCCTGTGACTGGGGCCCGGCCGTCTTTATTAGATGCAACAAGACTAGTTCGCGGACCCGAGGACAACAAATACTAAATACTGAAGGTGGCGTTCGATTAAATAGATGGCTTGCGCCCGCCGTGGGGTTGTTCGCGAGCGACCGTGAGGAAGGGGTCTACCAGCGCCGGCCGCGCGGTGCCGCGACGCCAGGCCAGGCCGACATCCAGGGTCTGGCTGAGGTCGGCGATCGGTCGCGCTTCGATGATGTCGCCCTCCAGTGACCACGGGCGATAGGTCATGTCGGGCTGGATCGATACGCCCAATCCGGCGGCCACCAGGCTTCGCACCGCTTCGGTCGAAGCTGTGCGCAGGGTGATGCGCGGTTGCAGGGAGGCTGCCGACCACATGCGCTGGGCGTTGCGGTCCATTTCATCGACGTTCAGTTGAATCAATGGCTCGCGGGCCACGTCGGCGAGGTTGATGCTGTCGTGTTCCAGCAACGGGTGCTGGGCCGGCAGCCATAGTCGGTGCGGCGAGTGGGTCAGCACTTCGGTCTGCAAAGCGTGGCGGTCTTCGAGATTGGAGAGGATCAACACGCCGACATCGATTTCGCCGCTGACCAGCAAATGCTCAATGTACGGGCGCTCATCCTCCATTACGCGGATTTCCACGTTGGGATAGGCGCGCTGGAAGCGGGTGAGCAGATCCGCCAGGTAATAACCGGCCACCAGGCTGGTTACACCGACGATCAATTGCCCGGCGACCTGGTCGGTGCTCTGTTGCAGGCTGCGCTTGGCGTTATCCACGGTAGCCAGGATCAAGTGCGCCTGACGCAGGAATTGATGCCCCTGGTGGGTCAGGGTCATGCCTTTGGCGTGGCGGCTGAACAGGCTGACGCCGATTTCCTCCTCCAGTTGCTGGATCGCCAGGGTCAAGGTCGACTGGGAAATGAACGCGGTTTGCGCGGCGGCCGAGATCGAGCCGGTCTCGGCCACGGCGATGAAGTGACGGATCTGACGCAAGGTCATCATGGGAAAGCACCCGGTGGGCTGTTTTTATCGATTGGCCAGAGTGTATATCGTTTTTTCTGATAGTCAGGTTCGAGCGGCAATACGCGCAATGCAACATCTGGAAGCACTCTCGCCCACGGGGCGTGGGCACTTTCGTTTTAGGCTGGTGGTCCTGGTTTAAGGTTAAACGTCTTGTGGAGGCGGTAAATGAACACCCGTGGATTGCTCGATCAACTACTCAAGTCCGGCCAGGACCTGTTGCAGAACAAGGCCGGCAGCTCACAGCAAAAGGGCGCGAGCGGTGGCAACGGTGCCCTCGGCAGTTTGCTTTCCGGCGCGAGTGGCGGGGCATTGGCGGCCGGCGCCATGGGCTTGCTGCTCGGCAGCAAAAAGGCCCGTAAAGTCGGGGGCAAGGTCGCGGTCTACGGCGGTCTCGCCGCGTTGGGCGTACTGGCTTATAAAGCCTACGGCAACTGGCAAGCGCAGCAGGGCGGCGCGGCCGGTACGGAACCGCAAACCCTGGACCGCGTGCCGGCCGCGCAAGTCGAGCTGCACAGTCAGGCGATTCTCAAGGCGCTGGTGGCCGCGGCCAAGGCTGACGGCCATGTCGATGAGCGCGAGCGTGCCTTGATCGAAGGTGAATTCACCCGCCTCGACAGCGACCAGGAGCTGCAACACTGGCTGCACGCCGAACTCAACAAGCCGCTGGACCCGAGCGATGTCGCCCGCGCCGCCCGCTCCCCGGAAATCGCCGCCGAGATGTACATCGCCAGCGTGATGATGGTGGACGAGGAAAACTTCATGGAGAAGGCCTACCTCGATGAGCTGGCGCGCCAGCTCAAGCTCGAGCCGGGGTTGAAAGCCGAGCTGGAGAAGCAGGTTCGCCAGGCTTCGATGTAAGCCTTCAATCCGCTATCGCGAGCAAGCTCGCTCCCACAAAGAAGTCAAATGTGGGAGCGAGCCTGCTCGCGATGGCGTTTTCAGCCGCCCCACCGCCCCAATGGCCATTGCACGGCCCCTTTCTGCCCAATCACCCCTGGCACCCATCCCCTCCATTAGCGGACAGTCCCAACCCTGAGCCCATCCCGCCTTTTTTCAACGGGATGCGAAGTGGCGCGCATCCGTCTTATAAATGAAACACCGCCCTCGGCTATACTCCCCGCATTTCGAATCAGGCCCGAGGATTGACTGTGAAGAACTGGACGTTGCGCCAACGCATTTTGGCGAGCTTTGCGGTGATTATCACCATCATGTTGCTGATGGTGGTCGTGTCGTATTCCCGTTTATTGTCGATTGAGTCCAGTGAGAGCGTTGTGCGCTCGGACAGTGTTCCCGGGATTCACTACAGCTCCCTGATTCGCGGTGCCTGGGTCGATGATTACGTGCTGACCCAGCAACTGGTCGGGCTGGGGGGGGGGCGAGGCCTGACCCAGGCTGACAAGGAGATGTACCAGGGTATTGAGGAACGGCTGCAACGCGCGATGGCCAGCTACCAGGGCACCATCTTCGAGAAAGATGATCAGGCAAGGTTCGAGGCGTTTGAAAAGCTGCACGATCAATATGACAAGCTGCTCGAAGAGGTGCTCGATGCCTACCAGCAAAAGGACTTCGAACAGGTCCGTCGCATCCTCGCCGAACAGATGACCCCGGCATGGGCTGCCGGCCGCAAACAGCTGGATGAACTCATTGAGTTCAACAGGGAGGCGGCTGAGGCGGCCACTGACTCGATCATTTCATCGGTAGCGATGGCGAAGTTGATCATGGGCATTTCGTTGCTGGTCGCAGTCATTAGTGCCGGGTTGTGTGGTCTTTTGTTGATGCGCGCGATCATGGCGCCGATGAACCGCATCGTGAGAATCCTCGAAATCATGCGCACTGGCGACCTCAGCAGCCGCCTGAATCTGGAGCGCAAGGACGAATTCGGCGCGGTAGAGACCGGTTTCAACGACATGATGACCGAGCTCACTTCTCTGGTGTCCCAGGCCCAGCGGTCGTCGGTGCAGGTGACTACGTCGGTGACCGAGATCGCCGCGACATCCAAGCAGCAACAAGCCACCGCCACCGAAACTGCCGCCACCACCACGGAAATCGGCGCGACCTCCCGTGAGATCGCCGCCACTTCCCGGGATCTGGTGCGCACCATGACCGAGGTCTCCACCGCCGCCGATCAGGCTTCCGTGGCCGCCGGCTCCGGACAACAGGGCCTGGCGCGCATGGAGGAAACCATGCACTCGGTGATGGGCGCGGCCGATCTGGTCAACGCCAAGCTGGCGATCCTCAACGAGAAGGCCGGCAACATCAATCAGGTGGTGGTGACCATCGTCAAGGTTGCCGACCAGACCAACCTGTTGTCGCTCAACGCCGCCATCGAGGCCGAGAAGGCCGGGGAATACGGACGCGGTTTTGCCGTGGTCGCCACCGAAGTGCGGCGTCTGGCGGACCAGACGGCGGTGGCCACCTACGACATCGAACAAATGGTGCGCGAGATCCAGTCGGCGGTGTCGGCCGGGGTGATGGGCATGGACAAGTTCTCTGAAGAAGTGCGCCGCGGCATGTCCGAGGTGCAGCAAATCGGCGAGCAGTTGTCGCAGATCATCCATCAGGTTCAGGCGTTGGCGCCGCGGGTGTTGATGGTCAACGAAGGCATGCAGGCCCAGGCCACGGGCGCGGAGCAGATCAACCATGCGCTGGTGCAGTTGGGCGATGCCAGCAGCCAGACGGTCGAGTCTCTGCGCCAGGCCAGTTTCGCCATCGATGAGCTGAGCCAGGTGGCCGTCGGGCTGCGCAGCGGCGTTTCGCGATTCAAAGTCTGATGAGCGAAATCACGGCCAAACGCTCTGTCGTGACGCAGGCGCTGCATGCCTTGTTTCTGGTGTTTCGCATCGGCAACGAGCGCTATGCCTTGAAGGCTGTCGAAGTGGCTGAAGTGTTGCCGCGCCTGCCCTTGAAGCCCATCCCCCATGCCCCCGCCTGGGTCGCCGGGGTGTTCGCCTATCGGGGCACCGTGGTGCCGGTGATCGACTTGAGCGCACTGACCTTTGGTACGTCTGCACAGGCCCGTACCAGCACGCGACTGGTGCTGGTCAACTATCACCCGGATGAATCCGCCGAGTCGCAGTTGCTCGGGTTGATTCTGGAACAGGCGACTGACACCTTGCGCTGCGATCCGGCGGATTTTCAGCCCTACGGCCTGGACAATCGCCAGACGCCTTACCTCGGGCCGGTGCGCAAGGACGAGCAGGGTTTGCTGCAATGGGTACGGGTCGGCGATCTGCTGGACGACCGGGTGCGCGCCTTGTTGTTTCCCTCGCCGCCAATGGATCCGGCGCTGCTGCAGGAGCGGCCATGAACAGCGACCAGCGTTTTTTCGACTTCCTCAAGGAAACCATCGGACTCGACGTGACCTCGGTAGGGCCGGCGATCATCGAGCGAGCGGTGCGCCAGCGCAGCATCGTTGCGCAAGCCGTGTCGGCCGATGAATATTGGCTCACCCTGCAAGGCTCGCGGGACGAGCAGCAAGCGTTGATCGAAGCGGTGATCGTTCCGGAAACCTGGTTCTTCCGCTATCCGGAGTCCTTCGTCACCCTGGCGAAACTGGCGGGCAAGCGCCTGGCCGAGATCAACAACCTGCGCGCCCTGCGGATTCTCAGCCTGCCGTGCTCCACTGGCGAAGAGCCCTACTCGATCGCCATGGCGTTGCTCGATGCCGGGCTCAAACCGTACCAGTTCAAGGTCGACGGCCTGGACGTCAGCCCGTTGTCAGTGGAAAAAGCCCGGCGGGCGTTGTACGGCAAGAACTCCTTTCGGGGTGACGACATTGCGTTTCGCGACCGTCATTTCATTGCCGAAGGCGAGAGCTATCGCCTCGATCAGCGCGTGCTCGAGCAAGTGCGCCTGCAGGTCGGTAATCTGCTGGATCCGGCCTTGCTGGCCGGTGAACCGCCCTTCGATTTCGTGTTTTGTCGCAACCTGCTGATCTACTTCGACCAGCCGACCCAGAAGCAGGTCTTCGAAGTGCTCAAGTGCCTGACCCACGTTGACGGTGTGCTGTTTATCGGTCCGGCCGAGGGCAGTCTGCTGGGGCGTTTGGGGATGCGCTCGATCGGTATCGCACAGTCCTTCGCGTTCAGCCGGCAAGGGATGCCGGACCCTGAACACTTGCCGGCATTCGTTCCAGCGCCATTGCCAGTGCCGCAACCGCTGCGCAATCCACCGCCTGCGCCAGTGCGCAGCCGTCCGTTTGCCCAGGTTGCGCCGCTGCGGCCTGCGCCTGCCAACTCCGGCCCCGACACTGCCGCGCTACTGGCCAATATCGCCGTGCTGGCCGATGAAGGCAAAAGCGCCGAGGCACGAGCGGCCTGTGAAAGCTACTTGCGCAGCCATGAGCCAGTGGCTCAGGTCTTTTATTGGTTGGGACTGCTCAGCGACGTGGCCGGCAATACCCTTGAAGCCCAGGGTTTTTACCGCAAGGCGTTGTACCTCGAACCGCAACATCCTGAAGCGTTGATGCACCTGGCCGGGTTGCTGCAGGCCCAGGGCGATGCGATGGGAGCCAGACGATTGCAGGAACGTGCCGCCCGCAGCGCACGCGCCGCCGACAGTGAGCTTAAACGATGATCGCCGCCGACACCTTTAGCGTCACCCGGGATGCCCAGGCCATCGACGATTGCTGGAACCGTATCGGTATCCACGGCGACAAGTCCTGCCCGCTGCTCAGCGAGCATATTCATTGCCGCAATTGTACGGTGTATTCCGCGGCCGCCACACGCTTGCTCGATCGCTATGCATTGCAGCAGGAAGATCGCGGGCCAGTGTCCGTCGCGGTCGAGAGCGAGGTGAAAACCCGCTCGCTGTTGATGTTCCGTCTGGGGGAGGAGTGGCTGGGGCTCGCGACCCGTAGTCTGGTGGAGGTGGCGCCGCTGCAAGCGATTCACTCTTTGCCGCATCAACGTTCCCGGGCCTTGCTCGGTGTGGCGAATGTGCGCGGTGCGCTGGTCGCCTGCCTGTCGCTGGTGGAGCTGCTCGACCTCGACGGCACCAGCAACGTGGCACCCGGCGCGCGGGTCATGCCACGCATGTTGATCATCGCTGCTGATGGCGGGCCGGTGGTGGTGCCGGTGGACGAGGTCGACGGGATCCATGCCATCGATGAGCGCATCCTCGATGCCGCGTCGCGCTCGGGTGCTCAGGCCAGCGCCAAATACACCCGTGGTGTGTTGCAATTCAAAGGTCGCAGCCTGCGTTGGCTGGATGAAGAACAGCTGCTGTCCGCCGTGACCCGGAGCCTCACATGACCCCCGAGCAAATGCGCGACGCCTCTCTGCTGGAGCTGTTCAGCCTGGAGGCCGAAGCCCAGACCCAGGTCTTGAGCGCCGGCCTGCTGGCGCTTGAGCGCGATCCGACCCAGGCCGATCAACTTGAATCGTGCATGCGCGCGGCGCACTCGCTCAAGGGGGCGGCGCGGATCGTTGGCGTCGATGCCGGGGTCAGCGTTGCCCATGTGATGGAAGATTGCCTGGTCAGTGCCCAGGAAGGCCGCCTGTTGCTGCGCCCCGAGCACATCGATGCGTTGCTGCAAGGCACCGATTTGCTGATGCGCATCGCCACGCCGAACAGCACGCCGGGGGCCGCGGACATCGACGCCTATGTGGTATTGATGGCGCGGTTGCTGGACCCGGCGGCCTTCCTGGTTGCGGCTGTTGCACCGGTGATGGCCGAGCTACAACTCGAGGCACCCGCGCCCAAGGTCGAGCCGCCGGCGCCTGCAGTCGAACCGCCATCGGCGCCAGCCCCAAGCAAGTCCAAGCGCACCACCGAAAACGGCGAACGTGTACTGCGTGTCACCGCCGAGCGCCTGAACAGCCTGCTCGATTTGTCGAGCAAATCCCTGGTGGAAACCCTGCGGCTCAAACCGCACCTGGCGACCATGCAGCGACTCAAGCGCATGCAGAGCAACAGCCTGCGCGCACTGGAGAATCTCAATGTGCATCTCAAGGATCACGTCTTGAGCCTGGAGGCTCAGGAGACCCTTGAGGATGCGCGACGATTGCTCGCGCAATCCCAGCAACTGCTCATGGAAAAGAACGCCGAACTCGATGAGTTCGCCTGGCATGCCAGCCAGCGGGCACAGGTGTTGTACGACACGGCGTTGGCCTGTCGCATGCGGCCGTTTGCAGATGTGCTGACCGGGCAGGTGCGGATGGTCCGGGATCTGGGGCGCGATCTGGGCAAACAGGTGCGGCTGGAAATTGAAGGCGAAAAAACCCAGGTCGATCGCGACGTACTGGAAAAGCTCGAAGCACCGCTGACTCACCTGTTGCGCAATGCGGTCGACCACGGCATCGAAACCCCGGAGCAGCGCCTGCTGGCGGGCAAGCCGGCTGAAGGTTTGATTCGACTGCGCGCTTCTCATCAGGCCGGTTTGCTGGTGCTCGAATTGAGCGATGACGGCAACGGCGTGGACCTGGAAAAGGTCCGTCGCAGCATTGTTGAACGAAGTTTGTCGCCCGCGCAAACCGCTGCTCAGTTGAGTGAAGAGGAGTTGCTGACGTTCCTGTTCCTGCCCGGTTTCAGTCTGCGCGACACAGTCACCGAGGTGTCCGGTCGCGGCGTCGGCCTGGATGCGGTGCAGCACATGGTCCGGCAGTTGCGCGGCGCGGTGGTGCTGGAGCAGGCGGCGGGCGAGGGCAGTCGTTTCCACCTTGAGGTACCGCTGACCCTGTCGGTGGTGCGCAGCCTCGTGGTGGACGTCGGCGACGAAGCCTATGCCTTCCCGCTGGCCCATATCGAGCGCATGTGCGACCTGGAGCCGGCGGATATCGTGCAGGTCGAAGGCCGCCAGCATTTCTGGCACGAAGGCCGGCATGTCGGCCTGGTGGCGGCCAGTCAGTTGCTGCAACGTCCGGCCAGCCAGAACAGCGGGCAAACCCTGAAAGTCGTGGTGATTCGCGAGCGCGATGCGATCTACGGGGTGGCGGTGGAACGGTTTATCGGTGAGCGCACCTTGGTGGTGCTGCCGCTGGATGAGCGTCTGGGCAAGGTGCAGGACATTTCCGCCGGGGCCCTGCTCGACGACGGTTCGGTGGTGCTGATCGTCGATGTCGAAGACATGCTGCGTTCGGTGGAGAAATTGCTCAATACCGGGCGTCTGGAGCGTATTGCCCGTCACAGCAATCAGATGGTCGAGGCGGTCCGCAAACGGATTCTGGTGGTGGATGATTCCCTGACCGTGCGAGAGTTGCAGCGCAAACTGTTGCTCAATCGCGGCTATGACGTGGCGGTTGCGGTGGACGGCATGGACGGCTGGAACGCGCTGCGTTCGGAGGATTTCGACCTGCTGATTACCGACATTGATATGCCGCGCATGGACGGCATCGAACTGGTCACGCTGCTGCGTCGGGACAATCGACTGCAATCGCTGCCGGTGATGGTGGTGTCCTACAAGGATCGTGAAGAGGACCGGCGCCGTGGACTGGATGCCGGGGCCGACTATTATCTAGCCAAGGCCAGTTTTCATGACGACGCCTTGCTCGATGCAGTGGTCGAGCTCATCGGAGGAGCACGAGCATGAGGATCGCAATCGTCAATGACATGCCCATGGCGGTGGAGGCCCTGCGTCGCGCCCTGGCATTCGAGCCGGCCCACGAGGTGGTCTGGGTCGCCGGCAATGGCGCCGAGGCGGTGCGCCAGTGCGCGCTGAACACGCCGGACCTGATTCTGATGGACCTGATCATGCCTGTGATGGATGGCGTCGAGGCCACGCGGCGGATCATGGCCGAGACCCCGTGTGCCATCGTCATCGTCACCGTGGATCGCCAGCAGAACGTGCACCGGGTGTTCGAGGCCATGGGCCACGGTGCGCTGGACGTGGTCGACACCCCGGCCCTCGGCGCCGGCAATGCCCAGGAAGCGGCCGCGCCGTTGCTGCGCAAGATCTTGAACATCGTCTGGCTGATCGGCGACAAGGGTAACCGCCCGCGCTTGGCGCCGACACCCGTGCGAAGTTCCGGCTCGCGCCAGAGCCTGATCGCCATTGGCTCATCCGCCGGCGGGCCGGCAGCGCTGGAGATCTTGCTCAAGGGACTGCCGCGTGATTTCTCTCCGGCCATCGTGCTGGTGCAGCACGTTGACCAGGTGTTTGCCGCCGGCATGGCCGAGTGGCTCGGCAGCGCCAGCGGCCTCGACGTGCGCCTGGCCCAGGAAGGCGAACCGCCGCAAAGTGGCGCGGTGTTGCTGGCCGGCACCAATCATCATATTCGCTTGCTGAAAAACGGCACGCTGGCTTACACCGCCGAGCCGGTCAACGAGATCTACCGGCCCTCCATCGATGTGTTCTTCGAGAGTGTGGCCAGTTACTGGAATGGCGACGCCGTAGGCGTTTTGCTAACCGGCATGGGGCGTGATGGCGCCCAAGGGCTTAAACTCATGCGCGAACAGGGCTACCTGACCATCGCACAGGACCAAAGCAGCAGTGCGGTATATGGCATGCCGAAGGCGGCCGCGGCCATCGACGCTGCCGTGGAGATTCGCCCGCTGGACAAGATAGCGCCACGATTGCTGGAGATTTTCGCCAAATGAGCACATTTTTCCTCATTCCTGGCTCAGGTAGTACTCAGGTGACCGCACATGACTGAATTACAGCTCGACGACTTCAAGACCGACGAAAACGCCGCCATGGTGTTGCTGGTGGACGATCAGGCCATGATCGGCGAAGCCGTGCGTCGCGGCCTGTCGAACGAAGAGAACATCGATTTCCACTTCTGCGCCGACCCGCACCAGGCCATCGCCCACGCGGTGCGCATCAAGCCGACGGTGATCCTGCAGGATCTGGTCATGCCCGGTCTTGATGGCCTGAGCCTGGTGCGCGAGTACCGCAATCACCCGGCGACCAAGGACATTCCGATCATCGTCCTGTCGACCAAGGAAGACCCGTTGATCAAGAGCGCGGCCTTTGCCGCCGGGGCCAACGATTATCTGGTCAAGCTGCCGGACAACATCGAACTGGTCGCGCGCATCCGCTATCACTCGCGCTCCTATATGACCCTATTGCAACGGGACGCGGCGTACCGCGCGTTGCGGGTCAGCCAGCAGCAACTGCTCGACACCAACCTGGTGCTGCAACGCCTGATGAACTCCGATGGCCTGACCGGGTTGTCGAACCGCCGGCACTTCGACGAATACATGGAGCTGGAGTGGCGCCGCGCTCTGCGTGAGCAGAGCCAGATGTCGTTGTTGATGATCGACGTGGATTACTTCAAGACCTACAACGACACCTTCGGCCACCTGGAAGGTGATGAAGCCCTGCGCAAGGTCGCCACTGCCATCCGTGAAGCCAGTGCCCGGCCTTCCGACCTGCCGGCCCGCTACGGCGGCGAAGAGTTTGCCCTGGTATTGCCCAATACCTCCCAGGGCGGTGCACGATTGATGGCGGAAAAGCTGCGCATGACCGTGGCAGCCCTCAAGATCCCGCACATTTCGCCGAGCGAAGGGGCGAGCCTGACCATCAGCATCGGCCTGTCGACCATGACGCCGACAGCGGGCAGCAATTGCCGCGAATTGATCTCGGCGGCGGACAAGGGGCTGTATTCGGCGAAGAACAATGGGCGTAATCAGGTGGGGATCGGGTAAGCGCATCGAAACCTGTAGGAGCGAGCTTGCTCGCGATGGTCGTGAACGATAACGCATAGAGCAAGATGCCCAGCGGTGCTTTTGGCTTTTTCGCGAGCAAGCTCGCTCCTACAGTCCCTTTTCAGCCAAGCGGACTGCCGTTTCAAGCCGTTTCCCGGTATACTCGCCGGCTTTCAAAAGTTCGCCAACGAGTGCTGCCCGTCATGGAAATCAACCCGATCCTGAACACCATCAAGGACCTGTCCGAGCGCTCCGAAACTATTCGGGGGTATCTTTGACTACGATCAAAAGCATGAGCGTCTGACCGAAGTCAATCGCGAGCTTGAAGATCCGGCTGTCTGGAACAAACCTGAATACGCCCAGGAACTGGGCCGCGAGCGCGCTGCGCTGGCGCAGATCGTCGATACCCTGGACGAATTGAACACCGGTCTGGCCGATTGCCGCGACCTGCTGGACATGGCCGTTGAAGAAAACGACGAAGGCGCAGTGGGCGATGTCGTCGCCGAGCTGGCCCGTCTCGAGGAAAATCTGGCGAAGCTGGAATTCCGACGTATGTTCAGCCATGAAATGGACCCGAACAACGCCTATCTGGACATCCAGGCCGGTTCCGGCGGCACCGAAGCCCAGGACTGGGCCAACATCCTGTTGCGCATGTACTTGCGCTGGGCTGACAAACGCGGTTTCGACGCGACCATCATGGAGCTGTCTGCCGGTGAAGTCGCCGGGATCAAGGGCGCGACCGTGCACATCAAGGGCGAATACGCCTTTGGCTGGTTGCGGACCGAGATCGGCGTGCACCGTCTGGTGCGCAAGAGCCCGTTCGACTCCGGCAACCGTCGCCATACATCTTTCTCTGCGGTGTTCGTTTCCCCCGAGATCGATGACAAGGTGGAAATCGAGATCAACCCGGCAGACCTGCGGATCGACACCTATCGTTCCTCCGGTGCCGGTGGTCAGCACGTAAACACCACCGACTCGGCCGTACGTATCACCCACGTACCGACCAACACCGTGGTCAGCTGCCAGAACGAACGCTCCCAGCACGCCAACAAGGACACCGCCATGAAAATGCTGCGGGCCAAGTTGTACGAGCAGGAAATGCAGAAGCGCAACGCGGCGTCCCAGGCGCTGGAAGACACCAAGTCCGATATCGGCTGGGGTCATCAGATCCGTTCGTACGTGCTCGATGCCTCGCGCATCAAGGACCTGCGGACGAACATCGAACGCAGCGACTGCGACAAGGTGCTCGACGGCGACATCGACGAGTACCTGGAAGCCAGCCTGAAATCGGGCCTGTAACAGACGCCAACACAGGATCGACCGTTTCAGCTCGATCCCTGTAGGAGCCAGCCCTGCTGGCGATCCCCGGGCCGCAAGGTCCGGGGGCAACGAACCTGATGGAATATTTAAAGACATGAGCGACCTAGAACTCGACCCGCAAGCCCTGCAACAGGAAGAAAACTCCCTGATCGCCCTGCGCAAGGAAAAGCTTGCTGCCGAGCGCGCCAAGGGCAATGCCTTCCCGAACGACTTCCGCCGCGAAAACTACTGCGAACAACTGCAGAAACAGTATGCGGACAAGACCAAGGAAGAGCTGGCGGACGCTGCGATCCCGGTCAAGGTTGCCGGTCGTATCATGCTCAACCGTGGCTCGTTCATGGTGATCCAGGACATGACCGGTCGCATCCAGGTCTATGTCAACCGCAAGACCCTGTCCGAAGAAACCCTGGCGGCGGTGAAAACCTGGGACATGGGCGACATCATTGCCGCCGAAGGCACCCTGGCCCGTTCCGGCAAGGGCGACCTGTACGTTGAAATGACCAGCGTGCGCCTGCTGACCAAATCCCTGCGCCCGCTGCCGGACAAGCACCACGGCCTGACCGACACCGAACAGCGCTACCGCCAGCGCTACGTTGACCTGATCGTCAACGAAGACGTGCGCCAGACGTTCCGCGTGCGTTCGCAAGTCATCGCCCACATCCGCAGCTTCCTGATGAAGCGTGACTTCCTGGAAGTGGAAACGCCGATGCTGCAGACCATTCCTGGCGGCGCGGCAGCCAAGCCGTTCGAAACCCACCATAATGCGCTGGACATGGGCATGTTCCTGCGTATCGCGCCGGAGCTGTACCTCAAGCGCCTTGTTGTTGGCGGCTTCGAGAAAGTGTTCGAGATCAACCGCAACTTCCGTAACGAAGGCGTTTCGACTCGTCACAACCCTGAATTCACCATGTTGGAGTTCTACCAGGCTTACGCCGACTACGAAGACAACATGGACCTGACCGAAGAACTGTTCCGTGAACTGGCACAGCTGGTTCTGGGCAGCACCGACGTGCCTTACGGCGACAAGGTGTTCCACTTCGGCGAGCCGTTCGTGCGTCTGTCGGTGTTCGACTCGATCCTCAAGTACAACCCTGAGCTGACCGCCGATGATCTGAACGACATCGACAAGGCTCGCGCCATCGCCAAGAAAGCCGGCGCCAAGGTGCTGGGCTTCGAAGGCCTGGGCAAGCTGCAGGTGATGATTTTCGAAGAGCTGGTCGAGCACAAGCTGGAACAGCCGCACTTCATTACCCAGTACCCGTTCGAAGTGTCGCCGCTGGCCCGTCGCAACGACGACAACCCGAACGTCACCGACCGTTTCGAGCTGTTCATCGGTGGTCGTGAAATCGCCAACGCCTACTCCGAGTTGAACGACGCGGAAGACCAGGCCGAGCGCTTCATGGCCCAGGTGGCCGACAAGGACGCCGGCGACGACGAAGCCATGCACTACGACGCCGACTTCGTTCGTGCGCTGGAGTACGGCATGCCGCCAACGGCGGGTGAAGGCATCGGTATCGACCGTCTGGTGATGCTGCTGACCAACTCTCCGTCGATCCGCGACGTGATCCTGTTCCCGCACATGCGGCCGCAAGCGTAAGTGTTTCAAATAAAAAGCCGCCTTTGAGGCGGCTTTTTATTGCCTGTCTGGTACAAACGTATCAACTTGTTACTTTCATCTGAGAGGAAATACCTGTCGTGATTCGTGCAATAGCTCAAGAAGGTGCAGCGGGTGTCGCCACTGCGGTCGCTGAAAGTGTTCAGTACCAGGGTCGCAAGGCCAGCCGACAGGGCAGCGAACAGCGACGACAGGAAATCCTGGATGCCGCCATGCGCATTGTCGTGCGTGACGGCGTACGGGCTGTAAGGCACCGTGCGGTGGCCGCCGAGGCACAAGTGCCATTGTCGGCGACCACTTACTATTTCAAGGATATCGATGACCTGCTCACCGATACCTTCGCCCAATACGTGGAACGCAGTGCGGCGTACATGGGCAAGCTGTGGGTGAACAACGAGGGCCTGCTGCGCGAGATGATCGACAGTGGCGATGGCAGCCCGCAGGCGCGCTCGAAGCTGGCCGACGACATTGCACGGCTGATGACCGATTACGTTCACCGGCAACTGGTCAATCGCCGGGAGCATCTGATGGCCGAGCAGGCGTTTCGTCAGGAGGCATTGCTCAACCCACGCCTGGCCGAACTGGTGCGCTCGCATCAGCAAATCCTGTTGCAGGGCTCTTGCCAGCTGTTCCAGGTGCTAGGCTCGCGCGAACCGCATCAGGATGCCAAGGTGTTGACGGCGATTATCGGCCGGATGGAATATCAGGGCCTGCTCAACGTAGACGAGCCTGCCGCCGAAGAGGAAATGCTCGGCATCCTGACGCGCTACATGCACCTGGTGCTGGCGTCGGTGTAGTTCCTCCTGATTGGAGGCTACCCCTGTGGGAGCGAGCCTGCTCGCGAAAGCGGAGTGTCAGTCAACAGAGATGTTGAATGTCAGACCGTATTCGCGAGCAGGCTCGCTCCCACAGAAGGGCGGTGTCCACCTCAGGGCGACGTATGTTCATAGGGAGTATTGAATGAAAGCCTGGCGTGTCGTTGTGATCGCCTTGTCGTTCCTGCTGCTCAGTGGCTGTCTGGTGACCTTCAAGGAGCCGCTGCCCACGAGCGAGCCCGCGCCCAAAGGGTTGCTCGGCAGGTGGACCAGCACCAGCGCCTGGGGCGAGCCCGTCAATCTGGAGTTGACCCGCATCGGCGACAATCGCTACCAGGCCGTCAGCTACTTCAAGGCCAATCCCAAGGAGCGTGAAGCCTACCTCTTCACCGTGTCGCGTCATGGCAACCGTTGGTACCTGTCAGCGAAGGTGCCGGCGCAGTTCGGCGGGCATTTCATCATCGGCGGCTTCGAGCTGACCGACCAGCGTGAACTGGTGCTGTACAACCTCGACCTCGAACAGATCAACCAGGCGCTGAAGCAAAACGCCCTGAGCGGCGAAGCGTTTCAGACTGACGACGGTGCAGGCGTATTGATCGACAGCCACATGGATCAAGTCGCCGCCTACCTCGACGACCCGGCCAATTCCGATGTGTTTGTCGAAGCCGTACGCTACCAGCGTCTGGCCAAAGCCAAATAAGCAGCACCAACAGGTTTCTACAGGAGTTTCGCGTGGACGATTACCAACAGTCGATACGTATTTTGTCCGATCGCATCGTGCTGGCGCAGACGCCGATCCGCGTCCTCGATGCGGTCAAGTGGGATGACAACATTCGTAAAGGGTTCCTTAAGGCCAAGGGCAAGGAAATGCCGGCGGTGGACCGCGACTACTACCTCAACCGGCCGCTGGCGTTCGACTCCAGCAAAGTGAAGCTGGAATTCCAGAACATCGAGCGCGACATCACCCGCCAGCTCGGCCAGTTCAACCCGGTCGGCCAGATCATGCGCCGCATGTGCAAGGAATACCGCATGGTGGTGCGCATGCTTGAAGCGCGTGGCACCGAGGATTTCGGCCTGATTTCCCAGGAGTTGTACGGCGCTGCATCCGATGCGTTCCATGCTGGCGACCCGACGCTGTCGGACCTGGGCATGATGTTGTCCGAATACCTGAACAACATCGACGGCCGTGGCGACCTGAAGGATGAACCGAAGACGCTGACGGCCAAGGACGCGGTGGACTTGTTGCAGCATCGCTTGAACAAGGTGTTTGGCGAGGCCGAGGAAACCATCCGTGTGTTCGAGTCCGACGGCATCGTCGCCGATGCGGCGGCGGGTGCCGACTACATCAAGATCCGCGCCGACGCGATGTTCAACGACCGCGACGTGCGGGCGCTGGAGGTCCACGAAGGGCTGGTGCACGTCGGCACCACCCTCAACGGCCTGAACCAGCCTATCTGCACCTTCCTCTCCAAGGGGCCGCCCTCGTCGACGGTGACCCAGGAAGGCCTGGCGATCCTGATGGAAATCATCACCTTCGCCTCGTACCCGAGCCGTCTGCGCAAACTGACCAACCGCACTCGCGCCATTCACATGGTGGAGGAGGGGGCCGACTTCCTGCAGGTGTTCGAGTTCTTCCGCGAGCAAGGCTTTGAAATGCCCGAGAGCTACAGCAACGCCAGTCGTGTTTTCCGCGGCTCGGTGCCGACAGGTCTGCCATTTACCAAAGACTTGTCCTACCTCAAGGGCTTCATCATGATTTACAACTACATTCAACTGGCTGTGCGTAAAGGCAAGCTGGAGCAGATACCGCTGTTGTTCTGCGGCAAAACTACGCTGGAAGACATGCGCACCTTGCGCCAGTTGGTGGACGAGGGCCTGGTGGTACCGCCCAAGTACCTGCCAGAACAGTTCCGCGACATGAACGCGCTGTCGGCGTGGATGTGCTTCTCCAACTTCCTCAACCACCTGAGCCTGGACCGGATCGAGGCGGATTACTCCAATATTTTGTGAGGCTGGAGTTATCTCCTGTGGGAGCCAGCCTGCTGGCGATAGCGATTGTGCATTCAACATTGATGTTGACTGATACACAGCTATCGCCAGCAGGCTGGCTCCCACAGTGTTCGGTGTTTCAACCTCATTTATTGCGAGGTTTCAACGGATGAGAATCCTCGGCATCCTCTGCCTTCTCCTGGCCTTGAATGGTTGCAGTTCGCTGTTGTTCTACCCCGAACCCGGCCAGTTGTTCACCCCGGAAAAAGCCGGGCTCGAATACCGCACCGTCATCTTGAACACCGCCGATGGCCTCAAGCTGAATGCCTGGTGGCTGCCGGCGAAGAAGGGTGTCGAGGTCAAAGGCACGGTGCTGCACCTACACGGCAACGGCGGAAACCTGCCCATGCACCTCGGCGGCAGCTTTTGGTTGCCGAAAAATGGTTACCAGGTGTTGCTTGTGGACTATCGCGGTTATGGCCTGTCCGAAGGTGAACCGAGCCTGCCGGCGATCTATCAGGACATCGACGCGGCCTTCAAATGGCTCGACCAGGCGCCGGAGGTCAAAGGCAAGCCACTGATCCTTCTCGGCCAGAGCCTCGGTGGCTCGATGGCCGTACACTATCTGGTCCAGCACCCGGGACGGCAGAAACAACTGAAGGCTATTGTCCTCGACGGTGTGCCCGCCAGTTACCGAAGCATCGGTCAGTTTGCCTTGAGTACGTCATGGTTGACCTGGCCGGTGCAGGTGCCGTTGTCGTGGCTGGTGCCGGACGGCGACAGTGCGATCAACTCCATGGCGCAGCTCAAGGACGTGCCGAAACTGCTCTACCACAGCATCGACGATCCGATCGTGCCTCTTTCCAACGGCATCCGACTGTATCAAGCTGCGCCGCCGCCACGGGTGCTGCAACTGACCCGTGGCGGTCATGTGCAGACGTTCGCCGACCCGGTCTGGCGCAAAGTCATGTTGCGTTATCTTGATGATCCGCAGCATTTCAACGGCCTGCGCCGCCTGGGTGAGATCCCCAATTACCCGGCACCCCCGAATTCAGAAGATGAACCACCAGAGAGTCCGCAATGAGTGAAGAACGCAACGCCATCCCGCTGATCATCACCGGTATCTGCAGCATCCTCGGCACCGTCGGTGCCCTGTGGTGGTACGGTTACCTGCACTTCGCCAAGCCTGAGGATGCGTTGCTGCTCAACGAATTCACCATGCTCAAGACCGTGCCGGGTGAAGACTACAAAGTCTCCCTGCAACCGGCCGCCCAGGTGGCGCAGTGCATCGACGGCGTGCTGGTGCTGTTCGACATGGAACAGAAAGGCCTGACCGGCGTGCTGGTCGACAACAAGAAAAAAGCCGTGCGCTGCATGGGGCAGGAAACGCCGCAGAAGCTGGAGCAGTAACGCAATTTTCGCAGGCAACACAGAACCAATGTGGGAGCCAGCCTGCTGGCGATAGCGATTGTGCATTCAACATTGATGTTGACTGATACACAGCTATCGCCAGCTGGCTGGCTCCCACGGGTTTTTGTGTTGCGGCTGATTATTGGGTGTATGAACTCACCGCCGAACGCGGCATCACCGGCCGACTGTCATTGGAAATGGTCACCTCCACCCGACGGTTCATCGCCCGGCCCGAGGTGCTGCTGTTATCCGCCACCGGATACTCCTTGCCGTAGCCCTGGGCGACGATACGCGCCGGATCAACGCCCATCTTCACCAGTGCCGCACGCACGGAGCCCGCGCGACGCTCCGACAGCGACTGGTTGTGCGACGCCGTGCCGGTGCTGTCGGTATAGCCCTCGACGATCACTTTGCGCTCGGGGTTTTCCTGGAGGTACTGCGCCAGTTTGTTGATGTTCATCAGGCCGTTGGATTTCAGCTCGGCCTTGTCGGTGGCGAACAGCACATCCCCGAAGGTCACCAGCGTTCCGCGATCGGTCTGCCTGGCGTTGAGGCTGTCCTTCAACTGTTTGATCTGCTGATCACGGGCGTCGAGGCGCGCCTGAGCCCGTTGTGCCGAGGCATCTTTCAGACTGGCCTCGGCGGTGCGCAGGGCAATGGTCTGCTTGGCCACTTCGACGCGCTGGTTGGTCAGATAGGCAAGCTGGTCGACCTTGGCCGTGTCCTCCTTGTCCATGTAGGCCTTATCGGCCATGTTCAGATAGTCGCTGGCTTCCTTGGTTTCCAGGGCCGCGACCTTGGCCGATTGCGGGTCGGCTTGCAGGCCGCTGTAGTTGCTGCGGGCCTGTTCGAGGTTGGCGTTCGGTGGTGTGGAGCAGGCCGCCAGGGCTACGGTGACAGCCAGCAGGGCAGGGATCATCAGTTGTTTACGGTTCATGATTTCGTCCTTTTAGTCGAGTGGGAATGCGTGGCGCCGCGCCGCTTACTGAACGGTGCGCTGACTTTCCTGACGCATTTCCTGGACGCCTTTCTGAGCGTCCTTCACTGATTGTTCGGCCTTCATCGCCTGGGCCTTGCGCTCGGCCACGCGAGCGTCCCATTCGGCCTGTTCGGCGAGCATCCGGGCCTGGTCGTACTTCTTGTCGTGCATGGCTATTTCGGCTTGCTTGAGCTTGTCCTGGGCCGACTTCATTTCCACGGCGGCGAACTCGGTGCCGCCGGCGCTCACGGCGTCGTTGACGGCCGATTGGGTGACTGCGTACTGCTCGGTCGGCGGGTTACCGGCGCAGCCGGCCAGCACCAGGCTGCTGCCCAGGGCCAGCGCCGCCAGTTTGAGGCTTCGCGAACAGGTAAATGAGGACGTGCTGGTTCGGGTTTTCATGGTCTTCAACTCCATTGGGCCAGCTCCTGAAAAACGTCGAAATCCACCCTGGGCAAGGCGCTGAAACCATCAATTGAGGGGCGTTTTGAAACACTCGTCCCAGGCGTGGTTACTTGGGTTGACCCGAGGTTTTTTTTGAAAGTTCAGAGAAAATAGCCGGCTATCGAAAAACCTGGATCGAGTCGACAGTGCCCTTTAGGGCAGGAGAAGTGCGATTTTTTGAATTGGAATATGGACTAATGTGGGAGCGAGCCTGCTCGCGAAAGCGCCGTGTCAGTCAACATCAATTCCAACTGACAGCGCGCCTTCGCGAGCAGGCTCGCTCCCACAGGTTTTGCGGATGTTCAGTGCTTCTGTTTGTCGTCAGGCACCGACAAATCGTGCAGATGCCGACGGGACAGCGCCAGAAAGCGCGGGGTCGGCCCGATGTCTTCGTACAGCGGATCGCCTTCTTCATCGGTAGCGACCACGGTCGTGCCTTTGATGTACGGGAAGCTTCTTTCCAGTTCTTCCAGTGCGGCGCCGATCAGATCGCCGAGCAGTTCTTCGGGATGCCGCTTGGGGTACATCTCGACGAGCGCGGCCAGGCGTGCGGCAGACTCCACGTCCAGATGAATCGAGTAACCGGTGTCGGTCAGGCGACCCTTGGCGTTTTCTTCCCAGTGGTGGGCAAGCTCGCGGATTTTCATATTGACCTCATTGCGCTCCCGCTCGTGGCGGGCAGAGTGAGTGTCCGGCACTGGCCGGTGACAACCGTTGTACGGCTTACCGTTCAAGACTAGCCTCAACAGGCAAGGTTTAAAGGCCCTTCGTCGTCTTGCTTGTAAGAACCTGTCTGGGGCGGCACTCTCTTGTTTCCTAGCCGCCCGGATTTTTTGCTGGAGACCTGCTGATGACCGATATTGATGCACGCTTGCGCGAGGACGTTCACCTGTTGGGTGAGCTGTTGGGCAACACCATTCGTGAGCAATATGGCGACGGTTTTCTCGACAAGATCGAGCAGATCCGCAAAGGCGCCAAGGCTGACCGGCGCGGCTCCATGGACGCTGAACTCAGCGCCAGCCTCAATCAGCTGAGCGAAGACGAGTTGCTGCCGGTGGCTCGGGCGTTCAACCAGTTTCTCAACCTGGCCAACATCGCCGAGCAATATCAGTTGATTCACCGCCGCGAGGAATCCCAGGCGGCGCCGTTCGAAGCCCGGGTGCTGCCGGAGTTGCTCGCGCGCCTGCGCGCCGAGGGGCATGGCGCCGACGCGCTGGCCCGGCAACTGGGCCGGCTGGAGATCGAACTGGTACTTACGGCGCATCCCACCGAAGTTGCACGCCGCACGCTGATCCAGAAGTACGACGCCATCGCCGCGCAACTGGCGGCTCAGGATCATCGTGACCTGACCAGCGCCGAGCGCGAGCAGATCAAGACCACCTTGCAACGCCTGATCGCCGAAGCCTGGCACACCGAGGAAATCCGCCGCACGCGCCCGACACCGGTGGACGAAGCCAAGTGGGGTTTCGCGGTGATCGAGCATTCGCTGTGGCAGGCCATTCCCAATTACCTGCGCAAGGCCGATCAGGCCCTGCACGCCGCTACCGGCCTGCGCCTGCCCCTCGAGGCGGCACCGATCCGCTTTGCCTCGTGGATGGGCGGCGACCGTGACGGCAACCCGAACGTGACGGCGGCGGTGACCCGAGAAGTCTTACTGTTGGCGCGCTGGATGGCGGCCGATTTGTACCTGCGCGATGTCGATCGCCTGGCCGCTGAGCTGTCGATGCAGCAGGCCAGCGATGAATTGAAGGCCAGGGCGGGAGACAGCGCCGAACCGTACCGTGCAGTGCTTAAACAGCTGCGCGATCGCTTGCGGGCAACGCGTAACTGGGCGCACGCGGCCTTGTCGACGCCAGCGCCGGCACCGATCGATGTGCTGCAAGACAACCGCGAACTGCTCGATCCTCTGGAGCTTTGCTACCGCTCTTTGCACGAGTGCGGCATGGGTGTGATCGCCGACGGGCCGCTGCTCGATTGCCTGCGTCGGGCAGTGACGTTCGGTCTGTTCCTGGTTCGTCTGGATGTACGCCAGGACTCCTCGCGGCACACCGCGGCGATGACCGAAATCACCGACTACCTCGGCCTGGGTCGCTACGAGGACTGGAGCGAGGAGGAGCGCATCACCTTCCTGATGCGCGAATTGAGCAATCGCCGGCCCTTGTTGCCGACGTACTTCAAACCCTCCGCCGACACTGCCGAAGTGCTGGCGACCTGCCGGGAAATCGCCGCTGCGCCAGAGGCGTCCCTCGGCTCCTATGTGATTTCCATGGCCGGTGCGGCTTCCGATGTGCTGGCCGTACAGTTGTTGCTCAAGGAATCCGGCGTGTTGCGGCCGATGCGCGTGGTGCCGCTGTTCGAAACCCTGGCCGACCTCGACAACGCGGGGCCGGTGATCGAGAAGCTGCTGCTGTTGCCGGGTTATCGCTCGCGCCTGCAAGGGCCGCAGGAAGTGATGATCGGTTACTCGGATTCGGCCAAGGACGCCGGTACCACGGCGGCGGCCTGGGCGCAGTACCGGGCGCAGGAGCGATTGGTGGATATCTGCCGCGAACAACAAGTCGAGCTGCTGCTGTTCCACGGTCGCGGCGGCACCGTGGGGCGTGGTGGCGGTCCGGCTCACGCGGCGATCCTGTCGCAGCCACCGGGTTCGGTGGCGGGGCGTTTCCGTACCACCGAACAGGGGGAAATGATTCGATTCAAGTTCGGCCTGCCGGACATCGCCGAGCAAAACCTCAATCTGTACCTGGCCGCCGTGCTGGAGGCGACCTTGCTGCCTCCGCCACCACCTACGCCCGAGTGGCGCCATTTGATGGACGAACTGGCCGCGGACGGGGTCAGTGCCTATCGCGCCGTGGTGCGGGAAAATCCGCAGTTCGTGGAGTATTTTCGCCAGTCCACGCCGGAGCAGGAGCTCGGCCGTTTGCCACTGGGCAGTCGTCCGGCCAAGCGCCGGGCCGGGGGGATCGAAAGCCTGCGGGCGATTCCGTGGATCTTCGGCTGGACCCAGACGCGCCTGATGCTGCCGGCCTGGCTGGGTTGGGAAGCGGCCCTGAGCAAGGCACTGGAGCGTGGCGAAGGTGAGCTGCTGGGGCAGATGCGCGAGCAGTGGCCATTCTTCCGCACCCGCATCGACATGCTGGAAATGGTCCTGGCCAAGGCCGATGCCGACATTGCACAGTCCTACGATGAGCGTCTGGTGGAGCCGAATCTGTTGCCATTGGGTGCGCATTTACGCGACCTATTGTCGCAGGCATGCACCATTGTTCTCGGCCTGACCGGGCAGTCGCAGCTGCTGGCACATAGCCCCGCGACCCTTGAGTTCATCCGCTTGCGCAACACCTATCTCGACCCGCTTCATCTATTGCAGGCCGAGTTGCTGGCCCGTTCAAGAGTGCAGGACGTGGCGCAGGGCAGCCCGGTAGAACAGGCCTTGCTGGTGTCTGTGGCGGGTATTGCCGCCGGTTTGCGTAATACCGGCTAAGGTTTTTGCCGTGAGGTCAGGCATCCGGCGGGTGAGCCGGATGCCGCCGTATGACGGGTGTAAAAGTGCTGCCAGGCGACAGTTAATGATGGGGTTGCGACTTGGGGAACCGCGCGCAATGGTCGCAAGAGGTAGCGGTTTCTCCGACTTTCGGCGTCTTGTGTGGGCGCAGCCTGCTGTGTATCTTGATCAGCCTTTGACCGTTTGGGCGGTCACGACCCTATTTTTGAGATTGGCCCCACGAGGCGAATCTGACGTTATCCATATAAAAAATTGAGGAGCACATCGATGCGCGTCATTCTGCTGGGAGCTCCCGGGGCCGGTAAAGGTACTCAGGCTAAGTTCATCACCGAAAAATTCGGCATTCCGCAAATCTCCACCGGCGACATGTTGCGTGCAGCGGTCAAGGCCGGCACCGAGCTGGGCATCAAGGCCAAGGGCATCATGGATGCCGGTGGCCTGGTGTCCGATGACCTGATCATCGCACTGGTCAAGGACCGCATCGCCCAGTCCGACTGCGCCAACGGTTTCCTGTTCGATGGCTTCCCGCGCACCATTCCCCAGGCTGAAGCCCTGGTGACTGCCGGTGTTGAACTGGATGCCGTGGTTGAAATCGCCGTTGAAGACGAAGAAATCGTCCAGCGTATCGCCGGCCGTCGTGTTCACGAGGCCAGCGGTCGCGTGTACCACATCGTCTACAACCCGCCGAAAGTAGCCGGCCTTGACGACGTCACCGGTGAAGAGCTGGTACAGCGCAAGGACGACACCGAAGAAACCGTGCGTCATCGCCTGTCGGTCTACCACTCCCAGACCAAGCCGCTGGTGGAGTTCTACCAGACGCTGTCGGCTGCCAATGGCAAGCCGAAGTACAGCCACATCGAAGGCGTCGGTTCGGTTGAAGCGATCACCGCCAAGGTGCTTGCAGCCCTGAGCTGAAAAGTCTGATCCGCTGCATCATCCACGGCCCGCTTGCGGGCCGTAGTTGTTTATACTGACGCACTTTTTTCTGATCTCTCTTGTGGATACATCGATGAGCACCTTGCTGGCCCTGGACACCGCGACTGAAGCTTGCTCCGTTGCCTTGCTGCATGACGGCAAGGTCACGAGCCATTACGAGGTGATCCCGCGCCTGCACGCGCAGAAGCTGTTGCCGATGATCAAGCAACTGTTGGCCGATGCGGGTACCACGCTGCAAGCGGTCGACGCCATCGCGTTCGGCCGTGGCCCGGGCGCCTTCACCGGCGTGCGCATCGCCATCGGTGTGGTGCAAGGCCTGGCGTTTGCCCTGGAGCGCCCGGTGCTGCCGGTGTCGAACCTGGCCGTGCTGGCGCAACGTGCGTTGCGTGAACACGGCGCCACTCAGGTCGCCGCCGCCATCGATGCGCGCATGGACGAAGTGTATTGGGGTTGCTACCGCGAAACGGCCGGAGAGATGCGCCTGGTGGGTACTGAAGCGGTGCTGCCGCCGGAGTCCGCTGCATTGCCGATCGATGCCGGCGGTGAATGGTTCGGCGCAGGCACCGGTTGGGGTTATGGCGAGCGTATCGCTGTCAGCCTGAGCGGGCAGGACGCGGGCATGTTGCCCCACGCGCAAGACTTGCTGACTTTGGCGCGGTTTGCCTGGGAACGCGGCGAGGCAATCGTGGCCGATGAGGCGCAGCCGGTTTATTTGCGCGACAAGGTGGCGACGCCTAAAGCTCGATAGTATTCAGGGCCGAGTCGGTCCAATCGCGAGCAGGCTCGCTCCCACAGGGGGTTGCGCAGAACCTGTGGGAGCGAGCTTGCTCGCGATGCGATCTACCAGTTATAGCCAATCATCAGTTTCTAACCTCAGCTTTTAAACCTTTTGCCTTTTATGTGTTCTAGTTATCACTCGGCGGTTTGCGAAGTGGCTTTTGCGCCACTAAACTGCCATCACTGATTCCGAGTATGCACGTATGCGTATAGACGGCGTTTCCTCTCAGTCCTACCCCATCAAGCGCAAGCCTCGCAAAGGCCGCGTGGTGGAGGACGACGCCATTGATATCGAAGGCGAGCTGGAATTCCCGACTGAAGAGCAACTGGCTGCCCGCGCCGCCAAAGCCTCTGCGCAAAAACTGAGCAATCTTCCCGCCCGTCAGCAAGACCTGATTTACCACCGTGCCATGAGCAAAAGCGTGGCGACAGCCCTGGCGAGCTACCTGAGCACCGCCGGTTTCGTCGATTGGGAAGCGGATGTGCTGGGTCTCGACCTGTACATCTGATGCTGCTGCCGTATTACCTCGGTTGTCCGTCCTGGAGCGAAAACGCCTGGCGCGACTACCTGTATCCGCCGGACGCCAGACCCGCCGATTTCCTTGATCTCTATTCCCGGGTTTTCAATGCCGTGGAAGGCAACACGACCTTCTACGCGAGCCCGGCCGTCAGCACCGTGCAGCGTTGGGCCGAGACCATGCCCGAGCACTTTCGCTTCACCGCCAAGTTTCCCGGAGAGATCAGCCACGGTGGCGATCTGCGCGAGCAACTGACCGCCACCGAAACCTTCGTGCAATTGCTCAACCCGCTCGGCGAGCGAGTGTCGCCATTGTGGTTACAACTGTCGAAAAGCTTCACGCCCCAACGTTTGCCTGAGCTGGCCGGATTCATCGATGCCCTTCAGCGACCGCTGGCCGTGGAAGTGCGGCACGACGAGTTTTTCGCCAAGGGTGACAGCGAGCGAATGCTCAACCGCTTGCTGCTGGATCGCGGCGTCGAGCGCATCTGTCTCGATCCCCGTGCGCTGTTCAGTTGCACCTCGACCGAGCCCTCGGTGCTCCACGCCCAATCGAAGAAGCCCCGGGTGCCACCGCGGCCTGCGGCATTCACGCAATTCCCGCAGGTGCGTTTTATCGGCCATCCAACGCTTGAGGCCAACGATGTGTTTCTGGAACCATGGGTCGAGAAAATCGCGTTATGGATCGAAGAAGGCCGCACGCCGTACATCTTCCTGCACACCGCCGACAACCTGCTGGCAGCGAAGCTGGCGCAGCGCTTTCACGCGCGCCTGATGCTGCGTTTGCCTGGCTTGCCGGCGCTGCCTGAGCTATACAGAGAACCCGTCGCCGAGCAGCTTGGCCTGCTCTGAGGCGAATTCTTTCCCCTCTTCAGGAGCCTGCCCAATGGATGCGCAAACCCTTCGAGCCCTGGCGTTCAAAGCCCTTCACGAACGCCCCGGGGCTTTTGTGATTCCTAATCCGTGGGATGCCGGTTCAGCGAAAATGCTCGCCAGCCTCGGCTTCGAGGCGCTGGCGACCACCAGTGCCGGTTACGCCTTTTCCCAGGGTCGTGCCGATGGCGGATTGACCCTCGACGATACCCTGATGAACGTTCAGGCGATCGTCGCCGCCACCGACCTGCCGGTTGCCGTGGACCTGGAAAACGGCTTTGCCGACAACCCCGCCGACTGCGCGAAAAGTATCTTGCGCGCGGCAGAGGCCGGCGCCGTCGGTGGTTCGATCGAAGATGCCACCGGCCGCGAAGAAGGCCCGATCTATTGTTTCGAACACGCCGTGGCGCGCATCGAAGCCGCTGTGGCTGCCGCTCGCAGTCTGCCGTTCCACTTTACGTTGACTGCCCGGGCGGAAAACTTCCTGCACGGCAATCCCGATCTGGCCGACACCATCCGCCGTTTGCAGGCATTCGCCGAGGCCGGTGCCGATGTGCTCTACGCACCGGGTCTGCGCAGCGCCGAGGATGTGCTGGCGGTGGTGCGCGCCGTGGCGCCCAAACCTGTGAATGTGTTGATGTCGGGCGGCTTGAAGCTGACGGTCGCGCAGTTGGGTGAAATGGGCGTCAAACGCATCAGCGTCGGTTCGGCGCTGGCATTGGCGGCCTATGGCGAATTCTTCCGCGCCGCCGAAGAAATCCAGACGTCAGGCACGTTCGGTTTCACGTCCCGGTCGATGCCGTATCAGAAGGCCAATCAGTTTTTCAAAGGCTGAGGGAAGAGGGCGCGGCTGAGGATCAGGCGGCGATGCGCAGGTTCTGCAGGATGATCGGGCGCGCCCAGCCATTGTCGAAATCGAGTTGTTTTTGCTGCGCTACTAGTTCTTCTGGCGAGAATGGCGGGAACGGCTTGTCGAGCAGGTCGAGTTCGAATTCGGCGATGGGCAGGTGCAGCGGACGCGGTTGCGGGGCAGGGCCGACGTCTGGCAGCGGCTGACCGGCGTTCAACACGATTGGGCGAACCCAGCCGCTTTCGAAGTCCTGCTGTTTTTGCTGGGCGACGATTTCGTCCGCCGGGAACGGTGGGAACGGCTTGTCGGCCAGGTCCATTTCGAATTCGGCAATCGGCAGGAACAGCGGCTCGGGCGGGCGGATTTCGTTGTCCTTCACGTCGCATTCGCGCTGGGACACGATGTGGGCCAGCAGGTCGCTGCCAACGGTGGGTTCAACCGGGCTTTCGAGGTCGACCGGTGGAAAGTTCAGCGATTGCGGCAGCACTTCACCCGACTGTTCGGCCAGCGCTCGGGCAAAAAAATCCTGCCAGATGTGGCTGACGCCGCTCAGTGCCTGGGTGTTTCGCAGGTTGTAGTCGCCGTAGGGCGAGATAAAACCTGTGATTGTGGGTTGAATGCCTGACATTTCTCTCGGTCGACGCTCAGCTCTGGCAAAATGCTCGATAGTTTTGTTATCGGCCGTTTTTGCCGATCATTAATTTTTTGAGCGTGTTTTCCGATGATTGATCAACCTGCGGTCTGCCGCATCCATGTCCAGGCCCTCGATGCGGCGTTCGAGCCACAAGCCGAGCAATGGGCCGAGCGCCTGGGCTTGCCAATGCAAGTGGCGGACGGCGAGTTTGCCTTGCAGGTGGGTGACATGGGCTTGCAACTGCAACAGCTGGGGCCGGATGCGCCGGGGCCGGTGCGGGTGGATTTCGTCGAGGGTGGTGCGGCCCATCGCCGGTTGTATGGTGGTGGCAGCGGACAGATGATCGCCAAGGCCGTTGGCGTCGCCCAAGGTGTGCGCCCGCGGGTACTGGACGCCACGGCGGGGCTGGGCAAGGACGCGTTCGTGCTGGCCAGCCTCGGTTGCGAGATGAGCCTGATCGAGCGTCAGCCGCTGATCGGTGCCTTGCTGGAAGACGGCCTGGCCCGTGGCGCGGAAGATTTCGACGTGGCGCCGATCGTGGCGCGCATGCGCTTGCTCAAGGGCAATTCGATCGAGGTCATGCGCAACTGGGAGGGCGAGCCGCCCCAGGTGATCTACCTTGACCCGATGTTCCCGCATCGCGAGAAAACCGCGCTGGTGAAGAAGGAAATGCGCCTGTTCCGGCCATTGGTGGGCGATGACCCGGATGCGCCGGCATTGCTCGAAGCCGCCTTGGCCCTGGCCAGCCACCGGGTGGTGGTCAAGCGTCCGCGCAAGGCGCCGTGCATCGAAGGGCCGAAGCCGAGCCATGCGCTCGATGGCAAGTCCAGTCGGTATGACATTTATCCGAAGAAGGCGCTCAAGCCTTAAGACCGAGTCGCACCCATCGCGAGCAGGCTCGCTCCTACAGGGGATTTGTGGTGTTGCATGGAACCACTGTAGGAGCGAGCCTGCTCGCGATGGTGTCATCACTTCCTCTACAAATCTTTCAGGCTCATTCCGGCCGATAAGCCCGCATAAACAACCCCACCACTTCCTGCACATGACTCTCGGCGGCCTCGTCGTCCAACGGCTCGCCACAGCCGAAGAGCAGCCGGAAATTCGCTGCGCCCTTGAGCAGGCAGAAGAAGTGTTCTGCTGCATTGTGCGGTTTGTCGATGCTCAATGCGCCGCTTTCGTTGACCTTGCTCAACAAGCGTTCCATGCCGTGCAGCATGCGCTGAGGCCCGGCCTCGAAGAAGATCAGTGAGAGTTTCGGGTCCTGACTGCCCAAGGCCATGATCAAACGGTGCAGGTTCAGCGATTCATCACTGTTGATCAGGTGATGAAAACCGCGCGCGATGTTCAGCAGCACGGTTTCCACGGCCACGCCTTCCGGCAGTTCGAAGAACAGCGTTGGCAACTGCTCCTCGCACTTGGCCATCACCGCGGCAGAGAACAGCGTCTCCTTGTCGTTGAAGTGGCTATAGACCGTCAGCTTCGACACGCCGGCCTCGGCTGCGACGGCATCCATGCTGGTATTGGCATAACCCTTACTCAGAAACAGCGCTTTGGCCGCATCGAGAATCGCCTGGCGCTTGACCATGTCCTTGGGTCTGCCTGGGCCATTGGGTGCTGAAAGATTGTTTGGCATATTCTTTTTTATTACTGGACTGGTGAGTTTGCTATTAATAACATACTGCTCAGTATAATTATTTAAAGCACCATTAGCGAAAGGTCCTTCACCATGTTCCGCTATGCCTTGCCCCTCGCGTTGCCAGTCACCCTGGCTTTTTTATTGTCTGCGTGTGGTCACGAAGAGGCACCGCAAGTCAGCGTGCGCCCGGCCATGGTGGTTCAGCCAGAGCCTTCGGCGCAGGCCATGGAAAGCTATCCCGGCGAAGTTCGCGCGCGGTATGAGCCGGACCTGGCGTTCCGTATCGGCGGCAAAGTCAGCCGACGACTGGTCGAGGAAGGGCAGCGGGTCAAGGCCGATCAACCTTTGGCGGAGCTCGACCCCCAAGACGTGCGCCTGCAATTGGAGGCCACCAGAGCTCAGGTCGCCGCCGCCGAAGCCAATCTGAACCTGGTACGTTCCGAGCGTGATCGCTACAAGACCTTGATGGAGCGCCAACTGGTCAGCCGCTCGCAGTACGACAACGCCGAAAACCTCTACCGCTCCGGCGAAGCGCGGCTCAAGCAAATCAAAGCCGAATTCAACGTTTCCAACAACCAGGCCAGTTACGCCGTGTTGCGTGCGCCGCAGGATGGCGTCGTCGCCAAGCGTCTGGTGGAAGTCGGGCAAGTGGTGGCCTCCGGGCAAACGGTGTTCACCCTGGCAACCGATGGTGAGCGTGAAGTCTTGATCAGCCTGCCGGAGCAGAACTTCGGCCGCTTCAAGGTCGGTGAGCCGGTGTCGGTGGAACTCTGGACCCAACCCGATCAGCGATTCGAAGGTCGTATCCGTGAACTGTCGCCGTCGGCTGATCCAAAATCACGCACCTTCGCGGCCCGCATTGCCTTCAGTTCCGGCAAGGTTCCTGTCGAACTGGGCCAGAGCGCCCGGGTGTTCGTGCAGGCCGCCGACGTCGTTCCTCTGTCCGTTCCTCTGTCTGCGCTGACGGCGGAAAACGGCGTGACCTATGTCTGGGTCGTCAGCGCCAACAACACCTTGAAAAAGGCCCCGGTGCGGGTCGGTGCCTTCGGTGAGAAAACCGTTCCGGTGCTTGAAGGGCTCAACGCCAGCGACTGGGTGGTGGCCGCCGGTGTCCATGTGCTTCTCGAAGGGCAGCAGGTACGCCCGGTGGATCGCTCCAATCGCGTGGTCAATCTGGCGGACAAGGAGTAAGCCCCGATGCGTTTCAACGTTTCCGAATGGGCGCTGCGTAATCGCCAGATCGTCCTGTTCCTGATGCTGTTGCTGGCCGTTGTCGGCGCACTTTCCTACACCAAGCTCGGCCAAAGCGAAGACCCGCCGTTCACTTTCAAAGCGATGGTGATTCGCACCAACTGGCCGGGAGCGACCGCCGAAGAAGTCTCGCGTCAGGTCACCGAACGCATCGAAAAGAAGCTGATGGAAACCGGCGAATACGAACGCATCATGTCGTTCTCCCGCCCCGGCGAATCCCAGGTGACCTTCATCGCGCGCGACTCCATGCACTCGGTGGAGATACCGGAGCTCTGGTATCAGCTGCGCAAGAAAATCAGCGACATCCGCCATACCCTGCCGCCGGGGATTCAGGGGCCGTTCTTCAACGATGAATTCGGCACCACGTTCGGCAATATCTACGCCCTGACCGGTGAGGGTTTCGACTACGCCGTGCTCAAGGATTATGCCGACCGCATCCAGATCCAGCTGCAGCGGGTCAAGGATGTGGGCAAGGTCGAACTGCTGGGGGTGCAGGACGAGAAAATCTGGATCGAGCTCTCCAATGTCAAGCTCGCCACCCTCGGCTTGCCGCTGGCGGCCGTCCAGCAAGCCCTTGAAGAGCAGAATGCGGTGTCCACGGCAGGTTTCTTCGAAACCAGCAGCGAGCGATTGCAGCTACGGGTAACGGGGAATTTTCAGACGGTCGAAGAGATCAAGAACTTCCCGATCCGCGTCGGTGATCGCACCTTCCGCATCTCCGACGTGGCCGACGTGCGCCGTGGTTTCAACGATCCACCGGCGCCGCGCATGCGCTTCATGGCGCAGGACGCCATCGGCCTGGCGGTGGCGATGAAGGACGGTGGTGACATTCTGGTACTGGGCAAGGCACTGGAAATCGAGTTCGCCCGCATCCAGAAAAACCTCCCGGCCGGTATGGAACTGCGCAAAGTCTCCGACCAACCGGCGGCGGTGAAAACCGGTGTTGGCGAGTTCGTGCAAGTGTTGGTCGAGGCGCTGGCCATTGTGTTGCTGGTGAGTTTCTTCTCCCTCGGCGTGCGCACCGGCATGGTGGTGGCCCTGGCGATTCCGCTGGTGCTGGCGATGACGTTCGCCTGCATGTATTACCTCGGCATCGGCCTGCACAAGATCTCCCTCGGCGCGCTGGTACTGGCCCTGGGCTTGCTGGTGGACGATGCGATCATCGCCGTGGAAATGATGGCGATCAAAATGGAGCAGGGCTTCGACCGGGTCAAAGCGGCGAGTTATGCCTGGACCAGTACCGCGTTCCCGATGCTCACCGGTACGCTGATCACCGCGGCCGGCTTCCTGCCGATTGCCACGGCGCAATCGGGCACTGGCGAATACACCCGTTCGATCTTCGAGGTGGTCACCATCGCGCTATTGGCGTCGTGGGTGGCCGCGGTGGTCTTCGTGCCGTATCTGGGGGAAAAACTGCTGCCGGACCTGGCGAAGATTCACGCGGCCAAGCACGGTGCCGGTCAACCCGATCCGTATGGCACGCCGTTTTACCAACGCGTGCGAGGTCTGGTGGAGTGGTGCGTGCGCTGGCGCAAAACCGTGATCGCGGCGACTGTGCTGTTGTTCATCGCTTCCATCGTACTGTTCAAGTTTGTGCCGCAACAGTTCTTCCCGGCATCGGGTCGCCTGGAGCTGATGGTCGACCTGAAACTGGCCGAAGGCGCTTCGCTGAGCAACACCGCCGACGAGGTCAAGCGCCTCGAAGCGCTGCTCAAGGACAAGGCGGGGATCGACAATTACGTGGCCTACGTCGGCACCGGTTCGCCGCGTTTCTACCTGCCGCTGGATCAACAACTGCCGGCGGCGAGCTTCGCCCAGTTTGTCGTCCTGGCGAAAACCATCGAAGAACGGGAATCCCTGCGCACCTGGTTGATCTCAACCCTTAACGAACAATTCCCTGCTCTGCGCTCGCGGGTCACGCGCCTGGAAAACGGTCCGCCGGTTGGCTACCCGGTGCAGTTCCGCGTGACCGGGGAGCACATCGAGGAAGTGCGGGCGCTGGCGCGCAAAGTCGCAGCCAAGGTTCGCGAGAACCCCCATGTGGTCAACGTCCACCTGGACTGGGAGGAGCCGAGCAAGGTTGTCTACCTGAACATCGATCAGGACCGCGCGCGGGCGCTGGGCGTGAGCACGGCGAACCTGTCGACGTTCCTGCAAAGCTCCCTGACCGGTTCCAGCGTCAGCCAGTACCGTGAAGACAACGAGTTGATCGAGATCCTGTTGCGCGGCACCTTGCATGAGCGCACCGAGTTGTCATTGCTGCCGAGCCTGGCGGTGCCGACCGATAACGGTCGCAGTGTCGCGTTGTCGCAGATCGCGACCCTGGAATACGGCTTCGAAGAGGGCATCATCTGGCACCGCAATCGCCTGCCCAACGTGACGGTTCGCGCCGACATCTATGGCAAGGAGCAACCGGCGACGCTGGTGCAGCAGATCATGCCGACCCTCGATCCGATCCGCGCCGAACTGCCCGACGGCTATTTGCTGGATGTCGGCGGCACGGTGGAAGACTCGGCGCGCGGACAGAACTCGGTGAAGGCCGGCGTGCCGTTGTTCATTGTGGTGGTGCTGACCTTGCTGATGCTGCAATTGCGCAGTTTTTCGCGTACGGCGATGGTGTTCCTGACGGCGCCGCTGGGGTTGATCGGGGTGACGCTGTTTCTGTTGGTGTTTCGCCAGCCGTTCGGTTTCGTGGCCATGCTGGGGACTATCGCCTTGTCCGGGATGATCATGCGTAACTCGGTGATTCTGGTGGATCAGATCGAGCAGGATATTGCGGCGGGGTTGAAGCCTTGGCAGGCGATTATCGAGGCTACGGTTCGGCGGTTTCGGCCGATTGTGTTGACGGCGCTTGCCGCCGTTTTGGCGATGATTCCGTTGTCGCGCAGTGTGTTTTTCGGGCCGATGGCGGTGGCGATCATGGGGGGGTTGATTGTGGCCACGGCGTTGACGCTTTTGTTTTTGCCTGCGTTGTATGCGGCTTGGTTCCGGGTCAAGAAGGAAGCCGTTTGACTGGGTGCATATCCATTTCTTCGGTAACGGCGGCCGGCGGTTTCGCCCTTACGGCGACTCACTTTTTTACAAGCGCCTAAAAAAGTAAGCAAAAAACGCTCGCCCCGAACGTACGGCCCCTCGCTAAGGCTCGGGGTTCCTTCGCTGCGGCATTCATCCGGGGGCATCGCCCTCCGGTTGGCTTCGCTGGCACCTACATGCGATGAGTTCGACTGCGTCGAACGGCGCTGCGCGCCAATCCCCGGATAAACGCCTCCACTCAGCCTCCCGAAGGGGCGGGCAAATCAAAAGCCGCCGAGGCGGCCTACCGGCCGGCCTGGTTGTTTGGTCCGTACACATTTGAAAACTGTGGGACCGGGCTTGCCCGCGAAGGCGGCCTGCCAGCCGACCATTCCCTTACAGATGTACCCGATCAAATTGTAGGAGCGAGCCTGCTCGCGAAGGCGGCCTGCCAGCCGACCAATCTCTCACAGATGTACCCGATCAAATTGTAGGAGTGAGCCTGCTCGCGATTGCGGTGTGTCAGCCAACGCTGATGTCGACTGACATGGCCTCATCGCGAGCAGGCTCGCTCCTACAATGGTTGCACCAGGGTCAGAGCGTACCAAACACCTTCTTCGCCAAACTGGTCGCCGCAGCCGCCGGGTTCTGGCGGATGGTTTCTTCCTGTTTGCCGATCATTTCGAACAAGCCATTCAACGCTTGCTCGGTGACGTAGTTTTCGACGTTGGCATTCTTCGCATCCACTACGCCCATGGTCGCTGCTTGCCCGGCGAACGAGTTGTACTGCTGGGCCAGGCCAACCTTGTCGGTGGCTTGCTTGACGATCGGCAGGAACTTCGCGCGGATCTGTTCGCGGCTGGTCTTGTTCAGGTATTGGGTGGCCGAGTCGTTGCCGCCGCTGAGGATGCCCTTGGCGTCTTCCACGGTCATTTTCTTCACGGCGTCGACAAGGATGGGCTGGGCCTGGGTCACGGCGCTTTCCGCCGCCTTGTTCATGCTGGCTTCCAGTTCATCAACCTGGTCACCCATGCCGAACTGTTTCATTTTGCTGGCGACCTTGCCCAGTTTGCCCGGAAGTTCGATTTTCACGTCGGGGTTGTTGCTGAAGCCCCCTGGAGTGCCGAGTTGTTTGACGGCCAGTTGCGCGCCTTGGGTCAGTGCGTCCTTGAGCCCGCCGGTGGCGTCTTTCTGCGACAGGTCGGTGAGGGACAGCGCCAGGGCGTTGGCACAGATCATCAAGCCAGCGCACAGGCCGGCAAAACGGAGGGTAGGGCGGAGCATGGCAACTTCCTTTTTCAAAAAAACACTCAGCGGGTCGCGTCGACACGGACCTTCAGCGGTTGTGGATCGGTGCCGTCCAGACGCACGGCGTGATTTTCGGTGGTGATGAACAGCAGTTTGCCGTCGACTTCAATGCGTGCATTCACTGAGTAACGGTGATTGGGCTCTACCGTCAGCGGGTCGTAGCTGAGATGGAATGGCAGCGGCACCTGGCCTTTGACCGGGCCGCGTTGCTCGTTAATGACTTTCGCCGGGGCATCGGCCAGTGAGATGTCTTGCAGGCTGACGCTGAGGATCGCGTTCGGCGGCAGTGCGATGCGTTGCAGGTAGAAGACTTCACCAGCGAGGGATGCCTTGGGCGCCGGTGTCGGATGTTGGCAGGCAGTCAACAGCAAGGCGGCTGCGATCAGGGACAGTTTTTTCATTGAAAGATCTCCGTATCGAGGGCGCCAGAACCGACTGGCGCCCTGATCAATCTAGACGGTTTCGACCGGTGGTGCGGGTTGATCCGCCGCATCTTCACTGCGATGCAACGCCACCTGACGGATCGACAAACGAATCTCCGCCGGCAATACGCGCTTGGCCGCGCCTTCGGCCAGTTCACCGAGTAGTTCGTGATAGCTCAACTTGCCTGCTTCATCGCGCTTGAGCACGTCGAGGTCGAGCATGGTCTGGATGAAGTGGCGGAACAGGCTCTTGTCGAAGAATTCCGGGGCGTTGAGGCCATGCAGGATCGACAGGCGCTGGGCCATGACCGTGCACAGGTCCTCCAGTTCTTCGGCGCTGATGCTGTTCTGGCCACTGTTGAGCAGCAGGGACACGGTCATGTAGAAGCGCTGCAAGGTCTGGGCGATGCTTTTCGACAGCAAGGTCAGCAGCACGAAATGCCGCGAGCTTGGCGCCGGACGCAGATACACGTTGTTCTCGAAACGCAACAGGCCTTGTTCGACGAAAGCTTCCAGCCATTGGTCGATCACCCCGTCCAGTTCGTCCAGCGACCAGCGGATGAACAGCTCCGCCTGCAGGTATGGATACAACGCGCGGGTGTAGCGCAGGATCTGTTCGCGGCTCATGCGCGAGGCGCTCTGGAAGAAACTTGCGAGCAGCGCCGGCAGGGCAAAGATGTGCAGCACGTTGTTGCGGTAGTAGGTCATCAGGACGGCGTTCTGTTCGTCCAGATACAGGATCTTGCCCAGCGCATCGCTCTGCTCGGACAGCAGGTCCATGTCCTTCACGTGCGCGATCAGCGCCCGGCCATCGCCTTCCGGCAAGGTGGTGTGCGGCGAATACGGGACCTTGCGCAGCAGCGCCAGGTACAGATCCAGCACCCGCGCCATGGCCCGGTCATCCAGCGCCAGGCGGGTGGTGGACAGCAGCGCCAGTGCCACCAGATTGACCGGGTTGATCGCCGCCGCTTCGTTCAGATGCCGGGCGACTTTCTCGCCGAGGCGGTTGGTGGTTTCGTTGAGCCAGGCGGGTCTGAACTGCGGGCCGAGTTCCTGTTGGCGCCAGTCCGGCTGTTCGCCGTCGAGGAATTCCGCCAGTTTGATCGGCTCGCCGAAGTTCACCGCCACCTGGCCGAAGCGCTGTTTGAGCGCGCCGATGACTTTGAAAATGTCGAAGATCGACTCTTTCTTCTTGGCCGCACCGCGCAATTCGCCGAGGTAGGTCCGGCCTTCCAGCACACGCTCGTAGCCGATGTACACCGGCACGAACACGATGGGCATGCGCGACGAACGCAGGAAGCTGCGCAGGGTGATCGCCAGCATCCCGGTTTTCGGTTGCAGCATGCGCCCGGTGCGCGAGCGACCGCCTTCGACGAAGTACTCCACCGGGAAGCCCTTGGTGAACAGGGTGTGCAGGTATTCGTTGAACACCGAGGTGTACAGCGGGTTGCCCTTGAACGTACGGCGCATGAAGAACGCGCCGCCGCGACGCAGCAGGCCGCCGATCACCGGCATGTTCAGATTGATGCCGGCGGCAATGTGCGGCGGGGTCAGGCCGTTGCGAAACAGCAGATAGGACAGCAGCAAGTAGTCGATGTGGCTGCGGTGGCAGGGCACGTAGATCACTTCGTGACCCTGGGCGACCTTCTGCACGCCTTCGATATGGTTGACCCTGATGCCGTCGTAGATCTTGTTCCAGAACCAGCTCAGCACCACTTCCATAAAACGGATCGCAGTATAGGTGTAGTCCGAGGCGATTTCGTTGCCGTAGCGTAGCGCTTGAGCTTTGGCCTTCTCTGGCGAGATGTTCTCGCGCTCGGCTTCGTCGAAGATCGCTTGTTTGACCTGTGGCTGGTTGAGCAAGCCTTTGACCAGATTGCGGCGGTGGGAAATGTCCGGGCCGATCACCGCGGCCTTCAGATTGCGGAAATGCACCCGCAGGATGCGCTGGGCCATGCGCACGGTGCGCTCGTGGCCCTTGTCGTGCTCGATCAGTTCGCGCAGGTGGATCGGCGCGGAGAACTGCACGCGGGTCTTGCGTCCCAGCACGATGATGCTCAGCAGACGACGCAGACGCCCGGTAACGGCCCAGCTGTCGGCGAACAGCAGTTTCCATGGGCTGTTTTCGCTGTCCGGCGATTGGCCCCAGAACACGCTCACCGGAATGATCTGTGCGTCTTCGGCGGCGTTCTGGCTCAGGGCGCTGACCAGGCGGGTCAATGTTGGCGGCGCTCCGCGCTTGTCCTGGCGGCCGAGCCAGTCCGGGTCCGGCGTCAGGTAGAAAAACGCGGCAGGTTCCAGCAGGTTGCCCACCGATACCGGCAGCACCGGGCGTGGCAGGCCGGCCTTGCTGCACTCGGTGTCGACCACAGCGAGGTCGGTCAGCGAAGGGTTTTGCAGGACGTAGAACACCGGACGACTGCGGTCGAGGTTGAGGGTGAACGACGACTGGTTGATCGTCTCGGAGCGAACCCAGAGGTACAACAGTCGGCGCAGGGTGCCAAACACAAGACGGCGGAACGGGGAGCGGGTCATACGGCTTCTGCGTGAGTGAATAAAACCGAGCGTTTGCTCGGGAGGCCGATAGTGTGCCGGATTCGTCGAAAATCGGCAAAAAAGCGGGTAAGTAAACTTGAGTTGAGAGTTTCGCTGCCTGTCATATACTCGGCCGTCTGCTGTCGGTGCCCTTGTAGGGACGTCGAACGCAGACAGACGTTCCCGAGGCTTTCCTGCGAAAAGCCCGACCAATAATAAAAAGGGAGTATGAACAAATGGCAACACGCGAAACCGGCAACGTGAAGTGGTTCAACGACGCCAAGGGCTACGGCTTCATTCAGCGCGAGGACGGGGTGGACGTGTTCGTGCACTACCGCGCGATTCGCGGTGAAGGCCACCGTTCACTGACCGAAGGCCAGCAGGTTGAATACGCGGTGGTGGAAGGGCAGAAGGGTTTGCAGGCTGAGGATGTTGTAGGTCTGTAATCCCCGCGCAAAAACCACTGTAGGAGCGAGCTTGCTCGCGAAGAACTCAAGGACACCGCGCTTTTACTGAATTGACGCGTTATCGTTGACGACCATCGCGAGCAAGCTCGCTCCTACAGGGGCGGTGTTCAGGCTTTACGCGGTTTTCCAGGTGATTTCTTCTTCACCATCGGCGCTGATGCGAATCCAGCGATCGGCTGTCTCTTCACCTTCTTCCTCGACCCAGGTACCCGGTGCGCAACGCACTTCGACGTTGAGTGCGGCAAACGCGGCGCGGGCGCAGGCGATGTCGTCGTCCCACGGGGTCTGGTCGCTTTCCAGGTACAGGCTGTTCCACTTGCCGACGGCTTTTGGCAGCCAGGTCACTGGCACGTTGCCGGCCTTGCACTTGTAGGTCTGGCCCTTCTGGGCCCAATCCGTGCACGGGCCCAATGCCGCACCGAGCCAGGCGGAAATGGCTTTGTGGTCGACGTCGGCGTCTTTCAGGTAAATCTCGATATCGGGTTGGCGCATGGATGTCCTCACTGCGGGTCTGAAAAATCCATTCGCGGATTTAGCCGGCCCCGGGCACTCGCCCGGAACCAAAAGTTATTGAAGAACGAAATAATCGTAGCGCATTGATACGGTGGTCTCGAACGGCTCGGCCTGTTCGATAACCGCTGTCCGGCGCTCGGCGCTGGCACGCCAGCCATGGGGCGTCATCGCCAGCAGGTTGGCGCGGTCCTGCGGCTTGTCCAGCGTCAGCTTGAACGTCAACGTTTCGCTGTGCGCCAGCGCCATGCCTTCCGGCACCAGGTCCAGATGCTTGTCGTCAATGTACTCGCGGACTTCGTCGTATAGCCGCTCGCGTAGTTCCATCAAGTGGCCGCTGGTCGGCCCGACTTTCATCAGGCCGCCGCCAACACTGAGCAGGCGCTTGGCCTCTTCCCAGTCCAGCGGGCTGAAGACACTGGCCAGGAACTGGCAACTGCCGGAAGCCAACGGCACCCGTGCCATGCTGGCGATCAACCAGGTGAGCTGCGGGTCGCGTTTGCAGGCGCGTTTGACCGCTTCCCGGGAGATGTCCAGCGCATAGCCATCAGCGTCCGGCAAGGCATCGGCGATCTGCGCGGTGTAGTAACCCTCGCCGCAACCGATATCGACCCAGCGGGTCGGCGCGTAACCGGCCGCCAGCTCGGCCAGACGCTTGGCCACCGGCGCGTAATGGCCGGCGTTCAAAAAGTCGCGGCGAGCCTCGACCATGGCCTGATTATCCCCAGGATCGCGACTGTTCTTGTGTTGCACCGGCAACAGGTTCAAATAACCCTGGCGCGCGCGGTCGAAACGATGCCCGGCGGGGCAGGCCACGCCGTTGTCCACCGCATTGAGCGGCTCACTGCAGATCGGACACGCCAGCATCAGGCGAGCAACTTGATCAGGGTCTGGTAGTAGATCTCGGTCAGCACGTCGAGATCGGCGGCCAGCACGCGTTCGTTGACCTGGTGGATGGTCGCGTTGACCGGCCCCAGCTCAACCACTTGGGTGCCCATGGTCGCGATGAAACGCCCGTCGGAGGTGCCACCGCTGGTGGACGCCTTGGTTTCACGACCGGTGATGTCCTTGATGCTCGCCGACACAGCGTCCAGCAGCGCGCCCGGTTCGGTGAGGAACGGCAGACCGGACAGCGCCCAATCGATGTGCCAGTCCAGGCCATGCTTGTCGAGGATGTCGGCGACGCGCTTTTGCAGGCCCTCGACGGTGGACTCGGTGGAGAAGCGGAAGTTGAACACCGCCACCAGGTCACCCGGGATCACGTTGGTCGCGCCGGTGCCGGAATTGACGTTGGAGATCTGAAAACTGGTCGGCGGGAAGAAATCGTTGCCGTGGTCCCAGTGCTCGGCTGCCAGTTCGGCCAGGGCCGGGGCAGCGAGGTGGATCGGGTTCTTCGCCAGGTGCGGGTAGGCCACATGACCTTGCACGCCACGTACGGTCAGCTTGGCGCCGAGAGAACCGCGCCGGCCGTTCTTGACCACGTCACCCACCAGGGTGGTGCTCGACGGTTCGCCGACGATGCACCAGTCCAGACGTTCCTTGCGCGCGGCGAGGCGTTCGACCACGGCCTTGGTGCCGTGGTGCGCCGGGCCTTCTTCGTCGCTGGTGATCAGGAACGCGACTTTGCCCTTGTGATTCGGGTAGTCGGCGACAAAACGCTCGGAGGCGACGGTCATGGCGGCGAGGCTGCCTTTCATGTCGGCGGCGCCACGGCCGCAGAGCATGCCGTGTTCGTCGATCAGGGCGTTGAACGGCTCGATCTGCCAGGCCGCTACCGGGCCGGTCGGGACCACGTCGGTGTGGCCGGCGAAGCACAGCACCGGACCGTCGTCCTGGCCGTGGGTGGCCCAGAAGTTATCCACATCTTCGATGCGCATCGGTTCCAGGGTGAAACCGGCATCGCCCAGGCGCTGCATCATCTGCTTCTGGCAATCGGCGTCAAGCGGCGTCACGGATGGACGGCGGATCAGGTCGATGGCGAGTTGGAGGGTCGGCGAAAGGTCGGCGTGGGCCGTCATGGAAAACTCCGGAAATCATGGATGTGGGCACGGACTAAATGTGGGAGCCAGCCTGCTGGCGATGACGGTGTGTCAGTCAACTTAAACTGTGATTGTTACACCGCTATCGCGAGCAGGCTCGCTCCCACAGGGGATAGTGTTCGGTCAGTCAGACCGGTATCACGCCAAGCCCCGCAAAATGGCGCTTATCTTAAAGCAAAACGGCGACCATTGGCCGCCGTTTAGTGCATCCGTAGAGATTTAGACCGCTGGTGCCGTTTCAGTCTCGACCGACGGTTTCGGCAGCGACGACAGGAACGCCATGATCAACGCCGCCAGGTATGGCAGCGACTGCACCAGCAGCATGGTCACCCAGAAGCGCATGTCGTTGCTCGGCATGCCGTTCACCAGGAAGATCCCCAAGGCAGCGCCCCACAACAGCAGCATGATGAACATCTCTTCCCGGGCTTCCGAAATCGCCACCCAGAAGCCGTGGTTGTCGGCATTCTTCGGCGTACGGAAGAACGGAATGCTGCTGGTGAAGAAGCCGTACAGCACTGCTTTGGCGATGGTGTGGGACAACGCCAGACCGGCCAGCGCCGCGCAGAAGGCATCCTTCAAATTGACCCCGACCGCACGACGGTAGAGGAAGATGATCTTGGCGACCTTGAACACGAACAGCGCCAATGGCGGGATTGCGAAGATCAGCAGCGGCGGATCGACCCGTTGCGGCACGATGATCATCGCCGCCGACCACAACAGCGCGCCGACGGTGAAGAAGATGTTCATGCCGTCCGCGACCCACGGCAACCAGCCCGCGAGGAAGTGGTAACGCTGGCCACGGGTCAGCTCGGTGTCCTTGCCGCGCAGCAGGCTGGCGGTGTGGCGCTTGATGATCTGGATCGCTCCGTAGGCCCAACGGAAACGCTGTTTCTTGAAGTCGATGAAGGTATCGGGCATCAGGCCCTTGCCGTAGCTGGTGTGGTAGTACGCTGCCGACAGGCCTTTTTCGAATACCCGCAGGCCCAGTTCGGCGTCTTCACAGATGCACCAGTCGGCCCAGCCCAGCTCTTCGAGCACCGAGCGGCGGGTCATGGTCATGGTGCCGTGCTGGATGATCGCGTCACGATCGTTGCGGGTGACCATGCCGATGTGGAAGAAGCCCTTGTATTCCGCGTAGCAGAGCTTCTTGAAGGTACTTTCGTTCTGGTCGCGGTAATCCTGTGGCGACTGCACCACGGCGATTTTCGGGTCGGCGAAGTGCGGCACCATGTGCTTGAGCCAGTTCGGGTGCACGCAGTAATCGGAGTCGATCACTGCGATCACTTCGGCATCTTTGGCGGTGTGCGGGATCAGGTAGTTCAGTGCGCCGCCCTTGAAGCCGGCCAGCGGTGCCACGTGGAAGAACTTGAAGCGCGGGCCGAGGGTTTCGCAATAATCGCGCACCGGTTCCCAGACCGCCGGATCCTTGGTGTTGTTGTCGATGATCAGGACTTCGAAATCCGGATAGTCGAGGTTGGCCAGGGCGTTGAGGGTCTGTTTGACCATCTCCGGCGGCTCGTTGTAGCAGGGCACGTGGATCGAGACTTTCGGTCGGTAGTCAGAATCGCCTACCACGGGCAGGAATTCACGCCGGCGTTTGTGGGTCCAGACGGTCTCGGCCAGTTCGTGGGCTTCGGTCAGCAACACGATAAACACCCCGAGCGCACCGAGGGCGAGCAAGAAGCCTACCGTCAGGCTGAACCAGGTGCTGTATTGCTGGCTGTAGTCGTAACCGATCCACACCAGTGCCGAACCACCGAGGAACGCGGTGAAGGTCAGGAAGGTACGGCCACGCTGGCGCAGGGCCGAGCCGTCGATCATCAGCAGGGTCAGGGACAACAGCGCCAGTACCACGGAGCCGACCGCCAGTACCCGCCATTGCGGAATCGCAACGACCGGGCCTTCGAAGTTGAACTTCTGCTGGCGTGCGGCGTTGAACACCCCCCAATAGGCGCCAACGGAACCTTCGTCACTGACTTTCCACGGCTGGTCAAACGCTTCGATCACGAAGTAGTTGAAGCCCTGACGGTTGAGCTTGTTGACCAGGGTTCGAAGATAGATCGCCTGGTCTGCCGGTGAGGCATCGGCGCCACCGCGCATGCGGCCGTTGCTCGGCCAGCCCACCTCGGACAGTAGCAGCGGCTTTTTCGGGAACATCTTCTTCAAGTCGCGGGCGCGGTCGAGGACGAACTGCCCGGCCTTGTCCATCGGGATGAATTCCCAGTAAGGCAGGATGTGCGCGGCGATCAGGTCGACGTGCTTGGCCAGTTCCGGGTGTTCTTCCCACACGTGCCACTGTTCGGACGTGGTCACCGGCACTTTCACCGCAGCGCGCACGCGATCGAGCATGACGCTGAGTTCCTGGGCGGTGATTTCCTTGCGGTAAATGGCCTCGTTGCCGACCACCACGCGAACCACGCTGCGCGAGGCGTTGGCGATTTCAATGGCGCGGGTGATTTCCCGTTCGTTGCGTTCCTGGTCCGGACTGATCCAGATCCCCAGGGTGACCCGCAAGCCGAACTCTTCCGCCAGCTTCGGGATGTTTTGCAGGGTGCCATCGACCGAGTAGATGCGGATGTTGTCCGTCAGCTTGCTCATGATCTCCAGGTCGCGACGCATTTGATCGTCGGTCGGGAACTGGTCTTTCTGCGGGAACTGGCCCTGCTGGAATGGCGAGTACGAGAAGCCGGAGATCTGTTCAGGCCAGTTGGGGGCGGTGACCGGGCGGTTGATCAGCGCCCAGAAGCCGGTAAACAAGGCAGCGATGGCGAGCACCACGACCAGGTTGAGTCCAAATTTACGCGATGACATAGTTATTTCGGGTTCCAAAGACTGTGGAACGAAGGAACGGTTGGCGGTCGCCAAGGGGCGCGCATCCTACACCGGGCATTCTCTGGTCGTACAGCGAACAGGGAATTGCCTGACATTGGGCAATCCAAGTCGGTTTAAGTTCTTTCGTTAGAGCGTGTAGGACAAATCTTTGTTCGATGTGGTTTTCGTGGATGTTGCCCGTTCATAGCGCAATGATGCTCTTGCGCGCCGACGGCCCTATAATGCGCGCCGGTTTTTGGGGTAATGGTCATGAGTACAGAAGATCCGCGGTTTGCTGGCATCGCCCGTTTGTATGGCATCGAAGGCCTTGAACGCCTGCGCGCGGCCCATGTGGCGATCGTCGGCGTCGGTGGTGTCGGTTCCTGGGCGGCGGAAGCCATGGCCCGTTGTGGCGTGGGCGAGATTTCGCTGTTCGACCTCGACGACGTCTGCGTCAGCAACGTCAACCGCCAGTTGCACGCGCTGGACAGCACGGTGGGCAAGCCCAAGGTCGAGGTGATGGCCGAGCGTCTGCGCGGGATCAACCCGGACTGCACGGTGCACGCGGTGCCTGACTTCGTCACCCGCGACACCATGGCCGAGTACATCACGCCGAACATCGACTGCGTGATCGACTGCATCGACAGCGTCAACGCCAAGGCCGCGCTGATTGCCTGGTGCAAGCGCCGCAAGATCCAGATCATCACCACCGGCGGCGCGGGCGGGCAGATTGACCCGACGTTGATCCAAGTTTGCGACCTCAATCGCACGTTCAACGATCCGTTGGCGTCGAAAGTGCGTTCCACGCTGCGCCGCGACTATGGCTTCTCACGCACCGTGACCCGCCATTACAGCGTGCCGTGCGTGTTTTCCACCGAGCAACTGCGCTATCCGAAACCCGATGGCAGCATTTGCTTGCAGAAGAGTTTTGTCGGGGATGGGGTGAAGCTCGACTGTGCCGGTGGGTTTGGCGCGGTGATGATGGTGACGGCGACCTTCGGCATGGTCGCGGCGACCAAGGCTGTGGACAAGATTGTGGCGGGTGTGCGGCGGCCGGCGGAGCGGGTCAAGCCGCAGGCCTGATCTGTAAGGCTGATGGCCCCATCGCGAGCAGGCCCACAGTGATTTCGGTGATCCTGTAGGAGCGAGCCTGCTCGCGATGGACTGCGAAGCAGCCCCTCTATTGAGCCAACTCCCGCATCCGCTGTAGCACTGCATTCAAACCATTGCTACGAGACTCGGACAACTGCCGCCCCAACCCCAGTTGATTGAACCAGTCCGGCAAATCCACCTGCTGCAACTCAGCCGCCGACAACCCGTTGACCCGCGCCAGCAGCAATGCCACCAACCCGCGAATCAAGCGTGCATCGCTGTTGGCGTTGAACTGCCAATGGCCATCGTGCAATTCACCCACCAGCCACACCTGGCTTTCACAGCCGTGCACCCGATTGGCATCGCACATCTGCGCATCACTCAAGGCCGGCAGACGCTCGCCCCATTGCATCAACAGGCGTGCGCGTTGTTCCCAGCCGGCCGCTTTCTGAAAGGTGTCCAGTGCCGTCACGGCATCGGCGGGCAAGTTCATCGCAAGAGCTCCAGCGCCTGATCCAGGGCTTCAAAGAACCGCTCCAGGTCTTCGGAATCGTTGTACAACGCCAACGACACCCGAATCGCTCCGGCCAGTTCGAAGCGTTTGAGTAGTGGCATGGCGCAATGATGGCCGGCACGCACCGCGATCCCTTGTTCGGTCAGCAAATGCGCGAGATCGGAGTTATGCACACCCTCGACGGTAAAACTGGCCAGCGCCACTTGCGGCTTGCCCAGAAGGCGAATGCCATTTCGCGCCTCAAGGCCCTTTAACAGAGTGGCATGCAACGCCGCTTCATGGGCGGACACCGCGTCCTGATCGAGCCCGGCAAGGTAATCCAGGGTCGCTCCCAGGCCGATTACACTGGCAATCGGAGGCGTCCCGGCCTCGAAGCCCAGCGGTGCCGGGCGAAAACGTGCGTCGTGGTAATTGGCATCCAGCACCATTTCGCCGCCAAACTGCCAGGGACGTAGCTGTTGCAGCGCTGCATTGCGCCCGAACAGCACGCCCAGGCCATCGGGGCCATAAAGCTTGTGGCTGGAAAATACATAAAAATCGCAGCCCAGCGCTTGCACGTCGTGGCGGCCATGGACCACGCCCTGGGCGCCGTCGATCACGGTCAGGGCGTTGTGTGCCTTGGCCAGTGCCATTAACTCTGGCAGCGGCTGCCACGCGCCAATCACGTTGGACAACTGGCTGACGGCCAACAGACGTGTGCGCGGGCCGATCAGACCAGCCGCGGCTTCCAGGTCGATCACGCCGTCGGCATCCAGCGGCAGGATTACCAGTTTCAGCTCGCGACGGTGCGCCAGTTGCTGCCATGGCAGCAGGTTGGCGTGATGCTCCAGGGCGCTGATGACAATCTCGTCGCCTGGATTGAAAAGATGTTCCAGGCCATAGGCCAGGAGATTCAGCGCGGACGTCGCGCCGTGGGTAAAGATGATTTGCCCGCAATCGCCCGCATTGAGCCATTGCGCGACTTTGCGGCGGCTGTCCTCGAACGCCTGGGTGGCGTGGGCGCCGGGCAAATGCTGCGCCCGATGCACGTTGGCCGCGCCGTTGGCGTAGTAGTGCGCCAGGGCATCGAGCAGGGCTTGAGGTTTTTGCGTGGTGGCGGCATTGTCCAGATAGGTCTGGTCTTGCCGTTGCAGGGCGGCGATGGCCGGAAAATCGGCACGCCAGGGAGAGAGAATCATCATGTGTTCAGCCCTGTGAACTTGGGCGGGTGTACACCGGACCCCTGTAGGAGCGAGCCTGCTCGCGATGGACGTGAACGATAACGCGCATTATTCGGCTAAACGCGTTGCCCTTACGTTTTTCGCGAGCAGGCTCGCTCCTACAGGTGAGCTCGTGTGCTGCTTAGTTGTGAGCGTGCAGCGCTTCGTTCAGTTCGATGGCCGATTTGTGGGTTTTGCATTCCACGGCACCGGTCTGCGAATTGCGACGGAACAGCAGGTCCGGCTGGCCGGCCAGGTCACGGGCCTTGACCACTTTGACCAGTTGATTGTTCTCGTCCAGCAGCGCCACTTTGGTACCAGCGGTCACGTACAGGCCCGACTCGACGGTGTTGCGGTCGCCCAACGGGATACCGATACCGGCGTTGGCGCCGATCAGGCAGCCTTCGCCGACCTTGATCACGATGTTGCCGCCGCCCGACAGGGTGCCCATGGTCGAGCAGCCACCGCCCAGGTCCGAACCCTTGCCGACGAATACGCCAGCGGATACGCGGCCTTCGATCATGCCCGGGCCTTCGGTGCCGGCGTTGAAGTTGATGAAACCTTCGTGCATCACGGTGGTGCCTTCGCCCACGTAAGCGCCCAGGCGCAGACGCGCAGCGTCAGCGATACGCACGCCGGCCGGAACCACGTAGTCGGTCATTTTCGGGAACTTGTCCACCGAGAACACTTCCAGCAGCTCGCCGCGCAGGCGGGCTTCGAGTTGCAGTTCGGCCAGCTCGCTCAGGTCGACCGCGCCCTGGCTGGTCCAGGCCACGTTTGGCAGCAACGGGAAGATCCCGGCCAGGTTCAGGCCGTGTGGCTTGACCAGGCGATGGCTCAGCAGGTGCAGCTTGAGGTAGGCCTCAGGGGTGGACGACAACTGGGTGTCTTCAGCCAGCAAGGTGGCAACCAGCGGCTTGTGGCTCTCGGCCAGGCGGGTCAGCAGGGCAGCCTGGGCAGCGTCGACGCCTTTGAGCGCTTCAGCCAGTTGCGAGGCCTGGGCGGTGCTGAACGCGATAGCCTGATTGCCTTCGGTGTAGCCCAGGATCGGTGCGATAGCGGCCAGGACTTCAGCCGAAGGCTTGAGTACCGGGGCGGCGTAGAACACTTCCAGCCATGCGCCTTGACGGTTTTGAGTGCCGACGCCGAAGGCCAGGCTGAACAGGGTAGTGGACATGTGTATACCTCTAACAAAATTGAACGGGCTGCTTACTTGAGCGCGGCCGCGTAGATATCTGGCTTGAAGCCAATCAGGGTTCGGTCACCGAGATCGAGCACCGGGCGCTTGATCATCGAGGGTTGTGCAAGCATCAGTTCGATGGCTTTCGTCTGGTCGAGATCGGCTTTGCGTTCGTCGTCGAGCTTGCGAAAGGTCGTGCCTGCACGGTTCAACACCACTTCCCAGCCGTGCTCGCTGCACCATTGGGTCAGGTGTTCACGGTCGATACCGACCGCCTTGTAATCATGAAAGTCATAGCTGACAGCGTGTTCATCGAGCCAGGTGCGCGCCTTTTTCATGGTGTCGCAGGCTTTGATGCCGAAAAGGTGCAACGTTTTGCTTGAAACGGTCAAGGAATCGCCCCCTTTACAGGTGCTGGGTTTAAACGGTGTCGGATTATGCCATGGCCAAACCCGGCCAGGTGAAGCAACACCTGGACCTGAGCGGCGGCGGGGTTATTTGCGGCGCTGGATGAATGCGCGAATCCGCTCGGCAGCTTCGACACATTCGGCAAGCGGCGCCACCAGTGCCATGCGTACACGCCCGGCACCCGGGTTGACGCCATCTACATCCCGCGACAGATAAGAACCTGGCACCACGGTCACGTGCTCCTGCTCGAACAGGTCACGGCAGAAGGCGGCGTCGTCACCGGCTACATTTGGCCACAGGTAGAAGCTGCCATCCGGCCGCTGTACGTCCATGACCGGGCTGAGGATTTCCAGTACCGCATCGAACTTCTGGCGATACAGCGCCCGGTTGGCGCGCACGTGCACCTCGTCATTCCACGCAGCAACACTGGCCAGTTGTGTTTGAACCGGCATCGCGCAGCCGTGGTAGGTGCGATAAAGCAGGAAGCCTTTGAGGATGTCGGCATCGCCCGCGACAAAACCTGAGCGCAAGCCCGGCAGGTTGGAGCGCTTGGACAAACTGTGGAACACCACGCAACGCTTGAAGTCCTTGCGATCCAGTTCCGCGCAGGCGCTGAGCAGGCCAGGCGGCGGGGTTTGTTCGTCGAAATACAGTTCGCTGTAGCACTCGTCCGCGGCGATCACGAAATCGTGTTCATCGGCCAGGGCAATCAGCTTTTTCAGGGTCTCGACCGGGATCAGGGCGCCGGTCGGGTTGCCGGGCGAGCACAGGAACAGGATCTGGCAGCGTTTCCAGATGTCCGGCGATACGGCGTCGAAATCCGGGTTGAAGCCGTTTTCGTCCAGGCATGGCAGGTAATGCGGCTTGGCCCCGGCGAGGAACGCCGCGCCTTCGTAGATCTGGTAGAACGGGTTCGGGCTGACCACCAGCGCGTCATCGCCACGGTTGACCACGGTCTGGGTGAAGGCGAACAGGGCCTCGCGGGTGCCGTTGACCGGCAGCACGTTGCGCGCCGGGTCGATCCAGCCGCTCGGAACACCGAAGCGCCGCTCGCACCATGCCGCAATGGCTTCACGCAGCTCCGGGATGCCGAGTGTGGTCGGGTACACCGCCATTTTTTCCAGATTGTTGGCCAGGGCCTCGGCGACAAAGCTTGGCGAACGGTGTTTCGGCTCGCCGATGGACAGCGCGATCGGACGCTTGTCCGGATTGGGCGTCACGCTGCCGAGCAGGGCACGGAGTTTCTCGAACGGGTAGGGCTGGAGCTGGGACAGAGCGTTGTTCATCGATGTATCTCGTTCGGTGTAGGAGCGGGCAAACCCTGGTTCCTGTAGGAGCTGGCTTGCCAGCGATGGGCGTCAACGAAAACGCTTGCTTACCGGGTAAACGTGGCGCTTTTGATTCCTTCGCTGGCAAGCCGGCTCCTACAAAGGGCAGGTTCGCCCCCCGGATAGGGGTCGGTTGATTCAGATGTTGATGCGCGACAGTTTGATATCAGGTTCCTGATTGACGCTCAGTTGTTCGACGATGGCATCCTGCAGGCGGCTGCACAGCAGCGGGTCGGACAACGGCTGATTGTTGGCGTCGGTGATGAAGAACACGTCTTCCACGCGCTCGCCGAGGGTGGCGATCTTGGCGTTCTGCAGCGACAGGTCGAACTCCAGGAAGATCGTGCCAATCCGCGCCAGCAGGCCCGGGCGGTCGGGTGCGGTCAGTTCCAGCACCGTCACCGGACGCTGGGCGTCATTGTGGATCGTCACCTGTGGTGCAAAGGCGAAATGCTTGAGCTGACGTGGCACCCGGCGCTGGATGATGGTCGGGTAGTCGTCCGGGTTGCGCAGGGCTTCGGTCAGGCCATCGCGGATTTGTTTGATCCGTGCCGGGTTGTCGCCAATCGAGTCGCCGTCGGCGTCGAGCACGATATAGGTGTCGAGGGTGAACTGGCTGCTGGAGGTGATGACCCGGGCGTCGTGAATGTTCAGGTTGAGCTGGTCCATCGCGGCCACGGTCACGGCAAAGAAGTCGTGCTGGTCCGGGGCGTAGATGAAGATCTGCGTTCCGCCTTCGAACTCGCGCTGGGTGGTTTCCTTGATCAGTACCAGAGGCCCGCCGTCGGTCGGTTGCTGGAGGATCGCGTCGCTGTGCCAGGCCACATCGCCGGCTGTGTGGCGCAGGAAATAGTCATCGCCCAACTGCGCCCACAGTTGCTCGACATCGTCCGGGTCGGTGCCGCCGCGCACCAGGATATCCAGGGCGGCGCTCTGGGTCTGGCGGATCTGCTCTTCGCGGTCCACCGGGTTTTCCAGGCCTCGACGCAGGGCGCGCTTGGTTTCGGTGTAGAGCTGGCGCAGCAGGCTGGCGCGCCAGGAGTTCCACAGGGTCGGGTTGGTGGCGTTGATGTCGGCGACGGTCAGTACGTAGAGGTAGTCGAGGCGGGTTTCGTCGCCGACGATCTGGGCAAAATCGTGGATCACCTGCGGGTCGGACAAATCCTTGCGCTGGGCGGTGGTCGACATCACCAAGTGGTTCTGCACCAGCCACACGATCAGGCGGCTGTCCCACACTGGCAGCTGATGGCGCTGGCAAAACGCCTCGGCATCGACCGCTCCGATGTCCGAGTGGTCGCCATGCCGGCCTTTGCCTATGTCGTGGTACAGGCCGGCCATGTAGATCAGCTCGGGTTTGGGCAGTTTGCCCATGAGCTTGCTGGCCAGCGGGAATTTTTCCGACACCTGGGTGTACTGCAACTTACGCAGGTGCTTGATCAGGTTCAGGGTATGGGCATCGACCGTATAGATGTGGAACAGGTCATGCTGCATCTGCCCGACGATAAAGCCGAATTCGGGCAGATAGCGCCCCAGAATGCCGTAACGGTTCATCCGCCGCAGGTTACGGTGGATGCCGATCTTGCACTTGAACAGCTCGATAAACAGGCTGGTGTTGCGAATGTCGTTGCGGAAGTCGTCGTCGATCAGGTGACGGTTTTCCCGCAGTAGACGAATGGTGTCGGCGCGTACGCCCTTGATTTCCGGCTGCTGGGCCATCAGCACGAAGATTTCGAGCATGGCGAACGGCGTGCGGCGGAAAACGTTGTCGTTGCGTGCCTCGATGTAGCCGTCATGCAACTGGAAGCGCGAGTTGATCGGCTGCGGTGGTGATTCGTCTTCCGGTGCGAGGATGACTTCCTCGAAGTGCTGGATGATCAGGTCGCTGAGCTGGGCGATGCTCATGACCACCCGGTAATACTGCTGCATGAAGTTTTCGATGGCTTGCTTGGCGTCGTCGCCCTTGAAGCCCAGCAGCCCGGCAATGGTGCGCTGGTGATCGAACAGCAGGCGATCTTCGGAGCGGCCAGCCAGCATGTGCAGGGCATAGCGAACCTTCCACAGGAACTCCTGGGAGGAGGCGAGCAGGGCGTTTTCACTCTCGACCAGGAATCCTTCGCCAGCCAGTGCCCGCAGGTTCAGGGTACCGTACTCGCGACGGGCCACCCACAGAATCGTCTGGATATCCCGCAGGCCGCCGGGTGAGCCTTTGACGTTGGGTTCCAGGTTGTATTCGGTGTCGTTGTACTTGTGGTGGCGAGCCTTTTGTTCGGCGCGCTTGGCCAGGAAGAATTCCTTGCTCGGCCACATGTGTCCGGTGCTGGTGACGTCCAGCATGCGCTGGCGCAAACGCTCGGGGCCGGCGATGGTGCGGCTTTCCATCAGGTTGGTGACGACCGTCAGGTCGGCGCGGGCCTCGACGGCGCATTCGTCGACCGAGCGAACGCTCTGACCGACCTCCAGGCCGATGTCCCACAACAGCGTCAGAAAGCGCTCGATGGAATCGCGGAAAACCTCGTGGTCGGCACTGTCCAGCAGGATCAGCAAGTCGATATCGGAATAAGGGTGCAATTCGCCACGGCCGTAGCCGCCGACCGCGACCAGCGCGATGTCGGCGTCCTCACTCCAGCTGAACTGCTCCCAGGCCTTTTGCAGGATGTTATCGACGAACCAGGCACGATCCTCGATCAATCGGCGAATGTCCCGGCCATCGCGAAAGCGCGTATCGAGCACCTCACGGGCCTGGCGGATCGCCTTCTTGAAGGCCGAAATCGGGCTTGCCTTCAGGGCCAGTTCAGCCTGGAACTGGCCGCGGTCGAAGAGTTCGGGATCCACCTGCGGCATCGATTGGCTTTCCTTTCTATAGGCGAGGTTCGGTGGTGGGATCAGGCCGAAACGCGAGGGATGGTGTCATCGCTGCGCAGGGTGAAGATCTCGTAACCGGTTTCGGTCACCAGCAGGGTATGTTCCCACTGCGCCGAGAGCTTGCGGTCCTTGGTGATCGCGGTCCAGCCGTCGCCCAGTACCTTGGTGTCGGCACGGCCCTGGTTGATCATCGGCTCGATGGTGAAGGTCATGCCGGCCTTGAGTTCCATGCCGGTGCCCGCGCGGCCGTAGTGCAGGATCTGCGGCTCTTCGTGGAACACCTTGCCGATACCATGGCCGCAGAATTCACGAACCACCGAGAAGCCGTTCTTTTCCGCGTGCTTCTGAATGATTTCGCCGATGTCGCCCAGGCGGCAGCCGGGTTTGACGATTTCGATCGCCTTGTACATGCATTCCTGGGTCACCTGGGACAGACGCTCGGCCCAGACCGGCACGGTGCCGACGTGGAACATGCGGCTGGTGTCGCCGTGGTAACCGTCCTTGATGACGGTGACGTCGATGTTCAGGGTGTCGCCATCCTTAAGTGGCTTGTCGTTCGGGATGCCATGGCAGACCACATGGTTGATCGATGTGCAGATCGACTTCGGATAGCCCTTGTAGTTGAGCGGGGCAGGGATGGCCTTCTGCTCATTGACGATGTAGTCGTGGCAGATCTGGTTCAGTTGATCGGTGGTAACGCCCGGCTTGACGTATTCGGCAATCATTTCCAGCACATCGGCGGCCAGTTTGCCGGCGATACGCATTTTGGCGATATCCTCGGGGGTTTTGAGGGTGACGGTCATACAGGCTCTCTCTGCGCCAGGCGGCGCTTTCTAAACGGAAAGGGCATTGCGTGATGGAACTTCGCGGCCCTGAAAAATGCGATTCTACCAGACGATCAGCGCAAATCTGCGCCTGTGTGCATCGCTTCTCTCTATAGAATGGTGCATTCTTGGCGGATTCCAAGGGCAGGAGCGAAGCACTCGCCAGGATTTCAGAATCCGGGTTCCGTTTTGCCCTGTCTTGTGATATAAAATGCGCCGCTTTCCGGGGATGTCCCGTAAAGCCTAAATCCACACACGTGTCGACACGATGACCTGGGTGCCTTCAGCTGATGCTGCTGGTTGGTCATTGGGATACGTGGAGGCCAAACCCGACTTATTAAGGAACTATCATGTCCCAAGTCAACATGCGCGATATGCTGAAGGCCGGTGTGCACTTCGGTCACCAGACCCGTTACTGGAACCCGAAAATGGGCAAGTACATTTTCGGCGCGCGTAACAAGATCCACATCATCAACCTTGAAAAAACCCTGCCAATGTTCAACGAAGCTCTGACTTTCGTAGAGCGTCTGGCCCAGGGCAAAAACAAGATTCTGTTCGTCGGCACCAAGCGTTCCGCTGGCAAGATCGTTGCTGAAGAAGCAGCACGTTGCGGTTCGCCGTACGTCGATCACCGCTGGTTGGGCGGCATGCTGACCAACTTCAAAACCATCCGTGCTTCCATCAAGCGTCTGCGTGACCTTGAAGTGCAAGCCGAAGACGGTACTTTCGCCAAGCTGACCAAGAAAGAAGCGCTGATGCGCACTCGTGACCTGGAAAAGCTGGATCGTTCCCTGGGTGGTATCAAGGACATGGGCGGTCTGCCAGACGCTCTGTTCGTTATCGACGTTGATCACGAGCGCATCGCGATCACCGAAGCCAACAAACTGGGCATCCCGGTTATCGGCGTAGTCGATACCAACAGCAGCCCGGAAGGCGTTGACTACATCATCCCAGGCAACGATGACGCAATCCGCGCTATCCAGCTGTACATGGGTTCGATGGCTGACGCTGTCATCCGTGGTCGCAACAATGTTGCCGGCGGCACCGTAGAGTTCGCAGCTGAAGAAACTCAGGCTGCAGCTGAGTAATTGACGCCCTGGCGTTGACTCAGTAAGCAAAAAGGGGGCTTGGCCCCCTTTTTGCCACCTCGAAAACCATTTGTCGGCGCCCACTGCTCTATCTGTAACGTGTGGCAGCTAACAAGGGTGGTTCGGGAAGAATTGATCGCCCGTTCGATCGGGTGGAATGGTTGAAAACCTATCCAAGAGGATTTTGAAATGGCAGAGATTACTGCAGCGTTGGTCAAAGAACTGCGCGAGCGTACTGGCGAAGGCATGATGGATTGCAAAAAGGCCTTGACCAAGGCTGGCGGCGACATCGAGAAAGCCATTGATGACATGCGTGCTTCGGGCGCCATCAAGGCTGCCAAGAAAGCCGGCAACGTTGCCGCTGAAGGCGCTATCGCTCTGAAGGAAGACGGTAAATCCGCCGTTTTGCTGGAAGTGAACTCGCAGACCGACTTCTTGGCCCTGCAGGACGACTTCAAGGAATTTGTTGCAGCAAGCGTTGAAAAAGCGTTCGCCGACAAGATGACTGAAGTTGCTCCGCTGATCGAAGCTCAAGAAACTGCTCGCCTGGTACTGGTCGGCAAGGTTGGCGAAAACGTCAACATCCGTCGTCTGGTACGCGTTGAAGGTGACGTTGTCGGTGGCTACCTGCACGGCAACAAGATCGGTGTTGCAGTTGTCCTGAAAGGCGGCAGTGTTGAGCTGGCCAAGGACATCGCTATGCACGTAGCGGCTACCAATCCTGAATTCCTGCTGCCATCGGAAGTTTCCGCTGAAGCGATCGAGCGCGAGAAAGGCGTGTTCCTGACGCTGAACGCTGACAAGATCGCCGGCAAGCCGGAAAATATCGTTGAAAACATGGTCAAAGGCCGTATCAGCAAGTTCCTGGCCGAAGCCAGCCTGGTTGAGCAGGCTTTCGTCAAGAACCCTGAAATCAAGGTCGGCGAACTGGCCAAGAAAGCCGGCGCTGAAATCGTTTCCTTTACTTACTTCAAAGTAGGCGAAGGCATCGAGAAGCCAGTGGACAACTTCGCAGAAGAAGTTGCTGCCCAGCTGGCTGCCGCCAAGCAATAAGACGGTTTTTTAACTGTCGCCCAGAAGAGGCTGCCCGCTCACGCGCGCAGCCTCTTTTCAGATGGGGTATCAATTTTTATTTGGTTTCCCTTTGGAACTGGCTTGCAAAGCCGTGTTCCGATGGCGCTGAAGCAGCGCCAAGCTAGAGTGAACGCCAGCTGTAAACAGCTCGCAAAGAATTTTTAAAATACGCCGCAGGAGAGATTCGCAATGGCTCAGCAGGGCAGTGGTTATCAGGCTCGCTATAAACGCATTCTACTCAAGCTCAGCGGCGAGGCCCTGATGGGCTCGGAAGAGTTCGGGATCGATCCGAAGGTCCTGGATCGCATGGCATTGGAAGTTGGCCAACTGGTCGGCATCGGTGTTCAGGTCGGTCTGGTCATCGGTGGTGGCAACCTGTTCCGCGGTGAAGCGCTGAGCAAGGCTGGCATGGACCGTGTCACCGGCGACCACATGGGCATGCTGGCCACTGTGATGAACGCCCTGGCCATGCGCGACGCCCTCGAGCGCGCCAACATTTCGGCCATCGTGATGTCCGCTATTTCCATGGTTGGCGTGACCGATCACTATGATCGTCGCAAGGCCATGCGTCACCTGAACTCCAAGGACGTGGTGATTTTCGCGGCCGGTACCGGCAACCCGTTCTTTACGACGGATTCGGCAGCCTGCCTGCGTGCAATCGAAATCGATGCCGACGTCGTGCTCAAGGCGACCAAGGTCGATGGTGTCTACACCGCTGATCCGTTCAAAGACCCGCATGCCGAGAAGTTCGATCATCTGACTTACGATGAAGTGCTGGATCGCAAGTTGGGCGTGATGGATCTGACGGCCATTTGCCTGTGCCGCGACCACAAGATGCCGTTGCGTGTCTTTAACATGAACAAGCCCGGCGCCCTGCTGAACATTGTGCACGGCGGCGCTGAAGGGACCCTGATCGAGGAAGGTCAACAATGATCAACGAAATCAAGAAAGACGCTCAAGAGCGCATGCAGAAATCCCTGGACTCTCTGGCCCATGCTTTTGGTCAGATTCGTACCGGCAAGGCCCACCCAAGCATTCTGGGCAGCGTGATGGTGCCGTACTACGGTGCTGACACCTCCATCACTCAAGTGGCCAACATCACTGTTAAGGACTCGCGCACCCTGCAAGTCGTGGCGTTCGAGCGCAACATGCTCGCGGCGGTCGACAAAGCGATCCAGAGCGCTGGCCTGAACCTCAACCCGACCAACCTGGGCGAGTTGTTGTTGATCTCCATGCCTGCCCTGACCGAAGAAACCCGCAAGGGCTTCACCAAACAGGCGCGCAGTGCTGCCGAAGACGCTCGTGTTGCCGTGCGCAACATTCGTCGCGATGCCTTGGGCGACCTGAAGAAACTGGTTAAAGACAAAGAGATCAGCGAAGACGAGGAGCGTCGTGCCGCTGCCGATATCCAGAAGCTCACCGACAAGGCTGAAGCCGATATCGACGCGGCTACCAAGCAGAAAGAAGCGGATCTGATGGCCGTATAAGGGTCGAGTTTTTAATGGACAAGACCAAGCAGACTGCGCCGTCCGCGGTGCCGCGCCATGTCGCGATCATCATGGATGGCAACAATCGTTGGGCGAAAAAACGCTTTATGCCGGGTGTCGCCGGGCATAAAGCGGGCGTGGATGCGGTACGTGCCGTCATTGAAGTTTGTGCCGAGGCCAAGGTCGAAGTGCTGACCCTGTTCGCCTTTTCCAGCGAGAACTGGCAGCGTCCGGCCGATGAGGTCAGCGCTTTGATGGATCTGTTCTTCAAGGCGCTGCGTCGTGAGGCCAAGCGCCTCAACGACAACAACATCAGCCTGCGGATCATTGGCGATCGCTCGCGCTTTCATCCCGAGTTGCAGGCTGCCATGCGTGAAGCCGAGTCCATGACGGCCGGCGCCAATCGATTCGTCCTGCAGATCGCCGCCAATTACGGCGGTCAGTGGGATATCGCGCAAGCTGCGCAACGACTGGCGCGAGAGGTCCAGGCCGGACACCTGCGTCCGGAAGACATCACGCCTGATCTGCTGCAGACCTGCCTGGCCACGGGCGACCTGCCGCTGCCGGACCTGTGTATCCGCACCGGTGGCGAGCACCGCATCAGCAACTTCCTGCTCTGGCAGCTGGCCTATGCCGAGCTGTATTTCTCCGACCTGTTCTGGCCGGACTTCAAACACGATGCCATGCGCAATGCGCTGGCCGATTTCGCTTCCCGCCAGCGCCGCTTCGGTAAAACGAGCGAGCAGGTCGAGGCTGGAGCCCGGGTTTAATGCTTAAACAACGAATCATCACCGCACTGATCCTGCTGCCGATTGCCCTGTGCGGGTTTTTCCTGCTTGAGGGTTCCGGTTTTGCACTGTTTATCGGGCTGGTCGTGACCCTTGGTGCCTGGGAGTGGGCACGTCTGGCGGGTTTCGCCGGTCAGGCGTTCCGCGTTGGCTATGCCGCCGTGGTCGCTCTGGCGCTGTTCCTCATGTACATCCTGCCAGGCCTCGCGCCTTGGGTGTTGGGCGCGTCAGTGCTGTGGTGGGCTGTGGCGACGTATCTGGTGCTGACCTATCCGCGTTCGAGCGAGCACTGGTCCGCTGCGGCCACCAAATTGGTGATCGGCCTGTTGATTCTCCTGCCAGCCTGGCAAGGTCTGGTGCAGATCAAGCAATACCCATTGGGTAACTGGCTGATCATGGCGGTGATGGTGCTGGTCTGGGGTGCCGATATTGGCGCCTACTTCTCCGGTCGTGCTTTCGGCAAGCGCAAGCTCGCACCGCAGGTCAGTCCGGGCAAAAGCTGGGAAGGCGTGTACGGTGGTCTGGCGCTAAGCCTGGTGATTACCACAATCGTTGCTCTGGTGCGCGACTGGACGGTGGCCGAGCTGTTCAAGGGCTTGATCGGTGCCGTGCTGATCGTGTTCATTTCGGTGGTGGGTGATCTCACTGAAAGCATGTTCAAGCGACAATCCGGGATCAAGGACAGCAGCAACCTGCTTCCGGGGCACGGCGGCGTGCTGGATCGTATCGACAGCCTGACGGCAGCGATTCCAGTGTTCGCGGTACTGCTGTGGATGGCGGCGCCATGAGCCGTCCGCAACAGATTACCGTTCTGGGCGCGACCGGTTCGATTGGCCTGAGTACGCTCGACGTCATCGCTCGTCACCCCGATCGATATCAAGTCTTTGCCTTGACTGGCTTCACTCGCTTGAGCGAATTGCTGGCGCTCTGCGTGCGCCATGTGCCGCGATTTGCCGTGGTGCCTGAAGTCGCAGCTGCCCGCGCCTTGCAGGATGATCTGCATGCGGCAGGCCTTTCGACCCGTGTTCTGGCGGGTGAAGAGGGTTTGTGTCAGGTCGCTTCCGATCCGGAGGTCGATACGGTCATGGCGGCCATCGTCGGTGCGGCCGGATTGCGTCCGACACTGGCGGCGGTCGAGGCCGGAAAGAAGATCCTCCTGGCCAATAAAGAAGCGCTGGTCATGTCCGGCGCGCTGTTCATGCAGGCCGTGCGCAAGAGCGGTTCGGTGTTGCTGCCGATCGATAGCGAGCACAACGCCATTTTCCAGTGCATGCCGCTGGATTATGCCCGTGGTCTTGAGGCGGTCGGCGTACGCCGGATTTTGCTGACGGCTTCCGGTGGTCCGTTCCGACAGACGCCAATGGCCGAGCTGGCGCATGTTTCTCCCGATCAGGCGTGTGCTCACCCGAACTGGTCCATGGGGCGAAAAATCTCCGTTGACTCGGCCAGCATGATGAACAAGGGGCTTGAGCTGATCGAAGCCTGCTGGTTGTTCGATGCCAGACCTTCGCAGGTCGAGGTGGTGATTCACCCGCAAAGCGTGATTCATTCGCTGGTCGACTATGTCGATGGTTCTGTCCTGGCACAGTTGGGAAATCCTGACATGCGCACGCCCATCGCCAATGCCCTGGCGTGGCCTGAGCGGATCGATTCGGGTGTGGCGCCGCTGGATCTGTTTGCCATTGCGCGGCTGGACTTCCAGGCGCCCGATGAAGAGCGTTTCCCTTGCTTGCGTCTGGCCCGTCAGGCGGCCGAAGCGGGTAACAGCGCGCCGGCCATGCTCAATGCGGCGAACGAAGTGGCGGTGGCGGCATTTCTCGACGAGCGGGTTCGTTACCTGGAAATCGCGAGTATCATCGAGGAAGTACTGAATCTGGAGCCCGTAGTGGCTGTGGATGATCTCGATGCAGTGTTCACGGCAGACGCGAAGGCGCGATTGCTGGCCGGACAATGGTTGAGCCGTCACGGGCGGTAAATGCTGCGGATAGTTGGCCGAGGCAGCAGCGGATAGGATTGCGGAGAAAGTAGATGAGCGCGCTCTATATGATTGTCGGCACCCTGGTCGCTCTGGGTGTGCTGGTTACCTTCCACGAGTTCGGCCATTTTTGGGTCGCGCGTCGCTGTGGGGTCAAGGTGCTGCGCTTCTCCGTAGGCTTCGGCATGCCTTTGCTGCGCTGGCACGACAAGCAGGGCACCGAATTTGTCGTCGCCGCCATTCCGTTGGGCGGCTACGTCAAAATGCTCGACGAGCGCGAAGGTGAAGTACCGCTCGATCAGCTTGATCAATCCTTCAATCGCAAGTCCGTTCGGCAGCGCATTGCCATCGTAGCGGCGGGGCCGATTGCCAACTTCCTGCTGGCATTGGCATTCTTCTGGGTGTTGGCAATGCTCGGCAGCGAGCAGGTGCGTCCGGTCATCGGCGCTGTCGAGTCCGGCAGTATTGCGGCCAAGGCAGGTTTGAGCCCCGGTCAGGAAATCGTGGCGATTGATGGTGAGGCGACTTCCGGCTGGGCGGCGGTGAACCTGCAGTTGGTGCGTCGCCTGGGCGAAAGCGGTCAGTTGCAGATAATGGTGCGCGAACAGGGTTCCACCACCGATTCTCCTCGTGAACTTGTACTGGACAAATGGCTCAAAGGGGCCGATGAGCCTGATCCTATCCAGTCGTTGGGGATTCGTCCGTGGCGCCCGGCATTGCCACCAGTCCTGGCTGAACTCGATCCGAAGGGGCCGGCCAAGGCTGCCGGCCTGAAGACCGGTGACCGGTTGCTGGCGCTCGATGGTCGTGGGCTGGATGACTGGCAGCAGGTTGTCGATACCGTCCGTATGCATCCTGATACCAAAATCATGCTGCGGGTTGAGCGCGACGGTGCTCAAATCGACGTCCCGGTAACGCTTGCCGCTCGCGGCGAGAGTAAATCACCCAGCGGCTATTTGGGGGCAGGGGTGAAGGCGATCGACTGGCCGCCGGAGATGATCCGCGAGGTCAGTTACGGGCCATTGGCAGCAATTGGCGAGGGGGCTCGACGCACCTGGACCATGAGTGTGCTGACCCTCGATTCACTGAAGAAAATGTTGTTCGGCGAGCTCTCGGTAAAAAACTTGAGTGGACCGATAACCATTGCTAAAGTGGCGGGCGCTTCGGCCCAGTCGGGTGTCGCTGATTTCCTGAATTTCCTTGCTTATCTGAGTATTAGCCTGGGGGTTCTGAATTTGTTGCCCATTCCAGTACTGGATGGGGGGCATTTGTTGTTTTATCTGATCGAGTGGGTGCGTGGTCGTCCCTTGTCAGATCGGGTGCAAGGTTGGGGGATACAGATCGGCATCAGTTTGGTGATCGGGGTGATGTTGCTTGCTCTGGTCAATGATCTGGGTCGACTGTAACGCTTCGCTGAATTGCGAATCTGCCGCATTTTGCGGCAGTTTGTTTATTGCCAGTTGGAATAAGAAAGGACTTCATGAAACGTCTGCTGCTAACTGCGGTTCTCACCGTATTGATGATCGCCGAAGTTCACGCCGAGTCCTTCACTATCTCTGATATTCGCGTCAATGGCCTCCAGCGGGTCTCCGCGGGTAGCGTCTTTGGTGCTTTGCCGTTGAACGTCGGTGAACAGGCGGACGATCGTCGCCTGGTGGAATCCACTCGTGCGTTGTTCAAAACCGGTTTCTTTCAAGATATCCAGCTGGGCCGCGATGGCAACGTCCTGGTCATCACGGTAGTCGAGCGCCCGTCGGTCGCCAGTATCGAGATCGAAGGCAACAAGGCGATCTCTACCGAAGACCTGATGAAAGGCCTCAAGCAATCCGGTCTGGCCGAAGGCGAGATCTTCCAGCGTGCCACCCTTGAAGGTGTGCGTAACGAACTGCAACGCCAGTACGTCGCCCAGGGTCGCTACTCGGCTACCGTCGACACCGAAGTGGTGCCACAGCCGCGTAACCGCGTCGGCCTGAAGGTCAACATCAACGAAGGCACCGTTGCGGCTATCCAGCACATCAACGTGGTGGGCAACACGGTCTTCCCTGATGAAGACCTGATCGACCTGTTCGAGCTCAAGACCACCAACTGGTTGTCGTTTTTCAAGAACGACGACAAGTACGCCCGTGAAAAACTGTCCGGTGACCTGGAGCGCCTGCGTTCCTACTACCTGGACCGTGGCTATATCAACATGGATATCGCTTCGACCCAGGTCTCCATTACGCCAGACAAAAAGCACGTCTACATCACCGTCAACGTCAACGAAGGCGAGAAGTACACCGTTCGTGACGTCAAACTCAGTGGTGACCTGAAAGTCCCTGAAGACCAGGTCAAGTCCCTGCTGCTGGTGCAAAAAGGCCAGGTGTTCTCGCGCAAGCTGATGACCACCACCTCCGAGCTGATCACCCGTCGCCTGGGTAACGAGGGTTACACCTTCGCCAACGTCAACGGCGTGCCTCAACCCCACGATGAAGATCACACCGTAGACATCCTGTTCGCGGTCGATCCGGGCAAGCGTGCCTACGTGAACCGCATCAACTTCCGTGGCAACACCAAGTCCGAAGACGAAGTGCTGCGTCGTGAAATGCGTCAGATGGAAGGCGGCTGGGCTTCGACCTACCTGATCGACCAATCCAAGACCCGTCTGGAGCGTCTGGGCTTCTTCAAGGAAGTCAACGTCGAGACCCCGGCCGTGCCAGGTGTCGATGACCAGGTGGACGTCAACTACAGCGTTGAAGAGCAAGCCTCCGGTTCGATTACCGCCAGCGTCGGTTTCGCCCAGAGCGCCGGTCTGATCCTCGGTGGTTCGATCACCCAGAACAACTTCCTGGGTACCGGTAACAAGGTCAGCGTCGGCTTGACCAAAAGCGAATACCAGACCCGCTATAACTTCGGCTTTGTCGACCCCTACTGGACCGCCGACGGCGTGAGCCTGGGTTACAACGCGTTCTACCGCACGACTGACTACGATGAGCTCGATACCGACGTCGCCAGCTACGCCGTGGACAGCCTGGGTGCCGGTGTGAGTGTCGGTTATCCAATCAGCGAGACTTCGCGTCTGACCTTCGGCCTGAATGCGCAACAGGACACGATCAAGACTGGCGTTTACACCGTCGACGAAATCTTCGACTTCGTTAACCAGGAAGGCGACAAGTACCTGAACTTCAAGGCTTCGGCCGGTTGGTCCGAGTCCACCCTGAACAAAGGCGTTTTGGCGACTCGTGGTCACTCCCAAAGCTTGACGGCGGAAGTCACCGTGCCGGGTAGCGACTTGTCGTTCTTCAAACTCGATTACCGTGGTCAGTTGTTCCAGCCGCTGAGCGAAAACTACACCATGCGCCTGCACACCGAATTGGGTTATGGCGACGGCTACGGTTCGACCGAAAGCTTGCCATTCTATGAAAACTACTATGCTGGTGGTTTCAACTCGGTTCGTGGCTTCAAGGACAGTACACTGGGGCCGCGTAGTACTCCGAGCCGCGGCGTACTCGAAACGGGCAATGCCGGAACGCAGGCTGACCCGGACCAGGATCCACTGCCGTTCGGTGGTAACGTCCTGATCCAGGGTGGTGTGGAAGTTCTGTTCCCGCTGCCGTTCGTCAAGGATCAACGATCCCTGCGTACCTCGGTATTCTGGGATGTGGGTAACGTATTCGACTCCAAGTGCGAGCAGACGACCAATACCAACCCTGCGTCGAAGTCCAATACGCAGTGTAACGATGTCAGTCTGAGCAACATGGCCAGTTCCGTCGGTGTGGGAGTGACATGGGTCACCGCGCTGGGGCCTCTGAGTTTCGCCCTGGCCATGCCAGTCAAGAAACCGGATGACGCTGAAACCCAAGTGTTCCAATTCTCTCTCGGCCAGACGTTCTAAGCGTCTGACCCAAGATAACGACAATGAATTTTGTAGGAGTGCATCGTGCGTAAGTTGACTCAATTGGTTCTCCTGGCCAGCGTACTGGTCGCTGGTCCGGCGTTCGCCGACATGAAAATTGCTGTTCTGAACTATCAGATGGCTCTGCTGGAGTCCGACGCGGCCAAGAAATACGCCGTGGATGCCGAGAAGAAGTTCGGTCCTCAGCTGACCAAGCTCAAGACACTGGAAAGCAGCGCCAAGGGCATTCAGGATCGCCTGATGGCCGGTGGCGACAAAATGCAGCAGGGCGAGCGCGAGCGTCTAGAGCTTGAGTTCAAGCAAAAGGCCCGTGACTTCCAGTTCCAGTCCAAGGAACTGAACGAAGCCAAAGCCGTTGCCGACCGTGAAATGCTGAAGCAGCTCAAGCCGAAACTGGACAGCGCTGTGGAAGAAGTCATCAAGAAAGGTGCTTTTGACCTGGTCTTCGAGCGTGGCGCAGTGATTGATGTCAAGCCTCAGTACGACATCACCCGCCAGGTTATCGAGCGCATGAATCAGCTGAAGTAACCCATGACCGTGACCATTAAGCTCGGCCAGTTGGCCGAGTTCCTCGGCGCTACACTACGTGGCGACCCCGAGAAAGCAATTACTGGGCTAGCCACCTTGCAGGAGGCTGGCCCAGCTCAGTTGAGCTTTCTCGCAAACCCCCAGTATCGTAAATACCTGGCAGGCAGTCAGGCTGCAGCCCTGTTGCTCAAAGCTGCTGATGCCGAAGGCTTTTCCGGTAATGCGTTGGTGGTGCCTGACCCGTACGCAGCCTACGCCCGTATTTCTCACTTGTTCGATCCCAAGCCCAAAGCGGCTGCCGGTGTTCATCCGACGGCGGTGATCGCGGCGGATGCGGTGGTTGACCCGACGGCGAGTATCGGTGCTTTTGCAGTCATCGAAAGCGGGGTGCATATTGCTGCCGGTACCACCGTTGGCGCGCACTGTTTCATCGGTGCCCGTTGTGTGATCGGCGAAGGTGGCTGGCTCGCTCCGCGCGTGACCTTGTATCACGACGTGCGCGTCGGCAAGCGTGTGGTGATTCAGTCCGGTGCCGTACTCGGTGGTGAAGGTTTCGGTTTTGCCAACGAGAAAGGCATCTGGCAGAAAATCGCCCAGATTGGTGGCGTTTTGATCGGCGACGATGTGGAAATCGGCGTGAATACCGCCATTGACCGTGGTGCACTGGCCGACACCATCATTGGTAACGGTGTGAAACTCGACAACCAGATTCAGATCGCCCACAACGTCCAGGTCGGTGATCACACCGCCATGGCCGCGTGCGTGGGGATTTCCGGCAGCACCAAAATCGGCAAGCACTGCATGCTTGCCGGTGGCGTAGGGCTGGTGGGGCATATCGATATTTGCGACAACGTGTTCATCACCGGGATGACCATGGTGACTCACTCGATCACCGAGCCGGGCGCTTATTCATCCGGTACGGCGATGCAACCAGCGGCCGAATGGCGCAAAAGCGCGGCACGTCTGCGTCAGCTCGATGACATCGCGCGACGTTTGCGACAGCTGGAAAAGCAGGCAGGGGAAGTGACCCCTGGCGGTAAAGCTTCATCAGATGGCTGATACCATTTCCATATCAAGTGTGCACAGCCGCTAGACTGCGTCCTTGATTTGCTAGAGGAGCGCGCGCCAGTCGCGCGCCCCCAATCTTTACATAGGCTTCCCCCCGAAATGATGGACATCAACGAGATTCGCGAATACCTGCCTCACCGTTACCCGTTCCTGCTGGTGGACCGGGTAGTGGAGCTGGATGTTGAAGGCAAGCGCATTCGCGCCTACAAGAATGTCAGCATCAACGAACCGTTCTTCAATGGTCACTTCCCTGCGCATCCAATCATGCCGGGCGTATTGATCATCGAGGCAATGGCTCAGGCTGCCGGGATCCTTGGTTTCAAAATGCTCGACGTGAAGCCGGCCGATGGCACGCTCTACTACTTCGTCGGTTCCGACAAACTGCGTTTCCGCCAGCCTGTGCTGCCGGGCGATCAGTTGATCCTTGAAGCAAAGTTCATCAGCTGCAAGCGTCAGATCTGGAAGTTCGAATGCCAGGCTTCGGTCGATGGCAAACCGGTCTGCTCTGCTGAAATCATCTGCGCGGAACGCAAGCTATGAGTTTGATTGACCCTCGTGCAATCATCGATCCGTCGGCTGTTCTGGCTGACGGCGTCGAGGTCGGCCCGTGGTCGATCGTCGGCGCAGGTGTGGAAATCGGCGAGGGGACAGTCATCGGGCCACACGTGATTCTCAAGGGCCCGACCCGAATCGGTAAGTACAATCGCATCTACCAGTTTTCCTCGGTGGGCGAAGACACACCCGACCTGAAGTACAAGGGCGAGGAAACCCGCCTGGTGATCGGTGATCACAACGTCATTCGTGAAGGCGTGACGATTCACCGTGGCACTGTCCAGGACCGTTCGGAAACGACCCTGGGCGATCACAACCTGATCATGGCCTATGCCCACATCGGCCACGACAGCGTTATCGGCAACCACTGCATCCTGGTGAACAACACCGCACTGGCGGGCCATGTGCACGTGGAAGATTGGGCGATCCTCTCCGGTTTTACGCTGGTTCACCAGTATTGCCACATTGGCGCCCACAGCTTTTCAGGCATGGGTACGGCGATCGGCAAGGATGTTCCTGCGTATGTCACGGTGTTCGGCAACCCTGCCGAAGCCCGCAGCATGAACTTCGAGGGCATGCGCCGTCGGGGCTTCAGCGAAGATGCGATCCATGCGCTGCGTCGTGCCTACAAGGTGGTGTACCGCCAGGGCCTGACCGTGGAGCAGGCACTCGCCGAACTGGCCGAGCCTTCTGCGCAGTTCCCGGAAGTAGCGGTGTTCCGTGACTCCATCCAGTCTTCGACTCGCGGCATCACTCGCTGACCATGGCCAATCTGCGTATTGCGCTGGTAGCGGGTGAAGCTTCCGGCGACATTCTGGGTGCGGGCCTCATGCGCGCGCTCAAGGCTCGTCACCCGGCTGTCGAGTTCATCGGTGTCGGTGGTCCGTTGATGCAGTCTGAAGGCCTGACCTCGTATTTTCCGATGGAGCGTCTGTCCGTCATGGGCCTGGTGGAAGTGCTGGGCCGGTTGCGCGAACTGCTGGCGCGGCGCAAGAAGCTGGTCGCCGACCTGATCGACGCGAAACCCGATGTGTTCATCGGTATCGACGCACCGGACTTCAACCTCAATATCGAACTCAAGCTGCGTCAGGCCGGAATCAAGACCGTGCATTACGTCAGCCCGTCGGTCTGGGCCTGGCGGCAGAAACGCGTGCTGAAGATTCGCGAAGGCTGCGACCTGATGCTCACGCTGTTCCCGTTCGAAGCCAGGTTCTACGAAGAGAAGGGCGTGCCGGTGCGGTTCGTCGGCCATACCCTGGCCGATGCCATTCCACTGCAGGCCGATCGCGCGGCTGCCCGGGCCGAACTCGGTTTGCCCGACGGGCCGCTGGTGGCGTTGATGCCCGGCAGCCGCGGTGGTGAAGTTGGCCGGCTCGGTGCGTTGTTCCTCGACACGGCCCAGCGCTTGCGAGCGTTGCGCCCGGGTGTGCGGTTTGTCATGCCATGCGCCAGTGCGCAACGTCGCGCACAGCTTGAAGAACTGTTGGCCGGTCGCGATCTGCCCCTGACCCTGCTCGACGGCCAGTCTCATCTGGCCCTGGCAGCGTGCGATGCGGTGTTGATTGCCTCGGGCACCGCAACGCTTGAAGCGCTGCTGTACAAGCGACCGATGGTGGTCGCCTATCGCCTGGCGCCGCTGACGTTCTGGATTCTCAAGCGCATGGTGAAAAGCCCCTACATTTCGTTGCCGAACCTGTTGGCCCAGCGTCTGTTGGTACCCGAGTTGTTGCAGGACGATGCCACGGTCGAAGCGCTGGCCCAGACCTTGTCGCCGCTGATCGAAGGTGGGGAAGAGCAGACCCGCGGTTTCGACGAGATTCACCGGACCCTGCGTCTGGATGCCTCCAACCAGGCTGCGGACGCAGTGCTGAACCTGATCGGCCAAGTAAAATGAGTAAAACGAATATGCAGATGGGGCTGGATTTCACCTTGGTCGCTGAAATCGAAGAGTTGGTTGCCGGTGTCGATGAAGTGGGGCGCGGCCCGCTCTGTGGCGCAGTGGTGACGGCGGCAGTGATCCTTGATCCAAACCGCCCGATCCTCGGCCTGAACGATTCGAAGAAACTCACCGAAGCCCGCCGTGAAAAGCTCTACGACGAAATCTGCGAAAAGGCCCTGAGCTGGTGCATCGCTCGCGCCGAAGTCGAAGAAATCGACGAGCTGAATATCCTGCACGCCACCATGTTGGCCATGCAGCGCGCGGTCGCTGGGCTGCACGTTCAGCCAAAACTGGCGATGATCGACGGCAACCGTTGCCCGAAACTGCCGATGCGCTCCGAGGCTGTGGTCAAAGGCGATAGCAAGGTCCCCGCCATCGCCGCCGCATCGATTCTGGCCAAGGTCAGTCGCGACCGGGAAATGGCTGCGTTCGAATTGATCTACCCGGGTTACGGTATTGGCGGGCACAAAGGCTACCCGACCCCCGTTCATCTGGAAGCGCTCGCCCGTCTTGGTCCTACCCCGATTCACCGGCGTTCGTTTGCTCCGGTCCGGATGGCGTATGAAGCGTTGGAAATCATCATCGAGAGTTAGTCGCAAGGCTGATTTTTTCTACCAAGGCCCGGTACAATCCGGGCCTTGTTGTCTTCACGCTTACAGACAGGATCACTATGCCGGCTTCATTCGTTCACCTACGCCTGCACACTGAATACTCCCTGGTCGACGGTCTGGTGCGGATCAAACCGCTGGTCAAGACCCTCGTCGGCATGAACATGCCTGCCGTGGCGGTCACCGACCAGAACAACATGTGTTCCCTGGTCAAATTCTATAAAAACGCCATGGGTGCCGGGATCAAGCCGATCTGCGGTGCCGACCTGTGGCTGTCGAACAAGGATCCGGACAACCCGCTGAGCCGGATCAGCCTGCTGGTGATGAACGCCGAAGGCTATCGCAACCTCACCGAACTGATTTCACGCGGCTTCATCGACGGTCAGCGCAATGGTGCGGTCATCATCGAACGCGAATGGGTTGCTGAAGCCAACTCGGGCTTGATCATGCTGTCGGCGGCCAAGGAAGGCGAGATCGGCCAGGCCATGCTCGGCGGCAACCCGGCCGAGGCCGAAACCCTGGCTCGCGAATGGATGGAAGTGTTTCCGGACCGTTTTTATCTGGAAATCCAGCGCACCAACCGCCCCAACGATGAAGAGCAACTGCACGGCGCCGTGGCCCTGGCCGAGAGGCTCGGTGCGCCGCTGGTCGCGACCAACGATGTGCGCTTCATCAAGCAGGAAGACTTCGCCGCCCACGAAACCCGCGTTTGCATCGGTGAGGGCCGCGCCCTCGATGATCCGCGGCGTTCGAAGAATTACAGCGATCAGCAGTACCTCAAAAGCGCCGAGGAAATGGCCGAGCTGTTCAGCGACATTCCCGAGGCGCTGGAAAACACCGTCGAGATCGCCAAGCGCTGCAACATCGAAGTGAAGCTGGGTACGCACTTCCTGCCCAACTTCCCGATCCCCGATGGCATGACCATCGACGAGTACTTCCGCAAGGTGTCCTTCGACGGCCTGGAAGAGCGCCTTAGTGTTCTGCTGCCCAAAGACACCACCGAAGACTACGAAGCCAAGCGTCAGGTCTATGTCGACCGACTGAATTTCGAACTGGATATCATCATCCAGATGGGGTTCCCCGGTTACTTCCTGATCGTGATGGACTTTATCCAGTGGGCCAAAAACAACGGCGTACCAGTGGGCCCTGGCCGTGGATCGGGTGCCGGGTCGCTGGTGGCCTACGTACAGAAGATCACCGACCTCGACCCGCTGGAATATGACCTGCTGTTCGAACGTTTCCTTAACCCGGAACGGGTATCCATGCCCGACTTCGACGTCGACTTCTGCATGGACGGTCGCGACCGGGTCATCGACTACGTGGCCGAGAAGTACGGCCGCAATGCCGTGAGCCAGATCATCACCTTCGGTTCCATGGCCGCAAAGGCTGTGGTCCGCGACGTGGCGCGGGTGCAGGGCAAGTCCTATGGCCTGGCGGATCGTCTGTCGAAGATGATTCCGTTCGAAGTCGGCATGACCCTGGAAAAGGCCTACGAACAGGAAGAGATCCTGCGCGACTTCATCAAGGTCGATGAAGAGGCCGCGGAAATCTGGGAGATGGCCCGCAAGCTCGAAGGCGTTGTGCGTAACGTCGGCAAGCACGCCGGTGGTGTGGTTATCGCCCCGACCAAGCTGACCGACTTCTCGCCGATCTACTGCGACGAGGCCGGTGACGGTCTGGTAACCCAGTTCGACAAGGACGACGTTGAAGCTGCCGGCCTGGTGAAGTTCGACTTCCTCGGCCTGCGGACCCTGACGATCATCGACTGGGCGCTGAAAACCATCAACCGCGACCGCGCCAAGGTCAACGAGCCGCCGCTGGATATCGCGTTCATCCCGCTGGACGACAAGCCGACCTATACGCTGCTGCAAAAAGCCGAAACCACGGCGGTCTTCCAGCTTGAATCCCGGGGCATGAAGGAGCTGATCAAAAAGCTCAAGCCCGACTGCCTGGAAGACTTGATTGCACTGGTGGCGCTGTTCCGTCCGGGTCCGCTGCAATCGGGCATGGTGGACGACTTCATCAACCGCAAGCACGGTCGCGCCGAGCTGGCGTATCCGCACTCGGACTACCAGTACGAGGGCCTCAAGCCCGTACTGGCACCGACTTACGGCATCATCCTGTATCAGGAACAGGTGATGCAGATTGCCCAGGTCATGGCCGGTTACACCCTCGGTGGTGCGGACATGCTGCGTCGCGCCATGGGTAAGAAAAAACCCGAGGAAATGGCCAAGCAGCGTGGCGGCTTCATTGAAGGTTGCGCCACCAACAATATCGACGCGGACCTCGCCGGTAACATTTTCGACCTGGTGGAAAAATTCGCCGGTTACGGCTTCAACAAATCCCACTCCGCTGCCTATGGCCTGGTGTCGTACCAGACCGCATGGCTGAAGGCGCACTACCCGGCGCCGTTCATGGCGGCGGTACTCTCGGCGGATATGCACAACACCGACAAGGTCGTGACCTTGATCGAAGAAGTGCGGACCATGAAGCTGCGTCTCGACGCGCCGGACGTGAACACGTCCGAATTCAAGTTCACGGTGAACGACGAAGGCCGGATCATTTACGGCCTGGGCGCCATCAAGGGCGTGGGCGAGGGTCCGGTCGAGGCGATCACCGAAGCGCGTCTGGCCGGTCCGTTCAAGGATCTGTTCGATTTCTGCGCCCGGGTCGACCTCAAGCGCATCAACAAGCGCACCCTCGACGGTTTGATCCGCAGCGGTGCCCTGGATCGCCTCGGGCCGTATTTCCACGATGAGCAGAAAGCCTACCAGGCCAACATCGACCGCAATCGCGCGGTGCTGCTGACAGCCATGGAAGAAGCGATCAAGGCGGCCGAACAGACCGCGCGCACTCAGGACAGCGGTCACTCCGACCTGTTTGGCGGTCTGTTTGTCGAAGAGGACGCCGACGTCTACGCCAACCACCGCAAGGCCAAGGAGCTGACCCTCAAGGAGCGCCTGAAAGGGGAGAAAGATACCCTCGGCCTGTACCTGACCGGTCACCCGATTGACGAATACGAAGGTGAAATCCGTCGCTTCGCCCGCCAACGCATCATCGATCTGAAACCGGCGCGTGATACCCAGACGGTTGCAGGGATGATCATCGCCTTGCGGGTGATGAAGAACAAAAAGGGCGACAAGATGGGGTTCATCACCCTCGACGACCGCTCCGGGCGGATCGAGGCCTCGCTGTTTTCCGAGGCGTTCCATTCCGCGCAGTCGCTGTTGCAGACCGACGCGATGGTGGTGGTCGAAGGCGAGGTCAGCAACGACGACTTCTCCGGTGGCCTGAAGTTGCGGGTCAAGCGGGTGATGAGCATGGAGGATGCGCGCACCAATCTGGCCGAAAGCCTGCGCCTGAAGTTGCATGCCAAGGACCTCAAGGGCGATCAGCTACGCTGGCTGGGTGAGCTGTTGAAGCGTCACCGCGGCGCGTGCCCGGTCACCATGGACTACACCAGCCCCGATGCGAAGGCCATGTTGCAGTTCGGCGAAGGCTGGCGAATCGATCCGGCGGATGCGTTGATTCAAGCCCTGCGTGACCAGTTCGGGCGAGACAACGTCTTCCTCCAATACCGTTGACGGTCAGTGCTATCAGAATGCCCTGACCTTGACCTGAATTTTTAATCTCGACCTCAACGCGCCTGTCCCTTAAGGTAGGGCGCGAATAGACAACCGGCCGGCCCAAGAACCCTTGGGACTCGACCCAAGACGGACGCCTATGAACCCGAATTTTCTAGATTTCGAACAGCCGATCGCCGACCTGCAAGCCAAGATCGAAGAGTTGCGCTTGGTCGGTAATGACAATTCGCTGAATATCGGCGATGAGATCTCCCGCCTGCAGGACAAGAGCAAAACGCTGACCGAAGACATCTTCGGCAAGCTGACCAGCTGGCAGATCGCACGTCTGGCGCGTCACCCGAAACGTCCGTATACCCTGGACTACATCGAACACATCTTCACCGAGTTCGACGAACTGCACGGTGACCGTCACTTCTCGGACGACGCCGCGATCGTTGGCGGTATTGCCCGTCTGGACGATAAGCCGGTGATGATCATCGGTCACCAGAAAGGCCGTGAAGTGCGCGAGAAGGTTCGCCGCAACTTCGGCATGCCGCGTCCGGAAGGCTACCGCAAGGCTTGCCGCCTGATGGAAATGGCCGAGCGTTTCAAAATGCCGATCCTGACCTTCATCGACACCCCGGGCGCTTACCCTGGCATCGACGCTGAAGAGCGCAACCAGAGCGAGGCGATTGCCTGGAACCTGCGTGTCATGGCTCGCCTGAAAACCCCAATCATCGCCACCGTGATCGGTGAGGGTGGTTCCGGCGGTGCACTGGCGATCGGTGTCTGCGACCAGTTGAACATGCTGGAATACTCGACCTACGCGGTGATCTCGCCGGAAGGTTGCGCTTCGATTCTGTGGAAAACCGCCGAGAAAGCACCGGATGCCGCAGAAGCGATGGGCATCACCGCCGAGCGCCTTAAAGGCCTGGGCATCGTGGACAAGGTGATTGGCGAGCCACTGGGTGGCGCGCACCGTGACCCGGCCGCCGCCGCCGCATCGATCCGCGCCGAGCTGAGCTCGCAACTGTCGATGCTGAAGAAGTTCGACAACGATGCGCTGCTCAAGCGCCGCTACGATCGACTGATGAGCTACGGTCTCTAAGTCGAACACGCAGTGCCCATGTGGGAGCGAGCCTGCTCGCGAAAGCGGTATGACAGCCAACGAATGTGTTGAATGTTGCACCGTCTTCGCGAGGAGGCTCGCTCCCACATTTGATTTGTGCAAGGTGATGGATATGAGTCGGTCCAATATTGATCTGCCCGCCAGACTCTTGTTGAATCTTGCCTCGTGGCGCAATGCGGCCCATTGGCACATCGCCTTCTCCGGCGGCCTGGACTCCACCGTCCTGCTGCACCTTCTTGCACACCTCGCAAAAACCGAATCCCTCCCCGCCCTGAGCGCCATCCATGTCCATCACGGCCTTCAAGCCGTGGCCGATGCGTGGCCGGAACGTTGTCGTGCCGTGTGCGCTGCGCTGGGCGTGCAACTGCAAGTGGTTCGCGTGCAGGTGCAGCCGGGTGCCAGCCTTGAACGTGCAGCCCGGGATGCGCGTTATCAGGCCTTCACTCAAACCGTTCAGGCCAACGAAGTGCTGCTGACGGCCCAGCACCGCGACGATCAGGCGGAAACCCTGTTGTTTCGTTTGTTGCGCGGAGCGGGCGTGCGCGGATTGTCTGCCATGCCGCGTCAGCGCCCGTTGGGCAAGGGGCACTTGCTGCGGCCATTGCTTGATGTCACGCGGGCTGAACTGGAGGCTTATGCCAGTGCGCATGGCTTGAGCTGGATAGAAGACCCCTCGAACCAGGACCGGCAGTACTCGCGCAATTACCTCAGGCATCAAGTCTTGCCCGTGCTGATCCAGCGCTGGCCACAAGCGGTGGCGACCATGGCCCGCAGCGCGGCGCATTTGACTGAAGCGCAGGGGTTGCTCGAAGAGCTGGCGGACATGGATTTGCGTGAGGCCAGCTCTGCCAGCGAATTCGTCTGGCTGGGATTGCGATCTCTTGAACTGGCGCCTCTTGCGCAACTGTCTGATGCCCGGCAGCGCAATGCCTTGAGTCATTGGCTCGAACCGCTGACCCGTTTGCCGGACACTGACCATTGGTCGGGTTGGAAGGATTTGCGCGACGCCACCGGTGATGCCTGCCCGGTGTGGCGGCTGGCCGATGGCGAACTGCATCGGGCGGGGGGGCGGATCTGGTGGCTGTCCGGCCACTGGCTGCGGCCTTTGCCCGGCGCCGGGGTGTGGCTGGATCCGGCTTCTGCGCTGGCTATTGCGGGCAACGGCGTGCTTTCGCTCACCGGTCAAATCCCCGATGGCCCGCTGCATATCCGCTATCGTGAAGGGGGAGAGGTCATGGCCTTGCCAGGCCGGGGCCATCGGGACCTGAAACGTTTGCTCAATGAAAGCGCTGTACCGTCCTTCGTACGCGGCAGATTGCCGCTGCTCTACAAAGACGGGCAACTGCTGGCGGTAGCGAACCTCAAGGGGCTCGATGGTAGTGCGCTCGGCGACTGGCATTTGCATTGGCAGCCACTGAACGAAGATCAAGGTTTGAGCTGAAAGGGGCTTTCCGGTAGACTACGCTCCCTTCTTGATACAACTTCTGTGGATTCGCCTGAATTGCAGGAGTTGCCGATTACCAAGCAGTCTTTGCTGGGCGATTCCAAAAAATGTGTAGCGAGCAACGAACCGGTGTTTCATCTTCCGGTCTGTCCCAACGCGGCGGTTTTTTTGAAAGGTGCACTGTGATTAATGCAGGTGATCGGGGGCTTCGGCCTTCCTTCGCTTTCCCCGGCGGCTCGGACCGCTTTAACGCAGACTTCTAGGGTTTTTCATGACGCGCTACATATTCGTCACGGGCGGTGTTGTTTCTTCATTGGGGAAAGGCATTGCATCGGCATCATTGGCGGCCATCCTGGAGGCGCGGGGACTTAAGGTCACCATGCTGAAGCTGGACCCGTACATCAACGTCGACCCGGGCACCATGAGCCCGTTCCAGCACGGTGAAGTGTTCGTCACCCACGACGGCGCCGAGACCGACCTGGACCTGGGTCACTACGAGCGGTTCATCCGCACGACCATGACCCAGAACAACAACTTCACCACCGGCCGTGTTTACGAGCATGTCCTGCGCAAGGAGCGCCGTGGTGACTACCTGGGCGCAACCATCCAGGTGATCCCGCACATCACCGACGAAATCAAGCGCCGCATCATCAAGGGTGCAGGCGATGCCGACGTGGCAATGGTCGAGATCGGTGGCACCGTGGGTGACATCGAATCGCAACCGTTCCTCGAAGCCATCCGCCAGTTGCGTTTCGAAGTCGGCGCCAAGCGTGCGATGCTGATGCACCTGACACTGGTGCCGTACATCGCCACCGCCGGCGAAACCAAGACCAAGCCAACCCAGCACTCGGTGAAGGAACTGCGTTCCATCGGCCTGCAACCGGACGTGCTGGTCTGCCGCTCCGACCACCCGATCGATATTTCCTCGCGTCGCAAGATCGCGCAGTTCACCAACGTTGAAGAGCGTGCGGTGATCGGCCTGGAAGACGCCGATACCATCTACAAGATCCCGGGCATCCTGCACTCCCAGGGCCTGGACGATTTCGTCGTCGAGCGTTTCGGCCTGCAATGCGGCGGTGCCGATCTGTCCGAGTGGGAAGCCGTGGTCGACGCCAAGCTCAACCCTGAGCACGAAGTCACCATCGCCATGGTCGGCAAGTACATGGAGCTGCTGGACGCCTACAAGTCGCTGATCGAAGCGATGAGTCACGCAGGCATCAGCAACCGTACCAAGGTCAACCTGCGCTACATCGATTCCGAAGACATCGAGAACCAGGGCACTGCGCTGCTCGAAGGCGTCGACGCCATCCTTGTGCCTGGCGGCTTCGGTTTGCGTGGCGTTGAAGGCAAGATCACCGCGGTTCAATACGCTCGCGAAAACAAGGTTCCGTACCTGGGTATCTGCCTGGGCATGCAAGTGGCCGTCATCGAGTTCGCACGTAACGTGATGGGCTGGAAAGACGCCAACTCCACCGAGTTCGATCGTGCAAGCGGTCACCCGGTCGTGGGCCTGATCACCGAGTGGGAAGATGCCACCGGCGCCGTCGAAACCCGTACCGAAACCTCCGACCTGGGCGGCACCATGCGCCTGGGCGCGCAGGATTGCCTGCTGGAGCCAGGCTCCCTGGTCCACGGTTGCTACGGCAAGGACGTGATTGTCGAGCGTCATCGTCATCGCTATGAAGTGAACAACAACCTGCTGCCGCAAATCATGGAAGCCGGTTTGAAAATCTCCGGTCGTTCCGGTGATGGCGCACTGGTTGAAGTGGTTGAAGCGCCGGATCACCCATGGTTCGTCGCTTGCCAGTTCCACCCTGAGTTCACCTCGACGCCACGCGACGGTCACCCGCTGTTCAGCGGTTTCGTCAAGGCAGCGTTGACTCAACACCAGAAGAAGGCGTAACCCCGATGGCACAGAAGATCATCCGCGTCGGCGACATCGAGATTGCCAACGACAAGCCCATGGTGCTGTTCGGCGGCATGAACGTGCTGGAAAGCCGTGACATGGCCATGCAGGTTTGCGAAGAGTATGTGAAGGTCACCGAAAAGCTCGGTATCCCTTATGTGTTCAAGGCCAGTTTCGACAAGGCCAACCGGTCTTCTGTGACCTCCTATCGTGGTCCTGACCTGGAAGAAGGCATGCGCATCTTCCAGGACATCAAGCAAGCCTTCGGCGTGCCGATCATCACCGACGTCCACGAACCTGATCAGGCCGCGGTCGTCGCTGAAGTCTGCGACATCATCCAGTTGCCGGCCTTCCTGTCGCGCCAGACCGACCTCGTGGTCGCAATGGCAAAGACCGGCGCCGTGATCAACATCAAGAAAGCCCAGTTCCTCGCCCCTCAGGAAATGAAGCACATCCTGAACAAGTGCGTGGAAGCGGGTAACGATCAGTTGATCCTCTGCGAGCGTGGTTCGAGCTTCGGCTACAACAACCTGGTCGTCGACATGCTCGGCTTCGGCATCATGAAGCAGTTCGAATACCCGGTGTTCTTCGACGTGACCCACGCGCTGCAAATGCCGGGTGGTCGCTCCGATTCCGCCGGCGGTCGTCGCGCCCAGGTCCTCGATCTGGCGAAGGCCGGCATGAGCCAGTCGCTGGCCGGCCTGTTCCTGGAAGCCCACCCGGATCCGGACAACGCCAAATGCGACGGTCCTTGCGCCTTGCGCCTGGACAAACTGGAGCCATTCCTGGCCCAGCTCAAGGCTTTGGACGAACTGGTGAAGAGTTTTCCGACGGTAGAAACCGCGTAATCCTCAATTCTCCGGTAAAGTACCGCACGATTTAACGCTCAGGCCCTCGGGCCTGAGCCTTGTCGTCTGCAAGACTGCCCGCTGCACCTCACTTGCCGACGATCATAGATTTCCTACAGCTGCGTCGTTTTCGTCAACTTTGGAGTGTTTACAACAATGGCTAAAATCGTCGACATCAAAGGTCGTGAAGTTCTCGACTCCCGTGGCAATCCCACCGTGGAAGCGGACGTGCTTCTCGACAACGGCATCATCGGCAGTGCCTGCGCGCCGTCCGGTGCTTCCACTGGCTCGCGTGAAGCGCTCGAGCTGCGTGATGGCGACAAGAGCCGTTACCTGGGCAAGGGCGTTCTGAAGGCCGTAGCCAACATCAACGGTCCAATCCGCGACCTGTTGAAAGGCATGGACCCAAGCGACCAGAAAGCGCTTGATCTGGCAATGATCAAGCTCGACGGTACTGAAAACAAAGGTTCCCTGGGCGCCAACGCGATCCTCGCCGTTTCCCTGGCCGCGGCCAAGGCAGCAGCACAGGACCAGGACCTGCCGCTGTACGCTCACATCGCCAACCTGAACGGCACTCCGGGTGTCTACTCGATGCCGGTTCCGATGATGAACATCATCAACGGTGGCGAACACGCCGACAACAACGTCGACATCCAGGAATTCATGGTTCAGCCGGTTGGCGCCAAGTCTTTCTCGGAAGGCCTGCGCATGGGCACCGAGATTTTCCACCACCTCAAAGCTGTGCTGAAGGCCCGTGGCCTGAGCACTGCCGTCGGTGACGAAGGTGGTTTCGCGCCGAACCTGGCTTCCAACGAAGACGCTTTGAAAGTGATCTCCGAAGCCGTGGCCAACGCCGGTTACAAGCTGGGCACCGACGTGACCCTGGCCCTGGACTGCGCGGCCAGTGAATTCTACGAAGACGGCAAGTACAACCTGTCCGGCGAAGGCCAGGTGTTCACCGCTGAAGGTTTCGCTGATTACCTGAAAGGTCTGACCGAGCGTTACCCGATCATCTCCATCGAAGATGGCCTGGACGAGTCCGACTGGGCTGGCTGGAAGATCCTCACCGACAAGATCGGCGAGAAGACCCAGCTGGTGGGCGACGACCTGTTCGTGACCAACACCAAGATCCTGAAAGAAGGCATCGACAAGAAGATCGCCAACTCGATCCTGATCAAGTTCAACCAGATCGGCACCCTGACCGAAACCCTGGAAGCCATCCAGATGGCCAAGGCTGCCGGTTACACTGCCGTGATCTCGCACCGCTCCGGCGAAACCGAAGATTCGACCATTGCCGACCTGGCCGTGGGCACTTCGGCTGGCCAGATCAAGACCGGCTCCCTGTGCCGTTCCGACCGCGTTTCCAAGTACAACCAACTGCTGCGTATCGAAGAGCAGTTGAACGGCAAAGCCAAGTACAACGGTCGTAGCGAGTTCCGCGGTTAAGCGGAAATCGATAAAAAGACACCGGATTGTGTCGAAAAAATCGCTACAGCGACGTTTTTGCCACTAATCTGATGCCTTATATGCACAAGCCTGGTTCTTCCAGGCTTCGTGCTATCAGAAGCTTCACGTTTTGGCATGGCTGTCTTTTTTCACTGGATACCTGATATTCGATGCGCAGTCCCAATTGGTTGTTCCTCATCCTGCTTTTGCTGCTGGCTGGCTTGCAGTACCGCCTGTGGGTGGGAAACGGCAGTCTGGCGCAAGTGGCCGAGTTGACTCAGCAGATTGCCGATCAGCAGGCTGAGAACCAGGCATTGCTGGAACGCAACCGGGTGATGGACGCCGAAGTCAGTGAGTTGAAAAAAGGCATGGAGACCGTTGAAGAGCGGGCTCGTCATGAGTTGGGCATGGTCAAGGACGGTGAAACCCTTTACCAGTTGGCCCAATGATTAATTCGTTACCGGCCTTCTGGGCCGTGATTCCTGCCGCGGGCGTCGGTGCCCGTATGGCCGCGGACCGTCCCAAGCAATACTTGCAATTGGGCGGGCGCACTATTCTCGAACACAGCCTTGGCTGTTTCCTTGATCATCCATGCCTCAAAGGCCTGGTGGTCAGCGTTGCTGTTGACGATCCTTATTGGCCGAACCTGGCGTGTGCCAGTGATCCGCGTATTGCGCGGGTCGAGGGCGGTGCCGAACGTTCCGGGTCGGTGCTCAATGCCTTGCTGCACTTGCATGCGCAGGGTGCCGACGATGAGGATTGGGTACTGGTTCACGATGCCGCACGGCCGAACCTCAGTCGTGACGATCTGGACAAGCTGCTGGCTGAACTGGCTGACGATCCTGTTGGCGGGCTGTTGGCGGTTCCGGCACGGGATACGCTCAAGCGGGTCGACAAGCACGGTCGTGTGGTCGAAACCGTGGATCGCAGTGTGATCTGGCAGGCCTACACGCCGCAGATGTTTCGCCTTGGGGCGTTGCATCGGGCACTGGCTGACAGCCTGGTGGCCGATGCCGTTATTACCGACGAAGCTTCGGCCATGGAGTGGGCCGGTTCGTCACCACGGCTGATCGAAGGACGGTCCGACAACCTCAAGGTTACGCGTCCTGAAGACCTTGAATGGTTGAGGCAGCGTTGGGCCAATCGTCGCTAAAAGATCTTAAATCCTGTACTCCGGCCTTTGAGCCAACCCCTCCTTTAAAAAATCCACCAACTTGCGCACCTTCGGCGACAAATGCCGCTGTTGCGGATACAGCGCCCAAACCGCTGTGTTCGGCGGTTGATGCGCCTCCAGCAACGAAATCAACGCACCGCTTTTCAAGTGTTCCAGCACGTAATAGTCCGGCAACTGACACAGCCCGACGCCTTGCAGTGCAGCGTCCAATACCGCTTGCCCACTGTTGCAGCGCCAGTTTCCCTGAACCCTTTGCGAAAATTCCCGTCCATTCTGTTCCAGTTGCCAGAGGTCCGAACTGCCGATGAGGCAGTTGTGGCGGTTCAGCTCCGACAGGCTGTGCGGGCGACCGTAGCGTTCAAGGTAGGAGGGCGATGCACAGAGAAACATGCGTCGCGGCGCGAGGCGGGTGGCGACCAGCCGTGAGTCCTGCAAGCGCCCGAGGCGAATCGCCAGATCCAGGCCTTCGTGCACGAGGTCAAGCTGGCGATTGCTCAGTTCGATGTCGATACGCAGTTGCGGATACAGCCCCATGAATCGGGTCACCAGCGGCACGATGAAGCGCTCACCGTAAGCCACGGCGCAGGTCATGCGCAGCATGCCCTTGGGTTCGCTGGTCAAGTCACCGACTGCGCGCAACGCTTCTTCGCGACCATCCTGCAAACGCTGACAATGTTGCAGGAAGGTTTGCCCGGCTTCGGTCAGCGCGACCCGGCGAGTGCTGCGGTAGAGCAGGCGGGTTTGCAGGCGTTCTTCGAGGCGTACGATTTGTCGACTGATGTGGGAGGAAGAAACCCCCAGGCGCTCCGCAGCAGCGGTGAATTGGCTACATTCGGCGACGGCGACAAACTCGTCGATTCCTTCCCAGCGATTTTCGGACATCGATGATTATCCCTGTGCGGCAATAATATTTTGCATTTGTATCGATTATTCATCGTTGAGCCATGTATTACACTCCCTGTCTCGTTTAAATTCACCGGAGAGTCACCATGATCAAGTCGCGCGCCGCCGTTGCCTTCGAGGCCAGGAAGCCCCTCGAAATCGTTGAAGTCGATGTCGCCATGCCCAAGGCCGGCGAAGTCTTGCTGCGCGTGGTGGCCTCCGGTGTTTGTCATACCGATGCCTACACACTGTCCGGCGCAGATCCGGAAGGCATCTTCCCGTCGATTCTCGGCCACGAAGGCGGTGCGATCGTGGAAGCGATTGGCGAGGGCGTGACCTCCGTTGCAGTCGGCGATCATGTGATCCCGCTGTACACCCCGGAATGCCGTCAGTGCAAATTCTGCCTGTCGGGTAAAACCAACCTCTGCCAGGCGATTCGCGCGACCCAGGGCAAAGGCTTGATGCCCGACGGTACTTCGCGTTTTTCCTACAAGGGCGAAACGATTTTCCACTACATGGGTACTTCCACCTTCTCCGAGTACACCGTGCTTCCGGAGATTTCCGTGGCGAAGATCGCCAAGGAAGCGCCACTGGAAAAGGTCTGCCTGCTGGGCTGCGGTGTCACCACCGGCATCGGCGCGGTACTCAACACCGCCAAGGTGAAGCCGGGTGACACCGTGGCCATTTTCGGCCTCGGCGGCATCGGTCTGTCGGCTGTCATCGGGGCTGTCAAAGCCAAGGCTGCCCGCATCATTGCCATCGACATCAACCCGGCGAAATTTGAAATCGCCAAACAGTTGGGTGCAACCGACTGCGTGAACCCGAAAGACTTCGATCGCCCGATCCAGGAGGTCATCGTCGACATGACCGATGGCGGCGTGGATTTTTCCTTCGAGTGCATCGGCAATGTGCAACTGATGCGCGCGGCGCTGGAGTGCTGCCACAAGGGCTGGGGCGAGTCGGTCATCATCGGCGTTGCCGGTGCCGGCCAGGAAATCTCGACCCGTCCGTTCCAGTTGGTCACCGGCCGCGTCTGGCGGGGTTCGGCGTTCGGCGGCGTGCGCGGCCGTACCGAGTTGCCAAGCTATGTGGAAATGGCCGAGACCGGTGAGATTCCGCTGGATACCTTCATCACCCACACAATGGGCCTGGAAGATATCAACAAGGCGTTTGACCTGATGCATGAAGGAAAAAGCATCCGTTCCGTCATCCATTTCTGAGGTCCGCCATGAGCCTGGAAAACATCTCCTGCCAGAAAAGCTTCGGCGGCTGGCACAAACGCTATCGCCATCGCTCGGAAGTGCTTGGCTGCGACATGGTGTTCGCCGTGTACCTGCCGCCGCAGGCGGAGCAGGGCGGCAAGCTGCCGGTGTTGTACTGGTTGTCCGGCCTGACCTGCACCGATGAGAATTTCATGCAAAAGGCCGGCGCCATGCGCATGGCCGCCGAACTGGGGCTGATCATCGTCGCCCCGGACACCAGCCCTCGCGGCCCTGAAGTGCCGGGCGATCCAGATGGCGCCTGGGACTTCGGCCTCGGTGCCGGGTTTTACCTGAATGCCACCCAGGAGCCTTGGTCGCGGCACTATCGGATGCATGACTATGTCGTGCAGGAATTACCGGCGTTGGTCGAAGCCCATTTCCCTGCGTCGGACAAGCGCGGCATCAGTGGCCATTCCATGGGTGGCCACGGTGCGCTGGTCTGCGCCTTGCGCAATCCGGGGTGTTATCTGTCGGTGTCGGCGTTCTCGCCGATCAACAATCCGATGGATTGCCCGTGGGGGCAGAAAGCCTTCTCCCGCTATCTGGGAGAGGACCGTTCGAAATGGCGCGAATGGGATGCCTGCGCGTTGATTGCCGAGGCCGATGAAAAGCTGCCGCTGCTGGTCGATCAGGGTGATCGCGACGATTTCCTCGCCAACCAGCTCAAGCCCGAAGCCTTGCAGCAGGCGGCCAAACTGGCCGGTCATCCGCTGACGTTGCGCCTGCAACCGGGCTACGACCACAGCTATTTCTTCATAGCCAGTTTCATCGATGAGCACTTGCGGCATCACGCGCATGCTCTGGTTGGCTAATGCAGGTAGAATCACGCCCTGACAAAAATCGGGGCGTTTTTTTATGCGTATTGGCCACGGCTATGATGTGCACCGTTTCGCTGAAGGCGATTTCATCACTCTGGGCGGCGTGCGCATTGCGCACAGCTTCGGGTTGCTCGCTCACTCTGACGGTGACGTCCTCCTGCACGCCTTGAGCGATGCCTTGCTCGGCGCCGCGGCGCTGGGAGACATCGGCAAGCATTTCCCGGACACCGACCCGAAATTCAAGGGCGCCGACAGCCGTGCGCTGTTGCGTCACGTCGTCGCACTGGTCCATGCCAAAGGCTGGAAAGTCGGCAACGTCGATAACACCATCGTCGCCCAGGCGCCGAAAATGGCCCCGCATATCGAATCGATGCGCGCGCTGATTGCCGCGGATCTTCAAGTAGAGTTGGATCAAGTGAACGTGAAAGCTACCACCACCGAAAAGCTCGGCTTTGTCGGTCGCGAAGAAGGCATTGCCGTGCACTCCGTTGCCTTGTTGCTGCGCGCATGAACGAGGCGCAATTGCTCGGCCCGCGGGCTTACGGTGATGCCCTCGGCACGGCGATCCTGAAAGCGATCGCGGAAGATTTCCAGGTCGACGAAGTCCTCGACATTCCCCTCAGCGGCGAAGGCGAGCACCTGTGGATCTGGGTGGAAAAGCGCGGCCTGAATACTGAAGAAGCGGCGCGACGGATTGCCAAGGCTGCCGGCGTGCCATTGCGCACCGTCAGTTATGCCGGGCTCAAGGACCGTCAGGCGTTGACTCGCCAATGGTTCAGCGTGCAATTGCCGGGCAAGGCAGACCCTGATCTGTCGGCTGCGCAAAACGATACGCTGAAGATCCTCAAGACCGCCCGCCACAAGCGCAAACTGCAACGCGGTGCCCACTCGGCCAACGGTTTTACGTTGCGCCTGACGCAATTCGCTGGCGACAAGGCTGCGCTTGAAGAGCGTCTGCAACTGATCGCCAAACAAGGCGTCCCCAATTATTTCGGTGCCCAGCGTTTCGGTCATGACGGCGGCAACGTCGTTGATGCTCGTGCCTGGGCCGCGCGCAAGGCCTTGCCGGAGCAGCGCAATGTGCGCTCGCGTTTGCTCTCCACGGCGCGCAGTTTTCTGTTCAATCAGGTATTGGCCGCACGTGTCGCCGATGGCACCTGGCAGCGTGCCCAGGTGGGAGATCTGCTGGCGTTCACCGACAGCCGCAGCTTTTTCCCGGCAGGCGAAGCCGAGTGCAGCGACCCGCGCTTGGCGATTCTCGATCTGCACCCGACCGGTCCGCAGTGGGGCGAAGGTGACTCGCCGGCCACGGGCGCTGTCCATGAACTGGAGCAGGCGATTGCCGCGCGCGAAGCAGACCTTCGCGATTGGTTGATCAACGCCGGAATGAGCCACGAACGTCGCATCCTGCGGCTGCCCATTGCCGGGTTGACGTGGCATTATCCCTCGCTGGACATTCTGCAACTGGAATTCGTCCTGCCGGCCGGATGCTTCGCCACCGTATTGGTGCGCGAGCTTGTTGATCTGGTGCCGGTGGGACAGACGGACAGCCCATGCGTATTCTGATTTCTAACGACGATGGGGTAACAGCACCCGGTCTCGCCGCGCTTTATGCTGCGCTGGCGGATTACACCGAGTGCGTGGTTATCGCCCCGGACCAGGACAAGAGCGGCGCCAGCAGTTCGCTGACGCTCGACCGTCCGCTGCACCCGCAAACCCTGGCCAACGGCTTTATCAGCCTCAACGGCACGCCAACCGATTGTGTGCACCTGGGCCTCAATGGCCTGCTGGAGCGCGAAGCGGACATGGTTGTTTCCGGGATCAACCTGGGGGCGAACCTGGGGGACGATGTCCTGTATTCCGGTACGGTGGCGGCGGCCCTCGAGGGGCGTTTCCTGAAACACCCTTCGTTTGCCTTTTCGCTGGTCTCACGCCAGATAGATAACCTTCCCACAGCTGCCCATTTCGCGCGCAAACTGGTTGAAGCCCATGCTGACCTGGATCTGCCACCGCGTACGGTACTGAACGTGAACATTCCCAATTTGCCGCTGGATCGTATCCGCGGTATTCAGTTGACCCGCCTGGGCCATCGCGCCCGGGCCGCGGCACCGATGAAAGTGGTGGATCCGCGGGGCAAGTCCGGTTACTGGATCGCGGCGGCCGGGGATGCCGAAGACGGTGGCCCGGGTACCGATTTCCATGCAGTGATGCAGGGTTATGTTTCGATCACGCCGCTGCAACTGGATCGCACCTTCAATGATGCCTTCAGAAGTCTGGACGGCTGGCTGGAGGGGCTGCGCTGATGGGTCGCGAACAAGACGATATGCTGCGCCGCGGCATTGGCATGACCTCCCAGCGAACCCGGGAGCGGCTGATCCAGCGCCTGTACGAAGAAGGCATCTCCAACGCCAGGGTGCTGGAGGTCATTCGCCGGACCCCGCGCCACCTGTTCGTCGACGAAGCGCTGGCACACCGTGCCTATGAAGACACTGCGCTGCCGATAGGTAACAACCAGACCATCTCCCAGCCTTATATGGTGGCACGCATGAGCGAGCTGCTGCTGGAGGCCGGTCCCCTCGACAAGGTGCTGGAGATCGGCACCGGGTCGGGTTATCAGACGGCGGTGCTGTCGCAACTGGTCGAACGTGTGTTCTCGGTCGAGCGCATCAAGGTTCTGCAGGATCGGGCAAAGGAACGTCTGGTCGAACTGAACCTGCGCAACGTGGTGTTCCGCTGGGGCGATGGCTGGGAAGGCTGGCCGGCACTGGCGCCGTATAACGGGATTATCGTCACCGCAGTGGCGACCGACGTACCCCAGGCACTGCTTGACCAGTTGGCGCCGGGAGGCCGAATGGTGATTCCGGTCGGGGCCGGCGAAGTCCAGCAATTGATGCTGATCATCCGCGAGGAGCAAGGTTTTTCCAGGCATGTTCTTGGGGCTGTGCGCTTCGTGCCGTTGCTCAATGGGCCACTGGCCTGAGCATTTGTTTCGGGACGCTGAATTCTCTTCGATTGCCTTTGTCTTATAGCGGCATCGTTTGGTTGAACGGGATTCATCGTCAGGCAGCAAACGTGTGCGCGACACCGATCCGCCACATTAAAGGTAAAGCGTGCACACCCCGTTATACTTGCGACAGTTCATTGCCGGACTCCGGTATTTCACATTTTCAGCCACCACAGAGGGAGCGGCGGGTGAGTCTCACAGTCATTGCGCAGCGTATGAGTAAAACGAGCTTTCAGCGCCTGGTGACTGGCCTTGTCTTGAGCACCTTGCTGGTCGGTTGTTCCAGCAACAAGTCCAGCGATGTTCGCGTCGTGGACCGCAACAATGCCGCGGCTCAGCGTCCAGCCGTGACCACCGGGCAATACGTCGTTCGGCCCAAGGACACCCTGTTCTCCATCGCCTTCCGTTACGGCTGGGACTACAAGGCCCTGGCGGCACGCAACAACATTCCTGCGCCTTACACCATTCGTCCGGGTCAGACGATTCGCTTTGATGGTCGTACCGATTCAACGTCGACGGCGGTGGTCAGTTCGTCCAGTTCAACGCCTTCGTCGTCGAGTAAAACCACGGTCATTCGTCGTTCGGCAAACGGTACGACCACCAGCACAACGACAGTTGTACCGTCCGTCGCGAGCAAGTCTGCACCCGCTCCATTGCCCCCTCCCGGGCCAGCCCCGACCGGCTGGGGATGGCCATCTAATGGCATTCTGATTGGGAAATTCTCTTCAAACGGTAGTTTGAATAAAGGAATTGATATCGCCGGAGATTTGGGACAGCCTGTTTTAGCTGCGTCTGATGGGACGGTGGTATACGCCGGGAGTGGCTTAAGGGGCTACGGCGAATTAGTAATCATCAAACACAGTGAAACCTACGTAAGCGCCTACGGACACAACCGCAGGCTGTTGGTTCGGGAGGGGCAGCAGGTCAAGGTCGGACAGACAATTGCCGAAATGGGGTCAACGGGTACAGACCGGGTGAAACTGCATTTTGAGATTCGCCGCCAGGGTAAACCTGTAGATCCGCTGCAATTCCTGCCGCGTCGTTGATCGCTAACCAGCCTGTTCCGTCGCGTAGAGGGGACAGGCTCCAGCGTTGCCAGGGATAAAGGCGCCGCTTGAGCTTGAGGTCGAACTCACCAAAGGACTATAACAATGGCTCTCAGTAAAGAAGTGCCGGAGTTTGACATCGACGATGAGGTTCTCCTGATGGAGAGCAGCATCGATACGGATTCGATGTCGAATGATGAAGGGGCGGCTCCACCTTCCGTTCGTGCCAAATCCAAACACTCAGCATCCTTGAAACAGCACAAGTACATTGACTACACGCGGGCACTCGATGCCACGCAGCTGTATCTCAATGAAATTGGTTTCTCTCCCCTGCTTTCACCCGAAGAAGAAGTTCATTTTGCGCGCCTGTCGCAAAGTGGCGATCCGGCCGGGCGCAAACGCATGATTGAAAGTAACCTGCGGCTGGTGGTGAAAATCGCCCGGCGTTACGTCAATCGTGGGCTGTCGCTGCTGGACCTGATCGAAGAGGGTAACCTCGGCTTGATCCGGGCGGTGGAGAAGTTCGATCCGGAGCGCGGTTTCCGCTTCTCGACCTACGCGACCTGGTGGATTCGCCAGACCATCGAACGCGCAATCATGAATCAGACCCGGACCATCCGGCTGCCGATCCATGTGGTCAAGGAGCTGAATGTGTACCTGCGGGCCGCGCGGGAGCTGACGCAAAAACTCGACCATGAACCCTCACCCGAAGAAATCGCCAACCTGCTGGAAAAACCGGTGGGAGAGGTCAAGCGCATGCTCGGCCTTAACGAACGGGTTTCGTCGGTCGACGTCTCGCTGGGTCCGGATTCGGATAAAACCCTGCTCGATACTCTGACTGACGACCGTCCAACCGATCCATGCGAACTGTTGCAGGACGATGACCTGTCCCAAAGCATCGATCAATGGCTCTCGGAACTGACCGACAAGCAACGCGAAGTGGTTGTACGCCGCTTCGGCCTGCGCGGCCATGAAAGCAGCACCCTTGAAGACGTAGGCCTGGAAATCGGCCTGACCCGGGAACGGGTCAGACAGATTCAGGTGGAAGGCTTGAAGCGGCTGCGCGAGATCCTGGAAAAAAATGGTCTGTCGAGCGAGTCGCTGTTCCAATAAAGCACTCACTGCGATGGCATGAAAAACCCCGACTGGCTCGGGGTTTTTTATTGCCTGGCCAGCAGACCGAATCCCCTCGGAATTTTGGTTTCGTGCTGTAAGTCCAGGCTTACACTTGCGTAAGTGTTCGTTATTTTTACACCCTGGCAATTGTCCATGCTGAACGCTTCTTACCTCTATCGTTTTGATTTATATAACTATTTTTTATTATTAATGACGTGTGACAGCTGGGTTTAGCGCCAAGGGGCGATTGATCCCGCAGGGGAACACTCTAGTATTGAGGTTGTGTCGACGGACAGACACGTCCTTCAAGGATGAGGGGATAGGGATATCGCAGGACGCGATTCATCAGGACGATGAAAAGGAACACAGGGAATAGGGAAAAAATGTGGGCGGGTCAAACCGCCCCTTTTTTCGCCTGCAGAAAAGCAAAAAGGCCCTTGTGGGGCCTTTTTCGCGAACGCGGGGGTAATCAGCGTTCGAGTTCTGCGATCTTGCCTGGCTTGCCGTCCCACTCTTCAGCGTCGGGCATCGAATCTTTCTTCTCGGTGATGTTCGGCCAGATATCGGCCAGCTCAGCGTTCAGCGCGATGAAGTTTTCCATGCCGGCCGGAACTTCATCTTCGGAGAAGATAGCCACGGCAGGGCATTCAGGTTCGCACAGCGCGCAATCGATGCACTCATCCGGGTGAATCACCAGGAAATTCGGGCCTTCGTAAAAGCAGTCCACCGGACAGACTTCTACGCAGTCGGTGTACTTGCACTTGATGCAGTTGTCGGTGACGACGAAGGTCATTTCTAATTTTCTCCTCAGGCGCGGCTTGCTGCGCCCCTTCTCGTAGGGGTCGCCAGGTTTGGGAGCGATAGTCTGCTGGCCAGGCTATTAGCCAGCAGCATCCCAAACCGCGCGAGATTCTAACAGCTTGCAAGCCGCTGCGTTAGATCCGTGTCTTTAGTGTATAGAGCATTTCGAGCGCACGACGTGGTGTCATGTTGTCCAGGTCGAGCTTGGCCAGGTCATCCAGCACCGGATGCGGCAGGCTGGCGAACAGGTCGCTTTGCTGTGGTGCGGCCGGTTTGCCTTTGGCCGGTGCCGGTGTTTCATGGGGCAGGGCGGTGTCTTCCAGACGGCTCAAGTGCTCGCGAGCACGGGTGATGACTTCGCTCGGAACGCCTGCCAGCTGCGCAACGGCCAGGCCATAACTCTGGCTGGCCGGCCCGGGCAGCACATGGTGCAGGAACACGATGCGCTCGTTGTGCTCGGTAGCATTGAGGTGCACGTTGGCCACCAGCGGCTGGGCTTCCGGCAGGACGGTCAGTTCAAAGTAGTGGGTGGCGAACAGCGTGTAGGCACGCAAATGCGCCAGGCGTTCTGCCGCCGCCCATGCCAGGGACAGGCCGTCGAAGGTGCTGGTACCGCGCCCGACTTCGTCCATCAGTACCAGGCTGCGCTCGGTGGCGTTGTGCAGGATGTTCGCGGTTTCGCTCATTTCCACCATGAAGGTCGAGCGCCCGCCGGCCAGGTCATCGCTGGAGCCGATCCGGGTGAAGATGCGGTCGACCAGCGACAGTTCGCAACTGGCTGCCGGCACGAAGCTGCCGATGTGCGCCAGGAGGACGATCAAGGCGGTCTGACGCATGTAGGTGGATTTACCGCCCATGTTCGGACCGGTGATCACCAGCATGCGGGTGTTGTCGTCCAGGCTCAGGTCGTTGGCCACGAATGGCGTGGTCAGCACTTGTTCGACCACCGGGTGACGACCCTGGGTGATGCGCATGCACGGCTCGCTGACGAAGCGCGGGCAGTTCAGGTCGAGGTTCAGCGCGCGTTCGGCCAGGTTGCTCAAGACGTCCAGCTCGGCCAGGGCGCCGGCGGTGTCCTGCAGCGGTGGCAGCTGGCTGATCAGGTCTTCGAGCAGCGCTTCGTACAGCATCTTCTCGCGGGCCAGGGCGCGGCTCTTGGCTGACAATGCCTTGTCTTCGAATGCCTTGAGTTCCGGCGTAATGAAACGCTCGGCGCCTTTGAGGGTCTGGCGGCGGATATAGTCGGCCGGTGCCGATTCCGCCTGCTTGCTTGGCAGCTCGATGAAGTAACCGTGAATGCGGTTGTAACCGACCTTCAGGTGCGACAGGCCGGTGCGGGCCTTTTCCCGCGTCTCGAGGTCGATCAGGAATTGCCCGGCGTTTTCGCTCAGCGACTGCAGTTCGTCCAGTTCGCTGTCGTAGCCGGTTTTCAGCACGCCGCCATCACGAATGACGGCGGGCGGGTTGTCGATGATGGCTTTTTCCAGGAGTGCCGCCAGTTCCGGGTAGGTGCTGGTGATGGTGGCGAGTTGCTGGAGGTGCGGGGCTTCGAGCTCCGTCATTGCCACTTGCAGTTCCGGCAGGGCGCCGAGGGCGTCACGCAGGCGGGCGAGGTCGCGGGGGCGGGCATTGCGCAGGCCGATCCGCGCAAGAATCCGCTCGATGTCGCCAATTTCCTTGAGCTGCGGTTGCAGTCTTTCGAATCGGTAGCCGTCGAGCAGGCAAGTGATCGAAGTCTGACGCGCCAACAGCACCGTCAGATCGCGCAACGGGCGATTCAGCCAGCGGGTCAGCAAGCGGCTGCCCATGGCGGTCTGGCAGCGGTCCACCACCGATTGCAGGGTGTTGTCGCGGCCCCCGGCCAGGTTGGTGTCGAGCTCCAGGTTGCGACGGCTGGCGCCATCGAGCACCACGGTGTCGTCCAGGCGTTCATGACGCAGGCTGCGCAAATGGGGTAGGGCGGTGCGCTGGGTTTCCTTGGCGTAGGCCAGCAGGCAACCGGCGGCGCCAATCGCCAGGGTCAGGTTTTCGCAACCAAAGCCCTTCAGATCCTGGGTCGAGAATTGCTGGCACAGGCTTTTGAGCGCCGAATCGCGCTCGAAATCCCACGGCGCACGACGACGCACGCCACGGCGTTTTTCCGCCGGCAAGTCCTTGGGCCAGTCATCCGGAATCAGCAGTTCCACCGGGTTGACCCGCTCCAGTTCCGCGAGCAGGTTTTCCCAACCCTTGATCTCCAGCACACTGAAGTTGCCACTGGTGATGTCCAGCACTGCCAGGCCGAACAGGCGTTCATCACCCAGAACGGCAGCGATCAGATTGTCCCGGCGCTCATCCAGCAGCGCCTCGTCACTCACCGTCCCCGGCGTGATGATGCGCACAACCTGCCGCTCCACCGGCCCTTTGCTGGTGGCCGGGTCGCCGACCTGCTCGCAGATCACCACCGATTCGCCAAGCTTCACCAGCTTTGCCAGGTAACCCTCGGCGGCGTGGTAAGGAATCCCGCACATCGGAATCGCCTGGCCAGCCGACTGCCCTCGGGCCGTCAGGGTGATGTCCAGCAACTTGGCGGCCTTCTTCGCGTCTTCATAGAAGATTTCGTAGAAGTCGCCCATGCGGTAGAACATCAGCTGGTCCGGGTGCTGGTTTTTCAGGCGCCAGTACTGCTGCATCATCGGAGTGTGGGAGGACAGGTCGGAGACGGCTTTATTCATCGGATTGTCAGGAAGCTCATTGAAAGAGGTGGGGCAAAAGCGAGGCAATGGCCGGGCTTTTCCGCGATGGGCGCAAGGTTACCATGGGCGGTCTGCCCGACGCAGGCACCACGGCCGGGTGACATCTTTTACGATGCAAAAATCTTGTTATGCATCGATTATGCAAATCGGCATTGTCTTCTTCGAGAAGAGCAAGCAGTATGTGGTTTATGCATAAACGCAACGTATCTACCGTATTAAGGGCATTGCTCGATCAGCACGGGATCTCCCCCACGGAGCTTCACCGTCGTACCGGCGTGCCTCAATCCACGCTCTCGCGCATTCTCAGCGGGAAGATCGTCGATCCTTCGGATAAACATATTTCGAAGATCGCCGAGTATTTTTCCTTGAGCACCGACCAGTTGCGTGGCCGCGCGGACGTCTCGTCTGCCGCTAATGCCGGGCGGGCTCCCGTGCATTCGGAACTCAAGGATATAAGTCTGTGGGATGACGATACCCCTGTCGATGACGACGAGGTGTCGGTCCCCTTTCTTCGCGAGGTTGAATTGGCTGCTGGATCAGGAAGATTCGTCATCGAAGAAAGCGAGCGCTCTAGCCTGCGTTTCGGCAAGCGAAGCCTGCGCCATAACGGTGTGCAGTTCGACCAGGCCAAATGCGTGACAGTACGGGGCAACAGTATGTTGCCGGTGCTGCGCGACGGCGCCACGGTCGGGGTCAATGCCGGCAAATGCGGTATTGGCGATATCGTTGACGGCGACCTTTATGCAATCAATCACAACGGCCAGTTGCGGGTGAAGCAGTTGTATCGGCTGCCGTCCGGGATTCGTTTGCGTAGCTTCAATCGAGACGAGCATCCAGACGAGGATTACACCTTTCAGGAAGTCCAGGAGGAGCCGATCGTTATCCTCGGGCATGTCTTTTGGTGGGGCATGTACGCCCGTTAACACCCCTGCGCTCAGATAAAACCCGCTTTCCGGAGCGGGTTTTTTTCGCGTGCTGAAAACATTGGATCACCTCTTCAATGCGTTAATGCATTGACTGTATATGCATTAATGCATAATCTGATTGCCTGTCCATTCAAGAACGCGGTGTGATCGTTCACTCAAGGAGGCATGAAATGACCGCTGAGCAATATGCGTTGCTGGACATGCCTCTGTGGCTGGTCATCAGCTTGCCGATACTCGGTGGCGTTACCGGTGAAATGTGGCGTGCCGATAAAGAGGGCGTTCGCGGCTGGCCCCTTGTCCGGCGCCTGGGCCTGCGGTCTGGCTCCAGCATGATCTGTGGCGCTTCGGTCATCATGCTGCTGCACGCCGCCAATGTTTCCATCTGGGCTGCCTGTGCGGGTGGTTGCTTGGCGGCGATGGCCGGGACAGACGTCGTTTTAGGGTTGTATGAGCGTTGGGTGGCCAAGCGTATGGGGATCGGTCATGTTCCGTCCGGTGACGTGGACGATTGATTCTCCGACAGTCCCTTTCCAGAGCCTTCGATTCCTTACATTTTGATCGCTCCTGTCGCTTGCAAGTGCGGTCTGCTCGTGTACGTTTAACCTCATCCCGCCCGATCAGGAGATGACCGTGAACGAAATCACCCAGCTCGCCGCCGAACTTGGCAGACGCCTGCAGGTTCTCAATGCCCATGTCACCACGGCGGAGTCCTGCACCGGCGGTGGCATCGCCGAGGCAATCACCCGTATCCCGGGGAGTTCGGCCTGGTTCGAGGCCGGTTATGTCACCTACTCCAACCGGCAGAAAACCCTGCAACTGGATGTCCCGGTGGAGTTGTTCACCACCGTGGGCGCGGTCAGCCGCGAGGTGGTCGAGGCCATGGTCCGGGGGGCACAGAAGAAAAACAGCGCGTATTTCTCCGTGGCGGTCAGTGGTATCGCCGGGCCGGATGGTGGAACGGCGAACAAGCCGGTTGGCACGGTCTGGCTGGCCTGGGGCGTTGGAGACCAAGTGTTCTGTGAGCAGCAGCACTTCCCGGGTAATCGCGACGACGTCCGCCGACAAACGGTGAAGGCCGCGCTAGAGGGGCTGCTGCGGTATGCCGCGGCAGAAATCTCAAATCAGGGGTAGGCGATCCGGAATCGCTGTGGAATAATACTGGCTACTTATACAGGTGTTGGCCGTCAGGCCTTATTGATTACGTGAGGACTTTAATGGACGACAACAAGAAGAAAGCCTTGGCTGCGGCCCTGGGTCAGATCGAACGTCAATTCGGCAAGGGTGCCGTAATGCGTATGGGCGATCAGGATCGTCAGGCGATCCCGGCCATCTCCACTGGCTCTCTGGGTCTGGACATCGCTCTTGGCATCGGCGGCCTGCCAAAAGGCCGTATTGTTGAAATCTACGGTCCTGAATCTTCCGGTAAAACCACGCTGACCTTGTCCGTGATCGCCCAGGCTCAAAAAGCCGGTGCGACCTGCGCATTCGTCGACGCCGAGCACGCCCTCGACCCTGAATACGCCGGCAAGCTGGGCGTCAACGTCGACGACCTGCTGGTTTCCCAGCCGGACACCGGTGAACAGGCTCTGGAAATCACCGACATGCTGGTGCGTTCCAACGCGGTTGACGTGATCATTGTCGACTCCGTGGCCGCCCTGGTACCAAAGGCTGAAATCGAAGGTGAAATGGGTGATATGCACGTGGGCCTGCAAGCCCGTCTGATGTCCCAGGCGCTGCGTAAAATCACCGGTAACATCAAGAACGCCAACTGCCTGGTGATCTTCATCAACCAGATCCGTATGAAAATCGGTGTGATGTTCGGTAGCCCGGAAACCACCACCGGTGGTAACGCACTGAAGTTCTACGCATCGGTTCGTCTGGACATCCGTCGTACCGGCGCGGTGAAAGAAGGTGATGAGGTCGTCGGTAGCGAAACCCGCGTCAAGGTTGTGAAGAACAAGGTGGCTTCGCCGTTCCGTCAGGCCGAGTTCCAGATTCTTTACGGCAAGGGCATCTACCTCAACGGTGAGATGATCGACCTGGGTGTTCTGCACGGTTTCGTCGAGAAGTCCGGTGCCTGGTATGCCTATGAAGGCACCAAGATCGGTCAGGGCAAGGCCAACTCGGCCAAGTTCCTGGCAGACAACCCGGAAGTCGCGGCAAAGCTGGAGAAGCAACTGCGTGACAAGCTGCTGTCCCCTTCGTCGGTAGCCGACGCCAAAGCTTCTGCGGTCAAAGAGACCGAAGACGACCTGGCTGACGCTGATATCTGATCGAAGCAATGACCGCCGTACTAGATACACTCGTCGCGGTGCGGCGAACCGCAATGGACCTGCTCGCACGACGCGAGCACGGTCGTGTCGAGCTGACACGTAAACTGCGTCAGCGCGGCGCCCTCCCTGAAATGATCGAAACAGCCCTCGACCGATTGACGGAAGAGGGGTTGTTGTCCGAAACCCGTTATCTCGAAAGTTTCGTTTCCTACCGCGCCCGTTCCGGTTATGGCCCTTTACGCATTCGTGAAGAGTTGGGCCAGCGTGGTCTGCAGCGTGCCGATATTGAACTCGCCCTTCGTGAGAGTGGTATCGACTGGCAGGAGCAATTGATCGATACCTGGCGGCGCAAGTTCTCTGGGCAATTGCCGGCAGACGCCCGGGAGCGAGCCAAACAAGGCCGGTTCCTGGCGTATCGGGGATACTCCATGGAAATGATCAACCGCCTGTTCAGCGGTCGAGGGATGGACGATTGAACTGAAACGGCCTGCTATTTCGATAACGGGCCGTTTTTTATGCCTCACGTAACCTTTGACGGCTCCCGCGTGCGTTGCTGCACTTGGGGGGTTGAATGTGCCCAGTTTTCCGGCAGGTTGATGTAGTCCACAAGCTCGCGCAGACGGCCATGATTGCGGGCGTTGAAGTTGAAGACCAGCCGCGCCAGATGGCTGAATTCGGCTTCGTCGTGTTCCTCGCCGCTGTAAGTGCACTGATGGAAATGATCACTCAGGCACAGGTCGGCGAAAGCCTCCTGCATGTGTTCGAGTGCGTGGTCGCTGAGTGTGTGATTCATGCGAATCAGGAACTGATGCTTGAGCCAGCGACTGGAGTGGAAGTTGCTGTAGAACTGGTTGATGTGCTCTACCGCTTCTTCGACGTTGTAGACCAGTTTCACCAACTTCATGTCAGTGGGCAGGATGTAGTGGTTTTCCTCCAGTTGCTGGTGAATGAAGTCCAGTGCGCCTTTCCAGAATTTGCCGCCCGGCGCGTCGAGCAGCACCACGGGCACCAATGGACTCTTGCCGGTCTGGATCAACGTCAGCACTTCCAGCGCTTCATCCAGCGTACCGAAACCACCCGGGCACAGCACCAGGGCATCGGCTTCCTTGACGAAGAACAACTTGCGGGTGAAGAAGAAGTGGAAGGGCAGCAGGTTGGTCGTGCCGTCGACAGTGGGATTGGCATGCTGCTCGAAGGGCAGGGTGATGTTGAAGCCCAGGCTATGTGTCAGGCCGGCACCCTCGTGGGCGGCGGCCATGATGCCGCCACCGGCACCGGTAATGACCATCATGTCCGAGCGCACCAGCGCAGCGCCGAGTTCCCGGGCCATGCTGTAGAGCGGATGTTCCACGGGGGTACGGGCCGAGCCGAAAACAGTGACCTTGCGCCGCCCCTTGAATTGTTCGAGCACGCGGAAAGCCTGTTCCAGTTCGCGCAGGGCTTGAAGGGTGATTTTGGCATTCCAGCGGTTGTGGTCTTCCTGGGCCATGCGCAGCACGGTCAGGATCATGTCGCGGTAGATCGGGGTGTTCGGGCTGTTGGGTGAAATCAGCTTGAGTTGTTCTTCAACCTTGCTGATGAGGTCGTGGCCGCTTTCTTCGAAATGACGGCTCAGGAGGTCATTCGGTTGGTAAGGCATTCAGCTTCTCCTTCTGCACAGAACCCTCGGCCCGACAACGTAAGCCGGTGCCACGACACTTCATGTGTCGCCGTCTGCCCAGGCCCATGCCAGGGCGATCTACTTGACCCGAAAGGCATCGGATCATCCAAACAGGCTCTGTTTTCCCTTGGATGAAAAAAGTTCGCACTGCATGACAAGCGACGGCCAGCCCCTTTCCAGCCCTGAAAAAGTGAACGTGGATACCCTGAAATCCAGACTCTTACAGTGATTTGCGCTGTCTTGATCATTGCGCCACAAAGTCTTTCCTGGCAACCGCTTATTGACGATTTGCAAGGTGCTTTCACCGCTCGTCTGAACGTACGTCGTATGTGCTGCACTCTGATTTACTAAGTTACAGGTGCAACACGACAACTTTGCGTCAACGGCAAGGCGCACGGTACAAGCGATTCAAGGATTTATCACTCAGACATGAGTGAAGTGCAGGGAGGCGGGAAACCATGGCCAGAGTCGTTCTGGAGATCGATGCGCAACTGTATCGATTGCTGAAGTCATCAGCCGAGACTCATCATTTGAGTCTCGAAGAGGAGTGCTGCCGACGTTTGCGCGGTGGCGAGCGTCGTTCACATTACTTGCAGGCGCTGCTGGCGGAACTGCGCGCCGAAGATGAACAGCGGCGCGCCAATTCCAGGTGATTACTTTTTCTTCTTGGCCGGTTGCAGGCAATCCGATTCCTGGAAGCTTGCGGAGCCGACCGGGCGGTTGGTCTTCACCTCGGTGAAGTCGTAACGCATGATTGCGCCTCTGGCCATCAGCTTGCGAAACCCTTCGTTTCGGCAGACAGAAGCCCCCAACTGGAAGTACACGGCTTTCGGGTCTGCACGCATTTTGTCGGCATGGCTGCTCTGCACGCTCAGGTGGTTGATCAGCTGTTTGCCGTCAACGGTGTAGCCTTGATCGAGAATGTCTTCGTTGATCGCTCGAGGAGTGCCGACGCTGCTCTGGGTGGCGACGTTTTGCAGCATTTTGTTCAGTTCCGTGTCTTTCAAGGACGCAGCCTGGGCGCTGAAGGACGACGCCAGCAAAATGGCCGCGGTAGGAACGATAAGGCGCAGCATGAAACTCTCCTGGTTCAGTGATGCGGGGTTGGACCCGTCACGTGGCTGTGCGTTCAGTGGCGGCGAATTATAGGGGAGCCGGGCTGGACGGTACAGGCTTGCGCCGGGCGCTCTGGTAAACTGCTGGCACTTTTTACCCTGTCGAGTGTTTTTCGTGTCGATTTCCCTTCTGTGTGGGCGTTGCCCGCTATGAGTCATACCCCCGCGCGCTTTGCCTTGAATGCCGTAGCCCGCTTGCGCGATCAGCGTAAGGAGGAGGGCATCAAGCCGATTCAGGCCCGTGGCTGGCGCGCGCCGCGCTGCCGTGACTGCCGGGTGATCGAGAGTCACTGCCTGTGCGCGTGGCGTCCGCAGGTCGCTACCCGCTCCGGCGTGTGCCTGATCATGACCAACAAGGAAGTGTTCAAGCCGAGCAACACTGGTTGGCTGATCGCCGACGTGGTACCTGACAACCACGCCTTCATCTGGTCTCGTACCGAAATCGATCCGAAGTTGCTGGCGCTGTTGTCCGACCCGCAATGGCAGCCTTACCTGGTGTTTCCAGGTGAGTACGTCGAACCTGAGCGCGTGACAAACAGCGTGGATGTCGATGGCACGAAGCGCCCGCTGTTCATTCTGTTGGATGCGACCTGGACCGAAGCACGGAAGATCTTTCGCAAGAGCCCCTATTTCGACCGACTGCCGATCCTCAGCCTGCTTCCGGAGAAACTCTCCCGCTACAGGTTGCGCCGCTCCACCCGCAGTGAGCATTTGTGCACGGCGGAAGTGGCGGCGCTGTGCCTCGACCTTGCAGGCGATGTCGCCGCGGCGTCGGCGCTGGATGCCTACTTCGATGTGTTCAGCCAGCATTACCTCGACGCCAAACACCAGTTGGAGATGAACGTTTCGACCCCGGCGCACGCCGAGTTGATGCCCTATGTTCAGCCGGCCACCCCATTGATGGACTGATTGTCGCGCATACTGCAATAAAGTGTACCGGCCATGCTGCTTGACCACCCCGGCTTCGCTGGGCATGCTTGGCGCCGATTAGGGTGCGGCCGGAATTTTCGACGCCGTTTTTTGCGTTGAGCGCGCCTTGTCAGTACAGCTCCGTGGCTGTGTCTTGACTTGCTTTGGCGAGGTCCGAATGCATCGGGCGTCCCATGAAAAACAGGATCATTTGAAAAATGGCCACATACGAAATCCTGATTGCCGATGACCACCCACTTTTCCGTAGTGCCTTGCATCAAGCGCTGACCCTGGGCCTTGGCCCGGGCGTCCGTCTGGTGGAAGTGGCGAGCATCGCCGAACTGGAAGTCCGCCTGACCGAAAAGTCCGATTGGGATCTGGTGTTGCTGGACCTGAACATGCCAGGGGCCTACGGTTTTTCCGGGCTGGTCCTGCTGCGCGGCCAGTACCCGCAGATTCCGGTGGTCATGGTCTCGGCCCAGGAAGAGGCGACCATCATGGTCAAGTCTCGTGAGTTCGGCGCCAGTGGCTTCATTCCCAAATCCAGCGACTTGAGTGTGATCCAGAAGGCCGTGCGTGCAGTCCTCGATGGCGACGTGTTCTGGCCGCCGCAGGCGTTCGAAGCGGTCAGCGTCTCGGATGAGGCCAAGGCGGCCAGCGAAGGTCTTGCCAGCCTGACTCCGCAACAATTTCGGGTGCTGACCATGGTCTGTGAAGGCTTGCTGAACAAGCAGATCGCCTACGAACTGAGCGTTTCCGAGGCCACTATCAAGGCGCACGTGACCGCGATTTTCCGTAAACTGAATGTGCGGACCCGAACCCAGGCTGCGCTGCTCCTGCAACAACTTGAGTCAATTTCCAGCCATTAAAGGCTGGCAAATTCACGCTTTTTTGACTTTGGTTGAACTAGCTTTCCCACTTCTTTTTTGCCAGTTGCCCACTCTATGTCACCTTTCAAAGGCCAGACCGGCCTGAAACGTATTCTCAATGCTTCCGGTTATTCGCTGGACGGCCTGCGCGCAGCCTTCACCGGTGAAGCCGCCTTTCGGCAATTGGTATTGCTCAATGTCATCCTGATTCCTTTGTCATTCTTCCTGAATGTCAGCCGGGTCGAACGGGCGTTGTTGATCGCGGTCTGCCTGCTGGCGTTGATCGTCGAGTTGCTCAACTCGGCCGTGGAAGCGGCCATCGACCGCATTTCCCTCGAGCGGCACCCGCTGTCCAAAAATGCCAAGGACATGGGCAGTGCCGCCCAGTTCGTGGCATTGAGCATGATTGCCCTGGTGTGGGCGGTGATCCTGCTTTAAGCGATCGTCGGCAGCACGATCTCGTCGCTGCGCTGAACCCCGGCGGTGAAAGCGCGGCACAGATCGAGGAATTCGCGCATCGCCGAGGTCTGATATTTCTGTTTATGCCAGATGAAATAAAACTGTCGCGCCAGATCCAGATCCGGCGTCTCGACAGGCACCAGGCTGCCGCGGCGGAATGCGTCGCGCAAAGCCAGCCTGGAAATGCAGCCAATCCCCAAGCCTGATTCCACCGCGCGTTTGATCGCTTCGGTGTGCTCAAGCTCGAGGCGGATGTTTAACGAAGTGCGGTGATGGCGCATGGCTTGGTCGAAGGTCAACCGCGTGCCCGAGCCCTGTTCGCGCAAGATCCAGGCTTCGTGGCTCAACTCGTCCATGGTGGCCGTGCCGCGCTTGGCCAACGGATGCTGGGGCGCGCAAAACACCACCAGTTCGTCCTCGACCCAGCTTTGCACTTCGATGTCCGGGTGGCTGCAGTCGCCTTCGATTAGACCCAGATCAATTTCATAGTGGGCCACTTGCTGCACGATATTGGCAGTGTTCTGCACATGCAGCTTCACCTGGCTTTCCGGGTGGCGCTGCATGAAACTGCCGATCAACAATGTGGCCAGGTAATTGCCGATGGTCAGGGTGGCGCCCACGGCCAGCGAGCCGAACCCGGACTTGCCATTGAGCAGGTCTTCGATTTCCTTGGCCTGGTCCAGCAGCGCCACCGCTTGCGGTAACAGCTGTTTACCGAGGGCGTTGAGGCTCAGGCGTTTGCCGGCACGGTCGAACAACTGGCAGCTGCACTGGCGCTCCAGTTCGGTGATCGAGGTGCTCGCCGCCGATTGCGAGAGGTTGAGCAGGTCCGCGGCACGGGACACACTTTCCTGCTGGGCGACGGCGACGAATACTTGAAGTTGACGGAGAGTAAATCGCATATCGATATAACCGATAACCCTTATCTTAATAATCCATTTAACAGATATTGTCTCTGCCTTTAGAATGCGATGCAATTGCGCAGAGCTGGCTTTTTTTGCAGAGCAGGCGCCGAACACGCGCAGACCAATCTCCAGGAGTCCCACGTACATGAGCAACATGAACCACGAGCGTGTCCTCAGTGTTCACCACTGGAACGACACTCTGTTCAGCTTCAAGTGCACCCGTGATCCGGGCCTGCGCTTCGAGAACGGTCAGTTCGTGATGATCGGCCTGCAACAGCCCAACGGCCGCCCGCTTATGCGCGCTTACTCGATTGCCAGCCCGAACTGGGAAGAGCATCTCGAGTTCTTCAGCATCAAGGTGCCTGATGGTCCGCTGACTTCGCAGTTGCAGCATCTGAAGGAAGGCGACGAGATCATCATCAGCAAGAAGCCTACCGGCACGCTGGTACTGGATGACTTGAAGCCTGGCAAACATTTGTACCTGCTCAGCACCGGTACCGGCCTGGCGCCGTTCATGAGCGTTATCCAGGACCCGGAAACCTACGAGCGTTTCGAAAAAGTGATCCTGTGCCACGGCGTGCGTTACGTCAACGAAGTCGCTTACCGCGAGTTCATCACCGAGCACCTGCCGCAGAACGAGTTCTTCGGTGACGCGCTGCGTGACAAGTTGATCTACTACCCGACCGTGACCCGCGAGCCGTTCGAGAATGAAGGTCGCCTGACCGACCTGATGCGCAGCGGCAAGCTGTTCAGCGACATCGGTCTGCCACCGATCAACCCGCAGGACGACCGCGCCATGCTGTGCGGCAGCCCGAGCATGCTCGACGAGACCAGCGAAGTGCTGAACAGCTTCGGCCTGAAGGTTTCGCCGCGGATGCGCGAGCCGGGTGATTACCTGATCGAGCGAGCGTTCGTCGAGAAGTGACCGCAGGTCACTTGTAGGAGCGAGCCTGCTCGCGATGGAGGTCAACGATAACGCGGGAAGCTTGATACCCAGCGGCGTCCTCAGGTTTTTCGCGGGCAGGCTCGCTCCTACAGTAGATTTGCAGCGCAACTGAAAAGCCCGCATGACTTGGGAAGGTCATGCGGGCTTATTCGTTTCCGGCGTTCAGCCTTTTGCGGGAATGACTTCCAGCACGCGTATCAGCTCCGGTGTCGGGTAATGCCAGCGCACATCGACATCCCAGAACTGTGCGCCGTACTCCCGCTCGGGCGCAGGGGTTTGATAGGCCGGGCGCGGATCCTGCGCCAGGCACTGCTCGATCAACTCGACCAAAGGCTCTGCAAGGCGTTGGGAATGCCCGTGAGCCTGTTGCAGCGCTGTGCCCGTCCACTGCACGGGAATCAGTTGCGGCGCGGCGCTGGCGATGCTGTTAGAGGCTGTGTCGATGATGTCGGCGTAGGGCACGTAGGGTTTGATATCGAGAATCGGTGTGCCATCCAGCAGATCGATGCCCGAGATCCACAACCGGCCGGCTTCGACCTTGTCCAGTTTCACCACCGACTGCCCAATGCCATTGGGGCGGTGGGTGGCGCGGGTGGCGAATACACCCATGGACTTATTGCCGCCGAGGCGAGGAGGGCGGACTTTCAGGCGAGGCCTTTCCTCCAGGGCCTGGTGGAACAGGAACAACAGCCACACATGGCTGACTTGCTCCAGACCTTGTACCGCGTCCCCTTGATCGAACGGCGCCACCAGTTCCAGCACCCCACGGGCGGCCGGGGCCAGTTGCGGTTGGCGCGGAATGGCGAACTTTTCCTTGAAGCAGGAGCGCACGAAGCCGATGGGGGAAACGCTGTAGGTCATGGTTTGGGGTCGAGGTGGAATTAAGGCTGGCATGATAACCCACACGGCCTCTGGCCCGGTGGCGCCGGTCAGTCCGTTATCGCGAGCAGGCTCGCTCCCACATTGATTCGGGGGCGCTCTTCTGTTTTCTGTCCACCACAAATCCCCTGTGGGAGCGAGCCTGCTCGCGAAAGCCGCACCGCCGATTTCAGAGGCTGAACCCGCCATCCAGCGGAATGATATTCCCGGTCATATAGGCCCCTGCAGTACTCGCCAGGCTGATCGCCAGCGCTGCCATCTCTTCCTCGCGCCCCCAGCGCTTCATTGGAATCAGCGCCGTATCCTGTGCAAGTGCCTGCTCATCATTGCCAATGTGCTGAGTCATCTTGCTCGGAAAACGCCCCGGCGCGATCACGTTGACGTTGATGTGTTGGCTGACCAGCTCCCGCGCCAGAATCCTCGACAGTTGATGCAACGCAGCCTTGCTCGGCCCGTAGGCATACGCTTGCTCGCCGAAGGAGGAAATCCCGGCCACCGATCCGATGTTGATGATCCGCGCCGGATTCGCTTCGGAACCGGCCTTACGCAGCAGGGGCAGGAACTGCTGGATGCAGTTGAACACCGAGGTCACGTTGAGCTGCATGACTTTTTCCCAGCCCTTGATCGGGTAGCTCTCCAACGGTGCGCCCCAGGTGGTGCCGGCATTGTTCACCAGGATGTCCAGATGTGTGATCTGCTCGCCCAGGCGCGTGGCCAGTTGCAGGACGCCCTCTTCGGTGGCCAGGTTCGCCGCGATGGCGCGGCAGCGGCCAAGTGCACCGAGTTCGTCGGCGGTTTGCTGGCAGGCTTCGACGTCGCGGGCGCAGACGTACACGGTGGCGCCCGCCTCGACGTAAGCCTTGGCGATCATCTTGCCGATACCACGGGTGCCGCCGGTCACCAAGGCGGTGCGGCCTTGCAGGGAAAAGTAGGGATGCATGGCAAATCCTGAGAGCTGAGGTCTTTACACCCTAGTCGTCAGCCGCCAGAAGCGGAGCCACTATTTTTGTGCGGAATGGGAAGCCATTCGGCCCTGGCAGGAGCGAGCTTGCTCGCGATGGTCGGTAACGATAACGCGTATTTACTGGCTAAACACGGCGCTCTTGAGTCCATCGTCGGAACGCCGCCCGGAGCAAGCTCGCTCCTACAGGGGTAGCAATCAGCCTGAGGTTTATTGCGGCCGAACGCGCAGGGTCAGGCCCTTGAGGAAATTGCGCAGCAACTGGTCGCCGCACGGGCGATAGTTGGTGTGGCCGAACTTGCGGAACAGTGCGCTCAGCTCTGGCTTGGACACCGGAAACTCGGCGGCCTTGAGGATCGCGTGCATGTCGTCTTCTTTGAGCTCGAACGCCACCCGCAGCTTTTTCAGGATGATGTTGTTGGTCACCGGCACTTCGATCGGCTGCGGCGGACGGCTTTCGTCCTTGCCGCGCTTGAAGATCACCAGGCCGTCGAGGAAGTGCGCCATGACTTCGTCCGGGCAGCGTACGAAACCTTCCTCGTCTTCCTCTTTCTTGTCGAGGTAGGTCAGCAGGTCCGGCAGGGTCACGTCCATGCCGCCGAGCTTGATGATCTCGATGACTTTCTTGTCGCTGATGTCGAGCATGTAGCGCACGCTGCGCAGTACGTCGTTATGAATCATGTGTGCAGTCCTGATATTCAGCTGTGGGCGTCGCGGCCAGGCGCGGCGCCGAAATGTGTGGCGGCGAGAAAAGCCTTAGAACTTCTCTTTGCCGGACAGGTAGCGCCATTGCCCCACCGGCACTTTGCCGATGGACACGCCGCCGATGCGGATGCGACGGATGGCGACGACCTTGAGGCCGACCGCCTGGCAAAGCAGGGCGATGATGCCCGGCTGCGGGTTCTTCATGGCAAAGCGCAGGCGGTTCTCGTTCTGCCAGCTGGCCTTGACCGCCGGCAACTCCTTGCCCTTGTAGGTCAGGCCGTGGTTCAGGCGGTTCAGACCGTGGGCCACCATTTCGCCTTCAACCTCGACCACATACTCTTGCTCGATCTTGCTGGAGTCGGCGGTGAGTTTGCGCAGGATTTTCCAGTCCTGGGTGAACACCAGCAGACCGCTGGCGTTGGCCTGCAGGTCGGTGCTGGCGGTCAGGCGCAGGAAGTGCCCGCGCAACGGTCGCTTGCCGTAGCGGTGCTCTTCGCTCAGCGTCTCGGCGCCGAGGGTGGCCATGGCGGTGTCTGCGTCCATGCCGGCGGGCACGTTGAGCAGCAGAGTCACCGGTTCCGGCGCGGTGGCCTTGGCTTCGGGATCAAGCTCGACTTTCTGGGTCTCGACCTTGAATTGCGGCTCGTCGATGACCACACCGTCGACGGTGACCCAGCCGCCCTCGATGAACAGCTCAGCCTCCCGACGGGAACAGCCGACGAGTTCGATGAGGCGTTTGGAGAGACGAATCGGGTCAGTCATGTCAGGGGCCGTAACAAAAAGGGGGTGGGCATTGTACCTGCCTGGCGCCGGTTAATCCCGGTTCCATTTCAATGCGGTTGCATTTCCTGTGGGAGCTGGCCTGCCAGCGATGCAGACGCTACGGTTTGTCAGATACACCAGGATGATGCAATCGCTGGCAGGCCAGCTCCCACAGGTTTCTATGGCGTCAGGCCTGTTGTGAGCGCTGCTGGTTTTGACGCATACGCATGTGCAATAACGGATACGGCTGCCCCATGCCATCGACTTCCGAGCGACCGATGACCTCGAAGCCCTGCTTGAAGTAAAAGCCCAGGGCTTGCGGGTTCTGTTCGTTGACGTCCAGTTCATAGGCGTTCAGGTGTTCCAGGGCATAGCGCAGCAATTTCTTGCCCAGGCCCTGGCCGCGATGGTCAGGGTCGATGAAGAGCATTTCGACCTTGCCGGCCGCGACACCGGCGAACCCGGTGATGCGCTGGTTCGAATCCTTGGTGCAGATCAGCATCACCGAATCGAGGTAGCGGGTCAGCACCAGGTTCTTTAGCAGTTCGATATAGCTGTCGGGCAGAAAATCATGGGTGGCGCGGACCGAGGCCTCCCAGACCCGGGTCAATTCTTCGTAGTCGCCGAGTTTCGGCGTGTGGATGACCGAATGCTGACGCATGCCCGTCTGCCTCTTGTGCAGTGGTTGATAGGAATCCTTTCAACCTAAAACGATAGCCGTAAAAAAGCCCCGCATCTCGTCTAGAGAGCGGGGCTTTGCGTATTTTTTGCGTTTAGATCTGTTCTGCCCACAGATCGTATTCGTCGGCGTCGGTCACTTTGCACCAGACCTTGTCGCCCGGCTTGAGGTTGCTGCCGTTGTCGATGAATACGTTGCCGTCGATTTCCGGGGCATCGAAGAAGCAGCGGCCCACCGCGCCTTGCTCGTCGACTTCATCGACCAGCACTTCGATCTCACGGCCGATGCGCATTTGCAGGCGCGCCGAGCTGATGGCCTGCTGGTGCGCCATGAAGCGCTCCCAGCGGTCCTGCTTGACGTCGTCCGGGACGACTTCCAGGTCCAGGTCATTGGCCGGTGCACCTTCTACCGGCGAGTACTGGAAGCAGCCGACGCGGTCGAGTTGGGCTTCGGTCAGCCAGTTCAGCAGGTACTGGAAGTCTTCTTCGGTTTCACCCGGGAAGCCGACGATGAAGGTCGAACGGATGATCAGGTCCGGGCAGATTTCACGCCAGTTCTTGATGCGGGCCAGGGTCTTGTCTTCGAAGGCCGGGCGTTTCATCGACTTCAGCACTTTCGGGCTGGCGTGCTGGAAGGGGATGTCCAGGTACGGCAGGATCTTGCCGGCGGCCATCAGCGGGATCAGCTCGTCAACGTGCGGGTACGGATAAACGTAGTGCAGGCGCACCCAGACGCCGAGGGTGCTCAGGGCTTCGCAGAGTTCGGTCATGCGGGTTTTCACCGGCGCGCCGTTCCAGAAACCGGTGCGGTATTTCACATCGACGCCGTAGGCGCTGGTGTCCTGGGAGATCACCAACAGTTCCTTGACACCGGACTTGACCAGGCGCTGGGCCTCGTCGAGCACGTCGCCGACCGGACGGCTGACCAGCTTGCCGCGCATCGACGGGATGATGCAGAAGCTGCAGCTGTGGTTGCAACCTTCGGAAATCTTCAGGTACGCGTAGTGGCGCGGGGTCAGCTTGATGCCTTGAGGCGGCACCAGGTCGATCAGCGGGTTGTGGTCCTGGCGCGGCGGCACGACTTCGTGCACGGCGTTGACCACTTGCTCGTACTGCTGCGGGCCGGTCACGGCCAGCACGCTCGGGTGTACGTTGCGAATGTTGCCTTCTTCGACGCCCATGCAGCCGGTCACGATGACCTTGCCGTTTTCCTTGATGGCTTCGCCGATCACTTCCAGGGACTCGGCCTTGGCTGAATCGATGAAGCCGCACGTGTTGACTACCACGACGTCGGCGTCCTGGTAGGTCGACACCACGTCATAGCCTTCCATGCGCAGCTGGGTAAGGATGCGCTCGGAGTCGACCAGTGCTTTGGGGCAACCCAGGGATACGAAGCCAACCTTTGGATTGGCCGGCGCAGGAGTGGTGGACATGTCTAACCTCGGTATTTTGTGACGCCGCTTGCCGGGCAGGGCAAAACCGACGGACGGGCGCTTGAACGGCGCCTCTGATCAAAAAGTGCGCAATTCTAGCGATGAGTCGTTCACTTGACCAGCTTTATGCAGGGAAATACGACGAGTGCTGCGTTATGCTTCGCGCCGTTACGCTTTACTGTTTTTTTACAGTCAACAAAACGTCTGTAACGTGAAGTAAAACAGCGCATGCTGCACGACAAAGCATAGTGCTTCTTTGAAAGAAGCCCGGGTCTGAGAATCAGGAGTGGTGGATGGGTCAGGCAAGTAGTCAGGCTGCAGGTGCCGAGCATTCGGCGGTCAAGCCGATCGGCATGCTGGTCGCGGCAGTCGGGGTGGTTTATGGCGATATCGGCACCAGTCCGTTGTACACCCTCAAGGAAGTGTTTTCCGGTGGCTATGGCGTACCGGTCAACCATGACGGCGTGCTGGGGATCCTGGCACTCATTTTCTGGTCGCTGATCTGGGTCGTGTCGATCAAGTACATGATGTTCGTACTGCGCGCCGACAACCAGGGCGAAGGCGGGATCATGGCCTTGACCGCGCTGGCCCGGCGGGCGGCGGCGGGGCACGCCAAATTGCGCATGTTGCTGGTGGTCTGCGGACTGATCGGCGCGGCGTTGTTCTATGGCGACAGCATGATCACCCCGGCGATCTCCGTACTGTCGGCGATTGAAGGCCTGGGGCTGGCCTTCGAAGGCATCGACCATTGGGTCGTGCCGCTGTCACTGGTGGTACTTGTCGCGTTGTTTCTGATCCAGCGTCACGGCACGGCGCGCATCGGCATTCTGTTCGGGCCGATCATGGTCACCTGGTTCCTTGTGCTGGGTGCATTGGGCGTCTATGGCATCAGCCAGCACCCGGAAGTCCTGGAAGCGATGAACCCGGTATGGGGCGTACGTTTCTTCATGGTCCATCCGGGCATGGGCGTGACAATTCTCGGCGCTGTAGTACTGGCATTGACCGGTGCCGAAGCGCTGTACGCGGACATGGGCCACTTCGGCCGCAAGCCGATCGCTCGTGCCTGGTTCATCCTCGTGCTGCCGGCGCTGGTGTTGAACTATTTTGGTCAGGGTGCCTTGCTGTTGGGCGACCCGGAAGCTGCCCGTAACCCCTTCTATCTGCTGGCACCGAACTGGGCATTGCTCCCGCTGGTCGGCCTGTCGACACTGGCCACGGTAATTGCCTCGCAAGCGGTGATTTCCGGTGCGTTCTCCCTGACCCGTCAGGCGATCCAGCTCGGTTACATTCCGCGCATGCACATCCAGCACACCTCCAGTGCCGAACAGGGCCAGATCTACATCGGCGCGGTGAACTGGGCGCTGATGGTCGGCGTGGTGCTATTGGTGCTGGGTTTCGAATCCTCCGGTGCCCTGGCCTCGGCCTACGGTGTGGCGGTGACCGGGACCATGCTGATGACCAGCATTCTGGTGTCTGCGGTGATCCTGCTGCTGTGGAAGTGGCCACCGGTACTGGTGGTGCCGGTTCTGCTGGGTTTCCTGTTGGTCGACGGTGTGTACTTCGCCGCCAACGTGCCGAAAATCGTTCAAGGCGGTGCATTCCCGGTCATCGCCGGTTTCGCGCTGTTTGTGCTGATGACGACCTGGAAACGCGGCAAGCAGTTGCTGGTCGAGCGTATCGATGAGGGTGGCTTGCCGCTGCCGATCTTCATCAGCAGCATTGCCGTACAGCCTCCACATCGTGTTCAGGGCACTGCGGTGTTCCTGACGGCACGGCCGGATGCCGTACCCCACGCGCTGTTGCACAACCTGCTGCATAACCAGGTGCTGCACGAGCGAGTGGTGCTGCTGACGGTGGTGTACGAAGACATCCCGCGGGTGCCGCCAACACGACGGTTCGAGGTCGATGCCTACGGCGAAGGTTTCTATCGGGTAATTCTGCATTTCGGCTTTACCGACGAGCCGGACGTACCGAAGGCGTTGAAACTGTGTCATCTCGAAGAGCTGGACTTCAGCCCGATGCGCACCACCTACTTCCTCAGCCGCGAAACGGTCATCGCCTCCAAGCTCGAAGGCATGTCCCGCTGGCGTGAGGCGTTGTTTGCGTTCATGTTGCAGAACGCCAACGGCAATCTGCGTTTCTTCAATCTGCCGCTGAACCGGGTGATTGAACTGGGGACGCAGGTGGAGATGTAGGAGCGAGCTTACTCGCGATGAACCTGAGATCACCACTGGGTGTCAGGTGTTCAGCGTTATCGTTGAAGACCATCGCGAGCAGGCTCGCTCCTACAGGGATTTGTGGCGTTGAATGAAAAAGCCCCCGCTATCGTGAGATGGCGGGGGCTTTTCTTCAGCGAGGCTCAGATCACTCTTGAGCTTCTGCTTCTTTGGCTTGCCGCTTCTCGATCACATCCACCAGACGCTTGGCCAGCGCCGGGTAGTTCTCGTCGAAGTGGTGGCCGCCAGGCAGCTTGATGGCTTCACCCACCGCGGTCTTGTCGGTGCAGCCGCTTTCGTCGGTTTCTTCTTCGCCGTAGATGCACACCACTTTGGCGGCTGGCAGCTTGGCCATTTCCGGGCCGGTAGCGGCTTCCTTGCCGGCGTTGCCGAGCCAGCCTTCGACTTCGATCTCGAAGCTGCCAGTGCGGGCGAAGGCCAGCAGGATGATCGCGTCGACGCGTTGCTGCTCCGACTCGGCCAGCCGGTTGTAGATCGCTGGCAGAACATCCGCGCCGAACGAGTAACCGGTCAGGATGAAGCGCTTGGTGCCCCATTTCTGCCGGTAGTGTTGCATCAGTTCAGCCAGATCCAGCGCGCTTTGTTCCGGGCTCTTGTGCTGCCAGTAGTAGCGCAGGGTGTCGATGCCGACCACCGGGTAGCCGATCTTGGCCATTTCGCCCGCCACGTCGCGGTCGAGGTCGCGCCAGCCGCCGTCACCGGAAAGGAACAGGGTCACGGTGTCCCTGGCCTGGCCCGCCGGCACTTCGACCACCGGAATCTGCAGGCCGCCCGCAGCTTTGTCGCCGCCGACGAGGATCTTGCGCAGTTCGTTGTTCAGCACTTGCGGCAGGTTGATGTCGTAGTCGCTGATGCTGGTTTCGGCGTTCGGTTGGTCACGCACGAAGCCGGCGCTGGTATCGTCCGGATTGTCGTTCCACGCCGCCAGCCAGTGGCCGTGGGCGGCGCTTTTCGGCAACAGGTGCGTGCAGCCGCCCTTTTCCAGGGCCAGGTCGACCGAGACGGCGTAGGCCTTGTCGTCCTTTTGCTCGGACAACCAGCGCCAGGCCAGCACGGCGCCAGGGCCGATGCCGCTGACCAGGGTCGCCGGGCCTTTGAGTTCCCGCAGGCCCGATTGCAGGGCACGGCTTTGCAGCAGGCAGTCCTTGGGCAGGATCACCTGGACAATTTGCGCCGAACCACTGCGGCTCAGGGTGATCAATTGCTTGTCGCTGAGTTTCTGGTCTTCGTTGACCGCCACCAGCACCTGGGCGTGTGGCGTGGTGCCGGGGATGACACGGGTCATGGCCGCACCCTCGGCCGGGGTCAGCAATTGGAGGGTCGGTTCCGGCGCCGGGCGTTTCAGGTACCAGAAACCGCCACCGAGAATCAGGGCCACTATCACCAGCGTGCCCAATACATACCGCAAGGAGCGTTGAATCATCAGCGTTTCACCAATCCGGTCAAGCCGCCCGCGATCAGGGCGGCAGTGTCGGCCAGCGCAACCAGCGGATCGAGTCCGGCGGGCACGGCCATATAACGGGGTTCCCAATCAGGCTGGAACTTGTCTTTGAAGCGGCGCAAGCCCTGGAAGTTGTACAGCTGCTCACCACGGCGGAATACCATCGAGCCCAGGCGCTGGGTCAATGGCGCGCCGCGACGGGGTTGCAACCCCGACAACGGCACCATGCCCAGGCTGAAACGCGCGTATCCATGGTTTTTATAATGTTGAATCAGGCCGACCATCATGAATTCCATGGTCAGCTTCGGGGCATCCGGGTGCGCGCGCATCAGGTCGAGGCTGGCCAGGTCGTGGCCGTAGGTCTCGAGCAGGTTGGCGAACGCCACCGGGCGTCCTTCAAAGCGAATCACCGCGATGCGGAAATGCTTGAGGTAGTCATCGCTGAAGCGGCCGAGCGAGAAGCCTTTCTCGCGGACGTTCTTGCCGGTCAGCCAGGCATCGGAAATCACCTTGAGCTCATCCATCGGTGCCTGCCCCGGCTCATGGATTTCCAGGGACAGGCCGTCCCGGGTGCCACGGTTCCAGGTGTAGCGCAGGTCCTTCATCTCTTTGCCCTTGGCTTCGAGATCAAAACGCTTGAGGTCGACCCGGGCTTCTTCGCCGAGCTTGATCGCGGTCAGGCCGATGTCCATGTAGTACGGCAGGTTCTCGGCGCGCACTTGATAGAACACGGGACGGGCGTGGTGGATGTCGCACAGGTCGCGGAACTGCCAGATCATTTCCGCCCGTTGCTGGCCCGGGCCGATCGGGTCATACAACGCCACCAGGCTGCGGCCGCGACGGGCATACATCAGGAAGGCTTCGTCATTGGGGTGAAACAGCAGCGCCTTGTCACCGGTCAGGGCCAGGCCGCCATCCGGTTGGGCCGATGCCATGAGGATCTTGCTGGCGCGCTCCAGTTCGTCGGGCGTGGGCAGGTGAATGACCGGACGCGCGGTGCGCAGCAACCAGGTCAGGGACACCACCACTAGCAGCACGGCAGCCCCGAGCAGAGAGCGCAGGCCGCGAGGGGCGTCGGCGTCGAGGGTGAACTGCCACCAGAGTTGGTGGCTGTACGGAACGTCCTGGTAGGCAAACAGCAGGAGCCACATCGACGCACCGAGTACGCACAGGCTAGCCACCAGGTACAACGGCGAGAACGGTACTTCGGTCAGGCGGCTGGGGCGATAGAACGAGCGGCGGAATACCCCCAGCAGGCTCGCCGTCAGCACCATCAGGCTGGCTTCCTCCCAGTCGAAGCCTTTGAGCAGCGAGAGCAGGGCGCCGACCAGCAACAGAATGGTGGTCAACATCCACGCGGCCGACAGCCGGCGACGCAGCCCCTGGGCCAGCAGCAGGCAAAGCACACCGACCAGGCTGGCACCGAAGTGCGAAGCATCGACCAGTCGATGGGGGATCAGAAAACCGATGTGTTCCAGGCGGGTATCGATTTCCGGGGTGGCGCCGGAGAACAGCAGGACAACGCCGGACAGGAACACCAGCACCGCCAGTATCGGTGCCGCCAGGCCCGAGGCCGCGCGCAACGTCTGGCGTGTCTGGAACAGGCGTTGGCCTTCGTTGACCAGCAACAACAGGCAGGCCACCAGCAGGGGCAAGACCACATAGATCAAGCGATAGAGCAGCAGGGCAGCCGCCAGTGGCGCAGTGCCAAGGGTGTCGGAAAACGCCGCCAGCAAAATGGCCTCGAACACCCCGACACCGCCCGGCACATGGCTGAGCACGCCGGCGGCCAGGGCCAGCAGGTAAACCAGAAGGAACGCACCGAAGGGTGGCGTTTCCGGCAGCAGCAGATAGAGCACGGTCGCGGCGGCCGCTACGTCCAGGGCGGTGATGACCAATTGCAGGAAGGTCAGGCGACGCCCGGGCAGGCGCAAGGTGCGGCGCCCGACCCTGACCAGCAGGTTGTCCGGGTAAGGCTGATCCGGCAGCCGACGACGGTAGATACCGATGGCCAACCCGGAAAACAGTACGAGCACGGCGGTCGCCACTACGCCCAACAACGTCTGGGAGAGTCCCAGGGCGGAGGACGCCGCTGGCAGGTCGCTGAGCGTCGCCAGGGCAGCCAGCGGTGGCAGGGCGCAACCCAGCGAGAGGCTGGCGAACAACGTCATGCGGGCGACTTCAGCCGCTCCCAGGCCATGGCGGGCATAGAGGCGATAGCGGACAGAACCGCCCGACAGCATTGAAAGACCGATGGCGTTGCCGATGGCAAAGGCCGTGAACCCACCCAGCGCCAGCTCACGCGGTGCCAGGCTCACCCCGGCATAGCGGCTGGCCGACCATTCGTAGCCGAGCAGAATGATGAAGCCCGCCACGGTCGCGCCCAGTGCGCCCATCAAGGCAGGTTTCGGAATCTCGAGGATCGAGTCGTGCAGCGCGTCAAGGTCGAGTTCGCTCAACAGGTGGCGACAGGCAATCAGCGCGATCGCGAACAGCAGCAGGGTGACCGCCAGACCAATGGGTTGACGGTACTTGCTCAATCGATCAAGCAGGCGCAAACGCTCGGCATTGATCGGTTGTGTCGCTGTGACAGTGTCTTGTGAATCAGACGAGTTGGCGCGCATCAATCACCTCTTGGATTGTGCGCGACAGGATGGAGGTATCCAGCCAAGTTACCAATCCCTGTAGAAAAAAATAATCACAAATATTAACGCCTATCACCCGGCAACAGGGGCGGCGCGTTATCAGTCGTGGAGGCTTCCGGCTGTGATGGAGCATAGTCGGCGCCTCGGCGCATGGGGGACCCCGAATAGCTCGCTACACAGTGACAGGCCATTGTTGCGAAAGGACTTTTTCAACAGATACAAAAAAGGCCACTCTTTCGAGTAGCCTTTTTTGATGTTTGGTTGCGGGAGCCGGATTTGAACCGACGACCTTCGGGTTATGAGCCCGACGAGCTACCAGACTGCTCCATCCCGCGTCTGTGTGGCGGCATTCTATAGAGATACGCCGGGGTGTCAACCGTTAATCCGCAAGCAGGTCAAATAAATGTTGAATCGCGTCAAACGGTCGCAGGGGTGGCCTAAGTTTCGGAATCAGAACGATTTCCGGTTTCGGTCTGTTTGAGCGTCCAGGGCTTGTTTCGGCGTTCGGTGCAACAAAATGAGCGCGCACAAAAAAGGCCACTCTTTCGAGTAGCCTTTTTTGATGTTTGGTTGCGGGAGCCGGATTTGAACCGACGACCTTCGGGTTATGAGCCCGACGAGCTACCAGACTGCTCCATCCCGCGTCTGTGTGGCTCATTCTATAGAGATGCGCTCGGGTGTCAACCTCCAATTCCGATAAAACCTCTTCCTGTTCAATCGGTTAGCGTTAAAAATGGGAGGTCGACCGGTCTGTAAGGCAAGTAGCGTAAGGCCTGCGCGTCTATTGAAAGTAATTTTTCGATTGAAAAAATAAATTCACAATCGACTCTTCCTACGATTGAAAAAGAACATTCAGACTACTGGTGCTATATACAGGTGTCGGTGAGATACTGTTTGTCCGGCACGCCATGACGCCTTTTCTTTGCCATGAACACGGCTTTGCTATGACCCAACGCAAAATCATCCACGTCGATTGCGACTGTTTCTATGCCGCCATCGAGATGCGCGACGACCCACGCCTCGCCGGTAAACCACTGGCGGTAGGTGGGTCGGCGGACCGGCGCGGGGTGATCGCTACCTGCAATTATGAGGCGCGAGCGTACGGGGTGCGTTCGGCGATGTCCTCCGGGCATGCCTTGAAGCTGTGCCCGGACCTGACCATCGTCAAGCCACGGATGGACGCCTATAGAGAAGCGTCCAGGGAAATTCACACGATCTTTCGCGATTACACCGAGATCATCGAGCCCCTCTCGCTCGATGAGGCGTACCTCGATGTGTCGGACAGCGCGCATTTCGCCGGCAGTGCAACGCGAATCGCCCAGGACATCCGGCGCCGGGTCTCCAACCAGTTGCATATCACCGTGTCGGCGGGCGTGGCGCCGAACAAGTTTCTGGCCAAGATCGCCAGTGACTGGAAAAAGCCCAACGGCCTGTTTGTCATCACTCCGGACCAGGTCGAGGACTTTGTCAGTGGCTTGCCGGTGAGCAAGTTGCACGGGGTCGGCAAAGTCACCGCCGACAAGCTCGGCAAGCTGGGTATCACCGATTGCCTGCAATTGCGCGAGTGGGACAAGTTGGCACTGGTACGTGAATTCGGCAGCTTTGGCGAGCGACTCTGGAGCCTGGCCCGTGGGATTGATGACCGCGTGGTGCACAACGACAGTCGTCGTCAGTCGATCAGTGTCGAAAATACCTACGACGTCGATCTGCCGGACCTGAAGAGCTGTCTGGACAAGTTGCCCGAGCTGCTGGAGACCCTGGCGGGTCGCATGGCGCGGATCGACAGCAGCTATCGTCCGGGCAAACCATTCGTCAAAGTGAAGTTCCACGACTTCACCCAGACGACATTGGAGCAGGCCGGGGCAGGGCGGGATCTGGGGAGTTATCAGTTGATGCTGACCCAGGCCTTCAATCGCGGTGGTAAAGCGGTGCGGTTGCTGGGTGTCGGCGTGCGGCTGGAGGATTTGCGGGGCGGGTTCGAGCAGATGGAGTTGTTTGAGCGGTAGTTGGGTGGTGAGTTTGCGGGCCTCTTCGCGAGCAGGCTCGCTCCCACAGGGATTTGAATGTTCACAAATCCAATGTGGGAGCGAGCCTGCTCGCGAAGCTTTTTGGCTCTTAGTTCAGCCCCGGATTCGCCACCAGCCGTTCGCCATTGCGGGCCAGCGACTTCAGGAATTCGGTCTGTAATTCGGGATCGTTGCGCGTCAGTTCGATCAGGCTCTGTTCCAGTTCGCTGGCTTCTTCTTCAAGACCCAGCTCCGACAGGCGCTTGACCCGGTGGACCCACTGATTGACTTCGTCGCCTTCGAGATCGTCATAAATCAGCCCGTGGGCCTCATAGAGCTTGCTGCGCAAGGTGCTGCTGACGGCTAGCGAGGAGTCGGTGTGCACGTCGTCCTGGGCATCCTCGACACGAATCAGCAACCGGCTCAGGTGATTGATGTCATGTTCGGCGAACGGGTTGTCCAACAGATTCAGGCGCAATATGCCGTTTTTGTCGGTGGTCAGTTCGAAGGTTTCCTTGCCGGCCTTGACCTCGACCGGGCGCTCGCTCCAGGGCAGGCTTGAGTATTCCGTACGCTTGTCGCGCTGGACTTCATCAATACCGGCCAGGTTCTGCTGCGCGCGACCGTGGGACTGCACGTTCATGAACGGGTTGAGCCCGGCGAAACCGTAGCTCAGCCAGTCCTTGGTCACGCTGTCCGGCAGATTGCCTAGGGCGAACACGTTGACCACGTTGGCACCGACACCTGCCACCACGGCCACCGCGCCCAGCGGAATTTCGTAAACCTCCCGCCAGGGTTGGTACGGCGTATAGCGATCGTAGTGACGAGTGACTTCGTACTCGGTGACTTCGAAAGTCTTCTGCTCGTGGATTTTCACCCGCCGTTGCGGCAGCTCAAGCACCTTGGGCTCACCGACATCGATCTGCAGGCTGTGATCGAGCAATTTGCGCTCGACCCGCTCCTCGTGCTCGCTGCGTTGTGACATGTGATTGGCACAGCCGCTGACCAGCAGGGCGCCGCACAAGGCGGCACCACCGAGGCCTAAGGTGTTTCGCTTGACCATGACGTCTCTATATCTGCTTTCAGCGGCGGATGCGGGCCTGAAGGAAGGGCAGCACGTCGGCGACCGGCAGCGCTTGTGCGTCGGCCTCGGTACGGCTCTTGTATTCCAGGTTGCCTTCGGCCAGGCCGCGGTCGCTGACCACGATCCGGTGTGGGATGCCGATCAGTTCCATGTCCGCGAACTTGATGCCCGGGCTGGTTTTCTTGTCGCGGTCGTCCAGCAGCACTTCGAAGCCGGCAGCGGTGAGTTCCGCGTACAGCTTGTCGGTGGCTTCGCGAACCTGCTCGGTCTCGTAGCGCAGCGGTACCAGGGCAATCTGGAACGGCGCGAGGGTATCGCTCCAGATGATCCCGTTTTCGTCGTTGTTCTGTTCGATGGCGGCGGCCACCACGCGGGATACGCCGATACCGTAGCAGCCCATTTCCAGGGTGACCGGCTTGCCGTTCTCGCCCAGCACTTCGCATTTCATCGCTTTGCTGTACTTGTTGCCCAGCTGGAAGATGTGCCCGACTTCGATGCCGCGCTTGATTTCCAGGGTGCCCTTGCCATCCGGGCTAGGGTCGCCGGAAACAACGTTGCGCAGATCGGCAACGGTCGGAACAGGCAGGTCGCGTTCCCAGTTCACGCCGAAGTAGTGTTTGTCGTCGATGTTGGCACCGATGCCGAAGTCGCTCATCAGTTCGACCGAGCGGTCGATGATGATCGGCAGCGGCAGGTTCAACGGGCCGAGGGAACCGGCGCCGGCGCCAATGGCCTCGCGCAGCTCGCTTTCGGACGCCATGACCAGCGGGCTGGCAACGCCAGGCTGGTTGGCGGCCTTGATTTCGTTCAGTTCATGGTCGCCACGGACGATCAGGGCAATCAGCTTGCCTTTCTCTTCAGCGTGCACCACCAGGGTCTTGATGGTTTTCTCGATCGGCAGGTTGAAGCCTTCGACCAGTTGCGCAATGGTCTTGGCGTTCGGCGTGTCGACCAGGCGCAGCTCTTCGCTCGGAGCGCCGCGCAAGGTTTCGCGAGGCACGGCTTCGGCTTTCTCGATGTTCGCCGCGTAGTCGGAACCGTTGCTGAACACGATGTCGTCTTCACCGGATTCGGCCAGCACGTGGAACTCGTGGGAGCCGGCACCGCCAATGGAGCCGTTGTCGGCTTCTACAGGGCGAAACTTCAGCCCCAGACGGGTGAACACGTTGCAGTAAGCCTGGTGCATGCGGTCGTAGGTGACCTGCAGCGAAGGCTGATCGGCGTGGAACGAATAGGCGTCCTTCATGATGAATTCGCGGCCGCGCATCAAGCCGAAGCGTGGGCGGATTTCGTCACGGAACTTGGTCTGGATCTGGTACAGGTTGATCGGCAGCTGCTTGTAGCTGCTCAATTCGTTGCGCATCAGATCGGTGATGACTTCTTCATGGGTGGGGCCTGCACAGAAGTCGCGGCCATGGCGATCCTTGAAGCGCAGCAATTCAGGGCCGTACTCTTCCCAGCGCCCGGACTCCTGCCACAGCTCCGCCGGTTGCGTGCTCGGCATCAACACTTCGAGAGAGCCGGCGGCGTTCATTTCTTCGCGAACGACGGCTTCGACCTTGCGCATTACCCGCAAGCCCATCGGCAGCCAGGTGTACAGGCCCGAGGCGAGCTTGCGGATCATGCCGGCACGCAGCATCAGCTGGTGGCTGATCACGACCGCGTCGGAAGGCGTTTCTTTTTGTGTGGCGAGCAAAAATTGACTGGTGCGCATGGTTGGCCGTTATCGATTGCTGATGACGAGAAATGACGGAGCATTGTACGGGCGAGATCCGCTGACGTACAGGCGTGCGGTCGGCGGTGAGGCAGGAGGGCGCGATTCACTCGGCCCTCCGCGATTTTTCCGGCGTAAAGATCCTACGATTCTTCGGTGAGCGGGGTCTGCACCGGCTCCGGTGTAGGTGACGGACCTGCACGGTGGTTCTCCTGGAACCAGTGCAAGGCGATCAGCAGCAGGGTCGGGACGCCCAGCAGGGCGGTGATCAGGAAGAAGTCGTGGTAACCGAATTTTTCCACCATGACCCCGGAATAGCCGCCGATCAGGCGCGGCAGCAACAGCATGATCGAGCTGAGCAGGGCGTATTGGGTGGCGGAGAACTTGAGGTTGGTCAGGCTCGACAGGTAGGCGACGAACGCCGAGGTCGCCAGGCCCGAGCTGAAGTTGTCCAGGGAGATGGTCAGCACCAGCATGTTCAGGTTGGGGCCCATGTCGGCGAGCATCAGGAACAGGATGTTGGTTGCCGCGGATGCGACACCGCCGATGAACAGGATCGGCAGGATGCCGAAACGCACGATCAGCAGGCCGCCCATGCCGGCGCCGACCAGGGTCATGATCAGGCCGAAGATTTTACTGACGCTGGCGATCTGGTCCTTGGTGAAACCCTGGTCGATGTAGAACACGTTGGCCATCACGCCCATGACCGTATCGGACATCCGATAAGTGGCGATCAAGCCAAGCAGCAGCAGCGCTTGCCAGCGGTATCGCAGGATGAAGTCGTTGACCGGTGTCAGCACTGGCGCCAGGCCACGACGGCCCATGGCCGAGAGGCACAGGGTGGTGAGCATGATATAGAGGATGGCCCGCAGGAAGGCGCGGTCTTCGAGCAGCAGGTCGAGCGGGCTCACGCCTTCGAACAGTACGCTGGCGAAGTCGGTGTTGTAGAGCTGGGTGAACATGGCTGGCACGGACACCAGCAAAATGATCAGCACGAACACTGAGGCCAGTTGATGCATGAAGCTGTAGCGCCCGGCCTGCAGTTGCGTGCGCAACGGGACCGGCGGTTCGCGCATGAACATGCTGGTCAGCAGTGCCGGGACCATCAGGGCGCCGAACAGGATGTAGGTGCCGGCCCAGGCCGAATGCTTGTAGTTGAAGCCGGTGGAGCCAAAGCCTTCGGCGAAGTAGAGCGCGCCTGCGGTAGCCAGCAGCGCAGCGACCCGGTAACCGGACATGTAGCTGGCGGCCAGTGCGGCCTGGCGGTTGTCTTCGGCGATTTCCAGGCGGTAGGCGTCGACCGCGATGTCCTGCGTCGCTGATGCGAAAGCGACGACGACGGCAATGGCGATCAGCCAGGACAAATGCTTTTGCGGGTCGCAGAAACCCATCCCGATCAGGCCAAGGATGACCAATGCCTGGGACAGCACGAGCCAGGATCGTCGTCGACCGAGTTTACCGAGCAATGGCAGTCGCCATTGGTCGAGCAAGGGCGACCAGACCCATTTGAAGGCATACGCCAGGCCGATCAGGCTTGCATAGCCAATGGTTTCACGCGCCACGCCAGCTTCACGCAGCCAGACTGAAAGTGTCGAAAACACCAGCATGTAGGGCAAGCCGGCGGCGAAACCAAGCAGCAACAGCACGAGTGTCGAGGGGCTGGCATAAGCGGCGAGCGCGGCGCGCCAGGTTTTACGGGGCATGGGCTGGAGTCTGCCTCAAGAAATACGGAAACAAAGCGCGCACTCTAACCGCTGTGCTCTACCGGGCGCCAGCCATGGCGCTGAATATCAACACGATTATTCAGGATACTGATGCCCTCCATGCGTAATCGTGCGCGCTGTTCATCACCCGAAGGGCTGCCCGCCGGCAGGCTGATACGCCCGTTTGCGCCCAGAACACGGTGCCAGGGCAACTTGCTGTCGCCGGGCAGTTGACTGAGGGTGCGCCCGACCCAGCGGGCGGCGCGACCCAGTCCAGCAAGCTCGGCCAGTTGGCCGTAGCTGACGACTTTGCCCTCGGGTACCTGTGCCAGCGTCAAATACAGCGCCGTGCGTCGGATCTGCGCTGCACTATCGGCTTCATCGGTTGGATCGGTCACGTCCGTCAGTCCTGAAGAGGTTTGCTTTACCATCTTAAGAGTAATTCCTTCGCAGGAAGTTGAGAAATGAACTCAACAGAAATAGTCGGGTCAGTCCTTGTCAGGGCCTTGTTCCTACGGATAATGCCGACTGTTCTCGCAAGCCTGAGCCTGTATTTTGTTTATGTTGTCCAGATCCCTGCTGTGTCTCGCCGTCCTTGGCGCATCCTCTCCCTTGCTGGCCGATACCGTGTGGTTGAAGAACGGTGACAAGCTGAGCGGCAAGATCACCCTGTTCGATGGCGGCAAGCTGCTGATCCAGACCGAGTACGCCGGTGCGGTGACGATCGACTGGAAACAGGTCAAGACCCTGGACAGCGATCAGGAGTTGCTGGTCAAGCAGGATGCCTACAGTGGCGAGAAAACCAAATCGCTGAAAGCGGCGGACGCCGGCAAGGTTACGCTGGCCAACGGCGACGCACCGAAGACGGTCGAGCTGGGGAGCATTCAGCAGATCCTCAAGCCAAAACCTGTGGTCGAGGATCTGGTGTGGAAAGGCAACATCGATGTCGCGCTGGATTACCAGCGGGCGGAAAACGACACCGATGACTACGACATTGATTTCAAGACCAGTGCGCGACACGGTCGCTGGCGGCACACCGCTGAGGGTGAATACAACCGTGAGTTCCAGGACGACGTGGTGACCACGGACAACTGGCGGACCGAGTACTCCATCGACCGATTCCTGACCGAGCAATGGTTCTGGCAGGGGCGCCTGGTCTACAAGCGCGACAAGGTCGAGGATCTTTCCCGGCAACGAACGGTCGGTACCGGTCCCGGCTATCAGTTCTGGGATAACGAACTCGGAGCGTTCTCCCTGGGCTCGCTGGTCAACCGCACGGACTATGAATTTTCCGATGGCAGCGATGAAAATTTCTACGCCCTGGCCATGACGTGGGACTACAACCGCTACCTGGTCGGCAAGCGTGTCGAGTTCTTTACCAATGGCGAGGTTGGCAAGCCGCTGTCGGGTGTGGCCGACTACGCGCTCGATGCCGAAATGGGGTTGCGCTACAAGGTGACTGACTGGGCTTCGCTGAACCTGAAGGCGGAGCGCGACATCATCAGTGGTACCGACGATTCGGATCTGGACAAGACGCGCTACACCGCAGGGTTTGGCGTGACCTGGTAAGAGCATCTAAAGGTCGCCGCCTTCGACAGCTCCCGCAGGGTCAACCCGGGAGCTGTCGAAGGTGGCGATCTTTTTTGTGTGAACAAAACACTCGCCCACAAAAAAGCCCCGCTGTTGAGGGCGGGGCTTTTTACTAAAGCAAGTACAAGTTAGATAACTTGAACTTCTTCAGCTTGCATGCCTTTCTGACCGCGGGTAGCGATGAAAGAAACCTGTTGGCCTTCTTTCAGGCTTTTGAAGCCGTCGGACTGGATAGCTTTGAAGTGAACGAACAGGTCGTCACCGGATTGTGGAGTGATGAAGCCGAAGCCTTTTTCATCGTTGAACCACTTAACGGTACCGGTTTGGCGATTAGACATGGTGTAACTCCTTGAACAAAGATAACTGCGACTCAGGAAGAACCCTGGCCGAGACTGAGTGCAAAGAGCAGGAAAAATTCTTGTAGATGGTTGGATCGAAATTCAACATATCGTGTAGAGATTCTCAGTGACACAAGCAGCACAGTGGCGCCACCTTAACCCTTTTTCCGGGACGTGCCAATGCTTCTTGCACAGGTTTCTCTGTTTTAAGGATCGGCGGTGTGACGGTTCGTCGCCAGAGCAGGTAATTCCTGCCTGTTCGGCGAGATTTGCACCGCGGACTTTGAACCCGGCGGCGCGCCCGGTAAGATGCCGGACAGAATTTTTCGACCTCGCTATTCAGGACACCCGCCATGAGCATCAAATCGGACAAGTGGATTCGCCGCATGGCGCAGGAACACGGCATGATCGAGCCTTTCGTCGAGCGCCAGATGCGCGGCAGCGACGATAGCCGTGTGATCTCCTACGGCGTGTCGAGCTACGGCTACGATGTGCGTTGCACCAATCATTTCAAGGTGTTCACCAACATCAATTCGGCCATCGTCGACCCGAAGAACTTCGATGCCGGCAGCTTCGTCGACATCCACAGCGACGTGTGCATCATTCCGCCGAACTCCTTCGCCCTGGCCAGCACCGTCGAATACTTCCGCATTCCGCGTAACGTGTTGACCATTTGCCTGGGTAAAAGCACCTACGCGCGCTGCGGCATCATCGTCAACGTCACGCCGCTCGAGCCTGAGTGGGAAGGCCACGTGACCCTGGAGTTCTCCAACACCACCAATCTGCCGGCGAAAATCTACGCGAACGAAGGCGTGGCACAGATGCTGTTCCTTGAGTCTGACGAAGAGTGTGAAGTGTCCTATAAGGACCGTGGTGGCAAGTATCAGGGTCAGCGTGGAGTGACCCTGCCGCGCACCTGAGTCAACCGTCTGACAAATGTCGGGAATTCCTGAGCGGGCGTACACTCTATGGGGTGTACTGTTCCGATCCGCGCGAGGCGGGTCGGGCCATCGCTCAGGAGTGCCGAATGAAGATCGATCCGCGAATCAGTGCCGAACTGGCAAGGCTTGAACCCAATCAGGTTGGCGTTCTGGCCTGGTCCTTGTTGGCACACCCGCCCGTCAGCATGGCAGGGGGTATTCCCGGCCAGCCAGATCCTGATACCCCGAACGAACAGCCTAATGAACCGGGCGAGCCTACGCTGCCGGATGAGCCACCGCCTGCACCTGTGGCCTGATACCCCTGACACCCTGGCTCCTCTGTAGGAGCGAGCCTGCTCGCGATGGCGTCGGTTCAGTCAGCAATGATGTCGACTGAGAATCCGCTATCGCGAGCAGGCTCGCTCCTACAGGGGGGGCAGGTTGTTATTTCAGGTTGCCGCTCAGGAACTGCTTCAACCGCTCGCTTTTCGGATTGCCCAGCACGTCTTCCGGCGCGCCTTCTTCCTCCACCAGGCCCTGGTGCAGAAACAGCACCTGGCTCGACACTTTGCGGGCGAAGCTCATTTCGTGGGTCACCATGATCATGGTCCGGCCTTCTTCGGCCAGACCCTGGATCACCTTGAGCACTTCACCCACCAGTTCCGGGTCCAGCGCCGAGGTCGGTTCGTCGAACAGCATGACTTCCGGTTCCATGGCCAGTGCGCGGGCAATCGCTACCCGTTGTTGCTGACCGCCGGACAGGAAGGCCGGGTATTGGTCAGCCACGCGGGAAGCCAGCCCCACCTTGTCGAGGTAGCGCCGGGCGCGGTCCTCGGCTTCTTTCCTGTCGCAGCCCAGCACCCGGCGCGGGGCCATGGTGATGTTTTCCAGCACCGTCATGTGGCTCCACAGGTTGAAATGCTGGAACACCATGGCCAGGCGGGTGCGAATCCGCTGCAGCTCATCGGCGTCGGCCACGTGCATGCCGTGGCGATCCTTGATCATGCGGATGTTCTGCCCGTCGAGGCTCATGGCGCCGTCGTTGGGTTGTTCCAGGAAGTTGATACAGCGCAGAAAGGTACTTTTACCCGAGCCGCTGGCGCCGATCAGGCTGATGACGTCGCCGGTCCTGGCCTTGAGCGAAACACCTTTGAGGACTTCATGGTCGCCGTAGCTTTTATGCAGGCCTTCGATGGTCAGTTTGTACATGGGACGTGCATCCTCAAGGCGAAAGTAGATAGCCGCTGCGATAGGCTTCGGTGCCCGCGACATGGGCGATCACCATGCCGGCAGTGGCCATGCGGCGCAGCGAGCGGGCATACATCAGCCCGGCTGTGGCGCAATGAACGGGAGTGACCAGATCGTTGACCGGATCAATGATCTCGGCGATCAGTTGCCCGGCTTCCAGGTATTCACCCGGCAATGCGGTGAACACCAGCAGCCCGCCCACCGGCGTGGCCACCGGCTCAACACCGGCCAGCGGTGTCGCCGGGTAGGGCAGCTCGGGCAGGGGCGCGGGTTCGCCGGCGATCGCGCCAAAATGGATCAGGTAATCGATCAGCGCCTGGCAGTCGAGGCTGGCCAGCGGGTGATTGACGTCGCCCTGACCGCGCAGTTCGACGGTCACCGAAAAACTGCCCGGCGGAATGTCGAAGTGCTCGCCGAAGCGTTCCTTCAACTGCCACCAGAGCAGGGTGAAGCATTCGTCGAACGACTGGCCGCCGGAGTCGGTTGCCAGCAGGCTGGCTTCGGCGCCGATGTAGCGGGCCAGCGGCTCGACCTGCGGCCAGGCTTCAGGTGTGGTGTAGAGGTGGGCGACCGCTTCGAAATCGCAATGCAGGTCGAGCACCATGTCGGCGTCGCAGGCCAATCGTTGCAGGGTCAGGCGCTGGGATTGCAATTGGGTGGCGGCGGTCTGCCGGGCCAATGCATCGCGCAGGTTGCTGCGGATCAATTGCAGGTTGTGCTGTGGATCGCCACTGAGCTTGCCTTCGATCGCGTTGCCGACTTCTTCACTGAGGTCGACGAACCAGCGGTTGAAGTTCTGCCCGCTTTCCAGCTCGTAGCGGCCCAGCGGCACATCCATCAGTACCTGTTCCAGCCCCACCGGGTTGGCGACGGGCACCAGTACGATTTCGCAGCGCAAGCGACCGGCGGCTTCCAGCTCTGCCAGGCGCTGCTTGAGGTGCCAGGCCACCAGCATGCCGGGCATCTCGTCGGCGTGCAGGGAGGCCTGGATGTAGATCTTGCGGTTTGCCGGTTGTGGGCCGAAGTGAAAACTGTGGATCTGTCTCGCGGTCCCCGGCAGCGGGGCCAGCAGGTCATGTTTCTGGTGGCGCATCTGTTGTTTCCTGAAACTGGTTGAGACCTAGTGGGTCGGCCCGAGGAAGGCCAGCCATCGGCGTTCGGCAAGACGGAACAGGCCGACCAGCGCAAAAGTGACGGTCAGGTAGATCAGCGCGGCGATGCCGAACGACTGGAAGGTCAGGAAGGTCGCCGAGTTGGCGTCCCGCGCGACTTTCAGGATGTCCGGGATGGTCGCGGTGAAAGCCACGGTGGTCGAGTGCAGCATCAGAATCACTTCGTTGCTGTAGTAAGGCAGCGAACGGCGCAAGGCCGACGGCATGATCACGTAGGCATACAGTTTCCAGCCAGTCAGCCCGTAAGCCTTGGCCGCTTCGACTTCACCGTGGTTCATGCTGCGAATGGCCCCGGCGAAGATCTCCGTGGTGTAGGCGCAGGTGTTCAGGGCGAAGGCCAGGATCGTGCAGTTCATCGCATCGCGAAAGAATGCGTCCAGTACTGGCTGGGCCCGAATGGCGGCGAGGCTGTAGATCCCGGTGTAGCAGATCAGCAGCTGGATATACAGCGGCGTACCGCGGAACAGGTAGGTATAGAACTGCACCGGCCAACGGATGTAGAAGTGCGGCGATACACGGGCGATGGACAGCGGGATCGACACGATAAAACCGAAGAAGATCGAAGCGCTGAGCAGCCACATGGTCATGGCCAGGCCGGTGATGTTGTTGCCGTCGCTATAGAGGAAGGGTTTCCAGTATTCCTGCAGGAGTTCGATCATCGTACGGCCTCCCGGGTCCCGGCGGAGTAACGACGTTCGAGCCAGCGCAGGATGAAGTTGGATGCGCTGGTGATCACCAGGTAAATCAACGCGGCAAGCACCAGGAAATAAAACAGCTGATAGGTACTCTTACCGGCGTCCTGGGCAGCCTTGACCAGGTCGGCGAGGCCGATGATCGACACCAGGGCCGTGGCCTTGAGCATCACCATCCAGTTGTTACCGATACCCGGCAGGGCATAACGCATCATCTGCGGGAACACCACGATCCAGAAACGCTGGCCGCGCTTGAGGCCATAGGCGGTGGCCGCTTCGACCTGACCCCGTGGCACCGCGAGAATCGCGCCACGGAAGGTTTCGGTGAAATAGGCACCGTAGATGAATCCCAGGGTAATGACCCCGGCACTGAACGGGTTGATCTCGATGTATTCCCATTCCATGTAATCGGTAAGCGACGTCAGCCAGGTTTGCAGGCTGTAGAAGATCAGCAGCATCAGGACCAGATCCGGAACGCCGCGAATGAGTGTGGTGTAGAGCTGGGCAGGCACGCGCATCAGTTTGACTTTTGACAGCTTGGCACTGGCACCGAGCAGCCCGAGCAACACGGCTACCAACAGCGACAACGCCGACAACTTGATCGTCATCCAGGTGCCTTGCATCAGCAGCGGACCGAAGCCCTTGAGGCTGAAGGCAGAGAGCCCCAGATTTTCTAATAGGTTTTCGAACATAAATCAGCAACCTGATCGGATGAAAAAAGCGCCCATCGAGAGATGGGCGCCGGGCATTATTTGCCGCTGTACAGATTCAGATCGCCAAAGTGTTTCTTCTGAATGGTGGCGTAGGTGCCATCATCGTGTAACGCTTTGATACCTTTATCCAAAAGTGCTTTCAGCTCGGTGTTACCTTTCTTAATGCCGATGGCTGTTTTGGCTGGCAGCAAAGCGTTGTCGACCGGCTTGCTGACGTCGTAGTCGGCACCCTGTGGCGACTTCAGGAAGCCCAGTTCGGCTTGCAGCATGTCCTGAATACCTGCGTCGAGACGACCGGAGGTCAAGTCGGCATAGACTTGATCCTGGTTGGCGTAGGCCTGGGTTTTCACGCCGGCCTTGTCCAGAACGGCTTTGGCATAGGCTTCCTGAATGGTGCCTTGTTCGTAGCCGACGGTCTTGCCCTTGAGCGAGGCGACGTCTTCAGTCACGCCAGAACCTTTCTTGGACACGTAGGCGGTAGGGCCGGAGAACAGTTCGCTGGAGAAGTCGATGACTTTTTCGCGGGCTTCGGTAACGGTCATCGACGAGATCACACCGTCGAATTTATTGGCTTTCAGGCCCGGAATCATGCCGTCGAAATCGCTTTCGACCCATTTGCACTTGACCTTCAGCTCGGCGCAGATCGCGTTCCCCAGATCGATGTCGAAGCCTACCAGGCTGCCATCGGCCGCTTTCGATTCGAACGGTGCGTAGGAAGGGTCAACGCCGAAACGCAGTTCTTTGTACTCCTTCGCCATGGCGGAGCCAGCAGCCATGCACAACGCCAGTGCGGAAAGGGTCAGCAATGCTTTTTTCATTATTCAATCCCTAAAAACCAATATGAGCGCTCGTGGCGCAGAATTATTGTTACTGGAAAGCGTAAGACCTGTTGAAAGTAGCAATTTCCGAACCAGAGTGCCGAACAAGCGTTTAAAAGGTACTTGGAAATGGCCGGAGACAGATTTATGCACGAAAACGGGCGCAGGGAAATGGGTGCACCAAATCATCTCGCTACAAAAAACGGATTGACTGAGCGGGGTGTCAGTCTCTCCACCTCGTCGACACGACTTGTCCTTGCGTCAGGGCAACGGCGATGGCGGTCCGACATTCAACCTCTATGTTGAATGTCGGACCGCCATCGCGAGCAAGTAAAGGGCGGGTTACTTTCCTGGAGTCAGGGTCAACCGCGCCTTGCCATAGGCGTTATCGAAGTTCTGCGGCTGCATCGGCAGGCTCATGTACTGGCCCTTGAGCCACGGCTCGATGCTGTTGAGGTAGTTCGGGCTGGCCGGGTTGCCGGATTGGCCGGTGCCGTTCTGCGCCATCAGCGGTTCGGACTGGCCGAAGTCGACGATAAAGCGCATGGCTGGCGCCAGCGTGGTGTTGAAGTCCTGACCCCAGGCGAAGGCGGCTGTGTTGAGGGTGGTGTGATCGCCGCCGGCCGGCTGGGGGCCGCGTACGGTCTGGCCGCTGCTGTTTTTCCATTCATGGCGATGCAATTTGCCCCATTGCCAGGCGTTGTGATCACCGCCCAACTGGCTGTCGCCGGCGCTGATTGCGGCGGCGAGGCTGCGAGCGAGGATGGCCGGTTTGTCTTCTTTCTGTGCAGTGCGCACGTCATCCCAGAACGGGCTGTCCTCACGCCCGAGCAAGTGATCGGCCTGGGCCGCGTAGGACAACTTGCCTTCGGCGACAAAAGCTTTCCACGCCGGGCTGCTTTCAGGGCCCAGTTCATCGAGGAAGATCTGCCGCGTGCTTTCCTGCAGGAACAGTTCGTAGATGGCCGCATCGGTGGAGGCTGGGCCGAGCTTGCCATCGAACGCCATCAAGCGGCTATAGGCTTCGTGTGCCTTGGCGCGATCGGCCGCCGGCAAGGTCTCCATGGCGTGTTTGAGCGGCTGGGCCATGCCCGGCGCTTCAAACATTTTCTTCAGTTTGGCAGCGAAGGTAGTGGTCTGGTCGTATTGCATGGCGATCAGGCTGCGGCTGTCGTGCTTGCCTGCGCCGGCCAGTTCCGCCAGGCGCTCGCCGCGCTCCGGAGCCGCCCAGGAATTGGACAACTGCATGCCGTAGCCATGGGGAATGACCCGCTGGTTGGCGGTGCCGAGCCAGCCTTGGGCCGGGTCCTGGTCGTACGGGTGCAGCATCGGGTCGGCGTAACCGTCCCAATCGTAACGACCTTCCCAGCCCGGTGAGGGCAGCAGGCCTTCGCCTTCACGACGGTTCGGGTAACGACCGGTGACTTGCCAGCCGATGTGGCTGGCGTCGGCGAACACCAGGTTCAGCGCAATGGCGCGGATTTCGCGGCTGGCATCCGAGGCTTTCTCGACGCTCTGGGCGCGGGACAGGTCGAAGAACGCGTCCAGGGTTTTGTCGTCGGTGAAGTTCGGCGTCTGCAAGGCCAGGCCGAAACCATTGGCCAGCGTGGTGCCCTGGGCGCTGTTGAGCAGAGGGCCATGGCGGGTTTCGTACACGGCTTCGCGAATCGGCCGCTGGCCTTTGACGAAATAGGTTTCATTGCGCACGATCGCCGGCTGCCACTTCCCGGCGTTTTCGTAGGTAAGCCCGTTGCCCTGGCGCTTGATCTTCTCCAGGAACAGGTCCTGGTTGTCGCCCATCACGGACGTCATGCTCCACGCCACCTTGCCGTTGAAACCGCCAAGCACCATCGGCAGGCCTGCGATGGTCACGCCGGACGCCTGATATTTCGGCGCGCGAATCTGCACGTAACTGAACAACGAAGGCACGCCCAGCGGGCCGTGACTGTCACTGGCCAGCAGGCTCTTGCCGCTGCGGCTGCGTTGCGGGGTGATGGCCCAGTTGTTCGACGAGGTGGCGCCGAGCAGGTTGAGGTCCGACAGTTGCCCGGTGGCCTTGCTGAGTTCGGCCAGCCCCGGTACTTGCCCGTTAAGCTTGAGGCCTTGCAGTTTTTCGCTTTCGGCGACCGGCAGTTTTTCGTCGGGAGCCGACGGCGTCAGCCACGCCAGTTTGTCGGTGGTGACGGTCTGGGCCAGTACCAGCGAGGAAATTTCTTCCGGCAGGTTGGTCGACTGGCTGAAGTTCAGCAGGCAGAAAATCAGCGCCGAATCCTCCGGCTGCCAGTATTCAGGCTTGTAGCCGGTGGCTGCCAGATCTGCCGGCAGCTTGTCGCGGTAGCGGAACAGGTAGGCGTTGACCCCGCGCGCATAGACTTCGAAGAAACGCTTGAGGCGCGGCGAAGAAGCCTTGTACAACTCGCCGGCACTTTTCTTCAGGTTGACCGCCCGCATGTAACGGTCGGCATCCAGCAGGTCGGCACCGTGCATCTCGGCCAAACGGCCCTGGGCCAGCAGGCGCAGGGTGACCATCTGCGTGATGCGGTCGCTGGCATGCACGTAACCGAGGGTGAACAGCGCGTCGTGGAAGCTGTTGCTTTCGATCAGCGGCACGCCCATGGCATTGCGGCGCACCGAAACGCTCTGCGCCAGGCCCTTGAGTGGCTGTACGCCGGAGGTCGGCGGGAGGGTGTCCTGGGCGCTGAAGTTCTGACAACCGGTCAGGCTCAACACACCGGCCACTGCTGCGGCAACGCCGAACCGGGGTAGAAAATGAGTAAGGGCTGGCGAGGCCATGGCAAAGCTCCTGCGGGGGTAGAGGCGGCGGCGCGCAATAAAGGCGCTACGTTAGTGAGCGGGAGGTGGCCGCGCAAGCGGGGTACAAGGTTATTTCAGGATTTGTCTGATAAACCGAAAAGATCGCAGTCTTGCCAGTGGCAATGGGGGATGTTGAAGTGCGACACGCTCAACAATCCAGGAGAACAGTCGGCATGGAGCTCAAGGCAAACGCGGCACTGATCATCATCGATCAACAAAAAGGAATCCTGCATCCCAGGCTCGGCCGCAGGAATAATCCTCTGGCCGAAGAGCGCATGCTGGAATTGCTCGGCCATTGGCGGCGCACCGCCAGGCCGGTGATCCATGTGCAACACCTGTCCCGCTCGGAGGATTCGGTATTCTGGCCGCAGCAGTCGGGAGTGGAGTTTCAGGAGCGGTTTCAGCCAATGGCCGGTGAACGCTTGATCCAGAAGCAGGTGCCCGATGCGTTTTGTTCAACGGGGCTGGAGGCGCAGTTGCGCGAGGCGGGGATCGGGCAGTTGATCATCGTGGGTGTCGCGACCCACAATTCGGTGGAATCCACGGCGCGTACAGCGGGCAACCTGGGGTTTGATACGTGGGTGGCCGAGGATGCGTGCTTTACCTTCGACAAGGCTGATTTTTTCGGCCATGCCCATAGCGCCGAAGAGGTGCATGGGATGTCGTTGGGGAATTTGCATGGTGAGTATGCGACGGTGGTCAGCGCTGCGTGTGTATTAAAGGCAGATTAAAAACCTGTAGGAGCGAGCCTGCTCGCGAAGGTGTGTCAGCGACACAGATGTCGACTGACAGTCCATCGCGAGCAGGCTCGCTCCTACAGGGGAATGCATCAAGCGCCGTGGCACTTCTTGAATTTCTTGCCGTTGCCGCACGGGCACGGATCGTTGCGGCCGACATCTTTCAGGGCATTGCGCACCGGTTCCTGATGAGCGTGGCCGCAGTTCGGACCGTGGACATGGCCGTGGTCGTGATCATGGTGGTGATGGTCATGATCGTGGTTGCAGTCAGGGCCGTGGACGTGGGGTTGCTGGGTCATCGGTGTTGCTCCGGAATTAAATCGGCGGCGATTATCACGCCATTGCGCGCCAGGTGCACGTAGTGGGCGATGAATATACCGGTTTCCAGTTCACCTTCCAGACGATAGGGAATGGGCTGATCGGATTTTTTCAGCAGTTTGGCCATTTCACGGACCTTGGACCACAGGTTGGTGCGGATCGGCACCTTGAAGTAAGCGCTGTGCCTGGGGCTGATGGTGAACCAGTGTTCGTACTCGCCGTCGGCCAGCAGTATGTCACCCAGGTGAACGCGATACTCCAGGCTGCGCACGGTCAGGTCGCTGTCGTTGGGGTTGTCGATGCGAAAATGCAGGAGGAATTTCTGTTCCAGCAGTTTGGCGCTGACCACCTCGATTTTCACCAGATGGACCTCGGGGTCCGGCAAGTCGTCGTCGAACCATGACGCACAGCCACCAAGTCCCAGTGTCAGGAACAACGTGAGCAGACAGAGTGCGCCGCGGCGGATGATCATCGTGGTGTTTCTCCCTTGAACACCAGTCTAGACCCAAAGGATCGCAGCCTTCGACAGCGCCTGCGTGGCGGGCCGTCTATGCATGTCCTAACTGCTGAAGTACCCCGCACAACACTTCTTGAACTTTTGCCCACTGGCGCACGGGCAGGCGTCATTGCGCCCGAGTTTGAGTTGTACGGTGGGGTCGATGAAGTACCAGCGCCCGGTGTTCTGTACGAACGATGAGCGCTCTCGATGGCTGTGCTCGCCACTGCTGTCGTGCCAGCGCGCGGTGAAGGTCACGAAAGCGTGTTCAGGCTGGCCGCCCAGCACTTCGGAGCTTTCCACTTCAAGGCCCAGCCATGTACTTTGCGCGCTCCAGTCGCTGATCGATTGACGGTCCAGACCGGCCTGCTGGGCGGGCAGGGTGGTGGCCACCAGATAGTCGACCAGCCCCAGCACGTAGGCGCTGTAGCGCGAGCGCATCAAGGCTTCGGCGCACGGTGCCGGGTGCCCGGCATGGTAGTGGCCGCAGCAGGCGTCGAGCAGGGTGCCGCTGCCGCAAGGGCAAATGGATGTACTCATTGCATTACCACCAGTATTTCCCGAAGTTTTCCGGATTGGCCCAGAAGCGCGAATTGAGCCAGTCGGGGACTTGTTTGTATTCAAGCAGATCGTAGGTGAACAGGGTCAGGACCTGTTCGTCCCGTTGAAAGCGTTCGCTGGCTTGCAGTGCCAGGGAGAAAAAGTCCGTTTCCTGCCAGCCACAGGCCGGCAGATCCGCCAGCACTGCGATGCGGCTGGCGTTGAGGTTGCGGATGCCGCCCAGCAGGTTCAGGCCCTCGCGCTTGGGCAAATGCTCCAGGCAGTCGACCACCAGGGCCAGGTCGAAACGGCGGGCCGCCAACTCGTCGGGCAACGGCCCGGGGGACGCGAAAGCGACACTGCTGTCTGGGTGAGCGAATTTGAAAGCTTCCAGTGCCGGGAACTCGCTGGCGCCGATCAACAACAGGCGCGCGGGGGCATATCGGTCGAGTAACGCGGCCAGTGCCTGTTGTGGCGTGCGTGAAGAAATACCTGCAATCATCGAAGATCCTCAATCAGATCTGCCAAGACTAGCCTGCCCTAACGTTCGGGCCTAGAGCGCCTTGGTGACAAAAGCGCCAAGCTGCCGTTAATACGCGAATAAACAGCAGGGTTTATTGCTGGCGGAGTTTAAAACTCGGGTCTTTACTACCTGAATCGGTTCTAAGCCGATCCTTCAGGAGAAAACTAGATGAGCATAGTTCGGACAGCATTACCCTTGGTTCTGCTAACCAGTGTCTTGACTGGTTGCGCAGGTTTGCAGAAAACCGACTGGCCGACCTGTGCGGCAGTGGGTGGTGTCGTGGGTGCGGGCCTCGGTGCGACCGAAAGCTCGGCATGGGCAGGGTATGGTGCTCTGCTCGTCGGCGGTACGGCGGCGGCTTATTGCTGGGTGCACGGTGATGGCGACGAAGACGGCGATGGCGTGCCGGATAGTCGCGACAAGTGCCCAGGCACGCCAAAAGGCGTTCAGGTCGATGCCAACGGTTGCCCACCACCTGCGCCTGTGGTCGAAGAAGCGGTTGTGGTTCAGGAAGAAACCATCGTCATCCGCGATGTTCACTTCCAGTTTGACAAAGCCACGCTTACCTCGTCCGACAAACAGGTACTCGACAAGATTGCCACTCGCCTGAAAGCCGAAGCCCCTACCGCTCAACTGACCGTGACCGGCCATACCGACAGCGTGGGCAGTGACACCTACAACCAGAAACTGTCGGATAAACGCGCCCACTCGGTGGTTGAATACCTCATCGAGCAAGGCGTACCTCGCAGCAACTTCGTCTCGGTTGTCGGTGCCGGTGAAAGCCAGCCGGTTGCGGACAACAAAACCGCTGACGGTCGTGCACAGAACCGTCGTACCGAAATCAAAATCCAGCGTTAAGCTCCCCTCGCATCCGCGCCTTGTGCAGTCGCGGATGCGGGTCTTTACTCCTGTGTAACCGGTATTGGCCGGTACACAGGAGCTTTCAATATGATCGTTCTCACAAGGACCGTCTTGCCGGTTCTGCTACTTGGCAGCCTCTTGACCGGCTGCGCAACCCACAGCGATGGCACTGCCCCCCTCAATCAACGCACCTGGCCAATTTGCAGCCTCATCGGCGGCCTGGTCGGTGGTGGTCTGGGCGCAATCGAGAGTGGTGGTTGGGCCGCGGGTGGGGCGGCGCTGGGTATCTTGTCCGGCGGCTTGATATGCTATGCCCAGGATGGCGACGAAGACGGCGACGGCATTTTCGACCGGCGCGACCGTTGCGCTGATACTCCCGCCAGTACCCCGGTCGACCATCGCGGTTGCCCGGTGCCGCAGTACCCGGATAGCGTCCAGGTCGAGCCTGCGCAATCCGAAGTCATTACTCTGAGCGATGTACTGTTTGTCTTCAATCAATCCGAGCTGACCCCGACGGCGAAGAGTCAACTGGACGCGTTGATGAGCAAGTTCGAGGATGCCGATGTGGTCAGCATCAAGGTGGTCGGTCATACCGATAGCGTCGGTTCGGATGCCTATAACCAGGCCTTGTCGGAGCGGCGTGCCAGCAGCGTGGCGGAATACCTGTTGAGCCAGGGTGTGGCGCCGAACAAAGTCACCAGCGAAGGCAGGGGCGAGAGCCAACCGATTGCCGACAACGAAACAGAAGAAGGCCGCGCGAAAAACCGTCGCGTGGAGCTGCATATAAACCGCTGAGCCAAGAGATAGAGCCGTCGGGCGACGTGTGTGATCGCTGCGACGGCCGTTTGGCGGCCTTCATGAAGAATTTTCCGTTGCCCTCTGGCTTATCCCGCGTGGAAGCCGTTACTGTGCGCGCAAACAATAATTCTCATCGGGGGCGCGTATGAAAGTCATATGGGGACTGGGGCGGTTACTGACCTTGCTGTTCTGGGCGGTAGCGCTGGTCAATCTGCTCATACCGTTTGTCTTTCCGCTGCACCCGTTGGTCAATCTGGCCGGCGGCCTGTTGGGAGTCATCCATCTTCTGGAAGCGTTGCTGTGCTATCGCAGCCTCCGGGGTCGTGCCCATCCCTGGCTTGACCGCCTGAAGATCGTCATTTTCGGCGTATTCCACCTGCAAACCATTCCAGCCCCCACCGCTTCGAAGGCTTCCCATGCGTAAACTCTGTCTGCTCGCCGTACTCATAAGCCCATTGGCCAGCGCACAGGTGGTGAGTGTCGAAACCAACTCGCTGATGCGCTTGCCCAACACCGCCAGCACCCTGCAACTGGAACGCCTGGAAGTGGCCGATTACGGCACCTTGCTGATTCCTTCGAACGTCACGGAAGTCACCGTGGGTGAATTGCATCTGGGGCGCGAAGCGCGCATAGCCATCGTGCCGGGGGAACAGGCGCTGGCGCTGAAGGTCCGTCGCGCTGACTTGTCCGAAGGCAGCCAGATCACCTCCCGTGGCGCCCCCGGGACTTACCAGAAGGCCGCTCGATCCGGGCGCAACCTTGATTTGCAGATCAAGGCACTGAATGCAGCGCAGTTGATCGTTGATGCCCGCGGTGGTGCGGGCGCACCGGGGTTCGTTGGCCTTGATGGGGCCAACGGCCAGGAGCCGGGCTGCACCTGGGGTCAAGCGGGGCGCGGTGCCGATGGCAGTGATGGCAGCAATGGTCAGCCGGGAGCACCGGGGGCGCTGGTCAAACTGGCCGTGCCGCACGACTTCCCGGCAGACCGGATCAAGGTTCAGGTGGCTGGCGGTGCCGGTGACCTGGCCGGCCCTGGCGGCAAACCTGGCGCGGGTGGCAAGGCCAAGGGCTGCCTGATTTACAAGACCGATGGCGGCAAGAGCGGTAAGCCTGGGGCTGACGGGCAGCCGGGGCCGGAAGGTGCGGCGGGTTCGGTGACGGTACAGCGGATGTAAGCAATCGCCGAAATGTGAGCTGTCTGTCAGACCGCTATCGCGAGCAAGCTCGCTCCCACAGGATCTGTACAGCCCCTGTGTGCGAGCTTGGTCCGTGCGGCGATCCGACGATGCTTTTAGAGCATCGGCCGAGCGGCGGCAATCGCCACCAAAGCCAGCCCCACCAACAGATTGATCCCCACCAACTTGCGGATCCGACCCAGCACCGCTGCACCAGCGGGCCAATCCTGTTCGGCCACCGCGGCGCGCAGTTCGGGCAGCATCAACGCCTGAATGCGGATAAACAGCGCGGTCATCACCACATACAAGCCCATCATCACCTGCACATAACGTGGCGCAGTTTCAAAGCCACCGAAGTGCATGTGCAGCATGCCCACGCCGCTGACTGGCAACAGCACCACCGCCACCCAGACCCAGCGGAAAAAACCTTGAAACACTTCTACCCACAGCTTCAGCCGGGCAGGGCCTTCAAGTGCTTTGATCGCAGCGGGGCGCAGGACCATCCAGGCGAAAAACATGCCGCCGACCCAGACCAGGGCCGCCAGTACATGCAGGCTATAAATGAGGCTAAAAGGTGTCATTGGGTTACTCCGTTCTGCGCGGGATTCATTAGCGGGGTATGATAGCCGCCGAACCGAACCACTGAAAATTTATCCAGCGTTTTTTGCGCCCGACAATCCATGATCAGCACTGAACTCAAAACCACGATCCAGGGCGCCTACTCGCGTTTTCTCGAAGCCAAGAGCCTCAAGCCGCGTTATGGCCAACGCCTGATGATCGCCGAAGTCGCCAAGGTCCTGGGGGACATCGACACCGATGACGAAGGCCGGCGCAGTGGCGACCCCGCGATTGTCGCGGTGGAAGCCGGCACCGGTACCGGCAAGACCGTGGCCTACAGCCTGGCGGCGATCCCGACCGCCAAGGCTGCCGGCAAGCGCCTGGTGATCGCCACCGCGACCGTGGCCCTGCAAGAGCAGATCGTCTACAAGGACTTGCCCGACTTGATGCGCAACAGCGGGCTGAATTTCAGCTTCGCCCTGGCCAAGGGGCGCGGGCGCTATATGTGCCTGTCCAAGCTCGACATGTTGCTCCAGGAAGGCCACGCGCAAACCGCCACCGCTCAGTTGTTCGAAGAAGAAGGCTTCAAGATCGAGGTCGACGAGGCCAGCCAGAAGCTGTTCACCAGCATGATCGAAAAACTCGCCGGCAATAAGTGGGACGGCGACCGCGACAGTTGGTCCACCGCCCTGGAAGACGCCGACTGGGCACGGCTGACCACCGACCACAGCCAGTGCACCAATCGTCATTGCCCGAACTTCGGCCAGTGCGCCTTCTACAAGGCCCGCGAAGGCATGGGCAAGGTCGACGTGATCGTCACCAACCACGACATGGTGCTGGCCGACCTGGCCCTGGGCGGCGGCGCCGTGCTGCCCGATCCGCGCGACACCCTCTACGTGTTCGACGAAGGTCATCACCTGCCGGACAAGGCCATCGGCCACTTCGCCCATTACACGCGCCTGCGTTCCACCGCCGACTGGCTGGAAACCACCGCCAAGAACCTCACCAAGCTTCTGGCCCAGCACCCGCTGCCGGGGGACCTGGGCAAGTTGATCGAGCAGGTGCCGGAGCTGGCGCGGGAGATCAAGACCCAGCAGCAGTTCATGTTTACCGCCTGCGAGCAGATTGCCGATTTCAAACCCGGCGAAGACGTCGAAGGCCGCGAGCGCCCGCGTCACCGATTCGTCGGCGGGGTGATTCCCGAGCACATGCGTGAAATGGGCATCGAACTGAAGAAAGGCTTCGCGCGGCTGACCGATCTGTTCACCCGCCTGACCGAGTTGCTCAAGGAAGGCATGGACGGCGAGGTCAACATCGGCATCGCCAGCAACCAGGCCGAGGAGTGGTATCCGCTGTTCGGCAGCCTGTTGTCGCGTTCTTCCGGCAACTGGGAGTTGTGGACCGCCTTCACCGTCGAAGACCCGGAAGACAACCCGCCCATGGCCCGCTGGCTGACCCTGGCCGAGAGCGGTTCGCTGTTCGACATCGAGGTCAACGCAAGCCCCATCCTCGCGGCGGAGATGCTTCGCCGCAACCTGTGGAACGTGGCCTATGGCTGCCTGGTGACGTCGGCGACCCTGACTGCCCTCGGCACCTTCGACCGCTTCCGTATGCGCGCCGGCCTGCCTAAAAAGGCGGTGACGGCGGTGGTGCCGAGCCCCTTCCATCACGCTGACGCCGGTGTGCTGCGGGTGCCGAACCTGAACGCCGATCCCCGTGATGCAGCGGCGCATACCGCCGCGATAATTCGCGACCTGCCTGAATTGGTCGAAGGCTCGCGGGGCACGCTGGTGCTGTTTTCCTCGCGTAAACAGATGCAGGACGTGTTCGACGGCCTCGACCGCGACTGGCGCAAGCAAGTGTTCATCCAGGGCAACCTGTCGAAACAGGAAACCCTGAACAAGCACAAGGCGCGGGTCGATGGCGGCGATTCCAGCGTGCTGTTCGGCCTGGCGAGCTTCGCCGAAGGGGTCGACTTGCCCGGTGCCTATTGCGAGCACGTGGTGATCGCCAAGATTCCGTTCTCGGTACCCGATGATCCGGTGGAAGCAGCTCTGGCCGAGTGGATCGAAGCCCGGGGCGGCAATCCGTTCATGGAAATCTCCGTGCCGGACGCCTCGCTGAAGCTGGTCCAGGCCTGCGGTCGCTTGCTGCGCACCGAAGAAGACCGCGGCACCATCACCTTGCTCGACCGGCGCCTGGTGACCCAGCGCTATGGCAAAGCCATCCTCAACGCGTTGCCGCCGTTCCGTCGAGAAATTTCCTGAAACACCGGTGGGCAGTTTTGCCCACCGTGTTGTCTATCTCTCTGCCATCGCTTTTCCACTGGCCCATTGAAGGTCGTTAGGGAGAAATTCGTTCTCATGATTTGCCGTTCGTTGCCTGCCGTTTTTGCCCTGATGTTCGCAACACCGCTATTGGCCGCCCCCGCCAGCCAGCAGACGCTGTTCAATTTTGTGCGCCCCGCCGACGTGGTCCAGGTGGCGACTCAGGACGCCAGCCTGCCGCAATCCAACGCCGAGCAAACCCCCGAGGGCGAAGTGCTGCGCCGGGTGACGTTCAACCCGGTCGCCCGGCCGACTTTGCGCCTGACCCCGCAAACCGGCGCCTGGGACTGGTCGCAGTCGGGCGCGATGAGCCTGCGGATCCAGAGCGCGATGGACTGGGCCTTGACCCTGTACGTGACCATCCAGAGCAACGACGGCAAGACCCTGGTCAGCCGCGTCGATCTGCCGGCGGGGCCTGCGCAAACCCTGTTGGTACCGCTGCAAGCGACATCGCCGTTGAGCCAGGGCATGAAGGCTGGCCCGCCGATGCCGATGACCGTCGAGGGCCAGCGTGTGTTGCTGGCCAGCAGCGCCGGTGAACTGGATCGCAGCCAGGTGGTGTCGGTGAGCTTGTCGATGGACCAGCCCAAAGCCGCGCAAAGCATCCTGCTGGAACGCTTTGGTGTGCAGAACGGCGAGTCGGTCACCCAGGCCGTGTATGGCGGATTGGTGGATGCTTACGGCCAGTCGACCCGGGCCAAATGGCCGGAAAAAATCAGCAGCGACGAACAACTGAAAAGTGCTGCCAGCAAGGAGCAGCAGCAACTGAAAACCTGGCTGGCTGAGCGCGAAAAGTCCTCCCTGGACAAGTTCGGTGGTTTAAACAAAGGCCCGACCTTCAAGGCCAGCGGCTTTTTCCGCACGGAAAAGCGTGATGGTCGCTGGTACCTGGTGACGCCCGAGGGGCACCCGTTCTATTCCCTCGGGGTCAATACCGTGGCGCCGGATGTCAACCAGACCTACGTTGCCGGTCGCGAGTGGATGTTCGAATCCTTGCCCAAGGCTGACGAGGCGCTGGCCAGTCATTACGGAGATGGCGACAACCGTGGCGGCAACGGTGCCGATCAAGGGCGCGGCTACAATGCCGGGCGTTGGTACGACTTTTACGCTGCCAACCAGCAGCGCCTGTATGGCGATCCTTGCGCGCAGGGCAAAGAAACCAAGGCCGGCGTCGCCGAAACAGCCAAGTCCGAAGCGACGGCAGCGCCGAATTCCGTAGAACCGTGCAAAACGCTATTCGACGAGCAGCGCTGGGCCCGCCACACCCTCGATCGCTTGCAGGCCTGGGGCTTCAACACCGTCGGCAACTGGAGCGCACCCGTATTGGGCGACGCTGATCGTGTGCCTTACACCTTGCCGTTGTCGATCGTCGGCGACTACGCCAGCATCAGCACCGGCACCGACTGGTGGGGCGGCATGCCGGACCCGTTCGATCCGCGTTTTGCCATGGCCACCGAGCGTGCAGTGGCGATTGCTGCCCGCGACCATCGTGACGATCCGTGGCTGATCGGTTACTACGCCGACAACGAACTGGCCTGGGCCGGTCCAGGCGATGATCCGAAAGCCCGTTATGCCCTGGCCTACGGCACTTTGAAAATGACCACCGACGTGCCGGCCAAGCGCGCGTTCCTCAAGCAACTGCGTGACAAGTACCGCAATCAGGCTGGCCTGTCGAAAGCCTGGGGCATTGATCTGCCAGCCTGGGAGCTGATGGAAGATCCGGGGTTCGTGCCACCGCTTCCGAGCGCCGAGCACCCGGAAATCGAAGCCGACTTCAAATACTTCCAGAAGGTCTTTGCCGACACTTACTTCAAGACCATCTCCGATTCACTCAAGTGGCACGCGCCGAACCAGCTGCTGCTCGGTGGCCGTTTCGCGATCAGCACGCCGCAAGCGGTGGAGTCCTGCGCCCAGTACTGCGACGTGTTGAGCTTCAACATGTACACCCTGCAACCCCAGGATGGTTACGACTTCGCCAAGTTGCGCAGTCTCGACAAACCGGTGCTGATCACCGAGTTCAATTTCGGCTCGGCTGATCGTGGCCCGTTCTGGGGTGGCGTCACGCCATTGGCGAAGGAGGAGGAGCGCGGCCCGGCGTACGTCAACTTCCTCAAGCAGGCATTGAGCGAGCCGTCGATTGTCGGCGTGCATTGGTTCCAATACCTCGATCAACCGGTCACCGGGCGCTTGCTTGACGGTGAAAATGGTCACTTCGGGTTGGTGGGCATTACTGATCTGCCGTTCCAGGGTTTTGTCGACAGCGTGCGCAAGAGCAACCTGGCGACAGTCGAGCAACTGGGCAAAGAGGCCGAGAAGGCTGCCGCCGCCGACAAAGCCAGTCACGACGCCGAGGGCGGCCGCAAGGCCGAGGCCGGCAAGGGGCCGGGGAAGGGCGCCGGTGGGCATTCCGGCAAAGGTCACTAAGACCCGAAACCGCGTCATCGTTCTTCGCGAGCAGGCTCGCTCCCACTTTGGAATGCATTCTCCTGTGGGAGCGAGCCTGCTCGCGAAGACATCATTAGCATCACTGTTGCATTTTGGACCGGTAACACGTTGACCGCCCGGCCCAACCCTGTTCCCAAAACCCTCAAGGGCTGGAACAATGCCGACCACTTTGTAGAGCGTTAATCCGGGGAGTTACGGGTGCAGATTCAGGGTCATTACGAGCTTAAGTTCGAAGCGGTGCGAGAGGCGTTCGCGGCGCTGTTCGACGATCCTCAGGAGCGTGGCGCAGGGTTGTGCATTCAGGTCGGCGGCGAAACCGTCGTCGATCTGTGGGCCGGCACTGCCGACAAGGATGGGGCCGAGGCCTGGCACAGCGACACCATCGCCAACCTGTTCTCCTGCACCAAGACCTTCACCGCGGTCACCGCGTTGCAATTGGTGGCCGAAGGCAAGCTGCAACTGGATGCCCCGGTTGCGCGCTACTGGCCCGAATTTGCTGCAGCGGGCAAAGCGTCCGTCACCCTGCGTCAACTGCTCTGCCATCAGGCCGGCCTTCCGGCATTGCGCGAGTTGCTGGCCCCCGAAGCCCTTTACGACTGGCAAACCATGGTTGACGCCCTGGCCGCCGAAGCGCCGTGGTGGACGCCGGGCGAAGGCCACGGTTACGCGGCGATCACTTATGGCTGGCTGATCGGCGAATTGCTGCGCCGTGCCGACGGTCGTGGACCGGGGGAATCCATCGTCGCGCGGGTCGCCAAACCGTTGGGCCTGGACTTTCATGTGGGTCTGGCCGACGAAGAGTTCCATCGCGTGGCCCACATTGCGCGGGGCAAGGGCAATGTCGGCGATGCCGCTGCCCAGCGCCTGTTGCAAGTGACCATGCGTGAGCCAACGGCCATGACGACCCGGGCGTTCACTAACCCGCCGTCGATCATGACCAGCACCAACAAACCCGAGTGGCGACGCATGCAACAGCCGGCCGCCAATGGTCATGGCAATGCCCGCAGCCTGGCCGGATTCTACGCGGGCCTGCTGGACGGCAGCCTCCTGGAAAGCGAAATGCTCGATGAATTGACTCGCGAGCACAGCCTCGGCGAGGACAAGACTTTACTGACCCAGACCCGTTTCGGCCTGGGCTGCATGCTCGATCAACCGGACGTTGCCAATGCCACCTTCGGCCTTGGCCCGCGGGCGTTTGGTCATCCGGGTGCCGGCGGCTCCATCGGTTTTGCCGACCCGGAGCACGATGTGGCTTTCGGGTTTGTGACAAATACCCTGGGGCCGTACGTCTTGATGGACCCGCGCGCGCAAAAGCTGGTGCGGGTTCTGGCCACTTGTCTGTAAAAACGACTATCGGGTTCCAGGGCTGGAACCCGTTAGCCTTTCCAGTTTCAAAGCGTCTGCTTCTACCGGCCAATGTGGCCTGATTTTTTTGACTTCATTTTTGTGGATATCCAATGTCATCCAATAAAACCCTCGCTTTGGCCCTGTGCTTCGCTATTACCGGTTGCGCACAGACTCCACAGAAAGACGCGACGGCACCTGTCGCCAAGACTGAAAGCGGTAGCCACTGGTACTGGCCGTTCGGTTCCGACGACAGCGCCGGCAAGCCCGTGACCAAGCCGGAGGTAAAACCTGAAGTCAAACCCGTTGCGGTGACCAAGGCCAAAACCGATAGCGGCAGCAAGTGGTGGTGGCCGTTCGGCGGTAGCGAGCAGAGCACCGCCAAGGTTGTACCGATGCCAGACCCGAAAGTCACCCAGGCCTGGCTTGACGACTACGAACCGCGACTGCGCGAGGCGGTCAAGGGCAGCAACATGCAACTCGAGCGCCGTGAAAACGTACTGGTGGTGACTGCGCCGGTCGAAGGCTCGTTCAACCCTGATCGTCCGGCCATGCTGCTGCCAGTCACGCTCGGTCCGTTCACCCGCGTTGCCAAGATCCTTGAAGCCGATCCAAAGACCGCTGTGTTGATCCTCGGCCACAGCGATACGTCCGGCGCTGCGCCTGCCAACGTCAAACTCAGCCAGGAGCGTGCCCAGTCCGTTGCGGCGATTTTCCGTCTCAGTGGTTTGCAGCGTGATCGCTTGATGCTGCGTGGTCTGGGCGGTGATGCACCGCGTGCCGCCAACGACAGCGTGCAGGGTCGTGCGTTGAACCGTCGCGTGGAACTGCTGGTGACCCCGCAAAACACCATGGTCGCACTGCTGAGCAAGTACAACATGCCGGCTCCAGCACCTGTGACCATGGTTGCCGCCGCGGACGCCAAGCCGGTCGCCAAGCCTGTGACACCGGCCCCTGCGACTAAAAAGGCTTCGGTTCCGGCAACGAAAAAAGCCCCCGCGAAAAAAGCATCGGCGAAGAAAGCGCCTGCGAAAACCGCAACGCCGGCAAAAAAGACCACGCCAGCCAAAGCCTCGACGGCTGACAAGAAAGTCGCCGCCACCGATACTGCAAAGCAGTGATTCGTTAACCAAAAGGAATGCGCCATGACCCAGGGCCTGGCTGATATGCGTCGTGACTACACCCGTGATGGCCTGACCGAGGCTCAAGCCCCGGCCGAGCCGTTCGCTCTGTTTCACCAGTGGTTCGCCGACGCGGTGAAAACCGAGCAGGCACCGGTGGAAGCCAACGCCATGACCCTGGCCACCGTCGACCAGGATGGTCGACCGCACTGTCGCATTCTGTTGCTCAAGGGCCTGGACGAGCAGGGCTTCACCTTTTTCACCAACTACGAAAGCGCCAAGGGCCAGCATCTGGCCGCGAATCCGTTCGCGGCCATGACGTTTTTCTGGCCGGCGCTGGAGCGCCAGGTGCGCATCGAAGGGCGGGTGGTGAAGGTGACGCCTGAGGAGTCCGACGCCTATTATCAGGTCCGTCCACTGGGCAGTCGCCTGGGGGCCTGGGCGTCACCGCAGAGCCGGGTGATCGCCGATCGTAGCGAGCTCGAAGCGCTGCTCAAGGACACGGAGCAACGTTTCAGCGACACCCAACCCCATTGCCCGGAACACTGGGGCGGTTATCGCCTGCTGCCGGAGCGCATCGAGTTCTGGCAGGGCCGCCCAAGTCGCCTGCACGACCGCCTCAACTACCGCCAGCAGGGCGCCGACTGGATTCTTGAACGTCTGGCACCCTGAGCAGTCTACCGATCGGGATAGCCTGCCGCAGCGGCTTCCAGCCACTTCGGCAGGTCTCGACGCTTGATCTTTTGCGCCCGGGCACTCGCCAATCGTTCGAGCATGAAGGCTTTTTTCTGCTCGTCCTTGCCCGCCAACGCTAGCGCCAGGTCGCGGTCCATCCAGCGTTTGATCCGCACGTACAGCCACCAATGGAAGTACAAACCGGCAACAGTCGTGACGACGATGATAAAATAGTCCATTGAAATCCTTGGCCAGTGGGGCAGTTTTGCGAATTTGCCGCTACTGTGTGAGTTCGTGGAGGCGCCTTAACGGAGCCTGAATCAAACCAATTTTACCCGGGCGATGCCGTGACAGGCGTCAAGCGGCGGAGTTTAATGAACAACTGTTTCTTTGGAGTTGATGCTATGCGTAAGTCTGTTCTACTGGTTGCTTCCTTTTCCACGATGGCGATGTTGCTCACTGGTTGCCAATCGAGCCTGACCGGTGACTCCTATTCCCGTGACGAGGCGCGTCGTGTGCAGACCGTTCGCATGGGTACCATCGAAGCATTGCGCCCGGTGAAAATCGAAGGCACCAAAACCCCGATCGGCGGCGCTGCTGGCGCAGTGGTCGGCGGCGTTGGCGGCAGCTCCATCGGTGGCGGCAAAGGCAGCGTCGTTGCTGCAGTCATCGGTGCCGTGGCCGGCGGCCTGCTCGGTTCAGCCGCTGAAGAAGGCCTGACCCGCACCCAGGGCGTGGAAATTACCGTGCGCGAAGACGATGGCAGCATGCGCGCCTACGTTCAGGAAGTTCAGCCGAACGAAGTGTTCCGTGTTGGCGAGCGTGTGCGCATCGCCAGTGTGAATGGCACCAGTCGCGTTTCGCACTAAGCGCAAACACCGGATAAAAAAACCCGATCAGGTGACTGATCGGGTTTTTTGTTTTTCAGCTCAGGAGGGGCTTGATCGGCGCCAGGCGTTATTGCGGTTTATCAGGAGGTCAGCGCAGTGTTCTTGCGGCTGGCCATCGCCGTCACCACATAACCGATCAGCGCCGCCAGAATCGAACCGGTCAAGATCCCCATGCGGTCCATCCCGGCGAAATCACTCACGCCCGGCTCGAAGGCCAGCGAGCCTACAAACAGGCTCATCGTGAAACCAATGCCGCAGAGTATTGCTACGCCCAGTATCTGGCCCCAGTTGGCGCCTTGGGGCAAGGCGGCGATACCGGTTTTCACGGCCAGCCAGGTCAGGCCGAAGACCCCGACGGTCTTGCCCAGCAGCAGCCCGATGGCGATGCCCATCGGAACATGGTGAGTGAAGCTTTCGACGGTGACTCCGCTCAGGGACAGGCCGGCATTGGCAAAGGCGAACAGCGGCAGGATGCCGTAGGCGACCCATGGATGCAGGGCGTGTTCCAGGGTCAGCAAAGGCGAAGGTTCGGCATTTTTCGTGCGCAGCGGAATGCAGAAAGCCAGGGTCACGCCGGCCAGGGTGGCGTGGACACCGCTCTTGAGTACGCAGACCCAGAGGATCAGGCCGACGATCATGTACGGCCCAAGCTTGACCACACCGAGCCGGTTCATCCCGATCAGCGCCGCAATACAGGTCGCGGCCAGCGCCAGGGACAGGGTCGACAACGCGCCGGAATAGAAGATCGCAATGATGATGATCGCGCCGAGGTCGTCGATGATCGCCAGGGTCATCAGGAACAGTTTCAGCGATACCGGAACCCGTTTGCCCAGCAACGCCAGCACGCCAAGGGCGAAGGCAATGTCTGTGGCGGTCGGGATTGCCCAGCCGTTGAGGGCCGGTGGCGTGTCGCGATTGAGGTACCAGTAGATCAGCGCCGGCACCACCATGCCCCCAATGGCGGCGGCACCGGGCAGGACGATTTGCGACGGTCTGGACAACTGGCCGTCGAGGACTTCGCGCTTCACTTCCAGGCCGATCAGCAGAAAGAACAGCGCCATCAGGCCGTCGTTGATCCACAGCAGCAAGGGCTTGGCGATTTTCAGCGCGCCGATCTGGGCCACCACGGGGGTGTCCAGCAGGCCGTTGTACAGCCACGACAGCGGCGAGTTGTTGATAATCAGAGCCAGAACGGCAGCGGCGATCAGTAACAGACCGCTGGCAGCTTCCAACTGAAAGAAACGCGTGAAAGTGCTACGCAGAGGCAAGGTCGCTCTCCATCTGTGAATTCAAAAGGTGTTACACACTAACAAGTACTGTTAGTTGTTAAAACAAAAGTTATATTCTTTTTTGTTATATGTCGTTACAGACTGATCCCTCGGCACCGACCTGAGCCTAGCAGTTGCCGGGCGTATTGGATTTCAGCTGTACCTGTGCTGGACGCAGGATTTTTCCTAAGCTTGTTGGATGAGCCTTGTCATAAGGCCGACTCCTGCCCGATACAACGAGAAAACCATCATGAGCGACAACCGACAGTGGTCCCGCGAAGCGATCCGGATCATCGAAGCCGATTTCCAGCGCAGCGCCGACACCCACTTGATCCCCTTGCCGCTGCCGGGTTTTCCGGACATCGAGTTGTATTTCAAGGATGAGTCCAGCCACCCCACGGGCAGCCTCAAGCACCGCCTGGCCCGTTCGCTGTTCCTGTATGCGCTGTGTAACGGCTGGCTCAAACCCGGCGCGCCGGTCATTGAGGCTTCCAGCGGTTCGACGGCGATTTCCGAAGCGTACTTCGCGCGCATGCTGGGCTTGCCGTTCATTGCTGTGATGCCAGCGACCACGTCCAAGGAAAAGATTGCGCAGATCGCCTTTTACGGTGGCCAAAGCCATCTGGTGGACGATCCGACCCAGATCTACGCTGAGTCCGAGCGCCTGGCTCGTGAACACGACGGGCACTTCATCGACCAGTTCACCTACGCCGAGCGCGCCACTGACTGGCGAGCGAACAACAACATTGCCGAGTCGATCTTTCAGCAGATGCGCTTCGAACAGCATCCCGAGCCGAGCTGGCTGATTTCCAGCCCCGGTACCGGCGGCACCACAGCCACTTTGGGCCGGTACGTGCGTTATCGCCAGCACGGCACTCGCGTGCTGTGTGCCGATGCCGAGCGTTCGGTGTTCTTCGATTACTACCAGACCGGCGATGCCAGCCTGCGACTGGACCACGGCTCGCGCATCGAAGGCATCGGCCGGCCGCGGGTGGAGGCGTCGTTTCTGCCCAAGGTGATCGACGCGATGGTCAAAGTGCCGGATGCCCTGTCGCTGGCGGCCATGCACTACCTGGCGGAGCGTCTGGGACGCCATGTGGGCGGGTCGAGCGGGACCAACCTGATCGGCGCACTGATGGCCGCCCAGCACATGAAAGCGGCGGGGGAGACGGGGTCGATGGTGGCGATTCTGTGTGACAGCGGCGAGCGCTATGCCACGACCTATTACGATCAGGACTGGCTCAAGGCTCAGGGGTATGAACTGAGTGGTTTGATGGCGACGGTGGCGGCGACGGTGGAGCGGGGTGAGCCGTTGCCGGCGTCGGTGTTGCGCGCCAATATCTGAGATCTTTCAGACACTGAGTACCAATGTGGGAGTGAGCCTGCTCGCGATGGCGGATCAGCATTCAACAGTGATGTTGACTGATCTACCGCTATCGCGAGCAGGCTCGCTCCTACAGGGGATTTGCGTCAGGCTTCCAGGCCGAGGATGTCCCGAGCCACAGCCTCGGCAATGCGAATCCCGTCAACACCCGCCGACAGAATCCCGCCCGCATAGCCGGCACCTTCACCGGCCGGGAACAAGCCCTTCACGTTCAGGCTCTGCAACAACTCGTTCCGGGTAATGCGCAGCGGCGAGGAGGTGCGGGTCTCGATGCCGGTCAACACCGCGTCGTGCAGCGAGTAACCACGAATCTGCTTCTCGAACGCCGGCAAAGCTTCGCGAATCGCTTCGATGGCGAATGCCGGCAGTGCCCGCGCCAGATCACCCAGGGCTACGCCCGGCTTGTAGGACGGCTCGACGCTGCCCAGTTCGGTGGACGGTTTGCCTGCGATAAAATCGCCGACCAATTGCGCCGGCGCTTCGTAGTTGCTGCCGCCCAGCACGAATGCATGGGATTCCAGACGTTCCTGCAGCTCGATACCGGCCAGCGGGCCGCCCGGATAATCGACTTCCGGCGTGATGCCGACGACGATACCGGAGTTGGCATTGCGCTCGTTACGCGAGTACTGGCTCATGCCGTTGGTGACCACGCGGTTCGGCTCGGAGGTCGCCGCCACCACGGTGCCGCCCGGGCACATGCAGAAGCTGTAGACCGAACGGCCATTCTTGGCATGGTGCACCAGTTTGTAGTCGGCGGCGCCCAGTTTCGGGTGGCCGGCGTACTTGCCCAGGCGCGCACGGTCGATCAGCGACTGCGGGTGCTCGATGCGGAAACCCACCGAGAACGGCTTGGCTTCCATGAACACGCCACGGCCGTGGAGCATGCGGAAGGTGTCGCGTGCGCTGTGGCCGAGGGCCAGGATCACGTGTTTCGAGTGGATCTGCTCGCCGCCATTGAGTTCGACGCCGACCAGTTGGCCGTCTTCGATCAGCACGTCGGTGACACGCTGCTGGAAGCGCACTTCGCCGCCCAGGGCACGAATCTGTTCACGCATGTTTTCCACAACGCCAGTCAAACGGAACGTACCGATGTGCGGTTTGCTGACGTAGAGGATCTCTTCCGGGGCACCGGCCTTGACGAATTCGTGCAAGACTTTACGGCCGAGGAACTTCGGGTCCTTGATCTGGCTGTAGAGCTTGCCGTCGGAGAATGTCCCCGCGCCGCCTTCACCGAACTGCACGTTGGATTCCGGGTTGAGCACGCTTTTACGCCACAGGCCCCAGGTGTCCTTGGTGCGCTGGCGTACTTCGGTGCCGCGTTCGAGAATGATCGGCTTGAAGCCCATTTGCGCCAACAGCAGCCCGGCGAAAATCCCGCACGGACCGAAACCGACGACGATCGGACGCGCGCTCAGGTCGGCCGGTGCCTGGCCGACCGCTTTGTAGCTGACATCCGGCGCCACGCTGACGTTACGGTCATCGGCAAACTTGTGCAGTACCGACGCCTCGTCGCGAACTTCAAGGTCGATGGTGTAGATGAAGCACAGTTCGGAGGACTTTTTACGCGCATCGTAGCTGCGCTTGAACAAGGTGAAATCGAGCAGGTCATCGCTGGCAAGCCCTAAGCGCTGCACGATGGCAGGGCGCAGGTCTTCTTCGGGATGGTCGATCGGCAACTTGAGTTCGGTGATTCGTAACATGGCGGGATCCGGTTCGCGGGGCGCACAACTACGCCAGGGCGTTTGAAGCCCGCGATTATAAGCCGCAAAGGCGCAGGCCCGTGAGGCTTATACGATCAGTCGTCGCGCGATCCGCCGAAATACCCGCAGCCGCGCTGTACCTGACCGTCGATGCGCAACTCGGCGCTCATGTGCTGGATGCTGCCGGTGCTGCTGTCGACGCAACGTTGCGGTGCAACCCACAGTTCGATGTGCTGGTTGTTGGCTTCGGTGCTGAGGTTGAAACGGCCATCGCCCAATTGCTCCTCGACGTAAGGCACGGCCAACGGCGGCTGCCCGGCCCGGTCGAGGACCATGCCTTTGCCGCTGACTTTCACGCTCCACTCCGGGGTGTGGCCGGCGGCGCGCAGGATCAGCAGCTTGAAGTTCGGATCGTCGCACGCGTTGCCCGAGCGCTCGACGCGGTACAACTGCTCCAGATCGAGCTGGCCGTCACCACCGCTGCCGGCCACAACCCGTCCGCGCACGTCGGCAAACAGCTTGCCCTGCTTGTCCGCCAGGTTTGCGGCCTGCTGCAGGACGCTGGTACCGCCCGTGTCGTTGACCACGTAGCGGTTTGTCTGGTTGCACGGCTGGAACAGCAGTCTGCCCTCCGCCGCGGTCAACTGGCCTTGCATGCGTGTCTGGCCGACATGGGAGGCGCTCTGCCGTTCACCGTCGAACAACTGGCAAGCGGCAAACAGCGGAAGCAGGGCAACGAGGACTAAGGAACGGGCAACACGCATCTTGGGGTCTCCTGACAAGTGTCGCCACGTTACTCAGCCTGACCGTTCATCACAACCCGTTATCGTCTCCACGTTGTATTGGCGCTGATGCAGGTTGCGATTTTTTATCTTCAGATGTGAAAGGTCTGACCTGTTTGCAGGCCTTCCACGCTTTTGGCGTAGGCCAAAGCCACATCCGCCGCAGAAACCGGCTTGAAGCCACGGAAGTACGGCGCGTATTTGCCCATGGCTTCGACGAGGACGTTCGGGCTGATCGAGTTCACGCGCAAGCCGCGCGGCAGTTCGATGGCGGCGGCCCGGACGAAGCTGTCCAGTGCACCGTTGACCAGTGCTGCCGAGGCACCGCTGTAGATCGGATCGTGACTGAGCACGCCGGTGGTGAAGGTGAACGATGCGCGGTCATTGGCGAACTCGCGGCCGATCAGCAGCAGGTTGACCTGGCCCATGAGCTTGTCTTTCAGGCCCAGGGCAAAGCTCTCTTCGGTCATCTCATTGAGCGGTGCGAAGGTCACGTTGCCGGCTGCACATACCAGTGCGTCGAATTTGCCGGTCTGCTCGAACAGTTTGCGAATCGAGGCGCTGTCACTGATGTCCACCTGAAAGTCGCCGCTGGTGCGACCGATGCGGATGATTTCGTGGCGTTGCGACAGTTCCTTGTCGACGGCCGAGCCGATGGTGCCGCCTGCGCCGATCAAAAGAATTTTCATGGGGCTGATCCTCGTTGTGGGTTGAACGAGGCTTCAGTTTAGGGTGGTTTTTTCTCCAGATAAGCGCACTAATAGGCAACCTTTGGTTTTCAAATGGAAACAATCCATGAGCGAAATGGATGATCTTGCCGCGTTCGCGGTGTTGATCGAAGCGGGGAGTTTCACCCTGGCGGCGCAGCAGCTCGGTTGCAGCAAAGGCCAGTTGTCCAAGCGTATCAGCCAGCTGGAAGCGCAGTTTTCCGTGGTGCTGTTGCAGCGCACCACCCGCCGCTTGAGCCTGACCGCGGCCGGCGCTGCGTTGTTGCCCCAGGCCCAGGCGCTGGTGGTGCAAGTCGAGCGGGCGCGCCAGGCCCTGGCGCGTCTGAAGGACGACATGGCCGGCCCGGTGCGGATGACGGTGCCAGTGTCGCTCGGGGAAACCTTCTTCGATGGCCTGTTGCTGGAGTTCTCCGCCAAGTATCCCCAAGTGCAGATCGAACTGGAGCTCAGCAACAGCTACCGTGAACTGTCTCGCGACGGTTTCGATCTGGCGATTCGTTCCGACGTGGCCATTGACCAGCGACTGGTGGCGCGCCCGTTGCTGGCGTGGCAAGAGCTCACCTGTGCCAGCCCGGCTTACCTGGAGCAATACGGTGAACCGCAAACGCCCCTGGCGCTGGCCGAACATCGTTGCCTGCTCAACAGCCATTACAGCGGTCGCGAAGAATGGCTGTATCACCAGCAGCATGAGTTGTTGCGGGTGCGGGTATCGGGACCGTTCGCCAGCAACCATTACAACCTGTTGAAGAAAGCCGCGCTGGTCGGTGCCGGTATTGCACGCCTGCCGTCCTACTGTCTGCCAACAGAACTGGCCGACGGGCGTTTGCGATGGCTCCTGCGCGATTATCAGACCCGCAGCATGCCGATGTACCTGGTGCATCCTTATCAGGGTGGATTGCCCAAGCGCACGCAGGTACTGGCGGATTATTTGATGGGGTGGTTCAAGCGCAGTGGGGAAGTGTTGGATCGGTTGTAACGACCCCCTGTAGGAGCGAGCTTGCTCGCGAAGAACGTATAGACACCACGTTCATCCAGCCAGCCCCCGTCATCGTTAACGTCCATCGCGAGCGAGCTCGCTCCTACAAGGGATCTCATGGCGGGCATAAAAAAACGGCCTGTGAAGGCCGTTTTTTGTTTACCGCAAAGGCTTAGCCACCGAGGTACGCTTCGCGCACTTTCGGGTCGGTCAGCAGGGCTTCACCGGTACCTTGCATCACCACCCGGCCGTTCTCCAGAACGTAGGCACGGTCAGCGATTTTCAGCGCCTGGTTGGCGTTCTGCTCGACCAGGAACACCGTCACACCGTCCTTGCGCAGTTGTTCGATGATGTCGAAGATCTGCTGGATGATGATCGGTGCCAGGCCCAGGGAAGGCTCGTCGAGCAGCAACAGTTTAGGCTTGCTCATCAGCGCACGGCCGATGGCGAGCATTTGCTGTTCGCCGCCGGACATGGTGCCGCCACGCTGGGCGAAGCGTTCTTTCAGGCGTGGGAAAAGTCCGAGAACCTTGTCCATCTGTTCCTGATAGTCGCCCTTGGCGGTGAAAAAACCGCCCATGGACAGGTTTTCTTCCACGGTCAGGCGGGAAAACACCCGACGACCTTCCGGCACCACGGCAATGCTCTTGCGCATGATCTGCGAGGATTCCTGGCCGACCAGTTCCTCACCCATGTAGCGGATGCTGCCGCTGTGGGCTCGCGGCGAACCGCAAAGCGTCATCAGCAGCGTGGACTTGCCGGCACCGTTGGCACCGATCAGGGTCACGATCTCGCCCTGGCGGACTTCGACGTTGACGCTGTGCAGGGCCTGGATCTTGCCGTAAAAGGTGGAAACGTTTTCGAACTGCAGCATTTACGCTTCCCCCAGGTAGGCTTTGATCACTTCAGGATTGTCGCGGATCTGTTCCGGCGTGCCGTTGGCCAAGGGGGTGCCCTGGTTGATCACGACGATGTGGTCGGAAATGCTCATGACCAGTTTCATGTCGTGTTCGATCAGCAGCACGGTGACGTTGTGCTCTTCACGCAGCATGCTGATCAGCGCCTTGAGGTCTTCGGTTTCCTTCGGGTTCAGGCCCGCGGCCGGTTCGTCGAGCATGAGGATCCGTGGACGGGTCATCATGCAGCGGGCAATTTCCAGGCGACGTTGCTGACCGTAGGCCAGGGTGCCGGCCGGACGGTTGGCGAATGCCGTGAGGTTGACCTTGTCCAGCCAGTACTCGGCGAATTCCATGGCCTCGCGCTCGCTTTTGCGGAACGACGGCGTTTTGAACAGACCGGACAGGAAGTTGGTGTTCAGGTGACGGTGCTGGGCGATCAAGAGGTTCTCGACCGCGGTCATGTCCTTGAACAACCGCACGTTCTGGAAGGTGCGCACCACGCCCTTGAGGGCGATCTTGTGGCCGGGCAGGCCTTCGATGGCCTCGCCGTCGAGCAGGATGCTGCCGCCGCTCGGCTTGTAGAAGCCGGTCAGGCAGTTGAACACGGTGGTCTTGCCGGCGCCGTTGGGGCCGATCAGCGCAACCACTTGTTTCTCTTTCACGCTCAAGGCCACGCCGTTGACCGCCAGCAAGCCGCCGAAGCGCATGCTCAGGTTTTCTACTTTCAGGATCTCGCGGCTCATTTGCGCAGCTCCATGTGAGGACGTTGCATGGGCAGCAGACCCTGAGGGCGCCAGATCATCATCAGCACCATCAAGGCGCCGAACATCAACATGCGGTACTCACTGAACTCACGCATCATTTCCGGCAACAGGATCATCACCGTGGCGGCGAGCACGACACCCAGTTGCGAGCCCATGCCGCCCAGCACCACGATGGCGAGGATGGTCGCCGACTCGATGAAGGTGAAGGACTCCGGTGTCACCAGGCCCTGACGCGCAGCGAAGAAGCTGCCGGCGAAACCGGCGAAGCAGGCACCGAGGGTGAAGGCTGACAGTTTGATGATCGTCGGGTTCAGACCCAGTGCACGGCAAGCGATTTCGTCTTCACGCAGGGCTTCCCAGGCACGGCCCAGAGGCATGCGCAGCAAGCGGTTGATGACGAACAGGGCGAACAGCGCGAGGAACAACGCAACCAGGTAGAGGAAGATCACCTTGTTGATCGAGTTGTATTCCAGGCCGAAGTACTCGTGGAACGTCTGCAGGCCTTCAGCCGCTTTACGTTCGAAGGTCAGGCCGAAGAACGACGGTTTCTCGATGTTGCTGATGCCGTTCGGGCCACCGGTGATGTCGGTCAGGTTACGCAGGAACAGCCGGATGATTTCACCGAAGCCCAAGGTCACGATGGCCAGGTAGTCGCCACGCAAGCGCAGTACCGGGAAACCGAGCAGGAAGCCGAACGTGGCTGCCATCAGGCCGGCAATCGGCAGGCAGATCCAGAAGCTCAGGCCATAGTAATGCGACAGCAGCGCATAACTGTAGGCGCCAACGGCATAGAAACCGACGTAACCCAGGTCGAGCAGGCCGGCCAGGCCAACCACGATGTTCAGGCCGAGGCCGAGCATCACGTAGATCAGCACCAGCGTGGCGATATCCACCGCACCGCGAGAGCCGAAAAACGGCCAGACCAGGGCACCGGCGATCAACGCGATGATGATCCAGCGTTGAGTGGTCGGCAGGGTCAGGAAGTTGCTGACCTTGGCCGGGATCAGCGGCATGCTTGGCGAAGAGCGCCAGGCCGAGCTGATCTGCTGGTCGAACAGCACACGCAGGAACATCAGCACCGAGCACACCGCGATGGTGATCAGGGTGGCGTCGCTGGTGCCATGAACTTCGAGGTTGATGCCGACGATGGTCAGCTTCAGACCGAGCACCGGGTAGGCCACGGCCCACACCAGCAAAGCGCTGAACAGCGCCTGTTTAAGATTCCTAGTCATACTTTCTCAACCTCCGGACGGCCCAACAGGCCGGTTGGCCGGAACAACAGCACCAGAACCAATAGACCGAAAGCCACGACGTCCTTGTACTGGTCGCCGAAAATGTCGGCACCAAAGGCTTCCGCTACCCCAAGCACGATCCCGCCGAGCATGGCGCCGGGGATGCTGCCGATACCGCCCAGTACCGCTGCGGTGAAGGCCTTGAGGCCGACGAGGAAACCGGCGTTCGGGTTGATCACACCGTACTGCATGCTCAGGAGCACGGCGGCGATGGCCGCCAGTGCAGCACCGATGACGAAGGTCAGGGCGATGATGTTGTTGGTGTTGATACCCAGCAGGTTGGCCATCTTGATGTCTTCGGCGCAGGCGCGACAGGCGCGACCCAGGCGAGAGCGGGAGATGAACAGGGTCAGGCCGAGCATGGCGACCAGGGTCACCACGAACACCACGATTTGCATGTAGGAAATCAGCACTTCATGTGCGCCACCTGGCCCAAAGGCAAAGTTGCCCGGAATCAGGTTGGGGATGGATTTGTCCTTGGAGTCTTGCGCCAGCAGAACGGTGTTCTGCAGGAAGATCGACATGCCGATGGCGGAGATCAGCGGGATCAGACGGTTGCTGCCGCGCAAGGGGCGGTAGGCGATCCGTTCGATGCTGTAGCCGTAGGCACTGGTTACAACGATGGTGGCGAGAAACGCGGCGGTCATCAACAGCGGCACGCTGTCGAGTCCCAGCATGGCCAGCCCGGCGATGGCGATGAACGCCACGTAGGAGCCAATCATGTACACCTCGCCGTGGGCGAAGTTGATCATTCCAATGATGCCGTAAACCATCGTATAGCCGATGGCGATCAGGGCATACGTGCTGCCAATGGTCAGGCCATTAACCAGCTGTTGGAAGAAGTGATAGATGTCAGGCATTACAGCGCTCCTAAAAACCTGATACGCATTTCACTGGTGGAGTCATTTTCCCGCCCGGGCCCCGTGGATCTGCATCCACTTCGAATCCGGGGTTTGCCAGCGAACCGCTGATGACGGTTTTGAGATTTTCAGGTGGGGAGACTGGCGGATCACGCCAGCGCGGCCCAGATACGTTCGTAAAACAAAGCCCACGGCACGCCGTGGGCTTTGTTGGCAGTCAGTCAGGCAACGCCTTACTGAGGCTTGGCTTCAGTTTTTGGTTTGCCGAAGTGCCACTCGTAAACCACGAACTTGAAGTCTTTCAGGTCGCCTTTCTCGTCGAAGCTCAGATCGCCGGTAGGCGTCTTGAAGGTGCCGGCGTGGATGGCTTCAGCCACTTTGGCGGAGTCTTCGGACTTGGCAGCCTTGATACCGTCGGCGATCACGGTCACAGCCGAGTAGGCCGGGAACACGAACGGACCGCTCGGGTCTTCTTTCTTGGCTTTGAACGCATCAGCCAGGGCAACGTTGGCCGGATCCTGGTCGAAGGATTTCGGCAGGGTCACCAGCAGGCCTTCGGAAGCGTCCTTGGCGATCTGCGAAATGGAGTCGTTACCCACGCCTTCCGGACCCATGAACTTGGCTTTCAGGCCTTTTTCCTGGGATTGACGCAGGATCAGACCCAGTTCCGGGTGGTAGCCGCCGTAGTAGACGAAGTCGACATTGGCTTGCTTGAGCTTGGCAATCATCGAGGAGAAGTCTTTGTCGCCGGCGTTGACGCCTTCGAACACGGCGACTTTCACGCCTTTGCCTTCCAGGGTTTTCTTCACGGCGGTGGCGATGCCTTCACCGTATTGCTGTTTGTCGTGCAGAACAGCAACGATCTTCGGTTTTACGAAATCGGCAATATAGTTACCGGCGGCAGGGCCCTGGGCGCTGTCCAGACCGATGGTGCGGAACACCATTTTGTAACCACGGGCGGTGATGTCCGGGCTGGTGGCAGCCGGGGTGATCATGATCACGCCTTCGTCTTCGTAGATGTCCGAAGCCGGTTGAGTGGAGCTGGAGCACAGGTGACCTACCACGAACTTGACGCCGTCGTTGACGACCTTGTTCGCGACGGCCACAGCTTGTTTCGGATCACAGGCGTCATCGTATTCAACGGCTACGAGTTGCTTGCCGTCTACGCCGCCCTTGGCGTTGATTTGCTCGATGGCCATTTTGGCGCCACTGAACTGCATGTCGCCGTATTGGGCTACAGGGCCGGTTTTAGGGCCGGCGATGCCGATCTTGATGGTGTCAGCTGCGAACGAATGGCTGGCAACCCCGGCCAGAACCATAGCGGCAAACAGTTTGGAAATCTGCTTAGTAGCCTTAGTCATAGTGCTCCACTCTTACTGTTGTAGTTTTTATAGTCCTGGCGCCGAAAGCAGCAGAACCGGGTCAGATATCTGCGACATTCCCCGGAAAAGTCCCTCGGCAACTGTACCGGTACAGTGTAGAGCGCCGATTGTCAGCCTGGGAAGGCGGCGCCGGGGGACAAAACCTGCAAGTGTCGCTTTATTGAAAGTAAAAGACAGAATTGCGGCGGGGTGTTGAGGGGCTTATAGCCATATTCAGTGCATTCCCTGGCTTTCCTGCGCTTTTCATTTCGGTCACTCAATTGCATCCGGGTTTTTCTGCCAGACCACCGACGTTATCATCTACGTCGATTTCTTTTCCGGACAGTCCCATGAATCAAGAACCTAGCACCCTCTATGCCAAGCTGCTTGGTGAAACCGCATCTATTACCTGGAAAGAGCTGGAGCCGTTCTTCGCCAAGGGTGCCCTATTGTGGGTCGATCCTGGCATGGATCTGATCGCCGCCGCCGAGGCCGTGGCCCAGGATGAAGGGGAGAAAGTGGCTGCCTGGCTGGCCGCTGACAAGCTCGGCAAGCTGTCTGAAACACGGGCGCTGGATCTTTTTGAGCGTGATCCGCAGCTGTGGGCCGTGGTTGTTTCGCCGTGGATTCTGATCCAGGAAAGGTCGCAGGCTTAAAGGTTGCACCTCAATGGTGCGCTTCTTTCGGAGGGAAAAGTGTGTAGCCGAGTAGCGTGATGGCATGTTGCCGTAGAGAAAGGCCACAGCTTCACGGTGACGTAAACGTAACGGGAACAGTTGAGAGGGCAACTGAACGTCTGCTCAATTGTTTCTGGATGTTGATTTGCAGTGAATTCAAGGCCGCCATCGCGAGCAGGCTCGCTCCCACAGTTGACCGCGTTCTCTCTGAAAGAATGCGATCCCTGTGGGAGCGAGCTTGCTCGCGATAGGGGCGACGAGTTTTCGCGTCTTGTTAAGCCGTCTTGCCCGTATGGTTATTCAACGAAATAACCTTGGTCTTGCCAATGCGGTGACGGTAGATCTCGCGCAGGTACTTGATCGATTTCTTCACGCAATCCCGAGACAGGCGGATGTCGTTGATCGAGACGAACTTGTCCTTGTCGTTGATCAGCTCGCGGTACTTCTTCTCGTACATCGGCTTGATCGCGTACCAGTTGGTATCGAGGATCTTCGCCGGGTTCTCGAATTCGTTGAGCAACTCGTCGATCCGGTCTTCATCGAACTGTTCATTGATGATGAAGTCCAGGATCGAGTTGTCCAGGGTCTCGTCGAAACGGTACGGGTTTTTCGCGAAGCAGCGCTTGATGAAGGCCACGATCAGCGTCAGGAAATCGTCCGACAGGCACGGGCTCTTGGCGATCAGGGTGGTCAGCGACAGGTTGGCCGAAGCACCGATCACCAGCGCGTAGCGCTTGAGCGTGGTGTTGGGGAACAGGCTGTTGAGATGAGTCTTCAACCGGTTCAAATCCATGTAGGACAGCTTGTAGTCCTTGGGCAAGGAAACGATCGACACCACCGACGAGCAATTCTTGAAGAAGTGCAGGTCATGCAGGGCTGCCGCGTCGTAACCCGAGTTCTTGTACTGCTCCAGCGACGCGCGATAGCGCTTGGACTCAATCGGTAACAGGCTGATGCCTTCGATGGCCTGGGTGACCTTGTTGAAGTGCGGCAGGTCGATCGAACGGAAGAACAGGTCGTCGATGTTCAGGCGCTGTGGCTCTTTCTCGAACACCTTGAATTTGTCGCTGCTCGGCGCCGGGGTTTCCGGCACCACGGACTCGGCGTAGGCAATCGCCACCGGACCGGCCAGGCTCATGAACAGGTCGTTGGCGTCCAGGCGGATGGTTTCGCCGATGTCGATGCCGGCACGACGGAAATAGTTCTGGTCGTAGTCAGTCGTCACCGCCTGCGCCGTCAGGATGTTGAAGATCTGCTGCGAGATGTACTGATTGGCATGCTTTTCCATGGCATTGACGTCAATGTTCTGGATATTGCCGTCATCGTTCTCTTCGGCGTAACGCATGATGTCGTTGGAGATCAGCATCATCGCGTTCCATGGGCGGATGCGGCCCATGACGCTGGCTTCGCTGCTGTCTTCGTTGGCGAAGTTGTAGGAGAAGTCCCACTCTTCCGACAGGTATTTGCACAGCAGGCGGCCGGCGTTGATGTGCAACGCCTCGGACATTTCACTGCGGTGATCGGAAATGTTCGGCAGCACACAGATGCCGCTGGTGAAGATCGGTTCGAAGACGAAGGAGTGGCCGCTCTTGCTGTCGTGCTCGTCCATCGGCTTGGTGTCGAACGTCTTGTTCATGTACGAATGCTGCTGGGCCAGGCCGAATTCCGAGGCCATGCCCGAACCGGTGCCGCCGCCGGCACTGAAGATCGAGAAATACAGACGCGACTGGTTGGCCTTAATGCCGCAGCTGTCGATCAGGTACGAGTGAATCATTTTCCAGTCAGGGCTGGAGAAACGCTGGGTGTCCTTGTTCAGGATAATCTTGGCCAGGTACTGGCCAAGGATCGGCGCGTTACCGGCGCCACCGGCGTGGACTTCCGACAGGTCCATGATTTTCATCTTGCTGTAGTCGCGCAGGAAGCCGCTTTTTTCGCCCTTGCGCGAGAAGCGGATGCGTCCGGCGATGTCCTTGTCCAGGTCGCCGAGCATCACCAGTGGTTCGACCAGAAACACCGGCTTGGTGTTTTTGTTCTGGCCAAGGCGCAGGTTGTTGCGGATCCACTGGGCCGGGCTGTAGCCCTTTTCGGCAAAACGCTTGTCCGGCGACAGGCGATCTTCGTTGTTGAATTCGTTGAGGTAGAACTTACGGGCGTTGTACACCAGTTCCGCCACGTCCAGCGCAATGTTCGAGCCGCAGCGGCCCAGGCCGATCAGGCACACCGACGGGAACTCTTGATCGCTGTGCTGTTCGCTGTCGCCTTCCAGGTGCGGTGCGCGCGGGAACACCATGTCGCGCAAGCCGTCGAGGTTGTCGAGGATGCGGTCGGTGTTGGTTTCGGTGAAATAGAGGTATTGCTGTGTCGCCAACGGGCGCGATTGAATCAATGGCTTCGGTGATGACGGGCTGTTGGCCGCGGGGCTCAACGTCAGATCGGTTACCGCAGTGGCCGGGTTGTTTTTAGAAGTCATTGTTCGCCATCTACCTGGGCTGATTGGTTGGCCGACTCACTGTCGTCGAACCGTCACGGAATACAATCGCGTCTTTTTTCAGCGCGTACTTGGACCATGCCTTGGTCTTTAGCCTGAGCATTGCTCGGAGTGAATCCTTTCCTGAGTCATGTTGAATCGGCCAATATTCGGTGATCTTTAATCAAAAGGAGGCAAAATGATGTCAACGCTACCTTCGCTAGGGTTTGCCGGGATCGGCCTGATGGGGCTGCCGATGTGCCGACGCCTGCTGGCCGCGGGTTATCAGCTGGCGGTATGGAATCGCAATCCGGACAAGTGCAAGGCGCTGGTGGAGGCCGGCGCACGCCAGGTCGCCAGCCCGGCCGAACTGTGCCAGCACGCAGACGTGGTCATGCTGTGCCTGGCGGATACGTCGGTCGTACGCGAGGTTGTGTTTGGTCCGGCAGGCATTGTGGAAGGAGCAAAAAAGGGTCAGTTGCTGGTGGACTTCTCCAGCCTGGAGCCCAACGCCACGCGGGAAATGGCCGCGGATCTCGCCGCTGAAACCGGCATGGGCTGGCTCGACACACCGGTGTCCGGTGGCGTGGTCGGTGCCGAGGCTGGAAGCCTGGCAATCATGGTCGGCGGTGAAGTACAGGATCTGGAGCGGGTCCGGCCTGTGCTGTTGAACCTGGGGCAGCGTGTGACGCACATGGGCGGCGTCGGGGCAGGCCAGGTGACCAAGGCGTGCAATCAGATGATCGTTGCCTGCAATGCATTGGTGATTGCCGAAGTGGTCGCGCTGGCGGAACGTTCCGGGGTTGATGCCAGCCTGATCGCCGAAGCGCTGGCCGGCGGCTTTGCCGATTCGAAACCGTTGCAGTTCCTGGCCCCGCAGATGGCTGAAAACCGTTTCGAACCGGTCAAGTGGCACGTACGCACGTTGCTCAAGGATCTGGATGCAGCGGTGAAGTTTTCCCGTGAGCAAGGCTCGGCGACACCGATCAGCGGTCTGGCCGCGCAGTTGATGCGCCTGCATGGGAGTCAGGGTTTCCTTGAAAAGGACCCGTCTACATTAGTGCAGATGTACCGTGAGCCAGACTCAGCGTCGTGACGGTGCAGGCGTGCTTGCGCTGGTTGATTTCGTTCAGCACCGGAAGCAATTCGGCCAGCGGCACCGGCCGGCTGAGCAGATAGCCCTGAACGAAGTCACAGCCGTGGTTTTCCAGAAATTGGTATTGCTCGAAGGTTTCGACTCCTTCGGTGACCACTTGAAGGTGCAGGGTATGGGCCATGACGATGATCGCTTGGACGATTTCCATGTCCTGGGTCGCCTTGGGTATGTCCTGGATGAACGAACGGTCGATTTTCAGCGTATTCAGCGGCAAGCGCTTGAGGTAGGCCAGGGATGAATAGCCGGTGCCGAAGTCATCGATCGACAGCGAAACGCCGAGGGCGCGGATCTGCCGCATCAGCACCAGGGTGTTGGCGATATTGCCCATCAAGGCGTTTTCGGTGACCTCCAGTTCCAGACGGTGGGGCTCCACACCGGAGGCCCGCAATGCGTACTCGATTTCATCGGCCAGTTCTTCGCGCGCCAGGTTCAGGGGCGAGCAGTTCACGGCGATCTTCAGGTCTTCACAGCCTTGGCGCGACAACTCGCCCAAGTCCTCGCAGGCCTTGCGCAACACCCAGTTGTCCAGCTCGGCGATCAGGCCGTTGGCCTCGGCGATGGCGATAAAACGATCCGGCACGAGGAAACCGTGGACCGGGTGTTGCCAGCGGATCAAGGCTTCGAGCTTGCTGACCTGACCGGTCTTGAGGTCATAGATCGGCTGGTAATAGAGTATCAGGCCAGTGTCTTCACGCAGGGCGTGGCGCAACTCTTCTTCCAGTTGCAGCTCGAGTGTGGCGCGGGTTTTCAGGTTGGCGCTGAAAAAGTTCAGCCCGTTGCGACCGCCGCCCTTGGACTGATACAGCGCCAGGTCGGCGTTCTTCAACAGCTCCTCACAGGTCTTGCCGTCTTCCGGGAACAGGCTGATGCCGATGCTGGTGGTCATGACCATGCGCCTGCCGCCCAACTCGATGGGCTCCTTCATTTTCAGCATGATGCGTTGGGCCATATTGCGCGCCTCTTCACGATCACGCAGGTCAATGAGCAGGCAGAACTCGTCGCCACCGAAGCGCGCGACCACATCCTCGTGACTGCGAACCGAGCTCTTGATGTGCCCGGCCAGCACTTTGAGCAGTTCGTCACCGGCATCGTGGCCAAGGCTGTCGTTGATCCGCTTGAAATGGTCGATGTCCAGGAACATGACCGCGAGCATCCCGCCTTTGTTGGATTTCTCGATGAGTTTTTCGGCGAAGATCTGGTTGAACCCCCGGCGGTTGAGCAGGTTGGTCAGCGCGTCGTAGTGCGCCACCTGTTGCAGCGACATGCGCGCCTGGTCCAGTTGGCTGAGCAGGGAGTTGACCCGTTGCAGGTCGTGGTCCTTGCGTTGCAGTTTCTTGTCCGCCAACGCCGCGCTGATGCTGCTACCGATGATCAGCAGGGTCATGACCGCCACGGTCAGTGCCAGTTGCAGTTGGCTGTTTTCGCCGGTTTGCGCTGGCAGGCTGTCGCTGGGCAGCACCAGGTTGAAGGCGGCCATGGCCGTGAGGTGCATACTGAGGATGCCAGTCCCGAGTAACAGGCTGGCGCTGTATTTGAAGAGCTGATGCAGCATGCCGGCGCCATCGCGCAGATACCATGCCAGCAGCAAGGCGGCCAGCGCGGCCCCGATCGCGATCGCGATGGAAAGGGCGAACAGGCCCGGATGGTAGTAGACCGTGGCATTGGAGTGCATGGCCGTCATGCCCACGTAATGCATGGTCGCGATACCCAGGCCGATCCCGATCGATGCCTTGAGACACCGCTGCAAACTCAAATCAGGGAGGCTGAGGGTATGCATTGCCAGCCACGCGGCGAGCAGCGCGATGATCAGCGAGAACAGCGTGACAGGCAGTTGGTAGTGAAGATCGACAGGCGCCTGGAAGGCCAGCATCCCGACGAAGTGCATGGCCCAGATACCGCCGGCCAGGCATCCGCTGCCCACCCAGCGCCAGAGTGTCTTGGACGCGGATTTTTCAGCGTGAGCAACCCGTTCGGCCATGTCCAGTGTCGCGAAACTGCCGACACAGGCAACCAGATAAGCCAGCAGCACCAGAAAAGGGTCATGTGTGCAATTGAGTATGACCTGCCCGCTCTCTGGTAGCTCGGTAATGAAATGCAAACCAAGCCACTCCATAGCATGCCCCATCGTTATCCCTCAGGCCGTTGCAATGAGCGCCGGCGAATGCCTTGGAGTATAGAGGGCATGGATGGAGCGCAAGCCGTAGTGGCACATTGGTGCCAAACATTTTGACATTAGCCTGATAGCGATTAGTGCTAATGCTCAGGCGATTTGCTTCTTAGGCATCTCGAACGCGGGTTGCAGGGCCGGCAAGCCAAAAGCGGCACGGGCCGCGTCGCAATCGGGATTGGCCAGGCCATCGACCCAGGAAGCGTCGAATTCCCGGCAGGTACTGGAGCGCTTTTCGTAAATCGAGCATTGCACCGTACTGCCTACGTCTCCGACCAGGCTGGTGCAACGCACGGGTTTACAGCCGGTGCCGAGCATCGCGACCCGACTGGGGCTGATCTGCTCGACAAGCTCATCGGGTACCGTCCCCCCGGACGAGGCGCATTCACCCCAGAAAAATGACACGCGAAAATGAGAACAGCAGGCACCGCAATTCAGACACGGACTGGCTTCGGACATGGGCGATTATCTAAGGAGGAGTGGAGACACAGGGGGGGAAACAAGGCCGCTATTCTAGGCTTCGCCAACGGCTTGGGAAGGGGGGCTCAAAGGTATTTTTCATCGGTCGGACGGACTGCGAAATACCGGCCCTGTGAAAGCTCCTACAGGTTGCGTCCCATGGGTTGGTATCAGCCTGGCGAATAATGAAAGACAGGTGCGGTCGGCCTGTCTAGATTGCAAAGTCCGGGGGCAGTGACGCCCCAAAAACAATAAAAGAGACGGACCCATGCAGAACTCGACCCAAGCGGCCAATGCCTGGCGCATTCTGTTCCTGTTGTTCCTGGCCAACCTGTTCAATTTTTTCGACCGCACCATCCCGGCCATCATCATCGAGCCTATTCGCATGGAATGGCACCTCAGTGATTTCCAGTTGGGGATCATCGGGACGGCATTCACCATCGTCTACGCCATTGCCGGCTTGCCGCTGGGGCGCATGGCCGATACCGGTTCGAGGAGCAAACTGATGGGCTGGGGGCTGGCGGTGTGGAGCGGGTTGACCGCCGTCAACGGCATGGTGGGCAGTTTCTGGAGCTTCCTGATCGTGCGCATGGGCATCGGCATTGGCGAGGCCAGCTACGCGCCAGCCGCCAACTCGCTGATCGGCGACTTGTTTCCGGCTCACCGCCGGGCGCGGGCCATGGGGATCTTCATGTTGGGGCTGCCATTGGGGCTGTTGCTGGCGTTCTTCACCATTGGCGCGATGGTCAAGGCCTTCGATAGCTGGCGCGCGCCGTTCTTTATCGCGGCGGTGCCCGGGCTGATCCTGGCGATCTTCATGTTTTTCATCAAGGAACCCAAGCGCGGCGCCGCCGAGAGCGTTCAGGTCTCGCAGGAAAAGATCGATCGGCCGATCCGGCGGGTACTGGCTGTGCCAACCTTCCTGTGGCTGGTGATGGCCGGCCTGTGTTTCAACTTCGCCACTTATGCCTGCAACTCGTTTCTGGTGCCGATGCTGCAACGCTACTTCCTCATGCCGTTGCAGGATGCCGCGGTCGCCACCGGGGTTATTGTCGGTGTGACCGGGTTGGTCGGCCTGACCCTCGGAGGCTGGATTGCGGACAAGATTCACCAGCGGGTCGCCAACGGGAGGCTGTTGTTTGCCGCCTTCAGCCTGGTCATTTCGACGGTTTGTACTGCTTGGGCGTTGCATTCCGGGCGAATCGAGATCGGTATTTTCGTCGCCGTGTTCGGTCTGGGTTGGCTGTTCGCCTACAACTTCTATACCTGCGTTTATACGGCGATTCAGGATGTAGTCGAGCCGCGTCTGCGGGCGACTGCCATGGCGTTGTTCTTCGCCGGGTTGTATCTGTTGGGCGGTGGTCTTGGGCCGGTAGTGGTCGGCGCGTTGTCCGATCACTTCGCCCACACGGCGATGCTCGCGGCGGGTGCCGAACAGATGACTGAAGCGTTCAAGGCCGTCGGTCTGCACGATGCGATGTACCTGATTCCGGTGGCACTGTTGTTCACCGTGGTGTTTCTGTTCCTGGCTTCGCGGTGTTTCGTGCGCGATACCAAGCGGATGAAGGCAGGGTTGGTTGGCGTGGTCGAGCCAGAGGTTGCAGCGGCGACTGCATGATTGCTATTGCCAGCAGGCTGGCTCCCACATTGGATCTCCAGTGTGAACACAACCCCTGTGGGAGCTAGCCTGCTAGCGATGAGGCCATCGGCATCACCACAAAAGTCAGATAAAAAGAAGGCCCGCATCACTGCGGGCCTTCTTTTTAAGCAGGGTGGAGCAGGGGACTTAACCCGCCACCAACACCCGAATCGCTTCCAGTCGCAGCGCAGCCTTGTCGAGCATGGCCAGACCTTGCTCGCGTTGTTTGCGCAGGGCCACCAGTTCGCTGTCGCGCACGGTCGGGTTGACCGCTTGCAAGGCGGTCAGGCGCGCCAGTTCTTCGTCGGTATCGGCGGCCAGGCGACGCTGCGCCTCGGCGACGCGTTCTGTGTGGCGCGGCAGGATCTTCGCTTCTCCGGCGTTGATCCGTGGCGTCAGTTGGTCACGCTGGGCCTGGATGAACTTGTTGGCGCTGGCACGCGGTACGCTTTCGAGCTGGTCGTTCAAGGTCTCGAACGACACGCGGGCCGACAGGTCGTTGCCGTTGGTGTCCAGCAGGCAGCGCAGGGCGGCCGGCGGCAGGTAGCGGCCCAGTTGCAGCGAGCGCGGAGCAACCACTTCGCTGACATACAGCAGTTCCAGCAACACGGTGCCAGGTTTCAGCGCCTTGTTCTTGATCAACGCCACGGCGGTGTTGCCCATGGAACCGGACAGCACCAGGTCCATGCCGCCCTGAACCATCGGGTGTTCCCAAGTGATGAACTGCATGTCTTCGCGAGACAGCGCCTGGTTACGGTCGTAAGTGATGGTCACGCCTTCGTCGTCGCCCAGCGGGAAGCTGGCGTCGAGCATTTTTTCGCTCGGCTTGAGGATCAGCGCGTTTTCCGAATGGTCTTCGCTATCGATGCCGAAGGCGTCGAACAGGGTTTCCATGTAGATCGGCAAGGCGAACTGATCGTCTTGTTCAAGGATTTCTTCAACCAACGCGTCGCCTTCACCCGCGCCACCGGAGTTCAGCTCCAGCAAACGGTCACGGCCGGTGTGTAACTCAGCCTCAAGACGCTCACGCTCGGTGCGGGCTTCGTCGATCAGCGCTTGCCACTCGCCATCGTCGGCTTCTTCGAGCAGCGGCAGCAGGCGCGGGCCGAACTGGTGCTGCAAGGCGTTGCCGGTCGGGCAGGTATTGAGGAATGCGTTCAGCGCTTCGTGGTACCACTGGAACAGGCGCTCTTGCGGGCTGGTTTCCAGGTACGGTACGTGCAGCTCGATGATGTGCTTCTGGCCGATCCGGTCCAGACGACCGATGCGTTGTTCCAGCAGGTCCGGGTGGGACGGCAGGTCGAACAGCACCAGGTGATGGGAGAACTGGAAATTGCGGCCTTCACTGCCGATTTCCGAGCAGATCAGCACTTGCGCGCCAAACTCTTCGTCGGCGAAGTAGGCGGCGGCGCGGTCACGCTCGAGGATGTTCATGCCTTCGTGGAACACCGTGGCCGGGATGCCGGAACGCACGCGCAGGGCGTCTTCCAGGTCCATGGCGGTTTCGGCGTGGGCGCAGATCACCAGTACTTTGGTGCGCTTGAGCATCTTCAGCTGGTCGATCAGCCACTCGACGCGCGGGTCGAACTTCCACCAGCGTTCTTCTTCACTGGCGTCCGGTTGGGCCTGGAAGCTGACTTCCGGGTACAACTCGGCGTGATCGCCCAACGGCAGTTCGAGGTATTCGTCCGGGCACGGCAGCGGGTACGGGTGCAGCTTGCGCTCCGGGAACCCCTGCACGGCGGCGCGGGTGTTACGGAACAGCACGCGGCCGGTGCCGTGGCGGTCCAGCAGCTCGCGCACCAGGCGCGCGCTGGCTTCGGTGTCGCCATCGTTGACGGCGGCCAGCAGGGCTTCGCCTTCGTTGCCGAGGAAGCCGTGAATGGTCTTGTGGGCTTGCGGCGACAGGCGCCCCTTGTCCAGTAATTCCTGAACGGCTTCAGCCACGGGGCGATAGTTTTCGCTCTCGGCGCGGAAGGCTTGCAGGTCGTGGAAGCGGTTCGGGTCGAGCAGGCGCAGACGGGCGAAGTGGCTGTCCTGGCCCAGTTGTTCCGGGGTGGCGGTCAACAGCAACACGCCGGGAATGGTTTCGGCGAGTTGCTCGACCAGGGAATACTCGGGGCTGACCTGATCTTCGTGCCACACCAGGTGGTGAGCTTCGTCGACCACCATCAAGTCCCAGCCCGCCGCGAACAGCGCGTCCTGGGCTTTTTCGTCGTCCACCAGCCATTCAAGCGCGACCAGCGCGAGCTGGGTGTCTTCGAAGGGGTTGCTGGCATCGCTTTCGATGAAGCGCTCTTCGTCGAACAGCGCGACCTGCAGGTTGAAGCGGCGGCGCATCTCTACCAGCCACTGGTGCTGCAGGTTCTCCGGAACCAGGATCAGCACGCGGTTGGCGCGGCCCGAGAGCAACTGGCGATGGATCACCAAACCGGCTTCGATGGTTTTGCCCAGGCCCACTTCGTCCGCCAGCAGAACCCGCGGTGCAATGCGGTCGGCGACTTCGCGGGCGATGTGCAACTGGTGCGCGATCGGTTGCGCACGCACGCCGCCCAGGCCCCAGAGTGCGGATTGCAACTGGCGACTGGTGTGTTCGAGCGTGTTGTAACGCAGGGAGAACCAGGCCAGCGGGTCGATCTGCCCGGCGAACAAGCGGTCGCTGGCCAGACGGAACTGGATGAAGTTCGACAGCTGGGTTTCCGGCAGGGTGACCACTTCGTTCTGCCCGTTGAGGCCGTGGTAAACCAGCAGGCCATCGACGTCGTCGACTTCGCGAACGGTCAGCTTCCAGCCTTCGAAGTGAGTGATGGAGTCACCGGGCGAAAACCGCACGCGGGTGAGGGGCGCATTCCTTAGCGCGTACTGGCGAGTCTCGCCAGTGGCCGGATAGAGCACGGTCAACAAGCGGCCGTCCTGTGCCAGAACGGTGCCTAAACCCAGCTCGGCTTCGCTGTCACTGATCCAGCGTTGCCCCGGTTGATACTGCTGCGCCATGCTGCCTGACTCCCACCTGAAAAAGCGGGCTATCTTAACGGAATGAGGGCTTCAGGGCCAAAGGACTCTCAGAAAAACTCACAGTCATACGTTAGCCCACCTGTGAATGACGCGCCGCCCGGTGCACTAATGAGTGCCAAATGAGTCACAGTTTGCGACCGATGGCTCAAGTCGCCATCCCCGCAGCCGACAGCCTGCTGACAGGAGACTGAAAACATGCTGCCACCGATGCTCCCCTTGAGTGCCGTGCCGATCACTTCACAGACCGACCCGATCCGCCAGCGTCCGGATATTCCTCCGGTGGTGCCGGTGCAGGAAAGCTCCAGTGAAAGCACCATCGACCTGCAAAAGCGCAATCCCGAAGAGGACGGGTTGGTGCTGCGCGAGGAGCAGCGCCGCAAGCAGGAGCAGGAACGACGTCGCCGCGAGGCTGATGATGACGCCGAGTCTCACCTGGCGATTCCCGGGGATGAGCTCAATGCCGACAACACCGTGCCGGTGGCGCCACTGATGACAGATCAGCCACGGCAGGGGCTGTGGGTCGATATCGAGATTTGAGCGCAGGCTGGTCAGCACGGCCGTCAGGCCGCATTATTGGCGCAGGGTTGCCGAACGCTACGGCGGCTGACACTCATTTCAAGCGATGCACTGACCGCCATGAGCCAAGACGACAAACTGATTGACCTCAATGCTGAACGCGCCAAGCGTGTTCATGACCTCAATGACAAGCGACTCAATGAAGTTCGCCAGGCGTTCGAGCAGGCCATGCCGTTGGGCAAAGCCAAAAAAAAGCCGAAGAGCAAACCGAAAAAGCGCTGAAATCCCCCGCATTCATTGATGCGGGTCAAACTTCTCCCTTCCTCTTGCCCAGTCTCGGGCGACATTGATCCCGGTCAATATTCTCTCCTGTCCGTTTGGTTAACTTAGCCCTATCGCAACAGGGCAGGTACAGGAGACGCGTCATGTTTTTCGACAACGTGGTGATCGCCGGGGTGCTGACTGTCAGCCTCATGTTTGTATTTTTTGCAGGGTTCGGACTTTTTATCTGGAAGGATTCGCACAAGCGGAAATAACCGTAGTTCTTTCTGGATGTAATGAGCACGCAAGGCATTTTGGGCAACTTCGGTTGCCCTTTTTTTTGCCTGCGAAAAACTATCGGTAAACACGTAACCCTGTAGGAGCGAGCTCTGCTCGCGATGGACGCCAACGATGACGCGGGCTGCCTGAATGTACGCGTTGTCCTTGCGGTCATCGCGAGCAGAGCTCGCTCCTACAGTGATTTTTTGCGATTGGCAGCAATAAAAAGGCGCGTTCCTTGCGGAGCGCGCCTTTTTGGGTTTGGCTGCTTATCAGCTGCCAAGGGCCTTCGAGGCCAGCCAGAACAACCCGGCCGACAGGGCCACGGTGGCTGGCAGGGTCAATACCCAGGCCAGCAGGATGGTTCTGACGGTGCCGCTTTGCAGGCCGCTTTTGTTGGCGACCATGGTGCCCGCCACGCCCGAGGACAGCACGTGGGTGGTGGAAACCGGCAGGCTGAAGATGTTGGCCATGCCGATCAGGGTGGCGGTGGTGATCTGCGCCGACATGCCCTGGGAGTAGGTCATGCCTTGCTTGCCGATCTTCTCGCCAATGGTCAGTACCACGCGTTTCCAGCCGACCATGGTGCCCAGGCCCAAGGCCAGTGCAACCGCCAGGATCACCCAGAAAGGAGCGTATTCGGTGGTGGTGGTCAGGTCCTTGCGCAACTTGTCCAGGTCAGCCTTTTCACGGGCCCCGAGCGTTGGCAACTTGCTGACTTTCTTCGCCGTGTCGTCCAGGCAGAGCAGGTAGCGACGTACTTCGATGCGGCTTTCCGACGGCAGCGAGTGGTAGTCGGCTACACCCTTGAGGGTGCCGAGCAGGGCAGTGATGGTCGGTTCGGTCTGTTGCGGGTTGCAACGGAATTTCTCCGGCAGATCGCCTTCCACGCTCTTGCCCAGGGCCAGGAACTCACCCAGGGTTTCAGAGTTACGCTGGTAGAACTGGCTCAGGTGCAGCGTGGCGTCGCGAGTCCGCTCGATCTGATAGGTCGTACTGTTCAGGTCGAGGACGAACTGCGCTGGCACGATACCGATCAGGACCAGCATGATCAGGCCGATACCTTTCTGGCCATCGTTGGAGCCGTGCACGAAACTCACGGCCATGGCCGAGATCACCAGTACCAGGCGATTCCAGAATGGCGGGTGTTTCTTGTCGTCGATCTTGCGGCGCTGTTCCGGCGTCTTGTGCATCTTCGACAGCGGACGCCACCATTTAAGGCCGATCAGGATCAACGCGGCGATCAGGAAGCCGGCCATTGGCGAGAACACCAGCGAGGCGCCGATATCGATCGCTTTCTGCCAGTTCACACCGTCAGCCAGCGGAATATCGTTGATCAGGGCGTTGGCCAGGCCGACACCGAGGATCGAACCGATCAGCGTGTGGGAGCTGGACGCGGGGATACCGAAGTACCAGGTGCCCAGGTTCCAGGTAATGGCGGCGGCGAGCAACGAGAACACCATGGCCAGCCCGTGACCGGTGTTCACATTGATCAGCAGTTCCACCGGCAGCAGGTGGACGATGGCATACGCCACGCCGACCCCGCCCAGCAGTACGCCGAGGAAGTTGAACACACCGGAGAAAAACACCGCCAGATGAGGCGGCATGGCTTTGGTGTAGATAACGGTCGCCACCGCGTTAGCGGTGTCATGAAAGCCGTTGATGAACTCGAAGGCGAGGACAAAGGCCAGGGCGAGCAAGAGGCTCACAAGCACCCAAGCATCCAGTCCGCTGAATAAATCGATCATGAAGGTTTTCTGACCCGGTCATAAGGGGGCGCGATTATGCCAGAAAAGACTGCTAATCAATGCACTAGCTGCTCATCGGTAACATTCTTCAACGAATTTTTTTGCCGCAGCACCTGAAAACCCACGGTTTTGCTGTGTTTTTTAAGTCATTGATTTAATTAAAAAAAGAGGCTGTCACAAAACCTTCGCGGCCCGGTAAGAGGGGCTTGAATGGCTGTGAGAAAAATCTGAGAAATAGGTCAGATACCGGAAATCTGTCGGATTCGGCGACGGTGATGGCCGCTGCCCGCTCGTAGCGGGCGCGAAAGGCAGCATCAATACATCCCGCTTTTAACGGGTGCAGAGGCAGGCCTTTGTAAGGATCAGGCCGAAGCAGTCACGGCTCTTCGGCTTTGAGTTCCTTTTCCATTTTTTGAAGTTCCTGCTGGAAAACCTGATCCTGAACGGTGGCGCGTTTACGCCAGGGTTTGCGTTCCGGTTCGGGTTGAGCGGCGTAAGTGGTGACTTCTCCGCCGTAAACTTCCTTGTAACGTTGTTCCTGGCGCTCTAGTTCCGCGCGCAGTTCGTCTTTCGTCACAGTGCTACCTGATTGAGTGGGGATAAATTCTGGTGAAAACGCGCTGCATCAAATCGGTTGATCACATTCGTCGAATGGGCAATGCCCGTCAAGGCATCGTTTTTGGCAACAACGTGATCAATACTTCCATGTCACAGGCGGCCACGGCACCAGAGATAAACAGCTGACGTAGCTTCAGTTTCCTGTTTCGGCAAGCGCATCGGCAAGGCTGTGCAATGCGGATCTGGCGCTTGCAGCGGGCAACGGTGATGGAACATCGCATTGCCGGGCAGCGGGTTCGGCAAGTAAAAAACCGAAGCGCTACTGAATTGTATTATAGCGGCCGATTTGAAGAACACTATCTCCAAAGAGTTAAAAGTTGTTCTTGGTGTGTGACCGTTTTGTTGCTCGATACTTTGCGATTAACTAGAACGTCGACTGATACCAGATCGCCGCGATGCCTTTCTGACGCCATTAAGTCAGGCAAGTTACGGCAATTGGATTGCCCCTTAAGTCCTGTGTCGAGTCGGTGTAAACATGAGGGGCGCAAATCAGCGAAAACCGGACATCAGCGCACCGGAGGGGATTTACACGACAGATTGCGATTATCGGTCGAGCGTTCGATAATCGCACGGAGTTGACGGGGCGGGCTTGAGCGTCAGGCGCCAGCCCTTTGTAATAGTCGCCGATCCGAATGGGTAAAAGGACCTTGTATGAACGATCAATTGCGCAATTCCTTCGCTTCAGTGGCTCCTCCCATCGTGGCCTCGCCAGCCAAACGGATCCAGGCACTGACCGGCGACCCGGATTTCATGACGTCCCTGGCTCGTGGCCTGGCCGTGGTGCAAGCGTTCCAGGAGCGCAAACGGCACCTGACCATCGCTCAGATCAGCCACCGCACGGAAATTCCCCGCGCCGCCGTGCGCCGTTGCCTGCACACCCTGATCAAGCTCGGCTACGCCACCACCGACGGCCGCACCTATTCGTTGCTGCCCAAAGTGCTGACCCTCGGCCATGCCTATGTGTCCTCGACGCCGCTGGCGGTTTCCGCCCAGCCGTACCTGGACCGCATGAGCGAGCAACTGCACGAGGCCTGCAATATGGCCACGCTGGAGGGTGATGACATTCTGTACATCGCCCGCTCCGCAACCACCCAGCGCCTGATTTCGGTGGACCTGTCGGTGGGCGGGCGCTTGCCGGCCTATTGCACGTCGATGGGGCGGATTCTGCTGGCCGCGCTGGATGACACGTCGCTGGGCGAATACCTCGATCACGCCGAATTGCAGGCCAAGACCAGCCGTACGATCCACACTCCCGAGGCATTGCTCGAATGCCTGCAAGAGGTGCGACAGCAAGGCTGGTGCATAGTCGATCAGGAACTCGAGCAAGGGCTGCGTTCGATTGCTGTCCCGGTGTACGACGCTTCCGGCCAGGTGGTTGCGGCCCTCAATGTCAGCACCCACGCCGGGCGAGTCAGCCGCAATGAGCTGGAACAGCGTTTTCTGCCCGGCCTGTTGAGTGCCAGTCGCGACCTGAGCACCCAGCTGTTCACTTAAGGTGTTCGATAAACGCACAGAGTCGCGTTGGGTGAATTGACGCTGTTTCCTCCGGATCATTACTGTCGCGGCTTCGTCAGCATCTGCTGACACCGTTCGACTGCGATCCGTGGAATAAAAATAATGAACCAGCCTCAGTCTGCTGTAGGAAACTGCCTCGACGTGCAGTCCTTCATCAATGCCCAACCCATTTCGCGCTATCAGTGGCGCGTGGTGATCCTGTGTTTCCTGATTGTCTTCCTCGATGGCCTCGACACTGCGGCCATGGGCTTCATCGCCCCGGCCCTGTCCCAGGACTGGGGTATCGACCGCGCCAGTCTCGGTCCGGTAATGAGTGCGGCGTTGATCGGCATGGTCTTCGGCGCACTGGGCTCCGGTCCTCTGGCTGACCGCTTCGGGCGAAAAGTCGTACTGGTCGGTGCGGTGCTGTTGTTCGGCGCCTTCAGCCTGGCCTCGGCCTACAGCAGCAATGTCGATCAGTTGCTGGTGTTGCGCTTCCTGACCGGCCTGGGTCTGGGTGCCGGCATGCCGAACGCCACGACCTTGCTGTCGGAGTACACCCCGGAGCGCAAGAAGTCCCTGCTGGTGACCAGCATGTTCTGCGGCTTCAACCTCGGCATGGCCGGCGGTGGATTTATCTCGGCCAAGCTCATTCCGGCCTTTGGCTGGCATAGCCTGCTGCTGATCGGTGGGATTCTGCCGTTGATCCTCGCCGTCGTTTTGCTGCTCTGGCTACCGGAGTCGGCGCGTTACCTTGTGGTGCGCAACCGCGGTACGGACAAAGTGCGCAAGGCACTGGCGCCGATTGACCCGACGGTGGTGGCCCAGGCGTCGAGCTTCAGCGTCCCGGAACAGAAAACCGTGAAGGCGCGCAATGTGTTCGCGGTGATTTTCTCCGGCACCTACAGCACCGGCACTTTGCTGTTGTGGCTGACCTACTTCATGGGCCTGGTGATCGTTTACCTGTTGACCAGTTGGCTGCCGACCCTGATGCGTGACAGTGGCGCGAGCATGGAGCAGGCGGCCTTCATCGGCGCGCTGTTCCAGTTGGGTGGCGTGCTGAGTGCGGTGGGCGTGGGCTGGGCAATGGACCGGTTCAATCCGCACAAGGTCATCGGTACTTTCTACCTGCTGGCCGGGGTGTTTGCCTACGCGGTAGGGCAGAGCCTGGGCAACATCACAATCCTGGCGACCCTGGTACTGGTGGCCGGGATGTGTGTCAACGGTGCTCAATCGGCGATGCCGTCACTGGCGGCGCGGTTCTATCCGACTCAAGGGCGGGCCACCGGGGTGTCGTGGATGCTCGGCATCGGCCGCTTCGGCGCCATCCTTGGTGCCTGGATGGGCGCGACGCTGCTGGGGCTGGGCTGGAACTTCGAGCAAGTGCTGACGGCGCTGGTGATTCCGGCGGCACTGGCGACGACAGCGGTGGTGATCAAGGGCATGGTCAGTCATGCGGATGCGACCTGAGGCCACCAGCCAGATTCCTTAGTGAATGTGCGGGTCTCTTCGCGAGCAGGCTCGCTCTCACGGTGATCGCATTCCTCTGTGGGGGAGCCTGCTCGCGAAGCTTTTGGGGATCGGTAGCCAAGTAACAATATGTTCGATAATCGAACGCTTAGTCGATTATCGGATTGTTTGGCGTTTTGCACGGGCTTAATCTTCAGTCATTCCGGCGCTGCGCATCGGCGCCTTCTTCCACTGTCGGTTAACAATAAACGGGAGCCTGCCCCAATGGCTGAAATCCTTTCGCTGCACGACGCGGTGAAGCAATTCGTAAACGACGGCGATACGGTCGCGCTCGAAGGCTTTACTCACCTGATCCCGACGGCGGCGGGTCACGAAATCATTCGCCAGGGCAAGAAAGACCTGACCCTGGTGCGGATGACCCCTGACTTGATCTACGACCAGTTGATCGGTGCCGGTTGTGCCCGCAAGCTGATTTTCTCCTGGGGTGGTAACCCTGGCGTAGGTTCTCTGCACCGTCTGCGTGACGCCGTCGAGAAACAGTGGCCCCACGCGCTGGAGATCGAAGAACACAGCCACGCCGACCTGGCCAACGCCTACGTTGCCGGTGCTTCCGGCCTGCCGTTCGCGGTACTGCGTGCTTACGCCGGTTCCGACCTGCCGAAGGTCAACCCGCTGATCAAATCGGTTACCTGCCCGTTCACAGGCGAAGTGTTGGCCGCCGTGCCTTCAGTGCGCCCGGACATTACCGTGATTCACGCGCAGAAAGCCGACCGCAAGGGCAACGTGCTGCTCTGGGGCATCCTCGGCGTGCAGAAAGAAGCCGCACTGGCCGCCAAGCGTTGCATCGTCACCGTTGAGGAAATCGTCGACGACCTCAATGCACCGATGAACTCCTGTGTATTGCCAACCTGGGCCCTGAGCGCGGTTTGCCACGTACCTGGCGGCGCGCATCCGTCCTACGCCCATGGTTACAACGAGCGCGACAACCGCTTCTACCAGGCCTGGGACCCGATTGCCCGCGACCGTGAAACCTTCACCGCGTGGATCAACGAATACATCCACGGCAGCGCTGACTTCAGCGAGTTCCAGGCCAAACTGGCCGCCGCTTCGGAGGCGAAGTAATGACTTACACCACCAATGAAATGATGACCGTCGCTGCCGCTCGCCGTCTGAAGAACGGTTCGGTGTGCTTCGTCGGTATCGGCCTGCCGTCGAAAGCGGCCAACCTGGCGCGCCTGACTTCTTCGCCTGATGTCGTCCTGATCTACGAATCGGGTCCGATCGGTGCCAAGCCAAGTGTATTGCCACTGTCGATCGGTGACGGTGAGTTGGCGGAAACCGCCGACACCGTGGTCCCGACCGGCGAGATTTTCCGCTACTGGCTGCAGGGCGGACGCATTGACGTCGGTTTCCTCGGCGCGGCGCAGGTCGACCGTTTCGGCAACATCAACACCACCGTGGTGGGTGATTACCACGCGCCGAAAGTCCGTTTGCCGGGTGCCGGTGGCGCGCCGGAGATTGCCGGTTCCGCCAAGAGCGTATTGATTATCCTCAAGCAGTCGTCGCGCTCCTTTGTCGACAAACTCGACTTCATTACCTCGGTCGGTCACGGTGAGGGTGGCGATTCGCGCAAGCGTCTTGGCCTGCCAGGCGCCGGTCCGGTAGGGATCATCACCGACCTGTGCATCATGGAACCGGAGGAGGGCACCCACGAATTCGTGGTCACCGCACTGCACCCGGGCGTGACCCGCGAGCAAGTGGTCGCCGCCACCGGTTGGGCGATTCGTTTTGCCGACAACGTTGAGCAAACCGCTGAGCCAACAGAAGTCGAACTGACCGCATTGCGTGATCTCGAAGCCCGCACTGCTGCCGCCCACGGCCAAGCCCCCGGAGAAGCGTGATGCGTGACGTTTATATCTGCGACGCGATTCGTACCCCCATCGGCCGTTTCGGCGGTGGCCTGTCGACGGTTCGCGCCGACGACCTGGCCGCCGTGCCGATCAAGGCCTTGATGGAGCGTAACCCCTCGGTGGACTGGAACGCGGTGGACGAGGTGTTCCTCGGCTGCGCCAACCAGGCCGGTGAAGACAACCGCAACGTTGCACGTATGGCGCTGTTGCTGGCCGGTCTGCCGGAAACCATTCCTGGCGTGACCCTCAACCGCCTCTGCGCGTCGGGCATGGATGCCATCGGCACCGCGTTCCGCGCCATCGCCAGCGGCGAAATGGAGCTGACGATCGCCGGCGGCGTCGAGTCGATGTCCCGCGCACCGTTCGTGATGGGCAAGGCTGACGCGGCGTTTTCGCGCAACATGAAGCTCGAAGACACCACCATCGGCTGGCGCTTTATCAACCCGTTGATGAAAGCCCAGTACGGCGTGGATGCGATGCCGCAGACCGCTGACAACGTGGCCGACGATTACAAGGTGTCCCGCGCCGATCAGGACGCGTTCGCCCTGCGCAGTCAACAACGCACGGCCGCCGCGCAAGCTGCCGGGTACTTCGCCGAAGAAATCGTTGAAGTGCGCATTGCCCACAAGAAGGGTGAAATCGTGGTCAGCCAGGACGAGCATCCTCGCGCCGACACCACCCTGGAAGCCCTGACCAAACTGAAACCGGTCAACGGTCCCGACAAAACCGTCACCGCCGGCAATGCCTCCGGTGTGAACGACGGTGCTGCCGCGTTGATCCTGGCTTCGGCCGAAGCGGTGAAGAAACACGGTCTGACTGCCCGCGCCAAAGTGCTCGGCATGGCCAGCGCCGGTGTTGCTCCGCGTGTAATGGGCATCGGCCCGGTGCCGGCGGTGCGTAAACTGATCGAACGCCTCGGTGTGGCGGTCAGCGATTTCGACGTGATCGAACTCAACGAAGCCTTCGCAAGCCAGGGCCTGGCGGTGCTGCGTGAACTGGGGATCGCCGACGACGCGGTCCAGGTCAACCCGAACGGTGGCGCCATTGCCTTGGGCCATCCATTGGGCATGAGCGGCGCACGACTGGTGTTGACCGCATTGCATCAGCTGGAAAAAACCGGCGGCAAGAAAGGTCTGGCGACCATGTGCGTTGGTGTTGGCCAAGGTCTGGCTTTGGCGATCGAACGGGTCTGACCCACCCTGTCGGCTAATAAGAACTGAGGAAAGTGTAATGACTGACAAGCCTGGTTACCGTCGCCCGCAGGCGGGCACTCAACCGGAGTACCTGCACCCGACCTATCAATCCACCAACCTGCGCTCGCCGTCGAAACCGTTGGTATTGCTGCCCCATTCGTTGTCGGAAATTACCGGTCCGACCATCGGCGCCGAGCGTGTCAACGAGAAGGACAGCGACCTGACCGCCCAGCACGAGGGGCAGCCACAGGGTGAGCGCATCATCATCCACGGCCGCGTGCTGGATGAAAACGGTCTGCCGGTGCCGGGGATTCTGGTGGAGATCTGGCAGGCCAACGCCGCTGGTCGCTACGCTCATGCCCGCGACCTGCACGATGCACCGCTGGACCCGAATTTCACCGGCACTGGCCGCACCGTGACCGACGCCGATGGCTGGTATCAGTTCCAGACCATCAAACCCGGTGCGTACCCGTGGGGTAACCACCACAACGCTTGGCGCCCGGCGCACATTCACTTCTCGTTGTTCGGGCCGAGCATCCTCACGCGCCTTGTGACGCAGATGTATTTCCCGGGCGACCCGCTGCTGGCGTACGACCCGATCTACAACTGCGTGCCCGATACCAGCGCCAAGGAGCGCTTGATCGCCAGCTTCGACCTGGAAAAAACCATCCCTTCCTATGCCCTCGGTTATCGTTGGGACATCGTTTTGCGCGGCCGCGACGCCACGCCGATGGAGAAATAAGATGACGCTGACTGCGACCACGTCCCACACCGTCGGGCCGTACTACCACATCGGCCTGACCTGGCTGAACCGCGAAAACCTGACCGTCGAGCAAACCCTGGGCGAACGCGTGGCGATCACCGGGCAAGTGGTCGACGGCAATGGCGACATCGTCAACGACGCGATGCTGGAAGTCTGGCAGGCCAACGCCGCCGGCAAGTATGACCACCCGGAAGACGACCAGGACAAACCCCTGGACCCGAATTTCGAAGGCTTTGGCCGGGTGCCGGTGGATGCCGAAGGGCGTTTCCGTTTCACCACCATCAAGCCCGGTACGGTCGAGGGGCTCAAAGGCACGACCCAGGCACCGCACCTGGTGGTGCTGGTGTTTGCCCGTGGCCTGGTCAAGCACTTGCTGACGCGGATTTACTTTGATGGCGAAGTCGCCAACGTCAACGATCCGTTGCTGGAGTGCGTGCCGGCCGAGCGCCGCAGTACGCTGCTGGCCAGGCAGGATGCGTCGGGTGTGTACCAGTGGAACGTGATTCTGCAGGGTACCGATGCCGAGACGGTGTTCTTCGATTATTGAGTGAACACTGTTCACCTGTAGGAGCGAGCCCGCTCGCGATGGCGTCGGTACATTCACCGTCGATGTCGTCTGACACACTGCTATCGCGAGCAGGCTCGCTCCTACAGGGGGTACGAATCGCGGATGTATCTGTGGAACGGGAGTGTTGCAAAGTGTGTCTAGACTCTCTCTGTCCCCATTGAGTGAAAAAACAATGACAACACCCACAGCACCTATAGCTCTTTATACCGGCGAAGAACGCAACAAGCGGATCTTCGCCATTGTCGGTGCCTCGTCCGGCAACCTGGTCGAATGGTTCGACTTCTACGTCTACGCCTTCTGTGCGATCTATTTCGCGCCGGCCTTTTTCCCGTCCGATAACCCTACGGTACAGTTGGTCAACACCGCTGGCGTATTCGCCGCCGGGTTCCTGATGCGACCGATTGGTGGCTGGATTTTCGGACGGCTGGCGGACAAGCACGGACGCAAGAATTCGATGTTGATCTCGATTCTGATGATGTGCTTCGGCTCGCTGCTGATCGCCTGCCTGCCGACCTACAACAGCATCGGGGTCTGGGCGCCGATCCTGCTGCTGTTCGCCCGTTTGCTGCAAGGCTTGTCGGTGGGCGGTGAGTACGGCACGACCGCGACCTACATGAGCGAAGTGGCGCTCAAGGGCCAGCGCGGATTCTTCGCCTCGTTCCAGTACGTGACCCTGATCGGCGGCCAGTTGCTCGCGGTGTCGCTGGTGGTGATCCTGCAACAGTTCCTCACCGAAGATGACCTGCGTGCCTACGGCTGGCGGATACCCTTCGTGGTGGGTGCCATGGCGGCGCTGGTTTCGCTGTATCTGCGCCGTTCGCTGAAAGAAACCACCAGCAAGGAAATGCGCGAAAACAAGGATGCCGGCAGCATCAGCGCCCTGTTTCGCGACCATAAAGCCGCGTTCATCACTGTACTCGGTTACACCGCCGGCGGTTCGCTGATTTTCTACACCTTCACCACGTACATGCAGAAGTACCTGGTGAACACCGCCGGCATGCCGGCCAAGACCGCCAGCTACATCATGACCGGCGCGCTGTTCCTCTATATGTGCATGCAGCCGGTTTTCGGCATGCTCGCCGACAAGATCGGCCGGCGTAACTCGATGCTCTGGTTCGGCGCCCTCGGCACGCTGTGCACCGTGCCTATCCTGTTGAGCCTGAAAAGCGTGACCAGTCCGTTTCTGGCCTTCGTGCTGATTACCCTGGCGCTGTCGATCGTCAGTTTCTACACCTCGATCAGCGGTCTGGTGAAAGCCGAGATGTTCCCGCCTGAGGTGCGTGCACTGGGTGTCGGCCTGGCATACGCGGTGGCGAATGCGATCTTCGGGGGTTCGGCGGAGTATGTGGCCTTGAGCCTCAAGGCCGTGGGCATGGAAAACTCCTTTTACTGGTACGTGACGGTAATGATGGCGATCGCGTTCCTGTTCAGCCTGCGTCTGCCGAAACAGGCGAAGTATCTGCATCACGATCTTTGATCTTCACACGCGGGCCGCAAAGGCCCGCGTCTTCAGGAACTGTTTATGAACCAGCGACCGGGCAATCAATTGTTCGATGCCTATTTCACGGCCCGCGATATGCGTGAGGTGTTCTGCGATCAGGGCCGGGTCCAGGCCATGCTCGATTTTGAAGCGGCACTGGCCCGGGCCGAAGCGCAGGCAGGGTTGATTCCGTCGAGTGTTGTCGCGCCGATTGAAGCGGCTTGCCGCGCCGGACTTTATGACTTTGCAGCGTTGGGCGAGGCGATTGCCACGGCGGGTAATTCGGCCATTCCGTTGGTCAAGGCGCTGGGCAAACAGATCGCGGCCACCGATGCCGAAGCCGAGCGCTATGTGCATCTGGGCGCGACCAGCCAGGACGTGATGGACAGCGGCCTGGTGCTGCAACTACGCCGCGCTCTGGAACTGATCGAAGGCGACCTGGCACAACTGGGACAGACCCTCGCGTCCCAGGCCCGGCGCTACGCGATCACGCCATTGGCCGGACGTACCTGGCTGCAGCATGCGACACCGGTCACCCTCGGCATGAAGATCGCCGGTTGGCTGGGGGCGGTGACCCGCAGTCGCCAACGCTTGGCCGAACTCAAGCCACGCCTGTTGGTGCTGCAATTCGGCGGTGCTTCCGGAACCCTTGCGGCCCTTGGCGAACAGGCCATGCCGATTGCCCAGGCGCTGGCCGGAGAGCTGCAACTGACCTTGCCCGATCAGCCGTGGCACACCCAGCGCGATCGCGTGGTGGAGTTCGGTGCCGTGCTCGGCCTGATCGCCGGCAGTCTCGGCAAACTCGGTCGCGATATCAGCCTGTTGATGCAGACCGAGGCCGCGGAAGTGTTCGAACCCTCGGCGCCGGGCAAGGGCGGTTCCTCGACCATGCCGCACAAACGCAATCCGGTGGGCGCGGCGGTGTTGATCGGCGCGGCGACGCGTGTACCTGGTTTGCTCTCGACGCTGTTCAGCGCCATGCCCCAGGAACACGAGCGCAGTCTCGGTCTATGGCATGCCGAGTGGGAAACCCTGCCGGAGATTTGCTGCCTGGTGTCCGGCAGCCTGCAGCAAGCATTGTTGATCGCCAAAGGGCTGGAGGTGGATGCCGAGCGCATGGCTCGCAACCTCGATTTGACCCAGGGCCTGGTGCTCGCCGAAGCGGTGAGCATCGTTCTCGCGCAACGGGTCGGACGCGATGCCGCGCACCATCTGTTGGAACAATGCTGCAAACGTGCCGTGGCCGAACAGCGTCACCTGCGCGCGGTCCTCGGCGACGAACCGCAAGTGACCGCCGAGCTTTCGGCGGCTGAACTCGATCATCTGCTGGACCCCGCTCACTATCTCGGTCAGGCCAAAACCTGGGTCGAGCGCGCGGTGGCTGAACATTCTGCATTGATTGCCTGAAGGAGACTTGCTGTGGCATTTGTACAACTCGCCGAGGGCGAACTGCATTACCAACTCGATGGGCCGGTCGACGCGCCGGTGCTGGTGCTGTCCAACTCCCTGGGCACGGACCTGCACATGTGGGACGCGCAGATTCCGGCGTTCACCAAGCATTTTCGCGTTCTGCGTTTCGACACCCGTGGTCACGGCCAATCGCTGGTGACGACTGGCCCGTACAGCATCGAGCAACTGGGCCGCGACGTGCTGGCGCTGCTGGATGCGTTGCACATCGAGCGCGCGCATTTCTGCGGATTGTCCATGGGCGGGTTGATCGGCCAGTGGCTGGGCATCAATGCCGGCGATCGCCTGAACAAGCTGATCGTGTGCAACACCGCAGCGAAAATCGGCGATCCGTCGGTGTGGAACCCGCGCATTGAAATGGTGCTGCGCGATGGTCAGGCGGCCATGGTTGCCCTGCGCGATGCGTCGATTGCCCGCTGGTTCACCCCGGATTTCTCCGAAACCAACCCGGCGGCGGCCAAGCAGATTACCGACATGCTCGCGGCCACTTCTCCAGAAGGCTATGCGGCCAACTGCGCGGCGGTGCGTGACGCCGATTTCCGCGATCAGTTGTCTGCGATCAAGGTGCCGTTGCTGGTCATCGCTGGCACCGAAGACGCCGTGACGCCACCGTCCGGCGGGCATTTCATTCAGGAACATGTGCGCGGGGCCGAGTACGCCGAGTTCTACGCCGCGCATTTGTCCAACGTCCAGGCAGGCAATGCGTTCAGCGAGCGCGTGCTGGCGTTTCTGTCGGCTGATTGAGGGTATTCCCGTGGATGAGAAACAACGTTACGACGAGGGGATGGAAGTCCGTCGCGCGGTCCTCGGCGACGCCCACGTCGACCGCAGCCTGACTACCCTGACCGAGTTCAACTCGGAGTTCCAGGAGATGATCACCCGCCACGCCTGGGGTGACATCTGGACCCGCCCGGGCCTGCCGCGCCACACCCGCAGCCTGATCACCATCGCCATGCTGATCGGCATGAACCGCGAGGGCGAACTCAGACTGCACCTGCGCGCCGCCGCCAACAACGGCGTCAGCCGTGGCGAGATCAAGGAAGTGATCATGCAGAGCGCAATCTACTGCGGGATTCCGGCGGCCAATGCGACATTCCATCTGGCGGAGTCGGTGTGGGATGAGTTGGGGGTTGAGTCGCGGGAGTAAGCGGTAACGCCGTACAACCTGTGGGAGCGAGCTTGCTCGCGATGAGGGCGTGTCAGTCAACATATGTGTCGTCTGACAGTCCACCATCGCGAGCAAGCTCGCTCCCACATTTTTTTTGTGATTACAGGAGGCTGATCGGATAGCTGATGATCACCCGGTTCTCATCGAACTCATTGTTGCTGTAGTCGCGGCGCATGGTCGAATTGCGCCATTTCAGGTTCAGGTCTTTCAGCGCACCGCTCTGCACGGTGTAGCCCAGTTCACTTTCGCGCCCCCATTCCTTGCCATCGGTGATGCTGCCGGTGTGCACATTGTCACCGCTGATGTAGCGGTTCATCAGGGTCAGGCCCGGTACACCCAGGGCGGCGAAGTTGTAGTCGTGGCGTACTTGCCAGGATTCCTCCCGGGCATTGTCATAGCTGGAGTTGTAGCTGTCGTTGGCCAGGGTACCGCCGCTGGTGCCGTTGACCCGCATCCAGGCATTGTCACCAGTGAGTTTTTGCAGGCCGACGTAGAAGGTGTTGCCGCCGTATTTGGCCGAGAACAAACCGTACATTGTCTTGTTGTCCAACTCGCCTGCCCGGGCGCTGCCGTCATCCTTGCCGTAGAAGAAACCCAGGTTGGCGCCCAGGGTCCAGTCGCCAAGCGGCTGGCTGTGGATCAGGTTGATGAATTGCTGGCTGTAGATGTCCTTGAGCTCGGCGTTCCACAGACCGATCTGGGTGCGCTTGTCATTGAACACGTACTCGCTGCCCTGAAAGTTGAAACGATCGGAGGTGAATGCGGCTTTGCCGGTCATCGACATGTCGTCCATGCTGCTGTCGTCGCGCGGGCTGTTCTGGCGGAACTGGCCGCCGTAGAGCGTCAGGCCTGCGATTTCCTTCGAGGTGATCTGGCCGCCTCGGAAGGTTTGCGGCAACGAGCGACCATCGTCGGAACGCAGGATTGGCAGCACCGGCATCCATTCGCCGACTTTGACTTCGGTCTGCGACAGCTTGGCCTTGAACGCCACGTTGGTACGGCCAAAATTGTCTGCCGGGCGACCGTCATGATCCAGCGGCAGCAGTTGCGTACCACCGGTGCCTTTGCCGCCGTCGAGCTTCACCGAATACAAACCGAGCACATCCATGCCGAACCCGACGGTGCCCTGGGTGAACCCGGACTTGGCATCGAGGATGAAACTCTGCGTCCATTCTTCAGCCTTGCCCTGGGCCTTGGTCGGGTTGGTGAAGTTGCGGTTGATGTAGAAGTTGCGCAGGTTCAGGTTGACCTTGGCCCCTTCGACAAAACCCGACTCCTCGGCGCTGGCGGGCAGAGCCGCGCTGGCCAGGGCGGCGGCGATCAGGCTGGGAACGAAATACTGCGCGGTGGAAGACGTCATGAGCTCGGGTCTCTCTAATTCTTGGGGATGAAGCGGGGTGATGCCGCAACCCGGGGTTGCAGACGAATATTCGAAATCAGCACAAAACGAAGCGGGTCAGCCGGAGAGGGCAGGGCGCGGAGGCATGGCGTCGAACCTGTTGTTATTGGTTTTGTGGTTCGGATGGTGCGTGAAATGTACTGGATGGTTCAATCGTAAAAAGCGGGATTTGGGCGATTATCGAACAGAACTAAGTGTGTTGGCTCATTGATAATGAAAGAACGAGCAGCAAAATTCTCCAAGCTAGTAAAAAAGTCTATTGATGTCTAGCTGTCAGTTATGACAGTTGTTTGGATGAGTTGTCGAGTGTAGCGTCTTGTTTGAACGAGGAATAACTTGCAGTTCGTTTCATTGATAAATTCGAAGGAGTAATGATCATGAGCAAGGGTGGCGAAAACCAGGTTTCTTTTTCAGATACGAAAAAAGAGGCAATAAAAGTAGTTGAGGGCGCAGAGGGGCATATCACTCTGGAAGTTCATAGGGATGGAGAGGTGCAAAAGCTCGAGACCACGTGGTTCAACTTTTATATTGAGAGTTGGCGCACAGTAATCGAAGCATTTTTCGGTGAGGATACTGGTGTGCGTGTGCCTGCGGTCATGTTGCTCGCTGAAAAGGCATTGAAAGTTGGTACGTATGAAATCAAGAACCCCTTTGATAACCCTCCAGCAGTCGTGGCTATCTACGGTAAAGGGCGGCCTGGAGCTGTTTCAGGTGATGGCTGGGGTAAAGGGAAACTAATCATTTCTGAAGTTTCTTCGGCACCGTCGGGGCAATCTATTAAAGGCTCATTCGAGTTTCTCTACCACGATGCCGAGGGGGTGCTAGTTAAGGTTGTGACTAAAGAGTTTTGGGCAAAAAACAACGGTTAATCGTTTTTAAATATGCGAGAAAAAATCGCTCGTTCGCAGGTGTCTATGAGCGCGTTTAAGTTTTATCTTGTCTGAAAACAAAAAGCCCACCAATCGGTGGGCTTCGTGTTTTCACAACGCTATCAGAACAACTTCATCTTCGGCGCTTCTTCTTTCAACGGCTCGTTCTTCGCCGTCTGTTCGTTCCAGCCACCACCCAGGGCCTTGTACAGGTTGACCTGGCTGACCAGCTGCGCCAGACGGTCGGTGATCAGCACCTGTTGCGCACTGAACAGCTGACGCTGGGCATCGAGGAATGTCAGGTTGCTGTCGACACCGATGCGGTAGCGACGCTCGGCCAGGCGGTAGTAGTCCTGGTTGGCACTGACGAAGTCTTTCTGTGCCTGCAACTGCTGGACGTAGGTCTGGCGCGCGGCCAGGCCGTCGGCGACTTCCTGGAAGGCCGTTTGAATGGACTTCTCGTAGTTCGCCACGCCGATGTCTTTCTGGATTTTCGAGTAATCCAGGCTGGCACGCAGGCTACCGGCGTTGAAGATCGGCAGGTTGATCTGCGGCTGGAACAACCAGGTGCCCGAACCACCCTTGAACAAACCGGACAGGTCCGGGCTCAGGGTGCCGGCATTGGCCGTGAGGCTGATGCTCGGGAAGAACGCAGCCCGCGCCGCGCCGATGTTGGCGTTGGCGGCCTTCAGGTTGTACTCGGCCTGAAGGATGTCCGGACGACGATGCAGCAAATCCGACGGCAGGCCGGGCGGAACGTCGCTGAGCAGGTCGTCGTCAAGCGGTTTGGCCGTTTGCAGGTTGGCCGGGATACCGGTGCCGAGCAGCAGCACCAGGCTGTTCTCGTCCTGGGCGACCTGACGGGTGTACTTGGCCAGTTGCGCACGGGCGTTTTCCACCGAGGTGCGCGACTGCGCCAGGTCCAGGGCCGAGGCGACGCCGACTTCGTTGCTGCGGGCGGTGAGCTTGTAGCTCTCCTCGAAGGCGGCCAGGGTGTCCTGGGTCAGCTTGTACAGTTCCTTGTCGGCCTGCCAGGTCAGGTAGGCATTGGCCACACTGGCCACCAGGCTGATTTGCGTGCTGCGGCGGCCTTCTTCGGTGGCGAAGTACTTCTGCAACGCTTCTTCGTTCAGGCTGCGAACCCGACCGAACAGGTCGAGTTCATACGCACTGACGCCAACAGTGGCCGAGTAGGAACTGGTGATGCCGGCTTCGCCGGTCTGCGAGGCGTCAGCCGGAAGCCGCTGACGGCTGCCGCTGCCGTTGGCCGAGACGGCCGGGAACAGATCGGCACGGGAGATGCGGTACTGAGCCGCAAACGCGTCGATGTTCAGGGCCGCGACACGCAGGTCACGGTTGTTTTCCAGGGCTACCTGGATCAGCTGTTGCAGCGCCGGGTCATGGAAAAACTGCTTCCAGCCCTGCTCGGCAGCCGCTTGCGCCGGAGCCTGGGCCGGTGAATACGCCAGGCCCTGCGGGTACTGGCCCGCCACCGGCGCTTCGGGCTGCTGATAATCAGGTATCAGCGAACAGCCACCGAGCACGAAGGCGGCGACTGCCAGGGAGAGTAGCGACTTGCTCATTAGCCAGCCTCTTTAGGAGTTTCAGTAGCGTCATCCTGGTCGGCGATTTTGCGCTGGCCTATGGACGACACGGTGACGAAGAACAGCGGGACCCAGAAGATCGCCAGCACAGTGGCCGTGATCATACCGCCGATCACGCCGGTACCGATTGCATGCTGGCTACCGGAACCTGCGCCGGTGGATATCGCCAGTGGTACCACACCGAGGACGAAGGCGAGCGAGGTCATGATGATCGGTCGCAGACGCATGCGGCACGCCTCGATCGCCGCATCGCGCAGGCTACGCCCTTGTTCATGCAGTTCCTTGGCAAATTCGACAATCAGAATGGCGTTTTTCGCCGCCAGACCGATAGTCGTCAACAAGCCTACCTGGAAGTACACGTCGTTGGACAAACCACGCAGGCTGGTGGCCATCAGTGCACCAATGATCCCCAACGGTACCACCAACATCACCGCGATCGGAATCGACCAGCTTTCATACAACGCCGCCAGGCACAGGAACACCATCAGCAGCGACAGGGCGTACAGCGCCGGCGCTTGCGAGCCGGACAGACGCTCTTCGTACGACAGGCCGGTCCAGGAAATACCGACGCCCGCCGGCAGTTTCTTGGCGATGGCTTCGACTTCGAGCATGGCTTCACCGGTGGAATAGCCGGGCGCCGGGGCGCCGAGGATTTCCATCGCTTCCACGCCGTTGTAACGGGCCAGTTTCGGCGAACCGTAAATCCACTCGCCCTTGGCGAACGCCGAGAACGGAACCATGGTGCCGACGCTATTGCGCACGTACCACTTCTGCAGGTCTTCAGGGCCCATTCGAGCGCCTGGCTGGCCTTGCACGTACACCTTCTTCACGCGACCACGGTCGATGAAGTCGTTGACGTAGCTACTGCCCAGGGCAATCGACAGGGTGTTGTTGATGTCGGCGATGGTAATGCCCAGGGCACTGGCCTTCTCGTCATCGATTTCCAGCTGGTATTGCGGTTCGTCGTTCAGGCCGTTCGGACGCACCTGAGACAGAATTTTGCTTTGTGCGGCCATGCCGAGGAACTGGTTGCGCGCTTGCATCAGTTTTTCGTGGCCGATACCGGCACGGTCCTGCAGGAACACATCGAAACCGGTGGCGTTACCCAGTTCCAGTACCGCCGGTGGCGCGAAGGCGAACACCATGGCATCGCGGAAGGTGAAGAAGTGTTGCTGGGCACGGGCCGCCACCTTGAACACGTTGTTGTCGGCGTTACGTTCGTCCCACGGGCGCAGCATGATGAACGCCATGCCCGAGCTCTGGCCACGGCCGGCGAAGTTGAAGCCGGTCACGGTAAACACTGAGTTCACCGCATCGCCTTCACCGCCATCCTTGCCAGGGCGAAGCAGGAATTCACGCATTTCGTCCACGACCACCTGGGTGCGTTGCGACGTCGAACCGGCCGGGGTCTGCACCTGGGCGAACAGTACACCCTGGTCTTCTTCCGGCAGGAACGCCGTTGGAATGCGGGTGAACAGCCAGATCATGCCCACCACGATCAGCAGGTACGCCAACAGGTACGGGATCTTGCGCTGCAGAATATTGCCGACACCGCGTTCGTAGCTGCGAACGCCGCGGTCGAAATTGCGGTTGAACCAGCCAAAGAAACCGCGTTTCGGGGTGCCGTGCTCGCCTTTCGGAATCGGCTTGAGCATGGTGGCGCAGAGCGCCGGGGTGAAGATCAGCGCGACCAGTACCGACAGGGCCATGGCCGAGACGATGGTGATCGAGAACTGCTTGTAAATCACACCGGTGGAGCCGCTGAAGAACGCCATGGGCAGCAGAACCGCCGACAGCACCAGGGCAATACCCACCAGTGCGCCCTGGATCTGGCCCATGGATTTCTTGGTGGCTTCCTTGGGTGACAGGCCTTCTTCGCTCATCACCCGTTCGACGTTTTCCACCACGACGATGGCGTCGTCCACCAGCAAGCCGATGGCCAGCACCATGCCGAACATGGTCAGGGTGTTGATGCTGAAACCCGCTGCCGCGAGGATGCCGAACGTACCGAGCAATACCACCGGCACGGTCATCGTGGTGATGATGGTGGCGCGGAAGTTTTGCAGGAACAGGAACATCACCAGGAACACCAGCGCGACCGCTTCGACCAGGGTGTGAACCACGCCCCTGATCGATTCGGTCACCACCGGGGTGGTGTCGTACGGGAACACCACTTCCATCCCTTCAGGGAAGAACGGCTTGAGGCTGTCGATGGTCGTGCGCAGGGCCTTGGCGGTATCCAGAGCGTTGGCACCGGTGGCCAGCTTCACCGCCAGACCGGAAGCCGGCGCGCCGTTGAACTGGGCGTTGATGCTGTAGTTCTCGCCACCCAGACCGACTTCGGCGACATCTTTGAGGCGAACCTGGGAACCGTCCTTGTTGACCTTGAGCAGGATCTTGTCGAATTGCTCGGCGGTCTGCAGGCGGGTCTTGCCGATGATCGTCGCGTTCAGCTGGGTGTCGGGCAGGGCAGGCAGGCCGCCGAGCTGGCCGGATGACACCTGGACGTTTTGCGCGGCGATAGCGGTTTTGACGTCGATCGGGGTCAGGTTGTAGTTGTTCAACTTGGCCGGGTCGAGCCAGATGCGCATGGCGTACTGGGAACCGAACACCTGGAAGTCGCCGACACCGGCGGTCCGCGAGATCGGGTCCTGCATGTTCGACACGATGTAGTTGGACAGGTCGTCCTTGGTCATGCTGCCGTCACGCGACACCACGCCGATCACCAACAGGAAGTTCTTCACCGCCTTGGTCACACGGATACCCTGTTGCTGCACTTCTTGCGGCAGCAGCGGGGTGGCCAGGTTCAGCTTGTTCTGGACCTGAACCTGCGCGGTGTCGGAGTTGGTGCCTTGCTCGAAGGTCGCGGTAATGGTCATGGTGCCGTCGGAGTTACTTTCCGACGAGACATAACGCAGGTTGTCGATACCGTTGAGCTGTTGCTCGATCACCTGAACCACGGTGTCCTGAACCGTTTGTGCCGAAGCACCCGGGTAGGTCACGGAGATGGCGATCGCTGGAGGTGCAATGCTCGGGTACTGGTTGATCGGCAACCTGAGGATCGATAGTGCCCCGACCAACATGATCACCAGGGCAATTACCCAGGCGAAAATCGGACGGTCGATGAAAAATTTCGACATGGTTTACTCCCCTTTGCCGCCAGAGGCTTTATCTGCTGCCTGGGCGGGGGCCGGGTTCCTTGCGGCTACGTTGGTCGCTTCACTGGCCTTGACTTCGACGCCGGGTTTGACGAATTGCAGACCTTCGGTGATCAGGCGATCGCCGGCCTTCAGGCCGTCTTCGATCAGCCATTGATTGCCGACGGTGCGGTTGGCCTTGAGTTGACGCAGTTCGACCTTGTTGTCCGGGCCGACAACCAGTGCGGTTGGCGTCCCCTTGAGGTCGCGGGTCACGCCTTGCTGCGGGGCCAGGATCGCCGCGCTGTTCACACCGGCCAGCAACTTGGCGTGCACGAACATGCCAGGCAGAAGAGTGTGATCAGGGTTCGGGAAAATGGCGCGCAGGGTGACGGAACCGGTGGTCTGGTCAACCGAGATTTCGGAGAACTCCAGCTTGCCGTCCAGCTTGTACTCGCTGCCGTCTTCGAGGGTCAGCTTGACCGAGGCCGCGTTGTCGCCGGCCTTTTGCAGGCGACCGCTTTCCAGCTCACGGCGCAGTTGCAGCAGCTCGACCGAGGACTGCGTCACGTCGACGTAGATCGGGTCGATTTGCTGGATCACCGCCATCGCGTCGACCTGGGCATTGCTCACCAGCGCGCCTTCGGTCACCGAGGAGCGGCCGATGCGGCCGGTCAGCGGGGCATAGACCTTGGTGTAGCGCACGTTGATCTGTGCGGTCTGCAGCGCCGCTTCCGATTGCAGGCGGTTGGCCACGGCGGTGTCGTATTCCTGACGGCTTACGGCCTGCTCGTCGACCAGTTGCTTGTAGCGGTCGGAAATCGACTTGGTCGAACGCAGATTGGCTTCGGCGCTGGCGAGCGTTGCTTCATAGATCGACGGGTCGATCTGATAGAGCTGCTGGCCGGCCTTGACGTCGCTGCCTTCCTTGAACAGGCGCTTGAGAATGATGCCGTTGACCTGCGGGCGGACTTCGGCAATGCGGAACGCGCTGGTGCGGCCGGGCAGATCGGAAGTCAGGGTGAAAGCTTGCGGTTGCAGAGTCACGACGCCGACCTGAGGCGGTGGGGCGGCCGGTGCTGCCTCTTCCTTTTTGCATCCGCTGAGCAGCGATGCCAGGGCGACGGCGGCGACCAGAGCGGTAACAGCTGGCTTGAATTGCATGAAAATCCTCGGGTCAGGCGCGCAAGGTGCGCACTAGAAAGGTGGAAGGTTGAAAAATGTTTGCCGAGTGGATAAGTAGCTTGCTAAGGAATATACTTACGTACATGGCTGTTTGTAAATACCCAGGCTATGTACCCACGCCGTTACACAAGCCTTTGAAAGGTTGGAATTGTAGGCCGGGGACGAACCCCCAGAACGTTCGCCCCACTTTTATTCAGCCGATGTTCAGGCATCGCTGAAGTACCCTGATTGAGGTTGTACTGCCATGGTCCGTCGTACCAAAGAGGAAGCTCAGGAAACCCGCGCGCAAATTCTCGTGGCGGCCGAAAAGGCCTTTTACGAGCGGGGCGTGGCGCGCACGACCCTGGCGGACATCGCGACCCTGGCCGGCGTCACTCGAGGGGCCATCTACTGGCATTTCAGCAACAAGGCGGATCTGGTGCAGGCCATGCTCGACACCTTGCATGAGCCACTGGAAGAAATGGCCAAGGCCAGCGAAAGCGAAGACGAACTCGATCCCCTGGGCTGCATGCGCAAACTGTTGATTCATTTGTTTCATCAAATTGCGCTGGACCCGAAAACCCGACGCATCAATGAGATTCTTTTTCATAAGTGCGAATTCACCGATGAAATGTGCGACCTGCGCCAACAACGGGTGTCCGCCAGCCTTGAATGCAATGTGCGGATCGGCCTGGCCCTGAGTAATGCCGTGAATCGTGGCCAGTTGCCGGAAAACCTCGACACCGCCCGCGCCGCAGTCAGCTTGCATGCTTACATTGATGGCATCCTGTACCAGTGGTTGCTGGCCCCCGACAGTTTTGAATTGCACACCGAAGCCGAGCGTTGGGTCGATACCGGGCTGGATCTGTTGCGCTTCAGCCCCAGCTTGCGCAAGTAAAGCAAAATGCGTAATCGGTGCCTTGTGTGTCAACCGTTGACGCCGAAGATGAACAGTTCTTCACGCGCCCTTCGACAATGGGGTGCTTTTATATACTTACACTCGGCAGGTTGACAGGTAGCAAGCTCAGTAATTTGTAGGGAATTTGTGTCGAGTCCGTGAGAGCCCACCTATTGCCCCTGTAGGAGCGAGCCTGCTCGCGATGGCGGTCTGTCATTCAGCATCATCGTTGAATGTTAATCCGCTATCGCGAGCAGGCTCGCTCCTACAGTGGATTGTGTTAACCGTCCAGATACTAAAAAGCCCCGGCTCTTTCGAGTCGGGGCTTTTGCGTTTCAACGGTTGCTGATTACAGCGATGGGTAGTCGATGTAACCAACCGGGCCCTTGGCGTAGAACAGTTCCGGGCGCGCTTCGTTCAGCGGCGCGTCGGCCTGCAAGCGTGCCGGCAGGTCAGGGTTGGCAATGAAAGGTACGCCGAAGGCGACTGCATCGGCCTGGCCGCTGGCGAGCAACGCGTTGGCGCTGTCCTTGGTGAAACGCTCGTTGGCAATGTAAGGGCCGCCGAAGGCTTCCTTGAGCTGTGGGCCGAGGCTGTCGGCACCCTCTTTCTCCCGCGAGCAGATGAAGGCAATGCCACGCTGGCCCAGTTCGCGAGCGACGTAGGTGAAGGTCTCTGCCAGGTTGTCGTCGCCCATGTCATGCAAGTCGGCGCGTGGCGACAGGTGCACACCCACACGGCCGGCGCCCCAGATTTCGATGGCGGCATCGGTCACTTCCAGCAGCAGGCGGGCACGGTTCTCCAGGGAGCCGCCGTAGTTGTCGGTGCGCTGGTTGGTGCTGCTTTGCAGGAACTGGTCGAGCAGGTAACCGTTGGCGGCATGGATCTCCACACCGTCGAAGCCGGCAGCCTTGGCGTTCTCGGCACCGACGCGGTAAGCGTCGACGATGTCAGCGATTTCAGCGGTTTCCAGGGCGCGCGGCACCGGGAAGTCGGCCAGCGGACGCACCAGGCTGACATGGCCCTTTGGCTGGATGGCGCTCGGGGCGACCGGGGCTTCATCGTTCAGGTACAAACCGTGGGAAATGCGACCCACGTGCCACAGTTGCAGGAAGATCTTGCCGCCCGCGCCGTGGATCGCCTTGGTCACGTTGGACCAGCCACGCACCTGATCGTTGGACCAGATACCTGGGGTGTCCGGGTAGCCGACACCCATCGGCGTCACCGAAGTGGCTTCGCTGAGGATCAGGCCGGCGGAGGCACGTTGCACGTAGTACTCGGCCATCAGCGCGTTGGGCACGCGACCTTCGTCGGCGCGGCAGCGGGTCAGTGGCGCCATGATGATGCGGTTGGCCAACTCGAGGTCGCCCAGTTTGATCGGATCGAAAATAGTCGTCATTTAAAGGCTCTCTTTTGGCGATCAGTTAGAAGTGGCAGGGGCCAGATCGGGATTGCCGCTCTGACAGAAGGTAATCAGGGTCACCAGCAAGGCGAGTACCGCCAGTACGGCTGCCGCGAGGGGCACGCTGGTCAGGCCGAAGCCGTGGGCTATCACGCTGCCGCCGACCCAGGCACCCAAGGCGTTGCCGATGTTGAAAGCGCCGATGTTCAGGGTCGACACCAGGTTCGGTGCGGCCTTGCCGAAGGTCACCACGTTCACTTGCAGCGCCGGTACGGCGGCGAAGCACGCGGTGGCCCAGAGGAACAGGGTGATTTCGGTGGGGATCAGCGCGACGCTGGTCCAGGTCAGCAAGGTGGACACCACGGCCATGGTGATGAACACACCGATCAGCGTCGCGGCCATGCCTTTGTCGGCCAACTTGCCGCCGATAATGTTGCCGACCGTCAGGCCCAGGCCGATGAGCATCAGGGTCCAGGTCACGCCACGGGGCGAGACACCGGTGACTTCGCCCAGCAGCGGCGCAACGTAGGTGAACAGGGTGAACACCGAGGCGGCGAACAGCGCGGTCATGCTCAGGGACAGCCAGATGCCGCCGCCCTTGAGTGCGGCCAGTTCGGCGCGCATGTCGAGTTTTTCTTCATCACGCTTGGCCGGAAGGAAGCGGATCAAACCGATCAATGCGATTACACCGATCACGGTCACGGCCCAGAAGGTCGAACGCCAGCCGGCTTCCTGACCGAGGGCGGTGCCCAGCGGTACGCCGAGGACGTTGGCCAGGGTCAGGCCGGTGAACATCAGGGCCACGGCCGAAGCGCGTTTGTTCGCAGGCACCAGGCCGGCGGCTACCACTGAACCGATACCGAAGAAGGCGCCATGGCACAGGGCGGTAACCACACGGGCGAACATCAGCACGTTGTAGTCGCCGGCGACTGCGCAAAGCAGGTTGCCGACAATGAAGATGCCCATCAACGCCACCAGGGCTGCCTTGCGCGGCAGTTTGGCGGTGGCCAGCGCCATGAACGGCGCGCCGATGGCCACGCCCAGGGCGTAACCGGTCACCAGCCAGCCGGCACCGGGAATCGACACGCCGAGGTCAGCCGCCACGTTGGGCAGCAGGCCCATGATGACGAACTCGGTGGTGCCGATGGCGAAGGCGCTCAGGGCCAGGATGAGTAGCGAGAGGGGCATGTCTAATTCCTTTTTGGCTGACTGACTTTAAGGGTCAGAGCTCTTTGTTAAAGATGCGGAGGAACTCCTGGATGGTTTCCTCATTGCGTTTGAAGAAGTGCCACTGGCCGACTTTGCGGCTGCTGATCAGGCCGGCGCGTTGCAGGGTCGCCAGGTGTGCGGACACCGTGGACTGCGACAGGCCGCAACGTTGATCGATCTGCCCGGCGCAAACGCCGTGCTCGTTACTGTGGGACTGGTCGGGAAATTCGACGGTCGGGTCCTTGAGCCAGTGCAGGATGTCTCGCCGTACTGGGTGTGCCAGGGCTTTTATTATTTCGTCGAGATTGATGGTCATGATGTGGGCTCGTGATGTTTAAAACGCTATATCGCGATGAGGCGAACTTTAAATCGGTATTTCGCGATATACAAATATGATTTGGCTCTGACCAGCTCACATTTCGGTATATCGAGTTATAACGATATGATGAGTGTAACAAGACAAGGGGGCAGTGCTAAGCTGCGCCCATGAACTATCTCGCACATCTTCACCTCGGTGGCCAGCGTCCCGGCCAGTTGCTCGGCAGTCTGTATGGCGATTTCGTCAAGGGACGGCTGCAAGGGCAATTCGCTCCGGAAATCGAGGGGGCTATCCAGTTGCACCGAAGCATCGACGTGTACACCGATCGCCATCCGCTGGTGGACGTCGCACTGTCGCGTTTCTCCCTGACCCGTCGTCGCTACGCGGGGATCGTGCTCGACGTGTTTTTCGACCATTGTCTGGCCCGGGACTGGGCGCTGTATGCCGACCGGCCGTTGGAGCTGTTCACTTCAGACGTGTATCGCGTGCTGTCCAGCGAACGGCAGTTACCGGAGCGGCTGGCGAAGATTGCGCCGCACATGGTGGCCAATGACTGGTTGGGTTCGTATCAGGAGTTCGAAGTGTTGGAGCAGGTATTGCGCGGGATCTCGCGGCGCCTGACCCGGCCGGAAGAGCTGGCGGCGGCGATGCAGGAGTTGCGGCGGTTGTATGAGCCGTTGAGCGAAGACTTTCGGTTGTTCTATCCGCAACTGCAGGATTTTGCCCGGAACTATCCAACACCCTGAAACCACTGTAGGAGCGAGCCTGCTCGCGATTGCGATCTGTCATTCAGCATCATCGTTGAATGTTAATCCGCTATCGCGAGCAGGCTCGCTCCTACAGGAGGCATGTGTTTACGCTGCAATGGCAGGGCGCATCGGGGCTCGTTGCGGTTCGACAATTTCGCCGAATAACACCTTCTGCACCGCCTGTTGCGCCTCGAACGCCAGGGCCGCGCGTTCCCGGCCTTCGCAAGCGATTGGCTTGAGCAGATGAATCTCGACACCGCCACGGTCATTGGCAAACAACCGCATCAGATGCGACAGCAAATCATCGTCGCCAATAAATGGAGCCAGCGCGCAAGGCTCGCCGTTACGCACATAACGAATCGCCACCGGCTGCATGGCCACTTCGGAGTCGATGGCGGCGGACAGCAGGCGGCCGTGGAAAGTACGCAGCGAACGGCCATCGGTAGTGGTGCCTTCCGGGAACATCAGCAGGGGGTGTGCCTGTTCCAGATGACGGGTCATCTGCTTGCGGATCAACTGGCTGTCACCCGAGCCACGGCGGATAAACAGGCTGCCGGCCTTGGTCGCCAACCAGCCGGCCACCGGCCAGGTGCGCACTTCGGCCTTGGACAGGAACGACAGCGGCGTGAGCATCCCCAGCAGCGGGATGTCGGTCCAGGATACGTGGTTGCTGACCCAGAGCATCGGTGTCTTCGGCAGCTCGCCGTGCACGGTCACGTCAAAGGGCAGGGCGTTGCTCAGGCGGGCCATGAAAAACCGCGACCAGCGCTGACGACGCGCCATCGAATGGGCCATGCCCAGGCGCTCGAACACCCCGAACACGCTGGCCATGCCCAGGCCCAGCGTCACCACCAACAGCACTCGCGCGATTCGCGCGTACACCCGCAACCGGCTCATTACACAGCCGCCTTGAAGTGTTTGGCGTAACGCGGGCAGAGCTCGTCGCGCTTGAGCAGGATGAACACGTCGGCGACCTGGAAGTCTTCGTCCCAGCATGGCTCGCCGCAGATCTTCGCACCCAGGCGCATGTAGGCCTTGAGCAGCGGCGGCATTTCGGCGATCACGTTCGAAGGGATATCCAGGGTCGGCAGCGGCTTTTTCGGCTCGGCCCGCAGGTGTTCGGTGCACAGGTAACGTTCACGCAGGCGCTGCATGATGGCGTGGGCCTGGATGCCGCCGTCCTGCATCGGAATGCTCGCGCAACCCATCAAGTAGCTGTAGCCGCCCTGGTTCAGCACTTCGGCCAGTTCGCCCCACAGCACGGCGATGGTGCCGCCGTTGCGGTAGGCCGGGTCGACACAGGTGCGACCGATTTCCAGGATCGGGCCTTGCAGGTGCACCAGACCGTGCAGGCTGAATTCTTCTTCGCTGTAGAACTTGCCCAGGCTACTGGCGGCGGTGTGGTCGAGCAAACGAGTGGTCGCCACTAGACGGCCGGTGTTCAGGTCACGCACGCCGATGTGGGCGCAGTGAACATCATAGTCATCCATGTCCAGACCCAGTTCCGCGCCTTTCAGCTTGGCGTTGAATTCGCCGCTGAACACGTTGAAACGCAAGGCCTGAGCTTCCTGCAAAGCCTCGGCGCCCATCAGGCGTTCGGCTTGCAGGCGGCGTTCGTTGCCGGTGTCGCTGATGCGGGCGATCTGAGTCATGGCGAATCTCCGTGCGGGCTGCTCACCCGTCTTTGGGCTACAGCGAATCGACTTTCTTTGTCTAGCCGTGTTGTGCAAAGTCAGGCTATGTAGCCCCGGTGTCATCGCCATTAAGCTTTGGTGATGCTTATATGACAGCCCTCGAGGAGCCTCTTATGCCCTGGCAAACCCTGTTGAACCACCGTGATCGCTTGCCCGCCAACCCGGACCTGGCCGAAGGTTTCGCGACCTTGTTGCAACAGCTGGGAACGGTCACACCATTTGAGTTGGCGGTGCTTGGCGGGCGGTTGATGGCGACGCCGGGGCTGGCGTTTCTGGTGGGGTATCAAGCGGCCTTGCGCATGCTCTGGCCGAGCGCGCCCTTGAGTCTTGGCGCGCTGTGCGCCACCGAACAGCGCAGCCTGCGCCCGGCCGACATGCAAACCCGACTGAGCGATTTGCGCCTGAGTGGACGCAAGGATTTCGTCACGGCCGGCGATGCCGCCGACTGGCTGCTGGTGGCGGCGCGCAGCGAGGAGCCCGGCACCGACCCACGCTTGAGCCTTGCGGTGATCTATCGCGATGAACCGGGTGTGCGGGTTGAAAAACTGGCGTCGATCCCGTTGATGCCGGACATCAGCCATGGTCGTTTGTTTCTGGATAACGCACTGTGCGAGTTGCTCGCGGGGGATGGTTGGGACGCGTACGTCAAACCGTTCCGCACGCTGGAAGACATCTATGTGCTGAGTGCGATGACGGCGTGGTTGTATGGCGTCGGCCAGGAATGCGCTTGGCCGCAAGGCCTGCAACTGCGGTTGCTGGGGTTGCTGGCCGGGTGCGCGGAAACCAGCCGCCAGCCACCGAGCCATCCGACCGGGCATGTGTTGCTTGGCGGGTTGTTTGCGCAGTTCGAAGGGCTCAAGGCTGAGGTGAACGAGTCGCTGGCTGGAGGGCCGCCGGAGTGGGCGGCGATGTGGCAGCGGGACCAGGCCGTGATGGATTTGGCGGCGGGGGCTCGGGGGAAGCGGTTGGCCAAGGCTTTGGCGGAATCTTCATTGAACTGACTGGCCTCATCGCGAGCAGGCTCGCTCCTACATTTGGAACGCATTCCCCTGTAGGAGTGAGCCTGCTCGCGATAGCAATCTTTCAGGCAATACAAATTTCAGAACTGTCATCAACCTCGACTAGGCTCAGCAGGTTCAACCTCCGAGCCCCCGCCATGTCCAAAGGCTTGTCCCTGACTTTCCTGCTGTTGCTCAGCCTCACGGCCCAGGCCGAAAACTGGCCCGCCGAGCAATGGCCGACCGCCCCGACGCCGACCGGACCGGCGCTTCAAGCCCTGGAGGCTTACGCCTTTCCATCCCGCGATGACAGCACTCGCCAGGGCATCCGCACCGATGCTTTGTTGGTAATCCGCGACGGCCAGTTGATCTACGAACGCTACGTCGGCCCGACGACGGCCGAGACGCCGCACCTGACCTGGTCGATCAGCAAGAGCCTGATGGCGACGGTCCTCGGTGTGGCCTACGGTGAAGGCTTGTTCAAGCTTGGCGACCCTGTCGCGAAGTTTTATCCGCCCCTGCAAAAACACCCCGACATGACCATGGCCGACCTGCTGCACTGGGCCTCGGGTCTGGATTGGCAGGAAGACTACGAATACGCACCGCTGAAGTCTTCGGTGGTGGCCATGCTCTACACCCGCGGTCACCACGACATGGCCGCGTTCACCGCAGCCCATGATTCATACGCGATGCCGGGCCAGGCATTTCGCTACTCCAGCGGTGACAGCAACCTGTTGTCGGCCGCATTGAAAACCATCGTCGGTCCCAGCCGCTATCCGGACTATCCGTGGATTGCGCTGTTCGAGCCGCTGGGCATTCGCCATGCCGTGTGGGAAACCGATGCCACCGGCACTTTCGTCGCGTCGTCCTATGCCTACCTCACGGCACGGGATCTGGCCCGGATCGGTCTGTTGATGGCCCGCGAGGGGCGCTGGGGCGACAGGCAACTGCTGCCCAAGGACTGGGTGGCGTTCAACCGCGAGCCGTTCGTTCACTATCACACGCACCAGGACGATGCCGTCCCCGGCGGCCAGTGGTGGCTCAATCGGGCCGTTGAGGGCGCGGCACGACCCTGGCCCGATGCTCCCGCCGACACCTTCGCCGCACTGGGGCATTGGGGGCAGGCGATGTATGTGATCCCCAGTGAACAGCTGGTGATCGTGCGCTACGGCGATGACCGCGACGGTACTTACCGGCACAACCAACTGCTCCAGCTCGCACTCAAGGCCTTTGCCGGAAAGGTGCAGCCATGAGCGGTTTCATTCGCCGTCGACCGGTCAGCTCCCTGTTGCTGATCCCGCTGATCGCCTTGCTTGGCTGGATCTGGCACGAGCGGGTGGCGCTGTGGGCGTTCCCCGACATCATCAGCGCCTACACCGCCAAGGAATACTGTTCGTGCCGCTACGTGATGAACAATGACCTCGAGTACTGCCACGGTTATGTGAAACAGTGGCTGCCCGCCAGCGCCTTTGTCGATGATCCGGCCGGTAAGCGTGTCACGGTCAGCGGCATGGGTCGCAGCAACAGTGCGGTGTGGATCGGCGAACGCCAGGGCTGTCGCTTGCAGCCCTGACTGCGATGAAATTGTGAGGCCGGGCGAGGGCTCCCTCGCCACAAAGGCAGGTTTGGAGTAATAGACGGCTTGCAATGCGCTGAAGGCCAGTTAAGGTTCAGCACAGGTTTATCTGCCCTACGAGTCTCTATGTTCAAGCGCTCCACATTCCAGACCATCACTTTCCTGCTGCTGGCCAGCGCCGCATTGTCGGCCCGCGCCGACTGGTACCTCGACGGCGAGTCTTCGCGCCTGTCGTTTGTCAGCACCAAGAATGCCAATGTTTCCGAAGTGCAGCGCTTCCTGGTGCTGCACGGCAAGGTCGACCCAGAGGGGCTGGCGCAGGTGGAAGTCGAGCTGGAATCGATCAACAGCGGCGTACCCCTGCGCGATGAACGCATGCGTAAGGAGCTGTTCCAGATCGACCGGTTTCCCGACGCCTTGATCACCACGAAAATCGATCTGCGCCCGATCAATGATCTCGCTCCCGGCGCACAGCTGGAATTGCGCCTGCCACTGACCGTCGACCTGCATGGCAAGCAACACGAATACAACGCACAGCTACTGGCGACCCGTCTCGATGACCAGCGCTTTCAGGTGGTGACCCTCGAACCGCTGGTAATCAATGCCGAAGATTTCAATTTGGCTCCCGGGCTGGAAGCGTTGTGCAAAATGGCCGGTCTGTCGGCGATCAGTCTTTCAGTGCCGGTGAGTGCGGTGCTGATTTTCACGGCGCGCTGACATGGCCGGAGCGATTTTTCCCTGGCGTGAAGGCAACCACTTCGAACTGCTGATCGATGGTCCGCAGTTTTTCCCGCGCATGCTGGTGGCGATTGCCCGGGCTGAAGAACAGGTCGAACTGGAGCTGTATCTGGTGGAGGCGGGCGCCTGCGCCGAAGCCATGGTCCAGGCCTTGGTGCAGGCCGCCGAGCGCGGTGTGCGGGTGCGTTGTCTGTTCGATGATTACGGCAGCCTCGCTTTCACCCTGACCTTGCGCCAGCGGCTGATGTCTGCCGGTGTGGAGCTGCGTTTTTACAATCGCCTGAGCTGGCGACGCTGGGTCGGCAACTTCTACCGCGATCACCGCAAGCTGTTACTGGTGGACCAGAGCCTGGCCGTGGTCGGCGGCACCGGTGTCACTGATGAGTTCTGGACACCGGGCGAAGACGTCAGCGAATGGCATGAAGTGATGGTGGAAATCACCGGTCCGCTGGTGCTCGACTGGCAACTGCTGTTCGATCGTCAGTGGATTGCCAACCGCCATCGACGTGCCTGGCGACCGGCCTCGCATTTCGGTCTGCCGCGCCTGCCACGGGTGCCGTCGATAGGCGAGGGTATGGGCCGGGTGGCCTATGCCGATGCCCGTCAACACCGGGACATTCTGCAGTCGCTGGTGCGCGCCCTGAACAGCGGTCAGCGACGGATCTGGCTGGCCACGCCGTACTTTTTGCCGACCTGGAAAGTCCGCCGCTCCCTGCGCCGGGCAGCTGCCCGGGGCGTTGATGTGCGGTTGCTGCTGACCGGGCCCCGAACCGATCACCCATCCGTGCGCTATGCCGGCCATCGCTACTACCCGCGACTGCTCAGGGCCGGCGTGACGATTTACGAATACCAGCCGTGTTTCCTGCACTTGAAAATGGTCCTGATCGATGACTGGGTGAGCATCGGCTCGTGCAATTTCGATCACTGGAACCTGCGCTTCAATCTGGAAGCCAACCTGGAAGCGCTGGACCCCGGATTGACCCGAGCGGTAGCCGCGAGTTTCGAACGGGACTTCGGGTTGAGTGAGCAAGTCAGTCTGGAAGAGTGGAAGCGTCGGCCACTGTGGCGGCGGATCAAGCAGCGAGTGTGGGGATGGGTGGATCGGGTGGTGGTGAATCTGCTGGATCGACGGGGTTGAACGGGATTTTTCAAACACCCTGAAACCACTGTAGGAGCGAGCCTGCTCGCGATGAGGCCATAACATTCAACATCATTGTTGACTGTCAGGCCGCCATCGCGAGCAGGCTCGCTCCTACAAGTTTTTGCGTTGTTTCAGGTATTACAGCAACTCAAAACTCTGCTGCGTCACGTCCTCTGAATCCAGGCCGATCTGTACGTTGAACTTGCCCGGTTCCGCCGCGTACTTGAGCTGGGTGTTGTAGAACTTCAGGTCGTCCTCGGTGATGGTGAAGTGCACGACTTTCTGTTCGCCGGCCTTGATCATTACTTTCTGGAAGTTCTTCAGTTCCTTGATCGGGCGGATCATCGAGCCTGCCACGTCCTGGATGTACAACTGCACCACGGTTTCGCCGTCGCGCTTGCCGGTGTTTTTCACCGTGACGCTGGCGTCGAGCTTGCCGGTCTTGTTCAGTGTGGTCGACGACAGGGCCATGTCGCTCAGGCTGAACTCGGTGTAGCTCAGGCCGTAACCGAACGGATACAGGGGACCGGTGGTGTCATCGAAGTACTGCGAGGTGTAGTTGCCCGGCTTGCCCGGAGTGAACGGCCGGCCAATGGTCAGGTGGTTGTAGTAGGTCGGAATCTGGCCGACCGAACGCGGGATGCTGATCGGCAGTTTGCCCGAAGGGTTGTAGTCGCCGAAGAGTACATCGGCGATGGCGTTGCCGCCCTCGGTGCCGGTGAACCAGGTTTCCAGGATCGCGTCGGCCTGTTCTTTCTCTTCGAGGATCGTCAGCGGACGGCCGTTCATCAACACCAGTACCAGCGGTTTGCCGGTGGCTTTCAAGGCTCGGATCAGCTCGCGCTGGTTTTCCGGGATGTTCAGGTCGGTGCGGCTCGACGATTCGTGGGACATGCCACGGGATTCACCGACGGCGGCAACGACCACATCGGCATCCTTGGCCGCTTTCACCGCTTCGTCGATCAGCACCTTCGCCGGGCGCGGGTCATCCACCACTTCCGGGGCGTCGAAGTTGAGGAAGTTCAGGTAGCCGAGGATTTTCGGGTCGCTGGTGATGTTGGCGCCACGGGCGTAGATCAGTGTCGATTTGCCGCCCAGCGCGTTGGTCATGCCGTCGAACAGGGTCACCGACTGGGCTGGCTTACCGGCGGCAGCCCAACTGCCCATCATGTCGATGGGCGCCTTGGCCAGCGGACCGACCAGGGCGATTTTCGCGGTTTTCTTCAGTGGCAGGGTTTCGTTGCGGTTTTTCAGCAGCACCTGGCTGCGGCGTGCCACATCACGGGCCTCGGCGCGATGCAGGCGACTGTCGGCGTAGGTGTCGACCGGATCATCCTCGGCCTTGCCGATGCGCAGGTACGGGTCCTTGAACAGGCCCATGTCGTACTTGGCGCCGAGCACCGCACGCACGGCATTGTCGATGTCGCTCTGCTGGATATCGCCGGACTTCAGCAGCCTTGGCAGCTCTTTGCCGTACAGGGTGTCGTTCATGCTCATGTGGATACCGGCCTTGATCGCCAGCTTCGCCGCTTCGCGACCGTCGGCGGCAACGCCGTGCTTGATCAGCTCGAAAATCGCTCCGTGGTCGCTGACCGCCAGGCCCTTGAAGCCCCACTCCTTGCGCAGCAGGTCATTCATCAGCCAGGTGTTGGCAGTGGCGGGCACGCCGTTGATCGAGTTCAGCGCAACCATCACGCCGCCCGCGCCGGCCTCAATCGCCGCGTGGTAGGGCGGCAGGTAGTCCTGGTACATCTTGACCGGGCTCATGTCGACCACGTTGTAGTCGCGGCCACCCTCGACCGCGCCGTACAGGGCGAAGTGCTTGACGCTGGCCATGATGCTGTCGGCCGCGTTCGCGCCTGTGCCCTGGAACGCCTTGACCATCACGCCGGCAATGCGCGACACCAGGTAGGTGTCTTCGCCGAAGCCTTCGGAGGTACGGCCCCAGCGCGGATCGCGGGAGATGTCGACCATCGGCGCGAAGGTGATGTCGAGGCTGTCAGCCGCGGCTTCCTTGGCGGCAATGCGCCCGGACAGGCCGATGGCGTCCATGTCCCAGCTCGAGGCCAGGGCCAGCGGGATCGGGAAAATGGTGCGGTGGCCGTGGATCACGTCGTAGGCGAAGAACATCGGGATCTTCAGGCGGCTGCGCATGGCCGCGTCCTGCATCGGGCGGTTTTCCGGGCGGGTGATCGAGTTGAACGTACCGCCGATGTTGCCGGCCGCGATCTCCTTGCGGATCATTTCGCGCGGCATTTCCGGGCCGATGCTGATCAGGCGCAGCTGGCCGATTTTTTCATCGAGGGTCATTTGCTTCATCAGGTTGCTGACGAAGGCTTCCTTGTTCTCCAGGGGTGCGGGCGTCGTGGCGGCCAATACGTTATGACTGGCCAGGCTGACGAACAGGCCCAGCAAACACAGCTTCTTCATGAATAGTTTTCTCAAGGGCCCAAACGGCGATGTACACGCCGGCCAGCCAAAATTTAGGGAGCGTCTATTGTTGTTCGGGTGCCGGCTCAAAAGACCAGAGCCAAAAAACCACAGCCAGATGGCGGATGCGTTTTCGCGCAGGGCCTCTTTTTAGCCCATCGGCCCGCTGCAATCCAGAGGCGCGGGCGATTATGCCCCAAGAGCCGGCCCAGAAGGTTTCGCGGTCGGTTTTTTCATGAAATGTACAAGGGAGCATCATCCTGATGAATGTAAGTCCAACCTACCGTTCGCGTTTGCAGGTCGTCACGCTGCTGATGCTGGCCTCGTTGCTGACCGCCTGCGGCATCAACAACATCCCCACCCTCGACGAGCAGGCCAAGGCCGCCTGGGGCCAGGTGCAGAACCAGTATCAGCGGCGCGCCGACCTGATTCCCAACCTGGTGGAAACCGTCAAGGGCTATGCGGCCCACGAGCAGGAAACCCTGACCGCCGTCATCGAGGCCCGGGCCAAGGCTACGTCGATCCAGGTGGATGCCTCGACCCTCGACAACCCGGAAAAGCTCAAGCAGTACCAACAGGCCCAGGACCAGCTCAGCGGCGCATTGAGCCGTTTGATGGTGGTTTCCGAGCGTTACCCGGATCTCAAGGCCAACCAGAATTTCCTCGCCTTGCAATCGCAGCTTGAAGGCACTGAGAACCGCATCAGCGTGGCCCGGCGCGATTTCATCCTCGCGGTGCAGAAATACAACACCGAGATCCGCACGTTCCCCGGTCGCCTGTGGCACACCGTGATGTACAGCGACCTGCCGATGCGCGAGACCTTCGAAGCCACGCCGGGTTCGGAAAAGGCCCCCGAGGTCAAGTTCTGAACAGCGGTAATCGGCGTCGCCACACAAGAGGTTGCCCATGCGCGTCCTGAAAACAGGCCTGTTGCTGTTGTTGTGGGTAATGACGATCGCTGCCCGGGCCGAGCTGAACTTTCCGGCGCTGACCGGGCGGGTGGTCGACAACGCGCAGATGATCGAGCCATCGGTGCGCCAGCAGCTCACCCAACAACTTCAGGTCCATGAACAAGCCACCGGCGAGCAGCTTGTGGTCGTGACTTTGCCGGATTTGCAAGGTGCCGACATCGCCGACTTCGGTTACCAACTCGGCCGCCACTGGGGCATTGGGCAGAAGGACAAGAACAACGGCGCCTTGCTGATCATCGCCCGGGACGAGCGCCGGCTGCGCATCGAAGTCGGCTATGGTCTGGAGGATCGACTGACCGATGCCCAGAGTTCGGTGATCATCAATCAGGTCATCACCCCGTCATTCAAGACCGGCAACTTCAGTAAGGGCATCAGTGACGGTGTGGCGGCGATGCTGGTGGTGCTGGGCGGCAATCCCCTGGACGAACCCTCCACGGCGTATGAATCCAGAGGCGATCCGGGGGACGATTTCATCGCACGGCATCCCGGTTTGTTCGTGTTTTTGGTGATGTTGCTCATCCTGGCTGTTTTTGTGTGCCAGATGCTCGGTATCCTCCCTGCTGGCCGGGGCGGTTCCGGTGGATCCGGGGGTGGCTTTGGCGGTGGTGGCTTTGGCGGCGGCGGTGGAGGGGGAGGCTTCAGCGGCGGCGGGGGCAGTTTCGGCGGGGGCGGTTCATCCGGCGGCTGGTGATAATAAAAACGAGCAGGCACTTCACGACATGGCATTACTGACTGAACACGAACAACGCAAGGTGGCCGAGGCCATTGCCCGGGTCGAGCGCGACACCGACGCGGAGCTGGTGACCGTGCTCGCGGCCCGCGCCGACGACTATGCGTACATCCCGCTGCTGTGGGCCAGTCTGCTGGCGCTGCTGGTACCGGGCATCGTGCATTACTTCACCGGTTGGCTGACCCTGCACAGCCTGCTGCTGGTGCAGTGGGCCATCTTCATCGTGCTGTGCCTGGTGTTCCGCCTGCCGAAAGTCACCACCCATCTGGTCCCGCGCTCGGTGCGCCACTGGCGCGCCTCGAACCTGGCGCGCCGGCAGTTCCTGGAGCAGAACCTGCACCACACCGAGGGCAGCACCGGCATGCTGATTTTCGTTTCCGAGGCCGAGCGTTACGTGGAGATCCTGGTGGATGAGGGGATTTCCAGTCGCCTGGACAACAAGAACTGGGACGCGATTGTCGCGACGTTCACCCGGCAGGTTAAGCAGGGGCAGACGCTGCAGGGCTTTGTCAGTTGCGTCGAGGCCTGTGGCGAGTTGCTCAAGGTGCATGTGCCGGTGACCCATGTGCGCAATGAGCTGCCGAATCGTCTGGTGGTGCTGGGGTAAGCCTGGGCTTCACCAGCTTTTGTAGTACGCCGCGACACAGTTCCCGAGCGTTGTCCGCCAGGGAGCTTGTCTTCAACATCTCTCACATGGTGCACGCCCTGCGATGGGCGTTCTGTGTAGAGGGAGTTCTTATGAAAACGCAACAATCGCTGGACATCTCGGTGGAGGATGCCCCCAGTCGCGCAATGTACGCTCCGCCAGTGCAACTGACAGCGAAAGAGACGCAAGCCCTGGAGTGGTGCCTCAAAGGCAAAACGTCCTGGGAAATCGCCAGGATTCAGAGTTGCTCGGAATCCACTATCAACTTCCATTTCTCCAATATCCGCCGCAAGTTCGCCGTCGGTTCTCGCAACGCTGCCGTATTCAAGGCGCTGAAGTCGGGAGCCATTTCTGTTGAGCCATTGCAGTCGCGAGATATCCATGAGCCTGACTGATTCGACTTACAACAGTATCAGCGGGCTCATGGTGGGGTTGGGTATTGCGACGTTGCCGGTTATCGATGGAGAAGTCCTGTTCGGGGCAACGCTTGGCGCGTGGCTGGTCACGACCACTCGCGCCAACTTCAAGGCCTGGCAACGCATCGGCTCCTGGCTGTTGTCGGCGGGTGTCGGTTACCTGTTTGCCCCGGTCGCCCAGCCATTGGCGCCTTTTCTGACAGCCGGTGTGACGGCCTTCCTGTGCGCATTGCTGGTCATTCCCCTCAGCATCAAGCTCATGCAATGGATCGATGGCGCCGGCCTCGGGGACATCCTTCGTCATCTCAGAGGGCGAGGGCAATGACCTTTGAGATGGCGGCTCTGGTGTGGGTGACGGGCGTGGCTCACCTGATCAGTGCGTTCAGGCTGGCGTGTTACCAGCGCGACGAGCAGCGCTACAACTGGCGAGACAGGATATTGATCAACTTGTGTGGCGCAGTGTTCTATATCGCCGGCATCGATATATTGCTGACATTCCTGCCGGTGAGCCCATGGCATGCAGCGGTGAGTGTTTTTTCATGCGTAATGATTGTTCGCAGTAGTGGCAACATTATTGTTTTGTGGCATGCCTTCAAGCATTGAAACGTCGGGCTTCAAGTCAGGTTTTGTTCGAGTGTCCAAGTGTTGCCAGGATAGCGGCCATTTCCGAAAGTTGCGTTTCCAGATCCCGCAGGCGTCGCTTTTCTTCCAATGCGTTTTGTATTGCGCGGCGGTCATCCTCATCAAGCAATCGCCACAGCGAAAGGATGGTGCTTTCCTGCGTTGTTGCGGTTTGCGCAACATTTGCAGGGGTGTTTAGAGGCGTTTGCCGCAGCATCGGCCCCTCGCCCAGCAGCAACCAGTCAAGGGAGATGCCGCGAGTCTGCGCGATTTCTACGCATAATGAGTATGGCGTGCTGTCGCGGCCTTTCCAGCTACTGAGTGTCTGCGGGCTGATCTGTAGCGCAGAAGACAGGGAAGCGTCAGTTTTTGTGCCCGTAATTTGTTTCAGACGAGCCAAAACAGCTTGTGATTTTTTGCTACGCAATTTGAGCCTCTTCCTTTTGACATATGCTTTTTGAGTGCTTAACGTATGCGTAATGAGTACTTTTTTTCTTGTAAGTAATCAATCATCAACTATGAATCAGAAGAATACGATGTCGAAACTTCCTAATGGTATCAGGGTGATTTCCTACGAGCTTGGCTCGTATCTATTACATGTCCGCCGGTTGCACTTCCTTTTGTCTGGCGGACGTTATTTGCAGCACCCGTCTTTCACGAATTGTGTTTCAAGCAGTATTGCGTTTGATCAATTCGATTACCACCGGATGGCGCTAGGGAAGCACGTATGAGTACTTACAAGATGGTGTGCCCGCACTGCTTGAGCAGGATGCGCATACGTACCAGCGAAGGGCGGCATATTTTCCTGCGGGTGGCGTACTTGCAATGTACGTCGGAGGCCTGTGGCTGGTCGGTACGGGCCGAGTTCGAAATGACCCACGAGCTTTCCCCCAGTGGCATGCCCAACCCGGCCGTGCACCTGCCGTGCGCCGGACCTGACTTGCGTCGCGCCGCGCGGCCTGTCGCCGAAAGCGCCCCGGCGACGCAAGTGCAACAGGAGTCTTGAGCATGAAGGAGGTTGATGAACAGGCCCATTTGAATGAGGAGCTATTGGCCATAGCGCAGACGTTTCTGGCCCGTCATGAGGGCGAGGGTGTGATTGATGATCAAGTGCTGTTCTGCCGCGCGGTTAGGCATTTGCAGAGTCTGGATATGCCGATGCACCAAGCGGAGCGGCTGGTCAGCCACGCCTACGGATTGCTCAAGTCCAGCAACGATCGCCGGCGTCTGGATCTGGACGCAAGTTCCGAAACTGTCGCCGTGGTCACTGATCCGGCCAACGGTCTGACGTGGGCGGTGCCAGTAGGGTTGATCGTCAAGTTCGTCATTAACTCGCCGACCAATCGCAAACTTCGGCTGGTGGAGCCCTGAGGTAGCGACGGTTGGATTCAGGTCCCGATCGGCGGGAACGGGACCTGGCGCAAAATTACCCCGTGCCCAAAACCCTCGTCCCCCCTAAAATACCCGGCATCCCCCGATTCGTATTGCCGAGGCCGTTTTTCCATGTCCGTCACCGCCACTCCCGCCAGCCTCGCGCCGGATCATCACGCCCAGTTCATCGACCTGCTGCAAACCAGCCTCGAGCACAACGCGTTCATCAAACTGGTGCTGGCCAAGTACGTGGGTGATGAAACGGACCTGCAGCGGATCATCATCAAGCCGGTGACGGTCAAGGCACAGCCTTGCCTGTCTTTTGTCTACCGCTACAAGACCCGCGATATCACCAAGAACCTGCCGCTGGCCGAAGGCGTGGCGAGCATTGCCGGGTTGCTGCCAGCGTCGTTCAAAAATGCGCATTTGTTGTCGTTGACCGACGAAGCCCAGCTCGAATACAGCAAAAAGGGCAAGTCATCGCTGTTCAAGAGCCAACCTCAGCAATTGCGCGAAGTGCCTTCGGCCGAGCACAACCGTGAGAAAAACCGTTTTCTTGACCTGAGCCGGCCGTTTCTCGCCGACCTGGGGGTGACCAACAAGCAGCATGAGCTGATCCCGGCGATGTCGCGCAAGTGGAAGCAGATCAACAAGTTCATCGAAGTGTTCAGCCACGCGCTGACCTCGTCGCCCCTGGCGCTGGACAAACCGGTGCGGGTGGCGGACTTCGGATCGGGCAAGGGCTACCTGACTTTCGCCATCCACGATTACCTGTGCAACACCTTGAAGGCCGAAGGCGAGGTGACCGGCGTCGAACTGCGTGAAGACATGGTCACCCTGTGCAACACCGCGGCCGCCAGGCTTGAACACCCCGGCCTGGTGTTCAAGTGCGGTGACGTGCGCAGCGTGGCGCCGAGCGAGCTGGACGTGATGATCGCCCTGCATGCCTGCGATATCGCCACCGACTATGCGATCCACACCGGCATCCGTTCCGGCGCTTCGATCATCATGTGCTCGCCGTGCTGCCACAAACAGATCCGCCTGCAAATCCAGAGCCCGGCGCTGCTCAAGCCGATGCTGCAATACGGCTTGCACCTGGGCCAGCAGGCGGAGATGGTCACCGACAGTTTGCGCGCGTTGTTCCTTGAGGCCTGCGGCTACGAGACCAAGGTGTTCGAGTTCATCTCACTGGACCACACCAACAAGAACAAGATGATCCTGGCAGTCAAGCGCGCCGAGCCGGTGGACCCGACCCGGTTGCTGGCGAAGATTCAGGAACTGAAGGATTTCTATCACATCAGCGAGCATTGCCTGGAAACCCTGCTGCGCGCTGACGGCTTTCTCTAACCCCTGTGGGAGCGAGCTTGCTCGCGATTGCGGACTGACATTCAGCACCTATGTTGGATGTGACGACCCCTTCGCGAGCAAGCTCGCTCCCACAGGATTGGATTTGACCGCTGTCTTGCGTCCCAGCATCACTGTCACGATCACCCCGCCAGCAAACAGCCAGGTAATCGGCTCCACATGTTCACCGAAGAACAGCGCCGAGAAGGCGATGGTGAAGAAAATCTGCAGCAACTGGATTTGACTGACCCGGGCAATGCCCCCCATGGCCAGCCCGGCGTACCAGGCGAAGAAGCCGATGAATTGCGAAAACAGCGAGACATAACCGAAGGCCCACCAGGTCTTGGCGGAAATCTCGCCCTGATGTTGCAGTGCCAGATATACCACCGGCCCGATCAGCAGCGGCGTCGACAGCACCAGCGCCCAGCAGATCACCTGCCAACCGCCCATTTCCCTGGCCAGTCGGCCTCCCTCGGCGTAGCCCAGTCCGCCCACTGCAATGGCGCCAAGCATCAGCAAGTCACCGACCTGAATGCTGCCGGCACCGCTGATCAGTGCATAACCGAGCACCAGCGCGCTGCCCAATGCGGCGCAGGCCCAGAAGGCTTTCGACGGCCGCTCATGGGACAGCCACGCGGCATACAGCGCCACGCACAGCGGCTGCAAACCGTTGACCAGCGCACCGTGGGACGCCGGCAAGGTTTGCATGGCCCAGGCCGACAACACCGGGAAACCGAGGATCACCCCGGCCATCACCAACGTCAGGCCTTTGACTTGTTTCCAGGTCGGCCATTTTTCCCGGTGCCACAGCAACAGCAACGCCGCCGGAACCGCCGCAAACAGTGCCCGGCCCAGGCCGTTGAGCAGCGGGTGCAGTTCCTGCACGACGATCCGCGTGAAGGGCAGGGTAAGGCTGAAAATCACAACGCCGAGCAGGCCCAGGGCCATGCCGGTGTTTTCGCGCGAGGACATGATGGCAACCAGAATATTGGGAAATGGGATAGGGCTTCATATAGCCATAAACCGTGGGTTTCCCGCTGTTACAGCTAGGCGCAGAGTTATCCGTACAGTTTGCGGGCCACTTCGCGAGCAGGCTCGCTCCCACAGGGATTGTGTCGTCCTTGTGCGAGCCTGCTCGCGAAGAACGATTACACAGTAGTAGCTGGTTATTACCCACTCCCGCGGAATCGGACTAACTTGAATACTCCTGCAAGCCCACTTCCAGAGGAGTCCTCCCCATGGCGGCAAAAAAAATTCTGATGCTGGTCGGTGATTACGTCGAAGACTATGAAGTGATGGTGCCGTTCCAGGCGTTGCTGATGGTCGGCCACACGGTGCACGCCGTTTGCCCGGACAAAGCCGCCGGCCAGACCGTGCGCACGGCGATCCATGACTTTGAAGGCGACCAGACCTACAGTGAAAAACCCGGTCACCTGTTTGCCCTGAACTTCGATTTCGCCAAGGTCAACGCCGCCGATTATGACGCGGTGCTGATTCCGGGCGGCCGCGCGCCGGAGTACCTGCGCCTGAACGAAAAAGTCCTGGAACTGGTGCGCGCATTCGACAAGGCCGGCAAGCCGATCGCTGCCGTGTGCCACGGCGCGCAGTTGCTGGCGGCAGCGGGTGTTCTCGAAGGTCGCGAATGCAGCGCTTATCCGGCCTGCGCTCCGGAAGTGCGACTGGCGGGCGGTACCTATATCGATATTCCGGTGACGGACGGCCATGTCCAGGGCAATCTGGCCACGGCGCCGGCCTGGCCTGCACACCCGAACTGGCTGGCCGGTTTCCTGGGGTTGCTGGGCACCAAAATCACGCTGTAACGAGGGCCATGTCCATGTGCGAGCTGTACGTCAAAGCCGACCCGATACTCTACGAATCGCGCTCCCGCTCGCTGCGCATCTGCGGGGTGGTCACCACCCTGCGGCTGGAGAATCAGTTCTGGGACATCCTCAGTGAAATCGCCGAGGTCGATGGCATGACCACCAATCAGTTGATCGCCAAGCTGTATGAAGAGGTGATGGACTACCGCGGCGAGGTGGTCAATTTCGCTTCGTTCCTGAGGGTGAGTTGTACGCGGTATCTGAACCAGCGGCGCACGTCGGCGCCGGAGTTGTCGGTGGTGCGGGCTGCGGCGAAGTAAGGAAGATCGTGTTGATGCCATCGTCGGAACGCCGCCCGGAGCAAACTCGCTCCCACAATGATCTGGTGTACACAAATCTACTGTGGGAGCGAGCCTGCTCGCGAAGGGGCCGGCACAGGCGACAGATGTCTCGGGCTGGTCTTTACTGTGAAGCGCGCAACCTCTCAATCGCCAAGGAGAAAGAGCATGTCCGGATGGTATGAAGTGAGCAAAAGCAGCAGTGGCCAGTTCAGGTTTGTCCTCAAGGCGGCCAACGCCGAGACCATTCTGACCAGCGAGCTGTACACCACCCACGCCGCCGCCGACAAAGGCATCGCCTCGGTCCAGGCCAACAGCCAGCTGGATGAGCGTTACGAGAAGAAAACCACCAAGGATGGCCACCCGTATTTCAACCTCAAGGCGGGCAACCACGAGATCATCGGCAGCAGCGAAGCCTATTCCTCTGATGCCGCCATGGAGAAAGGCATTGCCAGCGTGAAGGCCAACGGCTCGTCCAAGGTGGTCAAGGACAAGACGTTGCCGGTGCTTTGAATCACTGTTTCAACTTCACTGAGTATCCCTGTGGGAGCGAGCAAGCTCGCTCCCACAGTGGTTTTATGTACGGCTGAAGATCAGCGCAGGGTCTTCAACAGATCTTGCAACTGAGCACAACCCGCTTCACCCAACGCAAACACCGGCAGCCGCGGATCCCCCGCCTCCAGCCCCGTCGCCCGCAACCCCGCCTTGATCGTCGCCGGCAAGCCACCCTTGAGGATGAAATCCAGCAGCGGCAACTGGCGATAGAACAGCTCGCGTGCCTTGCGCAAATCGTTGGCCAGCACCGCTTCGTACAAGTCCAGGTTGAGCTGCGGGATCAGGTTCGGCGCAGCGGTGCACCAGCCTTTTGCGCCAGCGGCAAAGGCTTCCAGGGCCAACGGGTTGCAGCCGTTGTAGAACGGCACCTGGCCTTCGCCGAGGCGTTGCAGTTGGTGCATGCGCTGGATGTCGCCGGTGCTCTCCTTGACCATGGTCACGTTTTCCACGGCCTTGACGATACGCAGGATCAAGTCCACCGACATGTCGGTGCCGCTGGTGGCCGGGTTGTTGTAGAGCATGATCGGTACGCCGATGCTGTCGCCGATGGCGCGGTAATGGGCGAGGATTTCCGCTTCGCTGAGTTTCCAGTAGGACGTCGGCAGCACCATCACCACATCGGCGCCATGGGCTTCGGCGAAACGCGCGCGACGCACCGCTTTAGCGGTGGTCAGGTCGGACACGCTGACGACGGTCGGCACGCGTTTGGCCACGTGCCTGATGCTGAACTCGCTGACCTGATCCCACTCCGCGTCGCTCAGGTAGGCACCTTCACCGGTGCTGCCCAGCGGGGCGATGGCGTGCACGCCGCCCTCGATCAGTCGATCGATGGAGCGCCCGAGGGCGTCCAGGTCGATGTCTTCGCCATTGGCGGTAAAAGGCGTGATGGTGTAGCCGATGATGCCGTGAATGTTTGCGGTGGACATGGCGTCTCTCCGTTCTATCAATGGGTTCAGTTCAGGCAATCGGCGTGTTGGCGCAGGATCTGCCGGGTGTAGTAGTTGAAAGCGGCGGCGTGGCGTTTCGGCCGGGCAATCCAGTCATGGGCTTCGCGCCCCAGTTCGGGGATGATCGGTTTGATGTTCCCGGCGCTCATCGCCAGCAATTGCAGCTTCGCGGCGCGTTCGATCAGTTGCGCGATGACACAGGCTTGCTCGATGGTGCTGCCGGTGGACAATTGGCCATGGTGGGAAAGCAGGATCGCCCGTTTGTCGCCCAGCGCCCCGGCAATCAACTCGCCTTCTTCATTACCCACCGGCACACCCGGCCAGCCTTCAAGAAACGCACAATCGTCGTAGAGCGGGCAAAGGTCCATGTGGGAAATCTGCAGCGGCACCTCCAGCATCGACAAGGCCGCAACGTGTGTCGGATGGGTGTGAATGATGCAGTTCACATCCGGGCGGGCGCGGTACACCCAACTGTGAAAACGATTGGCCGGGTTGGGCATGCCGTGGCCCTCGAGCACCTCCAGGTCTTCGTTGACCAGCAGCAGGTTGCTCGCGATGATTTCGTCGAAACCCAGGCCCAGTTGCTGAGTGTAGTAAGTGCCGGGTTGCGGACCACGGGCGGTGATTTGCCCGGCAAGGCCGGAGTCGTGACCGTGCTCGAACAGGACGCGGCAGGTCAGGGCCAGCTTTTGTCGGGCAGTCCACGTATTATCCGCCAGGGTATTTTGCATTTGGCTCAGCGCTTGCTTGACCAGTTGCTCTTTGGGCAGTGCTAATGTCTTGGCCATATCGGTGTCCTTTGGGTGATTCAATGGACGTCGGGTTTGCCGCTCATCGGTTCCTCGCGAAGTCGTCGATGAGTGCAAATGACACTAAAGAGGCTATATGACACCTTGTGTCATTAGCAAGGACAAATCGCTGCCTCCTTGATGGATTAATCGCTCTACATGTCTATCCGTTTGAAATTACTCAGAAAAAAACTTGGCGTGACCTTGGAAGCCCTGGCCGAAAAATCCGGCATGACCAAGAGTTACCTGTCGAAAGTCGAACGGGGGTTGAATACGCCATCGATTGCGGCGGCGTTGAAACTGGCCAAGGCGCTGAACGTGAAGGTCGAAGAGTTGTTCTCTGAAGACAACGTCAGCCTCGACAGCTACAGCCTGGTGCGCAGCCACGAGCGGCAACCTTTGGGTGCCAGTGACAGCAATTCGGGTTATGCGGTGCTGGCCCATCAGGTCAGCGAACGCAGCCTGTTGCCGTTCATCATTTACCCGCCGGCCGAATTCGCCGACAAGACCTTCAAGGAGCATTTGGGCGAGGAGTTTCTGTTTGTCCATGAAGGGCGTGTGGAAGTGGACTTCATGAACGAGCGCGTGCTGCTCGAACGTGGCGATGCGTTGCACTTCAATGCGCAGAAGCCGCACCGGATTCGTTCGGTGGGCGAGGTGCAGGCGCAGTTGCTGGTGGTGGTGCACAGCAGCGAAGAATGAGTCGACTGCCAAAAGCATCGCGAGCAGGCTCGCTCCCACATTTGACTGCATTTCTCCTGTAGAAACCCGGTCACTGTGGGAGCGAGCCTGCTCGCGATAGCGTCAGCCGCGTCGCCGCTAAACCTCGACAGGAACCGTGAGCTTCGTGCCACCTAACGCATGGCTCTTGGAATCAAAAAACCGCAACTCAACCCCCGTCCCCTCAAACACCTTCGCGTAATGCCGCTTCTGGTGCTGGATGAACGCCTTGCTGCGCGGGTAAATCGAGATCGCCACCACCTGTGGTTTCGCCAGGCGCAAGGCATGGATGATGTGGCTGTCCTGCTCCCCCAACGCATGGCCGAAGATGCACAGCGCCTGGCCATGACCGAGTAATTGCTCGTAGCAGAACGACAGATAGTCCGAACTGCGAATGGTCTTGAGCTTGTCCGCACTCGGCCCTTCGTTGACGAACAGCGGCACGTCGTCGAGGGTCTTGATCGTGTTGTTGATGGCGAAACTGCCCAGCAACGTGCCCTCGGTCGACATCAGCTTGCGCGCCGTACCGTCCTGGTTGCGCACCAGATGCAGACCGCCGTGCAGGTACAGCAAACGGGTTTTATCGGTGGCCGTGTCGCTCAGGTCGAAACCGGGCTCGGTGCCCAGGAACAGATCGGTGATCGCCTCAGGCTGGTGTTGCACTGCCCAATAGTTGAGCAAGTCGTAATTGGTGGTGAACACCGTGCGATAGCTCGCCAGTTCCTGGTTGATGGATGCCAGCGTCGAAGGCACTACCAGTCGCCATGGGATATGCACCGCATGCACGGTATTGATCAGCGCTTCCTTGATCGCATAGTAGCGGTTGCGCGGGGCGGCAGAGCTGACAGCCAGGGCCTTGTTGACCCGGCTGGTGGTTTTCAAGGCGCTCAGTACCTGCTCGAAACTGCGGGTCTGCAGCGCATCGAACACGCTCAGCTCGGACGGGCTCAGGGGTTTTTCTTCAACGGTGCGGGCGTTGTCGAACAGCGACTCGTAGCCAAAATCGTCCCACACCGCGCGACTGGCACCGTTGCCCACCAGCAAACCACTGAACGAAGCAGTGCTGCGCAAGGCGTTCCAGTCTTCAAGTTGAGCATCGACATCCTGGAAATCGGTCATTGCGGTCTTCGTCTCACGGCAAAAGGTCTGTGGGCGGCGACTTTATCACGACCGGTGACCGGACCACGGCATGACGTGGGCGAAGAACGCTATGCTGCGACTTCGCCTGAGCCGACTTCGCCGAGTACCCGATGCTGCAAAAAAGCCTGATCCGCCGTCTCGACCTGATCACCCTGCAACTGTTCGTCGCTGTGCATGAAGAAGGCACGCTGACCCGTGCCGCCTCGCGCGAAGCGATTGCAGTTTCGGCGGCGAGCAAGCGCTTGATGGAGCTGGAGGAGGCGCTGGGCATCAGCCTGTTCGTGCGCCAGGCCAAGGGCATGTCCCTGACGCCGGCCGGTGAAACCTTGCTGCACCATGCCCGGCAAATGTTGTTCAACGTCGAGAAAATGGGGCTTGAACTGGGGGAGCACAGTCACGGTGTGCGCGGCTATGTGCGGATGCTCGCCAACCTGTCGGCGATCATTCAGTTTTTGCCCGAGGACCTGCGGGATTTTTCCGAGCGTCACCCACAGGTCAAGACCGACCTCGAAGAACGCCCCAGCGCCGGGGTGATTCAGGGCGTGCTCGACGGGGTGGCCGACTTCGGGATCTGTTCCATCGACAGTGACATCAAGGGCCTGCACAGCGTGCTGTATCGCCGGGACAAACTGATGGTGTTGATGCCGCCGCACCATCCATTGGCGAGCCGGTCGAGCGTGGCGTTCGCCGATACGCTGGGCAGCGATTACGTTGGGTTGCATGCCGCCAGTTCGATCAACATGCGCACCCACGCCGCAGCCCGTGAGGCCGGCAAGGTGTTGCGGGTGCGCATTCATGTGCCAGGGTTCGATGCCATGTGCCGCATGGTCCAGGCCAACATGGGGATTGGCATCCTTCCGCAGCGCGCCTATGAGCTGTTTGGCCGGGCGCTGGGGTTGCACGCGGTGCCGTTGACGGACGAGTGGTCGGATCGGGCGTTGATTCTGGTGGTGCGCGATGAGGCGTTGCTGTCGCCGGTGAGCCGGATGTTGTTTGAGCATTTGCGGGGTCATGTCTGACAGTTCTCGGCTGAATGCACCGGCCTCATCGCGCGCAGGCTCGCTCCCACATTGGAATGCGTTCCCCTGTGGGAGCGAGCTTGCTCGCGATGACTGACCTGAGGCCACGACAATCTCCCCGAGCGTTCGCATTTCGCGAACGCCCGTTGCCAACTGAAGGTTGGATTCCCGAGCCCCCTGTCCTCTAGCCTTGGCGCATATTCCAAGAACAAGAGGTACCCCGCGATGACTGCCCCCTTGAGTGCGATCAAAGTGATCGAGATCGGCACGCTGATCGCCGCGCCGTTTGCGGCGCGCATGCTGGCCGAGTTCGGCGCCGAGGTGATCAAGATCGAAGCCATGGGCCAGGGCGATCCCCTGCGCAAATGGCGCAAGCTGCACGAAGGCACCTCGCTGTGGTGGTACCTGCAATCGCGCAACAAGAAGTCCCTGGCGCTGAACCTCAAATCCCCCGAAGGCATCGAACTGGTCAAGCAACTGGCGACCAGTGCCGATGTGCTGATCGAAAACCTGCGCCCCGGCGCCCTGGAGAAACTGGGCCTCGGTTGGGACGTGTTGCACGCGCTCAATCCCAATCTGACGCTGGTGCGGATTTCCGGTTACGGCCAGACCGGCCCATACCGTGATCGCCCGGGTTTCGGTGCCATAGGCGAAGCCATGGGCGGGATTCGCTACACCACCGGCACCCCCGGTTCGCCGCCGGCGCGGGTCGGTGTGAGCCTCGGCGATTCCCTGGCGTCGCTGCATGCGGTGATCGGTGCGCTGATGTCGCTACTCAGGGTCAAGACCGGGCAGGGTGGCGGGCAAATCGTCGATGTGTCCCTGGCCGAAAGCGTGTTCAACGTCATGGAGAGCCTGGTGCCGGAATACGACATGCTTGGCCATGTGCGCGAACGCAGCGGCGGCGCCTTGCCGGGCATCGCACCGTCCAACACCTACCTGACGGCCGACGGCGCCTACGTGGTGATTGCCGGCAACAGCGATCCGATCTACAGGCGTCTGATGCAAACCATCGGCCGCGCCGATCTGGCCGAAGCGCCGGAGTTCGCCCACAACGACGGGCGTGCAGCCAAAAGCAATGTGCTCGACGCCGCCATTACCCACTGGACCAGCAGCCTGCCGATCGATGAGGTACTGGTCGCCCTGGAAGCCGCCGAAGTCCCGGCCGGGCGCATCTACTCGGTGGCCGACATCGTCGCCGATCCGCACTATCAGGCGCGGGACATGCTGCTCAATGCCGAACTGCCCGGTGGCGCCACGGTGAAGATGCCGGGCATCGTGCCGAAACTCTCGGAAACCCCTGGCGGCGTGAACTGGTCCGGCCCCGGACTGGGCCAGCACACCGACGGCATCCTCGCGCAATTGGGCCTGACCGCGATGGACATCGAACGCCTGAAAGTCGAAGGAGTAGTGCAATGATCACCGATTATTCCGACAGCCTGATCGTGCAGGAAGTGTCCCCGCGCGACGGTTTGCAAATCGAGCCGACCTGGGTTGAAACCCACGACAAGATTGCTCTGATCGATCAATTGTCGCAGGCCGGATTCAGCCGCATCGAAGCCGGTTCGTTCGTGTCGCCCAAGGCCATTCCGGCACTGCGCGATGGCGAACTGGTGTTCAAGGGCATCACCCGGCAACCGGGGGTGATCTACGTCGCGTTGATTCCCAACCTCAAGGGCGCGCAACGGGCGCTGGCATGCCGTGCCGATGAACTGAACCTGGTGATGTCCGCCAGCCAGACCCACAACCTGGCGAACATGCGCATGCGTTGTGAAGATTCATTGGCCGCGTTCGGCGAGATTGTGCAGTTCGCTGGCGACAGTTCCGTTCGACTCAACGGCAGTATCGCCACCACCTTCGGCTGCCCGTTCGAAGGCAAGATCGATGAGGACCGCGTGGTGCAAATCGTCGAGGCCTATCAGGAACTCGGCATCCAGGGCATCACCCTGGCCGACACCACCGGCATGGCCAATCCGCGTCAGGTCGACCGGCTGGTGCGCCGGGTGCTGCAGCGTGTGTCCGCGGCGGACCTGACCCTGCACTTTCACAACACTCGCGGCCTTGGCCTGTGCAACGTGCTGGCCGCTTACGAGGCTGGCGCCCGACGTTTCGATGCGGCCCTCGGCGGCCTCGGCGGCTGCCCGTTTGCGCCGGGTGCGTCGGGAAACATCTGCACCGAGGATCTGCTGAACCTGTGCGATGAAGTCGGCATCCACACCGGTATCGATCTGCCGCTGCTACTGAAACTGTCCCGAGGACTGCCGGAGCTGCTCGGCCATGAAGTGCCCGGACAACTGGCCAAGGCCGGGCGTAATTGTGACCTGCACCCGATCCCTACCTGACACCAACCCCCTGTAGGAGCGAGCCTGCTCGCGATAGCGGTGTGTCAGTCGACATCAATGTTGGATGTGACTCAGTCATCGCGAGCAGGCTCGCTCCTACAGTAAAAAAGCACCTTAACCAGACAACAAAAACAATCGGACACCTACGGGAAGTCCGCCTGGAGAACTGCAATGAGCCTTAATGCACTGGAGGCCGGCGCGAGCCCGGCCGTTAGCCACGACGAAGAAAAAGCCCTGGTCAGCAAAGTCGCCTGGCGCCTGATGCCGCTGATCATGGTCTGCTACCTGTTCGCCTTTTTCGACCGCATCAACATCAGCTTCGCCAAGTTTCAGCTGCAGGCCGACCTGAGTCTGAGCGACACCGCTTACGGCCTGGGTGCCGGGTTGTTCGTGGTCGGTTATGTGATTTTCGAAGTGCCCAGCAACATGATGCTGTACAAGGTCGGCGCCCGGCGCTGGATCGCCCGGATCATGATGTCCTGGGGCCTGGCCACGGCGGCCATGGTGTTCGTCAACAGCGAATGGCAGTTCTACGTGCTGCGCTTCGTGATCGGTGCGATGGAGGCGGGTTTTGCCCCGGGCGTGCTGTATTACCTGACGTTGTGGTTCCCGCAACACTATCGCGGGCGCATCACCTCGATGCTGTTCCTGGCGTCGGCGTTCGCCGGCCTGGTGGGCGCGCCGTTCTCGGGCCTCGTGCTGCAACACCTCGACGGCGTGCTGCAAATGCGTGGCTGGCACTGGCTGTTCCTGCTCGGTGGCGTGCCGTGTATCGGCCTTGGCTTGTTGGTGCTGACCCTGCTCAAGGACCGCATCGAAGACGCCCATTGGCTGACGCCCTCGGAGAAGACCCTGCTGGCCAGCCGCATCGCTCAACATGAACCGCACAAGAGCGGAGGTTCGCTGCTCGCCGCACTGCGGATTCCGGGCTTCCTGACCTTGGGCCTGATCTATTTCCTGATTCAGGTGGCGTCCTACGGCTTGAATTTCTGGGCACCGCAACTGATCCGTAGCGCAGGGACCGAGAGTCCGGTGATGATCGGCTTGCTGACAGCCATCCCTTATATCTGCGGTGCCATCAGCATGGTGGTGATCGGACGCCTGTCCGATGCTACTGGCGAGCGACGCAAGTTTGTCGCCGGTCTGGTGGCGGTTGGTGCGGTCGGGTTCTTCAGCGCGGGGATCTTCGCCAGTCACACGACCTTCCTGATTGTCGCGTTGGGCCTGCTCGGTGCCGGGATCATCGCCTCCATCCCGAGCTTCTGGACCCTGCCGCCAAAACTGCTGGCCGGTGCCGGCGCGGGCGCTGCCGGCGGGATCGCGGTGATCAACACCCTGGGCCAGTTCGGCGGCATCGTCAGCCCGGTGATGGTCGGCCGGATCAAGGACCTGACCGGCAGCACCACGCCGGCGCTGTATGTCATTGGTGTGTGTGCGCTGATCGCGGTGGCGCTGTTGCTATGGGGGTTGCCGCAGAAGTTGCGCACGCTGGATAAGTTCTAAACGGTTCGCAGGCTACGCCGGTCCCTGCACGGACCACGCATCCGTGCCGGGGCTGGCGAAGGCTGTGATCAAAGGTCTGAAGTCTGTGGTGACAACGCTGACGCCATCGCGAGCACCACAGCACTGTCGCCTTACCCCGTCACCAAAGTTTTGCTCGGTGTGGCACCGAATTGAATCAACACCACCCCTGCAATCAACAACACCGCCCCGAACACCTTGGGCAATGTCACCTGCCGCTCCGCCAACCCGAACCAGCCAAAGTGGTCAAGTAACAGTGAAGCCACCACTTGCCCCGCCAACGCCAATGCCATGAACCCCGAAGCCCCCAGCTTGGGCAGTAGCACCAGCGCCAGCGAAATAAAACACACCCCAAATGCGCCACCGGTCCACATCCACAGTGATGCCTTGCTGATAAACGCCAGCGAGGGCAGGGGTAAACGCAGCGCCAGCATGATCGGCAACAACACCAGAACGCTCACCACCAACGATGCCAGTGTTGCCCACAACGGATGGCCCAACCCGCGCCCGAGGTTGACGTTGATTGCGCTTTGAAACGGCACCACCGCCCCGGCGATCATCGCCAGCCCTATCAGACCGGCCCAATGCAACGTACTCATGATCGATCTCCAACAGGTTTTGCTGGACTCTAGGGTATTCGTCGCGCAGATTTAAATTCCGTTTTGTTATCCAGAACATGCAGCAGATGAATGATCTTCGACGTATCGACCTCAACTTGCTGGTGATCCTCGACGCTTTGCTCAGCGAGCAACACGTGACCCGGGCGGCCGAGCGTCTGCACTTGAGTCAGCCAGCGGTCAGTCATGCGCTGGCGCGATTGCGTGACCTGCTTGGCGATCCGCTGCTGGTGCGCGCTGGTGCCGGCCTTGTACCAACTCCGCGAGCGCTGGAGCTGGTGGCGCCGCTGGCCGAAGCCCTGGCCCAGGTGCAAGCGCTGCTGGCGCCGAACGCCTTCGATCCTGCGACCACCCAGCGGACCTTTCGCCTGGCGATGTCCGACTACGGCGCCGCCATTGTCCTGCCGGGACTGATCCGGACCTTGCGCCGCGAAGCGCCGGGCATCGACCTGCAAATCAGCCATGGCAGCCGCGAAAGCATGCTCGAAGGGGTGCTCAACGGTGACATTGATGTCGCCGCCGGTGTATTCCCGGAAATGCCCAATGAATTGCGCAGCACTCCGCTGTTCGAAGAGCACTATGCCTGCCTGGTGGACCGCGACAGCCTGCCCGCCGATGGTGTGCTCGACCTGCCCACCTACCTGGCACGACCTCACGTCCTGCTGGAGATGCGCGGCAGCGGCACCCCGGAGATCGAGCGTGCCTTGACCGCATTGCGCGAACGTCGTCGTGTGGCTGTCAGCCTGCCGCACTGGCGCGTCGCCCCGGAATTCATCAGTGGAACCGACCTGATCCTCACTGTCGCGTCGCGAGGCTTGCGCGATATCGATGAGCAATCACTGATTGTCGTCCCGCCGCCATTTCACATCCCGTCGTTCACCTTTGTGCTGGTCTGGCACAAGCGTCGGGGCGGAGATCAGGCGTTGAACTGGTTGAATGAACGGATCGTGCAGGGGACCCACCGCTGAAGAATTTCTGTCGCGATCAGGCAGTCGACAGCTGAAGACCTGATATAGACTGGCCACCATTCACCAGGCAGTTCAAAAGGACTCCCCATGACCCCATCCTTGCTAATGGCCGTGCTTGCCTCGGGTTTTATCTACGGCATCACCCCGGGACCGGGTGTGCTGGCGGTTTTCGGCATTGGCGCGGCCCATGGGCGACGGGCCGGGGCGGGGTTTCTGTGCGGGCATTTGCTCGGCGATGTGATGTGGTGCAGCACGGCGCTGATCGCGATTGTCGGTGCACGGGAGATCGGCAGTACCGCGTTCGACGTGCTCGGAGTGCTCAGCGGACTGTACCTGTTCTGGCTCGGCTGGCGTGCGGTGCGCGCCCGTCGCAGCAGCGCTGATGCGCCACAGGGCCCGGCGCGGCAGCCGTTCTGGCACGGCATTCTGTTTGGTCTGACCAACCCCAAGGCCTATCCGGTGGCGGTGGCGACGTTCACGGCACTGCTGTCGAGCCGCGCGGAACTGCTCAACTGGTCGATGCTGCCGGCGCTGATCGCCCTGAGTTTCGTCGGCGGTTTGCTCGCCTACGCTATTCTCATTGGCGTTGTCGGTGCGCGGCGGGTGCGCAGCCTGTACCAGCGTCATGAACTGGCAATCACCCGGTTGTGCGGGGTGATGTTCATCGGTTTCGCCATCAACGCGCTGGTACATGCGTTGCCGGGGCTGATGCCGAACAAGGCTTGAACGTGATCACAAGGACGCAAGGCTGGCAGGGCAGGGATGATTGATGAGCGCTGCATTATCGGGACACCCACGCTGAACCATGGAAAACCGGAATTCCGCGCCGCTGGCGAGCTATATCGATTTGTTGCTGGACGCCGTCTGTGCGGTGGATAAGCAGGGCCGCTTCGTCTTTGTCAGCGCGGCGTGCGATCGTATTTTCGGCTACAGCGCCGAAGAGATGATCGGCGAGGCGATGATCGACATGGTGCACCCGGGCGATCGCCAGCGCACCCTCGACGCCGCTCGGGAAATCATGGGTGGCGAGCCCAAGCTCAACTTCGAAAACCGCTACCTGCGCAAGGATGGCAGCGTGGTGCACATTCTCTGGTCGGCACGTTGGTCCGAGGACGATCAGTTGCGCATCGCGGTGGCTCGCGACATCACCGAACGCAAGCAGGCCGAATCCCGGCAGGCCGCGTTGTATGCGATTTCCGAGGCGGCCCATGCGGCAGAGGATCTGCTGGCGTTGTTCAAACGCATCCACATGATCATCGGCGAATGGCTGCCGGCACTGAATTTTTCCGTGGCGCTGTACGACGAGCGCTGCGCGCAGTTGAATTTCCCTTATCACGTCGATGACCATGAGCCACAGCCCGAGCAGCCCGGAACCATGACCGGGCGCCTGTGCGCCGAAGTGATCCGCACGGGGCAGCCGATCCTGTTGACTCCGGACCAGCACCCACCTCCCGTTGGCTTCGAAGTGCTGCCGACCGGGCAGAACGCACCCTGTTGGCTGGGTGTGCCGCTGAACTCGCAGAACGGCACCATCGGCGCGTTGATCGTCAAAAGCATTCCGGGCGGCGAGCGCTACACCGAGCAGGACAAAGAACTGCTGCAATACGTCTGCGCCCAGGTCGCGACCGCCATTGAGCGCAAGCAATTGCACGCCCGCCTGCAATACATGGCCCAGTACGACCAACTGACCCAGTTACCCAACCGCGAGCTGCTGCGCGACCGGCTCAAGGCGTCACTGCAAGTGGCCCGGGAGGACGACGGGCGCATGGCGCTGTTGTACGTCGACCTCGACCGCTTCAAGCAAGTCAACGATACCCATGGCCACGCGGTCGGCGACATGCTGCTGCAAGCGGTGGCCAACCGACTCAAGGGTTGCGTGCGGGAAACCGACACCGTGGCCCGCATCGGCGGCGATGAATTCGTGGTGTTGCTGCACAGCATTCATGCGGCGGACGATACCGACATCGTGGTCGAGAAAGTCCGTCAGGTCCTGGCCCAGCCTCTGCGGCTGGACGGGCACAGCCTGAACATCCATCCAAGTATCGGCGTCGCTCGATACCCCGATCACGGCACTGAAGAGAAGCAATTGTTTCGGCATGCCGACGAGGCGATGTACTGCGCCAAACGCGAACATCACCTGCGACTGGTCTGAAAAACCGCGCACCGTTCGTCGTGGCAGCCAAGTAATTTTCTAAACCTTTTGGGGCGCGCAAATTCAGATTCTATGCGGGCTACAGCTCGCCGCGACTACCACCAAGAGGAAGAGAATCATGCCTAATTCAAGAAACTCGAACTCGGGGAACTTCGCCAACGATCGAACGAAGGCTTCTGAAGCCGGTCGCAAGGGTGGGAAAACCACCACTACGACCGTCGAAAAAGACCCGGCGAAACCCGACATGGGCCGCAAGGGCGGTCAGAAATCCCGCTAAAGGATGCAGGTGGTTTTGATTGAGAGGCGGGGGCGAAAGCTCCCGTTTGAATTTAACGAGGAGGGCGCGACCATGAACCGGATGGCCACCCGATTATGTAAGACCAGTCTTGCCACGTTACTGGGCCTGTTTGCCAGCGGCGTCTTTGCCCAGTCGACTGCCGAATTCATCGACGAGGCCTCGGCAAAAGGTATTGCCGATATTGAAACGAGTCGCTTGGCGCATCAGAAAGCCGAATCCAAAGAGGTCAAGGACTACACCATTATCGTCATCAACGACCGCACCACGGCGAACCAGCACCTGGCGAAAATCGCCAGGCAACTGGATATACCGGTCGCCCCCCGCGAAGAAATTGTCGAAAAGGCCAAAGCCCTGATGCCACAAGTCATGGATGGGGCGACCTACGACGAGGCCTATACCGCCAGTCAGGTGAAGACCACCCAGGAAGCCATCGATCAGTTGCAGCAGGAGGCGCAGACCACCGACGTACCGCAAATCAAGGCATTCGCCGAAGAAACCCTGCCTAAATTGCAAAATCACCTGGAAATGGCCAAGGCGTTGCAGGCCAAAAGTTAAGCGAAAAGTTTGAGCACAAACGGCGCGGGGCTTCAGTCACGCGCCGTTTTTCTGATCAGCACTGATCCAGATGCGGCTTGGGATTATGCGTTGGGTTCAGGCCATCGAGGTCGAACACCTGGTTCTCGCCCATGGCGCGGTAATGCCTGCGCAGCGCCTCCAGCTGCTTGAGGTCCAACGCCTCAAGCCCGAGCATGGCCTTTTGCGCCTCCTTGGTCACCCGCAACAACTCGTCGACTTTCAAATGCAGGATGTCGGTGTCGCGGTTCTGCGTGTTCTGGATCAGGAACACCATCAGGAACGTGATGATGGTGGTCGAGGTATTGATGATCAGCTGCCACGTATCGTTGAAATGAAAAATCGGTCCACTCAACCCCCACAGGAAAATCAGGATCAACGCGCTCATGAACGTCTTGGGGCTACCGGCCCAGAGGGCGAGTTTCTGCGCGATTTTTGCGAATTTCATGACCGAGTTCCTTTTGAGGGGGCGCCTGATTTTTCAGACAGTGGCGGTGGGATGAAAATTCGGCTGGTGTGGCAATCCAATGAAGCATTGAAGTGGGCAAAATCTTAATTTTGGGTGGGAATCTTCCTTTGTATCGGTTTGTGTCTAATATCAATGGCAGTCAATTTGCCAGCATGTGTTCACACGGATCGAAACCGGAAAAGAGGCTACTCATGGAATTTTTCGAAAAATTAGCAAGTCTCGCTGCCAAAGTTCGTTTGCAGAGCGCTGCCATTCAAACGGAAGAAGCGACCAAGAATGCTTTTGTCATGCCATTTATCAGTACGGTACTGGGCTACGATGTTTTCGATCCGACGGAAGTGACACCTGAATTCGTTTGCGATATTGGAACGAAGAAAGGGGAGAAAATTGACTACGCAATCATGAAGGCTGGTGAGGTTCAGATCCTCATCGAGTGTAAAAAAATTGGTGAACCGCTGCACATCAATCATGCCTCCCAGCTGTTCCGCTATTTCCATGTCACAAGTGCCCGAATCTCCATTCTCACCAATGGCCAGGTCTATAAGTTTTTCACTGACCTGGACGCGCCAAACAAAATGGACGAGAAGCCATTCCTTGAACTTGACCTGCTGGATATCGACGAGTATTCCGTCCCTGAGTTGGTGAAACTCACCAAATCTGCATTCGATGTGGAGTCGATCATCAGCGCCGCAGGTGAGCTGAAGTACGTCAGCCAAATCAAGAAGGTGATTGCTTCTCAGGTCAGCAAGCCTGACGACGACTTCGTGAAAGTGTTTGCTTCTCGGGTTTACGACGGGGTGATTACTCAGAAAGTCCGCGAGCAGTTCCATGAGCTCACGAGAAAGGCTGTGGTGCAGTTTCTCAACGACCAGATCAATGACAGGCTGAAGTCGGCAATGAGTGGTGCGATCCAGCCTGCGCTGGCCTCTTTACCCGTTGCTACTGGTGACACTGAACAACCCGATGTTCGAGATGAGTCAGAGGACAAGGTTCTGACGACATTGGAAGAACTGGAGGGCTATCACATCGTCCGGGCTGTGGTTCGGTCGGTTGTTGATGCCAAACGGATTGTTCAGCGCGATACACAGAGTTACTTCGGCATCCTGCTCGACGACAACAACCGCAAACCGATCTGCCGACTGCACTTCAACCGATCACAGAAATATATCGGCATATTTGACGAAGAGAAGAATGAAACCCGGCATGCAATCAACTCCGTTGATGACATTTACGAGTACTCGGATCATTTGAAGAAGACTGTCGGGTACTACGATTAAGATTGCTGTCTAGCGACGAAAAAACTGGTTAATAGAGCCTAGGCCGATCAGTTAAGGTGAAAAACTGTGGGAGCGAGCTTGCTCGCGATAGCGCCATGTCAGTCGACGACGTTGACTGTGCAATCGCCATCGCGAGCAAGCTCGCTCCCACAGAAGTTTTCGCAACAAAGGTGGAATAGAGCAGAGCCTATTGGCCGATGTATCGTAGTGAACTGGTGGTCTGCCCAGATCACGACAACGTACCGACAGGAGAACACAATGAGTTGGTCCGCCAAACAGTACGTCGCTTTTGAAGATGAACGCACCCGTCCCGCGCGTGACCTGCTGGCGGCCATCCCCGACGGGGACGTGCGCTTGGCCATCGATATCGGTTGTGGGCCCGGCAACTCCACCGAGTTGCTGGTGGAGCGCTTTGCCAATGCCAAGGTGTGTGGGCTGGACAGTTCCAGCGACATGATCGAAGCCGCTCGCAAGCGCCTGCCGCAGGTGCAGTTCGACATCGCCGACATCGACACCTGGAATGACAGTGGCCCGTTCGATGTGATTTTCGCCAACGCGGTGTTGCAGTGGGTGCCTGATCACGCGACGTTGCTACCCTCGCTGGTTAGCAAACTGGCGCCGAGTGGCAGCCTGGCTATCCAGATGCCTGACAACCTGAATGAGCACTCGCACCGCTTGATGCGCGAAGTCGCCGCTGATGGCCCATGGGTCGGCAAACTGGCAGGCACCGCCGGGCTGCGGACCGAAATGGCCGATGCCAGCGCTTATTACTCGATACTCAAAGCCTGTTGCACCCGCGTCGATGTGTGGCGCACCACTTACCATCATCCGCTCGCGGGCGGTGCGTCTGGCGTGGTGGAGTGGTTCAAGGGTAGTGGCCTGCGGCCGTTTCTCGAACCGCTGGACGAGGCGGAACGGGCGCAGTATCTGAACCAATATCAGACTGCTATTGAGCGGGCGTATCCGGTCCTGGCCGATGGTTCGGTGCTGTTGCCGTTTCCGCGACTGTTTATCGTCGCGACCCGCTGACGGGAAAAAGGGACGGCGTGATCTGTCCCTTTTTGATCCATCAACGCTGAACGCCGACCAGCATCATCATTGGCCGCTCCCGCTCTTCGGCAAGGGCTGGTTGCGCCGCCACCTCGGCATCGCTCGGCCCCCATTCGTTGACGTGCCGGATGCTGAACCCTGCGCCAATCAGCGTGTTGAGCAACGTGCCAATGGTGCGATGCTGCTTGATCACACCGTCCGCGAGCCAGTTGGTCACACGCTCGCCTTCCAGCTGATAACCATTCACGGGCCAACTCTTGCGGCCCTCGGCATCGATGATCCAGCCAGGGTTACGCGGCGCCATGAAGATCGGGTGTTCGATGGAAAACACGAAATGCGAGCCGGGCTTGAGCGCTGCGTGGACACTGGCGAACAGCCCAGGCAAGTCCTTGATGTAATGCAGCGCCAGGGAACTGTAGGCCAGATCGAAACCGGCGGCGGGCAGATCGAGATGCTCCAGGTCGGCCCGCTCATAACGGATATTTGATGCGGATGTGGTCTTGCGCGCCTGCTCCAGCATCTTTTCCGAAACATCCAGACCGAGCACGCTGTCGGCACCTTGCTCACTGGCCCAGCGACAAAACCAGCCGTAGCCGCAACCGAGATCCACCACCTTCAGGCCCCGCATTGGCGGCAGCATGGTCTTCAATGCAGGCCATTCCGGTGCGGCATCGAGGCCGCTGATGGAACGGGGCATCTGGCTGTAGCCCTGGAAGAATTCAGGGTCGTCGTAGATGTTTTGAGTCATGTGAAAGTCCATGTCCCGGAAAGAAAAGGCCCGAACATAGTACCGGACCAAGCCAGCACTGGAAGATCGGGCATGGGGCATCAGGACGGCTCTGCATCCATGCGTCGAGCGATTACATCCAGCACATCGCAACCGTCGCGCAAAGGCACGCAGCAGAGCAATGCGAAGTCACTGAGTACAACCGAGTCAGAGGTCAGGTCGCCGCGCATTGCGAGGTTTTCAAGAAGCTGCGTCACGGCGCGAATTCTGTAGCTGGCGGTGCTGAGCAGGGAGTGCAGGGGTTGGGTGGTGTTGACGTAGAGGGAGGGGAGGTCGTCGGCGTTGCTGGTTAGAGCCATGTATTCGTTCATGAGTGATTCCTTGAATTGAGGTGAACTACCACTCAGAGTCGCCAAACAATGGGTGGCAGCTGTACGCAGGTTGGCGAACCGGGACAAGGCAAACCGGCAGACCCAAAGGTCTCCCACGCACAGCCACCATAAACAGGTAGCCAAGTGCGTTCAGAAACGCTCCGAGATAGCTCGGAGGTTTCTATGCTTTGCCATCGAGTCGCCAAACCCGATACGCCATTTTGGCGTGGTCGGACTATAGGTCTCATGACAAAGGCACAGCAATGCGCAAGTGTACGGACATTTCCCAGTGTCGTGTAGGACGTTGCTTTTTCTGGCGTTGATCTCCGTTGGGCCTTTAAAAGTGGGTCTTTGCACTGACTTCGACGGGCCCTTTATCAAATCCCGCCCACAAAAAAACCGGCCACTTGGGACCGGTTTATTCATGTCGAAAGCAAGGTTTTCAGCTCTGTTGCAAGACCTTGAGTGCCGCCGAGGCCAGAAAACCCGAACGGCTTTTCTCTTCCGGGTGATGCAGTACGTACTCATCAATCCGGTTGAGGAGGTAGCCAGGCAACGTGATGTTCAGCTTCTGGGCCTTGCCCAGATATTTGGTTACGTCGATGTCCACCAGCGCCCACGCACACCCCGCATACTTTGGGTTGGCAGCATGTAAGGTCACTTTATTGGCGGGGGGAATTGGCGAACCGTCTTCGGCCAGAATCTCGAAGTGGCCTTCAATGGCTTCCCGCGCCATGGCCATCGCGTCATCCAGGTCTTCCCCAGCGGAAAAGCAGCCCGGAATGTCGGGGACTTCCACACCCCAGGCGTGTTGGTCGTCGCCCATTGAAATTGCAATTGGGTACAGCATGTTCATTGTCCTCCACGGACCTAGCGCATCGGGCTCCTTAGAGCAGCGCCTGTTGCAAAATACTGATGGCCGTTTTCTTGAGCAGATCTTTCTTCGGGTGAGGGACTGTCACTAGCCCCGGTTTGGTCGGGTGCTTGAAGTGATGATGGCTGCCTCTGATTCGTACCAGATACCAGCCGTCCGCAACGAGTTGGCTTATCAAAAATCGGCTATTCACATCACCTCCCTGTGGTGTGCTTGTGGTTACTATACCTACTGCTATTTGTTAATCAACACTATAACCACCGGATCCTTCCTGGGGCCGGCGGGAACGCTATAGGAATCGAGTCTAGAAGGGTGTTCTGGCAAAGGCTTGGGGCAAACCTGAATTGATCTGTTTTGTGTATTGCGAGGTTTTGCCGTGAACACGGGATCCAAATTTCAGGCACAAAAAAACCGGTACCTGAACCGGTTTTTCTATCTCTGCATCTCCCTCCGCCATCCTGACGTGAGGTTGAAATTGGGGGAGGCCTACGTTATCAGGCAACACCCGCCAGCAAGCTTTCGTAAGGAATCCGCAACCCGTCGTGCAGGCGCTTGATCATCGACAGGCTCAATTTACTTTTACGGTTCAGCACCTCAGATACCCTTCCGCTCGTGCCAATGAAGGGTTCCAGATCGCGAGGGGTCAGGCCTTGCTGGTCCATGCGAAATTTAATTGCCTCAATCGGATCGGAGGGCTGCATCGGGTAATGCTCGTCTTCGTACTTTTCGATGAGCAGCGCCAGATTTTCCAGCTCATCGCCCTCAGGCGAACCCATTTCAGCTCCCCACAATTGCTCCACGCGTGCAAATGCAGCGGTCAGGTCTTCTTGGTTGCGAATAGGTTTAATGTCCATCACACGGTCTCCGCGTTGATCTGATCGTACTGGGCGTGGGTGCCAACGAATCGTATGAAACCGAGCTGGCGCTGATAGTCGATTGCCATGATTACCCGGTATTTATTGCCACCGATGTTGAATACAACCCTGCCACCCTTGAGGATGCTGGCCGTTCTCAGCTCCGCTTTAACCTCTTGCGGCGTGCCGTAAACGGCTTTCTCCATGTGCCGATACCATTCAACCAGTGGTGTTTCGGAGTCAGCATAAGCCGGGCTACTTTCCCAGGACTCCCGCAATGTCCCTTTTGCAATCACACGCACTGCACTTCCTCCCGTTTTGGGAGGTGGTAGTCTTCGTTTCGAAGAGATGCAATCTCTGATTCCGTGGAGGAAATCCTTTATCGGGATAAGTAAAACGTTAACAAAACCCGGTTCTTGCGCCAAAACGCTAATTTTCAGAGTTTGGAGACGCTAATCCAAATTCCGGACACAAAAAAACCGGCCACTTGGACCGGTTTTTTCTGTCTCTACATCCCCCGTCAAAACCACCCTGACGTGAGATCAAAATTCGATTGGAGCGGGTGAAGGGAATCGAACCCTCGTTATCAGCTTGGGAAGCTGGAGTAATGCCATTATACGACACCCGCTCAGAGCGGTGACTTTGTACCAGATACGGCCGCGGATTTGAAGTTTTTCTTTACGTGGAGCGGGTTTAACGCAGATGTGACAAAAAGCCCGGACCGCATGACGGTCGATCGCGGGCAAGCCTCGCGCCTGCAGAATACGTTTAACGCAGCAGGGCGGGGCTTGCTCGCGATGACGCTACTTCAGCTTGCCAATGCATGGTGTTCCTGGACGTTGTGGTAACGCGGTCGGCTTTCGAGTTGCGCTGGTTTAAGGAAGCCCATCAGTGCGTTGCGGCTGTCTCGGCAGGCGGCTTTGTGCTCCATGTCGAGAAAGTGGCCGGTGGCCTGAAGGGTGCTGAACGTGCTGTGTTGCACGTGGCCGGCGAACAACCGGGCGTCGTCGGCGGCGGTGTATTCGTCCCATTCGCCGTTGAGGAACAGCACCGGCACGTCGATTTTCTTCGCCGCGTGCAGGTAGCACTGACGGTCGCTGTGCAGCACGTCGCTGATGTGGAAGTGCATCTGCCCGTACTCATGTTCGGCCAGAGAGCTGACGTGGCGATAGTTGAAGCGCTTGAACAACGACGGCAGGTGTTTGCCGATGGTGTCGTTCACCAGGTGTCCGACCCGGTCGCGGTCCAGATTGCCGAGGTGTTCGACGCCGCGCTCGAGGTAGTCGAGCATATGCGCGTTGATCACCGGGGAAAACGAGCTGATCACGGCTTTTTCGATGCGCCGTGGCCGTTGCGACAACGCCATCATGGTCGCGGCACCGCCCCAGGAAAAGGACAGCACGTGTTCGGCGGCGAAGTGGTCGATCAGCTCAAGCAGGATCTGCCCTTCGATTTCCTTGGTGAGCATTTTTTCATGCAGGTTGTGGGCTTTTGACCGGCCCGCGTAGGGCTGGTCGTAGCAGACGACGTTGAACTGCGGATGGAGGTTTTTCACGGTTTGTGCAAACGACGCAGTCGTGGCCATCGAGCCGTTGACCAAGATAATGGTCTTCTCTGCGGCGTCTGCGCGATAGAACTCCGTGTAAACCCGATACTGACCCTGTATATCCAACACAGCGATTTCTGGCCTCATGTCATAAGACTCCTGGCAAGCGGGTATGCGCGCAAATGAGATTGCACGAGCTTTGTGACAGGTAGGCATACGCCTGGAATTTGAGAGGCCCATGTCGATCCATTGCAGTCCGGTCGACGGGTATTGTTATTGGCGGGCAGTCTGCCGGATGAGGCCGGAACCCTTGGGCTCCTACCGGCAAAAAGTTTCTTAGAGGTATGTGGTGACTCGTCGGTCACATTTCGGCCGACGTCCTGATTCAAGCAGGGGTCACATCAATGCGCAAGTGCCATTGGTAAATTGTTCGACAACTTTCTGCTGAGCGGTCGCTGGCTTAGATCGAGCCGATCTCTTCATCGCTCAGCGGGCGGTATTCGCCCGGTTTCAACGCGTCGTCGAGTACCAGCGGCCCCATGCATTCGCGGTGCAGGCGCATGACCTTGTTGTTGAAGTGGCCGAACATGCGCTTGACCTGGTGATAGCGGCCTTCGACGATACTCAGGCGCGCGCATTTTGGCCCGAGCAACTCTAGCCCGGCCGGTTGCGTGGTGAGGTCTTCGAAGGCGAAGTACAGCCCTTCGTTGAATTTGATCGCGTATTCGGGGCCGATGTCCTGTTCGGTTTCAACGTAATAGACCTTGGGCAGTTTGGTCTGCGGCTGGGTCAGGCGCCGCGACCAGCTGCCGTCGTTGGTGATCAACATCAAACCCGTGGTGTTGAAGTCCAGGCGCCCGGCGATGTGCAGTTCGTCCTTGTCCGGTTCATCGATCAGATCGAGCGCGGTCGGGTGCTGCGGATCCCGGGTGGCGCTGACGCATCCGGCGGGCTTGTGCAACATGAAGTGGCGCAGGGGTTTGCCGACTTGCAGCACGTCATTGTCGACCTCGACGCGGCTGAATTCGCGGACTTCGCTGTGGGGGTCACTGACGATTTTTCCGTCAACCCTGACGCGTTTTTCCACCAGCAACAGGCGTACCTGCTTACGGTTGAAGCACGGCAGGTTGCTGAGGAAACGGTCGACACGCATGACTTAAGGATCGGTGAAGAAAGGGGCGCGCATCTTACTTGATCGACTCGGACGCTGCTTGCAACTGCGCCTCGACCTCGGCGCAGCGCGGGCACAGGCACGAGGCGTCGCGCAGTTCCGCCGGCAGCGCCTGGAGCACGGCCGGGTCGATGCTGACGCCGTAGCACCAGCAGGCGCGGTCAGCGGTTCGCGGATCGGCCAGGGTGCAGTCGTTGGGGGCGCCGCAGGCGGGGCAGAGGTCAGGCTGGTTCATAGCTGGAGTGAGACATTTCCATGCAGGTTCGGTTGCGGCCACTTTGCTTGGCCCGATACATCGCATGATCCGCCCGTGACAGCAGGCTGTGCAAGGTGTCATCGGGCTGCAGGGTGGTGAGTCCGATGCTCACCGTCAGTTGCAAGGTCTTGTCGTTGTAGGCATAGCGCTGTTGTTCCACATGCTGACGAATTTTCTCGGCAATCATCAGACCGGTCTTACCGTCAGTGTCCTTGAGCAGCACGATGAACTCTTCACCGCCCCAGCGGCAGACGATGTCGGAGTGCCGCAGGCAACTTTCCAGGTCCCGGGCGAAACCGATCAGTACCTGGTCGCCGGCCAGGTGGCCGTAGGTGTCGTTCAGTGCCTTGAAGTGGTCGAGGTCCAACAGCAAAGCGGTCAGCGGCTTGGGCTCGCGCCGGGCTTCGTGCATGGCTTGCGCGGCCAGCAGGTCGAAGCCACGACGGTTGGGCAGTTCGGTCAGGCTGTCGAGGATGGCCTGGGCTTGGATCTTGTCCTGATAGCGCTTGATCACCCGGTTGAGCAGGGCCAGCACAATCAAGGTCACCAGCAGACAGATCAGCAGGTTGAGGTACAGCGAGTGGCGGATTTCACCAAGGGCGCTGTCTTCGCGTTTGTCGACGAACAGGTACCAGTTCAGCTCCGGGATAAACCGCACGTTGAGGAAATGCCCCTGGCCCTGCACGGAATATTCATAGCTGCCGCTGTGGGGTTTGGGCAGCCGGCTGACCAGGTCTTTCATGCTGTCGAGTTCGCTGAGTTTCTGCCCGATGTGCGCACCCTGCGGACCCCCTTCGGCGCCGGTGAGCACCAGGCGCCCGAAGTTGTCGACGAAATACACACTGCGTTGATAGCGCTGCTGGTACTTGTCGATCAGCTTGATCACGGCGTCGACGGTCAGACCAACCCCGGCCGCGCCGATGAATCGGCTGTTGTAGTCGTAGACCTTGTAGTTGATGAAGAAGGTCAGGTTGTCCTTGTTGGCGAGGTCCGGGTCGACGTTGATCTCGTACGGATCCTTCATGTCCCTCACGCGAAAGTACCAGGCGTCGCGGGGCTCGGTGGTCTTGACCTGTTTGAGCACGCCCTTGGCGTGGTAGTAGGTCAGGCTGGTGTTGGAGACGAAGAACGCGGTGTAGGCGCCGTAGTGGGTCATGACCTCGTTGAGGTAGCGGGTCATCTGGTCGGAATCCTTTTCACCATTGACCACCCAGTCGCGCATGAAGGTGTCGCGGGCCATCATCGAGGAAATCAGGATCGGCCTGACGAGGTCTTTCTGGATTTCCGAGTAGACCGTGTCCGATGTCAGCGGCAACTCGGTGTTGACGATGTTGTCGCGGATCGAAGCCCGGGAGGCGTAGTAACTGAGGAAGGAGGTGGCGAGGAAACCTGCGCCCAGCAACGCGACCAGCGTGAGCACCAACGAACGTTGAGAGTACAGCGGCGAGCGAAGCGGCATGGCAGTTCCATTGGCAGTCATCCGATGGTTGCATTCTAATGGCACAGCGGGGAAATAACTGCTCCATGTGCGCGGCGAATGGTCGTTCCCATGTTCCACGGAGGTTGCAGGTGCTCCTTGTGGGGAGCTTGCTCGCGATATAGGTGTGTCAGTCACATCAATCGTGAATGTGCTGACGCTATCGCGAGCAGGCTCGCTCCCACAGGGTTTGGTGTTGCATGGGAGTCTGGTGCTTAGCCCAGTGATTTCAGATACATCCGCCAACCACCCAAATGGCTGATGTTCACCGCGCCTTCCAGCCCGTACGCCTCGCAGATAAACCCGCTCTCCCAACGACCGTCCGCCAGTTGCACCTTGCCCAATCCCAATGGCGCCGGAATTCCGGTCAGGAACGAACCCAACTCGCTGCTCGGCAACTCCCAGACTTCCACCGCAATCGCCACGCCGCCGTCCTTCACGCGGACCATGCCCGGACGAAACGGCGGGCCGCCGGCCAGGGCATGGAGTTGATAATCCGGCGAGCTGAATGTCGTTTCCACCAAACGGGCCCCGCGCTGCTTGAGTTGCCAGTTCAACGCCAACCCGTCCAGGTGTGCACCACAGACCACCAGCCGCGCCCGATCATGGCGGGCAACCGTCGTCGGTGCAGGCGCGACCAGGCCTTGCTGACGCTGCAGGGTATCCGCCACGCTCAACAGGTACTGATCGGTAAAGGCCCGGCCAAACAGCGTCACCCCCCAGGGCATGCCGTTGTCCATGAACGCGCTGGGCACGGCGACGGCGGCGTAGTCGAGCAGGTTCATGAAGTTGGTGTAGTAGCCCAGTTCCGAATTGCGCAGCACCGGTTCGGCCTCGAGCTGCGCCAGCGTCACCGGGCGGCCGATGGTCGGCGTGATGACGCAATCCAGGCCTTCCAGTGCTGTGTCGCACAGGGCTTTGAGCGCTTGCAGCCGGTATTGGGCGCGGAAGGTTTGCACGCCATCGACGGTGGGTGCCTTGGCCAACACGGCGCGAATCACCGGCAACACGGCCTCGGGATTTTGCGCCATCAACTTCCCGGCCACGCTGTAGCGTTCGGCCACCCACGGACCCTCATAGAGCAAGCGTGCGGCCTCCAGAAACGGCGACAGGTCCAGTTCCACCGCTTCGCCACCCAGGGCCTTGAGGCGGTCGATGGCATCACCGAACAACAGCGGACCCTCAGGGCAACCGAAGAATTGCAGGTCCTGTGCACGGGGTACGCCGAAACGGAAGGGGCGCGGTGTACCGAACGCCGAACCGTCGTTCCACAGGGGGTTGCTGCGGCTGTATTCGTCCCGAGGGTCGAGGCGTGCGGTGAGCGCCAGCAACTGACTGGCTTCCCGCGCCGTGGCGGTGAAGGTGGTGACGCAATCCAGCGTACGACAGGCCGGAACCACGCCAGCCGTCGAGATCAGGCCCTTGGTGGCCTTCATGCCGACCAGATTGTTCAACGCCGCCGGCACACGCCCTGAGCCGGCGGTGTCTGTGCCCAGCGCAAAACTCGCGACCCCGAGCGCCACCGCCAGCGATGATCCGGCGCTGGAGCCGCCCGACGGATACTCCGGCAACACGCTGTTGGGGCACGCGCCATACGGTGAGCGGCTGCCGTTGAGCCCCGTGGCGAACTGGTCGAGATTGGTCTTGCCCAACGGAATCGCACCAAGGGCCAGCAATTGTTCGACGATGGTCGCCGAACGCTCCGGCACGTAGGCGAATGCCGGGCACGCCGCCGTGGTCGGAATGCCCGCCAGGTCGATGTTGTCCTTGATCGCGAACGGCACGCCATACAGCGGCAGGCTAGCGAGATCGCGACCGTCGAGGGCGGCGAGGTAAGGCTCCAGTTCATCGACACTGAGCAAGTGGATGAACAGGTGATAGTCCGGGTTCAGCGCGGCGGCTTTGTCCCGCAGTTGCAGCAGCAATTGCCGTGGCGTGATGCGGCCGTCGCGATAAGCGCCGCGCAGGGTGTCGAGTTGCAGATCGATGTTCATGGCGATAGTCCTTTTCAACATGGGTTCAGTCAAGTTCCAGCACCACAACGCGCTGCCCGGCGCGCACCGCCGAACCCGGTTGCACGCGAATCTCGCGTACCACGCCGGCCATTGGCGCGAGCAGGGGGATTTCCATCTTCATCGACTCCAGGATCACCAGCACGTCACCGGCCTCGACACGGCTACCGGTCTCGACCTGAACCTGCCAGAGGTTGCCGGCGATGTGGCTGTCGACGCTTTGCTGACCGCTGGTCAGCGGTGCATCTTCGGTCGCCTCCGGGGCCAGTTCTTCACTGTCGAAATGCGCCTGGCCACTGGCGATCCAGCGTTCGCGCTCGGCGTTGAATGCGCCTTTTTGCTGCTCGCGAAACGCGTCGATGGTCTCGGCTTCCCGGGCCAGGAACGCCTGGTATTCCGCCAGGTTCAACTGACTGTGCTCGATGTTCAGGTCGAAGCGCCCGAGGGGGAAATCCCGGCGGATGCGCAGCAGTTCATCGGCGCTGACCGGGTAGAAACGGATCTGGTCGAAAAACCGCAGCAACCAGGGTTTGCCATCGAACGCGGCGACTTCGCGGTAGCGGTTCCACATCTGCAAGGTGCGCCCGACAAACTGATAGCCGCCGGGGCCTTCCATGCCGTAGACGCACATGTAGGCGCCACCGATGCCCACGGAGTTTTCCGCGGTCCAGGTGCGCGCCGGGTTGTACTTGGTGGTCACCAGGCGATGGCGCGGGTCGAGCGGGGTGGCGACCGGTGCGCCGAGGTAGACGTCGCCCAGGTCCATCACCAGGTAACTGGCGTCGAACACCGTGCGCTGCACTTCATCGAGGTTCGGCAGGTCGTTGATGCGGCGGATGAACTCCAGGTTGCTCGGGCACCACGGCGCGTCCTTGCGCACCGTGGTCATGTATTTCTCGATGGCCAACCGGCACGCCGGGTCGTCCCAGGAAAGGGGCAGATGCACGATGCGCGAGGGCACTTGCAGGTCCTTGGCGGCGCACACGGCGTCCCATTCGCCGGCGACGATGCCGAGCAGGTCGGACAGCGGCAGTTGCTCGGGCTGATAGTGGATTTGCAGTGAGCGGATGCCGGGGGTGAGGTCTATCACGCCGTGCAGGTCTTTGCTTTCCAGCGCCTGCATCAGGGCGTGGGCGCGGAAGCGCAGGACCAGGTCCAGTTCCGGGGCGCCGATTTCCAGCAGCAGGTGGGTGTCGCCGGACAGGCGCGCCACCAACCGCGTATTGTCCTGACCCAAATCCAACACAACAGGCGACACAATCCCCTGTAGGAGTGAGCCTGCTCGCGATTGCGGTGTTTCAGTCACAGAGATGTCGGAGGTGATGCCGTCATCACGAGCAGGCTCACTCCTACAGGAGGGATTCCATTTCAAGGCGAGGGCTCGGGCAGTTTTGATATCGACCGGCAGGAACTGCACCTTGTCCCCGGCCTTGAGCTGCCCCAGTTGCCAAAGATCCGCCTCGATCACCGTCACCGGGCACACGAACCCGCCGAGGCTCGGGCCATCCGGGCCGAGGATGACCGGCATGTCACCGGTAAAATCCACCGCGCCGATCGCATACGGATTGTCGTGGATGTTCGACGGATGCAAACCGGCTTCACCACCGTCGGCGCGCACCCACTCAGGCTTCGGTCCGATCAGGCGAACGCCGGTGCGGCTGGAGTTGAAATGCACTTCCCACTGCGTGGCGAAGAAGGTGCCGATGTAATTTTCCGTGAAATATTCCGGCGCACCGTGGGGGCCGTAGATCACCCGGATCTGCCGAATCACCGGCAGCTCGGTGACCTGTTCTTCAGCCAGTTGCTGACCGGCACGGCGGTCATTCAGGGCTGGCAGGTGCAACACATCACCGGCTCGCAACGCGCGGCCACCGTGGCCACCAAACTGGCCGAGGGTGAAGGTGCTTTTGCTGCCCAGATAATCCGGTACCTGCAGGCCGCCACGCAGGCACAGATAGCTGCGCGCACCTGCGCCGGCAATGGTGCCAAGGCTCAACGTCGCGCCCGCTGGAATCAGCAGTGCCTTATTCATCGGTACGCTTTCGCCGTTCAAAGCCAACGGGATCACCGCTCCGGTCACTGCCACCACCGCCTCGCAATTGAAGCGCAACAACGGCCCGCTCATGGTGATTTCCAGCGCCGCCGCGCCTTCGTCATTGCCCAGCAAACGGTTACCCAGACGCAGCGCCCGACTGTCCATCGGCCCCGATGGCGGCACGCCGACCGCCCAGTAACCGAGGCGCCCGGGGTAGTCCTGAACGCTGGTTTGCGTACCGGCGCTGAGCACTTCAAAGGTGTTGGCCTGATAGACCAGACCTTCCAGGCAACGGGTCCACGGCTGGCCGCTGGCGAAAGGCGCATCGAGCAGAATCTGCCGCAGGTAATCGCGGTTGGTTTCCACGCCGTAGAGCTGGCTGGCACCCAGTGCCTGATGCAGATCCGCTGCGGCCTTCTCGCGAGTCGGCGCCCAACTGATGATCTTGGCGATCATCGGGTCGAAGTAGGGCGGGATCTCGCAGCCAGCCTCGACCCAGGTGTCGATACGCAGTTCAATGCCATTGGCCACGGGGAAATCCACGGCGGTGAGCAAGCCTGGGCTCGGTTGAAAATCCCGCCCCGGATCTTCGGCATACAAACGCGCCTGAATCGCATGGCCCACCGGTTTCAAACCCTGTACCAGATCGCTCAGGGGCGGCAGGTCGCCGGCCACCAGTTGCACCATCCAGCGCACCAGGTCGACACCCCAAACCTGTTCGGTGACGCCGTGCTCCACCTGCAATCGGGTGTTTACTTCCAGAAAATAGAAACGCCGGGCCTCACTGTCGAACACAAACTCCACGGTGCCGGCGCTGCGGTAGTTCACTGCCTTGGCCAGTTTGATGGCCGCCGCGCACAGCGCCTCGGCCATGCCGTCGGGCAGGTTCGGCGCTGGGGTTTCTTCGAGGACTTTCTGGTTGCGACGTTGCACCGAGCAATCGCGTACGCCGAGGGCGATCACCTCGCCACGACCGTCGCCGAACACCTGCACTTCCAGGTGGCGGGCGCGCTGGATGTACTTCTCGATGAACACCCCGGCGTCGCTGAAGTTGTTCTGGCCCAGGCGCTTGACCGCTTCGAAGGATTCGCTCAACTCGGCCGCGCTACGGCACACGCGCATGCCGATCCCGCCACCGCCAGCCGTGCTCTTGAGCATCACCGGGTAGCCAACCTGTTCACCGGCCAGCAGCGCGGCATCGAGGCTGTCGAGCAGTTCGGTGCCTTCGAGCATCGGCACGCCGTGTTGTCTGGCCAGGGCGCGTGCGGTGTGCTTGAGGCCGAACACCCGCAGTTGTTCCGGCGTTGGGCCGATGAAGGCAATGTTGACGGCCTCGCAGGCTTCGGCGAACGCGGCATTTTCCGAAAGAAAGCCGTAGCCGGGATGGATCGCGCTAGCGCCGGTGGACTTGGCGATGGCGAGGATCTTGTCGACCGCCAGGTAAGTTCCAGCCGCTGCACCCTCACCGAGGCAGTGGGCCTCATCGGCTTGCAGGATGTGCAGGCTGGCGGCATCGGCTTCGGAGTACACGGCAACGCCCTGCACTTGCAGTTCACGCAGGGTCCGCAGGATGCGACAGGCAATGGCGCCACGGTTGGCAATCAGGACTTTTTCGAACATGGCATAACCCCTGATGGGGATGCGGGCCGTCCCGCAGTTTTTCGAAAGGCACCGGGGTCGTCCCCGACGGCAACATCAACGCAGATCACTGTGGGAGCGAGCCTGCTCGCGATAGCGGTGGGTCAGCCAACACAAGTGGTGAAGGTGCTGACGCCATCGCGAGCAGGCTCGCTCCCACAGGGTTTAGTGGTGTTTGGACGGTTTGAAGCACTGCCCGGAACGGACCTGGCACAAGACAAACAACCAGCGGCGCAGTCTCGGGAATTTCAATTCCATACCAGCAGCTCCGCAGGGGTGGGGTTGTAGGCGTTGCAGGGGTTGTTCAGTTGCGGGCAGTTGGAGATCAGCACGATCACGTCCATATCGGCCCGCAGGTCGACGTACTTGCCCGGTGCGGATATCCCGTCTTCAAAGGTCAGCCCACCGTCGGCGGTGACCGGTACGTTCATGAAGAAGTTGATGTTCGGCCCGATGTCGCCCTTGCCCAGGCGGCCATCGTGAGCACAGGCGCGCAGGTAGTTGTCGCGGCAGCTGTGCATGTGGCGTTTTTCCAGGGCGTAGCGCACGGTGTTGCTCTCTTGTGCGCAGGCGCCGCCGAGGGTGTCGTGACGCCCGCAAGTGTCGGCGACGATGGTCAGCATCGGCTTGCCGAGGTTGGAATAGAGCACGCTGCCGGTGCTCAGGTACACGCTGTTCTGCCGACGCAGGGTGCGCTGCACGTCGTAGCGCTCCCTGGGATTGGCGACGCTGTAGAACAAGGTGTCGACAGCCTGGTTGCCCTCAAGGTCGAGGATGCGCAGGGTCTGTCCGGCCTTGACCTCCATCAGCCAGGGTTCGCCGGCGGGGATGGTGGCGCGGTAGACGGCCGTTTCAGGCGACTGTGGAGCGATGGCGATTGCGGGTGACATGGCAGCGATCCTCAGACAAACAAACGGTCGGTGTTGATGAAGCCGCGCTCGTTTTCCGGGCGCGAGGTGCGGCAGTGTTCGGCGACGCTGGCGTCGGCGTTCATCCAGCTGAGCTTCAGCGGTTTCGGTGCATATTCCGGCGACGGGTCCATCGGGTGCTGCAGGGCGGTGAGCACCACGAGGGTGTCCATCGGCGCGTACAACTCGATGTAGTCGCCAGCCTTGGAATTGCCCTCGACGAAATGGAAGCGCCCGGCGTCATCGACGCTCACGCGGCTGAACAGGTTGAGGGTCATCAGCAGATCGGACAGGCCCAGCCCCCACTTGCCCAGCTCCACCAACAGGTTGTCGGTGCCGTTGCGGAAGAAGCCGTTGCGCAGTTCCTGATAGCGGCCCGCGCCGTACTTTTGCGCCACTTCTTCAGCGCAGAGCACGCCACCCAGGCTGTCGGTCCAGCCGCAGGTGTCGGCGGTGATGGCAGCCAGCACGCGGCCCATGTCCGAGTACAGGCAGTGGCCGGTAGTGAGCTTGGCGGTGTGTTGGCATTTGAGGCTGTCGGGCAGGTTCAGGCGTTCGGTTTTTTCATTGGCGTTGAGCAATGTCAGGCTGACATTGGCACCGCCGCGCAGGTCGGTCAGGCGCAGCAGTTGTCCGCGTTTCAAGACGAAGGAACGATGGCCGCCGCCGGGGAGCATTTCTTCGGCGAAGGGCGGGAACAGTCGGGTCGAATCAGTCATTTGCAAAATTCCTCTAAGCGATACGAAGCGTGCCCGCCAAAGGAGCCGGCAAGGCATCGACGGCGGCACGGAGGGTGCGGCGGTCGCTGTTCAAAGGGATGTCGTAGGTGATGCGTGCGCCATAGCGGCCGGGCGCATGCGGGTCGAGGCGGACCTTGTCGAACACCAGCAGGCGTGTGCCGAGGCTGAAGCCTTCGGACAGGTCATGGGTGACCATGAACACCGTCAGTCGGGTCTCGCGCCACAGCTCCAGGAGCAAGGCGTGCATGTCTTTGCGGATGCCCGGGTCGAGGGCGCCGAACGGTTCGTCGAGCAGCAACACCCGCGGCTTCATGATCAGCGCCTGGGCGATGGCCAGCCGTTGTTGCATGCCGCCGGAGAGCTTTGCCGGGTACTTGTCCAGCGAGTGGCCAAGGCCGACTTTGTGCAGCAGCACCGAAGCCTGTTCGCGGGCCTCTTTTTTCGCGCTGCCGAACAGACGTCCGAGTAGCGGCGAGCGGGGCAGTTCAAGGCCGAGGGCGACGTTGTCCAGCACGCTGAGATGGGGGAACACCGAGTAGCGCTGGAACACCACGCCACGGCTGGCGTCCGGCTCGCCGGCCAAGGGCTGACCGTCGAGCAGGATCTCGCCGCGACTGGCGCGTTCCTGGCCGAGCAGCAGGCGAAGGAAGGTCGATTTACCGCAACCGGAAGCCCCCACGAGGGTGCAGAACTCACCTTCGTTGACGTTCAGGTTGAGGCCTTCGAGCACCACTTGATCGGCGTATTGCTGCCAGACGTTTTTCACCGTGATGAAGCTCATTTGGCCGCACCTTCATACCAAGGGAATGCGTGGCAGGTCAGTTGCTTGAGCCCCCAATCCATCAGCCAGGCGAGCAAGGTGATCCACACCACGTAGGGCAAAATCACGTCCATCGCCAGGTAGCGGCGCACCAGGAAAATCCGGTAGCCGAGGCCGTCGGTGGAGGCGATGGCTTCGGCGGCAATCAGGAACAGCCACGCCGAGCCGAGCATCAGTCGCAGCGAAATCAGCAGTCGTGGCAGCAGTTGCGGCAACACCACCCGCAGCATCAGGGTCCAGGTAGACGCGCCGAGGGTCTGGGCCTTGATCAGCAACTCCACGGGTATTTCCCGGGCGCGCTGTTCCAGGTCCCGGGCCAGCGCCGGAGTAATGCCGATCACGATCAGCATCACTTTCGACAACTCACCCAAACCGAAGACGATGAACAGGATCGGCAGGATCGCCAGCGGTGGCACCATCGACAGCACGGTCAGCAAGGGTGACAGCGGCGCACCGAACAGCGGCAGGGTACCGGCGGCGATCCCCAGGCACAGCCCGGCCAGGGCGCTGATGCCCAGGCCGATGGCCAGACGCCGCAGGCTGGATGCCGTGTCCTGCCAGAGCAGGTATTCGCCGGTGCGGCTGTCGGCCACGAACGCCAGGCGTTTCACCGCATCGGTCATCTGCACGGCGCTGGGCAGCAGCTTGTCGTTGGGGTTGTCCGCCAGTCGCTCGGCCGAGCCCATGAAGTAAGCGAACAGCACCAGGGCGAACGGCAGGATCACCAGCAACAGGCGACTCGGGCGGTCCGGGTGACGGTTGATCAGGCGCATGGCCAGGTCTCCTGATTACAGCTTGGCGTCGGCGGCCATCTGCACGTAACTCGGGTCGAAGCGCAGTTTGAGGTTGCCCTTGTCGCCGCTGGTCACGCCGTTGGCGAAGGCCATGCCGACCGCGCTGGTGTCCTTGGCGCCTTCACCCAGCAAGCCGTGCTGGAAGGAGAACTCGGCGACCTTGCGCATGGTTTCCGGCAGTTGCTTGCTGGTGCTGAACGCCAGGGCTTCTTTCGGGGTGGCGAACAATCTGGTGGTGTCCAGTTGCGCCTGAAAACCCGCCAGGTCAGTGCCGGAGGCCTTGGCCATGTGCTCCAGGGCGGCTTTGCTGGCGGCGTTTTTCGCGCTCATCAACTCGACCACTTCGAACCAGGCGCCGGTCAGTGCCTTGCCGAGGGCCGGGTTGTCTTTGAGGGTCTGGGAGTTGACCACCATCATGTCCATGATTTCGCCGGGGATCTGGCTGGAGTTGAACACTTCAGTCACCGCGGGCTTGGCCTTGATGTCCGAGAGCATCGGGTTCCAGGTGGTGACGGCGTTGACCTGATCGGTGTTGAAGGCGGCCGAGATATCGGCGTCGGAGGTATTGACCACTTTCAGGTCTTTCTCGGTGAGGTCCACCGAATCCAGGGCCCGGGCCAGCAGGTAGTGGGAGACAGAGAGCTCCACGAGGTTGACGTCCATGCCCTTGAGGTCGGTGACTTTCCTGCCTTCGCCCTTGAGCACGATGCCGTCGTTGCCGTTGGAGAAATCGCTGACGATCAGTGCGGTACTGTCGACGCCGCCGGCGGCCGGAATGGTCAGCGCGTCCATGTTGGTCATGGTGCAACCGTCGAACTGGCCGGCGGTGTACTGGTTGATGGATTCGACGTAGTCATTGAGCTGCACCACATCAATTTTGATGCCGTACTTTTTTGCCCATTTGTCGACGATGCCCTGGCTGCCGGCATATTCCCACGGCATCCAGCCGGCGTAGATCGTCCAGCACACGCTGAAGTGGTCTTTCTGGGCGGCCTGGGACGAGAAGCTCACGAGGGCGGCGAACGCAGCGGCGAGCAGGGCGGGTAAACGAAGCTGAGACATGGTGGTTCTCCAGTTGATCAAGGACGGACAGGACGGCAGCGGCACCGCTAACGGTGGCTTGTCTCCCGGGCTTTTGTCCCGCCGTGTAACCTCAACTGGAGGTCGCCAACTCTCGGACCAGTCACTCGCGATTGCGAGCCGGAACCCTAGTCAGCCATTGCAAATTGTGGTGCCGCGAACCTGTAGTGACGCCTGCACTTTTTTTGGAACAAGAGCGCTAAAGCGAGAGACGTGCCAAGTTGGTCCGAGCGCTCTAGCGTGGGGGCCAGGGAGGTCGACGGTGTTGGTTGGAAAGGCGCGCTGCCTTGTGATGGTGCGCGGGTGCACCGCATTGGAACCTGTCCGCCGCTGATCAGAAGGTGGATGCAACGTCGCACTTGGCAGGGGATTGCCAGTCAAAAAAGGTGTCACTGCTGTCGCAGGTCTTTACGGAGGCCGCCATGTTACGTCGATTGTTGTTAGGTGCAGTACTCGGTCTTGGGTTGTCTGGCTGCTACTACTACGCCGGTCCTGCCGACGTCTACGGGGGACCTTATTACTACCCCGGCTACTACTCGCCCTATTACTACGGTTACTACGGTCCACGTTATTACGGTGGCCATCGCTCCTATTACTACGGTGGGCATGGTTACTACCGTGGCCACGGCGGTGGACATCATGGCGGTGGCCATCGCGGTGGCCACCGTTGATCAGGGCGTGAATGGATGAAAAACCTTTCATCGGTCAGATGTTTCTAGGTGTTTCAAGGACGCACCAGATTCCGAATTCGGTGTCTGATATTTCGACAGTCACCGAACATTTGACTGTCGCCTGCCAGCGTCGTTGGTGTGGCTTACCCGCGGTCCAGGAGGCCGCCATGCTCTGTCGAATACTTCTGCTAGCTGTGTTGGGATTATCCCTTGGTGGGTGCGTGCCTTATTACGATGAAGGAGGCAGTTACTACAGTTCTGAGGCCTATACCTCGCCGGCGCCAACCCATTACGCCGGGGGGAGTTCCTACTACTACAATGGTGGCGGTTACTACACACCGCCGCCCCGGTATTACGTGCCTCCAGCGCGCTACTACCAGCCGACACCGCGCTATTACTCACAGCCGCGGATCTATCAACCGTCGCGCTATTACTCGCAGCCGCGGATGTATCAACCCTCGCGCCATTACCAGTCGGCCCCTCGTTACTATCAGCCGTCGCGGGGCGACTACCGCATGCATCAGAACCATCACTGGGACGGCCGTAACCGCGGGAACTGGAACAACGACTATCGCGGTCACGACGGTCGCGGCTATCGCAGCGGGCGGAGTAATCACCGCTAACCGTTAAACCGAATAAATACAAAACCTGTGGGAGCGAGCCTGCTCGCGAAGGCGGTGTGTCAGACAGCAATAACGTCGACTGACACGCCCTCATCGCGAGCAGGATCGCTCCCACATTTTTTATGCCTGGACTTCAGTATTCGGACAAATCCGCCAACGGATGCCGACCTTCCCACGCCTTGTGAAAGTGCGCTTCTACCACCGCGTCCGGCACTTTGTTGATGTCCGGCCAGTGCCAGTGCGGTTTCTGGTCCTTGTCGATCAATCGGGCACGTACGCCTTCGCTGAATTCCGGATGACGACAGCAGTTGAGGCTCAGGGTGTATTCCATCTGGAAGACTTCGGCCAGCGACAGGTGCCGGGCACGGATGATCTGCTCCCACACCAGATGAGCGGTCAGCGGCGCGCCTTCGCTCAGGGTCCTGGCTGCACGGCTCAGCAACAGGTCGGTGTGATCGCGCAAGGCGCTGATGGCCTTCCAGGCGCAACGCACGTCGCTGACATCCAGCAACTCGTCGATCTGCTGTCGGCGCGGCAGCCACTGGGCTTCGGGCATCTGCGCCACGGCTTCCTGCTGCAAGGCCTTGAGCAGGCTGTTGAGCTGCATCGGTGTCTGTTCCTGCCAGTTCAATTGCAACAGGCCTTCGATCAATTGCGGCTGCTGCTCATCGAGCAGGAAACGATCGGCCAGGTCCAGGTCGATGGCATCGCGGCCGTTCATGTGCGCGCCGGTCAGGCCCAGGAATAGCCCGAGCTTGCCAGGCAGGCGCGACAGAAACCAACTGGCGCCGACGTCCGGGTACAGGCCGATGCTGATCTCGGGCATGGCCAAGCGGCTGCTCGGCGTGACGATACGGGTGCTTGCCCCTTGCAACAGCCCCATGCCACCGCCGAGCACATAGCCATGGCCCCAGCAGATCAGCGGTTTAGGGTAGGTATGGAGTTTGAAGTCCAGGCGATATTCCGCCGCAAAAAACTGCGCGGCCAGTGGCGGTACTTCACCCGGATGGACGCGACAGGCCTCCACCAGGCTGCGCACTTCACCGCCGGCGCAAAAGGCCTTGGCGCCGTTGCCGCGCAACAGGACGCAGACGATTTGCGGGTCCTTGGCCCAGGTTCCCATGCGGTCGCGCAGGGCGTTGATCATCGGCAGGGACAGGGCGTTCAGGGATTTTTCGGCATCCAGGCTGGCGATGCCGATGCGTGCGCCGTCGGTGCCGGTGAGTTCTTCGAAGTGCAGATTCATCGTGACCTCGATCGGGAATTTGAGGGTTAAGTATGATCGCTGTGTGGGAAAGTGCCGGATCTGCGACAGATCAATTGACAAGCGTGATGCGCTTTCCTAGGGTTCGCCCCATTGTTTTTGCCGGATGTAACCATGACTGCTGACGACCGTATCAAACTCGAACCGGGCTGGAAGGAGGCACTGCGTGCCGAATTCGACCAGCCCTACATGGCAGAGTTGCGAAACTTCCTGCAACAGGAGCGGGCGGCGGGCAAGGAGATCTATCCGCCGGGGCCGATGATTTTCAACGCGCTCAATTCCACGCCGCTGGACAAGGTCAAGGTGGTGATTCTCGGTCAGGACCCTTATCACGGCCCGGGCCAGGCCCATGGCTTGTGCTTCTCGGTGCAACCGGGCGTACCGGCGCCGCCGTCGCTGGTGAACATTTACAAAGAACTCAAGCGCGACCTGAACATCGACATCCCCAACCATGGCTACCTGCAGAGCTGGGCCGATCAGGGCGTGCTGATGCTCAACACCACCATGACCGTCGAGCGCGCCAACGCCAATGCGCACAAGGACAAGGGCTGGCAGTTTTTCACCGATCGGGTCATTGAAGTGGTCAGCCAACAGCAACCGCATCTGGTGTTCATGCTGTGGGGCGCTCATGCCCAGAGCAAGCAGAAGCTGATCGATGCGACCAAGCATCTGGTACTGACCTCGGTACACCCGTCACCGCTGTCGGCCTATCGCGGCTTTCTCGGTTGCGGGCACTTCAGCCGCACCAACAAGTTTCTGGAGCAGAATGGCGAGACGCCGATCGAGTGGCGGTTGCCGCCGGTTTGAAAAGCATCGCCAGCAGGCTGGCTCCCACATTGGTTTGCGGTGTTTACAAAACCTGTGGGAGCCAGCCTGCTGGCGATGAATTCGACTCGGTCTTACTCCGGATTCCGGTTCCAGTACTTGAACAACGGCTCCGCCAGAAACAGCACAAACAACAGCCGCATCACCTGCATCGCCGTCACCAGCGGCACCGACAGTTGCAGGGTCTCCGCCGTCAGGCTCATCTCGGCAATACCGCCAGGCATCATGCCCAAAGTCAGTGAACGCAGATCCAGATGGGTCAGCGCACTCAAGCCCAATGCCGCCACCGTGGCGATCAACATGGTCAACACCGTGCCGATCAAGGTGCGCCCCATGAACGATGGCGCATGCCGGAAAAACTGCCGGTTGAAGTGACAGCCCAGGCCGCTGCCGATCAACCATTGGCCAATCTGGCTACCACCATTGGGCAAACCGATGTGCAGATCCCAGCCGATGCTGACCGCCGCGCTGACCAGCAACGGCCCGAACAGCCAGGGGTTGGGTTGGCGCAGGCGCTCCCAGATCCAGGCCGCCAACGCACCCGCGGGGAACAACACCGCCAGCCAGCGCCAATCGATGCTGCCAACGTGGGAATTTGGCGTACCGTCGCCCAACAAATACTTGAAGGCTGCCGGTACGCACAGCACCACCACCAACACCCGCAAGCTCTGCCCCGCCGCCACACGGCTGAGCACCGCGCCATTGCGGGCGCCGAGGTTGACCATCTCCCCGGAACCGCCGGGCATGCTGGAAAAGAACGCCGTGGCGCGATCTTCACCGGTGCGACGCATCAGCCACACGCCGACGACCGCCGACAGGCTGGTGACCAACGCACCGAAGAAGATCAGACCGAAATGACTGAGTACCTGCTCCACCACCACTGGAGTGAAGTGCAGGCCGATACCGATACCGACGATCCACTGGCCGCACTTGCGCCCGCCAGGGATTTCGGCCAATTGCCAGGGTGTCAGACAGCGCACGAGGATGATCGCCAGCAATGAGCCGACCATCCACGGCAAAGGCCAGCCGACCTGGCTGGCGAGGAAACCGCCCAGCAGGCCGACCAGCGGGGTTCCCCACCAGAGTGTGAAGGGGGACCGATCAGACATCGGCGATAACGCCTTGCGCGGCCGAACGTTTGCGCCAGATGCGGATGAGCGGCATCAGCAGCATGATCGCCGTCAGGATCCAGCAACCGAAGGTGATCGGGCTCGACCAGAGGATTTCCAGCGCACCGTTGGAAATCGACAGGGCGCGGCGCAGGTTTTGTTCCATCAGGCCTCCGAGGATGAAGCCCAGCAATACCGGCGACAGCGGGAAGTCCAGCTTGCGCAGGATATAACCGAAGATGCCGATGCCGATCATCAGGAACAGGTCGAACGTTGTCGCGTGCACCGCGTAGACGCCAATCCCGGTAATGATCGCGATCACCGGTACCAGCGCCCAGTTCGGCACGGCGAGGATGCGGGTGAAGATGCGGATCATCGGGATGTTGAGGATCACCAGCATCACGTTGGCGATGAACAACGAAGCGATCAGGCCCCAGACGATGTCCGGTTGCTGTTGGAACAGCAGCGGGCCCGGGGTGATGTTGTACAGCGACAATGCGCCGATCATCACCGCCGTGGTACCGGAACCTGGAACGCCGAGGGTCAGCATCGGCACCAGCGCACCGCAGGCCGCGCCACCGATGGCGGTTTCCGGCGCTGCGAGGCCGCGCATGTCACCCTGGCCGAAAGTACCCTTGGCACCCGCCATGCGTTTTTCGGTCATGTAGGCCACGGCACTGGCCAGGGTCGCACCGGCACCCGGCAACACGCCCATGATGAAACCCAGTACGCCGCAACGGATATTCACCGCGAACACCGACGCCGCTTCCTTGAAGTTGAACATCATGCGGCCGGTGGCTTTCACTGCTTCCTGGCCGTGATGGGTTTTTTCCAGCAGCAGAAGGATTTCGCTGATGGAGAACAGGCCCAGCACCAGCACGACGAACTGGATGCCGTCGGTCAGGTGGATGTTGTCCCCGGTGAAGCGATACACACCGCTGTTGGCGTCGATGCCGACGGTCGACAGGAACAGGCCGATCAGCGCCGCGATGAACGTCTTCAGCGGACGGTCACCGGCCATGCCGCCGAGGCAGACAATCGCAAACACCATCAGCACGAAGTATTCCGCCGGGCCGAAGGCAATCGCCCATTTCGCCAGCAGCGGGGCGAACAGCACCATGCCGCAGGTTGCGATGAAGGCACCGATGAACGAACTCCATGCCGACAGCGACAGCGCTACACCGGCCAGGCCTTTGCGGGCCATCGGGTAACCGTCGAGGGTGGTCATCACGGTGGACGCTTCGCCCGGGATGTTCAGCAGGATCGAGCTGATCCGGCCGCCGTATTCGCATCCCAGGTACACCGCCGCCAGCAGGATCAGCGCCGATTCCGGTGGCAGACCGAGGGCGAATGCGATCGGGATCAGCAACGCCACGCCGTTGATCGGCCCCAGGCCCGGCAACAGGCCGACCACGGTGCCGATCAGGGTGCCGCACAGTGCGGTCACCAGGTTGTACGGGCTCAGCGCGACGCCGAAACCCTGACCCAAATAGCCAAGAGTATCCATATCAGTTCTCCAGAACGTCGAGCACGCCAAGCGGCAGCGGCACGTCCATCAACTTGTCGAACAGCAGGTAGAGGCCGACGGCCATCAGACTGATGATCACGATGCTCGGCACCCAGCGACCGCCATACAGACGGGCCATGGGCACGCCGATCAGGATGCTGGCGACGATGAAACCCAGGGGTTCGAAGGTGCCGGCGAACACCAGCAAAAGCGCCACACAGATGCCGATCTTGGTCAGGGTTTCGCGGTCCAGCGGCGGCTCGTCATCGCTGTGCTTGATCGGCGCGGGACGAAACACCATGTACAGCAGTGCCGAACCCATCAGACCGAGCATCAGCAACGGAAAGGCCCGAGGCCCCACCGGTTCGTAGGAAAAAGCCGCTTGATACGGCCACGCCATCAATGCCAGGCCGAGACAGGCCAGCAACAGCACCGAAGCAAAAATGCGTTGTAAGAGCATGGGGAACTCCTGTGCCGCGACTCCGCCAAACGGAGCCGCGGCCGCTAGACAGGGGCGATCACTGGATCAGGCCGAACTCTTTGGCCAGCACTTTGTAGTCGGCGACTTGTTTCTTCACGTAAGTGTCCAGCTCCGGGCCGGTCATGGCGAACGGGAACAGTTCACGCTGATCGCGCAGCTTGGCGAACTCGGGTGATGCCAACAGCTTGTCGAAGGAGTCCTTCCACCAGGCATAGTCTTCATCGCTGACTTTCGGCCCGAGGTAGAAACCACGGACCACTGGCCAGACGATGTCGTAGCCTTGCTCGCGGGCGGTCGGGATGTCCTTCATTTCCGGCTCGTCCAGGCGCTTGTCGGCGAACACCGCCAACAGGCGCATGTCGCCGCTCTGGATGTGCGGCATGGAGTCGGAAATGTCGGTGCTGCCGACCTGGATGTGGCCGCCGAGCAGGGCGGTGGCGATTTCGCCGCCACCTTCGAGGGCAACGTAACGCAGGTCACGGGGGTTGATCCCGGCGGCCTTGGCGATCAAGGCAGTTTGCATCCAGTCCTGGCTGCCGACGGTGCCCCCGGAACCGATCACCACTTTGCTCGGATCTTTCTTCAGCGCCTGGACCAGATCGTCGAGGGTCTTGTAAGGCGAATCGCTTTTCACCGCGATGGCGCCGTAGCTGGTGCCGACAGCGGCCAGCCAGCGCACATTGGTTTCATCGAAACGACCGAACTTGCCCTGGGCCAGGTTCAGCAGCGAACCACTGGACCAGGCCACCAGGGTGCCCGCATCGGCCGGACGCTGGGCGACCACCGCGTTGTACGCCACCGCGCCGACACCGCCGGGCATGTAGGTCACGCGCATCGGTTTGGTCAGCAGTTTTTCGTTGACCAGCGCGCTTTGCGCCAGTTTGCAGGTCAGGTCGAAACCACCGCCGGGCGAGGCCGGGGCGATGCATTCCGGGCGTTTTGGCTCGGCCATGAGTTGGCCGGCGAACAGCACACAGCTGGCGGCGAGGGCGAAACGGCGCATTGAACGGCTCATTTTTGTCTCCATTGGAGTTGTTGTTTTTCGGGATGATTCAGGTGCGACGATTTCGCACGGTGCTGGCGCGTTCGAGTCCGTACGGACTGAACGACGAGCAGCCGGCTTCGGCGCTGGCAAGCGTAAACATCGGGGAGCGAGAGAAAGGGCGGGGCGGGCAAGCCTGAAGCTGTGTGGACAGCATGGTGCAATACCTCGTTTATTGTTTTTATTGGCGAAAACGCTTCGAGGCGTTTTTCGGTAGTTACATGTCAAAGCACGCTTTCAAACTACGATTCGATGGTTGGCAGTCGAAACCATCCGTGGGCCGACTCTAACGTCCCAACCTTTCGCTAACCTTTCAGCGGGCTTTCACGATTTTTCGGGCTTCACAGCGATGGATGCCGCTGTAAACTCCGCGCCAAAGAATGGCGTCGACCATCCCTGAATGAGGTAAAGATCCATGCGTGTCCTGCTCGTCGAAGACCATTTGCAGCTCGCCGAAAGTGTCGCTCAGGCGCTCAAGAGCACCGGGCTGACCGTGGACGTTCTGCACGATGGCGTGGCAGCCGACCTGGCGCTGGGCAGCGAGGAGTACGCCATGGCGATCCTCGACGTCGGCTTGCCGCGCATGGATGGATTCGAAGTGCTGGCGCGTTTGCGGGCGCGGGGCAAGAACCTGCCGGTGTTGATGCTGACCGCCCGAAGCGACGTCAAGGACCGGGTCCACGGTTTGAACCTCGGCGCCGATGACTACCTGGCCAAGCCGTTCGAACTGACCGAGCTCGAAGCCCGGGTCAAAGCCTTGTTGCGCCGCAGTGTGCTGGGCGGTGAGCGCATTCAGCGTTGCGGTGTGCTGGCCTATGACCTGGAAACCCGGCGTTTTACCCTTGGCGAAGAATTGCTGACCCTGACCTCCCGCGAACAGGCCGTACTCGAAGCCCTGATCGCGCGCCCCGGTCGGGTGATGAGCAAGGAGCAACTGGCGTCGCAAGTGTTCGGTCTTGATGAGGAAGCCAGCCCCGATGCGATCGAAATCTACGTGCACCGCCTGCGCAAGAAACTCGATGGCCAGCCGGTCGCCATCGTGACCTTCCGCGGCCTCGGTTACTTGCTGGAAAGCCGCGATGCATAAGCCCAGCAGCTTGCGCTGGCGGTTGCTGTGGAACCTGGCGCTGTTGCTGGTGGTGTTGATGCTGGCCAGTGGTTTGAGCGCCTACTGGAACGGTCGTGAAGCGGCCGACACGGCCTATGACCGGACCCTGCTGGCCTCGGCGCGAACCATCGCCGCCGGCGTCTCCCAACGCGACGGCACCCTGAGTGCCGACGTGCCCTACGTGGCCCTCGATACGTTTGCCTACGACAGTGCCGGGCGAATTTTCTACCTGGTCAACGACATCAATCAGAAGCTGATTTCCGGATACGAAAACCTGCCGGCGCCACCGCCGGGAACACCGCGCACCGATGACTATCCGGCGCTGGCACGCTTCTACAACGCCCAGTATCGCGGGCAGAACGTGCGCGTGGTAAGCCTGCTCAAACCCGTGAGCGAGCCGAACATGAACGGCATGGCGGAAATTCGCGTGGCGGAAACCGATGAAGCGCGTGTCAGCATGGCCCGTAGTCTGGCGGCCGACACCTTGTTGCGCTTGGGCATGCTGGCAATCGGTGCGCTGATGCTGGTGTGGTTTGCGGTGAGTGCCGCGTTACGTCCGCTTGAGCGTCTGCGCACGGCGGTGGAAGAGCGCCAGCCGGACGATCTGCGCCCCTTGCCGTTGGTGGAAGTGCAGCGCGAATTATGGCCACTGGTGCGCGCGCTCAATCACTTTACCGAGCGCTTGCGCGGCCAGTTCGAGAAGCAGGCGCAATTCATCGCCGATGCTGCCCACGAACTGCGCACGCCGCTGGCGGCGCTCAAGGCGCGCCTGGAACTGGGCATGCGCTCAGCCGAGCCCGAAACCTGGCGCAGCACGCTGGAAACCGCCGCCCAGGGCACTGATCGCTTGACCCATCTGGCCAATCAGTTGCTTTCCCTGGCACGGGTCGAAAACGGTGCCCGGGCGATTGCCGAGGGCGGCGCGCAGTTACTCGACCTGAGTCAATTGGCTCGGGAACTGGGCATGGCCATGGCGCCGTTGGCCCACAAGCGTGGCATCGCGCTGGCGCTGGAGGCGGATGAACCGGTCTGGCTGCGGGGCGAGCCGACGCTATTGAACGAACTGCTGAGCAATCTGGTGGATAACGCGCTGGCCCACACGCCGCCGGGTGGCAACGTGATTCTGCGGGTCTCGGCGCCCGCCGTGCTGGAAGTCGAAGATGATGGTCCCGGCATACCGCTTGAAGAGCGGGATCGGGTATTCGAGCGTTTTTACCGACGCAATCAGCAAGTGGCCGGTTCCGGATTGGGTCTGGCGATTGTCGGTGAGATCTGCCGCGCGCATCTGGCGCAGATCAGCCTGCACGATGGTGAGCACGCGGGGTTGAAGGTGCGGGTGAGTTTTATTGCGGGGGAGTGATGGGGCTTGTTCTGGCCCCATCGCGAGCAGGCTCGCTCCCACATTGGATCTATGCAGAACTACAAATCCCTGTGGGAGCGAGCCTGCTCGCGATGGGGGCGACGCGGTCTTGATCAGTAAAACATCGAGCGTGTTTCTTCCAGGTCAGCACACATCGCCTTATCGTCCGGATCGATCCCGAGTTTGACGAAAGCAGGCACGCTGAAGGCATCGATGCGCGAGATTGGATGGTCAGTGTCTTTGTGGCAATACAGGCTGGCCACCTGCACCAGATCCACATAGTCGACCTGCGCAGACTGACGTTTGAAGTTCAGGTATAGCTGTGGAACTTGCACCAGCATGTCGGGAAATTCCCAGACCTTGAGCAGTTTTTCGCCGATCAGCGGATGAATCCGGTCGATCACATGATTGAGGCTGACCGGGTCGGACAGCAGCTCATAGTGATCTTCGGCGTAGGTCAGGATCGGCAGAACGCCGATCTGGTGCACCAGCCCGCCAAGGGCCGCCTGATCGGGCTTGAGTCGGGTGTAGCGGCGGCACAAGGCGTAGCTGACGCCGGCAATTTCCAGGCTTTTGCGCCAGACATCGCGCATCTTCTGTTCCACCACCTCGGAGCGGGCATGGAAAATCTGCTCCATGACCAGGCCGATCGCCAGGTTACAGCTGTAGTTGATGCCCAGGCGGGTGATCGCGGTATGCAGGTCGGTCACTTCCTGGGCCGCGCGCAACAGCGGGCTGTTGACCACTTTGATCAGGCGTGCCGACAGCGCGGTATCACGGCCGATCACTTTGCTCAGGGTGCTGACGCTGACTTCCGGGTTTTCCGCGGCTTTGCGAATCTGCAGGGCCACTTCCGGTAACGTTGGCAGAACCAGGTCATCGTTATTGATGGCCTCAACCAAATCCTGTTGGACCTTTTCCGCCAGCTCGCTCATTTAGTCTCTCTAGGTGTTGCGTCAAATACTGCCGTTATTGCTGGATTTCGCGGTCGCGGTCCAGTTCATAAGGCAGGTCGAGCAGCTTCAAGGACGGCCCTTCGAGCGCGCCCAGGTGGATGTCTCCACTTTCTGCTGCTTCGGCTTGCAACACAGCCAGGAGTTCAATGTTCTGTCCGGCGCGGGCAGCCAGCACCACTTCGCCGATGGAGCTGCCGTGGGTCGGGGAAAACAGCGGGGTACCCGGTTCAGGCAGTTCGCCAGCAGCCAGTTGCAGGCGGTACAGGCGGCGCTTGAGTTTGCCCAGGTACTGCATCCGCGCGACGATTTCCTGCCCGGTGTAGCAACCTTTCTTGAAACTCACGCCACCGACCGCTTGCAGGTTGAGCATCTGCGGGATGAACAACTCGCGGGTGCCGGGCATGACCTGGCCGATCCCTGCGCGGACCTGACCCAGCAGCCATTGATTCAGATCGCCTTCGCTCAGTACCGCTGAAAGCTTGCCTTTGACCGCATCGGCTTGACCGGCGGCGACCCACAGTTCGGTGCGTTCCGGCGAGACACGGATAGCAATCAGCCCATCGTTGCGCACGACGCTGTCGGTTTCCGCCGGCAGGTCCAGGCCGAGGCTGACCAGTGCGGCGTCGCCATGGTCAACGCCGAAGCGGAGCCAGGCGGAGCTTTCGTCGGTCAGTTTCGACTTGGAAAACACCGCGTATTTTTTCAGGTCTGCCAGTTGCGGTTCGAGCAATTCGCTGGCCATGGCCAGGACCACGCCGTCCCCTTCGAGCAGGATGCGGAAGCTCGACTGCATCCGGCCTTTTTGCGTGCAGCGCGCACCGAGGCTGGCCCGGGAGTCGCTCAGGTAATTGAGGTTGCAGGTCAGTTGGCCTTGCAGGAATTTGCTGGCGTCCGCGCCGCGGACCGCGAGAACACCTTCATGAGAAAGGGTGCAGAAAAAAGCAGAATCGGCCATGGGTCATCGCAGGGTAAAAAGTCTGGTGGACATCATAAGGGCGCGCCTTCGAAATGGGTAGTTAACAAAGGCTCGACGGTGGCCGACCAAAGCCGACTGTTCGATGGGGCGCGGGCCTGTATACTTGCGGCCTATTTGAGGAGCGCTCCATGGTCGAAGATGTTGAACTGAACCGCCTCTTTTGGCACAGCCGCCGCGGCATGCTTGAGCTTGACGTGCTGCTGGTACCGTTCACGAAAGAGGTTTACGCAACGCTCAACGAAGTGGATCGCGCGTTGTACGTCCGACTGCTGACGTGTGAGGATCAGGACATGTTCGGCTGGTTCATGGAACGCAGCGAATCGGAAGATCCCGAGCTGCAACGCATGGTCCGCATGATCCTGGATCGTGTCCAGCCCAAATAACGGGTTCGAATGCCGCTGGCATGCCTCACGGCAGTTGCTGGCGGCGTATCTTCTGGCCCAGCTGTTCGCGTTGGGTTCGTTGTTTTTACTGTCAATTCCACTCTGGGCCAGTTTGCTCGGTGTTTTTGGCTGTCTGCTGCATGGCTTTTGGGTGCTGCCGCGTCAGATTTTACTGACGCACCCACAGGCATTCCGCGGCTTGCGTCGCGATGCGGATGGCTGGCAGTTGTGGAATCAATCGAAGGGTTGGCAGCCCGTGCAACTGCGCCCGGACAGCCTGGCGCTGCCATTGGTGGTGGTATTGCGTTTTCGGCTGCGTGGCGAGCGCCGGGTCCGGGCCATTTGCGTGCCCCGGGATGCGCAGGCGGCGGATGTGCACCGACGCCTGCGGGTCCGGCTCAAATTCAGCCGACGTAGGTGGGCGGCACCAGAATAGTGTCCAGCGCGACCGGCAACATGTCCGGGTAGTCGAGGGTGTAATGCAGGCCGCGGCTTTCCTTGCGCTCCATGGCTGACAGAATCATCAGCTCGGCCACCTGGGCCAGGTTGCGCAGCTCGATCAAGTCACGGCTGACCTTGTAGTTGCTGTAGAACTCGTCGATTTCATCCAGCAACAGTTGCACGCGGTGTTGCGCACGTTGCAGACGCTTGTTGGTGCGCACGATGCCAACGTAGTCCCACATGAATCGCCGCAGTTCATCCCAGTTGTGCGCAATGATCACGTCTTCATCGGAATCGGTGACCTGGCTCGCATCCCAGACGGGAAGGGGGGCCGGCATCGGCACCCGGGGCAGTTGTTCAATAATGTCCGCCGCCGCCGAACGGGCGTAGACGAAACATTCCAGCAGCGAGTTGCTGGCCATGCGGTTGGCGCCGTGCAGGCCGGTGAAACTGGTTTCGCCAATGGCGTACAGCCCAGGCACATCGGTACGGCCCTGTTGATCGACCATCACGCCGCCGCAGGTGTAGTGCGCCGCCGGGACAACCGGAATCGGTTGTTTGGTGATGTCGATGGAAAACTCCAGGCAGCGTTCGTACACCGTCGGGAAGTGCGACTTGATGAAGGCTTCGGGCTTGTGGCTGATGTCCAGGTAGACACAATCGACACCCAGTCGCTTCATTTCATGGTCGATGGCCCGGGCGACGATGTCCCGTGGCGCCAACTCGGCCCGTGGGTCGAAGCGCGGCATGAAGCGCTCGCCGTTGGGCAGCTTCAGGTGCGCACCTTCGCCTCGCAGGGCTTCGGTGACCAGGAAACTCTTGGCTTGCGGGTGATACAGGCAAGTAGGGTGGAACTGGTTGAATTCCAGGTTCGCCACCCGGCAGCCCGAGCGCCAGGCCATGGCAATGCCATCGCCGCAGGCACCGTCAGGGTTGCTGGTGTAGAGGTAAACCTTGGCCGCACCACCGGAGGCGAGGATCACAAAGCGGGCGCCGTAGGTGTCGACTTCGCCGGTGCCGCGATTGAGCACATAGGCGCCGAGGCAGCGATCACCTTCGAGTCCCAGGCGTTTCTCGGTGATCAGGTCGACCGCCACCCGCTGCTCCAGCAGTTCGATGTTCGGCCGTTTCCGGGCCTGGTCGAGCAGGGTGGTGAAAATGGCCGCGCCGGTGGCATCGGCGGCATGGATGATGCGCCGATGGCTGTGGCCGCCCTCGCGGGTGAGGTGGAACTCGAACCCGCCGTCTTCGTTACCCGACTGTTCATCGCGGGTAAAGGGCACGCCCTGGTCGATCAGCCATTGAATCGCTTCCTTGCTGTGCTCGACGGTAAAGCGCACGGCCTCCTCATGGCACAGGCCGCCGCCGGCATTGAGGGTGTCATCGACATGGGATTCAACGGTGTCGGTGTCGTCCAGCACGGCCGCAACGCCGCCCTGGGCCCAGAAAGTCGAGCCATTGGCGAGGTTGCCCTTGCTCAGAACGGCAATGCGCAAATGACCGGGCAAGGTCAGCGCAAGGCTCAAGCCGGCAGCGCCGCTGCCAATTACCAGAACATCGTGTTGAAACTGTTGGCTCATTTCAGGATTCCGCTCAAAGCGACCCGGGTCGGGGTTGGCGCAGCTGGACTGTCGAGTCAGTGCAGCCGCACAGCCCACTAGTATATAGAGGGGGGGAGCGGCACAATACCCGAGCGTTCATGGCATTGTGAAACTACCGTGACCCAAAACACCGGACGCTTCGTCGGATGTTTTTCTGCCCGTTGGGCGCGAGAATGACTGTATCGCCGATTTAACAGTCTTTTTCCCTTCACGGTTGCACAATGTCGGGTTGGCACGACTATAAATATTTGGAACTTTTGCCAAAGGGCCAAGATCAATAGACGGTTGCCTGAAACAAGGGACAGTGTCGGTTTCAGCGCGGGATTGCAGTTCGATCCTTGCTGAAGAATCCGATGACAAGATTATCCGCGCAGCCGGGTCAACTCGTGCTGCGCTTTTCGTGCGTGCCAAATCAGAGCCCGCAGGAAACTTGCCTGGAGGGGGAGAACTTTTGCGAAAAGCACGAGTCTATGTTTGCAAGTCTGGTGGTTTACTTCTGCAAGCCTCCTCCGAGCTCATCGAGGAGTGTTCATGCTAACCCAGGAAGAGGATCAGCAACTGGTCGAACGCGTTCAGCGCGGCGACAAGCGTGCTTTCGATCTGCTAGTGCTGAAATACCAGCACAAAATTCTCGGGTTGATCGTGCGTTTCGTGCACGACACCCATGAAGCCCAGGATGTGGCACAAGAAGCCTTTATCAAGGCATACCGTGCACTTGGAAATTTTCGCGGAGACAGCGCGTTTTATACGTGGCTTTACCGCATCGCCATCAACACGGCGAAAAACTATCTGGTTTCACGCGGCCGTCGGCCGCCGGATAGCGATGTCAGTTCCGAGGATGCAGAGTTCTACGATGGCGATCATGGCCTCAAGGATCTCGAGTCGCCAGAGCGGGCCTTGCTGCGGGATGAGATCGAAGGCACCGTCCATCGAACCATTCAGCAACTGCCGGAAGATTTGCGTACGGCTTTAACTTTACGTGAGTTTGATGGTCTGAGTTACGAGGACATTGCGAGTGTCATGCAATGTCCGGTAGGCACCGTGCGCTCCCGGATCTTCCGCGCCCGGGAGGCCATCGACAAAGCCCTGCAGCCGTTGTTGCAGGAAAACTAAAGACAGCGGCGACAGCCAAGAGAGGAACGCCATGAGTCGTGAAGCCCTGCAGGAATCGCTGTCCGCAGTGATGGATAACGAAGCGGACGAATTGGAATTGCGTCGGGTATTGAATGCCTGCGACGATGTTGAAACCCGTGATACCTGGGCTCGTTATCAGATCGCTCGGGCAGTGATGCACAAGGATCTGCTGCTTCCACGCCTGGATATCGCCGCGGCTGTTTCTGCTGCCCTGGCTGACGAAGCCGTACCGGCAAAAGCCTCCCGTGGTCCATGGCGCAGCCTGGGTCGTCTGGCGGTCGCAGCTTCCGTGACCCTGGCGGTGCTGGCCGGTGTGCGTCTGTACAACCAGGATGAGATCGCCGGCGTCGAATTGGCCCAGCAATCCACTCAACCCGCGTTGGCCGCTCCTCAAGTAAAAGGCCCAGCCGTTCTGGCAGGCTACAATGAGAGTTCGGATGCTACCGGCCCAATGGCCAACGGCGTATTGCAAGGTCAGCCAGGCTGGCACGATCAGCGTCTGCCAGGTTACTTGCGCCAACACGCACAACAGGCTGCACTGAAAGGCACTGAGAGCGCTCTGCCGTACGCTCGTGCCGCAAGCCTGGAAAACCGTTAAGGAGGATCATGCGCGCCATACCTCTACTTTCGCTTCTGCTCAGCGGCTGGTTCATCGTTCCAGCCCAAGCCGATGAAGCCCAGGACTGGTTGACCCGCCTGGGCCAGGCAGAGCAACAGCAAAGCTTTCAGGGTACTTTCGTCTACGAGCGTAACGGTAGTTTTTCTACCCATAACATCTGGCACCACGTCCAGGATGGAAAGGTCCGAGAGCGATTGATCCAGCTCGACGGTTCCGCTCAGGAAGTCGTGCGCATTGATGGGCAAACCCAATGCGTCAGCGGCACACTGATAGCCGGGCTTGGGGACTCCCCGAACTCCGCTGCCCGTGCACTCGATCCTCAAAAGCTCAAGAATTGGTATGACCTCGCCGTCATCGGCAAGTCGCGTGTCGCCGGGCGTCCGGCGGTGATCGTATCGCTGAAACCCCGCGATCAGCACCGCTACGGCTTTGAACTGCATCTGGACAAAGAGACCGGCCTGCCTCTGAAGTCCTTGCTGCTGGACGACAAGGGGCGGTTGTTGGAGCGCTTCCAGTTCACACAACTGGATACCGCTGACGTTCCTTCCGAAAAAGACCTGCAGGCCAGTAATGATTGCAAGCCGGTCAACCTCGAGAGTGACAAGGCTTCTGCCGCCAAGTCTGCCCAGGTCTGGCGTTCCGACTGGTTGCCGCCCGGCTTCGAGCTGACCAGCAGCACCGCTCGCAAGGATCCGCAGACCAAGACCCAGGTCAACAGCCTGATGTATGACGATGGCCTGACGCGCTTTTCGGTATTCCTCGAGCCGTTGAATGGCGAAACAGTCACCGACACCCGTACTCAGTTGGGGCCGACCGTTGCGGTTTCCCGGCGCCTGGCCACGGCACAGGGCGACATGATGGTGACGGTCGTCGGCGAGATACCGGTCGGTACTGCTGAACGGATAGCGCTTTCGATGCGCACCGACACCGCTGCAACCAAGCAGTGAGCTGAATTCGAAATGTTTCGTGAGCATTTCAATTTGCAAAAATCCCGTAAATTTCTTATAGGTCAGAGCCCCTCGGCTCTGGCCTTGTTTGTTGTTCCCGGAACAAAAATACCGGCGTATCGTTCCCGGTGTTCCTTGCTCCATATCGCTTAACCATGCTCGTCGTAACGGGAGCCGTATGTCGATACCTCGCTTGAAGTCCTACCTCTCCATTATTGCCACCGTGCTGGTGCTCGGTCAGGCGGTCACCGCCCAAGCGGTCGAATTGCCTGACTTTACGCAACTGGTCGAACAGGCCTCGCCTGCGGTCGTGAACATCAGTACCACTCAAAAGCTGCCAGACCGCAAAGTCAGCGAGCAAATGCCCGACCTCGAAGGCTTGCCGCCGATGCTGCGCGAATTCTTCGAACGGGGCATGCCGCCACAATCACGCTCACCTCGTGACCGTCAGCGCGAGGCAACGTCCCTGGGCTCGGGTTTCATCATCTCTTCCGATGGCTATATCCTGACCAACAACCACGTGATCGCCGATGCTGACGAAATCCTCGTCCGCCTGGCCGATCGCAGCGAAATGAAAGCCAAGCTGATCGGTACCGATCCACGTTCCGACGTGGCGCTGCTGAAAATCGAAGGCAAGGATCTGCCAGTGCTGAAGCTCGGTAAATCCCAGGACCTGAAGGCAGGCCAATGGGTTGTCGCGATCGGCTCGCCATTCGGTTTTGACCACACGGTGACCCAAGGTATCGTCAGTGCCGTCGGTCGCAGCCTGCCGAACGAAAACTATGTGCCGTTCATCCAGACCGACGTGCCGATCAACCCGGGTAACTCCGGTGGCCCGCTGTTCAACCTGAACGGTGAGGTGGTCGGGATCAACTCGCAGATCTATACCCGCTCCGGTGGCTTCATGGGCGTGTCGTTTGCAATCCCGATCGACGTGGCCATGGATGTTTCCAATCAGCTGAAATCCGGTGGCAAGGTCAGCCGTGGCTGGCTGGGCGTCGTGATTCAGGAAGTGAGCAAGGATCTGGCCGAGTCGTTCGGTCTGGAGAAACCGGCCGGTGCGCTGGTGGCCCAAATCCAGGATGATGGCCCGGCTGCCAAGGGTGGTCTGCAAGTGGGGGACGTGATCCTGAGCATGAACGGTCAGCCGATCGTCATGTCGGCCGACCTGCCGCACCTTGTTGGCGCGTTGAAGGCTGGTGCAAAAGCCAATCTGGAAGTGATTCGTGAAGGCAAGCGCAAGAATGTCGAGCTGACCGTCGGTGCAATTCCGGAAGAAGGCAAGGAGATGGGCGCCGAGCCAAAATCCAGCATCGAGCGCAGCAGCAATCGCCTCGGTGTTTCCGTGGTCGAGCTGACTGACGAGCAGAAGAAAACATACGACCTCAAAGGTGGTGTGCTGATCAAGGAAGTGCAGGACGGTCCTGCCGCGCTGATCGGCTTGCAGCCGGGTGATGTGATCACCCATCTGAACAACCAGGCCATCGGTTCCACCAAGGAGTTCGCGGACATCGCCAAGGCGCTGCCAAAGAACCGCTCGGTGTCGATGCGGGTACTGCGTCAGGGGCGTGCGAGCTTCATCACCTTCAAACTGGCTGAATAATCCGGTTGTTGGTTGAATAAAAAACCGCCTCGAAAGAGGCGGTTTTTTTGTCTGGACTGTTTGTCTTCGGGGCGTTAGCCCATCATGTCCTTGATCATGCGCTCCTGTTCCATCAACTCGCGTTGCCGTGCGTCGATCCGCGAAGACAGCGGGAAGTTGCTGCCAGCCCTGCGTTTGGCGAAGTCCAGTTGCTGAATGGCCTGTTTGTAGTCGCCGACCAGCGCAAAGTATTCGGCGCGAGCCTGGTGCAGGCCGATGATATTGCCCGACAGGCCGCGCGTCTCGGCAACCTGATACCAAACGTCCGGATCATCCGGGCGCGACTTGAGCAGGCCTTCGAGGGCTTTCTCCGCATCCGCAGTACGGTTCTGCTTGAGCAGCAGGTCGACTCGCATCTGGTTCAGCGGGTAGTTGCCAGAGTATTGGCCCATCAACCGGTCAACCCGGGACTGGGCATCCGCCAGGCGATTGTTGGTGATATCCAGATCGACCTGAGCCAGGTTGTAGATGATTTCATTGGGTGACTTGGCCAGCAACTGCTTGAGGTTTTCCCGTGCTTCGTTCAATTGGCCGCCCTTGATCTGGGCGATCGCCAGGCCGTAGCGAGCCACGTCGTTTTTCGGGTTCTCGTCGAGCTGTGCGCGAAAGCGCTTGGCGCCAAGCCCCGGGGTTTCTTCATAGATCAGCTGTACGCGTGCGCGGATCAGTTGGTAGCGCATGCTGTCTTCGATACCGCCCGTTGGAAACTGTTCGGCGCGGTTGCGGGTGTCGGCGATACGCGACTCGGTGACCGGGTGAGTCAGCAGAAATTCCGGTGGCTTGGCATCGTAGCGGTACTGACGCCCCAGGCGCTCGAACATGCTGGGCATCGAGCGGGGGTCGTAACCGGCCTTTTCCAGATTGAGGAGGCCGATACGGTCGGCCTCCTGCTCGTTCTGGCGGGAGAATCGCCGCTGTTCCTGGATGGCTGCGGCCTGTGTGCCGGCAATGGCTGCAATCCCGGCGTCACCGCCACCTGCGGCTGCCAACACGATACCCGCCAGCAATGCAGCCATCATGGGTACTTGCATGCGTTGCTGCGCTTCGACGCCTCGGGCAAAGTGGCGTTGCGACAAGTGAGCCAATTCGTGCGCCAATACTGAAGCGTATTCGCCTTCGGTCTGGGCGTAGAGGAACAAACCACCGTTCACCCCGACGATCCCGCCGGGTGCCGCAAAGGCGTTGAGCTGCGGGCTGTTGATCAGGATGAATTCCAGGCGCCGGTCAGTGACCTGGCTGGTCTCGACCAGTCGGTAAACGCTGGATTCCACGTAATTCTTGAGTTGCGGATCGTTGAGCTGCGAAACCTGACTGCGCAACATGGCCAGCCAGGCGCGGCCGAGCTGGTATTCCTGTTGCGGTGAGACAATGGCAGAACTGGCGTCGCCGAGTGACGGCAGGTCGTCGGCGAAGCCCGGTGAGGCGAGCAGGCAAGCGAGCGTCAGCAGGGTAGGGCGCAAAAATGTCATGCACAAAGCCTTAGTCGACAAAGACCTTACTGTAGCCGGACACCGGCGTTGCGACCAGATATTCTAGGCAACTCAACCACCTGACCCGGAGTGATGCAATGACCGACGCTGTAGAGCATGACGTTGAACTGGACGCCAGTGGCCTGAATTGTCCGTTGCCGTTGCTCAAGGCCAAGATGGAGCTCAACCGGCTGGCCAGTGGTGCGGTACTCAAGGTCATCGCCACCGATGCGGGTTCGCAGCGCGACTTTCGCACCTTTGCCCGATTGGCCGGTCATACCCTGCTTCGTGAAGAAGATGACGCGGGTGTTTACCGCTACTGGTTGAAAAAAGCCTGAAATCGGCTGCGTTTGCTCCTAAGGATTATTGATGTTCAAAGTGTTACGCGACTGGATTCAGCGCTATTTTTCCGATGAAGAAGCGGTGGTGCTGGCTGTCCTGCTGTTTCTGGCATTTACCGTCGTACTGACCCTGGGCGGTATGCTGGCGCCGGTACTCGCCGGCATGGTGCTGGCGTACCTGATGCAGGGGCTGGTGGTGGCCCTTGAGCGCCTGCGCGTGCCGGGTTGGGCAGCGGTGGGGCTGGTCTTTGCGTTGTTCATGGGGTTGTTGCTGGTATTCATCGTGGTGGTCGTGCCGTTGCTGTGGCACCAACTGATCACGTTGTTCAACGAGTTGCCCGGCATGCTTGCCAAGTGGCAGTCGCTATTGCTGTTGCTGCCCGAGCGCTATCCGCACCTGGTATCCGACGAACAAGTGCTGCGGGCCATCGAAGTGGCGCGGGGCGAAATCGGCAAGTTTGGCCAGTGGGCACTGACGTTCTCGCTGTCGAGCCTGCCATTGCTGGTGAACATCATGATCTACCTGGTACTGGTGCCGATCCTGGTGTTTTTCTTCCTCAAGGATCGGGCCATGATCGGCCAGTGGGTGCGCGGGTACCTGCCCCGTGAGCGGGCGTTGATCACCCGGGTCGCCCATGAAATGAACCGGCAGATCGCCAATTACATTCGCGGCAAGGTCATCGAAATCTTCATTTGCGGTGGCGTGACCTACATCGCCTTCGTTGTCCTTGAGCTCAACTACGCGGCGCTGCTGGCACTGCTGGTGGGGATTTCGGTGGTGGTGCCTTATGTCGGCGCCGTAGTGGTGACCGTGCCCGTGTTTCTGATTGCGTTGTTCCAGTGGGGCTGGAGCGATCAGTTCATCTACTTGATGGCGGTCTACGGGATCATTCAGACGCTGGATGGCAACGTGCTGGTGCCATTGCTGTTCTCGGAGGCGGTGAATCTGCACCCGGTGGCGATCATCTGCGCGGTGCTGCTGTTTGGCGGGTTGTGGGGGTTCTGGGGGGTGTTCTTCGCGATTCCCCTGGCGACGCTGTTCAAGGCCGTGCTGGATGCGTGGCCGCGAAAGGAACCGGTGGTATCGCCGCTGCTTTAAATCTTCAGTGAGGCTGATGGGCCTCTTCGCGAGCAGGCTCGCTCCTACATCAGATCGCGTCAGTCAAAACAACTCGGTCAGCTGTAGGAGCGAGCCTGCTCGCGATAGCGTCGGAACAGGTCTCGAAGAAATCAGGCTTTGTTGAGGGCCTGAGCGGCAGCCAATACCGCATCAACATGCCCCGGCACCTTCACACCACGCCATTCCTGACGCAGCACGCCGTTGGCATCGATCAGGAACGTGCTGCGATCCACGCCCATGTATTCCTTGCCATAGAGCTTTTTCAGCTTGATCACGTCGAACAGCTGGCAGATGGCTTCGTCCTTGTCGCTGATCAGCTCAAAGGGGAATTCCTGTTTGCACTTGAAGTTCTCGTGGGATTTCAGGCTGTCGCGAGACACGCCGAACACTTCGGTATTGGCGGTCTTGAATGCAGCGTATTGATCACGAAAACCCTGCCCCTCGGTCGTGCAGCCTGGGGTGCTGTCCTTGGGGTAGAAGTAGATCACTACTTGCTTGCCCTTCAGGCCCGCTAGGCTGACGGTCTGCCCGCTCGTGGCGGGGGCTTCGAAATCGGCGACCGGTTGGTCGATGGCAACGGCCATGAAAGCTTCCTTACATTGGGTTCTGTGGGCGCCAGGGTTCGATCAGGGCATCGAGGTTCAGCGCGTCGGCAAAATCCAGGAACTGATCGCGCAGCCAGCTGATTTGCACGCCGGCCGGCAAGGTCACGGTAAACGTGGCGTTGAGCATGGTGCCGCCGGTCTGCGGAGCCTGATAAGTGTCACAGGTCAGGTTTTCCAGCTCGACATTGTGGTCCATGAAGAACTGGCACAGCTCGTTGATGATGTCCGAGCGGTAGGCCGAGCTGACATAGGCGACGTACGGCAGGGCCTGGGGGCGGTTTTCCAGGGCCGCGCTGCGCACCACGTTGACCGTGAACGCATGCCGCTTGGCCAATACTGGCAGGCTGCCTTCCAGGCGCGCCAGGGCATCCCAGCTACCGGAGATTTCCAGCACCAGGGCACTGCATTCGCCATGGCGGGTCAGGCGAGAGGTGACAACGGCGCAGCGGTTTTCATGGCTGGCGCGGCACAGGACGTTGGTCAGCTCCATGGGGTTGGCGCCGAGGGCACTGATAACAAGGAATTGTTCGCGAACTGTGGGGGTGGACATGCAGCATTCCTAAAGCGATGAGCGGTCGGTACGTCCAGAGGGCGTTTTGCCGGGAGCGAGCCTGCGGATGCGAATTCAGAAAACCCCAAGCGGCAGGTTGCAACGTGCTCCGGCAGGGCGGGAGCGAGAGGCGGCAACGCTGGATCAGGGCTTGTGATGCCGAAAATGGAGGCTGAAACCCGACGCACGAGCTTGTCTGTACCGATCAAAGTCTGAAGGGTAGCGAAAACCGGCGCCAAGGGGAATGGCGGCAGCACAGTACTTCGCTTGTGCAAGCATCTTGGCGCCAGTACCATTACGGCTCTCTTTTTCCGGCAGGAGCGGTTTCATGATTGCGGGCAGTATGGTGGCACTGGTCACACCCATGGATGCACAGGGGCGTCTTGACTGGGACAGCCTCAGCAAACTCGTGGACTTCCACCTTGAAAACGGCACCCATGCCATTGTCGCCGTCGGCACCACCGGCGAATCGGCAACCCTCGACGTCAACGAGCACATCGAAGTCATCCGTGCCGTGGTCAAGCAGGTCAATGGTCGCATTCCGGTGATCGCCGGTACCGGCGCCAATTCGACCCGCGAAGCGGTCGAATTGACCCGAAATGCCAAGGAAGCCGGCGCCGATGCCTGCCTGCTGGTCGTGCCGTACTATAACAAGCCGACCCAGGAAGGCCTGTACCTGCACTTCAAGCACATCGCCGAATCGGTCGACATCCCGCAGATTCTCTATAACGTTCCCGGCCGCACCTCCTGCGACATGCAGGCCGAAACCGTGATCCGCCTGTCCACCGTGCCGAACATCATCGGTATCAAGGAAGCGACTGGCGACCTCAAGCGCGCCAAGGCCATCCTCGACGGCGTAAGCAAGGACTTCGTCGTCCTTTCCGGCGATGATCCGACCGCGGTCGAGCTGATCCTGATGGGCGGCAAGGGCAACATCTCCGTCACCGCCAACGTCGCGCCGCGTGAAATGGCCGATCTGTGCGAGGCCGCTCTCAAGGGCGATGCCGAGACTGCACGGGCAATCAACGAAAAACTGATGCCGCTGCACAAGGACCTGTTCATCGAAGCCAACCCGATTCCGGTGAAGTGGGCTTTGGTTGAAATGGGCCTGATGCACGAAGGCATTCGCCTGCCGTTGACCTGGCTGAGCACACCTTGTCACGAAACGCTGCGCACGGCCCTGCGCCAGTGCGGTGTCCTGGTTTAATTGAGGAAGTACAACGCATGAAGCGAATGGCCGGACTTTCCGCACTTGCCTTGATTATCTCCAGCACCAGTGGCTGTGGATGGGTCTGGGGCCCGGAAGGTTATTTCCGTGACCGTGGTAGCGATTACCTGGAAGCGCAACAGACTGCACCGATGCAAATACCGCAGGATATCCATACCGCCAAGCGTCTGGATCCGCTGTTGCCGATCCCGCGTAACGTGGCCGATGACACCGCCAAGGGCGAATACATCGTTCCTCGCCCGCAGCCACTGACGGCGGCTGCGGACGCCAGCCCCTATTCTCTGCAGAAGAGCGGCGGCTCCAGCTCCATCCTGGCGCAGAATCCACCGGCTGAAATCTGGCCAGTGGCCGTCCAGTTCTTCCAGGACAATGGTTTCCGTCTGGATGAACAGCGTCCGCAAACCGGTGAATTCACCACGACCTGGCAGCATTCCGATGAGCTGTCCGCAGCCATGGCCAAGCGCCTGAGCGCGGCTGGCGTCAGCACGGACAGCGAAACCCGCGTGCGGGTGCGCATCGAGCCGGGCGTGCAGCGCAACACCAGTGAAGTCTATGTGGTCAGCGCCGAGCGTCCTGCCGGCAGCACCGCCGATGTGGCCTTCACCAACCGTTCGGTCAACACTGGCCTGGACGCGGCACTGGTCGACGATATGCTCGCGAGCATGAGCCGTATCTCCGAGAAGGGCGGTTCGGTCTCCATGCTGGCTTCCCGTGATTTCGACGCGCCTAGCCGTGTCAGCCTGAGTGAAGACGGCAGCGGCAACCCTGTGCTGAACGTCGGCACCGACCTGGATCGTGCCTGGTCGAGCGTCGGTCGCGCGCTGGAACAAGGCGAATGGCGTGTTGAAGACATCAACCGTAGCCTGGGCCTGTACTACATCAACCTGGCCGAAAAAGCCGAGAGCAAAGACGACAAACCAGGCTTCTTCAGCAGCCTGTTCGGCAGCGCGCCGAGCAAGGAAGAGCTTGAGGTCCGCGCCGAGCGTTATCAGGTTCGCCTGAGCAAGGTTGGCGAGAACGTCCAGGTCACCGTCGAGAAAAACATCAACACCGTGGCGCCAGCAGACGTGGCGCGTAAAGTGTTGAGCAAGATTCAGGACAACCTGGGCTGATCGCATGCGTTTTGCCGTTCTCGGCAGCGGTAGCCAAGGGAACGGCACGCTGATAGCCAGCGCTGATACGTATGTATTGGTGGATTGTGGGTTTTCCCTGCGGGAAACCGAAAAACGCCTGCTGCGCCTGGGTGTGCACCCTGCGCAGCTGAGCGCGATACTCGTGACCCACGAACATGCCGACCACGTGCATGGCGTGGGTTTGCTGTCTCGGCGCTACAATCTGCCTGTCTACCTCAGTCGCGGGACCTTGCGCGGGATGCGCAAACCGATTGAACCCGCAGGCTTTCTGGCCGGCGGCGAGCAGCTGCAAATCGGCGACTTGAGCATCGGTGTCATTGCCGTGGCCCACGATGCACAGGAGCCGACACAATATGTTTTCAGTGACGGTTTGCGGCGCTTCGGCCTGTTGACCGACCTGGGTTCCTATTGTGACAAGGTGCTGGACGGCTATCGGGACCTCGATGCGTTGATGATCGAGTCCAATCACTGCCGTGACATGCTGGCTCGCGGTCACTACCCGTACTTTCTCAAGCAGCGGGTGGGCGGTGAACTGGGACATTTGAATAACCACCAGGCGGCATTCCTGGTGGCCGAGCTGGGCTGGAAAGACCTGCAACACCTGGTCCTGGCCCATCTGAGCAGCAAGAACAACCTGCCGCGGCTGGCCCGGCAATGTTTTGTCGACACCCTCGGGTGCGACCCGGACTGGCTGCAACTGGCCGATCAAGATTCAGGGCTCGACTGGCGCCACATCGCCTAGCCCATCTACTTAGCAAGCGGAGCCCATCATGGAAAAACGTGAAGAACTCTACCGCGGCAAAGCCAAATCGGTTTACAAGACCGACGACGCTAACCGTTTGATCCTGCTGTTTCGCAACGACACCTCGGCGTTCGATGGCAAGCGTATTGAACAGCTTGACCGCAAAGGCATGGTGAACAACAAGTTCAACGCCTTCATCATGCAGAAGCTCGAAGCGGCCGGCGTGCCGACCCAATTCGACAAATTGCTGGGCGACAACGAATGCCTGGTGAAGAAACTCGACATGATCCCGGTCGAATGCGTCGTGCGTAACTACGCCGCCGGCAGCCTGGTCAAGCGCCTGGGTGTCGAGGAGGGCATGAAGCTCAACCCTTACACCTTCGAACTGTTCCTGAAGGACGACGCCAAGGGCGACCCGTTCATCAATGAATCCCACGTTGTGGCCTTTGGTTGGGGCACCGCCGAGCAACTGGTTCGCATGAAAGAGCTGTCGCTCAAGGTCAACGAAGTCCTGAGCAAGCTGTTCGACGATGCCGGCCTGCTGCTGGTCGACTTCAAGCTGGAATTCGGCGTGTTCCACGATGGCTCCATCGTGCTGGGCGACGAATTCAGCCCGGACGGCTGCCGTCTGTGGGACAAGGCCACCGGCAAGAAAATGGACAAGGACCGCTTCCGTCAGGGCCTCGGTGACGTCATCGAAGCCTACGAAGAAGTCGCCAATCGTCTGGGCGTACCGCTTTAACCGACGCAAGCATCTGATAGCACAGAAATATTTCGCTCAGGGGGTTCGCTTCCTGCGAAAGTGTTGTTATGATGCGCGCCGTTGGAGAGATGCCAGAGTGGCCGAATGGGACGGATTCGAAATCCGTTGTACCTTCACCGGTACCTAGGGTTCGAATCCCTATCTCTCCGCCATAAATACCAAAGAAATCCCGCGAGCTAGACGCTCTGCGGGATTTTTTTTGCCTGCTGAGAAGTCACGCGACTATCAATCGACCATCAAACGATGTGCGCCATTCAATGGAGGTTCATGCTTGTCCGGGGCTGTCGGTGGACTGGGCGTTTTGTCCTATGAGCGGCGCATCATGGCAGCTATTCCCTTTCGGGAAGGCTCGGATCTGATCACAAGTCCGCATTGTCCGCCCTGCTACTGCGACATTAGGGTGCGGTGCGTGATTCCAGGTCTATTTCCGTCGGCCACCGCACCTTGGGCGCCAGGCGGCGCGCGAGGTTGAAGGTCACGTCTTCGTTGTTCCAGTCGCGAGGTGGGCGGGAGAAGGTGGGCAGGGCTTGCGGGCCTTGTTGCATGAACAGTTGGGCCATGGCCCAGTACTCGCTGAATCGGATTTTATGGGATCAGCGGCCTGCATCCTCAATGGAGCGAGGAAACCTTGGCTCGTAACACAACAGCAGGGACACCCAATGGCCACAGGCATGCACAAGGATCAACGGCAGTAACAGGCCATAGATCGGCACAAAGATCCACAGTTGAGGGATTTTCACGAACCGGCTGTCCAGTTGCCACACGGCCATGAAAGAGCGCCACGGCCAGGGAAATTTGCCGATGAGTTTTTTGGGTTTGGGCGCCGCTTCCGGACCCTCTTCCATGTAGCGCCGAATGTATTCCCAGAACGCCAACAGTTCGGAGGCGTTACGGGTTGGCTTGCCCACGAAGGTGATTTCGAAGTCGTCCTTAAGATGGCCGTCGGCGTCACGGACGGAGTGGGTTTCTTTGTCCCATCCCAGCATGACGAAGCCTCCGGTGCCGTCCAGTTCGGACATCTTCGGGTTGATGCAGACTTCGGCGGTGTCCCAGTCCAAGGCGACAATGCCTCCCAGGTGTTTGGGGCGAAGCAGGTAGATCTTGCGGGTGACGCGGTTGAAGCGGACGATCAGGCGTCGGGCGGTGAATGCTTCGAGTCGTAAGTAGCGAAAGACGTATTTTATGTAAAGATACAGAGAAGTTATAGGAATTAATGGAATGATATGCAGCGAAATAAAATCAATAATGCTAAGCGGAGTACTCTCGGAACCTTTGTGTTCGTTATAGTAATACGTGACGAGGAAATAAAATGCAAGGAAGAACATCCATAGTAGTCCTGCGCCGACTCCGCCCACTATTAAGGTTATCAGTCCGCGCTTCTCATCGTTTGGAGTGCGGACATCAATGTAAGTTGGATTGTAATTATACAGTGACTCATTATCTGTAATGGCTTTCGAAATTGTTTGTGTGACACGAATGGGAGGCAGCTTTTCATTGGTCTCTTTTTGTAGATCGGCTTCTCTTCCTAATGCTTCGTAATCAGTCGTCGCACGTCCGTCATACATGAGCCATTCAAAAAAATACATTAGAGGGTTGCCTCGATAGCTTTGTGGAAATTTTTTAGTTCTTGCTCTACGGATTTGGGGGTTCCATTGTCTCGATCTTTTCGAAAAGTACAGTGGTTCAAGTAATTCTGAAGCTCATTGGGGAGCAGCATTTCTAACGCGACGGAAGCTGCGAAAATCATCAGGTTGATTCGTATGCACCAACGCAGCATAAAAGCCATTCTCAATGCGAGTTGTGTGGACGTTTGATGGGCATATACCAAAAAACGATTTCGTCCATGTATCTGGATTAGTCGTTCCAGATACGGGGCTGCTGCTGCCAGCCCTATGGCTGTTGAAAAGAACGCGGATCCAACTTGAGCCGCAGCTCTAATAAAATAAACCGCAGCGATGGACCATTTTTTTTGACTGACAGCTTTCACACTATCGACACTATCAAAAACCATCCCGGCTGCTGCCGCTCCCCCCGCCAACACCCCCGCCATCAACTTCAACTGACTCCCCATCACCCGCCCGGCCTGGCGAATCGCCGTGTTATGACTTCGCTCGGCAAACCCCACCGCCACCGCCCCCAACTCCAGCCCGACCGCCGACACCGCGAGCATGGCGGCCGTCAGCTCGATGTACTCGCGCGTGCCTTTGTCCGCCTTTTCTGCCTTCAGTTTCAGGTTCCAGACCTCCAGCAAGGCCAGGGTGCTGCCCAGGCGCACTTCCAGCATGGGCCCGGCGGCACCCGCGGCCAGCGAGTCGCCGAAGCTCTTGTGGGCGGCCAGGCCTATTTTCGCCTTGACCCCCTGGCTGAGCGGCATGGTCGTGCTTTCGAAATGCAGTTGCTCTCCCAAATGGCCCAGCCTCGCCTTGAACACCAGGGCCAGCGCGGTATTGAGCGGGCCATCCAGCCTGGACGCCGCGCTGCTTTGCAGCAGGCGGGTACCGAAAGTGTTGGTCAGCAGCACCGCGCCGCTGAGTCGGAGAGTGGAGTTATTGAAACCGCAGTAATTGGCTGAATCGGATTTCATGGGATCAGCGGCCTGCATCCTCAATGGAACGAGGAAACCTTGGCTCGTAACACAACAGCAGGGACACCCAATGGCCACAGGCATGCACAAGGATCAACGGTAGTAACAGGCCATAGATCGGCACGAAGATCCATAGCTGAGGGATTTTCACGAACCGGCTGTCCAGTTGCCACACGGCCATGAAAGAGCGCCACGGCCAGGGAAATTTGCCGATGAGTTTTTTGGGTTTGGGCGCCGCTTCCGGCCCCTCTTCCATGTAGCGCCGGATGTATTCCCAGAACGCCAAGAGTTCGGAGGCGTTACGGGTTGGCTTGCCCACGAAGGTGATTTCGAAGTCGTCCTTGAGATGGCCGTCGGCGTCACGGACGGAGTGAGTTTCTTTGTCCCATCCCAGCATGACGAAGCCTCCCGTGCCGTCCAGTTCGGACATCTTCGGGTTGATGCAGACTTCGGCGGTGTCCCAGTCCAGTGCGACGATGCCTCCCAGGTGTTTGGGGCGAAGCAGGTAGATCTTGCGGGTGACGCGGTTGAAGCGGACGATCAGGCGTCGGGCGGTGAAAATTTCAAGTCGCAGGTAGCGGAAGACATATTTTATATATAGATACAAAGAAACTATGGGGATTAATGGAATGGTGTTCATTGCAATATAGTCAGTAATCTCCAGTGGATCCGTGGTGCCTTTGTATTCATTCCAGTAATGTACTGTAATTGAAAAAATAACCATTACAACCATCCAAACCAAAAGTGCTCCACAAGTGCCCGCTATTAACGTAATTAATCCGCGTTTTTCATCATTCGGTGTACGCACATCAATGTAGGTGGAGTTGTAGTCGTAAAGGGACTGGTTATCTGTAATTGCTTTCGAAACGGCCTGTGATACGCGGATTGGAGGCAGCTTTTCTTCGTTCGCTGTTTGTTGGTCAGCTTCTTTCGCCAATGCTTCGTAATCAGTCGTCGCACGTCCGTCATACATGAGCCATTCAAAAAAATACATTAGAGGGTTGCCTCGATAGCTTTGTGGAAATTTATCAGTTCTTGCTCTACGGATTTTGGAGTTCCATTGTCTCGATCTTTTCGAAAAGTACAGTGGTTCAAGTAATTCTGAAGCTCATTGGGGAGCAGCATTTCTAACGCGGCGGAAGCTGCGAAAATCACTAGGTTGATTCGTATGCACCAACGCAGCATAAAAGCCATTTTCAATGCGAGTTGTGTGGATGTTTGATGGGCATATACCAAAAAACGATTTCGTCCATGTATCTGGATTAGTCGTTCCAGATACGGGGCTGCTGCTGCCAGCCCTATGGCTGTTGAAAAGAACGCGGATCCAACTTGAGCCGCAGCTCTAATAAAATAAACCGCAGCGATGGACCATTTTTTTTGACTGACAGCTTTCACACTATCGACACTATCAAAAACCATCCCGGCTGCTGCCGCTCCCCCCGCCAACACCCCCGCCATCAACTTCAACTGACTCCCCATCACCCGCCCGGCCTGGCGAATCGCCGTGTTATGACTTCGCTCGGCAAACCCCACCGCCACCGCCCCCAACTCCAGCCCGACCGCCGACACCGCGAGCATGGCGGCCGTCAGCTCGATGTACTCGCGCGTGCCTTTGTCTGCCTTTTCTGCCTTCAGCTTCAGGTTCCAGACCTCCAGCAAGGCCAGGGTGCTGCCCAGGCGCACTTCCAGCATGGGTCCGGCGGCACCCGCGGCCAGCGAGTCGCCGAAGCTCTTGTGGGCGGCCAGGCCTATTTTCGCCTTGACCCCCTGGCTGAGCGGCATGGTCGTGCTTTCGAAATGCAGTTGCTCTCCCAAATGGCCCAGCCTCGCCTTGAACACCAGGGCCAGCGCGGTATTGAGCGGGCTATCCAGCCGGGACGCCGCGCTGCTTTGCAGCAGGCGGGTACCGAAGGTGTTGGTCAGCAGCACCGCGCCGCTGAGTCGGATGGCAGAGGGCGGCGTATTGAGGCTGACCTCGCCGACCAGCGCGTGGGCTTTGGCGTAGATATCGACCAGCGACTTGCTCAAGGCTTGCAGCTGAGCGCCGTCCAGGGTCGGCAGTTGCGAGCGTTGGGCGAGCAACAGATTGATCTGTTCGATGGCCTGGGTCTGATTCTGGGCAAGCCCGCGCCAAAACCAGTTGTTCGGCGTCGTGCCGTCGAGGGCGCTCCAGCTGTCGATTTGCGCCTCGCCCAGGGCGGTACTGTTCATGCCGGCAACGGCCACGCCCAGTTGCGCTTCGAACGCCAGGCCGTTGCCGCTGTCTTTGGCATCGTAATAGGCAAAAGCCTCGAGCAACGCGGTGCTGTTGAGCCACTGCAAATGATCGGCGGCGCGCTGGTCCTTGATCGCATCGGCTTGGGCGACGGCCGCATCAAACTCCGCCATGAAGGCCTGCAGCCGCGCTTCGTCGACCGACGGCGCGTAGCGTTTCGCCCAGCTGTCCTGGCGCGCGAGCTCGATGTCGTGCTGCTCCTGGCGCTGTTGGTCGGCGGGGTTGCGGAAACTGCGGTAGCTGCCCATCGACGCCGTGACCATGTGGACGTTGCTGCTGGCGTACTCGCGGTCGGTGTACCTCACGCCAAGCGCGTTGGCGTGGTTGACGTAGCGTTGCTCGGCTTGTTCGGCGAGGGTGAGCTTGAGGTTTTCGAGGCCGAAGGCGATGGTGTGTTTGCGCTGGTTGTCGATGCCTTCGCCGTCGGTTTTGCGCATGAAGGTTTCGAGCGTCTCCACGCTCTGATTGCGCCAGGCATTGAGCTCCTGGGTGATGCCGATCGGGTCGTCCAACACCACGGCAAAACCCTGCGCCTGGGTCGCCGTTGCGCCAAGCCGCGTAGCCACACCCGCCAGGGCCGAGTAGCCGACCGGGGGCGCAAACAGTTGCTCGCCAAGGCGGGCCATCAAGGGCGGGGAGGTCGGCCCGAGCAGGTCGGCGACGCTACTGTCCAGCGCCTGGGCCTCGATGATGTGTGCGGTGTGGCTGCAGCTTTGGATCAGTTGGCGGATATCGACCTTGCGCAGGGTGTTGCGCAGCCGCGGTTGCGTGCGGATCTCGGCGAGCAGGCGCGGCGTCAGCAGGTCCGGGGTGAACAGCAGCCGGGCTTCGTTGACGTCTTCAGGATCGCTGACCTGGATGACCCGATCGCCGAAGTCCGGCAGGCCGCCCAGCCCCAGATCGTCCGGGGTGGCGGGCCACACGGCCTTGCACAAGCCGCTGCTGTAGGTTTGATAGGCGCCCTCGCATACCCAGTCGGTCGCGGTGCGGTGGATGAACACATAAAGATACCCCTCGCGCAGTGCGCGCACGGTATAGCGCGCGGCGGTCAGGGGCAGGTTGGCCAGGGGCTCCGCCCTGGCCAGGGCAGGAGGCAGGGCCGATTCGGTGTGCCCGATCACGGCATAGCGCAGCGGCAGCAGGGACACCGAGCGTTTACAGCTGACGCAGGGACTGTTGCCTTCGGTGCTGAACGTTTGCCGGGCCACGAAGTTGAGCAGGTCGGTCGGGGCGGTCATGGTCGTGCTCCCTGGAGAAACAACAGGCCCAGGCGTCCTTCGCCCCGGGCGCTACGCTGCAGCGCGGCATGCCAGTGGGCAGTGCCTTGCAAGCGTTGGGGGGTGTGTTGGAGGGTGAGGATGATGAAATCGGTCAGGTTGTGATGGTCAATCAATCCCAGGCTCTTTCCTTGGCTGAGCAGCGACTCGATCAGCGCCAGACGCACTCCATGGCACGGGCTACTGAATAAAGCGGGTGAGGTTTCGTTGAGTGTTTCCAGTAGCCGGAAAGGCAGGGGGTCACTTTCCAATGCTTGCCATAACGCGGCGTCCATCACCAATCGCGGGGCGGCAACGATCGGGATTGACCGTGCTCCTCCGCGGATTCGATGCCACTGTTCCTGGCTTGGAGTGGCCCCACGGCACCACCAGGACACAACGGGTGCGAGCAGCCACTCTCTCCACTGCTCGGGCGCATGGCGCAAGAGCTTCGGCGTGACACGACTGTCGTAGTAGCGCAACACGTAACGCTCGCTGTCTTGCGTGTCGACAAACGTGGCCTGACTCAGATGTCGGGCCAGCACATCGGCGCTCACAGTGCTGGTAATCCATGCGACGATGGTATTGCTGTCATAGCGCGCAAGACTGTCGATCAGTGCGCCATGGCCCTTGCGAGTGGCCTCACGTGGACATGCCAAGTGCGGGCCCAATGGCCTGAGCTGTTCCAGGCCGGGAGCCAGAAGCAGTGGTTGCAGATCAAAGCCTGGATGGTCCGTCAGTTTTTGCCGGGTTTCCTGAGGTAATGTCGCCATATCGATCAACGCGACGAGATATCGCGGACGGGGGACGTCGTGCGCGTAAAGGTCGTTGGTCAGTGCCGTCAGCAGTTCACCGGGAATCATGCGTCCACCTTCACGAGGGCTTTACGCTCACGGGCGGCCTTGAGCCAGCAGCCAACACAGATCGGTTCGCCGGTTGTCGGCACGCCACTAAGGATGAGTGAGTGTCCTGCGCCTTTAACGTTAAGTTGCGTCGGCCCATTCAGGTAGATGGCAATCCCGCTGAGGGTGATGCCATTGGCATCCAGGGTAATGCTACCGCCGGGGCCTTGTAGAACGAGGCTGTCGCTGGTTTGCAGCTGATAGGTCGTGGTTTTGGTGCCTATGCCTTGCGCGGCAGAGATATGTTGGGAACCCTGAATGACCTGTTCGGCGTTACCGCCAATTTCCATGCGGTGATTGACTGCAATCGTGTCGTGTCGATCATTGCCAATGGTCTCGACCCGGTCTTTGCCAATACTGATCTGGTGGTTGCGACCGAAACTCTGCACTCGATCTCGACCTACGCTGTGATAGTGGTCCTGAGCGATGCTTATCCGTTCGTCATTGCCCACCTGTTCCTTGCGGTCGTGGCCTACCTCTATCTGCTCGTCATGCCCAACTTTCTCACTGCGGTCATTACCCACAAACGTTGTGTTGTCATGTTTGATATGGACGTTCTTGTCCTTTTCGGCATGGATGTACACCTCTTCCTGCCCCAGTTCATCCTCAAAACGCAGCTCATTGAAGCCCTCTCCCTTATGGGTACGGCTCTTGATAGTCATCCGCGTCTTGTGCTTGGGCAGCTCGTACGGCGGTAGATTGGTCTCGCGGTAGGTGCGGCCCGTGGCGATCGGCTGGTCAGGATCGCCATCCAGGAAGCTGATGATCAGTTCCTGATTGACCCGAGGCACGGCCATGGCGCCCCAGGTCGCACCGGCCCAGCCCTGAGCCACACGGATCCAGCAGGAACTTTGATCGTTGTTCTTGTCCGAACGATCCCACGGGAACTGCACCTTGACCCGGCCCCATTCATCGCAATAAATCTCTTCCCCGGGCGGGCCGACTACCGTGGCGATCTGCGGGCCGTCGATGCAGGGTTTGTCACGCAGTGGGGCTTTCCAGTCGGAGGTCCAGCGAATGGCTGTGGCCTGCATCTCGTAGGACGTGCCGCTGCCGCTGCCGAACGCTTCTTCCTCCAGGCTGCTGTGTTGTTTGCCTGCGTGGGTGATGGCGATGGTGCGCCAGCGGTCGTTGAAGTCTTCACGCGGGTGCTCGTTGAGGTCGAACGCCAGCCCCGGTTGCAGGCGCGCATCGTCACCGGCCACATGCGCCAGCTTGGCGTCGTTGCGCAGGGCGGCCAGGCGGGTTTTGGTGAAGGGCTTGCCGGCGATGTCGCGTTTGTAGCGGCCGGGATAGTCGTAACGTTCATAGTCCTTGTGCTGGTTGTTCAGGTCCTGGTCGCCGGTGGCGGTGTGCTGCTGGTTGTAGTACGGATGGGTGAAGGTGTAGTCGCGCTGTACCTGGCGTGCGGTGCGCACTTGTTCGGTGTAGTGGAAGCGGTTCAACGCCGGTTCCATGGAATCGCCGCCGGCCATGGGCTGGTAGAGCACCGGGCAATCGGTGTGGGTGCCAATGGTGCCCAGGCCACCGACGCGATCGGTAAGGACGAGGGTGTGGCCGTCGGCGCGGTGTTCGAAGCTGTAGAGCAGGCCTTCTTCGGCGGCGAGGCGGGCGATGAAATCGAGGTCGGTTTCACCGGCCTGCACGCAGTATTCGCGGGGCTGGTGTTCGAAGCAGATTTCAGTGCGGATGTCGGTCAGCTGTTGCTCGGCCAACACGTTGGTGATGATGTCGGGCACGGTCTGGCCCTGGAAAATGCGCCAGTTGGAACGCAGGTCGAAACGCGCCAGGGTCGGTTCGACCACGGCGGTGTAGCGGGTGCGACGAAAGCCGGTATCACCCTGCTGGAACAGGCTGACCAAACCGTGGACATAACGCACCGGAGTGTCGCCACGCCAGAGGGTGAACAGCCCCGCCAGATCGAGGACCCGATTGAAGTCGATGGCGGCGTTGTGGCTGGCCAGTTCCAGTTCGAGTTTGAACGGCCGGGACAGACCTTCTTCGAGGGTGAACGAGACCACCTCGAAGGCGTCGCCCTTCAAAGGCTCGAAGGTGAAACGCAGGTCGCTTTGGCGGGGCATGGGGCCTCCTTGTCGAGAGTGTGAATGTCAGTCGATCAACCAGCTGCTATCACCGTTTTCCAATTTTCCATCGTGATCGGTGGTATCGCCGACACGGGCTACTGGCTGTCCATTGATGGCCATCGAGGGCGAGCCGCTGGTGATGACGGCGCCGCATCCAAGGGTGTCGCCGACACGGGCGACGGCGCGGCCGTTGACGGTCATGTTGCGTGTACCGCTGTCAACGGTGGTGGGGCCACACAAAGGGCAATCGTGGTCGTGTCCGACCAGAACGACGGCTGGCATAGAACCTCCTGGAAATTATCGAGTCAGTGAACGTTCCGCCGCCTGTGCGGCGGAACGTGCCGGTTGGCGATTAAGCCGGCTTGCGCCAGTCATCCGAGGCTTCGGTGCCGGCCACCACATGGGTCCAGCTGACCTTGCGATACGCCAGGCTGGTCTTGATCAGTTGGGTGTAGTTTTCGTTGTCACCATTTTGTGCGTGGGGCAGGACGGTGTGGATGTCGACGACAGTGGCGTCTTCCAGCTTGGTGGTGAAGAAGTGCTCCTGCTTGCCGTCGCCCGAGGTGCGGAACCACTTCACTTCAACGGTGGGCAGCATTTCGCCGGTGGCCAGGGCCTGATAGAGCATCGGAGAGGCTTTGTTCAAGGCGCTGGTGAATGTCAGCGGCTTGTGCACCCGTTGCCCGGACGGTTGGCCACTCTGTGGGTCGGTGGGCGTACCGATTGCGTGGTCGATTTCCTGGGCGAGGATTTCGTCTTCGTGGCCTTCCACATAAACGTTGCCCACTGAGTCGGCGGTGAATGCGCCCTTGGTGATATGACCCTGGGTTTTGCCGTAGATGCTGATGTACGCGGGTGTTGGCATGACAAGCTCCTTGTCGCGATCAAGTGAACGGCCCCTGGGGGCCGCGGGTTATGGCCGACACGGCCATGGCTTTGCAGGCGCTCGGGATGAGCGCGCTGAAAATCGGTTACAGGTGCAGCACCCGCTCCAGGGACTCCAGCACTTGCTGGGTGATGGCGTTCAGGCGGATCGAGTAGATCGTGTAGGCGACCGTCAGCACGACGGCGGCCATGGCCCACGGCGTCCACAACGGCCAGGCGCGTTGGATCCGGTAGTTGCGCGGCGCGACGTTTTTCAGCGGATCGGTCAGGCGCTTGGGTGTCTCGCCGCGCAAGGGGCGCAACAGGCCGTGCAGTTGGGTGATGATCTTCTGGATTTCGTCATCGCCCTTGATATGGGCGCCGTATTTGCCTTTGAGACCGGAGATCAGGCACTGGTACATGAACTCCAGCACATGCTGATACCTGGCAGCTTCGGGGATCATGTTGTTCATCACGGTGAAGAATTTTTCGCCGCCCCAGGTTTCTTGATGAAACTTGCTTAGCAGCGAGCGTGCGCTCCATGTTGAAGACTTGCCCCAGGAAGTGCTCATGACCACTTCGTCCAGCAACAAACACAGGCTGTAGGAGTAGGCCTTGAGCATGCCGGCGTCGTAGTCGAGCTGGCTGACTTCTTCCATGATCGTGGTGATCTGGTTGCTGACGCTCAGGTACAGCGCAGGTACGTCACCGTGCTGGTCCAGGCGGCGTAGACGAATGACCAGGCCGATCAGCGGCGTGGCGGCATCGCACAGCGGGTTCCAGGCCAGGCCGCGCATGTCGAATTCAGGGTCGGCCAAGTGTGTTTGGCCGCTGGCAGTGATCGTTTCACCGTCAAAGTCGATGGCGCCGGAGATCTCCTCGTGACGCCATGAATCGGGTGTCGTTTTAATCATCTTTTTCACTCCTGATCGCCCAGAACTGCAATTCCAGCTTCGGGAATTCACCGGCAATATGGAAACCAAACCCGCTGCCACTGCTCAGGCTTTGCCAGGCAGGGTGATGGCGGTCGAGTTCGAAGTAGCTGAAGCCGGCATGGAACGGCAGGTGTCGCGGCGCCACCGGCAGCGGCCGCAGGGGAATACCCGGCAGTTGCAGGCTGACCAGTTGCTCCAGGCCTTCGGTGGAGGTGATCTTGATCTGCTTGGGCAGTTGTTGACGCAGGGTTTCCGCCGGCAGTTCGGCGCGCACGGCGAGGATGAATTCGGCGTTGTCCAACAGGCGCTTGTCGTTCAATGCGGCGCTGCGTACGCCGTACAGTTGGTCGACGATAGGCAGCGACACCGCACGCGGTTGCAGCACCGTGCCCAAGGCGCGGCGCAGGGTGTGTTCCAGCATCTGGAACGACTCGCGCAGGTTGTCGTGCTGGTAGGCCGGGTATTCCTGAGGCAGGTGGTCTTCGTCGGTAAAGGTCACCAGTTCGCCGCAGGCCTGGGCCAGGGCGATGTACAGCCGCTCTGGGTGGACCTGACGCTGGCGCGCCAGGTGCTGGAACAGCGGGAACAAGCGGTTGAGGGTTTGCAGCAGGTTGAAGTCGGTGACGTCAGCCACCCCCGACTGCCCCGGGGAACCGATACGCTGGGCCAGGTTCTTGGCGCGTTCGCGCATCAACCCGGCCACTTCGCCCAGGTAGCGGTGCAGCGCCGGCACTGCTTGCAGAGACAGGCTGGTGGGGTAGAAGTGCTCGTCCATCACCAGGCTGCCGTCAGGGCGTTTGTCTTTGATTCTGCCCAGGGCGATGCCGGTGAAAGCACTGCGGTCGCTGCGTTCGAGCATCAGTTGCAGGTTGGGCACGGCCAGGTCCATGCCGACCTGATCGCCGTCATCGCTGTGGGTATCGCGGATTTCTTCACGGCGGGCGATGTAGCGGCTGTTGCCGTACTGGTCGGGCCAGCGTACTTCGAGGGCGCCGTTGGAGCGCAGCGGCAGGGCCAGGTAGACGATCTGGCCGACCGCGCTGCTGTCGGCGATTTCCAGCGGGGCGGGCGGCGCCAGGTCGTGGGGGATATCGAAGACGCTGCCGTCGGGCATGATTCCGCGCGCCTGGGTAATGGCCACCTTGCCGAAGCTCAGGTATTCGCTGTTCAGCGTCAGTTCGCTGAAGCCATAGAGCGCGTCGTTGAGGCTGTGCAGGCGCTGATGCACGGCGGCTTCGGCGGCGCGGGCCTGTTGCTGGAAGTGCTGGGGCTTGACGAACAAACCTTCATGCCAGATGACGGGGTTGCGTGAACTCATCGGTGGTTACTCTGGGCAAAAGCGGCTGAAAAGGGCGTCATCGGGTTTCTCCCTTGAGGCTGACCTGGGCAGCGTCCAGCTGCACCAGCACTGCGTATTGCCGGCCCTTGGGCTCGACGCGCAGACGCTGTTTCCACTGGCCGACATCGCTGCTGTGGTAGTGGGCGATCACCGCGATGAAACGGGTGTCTTCATCAAGCGCGCGCAGGTCGATGAACTTGAATTGGCCTGGGTTGAGCAGGTAGTCGTCGGCGCGGATGTAGGTGCTGCCCAGGGTCTTTTTCAGGTCGTCGGCCAGGGCCTGAGGGCTGGCGTTGACCAGCAGCGAGTCGTCGGTCAGTTGCAACACCTTGAAGGCGATCGGCGTGGCGACGTGCTGCATGGCCGGGTTGCCCCACGGGGTGGTCAGGCTGACCCCCTGAGCGTCGTAGTCACCCAGCAGCGCGTCTTCGATGGGCGACATCGGCACGACGGGCGCTGGCTCCAAACTCAGTGGCGACTGGGCCGGCACGCTTTCGTAAAGGTGGCTGAGCAGCGTTTGTACTTTATCCGTCAGGGCCTGCGGGCTGGCGGCCTGCACGTTGAGGGTGTAGGGCGAGCGGCTCGCGTCCTCATCCGGTGCCGTGCCGGTGCTGATCAGGCGCGGGTTGACGTGGTCGCTGGCGTACAGGCTCAGGGAGTAGCGACTGGGCTGATCGTCGGGGCCGCCGACCGGAATCGATGGGGTCCAGATCACCTGGCCGATCTTGCCGAGCATGGTGCAGCCGCCCAGGGCCAGGCAGGCCAGCAACAAGGTGCCCAGGCGCAGGGTGCTGAACAGGCTGACGGTGCGCTTGGGTGCAGGCGCGCAAATATCAGCCAGCGGTTTTGGTGGCGGTGCTTCATGCATCGCTCGCAGCGGGTCGCTTTGCTCTGCCAAATCCACGGGCCGGCAAAGGCGCTCGAATTCCGGGCAAGTGGCAGGTCGCCTATCCGCCGGTGGCCTACTCGGCGCATCTTCCTGGTGCCACACGTGCATGCCTTGAGGGTGGTCGCCGAGCAGTTCATCCAGCGAACGTTGCCCTGGGGCGTGCTCGCCCAATTGCACCGCGACCTGGTACGCACCAATCTGCAGCCGATCACCGTCGTTGAGGCTTATCGCCACATGCCGCTCAAGCGGCAGGTCGTGACCGTTGACGTAGGTTCTGCCACTGCGGTCGATCACACAGAATCGCCCTTCGATGACGCGGATGTCGCAGTGGTTGGGCCGCACGCTGTTGTGGCGGTCTTCCAGGCGCCAGTCCACTGCGGCACTGCCGATGCTTCCGCCCTGTGAGCCAAATTGATGAGCGGGCAGATAGCCGTGCAGCAACTGCGCGGGATTGCTGATTACCAGACTCAGCTTCATACGCGCCCCCGAATCCGCACCACGGCGGGATGGCGTTGCTGTTGATGCTCGATAAAACTGGTCCAGCCCAGGTGGGTGCCGCTGGCGCGTTGCAGGTTGAACGGTGGTACGTCTTCTTCGCGCAGCCCCAGTTCCAGGTCGTAGGCGGTGGCATCGCGCAGCAGAAAATCCATCAACTGGCGCAATCGCCCGAACTGATCGCCGCTGGGCAAGAACTGACGAAAGCGCGCTTGAGTCAAGTTAGGAATCACCAGGGTGAACTTGCTGGCGCGGGTCTTGCTGCGATCACCCACCACAAAGTTACTGCCCAGGGTGCCGTTGCCCTTGCCCAACGCCAGGCGCTGGCGTTGCGGCAAACTCACTGAGCGAGCCTCGAACTCACGGATATGTACGCCGTGCAGGTCGAAGCAATGCGCGACGATGCCGGACACCACCGAGGGGGAGCGGCTGCGGTTGGCGATCAAGCCGGCAAAGCTCAGCAGGCGGCCCCACGGCAGCGGCGTCGTACCGCGAAGGTCGTTGTCGTTCAGCCCGACCATGGAGAATACGTAACGCGAAAAACGGTCGTTCGCCTCGGCCTGGAAGCGAATGTAGTAGCGGTACTTGCGCCAACTGGTGTGCAGCAGGGTCAGCAAGCGATGGTTGAAGAAGTCCATGAACGCCGGACGAATGCCGCGCTCTTGAGATTGTTCGTAAGCCAGGCGGTCCAGGTAATAACCGGGCAAAGGCGAGTCGGTACCGTGCAGGCCAAAGAAGCTGGTCTGCAAGCGGTATCGCACTTCGTCGCCCCCATCTTCTACGCGGCCAGCCAACACCACGTCGGAGGCCGGAAAGCCCAGCCCCGCATGGCTTTGCAGGCGCACGCGACGGCGCGCCGCCGCACTCAGGGGCCGCGCTTCCAGGTCATCGCCATGCAAGGCGTGCAAATGCTCCAGCAAACGGTGAAACGAATAGTTTCGCGCGTCAGCCAGCAGCCGGTCGGCTAGATCACGGGTTGTCTGCCGGTCAACAGTGGCCATTCATAACACTCGTTGTTGGTGGTATTGATCACTTCCAGACGGTGGAAGGAATTGATGCTGGCGTAGAGGGCGAAGAAGTGTGAAAGCACGCTACCGAACAGGTACAACTCGCCCTCGCAGAGAAAAGCGTTCTGGTCCAGTTGCAAACGGGTCTGCACGCCACGCACCGGCTGGCCCTTCATCAGCCAGTCGATGGGGGTGGTCACGGCATCCTTGATGCCGTTGAGGCGCTTGCGTGTGGCGCGGGCCTGTTGCAGGTCGTGCAGGGCGGCAAAGTCATAGGCGCGGATCACCGCTTTGAGCGGCTCGGCCGACAGTAACGACAGGTAGTTCAGCGACAGGTTGGAAATCAGCGTCCAGTGCAGGCTGGCATCCAGCACCGGCCGGTAGGAACGGGTTGGCGCAATCAGATTGGTATAGGTGGCAAACGACGGTGTGGCTTCGGTGGACAGCGACACATCACCCACCCCCAGCAACTGCGGCAGGTCGCGGTTGGTGCAGGTCAGCTCAATCGAGGCTGCTTCACGTTCGCCGATGTACAGGCTTTCATCGCCGCGCACGAAAGCGATGCGATGACGCAAACCCTCACGGCCGTGGGATTGCTCGATATGGGTGCGGAAATACAGCGCGGTACGGCCCTGGGCATGTTCGATTTCATGCTGGAACGATTCGAACGGGGTAAATCGTCGCAACGGCTCACCCTTGCGCTCCTTGTCGGCGGCATCCCACCCGGCCACCCGGTCGACACTGAAAATCTCAAAGGCATCGTGGCGGTTGCCACTGGGGCTGATACGGCGTTCCTGGCTGCGTCCATCCAGTGTGATGGGCTCGGCATCGTGGCGGAACAGATTGACCGACGGCGCGCAGAACAGGTGAAGGTCTGATGTGCGCAAATGCGTATTGACCGGCATCGGCCGGGAAAACTGAAATTCGAAGCGAATCTGTCCAGTGCTGACGGCCGGCCAGACCTTGGCAAGTCGGGTCAGACTGAAAAAGTGGAACCGCTGGGGGAACACAAAGTATTCCTGCAGGATCCGGTAGCCATCGAACACGTTGCGCGGGTAGGGCAGCAGTGCTTCTTCGGCGGTGAAACCTGGGAAGCCCAACTCGCTGGGGTTCAGACGATAAGGGGTGTTGTTGACGTACAGCGTGACGCTTTTGAGGTAATGGGCCAGCCACAGGTACAGGGTCAGTGCGGTGGCATTGTCGCCGCCGAGGTGAAAATCCAACTGATCGCATTCAAGGCTGTCGAGCGGTTGCTGGGTCAACACGTTGAGGTCGATGCGCAGCGTCGAGGTTTCGCGGCTGTGGGCATCGCTGACTTGCGCCAAAGCCAACGGGTACAGGTTGACGTCGGTGCAGGTGCGAAACTCGCAGGAGATGCCGTCCACGGGTTTGGCAAACAGCCGTGTCCCTTTGGGAATCACCTTGCGTTGACTGATCGCATTGGGCCGTGGCTCGAACCGGATGATGGTCGCGCTGGGTAAGGGCCGCAGGTAGTTGGGCCAGAGCATTTGCAGCAGCGGATGGGTCAGCTCCGGCAAATCGTCGTCGATCTTCATGCCGAGCTTGGCCGTGAGGAAGGCAAAGCCTTCCAGCAATCGCTCCACGTCCGGGTCGCCGGCCTCGTCGCCGAGAAACTGCGCCAACTGTGGATTGTCCTCGGCAAACTCGCGACCGAGTTCGCGCAGGTAGCGCAACTCCTCGGCAAAGCGTTGTTTCAAGTCCATCGCATCCTCATCTCACGCGGGTGTAGCCGTCGCGGCCGTGCATGGCCACCTCGATCTGCACCTGTTCTTCCTTGTGGTTGACCCGCACCTGGCAATCCAGGCGAAAGTTCAGCTCCAGCGGCAGGTCCGGGTCGGGCTGATAACGCACGCCCGTGACCTTGATGCGCGGTTCAAACGCCTCCACAGAGCGCCGGATATCAGCGCTGATGGCCACCACCAGATCACTGCTGGCCTGGGTAACCCCATTGAAATCGCGCAGGCCCAGTTCAGGGCTGCTTTGCGAGCAGCCCTGGCGTGAGTTGAGCACCTGTTCCAGGTGGCGTTTGATCGCTTCGACACGCTGGCGCGCTTGTTCATCCGCGCTGCCTGGGCGGTAGCGCGGTGCGTCGGGTTCCAGGCGCTCGAACAGGCTCCCGGTCCCCACTTACTGGGTGTCCAGCCGGCCGACCAGTGAGATCTCGAAGTTGGCGCCCATGTACTTGAAGTGCGGACGCACAGCCAACGACACCTGGTACCAGCCCGGATCGCCCGCCACGTCCTGTACAACGATTTGCGCGGCGCGCAAGGGGCGACGGCTGCGCACATCGGACGACGGGTTTTCCTGATCGGCGATGTACTGTTTGAGCCAGGTGTTCAACTCACGTTCCAGGTCCTGGCGCTCCTTCCAACTGCCGATCTGCTCGCGTTGCAGCACCTTGATGTAGTGGGCCAGTCGATTGACGATAAACAGGTACGGCAACTGGGTGCCGAGCTTGTAGTTGGTCTGGGCTTCCTGGCCCTCGCGGGTCTTGGGGAAGTTCTTGGGTTTCTGTATTGAATTGGCAGAGAAGAACGCAGCGTTGTCGCTGTCCTTGCGCATGGTCAGGGGAATGAAACCGGCTTCGGCCAGCTCGAATTCCTTGCGATCGGAAATCAGCACTTCGGTGGGAATCTTCGCCTGTAATTGGCCGAGGGATTCGTACAGGTGCACCGGCAAATCATCCACCGCGCCGCCGGATTGCGGGCCGATGATGTTCGGGCACCAGCGGTAGCGGGCGAAGCTGTCGGTGATGCGCGAGGCCATCAGGAACGCGGTGTTGCCCCACAAGTAATTGTCGTGGTTACCGTCGACGGTTTCGTTATAGCCGAAACTGCGAATCGGGTTCTCCAAACCATCGTACGGCGAACGCAGCAGGAAGCGCGGCAGCGTCGCGGCGATGTATTTGGAGTCTTCCATCTCACGCAGGCTGCGCCATTTGGTATGGCCGGGCCCTTCAAAAATGTCGCTGACTTCCTTGACCGACGGCAGGTCCTGATAGCTCTTGAGGTTGAAGAACTCAGGACCGGCCGCCATCACGAAAGGGGCATGGGCCATGGCGCCCACGGAGGCGACGTAGCTCAGCAGCTTCATGTCCGGGGATGACGGGCCGAAGGTGTAGTTGCCAATCATCGCCGCGATCGGCTCGCCACCGAACTGTCCGTAACCGCAGGTGTAGGCGTGCTTGTACAGGCCGCTGCGGGTGATATCGCCGGCGTTGTCGAAGTCGTCCAGCAGCTCTTCTTTGGTGACATGCAGCATTTCCAGTTTGATGTTCTCGCGAAAATCCGTGCGATCCACCAGCAGCTTGAGCCCACGCCAGGCTGACTCCAGTTGCTGGAACTGCGGCTGATGCAGGATCACGTCCATCTGCTTGCTCAGGGCGCGGTCGATTTCGGCAATCATCTGGTCGACCCGGTGCTTGTTGACCGGCTGCTGATGGTCGCCGCTTTGCAGGATCTCGCTGATGAACGCGGCCACGCCTTGTCGGGCCACGGCATAGCCTTCCTGGGAGGGGCGAATGGTGGTGTTGGCCAGCAGTTGGTCGAGCAACGACAGTGGTTCGTCAGTCACCAATACTTGGGCGGCGGCGCTTTCCGTAGGCATGGGGAGTACTCCGTTGAGAAGGGTGTTCAAATCAGTGGTGGGGCGCGTCGATCACCAGATTCAGCTCGCTGGCCAGGCGTTGGCGGGCGGTTTCATCGGTCAGCAGACTCTGCAGGTGTTTGCGAAACGCCGGGACGTTGCCCATGGGGCCTTTGAGTGCAACCAGGGCTTCGCGCAGTTCCAGCAACTTGTTCAATTCGGGTACTTGGCGGGCGACGGCGTCGGGGCCGAAGTCGTTGATGCTTTTGAATTGAAGTTGCACATTCAATTCGGTGTCATGGTCGTTGTTCAGAACGGACGGAACGGCTATATCCAGAGTAACTTCGGCCTTGGTCAGTACTTCATTGAAAGTGTCTTTGTCTATTCGAACGGATTGCCGATCTTCAAGGGCGGTTAGTTCGCCGTGGCCTTTGAAGTCACCCGTGATCAGTAACTTCAGAGGTAATTCAACTTCAGCCTGTTGATCGCCGGTGGCCGGGACGTACTTGATGTTGACGCGTTCTTTTGGCGCGACAGAGCCCTGAGTTTTAGACATGGGAATAATCCTTTCCGTAAGGTCGGTGTATTAGAACCGGCTATTGAAAGATTTGTCATGTAGGACGGTGTGGACACGATTCGTAGGGCTTTGGTGTGGGAAGTAGTATTGCTTCCATATTTTCCTACGTTGGCTGTAGAAATATCTGATAGATGCCTCTCTCTATTCTGTTTTAGTGGTGTGATATTCGTCTTTTACTTGCCTTGCTGGTGATCTCGGGTGATGCTCTTGAAGTTAATCGTTGAACTCGCAGATAAAAAGCGTTAGTTCGAAAAGTTAAGAAAGATGTCCGGTTTGGATTTCGACGAGGCATATCAGGAGATGTTGATGCGCGACGGATGGCGAGGGTGGAAATGGGGACTTTGTCTAACGGTGGTGGCTGTAATAGATGCGCAGGCGACGACACAAGATTGCCCTTCCATCGTCTCCCCCTTGAAGCGCCTGGAGTGTTTTGATTTGGCCGCTGGTACGCCCATCCATCACGCACCGGCGGCACCACGCGCCGTTGGCCGGGTACTGCCGATTGTCGATCTGGTACAGCGCAATGAAGCCAGGCGTCCACCCGAAGATCAGCGTTTTCTGTTGTCGTCGTTTCCGGAGCCGGACAACGACCAGCAGCAACGGCTGGTGATCTCCGCCCCGGCCTTGGGCGCGTTGCCACCCCGGCCTTACCTGGCCATCAGCTGCGAATCGAATATTTCCCGCCTGCAACTGGTGCTGGATGAACCGGCCAAGCCCAACAGGATTCGCATCCAGCTGCTCAAGGATGAGCGCCCGGTCTCCGAGGCCTATCAGTGGCAGGTGCTGGACGATGCCGGTCTGGTGGTCGACGCCGGCCGCGGCCTGCAGGCCATCTCGTTGTTGCGCAACATGGGCGGCGGCCAGCGCCTGCGACTGGAGAGCGACTATCCCCGGCTGCACGGCCTGGTATTCGACGCTGAAGGGCTGGGTGAGTTGATCAAGCAGGAGCGCCAGGTATGTCGCTGGTAATCGACGTGCCGGCGGACACCGTCAAGCTGCTGCTGACACCCATCGAGCCCGAGCAACCCACCGGGCATTTCGATGTGGAGGACGAAACCTACCAGGCCATCGACCAGGAAATGGTCAAGCTCGGCGGCTTGCGCGAGAGTGATATCGACTGGCCGTATATCGACGAAGCGTCCCGCCAATATCTGGTGACCCAGTGCAAGCACTGGCGCATCGTCGCCCATCTGCAAGTGGTGTGGCTGCGTACCCGGCAATGGGCGCGTTGGGCCGATGCCCTGGGCTTGTTGGCCGGCATGGTTGAACTGTATTGGGACAGTGCCTACCCCAAGCCCGGCCCCACCGGCTACCTGAACAAACGCAAGCAGGTGCAGCGTCTGTTGAGCGACCTGGGGCAGGTATTGCCGACCCTGGAGCGCAGCAGTTTTGAACCGGCCTATCAAGCCGCGGCGGAACTGGCTCTGGCCAACCTGCAACGCTGCGCCGAAAGCGCCAGGCTCGACCCCGCGCCGCTGGATGCGTTGCAACGCCAGTTGAACAAATACAGCGAGCCGGCCGCTGCCACTGAGCCCACCCGTGCGACCACCTCCGACAGCGTTCTGGATTCAGCGTTTTTTAACAGTCCCAAACCGCAAGCACCGAGCAATGAGCGCGAACAACGCCGCGCCGTGTTGAACATGGCCGAGCAGATCAACCAGCAAGACCCCTACGACCCCACCGGCTACCAATTGCGCCGCTTCGGCCTGTGGTCGCATCTGCGCGCCGCGCCTTCAATCGTCCGAGACCGCCGCACCGAACTGACCGCCGTGCCCAAGGACATCGTCGAAGGCTATCAGGACGCGCTGAACCATAACGCCCTGGACCCGAACCTGTTGCTGCGTATCGAAAAAAGCGTCTGCGCCTCACCGTACTGGCTGCGCGGCAGCTACCTGGCCGCCCACGTCGCCTCGCGCCTGGCAATGGAGGAAGTGGCCGCCGCCATCCGTCAGACCTGCGAGCGTTTCGTCTGCCGTTTGCCGGCGTTGCTGGAGTTGTGTTTCAGCGACGGCACGCCGTTCGTGGATGCACAAACCCATGCCTGGATCACCGGTGCCGACCAGGCGCAAACCACAGGCAGCCCGGTGCAGGAATACGCCGGCTTGCGCGACGAACTGGCCGCCCAACTCAACATTGAGGGCGTTGAACGGGTGCTGCTGCGCCTGCAGGAACTGCACGCCGCCCATGACGCCCCACGCCAGCGCAGCTACGCCACGGTGATCGCCGCCGACCTGCTGACATCCCGTGGTTTGTCATGGCTGGCGGATGACCTGTACGCCAACGTTGCGCGGCTGATGCGCGAGACCACGGCGCAGGGTTGGGAGCCGGCGTTGTATCAGAGGGTAGCGACTGTTATCAGTGAAAGTAAGGATTAGTCACATGCCCCGCCAAAGCGACCTGCGCTTCACCTTCGAGCCTTTGAAGGGCGACGCCTTCGAGGTGGTCTCGTTCACCCTCGAAGAAGGTCTGTCCCGGCCGTTCAAACTCGAACTGGAACTGGCCAGCCACAACGCCGCCATCGACTTCAATCGGGTCCTCGATCTGGCGGGGCTGTTCACCCTATGGCGTGGCGAGACGCCGGTGCGTTATGTCCACGGTTTGGTCAGCCTGTTCCAGCAGGGTGATACCGGCTTTCGTCGCACCCGCTACACCGCCGTGGTCGAACCGACCCTGGCGCGTTTCGACCTGCGTTCCAACTGGCGGATTTTCCAGGGCCAGACCGTGCCCGACATCATCACCAACGTGTTGGCCGAGCAACAGCTGACCGACATCCGCACTGAAATCTGCTTCGAACACCAGCCCCGCGAATACTGCGTGCAGGCCGGTGAAACCGACCTCGATTTCATCGCCCGCCTCGCCGCCGAAGAAGGCCTGCTCTACAGCTTCGAACACCGCGCCGACGGCCACACCCTCGTCCTTACCGATCGCGTCGGTGGCCTGGGCACCATTGGCACCCACACCGATTGCCCGGTGCTCTACCAGCCCATGGGTGGTGGCGATTCCATGGAACCGGCGTTGAACCGCTTCCACTACACCGAACAAGTGCGCACCGCACGCCAGGTACAGCGCGACTACACCTTCACCCACCCGTACTACAACCAGCAGCACACCGCCACCGGCGACCAGGACCTGAACAACCAGCACCAGGATTACGAACGCTACGACTACCCCGGCCGCTACAAACGCGACATCGCCGGCAAGCCCTTCACCAAAACCCGCCTGGCCGCCCTGCGCAACGACGCCAAGCTGGCGCATGTGGCCGGTGACGATGCGCGCCTGCAACCGGGGCTGGCGTTCGACCTCAACGAGCACCCGCGTGAAGACTTCAACGACCGCTGGCGCACCATCGCCATCACCCACGCAGGCAAACAACACAGCAGCCTGGAGGAAGAAGCGTTCGGCAGCGGCAGCGGCACGTCCTACGAGATGCAGGCCACAGCCATCCGCTGGACCTCCGACTGGAAAGCCCCACTGCGTGACAAACCCTGCATCGACGGCCCGCAGATCGCCACAGTGGTCGGCCCGTCTGGGGAAGAGATTTATTGCGATGAATGGGGCCGGGTCAAGGTGCAGTTCCCGTGGGATCGCGCGGACAAAAACAACGACCAGAGTTCGTGCTGGATTCGTGTGGCTCAGGGCTGGGCGGGGGCGACCTGGGGCGCCATGGCCGTGCCTCGAGTCAATCAGGAACTGATCATCAGCTTCCTGGATGGCGACCCTGACCAGCCTATCGCCACGGGCCGCACCTACCGCGAGACCAATCTGCCGCCCTACGAGCTGCCCAAGCTCAACGCCGTAGCGACGACCAAAAGTCGCGAGTTCAAGGGTACACGAGCCAACGAGTTGCGCATTGACGACACCACTGCGCAAATCAGCGCGGCGCTAATGAGTGATCACGAACATAGCGCGCTGCATCTGGGTTACCTCACTCATCCACGCCACTACGGTGGCGGAAAACCTAGAGGGGAAGGTTTTGAGTTGCGTACGGATGGTCACGGCGCGTTGCGCGCAGCAAAAGGTTTATTGCTGAGCGCTGAAGCTCAACTGAAGGCCGGTGCGGGTCAACTGGAACGCCAGCAGGTGATCGAGGTGCTGCAAGCCGCCCTGACCTTGGCCAAACAGCTGGGAGCATCTGCCGAAAATGCCCAAGGAATTGCCCGGGATTCACAGCCGCAACAGTCCCTGACTGATGCCGTGAATGCGTTGGGCCATGGTGCCAATGATCAGGCCAATGGCTCCGGCAATGGCACGCAACCCGTCATCGCGTTAAGTGGGCCTGCCGGCATCGCTGCCGCGACGTCCCGCAGTATTGCCATGGGTGCAGGCGAGCACATCGACAGCGTTGCGCAACAGAACCAGCAACTCACCGCCGGCAGGAAAGTGGTGATCAATGCAGGCGATGAGCTCGGACTGTTTGCCCAGGGTGGCGACATGCGCCATATCGCCCATAACGGCCAGCTGCTGTTGCAGGCCCAGCACAACAGCATCCATGTGCAAGCGGATCAAAGCGTGGAAATCAGCGCCAGCCAGCAACACGTGCTGGTGGCGGCAGACAAGCACATCACCCTGTTGTGCGGTGGGGCTTATATCAAGATGCAGGGCGGCAATATCGAGTTGGGAATGCCAGGCAATTTCACGGTGAAGGCTGCGAACAAGTACTTCATTGACCCAAGCAATGCCGCAACGGAACTCAATAGCTGGCCCAGCACATCGTTCAACGAACGCTTTCAAACCTTTTTCCCGGACGGTCAACCCATCCGCAACCGTGCCTACGCTCTGGTGCGCAAAGACGGCGCACGTTTCGAAGGCCGTACCGATGGTGATGGCTTCGTCACCCTGCAACAGGGCATGACGCTGGAAGGGCTTGTACTGGAATGGCTCGAGCAAGGAGACCTTTGATGACTGATAACCCGTCGACACCGCGCGTCGCCCCGATGACCTACAACGCCCGGGGTAACCCTGTGCATACCTGGACCCTGACGCCCAGCCATATCACCGACCCGGTGCACTGCATATTGCCGCCGGATGGGGTGCTGCCGGTGATTTTCGTGCCGGGGATCATGGGGTCGAATTTGAAGAGTAAGCCTGCTGAGCAGGAGAGCGAAGAGCAGGGAGAAGAGGGGGTACCCATCTGGCGGTTGGATGCGGGGTTCATGGGAAAGAACATGTGGTTGGCGAAAAACTGGATATTTAAAACACCAGGCGAACGTCAAAAAATTCTGCATCCGGTTCGTGCGGAAGTTGATAGAGAAGGAGCGGTGCCTAAACGCGCCGTAGGTACGGTCATTACCCAGCCAGAGCCAGACAAGAAAAAGGCAGCCTTGGCCCTGACCAAACGCTATCGAGAACGTGGCTGGGGCGAAGTCAGCGAAACCAGCTATCACGCTTTTCTGCTTTGGCTGGAAGACACCCTGAACAGCCAATTCCTGCCCCACCAATGGCCGCAATTCGACATCCGGCCGGAGCACTTGCACACCGTGGCCGTCGAGCCTGGGCCTACGCACATCACCCGGTTAAAACCTGAAATTCCCATCGCCATGCCGGGATTGGGCGCCAACCTCGCCAGCCAGTTGCCGTCGATACTTTCGGACGAGTTGGTGGCGCGTGGCGGCTACCGCATGCCGGTGCATGCCTGTGGTTACAACTGGCTGGACTCCAACGAACAGGCCGCGTCCAGGCTGGCCAAGCGCATCGACGAGCTGATGCACCAGTACGGTCGCAATTGCCAGCAGGTGATTCTGGTGACGCATTCCATGGGTGGGCTGGTGGCGAGGCGATGCGCGCAACTGCCGGGCATGGCCGACAAGATCGCCGGTGTGGTCCATGGGGTGATGCCTGCCATCGGCGCGCCGGTCGCTTACCGCCGCTGCAAAGTCGGCATGAGCGACGAGGACCCCATTGCCGGTGCGGTGATTGGCCCGACCGGCCAGGAGGTCACCGCTGTGTTTGCGCAGGCGCCTGGAGCCTTGCAATTGCTGCCCACCCAGGATTATGCCCCGGGGTGGCTGCGGCTGATCGACGAGCGAGGCGGGCCGGCCATGCCGCGCCAGCCGGAAAAAGACCCCTACGAAGAGATTTATCTGCGACGTGACCGTTGGTGGGGATTGCTGCGCGAAGAGTGGTTGGCTCCAAAGGATGGGGATCCGATCACGTGGAAAGATTTCGCGGATAACATCCGGAGCGCAAAGGAGTTTCACCAGGACATCGCTGGGTCATACCACCCGCAAACCTACGTCTACTACGGCAACGACGACAAGCACCCCAGCTTCGAATCCATCACCTGGGAAATGCGACGCGGGTCTCGTCTCAATGGCCCCCATGCCTCAAGCCCCGATGCCTTCACGGTGTCCAGCCTGCAGATGCATGAAGTGCGCGACGACGGACGCAGCCCGTTGTACGTCGGCGGGCAAGCCGAGGCCGTGCCACCCCTGCGCGGTGATCCCGACTCGCCGGTCAGAACCGTGCAGACCAGCTATTGGGAATTGCACTGCCGCATGCAGGACGGCACGGGCGACGGCACCGTTCCGGTGAGTTCTGGCCGTGCGCCGATCAGGCAGGCACGCAAGGATTCGATCCGCCAGCAAGTCCAGGCACCCGGCTTCGATCATGAAGCGTCGTACGCCAATCCGTTAACCCAGCAATTCACTCTTTACTCCCTCATCAAAATCGCAGCGAAAGCCAAGAGGCCGCTATGCGCCGGTTGACCGCTTTTTTTACAGGCCTGCTGTTGGGGGCGGTCGCCGGGTGCACCGCCTTCAAACAGCCCACCGAACAGGAGAAACAAACCGTGCACGAATTGACCAGCAACATGCGCACCTGGGCGCTGGGCCGAGGCCTGATCGATCTGCCCGCCAACTGGAGTGGTGGCGGGGATGTGAAGCTGTACTACGGATTGGGAGCTGATCACTCAAGCGTTGAGGTCTTGATCTTGGGGGAGGGCGTGACGCAGGAGCGATTTGATGCGGCCTTGCAGGAGCGGGCGCGTCGGATCTCGGCGGTTAAGAACTATAAGAATTCAGATGTGTCGATGCTGGTGTCGGCGAAAATGGCCTCACCCAGGGAAAAGTTGCTGCAGTACTACAAGCAAGCAACACGCCGCCAAACATTCGTTCATGAGTCTCATCTGCTGATCGATGACGTCTACGTCATGCTCAGAGCTCAATCCTACGACGGCGATACGGATCCCGTTCAAGCCCAACTATTAAAGCTGTCTAAGGAAATCTTCAAAGTCACCCCCGAAAATGCCGGCGCGGGGTTTGCGCTTGGGCCGATTGTGATTCGTAGTCACCACGATCAGGAGATCGCGACATTCAATTTTCGGCCTCCTGCTTCGGATGTCTCGCTCGAGGTTTATGTCAACGCGTTATCGCCTAGCCAAACGAAAAGCATAAAGACCCGGACCGAGGAGGGCGCAAGGGTTTTCCTCGCGGGTGATTATGAAAACCTGCGCACGAAGAAGATCACCCTCGCGGGAATGCCGGCGGAAGAATCCCTGATCGGCTTCAGCGACGACACCCACCGTCAAATCCTCTTCGGGGCCGAGACCTATCGTGAAAACCCCGCCCTGAATCGTCCAAGCATGAATTTTCGTATGTCGGCGGGTGGGATAAAAAGAACTCCAATCAATCCTGACAAACCCAAGGACTTAGTTCGCTGGACGCTTCCCCAATTCGCTAACAAAGGTTACGAACTGCCGCTCTGGCAACAACCCGCTTCACCAGATCCCGTCAACCCCTCCCTTACCGACTACGAAGCCATGGCCGTGTGGGATGCAATCCTAAAGTCCGTGCGCATTCGCTACGGCTCAGTTGCGCCCAAGCCGGACCCTTGGGCGAACGACCGTGGCCCAACGGCCGAGGAAGCGGCCGAAAACAAACGCATCCTCGATGAGTTCATCGCCAGCTTTGAAAAGCGCAAGCCATGACCATGGGCGTGGCGTTAGCGGGAGCAAAAAGGAACGCGTTCATGCTGTCTGTAGGCAATGAATTCTATAAATACGCTAGGAGCGATTCATGAAAACGGTCTGGAGTTACCTCATACGCTGGGGCCTGCCGCTACTGCGCCAGTTCAATCAGGCGCTACCGGTGCTGGTGCTGCTGGGCGTGGTGTTCTTGCTGATCGCCATCTGGTGGCTGGGGCCACAGTGGACCTGGCGTGAGCACCAGCCGCTGGCCGACTTGGCGATGCGGGTCTCGGTCAGTGTGGTGGTGATCGTAGCGCCGCTGCTGGTCTGGGCGTGGCGTGTGCGGGAGCGTTACCAGCGTTTGCAAGTCGAACGCCAACATGAGGTTGCCCTACAAGCCGACCCCTGCCTGCCTTATATCGAAGCGCAGGAGCGGGCTCTGGATCGCAGCCTGGGCAACCTGCTGAACAATATGGAGCGCCGCCGTTCGCTCTATCAACTGCCGTGGTACCTGGTGCTGGGCGAGGAGAACGCCGGCAAGACCAGCTTGATCACGCGCTCCAACCAGAGCTTTGCCTTATCCCATGTGACCAAGGCCGGGGTCAGGGTGCACCAGGAAGAGCAACTGGCCTATCCGGTGGATTGGTGGATTGGTGACGAGGCGGTGTTGATCGATCCTCCGGGTGAATTTCTCAGCCACCCGGAGTCGACGGTCAGTGATGAGGAGCAGTCGGGCGCCGAGGGCAAGGTCAAACCGGTACTGCCCGCCGGCACCCATGCGCGCCTCTGGTCGCACCTGCTCGACTGGCTGACGCGCAACCGCAGCCGTCGGGCATTGAACGGCGTGGTGCTGGTGATCGATGTGCAGGCCTTGTTGGGGCAGCGTCCCGAACAACGCAAGGCCCACGCCAACCTGCTGCGCACCCGGCTGTTTGAGCTGACGCGGCAATTGGGCACGCGCCTGCCGGTGTACGTGACGCTGAGCAAGTTCGACCTGCTGGAAGGTTTCGAAGAGTTCTTCGCCCGCTTGTCGCGCAGTGGGCGCGAAGACCTGTTGGGCTTCACCTTCAGCCTGGACGCGGTGGATGATTTCGATGCCTGGCTGGCGGAACTGACACGCCAATACCAGGCCTTTGTCGTCTGCCTGAGCGAGCAAGTTTTTGACGGCGCCAGGGAGTCGCGCACATTGATTGAGCGCGATCGCTTGCAGGCGCTGGCGCACCAGGTGGCGGGTCTGCGCCCGGCGCTGTTTGGCTTCTTGAGCGAAATGCTTGGCAGCGATCGTTTCACCACCCCGGCGCTGGTGCGCGGGCTGTATTTCTCCTCGGTCTTGCAGCAAGGCACCCTGAGCAATGCCTTTGTAAAAGAAGCGGGGCAAGCCTACCAACTGCCGCCCCCACCACCTGAGGTCAAACCGGCCGGTGGCACGGTTATCTACTTTGCCCAGCAACTGTTCCAGCGGGTGATCTACCCCGAAGCGGGACTGGCGGGCGACAACATCAAGGTGGCCCGCAGCAAACGGCGCCTGTTGATCGCAGGGTTCAGCGTCGCGTCCCTCGGGTGTTTAGTGACCATCGGCACCTGGCAGTTTTACTTCAACATCAACCGCGACAAGGCGGCCAATGTATTGGCCAAGAGCCAGGAGTTCAGTGAGCGGGACATCGACGCCAAGGTCGACCCCACCGGGCGCAACCTGTTGCTGCCCCTGGACCAGATTCGCGATGCAGTGCTGGTCTACGGCGACTATCGCCAAGCGTGGCCGTTGTTGTCGGATATGGGGCTGTATCAGGGGAGGGCGATCGGCCCCACCGTGGATAAGGCGTACCTGAATCTGCTATCCAAGCGCTTCCTGCCGGCGATTGCCAGTGGTGTGCTGGATGCGATCAACACCGCGCCTGCGGGCAGCAATCAGCAACTGGCGGCCTTGCGCGTCTACCGAATGCTTGAAGAGCGGCAAAACCGCCGCCCGGCCATCGTCGAAGAGTGGGTCGCCAGGCAGTGGCAGCGCGCCTATCCAGGCCAGGGCCAGTTGCAGGCCGATCTGATGGGTCACCTGGGCTACGCGCTGAAATACGCCGACGCCGACCTGCCGCACTACCGTGAACGCATTGCCCAGGTGCAACAGCAATTGCGCCAGTTGCCCATGGCCGAACGGGTCTACATGAGCCTGAAACAGGACGCTCTGGAGCGTTTGCATCGCCCGCTGGACCTGCGCAATGAGGTCGGCCCAGCGTTCGATATCGTCTACCGCCCGCTAAACACCGATCAAGCGGGCAGCGGCCTGCAGTTGCCACCGCTGCTTACCGCCAAGGGCTTCAAGGACTACTTCGAGCCTGGCACCGACGGCATCATCGAACTGGCCATGATCGACCAATGGGTGCTCGGCGAACGGCAGCGCCTGGACTACTCCGATGAAGACCGCAAAATTCTGACCCAGCGCATTCGCGCCCTGTACAGCGCCGATTATGTGGACAGCTGGCGGCGGGCACTGAATCAGTTCGCGGTCACCGATTTCGACGACCTCAGCCACGGTGTGGCCGTGTTGGAACAAGTCACCGGCCCGGCCGCACCGCTGCGGCGCCTACTGGAAACCTTGCGCGACAACAGCGTGATTTACCCGGCCGTGCCTTTGGCCGAAGGACAAGCACCACTGGCGCTGGACAAGGTATCGGACGGCCAACAGCAGGCCGCTGGTATTCGGCGCGCGTTCTCCAGCCTGGCCGAATTGATCACCGCGCAAGGCGAGCAGCCGTCCTACTACGAAGAAACCTTGCGCTCGGTCAGCGCCGTCTACGACTATGCCAAGGCCGTGCACGACAATCCCGACCCCGGTAAAGCCGCCCTTAAAACCGTGCTCAATCGCTTCTCCCTGGGCGGTGCCGACCCGATCGCCAACCTGCAACGCGTCGCCGTGGGTCTGCCCGAACCGCTGAACCAACAGGTCAAAAAGCTCGCCGACCAGACCTCGCAGGTGCTGGTGATTGCCGCCCTGCGCGAGCTGGAGAAACGCTGGGACAGTGAGATCTATAGCTTCTATCGCGACCGCCTGGCGGGCCGTTATCCGTTCAAGGCCAGCGGCGAGGACGCCTCGCTGGAGGACTTTGAAGCGTTCTTTGGTCCACAAGGGCGCCTGCAGCAATTCCACGATCAGTACCTGAACGTGTTCCTCAAAGACAACCTCGATGTGCTGTACTCCGACAGCCTCGGCGGCTATCTGGTGCGCAGCGACGTGCTGGAACAGCTGAAAAAGGTCGAGCGCATCCGCGACACCTTCTTCAACCAT
>NZ_CM174452.1:1557500-5747500 GCF_057837765.1 Pseudomonas sp. GL_090
AATACCAAGGCGCTTGAGAGAACTCGGGTGAAGGAACTAGGCAAAATGGCACCGTAACTTCGGGAGAAGGTGCGCCGGTGAGGGTGAAGGACTTGCTCCGTAAGCCCACGCCGGTCGAAGATACCAGGCCGCTGCGACTGTTTATTAAAAACACAGCACTCTGCAAACACGAAAGTGGACGTATAGGGTGTGACGCCTGCCCGGTGCCGGAAGGTTAATTGATGGGGTTAGCTAACGCGAAGCTCTTGATCGAAGCCCCGGTAAACGGCGGCCGTAACTATAACGGTCCTAAGGTAGCGAAATTCCTTGTCGGGTAAGTTCCGACCTGCACGAATGGCGTAACGATGGCGGCGCTGTCTCCACCCGAGACTCAGTGAAATTGAAATCGCTGTGAAGATGCAGTGTATCCGCGGCTAGACGGAAAGACCCCGTGAACCTTTACTATAGCTTTGCACTGGACTTTGAATTTGCTTGTGTAGGATAGGTGGGAGGCTTTGAAGCGTGGACGCCAGTTCGCGTGGAGCCAACCTTGAAATACCACCCTGGCAACTTTGAGGTTCTAACTCAGGTCCGTTATCCGGATCGAGGACAGTGTATGGTGGGTAGTTTGACTGGGGCGGTCTCCTCCTAAAGAGTAACGGAGGAGTACGAAGGTGCGCTCAGACCGGTCGGAAATCGGTCGTAGAGTATAAAGGCAAAAGCGCGCTTGACTGCGAGACAGACACGTCGAGCAGGTACGAAAGTAGGTCTTAGTGATCCGGTGGTTCTGTATGGAAGGGCCATCGCTCAACGGATAAAAGGTACTCCGGGGATAACAGGCTGATACCGCCCAAGAGTTCATATCGACGGCGGTGTTTGGCACCTCGATGTCGGCTCATCACATCCTGGGGCTGAAGCCGGTCCCAAGGGTATGGCTGTTCGCCATTTAAAGTGGTACGCGAGCTGGGTTTAGAACGTCGTGAGACAGTTCGGTCCCTATCTGCCGTGGACGTTTGAGATTTGAGAGGGGCTGCTCCTAGTACGAGAGGACCGGAGTGGACGAACCTCTGGTGTTCCGGTTGTCACGCCAGTGGCATTGCCGGGTAGCTATGTTCGGAAAAGATAACCGCTGAAAGCATCTAAGCGGGAAACTTGCCTCAAGATGAGATCTCACTGGGACCTTGAGTCCCCTGAAGGGCCGTCGAAGACTACGACGTTGATAGGTTGGGTGTGTAAGCGCTGTGAGGCGTTGAGCTAACCAATACTAATTGCCCGTGAGGCTTGACCATATAACACCCAAGCAATTTGACTACTCGAAAGAGCATCAGATTGCGGTGTGTGAAGACGAAACGAACCGAAAGTTCGAGATGCTCACAAAACACCTGCTGTCACATACCCAATTTGCTGAAGCGCGGCCAACCGGCCACGATTCGGTACCCGAATTTCTTGACGACCATAGAGCGTTGGAACCACCTGATCCCATCCCGAACTCAGCAGTGAAACGATGCATCGCCGATGGTAGTGTGGGGTTTCCCCATGTGAGAGTAGGTCATCGTCAAGATTAAATTCCGAAACCCCAATTGCGAAAGCAGTTGGGGTTTTGTTTTTGTCCGCGGAAAAGTTCGTACACCGTATCAGACTATTGAACCTGAGTCGGATAGACGGCAGTCCCATCCGCTACCTAAACTGTCAGCAGATTTGGGGATCGGGGGGCAGTGGATGAATCGCAACGAACTTCGCAAGGCGGATATCAACCTGATGGTGGTATTCGAAACGCTGATGCTCGAGCGCAATGTCACTCGGGTGGCGGAGAAGCTGTTTCTCGGTCAGCCGACCATCAGTTCGGCGCTCAACCGCTTGCGTGCGATGTTCAATGATCCGCTGTTCATACGCGTTGGCCATCGCATGGAGCCGACGGCAAGGGCCGAGGAGATCATCAGGCACTTGTCGCCGGCGCTGGACTCCTTGTCCGTGGCCTTGAGCCTGACCCATGATTTTGACCCGGCCAGCAGCACGATGTCATTCCGCATAGGGTTGTCCGACGATGTCGAGTTCGGGCTGTTGCCGCCATTGCTGCGAGCGTTGCGCCAGGAAGCGCCCAACGTCGTGTTCGTTGTGCAGCATGTCGATTACTGGCGGATTCCCGACTTGCTCGCGTCCGGCGATATCACGGTGGGTATCAGCCAGACCCGTGGCTTGCCGGCCAATGCCAAGCGCAAGTTGCTGCGGCACATCCAGCCCAGCATTTTACGCGCCGATGCCTCTGACACACCGCTGACCCTCGATGAATATTGCGCGCGACCGCACGTGCTGGTGTCCCATACCGCCAACGTCAGTGGCTACGCCGACGAGTGGCTGGCGGACATCGGCCGTACGCGCCAGGTGGTGCTCTCGGTACCGCAATACAGCTCTTTGCCAGCCCTGCTTGCCGGGACGGACCTGATTGCCAGCCTGCCGGACTACACCGCCGAGGCGATGGCGGCATCGGGAGTGCTGTTCAAGGAACCCTTTCCCATCCAGACACCTACCCTGGACCTGTCCATGGTCTGGCTCAGTCATGTCGATAGCGACCCTGCCGAGCGCTGGTTGCGCTCGCGCCTGGAAGCCTTCATGAGTGAGCGTGCCGTTTTGCCACTGCCTGAATGAACGGGGCGGTGCTGTGTTATATGTACGACCTCTCCACCCACTTACAGGAACTGACTCATGCCTCACCTGCACATGGAATACACCGCCAACCTGACTGATCTGAATGCCGATGTGGCATTGATGCGGTTGAACAATACGTTGGTGGGTTCCGGTCAGTTTGCTGCCGAATTCGACATCAAGAGTCGCGCGGTCAAGGTCAATACATTCAAGGTCGGCACAGCACTGGCTGAGCGGGCGTTCGTGCATGTGAAACTGGCGCTGTTGAGTGGTCGTTCCGCTGAGATCAAAAAACAGCTGTCTGAAAGCCTGCTGGCGGTGGTGCGGGACCTGTGTGAGTGGCCGAGCAGCATTGAGGTCCAGTTGTGCGTGGAAATTCTCGACATTGATCGCGACTCCTACAGCAAGACCGCCATTAACAACTGAACATCAGGCTGATTCCTGCTCGACGCAGGCCTGGATCACTTGCGTTCGCAACCAGGTGCTGGCGCTGTCCTGATCGACACCCTGGCTCCACTGCATGTCGAGGGTGAAACCTGGCAAGCCTTCGGGCGCTTCACAGTGCTTGAAGGTGTCTGCACTGGCCAGCAATCGCTGGATGCGCCGGGGCAGGGTCAGGACATAGTCGGTGCCGGTAATCAGCTTCAGCGCTGCACTGTAGCTGTTGGCGCGTGCAACGATCTGGCGCTGTTGTGCCTGCTGCGCGAGCCAGCCATCGACCATGTTGGTGGCGGACGTCCAGGGTGTCGGGAACACGTGTCGACGTTCGACATAGGTTTGCAGGCTCAGACGTGGTTCCGCCGGCGTGGCGCGTTTGTCGAACACACACACCAGGTCATCTTCGAGCAGCGTTTGTGATTTGAAATCGACGTGACTGCGATGAAAGTTCGGGCCGAAGCACATCACCAGGTCCAGGCTGCCTTCGCGCAACGCTTCGGCAGGGATATCGGTCTGGAGCTTGAACACATTGACCATCACTGGAAGATCGGCGAGGTCGAAGGTTTTCAACAGGCGCGGCAGGATCAGTTGCTCGAAGTATTCCGGTGCGCAGATGTTGAAGGTCACCGGCTGCAGGCCGGGGTCGAACGTGGGTAAGCCGGCGTGACACAGGTTGATGCTATCCAGGATTTTCAGCACGTGAGGGTACATCGCGCCGGCCTTGCCGGTGGGCTGCATGCCGCCGGTACGGGTATTGATGAACAGTTCGTCCTCGAAACTGGTGCGCAGCTTTTTCAAGCAGTAACTCACCGTGGACTGACTGACGCAGAGCGTCTCGGATACGACGGTGACGCTGTTCTGCTCATACACGGCGACGAACACCATGAGGTCCTGCATGTCGAGTTTTCTAAGCGAATTACTGTTGAGCATCCATTCCATCTCGCTACGTCCCTTGTACTGACCATGCGCAAGGGTGGGTGAATTATCCTAGCGGAATGAGCGAGCAGGGAAAATGCCTTGCAGGACGTTTCGCCCAAGACCCTGTCAGCCCTGGACGATCGCCGACACGGCGCGGCGGCTGGACATCAATAACGCGAACATGCCGAGGCCTACCAGCACCGCGCCGGCCACTTCCAGCGGCAGCGGCATCTGGCGCCCCCATAGCCAGTGAAACAAGGTGAGGAACAGCGTGCTCAGGTAGATATAGGAAATCACCGAGGACGGTGCGATCACGCCGATGGCCCGGTGCAGCAACCAGAACGTCGCCAGTGTGGCGAACACCGCCAGGTACATCAGCCAATAGAAATCGTTGAGCGTCAGTAATGATGCCGAGCGCCAACCGCCACTCAATCCACAGAACACCAGCAGGAACAGTGCACCGAACAGCATGTTCCAGAACGTCATGGGCACGGGGCCGCGTCCCTTGAGGCTATCGGCTTTCAGGCGATGGCTGAGGGGCGCGTAGAGCGCCATCGCCAGGCAACCGATGCCGTACACCATCAATGCATGGGGCGATGGCAACTCGCCGGGGCCGGTGCCTTTCATGATCAACAAAACCGCCCCGGCAGCGGCGAGCAGCATCGGCACAATCCGTTGTTTCAGACGGCTGTCAGGTGTCAGCACGGCTTCGAAACACAGGGTCATCAGCGGCACCAGTGTGAACATCGTCCCGATGTTGACGGCTGAGGTGTAGCGCAATGCTTCGAACAGCGAACCGAAGTACAGCGCCAGCAGCAGGCCGAGCACAGCATGGCCGAACAGCGCGCGGGCGGTCATGACGGCATTGCCTTTTAGCAGCAACAATGGCAGAAACACCAAGGCGCAAAACAGCAGGCGCAAACCGGTCAGCAGAATCGGGTCGATGGCCTGGCTCACTTGTGCCGCCGCGGAAAACGATGCGGCGATCAACAAGGCCCAAAGCAGCATGCTGGCGTGAGCGACGGCGAAACCGGTGGATTTCATGGCAGGCTCCGGGTCAATGGATGTGGCGGGTGTAGTGCCTTGGGTTGAAACGCAGAACCATCAACATCATCAGCGCCATGACCGCCGTCAGCGACCACCAGGCCCATTCAAAGCTGCCGAGCCGGTCGCGGATGACCCCCGCCAGCAGCGGCGACAGGCCGGCGATCAAGTAGCCGATGCCTTGAACGAATGCGGTCAGGCCACCGGCACGCAATGGATTGTCCAGGTGATCCAGCGATACGATCAGGCTCATCGGGAACAGGCCGCCAATGCCCAGCCCCAGCAGGCATGGCCACATCAGGCTCAAATGCCCAGGGCTCAGAATCAGTCCGCAGAATCCGGCGATGATCAGTGCCAGCAATACCATCAGCACGACGCGGCGGTCGCGGCTGCGATTGGCGATGACGGGCGTCAGCAGGCCCGACAGCACTTCCATGGCGGTCAGAAACCCGAGCAGCAATCCGGCGTGCTGTTCGCTCCAGCCCTTTTCCACGTAGTACGGCGCCAGCCAGGCCAGAACACAGGTGTAGGACGCAGTGCCCAGGCCAAAGAAAATCGCGAGTAACCACGCGCGAGAATTGGCGAAGTACGAACCTTTGCTGGATGCCCTCGAATCCAGTGTTGGCATCCCCGCGCTTTGGCTGCGCCAGAAGAGCAATGCCAGCACGGCGAGAACGGCCCAGATCGCCAGGCCTATACGCCAGCTGCCGGTACGCTCCATCACCAGCGGCGCAAAGGAGGCACCCAAGGCGGCACCGCCCATGATCGACGTGACGTAGAGCCCCATGCACAGGGCAACGTGGTCGCTGAAGCGGGATTTGATCAGCGCCGGCATCAGGGCCTGGATCAGGGCGATCCCGATACCTGCCAGCACGGCGCTCAATAGCAGCTCCGCGGCTGAATCAAGGAACAAGCGCGAAACCGTGGCCACGCCGATGATCAGCAACGAGAACACCACCGTGCGCTGCTCGCCGAGTCGCTGGCTGATGCGCAGGCCGACAAACATCGCCAGTCCCATGGCCGTCACCGGCAACATGGTCAGCAGTGAAGCCTGACTGAAGCTCAGCGTAATGTTGTCGCGAATCGCCGAGAGCAGAGGCCCGACAGCCGCCATGGAAGGGCGCAGGTTCAGGGCAGCCAGGACAATGCTGAACATGAACCAGAGGGCAGGGCGGGAAGTGGCTCGGGTGTTTTCCATGATCGGACCTTGAACAGAAGGGTTCCGATTAGGCGCGCGAGGCCTGGAGGCGGCAAATCAGAAACTCCGGCGAAGTATTTGGAAATTAAATACACGTCGCAGCCAAATGTTTAGTCAGACGATATCCAAGGTTCTTCAAATCCTGATTTAACGACTTAAGCCATCGTGTGAGTCTGCGGGTCATCTGTTTTCTGCGGTTCTCTCTATGGACGGTTGGCCAGTCGCAATCCACTTCAAGGCATCCATCGACGCTCGGGCGTCGAGCCTTGGTCGTCGATTCACGCCAGCCACCGCGCCAAACCTCTCTGCACTTCCTTCTGAACTGGCTTTTTGGGCGCTGTGGCATTGCCGCCATGCGCGCCCGCCGGATTCCTGCTTTTTCCGCTGATTGTTCCTACATATTCCGCTCGATGGCGGGATTAAAGTGCGGGTGCTTTTGCGTACCTGTCTGACACGGAAAAAGAGAGTTCCCATGAGTTGTGCCACGACCTCGTTTGCCACCAAGCAAGAAGCGCTGACCTTTCTGGAGCAGAACCCGGATATTGAAATGTTCGAGCTGTTCATCCTCGACAACAACGGTGTGCCGCGGGGCAAGCTGCTGCATCGTGATGAGTTGCTGACGGTGTATGAAAGCGGGCGGCCATTGCCGAGTACAATCCTCGGCCTGACCATCAACGGCGATGACGTGGAGAACTCCGGGCTGGTCTGGGATGTCGGTGATATCGACTGCCGCGCCTACCCGATCAGCGGCAGCCTCACGCGTATGCCGTGGCGCCTGATACCGACCGCGGCCGTGCAGGTCAGCATGCACCCGACTGAGGGAATGCCCGCCACCATTGCCGATCCCCGCCACTTGCTGGCTAAAGTCATCGAAGGTTTGCAGGCTGAAGGTTATTACCCGGTCATGGCGGCGGAACTGGAGTTCTACCTGTTGGATCAGCAACGCGACAGCAATGGCCGGCCGCAACCGGCACGGGATGTCGATGGCGGACGTCCGCACGGCACTCAGGTCTATGGGTTGCGTGAACTTGAACAGATCGAGCCGTTCCTGGCCGACCTCTATAGCGCCTGCAAGCTCCAGGGGATTCCGGCGCGCACGGCCATTTCCGAATACGCGCCGGGGCAAGTGGAAATCACCCTCGAGCACCGCTGCGACGCACTACAGGCGATGGATGAAGCGGTGCGCTACAAGCGTCTGGTCAAGGGTGTGGCGCACAAGCACGGCATGACAGCCTGCTTCATGGCCAAGCCTTTCGATGACCTGGCCGGCACCGGGATGCACATGCACGTGAGCCTGGCGGACAAGGACGGCAACAACCTCTTCGCCAGTGAAGCCCCGGATGGAACGCCGCTGCTCAAGCAGGCCGTTGCCGGCATGCTCAGCACCTTGCTCGATTCGCTGTTGCTGTTCTGCCCCAACGCCAACTCTTACCGTCGATTCCAGGCCAATAGCTATGCGCCCCTGGCGGCCACCTGGGGCGTGGACAATCGCACCGTGAGCCTGCGCGTACCTGGCGGGCCGGCGTATTCCCGGCACATCGAACATCGAATCTGTGGCGCGGATGCCAACCCCTATCTGGCAGCTGCGGCGATTCTGGCCGGTATTCATCGCGGTATCCGCGAACAACTCGACCCTGGTGCGCCGGTGGAAGGCAACGGCTACGCCCAGGCCACGAAACTGTTGCCGACAGACTGGCTGACCACCTTGCGATCGCTGGAGGGTTCAAGTTGGGCCAGGGAAGCCTTCGGCGGTGAATTCCTCGGCGTCTACCTGGCGGTGAAACGCGCTGAATATCGTCAATTCATGGGGGAGGTCGGTGAGCAGGACTGGCGTTGGTATTTGCACCAGGCTTGAGTCGACGCTAAGCCAGAGCTGAAACATTCTCAAATAGTCTGTAAGTGTAAGGCGGGATAAGTAAGCCAACTAATTGTTGGCTTCTTTTTCACAAAAAATTGATGGTTGGCTACCTAAAATTAGAGCTGTCTCGGTAAATGAAATTTTCACATTTGCCGAAGACACCTTTTTTCAGGACCCGCCGAATCTCATGCTTAAGATTAAAGCCGTGCGCCCCGAATGGGTGACACTGATTGCCAGTGCTTTTTTGTTAGTTGGCTTCAATTTTGTACTCTGGCAGCACCTGTTCGAAATCACTGCATCCGATGGCAAAGGCATCGTCATGCGTGTGGCCTTTGGGGTGATGATCTTCGCAGCGTTCAACATTGTGCTGACCCTGCTGGCATTCCGGTCGGTGCTCAAGCCGGTCCTGATCCTGCTGTTCATGACCAGCGCGGGCGTGGCGTATTTCATGAGCCAGTATGGTGTTCTTATCGACACCGGCATGTTGCGTAACTTCGCTGAAACCAATGCTACGGAAGTGCGCGACTTACTGTCGCCAAAGTTGTTTGTTTATATTGTGCTGCTCGGCATTTTACCGTCCTGGCTATTGTGGAAGGCGCCGATTAATTATCGTCGCTGGCACCGTGAACTACTCAGTAAAGTTCTGGTGATTTTTGCCTCGGCAGCGGTCATTGGCGGTGTTGCACTGGTTAACTATCAAGGCCTGTCTTCGCTGTTTCGCAATCACCACGAGTTGCGCCTGATGGTGGTGCCAAGCAACTACATTGGTGCCACGTCCGGTTTCTTGCGCGAGAAAGTAGCGACTGCGCGGCAACCCTTTGTCAAGATCGGTGAAGATGCCCGGCTTAATCCGGTCTGGCAAACTCACGGACGCAAATCCCTGACAGTACTTGTCGTGGGTGAAAGTGCCAGGGCTGAGAACTTCGGCATCCTTGGCTATAGCCGCGACACTACTCCGAAACTGAGTAAGGAAGATGGTCTGATCGCTTTCACCGATGTGCATTCCTGCGGAACTGAAACCGCCGTATCGGTGCCTTGCATGTTCTCCAACATGGGGCGCAAGGACTACAACGCCAGCATGGCAAAAAACGAAGAAGGCCTGCTGGACGTGCTCAAGCATGCGGGTATTGACGTGATCTGGCGTGACAACCAGTCAGGCTGCAAAGGTACCTGCGATCGCGTCACCGTTGAAGACGTCAGCAATCTGAAGGACCCGGCGCTGTGCGCCAACAGCGAATGCCGTGACGAAATCCTGCTGCAAGGCCTGCAACACTTCATCGATACCCTGGACAAGGACACGGTACTGGTATTGCACCAGATGGGCAGCCACGGTCCGGAATACTTCAAGCGTTATCCGAAAGAGTTCGAGCGCTTCACTCCGGTTTGCGAGAGTAATGCCCTGAACAATTGCAGTCGCGAAAGTATCGTCAATGGCTACGACAACACCCTGGTCTATACCGACCATGTGCTGTCGACCCTGATCGATCTGCTTCGCAGCAACCAGGACAAAGTGGATACCGCGATGCTGTATCTGTCTGACCACGGCGAGTCCCTGGGTGAATACAACTTGTTCCTCCACGGCACGCCTTACATGCTGGCACCGGAGCAGCAAAAGCATGTAGCCATGTTTGCCTGGTTCTCCGACAGCTATAAAAAGTCCTTTGCGGTAGATACCCACTGTCTGCAACAGGGCCGTGAAAAGCCCCTGAGCCAGGACAACCTGTTCCATTCGATGCTTGGGCTTCTGGAGGTCAACAGCAAGGTCTACAACCAGGATCTGGACATGTTTACCGGATGTCGTGGTCCAGTGACTGACGGCGTGTTGGCCAAGGATTGAGTACTCCGATTCTGTTTCACGCGGCGGCCGCAGATCTGCGGCCGGTAGAACTATCACCAAGAGCCATTGCACATGTCCGCTCAGCCTCCATCCGCCATCGAGCTTGAGATCGCCCGGCACTACGACCAGGAGCACGCGCGCGTTTGCCTTCAGCCGCAAGCGCCGAGTCTGGCCGGGCGCTTGGCGCTCTGGCGTGAGGAGCGTCTGGTGCGCAATGCACTCAAGGTCGCTGGCGAGCCTGGTCTGATCCTTGATGTGGCTTGTGGTGTGGGACGTTTTTGGCCAGTGCTGGCCGAGCACGCGAATCGGGTGATCCTCGCAACGGATCCGTCCCAGGACATCCTCGATCATGCCCGGACACATCATTCGCAGAGCCTGTTGAAGCGGGTCAAGACCTTTCAAAGCTCCGCGTTCTCGATTGGCTTGTCGGAGAATGCGGTTGACTGTATTTTCTGCATGCAATTGTTCCAGCACCTCCATAACCCGGAACATCGTCTGGCGATGCTGGGTGAGTTTTACCGGGTCAGTCGCGATACGGTGATAGTCGCGCTACGCCTCGATGGCCTTTTCAAGGGCGCGCATTCAGGCGTGGAGGGCGTTCCGGTCCGGCCGTTGCCGAGCAAGACCGGATTGGAACGCGAGTTCAGGCAGGCGGGGTTTCGTTTGCTCAGCCATCAGGACTTTTTCCCCGGTTGCGCGCGGATGCGGATCTACGTGCTGGGTAAGACCAGCTAGCCCGACGTTGTCGGACTATTCTGTATGTCACGTAGTAAATTTCGCTAACGCTCTTGTTCAGTGGATGCGCGGAAATCGCCGGGGGCGATATATACTGCGCGCCATTCTTCAAGGGAGAGCCGTGTGGCCATCGATATTCACTGGATTCGCGACAACGATAGCCTCGGACGGTTGTGCGCCGAGTGGCAACAGTTGCCATTCGTTGCCCTCGACACCGAATTCATGCGGGTCGACACCTTCTACCCAATCGCCGGCCTGCTGCAGATCGGAGACGGTGTTCGCGCCTATCTGATCGACCCGCTGACCATCGACAACTGGCAGCCATTGGCCGCGTTGCTGGAAAACCCGGCGGTGCTCAAGGTTGTCCACGCGTGCAGCGAAGACCTCGAAGTTCTGCTACGTCTGACCGGAAGCCTGCCGGTGCCGCTGTTCGATACGCAACTCGCTGCCGCTTACCTGAACCTTGGTTTTTCCATGGGCTATTCGCGATTGGTGCAGGAAGTGCTCGGCATCGACCTGCCCAAGGGTGAAACCCGTTCCGACTGGCTGCAACGTCCGCTTTCCGAAACCCAGATCAGCTATGCGGCCGAAGACGCCGTGCATTTGGCTGAAGTCTTCGTAAAGCTGCGTCCAAAGCTGTCTGACGACAAATGCGCCTGGGTCCTGGAAGACGGCGCCGAACTGGTGGCCAACCTGCGCCGCGAGATCGATCCGTACGAGGTCTATCGGGATGCCAAGCTGGCCTGGAAGCTGTCCCGCGCCCAACTTGCCGTTTTACGTGAGCTCTGCGCCTGGCGCGAAAAGGAAGCCCGGGCCCGTGACCTGCCGCGCAACCGGATTATCCGCGAACATTCGTTGTGGCCGCTGGCGCGTACGCAACCGGATAACCTCGGCGCCCTGGCGAAAATCGAAGACATGCACCCGCGTACCGTGCGTCAGGACGGCGAGTTTCTGCTTGATCTGATCAAGCGCTCTGGCAGTGTGTCGCCTGATCAGTGGCCGCCAGCCGTGCCGGAGCCGTTGCCGGTGGATGCCGCTGCACTGCTCAAACAAATGAAGGCCATAGGCCAGGCCGAAGCCGAGCGCCTGAACATCGCGCCGGAACTGATGCTGCGCAAGAAAACCCTGGAAGCGCTGCTCAAAAGCGGCTTCCCCAATGGTCCCTACCAATTGCCTGATTCGCTGCGTGGCTGGCGCCGCGAGTTGATGGGCCAGGCGCTGCTCGACAGCCTGGCCACCGCCGGAGAACAGCCTTGAAACGTATTTGTTCCATCTACCGCAGCTCGAAGAGAAACGAAATGTACCTGTATGTGCTCAAGAGCGATGCTCTGGAGCGCGTGCCGGACCCCCTGATGGCAGCCTTCGGCAAGGCCATCCACGCGTTCGACCTGGTGCTGAGCCCCGAGCGCAAGCTGTCGCGCGAGGACATCGCGGTCGTGCTGGAAAACCTCGAAAAACAGGGCTATCACCTGCAAATGCCACCTGCCGAAGACGAGTACATCGAGCATTTGCCGGAAGAGTTGTTGCGTCGCAACGATCCGGTGTGAGCGGCAGACAGGCTCTGTTCAGAGTGGTTATGAAACACTGATTGATTTTAGCGATGGCCGCATCGACGGATGCACAGCACTGTCGGCGGCCGTCTGCACCGTTTTTGAAAGGTTTGAAGCATGCGCGTCCTGATTGCTGAACACGACTACCCCGTGTACGCCCAACTGTTGCGCGAGGCGGCACCGGACCTGGAGGTGCTGACCAGCGGTGATTCCGCCGAACTGGCCAGCCAGGCCGGCGATTGCCCGGTGTGGCTCGGCCAGCCTGATTTGCTGGCGACCCTGTTACGCCAGGGCCATCAGCCGCAATGGCTGCAATCGACCTGGGCCGGCATCACGCCGCTGCTGGCCGATGGCTTGCCGCGGCACTATCGGCTGACCCGTGCAGTCGGAATCTTCGGCCAGGTCATGGCCGAGTACGTGCTCACGTACATGCTCGGTCACGAACGTGAAGTGCTGGCGCGGTTGGTCAGCCAGGTCGAGCGCAAGTGGGACAGTCGCCATGGCCAGAGCCTGGCGGGGCGCAAGGTGTTGATCGTCGGCACCGGTGATATCGGTCAAAGTGTGGCGCAGTTCCTCGTGCCATTCGGCGTCGAGTTGTATGGCGTGGCCAGTAGCGCGCGGGAACAGGCGCCGTTTATCGAAGTTGGTTCGATGGCGGATTTGCCGCGGTTGGTCGGTGAAGTCGATTACGTGGTCAATCTGCTGCCAAACACTGCGCAAACCCACGATGTCTACGATGCGGCGCTGTTCAAGCAATTCAAGCCGACCGGGTTGTTCATCAACGCCGGGCGCGGTGTGGCAGTGGTCGATGCGGATCTGGTGGATGCCTTGAAGGAAGGGCATCTGGCGGGCGCCGTGATCGACGTGTGCCGTCAGGAACCCTTGCCCCAGCGACATCCGTTCTGGACGGCCTGGGGCCTGCTGCTGACGGGGCACAGCTCGGCACCGACTTCGCCGTCGATGATGGTGAAGCTGTTTGTCGAGAACCTGCGGGCTTATGAGGCGGGAGAGGCATTGCGCGGGGAAGTGGATTTCGAACGCGGTTACTGAAATCACCACTACCCAATGTGGGAGCGAGCCTGCTCGCGATAGCGGTGTGTCATTCGCATTAACGTTGACTGACACGGCCTCATCGCGAGCAGGCTCACTCCCACATTGCTATGTGTAGTGGCTTAGAGGGTGAAGTCACCTTCGGCCGCCAACTCGCTCAACGGACGACGCGGGCTGGGTTCTTCACGGGCTTGCAGGTAATCCGCCAGGCTGGCCTTGTCCCCCAGCTTGCCCACCGCGACGGCCGCGTGCAGTGCGTAGCCTTCGGGAATGTTCAGCTCCTTGCGGGTCAGCTCCTGGTCGAAACCGGCCATGCCGTGGGTGTGCCAGCCGCTCAGGCTCGCTTGCAAGGCCAGGTGGCCCCAGGCGGAGCCGGTGTCGAAGGTGTGCCACAGGGCCGGGGTTTCTTCGCTGGCGCCGGGTGCGGTGAAGGTGGTTTTCGAAATCACGATCACCAGGGCCGATGCATGTTGCGCCCAGCTGCGGTTGAATTCGTTCAGCAGACCCAGGTAACGCTCCCAGTTCGGCGTATCGCGACGTGCGTAAAGGAAGCGCCAGGGTTGCGAGTTGTAGGCCGAGGGTGCCCAGCGGGCGGCTTCGAAGAAGCTCAGCAGGGTTTCCTCTGGAATCGTTTCGCCGGTGAAGGCGCGGGGCGACCAGCGATCGGTGAACTGAGGGTGAATGGCGTAATCGGCAACGCGTGGGTTGGCACTCATCAAGAGATTCCTGGCTACGTTTGAAAGTGGGAGCAACGCAAAACCCTACTTGGCAGCGCAAAAACTGACAAGCCCGTTCTACCGACAGTCGCCAATGCTTGGCCCGCGGGGCTACGGGCACTAGACTGGCGGCCTTTTCACCACCTGATGTCGATACCCGAACCATGGCCGCCAAAGTAGAACCGTTCTGGATACGCAAGACCCTCGATCAACTCGATCAGGAGGAATGGGAGTCGCTGTGCGACGGCTGTGGATTGTGCTGCCTGCAAAAGCTTGAAGACGAAGACGACAACAGCGTCTATTACACGCGCATCGCCTGCAAACTGCTGGACCTGAAAACCTGCCAGTGCAAGGACTATCCCAACCGTCGAGACTCCGTTCCGGACTGTATCCAGCTCACGCCGGGCAAGGCCGACGAATTCAAATGGCTGCCGCCGACCTGTGGCTATCGCCTGGTCAGCGAAGGCAAGGACCTGCCGTTGTGGCATCACCTGGTGTGCGGTGATCGCGATGCCGTTCATCACGAGCGGATTTCCCAGTCCGGGCGCATGCTCGCCGAAGGCAGCGTGCCGGAAGATGACTGGGAAGATCACCTGATTTTTCGCGCGGGCTGATTGCCTGACGTTTCGCGAAGGAGTGTGTATGGCTGTGGGGTGGCGGCAGGCATGTGTCGTGGGATTACTGGTCGTGAGTTCGCCCGCATGGGCTGCGAACAAGGTCAATCTGGATTATCACGTGCGGCTGTTGCCCCAGAGCGATCAGGCCGAGGTGCGCCTGACGCTCGCCCGGGGTTCGGCGGTGCGCAGCCTGGATTTCGACCTTGGCGACGGTAGCCACTACAGTGATTTCAAGGCTGACGGCCAATGGCAACTGACCCCGGGCAAAGCGGTGCGCGGTGTCTGGCATCCGACCGCCGACAAAGCCAGCCTGACCTACCGCGTGAACATCAACCACGGCCGCAAGAACGGCGGCTTCGACACGCGCATGACGCCAAACTGGGCGTTGATGCGCGGCGACGATCTGGTGCCGGCTGCCAGGCTCGATCAACAGGACGGCATCGAACTGGTTGCACGCCTCGAATTCGAGCTGCCCGGTGGCTGGAAAAGCGTTGAAACCGCGTGGCCACGAATCGGCCCGAACAAATTCCGTATCGATAACCCTTCCCGACTGTTCGACCGGCCCACGGGCTGGATGCTCGCTGGCCAGCTCGGCAGTCGCCGTACTCGTCTGGGCGAGACCGAAGTCACCGTTGCTTCGCCGCTGGGGCAGGGCATGCGACGTATGGATGTGCTGACGCTGCTGACCTTCGTCTGGCCGCAAGTGCAGGCGCTGTATCCGCGACACCCGGGCAAACTGCTGATCGTCGGGGCCAATGACCCCATGTGGCGCGGCAGCCAGTCGGCGCACGAGTCGATCTACCTCAACAGTCGCCTGCCGTTGGTCAGCGAAAGCGGTACCAGTGCCCTGGTCCGTGAGTTGGCCCAGATGTTCGGGCGGATCAACGGCACCCAACGCAGTGACTGGATCGGCGAAGGCTTTGCCGAGTATTACGCCATCGAACTGGTGCGCCGGGCCGGCGGCATGAGCGATGAGCGCTACGAAAACCTGCACGGCAAACTGGTCAGGAGCAGCCAGAAAGTCACCACGCTGCGCGGTGAGCAGGTCGGCCCGGCGCAGGTGGCCAGGGCGGTGGTGTTGCTGCAGGAACTGGATCGCGAGATTCGCCTGAAAACCCACAACAAGCGTTCGCTGGACGACGTGCTGCGCGGGGCGATACGGCTGGGGGATATCGATACCAAAGCGGTTGTTCAGCTCAGCGAGAGCGTGATCGGTGGTTCTTCAAAAGTGCTGAATACCGAGTTGATTCAGTAGCACCGCCATCGCGAGCAGGCTCGCTCCCACATTTGGTCTGCGTCGTACACAAATCCCCTGTGGGAGCGAGCTTGCTCGCGATGAGGCCAGATGCTTCAGCGCAAATCCAGGATCAAGCCCCGGCCTTCGGCGACTTCAAGGAATCATTCCCGGTAACGGTCGCGGTTTTGGTCGCTGCATCGGCATTGGCCTTCAACTGGCTCAACTCTTCACCCGCCCGCTGGATTTTCGCCCGCACGTTGTTCATGTCCTGACGGCCTTTCTCCAGCAGGCTTTTCGCCGAGCTGTGGCCGGTAATACCACGGGCCAGGGCCACGCCGCCGATGGCCACCTGGATCAGGCCAAAGATCCCGCCACGACGCAGGCCCTTGCCCACCATCACCACGCCGCCGGCCAGGGAGCCGACGCGCTCCCAGCCCTGCACGTTCTGCTCGGAAGGGCTCTGGAATGGGGTGGATTCGATACGCTCGACGCGTTTGAGTTCGCTCATGGTCTGTCTCCAGGCTTCAGGGATCGATAGTCAAGCTGACTGCCAGGGCGGGCAGCTTGTTCAATCGGATGTGCGGCGATTAGCGGAATTTTGGCCCGGAACGGGTATTGAGCCCCTTGGACAGGCGGTCATAGAGCACGACGTTGACCGTGGCGGCCAGGTTCATGCAGCCGGTGGTCGGAATGTAGACCACGTCTTCGCACCAGTCGCGAATCTCTTTATCCAGCGATCCGTCTTCCGGGCCGAAGATGTAGAGCGCGCGATCGGGGTGGGTGTATTCCGGCAACGGGCGGGCGCCCTCGACCAGTTCCACGGCGACGGGCACACAATTGAGGGGCAGGATTTTCTTCAGGTCGTCGATGCCGATCAGCGGGATGTCGTAGTGCACGCGCTTGGTATCGGTGACGAAGTCGGCGGCGCGCTCATAGCGCTTGCCGGTGTAGAACACCGACGCCACGCCGTAACAGCCGGCGGCGCGCATCACCGAACCGACGTTCTCCGGTGACTTGGGGTTATACAAACCAATGCAGCTGTACCGTTTGTCTGCCACGAGCGGGGTGCCTTTCGGGAAAAAAGCGCGATTATACGGGGATTGGGCGGCAGCGGTCAGTTTGGAGATTGGCGGTGGCAGGGCTATTGCTATCGCGAGCAAGCTCGCTCCCACAGTTGACCGAGGTGTCCTGACGGGCGCAGAACAATGTGGGAGCGAGCTTGCTCCGGGCGGCGTTCCGACGATGAGGTCAGATCAAGCCCTGAAAATCTTCAGTCTTCTTTCTTCATCAACCCGGCGAGCGCCGCAAACGGGTTGTGCGTGGCCTTGGCGATTTTCGGCGTGCTCAGCGAGCCTTCGCCGAAATACTGCTGGTCGGTATAACGCGAGTGCTCGTTATCGTGGCAGTACAGGCACAACAGCTCCCAGTTCGAGCCGTCCTGCGGGTTGTTGTCGTGGTTGTGGTCGCGGTGGTGCACGGTCAGTTCGCTCAGACGCTTGCCGGAGAACTCACGGGCGCAGCGGCCACAGACGTGCGGGTACATCTTCAGGGCCTTGTCGCGGTAGCCCATTTCCTTGTCGCGCTGGTTGTCGGCGAGGATGCGATCCAGCTTTGAAGTGTTGGTCGGGGTGGACGAACTCATGGGTTCACCTTTGTAGAAAGACTAATGACGGTTATAGGGTGAAGTTTAGCCTAGCCCTTGAGCTTCTCGGCAATCCAGATGGTGTGGCGGGTGCCCTTGTTGCCGTGGGCGAAGACCTGCACTTCCTCGGCCTTGAAACCCGCCTTCTTCAGTTTGTCGGAAAATTGCCGGTCAGCACTGGCCGACCAGACGGCCAGCACGCCTTTTGGTCTCAGGGCCTTGGCGCAGGCGCTCAGGCCGCCGGCGGAGTACAGCCAGCTGTTGGCTTTCTGGGTCAGGCCTTCGGGACCGTTGTCGACGTCGAGCATGATCGCATCGAAACCCTGGGGCTCGGCCTGCAGGACTTTGGCCACGTCTTCCATGCGAATCACGGTCCGCGGGTCTTGAAGCGGGTTTCCGGCTTTCTCGCCGAGTGGCCCGCGATTCCATTCCACAACACCAGGCACCAATTCAGCGACCACCACTTCGGCGGTCTTGCCCAGGTGCTTGAGTGCCGAGGCGAGGGTGAACCCCATGCCCAGGCCGCCGATGAGCACCCGTGAATTCGGTCGACCGGCGACCTTGCGACACGGGATCTCGGCCAGGGCATCTTCGGAGCCGTGCATGCGCGTGTTCATCAATTGTCCGCCGTCGCCGCCCTGGATCTTGATGACAAAATCCTCGCCGTATTCGAACAGGCACAGGGCGCCGCCGTTTTCAGGGATGGGGGTGGTGTCCAGCAGAACGAAACGTTTCATGGGGCTCACTTGAAGAAAATTGGCAGAACTCGGGAGGGCAAACAGACGCAGTTGGGAGTAGCCTGTTTATGACGACAAGGCCAACGGAGCCATTGATGAAGCGCACCATTCTAACGGTCATTGCCCTGGCCGCGCTCTCGATAACTGCAGTGCAGGCTCAACAGCTGCAATCGATTCCCGTCAGCCCCGCGCCGATGCCCGGTTCACCCGGCACTGCGACGCCCACCCCGTACCCGCAGATCAGCCCGGCACCTTTGCCTAAAGTCGGCCCCGGCAGTAGCGGTCCGCCGTTGGTGCCAATTGAAATGCCGAGCCCCCCGACCAAGGACCAGCCCGTGCCGGGGATTGAGCCCAATCCGCCGAAAGTCAAGTCGCCGGGCGGCTAGACCTGCTGCGAAAGCAGTTGGCCGTCGGCCATGCGCAGGCGTTTGGAAAGGGACACGGCGAGGGCGCGGATGATCTTGGCGGCGATCTTCGGTGCGTCGTTGAGCATCTTTTCCAGCGAGTCCTTGCCCAGGTTGAGCAACTGGCAGTTGCTTGCAGCCAGGCAACTGGCTGAGCGCCGTTCGCCATCAAGCACGGCCATTTCGCCGAACGAGCGGCCGCTGCGCAACGTGGCGATGGTGACTCGCTGCCCGTCAGCGTTGGTTTTCTGCACTGCCACCTGACCGGTGTGGATGATGCACATGAAGCTGCCCGCATCGCCCTCCTGGAAGATCTCCTCGCCCTGGGCAATGGTGCTGATACTGAAGTACCCCGAAGCCGTGGCGAAGTCTGCCGGCAGCAGTTGATTGAACAGGCCGCAATCCATCAGCCAGTCGCGAATTTCGTTGTTCAGAAAGGTTGGTTCAGACATGTCGTCACGGTCTTTTTGTAGTGTCTGTTGTTCCGGGTATTGAATGGCCTTTGTAGGAGCGAGCCTGCTCGCGATGAGGCCGGCACATTCAATATTGATGTTGAATGCGCCACCGCTATCGCGAGCAGGCTCGCTCCTACAAGGGATACGGGTTGTATCGGCCGCCGGTGCGTGGAGTTAAGACCGGCACACCGCGCCAGGTTCCTCAGGCAATACCCAGAACCTTGAACAAAAATGCATATTCGAGTGCTACGTCACGCAATCCCTGATATCGACCGCTCATCCCGCCATGCCCGGCACCCAGTTCAGTCTTGAGCAGCAGGGGATGGCTGTCGGTCTTGGTCGCGCGCAATTTAGCCACCCACTTCGCCGCTTCCCAATACTGCACGCGGCTGTCGTTGTAGCCGGCGATCACCAGGGTCGCCGGATAAGCTTGCGCGGTGACGTTTTCGTACGGGGCGTAGGCCTTGATCCGATCATGGACGTCCGGTTCTTCAGGGTTGCCCCACTCGTCGTATTCCGTCACGGTCAATGGCAGGTCAGGGTCGAGCATGGTGTTGAGCACGTCGACGAACGGCACTTCGGCGATGGCGGCGCCAAACAGCTGCGGCCGTTGGTTGAGCACCGCGCCGATCAGCAAGCCGCCGGCGCTGCCGCCACTGATCGCCAACTGTGGTGCAGTGGTGAAACCTTGGGCGATCAGGTGTTCGGCGCAGGCGATAAAGTCGCTGAAAGTGTTGTGCTTGTGCTCCTGCTTGCCGGCGCGATACCAGGCTTCCCCCAGTTCGCCACCGCCACGCACGTGGGCAATGGCAAACGCCATACCGCGATCCAGCAGGCTCAGGCGCGCATGGGAAAACCACGGGTCGAGGCTTTCGCCATAGGCACCATAGCCGTAGAGGTACAACGGTACGGGTTTGCCCAAGTCTGCACGTTTGATCACCAGGCTGATGGGCACTTGCGTGCCGTCCGGCGCGGTGGCCCACAGGCGTTGGCTGACATAGGCGTCGGCATCGAAGGGGCCGAGCACCGGGGTTTGCTTGAGGACTTTCTGCTCGCCGGTCGCCAGTTCAAGCTGGCGGATTTGCGCCGGACGGTTCAACGCTTCGTAGCGCAGGCGAATCCGCTCGCTTTCGAACTCCAGGCTGTTTTGCACGTGCAGACTGTAGGCCGCATCCGGCAGTTGCACGCGATAAGGCGCCAGGCCTTGCGGGTGAACTTCAATGACCGGCAAGCCGCCAACCCGCAGGCTCAGGGTCATGGCCCCGGTGTTCAGGCTGATGCCGTCGATCATCACCGTGTCGCTGTGGGGGATCAGGTTCCGCCAGTCGGCTTCGGTGGGAGCGGCGCCGGTATCGACGGCGGTGTACAAGGCGAAATTGATACCGTCACGGTTGCTACGAATGAACCAGGTCCATTGACCGTCGAGCACACCGTGATCGACGTCGTACTCATGATCCTCGACACGTGGCGCGATGCAGATAAAGGCTTGCTGCGGCTGGTTGGCATCGAGGACCCAGGCTTCGCTGGTGGTCTTGCTGCCCACGGACAGCAGCAATTGCTGTTCGGAGCTTGAACGGTAGCAATGCATGAAGAAGCGCCCGTCCGGCTCATGGAACACTTCTTCGGCCGCCGTGCCGTCCAGGCGATAGCGGTATAGCTTGTGGGGGCGATGGGTGTCGTCCAGTTCGCCAAAGAACAACGTCAGGCTGTCGTTGGCCCAGGTCATGCTGCCGTCGCAGTCCTGGAATTCCAGTTCGCTGACACGTCCGTCGGACAATTCCTTCACGAACAGCGTGTAAATCTCATCGCCACTGGAATCGATGCTGTAGGCCAGGCGCTGATGGTCCGGGCTGATGCTGAACGCTCCGAGCGAAAAGAAGCCGCCGTCGGCCAGTTCGTTGGGGTCCAGCAGCAACTGTTCGCGGCTTTCGTCGAGGGTCAGGCTGTCATCGGCTGGACGCGGGCAGCGGTAGTGCCGAGCGTACTCATCGCCCGCCGTGGTGCGGGTGTAATACAGATAGGGTCCCCACGGCGAGGGCAGGGACAGATCGGTCTCGAGAATCCGCCCCTTGATCTCTTCGAACAGGGTTTCACGCAGCTCGGCCTGGTCGGCGGTTTGCGCTTCCTGATAGCTGTTTTCAGCCTTCAGGTAGTCAAGCACTGCCTTGGTGTCGCGTTCTTGCAGCCAGGCATACGGATCGGAGCCATCAGCCATGTGGGCAATCGGAGCGTCTTGAATGTTGGCGGATAGGGGCATGAAGGGCTCTCGAACAGTGTACGAAACAGGTTTGGAACCTGTGGGAGCGAGCCTGCTCGCGATGAGGCCAGTACATCCAATATTAATATTGACTGTCAGTCCGTCATCGCGAGCAAGTTCGCTCCCACAGGGTTATGTGTTTTGACCGAAGGCATTGATGCAGCCTGACGGGCGAAAAGCCGTTATCATAAGCGCCTCTTTGCCTGCCTTGCCATGGACACCATGACCGAGAACGACTATCTGATCGCTTGGGGCCTCTACGCCTTCGCCGCTTTGGGCTGCCTGTTGGTGTGGATGCGCTTGACCCGCTGGATGTGGCGTTGGCTGCGCGAGCCGCTGCGGCTGGCGATGGCCGTGTTGCTGTTCAGCCCGACCATCATCGACCCGGTGAAGGACAAAGTCGCACCGGCTGTCGCCATTACCGCCCTCGACCTGCTGTTCAAGGTCGGCAACAACGCCTGGCGGGCGATTTCCGATCTGTTCATGTACGGCATGATCGCGTTCGGCCTCTATCTGGTGCTGGTGGCTATCCGCTTCCCTATCGAACGCGCCTCCAACGCCCGCAAGGAACAGGCTGCCGCCGCCAAAGCCGCCGTTCGCGCCGACGAGTCTGAGGGTGATCAACCGTTCGGCGGTGCTGGCGATGATCGTTATGGTCGTCCACCGGTGCCGAGCAGCCCTCAGCGGATGCGAGTCGAACCCCGTCTGTAACCGTGCCCCTGCGATTGAGCGAGAGTCCGAGCATGTGTGAGTTATTGGGCATGAGCGCCAATGTCCCGACCGATATCGTGTTCAGCTTCACCGGGCTGATGCAGCGCGGCGGGCGCACCGGCCCGCACCGCGATGGGTGGGGCATTGCCTTCTATGAAGGCCGTGGGCTGCGGCTGTTCCAGGACCCGGCGGCGAGCTGCGAGTCGGAAGTCGCGAACCTGGTGCAGCGTTATCCGATCAAGAGCGAAGTGGTGATCGGGCACATCCGTCAGGCCAACGTCGGCAAGGTCTGCCTGTCCAACACGCATCCATTCGTTCGTGAGCTGTGGGGGCGCAACTGGTGTTTCGCCCATAATGGCCAGTTGGCGGACTTTCAGCCAGCGGCCAGTTTCTATCGCCCGGTCGGCGATACCGACAGCGAAGCGGCGTTCTGCGATTTGCTCAACCGTGTGCGCGCGGCCTTCCCCGAACCGGTCGAGGTCGAAGCATTGCTGCCGGATCTGGTGGCCGCTTGCGCCGAGTACCGCAGTAAAGGCGTGTTCAACTGCCTGCTCAGCGACGGCGACTGGCTGTTCTGCTATTGCTCGACCAAACTGGCGCAAATCACCCGGCGCGCACCGTTTGGCCCGGCGCGCTTGAAAGATGTCGACGTAATCGTCGACTTTCAGGCCGAAACCACGCCGAACGATGTGGTGACCGTCATCGCCACCGAACCCTTGACCGAAAACGAAACCTGGACCCGTTACGAACCGGGTCAATGGAGCCTGTGGCGACGCGGCGAATGCGTCAGCCAGGGCCAGACCTCATAAGGATTCAACCCCCATGTTGCTCAGTTATCTACGGCTGGTGTTGTTTGCGGCGGGCCTGTTGATCGGTGTCCAGGTGCCGGGGTTCATCAGCGATTACGCCAAGCGGGTCGAGGCGCATCTGATCGAGGCGCAGGCCAGTCTGAGTGGCTTCCAGAACACCGCCACTCAGTTCTTCAAGGGGGATATGCAGGCTCTGGTCGCGCATTACCGCGCCAGCGAAGACCCGATCTTTCGCAGCGATGCCGACAGCCTGGGCAACCTGCTGACCCGTCAGGTGGCGCTGGACAAGCAATTCCAGGCGATGCAGGGCCCGTGGTACATCCGCTTCCTGCAAGTGGTGCTGGCCGCCGATCCGGATATCCGCAAGGAAACCTGGAATGGCTACAGCTACCAGATCCTGTTGACGCCCGAAGCAATGGTCTGGGGCATGAGCGGCGCGTTGCTGCTGTCGTTCGGGATCGAGTGCCTGTTCCGGCTGATTGACTGGGTGGTGTTGGGCGGCAAGCGTCTGCGCCAGAGCCGACCGATCGAAGAGCGGGATTTGCGCGGCTTGTAACACCGTCGAACGTCAAGGAGCCGGCAAGCCGGCTCCTTGTTTGATTACCAATCTATCGAATAGGTCATGCTCAAGGTACGCCCTTCGGCGTTGGGGTATGGCGCTCTGGCGTTGGCCTGGGCGAACAGGTTGACGTATGTGCGGTCGGTCAGGTTGTACACCCCGCCTTCCAGGCGACCGACCGGCAAGTCCACGGAGCCGAGCAGGTCCACCAGTGTATAGCCTTCGATGTCGCGCCCGTTGTTGTCCTTGGCGGCGGCGTCGTAACTGGCCAGGTGCATGCCTTGCAGGCGCAGGGAGTAATCGTCTTCGGTGTAGCCGACGAACAGCGTGGTCTTGGCCGGTGAAATGCGTGTCGCCGGCAGATCGATCCATTTCCCGTTCTGCTGGGTTTCGCCTTTGGCCCAGGCATAGGTGCCACCTACCGACCATTGATCGGTCGCGCGGTAGGTCAGGCTGTTTTCGATGCCGCGAACCCGTTCCTTCTGATTGATCAGGCGCAAGACACGGCTATTGGCATCGTAGAACTGGGTCACGTCCGAGGTGTTTTCATAGACGGTGACGTCGGCTTGCCACCGGTCCCAGTCACCGCGCCAGCCCAACTCGTAGCTGTCGACCTTGAGGGCCTGGGCGTTGAGGCTCTGGATGTCGAAGGTGCTGCTCACGTCACGCAAGAAGCGCTGGATGTCCGGCAGCGAAAACCCCTGGCTGTAATTGGCGAAGACGTCCTGATGTTCGCTCAGGTGATAGACCGCGCCCAGGTTATAGAGCGTGGCGTCGTATTTGAGGGTGTCGCCGGGCAGGATGGCGCGTACGCCGGTCTGGACGATCTGACCATAGGCGATGCTGTCGGAGACCTCGCTTTCGATCCATTCGCGGCGCACACCGCCACGCAAGGTCCAGTCACCGATGTCCCAGGACATCTGCCCGAACAGCGCCTTGGTGGTGGTTTCGATATCCGGGCCCATCTCGTATGTGGTGCCGGTCTTGGTGTAGGTCAGCCCTTTGAGGGTGTATTGGTCACCGCGCTGGCGGGAGCGTTCGTGATCGTAGTCGGCGCCCCAGACCAGGTTACCCGTGGCGTTGCCGATGGCCGGCAACGGCGTGTCGATGGCGGCACGCAGGCCGTACACATCCTGCACGCTGTTGTTGTCGGCGATCCCGGCCTTGCCCCGCGACAGGTCCGGGAAGAACAGCGCGTCGGCCCGGCGCCAGTAACTTTCCAGTTGCAGGCCCTGGCCGTAGAAGTCGTTGTCGGTGTAGTTGAGGTTGGCCGCCTGGTTATGGGTGTAGGGCTGGTCGTCGAGTTTCAGTCCTTTGACCGCCACGGCCTCTTGCAGGTTTTTCGGGTCTTTTGTGTAGTCGGTGTCCTGCTGGTCCTTGTAGTCCTGCAGCGACAGGCTGAGTTTCTTATCGGCATCCAGTTCGTAACCGAAACGACCTTGCAGGTCATAGGTGTCGGTGTCCATGTTGCTGCCCTGGGATGTGTCCTGAGGGATGCGATTGCCGTTGCCGTCGTACTGATCGTTGCGCTGGGTCAGGTCGGCGGACAGGTACCAGTCCAGGGCATCCTTGCGCCCGGTCACACTCTGAAAGGCCTCGTAGGCAAAACCCTTGCTGTTGAGGTTGTTGCCGGTGGTCAGGCCCAGTTTACTGCTGTAGGCAAGGTCCTGACCCTGGTTGCGCTTGGTGATGATGTTGATGATGCCGCCCGAAGCACCGGCGCCATAGATGCTGCTGGCACCGGAAACCACCTCGATGCGTTCGATACTGGCCGGCGCGATGCTGTTGAGCTGGCGGAAGTTGTCACGCGTGGCGTTCTGCGACACGCCGTCGATCAACACCAGCATGTTGCGCCCGCGCAGGGTCTGACCGAAGTTGCTCATCCCGCCGCTGGACGGCGCCAGGCCGGGAACCAGTTGCCCCAGGATGTCGGAGACCCGACGCCCGGCGCCACTCTGTTGGCGGATCTGCTGTTCGTCGATCACCTGTACCGAGCCTGGAATCGAGGCAATGGTCGCTTCGCTGCGCGTCGCGGAAACGACGGTGGCCTGCATGTTCAATGTGCCGGGTTGCTGCTCGGTGTCCTCGGCCCAGGCCTGGGCGCCGACGGAGCCGAGCAATGGAATCAACAGGGAAAGTTTGGTTCGGGTCATGAGTTAGTCTTTTTTTTAGTCGTGATAAGTGTGGGTGGATAAAATTGCGGGGGCAGGCGTGGAGGTGAATGAGCGCACCCAACGGATTCCGATGGCAGCCAGTGCGTAGGTCAGCGCCACCAGCCAGAAACTGTGGGCCAGGCCGACCAGCCCCATGCCGATCCCGCCGAGGACGGCACCGAGCAGGGCGCCAGCCTTGGCCGCGCTGTTGCCCAGGCCGAGGGCAAACCCCTGCTGGCTTGAAGACACGGTGTTGGCGATCAGCGCATAGGCGACGGGGAGCAGTGCGCCTTGCCAGATGCCCCAGACCAACCGGCTGACGAGAAAACCCAGCCATTCGCTGGCCAGTGCCGTGGCCGCGAGCGTCAGGGCGCAGAGCCAGGCAACGCATTCGATGACACGCAAGGTGTAAGCCGGCTGCCAGCGGTCGAACAGACGCCCCCACAGCGGTGCGGAGATGGCCAGGGTCGCGGCGCTCGCCGCGTAAGTAGCGCCGATCAGCCAGCCCGGCGCGCGTAGAATTTCGGCGACGTACAGCGCGTAGAAGGGTTGCGGCATCATCTTCGCGGCTTGAATCAACACGATCACCAACAGGATTCCACTGAGCCAGCCTTTTGGCAGGGCCACAGGCGCAACCGTTTTCTTCATCGAGGCTCGCGCCTTGTCGGCCGGCAGGAAAAAACTCCCCAGTGCACACAGCAGGCAAATCGCCGACGCGCCATAACAGAGCAGGGCAAACCCCGAGATGTCCATCAGCCAGCCGCCCAGTACCGGGCCGATCAGCGAGCCGACGGCGGTTGCCGATTGCAGGCGGGCCAGGGTGTGACCGCGCCGGGAACTGTCGCAGCAGGCCAGGGCATAGGCTTGCGCGGCGGCGAGAAATCCGGCCAATGCGCCTTGCATCACGCGAATGCCCACCAGCAGCCACGGGTCGAGGGTAATCGCCGCCAGCCCCTGGCATAGTGCAAGTGCCAGCAACGCCCGAACGATCATCGGCTTGTGCCCGGTGCGATCACCCAACCGTCCCCATGCGGGCGTCAGCAGCATGGCCGCCAGCATCGGACCGGCATACACCAGCGCCGATAGCAGCGCCGTGTAGCCGGCACCCGCTGGCCCAAGCAGATGCTGGATCTGCAAGGGCCAGAACGGGCCGCTCATTTCCATGGCGCCCATGGAGACAAACTGGATGACGATCAGCAGTCGCAACGCACGACCATCAGCGAGCATGGGCATTGGTTCGCAGCGGATTACTCAGGCGTCCGACGATGTCGGCGTGGCTGTCGTGCAAGCGCATGCGCATGAACGATTTGGCCGGCCAGTCCTGTTCAAGCAGGGCGTGACGCTCGCTTTCCCAGCGTGCCGGTTCGACGTGTTCGCGCACGTTCTCGAAGCACTGTTCAACGTGCGTGGCCAGGCGACCCCAAAGGCTGTTTTCCGGCACATTCCAGTGGCGGGCGCAGAGCAACGTCAACTCGCCGAGGTGGCACATGAACGTGGTGTGCAGGAGCTTGTCGCGGACAAAACCGGCGTCGTCGTACAGGGTCATTTTCGGATCGTGCAGCTGGATATCCAGACCCTTGGCGTGCAGGGTTTTGCGATCGATGCGAATGTCGCCGAAGTCACGCAGCAGCAGCCGATTCAATTGCCCGTCAGCGCCCATCACCATGAAGCTGTTTTGCTGGTGCGCTTCGAAGGCTACGCCGTACTTCAGGTAGATGCCCAGCAGGCTCGGGACGGCAATCGACAGGTAATCATCGAAGAACGCCAGCATGGCTTCGCTGTCGTCACGACCCTGAGCCAGTTGCACCCAGTCGCGCAGCAACGGTTGTTCGAATTCGTTGACGGCGAACAGGCTGCCGACCGGCACGGCCAGCTCGCCTTCTTGCAGCAGGGTCAGAGGGTTGTCGCGGTACAACACGGCGGCATGCCGGGACCGTTCGTCATTGGCCGGTTGTGGCGCGTAATGAACGCCGATGCGTTCCGGCACGATGTTCAGCAGGCGCTGAATCCGCGGTTCATGATCGAGAATCTGCAGTATCAGTTGGCTGATGCGCGGTCCCATCCGGGCCGAGCGCGGTGACACGGTGCGCTGCACGCTGGTCAGGCGCAAGGCCACCGGCAGTTTGACCATCGGCGCAACGCGGCTGGCCTCTGGTACGACCGTGCGGAAGGACATGGTCGGGTGGCCGGTGAAGGCAACGATGTCGGTGACGATCAGCAGGTTGTCGGCGATCTCGCCGGCGAACGAACTGGACAGTTCTTCATTGACTTGCCATGGGTGCGACGGCAGCGGGAGGTAGTCCGTTACCTCCAGGCCCCGTTGCTGCAAATGGCGCTGCAAATGCTCGGCGGCCTGCGGGAAGTGGCCCTGCCACCAGTCCCAGTAATCGGCGGTGCCGGCCAGTGACTCGACGTGTGCGTACTGACGGTGCAGGGCGCACAGCACAATCGGAAAACTCGCTTCGAATTCCGGCGAGAACGCGATGACCTGCGCAGCGCTCAAGCCCAGTTTGGTCTTGTAGTTCGGGTGCCAAGGGTGGCCGAGCGTGCCCCACTGTTCGAGCAATGACGTCGGGTTCTGATGGTCGGGGCTGGCTTTGAGCCAGGCAAGCAGATTGTCGTTGTGCTCGGTGTCGATCTGCTCTCTCAGGCGCTCGGTCCATCCATGGTGGAACGCCAGGCACAGGGTGTCGTTGCTGTAGCTGTCGTCCAGCTCGCGGGCCAAACGCTCCAGTACCTGTGGGGAGGCGGGCGGGTTGAGCTGAGTGCTGAGGTGCGCGAGCAGTTCGCTGGGCAACTGGATTTTGTGGGGCAGGCCGTCGGGGGTGTGCAGGACGATGCTGCCGCGAACGTCCCAGCTGTTCATTCTTCCGCCCGACAGGTGATCGAAGCAAAGCTGCGCACCGTCGCCAAGCGGCAGCCAGCAACGACTGTCATCGTCGTATTCGCAGGCATCGGGGTTGATCAGACCTTCTCGAAACAGTGCCTGGATCAGGCGTTGGAAGCTGCGCTGCGCGGCGGGCTCCAGGGCATTGCTCAAGTGGTCGAGGGTGATGCGGTGGGACTGGAAGGCCGGAGTGCCGAGTGCTTCGCTCCAGTTTGAGAGCAATTGCTGCTGTTTTTGCGTGTAAGCGCGCATCGAGTCCGACTCCTTCTGGACAGTGATTTAGCTGAATGCGCGCAGAGAATACATTTTCAAAATATTAATGCAAATGATAGCAATTACTACTTATGACGTTTAGAGCTCCTTTTCAGAGGCCGGCCAGGGGTTTGCTCAAAACCATGTAGTGCTCCCCCACCCTCTGCGCATAGTGCTCCACCACGTGCTGACACAGCGTCACGATCTCTTCGACCAGCTCTGCACCGACCCGCCATGACACCACCACTTGCAGGTTGGGCGGGCGTTGGTCGATGGCCAGCAAGGTCAATTCCCCCCGCTCCAGTTCCTCGGCCACCAGTACCGGCGGCAAAGCGCCGACGCCGAAACCGTCGCGCAACAAACGGGTGATGGCCGACACCGAATTCACGCAGTTCAGTCGCGGTGTCATGACACCATTGGCCTGCATCAGCGCCAGCACTTCCTGATGCGGATGGGAGTTTTTCGAATAAGTGATGATCCGCTCACGCGCCAGTTCGGCGACGTTCATGTAATTGCGGTTGTAGATCGAGTTACTGGCGACGATCCAGCCCATGGGGTGGCTGGCCAGCTCCAGGCTGCGCACGCTCTCCTGGCGCAATAGATCGGTTTGCAGGATTACATCGAGGAAGCCTTTTTGCAGCTGATCGCAGAGGTTGAGCGAGGTATCGGCCACCAGCTCGATTTCCACCAACGGGTAGTGATCGGTCATCTGCGCCACCAACGGGCTGAGCCAGGTGTGGATCACCGTGTCCATCACGCCGATGCGCACCCGTCCGGCCTTGCTCGAACGGGTCTCGATCGACTGCTTGAGTGCCTGCATGGTGTCCATCATCTGCTCGGCATAATCGAGCACTTTCAGGCCTTCCGGCGTCAGGCTCACACCGCGCGAATCCCGCAGAAACAGCTTTACCCCGAGCTCGCCTTCAAGCACTGCGATGCGGCTGGAGATCGAGGCCTGAGTGGTGAAGAGCTTGTCGGCGGTCAGGCGGAAACTCTTGAGTCGGGCGACCCAGACAAAGGTCTCGAGAAACTTCAGGTTCATGGGATAAAGATTTCTTATGTCTAAGGCGGGTTTTTATTAGTTGGACGCAGCAGGGGCGCGCATCCAAGAATCGACGCATCCGGTTCCCACGATAGGCGTCGTCGGGGCTCAGAACAATACCAATAAAATCAGCGCGGAGATTTGCCATGAGTGCGCCCGACACCCCCTTCATTGCGAAAGCCTCGTCCCGTCCGGGACCTTTCGACTGGTATCGCAATATCAATCAGCAGGAACGCCGCACCTTCTGGAGCTGCAAGATCGGTTATGGCCTGGACGGCATGGACACCCAGATGCTCAGCTTCGTGGTGCCGACCCTGATTGCCATGTGGGGCATCACCACCGGCCAGGCCGGGCTGATTCACACCAGCACGCTGATCGCTTCGGCCATCGGTGGCTGGGTGGCGGGGATTCTCTCCGACCGCATCGGTCGTGTGCGCACCTTGCAACTGACCGTGCTGTGGTTTGCCTTCTTCACCTTCCTCTGCGGCTTTGCCCAGAGCTACGAGCAACTGCTGATTGCACGGACCCTGATGGGCTTCGGTTTCGGCGGCGAGTGGACGGCCGGCGCGGTGCTGATTGGCGAGGTGATCCGTGCCCAGGACCGTGGCAAGGCGGTTGGCATGGTGCAATCCGGCTGGGCGCTGGGTTGGGGGCTGACGGCGATTCTGTATGCGCTGCTGTTCTCGGTATTGCCACCGGAAGACGCCTGGCGCGCGCTGTTCATCCTTGGCATCGTGCCGGCGATCTTCGTGATCTTCGTCCGCCGTCTGGTCAAGGACCCGGAAATCTACCGTGAAGCCAAGGCGAAACAGGAGCCGAGCAACCCGTCGAAGTTCTACGAGATCTTCGCCCCCGGCATGCTCTTCACCACGATTCGCGCTTCGTTGCTGACCACCGGCGCGCTGGGTGGCTACTACGCGATCACGTCCTGGTTGCCGACCTTCCTGAAGAACGAACGGGGTTTGAGCGTACTCAATACCAGCGGTTATCTGGCGATGGTGATCATCGGGTCCTACTTCGGTTATGTCATCAGCGCCTATTTGACCGACATCCTCGGACGTAAAAAGAACTTCATCCTGTTCGCCGTCGGCTCGTTCACCATTGTGTTGCTGTACACCCAACTTCCGGTCAGCAACGGCGTGATGCTATGGCTGGGCTTTCCGCTGGGCTTCTTTGCCTCGGGGATTTTCAGTGGCATGGGCGCATTCCTGACCGAGTTGTTCCCCACGCGCATTCGCGGTTCGGGCCAGGGTTTTTGCTACAACATCGGTCGGGCACTGGCGGCGTTGTTCCCGCTGCTGATCGGCCTGCTCAGCCAGACAGTACCGCTGAGTGTGGGCATCGGTGCCTTTGCGGCGGTTTCCTACGGCGTGGTGATCCTCGCGGCCCTGAGTTTGCCGGAAACCCGTGGCAAGCAACTCGATGCCCAGTAACTGATAACCTGCGGGGCTGTCTTATGGATATGTCCCGCAGCTGAAAAGAATAAAGCCTACAGGAGTGTTCAGCGTGAGCCGCCTGCTATTGAACTGCGACATCGGCGAGAGTTTCGGCAGCTGGACCATGGGTCTGGACGCGGAAATCATGCCCTTCATCGATTGCGCCAACATCGCCTGCGGTTTCCACGCCGGCGACCCGAGCATCATGCGCAAGACCGTCAGCCTGGCCCTCGGCCACGGTGTGCAAGTTGGCGCGCATCCGGCCTATCAGGACCTGGTGGGGTTCGGCCGTCGTTCCATGGCCTATGCCACCCAGGAGCTTCAAGACATCCTGCATTACCAGATCGGCGCCCTCGACGGCATCTGCCGAGCCCAGGGTGGACGGGTCAGCTACGTCAAACCCCATGGCGCGATGTACAACGACATGATGGCCAACCCGGCGCAGCTGCGTGCGGTGCTGCAAGCGGTAGCGTCCTATGACCGCAACCTGCCGTTGATGTTGATGGCCACCCGCGACAACAGCGTCGCCCAACAACTGGGCGATGAATACGGCGTGACCCTGTGGTTCGAAGCCTTCGCCGACCGCGCCTACGACAGCGCCGGCAGACTGGTGTCGCGACAACTGCCGGGGGCGGTTCATCACGATCCGGAAAAGATCATCGAGCAGGCGCTGACCATCGCCCGTGGCGATCCGCTCACCGCCAGCGACGGCAGCGCCCTGCACTTGCAGGCCAACACCTTGTGCGTGCACGGCGACAACGCCAGCTCGGTCGCTGCCGTGCAACGCATCCGTGAAGCCTTGAACCGGCAGAGCGCGTCATGAAGCCGCGGGTAGAAGTGGTGGCGCTGGATTGCCTGATGGTGCGCCTGTTCGATGAAATCGCCGAAACCAACATGCCGTGGATGCTGGCAGCCAGTGAAAGTCTGCGCACGGCGTTCGCCGGGCATCTGATCGATCTGGTGCCGTCCTACACAACGTTGATGGTGCATTACGACCTGACCGCGTTGAGTCCGAACCAGGCCCGGGAACTGATCGCCGAAGCCTTGATCGACCTGACGCCCAACGCGCGCACTCGTGGCACCTGCCATGTGTTGCCGGTGTGGTACGACTTGAGCGTCGGCCCGGAATTGAGCCTGTTGTCGCAGCGCAGCGGGCTGCCGGTAGAGGAGGTGATCCGTCGCCACAGCGCGCATGAATATCAAGTGTTCGCGCTGGGTTTTGCCCCGGGCTTCGCCTTCATGGGGCTGGTGGAAGAGGTGCTCGCCGCGCCGCGCCTGAGCACGCCACGCAAGAAAGTCGCCGCCGGCAGTGTCGGCATCGCCGAACGACAGACAGCGGCCTACCCGGTGGTGTCGCCGGGCGGCTGGAATTTGATCGGCCGCACGCCGGCCAAATTGTTCGATCGCCACCGTGACGGCTACAGCCTGATGCAACCCGGTGACACGGTACGGTTCGAAGCGGTCGGCCATGCCGAATTCATTAACCTGGGCGGTGACGACACGCCACTGGAGGCCATGGCATGAGCCGTCTGACGATTGAAGTGAGTACGGCGCTGTGCCTGTTGCAGGATGCCGGTCGATTCGGCGTGCGGCATCTGGGCGTGACCCAGGGCGGAGCGGCCGATTGGCGTTCGATGGCCTGGGGTAACTGGCTGTTGGGCAACGGACTGGATGCGCCGGTAGTCGAAATCACCCTCGGCGGGTTCACTGTCGTTGCCGAGGAAGACTGCATGCTGGCCCTGGCTGGAGCGGATCTGGGTGCGCAGGTGGACGGCGAAGTGCTGGCCCCATGGCGCAGTTTCAGGTTACACAAAGGCCAGCGTTTGCAATTCACCCGCCCGTTGCTCGGCGCCCGGGCCTATCTGGCGGCGCCGGGCGGGTTTGATGCACCGAAAGTGCTGGGCAGCAGCGCGACGGTAGTCCGTGAAGAGCTCGGCGGCCTGGACGGAATGGGCCATGCGCTGGGCAAAGGCGCGACCTTGAACTACTCGGGGAATTCGCTGGTATTACTGCGGGAGTTGCCGAGCCGATGGGTGCCGGATTTCACTCGCGAGCCATTGCTGGATCTGGTGCTTGGTGCGCAGAACGGCGAGTTCAGCGGGCAGAGCCTGTTCGATGCGTTCAACAGCGTGTGGAGCCTCGACAGTCGTGCCGACCGGATGGGCATTCGCCTGTTGGGTACGGCGCTGCAGTACCAGGGCAAACCGATGATTTCCGAAGGCATTCCGTTGGGGGCGGTCCAGGTGCCGCCCGACGGGCAGCCGATTGTGCTGCTCAATGATCGGCAGACCATTGGTGGATATCCGCGATTGGGAGCGTTGACGCCATTGGCGCTGGCGCGGCTGGCGCAGTGTTTGCCGGGTGCGCGGGTGCGGTTGCGGCCGGTGGTGCAGGAAGTGGCGCACCGCGAGCAAATCGAGTATTTGCGCCGCTTCAACAACAGCTAAAAGCATCGCGAGCAGGCTCGCTCCCACAGGGATCTTATGCACGACAAAGATCCAATGTGGGAGCGAGCCTGCTCGCGATGGCGTCAGACCAGACAACAAAGATTACTTGGAAAGAAACCGCATCCCTTCTTCCAACCCGCGAAGAGTCAGCGGATACATCTGGTCCTCAATCAAATCCCGCACGATGTTGGTCGACGAGGTATAGCCCCAGGTGTCCTTCGGATACGGGTTGATCCAGATGAGCTTCTTGTACTTCTCCTTGAACCGCTGCATCCACACGTAACCGGCTTCTTCGTTCCAGTGCTCGACGCTACCGCCCGGCTGGGTGATTTCATAGGGCGCCATGGCGGCGTCGCCGATGAAGATCACCTTGTAGTCGGCGCCGTACTTGTGCAGCAGGTCCATGGTCGACGTGCGCTCGGAGGTGCGACGCATGTTGTTCTTCCACACCGATTCATAAATGAAGTTGTGGAAGTAGAAGTACTCCAGATGCTTGAACTCGGTCTTGCAGGTCCGAGAACAACTCCTCGCAAATCTTCACGTGGGCGTCCATCGAGCCGCCGATGTCGAACAGCAACAACAGCTTGACGGTGTTGCGCCGCTCCGGCCGCATCTGGATGTTCAGCAGGCCGGCATCCTTGGCGGTGTGGTCGATGGTGCCATCGATGTCCAGCTCTTCCGCCGCGCCCTGACGGGCGAACTTGCGCAAGCGCCGCAGGGCGACCTTGATGTTGCGCGTACCCAGCTCGACGGAATCGTCGAGGTTCTTGTATTCGCGCTGGTCCCAGACCTTGGCCGCCTTGCCCTGGCGCTTGCCGGCATCGCCAACCCGAATGCCTTCCGGGTTGAAACCGCCGGAGCCGAACGGGCTGGTGCCCCCGGTGCCGATCCACTTGTTGCCACCGGCATGGCGTTCCTTCTGTTCTTCGAGGCGTTTCTTGAACTCTTCGATCAGCTTGTCCAGGCCACCGAGGGACTGGATCGCCGCCCGTTCTTCATCGGTCAGCGAGCGCTCGAACTCCTTGCGCAGCCAGTCTTCGGGGATCAGCGCCTGCAGGTGATCGTCGAGCTTTTCCAGACCGTTGAAGTAAGCACCGAACGCTCGGTCGAACTTGTCGAAATGCTTTTCGTCCTTCACCAGGATCGTCCGGGACAGGTAATAGAACTCGTCCATGTCGGCGAACGTCACGCGCTGTTTCAGCGCGTTGATCAGGTCCAGCAGTTCACGCACCGAGACCGGTACCTTGGCTGCGCGCATTTCATTGAACAGGTTGAGCAGCATGGCATCAGCCTCTTAGCGGGTGCCGCGACGGCTCATGAACGCCAGTCGCTCCAGCAGTTGCACGTCCTGTTCGTTTTTCACCAGCGCACCGGCCAGAGGCGGGATGGCCTTGGTCGGATCGCGCTCGCGCAGCACCGCTTCGCCGATATTGTCGGCCATCAGCAGCTTCAGCCAGTCCACCAGCTCGGAGGTCGAAGGCTTCTTCTTCAGGCCCGGCACCTTGCGCACGTCGAAGAACACGTCCAGCGCTTCGCTGACCAGATCTTTCTTGATGTCCGGGTAGTGCACGTCGACGATCCGCTGCATTGTCACGCGGTCGGGGAAGGCGATGTAGTGGAAGAAGCAGCGGCGCAGGAAGGCGTCCGGCAGCTCCTTTTCGTTGTTGGAGGTAATAATGATGATCGGGCGCTTCTTGGCCTTGATGGTCTCGTCGATCTCGTAAACGTAGAACTCCATCTTGTCGAGTTCTTGCAGCAGGTCGTTGGGGAATTCGATGTCGGCCTTGTCGATCTCGTCGATCAGCAGGATGACCCGCTCTTCGGATTCGAAGGCTTCCCAGAGCTTGCCCTTTTTCAGGTAGTTGCGAACGTCGTGGACCTTTTCCGTGCCAAGCTGCGAATCGCGCAGGCGGCTGACCGCGTCGTACTCGTACAGGCCCTGGTGGGCCTTGGTGGTGGATTTGATGTGCCAGGTGATCAGCTTGGCGCCAAAGGATTCGGCCAGTTGCTCGGCGAGCATGGTCTTGCCGGTGCCCGGTTCGCCCTTGACCAGCAACGGCCGCTCCAGGGTGATGGCGGCGTTGACCGCCAGCTTCAGGTCATCGGTGGCGACGTAGGCCTGGGTGCCTTCGAACTTCATCTGCTAATCCTCGAACGGTAACGCCGACCTGAAGGAGGCAGGGCGGGGGCGCAATAAAATGGTCAGCCCCGACTATAACGCGGTGCCCGGTCGACTGTGAACGCAGACGGCTTATTCAGTCTCTGAATGGGGCGTCACATCTTGACTCAGTCTCGGTTGCTGGCCAGTATAGAGATATCGCCATTTTGGCGATAGCATGCCGGGCATGTCTACAAAACACCGATTTCGAGATACATACCGCATTCAGTTGCGCGAAAAAAATCATCCACCGCCACATGTTCATCTGACGGGTGGCGGACTGGACGTCATGTTGAGCCTGGAAACTGTCGAAGTGATGATGGGCAAGGCACCGCCGCTGATTCTCAGGGAAGCTCTGGAGTGGGTCAGAGCTCACCAGACTCAATTGCTGGAGGATTGGAAACGATGCTACCCATGAAACGACCACGGCTATCGGCAGTGCAAGCGTTGTCGGATTATCGTTTGGCGCTGACATTTATCGATGGCCAGCAACTGATACTCGATTTGAGCCGTGACCTGCAGGCCTATCCAGGCCTGCAACCTTTACAGGGAGTCGCTTTTGAGGAGGCGGTGTCGGGTGACGATGGCTGGAGTGTCGAATGGCCTGAGCTTGATATCCAGATTGGCGCAGACACTCTCTACCTGGATGCCTTGGCGCAAAATGCAGCCGACGAGAACACCCGAATCTTTATCGATTGGCGTGCTCGCACCGGGTTACCGCTTAATCAGGCGGCTGAAGCGCTGGGGGTCAGTACCCGCAGTATCACCCGATACAGCAGTGGTCGCGAAGCGGTGCCGCGATCGTTAGCCCTGGCCTGTCTGGGTTGGGATTTCCTGCAACAGCAATCGAATTCGCCCCGTGCGGCAGAAGACACTGGCCGATATATCGTCACGCGCAAAAATTAGCCTGCATCCGGCTGGGGCTGTTCATACCGCGCATTGAACGCCTGGATGAATCCATTGCGTAAAATCTGCAAAAAAGCCTGGAATGCGCTGACATCTTGCTGATGTACATTGCCCTTGAGTTCGACCCGTGTCGCAAACTGGTTTTTGCCCTGGTTTTTCAAGAGGGTCTCGGTACCGCCGACGAGAGCTTCCCAAATCGAGCGGAACAGTCCTTTGTCCTTGTTTTCCACATCCTGCTGCCAGTTGAACACATCAACATCGCGTAGCAGTGGCTTGATGTAGCCGGTCAGTCGCCCCTTGCTGGCCGAGGCTTCGATCACCACGTCGCCATGGCCTGCATTGAAGTCGAACTTGCCGTAGGCCGCGGCGAAGTCGTTCAAGCGCTTGAGCTCGATATCCGTGGTGCGCAAGCGAAACTCGAAGTCTTCGAAGTCGCTCAATGGATCGAAAGTGGCCGTGGTTTCCAGTGGCGCGTGCCCCAGCAGCAGCGCTTTGCCTTCGAAGCGCGCATCACGCTTGCCTTTGGTGTCGACTATGTTGGTCAGGTTGTGGATGTTGGCATCCACTTTTGTGGCATTCATGTTCACGGGTGGTTTGGAATTGAAGTTGCGAAAACTGATCTTGCCGTCGCTGATCCGCACTTCGTTCAGGGTAATGGGCAGCAACTTGCCTAATTGAGCACGCCAGTCGGTGCCTTCGCCGGTCTGGGAATTTTGCTTGTTGGCCCCGCCGTCGACGAAATTGACCTCGGGATTGATGAACTGCACCTTGGCCACCACCGCATGGTCGTACCAGAGCGAACGCCAACTGACCGAGAGGTCGACCAGCGGCGCGTTGACGAAAGGCACTGGCACCTTGCCGTCGATCTTGACGATTTTCAGTCCGTTGATTTTGTAGGCGCCGCGCCAAAGGGCCAGGTCCACGTCGGTGATCTGGCCGCGGTAGTCACCCATGTTCGCCAGCCGCTCATTGAGGTAGTCGCGCACCAGATAGGGCAAGGCGATGTGGAGCGTTATCAGCAACATAACGAGGCCGATGAGGGTCCCCAGGGGCCAGCTGTATCGACGTTTCATGGCGGCAAATCTCTGGCGATCTAAAGCCATTGACTGCACTGATAAGCGGACGTTCGACCTGACTGGACGCCTGCGGGCAAGAGGGCTTACCTTGATGCCCTATTTCAATGCTGTCGTTAAGGACCCAGCCATGAGCCGCATTTTCGTTGACAACGCCCACTCCATCGGCAACACGCCGCTGGTGCAGATCAATCGCATTGCGCCGCGTGGTGTGACCATCCTGGCCAAGATCGAAGGGCGCAACCCGGGTTACTCGGTCAAGTGCCGGATCGGCGCGAACATGATCTGGGATGCCGAGGGCAGTGGCAAACTCAAACCGGGCATGACCATCGTCGAACCCACCTCCGGCAATACCGGCATCGGCCTGGCCTTTGTGGCCGCCGCCCGTGGCTACAAACTGATGCTGACCATGCCGGCGTCCATGAGTATCGAGCGCCGCAAGGTGCTCAAGGCTCTGGGGGCCGAACTGGTGTTGACCGAGCCGGCCAAAGGCATGAAGGGCGCCATCGAGAAAGCCGGTGAAATCGTTGCCGGCGACCCGTCGAAGTACTTCATGCCGGCGCAATTCGACAACCCGGCCAACCCGGCCATCCACGAAAAAACCACCGGCCCGGAAATCTGGAACGATACCGACGGCGCGGTCGACGTACTGGTGGCAGGCGTCGGAACCGGTGGAACCATCACCGGCGTTTCGCGGTATATCAAGAATACCCAGGGCAAACCGATACTCTCGGTGGCGGTGGAACCGGTGGTGTCGCCGGTGATCACCCAGGCCCTGGCCGGTGAGGAAATCAAGCCAAGCCCGCACAAGATCCAGGGTATCGGTGCCGGTTTTGTGCCGAAGAACCTCGATTTGTCGATCGTCGACCGGGTGGAACTGGTCAGTGACGAAGAGTCCAAGGCCATGGCCTTGCGCTTGATGCAGGAAGAAGGAATCTTGTGCGGGATTTCCTGTGGCGCCGCCATGGCGGTAGCCGTAAGACTGGCCGAGACCCCGGAAATGCAGGGCAAGACCATCGTCGTGATTCTGCCGGACTCCGGTGAACGTTACCTGTCGAGCATGCTGTTCAGTGATCTGTTTACCGAGCAGGAGAATCAGCAGTAAGCGCTGAACATTGGCGGGTCGTGGCTGGTGGTGACGGTTGAGGCGTTGTCGCTGGTTGCGATCCATTGATCTGGTCCGGCTGATGATGGATTTTCATCAGCCAGCGTTCAGGCACCTTATGTTAATGAGTGCTTTGTTGCACATTCATTAACAAAGAATGTTGAAAAGTGCAGGTTTTCACCGGGGCAGTAGTCTTTATCGTGCTGGCAGCCACGTCGGGCAATGGACGTGGTGCGGTGTCGTTTATCTTCAAAGGAGTTGTTGATGACCTTATCGGTTGCCGCGAAGGCCTCGTTGTTGTTGGTGTTTCTCGGTAGCACTCTCTATGTGCATTTGCGCGGCAAGGCGCGTCTGCCGGTTTTGCGCCAGTTCGTTAACCATTCGGCACTGTTCGCCCCCTATAACGCTTTGATGTACCTGTTTTCCGGTGTGCCTTCGAAACCGTATCTGGATCGCAGCAAGTTCCCGGAACTGGATGTGCTCAAGGACAACTGGGAGGTGATTCGCGACGAAGCGATGCACTTGTTCGACGAGGGGTATATCCGCGCGGCGGCAAAGAACAACGACGCCGGTTTTGGCTCGTTCTTCAAGAAGGGCTGGAAGCGTTTCTATCTCAAATGGTATGACAAACCGCTGCCTTCCGCCGAAGCCTTGTGCCCGAAGACCGTGGAACTGGTCAGCGGCATTCCCAGTGTCAAAGGCGCCATGTTCGCGCTGCTGCCGGGCGGCAGCCACCTCAACCCGCATCGTGATCCGTTTGGCGGTTCCCTGCGTTATCACTTGGGCCTCTCCACCCCCAATTCCGATAATTGCCGCATCTTTGTCGACGGTCAGGTTTACGCCTGGCGCGATGGTGAAGACGTGATGTTCGACGAGACTTACGTGCACTGGGTCAAGAATGAAACGCCAAAGACCCGTGTCATCCTGTTCTGCGATATCGAACGTCCGCTGAGCAATCGCTTCATGACCCGCATCAATCGCAGTGTCAGCGCCTGGCTGGGCCGCGCCACTGCCCCTCAGAACCTGGACGACGAACGTGTGGGCGGCATCAACCAGGTCTACGCCTGGAGCAAGAACTCCAGCGATAAATTCAGTGGCGTGGTCAAACAGTGGAAACGCCTTAACCCCAAGGCATATCGCGCTTTTCGGCTGGTTTTGGCCGCAGCGGTATCTGGATTGCTTGTCTATTGGTTGTTTGTCTGAGCTGTCCCGCCGGATAGGAAAAAAGACCGCCGAACGGCGATCTTTCTTTCGGTAATGTGGGAACTTTGTTACAGCTTTGTAGTACGATTCGTCCCCGTAAACGCCCTGAGACTACAGTGGTAACCCTGTGTCGGATTTATGTCGTCTCAGGCTCCACTGGTCTTGTTGGCCTGTATTTTGCTTTGAAATTTGAGTTCGTTTTACATGGAGTTTGTACGCGAGATGTTCGAAACCTCACTTAAATCAGGCTGAAAGCCAAGAAGGATGTGCTCAAGAACGCAGTCCCAGCCCAGTGGAGATACCGCTGATGGCCGGGTGCAGTGTTGCTTGAGATGTTGTGTGGGAATTCGGATGTGCAGTTCTGACTCCGCTTGCGCTGCCTGAATAATCAAGCTCTGAAAACGATTCGAATCCTTATCGTGTTGATTTTAATAAAGAAGTACTAATTGACATTACACCTGTCATGTACACGGAAGGAGATTTTGTGGGTATCTTGGGATCCAGCTTTCTTCATTCTTGCGCCGGTACCACGTTGAGTGATTGCCGAACTGAAAAAGTCGCAATTCTGATGTGTTCCTACAATGGAGAATCGTTTTTAGCCGAGCAGCTTGAGTCGTTTCAGCAGCAGTCTCATTGTGACTGGACTGTCTATGTCTCGGACGATGGCTCCCAGGACCGGACGCTGGACATCCTTCAAGTCACGACGACCCAGTGGGGGGCGGGGCGTCTCCAGGTTATCGAAGGGCCTGGTCGAGGCTTCGTCGCAAACTTCCTTTCGCTCACTTGTCGGACAGACATTCACGCAGACTTCTATGCGTGGGCTGATCAGGACGATATCTGGAAGCAAGAAAAACTCGAGAAGGCAATAGCCTGGCTGAAGTCAGCCCCGGAAGGTGTGCCGGCCCTTTACTGTGGGCGTACCGAACTGATTTGCGAATCAGGTTTTTCTTTTGGCTACTCTCCCAAATTTGCTCTTGCGCCGCACTTTTCCAATGCGCTCGTGCAAAATATCGGGGGCGGCAACACAATGGTTTTTAACCAGGCCGCACGCGCGTTGCTGCAAGAGGCAGGCGACAATCTGAATGTACCTTCGCATGACTGGTGGGCGTATCAGTTGATTTCCGGTGCGGGTGGCGCTGTCCACTATGACCCTGTACCAACGGTGCTATACCGTCAGCACAATGAAAACGTGGTAGGGACCAACTCCAGTTGGCTGGCACGCCTCAAGCGCTTGCGCATGGCGTTCAGGGGTCTTTTTTACGAATGGAATACTCAAAATATTCATGCTTTGGAATCTATGCGTCATCGATTGAGCCAAGAGCATCGGGTGAAGCTTGATCAATTCAAGGCAGCGCGTAGCAAACCACTTTTACCAAGGATTCTGGGTTTCAAGCGTGCCGGTCTGTACCGGCAGACGGTCGCTGGAAACCTGGGGCTGATCCTCGCAACTTTACTGAAAAAGATCTAAATCAATGACTATCTTAGTAACTGGCGGTGCAGGTTTCATCGGTGCGAACTTCGTATTGGACTGGCTGGCTCAGTCTGATGAGACTGTGGTCAATCTGGACAAGCTGACCTATGCAGGCAACCTGGATAACCTCAGCAGCCTGGCCGGTAACGAGCGGCACGTATTTGTGCGTGGTGATATCGGTGACAGCGCCCTGGTGGCCCGCCTGCTGGAAGAGCATCAACCTCGCGCAATCCTGAACTTCGCCGCCGAGTCGCACGTTGATCGCTCCATTCACGGTCCGGAAGACTTCATTGAGACCAACATCGTTGGTACGTTCCGCTTGCTGGAAGCCGTGCGCGCTTACTGGAAGGGCCTGGCATCCGATGCGCAGCAGTCGTTTCGCTTCCTGCATGTGTCTACCGACGAAGTCTATGGCTCGCTGGCCAAGGATGAAGCCGCGTTCAGCGAAAGCCACCAGTACGAGCCGAACAGCCCTTACTCGGCCAGCAAGGCCGCCAGTGATCATCTGGTACGTGCCTACCATCACACCTATGGCCTGCCGGTACTGACGACGAACTGCTCGAACAACTACGGGCCGTATCACTTCCCGGAAAAACTCATTCCGCTGATGATCGTCAACGCACTGGCCGGCAAGGCATTGCCTGTCTACGGTGATGGCCAGCAGATTCGTGACTGGCTGTATGTCAAAGACCACTGCAGCGCCATTCGTCGCGTGCTGGAAGCCGGCATCGTGGGTGAGGTCTATAACGTGGGCGGCTGGAACGAAAAGCCGAACCTGGACATCGTGCACACGGTCTGCGCCTTGCTCGACGAGATGCGTCCACGCGCCGACGGTCAGCCTTACAACGCTCAAATCACCTACGTGACCGATCGTCCCGGGCATGACCGCCGTTATGCCATCGACGCTCGCAAGCTTGAGCGCGAACTGGGCTGGAAACCGGCAGAAACCTTTGAAACCGGCATCCGTAAAACCGTCCATTGGTACCTGGATAACCAGGATTGGGTCAGCAATATCCAGTCCGGTGCTTATCTTCAGTGGGTGGAGAAAAACTACGCCGGACGTACTGCATGAAAATTCTATTGCTCGGTAAAAACGGCCAGGTCGGGTGGGAGTTGCAACGCAGTCTTGCCCCGCTAGGTGAGTTGCTCGCACTGGACTCCCGCAGCCCGGATTACTGTGGCGATCTGAATGACCTGGCGGGGCTCGCCGCCACCGTACAGCGCTTTGCGCCCGACGTTATTGTCAATGCCGCGGCGTATACCGCTGTCGACAAGGCTGAAAGCGAATCGCAGCAGGCGCATCGGGTGAATGCCGAAGCGCCGGCAGTGCTGGCCCGGGAAGCGTTGGCTCTGAATGCCTTGCTGGTGCATTACTCCACGGACTATGTATTCGCCGGCGACGGTGAAACCCCTTGGCGGGAAAGTGATCCGGTCGCACCGTTGAGTGTCTATGGCTCCAGCAAACTCGCGGGCGAGCAGGCGATTCAGGCCAGTGGCTGCACGCACCTGATTTTCCGTACCAGTTGGGTGTATGCCGCACGAGGCAACAACTTCGCCAAGACCATGCTGCGCCTGGCCCGTGAGCGCGAGAACTTGAACGTCATCGACGATCAGTTCGGTGCACCGACCGGGGCGGAGCTGTTGGCCGACGTCACTGCCCATGCTGTGCGCAGCACCCTCGCAAGCCCGGAACTGAGCGGGCTCTACCATCTTGCGTCCTCAGGTGAAACCACCTGGTGCCGCTATGCGCGCTTTGTGCTTGAACGAGCCGAGTTGGCAGGCGTGGACTTGAAAGTCTCCCCGACGCAGGTCGGAGCGATTGGTACTGAAGCATACCCAACGCCAGCAAAACGTCCGTACAACTCCCGCCTCGATACCCATAAACTGCGAAACGCCTTCGCGCTGAACCTGCCTGATTGGCAAGTCGGTGTGGCACGGATGCTTACAGAAATTCTAGAGAAGTGAATATGTTCAATCGTAAAGGAATCATCCTGGCCGGCGGCTCGGGAACTCGACTGCACCCTGCAACATTGTCCATCTCCAAGCAATTGCTGCCGGTATACGACAAGCCGATGATTTACTACCCGCTGAGCACCCTGATGCTGGCCGGTATCCGCGATATCCTGATCATTTCCACGCCGCAAGACACCCCGCGCTTCGAGCAACTGCTAGGGGATGGCGCCCGTTGGGGCTTGAACATTTCCTATGCGGTGCAGGCGTCGCCGGATGGTCTGGCACAGGCATTCATCATTGGCGAGGATTTCATCGGTAACGATCCGTGCGCCTTGGTGCTGGGCGACAACATCTATCACGGCCATCATTTCAACGAACTGTTGCAGAGCGCCATGGAGCGCGTCGACGGGGCCAGTGTTTTTGCCTACCACGTCAACGACCCGGAACGTTACGGGGTGGTGGAGTTCGATGCTCAAGGCAAGGCGATCAGCCTGGAAGAGAAACCGCTCCAGCCAAAGTCGAACTACGCCGTGACCGGTCTGTACTTCTACGACAAGCAAGTTGTCGAGATTGCCAAAAGCATCAAGCCGTCGCCCCGTGGCGAACTGGAAATTACTGACCTTAACCGCATTTATCTTGAGCAAGGCAACCTGTCCGTGGAAATCATGGGCCGCGGTTACGCCTGGCTGGATACGGGCACCCACGACTCGCTCCTGGAGGCCAGTCACTTCATTGCCACACTTGAGCATCGCCAGGGTCTCAAAGTCGCCTGCCCGGAAGAGATTGCCTTCCGCCAGAAGTGGATCGATGCCGAACAGCTTGAAAAACTCGCTGCTCCGCTTTCGAAAAACGGCTATGGCCAATATCTCAAGCGTCTCCTGCAGGAGACGATTTTCTGATGAAAGCCACACCATTAGCCATCTCCGATGTTGTGTTGTTCGAACCTAAAGTGTTTGGTGATCCGCGCGGGTTCTTCTTTGAAAGTTTCAATCAGCGCGCTTTTGAAGAGGTAGTGGGGCGTTCCGTTCATTTCGTACAGGACAATCACTCTCGCTCAACCAGGGGCGTATTACGCGGCCTGCACTATCAGGTACAACAGCCCCAGGGGAAACTCGTTCGCGTTGTCCAGGGCGAAGTGTTTGATGTGGCCGTTGATATTCGTCGTGACTCCGCGACATTCGGGCAGTGGGTCGGCGCTTATTTGTCAGCGGAAAACAACCATCAGCTATGGGTGCCCGAAGGTTTCGCCCATGGATTTGTCGTGCTCTCGGACACCGCGGAATTCCTTTACAAGACCACGGACTTCTACGCGCCATCCCATGAGCGGTGCATACGCTGGGATGACCCGGCACTGGGTATCGATTGGCCGATAAATGAGCCTCCGGCACTGTCGGCGAAAGATGCACAAGGCGCTTTGTTGGCGCAGGCTGAGGTGTTTGGTTAATGCAACATTTTTCGACTTCTCCGATCGAAATGGTTGCCAGTTTCTGGCGTAACCGCGCACTGATTGCCGCGCTCACCAAGCGAGAAATATTGGGTCGTTACCGGGGCTCCAGTCTTGGTTTGTTTTGGTCGTTGTTTAACCCGATATTAATGCTTGGGGTTTACACCTTCGTATTCAGCGTTGTCTTCAATGCAAGATGGGGAGGGCACGAAGAGGGGTCTAAAACAGAATATGCCTTGGTGTTGTTTGCCGGTCTAATTGTTTTTAACGTGTTCTCGGAGTGCGTCGGGCGTGCCCCAAGCTTGATACTGACGAACGTGAACTATGTGAAAAAAGTTGTTTTCCCATTAGAGGTTCTTCCTTGGGTATCGATGGGCGCCGCACTGTTTCATAGTTTAATTAGTATTGTCGTGTGGCTGGTGTTTTATTCCGTGTTCTTCGGCGTGCCTCATTCAACTGCGTTGTTTCTGCCTTTTGTCATGTTGCCCTTGTTAATGTTTTCAATGGGGATCTCTTGGGCTCTGGCTTCGCTGGGAGTATATTTGCGTGATATTACGCAAGTCATCGGTGTCGTGATTACAATGCTGATGTTTCTCTCAGGAATATTTTATTCCGTTTCGTCATTGCCTACCGAATACCAACAAATCATGCAGATGAACCCACTTGTTCCAATTATTGAGCAAGCAAGGGCTGTGTTGATTTGGGGGGAATGGCCGAATTACCTGGTATTGCTGGGCTATTCTGCTGGCGCATTGACCTTTTCATGGCTTGGCTTTGCCTGGTTCCAGAAAACGCGAAAGGGATTTGCCGATGTCCTCTGAAGAGAAAATGCAGGCCGGCGTCAGTCCTGATGAAATAGCGCTGATTCCCGCTTTGAGTAGTCAGGTAGCCATTCGGGTAAGCAACCTGAGCAAGTGCTTTCAAATATATGAAAAGCCCAGCGACAGACTGTTGCAGATGTTAGCTCGTGGCTTCAAGAAATATTATCGTGAATTCTGGGCTTTGAAGGACGTTTCGTTCGAGGTCAGAAAGGGCGAGACCGTGGGTATCGTCGGCCGTAATGGCAGTGGCAAATCAACGCTGTTACAAATGATTTGCGGCACATTGAATCCCAGCGGTGGGGATATCAAGGTCGACGGTCGGATCGCAGCGCTTTTGGAGCTTGGTTCAGGTTTTAATCCCGAGTTTACCGGGCGTGAAAATGTTTATATGAACGCCGCTGTACTCGGTCTCACAAAAAAAGAAATCGATGCCCGTTACGCAGAAATCGAAGCGTTTGCCGATATAGGCCAGTTTATCGATCAGCCCGTAAAAACATACTCCAGCGGTATGTCGGTTCGATTGGCGTTTGCCGTGGCGATAAACTCGGATCCTGAAGTGCTCGTCGTTGATGAGGCCCTGTCGGTAGGCGATGAATTGTTTCAGCGTAAGTGCTTTTCGCGGATTGAAAGTATCAAGGCCAAAGGCACGACCATTTTGTTTGTGTCGCACTCTGGCAATATTGTCGTGGAGCTTTGCGATAGAGCAATTCTGATGGATGCTGGAGAATTGCTGTTGGTGGGCGAGCCAAAAGAGATTATCGGTAAATATCAGCAATTGCTCTATGCGCCACAGGAAAAGCGGGCTGAAATTCGTTCTGATATCGCGCTGGCTGCAGTTGTTCCTGTATTGGGTGTCGATACGGCTTTGCCGGTACCAGTGAAAGAAGCTGAAGACTATTTCGATGCTGGATTGAAGTCCGACTGCATGATCGAAACGGACTCACAAGGTGCCCACATTCAGAATCCAGGGATAAAGACGCTGGACGGTCGTCCGGTCAATACGCTGGTGCGTGGTCGAAAATACAAATATAGCTATCAAGTGCATTTTTCCCAGTCAGCGACGTTGGTCAGATTTGGTACGGTAATAAAGACAAAGTCAGGTTTTCCACTAGGCGGTGTTTTGTCGGTGCCTTCGCAAGATCTAACCATTCCCTATGTCAGTGCCGGTACAGTAATTGACGTGGAGTTTGAGTTTAATTGTATCTTGAGTTCGGGAGTGTACTTTTTTAATGCCGGAACATTTGGTGCGCTCGGGCAGGATGAAACCGTATTGCATCGGTTGATCGATGCCGTGGCATTTCGCGTGCTGCCGATAAAGCAGGACATAGTGACGGAAATCATTGATTTTGGCTTTTCTCCTAGGGTTTTGATAAATGATTAACTTTTTCTCGGGGCTTCTGGTTTCCAGCCCTAACGAAGGCGGTTTGTTTTTAGTCAATGAAAATAAAGTTCATAAGCTGGATGGCACTAGTGCGACAGGCTTGGGACGTGCTTCCAGGCACTTTGTAAGAGGACTGCAACCTGGCACTTTGTTGATTCACGGCGAGCAGACACTTGAGGTAACCGAGTCGACTGTAAAGTTTCATGATATTCACGATGCGCTAATCGTCGACGCTCATATTTATATCGTTGCCACGACCGGGAACGAAATTGTCAAGTTGAGCCTTGATGGCGAAGAAGAGCAGCGTTGGGTCTTTCCTGGTGAGAATGACTCGCTGCACATAAACTGTCTCGCTGTTTGGGGGGGGGCTGTTGTATTTTCTGCGTTCGGAAAATTTGCCGAACATCGGGGCTACAAAGGTCATACCCGGAATTCGGGCTACGTACAAGATTTGAATACCGGAACGCATTTGGTCACTGGGCTTTCACAACCCCACAGTCTCACTGCGTTTGGTGAGAACCTTCTGATCGCTAATTCTGAAGAGCAAGGGCTTTGTGAATACTCTCCGGCAGGTGAATTGCTCCGCTCCAGGGCGCTGGGAGGATATGCACGAGGTATCTGCGTAAGCGAAAAGTACATTTATGTCGGTCTAAGCAAGTCGAGAAATATCAGTACGAACGGTGTCGAAACGGCAACGCTCCTCTGCCTGGATGTTCACTCGTGGGAGGAGTTGGATCGTATACAGATTCCTAGTGCCGAGATTTACTCGATTGAACTGATCTCTGATCAGGCCGAGTTATTGAACCTCGTTGCTAAAATTTCGAGTAGTACTGCATCAAGGTACTCAGCCACGATTACTCAGCAGGCAAACCAGATTGGTGACCTCGGCGAGATCCTCGGCGAAAAGGAACGGAATGTCGAGGGACTAGGTAGAATAGTCGCTGAGCGCGAAAAACATATTGAAATACTGAAAGAATCGGTACTGGCTTCCGAAAATCAAATACACCACCTTAGCCAATCCATTGGCGAGCGCGACCAAAGGTTGGTGGAATCGAAGCAGCTCTTGAGTGAGCGGGAGGCGCAGATTCGGACGATCGAGGCTTTGGTGCTGGAGCGCGATGCGAAAGTTATTCAACTGAATCAGCTCGTCGAAAGCCGGGAAGCCGAACTGTCGGATCAGGGCGTGATGCTGAAGCAGCGCGATAGCAAGATTGCCGAGATCAATGACGCTCTACTCATGCGTGATCAGCAAATAGCCAACCTTGACCAAAGTCTTGTCGCTCGGGATAAAAATCTGTTCGACCTGAGTGCAACCAGAGGCGAAGAGCAGGAACGACTAAGGGTGCTTGACCGCCTGTTGCTCGAGAAGGAAAACCAGATTGCGAGTCTTGACCAGAATCTTGTCGAGCGTGATATCAGGCTGACGGAGCTCAATCAAGCATTGAGCGATGCACAGGAAAAACTGGCGGAACTCGACGAGTTACTGCTCCAGCAAGATCAGCAAATTGCTAGCCTGGATGCCGAAAAAGACAAGAGTCTGTCTGAGTCGAGTGAAGCTTTGATTGAGGGGCAGTTGAAGCTCAAAGCGCTCGAAAAATTATTGCTTGAGCATGAGGAGCATACTGTAAGCCTCATTCAAGCGTTGGCTGAACAAGCTGAGCATCTTTCAACTTCTAATGAGGCTCGCTCTGTGCGTGATGCCCAAGTTACCAACCTGAATAACCAGATTTTTGCAAGCGCTGAAAAAATTGCGCGCCTCGAACAGAGCTTAGCCGATGTCGATAAGAGGCTGCTGGACCACGAAGCTCAAAAGGAAGAGGTCGTTCGTCGCGGACAGTGGGCACTCAGGTTGACCGAAGAGCTAAAAGAAGCTCGGGAGCGAATTGCAGAGCTGGAAGGTAGCAGTTCTTGGCGTTTGACCTTGCCACTTCGCGAAATTAGCCGTTGGGTGTTTTCGCCGATCAAACAGATCAAGCGTTACATCAAGTTTTTGCTCAGGAACGTTAAGCGGGTATATCAGAAATTACCGTTCAGCCCGAAAACCAAGGCGTCACATAGAAATTTATTGATTAATAAATTTCCGTCCGTGATTGCGGCGGCAGATGTTCAGGTTGAATACAAGCAGCTCTCGATCGAGCCTTCGATATTGAATGAAGGTTTCGCTGAATGCGCAGAAGGTTCGTTCGGCGAAATAAGCATCGAGACCTCGTTGCAACCGCTCGTCTCTATCATTGTACCTATCTACGGTAAGTGTGATTACACGCTGCGCTGCCTGGCTTCTGTGGCTGAAAACACCACTGGGATTCCTTTTGAAGTCATCGTTGTCGACGATTGCTCGCCGGATAACTCCGTTGAGCTGCTTAAGGCAGTAAACGGAATTCGCCTGGTTTGCAACGAAGTTAATCAGGGCTTCATTCGCTCTTGCAATAATGGTGCACTTGCAGCTAAAGGAAAGTATTTGTGTTTCCTGAACAACGATACAAAAGTGTTGCCTCGCTGGCTCGATGAGCTGCTCAGGACTTTTCAGGAGTTCCCAGGTACCGGGCTGGCAGGTTCGAAGCTTATTTACCCGGATGGTACTCTGCAAGAAGCCGGTGGGATAATCTGGCAAGATGGCAGTGCGTGGAATTTTGGTAGAAACCAGAATCCGGACTTGCCTGTCTATAACTATGCGCGCGAAGTTGATTACTGCTCAGGGGCTTCGATTCTAGTCCCGAAAGATCTATTCGAAGAGTTGGGCGGTTTTGATGAACATTATTTGCCAGCCTATTGTGAGGATGCCGATCTGGCTCTGAAGATCAGGGATCGGGGCTATCGTGTTATCTATCAACCGCTTTCAGTCGTAGTGCATTATGAGGGTGTGACTTCGGGGCGGGATGAAACCCAGGGAGCCAAGTCCTATCAGGTTGTGAACATGCAAAAAATGTTCGCTCGCTGGAAGGAACGTCTGCAGACATATCAAAAGAACGGGCAAAACCTTGATCTTGCAAAGGATCGTATGGCCACTCGACGGGTTTTGATTCTGGATCACTGCACCCCAACGCCCAATGAAGATGCTGGTTCGGTATTGGCTTTCAATACGTTCTTGCTGCTGCGTGAAATGGGCTTCCAGGTAACGTTTATTCCGGAAGATAATTTCCTGTATATGCCGGGCTACACTGAAGCTCTGCAACGAGTAGGCATCGAAGTGCTTTACAGGCCTTATGTCAAGACGGTTGAAGAGCATTTGCTGGAAGCCAAGGATCGTTATGATCTTGTTTACCTGTTGCGCCCTAAAGTAGTTGAGCGAAATCTGGAACTGGTTCGCAAGCACTGCCCCCGTGCCAAGGTCTTGTATCATACGGTAGACCTGCATTTCCTGAGAATGGAGCGCGAGGCCAAGTTGCTGGATGATCCGGCAAAGGCCATTGCAGCTAAAGACATGAAGGAAGTGGAGTTCTCGGCAATCAAGGGCGCGGATGCTGCAATTGTGGTCAGCACAAATGAACTTGAATTATTGCGCCCTCAACTGCCGAATGAAAAAATCCATTTGTTCCCTTTGATCATGGACGTCACAGGTACTGAAGTAGGCTACAAGGCTAGACGAGACATCCTGTTTGTTGGCGGTTACCAGCACACTCCAAACGTCGATGCCGTTCAGTATTTTGTTGCCGAGGTCATGCCGTTTTTGCGAGAGCGATTGCCAGGTGTGCGCTTCTACGCGGTTGGCAGTAAGCCGCCGGCAGAAATTTTGGCGCTCGAAAGTGAAGACGTAGTCATCACCGGTTTTGTCGAAGACTTGCCACCACTGCTGGACAAGATGCGGGTGTCCGTCGCACCTCTGCGCTACGGTGCCGGTATCAAGGGCAAAATCGGTACATCAATGGCTCACGGTTTGCCAGTTGTAGCTACATCGTTGGCGGCAGAGGGAATGTTGCTGACGGCCGATAAAAATATTCTTGTGGCCGACGATGCTGAAGCTTTCGCCGAAGCGATTGTACGGGTCTATGAAAATGAATCGCTTTGGAATGAGTTGAGCGAGTCGGGGCAACGCTTCGCACTGCAGGAATGGGGAGTAGAAGCCGCGTGGGTATCACTAAGCAATATTCTTGATGATATCGGCTTCAGCACAACCCGCTCCCAGTTGCCGCTAAGTTCGTACTCGTTCGCCGAGAAAAACCTGGCATAAAGTTTTTACGCCTCTTGGTCGATGTTTGAGTTGTTAGGGCTTAACAACTCAAGCATTGAGGCCTGTGGTGAGCTCTGTAGAGGTGGCCTGTAGTGAAGTGCAGGTTTGTTGGAAGGACGAGCTGTTGTTTGGCTTATTGGCACTGGGTAGGGATTGATGCGTAGTCTAAATTCTATAAGTGATGTCTATCGGCCAGATATTGATGGTTTGCGAGCAATCGCTGTCTTGTCCGTAGTGCTCTATCATGCCGGGCTTAATGTTTTCAGTGGCGGCTTCGTAGGCGTCGATATATTTTTTGTCATTAGTGGTTTTTTGATCACTCGGCTTCTTTTGAACGAAATTGAAGAAAAGGGCAAGCTGGATTTCGGACGGTTTTATCTGCGTCGTGCCAGGCGGTTATTGCCGGCCTTCTTTTTTACATTGACCTGTTCCGGCTTTTTCGCAGTTCTTGTGTTTTCTCCTCAACTGTTGGAAAGCTTTGGTGGTTCGCTGATCAACGCTGTTTTTTCGATTTCCAATATCTATTTTTTTTCAAATAGTGGTTACTTTGATACGGACTCTGCTCTGAAGCCGTTGCTGCATACATGGTCACTAGGGGTTGAAGAGCAATTTTACATGCTCTGGCCAATATTTCTTTGTCTGTTGGCTCCGCGAAAATGGCTAGCCCCTGTTGCGGTAGTCGTGGTGGGTTTGATTAGCCTTTATTTCGCACAGTCGATGTTGGCGAAGCATCCTGACGCTGTGTTTTTTTTGATGCCTTTTAGGGTCTTCGAGTTTTCAATCGGGGCTATTACGGTCTGGTTGTTGCGGGTTCAGATAAAAAACAAGATTGCTTTGGAGTTTTTGTTTTGTGGTGGGGTTGCTTTATTAATATATTCAATCTTTTTCTATAGTGAAAAAACACAATTTCCTGGTGTTAATGCATTGCTTCCGTGTGTTGGCGCGGCACTGTGTATTTATGCAGGTAATGTGAGCATCGCCGGTAAATTGCTGAGTAACAGGTTGTTCGTAGCAATTGGCTTGATTAGCTATTCGTTGTATTTGGCCCATTGGCCGGTCGTTGTGTTTTATAGATATTGTTTCGGTGGCTCTGCACTGTCTGTATTGGAAGCCTGTCTGCTTACAGTCGCTTCATTTGCCATTGCCATATTTATGTATTATTCCATCGAAAAGCCTTTCAGACGAGGTGGGGCTACCCATTCGAGCTTTTTAACAGGCGGTGCGTTCGTTGCGCTTTCGATTAGTTTTTTGGCAGTTTCAATGTGGGCGCAAGAAGGCTGGGGATGGCGTGACTGGGCTACTTCGGGCAGCATTTCCAGTGAAACTGTCAAAAACGGTAAACAAGAGCGATTTAAAATCAGGCAGGAAATTTGCGTACGTAAAGGCTGGGCTGAATGCGATAGCTTGATTTCGGGGCGAGTCAATGCGTTGATCCTGGGTGATAGCCATGCAATTGATGCATTGAATGCTTTTGAAAAAATATATCCGGATCACAGTTTTGTGATGTCGGAGTTGGGTGGGTGTCCGCCGTATCGCGATATAGAAAAAATTACGCAGCCTAATTATCCTGGTCGTGAAAATTGTAAGAAACTGAACGCCGGCAGGTTTGATGTCGAATATTTGAAAAAGTTTGATTATATTGTAATCAATCTTCTTTTTACTTGGTATACGCCTGAGTATTTGCGTGAATATCTTGATTTTCTCAAAGAGAATGAAATCAAGAAGGTTGTCGTCATTGGCGACTACCTGGTTATGAAGAAAGATATGTACGAACTGCTGAATGACTATGGTTTCAATTCCAAGGCGCTGTCGGAGTGGGTCGACCAAAGTAATAACGTCGAATCGGTATTGAAGTCGGAAGTGAGTGAAGACGGTTATTTTTACTTGAGTAAGCGGGCGGCACTTTGCAAGGGTGATGTTTGCGAAATGTTTGATAGTAACAAGGTTCCTTATACTTACGATAAAGATCACTTATCCTATGAGTTTGCTGCACGGCTTGCTATCGGCGAAAAAGACTCTCTAGATCAATATTTGGGGCTTGACGGAAATCGCGAGGCCGGAACGTTAAATGTTGCTGCTAAAACAGCTGCGACCGTGGTGAGGTCTGATTTGCGGAGCGTGCATCCGGCAAAAGCCTCGATGATATCGTTAATCCCGGCATCTATAAGCTCATGTCAGGGCGCTGCAACGGTCAAGGTGCGGTGGGATGTCCATGGTCAAAGTGGTGTCAGCCAAACGGCTGAGGTCTGGGTAAGGGATGTCAATGGCAAGGAAAAGTTATTTTTTTCCGGGCATAATGCGGGAGAGAGGAATACGGGGGCTTGGGCTCGCCCTGGCATCTTGTTTACGCTAAAAGATGCAAGTAATGGGGCTGTCTTGGATAGTGTCGAGTTAGAGGGGCAAGCCTGTGTCAGGTCTTGAATATGCCCGGGGCTTTTGCGTGTGCATTGTGCCGCGTTCAAAGCGCATGAGGTCACTAAAATTGAAAATTCCAACATGAAAAAACTTCTTGTTACAGGTTTGACCGGCTTTGTCGGCGGGCATCTCCAAGCGCTGTTAGCGACAACTGAAGTTGGATCGTGGCAGGTACTTGCACCTAAGCCTTATAATCTGCTGGATAGTGCTTCTCTGGATGCCTGGCTGCAGGAAGAGTGTCCCGATGCTGTCGTTCACCTGGCCGGACAGACCTTCGTTCCTGAGGCATTTCGTGATCCGCAGCGGACACTGCAGATTAATTTGCTGGGTACGTTGAACTTGCTGCAAGCGCTCAAGCGCCGCGGCTTTTGCGGCACTTTTCTATATGTCAGCTCGGGTGACGTTTATGGTCAGGTCGAGGAAAAGAACCTGCCGATCAGTGAGTGTCTGGCACCACGCCCGCGTAATCCCTATGCCGTGAGCAAGGTTGCTGCCGAACTGCTTTGCCAGCAGTGGAGTTATAGCGAACCTTGGCGAATTGTTATTGCCCGTCCGTTTAATCATATCGGTCCGGGGCAGGGTGAATCTTTCGTTATTCCGAGTATGGCGCGCCAACTGATTCGCGTGCGCCAAGGCTTGCAGCCGGCCCAATTGGAGGTCGGTGATGTTGATGTAACCCGTGACTTTCTCGATGTTCGTGATGTGCTACAGGCCTATCTGGGGTTGTTGGAACATGGACGTAACGGTGAAATTTACAACGTCTGCTCGGGAGTGGAGTGGCGAGTGCGCGATCTGATCATGCAAATGGCTGGTTTGACCGGAGTTGAGGTTGAACTGGTACAGGACGCAAGTCGATTGCGTTTGTCTGAACAGCGCAGAGTCGTTGGCTGTTCAAACAAATTACAAAAAGAAACTGGGTGGAAGCCTGGAGTGTCAATCACGAAAACTCTTCAGAGTGTGCTCTCTGAATGGGAAGCAAGAGAACTAAAAAATGTCTAAATCTGCATTGATTACTGGTGTTACCGGGCAGGACGGCGCTTACCTGGCCAAGATGTTGCTCGAAAAGGGTTACGAGGTTCACGGTCTCGTGGCAAGACGTAGTAGCGATACGCGCTGGCGGTTGCGTGAACTGGGCGTTGAGGATCAGATTCGCTATCACGAAGGCGATCTGGCCGACGCCTGTTCGATTCAGCGCGCCGTAATCAAATCCAAGCCTGATGAAATCTATAACCTTGGTGCTCAGAGCTTTGTCGGTAGCTCTTGGGACCAGCCGGTAACAACGGCTGTTGTAGATGGTCTGGGCGTTACGCATTTGCTTGAAGCCATCCGCCAGTTTTCACCGGAGACGCGTTTTTACCAGGCATCGACCAGCGAGATGTTTGGTTTGATTCAGGCCGAGCGCCAGGACGAGAACACTCCGTTCTATCCGCGTAGCCCCTATGGCGTGGCCAAGCTTTATGGCCACTGGATTACCGTTAACTATCGTGAGAGCTTTGGCCTGCACGCTTCCAGCGGGATCCTGTTCAACCATGAGTCGCCACTGCGCGGCATTGAATTTGTCACCCGAAAGGTTACTGATGCTGTCGCGCGGATCTCGCTGGGCAAGCAGAAAGAACTGCGACTGGGCAATATCGACGCTAAGCGTGACTGGGGCTTTGCCGGTGATTACGTCGAAGCCATGTGGTTGATGCTGCAACAAGAACAAGCCGACGATTACGTGGTAGCTACCGGTGTAACCACCACAGTACGTGATATGTGCAAACTGGCCTTCGAGCATGTTGGTTTGAACTATCAGGATTATGTTGTCATTGATCCGCAATTTTTCCGCCCTGCCGAGGTTGAAGTGTTGTTGGGTAATCCAGGCAAGGCCGAGCAGAAACTTGGCTGGGCGCCAAAAACCAGTTTGAACACTTTGATTCAGATGATGGTTGAAGCTGACCTGCGCCGCGTTGGTAGGGAGTAAGTCCCATGATTATCCCCGTCATTCTTTCCGGTGGCGCCGGCACCCGTTTGTGGCCCGTGTCGCGCGAGGATCATCCGAAACCCTTTATGCGTTTACCGGGTGGTCAGACGCTGCTCGAGAAAACCTACCTGCGCGCCGCCAGTTTGATTGCCGAGGGTGGTGAAATTGTTACGGTGACCAACCGTGAACACTACTTCGAGAGCCGTGATCATTTCACCAGTACCAAGCTTGGCCATCACCAGGCGCGCTTTCTGCTGGAGCCTCAAGGTCGCAATACCGCATCGGCACTTGCCGTGGCTGCTTTGGTACTGGCCGAAGAGCAGGGTGACGATGCGGTAATGGTGGTAATGGCCGCCGATCACCTGATCCATGATTTGCCCGGGTTCAAGGTTGCTACCGAGCAAGCCGTAGCGCTGGCTCGACAAGGCTATCTGGTCACCTACGGAATTCGCCCTACCGCGCCAGAAACCGGCTTTGGTTATATCGAGGCTGGAGAGGGACTGGATGAAAGTGGTGGTTGTCGGGTAGTGCGTTTCGTCGAGAAGCCTGATCAGGTCACTGCGCAAGAGTATCTTGATAGCGGCTGTTTTCTCTGGAACTCGGGGATGTTCTGCTTCACCACCGGGGGGCTGATCAGCCAATTGCAAGAGCATGCGCCTGAGCTGCTCGAGCTGGCCCGTGCTTGTGTCGCGCAAAGCCCGCGTTCGACGGGAGCCAATTCGCAAATGCACGAGTTGCACGCGCAAAGTTTTGCGGCCATGCCTGATATTTCCATCGACTATGCGTTGATGGAGCGTTCAGCCAAGGTGGCGGTGGTTCCAGGGATATTCGACTGGAACGACATTGGCTCATGGACCGCACTTCGCGATCTGGTGGAGTCTGACGCAGAGCAAAACCGTGCTCAGTGCGATGCAATCTTTATCGATAGTCGCAACACTTTTGTACAGAGCCAAGGGCGCCTGGTTGCAACTGTCGGTGTAGATAATCTGATCGTGGTGGAGACTGCTGACGCCGTGCTCGTTGCGCATGCCGATCGGGCGCAAGAGGTAAGACAGGTTGCCAAGCGTCTGAAGTTGCAGAACCATCAGGCTTATCGCCTGCATCGTACAGTGTCTCGTCCCTGGGGCACTTATACCGTGCTAGAGGAAGGTCCACGCTTCAAGATCAAGCGCATTGTGGTTAAACCCGGCGCGGCACTGTCACTGCAGATGCATCACCACCGCAGTGAGCACTGGATCGTAGTGCAGGGCATGGCCAAGGTAGTCAATGGCGGCGAAACTCGATTGATCAATACCAATGAGTCGACTTTTATTCCCGCGGGGCACCAACATCGCCTGGAAAATCCTGGCGTTATTGATCTGATGATGATCGAAGTGCAAAGCGGTGAGTATCTGGGTGAAGACGATATTGTGCGTTTCGAAGACCAATACGGACGGGTTCAGTAATGGTGGATGGATTCTTGACTGTTCCTATGGCAACGAATCCGTCAACGCCAACCCGGATGATTTCTCGGCTCTCATGGGAAGTGAAAAGCCGGGTAAGCAATTCTGGAAGTGCTCGCAATAGTAAGTTTTATTGAAGTTATTTTAATCAATTAAAGAGGTGATTTGTGCGCGTAAAAGTTCTAGTACTCTCAGTCCTGACATTGGCTTTGGTTGCATGCGGTGGGGATAATGTCCCGAAAAAGACAGAGGTCGCCAGGGCCGAAATAAAAGCGGGCCAGAATTTTGGTATCATCAAAGTGACTCGTGACTCTTCTGGCGAACTGAGCTGTTCTGGCTCTGTTGTCAATGTCGCGTGGGATGCCAATAAGCCAGGTGTCGAGCAAAAAAACGCAGAAATACAAATTTGGATTGAGCCAATTGCTGGCGAGCCGATACTCTTCGTTGAAGGTGGGTTGGCAGGTGAAGCCAAAACCGGCAATTGGGTGAATCCTGGGCTTAAGTTCGTTGCTAAATTGAAGAAAGATAATTCAATTGTGGATGAATTTATTGTCGCTGGTAAGAAGTGCTAGTTTTGCGATTTGAGCGTTTAACATGTTTCATGTTTTAGGCTAGGGGGCTGCGCCTTTATAAGATTAATCGGCGCAGCTACTGGGCTTTATGTTTTGCATGAAAGCTTTTGTGGTGAGTAGTGCAAAAAATAGATAAGAAAAATGAAGTTTTGGCTGTTGCGATGCCGCGAAGAGGTCGCCAGGGAAATGCCATAAGATGCTGTAAGGCGCATTGGTTTTTCACTGGTTTAGTGACTTCGAGATTTTGACGGATTTTACATGGTGATATCGCGATTGCTGTTTGTAAGTTTAAAATTTTCCCTGTTTTCAGGGGCTCGGGAGTAGTGAATGAGTGTTCAACCAATATTTGTTATCGGTAGTTATCGCTCCGCAACAAGTCTGATGGGATGGGTGTTGGGGCAGCACTCTAATATCTTTCCTTTGGAAGAAACTCATTATATTTATAAAATGAGTACTGATGCGGCAGCGCAGCATGATCTCGGGACAAAAGGCCTGGCTCGTTCGTTTCTTTTGTCGGCTAACATCTCGCGCAGGTCTTATTGTATTGCGGCCGGGGTCTCCTGCAATGATTTGATCCTCAAGTCGCGTAGCAATATTGTTGAGAATGCTGCACAGCCGCAACATGCGGCGGACGCCTCCGAGTTTGTCAAGTTTTCCACCAGCCCCGACAAGAAGCGCTGGTTGGATGCGACACCAGAAAATGCGCATTTTGTGTACTCGTTGTTACGTATGTTTCCCAATGCAAAATTTATACATATTTTGCGCAATCCGAAGTTGGTGGCGAGCTCTCTGATGAACTTCAGTGGTGTTGGTGCCAATGACTATGAAGAGGAAAATGCCTACAATACCTGGACGCGCCTGGTGACTGCATGCCAACTTGCAGAGAAAGCCTTTGGCACCGACGTAGTAAAGCGAATTTATTATGATGATATTGTTGCAAATCCGGAACAGGTCGTCAGGGAGTGTCTCGAATTTGTTGGTGAAGCCTATCAGGCTGATTGCTTGGGGCCATTTTCGCTGAAGGTGAACTCGTCCAAACATAAGCAGCCAATGGATATTTCCATCGAAGGCAATATTAACGACTCCAGGCTTTATGTAAGAAAAGCTTTCCTACTCTATCAGCAGTTACTGCAAGATAAGGAAATCGCGCCCAGAGGGGATCTGGAAGCGCTGCGTCTATGCAAGTCTCAAGATGCAGATTATATTTTTTCACGGAGTCAAAAGGGTATCGCAGATTACAATGCTAATGTAACCCGCCTATATGCCGAAAATCAGCGGCTGAAAGCTGAAAGTGTACAACTTAAATCTGATTTGATGCGGGCGAGCCTGGAGGTTATTGATTGGGGGCCAAAAGAGATCTATGCAGGGCAACCGTTCAATGCTCAAGCGAATGGGGCTTCAGCCCTCTGGCTTAAGGTTCGTGGCGTTGTAGATGATGTCCAGGTTGAGCTGGGTGGAAATGTATTGCCTGCGGTATTGTCCAAGGACTTCAGTGTAATCACTCTCGAAGTGCTCCCCAGCTTGACCTGTACGCCTTGCAGTATGCCGTTGGTATTAAAAAGTAAAGCAAGTGGCGACATTGTCGGCGGTATTGAGTTATCAATTTTGCCGGTTGCCGAAGATGAGGGCCATGCGTTCGAAAGCCTGGAAGTGGCGACGTGACAAAAGGGTGTTTCATGGGATTCCTCCCATAGAAATTACTGCGCGTTTTTCGTCGACAGTTGCGCCAAGTTTCCAAAGGCGTTTTTAAACCGGATGGAGTAGGTGCCATGGAAGGAAACTACTGATCGAGTCAGGGGGGCTGCCTGCCGTCCCTGACTCGATAATCACTATTGAGCAATGGGCTGCACGGTTATGATTTTATAGTTTCTACGACTTTTGCGATCGTTTCTCTAATCGTCATTCCGTCTGAGCCCACCTCAACCTCTGCCGCAAGCGGCGCCTCATAAGGACTCCCCACCCCCGACAAATTCGGTAGTTGCCCCGCCCGGGCTTTCTTGTACAGCCCCTTCACATCCCGCTGCTCGCAGACCTCCAACGGTGTGTTGACGTAGACCTCGACAAAATTCTCTTCCCCGATCAGTTCCCGTGCCATCTGCCGCTCTCTCCTGAACGGTGAAATGAATGCAGTCATGACCACCAACCCGGCATCCATCATCAGCTTGGCCACTTCGGCGATTCGGCGGATGTTTTCTACGCGGTCGGCATCGGTGAAGCCGAGGTCTTTGTTCAGGCCCTGGCGGACGTTGTCGCCGTCAAGCAGGTAGGTGCGATAACCACTGGCGTGCAGTTCGACTTCGAGGGCATTGGCCAGTGTCGATTTGCCCGAACCGGACAGGCCGGTGAACCAGATGACCTTGCCCTTGTGGCCGTTGAGTTTCTCGCGGTTTTCGCGGCTGATCGAGAGGGCCTGTTTATGCACGTTCTGCGCGCGTCGCAGGCTGTGGGTGATCATGCCGGCGGCAACCGTGGCGTTGCTGATGCGATCGACCAGGATGAAGCTGCCAAGGGTCTTCGAGTATTGATAGCTGTCGTAGACCATTGGTTTGCTGATGGCGAGCGTACACACGCTGATATCGTTCAGCAGTAGTTGGGTGCTGGCGTCGTGGGCCAGGGTGTTGATGTCCACCCGGTATTTGATGGTGGTGATGGAGGCGCTGGCCCATTGCGAGGCAAGCTTGATGTCGTAGTTGCGGCCGTGCAGCCCGGCTTCTTCGTCCATCCACACCAGCGTTGCTTCAAACTGGTCGGTGGTTTCCAGCGGGTTCTTGCTCAGTGAAATGATGTCGCCGCGAGATGCATCGATTTCCCGGTCGAGCTTCAAGGTGACGGCGTCGCCGCGCTCGGCCTGTTGCATCGAGCCGTCCATGCTGACAATTTCCGCCACCGTTGCGGTTTGACCGGAGAGGGTCACGCGGATCTCGTCGCCGACGTTGACCTTGCCTTCGCCAACATAGCCGCTGAACCCGCGGAACGAGGCGTTCGGCCGATTCACCCACTGCACGGGAAACACCAGGCGTTCGGCTTCTGGTGCGGTGATTTGCGCGGTTTCCAGGTAACCCATCAGCGTTGGGCCGTTGTACCACGGCGTGTGGGCCGAGCGCTGGGTGATGTTGTCGCCCTTGAGCGCACTGACAGGAATGGCCGTGACCTTCTCAAAGCCCAGTGTCTGGGTGAATGCCTGGAAGGTCTCGACGATACGCTGGAAGGTGTCCTGATCAAAGTTGACCAGATCCATCTTGTTCACGGCCAGCGCCACGTGACGGATACCCATCAGTGATGTCAGGTAGGCGTGACGCCGGGTCTGGGTCAGCACGCCTTGCCGCGCATCGACAAGGATGATTGCCACGTCGGCAGTGGATGCACCGGTCACCATGTTGCGCGTGTATTGCTCATGGCCCGGCGTATCGGCCACGATGAATTTGCGTTTGGCAGTTGCGAAATACCGGTAGGCCACATCGATCGTGATGCCCTGTTCACGCTCCGCCGACAAGCCGTCGACCAGCAACGCAAAGTCGATGTCAGCACCTTGGGTGCCATATTTTTTCGATTCGTTTTTCAGGGTTGCCAGTTGATCGTCGGTCAATTGCCGGGAGTCCCACAGCAGGCGACCGATCAGGGTGCTTTTGCCGTCGTCGACGCTGCCGCAGGTGATAAAACGCAGCAGGTCCTGGCCTTGTTGCTGTTCGAGGTAAGCCTCAATGGTCGAGGGTTGTTGCGGGGCAATTGCCAGGGCTTTAGGGGACATCAGAAGTATCCTTCTTTCTTTTTCTTTTCCATGCTGGCGGAGCTGTCACTGTCGATGGCTCGGCCTTGCCGTTCGGAATGACTGGAGTCCAGCAACTCAAGCAAAATGTCAGCCACGGTGGTGGCGTTCGATTCCATTGCGCCGGTCAGCGGGTAGCAACCCAGGGTGCGGAAGCGAATGTTCCTGGCTTCGATTTTCTCGCCGGGCAGCAGGGGCATGCGGGCGTCATCGACCATGATGGTCATGCCGTTGCGCACCACGACGGGACGCTCCTTGGCGAAGTACAGGGGGACCAGCGGAATGTTTTCCTGGTAGATGTATTGCCAGATATCAAGCTCGGTCCAGTTGGATAACGGGAACACACGAATGCTCTCGCCCGGTTTTTTTCGCGTGTTGTAGAGGTTCCACAATTCGGGGCGCTGCTGTTTCGGGTCCCATTGGTGGCTCTGGGTGCGGAACGAAAAGATGCGTTCCTTGGCCCGGGATTTCTCTTCATCGCGGCGTGCGCCGCCGAACACCAGGTCGAACTTGTATTTGTCCAGTGCTTGCTTGAGGCCTTCGGTCTTGGTGATGTCGGTGTGCAGTGCCGAACCATGATCAAAGGGGTTGATGCCCTTGCTGATGGCTTCCGGATTGATGTGCACCAGCAGGTCCATACCGCTTTCTCGTGCCATCAGGTCGCGGAAGAGGTACATCTCCTGGAATTTCCAGCGCGTATCGACGTGCAGCAAAGGCAGTGGCGGTGGAGACGGGTAAAAGGCCTTGCGTGCCAGATGCAGCATCACCGCGCTGTCCTTGCCCATCGAGTACAGCATCGCGGGGTTTTCCGCCTCGGCCACCGCCTCGCGAATGATTTGCAGGCTTTCGGCTTCAAGATGCTTGAGGTGGGGCGTGCGCACCTTCAGCATATCGACCGGACCGATCTGGCTGCTTGTGTTCAGTATGGCCGGGTACCCCAGCAGTCCGAACTCAACCAGTTCTGGCGCAGTGGCCTGCCTGCAAACGTTGACCAGGCGACCACTGGGGAAGATGACGATGTTCTTGGCGATGTGGGCCTGCAGGCGACGCAGTGCAGCGCTTAGCGATTGAGCGTCAACCGGTTCGATCCCGAGTGGCAACCAGTAGCGCGCACCTCGGGCGTCGTTGGCGTGCAAGACGTCCGTGCCGTCTGCGGTGCGATGCAGCTGGGCATATAGCACCAGTTTGCGTTTGATCCGGGCCTTTTCAATCTCCCAGTCCAGAACCGAGGGTGTCGGACTGCGCCCGGATTCGTCACTCAGGTTTTGCGCATTGAGCGTATCGGGCAGAAGTGCAAGCTCGTGCAAGCGTCGTTCGGCGGTGCGCTTGGTGTCAGCTTGATTGAGTTGATTGAGATGGACGAAGGCCTGCTGCGTATCCCATACAACCGGGGCATCGAGGCCAAGAAGATCGGGGTTTGCCACTGGATAGCTTCCTTGTCGCAAAATGTTTATTTTGCTTTTTTGGATTCTGGTTATTATGTTTTATCGAGTGTTTTCGATTTATTTTGCAATTAAAGCACAAATTGCGACACTGGTTCATTGAATGTTTACGTGCCTGCACCTCAACGCCGTGTCACGCAGTAACCCATTGCCATTCTTGTGCAGCGCTGGTTATAGTCAGCCCTCGGCAGGTTCATGACCTGCTTTTCCACTCCTGAAAAAGATCAGCCCAATGCCTGCATCCCTCATCAACGCGGTAGTCGATTCAGCGGTCAACGCTGGCGTCGTGCCGTGCGGGAATCAGCAGCCGGGGCAGATCAGTCATTACCCCCCTCCTGTCAGTCGCACGCCAGTGTGCGCGGTGGTCTCACCGCCAGGCGTTGGCATTTCGGGCTGATCGGCTGCTTTCTGCCGTTCCCCCTGCCAACCCGAAAAAAAACGACTGAATTTCAGCTTCGGCTGAGTTGGCTTTTTGCCTGACTACAGGTGGTATTCATGTTTGTCCTTTCGAAAAACTCCGTGCTCGCGGCGGCGTCCACGAGCCTGTTCGTTTTGCTGTGGAGCAGCGGGGCGATTTTCTCCAAGTGGGGGCTGGCCCACGCGTCACCCTTCGCCTTTCTGGTGTTTCGTTTTGTCATTGCCCTATGCGGCCTGGTGTTGCTGGTGCCGTTGCTCAAGCTGAAGTTGCCCAAGGGCGGCAAACCGATGCGGTATGCGATGGCTACCGGCGTGGTGTTGTTGGGGGCGTATCAGATTTTCTATCTGCTGGCCCTGGACCTTAAAGTCACGCCCGGGGTGATGGCGACTATCATGGGCGTGCAACCGATCCTCACCGTGGTGCTGATGGAGCGCGAGCGCTCCTGGAGCCGGATGTTCGGTCTGGCCCTGGGGCTGACCGGCTTGGTCATGGTGGTCTATCAGGGCATCGGGCTGGCGGGGATGTCGCTGGCCGGGATGCTCTTCGGTCTGCTGGCGCTGGCGAGCATGACCTTCGGTTCGATCATGCAGAAACGCATCACCGACAATCCCCTCGGCACACTGCCGGTGCAGTATCTGGCCGGGCTGCTGTTGTGCGGGATTTTCGTACCCTTCCAGCCATTTCACTTCGAGCACGGCAGCGGTTTCATCCTGCCGGTGCTGTGGATGGGGCTGGTGGTGTCGGTGCTGGCGACACTGTTGCTCTACCGTTTGATCGCCAGGGGCAATCTGGTGAACGTCACCAGCCTGTTTTACCTGGTACCGGCGGTCACAGCGGTGATGGACTATCTGATCTTCGGCAATCGCCTGGCGCTGTTGAGCCTGTTCGGCATGCTGATGATCATCGTCGGTCTGGTGTTTGTGTTCCGTAAACCTGCATAAACCGGAGAAGGCCTGTTGCAATGCTCCGGGCCTTTTTCATTTGGCCAGTGCATACCCGGCACGCACCGAATTCATGAACGGCTGCATTGCCGAAGACTGAATGCGATGGGGAGATGAGTGCTTCCACCTTGTGATTGTCGGAGTATGGGCTGACGCCATCGCGAGCAAGCTCGCTCCCGCAGGGTTCTGCGCTGAACACAGAGTTTGTGTACAACACCGACCTCTGTGGGAGCGAGCCTGCTCGCGATGACATTTTCAGCATCCCGGCAGCTCTACCGGTCCGCCACCATTTGCGGTTTCACAGCAGCCGGCTTCAACACCAACCACAACGCCAGCGCAATCAACAACCCGCCATAGATATGCGCCATCGACAGCGGCTCATCGAGAAACAGCGCCCCCCACAGTACGCCGAACAGCGGGATCAAAAAGGTCGTAGTCATCGATTTCACCGGACCAATCGAGCTCAGGAGCCGGAAGTAAACAATGTACGCAAACGCCGTGCATCCCAGACCCAACCCCAGCAACGAGAGCCAGACACTCCAGCCGCCCCAGGTCGCCGGTGATTGGCTGGTCACGCTGTAGCCGAACAGCGGCAGCAGGAACAACGTCGCGCCGAGCATGCTGCCCAGCGCCGACAGGCGGCTGTCGAGCCCACCGGCCTGATCGAGCCAGCGGCGGGCCAGAAACCCCGCAAATCCGTAGCAAGTAGTCGCGAGCAGACAGGCGACGGCCCCCATCAGCAGTTGCATGTCGAACGTCACCGGGCCGGCACGGGTCAGCACGCCCACGCCGAACAGCCCCAGGAACACGCCGCCGAGTTTGGCGCCAGTGAGCCTTTCATGGAAAAACAGGCCGCCGATCAGCACGCCCATCAAGGGGGTCGTGGCATTGAAAATCGACGAATAGCCGGCCGGCAGCACCTGCGCGGCCACCGAATAGAGCGTCGCCGGAATCCCGGAGTTGATCACCCCGAGCAGCATCACGGTCTTGAGTTTGCCCTTGAAGTCCCAGCTGATGCGCATCAGCCCGAGAATCACCAGCAGTCCGGCAGCGGCTATCGATACACGGAAAAAAGCGGTCGGAATGCTGCCAATCACCGGGGCAATGATGCGCATGAACAAAAAACTCGCACCCCAAATGGCCGCCAGGGACAGTAAACGGAAAATATCGACGGGGTTCACAGCGGTCCTTCCTTGGGGGAGGGGCGAAAGTGTTGCTGAGTGTGTGATCGATGGCAACCGAAAACCGGGCATTTAATTCACCCGGAAAATTACGCTTCTCCTGCACCCGGTTCACTAGCTAAGCTCAAGCCTCCCGAATTCCCGCAGAGGTCTCTCCATGCCGCAGCAATGGCCAGCCGCCGACATCGCCCGCTTGATCCTCGATGGCTTTGACGATTACCGCGAGCATTTTCGCCAGATCACCGACGGCGCCCGGGCCCGTTTCGAGCAAGCCAGGTGGCAAGAGACTCAGTCGGCATCGGCGGCGCGGATCAATCTGTACGAAGACAAGGTCGGTGAAACGGTGGAGCGACTGCGCACCGCGTTTGACGCCGACACCCTGGACGTCAGTTGCTGGCCGCTGGTCAAGAGCGCCTATATCAGGCTGATCGACCTGCGCTTCGACGATGAACTGTCCGAGACCTGGTACAACTCGATCTTCTGCGGGCTGTTCAGCCATGACCTGATCAGCGACGGCTGCATGTTCATCCACACCACCCGGCCGAGCCTGCGCCGTGCCCGGGCCGCGCAAACCCGCACCTACAAGCCGCAAGGCCAATTGTCGGCGATGCTCGCCAGCATCTTTGCCGACTATCGCTTCAGCGAGGATTACGCCGACCTGTCCAGTGACCTGAAACGCCTCGAAGCGCAACTGCGCGAGAACCTGCCGGATTGGGTGTGCAAGGACCCGGAACTGAGCGTCGAGCTGTTTTCCTCGGTGCTGTACCGCAATAAGGGCGCGTACCTGGTGGGGCGTATCTACACCGCCGACGAGCAATGGCCGCTGGCGATTCCATTGCTGCACCTCGAGGGTCGCGGCATCCAGATCGATGCGCTGATCACCGATGAGGCGGACGTGTCGATCATCTTCTCGTTCACCCGTTCGTATTTCATGGTGGATGTGCCGGTGCCGGCGGAGTTCATCGGCTTCCTGCGACGTATCCTGCCGGGCAAGCACATTGCCGAGCTGTACACCTCGATCGGCTTCTACAAGCACGGCAAGTCGGAGTTCTACCGGGCGCTGATCAATCACCTGGCCAACACCGACGACCAGTTCATCATGGCCCCCGGCGTGCGCGGCATGGTGATGAGCGTGTTCACCCTGCCGGGTTTCAACACCGTGTTCAAAATCATCAAGGACCGTTTCTCGCCGTCGAAAAACGTCGACCGCGCCACGGTGATCGAAAAGTACCGCTTGGTGAAAAGCGTCGATCGGGTCGGGCGCATGGCCGATACCCAGGAGTTCGCCGATTTCCGTTTCCCCCTGAGCAAGTTCGATCCGGCGTGTCTGGAGGAGTTGCTGGAAGTCGCACCGTCCACGGTGTCGGTGGAAGACGACACGGTGTTGATCCGTCACTGCTGGACCGAGCGCCGCATGACCCCGCTGAACCTCTACCTGGAAAACGCCAACGAGGCGCAGGTGCGTGAAGCGCTGGAAGACTACGGGCTGGCGATCAAGCAACTGGCGGCGGCCAACATTTTCCCCGGCGACATGCTGCTGAAGAACTTCGGGGTGACCCGTCACGGTCGTGTGGTGTTTTACGACTACGACGAGATCTGCTTTCTGACCGAGGCCAACTTCCGCCACATCCCGCTACCGCGTACACCCGAAGATGAAATGGCGTCCGAACCGTGGTACTCGATCGGGCCACTGGACGTGTTCCCCGAGGAATTTCCGCCGTTCCTGTTTGCCGATTTCGGGCAACGCAAGTTGTTCGATCAGTTGCATGGCGAGTTGTATAACGCCGATTACTGGAAGAGCCTGCAGGAAGCGATTCGGGCGGGGAAGGTGATTGACGTATTTCCTTATCGGCGTAAAGGCCTGGACACCGAGTAGTCCTCTGCAATTGCTGCGCAATTGATCGCGAGCAGGCTCGCTTCCACATTGGGCTGTGGTGTACCCCGATTTTGTGGCCGCTATAGATCCAGTGTGGGAGCGAGCCTGCTCGCGATCGGCCGCGCAGCGGTCGTAAAATCTGCGACAATCCGCACCCTGCGCCACTAGACGACTGAATTGCGTACCCGATGACCGACGAATCGCCCTCCATCGACAAACTGCTGAAAAACCTCGATCACGCCATGCTCGCCGACCGCCACCGGCTGCGGCGGCAGTTGCTTGAGCTGCGCAAGAAACCCGACGAGGCCAGGCTGGGCCAGTGGGTGACGCGGATGCAGGCGTCCTGCGAGCAGGTGTTGGCGCGCAAGGCCAGCTTGCCGGTGATTCGTTACGACGACAGTTTGCCGATCGCCGCCAAGCGCGACGAAATCAAGAAAGCGCTGGAAAAGCACCAGGTGCTGATCATCGCCGGTGAGACCGGCTCGGGCAAAACCACCCAGTTGCCGAAGATCTGCCTGGAAATCGGTCGCGGCCAGCATGGCCTGATCGGCCACACCCAGCCGCGCCGGATCGCTGCGCGCAGTGTCGCCAGCCGGGTCGCCGAAGAACTTGGCACCCCGCTGGGCGCGCTGGTCGGCTATCAGGTGCGCTTCGAGGATCAGAGCGATTCCAGCACCCTGATCAAGCTGATGACCGACGGCATCCTGCTGGCGGAAACCCAGAACGACCGCTATCTGGAACGCTACGACACGATCATCGTCGACGAAGCCCACGAACGCAGCCTCAACATCGACTTCCTGCTCGGCTACCTGAAAACCCTGCTGCCGCGCCGTCCCGACCTGAAGGTCATCATCACTTCGGCGACCATCGACCTGGAGCGTTTCTCCAGGCACTTCGACGACGCGCCGATTGTCGAGGTGTCTGGCCGCACCTACCCGGTGGATACCTGGTATCGGCCGCTGACGCTTGAGCAGGACGAAGAGGGCAACCGCGTCGAGGACGACCTGACGGTGGATCAGGCGATCCTCGCCACCCTCGACGAAATCGCCGCCTATGAGCGCAGTGAACGCCGCAGTCCCGGTGACGTGCTGGTGTTCCTGCCCGGTGAGCGCGAGATTCGCGACGCCGCCGACATGCTGCGCAAGGCCCAGCTCAAGCACACCGAAATCCTGCCGTTGTACGCGCGTTTGTCGCCGGCCGAGCAACAGCGGATTTTCCAGTCTCACCCTGGGCGTCGCGTGGTACTGGCGACCAACGTCGCGGAAACCTCGCTGACTGTGCCGGGCATTCGCTATGTGATCGACAGCGGCACTGCGCGCATCAGTCGCTACAGCTATCGCGCCAAGGTCCAGCGCCTGCCGATCGAAGCGGTTTCCCAAGCCAGTGCCAACCAGCGTAAAGGCCGGTGCGGACGGGTCGAGCCGGGCATCTGCGTGCGCCTGTACAGCGAAGAGGATTTCCTCGGTCGCCCGCAATTCACCGATCCGGAAATCCTGCGTACCAACCTCGCGGCGGTCATTTTGCAGATGTTGCATCTGCGTCTTGGCGAGGTCACCGCGTTCCCGTTCATCGAGCCTCCGGATGGCAAGGCCATCAGCGACGGTTACAACCTGCTGCAGGAACTCTCGGCGGTGGATCGCAATAGCCAGCTGACGCCGCTCGGTCGTCAATTGGCGCGGCTGCCTGTGGACCCGCGCATGGGCCGCATGCTGCTCGAAGCGGCGAAGCTCGGCAGCTTGCAGGAAGTGCTGATCGTCGCCAGCGCCATGTCGATCCAGGACCCGCGCGAGCGTCCGCCGGAGCGTCAGCAAGCGGCGGATCAGGCCCACGCTCAGTGGAAAGACGTCGACTCGGACTTCGCCGGGCTGGTCAATCTGTGGCGCGGTTTCGAAGAGCAGCGCCAGGCGCTGACGGCCAGTCCGCTGCGTAACTGGTGCCGCAAGAATTTCCTCAATTACCTGCGCTTGCGCGAGTGGCGCGACTCCCATCGCCAATTGAGCCTGATCTGCCGCGACATGCAGTTGAGCCTTAATAAAGAGCCGGCGGACTATCCGAAACTGCACAAAGCGGTGCTGGTGGGGTTGCTCAGCCAGATCGGGCAGAAAACCGAAGACGGCGATTACCTCGGCGCGCGCCAGCGGCGGTTCTGGATTCATCCGTCGTCGGGCATCGGCAAGAAGCGTCCGCAATGGCTGATGACCGCCGAACTGGTGGAAACCACCAAGCTCTACGCGCGCATGGTCGCCAAGATCGACGCCGACTGGATCGAGCCGCTGGCCGGGCACCTGATCAAGAAAAACCACTTCGAACCCCATTGGGAGAAGAAGCGCGGCCAGGTCGTGGCGTTCGAGCAGATCACCTTGTTCGGGTTGATCGTGGTCGGGCGCAGGCCGGTGCATTACGGCCCGGTCGACCCGGTGGTGTCCCGCGAGTTGTTCATCCGCGAAGGGCTGGTGCGTGGTGAGATCCAGTCCAGGGCCAAGTGCCTGACGGCCAACAAGCAATTGCTGGAACAGCTCGACGAGCTGGAAGCCAAGGCCCGCCGTCGCGACATCCTCGCCGATGAAGAAACCCTGTACGCCTTCTACGACGCGCGACTGCCGGCGGAGATCCACCAGACCGCGACCTTCGACAGCTGGTACCGGATCAACAGCCAGAAAGACCCGCAGCTGCTGATCATGCGCGAAGAAGACGTGCTGGCCCGTGAAGCCAGTGAAGTCACCGCCCAGCATTACCCGGACACGCTGCATATCGGCGATCTGGAGTTGGCCCTGAGTTATCACTTCGAACCGAACCACCCGCGCGACGGCGTGACCCTGCGCGTGCCGGCGCCGCTGCTGCCGATGTTGCCACCGGAACGCCTGGAGTGGCTGGTACCGGGCGTCATCGAAGCCAAGTGCATTGCCCTGGTGCGCAACCTGCCCAAGGCGCTGCGCAAGAACTTCGTACCGGTGCCGGACTTCGTCAAGGCGGCGTTGCAGCGCATGACCTTTGCCGAGGGCTCGCTGCCCCAGGCCTTGGGTCGCGAGCTGCTGCGCATGACCGGTGCGCGGGTCAGCGATGAAGCCTGGGCCGAGGCGGCGCAGCAGGTCGAAAGCCATCTGCGGATGAACCTGGAAATCGTCGACGCCCAAGGCAAGTTCCTCGGTGAAGGTCGCGATCTGGCCGAACTGACTGCGCGTTTCGCCGAGGCCAGCCAGGCTGCATTGGCGGTACCGCAAACCGCAAAGAGCCAGCAGCCGGTGGAGCCGAAAGTGTTCGCTGCTGTGGCCGAGAAAACCCAGCAGAAGATCGCAGGGCTGTCGATGACGGTCTACCCGGCGCTGGTGGAAGAAGCCGGGACGGTCAAGGAAGGGCGTTTCTCGACCCCGGCCGAGGCCGAGTTCCAGCATCGCCGTGCCCTGCAACGCTTGCTGATGCAGCAACTGGCCGAGCCTGCCAAGTTCCTGCGTGGCAAGTTGCCGGGGCTGACCGAACTGGGCCTGCTGTACCGCGACATGGGGCGCGTCGATGCGTTGGTGGAAGACATTCTGCTGGCCAGCCTCGACAGCTGCATTCTTGAAGGCGAAGACCCGTTGCCCCGCGACGGCGCCGGTCTGGCGTCCCTGGCCGAGCGCAAGCGCGGCGCCTGGACCGAGCACGCCGAGCGTGTGGCGAAGCTGACCCTGGAAATCCTCAAGCTCTGGCATGGCCTGCAAAAACGCTTCAAGGGCAAGATCGACCTGGCGCAAGCCGTGGCCCTGAACGACATCAAGCAGCAGCTCAGCCACTTGGTTTATCCGGGGTTTGTCCGGGAAACGCCGATGCAGTGGCTCAAGGAATTGCCGCGTTACCTCAAGGCGATTGAGCAGCGCTTCGAAAAAATCGGTGCCCAGGTGCAGCGCGACCGGGTCTGGAGCGGCGAATTGTCCGGTCTGTGGACGCAATACCAGACCCGCGCCAGCAAACACGCCCAGGAAGGCAAGCGCGATCCGCAGTTGGAGTTGTATCGCTGGTGGCTGGAGGAATACCGGGTTTCGCTGTTTGCGCAACAGTTGGGAACCAAGGTGCCGATCTCCGACAAGCGCCTGAACAAGCAGTGGAGCCAGGTCGAACCCTGACACAATCCCTGTAGGAGCTAGCTTGCTCGCGATGGTCGTCAACGATAACGCTGGGAACCTGACACCCCACGGCGTTCTCTGGTTCATCGCGAGCAAGCTCGCTCCTACAAGTATTGCGTTGCTCTCGCAAAAGGCGCCAAAACCCAAGCTTTATGGCAAACTTCGCGACCATAAACGCCAGTTTCGCGACCTAGAGCCTTCGACCAGGTTGCGAGCAGGAATAAAGCGATGCCAGGTTTGCGTCCCCCGGATGGAAATAGACCCTTTATGTGTTGGTACGACGGTGCCAATGCTTTCTGCCTGAACAGATTAGAGACACGACCATGCATAACGTCGTCATCAGCGGCACCGGCCTGTACACCCCGGCCAACAGCATTTCCAACGAAGAGCTGGTGCAGTCTTTCAATACTTATGTGGCGCAATTCAACGCCGACAACGCTGACGCCATTGCGCGCGGTGAAGTCGAAGCATTGACCGAATCCAGCGCAGCCTTCATCGAGAAAGCTTCCGGCATCAAGAGCCGCTTTGTCATGGACAAGGAAGGCATCCTCGACCCGCAACGCATGGCTCCACGTCTGCCGGAGCGTTCCAACGACGAGTGGTCGGTGCTTTGCCAGATGGCCATCGGCGCCGCCGAACAAGCCTTGCAGCGCGCCGGCAAGACCGCAGCCGACATCGACGGCGTGATCGTCGCCTGTTCCAACCTGCAGCGTGCCTACCCGGCCATTGCCATCGAAGTCCAGGAAGCGCTGGGCATCCAGGGTTTCGGTTTCGACATGAACGTGGCTTGTTCTTCGGCGACCTTCGGCATCCAGACTGCTGCCAACAGCGTGCAACTGGGACAGGCCCGGGCGGTCCTGATGGTCAACCCGGAAGTCTGCACCGGCCACCTGAACTTCCGTGACCGCGACAGTCACTTCATCTTCGGCGATGCCGCCACTGCGGTGATCATCGAGCGTGCCGACCTGGCGACGTCCAGGTACCAGTTCGACATCGTCAGCACCAAGCTGCTGACCAAGTTCTCCAACAACATCCGCAATAACTTCGGCTTCCTCAACCGCGCGGCGGAAGAGGGCATCGGTGCCAGGGACAAACTGTTCGTGCAGGAAGGCCGCAAGGTGTTCCGTGACGTTTGCCCGATGGTGGCCGAGCTGGTCGCAACGCATCTGCAAGAGAACCAGCTCAACGTCAGCGACGTGAAGCGCTTCTGGCTGCACCAGGCCAACCTCAGCATGAACCACTTGATCGTGAAGAAACTGCTCGGTCGCGACGCCACCGAACAAGAGGCGCCGGTGATTCTCGACACCTACGCCAATACCAGTTCCGCCGGTTCCGTGATTGCGTTCCACAAGAACCAGGACGATCTGGCCGCCGGTTCGCTGGCCGTGCTCAGTTCGTTCGGTGCCGGTTATTCGATTGGTAGTGTGTTGCTGCGCAAACTGTAGGAGCGAGCCTGCTCGCGATGGTCGTCAACGATAACGCGGTAAACCTGACTCCCTGCGGCGTATTCAGGTTTATCGCGAGCAAGCTCGCTCCTACAAGAGAGGGTTGGCAAAAACAAACAGCCCGGCGTTGATGCATCGGAGGATGGTGGGGACCGACACACCAACGCCAGGCTGTAAAAGGGGCCGGGCTTCCCTGCCCGAGTCGTATAGCGGGGAGAATCAGAACTTGGCTTCGGCATCCAGTTGCAGGGTGTTGATGTCCGAATCGGTTTTCTTGATGTTGGCGTTGGTCTGATCCGAGGTCGCCATGAAGTAGGTCGCGCCCAGGGCAAAGTTCTTGTCCAGGTCGTAGCTCACTTTCAGCTTGCTGCCGCGCGAACCGGTGAAGCCGTTGGCGAAGTCGGAGTCGGTGAAGGCACCCACCACAGCGTTACGTTGCACGTCGCGGTAGTTGTAGTCCACGTTGAAGCCGTAGAGCTTGGACTTCACACCGGCCAGCCAGCCAGTGTCCTGGTCGTTGCTGGCATCGGTGTTGTTGACGTACTGACCGTAGATCGACAGCGGAACCGGCAGGTTGCTGAAGTCCAGCTGACCAAAACCTTCGTACAGATTGAACTGCTCGCCCGGGCTGTTGCCGTTGACGGCCAGTGCGCATGGCGCAGTAACGGTACCCGAGGTAGGGCAAGCGCTGCTGTCGTCGTTGTCGTAGGCGTAGAGACTGCCGCCCAAGGTCATTTTCATGCTGTCGGTGATGGCGAAGCGCGCACCCAACTGGCCGGCGTACAGACGCAGGTCGTGCTTGAACTGCACGCCTTCGCCGTCGACGTTGTCCTTGAGGGTGTAGTGACCGGCGCTACCGAACAGCTCGGTGCTGCCGCTCAGCGGGTACTTGTAGGTGACGGCCAGACCTTCCGGGTTGATGTCGCTATCCCAGATGATGTCGCCCATGCTCACCCATTGTTGCGGCATCTTGCCGCCAACCAGGTGCAGGTTCTTGATCGCGTCCGGGTGGTAGTCGATGTAACCCTGGTCCAGCCAGATCTGCTTCTTGTCGAAGTAGTTGTTCAGGTCCTGGTTGGTCGAGCGAGCGTCGTCATTGCTGCCGGTGGCGATACGGATACCGGTGTCGACCTGCGGGTTGATTTCGCTGTAGGCACCCAGGCGGGCACGAATGCGCTGACGGTCCTGGTCCTTGTTGTTCGGCACGCCATCGTTGTGCACGGTTTCTTCGCGGAAGCGCACGTCACCCTTGAACTGGGTCTTGGCGGCCCATGCCAGCTTCTGGTCGAAAGTGCTCAGTGCATCGGTTTTCTTCGCGGTGGCTGCAATTTGCTCGTTGGTCTCTTGTTGAGCCTGACGGGCGATCTGCTGGTCTTTCTGATCCCTGGCCAGCTCGGCTTGCAGTTCGCTGTACTGCGCATTGGTGATCGAGCCGTTAGCCTTGAGCATGTCGAGCAGTTTGGCGTCGACTGCGGCACTGGCCGGAACACTCATGGCCAGCAACAGGCCACCGCACAAGGCCGCCGCAGTTTTCGTGGAAGCAAGACGCATATCAATCTCCGAAGATGAGAGGGGATGACAGAGCCATCCGGGTCACAACCGACCGTAAGGGGCGGAAAACAGTGGCCGGGTATAACCCGGCGCTCTAAAAACAGGCGCCAGTATCGCGATGGTTTATTACAGGGCAGTGGCAATGTGATGTCATGTCGATGACGATACAAAGTCGTCGTGAACTATTGAGTTAGAGCACTGTCGTCGTTTTGCCCGTGTGCATTGCAGAGCGATAGGCGATACTCGCTGGGCTTTCACGCCATGAAGAGTGAGGATGGTGATGCCGTTGCAACGCCTGCAAAAACTGTCAGAAATCGCCCCGCAGACGTGGGACGCACTGGTGCCCCAGACTCAGCCTTTTCTGCGTCATGCCTTTTTGAGCGCGCTGGAAGACAGCGGCAGCGTCGGGCCCCATACCGGCTGGCAGCCCGAGCATTTATTGCATATGGAAGGGGATCGACTGATCGCCGCGCTGCCCGGTTATCGCAAGTGGCATTCCTACGGCGAGTACGTGTTCGATCACCCCTGGGCCGATGCCTGTGAGCGTGCCGGCATCGACTACTACCCCAAACTGTTGAGCGCGGTGCCGTTCAGTCCGGTCAGCGGGCCGCGGCTGTTGGCGGCCACGGTCGAAGAGGGTTTCGAGTTATTGAAAAGCCTGCCGGGCTACCTTGAACTTGAAGGGCTCTCCAGCGCCCACATCAATTTCACTGATCCGTTCACTGACGCGGCATTGAGCGAGCAGCCCGGCTGGCTGCAGCGCGTTGGCTGTCAATACCACTGGCAGAATCGCGGCTACCGGGATTTCCAGGATTTCCTCGATGTACTCAGTTCGCGCAAGCGCAAACAGATGCGCAAGGAGCGCGAGCAGGTGGCCGGGCAGGGCTTCGATTTCGAGTGGTTCGAAGGTCGGGAACTGAGCGAGGCGCAATGGGATTTCGTCTATGCCTGTTACGCCAATACTTACGCGGTGCGCCGGCAGGCGCCGTATCTGACGCGGGAGTTTTTCAGCCTGCTGGCCGAGCGCATGCCGGAGTCGATTCGCGTGGTGCTGGCCAGGCAAGGTTCACGGCCGGTGGCGATGGCGTTCAGTCTGGTGGGGGGCGACAGCTTTTATGGCCGCTATTGGGGATGCCTGGCGGAGTTCGATCGCCTGCATTTCGAGACCTGCTTCTACCAGGGTATGGACTATGCCATTGCCAACGGTATCCAGCGTTTTGATGCCGGAGCACAGGGTGAACACAAACTGATTCGTGGATTCGAGCCAGTCATTACCCATTCCTGGCACTACTTGCGGCATCCGGGATTGAAAGCTGCGGTGAAAGACTTCCTGGAGCAGGAACGGTTGGGGGTGCTGGCTTATGCAGAGGATGCGAAGTCAGCCTTGCCTTATCGACAAGGCTGATCTTCAACGTTTCAGCTTTCTTCTTTGCCCAGCCAGCGATACAGCACGCCGCCGACCACTGCACCGAGAAGCGGTGCGACCCAGAACATCCACAGTTGTTGAATCGCCCAGCCGCCGACGATCAGCGCCGGGCCGGTGCTGCGCGCCGGGTTGACCGAGGTGTTGGTGACCGGGATCGAGATCAGGTGGATCAGCGTCAGCCCCAGGCCAATGGCAATGGGGGCCAGTCCTGCCGATGCACGTTTGTCGGTGGCGCCTAGGATGATCAGGATGAACATCGCGGTCATCACCAGTTCAGTGACAAACCCTGACGCCATCGAATAACCGCCGGGCGAGTGTTCGCCATAGCCGTTAGATGCAAGACCTCCCGCCAGTTCGAAACCGGGTTTGCCGCTGGCAATGAAGTACAGCAGGGCGGCTGCAATCACGCCGCCAATGACCTGGGCAACGATGTAGGCCGGCAATTCCTTGGCCGGAAACCGCCCACCCACCACCAGGCCGAGGGATACCGCGGGGTTGAGATGACAGCCGGAAATATGGCCGATGGCGAAAGCCATGGTCAGCACGGTCAGGCCAAACGCGAAGGATACTCCGAGCAGACGCGATCCCCACCTCCGGGAAAGCCGCCGCCAACACCGCACTGCCGCAACCACCCAACACCAGCCAGAATGTACCTACCAACTCTGTAGCCGAACGTTTTAACAGAGACATAAGAGCGTGTCCTTTCGAGATTATGCTGCCTTTAGCATCCAGCCGATGGACTGCAGAACCACCTCTAGAACGTTGAAGTCAGTACAGCATGGTTTTTCCAGAATTCCAGCAGGCATAAAAACCGCCAGGCCCCGTTGTTGGCTGGGCTGGCGGTCTTCTGTGATCGATCGGCTTCACTGGACCCCTGTGGGAGCCTGCTCGCGATGACGGAATATCATTCAACAATGATGTTGTCTGACGCACCGCTATCGCGAGCAGGCTCGCTCCTACAGGGGAAGTGTGTTGTTCAGGGGATCAATCGATCCCGACAAACCCACCGGTCTGGTGTTGCCACAACCGCGCATACAAACCGCCATGGGCGAGCAGTTCGGCATGGGTTCCGGTTTCGGCGATCTTGCCGTTTTCCAGCACCACCAGCCGGTCCATCCGGGCGATGGTCGAGAGGCGGTGAGCGATAGCGATCACGGTTTTGCCCTGCATCAGGGTTTCGAGACTTTCCTGGATTGCCGCTTCGACTTCCGAATCCAGTGCCGAGGTGGCCTCGTCCATGATCAGGATCGGCGCGTCCTTGAGCAGTACCCGGGCGATGGCGATGCGCTGGCGCTGGCCGCCGGAGAGCTTCACCCCGCGCTCACCGACGTGGGCATCGAAACCGGTGCGGCCTTCAGCGTCCGACAGTGTAGGAATGAACCCGTCGGCCCGGGCCTTTTGCACCGCTTCCCAGAGTTGGGCGTCGGTGGCGTCGGGCTTGCCGTACAGCAGGTTGTCACGGATCGAACGGTGCAGCAGCGAGGTGTCCTGGGTGATCATCCCGATGCGTTCGCGCAGGCTTTCCTGGCTGACGTCGGCGATGTTCTGGCCGTCGATCAGGATGCGTCCGCCTTCGACGTCGTACAGGCGCAGCAGCAGGTTCACCAGAGTCGATTTGCCGGCACCGGACGGGCCGATCAGGCCGATTTTTTCACCGGCCTTGATGGTCAGGTTGAGGTCACCGATGATCCCGCTCCGCTTGCCGTAGTGGAAGTCCACCTGTTCGAAGCGCACTTCGCCACGTGCCACCGCCAGGGGTTTGGCCTGGTCGCGGTCGGTAACGGAGACCGGTTGCGAAATGGTCTGCAGACCGTCCTGCACCATGCCGATGTTTTCGAAAATGCCGGTGACCACCCACATGATCCAGCCGGACATGTTGACGATGCGGATCACCAGACCGGTGGCCAGGGCAATCGCCCCCACACTGATCAACGACTGCGTCCACAACCACAGGGCCAGGCCGGTGGTGCAGACGATCAGCAAGCCGTTCATGCTGGTGATGACCACGTCCATGCTGGTGACCACGCGGCCGGCCAGTTGCGCCTTCTCGGTCTGCTCCTTGATGGCTTCGCGGGCGTATTGCTGTTCGAAGTTGGTGTGGGCGAACAGCTTCAGGGTGGTGATGTTGGTGTAGCCGTCGACAATCCGCCCCATGAGTTTGGAGCGCGCATCGGACGCCACCACCGAGCGATCCTTGACCCGAGGCACGAAGTAACAGAGGGCGCCGATGAAGGCGAAGATCCAGGTCAGCAGCGGGATCATCAGGCGCCAGTCGGCTTCGGCGAACAGTACCAGGGAACTGATGGCGTAGATCAGCACATGCCACAACGCATCCACCGCTTGCACGGCGGAATCGCGCAGTGAGTTGCCGGTTTGCATGATGCGTTGGGCGATGCGCCCGGCGAAGTCGTTCTGGAAGAAATTCAGGCTCTGCTTGAGCACGTAGCTGTGATTCTGCCAGCGGATCATGCTGGTCATGCTGGGGCTCAGGGTCTGGTGCACCAGCAGGTCATGCAGGCCGACAAAAATCGGGCGCAGCACCAGCGCAACCACTACCATCCAGGTCAGTTCGAGGGCGTGATCCTGGAACAGGCTGACGTTCGGCGTGCCTTGGGCCAGGTCGATGATGCGGCTCAGGTAGCTGAACAGCGCCACCTCGATCAACGCACCGATCAGGCCGACGATCAGTAGGGCGGCGAAGCTCGGCCAGACCTGCTTGAGGTAATAGGTATAAAAAGGGAATACACGGTCTGGCGGAGACGCCGTCGGTGCTTCGCGGAAAACATCGATCAGTTTTTCAAAGCGGCGATAAAGCATGGGTTGTTCGCCCGCGTACGGGCTCTCCTTTTAACGTTTTGAGCGTTGCCGGCAATCACCGGCAACGGCTCGGACATCCTTGTCCAGCTTAGTCTCAGTCGATGCGCTTGGCCGACTTGATGAACACCGGGTCGGCCGGCACATCCTTCATGCCGCCACGAACGGTGGTTGGCGAGTTGACGATGATATCCACCACGTCCATGCCTTTGACCACTTTGCCGAACACCGCGTAGCCATCGCCCTGGTCAAGGAAGTCGTTGTCCTTGACGTTGATGAAGAACTGGCTGGTGGCCGAGTCAGGCACCGAGGTACGGGCCATGGACAAGGTCCCGCGTACGTTATGCAGGCCGTTTTTCGATTCGTTCTTGATCGGAGCGTTGGTGTCTTTTTGCTGCATCTGTTGAGTGAATCCGCCGCCCTGGACCATGAAGCCCGGGATCACCCGGTGGAAAATCGTGTTGTTGTAGAAGCCTTTGTCGACGTACTCAAGGAAGTTCCTGGTACTGATCGGGGCCTTGACCGGGTCCAGTTCGATTTCGATCTGGCCGTTGGTGGTTTCCAGCAGCACATGCGGTGCCTTTTCCGGCGTCGCGGCCATCAGGTTGGCGGCAAACAGGACGGAGCCTGCGGCGAGGGCGATTTTTTTCAGCATGGGTCAGTGATCCTGAGTGGTGGTGTCGACTGCGGCCAGAAACTCCAGCAGTGTTTGGTTGAAGTGTTCCGGCTGGTCCAGCGGCGTGGCGTGGCGTGAATCGGCGATCACCACCAGTCGCGCGTCGGGCAGCAGTTTTACGTAGTTTTCCTTCAGCGCCACCGGTGTGTAGTCCCGGTCGGCACTGACGATGAGGGTTGGACAGGTGACCTTCGAAAGTCGTTCCTGAACCCCCCAGCCGACAATGGCATTGAAGCTGGCGAGATAAGCATGTTTGTCGTTTTTTGCCCAGCGCTCGGCCATTTTTTGTCGCAAGTCGGCCTGCTCGGGTTTCGGGAACAACTTGGCGCCCAGCGCCTTGCCGATGGTGCCCAGGCTAAGGGCGCGCATCAGGCTCCAGCGCTTGAACCACTGCCAGTAATCGTCGCGGCTGCGCAGTTTGACCTCGGGCGCGCTGTTGACGATGCACAGGCTCTTGAGCAGTTTCGGCTGGTCCACGCCCAACTGGAAGCCGATCATGCCACCCATCGACAGGCCGACATAATGTGCCGGACCGAGATTGAGGTGCTCGATCAGTGCAACCAGGTCAGCGCTGAATCCGGCAATGCTGTAGCGCTCCCGGGGTTTGTCCGAGCGACCGTGACCGCGCACATCCGGGACAATCACCCGGTAGCGGGTGGCCAGTGTCGGGATCTGTTTTTCCCAGTCCAGCGTGCTGGAGCCCAGACCGTGGACCAGCAGCAGCGGCGTGCCGTGGCCATATTCCTCATAGTGCAGGTTGCAACCTTCGTGTTCGAAATAGGCCATGCATACACTCCGTGTCAGGCTTGTTCGGGGGCGGCGAACGGTGCGTCCAGTGGGGCGGTGTCAAACGTGCGCAGCAGTTCGATGAGAATCTGCGTGGCCGGCCCCAGCGGTTTGTCCTTGTTCGAATACAGGTAAAAGCTCGGGTTACGGCTACCGCCCTGATCCAACGGTAGCAGCTTGAGCGTACCTTCCTTGAGCTCCCGTTCGATCAAGTGCCTGGGCAACCAGGCAAAACCCAGGCCGCTGCTGACGAAGGTCGCGGCGGTGGCCAGGCTGCCGACCGTCCAGCGCTGTTCGGCACCGAGCCAGCCGACATCCCGCGGTTGCTGGCGGCCCGAGTCGCGGATCACCACCTGCATCTGGCTTTCCAGGTCCTGGAAGCTCAGTTCGCGGTTGAGGCGGTGCAGGGGATGCTCCGGGTGGGCGACCGCGACGAATTCGACGTCGCTCAATTCCGCGCCCAGGTAACCGGGAATACTGAAACCGGTGATGGCCAGGTCGGCCACGCCTTCGAGCAGGACTTCCTCCACGCCCGACAGCACTTCCTCACGCAGACGCACCCGGCAGCCACGGCTTTGCGGCATGAACGCGGTCAAGGCGCGGACGAGGCGGGCGCTTGGGTAAGCGGCATCGACCACCAGGCGCACTTCGGCTTCCCAGCCCTGTTCCATGTGATGGGCCAGGTCTTCGAGTTGGCTGGCCTGTTTTACCAGTTGTCGGGAGCGACGCAACAGCACCCCGCCGGCTTCGGTCAGCACGGCTTTGCGTCCGTCGATGCGCAGCAACGGCACGCCGAGTTGATCCTGCATGCGGGCCACGGTGTAGCTGACGGACGATTGCGAGCGATGCAGCGCCTCGGCGGCCTGGGCGAAACCACCGTGATCGACCACGGCCTGCAGCGTTCGCCATTGATCAAGGGTCACGCGGGGCGCTTTCATGTTGAGCTCCTCTTGTCCTAAGCTGGCAGCCCTTATTGGAGGCTGCTGAATGAAAAAATTCTGTTGTGTGCTGCTGGCGCTGCTGCCGCTGACGGCGATGGCTTACCCGATCGATGTGAAAAAAGACCTCAACGGCATGAAAATCGATTACCAGACCTACGACACGGATAGCGACATCGGCTCCATTCAGGTGGCCAACTACGGCGACGTCGATGCCAGCTGCAAGGCCGTTTTCATCAATGGCCCGGAAGCACCGCGTACCCGCAAGATCGACGTACCGGCCGGCAAGCACAAAAATGCCACCGCCAAGTTCACCCGCAGCATCATCAAGCTGCGCATCGAGCTGTCCTGCACCCCGAAATGACGCCTGGCTCTTCTGTGGGAGCGAGCTTGCTCGCGATGCGGTGGGTCAATCGACACCACTGCGTCTGATACACCCTCGCGAGCAAGCTCGCTCCTACAGAGGTAGGGCATGCTGAGCTTATAAACGAATTTCTTGATGGGTTATAGCAGTTATTTGCGCTTTTTCATCGATATGACTCTGTTTAACCTTCACTCCATCGACCTACCGCATTCTCAGATGGAGGCTACATCCCATGTCCCGCGTTCTGATCATCGAAAGCAGTGCCCGTCAGCAAGACTCGGTTTCCCGCCAACTGACCCAGACCTTCATCAACCAGTGGAAAGCCGCTCACCCGAATGACCAGATCACCGTCCGGGACCTGGCCGTCAAGCCGGTGCCGCACCTGGACAGCAACCTGCTGGGTGGCTGGATGAAACCCGCCGAGCAGCGCAGCGACATCGAACAGGCGTCCCTGGAACGCTCCAACCAGTTGACCGATGAATTGCTCGCCGCCGATGTATTGGTCATGGCCGCGCCGATGTACAACTTTGCGATCCCCAGCACCCTGAAAGCCTGGCTCGACCATGTGCTGCGTGCCGGCGTGACGTTCAAATACACCGAAACCGGTCCGCAAGGTTTGCTCAGCGGCAAACGCGCCTATGTGCTGACGGCTCGTGGCGGCATCTATGCCGGCAGCACCGCCGATCACCAGGAACCGTACCTGCGGCAGGTCATGGGTTTCATCGGTATCCACGACGTGACGTTCATCCATGCCGAAGGCATGAACCTGGGCGGTGACTTCCAGGAGAAAGGCCTGAACCAGGCAAACGCCAAGCTTTCGCAAGTGGCCTGAGCCGTTTAATCGCCAGATAATCGCTGGATGGTCTAGTGATCTGGCGCAACCCTTCAAGCCTGTACGCGCATCGACCTCCCTTCGCACTTGTTGCTCCTGAGTGCTCTGGCCCGATTGAACGCTTTAGCGAGATCGGGCTTTTTTTTGCCTGCGATTTTATAGACACCCACGCAACCCTGTGGGAGCGAGCCTGCTCGCGAAAGCGTCGGCACATCCAGCCTCTATGCGTCTGACGCGCCGTCTTCGCGAGCAGGCTCGCTCCCACAGGTTTTGTGTTGGTTTAGCGTTCGCGATCAGCAGCAAAAACCGCTATCGTCGCCGCCATTCGAAATGAGGCGAGCATGGGCTATCTACTTTTTGTCACGCTGATCCAGGCGTTTTCCTTCAGTTTGATCGGCGAATACCTGGCCGGTCATGTCGACAGTTACTTCGCCGTGTTGGTACGCGTACTGCTGGCGGGGCTGGTGTTCATCCCGCTGACCCGCTGGCGCTCGATTGAGCCGGCGTTCATGCGCGGCATGCTGCTGATCGGCGCGTTGCAGTTCGGCGTGACGTACGTCTGCCTGTACCTGAGCTTCCGTGTATTGACGGTGCCGGAAGTGCTGCTGTTCACCATCCTCACGCCGCTGCACGTGACCCTGATCGAAGATGCGCTCAATCGTCGCTTCAATCCCTGGGCCCTGGTCGCGGCGCTGGTGGCAGTGGCCGGGGCGGCGGTGATTCGCTTTGACCGGATCAACCCGGACTTCTTCATGGGCTTCCTGTTGCTGCAACTGGCCAACTTCACCTACGCCGCCGGGCAGGTGCTCTACAAACACCTGGTCGCACGCCACCCGAGTGATCTGCCGCATTACCGGCGCTTCGGCTACTTCTACCTCGGCGCACTGGCCGTGGCGTTGCCGGCGTTTCTGTTGTTCGGCAAGCAGAACTTCCTGCCCGAAGCGCCGTTGCAATGGGGCGTGCTGCTGTTCCTCGGCCTGGTCTCGACCGCTTTGGGGCTCTACTGGTGGAACAAGGGGGCGTGCATGGTCAACGGCGGGACGCTGGCGGTGATGAACAACCTGCATGTGCCGGTGGGGTTGCTGATCAACCTGCTGATCTGGAACCAGCATGAAGAACTGGGGCGGTTGTTGCTCGGCGGTTCGGTGATTTTGCTGGCGGTGTGGATCAGTCGGTTGGGTATACGCAAGCCTTTGGCCGTTCACTGAACCCTGGGTGACCCGATACCTCTGTGGGAGCGAGCCTGCTCGCGATGGCGGAGTGTCAGTCGACGAAGATGTTGCCTGATCCACCGCTTTCGCGAGCAGGCTCGCTCCTACAAGGGATTGCGTGATCTGCGAAAATCATTTCGGCGCCAATTGTCCCACCAGAAACTCGATGAACGCCCGGGTCTTCTGCGGCACCCGCCGCGCCGACGAATACACCGCGTTGATGGTGATCGCCGGAGCCTGCCATTCGCACAGCACCGGCACCAGCCGCCCGGCCGCCAGCGCATCCTCGACGATGAAGTCGGGCAGCAGGGCGATGCCCATGCCGGCTTCGGCCGCCTGGGCGAGCAGGTCGCCGTTGTTGGCGTGCAGTGGGCCGGTGACGTTCACCCGCTGGGTTTCCTTGCCATTGCACAGTTGCAGGCTGACACCGCTCTGCAGATACCCGTAGTTCAGGCATTGATGGGCGCGTAGATCCTGCGGAGTCTGTGGCACGCCCGCGCGCTCGAGATAAGCCGGGGACGCCACCATGATGCGCGGCGCGGGAGCCAGTTGCCGGGCGATCATCGTCGAGTCGGGCATGCTGGCGATGCGGATGGTCACGTCAAACCCGCCCCGCACGGGATCGACCTGCTGGTCGCTGAGCACCAGTTGCAGCTCGATGTTCGGGTGCTGTTCATGAAACAGCGGAATCAACGGCCCCAGCCGCCGAAGACCGAACGACATCGGCGCATTGACTCGCAACACACCGCGTAACTCGCCGATGCCGTCACGGGCCCGTTGCTCGGCCTCGTCCAGTGCCGCCAATACCTCCCGTGCCGCATCGAAATACTCGGCCCCGGCCTCGGTCAGGTGCAGGCTTCGGGTGGTGCGTTGCAGCAATTGCACGCCGATGGTTTCTTCCAATGCCTGAATCTGTTTGCTGACTTTCGAGCGCGGTACATCCATGGCCCGGGCAGCTGCGGCGAAGCCGTTCTCGCCGACCGTGACGACGAAGGCGCGCATGCATTCGATACGATCCATATTGTCCCTGTTTTGGAATCAATGATTCTCGATTTTAGGTAATTGTCCCTTTTATCGCCAGCCCCTAAAGTGACATCCAAGCCGACAACAACGCCGCTGAAGGCAAAGTCGACTAACCCCTTACCCATTCGAAGTATCGACATCAAAAGGAACGCGCCATGTCTATTCGTGAACTGCTCAACCCAACCAACTCCGCCCTGATCCTGATCGACCACCAGCCGCAAATGGCTTTCGGCGTGCAGTCCATCGACCGCCAGACCCTGAAGAACAACACCGTGGGCCTGGCCAAGGCGGCGAAGATCTTCGACGTGCCGACCATCTATACCTCGGTCGAAACTGAAAGCTTCAGCGGTTACATCTGGCCCGAATTGCTGGCTGTACACCCGGATCAAAAGCCGATCGAGCGCACTTCGATGAACTCCTGGGAAGACAAGGCATTGGTCGACGCGGTGAAAGCCACCGGTCGCAAGAAGCTGATCATTGCCGCGCTGTGGACTGAGGTCTGCCTGACTTTCCCGGCACTGGAAGCCCTGGCCGAAGGCTACGAGGTGTACATCGTCACCGACGCCTCCGGCGGCACCAGCAAGGAAGCCCACGACATGTCGGTGCAAAGGATGATTCAGGCCGGCGCGGTGCCGGTGACCTGGCAACAAGTGTTGCTCGAATACCAGCGTGACTGGGCGCACAAGGACACTTACGAGGCGGTGATGGAACTGGTGCTGGAACACAGCGGCGCGTACGGCATGGGCGTGGATTACGCCTACACCATGGTGCACAAGGCGCCGCAGCGGCAGGTGAAGTAACCGAAAAATTATCGCGACACTTGTGGGAGCGAGCCTGCTCGCGATGAGGGAGGGTCAATCGACATCATTGTTGAATGACCCAATGCCATCGCGAGCAGGCTCGCTCCCACATTTGTTTTTTGTAGTGTCACACCCTGTGTTTTTCGGCTTCGGGAAGATAGCTAGCGCCCAACACCGCCGGCAATATCCCCGCACGCAAATCCGACCCGCTCGGTTGCTGATAAAGACTCAACCCAAACTCCGGCAGCACCGCCAGCAGATAGTCGAAAATATCCCCCTGGATCCGCTCGTAATCGGCCCACGCCGTGGTTCCGGTGAAGCAATAGATTTCCAGCGGAATACCCTGGGCCGTGGTCTGCATCTGACGCACCATGCAGGTCATGTTCGGCTGGATCCCCGGGTGACTCTTCAGGTAGGCCAGCGCATAGGCGCGGAAAGTACCGATGTTGGTCATCCGCCGACGGTTGGCCGACATCGCCGCGACGTTGCCCTGGGCTTCGTTCCAGGCCTTGAGTTCGGCCTGTTTGCGGGTCATGTAGTCGGTGAGCAAGTGCACCTGGGACAGCTTCTGCTCCTCGTCGTCGCGTAGAAAGCGTACGCCGCTGGCGTCGATGAACAGGCTGCGTTTGATCCGGCGGCCACCGGAAGCCTGCATGCCGCGCCAGTTCTTGAACGACTCGGACATCAGGCGCCAGGTCGGGATCGAGACGATAGTCTTGTCGAAGTTCTGCACCTTGACCGTGTGCAGCGTGATGTCCACCACATCGCCGTCGGCGCCCACCTGGGGCATCTCGATCCAGTCGCCGACCCGCAGCATGTCGTTGCTGGTCAACTGCACGCTGGCTACGAACGACAGCAACGTGTCCTTGTAGACCAACAGAATCACCGCCGACATGGCACCCAGACCCGACAGCAGCAACAGCGGCGAGCGGTCGATCAGCGTGGCGACGATGATGATCGCGCCAAACACGTACAACACCATTTTCGCCAGTTGCACATAGCCTTTGATCGACCGGGTGCGGGCGTGCTCGGTGCGCGCGTAGATGTCCAGCAGGGCGTTGAGCAGGGCGCTGACCGCCAGCAACAGAAACAGGAAGGTGAAGGACAGGGCGACGTTGCCGAGGAAGTTCAGGCTGGTTTTGCTCAGGTCCGGCACCAGATTGAGGCCGAACTGGATCACCAGCGAAGGCGTGATCTGCGCCAGGCGATGGAACACCTTGTTCTGTAGAAAATCATTGACCCAGTGCAGGGCCGGCTGGCGGCTGAGCATTTTTGCCGCGTGCAGAATGAGGTAGCGCGCCACCCGTCCGAGGAACAGCGCAATTGCCAATAGCAGCAACAGCGACAGGCTGGAGTGCACGAGCGGGTGCTGGTCGAGAGCGCCCCAAAGGTCCAGAACGTTGGTCCAGAGCTGTTTGATATCCATGGTCGAAACGATTCTTCTGTAAGGCGCGAGAGGGGATTAGAGCATTTAAGACGCTTTGTATTACGTTTCGGGAAAAATCAGGCAACAAAAAACCAACTGTTTACCGTCATTTGTATAAAGAAACTCGGCCTGAGCGTTCGAAACCGTTACCCTATGCAGCTGTTTTTTTGCATTTCTTCGAGGTAGCACCCGTGTTTTCCCAATTCGCCCTGCACGAACGCCTGCTCAAAGCCGTGGCCGAGCTGAAATTTGTCGAGCCAACGCCTGTGCAAGCCGCGGCCATCCCGCTGGCGCTCCAGGGGCGTGACCTGCGGGTGACGGCGCAAACCGGCAGCGGCAAAACCGCTGCATTCGTTTTGCCGATCCTCAACCGTCTGATCGGCCCGGCGAAAATCCGTGTCAGTATCAAGACCCTGATCCTGCTGCCGACCCGCGAACTGGCCCAGCAGACCTTGAAAGAAGTTGAACGCTTCTCGCAGTTCACTTTCATCAAGTCCGGCCTGATCACCGGCGGCGAAGACTTCAAGGTCCAGGCCGCGATGCTGCGCAAGGTGCCGGACATCCTGATCGGTACGCCGGGCCGGATGATTGAGCAGTTGAACGCCGGCAACCTCGACTTGAAAGAAGTTGAAGTACTGGTGCTCGACGAAGCCGACCGCATGCTCGACATGGGCTTCGCCGAAGACGTTCAGCGTCTGGTGGACGAATGCACCAACCGTCAGCAGACCATGCTGTTCTCCGCCACCACCGGTGGTTCGGGCCTGCGCGAGATGATCGCCAAGGTCCTGAACAACCCTGAGCACTTGCAGCTCAACGCGGTCAGCCAGTTGAACGACACCACCCGCCAGCAGATCATCACCGCTGACCACAACCAGCACAAAGAACAGATCGTCAACTGGCTGCTGGCCAACGAGACCTACCAGAAGGCCATCGTCTTCACCAATACCCGGGCCATGGCCGACCGTATCTACGGCCGCCTGGTGGCGCAGGAATACAAAGCGTTCGTGCTGCACGGCGAGAAAGACCAGAAGGATCGCAAACTGGCGATCGACCGTCTGAAGCAGGGCGGCGTGAAAATCCTCGTGGCCACCGACGTTGCCGCTCGCGGTCTGGACGTGGACGGCCTGGACCTGGTGATCAACTTCGACATGCCGCGCAGCGGCGACGAATACGTGCACCGCATCGGTCGTACCGGTCGCGCCGGTAACGATGGCCTGGCCATTTCGCTGATCTGCCACGGCGACTGGAACCTGATGTCGAGCATCGAACGCTACCTCAAGCAGAGCTTCGAGCGCCGCACCATCAAGGAAGTCAAAGGCACCTACGGCGGACCGAAAAAGGTCAAGGCCTCGGGCAAGGCCGTCGGCGTGAAGAAGAAAAAGACCGACACCAAGGGCGACAAGAAGAAGACTGCCGCCAAGACCCCGACCAAGCGCAAGAGCGCCAACCGGCCCAAGAGCGATTCCCTGGTCAGCAAGGACGGCATGGCCCCGCTCAAGCGCCGCAAGCCGGAAGCGCCGGCGGCTGAGTAAGTCGTTGTAGATGGCCTGTGAAAAACCCGGACAGTGTCCGGGTTTTTTTATGCCTGGCGTTTATCAGCCTTCGGTTTTCTTCTCGGCGGACTCCAACTCCTTCAGGCGTTGATCGATCAACTGGCATTTATCCGGCAAGTCCTTGGCCGCCGTCCCCAAGTCCATCTTCTGCAATTCGTCGTTGATCTCCTTGGCCTTGGTCGGGTTTTGCTCGGTGAGCCTGGCCACTTCCCGGGCCAGTTGTTCGCGCTTGGCGGTGGCTTCATCAAGGGTGCAGGCCCAGGCGGGCAGGGCGCAGGTGAGGGCAGCGGCGAGAGTGAGCGTCTTCAGCAGTGGTTTCATGGGGGCGGGCCTCAGCTCCGGTCAAGGCGGGTTAACCGGTTGAGCGTTGGCCCCTGGGGAAAGTTCAGTCTGTGATTGCCGGGGCCCCTTCGCGGGTAAGCACACAGGTTTTGTGAGCGCCACAGGAACTGTGGGAGCGTGGCTTGCCCGCGAAGGCCGCGCCTCGCTGTCTGGGGCTAACCACCATGACAGCAGCTCGACTTCTCCTGTTCCTCATATTTGTCGTGATGCCGGACCCACTCCATGATTTCTTCTTCGTTGCGCCCCTTGGGCGTCAGGTCGAGGTAGTTGTAGGCGCCGACCAGCATGTCCAGGCCCCGGGCATAGGTGGAGTAGGTATGGAAGATTTCGCCGGCGTCATTGCGATAAAACACGCTGAGACCGGGGAGTTCTTCCTCGGCGCCGTCGGTTTTTTCGTAGTTGTACGTAGCCTTTCCGGCGGCGACCTCTTCGGCTCGGGCACAGACGCCAAAGTCGTAGTTGAAATCGCATCCTGCCGAAGACACCCAGTCGAATTTCCAGCCCATGCGCCGTTTGAAGGCCTGGAATTCAGCGAACGGTGCGTGGGAAACCGCCACCACGGCCACGTCATGGTGGGCCAGGTGCTGGTTGGCGCCGTCGATGTGATCGCTCAGGTACGAGCAACCGGGGCAGCCCTCGTCCCAGCCCTCGGCGAACATGAAGTGGTAGATGACCAACTGGCTGCGCCCCCCGAACAGGTCCGCCAGTTTCAGTTCGCCATCGGGGCCCTGGAAGTGGTAGTCCTTGTCGATTTTTACCCAGGGCAGGGCGCGGCGTTCGGCGCTGAGCCTGTCTCTTTCCTTGGTGAAGGCTTTCTCGTGGGCCAGGTGCTGTTTGCGGGCGGCGAGCCATTCTTCCCGCGATACGACGGGATGGTTCTGAATGTTCATGTTGTTTTCTCCTGCGTGGGGCGGGGAGGTGACCTACACAGCCTAGTCGTTTGGCTTGCATGAAATTCGACATGCCGCCGGTCGGTCGTCTGCAAACGCCCGGCTGAACGGCGGCCGGGTGTACCGGTCACAACCTGTAAGGCCCGTTCAATTGCACGGGCATCAATCGAACGGGTACCGGAGGCTGAATCAGGATGACGACTTACAACTGGGACTTGATTGAGCGCTTGCTGCATGAAGTGCAAAACAGTGCGGGCCACAGTTTCACGCCGCGGCCCTACGCCGAACAGCATGCCGCGCAGAAGGCCGCGGAAGGCGAGCCGATTGAAAATCTTGATCACTTGAAAACGATGGCTGGCGAGTACGAAAAGTTGCTGCTGGCGCGTGGCTATATCGAGCCGCGACCGGAAGACGAAGGTGGCACGGGCACCAATTACATATTGACGGCACGGGGTTCGCGTTTGTTGAGCCTGATCGACAGCAGTATTCCCGGCAATGATCACCCGCGGCAGGTGCTGGACGAACAGGAGGATGCGCTGAATGAAGTAACGTTTGATGAGGTGGCGTCAAAGGCGCAGATTGCCTGACGTGGTGTGATCCCCTGTGGGAGCGAGCAGGCTCGCTCCCACATTGGTCTTGCGTTGTCCTCAGCTTTGTTTCGCTGCTTTCAGGCACTTCAGGTCGCTGAAGTCCTTCCTCACACCTTCAATTTTCTTCAGCAATCGTGCGCGCTGGTTCGGCGTGCTTTCGGCCATCAGATCCACGAACAGCGAACGTGCCTGGGCTTCGGTGTTGGCAAAGGCCTGTCGATAGGCGGGCGTCCACAAGCTCTCGCGATTGACCAGAAGTGTCTCGATGCGTTGTGGGAATTGCGGACTCTGGCGTTGCGCAATAGCCGCGCTGAACTGCTTTTGCCAATGGACCCGGTTGGCAAGCCACTGGGTGTTCTGCTCGCCCAGGGCGTTGGACCATGTGGCTACCCGCTGTTGCTGGGTAGTGCTCAGTGGCCCGAGCCAGTCGTTCAGGCGCTTCTCCATGCGCGCGCCGCGTTCCTTGATCTGCTGGTCGAGGGAAGGTTTGAGGTATTCCTGCTGGCGTTTGCGCTGGTCCTTGGCAAAGGCGTCGTTCATTTCGGCGACCTGTTTATCATCCAGCCCTTGCAGCAACTCGATGGCTGACGGGGTGATTTCCCGCGCGGTTTCGGCGATCGCCTGTTCGGCTTCACGGGCACGGGCCTGCAAGGCGGCATCGGTGACCTGGTTGGTGGCGATCATGGCTTGCAGGCGGTCCAGCCAGTCGAGGTAGCCGGGCAGTTGGGTGGTGCAGTGCCAGCTCAGGTGTTCCTTCAGGCGTTCGTCCAGCCAGCTTTTCTGCTCGCCGTTCATGTCCAGATAGTCGCTGAGCGTCCACGGGATGATCACATCGAGATTGCGGTAGGCCAGGCCCACGCGGCTGCACGCGCCGAGGGCGAGGGAAACGCTCAGCACAACGACGATATGTTTGAACCAGCGGGACATGGGCGAATCCTTGCGAAAGCCAGTCTTCGGGGTCTGATTCTCATGTGAACCCGGGAGGCGTCCGGCAGTTCAGTCGATCAATAGAACGCATGTTCGGCCTTGAGCGTCACCAGCCCGTCGCATTGGTTGTTGTGCCCGGCATAGGCCGAGCAACCGCTGCCGCTCAGGCTGGAGTCACTGTAGATCAGGTCGAGGTCGATGCCCATGAACGGTCGGGACAATTTCAGCGACCAATCGGTAAAGCTGCCTACATACCCGCCATCCACCGCCACTGGCGTATTGAATTGGTGGGTGGTGTATTTCAGGCTGATGCCGACACCGAACGGTTGATTGCCGCTCAAGTCAGCGAACAGGGTGTTGTTCTGCTTGTCCGGGTCATTGCTGAAGGCGATGCCGAAACGGCTGCCGAGCAAGGTCAGGCCGCCGAACAGTTCCTGGCTGGCAGGGGTCGTGACTTCGGGGTAGCTGTAGCGGATCAGGCCCACTTCGTAGCCGAGGGTTTGGTCGAAGGGTTGTTTAAAACCCATGTAGGAATCGATTTCGAGGTCTTTTCCCGGGCTGATGCCCATGCTGGGCGACCATTGGCCCACATAGAAACCGCTGTCGTGGCTCAGGTCCAGGCCGCCGTGGAACGAGCCGACGGCCGAAGGCTTGACCAGGCCCTGGGCCATGCTGCGGGTGGGGCTGGTGCCGAGCTTGAGGTCGAAGGCACCCAGTTCACGCTGAAAGATTTGTGCGTGTGCCACGGAGCAGGCCAGCAGGCCACCGAGCAATGCCGATAGATAGAAAGGTTTGAACATGCGTCACTCCATGAACAGCGAGGACAGGCGGGTGGGCCCGCTGAAACGCTTGATCCAGACGTGTGCAAGGATACCGGCGAATGATCGGCAATGAAGGCCGTTCGTCGATTTACAGAGAATTGAAGGAGTGGCGCGGGAGTATCGAGGGTTCCAGTCCAAGCGCTTCGAAGCTCAAAGCGCTTTGGGACCAGGTGACGCGAGGGGATTACTTTTTGCCCAGGGTGATCTGCTTGGACGGGCCGAACGTCTGGCCGCTGACGCCTTTGGCAATTTGCTGGATTTCACCGCCGGACTTGAGGAACGCAGCGATCTGGCTGTTGATCGATTCGCTGGTTTCGACGGCTGGAGCTGGCTTTGCTTTGCTGGTGGATGCTTTTACGCGCATGGCGGCCATTAACCTGTAGAAAATTAACTTGGCCAGGCATCGTACAGGAATTACCAGATAATTGCTTGGCAAATATCCCCTCGGTATATCCGTGAGGGCGGGGTAACCAGTCACCGGCCAATATTCGAAATATGCACCTAAGCCGCTGTTTTAACTAATAACATTGCCTGAAAAAATACCGCGTCACGCTTGCCTGGGCATGGCGTAAATGCCCGGATCGGCCTGACGAGCGGCCAGGCGCGGTATGAAACCCCGGGAAAATTAAGGGTTTCAGAGGATTTTCTCGCGCCACCGGGCCGGCTGCCGAACGCGGCGCTTAAAACCGGGTAGAATGCCGCCCACGCAATGAGGGTATTGGACATGGCTTTAGTCGGGCGTTACAACAGTTTACAAGTGGTTAAACACACTAACTTCGGTTTATATCTGGACGGTGGCGCGGATGGCGAAATCCTTCTGCCTAATCGTTATATTCCAAAAGATATTCCTAGCGAAGATGAAGACTGGCTCAACGTTTTTATTTATCTGGACAGCGATGACAAACTCATCGCAACTACTGAAAAACCGAAAGTTCAAGTCGGTGAATTCGCCAGTTTGAAAGTTGTTGAAGTCAACAGCATCGGCGTATTCCTGGACTGGGGGTTGCCGAAAGACCTGTTGCTGCCGTTCTCCGAAGAGAAGCGTCAGATGACGGCGGGCGAGTATGTGGTTGTGCATGTCTATCTCGACAAGCACACCCGTCGCATCACCGCGACCGCGCGCCTGGACCGCTACCTGGACAAAACCCCGGCCAACTACACCGCGGGCCAGGAAGTGGATCTGCTGGTGGCCGAAGCCACGGACATGGGCTTCAAGGCCATCATCAACAACAAGCATTGGGGCCTGATCCACAAGAACGAAATCTTCAAGTTCATGCGCGCCGGTAAAGAAGAAAAGGGCTTCATCAAGGAAGTTCGCGCCGACGGCAAGATCAGCCTTAGCCTGCAGCCGGTCGGCCAGGACGCGGCCACCAGCCTGAACTCGAAGATCCTCGCCAAGTTGCGCGAAAACAACGGCAGCCTGGCGGTGAGCGACAAGAGCGATCCGGCGTTGATCAGCAGCCTGTTCGGTGTCAGCAAGGGCAACTTCAAGAAGGCCATCGGTGCGTTGTACAAGAATGGCCAGATTGTCATTCATGCCGATCGCATTGAACTCAGTTGATGCGCTGACAATACAGAGGGCCAGGATGGCGCAGGCAGAGAAGTAGAGGTCTCTGGCAGGCGGCATTTTCTGGTCTTCTGGTCAATAATCGACAATATGATTCTTCGCCCCGGTGTTTTCTTTTCAACGAGAAGGTCGGGGCTTTGCTTTTACTGCCGAGTCTTTGCCATGGATTGTGTCTTCGAGGTGTTCCGGTGAGCGCCACCCGGCGCAGCGCCGACGGGTTTGCCCTGCAAGTGATGGTCGGGTTGTGCCTGGTCTGGGGCGTGCAGCAGGTGATGATCAAGTGGGCGGCGGCCGATATTGCGCCGGTGATGCAGGCGGCCGGACGTTCCGGTATGTCGGCGTTGCTGGTCGGGCTGCTGATCTGCTGGAAGGGCGGCTGGAACCAGGTGGGTGCGACCTGGCGCGGCGGTCTGTTGGCCGGTGCCTTGTTCGGCCTGGAGTTCTTCTTCATTTCCGAAGGCCTGCAACTGACCACGGCGGCGCACATGTCGGTGTTCCTCTACACGGCCCCGATCTTCACCGCATTGGGGGTGCACTGGTTGCTGCCCAGTGAGCGTTTGCGGCCGTTGCAATGGCTGGGGATTGTTCTGGCGTTTATCGGGATTGCGATTGCGTTTGCCGGTGGGGTGTCCTGGGACAACCTTGATTACCGCATGTTGATGGGCGATGCCCTGGGCGTGCTGGCGGGTGCCGCCTGGGGCGCGACCACGGTGGTGGTGCGCGCTTCGCGCCTGTCGGAAGCGCCGGTGACCCTGACGCTGTTCTATCAGTTGATTGTCGGCTTCTTCGGCCTGTTGTTGATTGCGCTGCTCAGCGGCCAGATCACCCATGTCAGCCTGACCAGCGTGGCGGTGGCCAGTGTGCTGTTTCAAGGCGTGGTCGTGTCGTTCTTCAGTTACCTGATCTGGTTCTGGCTGCTGCGCCGTTACCTGGCGGCCAACCTCGCGGTGTTTTCGTTCATGACGCCGTTGTTCGGCGTCACCTTCGGTGTGGTGCTGCTCGGCGAGGAACTGAGCCTGAACTTCGTCATCGGTGCCGTACTGGTATTGGCGGGCATCACTTTTGTCAGCGCCGAACAGTGGTTGCGCCGTCGTTTGCGCAAAGCCCTCGGGCAGCACTGACCGGCGCGAGCAACAGACCGCCGGCGATCAACAGGCCGCAGCCAGCGACCACCAGTGCCGGCTGCAAACCACCACTGAAATGGCTGCTCAGCGCCGCCAGCAATGGCCCGCTCAGTTGACCCACGGCAAAGCAGGCTGTCAGCAGGCCGGCATTGCGCTGGGTGGCGTGGGGCGCCAGTTCCCGGGAGCGTTGCATCACCAGTTGCATGCAGGCCAGGAACGGCGTGCCGCACAGGATCACACCCAATGCCAGGCCCGGCCCGTTGCCCAGCAGGCAGGCAAACACGCCAGCGGCTTGCAGCCATAACGTCGCCATCAACCAGTGCCCCGTGGCGCCGGATTTTTGCCGCCGCAGACTCACCAGCACCACGCCGGTTGCCGCCGCCAAACCAAAGCATGGCCAGAACAGGTCGGCCTGCCATTGGCCATGAAATTGCGCGTTGGCCATTTGCGACAAAAAGGTCGCCGGAATGATGTAGCCCAATCCGTACAAGGCGTAGATCCAGCCCAGACGAGCGATGCCTTGATTGCCCGACGCGCTGGCGCCGCGTGTAGCCGTCGCGGTGACCCCCGGTTGTGGCAGGAACGGCAAGATCCCCAGCAACATCGTCAGCCCTGCGGCGGCGTACACCAGCCACAAGGTGGCGGACGTCTGGCCCAGCAGATTCGAGCCCAGGGCCAACAGACCTGTCAGAAAAATCCCCAAACCCGGCCCGGCGAAGACCAGGGCACCGAGTCGAGGACGACCGGCCGTTGCCGCGAGTGGCTGGCTCAGGGCGGTAATCATCACCAGCACCCAGGCGCTGGCCACGCCGGTGCCGAAGCGCAGCAGCAGGTGCGACCAGAAACCATTGGCCCAGAACGACGCCAGGGTCAGCAGCACACAGAGCCACAATCCGCCGAGCAAGCGCCGACGCACTTGCGCGGGACGCCGGGAAAACATGGCGTCCACCGCACCAATGAAATACCCGAGGTAGTTGGCGGCGGCAATCAGCCCGGCGGCGGTCAGGTTGATCTGGCCTTCGCTGAGCAGGTGCGGCAGTTGCGGTGTCAGGGCAAAACGGCCGATGCCCATGGCCATCATCAGGGCAACGAAACTGGCGGATAAGCGGATCAGGGGAGACATGGTCTGGATTCCGTTCAGAGGATCGATGACCGTCAGGCTAGGACTGATTGACTTTCTTTAAAAATGAATAATAGTGAGTAACTTGTTCTTTTTTGGAGAATGTCGTGGAGTTCAGCCAATTGCGCATCTTCCAGGCGGTGGCGGAGGAAGGGTCGATAACCCGTGCCGCCGAACGGCTGCATCGAGTGCCGTCGAACCTGTCGACCCGGCTCAAACAGCTGGAAGAGCAACTGGGCGTCGAACTGTTCCTGCGCGAACGTCAGCGTTTGCAGCTGTCGCCTGCGGGAAAAGTCTTGCTGGACTACACCGCCAGGCTGTTTGCCTTGCGCGACGAAGCCAGCGCGGCAGTGCAAGGCGGGCAACCGGCGGGCGACTTCGTACTCGGCACCATGTACAGCACGGCGGCGATTCACCTTCCGGGGCTATTGGCGCACTACCACCGTTTGTATCCGGCAGTGAACCTGCAAGTACAGTCCGGGCCCAGTGGTGAATTGCTCGAAGGCCTGCTCACCGGTCGACTTGATGCGGCGCTGGTGGATGGCCCCCTGGAACTGGCCGGGCTCGACGGGGTGCCCTTGTGCGACGAGCGCCTGGTGCTGATCAGCGAGGCCGACCATCCGCCCGTGCGCAGCGCGCTGGATGTGGAGGGGCGTTCGGTGTTCACCTTTCGCCAGGGCTGCTCCTACCGCATGCGCCTGGAGGCCTGGTTCGCCCATGACCATGCGGCCATGGGCCGGGCGATGGAGATCGAGTCTTACCCGGGGATGCTGGCATGCGTGATTGCTGGTTCCGGTGTAGCGCTGATGTCGGAGTCGATGCTCGCCAGTCTGCCAGGCCGTGAGAGTGTGGCCGTGCATCCGTTGGCCGAGCCGTTCGCCAGCGCTACTACCTGGCTGATGTGGCGCAAAGGCATGGTCGGGGCCAATCTGAACGCCTGGATCGAGCAGCAACAGGTGGTTTTTCCGCCGGCACGGGTACGGTCACGGGAAATTGCCTGAACACAGGCTGATTGTGATGGATTCAGTAACAGATCATTGTGACTTTGCGCGAGCATTGCGTAGGACTTCGGACTATTATCTGTACGAAGGGGCTACAGAACTTTGGCCGCTCGGCACTACCCTGAAGGGGGCACCATGAAAGAGAAAATCCAAAACTGGCTGCATGACCTGGGCGTCGCTCTCGGTTTGATCGAGCCGCCTTTGCAACCCGTGCCAATTCGTACTGATGACGAACAACGTCGGCGCCAGCAGCGACGCCGGTAATGGCAGATAACATCTGACAGGTGAAAGGTTTCCTGTGGCGAGGGAGCAAGCTCCCTTGCCGCTTCGTGTACGTTTGATCACCCGCCTTAGTAGCGCTCGATCTCCAGCAAAAACCGGCTCAAATCATTCGCCGTCCTGGCGGTCTTGAGCATCCGGTCTTCCTCCACCGTAAATGCCGTGACACCCAGTTCATCTTCCAGATGGAAGATCAGCTCTTCGATGTCTTTTTTATCCAATCCCAACTGCGCCAGGCTGGCGTTGTCGTCGAAGTCATCCCGACCTTCCAGCAGGCGGCTGATGTAGCGATGTACGACAGCACGAAGGGCAGCTTCTTTCATGATGGTTCTTCGAGGCGGTGGGTGTCGTTCTCCCTGCCGGTGCAGTTCCTGCCGTTGAGTACAGCAGGATTTAGCCGTGTGAGCGCTGCCACTCGTCAATCATATTGCGCAAATGTTCCCCGGAAAAACTGCCGAAATGCCCGCCGTGCACCGTGCGGATCGATAACGCGTGCAAGCGTCGCAGGCTGCGGGCGTAGTCATCGAGGTTGGAGTGGTAGGCGTCTTCGATCAGCGGGCCGTCGTAGATGATGTCGCCGCTGAACAAGGTCTCGGTGGCGGCTTCGTACAGGCAGATGCCACCCGGCGAGTGTCCCGGTGTGTGCACGACCTGCAACACCCGATTGCCCAGGTCCAGCACATCTCCGTCTTCGACAAAACCCGTCGCCGGTGCGGCCTTGACCCGGTACTCGGCGTAGCACAGCGGGCAATCGGGGTGCGCCTCGAACATGTCGTCGCCGACGAAGGCTTTGCTCAGGTCGTTGTCGCCATCGGGCGCGGCGAGAATGTCCGCCTCGGCCGGGTGCACCAGTCGTTCCGCGAATTCGTGATGGCCGGCGATGTGATCGAAATGGCAGTGGCTGGCCACGGCCACCAGCGGCCGTTCGGTGATCCACGGCAGTTGCTCGCGCAGACTGACCAGGCCCGAACCGCTGTCGAGCAGCAGGTCTTTGTCACGGCCCTGGATGTGCCAGAGGTTGCAGCGGTAGAAAGGCCGGATGTACGGCTCGTGGATCAAGCGGATGCCATCGCAGAGATGTTTGACTTCGAACCACTGATCGCGGCTGACGATCTTCATGTGCAGTTTCCTTCAGACGAAAAAAACGGGTGTGGCAAGTGGGCGTGTCCTCCCTTATTTCATGCGTCGCGCCGGATCTGATGTCGTGCAGGGCAAGGCGCGAGGAGCGTGGTTTGGTTGTTCCAAATAAGGTCCGAGCAACGCAGCCCTGCACGACATCAGATCCGGCCCTTCGGGTTGTGCCTAAAAGCGAGCTAGGCTGTGTTGCAGTCCTTGGCAAGGAAACGACCCTTACCTACGGACTGCGCCTTGCCTAGCTCGCTTTTAGGCGCAACGCGGCGCATGAAATAAGGGAGGACACGCCCGTGCCACACCCGTCGAAGAAAGCATCAAGTCGTTATGTACAGCTTAGGCAGCGTTGGCCTCAGTCACCGGGCGAGGGGACAGCAGGCTGACCAGCACGAAGCTCACCAGGCTTACGCCGAGGCTGAAGTAGATCGGCGAGTTGGCATCCATTCCGTCCTTGAACATGAATATCAGGGCGGTAATAAAGCCCAATGCCATGGCGGCGATTGCACCGGCCGTGGTGGCGCGTTTCCAGAAGATCGCACCCATCAGCGGGATCAGCATGCCGCCTACCAGCAGGTTGTAGGCCAGAGTCAGCGCGCTGATGACGTCATTCACCACCAATGCGATGCCCAGCACGACAATGCCGGTCAGCAGGGTGAACAAGCGGTTGGTAGCAATGTTCGACTCTTTACCACCGCGCAGCTTTGGCAGCAGGTCTTCGGTCAAGGTGGTGGACGCGGCCAGCAAGCCGGCGCTGGCGGTGGACATCATGGCCGCCAGGGCCGCAGCGATCACCAGGCCACGGATGCCGTCCGGCAGCGAGACTTTGACGATAGCGGCGAAGGCGTTGTTGACGTTGTCCAGGTCCGGGATCAGCACGTGTGCAGCCATACCGATCAGTGCGCAAACCAGGCCGTAGATGATGCAGTAGATACCGGCCGAAGTACCGGCGTACTTCGCCACTTTTTCGCTTTTGGCGGTGAACACCCGTTGCCAGATGTCCTGACCGATCAGGATGCCGAAGAAGTAAATCATGAAGTAGGTGATGATGGTGTCCCAGCCAATGCTGGTGAAGCTGAAGCTGGCGGCCGGCAATTGCGCGACCAGTTGATCCCAGCCACCCACGCGGAACAGGCAGATCGGCAGAAGCAGGAACATCAGGCCGACGGTCTGGATACCGAACTGCACAATATCGGTCAGGGTCAGCGACCACATGCCGCCGATGGTCGAGTAGATGACGACGATACCGCCACCCACCAGTACCGAGACCCAGAATGGCAGGTCGAACAGCACTTGCAGTACGGTGCCGATGGCCAGGATTGAAACCACGCCGATCATCAGGGCGTAGGCCAGCATGATAGTCGCGCTGGCGGTGCGGGCCATTGGGTTATAGCGTTTTTCCAGCACCTGGGTGACGGTGAACACTTTCAGTTTCAGCAAAGGTTTGGCGAGGAACAGGTTCAGCGCGATGATCCCGCAACCCAGTGCGGCGCAGAGCCAGAAACCGGAGATGCCGTGCACGTAGCCCAGACGCACGGTGCCCACGGTGGATGCACCGCCGAGGACGGTGGCGGCCATAGTGCCCATGTACAGGCTCGGGCCGAGGTTACGACCGGCGACCAGGTAGTCCTCGTGGGTCTTGGCCTTGCGCATGCCGTAGTAGCCGAGTATCAGCATTGCGGCGGCGTAGATGAGTACGACGAATAAATCCAAAGCCATTATGGCGTGTCTCCGATTGTCTTTTTTATGGTGGAACAAAGATGGTTCTGTGGGCTAGGTCTCTGTGGGAGCGAGCCTGCTCGCGATTGCGATTTGTCAGTCACATCAATGTCGGATGTGCCGCAGTCATCGCGAGCAGGCTCGCTCCCACAGGTGGATCTGTGTCAGGCGGGCTGACGTAGTTCAGGCTTTGCCATGGTGCTTGCGCCCTTGCTGCGAGAATCGTTCGGACCGAACACTGCGCTCGACTCCGGGAACAGGCTCAGCAGCGCCAGGTACACCAGCGAGGCCAGGCCCAGGGTCACCGGCAGGCTGATGTCGATACCACCGGCCATTTCGCCCAGCGGCCCGACAAACTGACCCGGCAGGTTCACGAAGCACAGGCCGACGGCCGCGCTCGGGATCCAGGCGCCCAGGCCACGCCAGTTCCAGCCGTGGGTGAACCAGTAGCGGCCACCTTTCTCGCCGCGGGTGAACACTTGCAGGTCATCCGGGCAGTAGAAACCGCGACGCACCAGCAGGCCGATGATCATGATCACCATCCACGGGGTGGTGCAGGTGATGATCAGCACGGCGAAGGTCGACACGCTCTGCACCAGGTTGGCCGCGAAGCGCCCGATGAAGATGAAGGCAATCGACATCACACCGATCAGCAGCGTGGCCTTGACCCGCGACAGCACCCGTGGGAATACGCTGGACATGTCCAGGCCGGTGCCATAGAGCGAAGTGGTACCAGTGGACATGCCACCAATCACCGCGATCAGGCACACCGGCAGGAAGAACCAGCTCGGTGATACCGCGAGCAGGCCGCCGACATAGTTGTTGGCCACGATGTAGTCCGGTGCCTTGACCGCTACGATGGTGGCGGTGACGAGGCCGAACAGGAACGGGATGAAGGTTGCGATCTGCGAAATCACCACCGCCGCCATGATGCGGCGCTTGGAGGTGTCACGCGGAATGTAGCGCGACCAGTCGCCGAGGAACGCACCGAAGGAAATCGGGTTGCTCATGGCTACCAGCGCAGCGCCGATGAACGCCGCCCAGAAACCGGGTTGGCCCATGTTGACGGTGCCGGCGTAGTTCACATCGAAGGGACCGGCGAAGGCGAAGGCGCCCAGCAGGAACAACAGGCTGGCACTCCACACCGCGATCTTGTTGACCCACAGCAGGAAGCGGAAGCCATAGATGCACACGGTCAGTACCAGGATCGCGAACAGACCGTAGGCCAGGCCCAGGGTCAGGTCGGTTTCCGGCAGGCCGATCAGGCGTTTGGCACCACCGATCAGCGCATCCCCCGAACTCCACACCGAGAGCGAGAAGAAGGCGATGGCGGTCAACAGCGACAGGAACGAACCGACGATCCGCCCGTGCACGCCGAAGTGCGCACCGGACGACACGGCGTTGTTGGTGCCGTTGATCGGGCCGAACAGGCCCATTGGCGCGAGGATCAGCGAACCCAGCAATACGCCCAGCACAATCGCCCAGACGCCCGCCTGGAAAGACAGGCCGAACAGTACCGGGAAGCTGCCGAGGACGGCGGTTGCAAAGGTGTTGGAACCACCGAAGATCATCCGGAACAAGTCCGTCGGGCCTGCGGTGCGTTCGCTGTCCGGGATCTGTTCGACCCCGTGGGTTTCAATTTGCGTAAGGCTTTGGTCGTTGTTGTTGTTATTCATGATCAGCTCCGATCATAAAGGCGCGCTCATCGTGCGTGAGCGTCACCTGTGTTGGCTAAGGGGTTGGCAGCCCTTCCGGCATCGCGGACAAATGTTCGTGGCAGGCCAGCCATAGGCCTTGTTGTTCTTGGCCAGACGCTTGTTTCTTGAAAACAATCGTCTCGCGCTCCTGGCTGAAGTGTTGCTCCCCTTGCATGCGCAACTCGGTGGCGACGTCATGGATGAAAATCGCCACGTCACCCAGCAGGCTGACGAAAGCGTTGCTTGAGGTGCACGAGAGCACCTCGAAGCCATCCTCGGCGCGCCAGCTGTCCCACATCGCCTGATAGGCGTCGCGCGACAGCAGGGGCTGTTCGAGGGTGTAGAAGACGAAGCTGGCTTCAAAGCTGAATGCGCCGAAGTAGGCTTCGCGATCGTTACGGGCAAAAGCGGACACCAGATCGGCGGCGGCTTTCAAGACCTGATCACGTTCATTCATGACCAATCCTCAGCGGTGGACTACGCCAGGCAGTACGCAGAGCATTTCGTACAGCAGGTTGGCGGCCAGCAGCGAGGTGTTACCGGTGGTGTCGTAAGCGGGGGAGACTTCTACCAGATCGCAACCGACCAGGTCGAGGCCTTGGCAGCCACGAACGATCTCGATTGCCTGAATGGTCGTCAGACCGCCGATTTCCGGGGTGCCGGTGCCAGGCGCCCAGGCCGGGTCAATGCCGTCGATGTCGAAGCTGAGGTAAACAGGACCGCCGCCGACTTTCTCGCGAACTTCAGCCATCAAGGGCTCCAGCGATTTGTGCCAGCACTCTTCGGCCTGAACCACACGGAAGCCCTGGTTGCGGCTCCAGTTGAAGTCGTCAGCGGTGTAGCCCTGGGCGCGCAGGCCTATCTGCACGACACGGTCCGGGTCCAGCAGGCCTTCTTCGACGGCGCGGCGGAAGGTGGTGCCGTGGGCGATCTTCTCGCCGAACATGTGATCGTTCACATCGGCGTGAGCGTCGATGTGCACCAGGCCGACCTTGCCGTGCTTCTTATGGATGGCACGCAGGATCGGCAGGGTGATGGTGTGGTCGCCGCCCAGGGTCAGGGGGATCACGTTGTGTTCGAGGATGTCGTCGTAGGCTTCTTCGATGATGCGTACGGCGTCCAGCAGGTTGAAGGTGTTGATCGCCACGTCGCCGATGTCGGCAACCGACAGCGAGTCGAACGGCGCAGCACCGGTGGCCATGTTGTAAGGACGGATCATCACCGATTCGGTGCGGATGTCGCGAGGCCCGAAGCGGGTGCCGGGGCGCAGCGAGGTACCGATGTCCAACGGCACGCCAACGAAGGCAGCGTCCAGGCCGGCAGCGGTATTCAAATGGGGGAGTCGCATCATGGTGGCGATGCCGCCGAAGCGCGGCATTTCGTTGCCGCCCAGTGGTTGGTGAAGAATCTTGTCCACGGGTAGGGCCTCATCGTCGTTGTTTTATTTATTGGTTTGCGCCGTTCACGGGAGTACGGACGAACCTTGTGGCGCCGATTCTGCGAAATGTAGTGCCCGGGAAGAATCGCTACGGGCAAATACTTAGTTCAGATTTTTCTAAACTAATGACTGGGACAGCGATAGACTTCCCTCCATACGCAAAACCCGATGCCAGGAGCAAACCCTGTGGGAGCGAGCCTGCTCGCGATGGCGGCGGGTCAGTCAACATTGATGCTGATTGTCATGGCCTCATCGCGAGCAGGCTCGCTCCCACAAGGTTCTCTATTGATTCGAGTACTACGTGTCACCCCGAGATCGGAGCATTTCCATGGCCAACGCTTTACCCGACCTGAAACTATTGCGCATCTTCGTCAGCGTGGTGCGCCATCAGGGGTTCGCCAACGCCCAGCAGGAGCTCAATCTCTCGACGTCGGCCATCAGCACCTACATGAGCCAGCTCGAAGCAGCCCTCGGCCTGGTGCTCTGCCATCGCGGCCGTGGCGGTTTCAGCCTGACCAGCAAGGGCGAGCTGTTCCATCAGGAAACCCTGCGTCTGTTGGGCGAGCTCGAAGGCTTCGAGCAGTACGCCGCCGCCCTCAAGGGCGAGTTGCGCGGTACCTTGAACCTGGGGGTGATCGACTCCACCGTCAGCGACAAGGCCCTGCCGTTCGCCGAAGCCATCGGCGCCTACAGCCAGGAACACCCGGCCGTGCATTTGCACCTGTCGGTGATGAGCCCTTACGAATTGCAACTCGGCGTGCAGGACAACCGCCTCGACCTGGCCATCGGCGCGTTTTCCACGCGCATGAGCGGTCTGGTGTACATGCCGCTGTACCGTGAACAACACTGGTTGTATTGCAGCACGCGGCATCCACTGTTCAACGAGCGGCGCATCCCCGAGCAAGTCATCACCCAGCAACGCATGGTCGGTCGTGGCTATTGGAGCCAGGCCGAACTGGCGCGCCACGGCTTCAAGCACAGCGCCGCGACAGTAGAAAGTATGGAGGCCCAATTGATTCTGGTGCTGTCCGGCGCCTACATCGGCTACCTGCCGGAGCACTACGCCCAGGCCTGGGCCGACAAGGGGGACTTGCGGGTGTTGCTGCCGGCGACCTTCGGTTATCAGGCGCCGTTCTCGATGATCGTGCGTCGGGGCCGTAGCCGCGAGCCGCTGATCCAGACCTTCCGTGATCTGCTCAAAGCACAACTGAATCAGGCGTAAAGACGATGTCCAGAATTCAATGTCCGCGTTGCCTGCGCCCGCAAACTCATTGTCTGTGCCCGTTGATTCCCAACCTCGACAGCCGCACCCGGGTGCTGTTGTTGCAACATCCGAGCGAAGTGAACCATGCGCTGAATACGGCGCGGTTGGCGGCGTTGGGCTTGAACAATGCCGAGTTGATCGTGGGCGAAGTGTTCGAGGATTTGCCGACGTTGTTGAATCAACCGGGGCATCGGGCGCGGTTGCTGTTTCCCGGCGAAGATGCCCAACCGATGCAGGCTTGTGCCGCGACAGACGAACCCTTGCTGCTGGTGGTCCCCGACGGCACCTGGCGCAAGGCGCGCAAGATACTGCACCTCAATCCGCTGCTGGCGGCATTGCCGAGGGTGACGCTGGCCGAAGGCGGTGTGTCCCGTTATCGACTGCGCAAGGCGCCGGGGCCGGGGGCGTTGTCGACGGTGGAGGCGATTGTGCAGGCGCTGGAAATCCTCGAAGCGCCGGCGATGTTTACGCCGTTGCTGAAGCCGTTCGAGGCGTTGATCGAGGGGCAGATTGCGGCGATGGGGGAGGAGGTTTACCAGCGTAACCATGGGTCAAAATAGTCGGTGCCTGTCATGGCCCCATCGCGAGCAGGCTCGCTCCCACAGGGGATTTTCGGTGGCTACAAAAATTGTGTTTACCGAAGAACCAATGTGGGAGCGAGCTTGCTCGCGATGGCGGCAGATCAGTCACCACAGATTCTGGATACTGCCTACCTTTCCCGCATCGCCTCGGTCCGCGCTTTCAACACCGGTTTAAGCAAGTAATCCAGCACCGTTTTCTCCCCGGTAATAATATCCACCGTCGCCACCATCCCCGGGATGATCAGCAGCGGTTTCACATCCCCGCCCAAATGGTTTTTGTCGGTACGCACCTGAATCAGATAGAAACTGTTGCCCTTGTCGTCGGTGATGGTGTCGGCGCCGATCAGTTCCAGCTTGGCGCTCAGGCCGCCGTAAATGGTGTAGTCGTAGGCACTGAACTTGACCATGGCTTTCTGGCCAGGATGCAGGAATGCGACGTCCTGTGGCCGCACTTTGGCTTCGATCAGCAGGTTGTCTTCCAGTGGTACGATTTCCACCATGTCACTGCCGGGCTGGACCACGCCGCCGATGGTGTTGACCTTCAACACCTTGATGATGCCGTGCACCGGCGAGACCACCGTGGTACGTGTCACGCGGTCGTCGATGGCAATGCTCGATGCCGTGATTTTCGACAGGTCGGTGCGTTTCTCGTTCAGCTCTTTGGCGGCTTCCGAGCGGAAGGTTTGCTCCGACTCGTCGATCTTGCTTTTGATCTCTTCGATCGCCGACTCGGCCCGGGGAATCGCCAGGGTGGTGGCGTTCAAGGAACCGCGAATCTCCACGGCGCTGCGTTTGAGCCGCAGGATTTCCACCGGTGATACCGCACCCGTGCCCACCAGCGGTGTGGACATGTTCATCTCTTGTTGCAGCAGCGCCAGGCTGGAGCTGAACTGCCCCTGTTTCGAGCGGAACTCCGCCAGCTCCTGGGTTTTTTGCCGAAGTTGCTCGGTCAGGGTGCGCTGTTCGCTGGCCAGTCGCCGTTGCCGTTGTTCGTACAGCGAGCGCTCGTCTTCAGCCACTTGCGGGGCCTTGGCGATCACCTCTTCCGACAGCTTGAACGGCCGGCCTTCGGCTTCGGCCGAAAGCCGTTCGACCTGCGCGGTCAAGGCATAGCGATCGGCTTCGCTTTCGCCCTTGTTCGACAGGTAGCGGGTGTCATCCAGGCGCAGCAAGGTATCGCCCTTGTTCACCATTTGTCCTTCACGGACGAAAATTTCAGTGACGATGCCACCCTCCAGGTTCTGGATCACCTGGACCTTGCTCGAGGGAATCGCCTTGCCTTCGCCCATGGTCACTTCCTGCAACACGGCGAATTTGGCCCAGACCACTGCGCTGACCAGCAGCGCGGCCGCCAGCCACACGGTGATGCGCGACCAGCGCGGTGAGTCCTGCAACGAGGCGCCGGCGGTTTCCGGCATGAACTCGGTTTCGGCGCTTTTGTTGAAACTGTCGAAGTAGCCACGGGATCCTTGATCGGCAGACATGGGCGACTCCTAGACGGCCGCAGAGCCGACACGGCCCTTGCGCAGTGCATCGATGACCGCTTCCTTCGGACCGTCGGCGACGATCCGTCCGTTGTCCAGCACCACCAGCCGATCCACCAGGCTTAGCATCGAGGTTCGGTGGGTCACCAGCAGGATGGTTTTGCCCTGGACCCAGCCGTGAAGTTTTTGCCGAAGGATGTCTTCGCTGCTGTTGTCCATAGCGCTGGTGGGCTCGTCGAGCAGCATGATGGGCGGGTCGAGCAACATCGCCCGGGCCATCAATACGGCCTGGCGCTGGCCGCCGGACAGCAGTTGCCCGCGTTCGCCGACGGGCCGGTCGAAGCCTTGCGGGTGTTGCCGGGCCAGTTCGGTCACGCCGGTCATTTCCGCCACTTCGAGCATGCGTGAGTCGCTGATGTAGCGCGCGCCGAGGGTCAGGTTGTCGCGCAGGCTGCCGGCCAGAAGCGGCAGGTCGTGGGCGACGTAACCGATTTGATGGCGCAGGTCGGCGACGTCCAGTTGCCGCAGGTCCAGGCCATCGAGCAGCAGCTGGCCTTCATCCGGTTCGTAGAAGCCCATCACCAGTCGCGCCAGGGTGCTTTTGCCCGAGCCGCTGCGGCCGATGATTCCGATGCGCTCGCCGGGTTTCACACTGAAGCTGACATTGGCCAGGGCAGGAGAATTCTGACCGTTGTAGTGGAAGGTCACGCCGACGACATCCAGCGCGCCTTGCAGTTGGGTGCGCTCCAGCGGCCGCTGTTTGATGTCGCGTTCCTGGGGCAGGCCCATCAGCGCGTCGGTACTTTTCATGGTCAGTTGCGCTTGCTGGTAGCGGGTGATCAGGCCGGCGATCTGCCCCAGTGGCGCCAGTACCCGGCTGCCGAGCATGTAGCTGGCCACCAGGGCACCGACGCTGAGGTTGCCGGCGATGATGCTGTAGACCCCGGCGACGATGGTGGCCATACCGGACAGTTGCTGGATGAACAGCGTGCCGTTGGTGGCCAGGGCCGAGAGGTTGCGCGCGTGGCTGTCGAGGCGGGTGAGGGCGCCGTGGGTGCTTTCCCATTTGTGCTGGCGTTCGCTTTCAGCGCTGCAGGCCTTGAGGGTTTCCAGGCCGCTGAGGGTTTCGATCAACAGCGCCTGGCGTTCGGCGCCGAGGCTGAGGCTTTTCTGCACGGTATCGCGCAGGCGCACCTGGATCACCATGGCGAAGATGATGGTGACGGGAAACGCCAGTATCGGGATCACCACCAGCCAGCCACCGAGCAGCCCGATCACCAGCAGCATCAGCAGGCAGAAGGGCAGGTCGATCAGGCTGGTGAGGGTTACGGCGGTGAGAAATTCCCGCAGGCCCTGGAAGTCATGAATGCTTTGGGCGAAACCACCGATGGTCGCCGGTCGCGCTTTCATCGCCATGCCGGTGATGCGCTCGAACAGTGTGGCGGACAGGATCACATCGGTTTTCTTGCCGGCGGTATCGAGCAAGTGCGCGCGCACGACCCGCAGCACCAGTTCGAAGGCGGTGCCGATCAGCAAGCCGATCGCCAGCACCCACAAGGTCGAAGTGGCCTGGTTCGGCACCACGCGATCATAGGTTTGCATCACGAACAACGGCACCATCAGGCCCAACAGGTTGATCAGGAAACTCGCCAGGATCGCATCGCTGTAGAGCCATTTCGACAGCTTCAGCGTGTCGCGGAACCAGGCATGGACCCGAGGCACCAGGGGCGAGCGCAAGTCTTCGAGTTCGTGGCGTGGCCGCGCAAACAACGCCTGGCCACTGTAGTGTCCGGCCAGCTCCTCGGGGCTGAGCCATTGTTCGCCGCCGTCGGCTTCGCAGGGCAGGATCAGCACCTTGCCGTCCTCGCCATAACGGCGCAGGACGGCCGTGCGGCCGTTGTTAAGCAACAGCAATACGGGCAAATTGAGCGCGGAGATATCTTTGAGGTCACGGCGCAGCAAGCGTGCCTGCAAACCGGCCCGGGCCGCTGCACGGGGCAGCAGGTCCAGGCTCAGGCGTTGGTGTGCCATGGGCAGCCCGGCACTGAGGCTGGCGCGACTGACCGTCGCGCCGTGGAGTTTGCAGAGGATCAACAGACCGTCCAGAAGCGGGTCATCGAAGCTCAGGCGCGGATCGACACCGGTGTTGCCGGGTTCCATGCTGGTCATTGAACCCTCCCGGGCACTACTTCATTTCAGGTAGTCGAGCTTCGTTTTTCACTTCGGTCTGGGCGATAGCATCGGCGGGCAGTACGACCCGTTGCTTGCTCAGCAACTGGCCCATGTTCGCCAGGATGCGGTACATCGAGAACTCCTCGGTGTAGCGCACTTCGGTGTAGCGACGGTTGGCGTTGTAGAGCTCGTTTTCACTGTCGAGCAGGTCAAGCAGGGTCCGTTGGCCGAGGCCGAACTGATCCTGGTAGGCGATGCGCACGCGCTTGCTGGTGTCGGCGTATTCACGGGCGGTCGGGGTTTGTTTCTTGGCATTGACCATGGCGTTCCAGGCCAGGTGAATGTTCTCGTTGAGCTGGCGCAGGGCATTGTTGCGGATGTCCATGGCCTGGTTGATCTTGTGCGAGTCGGAGGCCAGGCGCGCCTTGTCGCTGCCGCCGCGGAACAGGTTGTAGTTCATTATCACGCCGACCCGCCATTCGTTGTCGTGGCCTTCGTCACCCTGCAGGTTGTTGTTCGCGCCCACCGCCGCCTCGGCATCGAAGCGTGGGTAGAACGGCGACTTGGCGACTTCGTACTGGCTTTCGGACGATTGCACGTCGGCCTGGGCGGATTTCAGGTAAGGGTTGTTTTCCACCATGCTCTGCTGGGCTTCTGGCAGGGAGGTAGGGACTTCGCCGCGAATCGACGGCGGGGTTTCGAGCTCATCGGGCATGCGCCCCACAACGGCATAGAAGTTCGACTCGGCATCGGCCAGATCGACTTCGGCGGTGTCGAGGTTGTTTTCCGCCAGTGCCCGGCGAGCGCTGGACTGGTCGGCATCGGCGTTGCTGCCCACGCCGCGCTGGGTGCGCAGGCCGATCTGGTCGTTGACCCGCAAGTGCGCTTGCAGGTTGTTCTTGGCCAGTGTCACCAGTTCGCGGCGCTTGAGGACTTCGAGGTAAACCTCGGTGGTGCGCAGGGCCAGGTCCTGAGCCGTGCCCTGAGCGTAATAGGCGCGCGAGTTGACCACGCCTTTGGTGCGTGCGACTTCATTGGAAGTGTTGAACCCGTCGAAGAGCATTTGCCGCAGGCGCAGCTCCGACTGGGTGTAGTTGAGGATTTCGGTATGGTGATTGCCGAACGCCCGGGTATTGGTGTTGTCGCTGTACCCGCGCCCGTAGGCGGCGTTCAGATCAACCGATGGATAAAAGCCCCCTTTGGCGACCTTCACGTCCTCGTCAGCCGACAGACGGCTGTCCACCCGTGATGCCAGCTCCGGGTGCGTCGCGATGGTGCTCTGGATTGCCTCGGTCAGCGTCATGGCCTGGGCCTGGTACGAGCAGGCCATGGCCAAAAGAACCGCGCTGCAGAGGGGGGTTAATAGGCGCATGGTGCATCTCCCTGATTCCTGATGGTGCTTATCAGTCGCCAATTTATTGACGACAATTGTAGGTAAAGTTGTTTCACATCTTTAACAAAAGAGCTAAGAACATTCTGGAGCGTAGCTAAGAAATTTTTTTCATAACGACTATGCAAAAAAAAACTTATGCGCTCTACAAAATCCAGCACATTGTTCAAGTCGAAACCCCTTGTTTTATGAGCTCTCTGGCGCTCATCTGGGTTTGAGGAAAGTTCCAATCCACTTATCGAAATAGAGCGGAGAGGTGCTGGAGGGGAGGGATGCGAGCGATCTGATGGCGACGGTTTTTTGTCACTTTAGTGCTTCGAGATCGTTACGCATCGCTCACAGGCAAGGTTGTTGCGAACAGGGATCCGATGCCATTGATTGCAGAGGGATTTTCCGAAATCGTAAACAGCGCCGTGAGCGACTGGCTGGGCGAGATCGTGTTCCGGGTCCACGGCTTACTCAAGTAAGCCGGCACCCGGAACACGATCCGCCAGGCAACCCGCTCGAGCCATGAGCACGTTCTTCGCACAATCAAGGTGCCGACAGCGGTTGGCGGCGGAGGAAGTGCACATGGCAACGCTCATCGGAATCGTCAGTAAGGTCATCGGTCAGGTGTTCGCGGTTGCGAGCGATGGCACCCGGCGTGCTTTGGTCGAGGGGGACCGGCTGTTCGCTGGCGACCAACTGAGCACCGGCGCTGAAGGCGCGGTGGCGGTGCATCTGCAAAATGGCCAGGAACTGACCCTCGGGCGCGGCAGCAGCATGCAGATGACGCCGCAGTTGCTCGCCAATCAGATTCCCCATGTGAACTCGTCTGAAGCGCTGACGCCGAGCGAAGCGCAACTGACCGATGTTGAACAACTGCAAAAAGCCATTGCGGCGGGCGACGACCCGACCCAAACCGCTGAAGCCACCGCTGCCGGGCCTACCACGACGGCCGGTGTACCGGGTGGCATCGCGGGCAGTGGCCATAGTTTCGTCATGCTCGAAGAAGTGGGCGGACGAGTCGATCCGGTGATCGGCTTCCCTACTGACGGATTCAATGGCATTCCCGAACTTCCCGAAGAGCGCCTGAACGCCAATCCGGACAACGACGTTGTTGCGGCCGAAGCCCCTGTGGTGCCGCCGGTGGTGCCGCCGGTGGTGCCGCCGGTGCCGAACAATCCGGTGACCTTCGACGGCCTGTCGCAGCAGAACGGCGAGCGGACCGTCAACGAGGCCAACCTGGCCGACGGTTCGGCGAGGAGCGAAGGCTCGCTGACGCGAAGCGGCACCTTCACCATCAATGCGCCCGACGGGCTGAGCAGCCTCAGCATCGGTGCGATCAACTTGATCAGCGGCGGTGTGGCGGCAGGTTTCCCGCAGTCGATCACCTCCCCGTTGGGCGGCACGCTGACCGTCACCGGTTTCAACCCGGCCACGGGCGTGGTCAGTTACAGCTACACCCTCAACCGTGCCGAATCCCATGTGAGAGGCGAGGGTGCCAATAGTCTTGTCGAACACGTCACCGTGGTGGCCAGCGACAGCAATGGCGACAGCACTACCGGTACAGTGACAATCAACATCATCGACGACGTGCCGCAAGCAGTCGATGACAACAATGGCACTGCTTCGGAATCTCTGCTGACCCTCAACGGCAACGTACTGAGCAACGACGTGCAAGGCGCTGACCGGGTGCCGCTCGGGGAGAACAGCGGCCCAATCACCCCCGGCACCTTCACCGGCACCTACGGCACCCTGGTGCTGAATGCCAATGGCACCTACACCTACACGCTGAACACCAGCGATGCTGATTTCAAAGCCCTGCACGGCGGTGGCAATGGCACCGAAACCTTCAGCTACACCCTCACCGATGCCGACGGTGACAGCAGCAGCGCCAACCTGGTGCTGCAGATCCACAACAACGATGACTCGATCACGATTGGCGGTTTGAATGCCGGGGGCGGCGAGCTCACCGTCTTCGAGAAAAACCTCAGCGACGGCAGCGCACCGGACGCCACCGCGCTGACCCAGAGCGGCACCTTCACCATCACTGCGCTGGACGGCGTCACCACCCTGACCGTCGGTGGCATCGCCGTGGTCACCGCTGGCGTGGCCGCCGGCTTCCCGCAATCGATCACCACGCCGTTGGGCAGTACCCTGACCATCACCGGGTTCAACGCGGTGACCGGCGTGGTGAGTTACAGCTACACGCTGGTCGATAATGAAACCCATCCAACCGCCAACGGCGCCAACACCTTGCCTGAACAGTTCGCCGTGACCGTGGTCGATGACAACGGCACCACCGCGACCGGTTCACTGGACGTCAGCATCGTCGATGACCTGCCTAACGCTGTGGGCGACAGCAATCCTTCAACGGCTTCGGAAACCCTGCTGACCCTCAACGGCAACGTACTGAGCAACGACGGGCAGGGCGCTGACCGGATAACAGTCGGGGAGAACAGCGGCCCGATCACCCCCGGGACCTTCACCGGCACCTACGGCACCCTGGTGCTGAATGCCAATGGCACCTACACCTACACGCTGAACACCAGCGATGCCGATTTCAAGGCATTGCACGGCGGTGGCGACGGCACCGAAACCTTCACCTACACCCTCACCGATGCCGATGGCGACATCAGCACCGCCAACCTCGTGCTGCAGATCCACAACAACGATGACCCGATCACGATTGGCGGATTGAATGCCGGGGGCGGCGAGTTGACCGTCTTCGAGAAAAACCTCAGCGACGGCAGCGCACCGGACGCCACCGCGCTGACCCAGAGCGGCACCTTCACCATCACTGCGCTGGACGGCGTCACCACCCTGACCGTCGGCGGCATCGCCGTGGTCACCGCTGGCGTGGCGGCGGGCTTCCCGCAATCGATCACCACCCCGTTGGGCAGTATGTTGAGCATCACCGGGTTCAACGCGGCGACCGGCGTGGTGAGTTACAGCTACACCCTCAACGACAACGAAGCCCATCCAACTGCCAACGGCGCCAACACCCTGCCTGAGCAGTTCGCCGTGACCGTGGTCGATGACAACGGCACCACCGCGACCGGTTCACTGGACGTCAGCATCGTCGACGACCTGCCCAACGCCGTGGGCGACAGCAATCCTTCAACGGCTTCGGAAACCCTGCTGACCCTCAACGGCAACGTACTGAGCAACGACGTGCAAGGCGCGGACCGGGTGACGCTCGGAGAGAACGCCGGGCCGATCACCCCCGGAACCTTCACCGGCACCTACGGCACCCTGGTGCTGAATGCCAACGGCACCTACACCTACACCCTCAACACCAGCGATGCCGATTTCAAGGCATTGCACGGCGGTGGCAATGGCACCGAAACCTTCACCTATACGCTGACAGACGCGGACGGCGACAGCAGCACCGCCAGCCTGGTGCTGCAGATCCACAACAACGATGACCCGATCACGATTGGCGGTTTGAATGCCGGGGGCGGCGAGCTCACCGTCTTCGAGAAAAACCTCAGCGACGGCAGCGCACCGGACGCCACCGCGCTGACCCAGAACGGCACCTTCACCGTCGCCGCCCTCGACGGCGTCACCACCCTGACCGTCGGTGGCATCGCCGTGGTCACCGCTGGCGTGGCCGCCGGCTTCCCGCAATCGATCACCACCCCGTTGGGCAGTACCCTGACCATCACCGGGTTCAACGCGGCGACTGGTGTGGTCAGCTACAGCTACACCCTCAACGACAACGAAGCCCATCCAACCGCCAACGGCGCCAACACTTTGCCTGAACAGTTCGCCGTCACCGTGGTCGATGACAACGGCACCACCGCGACCGGTTCACTGGACGTCAGCATCGTCGACGACCTGCCTAACGCTGTGGGCGACAGCAATCCTTCAACGGCTTCGGAAACCCTGCTGACCCTCAACGGCAACGTACTGAGCAACGACGGGCAGGGCGCTGACCGGATAACAGTCGGGGAGAACAGCGGCCCGATCACCCCCGGCACCTTCACCGGCACCTACGGCACCCTGGTGCTGAATGCCAATGGCACCTACACCTACACGCTGAACACCAGCGATGCTGATTTCAAAGCCCTGCACGGCGGTGGCAATGGCACCGAAACCTTCAGCTACACCCTCACCGATGCCGACGGTGACAGCAGCAGCGCCAACCTGGTGCTGCAGATCCACAACAACGATGACTCGATCACGATTGGCGGTTTGAATGCCGGGGGCGGCGAGCTCACCGTCTTCGAGAAAAACCTCAGCGACGGCAGCGCACCGGACGCCACCGCGCTGACCCAGAGCGGCACCTTCACCATCACTGCGCTGGACGGCGTCACCACCCTGACCGTCGGTGGCATCGCCGTGGTCACCGCTGGCGTGGCCGCCGGCTTCCCGCAATCGATCACCACCCCGTTGGGCAGTACCCTGACCATCACCGGGTTCAACGCGGCGACCGGTGTGGTGAGCTACAGCTACACCCTCAACGACAACGAAGCGCACCCAACAGCCAACGGCGCCAACACCTTGCCTGAACAGTTCGCCGTGACCGTGGTCGATGACAACGGCACCACTGCGACCGGTTCACTGGACGTCAACATCGTCGACGACCTGCCCAACGCCGTGGGCGACAGCAATGGCACTGCTTCGGAAACCCTGCTGACCCTCAACGGCAACGTGCTGAGCAACGACGTGCAAGGCGCGGACCGGGTGACGCTCGGAGAGAACGCCGGGCCGATCACCCCCGGGACCTTCACCGGCACCTACGGCACCCTGGTGCTGAATGCCAACGGCACCTACACCTACACGCTGAACACCAACGATGCCGATTTCAAAGCCCTGCACGGCGGTGGCAATGGCACCGAAACCTTCACCTATACGCTGACAGACGCGGACGGCGACAGCAGCACCGCCAGTCTGGTGCTGCAGATCCACAACAACGACAATCCAGTGGTCCTCAACGGCCTCAACGTGTATGGCGGTGAACTGACGGTTTACGAAAAAAACCTCAGTGACGGCAGCAACCCTGACACACCAGACCTGACCCAGAACGGCACCTTCACCATCACTGCGCTGGACGGCGTCACCACCCTGACCGTCGGTGGCATCGCCGTGGTCACCGCTGGCGTGGCCGCCGGCTTCCCGCAATCGATCACCACCCCGTTGGGCAGTACCCTGACCATCACCGGGTTCAACGCGGCGACCGGTGTGGTGAGCTACAGCTACACCCTCAACGACAACGAAGCGCACCCAACAGCCAACGGCGCCAACACCTTGCCTGAACAGTTCGCCGTGACCGTGGTCGATGACAACGGCACCACTGCGACCGGTTCACTGGACGTCAACATCGTCGACGACCTGCCCAACGCCGTGGGCGACAGCAATCCTTCAACGGCTTCGGAAACCCTGCTGACCCTCAACGGCAACGTACTGAGCAACGACGTGCAGGGCGCCGACCGGATGCCGCTCGGGGAAAACAGCGGCCCGATCACCCCCGGCACCTTCACCGGCACCTACGGCACCCTGGTGCTGAATGCCAACGGCACCTACACCTACACGCTGAACACCAACGATGCCGATTTCAAGGCATTGCACGGCGGTGGCAACGGCACCGAAACCTTCAGCTACACCCTCACCGATTCCGATGGCGACAGCAGCACCGCCAACCTGGTGCTGCAGATCCACAACAACGACAATCCAGTGGTCCTCAACGGCCTCAACGTGTATGGCGGTGAACTGACGGTTTACGAAAAAAACCTCAGTGACGGCAGCAACCCTGACACACCAGACCTGACCCAGAGCGGCACCTTCACCATCACTGCGCTGGACGGCGTCACCACCCTGACCGTGGGTGGCATCGCCGTGGTCACCGCTGGCGTGGCCGCGGGCTTCCCGCAATCGATCACCACGCCGTTGGGCAATACTTTGAGCATCACCGGGTTCAACGCGGCGACCGGCGTGGTGAGTTACAGCTACACGCTCAATGACAACGAAGCCCACCCGACCGCCAACGGCACCAACACCCTGCCTGAGCAGTTCGCCGTGACCGTGGTCGACGACAACGGCACCACTGCCACGGGCAGCCTCGACGTGAACATCGTCGACGATCTGCCAAAAGGCGTGTACGACAGCAATCCTTCAACGGCTTCGGAAACCCTGCTGACCCTCAACGGCAACGTGCTGAGCAACGACGTGCAAGGCGCGGACCGGGTGACGCTCGGAGAGAACGCCGGGCCGATCACCCCCGGCACCTTCACCGGCACCTACGGCACCCTGGTGCTGAATGCCAATGGCACCTACACCTACACCCTCAACACCAGCGATGCCGATTTCAAAGCCCTGCACGGCGGTGGCAATGGCACCGAAACCTTCACCTACACCCTCACCGATGCCGACGGCGACAGCAGCACCGCCAACCTGGTGCTGCAGATCCACAACAACGACGCTTCAGTGGTCCTCAACGGCCTCGACGTGTATGGCGGTGAGCTGACGGTCTACGAAAAAAATCTCAGCGATGGCACCCACCCGGATACACCGGCCCTGACTCAGAGCGGCACCTTCACCGTAACCGCCCTCGATGGCCTGCAAACCCTGACCGTGGGCGGCATCACGGTCGTCAGCGGCGGTGTTGCAGCCGGCTTCCCGCAAACCGCCGTCACGCCACTGGGCAGCACCCTGACCATCACCGGTTACAACCCGGCGACCGGCGTGGTGAGCTACAGCTACACCCTCAACGATAACGAAGTCCATTCACCAGGCAACGGCGCCAACAGCCTGACCGAGAACATCAACGTCGTGGCCACCGACACCGATGGCGACAGCGATACCGGGCAGATCAACGTCAAGATCGTCGATGACCTGCCGAGCGCCAATCCCGACGCGGATTCGGTGCAGGAGGGCGGCACCGTCAACCTCAGTGTGCTGGGCAACGACGTCAGCGGGGCTGATGGTCCGGCTGTCGCTGGAGCGGTGGTTGGTGTGCGTGCGGGTAGCGACACATCAACCTCGGCCATCGGCGGGCTCGGCGACCACATCGCCGGTACTTACGGTTACCTGACCCTCGATGCCAACGGCAGCGCCGTGTATCACAGCACGCCTAACGCAGTGAGCGGCCCCGGCGCGGTGGATGTGTTCACCTACACCGTGCGCGACTCCGATGGTGACGAAAGCACCACCACCCTCACCATCGACGTCTACAACAGTTACCTGAAGGCCGTCAGCGACAACGACGTGACGGTTCTGGAAAAAGCCCTCGACCTGAGCCAGGACGGTCAGGACCTGGTGGCCGGCACCGTCACCGGCAGCGATCCGACCAGTACGGGCGAAACCGCGTCCGGCACGCTGGTGGGTTCGGTCACCAACGCCGTCGGCGCGATCACCTATGCCCTGGTCGGCAGCGATGTCGGGGCATACGGGCAGATTCAGCTCAACGCCAACGGCACCTATACCTACACCCTGACGACACCACCGAGCACCATGCCGCATGCCAATGACGGCCCGAACGTGATGTACGAAACCTTCACCTATCAGGCCACTGATTCGCTGGGCAACATCGTCACCAGCACCATCATGGTGAACATTGTCGATGACGTGCCCAAAGCGATGAACGACAGCAACCTCGGCACGGCTTCGGAGACAGTGCCAAGCCTCAGCGGCGATGTGTTCGGCAACGACGTGATCGGCGCCGATAAAGTCGCCATCGGCCCGGATGCCGGCCCGGTCACCCCAGGCACCTTCACCGGTACCTATGGCACCCTGGTGCTCAATGCCAACGGCACCTACACCTACACGCTGGATCCCGATAATGCGGACTTCAAAAACCTGCATGGCGGTGGCAGCGACACCGAAACCTTCACCTACACCCTCACCGATGCCGACGGTGACATTAGCACCGCCAACCTGGTGCTGAACGTCTACAACAACGACGATAAGGTCACTCTCGACGGCCTCGACGTGTATGGCGGTGAACTGACGGTCTACGAGAAAAATCTCAGCGACGGCACCAGCCCCGACACACCGGCCCTGACCCAGAGCGGCACCTTCACCGTGGCTGCCCTCGATGGCCTGCAAACCCTGACCGTGGGCGGCATCACGGTCGTCAGCGGCGGTGTTACAGCCGGCTTCCCACAAACCACCGTCACGCCACTGGGCAGCACCCTGACCATCACCGGTTTCAGCCAGGGCGTGATCAGCTACAGCTACACCCTCAACGATAACGAAGCCCATCCAACGGCCAACGGCACCAACAACCTCATCGAGAACATCAACGTCGTGGCCACCGACACCGATGGCGACAGCGATACCGGGCAGATCAACGTCAAGATTGTCGACGACCTGCCAAACGCCAAACCAGACTCGTCGTCGGTAGTGGAGGGCGGCACCGTCAACATCAGTGTGCTGGGCAACGATGTCAGCGGCGCCGATGGACCGGCGACGGTGGTTGGCGTGCGTGCCGGCGGCAACACCTTGACGTCAGCCATCGGCGGGCTGGGCAATCAGATCAACGGTACCTATGGCTACCTGACCCTCGATGCCAACGGCAACGCGGTGTACCACAGCAACCAGAATTCCGTCGGCGATCCGGGCGCCACTGACACGTTCACCTACACCGTGCGTGATTCCGATGGCGATGAAAGCACTACCACCCTCACCATCGACGTCGCCAACAGCGCGATCAAGGCCAACCCCGACAGCGACGTGACGGTCTACGAAAAAGCCCTCGACCTGAGCCAGGACGGCCAGGACCTGGCCGCCGGTACGGTCACCGGCAGCGACCCGGGCAACACTGGCGAAACCGCATCCGGGACCCTGGTCGGTTCGGTCTCCGGTGCTGGCGGCGCGCTCACCTACACACTGGTCGGCAGCGCCACCGGCAGCTACGGGCAGATCCTGATCAACCCCGACGGCAGCTACACCTACACCCTGACCTCGGCGCCGAAAACCTTGCCGAACGCCAACGACGGGCCGAACAGTCTGAGTGAAAGCTTCACCTACAAAGCCACCGATGCGCTGGGCAACAGCAGCACCAGCACCATCGTGGTCAACATTGTCGATGACGTGCCCAAGGCGGTGGCAACGGATCGCTCGGTGGCGGCGGTGGAGATCGATTCCAACCTGCTGATCGTGCTCGACGTCTCCGGCAGCATGGCCGATCCTTCCGGCGTGTCGAACCTGTCGCGGCTGAGTCTGGCCAAGCAGGCCATCAGTGCGTTGCTGGATAAATACGACGACCTGGGCGATGTGAAAGTGCAGCTCGTCACCTTCAGCAGCAGCGCCACCGACATGACTTCGGTGTGGGTCGATGTCGCGACCGCTAAGACACTGCTGGCCGGCCTCGTCGCGAACGGCGGCACCAACTACGACGCGGCCGTGGTGACCATGCAGACCGCGTTCAACACCTCGGGCAAACTGACCGGTGCGCAAAACGTCGGCTACTTCTTCTCCGACGGCAAGCCCACCACCGGCCAGGAAATCGGCACCGCCGACGAGACCGCGCTGAAAGCCTTCCTCGATGCCAACGACATCAAGAACTACGCGATCGGCCTGGGCAGTGGCGTGAGCAACGCCAACCTCGATCCGTTGGCCTACGACGGCAACAGCCACACCGACACCAATGCGGTGGTGGTCACCGACCTCAACCAACTCAACTCGGTGCTGTCCGGCACCGTGGTCGGCGCACCGGTCACCGGTTCGTTGCTGGGTGAGGGTGGCGCGTTCGGCGCTGATGGCGGTTTCATCAAATCCATCGTGGTCGACGGCACCACCTACACTTACGATCCCAAAGCCCTCAGCGGCCAGGGTTCGTTGACGCCAAGCGGCGGCACCAACCACGGCACCTTCAACACCGTGAACAACACGCTGAGCATCGCCACCAACAACAGCGGCACATTGGTGATCAACCTCGACACTGGCGACTACAACTACACCTCGCAGAAAACCACGTCGGTGTTGATCACCGAGAACATCGGCTTCACCGTCAGCGACAACGATGGCGACCTCACCAGCTCGACGCTGACCGTGAAAGTGATCCCCAACGCGCCTCCGGTGGCGGTGGACGACCACGTCATCACCAACGTCCTGTCGAGCAATATCGTGGTGCCGGCCGAACTGCTGCTGGTCAACGACACCGACCCCAATGGCGACCAGCTTTCGGCGACCCCGACCTCGTTCAACACCGGCTGGGTCGTGAAAGGCGGGGACTTCACCGGTACCGGCGCGATCGACTTCGCCGGCGAAAACAACAACCCCGCCAACCAGAGTCTGGCCAATGTGCGCAACGCCTTTGTGGCCAACGCGACGACCATGACGGCGCTGCTGGTGATCAGTGGCTATCTGGGCGCCGCGAACAACTCCAATGGCAACAATGAAGACTTCATCACGGTCAAGCTGAATCAAGGTGAGACGCTCAACCTCAATCACAACCTGGATGCCGGGCACATCACGATGGAGTATTCGCTCAACGGTGGGGCGTTCGTCAGCATCGCCGATGGTGACACCATTACCGCAGGCGCGGATGGCACTTATCAGATCCACGTGACCAACATCGCCAACACCAGTGGCGGCAATAAGAATTCGGCGGAAAACTACGAACTGACCATGACCGTCAACTACGCCGGAGCACACGAAGTCACCACGGACTACCACGGCACCTACACCGCCAACGACAACCACGGCGGCAGCGATTCGGCCAACCTGACCATCAGCTATCAGGACGGCCACACCCTCACCGGCACCAGCGGGGATGACGTACTGGTGGCGGGCACGGGCAACAACTTCATCAATGCCGGCGACGGCAACGATGTGCTCACCGCCGGTTCCGGCAACAACGAGCTGCATGGCGACGCCGGCAATGATCTGCTCTTCAGCGGCCAGGGCAGTGACATCGTCGATGGCGGCACGGGTATCGACACGGCCAGTTACGCCCACGCCACCGCCGGAGTGACGGTCGACCTCAGCCTGCTCGGTGGGCAAAACACTCTCGGTGCCGGCACTGACACCCTGGCCGGCATCGAAAACCTCACCGGCTCGAACTTCAACGACACCCTTACCGGAGACAACACCAACAACGTGATCAACGGCGGCCTGGGCAACGACATCCTCAACGGCGGGGGCGGCGATGACTTGCTGATCGGGGGCCTGGGCAACAACACCCTCACCGGTGGGGCGGGGGCCGATACCTTCCAGTGGCTCAAGGGCAACAATGGCCATGACGTGATCACCGACTTCACGCCCGGCACCGACAAACTCGACCTGTCGCAACTGCTGCAAGGGGAAAACGGCACCACGGCGTCGCTGGATGACTACCTGCATTTCACCGTCACCGGCAGCGGGCCGTCGACGGTGACCAGCATCGACGTCAGCGCCATGGCCGGCGCCGCGCCGAACCAGACCATCGACCTGGCCGGCGTCGACCTCGCCAGCCATTACGGTGTAACGCCGGGGGCGGGTGGGGTGATCGCGGGCGGGTATGACACCGCGACCATCATCAACGGCATGCTCAACGATCATTCGTTGAAGGTGGATACCGTGTAACCCGAAGCCGCAACCACAGAACCCGCGTTCCCGATCAAACGGGAGCGCGGGTTTTTTATGGGCAAAATCGGGTGGTCTGAGGGCAGTTTTACGATGAACGGTCGCAATACCTGTTATTTCTGACAGTAGGCAGATTCTTCCCGCGGGCATTAAATAAAGCCATTCAAGCAGCGCAATCAGGTGCGTTGCACCACCACCTTCACTCAGGAAGGCTCGAAATGGCGACGCCCGAAAAACCTGCTGATGATTCGCAAGTACACGACGCATCTGTGCTTGCTGCTGACGCCCCCGACATCCCAGCGGTCATTGATCCTGCTGACTCATGTGGGCTGTTGCCGCTGACGGCACTGGGTGACGATCTGATCGCGACCTTCATGGAGTTTGGTCGGGGAACCAACCCGGGCGAAGAAGATTTGGTCGAGCTGGGGTTCATGCAACCAGGGGCTGAGTTTTACGCTGTCGATGAACGCTGGTATCCGACCACCGACGTTATCGTGTTCCCGCAAACCCTCAAGGTCCCACGCAATCGCTTGATACAGGGCATCTATGAGGTGGCGCTCAGGGTGTCCATTTACGGCGTCAATCCTGTGGAGGGGAAGAGGAAAACCCTGACGATCGACACCACGCAACCCAACTACGGTCGCAAGCCTCTGGCGGTAGTGTTTCCTCCAGAGTTGAACGGCACGATCACCGAAGCCTTCCTGACGCAGGAAGGAGAGGTCAGCGTGCAAGTACCCTTGTATACCGATGCCAAAGCCCGGGATCGCGCCGTTTATTACTGGACAGACAAAGACTCTCCGCCCGACGCCGAAACGCCGATTCGTGAGCAGGAGTTCAGCCAGCAGGATATTACCGACGAACGACTGCGCATCACTGTCTATGCCGACGAAATCCGCGCTTGGGGCAGCGGTAAGCGTTACCTCTATTACTACCTGAGGGATCTGGCCGGCAATGCCGGACCACGGTCTTATCTGGCTGACATTTACGTCGATTTAAGCCCCGTGCCGGGAGCCCTGCCGCCACCCCGAGTGCCACTGTCTCCCAGAGGTCTGGTGGATCGGCAGCAGGCCCGCGATGGTGTGCGGGTGGAGATCGATGAGTACGAATTTGCGGATCCCGGCCATTGGGTGGCCATTTTTTGGGATGAGACGCCGCTGGCGGAGATTCAGGTTGATCCGGCAGGCTTTCCGCTTTCCGCTCCGGTGCTCTGGCCGACTTTGCAGGCCAAAGGTGATGGGCCATTGCGGGCAAAAGTGTACTACCGGATTCGCCAAGGCACTGCGTATGGGCCTGCATCGCCGGATATCTCGGTCGCGGTCGACCTCACCGTGGCCGGCCAGGATCACGACAAGGCACCTGCATTGATCAATGCGAACCTCGCATTGGTGGATGTATTTGGAGAAGTATCAGGCATCAAGAACACATTGTTGACCGAAGACCATGGCCGTCCGGCCAGAGTTGAGCTCGCCTTGTATGACGCACCCGAACCATTGCAAATACTTGAGTTGTACTGGGGAAGCTATCCAGGAGCAGTCGCTGAATACAAAGTCAAACCGGGAGATACCGCCGGGCAGCTCATCGAATTCATCGTACCTTGGGAAGTGATCGACACCGATAAGCAGAATCCGGCCTTGCCCGTTTACTACACCACCAGCAATGGAGTGAACGGGCAACAATCCCTGACGACGCTGGTCAGGGTGGACATTGTACCGATTGAAAACCTCAAGGAGCCGACGTTTCCTCATGGCGGTTTGTATGGCGTACTCCACTGCTGTTCGAGGCCCAGGCTCTGGGAGGGGGTGACGGTCAGGATCAAGGCCGACCCCCGTATCGAGCAGGGCGACACGCTGATACTGGTTTGGCAAGGGTGTGCCGGACCGAATGGCACCAGCCCCATCGCGGGGGCCTACAGCGAGATTGTCAAAGAGCTGACAACGCTACAACCCGGAATGGATATTGATATTGTCGTGCAAGACTACGACAACTTGATTGCCCCGATGGTGAACAACGGCTCCGGGCTGGCTTATTACCGACTTGAAAAGCGTAACGGTGGTCGGGGGCGGTCCCGATCGGACTTTGTGGTGATCAATCGCACCATGCCCAGTGGCGAGATATGTTCGCCAACGAATGATTTGTGTAACGAAAACTGAAGAGTTTTCGCCGTAGCAATGTAGTGAATGTCCGGCATCTGTATTGACGCTTAGCCATAAGTGGCAGATGACCCGGCGCGTCTAATGAAAAGGAGAACAGGCAATGACTGATATGAACATTTTATCGGCAGCGGAGTTGGCTCGGAAGAAGTTGTTTGATTTGCGCGAGTCACTGCGGCTTGCCGCCGGCACGCCACCTAAAGTAGTGGATTTGTTGCCGGCGCTACCCAGCGATAATGTAGAGAAACTTCAACTGGCTCGCCAGGGTCACGATTGCGATGTAGAACTTCGCGATGTGCAGGTACCTCCGGGAGCACAGCCAGGAGAGATCGAAATTACCTTGATGAAAGGTGATACTGAGGTTTCAGGGTGGGAGCTACTACCAAATCCTGTTCCAGATCCTTTTAAGATGGTATTGAAAGCTATCAATACGGTGACTGAAGGGCCGTTCTCTCTGCGCTACAAAACCCAGTATGCAAGTAATGCGTTCACATCTGACCCGTCGTTGTTTTTCATCGATAAAACGGCACCCAATCATGGATCACCCGGGCCCGTGGCTACCCCTCCGGCCGAAGTCGTGAATGGCCTTGTCACTCGCGAAATTCTGGATAAATTGGATGGTTTGACAATGACTGTCGAGACTCCGGGTGATATGAAGGAGGGAGATAGATACTACGGTTACTATGGCAAGAGTATTCCGGGGGTTCTTACTGGTGTGTTCAGTGTTACTGATGATCTCACTCGGCCGATTGAAATAAAAATACCCAAGAGTCAAATTGAAACTGGCAGCTCAGGGGATTTTATTTTTTATAGCAAGTATGAGGACCGTGTGGGGAACCTCGGGCCTGAATCCGCACCGCTAGACCTTTATGTTCGACTGACCCCCGTACCCAGCGGGCTGCAACCGCCAGAGGTACCGGAACACGATGATGGCGTGATCGATCTGGACGATGCCTGGCCTCATGTGGGCGTGGTCATCCCGACCTTCGCTAATGGACTGCCAGGAGACCAGGTCAAGGTAACGTTCGATGGCATCGTTCAACCGCTCAAGCTCACGGACGGCACGACGCAAGTGGTTGTTGACGTACCTTTTGCGGATGTGGCGAGCAAAGGCGATGGTCCGAGAGAAGTCCTCGTGACCTATGTCATCGTACGAGGCAGTGATGAATATCCGGAACTGACGGGGATTAGGCTCAATATCGACCTGACAATTCCGGGCCCGACCAATCCAGAACCGGATCCGGACCTGGGCAACCCGAACCTGACCAAACTGGTGGTAAAAGGCTCAACAGGCGATGACACGTTAGTGGAAGGAGATATTGGCAATTTAATTGATATCGAATTGCCGATTTATACGGGATTCAAGGTCGGGGATCTTGTTGACTTGCTCTGGAACGGCGTGCCCGTTCCAGAACCGGACGGACACTATGAGGTGGTCGGAGATGAAGATCCTGACTTCAAGATCCCGTTCAAACTTCCGTCGGCTGTATTTGAGGCGACCGGCAACGGTATTCAGAAAGCGCGATATATCATCACCAACCCTACTCAAAATGGAGAGAACAAAAACCCGTCACCACCTACGGATGTCGATGTGTACATCCACCCCGTGTCGCTTCCTGATCCCGAAATTTTGCATCTTTATACCAGTCCGAACGATAAAAAGTTCCTAGACTGCAGTTCTCTGCGGGATATTCCGGTGGTGGGTAAGGCCGCGATAGTCAAAGTGCAAGGGGGGGGCTCTCTGGCCGCAGATATGAAACTGGACTTCGAGTGGTCGGGGGGCAAGTATCCGGGTCCGACCCCGGTGCCCGAATACTTGTTTGATAAAACGCTGACAGGAAACGAGCATGTCGACGGATTTGAAGTTTATTTGCCATTCAACGCCGCACTCAGGCCGATTGTCGATGGGCTTGGGGGGATTGTTTACACGACAACAGTGGATGGGCGCACTCATAGTTCAGTCAAGGTTGAAGTGAGGGTTGTGGTCATCGACTCAAACGAAAACTTCTGCCCTGGCACTCGTGCTGAATAACATTTATTAGTTTTATCACCCAGAGGTGGAGGATGACCTCCACCTCTCTCGCACATATAAGTGAGGAATCACTCTTTTAATTTTAGGAAAACTCCTACAGAACCGTCGTACTCCTCCTTGTACTCTGCGCGCATGTTTTTTATGCCTGCCTCCCACTGGAGGACTGTATCGCTCAAAAGTTAAAGGGAGTCATCATGGATGCTTGTTCGCAGTTGTTTCCGTTGAACCGAATCAAAAAAAATCTCGCGTGGCTGACCCTGGCCCCGTCCCTTCTTTCAAGTCCCCTGGTGTTTGCGTTGACCACGATCGACGCGGGTCAAACACTGGGCATCGATCAAACCACACCGCAAGACAACTATCTCGCCCGGAACGGCGGCGTATTGAATTCCAATGGCGCGGCCACCTTTGAGGTGTTGGTCACCAGCGGAGCACAATTCAATGCGGTGGGCGGTACCTACGACGGCCGTCTGGGCAGTCCAGGGGTTTCGCTCACCAACGCCAGTGGTAGTTTGACGGGTGCCACGGTAACCGGCACCCGCATGGGCATGCTCATCAACCGGGTCAGTGGAACCAACACCGGTTCGACTGCCGTGATCAACGATAGCCGGATCCAGGGCGTATCCGCCGGGATCGAAACCGGTGGTGGCAGCCTTGTGCAGTTGACCAATACACAGGTTTCCGCAACCAGGTCGAACGGGATCGGTCTGAATTCGTTTGGTGCTGATGTAAGGGCCACGGGTGGCAGCATTACCGGTGGCGCGAACGGCGTTCGCCTGCGGGCTGACGCCGAAGGTGTGGGCGACGGCGCCAAACTGCGGCTCGACAATGTCCTGGTGCAGGGGCAAGCGGGCTCGGCGATCCTCGCTGATGCCGGTGTGACGGCGCAGATACAAGTGCTGAACAACACTCGTCTGCTTGCCGGCAACAACCTTCTGCTTGAGGTGAAGGGCGCCTCCACCGCCAACATGACCGTCGCCAACAGCACCCTGCAAGGCAACGTGAGCGTCGACGGTGGCAGCACTGCGAACCTGACGTTCGATGGCGGACACATGGTCGGCGATGTGGTGAAGGTCGATGATGCCTCGACGGCCAACGTCACCCTGCAAAACGGTTCGACCCTCACCGGCCGCCTCGACAAGGCCAACGGTGTCACCATCAACAGCGGTTCGAACTGGACGCTCACCGGCAACGACAGCATCGGCACACTGGCCATGAATGACGGTCGTGTCAGCTTTGGCGCGGCGGGTGCCCCGGCTACCTACTATCAATTGAATGTCGGGACACTGGCGGGCAACGGTGTGTTTGCCATGAAGGGTGACTTCGCCACCGGCAACCGCGACTTCCTCAACGTTACCGGTGTGGCGACGGGCGACTTCGGCCTGGCCGTGGCCGCCTCCGGGCTGGACGCGGCGTCACCGCAGGCCTTGACCCTGGTGCACACCGCGGCGGGCGATGCGAAATTCTCGCTCGAAGGTGGCCCGGTCGACGTGGGCACCTGGTCCTACGACCTGGCCCAGCGCAGCACGGGGCCAGGGGAGACCGAATGGTTCCTCGACCCGACCACCAAGACCGTCAGCCCCGGCGCGCGCTCGGTGCTGGCCTTGTTCAACGCACCGATCACCATCCTGTATGCCGAGGGTGCATCGCTGCGCAGCCGCATGGGCGAACTGCGTTTCAACGGCGGTAAAACCGGCTTCTGGATGCGTGGCTACGGCAACAAATACAACGTGTCTTCCGGTTCCGGCGTGGCCTATCAGCAAACCCAGCAAGGCCTGTCCCTGGGGGCGGATGTGCGTTTGGGCGAGAGCCAGTGGCTGGCAGGTGTCATGACCGGTTACAGCGATTCCGACCTGAACGTCGAGCAGGGCACGTCCGGGACCATCAACAGCTACTACCTGGGGCCATACGCGACCTGGCTGGACGCCGAGACGGGGTACTACTTCGACGCCACGCTCAGGTTCAACCGCTATCACAATGAAGCCAAAGTCAGCATGAGCGACGGCTCGCGCAGCAAGGGCGATTACCGCAACTCCGGCATCAGCGCTTCCGCCGAGTTCGGGCGCAACATCAAGCTGGACAGGGGCTACTTCATCGAGCCGTACGCCAAACTGTCGACCGCGGTGATTCAAGGTAGCGACTATGACCTGGACAACGGCATGAACGCCGACGGTGATCGTGCACGTTCCGTTCTCGGCGAAGCCGGCGCCACCGCCGGCCGTACCTTCAACATGGACAACGGCATGATCGCGCAACCGTATGTGCGTGCCGCCGTGCAGCAAGAGTTCATCAACAACAACCGCGTCACCGTCAACCACGACAACCAGTTCAACAACGATTTGTCCGGCACTCGCGGGCTGCTGGGGCTGGGCGTTGCATTGGCGGTGACCAAGGACGTGCAAGTGCATGCCGATTTCGATTACAGCAACGGTGAGAACATCGAACAGCCGTATGGGGTGAATGTGGGGTTTCGTTGGGGTTTTTAAACGCTTGGTGTGAAGGGTTCCAAAAAAAACGCCTCGCAATGTGCGAGGCGTTTTTTATGCGCGATTATCTAAATCCAACACCGAGGGCGGTGCTCCCCCCTTGTTCATGAACGTCGCCATTCGCGGAAGTAACAATGTTCATACATTTTCTGCTCGGAAATGGCCAAGTAGTGGTGCCTTGGGTTGTCGACCAATAAAGTGCATTGCCCATGGGCCAACGTGAACCATACGCCTGATGAAGTTCATACAGTTCAGCATAACTGGGTATCCGCGCCCCAGCTTGAGTGGCTGCTGTATTGATTCTGGCCCATGTGTCCCTTCCCAGGCCCACGCAATGGATAACACCCGTGACGGTTACGGTGTAGCTCAAGGACTGATTGACCGCATCCTGTACCGTAATGTTAGCAGTGCCGCGACCTCTGACCGTCACCAGTCCCGTGGTATCGACGACCGCCACCGCCGTATTACTGGAGCTATAGGTGTACCCAGGCACACCTCCCGATGCCTGATGTTGCACCGATGTTCCCGGGCCAAACGCTGGAAGGACTTCGGGGTTATTGGGAAGCAAGTAGATTTTCCCGTCCAATGTCACCGGGCTGGTATTGAAGTTCAGCGGCGGGGTCGCCGTGTTCACGGTAAAGCGGCGGGCATTGGAAAACTGCCCGGTGCTGACCGCTTTCACCGTGATGCTATGTCCACCCAAGGCCACAGGCAAGGTAGCATTCCAGGTGTCCCCCACGGCTCGCACTATGTGTTTGGGCTCATTGTTATCGTGGATCTGAACCTCATGGTCGGGCGTGACACTCCCTTGAAGGCTCACGGTCGTATCGGTGGTGCTCCCGCCATCTGGCAGCTCGCCACGGGAATCCCTGACGGACGTGATTGTCGGGGCGACATGAGTCGCCACGGTGAAGGTCCGGGTCGGAGACGTTAAATCGCCCTCATCCACGGCGACGAGGTTGTAGGTTTTTTCACTCAATCCACTGATGGACAGGTTCCAGATTGGTCCAGAGCCTTCATCCAATAGGGTATTGCTGTCATACAGCCTGATTTTCCTGTTGGCGCTGGCCGTAACAGTGACCGTGACGGATCGATCATAGGTCGTGCCGCCATTGGGCACCGGTCCCTTGGAGTCAGTGACATTGGTGATATCAGGACCACTGGCCTCCAACACGGTGAAGTTGTAAGCCGAAGACGGTAAACCGCCTTCATCCACATCCACGGCGACGAGGTTGTAGTTTTTGAGACTCAACTCACTGATGGTCAGGTTCCAGATTGGTCCAGAGCCTTCATCCAATAGGGTATTGCTGTCATACAGCCTGATTTTCCTGTTGGCGCTGGCCGTAACAGTGACCCTGACGGATCGATCATAGGTCGTGCCGCCATTGGACACCGTTCCCTTGGAGTCGCTGACATTGGTGATTCTAGGTGCACTGGCCACAGCCACGGTAAAGGTCCGAGGCGGTTCGGAAACCGCTCCGTCGCCATACAGCGCTTTCGCGGTGAGTTTGTAGGTCTTGACAGCCAGTGAGTTGATCACTTGGGTCCATGTGCCATTCTCGGTTGGAACTTTAACCAGCGATGTTGCACCATCGAATAGCTCAACTGTCTGATTGGGGCTGGCCGTGCCGGTGACGCTGACGGATCTGTAATAAGTCCTTCCTCCCTCGGGCACTGTGCCTTTGGCGTCGGTAACATTTTTAATCACCGGTTTATCGGCCTGGGCAACGGTAAAGGTCCGGGGCGGTTCGGAAACCGGTTCTTCACCATACAGTGCCCGTGCGGTGAGGGTGTAAGGCTTGAAAGCCAATGAGCTGATCACACGGTTCCATGTGCCATTGCCGGTTGGAATTTCACCCAGCGATGTTGCCCCATCGAATAGCTCAACTTTGTGATTGGGGCTGGCCGTGCCGGTGACAGTGACGGATTTGAAATAGGTCGTTCCTCCCTCGGGCACTGTGCCATTGGCGTCGGTAACGTTGTCAATCATCGGTTTATCGGCCCGGGCAACGGTAAAGGTCCGGGGCGGTTCGGAAACCGGTTCTTCACCATACTTTGCCCGCGCGGTGAGGCTGTAGGCCTTGACAGTCAGTGAGTTGATCACACGGGTCCAAGTGCCATTACCGGTTGGAATTTCACCCAGCGATGTTGCCCCATCGAATAGCTCAACTTTGTGATTGGGGCTGGCCGTGCCGGTGACGGTGACGGATCTGAAATAGGTCGTTCCTCCATCGACCACTGTGCCTTTGGCGTCGGTAACCTCGGTAATGGTCGGAGTGACGGCCTCAACCACCGAAAATGTCCTGAGCAGACTGTCCACCGGGGCTGCGTCATACAGGGCACGGGCGAGAATGTGGTAATTCTTCACAATCAGATTGGTCAGCACCTTCGTCCAGATGCCGCCATTATCAACATCGACGGGTCCAAGTGACGTGGAACCGTCAAACAGTTCAACCTTCTCGCCCCGCGTCGCCGTCCCGGTGATGGTCACTTGCCTGAAGTAAGTGGATTCGCCCTCGCCGACCGTACCTTTCGGGTCAGCCACGTCAGTAATCTCCGGCCTCAGGTAGTCGTACCGGGTTTTGACGGTCAGCGCCAGACGCGGAAACTCGATGGCCGTGTGTTCCTGCGAGTCGCCATCGAAGGCAACCTTGCAGATCACCGTCGCCGGTGAAGCATGACCCAGTTTCAACAGTTCGGATCTGAGGAGGGTTTCATTGAGGCCGTTGGCGAGTTGTGTCTGTGTGATCTCCGTACCGTCGAGCAGTTCAATCGTGTGAGTCGCACCGGATGCGGTCTTGCCTTGCAGCCTTAGCCAGATGCGTTGTTTGAGCGCGATAAATGGCCATTTATCGACAGTGACTCTGGCGTCGCCGGCAAAGGTCATCAGGTCAAGGATGCCGTTGGGGGCCTGGGGCACTTGTGGGCGCGGAAGCTGGTTATCGGGATCTTGAAACCTCAACACATTGAGGGTCAGCAAATCGGAGGGTTTCCAGAAATTGTAGCGCTTGACCTCATAGGACACTGCAACGCTTTTACCGATGTTCGGCCCTACGACAGAGGACGGCAGAGAGAACTTCACCCGGCCACTGGCGTCTGCCGGTAATTCCAGATCTTCCGATGTGCCCGCACCGGGTGTGCCGCGCCATTTCAAGGCAATGGTGTCCAGTGCCGGATCCATGTTTGCGTATTCGACCGATACGTCCACGCCCTGGGTCGCATTCATGGGATCAAGCTCGTCATCCGGGGCCTGAATCACCCTCGGTGGCGGAAGCTCTCCCACCAGTTGACCAATCAACAGATTCAGCGTCGCCGAGTAACTCGTCAGGCCGGTGCCGGCGTGTTTGAGGGTGTACCTGACCTTGACGTACTGCCCGATGTTGGCCGAGACAAACCAGGCGTCGACCCGGAAGTTTACCGGCTTGCCCGCAATGACGGACGTGATCGGTAGCCAGTCGCTGGTACTGCTGCCAGCGCTGATACCCGTCCAGTAATACGTCAGAATGTCGCCTTTGAGCGTCCCGAGGTATTCGATCCGTACCGTGGCGTTATCGAAAATTTTTGACGGGTCCAGCACGTCGTCGTCGGCCTCCACTACCTTCGGCGCCGGCAGCGTGGCCCGGATGGCCTTGACATCGACCAGCAGGTGCTCGGATTCGCTGACCCCATAAATTGCCGCTTTATCGTTGGACACCACATACGACAAATCCAGCTTGCCGTCAGCCAGAACGGCGATGTGTTCACTCAGCACGTAAATCGTGATCTTCTTGCGCTCGGCGTCCCCCTGGCTGACGGTGTACTCCTCGCCATGGACATAGGGCTGACCATTGGATCGGGTGCCCAGCCATCTCAGGTTGATGAAGTCGCCGTTGGTCATTCCCGGGTAAGTGATGTCTACGGTGGCAATGGAGTTGTCAGGTTCGAGGAGGTTGCCAACCAGCTCCCGAATGGTCGGTGCCGGATGCGCATACACATCGCCGATCACACTGGCGAAGGCGCGTTTGGAGGAGAGCGGTGGGCCGCCATTGCGTTTGGTCAAGACGTAGGAGGCGTCGGCCGAGCCCATGGCGATGGCGCGGACCTCGGCGTAAGGCACCATGAAATCCTTGACACTGGGGATGTTGTCCACGGTCCATGATTCGGTATGAATCAGCGGGTTGCCAGTGAGCGGCGTGCCGATCCAGGTCATCGTGACCGTATCGCCCAGGTCGAAATCAGTGCCCACGACCAGGACTTGTACTGTCACGTCTTTCTGGTTCAGTTTCTTGAGGTCGATCACACCGTTGTCCGACTCCCGGATCATCGGTGGGTCCAGACGCCAGGCGCCTGCCTCCACCCGCACGGTGGTGGCTTGCGACCATTGTTCGGAGTAGTTCCAGACTTCGTCGTGGACCTCGTATTGCACCATCAGTGCCGCGCTGTCGCCGCCCGCCAGTATGTCGGCCTGCGTGGCGGTGATCACGATAGGCTCGGAGCCATCAACTTGTGCCGTCGTGACAAAGTGAGGTGCCAGATAAGCGCTGCCCCATTTCACCTGGACCACATCGCGCACGGCGATGTTCGGGTACACGCCGATGGTCATGGGCACACCCCTTTGCGCCCACTCGGCATCCACGCCGTTTTTGATCACGTCTTCCGGCAGTTGCGCAATATGCAATTCGGAATGGCCCGGTAGATGAGGGTCTTTGTCGCGCCCGGCCGGCCGATCCAGTTTCACCAACAACCGCAACGGCACGGCCGGATCATCGGGTACGGGTTCACCCTGACGGGTCAGCACGTAGTAGACCTCCTCGACCCAGCCGGAAACGATAGCCTCGGCAGGCAGGAAAAAAAACACGGTCTTGTCGATTTCATCTGGCTCGACAATCCGGGTAAGGAGCTTCTCGGTGCCCCAGTAGATATCCAGCGTATCGCCGTCGAGCATTGGAAAGCTGTAAGCGTTGACGGCACACAAAATGCCTTCGGGGTACTCTTCGACGGCGTGGATGTTGAGGCCACCGTCACCGTCAACGACCGGATGCGTCATGCCGGCAATCAGCAAGGGGCGTAGAGCAAGAGGGGAAATGGCGGCCGGGAAAACCGGAAACAGAAACGAGCGGAAATGCGACATGGAAAAAGCCCTCGTCGATGTGATGCTATTCAGGTACGAATAGATCGTTCGATTGGGCCCCAGGGCGGAGGTGTTGGCTACTGTCAGAAATAACAGGTTGGGGTGGGTTTTCGATGAGTGGTAGGGGGTAGCGCAAAGCAGCTCGAACCATCAATCGGCTGTTTGAGGCTGGAGAAGCATCCAGGCAAAACCTATGTGGGACGTATTGAGCGGGGGGGAGCACTTTCCTGGGACGGCATTATCCCGCGCAATAAGTCGCTTTGTTAATCTTCCTCCATCGAAAAATCGCCAGCTTTAGGAGCAAGCCTCAAACACCATCGCCGTATGGGGATGGTGTTTGAGATGGACTCACGTTTTTCCGTTTCATCGCTTCCTATTTAAGGCAAGCAAACGCGGGAAACGATTGTAAACGGGTGGACGTCTGTTCATAGTATCTAAGGTATATGGGGGGGGCGTATATCGCTCATTAAAAAGTCAAGTGCTCTTTACCCCCCAAGCCCCGGCTCTATCGTAGATACTTTGGCAATGAATAACGCCGGCGGCTTTTTGGAATATCGTTCCTTGGTATGCTGGGCAAGCCATGGAATCCTGCGTATCTCCTGGCCAGTAGAACGCAAGTGGATAGGGTGCCTTTGTATTGATATTCTCGATGAATAGAGCGTTCGCCATGCTACTAGTCAGAATTCGTACACCTGTTGCATCCCTCCACTGGTACGCTTGCGTCCAGTCAATTAAGTTGTTGTTTACAACTAAGTCATATACGTTCGAGACGTTGACGCTGTAGGAAGCACGTTGACCGCTTTGGTCGGCCACAGTAATTGTGGCAACTCCATTTTTTTCGCTTTTTACTTTCCCGCTAGATGGATTAACGGATGCCACGGAGGGGTTACTAGACGAGTAAGTGTATGCAGGCCGGCCACCGGTCGCAGTCCTGGTTGCTGTAGTGCCAGGCGCGTCAGCTCCTGTTTTCGGCCAGTCTTGAGCCTTCAAACGGATTCCGTTCAAGCTTACAGGAGATGGATCAATCACCAGCGTCGGAATAACGGTGAAGGTTCTGGCCGCTGACGAGGCGCCCGCACCATAGAGTGCTTTGGCGGTGATGCTGTGCGCCGCAACCGCCAGGCCGGTGACGGTCAGGGTCCAGATTCCCGTTGTGACATTGGCCGTGGCCTTACCTTTGGAAACGGTGCCGTCAAACACCTCGACCTGTTGGCCCTTGCTCGCTGTACCGGTCAAGACCACGGCGGTTTCCACGGTGTAACCGTTCGCCGGAATGTCGGTATTGCTGGGCGAGCCTTTCACCGTGGTGATCGTCGGGGCCACCACCGCCGTGACGGTGAAGGTTCTTGCCGCTGACGAGGCGCCCGCACCATAGAGTGCTTTGGCGGTGATGCTGTGCGCCGCAACCGCCAGGCCGGTGACGGTCAGGGTCCAGATTCCCGTTGTGACATTGGCCGTGGCCTTACCTTTGGAAACGGTGCCGTCAAACACCTCGACCTGTTGGCCCTTGCTCGCTGTACCGGTCAAGACCACGGCGGTTTCCACGGTGTAACCGTTCGCCGGAATGTCGGTATTGCTGGGCGAGCCTTTCACCGTGGTGATCGTCGGGGCCACCACCGCCGTGACGGTGAACGTTCTTGCCGCTGACGAGGCGCCCGCACCATAGAGTGCTTTGGCGGTGATGCTGTGTGCAGCAACCGCCAGGCCGGTGACGGTCAGGGTCCAGATTCCCGTTGTGACATTGGCCGTGGCCTTACCTTTGGAAACGGTGCCGTCAAACACCTCGACCTGTTGGCCCTTGCTCGCTGTACCGGTCAAGACCACGGCGGTTTCCACGGTGTAACCGTTCGCCGGAATGTCGGCATTGCTGGGCGAGCCTTTCACCGTGGTGATCGTCGGGGCCACCACGGCCGTGACGGTGAAGGTTCTTGCCGCTGACGAGGCGCCCGCACCATAGAGTGCTTTGGCGGTGATGCTGTGTGCAGCAACCGCCAGACCACTGACGGTCAGGGTCCAGATTCCCGTTGTGACATTGGCCGTGGCCTTGCCTTTGGAGGTGGTGCCGTCAAACACCTCGACCTGCTGGCCCTTGCTGGCGGTCCCCGTGAGGGTGACGGCGGTGTCGACGGTGGTGCCGTTTTGAGGAATTTCATCGCCCTTGGAGTCTTCGGCCTTGGTGATGGTCGGAGCTGCCACAGCCGTGACGGTCAGGGTGCGTGGCGGCGTTGAAACCTGGCCACTGCCATACAGCGCCTTGGCGGTAAAACTGTGGGCGGCCAGGCTCAGGCCCGTCATGGGATGGGTCCAAATACCGGTCGTGAGGTCGGCCGTCGCCTTGCCTTTGGAGGTGGTGCCGTCAAACACCTCGACCTGCTGGCCCTTGCTGGCGGTCCCCGTGAGGGTGACGGCGGTGTCGGCGGTGGTGCCGTTTTGAGGAATTTCATCGCCCTTGGAGTCTTCGGCCTTGGTGATCGTCGGCGTCACCACCTCGAAGGCCTTGATCGTATAGACCTGATCCGCGAACACCAGCGCCTTGGCCTCGACATTGCTTTTATCCAGCGCGGCCTTGAAGCTCAGCGTCAAGCGGCTGCCGTCGGCCAATTCATTGAAGTAGCTTTTGGCGACCGGTCTTGGCCAGTATTTTTGCGCGAACCAGGTGCTGTTGACATAGCTACTTCCTCCGGCCCAGACGGTATGGTCATGGTCATCACCATTCGCTTTCTTGCCCGCCAGGCTCATCCACACCTGTTGACCGACCGCGATCAGCGGCCAATCCCGTGCATGGATCGTCGCGTTGCTGCCTAGCGCGCTGACATCCAGGACACCGTTGTCGTCGGCATCGGTGATGATCGGTGAGTTCAGCGCGTCAACCGGCAAGGTACCGACCGCCAGGCTCAACGGCAACGACGTAACAGATTTGCCGTCACGGGTAACGGTAAACGTCACGGTCACCGTTTTGCCCAGGTTGAACGCCAGCACCGTGACCGGCAGTTCAATGTTCAGACTCGTCTCACTGATCGGCCTGGCTTCGGTGGTGTGGGAGCCCTCGGCATGGCTGCCGGCCGCCGCGGCCCAGGTCACGCTCAGCAGGTCGGTCAGCAGCAACCCTTCCGGCGGCACCTCGGCCGTCAGCGCTTCCACGGCGTTCATCGGGAGCAAGGTTTTGCCGTCCGGTTCGGCTTGCCGGATTTTCGGCGGGTCGAGCGCCAGTGCCGCGCCCACACTGAAGTCCAGTGGCTGTGAATGCCGGGTGCGTTCCCCCGCCCGTTCGACGAAGTACCTCGCCCGTACGGTGCCGCCCTCGTTGCCCTTGATCAAATCGGCGCTGATGGGGAAGGGCACCGGTTTACCGGCGGTGATCGAGCTCAGGGTGACGAAGTCGCTGGACAGGCCGGTTTTCGACCCCACCCACTCGCGTGTCACCGTGTCGTTGGCCAGGGTATTGAGCCAGGTGGCGGTCAGCGTGGTGCCGTTGCGGTCCGGGTCGAGAACGTTGTCGACCACACCGGCTACCGTCGGCGGCGGCAGTTCCAGGCGCGGCTCGCCAACATTGAGCAGTGCGGCATGTTCGGACTCGCGGACCGCATTGAGCGCACTGTAGTGATCCAGCTTGGCCAGCACACTGTCGTCGCTCAGCAATTGGTAATAGAGCTCCAGCGTCCCGCCTTCCAGGGGCTTGATGTGGACGCCGTCAACGGTGATGTACAGCGACTCTCCGGCGCTGATATCGCCATGGGTGATGGGGCGCAATGGCAGGTCGGGCAGGGACGGGGTGAGATCCGGCAGGGTGCCGAGCCAGAACAGTTTGATCGCCTGACCGGCCTCGAACGAAGCATCGAACGGGATTTCGATGCGCGTGTCTGGCAGGTCCGGATCGAGTGCCCCTTGCGAGGCGTCTTTGGCGATTGGCGCCTTGAGGCGCTGGAGTTCGCCGATGACGCTGATGAACTGCCCTTTGGAATGAAATTCGGCCGAGCCATCGGCTTTCTGGATGCGGTACGACAGCACCATCTGGGTCTTGGCCAGGCGTCGCAGCAGCGCATTGTCGATCGATATTTCAAGGATGGTAGGAACGCTCTCCAGGACCTTGCCCGGCAGTTCCTGGTCGATCGGTGTCCCTTCCACCGGCGTGCCTTTGAGCTTGAGGAAGATGGTGTCGCCCACCGCGAAAAACTTTTTGTCCATGGCAATGACTTGCCCGGTGCCCTCGGCATCGCCCAGCTTGTCGAGATCCAGCACATTGTTAAGCGTTTCCTCGAGCAGTGGCGCCTCCGGGCGCGCCGCGTCGATGCTGACCACCACCCGTTGGGCGGCACTCCAGTCCTCGGAGCGGTTGTCGACCTTGTCGTAGAGTTCGAACACCACCACCAACCCGGTGCTGTCAGAGTCCCCCGCGTCACGGATCGTGGCCTCGTCGACATGAATGACGATAGGCGTTTTGCCGTCGGCCTGATCCTGGGTCAGGGGCGGGTTGAGCACGAAAACGCCGCCCCAGCTCAGGCGGATCACATCGCCGGGGCTAATGTCCGGGTAGAGGTCAATCCCGATGTCGACGCCATCGGCCACGTTGTCCTGATCGATGCCACCCTCGAGAATCTCGCGGGGAATGTGCATGATCAGCTTGGAGTGGCCCGGCGTGTCGTTGTCATCCTTGCCGCCGGGGCGGGTGAGTTTGACCAACACCTTCATCACTTCGGAGGGCTCGGCCGTCTGGCCCAGACGGGTCACGGCGTAGGAGACATCGACGTTGCCGGCAAGGATGTGCCGTGCCTCCACGAACATCCGCAGTTCCGTGTTGACCTCTGAAACGTCCACGGTCTTTTGCAGCACCTGATTGCCTAGGCCCCAGAAAATTGCCAGGCGGTCGCCTTGGCCCATGACCCCCCACGGGCCGGCCAGACATTGCAGGCCATGGCGCGGGAAGTTGTCCAGCACCGCCGCGATGTTCAGGCCCCAGACATCCGGATTGCTGGAGATCGGCTCCCTGGTGCGTCCGGGAATGTCCAGCTCGCGCAGGAGGTTGATGTGGTTGTCGGGGGAACGGGACGAGGCCATGGGCGGGACTCCGGTCGAGGGAAGGGGACGGAGTGATTTAAAGCCTGAAGGGGTGGGGCTGCCTACTGTCAGATCTGACAGGTTTGGAGGGGTTTCCGATGAGTGGTAGCGAGATCTGCAGCCAGGGGGGAGGGTGATACAGACAGGGCGCGAAGGGGGTATTTCACGGTCTTTGCAGGGTCTTCTGCCGCAGTATGTAAACCGTCACCAGCACCGCACTGGTCAGCATGAAACCCCTTGCCCAGGGCTGCGCTACCAGGTAGCAGGAGAGCAGGATGCTCGCCCACATCAGGCCGATGGCGTAGACCTTGCTCTTGAGCGGGATGCCGTTACCGTCGAGGTAATCGCGAATCCAGGGGCCAAGCCGTGGATGCTCGACCAGCCATTGATAAAAGCGCGGCGAACTGCGGGCGAAGCAGGCGGCCGCCAGTAGCAGGAAAGGGGTGGTGGGCAATACCGGCAGGAAAATCCCGATCACCCCCAGCGCCACGCTCAGCCAGCCGATGGCCAGCAGCCCGTAGCGCAACATCAGGGGGCGGTTGCCTATGGGGTTGTCCATAGGCCGGATCTTAGTGGTGACGGGGCTTGAGGATCGCCGGTTTTTCGTCTGGTGCGTTGCACAGCAGGTACAGCGCGGTCAGGGCTTCCGGGATCTGCACGATCATGTCGTCCATCAGGTTGGCATCTTTGGCGATGTCTTCGAACTCCGGCTGCTCGTCGAACAGGCCCGAGCCGACCATGATCGGCAGCAGCATTTCGCTGACTTCTTCTTCGGCGCTTTCGAACCAGGCCGCTTCGCGCAGGAATACGCCTTCCATGAAACCGATGCACCAGCCGCGCAGTTCGGAGTCGTCCGGGTCGTCGCCCAGGTCGAGGTCGCACGGCAGCTCGAACTCTTCGTCGGAGGCCAGTTGGCGGGCGATGTGGGCCTTGAGGCCGATCAGCGTGGCTTCGATCTCTTCGCGCTGGGCTTCGCCGCTGTAATGCGGCTCTTCGGCGAAGAGGGCGTCGATCCACTCACGATCAGGAACGACTTCGGAACAGATCGACAGCGCGGTGAGGTAGCCGTGGGCGGCCACGTAGTCCAGCGCCTCGTCATGCAGTTCATCGGCGTCGAGGAAGACTTGCAGGCGGGTTAGTTGCTCAGCGAAGGACATTAAAGGGCTACCTTGGGGAATGTTCGATGCGGGAATTCTAGGCCTTCTTGAGCGCTTGGGCCAGCCGCACCGCATATTTGCACCGTATTCCCTGTAGGAGCGAGCCTGCTCGCGATAGCGGTGGTTCAGGCGAAATCAATGTTGACTGTGATGGCCTCATCGCGAGCAGGCTCGCTCCCACAGTGTTCCCACAGTTTTTTTGCACATCAGGTTTGCCGGTGTCTTATCAGCGGTGCCCTTTGCCGGACGGGGCTCGGGTATACTCGCGCGTTTTGTGATGCCCTGCTGGCGTCACGGCTGAAATGTAAAGCGTCATGCAATGCGCACTTACGATTTGTCGGTGCGGCGTTGCGGGTTCTGAGCCAGCCTTGCAGGGATGTTTCGGTGATTTTTGGAGTTTCTATGCTCGAACAGGCTCAACGCGTCCTCAAGGACATCTTCGGCTACGACAGTTTCCGTGGCCGCCAGGGTGCAATCATTGAGCGCGTGGCCAGCGGCGGCGATGCCCTGGTCCTGATGCCTACCGGCGGCGGCAAGTCCCTGTGCTTCCAGGTGCCGGCGCTGTTGCGCGAAGGCCTGGCCGTGGTGGTCTCGCCGCTGATCGCACTGATGGATGATCAGGTCGCCACCCTCGAAGAGCTGGGCGTGGCGGCGGCGGCATTGAACTCCACCCTCAGTGCCGAGCAGCAGCGCGACCTCGCCGCGCGCATCCGCCGCGGTGAAGTGAAGATGCTCTACCTGGCGCCGGAACGTCTGGTCCAGCCGCGCATGCTGTCCTTCCTGCAGGGGCTGGACATCGCCCTGTTCGCCATCGACGAAGCCCACTGCGTGTCGCAATGGGGCCACGATTTCCGTCCGGAATACCTGCAGCTGGGGCAGTTGGCGGAAATGTTCCCCGACGTGCCGCGCATCGCCCTGACCGCCACGGCCGACAAGCGCACCCGGGAAGAAATCGTCACCCGACTGCACCTGCAAGACGCCGAGCGCTTCCTGTCGAGCTTCGACCGGCCGAACATCTTTTATCGCATCGTGCCCAAGGAACAACCGCGCAAGCAGTTGCTGGCGTTCCTCGCCGAGCGCCGTAGCGATGCGGGCATCGTGTATTGCCTGTCGCGCAAGAAAGTCGAGGAAGTCGCCGCGTTCCTCAGTGAGCAAGGCTTCCCGGCGTTGCCCTACCACGCCGGCTTGCCCAACGATTTGCGGGCCTACCATCAAAAACGCTTCCTCAATGAGGAAGGCCTGATCATGGTCGCCACCGTGGCGTTTGGCATGGGCATCGACAAGCCCAACGTGCGTTTTGTCGCGCACCTCGATTTGCCGAAATCCCTTGAGGCCTATTACCAGGAAACCGGTCGCGGCGGCCGTGACGGCCTGCCGGCGGATGCCTGGATGGCCTACGGCCTGCAAGACGTGGTGATGCTCAAGCAGATGCTGCAGAACTCCGAGGGCGACGAGCGTCACAAGCGCCTGGAGCAACACAAGCTCGACGCCATGCTCTCGCTCTGTGAAGAAACCCGCTGCCGTCGGCAAACGCTGCTGGCCTACTTCGACGAAGACATGCCCGAGCCCTGCGGCCACTGCGACAACTGCGTCGACGGCGTGCAGACCTGGGATGCCACCGAGCCTGCGCGTCAGGCGCTGTCGGCGATCTATCGCACCGGTCAACGCTATGGCGTCGGGCACCTGGTGGATGTGTTGCTGGGCAAGGACAACGAAAAAGTCCGCAGCTTCGGCCATCAGCACCTGTCGGTGTATGGCGTTGGCAAGACGATGGCGGAGGGCGAATGGCGTTCGTTGTTCCGCCAGCTGGTGGCCCGTGGCCTGGCGGACATCGACCTTGAAGGCTACGGCGGCCTGCGCCTGAGCGACAGTTGCCGGCCGCTGCTCAAGGGTGAAGTGACCCTGGAGTTGCGCCGCGATCTCAAGGCGCAAACCGTGGCGAAAAGCAGCAAGAGCCAGGCGAGCCAACTGGTCCGTGGCGAGGAGCGCGAACAATGGGAAGCCTTGCGCGCCCTGCGTCGCAAACTCGCCGAAGAACATGGCGTGCCGCCGTACGTCATCTTCCCCGACTCGACCTTGCTGGAAATGCTGCGCAGCCAGCCGACCTCGCTGGCGGAAATGGCCAGGGTCAGCGGTGTCGGCGCGCGCAAGCTGGAGCGCTACGGCGAGGCCTTCCTCGAAGTGCTCGGCGGCCAGGTCGAGGCGCCGAAACCGGTGGCCGACGTGCGTCACGAACTGATCACATTGGCGCGGGCCGGGATGACGCCGGTGCAGATCGCCGGTCAGTTGCAGTGCTCGGAAAAGAACGTCTACACCATGCTGGCCGAAGCGATCGGCAAGCAGCAGTTGTCGTTGGAACAGGCGCTGGATCTGCCTGAAGATCTGATGGGTGAAGTGCAGGACGCCTTCCTCGACGGCGAAGGTGAGTTGCCGCCGGTTTCCGAGATCGCCGCGCTGTTCGCGGGCCGGGTGCCGGAAGGGGTGTTGTACTGCGTTCGGGCGGCGTTGCAGTCGGAGTTCGAGATTTGAGACATCCGTAGTGCTGATGTAACGATTCACTACAGATCAAGCCTTGCCTCAAGTCGAGGCTCATGCTTAGCTGACTAATAATTAGCTTTTATTTATTTTAGTCTGATCATGAGTGTTTTATGCCGTTAACCGATCAACACCGCTTTGGCATGCAATTGGCCCAGATGTCCCGTGGCTGGCGTGCCGAACTGGACCGCCGACTGGCGGGCATGGGCTTGTCCCAGGCGCGCTGGCTGGTGCTGCTGCACCTGGCCCGTTTCGAAGAAGCACCGACCCAGCGTGAGCTGGCACAAAGCGTTGGCGTTGAAGGCCCGACCCTGGCCCGTTTGCTCGACAGTCTGGAAAGCCAGGGCCTGGTGCAACGCCAGGCAGTGCTGGAAGACCGTCGGGCGAAGAAAATCGTGCTCTGCGCCCCGGCGCGTCCCCTGATCGAACAAATTGAAACCATTGCCACGCAACTGCGTCACGAACTGTTCGAAGGCGTCGATGAGGCGGATTTGAAGGTGTGCATGCGGGTTCACGGGCTCATCCTGGGCAATCTTGAAAAGTCTTGAGGCATAACCGAACGCCAGGTTTTTGAGATAGCGCATTGGGCAAACTATAAGAACTACTCGGCCATATCGTGTTCGTAACGGATGTACGAACGCGTACGTGTAGTTTCTGTAGATCTCAAGGATGCTCATGCTCAAGTGTTGGCGATTGGTTTTACGCGGTGGTTCTCAGTGGTTGCTGGCCGGGGCCGCTGTCACTTACTCGGCATGGGCGCCTGCGCTGGGCCTGGGTGAAATCACCCTGCATTCGGCGCTGAATCAACCGCTGCGTGCCGACATCGCACTGGTGGATGCCGCTGGCGTGGAGGAAAACCAGCTGTCGGTGAGCCTGGCAACGGCGGACGAATTCAGCCGTGCCGGGGTCGACCGGGCATTTTTCCTCAACAACCTGACGTTCACCCCGGTGCTGCGTGGTAATCGCAGCGTGATCCAGGTGACCTCCGGCAAGCCGGTCAGTGAACCCTTCCTGAATTTCCTCGTGCAGCTCAATCAGCCTAATGGGCGATTGCTGCGTGAGTACACGGTACTCATCGATCCGCCGGGTTCCCCAAGTGTTGTTCCGGCCGCCGATGAACCGGTTTCGAGTTCCTCTGCGTCAGCATTCCCCCGTGTTCAACCGGTCGTGGCACCGTCACCCGTGGCCAAGGCGCTGCCCGAAACGGACGTCGCCGTGGTTGATCCCGCAGTCGAGCAACTGGCCGCCAGCACCCTGCAAAACCATCAGTTGCAAACCACGGTCGATGAGCTCAGCGCGAAGCTTCAAGGCCAGGATGAGCTGATCGCCGACCAGAAAAAACAGTTGGCTGAACTGCAAACACAACTGGCGGAACTCAAAAAGGTAAAGGCGCAACCCATTGCATCCGACGTGGCGGCGCCAGCCCCCGCCATTGCTGAAAACCCCGGGATTGGCTGGTTGCCGATTGCCGGCGTGATGGCGTTGCTGGCGCTGGGCTGGTTTGTTCGCCGTCGACACCAGCAGTATCAGGCCGCAGCTTCAGAGGCGCTGCCGTCGCAGCCTGAACCGTTGGCGGAGCTTTTTACCGAGCCTGTGACGTGGCCCACCGTCAGGCAACCAGTCGTGGTGCCGGCCAACGATGAGCTGGAGTGGGCCGACAGCAGTCGTTCCACCTCGGTCGCTGCTGCCGTGGCGGTGGTTCCGGGTCTGGCGATAACCGGGGAATCCACCACTGACGATGAGTACCGGCTCAACCTGGATGAGCTATCCATGGCGTCGAATTGGGACGTGATCAGCCCAGGCGGGAACCCGCAGCCGGCTGCTCTGGCCGTGATCGAGCCTGGGTTCGAGTTGGAAGCGCAATTCGCTCCGCCGTCTCGACAGCCTCCGGTCGGGCTATCATAGCGGTGTCGTCAAACTCTGGAGTCACGTTCCATCATGGCCGTCAGCAAACCGGAAATCGTCATCACTTATTGCACGCAATGCCAGTGGCTGTTGCGTGCGGCCTGGCTGGCCCAGGAACTGCTCAGCACCTTTGGTGATGATTTGGGCAAAGTCTCCCTGGTGCCGGGCACCGGCGGGGTCTTTCATATCTACTGTGACGCCGTACAGATCTGGGAGCGCAAGGCCGACGGTGGCTTCCCCGAGGCCAAAGTGCTCAAGCAGCGGGTCCGCGACCAGATCGACCCGGACCGCGACCTGGGGCACAACGACCGCACTCAGTGAGACGCGGCCTCGGCTGCAATGGCTGTCTTGCTTGAACCGCTCGCGAACCGGCTGGACACCACAATTGCCACAATGATCAGCACGCCCCCCAGCAACATGCGCAGGGTCGGGTTTTCGTTGAACAGCAGCCACGCGACGGTGATGCCGTAGACCGGCTCCAGGGCAAACACCACGGCGGCGGTGCGTGCCTTGATCACCGCGAGGCTGGCGACGAACAGGCTGTGGGCGACACCGGTGCAGAACACACCAAGCAGGCCGATCCACAGCCAGTCGATGGCACGCACTTCGCTCAATTGAGGCGCCGCCACCGGCAGCAGGCACAGGGCAACCACCACGTTCTGGCACAGCGCCGCCTGTACCGGCGGGACTCGCCCGGAACTGGCACGGTTGGTCAGTGACAGCAAGGCGAACAACAACCCGGAACCCACGGCCCACAGCAGGCCGGTGGTGGCGCCACTGGCCAGGTCAAAATCGGGTGTGACCAACACCAGGCCGACACTCACCAGCAGCACCAGCACAATTTCATTGGCGCGAATGCGCTCGCGGAAGATCAGCCCTTCGAGGATCACGGTAAAGGCCGGGAAACTGGCGAAGCCGAGCGTCGCAATCGCCACGCCTGCGACTTTCACCGCAATGAAGAAGCTCACCCAGTGCCCGGCCAGCAACAAGCCGCTGAGCAGCAGCCGACGCCAGTCCACCGCTTCGAGTTTCTGCCAGCGTGTCTGGCTGGCGAACCGTGCAAAGAACGCCAGTGCGAGCACGGCAAACGCGGCACGGCCGAATACGATAATCGCCGGGGACGCGGCAGCCAGTTTGCCGAATACGCCGGTCAGGCCGAACATCAATGCGCCGATATGCAAGGCGCCAAGGGCGGTACGGGGAGTCATTGCAATCCTTAACGACAAACGAACAGAGGCCTCATTGAAGCGCGTATTGGCTCATCAAGTCTGTCGGCAAACTCGCGTTATTTGTCGCCAGCCTCGCGCCGCAGTTTTCCGGGTGATACCCCGAACTCGCGCAGCACCGCCGCCGCGAAGGCACTCTGGGAGCTGTAGCCGACGCGGCTGGCAACCTCGCCGATGGGCAGCGCCGAGCTACGCAGCAAGCCCGCCGCGATGTGCAGGCGTCGGCTGCGGATGTAATCCATCGGCGTCTGCCCGCATTCGGCCATGAACCGTGCATGCAAACGGGCACTGGAGAGGCCCGCGACCCGGGCCAGGTCGGCCACTTGCAACGGGTACGCCGCGTATTGATCGATGTGTGCATTCAGCGCCGCATAGGGCAGGCGCCGACCGCCGACAGCCTCGGGTCTGGCATTGTTGAGACTGGCCAGCAACAGCACCGCGCCTTGTTGAGCGATCAGCGGATCATCCACCGGACTGTTCGCCAGCCAACTGACCAATTGGCTTTGCCCGGCGTCCAGGGGCAGGCGCCCGGCGTTGTCGAGCAGGCGTCGGCTGGGCTCGGCGTGATCGCCCAACGACTGGGCGACCCATTGTTCGCCGGGGACATCCAGCACCAGGCAGCGGCTGCCATTGGCGCTGCCACAGGCGTGATGCGCTCCGGAGGGGACCACCACGAAGCTCTGCTGGACCACCTGGCTGCCACGGCCGTCGACCTCGAAATCCAGCGCGCCCGAAAGCCCGAACACCAGTTGCGCGTGTTCGTGGCTATGGACGATCAGATCATGGCTGTATTGGCGAAGCGTGAGGATCGGTCTCATCGCGGGTCTCCCGGTTCAGGGCATCAGTCTACACCGAGCGGGCCAACAAGCGCTGTCACAGGACTGACTTGGTGCTGTCATGGACCATTAACCGGCTCGGGGCAGACTTGGCAAAACTTGCCAGAGGGTTGCCCATGACCAGCGCCGAGCTCGCCAAACCCACCCGTAAGCAACGTGTACGGACTTTATGGATTTCCGATGTGCATTTGGGCACCCGGGATTGCCAGGCTGAACACCTGTCGCAGTTTCTCAAGGGCTACCACGCAGACAAGATCTACCTGGTGGGCGACATCATCGACGGCTGGAAACTGCGCGGCGGCATGTACTGGCCGCAAGCGCACACCAACGTCATCCGCCGCCTGCTGACCATGAGCAAGCGTGGCACCGAGGTGATCTATGTCACCGGCAACCACGACGAATTCCTGCGCCGCTATTCGAAACTGATCCTGGGAAACATCCAGTTGGTCGACGAAGCCGTGCACGTCACCGCCGACGGCCGGCATCTGCTGGTGATCCATGGCGACCAGTTCGATGTGATCACCCGTTACCACCGCTGGCTGGCGTTTCTCGGTGACTCGGCCTACGAATTCACCCTGACCCTCAACCGCTGGCTCAATCATTGGCGCGCGCGATATGGCTACGGCTACTGGTCGCTGTCGGCCTACCTCAAGCACAAGGTGAAAACCGCAGTCAGCTTCATCAGCGACTTCGAGGAAGCCATCGCCCATGAATGCGTCAAGCGCGAACTGCACGGGGTGGTGTGCGGGCACATTCACCATGCCGAGATTCGCAAGGTCGGCGAGGTGGACTACCTCAATTGCGGCGACTGGGTGGAATCGTGCACCGCGCTGATCGAGCATTGGGATGGTTCGATCGAGCTGTACCGGTTGGCGGATGCCCAGGCGCGCGAGGCGCAGTTGAAGGCGGCCGGGGTTGCAGAGTTGGCCTGATGATCAATGTGCCTGTGCGGGCCTCATCGCGAGCAGGCTCGCTCCTACAGTTGATTTTTGCTGAATACAGAATCTGCTCGCGCCGCAAAACCCTGTAGGAGCGAGCTTGCTCGCGATGGACCGCGAAGCGGTCCCGCTGGATCTGTCAGGCTGGCGAATGCTCCTGCATCGCCGCCTTGTAGATCGAATTTCTGGGGTGCGCAAACAGGCGCTCCATCATCGGTTCGAAAAAGCTCAATGGCAGCGTGTCGTACGCCGGGTCAAACGCCGCCGCATCGTACCTGGCGCAGAACTCGACGGTCGCCTGGTACTGCGGATGGTCCTGGAATTGCTCGCGCAGATGCCGGTCCATGCCCAGGTGATGGAAGAAGTAGTAGCCCTGGAAAATCCCGTGCTTTTCCACCATCCACAAGTTCTCGGCGCTGACGAACGGCTTGAGGATCGCCGCCGCGATGTCCGGGTGATTGTAGGAGCCCAGGGTGTCGCCGATATCATGGAGCAGGGCGCAGACCACGTACTCTTCATCGCGGCCATCGCGCCAGGCGCGGGTGGCGGTTTGCAGGGAGTGGGTCAGACGATCCACCGGGAAGCCGCCAAAATCACCCTCCAGCAGTTTCAGGTGCGCCACGATCCTTGTCGGCAATTGTCGGGCGTACGCGCTGAAGTCCGCGGCGATGATCGCCCAGTCTTCCTGTGTGCCGTCCTTCATGTGGGTGAAGCGGGCATTGGCATTCATGGGCAACTCTCTTGTGACGGGTGTCAGCTAGAACGGTACGCGCCCCAGGATCATGTCCCGGTACATGACGAAATCGCCGAGCAGGCTATAGATGGGATGTTGGAACGTTGCCGGGCGGTTCTTCTCGAAGAAAAAATGTCCGACCCAGGCAAAGCTGTAGCCTGCCAGCGGCAGGGTCCACAACAGCATCCAGGCTCCGCGACCAATGGTCAGCGTCAGAATCAAGATAACCAGGGTGGTGCCGATAAAGTGTAAACGGCGACAGGTACTGTTGCTGTGCTCACTGAGGTAGTAAGGATAGAACTCAGCGAAGCTGTTGAATCGTTTGACGTTTTCCACGACTGCGATCTCTGTGGTTATTGTTCTTGCTGCAAGTTGTTCTGCGGCTAGCCTATTTGAGTCTAGAGTGATCAAAGGCATCAGCCAGTGACAATAGGCGCCACTTTAGTATCCTTCGGTCAATAGCCGTAGCATTCGGCCACCATGTAAGAAAACGCCATGAGCGAACGAACGACTTCTGCAAGCTGGGCGATGGGGATTGTCAAAGCGCTGGAGATGGACGGCCTGGATTGCCGGGTTCTGTTCAAGCAGCTGGGACTCGACTACGCGGCACTGGATGATCTCGACGCACGCTTCACGCAAGACTCCATGACACGGCTGTGGCAGCGCGCGGTCGAGCTGTCCGGCAACCCGGCCATCGGCCTGAACATGGGCAAGGTGGTGCGACCGGCGCAGTTTCATGTGGCCGGTTACGCCTTGATGTCCAGCCGGACCCTGGCCGAAGGCTTTCAGCGTCTGGTGCGTTATCAGCGGATCATCGCCGAAAGTGCCGACCTGAGCTTCCAACTACTGGAAGAAGGTTACGCGCTGATTCTGACGGTGCATGGCGATCATCTGCCGCCGACCCGGCAAAGCGCCGAAGCTTCGCTGGCCTGTGCCCTGGGGCTGTGCGGCTGGTTGACCGGGCGTACGTTGCAACCACGCAAAGTGTTGTTGCAAGGCGCCGAGCCGGCCAACCTGGAACCCTATAAACAAGCCTTCCATGCACCGCTGGTGTTCAACGCGCCTTTCGATGCGCTGATTTTCGAACGCGCCGATATGGAAGCGCCGCTGCCGACGGCCAACGAAGCCATGGCGTTGCTGCATGACCGCTTTGCCGGCGAGTACCTGGCGCGTTTTTCCGAAAGCCGCGTGACCCACAAGGCGCGGCAGGTGTTGTGTCGCCTGCTACCCCAAGGCGAACCCAAGCGCGACACCGTGGCGCAGACGCTGCATCTGTCCCAGCGCACCTTGCAACGGCGTTTGCAGGAAGAAGGCACGAGTTTTCAGGCACTGCTGGACGATACCCGGCGCGAACTGGCCGAGCAGTATTTGGCGCAACCGACCATGACCTTGCTGGAAATTGCCTACTTGCTGGGGTTTGCCGACCCGAGCAACTTTTTCCGTGCTTTCCGCCGCTGGTTCGATGCCACACCCGGCGAGTACCGGATGCGGCTGATGCAATCAGCTGAAGCGATCAATGACGCCAAAATGCCGGAATACAAAGCACAAACACCGTAATGATCTCCAGTCGGCCCAGCAGCATGCCGAACGAGAGAATCCACTTGGCGGCATCCGGCAGGGTGGCGAAGTTGCCCGCCGGGCCGATGGTTTCGCCGAGCCCCGGGCCTACACCGGACACGGTACTGGCCGCGCCGGTGAGGGCGGTCATCCAGTCCACGCCGAGCAGCGACAGCAGCAGTGCAATCACGCAGATGGTGATTGCGAAGAAAAATGAAAAGGTCAGGATCGACCGCACGATTTCTTCGTCGAGGCGGTGACCGTTGTACTTCTGCTTGATCACCGCCCGCGGGTGAATCAGCTGGTTAAGGTTGGCCTTGAGCAGGATATAGGCCACCTGGAAGCGGAAAATCTTGATACCGCCCGCGGTCGAGCCGGAGCAACCGCCGACAAACCCCAGGTAGAAGAACAGCATCAGCGAGAAATTGCCCCACAGGCTGTAGTCCCCCAGTGCAAAACCGGTGGTGGTCACTACCGACGTCACGTTCAGCGCCACATGCCGCAACGCCTCCAGCCAATGCAGCTGGGTCGTCCACCAATACCAGGTGCCGAGCACCAGCCAGGTCACCAGCAGCATGCCGAGCAGGCCTTGAACCTGTTCGTCCTTGATCAGCGCCCGACGGTTACCACGCAACATGGCGACATACAGGGTGAACGGCAGGGCACCGAGAATCATGATGACGATCGCGACCCAGTGCACCGCCGGTTGCGGCCACTTGGCCAAAGACTGGTCGGAGGTGGAGAAACCGCCGGTGGAAATCGCCGACATCGCATGGTTGATGGCGTCGAACAGGCTCATCCCGGCCCACCAGAACGCCAGGCTGCCGACAATGGTAATGCCGACGTAGGCCGCCACAATCAAACGCGCCACCATGTGCGAGCGGGGCATGACCTTTTCCGAGCGGTCCGACGATTCGGTCTGGAACAGGCGCATGCCACCGATGCGCAACAGCGGCAGGATCGCCACCGCCATACCGATAAAACCGATGCCGCCGATCCAGTGCAGCAACGAGCGCCACATCAGGATGCCGGGGGACATGGTGTCCAGGCCATTGAGTACGGTTGCGCCAGTGGCGGTGATGCCGGACATGCTTTCGAAAAATGAATCGGTGTAGCTGATGTGCTGGGTCAGCAGGAACGGTAGCGCGGCGAAGATGCACACCACCAGCCAACTGCTGACGGTCAGCAGGTACATGTCCCGGGGGCGCAGGTGAATGTGTTCGGGGCGCCCCGGAATCACCAGCGCCAGACCGGCGACAAAGGTGATCATGCTCGCCCAGAGGAACGACGGCAGATCGCTGGTGCGCTCGAAAATGACCAGCGTGGCCATGGGCACGACCATGGAGATCGCCAGCGTGATCAGGAAGATGCCGATGATGAAACCAATGATCCGTAAGGTCGGCAACGCCATGAGGTCCGCTCGGCTGATAGTGGAAAGGGCGCCATTCTACCTGCGGGGCAGGGCATGTAAACCGGCACTGTCGCGGCAGTTACCGCTAGAATAGCCGCACAAATTTTTCAGGAGGTGGCCGATGCAGGCTCTCGACGCTTTGCTCAACCGTGTTTCCGTTCCACGACTGATTGACCCTGCACCCACTGCCGAGCAGCGCGAGGTGCTGTTTGGCGCTGCCATGCGCGCTCCGGATCACGGTCACTTGCAGCCTTGGCGTTTCCTGACGGTGGAAGGCGCGGCGCGTGAGCAGATGGGCGAATTGCTGGCCGAAGCGGCGAAGTTGCAAGACAGCGAAGTCGGCGAAGCGGCCCTCGACAAGGCGCGCAATGGTCCGTTGCGGGCCCCCTTGGTGGTGGTCGTGATTGCTCGCGTGCAGGATCACGCCAAATATCCGAAGTCCGAGCAGTTGCTGGCGGCGGGTTGTGCGGCACACGGGATATTGCTCGCGGCCTATGCCCAGGGCATTGGTGCGGTGTGGCGTACCGGTGACCTGGCTTACTCGGCCCATGTGGCCAAGGGCTTGGGTTTGGCTGAGGGGGAAGAGGTGATTGCCTTCCTGTATCTGGGCACGCCGCAGAAAGAGCCGCGAGTGGCCGAGAAAGTCGATCTCGCAGAATTCGTCAGCGCCTGGCCGGGTAGACCGTAAACCCTGTAGGAGCGAGCTTGCTCGCGAAGGCGTCGGTCCATCCAGTATTGAGTTGGCTGGCACACCGCTTTCGCGAGCAGGCTCGCTCCTACAGTAGATCCGGGTGGTTCTGAGCCGGCTCAGGGCTGTACGACAGCCCCCGGCACCAACGGCAACTCCAGGCTGGCAATGAACCCGCCTTCCGGGTGATTGGCCAGCACCAGGCTGCCGCCATGTCGCTCCGCCGCGCGGCGGGCGATGGCCAGGCCCAGGCCGTGTCCGGCTGCTGTCTGCCCCGGTGCCCGATAGAACGGCTCACCGAGCTGGTTCAAATATTCGGCACTGACCCCAGGCCCGTGATCGCGCACGGTCACGACGATCCGCTCACCCTGACGCAGCGCCTGCATTTCGATCGGCAGGCCACCCACCGGATTGAAACGCTGGGCGTTGCGCAGCAAATTGTCCACGGCCCGTTCAATCATGGTCGGCCAGCCCTTCAGATTCAGCTGCGACTCGGCTTCGAGGTGGACCAGTTGCTCGGGTGAACCGAGTTGCGCATCCTTTTGCAGGCTATTGAGCAAGGCGTTCAGGTCCACCTCTTCGGCACTGGCGTTATCGGAGTCGACCCGCGCCAATACCAGGATTTCGCTGATCAGTGCTTCCAGTCGGTCGCACTCGCGGGTCAGGCGCGGCCACAGCTGTTCCCGTTCCGGCGGGGTGGCCCGTTCGGCCAGTGCCAGCGCGATACGCAGGCGGGCGAGGGGCGAACGCAGTTCGTGGGACACATCCCGCAGCAGTTGTCGCTGACTGCCAATCAGGCTTTGCAGGCGCGCGCCCATGCGGTTGAAGTCGTTGGCCAGGACGCCGAACTCATCGCGACGGTTGGCCAGTTTGACCAGGCTGTTCTGTTGATAGGTGGTTTGTCCAAGGTCATGCACCGCTCCGCGCAGACGGCTGAGCGGGCGAGTGATGGAATAGGTCACCAGCAGGCTGAACAGTGTCAGCACCACCAGGGCGATTCCCAGGGCACTGAGCGGCCAAAGCAGGCTCTCGCGGTGCCAGGCGTTCAGTTCCGGATGCGGGATGCGGTAGATGAACAGGTAGGTGTCACCGGTTTTTTCGCTGGTGAACTCATCGGTCAGACGCCGCCATGGCAGGCGCCGGTCATCCTTGTTCTGGCGCGCCTCAAAGGCCGCCGCACGTTTGGGGAAGGTGCCGCGCACCACCGGATCGCCGCTTTCGTTAAGCACCTGAACGTCGATGTGATACTGGCGTTTGCGTTGCTGGAGAATGTCCTGGGCGGCGTCTTCGCCCTGGCTTTCGTAGGTTTGCGTCCACTCTTCGGCCAGTGTGTTGAGGCCCGGGTGGCGGCTGAGAATCCAGGCGTCCTGGTTGAGCATGTGCCCGAGCAGGATGGAAAGCCCTGCAACCAGAGCGATGGCCAGCCAGAAGCTGGCCAGGATACGCCAGAACAATGAACGCACGGAAAATCCTCAAACGATCACAAATCCATGTGGGAGCGAGCCTGCTCGCGATAGCGTCGGCACATTCAACATCGATGTGACTGACAGAACGCCATCGCGAGCAGGCTCGCTCCCACAGTGAGTAGTGTGGTGCCAGACCCAGCGGTGAAAAACCGTTGGGTCCGGGGTCAGCGCATTATTGCGCCTTTTGCGGTTGTTGCGCTTTCCAGGCCTTGAACTCCGCCCACTCGGCGCGACGTTCAGCCTGTTTTTTCTGGATCTCGTCGAATTTCTTCTGTTGATCCGGTTTCAGCACTGCGCGCACGTCAGCTTCGGCTTTCTTGTGGTTGGCCGCCATCTCGTCTTTCATGGCTTTCTGGTCGGCTGGCGAGAGCTTCTCCAGGTACTTGTCTACCAGTTGCTTACGCTCGTGCATCTGCTCGCCCATGATCTTGCGGATCTGCTCGCGCTGTTCGCGACTCAGGTCCAGTTCACTGTACGGGCCTTTGCCGTGCATGCCGTGCATCTGACCGCCGTGGCGCGAACCGTCCATCGACCCATCCATGGGGCCCGCGCCTTCAGGCATGGCCATGGCAACGGTCGGCAGGGCGGCAGCGAACATCAGAGCGATAAGAGTCTTGCGCATGGTGTATCTCCTTGTCTCGTTCCCGGTACGTTCCGGATGAGTACAGATTACGCAGATCAAGGTCAGCGGCGGTCAGCGGAGGGTAAAGCTTTGGTAAACATGATTTTCGGCTGACCTGACAAAGCGGCAGCTCCTACGGGGTTCAGAGGCTGTAGTAATAGCCGCGGCTGCGCAGTGCGACGATGCGGGGTCGGCCATCGGGGTGTGGGCCGATCTTCTTGCGCAGGTTGCTGACGTGCATGTCCAGGCTGCGGTCGTACAGGGTCAGCTTGCGGCCGAGGGCGATCTGCGCCAGCTCCTGTTTGTCCAGGGGCTGGCCGGGTTGCTTGAGCAAGGCTTCGAGCAGGCGGCTTTCGGAGACGGTGAGGGTGAATTCCTGTTCATCGATGCTGACCACGCCGCGCACCGGGCTGAAACACAGGTCGCCCAGTTCGATCTGGCTGGACACCGCCGCCGGGTGGCTGCGACGCAGGACTGCGCGCAGGCGGGCGGTCAGTTCCCGTGGGTCGCAGGGCTTGGCCAGGTAATCGTCGGCGCCGAGTTCCAGGCCGAGGATGCGGTCGAGGGGTTCGCCCCGGACCGAGAGCATCAGCACCGGCAAATCCGGGTGGTCACTGCGCAATTGCTTGAGCAGTTCCAGGCCGCTGCCGTCGGGCAACATCACATCCAGCACCACGGCCGCCGGGGCGGTTTCGGCCAGCGCGCGGCGTGCGCTCTGGCCGTCGTGACAGGCACGTACCTGAAACCCTTCCTGGCTCAGCCAACTGCTCAGGAGCTCACACAGCTCCTGGTCATCATCAATAAGTAACAGCTCGCTCATGACTCACTCAATTTAGCCATTGTCGACGTTTTCGACTTGCTCCACTGGCGAAGATACCGCAGAGCAGAGCCAATAGCGCTACCCCGGCGCCAATGACGAACCATTGTTGCTGGTCGGTCAGCAGGCGCGGCAGGGGACTGCTGGCCTGGGCTTCCTTGAGTTGCAGCTTCAATCGCTGGTTCTCCTGGCGCAACCGGGCCAGTAGCGGGCTTTCGCGTTCGCCATCGGCCGTTTGCAATTGCTTGTTCAATTCTTCCCGTTGCCGTTCGCTTTCTTTCAAGCGTTGCTGCAGCTCGGTGATCTGGCCGCCGGCGCTCAAGGAAAGCGGCGTCGAGTTGCCGCCTTCGGCGGATTCTTCACCGTGGGCGGGCGCCCCAATCGACAACGTGACCAACATCAGGCACAACGGACCCTTGCGCATGGCGACTCCTGGTTCCAATACGAGTATTGGTGAAGTTGTCGGCTGGCAAACGAGAATAATGAGCGATTGAGAGCGCGATGAACCGATATGGTTCACCGCGTGGGGGCAAATGCGAGTAGAAAGTTACGGCAGGACTTGCTTGAACGGCTTGACCAGAACGTTGGCGTAGACGCCCGCGGCGATGTACGGATCGGCGTCGGCCCAGGCCTGGGCGGCGCTCAGGGAGTCGAATTCGGCGACGATCAGACTGCCGGTGAAACCCGCCGCGCCCGGATCATTGCTGTCGATTGCCGGGTGCGGGCCGGCCAATACGATGCGACCTTCGCCCTTGAGCACTTGCAGGCGCTCCAGGTGTGCAGGCCGGGCGGCCAGGCGGGCTTCCAGGGAGTTGGCGACGTCTGTGGCAATGATTGCGTAAAGCATGTCAGTCCTCGGTTTTTGGCGTTGTGGTGTCGGCATCGTGCAGATGGCGGGACAGGTAGATGCCCTGGCCGACCAGGAACAGCAAAGTCATGCCCAGGCTGCCGAAGACCTTGAAGTCGACCCAGTAGCTCTGGAAGGTGAACGCGACAAACAGGTTGGCGGCACCGCAAAACAGGAAGAAGGCGATCCAGGCGATGTTCAGGCGTGTCCAGACCGGCTCCGGCAGGGTCAGCGCGTGGCCCATGATGCGTTTGATCAGCAGGCTGTCACCGACGAAGTGGCTGCCGATGAACGCCAGGGCGAACAGCCAGTTGACCACCGGGGCTTTCCATTTCAGGAACGTTTCGCTGTGGAACGCCAGCGTCAGGCTGCCGAACACCAGGCAGGCGATCAGGGTCAGCCACTGGCTCTTCTCCAGCTTGCGCTGCTTGACGAACAGTGTGCCGTAGACCACCAGGGAGCTGACGATCAGCATCGCGGTGGCGCTGTAAATACCGCCTACAGTGATCTGATGACCGGCGATGTCGACGACCCGTGGGTCGATTTTGAAGACGATGAAAAACAGCAGGAGCGGGATGAAATCGATGAATTGTTTCACAGTGGCAGCCAGAAGCAGGATGTGGCGGCATAATAACAAACATATGGGCGCGCGATAGCGCCAGCTGATTTGAGGTTACAAAGCCCTGTGAATGTTGATTTGCACTGCCATAGCACGGCCTCCGATGGCGCCCTGGCGCCTGCGGTTCTGGTGGCGCGGGCGTTCGAGAAAGGCGTGCGAGTCCTGGCCTTGACCGATCACGACACCCTCGAAGGCCTCGACGAGGCCCGGCACGCGGCTACCGCGCTGGGGATGCAACTGGTCAACGGCGTCGAATTGTCCTGCACCTGGGGCGGCGCAACCATTCATGTCCTGGGCTACGGTTTTGACGTGAACGCCGCGCCGTTGGTCGAGGCCATCGCCAGATTGCATGATGGCCGCTGGCTACGCTCCGAGGAAATCAGCCGCAAACTGGCGCTCAAAGGCATGCCGGGGGCGCTGGAGGGCGCCCGGGAGATCCAGCAGGAACTGGGCGACAGCGCAAACGCACCGGCCCGCCCGCATTTCGCCGACTGGATGGTGCGAGAAGGTTTCGTCAAGGACCGCGCCGAGGCGTTCCGCAAATGGCTGGGCGCCGGCAAGCTGGGCGACGTCAAGCAACACTGGCCGACCCTGGAGGAAACCGTCGAAACCCTGCGCGCGGCCAAGGCCTGGGTCAGCCTGGCACACCCATGGCACTATGAATTCACCCGCAGCAAGCGTCGTCGTCTGATTGCCGACTATATTCAAGCAGGGGGCCACGCCATCGAAGTGGTCAATGGTTACCAGCCTGCCGAGCAAGTGGGCAGCCTGGCCATTCTGGCCCGTGAGTTTGGTCTGCTGGTCAGTGCCGGCAGTGATTTTCATGGCCCAGGAGGCTGGTCGGAAATCGGTGAATACCGGCCACTCCCGGAGGATCTGCCACCGCTATGGTGTCGATTCAAACATGACCCAGTTATTGCCGCCGTCTGAACAGGTAGAGAATGTGAGTCAATTTTTCCAGATTCATCCGGAAAACCCGCAAGCGCGCCTGATCAAACAGGCAGTCGAAATCATCCGCAAGGGCGGGGTGGTGATTTATCCCACGGACTCTTCCTACGCCATAGGTTGCCAGATCGGCGACAAGGTGGCCGTGGAACGCGTTCGGCGCCTGCGACAGCTCGATGAAAAGCACAATTTCGCGCTGATCTGCAGCGACCTGTCGCAACTGGGCCTGTTCGCCAAGATCGACACCGGCACGTTCCGCATTCTCAAGGCTCATCTGCCGGGGCCGTATACCTTCATCCTCAACGCCACCCGCGAAGTGCCGCGGCTGTTGTTGCACCCGAAGAAACGCACCATCGGCCTGCGCGTGCCGAGCCACCCCATTGCCCTGGCGTTGCTGGCTGAACTGGGGGAGCCTTTGATGAGCGTGACCCTGATCATGCCAGGCGATGAAGATCCGTTGAGCGACCCGTACGAAATGCGCCAGTTGCTCGAACACCAGGTCGATCTGATCATCGACGGCGGTTTCGGCGGGATCAAGGCGTCCACCGTGATCAGCCTCGCCGACGGCGAGCCGGAAGTCATTCGCGTCGGTTGCGGCGACCCTGCGCCGTTCATGGTCGAGGCCTAGATGTCCGCAGTAGAACCCGTCGACAGTCAGGCCGGAGCTCAGCAGGAACTGCCCTTCGCCATGGTCTATGGCCAGGCGGTCATGGAAATGCCCCTGGACCTGTACATCCCGCCGGATGCCCTCGAGGTCTTTCTCGAGGCGTTCGAAGGCCCGCTCGACCTGCTGCTGTACCTGATCCGTAAACAGAACATCAACATCCTCGATATCCCGGTGGCGGAAATCACTCGCCAGTACATGGGCTACGTCGAGTTGATGCAGTCGGTACGCCTGGAGCTGGCCGCCGAGTACCTGGTAATGGCCGCGATGCTGGCCGAGATCAAGTCGCGGATGCTGCTGCCACGGGCCGAAACCGTCGAAGACGAAGAGGAAGACCCGCGCGCCGAACTGATCCGCCGCTTGCAGGAATACGAGCGCTTCAAGGCTGCAGCCGAAGGCATCGACGGCCTGAGTCGCGTTGGCCGTGATGTGGTGGTGCCCAAGCTTGACGCCCCGGAAGCCCGGGCGCGCAAGCTGCTGCCAGACGTGCGCTTGTCAGAGCTGCTGTTGTCCATGGCCGAGGTCTTGCGCCGTGGCGACATGTTCGAAAGCCATCAGGTCAGCCGCGAGGCACTGTCGACCCGCGAGCGCATGAGCGATGTGCTGGAACGCCTCAAAGGCGGCGGTTTCGTGCCGTTTGTCGAGCTGTTCACCGCTGAAGAAGGGCGCCTTGGGGTGGTGGTGACCTTCATGGCGATCCTTGAATTGGTCAAGGAGTCGCTGGTCGAGCTGGTGCAGAATGAGCCATTTGCCGCGATCCACGTGCGAGCCCGAGCCGAATAACGAGTCGAAACATGAACCTGACTGAACCCCGCGATCTGGCACCCCTGCTTGAAGCCTTTCTGTTGGCCTCGGGAAAGCCGCAATCTTTGGAAAGCCTGTTCGAACTCTTCGAGGAAGGCGAGCGGCCGGAACCGCAGGTCTTCAAGAAGGCCCTGACGATTCTCGCCAAGTCGTGCGATGGCCGCGCGTTTGAACTCAAGGAAGTGGCCTCGGGGTATCGCCTGCAGATTCGCGAGAAGTTTGCGCCGTGGGTCGGACGTCTGTGGGAAGAGCGCCCGCAGCGTTACTCCCGGGCCATGCTGGAAACCATGGCCCTGATCGCCTATCGCCAGCCGATCACCCGTGGCGAAATCGAAGACGTACGGGGCGTGGCGGTCAACAGCAACATCGTCAAGACCTTGATGGAGCGCGAGTGGATCCGCATCGTCGGCTACCGCGACGTGCCCGGCAAACCGGCGATGTTCGCCACCACCAAGGCGTTCCTCGATCACTTCAACCTGAAGAACCTCGATGACCTGCCGCCGCTGGCGGAACTGCGTGAGCTGGAACCGGATCCGGTGCTCGATTTCGACGACGCCCCCGTACCCGCCGGGCTGCAAGAGCTGGCCGACGCCAGCGCCGAGCCGGAAGAGCCGAAAGAAGAGACCAGTTTCCACACGCTGTTGCTGGAACTGGACAGCATGGAAGAGGGGATCAAGACCGATTTCGACGATTTGCTGCGTGATGGTGCGGCACCTGAGTTCGATCCGGAACAGTCGGTTATCGAACCAGAAATCGAAGCGGCACAGCCCGAGCCTGAGCCGGACGGCGAGCCAGAACCCGAAATCGAGCCGGAGCAGGACGACGACATCCTCGGCGTTGCCGAAGCCCGGGAAAAACTCCTGGCCGCCGTTGCCGCCCTCGAACAGCCGAAACCCGAGCCGGAACTGTCGGACGAAGAGGCCGAAGCCCGGGCCCTTGCCGAAGCCATCGAAGCAGAACGCCGCCAATTCGAAGACTGATACGATTCTCATGAACAATGGAGATTCACTGTGGGAGCGAGCCTGCTCGCGATGGCGGCAGGTCAGTCACTTCGATGTTGGATGTGCCACCGTCATCGCGAGCAGGCTCGCTCCCACAAGGTTTGTGTCCATAAGCAAGCTGTGTGTCACCGGCCAGCGGAAAAACAAATAACCTTGCCTTGATCAGCTAGTCTCTGATGCGCAAACGCCCTCATGCGCGTATGATTCGCGACCCTTCGGCGATCCCTTCGCCCAAGTACCCAGTTTTCAGACCACACCGGGAGGTGCCCAGATGAGTATCAAAGACCAGCAAGACGACCAGCCAATCGGCCCAGCAGGCGAAAAACTGCAGAAAGTCCTCGCCCGAATCGGCGTCGGCTCGCGCCGTGACGTGGAAGCCTGGATCAGCCACGGCCGCATCAAGGTCAACGGCAAAGACGCCACCCTTGGTCAGCGCGTCGACATGCACGACGCCATCACCATCGATGGCAAGGTGATCAAGCGCGAAGAGGCCGCCGAGTCGGTGCGCCGCGTGATCATGTACAACAAGCCGGACGGTGAGATCTGCACCCGTGTCGACCCTGAAGGTCGCCCAACGGTGTTCGACAAGATGCCGCGTCCTAAAGAGGGACGCTGGATCAACATCGGTCGCCTGGACATCAACACCACCGGTCTGCTGATGTTCACCACCGACGGTGAGCTGGCCAACCGCCTGATGCACCCTTCCTACGAAATGGACCGTGAATACGCGGTGCGTGTGCGTGGCGAAGTCGATGACGAGATGATCGAGCGTCTGAAGGCTGGCGTGGTCCTTGAAGATGGCCCGGCGAAGTTCACCGACATCAAGCAGGCGCCAGGCGGTGAAGGTTTCAACCACTGGTACCACTGCGTGGTGATGGAAGGCCGTAACCGCGAAGTTCGTCGCTTGTGGGAATCCCAGGGCCTGGTGGTCAGCCGTCTGAAGCGCGTGCGTTTCGGCCCGGTGTTCCTCAACTCCGACCTGCCGATGGGCCGCTGGCGCGAAATGAGCCAGTACGAAGTCGACATCCTGAGTGCCGAGGTCGGTTTGACGCCGGTCGCGATGCCGCAGATGAACGCCAAGAGCAAGGACAAGCTTGACCGGATGCAGCGCAAGTCGTCGCGTCCGATGGCCAAGACCGAGCGTGTGCGTACCCTGCGTCCAGCCACTGGTGCAGCTTCGGCACCTGCCGCGCCGCGTGCCAACCGCGAGCCACAGATCGAAGGCGAGCGTCCAGGGCGCAAGCCAGCTGCCCGTCAGGACGGCGAGCGCGGTCCGCGCACGCCACGTCCGGCCAATGGCCGTACCGAGCGTGGCGAAGGTCGTGGTACGCCGGTAGCCGATCGCCCGGCCGACACCAAGCGTCCGGCCAAGCCTGCGCCGAAGCGTCCGGGGATCAAACTGGTCGACGGCGACACGCCATCGGGCAAGCGCCGTGGCGCACCGGCCGGTTCCGGCCAGCGTCCTGGCTTTGGTCGTCGCAAGCCGGAATAATCGGCTGAGCGCTTCATGAAAAACGCCAACCTTCGGGTTGGCGTTTTTTTTGGGCCTGGCTTTATGTCTGTGTTGTTTTTGAGGCCGCCTTCGCGAGCAGGCTCGCTCCCACAAGGGATCGCATTTCTGCAAAACAAGCCGCTCTCCTGTGGGAGCGAGCCTGCTCGCGATAGCGCCAGTTGCCGCACCGGGATGCCCGAAGTGGAAAGCCAAAATTACGCACTGTAAAGAATTCATGACGAAATCAGCAGGTTAACCCCGTGAAATCGCCATTCCCCGAATACTGTAAGAAAACGCTTACGCATCAGCGTCTTCCTTCCTCCTTCCAGCGCTCTATCCCGCTTGTTTCACTGCTCCATGCAGGGTGTTATGCGCGCCATGCCTGTCGTGCAGGTGCATAACAAAAAGGAGGCGCAATGAACGCCGTATTCCATCTCCATCTCTCTGCGAGGGGCGGTTTTCCTGCCTTTCCCGTCGATGATCCGCAAGGGTCTGACCCATTTTTTGCAGCCGCCCGAGCTTCTCGGGGCGGACACAGGCAATCCCGGCCATAGACGCGCTTGTCCAGCGGGTCTGGCAGCAGGGGGTTACGGGTGTACAATGCGCCGCGTTTTACCTGTGACCTCCTGCGCATCTGCGCAAACCTCAAGGCTATCCGCCTTGTTCACTCCGTCGCGTCACGAGCGTGTCGGGTTCGATTTCGTCACAGATAAAAACAAACAGGTGACGCATGACCGTTGTAAATACGCTGAACTCCTGGTGCCTGCGCTGGGGTTTGATCGGTGCCGCTTAACGCCTTTCTTGAGCAGCAACGTCTACTGAACATCATCAAACCTTGCGTGAGACCCTTTTCATGAGTGGACAAAACCCGCAATCAGGCGAGCTGAAACGCGGCCTGAAAAATCGCCATATTCAACTGATCGCCCTCGGTGGCGCGATCGGTACCGGCTTGTTCCTCGGCTCGGCCGGGGTACTGAAATCCGCCGGCCCGTCGATGATCCTCGGCTACGCCATCTGCGGCTTCATCGCTTTCATGATCATGCGCCAACTGGGCGAAATGATCGTCGAAGATCCGGTGGCCGGTTCCTTCAGCCACTTCGCCCACAAGTACTGGGGCGGCTTTGCCGGCTTCCTGTCGGGCTGGAACTGCTGGATCCTGTACATTCTGGTGGGCATGTCCGAGCTGACCGCGGTCGGCAAATACATCCACTACTGGGCGCCGGACATCCCGACCTGGGTCTCCGCAGCGGCCTTCTTCGTGCTGATCAACGCCATCAACCTGGCCAACGTCAAAGTCTTTGGCGAGGCCGAGTTCTGGTTCGCGATCATCAAGGTCGTGGCGATCGTCGGCATGATCGCCCTGGGCAGCTACCTGCTGGTCAGTGGCAATGGCGGCCCGCAAGCAGCGGTCAGCAACCTGTGGTCCCACGGCGGCTTCTTCCCGAACGGCGTCAGCGGTCTGGTGATGGCCATGGCTTTCATCATGTTTTCCTTCGGTGGCCTGGAAATGCTCGGTTTCACCGCAGCCGAGGCTGACAAGCCGAAAACCGTGATCCCGAAAGCCATCAACCAGGTGATCTACCGGATCCTGATTTTCTACATCGGTGCCCTGGTCATCCTGCTGTCGTTGACGCCGTGGGACAGCCTGCTGACCACCCTGAACGCCTCCGGTGATTCCTACAGCGGCAGCCCGTTCGTGCAAGTGTTCTCGATGCTGGGCAGCAACACCGCCGCGCACATCCTCAACTTCGTGGTCCTGACCGCGGCGCTATCGGTGTATAACAGCGGCACCTACTGCAACAGCCGCATGCTGCTGGGCATGGCCGAGCAGGGCGACGCGCCGAAGGGCCTGGCGAAAATCGACAAGCGTGGCGTGCCGGTGCGTTCGATCCTGGCCTCGGCCGCCGTGACCCTGATCGCGGTACTGCTGAACTACCTGATCCCGCAAAACGCGCTGGAACTGCTGATGTCGCTGGTGGTGGCCACCCTGGTGATCAACTGGGCGATGATCAGCTACTCGCACTTCAAGTTCCGCCAGCACATGAACAAGACCAAACAGACGCCACTGTTCAAGGCCCTGTGGTACCCGTACGGCAACTACATCTGCCTGGCGTTCGTGGTGTTTGTTCTTGGTGTGATGCTGTTGATTCCGGGGATTCAGACTTCGGTGTATGCGATTCCGGTGTGGCTCGTGTTCATGTGGGTCTGCTACGGCATCAAGAACAAGCGCAGTACGCAACACGCATTGCAGGCTGCAGTGAAGTAACTCAGTCGTAGAAACAACAAACCCGGCCGAGTGCCGGGTTTGTTGTTTCAGGGCATACCAACATTTCCCTGTGGGAGCCAGCCTGCTGGCGATTGCGGTGTGACAGGTTAGTCGATGTTGACTGACACGGCCCTATCGCGAGCAGGCTCGCTCCCACAAGGGATTTGTGGCGTGCTGAAGATCTGATCGCGGTATCCTGCACGCTCTGAATACGGACGCTTTTCCATGCTGGTGATTTCCAACAACGTGCAGCTGCCGGATGCCGAGATCGAGTTGACGGCCATTCGCGCCCAGGGTGCCGGTGGGCAGAACGTCAACAAGGTCTCCAGTGCCGTGCACCTGCGCTTCGACATACCTGCGTCGTCCTTGCCCGAGTTCTACAAGGAACGGCTGCTGGCGCTGCGCGACAGCCGCATCACCAGCGACGGTGTGTTGATCATCAAGGCCCAGCAGTACCGGACGCAGGAGCAGAACCGCGCCGATGCGCTGTTGCGCCTGACCGAGTTGATCCAGAGTGCCACCAAGGTCGAGAAAAAGCGCCGCCCGACCAAGCCGACCCTCGGCTCGAAGACCCGTCGCCTCGAATCCAAATCCAAGCGCGGCAACATCAAGGCCGGGCGCGGCAAGGTCGATTTCTAGCGAGCGTCCCGCGCTTCGCGTTGCTTCGGTGCCTGCCGGTACAGGTAAAGGCTCAACATCAAACCGCTGAGGGCAGCGAGGGCGGCGAACAGGAAGATCGATGCAAAACCAAATCCTGCCGCAATCGCACCGGCCAATGGCCCGGTAATCCCCAACGACAAGTCGATGAACAGCGAATAGGCGCCGACGGCTGCGCCACGGCTGGAAGCCGGGACCAGATTGACCGCCTCCACCCCCAGTGCCGGAAACACCAGGGAAAAGCCGAAGCCGCTCAGCGCCGCACCCGCCAGTGCCCAATGGGCATCCGGCGCCAGCCACAGCAACAGCAATCCCAGGGTTTCCACCGACAGGCAGGCAATGGCCACGCGAAAGCCGCCGAGGCGATTGATCAGGTTGCCGAACAGCAAGCGCGCGCCAATGAAACTGGCGCCGAACAGGCTCAGGCACAGCACCGCGTTGTCCCAGTGTTGCGTGGCGTAATACAGGGTGATGAAGGTGGCGATGGTGCCAAAACCGATGGAGCCCAGGGCCAGGCCGCAGCCGTGGGGGAAGACTCGCCCCAGCACGTGCATGAACGGCAGACGCTCACCGGTAACGATCGGCGCGGCGGTTTTCGGCCAGGCCAGCAGCAGGCCGAGCACAGCCAGCAAAACAATGCTCACCCCCATGCTCCACAAGCCCAGTTGATGGACGAGCAATACGCCCAGGGGCGCGCCGACAGCCAGTGCGCCATAGCTGGCGATACCGTTCCAGGAGATGACCTTGGCCGTGTTCGCCGCGCCGACCCGGCCAATGCCCCAGCCAATCGAGCCCGAGCCCACCAGGCTTTCGGCGCTGCCGAGCACCAGGCGGCCGATCAACAGGCTGATCAGGCTCAAGGTCGGCAGGCTCTGGGTCCAGGCGGAGATCAGCATGAACACACCGCTCAATCCACAACCGGCCAGGCCATACATCACAGCCAGCTTGCTACCCTTGTTGTCGATGATCTTCCCGGCATAGGGGCGGCTGAGCAGGGTGGCCAGGTATTGCACGCTGATCACCAGACCCGCGATGACTGCGCCGAAGCCCAGGTCGCTGTGGACGTAACCGGGCAATACGGCCAGGGGGATGCCGATGTTCAGGTAGCCGATGAAGGTGAAAAGGACGATGGAGACAACTTGCAGCGTGACCGCCAGGGGGCGCTGGTTTTCGGGCATGGGTAAAGGTCCACGGTAAAGCAGGATAGATAGGCTGCTTATGATAGCGGTGTGGACGGTCACAGGTTGTGAAAAAGTAAAACTATTTGCCGGGTGGCGTCATTCAGGTTTGGCGGGAGCGACCAGTTGCGTGGTGACCAGGGCGGCCAGCGCATTTTCCTGGGTGCCGAAGCGGGCGAGCAAGGCGGCTTGTTTCTCGGGGGGGAGGCGATTCCAGATCCCGATCATTTTCTCGGCGGTGCCGATCAGGACGCTGGCCTGCGCTTCACTGAATTCATCGGTCATGGTCAGGCTCGTTTCAGGCAGTGTGGAAAGCGCATGGTAGCGCTTTCCACACAGTCTGTGCGGCGGGTATTTCAGTCTTCTCTGTCAGCCTGGCGGCTGTCAGTGGCTTCTTTCGGCTGGGGCTGTTGGGCTCCGGCTTGCTGCGTGGTCGTCTGCTCAGGTTCGTGCAGGCTTGGGAAGGGGAGATTAGGAATCTCGTGCATGGTTGCGCTCCTCGCTAAGTCTGTTGATAGATCTGGTAGATCCGCGCTTTTAAAAAAGCCTGGGCAGGATACAGCAGTAAAAATGACAAACGGACGTTTATATCCATTTGTTTCGACGGATGGGGTTGTATAGACAGATCGGTAACACTGGCGCAGAAATAATTGTAGGAGTGAGCCTGCTCGCGATAGCGGAGTGTCAGTCAACATCAATGTTGAATGACACTCCGCTATCGCGAGCAGGCTCGCTCCTACAGGGGGATTTGCAGTGTTTGAAGGTTATTTGCAGACCTTCGCAATCGCCTCGGCCAGCAGATCCAGACGCGTGGCATCAATCCCCGCCACGTTGGCCCGGCCCGAGCTGACCATGTACACGCTGTGATGATCGCGCAGGTTGTTCACTTGCGCAGGCGACAAGCCGGTGTAGGAGAACATCCCGCGTTGCATGCCGATATGAGCAAAACGCTCGCGCAAACCATGAGGTTCCAGCGCTTCCACCAGACCGCTGCGCAGTTGGGCGATACGCAGGCGCATGGCTTCCACTTCGTCAGCCCAGAGATTTTTCAACTCCGGGTCACCGAGGATGGTCGCGACCACGGCCGCACCGTGATCCGGCGGCGTCGACCACAGGTTGCGGGCGATGTTGGCCAGCTGGCTGCGGATGTCGACGAGCTTGTCGGCGGTTTTCGCGCAGACAATCAGGGCGCCGGTGCGGTCGCGGTACAGGCCGAAGTTCTTCGAGCAGGAGCTGGTGATCAACAGCTCCGGCAACTCGGCGGCGAACAGCCGGGTCGACCAGGCATCCTGTTCCAGGCCATCGCCGAATCCTTGATACGCGAAGTCGATCAGCGGCAGCAGTTCGCGCTTGCGCACCACCTCCAGCACCCGCTGCCAGTCATCCCGGGACAGGTCGAAACCGGTCGGGTTGTGGCAACAGGCGTGCAGCAACACCACGTCGCCCTTGGGCGCTTCATTGAGCGCCGCGAGCATTCCTTCAATGTCGAGACGGTTGTCGCTGCCCACGTACGGGTAGTGGCTGACCTTGACCTTGGCCGCCGCGAAAATCGTTTCGTGGATCGGCCAGGTCGGGTTGCTCAACCACACGCCGCGCCCCGGCAGGCACTGCGCGATGAAGTCCGCGCTCAGGCGCAAAGCCCCGGTGCCGCCCGGCGTCTGGGTGGCGCCGGCGCGTTGTGCACTGATCAGCTTCGAGTCGGCGCCCAGCACCAGCTCATTGATGGCCTTGCCGAACGCCGGCTCGCCGTGACCGCCGATGTAGGTCTTGGTGGACTGGCGATCCACCAGGCGCTGCTCGGCAAGTTTCACCGACTCAAGAATCGGCGTCAGGCCCTGGGCGTCCTTGTAGACACCCACGCCCAGATCGAACTTGCGCGGGTTCGGGTCCTGCGCGTAGGCCTCCATCAGGCCCAGGATCGGGTCGCCAGGCACTCGACCGATGGCGTCGAAATGCATTACTTGCGCCCCTCTGCGTCCTTCGCAACGATGTCCGTGCGCGCGGCCATGATGAAGTCGTTGCGGTGCAGGCCCTTGATCGAGTGGCTCCACCAGGTCACGGTCACTTTGCCCCACTCGGTCAGCAGGCCCGGGTGGTGGCCTTCGGCCTCGGAGATTTCGCCGACGGCGTTGGTGAACGCCAGGGCGTGCTTGAAGTTCTTGAACAGGAAGACCTTTTCCAGCTGCATGATGCTGTCACGTACTTCGATGTTCCAGTCCGGGATCTGCTTGATCAGGATCGGCAATTCTTCGTCGCTGACTTGTGGAGCGTCGGCGCGGCAGGCTTCGCAATGGGCTTGAGTTAATGCGGTCATGATGAATTCCTGAAATCGAATGTGGGGAAATCGGCCCTCAGTGCTACCACGCTAATCCAAAGCGATGGTTTCTGACAGGCTCACTTGATTCTAAAAGCGGCGGATCACGCGGCCTTTGGTTTTGGCGGAAACTTCGGTGTGTGCAGACCCATCTGCATCGCTTGCTTGACCATGCCCATGATGTCTTCGTGGGCGAGGTCGAACAGGCGCTTGAGATTTGGCAATGCGAAGTACAGTGGTTGCAAGATGTCGATGCGGTAAGGCGTGCGCATGCATTCCAGCGGATCGAACGGCTGATGCTCAGGCTCGTCCGACAGGCAATACACGGTCTCTTTCGGTGAAGACAGAATGCCGCCGCCGTAGATGCGTTGGCCTTGCGGGGTGTCGACCAGGCCGAACTCGATGGTCATCCAGTACAGCCGCGCCAGGTACACGCGTTCTTCCTTGGACGCCTTGAGGCCGAGTTTGCCGTAGGTATGGGTGAATTCGGCGAACCACGGGTTGGTCAGCAGCGGGCAGTGACCGAAGATCTCGTGGAAAATGTCCGGCTCTTGCAGGTAGTCCAGTTCTTCGCGGGTACGAATGAAAGTCGCCACCGGAAACTGCTTGCTGGCGAGCAATTCGAAAAAGGTCTGGAAGGGAATCAATGCTGGAACCCGGGCAACCTGCCAGCCGGTGGTTTCACCGAGGACCTTGTTGATTTCGCCGAGTTGAGGAATGCGGTCGTGGGGCAGACCGAGTTTTTCGATACCGTCCAGGTATTCCTGGCACGCACGCCCTTCGATCACTTTCAGTTGACGGGTGATCAGCGTGTTCCACACCGCGTGTTCTTCGGCGGGGTAGTCGATAAAACCTTGCGCATCGGGCTCGCGAGCCACGTATTGCGTCTGCTTCATGCTGCTCTCCTGCTAGGGGATTTCGTTCTTGTTATGTACTGCTATGGACCTAGAAATACCCCATCAATTGCAGCGTTGCAGCAGGTGCCCGGCGTGATACGTAGGAAAATCCCTCGATATTCGTAAAGTTTTCGTTACGAGTTGGCCGCGATCGTGCAGCTATTGAGATTTCCCGGTTTGAAAAACGCTTTGCCTGTCACATAATCTTGACGACTATCTGAGTGCCTCGACAGAAAAATGCGATCGAGCGCACCGCAATACCCTGTGGGAGTGGCGGTGCGACGATTCGACTTGCTCGCGAAAGCGCCGGCATGTCCAACATTGATGTATCAGACAGGCCGCCTTCGCGAGCAAGCCCGCTCCCACAGTTCATGCGCCAGGCATCAACCTCAATCACTGCTTTTTCAGGTCTTTTTTATGCGTATCAAAGTCCACTGCCAGAACCGCATCGGCATCCTGCGCGACATTCTCAACCTGTTGGTGGAGTACGGGATCAACGTGGCCCGCGGTGAGGTGGGCGGTGAGCACGGCAACGCCATCTACCTGCATTGCCCGAACCTGATCAACATTCAGTTCCAGGCCCTGCGTCCGAAATTCGAAGCAATCGCCGGGGTCTTTGGCGTCAAGCGTGTAGGGCTGATGCCCAGCGAGCGTCGGCACATGGAACTCAATGCACTGCTCGGCGCGCTGGAGTTTCCGGTGCTGTCGATCGACATGGGCGGCTCGATCGTCGCCGCCAACCGGGCGGCGGCGCAGTTGCTCGGGGTGCGGGTCGACGAGGTGCCGGGGATTCCCCTGTCGCGCTACGCCGAGGATTTCGATTTGCCGGAACTGGTGCGCGCCAACAAGTCGCGGATCAACGGGCTGCGGGTCAAGGTCAAGGGGGATGTGTTCCTGGCCGACATCGCGCCGCTGCAATCGGAGCACGACGACAGCGAAGCCATGGCCGGTGCGGTACTGACGCTGCACCGCGCCGACCGGGTGGGCGAGCGCATCTACAACGTGCGCAAGCAGGAATTGCGTGGCTTCGACAGCATCTTCCAAAGTTCGAAAGTCATGGCCGCCGTGGTGCGCGAAGCGCGGCGCATGGCGCCACTGGATGCGCCGCTATTGATAGAAGGCGAAACCGGGACTGGCAAAGAGTTGCTGGCGCGAGCTTGCCATCTGGCCAGCCCGCGTGGGCAGTCGCCGTTGATGGCGCTCAATTGTGCCGGTCTGCCGGAATCGATGGCCGAGACCGAGTTGTTCGGTTACGGCCCGGGTGCTTTCGAAGGGGCAAGAGCCGAAGGCAAGCTCGGGCTGCTGGAACTGACGGCGGGCGGCACGCTGTTTCTCGATGGCGTCGGGGAAATGAGTCCGCGCTTGCAGGTGAAATTGCTGCGCTTTTTGCAGGACGGTTGCTTCCGTCGCGTAGGCAGTGATGAGGAAGTCTACCTCGACGTGCGAGTGATCTGCGCGACCCAGGTCGACCTGTCCGAATTGTGCGCTCGCGGCGAGTTTCGCCAGGACCTTTATCACCGCTTGAATGTGTTGTCGCTGCACATCCCGCCGTTGCGCGAATGCCTCGACGGTTTGACGCCGTTGGTGGAGCACTTCCTCGATCAGGCCAGCCGGCAGATCGGTTGCCCGCTGCCGAAACTGGCCCCGGCGGCCATGGAGCGGCTCAGTCATTACCATTGGCCGGGCAACGTGCGGCAGTTGGAAAACGTGCTGTTCCAGGCCGTTTCCCTGTGTGACGGCGGGACCGTCAAGGCCGAGCACATTCGTTTGCCGGACTATGGCGTGCGTCAGCCCCTGGGTGATTTTTCGCTGGAAGGAGGGCTGGACGAGATCGTCGGGCGTTTCGAGAAGGCGGTGCTGGAGCGGCTGTATTCGGAGCATGCCAGCAGCCGATTGCTCGGCAAGCGACTGGGTGTTTCCCATACAACGATTGCCAACAAGTTGCGTGAATATGAAATAGGCAAACTGGAGCGTTAATGACTCGACCAGACAAGAATTATTATCGGATGTAAATATTTATCCAGCGCTTCAAGTTTGCATTTAAAACGCTAAAACCTCTGCTATTGACCTGAATCATGGAACTTACAGAGGAAGCCATCTAGGCTCTTCTCAAAGTTTGGCAGGAGCGCTGACCATGCCATCAATGGATGACTCCACCCGGCGAGTTCGCAAAGAAACTCGCCTGTTCTATTTCCTGATCATTGTTCTGTTTCCACTGTTATCAGTGGCGATAGTCGGTGGTTACGGTTTTTTTGTGTGGTTTCTGCAAATGCTCCTCGGTCCGCCAGGGCCTCCCAACTGATCGACATTCATCGCTAATTCAGCAGGGAGTACGGGTCGTGGAAAAGACGCTGCACATTGCCAGCCTGGTAGTACATGCCCGTCCTGCCTTGTTCGAGGCGGTGAAAGCCAATCTGCGTTTGCTCACGGGCGTTGAGCTTCATCAGGAAAGCCCCGCCGGCAAATTGGTGGTTGTGCTGGAAACCGAGCATGAAAGCCAGATTCTTCAGCGAATCGATCAGATCAATCGCTTGCCGGGTGTGCTCAATGCCGCTCTGGTTTATCACGAGATTCTCGATGTGACGGGAGAAAGCACATGCCTATGACTCGGCGAGAGTTTGTCAAAGCCCAGGCTGCCGGAATCGCGGCAGCGGCTGCGGGTCTCCCGGTGTTTACCTCGGCCAGCAACCTGATTACCGAACAGGACATGGTTTCCCTGAACTGGAACAAGGCGCCCTGTCGTTTTTGCGGTACCGGTTGCAGCGTCATGGTGGCGACCAAGGACAACCGCGTAGTTGCAACTCACGGCGATGTAAAAGCCGAGGTCAATCGCGGGTTGAACTGCGTCAAAGGCTACTTTTTATCCAAGATCATGTACGGCGTTGATCGGCTGACTCAGCCGCTGTTGCGCATGACCAATGGGCAATATGACAAACAGGGCGAATTTCACCCGGTGTCCTGGAAACAGGCATTCGATGTGATGGAGTTGAAGTACAAGGAGGCGCTGAAGAACAAGGGCGGGGAATCCATCGCCATGTTCGGTTCCGGCCAGTGGACGATCTGGGAAGGGTACGCGGCCAACAAATTGATGAAGGCGGGATTCCGCTCGAACAACATCGACCCCAATGCACGCCATTGCATGGCCTCGGCGGTCATGGGATTCATGCGCACGTTCGGTATCGATGAGCCGATGGGCTGTTATGACGATATCGAAGTCACCGATGCATTCGTCCTGTGGGGTTCAAACATGGCGGAAATGCACCCGATTCTCTGGAGTCGGGTGACTGATCGTCGTTTAAGCCAGCCGAATGTGAAAGTGGCCGTGCTCTCTACGTTCGAACATCGCAGTTTTGAACTGGCCGACATTCCGATGGTGTTCAAGCCGCAGACTGACTTGCTGATTCTCAACTACATCGCCAATCACATCATTGAAAGCGGCTCGGTCAACAAAGACTTTGTCAGCAAGCACACCAAATTCGCCAAAGGCACCGATGACATCGGCTACGGTTTGCGTGCCGATAATCCGCTGGAGATGAAGGCCAAAAATGCCGACAAAGCGAACACCTGGACCGACATCGACTTCGAGCAATTCGCTGCTTTCGTAAAACCCTACACCCTGGAACGCACCGCGAAGGAAACCGGGGTGCCAGCCGAGCGCCTCAAAGCACTGGCCGAACTGTATGCCGACCCCAAGCGCAAGGTGGTTTCGTTCTGGACCATGGGTTTCAACCAGCACACCCGGGGCGTGTGGGCCAACAACCTGATCTACAACATCCACCTGCTGACCGGAAAAATCAGCGAGCCGGGCAACAGTCCGTTCTCCCTGACGGGCCAGCCTTCGGCCTGCGGAACGGCGCGGGAAGTGGGCACGTTCTCCCATCGTCTGCCGGCCGATCTGGTGGTGACCAATCCGAAGCATCGCGCCACGGCGGAAAAAATCTGGAAACTGCCGGCGGGCACCATCAAGGAAAAGGTCGGGTTCCATGCCGTGCAGCAGAGCCGCATGCTCAAGGACGGCGTGCTCAATGTGTATTGGACGATGGCCAGCAACAACATGCAGGCCGGGCCCAACATCATGCAGGAAGTGTTGCCGGGTTGGCGCAATCCCGAGAACTTCGTGGTGGTGTCGGATGTGTATCCCACCGTCTCGGCGCAGGCGGCGGATCTGATTTTGCCCACGGCCATGTGGGTCGAGAAAGAGGGCGCTTACGGCAATGCGGAGCGACGTACGCAGTTCTGGCACCAACTGGTTTCGGCGCCGGGTGACGCCAAGTCGGACCTCTGGCAACTGGTCGAATTTTCCAAGCGCTTTAAAACCGACGAAGTCTGGCCGGCGCAATTGTTGGAGAGTTCACCGCAGTACAAGGGCAAGACCCTGTATGAGGTGTTGTTCAAGAATGGCCAGGTCGATCAGTTCCCGGCTGAGCAACTGGCTGAGGGCTATCAGAACGACGAGGCCCGGGATTTCGGTTTCTACCTGCAAAAAGGCTTGTTCGAAGAATATGCCCAGTTCGGCCGGGGGCATGGACATGACCTGGCGCCCTTTGATCGTTATCACTCCGAACGCGGCTTGCGCTGGCCCGTCGTCGAAGGCAAGGAAACGCTGTGGCGCTTCCGCGAAGGTTACGACCCCTATGTCGAGAAGGGCAGTGGTGTGCAGTTCTATGGCTACCCCGACAAGAAGGCAATCATCTTCGCGCTCCCCTACGAGCCACCTGCGGAAGCCCCGGACGCGGACTTCCCGTTCTGGTTGAGCACCGGGCGGGTGCTTGAACACTGGCACACCGGGACCATGACCCAACGTGTCGAAGAACTCTATAAAGCGGTCCCCGATGCGCTGGTCTACATGCATCCGGCCGACGCCAAGGCCTTGAATGCCAGGCGTGGCAGCGAAGTGAAGCTGATCAGCCGGCGTGGCGAAATGCGCGCCCGAATTGAAACCCGTGGACGCAACAAACCGCCTCAAGGCCTGGTGTTCGTGCCGTTTTTCGATGCCAACAGGCTGATCAACAAAGTCACGCTCGATGCAACGGACCCCATCTCCAAGCAGACCGATTACAAAAAATGCGCGATCAGGATTGAGTTGATCAAGACGGCATAAGGAGCGCTTTCATGAACTATCGTTCGCTGTCCCTGCTTGCCGCTCTGCTGGTGTGGCTGCCCGTGGCATTTGCGGCAGAACCCGGTTACCCACTGGATGCGCCGGCACCCGATGGTCGACGGGTCGGCGGGACCTTGACTCAGGAGTTGCCCGCTCCACCCCTCGCGGAAGACGAGAACAAGGACCTCAAGCGTGAACGTAATTATCCCGAGCAACCGCCGACCATTCCCCACAGCATTCGCGGCTATGGCATCGACATGAACAGCAACAAGTGCCTGACCTGCCACAGTCGTGGCAACAGCGCGCGCACCCAGGCGCCGATGATCAGTATCACGCACTACATGGACCGCGACGGCCAGGCATTGGCGGCGGTGTCGCCGCGCCGCTATTTCTGTAACCAGTGTCATGTGCCGCAAAAAGATGTGAAACCACTGGTGAACAACAGCTTCAAGAACATCGATCAGGTCTTGCAAGACGAAATCAACCGCCAGCCGAAACCTTGAGGAGAGGCCATGAAATCTTTGCTTGCCTTGCTCAAGGATTATTGGGGTGTGCTGCGTCGGCCCAGCGTGCATTACAGCCTGGGCTTCCTGACCCTGGGCGGGTTTATCGCCGGGGTGATTTTCTGGGGTGGGTTCAACACCGCGCTGGAAGCGACCAACACCGAGAAGTTCTGCACGTCCTGCCATGAAATGCGCGACAACGTGTTTGTCGAGTTGCAGGAAACCATTCACTACACCAACCGCTCGGGCGTGCGCGCCACGTGCCCGGACTGCCACGTCCCCCACGAGTGGACGCACAAGATCGCGCGCAAGATGCAGGCCTCCAAGGAGGTCTGGGGCAAGCTGTTCGGTACTATCAGCACCCGGGACAAGTTTCTGGGCATGCGCCGGGAGCTGGCCGAGCACGAGTGGGCGAGGCTCAAGGCCAACGATTCCCGGGAGTGTCGCAACTGCCACAACTTCGAGTTCATGGACTTCACCCGCCAGGGCAAACGCGCCGCCAACATGCACTCCACCTCATTGGCCAGCGGCCAGGCCACCTGTATCGACTGCCATAAAGGCATTGCCCACAAACTGCCCGACATGAGCGGCGTGAAAGGCTGGTAGCCGGCTTTTCACGGCGTTGCCGTCAAGCGGCATAATCGCGCCGGTTTTTCGTCTTCGATCGATTGTTCGTTTCCCTTCCAGTCAGCCTCCAACCCCCGGTTTCAAGGGGGTTCGAGCCGCTGCGCGCAAGTTGGTCTGCAAATTGCTACAGCCTGCGCAACACAGCAGTGGGCGGCAAACGTCCGGCAGGCAGAGGAACAATTGTGGACAAGTACCTTTATGTGGCAATGACCGGCGCCAGCCAGAATGCACTGGCGCAAAAGGCTCATGCCAACAACCTCGCGAACATCTCCACCAACGGCTTCCAGAAAGACCTGGAACAGGCCCGTTCGATGCCGGTGTTCGGTGACAGCTTTCCGGCGCGTGCGTTTGCCATGTCCGAACGCCCGGGCACGGATTTCTCCCCGGGTTCACTGGTGGAAACCGGTCGCGACCTCGACGTTGCCGTGCAAGGCAACGGCTGGATTGCCGTGCAGACGCCCGATGGCGGTGAAAGCTACGTGCGCACCGGCAGCCTGAACGTTGACGCCCTGGGCGTGCTGCGCGCCGGCAATGGCATGCCGGTCATGGGCAATGGCGGGCCGATTGCCGTGCCGCCCGAGCAGCAGATCGAAGTTGGCGAGGACGGCACCATCAGCATCCGCGCGATGGGTGAAGGTCCTCGGGTGATGGCTGAAGTCGACCGCATCAAACTGGTCAACCCGGACCTCAAGAACATGAGCAAGGGCCTGGATGGTTCGATCCACACCAAGGACGGCGCGCCTGCGCAGGCCGATGCCAACGTCAAGCTGGTGTCCGGGTTCCTCGAGTCGAGCAATGTCAATGCCGTGGAAGAGATGACCTCGGTACTGGCCTTGGCCAAGCAGTTCGAACTGCACATCAAGATGATGAACACCGCCAAAGACGATGACCAGGCCATGGCTCGGGTCTTGCAGATCAGCTAATTACCAGAACGTCGCGCCGTAAAACAGGCGCACGAGGAGAATCGAATGCTTCCGGCTCTATGGGTTGCCAAGACAGGTCTGTCCGCCCAGGACACCAACCTGACCACCATTTCCAACAACCTGGCCAACGTGTCGACCACGGGTTTCAAACGTGACCGCGCCGAGTTCCAGGACTTGCTCTACCAGATCAAACGCCAGCCAGGCGCCCAGTCGACCCAGGACAGCGAACTGCCGTCGGGTCTGCAACTGGGTACCGGTGTGCGCATCGTCGGCACCCAGAAAAACTTCACCGCCGGCAGCCTGCAAACCACCGAGCAGCCACTGGACATGGCCATCGACGGTCGCGGGTTCTTCCAGATCCTGCAACCGGACGGCACCACGTCCTACACCCGTGACGGTACATTCCACCTGGACTCCAACGGTCAGATCGTGAACGCCAGCGGCTTTGCCCTGGAGCCGGCGATTGTCATTCCGAACGAAGCGCAGACCTTCACGGTCGGCCGCGACGGCACCGTGTCCATCACCGTTGCCGGCAACCCGGCTGCCCAGGTGATCGGCAACCTGCAAACCGCCGACTTCATCAACCCGGCCGGCCTGCAAGCGGTGGGCAACAACCTGTTCCTGGAAACCGCCGCCAGTGGCGCGCCGCAAGTCGGCACCCCGGGCCTGGCCGGTTTCGGTACCACGCTGCAGAACACCCTGGAAACGTCCAACGTCAGCACCGTTGAGGAGATGGTCAACATGATCACCACTCAGCGCGCCTACGAGATGAACTCCAAGGTGATCTCCACTGCCGACCAGATGCTCTCGTTCGTAACGCAGAATCTGTAATCAAGTCTAAGTGGCGGCCATTGGGCCGCCTGCAACACCGTGAGGTAGGGTCATGAATCGCTATGTATCTGTTCTGGCACTGAGTGGGATCGCCGCGCTCGCAGGTTGCGTGCCTGCGACGCCCAAGCCCAATGACCCTTACTACGCCCCGGTGTTGCCGCGCACGCCGTTGCCGGCGGCGGCGAACAATGGCTCGATCTATCAGGCCGGTTTCGAACAGAACCTCTACAGCGACCGCAAGGCGTTCCGGGTCGGTGACATCATCACCATCACCCTGAACGAAAGGACCCAGGCCAGCAAAAACGCCAATTCGCAAATTGGCAAGAACAGCAAGGCCAACATCGGCCTGAGTTCGCTGTTCGGCAGCAGCGCCACCACCAACAACCCGTTCGGCGATGGCGACCTCAGCCTGAGTGCCAGTTACGAAGGTGACCGCGCGACCAAGGGGGACAGCAAGGCGGCGCAGGGCAACACCCTGACCGGCTCGATCACGGTCACCGTCGCCGATGTGTTGCCCAACGGCATCATCGCGGTTCGCGGCGAGAAGTGGATGACCCTCAACACCGGCGATGAGCTGGTGCGGATTGCCGACCTGGTTCGCGCCGATGACATCGCCACCGATAACACCGTGCCGTCGACCCGTGTCGCCGATGCGCGCATCACCTACTCGGGCACCGGTTCGTTTGCCGATGCGAGTCAGCCAGGCTGGTTCGACCGTTTCTTCCTCAGCCCGCTGTTCCCTTTCTAGGTGGTCAGTTTGAATCTTAAACACCTCATGGTGGCCGCCTTGATGCTGTGCGCCGCGTTCAACGCGCAGGCCGAGCGCCTGAAGGACATCGCCAGCATTTCCGGCGTGCGTTCCAACCAATTGATCGGCTACGGCCTGGTGGTCGGGCTTAACGGCACCGGCGACCAGACGACGCAGACCCCGTTCACCCTGCAGACCTTCAACAACATGCTCTCGCAGTTCGGCATCAAGGTACCGCCGGGCTCGGGCAACGTGCAGTTGAAGAACGTCGCGGCGGTGTCGATCAGTGCCGATTTGCCAGCGTTCGCCAAGCCGGGTCAGCAGGTCGACATCACTGTTTCGTCCATCGGTAACTCCAAGAGCCTGCGTGGCGGTACCTTGCTGCTGACGCCACTCAAGGGCATCGACGGCAACGTCTATGCGGTGGCCCAGGGCAACCTGGTGGTCGGCGGTTTTGATGCGGAAGGGCGAGACGGTTCGAAGATTACCGTCAACGTTCCGTCGGCCGGTCGCATCCCGGGTGGTGCGTCGGTGGAGCGTGCGGTGCCGAGCGGTTTCAACCAGGGCAACAGCCTGACGCTGAACCTCAACCGTTCCGACTTCACCACCGCCAAACGCATCGTCGACAAAATCAACGACATGCTCGGCCCTGGCGTAGCCCAGGCCATCGACGGCGGTTCGATTCGCGTCACTGCGCCGCTCGATCCGAGCCAGCGCGTCGACTACCTTTCGATCCTGGAAAATCTCGAAGTCGATCCGGGCCAGGCGGTGGCGAAAGTCATCATCAACTCCCGTACGGGCACCATCGTGATCGGCCAGAACGTCAAGGTGTCCCCGGCCGCCGTGACCCACGGCAGTCTGACCGTGACCATCACCGAAGACCCGATCGTCAGCCAACCCGGCCCTCTGTCCAATGGCACGACGGCGGTGGTACCGCGCTCGAAGGTCAACGCCCAGCAGGAAGCCAAGCCGATGTTCAAGTTCGGCCCGGGCACCACCCTCGACGAGATCGTACGTGCGGTGAACCAGGTCGGCGCGGCACCGGGTGACCTGATGGCGATCCTCGAAGCGCTGAAGCAGGCCGGTGCCCTGCAAGCCGATCTGATCGTGATCTGAGGACGGCCATTGTGGATATGCGCAAGAGCGGTCTGGTCAGCAGCAGCGATTCGGGCTCCTATTCGGACCTGAACCGTCTGAATCAGCTCAAGGTCGGCGACAAGAACAGCGACGGCAACCTGCGCAAGGTGGCGCAGGAGTTCGAATCGCTGTTCCTCGGTGAGATGCTCAAGTCAATGCGCTCGGCAACCGAAGCGCTGGGGCAGGACAATCCGCTGAACACGCCGGCTGCCAAGCAGTACCAGGAAATGTACGACCAGCAACTGGCGGTTTCCATGTCCCGCGAGGGTGGAGGTATCGGCCTGGCCGACGTGCTGATGCGCCAGATGTCGAAGAACAAACCGCTGACGTCGGGTGAGGCGGCTGCTGCGTCACTGGCCAAGCAAGAGGCTGCCAAGACCGCCGTGGAAACGCCGGTGGCGGCAGGTACGGTGGCAATCGATGGCCCGCTGTCGCGGGTCAATGGCCAGCGTCCGTTGTGGGCTTCGCGTTCAGTCCATGCGCCGCAAGAGGCGGGCGAGGGTGCCCATCGCAATGACATGGCGCTGATCAATCAGCGACGCCTGGCACTGCCGCCGAAACTGGCTGATCGGTTGTTGGCCGGGCTGGTGCCTTCGGCGGCGACCGCTGTCACCACGACGATCGACAAGACAACCTTGCCAGAGCGCACGACGAACACCGGCACGGGACCGTTGTACAACGGCGACTGGCTGGCGACCGCGCAACAATCCTCCACTGGCGGCATGCAGATCTACGGGCGCGCCATGGCGCAGATTCCGCTGGCACCAGCGAAGAAAGCCTTCAGTTCCGTCGACCAGTTCGTCAACACCATGCTGCCGATGGCCAAGGAAGCGGCGGCCCGCATTGGTGTCGACCCACGTTACCTGGTGGCCCAGGCGGCCCTGGAAACCGGCTGGGGCAAGTCGGTCATGCGTGCTCAGGACGGCAGCAGCAGCCACAACCTGTTCGGCATCAAGGCCGGCAACAGTTGGCAGGGCAATTCGGCGCGGGCGATCACCAGCGAATTCAGGAACGGGCAGATGGTCAAGGAGACGGCCGAGTTCCGTTCCTACGACTCCTACAAGGACAGTTTCCATGACCTTGTGACTTTGCTGCAGACCAACAATCGCTATCAAGATGTCGTGAAGTCGGCCGATAACCCAGAACAGTTTGTACGCGAGTTGCAGAGAGCCGGTTACGCAACCGACCCGAACTACGCGAGCAAGATTTCGCAGATAGCCAAGCAGATGACGAGTTACCAGAACTACGCTGCGGCGGGCGTTTCCACCACGCCTTTATAGGCACAAGGTATAAGGTCTGAACCATGAGTTTGCTCAATATCGGGATGTCGGGGCTGAGCGCCAGCCATAACGCCTTGGCGACTACCGGCAACAACATTGCCAACGCCGACACCGCCGGTTACTCGCGCCAGCAAACCGTGCAAGGCAGCAAGGGGTCGATTCAGTACGGCAACGTCTACATCGGCACCGGCACGACGCTGGCCGATGTGCGCCGGGTATACAACAGCTACCTCGACGCGCAGTTGCAGACCACGACGTCGCTCAACAGTGATTCGGCCGCGTACCTTGGGCAAGTCACGCCACTCGATACCTTGCTGTCCGACAGTGGTACCGGTCTCAATGGTGCCCTGACCAAATTCTTCGCCTCGGTACAGAACGTCAATGCCAAACCCGGCGACGACGCTTCCCGCCAGTTGTTGCTCAGCGATGCCCAGGCCCTGAGCAATCGCTTCAACTCCGTGTCCAGCCAGTTGAACACGCAGAATGCGAACATCAACGGCAACCTGACGAACATGGCAGATCAGGTCAACAAGCTGGCCACGACCCTGGCGCAGTTGAACCAGAAAATCAGCGAGATTTCGAGCTCCGGCGGTACGCCGAATGAACTGCTCGATGCCCGTAACGAAACCATGCGCCAGCTGTCGACCTTCACCGGCGCACAGTATGTCGAGCGCGACGGCAACGTCGATGTGTATCTGGGTAGCGGCCAGCCACTGGTGATCGGCAGTACGGTCAACAAGCTCGAGGCGGTGCCGGGTAAAGATGATCCGGGACGCTTGTCGCTGCAGCTCAATCGTGGTTCGAGCACCATCGACATCACCTCGATCATGGCCGGTGGTGAAATCGGCGGCCTGCTGCGTTATCGCAGCGAAGTGCTCGATCCGGCCATGAATGAATTGGGTCGTGTGGCGCTGGTCGTCGCCGATCAGATGAACAGTATCCAGGCTCAGGGCATCGACAAGAACGGTGATTTCGGTTCGAACCTGTTCAACAGCATCAACAGTGCCGCGCAGATGTCTCAGCGCAGCATTGCGTCCACCAGCAACAGTGCCGGCTCCGGTAACTTCGATGTGAGCATCGAGGACACGGGCAAACTGACCATCAACGATTACAAGGTCACGTTCACCAGCGCTACCGATTACACCGTTCAGCGTCTGCCCGATAACACGCCGATGGGCAACTTCAGCACCACGACGACACCTGCGCCGGTGATCGACGGGTTCTCGATGACGTTCAACGGGGGAGCTGCCCAAGGCGACACTTTCAAGCTCACCCCGACACGTAACGCATCGGCCAATATCAAAACCGAGATGACCGACTCCAAGCGTCTGGCCATCGCGGCGCCGTTGGGAGCGGCCATTGCTGCGGGTGGTAGCGGCACGCTGACCATTCCGGCCAGCGGTCAGCCGACCCTGACTACCCGATTCGACCTCTACGACGCGGCCACCACCACCGCGATGCAGAACGGTATGAAGTATTCGACGCCGGTTAAAGTGGTGTTTGGCGATCCGTCGGCTGACGGCACGACCCAGAGCTATCAATTGCTGGATGCCAAAGGTGGCGTTCTCGGCAGCGGTACCATCCAGCCTGGCCAGAACAACACCTTGAACCTGAGCATTGCGCTCAAGGATTCGACCGGTGCGCCGATCCCGCCAGCGCCTGCCACGCAGTACACCGTTGATTTCGACATGACCGTCGCCGGTTCACCTGGCAAGGGCACGGCGATCAACGTCAGCCTGAGCCAGCCAGGTTCCCTGGACAATCGAAACGGCACGGTTCTGGCGGGTCTGCAGACTGCGCAAACAGTCGACACCGGTTCGGCAAGCAAAGGTATTTCGCTGAATGATGCCTATGGCAAACTCGTCGAGGGCGTCGGCTCCAAGGCGGCCCAAGGCAAGCTGGACAGTGCTGCGACCACCGCCATTCTGGCGAACGCCAAGGGCGCGCGTGACTCGCTTTCGGGTGTCGACCTCGACGAGGAAACCGGCAACCTGGTCAAGTACCAGCAGTACTACACCGCCTCTTCGCAGATCATCAAGGCTGCGCAGGAAATCTTCAGCACACTGATCAACAGTCTTTAAGGAGTCGTAGCCCATGCGCATTTCTACCGCCCAGTTTTACGAGTCCTCGGCAGCGAACTATCAGAAAAATTTCGCCAACGTGGTCAAGAGCAGCGAAGAGGCGAGCAGCCTGGTTCGCGTCAACACCGCAGCGGATGATCCGGTTGGCGCTTCGCGTTTGCTGCAATTGGGTCAGCAGGCTTCGATGCTCGACCAGTTTTCGACCAACATGACCACCATCAAAGGCACGCTCGGTCAGACCGAAGCGGTGATGACCAGCATCGGCAACGTGTTGCAGCGGGCCAAAGAACTGGCGCTGGGTGCGGGCAACGCCGGTTTTACCGATGCCGACCGTCAGGCGAACGCATCCGAGCTGGGTGAGATTGAAGAGCAATTGCTCAGCCTGATGAACAGCAAGGACGAAAACGGTAAATACATCTTCGCCGGCTCCAAGGGTGATGTGGCTCCGTTCAGTCGCAACACCGATGGCACCTACAGCTACAACGGCGACCAGGTGACCCTCGACCTGCCAATTGGCGACAATCAATCGATGGCTTCCAACAGTACCGGTTGGGACGTATTCCAGCAGGCGATCAACACCAACCGAACGTCCGCCACGCTTACGTCGCCAGCGGTGGATGACGGTCGTGTCGCGTTGTCCAACGGTCAAGTCGCGTCGGATGTCACCTACAGTGCCAAGTTCCGTAGCGGCGAGCCTTACACCGTGGAGTTCTTGAGCAGCACTCAGCTGAAAATCACCGATGCGCTGGGTAACGACGTAACGTCTGAAGCGAGCCAGAACGGCGTGTTCAACTCCAACAACGCAGCCACGCAAACCGTGAGCTTTCGCGGCGTTGATCTGAACCTCAATATTAACCTCAAGGCAGGTGACAGTGCCGACCCGGATGCGGCAATTGCCGGCCACAGTTTCACCCTGGCGGCCAAGCCGGACAGCTTCAATACTTCGCGCAGCCCGGGCAATCCTTCGAGCGCCCTGGTGACAGGCGCCTCGGTGACCAACAGCGCTGACTACCACGCCAGCTTCCCGGGCGGTGGTGCTGTGCTCAAGTTCACCAGCGCTACGGATTTCGAACTGTATGCCGCGCCGGTGACGGCTGACAGCACGCCAGTGTCGACCGGCACCATGGCTGGCACTACCGCAACCGCATCGGGTGTTTCGTTCACCGTCGCCGGCGCACCGGGCGCAGGTGACCAGTTCTCGGTAGCGGTCAACACGCACCAGACCCAGAACGTTCTGGATACGGTCAGCCAACTGAAAATGGCCCTGTCGACACCGACCAACAATAATCCGATCGCCATTCAGAAAATGAACGCGGCAGTCACAGCCGGTATCGGCAACCTGGCCAGCGGCATCGATCAACTGGCCACTGGTGTCAGTTCTGTGGGGGGGCGCGGTGCATCGCTGGTGACCCAGACGGACATCAACCAGAGTCTGGTACTGGCCAACACGCAGACCCAGGGCGCCATTCGCGACTCCGATCCGGCTGAAGTAATGACCCGCCTGACCCTGCAGCAAACCATGCTGCAGGCATCGCAATTGGCGTTCAGCAAGATCGCTCAGTTGGGCCTGTTCAACAAAGTCTGAGTCAGGGCCTTCCCGATGACTTCGCGAAGGCTTTCGACAACCGAGTGAAAACCGTCTTTTTTCTGCGGTTCAGGGAGTCTTGCTTCATCCAGGCAAGCTCCCGCCGCTCGCGAGTTCTCCCGCCGTGAAACCAGCACCTCTTGTCACCATTGCCATTCCCGCCTTCAATCCGCAATTCTTCCTCGTGGCACTGGAAAGCGCCCTGAGTCAGACCTACGCCAATCTTGAAGTGATCGTTTGCGATGACAGTGGCGGTGACGAGATCCGCGAGATCGTCGATGCCTGTGAAGTGCCTGTCTCGATTCGTCTGCGTTATGTGCGCAATCCGCGGCGCCTGGGTTTTCAAGGCAACCTCATCGCGTGTGCGCAGGAAGCCAGCGGCGACTACCTGAAATTGTTGTGCGATGACGATCAGTTGCTGCCTGAGTGCATTGCGCAACAGATCGCCGGATTCATCGATCACGACGACGTCAATCTGGTCATCGGCCAACGGCAGTTCTACGACGAAGACTGCATCCTGTTATCCGACCGTGTGGAAAATAGCTGCTTTTCCAAAGGTGTCACCTTGTTCAAGGGTGAGGATCTGTTGGGGATTCTGGAAACCACTGTCTTTAATTTTCTCAGTGGCCTCAGTGGGGCCTTGCTGCGAACTCTGCATGCACTGGAATACTTGCCGGCCCTGACGCAGATCGGCGAGGGCTTTGTTGCGAACCTGGATTTTGCTTTGTTCGCGTGTCTGTTGCGACGCGGCAATCTTGTCGTGGTCGGGCAGATCCTGAGTCTTGAGCGTTTGCATCCGGCGCGCCTGAGCAACCAGTCCGCAGTCAAGGCTGCGGTCGTGACCGAACTCGACTGGCTCAAGCAAATGCTCGCTCTGCGCAGTGGCGAGCCGGCGCCGGCACCCGGTTGGGTGCGTCATGTTGCGCTGGCCGATGCCATTGAAGGGCAGGCTTATGCGTGGGAAGAGGCCGCCCTTGGCCGACAGCTGGGTTTCATTCAAACCCTGGTGAATTCCCGGGTCGGCCCGGATTGCGACAGTTTCGCTGACATGTATCGGCAATGGCTGTCCTGCCGCCATCTGAATCCGGCCCAGCAACGCCTGCTTGATGCTCGCGTGCAGAGTTGGAGCTGGCGTCCGCGCGTCGTGCCGATCGTGCTCGACAGCGAAGGTGATTTGTCGGCGTTGGAGGACACCCTCAAAAGTCTTCGTCAGCAAGCCTACAGCGCTGAGCAAGTGGTGGTGCTTTCCCCATTGCGGCACGCACCTGTCGACGGTGTGCGTCATGTGCCACTGGAGGCGGACGCGGTTGCCCAGTTCAACCACCTGCTGGCCGAGTTGGACAACGCGGACTGGATCTATCTGGTTCGCGCCGGTGACCGCATGCATGAACTGGCGCTGCTGTTGCTCGCCGAGCGCATGGTGGAGATGCCGGATGTGCGCTGCCTTTACAGCGACGAAGGCGGCTTGCGTGACGAGATCTCGATCGAGCCGGTGTTCAAGCCGGATTTCAATCTCGACTTGATGCGCAGCTTTCCCTATGTCGGCCGTGTGCTCGCGCTACAGCGCCAGCGCCTGTTGGAACTTGGCGGGATGGCGGCGGGCTTTGGCGAGCTTGGCGTGCACGATCTGCTCTGGCGCCTGGTCGAAAACAACGGGCCACACGCGATCGGGCACATTGCCGAAGTTCTGGTGGAGTCCACCCTGCGCCTGTCCCGGTGGCTGACACAACCACAGGTCATGGATCAGGCCCCGGTAGTGTTGGCGGCGCATCTGACGCGCCTGGGTGTTCCTCACCGAATCCGCACCGGCAGTCAGCGTATGATCAGTCGTGTGGACTACCTCCATGTTCAACCGGGCATGGTGTCGATCATCATCGCGACCCGTAATGAGCTGGCGTCTCTGGAGCGTTGCATTGAAAGCCTGCTGGAGAAAACCACCTGCCAGCAATTTGAAGTGCTCATTGTCGATAACGGCAGCACGGCGCTGGATGCCTGCAACTGGCTGTCGGCCGTGGAGCAAATGGGAAGCGACAAGCTGCGCGTGCTTCGTTGTGATTATGGCGACAATCTGGCGGCGGTGCACAACTTCGCCGCCGGCCAGGCTCGCGGTGACTACCTGTTGTTTTTCAGTCCGTGCAACAGCGTGGTCAATCCGGACTGGCTCGACGAGTTGCTCAACCATGCCCGGCGTCCGGAAGTCGGCATCGTCGGTGGCCGTCTGGTGAGTCCGCAAGGGCGCATCGAAGGGGCTGCGCTGGTGTGCGGGCTGCGGGGGGCAGTGGGGGTGCCTAATCGTGGCGAGCTACTGAATACACCGGGTTACATGCAGCGCCAGCAGACCGTGCAGAACTTCAGCGCGGTGGGCATCGACTGCCTGCTGGTGCGCAAGAAGGTCTTCGATGAAGTGCTCGGCCTCGACGAAAAAGACCTGTCGCAGGCACTCAATGGCGCAGACTTCTGCCTGCGGGTGAAGCAAAACGGATACCTGGTGGTATGGACGCCGTACGCCGAACTGATGCGAGTGACAGTGGCTTCCTATGGGGAGCCGGCCCCGCGCATCCTGCAAAACGAGCAGAAAAGCTTTTATCAGCGTTGGTTGCCTCTGGTTGCCAGGGATCCGGCTTACAACCCTAACCTGAGTCTGGGCAGCAGTAATTTCAGTCTCGAACCCGGATTCAAAAGCGGCTGGGATCCGTTCTTCCGTCAGTTGCTGCCCAAGGTGCTGGCGATCCCGATCAACACGTCTGCCGTGGGCCATTACCGGGTTGCCCAGCCGTTTCTTGAGCTGGAAGCGGCCGGGCGTATAGTCGGACATTTGAGTTACCACACGCCGACGAACATCGAGCTTGAGCGCAGTTCGCCGGACGTGATTGTGTTGCAGGGTCGCTATAGCCGGAACGCGGTCGACGAAGTGGAGCGCGTCAAAGATGCCTCCCGGGCATTCAGGATTTTCGAGCTGGATGACTATGTGATCGATGTGCCGAAAAAGAACGCACACATTCGCAAGGCTGAAGTCGGCGTCGACAGTATCGTGCGTCGTGGCATCAGTCTGTGTGACCGGGTGGTGGTATCGACCCAGCCGCTGGCCGATGCATTGCGCGACATGCACCACGACATCCGGGTCGTCCCGAACATGCTGGCGCCACACCTGTGGGCCGGCCTGAGCAGTCGTCGACGTACTTCGCGAAAACCTCGCGTCGGCTGGGGGGGCGGGACCAGTCATGACGGCGACCTGGCGATCATTGCCGATGTCGTCCGTCTGCTGGCCAACGAAGTCGAGTGGGTGTTCTTCGGCATGTGCCCGCCGGCGCTGCGTCCGTTCGTTCATGAATTCCATCCAAGCGTCGGCCTGGACGCCTATCCGGCCAAACTGGCCAGCCTGAACCTTGACCTGGCACTGGCACCACTTGAATTTCATATCTTCAACGACTGCAAGAGCAACCTGCGCCTGCTGGAATACGGTGCCTGCGGCTACCCGGTGATCTGCACCGAGACTGAAGCCTATCGCGGCTATCTTCCGTGCACCAAGGTCGTGAGCAACAGCGCCGAGGAATGGCTTGAGGCGATCCGCATGCATCTGTCCGATCCAGAGGCCAGCTACCGCATGGGCGATGCGTTGCGCGAGGAAGTGCTGCGCGATTACATGCTCAAGGGCAACAACCTCAATTACTGGGTCGAGGGTTGGTTGCCCAACTGATCCGAAGTGAATATTGGTGTTTGAGCAGGCGGCCTTGGGCCGCCTGTTTTGTTTGTGTCGAAAGCGTCGCAAATCCCGCTGATGAATTCATCCCTTTTTTCATGGCCGATTACGCCACCGGCATAGAGCCTGCGCGGCTGGCGCGTTTCCTGCACGTCCCCCTCAAATCGCCATAAAACGAGCGCTCGCGGTCATTCCACCAGCGCCCGGAACGGTAGAAGGTTTAGCCAGAAGGCCTGCAACGCTCAAGAAAGCTGCGCGCAGCCGGGTGAAGAACAAGAGGGGAGACGATGAAGGCAGTTATTTTGGCGGGTGGCCTCGGCACGCGCATCAGTGAAGAGTCGCACCTCAAGCCCAAGCCGATGATCGAGATCGGCGGCAAGCCAATTCTCTGGCACATCATGAAGCAGTATTCCGCCCACGGAATCCACGATTTCGTGATCTGCCTTGGCTACAAGGGTTACGCGATCAAGGACTTCTTCGCCAACTACTTCCTGCACACCTCCGACGTCACCTTCGACATGCGTAACAACCGCATGGACGTGCACCAGAATTACAGCGAGCCGTGGAGCGTCACCCTGATCGACACCGGCGAAGAAACCATGACCGGTGGCCGTCTGCTGCGTGCCGGTCGATACCTGAAGGATGAAGAGGCGTTCTGCTTCACCTACGGCGATGGCGTTTCCGATCTGAACATTCGTCAATTGGTGGACTACCACCGAGCCCATGGCCGTCTGGCAACCGTCACCGCCGTGCAACCGCCCGGTCGTTATGGCGCGCTGGACCGTCACGGTGATCAGGTGCTCGGGTTTACCGAGAAACCGCGTGGCGACGGTGGCTGGATCAATGGCGGATTTTTCGTTCTGTCACCCAAAGTGCTGTCGTATATCGCCGGTGACGGGACGACATGGGAAGCCGAACCCTTGGCGCGCCTGGCCCAGGAAGAACAGTTGAAAGCCTTCGAACACAATGGTTTCTGGCAACCGATGGACACCCTGCGCGACAAGAACCATCTCGAAGCACTGTGGCAGAGCGGGGAGGCCCCATGGAAGCAATGGGCCTGAGTGCGGATTTCTGGCGTGGCAAGCGCGTCCTCGTTACCGGCCATACCGGTTTCAAAGGCAGCTGGCTGACGCTGTGGCTGCAAAGCCTCGGCGCACAAGTCAGCGGTTTTGCCCTTGATCCTTCAACCGGGCCGAGCCTGTTCGAACTGGCGCGTGTCCACGAAGGCATCAACGATCAGCGCGGCGATCTGCGGGATCTCGGTGCCTTGCTGGAGATCATCGCCGAAACCGAGCCTGAGATCGTCCTGCACCTGGCCGCTCAGCCGCTGGTGCGTGAAGGTTATCGCGATCCGCTCGGCACCTATTCCAGCAACGTCATGGGCACGCTCAACTTGCTCGAAGCGATTCGACAGGTCGGCTGTGTGCGTGCCTGCGTGCTGGTGACCACCGACAAGGTCTACGCAAACAAGGAATGGCTGTGGCCGTACCGCGAAGACGAAGCCCTGGGTGGCCACGATCCTTACAGCAGCAGCAAGGCCTGCTGTGAACTGTTGGCGCAGTCTTATGCCGCGTCGTTTTTTCCGGCCGACAAATACGCCGGGCACGGTCTGGCCCTGGCTACCGCGCGTGCCGGCAATGTCTTGGGCGGCGGTGACTTTGCGCCTGAGCGACTGATTCCCGACGTGCTCAGAGCCTGGACGGCAGACGAGCCGGTGACCCTGCGCTACCCGCAAGCCGTGCGCCCGTGGCAGCACGCGCTGGAGCCACTGGCCGGTTATCTGCAATTGGCCGCCGGCCTCTACGAGCAAGGCCCGGAATACGCCGGTGCGTGGAACTTCGGCCCGGGCGAAGCGGACATGTGCAGCGTCGGTGAAGTCGTCGAAATGCTTGCCAATCGCTGGCCACAAGCCCGTGGTCTACGCATCGAGCCGAGTGAATTGCACGAGGCCGGTCTGCTACGTCTGGACAGCAGCCGCGCGCGCCAACGGCTCGGCTGGCAGCCACGCTGGACCTTGCAACAATGCCTGACTCAAACCCTCGACTGGCATCTGGCATGGCAGAACGGCGATGACATGCGTGCCGTGACCCTTGGCCAATTGAACCTGTACCGAGGCGCACTGTGAGCGAGTTTTCCTTGCGCGCGCTACCGCTGGCCGGACTGTTCAGCGTCCAGCACAAGCGCTTCGAAGATCAGCGCGGGCACTTCGCCCGACTGTTCTGCGAGGGCAGCCTGAGTGCGTTTGGCAGCGAATTTCACATACGTCAGATCAACCATTCCCGCACCCGTGAGAAGGGCAGTGTGCGCGGTCTGCATTATCAGAATGCCAATGCGCCGGAAGCCAAACTGATCACCTGCCTGCGCGGTGAAGTGTGGGATGTGGCGGTAGACCTGCGCCCCGAATCCGAGACCTTTTTGCATTGGCACGCCGAGCATCTGAAGGCGGGTGACGGTCGCGGTCTGCTGATTCCGGCGGGGTTCGCCCACGGTTTCCAGACACTGACTGAAGACGCCGAATTGCTTTACCTGCACAGCGCCGATTACGCGCCGGAGCATGAGGGCGGTCTGTCGGTGAACGATCCACGGCTGGCGATTGCCTGGCCGTTGCCTGTCAATAATTTGTCAGCGCGTGATTCCAGCCATCCCGCGCTCGATCAACACTTTGCTGGAGTGCGTCTATGAACTGCCGTGGGTGCGCCGCACCGCTGAGCCTGCCGCTGATCGACCTTGGCACCTCGCCACCGTCCAACGCCTACGTGCATGCCGATCGCCTGGAGCAGGCCGAGCAATGGGTACCGCTGAAGGTCGCCGTGTGCCAGCAATGCTGGCTGGTGCAGACCGAGGATTACACCCGCGCCGACAGCCTGTTCGACGCCGAGTACGCTTATTTCAGTTCGTTCTCCAGCACCTGGCTGGCCCATGCCGAGCGTTATGTCGCCGAAATGGTCGAGCGTTTCGGCCTGACTGCCGACAGCCGCGTGGTCGAAGTCGCTGCCAACGATGGTTATCTGCTGCAATTCGTGGCGGGTCGCGGCATCCCTTGCCTGGGTGTCGAGCCCACTCGCAGCACTGCGCAAGCCGCGCGGGAGAAAGGCCTGGAAATTCGTGAGCTGTTCTTCGGTCGTGAAACTGCCGCGCAGTTGAACAGCGAAGGCTGGGGCGCCGACTTGATGGCCGCCAATAACGTGCTCGCGCATGTGCCGGACATCAATGATTTCCTCGGTGGTTTCGCAACGCTGCTCAAGCCGACCGGCGTGGCCACTTTCGAATTCCCGCAACTACTGACGCTGATGGCCGGCGCGCAGTTCGACACGCTGTATCACGAGCACTATTCCTACCTGTCTTTGACTGCCGTGCAGACCCTGTGCGAACGCAATGGCCTGGAAGTGTTCGACGTCAGCCCATTGAGCACTCATGGCGGATCGCTGCGGGTGTTTGTGCAGCGCAAGGACGGCGAACGTCGCGCGGTACAAGCGAGCGTGCAGCAGCAGTTGCAGGCCGAGCTCGATGCCGGGGTGAAAACCGCCGAGTACTACACGAGCCTCGCGCCCGCCGCTGAGCGCATCAAACATGAACTGCTGCGCTTCCTGTTGCAGGCCAAGGCCGAGGGCAAGCGCGTGGTCGGTTACGGCGCAGCGGCCAAGGGCAACACGCTGCTCAATTACGCCGGGGTCAAACCCGACCTGCTCGCCTGGGTGGCCGACGCCAACCCGCACAAGCAGGGCAAGTTTCTGCCGGGCAGTCGCATCCCGATCGTGGCGCCGGCGCAAATCGACCTGGAAAAACCCGATTACGTGCTGGTGCTGCCCTGGAACCTGCTGCACGAAGTCAGTCAGCAACTGGCGCAAGTGCGTCAATGGGATGGGCGCTTCGTGATCGCCGTGCCTGAGTTGAGCGTACTGTGAGAATTCTGGTTACGGGAGCCACGGGCTTCGTCGGTCGGCATCTGGTCGCTGCGTTGCTGACGCGCGGCTGTGCCGTTCGCGCCGTGGCGCGCAATGCAGACACGGCGCAGGGCATGCCGTGGATAAACGATGTCGAGTTCGTGAGCGCGGATATTCACGCCGCCGATCTCGATGTCAGCGCGCTGACCGATGGCATCGACGCGCTGGCGCATCTGGCCTGGCCGGGGTTGCCGAACTATCGGGCGCTGTTTCATTTTGAACATAACCTGATGGCCGATTACCGCTTTATCAAAGGCGCGGTCGAGGCGGGCGTGAAGCAGGTTCTGGTCACCGGTACTTGCTTCGAGTACGGCATGCAAGGCGGACCGCTCAGCGAAAGTACCGAGCCGCGCCCGAGCAATCCGTACGGTCTGGCCAAACACACGTTGCACCTGTTTTTGCAGAACCTGCAGCAGGAACATCCGTTCACCTTGCAGTGGGCGCGACTGTTCTATCTGCACGGCGAGGGACAGAACCCCAACAGTCTGCTGGCGGCCCTGGACAGTGCGATCGATGCCGGTGAGCAATCGTTCGACATGTCCGCCGGTGAACAGCTACGCGATTTTCTACCGATTGAAACCGCGGCCGGTCACCTCGCCGCAATCGTGCATCAGCGCGATTTCGACGGCGTTATCAATTGCGCCAGTGGTCAACCGGTGTCGGTACGGACGCTGGTCGAACAACGCCTGCGCGAACGCGGCGCGACGCTGAATCTGAACCTTGGCCACTACCCATACCCGAGCCACGAACCGATGGCGTTCTGGGCCGTGACCGAGCGTTTGCAACAGTTATTGGGAGAGCCGCAATGAGGCACGAGTTGTATCGGGTCACCGACCTGCCGGTGTTGCAGAATCGCACTTTTGCCGATGCCGGGTCGGCGCGAGCCTCTGCCAGTGCCGACATGCTGCTGGTGCAGGACGAGCGTAGCGGCCTGGTCTTCAATGCCGCCTTCGACGCCGACAAGCTCAGCTACGACGCTGACTATCAAAACGAGCAGGCACATTCAGGGCAGTTCCAGAAGCACCTGAGCGACGTCGAAGGCATCATCGCCAGGCACTTCAAGGGCCAGGAGCTGATCGAAGTCGGCTGCGGCAAGGGCTACTTTCTTGAACTGCTCAAGGGCCTGGGCTATTCGATCACGGGCATCGATCCGGCTTACGAAGGCGATAACGCCGACGTGATCATAGCGCCGTTCACTCGCGGTCTCGGTCTGGCTGCGCACGCCATCGTCCTGCGGCATGTTCTGGAGCACATTCAGGATCCGGTGAGCTTCCTCGCTGAAATTGCCAACGCCAACCAGGGCGGGCAGGTCTACATCGAAGTGCCGTGCTTCGACTGGATCCTTGAGCATAAAGCCTGGTTCGATCTGTTCTACGAACACGTCAATTATTTCCGCCTCGATGACTTGCGCCGGATGTTCGGCACTGTGCACGAGGCTGGTCACCTGTTCGGTGGCCAATACCTGTACATCGTCGCCGATCTTTCCACGTTGCGCCTGATCCCGGAGCAACCGGTGCCGCGCCTGACGCTGCCGCAGAATTTCACCGCCAGCCTCGACCGCGCGGTGCGGATCGTTCAAGCCGCGCCCGAGCAGGGTTCGGCGATCTGGGGCGCCTCGTCCAAAGGCGTGATCTATTCGCTGTTCCTGCAACGCGCGGGTGTGGCGGTTGATCGAGTGGTGGATATCAACCCGGCCAAGCAGGGACGTTATCTGCCGCTGAGCGGTGCCCGCGTGTCTTCGCCGCAAGAGGCCCTGGACGCGTTGCCCGAAGGCGCCAACCTGTTTGTGATGAACTCCAATTACCTCGAAGAAATCAAGCGGATGACCGGTGGACGCTACGTCTATCACGCCGTTGACAGCGCTTCGTTCCAGTGACCCTTGAGATTTTGACAATGACCGACAACAGCATCAATAAAGCCTTCGAAGCCGAGTGCCGGGAACAGATTGCCCAGCAGGGCGACGACCAGAAACTCACTGGCCTGGCCCGAGATTTCTTCAACGAATCGGCCAGGCACAAGTACAGCTACCACTTCTCGTGGATGGGCCGTCCGATCATCCAGTTGCCACAAGACATGATGGCGATGCAGGAGATCATCTGGCAGGTCAAACCGGACCTGGTCATCGAGTGCGGCATCGCCCACGGTGGTTCGATCATCTACTACGCCTCGTTGCTGGAGCTGCAAGGCCACGGTGAAGTACTGGGCATCGACCTCGACATTCGCCCGCACAACCGCGAGGCGATCGAAAGCCATCCGATGGCCAGGCGCATCAAGATGATCGAAGGTTCCAGCATCGACCCGGCCATCGCGGCTCAAGTTCACGCTGCGGCCAAAGGCAAAAAAGTCATTCTGGTCCTCGACTCCAATCACACCCACGACCACGTACTCGAAGAGTTGCGCCTGTACGCGTCGCTGGTTTCGGTCGACAGCTACTGCGTGGTGATGGACACCGTGGTGGAAGACATGCCGGCCGACTTTTTCCCGGATCGCCCATGGGGCCCGGGCGACAACCCGAAAACCGCGGTATGGAAATACCTGGAAGAGAACAAGGATTTCGAGATCGACCAGCAGTTGCAAAACAAGCTGCTGATCACCGTGGCGCCGGACGGCTATCTGCGTCGCGTTCGTTAATCAAAAACAGTTTCAGGCGTCAGGCGACTGGCCGGTTGCGGGGATAGGAAAATGCAGGTTCAAAGCAGTACGCAAACCAACGTGACACCGCTGAACGAGCTGTTCACGGTGGTGCTGATCACCCACAACCGCAAGGCGTTCCTGCGACGCGCGTTGCAGTACTACAGCAGTTACTCCGCCAAGGTGATGGTGCTGGATTCATCGGTGCAGGGCGATGACAGCATCGCAGGCGATTTTCCTTCGGTCGATTATCGCCATTTACCTGATTACACCTATCTGGGGTTTCAGCAAAAGCTGGCCTATGGGGTCAGCCAGGTTACTACGCCCTACATGGTGCTGGCCGCTGACGACGACTTCATGCTGCACGGTGCATTGACCGACTCAGTCAATTTTCTGGAAGCCAACCCCGATTACGGCATGTGCCATGGCTATTGCCTGATGTACCTCACGCACGCCAACTTCGTGCAGTACTATCGCCGTGACAAGAAGGTGCAAGAGGACTACAACGCCGAGCGTGCGCAGGATCGTATTCTCGACTACATGGGGCAGTACATACCGCCGTTCTATGCAGTGCATCGCACCGCATTGTTGCAGGACTGGTATGCGGCGATGCCGCAAGGCACGATTTTCGAGTGGCAGGAAATCGGCCATGTGTATTACATGCTGGCGCGGGCCAAGGCGCGGATTCTGCCGATTCCGTATGTGGTGCGGGAGGTCAACTATGGCCGCTCGGATCACAACACCGAGATCATTCACGTCCTCAGTTTCAAGGATGCCCGTTCCGTCGCCGAGCGTGAGCGCTTTGCCGGTTTCCTCGCCACGTTGCCAACCGACATCGATGAGCCGAACGCGGAGCAAACCGCAGCCTTTGCCCTGCAGAGTTTCCAGGCGCTGGCGAACAGCCTCGCCACACGCAATGCACTGACGATCGAACCGATCTTCGAGTCCTGGTGGAAAGACCCGACTACCGGGCCGAAACGAGTATTCGGACCCAGGCAATACGTCGAAATGCCGTTCTACAATCAGGCGTTTTTCGATCGGTTGACCGAGTTTGAATTCCTCCTGCATGCGATGCCTGCGGGGCGCTTGCAACTTGAAGAAATGGAAGGTGCATTGCTCAAGCAGCACACGCTGCTGGGCACTTATTCCAATGACACGACCGAGACTATCCAGAACCGCTTGCTGGAAGCCGTGCAGTTGGGGCCGTTCAACCGTCGCGTCGTGCAGAAAATGCATCGGCAGTTGCTGGACATGGGCCAGAACGGTGATGCGCAGGTACTCGCAGACTGGATGGCGCGGCTGGACAGCGTGCCGACCTACGATAGCCGTCAACTGCTCGACAGCACGCGTTCCGGCCAATTGATGAACTGGTTGCAGGCACGTCAGCCGAACGAGACCGCCATCCGCAAGATCAATCAACAGCTGGCGACTGTCGAGGGCGGGCCGCGGTTCGGCATTCTGTTACTGGATCTTGAAGCTGATATGGACAAGCTTCAGGTCACCTTCGACAGCCTGATGGAAAGCGCTTTCCGCGCGTTCAAGGTGGTGGTCTTCACGACAGGGGACCTGCCGGCTGTCACGACCGAACAGAGCACCGTGCATTTCGTCAAAGTCAGCACCGCTAACTACGTCGACAAGCTGAACCAGATCGCCCGGCGCTCGAATGCCGATTGGCTGCTGCTGGCCGAGGCCGGTGACGAGTTCACCCGCAGCGGTTTCCTGCGTGCCAGCCTTGAACTGCAGAACGCCGAAGGTTGCCGTGCAGTGGCCATGGATGAGATCCATCGTCGTCCTGATGGTCAGTTGACTGAAATGTTCCGCTCGGCCTTCAACCTCGATCTGCTGCAAAGCATGCCGTCGCTGACGGCCCGGCATTGGCTGATTCGCCGCGAATTCATGGTCGAGGCCGGAGGCTTTGCCCGCGAGTACAGCGATGCGCTGGAATTCGACCTGCTGTTGCGCCTGATCGAAGCCGGAGGCCTGGCCGGTCTGGCGCATCTGGCCGAGCCGTTGCTGATCACCCCGGCCGTGGCGCCGGCGCCGAGCGAGCATCAACGTCAGGCCCTCGCGCGGCATCTGGCAACCCGCGGTTATCAGGCGCAAGTGAGTGCCGAGGCATTCGGTGGCTTGCGCGTCGATTACCGCCACGCCGAGCGACCGAAAGTGTCGATCATCGTCTGCAGCGATGACAATCAGGAACACCTGCAGCGTTGCCTGGTGAGTGTGTTGCAACGCACGCGTTATCAGAACAACGAGATCATCATTGCCGACAACCACAGCCAGTCGAGTGAGCTTTTGGCCTGGCTGGAAAGCCTCGAGCAAAACGGGCGTGGGCGTATTCGTCTGATCAGGAATGAGCAGCGCCTGAGCGCTTCGGCATTGGTCAATCAAGCTGCCGCTCAGGCTCAAGGCGAATATCTGGTGCTCCTGGCAGCGGACGCCGAAGTGCTCAACGCCAATTGGATCGAAGCCCTGCTGAACCAGGCACAGCGCCCGGAAGTCGGCGTGGTCGGCGCCAAACTGGTGGATCGCGAAGGCTCTGTCACTGGCGCCGGATTCATCCTGGGCCTTGGTGATGGTTTGGCTTCACCGTTCCTCGGCGAGAAAAAGGACGCAACGGGTTACATGCACCGGTTGCTGGTCGAGCAGAATTGTTCGGCGGTCTCCCGCGTATGCCTGATGCTGCGCAAGGAGATTTTCGAGGCCTTGGGTGGACTGGATCAGGAGCATTTCGATGAGGCGTTCGCCGATGTCGACCTGTGCCTGAAAGCCGCGGATGCGGGGCTGTTGACCGTATGGACGCCGCAGGTGCAGATCGTCCACACCGGCACGTTGGCGAACGATGCGCAGGCCATTGCCGCGCTGCAAGACAAGTGGCAAGCGCACTTTGCCCAAGACGTTGCCTACAACCAGAACCTTTCCCTGACCGGCAAGGGCTTCACCCTCGGCCAGGCCTCCAGTATCGACTGGGCGCAGTTGCTCGCCTAAGCCTGACGATCAGGAAACAGGACTCAAGACATGTTCAACGGTCAATCGATTTTCATCTCCGGCGGCACCGGCTCGTTCGGTCGCAACTTCATTCGTCGCTTGCTGGAGCAATACCAGCCCAAGCGCGTGGTGGTGTTCTCGCGCGATGAACTCAAGCAATACGAAATGCAGCAGACGTTCAACGCGCCGTGCATGCGTTACTTCCTCGGTGACGTACGCGATGCCGACCGTTTGCGTCAGGCGATGCGCGGCATCGATTACGTGGTGCACGCGGCCGCGCTGAAGCAAGTGCCGGCGGCGGAATACAACCCGACCGAGTGCATTCGCACCAACGTCAATGGCGCGGAAAACATCATTGCCGCCGCCATCGACAATGGCGTTAAGAAAGTTGTGGCGCTGTCGACCGACAAGGCGGCCAGCCCGATCAACCTGTACGGCGCAACCAAGCTGCTGTCGGACAAACTGTTCGTGGCTGCCAACAACATTGCCGGCGAACAGCAGACCCGTTTTGCCGTGGTGCGCTATGGCAACGTGGCCGGTTCGCGGGGGTCGGTGGTGCCGTTCTTCAGCAAATTGATTGCCGATGGTGCCGAAGAATTACCGATCACCGATGAGCGCATGACACGCTTCTGGATCACCCTCGACCATGGTGTGCAGTTTGTTCTCGACAGCTTTGCACGCATGCACGGTGGTGAAGTATTCGTGCCGAAGATCCCGTCGATCCGCATCGTCGACTTGGCGCGCGGCATGGCCGAGCACCTGCCGCACAAGCACGTCGGGATTCGTCCGGGCGAGAAACTGCACGAGCTGATGGTGCCGCTGGACGATGCGCGGATGACCCTGGAGTTTGCCGATCACTACACCATCCAGCCGTCGATCCGCTTCACCAGCGTCGATGTCGATTTCGCTGTCGACAAACTGGGCGAGCGCGGTCAGCCGGTGGGTGAAGAGTTCGAATACCGGTCCGACACCAACCCGCACTTCCTCTCGGTCGGGCAGATCGCCGCACTGCACGCGAAGCTGTCGAAATGATCCCTTACGGTCGGCAGAATCTCGATCAGGCCGATATCGAAGCCGTGGTCGACGTGCTGAAATCCGACTGGCTGACCCAAGGGCCGACCATCGAGCGTTTCGAACGGGCGATGGCCGAACGTTGCCAGGCGGATTACGCGGTAGCGGTGTGCAACGCCACGGCGGCGCTGCACATTGCCTGTCTGGCGGCCGGTCTCGGCGTGGGTGATCGCTTGTGGACGACGCCGAACACTTTTCTGGCCTCGGCCAACTGCGGTCGTTATTGCGGCGCCGAGGTTGATTTTGTCGATATCGATCCGCTGACCTGGAACCTCGATGCGTTCGCGCTGGCCGCGAAGCTGGAACGGGCCGAGCGCGACGGTACGTTACCGAAGGTTTTAGTGGCGGTGGCGTTCTCCGGGCAAAGCTGTGACATGCGCCGGATCGGCGAACTGGCCGAGCGCTACGACTTCACCGTCATCGAAGATGCTTCGCATGCGGTCGGCGCCTCATATGCCGGTCGTCCTGTGGGCTGTGGTGAATTCGCGGCGATGACCGTGTTCAGTTTTCATCCGGTGAAGATCATCACCAGTGCCGAGGGCGGCATGGTGCTGACCAATCGCGCGGAGCTGGCCGAGCGCTTGCAGCGCTTGCGCAGCCACGGCATGACCCGCGATCCGCAACAGATGAGCGAGCCCAGCCACGGCCCCTGGTATTACCAGCAGGTGGAGTTGGGCTTCAATTACCGGATCACCGATTTGCAAGCCGCGCTCGGGCTGTCGCAGCTTGGCAAGCTGGATGAGTTTGTCGCCCGTCGACGTGAGCTGGCGGCACGCTATGCGCGCTTGCTGGCTTGTCTGCCTGTGACATTGCCGAGCGCACAGTCCGAAGCCGAATCCGCCTGGCATTTGTACGTGGTGCGTTTGCAGAGCGAGCGCATCAACCTCAGCCATCGTCAGGTGTTCGAAGGCTTGCGCGCGGCCGGGGTCGGGGTGAATCTGCACTATATTCCGGTGCACTTGCAGCCTTACTATCAGGACCTGGGTTTTGCCGAGGGAGACTTTCCCGAGGCCGAACGTTATTACGCAGAAGCGATCAGCCTGCCGCTGTTTCCACTGCTGACCGATCAGCAACAGGACTACGTGGTCGAGCAATTGCGACGCTTGGTTCTTGAGGAGTAGGACAAGGTGAGCTGCGTTGCGATCATCCCCGCCCGTGGTGGCAGCAAGCGCATTGCGCGCAAGAACCTGAAGCCGTTCGACGGCGTACCGATAATCGTCCGTTCGATTCGCACTGCGCTGGAGTCGGGATTGTTCGAGCGCGTGGTGGTCAGCACCGACGACGAAGAGATTGCTCGGGTCGCACGAGCGCATGGCGCCGATGTGCCGTTCCTGCGGCCGGCTGAACTTGCCGACGATTTCACCGGTACCGCTGCTGTGATCGTCCACGCCTTGCAGCAGTTGCCGGGCTTCGATTACGCCTGTTGCGTGTACGCCACCGCGCCGCTGTTGCAGGCGCGGTATTTGCGTCAGGGTTTTGATTTGCTGGAGCAGCGTGCGGACAAATCCTTTGCCTTCTCCGTCAGCAGTTTCGGTTTCCCGGTCCAGCGTGCGCTGACCCTCGACGGGCAGGGCGCGCTGACGGCGTTGTACCCGGAATTTCGTAATACCCGCTCGCAGGATCTGCCTGAAGCATTTCAGGATGCCGGTCAGTTCTACTGGGGGCGCAGCGAGGCCTGGTTGCGCGGCGAGGTGCTGTTCTCACCGGCCAGTCTGCCGGTGATCGTGCCGCGGCATCTGGTACAGGATATCGACACGCCAGAAGACTGGACGCGCGCCGAGTATCTGTACGCCGCACTCAAGGCGGGCGGAGAACTTTCATGAGAGTGCTGATTCGTGCCGACGCCTCGCCGACCATCGGCAGCGGCCACATCGCTCGTTGCCTTACGTTGGCGCGGGTGTTGCGCAAGCAGGGCAGTCATGTGGCGTTTGCCTGTCGGCGCTTGCCGGGACATCGGCTCGACGCCTTGCAGGCCGAAGGTTTTGAGACGTTCGCGCTGCCCGAGCGCTATGTCGATGAAGACCCACAGCAGACTATCGAAGCGATGCTGCCTTGGCAGGCCGACATCGCAGCGCTAGCCCAATTGCTTGAGGAGCACGCGGGGTTCGACTGGATCATCGTCGACCACTATGGCCTCGATCATCACTGGCAAACGGCGGCCCGGCGCTGGGCACCACGGATTGCCGCGGTGGATGATCTGGGGACCCGGCGCTACAGCGTCGATCTGCTGCTCAATCAGAACTTGTCGGGCCTGACCGAGAATTACCCACCACTGCTGCCTGAAGGTTGCCGCACGCTGCTCGGCCCGCGCTACGCCATGTTGCGTGAAGAGTTCAGTTGCCCGGCCATCGCGATCAAACCCAGGGCGCAGCGGGTGCTGGTGAACTTCGGTGGTTTCGACGCGGCAATGCAGACCCATCACGCCATGTTGGCGCTGGCCGATTTTGCAGCGCTGGAGGTGGACTTTGTCGCCGGTGCCGATAACCCGGCATGGGCGCAGATGCAGGCACTGGCCGAGACTCGGCCGAACTGGCATCTGCACAGTTTTGTCAGCGATTTTTATCAGCGCATGAGCGCGGCCGATCTGTTTATCGGCGCGGGTGGCGGTACCAGTTGGGAGCGCGCGGCCATGGGCCTGCCGACGATTTGTATCGCCGTGTCGAACAACCAGCAGGCCAACGGCGAAGTGATGGCGGCAGCGGGAGCGCATGTGTTCATGGGCGCTCGCGAGCAGGTCAGCGTCGAGCAATTGCGCCAGGCCATCGGCTTTGTCGCCGAGAATTTTTATTTGCGTCAGAGCCTCGCCGATCGTTCGCGGCGGTTGGTCGATGGTGGCGGGGCGCTTCGCGTCGCGGTAGCGCTGGCCGGTGCCATGCTCAACCTGCGCGTGGCGACTACGCAAGATGCTCAGCTGTTGTTCGAGGGGCGCAATGCCAAGGCCGTGCGGCGCTGGTCGAAGGATCAAGGCTTGATCGACTGGGCGCAACACCTGAACTGGTTGAACGCAAGTTTGCGCAACCCGCAGCGTCTGCTGTTGATTGCCGAGGCCGATGACGGTCCGGTGGGGGTCTTGCGTTATGACCTGCGCGGGCTCGAAGCCGAAGTGTCGATTTATCTGCTTGAGGGGCGTTTCGGGCTTGGCTGGGGCAGGGCGTTGCTGGCGCGCGGCGAGTCGTTCGTCAGTGAATACTGGCCGCAACTGACGACCATTACGGCCCAGGTGCTGCCCGCCAATCACCCCTCATTGAATGTTTTTCGAGACGCCGGGTTCACTCAAGGTGCCTGCGCGTTCACCCGTGTTTTGAAGGAACATCCGCATGCCTAGTTTCAAGATCGGCAACCGCCTGATCGGTGCCGACGCGCCGCCGTTCATCATTGCCGAGATGAGCGGCAACCATAACCAGTCGCTGGACGTTGCCCTGCAAATCGTCGAAGCGGCGGCCAGGGCCGGCGCGCATGCCTTGAAACTGCAAACCTATACAGCCGAGACCATGACTCTGGATATTGCTGAAGGTGAGTTCTTCATCAAGGATCCGGGCAGTCTGTGGGCGGGCAGCTCGCTCTACGATTTGTATGAAAAGGCCTATACGCCGTGGGAATGGCATGCGCCGATTTTCGCCCGGGCCAAAGAGCTGGGGATGCTGGCCTTCTCGACGCCGTTCGATGACACGGCGGTGGATTTCCTCGAAAGCCTCGATGTGCCGGCCTACAAGATCGCCAGTTTCGAAAATACGGATTTGCCGTTGATCCGCCGTGTGGCCTCCACCGGCAAACCGCTGATCATCTCCACCGGCATGGCCAGCATCGCCGAGCTTGATGAAACCGTGCGCGCGGCCCGCGAGGCCGGTTGCAAGGATCTGGTGCTGCTCAAATGCACCAGTACTTATCCGGCGACCCCACTCAACAGCAACGTGCGCACGATCCCGCATCTGCGCGAATTGTTCGGTTGTGAAGTGGGACTGTCCGACCACTCCATGGGCGTTGGCGTGTCCGTCGCCGCTGTGGCGCTCGGCGCGACCGTGGTGGAAAAACACTTCACCCTCGACCGCGCGGCCGGCGGGGTGGATGCCGGTTTCTCGCTGGAACCTGAGGAAATGGCCAGTCTGGTGCTCGAGACCGAACGCGCCTGGCAGGCCATGGGGCAGGTGCAATACGGCCCCACCGAGGCCGAGCGCAAGTCGCTGGTGTTTCGCCGTTCGTTGTACGTCACCGCTGACATGGCCGCCGGTGAGCTGTTTACCGAGGACAATCTGCGCGCCATTCGTCCGGGTCTCGGTTTGCCGCCCAAGCATACCGACGCGCTGCTCGGGCGCCGCGCTCGGGCCCCGATCAAGCGCGGCACGCCGCTGGACTGGTCATTGGTTGAATGACCCGATATGCAACCGATTCGGCAAAATAGCGTGACCTGCGAGTCATAACGCGCATCTTCACTGTATTGTATTGATCGGGGAGATGGCGCCTGGTCCTTTATTGGATCCAGTGATAGCCCTTTGCGCTCCCCATGGCTGTCCGTTGTGGCGGCCGTTTTCTGTTTGTCGGCGCCCCTCGAATCCTTGCGAGCGGTGGTCTTGGGCTGTTTTTTATTGGGAAGCCGTAATGATTGGCATAAAAAGCATTGCGAGCTACGTTCCTGTAGCCGGCGTGGACAATTACGCACAAGGTGCAAAATTCGAGAAGGATGAAGAATTCATCCTCGGCAAGATCGGTTCGGCATTCCTGCCGCGCAAAGATGCTGAACAGGAAACCTCCGATCTGTGCGTGGAAGCGGCCAATGCGCTGTTTGCCAACAACCCTGAGCTGAAGCGTGAATCGATCGACGCACTGATCGTCGTCACCCAGAACGGTGACGAAGAAGGCCTGCCGCACACCGCGGCGATCGTGCAGGACAAACTCGGTCTGCCGACCAATGTCGCTGCGTTCGATATTTCCCTGGGCTGCTCCGGTTACGTTTACGGCATCTACGCGATCAAGGGCTTCATGGAAGCCGCTGGCCTGAAAAACGGCCTGCTGATTACCGCTGACCCCTATTCGAAGATCGTCGACCCGGAAGATCGCAACACCACCATGCTCTTCGGCGATGCCGCTACCGCGACCTGGATGGGCGAAGATCCGTCCTGGGCGCTGGGCAAGGCCAAGTTCGGCACCGACGGTTCTGGAGCGCCGCACCTGAAAGTCACCGATGGCGTGTTCTTCATGAACGGCCGTCAGGTGTTCAACTTCGCGCTGCTCAAAGTACCGGCACACTTGCACGAATTGCTCAACGACTCAGGCCTCAAGGCCGATGACATCGATGCGTTCTGCATTCACCAGGGCAGTGCGGCGATAGTCGATGCCGTGGCGCGGCGCTTCGAAGGCGAGCCGGAGAAGTTCATCAAGGACATGGTCGAGACGGGTAATACCGTGTCGTCGAGTGTTCCGCTGCTGCTGGAAAAACACGTGCTCGATTCTGACTGGAAGCGCATCGCGATCAGCGGTTTTGGCGTAGGTTTGTCCTGGGGTTCGGCGATCATCTACCGTCCCTGAGCAAGCTCCTTATCGGTAAATCGCGGCACAAAATAGCGCTCAAGGTGTAACCTTGAGCGCTATTTTTTTGCCCGAATTTTCACGAGGCGCCATGAGCGAGTTTTTTCAATCGAATGCCGACGTTATCCAGCGTCGCTGGCCTCTGGTGGCTGCCCGCCTGTTGGCGGAAGATCCGTCATCGCTGCAGGCTGATCTGGTGGAAGGGCTGGGTTCGACGTTGAGCATCAACGGCATTCAACTGACCAGCCGCCATGACCGGACGCGCGAGGCGCAAATCCAGGCGGCGAGCCTGGCGCAGAACAGTCGGGTGCTGCACGTCTATGGCACCGGGCTGGGCGATCTGCAACTGGAACTGTTGCAGCGTCCGCAGCTCAAGCAATTGCACGTGCATCTGCTCAACGGTGCGGTGTTTGCGTTGGTTCTGCAGTTGCTCGATCAACAGCCGTGGCTCAACGATCCGCGCATCGAATTGCATTACGCCGGCGATCTTGCGGAAATCTGCCTGCCGTTTTTCGCGTTGCCCTCGGAGTTGGTATTGGCCGACAACTACAACGCCAAGATCCGTGATCGGCTGATCAGCGAAACCCACCTGAGCTTCAACAATCGCGAGTTCGACCCGCAATCACCGGAATGCGTCGAGCGTCTGCAAGCCAGCAAGACGCTGCTGCAGGGTGATGGCGATGTAGCTGAGCTGTTTGGCTCGCAGACTGGACGCGATGTTTTCGTGATTGCCACGGGGCCGAGCCTGGAGCTGCACTTCGAGCGCCTGCGAGCCATTCGCGAGCAAGCCGAGCGGCCGTTGTTCATTTGTGTCGATACGGCGTATCGCCCGTTGCTGGAACACGGCATTCGTCCAGACTTTGTGGTCACCATCGATCAGCGCATTTCGGCCCGGCATCTGCCGCCGACGGACACTGCTTCAATAGCGCTGATCTATATGCCCATGGTTGATCCGCAGGTGCTCGAGGACTGGCAAGGCGTGCGCTACGCCGCTTACTCGGCCAGTCCGATCTATCAAGCGATTCGCCAGCAACTGCCTCGCGGCGAACTGTATGTCGGTGGCAGTGTGATTCATCCGGCGGTGGATCTGGCGGTGAAAATGGGTGCGGCGCAGATCACTCTGTTCGGCGCCGACTTTGCTTTTCCTGGCGACAAGACCCATGCCGGTTGGGGCGACGGTGATCTGGGGCCGCAACTGGTCGCAGCCAAACACTGGGTGCTCGATGGCCATGGACAGCGAATCAAGACCCAGCTCAACTTTCGCAGTTATCTGTGCGAACTGGAGCGCTACATCGCCAGGCATCCGCAGGTGCGTTTCCATAACACCAGCCGGGCAGGAGCGATGATTGCCGGAACGGCGTTTGATCCGGAGTGGGCGGTATGAGCATGAGCGATTCGTTTGTTGTCAGGGCGCGCGAGTGCGCCGTCCTGTTTCGCCTGGGGCGGGACGTGGAGGCCGAGGGCGTGATGATCGATCTTGTGACTGATATACAGCCGTCATTCGACAAGGCATCGCAGCAAAGTCAGCAGCAGTGGTTGCAGGTGCTTGCTCAGATGCTGCAATGCCAGGAAACCCAGAATTGGTTGGCGTTGGCCGACTATCTGGAATACGAGCTGGTACAGGTGGTGACTGACAATCTGTCCATTTGAACAATTTTGCTCTGTCGCGGCTGTCAGGAGGGCATTGTTCTGAGTGAGTGGCGAATTCCTGACGCCATTTATTCGCTGTCGAGCGGTCGCCAAGACCTTGATTTACGGGGGGGTGGCCACCTGATGGCAAAAATTTTCGAAATTCTGCTAAAGCAACCTGCGTTGGCGACGATAACTATTACGAAGGTTCTCTAGGCCATACCGGGCGGTTGCCAGGGCCGGAAGCCGTAGTACCCAACCAACGAGGAATTCGTCATGGCTTTAACAGTAAACACCAACACTACTTCCCTGGGTGTTCAGAAGAACCTGAACCGTGCGTCCGACGCACTGTCGACCTCGATGTCCCGTCTGTCCTCCGGCCTGAAAATCAACAGCGCTAAAGACGACGCCGCTGGCCTGCAGATCGCTACCCGCATGACTTCGCAAATCCGTGGTCAGACCATGGCTATCAAAAACGCCAACGACGGTGTTTCGATCGCTCAGACCGCTGAAGGCGCTCTGCAAGAGTCGAGCAACATTCTGCAACGTATGCGTGAAATCTCGCTGCAATCGCGAAACGACTCGAACGGTACTGCTGACCGTACCGCTCTGGACAAAGAATTCCAACAGTCCGTTGCTGAATTGACCCGTATCGCTCAATCGACCAACCTGAACGGTAAGGCTCTGATCGACGGTACTGCTGGTGCGATGGAGTTCCAGGTAGGTTCGAACACAACTTCCGACAACCAGATCACTCTGACCCTGTCGACCAGCTTCGACGCCAGCGCCCTGGGCATGACCGGTCTGGTCATCTCTGGTGTGGACAACGCTACCAACCACACCAACGTTGATGCTTCGATCTCGGCAATCGATGCTGCCCTGGCAAACATCAACGCCACTCGCGCTGACCTGGGTGCTGCTCAGAACCGTTTCTCGACCACCATCTCCAACCTGCAGAACATCAACGAAAACGCCAGCGCTGCACTGAGCCGCGTACAAGATACCGACTTCGCTGCTGAAACTGCACAGCTGACCAAGCAGCAGACTCTGCAACAAGCTTCCACCGCAGTTCTGGCCCAGGCCAACCAACTGCCATCCGCTGTACTGAAACTGCTTCAGTAATAGCCGATGAGTTTTGGCGGGGGAGTGCGCTTGCGTGCTCTCTCGCTTTTTCACTTTGAGAGGTGATGGACATGGATATGAGCGTCAAGCTGAACTTGTCTTATCCTGCGGCACAGCAGGCGACGACTGTTGCCGACAAGCCTGCGCAGAAGCCTCGAGCGGAAACTGCGCAAGTGGTAGCCGTCAAGGAAGAAAGTAAAAGCGCAAAAACCGAACAGGAAAAACTGAAGATGGCCGTTGAGGAAATCGAAAAGTTCGTACAGTCGGTCAAGCGTAACTTGGAGTTTTCGATTGATGAGCCTTCAGGCAAAGTAGTGGTCAAGGTAATTGCCGGCGACTCCGGTGAGGTGGTCCGCCAGATCCCCAACGAAGAAGTCCTGAAACTGGCAAACAGTTTGAATGATGCAAGCAGCCTGTTGTTCAGCGCAAAAGTCTGACAGCTGGCACGAATTTTGTTGCTATGTTCTTTTGGGCGTTGTAGTGGTCAAAAGGCCGGCGACACACTGAAGGGAGCTCAACATGGCAAGTCCAATTCTACCGGGTCTGGGTTTAGGCTCTGGCCTCGATACCACCGCCATCGTCAAAGCATTGGTGGATGCCGATAAGGCCGCCAAACAGAATCAGATCACTCGTCAGACGGCTACCAACACTTCGCAGATCTCCGCGATTGGTAGCCTCAAAAGTGTCCTGGCGAACTTTCAGGCGGCGATCAAGAATCTGGGCGATACCAAAAATCCGCAATTCCTGGGTTTCACTGCGACGTCCGCCGATCCAAAAGTGCTGACAGCGGTAGCCAGCAATACGGCCGTCAACGGTACGTATTCGATCAAGGTCACCAACCTTGCGACCTCCTCCAAAGTGGCGACTGCCGCTTTTGTTGGTGGCGTCACCAGCTCTATTCCTGAAGGTACGCTGAATATCACGCAAAATGGCGTCAGCCGTCCCGTGACCATTCCGGCGGGCGCAACGTTGCAATCGGTGCGTGATGCGATCAACACCCAGCAGGGCGCCAACGGCTTCAGCGCCAACATCGTGACCGACCAGTACGGTTCGCGTCTGGTGATGGGTTCGACGACGACCGGTGCCGGTTCCGATATCACCCTCAGTGGTATTGCAGGCCTGGAAATCACCGCTGGCCAGAAAATGGACACGCCGCCGACGGCGACCTCGGCCGGTGCCATCGGTGAGTTCGCGATGGATGCGAGCTTCAGCGTGGATGGCCTCGCGCTGACCAGCAAGAGCAACACGGTCGATAAGGCGATCTCCGGCTTGACCCTTAATCTGGTCGCCGGTGGTAATGCAACCACAACGGTAACAGTGGGCCCGAACAGCGATGGCTTGAAAAAATCCATTCAGACGTTCGTGGATGCTTACAACCAGGTCGTGACCAGCGTGAATGCCTTGACCAAGCCAACTCTGGATGACGACGGCAAACCGACCGTTGCGGCAGCGTTGACCGGTGACCCTCTGGCGCGCGGTATTCTGGCGTCGATTCGTGAGCCTCTGGCCACGACGGGTGCGGGTGACAAACTCACGGTTCTGTCGCAGTTGGGTATTACCACCAACCAGAAGACCGGTGCGCTGGATTTTGACAGTGCCAAGTTTACAACCGCCATGGGTGCGCAGCAGCTCGGTGGTGAGGTTCAGAAGCTGTTCCTGGGCGACCCGGCAGCAACCGGTGCCGCCTCCAAAGGCTTGCTGGATCGTATGAACGATGCCATCACGCCTTATACCGTCACCGGCAAGGACGGCATCCTGGATGCGCGCTCGACCAACCTGGCCAAGGCCAAGACCAATCTGTCCAACCAACAGGTCGCGCTGGATCGTCGGGTTGAAACGCTGACTGCCGTGTTGACCAAAAAGTACAACGACATGGACACCCTGGTCGGAAAGCTGAAGGCCACTGCCAGCAACATTACTTCGATGTTCGAAGCGATCTCGGCGCAGCAGAAGAACAGCTGATAACGCGGTAAACGCCAAAAGCCCGGCGACGTTTTCGGCGTTCCGGGCTTTTTGCATTTGCATCTAAAGTTTTTTGACGCGTCGTCGATATGCTGGTTATACGAACCAAAGAATTCAGATGAGGTACAACATGAATCCAATGTTAGCCCTTCGCCAATATCAGAAGATTGGCGCTCAGGCCCAGACTTCCGAAGCCAGCCCTCATCGTCTGGTGCAAATGCTGATGGAGGGAGGCCTGGATCGAATTGCCCAGGCCAAAGGTGCGATCGAACGCAAAGACATCCCGAACAAGGGTGTGTTCATCAGCAAGGCCATCGGCATTATCGGTGGTCTGCGTGAAGGTCTGGATCTGGATAACAAGGCTGAGTCGGTGGGCGAGCTGGACAGTCTCTACGCTTACATGATGAAACGTCTGGCGCAAGCCAACGTCAATACCGATTCAAAGATCCTCGACGAAGTCGCTGACCTGCTGAACACGGTCAAGGACGGCTGGGATGCCATCGGCACGCCAGGTCCTCAGTTTTAAGGAGATCACCATGAGTCTTGTATTGCAGCGAATCGAACAAACCCGGGAAGGTCTTGTAGGCGCTCTGGCCGAGCGTAACTGGGAAGCTATCGGGGAGTTGGACCAGGCTTGCCGTTCCTGCATGGAAGACGTCTTGAGTGAACCTTCGGTGGACGAGGCGGCGTTGCGCGATAATCTTGAGGAGTTGCTGGGGGTCTACAAGCAGCTACTTGAGGCGGCAACGGGAGCGAGGCAGGCGATAGTCGATGAGATGTCGCAGATCCACCAAGCACAAAACGCGGCAAAGGTTTACCATCTGTTTGGTTAATTAAACCCAGGTTAATCCAGACATGTGCGCCATAAATTTGACTGTGCACGGTTTTTTGACTTAACTAGTGGCTGGTTCCAGATTTCAGTCGTCTTCAGGCATATCAGGCCTGCAAGCGTTTAGCTTGCCCCAGCATTTTGGGCATTGAGTTGACTAGGGAAGTTGCTATTGCATGTGGCGTGAAACCAAAATTCTGCTGATCGATGACGATAGCGTCCGCCGCCGCGACCTGGCGGTGATTTTAAATTTTCTCGGCGAAGAAAATTTACCCTGCGGTAGCCATGACTGGCAGCAGGCTGTCGGCTCTTTGTCGTCAAGTCGTGAAGTGATCTGCGTCCTCATCGGGACGGTCAACGCTCCTGGTGCACTTCTGGGTTTGCTTAAGACACTCTCGACATGGGATGAGTTCCTTCCGGTTTTGTTAATGGGCGATAATTCTTCCATTGACCTGCCCGAAGACCAGCGTCGGCGAGTGCTTTCGACCCTCGAAATGCCGCCCAGCTACAGCAAATTGCTCGATTCGCTGCACCGTGCCCAGGTCTATCGCGAGATGTACGACCAGGCCCGCGAGCGCGGTCGCCATCGCGAACCCAATCTTTTCCGCAGCCTTGTCGGTACCAGCCGGGCGATTCAACACGTCCGCCAGATGATGCAGCAAGTCGCCGACACCGATGCCAGTGTGCTGATCCTCGGTGAGTCCGGCACCGGCAAGGAAGTGGTTGCGCGCAACCTGCATTACCATTCCAAGCGCCGCGAAGCGCCGTTCGTGCCGGTCAACTGCGGTGCGATCCCGGCCGAGTTGCTGGAAAGCGAATTGTTCGGCCATGAGAAGGGCGCCTTCACCGGGGCGATCACCAGCCGCGCCGGTCGATTCGAACTGGCCAACGGCGGCACCCTGTTCCTCGATGAAATCGGCGACATGCCGCTGCCGATGCAGGTCAAGTTGCTGCGCGTGTTGCAGGAGCGCACCTTCGAGCGCGTGGGCAGCAACAAGACCCAGAGCGTCGACGTGCGCATCATTGCGGCGACCCACAAGAATCTCGAAAGCATGATCGAGATCGGCACCTTCCGCGAAGACCTGTACTACCGCCTGAATGTGTTCCCGATCGAGATGGCGCCGCTGCGTGAGCGCGTCGAAGACATTCCGCTGCTGATGAACGAACTGATCTCGCGCATGGAGCACGAGAAGCGCGGTTCGATCCGTTTCAACTCGGCGGCGATCATGTCGCTGTGCCGCCATGCCTGGCCGGGCAACGTCCGCGAACTGGCCAACCTGGTGGAGCGCATGGCGATCATGCATCCATACGGCGTGATCGGCGTGGTCGAGTTGCCGAAGAAATTCCGCTACGTCGACGATGAAGACGAGCAAATGGTCGACAGCCTGCGCAGCGATCTGGAAGAGCGCGTGGCCATCAACGGCCATACCCAGGACTTCACCGCCAATGCCATGCTGCCGCCGGAAGGCCTGGACCTGAAGGACTACCTCGGTGGTCTGGAGCAGGGGCTGATCCAGCAGGCGCTGGATGATGCCAACGGCATTGTGGCCCGCGCTGCCGAGCGCCTGCGCATCCGTCGTACCACGCTGGTGGAAAAGATGCGCAAGTACGGCATGAGCCGTCGTGATGGAGACGAACAGGCGGATGATTGACGCCTGTTTTCCAATCCATTCATTTATAAGCAGTTTTTTTTAGGCACGGGTATTGCTAAGTCCCTCGCAACGTTCCGTTTAACTGACGGTCAGCCAAGCGAGAGAGCACGATGCCCCAAGCCGCCCAGATGTCTCCTGTCCCTGATGCTTCGCGGCAACCGTCGTCCGTAGAGCAGGCGAGCCGGCTTGGCCTTGAGCAGGCATTCGCGCTGTTCAATCAGATGTCCAGTCAGTTGACCGATTCCTACAGCATGCTTGAAGCCCGGGTCACCGAGCTCAAGGGTGAATTGGCGGTGGTCAGCGCCCAGCGCATGCAGGAACTGGCGGAAAAAGAACGCCTGGCCAACCGCCTGCAAAACCTCCTCGATCTGTTACCCGGCGGTGTCATCGTCATTGACGCCCAGGGCATCGTGCGCGAAGCCAATCCGGCGGCGTGCGAGTTGCTGGGACTGCCGCTGGAAGGTGAATTGTGGCGCCACGTCATTGCCCGCTGTTTTGCGCCGCGCGAAGACGATGGCCATGAAGTCTCCCTCAAGGATGGTCGGCGCCTGTCGATCGCCACGCGCTCGCTGGACGCCGAGCCAGGCCAGTTGGTGTTGCTCAACGACCTGACCGAAACCCGCCACCTGCAGGATCAACTGGCTCGTCATGAGCGGCTGTCGTCACTGGGGCGCATGGTTGCTTCGTTGGCTCATCAGATACGCACGCCGTTGTCCGCCGCGTTGCTGTATGCCAGTCATTTGACCGAGCAAGAGCTGCCGGTCGCCACCCAGCAGCGCTTTGCCGGGCGCCTCAAGGAGCGCCTGCACGAACTGGAACATCAGGTGCGCGACATGTTGGTCTTCGCCCGTGGTGAGTTGCCGCTGACCGATCGCGTAACCCCCGGTCAATTGATGCAATCGTTGCAAGCGGCGGCGCTGACCCATGTACAGGATCTGCCGATCCGCTGGCAGTGCGATAGTCACTCGGGTGCGTTGCTGTGCAATCGCGACACCCTGGTCGGCGCGATCCTCAATCTGATCGAGAACGCCATTCAGGCCAGTGCCGGTCAATTGCGTCTCAAGATTCACCTCTATACCCGCGGCAGCAACCTGCGCCTGTGCGTGAGCGACAGTGGCTGCGGTATCGATGCCGCCGTTCTGGCGCGATTGGGTGAGCCATTTTTTACCACCAAGACTACCGGAACAGGTCTTGGCCTGACCGTGGTCAAGGCAGTGGCTCGTGCTCATCAGGGAGAATTGCAGTTGCGTTCGCGGCTTGGTCGCGGCACCTGCGCGCAGGTGATCCTGCCGTTGTTCAGCAGCGCTCAAGGAGCGGAGTGACACAGATGGGTATCAAGGTTCTGTTGGTCGAGGACGACCGCGCGCTGCGCGAGGCATTGGCCGATACGCTGTTGCTCGCGGGGCACGATTACAAGGCGGTGGGTTCGGCAGAGGAGGCGTTGCTTGCCGTCGGCGAAGAGGCCTTCAACCTGGTAATCAGCGACGTCAACATGCCGGGCATGGACGGCCACCAGTTGCTGGGCCTGCTGCGAGCGCGGCAGCCGCAGTTGCCGGTGTTGCTGATGACCGCCCACGGTGCGGTCGAGCGTGCGGTCGATGCGATGCGCCAGGGGGCGGCGGACTATCTGGTCAAGCCATTCGAGCCCAAGGCATTGCTCGATCTGGTGGGGCGTCATGCCCTGGGCAATCTCGGCCTGGCCGAGGGCGAAGGGCCGATAGCATTCGAGCCGGCGAGCGCGCAGCTGCTCGAATTGGCAGCGCGGGTCGCGCGCAGCGATTCCACGGTGTTGATCTCGGGTGAGTCGGGCACGGGCAAGGAAGTGCTGGCGCGCTACATCCACCAGCATTCTCATCGCGCCAATCAGCCGTTCATTGCGATCAACTGCGCGGCGATTCCGGACAACATGCTCGAAGCGACCTTGTTCGGGCACGAGAAGGGTTCCTTCACCGGCGCCATTGCCGCGCAAGCCGGCAAGTTCGAGCAGGCCGACGGCGGCACCATTCTGCTCGACGAAATTTCCGAAATGCCCCTGGGGCTCCAGGCCAAATTGCTGCGCGTGCTGCAAGAGCGCGAGGTCGAAAGGGTTGGGGCGCGCAAACCGATCACATTGGACATTCGTGTGGTCGCCACCACCAATCGCGACCTCGCGGGTGAAGTGGCGGCGGGGCGCTTCCGCGAGGATCTTTACTATCGTCTGTCGGTGTTTCCCCTGGCCTGGCGCCCGTTGCGCGAGCGCACCGCCGACATCCTGCCGCTGGCCGAGCGCCTGCTGGCCAGGCACGTCAATAAAATGAAGCATGCGGCTGCCAGATTGTCCCCCGAGGCCCAAGCGTGCCTGATCGGTTATCCGTGGCCCGGCAACGTGCGTGAACTGGACAACGCGATTCAGCGTGCGCTGATCCTGCAGCAGGGTGGCTTGATCCAGCCGCAGGATTTCTGCCTGACCGGGCCGGTGGCTTGCGCACCACTGCCGACGTTGGCGCGTCCCGTGGAAGTCGAGTCCGAGTCGGCCGGTGCGCTGGGCGATGATCTGCGTCGCCGTGAATTTCAGATGATCATCGATACCCTGCGCGCCGAGCGCGGTCGTCGCAAAGAGGCGGCCGAGCGCCTGGGCATCAGCCCGCGAACCCTGCGTTACAAGCTGGCGCAGATGCGCGATGCCGGCATGGATGTGGAAGCCTTTTTGTTCGCCACCTGATGCCTTCCCCCCTGTAGGAGCGAGCCTGCTCGCGATGGTCGCCAACGATAACGCTGGGAACCTGACACCCCGCGGTGTTCTCGGGTTCATCGCGAGCAGGCTCGCTCCTACAGGAGGGGGGCGTAAGGAAGGGCTTTTGTGAAACAAGCCATGGAGCTGGCACCCTTGTTGCTAACACCTCACTACCCGTCGAGTGAGTGTCAAAAAAATGCGGGTCGTCAAAGAGAGAGACCATGAGCCAAGGTATTGAATTCAATCGGTTGATGCTGGATATGCGCGCCATGCAAATGGATGCCATGTCTGCGCCGAAATCCACTGCCGTCCCTGAAATGACGGGCAGCAGCTTTTCCGACATGTTCGGTCAGGCCATCAATAAAGTGAACGACACCCAGCAGGCTTCCACGCAGTTGGCCAGTGCGTTCGAAATCGGCAAAAGCGGCGTCGATCTCACGGACGTGATGATTTCCTCGCAGAAGGCCAGCGTGTCGTTCCAGGCGTTGACCCAGGTGCGCAACAAAGTGGTTCAGGCCTACCAAGACATCATGCAGATGCCGGTTTAAAGGACGAGATTGAGTCATGGCAGATGCAGTCGCCGATAACGTTCCGGCCAAGGCCACTTCAATAGACGGCAAACCGCCGCTGTTCGGGTTGTCCTTCCTGGAAAACCTCTCCGAGATGACCATGTTGCGTCAGGTGGGCCTGTTGGTCGGCCTGGCAGCGAGCGTGGCGATTGGTTTTGCCGTGGTGTTGTGGTCCCAGCAACCGGACTACCGGCCTCTGTACGGCAGCCTTGCCGGCATGGACGCCAAGCAGGTCATGGATACCCTGGCCTCCGCCGATATCCCGTACACCGTCGAACCCAATTCAGGTGCCTTGCTGGTCAAGGCCGATGACCTGTCCCGTGCCCGGCTCAAGCTCGCGGGCGCTGGTGTCACTCCCAGCGACGGCAACATCGGCTTTGAAATCCTCGATAAGGAACAGGGGCTGGGCACCAGCCAGTTCATGGAGGCGACCCGTTATCGTCGCGGCCTCGAAGGCGAACTGGCACGCACCATTTCCAGCCTGAACAACGTCAAGGGTGCCCGCGTGCACCTGGCAATCCCGAAAAGCTCGGTGTTCGTGCGCGACGAGCGCAAGCCGAGCGCTTCGGTTCTGGTTGAGCTCTATTCCGGTCGTTCCCTGGAACCCGGCCAGGTCGTGGCCATCATCAACCTGGTGGCGACCAGCGTTCCCGAACTCAGCAAGTCGCAGATCACCGTGGTCGACCAGAAGGGCAACCTGCTCTCCGATCAGGCGGAAAACTCCGAACTGACCATGGCCGGCAAGCAGTTCGACTACAGCCGCCGGATGGAAAGCATGCTCACCCAGCGCGTGCACAACATCTTGCAGCCGGTGTTGGGCAACGACCGTTACAAGGCCGAAGTCTCGGCCGACGTGGATTTCAGTGCGGTCGAATCGACTTCCGAGCAATTCAACCCGGATCAACCGGCGTTGCGCAGCGAACAGTCGGTCAACGAACAGCGTACCGCCAGCAATGGCCCGCAAGGCGTACCGGGTGCCCTGAGCAACCAGCCGCCAGCACCGGCCTCCGCGCCGCAAACCACCGGCGGCACTCCGGGGGCAGCCGGCATGGTGCAGCCGGGTCAGCCACTGGTTGATGCCAACGGCCAGCAAATCATGGACCCGGCCACCGGTCAGCCGATGCTCGCACCGTACCCGGCGGACAAGCGTCAACAATCGACCAAGAACTTCGAACTCGACCGCTCCATCAGCCACACCAGGCAGCAACAGGGCCGGTTGAATCGCCTGTCGGTGTCGGTGGTGGTCGATGATCAGGTCAAGATCAACCCGGCCAACGGTGAAACCAGCCGTGCGCCGTGGACCGCCGATGAATTGGCGCGCTTCACGCGTCTGGTGCAGGACGCAGTCGGCTTCGATGCCAGCCGTGGCGACAGTGTCAGCGTGATCAACATGCCGTTCTCCGCCGAGCGCGGTGAAGCGATTGCCGAAATTCCGTTCTACTCCCAGCCCTGGTTCTGGGACATCGTCAAGCAAGTGCTGGGCGTGCTGTTCATCCTGGTGCTGGTGTTCGGTGTACTGCGTCCGGTGCTCAACAACATCACCGGCGGTGGCAAGGGCAAGCAGCTTGTTGGCTTGGGTAGCGATGTCGAGTTGGGTGGCATGGGCGGTCTGGACGGCGAACTGGCCAACGACCGTGTCAACCTCGGTGGCCCGACCAGCATCCTGTTGCCGAGCCCGAGCGAAGGCTATGACGCTCAGTTGAACGCAATCAAGAGTCTGGTGGCAGAAGATCCGGGTCGTGTGGCCCAGGTCGTGAAAGAGTGGATTAACGCAGATGAGTGATAACCGAGCCGTTGCCGCCAAACTGTCCAAGGTCGACAAAGCCGCAATCCTGTTGCTGTCCCTGGGTTCCACCGATGCTGCCCAGGTGCTGCGCCACATGGGCCCCAAAGAGGTTCAGCGCGTGGGCGTGGCCATGGCCCAGATGGGTAATGTGCACCGCGAGCAGGTCGAGCAGGTGATGAGCGAGTTCGTCGATATCGTCGGCGACCAGACCAGCCTGGGCGTCGGCTCCGACGACTATGTGCGCAAGATGCTCACCCAGGCCCTGGGCGAAGACAAGGCCAACGGCCTGATCGACCGCATCCTGCTCGGTGGCAACACCAGTGGCCTCGACAGCCTGAAGTGGATGGAGCCGCGCGCCGTCGCCGACGTGATCCGTTACGAGCACCCGCAGATCCAGGCGATCGTGGTGGCGTATCTCGATCCGGACCAGGCCGGTGAAGTGCTCGGCAACTTCGACCACAAGGTGCGGCTCGACATCATCCTGCGGGTGTCCTCGCTGAACACCGTGCAGCCCGCGGCCTTGAAAGAGCTCAATCAGATTCTCGAGAAGCAGTTCTCGGGCAACTCCAATGCCTCGCGCACCACCCTGGGTGGCATCAAGCGCGCGGCGGACATCATGAACTTCCTCGACAGCTCGATCGAAGGCCAGCTCATGGACTCGATCCGCGAAGTCGACGAAGACCTGTCGGGTCAGATCGAAGACCTCATGTTCGTGTTCAACAACCTGGCCGATGTCGACGACCGCGGGATCCAGGCGCTGTTGCGCGAAGTCTCCTCCGATGTGCTGGTACTGGCCCTCAAGGGGTCGGACGAAGGCGTCAAGGAGAAGATTTTCAAGAACATGTCCAAGCGTGCGGCCGAACTGTTGCGCGACGACCTGGAAGCCAAGGGCCCGGTGCGCGTCAGCGATGTGGAAACCGCGCAGAAGGAAATCCTCACCATCGCCCGCCGTATGGCCGAAGCCGGAGAAATCGTTCTCGGCGGCAAAGGCGGCGAGGAAATGATCTAACACCATGGTCAAGAATGATGATGCACCCACTGACCTGATCCGGGCCAGGGATGTCGGTGGCTTCGAGTCCTGGGCACTGCCCAGCTTCGACCCGCCGGAACCCGAGCCGGAACCAACACCGGAACCCGAGCCGCCGGAAATGGAGGACGTGCCGCTGGAGGAAGTCCAGCCACTGACCCTCGAAGAACTCGAAAGCATTCGCCAGGAAGCTTACAACGAAGGTTTCGCGGTGGGTGAGAAGGAAGGTTTCCACAGCACCACGCTCAAGGTCCGTCAGGAAGCCGAACAGGCACTGACGCCGAAGCTTGCCGGGTTGGAGCAGTTGATGGCGCACCTGTTCGAGCCCATCGCCGAGCAGGACACCCAGATTGAAAAGTCCCTGGTCGACCTCGTGCAGCACATCACCAGACAAGTGATTCAGCGTGAACTGGCCATCGACTCGACGCAGATCGAACACGTCATGCGCGAAGCCCTCAAGCTCTTGCCGTTGGGCGTGGGCAATGTGCGGCTGTATATCAATCCGCAGGACTTCGCACAGGTCAAAGCCCTGCGCGAACGCCATGAGGAAACGTGGCGCATCGTCGAGGACGAATCGTTGTTGCCTGGCGGTTGCCGGGTCGAGACAGAACACAGCCGCATCGACGCCACGGTCGAAACCCGTATCGCGCGGGTAATGGACAAGCTGTTCGATCAGTTGCACGAGCAGGCCTTGCACCCGGCCGCGCCGGACCTGAGCCTGGAACTGCCGATCCACAGCCAACCTGCGGCCGCGCCAGAGCCGGATGCACCTGATGCGCCTTGAGCGCACCAGCTTCGCCAAGCGCCTGGGCAGTTACGCCGAGGCGACTACGCTTGCCGGTGCGCCGATCCTTGAGGGCCGCCTGCTGCGCATGGTCGGCCTGACCCTCGAAGCCGAAGGCCTGCGCGCCGCCATGGGCAGCCGCTGCATGGTTATCAACGACGACAGTTATCACCCGGTGCAGGTCGAAGCCGAAGTGATGGGCTTCTCCGGCAGCAAGGTCTTTCTGATGCCGGTTGGCAGCGTCGCTGGTATTGCCCCTGGCGCCCGCGTTGTTCCCTTGTCCGATACCGGGCGTTTGCCGATGGGCATGAGCATGCTCGGGCGGGTGCTCGATGGCGCCGGTCGCGCGCTGGACGGCAAGGGCGGGATGAAGGCCGAAGACTGGGTGCCGATGGATGGCCCGACCATCAACCCGCTCAAGCGCGAACCGATCAGCGAACCGCTGGACGTGGGCATCCGGTGCATTAACGGCATGTTGACGGTCGGGCGCGGTCAGCGGCTTGGGCTGTTCGCCGGTACCGGTGTCGGTAAATCCGTGCTGTTGGGCATGATGACCCGCTTCACCGAGGCCGACATCATCGTCGTCGGGTTGATCGGTGAGCGGGGTCGCGAAGTTAAAGAATTCATCGAGCACATCCTCGGTGAAGAAGGGCTCAAGCGTTCAGTGGTGGTGGCGTCCCCGGCGGACGATGCGCCGCTGATGCGCCTGCGCGCGGCGATGTATTGCACGCGCATCGCCGAATATTTCCGCGACAAGGGCAAGAACGTTCTGTTGCTCATGGATTCGCTGACCCGTTTCGCCCAGGCCCAGCGGGAAATCGCCCTGGCCATCGGCGAGCCGCCGGCGACCAAGGGTTATCCGCCGTCGGTGTTCGCCAAGCTGCCGAAACTGGTGGAGCGGGCCGGCAACGCGGAGAAGGGCGGTGGTTCGATCACCGCGTTCTACACCGTGCTGTCCGAAGGCGATGACCAGCAGGATCCGATTGCCGACTCGGCGCGGGGCGTGCTCGACGGGCACATCGTGCTGTCCCGGCGCCTGGCCGAGGAAGGGCATTACCCGGCCATTGATATCGAGGCGTCCATCAGCCGGGTAATGCCGGCGGTGGTGTCGCCGGAACACATGACCCGTGCGCAGTATTTCAAGCAACTGTGGTCACGCTATCAGCAGAGCCGCGACCTGATCAGTGTCGGCGCCTATGTCGCCGGAGGAGATCGCGAGACCGATCTGGCGATTTCCCTGCAACCGCAATTGGTCAAATACCTGCGCCAGGGCCTCAACGACAGCATCAGCCTGGGCGAAAGCGAGGCGTATCTGGCCTCGATCTTCGCGCCCGCGGCAGGCGGTTAAGCGGTCATGGCCCTGAGTCGGGCAGGAAGGCTGGCGCCGGTGGTGGAAATGGCCGAAAAGGCCGAGAAAACCGCGGTCCAGCGTCTGGGGCACTTTCAAGGGCAGGTTCGCCTGGCACAAAGCAAACTCGCCGACCTCGAAGCCTTCCGTCTCGACTATCAGGAACAATGGATCGTACGCGGCAGCAGCGGTGTCTCGGGCCAGTGGTTGCTGGGCTATCAGGGCTTTCTCGCGCAACTGGGCACGGCCATCGACCAGCAGCGGCAAAGCCTGGCCTGGCATCAGAACAACTTGAACAAGGCCCGGGAAACCTGGCAGCAGGCGTTTGCCCGGGTTGAAGGCTTGCGCAAGCTGGTTCAGCGCTACGCCGATGAAGCGCGGGCGCTTGAAGACCGGCGCGAACAGAAGCTGCTGGATGAATTGTCCCAGCGCTTGCCGCGCGAGAACCCCTATTGAGCGTGCTTTCAAAAAACGCGCAGGCTTGCCCCTATCGACACCTGATGCTAAACCTTCTAAACGTTTTATAAAGACAAGGAAGCCATGAAATGTCGGTGATTACAGAAGTGTCCGAGGATGGACAAAGACTGACGATCTCGATCAGGGGACGATTCGATTTCGCCAAGCATCAGGAATTTCGTAAGTCCTACGAAGATAGAGAGCTATCAGCGGTCGTGGTCGACCTGAAAGACGCCACTTACCTCGACAGTTCGGCCCTGGGGATGCTGCTGCTGTTGCGCGATCACGCCGGTGGCGACGACTCCGATGTGCGCGTCGTCAACAGCAGCACCGATGTGCGCAAAATCCTCGCCATCTCCAACTTCGACAAACTGTTCGACATCAGTTGATTGCCATGCAGCCACTGGAGCCGCTGACGATCCTGATTGCCGAGGACAGCGCCGCTGATCGCCTGCTGTTGTCGAGTATCCTGCGCCGCCAGGGGCACGAGGTACTGACAGCGGCCAACGGCGTCGAAGCGGTCGAGGTGTTTGGCCAGCAACACCCGCACCTGGTGTTGATGGATGCGATGATGCCGGTCATGGACGGCTTCGAGGCGGCCCGGCAAATCAAGGCCATGGCCGGTGAAACCCTGGTGCCGATCATCTTCCTCACGTCGTTGTCCGAAAACGAAGCCTTGGCCCGCTGCCTGGAAGTCGGCGGTGACGACTTTCTGGCAAAGCCCTACAACCAAGTGATTCTCGCCGCCAAGATCAAGGCGATGGATCGCTTGCGGCGCTTGCAGGACACCGTGCTGCAACAGCGTGACCAGATCGCCCGGCACCACGACTATTTGCTCAACGAGCAGCGCGTGGCCAAGGCCGTTTTCGACAAGGTGGCGCACTCCGGCTGTCTGAATGGCGCACCGAATATCCGTTATCTGCAATCGCCCTATGCGCTGTTCAACGGCGACCTGTTGCTGGCCGCGTTCACTCCGGCCGGAGACATGCACGTGCTGCTGGGCGACTTCACCGGCCACGGTTTGCCAGCGGCGGTAGGCGCCATGCCCCTGGCCGAAGTTTTCTACGGCATGACCGCCAAGGGCTATGGCCTGGCGGAAACCCTGCGCGAGATGAATGCCAAGCTCAAGCGCATCCTGCCGGTGGACATGTTCTGCTGTGCCACGTTGCTGTGCCTGAGTTTTCAGCGCCGTTCGGTGGAGGTCTGGAACGGCGGCATGCCCGACGGTTACCTGCATCGCATTGCCAGTGGCGAGCGCACGCCTCTGCCGGCGCGGCACCTGCCTTTAGGGGTGCTGAGCCCGGAATCCTTCGATGAGCGTACCGACATGTATCCCATGGCCCTCGGGGATCGGGTGTTTCTCCTGTCCGATGGGGTGATCGATACCTGCGACGCCAATGATCAGTTGTTTGGCGTACAGCGATTGCAGCAGGTATTTGCCACCAATCGACATCCGGATGCGCTGTTCGAAGAGATCGAGCAGGCGTTGCGTCATTTCGGCGGAGAAACGCGTGACGATGTCAGCATGGTCGAAGTCAGCCTGCTGGAGTCGGCGCAGATCAGCCCGCCGGCGTTGGTCTACTCCGACAGCGGCCAGTCCTGCCCGCTGGACTGGTCGGTAAGTTTCGAGTTTCGCGCCGCCACGCTCAAGCGCTTCAACCCGTTGCCCTACCTGTTGCAGTTGTTGCTTGAGGTCCATGGTCTTCGGGCTCAGAGCGGTGCGCTCTACAGTGTGCTGGCGGAGCTCTATTCCAATGCGCTGGAGCATGGCGTGCTGGGGCTGGATTCGGGCCTCAAGCGCGATGCCTCGGGGTTTGCGCGGTATTATCAGGAGCGCAATACCCGGCTGGACGAGCTGCGCGAAGGCTATGTACGGTTAAGTTTGCAGGTGACGCCAACGGACGATGGCGGTTGCCTGACCATTCACGTTGAAGACAGTGGCAAGGGTTTCGATGTCGAGCGGGTGATGGCAAGACCTTTGGAAGACATCCGCCTGTCGGGACGCGGGGTCAGTCTGATCCGCCAGTTGGGGCGTAATGCCCGCTGGACCGACGATGGTCGAAGTGCACGCGTGGAGTTTATCTGGGAGGCTCTGGCATAATCCGCGCATTCTTGATCAAGGAGTGAGCAAGTGGACGACACACATGTGGATCGCGACGTGCTGAGTGCATTGCAGGAAGTGATGGAGGAGGGCTATCCGGATCTGCTGGATATCTTTCTTGCTGACTCCGAAGAGCGCCTGAAAGTCTTGAGAGCGGCAGACAGCGCCGCATTGCTCGTTGCAACCGCCCATAGCTTCAAGGGCAGCAGCAGCAATATGGGCGCCCTCAGGCTGACCGAGCTATGCCACCAGCTTGAGCAGCAGGCCAGAAGCTTGCCACGCCCCGCCGTTCAGGAACTGGTCGGCGAAATCGATCGCGAGTTCGCCGGTATCCGGCCTCTGTACGAAGCTGAACGACAGCGTTGCCCGGCGAAAATCTGAGCACACGCTGCATTTGGTCTTCTTCGAGTGAAACTGGCTCGACCTTTGCAGTCAACTTATCTAACTGTACTTACGAGCCCCGTGCAGCGGAGACCGTTTCATGCCCGTTACCCCCGATATTCTGCTTCAGGCCTTCAGGCAGGCCAAGACTCAGGCCGGCTCCGCCAGTCCTGTGGCACTGACCGCTGAGCCCGGGGGCAAGGCCGCAAGCTTCGCTCATGTCTACGCCAGCGAGGCCCAGAGCAAGTCCAAGGCGTTGGCGGATGCCTCGGTCAGGCCGGGTAGCGACAAAGCCCGCGATGTTTCCGGAAAAAAAGATGCTGGTGACGACAAGTCTGCCGCCGAGGAACCGGTGGTTGCCGATGGCGGCAAATCCTTGCCTGCCGACCCTTCAGTGCAGGTTGACGACAAGGCCGCCGACGATGAAGCGTCAGATGCCGGCCAGGTTCAGGTCGTCGATGCCCTGCCGCTCGATCCGGCGCTTGATCCTTCAACGCAGCAAGTCCTTCAGCCAGTCGATCCGACACCGGCACCGGTAGCGCCCGTCGTGGCCGACACCGTGCAACCTGCCGTTGAAGTGTCGGTTGGCGCCGCAGTTACCGCTACGGCTGCAATCGCTCCGGCGCCGGCCACTGCCGACGGCGATTTCGATCCCTCGACCGATCCGCTCGACGCATTGCCGGCGGTACGCCTGGCGATGGAGCAGGGCGGTCACGTATCGGCTTCCAGCCAGGCGCAGCCCAAGGCTGCACCGGCACAGGCGCAAGCCCAGGCTGACGGGGAGCTGACGTCGGCGCAAAACTTTGCCGCGGGCATGGCAACCATGCTGGATGTTCAGGGCGACAAGAACGGCACCAGCCAGGGCGACGCCAAGGCTTTCAGCGGCCTGATCGATGACGGCCTGAAGGATCTCAAGTCCGCCAGCAGCGACACCCGTGTCGATGATTTCGCCAACCGTCTGGCAGCGCTGACCCAGGCGGCCACACCGAAGACCGCCAATGCCTTGCCGGTGAACCAACCGATCGCCATGCATCAGAGCGGCTGGACCGAAGAGGTGGTGAACCGGGTCATGTACCTGTCGAGCGCCAATCTCAAGGCGGCGGACATCCAGTTGCAGCCCGCTGAACTCGGGCGTCTGGATATTCGGGTGAACATGGTTCCCGATCAACAGACCCAAGTCACGTTCATGAGTGCGCATCCGGGTGTCCGAGAGGCGCTGGATGGGCAGGTCCATCGCTTGCGCGACATGTTCGCGCAGCAGGGCATGGGGCAGGTCGATGTCAATGTTTCGGACCAGTCCCGTGGTTCGCAGCAAGGGCAGGAACAAGCCGGGCAAAGCCACAGCGGTCGGGCCAGTACCAGCGGCGGTCGCCTTGATTCAATGGATGACGACATGACCCCGGGCATCGCTGAAGCGGCGGCCAATACCACCCGCGTGATCGGCTCCAGCGCGGTCGATTACTACGCCTGATCAAACGCCCCCCTCTGTAGGAGCGAGCTTGCTCGCGATGATCATTAACGATAACGCGTGCTTGCTGGCTAAACGCGCCGTTCTTGAATTCTTCGCGAGCAGGCTCGCTCCTACATGGCATAACACTTGCTCTTGCCTTGCCGTGCGACTGTGAAAACCCGATTAGTGACGGATTATTGGCATGGCGAAGAGCGACGCAGCAGTAAAAGACCCCGCAACCAAAGGCAAACTCAAGCTGATTATCTTGATCGTGGTGGCCCTGCTGCTGGCGATCGGTGTGTCCGTGGGCGCGACCTGGTACTTCATGCACAGCGCTCAGAGCAAACCTGCCGCCGCCGTGGCTGAAACCGCTCCGATCGGCAAGCAGCCAGCGATTTTCGAGTCGATGGCGCCGGCTTTCGTGGCCAACTTCAACCAGAACGGTCGCCAGCGCTACATGCAAGTGAGCATCACCATGCTCGCGCGCAATCAGGCGGATCTGGAGGCGCTCAAGGTCCACATGCCGGTGATCCGCAATAACCTGGTCATGCTGTTCTCCGGGCAGGATTTTGCGACCCTCGCCTCGCCGGTCGGCCAGGAAATGCTGCGGCAGAAAGCCACCGCCAGCGTCCAGGAAGTGGCGCAGAAAGAGCTCGGCAAAGTGGTGATCGAACAGTTGCTTTTCACTAATTTCGTACTGCAGTAGGAACACGACATGGCCGTGCAGGACCTGCTGTCCCAGGATGAGATCGACGCGCTGTTGCATGGCGTCGACGATGGTCTGGTACAGACCGAGAACGCTGCCGAACCCGGCGCCGTCAAAAGCTATGACCTGACCAGCCAGGATCGCATCGTCCGTGGACGCATGCCGACCCTGGAAATGATCAACGAGCGTTTCGCCCGCTATACCCGCATCAGCATGTTCAACATGCTGCGTCGCTCGGCGGACGTGGCGGTTGGTGGTGTGCAGGTGATGAAGTTCGGCGAATACGTGCACTCGCTGTACGTGCCGACCAGCCTCAACCTGGTCAAGATCAAACCCCTGCGTGGCACCGCGCTGTTCATCCTCGACGCCAAACTGGTGTTCAAGCTGGTGGACAACTTCTTCGGTGGCGACGGCCGGCACGCCAAGATCGAAGGGCGTGAATTCACCCCCACTGAACTGCGTGTGGTGCGCATGGTGCTGGAGCAGGCCTTCGTCGACTTGAAGGAAGCCTGGCAGGCGATCATGGAAGTCAATTTCGAGTACATCAACTCGGAAGTGAACCCGGCCATGGCCAACATCGTCGGCCCGAGCGAAGCCATCGTGGTGTCGACCTTCCACATCGAACTCGATGGCGGTGGCGGTGACCTGCACGTGACCATGCCGTACTCGATGATCGAGCCGGTGCGCGAAATGCTCGACGCCGGCTTCCAGTCGGACCTCGACGACCAGGACGAGCGCTGGGTCAATGCCCTGCGCCAGGACGTGCTGGACGTCGACGTGCCGATCGGTGCGACGGTGGCTCGTCGTCAGTTGCGCCTGCGCGACATCCTGCACATGCAGCCGGGGGATGTGATCCCGGTCGACATGCCGGAAGAAATGATCATGCGCGCCAATGGCGTGCCGGCCTTCAAGGTCAAGATGGGTTCGCACAAGGGCAACCTGGCGTTGCAAGTGATCGAGCCGATCGAGCGCCGTTGAACGGCGCTCGTACCCATTCGCGATTAACCGAATTCTGAATTTTTGCTCGCCGAGGACACTGACACTATGAGTACGCAAGACGATCAGGCTCTGGCCGATGAGTGGGCAGCAGCCCTGGAAGAAACCGGTGATGCCGGGCAGGCCGATATCGACGCCTTGCTGGCCGCCGATTCCGGCAACTCCGCGTCCAACCGCCTGCCGATGGAAGAGTTCGGCAGCGTGCCGAAAAACAACGATCCGGTGAGCCTGGAAGGCCCGAACCTGGACGTGATCCTCGATATCCCGGTGTCGATCTCCATGGAAGTGGGCAGCACCGACATCAACATTCGCAACCTGCTGCAACTGAACCAGGGTTCGGTGATCGAGCTCGATCGCCTGGCCGGCGAACCGCTGGACGTGCTGGTCAACGGCACGCTCATCGCCCATGGCGAAGTGGTGGTGGTCAACGAGAAGTTCGGCATCCGCCTGACGGACGTGATCAGCCCAAGCGAACGCATCAAGAAGCTGCGCTGAGTGAAAAGTGTTCTCGGATTTGTGTTGGCGATGCCGTTCAGCGTGCTGGCGGCCGAGCCTGTCGCAACGGCCACCACGGCCGCTGCGCCTGCGGTGAGCAGCGGTGTGGCGGGCCAGTTGACGCAGTTGGTGTTCGGCTTGCTGCTGGTGCTGGGGTTGATCTTCTTCCTCGCCTGGTTGCTGCGTCGGGTCCAGCAGGCCGGTCCGGCGGGCAAAGGGCAGGTGATCGAGATTGTCGGCTCCCGCGCGCTGGGGCCTCGCGATCGCCTGATGCTGGTGCAGGTCGGCAACGAGCAGATTCTGTTGGGCCTGAGCCCCGGCAACATCACTGCACTGCACGTCCTCAAGGAACCGGTGCAAGTGCCGAGTACCGAGAAACCCACGCCGGAATTTGCCCAGCGCCTGTTGGAGATGCTGGGTAAAGATCAGAAGGATAAGAAGTAATGGGTGCGCTGCGCATCGTCTTGACGCTGACCCTGATGCTGGCCGCGCCGCTGGCATTCGCCGCCGATCCGCTGTCGATTCCGGCCATCACCCTGGGCACCAATGCGCAGGGTGCGCAGGAATACTCGGTCAGCCTGCAAATCCTGCTGATCATGACCGCGCTGAGCTTTATCCCGGCGTTTGTCATGCTGATGACCAGTTTCACCCGGATCATCATCGTCTTCTCGATCCTGCGCCAGGCCCTGGGCCTGCAGCAGACGCCGTCGAACCAGATCCTCACCGGCATGGCGCTGTTCCTGACCCTGTTCATCATGGCGCCGGTGTTCGACCGGGTGAACCAGGACGCCTTGCAGCCGTATCTGGCGGAAAAGATGACGGCCCAGGATGCGGTCGCCAAGGCTCAGGTGCCGATCAAGAACTTCATGCTCGCCCAGACCCGCACCAGCGATCTGGAGCTGTTCATGCGCCTGTCCAAGCGCACTGACATCGCGACGCCGGATCAGGCGCCGCTGACCATCCTGGTGCCGGCCTTCGTGACCTCCGAGCTGAAAACCGCCTTCCAGATCGGCTTCATGATCTTCATTCCGTTCCTGATCATCGATCTGGTCGTGGCCAGTGTGTTGATGGCCATGGGTATGATGATGCTCTCGCCGCTGATCATTTCCCTGCCGTTCAAGATCATGTTGTTCGTGCTGGTCGATGGCTGGGCGCTGATCATCGGCACGCTGGCCAGCAGCTTTGGTGGTGTCTCGCCATGACCCCGGAAGTTGCGGTCGATATTTTCCGCGAAGCGCTGTGGCTGACCACCATGATGGTGGCGGTGCTGGTGATTCCGAGTCTGCTGGTCGGCCTGCTGGTGGCGATGTTCCAGGCTGCGACGCAAATCAACGAACAGACCCTGAGCTTCCTGCCGCGCCTGCTGGTGATGCTGGTAACCCTGATCGTTGCCGGCCCGTGGCTGGTGCAGACCTTCATGGAATACATCCTGCAGTTGTACGGCAGTATTCCTCAGGTCATCGGCTAGACCATGTCACTGCTAGCGCTGACCGATACCCAGATCAGCACCTGGGTGGCGACGTTCATGTTGCCGCTGTTTCGCGTCGGCGCCTTGCTGATGGTCATGCCGGTGTTTGGCACGACCCTGCTGCCCCGGCGCATCCGTCTGTATTTCGCGCTGGCCATTACCGTGGTCATCGTGCCGGGCCTGCCGCCGATGCCGCCGGTCAATCCCCTGGATTTGAGCGGGCTGTTGCTGATTGCCGAGCAGATTCTCATCGGTGCGGTGATGGGTTTTTCCTTGCAACTGTTCTTCCAGGCCTTTGTGGTGGCCGGGCAAATCGTCGCCATCCAGATGGGCATGGGCTTCGCCTCCATGGTCGACCCGACCAACGGTGTGTCGACGGCGGTGATCGGGCAGTTTTTCACCATGCTGGTGACGCTGCTGTTCCTGTCCATGAACGGTCATCTGGTGGTATTCGAGATCCTCACCGAGAGTTTCACCACGTTGCCGGTGGGGGGCGGCCTGATGGTCAATCACTACTGGGAACTGGCCGGCAAGCTCGGCTGGGTGTTAGGTTCGGCGTTGTTGCTGGTACTGCCGGCGATCACCGCATTGCTGGTGGTCAACATCGCCTTTGGCGTCATGACCCGGGCAGCGCCGCAACTGAACATTTTTTCCATCGGCTTCCCGCTGACCCTGGTGCTTGGGCTGTTCATCATCTGGGTCGGATTGGCGGACATTCTCAACCAGTATCAACCGCTGGCCACCGAGGCCTTGCAGTTGTTACGCGAAATGGCACGGGCGAGCTGAGCCATGGCCGAGAGCGAAAGCGGTCAGGACAAAACAGAAGACCCCACGGAGAAGCGCAAGCGGGACTCCCGTGAAAAGGGTGAGATCGCGCGTTCCAAGGAACTCAACACCCTGGCGATCATGCTGGTCGGTGCCTCGGCGCTGCTGATTTTTGGCGGCGCCATGGCGCAGGACATGATGGAGCTGATGCGCATCAACTTCTCGCTGCCGCGGGAAGTGATCCTGGATCAGCACTCCATGGCCGCCTACCTGATGCGCTCGGGGCAAATTGCCCTGTGGTCGATCCAGCCGGTGATGATTGCGCTGGTGCTGGCCGCCATCATCGGCCCGATTTCCCTGGGCGGCTGGCTGTTCGCGGCGGGTTCCATGGCGCCCAAGTTCAGCCGCTTGAACCCCGGCCCCGGCCTCAAACGCATGTTCTCCACCAAGTCGCTGGTCGAACTGCTCAAGGCCCTGGCCAAGTTCATCATCATCCTGTTCGTGGCGCTGGCGGTATTGTCGTCGGACATCGATGACCTGCTGCGCATCGCCCATGAGCCCCTGGACATGGCGATCATTCACAGCCTGCAAGTGGTGGGCTGGAGCACCTTGTGGATGGCGTGCGGGCTGATCATCATCGCCGCGGTGGATGTGCCGATACAGATTTGGGAAAGCGTTAAAAAGCTGAAGATGACCAAGCAGGAAGTGCGCGACGAGCATAAGGACCAGGAGGGGCGACCTGAGGTCAAGCAGCGCATTCGTCAACTGCAGCGCGAGATGTCCCAGCGCCGGATGATGGCCGCCATTCCCGAGGCCGACGTGGTCATCACCAACCCGACGCACTACGCCGTGGCGCTCAAATACGACCCGGAAAAGGGTAATGCGCCGGTATTGCTGGCCAAGGGCAGCGACTTCCTGGCCCTGAAGATCCGCGAGATCGCGGCGGCCAACGAGATTTTGCTGCTGGAGTCGCCGGCGTTGGCGCGGTCGATCTACTACTCCACCGAGCTTGAACAGGAAATTCCCGGCGGACTCTACCTGGCGGTTGCGCAGGTGCTGGCTTACGTCTACCAGATTCGACAGTATCGGGCGGGCAAGGGCAAGCGTCCGGATCCGCTCAAGGATGATTTGCCGATCCCGCCGGATTTGCGGCGCGATCGCTGATCCAACCGTTGATCTGAAAGTTTCGCAGACCTGTCAGTTATGACAGTAGACCCCGAGTGCTGTCTTGCTATTCCATGGCCCTCGACAGGTTGCTGTCAGGCGCAGGGCCTGCCAGCTGTTACCTGTCTTACTGACGATGGGTAAGGAGAAGGTCATGACGGTGGTTTATCGGCGGCTCGAAGGGATGGCGTTGACGTTTGTTTCCGGCACCCTTGAGCAGAATGACGCGCGAATGCTCAGTTATGCGGTTACTTTCAGAATGTCGCTGGACTTCGTGCATTTCTTGCACATGAGCAATCAGTTTCTTTCGGGGTACCTGGATGATCCGGTCAATGCGATCAGGCCGGAGTTGGGTGGGCTGGCTTATCACTACTCCTACAATTACTTCTTCTCTGCCGCTGGTGATATCAGCAGTAGCGCAGATCTGTTCAAGGTCTTCGCCAGTCCCTATTACTACATGGATGCTTGGTCGACCGGAGGGCTGGAGCGCCGATACGGCAAGCCAGCTTTTCGGCATGTCGGTGAACAGTTGGAAGTGACTGTTCGTCGGGATTTTCGTTGGGAGGACGGTGCGCCGATTTACGTGAAGGATTTGCCGCTCATTACATTTGATTGGTCGCTCAATGTAATGCAGGGGCATTCATCTCAGAAACCGAAGCTGAAGCTGAAGCCGAAGCTTGCTCCTGGTTCGATCGTCATTTTTGGCTATACGGAAGCTGAAACAGTGGAGATCGGTGGAGTGCCGGTGCGCAAGCGCATGCGTTACATGGTGGGCAGTGAGTTGCAACTCGGCGCCATTCTCCCTGAGCAGATTCTGACCGCCGAGTGATTGTTTTCCGCCCCGGATTCCTGCATTCCGTTCCTTGGCAAAAAGTTGGAAAGCTTCTTGCAGTAGCCGCTCTGCGTCTGCTTCAGGCGTCAAAAGTTTGCTTTAAAGGAACGGGGAAAACCGGTGGATCGCTCTCAGTTAATCAACAGTGCCCGCACAAACGTTGCCGACCTCAGTCGAGGCAATCTGGGCGTGCCGCTGTTGCTGCTGGTCATGCTGGCGATGATGATGTTGCCGGTGCCGCCGTTCCTGCTGGACGTGTTCTTCACCTTCAACATCGCGCTGTCCATCGTCGTGCTGCTGGTGTGCGTCTACGCTTTGCGGCCGCTGGATTTCGCGGTGTTTCCGACCATCCTGCTGGTGGCGACGCTGTTGCGCCTGGCGTTGAACGTGGCCTCCACGCGGGTGGTGATGCTCCACGGTCAGGACGGCCATGCGGCGGCCGGCAAGGTGATCCAGGCCTTCGGTGAGGTGGTGATCGGCGGTAACTACGTGGTTGGTATCGTGGTGTTCGCGATCTTGATGATCATCAACTTCGTCGTGGTGACCAAGGGCGCCGGGCGGATTTCCGAGGTGAGCGCGCGTTTCACCCTTGATGCGATGCCCGGCAAGCAAATGGCGATCGACGCCGACCTCAACGCCGGCCTGATCGATCAGGCCCAGGCCAAGGTCCGCCGCTCGGAAGTGGCCCAGGAAGCCGAGTTCTACGGCTCCATGGACGGTGCCAGCAAATTCGTTCGCGGTGACGCCATCGCCGGCCTGTTGATCCTGTTCATCAACCTGATCGGCGGCATGGCGGTCGGTATCTTCCAGCACGGCATGACCTTCGGCGACGCCGGCAAGGTGTATGCGCTGCTGACCATCGGTGACGGTTTGGTGGCGCAATTGCCATCACTGTTGTTATCGACAGCAGCGGCAATCATGGTGACCCGTGCGTCCGGTTCGGAAGACATGGGCAAGCAAATCAATCGCCAGATGTTCGCCTCGCCCAAGGCGCTGGCGGTAGCAGCCGGTTTGATGGCGGTCATGGGCCTGGTGCCCGGCATGCCGCACTTCTCGTTCCTGAGCATGGCGGCCCTGGCGGCCGGTGGTGCTTATCTGTTCTGGAAAAAGCAGAACGTCGCCAAGGTGCAGGCCCTGCAAGAGGTCAAGCGCCAGCAGGAGTTGCTGCCGTCGCCGGCCCGTGCCCAGGAAACCAAGGAGCTTGGCTGGGATGACGTGACGCCGATCGACATGATCGGCCTGGAAGTGGGTTATCGCCTGATTCCATTGGTGGACCGCAACCAGGGCGGCCAATTGCTGGCGCGGATCAAGGGCGTTCGCAAGAAGCTGTCCCAGGATCTGGGCTTCCTGATGCCCACGGTGCATATCCGCGACAACCTCGACCTGGCGCCAAGTGCCTATCGCCTGACCCTCATGGGGGTGATCCTGGCCGAGGCGGAGATCTACCCGGATCGCGAGCTGGCGATCAACCCGGGGCAGGTCTACGGCACGCTCAATGGTATTACCGCCAAAGATCCGGCTTTCGGCCTGGAGGCGGTCTGGATCGAAATCAGCCAGCGCGCCCAGGCGCAATCCCTCGGCTATACCGTGGTCGATGCCAGTACAGTAGTGGCTACCCACTTGAACCAGATACTCTACAAGCATTCCAGTGAACTGATCGGTCACGAAGAAGTGCAGCAACTCATGCAATTGCTGGCCAAAAGCTCGCCGAAACTGGCCGAGGAGCTGGTGCCGGGCGTGGTTTCGCTGTCGCAGTTGCTCAAGGTGCTGCAAGCGCTGCTGGCCGAACAAGTACCTGTACGCGATATCCGCAGCATTGCCGAGGCGATCGCCAACAATGCCGCCAAGAGTCAAGATACCGCCGCGCTGGTGGCTGCCGTGCGGGTTGGCGTATCCCGTGCAATCGTCCAAAGCATTGTAGGCACTGAGTCGCAGCTGCCAGTCATCACGCTGGAGCCAAGGTTGGAACAGATATTGCTCAATAGTCTGCAGAAGGCAGGACAAGGCTCGGAAGAGGGTGTTCTGCTGGAGCCAAGCATGGCTGAGAAGCTGCAACGTTCGTTGATCGACGCGGCGCAGCGTCAGGAGATGCAAGGTCAGCCGGTGATTCTGCTGGTGGCCGGTCCGGTTCGCGCGATGCTCTCGCGATTCGGCCGGCTCGCAGTCCCGGGTTTGCACGTGTTGGCTTACCAGGAAATCCCTGACAACAAGCAAGTGACCATCGTTGCGACAGTAGGGCCCAACGGCTGAGGTAGTGGTTTATGCAAGTTAAGCGTTTTTTCGCCGCCGATATGCGTCAGGCCATGAAGCTGGTTCGCGATGAGCTGGGCGCTGATGCCGCCATCATTGGCAACCGCCGGATCGCCGGGGGTGTCGAATTGACGGCTGCGCTGGATTACAAGCTGTCGGCCCTGGCGCCGCGGGTCCCGAACATGGAGCTCGAAGACGAGCTGCGCAAGACTCAGTCGCGGATCGTCACTGCCCAGGCCGAATTGAGCCTGCGTGGCGATGGCGAGAGCGACAACGCAACCAATCGCCAGTTGTTCGCCGGCTTGCCGTTGACCGCCGCCGAGCCGCTGATGGAACCGACCTACGCCGAACCCCGTCGCCCCGCGCCGGCCGCTGCGCCAGCGTCCGGTGGCGTGGATCCGCGGGCGTTTGACTCGATGCGTTTCGAGCTCAACAGCCTGCGCGAACTCATGGAAGTCCAACTCGGCTCCCTGGCCTGGAATCAGCTGCAAGGCAGCCGTCCGGACCAGGCCAACCTCTGGCGTCGCTTGCAACGCATTGGCCTGTCCGGCCCGCTGTCGCGCGACCTGCTGGCGATGATCAGCGAAATCGAAGAGCCTCGTCAGGCCTGGCGCATGTTGCTGGCGCACCTGGCGCGCATGATCGTTACCCCGGAAGTCGAGCCGCTGGAAGAGGGCGGTGTGATTGCCATGGTCGGCCCTGCCGGCATGGGCAAGACCACCACCCTGGCCAAGCTGGCCGCCCGCTACGTGCTCAAGTACGGCGCGCAGAACATCGCGCTGGTGAGCATGGACAGCTTCCGCATCGGTGCCCAGGAGCAGCTCAAGACCCTGGGGCGCATTCTCAATGTGTCGGTGACCCACGTCGATCCGGGCCAGTCCCTGGTGCAGGCCCTGGAACCACTGTTGCGCAAGCGCGTGGTGCTGATCGATACCGCCGGCCTGCAGGCCAGCGATCCGGCCCTGCGCATGCAGCTCGAAAGCCTGGCCGGTCGTGGCATCCGCTCGAAAAATTATCTGGTCCTGGCAACCACCAGCCAGAAACAGGTTCTAACGGCCGCTTATCACAGTTACAAGCGTTGCGGGCTCGCCGGCTGCATCCTGACTAAACTGGATGAAACGGCAAGTCTGGGCGAGGTGTTGAGCCTGGCCATCAGTCATGAACTGCCAGTGGCCTACCTGACCGATGGCCCGCGGATCCCGGATGATTTGCATCTGCCGCGTCGTCATCAGTTGGTCAGCCGCGCCGTGAGCGTGCAAATGCAGGAAGAACCCAGCGAAGAAGCCATGGCTGACATGTTCGCTGACATCTACCACAGCCCGACCAAGCAGGTTGGCTGAGGTATTAATGAACAGTTTTTGTACCTACATCGATGGTCTGCCATGCATTGTTCCGTTTGTGAACGCGCAGCCAGTAATGTGGCCTCCGTCTATGCAAGACAAGGTAAAGAAATAACATGGGCAGCATGCATCCCGTACAGGTGATCGCGGTGACCGGCGGCAAAGGTGGCGTCGGGAAAACTAATGTGTCAGTGAACTTGTCCCTGGCTTTGGCCGAGCTTGGCCGGCGCGTCATGCTGTTGGACGCGGACCTTGGACTGGCGAACGTCGACGTTCTGCTGGGCCTGACACCCAAACGTACCCTGGCCGACGTGATCGAAGGCCGCTGCGAACTGCGCGATGTATTGCTGCAGGGACCCGGCGGCATCCGTATCGTTCCGGCCGCATCCGGCACTCAGAGCATGGTGCATCTGAGCCCCGCGCAACACGCCGGCCTGATCCAGGCCTTCAGTGATATCGGCGACAACCTCGACGTACTGGTGATCGACACCGCTGCGGGCATTGGGGACTCGGTAGTCAGTTTCGTTCGCGCAGCCCAGGAAGTGCTGCTGGTGGTGTGCGACGAGCCGACCTCGATTACCGATGCCTATGCCTTGATCAAGTTGCTGAACCGCGACTACGGCATGAACCGCTTCCGCGTCCTGGCCAACATGGCCCAGAGCCCGCAGGAAGGACGCAACCTGTTCGCCAAGTTGACCAAGGTCACGGATCGCTTCCTCGATGTCGCCTTACAATACGTCGGCGCGGTGCCCTACGACGAAAGCGTGCGCAAGGCCGTGCAGAAGCAGCGCGCCGTCTACGAGGCCTTCCCGCGTTCCAAGTGCTCGCTGGCGTTCAAGGCCATCGCGCAGAAGGTCGATACCTGGCCGCTGCCTGCCAACCCGCGCGGGCACCTGGAGTTTTTCGTCGAGCGGCTTGTGCAGCAGACAGCAGGACCTGTTCTATGACAGCCAGCGGCTACAACCTCTACAAAAAGTCGGCACGCGATGCGCAGTACGAGCTGATCGAGCGTTACGCGCCGCTGGTTAAACGCATTGCCTACCACTTGCTGGCGCGATTGCCGGCCAGTGTCCAGGTTGAAGACCTGATCCAGGCCGGGATGATCGGCCTGCTTGAAGTATCGACCAAATATGACGCCAGCAAAGGCGCCAGTTTCGAAACGTACGCGGGCATACGAATCCGCGGCGCCATGCTTGATGAGGTGCGCAAGGGGGACTGGGCGCCACGTTCGGTTCACCGCAATACGCGGATGGTCAGCGATGCCATTCGCTCGATTGAAGCTAAAACCGGCCGAGACGCTAAAGATCACGAAGTTGCGGCCGAACTCCAATTGAGTCTCGATGATTACTACGGGATTTTGAACGACACCCTGGGCAGCCGGCTGTTCAGTTTCGACGACCTTTTGCAGGACGGCGAACACGAGGGGCTGCACGAGGATGGCGCGAGTGCTCATCTCGAGCCGTCACGCGACCTGGAGGATGAACGCTTCCAGGCTGCGCTGGCGGATGCGATTGCCAATTTGCCGGAGCGTGAGCGGCTGGTGTTGGCGCTGTACTACGACGAAGAGTTGAACCTCAAGGAAATCGGTGAGGTCCTGGGGGTCAGCGAATCGCGGGTCAGCCAGTTACACAGCCAGTGCGCGGCCCGTTTGCGGGGGCGTTTGGGGGAGTGGCGAGCGCGCTGAGGGCAGTGTGGGGACACTGCGAACGAGGCTGGTGTGGTGTTGAACTGCGCCGGTCGCGATCTGTTGTGCTCCAGACAGTCATTGAGTGCTTTGCCGGATTGATTGAAATGGCGCGTCCAGGTGCTGGGCGCGTTTAAGACTGCTTGGAGGTCGAATTGGACAAGAACATGAAAATCCTCATCGTTGATGACTTCTCAACGATGCGGCGGATCATCAAGAACCTGCTGCGTGACCTTGGGTTCACCAACACCGTCGAGGCCGACGATGGCACTACCGCCATTCCGGTGCTCAACAGCGGAAGCATCGACTTTCTGGTAACGGACTGGAACATGCCTGGCATGACCGGTATCGATCTGCTGCGCCACGTGCGTGCCGATGAAAAGCTCAAGCACCTGCCGGTGCTGATGGTGACCGCTGAAGCCAAGCGCGAGCAGATCATCGAAGCCGCCCAGGCCGGTGTTAACGGCTATGTGGTCAAACCCTTCACGGCCCAGGCGTTGAAAGAAAAAATCGAGAAGATTTTCGAACGCATCGGTTGATGAATGCGCCACGGGGGAGCTATGGGCAATAACGAAACTTCATTGGGCGACTTTGAATCGACCCTGAAAAAACACGCCGTCGAATTGGTCGAGAGCCTTGAAAAAGGCAAGTTCGGCGACGCGGTGCAATTGATCCATGAGCTCAACCAGACCCGTGACCGTGGCCTGTATCAGGAAGTGGGCAAGCTCACCCGCGAACTGCATAGCGCGATCGTCAATTTCCAGATTGACCCGCACATGCCGCAAGCCGAAGAAGTGTCGCAGATCACCGACGCCACCGAACGCCTGGGGTACGTGGTCAAGCTGACCGAGGCCGCGGCCAATCGCACCATGGATCTGGTGGAAAGTGCCACGCCGCTGGTCAATGGCCTGGCCGATGAAGCCAAGGTGTTGAGCGCGGACTGGGGGCGCTTCATGCGTCGCGAAGTCGGCGCCGAAGAGTTTCGTGAACTGGCCCGGCGGGTCGACGGGTTCCTGACGCGCAGCGGCACGGACAATCGCGCGGTGTCGGGCAACCTCAACGACATCCTGCTCGCCCAGGATTACCAGGACCTCACAGGCCAGGTGATCAAGCGTGTGACCCAGTTGGTCACCGAAGTTGAAAGCAACCTGCTCAAGCTCGTGCTGATGGCCAGTCAGGTGGACCGCTTTGCGGGCATCGAACATGACCGTGAAGCGATGCTTGCTGAAAAAGATCCACAAAAACATCTCTCTCAGGGTGAAGGTCCGCAGATTCATGCCGATAAAAGAGAAGACGTTGTGTCCGGTCAGGACGATGTGGACGATTTGTTATCCAGCCTGGGATTTTAGAGTTTTGGAATTTTAGGTTTTTTGGGTTTTTAGACCTGTAGGAGCACCCCCTTAATGAGCTTCGGCGCCGATGAAGAGATCCTTCAGGATTTCCTGGTTGAGGCCGGCGAGATTCTAGAGCAACTGTCCGAGCAACTGGTCGAGCTGGAAAGCCGTCCGGATGATGCGGATCTGCTCAATGCAATTTTTCGCGGTTTTCACACTGTAAAAGGGGGCGCCGGCTTCCTCCAGCTCAACGAACTGGTGGAGTGCTGCCACATCGCCGAGAACGTGTTCGACATCCTGCGCAAGGGTGAACGTCGCGTCGACTCGGAACTGATGGACGTGGTTCTCGAAGCGCTGGACGCGGTGAACGGCATGTTCAGCGAAGTCCGCGAACGCGGCCCGATCACGGCCGCGACACCGGAACTGCTCGCGGCGCTGGCCCGTCTGGCCGAGCCGCAATCGGCTGACGAGGTGGCTGCCGCGCCTGTCGCCGCCGTGGTCGAAGCGCCTGTGGCTGAAGCCGAGTCGGGCGATATCACCGACAATGAATTCGAACAACTGCTGGACTCGCTGAATGCCGTCAAGGCCCAGGCCGAGGCCCCGAAGGCTGCTCCAGCGCCTGCCGGCAATGCCGCCGGCAGCGATGAAATCACCGATGCCGAGTTCGAGTCGTTGCTCGATCAGCTGCACGGTAAAGGCCAGTTCGCCGTTGACGCGGTGGTCCCGGCGACCGCTGTGCCAGAAGCGCCGAAAGCGGCCGGCGACAGTTCCGATATTACTGACGACGAATTCGAAGCACTGCTCGACCAACTGCACGGCAAGGGTAACTTTGCTGTCGAGGCGCTGGAGTCGGCCATTGCTTCTGTGCCCGCGCCCGCGGCACCCAGCGCGGTGGCGGCCGGCAGCGATCTGATTTCCGATCACGAGTTCGAAGCGCTGCTCGACGAGTTGCACGGCAAAGGCAAGTTCACTGAAGTGGGCGCAACGGCTGGAACGGCAACCGGCGCCAACGCCTCGGTTGCGGCACCTGCCGCCAAGGCAGCCGCGCCGAAACCCGTGGCCAAGGCTCCCGAGCCAATAGCCGAAACACGGGCCCCTGTGGCCGCTGCTGCACCGGCTGCTGCCCGTGCCCCGGCCGTGCCACCGGCGGAAAAGCCGGCGAGTGAAGCCGAGACCACCGTGCGCGTCGATACCGCGCGTCTCGACGAGATCATGAACATGGTCGGCGAGTTGGTGCTGGTGCGTAACCGCCTGGTCCGCCTGGGCCTCAACAGCGGCGACGAAGCCATGTCCAAGGCCGTGTCGAACCTCGACGTGGTCACCGCCGACCTGCAGACCGCGGTCATGAAGACCCGGATGCAGCCGATCAAGAAAGTCTTCGGGCGCTTCCCGCGCCTGGTTCGCGACCTGGCCCGCCAGCTCAAGAAAGAGATCAACCTGGAACTGGTCGGCGAAGAAACCGACCTCGACAAGAACCTCGTCGAGGCTCTGGCCGACCCGCTGGTCCACTTGGTGCGCAACGCGGTCGACCATGGCATCGAATCGCCGGAAGAACGCGAAGCTTCGGGCAAGGCCCGGGGTGGCAAAGTGATCCTGGCGGCCGAGCAGGAGGGCGACCACATCCTGCTGTCGATCTCCGACGACGGCAAAGGCATGGACCCGAACGTCCTGCGTTCCATCGCGGTTAAACGCGGCGTGATGGACAAGGATGCCGCCGATCGTCTGAGCGACACCGAATGCTACAACCTGATCTTCGCCCCGGGTTTCTCGACCAAGACCGAGATCTCCGACGTATCGGGTCGCGGCGTGGGCATGGACGTGGTGAAAACCAAGATTTCCCAGCTCAACGGTTCGATCAACATCTACTCGGCCAAGGGCCAGGGTTCGAAGATCGTCATCAAGGTGCCGCTGACCCTGGCGATCATGCCGACGCTGATGGTCATGCTCGGCAACCAGGCGTTCGCGTTCCCGCTGGTGAACGTCAACGAGATCTTCCACCTCGACCTGTCGACCACCAACGTCGTGGACGGCCAGGAAGTGGTGATCGTGCGGGACAAGGCGCTGCCATTGTTCTATCTCAAACGCTGGCTGGTCAGCTCCGCCGCTCACGAAGAGCAGCGCGAGGGCCATGTGGTGATCCTTTCGGTGGGCACCCAGCGGATCGGCTTTGTCGTCGATCAACTGGTGGACCAGGAAGAAGTGGTCATCAAGCCATTGGGCAAAATGCTCCAGGGAACTCCGGGCATGTCCGGCGCCACCATCACCGGTGACGGCCGCATCGCGCTGATTCTCGATGTTCCGAGCATGCTCAAGCGTTACGCCACACGGCGTATTTGATTCTGGTGGAGCGGGGCGCCTGGCCTCGCTCCATCTAATGGAGTGTTTATGGCAGTCAAAGTCCTGGTGGTGGACGATTCGGGGTTTTTCCGCCGCCGCGTCTCGGAAATTCTTTCAGCGGATTCCAATATCCAGGTCGTCGGCACGGCGACCAATGGCAAAGAGGCGATCGATCAGGCGCTGGCCCTCAAGCCCGACGTGATCACCATGGACTACGAGATGCCGATGATGGACGGCATCACCGCCGTGCGACACATCATGCAACGCTGCCCGACCCCGGTCCTGATGTTCTCCTCGCTGACCCACGAAGGCGCCCGGGTCACCCTCGATGCGCTGGATGCCGGCGCGGTGGACTTCCTGCCGAAGAACTTCGAAGACATCTCGCGCAACCCCGAGAAGGTCAAGCAACTGCTGTGCGAAAAGATCCTGAGCATTTCGCGCAGCAATCGTCGCGTCAGCACTTACAGCGCTCCGGCCCCTGTGGCCGCACCTGCTCCAACACCTGCGCCTTCCAGTATCGGAAGTTACGGCAGCAGCGCGCCCGTGCGTCCGGCACCGGCACCGATTCCTGTGCGTACACATGGGGCCTGCGCGTCGTCGCCCGCGCCGAAACGCAAAGCCTACAAACTGGTGGCCATCGGTACGTCCACCGGTGGCCCGGTCGCCCTGCAGCGGGTCTTGACCCAATTGCCGGCCAACTTCCCGGCCCCGATCGTGCTGGTCCAGCACATGCCGGCCGCCTTCACAAAGGCCTTTGCCGAGCGCCTGGACAAGCTCTGCCGCATCAGCGTCAAGGAAGCCGAGGATGGCGACATCCTGCGTCCGGGCCTGGCGCTGCTGGCGCCGGGTGGCAAGCAGATGATGATCGACGGTCGCGGCGCGGTGAAAATCCTCCCGGGTGACGAACGTCTCAACTACAAACCGTGCGTGGACATCACCTTCGGTTCGGCGGCCAAGACCTACGGTGACAAAGTTCTGGCGGTGGTCCTGACCGGCATGGGCGCCGACGGCCGCGAAGGCGCGCGCCTGCTCAAGCAGGGTGGCAGTTCGATCTGGGCACAGGACGAAGCCAGTTGCGTGATCTACGGCATGCCGATGGCCATCGTCAAAGCCGAACTCGCCGACGCGGTGTACAGCCTCGACGACATTGGCAAGCACTTGGTCGAGGCCTGTATCTGATGGATGTTCTCAGCCTGATTGGCATCATCATGGCCTTTGTCGCGATCATCGGCGGCAACTACCTTGAAGGCGGTCATCTCGGCGCCCTGGCCAACGGCCCGGCAGCACTGATCGTACTCGGCGGCACCATTGGCGCCGCGCTGCTGCAATCGCCGATGAGTGCCTTCAAGCGCGCCATGCAGATCCTCGCCTGGATCCTGTTCCCGCCCCGTGTCGACCTGGCCGGTGGCATCGACCGCGTGGTGAACTGGAGCCTGACCGCCCGCAAGGAAGGCCTGCTGGGCCTTGAAGGCATCGCCGACGCCGAGCCCGACAACTACGCGCGCAAAGGTCTGCAACTGCTGGTTGACGGCGCCGAGCCGGAAGCGATCCGCAGCATTCTGGAAGTGGATTTCTACACCCAGGAAAGCCGCGACATCGAAGCGGCCAAGGTCTTCGAAAGCATGGGCGGTTACGCGCCGACCATCGGCATCATCGGTGCGGTCATGGGCCTGATTCATGTCATGGGCAACCTCGCTGATCCATCGCAACTGGGCAGCGGTATTGCCGTGGCGTTCGTCGCCACCATCTACGGCGTGGCCAGTGCCAACCTGGTGCTGTTGCCGATTGCCGCCAAACTCAAATCCATCGCGTTGCGCCAGTCGCGTTATCGCGAAATGCTGCTGGAAGGGCTCCTGTCGATCGCCGAAGGTGAAAACCCACGCTCCATTGAGTTGAAGCTTCAGGGCTTCATGGATTAAGGGAATATCCTCATGGCTCGTCGTCGACATCAGGAAGAACATGTAAACCATGAACGTTGGCTGGTTTCCTACGCCGACTTCATCACCTTGCTGTTTGCCTTTTTCGTGGTGATGTACTCCATCTCGTCGATCAACGAAGGCAAGTACAAGGTCATTTCCGAGGCGCTGATCGGGGTCTTTACCGATTCCGATCGTTCGCTCAAGCCGATCCCCATCGGTGACGAGCGACCGAAGACCGTGACCCCGGCCAAGCCGCTGGTCCATGACAGTGATCAGGTCGATGCCGGTGTCTCCGGCGCCAGCGATCCGCTCAAAAGCATCGCCGACGACATCAGTGCGGCGTTCGGTGACTTGATCAGCTCCAACCAGATGACCGTGCGCGGCAATGAGTTGTGGGTTGAGATCGAACTCAATTCCAGCCTGTTGTTCGGCAGTGGCGACGCCATGCCCAGCGACATCGCGTTCAACATCATCGATAAGGTCGCGGCGATCCTGAAGCCGTTCGACAACCCGATCCATGTCGAAGGTTTCACCGACGATCAGCCGATCCGCACCGCGCAGTACCCGACCAACTGGGAGCTGTCCTCGGCCCGCTCGGCCAGCATCGTGCGCATGCTGGCGATGCAGGGGGTGAACCCCGGTCGCCTGGCTTCGGTGGGCTACGGCGAGTTTCAGCCGGTGGCCAACAACGCCACCGCCGAAGGCCGCGCCCGCAACCGTCGCGTGGTGCTGGTGGTGTCGCGCAACCTCGATGTTCGCCGCAGTCTGACCGGCACCGGAACCGCCCATGCGCAACCGGATGCCGCATTGAAGCGTGCTGGCACACAAACTGCACCGACCCCGGTCAAGTCGCCGGTACGAGAGAGCGCCGTCAATTCTCCGTCACCGGCATTAACACGTTGAGCTATTTCTCGGTCGATCCGTTCGGCCGGGAGGAACAATCCGAATGAGAGTCTGGGCAGTCGCCAATCAAAAGGGTGGTGTCGGTAAAACCACTTCCTCCATCGCTTTAGCCGGTTTACTGGCGGAGGCGGGCAAGCGCGTGGTCGTGGTCGATCTCGACCCCCACGGCTCGATGACCAGCTACTTCGGCTACGATCCAGACACCCTGGAACACAGCAACTACGACCTGTTCCTGAACAAGGGCAACGTGCCCCAAGGCCTGCCAGGTCAATTGCTGCTGTCGACCAGCGACGAACGCATTTCCCTGTTGCCCTCCAGCACCGCACTGGCCACCCTTGAGCGCCAGTCGCCGGGACAGAGCGGTTTGGGCCTGGTGATTGCCAAGAGCCTGGCGCAACTGTGGCAGGACTTCGATTACGCCGTGATCGACAGCCCGCCCTTGCTCGGCGTGCTGATGGTCAATGCCTTGGCGGCGAGCCAGCAACTGGTGATCCCGGTGCAGACCGAACACCTGGCGGTCAAAGGCCTGGAGCGCATGGTCAACACCCTGGCGATGATCAACCGCTCGCGCAAACAGGCGTTGCCCTTCACCATCGTGCCGACCCTGTTTGACCGACGCACCCAGGCGTCCCTTGGAACCTTGCGCGTGCTGCGCGACAAATTCCCCGAGGAAATCTGGCAAGGCTATATCCCGGTGGACACCCGCCTGCGCGATGCCAGCCGCGCCGGTCTGACGCCTTCGCAGTTCGACGGCAAGAGCCGTGGCGTTCTCGCTTACCGCGCATTGCTCAAGCATCTGTTGGCGGCACAACTCGTGCCGCAGGTGGCCTGACATGACCCCGAACCCTGTAGGAGCGAGCATGCTCGCGATGGTCGTCAACGCTGACGCGGGAAACCTGACATGATCCCGATCCCTGTAGGAGCGAGCCTGCTCGCGATGGTCGTCAACGATGACGCGGGAAACCTGACACCCCGTGGCGCGCTCAGGTTCATCGCGAGCAGGCTCGCTCCTACAGGTGTGCGCGCATGAACCGCCCATTGAAGACCACCTCGCGCCCACAACTGGCCTTGCAGTCGTATCTGGACAGCCTGCTGCAGGACGTGACTGAGGAGCTGACACCGCCAGTAGAGGCAGTGGCCGAGGAGATCGCGGCCGAAGCCGTGCTGGACGAATTTCAGGCAGCGGTGCTCGAAGAGCAGGCCCGGGATGCACAGAAAACCGCGCCTGTGGTCGCGCCAGTAGCTCCGGCGGCCAAGGCGCCGGTTGCTGTGGTCGAAGCGCCGGAGCCCGTTCTGGCACCGGTATCGACCCTTGCGCCGCTGTTGCAAACCCTGAACGCTCCGGTGATCGAGGAACCTCAGGCACGGGTTCCGCCCGTCGTCGAAGTGCACCTGCCGCCAAGCAATACGCCGCCACCGGTGGAAACCGATGGTCGTCCGTCCTGGGCTGCCGAACCCTTCGAATGCCTGCTGTTCGATGTCGCCGGCTTGACCCTGGCGGTGCCGCTGGTATGCCTGGGGTCGATTTATTCCCTGGCCGGTCACGAGTTGACGCCGTTGTTCGGTCAGCCGGAGTGGTTCCTGGGCATTCTGCCGAGCCAGGCCGGCAACCTGAAGGTGCTCGATACCGCGCGTTGGGTCATGCCCGACCGTTATCGCGACGATTTCAAGCAGGGCCTGCAATATGTGATTTCGGTGCAAGGCTACGAGTGGGGGCTGGCGGTGCATCAAGTCAGCCGTTCGTTGCGCCTGGACCCGAACGAAATCAAATGGAGAAGTCACCGAGGTCAGCGGCCATGGCTCGCCGGTACGGTGATTGAACACATGTGCGCCTTGCTCGATGTCGCCTCGTTGGCCGAGTTGATCGCCAGCGGCGGAGCCCGGCACATGTCCGGCAGCAAGCCGGGCCACAAACCGACATCAGTCAAATAAACAAAACAGGCGACGTCACTCTGATGACGTTGCACGGAACACACACCGCCAGGGCGGTTTCTTGAGGGGTCAGGGTATGAATGACAAGGCAACGGCGGCAAAGGGTTCCGAAGATCCGATCCTGCAATGGGTCACCTTCAAGCTGGACAACGAGACCTACGGCATCAACGTGATGCGCGTCCAGGAAGTCCTGCGCTACACCGAAATCGCCCCGGTCCCGGGTGCCCCGAGCTACGTGCTGGGCATCATCAACCTGCGCGGCAACGTCGTCACCGTGATCGACACCCGCCAGCGCTTCGGCCTGATGAATGCCGAGATCAGCGACAACACCCGTATCGTCATCATCGAAGCCGACAAGCAGGTGGTCGGGATCATGGTCGACAGCGTGGCCGAAGTGGTTTACCTGCGTCAGTCGGAAATCGAAACCGCGCCGAACGTGGGTAACGAAGAGTCCGCCAAGTTCATTCAAGGCGTGTGCAACAAGAACAACGAATTGCTCATCCTGGTCGAGCTCGACAAGATGATGAGCGAAGAAGAATGGTCGGAACTGGAGAGTATCTGATTGATTCTCGAGGTGGCGGTCATTGTCCTGTTCCTGTTCTGGGCAGGTACGCTGGCAATGTTCCTGGCGTACATACGCGCTCAAAAGCAGATCGCCGCGCAACAGGCCAAGGGTGATGCGCTGCGCGATCAGCGCATCAAGGACCTGGCCAGGCACGTCGACGACTACCAGAACGGCAATGTGCGCATGGGCGAAGACCTGCATGAACTGCGGGCGATCGTCGCGCCCCTGCCGGACAAGCTCGCTCAGCTGGAACAACGGGACCCCTCAAGTCTGTCATTCGCCCAGGCGGCGCGACTGGTCGGGATGGGCGCCAGCGTCAACGAACTGACCCAGTCCTGCGGCCTGACCCAGGCGGAGGCGGAGTTGATGAGCAAGTTGCACAAGAACTGACAGCCTGTAGGAGCGAGCCTGCTCGCGATGGACGTTAACGATGACGCGGGCCTCCTGGAGAAACGCGGCGCTCATACCTCCATCGCGAGCAGGCTCGCTCCTACAATGGTTCTATGTCGGACACAGAACAAGTGTTCACAGAAGACCAAATGTGGGAGCGAGCCTGCTCGCGAAGGCGTCCTCGAATGCGCAGCAATCTTCCCCGCGATCCGACGCATTCCTCTCTATCCTCAGACCGGGATTACGCTTTCGTAGTCTCCTGCCTATAGCACTCTCAGATTCCACCGTCTTGTGATCGCAACCAGCGATCAGTAGTTTGACCTGCCCAAACATACACAGTGCCAGGAAGGCTTATGATCGACATTGTGCGCGGTACACCGCTGTGGGTTTATGCGGTGTTTTTAATTCTGAGTTACTACGGCGTCATCGCCTGTTTCAGGAGCCACGTATCGAAAAGGTCATTGCAGATATCACCTGTGATATTCGTGGCTTTGTCCCTCGCATCGCTCAATCCCTCCCAGGAAATTGCAATCCAGCTTTCAGCCTATTCGTTGGGATTACTGGCGGGGTGGTGGGTGGCACTGCGCTTTTTCTCGTACAGCAATGTGCAGCGCGAGGGGGACCATCTGGTACTGCCTGGCACGATCAAGGTGCTGATTGTGTATTGGGGCTTTTTTGCCTGGCGCTACTACGGCGGTTACCAGGCGGCCATGTACCCGGAGCTGGCCAATGAAATGTCGGCGGTCGCAGGGGCGGCACTGGGGGCTGGCCTTATCAACGGTTTGATTGTCGGTCGCAGTCTCAGGCTTTTGCGGTTTTTCAGGTTTGAAGGCGCCACGCAGGCGAGGAATGACGGATGACCACCATTGGAGTATTCGCAGCGATCTTTAACGAGCAGCACGAGATCTTGTGTGTGCAGCGTAACTACCCGCCCTACGGCTGGACGACTCCCGGCGGACGCCTTGAAAATGGGGAGTCACCGGAGGCGGCCGTCGTTCGTGAAGTGCTTGAGGAAACCGGTTACCACGTCACGGTTGAAAAATTGATCGGCCTGTACTCGGCGCCATTCAAAGATGATCTGGTCATTTCCTTCGCATGCTGCATTACCGGCCGTGAGCAGTGGCTGCCTGGTGAAGAGATCTCTGCGATGGGTTTTTTTTCCTTGAGTGATCTTCCCGGACCTATGAAAAACAATACCCGCATTCGTGTGCTGGACGCCTTTGAAGGCAAGTCAGGTACCTGGAGAAGCTTTACCGCGGCGGAACATGCATGAACATGTTGTGACGCAGGCTCGCTTGGCCTGCTGTCGGCAATGTTCTGCTCAGCCGGGACCCTCTACGCAATACCTCCAAGGCGAATGGAGATGGGTGCCAGGTCATCACCCCCACGTTCAGTGACATCCTCCTCCGCGATCCAATATCCACGCACACCCCCGTCTGCAACCTCAATGCATCCATTTTCATGAACAGGCGCTTCGTAATCGCGGGCAGGTTCGCACTCGGGATACGGCCTACGTGGTCCTGGGAATCGGACTACTTGATTTGAGGAATGCGCCGACTTGAGACGGCCGGCTTCGGTCAGTACCGTGCAGTTCCTTTATTTGCTCTCGTTTTTGGACTGATGTCCTGCCCATGTTCAAACACGGAAGTTCACCATGCGCCCCATCATCGTAATCGACGACCCGACCTCTGATGGAGGGCGGGTGTGTGAAGGATCGCCCTGGACGGATATCAACGGTCTCGCGGTTGCGAGAGTCGGAGATCGAGTCTTGTGCCCGCATGGGGAATGCATGATCGAAAGTGGTGATGAAACACTGCTGGTCGATGACAGGGCGGTTGCTCGTGACGGGGATCTGACTTCCTGCGGTGCAAGGCTGATAGCTACGCAAAAGGACACTGGCCTTCTCTAAGGAACAGAGATGGAATATCGAACAAGTCTCTATGATCGGATCTCCGAACGCCGGTTGGCGGCGCAGGAGGCGCAACGCCTGGCGGATGCGATATTTCCCGCGGGGGATTTCACCTCCAACTGCGTCAGCATTGCGCGGGCCTGGGTCTGGCTACCCTGCGGCGCCTATGACGCACCGTTACCGGTAAGCGAACTGGCAGGAATGCGTACCGACTTTTCTCACGACCCACGCCTGCTGGATGCCAGCGGACTGCGTCGGCCCATTTGCCGTCTCGCCACTCCCATCGAAGGATGGCCAGCAGTCGAGGCGCTTGGTCGCTCCGGCGAAATCCTGCAGGGTGCCCTGAAAAAATGGGCATCGGCATTCCGCGAATCAATCGACTGGTCGAACACCCAGGTCGTGTTGTTCGTTCCAGACGCTGTCGGCGCGATGGACTGGATTGATCGAGTCGTGAGCCTGTGGCCTCGTGAGCTGATGCCGCTACGTGGTTTTGACTTGCAGACCCAAGCCCCCGCGCAGTGGTTGCCCGAGGTCCTTGGTCACAGTGCCGGGCCGCAGTACCTGTTGTGCCTGAGTCTGGCCACATGGGTCTGCAAGGAGCAGGTGCCGTGTCTCGCACCTGATGAGATGGCCGGCGAAGCGGTCAGCGCGGTGTTGCTGCATCGCCAGCCGAAGCTTGCGGACCTGCGGACCGACAGCGCTCTGAAACTGTTTGCGCCGATCCAGCTGGATCACCCGCCTCGCACTGCACAGGCGCGTATCGACACGCAAACCCTCGAACGGTTGATGGCAAAACTGTGTGAGCTCACGGCCATCGATCCGGTGCGAGTCAGCGTGCTGATCGGAGAGGGCGCACTCGGTGACAACCGCCTCACTCAGCTCGGTGAATATGCCCGGAAATTCTTGCCTGGCCTGGACCTCGAGCGCCAGGTTCGCCTCAACACAATGGGGGCCCGGTTCGGGTCTGTGACCGGGCAATGGGTGCAAATCGGCCTCGCTTGGCTGACTGCAAGCGCTGAACCTGGCTGCGCCGTGTGGATATTGGATCGCACATTGTCCGACCAGACCCGGGGCTGGCTGATCGGCTGAAGCCTCATGGATTAGTGAAACAGGGAGTTTGAATGGTGAATTCAATTACAGACACCGCATTGGCTTCGTTTGTCCAGCCATTGAGCCAGGCCGGACGCTTGTTGCAACTGACCACGCCCCAAGGGCAGGAACTGTTCGCGTTGCGAGCCCATGCCCGGGAGAGGCTGGGCCGGGTGCCTCGCTACACGGTAGACGTGATCAACCAGGCGACGGTGTTCGACTCCGAGCAATTGATTGGTGAGGCGGTGCAACTGAGCATCAAGCTGGACGATGGCAGTTTGAGCCCCAGGCATGGCTGGGTGGAAAGCGTGCGCTACCTGGGAAGTGACGGCGGTCTGGACGATTGGCAACTGGTCTTCGCTCCCTGGTTCAGCCTGCTGGAATACCGTGTGGATTGCAGGATCTGGCAGGAGGTGAGTCTTCCCGACATCTTCGCCCAGGTCTTCCAGCACTACAGCCAGGCGCGTGGCGCGTACCGCTTCGAACTGTCACGGGAATATCCGCTGCTGTCCTACGTCACCCAGTTCAACGAGACCGATGCCCATTTCGTGCAGCGCTGGTGCGAACAGGAAGGTTTGTTCTGGTACGTGGAACATGCGCTTGACAGCCACTGCATCGTCTTCACCGACAGTGTCATTCTTTTGCCGACCTTGAACCCGCCAGCCTTGCGTTTTCATGCGCAACAGGCCGCTGACCAACAAGACAGCATTACCCAGTGGAGCCCCGGGGCCCGATTGCTCAATGGCGTGGTGCAATCGAGCAGCAGCGACTACCTCTGTCATGCCCGATCACAAATCACCCGAACCCCGGCGCTGCCTGCATCCTCGGCGCCACCCGATCTCGAGCGTTATCAATACCGTGGGCAATATGCCTGGCAAAACCCGGATCGGGGCGACTGGCTGAGCCGTGTGCAGATTGAACAGGACGAATCGGCTGCCAGGCGCATCCATGGGCAAGGTGGCGTGCGCCAGATGCAACCGGGTCATGGTTTCGAACTGACCCAACATCCGTTGTATGAATTCAAGGCGCCCAAGGAACGCCAGTTCCTGATCATCGCGGTCGAGTTTTTTGTCCAGAGCAACCTGCCGGTCGGCACGCAGCGCGTCAGCCCGCCCGGTAGCCTGAAAGCGCTTTTCGAATCCGAGCAACGCCAGTCGATGCACAAAGTGGATAACGAAGGCTTTTACCTGAACCGCTTTGAGACCCAGCGGCTGGACATTGCTTATCGCAGCCCTTTTGCCCATGCCAAACCGGCCAACCCCGGCCCGCAGACCGCCGTCGTCGTGGCCCCGAGCGGTCGCGAGGTCTTTACCGACAAGCTCAACCGTATCTGCGTCCGTTTTCATTGGGACCGTCTGCTCAAGAATGGCGAACTGGGCTCATGCTGGCTGCGCATGATGCAGGCCAGCAGTGGCGAGGGTTGGGGCAGCGTGAACGTGCCGCGCTCGGGGGAAGAGGTCGTGGTGACGTTTCTCGACAACGACATCGACCGCCCCCTGGTGATGGGGCAGGTCTATGGCGGACACAAGCCCGCCTGGCACTCAAGCGGGTTGATGAGTGGTTACAAGAGCCAGGAGATCAAAGGACTTGGCTACAACCAGTGGGTGATGGACGACTCCACCGGCCAGGTACGGACCCAGATCCATAGCAGCCACGGCCACAGCCAGTTGAACCTCGGTTATCTGATCGACCAGCAAGGCAATCAGCGTGGCGCCCTGCGGGGCACAGGTTTTGAGTTGCGCACCGATGCCTACGGTGCCCTGCGCGCGCAGCAGGGTTTGTATCTCAGCACCTGGCCACGCACCAAAGCGCAAGGCGGCCAGGTCGATGTCGAGGAAGCCCGCACGCAACTGACAAACGCCCAGGAGCGGGTCAAGGCATTGTCCGAGGCCGCTCGCCAGCACAATGCCCTGCCGATGCAGGGAAGTGTCGACAGCCTCGATCAACTTGAAATCGATACCCGGCTGGACTATGGCAGTGAAGACAAGCACCTCACCAGCACTCAACGACAACCCCGCAATGGCGGCGACACCGATGCGGCGATCAGCAGCGGTGGCCGTGGCCGCACGACCGGCTTTCACAAGCCGCTGCTGATCGCTTCAGCGCCGGCCGACATCGTCACCGCGACGCCGCAAAATACCCACGTACATAGCGGCAAGCAGTTGACCTTGTCGAGCGGAGAGGACATCAACCTTGCCGGCGGCCAGTCATTGCTCGCCAGTGTCGCTCAAAGCATCAGCCTGTTCGCCAAGGCCGCGGGCGCCAGGCTGTTCGCGGCCAAAGGCAAGATCGAAATACAGGCGCAGAGCGATGCCATCGAGCTCACCGCCCAGGACAGCGTGCGTATCACCTCGACCGCGCGTTCCGTCGAAATTGCCGCTCAGGATGAAATCCTGCTGACCAGCGGTGGCGCCTACATTCGCATCAAGGACGGCAACATCGACATCCATGCGCCCGGCACCGTTGATGTAAGGGGCGTGAAAAAGACCTTCAAGGGCCCGGCACAACTCAACCGCGAAAACCCTGCGTGGCCAACGGGCTCGGTCAGGCAGACGCTGGCATTGGCGGTCGGGCAAAGCAGTGCCGCAGGTTTCCAGTCGTGGAAGGGCATGCCTTACACACTCTTTGCCGATGGGCTTCAGGTCGCAAAAGGTGTCATGGACGGCAGTGGCCGGATTGCCGTCGACCACCACGTCACCACCCGCCGTTATCACATCGAACTGGCCAACGGCATCAGCTACGAGGTGCCGGTGGGCGGCGATTACCTGGGAGAGCCGGGCAATGCCGAACGGGCCAACCAGGGTTTCCACCGTCATGAGCAGCAACCTCGACCCGGCGATACGCCGCCAGACAGCTCCAGCCGGTTCCGCCAGGCCTATGCCCAATTGAACACGCCAGAGTCGGAGGCTTGAAGATGACCCCACCCACGATCACCGTCCCGATCGCCACGAGCAAGACCACCTCCTGCCAGCTCAACCTGCCATGGTTCGTGCAGTGCACCGAATACGGCCCGGTACCCGCCACCTTCGAGCCGCTGGTGAACGGCGAGCGTGCCTTCGGCTCGGTTTATGACGCCATCGAGACCGCCAAAAGCAGCGTGGAAATCATCTGTTGGGGGTTTCAGCCCTCGATGTATTTCAAGCGCGGCAAAGCGAATTCGCTGTGCATCGGCGATCTGCTGATCAAGAAAGCCCATGAAGGCGTTCAAGTCCGAATCCTGTGTTGGTACGACACCTTGCGCCTCGCCCAGACTTCGGAAAACCCGACGCCCGGTGACAACGTCACCAACTGGCTCGGCAAGTACAAGCAGAACCGCAACGACGCACAAGTCGAATATGACAAGATGTGGTATCGCCAGATCCGCCTGGCCTATACGGGCGCCGAAACCGGCCCCATCGAGCTGGGCCAGCGTTTCTTTCGCTTGTTGCTATGGGGCAACGATCCCTCTCTGCGGATCAAGAACATCGAATTCGTCACTCGCGACTTCGGCTTGCTGGATCGTGCGGAAATTGCCTGGCGCCTGAAATGGAAGGCACTGGACAAGGATCGCGACACGACCAACAAAGTCATGAGTTCGGTGGCGATGGTTGCCGAGCCGAGCCACCACCAGAAAATGGTGCTGGTGGACTACGAGCAACCGGAGGTCGCCGTCGGGTTCGTGATGGGGCACAACACGCTGGATGCCTATTGGGACAATGATGATCACAGCCACGTGCGACATCACGGGCAGTTCGGACGCAACGGCGAAACGCCCCGGCAGGATATTTCCAGCCGAGTGAGCTGTCCGGTGCTTGAGTTCTTGAACGACAACTTCTGTGCCGCCTGGAAAAAAGAAACCCGCGTCGACCTGCTCGGCCCGCGTAAACACCTCGCCGGACAACTGCGCGTGCGACCAGACTATGGCCCTCCCGTCATGGCGCAAATACTCAGGACCCAAAGCCAGGAAAACATCCGCGACATCGAGAAGGTCTACCTGAAGGCCGTCAACAACACGACCCGATTCATCTACATCGAGAACCAGTACTTTCGCTGGCCACCGCTGGCGGACAAGATCAAGAGCGTCGTGCAAAACCTTCTCAAAGGCGGGCGTGATCTTGAAAAGGACGGGCCGCTGTATCTGTTCGTCGTGACCAACTCCTCCACCGAGGCCATGGGCGATGGCTCGGTCAATACTTTCCGCATGTTGAAGCAGTTGGGCCGCCCGGAGCTGATGCCGGGTGTCGCCAAGGCCGAACGGCGCGACGGTCTAGAGGCCGAACTTGCCCAAGCCAGGCTGGCCGAGCGCCTGGCTTCCATCAATGCGCGCATTTTCAAGGATCAACGCGATACCGAGCATGACCAGGCGGCGGCTCGGTACTACGCAACCTTGAAAGACAAGCTGGAGCGCGCACGCGCCAGGGTCGCGCAGCTTGAAAAAGAGTTTCCCCAGCAAGACCAGGCCGTCATATCCCCCACGGAAATTCCCGGCCTGAAAGTGCACATTTGTACCCTGGTGGCCCCAGATTCCCCGCCGGAAAACTGGATGGATGTGTATGTGCACAGCAAGTTGATGATCGTCGATGACGTGTTCACCACGCTGGGTTCCGCGAATATCAATACCCGCAGTATGCAGGTGGATAGCGAGTTGAATATTTGTATTGAGGATCCTGCGGTGACAAGGCCGTTGAGGGAGCATTTGTTTGGGGTGCATACGGAGTGGAGGGCTGCCGGGGGTGAAATGTCTAAGATATATAGAGAGTGGCAAGACATTATTAGCCTAAATAGAAATGCTCGAACGAATAACTCTCAACGTGAAGTAACGAGCGAGCCGGCGTCTCCAGTTGCATCATTGATTGAGTTTATGCGAGAAAGTCCTGACAGAAAAAATTGGGACTAGTTTATGAATAAAATATGTCTCGCGTTTAGTGTGTGTTTGTTTGCTATGGCCTGTTCAAAGGTGGAGGAAAGTATGGTGGGTGCCTCGCAGGTAAATTTTGCTTACAGTAGATTGGAATTTAAGTGCGCATATGAGCGCGATTCGTTACCTTTACTTAACCAAGATGCAGACGTTTTCTATCGGTATGGCCTTTACCTGGAAAAGCGTAAAGGACAGAAAGATTACGATGAGATCGCCCGCTATTATCGTATTGCGGCAGCTCACGATCACTACAAGGCCGCGACCAATCTGCAGTTCCTGTTGTCAACCGGACAAGCCCGCTCTCCTGACGCCAGTAAAGAGGTCATCGATCTAGCCGAGTATTATATTGCTCAAGGCATTCCCGGGGCTTATTACGATATGGCGCATTACCTCGAGTTGGGTTATGGCGTCAAGCAGGATGTCGCCGCGTCCAAGGCGTACTTTCGTCGGGCGGCCGATTTGGGGAATCCGGACGCTCAGTATTACATAGGCAGACTTCTGTCCTATGTACCCAATACGGCAAAAATCATGCTGGCGATGTACGAATGTTCGATGGAGCAAGGCAACAGATTGGCGGGGAGAGAGTATGCAAGTTATTCGAAGGTCTCAGGTTTGTATCGAGAGTCCTTGGAAGGCTACCAACATGCGACTAGAAATGGTGACGCAAACAGTGCCGGAAATCTGGCGAGTGCCTTCGAAGGGCCTCCAGCCTCCGATCGGTTGTACTACCTGGCTGTTCAGCAAGATGACGAGCGCGCCGACCGATACAATAGAATCACCGACTTCCTGACGCGACACGAACACCTCGGAGCAAAAGTCCCCGATCTGGATGACATCGTCCCACTTCCACCTGCGACCCTCCCCGAGTGGGACGGTACCTTCCAATGGAAACGCGAGCGTGACTCGGCTGTCCCCATCATTCCATCAGCAGAACTGATCGAGAAACTCAGCGCCGAAAAGGGACTTGATCCCGCCACGGGCTTGCCGCTGCCAAAACCCACCAGGAATACCTGACCATTATCGCCGGGGGAGCGAGTTGGAGAGTTCGGAGGACGTGAATAGATGAGGGGATTCATTAATTATCGAGTGAAGTTATGCCGGAATATAATCGTGTGGGGGCGAGTAGGCCGCTGCTGGCATTGTTCAGCTTCTTGATGATCACGGCCTGCTCAAAAAAAGAAGAGCAGATGCCTGATGCCGCGTCGGTAGACTTTGCCTACAGTAGACTTGAGTTTAAGTGCGCATATGAGCGTGATTCGTTGCCTGTATTGAATCATGATGCGGACGTCCTATATCGGTATGGCCTTTACCTGGAAAAGCGTAAAGGGCAGAAGGATTACGACGAGATCGCCCGCTATTATCGTATCGCGGCTGCGCAGGATCATTACAAGGCCGCGACCAATCTGCAATTTCTACTGTCAACCGGACAAGCCCGCTCTTTTGACGCAGGTAAAGAGACCATCGATTTGGCCGAGTATTATATCAATAAAGGGATTCCCGGGGCTTATTACGATATGGCGCATTATCTGGAGTTGGGTTATGGCGTAAAACAGGATGTCGCCGCCTCAAGAGCCTACTTTCGGCGTGCAGCCGACTTGGGGAATCCGGAGGCCCAATACTACATAGGTAGGGTTCTGTCCTACGTGCCCAATACGGCCGATATCGTATTGGCAATGTACAAGTGTGCGATGGAGCAAGGTAATCGATTGGCAGCAAGGGACTACTCAAGTTACTCGCAAGACTCAGGGTTTTATCAAGAGGCTCTGCAAGGTTACCAGACAGCTACCCGAAATGGCGACGATCTGAGTGCATATAATCTCGCTAATGCATTCAAAGGACCGCCTGCTTCCAATGAACTAAACTATCTGGCTTTACAGCAAGATGACGAGCGCGCCGATCGATACTATAAAATCAGCGACTTCCTGATGCGACACGAACACATCGGCGCAAAAGTCCCCGATCTGGATGACATCGTCCCACTCCCACCTGCGACCCTCCCCGAGTGGGACGGTACCTTCCAATGGAAACACGAGCTTGACTCGGCTGTACCCATCGTTCCATCAGCAGAGCTGATCGAGAAACTCAGCGCCGAAAAGGGACTTGATCCCGCCACGGGCTTTCCGCTGCCAAAAACCGCCGGGAACCTCTAATCAATGCTGTTCCTGCAATAACTGCACGTGATGGTCGGCATGGGCTGACTGAGTCCGGCGGCTTGGTCCAGGCTTAGAGAACCTGTAGGAGCGAGCCTGCTCGCGATGGTCGTTAACGATGACGCGGGCTTCCTGGAGATACGCGGCGCTCATACGTGCATCGCGAGCAGGCTCGCTCCTACAGTGGTTCCATGTCGGTCACAGAATCACTGCAGATCACCTGTGGGCGAGCCTGCTCGCGATGGCGCCCTTGAAATCTCAGTAATCATCCCCGCTTTCGGTGAGGTCCTTCTCCACCATCAGCGCATCCGGCCCCATCCCCGCCGGAAACTTCCCCTTCAAACTCCACGCAAACGCAATGATCTCGGCAATCGTCAGATAGAGCTCCTGCGGAATGCTGTCCCCCAGCTCCATCCTCGCCAGCAGTCTCACCAGTTCGGCGTTTTCGTAGATCGGTACCTCGCAGTCGCGGGCAATGCGCAGGATTTCTTCCGCCAGCGCTTCGTCGCCCTTGGCGGTGAGGGTGGGGGCGTGGGTGCCGTCGTATTTGAGGGCGATGGCTTGTCTTGGGGCGTTGGGGTTTTTCATGCGGTTTCGTCGACCCAGCGTTGTTCGAGGCGGGTTTGCGGGCCTTGGGGTGGTGTGCCGTGGTGGCAGTCCAGGTCGCCGACGTTCAGGCCGGCGGACAGCAGGCGGTCACGTAGCCTGGCGAGGTTGCTTTCGATCAGGTTGGCGGTGTACGGCCGTTCGGCCCAGAGCTGGCCGGACAGGCTGCCCTTGATCAGTTGTGCCTGAATTTGCAGCGGCCCCAAGGGCTCCATGGCGAAGGCCAGTTCCACACGCCACAGCTGTTGTTTGGGTTCGCGTTCTTCGCGACGTTCCTTCGGCGGGTCTTTTTCGGGTGATTCTTCACGCTGGAACTTGACCTGCAAGGGCACGATGTCCTGCATATTGCGCATAGGGATTTCCAGTTGCCAGGTGCTCATCAGCCGTCCGTCGGCAGTTACGCCGGTTTGTTCCAGGCTCGACAGCTGATGGCTTTGCAGGCGTGAAACCGCGGCGGCGGCCAGGCGCAGCAGGTGTTCGAGGTCTTTTTCACCGTCGGCGCCTTGCAACTGGCGCTCGGGCAGCGGGAAACCGGTCGGCGACGGCTTGGCACTGACCTGGCCGAGCATGCCCAGGGCATTGCGGACAAAATTCGGCATGGCTTGGGCCAGGGTATTGGCGGCGATGATCGCGCCGAGGCTGGTGTTGGTCGGCAAGCCCTGACTCAACTGGGCCACCAGTTTGAGCAGATCGCCTTTGATGTCCGGCGCGAGCGTCGGGTTTTGCCCGGTCAGCAGTTTGCTTTCGAGGAACGCACCACTGCTGGCCAGGGCCTGGGCCAGGCCCTTGGGGGTGCTCAACTGTTGAACATCCGGCAAGCCGGCGAGCAACCGGGCAGCGGCGCTGCGCAATTCAACGGATGTCTGGTCCGAGGGCGCAAGGTTTTGCAGGAGCTTGAGCAAGCCGTCCAGCGATCCCTGGCGGCTTTGCTGGTCGACCAGTTGCCGGGTCACCTCCAGTTGTTCCTGTCGGCTGCTCAGTGGCACGAACTTCACGGTCTGGGCGTCCTGCACCTGCGCGCTCAACAAGGTGCCAATGCGCAAGGGCTGCGGGCTGTCGATGCTCAGGGTGCTGCCGCTCAGTGCGGTGTTGAGCAGGCCCACCATCGAGCGAAACACCATGGGCTGGCCGGGCACCTGGGGCAGCACTTGCGAGGTCAGCACTTTGCCCTGCAGCAGAGTGCCGACGGGCAGTTGCGCGGTGTCGAGGCGGGTGAGGGTGGCGATGCTGGAGGCAATGGCTTGTTGCACCGTCACGGCCAGGTTGCCGGCCGAGGGCTGGGTGACGACCAGCGTGGTGCCCTGGGCCAGCGGCTGATTGCTGGTGGTCTGGACTGTGGTCTGGCGGCCGCTGTCGAGGGTGACCTTGAGTAGCATCTGGAAAGTCTGGTCCGCCTGCTTGAGCGACAACACTTCGGCCTGGGCGGTTTGACCGACGCTGATCAGCCCCTCCACCGGGGTCAGCAATTTGAGCAGCTCGCCGCTGACCACCTGCGGGCGGGAAGTCGCCGGGAGGGTTTGCGGTAGCGGGAGGATGTTCATTTCGCCTGTCATACGCGGTCACAACCTGAGGAAAATGCACTCTTTAGAGTAAGGCATGGCATGTATAATGCCGCGCCGTTGTATCCAAAAATGGCGAAAACTTTGCAATTGTTTGACGCAGCTCTCTAGAACAAGACGTCATTGCATCTATGCTGCGTCTCTTTAACGGCCGCGCCAGAGCCGACTTGAACCGTATAAGGCCCGTGATCCCTTGACCAGTCCTGTCCTGCAAACCGTTGCCCTTGCCTGCGAGCGAGACCTTCGGCTGCTCTTCGAAAATCTCGATTTGAGACTGGCCAGTGGCGAAATGATGCAAATCAGCGGCCCCAACGGCAGCGGCAAGACCAGCCTGTTGCGCCTGCTCTCGGGGCTGATGCAGCCGACCGCCGGCCAGGTGTTGCTCAACGGTCAGCCGCTGAACGAACAACGCGGTGAGCTGGCGCGCAACCTGCTGTGGATCGGCCACGCCGCCGGGATCAAGGATTTGCTGACGCCGGAAGAGAACCTGAGCTGGCTGTGCGCCTTGCATCATCCGGCGACCCACGAGGCGATCTGGCAGGCACTGGCCGCGGTTGGCCTGCGTGGATTCGAGGATGTGCCTTGTCACACCCTGTCTGCCGGTCAACAGCGCCGCGTCGCCTTGGCGCGCCTGTATCTGGACAGCCCGCCGCTGTGGATCCTCGATGAACCCTTTACCGCCCTCGACAAGCAGGGCGTGGCGCAACTCGAAGAACACCTGGCCGGCCACTGCGAGCGCGGCGGCATGGTGGTGTTGACCACCCACCATACGCTGAGCCGGATGCCGGCCGGTTATCGCGATATCGATCTGGGGAGCTGGGCCGTATGAGTGTTTTCGGCCTGTTGGTCGCCCGCGAGGCTCGTCTGCTGTTCCGCCGTCCTGCGGAACTGGCCAATCCGCTGGTGTTCTTTGCCATCGTCGTTTCCCTGTTCCCGTTGGCGGTCGGTCCTGAGTCTCAATTGTTGCAAACCTTGTCTCCGGGGCTGGTCTGGGTCGCGGCACTTTTATCGGTCCTGCTCTCGCTGGACGGGCTTTTCCGCAGTGATTTCGAGGATGGATCCCTCGAACAGTGGGTCCTTTCGCCGCACCCCCTGGCTCTTCTGGTTTTGGCCAAGGTGCTGGCACACTGGGCTTTTTCCGGCCTGGCACTGGTTTTGCTCGCGCCCTTGCTGGCGCTGATGCTCGGTTTGCCTGCCGCCTGTCTGCCGGTGTTGCTGCTTTCGTTGCTGCTCGGTACACCGGTACTGAGCCTGCTCGGTGCGGTGGGCGCGGCGCTGACGGTGGGCTTGAAGCGCGGCGGCCTGTTGCTGGCACTGCTGATTTTGCCGCTGTACATCCCGGTGTTGATCCTTGGCAGTGGCGCCTTGCAGGCGGCCTTGCAGGGGATGCCGGCGACCGGTTATCTCCTGTGGCTTGGCAGCCTGACCGCCCTGGCGATAACCCTGACACCTTTTGCAATAGCTGCTGGCCTGAAGATCAGTGTCGGCGAATAATGAGGTCTGGTTAAAAAACAACCAGCAAAGACCCTGGCTCTTCACAGTAAAGAGCAACCGTGATGGAAACAGTATGAACTGGACGTGGTTTCACAAGCTCGGCTCGCCCAAATGGTTTTACGGCATCAGCGGCAAACTGCTGCCCTGGCTGAGCGTCGCGGCGTTGCTGCTGATCAGCGTTGGCGTGGTCTGGGGCCTGGCCTTCGCGCCGCCGGACTACCAGCAGGGCAACAGCTTCCGCATCATCTATATCCACGTCCCGGCTGCCATGCTGGCGCAGTCCATCTACGTGATGCTGGCGGTGTGCGGCATCGTCGGGCTGGTATGGAAGATGAAACTGGCCGACGTCGCCCTGCAATGCGCGGCGCCCATCGGTGCCTGGATGACCACCGTCGCGCTGGTCACCGGGGCGATCTGGGGCAAACCGACCTGGGGCTCGTGGTGGGTCTGGGATGCACGCCTGACGTCCATGCTTATCCTGCTGTTCCTGTACTTCGGTCTCATTGCATTGGGCAATGCGATCAGCAATCGTGACAGCGCGGCCAAGGCCTGTGCGGTGCTGGCGATCGTCGGCGTGATCAATATCCCGATCATCAAATACTCGGTGGAGTGGTGGAACACCCTGCACCAGGGCGCAACCTTCACCCTCACCGAAAAACCGGCGATGCCGGTCGAGATGTGGCTGCCGTTGCTGCTGACGGCGCTGGGTTTCTACTGTTTCTTCGGCGCGGTGCTGCTGCTGCGCATGCGTCTTGAAGTGCTCAAGCGCGAAGCCCGGGCCAGTTGGGTCAAAGCCGAAGTGGAAAACAGCCTGGAGGTCGCTCGATGAGTTTTGCTTCATTCGGCGACTTCATCGCCATGGGTCATCATGGCCTGTATGTCTGGTCAGCCTATGGCATCTGCCTGGCGGTACTGACCCTCAACGTGGCGGCGCCGATCCTGGCCCGCAAGCGGTATCTGCAACAAGAGGCGCGTCGTCTGCGCCGGGAGAACGGCAAGTGAATCCGCTGCGCAAAAAGCGTCTTATCATCATTCTCGCGATCCTGGTCGGGGTCGGCGCTGCCGTCGGCCTGGCCCTGAGCGCCCTGCAGCAGAACATCAACCTGTTTTACACACCGACCCAGATTGCCAACGGCGAAGCCCCGCGGGACACGCGTATCCGTGCCGGCGGCATGGTCGAGGCCGGTTCCTTGCAGCGCTCCGGCGACTCGCTGGACGTGAAGTTTGTCGTCACCGACTTCAACAAGTCCGTGACCATCACGTATCGCGGCATCCTCCCGGACCTGTTCCGCGAAGGGCAGGGCATCGTCGCTTTGGGCAAGCTCAACGCCGATGGCGTGGTGGTGGCCGATGAAGTGCTGGCCAAGCACGATGAAAAGTACATGCCGCCGGAAGTGACCAAGGCCTTGAAAGACAGCGGCCAGTCGGCACCGACTCCTGTGAAAGAGGGCTAACCGATGACATCTGGAATATTTATCCCGGAGCTGGGCCACCTGGCCATGATCCTGGCGCTGTGTTTCGCGCTGGTTCAGGCCGTGGTGCCATTGGTCGGTGCCTGGCGCGGTGACCGCTTCTGGATGAGCCTGGCCCAGCCGGCCGCGTGGGGGCAGTTCGCGTTCTTGCTGTTTGCCTTCGGTTGCTTGACCTACGCCTTCATGGTCGATGACTTCTCCGTGGCTTATGTGGCCAACAACTCCAACAGCGCCTTGCCGTGGTACTACAAGTTCAGCGCCGTGTGGGGTGCCCACGAAGGTTCCCTGCTGTTGTGGGCCTTGATTCTCGGCGGCTGGACCTTCGCGGTATCGGTGTTTTCCCGGCAGTTGCCGCAGGTCATGCTGGCCCGCGTGCTGGCGGTGATGGGCATGATCAGCACCGGATTCATGCTGTTCCTGATCATGACCTCCAACCCGTTCAAACGCATCCTGCCGCAAACGCCCACCGACGGTGCCGACCTCAATCCACTGTTGCAAGACATCGGCCTGATCGTTCACCCGCCGATGCTGTACATGGGCTACGTCGGTTTCTCGGTGGCTTTCGCCTTCGCTATCGCCGCGCTGATGGGCGGTCGCCTGGATGCCGCGTGGGCGCGCTGGTCGCGTCCGTGGACCATCGTGGCCTGGGCGTTCCTCGGCATCGGTATCACTCTCGGTTCGTGGTGGGCTTACTACGAACTCGGCTGGGGCGGCTGGTGGTTCTGGGACCCGGTGGAAAACGCCTCGTTCATGCCATGGCTGGTGGGCACCGCACTGATTCACTCGTTGGCGGTCACGGAAAAACGTGGCGTGTTCAAGAGCTGGACCGTGTTGCTGGCCATCGCCGCCTTCTCCTTGAGTCTGCTGGGCACTTTCCTCGTGCGTTCCGGCGTGCTGACCTCGGTGCACGCCTTTGCGTCCGATCCGGAGCGCGGGGTGTTCATCCTGATTTTCCTGCTGTTCGTGGTCGGTGGTTCGCTGACCCTGTTCGCCCTGCGCGCGCCGGTGGTCAAGAGCCAGGTGGGCTTCAACCTCTGGTCCCGGGAAACGCTGTTGCTGGGCAACAACCTGGTGCTGGTGGTGGCGGCTTCGATGATCCTGCTCGGCACCCTGTATCCGCTGATTCTCGACGCCATGACCGGCGCCAAGCTGTCCGTCGGCCCGCCGTACTTCAATGCGCTGTTCATTCCGTTGATGGCGTTGCTGATGGTAGTGATGGCGGTCGGCGTGATCGTGCGCTGGAAAGACACCCCGGTGAAATGGCTGGTGAGCATGCTGACCCCGGTCCTGCTCGGCAGCGCCGCGCTGGCAGTCGTGGCCGGCGTCGCCTATGGCGATTTCAACTGGGCCGTGCTCGCGACCTTCATGCTCGCCGCCTGGGTATTGCTGGCCGGCGTGCGTGACATCTTCGACAAGACCCGGCACAAGGGCCTGATCAAAGGCCTGCCAACCCTGACCCGCAGCTACTGGGGCATGCAGGTCGCGCACCTGGGCATTGCCGTGTGTGCGCTGGGTGTCGTGCTGTCGAGCCAGAACAGTGCCGAGCGCGACCTGCGCCTGGCGCCGGGCGAATCCATGGACCTGGGCGGCTATCAGTTCGTCTTCGAAGGCGCCAAACACTTCGAAGGCCCGAACTTCACTTCCGACAAAGGCACCGTGCGGGTGATCCGCAACGGCAAGGAAATCAGCGTGCTGCACCCGGAAAAACGCCTGTACACCGTGCAGAACTCGGTGATGACCGAAGCGGGCATCGATGCCGGTTTCACCCGCGACCTCTATGTCGCCCTCGGTGAACCGCTGGGCAACGGCGCCTGGGCTGTGCGCGTGCATGTCAAACCGTTCGTGCGCTGGATCTGGTTCGGCGGTCTGTTGACAGGCGCAGGCGGGCTGCTGGCGGCGCTGGATCGGCGTTATCGGGTCAAGGTCAAAAGCCGCGTGCGCGAAGCGCTGGGCATGTCGGGAGCCACTGCATGAAGCGTTGGTTGATGTTGTTGCCACTGGCGATTTTTCTGGTGGTCGCTGTATTCCTTTACCGTGGGTTGTACCTGGATCCGGCCGAGCTGCCTTCGGCCATGATCAACAAACCGTTCCCGGAGTTTTCCCTGCCGTCGGTGCAGGGCGACAAGACCCTGACCCGCGCTGACATTCTGGGCAAACCGGCGTTGGTCAACGTCTGGGGCACCTGGTGCATTTCCTGCCGGGTCGAGCACCCGGTGTTGAACAAACTGGCCCAGCAGGGCGTGGTGATCTATGGCATCAACTACAAGGACGTCAACGCCGATGCCTTGAAGTGGCTGAAGGACTTCCACAACCCCTATGCACTGGACATTCGTGACGACGACGGCTCGCTGGGCCTGAACCTCGGCGTGTACGGCGCACCGGAAACCTTCTTCATCGACGCCAAGGGCATCATCCGCGACAAGTTCGTCGGCGTGATCGACGAGCAGGTCTGGCGCGAAAAACTGGCGGGCAAGTACCAGGCGCTGGTTGACGAGGCCAAGCCATGAAGCGCTGGATCGCTGCCGTTGCCTTGGGCTTGAGCCTGGCGGGCGTGGTCCACGCGGCCATCGACACCTACGAGTTCGCCAAGGAAGAAGATCGCGAGCGTTTCCGCGAGCTGACCAAGGAGCTGCGTTGCCCCAAGTGTCAGAACCAGGACATCGCCGACTCCAACGCACCGATTGCCGCCGACCTGCGCAAAGAGATTTTCCGCATGCTCGGCGAAGGCAAGGACAACCAGCAGATCATCGACTTCATGGTCGACCGTTATGGTGATTTCGTCCGCTACAAGCCTGCGCTGAACGCCAAGACCGCCTTGCTCTGGTTCGGCCCCGCCGGCCTGCTGCTGGGCGGTGTCGTGATCATCGCGGTGATCGTCCGCCGTCGTCGCGTGCAACGCGCCGGCACCCCGGGCTCGCTGTCTGCCGAGGAGCGCTCGCGCCTCGACCACCTGTTGGATAAAACCAAGAATGATTGATTTCTGGCTCGCTGCAGGTCTGCTGCTTCTGGTTGCCCTGAGTTTTCTGTTGATCCCGGTGCTGCGCAGCCGTCGCGCCCAGCGTGAAGAGGATCGTACCGCCCTGAACGTCGCGCTTTATCAGGAGCGCGTGGCTGAGTTGCAGACTCAGCAGGAAGAGGGTGTGCTCGATGCGGCGCAAATGGACGCCGGTCGCGCCGAAGCCGCCCGTGAGTTGCTGGCGGACACCGAAGGCGCTGAAGCGCCACGGGTATCGCGTCTGGGCAAACCCTTGCCGTTGCTGGCGGCCATACTGGTGCCGGTGCTGGGCCTGGGCCTTTATCTGCATTTCGGTGCCAGCGACAAGGTCGAACTGACCCGTGAATTCTCCCAAGCCCCCCAGTCGATGGAAGAGATGACCCAGCGCCTGGAGCGCGCGGTCGCTGCTCAGCCGGATTCCGCTGAAGGCATGTACTTCCTCGGTCGCACCTACATGGCTCAGGATCGCCCGGCGGACGCGGCGAAGATGTTCGAACGCACGGTGAACCTGGCCGGTCGTCAGCCCGAGTTGCTCGGTCAATGGGCCCAGGCCCAGTACTTTGCCGATGGCAAGAAGTGGTCGGACAAGGTCCAGGCCCTGACCGACGAAGCGCTCAAGGCCGATCCGAAAGAAGTCACCAGCCTTGGCCTGCTGGGCATTGCCGCGTTTGATAGTGAGCGTTATCAGGACGCCATCGATTACTGGGATCGCCTGTTGGCGCAATTGCCGCCGCAAGACCCGTCCCGCGAGGCGCTGCAAGGCGGGATTACCCGGGCCACGGAGAAACTGGTGGCCAGTGGCGGCAAGGTTGCGCAAGCACCGACGGCCAAGGCGGCGTTGCTCAAGGTCAGTGTCGATCTGGCCTCGGACCTTAAATCCAAGGTCCAGCCTGGCGACAGCGTGTTCATTTTCGCCCGTGCGATCTCCGGTCCTCCGGCCCCGCTGGCGGTCAAGCGCATGACCGTGGCCGACCTGCCGGTGACCGTCGAACTGGGCGATGCCGACGCAATGATGCCGCAATTGAAACTGTCGAACTTCCCTGAAGTCCAACTGGTTGCGCGCATTTCCCGTGCTGGCAAACCGACTGCCGGCGAATGGATCGGTCGCAGCCAGCCCCTGGCCAGCAGCACCACCGCGCCGCAAACATTGACCATCGATAGTCCGGACAAATAACAGGAAAACGCAATCATGACCGCATTCGCTCGTATCACCCTGCTCAGCGTCGTCATGGGGTTAAGCGCTTGTGCGGTCCAGCCACCAACGGAACATCAGGCACCAGCACCGTTCCCGCCGTCGCAGCCGAGCCCCACGCCATCGACGTCACCTGTACCGAGCAAGCCGACCATTCCGGCCAAACCCTCAAAGCCGTTGCCACGCACCTCTGCCAGCTTCGCGCCGCCACCAGGGGGCAATAGCCATTGGGATCCGAAGCTTGGGGTGTATGTGCTGGATGACCAGCCCAATACCTTTTATCGCCAGCGTACCTATTACCGCTGGGATAACGGCTGGAGCCGGTCGATCAGTCCGAACGGGCCGTGGGAAGATACTGACATCCACGGTGTACCGGGTGGCCTGGGGCGGCAATTCGGGCAGTAGCGCAAAAAAGGCGACCTTCGGGGGCGCCTTTTTTGTGGGCGTTGAAGTTGTGCTTTCACGGCAGGAGTATGTTGATGGGCGCACCGAACATCGTGCACGGCCGGTCGCACTCGGGTAACGTGGCCGCCGCAGAGCTGGCCGCCGGGCTGGACGATCGTGGCGAGATTGCGACGGGCCTGCGGGCCGAACTGCTGCGGGCACGGACGGTTTACCGGTGGTCCAAGTGGTGACAAGCGAAGAGGGTGTTTTGATGGCGGGCAGGTTGATCTATCTCATCGGGCCTTCAGGTTCGGGCAAGGACAGCCTGCTGGATGCCGCGCGAACGCGGTTGGCCGAACACGGCTGCCGTATCGTGCGCCGGATCATTACCCGCTCGGCCGAAGCCGTGGGCGAGGCGGCGCTGGGCGTCAGTGCCCGGCAATTCGCCGACATGGAAGCCCGGGACGCGTTTGCCCTGAGCTGGCACGCCAATGGGTTGTCCTATGGCATCCCACGGGAAATCGACGATTGGCTGGCCGCTGGCCAGAACGTACTGGTCAATGGCTCGCGGGGGCATTTGCAGAATACGCAGCTGCGCTATCCGGATGTGTTGGTGCTGTTGCTGAGCGTGGACCAGGCGGTGCTGCGTCAACGACTGCTCAAGCGCGGGCGTGAATCGGTTAGCGAGATCGATCAGCGCCTGGCACGCAATGCCCGATTCAACGAGCAGCTGCTGGCGGAAGATTCTGCCGTGCACCTGCTCGACAACTCCGGGCCACTGGAGCTTACGGTCGAACGCTTGCTGGCCTGCATTGACGAGCAAGCTCCCCGCGCCTGACGTTGCCGGGCACCGGTGATGCCCGGCAAGTGCCAGCCTGCGATCTGTTGATTTTGATTCAACGGTTTTTACCCCGCCCACCCCTTCAAGTCTAAACATACAAGCGAGCTTGCTCGCGATGACGGCAGTACCTTCACCATTGATGTGGCTGACAGTCCGCTATCGCGAGCAAGCTCGCTCCCTCAGTGGATGGGTGTTGGTAAGTTAGAAAGCAGCCTTGCCCACAGAAGCACCACCATCGACAAACAGCATCTGCCCGGTGATGAACCCGCTCTGTTCCGACAGCAGAAACGTAATTGCGGAGGCGATTTCCTGTGGTTGTCCCAGGCGGCCCATCGGCACGTTGGCCAGATACCGCGCTTTTAGCGATTTACGCCGTCGCCAACGAACCCTTCTGCGAAACACTCAAGAACCGCAACAATGCCAGCAGCGGAAACGCGCTGCCGACGATCACGATCCACAACCAGCCGCCGTGTTCGTACACCGCGCTGGCCACCGAAGAGCCGAAGGCGCCGCCGATGAAGATGCTGGTCATGTACAGCGCATTCAGGCGGCTGCGGCTTTTGCCGTCGAGGGCGTAGACCGCACGCTGGCCCAGGACCATGTTCATCTGCACGCAGAAGTCGAGCACCACGCCGGTCACCGCCAGGCCGATGACGCTGTAGGCCGGATGGATAAACGCCGGCATAAAACTCAGGCTGGCGAACAGCAGGGCCAGCAACGAGGCGATGCGGGTGTGACCGGCATCGGCCAGGCGCCCGGCGATCGGGGCGGCAATGGCGCCGATGGCGCCGATGGCGCCGACCAGCGCGAAAATCGCGATCTCGCTTTGCGACAAGCCATGGTTGCGCGCCAGCTCCAGTGGTACGGCGGTCCAGAACAGGCTGAAGGTGGCAAACATGCAGCCCTGGTAAAACGCCCGCTGGCGCAGCACCGGTTGGTTGCGCAACAGCGTCCACAGCGAGCCCAGCAATTGGCCATAGGACGCACTGTGATCAGGTTCATGCTTGGGAATGGTCACGGCCAGCACGATGCTGATGGCCGCCATCAACACCGCGGCAATCATGAACATCGCCCGCCAGCCGAAGTGGTCGGCTACCACGCTGGACACCGGCCGGGCCAGCAGAATGCCGAGCAGCAAACCGCCCATGATCCCGCCCACCACACGGCCACGGGTTTCTTCCGGCGCCAGGTGCGCGGCCAACGGAATCAGGATCTGCACCGAAACCGAACTGAACCCCACCAACAGCGAAATCAGCAAAAACACGTTCGGCTGATCGGTGAACGCCGCGCCCAGCAGACTGACAATCGCCACCAGCGTGGTGATGATCATCAACCGACGGTTCTCCAGCAGATCCCCCAGCGGCACCAGGAAAAACAGCCCCAGCGCATAGCCGATCTGGGTCAGGGAGACGATCAGGCTGGCCATGGTGTTGGTCAGGCCGATGTCCGGGGCGATCAGGCCGATGATCGGTTGCGCGTAGTAAATGTTGGCGACAATCGCGCCGCAGCAGAAGGCGAACAGCAGCACCATCCCTGGGGTCATTGTCGCAGTGCCGTGGGGCACCTGGGTCGCTGGGTTCATAACGGGTCTCGCTGTACGGAAAGGAATGCGCGCAGGCTAATGGGCTGACTGAAACGGCGGAAGTGGGATTGGAGTGATAGCAGTCATTCCATTGCGGAATGACTGACGAACGCGTGTGTCGTCCGTCGCAGAGCCTTGCGTCAGAACTATGCAGGTGAATGATACATTCACTTACATCTTGTTCGATAGCGTGCTTATGTTCTCTCTTCCTGTCTCACCACCGGAGGGCCATCCCATGAAGGTGAAGTTTCGTCAGCTGATTCGCTGGGTTTGCGTCGTCACCTTGATCAGCGTATTCAACGTTGGCCTGGCTCAGGCCGAAAATGCGCCGGGCACGCGCATCGGGGTGCGCGGCGAGATAACCGGTGTCAGCCAGGACGCTCTGAAGGTCCATGCCAACAGTGGCGAAAACGTCATGATCAACCTGACCAAGGACACCAAGGTCCGCGCCGTGACCCTGGCCAACATCGAAGACATCAAGCCCGGCAGCTACATCGGCTCCGCGGCCATTCCTCAGGAGGATGGCAGCCTCAAGGCCTTGGAGGTTCATGTGTTCCCGCCGGAACTGGCCGGCAGTGGCGATGGTCATCGGCCGTTTGACCTGGTCAAGGGCAGCAGCATGACCAACGGCAGCGTCGGCGACCTGGTGGTGAGCAATGGCCGGGTGCTGACCGTCAACTACAAGGGCGGCCAACAAAAGATTCTGGTGCCCGAAGACGTACCCATCGTCAATCTGATGCCGGCCGATCGCAGCCTGTTGAAAGTGGGCGTGAAGATCGTAACCTTTGTGACCCAGGGCGCTGACGGCACGCTCACCGCTCAATCCATCTCGGCGGGCAAGGATGGCGTGACGCCGCCGATGTAGTCTTTGCTGGCCTGACCGACCATCCGAAGAAATGCCCACATTTGCCTGACAACTAGAATCAACAGGGGGATCACTTCAACGCGTCCTTTCAAGCGGGAGTGTCACGATGAAAATCGTATCTTCGCTGGCGTTGGTGGTAGCGGTCGGGTCGATCTCCGGGTGCTCGACGGTGCCTGATCGTCAGGTCACCAACGTTCCCCTGAACGCTACTTCCATCAATGCCGGGAAAATCGCCCGGCCCATCATGATGTCCGACGGTAATGCAACGGTGTTCTGGTTCGCGGTCAGTGGCGAAAGCATGGGCAGTGCTTTGCCGGGTCGTTTGCAGGCTTATATCTATCCGGGAAGCTGTGCGAGCCTGGGTGCGAAACCGGCCTATGACATGAACGACGGACCCAATGCGCGGTTTTATTCAGCGGCGTCGCACCAGTATTTCTGGAAAAGCGCACCGGTCGCCTACGAGACTCTTCGAGCGGGCGGCTATTCGTTGGTTGTGCGTGAAAGCCCGGCCGACGGGAACCAGAATATTTTCTGCGGCAACCTGAGCTGAAATGGCAGGTGAAAAAACTGTGGGAGCGAGCTTGTTCGCGATGACATTTGTACAGTCAACATCGTCGTTGTCTGCCATGACGCCATCGTCAGATCGCCGCCCGGAGCAAGCTCGCTCCCACAGAAGTTGCAGTGTTTCAGTCGATCACTGACCGCTGTAGATCTGATCGAAAACCCCGCCATCATTGAAGTGGGTCTTCTGCACGGTGCGCCAGTCACCGAAGGTCTTCTCGACGGACAGGAAGTCCACTGTAAACGCTCCATGAACCCCACATTCAAAGCGCTTAGCTGATCCCGGATGCTGTGCTCCCGATTCCCTCAGGAGCCAGCCCGCCATGATGCGACCCGATGCCAAAGTCGAAAAAGTCTATCTCTACCCCAAGCCCGTCGACTTTCGAAAATCCATTGATGGCCTGGCCGCACTTGTCGAGCTGGATATCAAAGTCGCGGTATTCGACCCTGTGCTTTTCGTCTTCCTCAACAAACCACGCAACCGCGTGAAGATTTTGTATTGGGAACGCAACGGCTTCTGCCTTTGGCTCAAGCGCCTCGAATCCGAACGATTTAAAACATCGCCCGATGCCAACGATGAAGCGATCATCCTGACCGTCCAGGAACTGAACTGGCTACTGGATGGTTTTGATCTCTGGCGCAACCGTCCTCATCAGGTTTTGACGCCTCGATACGTGGCCTGATTCGGTATAATCCAGGGCATGATTTCCATGCCCGAAAACCTCCCCGATGATCCTGAATTGCTCAAGCAGATGCTTGCGAAGATGCAGTCCAGAGTCGGTTTCCTCGAAGAAGAAAATGCGCTGTTGCGTCAGCGCCTGTTCGGACGCAAGTCCGAGCAAACGGTTGATCCGGCAACGCCGCAGTTGGCCCTGTTCAATGAGGCGGAAAGCGTCGTCGAGCCCATTGATGAAGCGGCAGAAGAAGAGGCTGTTGCGCCGACCCAGCGGCGTGGCAAACGCAAACCGCTGCCGGCCGATCTCCCCCGCATCGAAGTCATCCACGAACTGCCCGAACATGAACTGACCTGTGCCTGCGGCTGCCGCAAACACGCCATCGGCGAGGAAGTTAGCGAGCAGCTTGAAATCGTGCCGATGCAAATTCGCGTGATCAAGCACGTCCGTAAGGTCTACGGTTGCCGCGCCTGTGAAACGGCTCCGGTCACTGCGGACAAGCCCGCTCAGTTGATTGAAAAAAGTATGGCCAGCCCAAGCGTGCTGGCGATGCTGCTGACCACCAAATACGTGGACGGTTTGCCGCTTCACCGTTTTGAAAAAGTGCTGGGCCGCCATGGCATCGATATCCCGCGCCAGACCTTGGCCCGCTGGGTTATCCAGTGCGGCGAACACTTGCAACCACTGCTGAATTTAATGCGCGACCAGTTATTGGAAAGCCGCGTCATCCACTGCGATGAAACCCGCGTGCAGGTGTTGAAAGAGCAGGATCGGGAGCCCAGCAGCCAGTCCTGGATGTGGGTGCAAACCGGCGGCCCACCCGACAAACCAGTGATCCTTTTCGACTACTCCACCAGCCGGGCTCAGGAGGTGCCGACGCGCCTGCTTGATGGCTATCGCGGCTACGTGATGACCGATGATTACGCCGGTTACAACGCGCTGGGCGCGCAGGAAGGAGTGGAGCGTTTAGGCTGCTGGGCGCATGCACGGCGCAAATTCGTCGAAGCGCAAAAAGTGCAGCCCAAAGGCAAGACGGGACGTGCCGACATCGCGCTGAACCTGATCAACAAGCTTTATGGCATCGAACGCGACCTACAGGCCGGCAACGACGGCGAACGAAAAACCGGTCGTCACGCGCACAGCCTGCCGGTGCTGGCTCAGTTGAAAAGCTGGATGGAAAAGACCCAACCCCAGGTCACCGCTCAAAACGCCCTGGGCAAAGCCATCAGCTACCTGGCGAGCAACTGGAACAAACTTGAACGGTACGTCGAGGAAGGTTACTTGCCGATCGACAACAACGCTGCCGAACGCGCCATCAGGCCCTTCGTGATCGGAAGAAAGAACTGGCTGTTTAGCGACACCCCCAAAGGTGCGACGGCCAGCGCTCAACTTTATAGCTTGGTCGAGACTGCCAAAGCCAACGGCCAAGAGCCCTATGCGTGGCTGCGCCACGCACTTGAGCGCCTGCCGACGGCTTCTTCGGTTGAGGATTACGAAGCTTTACTGCCCTGGAACTGCTCGTCGGTATCGCGTAGTTAAACGCGCTATCCATCTTGCTGGCTGGTAGGGTTTACGGTGAGCTTAAAGAATACGAGCGGAGCAACGATCATGGAATACGACGATAAACTGATTGAAGAAGCCGTGCTTGCCCTGTTGGCAACCTTCAGTTTTGATAACGGCAATGCTTGGAAAGGGTTCGACTTCGAGACCATGAGCCGATTACATGAACAGGGTTTCATCAGTAATCCGGTGAACAAGAACAAATCGATTTGGTTGACGGCTGAAGGGTTGGAGCGAGGTCGGCAGACAGCCGACCGGTTGTTTGGGGTAGGAACCCAAGGGGAGCATGCATCCGAGTCGGATACCTGACTTCATACCACGGCCATCCGGTAGGTGGGGTTTATGGATCGCATACAGTCCACTTTCGGGAAGCGGTCGGTGTACTTGGCCAACACAGCCGGGTCACGTGGACGCAGGTAGTTGGCAGCAGCGATTTCCTGACCTTCCGGTGACCACAGGTACTTCAGGTATTCCTCGGCGGCGGCGCGGGTACCTTTCTTGTCGACGGTCTTGTCGACCACCGATACCGGTGGCTCGGCTTCGGCGGAAACGCTTGGGTAGATGACTTCGAACTGATGTTGAGGGATTGCAGTCTGCTGAAACTGAGCATGACATTCGTGACGTAGATTGCTGACGGTAAGCTTACCCCTCAGTCGATTTCGGCGGACTAGGGTAGAGCGACACCACCGATGAAACAGTGCGCAAGATGCCGCTAGAACTCAATCGACCTAGCGGTATTATCTTTTGTATTACATTGATAAGGATTACATTTTTTCCTGTGGAGTTATTTGTGTTGGTTTAAAAAATAGTGACTCAATCAGTTCTTCTCGTGCCTTTTTTGGATTAGATGTAAATAGAATGACTTTAAGGTCTTTTATCGCTCGCGAGAAACAGACGTAAGATAAGTTCAAGCTCTTCGAATACTGGCCGTCTGTTGGTGCTGTTCCTGCAGTTTTTGGGGTTAAAAGGCGTGAAAAATTATACTGGTTCCAACTTGCTTCGGTGTCGTCAAATACGACAAGCACTTTTTCAAACTCATCTCCTTTGACTCCATGTTGCGTGCTGTATGGGGTCATGTTTGAAATAAATTCGTTAAATTTTGATAGTTCGTCAGTTTTTAAGCTAAAAAACTCGTCGCAAAGCCAATCACCCTTTTCTCGGGAGTGTATTAGCTCATCAAATTCTTCCTCGCGAGGAGGGCGGGATAGTTGAAGTACTAATCTTTCGCTTGGTGTTATGATTCCTCGTTCGATTGCCAGTGTGAGTATTTTTCGAGTATCTGATGAATGCCAAGAGTTGTAAATTAACTCGACGGCGCTGTGCATTTCGTCATATACCATTTTCAATGGTTTATTTTTGTTTTTTCCTGATGGTGCCAGTATGGCACTGTCTCTTCTTAGTAAGCTGGTTATAAGGTGCCAGTTGTTGTTTTCTCGTGCGCATATAAGTGGGATTATTGTATTTATAAAGGGTTTCAGTAGGTAATGTTCACCCTCTTTAAATTCATCTTCCGAGGCCTTAGATGAATAGGGGCCTGTAAAGAGCTTATTCAGTTTTGTGAAGCCGAGTCTATGAGCAATCATTTGCCTAGTTAGGAAGAGGAATTTTACCTCGCTGTCATCACTCCAACCAAAACTTTTTAACGCGTCGTTGAAGTCAAGTAGTACTTTGTCAAGTTGTTCCGCGGTGTAAACCTTTCTAACTCCCTGGCCGGGTTCGGATTGAATTAAGCGCAGCTCTACACTCCCAGCAAAATTATCTTCTCCAGGTGTTTGCTCAATATCAGTTCTCATTCGGTTCAAAAGTGTTATGACTTCTTGAGAACAACGGTAATTTTTCTTTTTTTGAATTTCTCTTGCGCCTAGGGGGGCACGAAACTGACCAGCTCTTTTTTCATATATTTGCTGCATAGGGTCGCCAAAGTATCCAATTATCGGCAGTCCTTCTTTTGCAGTAACTGTGTTTAATGCGTCCATTACATTAGGGAAAGTATCTTGTGCTTCGTCTATAAGTATATAGGGGTAAAGATGGCCCAGTATTTTTTGAAGAGGGTTATTTAGTTCGATCATGTATGATGCCAAATCGATGATGTCATCGTGATCAAGTTTTCCATTCAAATAGTCTCTTCGTCCCGCGTTGTCGTATTTGAAATTATCGACGTTGTCAATGTTTTGTAGTGCGTCACGCAAACGAGTTAGCAGTAATCTTGCTTTTTGTGCTAGCTTGCTGTTTCCGTGATCATCTTTCTCTTTGTGCTTGATTCTTTCCGGAATTAGATAGGTTTTTAATGCCGAGCGAATGTCTTTTTGGTAGTTGGAAATAAGACTCCACATAAAGCCGTGTATTGTGGTGATGTAAAATAATTCATCAAGATTTGTTCGGCGTTTTATAACCTTTACGGCAGCATTCGTATAAGTAATGCACACCACTCTCTGGCCATTTGCTCTAAGTCTTTGCTGATGCGTATCTCTGATGTGTTGAAGTGCATTAATTAAGGAGCTTGTTTTGCCCGAACCAGCACCCGCTGTCACGATGAAATTTTCATTGTTATCAATGCTGCTAATTATCTCTTGATCTGGATCGATGCTGGCGGAGGTAAATGATTCCAATTTGTGTTACTCCGGGATTAATTGGTGTTAGCAGCGTCTTTAGAGATTTGGAGCGTCTCACAAAGCCATATTAGTCCTTCCTCTATATAGAGTGGAGCCTTCCATAAGGTTGATGTTTCAATTTGTAATAGTGCAAATTCAACTTTTTTGAAGTCGTTATTTATTGCCGAGTATATTGTTTCATGGTCGGTAACATAATCTTTCAGGGACTCCACTAGGATAAGTGCATCTAATTCTTTGTTTTTGACTTTCTCTATGTTGGTGTAGATGAAAGATTCTTCAAAGGTGCGAGGGATCATGGTTTTTCCAATCCCGTAAGACGGGACTGAAACTTCCTGTTGGAAGGAGACAAAGATTTTCGAGTTTTTTACCAGTTTGTCTTTTCCAGATAGTGTCATTAAGTGGCTGATTTTTCTTCTTTGGTCGTACTCGATTTTTTCTGTTCCTTTAAGATTTTTCTTTCCTCCAAGGAGTAGCGATTTTATTGAAGCATTACTAGTCACCGAGTCTACTGTGCTGGCAATACAAGCAGAGTTGTTTTTTGAAGGGTCTACGGAGTCAAGGTCAGTGATAATTAGGCAGGTTAAATCTAAAAAATTTATTAGAGATAAAAACTTATGCGCAAATGCCCCGCCAAGCTCAAGTGTTGTTAAGTAAGCAGATTCTAGTTCTGGGAAATTGTTTTTTATGATTTGCGGCATCAATATTCGTTCGACTGTTCCTTCAATTATAATTACTGCGTCTGCAAAAAATAAATCGCAATGAGTTAGCTCTAGATATTTTTTTAGGAATGTTAAGTTTTCTTTGTCTGACATCTCTGAAGCGAATCTAGCGAGATTCAGTACTTCTGTTGATATTAGTTTTTTTGAGTTGGAGGTTGCTGAATCTTCTGCCGTGCGGCGTCTAAAGTACCTGATTGTTTCAAAGTCTGCTTCTGCAATTATGTGCGACGAATGAGTGGTGATGACAAGTTGGGGTGTGTGGTTTGAATGGCCAAGGTCCTTAGTCGTTTTTTCAATGACTTTTCGAATTTTTCTTATGAATGTTTGCTGAACTTGGGCGTGTAGATGTGCTTCAGGCTCTTCGATGAAAATTATTTGACATAAAGGTCGATCATTTTCGGTGTTAAACCATTGTATCTGAAAGTGTGCGACTTGAATTGCCATGAATATTAGATTTTTGAATCCTAAACCATTGTACGCTTCTGGAAGAAGATGATCGGTTTCTAGGTCGAAGTATGTAAGTGCAGTGTTCCCACTTAAAGCCTTTTCTGGGTTTAGGTTTGATACGACTTTTAACTCTCTATCGTTTACTGATGGAAAGCCCAGATTGCTTATTGTTGATATCAGGGATTTGAATTCTTTTGCATAGTGATTCGATAGGCTTTCATTGCTTTGTTCAATTATTTGTAATGACTCGGCGTCACTTTTGTGCTTCTCAAGGTTGTGTTGATAGAAGTCATAAAAAACTTGAGAGAGTCTGTTGCTTTTGATTGTTGCGTTATCATCGATATTTCTTTGAGCGTCAACAAAGTCGACCCTGATTAGTGTGGAAAGATTCTTTTTGCCTTCTGATGAATCAAGAGGATGATATTCAATTTCTCCGTTATCTAGCTGCTCTAACATAAAATACTTTACTGAAAAATGTTTTCTCAAATTTTCATCTTGAGATAAATAGTGAGATAGGGTTTTTCTTTTGTGCTTTGAGCTGCTAGGTGGGTTGTCGGTAATTTCTGGATAGGTGTTTTCGTAGGCACTTATTAAATTGCTTGGATCAGAGGCCGAGTAGCTTAGTCGTATGCCGACTTCAGTGTGCTCTAAATTAATTGTAGGTAGAAAGCTTGCAATTCTACCGTATTCGGTTTCTGGGTTTATTGAGAACCACAGGTCTAACTCAATATTTGGTAGGTCTTTGGCTTCAGATTTTGTTTGGGCGAATTTATCAAATATTTGAATGGAGCTGGCTGGAAAGTCGTGTATCTTGAATTCATTGCGTTGAGAAATAAAAAGTCGAAAAGCAGCAGTGGCGGAAGTTTTACCAGCATTGTTTGCGCCAACGTAAATTGTTTCTTTTTCTTGCAGTTTTATTTCTATATTTTTTAGCCGGCGGAAATTTCTCAGGCAGTATCTATTTAAATGCATGGAGTTACCTTCCGATGTTTTTGGATTTTCGTCTGGATCAGTCAGGTACTTTTCACGATCCGAAGTAAATGTGACGATCATTCCTGTTTTACTGCAAGTGAGAGTGTATTCTGTATCTGGGTCTAAATTTAGATCTTCGTTTCTTAAGCCCTGCCATTGAGCTAAATATTTTAATGAGCCAAATTTTTTAACATTTTTTAAAGTGCGATCAACGCCACCTTTCCAACCAAGTACGGGTAGTTCATCTTTGCAGCATGAGTTAGATAGTCCTGGTTGTTTTTTTGCTTTTTCACGGCCAACTTCCCAGCATTTAATTAAGCCGGTGTCTTCGCTGTTCCATAACTCAAAAGTAGATAGGCCCGTGCGGATGTTTTCTGTAATGCTTCTGTGTATTTTCACAAGCATTTACCTCGTCCTGAGTGAGTATCCAAGTCTTTGACTTTTCTTTGTTGTTTTTGGTGGCTAAATGATGTTACTGATTGAGCGCATTGGTGTCCACAGGGAACGTGCGGTTCCTACAATTGTTAGTCAGGGTTCGATTTTTAGGCGTTATGCGCTATAAGGTTTTATTAATCAATGGGTTATGTTTTTTTAGGTGTGTTATTGATTGAATGTCATCTATTTTCCTGAGCCTTTTCAGCAAGAGCATAAAACTGATCGAAAACGACAAATCATTAAAACGTCTTTTGCGATGCTAATTTCTTGCCAATAGATATTCTGAAATGATGGGAGTAGTTGTTTTGGAGTCGGTCATCGAATTGGGAGCGTCCACCTGACGGTCTGACAAACAACGCATCATTGGCGGCGTAGGTAGCAGGCTACATCACCTTGCGTCATTGCCTACGACTGCGCCAGAATCCGCCGGCTTGTGCGTCCTGGACCAAGTCGGTAGCTTGACTCCTGTCACTGTTCATCAGTGATCGGGTCTGCAAGCCCGCTGGAATACCAGTCGCACAGCATTGCCGTGACGGACACTTGTCTGTGTCCGCCTTAATGGCGGCTTTGCGCGGGAGACCTTCGGGTCTGCCGGGTTCCTGGTTTCCCGGTCTTGCAGACCCGCGCATAGCTGCCACCCATCATCTGCAAGTGATTGTGGCAGCTCCTCAGGGATAATCAGGAGCTTCACAATGTTCAAGCCAACACCCAACCCCCCAGGTTCAGAAATAGAATCTATCCCTTCCGATGCTTCAATCGATTCCCCCAAAAAAACACATGACGCTACCGATAGCGACCTTGAGGATTACCTCAAATTTTCCGCTTTCAAAAATGGCACTACCCCTCGTAAACCAAGCACGATGTTTATGATCGTCCCCGATGTTGATACCGAAACACTGCTCGCCCATGCCTGCGAGTCTCTGGCTTCGGCGAATGTCATGGCGTGTGATTTAGCAGGTTTCTTGGAGGGGCCTCATCGCAATACACTACTGGCGATAGCACAAATAATCATGCTGGGTGAGCTGGCGGTGAATCGTGCGCTAGATAATATTGATCCGCAGGATTAAGTTGCAATACCACTGATCGTGCCCGCGCTCGTGGAACGATAAATAAAAAAGGCGACCTGCACAGATCGCCTTTTTCGTTAATGCCCAGCCATTACTGACCGCTGTAGATCTGGTCGAAAACCCCGCCATCATTGAAGTGGGTCTTCTGCACGGTGCGCCAGTCGCCGAAGGTTTTCTCCACCGACAGGAAGTCCACTTTCGGGAAGCGGTCGGTGTACTTGGCCAGCACAGCCGGGTCACGCGGACGCAGGTAGTTCGCCGCGGCAATTTCCTGGCCTTGCGGCGACCACAGGTACTTCAGGTATTCCTCGGCCGCCGCGCGGGTGCCTTTCTTGTCGACGGTCTTGTCGACCACCGACACCGGTGGCTCGGCTTCGGCGGAAACGCTTGGGTAGATGACTTCGAACTGATCACGTCCGAACTCGCGGGCAATCATTTCCGCTTCGTTCTCGAAGGTCACCAGCACGTCGCCGATCTGGTTGGTCATGAAGGTGGTGGTGGCGGCACGGCCGCCGGTGTCGAGTACCGGCGCTTGCTTGAACAGTTTGCCGACGAAGTCTTTGGCCTTGTTCTCGTCGCCGCCGTTTTTCAACACGTAGCCCCAGGCCGAGAGGTAGGTGTAGCGACCGTTACCGGAGGTTTTCGGGTTCGGGACGATGACCTGAACGCCGTCCTTGAGCAGGTCCGGCCAGTCTTTCAGGGCTTTCGGGTTGCCCTTGCGCACGATGAACACGGTGGCGGAGGTGAACGGCGCGCTGTTGTTGGGCAGGCGCGTGACCCAGTTGTCCGGAACCAGTTTGCCGTTGTCCGCCAGGGCGTTGATGTCGGTGGCCATGTTCATGGTGATGACATCGGCCGGCAGGCCGTCGATGACCGAACGTGCCTGTTTGCTGGAGCCGCCAAAGGACATCTGCAGGACGATGTTTTCGTTATGTTCGGCTTGCCAGTGTTTCTGGAACGCAGTGTTGTAGTCCTTGTAGAAATCTCGCATCACGTCGTAGGAAACGTTGAGCAGGGTCGGTGCGGCCTGGGCGATGTTGCCCAGGGCGAGGCCAGCGGCGAGAAGCGAGGCGCCAAAGAGTTTTTTCACTGCGAATTCCTTGTTCTATTAAAAGTGGGGCAATTTGCCAGCGACTATAACTGGGCTCGTTTAGTCCCTTAAAGATTAAAAAGCTCTTTGCTTATTCCAGTTTTTTGAACAATGCATTGCCACAACGGGAGCAGAACGACGCCTCCGGTTCATGGCTGTCCTTGGCACACACCGGGCAGTCGCGATGCAACTGGCCGCCACGCATGGCTGTGGCCAGTTCGGCGGTGAAAATCCCGGTGGGCACGGCGATGATCGAGTAACCGGTGATCATCACCATCGACGAGATGACCTGGCCCAGTGCGGTCTTGGGCACGATGTCGCCGTAACCGACGGTGGTGAGAGTGACGATAGCCCAGTAAATGCCCTTGGGAATGCTGGTGAAGCCATGTTGCGGGCCTTCGACCACATACATCAGGGTGCCGAACACCGTCACCAGGGTGCAGACGCTGAGCAGGAACACGAGGATTTTCTGCTTGCTGCCGCGCAAGGCATCGAGCAGGTAATGGGCTTGCTTGAGGTACGGGCCGAGCTTGAGCACGCGGAAGATCCGCAGCATCCGGATTACCCGGATGATCAGCAGGTACTGGGCATCGCTGTAGTACAGCGCGAGGATGCCGGGCACGATGGCCAGCAGGTCCACCAGCCCATAGAAACTGAAGGCATAGCGCAGGGGCTTGGGCGAGCAGTACAGGCGCAGGATGTACTCGCCGAGGAAGATCACCGTGAAGCCCCACTCGATGTACGCCAGCAGGCTGGCGTAGTTCTGGTGGACGTCATCGATGCTGTCCAGGATCACCACCACCAGGCTGGCGAGGATGATCAGCAGCAGGGAGGAGTCGAAGCGTCGCCCGGCAACGGTATCGGTCTGGAAAATAATCACGTACAGGCGATTACGCCACGTGTCGTTGCTGTTCATGTACATCGCCTTGGCCGCAAATCAGCGCAGCCTAGGTTGATTCTCCCCGGGAGCGCAAGGCGCGCTTTCGACGGTGGCCTTGCCGAGCATTTGAATAACGCAGCGGATCAGCCAGCCGGCAAGAATGAACGGCGCGGTCAGCGTGGGCAGACCGATGGCGGCAAACACGGGAGTCAGCAACAGCGCCAGGCCGATGCCAACCAGTGGCAGCCACGGGTGGCGACGCTGCGAGCTGAAGGCGAGGGCGGCCAGCACGGCGTTATAGCCACCGAGGCCGAGCAGTGCGGTATAGAAGTCGTGGTGCAACAGGCTCCAGCCCATGCCCGCGACAGACGCCAGTAACGCCCAGCAGAAGGCGCGGCGATCAGCGATCAGCAAACCGGCGGCAATCATCGCACCGGCCAGCGGATGACCGAGGAACATCACCTGACCAATGCCTTTGAGGGGGGCGACGAGCGTGTTCAGGGTGCTGACTTCGATCAAGTGCGGCTCAGTCGAGGGCGTGGCGAAGCACAGCAGCAGCCAGCCCAGTCCGACGAAGGGCGCGGTGTAGGCCGGCAGGCATTGGCTGAACCGGACGCGCTTGAGCCACTGCTGGGTGACCATCGCGCTCAGGCCTCCGGCGGCCAGAATCAGTGGCGGCATCATCGCCGACCAGGGGAAATACAGGCTCAGTAACAGTCCGAGCAGCACGCCGTTGTAGCTGAACAACCCGGCCTGACGATCAGCCTTGGCATAGTTGCGGCGTTGCGCGGTGAGCAGCCCGGCGACACCACCGAGCAAGGCGCCGCCGAGCAGGGCGGGCGCGGTGAACAGGATGGCCAGGACGCACAGCAGGCCGCACAACGGATTGCGCTGGAGAAAGATCTGGCTGAAGCCATTGAGCAAGGCTTCGGCCCAATCGGGGCAGTGGGTGTTGAAATGGTTGGCAGGCATGGCAGTTCTGAAAGGTCAGTGAAACCGAGTTGGTCGAGCGCGACCCCGGCTGATCGCCAGCAGGCTGGCTCCCACACTGAATCTCTGTTCAGTCTTGATTCCGTGATCGACACAAAACCAATGTGGGAGCGAGCCTGCTCGCGATGAGGCCGGTACAGGCGCTAGATCAATGTCTCGATACGCAAAGAGTTAGTCGACCCCGGCTGCCCAAAGGGCACACCGGCGGTGATCAACAGCGTGTCGCCGCGCTGAGCCATGCCTTGTGCCTGGGCGATCTCTAGCGCCGTGGAGCAGACTTCATCGACCTGACGCAGGCGGTCGTTGACCACCGAGTGCACCCCCCACGCCACGCTCAGGCGACGGGCGGTTTGCAGGTTCGGTGTCAGGTTGAGGATCGGCACCGTCGGCCGCTCCCGCGCCGCGCGCAGGCTCGATGCGCCAGATTCGCTGTAGTTCACCAGCACCGCCACCGGCAGCACGTTGCTGATGCGGCGAATGGCGCAGCTGATCGCGTCGGAAACAGTCGCCTCGGCTTTCGGTCGGCTGACGTCCAGTTGAGTCTGATAGTCCGGACCGTTTTCCACCTGGCGGATGATCTTGCTCATCATCTGCACGGCTTCGAGCGGGTATTCGCCGGAGGCGGTTTCCGCCGACAGCATCACCGCGTCCGCACCTTCGGCCACGGCATTGGCCACATCGGTGACCTCGGCGCGGGTTGGCGCCGGTGAGAAGCGCATCGACTCCAGCATCTGCGTCGCCACCACCACCGGTTTGCCGAGCTGGCGGCAGGTGCTGATGATGTTCTTCTGGATCTGCGGCACGCTTTCGGCCGGCACTTCCACGCCCAGGTCACCACGGGCGACCATGATCGCGTCGCTCAATTCGGCGATCTCGCGCAGTTGTTCGACGGCCGAGGGCTTCTCGATCTTGGCCATCAGGAACGCCTTGTCGCCGATCAGGGTGCGGGCTTCGCGGATGTCATCGGGGCGTTGCACGAACGACAGCGCCACCCAGTCCACACCCAGCTCCAGACCGAAGGTCAGGTCGCGGCGATCCTTGGCGGTCAGCGGGCTCAGGTCGAGCACCGCTTGCGGCACGTTCACGCCCTTGCGGTCCGACAGTTCGCCGCCATTGAGCACGGTGGTGTCGATGGCATCGGCGTACTTGGTCACGACCCGCAGGCGCAGCTTGCCATCGTCCAGCAGCAGGTCCATGCCTGGCTCCAGGGCGGCGATGATTTCCGGGTGGGGCAGGTTGACCCGGCGCTCATCGCCCGGCGTGGCATCGAGGTCCAGGCGCAGGGCCTGACCGCGCACCAGTTGCACCTTGCCTTCGGCGAACTTGCCGACCCGCAGTTTCGGGCCTTGCAGGTCCATCAGAATGCCCAATGGATAATTCAACTGGCGCTCGACTTCACGGATCCACTGAAAACGCTGGGCGTGGTCGGCGTGATCGCCATGGCTGAAGTTCAAGCGGAAGATGTTGACCCCGGCCAGCACCAGCTCACGGATGGCGTCGATGCCGTCGGTGGCCGGGCCGAGCGTGGCGAGGATTTTGACCTTTTTATCAGGCGTCATGTTTAGTGCTCTCAAGGATCAGAATGGCGCGGAAGTCGTTGACGTTGGTACGGGTCGGCTCGGTGACGATCAGGGCGTCGAGCGCCTCGAAGTAGCCGTAACCGTTGTTGTTGTCCAACTCGTCGCCGGCGCTCAGGCCCAGGGCGGCGGCGCGGGCGTAGCTGTCCGGGGTCATGATCGCGCCGGCGTTGTCCTCGGAGCCGTCGATGCCGTCTGTGTCGCCGGCCAGCGCGTAGACGCCCGGCAGGCCCTTGAGGTTGTCGGTCAGGCTCAGCAGGAACTCGGCATTGCGCCCGCCACGGCCATTGCCGCGCACGGTGACGGTGGTTTCGCCGCCGGAGAGAATCACGCAGGGCGCCGCCAGCGGCTGACCGTGCAGGACGATCTGCCGTGCGATGCCGGCGTGGACTTTCGCCACCTCGCGGGATTCGCCTTCCAGGTCACCAAGGATCAGCGGACTGAACCCGGCCTGACGGCATTTCACCGCCGCTGCTTCAAGGGATTGCTGCGGGCGGGCGATCAACTGGAAATGACTGCGTGCCAGGCTCGGGTCGCCGGGTTTGACGGTTTCCGACTCGGGGCTTTGCAGCCAGGTGCGCACCGAAGCCGGAACCTCGATGGCGTAGCGTTTGAGGATCGCCAGCGCTTCGGCCGAGGTGCTCGGGTCGGCCACGGTAGGGCCGGAGGCGATGACCGTGGCGAGGTCGCCCGGCACATCGGAAATCGCATAGGTGTAGACCGTGGCAGGCCAGCAGGCTTTGCCCAGGCGGCCACCCTTGATCGCCGAGAGGTGCTTGCGCACGCAGTTCATCTCGCCGATGGTCGCGCCGGACTTGAGCAGGGCTTTGTTGATCGACTGCTTGTCGGCCAGGGTGATGCCGACCGCCGGCAGTGCCAGCAGGGCAGAACCACCACCGGAGAGCAGGAAGATCACGCGGTCGTTTTCGTTCAGGTCGCTGACCAGTTCCAGCACACGCTTGGCCACGGCCAGACCCGCAGCGTCCGGTACCGGGTGCGCGGCTTCGACCACTTCGATTTTTTCGCAAGGTGCGCCGTGACCGTAGCGGGTCACTACCAGGCCTGTGACTTCACCCTGCCAGCAGCGCTCGACCACCTGGGCCATGGCGGCTGCGGCTTTGCCGGCGCCAATCACGATCACGCGACCGCTGCGGTCGGCAGGCAGATGGGCTTCGAGGACTTGTTGCGGATGCGCCGCGTCGATGGCTGTGGCAAACAGCTCGCGCAGCAATTGTTGCGGATCGACCGACATGGCGGGCTCCCGGAATTCTTGTTATTCGAAAGGGCAACTCTGATCCCTGTAGGAGTGAGCCTGCTCGCGATCCAGGCACTGCGGTGTATCAGGTACACCGCGGTGATTTCATCGCGAGCAGGCTCACTCCTACAGGTTTGAAGCGGTGTGGGGCAGGGGCTTACTTCTTGTCGCGAATCGAGAAGTTCGCCATGTGTTCCAGGCCCTTGATCAGCGCCGAGTGATCCCAGTTGCTGCCACCGATGGCCGCGCAGGTGCTGAACACTTGCTGGGTGTTGGCGGTGTTCGGCAGGTTGATGTTCAGCTCCCTGGCGCCTTGCAGGGCCAGGTTCAGGTCCTTCTGGTGCAGGCTGATGCGGAAGCCTGGATCGAAGGTGCCTTTGATCATGCGCTCGCCGTGCACTTCGAGGATCTTCGAGGACGCGAAACCGCCCATCAGTGCTTCACGCACCTTGGCTGGATCGGCACCGTTCTTCGAAGCGAACAGCAGGGCTTCGGCCACGGCCTGGATGTTCAGGGCCACGATGATCTGGTTGGCCACCTTGGCGGTTTGACCGTCGCCGTTGCCACCGACCAGGGTGATGTTCTTGCCCATGGCCTGGAACAGCGGCAGGGCACGTTCGAAGGCGTCGGCATCACCGCCGACCATGATGCTCAGGGTCGCAGCCTTGGCGCCGACTTCACCGCCGGATACCGGGGCGTCGAGGTATTGCGCGCCTTTTTCGTTGATCCTGGCCGCGAAAGCCTTGGTGGCGGTCGGCGAGATCGAGCTCATGTCGATGACGACTTTGCCTTTGCTCACGCCTGCAGCGATGCCGTCGGCACGGAACAGCACGTCATCGACCTGCGGGGTATCGGGCACCATGACGATGATGAACTCGGCTTCCTGGGCGACTTCTTTCGGGTTCGCCAAGGCAACGGCGCCAGCGGCGATCAGGTCGGCGGGCGCAGGGTCGTGGTGGGCCGACAGGAACAGGCTGTGACCGGCTTTCTGCAGGTTCGCCGCCATTGGGTGGCCCATGATGCCGGTGCCGATAAATCCGATTTTAGCCATGAGAAAATCCTCTTGTTTTGTGCTTTCTGTAGGAGCGAGCCTGCTCGCGAAAAAACTCAACGAAAACGCGTGCTGCCTGAGTAAACGCGGCGCCTGATCGTTCTTCGCGAGCAGGCTCGCTCCTACAGGGATATGTATTAGATCGCGTTATGGGTTTTCAACCAGCCCAGGCCCGCTTCAGTGGTGGTCAGCGGCTTGTATTCGCAACCGACCCAGCCTTGGTAACCGATGCGGTCCAGGTGTTCGAACAGGAAGCGGTAGTTGATTTCACCGGTACCAGGTTCGTTGCGCCCCGGGTTGTCCGCGAGTTGCACATGGTTGATCTCGCCCAGGTGCGATTGCAGGGTGCGGGCCAGATCGCCTTCCATGATTTGCATGTGGTAGATGTCGTATTGCAGGAACAGGTTGGCGCTGCCGACCTGCTCGCGAATCGACAGGGCTTGCGCCGTGTTATTCAGGTAGAAGCCTGGGATGTCACGGGTGTTGATCGCCTCCATCACCAGCTTGATACCCGCCGCTTGCAGCTTGTCGGCCGCGTACTTGAGGTTGGCGACGAAGGTTTTCTCCACGGTGGCATCGTCAAACCCCTGCGGACGAATACCGGCCAGGCAGTTGACCTGGGTGTTGCCCAGCACTTGCGCGTAAGCGATGGCCAGGTCGACACCGGCACGGAACTCTTCGACCCGGTCCGGCAGACACGCGATACCGCGCTCGCCCTTGGCCCAGTCACCGGCCGGCAGGTTGAACAGCACTTGGGTCAGACCGTGGGCGTCGAGCTTGGCCTTGATTTCGGCGGAGCTGAAGTCGTACGGGAACAGGTATTCGACACCACTGAAGCCGGCCTTGGCGGCCGCTTCGAAACGGGCAAGAAAGTCCTGTTCGGTGAACAGCATGGACAGGTTGGCTGCGAAACGCGGCATGGTGGTCTCCTGTAAATGTGTGAGTGCCCCCCTGTAGGAGTGGGCCTGCTCGCGATAGCGTAATGTCAGTCAACATTGATGTTGAATGTGCCGGCCTCATCGCGAGCAGGCTCGCTCCTACAGGGAGAGCGATCAGCTGTTAATCAATCAAGCAACGAGATCGCAGTCGGTGCGTCGTCGCCAACCAGTGCCAGGTCTTCGAATTCGTTGACAGCGTTGATCTCGGTACCCATGGAAATGTTGGTCACGCGCTCCAGGATGATCTCGACGATTACTGGAACCTTGAACTCTTCGATCAGCTCCTGGGCCTTGCGCAGGGCAGGCTGGATCTGGGACGGTTCGAATACACGCAGTGCCTTGCAGCCGAGGCCTTCGGCAACGGCGACGTGGTCCACACCGTAGCCGTTGAGTTCCGGCGCGTTCAGGTTGTCGAAGGACAGCTGCACGCAGTAGTCCATGTCGAAACCGCGCTGCGCCTGACGGATCAGACCCAGGTACGAGTTGTTCACCACGACGTGGATGTACGGCAGCTTGAACTGCGCGCCCACCGCCAACTCCTCGATCATGAACTGGAAGTCATAGTCCCCCGACAGGGCCACGACTTTACGGTTCGGATCAGCCTTGACCACGCCCAGCGCTGCCGGAATGGTCCAGCCCAACGGGCCAGCCTGGCCGCAGTTGATCCAGTGGCGCGGCTTGTAGACGTGCAGGAACTGCGCGCCGGCAATCTGCGACAGACCGATGGTGCTGACGTAGCAGGTGTCTTTGCCGAACACCTGGTTCATTTCTTCGTACACGCGTTGCGGCTTGACCGGTACGTTGTCGAAGTGAGTCTTGCGCTGCAGGCTGGCTTTGCGCTGCTGGCAGTCTTGCAGCCAGGCGCTGCGGTTCTTCAGCTTGCCGGCGGCTTGCCATTCGCGAGCGACTTCGATGAACACGGTCAGCGCGGCAGCGGCGTCGGAAACGATGCCCAGGTCCGGGGTGAATACGCGGCCGATCTGGGTCGGTTCGATGTCAACGTGAATGAACTTGCGGCCTTCGGTGTAGACGTCGACGGAACCGGTGTGACGGTTAGCCCAACGGTTACCCACGCCCAGAACCACGTCGGACTTGAGCATGGTTGCGTTGCCGTAGCGGTGCGAAGTCTGCAGACCAACCATGCCGACCATCAGCGGGTGATCGTCCGGGATCGTGCCCCAGCCCATCAGGGTCGGGATGACCGGGATGCCGGTCAGCTCAGCGAACTCCACCAGCAGGTCGGCGGCGTCGGCGTTGATGATGCCGCCACCGGCCACCAGCAATGGACGCTCGGCCTGGTCCAGCATGGCCAAGGCTTTTTCAACCTGGACGCGGGTAGCGCTCGGCTTGGCCAATGGCAGCGGCTGGTAAGCATCGATGTCGAATTCGATTTCGGCCATCTGCACGTCGAACGGCAGGTCGATCAGCACCGGGCCTGGACGGCCGGAGCGCATTTCATAGAAAGCCTTCTGGAACGCATAAGGCACCTGGCCCGGTTCCATGACGGTGGTCGACCACTTGGTGACTGGCTTGACGATGGTGGTGATATCGACGGCCTGGAAGTCTTCCTTGTGCATACGGGCGCGGGGTGCCTGACCGGTAATGCAGAGGATTGGAATCGAGTCGGCCGAGGCGCTGTAGAGCCCGGTGACCATGTCGGTGCCGGCAGGGCCGGAAGTGCCGATGCACACGCCGATGTTGCCGGCCTTGGTGCGGGTGTAGCCCTCGGCCATGTGCGAGGCGCCTTCAACGTGGCGAGCGAGTACGTGATCGATGCCGCCGACCTTTTGCAGGGCGGAGTACAGCGGGTTGATGGCGGCACCCGGGATGCCGAAAGCGGTATCGACCCCTTCACGGCGCATCACCAGAACGGCGGCTTCGATTGCTCTCATTTTGCTCATGGTTTTGTGCCTCTTTACGTTTTGTAATTGTATACAAGTGGCTTTGCGCAGAGTGTATTCACGGCGGACGGCGCAGGTCAATCCATTTTCTCAAGCGCTTGTTTCATTCGTCGGAAGCCCGTTCTGCTGTGGCTTTTCGTCGCATGTGGCGCCTTTCGAGAATTATTGTATACAAAAAAATAATTCATTGTGTTCTATTTGTTGTATCGGGCTGCGGCACAACGTCTCGCACTTGTGCCGCAGCCCACCGACTTTCCGAAAAACAAAATGAGGACGGCACCATGAGCGCTTTAACCTTGAAAGTCGCAGTCAACCTGGTCAACGAGGCCATCACCGCAGGGCGGGCAATCGCTGCGGCACCCTTGACCATCGCAGTACTGGATGCCGGCGGGCATCTGATCACCCTGCAACGCGAGGACGGTGCCAGCCTGCTGCGCCCGCACGTCGCCATCGGCAAAGCCTGGGGCGCCATCGCGCTGGGCAAGGGTTCACGCCTGCTGGCGCTGGACGCCCAGCAACGCCCGGCGTTTATCGCCGCGTTGAACAGCCTGGGGCAGGGCAGCGTTGTGCCGGCACCGGGTGGTGTGCTGGTTCGGGATCAGGACGGGAACGTGCTGGGGGCGGTGGGGATCAGCGGCGATCTGTCGGATGTCGACGAGCAGTGCGCGATCAATGCGATCGAGGCGTTGGGGTTGGTGGCGGATGCGGGGGTGGCGGCTTGATTTGTAGCTTCTGATCAATCGCCTTCGCGAGCAGGCTCGCTCCCACAAGGGGCGGTGGCGGACACAGAATGTCTGATCACCGCAATACCACTGTGGGAGCGAGCCTGCTCGCGAAGGCATTCTCCCAGTCACATCCAGCTAAAAGTCTGCATTACCCTCCAGCATTTCCGGGGCTAGCCTTTTCATGACGTCATCATGAGAGTGGCAAGGGAATGCCTGAACTGTCTGCTTCACACCGTCTGCGCCTCGGCCGCTACACCGAACACAATCGAATCTATCTGCTGACAGCCAATACCTTCGAACGCCGACCTGTCTTCAAGGATTTCACCTTGGGCAGATTAGTCGTGAACCAATTTCGTAATGCTCAGGAGCAAGGTTGCGCCAAGTCATTGGCGTGGGTCGTCATGCCTGATCATTTTCATTGGTTGGTCGAGTTGCAGCGGGGTTCGCTGAGTGGATTGATGCAGAAGACCAAATCGTTGAGTACTAAGGCAGTGAATCGGTTCGTCGACGGGAAGATCTGTCTTTGGCAACAGGGGTATCACGACCGAGCGCTGCGGCGAGATGAGGATTTGGTGAAGATGGCGCGGTATGTAGTAGCCAACCCGTTGCGGGCTGGACTGGTGGCAAAGCTTGGCGACTATCCGTTGTGGGATGCGATCTGGGTTTGAGCTGAAACCGTGTCGTCTCGATCGCGAGCAGGCTCACTCCTACAGGGGAATGCATTCCAAATGTAGGAGTGAGCCCGCTCGCGATTGGTAGCACCGCTGTCCATCAATCCGGCTCACACCCCTTGAGCACCAACCGGATAATTGTCTGTGCCGCCGCTTCATAATCTTCTTCATCCAGCCTGGCCTTGCCGGTGATGGCGGTGATTTGCCAGTCGAAGTCGGCGTAGGTCTGGGTCGCGGCCCAGATGCTGAACATCAGGTGGTTGGGGTCGATGGGGGCGATTTGCCCGCGGTCGATCCAGGTCTGGATGCACTCGATGTTGTGTTTGGCCTGGCCATTGAGCTGTTCGACCAGATCGCTGCTCAGGTGGGGGGCGCCGTGCATGATTTCGCTGGCGAACACCTTGGAGGCGAATGGCAGGTCACGGGAGATGCGGATTTTCGAGCGAATGTAGCCGCTGAGTACTTCACCGGGTTCGCCGTCCGGATTGAATGGTGTCGAAGCCTGCAGGATGGGCTCGATGATACTTTCCAGAACCTCGCGGTAGAGGTTTTCCTTGGACTTGAAGTAGTAGTAGACGTTGGGCTTGGGCAATCCCGCCTTGGCTGCGATGTCGCTGGTTTTGGTCGCAGCGAAGCCTTTGTCGGCGAATTCCTCACTGGCGGCACGCAGGATCAGTTGTTTGTTGCGCTCGCGGATAGTGCTCATAAACCGGGTGATTCCTTGCCTGTTCTGGCGGTTGCGCATGGTATCACCGGCCTCGCGCGGCGCTCAAGAATGCACCGCAGGCTCTTATGTCGCGCTATGCTGCTGCGCATTCATTGCAGAAGGAAACCCGATTCATGGCAGGAAGCAGTTTGCTGGTACTGATCGACGATATCGCGACCGTGCTGGACGACGTGTCTTTGATGACCCAAATGGCCGCCAAGAAAACGGCCGGTGTACTCGGTGACGATCTGGCACTCAATGCCCAGCAAGTCAGCGGCGTGCGTGCCGAACGGGAAATTCCGGTGGTCTGGGCGGTCGCCAAGGGGTCGTTCATCAATAAACTGATCCTGGTGCCGTCGGCATTGGCGATCAGTGCATTCATTCCGTGGCTGGTCACGCCGTTGTTGATGGTCGGCGGTGCCTATCTGTGTTTCGAAGGTTTTGAGAAGCTCGCCCACAAGTTTCTGCACAGCAAGGCTGAAGATGTCGCCGAGCATGCGCAGTTGGTCGAGGCGGTGGCCGATCCTGCCATCGACCTGGTGGCGTTCGAGAAGGACAAGATCAAAGGCGCTATCCGCACCGATTTCATTCTTTCGGCGGAAATCATCGCCATCACCCTCGGTACTGTGGCCGGCGCGCCATTGACTCAGCAAATCATCGTGCTTTCGGGCATTGCCATTGTCATGACCGTCGGCGTGTACGGATTGGTGGCGGGTATCGTCAAGCTCGACGACCTGGGCCTGTGGTTGACCCAGAAACCCGGGCAGATGGCGAAAAGCATTGGCGGCGGGATTCTGCGCGCGGCACCGTACATGATGAAAAGCCTGTCGGTGATTGGTACGGCGGCGATGTTCCTGGTGGGCGGCGGGATCCTCACGCACGGTGTGCCGGTGGTGCATCACTGGATCGAAAGTGTCGGCGCAGCGGCGGGAAGTGGCGGGTTTATCGTGCCGGTGTTGCTCAATGGCGTGGCGGGGATTATCGCGGGGGCGGTGGTATTGGTTGGCGAGATGGCCGTCAGCAAGATCTGGAAAGCCATGAAGGGCTGAAGGCAACACAAAGCAAATGTAGGAGCGAGCCTGCTCGCGATGACGGAGTGTCAGACAACCTCGTTGGTGACTGACACGACCTCATCGCGAGCAAGCTCGCTCCTACAGTTATTTGCGATCGTCTGATTTACTCGGCGACCTGCAACTTGCGCGCTTCGGTGTACACGTAGCGCACTTTCTCGTATTCGAATGGCGAGTTCATCTGGCCATAGCGGAAGCTGGTCTGGTGGCGTTTGTCGATGGCGCGCAGGATCAAGATTTCCGGATGGTTGGAGCTGACTTCGGCCACGTTGAGGAAGTTGATCGCATTCTCGGCCGAGTAGTCCACCAGCAGGCCACCGGTATCACGCAGATTCGACGGACCGAGGATCGGCAGGACGAAATAAGCGCCGCCCGGCACACCGTAGAAGCCTAAAGTCTGGCCGAAGTCTTCGCTCTGGCGCGGCAGACCCATGGCGGTGGCCGGGTCCCACAGGCCGGCGATGCCGATGGTGGTGTTGAGCAGCAGTCGCCCAGTGGTTTCCAGGGAGCGCTGACCCTTGAGTTGCAGCAGGCTGTTCATCAGGTTCGGCACATCGCCGAGGTTGTTGAAGAAGTTGCTGACACCGGTACGCAGGAAGCTCGGGGTGACGTAGCGGTAACCATTGACCACCGGCAGGAACACCCATTGGTCGAAGCGGTAGTTGAAGTGATAGACGCGCCGGTTCCACTCCTCCAGCGGATCGTAGACGGCCAGCGCGTTGAGCGTCGAACGCTCGAACTCGCGCTGATCCAGGCCCGGGTTGAATTTGAGTTTGCTCAGCGGCTCCTTGAAGCCATCGCTGTCGACGACCACGGGGGCATTGGCTTTGCTGTTGTCGGCATTGGCGACGCCTGCACAGAGTAACGCTGCCAAAAGCAGGAGGTATTTAGCCACGGAAGAACTCCAGCATGGCGTCGCTGTTGACGCGGTAGTTAATGTTGCCGCAATGGCCGCCCAGCGGGTAAACGGTCAGGCGATCGCCGAAGGTCCGGCGCAGGAAACCCAGGTCACCAGGTCCGAGGATCACGTCGTCGGCGTTGTGCATGACGGCGATTTTCGGGCTTTCGTGCAGATAGTCCTTCAGCGCATACAGGCTCACCTGGTCAATCAGTTGCAGCAGGCTGCCGCCGTCGGTGCGGGCGCGCCACATCGGGATCACTTGCTCGGTGATGTAGCAGTCGAAGTCGCATTGCAGCGCACGCTTGAGGAATGGCGTGAGGCTGGTGCCCTCGGTGATCGGGAACTTGGGTGGGGTGATCAGGCCGCGACGGTTGACCAGGTCCGAAGTGAAGGCAATGTCGGCCGCCGAAAAGCGAAACGAGGTGCCGATCAGCATGGCCATCTGCTCGTTGCTCAGGTGCTGCTTGGACTGCTGGAAGTCGTAGAGCAGGGCGTCATTGAGGTCGATGTAGCCCTTCTGCTGGAAGTAGCGGGTCAGCTTGTCCAGTACCAGCTCATAGAATGTGGTGCTGGTGTTGATGCCCTTGACCTCGGTCTGGACCAGCTTGTCGAGGTTGGTGATCGAGGTGTAGAGGTTGACCGGCGGGTTGAGCAGCAGGACTTTCTTGAAGTTGAAGCTGCGGCGGGTTTCGTCCAGGTGCGAGACGAAAGCGGCATCCAGTGCACCCAGGCTGTACCCGGTCAGGTAGTAATCGGTGACCGGCATTTTCGGGTTCTGTGCCCGTACGGCCTGCATTACCCGGTACAGATCTTCGGCGTCTTCCTTGGAAACACCCGGGGTGGCGAAGCGTGATGCGGCACTCATGAAGTCGTAGCTGGTGGGCGATGACAACTGCACCACGTGGTAGCCGGCTTTGTAGTAGAGCTTCTTCAGGTATTCGTTCAGGGTGCTGTCATAGCGCGCACCGGTGCCGGCGATCAGGAAAATCAGCGGTGCGGCGTGATCCTGTGTGGCAATGCGGTAGTCGAGTTTCTTGACCGCCCAGAAATTGTCCGGCAATTCGAACGCCCGTTCCGGACGCAAGGTGACGCTGCGCACTTCCTGATCGATATCGTCGTCCAGGGGTAACTCCGGACGCAGGTCCGGCGGCGTGGTCGCGATGGTCGCCTCGAACGGATTGGTCAGGGGGTAGCCGTAACTGGCGGCGTCAATGTCGACCGCCAGTGCGGACGCACTCAATATAAGGCCGCCAAACAGGGCAGCGAAGCGCAAGGAACGGAGCATGACTAAATCCCTTAGAAGAAGGTGCCAAATGAATTTCGCAGGCTATGACCACCGGATTTGCGCCAAAGTGCCAAGCCTCGGCACCAAACAGGCTTTATTTCGAAGTAATAGTAGCTGGACGATACACTTTGCAGCGATTGAATGACCAGTTAACAGTTGTTATCGCTTGCGAAACGCTCTTGTGCGATTAAGCTGGCCGCCGTTTTTCGCCAATTGGAGTGTTACATGTCCCGCCGCCTGCCCGTGATCCTGCTGCTTGTTTTGCTGCCTGTATGGCTGGCCGCCAGTTATGGCGCGCGTTATGGCTTCATGGAGGATGCGCAGTGGGTCGGCATTTGCGCGGATGAAGCGAGTCGTTGGGAATGCCAGGTGCGTTCGAACCTGGGGCTGATGATTCATTTCGGGGTGCTGGGTTGGTCTGCACTGGGCGCGGCGATCATCGGCTTTGTCGTGCCAGGGAGGGCAGGCTGGTGGCTCGCGGTGCTGGCGCTGGTGTTCGGTTTTCCGGCGCTGGCTTTGTACAACACGACGCTGGCGGTGTTTGCGGTGGTGATTGCGGGGTTGCGGTTGGTCAGGAAGTCTCGTAGCGCCTGATAGTCCGTCATCGCGAGCAGGCTCGCTCCCACAGTAGATCTTCAGTGAACACAAAATTTGCGTGCGACAAAGATCAAATGTGGGAGCGAGCCTGCTCGCGAAGAGGCCGATCAAGTCGCTAAAGATTCAAGCCTTACGAACCCGAAGGCAACGCCACAACGCTGCCACCATCATCATGCTCACCAGCGCCCAGCCCCAAGCCTGCTGGTTCTGCAATCCTTCGCGGAACAACTGCGGCGCAATGCCGGCACCGATGATGAAGGTCAGCAACGCAATCTCGCGGCGCGGCACGTTAACCGGGCGGCACAGATACACCAGCGCAGGCACGATGAACGCGACACTCGGGAAGCTGCGATAACGCGGATCGAGCACCAGTTCCAGCATCATCACCGCTGCCGCGAACCCTGTCGTTGCAACCAGCCAGCCAGCACGGCGTTCCAGCAGGTTGAAAGCCCGGCCACGCCAACCGCTGCGAGGGCTCAATATCAGTGCGGCATGGGCCAGCACCAGCAGATTCAGAGCGGTCAGCAATCCGACCCATAGCCATTCACTGGTAAAACGCGTGGTCACTCGTGCCAGGTCGCCCCAGGCGCCAATCGAGCACGCCGCCAGCGCACCGAGCAGGGGCAGCACCAGTGCCGAACGCGTCGTGCGGACCCGGCCACCGAGCAGCAACGTGCCGATGAAGATCAAGCCACCCACCGCGAGCCACTGCGACCAGTACGGTACGTTTGTCACGGGCCCCGCCAGCACGCCCTTGTCCTGGCGATCGGCATCGAACAGCCCCCAATAACCACCGACCGCACCTTCACTGGCGCGTTTCCAGGGCTGGTCGAAGGCTTCGATCAAGTTGTAGTGCCAACCCTGTTGCTCGGCCATGGCGACAAAGCCGCGAATGAATCTGGCTTCGTTGACCCGGCTCGGCAGGGCGGTTTCGCGCTGGCGACCTTCGCTTGGCCAGCCGGTTTCGCCGATCAGCACATCCTTGGGCGCGAACTTGTTGCCGAACCCCTGGCGTACGTCGGCCACATGTTGCAGGGCTGCGTCGATGTTCGACGGATCATCCTCCCAGTACGGCAGCAGGTGAATGGTCAGGAAATCCACGGCGGGGGCGATTTCCGGATGCTTGAGCCAGAACTCCCAGACGTCGGCGTAGGTGACAGGCTGTTTGACCTGGCTCTTGACCTTGTTGATCAGCTTCGCCAATTGCGCGCCGGTGACTTCCTTGCGCAGCAGGGTTTCGTTGCCGACGATCACTGCGCTCACCACATCCGGGTTGGCGTTGGCCGAGGCGATCAGAAGGTCGACTTCTTTCTCGGTGTCCACCGGGTTGCTGTTGACCCAGGCGCCGATCATCAGCTTCAAGCCATGCTTGCGCGCAAGGTCCGGCAGGGCTTCGAGGCCGGTCATGGAATAGGTGCGGATGCATTCGAAGTTTTTGGACAGCAGTGCGAGGTCGGCATCCATACGCTCGGGGCGCAAGTTGAAAGGCACGTCGAACGGCGATTGGTCTTTATCGAATGGGGTGTATGAGGCGCATTGCAACTTGTGCGTTGCGCTGGCGACGTCCGGCAAAATTACCGGTTTGCCGAGGCCGTACCAGAAGCCGCCAAGGGCAAACAGCCCGAGCAGGCAGGCGAATAGATAAGCAGCAAAAGGGAAACGGGAAGTCGCGGACATGGTCAGGCCGTGTGGGAACAAAGCGGCGCATGTTACCTGCATTTGTCGCGTGCTTGGTGGCCTGCATGATTTTGTCATGCAAAGTTCGGGCGGATTGGCAGGGGTGTTTGTAGCGCTGGGGGTTAATGGCTTTCTGATGTCGTTTCTCGATGCCTTGAGGTCGCTGGCAGAGCAGGTCGCCATGAGCGTCAGGTTGATTATCGCAAGTGTCAGTACTCCGCTGATGTTCGAACGAGTTTGCGGTGGGCGTGAAGGGCGTGATGGGGGCGCTGTGCACCATAACAATACGTTTAAGCGACTCGGCATCCGTCGAGCGCAGCACTTTCGGGGAAGTAACGATGAAGATGCGACGACTCTTGGGCGCAGGTGCCGCTTTGGTGCTGGCGATCAGTTCTACCGTGGCCAGTGCCGCCAGCAAGGAAGTGACTATCGGTTATGTCGACGGCTGGTCGGACAGTGTCGCCACGACCAACGTGGCGGCTGAAGTGATCAGGCAGAAACTCGGTTATGACGTGAAGTTGCAAGCCGTTGCCACCGGGATCATGTGGCAGGGCGTGGCCACAGGTAAACTCGACGCCATGCTGTCGACCTGGCTGCCAGTGACCCACGGTGACTACTGGACGAAGAACAAGGATCAGGTCGTCGACTACGGCCCGAACTTCAAGGATGCGAAAATCGGTCTGATCGTGCCGGAGTACGTTAAAGCCAAGTCCATCGAGGACCTGAAAACCGACGACACCTTCAAGAACCGCATCGTCGGCATCGACGCCGGTTCAGGCGTGATGCTCAAGACCGATCAGGCAATCAAGGACTATGACCTGACCGGCTATCAACTCAAGGCCAGTTCCGGCGCCGGCATGATCGCCGAGCTGACCCGTGCCGAGAAGAAGAATGAATCCATCGCCGTGACCGGCTGGGTACCGCACTGGATGTTCGCCAAGTGGAAACTGCGCTTCCTCGAAGACCCGAAAGGCGTGTACGGCGCGGCTGAAACCGTGAACAGCATCGGCAGCAAGGGCCTGGAAGCCAAGGCGCCGGAAGTGGCCAAGTTCCTGAAGAACTTCCAGTGGGAATCCAAGGATGAAATCGGCCAGGTGATGCTGGCGATTCAGGATGGTGCCAAGCCTGAAGCCGCGGCGAAGGATTGGGTCGCCAAAAACCCTGAGCGTGTGGCTGCCTGGACCAAGTAACAAGGAACCTCGCTGTACCCTGTAGGAGCGAGCCTGCTCGCGATAGCAGTCTGTCAGTTGACTGAGAAGTCGCCTGACACGACGCTATCGCGAGCAGGCTCGCTCCTACATTTATTTGTACATGCTGGAGTTTGGCGAATCCGTCATGGGGTTCTAAGACTAAGGTCGTCTGGAACCTGCCCCGCAGCCGCATAGAGTGGATACCGTTCCAACTAAATCTGTGCTGCGAGGATAAAAACAATGAACGACAGCATTTACCTCTCGATTCAAAACAGCCCGCGCTTCAAGGAGCTGGTTAGCAAGAGGGAACGATTCGCCTGGATTCTTTCGGCGGTCATGCTAGGGCTTTACTCCGGATTCATCCTTCTGATTGCCTACGGGCCGCAGGTGCTGGGGGCGAAAATCAGCCCTGAGTCTTCGATTACCTGGGGCATACCGATCGGTGTCGGGCTGATTGTCTCGGCCTTCATCCTGACCGGTGTCTACGTACGACGCGCCAACGGCGAGTTCGACGACCTGAACAATGCGATTCTCAAGGAGGCTCAGCAATGATCCGCCGTCTAATGGCTCTTTTGAGCATCGTAGCTTTCGCACCTGGCGCCTGGGCAGCTGACGCCCTGACCGGTGCCGTTCAGAAACAACCGCTTAACGTGTCCGCGATCGTAATGTTTGTCGCCTTCGTCGGTGCCACCCTGTGCATCACCTACTGGGCTTCCAAGCGTAATAATTCGGCAGCCGACTACTACGCCGCCGGCGGCAAGATCACCGGTTTCCAGAACGGTCTGGCGATTGCCGGTGACTACATGTCGGCAGCGTCCTTTCTGGGTATTTCCGCGCTGGTGTTCACCTCCGGCTACGACGGCCTGATCTACTCGATCGGCTTCCTGGTGGGCTGGCCGATCATTCTGTTCCTGATCGCCGAACGCCTGCGTAACCTGGGTAAATACACCTTTGCCGACGTGGCGTCCTATCGCCTGGGGCAAACCCAGATCCGCTCGCTGTCTGCTTGTGGTTCGCTGGTGGTGGTGGCGTTCTACCTGATCGCGCAAATGGTCGGAGCCGGCAAGCTGATCCAGTTGCTGTTCGGTCTCGATTACCACGTCGCGGTGATCCTGGTCGGTATCCTGATGTGCCTGTACGTGTTGTTCGGCGGCATGCTGGCGACCACCTGGGTGCAGATCATCAAGGCTGTGCTGTTGCTGTCCGGTGCTTCCTTCATGGCGCTGATGGTGATGAAGCACGTCAACTTCGACTTCAATATGCTGTTCTCCGAGGCGATCAAGGTTCACCCGAAAGCTGAAGCGATCATGAGCCCTGGTGGCCTGGTGAAGGATCCGGTCTCGGCATTTTCCCTCGGTCTGGCGCTGATGTTCGGTACCGCTGGCCTGCCGCACATCCTGATGCGCTTCTTCACCGTGAGTGACGCGAAGGAAGCTCGCAAAAGCGTGCTGTACGCAACCGGCTTCATTGGTTACTTCTACATCCTGACCTTCATCATCGGCTTCGGCGCGATCCTGCTGGTCAGCACCAACCCGGCCTTTAAAGACGCTGCCGGCGCCTTGCTGGGCGGTAACAACATGGCGGCGGTGCACCTGGCCAACGCGGTGGGCGGCAGTATCTTCCTGGGCTTCATCTCGGCGGTGGCGTTCGCGACCATTCTGGCAGTGGTTGCCGGTCTGACCCTGGCCGGTGCTTCGGCGGTGTCCCACGACCTGTACGCCAGCGTGATCAAGAAGGGCAAGGCCAACGAGAAGGACGAGATTCGCGTCTCGAAAATCACCACCATCGCCTTGGCGGTGCTGGCCATTGGTCTGGGTATCCTGTTCGAGAGCCAGAACATTGCGTTCATGGTGGGCCTGGCGTTCTCCATCGCGGCGAGCTGCAACTTCCCGGTGCTGCTGCTTTCCATGTACTGGAAAAAGCTGACCACCCGCGGTGCGATGATCGGCGGCTGGATGGGGCTGGTCAGTGCCGTGGGCCTGATGGTGCTTGGTCCGACCATCTGGGTGCAGATCCTGCATCACGAGAAGGCCATCTTCCCGTATGAGTACCCGGCGCTGTTTTCGATGATGATTGCCTTTGTCGGGATCTGGTTCTTCTCGGTTACCGACAAGTCGACTGCGGCTGACAATGAGCGGGCGTTGTTCTTCCCGCAGTTTGTGCGTTCGCAGACTGGCCTGGGTGCAAGTGGTGCTGTTTCGCACTAAGCGTTTGGGTTTGACTGTTTAAGTTGTGTTGAATGGAAATGCCCTGGTCGAGAGATCGGGGCATTTTTTATTGGGCGGTGATCGACCTGAATTTCGTGGATGTACAGATTTACTGTAGGAGCGAGCCTGCTCGCGAAGGCGGCCTGACAGCCGACCTGTCTTTTGTTGACCGCGTACATATCCATTGCTGCGGTAACGACGACTTATGGTTCCGCTCTTACAGCGGGTCACTTTGGCAAACGCCGGAGTGCCGGCCCAGCCCAAAGTAACCAAAGGTCTCGCCCCTTACGTACGGCCCCTTGCTAAGGCTCGGCGTTCCTTCGCTGCGGTATTCATCCGGGGGCATTGCCCTCCGGTCGGCTTCGCTTCGACCTACATGCAATGAGTTCGACTGCGTCGAACGGCGCTGCGCGCCAATCCCCGGATGAACACCTCCACTCAGCCTGCCGATGGGGGCGGGTGGATCAAGATCAAGAGCTGCAGGCGAGCTAACGCTCGGCCCTGTAGGAGCGAGCTCGCTCGCGATGGACGTCAACGATAACGCGTGCTGCCTGATTGAAGGTGTTGTCCAGACGTTTTTCGCGAGCAGGCTCGCTCCTACAGTGGATTAGCGTATTGGCTGGCAGGCCGAACTATTCGCAATTGAACGCGTTCCCTGTAGGAGCGAGCTTGCTCGCGATAGCAGCCTGGCAGTCACCAGGCACCTCCCGGACGAACGCACCCCGCAAACAGGCCGGCCGGTAGGCCGCCTCGGTTGCTGTTGCGGTGCAGGCCCCCCCACGTGAGGCCGAGCGCAGGTTCTGCGCAGTGGGCAACCCGGCATGGATGCCGGGTTAGCCGCCGCCGGCCATGGATGGCCGATGGCGGCGGGCCCACGGAGCAGGACCGGAGCGAGGGAATGCCGAGCCACAGCGAGGCACCGAATGTCAGGGGCAAGAGCCCTTTGGTTACTTTGGGGCTTTTCCAAAGTGACCCGCCGTAAGGGCGGAACCCTAAGAGGCCGTTACAGAAAAAACGGATATGTACCCGACCAAAGAGCCAATCGCGACAAAGCGCACAAACAAAAACGGCCTCCTGCTCTTTATATAAAAAGCAGAGGCCGTTCCCGGTACAACTCAACACCCTACAGCAAGACAGCGCTTACTTGCGGTCTTCCAGCTTGGTGATATCACGCGACTCGTAGCCGGTGTACAACTGGCGCGGACGGCCAATCTTGTACGGGCTGGAGAGCATTTCCTTCCAGTGGGAGATCCAGCCGACGGTCCGCGCCAGGGCGAAGATCACGGTGAACATGCTGGTCGGGATGCCGATCGCCTTGAGGATGATCCCCGAGTAGAAGTCGACGTTCGGGTACAACGAGCGTTCGATGAAGTACGGATCGGTCAGGGCGATCTCTTCCAGGCGCATGGCCAGTTCGAGTTGCGGATCGTTCTGGATGCCCAGTTCCTTCAACACTTCGTCGCAGGTCTGCTTCATTACCGTGGCGCGCGGGTCGCGGTTTTTGTAAACGCGGTGACCGAAGCCCATCAGCTTGAACGGATCGTTCTTGTCCTTGGCCTTGGCGATGAACTTGTCGATGTTCGAAACATCGCCGATTTCATCGAGCATGGTCAGTACGGCTTCGTTGGCACCGCCGTGGGCAGGGCCCCACAGTGCAGCGATACCGGCGGCGATACAGGCGAACGGGTTGGCACCCGAAGAGCCGGCCAGGCGTACGGTGGAGGTCGAAGCGTTCTGCTCGTGGTCGGCGTGGAGGATGAAGATCCGGTCCATGGCCTTGGCGAGCACCGGGCTGATCGGTTTGATCTCACACGGGGTGTTGAACATCATGTGCAGGAAGTTTTCCGCGTACGACAGGTCGTTGCGCGGGTACATCATGGGTTGGCCCATGGAGTACTTGTAAACCATCGCGGCCAGGGTCGGCATCTTGGCAACCAGACGGATCGCGGAGATTTCGCGATGCTGCGGGTTATTGATGTCCAGGGAGTCGTGGTAGAACGCCGAGAGGGCACCGACTACGCCGCACATGACGGCCATCGGGTGGGCGTCACGACGGAAGCCGTTGAAGAAGGTCTTCAGCTGCTCGTGAACCATGGTGTGGTTCTTCACGGTGCCGACGAACTGGGCCTTCTGTTCTGCGGTCGGCAGTTCGCCGTTGAGCAGCAGATAGCAGGTTTCCAGATAGTCCGACTTTTCAGCCAGCTGTTCGATCGGGTAGCCGCGGTGCAGCAGAATGCCGTTGTCGCCGTCGATATAGGTGATCTTCGACTCGCACGAGGCGGTCGACATGAAGCCTGGGTCAAAGGTGAAACGGCCCGTGGCCGTCAGGCCCCGAACATCGATAACATCGGGACCAACGGTGCCGGTTAAAATGGGCAGCTCGACGGGGGCTGCGCCCTCGATGATCAACTGCGCTTTTTTGTCAGCCATGTGGCCTCCTATTTATGCTTGAAATCATCAGACAGACCCCCCACGCAGGGCCCGCACCACTATAGTGAGATAAATTCGAATGTCAATTTGCCTAAAGTCTTGCTCCAGAAGGCTTTAACCGGACTTTTTTCTCGAAATTGGCTGCCATTTACGCCTTTTATGCCAGTTGCGCAATCAGCTGTTCGGGTTAGGTGTTTGCGTTGTCATTAGTAGCCTAACTGTCTATACTCGGCCACCGACCGCCAAGGGCTTTTGGGCTTGCTTTCATTGGGGGTCGCATCCCTGGGTGGTGGTTACCTGACCAGTGCACTCCCCAACAACTTTGCCCTGATTGTTAGGGGCTCTTCAGTGTGAAAAAAAAGCCGTGAAAAGCCAACGACCTGTAAACCTAGACCTAAGGACCATCAAACTCCCAGTCACTGCTTACACGTCCATCCTTCACCGAATTTCCGGTGTCATCCTCTTCGTGTGCCTTGCCATCATGCTTTATGCATTGGACAAGTCGCTGAGTTCCGAGGAAGGCTTCGGTCAGGTGAAAGCGTGTCTGACCAGTCCGCTAGCCAAGCTAGTGACATGGGGCATCCTGTCCGCTCTGCTTTATCACCTGGTAGCCGGTGTGCGCCATTTGATCATGGACATGGGCATCGGTGAGACGCTGGAAGGCGGCAAGCTGGGCTCGAAAATCGTTATCGCCGTTTCCGTGGTGGTAATCGTTCTGGCAGGAGTTTGGATATGGTAACTAACGTCACGAACCTGTCGCGTTCGGGCCTCTATGACTGGATGGCGCAACGTGTGTCTGCGGTCGTTCTCGCGGCTTACTTCATCTTCCTGATCGGATACATCGTGGCCAACCCTGGCCTCGACTACGCCCAGTGGCATGAACTGTTCGCCCACAACGGAATGCGTATCTTCAGCCTCCTGGCCCTCGTTGCCCTCGGCGCTCACGCCTGGGTCGGCATGTGGACCATCGCGACCGACTACCTGACGCCAATGGCGTTCGGCAAGTCCGCAACGGCTATACGTTTCCTTTTCCAGGCAGTATGCGGCGTTGCGATGTTCGCTTACTTCGTCTGGGGCGTGCAGATTCTCTGGGGTATCTGAGTCATGGCTAACATTCCAACGATTTCTTTCGACGCCATCATTATTGGTGGTGGCGGTGCCGGCATGCGCGCAGCGCTGCAACTGGCACAGGGCGGTCACAAGACCGCCGTGATCACCAAGGTTTTCCCGACCCGTTCGCACACTGTGTCCGCCCAGGGCGGCATCACCTGCGCGATCGCGTCCGCTGACCCGAACGATGACTGGCGCTGGCACATGTACGATACCGTCAAGGGTTCCGACTACATCGGTGACCAGGACGCTATCGAATACATGTGTCAGGAAGGCCCGGCTGCCGTTTACGAGCTGGACCACATGGGGATGCCATTCTCGCGTACCGAGCAAGGTCGTATCTACCAGCGTCCATTCGGCGGTCAGTCCAAGGACTACGGTAAAGGCGGCCAGGCTGCGCGTACTTGCGCTGCGTCCGACCGTACCGGTCACGCTCTGCTGCACACCCTTTATCAGGGCAACCTGAAAGCCGGTACCGTGTTCCTGAACGAGTACTACGCTGTCGATCTGGTGAAGAACGGCGAAGGCGAGTTTGTCGGCGTGATCGCCATCTGCATCGAAACCGGCGAAACCACCTACATCCGTGCCAAGGCCACCGTATTGGCCACCGGCGGTGCAGGTCGTATCTACGCTTCGACCACCAACGCCCTGATCAACACCGGTGACGGCGTTGGCATGGCGCTGCGTGCCGGCGTACCGGTACAAGACATCGAAATGTGGCAGTTCCACCCGACCGGCATCGCCGGCGCCGGTGTACTGGTTACAGAAGGTTGCCGTGGTGAAGGTGGTTACCTGATCAACAAGCACGGCGAGCGTTTCATGGAGCGTTATGCTCCGAACGCCAAAGACCTTGCCGGTCGTGACGTTGTTGCCCGTTCGATGGTTAAGGAAATCATCGCCGGTAACGGTTGCGGTCCGAACGGCGACCACGTGATGCTCAAACTCGACCACTTGGGCGAGGAAGTGCTGCACAGCCGTCTGCCAGGCATCTGCGAACTGTCCAAGACTTTCGCACACGTTGACCCGGTTGTTGCTCCGGTTCCGGTTGTTCCGACCTGCCACTATATGATGGGCGGCGTTGCCACCAACATTCACGGTCAGGCGATCACCCAGGACGCTGATGGCGTCGATGCCATCATCCCGGGCCTGTTCGCAGTAGGCGAAGTGGCTTGCGTATCGGTTCACGGTGCCAACCGTCTGGGCGGCAACTCGCTGCTCGACCTGGTGGTATTCGGCCGCGCTGCCGGCCTGCACCTGGAAAAGGCGCTGACCGACGGTATCGAATACGACGACGCCACCGACGCCGACATCCAGGCTGCCCTGGCGCGTCTGTCCGCTCTGAACGAGCGTACCGAAGGCGAAGACGTGGCTACCCTGCGTCGCGAGCTGCAAAACTGCATGCAGAACTACTTCGGTGTATTCCGTACCGGCGAATACATGCAGAAGGGTATTGCCCAGCTGGCGGACCTGCGCAAGCGCATCGCCAACGTGAAGATCAACGATAAGTCGCAGGCGTTCAACACTGCACGTATCGAAGCGCTGGAACTGCAGAACCTGCTGGAAGTGGCCGAAGCCACCGCCATCGCTGCCGAAGTACGTAAAGAGTCCCGTGGTGCTCACGCCCGTGAAGACTTCGAAGACCGTGACGACGAAAACTGGCTGTGCCACACCCTGTACTTCCCGGGTGACAAGCGCGTGACCAAGCGTGCCGTGAACTTCTCGCCGAAGACTGTTCCGACTTTTGAACCTAAGATTCGGACTTATTAAGGGTGGCCGCCATGTTGCAAGTCAGCGTTTATCGTTACAACCCTGATCAGGACGCCGCGCCGTTCATGCAGGAATTCCAGGTTGATACCGGTGGTAAAGACCTGATGGTGCTGGACGTGCTGGCCCTGATCAAAGAGCAGGACGAGGGTTTCTCCTATCGTCGCTCTTGCCGTGAAGGTGTTTGCGGTTCCGACGGCATGAACATCAACGGCAAAAACGGCCTGGCGTGCGTCACGCCGCTGTCTGCTGTCGTAAAAGGTAACAAGTTGATCGTTCGTCCTCTGCCAGGTTTGCCGGTTATCCGTGACCTGGTCGTCGATATGAGCATCTTCTACAAGCAATACGAAAAGGTTAAGCCATACCTGCAGAACGACACGCCGGCTCCGGCCATCGAGCGTCTGCAGTCCCCTGAAGAGCGTGAAAAGCTGGACGGTCTGTACGAGTGCATCCTGTGCGCTTGCTGCTCGACTTCCTGCCCGTCCTTCTGGTGGAACCCGGACAAGTTCCTGGGTCCGGCTGCCCTGCTGCAAGCGTACCGCTTCCTGGCAGACAGCCGTGATACCAAGACGTCCGAGCGTCTGGCTTCGCTGGATGATCCGTTCAGCGTATTCCGCTGCCGCGGGATCATGAACTGCGTCAGCGTATGTCCGAAAGGCCTGAACCCGACTAAGGCCATCGGTCACATCCGTAACATGTTGCTCTCAAGCGGCGTGTGATTCAGCTGCTGTACCCGTTGTACCCGTAGATGCTACGGCGCAGGCTTCAACCGGCGCCGTAGTTTTAACCTGAGCAGCAGCTTAAAAGGCTGCAGCTCTTATTTTGAAGAAATGAGACAAGCAGGGGCATCCGGGCTGGTACCCGGACTATCAGTGTGATCCTAGTGGCTTGTTTTGGTCGCTGCATTCGGACTTCTGCAAGTTTGCTCGGTGTCGACACCGATGGTGTTCCCCTAACCGAGGGTGACCAAGCATGCAAGAAAGCGTGATGCAGCGCATGTGGAACAGTGCCTACCTATCCGGTAGTAACGCTGCCTATGTGGAAGAGCTTTACGAGCTCTACCTGCACGACCCTAACGCTGTGCCAGAAGAGTGGCGCACCTACTTCCAGAAGTTGCCTGCTGACGGCAACTCTGCCACCGATGTTTCGCACTCCACAATTCGCGATCATTTCGTCTTGCTGGCAAAGAACCAGCGCCGCGCCCAACCGGTTTCCGCCGGCAGCGTGAGCAGTGAGCACGAGAAGAAGCAAGTTGAAGTGCTGCGATTGATCCAGGCCTACCGTATGCGTGGCCACCAGGCAGCCCAGCTTGACCCGCTGGGGCTGTGGCAGCGTCCTGCACCTGCAGACCTGTCGATCAATCATTACGGCTTGACCAATGCCGATCTTGATACGACCTTCCGTGCCGGCGACCTGTTCATCGGCAAAGAGGAAGCGAGCCTACGCGAAATTCACGAAGCGTTGCAGCAGACATATTGCCGCACCATCGGCGCTGAATTCACGCACATCACCGATTCCGAGCAGCGCCAGTGGTTCCAGCAGCGTCTGGAAAGCGTGCGCGGTCGTCCGACGTACTCCGCCGACATCAAGAGCCACCTGCTTGAGCGCGTGACCGCCGGCGAAGGCCTGGAAAAATACCTGGGCACCAAATACCCGGGTACCAAGCGTTTCGGTCTGGAAGGCGGCGAAAGCCTGATTCCGATGCTCGACGAGCTGATCCAGCGTTCCGGTTCCTACGGCACCAAGGAAATCGTCATCGGCATGGCCCACCGTGGCCGTCTGAACGTGCTGGTCAACACCTTCGGCAAGAACCCGCGCGAGTTGTTCGACGAGTTCGAAGGCAAGAAGAAGGTCGAGCTGGGTTCCGGTGACGTTAAATACCACCAGGGCTTCTCGTCCAACGTGATGACCACCGGCGGTGAAGTTCACCTGGCCATGGCGTTCAACCCGTCCCACCTGGAAATCGTTTCCCCGGTGGTCGAGGGTTCGGTTCGCGCCCGTCAGGACCGTCGTAACGATCCGACCGGCGAGAAGGTTCTGCCGATCTCCATCCACGGTGACGCTGCGTTCGCAGGTCAGGGCGTGGTCATGGAAACCTTCCAGATGTCGCAGACCCGCGGTTTCAAGACCGGCGGTACCGTGCACATCGTGATCAACAACCAGGTCGGTTTCACCATCAGCAACCCGCTGGACTCGCGTTCCACCGAGTACGCGACCGACGTTGCGAAAATGATCCAGGCGCCGATCCTTCATGTGAATGGCGATGATCCGGAAGCCGTATTGTTCGTGACCCAGCTGGCCATCGACTACCGCATGCAGTTCAAGCGTGACGTGGTGATCGACCTGGTCTGCTACCGTCGTCGCGGCCACAACGAGGCCGACGAGCCAAGCGGCACCCAGCCGATCATGTATCAGCAGATCACCAAACAGCGCACCACCCGTGAGCTGTATGCCGATCGTCTGACCCAGGGCGGTGTGCTGGACGCAGAGCGTGTTCAGGCGAAAGTCGACGAATACCGCAACGCACTGGACAACGGTCTGCACGTGGTGAAGAGCCTGGTCAAAGAGCCGAACAAAGAGTTGTTCGTGGATTGGCGTCCGTATCTGGGCCACGCCTGGACCGCGCGTCACGACACTCGCTTCGACCTCAAGACCTTGCAGGAACTATCCGCCAAGCTGCTGGAAATTCCGGAAGGCTTCGTGGTTCAGCGCCAGGTCGCGAAGATCTACGAAGACCGTCAGAAGATGCAAGCCGGCGGCCTGCCGATCAACTGGGGCTACGCCGAAACCATGGCGTACGCGACCCTGGCGTTCGAAGGTCACCCGATCCGCATGACCGGCCAGGACATCGGCCGCGGTACGTTCTCGCACCGTCATGCTGTCTTGCACAACCAGAAAGACGCGGGCACCTACATCCCGCTGCAGAACCTGTACAACGGCCAGCCACGTTTCGACCTGTACGATTCGTTCCTGTCCGAAGAAGCCGTACTGGCGTTCGAATACGGTTACTCGACCACCACGCCTGATGCGCTGGTGATCTGGGAAGCCCAGTTCGGCGACTTCGCCAACGGTGCCCAGGTGGTTATCGACCAGTTCATCACCAGTGGCGAGCACAAGTGGGGCCGTCTGTGCGGTCTGACCATGTTGCTGCCGCACGGTTACGAAGGTCAGGGGCCGGAGCACTCCTCGGCGCGTCTGGAGCGTTACCTGCAGCTGTGCGCCGAGCACAACATTCAGGTAGCCGTGCCGACTACGCCGGCACAGATCTATCATTTGCTGCGTCGTCAGGTGATTCGCCCGCTGCGCAAGCCGTTGATCGTTCTGACTCCAAAATCGCTGCTGCGCCACAAGCTGGCCATCTCGACGCTGGAAGATCTGGCCGAAGGTTCGTTCCAGACCGTCATCCCGGAAATCGATGCCCAAGACCCGAAAAAGGTCGAGCGCGTTGTTCTGTGTAGCGGCAAGGTCTACTACGACCTGCTGGAAAAACGCCGTGCCGAAGGTCGTGACGACATCGCTGTCGTGCGTATCGAGCAGCTGTACCCATTCCCTGAGGACGACTTGAAGGAAGTCCTGGCGCCTTACACCAACGTCAAAGCTGCCGTCTGGTGTCAGGAAGAGCCGATGAACCAGGGTGCGTGGTACTGCAGCCAACACCACATGCGTCGCAGCATCAGTAACCTCAACAAGTCTCTCGTACTCGAGTACGCGGGCCGTGAGGCTTCTGCTGCACCAGCATGCGGTTACGCATCGATGCACGCCGAACAGCAGGAAAAACTGCTGCAAGACGCCTTTACTGTTTAACGCCTTCGCGCACCTGAAACCGAATTTAAGGAACCACAGACAATGGCTATCGAGATCAAAGCCCCCACTTTCCCGGAATCGGTTGCCGATGGCACCGTTGCCACCTGGCACAAACAACCGGGCGACGCGGTCAAGCGCGACGAGCTGATCGTCGACATCGAAACCGACAAAGTCGTGCTGGAAGTGCTGGCTACCGCTGACGGCGTGCTGGGCGCTATCGTCAAGAACGAAGGCGACACCGTTCTGTCCGACGAAGTCCTGGGCTCCATCGTTGAAGGCGGCGCTGCTGCTGCCGCTCCGGCTGCCGCTGCTGCTCCGGCCGCCGCCGCCGCTCCAGCTGCCGGCGCTGACGAAGACGCCATCGCCGCTCCGGCTGCTCGCAAGCTGGCCGAAGAAAACGGTATCAACCTGGCTTCCGTCAAGGGCACCGGCAAAGATGGTCGTGTAACCAAGGAAGACGTGGTTGCCGCTGTCGAAGCCAAGAAAGCCGCTCCTGCTGCCGCGCCTGCCAAGGCTGCTGCTCCGGCTGCCGCTGCTCCTGTGTTCGCCGCCGGCGATCGCATCGAGAAGCGTGTACCGATGACCCGCGTTCGTGCCACCGTGGCCAAGCGTCTGGTTGAAGCTCAGTCGAACATGGCGATGCTGACCACTTTCAACGAAGTCGACATGACCGAAGTCATGGCCCTGCGTTCGAAGTACAAGGATCTGTTCGAGAAGTCCCACAACGGCGTGCGCCTGGGCTTCATGTCGTTCTTCGTGAAAGCGGCCACCGAAGCGCTGAAACGCTTCCCGGCTGTCAACGCGTCGATCGACGGCGGTGACATCGTTTACCACGGCTACGCTGACGTCGGCGTTGCAGTTTCCAGTGATCGCGGCCTGGTTGTACCGGTTTTGCGTAACGCCGAACTGATGAGCCTGGCTGAAATCGAAGGCGGCATCGCCACCTTCGGCAAGAAAGCCCGCGACGGCAAACTGTCGATGGACGAAATGACCGGTGGTACTTTCACCATCACCAACGGTGGTACTTTCGGTTCGATGATGTCGACCCCGATCGTCAACCCGCCACAAGCCGCCATCCTGGGCATGCACAACATCATCCAGCGTCCTATGGCCATCAACGGTCAGGTCGTTATCCGTCCGATGATGTACCTGGCACTGTCCTACGATCACCGTCTGATCGATGGCAAAGAAGCTGTGACCTTCCTGGTGACCATCAAGAACCTGCTGGAAGATCCGGCTCGTCTGTTGCTGGATATCTGATAGAAGCAGCCATGAGCTGCAAGCACAGGCTGCGGAAAACCCGCGACCTGGCTTGCCGCTCGCGGCTTGAAGCTTTTCGCTAAAGAGGATTTTTTTCAATGTCGCAGAAATTTGACGTAGTAGTGATCGGCGCGGGCCCTGGCGGTTACGTGGCTGCCATCAAGGCCGCCCAGCTTGGTCTTTCGACAGCCTGCATCGAGAAGTACACCGACAAGGAAGGCAAACTGGCTCTGGGCGGTACTTGCCTGAACGTCGGCTGCATTCCATCCAAGGCGCTGCTGGACAGCTCCTGGAAGTACAAGGAAGCCAAAGAAGGCTTCGCGATCCACGGTATCAACCACGCTGGCGTGACCATGGACGTGCCGGCAATGGTCGGCCGCAAGGCCACCATCGTCAAAGGCCTGACCTCTGGCGTTGCGACCCTGTTCAAAGCCAACGGTGTGACTTCCATTGAAGGTCACGGCAAGCTGCTGGCCGGCAAGCAAGTTGAAGTCACCAAGCCAGACGGCTCGGTAGAAATCATCCAGGCCGAGAACGTGATCCTGGCTCCAGGTTCGCGTCCGATCGACATTCCACCGGCTCCGGTCGACCAGAATGTGATCGTCGATTCGACTGGCGCCCTGGAATTCCAGACCGTACCTAAGCGTCTGGGCGTGATCGGCGCTGGCGTGATCGGTCTGGAACTGGGTTCGGTCTGGTCGCGTCTGGGCGCGGAAGTGACTGTCCTGGAAGCCCTGGACACCTTCCTGATGGCAGCGGACACCGCTGTTTCCAAGGAAGCGCTGAAAACCCTGACCAAACAGGGCCTGGACATCAAGCTGGGCGCTCGCGTCACCGGTTCCAAAGTGAACGGCGACGAAGTCGTGGTGAACTACACCGATGCCAAGGGCGAACAGAACATCACTTTCGACAAGCTGATCGTAGCCGTTGGTCGCCGTCCGGTGACCACTGATCTGTTGGCTGCCGACTGCGGCGTGACCCTGGACGAGCGCGGTTTCGTGCACGTTGACGATCACTGCGCCACCACCGTACCGGGCGTTTACGCCATCGGTGACGTGGTTCGCGGCATGATGCTGGCGCACAAGGCCTCGGAAGAGGGCATCATGGTTGTCGAGCGCATCAAGGGCCACAAGGCCCAGATGAACTATGATTTGATCCCTTCGGTTATTTATACTCACCCGGAAATCGCGTGGGTTGGTAAAACCGAGCAGGCCTTGAAAGCTGAAGGCGTTGAAGTTAACGTCGGCACCTTCCCGTTCGCAGCCTCTGGCCGTGCCATGGCTGCCAACGACACCGGTGGTTTCGTCAAGGTCATCGCAGATGCCAAGACAGACCGCGTTCTGGGCGTCCACGTGATTGGCCCAAGCGCTGCCGAACTGGTTCAGCAGGGCGCGATCGGTATGGAATTCGGCACCAGCGCTGAAGACCTGGGCATGATGGTTTTCTCCCATCCGACCCTGTCTGAAGCCTTGCACGAAGCTGCTTTGGCTGTGAATGGCGGCGCCATTCACATCGCCAACCGCAAGAAGCGTTAAGACAATAAGAAACCACGGCGGAATGGCCCGTCGTGAGCCTTGCATGCAAGACTCACCGCGGAATATCCGCTGGACGCAGTCTTGCATAGCTGCACCGGGTATCCGGAAAGGCTATGCAAGCAGCAGTCACAGGTGGTGCGGCACTTGAATGAGTGCAGCACCGAATGCGCAGTACCTAACGAAGACGGTAATAAGCATGAATCTTCACGAGTATCAGGGTAAGCAGCTGTTCGCTGAATACGGCCTGCCAGTTTCCACCGGTTACGCGGTAGACACCCCGGAAGCAGCAGCAGAAGCTTGCGACAAAATCGGCGGCAGCGAGTGGGTTGTCAAAGCCCAGGTCCACGCCGGTGGTCGCGGTAAAGCGGGCGGCGTAAAGCTGGTTCGCAGCAAAGAAGACGCCAAGGCATTCGCACAGCAGTGGCTGGGCAAGCGTCTGGTGACTTACCAGACTGACGCCAATGGCCAGCCAGTCACCAAGATCCTGGTTGAATCGTGCACTGATATCGCTAAAGAGCTGTACCTGGGCGCTGTCGTGGACCGTTCGAGCCGTCGTATCGTGTTCATGGCTTCCACCGAAGGTGGCGTGGACATCGAGAAAATCGCTCACGACACTCCAGAAAAAATTCTGAAGGCCACTATCGATCCACTGGTTGGCGCTCAGCCATTCCAGGGTCGCGAGCTGGCATTCCAGTTGGGTCTGGAAGGCAAGCAAGTTGCCCAGTTCGCCAAGATCTTCGTAGGTCTGGCCAAACTGTTCAAGGATCACGACCTGGCCCTGCTGGAAGTGAACCCGCTGGTGATCAAGGCTGACGGCGATCTGCACTGCCTCGATGCCAAGATCAACATCGACGCCAACGCCATGTACCGTCAGCCTAAGCTGAAGACTTTCCACGATCCGTCGCAGGACGATCCGCGCGAAGCGCACGCTGCCAAGTTCGAACTGAACTACGTAGCGCTGGAAGGCAACATCGGTTGCATGGTCAACGGTGCCGACCTGGCCATGGGTACCATGGACATCGTCAACCTGCATGGCGGCAAACCAGCCAACTTCCTCGACGTGGGCGGCGGTGCTACCAAGGAACGCGTTACCGAAGCGTTCAAGATCATCCTGTCCGACACTAACGTCGCTGCAGTATTGGTCAACATCTTCGGCGGCATCGTTCGTTGCGACATGATTGCCGAAGGCATCATCGGCGCGGTGAAAGAAGTCGGCGTGAAAATCCCGGTTGTTGTTCGCCTTGAAGGCAACAACGCTGAGCTGGGCGCTAAAGTACTGGCAGAAAGCGGTTTGAACATCATCGCTGCTACCAGCCTGACCGACGCTGCTCAACAAGTTGTCAAAGCTGCGGAGGGCAAATAATGAGCGTCCTGATCAATAAAGACACCAAAGTTATCTGCCAGGGCATTACCGGTTCGCAAGGTAGTTTCCACACCCAGCAAGCCATCGAGTACGGCACCAAGATGGTGGGTGGTGTAACTCCAGGCAAAGGCGGCACCGAGCACCTGGGCCTGCCAGTGTTCAACACCGTGAAAGACGCTGTAGCTGCCACTGGCGCCACCGCCAGCGTGATCTACGTTCCGGCTCCTTTCTGCAAAGACTCGATCCTGGAAGCTGCCTTCGGCGGCATCAAGCTGATCGTGTGCATCACCGAAGGCATTCCTACCCTGGACATGCTGGACGCTAAAGTTAAGTGCGACGAGCTGGGCGTAGTCCTGATCGGCCCTAACTGCCCAGGCGTGATCACCCCAGGCGAATGCAAGATCGGCATCATGCCAGGTCACATTCACCTGCCAGGCAAGGTCGGTATCGTTTCCCGTTCCGGCACCCTGACCTACGAAGCTGTGAAGCAGACTACTGACGCCGGTTTCGGTCAGTCGACTTGCGTCGGCATCGGTGGTGACCCGATCCCGGGTTCGAACTTCATCGACATCCTGAAGCTGTTCCAGGAAGACCCGAAGACCGAAGCGATCGTAATGATCGGTGAGATCGGCGGTTCGGCTGAAGAAGAAGCGGCTGCCTACATCAAGGCACACGTGACCAAGCCGGTTGTTTCCTACATCGCTGGTGTGACTGCTCCTCCGGGCAAGCGCATGGGCCATGCTGGCGCAATCATCTCTGGCGGCAAAGGTACTGCAGACGAGAAATTCGCTGCTCTGCAAGACGCAGGCGTTAAAACCGTGCGTTCGCTGGCAGACATCGGCAAGGCCCTGGCCGAGCTGACTGGTTGGGCTGTCAAGTAAGCCTCGCGCTTAGCTGACGCTTCACCAAACAAAGGCCACCTTCGGGTGGCCTTTGTCGTGTGCATTTGTGTTGACCGTGCGGACGCCATCGCGAGCAGGCTCGCTCCCACATTGGAACGCGGTCAACTGTGGGAGCGAGCCTGCTCGCGAAGACGGACTTGTAGGCGACAACCATTAACATGCAAAAACGCGACACTAAGATGTCGTATATCGGATAGTTCGCCCTCAAACAGTGCGTTTATCGGCCAAATTCGTTAGTCTACGCGCCATTTTTGCGTCTGCGGCCCACAAGGCGGCAACGCGCTAAAAGGGTCGGTCTTATACGGACTGACAGCATTTCCCTCACCCATAGGGAAATCCCTCTCTAAATTCCGATTCAGTAGTGTGGTATTTCCTTAATGAAAGTGTTGAAAGGCCAGGACATCCTGGCACTTGGTTTTATGACGTTTGCCCTGTTCGTCGGGGCTGGCAACATTATCTTCCCGCCTATCGTCGGTTTGCAGTCCGGGCCCAATGTCTGGATGGCGGCGTTGGGCTTTCTGGTCACGGCGGTCGGTTTGCCGGTGATCACCGTTGTGGCGCTGGCCAAGGTCGGCGGTGCAATGGATGCCTTGAGCAGCCCGATCGGTAAAGTCGCCGGTGGCCTGCTGGCAGCGGCTTGCTACCTCGCTGTTGGCCCGCTGTTCGCGACGCCACGTACCGCGACAGTATCCTTCGAAGTGGGTCTGGCGCCCCTGACCGGCGAGAGCCCGTTGGCGCTGTTCCTGTACAGCTCGGTGTACTTCCTGCTGGTGTTTTTCATCTCGCTGTATCCGGGTCGTTTGCTGGATACCGTCGGGCGTTTCCTCGCGCCGCTGAAGATCATCGCCCTGGCCGTGCTGGGCATTGCAGCGTTTGCCTTGCCGGCCGGTGACATTGGCCAGGCAACCCCTGAATACGTGGCGGCGCCGTTTTCCCAAGGCTTCATCAATGGTTACCTGACCATGGATACCCTGGGCGCCCTGGTGTTCGGCATCGTCATCGTCAACGCCATCCGTTCACGCGGCGTCGAGTCGCCGGCCCTGATCACCCGCTACGCAATCATCGCTGGCCTGATCGCTGGTGTCGGCCTGGCGTTGGTGTATGTCAGCCTGTTCCGTCTCGGTTCGGGCAGCCATGAAGTGGCCGCTGGCGCTACCAATGGCGCGGCGGTATTGCATGCTTACGTGCAGCATACCTTTGGTTCCCTGGGCAGCGGCTTCCTTGCCGTTCTGATCTCCCTGGCGTGCCTGGTGACCGCGGTTGGCCTGACCTGTGCCTGCGCCGAGTACTTCAGCCGTGTGGTGCCGCTGTCCTACAAGACGCTGGTGATCATCCTCGCTGCGTTCTCGCTGCTGGTATCCAACCTGGGCCTGACCAAGCTGATCGCGTTCTCGATCCCGGTGCTCACCGCGATCTACCCGCCGTGCATCGTTCTGGTGGCGTTGAGCTTCTGCAAGGACTTCTGGCATGAGCACGGTCGTATCCTCGGCCCGGTCATGCTGGTGTCGTTCATCTTCGGCCTGATCGACGCCCTCAAGGGTGCAGGCCTGGCGGACTGGATGCCGACGCAAATGGCCCACCTGCCCCTGAGCGAGCAAGGCCTGGCCTGGCTGGTGCCGTCGGTGATGACACTGGTGGTCGCGGTGGTTTGCGATCGCCTGCTGGGCAAGCGCGCCGAAGCCTTGGCTTAAGTCGCTTCACGACTCGCCACGAGCGGGTCTTGAGCAAAAACAGAAATGCCCCGTATCAATCGATACGGGGCATTTTTTTTGTGAGGGATGCGGTGTCTTTTCCGTTGAGCTAACGTCGAAGCACTGCAACACCCTTTGTGGGAGCGAGCCTGCTCGCGAAGGCGTCGCTTCATTCAACGCAGATGTTGATTGATCTACCGCTTTCGCGAGCAGGCTCGCTCCCACAAGGTTTCAGTGTTCCGTTACTACTTCACAAGGATCTGCATGTCGTTCATCCAAGCCAACCTGATCCACATTCTCGCCGCCGTCTGGTTCGTTATCTGCTGGGGCGGGTACACCCGCTATGCCACATGGAAAGGGCGTGACACCGCATGCCTGGCCAGTGTGCTGCACCTGTATCGTGAAGACTGGATGCGCCGCATGCTGCTGCGCGACAACCGCATCGCCGATGCCAGCGTGATCGGCAATCTGGAGCGCAATGCGTCGTTCTTCGCCTCCAGTACGCTGATTATCCTGGCCGGTATTCTCACGGTGCTGGGGGCTTCGGAACGGGCGGTATCCTTGCTGGCGGATATCCCGATGGTGCAACAGGCGTCCCAGGGCATGTCGGAAATCAAGTTGCTGTGCCTGGCGCTGGTGTTTGTCTATGCATTCTTCACGTTCAGCTGGTGCATGCGCCAATACAACTTTGCGGCAGTGCTGGTGGGTTCGGCGCCGATGGTCGGTGAACGCCATGTGTCGGAGCAGGAGCGCAAAGCGTTCGCTTTACGTGCCGCCCGCGTCATCTCCATGGCCGCCAACCAGTTCAACTTCGGGCTGCGCTCCTATTACTTCGGCATGACCATGCTGGCGTGGTTTGTCAGCCCGTGGCTGTTCATGTTGATGAGTGCCGGCGTGGTGTTCGTGTTGTACCGCCGCGAGTTTCATTCCGACGTTCTCGATGTGATGGTCTATACCCCTACAGAGGCACCGTTGCCGGAGGCGATCAAAGAGGCAGGTTGATGAGTATTCCATTCTGGTGCGTGTTGATCAGTGCGGTGTTGATTTACCTGGCGCGAATGCCCGTGACGACTGCCATGAAAGAGCAGGGCGGCTACGATAACCACCTGCCGCGCCAACAGCAGGCGCAACTCACAGGCTTGGGTGCCCGGGCAGTGGCTGCGCATCAGAACAGTTTCGAAGCCTTCATGTTGTTTGCTGTGGGTGTGTTGATGGCGCATACCACGCAGACAGCGGGCTGGCTGATCGACGGCCTGGCGATCATCTTCGTGATCACGCGGGTTATTTACCTGGTGTGTTACTGGAAAGACCTGGCCTGGCAGCGCAGTCTGGTTTGGCTGGTGGGCTTAATCTGTTCGCTGTTGTTGATAATTAGTCCGACTTTTCGAACGATTTTGCTCTAACCACTGTTTTCAAGACAAAAGAAAACCCGCACTTGGCGGGTTTTCTTTTGTCACGCTAAAAACCGTATTAGTTCTTAGGTGCTTCCGGAGCGGCCGGAGTAGCTGGAGCGGCCGGAGCAGCCTCTTTTGCCGCTTCTGCGTTCGATTCAGCCTGATCTTTGGCGGCTTCGGCGTTTTCTTTCGCCGCGTCGTTCACTTTATCCTGAGCTTCGTTCATTTTTTGCTGGGCTTGCTCAGCATTTTGGTTAGCATCTTGAGCTTTGTCCTCGGATTTTTTATCGCAGGCAGCGAGACCGAGGGAAGCGGTCAACATCAAGGCAATAGCTAAAGTCTTACGCATGGGGTGTTTCTCCTGATGAAAAGCATCTACTGGCATTAAGAGCCCACACATCAGGGTTAAGTTCCTTAATTCTTTCAGATATATAAGTTTGTTCTAGTGCGGAACTTTTACCCGTACCGCCACCGCACTGTACGGGCATAAACAAGAGCGTTTATCAAATGGCTGAAAATCCCGTTTTTGAGCGCGCGAAGCGCTTTCTGTCGGCGCTGCGACATTGCCAGGTACTTGGACTAAGCGTTCACAGCGCCAGCAACGAAGGGCTGACGATTGTGCTGCCGTACAGCCCGCGGATCGTCGGCAATCCCGAAACCGGCGTTATTCATGGCGGGGCGCTGACCTCGCTGATGGACACCGCCTGTGGCATGGCGACCCTCTGCGTGCTCCCGGAATTCGAAGTCTGCCCGACCCTGGACCTGCGCATCGACTACATGCACGCCGCCGAGCCGCATAAGGATGTCTACGGCTTTGCCCAGTGCTATAGGGTCACCACCGACGTGATTTTTGCCCGCGGCTTCGCCTATCAGGATGACCCCGGACAACCCATTGCCCATGTGATGGGCACTTTCATGCGCATGGGCAAGAACATCAAAGGCACCAAGGGCTTTGGTGGCGCGGTTGCCGGAGGGGCGCAATGAGCGAGTCTCTGAAGGATCAACTGCAAAAGGCCCACGAACGGGGCGATTACGCCGCGCTACTGGATTTGATTCCCTATGCCCGGCTGATCGGCGTCGAATGTTCGCGGGTGGGCGATGAGTTGCTGTTCAAGCTGCCAGCGAACAAGGACAACATCGGGAACCCGTTGTTGCCGGCGATCCATGGCGGTGTGATAGCCGGCTTCATGGAATTGGCCGCCGCGCTGCATCTGTTGGTGTTTACCGGATCGCCCGGGGTGCCGAAGATCATCGACTTCTCCCTGGATTACCTGCGTGCCGGGCAGTTTCGCGATACTTGGGCCCGCTGCCAGGTCTGGCGCCAGGGTCGCCGGGTCGCCAACGTGGCGATTACCGCCTGGCAAAGCACTGAAGCCGAACCGATTGCCACCGCCCGCGCACATTTCAAACTCGAGGAGCCCTTGAAATCCTGAACTCAGCCCCCAACTCAGATGACAACCCGCCGCCGACCGTCAAGGTCGCGGCTTATGCCATCTGATTGGAGTTTGATGACCATGAGTGTGGAAACTCAAAAGGAAACCCTGGGCTTCCAGACCGAGGTGAAGCAGCTGCTGCATCTCATGATCCATTCGCTGTATTCCAACAAGGAAATTTTCCTTCGCGAATTGATCTCGAACGCCTCTGACGCTGTCGATAAATTACGTTTCGAAGCCCTGGCCAGGCCAGAGCTGCTGGAAGGTGGCGCCGAACTGAAAATCCGCGTGAGCTTCGACAAGGACGCTAAAACCGTCACCCTCGAAGACAACGGTATCGGCATGAGCCGCGAAGACGCGATCACCCACCTGGGTACCATCGCCAAGTCCGGCACCGCCGATTTCATGAAGCACCTGAGCGGCGACCAGAAGAAAGACTCGCACCTGATCGGCCAGTTCGGCGTCGGTTTCTACTCCGCCTTCATCGTCGCTGACAAAGTCGATGTGTACAGCCGTCGTGCCGGCAGTGTTGCCAGCGAAGGCGTGCATTGGTCGTCCAAGGGCGAAGGTGACTTCGAAGTGGCGACCATCGACAAGGCCGAACGCGGCACTCGCATCGTCCTGCACCTCAAATCCGGTGAAGACGAGTTCGCCGATGGCTGGCGCCTGCGCAACATCATCAAGAAGTACTCCGACCACATCGCCTTGCCGATCGAGTTGCCGAAAGAAGTGGCGGCCGCTGAAGGTGAAGAGAAGCCTGCCGTCGAATGGGAAACCGTCAACCGCGCCAGCGCCCTGTGGACCCGTCCGCGTACCGAGATCAAGGACGAGGAATACCAGGAGTTCTACAAGCACATCGCTCACGATTTCGAAAACCCGCTGAGCTGGAGCCACAACAAGGTCGAAGGCAAGCTCGAATACAGCTCGCTGCTGTACGTGCCGACCCGCGCTCCATTCGACCTGTACCAGCGTGAAGCGCCGAAAGGCCTGAAGCTCTATGTACAGCGCGTGTTCGTCATGGATCAGGCCGAGTCCTTCCTGCCGCTGTACCTGCGCTTCATCAAAGGCGTGGTCGACTCCAATGACCTGTCGCTGAACGTGTCGCGGGAAATCCTGCAGAAAGACCCGATCATCGACTCGATGAAGTCGGCGCTGACCAAGCGCGTGCTGGACATGCTGGAAAAACTGGCGAAGAACGAGCCTGAGCAATACAAGGGTTTCTGGAAAAACTTCGGTCAGGTCATGAAAGAAGGCCCGGCAGAAGATTTCGCCAACAAGGAAAAAATCGCCGGCCTGCTGCGTTTCGCATCGACCCACGGCGACGATGGCGAGCAGGTTGTTGGCTTGGCCGAGTACCTGGCGCGCGGCAAGGAAGGCCAGGACAAGATCTACTACCTGACTGGCGAAACCTACGCCCAGGTCAAGAACAGCCCGCACCTGGAAGTCTTCCGCAAGAAAGGCATCGAAGTGCTGCTGCTGACCGATCGCATCGACGAGTGGCTGATGAGCTACCTCAGCGACTTCGACGGCAAGAGCTTTGTCGACGTGGCGCGCGGCGACCTGGACCTGGGCAACCTGGACTCGGAAGAGGACAAGAAGGCCGCGGAAGAAGTCGCCAAGGCCAAAGAAGGTCTGGTTGAGCGTCTGAAAACTGCGCTGGGTGAATCCGTTGCGGAAGTTCGGGTGTCCCATCGCCTGACCGACTCCCCGGCGATCCTGGCCATCGGCGAGCAGGACCTGGGCTTGCAGATGCGCCAGATCCTGGAAGCCAGCGGCCAGAAGGTTCCGGATTCGAAGCCGATTTTCGAATTCAACCCGGCTCACCCGCTGATCGAGAAGCTCGACAACGAGCAGAGCGACGAGCGCTTCGGCGACCTGTCGCACATCCTCTTCGATCAGGCGGCCCTGGCGGCCGGCGACAGCTTGAAAGATCCGGCGGCCTATGTGCGCCGTCTGAACAAGCTGTTGGTCGAACTGTCGGCTTGACTGAGTTGTAGAAAAACCCGCTTCGGCGGGTTTTTTCATTCTGGTGATTCAACAATCAGGAGTCAGAAATGAGCCAAATCACTGTACGTTCCGTTGCCTATCAGATTGACGGCCAGGCTTACGAAAGCCGTCTGGCCTTCGATGCCGACCATAAAGGCCCGCGCCCGGGTTTGTTGATGGCGCCGAACTGGATGGGCGTCAGCGCCGGTGCCGAAGAGATTGCCAGGTCGGTGGCCTCCAAGGGTTATGTGGTGTTGATCGCAGACCTTTACGGTCAGTCGGTTCGTCCGACGAACAATGACGAGGCCAGCGCAGCCATGATGCCGTTGAAGAATGACCGCCCATTGCTGCGCAAGCGCATGCAGGTGGCATTCGAACAGCTGCAAAGCCAGGGTGAAGTGGCTGTCGATACTTCGAAACTGGCCACTTTCGGTTTCTGCTTCGGCGGTTGCTGCGCCCTGGAGTTCGCCCGTACCGGCGCGCCGGTGAAGGCCGCGGTGTCGTTCCACGGCACGCTGGACACACCGAATCCGGTCGATGCGAAAAACATCAAGGGTAAGGTCCTGGTGCTGCACGGCGCTTCCGATCCATTAGTGCCGAAAGAGCAGTTGCCGGCGTTCGAAGATGAAATGAACGCGGCGGGCGTGGACTGGCAGTTGCTGAGCTACGGCGGTGCGTTCCACTCGTTCACTGACCCGCACGCCAACGTGCCGGGCATGATGATGTATAACGCCAAGGTGGCTGCTCGGGCCTTCACGTCGATGCATAACTTGCTGGATGAAGTGTTCAAGGGTTGATCATGATTCGGCCGGTGTGAGTACCGGCCTCATCGCGAGCAGGCTCACTCCTGCATTGGAATGCATTCACCTGTAGGAGTGAGCCTGCTCGCGATAGCGGTCTAACAGACACTCAACTGTTTATGGCAATTCGATCCTCTCAACTTCCCCCGGCACCGTCGGCCAGTCCCCGGCCGCCCAACGCCGGCGTGCCTCATCGATCGCCGCCGGATCGCTCGCGACAAAATTCCAGTTGATCCGCCGTGGCCCGTCCAGCGGTGCGCCGCCAAACAATACGGCGTGACTGTCGCTTTCGGCAAAAAGAGTCATCTCTTCCCCCGCAGGCAGTACCACCAGCGAGTACGGCTCTATCGGCTCGCCGTCCAGTTGCACCTCGCCGCTCAATACATACAAGGCACGTTCTTCATGCTCGGTAGGGATGAGCAAAGTCGTCGCCGTTTGCAGGTGCAGTTCCGCGTACAGCGTAGGAGAAAGCACCGGCACTGGCGATTCCAGGCAAAAGCCCGCCCCGGCAATCATGCGAATCTTCACTCCCAGGTTTTCGCTGACCGGTAAAGTCGACGCCGGATGGTGACTGTAATGCCCCGGACCTTGCTCTTTGTCCTTGGGCGAAGCCAGCCAGATCTGCAGGCCGTGCATCGTGAAGCCGCTTTCTTTCAAGGCCTCGGGCGTGCGTTCGACATGGGCGATGGCACTGCCGGCCGTCATCCAGCTGACATCGCCAGTCCCGACCACTTGATCGGAACCGAGACTGTCCTTGTGCTGGATCTGCCCTTGGAACAAGTAGGTGAGGGTGGACAGGCCGATGTGCGGATGCTGGCGGATGTTCATGCCCTTGCCCGGTGGATAACGGGTTTCCAGCATGTGGTCGAAAAACACGAATGGCCCGACGCTGCGGCATTTGGCCGACGGCAGCGGGCGGAGAATCGGCTGGCCTTCGACATCTTCAGTGCGGGGGCGGATCACGGGCGGAGTGTTCATGGTGCGTTCCAGGCTGAGCGGGTAATGCGTTCGAGCATAACCCGCTTGCGCAGCCCTTGCCGCTATTGGCTGAACGCACCTTCGGACAAATGCGTTTCGATGCTCACTTCAGACGTGGTCATCAGCTTGTGGATCGGGCAGCGATCGGCCACGCGGTGCAGTTCATCGCGCTGGGCGTCGGTGAGTACGCCCTTGAGGGTCAGTTTGACGTGCAGCGCGTACTGGCCTTTCTGTTCCAGGCTGTTGTCGCGCTTGACCTCGACGCCGACACCGGTCAGCGGGATGTCCTTCTTCTTCGCATACAGCTTCAGTGTCAGGGCCTTGCAGGCGCCGAGAGCAGCGTCGAAATAATCATGGGGCTCCGGTGCCGAGCCTTCACCACCCGCCGTGACGGGCACGTCGGCGAAGAATTCATGGTCATCGATTTGTACGCTGTGGCGAAAACCTTCGGCGGAAACGGTATTGACTGTAACGGTCATGGGAAACCTCGCAGGCGACAGGAAAACTCATTCGATCAAAAAAGACCTTGAAGGTATAGAGCCATCGCGCTTGTCGGGTGTTCCAATTTTCGAACCCACAAAAAAGCCCCGCAATGGCGGGGCTTCATGGTATCGATCCGGATCAGCTGCCTTTGACTGGCTTGCCGTTGACCGTGCCATCCAGGAGCATGATGTTGTATTCCTTGCCGTCGGTTTCGACTTGTTGCAGGCGGACCAGCAGGTAGTCCCAATCCTTGGCGAACCACATCACGGTGATGCGTTTGTTCTGTGTCGGATCGCGTACACGTTCAACCTTGATCGCATCGATCTTGCCGGCCTTGGTGTCGACCTTTTCGGCGCCCAGCACGCGGAAGTCATAGGTGTCGACTTCACCGCCGTCGACCACTTGATAACTCATGCTTTTTTTGCCGGCGGCGACGTCGTGCTGCAGGGCCAGTTGATAGCTGGATTTGTCGAGCATGCCACGGTTGAGTGGAACCTTGACCGCGTCGCCGCGATCGGTGCCGGTGACCATCTTGGTGTTCCAGTCGAAATCCAGATCCGCTTTCTTGGCCTTGCCCAGGCCGCCACGTTCGAAGTGGTACGACTCTGGAAGAAGCGTGTCCTTGTCCATGGTCAGGGTGCTTTCCTCGGACAGGCTGGCGATCATCATCGATGCCTTGAAACTCAGTTTCCATTTGCCGTCGCTGGTTTTTTCGAGGTTGCGCTCGGCAGTGCCACTCATGGGCAGCTGTTTCCAGTCGGCGGTGTAGCTGGCGGAGAAAGGTTGAAGGTCTGCCGCCTGGGCGAAGGGCAAGGCGAGCAGAGCGCAAGCGAAGAGCAGGGCGCGACGCATAAAATCTCCTAGTTTCGAATCAAGTGGCCGCTGGCCGCGAGTAACTGTCCATCCAGTAAAGCACCTTGCTCGCCGAGGGCCAGACGGCCTTCGGCAAACCAGCGTACGGCCATCGGGTAGATCAGGTGTTCCTGAACATGGACCCGTTGCGCCAGACTCTGCGGCGAATCCTGTAACTCTACCGGTATTACAGCCTGTACGACCAGTGGTCCGCCATCGAGTTCCTCGGTGACGAAGTGCACGGAGCAGCCGTGCTCGGTGTCGCCGGCCTCCAGCGCGCGCTCATGAGTGTGTAACCCTTTGTATTTGGGTAGCAGCGAGGGATGGATATTGAGCAGGCGACCCTGATAGTGGCGTACGAAACCGGCGCTGAGAATGCGCATGAATCCGGCCAGTACCACGAGTTTGGGGTTGAAGGCGTCGATCAGTTCGATCAGCGCGGCGTCGAAGGCCTCGCGACCTTCGAAAGCCTTGTGATCCAGGGCGCGGGTGTCGATACCCGCGTCACTGGCGCGCTGCAGGCCGTAGGCGTCGGCGCGATTGGAGATCACCGCAGCGATGCGGACCGGGCTGTCGCCGGTCCGCGTGCTGTCGATCAGGGCCTGCAAGTTACTGCCGGTGCCGGACAACAGCACCACCACATCACAGGTCTGAGACATCAATGAGCCTTGAGGTTCTTCAGTTCAACCTGAGCCGCGCCTTCGGCAGCGGTGGAGATCTGGCCGATGACCCAAGGCTGCTCGCCCGCTTCGCGCAGAACGTTCAGGGCCGCTTCAACGTGCTCCTGAGCCACGCAGATGACCATGCCCACGCCGCAGTTCAGCACGCGGTGCATTTCGTTCTCGTCAACGTTGCCTTTCTCTTGCAGCCAGTCGAACACAGCTGGGCGGTTCCAGCTTGCCACGTCAACCACGGCTTGCGCGCCTTTTGGCAGCACGCGCGGGATGTTGTCCAGCAGGCCGCCACCGGTGATGTGGGCCATGGCTTTGACGGCACCGGTTTCCTTGATCAGCTTGAGCAGCGGCTTCACGTAGATGCGGGTTGGGGCCATCAGCAGGTCGGTCAGCGGCTTGCCGTCGAGCTGGATGTTTTCGATGTCGGCGCCGGACACTTCGATGATCTTGCGGATCAGCGAGTAGCCGTTGGAGTGCGGGCCGGAAGAAGGCAGGGCGAGCAGGGCATCGCCGGCAGCGACCTTGGAGCCGTCGATGATTTCGGATTTTTCCACGACGCCGACGCAGAAACCGGCCAGGTCGTAGTCTTCGCCTTCGTACATGCCCGGCATTTCAGCGGTTTCGCCGCCAACCAGCGAGCAACCCGACAGTTCGCAGCCAGCACCGATGCCGGTCACAACCTGGGCAGCGGTGTCGACGTTCAGTTTGCCGGTGGCGTAGTAGTCGAGGAAGAACAGCGGCTCGGCGCCGCACACCACCAGGTCGTTGACGCACATGGCAACCAGGTCGATTCCGATGCTGTCGTGTTTGTTCAGGTTCAGTGCCAGGCGCAGCTTGGTGCCGACGCCGTCGGTACCGGAAACCAGCACAGGCTGCTTGTAGCCGGCCGGGATTTCGCAGAGGGCGCCGAAACCGCCCAGGCCGCCCATGACTTCCGGGCGCGCAGTGCGCTTGGCGACGCTCTTGATGCGTTCGACCAATGCTTCACCGGCGTCGATGTCTACACCGGCGTCCTTGTAGCTCAGGGAGGGTTGCTTGCTCATGATCCAGGCCTTTAGGGGGGGATTTCTGGGTAACGACCGAGTCCATCGGGACCGCCGAAACAGGCGAAGGCGAGGGCCATGCGCGAATTTCAGGGGGCCCGGCTGTTGCCGGTCTGCGAAGGCGCGCGATTTTATCAGGCTTGAGCCGCAGCGGCCATCCTCAGGCCGACAGCAGGGCCATATCCGGTCAAAAAAAACCGTTGATGCACGGTGTCGGTGGCATCCTGCATGGCTGTATAAGGTATCGCGATTAACCGTCTATCGTTATGACAGTGCGAAAACTTACCCGGAGCGTGTGAATGTTTTGCGTCGGGCAACGGTCACAGTCTTGCTCGATCGTCTTCATGCGGTCTGTTCCAGCCGCTCTTGTCGTCAGGAATCTTCCATGCGTTTTTGTAAACTCTTGCTTGTGAGTTGTTTGTCAGTGGTCAGCCTGGTCAGTCAAGCCGAAACCGTCAAAGGCCTTTACCTGGTGCGCGAGCCGGTGAATGGCCAGTCGCCCGAGGAGCGCGACCAGGCGACTCAGCGTGCACTGGATACACTGGTGTTGCGCCTGACCGGCGACCCCAAGGCCGCTCAAAGTCCGGGGTTGGCGGCAATTCGTAAAGACCCGCAACAGATCATCAGCCAATACGGTTTTGAGGCCGGGCCGCCGGAAGTCCTGAAAGTCGATTTCGACCCGGGCACCACCGAGCAGGCCTTGCGCCGCGCCGGCCTGGCCATGTGGGGTGCCAACCGGCCGTCGATCCTCGGCTGGTGGTTGAATGATTCCACCGAGGGTTCAAGCCTGGTGGGTGACGGCCAGGCCAGCGCAGCGCCGTTGCGTCGGGCTGCCCAGCACCGGGGCTTGCCATTGCGCTTGCCGTTGGCGGATTTGAATGAGCAGATCGTCGCGACCGCGCCGAATCTGGAGGGCGCGGACCCCGCGCCTTTGCAGGCGGCATCGGAGCGCTACAACGCCGACGCCCTGCTCGCCGTTCACGCCAGGGAGGAGGGCGGGCAGTGGCAAGCCAAGTGGCAATTGTGGCTGGGGGATAAAAAAGAGGCCGGCAACGTGCAAGGCGCCGATCAGGCCGCCGTGGCCGATGCGGTGATGCTGGCGGTCAACGAGCGCCTGGCGCCACGGTTTGTCGTCAAACCCGGTGCTTCGAGCGAGCAATTGCTGGAAGTGCAAGGCATGAATCTTGAGCACTACGCGTCGCTCGGGCGTTTGCTGGAGCCGTTTGGCGGGCGCGTGCAAAGTGTCGAGGGCGACCGGATTCTCTATCGGGTCAATGGCAGCGTCGATCAACTGCGTGCGCAACTGTCGCTGGCGAGGCTGCAGGAGGCGCCGGCGAGTCAGGTCCCGCCCCCGGTAGCGCCCGTTCAGCCAGCCACCGGCGGCGCGGTGCCAGTCGCCGCGCCGGCCCCGATCCCGCAACTGCGTTTTCGCTGGTAGTTTTTCTTTCTTTATATAGAAGCAATGGAGTGGTTCATGGCCGATTCGCGGCGTTGGTTCTGGCTCGGTGGGGTGGTCCTGCTGTGTGTGTTTGTCTGGTTGTTGCATCCGATCCTGACGCCGTTCCTGGTGGCGCTGCTGTTGGCCTACCTGTTCGACCCGCTGGTGGATCGGCTGGAGAAGGCAGGCCTGTCCCGAACCTGGGGTGTCGTGGCGGTGTTTACCCTGTTTACATTGATCTTCACCGCGCTGCTGTTGGTCTTGGTGCCGTTGCTCGCCAGGCAATTGTTTCGTTTGTATGAACTGGCTCCACAGATGCTCGACTGGCTGCAGCACACGGCGTTGCCCTGGGCGCAATCGAAGTTCGGCCTGTCAGACGGTTTCTGGAAGTTCGACCAGCTCAAGGCCGCCATCAGCGAGCATATGAGTCAGACCACTGATGTTGTCGGCGTGGTGCTGAGTCATGCCACAGCCTCTGGGCTGGCGTTGATCGGCTGGCTGGCGAACCTGGTGTTGATTCCGGTGGTGAGTTTCTACCTGTTGCGGGACTGGGACCTGATGATGGCCAGGATCCGCGGCCTGCTGCCCCGTGAGCGTGAAGCGCGCGCGGTGTCGTTGGCGGGTGAATGCCATGAAGTGCTCGGCGCGTTCGTGCGCGGGCAGTTGCTGGTGATGGTGGCCTTGGGCGTGATCTACGCGGCAGGCCTGATGCTGGTCGGGTTGGAGCTGGGCCTGCTGATTGGCCTGATTGCCGGCCTGGCGGCGATCGTGCCGTACATGGGGTTTATCATCGGCATTGGCGCGGCGCTGCTTGCTGGGCTGTTCCAGTTCGGCGGTGATCTTTATCCGATGCTCGGCATTGTCGCGGTATTCATGGTCGGTCAGGCGCTGGAGGGTATGGTGTTGACCCCTTGGTTGGTCGGTGACCGGATTGGCCTGCACCCGGTGGCGGTGATTTTCTCGATCCTGGCCGGTGGTGAGCTGTTTGGCTTTACCGGTGTGCTGCTGGCATTGCCGGTCGCGGCGGTGATCATGGTGTTGGTGCGCCATGTACATGATTTGTATAAGGTTTCTGAAATCTACGGGGGAGTCGACGAGCCGCAGGTGTAAGGGGCGTCGATAGCTATTGGCAGGCTGCCCGGGTTCGTGCCGGATCAGCCTGTCGGCGTCGCCCGCCTGTCACATGCACCGCCAAAGAATCTGCCACAAAACCGGTGCATTAACGCAAACCTTTGATTTTGCTTGTGGTCTGTCGCATTGTGCGGTCCGCTTCACGGGTATAAACTTCGCAAACTTTACACAGAGGCCACTAACGGTTCCTTTGGAACTGTTCAGTCAGCATGAAACCGATTCAGCTGCCCCTAGGTGTGCGTCTGCGTGACGACGCCACCTTTATCAACTATTACCCAGGCGCCAATGCCGCTGCACTCGGCTATGTCGAGCGGCTGTGCGAAGCCGACGCCGGCTGGACAGAAAGCCTGATCTACCTTTGGGGCAAGGACGGGGTGGGGCGTACGCACCTGTTGCAGGCCGCCTGCCTGCGCTTCGAGCAATTGGGCGAGCCGGCGGTGTACCTGCCGTTGGCCGAACTGCTCGATCGCGGTATCGAAATCCTCGACAACCTCGAACAGTACGAACTGGTCTGTCTGGATGATTTGCAGGTGGTTGCCGGGCGGGCGGACTGGGAAGAGGCGCTGTTCCATCTGTTCAATCGCTTGCGTGACAGTGGCCGACGCTTGCTGATTGCCGCATCGACATCCCCGCGTGAGTTGCCGGTGAAGCTGGCGGATCTCAAATCCCGGCTGACCCTGGCCTTGATCTTCCAGATGCGCCCGCTGTCCGATGAGGACAAACTGCGTGCCCTGCAATTACGCGCATCCCGTCGCGGCCTGCATCTGACCGATGAAGTCGGGCATTTCATTCTGACTCGCGGTACCCGCAGCATGAGTGCGTTGTTCGAGCTGTTGGAACGCCTCGATCAGGCTTCCCTCCAGGCCCAGCGCAAGCTGACCATCCCGTTTCTGAAAGAAACCCTCGGCTGGTAAGCCCGCTGAAACCGGGGCTTTTAGCCGGTTCGGCAAATTTCAGGCGCCAGCAATCCCGCTTTCCTGCAAGGTTGCAGGCCGCGTGCATGTTTAAAATGGGCTTAAGCGCTTAGATGTAAACGGGAAACGGATAAGTCACAAAAAGATCGATTGAATTTGCAAATGAGGATGATAGCGGGCATAGTCTCGGCTTCTTTACAACTTTCAGCCACGGTCGTGCCCATGCTAAATCGCTTCGCACCCCTCGTGCCTCTCGCACTCGTCACCCTGTTGTTCGGTTGCGCTGCCCACACTCCAGTGGCCCAGCAAGCTCCGCAACAGCAGGTTCAACACTCGGCCACTGCCCAGTCTTCCGCTCTCTTTCAGGAAGAGCTGGCCACCGAAAAAGAACTCGCAGACTTCGCTGGCGGCAAGTCCTACCAGCTTCCGGTCCTGGCCGACAGCATCCTCGAACGTGGCATGTCCCTGATTGGTACCCGTTACCGTTTCGGCGGTACTTCTGAAGCCGGCTTCGATTGCAGTGGTTTCATCGGTTACCTGTTCCGCGAAGAAGCGGGCATGAACCTGCCACGCTCCACCCGCGAAATGATCAACGTGGACGCTCCGCTGGTCTCGCGCAGCAAACTTGAGCCGGGCGACCTGCTGTTCTTCGCTACCAACGGTCGTCGTGGTCGCGTCAGTCACGCCGGGATCTACCTGGGCGACAACCAGTTCATCCACTCCAGCAGCCGCCGCAGCGGCGGTGTGCGCATCGATAGCCTGGGCGACAGCTACTGGAGCAAGACTTTCATCGAAGCCAAGCGCGCCCTGGCAATGGCACCTAACGCGTCGCCAATCGTCACTGCACGTAAATAAGCGGACATTTTGTAAGGCGAACTTAAAGTCTTACTTGAAGTTTGTCGTGTAGCCGCTAGAATCTTGATCTACAAATGATGGCAAACCGCCTGCGTCCAACGCAGGCGGTTTTCTTTTCTGCGCTCCCCGCAGAAAAAGCCGCAGCCAGATCAGGATGTTCTGCTTATGACGACGTCGGCCCGCCTCGCAATCATGTTCTTCGCAGCGCTGCTCAGTGCCTGCGCCAGCCGCACACCGCCTCCTGCGCCGGTGATTCGCGCTCCCATCGTATTTGGTTCCTCGCAGGCTTTTTCGCCCGAAGCGGAAGACGTGCTGTTTCGCGCCCTCGGTCTGGTGGGCACGCCTTATCGCTGGGGTGGCAACACGCCGGATTCCGGGTTTGATTGCAGTGGCCTGATCGCTTACGTGTACCGCGATGTCGCCGGTATTGCTTTGCCGCGCACCACGCGTGAGATGATCTCCATGCAAGCGGCGAATGTAGGCAAGGAAGGCCTGCAGACCGGCGACCTGCTTTTCTTTGCCACCAATGGCGGTTCCCAGGTCAGTCATGCCGGCATCTATGTGGGAGAAGGGCGCTTCGTCCACGCGCCGGCCACCGGCGGCACCGTGAAGCTCGACAGCCTGTCCAAGGCGTATTGGCAAAAAGCTTACCTGAGCGCCAAGCGTGTTCTGCAGCCTGAGCATCTGGCGCGCAATCCGTAACCTTCGGAGCTGCTGGTCATGACTGCTCGCACGCTTAATCTCGACGACGACCTGTACCAATACCTGCTCGATGTTTCCCTGCGCGAAACGCCGCTGCTCAAGCGCTTGCGCGATGAGACCCAGGCGCTGCCGATGGCGCGCTGGCAGGTGGCGCCTGAGCAGGGGCAGTTTCTTGCCCTGCTGGTGAAACTGACGGGGGCCAGGCGCTTGCTCGAAGTCGGCACCTTTACCGGCTACAGCGCGCTGTGCATGGCGGCGGCGTTGCCCGCTGACGGTTCGCTGATTTGCTGTGACATCCCTGGCGACTACAACGCCATCGCGCGGCGCTACTGGCAAGAAGCGGGGCTGGCCGGGCGGATTGACCTGCGGCTGGCTCCGGCGCTGGAAACCCTTGCCGAACTTGAGCGACAAGGGCAGGGCGGGCAGTACGACCTGGTGTTCATCGATGCCGACAAGGCCAACTACCCGGCTTATCTGGAACACGCCCTGCAATTGCTGCGGGTCGGTGGGCTGGCGGTGTTCGATAACACCCTGTGGAGCGGGCGCGTGCTCGAGGCCAGCCCCGAGAGCGCGGACACCCGGGCGATTCAGGCGCTCAACCGGGCGTTGAAGGATGATGCGCGGGTGGATTTGTCCTTGTTGCCGATCGGGGATGGTTTGACTCTTTGCCGCAAACGCTGAGCCCCTGTAGGAGCGAGCCTGCTCGCGATGGCTGTGGGGCAGGCAACATCAAAGTTGAATGCGCCGGCCTCATCGCGAGCAGGCTCGCTCCTACAGGTGATGTAGTGCCGTTACCTGGCAGCCGACACCCGCCACACCTTGTTCCCCACGTCATCGGCCACCAACAGGTCACCCTGTCGGTCGATCACCACGCCCACCGGGCGGCCCATGGCCTGTTCCTTGTCGTTGAGAAAACCTGTGAGCACTTCAACGGGCTTTCCGACCGGTTTGCCTGCGCTGAACGGCACGAAAATCACTTTGTAGCCACTGTGGGGGTTGCGGTTCCATGAGCCGTGCTGCCCGATGAATGCCCCTTGGGTGAAAGGTGGCGGCAACTTGCTGTTTTCGGCGAAGGTCAGGCCCAGTGATGCCGTGTGCGGTCCGACGGCGTAGTCCGGGGCGATAGCCTTGGCCACCAGGTCCGGGTTTTGCGGCTCGACGCGAATATCGACATGCTGGCCGTAGTAGCTGTACGGCCAGCCATAAAAAGCGCCGTCTTTCACTGAGGTGATGTAGTCCGGTACCAGGTCACTGCCGATTTCATCCCGTTCGTTGACTGCGGTCCACAGCGCACCACTGTGCGGTTCCCAGGCCATGCCGTTGGGGTTGCGCAAGCCGGAGGCGAAGATCCGCTGCCGGCCGGTGGCGCGATCCACTTCCCAGATCGCCGCGCGACCTTCTTCCTTGTCCATGCCGTTTTCGCCGACGTTGCTGTTGGAACCTACGGTGACGTATAGCTTGCTGCCGTCCTTGCTGGCGATGACGTTTTTCGTCCAGTGATGGTTCAGCGGCCCACCTGGCAGGTCGACCACCTTGATCGGCGGTGACTTGATCTGCGTATCGCCACTTTCATAGTGAAAACGCAGCAGGCGATCGGTGTCGGCCACATACAGGTCATTGCCGACCAGGGTCATGCCAAAGGGCGAGTTGAGGTTTTGCACAAACACCGTGCGGGTTTCCGCGACGCCGTCGTGGTCCTTGTCGCGCAGCAAGGTGATGCGGTTGGCGCTGGGCACCCTGGCTCCGGCGCGGCCCATGACTTTCTTCATCACCCAGCCGCGAATGCCTTTGCCGTCTTCGGGTTTGGGTGGTGCATTGGTTTCCGCTACCAGCACATCGCCATTGGGCAGTACATAAAGCCAGCGAGGGTGATCCAGGTCTTCGGCAAAAGCGGCTACTTGAGTGCCTGTGGCGGCGACGGGTTTCGCACCCTGCGGCCAGCCGATGGCCGGGGCGATGTTCACGGTCGGCACCAGTGTCTTGTTGGGTTCTGGTAGTCGGGGTGACGGGCCGGTGCCGTCGGAGACTTGCAGGCGGGAGGTCTCGCCACAAGCGGCGAGCCCTGCGCCAAGCGCGATAACGAGAACGAGCGGGGGCGTGCGCATGCTGGTCTTCCCTATGAATGCCTTGTTCTAATCATAGAGAAGGGTTGTCGTGCGATGGTTCAACCCTCAGCCGCGTGCCTCCTTGAACAGCACTGCAATACCGGGGTGATAGTTGCCGGCTTCGTTGCGCAACTTGCGATAGGCATAAGGGAAATACCAGGCGACAGCGCAGGTGTGTTCCTTTTGCAGGTCGTCGACCATGTCCTGGAGTTCTTCCGGTGTGGCGCCCTGCTGGGCTTTTTGCGGGGCGACGAACAGGCAGCCGAGCTTCAGGTCGCTGGCGTGGCTCAGGCGCTTCGCATCGCTGGCGATATCGAGCAGGGCCTGGGACAGGTTGAGGCTGTTGACCCGTGGCCAGCGCTGGCTGGTCTGGATGTAGGCGCGGGTTTCGGGGGAGGCCAGGAGCAGGTCGGCGCGGCTGTTGCGCTCGCCTTCTTCGGTCTGCTTGCGGGTGGGGGTCTGTTGCAGCGTGACCATCTCGGCCATCCAGGCGGCGGCGGACAGCAGTCCGAGATTGGCCTTTTCGTCGTGCCAGTACGGTGTGTCGCCATCGCCGCGGACGGCGTTGTAACGGTCGATGCATTCGAACCAGTGCTCGAGCACCGGACGCAGGAATTCCAGCTTTGGATTGCTGATGATCATGCCTTGCATGGGCTCACCCTTGTTATTGTGTTGTGAGATTGTGGCTCTTTGATATCACTGCTGAGAGCGTGGCACAAGATTGACGTCAGTTTATTGATTGATGGCAGTTATTCGGTCGATGGCCTCCCGGCTTTAATTGACGCTCCACCCCCAACCCTCTAACCTTCGCGGCTTGTTTCAGGTGCTCTGTGGCTTGGGTCGACAGAGTGAAACAGGGAAGCCGGTGAGTGAGTCCTTCTGTTGGTCGAAGGCCCGCAATTCCGGCGCTGCCCCCGCAACGGTAAATGAGTGAAAACTGTGTGTGATGCCACTGTGTCGATTTGATGCGGGAAGGCGCACAGTCTGGCCCCGCGCCACTCATGAGCCCGGAGACCGGCCTGATTCATCCAGCGGCATCACGGTGGGCGATGCCAGGCTTTTTGCCTTCTATTGTTGTGCCTGCCCGCCGTTATTCCTGCCTCAACGGAGAGCTCCCCCATGACTGATACCCCCGATCGTGACGAACGCCACCTGGCGCGCATGCAGCGCAAAAAAGCCGTGATCGACGAGCGCATCGCCAATTCCCCGAACGAGTGTGGCCTGCTGCTGGTGCTGACCGGCAACGGTAAGGGCAAGAGCAGCTCGGCTTTCGGCATGCTCGCCCGCGCCATGGGGCACGGCATGCAATGCGGCGTGGTGCAGTTCATCAAGGGCCGCAACAGCACGGGTGAAGAGTTGTTCTTCCGGCGCTTTCCCGAGCAGGTGCGTTTTCATGTGATGGGCGAAGGCTTTACCTGGGAAACCCAGGACCGCCAGCGCGACATCGCCGCCGCCGAAGCCGCCTGGGCGGTGTCGCAGCAACTGCTGCGCGATCCGTCCATCGGCCTGGTGGTGCTCGATGAGCTGAACATCGCCCTCAAGCACGGCTACCTCGATCTCGATCAGGTGCTCAGCGACTTGCAGGCCCGACCGCCGATGCAACACGTGGTGGTCACCGGTCGTGCCGCCAAGCCGGAGATGATCGAGATGGCTGACACCGTCACCGAGATGGGCGTGATCAAACACGCCTTTCAAGCGGGGATCAAAGCGCAGAAAGGCGTCGAATTGTGAGTCAGCCTCGGCACTGTCCGGCGGTACTGATTGCCGCGCCGGCCTCTGGCCAGGGCAAGACCACCGTCACCGCGGCGCTGGCCCGATTGCATCGCAATCAGGGGCGCAAGGTCCGTGTGTTCAAGTGCGGCCCCGACTTTCTCGATCCGATGATCCTCGAGCGCGCCAGTGGTGCGCCGGTGTATCAACTGGACATGTGGATGGTCGGCGAGCAGGAGAGTCGCCGCTTGCTGTGGGAAGCCGCCGCTGAAGCCGATCTGATCCTGATCGAGGGCGTCATGGGGCTGTTCGACGGGACGCCGTCGAGCGCCGACCTGGCGCGGCATTTCGGTGTTCCGGTGCTGGGTGTGATCGATGGCACCGCCATGGCCCAGACCTTCGGCGCGTTGGCCCTGGGGCTGGCGCGTTATCAGCCGGATTTGCCGTTCGCCGGCGTGCTGGCCAATCGTGTCGGCACGCTGCGCCACGCGCAACTGCTTGAAGGCAGCCTGACTGAAGGTTTGCGCTGGTACGGCGCGCTGTCCCGGGAAACCGGGATCGAATTGCCGAGCCGGCACCTGGGGCTGGTGCAGGCCAGCGAGTTGAACGATCTCGACCTGCGCCTCGATGCGGCCGCCGATGCCCTGGCCAGCAGTTGCGAGGTTGCGCTGCCGCCGACAGTCGAGTTCGCCGCCCCTGATGTCATCGCGGTCGAACCGCTGCTGGCCGGTGTGCGCATTGCCGTCGCCCGGGATGAAGCCTTTGCGTTCACTTACGGTGCAAGCCTGGATCTGCTGCGGGCGATGGGCGCCGAGTTGTCCTTCTTCTCGCCGATCCGCGACTGTGCGTTGCCGGAGGCGGACAGTCTGTATCTGCCGGGTGGTTACCCGGAACTGCACCATGTTGCGCTGGCGCAAAACACCGCGATGCTCGACGCGATCCGCGCCCACCACCGGGCGGGCAAACCCTTGCTCGCCGAGTGTGGCGGCATGCTGTATCTGCTCGACTCACTGACCGATGTCGAGGGCACTCGCGCCGAACTGGTTGGCTTGCTGGCCGGTGATGCGGTCATGCAAAAGCGTCTGGCGGCGTTGGCGTTGCAAGCGGTGGAATTGCCGGAAGGCTCGCTGCGCGGGCACACCTATCACCATTCGCTGACCACCACTGAACTGGCGCCGATTGCCCGTGGCTTGAGCCCTAACGGTGGGCGCGGAGCGGAGGCGGTCTACCGTGAAGGGCGGATGACCGCCTCTTATGTGCACTTTTATTTTCCGTCGAGCCCCTCGGCGATTGCCGCGCTGTTTGCGCCGGACCTTGAGGCCGTCATCGCTTCCGTAATGGATCACCTGACTCCTGTGGGAGCGAGCCTGCTCGCTAAGCGGCCATGAGCGACAACGCATTCTCTGAAGCCGAACGCACAGCGGTCTATCGCGCCATCGCCGAACGCCGCGACATGCGCCACTTCAGCGGCGGCACCGTCGAGCCCGAATTGCTCCGGCGCCTGCTCGAAGCGGCGCATCAGGCCCCCAGTGTCGGCCTGATGCAGCCCTGGCGCTTCATCCGCATCAGCGATCGCGCCTTGCGCGGGCAAATCCAGGCCCTGGTGGAAGAAGAACGCATCCGCACCGCCGAAGCCCTCGGCGAGCGCAGCGATGAGTTCATGAAGCTCAAGATCGAAGGCATCAACGATTGCGCCGAGGTTCTGGTCGCCGCACTGATGGACGACCGCGAGCAGCATATCTTCGGTCGCCGCACGCTGCCGGAAATGGACATGGCTTCGCTGTCCTGTGCCATCCAGAACCTTTGGTTGGCGTCCCGCGCCGAAGGGCTGGGCATGGGCTGGGTGTCGCTGTTCGAACCCCAGGCACTGGCGGACTTGTTGAGGTTGCCGTCGGGAGCCAAACCGCTGGCGGTGCTGTGCCTCGGGCCAGTCAAAGAGTTCTACCCGGCGCCGATGCTGGTGCTCGAAGGCTGGGCACAGGCGCGTCCGCTACATGAATTGCTGTATGAAAATTATTGGGGAGTGAGTCAATGAGTGTGGCGTTGTTGAGTGTCGCCGCGGTTGCGCTGGATGCGCTGCTGGGTGAACCCAAACGCTGGCATCCGCTGGTGGCGTTCGGCCGATTTGCCGAGCGCATCGAGCAACGTTTCAACGGCGGCGGTCGCGGCTGGCGCAGTCATGGCGTCACCGCGTGGGTGATCGCCGTATTGCCGCTTACGCTGCTGGCCACGGCACTCTCCTGGGCGCCCTATGTCGGCTGGATCGTCGAGATTCTCGCGCTCTATTGCGCCCTCGGCATGCGCAGTCTCGGTGAGCACGTCACGCCTGTGGCCAAGGCCCTGCGCGGCGGAGATCTTGATGAAGCACGCAAACGCGTGAGCTATCTGGTCAGTCGCCAGACCAGCGAACTGGATGAAACCGAGATCGCCCGTGCCGCTACCGAGTCGGTACTGGAAAACGGCAGCGATGCAGTATTCGCGGCGTTGTTCTGGTTTGCCGTGGCCGGTGCGCCGGGCGTGGTGCTCTACCGCCTGAGCAATACGCTGGATGCGATGTGGGGTTATCGCAATGAGCGTTTCGAACGGTTCGGCTGGGCGGCGGCGAAAGTCGACGACGTGCTCAATTACATTCCCGCGCGCCTGGTGGCACTGACTTACGCGCTGCTGGGCAAAACCCGGTTGGCGTTGAAATGCTGGCGCACCCAGGGCCCGACCTGGGACAGCCCGAACGCCGGCCCGGTGATGGCGGCAGGGGCGGGTACCCTTGGTGTCGAATTGGGCGGGGCGGCGATTTATCACGGCGAATTGCATCAGCGTCCGCAGTTGGGCGAAGGCGTGCCGGCGGATGCCGACTCCATTGACCGGGGCTGGCAATTGGTCCAGCGCGGGGTATGGTTGTGGCTGCTGATTCTCTGTCTGGGGGCCGAATTTTATGCTTGAGCACGGTGGGCGATTGCGCAAGGCGGTGCTCGAATACGGCATAGAGGAAGCCGACTGGCTGGACCTGTCCACGGGCCTTGCGCCTTGGCCGTTCCCGGTGCCGGATATTCCGCTGCGGGCCTGGGCCCGTTTGCCGGAGACGGACGACGGCCTGGAGCAGGCCGCCTGTGATTACTACGGCACCTTGCAGGCATTGCCGGTCGCCGGCTCGCAAATGGCGATCCAGCTGCTGCCGCGATTGCGTCGGGCGGGCAAGGTCGGCGTGCTGTCACCCTGTTACGCCGAGCACGCCGAAGCGTGGCGTCGCAACGGCTACATCGTGCGTGAAGTGCTGGAGCAGGAAGTCGACTTCTTTATCGACAGTTTCGACGTGCTGGTGGTGGTCAATCCGAATAACCCCACAGGCCTTAGCCTCACCCCCAGTCGCCTGCTCGACTGGCACACACGGCTGGCCCAGCGCGGTGGCTGGCTGGTGGTGGACGAAGCGTTCATGGATAACACGCCGCCACTGAGCCTGGCGCCGTTTGCCCATCAAGTCGGGCTGATCGTCTTGCGTTCCTTCGGCAAGTTTTTCGGCCTGGCCGGTGTGCGCCTTGGGTTTGTGCTGGCAGAACGCAAGTTGCTCAAGTTGCTGGCTGAACAAGTGGGGCCCTGGGCCGTGAGCGGGGCAACCCGGGTCGTGGGCCAGGCCTGCCTGCGCGATACGCAAGGGCAGGCGCGGCAACGGCTGCGCACCGAAGAGGCCAGCGAGCGCCTTGCGTCGTTGCTGGAGCAACACGGCTTCGAGCCCCAAGGCGGTTGTGCGCTGTTCCAGTGGCTGATCACCGAGCGCGCCGAAGAACTGTATGAATTCATGGCGCGGCGCGGCATTCTCCTGCGGTTGTTCACGCACAACGGCAGCCTGCGATTCGGCTTGCCCGGTAACGAAATCGCCTGGGTACGACTGGCGCAGGCGTTCGACGATTTCGCCAAGGACAACCAATGACCACGCTGATGGTGCAGGGCACCACATCGGATGCCGGTAAAAGCACGCTGGTGACCGCGCTGTGCCGTTGGGCCACGCGCCAAGGCGTCAGGGTGGTGCCGTTCAAGCCGCAGAACATGGCCCTCAACAGTGCGGTGACGGCCGACGGTGGCGAGATCGGCCGCGCCCAGGCGGTACAGGCCCAGGCCGCGAACCTTGCACCGCACACCGACATGAACCCGGTGTTGCTCAAGCCCAACAGTGACACCGGTGCCCAGGTGATCATCCATGGCCGCGCCGTCACGACCATGAATGCCGTCGCCTATCACGACTACAAAACCATCGCCATGCAAGCGGTGCTGGCCTCCCACGAGCGCTTGAGCGCGGCGTATCCGCTGGTGATGGTCGAGGGCGCGGGCTCGCCGGCGGAAATCAATCTGCGGGCCGGCGACATCGCCAACATGGGCTTCGCCGAAGCGGTGGATTGCCCGGTGCTGCTGATCGCCGATATCAATCGCGGCGGGGTTTTCGCCCATCTGGTAGGCACTCTTGAATTGCTGTCGCCGAGCGAACAGGCGCGGGTCAAAGGCTTCGTCATCAATCGTTTTCGTGGCGATATCGCGTTGCTGCAACCCGGCCTCGACTGGCTCGAAGAGCGTACCGGCAAACCGGTGATCGGTGTGCTGCCGTACGTGATGGACCTGCACCTGGAGGCCGAGGACGGCATCGATCAACGCCAGACCGATAAAGTTGAGCAAGTGCTGAAAGTGGTGGTCCCGGTGCTGCCGCGCATCAGCAATCACACCGATTTCGATCCGCTGCGCCTGCATCCGCAAGTGGACCTGCAATTCATCGGCCCCGGCCAGGCGATTGCGCCTGCCGACCTGATCATTCTTCCTGGCTCGAAAAGTGTGCGCAGCGACCTCGCGTACCTGCGGGCCAACGGCTGGGACACCGCCATCGCCCGGCACCTGCGTTACGGCGGGAAACTGCTGGGGATTTGTGGCGGTCTGCAGATGCTCGGAGAGCAAGTGCATGACCCGCTGGGCCTTGAAGGGGCGTCGGGTTCCAGTGCCGGTTTGGGGCTGCTGGCGTTCCAGACTCTGCTCGAACAAGAGAAGCAGTTGCGCAATGTGCGCGGTCGTCTGGCGCTGGAAGATGCGCCGGTGGCGGGCTATGAAATTCATGCCGGCGTGACCACCGGCCCGGCCCTGGAAAACGCCGCAGTGCACCTGGATGACGGTCGCTGTGAGGGTGCGCAAAGTGCTGACGGGCAGATTTTCGGCACCTACCTCCACGGGCTGTTCGAATCGGCGGCGGCGTGCAGTGCGCTGTTGCGATGGGCGGGGTTGCAGGAGGTGCAGGACGTGGATTATCACGGCTTGCGCGAGCGTGATATCGAGCGGTTGGCGGATCTGGTGGAGAAGCATCTGGATACCGGGCTGTTGCGGCAGCTCTGCGGGTTTTGATGCGGTTTTAATACCGGTATCGCGAGCAGGCTCGCTCCTACAGTTGACTGCGTTTCCATGTGGGAGCGAGCCTGCTCGCGATGACTTAAGTTGCCTCACCGAAGATTTCAAGGAAACAACCATGCTCCAACTGATCCTCGGCGGCGCCCGCTCCGGCAAGAGTCGCCTGGCTGAAAAGCTCGCCATCGACAGCGCCCTGGCCGTGACCTACATCGCCACCAGCCAGCCACTGGACGGAGAAATGAGCGAGCGGGTGGCCCATCACCGTGCCCGTCGTCCTGCCAAATGGGCATTGATCGAAGAACCGGTGGAGCTGGCCCGGGTGCTGCGCGAATCCGCCCGTATCGACCGTTGCCTGCTGGTGGATTGCCTGACCTTGTGGCTGACCAATCTGCTGATGCTCGACGATGCCCAGCGCTTGCAAGCCGAGCGTGATGCCTTGCTGGACTGCCTGGCGTCGCTGCCGGGTGAAATCATTTTTGTCAGCAACGAGACCGGAATGGGTGTCGTGCCGCTGGGCGAATTGACTCGCCGCTATGTCGATGAAGCCGGTTGGCTGCATCAAGCTCTGGCTGAGCGTTGTCAGCGTGTCGTCCTGACCGTCGCCGGCCTGCCCCTGACTCTGAAAGGAACTGCGTTATGACTCAATCCTGGTGGCTGAACCCGTGCAAGCCGGTCGATACCCAAGTGGTCGAACAGGCCCAGGCGCGGCAACAGCAACTGACCAAGCCGGCCGGCTCCCTTGGCCAGCTGGAATCGGTGGCGGTGCAACTGGCGGGTTTGCAGGGGCGGGTCAAGCCGAGTCTGGAGCAGGTGTGGATCGCGATTTTTGCCGGTGACCACGGCGTCGTCGCCGAGGGTGTGTCGGCGTTTCCCCAGGAAGTGACCGGGCAGATGCTGCTCAACTTCGTCAGCGGTGGTGCCGCGATCAGCGTATTGGCGCGGCAGCTGGGCGCTTCCCTTGAGGTGGTTGACCTTGGCACGGTCACGCCGTCGCTGAGCCTGCCGGGCGTGCTTCACCTGAACGTCGGCCCGGGCACGGCAAATTTTGTACAGGGACCGGCCATGACCGCGGCCCAGGGGCAACTCGCCCTGCAGGCCGGCCGTGACAGCGTGCAGCGGGCAATCGCCAGCGGTGTGCAGTTGTTTATCGGTGGCGAAATGGGCATCGGTAATACCACCGCCGCCAGCGCCCTGGCGTGCGCGCTGCTCGATTGCCCGGTGGTGCATTTGACCGGGCCTGGCACTGGGCTCAGCGCTGATGGTGTCAGCCACAAAGCCCAAGTGATCGAGCGCGCCCTGGCATTGCATGGCGCGCAGCGTGGCGATGCCTTGCAGACCCTGTTCAACCTCGGCGGTTTTGAGATCGCCGCGCTGGTCGGTGCCTATCTCGCCTGTGCCCAGGAAGGTGTCGCGGTGCTGGTGGACGGCTTTATTTGCAGCGTCGCAGCGCTGGTCGCGGTGCGCTTGAATTCTGAATGCCGTCAGTGGCTGTTGTTCGGTCATCGCGGCGCCGAGCCGGGGCATCGTCATGTGCTGGAAACCCTGAAGGCGCAACCCTTGCTCGATCTCGGCCTGCGGCTTGGCGAAGGCAGTGGCGCGGCAATGGCTGTGCCGCTGCTGCGCCTGGCGTGCGACCTGCACGGGCAGATGGCGACCTTCGCCGAAGCCGCTGTGGCAGATCGTCCGGCATGACTTTGCGCCTGGATCTGTTGCGTCACGGTGAAACCGAACTCGGCGGTGGCTTGCGTGGCAGCATCGATGATGCGTTGACCGACACGGGCTGGGCGCAGATGCGCGCCGCCGTGGTCGGGCAAGGGCCGTGGGATCGGCTGGTCAGTTCGCCGTTGCAGCGTTGTGCGCGATTTGCCGAGGAGCTGGGTGCGCAATCGGGTGTGCCGGTGCAACTGGATAAAGACCTGCAAGAGTTGCATTTCGGCACCTGGGAAGGGCAGAGCGCGGCGGCGTTGATGGAAACCGACGCGCAGGCTCTGGGTCTGTTCTGGGCCGATCCTTATTCGTTCACGCCGCCTCAGGGTGAGCCGGTTGCAGAGTTTTCGGCGCGGGTGCTGGCCGCGCTGGAGCGCTTGCACGCGACCTGTGCCGGTGAGCGCATTTTGCTGATCAGCCATGGCGGTGTGATGCGCCTGTTGTTGGCACAAGCGCGCGGGCTGCCACGGGAGCAGTTGCTCAATGTTGAGGTCGGGCATGGCGCGCTGTTTTCGCTGACGGTGGAGCCTGCGGGCGTGTTGAAGGAAGTACTCTGACCATGCTGCCATTCTGGATCGCTCTGCAATTTCTCGGCAGCCTGCCGATTCGCCTGCCCGGTATGCCCGAGCCCCGGGAGCTGGGGCGGTCGCTGCTGTTTTATCCGTTGGTGGGATTACTCTTTGGCGTGATTCTGTGGGCAGTCAACTGGCTGTTGCCGGGCACGCCGACCTTGCTGCACGCGGCGCTGTTGCTGAGCGTCTGGGTGCTGCTCAGCGGCGGCTTGCATCTGGATGGCCTGGCGGACAGCGCCGATGCCTGGCTCGGAGGTTTTGGCGACCGCGAGCGCACGCTGACCATCATGAAAGACCCGCGCAGCGGGCCGATCGCCGTGGTGACGCTGGTGTTGGTGTTGCTGCTCAAGTTCACCGCGCTGCTGGCGCTGATCGAACAGCCGCATTCACTGGCATTGATCATCGTGCCGTTGATCGGTCGCAGTGCATTGCTCGGCTTGTTCCTGACCACGCCGTACGTACGTGCCGGTGGCCTGGGTCAGGCATTGTCCGATCATCTTCCGCGTTCGGCGGGCAAGCAGGTGCTGGCAGTCAGCGCACTGGCCTGTGTGTTGATCGCCGGTTTGAGTGGTGCGCTGGCGGTGGTGTTGGCTGCGCTGGGATTTGTCTGGCTGCGCCAGGTGATGCTGCGGCGCCTGGGCGGCACGACGGGGGACACGGCGGGCGCGATGCTGGAGTTACTGGAAGTTGCAGTGCTGGTAGGCTTGGCGCTGTTTTAACTGTTATTGCGGATCTGTAACTTGATTTAACCGACTCGCGGGTATATACACGCACCATGCTCGATTCCCAATGTTTATGCATCAACCTGCGCCGCGCCGCCCGTGGCGTCAGCAGGCACTACGACGGCGCTCTCGACGGCTTCGGGATCAACGTTGCGCAGTATTCTTTGCTGTGCAATCTGCAGCGTCTGGATCAGCCGAGCATCTCGACCCTGGCCGAGGCCATGGGCCTGGATCGCAGCACCCTGGGGCGCAATTTGCGGGTGCTGGAGGGTGATGGCCTGGTGACGCTGGTCGAGGGCGAGGACATGCGCAACCGCATCGTCCTGTTGACCGATGCCGGGGCAGAGCGCCTCAAGGCTGCCTTGCCGGCCTGGGAAGCCGCGCAGCAGCGCTTGATCGATCGCCTGGGTGCCGAGAAGCGCGAAACCTTGTTAAAGCTGCTGGATGAACTGGCATGATGCCGGTTTTTTCGATCATAAGCGGGTATATACCCGCTACTGGAGAACAACAATGACATCGATGTGGCGTACATGCGGCTGGGTTCTGTTGGGGAGTGCGCTGATCCTTGCGTTGTCGCTGGGCGTTCGCCATGGTTTCGGGCTGTTTCTGGCACCGATGAGCGCCGAGTTCGGCTGGGGCCGTGAAGTCTTTGCCTTCGCCATCGCTTTGCAGAACCTGATCTGGGGCCTCGCTCAGCCGTTCACCGGCGCCCTGGCCGACCGCTTCGGCGCGGCGAAAGTGGTGCTGATCGGTGGCGTCCTGTACGCGGCCGGGCTGATTTGCATGGGGCTCTCCGACTCGGCAATGACCCTGTCCCTGAGCGCCGGCCTGCTGATCGGCATCGGACTGTCCGGTACGTCGTTCTCGGTGATCCTGGGGGTGGTCGGCCGCGCGGTGCCGCCGGAAAAGCGCAGCATGGGCATGGGGATCGCCAGTGCGGCCGGTTCGTTCGGCCAGTTCGCGATGTTGCCCGGCACACTCGGTTTGATTGGTTGGCTTGGCTGGTCCGCGGCGTTGCTGGCGCTGGGCTTGCTGGTGGCGTTGATCGTGCCGCTGGTGAGCATGCTCAAGGACAAGCCGCTGCCCGTCCTGGGCCACGAACAGACCCTTGGCGAAGCGCTGCGCGAAGCCTGCTCGCATTCCGGATTCTGGCTGCTGGCGTTCGGCTTTTTTGTGTGCGGATTCCAGGTGGTGTTCATCGGCGTGCACTTGCCGGCCTATCTGGTGGATCAACACCTTCCGGCGACGGTCGGCACCACGGTGCTCGCGCTGATCGGCCTGTTCAACATCTTCGGCACCTATACCGCCGGATGGCTTGGCGGGCGCATGTCCAAGCCGCGTTTGCTCACCGGTCTGTACTTGCTGCGGGCAGTGGTCATTGCGTTGTTCCTGTGGGCGCCGGTGACGACTACCACGGCCTACCTGTTCGGCATGGCCATGGGCTTCCTGTGGCTGTCGACGGTGCCGTTGACCAACGGCACGGTGGCGACCTTGTTTGGTGTGCGAAACCTGTCCATGCTCGGTGGGATTGTTTTCCTGTTTCACCAGCTCGGTTCGTTTCTGGGTGGCTGGTTGGGCGGGGTGGTGTATGACCGAACCGGGAGTTATGACTTGATCTGGCAAGTGGCAATTCTCTTGAGCCTGTTGGCCGCTGCCCTCAACTGGCCGGTGCGTGAGCGGCCGGTTGAGCGTCTGCAATCACAAATGAGTGCGATATGAACAGTCTTTGGCCGCGGATTGCTGTAGCCGCTGTCTGCGCCTTATTGCTGGCGTTGTCGTGGTGGGGCTGGCATCAGGGCGGGTTGGCGCTGATGCAGTTGGGCATGGGTGCTTGCTAGTGAGCGGTGAGGGCGAGTAACGTCGCTTTTGACGAGTTATCAAGGATGCACCGACATGCTGATGCGCTGGATTGCAGTCCCCGCGTTGCTGGCGACGTTTACCGGGCCGACCTACGCGGCCGAGTGCCCGGAACTGCTGCAGGGATCACTGCAAAAGCTGCGGGCAAAGGAATCCATCGACCTGTGCCAACGGTATGAAGGTAAGCCGCTGGTGGTGGTCAATACGGCGAGCTTCTGCGGTTTCGCCCCGCAGTTCAAAAGCCTTGAGGCGCTGAATCAGCGTTACAAAGGACAGGGGCTGGAAGTGCTGGGTGTTCCGTCCAATGACTTCAAGCAGGAGTCAAAGGATGGCGCCGAGACCGCCAAGGTCTGCTACGTCAACTATGGCGTGACCTTCACCATGACCGAGCCACAGCCGGTACGTGGCGCCGACGCAACCCATCTGTTCAAGGTGCTGGCCGAACAGAGCAGTGCGCCAAAATGGAATTTCTACAAATACGTGGTCGATCGCAAGGGTAAGGTGATCGCCAACTTTTCCAGCCTGACCAAGCCCGATGATCCCGAGTTCATTGCGGCGGTGGAGCAAGCCCTGGCTTCCGCCCCTTGATCGGTAGGTGTGGGTGTAGGTGTAGGAGCGAGCTTGCTCGCGAAAATCCAAAGGGCGCCGCGTTCATCCAGCAAGCCCCCGTCATCGTTGACGCCCATCGCGAGCAAGCTCGCTCCTACAAAAGCCCCGCCTCTGTTAAGAGCGCGGGGCTTTTTTGATTCCGATGGCGAGTTGTTCAGGCTCGCCGGGAATCATCAGAAGCGGTAGGTCGCACCAAGGCCGAAACCGTTCGCGTAGTTTTCATACTTGGCGTTGTAGGTCTGGCCACGGTCGTTGCTGTTGTTGACCTTGACCGACTCTTCCCGCAGGTACGAATACGCCAGGTCGATGGTGAGGTCGTCGGTCGGGCTCCAGCCGGCGCCCACGCTGAACGCTTTGCGATCGCCCGTCGGGATGCGTGGGGATCGGTTAACGTTGTTGGTCGGTGCCTGATCAACGGAAAGACCGGTACGCAGTACCCATTGCTTGTTCAGCTGGTAGGACGCGCCAATGGCGTGAGCCCAGGTGTCGTGCCAGTTCTGTTCTTCGGTGATGGTACCGAATTGGCCGTTCAGGACGGTTGGAACACCACTGTTTTCGACGGTGATATCTTTCAGGCGGCTCCAGCGGGTCCAGGTGCTGCCTGCGTAAAGAGTCCACTTGTCGTCGAGCTGGTGAGTGACCGAGAAGTCCACCGATTCAGGCGTGGTCAGGTCCAGCGACGCGTCGTATTTCTGATTCGGGTTCTGGCCGATCAGGCCCAGTACGTTGTAGTTGACCTTGGTGCTGCCCTCGAGCTTGTACTTCACTTTCGAGTGGTAGGTCAGGCCGACGCGAGTGCTGTCGGTGGCTTGAACCAGCACGCCGATGTTGTAGCCCAGCGCGGTGTCGTCACCGGTGATCTTGACCTTGCCGTCCGGCGCGGCCTGGGTGATCGACAGGTTCGATTCCAGGGTGCCGTCAATGCGGTTGATGGTCGGGCCAAAACCGATGGAAACCTTGTCGTTGAAGGCGTAGCTGACAGTCGGTTGCAGGGTGACGATCTTGACTTCGCTCTTGCTGCCGAAGTAGCGACCGGCAAAGCCGTTTTCGTAGTCGGTTACCAGACCGAATGGTGCGTACACGCCCACACCGAAGGCCCACTGGTCATCGATTGGCTTGACGTAGTAACCCATAGGCACGGCGATCAACGGGACCATGTCGCCTTTATTGGTGCCGCCGTTCGGGCTGGAGCTGGCGTGGCTGATGTCGGTGTGTGCGTCAATCATTGCAAAACCGCCGGTGACTTGTTCGCGCTTGATGCGCGACATGCCGGCAGGGTTGCCAAAAACTGTACTTGCGTCGTCGGCAGAGGAAGATCGCCCGGCAAAACCCGTACCCATCCCGCTGATGCTTTGTTCGTTAACGGCAAAGCCACTTGCAAAGATCTGGGTGGATGCCATGGCAACGGCGAGACTGATGGTGGTTTTGAGCATTACTTTTTTCATTATTAGAACTCCTGGTGATCACCGGGGCGAAAATTACCAACATTTTCGTCTCGGCGCCATAGGCTGTATGCCTTGATTTAGAGCGGTTTTGTAGGACAATCCGACCAGATTCGCGGCGTGTTGCGCGATCTTTGGATCCAGAGGTGTCAGCAGGCTACCTGATTCAGCGGTGAAACACAGGTCTGCCAGGCGCAAGTAAAATCACGCAGGCGTCCCTGGGGCTGAAATGTCTGGCGCCAGATTCTGGCCATGCCCAGCAAATCATCGGGGGCGGGGAGGGGGGTGTTCTGTTCTTCCACCAGCAGCCAGGCGATGGCCGTGGCGTAACGCAAGTTGACGGTCAATTCGAGGTGCGGTCCACTGAGAAACGCATGCTGGCTGGCCAGGCCGCGGACCAGGCTTGCACGCTCCGGATCAAGGGCCAGGTAGTGGTCCCAAAGGGCCTGGTGGCGGGGCTCGGCGATGCGGTACAGGCCGTGCCCACGGCGGTCATGCAGGGCGGAGCCAAGGGCGGACTGACTGGCGGCAATGCCCAGCAGCAGGGATTCGGCAGTAGCGCTATGACGTCCGAGGTAGATCAAGGTCGGACGAATCACATAACGGCACAGTTCGCTGGCAGCGATACCCATAAAACCCTCGAAACCTGAAATGGACGGCGATACCTGAAAGGGGCTTGGCAGCAGTGAATCGACTCAGGCTCGCCGCAAGCGGGTCAAGCCGCTTGAGTTGAAGTGTAGTGTCATATTCGCGCTGTAAAGGTCTGTTTTTAAAATATTTCCAGCGACCCGTTATAACCGTTATATCGGATCGTGCTTAGCCGTGATTCGAGGAAAGGGAAATATCGGGTAATAAAAAGCCCCGCTTTTCGGGCAGGGCTTTCGGGTTTTTCAGCCTTTCTGGCGTTTCAGGCAACCAGTGCCTGACGGGTACGCTCGATCACGGCCTGCAGCGGCTCGGCGCTGGAGTATTGATCGGGGTACAGGCGTTCGCTGTGACGAGCGATACCGTGTTCGTTGACCAGGGTGAAGCTGAAGCAGCCTTTGCGAGCGGCCATGATCAGGCAGTTCATTGGTGCAAAAGCATTGGTTAGGGTGCGAATGGCATCCTGAGTCTGGATTTGAGTAGACATTATTGGGTGTTCCTACAAATGACACGGATAAGAACCGTGCAACGTTAAAACGTTCCAGTAACGTCGATCACCATTGATCGAACGAAGAACCCGACTGGAACAAAGCAGCCAGTTTGAAGCGCTGACAAGTTGGCGCGCTTGGGCTGGCAGGTAGGTACTTAGGAGGGCAGGCAACACATCAAGGGCAAAGGTTCTGGGCCCGGGGTGAAGATCCTGATCAATTTGCAGGTTGGTTCGAGCAGAGTAGGCAGGCGGAACAACACCCTTTGCTTTCGATTCAAAGGTTGTGTTGGCGCAAGATTTACCTGGAAACCATCGAGGTGGTCGATCCCGCTTGTTCGGTGGAGGCTTCCGTCGGGAAGGCTGACCGGGGGGATTTGTTCGACCAGAATTGACTTTCAGCTTGGTACTAACGCTGCGGATACTAACGGATTGAACCGGCCAAGGGAAGTGTGATAGCGAAAAGAATTTCCCGGCGGGTGCCTGATCGGGCTGTTTTGCCTTGTGGAGGCGCGGATAAAGCTGCACGGTCTGGGATTGATACGCCCTGTTTCGGGACAGAACCCGACCACCGGTCATCGACGTTTGTAGCAGTGCAGCCGTCTGGATACCGGGTTTGCCAGGGCTTATCCCCAGGCACGACAAAAAAATGCGCCGAAAAAGGGCGTCGATATAACCATCGCAAAGGCACTTGTGCACATTAGTTGCGCGGTCTGTCACCCCGCTGTCATCTCTCGTTCAAGCGTAATGGCTGCCTGTAACCAAAATTTAAGTCAATGAAAAACATCGCTTTTTTTTACTGGTGAAAAAATCGTCAGTTTGACTGCGAGCCCCATTCCACAGGGCTTTGAGCGAGTTAGAAGGCGGTTGTCCACTGAGTTATCCACAGCTTCTGTGGATTGTCCCGAGCGCTTGCTCTAGGACGGGCGTGCCGGGATATTTTCAGCTTTACCTGTAAGAAAAAGAGAGTAAAGTTGCGCGCCTTCTGATCTGCCCCACAGTGCTTTATGAAGTTTCGCTCAGCCTCTGTTTCCTCTTCCTCCACACCGCCCTCTGTTGCCCCTACCAAGCGCTTTTCCATGCGCGTGGCGGAGTGGCTGTTGGACAGTCCGCATCTGGGCGAAAACCGTAACGTCAAACACATCGCCGGACGTCTGCTCAAGCAACCGGCCCGTGAAGGCGTGGTGGCTGCGCAAAGCCGCCTTGGCCAGTTGATGTGCCGCGAATGCGGGAATGCCCGGGACCGCCGGATCGGTCAGGACCTGTTGCGTCAGGCCGCTCGGGCGGGCGATCACCGCGCTCAACAGGAACTGGGGCTGATCGAAGACTGAGCTGTCCAAGACCGGACGCCTTGGTTAACCTTCAGGCTTTACCCGAATGGCAGGAGTGGCTATGGCAATGGACTTGACCAGCGTATTGCTGGGGCTGGCAGGGGCCGCGTTGCCGTTGCTGGTATTGGCCTGGCAACTGCAGCGTCGGGCCAGCACCACGCAAGCCGATGTCGCGCTGCTGCAAGAACGCCTGGCCATGGCGCAACTGGCGCAGGACGGATTGAATGCCCAGCTCGAATCCAGCCGCGATGAAGCGGCTGATCTGGCCCAGGCCAATGCCACTAAACAGGCTGATCTGGCTGCGCTGCGTCGTGAAGTCGAACTGCTGCAGATCGAGCGCGACGACGCCCGGGATGCCGCCCATGCATGGAATATCGAACGCGCCGGCAAAGAAGCCGAGTTGCGCCGTCTGGATGCCCAGGCCGCGTCGCTCAACGCCGAATTGCGCGAGCAACAGGACAGCCATCAGCAACGCCTCAATGACCTGCAAGGTTCGCGGGACGAGTTGCGCGCGCAGTTCGCCGAACTGGCGGGGAAAATTTTCGATGAGCGCGAGCAGCGTTTTGCCGAAACCAGCCAGCAGCGCCTGGGGCAGTTGCTCGATCCGCTCAAGGAACGCATCCAGTCCTTCGAAAAGCGTGTCGAGGAAAGCTATCAGAACGAGGCCCGTGAGCGCTTCTCCCTGGCCAAGGAGCTGGAGCGTCTGCAACAGCTGAATTTGCGCTTGAGCGATGAAGCCACCAACCTGACCCGTGCCTTGAAAGGGCAGAAAACCCAGGGCAATTGGGGCGAGCTGATTCTCGAACGTGTGCTTGAGCATGCGGGGCTGGAGAAGGGCCGTGAGTACCAGACGCAGGTCAATCTCAAGGGACCGGACGGCGAGCGCTTCCAGCCGGACGTGATCATTTATCTGCCAGGCGACAAGCAGGTGGTGGTCGACTCCAAGGTCAGTCTGACGGCCTATCAGCAGTATGTGGCGGCTGAGGACGAGGCTATCGGCCAGATCGCCATCAAGCAGCACGTGCTGTCGTTGCGAAATCACGTCAAAGGCCTGGCCGGCAAGGATTACAAACGCCTGGATGGCTTGCACAGCCTGGATTTCGTGCTGCTCTTCGTGCCGATCGAGGCGGCGTTTTCTGCCGCGTTGCAGGCTGAGCCGACGCTGTTCCAGGAAGCATTCGACCGCAACATCGTGATCGTCAGCCCGACCACCTTGCTGGCGACCCTGCGCGTCATCGACAGCCTGTGGAAGCAGGAGCGCCAGAGCCAGAATGCCCGGGAAATTGCCGAGCGGGCCGGGTGGCTGTATGACAAGTTCGTGCTGTTCATTCAGGATCTGGACGAGGTCGGCAATCGCCTGCAGCAACTGGACAAGGCCTACAGTTCGGCACGCAACAAGCTGACAGAGGGACGCGGCAACCTGGTCAGCCGCAGTGAACAACTCAAGCTGCTGGGTGCGCGGGCGAGCAAGAGCCTGCCGGCGGACTTGCTGGAGCGTGCGATGACTGATGTGGATGGGTTGGTCGAGTTGCCGGAGTAGCTGAAAAAGCTTCGCGAGCAGGCTCGCTCCCACATTGGAATGCGTTCTCCTGTGGGAGCGAGCCTGCTCGCGAAAAAACTGGAAGCATCACCGCACAACCCAGTGATTACAATGGTATGTAGCGGCTCAACAACGCCCGCAACGCCGCCGGTTTCACTGGTTTGGCCAGATAATCCAGCCCCGCGGCATGCACCAGGTCAACCGTCTCCGGCCGGCCATCGGCGCTGATCACCACCCCCGGAACCGGTTCGCCCATCTGTGTGCGCAACCAGGCCATCAAATCGGTTCCGGTCTCGCCATGATCGAGGTGGTAATCCACCAGCGCCAATTGCGGGCGCATGCCTTCGTCAAGCAACGTAGCGCATTCCTCGCGATTGCGCGCGGTCCAGACCTGGCAACCCCAGCGGCTGAGCAGGCTGTTCATGCCGATCAGGATGCTGTCCTCGTTGTCGATACACAGCACCTGCGCGCCATTGAGCAATTTGCCATTGAGCTCGGCGACCTTGACCGGCGCTGCGGTTTGCGCCCGGGCCAGCGGTACGCTGACGCTGAACACGCTACCGCGTCCCGGCCAGGAGCGTACGCGCAAGGTATGACCGAGCACGCGACATAGCCCGTCGGCAATCGCCAGCCCCAGACCGAGGCCTTTTTCGGCCCGTGTCTGGTGGCTGTCGAGGCGCTTGAACTCTTCGAAAATCACCTGCAGCTTATCTTCCGGAATGCCTGGCCCACGGTCCCAGACTTCCAGGCACAGTTGATCCTTGTGCCGGCGAACCCCCAGCAGCACCGGTCCTTTGCCGTAGCGGAAAGCGTTGGTCAGGAAGTTCTGCAAAATCCGCCGCAGCAGTTTGATGTCGCTGTCGACGCGCAACGTGCTTGCGCGAACCCGGAACTCCAGTTTTTGTTGTCGCGCCAGCGCTTTGAACTCTGTACCGAGGGTATCGAACAGTTCTTTCAGGGCGAATGGCTGGCGATTGGGGTTGATCTTGCCGTTCTCCAGGCGGGAAATGTCCAGCAGGTCGCTGATCAAGTCCTCGGCCGAGCGCAGCGAGCTGTCCAGGTGTTCGACCAGTTTCCGCGCTTCGCCGGACAACCCGTCGTCCTGATGGGAGAGGGCGGCGGAGAACAGCCGCGCCGCATTCAACGGTTGCATCAAGTCATGGCTGACGGCCGCGAGGAAACGGGTCTTGGACTGGTTGGCCGCCTCGGCGGTGCCCTTGGCTTCGGTCAGGGCAACGTTGAGCTGCGACAATTCGTGAGTCCGTTCGGTGACCCGTCGCTCCAGCCCTTCGTTGGCTTCGGTCAGCGCTTGCTCGGCTTCGCGGAACGCGGTGATGTCGGTGAAACTCATGACGAAGCCGCCGCCCGGCATCGGGTTGCCGATCAGCTCGATCACCCGGCCGTTGGGGAACAGGCGCTCGGAGGTGTGCGCGCGGCCCTGACGCATCCAGTGCAGACGGCGCGCGACGTGCACTTCGGCTTCGCCGGGGCCGCACAGGCCGCGCTCGGCGTTGTGGCGAATGATGTCGGCAATCGGCCGGCCGACTCTGATCAGGCCATCCGGGTAGTTGAACAAATCCAGATAACGACGGTTCCAGGCCACCAGTTTCAGCGACTGGTCGACCACGCTGATGCCCTGGGTGATGTTCTCGATGGCGCCCTGCAGCAAGGCACGGTTGAACTGCAGCACCTCCGAGGCTTCGTCGGCGATGCGCACGACGTCCTCCAGTTGCATCTCCCGGCCCTCAATGGCGGCTTTTACCACCGCGCGGGTCGAGGAGGCTCCAAGCACACCGGCCAGCAAGCGTTCGGTATGGGCGATCCATTCACTGTCGGCGTTCTGGTTCGGGTTGAAGCCTTTGCCCTGGCGATAGGCAAAACGGATGAAGCTTTGACGGGCGCGTTCTTCGCCGACGAAGCGCGCCGCCAGTTGCAGCAGGTCGTCGATCTGCACCGCCAGCATCGAGCGTGCGCTGGGGCGGGCGCTGATTTCCTGGCCGATGAAGCGGCCCGCCTGCCAATGCTCGGAAACCCGGGTACGGGACAGCACCGAGACCCAGGCGAACAGTGTGAAGTTGCCTGCCAGCGACAGCACTACGCCCTGGGTCAGCGGGGTGATCGGCAGGTTCAGTGGATTGCTGTGCAACCACGCCAGCCCCGGGAATGTGCTCAGGGACAGGCCGAGGCTATTAGCTGCAATCGGCAGGATCAAGGTGTAGAACCACAGGAAGGTGCCTGCGGCGAGGCCGGCGAAAACACCACGGCGGTTGGCCTGTTTCCAGTACAACGCACCGAGCATGGCGGGGGCCAACTGGGTCACGGCGGCGAAGGCGATCTGGCCGATGGTCGCCAGGCTGGCGGTCGAGCCCAGCAGGCGATAACTGACGTAGGCCAATAGCAGAATGACCACGATGCTGACGCGGCGCACCGACAGCATCCACTGGCGGAACACTTCGAACGGGCGCTCGGCGTTGTTGCGACGCAGCAGCCAGGGCAGCAGCATGTCGTTGGATACCATGGTCGACAGCGCGACGCTGGCCACGATCACCATGCCGGTGGCCGCCGATGCGCCACCGATAAACGCCAGCAGGGCCAGCGCCGGATGCGCCTGGGCCAGGGGCAGACTGATAACGAACGAGTCCGGCAACACCGAGCTGGGCAACATCATCTGACCGGCCAGGGCGATCGGCACGACAAACAAGGCGGCGAGGGCGAGGTAGGCCGGGAACACCCACTTGGCCAGACGCAGATCCTGGGGGTCGATGTTCTCGACGACGGTCACGTGGAACTGCCGTGGCAGGCAAATGATCGCCATCATCGCCACACCGGTCTGCACCACCATCGACGGCCAGTTGATGGTTTCCTTCCAGTACTGTTCGAGGCGCGGCGCCAGCATGGCCTGGTTGAACAGGTCGTCGAAACCGTCGTACAGGCCGTAGGTCACGAAGGCGCCGACGGCGAGGAACGCGAACAACTTCACCAATGATTCGAAGGCGATGGCCAACACCATGCCGCGGTGGTGCTCCGTGGCGTCGAGGTTGCGGGTACCGAAGACGATGGTGAACAGCGCCAATACCAGCGACACGATCAGCGCGGTGTCCTGGGCACGGGTGCCCATGGCGTCGGCACCGGCGCCGATCAGCAGGTTCACGCCGAGCACGATGCCTTTGAGCTGCAGCGCGATGTAGGGCAGCACACCGACCAGGCAAATCAGCGCCACCACCACTGCCAGCGACTGGGATTTGCCATAGCGCGCGGCGATGAAGTCGGCGATCGAGGTGATGTTTTCCTGTTTACTGATCATCACCATTTTTTGCAGGACCCACGGCGCGCCGACCAGCAACAGGATCGGCCCGAGGTAGATCGGCAGGAACGACCAGAGCTGTTCGGCGGCCTGGCCCACTGCACCGAAGAAGGTCCAGCTGGTGCAGTAGACCGCCAGCGACAGGCTGTACACCCACGCCCGCACACGCGGCGGCAAGGGCGCGCTGCGACGGTCGCCATAGAAGGCGATGGCGAACATGATGGCCATATAGGCCAGGGCGACGACGGCAATCAGCCCGGTGGACAGCGACATGGGGACTCCAGACAAAAGACTTCCGGGCCTCCCGCCCGGACAGACAGTCTCGCACGACCGCCAGCGTTAGTCAGTGTCGACCAAGGTCGTGGCGTGGTGGGGTGTCGCAGGGGAATTTGCAGTGTCTGGACTGGCCCCATCGCGAGCAGGCTCGCTCCCACAGGGATTGTGGGTGGCAGGCAAATTTTGGGAGCGAGCTTGCTCGCGATGGGGGCTTCACTGATTCAATGCAACCTCATGGCTTAGCGCAATGGCGAGTCTACTGCGATCACGTTCGGCCAGGGGCTGCGAGGCCAACCGGTAAAATTGAGTTAGCCTTGGCACCCACTCAGTTCACTCGAAGGATCGAACCATGAAGATCATCCGCAGCAAATCGTTCACTGGCGAGCGTGCCTGGGCCGCGCTGGACATCGCCAGCATGAACGGCATCACCACGCGGTTGCACTGGACCGATCAGCCCTACAAGTGGCACGTCAATGATGGCGAGGAAGTGTTCGTGGTGCTCGATGGCCAGGTGCAGATGCGGTATCGCGAAGAGGGAGTGGAGCGGGAAGCCTTGCTGGAGGTCGGTGACATTTTTCATGCCTCGGTTGGCACTGAGCATGTGGCGCATCCATTAGGACCGGCCCGGATATTGGTGATCGAATCTGAAGGGAGTGTCTGACGCTATATAAGTGATATAGATAAGATATAGAGATATTACCCGTTATATAGATATTCTATTCGGATCTAACATGGGCTCTACCTCACGAGAGGACAGGAGTTCGCCATGACATGCGCCAATCGCATCAAGCCCGGAATCAAACCTTTCAGCCATTTGCAGCATCCCCGCGAGGTGATCCGCCAGTTCACCCCCAACTGGTTCGCGGCCACCATGGGCACCGGCGTGCTGGCGTTGGCACTGGCGCAATTGCCGGTCGCCCTGCCTGCCTTGCACGCCGTTGCCGAAGCCCTCTGGCTGTTCAATATCGCTCTGTTCCTGCTGTTTACGGCGCTATACACGGCGCGTTGGGTGCTGTTTTTCGACGAGGCGCGGCGGATTTTCGGCCACTCCACGGTTTCGATGTTTTTCGGCACCATTCCCATGGGCCTGGCGACCATCATCAACGGCTTCCTGGTGTTTGGCCTGCCGCGCTGGGGTGAAGGGGTGATTCACCTCGCCGAGGTGCTGTGGTGGCTGGATGTGGCCATGTCGCTGGCCTGCGGTGTGCTGATTCCCTACTTGATGTTCACTCGCCAGGAGCACAGCATCGACCAGATGACGGCGGTCTGGTTGTTGCCGGTGGTCGCGGCAGAAGTGGCGGCCGCCAGCGGGGGCCTGTTGGCTCCGCATTTGGTCGATGCTCATTCGCAACTGGTGGTGCTGGTGACCAGCTATGTGCTCTGGGCCTTTTCCCTGCCGGTGGCCTTCAGCATCCTGACCATTCTGTTGTTGCGCATGGCCCTGCATAAACTGCCCCACGAAAACATGGCCGCCTCGAGTTGGCTGGCCCTTGGCCCGATCGGCACCGGTGCGCTGGGCATGCTGGTACTGGGCGGCGATGCACCGTTGATTTTCGCGGCCAACGGTATGCCGGGAGTCGGCGAGATTGCCGCAGGACTGGGTCTGGTGGCCGGCATCACCTTGTGGGGCTTCGGCCTGTGGTGGATGCTGATGGCATTGCTGATCACTGTGCGCTACCTGCGTGCCGGCATTCCTTTCAATCTCGGCTGGTGGGGCTTCACTTTCCCGTTGGGCGTCTATTCTCTGGCAACGTTGAAGCTGGCCAGTACCTTGAACCTGACGTTTTTCAGTGTGTTCGGCTGCGTGCTGGTGGCGTTGCTGGCGGTGATGTGGCTGATCGTCGGCAAGCGCACGGTGCTGGGCGCCTGGCGTGGCGAGTTGTTTGTCTCGCCGTGCATTGCCGGATTGAAGAAATAACCGGCAAAGATTAGGTAAGGTGTGGCCTGGATCGACTTGTGATAATCCAATAAGAATCCAGGCCACTCGTTACCTAACATCAGGGACACATGGAAGATGAGTCACCCTTCACAGTTCACCTTGCTGCGCACCCGGCGTTTCCTGCCGTTCTTCATCACCCAGTCCCTCGGGGCGTTCAACGACAACGTCTTCAAACAGTCGTTGATCCTCGCCATTTTGTACAAGCTGACCATCGAAGGTGACCGCTCGATCTGGGTCAACCTGTGTGCGCTGCTGTTTATCCTGCCGTTTTTCCTGTTCTCGGCCCTGGCCGGGCAATTCGGGGAAAAGTTCGCCAAGGACGCGTTGATCCGCCTGATCAAGCTTGGGGAAATCGCCATCATGGCGGTCGGCGCCGTCGGTTTCATGTTCGATCACCTGTCGTTGATGCTGGTGGCGTTGTTCGCCATGGGCACCCACTCGGCGCTGTTCGGGCCGGTGAAGTACTCGATCCTGCCGCAGGCCCTGCATGAAGATGAGCTGGTAGGCGGCAACGGCCTGGTGGAAATGGGTACCTTCCTGGCGATCCTCGCCGGCACCATTGGCGCCGGGATCATGATGTCTTCGGCGCATTACGCGCCGGTGGTGTCCATGGCGATCATCGGCACTGCCGTGCTCGGCTACCTGGCCAGCCGCAGCATTCCCCGGGCGGCGGCCGCCACGCCGCAAATGCGTCTGAACTGGAACATTTTCAGCCAGTCCTGGGCCACGTTGAAGCTGGGCCTGGGGCAAACGCCGGCGGTGTCACGCTCGATTGTCGGCAACTCGTGGTTCTGGTTTGTCGGGGCGATTTACCTGACGCAGATCCCGGCCTATGCCAAGGAATGGATGCACGGCGACGAAACCGTGGTGACGCTTATTCTGACGGTGTTCTCGGTGGGGATCGCCGTGGGTTCAATGCTTTGCGAAAAGCTCTCCGGGCGCAAAGTCGAGATTGGCCTGGTGCCGTTCGGATCGTTTGGCCTGACCGTTTTCGGTCTGTTGCTGTGGTGGCATTCTGGTGGAATCCCGAACAGCGCCACCGGCCATGGCTGGATCGAAATCCTCGGTTTTGGCCACAGCTGGCTGGTGTTGCTCGACATCCTCGGCCTGGGCGTCTTCGGCGGTTTCTATATCGTGCCGCTGTACGCGCTGATTCAGTCACGTACGGCGGAGAACGAACGGGCGCGGGTGATTGCCGCCAACAACATCCTCAATGCGTTGTTCATGGTGGTGTCGGCGATTGTCTCGATCGTCTTGCTGAGTGTGGCCGAGCTGTCGATTCCGCAGCTGTTCCTGGTGGTGTCGCTGCTGAACATCGGTGTCAACGCCTACATCTTCAAGATCGTCCCCGAGTTCACCATGCGTTTCATGATCTGGCTGCTCAGCCATTCCATGTACCGCGTCGAGCACCGCAATCTGGATTTGATTCCCGATGAAGGCGCGGCGTTGCTGGTGTGCAATCACGTGTCGTTCGTCGACGCGTTGCTGATTGGCGGCGCGGTACGTCGGCCGATTCGCTTTGTCATGTATTACAAGATCTACAACCTGCCGGTACTGAACTTCATCTTCCGTACCGCGGGGACGATTCCGATTGCCGGGCGCCAGGAAGACATCCAGATATACGAACAAGCCTTCACGCGCATTGCCCGGTACTTGAAGGACGGGGAGCTGGTGTGCATCTTCCCCGAAGGTAAGCTGACCGCCGATGGCGAGATCAATGAGTTCAAGAGCGGGCTGACGCGGATTCTCGAAGAGACGCCGGTGCCGGTGATTCCGTTGGCCTTGCAGGGGTTGTGGGGGAGTTTCTTCAGCCGCGATCCGGGCAAGGGACTGTTTCATCGCCTGTGGTCGCGGGTGACGTTGGTGGCGGGGCCGGCGGTGGCGGTTGAAGTGGCGGAACCGGCGAAGTTGCAGGCGTTGGTGGGGGAATTGCGCGGGGCAGTCAGATAACAGTTGTTTGAGCGGGCCTCATCGCGAGCAGGCTCACTCCTACAGGGATCGCGGGTGTGGTGAAAATCTCCGACACACCATAAAACCTTGTAGGAGTGAGCCTGCTCGCGATTGGCGGTAGTCGCTTAAGCGCTGACCTTGAGCCCAACGAGTCCGCTAATGATCAACGCCACACTCGCCAACCGCAGCAGCGCCATGGATTCGCCAAACAGAATGATCCCGGCGATCACCGTGCCCACGGCGCCGACCCCGGTCCAGATTGCATAGGCCGTACCCAGCGGCAATTCCTTCATTGCAAGGCCGAGCAAGCCAAGGCTGATCGCCATGGCCGCAACGGTCAACACAGTGGGGAGCGGGCGGGTGAAGCCGTCGGTGTACTTGAGGCCGACGGCCCAGCCCACTTCGAACAGGCCGGCGAAAAACAGAATGATCCAGGACATGAAGACCTCCATCGTCTGACGGGGTCGTCCCCTGATTAATGACTCGATCGAGCCGCGAGGTCGTCCTCGCGATGGGCAATAGAGTGCCCAGCATTAACCCGGGGATCAAGTTTTTGAATCAGTCAGTCGCCTGCTGTGCAGCCATTTCCAAATCCTGTTTCTCACTCATGCGACGGAAATACGTGGAGAGCAATGCCCCGGAAATATTGTGCCAGACACTGAACAGTGCACTTGGCACTGCCGCCAGCGGTGAGAAGTGTGCGCTCGCCAACGCGGCGCCCAACCCGGAGTTCTGCATACCGACTTCCAGGGCCAGGGACTTGCGCTGGGCCAGAGGCAGCTTGAACAGGCGCCCGGTGAAGTAACCCAGCAGGTAGCCGAAGCTGTTGTGCAGCATGACCACGGCCATGATCAACAGGCCGGACTCTGCGATCTTCGCCTGGCTGGCGGCGACGACTGCGGTGACGATGATCACGATGCTGACCACCGATACCAGCGGCAACACGTCCACGGCGTGGCGAACCTTGTCGCCGAGCACCCGTTGGGCAACCACGCCCAGCACGATCGGCAACAGCACCACCTGCAGGATCGACCAGAACAACTCCATGAACGACACCGGCAACCAGGCCGAGGCCAGCAGCCAGATCAGGGCTGGGGTCAGCAGCGGGGCGAGGAGGGTGGTGACGGCGGCGATGGCCACCGATAGCGCCAGGTCGCCACGGGCCAGCCAGGTCATCACGTTCGACGAGGTGCCGCTCGGGCAGCAGCCGACCAGAATCACGCCAACGGCGATTTCCGGCGGCAAGTGGAACACTTGGCAGAGCAACCACGCCACGCCAGGCATGATCACGAAATGGGCAACCACGCCCAGGGCCACGCGCCATGGATGGCGAGCGACTTCGGCGAAGTCTTCGAGTTTGAGGGTCAGGCCCATGCCGAACATCACCAGCCCCAGCAAGGGCACGATGGCGCCTTTGAGGCCGATGAACCATGCTGGTTGCAGAAACGCCACGACAGCGAAAATCAGTACCCAGTAAGCGAAGGTGTTGCCGACAAAACGACTCAATGCAGCCAGTGCGCGCATGGCTTGATCCTTTTTTATAAGTAGCATCACTAAACCAATGTAGGAGCGAGCCTGCTCGCGATTGCGGACTGACATTCAACAATGATGCTGACTGACATTCCGCTATCGCGAGCAGGCTCGCTCCTACAATTTGGACATCGCCAGGGTTTAGATGCCTTGCGGAGTCTCTTCGCCACCCAGCGCTTCAACCAGCGCCGGGAGGAAGTCGCCGAAAGTCAGCATCATCAGGGTGAAGCTGGCGTCCAGTTGGCCCAGGGCTTCGTCGCCGCCGTCCTGTTCCGCCTGGTCTTGCAGCAGGTCTTCGAACTTCAGGCGCTTGACCACCATTTTGTCGTCGAGGACGAACGACAGTTTGTCCTGCCAGGCCAGGGACAGTTGAGTGACCACTTTGCCGGTGCTCAGGTGCAGCTGGATTTCTTCGCTGGTCAGGTCCTGGCGCTTGCAACGCACAATGCCGCCGTCTTCGTGGGTGTCGCGCAGTTCGCACTCGTCCAGCACAAAGAAGTCGTCCGCGGCTTTCTGGGTGGTGACCCATTCGGTCATGGTCGCGGTCGGAGACATCTTCACGGTCAGTGGGCGCACCGGCAGGGTGCCGATCACTTCACGCAGGGTCGACAGCAAGTCTTCGGCGCGTTTCGGGCTGGCCGAGTTGACCAGAATCAGGCCCTGTTTCGGCGCGATGGCGGCGAAGGTCGACGAGCGACGGATAAAGGCGCGGGGCAGGAAGGCCTGGATGATTTCATCCTTGATCTGATCGCGTTCCTTCTTATAGACCTTGCGCATTTGCTCGGCTTCGATCTCTTCGACCTTTTCCTTGACCGCGTCACGCACGACGCTGCCCGGCAAAATACGTTCTTCCTTGCGCGCGGACACCAGCAGGAAGTCACCGCTGACGTGTACCAGTGGCGCATCTTCGCCTTTGCCGAACGGCGCGACGAAACCGTAGGTGGTCAACTCCTGGCTTGCACATGGGCGCGCCAGTTTGGTGGCCAGTGCAGTTTCCAACGCCTCGGCATCAACAGGCAGATCTTGGGTCAGGCGATAGATAAGCAGGTTTTTGAACCACATGGGGTGAGTCTCTCCTTTATACAAAGGGGGGCATTATTGTCTTCGCCGTGCCATAGGCCAACCCTTCTCTAAGCCTTTGGAAGGGCTCGGAAAATTATTTTAAAAAGTGCTTGCCAGAGGTTGGGTCGCTCCGTAGAATGCGCGCCACACCGAAGCGAAGGGTGATTAGCTCAGCTGGGAGAGCGTCTGCCTTACAAGCAGAATGTCGGCGGTTCGATCCCGTCATCACCCACCATTCGTTTTCAGTGTTACGCGCAGCGGTAGTTCAGTCGGTTAGAATACCGGCCTGTCACGCCGGGGGTCGCGGGTTCGAGTCCCGTCCGCTGCGCCATATTCGGTAACCTGGAACACTGAACGCCAGGTCACCACGGAAAAGCCCGCTTAGGCGGGTTTTTTTCTGCCTCAAGTTTCACTGTTGTTCCTGTGGGTTGCATCGTTTCACCGGTTTTTAGATTTTTTTGAAAAAAACTTCAAATAAATCAACACTTTATAAAAACCTGTGGCATAATGTGCCCCGCAACGAAGGTAAAGGGTGATTAGCTCAGCTGGGAGAGCGTCTGCCTTACAAGCAGAATGTCGGCGGTTCGATCCCGTCATCACCCACCACTTACTTTCAACGCTACGCGCAGCGGTAGTTCAGTCGGTTAGAATACCGGCCTGTCACGCCGGGGGTCGCGGGTTCGAGTCCCGTCCGCTGCGCCATATTCGGTAACCTGGAACACTGAACGCCAGGTCACCACAGAAAGCCCGCCTTGTGCGGGCTTTTTGCTGTCTGGCGTTTGGCTTTCCTCGCTCTCTGTAGGAGCGAGCTTGCTCGCGAAGGTCGTGAACGATAACGCGTAAACTCAGATACCCAGCGGCGCCCATGGCTTCTTCGCGAGCAAGCTCGCTCCTACAGTTCGGCATTGCGCCTGTGGCGGTAATCGCTGACGGCTTCATACACGGCCTTGCGCAGGCGATTGATCCCGCCAATCGGACGGTGCGCCTCGACGCCAAACCAGGGATTGAACGACTGGTTGTCGCATTGCAGGTTCAGCGCCGGTGTATCGAAGTCCTGCGCCGGCACCTTGATCCGCGCCACCGTCTCGAAGGGCGCATCGCTCTCGCGCCACTCAATGCTGGTGTCTTCAATCGGCATGTACTTGTTGGCGTCCTGTCGCTGGATTTGCAGGACGAAACACGCGGGCATCCGGTCGGTCGACAGCTGTTGGTGCAGCGCATTGCGCAGAAAGTTCGGCAGCTTGCGATTCTGTTCCGGCAGGTTGTAGGCCGGGCAGCTATCCGGATCGGGCATGACCCGGAACTTCGCATTGGCTTCACCGAACTTGTAGGGTGAAACCGAAAAATACGTCGTCTGGGTCGGGCTCGACGGGGCGGGGGCCAGTGTCGCCAGGGCAATGAACAGGTGGCGAACCTGCCACGTGCGTGGATCCCGGCCGGGGAAGAAGGCCATCATCTTTTTACCGTCGGCCTGGGCGGCGACGTTCTGACGGTATTCGGCGACATTACTGACAAAGAAGTTCGGGTGGCTGAACATCACAAAGTCCTGTTGGCTTCGCCCCTGCTGATCGCTCAACAGTTGCTTGCCCGGCACATCGAACAGTTTGATCGCCATGCCCCGGGCATCGCGGATGCTGTCGAACTGCGGGTAGGCATTGCCGTTGGACAGCCGCATCGTCGCTTGCCAGGTTTTGCCCGGCTCGCTGAACACGCCCTGGCGCAGTTCGCCTGGCAATTCCGGCAGCACCTGAACCTCGGCCTTCACACAGCCGTGGGCCTTGGCATGGGCGTCGCGCAAATAGCGGGTGCTTTCACGGTGCTGATCGACGATGCGCACGGCGGTCTGGATGATGTCCCGGGTCATCGCGGCTTCACCGTCCGCAATCAACTCCTGCGTCGAGACCGGCCCGCGCTGCTGCCAGGCAAACCAGGCGCTGGCCAGGGCCCAGCCAAGCACGCCGAGACCCAGTAACCACAGCAACAGCTTGCCGAGAAAGGCGCCCAGGCGCAGCCAAAGTGTAATCAGCATGGGAAAGTCCTTTTGACTGAGGCGGTGGTCATGGCAATTGCGCTTCCAGCGGGCCGCCCAGCACTTTCAGGTATTCCAGCAGGGCCCAGCGTTCTTGCGGCTGCAACCCGCGGCCGATTACACCATTGCCGAGTTTGCCGGCGCGGAATTCATGGCCACTGTTGTGGTTGCCGGTGATTCGCGTATCGAACAGAAATCCGTTGGTAAAGGCTTCGGTGCGATAGCCCAGGTGTCCCGGGTCGTATTCGAACGTGCCTTTATAGAACGTGGTCGCACGCTCATCCTGAGGCGACAGCAATTGATAAAGGCTCGGCACCGAACCGTTGTGCAGGAACGGCGGTGTCGCCCATACACCCGCCAATGGCCTGGCCTTGTACGAACGCAACTCGCGTACACCGATTGGCAGGCCGAAACCGTCCATTAAAGGACGCTCTGCAGGGGTGACATTGGCGTCTTGATACGCGCGGTCCCGGACAAATGCGGTGACGTAGGCCAGCCCCTTGGCCACGGACATCTTGCTCAGGTCCAGTGGTTCGTCGGGTTTTGGCTCGACATCGAGTTTTTCCAGTTCCGCCTGCTTCCATTGCAGCGCTGTCAGGTCGAAGCGGTGGTCAGCGATGTTGTTGGCCGCGCCGGGGTCGGTGCCGATGTAATCCACCGGGAGCATTTTCAGGTGCTGAACGTATCGCCCCTCGCCCTGGGTGGTGCGCGGTACATGACAACCTGCGCAGTTTTCGGCGAACAAGGCGCGCCCCTTGGCTGCCAGGGGTTTGTCGACCGCGCCCAACAGTTCTTCCGGCCAGGCTGGAGGCGCGAGTCGTTGCAGGGTTTGTTCGATCAGGTGCAGATCGCGCACGCGGACACTGGAGGGATAGCGGGCATCGCCCGTCAGTGGCTGGCCGTTTTTGTCGAAGAAGTTCAGCGTGGCACCGACGCCCAGCGCCTCGCCGATGTTGCGGGCCATCGGTTGTTTTGCCGAGCCGTTCCACTGCACCCATTCGAACGTCCACATGTCCCACAACTGCGGATAATCGACCGGGGCATTGGCTACGCGGTAGTTGTCGGGGGATATCGCATCACCGAAGCTGGCATTGGCGATGCGCCCGAAGGCGTCTGTGCGCCCCGGGCCTTCCTCGGTCGGATAGAGCCCGCGATGGGTGTCGTTCCAGGCCACCTTGAGGAAGGTGTCCAGTGAAGATTTGAAATCTTTGCGCAACTGTTGGTGGCGCGTCTCGTAGTCCTGACCGAGCACGTTGCGTGCGAAGCGTTCGAATTTCCACGGGTTGTAGTAAGTGGAGGCGAGGCTGGCCACCAGGGCCTGTCCGAAACTGCCCCCTTTGAGCGTAGGAACACTGGACGGCAGCACATGCTGCGCCGAGCCGCCGTCGATACGCACGGCCTGGCCCTTGAAACGCAGTTCACCGGTGTGACAGGCCGCGCAGGTGATATCCAGAAACACATCCGGGCTCCCCGCGTTCTGGTGCCGGGTAAAGCCTGCGGGGAGGTTGCCAGGGTTGTTCGGTATCGGTTTCTGGCCGGGGTCCACCAGGAAACCGAAGCGGGCGAGGTATTCGGGGGCGGCGAATCGTTGTTGCGAGAAGGGCAGTTCGAGGGCGGTGAACCAGTCGTAGCGCAAGCCTTTGACCTGAGTGCCCTGGGGGGTGAAGTAATAGGTCTCGCGATCGGCGGCGCTCCATTGCTCCAGGTAATGCACCTGTTGTGCAGGCGACCAGGCCGGCAGCTTCGGGTTGGCGACGTAGTAAAGCACCACGGCCATGATCAGCCCGAGCAGTACTGTGATGAGAACCAGCAAGCGAAGGAAGAGGCGCAAGATAAACGTCCTTGTCGAATGATCATGCCGTTATGCCCGAGTACCCAGGATGCGGCAAGAGGCCATTACGCCAGATGTTGTAGGTTCAGGAATCGGCCTGCGTCGGATCAAGATGAAAGAAGCTTCATCAGCCGAATTGTGAAAAGCGTTTAAACACCTGAACTTATCAATTGTTTCCAGCTCTCATGCCGGTAGCCATTGGTCGTGGCGGCCTGATAAGCTCGCGGCTTTACTCGATTGCCCTTTAGGCGCATGAACAAGGAAATAGCATGAAACAGCATCGGTTGGCGGCGGCGGTAGCCCTGGTTGGCCTGGTACTCGCGGGTTGTGACTCGCAGACCAGCGTAGAGCTGAAAACTCCGGCGCAAAAAGCTTCCTACGGCATTGGTCTGAACATGGGCAAGAGCCTGGCTCAGGAAGGCATGGATGACCTGGATTCCAAGGCTGTAGCCCAGGGCATCGAAGACGCCGTCGGCAAGAAAGAGCAGAAGCTCAAAGACGAAGAACTGGTCGAGGCGTTCGCCGCACTGCAAAAGCGTGCCGAAGAACGCATGGCCAAGATGAGCGAAGAGTCGGCAGCCGCCGGCAAGAAATTCCTCGAAGAAAACGGCAAGAAGCCTGGCGTGACCACCACCGCTTCGGGCTTGCAGTACGAAGTCGTGCAGAAAGCCGATGGCCCTCAGCCAAAGCCGACTGACGTAGTGACCGTTCACTACACCGGCAAGCTGACCAACGGCACCGTATTCGACAGTTCCGTCGAGCGTGGCAGCCCGATCGATCTGCCGGTCAGCGGTGTGATCCCGGGTTGGGTCGAAGGCCTGCAACTGATGCACGTTGGCGAGAAGTACAAGCTGTACATTCCTGCTGACCTGGCTTACGGCGCTCAAAGCCCAAGCCCGGCGATTCCAGCCAACTCGGTGCTGGTATTCGACCTGGAACTGCTGGCCATCAAGGATCCGGCAAAAGAAGACGCCGCTGCCAAGTAACCAGCGCCTGCTTCGATAACAACGCCTCGCTCATGCGGGGCGTTGTTGCATCTGGCGTTCGGCGGGGGTAAACAAAACGAACAGGCGCTCTAGGCCGGAGTCTTAGGCATAGTGGTGTTGGCGGTAGTCGCACAAGGCCGCCAAGTCAATGAAATTATGGGTTTTTTTTGATGAGTAAAAAACGCCCGATCTGAACGCAGACCTTGTAAAACGGGGCTTACAGCGATGAAAAGCAGCTCTGTTCACAAGGTTATCCACAATTTGTGTGGATAACATTTCAACGGGAGGAATGATGAAAGCACCCTGGAGTTTCGCTCGTTTCCTGCCACTGGCCGGACGCCTGTTGGCACGCGGTCGATTGCCGACCCTGTTGTTCGCGGTCGCCAGTAAAGTTGCAAGCCAGGGCAACCGGTTGGGCAAGCTCAAGGATGACTTGCGCCTGATGCAGGCACTCTGCCTGGCCTACTGGCGTGGTGAGTATCGCGCCATCAGCCCCAAGGCGCTGATTTCGGTGGTCGCGGGCCTGATGTACTTCCTCAGCCCGGTGGATGCGATCCCGGATTTCATTCCATTATTTGGCATGTTCGATGACATCGCGGTACTGGCATGGCTGATGAAAGTGCTCGACGACGAGCTCAATGCCTTCCGCGCCTGGCGCAAACGGCAAGTGCCGGAGAAGCTCGCGGTGGTTGAGCGTCTGCCTGATACCCCCGAGCAACTTCAACTTCAAGGCCCGAAAAAACACTGAGTCGATTTTGACCTGTTCACAGATTGATGTCCCCCGCGACCTTGGCCGCTGTTAGGATTACACTTCTAGGGAAAAGTGCTGACTCGCTAAGTGTTGTTGTCCTACGGGGTAGTGATGGATATTCAGATAATTACACGCGAAGGCGAGCCCGAATATGCGGTTCTGCCATGGGCTCAGTATCAGGCGTTACTGAAAGCAGCGGGTATCAAGGAGCAAGCGTCACCTCAAGCTGCAAAGCTTCAGGCGGCAACACCAGACGCGATTCTTCCGGGTCTGGATCAACTACGCAGTTTGCGTGAGGGGAAGGGCATCGCCATCGAGGCGTTGGCCCGCACGGTAGGCATCAGCCCGTCTTACCTGGCCATGATCGAAAGTGGCGAGCGTCTGCCCGACGCCGCGATTCGTCGCAGCCTGGCCTGGGAATTGACGGTGCCTGGGTGGAGGGATGAATCGTGAGCGTACGCATCAGTCGTCAACACTGGGACGGATTGTTGGGCGAACTGGATCAGGCGCGTCGCCAGCGCCATCTGTTGACGTATCGGGCATTGCTGGAGCGTTTGCAGCTGCCGACCCCGGCCATGCAGACCCTGACCGCGGCCCTTGAGCATCTGGCGGCCCTGGACGCCAGGGCGGAGCAGCCATTGCGCAGTTCGCTGGTGATCAGTCAGGGCGCCAGCCGCTTGCCGCGCACTGGATTCTTTGAGTGTGTCGAGCGTCTCGGGCGTTTTTCCGGGCCGTCGGACGGCGTTGCCGCCGCGTCTTGGCATGCGTCGGAAGTGGTGCGGGTGTTCGAGTACGAATACCCGGAATCGGCGGAGGCCTGAGTGTTCTTGCAACTCAAGGCGCGGGTCGGTTACTGGCTCGCGCGCCGATTGTTTCACTGGTCATGGTTTGTCCGTCAGCCTCGGGGCTGGCACTGGCTCGAAGGCCAGTTCGCCCGCATGGCCAACCTGGGCAATGTCGGCGCCCAGAGCTTCTATGGGCACATCCTGGCGTTTCGCGGCGTCGGCCTCGGTGCTCGTGAGGAGGGCGTGCGTTTGTTGCGCCTGGCGGCCTTGGCGGGCGATGGCAAGGCGGCGTATCAAGTGGGCGTGATCAGTTTGGCCGGGACGGCGAGCAAGGCTCCGGATCCGGTTGAGGCCGCGCGGTTCTGGGAGATCGCGTTGAAGGCCGGGCATCCGCTGGCGTCGATCAAGCTCGAAGAGCTGAAGTCTTCCTCGGCGCCTCGCTGATTGGACTGTTGCCGAAAAGCTCCCTTATCGATGCCCGGAAACGAGCAGCTCTTCAACCGTCGACACTACCCGGCTATCAATCACATGCACGCTATGGCCCTGCACATTCTTGGCATGGTGCTTGGCCTGTGATGCCATCTCGGCCAACTGGCTCGCATCGAGTTGTTCACAGGCCTGTGGATGCAAATGCACAACGCCGATCGACAGTGACAACAACGCAAACTCCTGGCGCTGTCCCTGGCGATTCGGTGCGATGAAGCAGCCGGCTTCCAGGTGTTCGCTGCGGTAGAAGCGCCGGCACTGACTCTGGAAGTCGCCCTGCAACTGGTTCAAACGTTTGCGCCAGTCTTCCGGGCCAAGCACCAGCAGGAAATCATCGCCGCCGATGTGTCCGACGAAGTCGCGGGACGGGTCGACGCGGTCGTTCAGGCATTGCGCCAGGCACAGCAGGACTTCGTCGCCGCGACCATAGCCGTAGATGTCATTGAAGGGTTTGAAGCTATCAATGTCCACGTAGCAGATCACTGATTCCCGTCGCTGTTGCAGCAGCCGTGTCAGGCATTGCTGGATCGGCACGTTGCCCGGAAGCAAGGTCAGCGGGTTGGCGTAGCGGGCCTGCTGGATCTTGAGTTCCGTGATCAGCTTGAGCACGTCAATCACCCGTCCCAACCCGAGATAGTCGCCGTTGAGGGTAATGATGAAATCTTCTTCGATGCGCTGTCGGGCGCGGCTGGTGATCAGGCGACTGACCTGTTGCAACGACTGGCTCAGCTCGACAGCGAGGAAGTCATCGTTCATCAGGCGGCTGATGGGCTTGCGGGCGAACAGGTCGGTGGCAAAGGGCTTGAGCAGAGCGTCGGAGAGTGAATGACGATGGACAATGCCGCAGGGCTGACCCTGTTCATCCAGGACTGCCAGTGAGTTCAGGTTGGCCTGGCGACGAAAGGCTTCGAGCACCATGGCGGTCGGGGTATCCCGGTTAACCGCGGGTAGTTCGTTGAGCAGGGCGCTGAGGTCGCTGCCGTCTTCGCTCAGTACGACGGCGGTGCTGTCCTGTCGGGGCATCAATGCCCGGGCATCCCGTGGCGGGTGTTCCTGGGGGCGGCAAAGCAGATAGCCCTGCACCAGGTCCACGCCCATTTCGGTCAGCACCGTGAGCTCTTCGGCCAGCTCGATACCTTCGGCAATGACTTGTGCCCGCGAGGCCTTGGCGATTTGCAGGATCGAGCCGACGAACTCGCGCTTGAGCGCATCCTGATGAATGCCATCAATGAAATGCCGGTCGATTTTCACGTAATCGGGCCGCAGCTCGGACCACAAGCGCAAACTCGAATAGCCCGCCCCCAGATCATCCAGCGCAATCGAAAAGCCCATCGCCCGATAGTGATGCAGGGCGGTTTGCAGCAACTGGAAATCATCCGTCGGCGTCTGCTCCGTGAGCTCGATGACCACCTGGCTGGGCGCAATGCCGAAGTTCTGCAGCAATTGCAGGGTGCGCCCCGGTTGATGGGCCGCTTCGAGCAGAGACTCCGGGGACACGTTAAGGAACAACAGGCCAGGCAGTTGCTGTTCATTGAAACGTCGGCAAGCGCTTTCGCGGCAGGCAATTTCCAGTTCGCTCAGGCGTCCGGCCTGGCGGGCGACGGCGAACAGAGCGACAGGGGAGTGCAGAGGGCTGTTGGAGGGGCCGCGACTGAGGGCTTCGTAACCTAGGATGCGTCGCTCAGAGAGGCTGATGATTGGTTGGAACAGACTGTGTAAACCGCTTTGACTCAGGATCGAGTTCAAGGCGCTCAGCTGTTCGGTTGTGGTCATGGCGATCTCTGGCAATAAAAAAAGGACCGGGCGTGCCCTTGGTAAAAAGAGCACGCCCGGTCCTTTATTTCACGACAGAATGATGACTGTTTGATGACGCTACAGGGCCGTCAGCATTAAATTGCCATCAGTTGTTTGTACAAACTCAGTGCTTGGCCACTGCCGTGTTGAGTTTCAGGTAGTCCAGCAGAATCCGCCCTGTTTCGCTGAGGTAGGCGTCGTCCTCCGGCTTGGTCTTGTCGTCCTCGGCCGCAATGGCGTCCTCGTCTTCTTTCTTCAGCTCTTTGAGCGGTTCTTCGCCCTTGGCCTTGCGACGGATGTTTTCCATGGTCAGCTGTTTGGCTTCGATGTCGGCGTGCTGGGCGCGACGCTCGACTTCATTGAGGCTGACGGTTTTCTCGGTCATCAGTTTCTGCGCCAGGGCCAGCTTGTCGCGGATGAACACGAACTCCGCATCTTTGGCCGTGCGCACGTCATGCTCGGATTGGAGCTGCGAAATGTACGGTTTGAACGGGTCGAGCGCAGGTTTGATCGCCGCCTTGATGGTGTCCCACGGCATGGCTTCCGGCAGGGCGCTTTCACCGATTTCCTTGGTGTCGATGATCGACGGGTAATCGATGTCCGGCAAGACGCCCTGATGCTGGGTGCTCTGCCCGGAAACCCGGTAGAACTTGGCCAGGGTCAGTTTCAGTTCGCCATGGTTGAGTGGCTGAATGGTCTGCACGGTGCCTTTGCCGAAGGTCTGGCCGCCGATGATCAGTGCGCGGTGGTAGTCCTGCATGGCACCGGCAAAAATCTCCGAAGCCGAGGCGGACAGGCGGTTGACCAGCAACGCCATCGGGCCTTTGTAGAACGCGCCCGGGTTTTCATCTTCCAGTACATCGACCCGGCCATCGGCGTTACGCACGAGCACGGTCGGGCCTTTGTCGATGAACAGGCTGGTCAGCTCGGTGGCTTCTTGCAAGGAACCGCCGCCGTTGTTGCGCAAGTCGATGACCACGCCGTCAACTTTCTCTTTCTGCAACTCGGTCAGCAGTTTCTTGACGTCGCGGGTGGTGCTCTTGTAATCCGGGTCGCCGGCACGGAAGGCCTTGAAGTCCAGATAGAACGCCGGGATCTCGATGATGCCGAGCTTGTAGTCCTTGCCGTCCTGCTTGAGGTTCAAGACCGATTTCTTCACGGCCTGATCTTCGAGCTTCACCGCTTCACGGGTGATCGGCACGATCTTGGTGGTCTGGTCGTTCGGCGCATTGCTGGCCGGGATGACTTCCAGGCGCACCACGGTGCCCTTCGGACCACGGATCAGCTTGACCACTTCGTCCAGGCGCCAGCCCACGACGTCGACCATTTCCTTGTTGCCCTGGGCAACGCCGATGATCTTGTCGGCCGGTGCAACCTGCTTGGTCTTGTCCGCCGGACCTGCCGGCACCAGGCGCACGACTTTCACCTGGTCGTTATCGCTCTGCAACACGGCACCGATGCCCTCGAGGGACAGGCTCATGTTGATGTCGAAGTTCTCCGCGTTATCCGGCGACAGATAGTTGGTGTGCGGGTCGTAGGACATGGCGAAGGTGTTGATGTACGCCTGGAAGATGTCTTCCGCGCGGGTCTGGTCCAGGCGCGCCAACTGGTTCTTGTAGCGCTTGGTCAGGGTTTCCTGGATTTGCTTGGAGTCCTTGCCGGCGATCTTCTGACGCAGGACTTCGTCCTTGACGCGTTTGCGCCACAGGTCGTCGAGTTCCGCGGTGGACTTGAGCCAAGGGGCATCCTTGCGATCGATCAGCAAGGTTTCCTTGGTGGTGAAGTCGATCTTGTCGACGCCCTTGTTCAGCTCGGCAAGGGCGAAGTCCAGACGCGCCTTGACGCGGTCCAGGTAGCGCTTGTAGATGGTGAACCCGGCGTTAAGGTCGCCGCTCTTGAGGAAATCGTCGAACTGCGTCTTCCACTTGTCGAATTCGGCAATGTCGCTGGCCATGAAGTAGCTGCGCGACGGATCCAGCAGCTTGAGGTAGCTGTCGTAGATGATCACCGAGCGCGCGTCATCGAGTGGCGGCTTGCTGTAGTGGTGGCGCTTGAGCAACTCCACGACGTTCAGGCTGGCGATCACTTCGTCACGATCGGGTTGAAGCTTGTCCCAGCTATTGGCTGCGAATGTATTGCTCGACATCGGCAGCAAGCCGATACCGATGAACAAGGCGAGGGCAGTGCTGGGGAACAGATGCTTCATGCTGATTCGACGCGGGGACAATTGATAACGCATATTAGGCCGTCTTTGAAGTCGCCGGTTCTTTGGGAGCCGGTCGCATAATGCAAAAAGCCCGGCGCTACAGCTTCGGGCTCAGTCCAGACTCACTATGGAGGCACTGTGAAAGCATTGCAAGGCGTTGACGGTCAAGTGGTGTGGGTTGATGAGCCGAGTCCTACATGCGATGTAGGGCAAGTTCGCATCCGAGTGTCGGCAGCGGGTCTCAATCGCGCCGATTTATTGCAGAAAGCCGGCCTTTACCCGCCACCACCGGGGGCTAGTCAAGTGCTCGGTCTAGAGTGCTCGGGGGTCATCAGCGAGGTGGGCGCCGGGACCTCCTGGCAGGTTGGTGATCGGGTTTGCGCCTTGCTGGCCGGGGGTGGGATGGCCGAAGAGGTGGTAGTCGACGGGCGGCATGTGCTGCCAGTTCCCGACGAAGTGTCACTGGTCGAGGCGGCTGCATTGCCAGAAGTTTATGCAACAGTCTGGTTGAATTTGTTTCAACTGGCTGCGCTCAAACCGGGTCAGAAAGTGCTTCTGCATGCCGGGGCAAGTGGAATCGGTTCAGCGGCCATTCAGCTGTGCAAGGCGTTCGGCAACCCCTGCTGGGTCAGTGTCGGCTCCGCCGAGCGATTGGCGTACTGCGAAGCACTGGGCGCCCAGGGCGGCGTGTTGCGTAATGGCGATCTGGAGAGCCTGAGGGATCTGGGGCCGTTCGATGTGATTCTCGACCCGGTGGGCGGCAATTACTCGGCATTGAACCTCAAGCTGTTGGCCCAGGATGGCCGCTGGGTATTGATCGGTCTGATGGGCGGCCGTGAGGCCAAACTGGATCTGGCCCAGATGCTGGCCAAGCGTGTGCAGTTGCTGGGTTCGACCCTGCGCAGCCGTGACGATCAATTCAAGGCCGATCTGTTCAGCGATCTACGCCTGCATGTGTGGCCGCTGTTCGCCGAGGGGCGCTTGAGCCCGCAACTGGCCAGGACATTCCCGATCAAGGATGCCGAGGCAGCGTTTGCCGAGCTGGCGAGCAATACCGTAGCGGGGAAGGTGGTGTTGGTGATTGACGAAAGCCTGAGCTGACAACACAAAAACCTGTAGGAGCGAGCCTGCTCGCGAAAGCGGTGGATCACTCGACGTTAATGTTGACTGACCTTCCGCAATCGCGAGCAGGCTCACTCCTACAAGGGATACGAGTTACTTCCAGAGATGGATCGGCCAGCCCGCCTTTTCAGCCTGCTCGCGCAACACCGGATCCGGGTTCACCACATGCGGATAATCCACCTTCAGCAACAGCGGCAGGTCATTGCGTGAGTCGGAATAGAAACTCGCGCCTTCGAGGTTTTCCTCCTCTGCATCCAGCCACTCCAGCAAACGGGTGATCTTGCCTTCGCGGTAGGTCAGGGTGCCAACGGTATGGCCGGTGTAAACGCCATGGTCCACTTCCAGTTCGATACCGAGAATCTCGTCGATGCCCAGGCGTTCGGCGATGGGGCCGACCAGGTGGGTGCCCGAGGCCGAAATCACCAGAATCCGGTCACCGGCCTTACGATGCGCCGCGATGGTTTTGGTGGCGTCGCTGAAGATGATCGGTTCGACGAAGTCTTCCACCCATGGGCCAACCAGATGCTCGACCTCTGCGGGCGTACGACCGATCAACGGTTCCAGGCTGAAGGCCATGTAGTCCTCCATTGCCAGATGGCCCCTGCCGTACGCATCCATCAACTCCTTGTCGCGACGCAGGAACGATTCGCCATCGACCCAGCCGAGGCGGACCATTTGCTCGCTCCAAAGCGAGGCGCAATCGCCGTGGATCAGGGTTTCGTCCAGATCAAAAATTGCCAGGGCCATCAGTGCAGTTCTCTCTTCAGCGTCAGCAAAGGCATCAGGCTACCTCACACAGGGCCGTCGGATCGATGGAAAGCGCCAGGCGCTGACCATCGGGATGCAGGTCGGCCGCCGAGCGGTTCAGCACATCCACCACCAATTCCACGCCCCGGGCTTCGACCCGGTAGCGAATCACATTGCCCAGCAGGCTGTGGCTGCGTATCTGTGCGTCCAGTTCGCCGTCAAGGCTCAGTTCGATGGCTTCCGGGCGAATGGCGATGCGCTTGCTGATCGGTCGCTGCAGCAGCTTCGAAGCGCTGTCGGCATCCAGCAGGTTGTAGTTGCCGATGAAACCGGCTGCGAACACATCCACCGGTGCGGTGTAGAGGGTTTCGGCGTCGCCGCTCTGTACGATCTTTCCCTGATTCATCAGGAAAATCCGGTCAGACATGGTCAGGGCTTCTTCCTGATCGTGTGTGACGAAAATCGTGGTCAGGCCCAGTTCACGCTGGATCTGACGAATCTGTTCACGCAGGTGTTTGCGAATCCGCGCGTCCAGGGCCGACAGCGGCTCATCCAGCAGCAACAGGCGTGGCCGGGTCACCAGGGAGCGGGCGAGGGCAACGCGCTGGCACTGGCCCCCCGAGAGCTGATGCGGGTAACGCGCGGCAAAGTCATTGAGCTCCACCAGTTTGAGTACTTCGGCGACACGTTTGCGGCTGTCGTCGGCATTGACCTTTTGCATGCGCAGGCCGAAGGCGACGTTCTGTTCCACGGTCATGTTGGGAAACAGCGCATAGCTCTGGAATACCATGCCGATCCCGCGTTTCTGCGGACTCAGGGGCACGATGTCCTGGCCGTCGAGCAGGATCTTGCCGCCATCCACCGAAGTCAGTCCGGCGATGCAGCGCAGCAGCGTGGATTTGCCGCAACCGGACGGGCCGAGCAGGGTGACGAACTCACCTTTCTGGATTTCGCAATTGATGTCGCTGAACACCGTGGTGCCCGCGAAGCTTTTCTGAAGATGTTGGACGCTGACATAGCTCATTCGCTTTTGTCCCTGTTCAAGATATTGGCAATCCAGGTCAGAACCAGCACAAAGAAGAAGTAGGAGATCACCAGCGCACTGGTGAAATGGCCGCTGCTGTTGCGCATGTTGTTGAGGTAGACCTGCAGGGTTTCGTAGCGGGTACCGACCAGAATGTTGGCGAACACGAACTCACCGAACAGGAACGAGAACGACAGCAGCAACGCCACCATCAGGCCCTTGCGCAGGTTCGGCAGCACCACCAGGAGGGCTGCCTGGAAGGTGCTGGCGCCGAGCAACTGGGCGGCGTCCATCAGGTCGCGCAGGTTGATCGCTTGCAGGTTGTTGGTGATCGCCCGGTACATGAACGGCAGCGCCACGGTGAAGTAGCAACCGATCAGGATCCACGGCGTCCCGACCATGGCGAACGGTCCGGAACCGTAGAGCTGCAACAGCCCCACCGACGACACCACCGGCGGCACGGCGAAGGGCAGCAGGATCAGGATGTTCATCAGCGCGTCGAGTTTCGGGAAGTGGTAATGCACCACGAACAGCAACGGCAGAATCAGCACCACCGAAAGGATCAGCGAACCGACGCAGACCAGCAGCGATTGTCCGAACGCATTCAGGAAGCGCGGATCGCTCCACAGCTGGATGTACCACTTGAGGGTGAAACCGCTGGGCAGGATGGTCGCCGACCAACTACTGGCGATCGAGTAGATCAGCGTGCCGGCCAGCGGCAACAGCAGGATGGCAAACAGCAAGTACACCACGACCCGGTGGTAGACACCGGCGGGCCCCAGTTCAGCGCGTGACATGGTAGCTCCTCTTCAACAGCAACTGATGCACGATGGTCACCAGGGTCATCAAGGCCACCAGCACCACGGCCAGGGCGCTGGCCAGGTTCGGGTCCAGGGAAATGTCACCGGACACCATTGCCGCGATGCGAATCGGCAGCACGTTGAAGTTACCGGTGGTCAAGGCGTACACCGTGGCGTAGGCCCCGAGGGCGTTGGCCAGCAGGATCACGAAGGTGCCCAGCAGTGCTGGCGTCAATACCGGCAAGCCGATGTGCCGCCAGAATTGCCAGCCGCTCGCGCCGAGCAGTGAAGCAGACTCGCGCCAGTCTTCGCGCAGCGCATCGAAGGCCGGGTACAGCAACAGCACGCCGAGGGGAATCTGGAAGTAGGTGTAGAGAATGATCAGTCCGGTTTTCGAGTACAGGTTGAAGTCCTGAATGATGCCGGCCTGCTTGAGCATGATGGTGAAGCTGCCGTTGAAGCCGAGCAGAATGATGAACGCGAAGGCCAGGGGCACACCGGCGAAGTTGCTGGTCATGTTGGCGAAGGCGTTGACGAAGTTGCGCAGTTTCGAATCGACCCGGCGCAGTGAGTAGGCGCCCAGAATTGCGATGACGATCCCGAACACGCTGGACCAGAAGCTGATCTCAAGGCTGTACTGGATGGCCTGCAGGTAAAACTTCGAGCTGAAGATCTTGCTGAAGTTGGCCAGGCCCCAGCCGAATTCTTCCGATTGCAGGCTGTTGATCATCACCCAGGTCAGCGGTGCGATCTCGAACACGATGAAGAACAGCGCGAACGGGACCAGGCATAAGGCTGCCAGCCATTTACTGCGTGTCATGGCATTCACTTCAACAGCTCCCGGCAGACCGGTTTGTCGTGGGGCACGCCGAGCAACTGGCAGACGGTGCCGCAGATCTCGGTCTGTTTCGGCGCGGCACCGGCGTCGAAGCTGAACGCGTCACCGAGAACGAACAGCGGCACCTCACGTTCTTCCGGCAGCAGGCCGTTGTGGGAGCGGTCGTTGTTCATGCCGTGGTCGGCGGTGACCAGCACCTGGTAACCGGCATCGAGCCAGCCTTGCAGGTAGTCGGCCAGGATGATGTCGGCCGAGCGGGCACTGTTGCGGTACTGCGGGGTGTCGAGGCCGTGCTTGTGCCCGGCGTCGTCGATGTTCATCGGGTGGATCAACAGGAAGTTCGGCGTGTGGCGCAGGCGCAGGTTTTCGGCGTCGGCGAACAGGTGCGAGTCCGGGTAGTGATCGTTCCAGTAGAAATGCCCGTGCTGGATCGGCAGTTTCGGGTCATCGGTATGACGGTCCCGGGCCGCCACGAAGGGCGAACGGTTGTACAGCTCACTGACCCAGTGATAGGCCGCCGCTGCAGTGACAAGGCCTGCGTCAGTGGCGTAGTGATAGATGCTGCGCTGGTTGGACAGGCGCGAGACGTTGTTGTGGACGATACCGCTGTCGATCGGCGCGACGCCGGTCAGGATGCATTCGTACAGCGGTCGGGACAGGGCAGGCAACTCGCACTCCAGTTTGTAGAGTGCGGCGCGTCCGGCGCCGACGTAAGCCTGCAGGTGCCCCATGGCGTGGCGGGCGACCTCGTAGTTGAGGCCGTCGAGCACGACAAGGATGACGTTGTGCTTCATAGGGGCAAAAACTCCGTGGAACAGGAATTCGGAATTCACTCGGTCCACTGTGGGAGCGAGCCTGCTCGCGATGAGGGACTACCATTCAACATCCATGTTGAATGTCTAATCGCTATCGCGAGCAAGCTCGTTCCCACAGGGATTCTCATTGGCCCATCAAAAAATGGTGGGCCACAGGGTTATTGCATATTGATGATGACTTCTTCCTGCCACTTCTGAGGAAGGGCCTTGGAGGTCTTTTCCCAGGCGTCCGCGTCTTTGATCGGCGTGACCTTCTTGTACTGCTCGTTCGGCAGCAGCTTGGCCTTCACGTCTTCCGGCAGTGTGATGTGCTCGGCACGGATCGGACGGGCGTTGCCTTTGGCCAGGTTGATCTGGCCGGCGTCGCTGAAGATGTATTCGCGGGTCAGCTTGGCGGCGTTCGGGTTTTTCGCGTACTTGTTGATGATGGTGGTGTAGCCGGATATCACCGAGCCGTCGGACGGAATCAGCACCACGTAGTCATCCGGATTGGCCATCTTGGCCTTGTAGCTCAGGCCGTTGAAGTCCCAGACCACGCCGACTTCGATTTCGCCTTTTTCCATGGCACCAATGACCGGGTTGGACATTGACAGGCGACCCTGCTTGGCGATGTCGGCGAACAGATCCAGGGCAGGCTTGAGGTTTTTCTCGTCGCCACCATTGGCCAGTGCCGCCGCCAGAACGCCGTTCGCAGCCTGGGCAGCAGTGCTCACGTCACCGATGGAAACCTTGTACTTGCCGGTCTTGAGGTCTGCCCACTTGGTTGGCACTTCGGAACCGTGCAGCAATTTCTTGTTGACGACGAAAGCGATGGTGCCGGTGTAAGCCAGTGCCCAGTTGCCGTCCTTGTCCTTGGCCCAGGCTGGAATTTGATCCCAGGTCGAAGGCTTGTAAGGCTGGACCACGCCTTGCTTGACCGCGATCGGGCCGAACGCTGCACCGACGTCGCCGATGTCGGCGCTGGCGTTGTCTTTTTCCGCGGCGAACTTGGCGATTTCCTGGGCCGAACTCATGTCGGTGTCGATGTGCTTGAGGCCGTACTTGTCGCTCAGGTCTTTCCAGGTGCCGGCCCAGTTGGCCCAGTCATTGGGCATGCCGACGCTGTTGACGGCGCCTTCCGCTTTTGCTGCGGCTTCCAGGGTTTTCAGATCATCGGCCGCCATGGCGGCGGTGCACATTGCGATGGTCGAGCCTAACAGTGATGCCAGGAAAAACTTTTTCATTCCAAAGCTCCTTGGGTCGTGTTCAACGCTGCGATTGCGGTTCGTGTTGGTCTAGGTCAGCAATACCTGAGCCAATTTAAGGGGGCTGGATGACACTTTGATGTCGCTCGTCGCCCGGAATGACTTTTTGCTCAGCGGTATAGCGACTGGCCTGCTAAGCGTAGACCATGGTCAAGGCCCCGGAAGGCAAGGGACTTGGCCGATGAATTGCAGGTTGTTGAGGGCAGAGGATGGCGACCGTTGGGCAGCTTTGTCACATCGCGGTCATCTGCACTGCCTACGCTTGCAGACTATTGAATGAGCCGGTTTACGCTGTGGTTCTGCCCTGAAATGGTGCTGGTCTAGTCCAGAAAGGAAACATTGATGCGTGAAGAGGCAACAAAAACGGTAACAGCCATCGGCCAGGTGCTTCAGGAGCAGATCGACCACGGACTGTTGACTCCCGGCAGCAAATTGCCGGCCGAGCGCAAGCTCAGTGAATTGTTCGGCACCACGCGGATCACCTTGCGTGAAGCGTTGTTGCAGTTGGAGTCACAGGGTCAGATTTATCGCGAGGAGCGTCGCGGCTGGTTCGTCTCGCCGCCACGCCTGGCCTACAACCTCATGCAGCGCAGCCACTTTCACGCGATGGTCAGCGCCCAGGGGCGGGTGCCATCCACCGAGGTGATTTCGGCGCGATTGCAACCGGCCTCGGCGGCGGTGTGTGCCTGGCTGCAATTGCCGGCGCTGTCGAGCGTGATTCAGATCTGCCGCTCACGGCGGATCGACGGGCGACTGGTGTTGTATGTGGAGCACTATCTGAACCCGCAGTACTTTCCCGGGATCCTCGATTTCGATTTGAATCAGTCGATCACCGAGTTGTATGCGCGGCATTACGACTTGCACTACGGACGGGTGCGCTTCGAGATTGTGCCCACGGCGTTGTCGGTGGATGCGGCAGCGGCATTGAAGGTATCGGTGGGCAGTCCGGGCCTGCGGATTGCCCGGGTCAACTATGACCAGCATGAACGCCTGATCGACTGCGATCTGGAGTTCTGGCGACATGATGCGATTCATGTCGGTGTGGATGTGGTTTGATTCTGCTTCAGTTGTTCGTGAAGTAAGCGTGAGCTAAGGCGCGGCAAGTGCGTGTTTGATCTGATGGTTAAATATTGATATTAATTAATGCGCTGTTTTGCTGTTTTTGTTTGTGTTTTCTGAGTAGGTTTAGGGGCGCCGCTACACAGGCGGTATTGGAGCTATTTATATAAGGATATTGTTATGACAGCATCGACTTTTTCATTTTCTGCCACCCTGCATATTTCCGGGTACCCGGTCAGGGTGCTGGAAAATGGAAGTATAGGAACGCAATGGAACGGTGGCGAACCAACACTGTTTTATTTTAATTTTGTAGGTAGTTACTGCAGTATCTATGTGGCTGGGGAGCAGGCTGCCTGCGTAAGTTGCGATGAGAGAGGGTATCTGGTGCTACGCGCTCAGCCGACAATTTTTCATCTGCAAGATACCGAGACGGGCTCAATGGAGTGGAGTGGTGTTGCCGCTGGGAGCGCTTTGATTAATCTGTCTACAGTTTACGGTGGGCCGGTTCTGCAGTTTGGTGGGGATGATGCTTTCAATGATAGAGATACACTCTATAACTTTCTGATAGCCGCCCAGAAAGTCAAGGTAGAGACCATTCGGGACACTGTTAAATATATAGTGCCAAGCGGGGAGGATAGCTGGAAAAGTATTTCTGAAAAACAATCATACTCTCCAAAGCCAGTGTCGATTGGGCTGAGCATTAAAAATATTGGAGTACCCGGCTCTTGAAGTTGATGCCTGGCAAATCGTAATGCTCTTTAAGGTGAAATCAGGCAGCGTTGGGTTATTCCCATGCTGCCTTTTCGTTTGATTACTCTTGTGACCCTGTGCCGGCTGTCATCACCTGCACGCTCATTCGCGGCATCGCCAGATCCAGCCCAGCCTCATCCATATGCCGTTTCAGTGACAGATTGAACGCCCGCGAAACCTCCCACTGCTTGATCGGCGCCGTCTTGAAGCGGGCGCGCAGGATTGCATTGCCCGACTCGAAACTTTCTACCCCCTGGAACTCCAGCGGCGACCAGATATTGCGCCGCTGCAACGGATCGGTGCGCATTTTCTGGCCGACTTCGCGCATCAGTTTGATGGCGTTGTCGATGTCCATGTTGGCCGGCACCGCGACCCGGAAGATCGCGTAGCCGAATTCCCGGGAGTAGTTCTTGATGCTTTTGATTTCACTGAACGGAATGGTGTGGACGATGCCGTCGATGTCCCGCAGACGCACGGTGCGGATGGTCAGGCCTTCGACCGTGCCAAGATGGCCGCCGACATCCACGTAGTCGTCGATGGCCAGGGAGTCTTCGATGATGATGAACAACCCGGTAATCAGGTCGGCTACCAGCGACTGCGCACCAAAACCGATGGCCAGACCGATCACGCCGGCACCGGCCAGCAGGGGCGTGACATTCATGCCCATGTTCGCCAGGGCGACAATCAGCGCGATGATAAAAATCGCTATGAACAGCACGTTGCGAATCAGCGGCATCATTGTCTGTGCGCGGGCGTTGGCCAGGCCTTTGCGCGAGCGGGTCAGCGCGTGATGCACCGCGGTATCGCTGAGAATCCAGATCAGCCAGGCGAACAGCAATGTGCCGGCGAGGCTGAACAGTTTGACACTGACTTCGTGGCCGTCGCCTTCGGTAAAGCGGATCAACGACATGCCCCAGACCCGCAGGCCAAGTTCGATGAAGGCCAGCCACACCAACAGGTGAACGATGGTGTAGAAGAAGTTTTTCAGCCGTTCCGAATACACGGCGTAGCGCCGGATACCGCCTTGGGGTTTGAGGCCTTGGCGGCGTACCAGTCCGTTGATGACCATGCACAGTACCAGCAAGACGGTGCAGATCAGCGACTGGCGCAGGGCGGTGCTGGTGTCGCCGGCGGAAATGAACGTTGCGAACAGGGAGATGGCCACCAGCACCAGCGCCGGCACGTACCAGAAGGTGCCGAGAATCGACAGGGTGTCGTTGAGCGCGCGGCGAGTCAGGCGCCGGGACAACGGCTGGTTGCGGATCAGGTGGGCGATCGGCCGGCGGAAACGCAGGATGAAGCGCCCCGTGGAGAGCGCTGCCAGGACATTGGCAACTGTTGCGGCGGTGTGGGCCAGATGGCTGCCGAGGCTGTTGACCAGTTGCGGATCGCTCAGTGCTTCGCCAAACGCGGCAAAGCTGCCGATCAGCCACAGCGGTCGAAACGCCTGGTGCCGCAGGATGTACAAGGCGCGGTGGCGGTGTGGGCCGTCGAGCAGGGAAAAGGCAATCACGCAGATGGCGGAGAAGCAGGTGCCGACCACCAGTGCATAGGCCAGCACCATCGCCAGGCTCTTGCCCAGGGACGAGGGCAGGGCGTAGCTCATGTAAACCGTGATCACCAGGGCGATCAGCCATGGCCCGAGTTTGCGCAGGGCAAAACGCAGCATGTCCAGGGCCCGGGGGTGTTGCGGCAGTTCTTCGGTCAGGCCGAAACGCATCCGCACGCGGTGGCTGATCCAGATCAGGGCGGCGGCCAGCAGGCTCCAGACCATCAGGATCATGGCGAAGGCGAACAGCATGGGCAGCCATTCATTGGCCGGCAGCGCCAGCGCCGCCAGTTCTTCCCTGGCCTGATCGAACTCACTGGACCAGCGCGTGAGCGGACTGTCGTCGCCGGTAAATTTCTTCTCGATAGTGGTCAGGGTTCCGCCAATCAGGCCCAGCACGCCTTCTTCGGTAATCGGCTGGGCCTGTTTGGTGGTGTCGCGGAGCTTTTTCAGGTCGGCCAGCAGCTTGCTGCGTTGCTGGTCGTTTTCCAGCGACTTGATCACTTCGTCCAGGGATTGCCCCAGCGGTTCCTGTGCTTCGGGCTGGGCCTTGGCCTGGTTGTTGAGCAGGCCCGGCAGGCCGGCCGCCTGGGCCGGCGCGACTGACAGCAGCGTCATCAGGCAGACAAGGACAATACACGGGAGGGCAGAAAGACGAGCGAACACTAGGCGGTCAACCTCGCAGGGAGCGGATCGACCGAGTGTACGAGCCCGTCAAAATCAATGCGAGCCAAGGGTGATGAATTATTCGTTGAGTTTGGCGAGGATCTTGATCACCACGGTCGCGAGAATGGTCAGCATGCCGATCCACATGGCAAACACGCCGGCATTTTTATCGCGAAAGTTGAAACCGATGGCCAGCAGGAGCATCCCGGCAAGAATCGGAATCAACATGGCGTGGAAGGTAGACATCGAAATCATGGAGACAGCCTTGTCGAAGGGATACTTGAAGTCTAGGCCGCTTTTGATGCGGCTGGTGTGATGTGTGCAGGAACGAGCTTGCTCGCGATGGGCGTGAACGATGATGGGGACTGCCTGAATGAGCGCGGCGCCCTGACGTTCTTCGCGAGCAAGCTCGCTCCTACAGGGTTGTTACGGCAACTCGCGGCAGGCGTAGAACGCGCTCAGCACTTTGATCAGATGCGCCAGGTCGTGGCTGCCGCACAGTTCGCGGATCGAGTGCATGGCGAACGTCGGCAGGCCGATGTCCACGGTGCGCACACCCAGGTGGCTGGCGGTGATCGGGCCGATGGTCGAACCACAGCCCATGTCGCTGCGCACCACGAAGCTTTGCACCGGTACTTCTTCAGCCATGCACAGGTGACGGAAGAACCCGGCGGTTTCGCTGTTGGTGGCGTAGCGCTGGTTGCTGTTGACCTTGATCACCGGGCCGGCATTGAGTTTCGGGCCGTGGTTGGCGTCGTGCTTGTCGGCGTAGTTCGGATGCACGCCGTGGGCGTTGTCAGCCGACACCAGCAGGGATTTCTGAATGGTGCGTACGAATTCATCACCTTCAGGCAGCAGGCGGCGTAAGGTTTGCTCGAGCATCGGGCCGTCGGCGCCGCAGGCCGAGCAGGAACCGACTTCTTCGTGGTCGTTGCAGACGAGCACGCAGGTTTCGTCGGTCTCGGCCGTCAGCAGCGCTTGCAGGCCGGCGTAGCACGACAGCAGGTTGTCCAGGCGTGCGCCGGCGATGAAGTCGCCATGCAGGCCAATGACCGCAGCGCTTTGGGTGTCATAAAAACTCAGCTCGTAATCGAGCACCACGTCGGCATTCAGGCCGTGTTCGCGGGCGAGCTGGTCGGTAAGCACCGCGCGGAAGTCCACGCGCTCGTCACCGGCAAATTGCGCGAGGATCGGCGGCAGTTCGGTCTGGGCGTTGATGGCCCAACCCATGTTGGCTTCACGGTTGAGGTGGATCGCCAGGTTCGGAATGATCGCGACCGGAGCCTTGAAGTCGATCAACTGGCTCTCGACCTTGCCATCACGACGGAAGGTTACGCGGCCTGCCAGAGACAGGTCACGGTCGAACCATGGTGCCAGCAGCGCGCCGCCATAGACTTCGACGCCCAGTTGCCAGAAGCCCTGGCGTTGCAGTTCCGGTTGCGGCTTGACGCGCAGGCACGGGCTGTCCGTGTGGGCGCCGACCAGACGAATGCCGCCGTGCAGCGGTGAATGGCGGCCCATCTTGATCGCGACAATCGAAGAGTCGTTGCGGGTGACGTAGTAGCGACCGTTGGCTTCGGTATTCCACGGCTCGCGCTCGTCGAGGCGTTGATAGCCTGCCGCTTCCAGACGATGGACAAGGCTGGCGGTGGCATGGAACGGGGTAGGGGAGGCCTTGAGGAAATCGATCAGGCCTTGGTTCAACTCTTCGCGCATAAGGTAGCTCCAGACAGCAGTGGCGCCAGTTTAACGTATTGGTCAGGGAATTGGCGGTGGACTGATGTTGGGGCATTCTCCGATATTGAGTCTGCCGGAGAACCCTGTGGGAGCGAGCCTGCTCGCGAAGACGGAGTGTCAATCGACATTTGCATTGTCTGACACACCGCTATCGCGAGCAGGCTCGCTCCCACATTGTCTGCAGTTGTAGCTTCAGAACGGAGCAGGGCACTCGAAGCGCAGGCGCTCGCCACTTTGCGGGTGGGTGAAGCTGAGCATGCTTGCGTGCAGGCACAATCGCGGCCAGGCCGCCAGCGCCTGTTCATGGGCATAGAGGCCGTCACCCAGCAGCGGATGGCCAATCGAGAGCATGTGTACGCGCAACTGGTGGGAGCGGCCGGTGATCGGTGTCAGCTCGACGCGGCACCAGTCGCCGCAACGTTCGAGCACGCGCCAGAAGGTCAGCGCATGTTTGCCGAACTCATGGTCGACCACGTGGCGCGGCTTGGTCGGCGGGTCGTAACGCAAGGGCAGGTCGATGCTGCCGCTGTCCAGTTCCGGCTGACCCCAGCACAGGGCGGTGTAGGCCTTTTCGGTTTCCCGGTCGTGAAACTGCCGGGACAGCTCGCGATGGGTGTCCGGGTCGCGGGCCAGCAGGATGATGCCGGACGTCTCCCAGTCCAGCCGGTGGACGATTCGCGCTTCCGGGTAGCCGTTTTCCTGCAGGCGGGTAATCAGGCAGTCCTTGTTGTCATCGGCCCGGCCAGGGACAGAGAGCAACAGGGTCGGTTTGTTCACCACCAGTACGGCGGCATCCTGATGGATGATGTGGATGTTGGACAACGGCATTAAAACAGCCTCGTAACAAACGCCAACGGCGGCTGTAGGAGCGAGTTTGCTCGCGATTGAGTGTCAGCGAAATCAATGTGGCTGACACACCATCGCGAGCAAGCTCGCTCCTACAACCGCCGTGGCTCCTGGCGGATCGACTCAGCGATCAGGCAGGGTGATATTGAGTTCCAGAATCGAGCAACTGCCCTGGCTTTCCAGTGCGACATGCACGTCATCGGACCCGATATTGACGTACTTGCGGATCACCTCGACCAGTTCCTTCTGCAAGGCCGGCAGGTAGTCCGGGGTACTGCGTTGGCCGCGTTCGTGCGCCACGATGATCTGTAGACGCTCTTTCGCTACCGACGCGGTGCTTTGCTTTTTGTTGGCACGAAAGAAGTCAAAAAGGTTCATTGCTTAGTTGCCTCCAAACAGGCGCTCGAAGAATCCCTTCTTCTGTACATCGAGGAATCGATGATCCACGGTTTTGCCCAGCAGGCGGTCAACGGTATCGCTGTAGGCCTGGCCGGCATCGCTCTGGTCGTCGAGAATCACCGGAACACCCTGGTTGGATGCCTTGAGCACCGCCTGGGATTCAGGGATCACGCCGAGCAGGGTCACCGAAAGGATTTCCTTGACGTCTTCTACGCCGAGCATTTCGCCTTTGCTCACACGTTCCGGGTGATAACGGGTAATCAGCAGGTGTTCCTTGATCGGGTCTTCGCCACGTTCGGCGCGACGGGACTTGCTCGCCAGCAGGCCGAGCATACGGTCCGAATCTCGTACCGAGGAGACTTCCGGGTTGGTCACGACGATCGCTTCATCGGCGAAGTACATGGCCAGGTGGGCGCCTTTCTCGATGCCCGCCGGGGAGTCGCAGACCACGAACTCAAAGTCTTCCTTGAGTTGCATCAGGACTTTTTCCACGCCTTCGACGGTCAGCGCGTCTTTGTCGCGGGTCTGGCTGGCGGCCAGCACGTAGAGGTTTTCCAGGCGCTTGTCTTTGATCAGGGCCTGTTGCAGGTTGGCTTCGCCGTTGACCACGTTGACGAAGTCATACACCACACGGCGCTCGCAACCCATGATCAGGTCGAGGTTACGCAAGCCCACGTCGAAGTCGACGATCACTGTTTTGTGGCCGCGCAGAGCGAGGCCGGTACCGATAGCGGCGCTGGTGGTGGTCTTACCCACACCACCCTTGCCGGATGTAACCACGAGAATCTTGGCCAAGGTGTTTCACCCCTAAGGAAAAAGGACTTTTCAGTCCCTGAAAAACATCTCCTGAAAAACTACTGCAGTCGGACAGCCTTGGCTGGAATCCGGTTTTGAGCGGCGTTTACCCCCGGTAAACACTGCTTTCGGCCTTTTTCCTACTTCGTTTGAGCCGTTTTCGCTACGTTTTAGAGATGCTTGGAAAATGCGGCAGTATCCGTTAAAGCCGAATGATGTTCAACACGTCGCCGGACAGGCTGACCTGCACACCCGAACCCCATAGAGGGTCGCGGCGCAGATCTTCGGAAACCTTGTAATGCCCGGCGATGGAAATCAGCTCAGCACTCATTTGCTGACAGAAAATCCGCGCCTTGGTGTCGCCCTTGACGCCGGCCAACACGCGACCACGCATCGGGCCGTATACATGGATGTTGCCATCGGCGAGAAGTTCCGCCCCCGGGCTGACCGAGGAGATCACCACCAGATCGCAGCCCTGGGCATAAATCTGCTGGCCGCCGCGTACCGGCGAGGTGATGATTTTCGTCGGCTTGATGGTCGGCTCGGGCGGTTTTTCCGGTTTTTTCTTCGGTTCGCCTTCGGTCAGGTCCAGTGGACGCTCCCGGGCGCCGGACGGTGGCAGCACGGGCAGGTCGACCGCGATGGCGGCGGCTATGTCTTCGATGCGGCTGGCGCGGATCGCCAGGGTACGCAGGCCATGCTGGCGGCAGACGCGCATCAGCCCTGGCAGATCGACCGCGCCTTCGCTGGCCGGGAGTTTGTCCAGGGCCAGTACCAGCGGCGCGTTGCTGAAGAAGTTGGGCGCCTGGGCAACCTTGGCGGCCAGTTGCCGATCAAGGCTTTCGAGGTCGTTACGGGCCAGTTCCAGCACCGTAATGGCCAGCATGCTGCCCTTCAACTGGAACACGGGATCTTGGTCTAGCGGTTCGGTTTGGCTCATGGTCGGCATACAACGACTTGTCACTAAAAGTGCCGAGACTTATAACGAGAACGCCCGCGGGCCGCAAGCCGGGTCGAACGATGTAGAATGCGCGGCCATTGTCATTCCGGAAGCATTAATGGACCGCCCGCGTTTTCGAAAAGCATTTCTATCTCCACGTTTCTGGCCGCTGTGGTGTGGCCTGGGGCTGTTGTGGCTGATCGTCCAGTTGCCGTATCCGGCACTGCTGTGGGTCGGCCGTGTCCTGGGCGCCTTGATGTATCGGGTCGCCGGCGACAGACGGCGCATTGCCAAGCGCAATCTGGAACTGTGTTTTCCGGAAAAAACCGCCGCCGAACGCAAACGCCTGCTCAAGGAAAACTTCGCCTCCACCGGCATCGCTTTCTTTGAAATGGCGATGAGCTGGTGGTGGTCGCGCAAGCGCCTGGCGAGTCTCGCTCATATCGAAGGGTTGGAGCATTTGCAAAAGGCCCAGCGCGAAGGCAAGGGCGTGATCCTGATGGCGTTGCACTTCACGACGCTGGAAATCGGCGCGGCGTTGCTCGGTCAGCAGCACACCATCGACGGCATGTACCGCGAGCACAAGAATCCGTTGTTCGACTACATCCAGCGCCAGGGCCGCGAGCGACACAACCTCGATTCGCTGGCGATAGAACGCGAAGACGTGCGCGGCATGCTCAAATTGCTGCGCTCGGGCCGGGCGATCTGGTACGCACCGGATCAGGACTACGGCGCCAAGCAAAGTGTTTTTGTGCCGCTGTTCGGCATTCAGGCTGCGACTGTCACCGCCACGAGCAAGTTTGCGCGGCTGGGCAAGGCGCTGGTGGTACCGTTCACCCAGGAACGTCTGGCGGACGGCAGTGGGTATCGCCTGGTGATCCATGCGCCGCTCGAAGGCTTCCCCGGCGAAACCGAAGAAGAGGACTGCATTCGCATCAACCAGTGGATCGAAAGCGTTCTGCGCGAGCATCCCGAGCAATACCTGTGGGCCCACCGCCGCTTCAAGAGCCGTCCACCGGGCGAGCCCAAGCTGTACGCCAAACGTCGTTGAACCCCGATACCCTGTAGGAGCGAGCTCGCTCGCGATGGTAGCCAACGATAACGCGGGGCACCTGACACCCCGCGGCGTTTTCATGACCATCGCGAGCAAGCTCGCTCCTACAAGGGAATAGGTCGAAACAACGAAATCCCATCAAGCACCATGGAGAGTTGTGCATGAGTCCAGTTGAACCGGTAACAGGGTTGATTCTTTCCGGTGGCGGGGCTCGGGCGGCCTATCAGGTCGGGGTGCTGGCGGCGATTGCCGAATTGCTGCCGCCGGGGGCCCGCAATCCGTTTCCGGTGATCGTCGGCACCTCGGCGGGCGCGATCAACGCCGTCAGCCTCGCCAGCGGTGCAATGGACTTTCGTAACGCCATCGAACGCCTGACGGCCTTCTGGCAGGGCTTTCGCAGTCATCTGGTGTTGCGCAGCGACTGGCCCGGGGTGATCCGCCAGGCCAGTCGCTTTGTCAGCCACAGTTTGCTCGGCATCGGTGCCCAGGTGCCGGTGGCGTTGCTCAACAGTTCGCCACTGCGGGATCTGCTCAACGACAAGTTGCAGATGGGCGGCATCGCCGAGGCGATCGCACAGAAGCAATTGCATGCGGTGGCGGTCACCGCGTTCGGCTATGAGTCCGGCCAGGCAGTCACCTTCTATGAGGGCGGCGGCAAGATCGATGCCTGGTTGCGCCATCGCCGCATCGGCGTTCCTACTCGCTTGTCCGTTGAACACCTGCTCGCCAGCTCGGCCATTCCGCTGCTGTTCGCTCCGGTGAAAATCGACGAAGAGTATTTCGGTGATGGCGCGGTGCGTCAGTCGGCGCCGATCAGTCCTGCGCTGCATCTGGGCGCCAGTCGGGTGCTGGTGGTGGGCGTCAGCGGCAACCCCCGTGGAGTCGACCCGCAACAACCCTTGCTGCGCAGCTACACCGGTCAGCAGCCGACCCTGGCGCAGATCGGCGGGCACATGCTCAACAGTACGTTCATTGACAGCCTGGAAAGCGACATCGAGCTGTTGCAGCGCCTGAACCAGTTCAGTCACCTGATGCCCGACGGTACGCCCATCCGCGCGTTGGGCGTGGCCCCGGTGGACGTGTTGGTGATTTCACCGAGCCAGCCGATCGATGAGATTGCCGCGCGCCATCGCCAGGAGTTGCCGGCGGCATTGCGCCTGTTTCTGCGCGGGCCGGGTGCGACCAAGACCAGCGGGGCAGGGGTGCTGAGTTATCTGCTGTTCGAGGCGGGGTATTGCAGCGAGTTGATCGAGCTGGGGCGACGGGATGCGTTGGCCAAGCGCGGCGAGTTGTGCCGGTTTCTCGGATTGGCGGAGCCTGTGCTTTCGGTTTGAGATAGGCAGTCTGCAGGAGCGAGCTTGCTCGCGATGGACGTTAACGATGACGCTGGGAGCCTGACACCCCGTGGCGCTCTCTAGTCCATCGCGAGCAAGCTCGCTCCTACATGATCAGAAGTGAACCTTGACCAGGAAGCTGGTCACGCTCTGATCAGTCTTGAATCCCTGGCTGTCTTCGATACCGTACTTGTTTTTCCAGTAGTCATACTCGACACCCACGTACAGCTGCTTGGCACCCAGGTTCAATGCCTTGCCCAGGTCATATTTGACCTGCGGATTGAAGTGCAGGTTGGCGTGGTACTCGCCTTTGCTGTTGACGTCGTTGTCGACCACCCAGTCCATGAAGCCGTCGATCAGCACGTCCGAGCCACCCACCGGAATGGTGTAGGACCAGACCGGCGAGACCTGCCAGATGTCGTCGCCCGGGCGGTCGCCTTCGGTGTGACGGTTGTAGAAGTTCAACTGGAAGTAATCGAAGCCCGGGATGGCCAGGTCGAAACCAGGACCGATCAGGTACGACTCGGTATCGTCTTCACCGAACTCGTAGGTCATGGCCAGCAGCACGTCCTTGATCGGGCCGAACTCGAACTTCTGGTCGAAGATCTTGTTGAACGACAGGCGCGGACTGAGCTCACCGTAGTGGGAGTTCTCGCCCGCGAAATGGTCTTCCTTGCCGTTGTAGAAGATCTTGTCGATGAAGAAGAAGTTGTCGCCGTACTTCCAGCCATCGGCGTGTTCGAAGGTCACCGTCTGCTGGATGCGCGGGTTGACCTGGAAGTCCTTGCCATAGAGGTAGCTCAGGCTGTTGTTCTGCCACTGCAGCAAATCGCCGGCCATGGCCTGGCCCCCGGCCAGCATCGATCCCGCCAGCATCAGGCTAGTGCACGTACGTTTCATTCGGTTGCTCCCAAAAAGTAGGTGGTTCCACGTTATTTTTTTAAGGTCGGCACTCTGGTGTGGCGCCTGTTTATGTAGCGGTAAAAAGTCATCCATTCGGTCAGCTTTAATGCTGTTAGCAAGAGCTGGGCCAAGGCTTTCAGAAAGCAAAAAAACTCCCGTTCGGCGGCTCAGGAGCGGTCGATTGAGAGGGGTTTTGGGGTGCCTTGGTGCCTGCCAGAGCCGGGGTAAGTTGGCTTTCTGGTCAGGTTTTACATCCGGGCTTTTTTTTAAACCGGATTCGGGCGGCCGCGGAGAATACTGACTCCTCGGCCAGGTCTCAAGTGCTCCGCAACGGCGCACCGACGACAGGCTTGGGGCACGGTTGCGGGGCAGCATCAGAAGTGCACCTTTACCAGCAGGCTGGTGGTGTTTTCATTGGTGTCGAAGCTGGAACTGTTTTCGATGCCGTACTTGTCTTTCCAGTAGCTGTATTCGACGCCGACGTACACCTGTTTCTCCCGCCAGCCCATGGCCTTGCCCAGGTCGTACTTGATCTGCGGGTTGAAGTGCAGGTTGGCGTGATAAGTGCCGTGGTCGTTCTGGTCGTTGTCCACGACCCAGTCCATGTAGCCGTCGATCAACAGGTTCGAGCTGCCCAATGGAAGGGTGTAGGACCAGGCCGGTGTGATCTGCCAGACGTCATCGCCGGGACGCGAGCCTTCGGTCTGGCGGTAGTAGAAGTTCAGGGTGAAAAAGTTGAAGCCCGGTACCGCGAGGTCGAAACCGGGGCCGATCAGGTAGGCCTCGGTGTCGTCTTCGCCGTTCTCGTAGGTCATGGCCAGCAGCACGTCCTTGATCGGGCCGAACTCGAATCGGCGGTCGAGGATCTTGCCGAAGGACAGGCGCGGACTGAACTCGCCGTAATAGGCGTGAACGCCTTTGTTGCGGTCCTTCTCGCCGTTGTAGTAGGTGCTGTCGATGAACATGAAGTTGTCGCCGTACTTCCAGCGGTCGGCGTGTTCGAAGGTTATCGTCTGCTGGATGCGCGGGTTGACCACGAAATCCTTGCCATACAGGTAGCTCAGGCTGTTGGTCTGCCACAGCAGCAGGTCGCCGGCCATGGCCTGACTCGCGGCCAGCAGGCCGGCACCCAACAGCAGGTTGGTTTTCGTCCGAATCATCTGTTGCTCCCTCTTGTTTTTATTTTTAAGGCGCAGGCAACCCTGCCCCTGTAGGAGCGAGCCTGCTCGCGATGAACTACAGAGCGCCGCGTTTATCCAGAAAACACGCGTTATCGTTAGCGACCATCGCGAGCAGGCTCGCTCCTACAGGGGTTGTGGTGTCTCACTTAGTGCGGGTGAGCGTGACAGTCGTTGATGGCCGCGCGTTCGGCGCCACCCAGGATGTTGAACAACAGGTTCAGCGTCAGCGCGCTGAGGGTGGCCATGGCGATGCCACTGTGGGTGATCGGGCTCATCCACACGGGCAGGTGGGCGAAAAATTCCGGGCGTACGACCGGGATCAGGCCCATGCCGATGCTCACCGCCACCAGCAACTGGTTGCGACGATCACCAATGTCCGCTTCCTGCAGGATCTTGATCCCGGTGGCGGCGACCATGCCGAACATCGCAATCGCTGCGCCGCCCAGTACTGCCGGAGGAATCGACGCTACCAAAAACGCGGCTTTGGGCAGCAGGCTCAGCACGATCAGCAACCCGCCGGCAACGATGGTCACCGAACGGCAGCGCACGCCGGTCATCTGCACCAGGCCGATGTTCTGGGCGAAGGAGGAGTGGGTGAAGGTGTTGAAGAAACCGGCGAAGAACGAGGCGCCTGCATCGCACAGCAAACCGCGCCGCAGCATCCGTGGGCAGACTTCCTGGCCGGTGATCTTGCCCAGCGCCAGAAACATCCCGGTGGACTCGACGAAAATGATCACCACCACCAGGCACATGGACAGGATCGGCGCCAGTTCGAATTTCGGCATGCCGAAGTGCAGCGGGGTGACAAATTGCAGCCATGGCGCCTGAGCCATGCCACTGAGGTCTACCATGCCGAGCAGGCCGCAGAGCACATAGCCCAGGCACATGCCGATCAGCACGGAAATGTTGACCCAGAAGCCGCGCATGAAACGGTGCACCAGCAAGATGGTACCCAGTACCAGGGCGGCGATGGTCAGGTAGATCGGTGAACCGAATTGAGCGGCGCTGGCACCGCCGCCGGCCCAGTTCACGGCCACGGGGAACAGCGACAAACCGATCGAGGTGATGACCGTCCCGGTCACCAGTGGCGGGAAGAAGCGCACGACCTTGGACATGAACGGGGCGATGAGCATGCCGAAGAACCCGGCGGCAATGGTCGCGCCGAAGATCCCTTGCAGGCCGATACCGGGCATGCCGGCCATGGCGACCATGCTGCCGACGGCGGCGAAACTGGCGCCCATCATCACCGGCATGCGAATGCCCATGGGGCCGATGCCGAGGGACTGGACGATGGTGGCGATACCCGCCACCAGCAGGTCGGCGTTGATCAGGAAGGCGATTTCTTCACGACTCAGGCCAGCGGCCTGCCCGATGATCAGCGGTACCGCGATGGCACCACCGTACATCAGCAGAACATGTTGCAAGCCGACCAGGATCAGTTGCAAGAGGGGCAAACGCTGAATGGCGGGTGCGTCGGGGATGCGCGCTTCGGATAGCTCGGACATGCAACACCTCGGATCTTTTTATTCTTGTGATTTACAGCTGCAGTGCTGCCGGCAGCTGTATTCGAATCTGGTGGGCCGTTTTGCGGCCATTCGCAGGCAAGCCCGCTCCCGCACAGGTCATGCAACACCTGTGGGAGCGAGCCTGCTCGCGAAGCTTTCAGCGATTAATTGGTCTGGGCTCCCTGCACAATCCAGGCACCGATCAGGTCACGTTCCTGCTGGGTCATCTGCGTGATGTTGCCCAGTGGCATGATCTGGCTGGTGACGGCTTGCGCCTGAATCCGCGGTGCGTTCTGGCGGATCTGCTCGGGGGTGTCGAACATCACACCGGCAGGGGCCGCACTGAACAGCGGGCTGGTCGGCTTGGCCGAATGGCAAACCGCGCAACGTTCCTGGATCACGCTGTGCACTTTGTCGAAACCCGGACCGGCATTGGAGGCCTGAACCGGAGCGGCTGCGGGCGCTTCTGCGGGTTTGGCTTCAGCAGGTTTCAATCCACCGCCCACTGCGGTTTCCGGCAGCGGCTGGTATTCGATTTTCGCTGGAGCGTTGGCCACTTCAGGGGCGCTGGACATCGGCTTCGGACCGGTCACATAAGCCAGGCAGATCATGCCCACCGCTGCAACAGGCAGGGTCCAGGCAAACTTGTGGCTGTCGTGACGGGTGTTGAAGTAGTGACGCACCAACACCGCCAGTACCGCGATCCCGGCCAGGATCAACCAGTTGTACTGGCTGCCGTAGGTGCTCGGGAAGTGGTTGCTGATCATGATGAACAGCACCGGCAAGGTGAAGTAGTTGTTGTGGCGTGAACGCAGCAAGCCTTTGGCTGGCAGCGCCGGATCGGGCGTACGGTTCTCGGCGATGGCCGCTACCAGTGCACGTTGTGCCGGCATGATGATGCGGAACACGTTGCCGACCATGATGGTGCCGATGATCGCGCCGACGTGCAGGTACGCACCCCGACCGCTGAACACTTTGCTGAAGCCGTAGGCCGCGGCGATGATCAGGGCGAACAGGATTGCGCCAAGCAGGGCAGGGCGTTTGCCCAGGGCCGAGTCGCACAGGAAGGAGTAGACGAACCAGCCGACGAACAGCGAGCCGATGCCCAACAGTACGCCTTCAGGACCGCTCAGGGAGCTGCCCGGAGCCAGCAGGTAGAGCGTCGGGTTGGAGTAGAACACCACGCACAGCAGCGCGATACCCGACATCCAGGTGAAGTAGGCTTCCCATTTGAACCAGTGCAGGTTGTCCGGCATGGTCGGTGGAGCCAGCTTGTATTTTTCCAGGTGGTAGATACCGCCACCGTGGATTGCCCATAAATCGCCGGCCAGGCCGCTTTTCGGGTTGACCCGGTTGAGGTTGTTTTCCAGCCATACGAAATAGAACGACGCACCGATCCAGGCCACGCCAGTAATCATGTGAACCCAGCGCACGCTCAGGTTCAGCCATTCCAACAGATGTGCTTCCACAGTCTTTACCTCTCGCCTGTCACTCTGTTGTCGAGTGATCAGACCTTCTCTTATTGGTGGGGGGCGAGGATCAAACGCTCATCCTCTTTGAAAAAATGCTCATCGCAGTTATTGCCTGTGCCACTGCGATCAACCACCAGGAAGTCATCCCGCTTTTCGATCGTCAGCACCGGATGGTGCCAAACGCCGCGATGGTAATTAATGCCCTGCCTGCCGTTGGTGACGAAGGCGCGGACCAAGCCTGATACAGGTTCATCGCCAAGTGGCGCGACCACGATCAGAAAGGGGTTGCCGAGCAGCGGAATGAAAGCCTGACTGCCCAGCGGGTGACGCTCCAGCATGCAGACGGTCAGCGGCATGTCCTGCGCGTCGGCGCGGAAGATGCTGATGATCGCGTTGTCCTCTGGCGTTGCGGTTTCGACCGTCGCCAGTTTATGGAAGCGCATGGTCGAACCGTTGTTGATCATGAAGTGATCGCTGCCGTCGGTTTCGATCACGTCACCGAAAGGGGCGAAGGCTTCTTTGGTCAGCGGTTCAATCGTCAGTGTGCGCATGCTGTTCTACTTACCTTGAATTCGTTGTTGTCTGTTCTATTGCTATCGCTAGCAGGCTAGCTCCCACAGGGGAATGCATTGCAAATGTGGGAGCTAGCCTGCTAGCGATTGGGTTCAGCGCTTATTTAGCGACCTTGCCCAAAACACGCAGGCGGCTCACACCACCATCCGGGAACACGTTCAGGCGGATGTGGGTGATCGGCCCCAGTGCCTTGATCTGCTCGGCAAAGGTGTGTTCGGCGTGCATTTCCAGTTTTTGTGCTGGCAACAGTTCACGCCAGAACAGCGACTGGGTTTCGATCTGGCTGTCGGTACCGCCCTTCACGAAAGCGCCCTGGATCGAGCAGGTGTCCGGGTAGTTGCCCTTGAAGTGCAGGGTGTCGACGATGACTTTCTCGACTTCGCCGGCATGACCCAGCGCGACGATGACCCAGTCGTTGCCCGGAGTACGACGACGTGCGGTTTCCCAGCCGTCGCCCATGTTGATGCCACGGCCCGGGTTGAGGATGTTGCTCATGCGGCCGAAGTGTTCGTCGGAGCAGGCGAGGGCGCGGCCACCGTTGAGGGCTGAGGCCAGGTCGACTTGTTCGTTGTCACCAACAGCGGACCAGTCGCGGAACGGAACGCCGTACACGCGCAGACGGGCCACACCGCCGTCCGGGTAGATGTTGAAACGCAGGTGGCTGAAGGCCTGGTCGTTGTTGATTTCGTGGAAGTGGTGGCTGTTGCCCTGCAGCTCGACGGCGGACAGCACTTCCGTCCACTGGGTGTTTTCATCAGGCTCGCCCGAGGCCAGGAAGCAGGCTTCCAGGGACGCCGACGGCGGGAAGTTGCCGGTGAAGAATGAAGTGTCGATGTCGACGCCCTTGATCGAACCCGGTACGCCCAGGCGGATCACTGCGCTGTCGAAGCCTTCGAAGCGCTTGCGGCGCGATTCCCAGCCGTCCATCCACTTGCCGTTGTCATCGAACACGCCCTCCTTCCATACGGCCGGGGTCGGTTGGAACAGACGGTTGGCGTCTGCGAACCAGTCATCGGTGACCGAGATGATTTTGGTGCCCAGGCGGGCATCGGCCAGGTTGACGAACTTCTCGAAAGGTACGGCGTAAGCTTTCATTCTTCTTGTCTGCCTTTAAATAAGTGGCTTGGGATGCTTGCAAGGCCCGGAGCGTTTTTTGCGTTCATCAACGTCGGGCCAGGCTTGCTATAGGGTCAGTAATCGGAACAGGGCGATCTTGTTGATCTGCGCCAGCGCGCACTTGAACTCGGTGTCGACCGGGTTGTGGATGCGCGTTTCGAACGCTGCGAGGATCTGATGCCGGTTGCTGCCTTTTACCGCCATGATGAAGGGAAACTTGAACTTGGCCTTGTAGGCGTCGTTCAGCTCGGTGAAGCGCTGGAACTCTTCGGCCGTGCATTGGTGAATACCCGCGCCAGACTGTTCTTCAGTGCTGGCTGCGGTCAGCTGGCCCTGGACGGCGGCTTTGCCGGCCAGGTCCGGGTGAGCGTTGATCAAAGCCAGCTGGCTTTCGTGATCGGCGCTCAACAGGATGTCGCTCATGCGCTGGTGCAGGGTTTCGATCTCGTCGATCGAGGCATCCTGGCCCAGGTCGAAGGCCTTCTCGGCCACCCATGGCGAATGTTCGTAGATGTCGGCGAAAGTCGCGACGAAGGCGTCGCGGCTCAGGCTCGAAGGTTTGACGGTTTGAAAGGTGCTCATTTGGCAGCCCCTGTGCACGGGTGGGTTTCTTGCCAGTGACGCGCGATGTCGACGCGACGGCTGAACCACACCTGCTCATGACTTTTAGCGTATTCGATAAAGCGCTTGAGCGAAGCCAGACGCGCCGGACGGCCGATCAGGCGGCAGTGCAGGCCGATCGACAGCATTTTCGGTGCCTCGGCGCCTTCGGCGTAGAGCACGTCGAACGCATCCTTGAGGTATTCGAAGAAGTCGTCGCCCTTGTTGAAACCCTGGACCTGGGTGAAGCGCATGTCGTTGGTGTCCAGGGTGTACGGGATCACCAGGTGCGGTTTGCCGGTCGGGTTGTTCGGTTCCCAGTAGGGCAGGTCATCGTCGTAGGTGTCGCAGTCGTAGAGGAAACCGCCTTCTTCCATCACCAGGCGACGGGTGTTCGGGCCGGTGCGGCCGGTGTACCAGCCCAGTGGGCGAGTGCCTGTGATTTCGGTGAGGATGCGGATCGCTTCGAGCATGTGCTCGCGTTCCTGGGCTTCGTCCATGTACTGGTAGTCGATCCAGCGATAGCCGTGGCTGCAGATCTCGTGGCCGGCATCGACCATGGCGCGGATCACGTCCGGGTGACGCTGGGCGGCCATGGCCACGGCGAAGATAGTCAGGGGAATGTCGAATTCCTTGAACAGCTTGAGGATCCGCCACACGCCGGTACGGCTGCCATACTCGTAAAGGGATTCCATGCTCATGTTGCGCGCGCCTTGCAGCGGCTGGGCAGAAACCATTTCCGAGAGGAAGGCTTCGGACTCTTTGTCGCCGTGCAGGATGTTGCGCTCGCCGCCTTCTTCGTAATTGAGTACGAACGACAAGGCAATGCGGGCATTGCCCGGCCAGTGTGGGTGAGGAGGGTTACTGCCGTAACCGACCAGGTCGCGTGGGTAGTCAGCGCTCACTGCAGGCTTCCTTCTTGTTCGATGATGACGGTTGGTGTGACGCAGCTGAAAAGTGGATGGCAGGCTGGCGTCACAGCGATGGGCTGATTGTATACAACTTTATATTCACTTTGTAAGCCTGATTTTTCGCATTTTTCACCGACTGTCATCTTTTACTGCTATTGGCGGGAGCCTGCAAGAAATCTGCCTGACTGGTCAATTATTGATTGAAGGGCTCATAGGTGGTGCGGTTTGGCGGGAAATCGACGGAAAATATGCCGATGGCGGGAGTCATGCGAAAAATGTCGTTTTTATTGTGTACAATTTTTTTGAAAAGTGTCTTAATCAGTCGCTCGCCGCAGCTTTTCGTGCTCCGAATCGGTGCGGTCTCCTTTTCAACTGACTTCGGGAGGCGCGAAGTCTGACTGCTCCACGCAGGCAGGCGCGCAGAATCAATGGGACGTTTGACTACACACGTTTTGGACGCAGCACACGGTTGCCCGGGCAGCTCGATCAAGGTCGAGTTGTACCGCGTTGAAGGATCGCACCTGGAATTGGTCGCCAGCGCGATAACCAACAGCGATGGTCGTGTCGATGCACCGCTGCTGCAAGGCGATGACTACCGCTCCGGGGTCTATCAGGTTCAGTTTCATGCCGGCGATTACTACCGCGCCCGTGGCGTTCAGCTGCCGGAGCCTGCCTTCCTGGATGTCGTGGTGCTGCGTTTCGGCATCTGCGCCGAGCAGGATCACTACCATGTGCCGTTGTTGATTTCGCCTTACAGCTACTCCACGTACCGCGGCAGCTGATCCCCCAGGCAGCAGCTGCACCCTGGAAGCGACTGCGCATATAGCTTCTTTGGTCTTTCGCCCGCTCACACTGCGGGCTTTTTTTCGTCTTCTGTAGGAGCGAGCTTGCTCGCGATGGAGGCCCAGACAACGTGGGCATTCAGATGGCCCGCGTCATCGTTAACGTCCATCGCGAGCAAGCTCGCTCCTACAACTGTTATCGGCTCAGCAGGGACGCTGCACCCGCACCGCTGAACAAACCGGCACTGATCCGGTTGAACCAGCTCTGCCCCTTGCCGCTGCGCAGATACCGCGCCGCGCCATGGGCGCCGAGGCCGTAGGCCAGTTTGCACAGCAGGTCGAGCACGGTCCAGGTCGCGATCATCACCAACAGTTGAGGCAGGAACGGCTGTTCGGCACTCAAGAACTGCGGCAGGAAAGCGGCGAAGAACAGAATGTCTTTCGGATTGCTCGCGCCGAGCATGAAGGCGCGGCCGAACAGTGCGCGAAAACGGGGCACTGGCGTGGCTTGTGGCACTTCAGCGCCATGGGAAGGCAGGCGCGATTGCTGCCAGCTCTGCCAGGCAAGGTAGAACAGGTAGAGGGCGCCAAGAATCTTCAGGGCACTGAACAGCTGTTCAGAAGCCAGCAGCAACGCACCCAGGCCCAGCGCCGAAGCACTCAGCAGGCAGATCGAGGCCGATACCCCGCCAAGAAAGGCCGGGTAAGAGCGGCGCAGGCCGTAATTCAGACTGTTGCTGATCATCAGCAACGACAGCGGCCCCGGGATCAGGATCACTATCAGCGCAGCGCCGCTGAACAGCAGCCAGGTTTCCAGACTCATCACTTTCCTCCATTTGCACAAAAGCCCCACCCGACGGGGTGAGGCTGTCTTCAAGCGGGTCCCGCGTAAGGTTTACAAGAAGATGAACTTGGCGATGAAGATCGCGCAGAGCACCCACAGGCTTACGGAAATTTCCTTGTACTTGCCGGTGCCGGCCTTCAGCGCCACGTAGGTGATGAAGCCCAGCGCGATGCCGTCGGCGACCGAGAAGGTCAGCGGCATCATGATCGCGGTGACGATCGCCGGAATGCTGTCGGTCGCTTCGTCCCATTCGATGTGGGCCATGCCGCCCATCATCAGCATCGCTACATAAATCAGTGCACCCGCGGTGGCATAGGCAGGAATCATCCCGGCCAGCGGTGCGAAGAACATGGCTGCAATAAATAGCACACCTACGGTCACTGCGGTAAGACCAGTCCGACCACCCGCAGCTACACCAGCGGCACTTTCAACGTAGCTGGTGACTGGCGGAACGCCGACTACCGCACCGAATACGCTGGAAGCACTGTCGGCTTTCATGGCGCGGGAGAGGTTTTCGATGCGACCGTCAGCACCGACCAGGTTGGCGCGCTGGGCAACACCCATCAAGGTACCGGCGGTGTCGAACATGTGTACGAAGAGGAACGCCAGGACCACGCTGATCATGCTGACGTTGAACACGCCGGCGACGTTCATGGCCATGAAGGTAGGGGCGAGGCTCGGTGGAGCCGACATGATGCCCTCGTAGTGCACCAGGCCCAGACCCCAGCCGGCGAGGGTCACGGTGATGATGCTGATGAGGATTGCGCCGAACACCTTGTGATAGCTGAGGATGGAGATCATCAGGAAGCACACGGCAGCGAGCAGCGGGCCGGGTTCGCGCAGGGAGCCAAGCTTGATCAGGGTAGCCGGACTATCGACGACGATACCCGCGGTTTTCAGGCCGATCAGCCCCAGGAACAGACCCACGCCGGCGCCCATGGCGAAGCGCAGGCTGACCGGGATGCTGTTGAGCAGCCATTCGCGGATCCGCGAGAAGGTCAGGATCATGAACAACACACCGGACACAAACACCGCGCCGAGGGCGGTTTCCCAGTTGTAGCCCATGGTGCCGACCACGGTGTAGGTGAAGAAGGCGTTCAGTCCCATGCCTGGTGCCAGGCCGACCGGCCAGTTGGCGTACAGGCCCATCAACAGGCAACCGAGTGCCGCGGCGATGCAGGTGGCGACGAACGCCGCACCGTGATCGATCCCGGCGTCGGCCATGATGTTGGGGTTGACGAAAATGATGTAGGCCATGGTGATGAAGGTTGTCAGACCGGCAATCAGCTCGGTCTTCACCGTGGTGCCGTGCAAGCTGAGTTTGAACAGACGTTCCAGCAAGCCATTGCGTAATGGCGGCGAGAGATCCAGCGTCGATGCTTCGGATTTGCGGCTTTCCACAGCGAATACTCCTCAAGAGTTTTATTGTTATTTCCAGGGCCGGATCCGAGAGGGGTGGCAGCGGCCCTTTGAGGTACTTGCGAATTTGTTGACCGCTTGGTCAGGAACTCGCACGAAGTGGATTATGCTTTTGTATACAAAGAATGCAAATAATGTTTTTGATTTTGTTTACGAAAAGTTTGGCTTTAGGGATATATCGCCTTTGGTCTCATCGCCAGCAAGCTGGCTCCCACAGGTTTTGTGTACGCCCAGATCACTGTGGGAGCCAGCCTGCTGGCGTTGGGGCAAGAGCAATCATCTGCGGCCTCGGGCGATTGGCGGCAGTGGTTCGACAGGCGCAAACGGCCAGATAAAAATAAACCGGCTCAGGGGCCGGTTTATTTTTATCTGGAATTGACGGCGCTTGTACCGGCCTTATCGCCAGCAGGCTGGCTCCCACAGGTTCTGTGAACGCCACAAATCCCCTGTGGGAGCCAGCCTGCTGGCGATAGGGCCAGCAGCCCCATCACAGAAACATCAGGCTGCAGCGAAACGCTTGTCCAGATAATCAATGATCACCTTGGACTCATACATCCAGGTGGTCTGGCCATTCTCTTCAATGCGCAGGCACGGCACCTTGATCTTGCCACCTTGCTCGAGCAAGGCCTGGCGATCCTGTTCGTTGTTCTTCGCATCGCGAAGGGCCACCGGCACATTCAGGCGGCGCAGGGTGCGGCGAGTCTTCACGCAGAACGGGCAGGCGTGGAATTGATACAGGGTCAGACCCTTTGCGGCGGATTCGACCTGAGCCTGAGCAGCGGCGGGGCGCTTCTTCTTGCTTGGGCGAGTAATGAAGTCGATGAAGATGATCAGTTGGCCAAGGCCGACACGAAGCGCTTTTACGAACACGTTGAAAGCCTCACGGTGCGAATGAAGAAGGGCGCGCAGCTTACCTGATTTTTTGCAGGCGAAAAAAAACCGGCGATGAATGCCGGTTTTCTTCGTGCCGCAAATTACTTGATGAGGCTGAGGAATTCGCTGCGGGTCGCGGCGTTCTCGCGGAACTCACCGAGCATCACTGAAGTGATCATCGACGAATTCTGCTTTTCCACACCGCGCATCATCATGCACATGTGCTTGGCCTCGATCACCACCGCTACGCCCAGGGCGCCGGTGACCTGCTGGACCGCATCGGCGATCTGGCGGCTGAGGTTTTCCTGGATCTGCAGGCGGCGAGCGTACATATCGACGATGCGCGCGACCTTCGACAGGCCCAAAACCTTGCCGCTCGGGATGTAGGCAACATGCGCCTTGCCGATGAACGGCAGCAGGTGGTGTTCGCACAACGAGTACAGCTCGATGTCCTTGACCAGCACCATTTCGCTGTTGTCGGAGCTGAACAGGGCACCGTTGGTGACCTCTTCCAGTGTCTGTTCATAGCCGCGGCAGAGGTACTGCATGGCTTTGGCGGCACGTTTTGGCGTGTCGAGCAGGCCTTCGCGGGAAACGTCCTCGCCGAGCTGGCCGAGGATCGCCGTGTAATTCTGTTCCAGGGACATGAAACTACCTGTGGGATTTTACGCAAAGGGCAAGGGTACGGTGACGGACACGACGCTGCAAGCGTGACGCATCAGCTTTACTCGTCGCGACCTTCCATCATGGTGCGTTTGAGCATCACATAAACGGCGCCGGCACCGCCATGTTTCGCCTGGCACGAGGTGAAGCCGAGCACCTGTGGATGCTGGCGCAGCCAGGTGTTGACGTGGCTTTTGATCATCGGCCGCTTGCCGTCCAGGCGCACGGCCTTGCCATGGGTGACGCGCACGCAGCGGATTTCGAATCTGGTGGCTTCAGCCAAAAATGCCCAGAGGGTTTCCCGGGCCTTTTCCACGCTCATGCCGTGCAGGTCGAGGCTGCCTTCGAACGGAATCTGTCCGATCTTGAGCTTGCGCATCTGGCTTTCCTGCACGCCATCGCGAGCCCACATCAGATCGTCTTCAGGGCCGACGTCGATGACGAACTGATCGGACAGCCCGTCGACGGTGGTGGATTCGGTACGTACGGTCGCCGCTTGACGCAGCTTGGCAATCTGCGCGCGGTCAGCCTTGGGTTTGCCGGTTTCGGCGCGATCATGCTTGATCGGCTTGACGCCTTGGATCGCGCTTTTGAACAGGGAAAAATCGTCGTCTTGCATGTCAGCCTCCGCGAAGGGCGGCCAGTTTACCCAACTCGAAGCGAATCGGGCGCGACAAAAACGCGCGCGACGCTTGGCTCAGTCGTGTTTTTTCATCAGGTGCGGCGACATGGCCAGTTCCCGGGACTGTCGCGAGCGACGACGGCAACGGCGCCATAGCCAGACACCGAGGTACAGCACGAACAGGCCGATGGCCAGGATCACGGCGGCACCGGTGCGGCTGGTGTTCAATTCACCCAGGGCGGGTGCGTGGCCGAGCAGGCTGGCGGCACCGGCCATGGCGAGCAACACGCCGCACATCGCCAGCAACGCCGCGAACGTCGCGCCGATTCGAAAACGCCAGTTGCTTTGGCCTTTGGGCCGCAAGCGGCGAGCGTCAAAACCATCGGATAACTTCATTCCGACCTTCCTCAATGGGTATCGGCCCTTCGACCGGGAGTTGACCGGGATGTTCCTGAGGCTAAGACAATTACGGCAAATGGGAGGCTTTTGCGGATGAGCGGCGTTCCAGGCCGCTCATTGAGCGTCGATCAGATCAGTTCACGGGTTAGCGCGAGGGTGGCGAAGTTGTCGCCCATGATCGCCATTTCCGTCTGATGAACGTGTGCGGCACTCAGCACGCCGCCCTTGTAAGGCAGGTCGCGGGTGGCGCAGGCGTCCTCGACCAGGGTGCAACGGAAGCCCAGGTTCTTGGCGGCACGCACCGTGGTGCTGACGCTGGAGTGGCTCATGAAGCCGCAGACGATCAGGTCAAGGGCGCCGAGGTCTTCCAGGCGTTTTGCCAGTTCGGTGCCGTGAAAAGCGCTTGGCAACAATTTGCCGATGACGGTTTCATCGCCCTGTGGCTCCAGGCCCGGAATGAACTCTCCACCTACGCCCTGGGGGTTGAACAACCCGCCGAGTGTACCGAGGTGGCGCACATGCACGATCGGCCGGCCGGCGGCGCGGGCAGCGGCGAGCAATTGCTTGATGTTCGCGACAGCTTCATCCATGCCGCTCAGGGCCAGGGGACCGCTGAGGTATTCTTTCTGGGCATCGATGATGACCAGCGTGGCATGGCTCAGATTGGCCGCTGCATAACCGCGGCCGCTGAGTTGAAACATCGTTTTTGGAACAGACATTCTGGGGCTCCTTGGAGTGGGGCTTTTGCGCCATTGTCCTCTGGCTGAGCGGTTCTGTGAATCGCTACGATCACAGGTGCCGTCGTTGCTGGCCTGTAGCCTTGTCAATAGTCACGTTTTGTTCAATAGCCTGGCGAAAAAATGGATAACTCCTACATTTGAATCGGTAGTTTCCTGCGTCGTCGTGACGTCGTTTGACTGGTAGAATCTCCCGTCGATTTTTCTGGAGTTTGCCGTCGTGATCACTTCCCGCCTTCGCACCCTGCGTGACCATATCCGTTGGGCTGTCAGCCGCTTCCATGGGGAGGATCTGTTTTTCGGCCATGGCACTGACAACGCCTGGGACGAAGCCCGGCAATTGGTGTTGGGTGCACTGCACCTGCCGTGGGAAATCGCCGACAGCTACCTCGACTGCAATCTGGAAGAAGAGGAAGTGGTTCACCTGCAGCTTTTGCTCAAGCGCCGTATCGAAGATCGGGTGCCGACCGCTTATCTGCTGGGCGAGGCCTGGTTCTGTGGCATGTCGTTCATCGTTGATGAGCGTGTGCTGATCCCGCGCTCACCCATCGGTGAGTTGATCGAAAACCGCTTTACCCCGTGGCTGGCTACCGAACCTGCGCGGATTCTCGATCTGTGCACCGGTTCCGGTTGCATCGGCATCGCCTGCGCCTACGAATTCCAGCATGCCGAGGTGGTGTTGGCGGACCTGTCGTTCGAAGCGCTGGAGGTGGCCAATCAGAACATTGAACGCCATGGTGTCGACGAGCGCGTGTACACGGTGCAGGGCGACGGTTTCGAGGGTTTGCCGGGTCAGCGTTTCGACCTGATCGTGTCGAACCCGCCCTACGTCGATGCGGAAGATTTCGCCGACATGCCGGATGAGTACCAGCACGAACCGGAACTGGGCCTGGCCTGCGGCGATGACGGTTTGAACCTGGTGCGGCGCATGCTCGCCGAAGCGGCGGACCATCTGACCGAGAAGGGCCTGCTGATTGTCGAAGTGGGCAACAGCCAGGTGCACGTCGAGGCGTTGTACCCGGAAGTCGACTTCGCCTGGCTGGAGTTCGAGCGTGGTGGCCATGGTGTGTTCATGCTGAGCGCGCAGCAATGCCGGGAGCATCAGGTGTTGTTCGCTTCTCGCGTTTAACCCCCCTGTAGGAGCGAGCCTGCTCGCGATGGACTAAAGGGCGACGCGTTTTTCCAGAAAACACGCGTCATCGTTAACGACCATCGCGAGCAGGCTCGCTCCTACAAGGAATGGCCGCACCGCCAACTATCGGTGCGTGGCAATCCAGATCAACAACCCCGCCTGAAACACCGCAAACGCCACCAGGCAGGTGATGGTGAATCGCAGCCCGGCGTCTTCGCGTTTGTACTTGCTGACTTTCTCTTCGTGTTTCTTGAGTTTGACTTCCTGCTCGGCCAGATTCTGCTCGGCTTGCTGGAGCATCTGCGCCGCCTCGAGAATTTCCACGACCTGCAGTTTTTCGCTGTTCCAGTCGCCAGAGAGGTCGCCGACCTTGACCGGCTTGACGCTGCCTTTCAAATGCTGGGCATCGGCATACACCACGTCGAACCCATGCACGCGCAAAAAATGATCGCGGCGCAGGCGGGTGTCTTCGTTCAGTGCATCCTTGTTGTTCAGGTCAAAGCCGTCGACGGTGTAGGTCGGCCAGCGCTTCTTCGCCCAGTTGATGCCCTGGGCCGCCATGAATCGGCCAATGCCACGGTTCAGCGGTTCGACCTGCAAGCCGCTTTGCGGTCCGAAATGCACGCGTTTTTCGGCGTGATCGACCCACACGTCCAGATGATTCTGTTCCTTGCGCACGCGCTGGCCGGGCAGGGTGATGCTCATGCGCATCAGGCTGTGCGCCTTATCGTTGCGCTCGGCATAGCCGAACTCGACAAAGCGCAACGGGCGCCCGCCGGTGTTGCGGTCAGTCTGCAGCGGCGCCAGACGGAGCATCTTGTGGTGCTCGACGTGGACGTCCGCCCAGGGCAGCTCGACCGCTGGCGGTGCGTCTTTTTCAGCGCTGGTGTCGGGTGAAGTCTGGGTGTCAGTCATAACGGCGAGATCCTGTCCAAGCTCAGCTTGTCGCCAACCAAGTGTTGGCGACAAAGGCTTATCGGCCGTTTTTCCCAGGACTGGAGGGTAAAGAGGGGTTAACTGGCACGAAGTCCGTCAATAAACCCGAGGATTCGCGTGCCCAGTTCCGCCGCCAGGGGCAACTGCGGGTCTTTATAGGAGGCCATCTGGCGTTTGACGTCGTTGGGCACGATGCGCATGACGTGGTTCATGCCCTCGATCAGCGCCAGTTCGGCGTCCGGCTTGGCCGCCTTGAGCAACCTTGCGTCATTGACACCGACCTGGATGTCGTTGCTGCCCTGGATGATCAGCACCGGCATTTCCAGCTTGGCAAACGCCGCGGCCGGGTCCTGGCGGAACAGGGAAATCAGGTACGGCTGCACGCTCGGACGGAAAATCGCCTGCAACGGAGGCGGCACATTGTCGTCGGGTTTCCCGGCCTTGAGGCTGTCGAGCAATTCATTGCTGCGCAGCATCAGCGGTGGAGGCAGACGATTGCCCAGTTGGTCGCGGATGACCTGATCGACCGGTCTTGCGCTACCCGAGACAGAAATCACCGCGTCGGCATCGATGCCTGGCGCCGCGAGGCTGGCGATCAAGGCGCCTTCGCTGTGACCCAGCACAATCAGTTTGCCGAAACGCGGATCGGTCTTGAGCTTCTGGCCCCAGGCCTCGGCATCGGACACATAGGCCTCAACCGTCAGATTGCGTTCATCCGGGGTTGCGGCCAGGCTCGCCGCCACGCCACGCTTGTCGTAACGCACGCTGGCGATGTTGTGTTTGGCCAGCACCCAGGCCAGGCGCTTGAGGCTGTCATTGCGCCCGCCATCGGTATTGTTTCCGTCACGATCCGTAGGGCCGGAGCCGGAAATGATCAGCACAACCGGCACCGGATTGTCGGACTTTGGCAGCAACAGCGAGCCGAAAAGCTCGCCGGTGCCCGTATCCAGTGTGATCGGTCGTTGCAGGACAGTCGCCTGGGCGAAGCCGGAAATCAGGGTAAGGCTCAAGGCTAGAACTCGCAGCATCATCGCGCCATCATCCAGAAGATGCCAGTTGGACTCACCGGCACCCATAAGGTTCGAGGATGAACTACTTGGGTAGCCTGCGTATACTGGCGCGCATTACGTATTCAGGTTCATTTCACGGAGCGTCCTGCATGTCCGGCAATACCTACGGCAAGCTGTTCACTGTCACCACCGCGGGCGAAAGCCATGGCCCGGCGTTGGTCGCCATTGTCGATGGCTGCCCGCCGGGCCTGGAGATATCCCTGGAGGATCTGCAGCGTGACCTGGACCGCCGCAAGCCCGGCACCAGCCGCCACACCACCCAGCGCCAGGAAGCCGACGAAGTCGAAATCCTCTCCGGCGTGTTCGAAGGCCGCACCACTGGCTGCTCGATCGGCCTGTTGATCCGCAACACCGACCAGAAGTCCAAGGACTACTCGGCGATCAAGGATCTGTTCCGCCCGGCTCACGCCGACTACACCTACCACCACAAATACGGCGAGCGCGATTATCGCGGCGGTGGTCGCAGCTCGGCCCGGGAAACCGCGATGCGCGTGGCTGCTGGCGCGATTGCGAAAAAATACCTGGCCAGCCAGGGCATCGTCATTCGCGGCTACATGAGCCAGTTGGGGCCGATTGAAATCCCGTTCAAGACCTGGGATTCGGTGGAAGAGAACGCGTTCTTCAGCCCGGATCCGGACAAGGTGCCGGAACTTGAGGCCTACATGGACCAGTTGCGCCGCGACCAGGACTCGGTCGGTGCGAAAATCACCGTGGTCGCCGAAGGCGTGATGCCGGGCCTGGGCGAGCCGATCTTCGACCGCCTCGACGCCGAACTGGCCCATGCGCTGATGAGCATCAACGCGGTCAAGGGCGTGGAAATCGGCGCCGGTTTCGCCAGCGTCGCCCAGCGCGGCACAGAACATCGCGATGAAATGACCCCGCAAGGTTTCCTCAGCAACAACGCGGGCGGCATTCTCGGCGGCATTTCCTCCGGTCAGCCCATCGTTGCGCACCTGGCGCTGAAGCCGACGTCGAGCATCACCACGCCGGGCCGTTCCATCGACATCCATGGCAACCCGGTGGAAGTGATCACCAAGGGCCGTCACGATCCGTGCGTGGGCATCCGCGCCACGCCGATTGCCGAGGCGATGATGGCCATCGTGTTGATGGACCACCTGCTGCGTCACCGTGGGCAGAACGCCGATGTGCGTGTGAGCACGCCGGTGCTGGGTCAGCTGTAAATGGTTGACTTCATGGTCGCAGCCGTCTGATGGCGACTGCGGCGCTCCCGTACTGGCGGCTCTCCAGTTTCTATTTGTTCTATTTCGCCTTGCTCGGTTCGACAGCGCCGTTCCTGGCGCTGTACTTCGATCACCTGGGTTTCAGCGCCGCGCGGATCGGCGAGCTGGTAGCGATCCCGATGCTGATGCGTTGCGTGGCGCCGAATATCTGGGGCTGGCTGGGCGACTACACCGGTCGGCGACTGGCGATCGTGCGCTTCGGCGCGTTGTGTACGCTGCTGACCTTTTCGCTGATTTTCGTCAGCAAGACCTACGCCTGGCTGGCGATGGTCATGGCCTTGCATGCGTTCTTCTGGCACGCGGTGTTGCCGCAGTTCGAAGTCATCACCCTGGCGCACTTGCAGGGGCAGACCTCGCGCTACAGCCAGATCCGCTTGTGGGGCTCGATCGGTTTCATCATCACCGTGGTCGCGCTGGGACGTTTGTTCGAATGGCTGAGCCTGGACATCTACCCGGCGGCGCTGGTGCTGATCCTGGTCGGCATCGTGGTCAGCAGTTTGTGGGTGCCTAACGCGCAACCGATTCAGGGTGAACGGTTGACCGGGGAGGGATTTCTCCAGCAACTGCGCAACCCTGGTGTGTTGGCGTTTTACGGCTGCGTGGCACTGATGCAGATGAGTCACGGGCCGTATTACACGTTCTTGACCTTGCACCTTGAACACCTGAGTTACAGCCGGGGCGTGATCGGCATGCTCTGGGCCGTTGGCGTGGTGGCCGAAGTGTTGATGTTTTTGGCCATGAGCAAGATCCTCGCGCGGTTTTCCTTGCGCCGGGTGCTGATGGCGAGTTTTCTGCTGGCGGCGTTGCGCTGGTTGCTGCTCGGGTCGTTGGCCGAATTCCTTTGGGTATTGCTGTTTGCCCAGGTATTGCACGCGGCGACGTTCGGCAGCTTTCACGCCGCTGCCATTTCATTCGTGCAACGTAGCTTCGGCGCGCGCCAGCAAGGCCAGGGCCAGGCGCTGTATGCCGCGTTGGCCGGCACAGGCGGTGCGTTGGGCGCGTTGTATTCCGGCTACAGCTGGAATGCCCTCGGCGCGGCATGGACCTTTAGTATTGCCAGTCTCGCAGCCGTCGCGGCTGCCGTTATCATTGCCACACGCATGCAAGAGGACAGGCCATGAGCCTTACCCGTGAACAACTCGCCCAGGAAATCATCGACGCCGGGCGTTTTCTGTATGGCCGCGGCTGGTCGCCGGCCACCAGCAGCAATTACTCGACCCGCCTGTCGCCGACCGAAGCCTTGCTGACCGTCTCCGGCAAGCACAAGGGACAACTGGGCATGGGCGATGTGCTGGCCACTGACCTGTCGGGCAGCAGCCTGGAACCGGGCAAGAAACCGTCCGCCGAAACCCTGCTGCACACCCAGCTCTACAGCTGGCGCCCGGAGATCGGTGCGGTGCTGCACACCCATTCGGTGAACGCCACCGTGCTGTCGCGCCTGACGCCGCAAGACTTCATCGAGTTCGAAGATTACGAGCTGCAAAAGGCCTTCAGCGGTGTGACGACCCACGAATCCCGGGTGCGCGTGCCGATTTTCGACAACGATCAGGACATTGCGCGCCTGGCCGCCAAGGTGCAGCCTTGGCTGGACACCCATCCCGATTGTGTCGGCTACCTGATCCGTGGTCATGGCCTGTACACCTGGGGCGCGCGCATGAGCGACGCCCTGCGGCAGATCGAGGCCTTTGAATTTTTGTTCGAGTGCGAGTTGAAGACGCGCTCCATCTTGTCCCGTTAAGGAGTTGCCCTGATGAGCAGCCTGTCCGTCTATCACGTCTCCAGCCCTGAAATCCCCAACAAGGTGCTGACCCATCTCGAAGACATTCAGTCGACCCTGGCCGAGCAGGGCGTGCGTTTCGACCGCTGGCAAGCGGCGGCGAAGATCCAGCCGGGTGCCAGTCAGGAAGAAGTGATCGCCGCCTACCAGGAGCAAATCGACCAGCTGATGACCGAGCGAGGTTACGTCACTGTCGACGTGATCAGCCTCAACAGCGATCACCCGCAAAAAGCCGAACTGCGAGCCAAGTTCCTCGACGAACATCGTCACGGCGAAGATGAAGTACGATTTTTCGTTGCCGGCCGTGGCCTGTTTACCCTGCACATCGACGATTACGTCTACGCGGTGCTCTGTGAGAAGAACGACCTGATCTCGGTGCCGGCCGGCACCAAGCACTGGTTCGACATGGGCGAGCACCCGCATTTCGTCGCAATCCGTCTGTTCAACAACCCGGAAGGCTGGGTCGCCAACTTCACCGGCGAAGACATCGCCAGCCAATTCCCGCGTCTTGAGGACTGAGTCAATGCCGATCAAAGCGATTCTCACCGATATCGAAGGCACCACCAGCGCGGTGAGTTTTGTGTTCGACGTGTTGTTTCCTTATGCCGCGAAACACCTGCCGGATTTTGTCCGTCAGCACGCCGAACGCGCCGATGTGGCGGAGCAAATGGCTGCCGTGCGCCGCGACAGCAACGAACCGAACGCCGACGTCGAGCGGGTCATCGAGATCCTGTTGGGCTGGATCGCTGAAGACCGCAAGGCCACGCCGTTGAAAGCGTTGCAGGGCATGGTCTGGGAGCAGGGCTATCAGGCCGGGCAATTGAAGGGGCACGTGTACCCGGACGCCGTTGAAGCGCTCAAGCGCTGGCACCGGGACGGCTTTCAACTGTTTGTTTATTCGTCCGGTTCGATCCAGGCCCAGCGGTTGATCTTCGGCTGCTCGGAGGCGGGGGATCTGACGCCGCTGTTCAGCGGCTATTTCGATACCACTTCGGGGCCCAAGCGCGAGGCCCAGTCCTACGCCAACATCAGCCAGGCGATCAACCTTGAGGCGGGGCAGATTCTGTTTCTGTCGGACATCGTCGAGGAGCTCGACGCGGCGCGCACGGCGGGGATGGCCACGTGCGGGCTGGCTCGCGAGGGTGGAGAGCTGGCAGGGCATGTCACCGTGGACAGCTTTGCGCGGATCAATCCTGCTGCCTTCTAAGCACTACACAATTTGTAGGAGCGAGCCTGCTCGCGATTGCGATCTGTCATTCAACATTGATGTTGATTGACACTCCGCTATCGCGAGCAGGCTCGCTCCCACATTTTTTTCCGCATTTTTTTACAGCGAGTGATAAGTCGGCAGGGCAAACCGTTGCTGGCTCTGCAGCATGGAAATCTGCGGCAATTCACTGGCTTGTTCGGCGAGGTCGCGGCGAATCGCACTGATCACCCACGTCAGTTGGTCGCCATTGTGCAATTGCTGATAGGAAATCGAGCGCTTGAACACTTTGCCTTCGCCGCCGCTCAGGGTCAGCAGGATCCCACCGTCGGGGCGGTCCTGGGTGGTGACTTCGAAGTTTGAGAACAGGGACGAAAATTTTTCCTGAATCAGGTTCATGTCTTTCAGCTCCGTTGGCTCTTGAATGGCAAGCATACGGAGAGGGTTGCAGTGATTGTGCCAGCCTTGTTTTTTTGTAAATCAACTTATAAAACAACAGGTTAGTATCTGTGGTGATTTTTGCTTTCGTGCATTCTGCATGAACGGCCGTCGTGCATCCTGCATTTTGCGCGGTCGTTCGGCGCTTCGATGGAACCATTGCGTGTGCGGAGGTTCACGATTGGCCCTGTATCAATCGCAGATCAAGATCGCAGATACAAAACATTTCAAAAACCGCGTGTACAGCTCAAGAACCGTTGACGTATTTTCGGGCTCAGTCATCGCAGCCCGACAATAAAAAGATCGAACGGGAGCATCATGAGTCGCACGTCGAACGACACGATTACCTGGAGCATGATGCTCCGCAAGTTGCCTTCCATCGCCAAGGCCATCCCCCGGGTGGTGAAAGGCATGAAGGCCGCCAACGTCAAGGACCCGACCCAAGCGTGTGGTTTGGGCTGGAGTTTCGAGCAAGCCACGTTGCGCAACCCGGATGGTCCGGCGCTGTTGGAAGGTGACGTAACGCTCAGTTACTCCGAGGTCAATCAATGGGCCAATCGCATCGCCCATCATCTGATCGGCCAAGGCATCGGCAAGGGTGATGTGGTGGCGGTCTTCATCGAGAACCGCCCGGAACTGCTGGTGACGATTCTGGCGGTGGCCAAGGTCGGCGCGATCAGTGCACTGCTCAATACCTCGCAAACCCGCGATACCCTGGTGCACAGTGTGAATCTGGTGGCGCCGGTGGCGATCATTGTCGGTGAGGAGCTGGTCCCGGCGTACCTGGCGGTGCGTGACCGGGTGTCGATCAAGGCTGACCGAACCTGGTTCGTCGCCGATCAGGACACCTCGCGCCAACCGGGTATCGCGCCTGAAGGCTTCATCAACCTGATGACCGTCAGTCTCGACGACGCCAGCGACAACCCGGCCAGCAGCCGGCAGGTTTTCTTCGACGATCCCTGCTTTTATATCTACACCTCGGGCACCACGGGGCTGCCCAAGGCAGGCGTGTTCAAGCACGGACGCTGGATGCGCAGCTCGGCGAGCTTCGGAATGATCGCCCTGGACATGCGCCCCGACGATGTCGTCTATTGCACCTTGCCGCTGTACCACGCCACGGGCCTTTGCGTGTGTTGGGGTTCGGCCGTCAGTGGGGCCAGCGGGTTCGCCATCCGCCGCAAGTTCAGCGCCAGTCAGTTCTGGAACGACGCGCGCAAGTACCGGGCGAGCACCATCGGTTATGTCGGCGAACTGTGCCGCTACCTGGTCGATCAACCGCCCAGCGCCGACGACAGCCGGCACGATGTGAAGAAAATGATCGGCAACGGCTTGCGTCCCGGCGCCTGGAACGAGTTCAAGACCCGCTTTGCGGTGAATCACATCTGCGAGCTGTACGCCGCCAGCGACGGCAACATCGGTTTCACCAACATACTCAATTTCGACAACACCATCGGTTTTTCCCTGATGTCCTGGGAGCTGGTCGCGTACGACCATGACAGCGGCGCGCCGATTCGTCAGGCCAATGGCCTGATGCGCAAGGTCGCCAAGGGCGAGCAGGGGTTGTTGCTGGCAAAAATCGATGACAAGGCACCCCTGGACGGTTACACCGATCCGCAGAAAACCGCCAAGGTCGTGCTTGAGAATGTGTTCGAAAAGGGCGACCGTTATTTCAACACCGGCGACCTGTTGCGCAACATCGGCTTCGGGCATGCGCAGTTTGTCGACCGCCTGGGCGATACCTACCGCTGGAAGGGCGAAAACGTCTCGACCACGGAGGTCGAAAACATCCTCCTGCAACACCCGCTGATTTCCGAAGCCGTGGCCTATGGCGTGGAGATCCGCAACACCAATGGCCGGGCCGGGATGGCGGCGATCACTCCCGCCGAATCCCTGGCCACCCTGGATTTCAGTGAGCTGCTGGCCTTTGCCCGCGAGCAAATGCCGGCCTATGCGGTGCCATTGTTTCTGCGGGTAAAAGTGAAAATGGAAACCACCGGAACGTTCAAATATCAGAAGACCCGACTCAAGGACGAGGCCTTCGACCCGGATAAAACCGGCGATGATCCGATCTATGCCTGGCTGCCGGGGACCCAGACCTACGTGCAGGTCACCGAGCAGTTGTTGTCCGACATTCACGGCGGCAAGTACCGTTATTGAATCTGGCTATGGCGGCCCATGAGAAAAAACAAGTGACAGTGCCGGGGGCGCTCGGGAAACTGTCGGCTTTTACGAATGACAGAAAAGGGAGTGCCCAATGTCAGACAAAAGCCGCCAGATGACCCCCGAAGAAGCCGCCGAATTCACCGAACAGGTATTCAACAAGGCACGGGAGGGCGATGCGGCGATGATGGCCGCGCTGCTGACCAAGGGTTTGCCGCCGAACCTGCGTAACCACAAGGGCGATACCTTGCTGATGCTGGCCGCTTATCACGGTCATGTGGACACGGTAAAAGTCCTGCTTGAGCACAAGGCCGATCCGGAGATCCGCAACGACAACGGCCAGAGCCCGATTGCCGGCGCCGCCTTCAAGGGCGACCTGGCGGTGATCAAGGCCTTGGTCGATGGCGGCGCCCAGGTTGAAGGCTCGTCCTTCGATGGCCGAACGGCGCTGATGATGGCGGCGATGTTCAACCGCGTCGAAGTGGTCGATTACCTGATCAGCAAGGGCGCCGACCCGAAAGCCAAGGACGCCAATGGCATCACTGCGTTGGAAGCGGCTAAAACCATGGGCGCTTCCGATACCGTTGCACAGCTGGAAAAACTGCTGGGCTGACGCTGAGCCCCGTGGCGAGAGGGCAAGTCCCCTCGCCACAGGTCCGCATTTCTTTTATTAATGCGCTATCCTTCGCGCCCTCAAAATTCACCTCGCTACAGGATCCTCCCCATGAAAGCCGCACTCGTCGAACTCATCAGCAAAATCAGCTCCGGGTGCATGGGCGAAGACGAAATCCTCAAGGTCGCGGACGAAGCGGCCCAGGTCTACGCCGATCCCGAGGCTTTTCTGACGGCCAATCCGGACATCAACTACGACGAAACCTTCCCGATCCCGCTGGGTGAGTGGGTGGTGGTCGGCAGCCTGCCGGAAACGGTGCTGTTCCAGGCTGACACCTACATGGACCTGTTCGCACAGATCGTCGCCTCGTTCGGCCCGGGGGTGGAGTTCAATCTCAAGCCCAAGCAACTGGCCAAGACCGAAGCCCTGACCGCGCTCAACCGTATCCAGGTGCAGATGAGCAGCATGAACAAGGAAAACGGTGGTTACACACTGATGAACTTCAGCCAGTTGCTCGATGACGAGTTGCAGGTGGTCCTGGTCTACGGCAATGACGTGCCACGGGTGCTGGAATTGTGTACTGAAGTCGGCATCGCAGCCGCGCCATCCCTGGAAGCCCTGAAAGTGGCGGTCCACGTCTGATCCAGGCACGGTCAATAAAAAGGAATCCTCGCGACGACCGTCTATCCTGAGGGGGCATATCACTCTTTGGGAGCGTCACCATGGGTTCCACGTTCAACAGCCTGGTTGCCTTGATCATTTTTGTCCTGGACATCTGGGCCATCATCAACGTCTTCAAAAGTAGCGCCGAGACCGGGATGAAAATCCTCTGGGTGCTGCTGATCGCGCTGTTGCCGGTGTTGGGACTGATCATTTGGGCCATCGCCGGGCCGCGGGGCAATGTCAAACTCTGAACCGGCAACACTGAACCTGTGGGAGCGAGCCTGCTCGCGAAGAACGATGACGCGCAGCCACTGAAACACCGCATCGCCTGCTTCGCGAGCAGGCTCGCTCCCACAATGTTCTGCGGGTACTTCGATGACGAAGGTTCGACCTGTCATGTTCCGCGACGTAGAATGCGCGCCTTTCCCGGTCAATCGAGACGCTCGATTGGCCATCATGGGCGGGTAACCGTCCGTTGCCACCGCATTCATCGGAGCACTTCCCATGAGCAACACCCCGACCAGCGACTACCTGGAAACCCTCTACGAAGGCTACGGCCAGCGTTTTCGCATGGAAAAACTGCTGCACGAAGTGCGCACCGAGCACCAGCACCTGGTGATTTTCGAAAACCCGCGCATGGGCCGGGTGATGGCGCTGGACGGCGTGATCCAGACCACCGAAGCCGACGAGTTCATCTACCACGAAATGCTCACCCACGTGCCGATCCTGGCGCACGGTGCCGCCAAACGCGTGCTGATCATCGGCGGCGGTGACGGCGGCATGTTGCGTGAAGTGGCCAAGCACCGCGGCGTCGAGCACATCACCATGGTCGAGATCGACGGCACCGTGGTCGACATGTGCAAGGAATTCCTGCCGAACCACTCCAAGGGCGCGTTCGATGATCCACGCCTGAACCTGGTGATCGACGACGGCATGCGTTTCGTCGCTACCACCACTGAAAAGTTCGACGTGATCATTTCCGACTCCACCGACCCGATCGGACCGGGTGAAGTGCTGTTCTCGGAAAACTTCTACCAGGCCTGCCACCGTTGCCTGAACGAGGGCGGCATCCTGGTGACCCAGAACGGCACGCCGTTCATGCAGATCGAAGAAGTGAAGACCACCGCCGGCCGCCTGCGCAGCCTGTTCCCGGACTGGCACTTCTACCAGGCCGCCGTGCCGACCTACATCGGTGGCTCGATGACCTTCGCCTGGGGCGCCACCAATACCGCTTATCGCAAGTTGTCCCGCGAAACCCTGCAACAGCGCTTCGCGGGCAGCGGCATCGTCACCCGCTACTACAATCCTGAAATCCACATCGGCGCCTTCGCCTTGCCGCAATACGTGCTGCAGGCGGTGAACAAGCCAAGCAACGATTGATGGGTTGAAACACAAAACCTGTGGGAGCGAGCCTGCTCGCGATGGACGTGAACGATGACGCGGGATGTCTGATTTAACGCGGCGTTCTCAAGTTTTTCGCGAGCAGGCTCGCTCCTACAGAGATCTACGATGGGTGCAGATCCGGCGGAACAATCAGCCAGCTAACAAGGTCGAGATAGAGGTAAGCCCATCCATGGGTTTTACCAAGGAGGCACCAATGCAAAAGTGGAAAGTCACTTTCGTGGATGATCATGGCGAAACCATCAACGAAGTCTTTGAGTGCACCGAGCGCCCGGACTACGAGCGTGCCGCCAGGCTCATCAAGGCCCGGCTTCTTCCTGTCGCCGCCGAACTGGATCTGAACGATCTGGAAGGGCGGACCACTGATGCATGCGTCAAAGATCTCAAGTCCCAGAACAGCATACAAATCCTCGGCATTACTCCAATCTGAACGACACCTGTCGCATTCACATCCAGCCCTTGGCAGGGGCTCTATCTTGAGGCTACTCTGCAAGCGAGATCAGCGAATGAATCGCTAAGGTCTGGTCTTGTCAGCTCCATGCTTGTTTCCCGCCGGCACATCGGTTGCCGTCGCTCGCGCTGTTCGGTTGCGGGTGAGGGAGTACGGAAAGTCTATCCATCGGTTTGAGGAGGACGTTTCATGAGCACAGCCTATCAAGAAGACATCAGCAGCAGCGTGCTGCGCCGCATGAAAGAAGGCGGTTTTGACTTTTCACGGTTCCATCCCATCGAGTTCTACGCCATTTTCCCGGACGAGGAGCGGGCACGCAGGGCGGCAGGTCATTTTCACCGTGGTGAATCCCTGGATGCGCAAGTCAGTGTGCGCGACGATGGCGCCTGGGCGCTGGAGTTGTGCAAGGTCATGTATGCCACCTACGACGACATCGGCGACTTCGAACAGGGTTTCGAAGCAGTGGTCGAGCCTCTGGGCGGCGTCATCGAAGGCTGGGGTGTGAAACAGGAGGTACGAGGGCGACTCGCATAACCTTATGAACAGTGACAACCGGCAATGACGGCTGACCTTCGGGTTGGCCGTTTTCGTTTTCGCCGACAGGACATTGACCACGACCCCGTAGGAGCTGCGGTGCGGCGATCCGACTTGCCAGCGAAGGCGTCCCCGAAGAGCGACGCATGACTCATGGGCCCCTTCGCCAGCAAGCTGGCTCCTACAGACTATGCTGGTGATAGGCGATCACAGCGCCTTGCAATGAAGCGGGGGCGATCAGGTTGGGGCATTTGTCGCACAGGATTGGTGCGGTGCGTGCGTCTTGATTATCCAACTGATTGAAATCTAAGCGTTTATGCCGATGGCACGGGCCTTGCGAAGGTCTGGACGTCCGAGTGACAAGGAGTACGGCATGATCCGCACCTATTTTGACGAGATGTACGATGCCGGCGGCCAGGTCCGCCCGCATTATCGGGAGTTTGCCCGTTGGCTGGCCGAGACGCCTGACGAGCTTCTGGCACAACGGCGACGCGAGGCCGATCTGTTGTTTCATCGCGCCGGGATTACTTTCACGCTCTACGGGGACGAGCAGGGCACAGAGCGCCTGATTCCCTTCGACACCATTCCCCGCAGCATCCCCGCCAGCGAATGGCGGATTGTCGAGCGCGGCTGCATCCAGCGGGTCAAGGCGTTGAACATGTTCCTCGCCGACCTCTACCACGAGCAGCGCATCATCAAGGCCGGTATCATTCCGGCCGAGCAGGTGCTGGCCAACGAGCAGTACCAGTTGGCGATGCAAGGGCTGGATCTGCACCGCGATATCTATTCGCACATCTCCGGCGTCGACCTGGTGCGCGACGGCGACGGCACCTACTACGTGCTCGAAGACAATCTGCGAACTCCGAGTGGCGTCAGCTACATGCTCGAAGACCGCAAGATGATGATGCGCTTGTTCCCCGAGCTGTTCGCGGCGCAACGCATCGCCCCCATCGACCACTACCCGAACCTGCTGCTCGACACCCTGAAAAGCTCAAGCCCGATCGATAACCCGAGCGTGGTGGTGCTGACGCCGGGGCGCTTCAACAGTGCGTTCTTCGAGCATGCGTTCCTGGCGCGGGAAATGGGCGTGGAGCTGGTGGAGGGCGCGGACCTGTTCGTGCGTGACGACAAGGTCTACATGCGCACCACCGACGGGCCGAAAGCGGTCGACGTGATTTATCGTCGCCTCGACGACGCGTTCCTCGATCCCCTGGCCTTCAACCCGGAATCGATGCTCGGTGTGCCGGGGCTGCTGTCGTCCTACCGTTCCGGCAACGTGGTGCTGGCCAATGCCATCGGCACGGGGGTGGCGGACGACAAGTCGGTGTACCCGTTCGTTACCGACATGATCCGTTTCTACCTCGATGAAGAACCGATCCTGAAGAACGTTCCTACGTGGCAGTGCCGTAATCCGTCTGAGCTTTCCCACGTGCTGGCCAATCTGCCGGAACTGGTGGTCAAGGAAACCCAAGGCTCCGGCGGGTACGGAATGCTGGTGGGGCCGGCGGCGACGGCGGCGGAAATCGAAGCCTTCCGCGCGCGGATCATCGCCAAGCCCCATGCGTATATCGCGCAACCGACGTTGTCGCTGTCGACCTGTCCGACCTTTGTCGAAAACGGTATTGCACCACGCCACATCGACTTGCGGCCGTTTGTCCTGTCGGGTCGTGAAACCCGGGTCGTGCCCGGCGGCCTGACCCGTGTCGCCCTGCGCGAAGGCTCCCTGGTGGTGAATTCCTCCCAGGGTGGCGGAACCAAGGACACCTGGGTGGTTGAGGATTGAAGGAAGCGTGCCATGTTAAGTAGAACTGCCTCGGATTTGTATTGGATGTCGCGTTACCTGGAGCGGGCGGAAAACCTCGCCCGGATGCTCGACATCAGCTATTCGCTGTCGCTGATGCCGCAAGACGGTCGTGGCGACGGTTTGCACGAACTGGCCATGCCGCTGTTGATCACCGGCACCCTGGACGATTATCTGGAGCGCCATGGCGAGCTGCATGCCGAACGGCTGCTGCATTTCTTCGCCCTGGATGCAGCCAACCCGGCGAGCATCTACAGCTGCCTCGGTGCCGCACGGGCCAGCGCCCATGCGGTGCGTGGGCGCATCACTGCCGATATGTGGGAAAACATCAACGCCACCTGGCTGGAAATTCGCGGCATCGCCGAACAGGGCCTCAGTCGCTACGGCATGAGCCGTTTCTGCGAGTGGATCAAGGAACGTTCCCACCTGTTCCGGGGCGCTTCCTACGGCACCATCATGCGTAACGATGCGTTTCGCTTCATTCGACTGGGGACCTTTATCGAGCGGGCGGACAACACCTTGCGCCTGCTCGATGCCCGCTACGAAATGGCCGGCGACCAGGCCGAAGCGGTCAGCGATGGCACCGCCCATGCGTATTACCAATGGAGCGCGTTGTTGCGGGCGTTGTCGTCGTTCGAGGCCTACACGGAAATCTACCGTGACGCCCCCGGTGCCCGGCATGTCGCTGAATTGCTGTTGCTGCGGGCCGATGTACCGCGATCCCTGCGCGCCTGCACCGAAGAAATCGACCAGATCCTGGCGCAATTGCCGGGGGCCAACGGTCGTCCCGCACAACGCCTGGCGGCGGAAATGGACGCACGTCTGCGCTACACCGGCATCACCGAAATTCTCGACGAAGGTCTGCACGCCTGGCTGACCGAGTTCATCCCGCTGGTGCGCCAGTTGGGTAACGCGATTCACAGTTCTTATCTGGAGGCCGCATGAGACTTTCCATTAGCCACGAGACCACCTATCACTACGAAGACAAGGTGCGGGCGAGCATCCAGTATCTGCGCCTGACGCCCCACGACAGTGAGCGCCAGCACGTGCTCAGTTGGCAGCTCGACCTGCCGCGCCCGGTGCGGGCGCAACTCGATCCGTTCGGCAACATCCTGCATGTGTTGACCATGGACGAGCCCCACGAGGCGATCGTCATCGGCGCCCGTGGCCAGGTCGATATCGACGAATGGCGTGAGGCCGAACACGAGAGCCAGTCGGCACTGCCGTTTCTGCGCTTTACCCGTTTGACCGAAGCCGACGCCGCCCTGCGGGCGTTCGCCGAGAAGGAATGCAAGCAACGCCGCGACCGCACGGCGCTGATCGATCTGATGCACGGCCTCAACCAGCATATGACCTACACACCGGGCTCCACGGAAGTGGACACCAGCGCGGCCCAGGCCTTTGCCGGAGGCGCCGGCGTGTGTCAGGACCACACCCACGCGTTTCTCGCCTGCACCCGCAGCCTGGGCATTCCTGCGCGTTATGTGTCGGGCTATCTGTACAGCGAAAACAGCGAACACCTGGCCAGCCACGCCTGGGCCGAAGCCTGGCTGGACGACGCCTGGTACAGCTTCGACGTGACCAATGAACTGGCCCGGCCGGAACGCCACCTGAAGCTGGCGGTGGGCCTGGATTACCTGGATGCCTGCCCGGTGCGCGGGATGCGGCGGGGCGGCGGGTGTGAGCAGATGCACGCCAAGGTGCTGGTTTCACCGACGCCCGCGCCGGTGATCTCGGTGCAACAGCAATAACGGAAACACCGCCGAACCCTGTAGGAGCGAGCCTGCTCGCGATGGCGTCATGTCAGTCAATACTTCGCTGGCTGACACACCGCTATCGCGAGCAGGCTGGCTCCTACAGGTAAATGCATCACGGCTTCACCTTGCGCCCCACCATGTGCTTCAAATACCCCACCAGCATCCTCAGATCCCCATCCGGCAACACCTCGGCCGAGAACCCGGGCATCTTCGCCTGCGGCCACTGGCGCAAACTCTGTGGGTCGCGAATGTAGCGCTTGAGGAAGTCCGCGCCGAAGTACTCGGTCGGGTTGTACGGAATATTCAGGTCCGGTCCGAATTGCGCGTCCCCGTCGCCATTGAGTCGATGGCAGGCCAGGCAGTTCTTCTGGAACAACGCAAAGCCCTTGTTCACCGGATCATCCGCCTTCAACGCCGGATCGGGCAGCAGGGCAGGGAAGCGCTCGGCAACGGGCGCCAGGCGTTTGATGCTCGCCACCTGGAACGGCCATTGCTCGGGGCTGATGTTGCCGGCCTGCGGATTGCTCCAGACCAGATAGAACGGCCCGGCGCCTGGCTTGCCTTCGGAGAGCGGCGGCCAGGGTTTGGCCGGGTCTTCAATCGCCAGCCATGCCTGCGCACCCTGGGTATTGAGCAACGGCGCCGCTGTCATTTCGGCGGCAAAGCCATCCAGGGCCACGGCTTGCAGGTGGTCGTCAGGCTTGATGCCGGTCAGCAATGCCGACAGCGGCACGGCGCGGTAACTCATGTCACGCTTGTAGGAAACGTCGTTGCTGATGTTGATGGTTTGAACCTGAGGATGCTTGAGCAATTGCTCGGTCTGCCAGGTGCGACTGTTCGCGCCCAGCTCCAGATTCAGCTGTGCGGCATACAGGGGCGAACCGAACAGTGTGGCCCCGAGGAGAATGAGCATTTTCAAGTGATCGTCGTCCATGTCGTGTGCAAGTGCCGCAAAGATTGGCACAGCCACGCTGGCCCGGGTAGCGGGCCAGTCACATTTTGAGAGTGGCAATTCAAAAACTGTGACGCCGTAGCTTTTAGACGCGACTAGCCGATGACCTTGGTCAGGTTCGGCAATATCAATAACAGCGTGGTGGCGAAAAGGATGAGCCCGGCTTGACGTACTTTCGATTGTTTGAACATGGCTTGACCGCCTTTTTTGTTATTTCCTGATGCCTGCCCGCATAGCTCCATGATGGCAGCGCGTTGCACTTCCTGTAGTGACGAGTGCCTCGGCAAAACCCGACGACAACTTCGTACAAGTTCACCTTAGAGCCCGCGTTAAGCTTGGTTTAGATCCATTTCGTATGGTGTTCTTGCAATTCGCTTTAAAAAAGGCATGAGGCCTATTGCCAGCTTCTTTGGCGCCCGTTGGCTAGACAGCTTGGGGTCCTGAATGGTAGCTGACTACCGTTCGTCTGAGCGTGAGCGTCAACGTCTGTGAGCGCTGCGGTCATTGAATCAAACGCGGCTCGGGCCAAGAGTGGGCACTCGGTATTTACCCACCTGCACTGCGGTTCGAGGACGTCATGACCCAAGCATTGATTTTCGACGCGTTACGCACGCCCCGTGGCAAAGGTAAGGCCGATGGCGCCTTGCACAGCGTCAAACCGGTGAACCTGGTTGCCGGTTTGCTCAACGCACTGCAACAACGCACTGCGCTGGACACCAGCCAGGTCGATGACGTGGTGCTCGGCTGCGTGACACCGATCGGCGATCAAGGTTCCGACATCGCCAAGACCGCCGCTCAGGTGGCTGATTGGGATGTCAGCGTGGCGGGAGTCCAGATCAACCGGTTCTGTGCTTCGGGGCTGGAGGCCGTGAACCTCGGCGCGATGAAAGTGCGTTCCGGTTTCGAAGACCTGGTGGTGGTCGGTGGTGTCGAGTCGATGTCCCGGGTGCCGATGGGCAGCGATGGCGGGGCCTGGGCGCTGGACCCGGCGACCAACCTGCACAGTCAATTCACGCCACAGGGCGTGGGCGCCGACCTGATTGCCACACTTGAGGGCTTCAGCCGTCAGGACGTCGATGCCTACGCCCTGCATTCCCAGCAAAAGGCTGCGCGGGCGCGAGCTGATGGCTCGTTCAACAAGTCGCTGGTGCCGGTGCAGGACCAGAACGGCATCATCCTGCTCGATCACGATGAGTTCATCCGCGCCGAATCGACCCTGGAAGGCCTGGGCAAGCTCAAGCCGAGTTTCGAGATGATGGGGCAGATGGGCTTCGATGCCACCGCGCTGCGGGTCTACAGCCATGTCGAGCGGATCAACCATGTTCACACCCCCGGCAACAGTTCCGGGATTGTCGATGGCGCGGCGCTGATGCTCATCGGCTCCGAAGCCAAGGGCCGGGCGCTGGGCTTGCAGCCTCGGGCGCGGATTGTCGCCACGGCAGTCACCAGTACCGATCCGACCATCATGCTCACCGGCCCCGCGCCGGCGACCCGCAAGGCACTGGCCAAGGCCGGGCTGCGGGTCGAAGACATCGACTTGTTCGAGGTCAACGAGGCGTTCGCGTCGGTGGTGTTGAAGTTCATCAAGGACATGGCCGTCGATCCGGACAAGGTCAATGTCAACGGCGGTTCAATCGCCATGGGCCACCCGCTGGGCGCCACCGGTTGCGCCATCCTCGGCACGCTGCTCGATGAGCTGGAAGCCCGACGCCTGCGTTATGGCCTCGCGACCCTGTGTGTCGGCGGCGGCATGGGCATTGCCACCATCATCGAACGCCTCTGAGCCCGGACTTCAAGGAACCCCGTTATGAACGAAGCCATTCGTTACGAAAAAGACCAGGACCAGATCGTCGTCCTGACCATCGACATGCCCGGCCAGAGTGCCAACACCATGAACGCGGTGTACCGCGAGGCCATGGCTGACAGCGTTGCGCGCCTGGTGGCCGACAAGGACAGCATCGCCGGTGTGATCATCACCTCGGCCAAGAAGACTTTCTTCGCTGGCGGCGACCTCAATGAACTGATCAAGGTCGGCAAACCCCAGGCCAAGGCCTTCTACGACATGGTGCTGAGCCTCAAAGGCCAGTTACGCACCCTGGAAACCCTCGGCAAGCCAGTGGTTGCGGCGATCAACGGCGCGGCTCTCGGCGGCGGCTGGGAAATCTGCCTGGCCTGCCATCATCGCGTGGCGCTGGACAACCCGTCGGTGCAACTCGGCCTGCCGGAAGTCACCCTAGGCCTGCTGCCGGGCGGCGGAGGCGTGGTGCGCATGGTGCGTATGCTCGGCCTGGAAAAAGCCCTGCCTTATCTGCTTGAAGGCAAGAAGGTGCGGCCACAACAGGCGTTGCAGGCAGGCTTGATCGACGCGCTGGCGAGCGATCACGAAGACCTGTTGGCCAAGGCGCGAGCGTGGATTCTGGCCAATCCGGCGGCGGTGCAGCGCTGGGACGTGAAGGGCTACCAGATACCGGGTGGCACGCCGTCTAACCCGAAAGTCGCGCAGATGCTGGCGATTGCGCCGTCGATCCTGCGCAGCAAAACCCAGGGCACGATGCCCGCGCCGGAGAAAATCCTCTGCGCGGCGGTCGAGGGCGCCCAGGTGGATTTCGACACGGCGCACCTGATCGAAACCCGCTACTTCACCGAATTGACCACCGGTCAGGTCTCGAAAAACCTGATCGGCACGTTCTGGTTCCAGCTCAATGAAATCAACGCCGGCGGCTCGCGGCCCCAGGGTTTTGCGCCCTATGTCACCCGCAAGGTCGGCGTACTCGGCGCCGGGATGATGGGCGCCGGTATCGCGTTTGTCAGCGCGTTGGCGGGGGTCGAGGTGGTGCTCAAGGACATCAGCCTCGCGGCGGCGCAGAAGGGCAAGGCGCATTCGGCGGCGCTGCTGGACAAGAAAGTCGCTCGCGGACAAATGAGCCTCGAGCAACGCGACACCGTTCTGTCACGGATTCAAACCAGCGAAAGCGATGCCGACCTGGCCGGTTGCGACCTGATCATCGAGGCGGTGTTCGAGGATCGAGACTTGAAGGCCAGGGTCTCGTTGGCGGCGCAGAAGGTCGTCGGCCCGGACGCTGTGATCGCCTCCAACACCTCGACCCTGCCGATCAGCGGCCTGGCGTGCGCCGTGCCCGACCAGAGCAAATTCATCGGCCTGCATTTTTTCAGCCCCGTGGAAAAAATGCCGCTGGTGGAAATCATCAAGGGCGCCAACACCAGCGACGAAACCCTGGCCCGCGGCTTCGATTACGTCCTGCAAATCAAGAAAACCCCGATTGTGGTCAACGACAGCCGCGGCTTCTTCACCTCAAGGGTGTTCGGCACCTTCACCAACGAAGGCATCGCCATGCTGGGCGAGGGCGTGAGCGCGGCGATGATCGAGACTGAAGCGCGCAAGGCCGGCATGCCGATAGGACCGCTGGCGATCTCTGACGAAGTTTCCCTCAGCCTGATGAACCATATCCGTCTGCAAACGGCCAAGGACCTGCAAGCAGAAGGCAAACCGCTGACAGAACACCCGGCATTTTCCGTGATTGACTTACTGCTCAATGAGTTCAAGCGTCCCGGCAAGGCTGGCGGTGGAGGTTTCTACGAGTATCCGGCGGGCGGCCAGAAACACCTTTGGCCTGAGTTGAAAACCCGCTTCGAGAAAGCCGACGGGCAGATTTCTCCCAAGGACGTGCGTGATCGCCTGCTGTTCGTGCAAGCCATCGAAACCGTGCGCTGTGTGGAGGAGGGCGTGTTGACCTCGACGGCGGATGCCAACGTCGGCTCGATCTTCGGCATCGGGTTCGCCGCCTGGACCGGCGGTGCACTGCAGTTCATCAACCAGTACGGCGTGCAGGACTTTGTGGCCCGGGCGCAGTATCTGGCCAAGCAATATGGCGAGCGGTTCGCGCCACCTGCCTTGCTGCTGGAGAAGGCGGCCAAAGGGGAGGTGTTCTAAGGGGGGAGAGATGATGCATTTCGGGGCTTGCCTTGTCACAGCGTTTCAAGGCAGGCTCTGGGGTGTGCATTATTCCCATCACGTGTCAGGTATTTTTTATGTCGTTACGCATCTGCATTCTGGAAACCGACCACCTGCGTCCGGAATTGGTTGACCAATATCAGGGCTACGGGCAGATGTTCAAACACCTGTTTTCGCAGCAGCCGATTGCCGCCGAGTTCACCGTCTACAACGTGGTGCAGGGTGAATACCCAAGCGACGACCTGACGTTCGACGCCTATCTGGTGACGGGCAGCAAGGCCGACTCCTTTGGCACCGACCCGTGGATCGAAACCCTCAAGAAATATCTGCTGACCCGCTACGAGCGCGGCGACAAGTTGCTGGGCGTTTGTTTCGGTCATCAGTTGCTGGCGTTGCTGCTCGGCGGCAAGAGCGAGCGTGCGACCCAGGGCTGGGGCGTCGGCACCCACAACTACAAATTGGCCGCCAAGGCGCCATGGATGAACCCGGTGCGCGAAGAACTGACGCTGCTGATCAGCCACCAGGATCAGGTCACGTCGCTGCCGGAAAACGCCACGGTCATCGCTTCCAGCGATTTCTGCCCGTTTGCCGCCTACCACATCAACGATCAGGTGCTGTGCTTCCAGGGGCATCCGGAGTTCATCCACGACTACTCCCGCGCCTTGTTGGAGATTCGCCAACAGGCACTGGGCGAGCAGGTCTACTCCAAGGGTATTGCGAGCCTGGAACAGGAACACCACGGCACCACGGTGGCCGAGTGGATGATGCGGTTTGTGGCGCACAAGCCAGCAGCTGATTGAAATTAAAAACATCGCGAGCAGGCTCGCTCCTACATTGATCTCTGCAACACCGAAGATCGACTGTGGGAGCGAGCCTGCTCGCGATCGAGTGCGAAGCACTCGCCTTGGATTTAAAGCCACCCCGACTTCTTGAAACTTGCCCACAACCCCAGACAACCCACCGTAATAAACCCCAGCACCCCGAAATACCCGTAGTGCCAGGTCAACTCGGGCATGTTCTGGAAATTCATCCCATAGATCCCCGCCACCGCCGTCGGGAAGGCCAGGATCGCCGCCCAGGCCGCAAACTTGCGTTGTACCACGCTCTGGCGTGAGGCCTCCAACAGCACCCCGACCTCAATCGTCTGGCTGGCAATATCCGCCAGCGTCGTCAGGTCTTCCATCTGCCGCGTTACATGGATCTGCACATCGCGAAAGTACGGGCGCATGTTCTTGTCGATGAACGGGAAGCTCAGCCTCTGCAGTTCCTCTCCTATCTCGATCATCGGCGCCACATAACGACGCAAGCGTAAAACATCACGACGCAGGCCATGTAGCTTCTGGATGTCGTAATCATTCAGCGAGCCACATAACACATTGCCCTCCAGCACATCGATTTCCGCGTGAATGGCTTCGCCCATCGGCTGGTAGTTTTCGATCACGAAATCGAGGATGGCATAGAGTACGAAATCTTCCCCGTGCTCAAGCAATAGCGGACGCGCCTCACAGCGCTGTCGGACATGGGCGTAGGACGCCGAGTGACCGTTGCGCGCAGTAATGATGTAGCCATTGCCGGCAAAGATATGCGTCTCGATGAACTCGAGTTTGCCTTCGTGGCGGATGGGGGAGTAGGTCACGATGAACAGTGCATCGCCGAAGGTTTCCAGCTTCGGCCGGCTGTGCTTTTCCAGGGCGTCTTCGATGGCCAGTTCGTGCAGGTTGAACTGGCGTTGCAGATTATAGAGTTCCTCGGCGTTCGGCTCTTCGAGGCCGATCCAGACAAAGTGCCCGGGCTTTGCCGCCCAGGCTGCGCCTTCGTCAAGGGTAATATTGGTGACTCTCTTACCGGCGCTATAAACCGCAGCAGCAACAACTCTACCCATGATGGTGGTTCACTTCTTTTGGCAGCTTTCAATTGGCAACGAATGCATTGGCAGTGTGGATCAGCTTAGCCTCGCAGTGTTTGAGAGTCAGTTAAATCTGCCGAGTTCTGGGCAAAGACGCACAGGCAAAAGAAAACCCGCACCAGGCGGGTCTTCTTTTTCAGGCGGCTTGCAGTTGCCGGTCCATCGATTCGATGCATTCACGCATCTGCTCGCGGCACTGGGCGATCAGCATGGGCATGTCGTCCAGGCTCAATCCGGCGGTGGGAATCGCCGGCAACGAGCGAATCAGGATTTTCCCGCTGCGCCAGCGGTTCAATCGCATGTGTTTGACGTAACTGCTGACACACACCGGGACGATCGGCACCCCGGCGGCAATAGCCATCTGAAACGCGCCTTTCTTGAAGGGCAGCAAGTCCTCACCCAGATTGCGCGTGCCTTCCGGGAAAACCCAGATCGAAGTGTCTTTGTTTTGCAGGGTGTGGGTGGTGGTCAACATCGACTGGCGTGCCTTTTGCGCATTGCCACGGTCGATCAGCACGTTGCCGGCCAGCCAGAACAACTGCCCGAACAGCGGCACCCACTTCAGGCTCTTTTTGCCGATGCACACGGTGCGGCGGGGCACCACGTTGCCAAACACAAACAGGTCGTAATTGGACTGGTGATTGGCGATGATCACGCAGCTGTCGGGTTTATCCATCAACGGCCCGACTTCGGCTTTCACCCGCAAACGCAAAATACACATGGCCGGCCATGCGTACAGGCGTGCGCACAGGCGGCTGTTGTCCGGATTGAATGGCCGACACAGGCCGAGAATCACTCCCAGCACCCCCGCCACAATAAAGTGCAGGCTCATCAATGACATACGGAACAAAAACAGCATTTACAGGCCCCACCGGGACAAAAGGTGGCGCAGTGTACGGATGTGCACTGTTTTCGGCAATTGCTCCCAGGGAAGTGGGAGATGGCCGATGTTTGAGCTGATGTTGCCGACTATTTGGTCAGACGCGGTCTAGAGCGTTTGCAGACGTTTAACCAAGACACCTATGAAAAAGCCCGACACGACGGTCGGGCTTTTCGTTGCAGCAGTTCCGGGCTTAGCCCAAATGTTCCTGGTCCTGGATGATCGCGTTGTCCAGGGCCTCCAGCAACGCCTTGCGCACTTTCAGTTTGGTGTTCTTGTGCGCGGTCATGTTGATCTTCTTCAACTGACGAGCCGCCGCCAGCGCCGCGCCTTGCAGTTCTTCAGGCGAGACCACCACATCAAGGAAGCCGGCTGCCACGGCGCCTTGTGGATTGAACATCTCGCCGTTGACCACCGAACGCTGCAACGCCACTTTGTTCAGGCGGTCACGGGCGATCTCGATGCCTGCGTGGTGCATGGTCATGCCGATCTGCACTTCGTTCAGGCCGATACTGAATGGACCGTCTACACCGATGCGATAGTCGGCCGACAACAGCAGGAACGCACCCTTGGCCACCGCATGCCCCGAGCACGCCACGATCACCGGGAAGGGGTGCGACAGCAGGCGGCGGGCCAGGGTCGAGCCGGCGGTCACCAATGCCACGGCTTCCCTGGGGCCGGCCGTCATCACCTTCAGGTCATAACCGCCAGAGAGAATGCCCGGCTGGCCGGTAATGATCACCACCGCACGATCCGTCACGGCCCGATCCAGCGCAGCGTTGAACTCGGCAATCACATCCGGAGAGATGGCATTGACCTTGCCATTGTTCAAGGTCAGGGTCGCGATACCGTCTTCGAGATGGTAAGAAATCAACTCACTCATGACGCTATTCCTTTCAATAAAGTTGGGCAGACGTTACCCACCGCCGCAGGCCAGGTAAAGCGCCGTGGCTGACCCACCAGTCACCCTTTTCCCGCTCGCCAAGCGTAGCCCGCCGCGCCTGCCGCGCATTCCCCTCTATATAGAAGAGGGCACGAAGCCGGAGATTGGCCGGTTTGCCATGGCCCGGAACGACCGCAAACGCTGAATCGCGTTAACCGCATGAAAATTCTGAAAAAAATATTTGCCATCGGAAAAGCTTTCGACTACATTAGCGCGCCTCGACAGACAGAACTTGTTTGAAGAGATACGGTGAAGTGTCCGAGTGGCTTAAGGAGCACGCCTGGAAAGTGTGTATACAGGAAACTGTATCGAGAGTTCGAATCTCTCCTTCACCGCCACATTCAGTAAGCACAAACCCCTGACTTTCCTAGAGGAAGTCGGGGGTTTGTGGTTTTTGGTGTCTGAAAAGAAGACGCATCCCGCCCAAGCTAGGCCAGCAAGGTAGTGACCCGCTAAAAGCGCAGCAAGCGTAACGCTTTACGCAACTCTCGGAAATTGCCTACAACCCCGGCGAGAGTCACCCCGATATCCTGCCTGCCGTGAAAAACAAACGCTTCCACACGAAAACGCCGCTTTCCTGTTCTGGATAAGCGGCGTTTTTTTAAGCGCGCGTTAGAGGCCTCTCCCACGCATCAGCGATGTCATTCGCGGTTGCTAAACCCTATTCGGTATCATGATATAATACCATGAATAATAAACAGCTCAGCACTCTCAAAGCCTTATTTTCAAGACCAGCCTCGGCAACCATGGAGTGGTCCCGCATCGAATCCTTGTTCGGCGCTGCAGGGGCCAGAACCGTCGAAGGCCATGGTTCGCGAGTACGTTTTGAACTGAATGGCGTGGTGGCCACTTTTCACCGGCCCCACCCCGACAAAGAAGCCAAACCCTACCAGGTGCGTGACGCCAGGGCTTTCCTTGAACAAGCAGGAGTTATCCCGTGAACGTAATGAACTACAACGGCTACTCAGCCCGGATCGAGTACAGCGACGAAGACGGCCTGTTCGTCGGCCACATTGCGGGCATCAAGGATGTTGTCGGGTTTCACGGCGAGTCAGTCAAAGAACTTCGCACCGCATTCGAAGAGGCCGTCACCGATTATCTGGAGACTTGCGCCAAGCTTGGTCGCAACCCACAGAAACCCTATTCAGGCCATCTCAGTCTGCGCCTGGCCCCAGCCCTTCACGCGACGGTTGCTGTGAAAGCTCAGTTAGCCCACAAAAGTATCAATCAGTGGGTCGCTGATGTTCTTCAACGCGAGGCCCATGTTTAGGCAGTGAATATCCGGCAGTGGACTGCTCAAACTCTTCGAACGGCCAGCAACTCGGCCAACGATCCCGTCACGTTGCCGGCGTTTGAGGCGCTGGCTGAATTTCTGAACAGTAAGGAACGCCCATGATCGTCACCACGACCCACGCCATCGAAGGCCGGCAAATTACCGCCTACCTGGACATCGTCAGCGCCGAGTCGGTGCAAGGGATCAATGTTGTCCGCGACGTGTTTGCCGGGATGCGCGACTTTTTCGGCGGGCGTTCCCAGACACTGGAACGAGCGTTGAAGGAAGCGCGCATTCAGGCCACCGATGAGATCAGGGAGCGGGCGCTGGCGCTTGGGGCGGACGCGGTGGTCGGGCTTGATTATGAGATCAGCATGCCGTCCGGCAAGGGCGGGATGGTCGTGGTGTTTGTGGCCGGGACGGCGGTCAAGTTGAGGTGAAAGGTGAGAAGCCATTCGTCGGTCACGGGGAAATCCGAACAGCAGGTCTGTTAGTGACCGGCTAGTCTGAAAACCCTTGGCGATCGATATTCTTTCAGGCAAAGGGTTTGCCGGTGTCGATCGCGCGTTTTGAAAGGGGTGAAGAGATGGCTGATCCATATATCGAGGACGATGGCGCAGAATTTCCGATCAACAACGCCGTGCGGTGTGGTCAGACCCAGTATGTGGCGAGTTTCGGCGAGGACCAGACTGAGGTCGGCAAGATCAAGACCAGGGCGTGCCGGGTACTGAAGGGCAAATTCTTACCCAGGGTGACAGCACCGGTCAGGAAGTAACCGAACGTTAGACAGACCCCGTCATAGAACGGGGTTTTTTGTGTCTGAAAAATTTCATGACAATTTTTTTGAAGGGAGTGATTTTTCACAAACTTTTCACAGGTCCCTTCGTAATCTCGACTCATCCGTTAGAAAGCAACACCTGGCCCGTTTCCCCAGCGGGCTTTTTTTTGTCCGCGATAAAACCTTTTCGGTAAACGCTGTCCAACCGTCGCCAATCGCGAAGATGGACCGGCGTGCTGGACATTATCCGCGCAAAAGCATTCAATCTCGCCCCCCCTTTTTGTGTACCCCTATTTTTTGAGGTTTTTGTCATGCGTTTAACACTGCCTGCTCTGGTTCTGGGGCTTCTGGTTGCTCAAGGTGCAATGGCTGGTGACGGTACCGCCGCGCTGGGCGGTGGCTTGGGTGGCGCGTTGGGTAACGTGGTCGGCCAGAAGATGGGCGGCAGCACTGGCGCAGCAATTGGCGCGGGCGTCGCTGGCGCGGCGGGCAGTGCAGTTGCCGCCAAAAAAGGTCATCGCACCAGCGCTGCTATCGGTGGCGGTGTTGGCGCGGCCGGTGGTTCGGTGATCGGCAATAGCCTTGGCGGCAAGTCCGGCGCCACCATCGGTGCCGGCCTGGGCGGTGCATTGGGCGGTGGCGTAGGCAGCAACCTGGCCAAGGGTCACAAGGGTCACTGATCCTGATTGTGCATCTAAAAAGAGCCCGGCTTGATGCCGGGCTTTTTCATTTATGAACGTTTTACGGTGCCGCGGCTCAAATCTTCCATACCCCTGAAAAATGTGAGGCATGCCATGGACCCGAAAACCAACGGCAAGAAAACCGCAAGCCTGAGTGCTCGACGATTGATGTTGCCTGCGATTGTTTTTGGATGGCTGATCTCTCAGGCGGCACTGGCGGGAGGTAATGGAGATGCCGCGGTGGGCGGTGGTCTTGGTGGGGTGTTGGGCAACGTTGTCGGTGGTCAGGTGGGCGGTAGTACGGGGGCAGCGATTGGTGCAGGTGTCGGCGGAGCGGCCGGCAGTGCCATTGCCGCACCCAAGCGCAGTCGCACCGAGGCGGCGGTAGGCGGTGGTTTGGGCGCGGCGGGTGGATCGGTGGTCGGCAACAGTCTTGGCGGTTCGACCGGATCGGCCATCGGCGCAGGCCTGGGCGGTGCAGCCGGCGGTGCGGTCGGCAATGATCTGGGGAGTGACAGCGGTCATTCCCATTCCGGTAACGGTTATAAACATTCGAACAAACACCACAAAAAGCATCGCTAGTTGAGTGAGGCATCCCATGACAGTGAAAAGCAAAGGCAAGGAAGAAAAAGACCCGAGCGGACTGCCATCTATCAACGATCCCGGCAATGAAGATCCGGGATCGCTGATGGATGATGCGACGGTGCCGCTTAATGATGCTGATGATTTGGGCGATGTGGGGAATATCGAGTTTGACGATGAGGAGGAGGACGAAGATTGATCGAGCCGAGTTGGTGGATTGACTGGTTGTCCAGCTGAGCGAACGCGTCCATCGCCCGGTCCTCGTCAGGTCGTGACCTGCACTTCAGGTCACACGAGAGGTGCGATATGAAGACTGATCGGAAAGTCCCCGACGCTGATGAAACACCGGAGTATCCGCTGCCGTCGCCTACCGATTCCTTGAGCCGCGATCAACGACCGCCGGACGATGATGATGCAGGTGTGGAGCAGGTTCCGAGCGAGGACGATATTGAGGCCGATTCCGATGATCGGGACGATGGCGCGGGTGCGGGTGAGCCAGCTATTACGAAACGACAGTGAGCAAGCCCGGGACTCCCGTGAGTCTGCGTGATACGCGTATTTATTCGAAGGTTGGAGAGGGCACACCAGGCTCCCCCACATCAACCTTTGCCCCTCCTTCCCCAAATGGAGCCGAGCATTCCGGCTTGTTCGCCTGCGGGCAATTCCCGTCCAACCCCAATGGATTCACCCACCCTGTCGGGTTCCGGGTGTACCGATACGGGTTCAACCCACCGGCCAGCTTGACCGGATCCGGTGTCAGATAGCGACCGATGTCGGGATGGTAGTAGCGATGGCGGTTGTAGTGCAGGCCGCTCTCGGCGTCGAAGTATTGCCCCTGGAACCGTAGCGGCTGTTCGAATCGTTCGCCGGCGCCCTGGCTCAGTTCGCGGAGTTTGCCGTAGGCGGAGTATTTCGCCGACCAGACGATGGCACCACTGTAGCTGGTCAGTTCCTGCGGGGTGCCGAGATGGTCGAGTTGGTAGTAGAACGGGCGGACGTCTGCCCGGCCCTTGCCGTCGAGCAGCGCCAGCGGGCGGAAGCTGCCGGGTTCGTAAATGTAACTGCGGTAGTGTCGGGGAGCGCTTTCCGCGATGAGCCGGTCGCCTTGCCAGAAGAATTGCGTGGTCTGGCCGTCGACGGTTTTGCGGATGCGCCGGCCGAAGGCGTCGTAGCGGTAGCTGACACTTTTACCGTCCGGGGTGCTGATACTGATCAGGCGGTGCTGGCTGTCGTAAGTGTATTGGGTGACCAGAGGCGGCATACCGCGGTGTTCTCGGATCAGGTTGCCGAAGACGTCGTAGACGTAGTGGCTGTTGCAATGGCGGCGCAGGCGGTTGCCCTGGTGCACGAACGGGCTCGGACGGCCGTGGATCTGCAGGTTGCCGGCCGGGTCATGGGTGAAGCTCTCCGCGAACGGGTCGCGGGCGTGGTGTGCGCCGGTCAGGCGATCGAGTGCATCGTATTGATAGTGGCGTTGGTCCCGACGGCTGTCGGCAATCTGCAGGAGATTGCCCTTGGCGCTGTAGGCATACTCGCGGCTGTACAGCGGTCGTTGCTTTTGGCTGACGGCATGGGCCTGCAAACGGCCTTGCTCGTCGTAGGCGTAATCGCTGAGCAGCAGGCCCTGTTGGCGTTGCTGTTCGCGCCCGCCGACAAAACGGTGGCTGGTCAGGCGCGTGCCATTGAGATCGATGGCAGTGAGGACGCCGCCCTTGGCATGGTGGTAGACAAGGACACAGTCGTCCGGCAGGCGCAGTCGCTTGAGCCGACCGCAGGCATCGTAGACGTAACGCAGGGTGACCCGGCCCTGATGCTCGGTGATCAGCCGGCCCTGGCAGTCGTATTCGAACGCCAGCGGATGGTCCTGACCGTCATCGACGCGGACCAGTCGCCCGAAGTTGTCGTAGTGGTACTCGACCTTGATCCCGTCGGGCAGGGTCTTGAGCAATAGGCGCCCGGCACTGTCGCGTTGGTACTGCGTGACGAGTTGCGAACCGTCGTCGCCGAACTCGGTTTTCTCCAGCAACTGACCATTACCGTCATACGCATAAGTGGTACGACGGCCATCGAAGCCGGTTTCCTGTCGGATCAATCCGCCTGGCGTGTAGTCCAGCCGATAGGTGTCGCCGACCTCGTTTTCGATCTCGGTGAGCAATAGCTGCGCATGATCGTAGCCGTACTTCAGTGCGCTGCCGTCGGGGTTGATCCGACGGCTGACCAAGTGCAGGTCGTCGGCGTATTCGTAACGGGTTACCCGTCCCAGTTCGTCGGTTTCGGCGGTGACCTGGCCGTAGGCGTTGTAGCGACAGGCACGGCAGGCACCGGTGGGCAATGTGGTCCGTGTCAGTCGACCCACGGCGTCCCACTCATAGCTGGTGACCGCACCGTGTTCGTCCTGCCCGGTAATCCGCCGGCCCAGCACATCGTAGGAAAAAGTGCGCTGGGTACCGTCCGGCAAAGTCTCCTCCAACAGTTGCCCCAAGGCGTTCGAGACAAACCGGTGACTGCTCTGGTCGGGGAATCGGATTGTCAGCAAGCGCCCCTGCGGGTCGTAGACATAGCGGGTGATCTGCCCGTCCGAATCAGTAACGGCAGTGATATCGCCCTGGAGATTGCGCTGACAGGTCCACGTCTCCTGACCCCGCGTGTGGGTGTGCAGGGCGCCGTGACGATACTCGCAGGACGTGGGCGCCTCATTCTGCGCAAGCAGCGTAACCAGCCGACCGACTTTGTCATATTGGTATCCGGTGACGGCGCCGAGGGCGTCCTGCTCAGCGATCAGGCGGCCTTGATCGTCGTAGGCGTAACGCGCCTCCATTTGGGTAAACGAGGCCCAATGATGGATGCAGCGGGCTGCCTTGCCGGAGCGTTCCCACGCCCAGAAAAAACTCGCGCCACCAGCCAGTTGCCGTTGCAGGATGACGTGCTGCTCGTCGTAGTCATAGCGCTCGCTTTCACCCGCGGCGTTGGTTGCCTCGATCAAGCGCTGGCGGGCGTCGTAGCGGTAGCTGACCAGTGTCTGTTCGGTGCGCCAGGTGTTCGTCTCGGGATCGCCGCGCTGAAACACCTGATAGTCGACGGCCACCAGGTGCTTGAGGTCGTAACGCAGCAATAAGGCGCGGTCGGCGCCGTTGTCCAGGCGTTGGATCCGGTCACAGCGGTCCCGCTCTACTGTCAGGCGGTTGCCGTAGGCGTCGCTGATCGCGCTGAGCCGGCCGTCATGAAAGTGGTAGAACCGCGCGCGGTCGCCGGCCGGGGAAAGGATCAGTTCGTCCGGCTTCTCGCCGAGGTAAATCGCCGTCCGCGACAGGCTGTTGTGGAGCACCGGCCGCGTCGCCGTCGGTCGTGGAAAGGGTGTGCGGCGGTTTTCGGGGTCGATCCACAGTACCTTATCGCCGTGGAGTTCCAGGTGCTGGGACAGTGAATGGCTCCAGCCAAAACCGAGGCCGCTGTCGATTTCAACGGCACTGGTGCGATAGAGGCGGGTGAAATCGAAGGGCAGGATCCCGTCGAGGGTGCCGTCGGTGAGGGACAGCAATCCTTCGCCGGTAACCATCGACACCGGGCCGTTGTGGGTGGCGGTTCGCTCGACGGTGTCGGCGCTGTCGTCGTTGGGGTTTTTCGCTTGCCTGGAGGCGTCCTCGCGGCGTTCCTGCCTACCGGAGCGAAGTGTCAGGGGACCGCTGGCGGGGCATGCCAATACCTCTTGGGGATCGAACATCTGCTGTCTTTCGCTTGGCGGAGTATGGAGCGCGAAACTCTGCGGGGGATCAGCGAGGAAAGAAGTCGGGAAAGGTGGCGCTTGCTGTAGGGCGATTCGCTAAATCGCGGAGGGCCATTCGGCGTCGATTGGGATTTGATCATTGCTCTGGACCGGTGGCGCTCGCTATGCTGCTGAATCCTTTAATCCATGGGGCATCGGCCGTACCTGAGCTGCCCGGGATGACTTAGAAAACGGATCAGATGCAATGAATGCACCACTGAAAGCAATCGGCCCGATCAAGGCCGTGATTTTCGATATGGACGGCTTGTTGCTGGATACAGAGGGCATTTACACCGAAGTCACGTCCATCATCGCCGCGCGTTACGGCCGGACGTTCGACTGGAGCATCAAACAGAACATCATTGGCCGGGGCGCAGGCGATCTGGCGCGCTATGTGGTTGAAGCGCTGGACTTGCCGATTACGGCGCAAGAATTTCTGGTGATCCGCGAGCCGCTGATGCGCGAGCGTTTTCCTACAGCACAGGCAATGCCCGGCGCACAGGAACTGGTACGGCATCTGAAGGCCAACAACATTCCCATTGCCGTGGGCACCAGTTCGTCGAGTCAGTCGTTCGGTCAGAAAACCACCTTGCACCGCGACTGGTTCGCCCTGTTCGACTTCATCGTCACCGCCGATGACCCCGAGGTGGGCGCGGCCAAACCGGCACCGGATATTTTCCTGACGGCGGCGCGGCGCCTGGGTGTTGCACCCGAAGATTGCCTGGTGTTCGAGGATTCGCCTTTCGGTGTCACCGCGGCGAAAGCGGCGGGGATGACGGCGATTGCAATTCCGGATGCGGCAATGGCCGACGCCAGGTACGCACATGCCGATGGCATTCTTCGTACGCTGAAGGCGTTTGTGCCGAGTGCTTTTGGTTTGCCGGCGCTTGAGTGGACCTAGCAAAAAGACGGCTCGACTCTGGCCAATGTGGGAGCGAGCCTGCTCGCGAAGGCGGTGTTTCAGACAACATCAAGGTGTCTGATACTCCCTCTTCGCGAGCAGGCTCGCTCCCACAGTTATTGCAGTTGGCAGATACGAATCAGGCGCCGAAACCACCGTCGATGGTCAGGCTGGCTCCAGTGATGTAGCCCGCTTCAGGGCTGACGAGGTAGGCGACGAAACTGGCGATCTCTTCGGCCTTGCCGTAACGGCCCACGGCCATCAACGGGATCAGGCTTTCCGCAAAGTCACCGTGGGCCGGGTTCATGTCGGTGTCGACCGGGCCCGGTTGCACGTTATTGATAGTGATGCCTTGCGGGCCGAGATCACGGGCCAGGCCTTTGGTCAGGCCGACCAGCGCCGACTTGCTCATGGCGTACGGGCCGCCACCGGCGAAGGGCATGCGGTCGGCGTTGGTGCTGCCGATGTTGATGATGCGACCGCCTTCGGTCATGTGCCTGGCGGCGGCCTGGGTGGCGATGAACACGCTGCGCACGTTGATGGCCAGGGTCTGGTCGAAGTCTTCGAGTTTGAACTCGGCCAGCGGTGCGACCGCCAGTACGCCGGCATTATTGACCAGGATATCCAGGCGACCGAAGGCTTCTACCGTGGTGGACACGGCACCGCGGATGGCGTCGGCGTCGGCGCTATCGGCCTTGATGGCCAGGGCCTTGCCGCCCTTGGCGATGATGCTGTCTTGCAGTTCTTCGGCCTTGGCCGTGGAGCTGACGTAAGTGAAGGCAACGGTCGCGCCTTCAGCGGCCAAGCGCTTGACGATGGCGGCGCCGATACCGCGGGAACCACCTTGAATCAATGCCACTTTGCCGCTGAGGTTCTGAGTAGTCATGTCGATCTCCAAGTCCCGAGGCGAGATGTCCCGGTTGATGGAGCCTAGTATCGATTCAGGATTACCTGCTGTGTAGACCATAATTGCGATAGTCTGTGTAAACCAAAAGTTTATAGTGGCGCCTATGGAAACCTTCAGCAGTATCGAATGCTTTGTGCGCAGTGCCGAGGTCGGCAGCTTTGCCGAAGCGGCGCGTCGCTTGAGCCTGACACCGGCGGCGGTGGGCAAGAGCGTTGCCAAACTCGAGGCGCGCCTGGGCGTCAGATTGTTCCAGCGCAGCACTCGCAGCCTGACCCTGACGGAGGCCGGTCAACTTTTCCTTGGTGAAGTCAGTGCCAGTCTGCACACCATCCAGAATGCCGTGGCTAATCTCGCCAGCGCCGAGGGACGCCCGGCAGGCACCTTGAAGGTCAGCATGGGCACGGTGTTCGGACGCTTGTATATCGTGCCGCTGCTCGGGGAGTTCTTGGGGCGTTTTCCGGCGATCAATCCGGACTGGCATTTCGACAACCGTCAGGTCGACCTGATCGGCCAGGGTTTCGATGCCGCGATCGGTGGCGGATTCGAACTGCCTCAAGGGGTGGTGGCACGCAAGCTGACGCCAGCCCATCGCGTGTTGGTAGCCTCTGCGGGTTACCTGGCGGCGCACGAAGCGATCCTCGAGCCCGATGATCTCAAGCAGCACGACGGCATCCTCATTCGCTCGCCGCAGACCGGTCGCGTGCGCTCCTGGCAATTGACCAGTCGCACCCAGCAACACAGTTCGTTGGCCCTCAAGACGCGGATGACCCTGAGCGACTCGGAGGCCGCTTGCGCCACGGCCACCCAGGGCCTGGGCATTGCGCTGGTGAGCATGCCGTTTGCCGTGGGCTATCTGGAGGCGGGGACGTTGCAGAGGGTGTTGCCGGACTGGTATGTCGACGATGGCAATATTTCCATCTATTACGCCGAACACAAACTGCTGCCTGGCAAGACCCGGGCGTTTGTGGAATTCGTCATTGAGCAGTTTGCCGAGCGGGGGTTGGGGCAGAGGTTTAGTGCTGTTTGAGCAAGTCTTGAAACCGGGGTGCGGCCATCGCGAGCAGGCTCGCTCCCACACTGGATCTGCGACGCAAGCAAATTCCCTGTGGGAGCGAGCCTGCTCGCGATGAACGATAACGCGGTCTACCGGGCAAACCGCCCCGGCCAGCCAATGATGTTTTTCGGCCGCGGCGTCGCATAGGTCCGCACTTTCGATGTCGACAGCCCCAGTCGCACCAATGATTCGGCAATGGTCACTGCCGCCGTCACGCCGTCCACCACCGGTACCCCGGTACGCCGGCGAATCTGCTCGTCCAGCCCGGCCATGCCGCCGCAGCCCAGGCAAATCACTTCGGCCTTGTCCCGGGTCACCGCCAGTTCGGCCTGATGCACGATGGCCTCCAGTGCGCGCTGCGGTTCGTGTTCCAGTTCCAGCACGGCCAAACCACTGGCCCGTACCGAGGCGCAACGGTCCCAGAGGCCGGAGAGCTTGAGGCGATCTTCGATCAGCGGCACGGTGCGGTCGAGGGTGGTGACCACGCAATAGGCGTGACCGAGAAACATTGCCGTGCTGGCGGCGGCATCGGTGATGTCCACCACCGGCACATTGAGCAGTTCCTGCAAGCCTTCACGGCCGTGTTCGCCGTAGCCGGCCTGGATCACGGCGTCGAACGGCTGGTCGTAGGACATCACCCGGTCCATGACCGCGATGGCCGCCAGGTAACTTTCGAAATTGCCTTCGATGGAGTCTGCGCCGAAATGCGGGGTGAGACCGACGATTTCCGTGCCGGGCGACGCGACGGCCTGCGCCGAGCGGGCGATGGCCTGGGTGATGGATTCGGTGGTGTTGACGTTGACCACGAGAATGCGCATGGGGAGTCCTTATTGCAGTTGGTTCTGCGGCCCGACAACGGCGGGCCGCGACAGGATCAGTGGCTGACGTTGTCGACCGCGATGGCTTCGCCGCTGACATCGGTGTAGAGCGGTTGGCGCTTGGCGATGATCAGGTAGAGCATCCCGGCGATGCCGGCACCCATCAGCCAGGAGAACGGCGATACGCTGTGGAAACCCGGCACCAGGGCCAGGACGATGGCGATGAGGGCGGCGGGAATGAACGCCGCCACGGCGCGCAAATTGACCCCGCGGCTGTAGTAATACGCGCCGTTCGGGTCTTCGCTGTACAGCTGCGGCACGTTGACCTGGCCTTTTCGCACCAGCCAGTAGTCGACCATGATCACCCCGTACAACGGGCCGAGCAGGGCACCGAGGCCGGACAGGAAATACACGATCACCAGTGGGCTGTTGTAGAGGTTCCACGGCAGGATCAGCACGGCGATGGTCGCGCTGATCAGCCCGGCGCGGCGGAAGGTCAGGTACTTGGGCGCCAGGTTGCTGAGCACGAACGCCGGGGCGACGAAGTTGGCCATGATGTTCACTGCCACGGTGACGATCAGGAACGCCAGGCAGCCGAGCACCAGGAAGAAGGTATTGGGGATCGAGGCGATGATTTCGGTCGGGCTTTCGATGATCCGGCCATTGATCTGAAATTGCGCGCCGCACAGCAGGACGGTGATGCTGGCGAACACCAGGATATTCACCGGCAAGCCCCAGAAATTTCCGACCTTGATGGTCTTGCGGCACGGCGAAGAGCGGGCGAAGTCGCAGAAGTTGAGGATCAAGGTGCCGTAGATCGCCAGCCACAACGCGCCACCGGCAAAGATGTTGCGCCACATCTCACCGCCAGTCAGCGGTTCGCGGATCGACCAGGCGATGGTCGCATCGGCCTGGGTGTACATCCACGCGGCAAGGGCGGCAACGGTCAGCAGAATCACCGGGCCGGCAAATGCCTCGTAGCGCCGCACCATCTCCATGCCATAGGCAAGGATCGCCAGTTGCACGAACCAGATCGCGACGAAACACACCCAGCCCAGGGTCGACAGGCCGAGGATCGAGTCGTGGTCGTAGTCGGCGAAGCCGGGATGGACCGCCGTCAACAGCACGCGAAAGACCACGGACGCAAGGTACGTCTGAATGCCGAACCAGGCGATGGCGATAACGGCGCGGATCAACGCAGGAATTTGCGCACCGTGAATGCCGAAACTGATCCGGCTGATGACCGGAAACGGCACCCCGGTTTTCTGGCCCATGTAGCCAGACAGGTTCATGAAGAAGTAAACCAGCGCCGCGCCGATCCCCAGGGACAGGAGAATCTGCCAGCCACCCAGACCCAAAGCGTACAGACCGATGGCAAACGAGTAGTTGGCAATGTTGTGCACGTCGTTGGTCCACAGGGCAAAGATGCTGTAGCGGCCCCAGCGCCGACCTTCGGCCTTGGTCGGCGCCAGGTCCTTGTTGTGCAATCGGGGGCTGAGCACCACGGGGGCGTGATGCGCCTGATTGTCGGCGGTGTGGGTGGAATGGGAGGAGGGTAGATCCAGCGCGATGTTGTTATTGGAGAGACTAGTACGCATTCCGGCAGGCTCCTGATGCTCGACGCCGCGATGACTGTGCATGAGCGTTGGCTCGACAAATCTTCGTCGCGGGTGGCGAATATCATTGGTTACGGGGCATCTGCAGCCTGTACGGGATAGGGCGCTTCAGGCTTGCGGATCTAAAGTGTGTGTATGTTTTGATTTTATTGTATACAAAACATGTATGCACTTAAGCCAAATCCATGCCAGTCGCGATTCTATAAAAACCAGTACTCATTTCGTTTTGTTATCGATAACGGATAACTAACTGAAAAGCAGAAAATTTAAATTGACCGATTGAACAGGTATTTATTTTTTGAGAGGGAGATGAAGGCGAGGTGATGGGAAAGGAGATGTAACTTTTTGGGGCGCTGAAACTAAAAGTGCACACACAAATGGCACCGATGGTGACGTTCGTGTGTACACATTTTTTCAAGCTGCAGATAACACTGTAGGAGCGAGCCTGCTCGCGATGAACCCGAGAACGCAGCGGGGTATCATGCACCCCGCGTTATCGTTGACGACCATCGCGAGCAGGCTCGCTCCTACAGTGGGTTTACGCTTTGGATTTGCTAATGATATTCCCCGCATGCAGCCCGCATTCCTTCTGCGTCGCTTCTTCCCACCACCAGCGGCCTTCGCGTTCGTGCTGGTTCGGCAGTACCGGGCGGGTGCAGGGTTCGCAGCCGATGCTGATGAAACCGCGTTCGTGCAGGCTGTTGTACGGCAGCTCCAGCATGCGGATGTAGCCCCAGATCTCTTCGCTGGTCATTTGTGCCAGCGGGTTGAACTTGTACAGGGTGCGTTCCGGGGTGGAGAACGCGGTGTCGATTTCCATCACCGCGACGGCGCTGCGGGTGCCGGGGCTCTGGTCCCGGCGCTGGCCGGTGGCCCAGGCCTTCACGCCTGACAGCTTGCGGCGCAGCGGTTCGATCTTGCGGATGCCGCAGCATTCGCCATGACCGTCCTTGTAGAAACTGAACAGGCCTTTTTCCTTAACGAACGGTTCAAGTTTCGTGTGGTCCGGCGACACCAGTTCGATGTCGATCTTGTAGTGCTCGCGCACCTGATCGATGAAGCGGTAGGTCTCGGGGTGCAGGCGGCCGGTGTCGAGGCTGAACACCTTGACGTTCTTGTTCAGCTTCCAGGCCATGTCCACCAGCACTACGTCTTCGGCGCCGCTGAAAGATATCCACAGGTCATCGCCGAACTCGGCAAAAGCGAGTTTGAGAATGTCCTGGGCGGACTTGTTGGCATAGGTCGTGGCGAGTTCCACGACGTCGAACGTTGGGCTCATCAGGGCGGCTTCCTACAGGTCGGTGGCGCTGGGCGCTCTATATGGGGTCGATGGTAACAAAAAGCTGCGCGGGCCGGGGCATCCTCTGCGTTGCGCAGGCAGGCCCGAGTCGCTAGAGTTCGGCAGTCTTTTTGCTCGCTCGACTCAATAATCAATACAAATGGGAGTGTCTTGTGGAAATTGCCTGTCTGGATCTTGAAGGTGTGCTGGTTCCGGAAATCTGGATCGCCTTCGCCGAAAAAACCGGGATCGAATCCCTCAGGGCCACCACCCGGGACATTCCCGACTACGACGTGCTGATGAAGCAGCGCCTGCGGATCCTCGACGAGCACGGCCTGAAGCTCTCCGACATTCAGGAGGTGATCGCCACGCTCAAGCCGCTGGACGGCGCCATCGAGTTCGTCGACTGGCTGCGCGAGCGCTTCCAGGTGGTGATCCTGTCGGACACCTTCTATGAGTTTTCCCAGCCGCTGATGCGTCAGCTGGGCTTCCCGACCTTGCTCTGTCATCGCCTGATTACTGACGACACCGGGCGAGTCACTGACTATCAACTGCGTCAGAAAGATCCAAAACGTCAGTCGGTCCTGGCCTTCAAGAGCCTCTACTACCGGGTGATCGCGGCAGGGGATTCCTACAACGACACCACGATGTTGGGCGAAGCCGATGCCGGGATTCTGTTCCATGCGCCGGACAATGTGATTGCGCAGTTCCCGCAGTTCCCGGCGGTGCATACGTTTGAAGCGCTGAAGCAGGAGTTCATCAAGGCTTCGAACCGCACTTTGAGCCTGTAACCTCGACCTTGTAGGAGCGAGCCTGCTCGCGATGAGCCTGAGAGCGCCGCGGGGTGTCAGGTTTCCGGCGTTATTGTTGACGACCATCGCGAGCTGGCTCGCTCCTACAGGTTTTGCAGCGTATCGAGCAAGACCTTCACCTTGGTGATCGACTCCTGATATTCGGCCTGCCACTCCGAGTCCGCGACAATCCCGCCGCCGCCCCAGCAACACACCTGCCCGTCCTTGACCAGCAAACTGCGAATGGCGATGGAGCTGTCCATCTCGCCGCGTACGTCCAGGTACAGTAACGAACCGCAATACAGGCCGCGCCGGGTCGGCTCCAGCTCGTCGATGATCTGCATGGCGCGAATCTTTGGCGCGCCGGTAATCGAGCCGCCAGGGAAGCTGCCGGCGATCAGGTCCAGGGCATCGCGCTCATCCGCCAGTTCACCGGTGACGCTGCTCACCAGGTGGTGCACGTTCGGATAGCTTTCCAGGCTGAACAGTTCCGGCACCCGTACTGAACCGGTGCGGCAGGTGCGACCGAGGTCATTGCGCAGCAGGTCGACAATCATCAGGTTTTCCGCGCGGTCCTTGGGGCTGGCCAGCAATTCGGCGGCGTTCGCGGCGTCTTGCTCAGGCGTCAGGCCCCGCGGGCGGGTGCCCTTGATCGGGCGGGTTTCCACATGACCCTGGCTGACTTTGACGAAGCGTTCCGGCGACAGGCTGAGTACGGCGTCGCCGTCGGGCAAGCTCTGAAAACCGGAAAAAGGCGTTGGGCATGCTGCGCGCAGCGCACAGTAAGCGGCCCACGAATCACCCTGGCAAGGCGCGCGAAACCGTTGGGCGAAATTGACCTGGTAACAGTCGCCGGCCTGAATGTACTGCTGGATGCGTTCGATGGCCTGTTGATACTCGTCTGCGCTCAAGTCGGCGGTCATCGGGGTGAGCAGTTTGAAGGGCGCGACCTCTTGCGGGGCAGGCTGGCTGAACAGCTCGATCAGGCGCTGACGCTCGCTGTCGGGCAGGGTCGGGTGGAACACCAATTGACTGCTCAGCGACAGGTGGTCGCTGATCAATGCCCAGCCGTACAAGCCGAAACGCGCGTCGGGCAAATGGAGGTCGTCACGGGCCTGGCTCGGCAGGCGCTCCAGATGTCGGCCGAAGTCGTAACTCAGATAGCCGATCAACCCACCGGCAAACGGCAACTCATAAGGTGCCGGCAGAGTGGCTTCGCCCAGTCGTGTCAGGTTGTCGCGCAGGCGTTGCAGGAACGCGTCGCCACTTTCGTCGGGTGATACCGTCAATTGCTCCAATGGCCAGGCGCTGAGCAGGTCATAGCGACCGCGGTCGGCGCTGGGGCGGCCACTGTCGAGCAGGACGGCGCCGGGCGCATGGCGAATCGCCGCGAAATATTCGGCGGGGTTGGCGCGATAGGGCAGCGGGTGTACGGAGCAGATCAACATGGGCGGGGGAAGTCAGCCATCGAGGCGGGGTGGCGATTGTAGTCCTCTGCAGGATTTGGTCCTAGAGGGATGTCGGAAATTGGAAGATTGGGTGCTTGTAGGAGCGAGGCTGCTCGCGATGAACCTGAGAGCAACGCGTACATCCAGGAAGCACGCGTTATCGTTGACGTCCATCGCGAGCAAGCTCGCTCCTACTGGAGTTGCTCAGCCCTCGACCGCAGGAATATGCCCAAACAACTCCTGCACAAACGCCACGCGCTCTTCGACCGTTTCGGTCACGCCACGGGTCTTCAGGTCTTCCAGCCGTGCCTCGACCGCATGAGTACGCAACGTCAGGCCGCAGTCATTGGCAATCTGGATATTCAGCCCGGGCCGGGCGTTGAGTTCCAGAATCAGCGGGCCTTTTTCCTGGTCCAGGACCATGTCGACACCGATGTAGCCCAGGCCGCACAACTCATGACAGCCAGCGGCGAGCTTCATGAAACCGTCCCAGTAGGGCAGTTGCACGCCATCCACTGCGTTGGTGGTGTCCGGGTGTTTGTTGATGATGTTGTTCAGCCAGGTGCCGCGCAGGGTCAGGCCGGTGGCCAGGTCCACGCCGACACCGATGGCGCCCTGGTGCAGGTTGGCCTTGCCGTTGGACTGGCGCGTCGGCAGGCGCAACATGGCCATCACCGGGTAGCCCATCAACACAATGATGCGAATGTCCGGTACGCCTTCGTAACTGATGCTCTTGAAGATCTGGTCCGGAATCACGCGGTATTCGATCAGCGCCCGGTCGCGGTGACCGCCCAGGGAGTACAGGCCGGTCAGGATGCTGGAAACCTGGTGCTCGATTTCTTCATGGCTGATGATCCGGCCGGACACCGTGCGGTAACGCCCTTCAAAGCGGTCGGCAATGACCAGGATGCCATCACCGCCAGCGCCCTGCGCCGGTTTGATCACGAAGTCATTGCGTGCGCCGATGATCTCTTCGAGGTTATCGATTTCCTTCTCGGTGGAAATCACCCCATAGAGTTCCGGTACATGAATGCCGGCGGCGATGGCGCGCTCCTTGGTGATGATCTTGTCATCGACGATCGGGTACAGGCTGCGCTTGTTGTACTTGAGCACGTAGTCTGCGTTGCGCCGATTGATCCCCATGATGCCCCGGGCTTCCAGGGCCTTCCAGGTCTTCCAGAGGCCGAACATCAGGCGTCAACCTTTTTCAGGAAGGCCTTGAAGCGCACCAGTTCGGTCAGGCGATAACCGCGATAACGCCCCATGGCCAGCATGAAACCTACCAGGATCAGCAGGATCGCCGGGAAAGTGAACACGAAGTACACCAGTTCCGGCACGGTCATGATCAGGTGCGCCAGGGACGCGGCGAACAGCGTGCCGATGGCCACTTTCATGGCATGGCCACCGCCGCGCTCTTCCCAGGTGATCGACAGGCGTTCGATGGTCATGGTCAGGATCACCATCGGGAACAGCGCGACGGACAAGCCGCGTTCCAGGCCGAGTTTATGGCTGAACAGGCTGATCGCCGCAATCAACACCACCACGAACGTCAGCACCACCGACAGCCTCGGCAGCATTTGCAGTTTCAGGTGTTCAAGGTAGGAACGCAGCGACAGGCCCAGCGCCGTGATGATGGTAAACAGCATGATGCCGAAGCCGAGCTGGGTTTCGCGGAAGGCCAGGGCGATCAGCACCGGGGTGAAGGTGCCCAGGGTCTGGATGCCGATCAGGTTGCGCAGGATCAGGATCACCAGCACGCCGATCGGGATCATCACCATGATCATGAAAGTCTGCTGGGTCTGCAGCGGCAGGCCGTACAGCGAGTATTCGAGGAAGTTGGCGTCGGTGTTTTCGTCGGTCAGCTTGGCCAGGCGAATGGCGTTCATTTCGCTGTTGTTCAGGCTGAAGGTCACGTTGGCTTTCTTGCCGCCATCGACGGTGATCAGGTTTTCGTCGCCGGTCCACCACAGCAGGCGGTCGGTCGGCAGGCCTTGTTCACCGGTTTCCGGGTTGAAGTACAGCCAGTCGGTGCCATTGAAACTGCGCAGCCACAGTTCCGGCATTTGCGGCTGGTCGGCCACCAGGCGGATGGTGTGGACCTTCTCGATCGGTACGTGGGCGATGGACAGCAGCAACTCGACGATTTTCGCCTTGTGCGCAGCGGATGGGTCGCCGGCCAGCAGCAGTTTCACGTTGTCGTCGTTGAGGTTGTTGACCCGCTTGATGGCTTCGCCGACGAAGGTTTCGACGTCGGCCGAGTGTTGGCGAATCGGTGCAAGCAGGGCTTCGGCGGCGATTTTTTCCGGGCCTTCGATGGTCAGGCTGTCGCGAAAGGTCGGGCCTTTGATCTTGGCTTTCTCGCCGGAATAACGCTTGGTCAGCACCAGACGGTAATACAGCGTCTGGTTGCCTTTGGCCCGGCGCGCCGACCAGGTGACCTTGCGGTTGCCGTCGACCCGGTTCACGGCCACGCCGTAGTTATTGGAGATGAAGCTCTCGTTGAGGCTGACGAAGTCGCGGCTCAGCGGAGGCACGAACATCTGGATCTTGACCGGGTCTTTGGCACTGGCGACGAACTCGACCTTGGCGTCGATGTTCCACAGGTCGTCGGTGGCGTCTTCGGTCACCGGGATGCCCAGGACGAAGATCTGGTAGGCCGTAATTGAAATGCCCAGCACCACCAGGATGGCGATCAGCAGTTTCAGGTGAAGGGTAAGAGAGCGCATTTGAATTACTCGGCGGTATGAGCGTCGGTGGTGCAGGCGGGTTTGCCGGCAGCATATTTAAGGCTGGGGTCAACCAGTGCATCGAAGCGTTTGAGCGCTTCGGAGCCAATCAGTAGCGGGTATTGGAAAGCGCTGCGGTCGGTCAGGTTCACTTCGATGCTGCGCAGGGCCGAGCCCATGCAGATATCCAGTTCGATCACCGGGCGGGCGGTGTACTTTTTGCCTTCCTCCGGGTCGTAGTCGCCGGCCCGGCGCTTGATCTTGCTGACACGGGCCAGCGGGCGTTCGATCGGGTGCGAATGGGCGGCGTCGATGGCCAGGTAAAAGCGCACCCACGACTCGCCATTGCGTTTGAAGCGTTTGATATCCCGCGCACTCAGGGACGCGGTTTTCGCCCCGGTGTCGAGTTTGGCTGCCACTTCCAGGTTAATGCCATTGAGCGATGCGTACTCATTGAGGCCATACACGGTCTTTTCCCCGGCCATTGCGAAACCAGGCAGACAAAGCAAATAAAGGAAGGCAGGGAAGGGCTTGAGTCTCATAAATCCTGATGCGCAGCGGTCCGACTTGATAAGGCCCTGGCATCGCTGCGCAAGCTCCCTCGTATGCCTGGCAGCGTTTTATGACAGGCAGTGCAGATGTGACAAACAAATGCGGGCGGCATTCTAGCACGGTGGTCTGTTGGCGCCAGCGCTGGCCGGTGGCTATAAATAGAGGGGGTTGCTTCGTAATGGTGCAACCGGTTATCAGAAGATTGTCGACAATATCGATTTAACCTTTGACTGTGCCGCCTGTATTCGTTAGTTTTTGCGGCATTGGCTTGCAAGGTGTCGACAATATGCTGGATCAACTCGATCCCCCGGTTTCTACGCAAGACGATACGGAGACACTTTCCGAGAACGTCTTCCGACGCATTCAGGCGGCTATCGTCAAAGGCGATATCGCGCCGGGCAGCAAAATCTCCGAGCCGGAACTGGCGCGCACCTACGGCATCAGCCGTGGCCCGTTGCGCGAGGCCATCCACCGTCTGGAAGGTCAGCGCCTGCTGGTTCGCGTACCGCATGTCGGCGCCCGGGTGGTGTCGCTCAACCACGCCGAACTGATTGAGCTATACGAAATTCGCGAATCCCTGGAAGGCATGGCCTGTCGACTGGCCGCCGAGCGCATGAGCCTCGAAGAAATCGACGAGCTGCGTCGGGTCCTGGAAACCCACGAGCGCGATGAAGCGTTTCAGGCCGGGAGAGGCTACTACCAGCAGGAAGGCGATTTCGACTTTCATTACCGAATCATCCAGGGCAGCGGTAACCGCACGCTGACCCAAATGCTCTGCGGCGAGCTGTATCAACTGGTGCGCATGTACCGCATCCAGTTTTCCACCACGCCCAATCGCCCGCACCAGGCGTTTGCCGAGCACCACCGAATTCTCGATGCCATCGCCGACCGTGACGGTGAGCTGGCCGAGTTGTTGATGCGCCGTCACATCGGCGCCTCCAAACGCAACATCGCCCGTCATTACCAGGACGGCGCTAACCCGACAGCCAAACGAGGTGAGTCATGAGTTTGAACAAGAGCACTCCAGGCCAGCGTTTCCGCGATGCGGTCGCCAGCGAACATCCACTGCAAGTGGTCGGTGCGATCAACGCCAACCACGCGCTGCTGGCCAAGCGCGCCGGTTTCAAGGCGATCTACCTGTCGGGTGGCGGGGTGGCTGCAGGCTCCCTCGGCGTACCGGACCTGGGCATCACCGGCCTGGATGACGTGCTGACCGACGTGCGCCGTATCACCGATGTTTGCGACCTGCCGCTGCTGGTGGACGTGGACACCGGTTTCGGTTCCTCGGCGTTCAACGTCGCTCGCACCGTCAAGTCGATGATCAAGTTTGGCGCCGCAGCGATTCACATCGAAGACCAGGTCGGCGCCAAGCGCTGCGGTCACCGTCCCAACAAGGAAATCGTGACCCAGCAGGAAATGATCGACCGCATCAAGGCGGCCGTCGATGCCCGTACCGATGACAGCTTCGTGATCATGGCCCGTACCGACGCCCTGGCGGTGGAAGGCCTGGAGTCTGCCCTGGATCGCGCCGCTGCGTGCATCGAGGCCGGCGCCGACATGGTGTTCCCGGAAGCCATCACCGAGCTTGAAATGTACAAGCTGTTCGCCAGCCGTGTGAAAGCGCCGATCCTGGCCAACATCACCGAGTTCGGCGCGACGCCGCTGTACACCACCGAGCAGCTTGCTGCTGCCGACGTATCGCTGGTGCTGTACCCGCTGTCGGCGTTCCGTGCCATGAACAAGGCTGCGGAAAACGTCTACACCGCGATCCGTCGCGACGGCACTCAACAAAACGTCATCGACACCATGCAGACCCGCATGGAGCTTTACGATCGCATCGACTACCACACCTTCGAGCAGAAGCTCGATGCGTTGTTCGCCGCCAAGAAATAATCGAACTTTTTATATGTAGGAGCGAGCCTGCTCGCGATGGACGTCAACGATTACGTGGTGTCCCTGATGCACCGAGGTGTTACATCCACCTTCGCGAGCAGGCTCGCTCCTACAGGTTTCTCTGACAAAAAGAATAATGGAGACAAAAAATGGCCGAAGCAAAAGTACTCAGTGGCGCCGGGCTCCGTGGCCAGGTCGCCGGGCAAACCGCACTGTCCACCGTGGGCCAGTCGGGTGCCGGTCTGACCTACCGTGGTTATGACGTACGTGAACTGGCGGCTGACGCACAGTTCGAAGAAGTGGCCTACCTGCTGCTGTACGGCGAACTGCCGAGCAAGGCGCAACTGAACGCCTACATCGACAAACTGAGCAAGCTGCGCGACCTGCCGCAAGCACTGAAAGAAGTGCTGGAACGCATCCCCGCCGACGCCCACCCGATGGACGTGATGCGCACGGGCTGCTCGTTCCTGGGCAACCTGGAGCCGGAGAACAATTTCTCCGAGCAGCACGACAAGACCGACCGCCTGCTGGCCGCGTTCCCGGCGATCATGACCTACTGGTATCGTTTCAGCCATGAAGGCAAGCGCATCGATTGCGTGAGCGACGAGCAGTCCATCGGTGGACACTTCCTGCACCTGCTGCACGGCAAGAAGCCGAGCGAGCTGCATGTCAAGGTGATGAACGTTTCGCTGATCCTCTACGCAGAGCACGAGTTCAACGCATCGACCTTCACCGCACGTGTTTGCGCGTCGACCCTGTCTGACCTGTATTCGTGCATCACCGCGGCCATCGGCTCGCTGCGCGGCCCGCTGCACGGCGGCGCCAACGAAGCGGCGATGGAAATGATCGAGCGTTTCTCGTCGCCGGAAGACGCGATCAAGGGCACCCTCGGCATGCTCGAGCGCAAAGACAAGATCATGGGCTTCGGTCACGCGATCTATAAGGACAACGATCCGCGCAATGAGGTGATCAAGGGCTGGTCGAAAAAACTCGCTGACGAAGTGGGCGACAAGGTGTTGTTCCCGGTGTCCGAAGCCATCGACAAAACCATGTGGGAGCAGAAAAAACTGTTCCCTAACGCCGACTTCTACCATGCCTCGGCGTACCACTTCATGGGCATCCCGACCAAGTTGTTCACACCGATCTTCGTCTGCTCACGCCTGACCGGCTGGGCCGCCCACGTGTACGAACAACGTGCCAACAACCGCATCATCCGTCCAAGCGCTGAATACACCGGCGTTGAACAGCGCAAGTTCGTACCCATCGAACAACGCTGAATGGTGGAGGTTTGACGCAGGGATCTGAATTCAACGCAGATCCCTGTAGGAGCGAGCCTGCTCGCGATGGTGTGTCATTCACACGGGTGTCGTCTGACACACCATCGCGAGCAGGCTCGCTCCTACAGTGGATCGTGTTGATTTCGAACCCGGTGCCAGGCCCCGCCTTTTGTAACTACCGTGACCGAGTCCTGACGATGAACACACAATTTCGCAAATCGCTGCCTGGCAGCCACCTGGATTACTTCGATGTCCGCGCGGCAGTCGAGGCGATCCAGCCTGGCGCCTACGACACCCTGCCGTACACCTCCCGTGTGCTGGCGGAAAACCTTGTGCGTCGCTGCGACCCGGCCACGCTCACCGAATCCCTGAAGCAATTCATCGAGCGCAAGCGCGACCTCGACTTCCCGTGGTTCCCGGCTCGCGTGGTGTGCCACGACATTCTCGGCCAGACCGCGCTGGTCGACCTCGCCGGCCTGCGTGACGCCATCGCCCTGCAAGGCGGCGATCCTGCGCAAGTCAACCCGGTGGTGCCGACCCAACTGATCGTCGACCACTCCCTGGCCGTGGAGCGCGGTGGTTTCGATCCCGAGGCGTTCGAGAAGAACCGCGCCATTGAAGACCGTCGCAACGAAGACCGTTTCCACTTCATCAACTGGACCAAGAAGGCGTTCAAGAACGTCGACGTGATCCCGCCGGGCAACGGCATCATGCACCAGATCAACCTGGAGAAGATGTCTCCGGTGATCCAGGTGCGTGACGGCGTGGCCTTCCCTGATACCTGCGTCGGCACCGACAGCCACACCCCGCACGTCGATGCGTTGGGCGTGATCGCCATCGGTGTCGGTGGTCTCGAAGCCGAAAGCGTGATGCTTGGCCGCGCATCGTGGATGCGTCTGCCGGAAAGCGTTGGTGTCGAACTGACAGGCAAGCTGCAACCGGGCATCACCGCCACCGACATGGTGCTGGCGCTGACCGAGTTCCTGCGCCAGCAAAAAGTCGTTGGCGCGTGGCTGGAGTTCTTTGGCGAAGGCGCGTCAAAGCTGACCCTCGGCGACCGCGCGACCATCTCCAACATGGCCCCGGAATACGGCGCCACCGCGGCGATGTTCTACATCGATCAGCAGACCATCGACTACCTCAAACTCACCGGCCGTGAAGACGAGCAGGTGCAACTGGTCGAGAACTACGCCAAGCAGACCGGTCTGTGGGCCGACAGCCTCAAAGGCGCGCAGTACGAACGTGGCCTGACCTTCGATCTGTCTTCGGTCGTGCGCAACATGGCTGGCCCGAGCAACCCGCACGCTCGTGTCGCGGTTTCGGATCTGGCAGCCAAAGGCATCTCCGGCCAATGGGACGATGTGCCGGGTCAAATGCCGGACGGCGCGGTGATCATCGCCGCCATCACCAGCTGCACCAACACCAGCAACCCGCGCAACGTGATCGCCGCCGGCCTGCTGGCGCGCAACGCCAACAAGCTCGGCCTGACCCGCAAACCATGGGTCAAGTCGTCCCTGGCACCGGGTTCGAAAACCGTCGCGCTGTACCTCGATGAAGCCGGTTTGACCGAAGAGCTGGATCAGCTCGGTTTCGGCGTCGTGGCCTTCGCCTGTACCACCTGCAACGGCATGTCCGGCGCACTGGACCCGGTGATCCAGCAGGAGATCATCGACCGCGACCTGTACGCCACTGCCGTGTTGTCTGGTAACCGCAACTTCGACGGCCGGATTCACCCGTATGCCAAGCAGGCGTTCCTCGCGTCGCCGCCATTGGTCGTTGCTTACGCCATCGCCGGTACCATCCGTTTCGACATCGAAAAAGATGTGCTGGGCGTGGTGGATGGCAAGGAAATCCGCCTTAAAGACATCTGGCCGAGCGACGAAGAAATCGACGCCGTAGTGAAAGCCTCGGTGAAACCTGAGCAGTTCCGTCAGGTCTACATCCCGATGTTCGCCATCCACGAAGACACCGGCCCGAAAGTCGCGCCGCTGTACGACTGGCGCGAAATGAGCACCTACATCCGCCGTCCGCCGTACTGGGAAGGCGCGTTGGCCGGCGCTCGTCCGCTCAAGGGCATGCGTCCGCTGGCAGTGCTGCCGGATAACATCACCACCGATCACCTGTCGCCGTCCAACGCCATCATGCTCGACAGCGCCGCCGGCGAATACCTGGCGAAAATGGGCCTGCCGGAAGAGGACTTCAACTCTTACGCGACTCACCGTGGTGACCACCTGACCGCGCAGCGCGCGACCTTCGCCAACCCGAAACTGTTCAACGAAATGGTTCAGGAAAACGGCAAGGTCAAGCAGGGTTCGCTGGCCCGTGTCGAGCCGGAAGGCAAAGTGATGCGCATGTGGGAAGCCATCGAGACCTACATGGAGCGCAAGCAGCCGCTGATCATCATCGCAGGTCAAGACTACGGTCAGGGTTCGTCCCGCGACTGGGCGGCGAAGGGCGTGCGTCTGGCCGGTGTGGAAGCGATTGCAGCCGAAGGTTTCGAGCGCATTCACCGCACCAACCTGGTGGGCATGGGCGTGTTGCCGCTGGAATTCAAGCCGGGCACCAACCGCCACACCCTGGCCATCGACGGCAGCGAAACCTACGACGTGATTGGCGACCGCACCCCGCGTGCCGAGCTGACGCTGGTGATCCATCGCAAGAACGGCGAACGCGTCGATGTGCCGGTGACCTGCCGCCTGGACACCGCTGAAGAAGTGTCGATCTACGAGGCTGGCGGCGTGTTGCAACGCTTCGCCCAGGACTTCCTCGAAGAATCGGCGGTTGCCGTTTAATACAGCTGTGCAGACACGGGACTTTGAGTCCCGTGTCTGTTTTCAAGGTTAGGAGTAAGAGCACCATGGCTCACGCAGCTCAGATCAAGATTCCAGCAACTTACATGCGCGGCGGCACCAGCAAAGGCGTGTTTTTCAGCCTGAAGGATTTGCCTGAAGCGGCACAGGTCCCGGGCCCGGCCCGCGACGCTTTGTTGCTGCGTGTGATCGGCAGCCCCGACCCGTACGACAAGCAAATCGACGGTATGGGCGGCGCGACTTCCAGCACCAGCAAAACCGTGATCCTGTCGAAAAGCATCAAGGCTGATCACGATGTCGATTACCTGTTCGGTCAGGTGTCCATCGACAAGCCTTTCGTGGACTGGAGCGGCAACTGCGGCAACCTGTCGGCGGCGGTCGGTTCGTTTGCCGTCAGCAATGGCCTGGTCGACGCCAGCCGCATCCCGCACAACGGCGTGGCGGTGGTTCGCGTGTGGCAGGCCAACATTGGCAAGACCATCATCGCCCACGTGCCGATCACCAATGGTGAAGTGCAGGAGACCGGCGATTTCGAACTCGACGGCGTGACCTTCCCGGCGGCCGAAGTGCAGATCGAGTTCCTCGATCCGGCGGCGGACGAAGAGGGCGGCGGCGGTTCGATGTTCCCTACCGGCAACCTCGTGGATGACCTGGAAGTGCCCGGCGTCGGTACCTTCAAGGCGACCATGATCAACGCCGGCATCCCGACGATTTTCGTCAATGCCGAAGACCTCGGCTACAAGGGCACCGAGTTGCAGGGCGCGATCAATGGCGACCCGAAAGCCTTGCTGATGTTCGAAACCATCCGCGCTTACGGTGCATTGCGCATGGGCCTGATTGCCAATATCGACGAAGCGGCCAAACGCCAACACACACCAAAAGTGGCCTTCGTGGCCAAGCCGGCGGACTACGTTTCGTCCAGCGGCAAAGCCATTGCGGCAGGCGATGTCGACCTGTTGGTGCGTGCGTTGTCCATGGGCAAGCTGCACCACGCAATGATGGGCACGGCAGCCGTCGCAATCGGCACGGCGGCAGCGATCTCCGGCACTCTGGTCAACCTCGCAGCGGGCGGCATCGAACGCAACGCGGTGCGCTTCGGACATCCGTCCGGCACTTTGCGTGTAGGCGCCGAGGCCAGTCTGGTGAACGGCGAGTGGACTGTGAACAAGGCAATCATGAGCCGCAGTGCGCGGGTGTTGATGGAAGGCTTTGTGCGTGTGCCGGGTGATTCTTTCTAAGATCACCGAAAACCCTGTGGGAGCGAGCTTGCTCGCGATAGCTGAGTGTCAGACGACATCAATGCTGGATGTGCCGACGCCATCGCGAGCAAGCTCACTCCCACAGTGGAATGGATTTCAATAGTAAGAATTGTCATTGACTGAGAATGCCCTGAACCGAGGTCCCATCAACGACCCACTTCATAGAGTGAATCGAACATGAGTGCCAACGTCGACCTGAATAACCGCCCCGACTACGACAAGGTCCTGCAGGACATTGCCGATTACGTTCTCAACTACAAGATCGAGTCCGCAGAGGCGCTGGATACCGCGCGCAACTGCCTGATCGATACCTTGGGTTGCGGCCTGCTGGCCCTGCGTTTTCCGGAGTGCACCAAGCATTTGGGGCCCGTGGTGGAAGGCACCGTCGTGCCGTTCGGCGCCCGGGTGCCGGGGACCAGTTACCGACTCGATCCGGTGAAGGCGGCGTGGGACATCGGCTGCATCGTGCGCTGGCTCGACTACAACGACACCTGGCTCGCGGCGGAGTGGGGGCATCCGTCGGACAACCTCGGCGGTATTCTCGCCGTAGCCGACCATTTATCACAAAAGCACCTGGCCAATGGCGTGGCACCGCTGACCATGCGTACAGTGCTTGAAGCGATGATCATGGCCCACGAGATTCAAGGCGTGATCGCCCTGGAAAACTCGTTCAACCGTGTCGGCCTCGATCACGTCATTCTGGTGAAAGTCGCCTCTACCGCGGTCACAGCCAAGCTGATGGGTGCCAATCGCGAGCAGTTGTTGTCGGCGTTGTCTCATGCCTTTGCTGACGGTCAGGCATTGCGCACGTATCGGCATGCACCGAATGCCGGTTCGCGTAAATCCTGGGCGGCGGGTGATGCGTCCAGTCGTGGCGTGCGTTTGGCTGACATGGCGATGCGCGGCGAGATGGGCATTCCCGGTGTATTGAGTGCCAGGCAGTGGGGGTTTTACGACGTATTGTTCAGCCACACCAACAATGATCTGGCGCTCAAGCCTGAAGACAAGCGTGCGTTCAGTTTTTCGCGGACGTATGGCAGTTATGTGATGGAGAACGTGTTGTTCAAGATCAGTTTTCCGGCCGAGTTCCACGCGCAAACGGCCTGTGAGGCGGCGGTGACTCTGCACCCGCAGGTGCGCAATCGACTGCATGAAATCGACAGGATCGTGATTACTACGCACGAGTCGGCGATTCGCATCATTTCCAAGGTCGGCCCACTGGCCAATGCTGCTGATCGCGATCACTGCATCCAGTACATGACGGCTGTACCGCTGGCTTTCGGCAATCTGGTTGCCGAGTACTACGAAGATGATTTTCACAAGGCACATCCGATCATCGATGTGCTGCGCGACAAGATGGTGATTGTTGAGGAGCCGCGTTTCACCCGCGAGTATCTGGAGCCCGACAAACGCTCGATTGCCAACGCGGTGCAGGTGTTTTTCAAGGACGGTTCGAGTACCGAAAATGTAGTGGTGGAGTACCCGATCGGGCATCGTCGGCGTCGGGCTGAAGGGATTCCGTTGCTGGAGGACAAGTTCAGGGCGAACTTGCTGACACGATTCACCGGGCAGCGCAGTGAGGAGATTTTCGCGCTGTGCAAGGATCAGCAGAAACTCGAGGCGACAGCGGTAAACCGGTTTGTGGATTTGTTTGTTATCTAGGAGACCGCGTTATCGTTCAATCGCTGGCAGGCTAGCTCCCACAGGGATCTGCGGTGAACACAAATCAACTGTGGGAGCTAGCCTGCTAGCGATGAGGCCAGAACAGGCAATAGAGATTTATTTGAACCGCCGCTCGACGCCTTTCTCCACAAGGATTTTCGCGGAGATTTCCTCCACGGAAAAATGCGTGGAGTTGATGTTCGGGATGTTCTCGCGGCGGAACAGGTTTTCCACCTCGCGCACTTCGAACTCGCACTGGGCGTAGCTCGAATAGCGGCTGTTGGGCTTGCGCTCGTTGCGGATCGCGGTGAGGCGGTCGGGGTCGATGGTCAGACCGAACAGCTTGTGCTGGTGGGCGCGCAGGGCGGACGGCAGTTGCAGGCGTTCCATGTCGTCTTCGGTCAGCGGATAGTTGGCTGCACGGATACCGAATTGCATCGCCATGTACAGGCACGTCGGCGTCTTACCACATCGCGACACGCCCACTAGTATCAGGTCGGCCTTGTCGTAATAGTGCGTGCGGGCGCCGTCGTCGTTGTCGAGGGCGAAGTTAACGGCCTCGATACGCTCCATGTAATTGGTGTTGGCGCCGATGGAGTGGGATTTGCCCACGGTGTAGGAAGAATGCTCGGTCAGTTCCTGTTCAAGCGGTGCCAGGAACGTCGAGAAAATGTCGATCATGAAACCATTCGAGGTTGCGAGAATCTCACGAATGTCCTGATTGACGATGGTGTCGAAGATAATCGGACGGAAGCCGTCGGTTTCGGCGGCTTTGTTGATTTGTTGTACCATGGCCCGAGCTTTGTCCACGTTGTCGATGTACGGCCGCGTGACTTTGCTGAAGGTAATGTTTTCGAACTGCGCCAGAAGGCTTTGACCCAGGGTTTCGGCAGTAATACCGGTACCATCGGAGATAAAGAAAGCAGATCGTTTCATTTGCACCTTGGGCCTTAAGCTAGTGACGAATCTTGGATATGATAGGCGCGATTTGCCGGCCGCCATTGGCCCGCATTCTCACTTATTTTCCAGGTCCAGGCCATATAGCCGGCAAATGCACATTCAAGCAGCCGGTTTCTGAGCTTTTCCAACACAGTTAGTGGAGAGATCACCTTGGTAGAGTACGTAGTTTCCCTCGATAAGCTCGGCGTCCATGATGTAGAGCATGTGGGGGGCAAGAACGCATCCCTGGGCGAGATGATCAGCAACCTTGCAGGTGCCGGTGTATCGGTGCCCGGCGGCTTCGCCACGACCGCTCAGGCTTATCGTGACTTCCTGGAACTGAGCGGCCTGAATCAGCAGATTCACGATGCGCTCGATGCCCTGGACGTCGATGACGTGAATGCCCTGGCCAAGACCGGTGCCCAGATCCGCCAATGGATCATGGAAGCCGAGTTCCCTGAAAAACTGAATGCCGAAATCCGTACCGCGTTCGCCACGCTGTCCGCCGGCAACCCTGACATGGCCGTGGCCGTGCGTTCTTCGGCCACCGCCGAAGACTTGCCGGACGCATCCTTTGCCGGCCAGCAGGAAACCTTCCTGAACATCCGTGGTGTCGAAAACGTCATTCGCGCCGCCAAAGAGGTGTTCGCCTCGCTGTTCAACGACCGTGCCATTTCCTATCGCGTGCACCAGGGCTTCGACCACAAGCTGGTCGCCCTGTCCGCTGGTGTGCAGCGCATGGTCCGCTCCGAAACCGGCACCGCCGGCGTGATGTTCACCCTCGATACCGAATCGGGCTTCCGTGACGTGGTGTTCATCACCGGCGCCTACGGCCTGGGCGAAACCGTCGTACAAGGCGCAGTGAACCCGGATGAGTTCTACGTCCACAAAGGCACGCTGGCAGCCGGTCGTCCGGCCATCCTGCGCCGCAACCTGGGCAGCAAGGCCATCAAGATGATCTACGGCGACGAGGCCAAGGCCGGTCGTTCGGTCAAGACCGTCGACGTGGACAAGGCTGAACGCGCACGTTTCTGCCTGACCGACGCTGAAGTCAGCGAGCTGGCCAAGCAGGCGATGATCATCGAGAAGCATTACAAGTGCCCGATGGACATCGAGTGGGCCAAGGACGGTGACGACGGCAAACTGTACATCGTGCAGGCCCGTCCGGAAACCGTGAAGAGCCGCACCCAGGCCAACGTCATGGAACGTTACCTGTTGAAAGAGACCGGTACCGTGCTGGTGGAAGGTCGTGCCATCGGTCAGCGCATCGGCGCCGGCAAGGTCCGCATCATCAAGGACGTGTCCGAGATGGACAAGGTCCAGCCAGGCGACGTACTGGTTTCCGACATGACCGACCCGGACTGGGAACCGGTCATGAAGCGCGCCAGCGCCATCGTCACCAACCGTGGCGGACGTACTTGCCACGCGGCGATCATCGCTCGCGAGCTGGGTATTCCAGCGGTAGTAGGTTGCGGCAACGCCACCCAGCTGTTGAAAGACGGCCAGGGCGTGACCGTTTCCTGCGCTGAAGGCGACACCGGTTTCATCTTCGAAGGCGAACTGGGCTTCGATATCAAGAAGAACTCCGTGGACGCCATGCCGGAGCTGCCGTTCAAGATCATGATGAACGTCGGCAACCCGGACCGTGCCTTCGACTTCGCGCAGCTGCCGAACGCCGGTGTGGGCCTGGCCCGCCTCGAGTTCATCATCAACCGCATGATCGGCGTGCACCCCAAGGCACTGCTGAACTACGACGGTCTGCCGCTGGACATCAAGGAAAGCGTCGACAAGCGCATCGCCGGTTACGACGACCCGGTCGGCTTCTATGTCGAGAAACTGGTTGAAGGCATCAGCACCCTGGCGGCTGCGTTCTGGCCGAAAAAGGTCATCGTGCGCCTGTCGGACTTCAAGTCCAACGAATACGCCAACCTGATCGGCGGCAAGCTGTACGAACCGGAAGAAGAAAACCCGATGCTGGGCTTCCGCGGTGCCTCGCGTTACATCAGCGAATCGTTCCGTGACTGCTTCGAACTCGAATGCCGCGCTCTCAAGCGCGTGCGCAACGAGATGGGCCTGACCAACGTCGAAATCATGGTGCCGTTCGTCCGTACCCTGGGCGAAGCGAGCCAGGTGGTGGATCTGCTGGCGGAAAACGGTCTGGCTCGTGGCCAGAACGACCTGCGCGTGATCATGATGTGCGAACTGCCATCCAACGCCATCCTGGCTGAAGAGTTCCTCGAGTTCTTCGACGGTTTCTCCATCGGCTCCAACGACCTGACCCAACTGACCCTGGGCCTGGACCGTGACTCCGGCATCATCGCCCACCTGTTCGACGAGCGTAATCCGGCGGTGAAGAAGCTGCTGGCCAATGCCATTGCCGCGTGCAACAAGGCCGGCAAATACATCGGCATCTGCGGTCAGGGTCCTTCGGACCACCCGGACCTGGCCAAGTGGCTGATGGAGCAGGGCATTGAAAGCGTTTCGTTGAACCCGGACTCCGTACTGGAAACCTGGTTCTTCCTGGCGGAAGGTCAAGCTTCGGCCTGATCCGCTCTCTGTGGGAGCGAGCCTGCTCGCGATGGTCGTAAACGATAACGCGTGTTTTCCGGATAAACGCGTTGTTCTGGAGTCCATCGCGAGCAGGCTCGCTCCCACACGGGGCGGTGCCTTTAAGATTCAAGCAGGGCGGGCTCCATCTGGATGCCGCCCTTTTTTGTGCAAGAGATTATGCAAAGCAGCAGCAACCTATTTCCTGTCGCCCTGATCAGCGCCGAACGGCGCGGTGATCTGAGCGAAGATGTGTATCGTTTGAAACCCGGTAACAGCCCCGACTTCACCGTCGAACTGGCTGTGACACGCCTTGGCATGGCCGATGAGTCGTCCTCCCGTGGCGTGCCAGTGATCCTGCTGCACGGCAGCTTTTCCAATCGCCGGTTCTGGTTTTCTCCCAAAGGCCTGGGGTTGGGCGCTTACCTGGTCCGCCTGGGGTTCGACGTCTGGATTCCGGAAATGCGCGGTCACGGCCTGTCCCAGCGTAACCATGACTACCGCAAGAACCGTGTCGCCGACTACGCACGCTATGACCTGCCGGCCATTGGCGCGTTCGTGCGCGAACAGAGCGGGCAGGTGCCGCACTGGATCGGTCACTCGCTGGGCGGTACTACACTGGCCGCAGCATTGGGTGGCGAGTACATCGGTGAGCCGGTCGTGGCCTCGGCGGCGTTTTTCGGTACGCAAGTCAGTCGTACTTACTGGCCATTGAAGATTCCACCGGTGGAGTGGAGCGGTCGCTTCATTCTCAAGCGTTTTGCCCAGTTGTCCGGCTCAAGGCTCAAGCGCGGCCCGGAGGACGAGCCCATCGGCCTGGCTCTGGAAAGCATGCGCTGGTTTGGCTTGTTCGGGCGCTTCGGTGATGCCGACAAGGACTGGTGGGCAGGCCTGGCCGAGGTCAAGTTGCCCGTATTGGCGGTCAGTGCCGCGGGTGATCATCAGGACCCGGCCTGGGCGTGTCGCAAACTGTTCGAGCAGTTCGGTTCCGAGCACAAGCAATTCATCCACCTGGGACGCGAGCAGGGCTTCGGCGACAATTTCGGTCACGTGGAAATGCTCGTCAGCAAGGCAGCCCAGGCTGAAGTCTGGCCTTTGGTGACTCGCTGGCTGGCCGATCAGCAGACACCTTTGCCGGGCGCGCAACAGGATTTGGTCGCGGCAATCTGAGCCCGATGCTCTAACAAGGGCATTTCGCTCTGGTCGGCTTGCGGCTAAGATATGACGCATTGAGCTGTTCTGGTCACTTTGCGTGGCTGAGTCATCACTGATGTTCGTGCTGTCTTCCTCTTCACAGGAGTTTCTCGATGATCCATTACCTCACGCCTGACCTTTGCGATGCCTATCCGGAACTGGTGCAGGTGCTGGAACCGATGTTCAGCAATTTCGGCGGCCGTGATTCCTTCGGCGGCGAAATCGTGACCATCAAGTGCTTCGAAGACAACTCGCTGGTCAAGGAGCAAGTCGAGCTCAAGGGGGATGGCAAGGTCCTGGTAGTCGATGGCGGAGGCTCCCTGCGCCGCGCACTGCTGGGTGACATGCTCGCCGAGAAAGCGGCCAAGAATGGCTGGGAAGGCCTGGTGATTTACGGTTGCATCCGTGACGTCGACGTCATCGCGCAAACCGACCTGGGGGTTCAGGCGCTGGCCAGCCACCCAATGAAAACCGACAAGCGCGGTATCGGCGATCTCAACGTTGCCGTGACCTTCGCCGGCGTGACCTTCCACCCGGGTCATTACATCTATGCGGACAACAACGGCGTGATCATCTCGCCCAGCCCGCTGAAAATGCCTGAATAAAGCGCTGGTCGACCAAAGGAGTGCGGATGTTCGAGGAAGAAAACGCGCAATGGGGGCTGGTGCATGCCCTGGTGCTGGACGGTAAAGGCGGCGCGCGTTCGATTGCCCGGACTGAGCTCGATGACTTGCAGCTGCAGGCCCATGAAAGCCTGTGGCTGCACTGGGATCGCAGTCATCCGCAAACCCGGACCTGGTTACGCAAATCCAGTGGTCTGAGCGAGTTCAGCTGTGACCTGTTACTCGAAGAAAACACCCGTCCGCGACTTTTACAGCTTTCCGACAGCGAACTGCTGCTATTTTTGCGCGGGGTCAATCTGAACCCCGGTGCCGAGCCGGAAGACATGGTGTCGGTGCGGATCTTCGGCTCTGCCCAGCGTGTCATTTCCCTGCGTTTGCGTCCGTTGCGTGCCACTGACGAGTTGCTGGTGCAACTGTCCGAAGGCAAGGGGCCGAAAACCGCCTCCGAACTCATCCTTTGCATGGCGCAGTACCTCACCAACAAAGTGCAGGATCTGGTCAGCTGTCTCTCGGAAGTGGTCGATGAGGAAGAAGAAAAACTGGATGCCGACGAACGGTATACTCCTGAACACGGATCGGTTTTGCAGATTCGACGCCGGGCGGCTGCGTTGAAGCGCTTTCTTGCTCCGCAGCGGGACATTTTCGGTCAATTGACGCGGATCAAGTTGCCCTGGTTCGTCGAGGACGATGGCGATTACTGGAACGAATTGAACAACAGCCTGACCCGCTACCTTGAAGAGCTGGAATTGACCCGGGAACGGGTGGGGCTGGTCCTGGAGGCTGAAGACCGCCGCTTGAGCGTGCGCATGAATCGCACGATGTATCGCTTCGGGATCATCACCGGGATCTTTTTGCCGATGAGTTTTCTGACCGGGCTTTTGGGGATCAACGTCGGTGGAATTCCGTTCTCTGCCAGCCCTTACGGCTTTCTGATCGCCTGCCTGATGATGGTCTCGGTGGCGCTGGGGCAGTGGTGGTTGTTCCGACGATTGCGCTGGGTCTGAGGGAAAGCATGTGACCCGAGCAAAACTGACCGCGTCTCCCACAGACATCACGAGAGGTGCGTATGCACGATCCGTTTGAACAGTCTTTACGCGACATGCTCAACGCCTCACCGTCCACCCGGGACGACGATGCGTGCCTGGGGCGTGTGCTGAAAACCGCCAACCGCCAGGTTGGCGCCGGTGATTTGTTCAGCCTGCTGGGGCGCTGGTTGCCCGCACTGATGATCGCCCTGAATAACGGATCGGCCCATGTCGCGCCGGTATCCCGTCTTCGTAAACCTGCTGCTCGCACTGCTGATAAGGCTGATTGAATATGGAACTTGATCTCTGGACTCAGAGCCTCGTCACTGCAATGACTGCGTTGTGGACCAAGGTTGCGAACTTCATTCCGAACCTGTTCGGCGCACTGGTCGTGCTGCTGTTGGGTTTTGTCGTGGCCAAGCTGCTCGACACCCTGCTGTCCAAATTGCTCGCCAAATTGGGCCTTGACCGCTTGATGGGAGGCACCGGCCTGACCAAATTGCTGGCCCGCGCCGGGTTGCAAGTGCCTATTTCGACCCTGATCGGCAAGATCGTCTATTGGTTCGTTCTGCTGATTTTTCTGGTTTCTGCCGCAGAATCCCTTGGTCTTGAGCGAGTTTCAGCTACGCTGGACATGCTAGCGTTGTATTTGCCGAAGGTTTTCGGCGCGGCGCTGGTGTTGCTGGTAGGTGTCTTGCTGGCGCAACTGGCCAACGGGCTGGTGCGCGGAGCGGCAGAAGGCGTGGGGCTGGACTATGCTTCAGGGCTTGGACGGATTGCCCAGGGACTGGTGATCATTATCAGTATTTCGGTTGCAATCAGCCAGTTGGAGGTCAAGACTGACCTGCTGAACCATGTGATTGTGATTGTGTTGATAACCGTTGGTCTGGCGGTAGCGCTGGCCATGGGATTGGGAAGCCGGGAAATTGCCGGCCAGATTCTTGCGGGAATCTACGTGCGTGAGCTGTACCAGGTTGGGCAACAAGTGCGTGTTGGCGAGGTCGAAGGCCAGATCGAAGAGATCGGCACGGTTAAAACCACATTGCTGACCGATGAGGGTGAGCTAGTCTCTCTTTCCAATCGGATCCTCCTTGAGCAGCATGTGAGTAGCCGCTAACCCGGCAAACCCTGCTAATGTATGCCGCCGCAAAATGCCTGCTCACGCTGGCTGCGGCGGACATTGACCTGACTGTCGGCCCGACTTGTTTTGAATAAAGCCCAATCGTTATCCATGCGCTACGACCCCCGCGAGCTCTCTGATGAGGAGTTGGTCGCGCGCTCGCATTCCGAGCTGTTTCACGTAACACGCGCCTATGAAGAACTGATGCGGCGTTACCAACGAACATTATTTAATGTGTGTGCACGATATCTCGGGAACGATCGCGACGCAGACGATGTCTGTCAGGAGGTCATGTTGAAGGTGCTGTATGGCCTGAAGAACTTCGAAGGTAAATCGAAGTTCAAGACATGGCTATATAGCATCACGTACAACGAGTGCATTACACAGTATCGAAAGGAACGGCGAAAGCGTCGCTTGATGGACGCATTGAGTCTTGACCCCCTCGAGGAAGCGTCCGAAGAAAAGACGCCGAAACCTGAGGAAAAGGGTGGACTTGATCGCTGGTTGGTGTATGTGAACCCGATTGACCGGGAAATTCTGGTGCTACGATTTGTCGCAGAGCTGGAGTTTCAGGAGATCGCAGACATCATGCATATGGGTTTGAGTGCAACAAAAATGCGGTACAAACGCGCTCTAGATAAATTGCGTGAGAAATTTGCAGGCATTGCTGAAACTTAGTTCAGCGCAAATATCTCTTACGTGTAGGCAAGTTCTGTTAGACTTGCCGCCGAGTTGTCCCCCGGTTTGCGGGACTGCTTCACAATCACCAGATGGGGATTTAACGGATGAAACTGAAAAACACCTTGGGCTTGGCCATTGGTACTCTTATTGCCGCTACTTCGTTCGGCGCACTGGCACAAGGCCAAGGCGCAGTTGAAGGCGAGCTCAACTACGGGAAGAAGTACAACGACAGCGTTAACAACGTTGAAGACGGCTACACTCCTGGCGCCTCCATCGGTTACTTCTTGACCGACGACGTATCGTTGAACTTTACCTACAACAATGACGACCACACCCGTTCGAACAACGGTACTGGCAATCAGAAAATCGAAGGCGACCAGTTTGGTCTGAACGCTCAGTACCACTTCAACAACGCTGGCGACGCTCTGCGTCCTTACGTTCAAGGTGGTGTCAAGCACGGCAGCATGACCAACGTAGCCGCTGACGGCCACACCGGTCGTGACCAGTCGACTTTCCTGACTGCTGGCGCTGGCCTGAAGTACTACTTCCTGGAAAACGTCTACGCTCGTGCTGGCGTAGAAGCTGACTACAAGCTGGACAACGGCCGTTGGGACTACATCCCGTCCGTAGGTCTGGGTGTTAACTTCGGTGGCGGCAACAAGCCTGTCGCTGCAGCTCCAGCTCCAGAAGTCTGCTCCGACAGCGACAACGATGGCGTTTGCGACAACGTTGACAAGTGCCCGGACACCCCGGCCAACGTAACTGTTGACGCTGATGGCTGCCCAGCTGTTGCTGAAGTCGTTCGTGTAGAGCTGGACGTCAAGTTCGACTTCGACAAAGCGGCAGTCAAGCCAAACAGCTACGGCGACATCAAGAACCTGGCTGACTTCATGAAGCAGTACCCATCCACCACCACTACTGTTGAAGGTCACACTGACTCCGTCGGTCCTGACGCTTACAACCAGAAACTGTCCGAGCGTCGTGCAAACGCCGTTAAGCAAGTTCTGACCAACCAGTACGGTGTTGAGTCGTCCCGCGTTCAGTCCGTTGGCTACGGCGAATCCCGCCCAGTTGCCGACAACAAAACTGAAGCTGGTCGCGCTGTTAACCGTCGCGTAGAAGCGCAGGTTGAAGCTCAAGCTAAGTAATTAGCTCGTAGCTCTGAAAAGCCCGGCTCAGGCCGGGCTTTTCTTTGTCTGCAATTTGGTGAAACAGGTGAAACTAAGCTGACTGATCTGCCGCCATCACAGGCAAATCAAGCTCCCCCAGGGATTGAGTTGCACAGGCTGCCACTGCACCGATCACCAGTATGGCGGGGCTTTTCAGCTGGAATCTGCAGGCCGCTTCATCCATGTCTGTGAGAGTGCTCCGACATTCCCGTTGATGGGGCAAGGACGCATTTTCAATCATGGCCACGGGCGTATCCGTCGCCATGCCGCCGGCCAATAGCTGCTCACGGATTTCACCGAGCTTGGCCACTCCCATGTAAATCACCAACGTCGTTCCGCCTTGGGCCAGTGCCTGCCAGTTCAATTGGCTGTCGTCCTGGGTGTGTGCGGTGACCAACGTGACACCACGGGCGACACCGCGCAAAGTCAGCGGAATATCGCATTGCGTCGCCCCCGCCAGCCCGGCAGTGATGCCGTTGACCAACTCGGCTTCGACCCCACGCTCACGCAACCACTGCGCCTCTTCTCCACCTCGGCCGAAAATGCACGGATCGCCGCCCTTGAGCCGTGCCACGCATTTACCCTGCCGGGCATAACGAAGCATCAGGCGATGGATGAACGCTTGCGGGGTGGAGCGGCAGCCGCCGCGCTTGCCCACCGGAATGATCCGCGCGCCAGGGCAATGCTCGAGTACCGCGACATTGACCAGATCATCGATCAACACCACATCTGCTTCCCGCAAGGCGCGTACCGCTTTCAACGTGAGTAACTCCGGATCACCAGGGCCCGCACCTACCAGCCAGACTTTTGCACTCATAGTGTTTTCCTCACGAGATGACGGTGATTGGCCGCGCCGTGGCAGCCAGCAGGCGTTTGATTTCCGGAACGCAGGACCCGCATTGGGTGCCGCAACCCAGTTCTTGCTTGAGTCCCTGCAAGTCCAGGCCTCGGCTGATACCGGCGCGGATCGCGTTCTGGTCGACGTTCTTGCAATTGCACAGGATCTTGTTCGCATTGACCGGCGCATCGAGATTGCCCGGTGGTGCGCTCAGTGGCGCAAGCAACCAGCGCCGCAATTGCTGGTCCGCGCGACCTTCGAGCCAAAGCCCCTGCAACCAGTGTTGGGCAAGGGTTTCACCGGCCAGTCGAATAGCCGTGATCCGGCCATTTTCGATTCGCACGCGTTTGCCAATGGCCCGTCGAGGGTCGTCGTAAGCCAGTACCGGGCCGTCATCGAGCGCCAGGTTTTTATCGATTTCGCTTAGCAGCTCTGCCGAAGGTGCTGAAGTATTGGCGGCCCGTACAAGCAGGGCAGGGCGCTCACGACCAACCAGGCTGAGGCTGACGTAGGAAAACGCCTCACAGAGCGGTCGTAGCGTCTCGAAATGCCGTTGAACATCGCCCTCGATCAGTGCGAACAGTTTCCAGGGCAGATCAACCGGATCCAGGCGAACGCCGCTGTGTTTGAGTTCGGGCTGTTTCGACAAAGGATCGAATGCGGGCAGGGTGAGGCTGTTCACTCCGCCCTTGAGAAAACGATCGCCCCAATGCATCGGCAAAAAGGCCTGGCCCGGGCGCACGCTGTCATCGCTGGCAACCGCGACGACGACTGCGCCGCGCCGGCTCTTCAGGCTGACCAGATCCCCCGGTTGCAGGCGATGGCGGCGCAGTTCGTCCGGGTGCAGGCTCAACTCCGCTTCGCTGACATGGCCGAACAGCTGCGCGGCGGTGCCGGTGCGACTCATGCCGTGCCATTGGTCGCGCAGGCGGCCGGTGATCAGGGTCAGCGGGAAGCGTGCATCGCGTTGCTCCTTGGCGGCGCGGTACGGATCGGCCACGAACTGCGCGCGCCCATTGGCAGTGGCAAATACCCCGTCGACGTACAACCGGGTCGTGCCTTCAACGGCACCCGCAGGGAAGGGCCATTGCTGCGGGCCGAGACGATCGATCAGTGCATGGCTGATACCGGACAGATCCAGATCGCGACCTTGAGTCAGTTGTTTGTACTCGTCAAAGACCTGAGCGGGATTATCAAATTCAAACAGGCTGGTTTGGCCGGGACGCAGGTGTTTTTCCAGGCGCTGTGCGAAATCTACGGTGATTGCCCAGTCCGGCCGCGCCTCACCCGGTGCGACGATTGCCTGGCGTACGTGGGAAATGCGTCGCTCGGAGTTGGTCACGCAACCTTCCTTTTCTCCCCAGCTGGCGGCGGGCAGCAGAAGGTCAGCGAATTTCGCAGTTTCAGTGGTGCTGAAGGCTTCCTGTAACACCACGAACGGGCAGGCTTGCAACGCTGCACGCACGGCTGTCTGGTCGGGCATGGATTGAGCGGGGTTGGTACAGGCGATCCACAACGCCTTGATCTTGCCGTTGCGCACTTGCTCGAACAGTTCGATCGCGCTGAGCCCCGGATTTTCCGGTAGTTGCTCGACGCCCCAGTAGGACGCCACTTGCGCACGATGTTGCGGATTGGCGGCGTCACGGTGGCCGGGCAGCAGGTTGGACAAACTGCCGGTTTCCCGCCCGCCCATGGCATTTGGCTGACCGGTGAGGGAGAAAGGTCCGGCACCGGGACGACCGATCTGCCCGGTGGCCAGGTGCAGGTTGATCAATGCACTGTTTTTCGCGCTGCCGGCGGTGGACTGGTTAAGCCCCATGCACCACAGCGACAGAAAGCTCGGTGACGTGCCGATCCACTCGGCACATTGCTGCAATTGCCCGAGGCTGATTCCGCAGAGCTGCGAAACCATTTGCGGTGTGTAGTCACGCACCAGGTTTTTCAGTTCAGCCAGGCCTTCGGTGTGGTCGCGGATGAAGTCACGATCGATCCAGTCTTCCCACAGCAGCAGATGCAAAATCCCATGGAACAAGGCGACGTCGGTGCCAGGCAAGATCGCCAGGTGCAGGTCAGCCAGATCGCAGGTATCTGTACGACGAGGGTCAATGACGATGACCTTCATCTGCGGTCGGCGGGATTTGGCGGCTTCCAGCCGGCGAAACAGCACCGGGTGGGCGTAGGCCATGTTGCTGCCGACGATCATCACGCAATCGCTCAGCTCCAGGTCTTCGTAGCTGCAGGGCGGGGCGTCGGCACCCAGGCTGCGCTTGTAGCCGACCACCGCCGAGGACATGCACAGACGCGAATTGCTGTCGATGTTGTTGGTGCCTACCAGGGCACGTGCCAGCTTGTTGAAGGCGTAGTAGTCCTCGGTCAACAGTTGCCCGGAAATGTAGAACGCCACGCTGTCCGGGCCATGCTCGGCAATGGTCGCGCCGAATACACTGGTGGCATGATCGAGGGCGGTATCCCAATCGGTGCGGTGGCGGGCCAGGCCTTTACCGAGGCGCAGTTCGGGGTACAACGCCCGCGCCGTCAAGTCGCCGGTCAGGTGCAGGGTCGAACCCTTGCTGCACAGTTTGCCGAAATTGGCCGGGTGCGCGGGATCGCCGCTGACGCCGAGGATGCGTGAACCGTCGTGCTCGATCAGCACCCCGCAGCCGACCCCGCAGTAACAGCAGGTGGACGCAGTGATCTGGCGGTCCATCAGCCTGCATCCCGCAGGGCCAGCATCACCCGGCCATTTTCCACCCGGGCGAGATGGTGATGGGCACAGCCGATGTCCGGGGCCAGGGCTTCGCCACTTTCCAGGTCGATTTGCCAGTTGTGCAACGGGCAGGCCACCCGCTTGCCGTACACCAGACCTTGGGACAACGGGCCGCCCTTGTGCGGGCAGCGGTCGTCAAGGGCGAACACTTCGTCGTCGCTGGTACGAAAAATCGCGATGTCTCCCTTTGGTCCGGCGATGATCCGCGAGCCCAGGGCATTGATCTCTTCCAGTGCGCAGATATCCAGCCAGTTCATGCCAGCACCTCCAGGTTTTTCACGGGGATGACGTCGAATTCTTTTTTCAGCTGGGGCTGTTCCAGGCGCTCCTTCCACGGGTCCTGTTCGAACGACAGGGAGAATTGCAGGCGATCGTTGAGCGCCTTGCGCCGCTGCGGATCTTCCAGAACGGCTTTCTTGACGTGTTCCATGCCGACCCGTTGCAGGTAGTGCACGGTGCGTTCGAGGTAGAAGGCTTCTTCGCGATAGAGCTGCAGGAATGCACCGTTGTATTCGCGGACCTCTTCGGCGGTTTTCAGTTTGACGAAGAATTCCGCGACTTCGGTCTTGATCCCGCCGTTGCCACCGATGTACATCTCCCAACCGGAGTCCACACCGATAATTCCCACATCCTTGATACCGGCTTCCGAACAGTTGCGCGGGCAACCGGAGACCGCCAGCTTCACCTTGTGCGGTGACCACATGTTGAACAGGTCATGTTCCAGTTCAATGCCAAGTTGTGTGGAGTTCTGGGTGCCAAAGCGGCAGAACTCGCTGCCGACGCAGGTTTTCACCGTGCGGATGGATTTGCCGTAGGCGTGGCCGGACGGCATGTCCAGGTCTTTCCACACCCCCGGCAGGTCTTGCTTGCGAATGCCCAGCAAGTCGATGCGCTGACCACCGGTGACCTTGACCATCGGTACGTTGTACTTGTCGGCGACGTCGGCAATGCGTCGCAGCTCTGAAGGATTGGTCACGCCGCCCCACATCCGCGGGACTACAGAGTAGGTGCCGTCTTTCTGAATGTTGGCGTGGGCGCGTTCGTTGATCAGGCGCGATTGTGGATCGTCCCTGGCTTCCCCTGGCCAGGTGGAAATCAGGTAATAGTTGAGCGCCGGCCGGCAGGTGGCGCAGCCGTTGGGGGTGCGCCAGTTCAGGTAGCTCATGGTGCCGGCGATGGTCAGCAGGTGCTGCTCGCGGATGGCCTGGCGGATTTGCCCGTGATTGAGGTCGCTGCAGCCGCAGATGGCCTTTTCGCTTTTCGGTTTGACGTCCGCGGCGCCGCCCACGGTGTTGATCAGGATCTGTTCGACGAGGCCGGCGCAGGAGCCGCAGGAGCTGGCCGCCTTGGTGTGTTTCTTGACGTCGTCGACACTGAACAGCCCGTGTTCCTGAATGGCCTTGACGATGGTGCCCTTGCACACACCGTTGCAGCCACAGACTTCGGCCGTGTCAGCCATGCTCATGGCCTTGTCCTGGCCTTGATGTCCTACGTCGCCAAGCGCATTTTCACCGAACATGAGGTGATCGCGAATTTCGCCGATGGCGTGATTCTCACGGATTTGCCGGAAATACCAGCCGCCGTCTGCCGTATCGCCGTACAGGCAGGCGCCGACCAGCACGTCATCCTTGATCACCAGTTTCTTGTAGACCCCGCCAATCGGGTCCGAGAGGGTGATGGTCTCGGTGCCTTCGCCGCCCATGAAGTCGCCCGCGGAGAACAGGTCGATGCCGGTGACCTTCAATTTGGTTGAGGTCACAGACCCCTTGTAGGTGGCAAACCCCAGTTGGGCGAGGTGGTTGGCGCAGACTTTGGCCTGTTCGAACAGCGGCGCCACCAAGCCATAGGCGATGCCGCGGTGGCTGGCGCACTCACCGATGGCATAGATCCGTGGGTCGTAGGTTTGCAGTGTGTCGTTGACCAGAATCCCGCGGCTGCACGGAATGCCGGATTTCTCCGCCAGTTCGGTATTGGGACGAATGCCAGCGGCCATCACGACCAGGTCGGCGGGGATGATGTCGCCGTTCTTGAATTGCACCGAACCGACCCGGCCGTTGCCCGCGTCATGCAAGGCCTGGGTCTGCTCGCACAGGCGAAAGTGCAGGCCGCGAGATTCCAGCGCGCTTTGCAGCAGCTGGCCGCTGGTCTTGTCCAGTTGTCGTTCCAGCAACCACTCGCCGATATGCACCACGGTCACGTGCATGCCCCGCAGCATCAGGCCGTTGGCGGCCTCCAGGCCGAGCAGGCCGCCACCGATGACCACGGCGTGCCGGTGGGTTTTCGCGGTGTCGATCATGGCCTGGGTGTCGGCGATGTCGCGGTAGCCGATCACGCCCTCAAGGGTGTTGCCGGGAATGGGCAGGATGAAGGGCGTCGAGCCGGTGGCGATCAGCAGGCGATCGTATTCGGCTTCGCTGCCGTCTTCGGCAATGACCCGGCGCTTGACCCGGTCGATCTCCACCACCTTGCGGTTGAGCAGCAGCTTGATGTTGTTTTCCAGGTACCAGTCCAGGTCGTTGAGCACGATCTCTTCGAAGGTCTGTTCGCCCGCCAGCACCGGCGACAACAGGATGCGGTTGTAGTTGGTGTGCGGTTCGGCGCCGAAGACCGTGATGTCGTACAGTTCATTACTCAGCTTGAGCAGTTCTTCCAGGGTACGAACCCCGGCCATGCCGTTGCCGATCATCACCAGTTTTAGTTTTTTCATCAGGTTCTCCGGGGGAGCTCAGGCCTGCCTCATCAGGGTTCAGGCCATGCTCGACAAATTTTGCGCAAACAAAAAAAGGCGTCCCGCTAGTTGCCTAGCGAGGACGCCTTTGTCCTGGTCCCGTTCTCTCGGGCAGCGCAGCTTTCTACGTTGAAGGCCGGGCTTTATGTATGTTGGGAAAGGTAATGCAGTGGTTGTGCCAAGTTTCGCAAGGGCCCGATTTATGGGCTCTCGTCATGGGAGGAGGGTGTTTGCGTGCACTGGTTCAAGGCGCGATGCCCGGTTTTGAAGCAGAAAAATCAAAAAATCTGTTGGGTGCAGTGAAAAACTCAGCCATGAAACAACAAAAACAGCAGCACCAGATTCACCAGCAAGGACACCAGCGCCAACGTCCGCCAGACTTTCAACGGTTCGCGCTCTAGCAAAGGTTTGGGGCGCACGCTCAAACTGCGTCGTTCTCCCTGTTCCAGCAGCAACAACCATTCTTCCGCTGTTTCAAAGCGCTGATCCGGAGCTGCCGCCACCGCGCGTTCCAGACTTTGCGCGATCCATTCCGGCAGGTCGGGCCGGTAGCGACTGGCGCTGACCGGCACACCAAACCGTGGGCGCTGGAACGCTTCGATTTCGCCGTAGGGATAATGCCCGGTAAGCAGGTAATACAAGGTCACGCCGACCGCATACAAATCCTGTTGCGGTGTCGGTAAATCCCCGCGAAAGGCTTCCGGTGCGATATAGCTGGGCGTTCCGGGCAGGGCGAAGGCTTGATCTTCGGACAGCCCGGGACAGTACGCGAGACCGAAATCCAGCAGGCGCAACTCGCCGTCGTCCCCCAGAAGCAGGTTCTCCGGTTTGATATCACGATGCAGAATCTGGCGTCGATGCAGTATGCCGACCGCTCGCAGCAGGCGTTCGGCCAGGTCCAGCCATTGAGCCAGTGGCAGCGTTCCGACACGCTCCTGCAATTTAGCCAGGGTATATCCGGAATATTCGCGCATCACGTAGTACAAATGCTGACGCTGACTGGCGGCATGAACTTCAGGAAAATGCCGCCCGGCCACACGTTTGAGGAACCATTCCTCCGACAACAATGCCTGCCCGGCCTGATGATCGTCACGAAGCGCACCGGGCAAGGTTTTCAGCAGCCAAGGCTGTTGTTGAGCATCTCGTACCCGGTAGAGCAGTGATTGCTGGCTTTGGCCGAGGATCCCTTCAATCTGCCAGCCTTCGAAGGTCTGGCCTGGCTTCAATGCAGGCGGGAGTGGCCATTGCTGCAGATGAATCAGTGCATCGCCGATGCTGGTTTCGCCAAGGGCATCGACCCGCACCAGCAGGGCGCTGGCGTTGTCCTGACTGCCAGCCAGGTGCGCGGCGCTGACCAACGTCCGCGCGGCACTGTTCAGGTCAGGTTGATCGCGCAAAATGCCCGCAATGGCGGTATCGCCCAGGACGGCCCAGACGCCGTCGCTGAGCAGCACGAAACTCTCGGTCAAACGCAGTTCGCCATCCAGAAAGTCCAGCACCAGATGTTGATCCAGCCCCAGGGCCCGTTTAAGCACATGCTGCATGCCAGGCTGGTCCCAGACGTGATCCTCGCTCACCCGTTGCAGCGTGTCGGCGTGCCAGCGATAAACCCGGCAGTCGCCGACATGTGCCAAGGTAAAACGCCGGCCGCGCATCACCAAGGCACTGACGGTGGTCAGCAGCGGTTGGCCGCCACCGTTAGCCTGCAACCAGCGGTTTTGCGCCAGCAACAGACGATCCAGTGCCTGGGCGACGCCCCAGGTTTCCGGGGTGGCGTAGTAGTCCAGCGCCAGCGCCTGCAAGGTCGAACGGGCGGCGAGCCCGCCATCGGCACATTGGCTGACACCGTCGGCAATCGCGAACAGGTAACCCTTGCTCGCGGCCAGCGCCGGAGCCGGCGTGACCAGGCGCAGGGCGTCCTGGTTTTCCTCGCGAGGACCGATGGCGCTGGCTTCGGCAAAACTCAGTTGCAGGCTCATCGAGGCGTCAGACCCGCGCAGCCGTCACGGCGGCCGAACCCCAGGTGGTTCTCCAGCGACGTTTCACGCCGTGCAGACCGAACCAGGCCAGAACGCCGAGGCTGGCAAACAACCACAGCGCCAATTGATAACTGCCGGTGCTTTGCTTGATCGCGCCCATGCCGGCCGCGAGGGCAAACCCGCCGATGCCACCAGCCATGCCGATCAGGCCGGTCATCACGCCGATTTCCCGGCGAAAACGCTGGGGCACCAACTGGAATACCGCGCCATTGCCTGCACCCAGACCGAGCATGGTGCAGACGAAAAGTGCCAGTGCGGCGTAGGAACTCGGCAGATTGAAACCGACCACGGCAATGCAGGTCGCCGCGACGGTGTACATCGCCAACAGAGTCCGAATGCCGCCGAACCGGTCAGCCAGTGCACCACCCAAGGGGCGCATCAGGCTGCCGCCGAACACGCAGGCAGCGGTGTAGTAACCGGCAGTCACCGGACTCAGGCCGTACTGGTCGTTGAAGTAACCGGGCAGGGCGCTGGCCAGGCCAATGAAGCCGCCGAACGTCACGCTGTAGAAAAACATGAACCACCAGCTGTCACGGTCACCCAGGGCCTTGAAGTAGTCGGCCATGGATTTGGCTTTTGGCCGCTCGGGGGCATTGCGGGCCAGCCAGGCGAAGACGATCAGGGTCAGGATCAACGGAATCAGGGCAAAGCCGAACACGTTGCTCCAGCCAAACGCCGCCGCCAGCACCGGAGCGATCAATGCGGCGAGCACTGTGCCCGAGTTGCCCGCGCCGGCGATGCCCATGGCCTTGCCTTGATGCTGCGGCGGATACCACTGCGAGGCCAGGGGCAGGGCGACGGCGAACGAAGCGCCGGCCATGCCGAGGAACAGGCCCAGCAGCAACGCCTGCTCGTAGCTGTGGATCCCGAGTTTCCAGGCGCCGAACAGGGCGCAGATCACGATGACCTGGCCGATCAGGCCGGCGGTTTTTGGCGACAGGCGATCAGCCAGCATCCCCATCACGAAGCGCAACACCGCCCCGGCCAGAATCGGCGTGGCGACTACCAGCCCCCTTTGCTGCGTTGTCAGGTGCAGGTCGGCGGCGATCTGCACCGCCAGAGGACCGAGCAGGTACCAGACCATGAAACTCAGGTCGAAATAGAGGAAGGCTGCGAACAATGTGGGGGTATGGCCGGATTTCCAGAAGCTTGAATTCATTGCGCACCTCAGCTGTGAAGAGTCTCGAAAGGAGTCATGAGCTTGCAGGTGGGGCGCCGATACGGCCGCACCACCGACCCCGTGCTGTGGGGCCAAAACGAAAAAACGCCGCCACCCGATCCGCCAAGGGCAAATGAGGTGAGCGACGTCTTTGTCGTAGGTGGGGCAACCGCCGTTGGTTACCTGTGGTGATTACTTAGCGAGATCTGTGCCAACACTCGAAATCGAGTCGCCGCCATTCGCGAGCAGGCTCGCTCCCACAAGGGAATGGCGTCGAACACAAATCACCTGTGGGAGCGAGCCTGCTCGCGATGGCGCCCGGACAGGCGCTACAGGACTTCAGCCGAGCAACTCGCTCATGGCAATGATCTGCTCCGCCACCTGTATCAGCTTCTGCTGGCGGCTCATCGCTTGGCGGCGCATCAGCGTGTAGGCCTCTTCCTCGTTGCAGTCCTTCATTTTCATCAGCAGCCCCTTGGCCAGTTCGATGCGCTTGCGCTCGGCCAATTGCTGGTCACGGGCATGCAACTGGGCACGCAGGGCCTGGTCGCTCTCGAAGCGTGCCATGGCCACATCGAGAATCGGCTGCAGGCGTTGTGCGTGAATGCCTTCGACGATGTAGGCGCTGACCCCGGACTTGATCGCCTGTCGCATCACATCGGGGTCGTGTTCGTCCGTGAACATCACAATCGGTCGTGGCTGGTCGCGCGTCACCAGCACCACTTGTTCCATCACATCGCGACCCGGTGACTCGGTATCGATCAGAATCACATCCGGACGCACCGTTTCGACGCGTTCAGGCAGGTCGATGGTCAGGCCGGATTCATCGATCACTTCGAATCCGGCCTCGGTCAGGGCGGCCTTCAAGCGTCCGACTTTCTTGGCGGTGTCGTTGATCAGCAGGATACGCAGCATATTCGTGGTCTCCTGTCAGCGGCTGGCGGATCGGTGCGAGCTGTCGCTCATGGCGTGCAGTTTGAAACTGCGGGCATAACCGGCCGGGTCCGAGCCGTCCCAGATCTTGCCGTCGATCAATTGGCTGCTGCGCATTTCCCCGGCTGATGAAGCGACGCCGACGGCACGAGCGGCTTCACGGTAGAGGTCCAGTTGCTGGACCTGCCGGGCCACCGCGAGATAGTCCGGATCATCGCGCAACAAGCCCCAGCGGCGGAACTGGGTCATGAACCACATGCCGTCGGACAGGTACGGCAGGTTGACCTCGCCATCCCCATGCAAGCGCAGCGCGTGCGGGTCTTGCCAGCGGTGGCCAAGGCCGTCGGCGTACTCGCCCAGCAAGCGTGGTTCGATGCAGTCCAGTGGTGCGTCAAGGTACTGCGCGGCACTGAGCAATTGTGCGGTACTGCGGCGATTCTCGGTGCTTTCTTCGATGAAGCGGCTGGCTTCCAGAACCGCCATCACCAGTACCCGCGCGGTATTGGGGTATTGCTCGACGAACGCACGGGTGCAGCCGAGGACCTTTTCCGGATGATCGGGCCAGATGTTCTGCGTAGTGGCCAGGGTAAAGCCGAGATCCTGCTGTACGGCGCTGGCGGACCAGGGTTCGCCGACGCAAAACCCGTCGATTCGTCCAGCCCGCAGGTGCGCGACCATCTGCGGCGGCGGCACCACCACGCTGTCGACATCCAGCAGCGGGTGTATGCCTTGGCTGGCGAGCCAGTAATACAGCCACATGGCGTGGGTGCCGGTGGGAAACGTCTGGGCGAAGGTGAGTTTTGAGCGAGTTTGGTGCACGTGCCGATCCAGTGCTTCAGGACTGGTCACTCCAAGCGCTTGCAAACCGCGGGACAGGTTGATGCTCTGGCCGTTCTGATTCAGGCCCATCAACACGGCCATGTCGGTCGCGGCCACGCCGCCTATGCCCAGGTGAACGGCGTAAATCAGGCCATAGAGGCTGTGGGCGGCGTCGAGTTCGCCGCTGACCAGTTTGTCCCGCAGGTTGGCCCAGGACGACTGACGCTTGAGGTTCAGGGTCAATCCGTGGGGCTGGGCGAAGCCCTGGGTGGCGGCGACAACCACCGAGGCGCAGTCGCTCAGGGCCATGAAGCCGAGATTGATTTCGGTTTTCTCCGGGGCATCGCTGCCATTGACCCAGGCCAGAGGGCCGGCTGACGGTTCGTTCATCGCGTGTTCACCTTGCAAAAAAAACGTCGTCCCGAGTTCTTGCATGAGCAGGCCGGGGACGACGCCATTGTCTTTGCACCCATTCCGTCGTTGGCATGGGTGTTGGTGCCCAGAGTGGTGCAAGGCATATGCCATTAACCGCTGATTTGATCACGCGCCTCGCTTGCCACCCCGTTGCCCGGCTATAATCGCCGCCTCAATTCGCCGCCAATCGAGTCAAATCCGCCCATGTACACCCTGGCCCGTCAGCTGTTGTTCAAACTCTCCCCGGAAACCTCCCACGATCTGTCCCTGGACCTGATCGGCGCGGGCGGGCGTCTTGGGCTCAACGGCTTGCTGTGCAAGGCCCCGGCGAAGCTGCCGGTGAATGTCATGGGCCTGGACTTTCCGAATCCGGTGGGGCTGGCCGCGGGCCTGGACAAGAACGGCGCGGCCATCGACGGTTTCGCCCAGCTGGGTTTCGGTTTTGTCGAAATCGGTACCATTACGCCGCGTCCGCAGCCGGGCAATCCGAAGCCACGTTTGTTCCGCTTGCCGGAAGCCGAGGCGATCATCAACCGCATGGGCTTCAACAACCTCGGCGTCGATCACCTGCTGGCCCGCGTGGCGGCGGCCAAGTACAAAGGCGTGCTGGGCATCAACATCGGCAAGAACTTCGATACGCCGGTCGAGCGTGCCGTGGACGACTACCTGATCTGCCTGGACAAGGTCTACGCCCACGCCAGCTATGTGACAGTCAACGTCAGTTCGCCGAACACACCGGGCCTGCGCAGCCTGCAATTCGGTGACTCGCTCAAGCAGTTGCTGGCCGATCTGGCCGAACGCCGCGCGGAACTGGCATTGCGTCATGGCAAACATGTACCGCTGGCGATCAAGATTGCGCCGGACATGAACGACGAAGAAACCGCACAAGTTGCGCAAGCGCTGATCGAAACCGGGATGGATGCCGTCATCGCCACCAACACCACCCTGAGCCGCGTAGGCGTCGAAGGCATGGAGCATAGCGAAGAAGCCGGCGGTCTGTCCGGTGCGCCGGTTCGTGACAAGAGCACCCACACCGTGCAAGTGCTGGCGTCGGAGCTGGGCGGGCGTTTGCCGATCATTGCGGCGGGCGGCATTACCGAAGGCAAGCACGCGGCAGAGAAAATCGCCGCAGGCGCGAGCCTGGTGCAGATCTACTCGGGCTTCATCTACAAAGGCCCGGCGCTGATTCGCGAGTCGGTAGACGCCATCGCAGCGCTACGCTGATCCCCTGTAGGAGCGAGCTTGCTCGCGATGGTCGGTAACGATGACGCGTGATTTCTGGATGCACGCGGTGTTCTCGGGTCCATCGCGAGCAAGCTCGCTCCTACAGGGGATTGTTTGGACCAACGAGCAGGCATAAAAAAGGGCTCCATAAAGGAGCCCCTGGGCCGGAGCCCGCCGTCCGGATGGGACGTGCGTGGTTAATTCAGTACAAGTTCAGATTGTCGTGTCGGAGTGTTGTGCCCTGTAATTAGCCGACGGCGTGAAGTTCGTTGAGTCTGTGGATTCCCGCAGTGCCGGTCATACCGTCCCAGTTGTCGCCGCGTCCTTCTCGCCAGCCGTTGATCCAGGCTTGACGTACCGACGGTAGAGTAAATGGGCAAAGCTCACGGGATTTACCACCAACGCCATATTGATATCCGCGCAAAAATGCTCTTTCCAACGGATCACGCTTAAGTCTTCTCATAGGGTGTTGCCCTCACTTGTTGACTGTATTTATCGCGTCGACCTCTATTGAGGTCTGGCAGAAAAACTCTGCCGTTGGGGGCTCGTTGCCGGCGTGACGAGCCAAGGTGTTGGCGTCATTGCGGCGCCAACCTGTATTGAGTTCTAACCAATGCGTCACATCGAGGGAATGATCGTTTTGTCATAAGGACGTAACCATTAATGTGCTAACGCCATAAGTAACAGAGCGTTTGTAGCGTATTTATTGGCCAAACCCCGGTATGATCGGCCCTGCGCTGGATGATGGGCTTAATCCTTTAGTGAGAATGGCTCCCGTTGCCGGGATGCACTATTCGACGAAGGGTCGACTTATGACATTTTGTTGCATCAACTTTTTTATCTGTCCTTGCATCTAAGCTCATTTAACCCGGGCAGCAGGGGTGGAGCGGCACACCTTCGTGCCACGCGGGCGCTCTTCGAGAAAAGCGCCTGATTGAAAACCGGACCGGCAATGCGTTGCCCGGTCACTCAGCTAAAGGTTCTGGAATTCCCATGTCCGATCGTTTCGAACTCTTCCTCACTTGCCCAAAAGGCCTTGAAGGCCTGCTCATCGAGGAAGCCGTCGGGCTTGGCCTTGAGGAAGCGCGGGAACACACCTCCGCCGTGCGCGGCATGGCTACCATGGAAACCGCTTATCGCCTGTGCCTGTGGTCGCGCCTGGCCAACCGCGTGCTGCTGGTGCTCAAGCGCTTTCCGATGAAGGACGCCGAAGACCTGTACCACGGCGTGCTGGACATCGAGTGGCAAGACCACATGCTCAATGACGGCACCCTGGCCGTCGAATTCAGCGGCCATGGCTCGGGTATCGACAACACCCACTTCGGCGCGCTGAAGGTCAAGGACGCCATCGTCGACAAACTGCGCACCCCGCAAGGCGACCGTCCGTCCATCGACAAGCTCAACCCGGACCTGCGCATTCACCTGCGCCTGGATCGCGGCGAAGCCATTCTGTCCCTGGACCTGTCGGGCCACAGCCTGCACCAGCGCGGCTATCGCCTGCAGCAAGGTGCGGCGCCGCTCAAGGAAAACCTCGCGGCCGCCATCCTGATCCGTTCCGGCTGGCCACGAATCGCGGCCGAAGGCGGCGCACTGGCTGACCCGATGTGCGGTGTCGGCACCTTCCTGGTGGAAGCGGCGATGATCGCCGCCGACATCGCGCCGAACCTGCGCCGCGAGCAGTGGGGCTTCACCGCCTGGCTCGGTCACGTCCCGGCGCTGTGGAAAAAACTCCACGAAGAAGCGTCCGAGCGCGCCGCTGCCGGCCTGGCCAAGACTCCGTTGTGGATCCGCGGCTACGAAGCCGATCCACGACTGATTCAACCGGGCCGCAATAACGTCGAGCGCGCCGGCCTGAGCGAGTGGATCAAGATCTACCAGGGCGAAGTCGCGACTTTCGAACCGCGCCCGGACCAGAACCAGAAAGGCCTGGTCATCTGCAACCCTCCGTACGGCGAGCGTCTGGGCGATGAGGCGAGCCTGCTCTATCTCTACCAGAACCTCGGCGAGCGCCTGCGTCAGGCCTGCCTGAACTGGGAAGCGGCGGTGTTCACCGGCGCGCCGGACCTGGGCAAGCGCATGGGTATCCGCAGCCACAAGCAGTATTCGTTCTGGAACGGTGCCTTGCCGTGCAAGCTGCTGCTGATCAAGGTGCTGCCGGACCAATTCGTCACCGGCGAGCGTCGTACTCCGGAACAGCGTCAGGTCGAGCGCGAGCAAGCCGCCTACGATCAGACACCGAATGAACCGCAGGAACGCAAGTTCAACAAAAACGGTAATCCGATCAAACCGACGCCGGCACCGGCTCCGGTGGTCGAGCAGCCGCGCCTGAGCGAAGGCGGGCAGATGTTCGCCAACCGCCTGCAAAAGAACCTCAAGGCCCTGGGCAAGTGGGTCAAGCGTGAAGGCATCGACTGCTACCGCGTGTACGATGCCGACATGCCGGAATATTCCATGGCCATCGACCTGTATCACGATTGGGTCCACGTCCAGGAATACGCCGCGCCGAAATCCATCGATCCGGAAAAGGCCTCGGGCCGTATGTTCGATGCCCTGGCAGCCATCCCGCAGGCGTTGAACATCGACAAGAGCCGTGTGGTGGTCAAGCGCCGCGAGCGTCAGAGCGGCACCAGGCAGTACGAGCGCCAGGCGGCACAGGGCAAGTTCGTCGAGGTCAATGAAGGCGGGATCAAGCTGCTGGTGAATCTCACCGACTACCTCGACACCGGTCTGTTCCTCGACCACCGGCCGATGCGCATGCGTATCCAGAAAGAGGCGGCCGGCAAACGCTTCCTCAACCTGTTCTGCTACACCGCGACGGCCAGTGTGCATGCGGCCAAGGGCGGTGCGCGCAGCACCACCAGTGTCGACCTGTCGAAAACCTACCTGGACTGGGCTCGGCGCAACCTGTCGCTGAACGGTTTTTCCGACAAGAACCGCCTGGAGCAGGGTGATGTGATGGCCTGGCTTGAAGCCAGTCGTGACGAGTACGACCTGATCTTCATCGACCCGCCGACGTTCTCCAACTCCAAGCGCATGGAAGGTGTCTTCGACGTGCAGCGCGACCAGGTGCAACTGATCGACCTGGCCATGGCGCGGTTGGCGCCCGGCGGCGTGTTGTACTTCTCCAACAACTTCCGCAAGTTCGAACTGGAAGCCAATCTCGGCGAGCGCTATGCGGTCGAGGAGATCACCGCCCAGACCATCGATCCGGACTTTGCCCGCAACACCAAGATCCATCGCGCCTGGAAAGTCACGGCTCGCTAAATAGCTGTGCTGATTCACTGTAGGAGCGAGCCTGCTCGCGATGAACCCGAAAGCGCCGCGTGTATTCAGAAAGCATGCGTTATCGTTATCGACCATCGCGAGCAGAGCTCGCTCCTACAGTGCTGGTCAAATTAGTGGCTAATAGCTATAACTCAACTCAGGGCCAAAGGGCTTTCCCGCACCTGGCGTTTTGAGTTGTGTTTTATGTCGTTGCACGCCATGCGCCCAAAGATCCTGGGGTTTATCAGCGAAGATGCCTCGGCCTGGCTGGTCGCACTGCTGGTATTGCTGATCGGCGGGGTGCTCACCGGGTTGCTGGCGTGGTCGACGCTGAATCTGTTTCACCATCAATTGCGGCAACGCTTCCAACTGCTGGTCAGTGAGCGTTACAGCCGTATCGAAGAGCGTTTCGAAGATCAGGAGCAGCGCCTCGACGGTCTGCGCCGGTTTTTCGCCAATTCCGATTCGGTGTCCCGAGCGGAATTCGACGGCTACACCCAACCTTTACTGCTGCGGACCCAGGCGTATTCCTACGCCCAGCGGGTCACCCGTGACGAGCGTTCGGCGTTCGAGCGCCGAGTGCGTGACGAAGGTTTGAGCAGTTTCACCCTGAGAGAACTCAACGCGGACGGCCAATTGCAACTGGCCGGAGAACGAGATGAGTACGTGGCGGTGCTGTATAGCCAGACCCAAAGCAAACTCGGTTCTCCTCTCGGTTACGACTTGCTGGCCCAGCCGCTGCGGCGTGCCACGCTCGATCGGGCCGATCGGCATGGCGGCATGGCGGTGTCGCAACCGATGCATCTGGTGAGTATCGAGCCGGCTTATGCGCGTGGTGTGCTGCTGGTCGCACCGGTCACGCAGCACAACAGTCAAGACCACAAGGCCGTGAAGCCCTACGGTTATGTCATGGCCGTGATCAGCATGCGCCAGTTGCTGGCGGACGGACTGCCGGACGCCAGCCATGACTATCTCTCGGTGCGCATCCTCGATTTGTCTACCGATGACCAGCACGAAGTGCTGTTTGAGTCACCCAACCCGCCGGCCATCGGCGAGCTGTCCACCACGCGCCTGTTGCGCATGGCCGACCACGACTATCAAGTCGATATCCAGCCCAGCGACGCGTTCGTGCAGGCCAACCATTCCTCCGTGACCAGTGTGGTGGTGTTGGGTGGATTGCTCAGCGTGATGCTCAGTGCCTTGCTGTATGTGTTGGTCAGTCAGCGGCAGCGGGCGTTGAAACTGGTGGAGCAACGCACTCGGGAGCTGCGCGATCGAGAGCAGGAGTTGCGTGGCACCCACGGCCAGTTGCGTGGCGTGCTGAATGCCGCCACCCAGGTCGCGATCATTGCCACCGACCTGCGCGGGGTCATCAGCACCTTCAACGCCGGTGCCGAGCAGATGCTCGGCTATTCCAGTGCCGAAGTGGTGGGGCATATGACCCTGGAGAACCTGCACCTGCCCCGGGAACTGGTCGCTCGCTCGGCAGAGTTGAGCACCCGCTATGGCAAACCGGTGCCGACCTGCCAGGCGATGCTGGTCGAAGGCGACACGGAGGGCGACCACGAGGCGCGGGAGTGGACGCTGGTACGCGGCGATGGCAGCCATCTGATGGTCAACATGCTCGCCACGCCGGTGCTCGACGAACAAGGCCTGTGGGTCGGGCACCTGGCGGTGTGCATCGACATCACCGAACGCAAGCGGGTCCACGAGGCACTCGCGGCGCGGGACCTGTTGTTGAAAAAGCTCAGCGCCCACGTGCCTGGTGGCATCTACCAGTTCAAGATGGAGTTCGACGGACGCTTCAGTGTGATCTACGCCAGCGACGGCATTCGCGAGATCTACGAGCTCGAACCTGACGTGCTGCTACTCAATGCCGAAGCGATCTTCACCCGGATTCATCCCCAGGACACCACCCGTGTCCGCGCCTCGATCCGAGCCTCGGCCGACACCCTCAGCCCCTGGCGCGAGGAATACCGCGTGCAACTGCCGCAACGGGGTCTGCGTTGGGTGCGTGGCGAGGCCACGCCGGAGGAACTGCCCGGTGGCGGTGTGCTCTGGCACGGCTACATCTCGGACATTTCCGATATGAAGCGGGTGGAAGAAGAATTGCGCGCGCTGTCGGTCACCGATTCGCTGACCGGTATCCACAACCGCCGTTATTTCCAGGAACGCCTGACCATCGAAATGGCCCGGGTGGAGCGTGGCGGTGGGAATCTGTCGGTGATCATGCTCGATATCGACCATTTCAAGCGCATCAATGACCTGCATGGCCATGCCATCGGTGATCGGGTGTTGCAGGCCGTGTGCCAACGGATCGGCCACCGGTTGCGGCGCACCGATGTGTTCTGCCGCCTGGGCGGAGAGGAGTTCATGGTGCTGTGCCCGGATATCAGCGGCGAACAGGCCTATATGTTGGCCCGGCAATTGTGGCAAGGCTTGCGCAGTTCACCCATTGAAGGAGTCGGTACGGTCACCGCCAGTTTCGGGATTGCCGGTTGGCGGGTCGGGGAGGGCGCCGATGCCTTGCTGTTGCGCGCGGATTCGGGGGTTTACGCGGCGAAGCAGGCGGGAAGGGATCGGGTTGAGGGGGAGATGAGCTAAAGGTTGCATGTAATCCATGTAGGAGCGAGCCTGCTCGCGAAAGCGGAGTGTCAGTCACCATCAGTGTTGACTGGGCTGACGCTATCGCGAGCAGGCTCGCTCCTACAGGGGATTTACTGTGCCCTTTAGATCCGGTTACAACACCGAAGCCGTCTGCGGCAGTTTCGGTTGGCGGTACAGGTCCAGCAGCACCTGATCGAGCACCGACGAGGCGCCGAACGGGGCCTTGTCGTTGAGGATCGCCACCACCGCCCAGGTGTTGCCGTTGACGTCGCGACTGAAACCGGCAATCGCCCGCACGGTGTTCAGGGTGCCGGTCTTGACGTGGGCTTCACCGCGCATGGCAGTGGTCTTCAGGCGTTTGCGCATGGTGCCGTCGGTGCCGGCAATCGGCATCGAGCTGATGTATTCGGCGGAATACGGGCTGTGCCAGGCCGCTTCGAGCATCGAAGCCATTTCCCGGGCGCTGACACGCTCGGCACGGGACAGGCCGGAGCCATTCTCCATCACCAGATGCGGCGCGGTGATGCCCTTTTTCGCCAGCCACTGACGCACCACACGCTGGGCGGCCTTGGCGTCGTCACCATCGGCATCGGTGCGGAAGCGTTGGCCGAGGCTCAGGAACAACTGCTGGGCCATGGTGTTGTTACTGTACTTGTTGATGTCGCGGATGATTTCCGCCAGGTCCGGCGAGAACGCCCGGGCCAGGACCTTGGCGTCTTTCGGTGTAGGCGCCAGCACATCCTTGCCCTGAATGCTGCCACCCAGTTCCTTCCAGATCGCGCGGACGGCACCGGCGGTGTAGGTCGCGTGATCGAGCAGCGACAGATAAGTCTGTGAGCTGCAGCCTTCACCCAGCTGACCGCCGACCGTCACGGTCATGCTGCCGTCGGCCTGTGCCACCGGGTTGTAGCGCACGCCACCGGTGCATTGCCTGGAATTGAGGGCCTTGACCTGGTTGTCGATGCGGATGCTCGCAATTGGCGGCTCCACCGAGACCAGTACCTTGCCCGAGTCATTACGTGCGACGAAGCGCAGCGCCTTGAGGTTGACCAGCAGCGAGTCGGGTTTGACCAGGAACGGCTTGTTCTCGTCGTTGCCGTCGTCATTGAATTCCGGCAGTTGCGGTTGCACGAAGAAGGTTTTATCCAGCACCAGGTCGCCGGTGACCTGGGTCACGCCGTTGGCACGCAAGTCGCGCATCAGCAGCCAGAGTTTTTCCATGTTCAGCTTCGGATCGCCGCCGCCCTTGAGGTAGAGGTTGCCGTTGAGGATGCCGCCGCTCAAGGTGCCGTCGGTGTAGAACTCGGTTTTCCACTGGTGGTTCGGACCGAGCATTTCCAGCGCCGCGTAGGTGGTGACCAGTTTCATGGTCGACGCCGGGTTGACCGACACGTCGGCGTTGAACACCGTCGGGGTGCCGGGACCGGTGAGCGGGATCATCACCAGCGACAGGGCGTTGTCCTGCAACTTGCTGGCTTTCAGGGCTTTTTCAACGTTGGGCGACAACGCGGTATTGATGGGAGCGGCGCAAACGGGAAGGGCCAGGGGGAGAAGAAAACCGGCCAACAGCAATGGACGCAAAGATTTGATCATCTGAAATAAAACCCTACAGCCGAGGGGAAATAAGGTGAGGGCATGGAGATAAATTCCCTCAATGGTCATGAAAGTGTCGGCATTATGCCCCAAGGTGCCACCGCTTGGGCCGTGCGTGGGCATTCAGATCGGCTATTTTTTTACCGACGGTAGGCGTGGTGGCCCAGAGAGTCAGGCAATCGGCGGCTTAAACTGCTAAAGTGCCGCCCGTTATTACTTAAGAGGATTGTTCCAATGGCGACTAACCGTTCCCAGCGTCTGCGCAAAAAACTGTGCGTCGATGAATTTCAAGAGCTGGGTTTCGAACTGAACCTGGATTTCAAAGAAGATTTGGCTGATGAGGCCATTGATGCTTTCCTCGACGCGTTCCTCAAAGAAGCCATGGAAGCCAACGGTCTGGGTTATGTTGGCGGCGACGACTACGGTCTGGTTTGCCTGCAGAAGCGTGGCTCGGTCAGCGCTGAACAGCGCGCTGCCGTTGAAGCCTGGCTCAAAGGCCGCACCGAGCTGACCAGCGTTGAAGTCAGCCCGCTGCTGGACGTCTGGTACCCGGAAAAGCCGATCAATCCGGTAGCTTGATGTTCTAAAAAAACGGCGACCCGAGGGTCGCCGTTTTTTTTCTTTTTTTTGTAGGAGCGAGCTTGCTCGCGATGAACCTGAGAGCACCGCGGGGTGTCATGTTCCCAGCGTTATCGTTGACGACCATCGCGAGCAGGCTCGCTCCCACAGTTCAGAATCACCAGGGTCGCCACCCCCGCAACAATCCCCCAGAACGCCGAACCGATGGAAAACAGCGTCAGCCCCGACGCCGTGACCATGAAGGTGATCAGCGCCGCCTCACGTTCTTTCACTTCGCTCATGGCGATGCTCAAACCGTTGATGATCGAGCCGAACAGCGCCAGCGCCGCAATCGACAGCACCAGTTCCTTGGGCAGCGCGGCAAACAATGCCGCGAGCGTCGCGCCGAACACGCCGGCAATCCCATAGAAAATCCCGCACCAGACCGCCGCGGTGTAACGCTTGTTGCGATCCTCATGGGCGTGCGGTCCGGTACAGATCGCTGCGCTGATCGCCGCCAGGTTGATCCCGTGCGAGCCGAACGGCGCCAGCAGCAAACTGGCGATGCCGGTAGTGGTGATCAGCGGCGAGGCGGGCACCGTGTAGCCATCGGCGCGCAATACGGCGATGCCGGGCATGTTTTGTGAGGTCATGGCGACGACAAACAGCGGGATGCCGATGCTGATGGTCGCGGCCAGGGAGAAGTGTGGCGTGGTCCAGACCGGCGTGGCCACTTCCAGGTGGAAACCGCTGAAGTCCAGCAGTCCCATGAAGCCTGACAATGTCGTGCCGATCAGCAATGCCGCCAGCACCGCATAGCGCGGCGACAGGCGCTTGACCAGCAGATAAGTGACGAACATCCCCAGTACCAGGGCGGTGCGGTGTTGCGCCGCGACGAAAATCTCGCTGCCGATCTTGAACAGGATCCCCGCCAGCAGGGCGGCGGCCAGGGATGCCGGGATTTTTTTCACCAGCCGCTCGAAGCTGCCGGTCAGCCCGCAAATCGTCACCAGCACCGCGCAGGTAATATAGGCACCAATGGCTTCTCCGTAGCTCACGCCGCCCAGGCTGGTGATCAGCAGCGCGGCGCCGGGGGTCGACCAGGCAATGGTGATCGGCGTGCGATAGCGCAGGGACAGGCCGATGGAGCACACCGCCATGCCGATCGAGATGGCCCAGATCCACGAAGAAATCTGCCCGCTGCTCAGGCCCGCCGCTTGCCCGGCCTGGAACATCAGCACCAGGGAGCTGGTGTAGCCGGTCATCATGGCGATGAACCCGGCGACGATGGCCGAGGGCGAGGTGTCGGCCAACGGGCGGATTTGCGTGTGGGTGGCGTCGTTCATGACGGTGGCGTTCCTTTTACAGATGAAGATGTCCGCAGCAACACTCAACCCAGTGGTTACAAAGGCGGATTCTGCGAACAAGCCTAAACTCAAAAGTAATCAGGCGTTGCAATACAGCCGAGGCAACATTCAGCCGTACAGTCGTGTTGCCACCTTCCATTGTGTACAATTGCAGTGTTTTTTACGCGATACTTGCCAGCGACCCACTGTGCCGTATTACAGTCGCGGTCAATTCGCCGCAGTTCTTCCGACTCGAGTGCCCATGAACGAACAGTTGCAACCCCTAAAGAAACAACCGCGCGCAGGCAAAGCCGGCCGCAGCGGTACCCAGGACGATATTGTCTACGCGCATATCTTCGAGGCCATCCTCGAGCAGCGTCTGGCGCCCGGCACCAAGTTGAGCGAAGAAGCGCTGGGGGAAATTTTCGGGGTCAGCCGCACCATCATTCGCCGCGCCTTGTCGCGCCTGGCCCATGAAGGCGTGGTGTTGCTGCGTCCGAATCGCGGCGCCGTGGTCGCAAGCCCAAGCGTCGAAGAGGCCCGTCAGGTGTTCATGGCCCGTCGTCTGGTGGAGCGTGCGATCACCGAACTGGCCGTTCAACACGCAACCGCCGAGCAGATTGCCGAATTGCGCCAGATGGTCAACGACGAACGTGACAGCTTCTCCCGTGGCGATCGTGGTGCCGGTATCCGCCTGTCGGGTGAATTCCACCTGAAACTGGCCGAAGCTGCGAAAAACGCCCCGCTGATCAGCTTCCAGCGCAGCCTGGTGTCCCAGACGTCGCTGATCATCGCCCAGTACGAAAGCGGCAACCGTTCCCATTGCTCCTACGACGAGCACACCCAGTTGATCGACGCCATCGAGAAGCGCGACTGCGAGCTGGCGGTGAACCTGATGATGCATCACATGGATCACATCGACAGCAAGCTCAATCTCGACGAAGAAAGTGCTTCGGATGATCTGCATGCGGTGTTCTCGCATTTGCTGCAGACCAAGAAGCCTGGGCGCTCGCCGGCGAAAATCTAACACCGCCCCCTGTAGGAGCGAGCCTGCTCGCGATGGTCGTTAACGATTACGCGTAAAGCCTGGCACCCCCGTGGCGCCCTCAGGTTCATCGCGAGCAGGCTCGCTCCTACAAAGGGCATAAAAAATCCCCCGGATCTGACGATTGCGGGGGATTTTTTTATGCCTGAGGAAATTTAGCGCTGATGCACCAGATTCCCCGCCGCATAGGTCTGCTGCACCGTCCGGTCATCCCCCAGGGTCATCAACACAAACAACGTCTCGGCAATGTTGTTGGCCTGCTTCAGGCGATAGCCCAGCAGCGGCGTGGCGTTGTAGTCCAGCACCAGGAAGTCGGCGTCCGTGCCCGGTTGCAGGGTGCCGATCTTGTCCTCAAGGCGCAGTGCGCGGGCGCCGCCGAGGGTGGCCAGGTACAGCGACTTGAACGGGCTCAGGCGCGCACCTTGCAGCTGCATGACCTTGTAGGCTTCGTTGAGGGTTTGCAGCAGTGAGAAACTGGTGCCGCCGCCCACATCGGTACCGATGCCGACATTCAGGTTGTGCTTCTCGGCCATCGGCAGGTTGAACAGGCCGCTGCCGAGGAAGAAGTTCGAGGTCGGGCAGAACGAGATGGCCGAACCGGTTTGCGCCAGTCGAGCGCACTCGTCATCGCACAGGTGCACACCGTGGGCGAACACTGAGCGCTCGCCGAGCAACTGGTAGTGGTCGTAGACGTCCAGGTAACCCTTGCGCTCCGGGAACAGCGCCTTGACCCACTCGATTTCCTTGAGGTTTTCGCTGATGTGGGTCTGCATGTACAGATCCGGGTATTCCGTCAGCAATTGGCCGGCCAGGGTCAGCTGTTCCGGGGTGCTGGTCGGTGCGAAGCGTGGAGTGACCGCGTAGTGCAGGCGACCCTTGCCGTGCCAGCGCTCGATCAGTGCCTTGCTTTCGACGTAGCTGGATTCGGCGGTGTCGGTCAGGTAGTCCGGGGCGTTGCGGTCCATCATCACCTTGCCGGCGATCATCCGCAGGTCGAGCTGTTCGGCGGCTTCGAAGAACGAGTTCACCGATTGTGGGTGCACACTGCCGAATACCAGCGCCGTGGTGGTGCCGTTGCGCAGCAGTTCCTTGATGAAAATGTCCGCGACCTGGTCGGCGTGGGCCTTGTCGGCGAACTGGCTTTCACACGGGAAGGTGTAGGTGTTGAGCCAGTCCAGCAATTGCTCGCCATAGGCGCCGACCATGCCGGTTTGCGGCAAATGGATGTGGGTGTCGATGAAGCCGGGGGTGATCAGTGCATCCTGATAGTGGGTGATCTCGATGTCGGCCGGCAGGGTCGGCAGCAGTTCGCTGGCGTGGCCCAGGGCACTGATCTGGCCGTTTTCCACAACCAGCAAGCCGTCTTCGAAATACTCGTAGGAGGCTTCGATGCCCACGACGGCTGGGTCGGCGATGCTGTGCAGGATGGCGGCGCGGTAGGCTTTGCGAGTCAGAGGCATGAGGGTTCTCAATGGGAGGCTTGGCTGCGGCGTGACGCAGGCAGCAGTTTGGCAATCGATCCGGCGCTGGCGGTGTGCTGACCGAAGTTCGCGTTATAGGTGGCGATGATTTCGCCGGCGATGGAGATGGCGATTTCCACAGGCAACTTGCCTTTGACTTCGCCGATACCCATCGGGCAGCGCATGCGTTGCACGACGCTGTTGTCGAAACCGCGGTCGCGCAGGCGATGTTCGAACTTCACCCGTTTGGTCTTCGAACCGATCAGGCCGAAGTAGGCGAAGTCGTTGCGCTTGAGGATCGCAGCGGTCAGTTCGAGGTCGAGTTGATGGTTGTGGGTCATCACGATGCAGTAACTGCCAGCGGGCAGGTCGTCGATTTCGTCTACCGGTTCTTCGCTGACGATCTTGCGTACGCCATGGGGGACCTGCTCGGGGAATTCATCTTCGCGCGAGTCGATCCAGCGCACCCGGCAGGGCAGGCTGGCCAGCAGTGGCACCAGGGCGCGGCCGACGTGGCCGGCACCGAACACGGCGATCTGCGCCTGCACCTGGCCCATCGGTTCGAACAACAATACCGTGGCGCCACCGCAGCATTGGCCAAGGCTGGCACCGAGGCTGAAACGCTCCAGATGGGTGTCCTGCTTGCCGCTGGCGAGCATCTCGCGGGCGATCTTCATGGCCTTGTATTCCAGGTGCCCGCCACCGATGGTGTCGAAGCTCTGGTTCGCGCTGATGACCATCTTCGAGCCAGCGTTGCGCGGCGTCGAGCCGAGCTCTTCGATGATGGTCACCAGCACGCAGGGCTCACCGCGGTTTTGCAGGTCGGCGAGGGCGTCGATCCAGTTGTACATAAACACCTCAACATCTCTGTTGTCTGTTCCGGCCTCTTCGCGAGCAGGGCTCACTCCTACATTTGAAATGCATTCCCCTGTAGGAGTGAGCCTGCTCGCGATAGGCGCACCTCGGTTTTAGAGCGAAGCCAACTCGGTCTCAGCCTCGACAGCTTTCGCCGCCTTCAGCTGACGCATCTGCTCACAGCCCCACAACACTCGCTCCGGGGTCGCCGGGGCGTCGATTTTCGGTTGATGTTTGTAGTCGCCCAGGCTCGCCACGGCGTCCTTGATCGCACACCACGAGGCGATGCCGAGCATGAACGGCGGCTCGCCCACGGCCTTGGAATGGAACACCGTGTCTTCCGGGTTCTTGCGGTTCTCCACCAGCTTGACCCGCAGGTCCAGCGGCATGTCCGCCACGGCCGGGATCTTGTAGCTGGCCGGGCCGTTGGTCATCAGCTTGCCCTTGTTGTTCCACACCAGTTCTTCCATGGTCAGCCAGCCCATGCCCTGGATGAAACCGCCCTCGACCTGACCGATGTCGATGGCCGGGTTCAGCGAGGCGCCGACGTCGTGGAGGATGTCGGTGCGCAGCATCTTGTATTCGCCGGTCAGGGTGTCGACCAGCACTTCGCAGCACGCCGCGCCAAAGGCGAAGTAGTAGAACGGACGGCCGCGCGCCTGGCTGCGGTCGTAATAAATTTTCGGGGTCTTGTAGAAGCCTGTGCTCGACAGCGACACCTGGGCGAAGTACGCCTGCTGGATCAGCGCTTCGAAGGTCAGGATGTGATCGCGGATTCGCACGTGGCCGTTGTGGAATTCCACGTCTTCTTCGCTGACCTTGTACTGGCGAGCCGCGAATTCCACCAGGCGTTGCTTGATGGTTTCGGCGGCGTTCTGCGCGGCCTTGCCGTTCAGGTCGGCACCGCTGGAAGCGGCGGTCGGCGAGGTGTTCGGCACTTTGTCGGTGTTGGTGGCGGTGATCTGCACGCGGTCCATTTCCACCTGGAACACTTCGGCCACGACCTGCGCGACTTTGGTGTTCAGGCCCTGGCCCATTTCGGTGCCACCGTGGTTCAAGTGGATGCTGCCGTCGGTGTAGACGTGCACCAGCGCGCCGGCCTGGTTGAGGAAGCTGGCGGTGAAGGATATACCGAATTTCACCGGGGTCAGCGCCAGGCCTTTTTTCAGGATCGGGCTGTTGGCGTTGTAGCGACGGATCGCTTCGCGACGTTCGGCGTACTGGCTGCTTTCTTCCAGTTCCGCGGTCATCTCTTCGAGCATGTTGTGCTCGACGGTCTGGTAGTAATGGGTGACGTTGCGCTCGGTCTTGCCGTAGTAGTTGGCCTTGCGCACAGCCAAAGGATCCAGGGCCAGATGGCGGGAGATGGCGTCCATCACTTCTTCGATGGCGACCATGCCTTGCGGGCCGCCGAAACCACGGTAGGCGGTGTTCGACGCGGTGTTGGTCTTGCAGCGGTGACCGTTGATGGTCGCATCGCCCAGGTAGTACGAGTTGTCCGAGTGGAACATCGCGCGGTCGACGATCGACGCCGACAGGTCAGGGGAGCACCCGCAGTTGCCAGCCAGTTCCAGATTGATGCCGTGCAGGCGGCCGGTGCTGTCGAAGCCCACGTCGTACTCGACATAGAACGGGTGACGCTTGCCGGTCATCAGCATGTCTTCGACCCGTGGCAGACGCATCTTGGTCGGCTGGCCGGTGAGGTGCGCGATCACTGCGCACAGGCACGCCGGGCTGGCTGCCTGGGTTTCCTTGCCGCCAAAACCGCCGCCCATGCGACGCATGTCGACGACGATCTTGTTCATCGACACGTCCAGCACTTCGGCCACCAGTTTCTGCACTTCGGTGGGGTTCTGCGTGGAGCAGTAGACGATCATGCCGCCGTCTTCGGTCGGCATCACCGAAGAGATCTGGGTTTCCAGGTAGAAGTGTTCCTGGCCGCCGATGTGCAGCGTGCCCTGGATGCGATGTTCGGCGGTGGCCAGCGCCGTGGCCGAATCGCCGCGCTGATGGGTGTGGCTTTCGAGGACGAAGTGGCGCTTGCGCAGGGCTTCGACCACGTCCAGCACAGGTTCCAGGTCTTCGTATTCGATGATCGCGGCCATGGCCGCCTTGCGCGCGGTTTCCAGGTCTTTCGCCGCCACGGCGATCACCGGTTGACCGACGAACTGCACGGTATCGATGGCCAGCAGCGGATCGCCCGGCAGCAACGGACCGATGTCTTTCAGGCCCGGCACGTCTTCGTGGGTGATGGCGATACGCACGCCTTCGAAGGCGTAGCAGGGCGAGGTGTCGATGCTGATGATCCGCGCGTGGGCACGGTCGGACATGCGCGCATAAACGTGCAACTGGTTCGGAAACTCCAGGCGATCGTCGATGTATTGCGCTTCACCGGCCACATGCTTGGCGGCGCTGTCGTGCTTGACGCTGCGGCCGACACCGGTGGTCAGGTCCTTGGCAAACAGTTCAGCCAATTCGGCTTGGGTCTTCTCTACGGCGTGATGATTAGACATAAGCGGTCACCCGAGTCTCGATGTGCGGTGTTTGCAGTTCGATGAAGTATTTGCGCAGCAGGTTCTGCGCGCTGAGCAGGCGATATTCCTTGCTGGCGCGGAAGTCCGAGAGCGGCGTGAAATCTTCGGCCAGGGCAGCGCAGGCGCGTTCAACGGTGGCGTTGTTGAACGGCGCACCGAGCAATGCGGCTTCGCAGGCGGCGGCGCGTTTCGGGATGGCGGCCATGCCGCCGAAGGCGACACGGGCTTCAGCCACTACGCCGTTTTCCAGGCGAATGTTGAAGGCGGCGCAGACGGCCGAGATGTCGTCGTCCAGGCGCTTGGAAACCTTGTAGGCGCGGAACAGTTTTTCGACGCTGGCGCGGGGCACGATGATCTTCTCGATGAACTCGCTTTCCTGGCGCGCCGTGACGCGGTAATCGATGAAGTAGTCTTCCAGCGCCAGGGTGCGGCGGGTTTCGCCTTTGCACAGCACGATCTGCGCGCCGAGGGCGATCAGCAGGGGCGGCGAGTCACCAATCGGCGAGGCGTTGCCGATGTTGCCGCCAAGGGTGCCCTGGTTGCGGATCTGCAAGGAGGCGAAGCGGTGCAGCAATTCACCGAAGTCCGGGTACTCGGCGTTCAAGGCTTCGTAGCAATCGGACAGGGCCGTGGCGGCGCCGATTTCCAGACGGTCGTCAAAACGGTCGATGCGCTTCATTTCGGCGACGTTGCCGACGTAGATCATCACTGGCAGGGTGCGGTGGAACTGCGTGACTTCCAGTGCCAGGTCGGTACCGCCGGCCAGCAGGCGGGCCTGTGGATAAGCGTCATAGAGATCGGCCAGGTCGGCCACGGTCAGCGGCACCAGGCAGCGTTTGTCGCCGCTGTTGAGTTCGCCGATATCGGTCGGGGCAATGGCTTTGAGGCGCGCGATGGTGTCGGCTTCGCGAGCGTCGAACTGGTCCGGCTGCTTGGCGCAGCAGGATTGCTCGGCGGCTTCCAGGATCGGCCGGTAGCCGGTGCAACGGCAGAGGTTGCCGGCCAGTGCTTCGTGGGCCTTGGCATGATCCGGTGCATCACTGTTCTTTTGCAGGGCAAACAGCGACATCACGAAGCCGGGGGTGCAGAAACCGCATTGTGAGCCGTGGCACTCGACCATGGCTTTCTGCACGCTGTGCAGTTCACCCTTGTGCTTGAGGTCTTCAACGCTGATCAGTTGTTTGCCGTGCAGGGACGACACGAAGGTCAGGCACGAGTTGAGGCTGCGATAGCGAATGTGTTCGCGGCCGTCGTCATCGGTCTGCAATTCGCCGACCACCACGGTGCAGGCGCCACAGTCACCGCTGGCGCAGCCTTCTTTGGTGCCGGGTTTGCCCACATGGTCGCGCAGATAATTGAGCACGGTCAGGTTCGGGTCCAGGGCGTGCTCGCTACGGAGTTCCTGGTTTAGTAAAAACTGGATCACGGAAGGCCTCGCAGACTCATTATTGTTGTTAACCGATAGGAACTGAATTTAGCAGGTCTGACTTTTCGGTCAATGATTTTCTGACTTAAAGGTCAGGAAATTGCAATTTGTCGATTAACCACCTGTTCCTTAATTATTGTCGTTGCTTCGATAGCCTGCCTTTTTGCTTGAATTTGCTTGAATCGTGCCAAAAACCTCCGGGCGGGCACTCCGCCATGGTGCAGCAATTGCGCTACACTGCGCCGCTTGTACAGATCAAAGAGTTTGAAGGACAACCATGACGTTCAAGGCGCCGGACAGCCTCGCCGAGCAAATCGCTCACCACCTCGCCGAACGCATCATTCGCGGTGAAATGAAGCCCGGGGAGCGCATCCAGGAACAGAAGGTCACGCTGGCCCTCAATGTCAGCCGTGGTTCGGTCCGCGAGGCCTTGCTGATCCTCGAGCGTCGGCACTTGATCGCTATTCTGCCGCGACGGGGAGCCCACGTTACCGAGCTCACGCCGCATAAGGTCCAGAGCCTGTGCACGCTGATGAGTGAACTCTATATTCTGCTCGGTAACTCCGTGGCCAGCGGCTGGAAAACCCAGGCCGACATGGCGCCGTTCGTGCAGATCCAGCAACGCCTGACGGCCAGCTTTGAGCGTCAGGACATCCGCACGTTCGTCGACGACAGCTTCAATGTGATGCGCGCCGCGTACCCATTCGCCAACAATCCGTACTTGCAGGAAACAGTCGAGAATCTGCAGCCGGCCATGAGCCGTGCGTATTTCCTCGCGCTGGACCTGCGCAAAGCGTCGATGAGCGAATTCCTCGAGCTGTTCGAACGCTTGCTCGCTGCCGTGCTGGCCCGTGACTTTGCACAGATTCGCGTGGTGCTGACGGCTTACGCCCAGCGCAGTTGCGATCTGGTGATCTCCGCCCTGACGGACGCCTGATCTTGCGGCTCAAGTGCATCAAGCTGGCGGGGTTCAAGTCCTTCGTCGATCCGACCACGGTGAACTTCCCCAGTAACATGGCGGCGGTGGTCGGGCCCAATGGCTGCGGCAAGTCGAACATCATCGACGCCGTGCGCTGGGTGATGGGCGAGAGTTCGGCGAAGAACCTGCGCGGCGAATCGATGACCGACGTCATCTTCAACGGCTCGACCAGCCGCAAGCCAGTGAGCCAGGCGAGCATCGAACTGGTGTTCGATAACTCCGACGGCACCTTGCTCGGGGAATACGCCGCCTACGCGGAAATCTCCATTCGCCGCAAAGTGACCCGCGACAGCCAGACCACCTATTACCTCAACGGCACTAAATGCCGGCGCCGCGACATCACCGACATCTTCCTCGGCACCGGTCTTGGCCCGCGCAGCTACTCGATCATCGAGCAGGGGATGATTTCCAAGCTGATCGAGTCCAAGCCCGAGGACCTGCGCAACTTCATCGAAGAAGCCGCGGGCATCTCCAAGTACAAGGAGCGCCGGCGCGAGACGGAAAACCGCATCCGCCGCACCCACGAAAACCTTGAGCGCCTGACCGACCTGCGCGAAGAGCTTGAGCGTCAGCTCGAACGCTTGCACCGCCAGGCCGAGGCCGCCAAAAAGTATCAGGAATTCAAGGGCGAGGAGCGTCAGCTCAAGGCCCAGCTGTCGGCCCTGCGCTGGCAGGCGCTGAACGATCAGGTCGGCCAGCGTGAAGCGATCATCGGTAACCAGGAAGTTTCTTTCGAAGCCCTGGTGGCCGAGCAGCGCAACGCCGATGCGAGCATCGAGCGCCTGCGTGACGGGCATCATGACCTGTCGGAGCGCTTCAACCTGGTGCAGGGGCGCTTCTATTCGGTCGGCGGCGACATTGCCCGGGTCGAGCAGAGCATCCAGCACGGCCAGCAGCGTTTGCGCCAGTTGCAGGATGACCTGAAAGAAGCCGAGCGCGCACGCCTGGAAACCGAATCGCATTTGGGGCACGACCGCACGCTGCTGCTGACCCTTGGCGAAGAGCTGAACATGCTCACCCCGGAGCAGGAAGTCACCAGCGCCGCCGCCGAAGAGGCCGCTGCCGCGCTGGAAGAATCCGAAACCACCATGCACGGTTGGCAAGAGCAGTGGGATACGTTCAATCTCACCGCCGCCGAGCCGCGTCGTCAGGCCGAAGTGCAGCAGTCGCGGATCCAGCAGCTGGAAACCAGCCTGGAGCGCCTGGCCGATCGCCAGAAGCGTCTTGGCGAAGAGCGCGCCTTGCTCTCGGCGGACCCGGAAGACGCGGCGATCATGGAACTCAGCGAGCAGCTCGCCGAATCCGAAGCAACGCTCGAGGATTTGCAGACCAGCGAAGAAGCGCAGGTCGAAAAGCTCGAGCAGTTGCGTCAGGAACTGCAGCAGGCGCTGACCGCGCAGCAGCAGGCCCAGGGCGATTTGCAGCGCCTCAACGGTCGGCTGGCTTCGCTCGAAGCCTTGCAGCAAGCGGCGCTCGATCCGGGTACCGGTACCGCCGAATGGCTGCGCGAACAGAATCTTGCGAATCGCCCGCGCCTGGCCGAAGGCCTGAAGGTTGAGGCCGGTTGGGAGCTGGCCGTGGAAACCGTGCTCGGCGCCGACCTGCAAGCGGTGCTGGTGGACGATTTCAACGATTTCGATCTGTCGGGTTTTGCCCAGGGCGACTTGCGTTTGCTCAGTCCGTCCAGCGATGGCGTACGGATACCGGGCAGCCTGCTGGACAAGGTCGAGGCGCAGCTCGATCTGTCGCCATGGCTGGGGCAGGTCAAGCCGGTCGATAGCCTCGAACAGGCCTTGGCCCTGCGGGCTCAATTGGCTGCCGGGCAGAGCCTGATCAGCCGTGACGGTTATTGGGTCGGCCGGCATTTTCTGCGGGTGCGTCGGGCCAGTGAAGCGGAAAGCGGCGTACTGGCCCGCGGCCAGGAAATCCAGCAACTGGGCCTGGAGCGCGAAGAGCGTGAAGCCGCTGTCGAAACCCTGGAAACCCGACTGCAGAATCTCCGGGCGCAGCAGCGTCAGCAGGAAAACGGTCGCGAACATTTGCGCCGTTTGCTGCAGGACGAAGCGCGTCAACAAGGTGAATTGAAGGCTCAATTGTCCGCCGGCAAAGCCAAGGCCGAACAATTGACCCTGCGCCGTACCCGTCTCGACGAAGAGCTTATCGAGCTCGATGAGCAGCGAGCGTTGGAGCACGAAAACATCGGCGAAGCGCGCCTGCAATTGCAGGAAGCCCTCGACAGCATGGCGCTGGACACCGAGCAGCGTGAGTTGCTGCTGGCCCAGCGCGACAGCCTGCGTGAACGTCTGGACCGGGTGCGTCAGGAAGCGCGGCAACACAAGGATCACGCCCATCAGTTGGCGGTGCGTCTGGGCTCGCTCAAGGCGCAGCATGATTCGACACGCCAGGCGCTGGAGCGTCTGGAGATGCAGTCCGAGCGCCTGACCGAAAAGCGCGAGCAATTGAGCCTCAATCTGGAGGAGGGCGAAGCACCGCTGGAAGAGCTGCGCCTGAAACTCGAGGAGTTGCTCGACAAGCGCATGACCGTCGACGAAGAGCTCAAGACCGCGCAGATCGCCCTCGAAGACGCCGACCGCGAACTGCGCGACGCCGAGAAGCGCCGCAGCCAGGCCGAACAGCAATCCCAGTTGATTCGCAGCCAGCTCGAAACCCAGCGCATGGAATGGCAAGCCCTGACCGTGCGCCGCAAGACCTTGCAGGACCAATTGCTGGAAGACGGCTACGATCTCCACGGCGTACTCGCGACCTTGACGGCCGAGGCCAGCGAGAAGGATGCCGAGGAAGAGCTCGAGCGCATCGCCGCCAGGATCCAGCGCCTGGGCGCGATCAACCTGGCGGCCATCGATGAGTACCAGCAACAATCGGAGCGTAAGCGTTATCTGGATGCCCAGAACGACGATCTGGTGGAAGCCCTTGAAACCCTTGAGAACGTGATTCGCAAGATCGACAAGGAAACCCGCAACCGTTTCAAGGATACCTTTGATCAGATCAATGGCGGTTTACAGGCGCTTTTCCCAAAAGTTTTCGGTGGTGGCCGCGCATATTTGGAACTGACGGGCGAAGATTTACTCGATACAGGGGTAACAATCATGGCGCAGCCGCCAGGAAAGAAGAACAGCACCATCCATTTGCTCTCCGGCGGCGAAAAAGCCCTGACCGCATTGGCCCTGGTTTTTGCGATCTTCAAATTGAACCCGGCGCCGTTCTGCATGCTCGATGAGGTTGACGCGCCACTGGATGACGCTAACGTTGGACGCTACGCGCGATTGGTAAAAGAGATGTCACAGACAGTGCAGTTCATCTATATCACCCACAACAAGATCGCCATGGAAATGGCTGAACAACTGATGGGTGTGACGATGCACGAACCCGGTTGTTCACGTCTGGTGGCGGTGGATGTCGAGGAGGCGATGGCGATGGTGGATGCCTGAGTCGTGGTTGTAGGAGGAATGTTTGCGGTCTGTAGGACTCTTTTCCTGCCTTCGACTTGCTGGCCAATCGACATATTCGCGCTAGCCAAGGTGGTAGACGGTGTAAAGTTGCCTTTGGTCGTGCTAGTTTAATGTCAATTTTTCGTATACGTGGGCAAAACGCCTGTCAGAACATAGAGTTGGCGCCACGTTTTAAAGCGGTTTGCAGGTTGTAAACCCCTTATTTTTCAGCATTTTTTATAGAGGCACGGGATTACATGGAAATCGGTCTGCGCGAGTGGCTGATCGTCATCGGCATTATTGTCATTGCCGGTATTCTTTTCGATGGCTGGCGCCGTATGCGCGGCGGCAAGGGAAAACTGAAGTTCCGTCTTGATCGAAGTCTGTCCAACCTGCCGGACGAGGACAGCAGCGCCGAACTGCTGGGCCCGCCGCGTGTGCTGGACGGACATAAAGAGCCGCAGCTGGACGAGCAGGACCTGCCTTCGGTCAGCATGCCGGCCCGCGAGCCTCGCGAGTCGGGTTCCAAGCGCGGCAAGCGTGGCCACAGCGAGCCTTCCCAGGGCGACATGAACCTCAGCCTGGACCTGGACGGCGGCCCGAGCTTCAGCAGCCGCGACGACGATTTCCCGGATGACAGCAAGTCCGCGCCAGCAGTCAACGACAAGGATCAGCCGCAAGCGGAAGAAGTGCTGGTGATCAGCGTGATCTGCCGCGACGCTGCCGGCTTCAAGGGCCCGGCGCTGTTGCAGAACATTCTGGAGAGCGGTTTGCGTTTCGGCGAGATGGACATTTTCCATCGCCACGAAAGCATGGCCGGCAACGGTGAAGTGCTGTTCTCCATGGCCAACGCCGTCAAGCCTGGCGTATTCGACCTGGACGACATCGACCACTTCAGCACTCCGGCGGTGAGCTTCTTCCTGGGGCTGCCAGGCCCTCGCCATCCGAAGCAAGCCTTCGACGTGATGGTGGCAGCGGCACGTAAATTGTCCCAGGAGCTCAACGGTGAGCTGAAGGACGACCAGCGCAGCGTACTGACCGCCCAGACGATCGAGCACTACCGTCAGCGCATCGTCGAGTTCGAGCGCCGCGCCTTGACCCAGAAACGTTGATTGAAATGGTTATTCCCGCGCGGTGCGCGGGATGATCGGCAAAACAGATTGAGCAGCCTCGGCTGCTCTTTTGCTTTATGAGAGAACACCCATGACCGCCGCCAAGAACCGTATTTTAGAGCTGCGCGCTGAGCTGGATCAGCACAACTATCGTTACCACGTGCTCGACGAGCCGAGCATTCCGGACGCCGAGTACGACCGCTTGTTCAACGAGCTCAAGGCGCTGGAAGCGGCCAACCCCGAACTGATCACCAGCGACTCGCCAACCCAGCGAGTGGGCAGCGCGGCGCTGTCGGCGTTTACCCAAGTGCGTCACGAAGTGCCGATGCTCAGCCTCGGCAACGCCTTCGAAGAAACCGACATGCGTGAGTTCGACCGCCGGGTGACCGAAGGCCTGGACCTGCCGGCCGGTGATCTGTTCGGTGGCGGCGCGACAGTCGAGTACAGCTGTGAGCCCAAGCTCGATGGCCTGGCCGTCAGCCTGCTGTATCAGGACGGCATCCTGGTGCGCGGCGCCACCCGTGGCGATGGCACCACCGGCGAAGATATCAGCGTCAACGTGCGCACCGTACGCAACATCCCGCTCAAGCTGCACGGTACCGGCTGGCCGGCGACCCTGGAAGTGCGCGGCGAAGTGTTCATGTCCAAGGCCGGTTTCGAGCGGCTCAACGCCACGCAACTGGAGGTCGGCGGCAAGACCTTCGCCAACCCGCGCAACGCGGCGGCAGGCAGTTTGCGCCAGCTGGATTCGAAGATCACCGCCAATCGCCCGTTGGAGTTCTGCTGCTACGGCATCGGCCAGGTGTCGGCGGACATTGCCGATACGCACATCGGCAATTTGCAGCAGCTCCAGGCCTGGGGCATGCCGATCAGTCATGAGCTGAAACTGGCGCACGGCATCGCCGAGTGCCTGGATTACTACCGCGACATCGGTGAGCGTCGCAATGCGCTGCCGTATGAAATCGACGGCGTCGTATTCAAGGTCAACAGCATTGCCTCCCAGCGCGAACTGGGCTTTCGCGCCCGTGAGCCGCGTTGGGCCATCGCCCACAAATTCCCGGCGATGGAAGAACTCACCGAGCTGCTCGATGTGGAATTCCAGGTCGGCCGCACCGGGGCGGTGACGCCGGTGGCGCGTCTGAAACCGGTCAAGGTCGCCGGTGTCACGGTGGCCAACGCCACACTGCATAACATGGACGAGGTCGCGCGCCTGGGCCTGATGATCGGCGACACGGTGATCATCCGCCGCGCCGGTGACGTGATTCCGCAGGTGGTGCAAGTGGTCATGGAGCGCCGTCCGGAAAACGCCCGGCCGGTGCAGATTCCGGAACAGTGTCCGGTGTGCGGCTCCCATGTCGAGCGCACGCAGTTGATCAAGCGCAGCAAGGGCCGCGAGACGGTCAGCGAAGGCGCGGTGTATCGCTGCGTCGGTCGTCTGGCCTGTGGCGCGCAACTCAAGCAGGCGATCATTCACTTCGTTTCCCGTCGTGCCATTGACATCGAAGGCTTGGGTGAGAAGAGCGTCGAGCAACTGGTCGACGAAGGCCTGGTGAGCTCGCCGGCCGATCTGTACGCCCTGACCTTCGAGCAAATCGTCGATCTGGAAGGCTTTGCCGAACTGTCGAGCAAGAACCTGCTCGGCGCCATCGAAGACAGCAAGAGGCCGGGCCTGGCGCGGTTCATCTACGCCCTGGGGATTCCCGATGTCGGCGAGGAGACAGCCAAGGTCCTGGCTCGCTCCCTGGGTTCGCTGGAGCGGGTGCAACAGGCTTTGCCCCAGGTGCTGACGTACTTGCCGGATGTCGGCCTGGAAGTCGCGCACGAGATCCACAGCTTCTTCGAGGATGCGCATAACCAGCAGGTGATCGCTGATTTGCTCAGGCATGGTATGCAGATCCAGGATCAGGGCGAGTTGGGTGCCGAGTTTTCGGCGAGCACCACCCTGGGTGGTTTCCTCGACAAGCTGCATATTCCCCTGGTCGGACCAGGCGGGGCGCAGAAACTGGCGGACAAATTCGGCTCGCTGCAGGCGGTGATCGGCGCGGACTGGCTGGACATGCGCCAGGCGCTGCCGGAGAAGCAGGCCAATTCGGTGCGCGAGTTCTTTGCGGTCGAAGACAATCGCCAATTGGCCGAGGCGGCGGAGAAGCAACTGGCCGATTTCGGCATGCACTGGCAGAGCGAGAAGAAGGTCGTCGAAGGCTTGCCCCTGGCCGGGCAGACCTGGGTGTTGACCGGCTCGCTGGAGTTGATGAGTCGCGATATCGCCAAGGACAAACTCGAAAGCCTCGGCGCCAAGGTCGCCGGCTCGGTGTCGGCCAAGACCCATTGCGTGGTGGCCGGGCCGGGGGCTGGTTCGAAGTTGACCAAGGCCAATGAATTGGGGTTGAAAGTGCTGGATGAAGAGGCGTTTGTTGAAACATTGCGCGGGTACGGCAAGGTAGATTGAGCAGCAATTCAACCTGTAGGAGCGAGCCTGCTCGCGATGGTGGATCAGGCGCATTGATGTCGACTGACACTCCATCGCGAGCAGGCTCGCTCCTACAGGTGTTGCGTTCGACCTGGGAACGATCCTGTCTGGTAAATGATCTAGTCTCTGCAAGCCTCAGGGAGAGATCGCCATGTACCGTTTTTTCGAGCAGCTCAGCTCGCGCATCGCCGCACCGTTCATGGGTGAAAGTTCGCGCAACAGCAAGGTCTGGCCCTGCCGTTGCGGGCAGTCGTTGTTCTTTCGCAACAGCCAGTGCCTGGCCTGCTCGGCGGCGTTGGGCTATCAGCCAGAGCAGAGTCGCTTGTCCTCGCTGCAGCCGGGTGTACAAGCGGGCACCTGGCTGCTCGATGCCGATCCCGGGGCTGGCCTGTTTCGCCGCTGCGCCAACCTCGACTCCCCGGCGGCCTGTAATTGGTTGCTGCCTGCCAATGACCATGACGTGTGGTGCCTTGCCTGCAGCCTCAACCGCACCATTCCCGACCTGTCGATAACCGACAACCACGAGCGCTGGCGCAAGGTGGAAACCGCCAAGCGGCGTCTGGTCGCGCAACTGCTCAGCCTGGGGTTGCAGGTGATTCCCAAGACCGTCGATGAAGACACGGGCCTTGCCTTCGACTTCATCGGCGTGGACCTCGAAGGCAAACCGCCCACCACCGGGCACGCCAATGGTCTGGTCACCCTCGATATCAAGGAAGCCGACGATGCCCACCGCGAGCAGGTGCGGGTGCAAATGCACGAACCCTATCGCACCTTGCTCGGGCATTTTCGTCACGAAGTCGGGCATTACTACTGGGATCGATTGATCGCCAATAGCCAGTGGCTTGAACCGTTTCGCGCAGTGTTCGGCGATGAGCGCGCCAGCTATGCCGAAGCCCTCGAGCGGCATTATCAGCAGGGCGCACCGCTCGACTGGCAGCAGCACTACGTCAGCGCCTACGCCACCATGCACCCGTGGGAAGACTGGGCCGAAACCTGGGCGCATTACCTGCACATGATGGATGCGGTGGACACCGCGCTGGGCTTTGGCATGAGTGCCCGGGAAATGGACTTCGACTATCAGCCGTTTCCGTTGGATACCCTCTACGATCCACAGCATCCCGGCGGCGCGGCGTTCCTGTCGTTCGTCAATGCGTGGATCGAACTGGCGGGCATGCTCAATGAGCTGTCACGCAGCATGGGGCAGCCGGATTTCTATCCGTTCGTCCTGCCGCCAGCCGTCATTGCCAAGCTGCACTTTATTCACCTGGTGATTCAGCAGGAGGGCGGCAGGGCGGACGAAGTGCTAGAGGCGCAATAGCAAGTGCTTGAAGCCCCTCATATTTTTATTCCGAAACCAACGGTTGTAACTTCGTCTCAGATAGGTACAATGGCGCGGCTCGCCGACAGGTGAGCGTCGTTATGGTGACCCCATCGGTCCCCCCGCAACGATTACCCGTGAACCTGGTCAGATCCGGAAGGAAGCAGCCACAGCGGGAACATTGTGTGCCGGGGTGTGGCTGGTGGGGTTACCACCTTAACGCCGCGCGAGTGTTCTCTCGCGTTATCTCTCTGAAATCAGGCTTTCGCTAGCTGCCAGGATCTTCTCCGGGGCGGTTTTTTGTCGTTTCCGATTTATCCACGGCCGCAGGCTCGCTACCGATATACAGCCGAACAATCTCATCGATCTCCCCGGACATCTTCATCCGCCCCAATGTGCGCAGGACGCTCTGCACCGGGAGCTTCGGGTCGTTGCGAACGTAGCAACCGATCTGGTTTTCCTGCAGCACTGCCACGCCTTGCAGTTGCTGCTCCGGCAGAAGGCGGTGATTGAACCAGTCCAGGCTCCATTGATTGCTGACGGCATAGTGATTGCGGCCGGCCAGGAGCTTTTCCAGCACTTGTTCCTGATTGCGTGCGTCGTCGCGCTGCAGTTGGCCGGTGTCGAACAGCGGCTGCAGGGTCGGGTAGTTGTAGCCCAGCACGGTGCCAATGGACTGTTGCGGCAAGTCGGCGGGTTTGACCGCGCCGGGCGGCGCATGCAGGGTGATCAACACATCCGGTTGAGTGAAGAGCGGGATGCTCCAGAGATAATCATCAGGCTGATCGGGCAGCCACGATTGCGTGACATAACAGCGGACATCGACCTCGCCTTGCTCCATGGCACTTTGTATGCGCCGGCGGGGCAATACATGGAATTCGGCCGGTACGCCGACCTGGGTCGCGAGGCTGAGCATCATGTCATACAGGATGCCCTGGGTTGGTTTGCCCCGTTCAAGCTGCACCATGGGCATGCTCCAGCTGTCGGGTATCACGAAGCGCAGCGGTGCTTGCGCAGCCACGCCGTCCAGGCTGATCAACAGCAATGCCCCCAAGGCCAGCCGCATAAACACTCCGTTAATAGCCTCCGATGTGCAGCTTAGCCACAATACACGAGCGCACCGGATGCAATTTGTCCCTTGCTCCGCTAGCATTAGCCGCTTCTGCTTCCTTCGCTGCGACGGTTTTCGATGAGTTATCAGGTTCTTGCACGTAAATGGCGTCCGCGCTCGTTCCGCGAAATGGTCGGCCAGACCCATGTGCTCAAGGCTCTGATCAATGCCTTGGACAGCCAGCGGCTGCACCACGCCTACCTCTTTACCGGTACCCGTGGGGTCGGCAAGACCACCATCGCTCGGATCATTGCCAAATGCCTTAACTGCGAGACAGGTATCACTTCGACCCCCTGTGGCGAGTGTTCGGTGTGTCGCGAAATCGACGAAGGCCGCTTTGTCGACCTGATCGAGATCGACGCCGCGAGCCGCACCAAGGTCGAAGATACCCGCGAACTGCTCGACAACGTGCAGTACGCCCCGAGCCGCGGGCGCTTCAAGGTCTACCTGATCGACGAAGTGCACATGCTCTCCAGTCATTCCTTCAACGCACTGCTCAAAACCCTTGAAGAGCCGCCACCCTACGTCAAGTTCATCCTGGCGACCACCGACCCGCAGAAACTTCCTGCAACGATTCTGTCGCGGTGCCTGCAGTTCTCCCTGAAGAACATGACGCCTGAGCGCGTCGTCGAGCACCTGACCCACGTACTGGGTGTCGAGAACGTGCCGTTCGAAGACGATGCGCTGTGGCTGCTGGGCCGCGCCGCCGACGGGTCGATGCGTGATGCCATGAGCCTGACCGACCAGGCGATTGCCTTCGGTGAAGGCAAGGTCATGGCCGCCGACGTGCGGGCGATGCTTGGGACCCTCGATCACGGGCAGGTCTACGACGTGCTGCATGCGCTGATCGAAGGCGATGCCAAGGCGTTGCTCGAAGCCGTCCGCCACCTGGCCGAACAAGGCCCGGACTGGAACGGCGTGCTCTCGGAAATTCTCAATGTGCTGCACCGCGTTGCCATCGCCCAGGCCTTGCCGGAAGGTGTCGACAACGGTCACGGCGACCGTGATCGGGTGCTGGCACTGGCCCAGGCCTTGCCGGCCGAAGACGTGCAGTTCTACTACCAGATGGGCCTGATCGGCCGCCGCGACCTGCCGCTGGCGCCGGATCCGCGGGGCGGTTTTGAAATGGTGTTGCTGCGGATGCTGGCGTTCCGGCCCGCAGACACCGCGGATGCCCCGAGGCAACCGCTAAAGCCAGTGGGGATCAGCCAGGCCACAGTTGATTCCGCAAACTCAGTGGCTGCCGCGCCGGTGATTGCGCCGGTAGTCGCTGCGGCCGTTGCACCGGTAGCGGCTGCGCCAGTGACGGCTCCAGCGCCTGCACCGGAACCGGTTGCGCCGGTCGTTGTGCCAGAACCTGCGCCTGTGGTTGAAGCGGTCGTGGTCGAAGAGGTGGTCGACCTGCCGTGGAATGACCCGGTCGAGCCGGCACCCGTCCAGCAACCGACGACGGAGCCGGTACTGGAAGCTGCCAGCGAACAGCCCGAATTGCCGCCGATGCCGTTGCCGACGCCGGACAGCGTGGTGCCGGACGCGCCTGAATGGGCTGCCGCGCCGATCCCGGAACCCTCGGTGGCCGCCGTCGATGCCGCGACGCCGGGGATGGACCTGGATGACGAGCCGCCGCTGGACGAGGATTACATCGAGCCGGACATGGATTCGGCCTACAGTTACCTCGACGAACTGGCCAGCGAGCATACCGCCGACCCGGCTCCGGAGCCCGAGCCGGAGCCCGCGGCAATGCCGGCCACCGGATTGGCCCTGCAATGGCTGGAGCTGTTCCCGAAATTGCCGATCTCCGGCATGACCGGCAGCATCGCCGCCAACTGCACGCTGATCGCGGTGGATGGCGACAATTGGCTGATGCACCTGGACCCGGCCCACAGTGCCTTGTTCAACGCCACGCAACAGCGCCGCCTCAACGATGCGCTGAACCAGTATCACCAGCGCACGCTGACCCTGAGCATCGAGCTGATCAAGCCCGAGCAGGAAACCCCGGCACAAGCGGCTTCGCGCCGCCGCGCCAACCGTCAGCGCGAGGCGGAGGAATCGATCCACGGTGATCCGTTCATCCAGCAAATGATGCAGCAGTTCGGTGCGGTGGTCCGTAACGATACTATTGAACCTGTCGACGCCCTGGTCGTTCAGGGCTAATAACTGAAGGCGTCCGGCCGCATGGGCCGGGCGCTGTTTTAATCCAAGTACTTTTGAGGTGATTACCATGATGAAAGGTGGCATGGCCGGCCTGATGAAGCAGGCGCAGCAGATGCAGGAAAAAATGGCCAAGATGCAGGAAGAACTGGCCAACGCCGAAGTCACCGGTAAGGCCGGTGGCGATATGGTCACCGTGGTGATGACCGGTCGTCATGACGTCAAGAGCGTGACCATCGACCCAAGCCTGGTCGAAGGCATGAGCGAAGACGACAAGGAAATGCTGGAAGCGGTCATCGCATCCGCGGTCAACGATGCCGTGCGCAAGATCGAAGCCAACAGCCAGGACAAGATGGGCAGCATGACTGCCGGCATGCAACTGCCGCCGGGCATGAAACTGCCATTCTGATTCGCCTTCAGGCGGCAGATGAGTTACAAAAAGTGCCAGGCATAGCGCCTGGCATTTTTGTTTCTGGCCATGGGAAATGTGGTGTCTGGAATGCCGCCATCGCGAGCAAGCTCGCTCCCACAGGGGATCGCATTCCAAATGTGGGAGCCTGCTCGCGAAGAACTCACCCTGGTCCAACTGAAAACACATCGAACGCCCTACCGCCACAAAGGTCTGCTCCCTATATCACCGAACCTCAACGATCACAGGAGACGCTGCCATGTCCGACCCCATGACCCTCAATCAACGCATTGTCCTGGCTTCTCGCCCGGTGGGTGCGCCAACGCCGGAAAACTTCCGCATGGAGCGGGTGGCGCTGCCGGACCTGGCCGAGGGTCAGGTGCTGCTCAAGACCGTTTTCCTGTCGCTGGATCCCTACATGCGCGGACGCATGAGTGACGCACCTTCCTACGCCGCGCCGGTGGAAATCGGCGAAGTCATGACCGGGGGCGCTGTCAGCCGGGTCGAGCGTTCGCTCAATCCGAAGTTTCAGGAAGGTGATCTGGTGGTCGGTGCCACCGGTTGGCAAAGCCACAGCATCAATGACGGTCGCAGCATCATTCCGATTCCCGCGCTGCCAAGCCCTTCGATGGCCCTTGGGGTACTGGGTATGCCGGGCATGACCGCGTACATGGGCCTGATGGACATCGGCCAGCCCAAGGCCGGCGAAACCCTGGTGGTCGCGGCGGCGTCCGGGGCGGTGGGGTCGGTGGTCGGGCAGGTGGCGAAGATCAAGGGCCTGCGGGTGGTTGGTGTGGCGGGTGGTGCGAAAAAGTGCCGCTATGTGGTCGACGAGTTGGGTTTCGACGCCTGCATCGATCACAGGAGCCCGGATTTTGCTGAGGAACTGGCGCAAGCCTGTCCCAAGGGCATCGACATTTATTATGAAAATGTCGGTGGCAAGGTATTCGACGCCGTGGTGCCGTTGCTCAATCCCAAGGCGCGGATTCCACTCTGCGGCCTGATTGCCTCCTATAACGCCCATGAGGCGCCGAGCGGCCCGGATCGCCTGCCACTGTTGCAGCGCACCCTGTTGACCAAGCGGGTGCGCATCCAGGGCTTCATCGTGTTCGATGACTATGGTGATCGCCAGCCGGAATTCCTCAGTGCCATGGCACCCTGGGTACGTGATGGCAAGGTGAAGTTCCGCGAAGACGTGGTCGATGGCCTGGAACAGGCGCCCGATGCGTTCATCGGCATGCTGGAAGGGCGCAACTTCGGCAAGCTGGTGGTTCGGGTTTCCCGGGACTGAGTAATTCACGCTGCAATTTGACGCTCAACCGAGGCGCGGGTATAAACCGCGTCTCGTTGTTTTGTCGGACTTTTCCACCATGAGCTTCAGCCCTTTGATTCGCCAACTGATCGACGCCCTGCGAATTTTGCCCGGCGTGGGTCAGAAAACCGCCCAGCGCATGGCGTTGCAGTTGCTCGAGCGTGACCGCAGCGGCGGCTCGCGACTGGCGCTAGCCCTGAGCCAGGCCATGGAAGGGGTCGGTCACTGCCGTTTGTGCCGTACGTTGACGGAAGATGATCTGTGCCCGCAATGCGCCGATACCCGTCGCGACGACACCTTGCTTTGCGTGGTGGAAGGCCCGATGGACGTCTATGCGGTGGAGCAGACCGGTTTTCGCGGGCGCTATTTCGTGCTCAAGGGGCACCTGTCGCCGCTCGACGGCCTGGGGCCGGAAGCCATCGGCATTCCGCAGTTGATGGCGCGGATCGAAGAGGCCGGCACGTTTGCCGAAGTCATCCTGGCCACCAACCCGACCGTGGAAGGTGAAGCCACGGCGCACTACATCGCCCAATTGCTCAGCAGCAAAGGCCTGATCGCCTCGCGCATCGCCCACGGCGTACCGCTGGGTGGCGAGTTGGAACTGGTGGATGGCGGGACGCTGGCGCATTCGTTTGCCGGGCGTAAGCCGATCACCCTGTAATTCGTGTTGTTCGGGCTGGCGCCATCGCGAGCAGGCTCGCTCCCACATTGGTTTTGTGTACGCCGCAATACCCTGTGGGAGCGAGCCTGCTCGCGATAAGGGCACCTCGGTCTACCTGACTTACACAATCTTGTTGAAAACCAAGCAAGCGCTCGGTTAACTTCACTGACCCCTTCAGTGGAGCTCGCCGATGTCTGCCTTTCAGGAATACTTCGACCCCAGCCACCAATTGGTCCGAGACAGCGTCAGACGTTTCGTCGAGCGCGAGATCCTTCCTGATATCGAGCAGTGGGAAGAAGCCGAAAGCTTTCCTCGCGAACTCTATCTCAAGGCCGGCGCGGCAGGAATTCTCGGCATCGGCTACCCGGAAACTTACGGAGGCAGCCATGAAGGGGATCTGTTCGCCAAGGTTGCCGCCAGTGAAGAGTTGATGCGCTGCGGTTCAGGTGGGTTGGTTGCCGGCCTGGGGTCGCTGGATATCGGCTTGCCGCCCATCCTCAAGTGGGCCCGACCCGAAGTGCGGGATCGTGTGTTGCCCCAGGTGCTGTCAGGAGAGAAGATCAGCGCCCTGGCCATCACCGAGCCCGGGGGCGGTTCCGACGTCGCCAACCTGCAAACCCGTGCCGTGCGCGAAGGTGATTTCTACCGGGTCAGTGGCAGCAAGACCTTTATCACCAGCGGCGTGCGCGCGGATTTCTATACCGTTGCGGTGCGAACGGGCGAACCAGGTTTCGGTGGCATCAGCCTGCTGCTGATCGAGAAGGGCACGCCTGGTTTCACTGTAGGGCGGCAGCTGAAGAAAATGGGCTGGTGGGCGTCAGACACCGCTGAACTGTTCTTTGATGATTGCCAAGTACCTGTAGGAAACCTGATCGGCACACAGAACATGGGTTTTGCCTGCATCATGGGCAACTTCCAGAGCGAACGCCTGGCCCTGGCGTTGATGGCCAACATGACCGCCCAGCTGGCGCTGGAGGAGAGCCTGAAATGGGCGCGCCAGCGCGAAGCCTTTGGCAAACCGATCGGCAAGTTTCAGGTGATCAAGCATCGCCTCGCCGAGATGGCGACCGCGCTGGAAGTGTCCCGGGAGTTCACTTACCGGCAGGCCGCGAAAATGGCGGCGGGGCAGAGCGTGATCAAGGAAATTTCCATGGCCAAGAATTTTGCGACGGATACGGCAGACCGGATCGTCACCGATGCGGTGCAGATACTCGGTGGGCTGGGTTACATGCGCGAGAGCCTGGTGGAGCGGTTGTATCGCGATAACCGGATCCTGTCGATTGGCGGTGGAACGCGGGAAGTGATGAACGAGATCATCAGCAAGCAGATGGGGCTTTGAAGATATCTGGTGAGGCTACTGACGTCATCGCGAGCAGGCTCGCTCCTACAGTGGATTGCATTCTTCCTGACAGAACGCGGTCGAATGTGGGAGATATCTGGTGAGGCTACTGACGTCATCGCGAGCAGGCTCGCTCCTACAGTGGATTGCATTCTTCCTGACAGAACGCGGTCGAATGTGGGAGCGAGCCTGCTCGCGATGGCGGTCTGACAGACGCCGCTTACTTGTCGCTCAACGCAAACTGCGTCAGGCAGAAGGTAGGAATGCCCATGTCTTCCAGACGCTGCGAGCCACCCAGCTCCGGCAGATCGATGATCGCCGCCGCTTCATGCACCCGCGCGCCCATGCGGCGGATCAGGTTGGCCGCAGCAATCAGGGTGCCGCCGGTGGCGATCAGGTCATCGAACATCACCACCGAATCCCCTTCGCACAGGCTGTCGGCGTGCACTTCCAGGAAGGCTTCGCCGTATTCGGTCGCATAGCCCTCGGCCAGCACGTCAGCCGGCAGCTTGCCTTGCTTGCGGAACAGCACCAGCGGCTTGTTCAGCTGATAGGCCAGCACCGAGCCGATCAGAAAACCACGGGCGTCCATCGCGCCGATGTGGGTGAAGTCTGCCTCGACATAACGGTGGGCGAAACTGTCCATCACCAGGCGCAGGGCCGTGGGCGACTGGAACAGCGGGGTGATGTCGCGAAAGATCACACCCGGTTTCGGGAAGTCGATGACAGGGCGGATGAGGGATTTGATGTCGAAGGAGTCGAAGACCATCGTCGTGGTGTCCTGGCAGGGCTGCAAACGACGCAGTATAACGGCGGCTGAACCCTTTCGCTCAGCCGCAACGGTTTGTTTCAACCTTCCAGTGAGCCACCGGCCAGGGCGCACAGCTGGATCGGGTCGATAATCCGGATTTCCTTGCCTTCCGCCGCAATCAGTTCGTTTTGCTGGAAGCGGGTAAAGACCCGGGACACGGTTTCTACCGCCAGGCCCAGGTAGTTGCCGATTTCGTTGCGCGACATGCTCAGGCGGAACTGATTGGCGGAAAAACCCCGGGCGCGGAAACGTGCCGAGAGGTTGACCAGGAAGGTGGCGATGCGTTCGTCGGCGGTCTTTTTCGACAACAGCAGCATCATCTGCTGGTCGTCACGGATTTCGCGGCTCATCACGCGCATCAGCTGACGGCGCAACTGCGGCAATTGCAGGGCCAGTTCGTCGAGGCGTTCGAAAGGAATTTCACACACCGAAGTGGTTTCCAGGGCTTGTGCCGACACCGGGTGCTTTTCGGTGTCCATGCCCGACAGGCCGACCAGTTCGCTGGGCAGGTGGAAGCCGGTGAGCTGTTCTTCACCGGTATCGCTCAGGCTGAAGGTCTTGAGGGCGCCGGAACGCACTGCGTAGACAGAATCGAAGGTATCGCCCTGGCGGAACAAAAACTCGCCTTTTTTCAGCGGCCGGCCGCGTTTGACGATGTCGTCCAGCGCATCCATGTCTTCCAGATTCAGCGAAAGTGGCAGGCAAAGAGGGGCCAGGCTGCAATCCTTGCAATGGGCTTGATTATGAGCGCGCAGTTTTACTGGCTCGGACATTTCTTCAATCCTTGTGGGAATTCACACATAAGACGTAAGGGTAACTCACCATAGGAGATCGAGGCCAGTCTGAGTCGCTTGCTTGCAGAATTAGATTACTCGTGAAAAACGCTGGCGACTGTGTTGTTCCAGGTACGCGTCGAACACCATGCACACCGAGCGCGCCAACAACCGCCCGGCGGGCAGGATGGTGATCCTGTCGCAATCGAGTTCGATCAGCCCGTCTTTGGTCATGTCTTGCAACTGGGGCCAGAGATCGCCGAAGTAGCCCTGGAAATCGATGTTGAAGGCTTGTTCGATATCGCAAAACTCCAGGCTGAAATTGCAGATCAATTGCTGGATGACCGCGCGCCGCAGCCGGTCATCGGCATTGCACAGCAGGCCGCGGCTGGTGGCCGGTTGCATTGATGCAAGGACGTTCTGATACTCGTTCAGGTCGCTGCTGTTCTGGCAGTACAGGTCGCCGATCTGGCTGATTGCCGACACGCCGAGGCCGATCAGGTCGCAATGACCATGGGTGGTGTAGCCCTGGAAATTGCGTTGCAGGGTCGACTCTTCCTGGGCAATCGCCAGCTCGTCGTCGGGCAGGGCGAAGTGGTCCATGCCGATGTAGCGGTAGCCGGCGCTGATCAGTTGCTCGATGGTGCGCTGCAGCATTTCCAGTTTCTGCGCGGGTGTCGGCAGTTCATGGCTGTTGATGCGCCGCTGGGGCATGAATCGTTCCGGCAAGTGGGCGTAGTTGAACACCGATAACCTGTCCGGTTGCAGGTTGATGACCTCTTCCACGGTGCGGGCGAAATTCTCCGGCGTCTGTCTCGGCAGGCCGTAGATCAGGTCGATATTGATCGAGCGAAACTGCAAGGTGCGGGCGGCATCGATCACCGCGCGGGTTTCTTCCAGGCTTTGCAGGCGATTGACTGCGCGTTGCACCGCCGGGTCGAGGTCTTGCAGGCCGATGCTGACCCGATTGAAACCCAGTTCGCGCAGCAGGCCCATGGTCGACCAGTCGGCCTCGCGCGGGTCGATCTCGATGCCGTAGTCACCGGAGTCGTCGTCCAGCAAATTGAAGTGTTTGCGCAAATGCGCCATCAATTGGCGCAGTTCGTCGTGGCTGAGAAAGGTCGGTGTGCCGCCACCGAAGTGCAGTTGCTCGACTTTCTGCGTGGGGTCGAGGTGGCAGGCGATCAACTGGATTTCCTGTTCCAGGCGCTGCAAATACGGCTGCGCCCGGCCGCGATCCTTGGTGATGACCTTGTTGCAGGCGCAGTAATAGCAAATGTTCGCGCAGAACGGCACGTGCACGTACAGCGACAACGGGCGTTGGGCCTTGCGGCTGTCGCGCAGGGCATGGAACAGGTCGAAGGTGCCGACCTGGCTGTTGAATTGCACGGCGGTCGGATACGAGGTGTAGCGTGGTCCCGCCAGGTCATAACGGCGGATCAGATCGGTGTCCCAACGAATGGCGTCGAGCATCATGCGGACATTCCCCCGGATAGGCTGGCAATGTCAGCCACTTTATGCGAAGGCGGGGTGGGGCATCTTGATTTGCATCAAGGTCAGAATCTTTGTTGTTTATGAGGGCCCCATCGCGAGCAAGCTCGCTCCCACATTTGGAATGCGTTCCCTTGTGGGAGCGAGCCTGCTCGCGATGGGCGCGCCGCCGATTTAATGTCCCATGAGCCAATGCTGATGCGGCCCCGGCAAGGTCCAGATGCCGAACAGCATCACCAGCAATCCGCCTGCCATGCGCACGCTGCGTTTGCGCAACAGTGCGGTGATGCGCTCGGCGGCAAGGCCTGTCGCCAGCAGCACCGGCCAGGTGCCGAGCCCGAACGCGAGCATCAACAACGCGCTATCCAGTGCGTTGCCCTGGCTGGCCGACCATAGCAAGGTGCTGTAGACCAGGCCGCACGGCAGCCAACCCCAGAGCGCGCCCAACAACAACGCACGGGGAACGTTCGACACCGGCAGCAACCGGTTGGCGACTGGCTGGATGTGCCGCCACAAGCCGCGACCGAGGCTTTCGATACGGGTCAGGCCGCTCCACCAGCCGGCCAGGTACAGGCCCATGGCAATCAGCAGCAACCCGGCGAGGATGCGCAGGAACATCGCCGCCGGGCTGCTGGCCACGGCCCATCCGGCCAGGCCGATCAGCAGTCCGGCGCAGGCATAGCTCAGAATTCGGCCCAGGTTGTAGGCCAGCAGCAGGCGAAAGCGGCGGCTGCGTTGCTCCTTGGGAATCGCCAGGGTCAGCGCGCCCATCAAGCCGCCGCACATGCCCAGGCAGTGGCCGCCGCCGAGCAAGCCGAGGATCACCGCAGACACCAGCAGGGGCGCCAATTCAAGCATGAGGTGGGGCCTTGTCTTGCGGTTTGGCCGGTTGGCCGCTGGCCTCATCGACGGCAGCGGTGTGGTTCGGGTCCTGGTCGTCGAACAGGATGCTGTGGGCCGGGCCGTCGAGATCGTCGTACTGACCGCTGTCCACCGCCCAGAAGAAGATATAGACGGCAATGGCCACAATCAGCAGCGCAGCGGGAATCATCACGTAAAGAGCTGGCATCTGGACTCCATGCCCGCACGGCTCAGGCCGGCAGCGGGCGGGTTTCTGGCATGGTGCAGGGGGCGGGCGCGCTCGGCATGCGAGTCAGGCGCAGCGCGTTCAACACCACGGTCAACGAACTGATCGACATGCCCACCGCCGCCCAGACCGGAGTGATCCAGCCGAGGGCGGCGAAGGGCAACATGAGGCCATTGTACAACCCGGCCCACAGAAGGTTCTCGATAATGACCCGGCGGGTGCGCCGCGCCAGGCTGAAGGCTTGCACCAAGGCGTCGAGGCGGTTGGACAGCAGCACGGCATCGGCACTGGTTTTCGCAAGGTCGGTGGCCGAGCCCATGGCGACGCTGATATCCGCAGCCGCCAGCACCGGCACGTCATTGACCCCGTCCCCGAGCATCAACACCTTGCGACCTTCCTTGTGCAGTTGTTGCAGGACCTGCAGTTTATCGTCCGGACGCAAACCGCCACGGGCTTCGTCGATACCGAGTTCCGCCGCCACGCTGGCGACCATCGGCGAGCTGTCGCCGGACAACAACAGCGTGCGCCAGCCACGCGCCTTGCATGCGGCCAACAATGCGGGCGCATCGGCCCGCAAGCGATCATCGAGGACGAGCCAGGCCAGCGGTCCCTGGCTGTCGCCAAGCAGCAGCCATTGGCCGGCCTCTTCGGGCATCGACGGCACCACGGCGCCGCTGAGTTCGCAGACGAAACACGGTTGGCCAATGCGCAGTCGTCGCCCTTCAACCAGACCCTCCAGGCCAAGGCCCGGTGTGCTGTGGACTTCTTCGGCAGCCATCGGCGCGCGTCCGAAAGCACGGGCGATCGGGTGTTCGGAGCGGTTTTCCAGGGCGGCGGCGAGGCTCAGGCATTGGTCGCTGTCGAGCGCGCCGAGGGGGCGGATCGAGCGCAGCGCCAGGCGCCCTTCGGTGAGGGTGCCGGTCTTGTCGAAAATCACCGTGTCGATCTGGTTCAGTCCTTCCAGGACATGGCCGCGGGTCAGCAACAGACCGAGTTTGTGCAGTGTGCCAGTAGCCGCGGTGAGGGCGGTCGGCGTCGCCAGCGACAAGGCGCACGGGCAGGTCGCGACGAGCATCGCCAGCACGATCCAGAAGGCCCGCGATGAGTCCAGTTCCCACCACAGCAGGCCAATGGCCGCAGCAGCAATCAACGACAACAGCAGGAACCATTGCGCGGCGCGGTCGGCGATTTCCGCCAGTCGCGGTTTTTCGGCCTGGGCACGATCGAGCAGGCGAACGATGGCCGAGAGGCGAGTGTCCTGGCCCAGGGCCTGGACCTCGACGGTCAGCGCGCCTTCGACGTTCATTGTGCCGGCGGTGACCGCATCGCCCAGGGTACGGGGTTGCGGCAGGTATTCGCCGGTCAGCAGCGACTCGTCGACACTCGACTGGCCGTCGAGGATCTTGCCGTCAGCCGGGAGAATGGCGCCCGGATGAACCAGCACCTGATCGCCAACACGCAGTTCACTGAGCAGAATGCGTTCGCTCTGGCCGTCGGCGGTCAATCGCAGGCACGAGGCGGGCAACAGATTCACCAGCTGCGCGGTGGCGGCGGCGGTGCGCTCGCGGGCGCGTCGCTCCAGATAACGCCCGGCCAGCAGGAACAGGGCAAACATGCCGACGGCATCGAAATACAGTTCGCCGACCCCGGTGATGGACGTCCAGATCCCGGCGATGTAGGCGCTGCCGATGGCCAGCGACACCGAAACGTCCATGGTCAGATGGCGGGTGCGCAGATCGCGCATGGCACCTTTGAAGAACGGCGCGCAGCTGTAGAACACGATCGGGGTGGTGAGGAACAGCGCGACCCAGCGCAGGATGGTGTGCAGTTCGGGGCTGAGGTCGATGTTGAATTCAGGCCAGGTGGCCATGGTTGCCATCATTGCCTGGAACCACAGCAACCCGGCCACGCCGAGCTGGCGCAGGGCCAAGCGGTTTTCGCTGGCCAGTTGTTCACTGGCCCGGTCGGCCTGATACGGGTGTGCGGCGTAACCGATGTGGCGCAGTTCGCTGAGGATCTGGCTCAGCGGTAATTGCGCGTCGGACCAGCGTACATGCAGGCGATGGTTGGACAGGTTCAGGCGCGCTTCAGCCACGGCCGGCAAGGTACGCAGGTGTTTTTCGATCAGCCAGCCGCAGGCGGCGCAGCTGATGCCTTCCATCAACAGTGTGGTTTCGGCGAGTTCGCCGTCGTGGCGAACGAAGGGTTGCTGCACATCGGCACGGTCGTACAGCGCCAGTTCATCCACCAGTTGCACCGGCAGCGCCTCGGGGTTGACCGAGGCTTCGCTGCGGTGCTGGTAATAGCTTTCCAGACCGCCGGCCACAATGGCTTCGGCCACGGCCTGGCAACCCGGGCAGCAGAATTCGCGGGTTTGCCCGAGGACCGCGGCGGTGAAGCGGCTGCCGGCCGGGACGGGGAGCGCGCAGTGGTAGCAGGGGAGTTGGGTGGTCATGAAGTGGAGTCTACATCGTCCGGGAGGGCCTCATCGCGAGCAGGCTCGCTCCCACATTTGATCGGTGTCGTGCACAGGATGCGGGTGCACAGGCGATCCACTGTGGGAGCGAGCTTGCTCGCGATGCGCGAAGCGCGGCTTTATTTCTTCAGATCTTCGGCACCTTGCAGCGGCTCGTCGCCCAGCAGCAGGTCCTTGTCATGGCTGACCATTTCCTCTTCGAACATGCGCCAGATGTGCTCGTCCTGAGTGCCAAGCAATTCGACAAAACGCCGGCCTTCGATCTTGTCGCTCAACTGGCCGATGTAGCGGCCCTGTTCGGTTTCGCTGCGGGTCAGGGTGATCTTGCGATCCTTTTCCGGCTGGGTCGGCGAGATCAGGTTCAGCTCCAGGGTCCCGGGCTGGCTGTCGCCGCTCAGGCGCAGGTCAACCTCGCCGGTCATGCCGTCGAGATGAACACTGGCACGCATTTTCAGGGTCTGGGCCAGAAGCTCACGGTCAAGGGAGCGGTTGATGCCTTTGCCGGCCTCGTAGTAGTTGTCGTTGACCAGGTTGTCCGGGTTGTTCACCGCGATGGTCACCATGGACAAGGTCAAGGCCACCGAGCAGGCCAGGATCCCGATGATGATCCACGGCCAGAGGTGCTTGTACCAGGGACTTGCGGCAGTTGCTGCGGGCATGTTCAGTTCTCTCAACGATTCTGTGGGCCGATGAACCGGCTCTTGGCTTCAATGTGGACGCTGTCGTCATCGGCGTCCTTGAGGATGAATTTCACCTCGTTGGTGCTCGACGGCAGTTTTTCCGGTGCGACGGACAGCTCGACAGGCTGGCTGACGATGTCGCCGGCCGCGACCTTGATCTCGCGTCGACCCTGCAATTTGAGATCCGGCAGGCCGGAGGCGTCGAGCAGGTAGGTATGGTCGCGCTGGTCCTTGTTCATGATTTTCAGGCTGTAGACGTTTTCGATTCGGCCTTCGGCGTTCTCGCGGTACAGCACGCGGTCCTTGCTGACATCGAAGCCCACCAGCGCACGCATGAAGAATGCCGTCACCAGCAGGCTGATCATTGCCAGCAGCACAATGGCATAGCCAATCAGGCGCGGACGCAGTTTATGGGTTTTCTGCCCGGACAGGTTGTGCTCGGTGGTGTAGCTGATCAGCCCGCGTGGATACTCCATTTTGTCCATGATGGCGTCGCAGGCATCGATGCACGCGGCGCAACCGATGCACTCGATTTGCAGGCCGTCGCGGATGTCGATACCGGTCGGGCAGACCTGGACGCACATGGTGCAGTCGATGCAGTCACCCAGGCCCTGAGCCTTGTAGTCGATGCCTTTCTTGCGCGGGCCACGGCCTTCGCCACGGCGCGGGTCGTAGGAAACGATCAGGGTATCCTTGTCGAACATCACGCTCTGGAAGCGTGCGTACGGGCACATGTAGATGCACACCTGTTCGCGCAACCAGCCGGCGTTGCCGTAAGTGGCGAGGGTGAAGAAACCGACCCAGAAGTACGACCAGCCATCCGCCTGGCCGGTGAAGAAGTCGAACATCAGTTCGCGGATCGGCGAGAAGTAGCCGACGAAGGTCATGCCGGTGACGAAACCGATCAACAGCCACAGGGTGTGCTTGCTGAGTTTGCGCACGAACTTGTTGGCGCTCATTGGCGCTTTGTCGAGCTTGATGCGTTGGTTGCGGTCACCTTCGGTGACTTTTTCGCACCACATGAAGATCCAGGTCCAGACGCTTTGCGGGCAGGTATAGCCGCACCAGACCCGTCCGGCGTACACGGTGATGAAGAACAGGCCGAACGCGGCGATGATCAACATGCCGGACAGCAGAATGAAGTCCTGGGGCCAGAAGGTGGCGCCGAAAATGAAGAACTTGCGCTCCGGCAGGTTCCACCACACAGCCTGATGACCGCCCCAGTTCAGCCACACCGTGCCGAAATACAGCAGGAACAACAGGGCTCCGCCGGTCATCCGCAGGTTGCGAAACAGGCCGGTGAAGGCGCGGGTGTAGATTTTTTCCCTGGCGGCGTAGAGGTCGACGCTGTTGTTCGCGTTCCTGGTGGGTGGAGTGACGTCGTGTACCGGAATCTGGTTGCTCATCATTGCATCCCACGGCAGTGGAAAAATGCCTCGGTCAGTACGTGCCAACCGCGGTCAAAAAGGGGTGTTGCAGTGGCGCAATGATACGCCTGTCGCTCTAGCCAGCGGGTGCGACCTTTGGTCACGTTTGGCAAAATCATTTGATAGTGTAATGACTTGAATCAATTGACTTGGGAATTATGGACGGTTTTGCGCATGTCGCCGGTCATTCGACCCATGGGTTAATCAGTTGTACGCCGCTGGACTGAAAGTCTGCGACATTGCGTGTTACGACGGTCAATCCATGAACCAGCGCCGTAGCTGCAATCAACGCGTCACTTTCATTGGCGCGGTCTGGGACATGCAGCCCTGCACAGCGTATAGCTACGGCCGTATCGACCGGCAGGATGCGGGAATCGAATGCCGGCATAACATGATGCTTCAACCAAGTGCGCAGTACCTTCCCTTGGGTGGCATCCCGGCGCTCTATTCTCAGGACGCCAGTCTCCAGCTCCTTCAAGGTGATAGCCGAAATGAACAGGCGTGGCGCGATCACACTTTTGGCCCATGCAACGACGTTCGCGTCGGCATGCGGTTTGCGCAGTTCAGAAATCACGTTGGTGTCGAGTAGATACATCAGGTCAGATCCACAGGGCGATGGTTGATCACAGCGCGCTCGGTTTCGAATTCAATGTCTGCCGCGTCCGGCATCACCAGCAATTCAACGATATCAGCGTTGGTGCCAGTCAGTTTTTGGTAGTCCTCAATGCTTAGCAGTACATGGGCCGGTTTGCCTCGATCAGTGATGAAAACGGGCCCCTGACGAGTGGCTTTTTTGGCACCACTTGTGTCCTGGTTGAATTCGCGGCTGGATATTGTGGTGATGGCCATCACGGTTGGCCCTCCTGAAGCAGCTTTGTAGAAACGTTACTACTATGCGTGGCGATCGACAACCTCGAAGTAGGTGCCGGGCATTACCGTCGGTCGAAACCAACACTGCCGAACAAACAAAACGGCCCCGCCAATTCACATTGGCGGGGCCGTTTTTTGTTGCTTCAAGCGTTTGCCTTACTCGGCGTCCGCTGCCTTCTCACCGTGAGACAGGCTGTAGACATAAGCGGCCAGCAGGTGAACCTTGTCGTTACCCTGCATTGCCTCTTGCGCAGGCATCTGGCCCTGACGGCCGTAACGGATGGTCTGCTGCAACTGAGCGAAGCTCGAACCGTAGATGAACGCTGCCGGGTGAGTCAGGTCAGGTGCGCCCATCGCTGGGGTGCCTTTGCCTTCCGGGCCGTGGCACGCCACGCAGTTGGTAGCGAACAGTTTCTGTCCGGCAACCGGGTCGGCCTTGGTGCCTTCCGGCAGCTTGCGGCCATCAAGGTTGGTCAGGACAAACGCGGCCACGTCGGCCACGCCTTGCTCGCCGATCACTTCAGCCCACGCAGGCATTACCGCATGACGGCCGCCCATGATGGTGGTCTTGATGGTTTGCGGCTCGCCGCCCCAGCGCCAGTCGGCGTCGGTCAGGTTCGGGAAGCCATAGGCGCCTTTGGCGTCGGAACCGTGGCAAACCGAGCAGTTGGAGGCGAACAGGCGGCCACCCATCTTCAGGGCTTGCGGGTCCTTGGCCACTTCTTCGATTGGCATGGCCGCGAACTTGGCGAAGATCGGACCGAACTTGGCGTCCGACCTGGCCATTTCCTTTTCCCACTCGTGAACGCCGGTCCAGCCGGTCTGACCGTTGGCGAACGCGGTCTGCTTCTCGTTATCGAGGTAGTTGTAACCCGGCAGCAGGCCTTTCCAGTTGCCCAGGCCCGGGTACAGTACCAGGTAGCCGAGGGCGAAGATGATGGTGCCCACGAACAGCATGAACCACCATTTCGGCAGCGGGTTGTCGTACTCCTCGATCCCGTCGAAGGAGTGACCAACCGTCTCGTCGGTTTGCTCGGCGCGCTGGCCCTTGCGGGTGGACAGCAGCAGCCAGGTCAGGGCGAAGATGGTGCCGAGACTGAGGACTGTGACGTACAGACTCCAGAATGTAGTCATTCTTTGTTACTCCTAGAAGCTTGCTCGACGTGCTTGATGGCTTCGGGATCATCCGCGAAAGGCAGCAAGGTCGCGTCTTCAAACTCCGACTTGCGCTTGGGACTGAACACCCACAGTGCCAGTCCGATGAAGGCCACCATCACGACAACGGTGCCCAGGCCACGAATCATCCCGATATCCATCCAATTCACCGTTTGCTTTTGATGATGGTGCCCAGGCCTTGCAGATAGGCCACCAGCGCGTCCATTTCGGTTTTGCCCTTCACAGCATCCCTGGCGCCGGCGATGTCTTCGTCGGTGTAAGGGACGCCGAGCGTGCGCAAGACTTCCATTTTCTTGGCGGTGTCTTTGCCGTCGAGCTTGTTTTCCACGAGGAACGGGTAGGCCGGCATTTTCGACTCGGGCACTACGTTGCGCGGGTTGTACAGGTGCGCACGCTGCCAGTCATCGGAGTAACGGCCGCCGACGCGGGCCAGGTCCGGACCGGTACGCTTGGAACCCCACAGGAACGGGTGGTCCCAGACGCTTTCACCGGCGACCGAGTAGTGGCCGTAGCGTTCGGTTTCGGCACGGAACGGACGGATCATCTGCGAGTGGCAGCCGACACAACCGTTGGCGATATAAACGTCCCGGCCTTCCAGTTCAAGGGCGGTGCGGGGCTTCATGCCCTCGACCGGCTTGTTGGTGACGTCCTGGAAAAACAGCGGAACGATCTGGGTCAGGCCGCCGATGCTGACGGCGATGACCATGAAGAAGGCCAGCAGGCCAATATTCTTCTCGACTGCTTCATGCTTCATCAGTGAGCTCCAACTACGGCAATCTGTTCGGCGGCTTTGGCTTCAGCCGGGTTCGAGGCGCGTACGGTACGGAATACGTTGTAGGCCATGAACAGCATGCCGGTGGCGAAGAACGCACCGCCCAGGGCGCGGACGATGAAGCCCGGGTGGCTGGCTTGCAGCGCTTCGACGAACGAGTAGGTGAGGGTGCCGTCATCGTTGATTGCACGCCACATCAAACCCTGGGTGATGCCGTTGACCCACATCGAAGCGATGTAGAGCACGGTACCGATGGTCGCGAGCCAGAAGTGGGTGTTGATCAGGCCGGTGCTGTGCATCTGCGCACGACCGAACAGTTTCGGGATCATGTGGTAGATGGCGCCGATCGAGATCATTGCAACCCAGCCCAGAGCGCCGGCATGTACGTGGCCGATGGTCCAGTCGGTGTAGTGCGACAGGGAGTTGACAGTCTTGATGGCCATCATCGGACCTTCGAAGGTCGACATGCCGTAGAACGCCAGGGAAACCACCAGGAAGCGCAGGATCGGGTCGGTGCGCAGCTTATGCCAGGCGCCCGACAGGGTCATCATGCCGTTGATCATGCCGCCCCAGCTTGGCGCCAGCAGGATGATCGACATCGCCATGCCCAGCGACTGAGCCCAGTCCGGCAAGGCGGTGTAGTGCAGGTGGTGTGGACCCGCCCAGATGTACAGGGTGATCAGCGCCCAGAAGTGCACGATCGACAGGCGATAGGAGTAGATCGGGCGTTCGGCCTGTTTCGGCACGAAGTAGTACATCATGCCCAGGAAGCCGGTGGTCAGGAAGAAGCCCACGGCGTTGTGGCCGTACCACCACTGGATCATCGCGTCCGTCGCGCCCGAGTAGGCCGAGTAGGACTTGAACAGGCTGACCGGCAGCGACATGTGGTTGACGATGTGCAGCATCGCGGTCACGACGATGAATGCGCCGTAGAACCAGTTACCCACATAGATATGCTTGGTCTTGCGCTTGACGATGGTGCCGAAGAACACCAGACCGTAGGTGACCCAGACAATGGCCAGCAGAATAGCCAGGGGCCATTCCAGTTCCGCGTATTCCTTGGTGGTGGTGAAACCCATCGGCAAGGTAATGATTGCGCCGACGATCACCGCTTGCCATCCCCAGAAGGTGAAGGCAGCGAGGCTGTCGGAAATCAGTCGCGTTTGGCAGGTTCGCTGCACGACGTAATAAGAAGTGGCAAACAGTGCACATCCACCGAAGGCGAAAATCACCAGGTTGGTGTGCAGCGGGCGCAGGCGTCCAAAGCTCGTCCATGCCAGACCGAAGTTCAACTCCGGCCAGACCAGTTGCGAGGCAATGAAGACACCGAGCCCCATGCCAAGGATCCCCCAGACCACCGTCATGATGGCGAACTGGCGGACTACCTTATAGTTATAAGCAGTCGGACTGATTGCTGTGCTCATTCTAAGGTTCCACGGTTTGGGTGTTTTATTAGGATTAAAAATCGGCCGCAAGTATGGAGAAAGCAAGGGGTCATTGCAACGCGCCATGACCTGGGTCAATGCTTTCAAAAGCTGATTCTGCGGCCTTTCCATGCGCCGCGTAAGGACAAAATTGCCCGCGGGCAAAACATCCCGGCGGACTGATCAGGCGAGGGGGTCAGGTCGGATGTAACGGGGTGTGTTCAAACGCAACGTTTGGCTGACCGAAGGCAATTGGTGCGACAGCCGGTATCTACCAGCCTTTGCGGCCTGTCATCGGGCAGATTCGTCGAACACATCGTTCAGGGTCGACCTGGAACCGGCACCGGCCAGTCCGCATCGGGGGAAGCTTAGACCCGAATCCCGGGATCCGAAAGAAAGAGTCACAGAGGGTGCGACAATGCGTCGCAAAGGGGCAGGGAACTGCCGCATCCGGGAGAATGCGGCAGCAGAGCGGTCGGGATTTATTTGCGGTTGTCTTCAGCCTGCAGGCGCTCGGTATTCAAACCGTGGGACAGGCTGTACACATACGCGGCCAGCAATTGCACCTTGTCATTGCCCAGCAGTTCGTTCTGCGCCGGCATATGGCCCTGGCGGCCATGCCGAATCGTCTGTTCAAGCTGCGTCAGGCTCGTCCCGTAAATGAAGCCGGCAGGGTGTGTCAGGTTCGGCGCGCCCATGGCTTCCGTGCCCTGACCGTTTGCCCCATGGCAGGCGACGCAGGTGGTGCTGAAGGCTTGCTGTCCGGCTTGCAGGTCGGCTTTGTTGTCGGCGGGCAACGACAGGCCGGCCAGATCATGGCGCACATAGGCGGCGACGTTTTTCACACCTTCCTCCCCCAGGACTTCACCCCAGGCCGGCATCATCGCCATCCGGCCACCCATGATGGTTGTCTTGATGGTTTCTGCATTGCCGCCCCAGCGCCAGTCGCTGTCGGCCAGGTTGGGGAAGCCGTAGGCGCCCTTGGCGTCCGAGCCGTGGCACACCGAGCAGTTGGAGGCAAACAGGCGGCCGCCCATTTTCAGTGCTTGCGGGTCCTTGGCCACTTCCTCTACGGGCATCGCCGCGAATTTGGCGAAGATCGGCCCAAACTTCGTGTCAGCCCTGGCCATTTCCTTTTCCCATTCGTGCACCCCGGTCCAGCCGTTTTGGTAGCCGGGGAGGATGCCTTTCCAATTGCCCAGGCCCGGATAGAGGATCAGATAACCGACGGCGAATACCAGGGTGCCAACGAACAGCATGAACCACCATTGCGGCAGCGGGTTGTCGTACTCCTCGATGCCGTCGAAGCTGTGGCCCATGGTCTGGTCGACGCTGCCCTTGGTTTCGCCCTTGCGGGTGCTGAGCAGCAGCCAGGTCAGGCCGATCAGGCTGCCGATGGTCAGCACGCAGATCCACGTACTCCAGAAGGTGGTCATGGCCGGGTACTCCTTGTTGCTGATTCTTCAGTGATGTCGGGTTGTGGCTCGTCGGCGAACGGCAGCAGGCGCGCTTCGGCGAATTCCGGACCGCGCTTGCCGTTGAATACCCACAGGGTCAGGCCGACGAAGGCCACGAACACCACGACGGTGCCCAGGCCGCGGATCATTCCAGTGCTCAATTCAAACATTGCTCACCTCTTGCTCTTGATGGCAGTGCCGAGCACTTGCAGGTAGGCGACCAATGCATCCATTTCGCTCTTGCCCTTGAGCGAAGCGACGGCACCGGTGATGTCCTCGTCGGTGTACGGCACGCCCAGGGTGCGCATGGCCTTGATCTTGGTCTCGGTATGACTGCTGTCGACCGGGTTGGCCACCAGCCACGGGTAGGCCGGCATCTTCGACTCCGGCACGACGTTGCGCGGGTTGTACAAGTGCGCGCGGTGCCAGTCATCCGAGTAACGCGCGCCGACCCGGGCCAGGTCCGGCCCGGTGCGTTTGGAACCCCACAGGAACGGGTGATCCCACACGCTTTCGCCGGCCACCGAGTAGTGCCCGTAACGTTCGGTCTCGGCGCGGAACGGACGGATCATCTGCGAGTGGCAGCCGACGCAGCCTTCGCGGATGTAGATGTCTCGACCTTCCAGTTGCAGCGCGGTGTAGGGCTTCATGCCTTCCACCGGCTTGTTGGTCACGTCCTGGAAGAACAACGGGACGATCTGGGTCAGGCCACCGATGCTCACGGCCAGGATCATCAGCAGCAGCAACAGGCCGACGTTTTTCTCGATAGTTTCGTGTTTCATGGCGGACTCCTCAGGCCATCTGCGCGGCAGCGGCGACTTCGGCAGGCTGCGAGGCCCGCACGGTGCGCCAGGTGTTGTAGGCCATCAGGAACATGCCGCTGAGGAAGATCGCGCCACCCACCAGCCGCACGACGAAGCCAGGGTGGCTGGCCACCAGGGTTTCGACGAAGGAGTAGGTCAGCGTGCCGTCCTCGTTCACCGCACGCCACATCAGGCCCTGGGCGATGCCGTTGACCCACATCGAGGCGATGTAGAGCACGGTGCCGATGGTGGCGAGCCAGAAATGCGCGTTGATCAGGCCGATGCTGTGCATCTGCTCGCGGCCGAAGACTTTCGGGATCATGTGGTACAGCGCGCCGATGGAAATCATCGCCACCCAACCCAAGGCGCCTGCGTGTACGTGGCCGATGGTCCAGTCGGTGTAGTGGGAGAGGGCGTTGACCGTCTTGATCGCCATCATCGGCCCTTCGAAGGTCGACATGCCGTAGAACGCCAGCGACACCACGAGGAAACGCAGGATCGGGTCGCTGCGCAACTTATGCCAGGCGCCCGACAGGGTCATCATGCCGTTGATCATGCCGCCCCAGCTCGGTGCCAGCAGGACCAGCGACATCACCATGCCCAGCGATTGCGCCCAGTCCGGCAGCGCGGTGTAGTGCAAGTGGTGGGGACCTGCCCAGATGTACAGGGTGATCAGCGCCCAGAAGTGCACGATCGACAGGCGATAGGAGTAAACCGGGCGCTCGGCCTGTTTCGGCACGAAGTAGTACATCATCCCGAGGAAGCCGGCGGTGAGGAAAAAGCCTACGGCGTTGTGCCCGTACCACCATTGCACCATCGCGTCGGTGGCGCCGGAGTACAGCGAGTAGGACTTGGTGAAGCTGACCGGCAATTCCATGTTGTTGACGATGTGCAGGATCGCCACGGTGACGATGAACGCGCCGAAGAACCAGTTACCGACATAAATGTGTTTGGTCTTGCGCTGCATGATCGTGCCGAAGAACACGATGGCGTAGGCGACCCAGACGATGGTGATCAGGAGGTCGATCGGCCATTCCAGCTCGGCGTATTCCTTGGAGCTGGTGTAGCCCAGCGGCAGGCTGATGGCCGCCAGAAGGATCACAAGCTGCCAGCCCCAGAAGCAGAACGCGGCGATCTTGGGCGCAAACAATTGGGTCTGGCAGGTGCGTTGCACCGAATAGAAGGAACTGGCGAACAGCGCGCAGCCACCGAAGGCGAAGATCACCGCGTTGGTGTGCAGCGGGCGCAAACGGCCGAAGCTGGTCCACGGCAAATTGAAGTTGAGTTCGGGCCAGACCAACTGGGCAGCGAGAAAAACCCCGAGCCCCATGCCGACGATGCCCCACACCACCGTCATAATGGCGAATTGGCGGACCACCTTGTAGTTGTAGGCGGTACTGATAGAAGTGTTCATGGTTCCCCATCCACGGTTCAGCGGAAGTGAGCGCGCAGCGCAAGGCAGTGCACCCTTCGGCCGGAGTTATAGGCAGACTAAAAGCGAGGCAAGCATGGACAAAGGGCACAAGGCCGGTATTGACGGGGATCAATGGGCGCAGTGCGTGCGGGATCATGGATGGTTGTGGAATGCCGCCGCTGGCAAGGCTGCGGCGACGCTGATTCTTGCCCATGGCGCCGGCGCACCGATGGACAGCGACTGGATGAGCGACATGGCTGCACGCCTCGCCGCGCAAGGCGTCAACGTGTTGCGCTTCGAGTTTCCCTACATGGCGCAGCGGCGCCTCGATGGCGGCAAACGCCCGCCGAATCCGGCACCGAAACTGCTGGAATGCTGGCGCGAGGTGTATGCCCAGGTGCGACGCCATGTCACTGGGCCACTGGCCATTGGCGGCAAGTCCATGGGCGGTCGCATGGCCAGTCTGCTGGCCGATGAGTTGGGCGCGGATGCCCTGGTGTGCCTGGGTTATCCGTTCTATGCGGTGGGTAAACCGCAGAAGCCGCGGGTTGAGCATCTGGCGGGGCTGAAGACTCGGACCTTGATCGTGCAAGGTGAACGCGATGCGTTGGGCAACCGGGAGGCGGTCGAGGGGTATGCGCTATCGCCGGGTATCGAGGTGTTTTGGCTGGTGGCGGGGGATCATGACTTGAAGCCGTTGAAGGCTTCGGGGTTTAGCCATGTGCAGCATTTGGCGGCTGCGGCGCAGAAGGTAGCCTCATTTCTTCAGTGAGGTTTTGTGCAGGCTGTGATGGCCCCATCGCGAGCAGGCTCGCTCCTACATTGGATCAACTGTAGGCGCGAGCCTGCTCGCGATGAGGGACTACCAGACAACATCACTTTCACTGGCTCAATCAGCGGTTAAACCGCTCCACCAATGAATACTGTGTATTGGCAGTCTTGGTCAGCTCTTCACTCAGCAACGCCGAGTTCTGCGCCTGTTCCGAGGTCTGGTCCGCCAGTTGCGAAATGTTGCTGATGTTGCGGCTGATCTCTTCGGCCACGGCGCTTTGCTCTTCGGTCGCGGCGGCGATCTGGGTGGTCATGTCGGTGATGTTGGCCACCGCTTCGCTGATCCCCACCAGTGCCTGGTCCGCTTCCAGCACCCGCGCCACGCCTTCTTCGGCCTGACGATGCCCGGCTTCCATGGTTTGCACGGCGGTGCTGGCGGTTTGCTGGAGCTTGGCGATCAGCGCATGAATCTGCCCGGTGGACTCGCTGGTGCGTTGCGCCAGTTGACGGACTTCGTCGGCCACCACCGCAAATCCACGCCCCATCTCACCGGCGCGGGCTGCTTCGATGGCGGCGTTCAGCGCCAGCAGGTTGGTCTGGTCGGCGATGCCTTTGATCACGTCGACCACACCACCGATTTCGTTGCTGTCCTTGGCCAGTTGGGTCACCGTCACGCCGGTCTCACCGACTACCACCGACAGGCGCTGGATGGCTTCGCGGGTTTCCCCGGCGATGTCACGACCACGACCGGTCAGGCGATTGGCTTCCTGGGTGGCATCGGCGGTGCGTTGCACGTGGCTGGCGACTTCCTGGGTGGTCGCGGCCATCTGGTTGACCGCGGTGGCCACCTGTTCGGTCTCGACCCGTTGACGTTCCAGGCCGCTGGAGCTGTTGTGCGCCAGGGCATCGGATTGCCTGGCCTGATCGGTCAGGTGTTCGGCCGTGTCCTGCAGACGCGTCAGGCAGGTTTTCAGGCGTGCCTCCTGACTGAGGATGGACATTTCCAGGCGCGCCTGGGCGCCGCGACTGTCGGTGTACATCTGTGCGATCAACGGATCGGAGGTGGTCTGCTCGGCCAGGCGCAGCAAACGCTTGAGGCCACGCTGTTGCCACTGGAGGCCCATCAGGCCCAGCGGCACCGAAAGACCGGCAGCCAGGGCAAACCCCCAGTGGGAGTTCAGCGATGCACCGATCATGAAGCTCAATTGGCTGACCAGAATGAACGGCAGCCAGTCCTGCAGGATCGGCACCCATTTATCCGAGGAGGGAATGGCCGACTTGCCCTGGTTGATGCGTTGGTAGAGCGCTTCGGCACGGCGGATCTGTTCGGCGGTGGGCTTGACCCGCACAGACTCGTAACCGATCACCTGTTTGCCTTCGAAGACCGGTGTCACATAGGCGTTCACCCAGTAATGATCTCCGGTCTTGCAGCGATTCTTGACAATGCCCATCCATGGCAAGCCTTGTTTCAGCGTTTCCCACATGTGTGCGAACACCGCGGCCGGGACGTCGGGGTGACGGACCAGGTTGTGCGGAGCACGGATCAGTTCCTCTCGGGAAAACCCGCTGATCTCGACGAAAGCGTCGTTACAGTAGGTGATCATGCCCTTGGCATCGGTGGTGGATATCAACCGTTGCTGAGCCGGGAAGGTCCGCTCGCGTTGTGTAATAGGCTGGTTGTTACGCATGGCTTTTTTAATCCGCAAGGCTTTCAAGTGCTGTATCGGCAAGGTCGACGGATTGTTGAGATTATTTTTCGATAATCGGCAATGCGTTGCAAAATGACCCTTGCGTCAGCTGGCGAGCATCGGATAGGTGAACAGACCGAAGTGCAGCAGGTTCAGGCCAAAATGAGTAGCGATGGCTGCTGTCAGTCCTCCAAAACGGTAGGCCAGGCCATAGCCGATCCCGGCCAGGCTGGCCAGCAGGACCCATTGCCAGCCAGCACCGGCATGCGCCAGGCCAAAGATCAGCGAAGCCAGGAGCAGCGCAAAGTTTTCACCATGACGCAGATTTTTCAGCCAGCGACTCAGGCCGCTCTGGATGTAGCCGCGAAACAGCGCCTCCTCGACCAGTGTCACCAGCAGCAGATTGTTGAGCAGCCAAAACCAGGCGGCATCCGGCCATTTCGGTGCCCAAGCGACGACACCCAGCAACAGCGCACCACCCAAGGCCAGCACGGCACTCAGGGGTAGCGCCAGTGCGGTGGCAAACAGGATCGATCGAAACGAGCGCCGACCGACAAGCCATGGGCAGACCAGTAACAGCCAAAATCCGATCAGGGGTTTGTCAAGGTTTGCGTACATGGTAAATGGCACTGCGTCGTCGGTGAAACGCTGCGTGGCGATGATTGGGCCGTTGTAGAAATCGGGCCACCAATGCGTCGCCAGGGTCAGAGCTAGAATTATGAATAGGCCATGGCCTACGTATCGACCGAACTGAAGCGTTTGCTGGCTAGCGGCAAAACCGGAAACCAACAGCAAAACAATAGGAATCGCCGCCGGCCAACTCATACTGCTGAAGTCCAGTGCCAAGTAGTAGCCGATGGAGAGGAGGGCCAGAAAAGTCCTTGGCAGAGCAAACATTGAAAGTCCTTGTGTCGAAATTCTGTGGATTCCCCCAGCCCCCAGTGGTAGCGAGTGTCGGGCCAACATCAAGCAGAGCGAGATTATAGTGGGGTGGTCACAAACAAAAACACCGCCCGAAGGCGGCGTTTGTATCAGCGCATGCCTAGGAGGCAATCAACTGCCGCAACACGTAATGCAAAATCCCTCCGGACTTGAAGTACTCCACCTCATTGAGCGTATCGATGCGGCACAACACCTCGATCTTCTCGCTGCTACCGTCTTCGCGAGTGATGACCAGCGTCAGGTTCATCCGTGGCGTCAGCTCGACGCCGGTCAAACCGAGGATGTCCAGGTTTTCACTGCCATTGAGGTTCAGCGTCTTGCGGTTCTGATCCAGCTTGAACTGCAACGGCAGCACGCCCATGCCCACCAGGTTGGAGCGGTGAATCCGTTCGAAGCTTTCGGCGACGACCGCTTTCACTCCCAGCAGATTGGTGCCCTTGGCGGCCCAGTCGCGACTCGAGCCGGTGCCGTATTCCTGGCCGGCGATCACCACCAGCGGCGTGCCTGAAGCCTGATAGCGCATGGCGGCGTCGTAGATCGACATTTTCTCCCCGGTGGGAATGTAGCGAGTGTTGCCGCCTTCTTCGCCGCCGAGCATTTCGTTGCGTATGCGGATGTTGGCGAAGGTGCCGCGCATCATCACTTCATGGTTGCCGCGCCGCGAACCGTAGGAGTTGAAGTCCCGCGGCTCCACGCCTTTGTCGCGCAGGTATTGTCCTGCCGGGCTGTCGACCTTGATGTTGCCGGCCGGGGAGATGTGGTCGGTGGTCACCGAGTCGCCCAGTAGTGCGAGGATTCTGGCGCCGTTGACATCCTTGACCACGGGCGGCGGGCCACCGATGTCGTCGAAGAACGGCGGGTGCTGGATGTAAGTCGAATCGTCCTGCCAGACATAGGTCGCCGCCTGCGGGACCTTGATCGCCTGCCATTGCGCGTCACCGGCAAACACTTCGGCGTATTCCTTGTGGAACATGGCGGTGTTGACCTGATTCACGGCGTCGGCAATTTCCTTGCTGCTGGGCCAGATGTCCCGCAGGTAAACCGGGTTGCCATCCTTGTCCTCGCCCAACGGCTCGCGACTGAGGTCGGTGCGCACGGTGCCGGCCAGCGCGTAGGCCACCACCAGCGGCGGGGAGGCCAGCCAGTTGGTTTTCACCAGCGGATGCACCCGGCCTTCGAAGTTGCGATTACCCGAGAGCACGGAGGCCACGGTGAGGTCCGCTTGCTGGATGGCTTTCTCGATGGGTTCCGACAGTGGTCCCGAGTTGCCGATGCAAGTGGTGCAGCCATAGCCGACCAGGGCAAAACCCAGTTCATCGAGGTAATGGGTCAGGCCGGCCGCCTTGTAGTAGTCGGTGACCACTTTCGAGCCGGGGGCCAGCGAGCTCTTCACCCAGGGTTTGCGTTTCAGGCCTTTTTCCACAGCCTTCTTCGCCACCAGCCCGGCGGCCATCATCACGCTGGGGTTGGAGGTGTTGGTGCAGGAGGTGATCGCGGCGATGACCACGGCGCCGTTTTTCAGGCGATAGGTCTGGCCTTCGTAATCGTAATCCGCTTCACCGGCCATATCGGCATTGCCGACGGCAACACCACCACCGCCTTCGCTTTCCAGGCGGCCTTCTTCCTTGCTGGTGGGCTTGAATTGCAGGTCGGTGAAGTCGCTGAACGCTTGCGCAACGTTGGGCAGCGACACCCGGTCCTGTGGGCGTTTTGGTCCGGCGAGGCTGGCTTCGACGCTGCCCATGTCCAGTGCCAGGCTGTCGGTGAACAGCGGTTCCTGGCCGGGCAGGCGCCACAGGCCCTGGGCCTTGCTGTACGCCTCCACCAGTTGCACCGTTTCCAGGGGGCGGCCGGACAGTCGCAGGTACTCCAGTGTGATGTCGTCCACCGGGAAGAAACCGCAGGTGGCGCCGTATTCCGGGGCCATGTTGGCGATGGTCGCACGGTCGGCCAGGGGCAGGTCGGCGAGGCCATCGCCATAGAACTCGACGAATTTGCCCACCACGCCTTTCTTGCGCAGCATCTGGGTCACGGTCAGCACCAGGTCGGTGGCGGTGATGCCTTCCTTGAGCTTGCCGGTGAGTTTGAAGCCGATGACTTCCGGAATCAGCATCGACACCGGTTGCCCGAGCATCGCCGCTTCCGCCTCGATACCGCCGACGCCCCAGCCAAGCACGCCGAGGCCGTTGATCATGGTGGTGTGGGAGTCGGTGCCCACCAGGGTGTCGGGGAAGGCGTAGGTGCGGCCGTCCTCGTCCTTGGTCCAGACCGTTCGGCCGAGGTATTCAAGATTGACCTGGTGGCAGATCCCGGTGCCCGGCGGCACCACGCTGAAATTATCGAAGGCACTCTGGCCCCAGCGCAGGAACGCATAGCGCTCGCCATTGCGCTGCATTTCAATGTCGACGTTCTGCTCGAAGGCGCTGCTACTGGCGAACTTGTCGACCATCACCGAGTGGTCGATTACCAGGTCCACCGGTGACAGCGGATTGATCCGTTGCGGATTGCCGCCGGCCTTGGCCATCGCCGCGCGCATGGCGGCCAGGTCGACCACCGCCGGTACGCCGGTGAAATCCTGCATCAGCACCCGCGCCGGGCGGTACTGGATTTCGCGGTCGGAGCGACGCTCCTTGAGCCACGCGGCGAGCGCCTTGAGGTCGGTGCCGGTGACGGTTTTTTCGTCCTCCCAGCGCAGCAGGTTTTCCAGCAGGACTTTCAACGACATCGGCAACCTGTCCAGATCGCCCAGGCTTTTGGCGGCATCGGGCAGGCTGAAGTAGTGGTAGGTCTTGTTGCCGACTTGCAAGGTCTTGAGCGTTTTCAGGCTATCGAGGGACGGCATTGCGATCACTCCTTTGAGTCCGCACGGCTACGGACTGAGGGGACGGGCAGAACATTAAACCTAGCCCTGTTTTCAGTAGCTGGCTAATAACTGGACTCTATGGACAAGCTCCAGGTTCCGATCTCGGCTATCATGCGCCGGTTTTCGTGACAGGCTTTGCTTCAACGCAAGCGGTCTCTCTTTGTGGGAGCGAGCCTGCTCGCGATGGACGTTAACGATAACGCGTGTTTCCTGAGTAAACGCGCCGCCCTTGAGTCCATCGCGAGCAAGCTCGCTCCTACAGGGTCTAGGAGTAAGAATGAACACCCTATTCATGCATTGCCGGCCGGGCTTCGAAGGCGAAGTCTGTTCCGAGATTTCCGACCTCGCCGCGCGCTTGAGCGTAGCCGGTTATGCCAAGGCCAAGGCCGCCACGGCTTGCGCCGAATTCGTCTGCACCGAAGAAGACGGCGCCGAGCGCCTGATGCGCGGGCAGCGTTTCGCCGAGCTGATCTTCCCGCGCCAGTGGGCCCGGGGAATCTTCATCGATCTGCCGGAAACCGACCGCATCAGCGTGATCCTGGCGCATATGGCGGACTTTCCGCTGTGCGGCAGCCTGTGGCTGGAAATGGTCGACACCAATGACGGCAAGGAACTGTCGAACTTCTGCAAGAAATTCGAAGTGCACCTGCGCAAGGCGCTGATGGCGGCCGGCAAGCTGGTGGAAGATGCCCACAAGCCGCGTCTGTTGCTGACCTTCAAGAGCGGCCGCGAAGTGTTCATGGGGCTGGCGGAGTCGAACAACTCGGCGATGTGGCCGATGGGCATTCCCCGTTTGAAGTTCCCCCGCGAGGCGCCGAGCCGTTCGACCCTCAAGCTGGAAGAGGCCTGGCACCACTTCATCCCGCGCGACCAGTGGGACGAGCGGCTGCATGGTGACATGACCGGCGTCGACCTCGGGGCCGCCCCCGGTGGCTGGACCTGGCAACTGGTCAACCGCGGCATGCTGGTGACCGCCATCGACAACGGCCCGATGGCCGAAAGCCTGATGGATACCGGTCTTGTGCAGCATTTGATGGCTGACGGTTTCACCTTCAAGCCCAAGCAACCGGTGGACTGGATGGTCTGCGACATCGTCGAGAAGCCGGCACGCAACGCCGCGATGCTGGAAGAGTGGATCGGCGACGGCCATTGCCGCGAGGCGGTGGTCAACCTCAAGCTGCCGATGAAACAGCGCTACGCCGAAGTGAAGCGCTTGCTCGAGCGCATTGCCGATGGCTTCAAGGCCCGGGGCATCAAGGTCGAGATCGGCTGCAAGCAGCTGTACCACGACCGTGAGGAAGTGACCTGCCATTTACGTCGGATTGATGTGAAGAAGCCGAAATCCCGCTGAAACACCGCAACCCCCTGTAGGAGCGAGCCTGCTCGCGATGAGGCCATTACATTCAACATCTTTGTTGATTGACCCACCGCCATCGCGAGCAGGCTCGCTCCCACAGGTGCCACAGATGACGTTACACCCGGCAATGCGCGACAATGCCGGCCAGTTTCAGGAGTGAATCATGAGTGAAATGCTTGATACGCCGGTAGACGGCACCCTCGATGCCACCGGCCTCAACTGCCCCGAGCCGGTGATGATGCTGCACCAGCACATCCGTGACCTGGTGCCCGGCGGCCTGCTCAAGGTGATCGCCACCGATCCGTCGACCCGTCGCGACATTCCCAAGTTTTGCGTGTTTCTCGACCATGAACTGGTGGCGCAGCACGAAGAGGAAGGCACCTACCTCTACTGGATTCGCAAGAAGTCCGTTTAAGTTCGCATCATGACGCAACTGTAGGAGCGAGCTTGCTCGCGAAAAAAACGAAAGCGCCGTTGGGCATCTGGTTTTACGCGTTACCGTTCACGACCTTCGCGAGCAAGCTCGCTCCTACAATTTTCGCAAGTCAACCCGCCGAGCGGCTGATACGAATCCGTTTGCGCGCACTGCGCGTCAGGCGAAACGACAGCATCAGTGCCGCGCAGCTCAAGCCCACGATCAAGCCCTGCCACAGCCCGCTCGGGCCACTCGGTGTACCGAACCAGTCGGTCAGGCCGAGGGCGTAACCCACCGGCAAACCGATACCCCAGTACGCGAACAATGTCAGGAACATCGTCACCCGGGTGTCCTGATAACCGCGCAATGCACCGGCGGCGGTCACCTGGATCGCGTCGGAAAACTGGAACAGCGCCGAATACACAATCAGCATCGCCGCCACTCGGATCACGGTCGGGTCGGCGGTGTAGATCGCGGCGATGTGTTCGCGCATCAACAGCATCATGCTCGCCGAAAGACACGCGTAGGCCAGTGCGGTGCCCATGCCAACCCCGGCCGCGAAGCGTGCCTCGCGCGGTTCCTGGCGTCCGAGGGCCTGGCCGACCCGAACCGTCACGGCCATGCCGAGGGAGTAGGGGATCATGAACACCAGTGAGCTGAAGTTCAGTGCGATCTGGTGTCCGGCCACGACAGTGGCGCCGAGGCTGCCGATCAGCAGGGCGATCACGGCGAAGATGCTCGATTCGGCGAATACCGCGATGCCGATGGGCAGGCCGATGCCCAGCAGGCGTTTGATCACCGACCACTGCGGCCAGTCGAAACGGCTGAACAATTGGCTCGATTTATAAGCCGGTGCCCAGCGTTCCCATCCGGCGATGCCCAAGGTCATCACCCACATCACGATGGCAGTGGCCCAGCCGCAGCCGACGCCACCCATGGCCGGGACGCCAAAGTGGCCATAAATGAAGATGTAGTTCAGTGGAATGTTCAGGGCCAGGCCGCACAGGCCAAGCACCATGGCCGGGCGGGTGCGGCCCAGACCGTCACTGAAACAGCGCAATACGCAATAAAAAGCTGTGGCGGGAAGGCCGCTGGCAATACCGTTCAGGTATTGCATGCACGGGCCGATCAGCTGCGGGTCAACCTTCATGATGTGCAGAATGGGTTCGGCGTTCAACAATGCAGTCGTTGCCAAGAGCCCGACCAGCAATGCCAGCCACAACGCCTGTCGAACCAGTGGACCGATTTCACTGTGAGTGCCGGCCCCGAAACGCTGGGCGACTTTGGGGGTAGTGGCCAGCAGGGTGCCGGTCATCAGCAGAAAGACCGGCACCCAGATCGAGTTGCCCAAGGCAACCGCCGCGAGGTCGCGAGGACTGAATCGGCCTGCCATCACCGCATCGACGAAACCCATCGCCGTAGTAGCGAGCTGCGCGATCATGATCGGTAGCGCCAGGCCAAGCAGCGTCTTGAGCTCCAGGCGAATCCGGGCCGGGCGGGAAAGGGGGAGGGCAGTAGGGTGGTCGGTTACGGAGTTCAAGGGCGAAACGTCCAAAAATTTGCGAAGCACAGGCGCGCATTCTACGCGTTGACGCGCCAGTCAGGAAAAGACCCGTGTTGTGGATTTGTAATCAAAGTTTGAGTGCGAAACGATTCCTTGTGGCGAGGGGGCCTGTCGGAGCGCCGAACCGACAAGCCCCCTCGCCACAAAGGACGCGCAATGCTTGCTGGCTCACAACGGCCATCTACGCCTAAACTGCCGATCCGCCAAAGGAGCCTGCCATGCTGATTGTTGCCGACGAAAATATCCCCCTGCTCGATGCCTTCTTCGGAGGTTTCGGTGAAATCCGCCGGGTGCCGGGTCGCGCCATCGACCGTGCCACGGTCGAGCAGGCCGATGTGCTGTTGGTGCGTTCGGTGACCAACGTCAATCGCGCGCTGCTTGAGGGCAGCAAGGTGCGCTTTGTCGGTACGTGCACCATCGGCACCGATCATCTGGACCTGAATTATTTTCAGCAGGCCGGTATCACCTGGTCCAGCGCCCCGGGCTGCAATGCCCGAGGCGTGGTCGACTATGTGCTCGGCAGCCTGCTGACCCTGGCCGAAATCGAGGGTGTCGACCTGACCCGGCGCACCTACGGTGTGGTCGGTGCCGGCGAAGTGGGCGGACGGCTGGTCAAGGTCCTGCAAGGCCTGGGCTGGAAGGTGCTGGTGTGCGATCCGCCTCGGCAAGCTGCGGAAGGGGGGGATTACGTCAGCCTCGAGCAGATCATCGATGAATGCGATGTCATCAGCCTGCACACGCCATTGACGAAACAGGGTCAGCAATCGACCTGGCACTTGTTCGATGAAAAACGTCTGAACCAGCTCAGGTCCGGCACCTGGCTGATCAATGCCAGTCGCGGGCCGGTGGTCAACAACGCGGCCCTGCGCGACGTGCTGCTGGAGCGCGAAGACCTGCAAGCGGTGCTCGATGTCTGGGAAGGCGAGCCTGAAGTCGACGTGGCGCTGGCCGAACTCTGCGTGCTGGCAACGCCACACATTGCCGGTTACAGCCTCGACGGCAAGCAGCGGGGTACCGCGCAGATTTATCAGGCGTATTGCGATTTCCTCGGGCAACCGGCCCGCGTCAGCCTGGGCGATTTGCTGCCGGCACCGTGGCTGTCGCACGTGACCCTCAATGCGCAAAGCGATCCGGCCTGGGCGTTGGCGATGCTGTGCCGTGGCGTGTATGACCCGCGACGTGACGATGCCGATTTCCGTCGCAGCCTTGTCGGCAGTGTCAGCGAGCAGCGAGCGGCATTCGATGTGCTGCGCAAGCAATACCCGTCGCGCCGCGAGATCGATGGATTGCAGGTGCGGATCGAGGGGGATGCGCCGCAGTTGCAGAGGATTGTGGCGGCGCTGGGGGCGACGGCAATCTGATAGACCGTGGCGGCCCTATCGCGAGCAGGCTCGCTCCCACAGGAGCCGGATTGGATAAGCAGGCATAAAAAACCCGGCCAACAATGGGCCGGGTCAAGAAGACGGTGGCTATATCACCTTTGTTCGGCAGGTTTGACCAATCGCTTTTCCAGTTCGCTGCAAGCTTTCTGGATCATCTTTTCAGTGATCGGTACTTCGCGACCCTGCTCGTCAATAATCGAGCAACCCAGAGACTGGTCTGGTTGCGTGCGGATCACTTGAATTTTGTCATCGCTGCTGTGTTGCAAGGACATGGCCTGTCTCCTCATCAGGTTGTTAGCTTACTGTAGAACCGCCAGGTGACCGGGCTATGACAACTCCCTGCGATCTTTCCGGGGGGACAGAACCAGTCCAGCAGAAATGCCTTCGCCTGGCTACCCGAACTTTAGACCAATAGTGTCTAGCCTCTAGTGTTGGTGGACATAATTAACCCGACTCATTGTGATTTGCAGCGAGCCACCCCATTGAGCGGTATAGGCTGACCCTAATGACCGCCTTGTCCAGGATGATTACGATGCTCTCTGCCCGCCACCGCCGTGCCATTCGCCTGGCCAGTCGCTTCATCGCGCCGTATCGCTGGCAGGCCTTTGGCGCCTTGCTGGCGTTGATCGCCACCGCCGGTATTACCTTGTCCATGGGGCAGGGTATCCGCCTGCTGGTGGACGACGGGTTCATGACCCAGTCACCGCATCTGCTCAACCAGTCCATCGGTCTGTTCATGTTACTGGTGGCGGGATTGGCCATCGGAACCTTTGCGAGGTTTTACCTGGTGTCGTGGATCGGCGAGCGCTGCGTCGCCGACATCCGCCGCAACGTGTTCAATCATCTGATTTATCTGCACCCGGGGTTTTACGAAGACAATCGCAGCTCGGAAATCCAGTCCCGCCTGACCGCCGACACCACGCTGCTGCAATCGGTCATCGGCTCTTCGCTATCGTTGTTCCTGCGCAATCTGCTGATGGTGGTCGGCGGGATCGTCCTTTTGTTCATTACCAACCCCAAGCTCACGAGCATCGTGGTGGTTGCCTTGCCTCTGGTGATCGCGCCGATCCTGATCTTCGGTCGCCGGGTGCGTAACCTCTCACGCTTGAGTCAGGACCGGATTGCCGACATCGGCAGCTATGTGTCGGAAACCCTGGGGCAGATCAAGACCGTGCAGGCCTACAACCATCAGTCCCAGGACGAGCGCCGGTTTGCCGTGGCGGTGGAAGAGGCGTTCAACACCGCATGCAGGCGCATCTTCCAGCGGGCCTGGCTGATTACCCTGGTGATCGTGTTGGTCCTGGGGGCGGTCGGGGTGATGCTCTGGGTTGGAGGCATGGATGTCATCGCCGGGCGAATTTCCGCCGGCGCACTGGCGGCGTTCGTGTTCTACAGCCTGATCGTCGGCAGCGCGTTCGGCACGTTGAGTGAGGTGATTGGCGAGTTGCAGCGGGCAGCCGGCGCCGCCGAGCGGATTGCCGAGTTGCTGCGTTCGGAAAACATCATCCTGCCGCCGGTGGCGGGCGCGGTAAAACTGCCGGAGCGGGTCGATGGCCAACTGCAACTGCACAATGTGCGTTTTTCCTACCCGTCGCGCCCGGAAAGTTATGCCGTCGACGGGTTGAGCCTGACCGTCAATGCCGGTGAGACGCTGGCGCTGGTCGGGCCATCGGGGGCCGGCAAATCCACGGTGTATGACTTGCTGCTGCGTTTTTACGACCCCGCCGAGGGTCGCATCCTGCTCGATGGCGTGCCGTTGACTCAACTCGATCCGCTGGACCTGCGCCGCTGTTTCGCCCTGGTGTCGCAAACCCCGGCGCTGTTTTTCGGCAGCATTGAAGAAAACATTCGCTACGGCAATCCGCAGGCGACCTTGGCCGAGGTGCAGGAAGCGGCAAAAATCGCTTACGCCCATGACTTTATCGAAGCCATGCCCAATGGTTACCAGACTCATCTGGGTGACGGCGGTCTCGGCTTGTCCGGCGGCCAGCGTCAACGCCTGGCCATTGCCCGCGCGCTGCTGGTGGACGCCCCGATCCTGCTCCTCGACGAAGCCACCAGCGCCCTCGACGCCCAGAGCGAGCACCTGATCCAGCAGGCGCTGCCGAGCCTGATGAAAAACCGCACCACCCTGGTGATCGCCCATCGCCTGGCCACGGTGAAAAACGCCGATCGCATCGCAGTGATGGATCAGGGGAAGCTGGTAGCGGTGGGCACGCATCAGGAGCTGATTGCCAGCAACGCGTTGTATGCGCGACTGGCGGCTTTGCAGTTCAGTGACGGCAAGGTTGCCACCGAACTGTAGGCGCTGCCGCAGTCTGCGATCTCTTGATCTTTGCGCCTTCAAAGCCCCTGAAAAAAAATGCCCGCATCGTTTGATGCGGGCATTTTTTAGAGCACCGGCGTTACCGGTCATTGATCATCAAAATACCGCTCATGCCAGTCCACGATCGGCTGCGGTAAGTTGAGCTTCTCACCGTAGATCACCGAATACGACAGCACGTTTTGCACGTACTGGCGGGTTTCGTCGAACGGAATGCTTTCTACCCACACGTCGAAACTCAGGTGGTCGGCACCGCGCAGCCATTGGCGCACGCGGCCGGGGCCGGCGTTGTAGGCGGCGGAGGCGAGGACGCGGTTGCCGTTGAACTGGCTGTGTACCTGGCTCAGGTAAGCGGCACCGAGCTGGATGTTCTTGTCCGGGTCGAACAGTTGCTGTGGCGAGCTGTAGGGGATGCTGAACTTGCGTGCGGTTTCCTTGGCGGTGGCGGGCATCAGTTGCATCAGGCCCGAGGCGCCGACCCCGGAGCGGGCATCTTCCATGAAGGCGCTTTCCTGGCGAGTGATGGCGAACGCCCAGCTCGGATGCAGGCCGCGATTCTTCGCTTCACGCACCAGCGTGTTGCGGTGGGCCATCGGGAAACGGATATCCAGATCGTCCCAATACTGCGCCTGGCTGATGGTGCGAATAGCCGGGAAGTACCATTTCAGGTCGTACGCCAATTTGGCCTGGGCAACCATCTCGTCGCGGCTGAAGTGGCGGCTGACGTGGTACCACTCGCGGCGACCGTCGACGATTTGCCCGCGAGCGTGGAACTCCAGGGCGCGACGTATGCCGGGGGTGTTGCGCACTTTATTGATCAGCGCCTGGCTCATCACCAGCGGCTTGTTGTTCAGCGAATAGGGTGATTGCGAGCGATCCGCCGCAAGGAATCCATAGAAGTCGCGCTCACGAGCCACGCTTCGATAAAGGGTCTGGGCTTCCGGATTCTGCGGTTGCGCCAGCTCCAGGGTGCGGGCCTGCCAGTAACGCCAGCGGTTGGTGGTGGCCAGGTCCTGGGGCAGGCGACGGGTCAACTGATAGGCATCGTCCCAGCGCGCCAGGCGCAGGAGCAGGCGCAAGCGCCATTCCGAAACCGTGTTGTCGCGCAGCTCCGGGTCGTATTTGGTCATGACGTCCAGGGCTCGACCGTCGAAACGTTTGGCGAGGGTCAGCCCGATTTCCCGTGCGATCGCCACTTTTTCATCCCGGGAGAAATGCATGCTGCTGGCATAGCCGTCGAGCAGGTTCATGGCCTTGTCCGGGTCCTGGCGGGCCAGGCGGCGAAGGCCGAGGCTGACCACGTCGGACATGGCTTCATCGGCCGGGGTGAAGCGTGACGGCTGGTTGAGCAGTTCCGGTTTCTGCGCCACGTCCACCAGCAAGCGACCGCGAGGGGCGAGGGTGGACATGCCGTTGACCAGGCTGTTGGCCAGTGGGTAGTTGCGCGCCTGGGCGGCGAGTTTGGCGCGTTCCCAACGCTTTTGCTCGGTCAACTGGCCATCGGCGGCCCACATGCCGAACAGGGCATCGCAGGCTTCGGGCTGGGATTTACCGGTCAGCCAGAGCTTTTCGGTGTTGGCATACCCTTCGGCCTTGAGGTTGTGGCTGATCTGGTACTGCGCATTCAGGCAGTCCAGTTCGGTGAAGTTCATTTTCGGGTCGTAGTACTTGACGAAGGTCGCCCAGTCGCCACGGTCCGCCAGCCAGCGCAACCAGCGCAGCTTCATCCAGTTGGCCTGGGGCAGGTCGCCGTGTTCGGCAAGGAACTTCTCGATTTCGGCGTTGCTCGCGGTTTTCAGGCGCGCGGTCAGCTCGTCGTACGCCAGGTACGGTTCCAGCGGATAATCGGCGAGGGCCTGGCTGTAACGGAAATACGGGCCACTATCGCCCTTGGCCAGGGCACGCTTGGCTTCATCGTAATACTGGCGTTGGGTGGACAGGTCCACCGCCTGAGCGGATTGGACGGCAGCGGCAGACAGTAAAAAAGCAGATAAAAGATTGAAAAGGCGACTGCGCATGAGACATCCGGGCAGAGAAAATCATGACAAGCGCGGGCCTGGCCCGCGCTGAATTGCCTGTAGCTTAGCCTTTTGCCAGCAGCCGGTGAAAGCTTTGCGGGTCTTCCCGCATCAGTTCGCAACATTTGTCATGCAGAGTGCTACGAGAGTGAAATTGCCGGCCTTCTGAAGCCTCAAGTCAGGTAGAATGCGCGCCCGGTTTTTGGAGAAGCTCATGACCCTGCTCAAATTCAGCGATGTGTCCCTTGCTTTCGGCGCTATGCCGTTGTTGGACAAGGTGTCCTGGCAGATCGCCCGTGGTGAGCGGGTGTGCATCATCGGCCGCAACGGCACTGGCAAGTCCAGCATGATGAAGCTCGTCAAGGGCGACCAGAAGCCCGATGACGGCTCCGTTTGGCGCGCGCCCGGGCTCAAGATCGGCGAATTGCCGCAAGAATTGCCGGTGGCCGACGAGCGGACAGTGTTCGACGTGGTGGCCGAAGGCCTGGACGGCGTCGGCGCCTTGCTCGCCGAATATCACCACCTGAGCCAGAACATCGTCACCGACGCCGATCTGGACAAGCTGATGCACGTCCAGCACGACCTCGAAGCCCGCGATGGCTGGCGCTTGCAGACCCTCGTCGACAGCACCCTGAGCCGCCTGCAGCTGCCGGCCGACAAGACCCTCGCCGAGTTGTCCGGCGGCTGGCGTCGTCGCGTCCTGCTGGCCCAGGCCCTGGTGTCCGAGCCGGACTTGCTGCTGCTCGACGAACCGACCAACCACCTGGACATCGGTGCCATCGCCTGGCTTGAAGAAGCGCTGAAGGATTTCCAGGGCGCCGTGCTGTTCATCACGCACGACCGTTCTTTCCTGCAGAACCTGGCCACCCGCATCCTCGAACTGGATCGCGGTGGCCTGATCGACTGGAACGGCGACTACGCCAGTTTCCTCGTGCACAAGGAAGCTGAGCTCGCTGCCGAAGCCACTGCCAACGCGCTGTTCGACAAACGCCTGGCCCAGGAAGAAGTGTGGATTCGCCAGGGCATCAAGGCCCGTCGTACCCGTAACGAAGGTCGTGTCCGTGCACTGAAAGCCTTGCGTGTCGAGCGCAGCGAGCGTCGTGAGCGTACCGGCAAGGCCAACATTCAGCTGGATACCGCCGACAAGTCCGGCAAGCAGGTCATGGTGCTCGAGAACGTGAGCTTCGCTCACCCGGGCGGGCCGTTCCTGATCAAGGATTTCTCCATGGTGCTGCAGCGCGGCGACCGTATCGGTCTGCTCGGCGCCAACGGTACCGGCAAGACCACGTTGCTGAAGCTGATGCTCAGCGGCTTGCAGCCGACCAGCGGCAAAGTGGAAGAGGGCACCCGAATCGATGTCGCCTACTTCGACCAGTTGCGCCATCAGCTGGACCTGGAAAAAACCGTGATCGACAACGTGGCCGAAGGTCGCGACTTCATCGATATCGACGGCCAGAGCCGCCACGTGCTGAGCTACCTCGGCGACTTCCTGTTCAGCCCGCAGCGTGCCCGCACGCCGGTCAAGGCGCTGTCTGGTGGTGAACGTGCCCGTCTGTTGCTGGCCAAGCTATTCAGCAAGCCGGCGAACCTGCTGGTACTCGACGAACCGACCAACGACCTCGACGTTGAAACCCTCGAGTTGCTCGAAGAGGTCTTGCTGACCTTCAACGGCACCGTACTGATGGTCAGCCACGACCGGGCATTCCTCGACAACGTGGTGACCAGCACCCTGGTCTTCGAAGGTGAAGGCAAGGTTCGCGAGTATGTCGGTGGCTATCAGGACTGGCTGCGTCAGGGCGGCTCGCCGCGCCTGCTGGGCGTGACCGAGAGCAAGTCCGGCAAGGCCGACTTGAACTCCGCAGTGGTGAAGGCCGAGCCTGCGCCGGTTGCGGCAGCCGTCGAAGCGCCAGTGGCGAAGAAAAAGCTCAGCTACAAATTGCAGCGCGAGCTGGAAGCGTTGCCGGGGCAGATCGAAGCCATGGAGCAGCAGATTGCCGTCGTTGAAGCGCAAATGGCGGATGCGGGCTTCTATCAGCGTCCTGCTGCCGAAACGGCTGCGGTGATTGCTCAGCTGGAGCAGTTGCAGGCTGAGCTCGACGTGATGGTCGAGCGTTGGGCCGAGCTGGATGCCTGATTGATCCGGTAACAAAAAAGCCCGGCGTTCAGTGATGAGCGCCGGGCTTTTCATATGAAATTGGATCGAAACGATCCCCTGTAGGAGCGAGCCTGCTCGCGATGGTCGTCAACGATGACACGGGGAACCTGACACCCCGTGGCGCTCTCGGGTTCATCGCGAGCGGGCTCGCTCCTACAGGGAGGTGTTGTCAGGATTTGTTTTGCAGGCGCACCGCCAGCACATCGCAAGGCGCGCCATGCAACACGTCATTGGCGGTGGAGCCCAGCAGCAGTGCCAGGCCGTGCCGGCCATGGCTGCCCACCACGATCAGGTCGCAGGTTTGCTCCTTGGCCAGGTGGTGGATTTCCTGGCGTGGCTGGCCGTAGGTCAGGTGGCTGTATTCCCTGGAGAGCTCCGGGTATTTCAGAATCAAGCGGTCAAGGCGCTCCTTGGCCTGATCGAACTGCTGCTGTTGCAGTTGTGACAGGTCCATTGGCACGTCACCACCGAAGGCCATCGCCATCGGCTCGACAATGTGCACCAGCGACAATTTCGCACCGTTGCTCACCGACAGTTCGCGAGCGCGGTGAATCACAGGGTCGCACTCTTCGGTCAGATCTACAGCGACCAGAATATGGTTGTAGGGCATGAGGTGCTCCTCCTGAGGGATGCAATATTGGTAAGTATGGCTGGTTTCAAGCGCATTGGTTCCAAAGTGACACAATGGGCTCATTCAAATTCGGGAGTACAGATATGACGGTCTGGATAGTGGTGTCAATCCTGCTGGTGGTGCTGAGCCCGCTGGCATGGTTGCGGCCGTCGCGAGTTCAGAGCGGGCGCATAGCCTTGCGGATGGAGGCCCGGCGCATCGGGCTGGCCATGCAATTGGCCCCTCAGGAGTGGCCGCACTGGCTCAGCCAGGAGCCGCCGAGCCCTTGCGCCCAGTACCATCGTCCGCGGCGTGGCACTCAGCCCGCGTGCTGGAGTTACTGGCAAAAATCCCCGGGTGTCTGGGTCAATCAGTGGCAGGAAATCTGTGAGGATCGGACGCTGCTCGATCATTTTGAAAAATTGCCGGGCAATGTCTTCAAGGTCGAGGCCGACAAACAAATAATCGCCTTGTATTGGGGCGAGAAGGGCGAGGCCGAAGTGTTGCAGCGGATCGATGCCACTCTCAAAGCCCTCGCCTGAACCCCACCCCCCCCTGTAGGAGCGAGCCTGCTCGCGATGAACCTGAGAGCACCACGGGGTGCCAGGCTTCCCGCGTCATCGTTGACGTCCATCGCGAGCGAGCTCGCGCCTGCAGGCGTTTTTCGCAGGCAATAAAAAGCCCGACAAAATCATCGGGCGGGTTGGCCAGGCAGGCCGGTAAATCGGTGTTGGCTGATCTTACGCTGAGCATTCGCCAAAAGCGTTCACAATTTTCCCCTTGGTTCCGCCAGCGTAGCTTGTTAAACACGGGCTGCAGCGAATTAGGGCGATTTTTCTAACAATTGATTCTATGAATGACCTTGCATGTTTCGGCGTGTTTAAGGTCTTCGCAGTACGGATATGACCGGAAAGTCGCGTTTCAACCCGTGTTTCGGGCGATTGACAATTGTCGGAAATTCCGTGAAGGTGACGTACCCAAATCAAACGGGCGTATGAATTGAGCGTTTGTATTTCAGACCGCTCCTACAGAATCCCGACTATCGCGTTGGCGGGTGTGCCGGGGGAATGGGCGTAGCATTGACGATCGACGTCCCTGCCAAGCCATTCGCCTGCGTCCGACGTGTACTGTTCAGCTTCCATATCGTGGAGATCAGTTGATGATTTACGAAGGTAAAGCCATCACGGTTAAGGCTCTTGAAAGTGGCATCGTCGAACTGAAGTTCGACCTCAAGGGTGAGTCCGTCAACAAGTTCAACCGTCTAACCCTGAACGAACTGCGTCAGGCCGTAGACACCATCAAGGCAGATGCTTCGATCAAGGGCGTGATCGTCAGCAGTGGCAAGGACGTGTTCATCGTCGGCGCCGACATCACCGAATTTGTCGACAACTTCAAGCTGCCGGATGCAGAACTTGTTGCTGGCAACCTCGAAGCCAACAAGATTTTCAGCGATTTCGAAGACCTCAACGTCCCGACGGTTGTTGCCATCAACGGCATCGCGTTGGGCGGCGGTCTGGAAATGTGCCTGGCGGCGGACTACCGCGTCATGTCCACCAAGGCCAAGATCGGTCTGCCGGAAGTCAAGCTGGGCATCTACCCGGGCTTCGGCGGTACCGTGCGTCTGCCGCGCCTGATCGGTGCCGACAACGCCATCGAGTGGATTGCCGCCGGCAAGGAAAACCGTCCTGAAGACGCGCTGAAAGTCGGCGCCGTCGACGCAGTGGTTGATCCTGAGAAGCTGCAGGACGCCGCGCTGGAACTGATCAAGCGCGCCATCTCCGGCGAGTTCGACTACAAGGCCAAGCGCCAGCCGAAGCTGGAAAAGCTCAAGCTGAACGCTATCGAACAAATGATGGCTTTCGAAACCGCCAAGGGTTTCGTGGCCGGCCAGGCTGGCCCGAACTACCCGGCGCCGGTTGAAGCGATCAAGACCATCCAGAAAGCCGCGAACTTCGGTCGCGACAAGGCGCTGGAAATCGAAGCGGCCGGTTTCGTCAAACTGGCCAAGACCTCTGCCGCGCAGAGCCTGATCGGCTTGTTCCTGAACGATCAGGAACTGAAGAAAAAGGCCAAGGCCTACGACGAAATCGCCAAGGACGTGAAGCAGGCCGCTGTACTGGGCGCCGGCATCATGGGTGGCGGTATCGCCTATCAGTCGGCTTCCAAAGGCACGCCGATCCTGATGAAGGACATCAACGAGCACGGTATCGAGCAGGGTCTGGCCGAAGCCGCCAAACTGCTGGTCGGCCGCGTTGATAAAGGTCGCATGACCGCCGCGAAAATGGCTGAAGTGCTCAACGGCATTCGTCCAACCCTGTCCTACGGTGATTTCGGTCACGTGGACCTGGTGGTCGAAGCGGTCGTCGAGAACCCGAAGGTCAAGCAAGCCGTTCTGGCCGAAGTCGAAGACAAGGTCAAGGAGGACACCATCCTGGCGTCCAACACCTCGACCATTTCCATCACCTTGCTGGCCAAGGCCCTCAAGCGTCCGGAAAATTTCGTCGGCATGCACTTCTTCAACCCGGTGCACATGATGCCGCTGGTGGAAGTGATCCGTGGCGAGAAGTCCAGCGAGCTGGCGGTTGCCACCACCGTTGCCTACGCCAAGAAAATGGGCAAGAACCCGATCGTCGTCAATGACTGCCCGGGCTTCCTGGTCAACCGCGTCCTGTTCCCGTACTTCGGCGGCTTCGCCAAGCTGGTCAGCGCTGGTGTGGACTTCGTCCGTATCGACAAGATCATGGAAAAATTCGGCTGGCCGATGGGCCCGGCCTACCTGATGGACGTGGTTGGCATCGACACCGGTCACCACGGTCGTGACGTAATGGCTGAAGGCTTCCCGGACCGCATGAAGGACGACCGTCGCTCGGCCGTCGACGTGCTCTACGAAGCCAAGCGCCTGGGCCAGAAGAACGGCAAGGGCTTCTACGCCTACGAGACCGACAAGCGCGGCAAGCAGAAGAAGGTTGCCGATCCTTCGGTACTGGAAGTGCTCAAACCGATCGTTTACGAGCAGCGCGAAGTCACCGACGAAGACATCATCAACTGGATGATGATCCCGCTGTGCCTGGAAACCGTGCGTTGCCTGGAAGACGGCATCGTCGAAACCGCCGCCGAAGCCGACATGGGTCTGGTCTACGGTATTGGTTTCCCTCCATTCCGTGGCGGTGCGCTGCGTTACATCGACTCGCTCGGTGTGGCAGAGTTCGTTGCCCTGGCTGACCAGTACGCTGATTTGGGCGCGCTGTACCACCCGACCGCGAAGCTGCGCGAAATGGCCAAGAACGGCCAGAGCTTCTTCGGTTAAGCGCCCCCAACTAGAGTGAGAGTGAACTTATGAGCTTGAATCCTAGAGACGTCGTGATTGTCGACTTCGGTCGTACTCCGATGGGCCGCTCCAAGGGCGGCATGCACCGCAACACCCGCGCCGAAGACATGTCGGCGCACCTGATCAGCAAACTGCTGGAACGAAACGTCAAGGTCGACCCGAACGAAGTCGAAGATGTGATCTGGGGCTGTGTGAACCAGACCCTGGAGCAGGGCTGGAACATCGCGCGCATGGCATCGCTGATGACCCAGATCCCGCACACCTCGGCCGGCCAGACCGTCAGCCGCCTGTGTGGCTCGTCCATGAGCGCTCTGCACACTGCCGCGCAAGCGATCATGACCGGCAACGGTGACGTTTTCGTGGTTGGTGGCGTCGAGCATATGGGGCACGTGAGCATGATGCACGGTGTCGATCCGAACCCGCACATGTCGCTGTACGCGGCGAAAGCCTCGGGCATGATGGGCCTGACCGCGGAAATGCTGGGCAAGATGCACGGCATCACTCGCGAGCAACAGGACGCTTTCGGCGTGCGCTCCCACCAACTCGCCCACAAGGCGACCGTGGAAGGCAAGTTCAAGGACGAAATCATCCCGATGCAGGGCTACGACGAGAACGGTTTCCTGAAAACCTTCGACTACGACGAAACCATTCGTCCGGAAACCACCCTGGAAAGCCTGGCGGCTCTGAAGCCGGCGTTCAATCCAAAGGGCGGCACCGTGACAGCCGGTACCTCGTCGCAGATCACCGATGGTGCCTCGTGCATGATCGTGATGTCGGCGCAGCGCGCACAGGACCTGGGCATCCAGCCTCTGGCGGTGATTCGCTCGATGGCGGTGGCAGGTGTGGATCCGGCAATCATGGGCTATGGTCCAGTACCGGCCACACAAAAAGCATTGAAGCGCGTGGGTCTGGGTATCTCCGACATCGACTTCTTCGAGCTCAACGAAGCTTTCGCCGCACAGGCCCTGCCAGTGCTGAAAGATTTGAAAGTACTCGACAAGATGAACGAGAAGGTTAACCTGCACGGCGGCGCGATCGCTCTGGGCCACCCGTTCGGTTGCTCCGGTGCGCGTATCTCCGGCACTTTGCTCAATGTGATGAAGCAGAATGGCGGTACCTTCGGGGTAGCCACCATGTGCATTGGTCTCGGCCAAGGCATCTCCACCGTCTTCGAACGCGTTTAAGCGTCTCGTTGATGGAAGCCGGGGCCAAGTGCCCCGGTTTTTGTTTTTCCGGATTTATTTTGTTTTTATTTTGAAAAAATTCAGTGAGGGCCAAAACATGCCGATACAACCTGGGCTCTACGAACATTACAAAGGTCCGCAATACCGCGTATTCGCTGTTGCGCGGCATTCGGAAACCGAAGAAGAAGTGGTCTTCTATCAAGCCCTGTATGGCGATTACGGCTTTTGGGTGCGTCCCTTGAGCATGTTCCTGGAGTCCGTCGAGGTTGACGGTGAACAGGTGCCACGCTTTGCTTTGGTGCAGGCCGAAGAAAGCCTTTTCAACAAGCCATAAGCTGAGTGCGCGCAGATTCCTGCGCTTGACCTCACCTTGTTGCCACTATATATAGCGGTGCCGCGTCAGGCGCCAACCGCCTTTCACTTCTCGAATTCAGGAATTTTCTGATCCATGGGCAAATCGCTGGTCATTGTGGAATCCCCGGCTAAGGCCAAGACCATCAACAAGTATTTGGGCAACGAATACGTGGTGAAGTCGAGTATCGGCCATATCCGAGACCTGCCCACCAGCGGTTCGGCTAGCGCCAGCAAAGAGCCAGCCGCCAAGCGCGGCAAGGCTGCCGCGGGCGAAGGTCCGGTGCTCTCGCCGAAAGAAAAAGCGCGCAAGCAGCTGGTCGCGCGCATGGGTGTCGATCCGGACCATGGCTGGAAAGCCAAGTACGAGATCCTCCCGGGCAAGGAAAAAGTCATCGAAGAGCTGCGCCGGCTCGCCAAGGATGCTGACACCATCTATCTCGCAACCGACTTGGACCGCGAGGGGGAAGCCATTGCCTGGCACCTGCGCGAAGCCATCGGTGGTGACGACACCCGCTACAAGCGCGTGGTGTTCAACGAAATTACCAAGAAGGCGATCCAGGAAGCCTTCTCGAAACCAGGCGAGCTGGATATCGACCGCGTCAACGCCCAGCAGGCGCGTCGCTTCCTCGACCGCGTCGTGGGCTACATGGTTTCGCCGCTGCTGTGGGCCAAGATCGCTCGCGGTCTGTCCGCCGGTCGCGTGCAGTCGGTTGCCGTGAAGCTGGTGGTCGAGCGTGAACGTGAAATCCGCGCGTTCATCCCGGAAGAGTACTGGGAAGTGCATGCTGACCTCGGCACCGCCAAAGGTGCGACCGTGCGTTTCGACGTGGCCCGCGAAAAAGGCGAAGCCTTCAAGCCGCTCAACGAAACCCAGGCCATGGCTGCGCTGGAGAAGCTCAAGGCTTCCAGCTACAGCATCGTCAAGCGCGAAGACAAGCCGACCAGCAGCAAGCCGTCGGCGCCGTTCATCACTTCCACCCTGCAACAGGCCGCGAGTAACCGCCTGGGCTTCGGTGTGAAGAAAACCATGATGATGGCCCAGCGTTTGTACGAAGCCGGCTACATCACTTATATGCGTACCGACTCCACCAACCTCTCGGTGGATGCCGTGGCGATGGCGCGTACCTATATTGAAGGCGAGTTCGGCAAGAAGTACCTGCCGGAAACGCCGAACGTCTACAGCAGCAAGGAAGGCGCACAAGAGGCTCACGAAGCGATTCGTCCGTCCGACGCCAATACCGAGCCAAGCAAGCTGTCGGGCATGGAGCGTGACGCTGAGCGCCTCTACGAGCTCATCTGGCGCCAGTTCCTCGCTTGCCAGATGCTGCCGGCGCAATACCTGTCGACCACGGTCACTGTGGGCGCCGGCGACTTCGAGCTGCGCGCCAAGGGCCGCATCCTGAAGTTCGACGGTTACACCCGCGTCATGCCACAAATCGCCAAGCCGGGCGACGATGACGTACTGCCGGACATGGCCCAGGGCGACGCGATGAAGCTGATCAAGCTTGATCCGACCCAGCATTTCACCAAGCCGCCGGCGCGTTACTCGGAAGCCAGCCTGGTAAAAGAAATGGAAAAACGCGGCATCGGTCGTCCTTCGACCTATGCGGCGATCATTTCGACCATCCAGGATCGCGGCTACGTGGCGCTGCACAACCGTCGTTTCTACTCGGAAAAGATGGGTGACATCGTCACCGAGCGTCTGGCCGAGAGCTTCTCCAACCTGATGGACTACGGCTTCACCGCCGGCATGGAAGAGCATCTCGATGACGTGGCCCAGGGCGAACGCGACTGGAAAAACGTGCTCGACGAGTTCTACGGCGACTTCAAGAAGAAACTCGAAGTAGCCGAAAGCCCGGAAAGCGGCATGCGCGCCAATCAGCCGGTCATGACTGACATTCCGTGCACCACTTGCGGGCGGCCGATGCAGATCCGTACCGCGTCGACTGGCGTATTCCTCGGTTGCTCGGGCTACAGCCTGCCGCCGAAAGAGCGTTGCAAGGCTACCGTCAACCTGGTGCCGGGCGACGAAATCGCTGCCGACGACGAGGGTGAATCGGAGTCGCTGGTGTTGCGTGGCAAGCATCGCTGCCCAATCTGCAGCACCGCGATGGATGCCTACCTGCTCGATGAAAAGCGCAAGCTGCACATCTGCGGTAACAACCCGGATTGCGATGGCTACGAAATCGAAGAGGGCACCTATCGCATCAAGGGCTACGAAGGTCCGAGCCTGGAGTGCGACAAGTGTGGCAGCGAGATGCAACTCAAGACCGGCCGTTTCGGCAAGTTCTTCGGGTGCACCAATGCCACCTGCAAGAACACCCGCAAACTGCTGAAGAGCGGTGATGCGGCACCGCCGAAGATGGATCCGGTGAAGATGCCTGAGCTGAAATGCGAAAAGGTCAACGACACCTACATCCTGCGCGACGGTGCATCCGGCCTGTTCCTGGCGGCTAGTCAGTTCCCGAAAAACCGCGAGACCCGTGCTCCGCTGGTGATGGAAATCATTCCGCACAAGGACGAGATCGATCCGAAGTATCACTTCCTCTGCGAAGCGCCGAAGAAGGATCCGGATGGTCTGCCGGCAGTGATCCGTTACAGCCGCAAGACCAAGGAGCAGTACGTGCAGACCGAAGTCGACGGTAAGCCGACTGGCTGGAAAGCGTTCTACGACGGCGGCAAGTGGGCGGTCGAAGATAAACGCCCGGCTGCCAAGGCGTAAGATAGCAAGACCCCTGTAGGAGCGAGCTTGCTCGCGAAGGACGTGAGAGCAACGTGGGTATTCTGAAGGCCCGCGTCATCGTTGACGACCATCGTCGGAACGCCGCCCGGAGCAAGCTCGCTCCTACATGACCTGCATGAAGCTATTATTTCGTTGTGGAGGCTGCCGTCATGGCCCACGAACTGTATACCCGCACCAATCAGAAGATTTATTTCGCCGGCTTGTCGCTCGAAGCGCTGGCCCGCACTGAAGAAGGGCGGGCGATGAATTCGCTGGCGCTGATCCAGGCTGGGCGCGAATCCGCGCTGTTTCACCTGTACGGCGCGCTGTTGGGCTTGTGTCACGAGATCGCCGGTTTCTATCGCTTGCCTCAGGCCAATGCGCCTCGTGCGGAGTTGTTGCTGACTCGCGAGGTGCTGGACACCATCGCCATCCCGGAAATGGCTGAGCTGGTCGAACTGGCCAATAATCCGGAAACCTGGCTGGCCAAGCTGTTGGCCGCCCATGCTGCATTGTTTCAGCCGCCGCGCGCGCCCCACAAGCCGAAAGGGGACGTGACCCAGCCCCTGATCCTGGCTGTCAATCTGGATGAAGAGGAAGCGCCGCAAGAACTGAGTCGGGAGGAGCTGGAGAGCTGGCGTCAGAACCTGAAAGCATTGGCGATCCGCTTTCGCGAAGGTCTGAACGAGTGCTGACAGAAACAGTTTCGGGATGGCATCTGGTCAAGATCCCGAGCGAAGCCTGGCCGATGCCTATATAATCCCCGCCTTTCGTGGAGAACAGTCCTTTATGCCAACGTCCTTTCTAGAAATTGTCGAGTTACCAGACGGCCGTATCGAGCTGCGCAGGGCCGAGGACGAGGGTTCTCTGGTTACTTTGGATTTCTCCGAGGACGCCAAGGCATTCCTGCAGGGGCAGCACGTGGAAGTCGCCAAGGCGATGTTGAGCGTGGGTGTTCAGATGGCAGGTCGCCTGGTTGAAGGCGAATTCGACAAGGAAGAGGGGTCGCGGGTTCTTCATTGACCCCCGTCTGTCGCTTTTCTTGATGTCGTTACTCATCGGCTTCTCTGTCCCTGGAGAAGCCTTGCGCGGTGAAGCGCGCGTCTTGCCTGCCGGTTAACCCAGTCGAATATTCAGGCTCTGAGCGTCCCCGGTGCGGGCGGCGCTGATCAGTTGTTGCCGCGATTGGGGGCTCAACGGGTTGATCCAGCTGACCACCGTGTGGCTACGACCCAGGCGCAGAGCTTCGCAGGTCAGTTGCTGGGCGCTCTGGGTGCCCCGCGGTTGCAGCAGCAGAATGCGCTCGCGGTTGAGTCCGGCATCTCGCAACCAGGCTTGAGTCAGGCTGGCGGGCGGCGCGATCAGTGTCAGCCAGCGTGCGTCCTGGTCCTGGCTCAATTCCCTGAGGATCGGTGCCAGAAGGCTCAGGCAGTTCCCGGCTGCACCACGCAGTGACAGCTCGCTGAAAACGTCAGGTTCGGCGCTCCAGGGGGACTCGACTACGTCTTTCAGAATCGGCGCCAATGGCTGTGCCATGAACGCTTCGAACAACGGCAGTTGGGTTTGCTGTGGTGATGTCTGTGGGAACTGCATGGTGCCTCCTTTAGCGGCGAATGACGCCGACACTCAAGCCTTCGATCACCAGTTCCTGGTCTTGAAGGTTCACTTCAATAGGGGCGAACTCGGGGTTCTCGGCGATCAGCCAGACTTTGCTGCCGTCACGCTTGAAGCGCTTGACGGTCACTTCGTCGCCGATTCGCGCCACCACGATCTGGCCGTTGCGGGCTTCGCGGGTGGTGTGGACCGCCAGCAGGTCGCCGTCGAAAATGCCGATATCCTTCATGCTCATCCCGTGGACACGCAGCAGGTAGTCGGCGCGCGGATGGAAGAAGGCAGGGTTGATGTTGCAGGACTCTTCGATGTGTTGCTGCGCAAGAATCGGGGCGCCGGCTGCGACCCGGCCAATGATCGGCAGGGTGGAATCGTCGGCCTTGGCTTCGAAACCGGGGATGCGAATGCCACGGGAGGCGCCAGGCGTCATCTCGATTGCACCCTTGCGGGCCAGTGCCTTGAGGTGTTCTTCCGCCGCATTGGGCGACTTGAAACCCAATTCCTGAGCGATTTCCGCACGGGTGGGTGGATACCCGTTGTCTTCCAGGCAGCGTTTGATGAAGGCCAGAATCTCTGCTTGTCGTGGCGTCAGCTTTAGCATATCGATCGCTCTGTTTTTTTATACAGTGACTGGGATTATATACAGTAAGGCGGTCTTGGCAATGCTCCATTTTTCAGTCGCCGCCGGACGGTCGAACAGTCAGTGGATTGAAGCCTGGCTGTTGTGTGGTTAAATGTCTGACCGACCATTCCCGAAACGAACTGCCAGACTTGACAATGCACAGGCTGAAACGTATGTTTCAAACAAGTGTTTGTCAGGCGGAGTAGCCATGGCCCAGTCGGAAACCGTTGAACGCATTCTTGATGCCGCCGAGCAGTTGTTCGCGGAAAAAGGTTTCGCCGAAACCTCGTTGCGTCTGATCACCAGCAAGGCGGGTGTCAACCTGGCGGCGGTGAACTATCACTTCGGTTCGAAGAAAGCGTTGATCCAGGCGGTTTTCTCGCGGTTCCTCGGGCCGTTCTGCATCAGCCTCGATAAAGAGCTGGAGCGGCGTCAGGCCAAGCCTGAAATCAAGCCGACACTCGAAGAGTTGCTGGAAATCCTCGTCGAGCAGGCGCTGGTGGTGCAGCCGCGCAGCGGCAACGACCTGTCTATCTTCATGCGCTTGCTGGGGCTGGCGTTCAGTCAGAGCCAGGGGCACTTGCGTCGTTATCTGGAAGACATGTACGGCAAGGTGTTCCGCCGCTACATGATGTTGGTCAACGAAGCGGCGCCGCGCATTCCACCCATCGAACTGTTCTGGCGCGTGCACTTCATGCTGGGTGCGGCGGCGTTCAGCATGTCCGGCATCAAGGCCCTGCGCGCGATTGCCGAAACCGACTTTGGCGTGAACACCTCGATCGAGCAGGTCATGCGCCTGATGGTGCCGTTCCTGGCTGCCGGCATGCGCGCCGAATCCGGCGTTACCGACACGGCCATGGCCACGGCCCAGTTGCGTCCACGTAGCAAATCGACACCGGTTGCCGCCAAGGTTTAACCGCACACGGGTGGGCGCGGCAGCTGACATCCGCTAAGCTAGCCGCCCATGCCGACTCTCGTTCTGAACCCGTTTCCCATTGATATCGCCGACCTGTCGGGCACTGTGCCTGGCTTCGAATTCGTGTGGGCCGGGTTTTCTGTTATCAAGGAATTTTTATGACTGCTGGCTTGCAAGGCTCGTTGATGGTGGACGTCGCCGGTACCTGGCTGACGGCTGAAGATCGCCAATTGTTGCGCCAGCCCGAAGTGGGTGGCCTGATCATCTTTGCCCGCAACATCGAGCATCCGCGTCAAGTGCGCGAGCTGAGTGCGGCCATTCGCGCCATTCGTCCCGATCTGCTGCTGGCAGTGGATCAAGAGGGCGGCCGCGTGCAGCGCCTGCGCCAGGGTTTCGTGCGCTTGCCCGCCATGCGCGCCATTGCCGACAACCCGAACGCCGAATACCTGGCCGAGCAGTGTGGCTGGATTATGGCGACCGAAGTGTTGGCCGTTGGCCTGGACCTGAGCTTCGCTCCGGTGCTCGACCTCGACTACCAGCGCAGCGCCGTTGTCGGCACCCGTTCGTTCGAAGGTGATCCCGAGCGCGCGGCCTTGCTCGCGGGTGCGTTTATCCGCGGCATGAACAGCGCCGGAATGGCCGCCACCGGCAAGCATTTCCCAGGTCATGGCTGGGCCGAGGCTGACTCCCACGTCGCGATTCCCAACGACGAACGCAGTCTCGACGAGATCCGCGCCAATGACCTGGTGCCGTTTGCCAAACTGAGCAAGCAACTGGCCGCGGTCATGCCGGCCCACGTCATTTATCCACAAGTCGATTCCCGGCCCGCTGGCTTCTCCCGCCGCTGGTTGCAGGACATCCTGCGCGGCGAGTTGCAGTTCGATGGCGTAATCTTCAGTGACGACCTGTCCATGGCGGGCGCTCACGTGGTCGGTGATGCCGCCAGCCGTATCGAAGCGGCGCTGACTGCCGGTTGCGATATGGGCCTGGTGTGCAACGATCGCGCTGCCGCCGAACTGGCCCTGAGCGCTGCGCAGCGCCTGAAGGTCAAGCCTTCCGAGCGCATCGCGCGGATGCGCGGCCAGTCGTTTGGCAACGTCGAATACCGTCAGGACCCGCGCTGGCTGGCCGCTGTCGGCGCGCTCAAAGAAGCTCAATTGATTGATTAAGGACTGTTCGTTATGACGGTTTACGCGATTATCGGTGGCACAGGCCTGACTCAACTCGAAGGCCTGAGCATTCGCCAGTCACTGGCAGTGGACACGCCTTATGGCGCACCTTCGGCCGAGGTTCAGATCGGCGAATATGCCGGCAAGGAAGTGCTGTTCCTCGCGCGTCACGGTCATCCGCACCGCTTTCCGCCGCATCAGGTCAACTACCGCGCCAACCTCTGGGCGCTGAAGCAGGCCGGTGCCGAAGCCATTCTGGCGGTCAACGCCGTGGGCGGCATCCATGCCGCAATGGGCACCGGGCATTTCTGCGTGCCGCATCAGTTGATCGACTACACCAGCGGTCGTGAGCACACCTACTTTGCCGATGACCTCGAACACGTTACCCATATCGACTTCAGCTACCCCTACAGCGAACCGTTGCGTCAGCAACTGATTGCGGCATTGGCGGCGGAAGGCGTGGGCTATAGCAGCCATGGCGTGTATGCGTGCACTCAAGGGCCGCGCCTTGAGACTGTGGCTGAAATCGCCCGGCTGGAGCGCGATGGCTGCGACATCGTCGGCATGACCGGTATGCCGGAAGCGGCATTGGCCCGTGAACTGGAACTGGACTACGCCTGTCTGGCGCTGGTGGTGAACCCGGCGGCGGGCAAATCGACGGCGGTGATCACCATGGCCGAGATCGAGCAGGCGTTGCATGACGGCATGGGCAAGGTGAAATCGACGCTGGCGCGGGTGCTCAAGGGTTGAGCCCCGCTTGATATCGAGTTGACCTCATCGCGAGCAGGCTCGCTCCCACAGCTTCAGCGGTGTACGCAGAGTTTGTGTACAGCACGGACCTTGTGGGAGCGAGCCTGCTCGCGATGGCGGACTAAAAAGCGCCGCACATCTCAACGCTTTTCAAGGTTTTCCGGCAGCGGCGCAAACAGTGCCTCGATATCATCGTTCTGCAGCTTCCAGTCCCCGGCCTTGCGCCCATCCAGCACACCTGCCGCTAGGTCGGATTTTTCCTTTTGCAGGTGTTGAATCTTCTCTTCGACCGTGCCGCGCGCAATCAACTTATAGACGAACACCGGTTTCTCCTGGCCGATGCGATACGCCCGGTCGGTCGCCTGGTTTTCCGTCGCCGGGTTCCACCACGGATCGTAATGAATCACCGTGTCCGCTTCGGTCAGGTTCAGGCCAACGCCACCGGCCTTCAGGCTGATCAGAAAAATCTGACGCTTGCCGCTCTGGAATTCCTTCACCGGGGTGCGGCGGTCGCGGGTCTGGCCAGTCAGCAGAGCGTAGGCCACGCCGCGTTTGTTCAGTTCGTCTTCGATCAGCGACAGCATCGAAGTGAACTGCGAGAACAGCAGGATCCGCCGACCTTCCTCGAACAATTCCTCGAGCATTTCCATCAGACTGTCGAGCTTGCCCGATGTGCTGCCACGGCTTGGCAGGGTCGCCTCGTTGACCAGGCGCAAATCGCAGCACACCTGGCGCAGCTTGAGCAGGGCTTCGAGAATGATGATCTGGCTGCGGGCCACGCCTTTGCGAGTGATCTCGTCGCGGACTTTCTTGTCCATGGCCAGGCGCATGGTTTCGTACACGTCGCGCTGGGCTTCGTTGAGTTCGACCCAGTGGATGATCTCGGTTTTCGGCGGCAACTCGGTGGCCACCTGTTCCTTGGTGCGGCGCAGCAGGAAAGGTTTGATCCGGCCGTTGAGGTGCTGGAGCCTGACTTCGCTGGTGCGTTTTTCAATCGGCACGCGGTAATCGCGGTTGAAGCTTTTGACGTCGCCCAGCCAGCCGGGCAAGAGGAAGTGAAACAGCGACCAGAGTTCGCCGAGATGATTTTCCAGCGGCGTGCCGCTCAGGCACAGGCGCTGCCGGGCATTGAGCTCGCGGGCAGCCTGTGCAGCCTTGCTGTTCGGGTTCTTGATGTATTGCGCTTCGTCCAGCACCAGTATGTGCAAGGGCTGCGCCGCCAAGCGTTCGACATCCTTGGGCAGCAGCGCATAGGTGGTCAGGATCAGATCGTAGTCAGCCAGCTTGTCGAAGTGCTTTTTACGGCTGGCACCGTACAGCGCCAGTACCTTGAGCTGCGGTGTAAAGTGCGCCGCTTCGTCGAGCCAGTTGGGGATCAGGCTGGTCGGCATCACCACCATGCACGGCCGATCCAGGCGACCGGCGTTTTTCTCGCTCAGCACGTGCGCCAGTGTCTGCAGGGTTTTACCCAGGCCCATGTCGTCCGCGAGAATTCCACCCACTTCCAGCTGTCGCAGCGACTGCATCCAGCTCAAGCCTTCGAGCTGATACGGACGCAGCGTCGCATTCAGGCCTTCCGGGGCGATGGCCGTGTGGTCCTTGATGTCACGCAGGCGCTGGGCAAAGGTGCGGATCTGTTCGCCACCCTCCCAGAGCAGCGGCATGTCTTCCAGCGGGTTCAGGCGCGTGGCATCGGCCTTGCTCAGGCGTAGCGTGGTGTCGCCGGGTTCCTGCAGGTAGAACTCGCCGAGGGTGGCCAGCACCGGCTTCAAGCGGCCGAAGGGCAGGGCGACCTGCAATGGGCCGTGCTCGGAGTTCGGGCGGTTGGGGATGTTGACCAGGATCAGCTCGTCGTCGCGGCGTCGGGCAAGGCGTTCCGGGTTGAGGATTTCAGTGTGGGAGCGCATCAGGTTGAGCAGGATCGGCAACAGGCTCAGGCGTTCGCCGTTGACGATGATCCCCAGTTCCAGATCGAACCAGTCGCGTTCCGGAGCCTGTTCGACCGTGGCGTACCAGTCGTCTACCGCCGTCAGGTCGAAACCGAAGTCCTCGTCGATCTGCAATTCCCAGCCCTGGGTGCGCAACTTCGGCAGTTCATTGAGGGTAAAGGTCAGCCAGGCGCTGTCATTGACCATCTCGAACAACTCGCCGGCGCTTTCCGGCAAGGCCTTGCTTTGCCGGGTGGCGACTTTGAAGCCGAGGATTCGCAGCTGTTCCCGGTAGGACTGTTCCACTTCCGGGTGGCGTTTTATCCGCAGCGTCTGGGTTTCCTGGCGAATCAGGATGTCGGTGTTTTTCTGCCCGCAAACGTACTCATCCAGATAACTGAAGGACAGTGCCGCTCGATGCTGGATGTAGCGTTGCATCCGGCCGTTGCGCGGTTCGAATGCGCTGAATTCGATGCTGGCCAGCCACAGGCGCGGTACCGGTTGAACATTGTCGACCAGCACTTGTGGTGGGGCCTTTGGGCTGCGGTTTTCCAGGACTGCCTGGAGCTTTTCCAGGAGTTCGGCGTCTTTGGCAGCGGCGGGGTAGTCGAGGGTTTCCTGTACTTGCAGGAGCACCGCCGCGCAATGTTTGCAGTTGCTGTGGACCGGACAGGAGCAGGTGGCGTCGACCATCAGCAGCGTGCCTTTGGCTGACTCGCGCAGGCGAATGGTCTGACGATAAACGTTACCACCAGAGCCTTCGCAGGCGGCGACGATGGTTGCGTCGCCGGCCTCGACGATCCTGACGCGATTCTCCAGCGCGTAACGGCGACCACGCTCCAGGCTCTGTTCCTTGAATCGGCTGACCCAGGACGGTGCGAGGGGTTTGCTCAGGGTCGCGGACATAGGGAATCAGTCCGGAATTTCTTCGGGAGCTGCTCGGGGTGCGGGGGCGGTCAGCGAAGTGATCTTGATCAGCAGGCCGAGGTGGCCGTTGTCGAGGAAGTTCAGCTGGCCGTTCTTGGTGTGGCTTTCCTGTTTCAGGCGCTCGCTGGCGGTCACCATGCCATTGGCATCGATCTGGTTGACCCAGAAATCGGCGTCGACGTCGGTAAAACGTCCCAGTTTCATGTCCAGTGTGCCCTCGATCGGGAACTGACCATATTGTTCCTTGCCGTCGCTGATCGCCACTTTGCTGGCCGTTTCGCCGAGGGGCTGTTGCCAGGCCTTGTGCAGCAACACGGTGTAGTCAGCGCTGCTGGTGAGTTTTTCCACCTCGCCATTGAGGCTTGGCGTGCGCAGGCTGTCGGGGCTGACCGGTTGGGCGCCCGCCGCCCAGTCTTCCGGCGCGGCGCGGCTGACTATCGCCGGCACGGCGTTTTGACGGACCAGAATCATTTCGACCTGATACAGGTCATCGGCAAATGCCGTGGGTGCAATCAGCGCTGGCACCAACAGGGTCAGCAAGGTCAGGGAGCGAAACAGGCGCATGCGGCGTCCTTCAAGCAGTTTTCGGAACGAGGCGCTCGAACAGCGCCTCTACAGTATTAAAGCGCTCTTCCGGGCGCTCCATCGGAACCATGAATTTGAACATCGTGGCGCCTTCGAATTTGTAGCGTTTTGGCTGGCTCTGGATCAGTTTGATCAGGGTCAGCGGGTCGACCGGCGTCTGTGCGGCGAACTCGACGCGACCGCCTTGTGGGCCGCCATCGACTTTCTTGATGCCCAGTTGTTCGGCCTGCAATTTCAATGCAGTGATGCGGATCAGGTTCTTGGTCGGCTCCGGCAACAGGCCGAAACGGTCGATCATCTCCACCTGCAAATCCTTGAGGCCGTCCTCGTCAGTGGCCGAGGCAATGCGCTTGTAGAGAATCAGGCGGGCGTGGACATCCGGCAGATAGTCTTCGGGAATCAACGCCGGTACCCGCAAGTTGACTTCCGGGCCGCCGCCGAGTGGTTGATCGAGGTTCGGCTGCTCGCCCTTGCGGATCGACTTCACCGCGCGCTCGAGCATTTCCATGTACAGCGTGAAGCCGACTGCCTGGATCTGCCCGCTCTGGCCGTCGCCGAGCAATTCGCCGGCGCCACGGATTTCCAGGTCGTTGGTGGCGAGCACGAAGCCCGCGCCGAGGTCCTGGGTATTGGCAATCGCTTCCAGGCGCTTTTCCGCGTCCGGGGTGATTTGCTGGCGTGGCGGCGTCAGTAGATAGGCGTACGCCTGGTGGTGGCTGCGTCCGACCCGGCCGCGCAACTGGTGCAACTGTGCCAGGCCGAACTTGTCGGCACGCTCGATGATGATGGTGTTGGCGCTCGGTACGTCGATACCGGTCTCGATGATGGTCGAGGCGATCAGCACGTTAAAGCGCTTGTGATAGAAATCGCTCATCACCTGTTCGAGATCGCGTTCGCGCATCTGCCCGTGACCGATGCCGATCCGTGCTTCCGGCACCAGTTCGGCGAGGTCGGCGGCGCATTTCTCGATGGTCTTCACGTCGTTGTGCAGGTAATAGACCTGACCGCCACGCAGCAACTCACGCAGCAGGGCCTCTTTGACCGTGCTCTTGTTCTGTTCCATGACGAAGGTGCGTACCGACAGGCGACGGGCCGGCGGCGTGGCGATGATCGACAGGTCGCGCATGCCCGACACCGCCATGTTCAGCGTGCGCGGAATCGGCGTGGCGGTCAGGGTCAGGATGTCGACTTCGCTGCGCAGGGCCTTGAGCTGTTCTTTCTGGCGCACGCCGAAACGGTGTTCCTCGTCGATGATCACCAGGCCGAGGTTTTTGATCTTCACGTCGTCCTGCAGCAGCTTGTGGGTGCCGATGACGATGTCGATCTTGCCTTCGGCCAGGTCCGCGACCGCCGCATTCACTTCCTTGGCCGACTTGAAACGGCTCATCACTTCCACGGTCACCGGCCAGTCGGCGAAACGGTCGCGGAAGCTGTTGTAGTGCTGCTGGGCGAGCAGGGTGGTCGGCACCAGAATCGCCACTTGGCGACCGCCATGCACGGCGATGAACGCGGCGCGCATCGCCACTTCAGTCTTGCCGAAGCCGACGTCGCCGCACACCAGGCGATCCATCGGCTTGGGCGCAAGCATGTCTTCGCGTACCGCTTCGATGGTGGTTTGCTGGTCCGGGGTTTCTTCGAACGGGAAGCCGGCGCTGAAGGTGGCGTAGTCGGCTTTCGGGTCGGCGAAAGCGTAGCCTTCGCGGGCGGCGCGGCGGGCGTAGATATCGAGCAACTCGGCGGCCACGTCACGTACCTGCTCGGCGGCTTTGCGCTTGGCTTTCTGCCAGGTCTCGGAACCGAGGCGGTGCAGCGGGGCCAAGGCATCGTCGCTGCCGGTGTAGCGGGCGATCAGGTGCAGGTTGGCCACCGGCACATAGAGCTTGGCGCCTTCGGCGTATTCCAGGGCGAGGAATTCAGCGGTCTGGCTGTCGATTTCCAGGGTCGCCAGGCCCAGGTAGCGGCCGACGCCGTGGTCGATGTGCACCACCGGCGCGCCCTCGCGCAGCTCGGTGAGGTTCTTGATGACGGCATCGTTGTTGGCATCGGCGCGTTTTTCGCGGCGACGGCGCTGCATCACGCGCTGGCCGAACAACGGGCTTTCGGCGACGAGGGCCAGGGCCGGGTCGTCGAGCAGCAAGCCTTCGTCGAGTGGTGCGATGGTGATCGCCAGGCGTTCCTTGCCGGCGACAAAGTCCGGCCAGCTGTCGACGGTTTTCGGTCGCAGCTTCAGGCGTTCCAGCAGTTCCAGCAGCACTTCGCGGCGGCCTGCGGATTCGGCGGTGAACAGCACGCGACCGGGGAACTGGTCCAGGAAGTCGGCCAGTGCCGCCAACGGTTGGGTGGCCTTGGCTTCGATCGCCAGGTTGGGCAACTCGCGAGCCGGGAAGCGCTCGCGACCGCCACCGCTTTCTACATCCTGTTGACTGGCCACCACGCGCGGCCAGTTTTTCAGGCGCGCGAAGCAGTCTTCCACCGGCAGGAACAGTTCGGCGGGCGGTAATAAAGGGCGGGACGGGTCGACGCGGCGTTCTTCATAGCGATTGCGCACATCGTTCCAGAAGTTTTCCGCGGCCTGCTCAATGCCCGGCAGGGAAAACACTTGCGTGTCATGGGGCAGGTAATCGAACAGTGTCGAGGTTTCTTCGAAGAACAGCGGCAGGTAGTACTCGATGCCGGCCGGGGTAATCCCGCTGCTCAGGTCCTGGAAGATCGGGCAGCGGCGGAAGTCGACGTCAAAACGCTCGCGGAACCGCGCCTTGAAGCGAGTGACCGCTTCTTTTTGCAGCGGGAATTCCTTGGCCGGCAACAGCTTGACCGAGTCGACTTTGTCGATCGAACGCTGGTTCTCCGGGTCGAAGGTGCGCAGGGTTTCGATTTCGTCGTCGAACAGATCGATGCGATATGGCAGTTTGCTGCCCATCGGGAACAGATCGATCAGCGAACCGCGAACGGTGAACTCGCCGTGTTCATACACCGTATCAACGTAGCGATAACCCGTGGCTTCAAGCCGGGTGCGCATTTGCTCGACGTCGAGCTTCTGACCGATATCCAGCACCAGGCTGCTGCCGAGCAGGAATTTGGTCGGCGCGAGGCGGTGCAGGGCGGTCGTGATCGGCACCACCAGCACGCCATGGCTCAGTTCCGGCAGCCGGTACAGGCTGGCGATGCGCTGGGAAATGATGTCCTGGTGCGGCGAGAACAGGTCGTAGGGCAGGGTTTCCCAGTCGGGGAAGTGCAGTACGGGCAAATCCGGGGCGAAGAAACCCAGCTCCTGTTCCAGCCGTTCGGCACTTTGGCTGTCGGCGGTCAGTAGCAGGGTAAAGCGCTTGGCAGCGCTGGCGGCCTCGGCGATGGCCAGGCTCAGGGCGGCACCGGGCAGGTTGCCCCAGTGCTGTTTACCTGCCGCGGCAGGGAGAAGCGGTAGACGCAGAACGGGCACGGAAGGTTGAGCTCCAAGCGTTGCGACAAAGTCGGCAATTGTAGCGGTCAACGATGCCGCCTGTCAGTTGCTGACTGCGCCTAAAGCACGGGTTTGGTGAAATGTAGTGGTAAAGACAAAATTCAACGGTTTTTTGCCAGGAATTACTGAATATGTAGTGGCAAAAACAACGAGTGTTACGGAGGGTTACGGACAACGAGGCGCGGCCTCCAAAAAATTGACTGCGCTGAAAGCCCCGGTTTTATTGGCTTTGCGCGGGGCGTAATTTTTTTGAACGACGAATTGTTACGTAAAGCACGACGGGCGCGCATTGCTACCGCTGTCACTCGGCGGCATAATGTAGCCCCTTTTTTCTGCCCCTACATGTGGAAGGTTCCCGTGACTCAGAAGCCCGACCAGTGTCTTGGTGAATGGATCGACCGTGAAGCACTCGCAGAAGCGATGATTCCGCTTATCGGTCAGCTCTACCGCAATAACAACGTGGTGAGCTCGATCTATGGCCGCAGCCTGATCAATCGTTCAGTCATTGCGATTCTCAAAGCTCACCGCTTTGCTCGTCACCGTCAGTCCGACGAAAGCGAGCTGTCCGTCCACGAAACATTCCCGCTGATCAAGGCGATGAGCGAACTCAAGCTCGGCGCCGCTTCGGTGGACCTGGGCAAGCTGGCGGCCAAATTCAAGGCCGAAGGCAATGGCCGTACCGCCGAGCAGTTCGTCCGTGAAGAACTGGCCGACGTGGTTGGCCAGCAAAACGCATCGGCCCGCAAAGGCACCGACGTTGTCCTCTACGGCTTCGGTCGTATCGGCCGTCTGCTGGCGCGCATCCTGATCGAGAAAACCGGTGGTGGCGACGGCCTGCGCCTGCGCGCCATCGTTGTCCGCAAGGGCGCCGAGAACGACCTGGTCAAGCGTGCCAGCCTGCTGCGCCGCGACTCGGTCCATGGCCCGTTCGATGGCACCATCACCATCGATGAAGCCAACAACACCATCACCGCCAACGGCAACCTGATCCAGGTTATCTACGCCAAGAGCCCGGCCGAAGTCGACTACACCCAGTACGGCATCGAAAACGCTCTGATCGTCGACAACACCGGTGTATGGCGTGACGCTGACGGCCTGGGCCAGCACCTGGCCTGCCCGGGCGCTGCCCGCGTGATCCTCACCGCACCTGGCAAGGGCGCGCTGAAGAACATCGTGCATGGCATCAACCATGGCGAAATCACCCCTGACGACAAGATCATTTCGGCGGCTTCCTGCACCACCAACGCCATCGTGCCGGTGCTCAAGGCAGTCAACGACAAGTACGGCATCGTCAACGGTCACGTCGAAACCGTTCACTCGTTCACCAACGACCAGAACCTGATCGACAACTTCCACAAGGGCAGCCGTCGTGGCCGCGCCGCGCCGCTGAACATGGTCATCACCGAGACCGGTGCCGCCACCGCAGCCGCCAAGGCGCTGCCAGTGCTCAAGGGCAAGCTGACCGGCAACGCGATTCGCGTGCCTACGCCGAACGTGTCGATGGCCATCCTGAACCTGAACCTGGAAAAGGCCACCACTCGCGAAGAGATCAACGAGTACCTGCGCCAGATGGCCATGCACTCGGATCTGCACAAGCAGATCGACTACGTGAGCTCCCAGGAAGTGGTTTCCACCGACTTCGTTGGTTCGCGCCACGCAGGCGTAGTGGACGCTGAAGCGACCATCACCCAGGATAACCGCGTTGTTCTGTACGTTTGGTACGACAACGAGTTCGGTTACAGCTGTCAGGTGGTTCGCGTGATGGAAGACATGGCCGGTGTAAACCCGCCAGCATTCCCGCGCTAAGCCTTAGCTGCACATGAAAACGCCCCGACTTTGGTTGGGGCGTTTTTGTTTGTGCACTCCGCAATAAATACGCTTTAGAAACTATCCTGTAGGAAAAGGATCGTTTCTTTTGGCGAAACTTCTGAATCATTTTTTTGACCCTGCCGTGAGAGTCGCGCCGCTGTTAGCGTCCGCCGCATTATTTCTGAACACCCTTCCAAGGATAAGGATTTTGAAATGAATGCACCCTTGCAGCCGTTGTATACCAACGATGTTTCCTCAGAGTATCTGCGCAGTCTGGACAATCCACACTTCACTGAGCAGCAAATTGCGCAATTCCATGAGCACGCTCAAGTGGTTGTGCGTCAACAGCAGGCTTACATCGACACTCATCCTGCTATCGCAATCTTCCGGTGCGCAACCGAGGGCAGCCACACCCGTAACGGCGGGGTGATCCATCAAGGGACAGGGCCGCTGGAGTTCAAGTTGGAAAATGGAAGCTCGGTGCGCGTAGCGCGAATAGGCGACTACGTCCTGTATGCCGATGGCAGTACGGCGCAAATCATCACCGGCGCAGGGCAAGACAACAATGATGTGGCGCTGGTCGGCAGCATCCTCAGCAATGGCGACGAAATCATCAATACACCGCAAGGCGGCTACGTGTTTATTGCGCGCGAAGGTGTGTCGATGGGCGAGGATTTTTTGCCATCGGTCGCGGATTGAGTGACGAAGTCTGGCGCTGTCCAAAGCTTTCTCAGTGCTGCGTTGCTTAAATGCTCATGCAGCTGATGGTCGAAAACTTTCTGGACTCGGCCGGAAGTAACGGAGAAGTAATTCAATGAAAGAAGGACATTTCATCGGTCTGAATGACCGAACCACCTGTGGTGGCAAAGTTCTGGATGGTGACACCCGGATCATGATGTATGGCGTTGCCCACGCCTGCGATGGTGATCGAGTCACGTGTGGAAAAGACGGGAAGACGTATCGGATCGTCGGTGGCATTTCGCACATGATCAGTCATGGAAAACCCATGGCTGGTACGCTGGACAGTTACAGCAATTGCCCCTGTAAAGCTCGACTGATCCCCTCCGTAATGACGGCCACGTATCAAAGCAACGCGAGCCCAGCACAGCCGGCCGCGAGGGCTACGGGCTCATCGGCGGCTCCGGCTGAAAACAGCTTTACGGCCAAGCCTCAGGTAGTTGATCTGAAGCTGGCAGATAAAATCTCTGCACCACCCGGCGACCTTGGTGGAAGCGAAGCCTGTAACCATCCAGACCAGATGGAAGAGCTTGCCAGCTACATCGCAAGTGAGATGAATAGGAACATCAAGCATCCGTCCGTGTTGAAAATGAAAGAGCTGATGAGCTACGACAGCAGCGCGCAAGCCAGGAAGTTTCGGGCGTTACCCTGGTACGCTAGACTGGTTGGACCACCAAACTTCAACGGAATTGCATGGACGAAGAAGCTTGAGGCGATGGCGATTTGGACGAAGCAGGTGGGTCAGAATATGGAGTGGGATCACAAGCCGAAGCTGCAAGCGATGTACAACGGTGTCGTCCGACACAAGCAAGGTAAGTACGACTACTACTACGATATTTGGTCGAATATCCATTATGGGTACGTCGGCATCGTAGGAGGGCTTTCAGAAAGCGTATTGTTAGATGGCGCGGGAGTTGAACAAATAGGTTCGGACACGAAAAGGTGGTTAGAAGACCGTAAAAAGAACCCCGGGCCACATCTAACGGCGAGTCTATCTGATGGGCTGCGGGCATTTGACGATATCGCAGATAGAGTGGCGATAAGTATTGGTGTGAAGCTCGCCAATCTACATTCAAGTGGTGGGTTGACAGCTAAAATTATCATGGCCGAAGTGCTGGCAGTCGCACCCGAAAATTGGGGAGATGGAGTCCGTGTCCACACCTGTACGTAAAACAGGTCCAAGGTATAAAAGGTGGTTGTGGATTCCATTTGTGTATCTGGCCATTAGCTACTGGGATATTGCACTTCCGACCGTAACCATTCACTACTCCGAAAATGGAAGGGAGGAACTCAGGTATATCTGGAATGTCCAGCACCGGATATACAAAGGCGGGATGCAACCCGGCGGAGGTACGGTCGATAATGGTTTTTTGTTTCCGGATGATAAATTTTTTATGGAAATATCCTGGTGGAGCAAAAATGTTCGCGCCCACTGCATCAACATAACCCCGAAGTGGCCTAATACGGATATCTATCTTGATGCCAACGGCGATATCGATCTCAGCGAAGGCAGTGGCACGGATTCGGATCGACTAAAACAATGCGTCACCGATACCGCGACTCCATGAAAAGGCCCCGTTTGCAGCCGTTGCTGTTCGGTCAAGTATTTAGTAGGAGCGAGCTTGCTCCGGGCGGCGTTCCGGTGATGCAGCCAAGAACACTGCGTTTAACTAGTAAGCATGCGTTATCGTTGACGACCATCGCGAGCGAGCTCGCTCCTACAGGGATTGGTGGTGTTTGCGCGGTAGTGATCGCACCAGCCATCCAATGTAGGAGCGAGCCTGCTCGCGATAGCGGTCTGACAGAAATATCAATGTTGAATGTGATGACCTCATCGTGAGCAGGCTCGCTCCAACAGTTCTGTCGCATAATGGCTAGCCTTGGTGGCGTGTCAGGGATTCTTGGAGATGCAGGATTTGTTCAAGTGGCGGCTGCATGGCCTTGGGGCTCTGATCATCATGCTGTCCGCCTGCGGCAGCGGCGACACTCTGGAAACCTTCGGCGGCCCGACCATGGGCAGCACTTATTCGATCAAGTATGTGCGCCATGCCGGCCTTCCGGCGCCGGACGAGGTCCGCGTCCAGGTTGAGCAGATCCTCGCTGACATTGACCGGCAAATGTCGACCTACCGCAGCGACTCGGACATCGAACGCTTCAATGCATTGCCTGCCGACGGCTGTCAGGTTATGCCGGCGTCGATCCTCGAATTGGTCCGCGTGGGCGAGCAACTGTCAGTGCAAAGCGACGGTTCCTACGATCTGACGGTGGAGCCGTTGCTCAATCTCTGGGGATTTGGTCCGCAGGCCCGTGGAGAAAAAGTCCCGACCGCCGAAGCACTCGCCGAAGTTCGCCAGCGCGTTGGCCATGAACACTTGCGCATTGAGGGCGACCGGTTGTGCAAGAACGCCGCCGTCGAGGTCGATTTCAACAGCATCGTCGCCGGTTATGCGGTGGACGCGATTGCCGCAAGACTCGAGGCGATGGGCGTTCGCGATTATCTCGCCGAAGTGACGGGCGAACTCAAGGCGTCCGGCAAGAAGGCTGATGGCTCGCCATGGCGCATTGCGCTGGAAGAGCCACGGGATGATCGGCAGGTGGCCGAGCGCGTCATTGTTGTCGACGGCTATGGCCTGTCCACCTCCGGCGACTATCGTAATTACTTCGAGCAGGACGGCCAGCGTTTTTCCCACACCTTCGATGCCCGCACCGGTGCGCCAGTCTCACACCGCCTGGCGTCGGTCACGGTGATTCATCCTTCGGCGTTGATGGCCGATGGCTTATCGACGCTGTTGCTGATTCTTGGTCCTGCGCGCGGTTGGGACTACGCAGAAGAACACGATATCGGCGCATTTTTTGTGATTCGTGCCGATACAGGTTTCGTCACACGCAGCAGTCACGCTTTTGAGCGCCTCAGTGGCAAAAAAACCGAATGATTTAGGCGATTTGAGCATTGAAAACTGGCGTTGTGGTGCAGGCAAAAGTAGCCTACGACGCGACCAAGGGTTAATGTGCGCGGCGTTGACGCTTCTATAGACTGTGTCCGGGTTCTGCACTGGCCCCAAATTGTTCCTTCATGCCACGCGTTGGCGTGATTTAGCCGCAGGTGCCGAGGGTGCCGCGGCCTGTTCTGAGGAGTACGCATGGCTGTCTACAACTACGACGTGGTGGTGTTGGGTTCCGGCCCGGCGGGGGAAGGCGCGGCAATGAACGCCGCCAAGGCAGGGCGCAAGGTGGCGATGGTCGATAGCCGTCGCCAGGTCGGCGGCAACTGCACTCACTTGGGCACCATCCCGTCCAAGGCACTGCGTCACTCGGTGCGGCAGATCATGCAGTTCAACACCAACCCGATGTTCCGGGCCATTGGTGAGCCGCGCTGGTTCTCGTTCCCGGACGTGTTGAAAAGCGCCGAGAAAGTCATCTCCAAGCAAGTCGCTTCGCGTACTGGCTACTACGCCCGTAACCGTGTCGACGTGTTCTTCGGCACCGGCAGCTTCGCCGACGAGCAAACCATCGAAGTGGTCTGCGCCAACGGCGTGGTCGAGAAACTGGTGGCCAAGCACATCATCATCGCCACCGGTTCGCGTCCTTATCGCCCGGCGGACATCGATTTCCACCACCCGCGTATCTACGATAGCGACACCATCCTCAGCCTCGGCCACACCCCGCGTAAACTCATCGTTTACGGCGCCGGCGTGATCGGTTGCGAATACGCCTCGATCTTCAGCGGCCTGGGTGTATTGGTTGAGCTGGTGGACAACCGTGGTCAACTGCTGAGCTTCCTCGACTCGGAAATTTCCCAGGCGTTGAGTTATCACTTCAGCAACAACAACATCACGGTTCGCCACAACGAAGACTACGACCGCGTCGAAGGCGTGGACAACGGCGTGATCCTGCACCTCAAGTCCGGCAAGAAGATCAAGGCCGACGCCTTGCTCTGGTGCAACGGTCGTACCGGCAACACCGATCAGTTGGGTCTGGAAAACATCGGCGTGAAGGTCAACAGCCGTGGCCAGATCGAAGTCGACGAGGCGTACCGCACCTGCGTGCCGAACATCTATGGCGCTGGCGACGTGATCGGTTGGCCGAGCCTGGCCAGTGCCGCCCACGACCAGGGTCGTTCGGCCGCTGGCAGCATCGTCGATAACGGTAGCTGGCGTTTCGTGAATGACGTGCCGACCGGCATCTACACCATTCCGGAGATCAGCTCGATCGGCAAGAACGAGCAGGAGCTGACCCAGGCCAAGGTGCCGTACGAAGTGGGCAAGGCCTTCTTCAAGAGCATGGCGCGGGCGCAGATCGCCGGCGAGCCGCAAGGCATGCTGAAGATCCTGTTCCACCGCGAAACCCTGGAAGTGCTGGGCGTTCACTGCTTCGGTTATCAGGCGTCGGAGATCGTGCACATCGGTCAGGCGATCATGAACCAGCCGGGCGAACTGAACACGCTGAAGTATTTCGTCAACACCACGTTCAACTACCCGACCATGGCCGAAGCCTATCGGGTAGCCGCATACGACGGTCTCAACCGGCTTTTTTGACGGGCTCCGGCCGGTGGCCTGAGCCGGCCGGGGAGACCGATTTCAGCAATTCTCGAGCGTGGCAGTGGCCAAACCGGGAAAGTCTGTAATCAGGCTGTCAACGCCGAAGTCGGCGAGTCTGCGCATCAGCGCGGGCTCGTTGACGGTCCACACCGACACATGCAGCCCCTGACGCTGCGCCCTTTGCAGGCGTTCCGGCGTGCACAGGGTCCAGTTCAGCGCCAGGATCTCACAGCCATAGCTGGCCGCGACCTTCAGCGGGTCGAGCCAGGCATATTCGGCCACCAGCCCGCGGGATACGTCCGGCACCAGTTCCAGTGCGGCCTTGAGCACTTCACGGGAGCTCGAGGTGATGGTCACCTTGTCCAGCAGACCATGACGCTGCACCATTTCACGGATCGCCAGCACGGTGGTCGCGGCACGCATCCTCGATGCGCTTTTGACCTCCAGTTGCCAGTGATCGAAGTCGCACTTCTCGAACAGTTCTTCCAGCGTCGGAATCGGGCACGGCTTGATCCAGCCCGGGCCACCCTTGCGTGCGTCATACGTCACAAGCTCGGCCGCCGTGTGTTCGACGACCTTGCCGCGACGGTCCGTGGTGCGCTTGAGGGTCGGGTCGTGGATGACCATCAACTCGCCGTCCATGGACAGGTGCAGGTCCAGTTCGCAGCGACGCACGCCGTGCTTGAGACATTCCTGAAAGCTGGTCAGGGTGTTTTCCGGTGCTTCGCCCTTGGCGCCGCGATGGCCGTAGATGAGGGTCACGGTTCTTCCTTAAATTAATTGCCTGGTTCGAGTTGTTCGCGGGCCAGGCGTCGTTCCTGGGCCTGCTTTTGCAAGATGTGGCGGGCCAGCAGCTGGCGCTGGGCGTCGGTCAGGTGTTCGAACTCGGTACCGATGTCATAGCCATCGCCCTTGCGGTCGCAATGGGTGACGCGGGCGCGCAGCAGCAGGCCCAGGGCTTGCGGCATCAGCACCAGCTTGACCGACAGGCGTGCGCCGATGGCAAGGGATGAGGGATGCTGAAAGTCGATGCCGCCTTCGGAGATGACCACCGGTTGCGGTTCGCCGATCTGCCCGAGTACTGTCAGAGCGACGACCTGGCCCAGCAAATCGATGCGTTTGTTCTGGGATTTGAGGAATGCGGCGGTCGTGCGGTCGCGTTCGCTGATCTGGCGCAACAGGTGTTGCGACTCGAATTCGCTCAGGTGCAGTTCGCTGAGCAAGTTGAAGAGTGGTGAAGCATCCTGCAACACTTCATGGCCTGTGGCTTCAGAAGCGGACAGGGGCCGAATTTCCAGTGCGATCGTATCCTCGATACGGTAGTATTCGCGGCGATCTTCTTCATCTAATGTCGACATGGCGAACCCATGGTAGCGGCGGTGGTCTGAGTGTAAAGCTGGTTATCGACCCCCGCCACAAGGACGTTCCTTTTCCCTCCGAACAAGCCCCGACATGTTCAGACCTCTCTTCGTATTTATCGGCACGCGTTACACCCGTGCAAAGCGTCGCAATCATTTTGTGTCATTCATTTCCCTGACTTCGATGATCGGGCTCGCCCTTGGCGTGGTCGTGATGATCGTGGTGCTGTCGGTGATGAACGGCTTCGATCATGAGATGCGCACCCGCGTGCTGGGCATGGTGCCCCACGCGACCATCGAGTCCGGCGAGGCGATCAGCGATTGGCAAAGCCTGGCCGCCAAGGTCAAGCAGAACCCGCAGGTGACGGCCGTGGCGCCGTTTACGCAAATGCAGGGTTTGCTGACCAATAACGGCAAGGTCTCGAAAGTGCTGCTCAATGCCATCGACCCGGCGCAAGAGCGCCAGGTGTCGATCATCGATCAGTTCATGACCCAGGGGAAACTCGACGACCTGGTGCCGGGCGAGTTCGGCATCGTCATCGGCGACAAGGCCGCGGCCAAGCTCGGTGCCGTGATCGGAGACAAGCTGACCTTCGTCGCGCCCGAAGTCACCGTGACCCCGGCCGGGATGTTCCCGCGCATGAAGCGCTTTACCGTGGTCGGCATCTTCCATGTCGGCGCCGGTGAGCTCGATGGCTATCTTGGCGTCACCAACCTGCAGGATCTGGCCCGGCTGCACCGCTGGAAACCGGATCAGGTCCAGGGCCTGCGCCTGAAGTTCGACGATTTGTTCCAGGCACCGCGCACCGCGTGGAGCATCGCCCGCGATCTCGGCGAAGACCGCTTCTACGCCCGCGACTGGACCCGCACCCACGGCAACCTGTACCAGGCGATCCGCATGGAAAAAGCCATGATCGGGCTGTTGCTGCTGCTGATTGTCGCGGTCGCCGCGTTCAACATCATTTCCACGCTGGTGATGGTGGTGAACGACAAGAAGGGCGACATCGCGATCCTGCGTACGCTGGGCGCCACGCCGGGCACGATCATGCGCACGTTCATGGTGCAAGGCACCGTCATTGGCGTGGTCGGCACGGCCATTGGCGCCGTGGTCGGGATCTTCGCCGCGTTGAACGTCAGCGCCGCGATCTCGGCCCTCGAAGGCCTGATCGGGCACAAGTTCCTCAACGCCGACGTGTACTTCATCGATTACCTGCCGTCGCAGGTGCAGAGCCAGGACGTGGTGATGGTCTGCTCCGCGGCGTTGGTCCTGAGTTTCCTCGCCACCCTGTATCCAGCCTGGCGTGCCGCGCGCACCCAGCCTGCGGAGGCGCTACGTTATGAGTGAGTCGGGCATGAGTGATAAAGCAATCTTGAGCTGCCGCAGCCTGGGCAAGTCCTACGAGGAAGGCCCGGAATCGGTGGAAGTGTTGGCCGGCCTGCAACTGGAGTTGCACCCGGGAGAGCGTGTGGCGATTGTCGGCAAGTCGGGCTCGGGCAAAAGTACCTTGCTCAATCTGCTGGGCGGCCTCGATACACCCACCAAGGGCAGCGTCTGGCTCGACGGTGAAGAACTGTCGGCGCTGAGCGAGAAGAAACGCGGTCTGCTGCGTAATCGTGCCCTCGGCTTCGTGTACCAGTTCCACCACCTGCTGCCGGAATTCACCGCCCTGGAAAACGTCTGCATGCCGCTGCTGATCGGCAAGACCGCGATCCCTGAAGCGCGCAAGCGTGCCACGGCTTTGCTGGAGCGGGTAGGGCTGGGCCATCGCCTGGAGCACAAGCCGGCCGAATTGTCCGGTGGTGAGCGTCAGCGTGTGGCCATCGCCCGCGCCCTGGTGAACAATCCGGGCCTGGTGATGCTCGACGAGCCGACCGGCAACCTCGATTCCCACACCGCCCAGGGGATCCAGGACTTGATGCTGGAGCTCAGCACCTCGATGCGCACGGCGTTCCTGGTGGTGACCCACGACATGAACCTGGCCCGCCAGATGGATCGCGTCCTGCATTTGCAGGAAGGTTGCCTCACTCCTATCTGATTGGCTGAAACCCGATGTCTGAAAAGGCGTCGGGTCTTTTATTTTTATACGGTGCCCCAGCGAATGTTCAGACCGTTATCGATCTTTATCGGCACGCGCTATACCCGCGCCAAGCGCCGCAATCGCTTTGTTTCCTTCATCTCGATGACGTCGATGATCGGCCTCGCCCTCGGCGTGCTGGCGATGATCGTGGTGTTGTCGGTGATGAACGGCTTCCAGCGCGAAATGAGCTCGCGCATCCTCGGCATGGTGCCCCACGCCACCATCGTCGGCGTCAATCCGCTTGATGACTGGAAGCCCGTGGCAGCGGCCGCGATGAAAAACCCGGAAGTGACGGCGGCGGTGCCGTTCACCGAGATGGAAGGCATGCTGTCCTACAAGGGTACGATGCAGCCGATCCAGGTCAGCGGTGTCGACCCTGCGCTGGAAGGCCAGGTGTCGATCGTCGCCAAGCACATCGTTCAAGGCAGCCTCGAAGCCCTGAAGCCGGGCGAATTCGGCGTGGTGATCGGTGAGATCACGGCGCGCCGTTTCCGCTTGAATGTCGGCGATAAGATCACCCTGATCGTGCCGGAAGTCAGCAATGCGCCGGGCGGCATCACCCCGCGCATGCAGCGGCTGAATGTGGTCGGCGTGTTCAAGGTGGGCGCCGAACTGGACGGCACCATGGCGCTGATCCACATGGCCGATGCCGCGCAAATGCAGCACTGGGAGCCGAATCAGGTGCAGAGCGTGCGCCTGGCGGTGAAGGACCTGTATGCCGCGCCGCAAGTGTCGAGCGACATCGCCACGGGGCTGGGTGCCGCCTACAAGGCTGACGACTGGACCCACACCCAGGGCAGCCTGTTCAGCGCGATGAAGATGGAAAAAACCATGATCGGCCTGCTGTTGCTGATGATCGTCGCGGTGGCGGCGTTCAACATCATCGCGACCCTGATCATGGTGGTGAACGACAAGGGCGCGGACATCGCGATCCTGCGCACCATCGGCGCTACGCCACGGCAGATCATGGCGATCTTCGTGGTGCAGGGCACGGTGATCGGCATCGTCGGCACCTTGATCGGCGGTGTGTTGGGCGTGATTGCCGCGCTGAACGTCAGCCAGATCGTGGGCTGGATCGAGCGGGTCAGTGGGCAGCACATCTTCAGTTCCGATGTGTATTTCGTTAGCAACCTGCCGTCTGAACTGCAAGGCGCGGATGTGGCGTTGATCTGCACGGCGGGCTTTGTCATGAGCTTCCTGGCCACGGTTTACCCGGCCTGGCGAGCGGCGAAGATCGAGCCGGCTCATGCGTTGAGATATTCGTAACCCTTTTGATCGCAATCGCTAGCAGGCTAGCTCCCACAGGGGGGAGCGGCGCAGATCCAATGTGGGAGATCGTGGGCTGGATCGAGCGGGTCAGTGGGCAGCACATCTTCAGTTCCGATGTGTATTTCGTTAGCAACCTGCCGTCCGAGCTGCAAGGCGCGGATGTGGCGTTGATCTGCACGGCGGGCTTTGTCATGAGCTTCCTGGCCACGGTTTACCCGGCCTGGCGAGCGGCGAAGATCGAGCCGGCTCATGCGTTGAGATATTCGTAAACCTTTTGATCGCAATCGCTAGCAGGCTAGCTCCCACAGGGGGGAGCGGCGCAGATCCAATGTGGGAGATCGTGGGCTGGATCGAGCGGGTCAGCGGGCAGCACATCTTCAGTTCCGATGTGTACTTCGTCAGCAACCTGCCGTCTGAACTGCAAGGCGCGGATGTGGCGTTGATTTGCACGGCGGGCTTTGTCATGAGCTTCCTGGCCACGGTTTACCCGGCCTGGCGAGCGGCGAAGATCGAGCCGGCTCATGCGTTGAGATATTCGTAACCCTTTTGATCGCAATCGCTAGCAGGCTAGCTCCCACAGGGGGGAGCGGCGCAGATCCAATGTGGGAGCTAGCCTGCTGGCGATGAGGCCGGAACGGCTGGCCTCAATCCTTCTTGGGTAACTCGATCACAAACCGCGTCCACCCATTCTCCGATTCACAACGAATCTGCCCGCCATGGGCGCGGATGATCGACTGGGTGATGGCCAGCCCCAGTCCCGCATGTTCGCTACTGCCTTCACGACGCGCAGGATCGGCCCGGTAAAACCGGTCAAAAAGGCGCGGCAATAGATCTTCGGCAATCTGTTGGCCGGTGTTTTCAACGGTCAGGCGCAGTTCTTTCGACTGATCGACGATTCGCACCCGAACCTCGCCATCGGCCGGCGTGAACCGCAGCGCGTTGTCCAGCAGGTTCGACAACGCCCTGCGCAACATGCTGCGGTCACCTTCGATGCGGGCATTGCCGTCACGAGTCAGTTTTACCTGCGCGTCCTCGGCCAATGGCGCAAAGAACTCCAGCAGCAGATCCGCTTCCTCCGCCAGTTCCAGTGGTTCGCATTTGGGCATTAACAAACCGTGATCGGCTTTCGCCAGGTAGAGCATGTCGTTGACCAGTTGCGCCATCCATTGCAGCTCTTCGAGGTTGCTGTGCAAGGCTTCGCGGTAGTCCTCGATGGGGCGAGGGCGGGTGAGGGTGACCTGGGTGTGGGTCAGCAGGTTCGACAATGGCGTGCGCAGTTCATGGGCAATGTCGGCGGAGAACGCGGACAGGCGCTGAAACGAGTCGTCGAGGCGTCCGAGCATGGCGTTGAAGTTGTGGGCCATTTCCGCCAGCTCCGGCGGCATGTTTTCTTCAGGCAGCCGCGAGTTCAGCGATTGCGCGGAAACACCGCTGGCCACCGCGCTGATCCGCCGTAACGGGCGCAAGCCGCTGCGCGCCGCCCAGGCGCCCAGCAGTGCGGTGGCCAGGGCTGACAGGCCGACGGTCAGCCAGATCAAATGCTGCATGCGTTGCAGAAAGTGTTGGTGGTGGGTGATGTCCAGCAGCAGGGTCAGTTGCGGTGATTCGGGTCTGTCGGCGAAAAGCGGCGCATTCAGCACGCGGTAATCCGTGCCTTCATGGCTCACCGTCGACAATCCGGGTTGGCGCGGCAATGCCTGGGGAATGTTGGTCGAGCTGTCATACCAGCGCTGGCCGTCGCTGCCGGTGATTCGCAGGGGCAGGCCAGCTTGCCGACTCAATTCCTCGGCCAGTTTCACGCCACTGTCACTCGACTGAAGATCGTGCAGGGCCCGACGCAAGCCAATCAACTTGCCATCCAGCAGTTGCTGGTCGAGCTCAACGAAGTGCGCCTCGCTGGCGCGGCTGAACAGCACCCCGGCGAACAACGACACCACGGCGGTGCACGCCGCAAACAGCAGGGCCAGGCGGCTGCTCAGGGAGAGGCGGCGCATCAGGCGGAGCGCTCTTCGAGGACGTAGCCCATGCCGCGCACGGTGTGGATCAGCTTATTGGGGAATTCATCGTCGATCTTCAGGCGCAGGCGACGGATCGCCACCTCGATGACATTGGTGTCGCTGTCGAAATTCATATCCCAGACCTGGGACGCAATCAGCGACTTGGGCAGGACTTCGCCCTGACGGCGCAGGAGCATTTCCAGCAGGGCGAACTCCTTGGCGGTCAGGTCGATACGCTGGCCGCTGCGTTCGACCCGGCGACGGATCAGGTCCAGGCGCAAATCGGCCAATTGCAGGCTGGTTTCCTGAGGCGTGGCGCTGCCGCGACGCAAGAGGCTGCGGACCCGGGCCAACAGCTCGGAGAAGGCAAATGGCTTGACCAGATAGTCATCGGCACCCAGTTCGAGGCCGTAAACCCTGTCCTCCACGGCATCACGTGCGGTCAGAAAAAGTACCGGCGTGTCCAGGCCGGCGCTGCGCACCGCTTGCAGAATCTGCCAGCCATCACGACCCGGCAGCATCACATCGAGAATCAGCAGGGCATATTCGCCGCTTAAGGCCAATTGCTGACCGGTGTTGCCGTCGGCCACCAGTTCGGTGTTGAACCCGGCCTCGGCCAGGCCCTGGCGCAGGTAATGGCCGGTTTTCGGTTGGTCTTCGACGATCAGCAGTTTCATGGGCGACTCTTGGCAAGTGGAACGAACGCTTTATACCGTGGGAAGCATTGGCACAGGGCAACCTGACAAAGTTGTAATCTGCCTGTCAGGTTGCGGGCAGTGCCGGCAGTTTAGAGTTTTGCCCATGCTGAGCCTTATCTTGTTGGAGTATGACGATGTTTTTACGCAAATCCGTGGCGCAAATCCTGTGTTTGCTGGCGCTGAGCTCGCCGGTGTGGGCGGACGCCGGGCATGGCTACGATTTCGGTCAGCCAACCCCGGCGGCCAAGGCGACCCGCAGCGTCGAATTAGTCATGGGCGACATGTCCTTCACGCCGAAGGCTATCGACATCAAGGCCGGGGAAACCGTGCGTTTCGTGCTGGTCAATAAAGGCCAGTTGTTGCATGAGTTCAACCTGGGGGATGCGGCGATGCACGCCAAACACCAGCAGGAAATGTTGCAGATGCAACAGAGCGGCATGCTGACGCCCACCGGCATGAAGGCAATGGACCACGGCAACATGACCGGCATGGACCACGGCAAAATGGACCATGGCATGAAGCATGACGACCCCAACAGCGTGCTGGTGGAGCCGGGCAAGACCGCCGAGCTGACCTGGACCTTCAGCAAGGCCACCAACCTGGAATTTGCCTGCAACATCCCCGGCCATTACCAGGCCGGCATGGTCGGCAAAGTGACTGTCAGTCAGTAAGCACTCAAAGGCGGGAGCAAAGGCTGATAGAATCCGCTGATTCTTCAGTCAGGTTTCCGCCATGCATCCCGCAGCCGAACACTCGCCGCTGGGCAAGTCCAGCGAATACATCGCCACCTACACGCCGTCCTTGCTATTCCCGATCCCGCGCACCGCGAAGTGGGCGGAACTGGGCCTGACGGCGCAAACCCTGCCGTACAAAGGCGTGGACTTCTGGAACTGCTTCGAGCTGTCCTGGTTGCTGCCGTCGGGCAAGCCGGTGGTGGCGATCGGCGAATTCAGCATTCCGGCGGATTCGCCGAACATCATCGAATCGAAGTCGTTCAAGCTGTACCTCAACTCTCTGAACCAGACGCCGTTTGTCGATACCGCGAGCCTTGAGGCGACGCTGGCCAAGGACTTGTCGGCGGCTGCCGGCAAGCCGGTGGGCGTGCGCATTCGCAGCCTCAAGGATGTCGAGAGCGAAGGCGTCGTGGCCTTGCCGGGCGTGTGCATCGACGAGCTGGATATCAGCGTCAGCAACTACGAGCATCCACGGCCGGAACTGCTGCGTTGCGATGATTCGCGCATTGTCGAGGAGAGCGTGCACAGCCATTTGCTCAAGTCCAACTGCCCGGTCACCAGCCAGCCGGACTGGGGCAGCGTGGCGGTGGAGTACCGTGGTGCGGCGCTGGATCACGCAAGCCTGCTCGAGTATATCGTCAGCTTCCGCCAGCATTCGGATTTCCATGAACAATGTGTCGAGCGGATCTTCCTCGACCTGCAGCGGTTGCTCAAGCCCGAGAAACTGACGGTGTATGCGCGTTATGTGCGGCGTGGCGGGCTGGATATCAACCCGTACCGCAGCACTGAAGAGGTGCAGCTGCCGAACCATCGACTGGTCCGTCAATGAAGATCCAATTGTAGGAGCGAGCCTGCTCGCGATGGCTGAGTGTCAGGCAACATTGATGTTGGATGTGCCGGCCTCATCGCGAGCAGGCTCGCTCCTACAGGGGATTTGCATTGTCAGTCGTAGAAACGAAAAAGCCCTGCTATCGCCAGCAGGGCTTTTTTGCATCAGCAGGGTTCAGATCCCCATGTTGGCCAAGGCCTGCCCGATGTTGCGCAGGGTGCCGGCAAGGGTAGGGTGTTCGAGTTCGAAGCGTTCCACGGCCAGGTTGACGCCATCGGCGAGGCTGGAATCCTGGGTTTTGGTTTCGAGCTCAAGCTTCAACTCGATCTGTTGCATCAGTTCGTGTAGCTCGGCGCGTTCGGCTTCAGACAATGGAGGATTCTGTTCCAATTGCTCGCGCAGGGCATTGAGCTGTTCTTGCAGTTCGCGGGCAGGCATGGCGTTCTTCCTTCTTTTATCGATAGGCACTGGCATAGACCATGGCGGCACGCCAAGGCGGCGCGCCAAAGGTCGATGGCTGACCTTTAGATTAATCCACTCGCGCCCAACGTGCATGATCTCGATCAGGGCTTTTCGCCCTTGAGCCGACGCAAGTTGATATCCGCCAGGCAGGTGTCGAGTTCACCGAGGTGATCGATCACCGAATGTACGCCCAGACCGAACAGTTGCATCGTCGCCTTGGCGCGTTTGATGTCGCGCTCCTGCGGGGTCAAGGCTTGCCATTGCTCGGGCGCCAGGCCGCACAGCGAGCCGCAGGACGCCAGGCCGATGGTCCACAACCCGGCATTGAGCCCCGCTTGCAGCAAGCGGGGTTCGCCGCTCACCAGTACGCAGCCGTCGAGTCGTTCGACGTTCAGGGTCATCAAGGCTTGCCAGCAGGCATTCGGGGCGGGCCATGGTTGGTTTGTTGCTGGATGTTGCGAAGGTTTGATCCATTCCGGCAGCGCCGCGGCCAGGGATTGGCTGAGGACAGGGGGCAGTTCATCGAGCCAGGCGCAGGGGATTTGCTGGCGCTGCAAGCTGCGCAGGCTATCCAGTGCGCCGGGTGTGGCCTCGGCGTGTTCGGCCGAGTGGCTGCCGTGCCGGTGCGTGTGCGCGCCGAAATCCACCAGGCAGCCACTGAGGCCGAACAGGACGGCGGTCAGGCTGGGTGCGGTTTGGGGCAAGGCTTCGGCGAGCGGCATGTGGACGTCCCTGAAATAGCCAGAAGGCTAGTGGGCGCCGGTGACAGTTGAATGACATGGATGTAAATCCCTCACATTTGGCACGATTGTGTCTGTGTGGATCTCGTGCAAAGTGCGTTAAACGGTGTTTACGTCTTATACTTGCCCACTTATTGCCTGGGCCAAGTGCCCGAGCCGGTACAAACCAAGGAGTTTTTTTCTATGCGCTGGAGCAATCATCTAGCCAGGATTTGTGTATGCGCCAGTGCGATGCTGGTTCCGTTCGTTGCCCAGGCAGCCACGGAAGATGATCCTTGGGAAAGCGTCAACCGCCCGATTTACAAGTTCAACGACGTGATCGACACCTATGCGCTCAAACCCCTGGCCCAAGGCTACCAGTACGTGACGCCGCAGTTTGTCGAAGACGGCGTTCACAACTTCTTCCGCAACATCGGCGATGTGCGCAACCTGGCCAACGATATCCTGCAGGCCAAACCTCACGCCGCAGGCGTTGATACCGCACGAATCATTTTCAACACCACTTTCGGTTTGCTGGGCGTCATCGATGTCGGCACCAAAATGGGCCTGCAGCGCAATGACGAAGACTTCGGTCAGACGCTGGGCTACTGGGGGGTCGGCAGCGGCCCTTACCTGATGCTGCCGCTGCTGGGGCCAAGCACCTTGCGTGATGCGCCGTCCAAGTACGTCGACAGCTATACCGGTGCTTATCGTTATGTAAACGACGTGCCTGTGCGTAACTCGTTCTACGCGCTGGATATCGTCGATACCCGCGCCAACCTGCTGTCGAGCGAGAAGCTGATCACCGGCGACAAGTACACCTTCATCCGTAATGCGTACTTGCAGAACCGTGAATTCAAGGTGAAAGACGGTCAGGTCGAAGACGATTTCTGATCTCGACCGGTAAACTGAAAAAGGCGGCCATCAAGGCCGCCTTTTTTGTCTGTGAAGACCCCGCATGCGGATGAGGTCGCGCTTTTCGCTGTAGTCCCGAGCGGTTTGACTCATGGGTTCGAACCTTCCATTGGGTTACGGATTTGCCTGTTCTTATAACTCTCGGTGATTTGACAAATAAAGACGTCAAGCGACCATCGGCGTGAGCTTGAAACGCCCCGCGGATGGGAGTACCGTCTGCGCCTTAGAAGGGCACCTCTGGTGTACATGTGTGTAGGGCAAATGCCCGAAAGCGGTGCGACAGAGAGGCTAGAAAGCGAATCCAGTAGTCAGCGCCGGGCCAAAGTCCCCGCCTGCTACGCCAACCTAATTCTGGCGCCGTTTGCCCACATGCCAAAAACCAGTGCCACGCTGCTGATAATCGATGATGACGAAGTAGTGCGCGCGAGCCTCGCCGCCTATTTGGAAGACAGTGGTTTCAGCGTCTTGCAGGCCAGCAATGGTCAGCAGGGTCTTCAGGTATTCGAGCAAGACAAGCCCGACTTGGTCATCTGCGATCTGCGCATGCCGCAGATGGGCGGACTCGAACTCATTCGCCAGGTGACCGAGCTGTCGCCGCAAACCCCGGTGATCGTGGTGTCGGGTGCCGGCGTGATGAATGACGCGGTCGAAGCCCTGCGCCTGGGCGCGGCGGACTACCTGATCAAGCCTCTCGAAGATCTGGCCGTGCTCGAGCACTCCGTGCGCCGGGCCCTGGATCGTGCGCGCCTGCTGCTGGAGAACCAGCGCTACCGCGAGAAGCTGGAGAAGGCCAACCGCGAGCTCGAAGCCAGCCTGAACCTGCTCCAGGAGGACCAGAACGCCGGTCGCCAGGTGCAGATGAACATGCTGCCGGTCAGCCCCTGGACCATCGACGAGTTCAAGTTTGCTCACCAGATCATCCCGTCGCTGTACCTGTCGGGTGATTTCGTCGACTACTTCCGGGTCGACGAGCGCCGGGTCGCCTTTTACCTGGCGGATGTTTCCGGTCACGGCGCCTCTTCAGCCTTCGTCACCGTGCTGTTGAAGTTCATGACCACGCGCCTGCTGTTCGAATCCAAGCGCAGCGGCACCTTGCCGGAATTCAAGCCTTCAGAGGTTCTTGGTCATATCAACCGGGGCCTGATCAGTTGTAAGCTGGGAAAACACGTCACAATGGTCGGTGGAGTCATCGACGAGGAGACAGGTTTGTTGACCTATAGCATCGGTGGTCATCTGCCGTTGCCAGTGTTGTACACGCCAGACAGTGTTCGTTATCTGGAAGGGCGTGGTCTGCCGGTGGGCCTCTTCAACGAAGCCACCTACGAGGACCATGTGCTGGAACTGCCACCGACGTTCAGCCTGACGCTGATGTCTGATGGCATTCTGGATCTTTTGCCAGAACCCACACTCAAAGAAAAAGAGGCGGCGTTGCCCCAACGGGTCAAAGCTGCGGGCGGCACCCTGGATGGGTTGCGGCAGGTTTTTGGATTGGCCACGCTAGGGGAGATGCCGGATGATATCGCCCTGTTGGTGTTGAGCAGGAATCTTTGATGAGTACCGGTAGAATCCAGTTCGCCGAGCAGGATGGCACCTTCGTCCTGAAGTTCGTCGGTGAAGTTCGCCTGACCCTGTGTTCGGCGTTGGATGCGACTATTGAGCGGATCTTCAGCGCGTTGAACTTCAACGCGATCGTGATCGATCTGACCGAAACCCGCAGCATCGACAGCACGACGCTTGGCTTGCTGGCCAAACTGTCGATCCTGTCGCGGCAGAAGGTCGGCCTGCTGCCGACCGTCGTCACCACCCATGAAGACATCACCCGTCTGTTGCAGTCCATGGGCTTCGAGCAGGTGTTCAACATCGTTGATAAGCCGGTGCCGTGCCCGGAATGCCTGGACGACCTGCCAGATCAGGATCAGTCCGAAGAAGTGGTGCGGATCAAGGTGCTTGAAGCGCACAAGATCCTCATGGGGCTGAACGACACCAATCGTGAAGCCTTCCATGACCTGGTGAATGCGCTCGAACGCCACTGATCCCTTGTAGGAGCGAGCTTGCTCGCGATGGCGTCCTGACAGTCACCCAATACATACAAAAAAGGGCGAACCTGTGAAAGTTCGCCCTTTTTGCATTACTCCCGATCAGGTCACAGCTTGGCCTGCAACAACGCCTCGAGCTTCTCCTGATCCCGCGCGAATTGACGAATGCCTTCAGCCAGTTTTTCGGTTGCCATCGCGTCTTCGTTGGACAGCCAGCGGAACTGCGATTCGTTGAGGCTCAGGCGCGCTTCACCGGCATGGCCTGGCACCAGTTTGCGCTCCAGCTTGCCGGTGTCCGCGGCCAGCTTGTCGATCAGGTCCGGGCTGATGGTCAGCCGGTCGCAACCGGCCAGTTGTTCGATCTGACCCAGGTTGCGGAAGCTCGCCCCCATGACCACGGTCTTGTAGTCATTGGCCTTGTAGTAGTTGTAGATGCGCGTCACCGACTGCACGCCCGGATCATCCGCGCCGGTGTAGTCGTTGCCGTTGGCTTTCTTGTACCAGTCGTAGATACGACCCACGAACGGCGAAATCAGGAACACCCCGGCGTCGGCGCAGGCTGCCGCCTGGGCAAAGGAGAACAGCAGGGTCAGGTTGGTCTGGATGCCTTCCTTTTCCAGGATCTCGGCAGCGCGGATGCCTTCCCAGGTGGAGGCGATCTTGATCAGCACGCGGTCGCGGCCAATACCGGCCTTGTCGTACAGCTCGATCAGGCGATGGGCACGCTTGAGCATGGCGTCGGTGTCGAACGACAGGCGCGCATCCACTTCGGTGGAAATGCGGCCCGGGATCACTTTCAGGATTTCTTGCCCCACGGCCACGCCAAAGCGGTCGCTGGCCAGGCCCACATCGCCCTTGCAGTCATGGACGCAGGCATTCAGCAGCTCGGCATACGCAGGAATGGCCGCGGCCTTGAGCAACAGGGAAGGGTTGGTGGTGGCGTCCACGGGTTTAACGCGAGCGATAGCGTCGAAGTCGCCGGTGTCGGCAACCACGGTGGTCATTTGTTTGAGTTGTTCCAGCTTGGAAGTCATGGGCGTGCTCTGTCCTATGGGTCTGATGACATTACCCGAGCGCTGACAGCCACTCAAGGGCGTGTACGTGTATCGACGGCCCCTGCGGCAACAACCTGAAAACAATTGTTTGAAAGGCGGGGCCTGGTATCGATGAATACGATGCCAAAACGCGGCACAGGTTCCAGGCAACTGACCGTCAGCATCCCGTGGACGTATGTCCTACTGCGAATTCAATTGGGTAGAGGCCGCCATTTTCGCCGGTTTCGCCTGGCCGTCGGAGGTCAGCAAACCGAAGTTTTGCTCCCGATCATTGCTGCCCGTTTCACTGTTTTTCCACTCGTAAATCGATGTCAGCGGGATGTCGAGCCTCTTGACGTCGGCGATGAAGGTGCTGATTTTGCTGGCCTGCGCTTCGATCCCGCCGTTTGAGCTGAGTGAGGGTACGCCCCACTCACTGATGACCCCCGGTAGATGGAAGTTTTGCTGAATAAACGCCTGGGTCTTGCTGATCTGCGCGCCGGACATGCCATAGGGGTGATAAGAGATCGCACTCAGGCAATGGGGGTACTCACTGACGATTTTGTTCAATGCCAATGCCGATGTCGTGCCGGCACTCGGTGCCCGGGCGAAGCCAAAGCCGATCAGCGGCGTCGATTGCGGTTTGTCCTGCAGCGACTTGCACACGGCACTCATGAACGGAACAAAGGTCGTGTCGAGATTTCGGGTTGGCCAGTACTTCGCCAGGTCCGGTTCGTTCCATATTTCAATCGCGACGAGCTGCGCGGCGTATGACTTCTCCAGCCCCTTCACCGAACTGGCGAACGATTCGCCCGCGGCAACGAGTTCGCTGGTGTTGTCAGGGGTGGAGGTCAGCGCCTTGGTCGAGCGTACGGTCATCAGTACCGGCAGATCGGCGGATTTGGCCGCGGCGAAGGCATCGCTGAGCTGCTTTTGATACGCCGCGCCGCCCAGGCTGTTGGTCCAGACGCCAAAGCGCACGAATCCGAAGCCCGCGGCCTTGATCTGCTCGGCGTCGGTGGGGGAGAAGGTCTGGATCTTCACCTGGACACCGATGGTTTTGTTGGCGGCAAGTACGGGGAACACGTCACTGGCGTCAACCTGACTGGCTGCACCCAGCATTAACAGGGTTGAGGCAGTGAGCCGTTTGAAACGTGCTGATTTCATGCCTGCTCTCCTGGCGGGTAATGACATTTTCCAATCGTTGACTTGTTACTTTTATTTCGATGCTCGCGAGGGTGCGAAGTGCACGAATGTTATTTTTTGTCAGGTAGTGAGTTCCGAAAAATCACAGTTATTTTTGGTCCGGTAATTCTGGTTGGGTGGCTTTTGGGGGCTGTGGTACTTAATGCACTTGTATTAACAGGGCGAATCTATTTCTCAGTGCCGCAAGGTCTTGTGGGTTCACTAAAGCCCACTCGAAATGTTGGCATATTGATATTACACGGGAAAGTAACCTTGTTCAGAAAGATCCTTGTCGTCTGCGTGGGCAATATCTGCCGAAGTCCGACAGCAGAAACTTTGCTGCGTAACGCGCTGGCCCCTTCAGCGATCACGGTGACCTCGGCGGGCCTTGCCGCGCGGGTTGGCGAGGCCATGGAACCGTCGGCCCTCCAGGTTCTGGAAGATCACGGGCACAACGCCCAGGGGTTTAAGGCGCGGCAAATTACACCGGACATCGTCAATGAATCAGACTTGATTCTGGTCATGGAAAAAGAGCATGTAAAACAAGTACTGAAGATTGCCTCTCATGCCAGGGGCAAAGTTTTTCTGCTCGGCAAGTGGCAGAGCGAGCGAGAAATACAGGATCCGTATCGTCAAGGAAAGGCCGCCTTTATTCATGCCCATGCATTGATTGAAGATGCTGTTAGCTCATGGGCGCAGCGCCTCGGACATTGATGAATATTCTTCAGATCAGTGAATGGTAAGAACAGACTTATGCAGTTACCGTCAGTAATCGGCACCCGTGACAACGATCAAGACAGTATTGATCTTCTCGGCATATTTGGCAGTTTGATCGACCAGAAGTGGTTGATCGGCGCGCTCACCGGTGCCTTCATGGCGACCGGCGTTGCCTATGCGGTTTTGGCGACTCCCGTGTACCTGGCGAACGCGCTGGTGCAGGTCGAACCGAAGAAGAACGACATGCTCGGGTTTTCCGATCTCAACAGCATGCTCGGCGGGCAATCGCCGTCGGTGACCGAAATCGGCATCATCAAGTCCCGCGCGGTGATCGGCAAAACGGTCGATGATCTTCGCCTTGATATCGACGTCACCCCCAACACCTTCCCGCTCATTGGCGGTTTTCTCGCCCGACGTTATCGCGGCGAGACCGAGTTCAGTGTAGCGGCGCCGCGTTTGGGCCTGAACAGCTACGCCTGGGGCGGTGAGCGCCTGGAGATCAATCGGCTCAATCTGCCGAAAGCACTGCTGGGCAAGAAACTCACGCTGATCGCCGGCGAGCAGCATCGATTCCGGTTGTTCGATGAAAACGACAACTTGCTGGTCGAGGGCGTCGCTGGCGAAGCGTTCAAACAGGACGAAGTAGAGGGGCAGATCGCTCAGCTGTCGGCGAACCCTGGCACCCGCTTCGAAGTGGTGCGTAATCCACGGATCGTGACCATCCAGAGTTACCAGGATGCGCTGGATATCTCCGAGCAAGGCAAGGAGTCGGGGATTATTCGTCTGGCCCTGGCCAGCACCGACGCGGCCGAGGCGGTGAAAATCCTCAATAAAATCGCTTCGTTGTATGTGCAGCAGAACGTGCAACGCACGTCGGCGGAAGCGGCGCAGAGCCTGGCGTTCCTGCAAGGCCAGTTGCCGCAGGTCAAACGCGACCTGGCCAAGGCCAGCGACGCGCTCAACGGTTATCAAACCCGTGGCAAGACGGTCAACATTTCCCTCGAAACCCAATCGGTGCTCGAACAGGTCGTCAGTCTGGACACCCGTATCTCCGAACTGAAAATGCAACAGGCGGAGATGGATCGCAAGTTCACCAGGCAGCATCCGGCGTATCGCGCGCTGATGACCCAGATCGGCGAATTGACCCAGCAGCAGAAGGCGCTGGAGAGCAAGGCCCAGGACCTGCCTGCGACGCAACAGGAACTGCTGAACCTGACCCGCGACGTGGAAGTGGCATCGCAGATCTACACGCAACTGCTGAACAAATCCCAGGAGCTGGACATCGTCCGGGCAGGGGCTGTGGGCAACGTGCGATTGGTCGACAGTGCGGATGTCGACCTGACCAGCCCGGTCAAACCGAAAAAAGCCTTGATCGTTCTGATTGCCACCTTCCTCGGTGCCTTTTTCGGGGTGGCGCTGGTGTTGCTGCGCAAGTCCCTGAGCCGGGACCTGGAAGGTCCGGAGGCCATCGAGCAACTCGGTTTGCCGGTGTACGCGTCGATTCCATACAGCGCGCTGCAACAGGAAGAGGACAGTAAAAAAGTTCGTGCCAAGGACGGGACGGACAAGCCGGCGTATCTGTTGGCCTTGCGTAACCCGACGGACCTGTCCATCGAGTCGATCCGCAGTTTGCGCACGTGCCTGCACTTTGCGGGGCTGGATTCGACCAATAACCGGATCATGATTTCCGGCCCTAGCCCGCAGGTCGGCAAGACCTTTGTCTCTTCCAACCTCGCGGCAGTCATGGCGCTAAGCGGGCAGCGGGTCGTACTGATCGATGCCGACATGCGCAAAGGCCATCTGCACAAGACGCTGGACACACCGATCACCAATGGCTTGTCGGACCTCTTGGTCAAGCGCTGCAGCATCGAGCAGGCGATCAATAAAGTCGAAATCGACAACTTGCATTTCATCAGTCGCGGGCAGGTCCCGCCCAATCCTTCCGAGCTGCTGATGCACGCCAACTTTCGTGAGCTGCTGGCGCAACTCAGCGAGCGGTATGACGTGGTGATCATCGACACGCCACCGCTGCTGGCGGTGACGGATGCGGCGATTGTCGGACGCGATGCGGGGATCAGCCTGATTGTCACGCGCTTCGGGGTCAACCCGGCCAAAGAGATCGAGCTGACGATTCGTCGATTCGCCCAGAACGGCATCGAGTTGAAGGGCGCGGTGTTCAACGGCGTCGAGAAGCGCGCGGCCAGTTACGGTACTGGCGGCTATTACAACTACGAATACGCGTCCGACAAATCCTGAGTGTCAGTGATTGTCCTTTCATGTTTGAAGTGGGTGAGTTGTGAAAAAAATACTGCACGTGGCAGAGACGATCAAAGGTGGCGTCGCGACGGTGATCCGCACGATTTCGGCATCGCCCGAAGGCGACGCGGCAAACTATGAGCTGGTCTATCTGGTCCCGCAGGATCAGGAAAAGGAATTGCACGGGATTGCCGGGCATCAGATCCGCACCTTCGCCCGGACCGGGCGCAATGTGCCGTCGTTGCTGCGCTTCGCCTGGCGACTGACCCAGGTGATGCTCAAGGAAAAACCCGACGTCGTGCATTTGCACAGCACCTTTTCCGGCGTTATCGGGCGTTGCGTGTGCGTAATGTTGCGACCCTGGCGCAAGCCGAAGATCGTCTACTGCCCCCATGCCTTTTCGTTCCTGATGGAAAGCTCACCGATCAAGCAAAAAGCCTACGCGTGGATCGAGCGGGTATTGCAGAAGGTCACCGACGTGATCATCTGCGTCAGCCAGTACGAGCTCGACAAAGCCGCGCGGTTCGGCATTGAGCGCAAGCGCATGAAGCTGATCTACAACGGCATTCATCGTAAGGATGACGCGCCGAAAGCCAGCAGTCCCGAGCCGATTCATCTGCTCTTCGTCGGCCGTCTCGATTATCAGAAAGGCTTCGACGTGTTGCTCAAGGCTTTCGCCAAAGTCCAGCGCAGTGACCTGAAACTGACGGTGGTGGGCAGTGCCGTGAACGAGGGTTCGGTCGAGTGCCCGCCGATGGAAGGGGTTGAATACCTGCCGTGGGTGACGCCGGACGAAGTCCAGGCGCTGTACCGCAAAGCCGATGCGCTGATCGTCCCGAGTCGCTGGGAAGGCTTTGCCATGGTGCCGCTCGAAGGCATGGCCATGGGCTTGCCGGTGATTGCCAGCAACTGCACGTCGCTGCCCGAACTGGTTACCAACGAGGTGTCCGGCTACGTCTTCCCCAGCGGGGATCACCAGGCGCTGGCCGATGTGCTGACAAAAATCCAGAAGCCGCGGTTGCTCGACCTTGGCAGCGAAGGGCGCAGCATCGTCCGCGAGCGCTTCAGCGCCGCGTTGATGATCCGCCAGACCTATGACCTGTATCGCGCCCCCACTTTTTAAGTAGAACTCAAGCATATGAACGTAACGATTTTGCATGGCTACAGTGCGTCCAACTCCGGTGACGGTCTGCTCGTGGATCTGGCCATTGCCCTGGTGCAGCGAAACTTTGGTGACGACACCTCGATCAGTGTCGTGGCCTCCGATCCAGAGTCCTTCAGTTACTTGCCGCACCCGTGTTTTGACGCGCCGGTCATGGCGGCCAAGGGGCTGGGGCGGGTCAAGCAGGCGGTGTTCCTCAACCAGTCCTACGCCGGTCTCGCTGATCTGTTGAAGAAAACCGATTTGATCGTCGGCGTCGGTGGCGGCTACATGCGCTCCAAAAGCGCGTTTGAACACATCAAGTTGAAACTGGGGCACGCCAAGCAACTGGAAACGGCGATCCTCAGCAAAGTGCCGTCGGTGTACCTGCCGCAAAGCATCGGGCCGTTCCACGGTGAGAGCAGCAAGATCGTCGAGCATTACGCCAGCGCCGATGCGGTGTTCGTGCGTGACAATCGCTCATCGGCGATTTTCGATGCTTGTGAAAATGTTTACCGCGCGCCGGATCTGGCGGTGCAGTCATTGGCCAGCAAAATCCTCATGCAGCCCAAGTTCACCCGTTGCGCGTCATCGCCGGCAACGGTGTGCGTGGTGCTGCGCAAGCCGCCGGAATGGAGCAAGGAAAAGAAGGTCGCCTACGTGGCCAACTTGAAGTTGCTGCTGCAGCGCTTGAAGAATAAAAGCAAAGTGGTTTGCGCGGTCCAGAGCGCCGTTCGCGGCAACGATGACGGTGCGTTCTATCGCGAATTGGGCATTACCGAAGACCTGCTGCCATTGAAAGCGACGTTGGCCAAGTATCAGCCGGACCTGGTGATTTCCGTGCGCCTGCACGGCGCCATCGAATCGCTGCTGTCCGGCGTTCCGGCGTATCACATCAGCTATGAGCGCAAAGGCTTCGGCGCCTATCAGGACATGGGCGTGGAAGACTGGGTGATCAACGGTGGCGATATCGATGTCGACACCATCATCAATACGGTCTACGCACCGAACGCCTTGTCCAGTTTCGGCAAACGCCTGACTGACACGTGCCGCGAGATCGAGGCAAAAACCGTGGCCATGGACGACATCATCAAAGGTATCGTTCGATGATATTTCGGCTACTGCTTCGCGGCGGGGCATTGGGCGCGAAGTTTTTGCTGGTGCTGGCGATCACCCATTTCCTCGGGTATGAGGCGCTGGGCTTTTACGGCGTGGTGGTCGCCGCCTCGTTGATTGCGTCGAAGTTCTACAGCGTTGGCTTCAGTTCCGAAATCAATCGGTTGATCAGCGTCGGTGGCAGTTCGCGACGGGTCGTCGACAAGGTCCTGCTGCTGTACCTGGCCGTGGGGCTGTTGTTGTCGGTGGCGACGGTGTTGGTTTATTCGCTGTTCCAGGCAGTCGAGGCAACGACCACGCTGATCCTCTGCGTGACCCTGGTTTTGCTCACCGAACACCTGTCGTTCGAAATCAACTCCTTCGTGTTTTCCGCGCAGAAAGCCACGGCCGGCGCGCTGTTGTTTTTCATCAAGACCGGCCTCTGGGCGCTGTTGGCGGTGGGCGGGATGATGCTCGGCTGGGTGTCCGGGATCGCCAGTGTGCTGTGGTTGTGGGTTGTGGCCAACGTGCTGGTGATCGTCGCCGGTTACCTGATTGTGGTGAACGTGCACAAGGGCCGGGTGAGCGGGACGCTGGCCACGGCAACCGTGTGGAAGGCCGGGTTGCCGTTCTATCTCGGCACAGGCTTGATCGCGTTGAGTCAGTACGTCGAGCGCTTTCTGATCATCGACATCGAACCCTACGCCAGCCTTGGTAAATACGTGTACGCCTGGTCGGCGGCCAATACCTTGCAGGCACTGTCCTATGCGGTGGTGGCGGTGGTCGGCATTCCAGTGCTCGCCAAGCGTTTTCAGGCTGATCAACAGCCGTTCACCGTCCGGCAATTGTTCGTGAACAAATGGGTCATGCGCTCGCTGGTGGTGTCCGCTGCGGTGGCGGTGCTGATTTATCTGTTCTTCAATGTCGTGCTCGATTACGTCGCCACGAGCGTTCCTCGCCCGGACAACGCGATCCTCGGCGTGCTGATTTTTTCCTTTGCCCTGCGTGCCATTGGCGACATCGTATGGGGCGGTCTGATTGCCTCGAAGAACAGCCGGGTGTCACTGGCCAGCGCGGCGATCTGCTTGCTGGTTTCGGTGCCCGTCAGCTACGTGCTGATCAAGCACTATTCGATTTATGGCGCTGCCTGGGGCAACGTCTTTGCGATCATCGTGCAGCTCGGCGTGATTGCCGTGTTGACCCGTGTGACCCGGCCGAAAGGGGCTTTGGCATGGGGTTGAAGCTGCCGTGCATCGAGTTTCGCGGCAAGAAACTCGATTCCTCGATTTCGTTCCTGATCCTGTTTACCGGGTTGTTCCTGTCGGTGGCCATGCCGCTGTTGATCCCCCGCGATCCAGGTCCGGATGCCATGACCTTGTGGTCGTCCTACGCCCGTGCCGACAACTGTAATTTCTGGAACCCGTTCTCGCCGGATCGCTCTTCCTATGAGTGTTCGGCGTTCCTGCTGCGGCCCACCGGGATCAATCTGACCAATGCCTGGGCCTACGGCATGTTCTGCAATTTTTTCCTCACGGCGATTCCGGTGGTGGTCTTCCGGCGCATGCCGCTGGCGATTTTCGGCACGCTGTGTCTGTGGGGCATCGTTCGCTCGTTTTTCCTTGAAAACCTGACCAAGGAAATCATTGTGTCGGTGGCGGTGTTGAGTATTTTGCTCAGCTCGTTGACGCGTAAATATCGCGGCGGATTTTTCTTCTCGGCGGTGATCTACGGCGTGCTGATCCGCCCCTACTGGATTCTGTTTTCGCTGTCCTGGGTCGGCGTCTGCGTGATGAAGAAGTATGTCTCGCGCTTCACCTTCTTCCTGATGCTGTTCCTGTTCTACCTGGCGGTCGCCATGGCGATCCAGGTGGCGCTCGGGTTTCCGGTGTCGTCGATTCGCGCGAGTAACAACGAACTGCGCACGGCGGGTGAGGAGGGTTCCAAGTCGCTGATCGTCTCGTGGCTCAGCGGCAGCGACTTTGTCTCGCAGGCGCTGGACTCGATGATCATTTTCTTTCGGCTGTCGTTCCCGGTGGAGCTGATTCTGCTGTCGGGGCCGGGCCAGGTGATCTTCGTGGCGTTGATGATCATGACCGCGTTGCTGCTGTTCAAGGTCATCACCTCGACCGATTACAAAGGCGCACCGATCCAGACCAAACCCAAGGAACTGATCGCGATTCCGCTGGCGTTCCTGCTGGTTCAAGGCCTGTTCGAGCCGGACTTCGGCTCCTTTGCCCGGCACTTTTCGATGGTGGTGCCGGTGTTGTTCGTCGGCCTGGGATTGATGTTGCGGGCCAACAAGCCGGCGCAGGTTGAATCAAGAATTCTGAATTGAGGCAGGTGCTTTATGTCGAGCAAGAAAAAGTCCCTGGAGATCGAAACCCTGCGTGGCCTGGCGTGCCTGCTGCTGGTGCTCTATCACGTGATCGGTCCGTTGGGCGGCGGCTTGAAAATAGACCTGGGCTCGCCGTTCCGGGTGATCGCCGACTCGATGGTGTATGTGCGCATGCCGCTGTTCACCTTTATCTCCGGCTACATCTACTCCATCTACAAAATCCGCGGCAATGACTTTTCGGCGTTCTTCTCTGGCAAGGTGCGACGGCTGATCGTGCCGCTGTTCTGCGTGGGTGTGCCGTTCTCGGTGTTGCAGGCGGTGGGGCCGGGTGTGAACAAGGACGTCGGCGTGATCGATGCGTTGTTGTCGTTCTGGGTGCCGGTCAACCACTTCTGGTTTTTGCAGGCGGTGTTCATCATTTTCATGTTCGTCGGCTTGCTCGAGTGGCGTGGTTTGCTGCGTTCGGCGACGCGCTTGTACCTGCTGTTTGCCTTTGCGGCAGGGGTGTTTCTGCTGCCGCCGTTCAAGCTCGATGCGTTCGGTATTAATGGCGCGATCTACCTGCTGCCGTTTTTTGTGGCGGGGATGATTGGCCAGGAAAATGTCGATGCGTTGAAGCAGCGGTTCAAGGTGATCGGGCCGTTGGTGTTTGTGCTGATCTCGCTGACGCTGCTGTACGTGGCGGCGATTGATCGCGAGTTGATCGTCGACCGCCGCAGCCTGATCGGTTTGATCGTGGGTTGCGTGTCCTGCATTGCGTTGCTGTCCAGTGACATGCGCTCGAAGTGGCTGACCTGGCTCGGTGGGTATTCCTATGGGATTTTCCTGTTCCATGTGTTGTTTGCCGCCACTTCGCGGTTTGTCCTGGGGCGTTTGGGCGTGAAGGACGAAAGCCTTCTGGTGCTCGGTGGCTTGGCGTGTGGCTTGCTGGGGCCGGTGGTTCTATCGATGGTTTTCAGTCGATTCAACTTCACCTCCGTGTTGTTCCTGGGGGAGCGCGCGGCGGCTAAAAAACAGCCGGCAAACGTCGGCCCGGTGCCACAAACCCGATGATTGTCCGAGTGAAGGAAGCGATGCATGTTGGCAGTCGATGACGTCCAGCCTGTTGCGGTGTCAGTGGTTGAGGTCGGTGACGCTCGCGAACGGTTTGGCCAGTGGCGCGAAGGGAAGGCGGGGAAGGTCCTGTCCATCTCGGTGATCGGCGACAGCTACAGCGCCGGACAGGATTTCTATCTGAACAAGCTGGTGCAGCGGCTGGCCGGGGAGGCGGGTTTCGCCGGCCCCGGCTATGTCGGCTTCAACCACGGCGCGGCACTGGGCGGCACGCACTTCAAATACACCCGCAGCAGCGAAAAGTACTTCGGCGGTGACTGGCAGGTGTCCGCCCTTGGCCAGGTCAGCCCCGACAGTCGCACCCTTACCGGTCGGCCCGGCGCCTGGCTGGAGATCGATGCCAGCCCGACACCGGCCATCAACACGGCTGTCACCCAAGCGAAATTGCTCTACCTCGGTAATGGCGAGCCCAATGAGGTTCGCTACCGCTTTGCGCCGTCAGACACCTGGCAGCCATTGACGCTCGCAGGCTCAGGGGTTCAGGAACTGCCACTGCCAGGCACATCGGCAGCGACAGACTGGGCGTTCCGGCTGGAAGTGGTGAAAGGCGCGCCAACGCTCTTCGGCCTGTGGATGAGCAACGAACAGGACGGCGTGCGGGTATCCAAACTCGCGGCGTCCGGTGCGGCGTCCGCAGATTTCTACCGCAGTGATGACCGTTGGCAGGCGCAGTGGAAGGCGGTGGTGTCGAAGATTCCCGCCGACATCTACCTGATCATGCTGGGTGGCAACGACCAGGGTTTTGGCGTGAAACCCGAGCAGTACCTGAAGAACATTCAAGGTTTGGTGGGGATGGTCCGCGAGATTCAGCCGGCGGCGAGCATCAACCTGATCGTGCGTCAGGACACGACGCGCTCCAGTGCTTACCCGATGTCGGCCTATGCGCAAGTCCTGGAGCCCTGGGCACGCAAGGAACACCTCGGTTACGCCAATCTGCAGTGCGCGTTTGGTACCGACTTCAAGCGTTATGCCGCCACCATGATCGGCCCGGACAAGATTCATCCTCTCCCGGAGTCGGGAGGGCGCGTGATCGCCGATTTCTTTTATCGTCTGATCGTCGGTGGCAATACCGGGGTATCAGCACAGGACACCTGTAGGAGCGAGCTTGCTCGCGATGGTCGTCAACGATAATGCGCGAATCCTGAAGACCTGCGGTGTCATTGAGTTTTTCGCGAGCAATCGAGCGTCGACCGGCTGCTCCTACAGGGCAGCTGATTCGAAGTGATCCAGTTGACTCAGCAGCTCTGCAGTTTTAAGCGGCATCAGTTGCGTAGCACAACGGGTCTCCACGTTGATGATGATGGCCGGGTCGTTGCAGCAAATGCGCACCCGGAATCGCCAGTCGCTGAAAATCACTTTCAGCCCATCGCGGTCATCGATTTCCAGCGCCTGCCCGCGGTAAAGCCTTTTCAGATGAGCGAGGAGGGGATAGGGGTCGAGCATCGGCCGGCGGATGTCTCCGGAAGAGGGAAACATACCGATCCGTTCCACCAGCAGAGTGGGGCCGAGCCAGGATTCGTTGGCGCTCGGCAACCGCTGATGTCGTGATAACGAGGCCATCACCCCGAGGTTGCCCACCTCCATTTCAATGTATGCCGAGAGTTTTTCAATGTTCATGGTTGGCCTGCCTGAATGAAGAGTGGGCGTCGGGTGTTGGAGCCGTCTTAGCGGCCCTTCAAGTACACGTTTTCGTAGCAGAAGTTGGTCGCCTGCAAGTAACCCTCGGCGTCGCCGCAATCGAAGCGCAAACCCTTGAACTTGTAGGCCAGCACACAGCCGTTCTGCGCCTGTTTCATCAACGCGTCGGTGATCTGGATTTCCCCGCCTTTACCCGGTTCGGTGTCGGCGATCAGGTCAAAGATATCCGGCGTCAGAATGTAGCGGCCGATGATCGCCAGGTTCGACGGGGCGTCCTGCGGGGCCGGTTTTTCCACCATGTTGTTGACCCGGTAGATCCCGTCGGAGATCGGCTCGCCGGCAATCACGCCGTACTTGTGGGTCTGGTCGCGGGGGACTTCCTGGATGGCCACGATCGAGCAGCGGAATTTCTTGTAGAGCTGGATCATTTGGGTGAGGACACCATCACCTTCCAGGTTCAGGCACAGGTCATCGGCCAGTACCACGGCGAAGGGTTCGTCGCCGATCAGCGGGCGGCCACTGAGAATGGCGTGGCCCAGGCCTTTCATTTCCACCTGGCGGGTGTAGGAGAAGGTGCAGGTGTCGATGAGCTCGCGGGTTCCGGCCAGGAACTTCTCTTTCTCGGTGCCGCGAATCTGGTGCTCCAGCTCATAGCTGATGTCGAAGTGGTCTTCCAGCGCGCGCTTGCCCCGCCCGGTGACGATCGCCATGTGTTGCAGGCCGGCGTCCCGTGCTTCTTCAACGGCGTACTCGATCAATGGCTTGTTGACGATCGGCAGCATTTCCTTGGGCATGGCTTTGGTCGCCGGCAGGAAACGAGTGCCATAGCCGGCAGCGGGGAACAAACATTTACGAATCATAAAAATATCCTGGACAGTCATGGAACACAGCCAACGGGTGCGCGCAATAACGAGTGATTGCAAGTTTCAATGTTTATTGAAGGCTTACTTTAATACCTGAGTATGGCCACTAGTGGCAAATAGCAATGTGCGGATAACGCAACAATGTTATGAGATGTCGGGTTGATAGTTGTTGGTTATTTTTAGTCGGTATCTGTTGATAGTGGTGAGTGCGTCGGAATGCTAATAAGTATTCCGCAATACAGTTTGGCCTGAAAAAATATTTATTGCCAGTCGTTGAACTAATTTTGTTTTTGGTTGTTGTCGCTCTTGTTTGTGTGGTGCAGCACACACCTTTAACAAGAGGGGCTTGACACGCAACTTCGCACTTTTCCCACTATGGACCGCGCTATGAAAATTCTGGTAACGGGTGGAGCTGGATACATCGGTTCGCACACCACGCTCGCACTGCTTGAAGCAGGCTATGAAGTTGTTGTGCTGGATAATCTTTGCAACAGCAGCGACGCGGCCTTGCACGCGGTGGAAGCCATTTGCGGCAAGAGTGCGCTGATGATTCGCGGCGATGTTTGCGACCGGGCCTTGCTGGACCGGATTTTCCAGCAGCATGCCATCGATGCCGTCCTGCATTTTGCCGGTCTCAAGGCCGTGGGCGAGAGCGTGCGCAAGCCCCTTGAGTATTACGAGACCAACGTCAGCGGCAGCATCACGCTGTGTCAGGCGATGGCCGCTGCGGGGGTGTTTCGCCTGGTGTTCAGTTCGTCGGCCACGGTATACGGCGAGCCAGAGCAGATGCCGATCCGCGAGGATTTCCCCACGGGCATCCCGACCAATCCCTACGGTCAATCCAAGTTGATCGTCGAGAATGTGCTGCGCGACCTGGCCTTGGCCGAGCCGCGCTGGAGCATCGCGCTGTTGCGTTACTTCAACCCGATCGGGGCGCATGACAGCGGCCATCTGGGCGAAGACCCGAGTGGCATTCCGAATAACCTGGTGCCCTACATCAGCCAGGTGGCGGTTGGCAGCCTGCAAGAGTTGTCGATCTTCGGCAACGATTACCCCACGGTCGACGGCACCGGGGTACGCGACTACATCCACGTCGTGGACCTGGCGGACGGTCATCTCAAGGCCTTGCAGTCCATCGCCGGGCGCACCGGCATTCATACCTGGAACCTGGGCACGGGCGATGGTTACAGCGTGTTGCAAGTGCTGCGGGCGTTCGAGCAGGCGTGCGGTCAGGCGGTGCCCTATCGAATGATGCCGCGTCGCTCGGGCGATATCGCCGAGAGCTGGGCCGACCCTTCCAAGGCGGAGAAAGAGCTGGGCTGGAAGGCCACGCGCAACTTGCAGGACATGGTCACGGATACCTGGCGCTGGCAATCGAATCACCCCAAAGGCTATCTGGGATGATGGCGTTTTAGCCTAATGTTATTTCTGGTCAGGTTGTTAGATATCGTCGGGAAAATACACTGGCCATGCCTTTTGCAAGCCCGTAGATATAAACCTGCCGTTCGACTTTTATCAGTTGGGTAAGACTGTGAAAGAACAACGGATCTTGTTCGCACTTTTCGCGGACTTGAACTCTACCACCTCTAACGTAATGCCCGATTTCGATCGGGTTGAATGTTAGAAAGGAGTTGATATGAAGAAAGTGATGGCAATTGCCCTGTTGACGATGTTGAGCAACTGGGCGTCTGCGGTAGAAGCGCCGCTTACAACTGCGACCAATGTATTGGGTAACGTGGCGGCGACTCAAGCCACTGCAGCCAGTACTGCAATGGTCGCCAGTGCTGTAGCGGCGTCCAACAGTGGTGGAAGTGCAAACGGCGGTACGACGGGTACGACAGGTACCACGGGTACAACCGGTACGCACAACTAACTGAAACACCTGTTGGTGCAGTACAAGGTCGCCCGATGCAAATCGGGTGACTTTGTTTTTAGATTCGCCCTTGAATAGCGTAGTGCCATTATGACTCGTAGTTTTTCTCTTTTAATGTTGGCAAGCATCGCTTTACAAGGTTGCATGTTTTCCCCCGGCCAATACCTGAGCACCAGTGATATCACGCGCCAGGGCGCCAGCGAGAGCAGCCGGGTCGAGCTCATTCCGATCACGCCCAAGCTCATTTCCATGAACAGGGTCACGCAAAAGCGTGAGTCCGTGCCGGCAGAATTGTTGGCGGCCCCGGCCGAGTACCGCATCGGCAGTAACGATGTCCTGTACATCACGGTCTGGGATCACCCGGAGCTGACGGCACCCTCCGGCGCGCAACAGCAGATCGATGCCAACGGTCGTCTGGTCCGTGCCGATGGCACGCTCTACTACCCGTTTATCAAAGAGGTTCAGGCGGCCGGAAAAACCGTCCAGCAACTGCGATCGGACATCGAAACCAGGCTGTCGGCCTTCATCGCCGAACCGCAAGTGGATGTCGCCGTGTTGCGTTTTTCCAGTCAGAAAGTCGTGGTGACGGGCGCCGTTTCGAAGGCCGGTCCGCAACCGATTTCCACCAACCCGCTCAGTGTGGTCGAGGCCCTCGGTTCCGCCGGTATCGATACGGCGAGTGCCGATTTGTCCGGTCTGTTGCTGACACGAAACGGGCGGGTCTACACGCTCAATCTCGACACGCTCAATCAGCCGGATTCCGAGTTGCAGAACGTCTACCTCAAGGGTGGCGATCAGTTGTATCTGCCATACAACGACAAAAAGCGCATCTACGTCATGGGCGAGGTCAACCAGCCCCGCGCACTGAGCTTCAAGACCGCCACCATGAACCTGTCCGATGTGCTGGGCTCGGTCGGTGGATTGAGTCAGACCACCTCCAACGGTAACGCCGTGTACGTGATCAGGGGTGTTGAAAACCTCGATGTGGAACCGGCGAAGGTCTACCAGTTGCAAGCCCAATCCCCGACTGCCATGGCGCTGGCCACGCACTTTGAAGTACGTCCCCAGGACGTTGTCTACGTAGGTCCTGCCAACGTGACTCGCTGGAATCGCTTCATCAGCCAATTGGTGCCGTCGGCATCGATTGTCGGTACGGGTGCTTCCGCGGCGAAGAACATGAGTGAAGTCAGCAGCAACAGCAATTAAGGCCGGGTCCGATCGTGAGAACGTTGAATGTTGGCGTCTGCTTGATAGCGGCCTTGATGTTGTGTGGCTGTAACCCGCTGATGGTCGCTTCGATGACCAACCTCAAGTCAGCGGTGACGGGGCCGGATGAGCTGGACGTGACGGCGGCCCAGGTGGCGGATGTACGCTATCCCCAGCTCAAGCTGACCACGCCGTCCGGTTCCGGCGTGCTGGCGCTGGTGCGTGAGCGCGGCGACCTGCAGTTCTGGGTCGCGTCCGGCAAACAGGTTCTGCTGATGCGTGATGGCCTGGCGGTGCGCAGCATCGGCCTGGGCCTGGACGGCGATCTGGACGGAACGCGTCTTGCCGACGTCTCGCCCTTCAAGCAAGGCCTCCATCAAGTGCCCGATGGCTACACCAGCCAGCGCTGGATCGATCTCTATCAGGGCCAGGAAGTCGGGGTGATCTTGAACAGTCGCTTCTCCCGCCAGTCCATGGAAACCCTGGAAATCCTCAACAAGGAATACGCCGTGCTACGTGTCGACGAGCAGATTGACGCGCCGGCCATCGGCCTGCGTGCGACCAATCGTTACTGGGTCGATCCCGTTGACGGTTTCATTGTGCAGAGTGAGCAACAACTGACCTCGCAACTGCGGGTCAAGATCGTGCAACTGACCCCTGACCGCAGGCATGCCCGGTGAGGCGGCTCAGGGCTCTATCGGCGTGCCTGCTGTTGATCGCCAACGTCAGCCATGCAGCGGTCACCGTCACCGGTGACGTTGCCAACCCGGGGGTGGTCGACCTGCCGGCGGGCGGGCGATTGCTGGACGTGATCAGCGTGGCACAGCCCAATGCCGAGAGTTACTGGTTGGCGGGCGTATTGCTGCGTCAGTCCCTGGTCGAACAACAGACCCGGCTCAAGGCCGGGGTGTTGTTCGATCTGGACGTGTTGCAACGCATGGCCGTGCTGTTCGACAGGCCGAGCCGGGCTGCCTTGGCGGTGCGGTTGGCCGAGCAAGTCAGGCGCATGCCGGTCACCGGGCGCCAGGTGGCTGTTCTGGACCCGGTCGCCGTGGAAGTCGGGTTTGCCCGCAACATTCGCCTGGACGACGGCGATCGCCTCATCTACCCGCTGCGGGTCGACGAAGTCGAGGTGCTCGGCGCTGTCGCCGAGCCGTGTCGGTTGCCCTATCAAGCGCTGCAAGAGGCCCGTGATTACCTGCAAGGTTGCACGCCGCTGGTCGATGCGGACGCCGATTACCTGTGGTTGATCCAGCCCAACGGCGTCACCCGGCGCGTCGGCATTGCCCACTGGAATCGCGAGAGCGGGCAGATACCGGCCGCCGGCAGCAAGATTCTGGTCCCGGTCAAAAACGATGATCTTGATCCGCCTATCCCTGAACTGAATCAGCAGTTGGCCGAATTTATTGCCACGCAGCTGGCTGAGGTGGTTCGTTGAATTTACGTTTTGCAGCCGTATTGTTATTGCCGTGTGGTCTGGCTCATGCAGAACCACGCATTACCCAGAATGATTTCGGTGGCGCGGGCTTATTGCAAACGCCGACGGCGCGCATGGCGCCGGCCGGTGAGTTGAGCCTGAATGCCAACCGCACCGAGCCCTATAGTCGCTACAGCGTTTCACTCCAGCCACTTGAGTGGCTGGAAGGCTCGTTTCGCTACACCGCGATCACCAACCGCCCCTATGGCCCCGAGTCGTTGAGCGGCAACCAGAGCTACAAGGACAAGGCGGTCGACCTCAAGGCCCGCCTGTGGGAAGAAACCCATTGGGCGCCCGAGGTGGCCTTGGGCTTCCGGGACATCGGTGGTACAGGCCTGTTCTCCAGTGAGTTCGTGGTGGCCAACAAGCGCTACGACAATTTCGATTTCAGCGCCGGCATTGCCTGGGGCTACCTGGGCAACCGCGGCGACTTCGAAAACCCGCTGGGCTACATCAGTGACCGCTTCAAGACCCGGCCCGACAGCGAAGGTACCGGTGATGTCAACGCCGGGGCCTATTTTCGCGGCAGCCCTTCCTTTTTCGGCGGAGTGAGCTACCAGACACCCTGGGATCGTCTCAGCCTGAAACTCGAATACGAAGGCAACGATTACAAGCACGAGCCGAAGGACAACCAGATCAAGCAGGACTCGCCGATCAACCTCGGCGCGGTGTTCAAAGTAACTGACTCGATCGACCTCAGCGCAGCCTGGGAGCGCGGCAATACAGCGATGTTCGGTGTCACCTTCCACACCAACTTCGCCAGCCGCAAGGCGCCGGCCAAGACGTTCGATCCGCCGGCTGAACCCTTGCCGGCGAAAGCGCCGAGCACCGGGATGGATCAGGTCGATTGGGCCGATGTGTCCCGGCGTCTGCAGCAAAATGCCGGGTACAAGGTCGAGCGCATCAGCCAGCGCGATTCCGAGTTGATCGTGTATGGCGAGCAGCAGCGTTACTTCCATTCGGCCAAGGCCGTAGGCCGGGCGAGCCGGATTCTGGACAACAGCGTCAACGACGACATCGACTGGTTCACCGTGGTGAACAAGCGCTACGACCTGCCGCTGGAAGAAACCAGCGTGCCGCGGCAAACCTTCCGCGAAGTGATCAACAACGAGGAGCCGTTGCAATCGCTGCACCGCACCACCGAAATCAATCCGGCGATGCCGCACAACGAGAAAACCCTCTACACCGAAGCGATGCAGCCATTCGCCTATGGCGTCGGGCTGGGCTTCAAGCAGAACGTCGGTGGCCCCGATGGCTTGCTCTATCAATTCAGTGCCGACGCGGACGCGGAGTACCGCTTCAACCGCAACACCTGGTGGAGCGGCTTGCTCAGTGCCAACCTGATCAACAACTTCGACAAGTTCACCTATGACGCACCCAGCGGCTTGCCCCGCGTGCGCACGGACTTGCGCCAGTACATGACCACGTCCGATGTCACCATGCCGTTGTTCCAGGTCAGCCATGTCGAGCAGTTGGACAAGGACCTGTATGGCATGGTGTACGGTGGCTACCTGGAGTCGATGTTTGCCGGTGTCGGGGGCGAGGTGCTGTTCCGTCCGACCGGTGAGCGCTGGTCGTTGGGCGCGGACCTGAACTACGTCCGCCAGCGTGAGTTCGACCAGGGTTTTGGCTTGCGTGATTACGATGTGTTGACCGGCCACATCACCGGCTACACCGACTTGCCCTACGATACGCTGGCAGCCGTCAGCGTCGGGCGTTACCTGGCAGGTGACTGGGGCGGCACGCTGGATATTTCACGGGAGTTTTCCAACGGCGTGCGGTTTGGTGCCTGGGCAACGATCACCACCGCAACCGGCGCTGAATACGGCGAAGGTAGTTTCGACAAAGGCATCTACCTGTCCATTCCGTTCGACGAACTGATGAGCATGTCGACCATGCGCCGCGCCAATCTTGTCTGGTCGCCGCTGACCCGGGACGGTGGTGCACGGCTCAATCGCAGCTACCAGTTGCACTCGATGACCGACAGCCGCGACGATGACATGTTCTATCGCAACTTCGAGAAGATCACTGAGTAACCTCGGCACAAAGGCCCTTGTGGGAGCAGGTTCCCACAAGGGCAATGCGGGATTTATCAGCTGGACTGTGGCATTTCGCCGTTGGCCAGACGCTTGTTGATGTCGGCGATCACTTCCGGCAGATCGGTGATGGTGTCGATCATGTAGTGCGGGCGCGAACTTTCGAACATCCCGTGGATGCGCTTGCGCTCGCTGTCCAGTTGGTCGCTGCCCAGGGCGCGATAACCTTCGTAGTCCAGGCCCAGGGCGTTGCCCGAGCAGATCAGCGCCACGGTCCACATACCGGCGCGGCGACCCTCGAGAATGCCCGGCACGGTGTCGTCGATCTTCACGCAGGCGGCGACGTCGTCGATGCCCAGGGCGATGACGTTGGCCAGTGCCTGGGCCGGCCATGGACGACCATTCGGGACTTCGTCGGTGGCAACCACGTGATCGGCCACGTAGCCGTTGGTGGCGGCCAGTTCAACGACCTTGTCCATGACCTGTTTCGGGTAACCGGAGCAGGAGCCGATCCTGATCCCTTGCTGGCGCAGGTTGGCGATGGTCTCCAGCGCCCCAGGGATCAGTGCCGAGTGTTCGGCGATTTTTTCGATCTGCAGCGGCATGAAGCGTTGGTAAATCGCGGTGACGTCATCGTCGGTCGGCGTGCGGCCGAACACTTTGCGATAACGCTCGGCAACTTGCGGCTGATCGCACAGGGTGCGGATGTGGTCCCACTTGCCCATGCCCATCGGGCCACGGGCCTCTTCGATGGACACCTGGACGTCGAACTCGGCGAAGGCCTCGACGAAAATCTGCGTCGGGGCGAAGGAGCCGAAGTCGACCACGGTGCCGGCCCAGTCGAGGATGGCGGCTTGCAGTTTGCTTGGGTTGGAGTAGTTCATGTCTGGAAATCCTTTGGCAACTGGCTAATGGGGGCTGCTTTTACTGTGGGAGCCAGCCTGCTGGCGATGAGTGCCTGACATTCAACGGATGTGTTGGCTGACAGTCCGCTATCGCGAGCAGGCTCGCTCTCACAGGGGAATGCGGTGTGGGTTAGATCTCTAACACTTCCATCTCGCGCAACACTTCGGCAATCGCCGCCACGGCTTCGCGCATTTCGGCTGGCTGGACGTAGCCGATGCAGCCGACGCGGAAGGTTTCGACCTGGGTCAGTTTGCCGGGGTAGAGGATGTAGCCCTTGGCCTTGACCCGCTCGTAGAATTCCTTGAATGCGTAGCGCGGATCTTTCGGGGCGTGGAAGGTGGCGATGATCGGCGCCTGGATAGCCGTCGGCAGGAAGCTGCGCAGGCCCAGTTTGCCCATCTCCTCCATCAATGCCTGGCAGTTGGCGGCGTAGCGTTCGTGCCGCGCCGGCAAGCCGCCTTCTTCGTTGTATTGCAGCAGGGCTTCGTGCAGCGCCGCGACCACATGGGTCGGCGGGGTGAAGCGCCACTGACCGGTCTTGGCCATGTAGGCGTGCTGGTCCTGCAAGTCCATCGCCAGTGAGTGCGAGTTACCGGCGGCGCTGGCCAGGGATTCTTTGCGAGCGAAGACAAAACCCATGCCCGGCACGCCTTCCAGGCATTTGCCCGAGGCGGCGATCAGTGCGTCGAATGGCACTTGCTGCGCATCCACCGGCAGGGCGCCGAAGGAGCTCATGGCGTCGATGATCAGGCGCTTGCCGTGTTCTGCGACGACCTGGGCGATCTGCGGCAGCGGATTGAGGATCCCGGTACTGGTTTCGCAGTGAATCAGGGCGACGTGGGTGATGCCGCTATCGGCGCGCAGCAGGCGGTCGACATCGGCGGCGGTGGTCGGCTCGTCTTCTGCGGTTTCGAACGTGCTGAAGGAGCGGCCCAGCACTTCGCAGATTTTCGCCAGGCGTTTGCCGTAGGCGCCGTTGATCAGTACCAGAATCTTGCCGTCCCGAGGCACCAGCGTGCCGATCGCCGCTTCGACCGCGAAAGTGCCGCTGCCTTGCAAAGGCACGCAGTGGTGGGTGGCGGCGCCGTTGATGATCGCCAGCAGTTGCTCGCAGAGGCTGGCGGTCAGTTGATTGAAGCGGTCATCCCATGAACCCCAGTCAACCATCATTGCCTGACGGGTGCGGGCCGACGTGGTCAACGGGCCGGGGGTGAGCAGGATGGGTTCGGCAGTACTCATTCTCGTGTCCTCGCAATCGATGGGATGAAGCGTTGGTGCCTAAATTGCAATTTGCCGTGTTATCAATCAAATTGTTTGTTGTTATGCCAGCCATCAGCGAGAGTTATTCATGAACCTGTTTCAGCTGCGCGCCTTCGATGCCGTGGCGCGCGAAGGCAGTTTTACCCGGGCGGCGGCGCGGCTGTTCATCAGCCAGCCGGCGGTTACCGGGCACATCAAGGCCCTGGAGGAGCACTACCAGATCACCCTGCTGCGCCGCACCGCCCGCCGGGTGGAACTGACGGAGGAGGGCACCAAACTGGCGGCAATCACCCGGGCGATGTTCGGTCTGGCCGAGGAGGCGCAGGTGATGCTCGAAGCCAACCGGCAATTGCTCACCGGGCGCCTGGAGGTAGCGGCGGACGGCCCGCACATGGTCATGCCGATGCTCGCCAGCCTGCGGGCGCGCTATCCGGGGATCACCGTGAACCTGCGCCTGGGCAACGCGCAGGAAACCCTGGCGGCGTTGTTGTCTGAACATGCCGACGTGGCGGTGCTGACCGAGGTCGAGCCGCGCAAGGGACTGCATCTGCAAGCGCTGAGCGAATCACGGATTTGCGCGCTGGTGCCCGACGGGCATCCTTGGGCGCAGAAGAGCAAAGGCGTGCAACTCAAGGAGCTGGATCAGGTGATCATGGTGCTGCGCGAACCGAGTTCGATAACCCGGCGCACCTTCGATGAGGCTTGTGCCCAGGCCAGGGTCAATCCGCGGGTGTTGCTGGAACTGGACAGCCGCGAAGCGGTGACCGAGGCGGTGGCCGCCGAACTGGGGGTGGGAGTGGTGTCGTCGGTAGAGGTCAGTCACGACCCTCGGGTGGCGGCGGTGCCGATCATTGGCGAGGGGTTGGTGAATCGGCACATGATTGGCTGTATGGAGCGACGGCGGAATTTGCGCTTGATCCAGGCGTTTTTCGGGTTGGCGCCAGTCAGGTAGACCGAGTTGCCTGCATCGCTAGCAGGCTGGCTCCCACAGTGGTCCTGTGTTGTCTGCATAATCTGTGGTCAACGCAAATCTCCTGTGGGAGCTAGCCTGCTAGCGATGGGGCCGGACCTGCTTACACAAGACTTTCGCGAACCATCTCGAGAAAAGTCGCCACCACCCGCCGCGAACTCTGCTCGCGCAAGCACACCAGGGTTTCAGTCAGCCTGCGTTTGCAATCGGTAATCGGCAACGCACACACCCGTGAATCCGCACCAAACTCGGCAGCCGACACCACGCCCACCCCAATCCCGACCACCACCGCTTCCCGCGCCGCTTCCCGACCTTCAACCTGAATTGCCGGGCGAATGCGAAACCCGGCCCCGGCCATTTCCTCTTCCAGGGTCTGCCGGGTCACCGAACCGATTTCCCGCAACACCAGCGGCGTGTCGTCGAGGTCGGCGAGAGTGATGGATTCGCGTTCTGCCCACGGATGATTGCGCGACACGAACGCCACCATCGGGTCGTTACGCAGGGGCAGGGAAATCAGGCGTTCATCGCTGACGTCACGGCCCAACAACGCCAGGTCGGCCTGATAGTTGAACAGTCGGAACAGCGATTCATCGGTGTTGCCGGTTTCGATCTTCACGCTGATCCCGGGGTAGCGTTCGCAGAAACGGGCAATCTGCGGCAGCACATGCACCGGCGCATCCACCGCCAGAATCAGGCTGCCGGTTTGCAAGGCCTGGGAGTCCTGCAACAGCTCCTGAGCTTCGGCTTCGATGACAAACAATTTCTGCGTCACGCCGAGCAGGCGCTCGCCCAGGTCGGTCAGGCGCACGGAGCGCTTGTTGCGGTGAAACAGCAAAACCCCGTAGCGCTCTTCGAGTTTGCGCACCTGGTCGGAAATCGCCGGTTGCGTCAGAAACAGGCGCTCGGCGGCCTTGGTAAAGCTTCCATGCACCGCCACGGCATGGAAAGCTTTGAGCTGGGCGTGGGACACCGACATGGGAATCTCCAGTAACAAGCTGGCCTTATATTTGAAATACGATAAATCGATTTCACTTATTAATCAGTAATTGTTTTTATCCACCTCAGCCCCGGTGACTGGTCAGTCGAACAGCAGCGGGAGCCATGAGCCTGTGCGTGCAACTACAGGACTCATCTGACCGGTATCCGCCGTAGGGACAGGGCGATATCGCAGTGCTCAACAATAAAAACACAGGCGTTTTCTTCCAATTCTGCCGGCACACTCACACCCTGAGGTCAGAACCACAATGAACAAGCACATCGGCACCATCAAGCGTTGGCGCGTGCAGATCTTCGCGATCACCTGGCTCGCCTACGCCGCGTTCTACTTCACCCGCAAAGCCTTCTCGGTCGCCAAGCTCGGTATTGGCGAAGACCCGACCTTCATGCTCGACAAAATGGCCATGGCCAACCTCGACGCCATCTACCTGACGGCCTACGCCGTCGGTCAGTTCACCTGGGGCATCCTCGCAGACCGTTTTGGTCCTCGGGTGGTGGTGCTCGGCGGATTGCTGATTTCCGCCGGCGCGGCGCTGGTGATGGGCAACTTCGCAACCTTACCGATTTTCGCTACCTGCATGCTGATACAAGGCCTGGCGCAGTCCACCGGTTGGTCGGGGCTGTGCAAGAACCTCGGCAGCTTCTTTCCCTCCGAGCAACGCGGGCGGGTATTGGGCTTGTGGAGTTCCTGCTACGCCTTTGGCGGTCTGGTAGCCTCGCCGTTTGCCGGTTGGTGGGCGTACACGCTCATCGGCAGCTGGCATGCGGCGTTCATTTCCAGTGCGGCGGTGGTTGGGCTGGTCGCCGTGCTGTTTTTTATTTTCCAACGCAACAAACCGGAAGACGTCGGCTTGCCGGCGGTGGAGCCGGAACCCGAGCTGACCGCTGAACAGGCCGACGCGCAAAGCAAAATCAGCATGTGGGAGCCGTTGAAGGAAATCCTGCGCAACCGCACCGTGCTGGTGCTGGGGTTGGCGTACTTCATGCTCAAGCCGGCGCGCTACGCGATTCTGCTGTGGGGGCCGGTGATCGTTTTCGAACAGATGCCCTCGGTGGGCAAGGTCGGCGCGGCGATCATACCGACCGCGTTTGAACTGGCCGGGTTGCTCGGGCCGATCCTGATTGGCCTGGCCTCGGACAAACTGTTCGGCGCCCGGCGCATGCCGGCCTGTGTGATCAGCCTGTTGGCGCTGACTGTGTCCCTGGCGTTTTTCATGGGCGCCCTGCATACCGGCAGCGTGCTGCTGGTGGTGGCGCTGCTGTTCGTCATGGGCCTGACCCTCTACGGACCGGACTCGATGATCAGCGGCGCGGCCGCCATCGACTTCGGCACCGCCAAGGCCGGCGCCACGGCAGCCGGTTTCGTCAACGGCTGCGGCTCGGTCGGGGCGATTCTTGGCGGACTGCTGCCGGGCTACTTCGACACCGTTACCGTGTTCATTGTCTTCGCCGGTTGCGCCATGTTTTCGGCGCTGGTGTTGATCCCGCACTGGAACAGCCGCCCCGGTGGCCTGGGTACTCACTTCGCCTATGTACCCAATAAAGCGATGACCATCAAACCCCTGCGTACCTGAATCCTGTCCCTCGTCGCCTGCTGCACCTGCGGCAGGCCGGCGTGTGGGCAACTGACCGGAGATTGACCCCATGAGACCCTTTTGGCTGGACCAGGCCTTGAAGGCTGATGCATCCGAAACCTGTCCGCCACTGGAAGGCGACACCCGCGCCGATGTCTGCATCGTCGGCGGTGGTTACACCGGGTTGTGGACCGCGATCATGCTCAAGGAGCAGAACCCCGAGCTGGACGTGGTGCTGATCGAAGCGGACATCTGCGGCGCCGGGGCCAGTGGACGCAATGGCGGATGTGCGTTGTCGTGGTCGGCCAAGTATTTCACCCTTGAGCGCTTGTTTGGCGTCGAAGAAGCCGTGCGCCTGGTCAAGGAGTCCGAGCGCAGCATCCATGCCATCGGCGCCTTCTGCCAGCAGTATGGGGTGGACGCCGATTACCGCCTCGACGGTACGCTCTACACCGCGACCAATCGTGCTCAGGTCGGCTCGACCGATGCGGTGATCGCGGCGCTGGAGCGCAACGGCATCAACTCGTTCACCCAGCGGCCGGTGGCCGATGTGCAGCGCATGGCCGGTTCCGACAAACACCTGGAAGGCTGGTTTTCCCCGGCCGCGGCCAGCGTGCAGCCGGGAAAACTGGTGCGAGGCTTACGCCGGGTAGCCCTGCAACTGGGGGTGAATATTCACGAAAAGACCGCCATGACCGGGCTGGAGGAGGGCAGGCCGGCAGGCATTCAAACCCCCAACGGCACCATTCGCGCCGACCGTGTGGTGCTGGCGATGAACGCCTGGATGGCCCGGGCATTCCCGCAGTTCGAACGCAGCGTGGCGATCGTTTCCAGCGACATGCTGATCACCGAGCCTCGGCCGGACTTGCTCGACGAAATCGGCTTGACCAGCGGCGTCACGGTGCTCGATTCGCGGATTTTCGTGCACTACTACCACAACACTCCGGACGGCCGGATCATGCTCGGCAAGGGCGGCAATACCTTCGCTTATGGCGGGCGCATGCTGCCGGTGTTCGATCAACCTTCGCCTTACGCCGGTTTGTTGCAGAGCAGCCTGGCGGATTTCTTCCCGGCGTTCGCCGACGTCAAGGTCGAAGCGACCTGGAACGGTCCATCCGACCGCTCGGTGACCGGGTTGCCGTTCTTCGGGCAGATGAGCGCCAGTGGCAATGTGTTCTACGGTTTTGGCTATTCAGGCAGCGGTGTCGGTCCCTGCCATATGGGCGGGCAGATTCTGGCGTCGATGGTCCAGAGCCTGGACAACCCCTGGACCCGTTCGCCGCTGGTCAATGGACCGCTGGGTTTTTTCCCGCCGGAGCCGATTCGCTACATCGGCTCGCTGATGGTGCGCAACGCCATCCGCCGCAAGGAGCGCGCGGAGGATCATGGGCGTCGGCCACGGCATCTGGACGTGCGTCTGGCGAAGTTCGCTGCGGCGGCCGGCAAGGCTGACAAGGGCTGAGCGTCAGTGCGCAAGGTCCGAGCGGTTGAGCAGCCAGTCGAACAGCAGGCGGGTATCGCCACGGGGCTCACGCGGGCGAGGGCGGTGAGCTTGTGGCCGAGGGCCCATGGCCGTACAAAGCACCGGGCGATCCGGGTCACTGTCGAGGAAAATCACCAGCACCTCGCTGCCAGCCACGGGCAAGCGGGCCGGATCGATCCAGTCCTCGGCGGTGGTCAGCGCCAGCGGTAGCCACAGGCCGTCGGACGCCTCCGCGGCTGATGGTGTGGCGGGCCAGAGGTTCACCTGAACCCGGCCATCCTCGTCCACTGCCGCCGGTTGCCCGATCGGGCCGCACACCTGACCAGGCTGATACCCGGGGATACTCGGCCTGGGTTGTTTGAGCGCCGGCCTGAACACCGTAGACCAGGGGATGGCGCTGAATTGATTGCGGTAACCCTGGGCCATGTCGGGTGTGTCATCGAGCAGAATGGATGAATGACGGCCCTGATGACGGATTTCGGTAACCAGCCATTGATCATTGAAATTCGCCAGCGGGTGCTCGGCCACCTGCAGGATTCCGCCACTGCGTAATGTCCCCTGGTTGCTTTGACCGTGGATCTGCAGGTGTCGGCAGCGCAGGCGTTCCAGTTGTCGACGACTGAGCTGGTCGCGATGTTGTTGTAAGCCAGCGGGACAGTGTCTCGCCGTGGCGAACGAATGATTGGCTGCGCCTTCGCTGATGTCCGCTGCACCCGGATTCCTGGTGCCTGGGCGCACAGGGGAGAGCGGAGCATCATGGCGCTGGAACAGTTCGCTGATCACAGGTTCCTGGTGTTCGCCGCTGCTCATCGACATGAGCAGCGGTTCCTGGGAGAAACTCAGGCTGTCATCGGCCAGCACCAGCACATGGCCGTCGCGTTGATGCTCGAAGTGATAGTGGATGCCTTCTTCCTCGCACAGCCGTTGCAGCAGCGCCAGGTCGGTTTCTTCGTACTGAATGCAAAAAGGTCGCAGGGGGTAGTGCCCGGTTGCCAGTTCAAAACGATAGCTGCCGGCGGGTAACCCATGTTCCTCCAGCAACTGGCGCAGGATCATGGGTACGCTGGCACACTGGAAAATACGTCGGCATCGTTGCTGTTCCAGCGACTGGACACGGGGTACCAGCGCCAGTTTGTAAGCGACCCGGTGTCCGCTTCGATGTTCACAACTGGCGCTGTGCATTACGCCATGAATGCCTTGGTCGTGGCCGAATTCGAGGAACGCCGGTTGATGCAGCAATCGCTCAAGGTTCAGGGCCGGTGCCAGCCCGATCACCTCGATGTCGAATCGATAGGGCTGGTTGAGAGCTTCATGACCACTGAACCGGACCACCTGGAAGCTCAGGTCGTCGTCGAGAAGCGTCAGGGTGGTGGGACTTTCCTTGTCGTTGTGCATCGAACTCGCTACCGCTGTGGAGTAGGGTGCAAAGCGTACGAAACCCCGGCGCATTGCGGGCACGCTAAAGCGACATTTCCGAATCGCCCTACAACCGCTGGTGAAGATGTCGATGCAAGTCGGGATTTTTTGGTCGATTGCCAACTTTAGGCCGTATAAACTTGCGCAAAGCGTCGGCCAATAGAAGTCTCGGCGCCACAGTTGCCACAGATAAGAGAGTGAGAAATGGGCGCACAGTGGAAGGTTAAACACAAAGAAGCGGCAGCTAATGCCAAGGGCAAGATCTTCGGCAAACTGGTGAAGGAAATCACCATTGCTGCGCGCAACGGCGCTGATATTGCTACCAACGCGCACTTGCGCCTGGTGGTTGAACAGGCCAAGAAAGCTTCGATGCCCAAGGAAACACTGGATCGCGCCATCAAGAAGGGTGCGGGCCTGTTGGGCGAGACCGTGCAATACCATCGCGTGACCTATGAAGGGTTCGCTCCGCATCAGGTACCGTTGATCGTTGAGTGCGTGACCGACAACATCAACCGCACCGTCGCCGAGATCCGCGTGGCGTTCCGCAAGGGCCAGCTGGGGGCTTCCGGTTCGGTGGCCTGGGACTTCAACCATGTCGGCATGATCGAAGCGTCGCCGGACACCCCGGACGCCGATCCGGAAATGGCCGCCATCGAAGCCGGTGCACAGGATTTCGAACCGGGTGAAGAAGGTGCGACCCTGTTCCTGACCGAGCCGACCGACCTCGATGCGGTACAGAAAGCCCTGCCGGAACAAGGCTTCACCGTGCTGTCGGCCAAACTGGGCTACCAGCCGAAAAACCCGGTCAGCGGCCTGAGCGATGAGCAGATGGCGGAAGTCGAAGCGTTCCTCGAAGGCCTCGATAACCATGACGACGTGCAGGATATGTTCGTCGGGTTGGCGGGTTAAATCTTTGTGTCAATGACGGCTCTGTTGTCTGGCAGGCCGTCATCGCGAGCAGGCTCGCTCCCACAGTTGACCGAGTTGTCTGGTCGGGCGCGATCTAATGTGGGAGCGAGCCTGCTCGCGATTGACCGCGCAGCGGTCACAGGCTTTCCAATTGCCGCACGACTTCGCTGAACCCAGGCCGCGCCAGTACCTGCGGCTGACAGCAACGCCGCTCCAGATCCTCCAGCGCCCCACGCTGTTCAGCGCTGAACCCCGAATCAACCCGCTCCAGCAACTCCCCCAGCAATACCCCGAATGCCCGCACCTCGATCCGTTGCAAGGCTCGGCTTTCAAGGCTGTCGGAAATCTCGTGGAACGACGCCGCGCCAAAATCCCCCAGCAAGCAATCACCCTGCTCATTCCACAGAATATTGTGCCCGTAGAGGTCGCCGTGGGTGATGCCATGGCCGTGCAGGTGCTCGGCCACCGAGGCAATGCCCGAGGCAATGCGCAGCGCCACCGCCGCACTGAAGCGCAGGTCGTCGGGGTAAATGTCGCGGCTGCACGACGCCAGGCTCGGCAGGCTGGCGAGGTTGAGAAAACTCGGTGGGATCAACTGCATGACCAGCCCGGCGGTGTGTTGCGGGTGATCGACAATCCGCCCTTCGACGCGAATCAGGTTCGGGTGCAACCCGGCGGTAATGCAGGCGTTCATCTCGTGCAGCGGCGAGCCATCGCTGGTCATTTCGCCCTTGTAGAGCTTTACCGCAACGGCCATGGGCGGTTGGTCGGCCGATTGCCAGACGGCCTGATGAATCACCCCGGACGCCCCTTCGCCGAGTTTTTTCTCCAGGTGCAATGTCGACCAGTCAATGCGCGGTGTGGCGTCGAGGGCGGCCGCATCGGCTTCGGTTTCCAGTGGGTTACCGGCATAGGCCAGCCAGGTCAGGCTCGGCAGCGTCAGTAGCCATTGCGGCAAGTCGGTGAACTGGTTGGCGGCGATGCGGATCAGCTCCAGCCGATGACAATTGCGCATCGACTCCGGCAACGCCTGCAGGCGGTTACCGGCCAGCATGAGCTTTTGCAGGTAGGGCCGCTCTCCCAACTCGCTCGGCAGCGTCTCGATGCAGTTGTCGGTCAGGATCAGCCAGCGCAGCAGCGGTGGCAGTGCCGCTGCGGGCACGTGGGCGATGCGGTTGGCCTTGAAGCCGATCATTGTCAGTGCGGCGCATTGGCCAACACAGGCCGGCAACTCGGTGAAGCGGTTATCGGAGCAGAACAGCACGCGTAAACGGGTCAGGCGATGCAAGTCCTCCGGCAGTGCGCTCAAGGCATTGCCGCTGAGGTTGAGCACTTCCAGCGAATCCGCCAGATCGAAGATCTCCCGGGGAAACTCGGTCAGGCCTTCGGCCAGATCCAGCCGCGTGATGCCCGACAACTCGCCGGCGCGCAATTGAGCAAGGGTATGCATGAACAGATTCGCCATTTACTAAGGGGAGGGCGCGGGGCCCTGGAAATGGGCGACATGATAGCGGGAAAGATGTGGCGACTGTCAGGTCGCCTTCGCGAGCAGGCTCTCCCACATTTGATCGGTGTAGATCACAAATTCTGTATCCGACACAAATCCAGTGTGGGAGCGAGCCTGCTCGCGATAGCGGTCTGTCAGGCACCATCTCGGTGATTGTCAGGCCGTCATCGTCGGAACGCCGCCCGGAGCAAGCTTGCACCCACAGGGGGTGTGATCAGAACTGAGTGGTCTGTTTGAGCATCCGCGCCGCCGGTGTATCCGCCGGGCTGACCATCGCATAGTTGTAGCCACTTCCCGACCAGTACTCGGCCTGTAACTCGCCATCGCTGCGACTGCCCCTGGGCAGCAGGAAGTTTTTCGGCCCTGGCGGGCGCACATAGAAACTGATTTTCTGCCCGCCCTGGTTCTCGTAGACCACCATCGCCGCAGGGCCTTGCTCGGTACTCAGCAAACGCCCGCTGGCCGGCTTGAAGCCGGCACCCGAGAGGTCGGGCAGGCGATTGGCCCGGGTGAAGTAGCGGTCGAGCCAACCCTGCATGTCACCGTCGTCGCCGACTTTGTAATCTGCCGGCAGGAGACCTTGCTGGGCAATCAGGCGATACGCCTGCAGGGCATCGGTCATCGGCAGTTGGGGGCTCGCCAGTGTCATCTCCCGCGCTTGCCAACCGCTGAATCCGCCGACGCTGACGGCGATGAGCAGCGCCGCGGCACTGGCCAGGTGTCGACGGGATTGGCGTTTGAGGCGCTGGCGTATCACGACTGGATCAAGGTCCGGGTTCGAGGGGTGTTGCAAGGCCCCCCCCAAGGCTGCGCGCAGTGCCTGGGCATCCCGCTGCCAGGCGCGCACTTGCGCGGCCGCCTGCGGGTCAGTGGCCAGAAAAGTCTCCACCAGGCGTCGGTCGGCGTCGCTGAGTTGGTGGTCGACGTAGGCGTGCAGGTCTCGCTCGCTGGGGGGCATGCTGATCATTTGAGTCTCCGCAGGGAAGGGCGGTTGATTTCGCCCTCGCTGAGTTGGCGTAGGGCCTGGCGAGCCCGGGACAGGCGGGACATCACGGTGCCGGTGGGTACGTCGAGAATCTCGGCGACCTCTTTGTAACTCAAGCCTTCCACCGACACCCAGAGCAGCAGCGCGCGTTGCTCGGTGGGCAGTCGGTCGAAGGCGTTGAGGGTCGATTGTGCAATCACGGTGCGCTCCACCGAAGGCTGTGCATCATTACGCCCGGTGAAGAATTCGAGCATGCGCGCATAGCGCCGGGAGCGGCGGTGCGCATCGAGAAACTGCCGATAGAGAATCGAGAACAGCCAGGCGCGCAAGTCGCCCTCGGCGCGTTTGCTGGCCCAACTCGAGAGTGCCCGCTCCAGGCTCGCCTGCACCAGATCGTCAGCGCTGCTGGTATTGCGCGTCAACGACACGGCAAACCGCCGCATTCCGGGAATGATTTCTCTGAGTTGTTCGTCGATATCGTTCATGAAGTTCTGGCTAGTCACTACGCTTGACTGTGGACCAGGAAGACGCCCGGCATTCGAGGTTATTCCACGTCAGAAAAAATAAAAACCGCGCGTGGGAATAAACCTGCGAGCGGTTCGTCTGCTTGATTCTTCTCACTTGTGGCCGATGGCCCTGGAGTCTTTCATGGTAGATCGATCATCACCGCCAACCCGGCCACCCTTGAGTGCGGCGAGCCTGACGTTGCGCCTGGCTGGCATTGCCGTGGTCGTTGCCGCCGTGGCAGGGGCGTTTGCCTACGTCAACGGCACCCTCGACCCACAGCGGCTGACCCCGAAGAAACTGATCAACGTGCTGGAAACCAACAACGGTGTGCATCCGGGTTTCCGTCGCAACCACTCCAAAGGTGTGTGCGTGATCGGGCATTTCGAGAGCAGCGGCGAGGCTCGCAGTTACTCCACCGCCCAGGTGTTCAACGAAACGCAGACCCCGGTGGTGGGGCGTTTCGCCTTGGGGTCCGGCAACCCTTACGCGCCGGACAGTGCCGCGCCGATCCGCAGCATGGCCTTGCGCTTCACTCAGGCCAACGGCCAGCAGTGGCGCACCGGGATGAACAGCATGCCGGTGTTCCCGGTGGGCACGCCCGAGGCGTTCTATCAATTGCAGCAGGCGCAGTCGCCGCTACCCGCTACCGGCAAACCGGACCCCGCCGCAGTGCCGGCGTTTTTCGGTGCACATCCGGAAGCCGCCCCGTTTCTGGCCTGGATCAAGACCGCCAAGCCTTCAGCCAGTTACGTCACGGAGACCTATAACAGCGTCAACGCTTTCTATCTGGTGAGCGCCACCGGACAACGCCAGGCCGTGCGCTGGAGCATGGTGCCGGTGACTCAGGATGCGCCGGGTGCTGCGGTGCCGCAGGGGAGCGACTTTCTGGAGAAAGACCTGGTTCAGCGCATTGCCGCAGGGCCGTTGCGTTGGCAGTTGAACATCATCCTGGCCAATCCTGGCGATCCAGTGAACGACGCCAGCAAAGCCTGGCCCGAAGGGCGCAAGGTGCTGAACGCGGGCACGCTGGTGCTGGAAAAAACCCAGCCGCAGCTCAATGGCGAATGCCGTGACATCAACTACGACCCATTGGTATTGCCCGCCGGCATCGAAGGTTCCGACGACCCGTTGCTCGCCACTCGCTCAGCCGGTTACGCCAATTCCTACCTGCGTCGCACCAGCGAAGTCAGCCAGTTGCCCGCCGCCAAACAGGAAGCCCAGCAATGAGCACTCAACCCAACCACTTCGCACCCTTGGCGCGTTTGCTGCACTGGCTGATGGCGCTGATGATCATCGCCATGCTGTTTATCGGTGCCGGCATGGTCGCCTCGGTCTCCGAGCGGCATGAATGGCTGATTCATCTGCACAAACCCTTGGGCGTTGCGATCTTGCTGTTGGTGATCGTGCGTCTGGTCGTGCGTTTCTCTACCACGCAACCACCGCTGCCGGCGGATCTGCCAGGTTGGCAAGCGCTGGCGGCCAAGGCCTCGCATGTGTTGCTGTACGCCTTGATGCTGGTCTTGCCGCTGCTGGGCTGGGCGATGATTTCGGCGTCGGGTGAGCCCGTGATGCTCAGTAGTTCGTTGCAGTTGCCATCGATTGTGCCGGCCAATGCGCAAGTGTTTGCGTTCCTGCGCAAGGCTCACGGGTATCTGGCGTACCTGCTGTTTCTGACGGTGTTGCTACATTTGGCAGCCGCGTTGTTTCACGGCTGGGTGCGTCGCGATGATGTGCTGGACAGCATGCTGCGGGGCAAGGATCGCGGCTAGCAGCCATGGAGAAAAAGATCGCCGCCTGCGGCAGGCGGTGATCTTTTGATCTTGAAGGGTGATCAGCGCAGGGTATCGACCATATCCGCAATGGTGGTGAGTACATCCTTGCCCAACTGCTTCGAGCGCTTGCCCGACCAGCCCGTCAACGGGTTCGGATGATCGTCGTGATCCTTGAACGGCATTTCCAGGGTCAATGACAGGCAATCGTACTTCTGACCCACGCTGTTGCAGGCCAGCGTCATGTTGGCCTGACCCGGTTCATCGCGCACATAGCCATACCTGGTCTGGAAATCTTTGGTGGTGCGTTTCAGATGACTGCGGAAGTGCTCCTCGAGCTTTTCGATCCGCGGCGTGTAACCGGGGTTGCCTTCGCAACCGGCGGTGAAGACGTGAGGGATTTCCTCGTCACCATGGACGTCGAGGAAAAGGTCGACGCCGTACTTTTCCATCTGCTGCTGTACGAAAAAGACTTCCGGGCTGATCTCCTGGCTGGCGTTCTGCCAGGCGCGGTTCAGGTCCTGGCCCATGGCGTTGGTGCGCAGGTGACCGTGGAAGGCGCCGTCCGGGTTCATGTTCGGCACCAGGTACAGGTCGGCGCCGGCCAGCAGTTTGTTCAAAACCGGGTCGTCGTGTCTTTCCAGGCGCTCGATCACGCCTTCCATGAACCACTCGGCCATGTGTTCACCCGGATGTTGCTGGGCAATGATCCACACTTTGCGCTGGCCTTCGGCGCCGGTGCCTTTGCGCAATAGCTGGATGTCGCGACCTTCGACACTCTTGCCGGTGGCCAGCAGTTCGGTGCCGGCCTTGGTCAGCGCCTGCTCGATCAGCCAGTCGTGGCGACCACGGCTGTAGGGTTCGAAGTAGGCGAACCAGGCGTGGGTCTGCTCGGCTTCGAGGCTGAAGCGCAGGCAGTCGCCCTCGAAAATGGTGGGTACGCGGAACCAGTTGACGTGATCGTAGGACGCTACCGCCTGATAGCCGGTCCAGGCCTTGTTATAGGAGGATTGACTGGCATTGTTCAAGCGAAACCAGTGGTCCTGGCCGACATGCAGGCCGCTGGCCTTGAAGTGGAACCATTGGAAATGGTTGCTTTTGGTATCGGGACGGATCGCCAGCAGGGGCTTGAGCGGGTCGCTGAGGTCGATCACCTGGATGTTGCCGCTGTCGAAGTTGGCACTGATGTCGAGGGAGGATTTAGCCACGATTGGGTTCCTGATCAAGATTTTTATGGCGGCTACTTTACACGCAAGCGCAGGGCCTTAGGAGCGCAGAAAAACCGCCTCGCCCCCAAGGCGCCTGTTCACTTTGCGACTCAAGGTTTGCCGCGAAGTCTTCCAACCAAGCGTAGCGATCATCCGTGTTACCACCAGCACCGTTTTAAGGCTGCCCTGTAACAGGATGGGGCATTTCAACTCGTTCCTGCTCGACGTCCCCGTAAGTATCCCGTCGTCGTGATGGCTGTTATCTCAATCCAATCAACTACCTGCAAGCGATGTGCTGAGTCTGGCACGCAATGTGCTGTTTTGGCTTTGTGGATAATTGGATACAAAAATACAAAAGGTGCACTGATGAAATTCGCCCCTGCCTATACCGAGCGCCAGCCTGTCACTGCCGAGGAGGAGGCTTACAACTTTCTCCTGGAGGCCATTTGCAAAGGACGTTACCGCACCGGCGAGCGGCTGATTGCCGAGGACATCGCCGGTGAAATCGGCATGAGCCGCATGCCGGTGCGCGAAGCGTTTCGCCGTCTGGATGCCGACGGCCTGGTGACGTTGCGGCCCAATCGCGGCGCCATCGTTCGGGGCCTGAACATCGATGAAATGCGTGAAGTGTTCGAGATGCGCAGTGCCCTTGAGAGGCTCGCCATCCGGGTGGCGGTCGGCAAAATGACCGAGCGCCATTTCAGCCATCTGGAGCGTCTGCTCGACGAGATGGACGACTACCGCGAGGATGGTGCCGAGTGGGTCAGCCGTCATCGGGCCTTCCATGAATATCTGTGCAGCCTGAGTGAACGCCCGCGCCTGATGCGGCAAATTTCGGCGCTGTATTCGGTGATTGAGCCGCACATGCGCCTGTGGCTGCAACACGCCGACAAGCCCCGCAGTGCCCGGGACGAACACGCCTCGATCGTGGCTGCGTTGCGTTCCGGCGATCCGGATAAAGCGGCGGCGGTGGTGTGCGAGCACATCGAAGGAACGATTCCGCGCCTGATTCAGTTTCTTGAGGCTCATCAGTAACAGGAGCCGTCCTGCCTAGCGATTTGCGGTTGTTGTGATTTTGCGTAACCCCGTTACCTCACCTGACTGGAGTATTGCCATGCACAAGCCTTGCGCGTTAGCTGCTGTCCTTTCCTTGAGCCTTTGCTCGCAATGGGCGCTGGCGGCTCCTGAACTTCCCGAGCGATTAAGCAAGAGCGAGAAGATCGTCTATTGCTCCGGCATGGATTCGCCGCCGCTGGTGTCGTTTGACCTGAAGCAAAAACCGGTCGGGCTCCAGGTGGATATGGGCGAGGCGATTGCCCAGCGCCTGGGTGGCAAAAAAGTTGAATGGCGGATCTCTCCGTTCGCCGGGCTGATCCCGGCGCTGCTGGCGCAACAGTGCGACATGATCGTCGATCAACTGTTCGACAAACCCGAGCGCCGTGAAGTGATCGATATCGTCAACTTCATGTATTCCAGCCAGTCCATCGTGGTGCCCAAAGGCAATCCGAAATCGGTGAGCACGCTGGAAGATTTATCGGGGCTCAAGGTCGCGGTCAGTAACGGTTCGACCATCCGCGTGCTGCTGGGCAAAGAGAACGAAAAACTCGAAGCGGCCGGCAAGGCACCGATGAAACTGGTGGTCTACAACGTCGACGCCGATGCGTTCCAGGCCTTGCGCATCAACCAGGTGGACGCTTTCGGCACCACGGTCGAGTCTGCCGGCCATTACCAGCAACTGGCCCCTGACCTGTTTCAATCAGCGGTGCCTGCTTTCAACCGCATCCTGACCGGTTTCGGTGTGCGCAAAAGTGATCCGCAATTGACGGTCGCGTTGACCGAAGTCTTGCAAGGCATGCGCGCCGACGGCAGTTACGAAGCGCTCCTCAGTAAATGGCATGTCGGCAGCGACAAACTGGACTGAGGACGAACCTGATGAACTTCAATTGGGATGTGTTCTGGCAGTACCTGTTACAGCCCAGTGATGTCTACCTGACGGGGCTGTGGCTGACGTGCCTGATCAGTGTGTCAGCGATGTTGCTCGGCTGTGTGCTGGGGTTGATCGCGGCGTTGATGAAGCTGTCGAGTAACCCGCTGTTGCAATACCCGGTGCGCTTTTATGTGTGGCTGATGCGCGGCACGCCGCTGTTGGTGCAGATCGTGTTTCTGTACACGGCGTTGGCGGCGGGCGGGATTTTCCGCTTTGAAGACCTGGACCTTGGCTGGCTCATCGTGCCCGGCAATATCCAAGCGGCGATCATTGCTCTGGGCCTCAACGAAGGCGCGTACATGGCCGAGATCATTCGGGCCGGCATCGGCGCGGTGGACAAGGGCCAATACGAAGCCGGACGCTCGTTGGGCATGACGTTCTCCAGGCTGATGCGCCGTATCGTCCTGCCGCAGGCCTTCCGGGTCATCGTTCCGCCGCTGGGCAACGAGTTCAACGTGATGTTGAAAAACACCACGCTGGTCAGCGTGATCGGCGTGCAGGAGTTGTTGCTCAGCACGCAAATGGTGACCTCGGCGACCTTCCGGGTGTTCGAGTTGTATCTGGTGGTTGCCATTTACTTCCTGGCCTTGACCACGCTCTGGGGCTTTTTCCAGCGCTGGCTCGAGGCGCGTTTCGGCCAATCCGATCGTCCGACTCCGGCCGCCAGCCGAATGTTCGGTCGCAACACCATGAAACTGTTGAGAGGGCGTTGAGATGGCGCACATGAGTGAAGAGCTGGTCATCGAAGCGCTGGATATTCACAAGTCGTTTGGTGACCTGGAAATTCTCAAGGGCATTTCGCTGCAAGTGAAACGGGGTGAAGTCGTGGTGCTGATCGGCGCCTCCGGTTCGGGCAAAACCACGTTTATTCGCTGCATCAATTTGCTTGAGGACATTCAGTCCGGGCAAATCCGTGTCAGTGGCCGGCCCATGGGTTATCGCTCCCGTGCCGATGGCAGCCTGGTCCGGGACTCGGAGCGCAACATTGCGCGTCAGCGCCGGGACATCGGCATGGTGTTTCAGCGCTTCAATCTGTTCCCGCACATGACCGCCCTGGAAAACATCATCGAGGCGCCCATCCACGTGCTCGGCGTGGCGCGCGCGGCAGCGGTGGAGCAGGCGCGGGCGCTGCTCAAACGGGTCGGGCTGGCCGAGAAGGCGGATCACTACCCTTCGATGCTGTCCGGTGGGCAGCAGCAGCGGGTGGCCATCGCCCGGGCGCTGGCCATGAAACCCCAGGCGATGTTGTTCGACGAGCCCACCAGCGCCCTTGACCCGGAGACGGTGGGTGAAGTGCTGCAAGTCATGAAGGAACTGGCCGAGGAGGGCATGACCATGGTCGTGGTCACCCATGAAATGGGCTTTGCCCGCGAAGTGGCCGATCGGGTGGTGGTCCTCGATCAAGGCGAACTGATCGAGCAGGGCCGCCCGAACAGATCTTCAGTCAGCCCAAGCACGCCCGTACCCGCTCCTTTCTCAGTCGTGTGTTGTAGGAGCGAGCCTGCTCGCGATGGACTCAAGAGCACCGTGTTTTTCCAGGAAACCCGCGTCATCGTTAACGTCCATCGCGAGCAGGCTCGCTCCTACAGGTTTTTATGAACATTACTTTTGTGTGAGTCCTGCCATGTTCAAGTTTTCTGCCCATGAGTATCCCTACACCTCACAACGTCAAAGCGTTTTCGCCAAGCGCGGCATGGTCGCGGCCTCTCAGCCACTGGCCGCCGAAGCCGGGATTGAAGTGATGCGTCGCGGCGGCAATGCCATCGATGCGGCCATCGCCACGGCAGCAGCATTGACGGTGGTCGAGCCCACCGGTTGTGGTATCGGTGGTGACGCTTTTGCCTTGGTCTGGACCCAGGACAAACTGCATGGCCTGGCTGCCAACGGCGCCGCCCCGCAAGCCCTGAGCATTGAGGCCGTGAAAGCGGCCGGTCATGAAAAAATGCCGCTGCATGGCTGGACGCCTGTCACTGTTCCTGGCTGCCCGTCGGCCTGGGCGCAATTGTCCCGGCGATTCGGTCGTCTGCCCTTTGCGGACTTGCTGCAGCCGGCGATCAGTCTGGCGCGGGACGGATTTCCCGTTTCGCCAGTGGTCGCCTTGCAGTGGCAAACCGCGCTGGAGGATTTCACTCCCGACCGTAGCGACGTGCTTGAGAGCTGGTTCGAGACCTTCCTGATCGAAGGCCGTGCCCCCCGCGCCGGCGAGTTGTTCCGTAACCCGGCCCAGGCACGGACCTTGAGCGAATTGGCCGCCACCGAGTGTGAAAGTATTTATCGTGGCGCGCTGGCGCAGAGGCTGGATGCGCATTCGCGGGCCACGGGCGGCTATCTGCGCGCCAGTGATTTGCAGGACTACCGCGCTCAGTGGGTCGAGCCGATCAAGGTTAACTATCGTGGTGTCGACGTCTGGGAGATTCCTCCCAGCGGTCAGGGACTCGTGGCGTTGATGGCGTTGAAGATTCTCGAGGGCTTTGACTTCGATCATCGCGACAGCCAGCGGACCTGGCATCGTCAACTTGAGGCCATGAAACTCGCCTACAGCGATGGTTTGCACTACATCACCGATCCGGAGCACATGCGGGTGGCGGTGCACGATCTGCTCAGCGACCACTATTGCGCTCATCGCCGGGCACAGATCGGTGAGCAGGCCGTGGCGCCCCAGCCGGGTGATCCCCATGCCAGTGGCACGGTCTATCTGGCCACCGCCGATGCGGAGGGCAACATGGTTTCGTTCATCCAGAGCAACTATCACGGCTTTGGCTCTGGCGTGGTATTGCCCGACAGCGGTATCGCCCTGCAAAACCGTGGTGAAGAGTTCAGCCTTGATCCCGGCCATTCCAATTGCCTGGCGCCTGGCAAAAAGACCTTCCACACCATCATTCCAGGGTTCCTTACAAAAGACGGTGAAGCGATGGGCCCCTTCGGTGTCATGGGCGGCTACATGCAACCGCAAGGACATGTGCAGATGGTCATGAATCTGGTGGATTTCGGACTCAACCCTCAAGCCGCGCTGGACGCACCGCGTTGGCAATGGTTGGGGGACATGAAGGTGGGCATTGAGCAGGACGCTTCGCGGGATATGGTTGCGGCACTGGCGCGTCGCGGGCACGAGGTTCGGGTGGCGTGCGATCTCACCAGTTACGGGCGTGGGCAAATTATCTTGCGCGATCCTGAAACCGGCGTGTTGTGCGGCGGGACAGAGCCACGAACGGACTCACATATTGCGGTGTATTGAAGAACACGAGAGAGGGCGAGGAGTGGGGGCGTCCTCCTTGACGCCGCCGCAGCTTAGAGACTGTGCGACTGATTCTCAAGTGCTATCTGTCGCTGGTTTGAACCAATGATGCCGGGCTTCTCTTGCCTGCTGGAATTCTTTTGACATCATCCGCGCCATCGAATTTGCGACACCCAAAGACTTCATTAGCCTGAAGCCAATGCCAGAAAAACCGGCAAATAAAGGACCCGGCCAAAAGCCGGGTCTTTTATTTGGTAATGCATTTATATTTTTTGATTTCATTTCTTAAAGCCTTTCTATTCCCCCGTTTGTCCCTCCGTCGAAAAACCACTCAAGATCGCCTCCTTCAAGCCGATGGAGTAGAGGTGCCAACTGGCTTCAAGCTGTTCATTAATAGAGGGCAAAGTGCTAGCATCGCCGCCGCGCAATGCAGCCCGGGCATCAACATAACCGTTGTCTTTCCCAATGCTTTTTTCATCTTTCGGACTTTATGCGATTTTTCCTAGATCCCCAGCGAGATATCGATGCAGCGCTGCTACGTTATCGTCGGCTGTTCGGCGTGTTGGCACTGTTCAGCGGGGTGATCAACCTGCTGATGCTGGTCCCGTCCATCTACATGATGCAGGTTTTCGACCGCGTCCTGACCAGTCGCAATGAAACCACGCTGTTGATGCTGAGCCTGATCTTGCTCGGGTTCTTTGCCCTTGGCTGTTTGCTGGAGTGGGTGCGCGGCCAGGTGATGATCAAGATGAGCGCCGGCCTGGACACTCAGTTGGGCGAGCGGGTATTCGATGCGGCGTTCGAGCGTAGCCTGAAGGAGCACAGCTCCAACCCGGCGCAGGTGCTGAGCGATTTGAACAGCATCCGGCAGTTCGTCACCGGTCCGGCATTGATTGCCATCTTCGATGCGCCGTGGCTGCCGATCTATGTCATCGCGACGTTCCTGTTCCATCCCTGGCTTGGGGTGTTCACTGTCATCGGCTCGCTGATCCTTGCCGGGCTGGGAGTCTGGAACGAGCTGACCACCCGCAAAAGCATGAGCGAAGCCAACCGTTTGTCCGTGGCGTCTTCCAGCTACGTGAACAGTACCTTGCAGAACGCCGAGGTGATTCAGGCGATGGGCATGCTCGCGCCCTTGCGCCAACGCTGGTTCAACGTGCAGCAGCGGGTCATTACCGAGCAGGGCGAGGCCAGTGACCGCAGTTCGCGGATCGCCGCGCTGTCACGCTTTGTGCGCATGACCTGGCAATCGCTGGCCCTTGGCCTGGGAGCCATCCTGGTGATCGAGAATCAGATTTCCGCCGGGGTGATGATTGCCGTGTCGGTATTGCTGGGACGGGCCATGGCGCCGGCCGAAGCGCTGATCGGTTCGTGGAAGCAGATGGGTAACGCCAAAAGCAGTTACGAACGTTTGAACCGCCTGCTCGGCGAGTTCCCCAAGGTCGCGCCAGGCATGCCCCTGCCAGCGCCGACCGGGGCCCTTAGCATCGACCGCCTGGTAATCATCCCGCCGGGCATGCACAAGCCCGCCGTCAATGGCGTGACCATCAGCCTGGCCAAGGGCGAAGTACTGGCGATCATCGGTCCGAGCGCGTCGGGCAAGTCTTCCCTGGCGCGTGCCATGGTCGGCATCTGGACCGCCAGGCAGGGCTCGGTACGCCTGGACAGCGCCGAGGTCGGCCAGTGGTCGCGTGCAGCCCTCGGCCCGCACCTCGGTTACCTGCCCCAGGACATCGAGTTGTTCGATGGAAGCATCGCCGAAAACATCGCGCGCTTCGGCGAGGTGGATGCAGACAAGGTCATCGCAGCGGCGCAACTGGCCGGTATCAACGAGATGATCCTGCACTTCCCCAAAGGCTATGACACCTTGCTCGGGACTGGCGGGCTGGGGCTGTCCGGCGGCCAGAAGCAGCGCATCGGCCTGGCCCGCGCGTTGTATGGCCAGCCGGCGCTGGTGGTGCTCGACGAACCCAACTCCAACCTCGACGATGCCGGTGAAGCGGCGCTGGTGCAGGCCGTGCGCAAGCTCAAGGCCGAAGGCTGCACCGTGGTGCTGGTCACCCACAGGCCGAGCATTCTCGGCGCGGTCGACAAGCTGTTGTTCCTCAAGGACGGCGTACAAACCCTGTTCGGCCCGCGTGACCAGGTGCTCAAGACCCTGGTGCCAGCGGCCCCGGCAAAAGCTGTCGAACCCCGCAATCAAGAAGCCTGAGGCGTCAATGCAAGCCAGTTCGAGCGACATTTCGACCCCCGAGAACAAGCCCGATGCGGATGCCGCGGGCATTGCCAGGATCGGTGTGTGGTTTTTGCTCCTGGGCCTCGGCGGGTTTCTGCTCTGGGCCTGCCTGGCGCCGCTTGACCGCGGCGTGGTCGGTAGCGGCACAGTGGTGGTTTCCGGCGAGCGCAAGACCGTGCAGTCGCGCACCGGCGGCACGATCGACAACATCCTGGTCCGTGAAGGCGACCGGGTGCAGCAGGGGCAGGTGGTGATGCAGCTCAACACCGTCCAGGCCAAGTCGCAACTGGATGTCGCCCTGGGCCAGTGGCTCGGCGCCCGCGCCGTCGAGGATCGGCTGATGGCCGAACGCCTGAACCGCGACGCTGTGCAATGGTCCGCGGCATTGCTGGCCCGCGCCGGCGACCCGCGCGCCGTCGCGGCGATGGAGCTGCAAGGCTATCTGTTCGCCACCCGCCGTGCCGAACTGGCCAGCCGCATGCAAATCAGCCGGCACGAAATAGCCTCGCTCAAAGAACAGCTCCAGGGTTTCGAAGAGATCAAGCGCAACCACGCCGTACAGCTGCAATTCCAGCAGCAGGCGCTCAAGGGGCTGCGGGAACTGGCCAGTGAAGGTTATCTGCCACGTAACCGGCTGTTCGAAGCGGAAAGCAGTGCGGCGCAGCTGGGTGCCCAATTGGCTTCGAGCGTTTCCGATATCGGCCGCACGCGCCAGGCGATCAATGAAAGCGAGCTCAAGGCGCTGCAACAGGGGCAGGTCTTTCGCAGCGACGCCGAGTCGCAATTGACCCAGGTCGTGGCGCAGACATCGAGCCTGATCGACCAGATCAAGTCACTGGAGTTCGAAGTCAACAGCGCCGCCATCGTCGCGCCCGTCGCCGGCCAGGTGATGGGCATGACCGTGCACACCGTCGGCGGCGTCGCACCAGCGGGCCAGCGCCTGATGGACATTGTCCCGCAAGGCTCCAGCTGGGTGGTCAAGGCGCAATTCCCGCCGATGATGGCCGACCGGCTCAAGCCGCAGCTGCCGGTCGATCTGCGTTTCGGTTCGTTGCAACGGGTCCACACCCCGGTGATCGTCGGCCAGGTGCTCACGGTGTCGGCCGACCAGTTGATCGACGAACACAGCGGTTCGCCCTACTTTTCGGTGGAGGTCTCGGTCAGCCCCGAGGCGATCATCCATCTGCGCGAGCTGGGCCTGGATGTCAAGCCAGGCATGCAGGCCGAAGTACTGGTCAAGACCGGCGAACGCACCCTTGCCAACTACTTGATGCAGCCGGTGACCGAGCGTATGGCCGGCGCGTTCAAGGAAGAATGACCGTGTCCGTACGTATCGCCTTGCTACTCTCCGTGTTCTGCTCGTGCCGGCTGCTGGCGGCTGAAGCGCCGTTGTCACTGGTCGCCCTCTACGACGCTTCGCGACTCAACGATGCGACCTACCAGGTTGCCAACCATGACTACGAGGCATCGCGCCAGGAAGAGGCTATCGGCCGCAGCGGCTTGCTGCCGCAGGTCGCCATCAACTCACGCTACGGCCATGGTGGCCTGTTCGAAAGCCAGTCCTCCGCCAGCAGCCAGGAGGATCAGTACGCTTCCGACAGCATTGCCCTGTCGGTTATCCAGCCGCTGTTCGACAAAGGCCGCTGGGCCTCCTACGAACAGGCCAAGGCGCGTGGGCAACTGGGTGGAGTCCAGCACGAAGGCGCCGATCAGGAGCTGTTCGATCGCGTGGTGCAGGCCTATTTCGATCTCGCCCAGGTGGAAAACGAACTCAAGCTGACAACCCAGCAGAAAGCCTCGGTCGAAGAACTGGCCAAGCAATCGCGGCGACTGTTCGAAGCCGGTGAAGGCAGCATCACCGACCTTGAAGAGGCGCAGGCCCGGCTCGATTCGATCCGCGCCCTGGAAATTCAGTTGCAGGCCCAGCATCGCGCGGCCCTGCGCAAGCTGGCGGGCCGCGCCGGGATTGCCGTCAGTGAGATCCCGCAGATGCAGGAGCAGGCACCGGCCGCCGCCTTGCTTGCCCCCGAGCAGGACCTCGACTACTGGCTGATCAAGGCCGACCAGGCCGCGTCTGCACTGGGTATCAGCCGTGCTTCGATCAAAGTGGCCGAAGCCAACCTCAAGCAGCAGAAGGCCGGGCATTACCCGACGGTGGCGCTGAGCGGGCGGCTGGCCCGGGTCGGCCAGAGCGACCTCAACGAAACGTCCCAGCGCCAGTCGACCTACTACGTGGGTGTCGTCATCGATATCCCGCTGTACCAGGGCGGCGGGGTCAGCGCTTCTTCCGAAAAGGCCCGTGCTGCCCTGGAGAGTGCCCGGTCCGGCTATGAGGTCCAGCTCCAGCAAATGAACGAGGACCTCGAGCTCAACTACCTGGGGGTGGTGGCGGGCTTCGAGAAGATCAAGGCCCTGGTGACCGCCGTGCGCTCCAGCCAGACCGCCCTGAAATCCGCGGAAAAAGGCTATGAGGCCGGCGTGCGATCAACGGTCGACATCCTCGATGCCCAACAGCGCCTGTTCTCTTCCAAGCGTGACCTGCTCGATACCAAGCTGGCGATGCTGCAAAGCTATGTCAACCTGCACACCCACACCGGCCAGATGACCCGCAACGAGCTGGAAAAGGTCCAGGGGTTGTTCTGACAACCTGATCCTCTGCAGGAGCGAGCTTGCTCGCGATGGAGGCCAACGATGACGCGGCAAGCCTGATACCAGCCTGACACCCCGCAGCGCTCTCGGGTTTTTCGCGAGCAAGCTCGCTCCTACAGAAGCAGTCCATCGTCGGAACGCCGCCCGGACCAGGAACCAGCAATACGGCTACACCCGGCCGGGCGCCACACTGCTGATCGCGTCCTCGAAATCCCTGACGAAGCGTGGTGTGTCGAACAGCGCCGAGTGCTCTCGTCCCCGGTGCAGACGCTCACGCAAGCCGGGCAACAGATCGGCCTGGGTCGCCAGTTCGACGGCACGCTCTTCGTACTCGGCCAGGGTGGTGGTGATCAGCTCCGGCAGGTCCAGCGCAGTCAGCAGGCTGCCGGCCATGCGCGAGGCAAAAGTGCGTCCTGAGCGGGTCAGCACCGGCAGGCCCATCCACAGGGCATCGTTGGCCGTGGTCCCGGCGTTGAACGGATACGCGTCGAGGAACAGATCCGCGGCACTGTAGCGGGCCAGGTATTGCGCCGGTGCGACCCGCGGGGCGAACAGCAGGCGTGCCGGGTTCACGCCATGTGACTGGGCTCTGGCGCAGAGGTTTTCCTGGGCCCAGGGGTTGTCGGCCAGCAGCCACAGCACACTGTCGGGAGCGCGCTGCAGGATACGCATCCAGCAATCGAACACTTCTTCGTTGAACTTGTAGTTGTTGTTGAACGAGCAAAACACGAAACGGTCTTGCGGCAAGCCGCACTCGGCGCGGGTCGGCAACGCCGCAACGGGTCGCTGGCGGTCGCTGCACTGGTAGATCTGCGCCAGGTACAGCGGTGTTTCGCTGTAGTACGCCTTCTCGCTGTCGGGGATCAGATAGCGATCGGCGATCACATAATCGATGCCCGGCAGCCCGGTCGACCCGGGAAAGCCCAGGTAGGTCATCTGCACCGTAGCCGGGCGGAAGGCCGGAATGTCCGGACGGGCCCCGGACGTCAGCCCGTGCAGGTCGATGAGGATGTCGATCTCATGGTTGCGGATGCATTGCGCGGCAGCGGCATCATCCATGGCGTCGATGCGCACGAAGTGATCCATGGCCTGCCTGACCCGTTCGCGCAGGGCCGAGCCGTCTTCGCGGGTCCAGCAAAAACCGTACACCTCGAAGCGCTGCCGATCGATCAGCTCGAACAGCTCCACTGTCAGCAACGACACCGCATGCAGGCAGAAGTCCGAAGACAGGAAGCCGATGCGCAACTTCCGGTGGCCATAGCCCTGGGCCGGAGCCAGGGCGGGGACCCGGACATTGACCCGCTCCTTGACGAAGTGCACCGCGGCGGCCAGTTGCAGGCCGGGGTCATCGCTGCCGGCGAGCAGTGCCAGGGGCGAGGAGGCCTTGAACAGGTCGCCACGGGTCAAGCCTGCCGGCGGCTCATAGACCGGCCAGACGCATTGTTTCTGGCGCAGGTGCACCCAGTGCTGAATCACCTTGGGTTGATGGGGGTCGGCTTCCAGGCTGGTGCGCAGGATGGCTTCGGATTTTTGCAACTGCCGGGTTTCCTCGAGCAGGCGACCCAGGTTGTTGCAGGTCATCAGGTACAGCTCGCGGCTTTGCGTGGCGTCGACCAGCCTGTCATCGAGCATCGACTGCCAGATGGCCAGGGCCTCCTGCGGTTTGTGCTGACGCTCCAGCAGCGTCCCCAGGTTGAACCACGCCTGGGCGAACTCCGGGTTCTGGGCAATGGCGGCGCGATAGGCTGCCTCTGCGGCCTCTATCTGCCCCAGTTGCGACAGCGTGGTCCCGAGGTTGAACTGGATAATGTAATTGACCGACGAATGGCAGTGCTGCAGCCAGCGCTGGTAGAGCGCAGCGACATCGGTGATGCGCTGTGCGCCATTGAGCCGGTCTGCGGTTTCGAGCAACTTCATCGGTTCCAGAGCGACGCCCTCGGCCAGCTGCAGGGCTGCGGCCAGCACGATATCGAGGTTCGGGCTCTCAAGATTCTGTCTAGGCATTTGCGCGACGGTCTCTTCCAATAAAAAAATACCGAGCTCTTTCGAGCCCGGTATCGGATCAGTCAAGGTTTACCACTGAAACTCAGTGAATCCAAGTCTGCACGTCGGTTGCGACCAACAACTGGACGTCGCCGTCGTTGAACACGTTGTAGCTGGCGCCATCGACCGTGGTGCTCCCGGCCGCCTGCCACTCGCCACTGTCGCCAGTGATGTTGACCGTGTCGTTGTGGTCACCGTCGATGATCATCTGCACCGGTGCCGCGGCACCGCTGGCCACATCCACCTGGCCGGCCTGGCCGAGCTTGGCAACTGCCTCGGCATTGACGGTCAGTACGCTGGCCTTGCCGCCGTCCGCCGCCAGATCGATGGCACCCAGGGAGTGGGCATCGAGTGTCGACGAATCCAGCTTGGTCAGGTCCAGGGACTGATTGCCATTGGCGTCGGTGCGGAACCAGACGTCGGCGATCGTATGGCTCTGGCCATCGCTGGTTTCGTAGCTGCTGTCGAGGCCGATCAGGTTGCCGTGGTTGAGTTCGGCGGTCTTGGCCACATCCAGGTTGAACTGGGTGATGCCCAGCTCCTTGAGGGTGTGCATCTCACCCTTGTCACTGACGCCATCGTTGTTGGCATCGACCCAGACTTGCAGCGCCGCGAACAACTGGTCAGCGCCGTTGACCGCACCGTCATGGTTGCTGTCCAGGCTGACGAGTGCCTCGAAACCGTCTTTGGCCAACGAACCGTCGGGCAGGCGGAACGAGGAACCGAACAGCTCGGAGCCATCGTTGACCTGGCCATCGCCATTGAGGTCGAGCGCCAGCAGGCCGTCACCGCCAGCGGTCCAGCCAGTTGCCTCCTTGTGGCCATCGGCATTGAGGTCGAACTTGACGCCGCTGCTCAGGTGCGTGGTCTGCACGCCATCACCGTTGAGGTCCAGGACCAGCGGCGTGGACAGGGCCAGCGCGTCGATCTGGGTGGCGGTCATCGCCTGCAGTTGCGCGGTGGTGAACGAATCAACCTGGGTCATCGACAGGTGCGACAGTTGCGCCGTGGTCAGGACTGCGGCTTGCGCCGTGGTCAGGGCCGCGACTTGCGCCGTGGTCAACGCCGCCATGTCGGCGGTTTCGATCGCTACGATCTGCGCGGTGGTCAGGGCCGCTACATCGGCGGTTTCCAGGGCGCTGATCTGGGTCGGCTTGAGGGCCGCGATCTGCGCGGTGGTCAGGGCCGCGACCTGGGCAGTGGTCAACGCTACCAGTTGGGCAGAAGTCAGCGCGCCGATATCGGCGGTTTCCATGGCCGCCACTTGCGTGGTGGTCAGGGCTGCGATCTGGGTCACCTTCAGCGCCGCCACCTGGGCGGTGGTCAGGGCAACCACCTGGGCGGTGGTCAGGGCAGCAGTCTGCGCGGTGGTCAGGCTTGCAGTGTTGGTCACTGTCAGCGCGGCGATGTCCGCGGTTTCAAGGGCCGCCACTTGCGTGGTGGTCAATGCCGCCGCTTGGGCGGTGGTCAAGGCCGCCACCTGAGCAGTGGTCAGGGCCACGACCTGGGCGGTGGTCAGCGCCGCGACATCGGCGGTTTCCAGGGCACTGATCTGGGTCGGTTTCAGTGCCGCCACTTGTGCCGTGGTCAGTGCCGCGGCCTGGGCGGTGGTCAAGGCTACCAGTTGAGCGGCAGTCAGGACGCCGACATCGGCAGTTTCCATGGCCGCCACTTGCGTGGTGGTCAGGGCAGCCACCTGGGCAGCGGTCAGTGCCGTCACTTGGGCGGTGCTCAGGGCCACGACCTGGGCGGTGGTCAAGGCGGCCACGTCGGCGGTTTCCAGGGCGCTGATCTGGGTCGGCTTCAGGGCAGCCACCTGGGCGGTGGTCAGCGCCGCCACTTGGGCAGTGGTCAGGGCCACGACGCTGGCGGTGGTCAGCGCGCCGACATCGGCAGTTTCCATGGCCGCCACTTGCGTGATGGTCAGTGCAGCCACTTGGGCCGGTTTCAGCGCGGCCACCTGGGCAGTGGTCAATGCCACCACTTGGGCGGTGGTCAGGGCCGCGGTCTGCGCGGTGGTCAGGGCCGCAACGCTGGTCGCTGGCAAGGCAGCGATGTCAGCGGTTTCGATGGCCGCCACTTGCGTGGTGGTCAGCGCAGCCACTTGTGCGGTGGTCAGTGCCGCCACCTGGGCGGTGGTCAGGGCCACCACCTGAGCGGTAGTCAGTGCCGCCACATCAGCGGTTTCCAGGGCGCTGATCTGGGTCGGTTTCAGTGCCGCCACTTGTGCCGTGGTCAGTGCCGCGACCTGGGCAGTGGTCAACGCTACCAGTTGGGCAGAAGTCAGCGCGCCGACATCGGCAGTTTCCATGGCCGCCACTTGCGTGGTGGTCAGTGCAGCCACCTGGGCCGGTTTCAGCGCGGCCACCTGGGCAGTGGTCAATGCCACGACCTGGGCGGTGGTCAGGGCAGCGGTCTGCGCGGTGGTCAGCGCGGCGACGCTGGCCACTGGCAAGGCAGCGATGTCAGCGGTTTCGATGGCCGCCACTTGGGTGGTGGTCAAAGCAGCCACTTGCGCGGTGGTCAGTGCAGCCACCTGGGCGGTGGTGAGGGCCACGACCTGGGCGGTGGTCAGCGCCGCGACATCGACAGTTTGCAGGGCGCTGATCTGGGTCGGTTTCAGCGCCGCCACCTGGGCGGTGGTCAGTGCCGCCACTTGGGCAGTGGTCAAGGCGACGACACCCGCGGTGGTCAACGCACCGATATCAGCGGTTTCGATGGCCGCCACTTGTGTGGTGGTCATGGCACTTACTTGCGCGGTGGTCAGGGCTGCCACCTGAGCGGTGGTCAACGCCACCACCTGAGCGGTAGTCAGTGCCGCCACGTCAGCGGTTTCCAGAGCAGCGATCTGAGCCGGGGTCAGCGCTGCGACCTGGGCGGTGGTCAGCGCCGCCACCTGAGCGGTGGTCAGAGCCACGACGCTGGCGGTGGTCAGCGCGGCGACATCGGCGACCTGCATGGCCGCCACTTGCGTGGTGGTCAGTGCAGCCACCTGGGCCGGTTTCAGCGCGGCCACCTGGGCGGTGGTCAGGGCAACCACCTGGGCGGTGGTCAGGGCAGCGGCCTGCGCGGTGGTCAGGGCCGCGACGCTGGCCACTGGCAAGGCAGCGATGTCAGCGGTTTCGATGGCCGCCACTTGGGTGGTGGTCAAAGCAGCCACTTGCGCGGTGGTCAGGGCTGCCGCCTGGGCGGTGGTCAGTGCCACGACCTGGGCCGTGGTCAAGACGGCCACGTCGGCGGTTTCCAGGGCGCTGATCTGTGTCGACTTCAGGGCCACGATCTGCGCCGTGGTCAGTGCCGCAACCTGTGCGGTGGTCAACGCTACCAGTTGGGCCGATGTCAGGGCGCCGACATCGGCAGTTTCCATGGCTGCCACTTGCGTGGTGGTCAGTGCAGCCACCTGGGCCGGTTTCAGCGCGGCCACCTGGGCGGTGGTGAGGGCCACGACTTGGGCGGTGGTCAGGGCTGCGGTCTGCGCGGTGGTCAGCGCCGCGACGCTGGCCACTGGCAAGGCAGCGATGTCAGCGGTTTCGATGGCCGCCACTTGCGTGGTGGTCAAAGCAGCCACTTGCGCGGTGGTCAGGGCTGCCGCCTGGGCGGTGGTCAGGGCCACCACTTGAGCGGTAGTCAGTGCCGCCACGTCAGCGGTTTCCAGGGCGCTGATCTGGGTCGGTTTTAGAGCAGCCACCTGAGCGGTGGTCAGTGCCGCGACCTGTGCAGTGGTCAACGCTACCAGTTGGGCCGATGTCAGCGCGCCGACATCGGCAGTTTCCATGGCCGCCACTTGCGTGGTGGTCAGTGCAGCCACCTGGGCCGGTTTCAGCGCGGCCACCTGGGCGGTGGTGAGGGCCACGACCTGGGCGGTGGTCAGTGCAGCGGTCTGCGCGGTGGTCAGGGCCGCAACGCTGGTCGCTGGCAAGGCAGCGATGTCAGCGGTTTCGATGGCCGCCACTTGGGTGGTGGTCAAAGCAGCCACTTGCGCGGTGGTCAGTGCAGCGACCTGGGCGGTGGTGAGGGCCACGACCTGGGCAGTGGTCAGCGCCGCGACATCGACAGTCTGCAGGGCGCTGATCTGGGTCGGTTTCAGCGCCGCCACCTGGGCGGTGGTCAGTGCCGCGACTTGGGCAGTGGTCAAGGCGACGACACCCGCGGTGGTCAACGCACCGATATCAGCGGTTTCGATGGCCGCCACTTGTGTGGTGGTCAAAGCAGCCACTTGCGCGGTGGTCAGGGCTGCCACTTGAGCGGTGGTCAGGGCCACCACCTGAGCGGTAGTCAGTGCCGCCACGTCAGCGGTTTCCAGAGCAGCGATCTGAGCCGGGGTCAGCGCTGCGACCTGGGCGGTGGTCAGCGCCGCCACCTGAGCGGTGGTCAGAGCCACGACGCTGGCGGTGGTCAGCGCGGCGACATCGGCGACCTGCATGGCCGCCACTTGCGTGGTGGTCAGTGCAGCCACTTGGGCCGGTTTCAGCGCGGCCACCTGAGCGGTGGTCAGGGCAACCACCTGGGCGGTGGTCAGGGCAGCGGCCTGCGCGGTGGTCAGGGCCGCGACGCTGGCCACTGGCAAGGCAGCGATGTCAGCGGTTTCGATGGCCGCCACTTGGGTGGTGGTCAAAGCAGCCACTTGCGCGGTGGTCAGTGCCGCCACTTGGGCGGTGGTCAAGGCCACCACCTGAGCCGTGGTCAGCGCCGCGACATCGACAGTCTGCAGGGCGCTGATCTGTGTCGACTTCAGGGCCGCGATCTGCGTCGTGGTCAATGCCGCGACCTGGGCGGTGGTCAAGGCTGCCAGTTGAGCGGCAGTCAGGGCGCCGACATCGGCAGTTTCCATGGCTGCCACCTGCGTGGTGGTCAGCGCGGCCACTTGAGCGGTGGTCAGTGCAGCCACTTGGGCGGTGGTCAGGGCCACGACCTGGGCGGTGGTCAGCGCCGCGACATCTACAGTCTGCAGGGCGCTGATCTGGGTCAGTTTCAGAGCCGCCACCTGGGCGGTGGTCAGTGCCGCCACTTGGGCAGTGGTCAAGGCGACGACACCTGCGGTGGTCAATGCACCGATATCGGCAGTTTCCATGGCCGCCACTTGTGTGGTGGTCAAAGCAGCCACTTGGGCGGTGGTCAGGGCTGCCACCTGAGCGGTGGTCAACGCCACCACCTGAGCGGTAGTCAGTGCCGCCACGTCAGCGGTTTCCATAGCCGCGATCTGAACCGGGGTCAGTGCCGCAACCTGGGCGGTGGTCAGTGCTGCCACCTGAGCGGTGGTCAGAGCCACGACGCTGGCGGTGGTCAGCGCGGCGACATCGGCGGCCTGCATGGCCGCCACTTGCGTGGTGGTCAGTGCAGCCACTTGGGCCGGTTTCAGCGCGGCGACCTGGGCAGTGGTGAGAGCCACGACCTGGGCGGTGGTCAGGGCAGCGGCCTGGGCGGTGGTCAGGGCCGCAACGCTGGTCGCTGGCAAGGCGGCGATGTCAGCGGTTTCGATGGCCGCCACTTGTGTGGTGGTCAAAGCAGCCACTTGCGCGGTGGTCAGTGCCGCCACCTGGGCGGTGGTCAGGGCCACCACCTGAGCGGTGGTCAAGGCGGCCACGTCGGCGGTTTCCATGGCACTGATCTGGGTCGGTTTCAGTGCCGCCACTTGTGCCGTGGTCAGTGCCGCGACCTGGGCGGTGGTCAGGGCGACGACGCCAGCGGTGGTCAGTGCGGCGACATCGGCGGCCTGCATGGCCGCCACTTGCGTGGTGGTCAGTGCAGCCACCTGGGCCGGTTTCAGCGCGGCCACCTGGGCGGTGGTGAGGGCCACGACTTGGGCGGTGGTCAGGGCTGCGGTCTGCGCGGTGGTCAGCGCCGCGACGCTGGCCACTGGCAAGGCAGCGATGTCAGCGGTTTCGATGGCCGCCACCTGGGTGGTGGTCAAGGCAGCGAGTTGGGTGGTTTTCAGCGCCGCGACCTGGGCGGTGGTCAGGGCCACCACCTGAGCCGTGGTCAAGGCGGCCACGTCGGCGGTTTCCAGAGCACCGACCTGGGCCGGGGTCAGCGCTGCGACCTGGGCAGTGGTCAGTGCCGCCACCTGAGCGGTGGTCAGGGCCACGACGCTGGCGGTGGTCAGCGCGGCGACATCGACGGTCTGCAGGGCCGCCACTTGCGTGGTGGTCAGCGCTGCGACTTGCGTGGTTTTCAGGGCCGCCACCTGGGCAGTGGTCAGGGCAACCACCTGGGCGGTGGTCAGTGCGGCGGTCTGGGCGGTGGTCAGGCTGGCGAGCGAGGCAACGGGCAGCGCAGCGATATCCGTCGTTTCGAAGGCAGCGACTTGCGTAGTCGTCAGCGCGGCGATCTGCGTGGTTTTCAGTGCGGTGACCTGAGCGGTGGTCAGGGCTACGACCTGCGCAGTCGTCAGTGCCGGTACCTGCACGGTCGAAAGCACGGCAATGTTCGGCGTGGTGATGACCGCGATCTGCGCAGTGGTCATCACGGCGATCTGAGCGGTGCTCAAGGCGGCAATATCCTGGGTCGCAAGCCCGGCAATGGTGGTTGTACTCAGGGCAGCGACTTGCGCTGGGGTCAACGAAGAAATAAAGCTCATGGACGCATCCTGTATAGGGGTCATTTACGGCGCTGCCAGCGTTGTCGCCGTAGCCTTGGGCGAAAATTTGGTAGCCCTCGTGTCATTAGCGACACGGTCGCTGAAAACATTAAGAATCTTTTTGATGGCTTTTTGCCTTTTTTAAACTTTTAGTTATAAAAAGGTATTGTTTTATAGGCTCGTATAGTAATGGGTAGATATCATATAGCCACTATCTTGGGTTTCCGCCATTCTTTGCGAGCTGACCAGTCGGTACGCCGTTGTGCTGCCATGACCTTGACCCTCACCCAGCACTTCCCCTAGTGTGCGCGGGCGTCCGTTGGAGGCATTGGCCAGCGGAACATGCCCCCATTTCCCCTTTTGCCATCCGGCAAGGGCCTTGATCGAGTAACTGATTGTGAAAACCTTCCTCCATGTAGGTTGCGGTCCAAAGAGCAAGAACAGCACGACCAAGGGCTTCGCCTCGGAGCAGTGGCAGGAACTGCGCTTCGATATCGATGAGAGTGTCAACCCGGACATCGTCGGCACCATGACCGACATGTCCCAGGTCAAGGACGCTTCGGTGGATGCGCTGTTCTCCAGCCACAACATCGAGCATCTCTATCCCCATGAAGTGCCGGTTGCCCTGGCGGAGTTCAAGCGCGTCCTCAAGCCTGGCGGCTTCGTGATCATCACTTGCCCGGACCTGCAATCGGTGTGTGCCCTGGTGGCCGAAGACAAGTTGACCGACGAGGCCTACCTTTCACCGGCCGGCCCGATCGCGCCCATCGACATCCTCTACGGCCATCGCCCGGCCATGGCCAACGGCAACGTGTTCATGGCGCACCGTTGCGGTTTCACCAAGAAGGTCCTGACCGGTTCCCTGCAAGCGGCCGGCTTCGACATGGTGCTGCCGATCCAGCGCGCCCATCCGGCCTATGACCTGTGGGCGGTGGCGGCTCTTGCGCCGATCTCCGAGCAGGAAGTGGTGGCGATCGCCAACCAGCATTTCCCTGCCTGAGCCATGCTGAACCGCGGGCCCGGCATGCAGGGCCCGACTTCGCCCAGGCAGATTTTGCGGGTCCGGACGCGTCGGGATGGTTTGTCCCACCACTGTATTTCCCAGCGGAATCATTGAGTGGCTCAATGGTCATCACCAGGGTGAGCGCAGCGCAAAGAGACTAAGTGGAAAGCGCCGTCCAATTTATTCCTTACGGAAAAATACGAAATGCGGCGGACAAAAAAAGACCCGGCAAAAAGCCGGGTCAAAAACCGTGATTAGCCTGATGAGGAGATAGTCCAGGAGACCGACCTAAGGCGACCTGGTCCATCGGCTGATCTCGCGATCAGTTGATGCAATAATAATCATTCTCGTTTGGGGGTCAAGCGTTTTTGCCTGCTCGACAGGAAAATTCTTTCCAGTCCTCTCGATTTGCCTTCTCACTTCAACCGTTTTCATACTTCTCCAGCGATCGATCGACCATCGCCTTGGCCATGTCGATCATGTGCACCGTCGAAAACGCCAGGTCGCGGCTTGCGCCTTGCAGGTGACTGGCTGACTCGTGCGCGGTGGCGGCAGCACAGCGCAACAGGTCCAGGGCATGGACCAGCGCCTCTTCGCCGCTGATATTGCGGTTCACATCAAAAAAACGCGGCTCGGCCACTTCCTCCGAAATAGCTGGTTTCAAGTAATAGTCCAGCGCGCGTTGTGCCGCCGCAGAGTCCAGGGGCGAGGTAAAGGTGTTGTCGATTTGCAGGTCCAGGCGGTCGTTGGTGGGTGGGTTCATGGCGATGGCAAGCTCCGTGTTAGATTCAGATCCGTGGATTGATCCTAATACGAACTGTATTTGTGACGACAATTTAAATACTACATTTTGTGTTTTGATGGCTGGAGTCGCCCACGTATCGTGCCGCACATGGATAAATGGATTGAATTGGTCAAGGCCAAGATGAGTGAACTCAAAATCACTCAAGAGATACTCGCCGAGCGCCTCGGGATGTCCCAGGGCGGCATTGGCCACTGGCTCAACAAACGTCGTGAACCCGGCATCGAAGACATGAACCGTGTGCTGGGGGCGCTGGGCCTTGAGTTTCTCGAAGTGGCGCTGGTGATCCGGGAACCGCTGGCGTCAACGGACGACGAAGTTCCCCTGACACAGAAGTACAACCCGTACTTTCGCTACCCGGTCAGTGACTGGCGCGAACCTGTCGAAGTGCGCGACGGCGAGGTCCCGGCGTACGGAAAAGGGCACTTTGAACTGTCCGATTACCACGCCCGGGGGCCGGCATTCTGGTTGAGGGTGGCAGGCGATGCGATGACCGCACCCAATGGCATGAGCATTCCGGAAGGCATGCTGATCCTGGTGGACCCTGCGGTGGACGCCGAGCCTGGCAAACTGGTCATTGCCCAGTGGCCGGGCAGCGCCGAAGCGACGTTCCGCAAGCTCATCGAAGAGGGCGGGCAGCGTTATCTGGTCCCGCTCAATCCGACGTATCCGAAAGCCTTGTACACCGAAGAGTGTCGAATCATCGGCGTAGTGGTTCAGGCAACAGCCAGGTTCTGATCAGATCGGTCCTCGCGGTGCGTAGGACCGATCTTCATTTCACGCTTCTTCCAGTTCGACCAGTGCACTGCCTTCGCTGACCATTTCACCTTCCTGGCAATACAGCGCCTTGATCACCCCGGCATGGGGCGCGCGGATGCTGTGCTCCATCTTCATCGCTTCCAGTACCACCAATTGCGCCCCGGCTTCGACCGATTGCCCGGCTTCCACCAGCACCCGGACGATGCTGCCGTTCATGGGGGCGGTGAGCCCGCCCTGATGGCTGTGGCTGGCCTCGACGGCGCTGATCGGGTCGTAGGTCTCGATGCGGTGCAACTCGCCATCCCACTGCAAATACACGTAATCGCCACGGCGTATTGCGCGGTGCTGACGGCGTACGCCAGCCTGCTCGGTCAGCAGCTGCTCGCCCTTGAGCCGAGCGCTGTGGGCATCGATGTCGCCCAGGGTCAGCGCCCGGTCCTGGCCTTCACAGCTCAAGTGCAGGGTGATTTCTCTCGGCAAACCCGCACGCAGGCCATTACCCGCCGCCCACGGCGAACTCGGGTCATCGGCGCGGGTGGCTGGCGGCTGACTCTGGGCAAACGCTTGGGCGGCGGCTTGCCAGAAATCATCGCTGAGTTCCGCCGGGGCCGGCAGCAATTGCTCCTGATAGCGCGGAATGAAGCCGGTATCCAGTTCGGCATCGGCAAACGCCGGGTGGCCGATGATGCGCCGCAGGAAGTTGATGTTGGTCTTCAACCCGCCGATGGCGAATTCGTCGAGCATGCTCAGCAGGCGCAAGCGCGCCTGTTCACGGTCTTCGCCCCAGGCAATCAACTTGCCGAGCATCGGGTCGTAGAACGGCGAGATCTCGTCGCCTTCTTCAACGCCGCTGTCCACTCGACGCCCCGGCCCTTGGGCGGATTCGCGATACAGTTCCAGGCGACCGGTCGCCGGCAGGAAATCGTTGCCCGGGTCTTCGGCATACAGCCGCACTTCGATCGCATGACCCACCAGTGGCACCTGGTCCTGAGTCATCGGCAAGGCTTCGCCACGAGCCACACGAATCTGCCAGGCTACCAGATCGAGGCCGGTGATGGCTTCGGTGACCGGGTGTTCCACTTGCAGACGGGTGTTCATCTCCATGAAGAAGAACTCGCCGCGCGCATCCAGCAAAAACTCCACGGTGCCGGCACCGACATAACCGATGGCCTGTGCCGAACGCACGGCGGCTTCACCCATGGCCCGACGCAACTCCGGGCTCAGACCCGGAGCAGGGGCTTCTTCGACGACTTTCTGGTGACGGCGCTGAATCGAGCAGTCGCGTTCGTTGAGGTACAGGCAGTTGCCGTGCTGGTCGGCGAACACCTGGATTTCCACGTGACGTGGCTTGAGCAGATATTTCTCCATCAGCATCCGCGAGTCGCCGAACGACGATTGCGCTTCACGCTGGGCCGAGGCCAGGGCTTCGGCCAGTTGGCTGACGTCCTCGACCACTTTCATGCCTTTGCCGCCGCCCCCGGCCGTGGCCTTGAGCAGCACCGGGTAGCCGATGCGTTCGCAGGCGGCGCGGAAGGTTTCCAGGTCCTGGGCTTCACCGTGATAACCGGGCACCAGCGGTACGCCGGCGGTTTCCATCAAGGCTTTGGCGGCGGACTTGCTGCCCATGGCGTCGATGGCCGACGCGGGTGGGCCGAGGAAGATCAAACCGGCGTTTTCGATGGCGCGAGCGAACCCGGCGTTCTCCGACAAAAAGCCATAGCCGGGGTGAATCGCCTGGGCGCCGCTGGCCTTGGCGGCGGCGATCAGTTTGTCGATCTGCAGATAGCTGTCGGCGGCTTTACTGCCACCGAGGTTAACCCGAATGTCGGCTTCGCGGCTGTGCCGGGCGTCACGGTCGGTGGCGCTGTGTACGGCCACGGTAGTCAGGCCCAGGGCCTTGGCGGTACGCATCACCCGGCAAGCGATTTCGCCACGGTTGGCCACCAGCAGGGTGGTGAGGACAGGTGCGCTCATCAACGGGGCTCCTTGGTGGTTTGTGCTTGCCAGCTCGGCGGACGTTTTTGCAGGAAGGCGCGCAGGCCTTCCTGGCCTTCGGGGCTGACGCGGATGCGGGCGATGGCGTTTTCGGTGTAGCGGCGCAATGCCGGGGTCAGTGAGCCGTCGCCGACTTCACGCAACAGGTCCTTGCTGGCGCGCATCGCGGCCGGACTGTTGAGCAGCAGATTGTCGATCCATTGCTCGACTTTCTGTTCCAGCTCGGCGCTTGCATAGCTCTCCGACAACAAACCGATTTCCCGAGCCCGTTGCCCGCCGAAGCGTTCAGCGGTCAAGGCGTAGCGACGGGTCGCGCGCTCGCCGATGGCTTGCACCACGAACGGGCTGATCACCGCCGGCGCCAGGCCGATGCGCACTTCCGACAGGCAGAACTGCGCGTCATCGGCGCCGATGGCCATGTCGCAGCAACTGATCAGGCCCAGCGCGCCACCAAAGGCTGCGCCTTGCACCACTGCCAGGGTCGGGACTTTCAGTTTGGCCAGGTTGTACATCAACTCCGCCAGTTCCCGGGCATCATCGAGGTTGGTGGCGTAATCGAGTTCGGCCGATTGCTGCATCCAGGCAAGATCAGCGCCGGCGCTGAAATGCTTGCCGCGACCGCGCACGATCAAAAACCGCAGGCTGGCATCGCTCGCGACCTTGTCGAGGGCGAGGATCAGTTCGCGGATCATCTCGGCGTTGAACGCGTTGTTCTTTTCTTCACGGCTGAGCCACAGGGTTGCAAAACCCCTTGGGTCGCTCAGCAGTTCGAGGGTGTTGAATTCGCTCATATTCGTCCGTCTCCACAACTCTATTCTGTAGGAGCGAGCTTGCTCGCGATGGTCTTGAGGACGCCGCTGGGTGTCAGGCTTGCAGCGTTATCGTTGACGACCATCGCGAGCAAGCTCGCTCCTACAAAAAATCACATCCGGAACACGCCGAAGCGGCTCGGTTCGATTGGCGCGTTCAACGACGCGGACAAGGCCAGGGCCAGTACGTCGCGGGTCTGGGCCGGGTCGATGACACCGTCGTCCCACAGGCGCGCGCTGGAATAGTAGGGGTGACCCTGTTCTTCGTACTGGTCGAGGATCGGTTGCTTGATCTCGGCTTCCTGCTCGGCGCTGAAACCATGGCCACCGCGTTCGGCTTGCTCGCGCTTGACCTGCACCAACACGCCGGCCGCCTGTTCGGCGCCCATCACGCCAATGCGCGCATTCGGCCACATCCACAGAAAGCGCGGATCGTAGGCCCGACCGCACATGCCGTAGTTACCGGCACCGAAGCTGCCGCCGATGATCACGGTGAACTTCGGCACCTTGGCGCAGGCCACTGCCGTCACCAGCTTCGCGCCGTGCTTGGCGATGCCGCCGGCTTCGTATTTTTGGCCGACCATGAAGCCGGTGATGTTTTGCAGGAACAGCAGCGGGATGCCGCGTTGGCACGCCAGTTCGATGAAGTGCGCGCCTTTCTGCGCCGCTTCAGCGAACAGGATGCCGTTGTTGGCGAGGATCGCGATCGGGTAACCGTGCAGGTAGGCAAAACCGCAGACCAGTGTGGTCCCGAACAGCGCCTTGAACTCGTCGAACACCGAACCATCCACCAGCCGCGCAATGACTTCGCGCACGTCAAACGGTTGCTTGGCGTCGGCCGGGACCACGCCGTACAACTCGTCGCTGTTGTAGAGCGGGGCGATTGGAGTGCGTTGTTGAACCTCGCCTTGCTTGCGCCAGTTGAGGTTGGCCACGCTACGACGCGCCAGCGCCAGAGCGTGTTCATCGCTCTCGGCGTAATGGTCGGCCACACCGGAAATCTTGCAGTGCACATCGGCCCCACCGAGGTCTTCGGCGCTGACCACTTCACCGGTCGCGGCTTTCACCAGCGGCGGGCCGGCGAGGAAAATCGTCGCTTGCTGGCGCACCATGATCGCTTCGTCAGCCATCGCGGGCACATACGCACCACCAGCGGTGCACGAGCCCATCACCACGGCAATCTGTGGAATGCCCATGGCGCTCATGTTGGCCTGGTTGAAGAAGATCCGCCCGAAGTGCTCGCGATCCGGGAACACTTCATCCTGACGCGGCAGATTGGCGCCGCCGGAGTCCACCAGATAGATGCACGGCAGGCGATTCTGCTGGGCGATGGTCTGGGCGCGCAGGTGTTTTTTCACGGTCAGCGGGTAGTACGAGCCTCCTTTCACGGTGGCGTCGTTGGCGACGATCATGCATTCGACGCCTTCCACGCGTCCGATCCCGGCAATCACGCCAGCGGCGGGGACGTCTTCGCCATACACCTCGTAAGCCGCCAGTTGGCTGATTTCCAAAAACGGCGAGCCCGGATCGAGCAAGCGGTTGATGCGCTCGCGAGGCAGCAGTTTGCCCCGCGAGGTGTGGCGTTCCTGTGCCTTCGGGCCGCCACCTTGCGCCACTTGGGCGAGCAGGGTGTGCAACGCGTCGACCTGCTTGAGCATCGCCGCGCTATTGGTGGCGAACTCCGCTGAACGGGGGTTGAGCTGGGTATGCAGGGTAGCCATGTGCAGCTCCGTTTAGCGGGTTTCGTTGAACAGTTCGCGACCGATCAGCATGCGACGGATCTCACTGGTGCCGGCGCCGATTTCGTACAGCTTGGCGTCACGCAGCAGACGGCCGGCGGGGAATTCATTGATGTAGCCGTTGCCGCCGAGAATCTGGATCGCGTCGAGGGCCATTTGCGTGGCCCGTTCGGCGCTGTAGAGGATCACCCCAGCGGCGTCCTTGCGTGTGGTTTCGCCGCGCTCGCAGGCCTGGGCCACGGCATACAGGTAGGCGCGACTGGCGTTCAGTTGGGTGTACATGTCGGCGACCTTGCCCTGGATCAGCTGGAATTCGCCGATGCTTTGGCCGAACTGCTTGCGGTCGTGGATGTAGGGCACGATCAGGTCCATGCACGCCTGCATGATCCCGGTCGGGCCACCCGAAAGAACGACGCGCTCGTAGTCGAGGCCGCTCATCAGCACTTTCACACCGCCGTTGAGCACACCGAGGATGTTTTCTTCCGGCACTTCGACGTCATCGAAGAACAGCTCGCAGGTGTTCGAACCGCGCATGCCGAGCTTGTCGAACTTGTTGCTGCGGCTGAAGCCTTTCCAGTCGCGCTCGACGATGAAGGCGGTGATGCCGTGGGGGCCCTTTTCCAGGTCGGTCTTGGCGTAGATCACGTAGGTGTTGGCATCCGGACCGTTGGTGATCCAGGTCTTGCTGCCGTTGAGCACGTACTTGTCGCCGCGTTTGTCGGCGCGCAGTTTCATCGATACCACGTCGGAACCGGCATTCGGTTCGCTCATGGCCAGGGCGCCGATGTGCTCGCCGCTGATCAGCTTGGGCAGGTATTTGGATTTCTGCTCGTGGTTGCCGTTGCGGTTGATCTGGTTGACGCACAGGTTGGAGTGGGCGCCGTAGGACAGCGCCACCGAGGCCGAGCCACGGCTGATTTCTTCCATGGCCACCACGTGGGCCAGGTAACCCAGGCCGGCACCGCCGTACTCCTCCGGCACGGTAATGCCCAGCAGGCCCATGTCGCCGAACTTGCGCCACAGGTCGGCGGGGAACAGGTTGTCGATGTCGATCTGAGCGGCGCGCGGGGCGATCTCCTTGGCGACGAAGGACTGAACCTGATCGCGCAGCATGTCGATGGTTTCACCGAGGGCAAAGTTCAGGGATGGATAGCTCATGGGTCACCTTTTGGCATTTTTGTCGGTTGGTGAGACTGTCAATGGGTTCTCACCTTTACGTTAACGTAAGCCTGTGACGAATGGCTGTCAATCACCCTTTACGTTAACGTCAACTTGAGCGAGAGTAGAGCCAGTTCAAGATAGAACGCGGACCAATCCTGTAGGAGTGAGCCTGCTCGCGATGGCGGTGTATCAGTTGGCGACAATGTCGGCTGTAAGTCCATCATCGCGAGCAGGCCCACTCCTACAGGGGATCGCCGGTAGCCCATCAATAAAGACAATAGGGGTCGTCATGGATCAACCCAGTGCAAGCCCGCAACGCAGTTACACCCGTGGTTCCCAGGACAAAGCCTTGCTGGCGATGACCATTGGCCAGGCGTTCGACAACACGGTTGCACAGTACCCGGACAGGGAGGCGCTGGTGGTGCGCCATCAGCAGCTGCGTTACACCTGGCGGCAATTGGCCGAGGCTGCGGACCTGCACGCCAGAGCACTGCTGGCGCTGGGGCTGCAAACCGGGGACCGCCTTGGCATCTGGGCGCCCAACTGTGCGCAGTGGTGCATCAGCCAGATCGCCACGGCGAAAATCGGCGTGATCCTGGTCAACATCAACCCCGCCTATCGCAGTTCCGAACTCGAATACGTATTGAAGCAGTCCGGCTGCCAATGGCTGGTGTGTGCCGGGGCCTTCAAGTCCTCGGACTATCACGCGATGCTGCAAGGCCTGGTGCCGGAACTGGCCGAGCAATCCATCGGCAAGTTGCAGAGTGAGCGGCTGCCGCAGTTGCGTGGCGTCATCAGCCTGGATGCGCAGCCGCCGTCGGGGTTCCTGCCATGGTCGCAACTGGCCGATCTGGCGGGTAGCGTGGCGGTCGAGCAACTGCATGAACGCCAGGACAGCCTGCATTTCGATCAGCCGGTGAATATCCAGTACACCTCCGGCACCACCGGTTTCCCCAAGGGCGCGACCCTCAGCCACTACAACATTCTCAATAATGGCTACATGGTCGGCGAAAGCCTCGGCCTGACCGCCACTGATCGTCTGGTGATCCCGGTGCCGTTGTACCACTGCTTCGGCATGGTCATGGGCAACCTCGGCTGCATCACCCATGGCAGCACGATGATTTATCCGAACGACGCGTTCGATCCATTGTTGACCCTCGGCACCGTGGCCGAAGAAAAGGCCACCGCGCTGTACGGCGTACCGACCATGTTCATCGCCATGCTCGATCAACCTCAGCGTACCGGGTTCGACCTGTCGAGCCTGCGCACCGGGATCATGGCGGGCGCAACCTGTCCTATCGAAGTGATGCGCCGGGTCATCAGCGAAATGCACATGAGTGAAGTGCAGATTGCCTACGGCATGACCGAAACCAGTCCGGTGTCGTTGCAGACCGGTCCTTCAGACGACCTGGAACTGCGCGTGACCACCGTCGGCCGCACCCAGCCGCAACTGGAAAGCAAGATCATCGACGAGGCGGGCAACCTGGTACCGCGCGGCACCATCGGCGAGCTGTGCACCCGTGGTTACAGCGTGATGCTCGGTTACTGGAACAACCCCGAAGGCACGGCGGACGCCATCGATCAGGCCGGGTGGATGCACACCGGTGACCTGGCGAGCATGAACGACGAGGGTTATGTGTGCATTGCCGGGCGCAACAAGGACATGATCATCCGTGGCGGTGAAAATATTTATCCACGGGAGCTGGAAGAGTTTTTCTTCACTCACCCGGCTGTGGCGGACGTGCAGGTGATCGGGATTCCCTGCTCGCGCTACGGCGAAGAGATCGTCGCCTGGATCAAGTTCCACCCCGGTCACAGTGCCACCGAGCAAGAGTTGCAAACCTGGTGCAAGGAGCGCATCGCGCACTTCAAGACGCCGCGTTACTTCAAGTTCGTCGAGGAGTTTCCAATGACGGTGACCGGCAAGATCCAGAAATTCAGGATGCGCGAGATCAGTATCGAGGAGTTGCGCATCAACAAGGCCTGACTCATTCCCCTGTAGGAGCGAGCCTGCTCGCGATGGCGATTGAACATCCAGCAAGGATGTCGACTGACCCACCGCTATCGCGAGCAGGCTCGCTCCCACAGTGGGCGGTGGTGAGAAATATAAATGCCAGACAGCACAAAGGGGAGCCGAAGCTCCCCTTTAATTTCGTTGCGCGTGCTCTTTTTTTATTATTGAGGGTCGGTCTGTTGTTGTTTTTGGCAACCGTTGCCCTTTACCGCTGTTTTTGGCGATCCCCATTCGGGATCAAGAGCAAACGTATTTTTTTGAGCGCTGATCTACTTTCTCGCTGAGCGATCCAACCAGTTCGGGAGCTACCTGAAGGTAGTTTTATTATTCTCTGCCCGGTTGCGGGTAACTCCGAAAAGCACCCTGAAAAGCACATCTTCTCCAAAAAAATCTGTTAGCTGCGTCTCTGCCGTGTTGTTTTTGTTATGTCAGAGTCGTTACGTCTTGTTTTTATTAGGTTTGCTGCAATTTTTTTATTCTTGTTATGCGATAGATATAGCAGGAGGCGTGCCAACTTTTTAAAAGCCTTTAAAATCAATGGTTTGAAAAATTGTAGGGTTTTTGGTCTCAGGCAAAACCCTACATTTTGTTTCCGTGTTACTCGCTTCTGCCCACGTTTCAGAAACAGCGGTAACACCCTGACACACTCAGCGCACTCACTGTGCGCTGCGGGCCTTGGCCACGCGGGAACCGGTAGGGCGACCCAATACTGTGCAGATCTGCTGGCCAGCGAGCATCAAGGCGTCGAGGTCGATTCCGGTGTCGATGCCCAGGCCGTTGAGCAGGTAAACCACATCTTCGGTGGCGACGTTACCGCTGGCGCCCTTGGCGTAGGGGCAGCCGCCCAGGCCTGCGATGGAACTGTCGAACACCGAAATGCCTTCCAGCAGGCTGGCGTAGATGTTTGCCACAGCCTGGCCGTAGGTGTCGTGGAAGTGACCTGCGAGTTTCTCCCGGGGCACATCCTTCGATACCACTTCAAACATCCTGCGGGTTGCGCCAGCGGTGCCGGTGCCGATGGTGTCCCCCAGCGAGACCTCATAGCAGCCCATGGCATACAGCTCGCGGGCGACCACGGCGACCTGCTCCGGGGCGACGTTACCTTCATAGGGACAGCCCAGCACACAGGACACATACCCGCGCACGGTCACCCCATGTTGTCTGGCGGCCTCCATGAGCGGCCCGAAACGCTCCAGGCTTTCGCTGATCGAGCAATTGATGTTGCGCCGGGAAAACGCCTCGGACGCCGCGGCGAACACGGCCACTTCCTTTACCCCGGCGGCGAGGGCATCTTCGAAACCGCGCAGGTTGGGGGCGAGCGCGCCGTAGACCACACCGGGTTTGCGCTGGATCTGCGCGAAGACCTCGGCGGAGCCGGCCATCTGCGGCACCCACTTGGGCGAAACGAAACTGCCGACTTCTATATAGCCAAGCCCGGCGGCGGTCAGTGCATCGACCAGTTGTACTTTGTCGGTAACACTGATGGGTTGGGCTTCATTTTGCAGGCCGTCGCGTGGGCCGACTTCGACCAGGCGTACGTGGGTTGGGAGGGACATGGGATTCGACCTGTGTGAATTGTTCGAAGAATCCTGTAGGAGCGAGCCTGCTCGCGATGGACTCCCAGGCACCGCGTTTATCCAGCAGACACGCGTAATCGTTAACGACCATCGCGAGCAGGCTCGCTCCTACAAGGGGGCGGGTTTTATTGGATGGCTTCCTGGCTTTTGAGCGTCTGCTCCAGTGCCTGCACGCAGCGCTCTTCGGCCGTGTCCAGTTCCAGCTTCATCTGTTCGATGTCCAGCATTTGCTGTTCAAGCTGCTCACGGCGCTCGCTGATTTTCGCCAGCATGCTGTGCAACTGCTTGGTGTTACCGCTGGACGGGTCGTAGAGTTCGATCAGCTCGCGGCATTCCGCCAGGGAGAAACCGATGCGCTTGCCCCGCAGGATCAGCTTCAGGCTGACCTTGTCGCGGGGCGAGTAAATGCGTTCCTGGCCACGGCGCTCGGGGCTGAGCAAGCCTTGCTCTTCATAAAAGCGAATGGCGCGGGTGGTGATGTCGAGCTCGCGGGCGAGGTCGGAAATGCTGTAGGTCTGGCTGCTCATGGGCGCGCTCGCAATAGGTCATGGCGCTAAGCTAATGGCAGGTTGACGTTTACGTCAAGGGGTGTGAGATTTCAGTGTTCTTGCGGGCCTCATCGCGAGCAGGCTCGCTCCCACAGTGGTTCTTCATTGAACTCAACATCTGAGTACAACAAATAATCCCTGTGGGAGCGAGCTTGCTCGCGATGGGGGCGCTTCGGTATCAAGCCCTACACCTTCTCGAGCTTTTTCTCCTGCGCCGTCACCTGCTGGCACAACTCGATCATCTGCTCGCGCATCCAGCGGTTCGCCGGGTCCTGGTCGGTGCTTTCGTGCCAGTAAAGGTGGGTTTCCACCGGCGGCACATCGTTGACCGGCAGATTAAAGGCTTGCAGATCGTTACGACGGGCAAAACGTTCCGGCACGGTCATGACCATGTCGGTCTGCTGCATCACCTGTGAGGCCATCAGGTAATGCTGGGAGCGCAGGGCGATCTTGCGCTGGATGCCCATCTTGCCCAGCGCCAGGTCGACATAGCCGAGGCCGCTGCGTCGGCTGGAAATATGGATGTGGGTCAGGCCCAGATAATCATCCAGGCTGAGTTTATCCTTGCCCGCCAGCGGATGCCCCTTGCGCATGGCGCACACGTAGCGGTCCTCCATCAACTTGACGTGACGCACCTGCGGGTCGGTGTTGAGTGGCGCATCCACCGCGAAATCGAGGCGACCGGCTGCCAGCTCTTTGGTGGTTTCCCGGCGTTTGGACAGGAAGCTTTCGATGATCACCGCCGGCGCCAGGCGGCGCAGGCGCTGGAACAATGGCGGCAGGATCACCGCTTCGGTGAGGTCGGTCATGCTGATGCGATAGGTCTTGACCGCTTGCTGCGGGTTGAAAATGCGGCTTTCCTGCACCGACACGCGCAGCAGCGAGAGCGCGTTGCGCACCGGGCCGATGATGTTCTGCGCCATGGGCGTGGGCACCATGCCTTGGGCGGTGCGTACGAACAACGGGTCGTTGAAGGTCTCGCGCAACCGGGCCAGAGCGTTCGACACCGCTGGCTGGGTAATGCCCACAATCTGCCCGGCACGGGTCAGGTTGGCTTCGGTGTAGATCGCGTCGAAGACGATGAAAAGGTTGAGATCGACCTTGCTCAGATTCATTACGCGGCTCTCTTGTTGTGTGGGCGGGCTGACCGTGACGATCAGTCGATCATATATCGGTGATGAATGTTTATACACGCCGAGAATAGGCTAGGTAAATTATCAGCGCTGTTCTAGCATCGATTGCATGACCTAAACAACCTCCCCCAAGAAGGTATCTCGCTCATGGATTTCGCTTATTCGCCCAAGGTTCAGGAACTGCGTGAGCGTGTAACAGCGTTCATGGACACCTACGTCTATCCCGCCGAAGCCGTGTTCGAGCGCCAGGTCGCCGAGGGCGATCGCTGGCAGCCGACCGCGATCATGGAAGAACTCAAACTCAAGGCCAAGGCCGAGGGCCTGTGGAATTTGTTTCTGCCTGAGTCCGAACTGGGTGCCGGGCTGACCAATCTCGAATACGCGCCATTGGCGGAAATCATGGGTCGCTCGCTGCTGGGGCCAGAGCCATTCAACTGCTCGGCACCGGACACCGGCAACATGGAAGTGCTGGTGCGTTACGCCAACGAAGAGCAGAAACAACGCTGGCTCGAACCCCTGCTGCGCGGCGAGATCCGCTCGGCATTCGCCATGACCGAACCGGACGTCGCGTCCTCCGACGCCACCAACATGGCCGCCCGTGCCGTGCGCGATGGCGACGAGTGGGTGATCAACGGCAAGAAGTGGTGGACGTCGGGTGCGTGCGACCCGCGCTGCAAAATCCTGATCTTCATGGGCCTGAGCAATCCGGACGCGCCACGTCATGCCCAGCACTCGATGATTCTGGTGCCGGTGGATGCGCCTGGCGTGAAGATCGTGCGTCCACTGCCAGTGTTCGGTTACGACGATGCACCACATGGGCACGCCGAAGTGCACTTTGAAAACGTGCGGGTGCCGTACGAAAACGTCCTGCTGGGCGAAGGACGCGGCTTCGAAATCGCACAAGGTCGCCTTGGCCCTGGCCGGATTCACCACTGCATGCGTTCGATCGGCATGGCCGAGCGGGCGCTGGAACTGATGTGCAAACGCTCAGTGAACCGTACGGCGTTCGGCAAGCCGCTGGCACGCCTGGGCGGCAATATCGACAAGATCGCCGACTCGCGGATGGAGATCGACATGGCACGCCTGCTGACGTTGAAAGCGGCGTACATGATGGACACCGTCGGCAACAAAGTGGCGAAAAGCGAGATCGCGCAGATCAAGGTCGTGGCGCCGAACGTCGCGTTGCGGGTGATCGACCGGGCGATCCAGATCCATGGCGGGGCAGGGGTTTCCAACGATTTCCCGCTGGCCTACATGTACGCGATGCAACGCACCCTGCGCCTGGCCGACGGCCCGGACGAAGTGCACCGTGCGGCGATCGGCAAGTTCGAAATCGGCAAATATGTGCCAAAGGAGATGATGCGTAGCGGGCACTAACACCGCAGCGGCTTCAATCGCCAGCAGGCTGGCTCCCACAGGTTCAGTGTGATCCCTGTGGGAGCCAGCCTGCTGGCGATGGCGTCGTCGAATTCAATACATCAACATCAAATTCAATACACCCAAACCTCAACCCGCCGATTCTTGATCCTTCCCTCATCGGCGCTATTGGCCGCCACCGGCATTTCGGCACCGAATCCACGTATCTCGCGAAACACCACGCCGCTCTTCGCCAACTCCCGCCGTACCGCCATGGCCCGCAGCTTCGACAACAGATCGGCACGCGCCGGGTCGCTCTTGGCATCGCCAAACCCCACCAGCGTCACTTGCCCGGACATTTTGTCTTGCTGCTTTATATAGTCGAGCACTCGCGTCAGGTCTTGCCGCGCCTTGTTGTCCAGGCTGGCACTGCCTTCTTCAAAGCGAAAATTCACCGACAACCGCTGGGCATGACGACTGAGGGACTGGTATCCCTCGGGCATCAATGCATTCGGCGTGACGGCCATGGCCTGGACGGTCTGGGCAACAAACCCGTTGGCGGCAACAATCGCCTGCCCTTTGCTGCTTTGGGCATAGGCCACCAGTGCCTGGGCCCAGGGATTTTTCCCCGTCGGTGGCAGGTAAAAGAACAACCGACGGGACAGCGGATAATCTTCCGTGGCAATCAGGCTGTTGAGCGGCAGCATGGCCTGCGATTGACCGTCGACAATGGCCACGGCTTTGGCCCGGCGCACGTAGGGCAAACCGATAAAACCGATACCTTGCGGGTCTGCGCTGACCGCATCGGACAATTGTTCGCTGGACTCGAAACGTTTCGCTGTACTGCCCAGGGTTTTCCCTCGGCCGCTGAGGACCAGTTCCTTGAAGGTGTCGTAGGTCCCGGACTGATCATCCCGAGCATACAGATGTATCGGCCCGCCGCGACCGCCGATGTCTTCCCAGGTCTTCACCTCGCCACTGAAGATGCGCGCCAGTTGCAGGGTGTCGAGTTGGTTCAGCGGATTGTCCGGGTGAAGGATGATCGCCAGGCCATCGATGGCAATGACCTGTTCGGCGCCCGGGCTTTTAAGGTCACCGAGCGATTGCAGGCTGACCAGTTCGCTGTCCTTGATCGGGCGCGACGAGGCGGCAAGATCGGCTCTGGCGGCTTTTAGCGCGGTAAAACCGGTGCTGGAACCATGGGCCGCCACCTCCACCACGACCCGACGGCCCTGAACGGTTTCGCCGACGATGCGCAGTTCGTTGGCGGTGTCCGGGGGTTCGCGGTGGATCTTGCGCAGGCCCTGTTCACTCAGCAGGCCCTCGACCAGTGCCGGTGCCAATGCCGCGCCGATGGTGTTGGAACCCTGAATCCGCAACACCGGGCCGTGTTCGGGTGTCGGCAAGTCGCCGGCCGAGGCCGCTTGCGGCAAGCCCGTGCACAGCATCAACAGGAACAACACGCGCAGCATCATGCCGGCACCTTACATAGCCAAAGGAGGTGTCGGGAGATTAAGTCAGTAAGGTTTCGGAAAAATGACACTTTCTCATGTGGGAGCGAGCCTGCTCGCGAAGAGGGCGTATCAGTCGACATCATTGTTGAATGACACACCGCTTTCGCGAGCAGGCTCGCTCCCACAGGAGTTTGATGCAGCCGGGAGGGATCAGCTCAACTCAAGCCAGATCGGCGCATGGTCCGAAGGTTTTTCCATGCCACGCAGTTCGTAGTCCACACCGGCGGCCTTCACCCGTGGCAGCAAGCCGTGGGAAGCCAGGATCACATCAATGCGCAGCCCACGCTTGGGCTCGTCCTCAAAACCGCGGCTGCGGTAGTCGAACCAGCTGAAGACATCCGCCACGTCCGGGTTCAGGTGGCGGAAACTATCCACCAGGCCCCAGTTTTTCAGGCGGGCCATCCACTCGCGTTCTTCCGGCAGGAAGCTGCATTTTCCGGTTTTCAGCCAGCGCTTCATGTTGTCCGGGCCGATGCCGATGTCGCAGTCTTCCGGGGAAATGTTCACATCGCCCATCACCACCAGCGGCTGGTCGTTCTTGAACTGGCTTTCCAGCAATTGCTGCAAGTCGCCATAGAAACGCTGCTTGGCCGGGAACTTGGTCGGGTGGTCGCGGCTTTCGCCCTGTGGGAAATAACCGTTCATGATGGTCACCGGCACGCCGTTGACGTCGGCGAAGGTGCCCCAGATGAAGCGTCGCTGGGCGTCGTCTTCGTCGGTGGCGAAACCTTTATGCAGGGCCAGCGGCTCCTGGCGCGAGAGCAGGGCGACGCCGTAATGGCCTTTTTGCCCGTGGAAGTACACGTGATAACCCAGGGCCTGAACCTCTGCCAGTGGGAACTGATCGTCGTGGACCTTGGTTTCCTGCAAGCCGATCACATCGGGCTGGTGTTTTTCGATCAGCGCCGCCAGCTGATGGGGACGGGCGCGCAGCCCGTTGATGTTGAAGGAGACGATCTTCATGGTCGGCAGTCCTGGCAAAAGGGCGATGCTAGCTGACATGTGGGAATCGGGCCAGTGTGGGGTGAGGGGATTCGGTTTTGTCAGTCAGTCTTGTGTGGGCAGTGATGGCCTCATCGCGAGCAGGCTCGCTCCCACAGGGAACGGATGTGGTCTGTCCCTTTGTGGGAGCGAGTCGGCTCCGGGCGGCGTTCCGACGAAGGCGATTTCATTGCCTACACTGAGTTCGGATCTGTAAGGAACTGTGTCAGCGCCGACAGGCTCGTAACAACAAGAGCGCAGCCACCCGAGCTGTGCCGGGGAGATCAACCGTCATGCCCGAAACCTCGACCGCCATCGCCGATATTCACATGCTCGACAGCGGCTACGCCCGCGAAGCACGTTCGCTGCTGTACCAGGCTTATCGACACGAGCCGACCTTCGGCTATTTGTTCGAAGCCGAGCGCCCCGGCTACGAACAGCGGGTTCGCGCCACCGTGCGCGAACTGGTGACCCAGCACTTTCTCCAGGACCTGCCGGCCATCGGCCTGCTGGTCAACGACCGCTTGATCGGCATCGCCCTGATCGCACCGCCGCAACGACGCCTGGGCGTCACTGAAAGTTGGGCCTGGCGCCTGCGCATGGTGCTCAGCACGGGATTTCGCTGCACCCGTCGCTACCTCGAGTATCACGCCGCCGTGGAGGCCTGCGTGCCGAACGAGTCGGTGCACGTCCTGCCGTTGCTGGGGGTACATCCGCAGTTCCAGGGCCAGCATTTCGGCGAACAACTGTTACAAGCCGTGCACAACTGGTGCGCGGTGGATGAAAACTCTCAGGGCGTGATCCTCGACACCGGGAACCCTCGCTACCTGGAGTTCTATAAGCGCCAGGGCTATCAGGAAATCGGTGAGGTTGCCGTAGGACCGATTCGCGAACACGTGTTTTTTCACCCCAATCCCCAGCTGTTACATACTGCAACGGCTTGAACGACGAACTTTCTTTGCTTGTCAGGCTCTATCACGCTCCCATGTTCATGATCCATGCTCGTGATAGCATCCGCGCCTATGAAGTTTCCAGGAAGAATTACCAGCGGTGTGCTGATGCTGATGACCAGCTGCACGGCGCTGGCACAAAGTGAATTGGATGTACGGATCAAACCGTCCAATGACGAGCTGAAGGCCAATATTGAAGGCTATATCGGCGGCCTCGGCGATCGCGATGAAGAGGCGTTGCTGCGCTTCAGCCGTGGCGCCGAAGAGCAGGCGCGCAAGGCCGCCCAGGCCCTGGGTTATTACCAGCCGCACATCGACAGCGAGGTGAAGGGCGGCGAAAAGCCGCGCCTGGTGCTGAAGGTCGACCCCGGCGAGCCGGTGCACTTGCGCAACGTCACGGTGCGTGTCGACGGTCCGGCAGCTTCCCTCAAGTCCTTTCGAATCCCTAAAAGCGACGCGCTCAAGCCCGGCGCCGTGCTCAACCATGGGCATTACGAGGACGCCAAGCGCCTGATCCAGAATCAGGCTTCGCGTTATGGCTTTTTCAGCGGCCGTTTCACCCGTTCAAAACTGTCGGTCGACCCCCGTGCTGGCGTCGCCGATATCGAACTGATCTATGAAAGCGGTCCGCGCTATACCTTGGGCAAGGTCAGTTTCGAGGGCGATACGCCGTTCGATGACGATCTGCTGCAACGCATGGTGCCGTTCAAGACCGGCACGCCGTATGACTCGGAACTGATCGCTGAACTCAATCAGAACCTGCAATCGAGCGGCTACTTTGAAGTCGTTCGCGTGGACGCGGCACCCACGGCGTCCAGGGACGAAGCGATCCCGGTGGACGTCAAGCTCGAAACCCGCAAGCCGCGGACCATGGGCCTGGGCCTGGGCTTTTCCACCGACGTCGGTCCACGGGCCAAGGCCAACTGGACCCGGCACTGGGTCAATGCGCAAGGGCACAGTTATGGCTGGGAAACCGAAGTCTCGGCACCTCGGCAAAACGTCGGGCTGTTCTACGACATTCCGCTGGACCCGCCACTGACCGACAAACTGCGTTTTGCCGGTGGCTATCAGAATCAAGAAATTGCCGATAAGGACAGCCACAGCAAGCTGCTGACCCTCGGTCCCGAGTGGCACAGCAAACTGCCCAGCGGTTGGCAACGGGTGGTGTCGCTGAAGTGGCAGCGCGAGGATTACCAACTGGGCGACGACTCGGGACTCAGTACCTTGCTGATGCCCGGCGTGAGCTACTCGTACCTCAAAAGCGACAACCGCATCGATCCGCACAACGGCTATCGCCTGCAATTCGAGTCCAAAGTGGCCAAGGAAGGTTTGGGTTCCGACAGCAACTTGCTCTACGGCACGGCATTGGTCAAAGGCCTGACCACGGTGTTCGATAATCACCGGTTCCTCGGGCGGGTGCAGGTCGGTGGCAGTGCCACCAACGGCTTCAAATCGGTACCGCCATCGTTGCGCTTCTTTGCCGGTGGCGATCAGAGCGTGCGCGGTTACGACTATCAGAGCCTGTCCCCGGAAAACTCCGACGGTGACCGCATCGGTGGCCGCTACATGGTAGCCGCCAGCGCGGAATATCAATATTCCATCGCCGAAAAATGGCGGATCGCGACCTTTGTCGATCAGGGCAACGCCTTCAACACGCTTGAGTTGCCGAACCTCAAGACCGGGGTCGGTATCGGCGTGCGCTGGGTATCGCCGGTGGGGCCGATCCGCCTCGACCTGGCCCACGCGCTGGACGACGATGGCGGCATTCGACTGCACTTTTCCATGGGGCCTGAGCTGTGAAGCGTGGTTTGAAAGCAACACTGCTGACGATGGCGGCGCTGGTGGCGGTGGTTGTCCTGACGCTGGCCACGGTGCTGGGCACGGCGACGGGCAGCCGCTGGGCATTGGGTTTCGTGCCGGGTTTGACCCTGGAAAACTACCAGGGCCGGCTGGGCGGGCAGTGGAGTGCCGACCGGGTGCTGTGGCAGCAGGACAGCAACCGGGTTGAGCTGAGCAAGGTGATTTTCGCCTGGTCGCCGTTGTGCCTGACCCGTATGACCCTGTGCATCGAGCAATTGCACGCCGATCAGGTCAGCCTGACGTTCCCGCCGGGTGCCGAAGAGCCAGACAGCGGCCCGATCACACTCCCGGAGCTCAAGTTACCGTTGGCCATCGAACTGGGGGAGATCAAGGTCGGCAGCCTGTTGTTCAACGGCAGCGAAGCGCTCAAGGGTTTGCAACTGGCGGCGCACTGGACGACGGCGGGTTTGAAGATCGACGCGGTGTCGTTGCAGCGCGATGACCTGAGCCTGAACCTGTCCGGTCTGTTGCAACCCTCCGGCAACTGGCCCCTCAGCGCTTCCGGCAAGCTGACCCTGTTGTCGACGCCTGAGCCCCTGGCGCTGGCGCTGAAGGTCGACGGCGACCTGCTCAAGACCCTGAACCTGAAAGCCGACAGCAGTGGTTACCTCAACGGGCAACTGACCGGCGAACTGCAACCGCTGGTGGAAAACCTGCCGGCCAAGGTGCGGATCACCGCCGATGGCTTCAAGCCCAGTGCCGATCTGCCGGACACCCTGCAACTCAATCAGCTTGAACTCACGGGGGCGGGCGACCTGAAAAACGGCTACGCGCTGCTCGGCAAAGCCACGCTGCCCGCCGAGCAAGGGCCAGTCGCCCTGGCGCTGCAAGGCAAGGTCGACGCCAAGGGTGCGCAGATTGCCGCGCTGGACCTGACCGCCAACGACAAGCAAAGCCTCAAGCTCACAGGGTTTGTGGATTGGAGCAAGGGTCTGAGCGCCGAGGCGAAGATCGACTGGCTGGACTTTCCGTGGCACAGGCTCTATCCGCTCATCGACGAACCGCAAGTTGCGCTTCGCACGTTCACCGGCGAAGTCTCTTACACAGACGGCAAGTACCTCGGTCATTTTGACGCAGCGGCGGATGGTCCGGCCGGCGCCTTCACCCTGGCCAGCCCGTTCGCGGGCGACCTGACGAAAATCTACCTGCAACAGATTCAACTCCAGGCCGGGCAGGGCAAGGCCGAAGGGCACCTGAACCTGCAATTCGCCGACGGCATTGCCTGGGACACCGCGCTGGACCTGTCGGCGATCAACCCGGCGTACTGGGTCGCAGAGCTGCCGGGCACACTGGCCGGGCCGCTGCGCAGCACGGGCGAGCTGAAAAACGAAGTGCTCAGCCTCAATGCCGACCTGGACCTCAAGGGCAAACTGCGTGGTCAGCCGGCGGTGATCCAGGCCAAGGCCGACGGCCGTGGCGAGCAATGGAACCTCAACGCTTTGCAAGTTCGCCTCGGCGATAACAGCATCAGCGGCAAAGGCAGCCTGCAACAGAAACTCGCCGGCCAGATCGATCTCAAGCTGCCGCGCCTGGCCCAGCTCTGGCCGCAATTGCGCGGCCAGCTCAATGGTCGCGTGGATGTCGCCGGCACGCTCAAGGCGCCCCAGGGCAAGCTTGACCTGCAAGGCTCGCAACTGGCTTTCCAGGACAATCGCCTGCAAAGCCTGAACCTGGACGCCACGCTCGACAGTGCGCAACGGGCGAAGATCAACCTCAAAGGCAGCGGCATCCGGGCCGGCGACACTTTACTGGGAACCCTGACCGCCAGCGGCCAGGGCGACATCAAGAACCAGAAGCTGAGCCTCGATCTGCAAGGGCCGAAGCTGACACTGGCGATGGGTCTGGACGGTGCGCTGGACAAAGGCAATTGGCGCGGACGCCTGGCCAGCGGTGATATCCAGGCCGGTGGCCAGGACTGGAGGCTGCAAGGGCCGGCGAAACTCGAACGCCTGGCGGACGGCAAAATCAACTTTGGCGCCCATTGCTGGGCATCCGGCCAAGCCAGCCTGTGCGGTGAAGACTCACGCCTGATGCCCGAGCCGAAGCTGCGTTATCACCTCAAGCAATTCCCGATCGACAGCCTCGCGCAGTGGTTGCCGAAGGATTTCGCCTGGCAGGGCCGGCTCAACGCCGACCTGCAACTGGACCTGCCGGCCTGTGGCCCGAACGGCCAGATCAGCGTCGATGCCGGCGGCGGCACGCTGCGCATCAAGGACAAGGACCAGTGGCTGGACTTCCCGTACCAGACCCTGAAACTCTCCAGCAAACTCACGCCCAAGCGCATCGATACCGAGCTCAACTTCGTCGGCGGCAAACTCGGCGAACTGATGGTGCAGGCGCAGCTCGATCCGTTGCCGAAGAACAAACCGTTGAGCGGCTCGTTCCGCTTGAGCGGGCTGGACCTGTCGGTGGCGCGGCCGTTCGTGCCGATGGTCGAGAAACTGACCGGGCGCTTGAATGGCAGCGGCACGATTTCCGGCGGGCTGCTGGTGCCGCGGGTCAATGGCAGCCTGCAACTCAGCGACGGTCAGATCTCCGGGCCTGAATTGCCGATGGAGTTGAAAAACCTGCACGTTCAAGCACTCATCGCCGGCGAAAGCGTAGAACTGAACGGCGGCTGGAACAGCGGCAAGGTCGGGCAGGGCAGCCTGAGCGGCAACGTCGCCTGGGGCCAGGCACTGGTGGTGGACCTGGCGCTCAAGGGGGCGCAGTTGCCAGTCACCGTCGAGCCATACGCCAAGCTGGAAGTCGCTCCGGACCTGAAGATCTCGATGAAAGGCGACGAGTTGGCCATCGCCGGCAAAGTGCTGGTGCCCAGGGGCGAAATCACCATTCGCGAGTTGCCGCCGTCGACGGTCAAGGTCTCCGATGACACGGTGATCATTGGTCAGCAAACCGAGGAGGGTAAACCGCCGCTGGCGATGAAGATGGACATCGAAGTGCTGGTCGGCGAAGACAAGCTGAGCTTTGCCGGGTTTGGCCTGACCGCGAATGTGCAGGGGCATGTGCACATCGGCGACAACATGGACACCCGTGGCGAGCTGTGGCTCAACGACGGGCGTTATCGCGCCTACGGCCAGCGGCTTTCGGTGCGCCGGGCACGCTTGCTGTTTGCCGGGCCCATCGATCAGCCGTACCTGGACATCGAGGCCATTCGCAAGACCGGCGACATCATCGCCGGCATTCGCCTCAGTGGCAGCGCTGAGCAGCCGACCACACAGATCTTTTCCGAACCGGCCATGAGCCAGGAGGAGGCCCTGTCCTATCTGGTGCTCGGGCGTCCGCTGAGCAGCAATGGCGAGGACAACAACATGCTCGCCCAGGCGGCCCTCGGTCTGGGCTTGATGGGCAGTTCCGGGGTGACCAGCGGCATCGCCAAGAACCTGGGCATCCAGGACTTCCAACTCGACACCCAGGGTAGCGGTACTGCCACCAGTGTGGTGGCCAGCGGCAATATTTCCGAGAAGCTCAGCCTGCGCTATGGCGTCGGCGTGTTCGAACCGGCCAACACCATTGCCTTGCGCTACAAGCTGAGCAAGAAGGTTTACCTCGAAGCCGCTGGCGGCGTGGCCAGTTCGCTGGACATCTTCTACAAGCGGGATTTCTAAGCCCCCGTTTCTTCTCGGATCCGAGTCGCTGCCATCGCGAGCAGGCTCGCTCCCACAAGGGTTACGCAGAACCTGTGGGAGCGAGCCTGCTCGCGAAGGCGTCGGCGTGGGCAGCACAAAATCTGACGCCATTAGTCAACTATTTACCAAGCCTGCTAACTATTGCGTTGACATTCGCTGCCTAGGCAGTAACATCTCGACATACATTCACTGCCTAGGCAGCTAATTGGTGGTCAGATGAAACATTTCTCTCCGGACGATTTCCAGAATTGCCATCTCGGCCTGTTGCTCGGGCGTGCCGCGCTGCTCAAGGACCGGATCATCGACACCCACATGGAACCCCACGGCATCACCGCCGCACAGTTCAAGGTGTTGATCATCATCGCCCAGTTCGGCGTCGATTCGCCGGGCGAGTTGTGCCGCCACCTGTCCCTGGACAGCGGCTCGATGACGCGCATGCTCGATCGTCTGGAACAGAAGGGTTTCCTCGCTCGCCAACGCTCCGAGGCGGATCGCCGTCAGGTGCAGTTGGTACTGACCGAAGAAGGGCAGAAACTGGCCGACCGCCTGCCGCACATCGGTGCCGAAGCCATGAATGAACTGGCCGGTGCCATCACTCCAGAGGAACTGAAAACCCTGGAGTTGATCCTGAAGAAAATTTTGGTGGCAGCCGGTGACGCGATCACCCTGCTGCGGGTAGGTGACAAATGAGCAGTAACCCCTTGCGTACCGGCCTGAGCCTGGTGCTGTTGGCCATGAGCGTCGCCGGTTGCGCCAGTTACAGCGGCCTGAAAACCGAAGGCGTCAGCCTCGACGCGAAGACCCTCAAGACCGGGAAATCCCTCAGCGGTGTGACTTTATCCCCCGCCGCCTGGCCGAAAAGCGACTGGTGGAAAAGCCTCGGCGACCCGCAACTCGACGGTTTGATCCGCGAGGCCCTGCGCGACAGCCCGGACATGCAGATCGCCGACGCCCGTGCCCATCAGGCCAGCGCTGCCGCTTCCGCAGCCGACGCCGAGCGGATGCCGACCCTGGATGCCAGCGCCGGTGTCAGCCGCTCGCGCCTGGCCCGGGACCAGGACCCGCGTGGGCAGGGCGATACGTACGCCACCGTGCGTAACATCAGCAGCAGTTTCAATTACAACTTCGACCTGTGGGGCGGTCAGCGCGATGCCTGGGAAGCGGCCTTGGGCCAGGCCCGCGCGGCCGAAGTCGACCAGCAGGCTGCGCAACTGACCCTGGCCGCCGATGTCGCCCGTGCCTATAGCGACCTCGGCCAGGCACACATCGTCTATGACCTGTCCAGTGAAGACCTCAAGCGCACCCGGCAAATGCTCGACCTGAGCCAGCGACGCCTGACTGCCGGGATCGACAGCCAATACCAGTTCCAGCAGACCGAAAGCCTGGAAGCCACTTCCCAGGCCAACCTGATCGACGCCGAAAAACGCCTGAACAGCGCGAAAATCGCTCTCGCGGTGCTGCTCGGCAAAGGCCCTGACCGCGGCAATGAAATTGCCCGCCCGAACATCCTTCAGCCGAGTGCGGTAGCGCTACCTTCGGTGCTGCCGGCCGAATTGCTCGGGCGTCGCCCGGACCTGGTGGCCGCGCGCTGGCGGGTCGAGGCAGCGAGCAAAAGCATCGATGCCGGCAAGACCCGGTTCTATCCCAACCTGAACCTCAGCGCCGCCGCCGGTGCCGAATCGTTGTTGGGCGATGCGATGTTTGGTTCGGCCAGCCGCTTCTTCAACATCGCACCGACGATCTCGGTGCCGATCTTCGACGGTGGCCGCTTGCGCGCCGACCTCGATTCGCGCGACGCCGATTACGACCTCGCCGTGGCGCAGTACAACAAAAGCCTGGTCAAGGCACTGGGGGATGTCAGTGACAGCATCAACCAGCTACGCGATATCGGCCGGCAGATCGCTGCCCAGCAGCACGCCACCGACATTGCCCAGGATTCCTACAACACCGTGGTACAGCGTTACGGTTCCGGCATCGGCAACTACCTGGACGTGCTCAGCATCGAGCAGCAATTGCTCCAGGCCCAGCGTCAGCTGGCCAACCTGAATGCCGAGCGGATTGACCTGTCGATCCAGTTGATGCAGGCGCTGGGCGGCGGTTTCCAGCCTGAGGCCATTGCCACGGCCACCGCCACGCCAGCCACGCTGACCCACTAATTCAAGGTACTTGTCATGGCCACTGCCGATACAACTCAACCTCCTGAAAACACCCAGGGCAACCCCAATTCGGGCAAGCGCAAGTTCATGCTGCTGGTCCTGGCGACCATCGTCGTGCTGAGCGGCGCGGGCGTCTGGGCCTACCATGAGTTCTACGGGCGCTGGAGCGAAAGCACCGACGACGCCTATGTGAACGGCAACGTGGTGGAAATCACCCCGCTGGTCACCGGCACCGTGGTCAGCATCGGCGCCGATGACGGCGATCTGGTCCATGAAGGCCAGGTACTGGTGAACTTCGACCCGAACGATGCCGAAATCGGCCTGCAAAACGCCCAGGCCAATCTGGCGCGTACCGTGCGTCAGGTGCGTGGCCTGTACAGCGATGTGGATGGCATGAAGGCCCAGGTCAACGCCCAGAAAGCCGAAGTGCAAAAGGCCCAGGACAACTTCAGCCGGCGCAAGAACCTTGCCGCTGGCGGCGCGATTTCCCAGGAAGAGCTGTCCCACGCCCGCGACGACCTGACCTCGGCGCAAAACGCCCTGGCCAATGCCGAACAGAAGCTCAAGACCACCAGTGCGCTGGTCGATGACACCGTTGTTTCATCGCACCCGGACGTGATGGCCGCCGCCGCACAACTGCGCCAGGCCTACCTGAACAACTCGCGCAGCGTCCTGATTGCACCGGTCACCGGTTACGTGGCCAAGCGTTCTGTACAACTTGGCCAGCGCGTACAACCGGGTACCGCACTGATGGCGGTGATTCCTCTGGATCAACTGTGGATCGACGCCAACTTCAAGGAAACCCAGCTACGTGACATGCGCATCGGCCAACCGGTGGAGATCGAAACCGACCTCTACGGCAGCGACGTCAAATTCAGCGGCACCATCGACAGCCTCGGCGCCGGGACCGGCAGCGCCTTTGCCCTGCTGCCGGCGCAGAACGCCACCGGCAACTGGATCAAGATCGTGCAGCGCGTGCCGGTGCGAGTCCACGTCAACGCCGAGGAACTGGCCAAACATCCGCTGCGGGTCGGCCTGTCGACCATGGTCGATGTGGACCTGCACGACCAGAGCGGACCGGTGCTGGCGCAACAGCCACCGCAGAAGGCGTCGTTCAGCACCAACGTCTACGACCGTCAACTGGCCGAGGCCGACGCGATGATCACCCAGTTGATCCACGACAACAGCGCCGCGGTCAGCAAGACCGCGCAACGCTGATCCCTCTGCCCTTGTGGGAGCGAGCTTGCTCGCGATAGCGGACTGACATTCAACATCAATGTCGACTGAGCTGACGCCTTCGCGAGCAGGCTCGCTCCCACAGGGTTAGCTGCGTCTGTTACCGGCGCAGCGCCGGCCCCGCTCCAAAAAACTCAGCTCCAAAGGATTCGCGATGAGCAATAACGCGTCTTTCACGCCGCCCAGCCTGCTGCTCAGCACCATCGGCCTGTCGCTGGCGACCTTCATGCAAGTGCTCGACACCACCATCGCCAACGTGGCGTTGCCGACGATCTCCGGCAACCTGGGCGTGAGTTCAGAGCAGGGCACCTGGGTCATCACCTCGTTCGCCGTGAGCAACGCCATCGCCTTGCCGCTGACCGGCTGGCTCAGTCGACGGTTCGGCGAGGTGAAGCTGTTTGTCTGGGCGACACTGCTGTTCGTGCTGGCTTCGTTCCTGTGCGGGATTTCCACCTCGATGCCGGAGCTGGTGGGCTTCCGTGTGCTGCAGGGGGTGGTGGCCGGGCCGCTGTACCCGATGACCCAGACCCTGCTGATTGCGGTTTACCCACCGGCGAAACGGGGGCTGGCGCTGGCGCTGTTGGCGATGGTCACGGTAGTCGCGCCGATTGCCGGGCCGATCCTCGGCGGCTGGATCACCGACAGCTATAGCTGGCCGTGGATTTTCTTCATCAACGTGCCGATCGGTCTGTTCGCGGCGTGGGTGGTGACCCGGCAGATGAAAAAGCGTCCGGTGGTCACCAGCCGCCAGCCTATGGATTACGTCGGCTTGATCGCGTTGATCATCGGTGTCGGGGCGTTACAGATCGTGCTCGACAAGGGCAACGATGCCGACTGGTTCGAATCCAGCTTCATCGTGATCGGCTCGGTGATTTCGGTGGTGGCCCTGGCGTTCTTCGTGATCTGGGAAATGACCGACGAACACCCGGTGGTCAACCTGCGCCTGTTTGCCCATCGCAACTTCCGCTACGGCACCATCGTGCTGATCCTGGGTTATGCCGGGTTCTTCGGGATCAACCTGATCCTGCCGCAGTGGCTGCAAACGCGGCTGGGCTACACCGCGACCTGGGCCGGTTTTGCCGTGGCACCGCTGGGGATCCTGCCGGTGCTGCTGGCGCCGTTTGTCGGCAAATACGCACCGAAATTCGACATGCGCCTGCTGGCGGGCGGGGCGTTCCTGGCCATCGGCCTGAGCTGTTTCATGCGCGCCGGGTTCACCAATGAAGTGGACTTCCAGCACATCGCCATGGTGCAACTGTTCATGGGCATCGGCGTGGCACTGTTCTTCATGCCGACCCTGACCATCCTTCTGTCGGACCTGCCGCCCAGCCAGATTGCCGACGGTTCGGGGCTGGCGACATTCTTGCGGACCCTGGGCGGCAGTTTCGCGGCGTCGTTGACCACCTGGATCTGGATACGCCGGGCGGACCAGCATCATGCCTACCTGACCGAAAGCATCACCCCCTTCGATCCGGCAACCCGCGAAGCACTGAGCCAACTGGGCGGGGCAGGGGCCAAGGCCTATACGCAGCTGGAGCAGACGGTGGTCAGCCAGGCGTACATCATGTCCACGGTGGATTACTTCACCTTGTTGGGCTGGATGTTCATGGGGCTGATATTGATCGTGTGGCTGGCGAAGCCACCGTTTACGGCGAAGGCCGGGCCTGCGGCCTCGGCCGGACACTAAACACCGCACACCCCCTGTAGGAGCGAGCCTGCTCGCGATAGCGGTGGATCAATCAACAATGATGTTGAATTTGAGTCCGCAATCGCGAGCAGGCTCGCTCCTACAGGGTTTTGTGTTTGGTAGTCAGTTCGCGGGTGCAGCCAGTTGCGGTGGCGGCGTGAAATCAAAGGGCGCCAGCGCAAACCCTTGCTCATCCACCTGCAGCGCCCACCCTTGACGATCCCAATCCCCCAGCACAATACGCTTGGCCGCTTGCTCGCCAAGCTGCAACTTGTGAATCGCGGGGCGGTGGGTGTGCCCGTGGATCAAGGTTTTCACGCCGTATTCCTGCATGATCCGCGGAATCTCCTCAGGCGTGACGTCGACAATGTCATTGGCCTTCATCCGCGTTTGCGTGCGGCTTTCACTGCGCAGCTTGCGCGCCAGCTTGTGCCGGGTGCGCAGCGGCAAGTGCCGCAGGATGAACAGGGTGATCGGGTTGCGCAGGTAGCGACGCAGCTTCATATAGGCTTCGTCGCGGGTGCAGAGACTGTCGCCGTGCATCAGCAGCACCGGCTCGCCGTTGAACTGCACGACACTCGGATCTTTCAGCAAGGTGCAGCCGGCTGCTTTGCAGAAGGCCTTGCCCAGCATGAAGTCGCGATTGCCGTGCATCAGGAAAATGGCCGTGCCACTGTCGCTGAGGTCGCGCAGGGCCTGGCAGATGGAGCGCTGGAAGGGGGTCATGGCGTCGTCGCCAATCCACACCTCGAAGAAGTCGCCCAGAATGTACAACGCACTCGCCGAGCGGGCGCGTCCGGCGAGCAAATCCAGAAACGCCCGGGTAATGTCCGGGCGCGCATCGATCAGATGCAAGTCTGAAATCAGCAATATCACTCAATGATCTCGGCTTTCTCGATGATCACGTCGTCTGCTGGTACGTCCTGGTGGCCGGACTTGGAAGTGGTGGCCACGCCTTTGATCTTGTCGACAACGTCGGTGCCGGCGGTCACTTTACCGAATACCGCGTAGCCCCAGCCCTGAACGTTCTTGCCGCTGTGGTTCAGGAAGCTGTTGTCGGCCACGTTGATGAAGAATTGCGCGGAAGCCGAATGCGGCTCCATGGTGCGGGCCATGGCGACGGTGTACTTGTCGTTGGAAAGACCGTTGTCAGCTTCGTTCTGGATGCTTGGGCGCTTGTCTTTCTTTTCTTTCATGCCTGGCTCGAAACCGCCGCCCTGGATCATGAAGTTACCGATGACACGGTGGAAAACGGTGTTTTCGTAGTGACCGGCTTTAACGTACTCGACGAAGTTGGCCACGGTGATCGGGGCTTTGTCGGCGTTCAGTTCGAGGACGATGTCGCCATGGTTGGTAGTCAGTTTGACTTGGGTCATGATCGGTACTCTTTTGAGATGAAGCATATCTAAGGAATTCGTGGTTCTGGGACATTCCGTCCCGCAACCGGTTCGGCCTGTCTTGGCCAAGGTGCGCAGTTTAGCGTGCCAGACGCGAATTTCGAGGCAGTTTTTTCATTTGCGGCCTATTAAATACGACGGTTTACAGAGTGCGCTCTGTCAGGTACTTGACGGCATCGGCTATGATAGCGCCTTTGTTTTGTCCGGCCTTCATTACGGCCACGCACTTGTACGTTCAAGGATCCTATGAGCAAGCCCACTGTCGACCCTACCTCGAATGCCAAGACCGGCCCTGCCGTGCCGGTCAACTTCCTGCGGCCGATCATCCAGGCAGACCTGGACTCGGGCAAGCACACGCAAATCGTCACCCGTTTCCCGCCTGAACCCAACGGCTACCTGCACATCGGCCACGCCAAGTCGATCTGCGTGAACTTCGGCCTGGCCCAGGAGTTCGGCGGCGTCACGCACCTGCGTTTCGACGACACCAACCCGGCCAAGGAAGACCAGGAATACATCGACGCGATCGAAAGCGATGTCAAATGGCTGGGCTTCGAGTGGTCCGGCGAAGTGCGCTACGCCTCGCAGTATTTCGACCAGTTGCATGACTGGGCGGTGGAGTTGATCAAGTCCGGCAATGCCTACGTCGATGACCTGACCCCGGAGCAAGCCAAGGAGTATCGCGGCAGCCTGACCGAGCCGGGCAAGAACAGCCCGTTTCGCGAGCGCAGCGTCGAAGAGAACCTGGACCTGTTCGCCCGCATGAAAGCCGGCGAGTTCAAGGACGGCGCACGGGTGCTGCGGGCCAAGATCGACATGGCCTCGCCGAACATGAACCTGCGCGACCCGATCATGTATCGCATCCGTCACGCTCACCACCACCAGACCGGTGACAAGTGGTGCATCTACCCGAACTACGACTTCACCCACGGTCAGTCGGACGCCATCGAAGGCATCACCCACTCGATCTGCACCCTGGAGTTCGAAAGCCATCGTCCGCTGTACGACTGGTTCCTCGACAACTTGCCGGTGCCGGCGCACCCGCGCCAGTACGAGTTCAGCCGCCTGAACCTGAACTACACCATCACCAGCAAGCGTAAGCTCAAGCAGCTTGTGGACGAAGGTCACGTCAATGGCTGGGACGACCCGCGCATGTCCACGCTGTCGGGCTTCCGCCGCCGTGGCTACACGCCGAAATCGATCCGCAACTTCTGCGAAATGATCGGCACCAACCGTTCCGACGGCGTGGTGGACTTCGGCATGCTCGAATTCAGTATCCGTGACGACCTCGACCACAGCGCCCCGCGCGCCATGTGCGTACTGCGTCCGCTGAAAGTCGTGATCACCAACTACCCGGAAGGCCAGGTCGAGAACCTCGAACTGCCGTGCCACCCGAAAGAAGACATGGGCGTGCGCGCTTTACCGTTCGCCCGGGAAATCTACATCGACCGTGAAGACTTCATGGAAGAGCCGCCGAAGGGCTACAAGCGCCTGGAACCGGCCGGTGAAGTGCGCCTGCGTGGCAGCTACGTGATTCGTGCCGATGAAGCGATCAAGGACGCCGATGGCAACATCGTTGAACTGCGCTGCTCGTACGATCCGGACACCCTGGGCAAGAACCCTGAGGGCCGCAAGGTCAAAGGCGTGGTCCACTGGGTACCGGCTGCGGCCAGCGTCGAGTGCGAAGTGCGGTTGTACGATCGTCTGTTCCGTTCGGCCAACCCTGAGAAGGCCGAAGACAGCGCCAGTTTCCTGGACAACATCAACCCTGATTCGCTGCAGGTACTCACCGGTTGTCGTGCTGAACCCTCGTTGGGCAATGCACAGCCGGAAGACCGTTTCCAGTTCGAGCGCGAGGGTTACTTCGTCGCCGATCTCAAGGACTCGAAACCAGGTCAGCCGGTATTCAACCGTACCGTGACCCTGCGTGATTCGTGGGGCCAGTGATTTAGCGTCAAGGAATTAACGTGCTTACGATCTACAACACGCTCACCAAGAGCAAAGAAGTCTTCAAGCCGCTCGATGGCAACAATGTGCGCATGTACGTCTGCGGGATGACCGTGTACGACTACTGCCACATTGGCCATGGCCGCAGCATGGTTGCGTTCGACCTGGTGACCCGCTGGTTGCGCTTCAGCGGTTATAACCTGACTTATGTGCGCAACATCACCGACATTGAAGACAAGATCATCAATCGGGCGAAAGAGAACGGCGAGCCGTTCGACGCGCTGACCGAACGCATGATCACCGCGATGCATGAGGACGAGGCGCGCCTCAACATCCTCAAGCCGGACATGGAGCCACGTGCCACGGATCACATTCCGGGCATGCTGAGCATGATCCAGACCTTGATCGACAAGGGCTACGCCTACGCCCCGGGCAATGGCGACGTGTACTACCGCGTTGCCAGGTTCATGGGCTACGGCAAGCTGTCGCGCAAGAAGATCGAAGACCTGCGCATCGGTGCACGCATCGAAGTCGACGAGTCCAAGCAGGACCCGCTGGACTTCGTGCTGTGGAAAGCCACCAAGCCGGGCGAGCCGAGCTGGGAATCGCCGTGGGGCGCCGGGCGTCCGGGCTGGCACATCGAATGCTCGGTGATGTCCACCTGCTGCCTGGGCGAGACCTTCGACATTCATGGCGGCGGCAGCGACCTGGAGTTCCCGCACCATGAAAACGAAATTGCCCAGAGCGAAGCAGCGACCGGCAAGACCTACGCCAACGCGTGGATGCATTGCGGCATGATTCGCATCAATGGCGAGAAAATGTCCAAGTCCTTGAACAACTTCTTCACCATTCGCGACGTGCTCGACAAGTACCACCCGGAAGTCGTGCGCTACCTGCTGGTGTCGAGCCACTACCGCAGCGCCATCAACTACTCGGAAGACAACCTCAAGGACGCCAAGGGCGCCCTGGAGCGTTTCTACCACGCGTTGAAAGGCCTGCCGAACGTTGCACCGGCTGGCGGCGAAGCTTTCGTCGAGCGTTTCACCTCGGTGATGAACGACGACTTCGGTACGCCGGAAGCCTGCGCGGTGCTATTCGAGATGGTCCGCGAGATCAACCGCCTGCGCGAGAGCGATCTGAACGCAGCGGCCGGTCTGGCAGCCCGTTTGAAAGAGCTGGCCAGTGTGTTGGGTGTGTTGCAGCTTGAGGCAGATGACTTCCTGCAGGCTGGCGCCGAAGGGCGCGTGGATGCAGCCGAAGTCGAGGCACTGATTGCAGCGCGCCTGGCGGCACGTGCCGGCAAGGACTGGGCCGAATCCGACCGCATCCGCGACCAGCTCACCGCCATGGGCGTGGTGCTGGAAGACGGCAAGGGCGGCACGACCTGGCGTCTGGCTGACTGATAGTTTTACTTGTTACAGACAAAACCCGCCTTGTGCGGGTTTTTGTTTATGAGGTGGCTGCTGTTTTTGAGGTGCCTGAGCTGACGTAATCGCGAGCAGGCTCGCTCCTACATTGGGTTTTCGCCAGGTTTGAGTTTTGTGAGCAACATAGATCCCCTGTAGGAGCGAGCCTGCTCGCGATGGTCTCAAGCCAAACCCCACCAGCGCGGTTCAATCGTCATTCAGTCTGGCGCAACCGCTTGTAAAGGGTATTGCGACTAACCCCCAACCGCCGCGCCAGATACGAAATATTCCCCCCTGCCGCCTGCAATTGCCGGTTCAAATCCTCGGTATCATTCAGATCCACGGCCAACGGTTCCGGCGTATCGACCGGTTCCATCTCCAGGTCGACAAAAAAATCATCCGGCAAATGCTCCGGCCTTATCGGTTGTTCCTCGGCCATCGCCAATGCCACCTGCATCACACTGCTGACCTGGCGCAAATTTCCCGGCCACGGATGACGGTCGAACAGCTCCAATACCTCGCGGCTCAGCCCAGCCCATTGGCTGGGTTCGCGATGCTGTTCCCACAGGCGTTTGAACAGTGCCTCTTTATCGCTGCGCTCTCTTAACGGCGGCAGTTCCAGGGTCAGGCCGCCAATGCGGTAATACAGGTCTTCACGAAACCGCCCCAGTTGTACCTGTTCGCGCAACGAGCGATTGGTCGCGGAAATGATGCGCAAGTCCACAGGGAACAACTCGCTGCTGCCCACCGGCTGCACGCAACGCTCCTGTAACACCCGCAACAGTCGTGCCTGGGTCGGCAGCGGCATGTCACCGATTTCATCGAGGAACAGCGTGCCCTTGTCAGCCTTGCGGATCAGCCCGATGCTGCCTTTCTGGTTGGCGCCGGTGAACGCGCCTTTCTCATAGCCGAACAGCTCGGACTCCACCAGTTCGGCGGGAATCGCTGCACAGTTGACGGCGATGAACGCTTGTTTGCTGCGTGAGCTGGCCTGATGCAGGGCTTTGACGAACACTTCCTTGCCAACCCCGGTTTCACCGTGGATCAGCAATGGAATGTCTTTTTCCAGCAAGCGCTCGGCCTGACGCACGGCTTTTTCCACGCGACTGTCGCCGAAGTGCAGGGTGTTGAGGCTGATGGGCGCGGGTGCAGCTACAACCGGCTCGGTGAACACTCGAGGTTGAATCGTTGCCTGTTTCGGCCGCTTCAACAGGCACTGGAAGCGATTGCGCCCCGAGGTTTGCAGGGCGAAGGGCAGGCCGTCGGGCTGGTTCAGCAACTCCAGCAGCGAGACCTTGAACAGGCTTTCGACACTGACCCGCGACAGGCTGATGCCCAGCAGATTGTCAGCCCGGCGATTGGCCGACAGCACCTGGCCGGTCTCGTCGAATATCAGCAACCCGGCCCACTGACTGTCGAGGTTGTTCAGTCCGGTATTGAACGTCAGCTGGAAATGCTGGCCATGGAACAGGTTGAGGATCAGCCGGTTTTCCACGGTCTGGCTCATCATCTTGACCATGCCCAGGGTGTGGGAGGGGGGCAGGTAGCTGTCGCTGGACACGTCCAGCACCGCGATCACCTTGCGCTCGGCATCGAAAATCGGCGCGGCGGAACCGGTCATGAAGCGGTTGGCCTTGAGGTAATGTTCATCGTGCTCGATGTGCACCGCTTGTTCGCAGGCCAGGGCGGTGCCGATGGCGTTGGTACCGGTGCAACGTTCCATCCAGCTGGCGCCGGCGCTGAAACCCCGGGCCAGTTTCGGTTCGATGAAGCGCTGGGTGCCCCAGGACGTTAGCACCTGGCCCTGGTGGTCGGCGAGCATGATCAGGCAATTGGAATTGCTGAGGATGTTCTCGTAGTAGGGCAGCACTTCCTGATGGGTGGTTTGCACCAGTGAATGCTGGCTCTCCAGCAATTGTGCGATGCCCGCGGCCGGCAATTGGTCGAATGCCGGCGTGCTTTGATGGCTGAGGCCGAACGCGCGGCAACGGGACCAGGAGTCCTGGATGATGGCGTCGTGGGACAACGGCGATGCGGGTGCGGCCATGGCAGTCGATCTCTGAGCAAGCTTTTATTGTTTTTATGGGTAGTTCCCTGTGGGAGCGAGCCTGCTCGCGAATGGGAGTGTCAGTCGACATTGATATTGGCTGAACCACCGCTATCGCGAGCAGGCTCGCTCCCACAGGTTTTGCATTTATTTCATGTTCTGGGAAAGGCAAAAATCATCCGTAGAGTGTTGTTCACTATTGTTCACTGTCAATGGGTGAACTGTTCAATTGTTCATTTCCGATTGTTCATTTGTGTTCAGCAACGAACGCTGTTTCGCCGTCTTCTTCGAGAATTTCAAGCTGAATCAACAGTTTGAGATTTTTGGCACGGATTTCGCTTTAGAGCTCCGGTCGCTTGACTCCAAATAATAAAAAGGCCGAGCCATGTCACTCACCCTGGAGCACGTCAGCCGCACCGTCGAGGGCCAGACCTGGATCGACGATGCCAACCTGAGTTTTGAACCCGGTTCCTTCAACGTTTTGCTGGGGCGCACCTTGTCCGGCAAGACCAGCCTGATGCGCCTGATGGCCGGTCTGGACAAGCCCGACAGCGGCCGCATCCTGATGAACGGCGTCGATGTCACCCAACGCCCCGTGCGCTTGCGCAATGTGTCGATGGTCTATCAGCAGTTCATCAACTACCCGACCATGACGGTGTTCGACAACATCGCCTCGCCGCTGCGTCAGGCCGGTGTATCCAGCGAAGTGATCCAGAGCAAGGTGCTGGAAACCGCGAAGATGCTGCGCATCGAGAAGTTTCTCAAGCGCTATCCATTGGAGCTTTCCGGCGGTCAGCAACAACGCACGGCCATGGCCCGGGCGCTGGTCAAGGATGCCGAACTGATCCTGTTCGATGAGCCGCTGGTCAACCTCGACTACAAGTTGCGCGAAGAACTGCGCCAGGAAATGCGCGAGCTGTTCAAGGCGCGCCACACCATCGCGATTTACGCCACTACCGAACCCAACGAGGCCCTGGCCCTGGGCGGCACCACCACCATTGTTCACGAAGGCCGGGTGATCCAGAGCGGCCAGTCTTCCTCGGTCTATCACCAGCCGCAAACGGTGCTGGCGGCGGAGCTGTTCTCCGAGCCGCCGATCAACCTGATGCCGGGACGCATTGCCGGCAACGAAGTGAGTTTCGCCAACTTCGTGCATTTCCCGCTGAACGTCGATCTGCGCCCGGTGGGCGAGGGCGAGTTCCGTTTCGGCGTGCGGCCCAGCCATATCTCGCTGGTGCCGAGCAACGACGATGACCTCGAATTGGCGGTGACCGTCGAAGTCGCGGAAATCAGCGGCTCGGAAACCTTCCTGCACGTGCGCAACGAGCACTTCCTGCTGGTGCTGCACTTGCCGGGTGTCCACGAATACGACGTCGATGCGCCGATACGCATCTACATCCCGACCCATAAACTGTTTGTGTTCGATACGCAGGGGCGGCTGGTCCAGGCGCCGGGCCGGCGTGTCACGAGGGTTGCCTGATGGCCGAAATCCGTTTGCAGAACCTCGCCCACAGTTACACCAGGACCCCGGCGGGACCGGAGGACTATGCGATCCGCGAGATGGACCACATCTGGGAGCAAGGCGGCGCCTATGCCTTGCTCGGTCCATCGGGCTGCGGCAAATCAACCTTGCTCAACATCATTTCCGGGCTGCTCAGCCCGTCCCAGGGCCATGTGCTGTTCGACGGCAAAGCGGTCAACAACCTGACCCCGGAGAAGCGCAACATTGCCCAGGTTTTCCAGTTCCCGGTGGTCTACGACACCATGACGGTGTTCGACAACCTGGCCTTCCCGCTGCGCAATCAGGGCATGGCCGAGGCCAGGGTCCATAGCAAGGTGCAGGAAATCGCCGAGGTCCTCGACCTGCAGAACCTGCTGAGCAAAAAGGCGCGCAACCTCACCGCCGACGAAAAACAGAAAGTTTCCATGGGGCGCGGCCTGGTGCGCGATGACGTGTCGGCGATCCTGTTCGACGAGCCGCTGACGGTGATCGACCCGCACCTGAAGTGGAAACTGCGGCGCAAGCTCAAGCAGATCCACGAGCAGTTCAACATCACCATGGTCTACGTCACCCACGATCAGTTGGAGGCCTCGACCTTTGCCGACAAGATTGCGGTGATGTACGGCGGGCAGATCGTGCAATTCGGCACGCCAAGGGAATTGTTCGAGCGCCCGAGCCACACCTTTGTCGGCTACTTCATCGGCAGCCCCGGGATGAACCTGATCGAGGTGCAGCCGCAACCCGGCGGTGTCGGTTTTGCCTCGACGCACCTGCCGCTGTCCGAGGCGATGCAGCAGCGTATTGCCGAGTCCGAGTGGAATACCCTGAAGGTCGGCATTCGTCCGGAGTTCGTCCATGTGTGGGACGAAGCCTTTGATGACGCGCTGCGGGCACAGGTCGTACACGTCGAAGACCTGGGCACCTACAAGATCATGAGCCTCGACCTCGATGGCGTGCCCTTGAAAGTGCGCCTGGCCGAAGACAAACCAGTGCCGCAAGGCACGGCCTACATCAGTTTTCCGGCGCAGTGGCTGATGGTCTACGCCGATGAATTCCTGCTCGAAGCCAATGCCAACCAAGAGGCGCAGCCATGAACAAGGTGCAGAACAACAAGGCCTGGTGGCTGGTGTTGCCGGTGTTCCTGCTGGTGGCGTTCAGTGCGGTGATCCCGATGATGACCGTGGTCAACTATTCGGTGCAGGACATCTTCGACCAGTCCAGCCGCTACTTCGTCGGCGCCGACTGGTACAAGCAAGTGCTGCTCGATCCGCGCCTGCACGACTCGTTGCTGCGCCAGTTCATCTACTCGGCCTGCGTGCTGCTGATCGAAATTCCCCTGGGGATTGCGATTGCCCTGACCATGCCGACCAAGGGCCGCTGGTCGTCGGTGGTGCTGATCATCCTGGCGATTCCGTTGCTGATTCCGTGGAACGTGGTCGGCACCATCTGGCAGATCTTCGGCCGCGCCGACATCGGTCTGCTGGGGGCGAGCCTCAAGGCCATGGGCATCAGCTACAACTATGCGGCGAACACCATGGATGCCTGGGTCACCGTGCTGGTGATGGACGTCTGGCACTGGACCTCGCTGGTGGCGCTGTTGTGCTTCTCCGGCCTGCGGGCGATTCCGGATGTGTATTACCAGGCGGCGCGGATCGACCGGGCCTCGGCATGGGCGGTGTTCCGGCACATCCAGCTGCCCAAGCTCAAGAGCGTGCTGCTGATCGCGGTGATGCTGCGCTTCATGGACAGCTTCATGATCTACACCGAGCCCTTCGTGCTCACGGGCGGCGGTCCGGGCAATTCCACCACCTTCTTGAGCCAGACCCTGACGCAAATGGCGATCGGGCAGTTCGACCTCGGGCCGGCCGCCGCATTCTCGCTGGTGTATTTCCTGATCATCCTGTTGGTGTCCTGGCTGTTCTACACCGCCATGACTCACTCCGACGCCAACCGCTGAGGCCCGCCATGAGCAAGAGAAAGCTTGTTCCACTGCTGATCTACATCCTGTTCCTGCTGGTGCCGATCTACTGGCTGCTGAACATGTCGTTCAAGAGCAACAGCGAAATCCTCGGCGGCCTGACACTTTTCCCACAGGACTTCACGCTGGCGAACTACAAGGTGATCTTCACCGATCCGAGCTGGTACACCGGCTACATCAACTCGGCGTACTACGTGAGCCTGAACACGATCATTTCCCTGACCGTGGCGCTACCGGCAGCCTATGCGTTCTCGCGTTATCGCTTCCTGGGCGACAAGCACCTGTTCTTCTGGCTGCTGACCAACCGCATGGCGCCACCGGCGGTGTTCCTGCTGCCGTTCTTCCAGTTGTATTCCTCGATCGGCTTGTTCGACACCCACATCGCCGTGGCCCTGGCCCACTGCCTGTTCAACGTACCGCTTGCGGTGTGGATTCTCGAAGGCTTCATGTCCGGCGTGCCCAAGGAAATCGACGAAACCGCCTACATCGACGGCTACAGTTTTCCCAAGTTCTTCGTGAAGATTTTCATCCCGCTGATTGGTTCCGGCATCGGCGTCACGGCGTTTTTCTGCTTCATGTTTTCCTGGGTCGAACTGCTGCTGGCGCGAACCCTCACCTCGGTGAACGCCAAGCCGATCGCAGCGGTGATGACCCGCACCGTCTCGGCATCCGGCATTGACTGGGGCGTGCTGGCGGCGGCGGGAGTGTTGACCATCCTGCCGGGCATGCTGGTGATCTGGTTTGTTCGCAACCACGTGGCCAAGGGCTTTGCCCTGGGCCGGGTATGAGGAACTGATGATGGAATGGATGAGCTGGACCGTCCCCACGGCGGCATTTTTCAGTGTGATCGCCCTGATCCTGGTGGTCATGACCACTTGGGAATTACGTTCGCCGAGCATCCTTCGGCGTGGATTTTTGCCGATTGCCACCACCCGTGGCGATCGCTTGTTCATCGGTCTTCTCGGCAGCGCCTACCTGCATTTGCTGGTAATCGGCGTCACCGACTGGAGCATCTGGGTCGCCTTCGCGATGTCCCTGGTGTGGCTGTTGGCTGTGATGCGTTGGGGCTAGTCGAATCGCTCGGCAATGTTGCTCCGAAACTCAATAAGGAGGTCTCTATGTTCGACAAAAACAATAAGCTGCGACATAGCATTTCATTGGCAGCCATGCTGGCACTCAGCGGTTTGAGCGCGTCTGCCTGGGCCGATGCCTATGAAGATGCCGCGAAGAAATGGATCGGCAGTGAATTCAAGCCATCCACACTGACGGCCGATCAACAACTCGAAGAACTGAAGTGGTTCATCAAGGCGGCTGAGCCGTTTCGCGGAATGAGCATCAAAGTGGTGTCGGAAACCATCGCCACCCACGAGTATGAATCCAAGGTGCTGGCCAAGGCCTTCACCGAGATCACGGGGATCAAGCTGACCCACGACCTGCTGCAGGAAGGCGACGTGGTGGAAAAGCTGCAGACCCAGATGCAGTCGGACAAGAACATCTATGACGGCTGGGTCAATGACTCGGATCTGATCGGTACGCATTTCCGCTACGGCAAGACCGAATCGATCACCGACCTGATGGCTAACGAAGGCAAGAACTTCACCTCGCCGACCCTCGACATCAAAGACTTCATCGGCATCTCCTTCACCACCGCGCCGGACGGCAAGATCTATCAGTTGCCTGACCAGCAGTTCGCCAACCTGTACTGGTTCCGCGCCGACTGGTTCGAGCGCGCGGACCTCAAGGCCAAGTTCAAGGAAAAGTACGGCTACGAGCTCGGCGTGCCGGTGAACTGGTCGGCCTATGAAGACATCGCCAAGTTCTTCAGCGAAGACGTCAAGGAAATCGATGGCAAGCGCGTCTACGGGCACATGGACTACGGCAAGAAAGACCCGTCCCTGGGCTGGCGCTTCACCGATGCCTGGTTCTCCATGGCCGGTGCTGGCGATAAAGGCATACCCAACGGCTTGCCGGTGGACGAGTGGGGTATCCGCGTCGAGGATTGCCATCCGGTCGGCTCCAGCGTAACCCGCGGTGGCGACACCAACGGCCCGGCGGCCGTGTATGCGACCACCAAGTACGTGGACTGGATGAAAAAATACGCGCCACCGGAAGCGGCGGGCATGACCTTCTCCGAGTCTGGGCCGGTGCCGTCCCAGGGCAACATCGCCCAGCAGATCTTCTGGTACACCGCGTTCACCGCCGACATGACCAAACCGGGCCTGCCGGTGATGAATGCCGACGGCACGCCGAAATGGCGCATGGCGCCTTCGCCGAAAGGCCCGTATTGGGAGGAGGGCATGAAACTCGGTTATCAGGACGCCGGCTCCTGGACCTTCATGAAATCCACGCCTGAGAAACAGAAACTCGCGGCCTGGCTCTACGCGCAGTTCGTGACCTCGAAAACCGTGTCGCTGAAGAAAACCATCGTCGGCCTGACGCCGATCCGCGAATCGGACATCAACTCGCAAGCCATGACCGACCTGGCACCGAAACTCGGCGGCCTGGTGGAGTTCTACCGCAGCCCGGCCCGCGTGCAATGGACCCCGACCGGGACCAACGTGCCGGACTATCCACGCCTGGCGCAACTGTGGTGGAGCCACATCGCCGAAGCCGCCAGCGGCGAGAAAACCCCGCAACAGGCACTCGACGGCCTGGCCAAGGATCAGGACGCGATCATGACCCGTCTGGAACGCTCGAAAGCCCAAGCCACCTGCGCCCCGAAAATGAACCCCGAGCGGGATGCGCAATACTGGTTCGACCAACCGGGCGCACCGAAGCCGAAACTGGAAAACGAGAAGCCTAAGGGCGAGACCGTGAGCTATGCCGAACTGCTGAAATCGTGGGAGGCGGCGCGTAAATAAGGCGACCTGTAAGAAGCGAACGGCACCGTAAGGTGCCGTTTTCTTTTGTACCTGATCTACCGCGATCGCGAGCAGGCTCACTCCTACAGGTTATGTGTCATGCAATGAATTTGTGGGCGACCCGACCACTGTAGGAGCGAGCCTGCTCGCGATGAGGCCATTCCTGACAACCGATTACCTATGACCGAACACAAATCCCCAAACGCAAAAACGGCACCCGAAGGTGCCGTTTTTGTTTACCACCGAGGGTCGCCTAAGCGATCAACCCGCCAACCCTGACTGTTGAACCAGGTTCAGCAGCGGTTGTGGGTACAGGCCGAGGAAGAAGGCCAGTACCGCGATGGCCAGCAGCATCACGCCGCCTGCCTTCTGTTCCCAGTGCAACTGGGCATCAACGCGACGCAGGTTCGGTTCGATCAGGTACAGGGTGACCATCACACGCAGGTAGTAGAACACGCCGATGGCGCTGCCCAGTACCAGCGAGCCGACCAGCCACCATTGGTGCGATTCAACGCCGGTGGCGATGATGTAGAACTTGCCGATGAAGCCCGCGGTCAGCGGGATACCGGCCAGGGACAGCATCATCACGGTCAGTACGGCGGTCAGGTACGGACGGCGCCAGAACAGGCCGCGGTATTCGTACAGGGCATCCGCGTCACGGCCTTTGTACGGCGAGGACATCAGGGTGATCACGCCGAAGGCGCCGAGGCTGGTGATCACGTAGGTGACCAGGTACACGCCGATCGCTTCCACGGCCAGACCCTTGCTCGCCACCAGGGCGATCAGCAGGTAACCGAAGTGGGCGATGGACGAGTAACCCAGCAGACGCTTGAGGTTGCTCTGGGTCAGTGCCAGCAGGTTACCGAACAGGATCGACGCGATGGCGATGATGGTCAGCACGTCGCTCAGCACGCCGCTGCTCGCCGCAGGCGAGATCTGGAACAGACGCACCATCACCGCGAACACGGCCACTTTGGAAGCGGTCGCCAGGAACGCCGCGACCGGCGCCGGAGCGCCTTCGTAGACGTCTGGAGTCCAGAGGTGGAAGGGTACCAGCGACAGCTTGAACGCCAGGCCGATCAGCATCATGCCCAGGCCCAGTTGTGCCAGCGAGCTTGGCAGGCCGGTGGCCGCCAGGGCCTGACCGATGCCGACGAAGCTCAGGGAACCCGAGTCTGCGTACAGCAGCGCCATGCCGAACAACAGGAACGCGGAACCGGCAGCCGACAGCACCATGTACTTGATGCCGGCTTCCAGCGAGCGCTTGTTGAAGAAGGCGTAAGCCACCAGACCGTAGACCGGCACCGACAGCAGTTCCAGACCGATGAACAACCCGGCCAGGTGCTGCGCGCTGACCAGCACCAGGCCACCGGCGGCGGCCATCAGGATCAGCAGGTACAGTTCTTCACGGTTGCCCGGGTAACCCGTGCCGCCATCGCCGAGGTAGGCGTGGGCGAGGGTCACACAAGCGAGGGTGGCGACCAGGATCAGCGCCATGTACAGGCAGGCGAAGCTGTCGATCTGCAGCAGTGGGGTCACGGCCAATGGCGCGACTTTCAAGGCAGGCAGGATCGACAGCAGTGCCAGGTTCAGACCCGCCACGGACAGCAGGAAGGTCTGGGAGTGGTTGCGGCGCCAGGCGATCGCCAGCATCACCACGATGATCGTGGCGCTGGTGATCAACAACGGCGCTAGCGCGATAAAGTGTTGAGTCGTGAATTCCATAGCGCTCTTACCGGGCCGAAGCGAGTTGAGTGAAGGCGGTGCCGAGCCACTGCTGCACGCCATGCATCGTAGCGGCAGAGGTATCGAGGAACGGTTGTGGGTACACGCCGATGTAGATCAGCAGCGCAGCCAGACCGACCACCATGATCATTTCGCGACCGTCCATGCCATGCAGAACTGCGTCCGATTTGGCCGGACCGAAGTACGCACGGTGGATCATGATCAGCGAATAGACCGAACCGAACACCAGGCCGGACGTGGCGATGATGGTGACCCATGGAGCGATCGGGAAGGTGCCGATCAGGATCAGGAACTCGCCGACGAAGTTACCGGTACCCGGCAAGCCCAGGGACGCGGCAGCGAAGAACAGGCTGAGGGCCGGCAGGTAAGCGATCTTCGACCACAGGCCACCCATTTCACGCATGTCGCGGGTGTGGGTGCGTTCGTACAGCTGGCCACTCAGGATAAAGAGTGCCGCCGCCGACAGGCCGTGGGCCAGCATCTGCATCACCGCACCCTGCAGCGCCAGTTGGCTGCCGGAGTAGATGCCGATCAGTACGAAGCCCATGTGGGAAACGGACGAGAAGGCAATCAGACGCTTGATGTCGGTTTGCGCGAACGCCAGGAACGCACCGTAGAAGATCCCGATCAGACCCAGGGCCATCGCAAACGGCGCGAACTCGGCCGAAGCATTCGGGAACAGCGGCAGGGCGAAACGCAGCAGGCCGTAGGCCGCGGTCTTCAGCAAGATACCGGCGAGGTCGACGGAACCTGCGGTCGGCGCCTGGGCGTGAGCGTCAGGCAACCAGGAGTGGAACGGCACGACCGGCAGCTTGACCGCGAAGGCGATGAAGAAACCGAGCATCAGGATGTACTCGGTGGTCATCGACATCTTGGTCTTCAACAGGTCGGCGTAGTTGAAGGTAATCACGCCGGTGTCGTTGAAGTTGACCAGTACCAGGCCCAGGATCGCCACCAGCATGATCAGGCCGGAAGCCTGAGTGAAGATGAAGAACTTGGTCGCCGCGTAGATCCGGGTTTTCTTGCCGTCCGAAGAACTGTGACCCCAGAGCGCGATGAGGAAGTACATCGGCACCAGCATCATTTCCCAGAAGAAGAAAAACATGAACAGGTCGAGGGCCAGGAACACGCCGACGACACCGCCCAGGATCCACATCAGGTTCAGGTGGAAGAAGCCCACGTGACGCTGGATCTCTTTCCACGAGCAGAGTACCGAGAGCACACCCAGCAGACCGGTCAGCATGATCATCAACAGCGACAGGCCGTCGAGGGCCAGGTGCACGTTGATGCCGAAGCGCTGGATCCAGACGTGCTTGAACTCAAGCGCCCAGGTCGGGTCGGCGCCAGGCGCCGGGGCAAAAGAATAATCGCCGTTGGCCCACAGCCAGAGGCCGAGGGAGAGCAACAGGGACATGGTGATCAGCGCAATCCAGCGGGGGAGGGTGGCGCCGAAGCGCTCACCCATCCAGCACAGCAGGCCGCCGATGAAGGGGATCAGGATTAGCCAAGGCAGAATCATGACGGGTTCGTTTCCTTTCGCAAATTCGCAAGGTTCATATCAGACCGCTACCAGCACGACGGCGCCGATGACCAGCACGGCACCAGCAGCCATCGAGGCGGCGTACCAACGCAGTTGACCGGTCTCGGTACGGCTCAGGGCGGTGTGACCGCCTTTGGCCATGCGCGGGATCAGACCGATGGTCTGGTCGAGCGGGTCTTTGCGCAGGATGTGGCTGATCGCCAGGTACGGCTTGACGAACAGTTTGTCGTAGATCCAGTCGAAGCCCCAGGCAGCGAACCACCAGGCCGAGAGGAAACGGCCGATGCCGCTGTTGGCGACGGCGGTGACGAAGCGACGCTTGCCGAGGAACAGCAGGGCAGCCAGCAGGATACCGGCCAGGGCAATGGCGCCCGAGGCGATTTCCAGGCTGTGCTTGGCTTCGCCGCCGGCATGGCCGACGCTTTCCGGCAGCACGCCGTGCAGTGGTGGAACGATCATCGCGCCGATGGCGGTGGACAATACGATCAGCACCGACAGTGGCAGCCAGTGGGCGATGCCGTGACCGGCGTGGGCTTCGGTCTTCACTTCACCGTGGAACGCGATGAAGATCAGGCGGAAGGTGTAGAGCGACGTCATGAACGCGCCGACCAGACCGGCATAGAGCAGACCGTTGTTGCCGCTGGCGAACGCTTCCCAGAGGATTTCGTCCTTGGAGTAGAAACCCGCGGTAACCAGTGGCAGGGCCGCCAGGGCCGCGCCGCCGACGATGAAGCTGGCGTAGGCCAGTGGCAGCTTCTTCCACAGACCGCCCATCTTGAAGATGTTCTGCTCGTGGTGGCAGGCAACGATCACCGAACCGGACGCAAGGAACAGCAGGGCCTTGAAGAAGGCGTGTGTCATCAGGTGGAAGATCGCGCCGTCCCAGGCACCGACGCCCAGGGCCAGGAACATGTAGCCGATCTGGCTCATGGTCGAGTAGGCGAGGATACGCTTGATGTCGGTCTGGACCAGGGCTGCGAAACCGGCGAGAACCAGGGTCACACCGCCAACGATGCCCACCAGGTGCAGGATTTCCGGCGCCAGGGTGAACAGGCCGTGGGTACGGGCGATCAGGTAGACGCCAGCGGTCACCATGGTTGCGGCGTGGATCAGTGCCGAAACCGGAGTCGGGCCGGCCATCGCGTCCGCCAGCCAGGTTTGCAGCGGCAGTTGCGCGGATTTACCGACAGCGCCGCCCAGCAGCATCAGGGTGGCCATGACCATCCAGAAGTCGCCGGACTGGAATTTCTGCGGAGCCAGCACCAGCAGTTCCTGAACGTTCAGCGTGCCCAGCTGGGCAAACAGAATGAACAGGCCGATGGCCATGAACACGTCACCGATACGGGTCACGATGAAGGCCTTGAGTGCCGCGTTACCGTTGTTGCGGTTGCTGTAGTAGAAACCGATCAACAGGTACGAGCACAGGCCCACGCCTTCCCAGCCGAAGTACAGGAACAACAGGTTATCGCCCAGCACCAGGAACAGCATGCTGGCGATAAACAGGTTGGTGTAGGCGAAGAAGCGCGAGTAACCGTCTTCACCGCGCATGTACCAGGACGCGAACAGGTGGATCAGGAAGCCGACGCCAACCACCACGCCGAGCATGGTCAGCGACAGGCCGTCCAGATACAGCGCGAAGTTCGGCGTGAAGCCTTCCACCGCCATCCACTGCCACAACACCTGGGTGTAGTGGCCGCCTTCCGGCGGGGCGACGTTGAACTGCCAGATCACGTAGGCGGTAACGATCGCCGACAGACCGATGGAGCCGACGCCGATCAGCGCAGCCAGGTTTTCCGAAATGCGGCCGCGTGAGAACGACAGCAGCAGGAAACCAATGAGAGGGAATACGAAAGTCAGAAAGAGTAGGTTCATCCGCGCATCTCACTGGCAGCGTCGATATCGAGCGTGTGGAAGCGGCGATACAGTTGCAGCAGGATCGCCAGGCCAATACTGGCCTCGGCGGCTGCCAGGCTGATCACCAGGATGAACATGATCTGTCCATCCGGCTGCGCCCAGCGGCTACCGGCAACGATGAACGCCAAAGCGGAGGCATTCATCATGACCTCCAGGCTCATCAGCACGAAGAGGATGTTGCGGCGGACCATCAGGCCGACCAGACCGAGGCAGAACAGGATGCCGGCGACCGCCAGACCATGCTCCATGGGGATAGCAGGCATCGTCATTGCTCCTTGGCTTCGTTACGGCCCAAATGGAACGCCGTGACGGCTGCGGCGAGCAGCAGCATCGAGGCGAGTTCGACCACCAGCAGGTAAGGACCGAACAGGCTGATGCCCACGGCCTTGGCGTCTACGGTGGTGTGGCCGATGGCTTCACCGGTCTGGTGGGAGAACAGCACATACAGCAGTTCCACCAGCAGCAGCGCGGCGAGGAGGACCGGGCCGCCCCAGATACCGGGCTTGAGCCAGGCGCGCTCTTGCTGAGCCGAGGCCGGGCCCAGGTTCAGCATCATCACCACGAACACGAACAGCACCATGATGGCGCCAGCGTAGGCGATCACTTCCAGGACACCGGCAAACGGTGCGCCGAGGGCGAAGAACGTCATCGCCACGGCGATCAGCGAAATGATCAGGTAGAGCAGGGCGTGCACAGGGTTGGTGTTGGTGATCACGCGAAGCGTGGACAACACAGCGATACCCGATGCGAAATAGAAAGCGAATTCCATCTTTCTTCCTTAAGGCAGCAAGCTCTTCACGTTGATCGGTTCGGCTTCATTCTGCGCGGAGCCTTTCGGCTTACCGGCAATCGCCATACCTGCAACACGATAGAAGTTGTAATCAGGGTTTTTGCCGGGGCCGGAGATCAGCAGATCTTCTTTCTCGTAAACCAGGTCCTGACGTTTGAACTCGGCCATTTCGAAATCCGGCGTCAGCTGGATCGCGGTGGTCGGGCAGGCTTCCTCGCAGAGGCCGCAGAAAATGCAGCGCGAGAAGTTGATGCGGAAGAAGTCCGGGTACCAGCGACCGTCTTCGGTTTCAGCTTTCTGCAGCGAGATGCAACCGACCGGGCACGCCACGGCGCACAGGTTGCACGCTACACAACGCTCTTCGCCGTCGGGGTCGCGGGTCAGGACGATACGCCCACGGTAGCGCGGCGGCAGGTAGACCGGTTCTTCCGGGTACTGCAGCGTGTCGCGCTTGCGGAAGGCGTGGCCGAAAATCATCACCAGGCTGCGAAGCTGGGTGTAGAAGCCATGCACGATGTCAAAAATGTACTTCATGATTCTATCCTCACTGAGCCGCGACGGCGGGCGTGTTGAGCAACACGATCGCAGCGGTCACCAGCATGTTGACGAGGGTCAGCGGCAGGCAGAACTTCCAGCTGAAATCCATCACTTGGTCATACCGTGGGCGCGGAATCGAGGCGCGCAGCAGGATGAAGAACATGATGAAGAACGCGGTTTTCAACGCGAACCAGATGAACGGGATCTGCGGCAGGATGCCGAACGGACCGTGCCAGCCACCGAAGAACAAGGTCACCAGCAGCGCCGAGATCAGCACGATGCCGATGTACTCGCCGACGAAGAACATGCCCCATTTCATGCCGGCGTATTCAATGTGGTAACCGTCGGCCAGTTCCTGTTCCGCTTCCGGCTGGTCGAACGGGTGACGGTGAGTCACGGCGACGCCAGCGATGAAGAAGGTCAGGAAACCGAAGATCTGCGGAATGACGAACCACAGATTCTGCGCTTGATACTCAACGATGTCGCGCATGTTGAACGAGCCGACCTGGATCACGATGCCCATCAGCGACAGGCCCATGAACACTTCGTACGACACGGTTTGCGCCGAGGCCCGCAGGCTGCCCAACAGGGCGAACTTGTTGTTGCTCGACCAGCCGGCGAACAGCACCGCGTAGACCGACAGGCCAGCCATGGCGAAGAAGAACAGGATGCCGATGTTGATGTCCGCGACACCCCAGGTCGGGGTGATCGGGATGATTGCGAAGGCAATCAGCAAGGCGCTCATGGCCACGACCGGCGCCAAAGTGAAGATCACTTTGTCGGCGAACGGCGGGGTCCAGTCTTCCTTGAAGAACATCTTGATCATGTCGGCGGCGATCTGGAACGCGCCGAACGGGCCGACGCGGTTCGGACCGTAACGGTCCTGCCAGAGGGCGAGCAGACGACGCTCGACCCAGCTCAGCAGGGCACCGCAAACCACCACGGCGAGCAGAATCACCACGGCCTTGAGGACCGCGATGATCACGTCGATCACTTCAGGAGTGAACAAGGTCATTGAGCTGCCTCCTGCAGACCGTCAACGGATTTGCCAAAGATCGCTGGCGGAATGCCAGCGATGCCCGCAGGCAATGCCACCAGACCAGCACCCAGCTCTTCATTGATGCGCAGCGGCAGACGCAGGGTCTGGCCAGCCACGTTCAGGCTCAGCATGGCGCCGTCATTGACACCCAGGCGGTCGGCTTCGGACCTGGCCAGAGCAACATAAGCAGCCGGGATGCGTTCCTGAACCGGAGCGGCTTTCGAAGAGTTCTCTTCGCTGCCGAACAGGTGGAAGAACGGCACGGCCTGCCAGGTACCAGGAGCTGGGTTGAACGCACGCGGAGCGCTGGCGAACCAGTTCAGCGAGTCACCAGTGCTTTCGATCAGGCGGGTGCCCGGGTCGCCAGCGCGGATGTGACCACCGACTTCGTCCTGGAACTTGTTCCAGGCTTGCGGCGAGTTCCAGCCCGGAGACCAGGCGAATGGTACTTGCTGACGCGGTTCGGCCGAGCCCGAGTAACCTTCCATCGAGAAGGCGAACGCGGTGTCCTTGTCCTGCGGGGTACGCGGTTCGTGCACGTTGATGTCGGCGCGCATGGCGGTACGACCGGAGTAACGCAGCGGTTCACGGGCCAGTTTCATGCCCTTGATGCGGAACGCGGCGGACGGTGCGGCATCGACGATGCGATTCAGGATCGAAGTGCTGGAAGCGACGGCAGCGGTGGCGTGGTCCAGTTGGGTCCAGTCAATCGGCTGGTTCAGCAGGGTTGCGCGCAGTGCATGCAGCCAGCGCCAGCCTTCGTGAACCAGGATGCTCGCGTCCATGTACTTCGGATCGAAGACCTGGAAGAAGCGCTGGGCGCGGCCTTCCTGGCTGACCAGGGTGCCGTCGCCTTCAGCGAAGCTGGCGGCTGGCAGAACCAGGTGCGCGCGATCGCTGGTGGCAGTCTTCTGATGGTCGGCGACGATCAGCACTTTGGCGGCGCTCAGGGCAGCATCGACCTTGGCCTTGTCGGTACGGGTGTACAGATCGTTTTCCAGCACGACGATGGCGTCGGCTTTACCGTCGATCACGGCTTGCAGCGCGGCGTCGACCGATTCGCCACCGAGCATGGCCAGGCCGAGGCTGTTGGCCTCTGGCACGATCAGGCTGATGGAACCGTTCTTCTCGCGCAGCTTCAGAGCTTTCGCAATGTTGGCAGCAGCCTCAATCAACGCTTTGGAGCCCAGGGAGGTACCGGCGATGACCAGCGGACGCTTGGCTGCGAGCAGGGCGTCGGCGATGCGCTTGGCCAGTTCGAGCGCTTCGCTGTCCAGGCCTTCAACGGCCGGTGCGCTAGCGTCGAGGGCGTGAGCCACGGCGAAACCGATGCGGGCCAGGTCGTCTGGAGCGGCGTGAACGCACTCTTCGGCGATGTCGTCGAGCTTGGTTTCAGCCAGGCTTGCGATGAACAGCGGGTTCAGCGCGTGCTGACCGATGTTCTTCACGGCGGCGTCGAGCCAAGGCTGGACGCGCATGGCATCGGCCATGTCTTCGGCCTTGCCCTTGACCGATTGACGCAGGGACAGGGCCATGCGCGCGGCAGTCTGGGTCAGGTCTTCACCGAGGACGAACACGGCATCGTGGTCTTCGATGTCGCGCATGTTCGGCACTGGCAGCGGGCTGTCTTTCAGTACTTGCAGGACCAGGCGGATGCGTTCCAGTTCGGCAGCTTCGATACCCGAGTAGAAGTGCTCGGCACCCACCAGTTCGCGCAACGCGTAGTTGCTTTCGAGGCTGGCGCGGGGCGAACCGATACCGACGATGTTGCGACCGCGCAGCAGGTCGGCGGCTTTATCCAGCGCTTCGTCGAGACTCAGCTTGGTGCCGTTGGCCAGCAATGGCTGACGCGGGCGGTCTTCGCGGTTGACGTAGCCATAGCCGAAACGGCCACGGTCGCACAGGAAGTACTGGTTCACCGAACCGTTGAAGCGGTTTTCGATGCGACGCAGTTCGCCGTAACGTTCGCCCGGGGAGATGTTGCAACCGCTGGAGCAGCCATGGCAGATGCTCGGCGAGAACTGCATGTCCCACTTGCGGTTGTAGCGCTCGGAGTGAGTCTTGTCGGTGAACACACCGGTCGGGCAGACCTCGGTGAGGTTGCCGGAGAACTCGCTTTCCAGGGTGCCGTCTTCAACGCGACCGAAGTACACGTTGTCGTGGGCGCCGAATACACCGAGGTCGGTGCCGCCGGCGTAGTCTTTGTAGAAGCGCACGCAGCGGTAGCAAGCGATGCAGCGGTTCATTTCGTGGGAAATGAACGGGCCCAGTTGCTGGTTCTGGTGGGTACGCTTGGTGAAGCGGTAACGGCGCTCGTTGTGGCCGGTCATGACCGTCATGTCTTGCAGGTGGCAGTGACCGCCTTCTTCACAGACCGGGCAGTCGTGAGGATGGTTGGTCATCAGCCATTCGACAACACTGGCGCGGAAGGCCTTGGATTCTTCATCTTCGATGGAGATCCAGGTGCCGTCGGTGGCAGGGGTCATGCAGGACATGACGATACGACCACGGGTGTCGTTTTCGTCGGTGTACTGCTTGACCGCGCACTGGCGGCAAGCGCCAACGCTGCCGAGGGCAGGGTGCCAGCAGAAATAAGGGATATCGAGGCCTAGCGACAGACATGCCTGTAACAGGTTGTCTGCCCCATCGACTTCGAGCTCTTTGCCGTCTACGTGGATAGTGGCCATGGTTCAAAGTTCTTCGTTGGCCCGGTGTCAGCGGGCGTGGCTAATGGAATCTTGTTATCCGCGTGAATCAACACAGCCGTTAAAGGCGTCATCACACGAAAAGCGAAGGGCACGGACCCTTCGCCTTTTTTAAGCGTTTACGCGCCGACTACGATCGGCCTTGCCAGAGGCGGGACGGCGGCGCTGACAGGCGCGATACCGGCTTCGAACTCTGGACGGAAGTATTTGATTGCGCTGCCCAACGGCTCCACGGCGCCCGGTGCGTGAGCACAGAAGGTCTTGCCTGGGCCGAGGAAACCAACCAGACCCAGCAGGGTCTCGATGTCGCCTGGCTGGCCTTCACCGTTCTCGATGGCCATCAGGAGCTTGACGCTCCATGGCAAACCATCGCGGCACGGCGTGCAGAAGCCACAGGACTCGCGGGCGAAGAACTGCTCCATGTTGCGCAGCAGGGACACCATGTTGACGCTGTCGTCCACCGCCATGGCCAGGCCGGTACCCATGCGGGTGCCCACTTTGGCGATGCCGCCGGCGTACATTTGTGCGTCCAGGTGTTCCGGCAACAGGAAGCCGGTACCGGCGCCGCCAGGCTGCCAGCACTTGAGCTTGTAACCGTCGCGCATGCCGCCGGCGTAGTCTTCGAACAGCTCGCGACCGGTGACGCCGAACGGCAGTTCCCACAGGCCCGGGTTCTTGACCTTGCCGGAGAAGCCCATGAGCTTGGTGCCCATGTCTTCACTGCCTTCGCGAGCCAACGATTTGTACCAGTCCACGCCGTCGGCGATGATCGCCGGCACGTTGCACAGGGTCTCGACGTTGTTCACGCAAGTCGGCTTGCCCCACACGCCAACGGCGGCAGGGAAGGGCGGTTTGGAGCGCGGGTTGGCGCGGCGGCCTTCGAGGGAGTTGATCAGTGCGGTTTCTTCACCGCAGATGTAACGTCCGGCGCCGGTGTGGACGAACAGCTCGAAATCAAAGCCGCTGCCCAGGATGTTCTTGCCCAGCAGGCCCGCTGCCTTGGCTTCTTCCACGGCACGGTTGAGGTGCCTGGCGGCGGTGGTGTACTCGCCACGCAGGAAGATGTAGCCACGGTAGGTTTTCAGCGCGCGGGCACTGATCAGCATGCCTTCGATCAGCAGATGGGGCAGTTGCTCCATCAGCATGCGGTCTTTCCAGGTGTTGGGCTCCATTTCATCCGCGTTGCACAGCAGGTAGCGGATGTTGATGGATTCGTCCTTGGGCATCAGGCCCCACTTCACGCCAGTGGGGAAGCCAGCACCGCCGCGACCCTTGAGGCCGGAATCTTTCACGGTCTGGACGATGTCGTCCTGAGCCATGTCGGCGAAGGCCTTGCGCGCAGCGGCGTAACCGTTCTTGGCCTGGTACTCGTCGAGCCATACGGCTTCGCCGTCGTCACGCAGACGCCAGGTGAGCGGGTGAGTCTCGGCCGAACGCTTGATGCGGTTGGCCGGACCGAAGGAAGTCAGGGTCATACGTAGCCCTCGAGCAATTTGGCAACGCCTGCTGGCTGCACATCACCGAAAGTGTCGTCGTCGATCATCAACGCCGGCGCCTTGTCGCAGTTGCCGAGGCAGCAGACCGGCAGCAGGGTGAAACGACCATCGGTGGTGGTCTGACCCAGGCCGATGCCCAGTTTGCTCTGGATTTCGCTGACCACGGACTCGTGGCCGCCGATGTAGCAGACCATGCTGTCGCAGACGCGAATGATGTGACGGCCGACCGGCTGACGGAAGATCTGGCTATAGAACGTCGCCACGCCTTCAACGTCGCTGGCCGGGATGCCGAGGATCTCGCCGATGGCGTACAAGGCGCCGTCCGGCACCCAGCCACGTTCCTTCTGGACGATCTTCAGGGCTTCGATCGACGCCGCGCGCGGGTCTTCGTAGTGATGCAGCTCGTGCTCGATGGCCGAGCGCTCGGTTTCACTCAAGGTGAAACGGTCTGTCTGGATAAGCGTGCTGTTCATGCTTAGCGGTCCACGTCGGCCATAACGAAATCGATACTACCCAGGTACGCAATCAAGTCCGCGACCATGCTGCCTTTGATCACCGAAGGGATCTGCTGCAGGTGCGGGAAGCTTGGGGTACGAATCCGGGTGCGGTAGCTCATGGTGCCGCCATCGCTCGTCAGGTAATAACTGTTGATGCCCTTGGTCGCTTCGATCATCTGGAAGGATTCGTTGGCCGGCATGACCGGGCCCCACGAAACCTGCAGGAAGTGCGTGATCAAGGTTTCGATGTGCTGCAGGGTGCGCTCTTTCGGCGGCGGCGTGGTCAGCGGGTGATCCGCCTTGTACGGGCCTTCCGGCATGTTGCGCAGGCACTGGTCGATGATCCTGATGCTCTGGCGCATCTCCTCGACACGCACGATGCAGCGGTCGTAGGCATCGCCATTGGCGGCCAGCGGCACTTCGAATTCGAAGTTCTCGTAGCCCGAGTACGGGCGCGCTTTACGCAGGTCGAAATCGCAACCGGTCGAACGCAGACCGGCACCGGTGACACCCCATTCCAGGGCCTCTTTGGTGTTGTAGTCGGCGACGCCGATGGTCCGGCCACGCAGGATGCTGTTGTCCAGTGCGGCTTTCTGGTATTCGTCCAGACGCTTGGGCATCCACTCGACGAAATCCTTGACCAGTTTTTCCCAACCGCGCGGCAGATCGTGGGCGACGCCACCGATGCGGTACCAGGCCGGGTGCAGACGGAAACCGGTAATGGCTTCGATCACCGTGTACGCGCGCTGGCGGTCGGTGAAGGTGAAGAACACCGGGGTCATGGCGCCGACGTCCTGGATGTAGGTACCCAGGAACAGCAGGTGGCTGGTGATCCGGAAGAATTCGGCCATCATGATGCGGATGACGTCGACCTTCTCCGGCACCTTGATGCCGGCCAGCTTCTCGACCGAGAGCACGTACGGCAGGTTGTTCATCACACCGCCGAGGTAGTCGATACGGTCGGTGTACGGGATGAAGCTGTGCCAGGACTGACGCTCGGCCATCTTCTCGGCACCACGGTGGTGGTAACCGACGTCCGGTACGCAGTCGACGATCTCTTCGCCGTCCAGTTGCAGGATGATGCGGAACGCACCGTGGGCGGACGGGTGGTTCGGGCCGAGGTTGAGGAACATGTAGTCCTCGTTCGGGCCGGAACGCTTCATGCCCCAGTCTTCCGGCTTGAAGCGCGCGGACTCTTCTTCGAGCTGCTGCTTGGCCAGGTTCAGGGTGAACGGGTCGAACTCGGTGGCGCGGGCCGGGAAGTCCTTGCGCAGCGGGTGACCTTCCCAGGTCGGCGGCATCATGATGCGCGACAGGTGAGGGTGACCTTTGAAGTCGATGCCGAACATGTCCCAGACTTCACGCTCGTACCAGTTGGCGTTCGGCCAGATGCTGGTGACGGTCGGCAAGCTGAGGTCGCTCTCGGACAAGGCGACCTTGATCATTACGTCACTATTACGTTCGATCGACATCAAGTGATAGAACACGGAGAAGTCGGCGCCGCTCGGCAGCCCTTGACGCTTGGTGCGCAGACGCTCGTCCACGCCGTGCAGGTCATAGAGCATGACGTACGGCTTGGGCAGGTTACGCAGGAACGTCAGCACTTCGACGAGTCTGGCGCGGGCAACCCAAAGCACCGGCATGCCGGTGCGGGTCGGCTGGGCGGTGAACGCCTCCGGGCCAAAACGGTTGTTCAGTTCGACGACCACATCCTGGTCGTCTGCCTTGTAAGGCGGGATGTACAGAGCACTGCCTGTAGTCATGGTTATTTATCGCTTTCGGTCAACGTAAAGAATGAAGCCAGGTTCTCGTTCTTTTTAAGGAGCAGATCTGGATCAGACTTCGTCGGGGCTGCGCAGGTTGGTTACCTGAATACGCTGTTCGCGGCGCTTTTCCTTTTCGGAAGGCATCTCGGCGCGATAAACGCCTTGATCGCCAACGACCCAGGAAAGTGGACGACGCTCCTGGCCAATCGACTCCTGCAACAGCATCAGGCCTTGCAGGAAAGCTTCAGGGCGGGGCGGGCAGCCAGGCACGTAGACGTCCACGGGCAGGAACTTGTCCACCCCTTGAACGACGGAGTAAATGTCGTACATGCCACCGGAGTTGGCGCACGAACCCATGGAGATGACCCATTTAGGCTCGAGCATTTGCTCGTAGAGACGCTGAATGATCGGCGCCATCTTGATGAAGCAGGTACCGGCGATAACCATGAAATCCGCCTGACGCGGAGATGCCCGGATAACCTCGGCGCCAAAGCGCGCGATGTCGTGGGGCGCCGTGAAGGCGGTGGTCATTTCCACGTAGCAGCACGAAAGACCGAAGTTATACGGCCACAGGGAGTTCTTGCGCCCCCAGTTGATCGTGCCGTTAAGCACGTCTTCGAGCTTGCCCATGAAAATGTTTTTGTGGACTTGATCTTCTAACGGATCGGAAACGGTTTCCCGTTGGCCAATCGGATATTGCTCGTTAGGAGCATCGGGGTCGATCCTGGTGAGATTGTATTGCATTGCCAAAGCCTCATTGTTTCAGCTTCGCTTGCCGCTTGCGCCGAGCTTCCGGAGCCCAGTCAAGGGCGCCCACTCGGAATAGGTAGACAAGGCCTGCCAACAGAATTGCTATGAAAACGAGAGCTTCGACGAATCCGGTCCAGCCGCTTTCGCGGACGGACACAGACCATGCAAAGAGAAAGAGGGCTTCGATATCGAAGATCACGAAGAGCATCGCGACCAGATAGAATTTGGCTGAGAGCCGCAAGCGGGCGCCACCTGTAGGTAGCATGCCGGACTCGAACGGTTCGTTTTTGCTGCGGCCCCAGGCTTTTGACCCAAGGAGGCTGGAGACGCCCAGCATGAAGGCACAGAGGCCGACGACGCCTAGAAGGAAAATGGCAAAGCCCCAGTTGTGGGCCATGAGTCCTGTCGCTTCGGGCATGCTGGTAATCCTTAACAGAGAGCAAAGGTCTCTGAGCTTGAAAAGAAACAAAAGCAGTGACGATATGTCGCAGCAATCAATCCCGCTGATTTTATGGCTAAACACCCGGCAAGTAAAATTCCTGTAGCGAAATTTATTATAGGAATAAGGACATAGCGCGCTTCAAAACCCCCGCAGGCCTTGCGGCTCGGGCATTAGCCGGCATTTCGTCAATTATGTTTTGTAGGGAATGTAACGAACATTGTTATTGATAAATGATAATCAATACTGTTTGACGCGGTTTTTAAACTGCTAGTCCTTCGGATACTCGGGAAGTTGACTTATAAGGGCGTTACAGCAAGTAGCGGCGGTGAGCGTTTTAGCGGGTTTTTCTGACAGTCGTAGCGCTCTGGATCAATGATTTGCTACAGGCACCACCGTCCCCTGTAGGAGCGAGCTTGCTCGCGAAAAACTCAAGAGCACCGCTGGGAGTCAGGTTTCGCGCGTTATCGTTCGCGACCATCGCGAGCAGGCTCGCTCCTACAGGGGAGGTGCGGTGTTTGTTGAATAGCAGGCAAAAAAACGCCCCGAACCAGTCGGGGCGTCAGATTTGCGGCGTTGCGGTTTCTAATGGGTCCGCAACGGCCGTTTGCTCAAGCGAAGCCGATCAGTGGAACTGTTCTTCTTCAGTCGAACCGGTCAGTGCGGTTACCGAAGACGAGCCACCCTGGATCACAGTGGTCATGTCGTCGAAGTAGCCGGTGCCCACTTCCTGCTGGTGAGCCACGAAGGTGTAGCCCTTCGAAGCGTCAGCGAACTCCTGCTCTTGCAGCTTCACGTAGGCAGTCATGTCGTTGCGGGCGTAGTCGTGCGCCAGGTTGAACATGCTGTGCCACATGTTGTGAATGCCGGCCAGGGTGATGAACTGGTGCTTGTAGCCCATGGCGGACAGTTCGCGCTGGAACTTGGCGATGGTCGCGTCGTCCAGGTTTTTCTTCCAGTTGAAGGAAGGCGAGCAGTTGTACGACAGCAGTTGGTCCGGGTATTCCTTCTTGATCGCTTCAGCGAAGCGACGAGCCTCGTCCAGATCCGGCTTGGCGGTTTCACACCAGATCAGGTCGGCGTACGGAGCGTAGGCCAGGCCGCGAGCGATGGCCTGGTCCAGACCGGCGCGCACTTTGTAGAAACCTTCCTGGGTACGTTCGCCAGTCACGAATGGCTGGTCGTACGGGTCGCAGTCCGAAGTCAGCAGGTCGGCGGCGTTAGCGTCGGTACGAGCCAGGATGATGGTCGGAGTACCGGCAACGTCAGCAGCCAGACGGGCAGCGGTCAGCTTCTGTACGGCTTCCTGGGTAGGAACCAGTACCTTGCCGCCCATGTGGCCGCATTTCTTCACGGAAGCCAGTTGGTCTTCGAAGTGAACGCCGGCGGCGCCTGCTTCGATCATGCTCTTCATCAGCTCGTAAGCGTTCAGTACGCCGCCGAAACCGGCTTCGGCGTCAGCCACGATCGGTGCGAAGTAGTCGATGTAGCCGTCATCGCCCGGGTTCTTGCCGGCTTTCCACTGGATCTGGTCGGCACGACGGAACGAGTTGTTGATGCGCTTGACCACGGTTGGAACCGAGTCCACCGGGTACAGCGACTGGTCCGGGTACATCGATTCGGCGGAGTTGTTGTCCGCAGCCACTTGCCAGCCCGACAGGTAGATTGCCTGGATGCCGGCCTTGACTTGTTGCACAGCCTGGCCGCCGGTCAGGGCGCCCATGCAGTTGACGAAATCTTTCTCAGGACGGAAGGCCGGCTTGGCACCCTGGGTGACCAGGTTCCACAGCTTCTCGGCGCCCATCTTTGCAAAGGTGTGCTCAGGTTGAACCGAGCCACGCAGGCGGACGACGTCAGCAGCGGAGTAAGTGCGTGTCACGCCTTTCCAGCGCGGGTTTTCAGCCCAGTCTTTTTCGAGGGCTGCAATTTGCTGTTCGCGTGTCAGTGCCATGGGAGATAAACCTCGTCGCGTCTTTATGAAAAGTTGTTCTGCGGTGGAAAATTCCTGCGCTCGCTGATCAGAAGCTTAAGCGGTCAAGTCGGATTCGGCGGGGAGGGCGACGGGATGAACGATGGGCTCGAGGGGAAGTGAGCAGGTAAAGGCGAACTGCGGGCGCATTCGGGCGTCGTGGGCCTTGGTGCGAACAACAGTGTGGTGCCGGGTTACCTATTACGCTTCCGTCCCTCGGGACAACTTCGTTCCAGTCGACAACCTCGTCAAACACACCTTGTGGGCGGTACAGACACGAAGCGGTTCGCGGGGTAGGTGCGAACATCGCTTCGAAGGCCCTTGCCAGGGCCTCTGATTAGCGGGAGCGAGGCCATCATGCCTTTGCTTTTTTGGCTCGTCAAACGTTTTGTAGTGCTTTTTTTTAGGCACTACATCTTTGGTCTAATACGACTCGTCAGTCAGTTTTTGGTGCTTTAGTCCAGGGTGTCGACTTTCACCCGCAGTGTCATGTCGTTGCGGCTCTGGGTCGAGTAGCTGCGGGTCTGGCCCTGTTTGTCGGCCTGAGTCTGGCCGTTGACCCCGGCCAGCAGGATCCACTCACCGAGGTGGCCGGTGACGGTTGTGTCGGTGCTTTGTACGTTCACTACATCGGGACGTTCCTGGCTCATGCGGTCACGGTTGGTGCTGATCGACAGGTGAACGATGTCGCCGGTGACGTTTGCCGTGACGTAGAAGCCCTGGGTGACGTTGCGGTATTCGGTCTGGCGGCGCAGGTCGCCGTAGGAATCGGTCTGCGAACTGGTCAGCGGCACGCTCTGGCCGACCTGGATCAGTGCCGGCGCGCCTTCGCTGGCCTGCACTTGCTGAATGCCGCCGTCGCGGCTGTCGGTGCTGTAGTTGATGATGCGGGTCTGGCTTGGCTTGGCGCCATTCACCGAATGACCCTGGTCGCCCTGGAAGTTGTTGTCGCTGGTATCGACGGTGATCAGCAGGCGTTTGGGTGCGGTATCGAGTTGCGAAAGAAGGGCTTTAAGTTCGTCGATCTTGCGCTGATCGGCATTGACGATGAGTTGATTGCCGTAGGCGCTGACCTGGCCGTCCTTGCCGATGAAATCCTGCGCAACGGGCAGCATATCTGCGCTGGTGCGGTAGTTCAGGGGCACGATTTCGGTGGCTGCCATAACCGAAAAACTGCAGGCCACCAACAGAGTGCTGAGCAGGGTGCGTAGGGACATATCCGTTATCTCCGGCTTTGTGGTGTGTGTAGGAGCGAGCTTGCTCGCGATGGTCGTCAACGATAATGCGTGATGCCTGATACCCCGCGGCGCTCTCAAGTCCATCGCGAGCAAGCTCGCTCCTACAAGTATTGATAGTGCCAGTTTGTCGGCCCGGGATGGGGCAAGTTGAATGGTAGACAGCAAAACGCCCCGGCATCCGGGGATGGCGGGGCGTTTTGTGGTGTTCTTCAGGGCCTCATCGCGAGCGGGCTCACTCCTACAAGGTCTAGCGCAATCCTTGTAGGAGCGAGCCTGCTCGCGATTGGGGGCACCTCGGTATCAGGCCGAGTGCCGCACCATGTCCACATGTGGAATCCCGGCTTCCAGGAATTCCTCACTGACCATGTGAAAGCCCAGGCGCTCATAGAACGCCGTGGCTTGTACCTGGGCGCTGAGCATCTGCTGCTTCAACCCGCGCTCTTCGGCTTCACCGATGACCGCTTGCATCAGCGCATCGCCGACTTTCAGGCCGCGCCAGTCCTTGAGTACCGACACCCGGCCGACGTGCCCATCGGGCAGCAGGCGGGCGGTGCCGATGGGAAAGTCGCCTTCGTAAGCGAGGAAATGCACTGCATCAATGTCATCGGCGTCCCATTCCAATTCTGGCGGAACGGATTGCTCGGCGACGAACACCGTCTCACGAATGCGCCGGATCTCGGCGTTGTCCTTCTGCCAGTCTGCGACACGTACGTGAATCTTATTCATCGGCAAACCCCAGGCTTCCTTGCTTGACCAGTTCGCACAGCAGGCCGCGACCGTCTTCGTCGCTCAGCCAGTCGCCAAGGTTGTCGGCGTGCAGTGCGTCGGCAGCGCAGATCATCTTCAGCAGTTCGCGCAGTTTGCCCGGCAGGTAACGGCTCTGGCCGCTGGCGAACAGCAGCAGGTCGTCATCGACTTCAGACCACGCCAGGCGTGCGCTCGGGTTGCGAATCAGGATCGCGCCTTGCTCCAGGGCGGACATGAAGTCCTCTTCTTCGACGTCTTCCGGGCCCACCACCAGTTCCGGGTAGCGTGGCTCGGTCATGAACTGGCCGAACCAGGTCAGCAGCAGGCGCTCGTCGCTCATGTGCTCGGCCAGCAGGCCTTTCAAGCGGTCGAGTGCGTCGCGCTGGATCTGGTGAGGATCGGCAGTCGGCAAGGCGTCGGCGTCGGTGTAGCGTTCTTCGTCCGACAGGAACTGGCTGAGGAAGTCCGTGAAATGGGTCAGCACTTCAGCAGCGCTCGGTGCACGGAAGCCGACCGAGTAGGTCATGCATTCATCAACGGCAACGCCGCAGTGGGCCAGGCGCGGTGGCAGGTAGAGCATGTCGCCCGGTTCCAGCACCCATTCATCGGTGGCTTCGAATTCGGAGAGGATGCGCAGGTCGGCATGGGTCAGCATCGGGCTCTCGGTGTTGCACATCTGGCCGATCTTCCAGTTGCGCTTGCCGTGGCCTTGCAGCAGGAACACGTCGTAGTTGTCGAAGTGCGGACCAACGCTGCCACCTGGCGCGGCGTAGCTGATCATCACGTCGTCGATGCGCCAGCTCGGCAGAAAGCGGAAGTTTTCCAGCAGTTCGCTGACTTCCGGGACGAACTGATCCACGGCTTGAACCAGCAGGGTCCAGTCAGTTTCAGGCAGCTTGCTGAACTCATCTTCGGCGAACGGGCCGCGACGCAGTTCCCACGGGCGCTCGCCATTCTCGATGATCAGTCGCGATTCGACTTCTTCTTCCAGCGCCAGGCCGGCCAGTTCGTCGGCGTCGATCGGGCTTTCGAAATCAGGAATCGCCTGACGGATCAACAGCGGCTTTTTCTGCCAGTAGTCGCGCAGGAATTCCCGTGCCGTGATGCCGCCCAGAAGTTGAAGAGGAATATCAGGATTCATGTGTAACCTATTGAAAAAATGCACTTTTCAGACGGGAATAAAAACGCCCGGCGCGGCCGGGCGTCTTAAAAGGGTCTAGCGGTCGATCAGATGCGTCTGGCTTGTTCTACAGCGTTGCCGATGTAGTTCGCCGGGGTGAGCAATTTCAGCTCGGCCTTGGCGGCGGCCGGCATGTCCAGCCCGTCGATGAAAGTCTGCAGCGCTTGCGGGCTGATGCCCTTGCCGCGGGTCAGTTCTTTCAGCTTTTCGTACGGGTTTTCGATGTTGTAGCGACGCATCACGGTCTGGATCGGCTCGGCCAATACTTCCCAGCAGGCGTCCAGGTCAGCGGCAATCTTCTGCTCGTTGAGCTCAAGCTTGCTGATGCCTTTCAGGCTCGCTTCGTACGCGATCACGCTGTGGGCGAAGCCGACGCCGAGGTTGCGCAGTACGGTGGAGTCGGTCAGGTCGCGCTGCCAGCGGGAGATCGGCAGCTTGCTCGCCAGGTGCTGGAACAGTGCATTGGCGATACCCAGGTTGCCTTCGGAGTTTTCGAAGTCGATCGGGTTGACCTTGTGCGGCATGGTCGACGAACCGATTTCGCCAGCGATGGTGCGCTGTTTGAAATAACCCAGGGAGATGTAGCCCCAGATGTCGCGGTCGAAGTCGATCAGGATGGTGTTGAAGCGAGCGATCGCGTCGAACAGCTCGGCAATGTAGTCGTGCGGTTCGATCTGCGTGGTGTACGGGTTGAAGCCCAGGCCCAGCTCGTCTTCGATGAAGGCGCGGGCGTTGGCTTCCCAGTCGATCTCAGGGTAGGCCGACAGGTGGGCGTTGTAGTTGCCGACAGCGCCGTTGATCTTGCCCAGCAGCGGAACGGCGGCGACCTGAGCGATCTGACGCTCCAGACGGTAAACCACGTTCGCCAGTTCTTTGCCCAGGGTGGTCGGCGAGGCCGGTTGACCGTGGGTGCGCGACAGCATCGGCACGTCGGCGAAACGGATCGCCAGTTCGCGGATGGCGTTGGCGGTCTGGCGCATCAGCGGCAGCATTACGTCATCACGGCCTTCGCGCAGCATCAGGGCGTGGGACAGGTTGTTGATGTCCTCGCTGGTGCAGGCAAAGTGGATGAACTCGCTGACCTTGGCCAGTTCCGGCAGCTTGGCCGCTTGCTCTTTGAGCAGGTACTCGATGGCCTTGACGTCGTGGTTGGTGGTGCGCTCGATCTCTTTGACGCGCTCGGCGTGCTCCAGAGAGAAGTTTTCCGCCAGGGTGTTGAGCACAGCGTTGGCTTGCGCGGAGAACGCCGGCACTTCACTGATGGCAGGGTGAGCGGCCAGGCGCTGGAGCCAGCGCACTTCAACCAGAACGCGGGCACGGATCAGGCCGTACTCGCTGAAAATTGGGCGCAGGGCCTGGGTTTTGCCGGCGTAGCGGCCGTCAACAGGGGAAACCGCAGTGAGCGAAGAGAGCTGCATGGGGTGTTCTCGGACAGTCGGGCAACGAAATGGGGCGCGTATCATACATGAAAAAATCCGCCGGTCCGTCGCCAACTGACCGGCGTATTACGCGTATTGCTGAGTTCTGTTCTGTCGATGCGGGTTATTCGTTACGCATCAAGGGGTAAAGCTCTTTGAGCAATTTGCGACGGCTGATCACCAGCTGCCAGCGATGACCGCCCAATTGCCGCCACAGGCGCGCCGAACGAATGCCGGCCAGCAGCAGGGCGCGAATTTTCGAGGCGTTGCTCGGTTGTTGCAGGTTGCGCATGTCACCGTGCACCTGGATGCGTTGGCGCAGGGTGCTCAGGGTGTCCTGGTACAGCGCGCCGCAGGCGGCGACCACGTTTTCGTGGGCCGGGCCGAAGTGTTCCACCTGGGACTGAATCTGCGGCAGGCGTTTGCCGATCACGTCGAGCATGTCGTTGCGCTTGGCCAGCTGACGCTCAAGGCCGAGCATGGCCAGGGCGTAGCGCAGCGGCTCGCGCTGCAGGGCGCTCGGGTCGCGTTCGAGGGCGCCGATCAGGGCGCGATAGCCTTCACGCAGGTTGATGTCGTCGCCGCCATAGACTTCCAGTGTGTCCTTGGGGTCGCGAATCAGCAGGCTGCCGAGCATGCAGGTCAGCCCGGCTTCGTTGGTCTGGCCGGTCTTGGCGATCCTGTCCACCAGCACCGCGGCGAGAAACACGCCACCCAGTGCCGTCAGTTGCTCCTGAATCGGGTTCATTGGGCCTGGCCCTTGCTCGTCCACGGCTCGGCGACTTCAATCACGCCGCCGCCGAGGCAGATTTCACCGTCGTAGAACACCACGGACTGGCCTGGAGTGACCGCGCGTTGCGGGTCATCGAAGGTCGCGCGATAACCGGTGGCGGTTTTTTCCAGGGTGCACGGCTGGTCGCTCTGGCGATAACGAACCTTGGCGGTCAGCTTGCGTGGCTGGCTCAGGTCGATCGGGTTGACCCAGTAGATATCGGAAGCGAGCAGGGCACGGGAGAACAGCCACGGGTGATCATTGCCCTGGCCAACGATCAGCTCGTTGTGTTCCAGGTCCTTGATCAGCACGTACCACGGCTCGTCGCTGGCATCTTTCAGTCCGCCAATGCCCAGGCCCTGGCGCTGGCCGATGGTGTGGTACATCAGGCCGTGGTGGCGGCCGATGATTTCACCTTCGGTGGTCTTGATCTCGCCCGGTTGCGCCGGCAGGTACTGCTTGAGGAAGTCGCTGAAGCGGCGTTCGCCGATAAAGCAGATTCCGGTGGAGTCCTTTTTCTTCGCGGTCGCCAATTCGTATTTCTCGGCAATGGCGCGCACTTGCGGTTTTTCCAGCTCGCCGACCGGGAACAGAGTCTTGGCGATCTGTTCACCGCCGACGGCGTGCAGAAAGTAGCTCTGGTCCTTGTTCGGGTCCAGGCCCTTGAGCAGTTCGGTGCGGCCATCGATGTCGCGGCGACGCACGTAGTGGCCGGTGGCGATCAGGTCGGCACCCAGCATCATGGCGTAGTCGAGGAACGCCTTGAACTTGATTTCGCGGTTGCACAGGATGTCCGGGTTCGGCGTGCGACCGGCCTTGTATTCAGCCAGGAAATGCTCGAACACGTTGTCCCAGTACTCGGCGGCGAAGTTGGCGGTGTGCAGCTTGATGCCAATCTTGTCGCACACGGCCTGGGCGTCCGCCAGGTCATCCATGGCGGTGCAGTATTCCGTTCCATCGTCTTCTTCCCAGTTCTTCATGAACAGGCCTTCCACCTCATAACCCTGCTCGATCAGCAGGAGGGCGGAAACGGAAGAGTCCACGCCGCCGGACATGCCGACAATGACGCGCTTCTTTTGTGTGTCAGAAGGGGCTGGATCACGCATAGGGATTCAATGAGTGTCTTGAAAAAGGACGCGATTCTAACAGGCTGGAGCCTGCATGGCTAAAGAGAAGGACGGATCAATTCGAGGCCGAAGCGTTGACCTGCCAGATAGTCGTCGATGCAGCGGATGATCAGTTCACTGCGCCAGTTGTCGCGCTGCTCGATTAATTCCTCGCGGGTCAACCACTTGGCGCCGACGATGCCGTCGTCCAGTTGATAATCCGGGTGGTGTTTCAGTGGTTTTGCGATGAAGCAGACCCGCTGGTAGGTCACGCCGTTGCTCGGGGCGGTGTAGAGGTAAATGCCCAGTACGCCGGTGGGTTCGACGTCCCAGCCGGTTTCCTCCAGTGTTTCGCGCACGGCGGCTTCGGTCAGGGTTTCGTTCGGGTCCAGGTGGCCGGCAGGTTGATTGAGCACTGCGCGCCCGTGCTTGAGTTCTTCGACCATCAGGAAGCGGCCGTTGTCTTCGACGATGGTGGCGACGGTGATGTGGGGTTTCCAGTCCATGAGATGTCCTCAAATTCCAAAGTTGAAACACAGTCCAATGTAGGAGTGAGCAGGCTCACTCCTACAATGGGTTTGTGTGAATTCTGAAAACACAAACCCCGGCACAGGGCCGGGGTTTGTGATGTTCCCTTACAACCTTACACCAGCGCAGCTACCGCCGCGTTGAAGGTCGCGCTTGGGCGCATGGCCTTGCTGATCAGCTCGGCGTCGGCGTGGTAGTAACCGCCGATGTCGACTGGCTTGCCCTGAACGGCATTGAGTTCGGCAACGATGGTCGCCTCGTTCTCGGTCAGGGTCTTGGCCAGGGTCGCGAACTGCGCTTGCAGTGCAGCGTCTTCGGTCTGGGCAGCCAGGGCTTGAGCCCAGTACAGCGCCAGGTAGAAGTGGCTGCCGCGGTTGTCGATGTTGCCGACTTTGCGCGATGGCGACTTGTTGTTGTCCAGGAACTGGCCGGTGACCTGGTCCAGGGTCTTGGCCAGAACCAGCGCCTTGGGGTTGTTGTAGGTCACGCCCAGGTGTTCCAGGGACGCAGCCAGGGCCAGGAATTCACCCAGCGAATCCCAACGCAGGAAGTTTTCTTCCAGCAGTTGCTGAACGTGCTTCGGAGCCGAACCGCCGGCGCCGGTTTCAAACAGGCCACCGCCGTTCATCAGCGGCACGATCGACAGCATCTTGGCGCTGGTGCCCAGTTCCATGATCGGGAACAGGTCGGTCAGGTAGTCGCGCAGTACGTTGCCGGTCACCGAGATGGTGTCTTTGCCTGCGCGGGTGCGCTGCAGGGTGTACTTCATCGCGTCGACCGGCGCCATGATCTGGATGTCCAGGCCGGCGGTGTCGTGATCCTTCAGGTAAGCCTGAACTTTCTCGATCACCACGCCGTCGTGGGCGCGCATCGGGTCCAGCCAGAAGATCGCCGGGGTCGCGCTTGCACGAGCACGGTTGACGGCCAGTTTGACCCAGTCCTGGATCGGCGCGTCTTTGGTCTGGCACATGCGGAAGATGTCGCCGGCCTCGACAGCCTGTTCCATCAGCAGGTTGCCCTTGCTGTCGGTGACGCGAACAACGCCGTCAGCCTTGATCTGGAAAGTCTTGTCGTGGGAGCCGTACTCTTCGGCTTTCTTCGCCATCAGGCCAACGTTCGGCACGCTGCCCATGGTGGTTGGATCGAACGCACCGTTGGCTTTGCAATCTTCGATCACAGCCTGGTAGATGGTGGCGTAGCAGCGATCCGGGATCACGGCCTTGGTGTCGTGCAGCTGGCCGTCGGTGCCCCACATCTTGCCGGAGTCACGGATCATCGCCGGCATCGAGGCGTCGACGATGACGTCGCTCGGCACGTGCAGGTTGGTGATGCCTTTGTCGGAGTTGACCATCGCCAGGGAAGGGCGAACGGCGTAGACCGCCTGGATGTCAGCTTCGATGGCCGCTTGCTGCTCGGCAGGCAAGGCCTTGATGCGAGCGTACAGGTCGCCGATGCCGTTGTTCAGGTTGAAGCCGATCTGTGCCAGCACGTCAGCGTGCCTGGCCAGTGCGTCTTTATAGAACTCGGCAACGATCTGGCCGAACATGATCGGGTCGGAGACCTTCATCATGGTGGCTTTCAAGTGAACCGACAGCAGCACGCCTTGTGCCTTGGCGTCTTCAATTTCGGCTGCGATGAAGCTGCGCAGGGCGTTTTTGCTCAATACCGCGCAATCGAGGATCTCGCCGGCTTGTACGCTGGTCTTTTCTTTCAGGACGGTGGCGGTGCCGTCTTGAGCGATCAGTTCGATTTTCACGGCGTCAGCGGCGTCGATCAGGGCGGCTTTTTCGCTGCCGTAGAAATCGCCGGTGCTCATGTGTGCGATGTGGGACTTGGAGTCTTTGGCCCAGGCGCCCATTTTGTGCGGGTGCTTGCGTGCGTAGTTCTTGACCGACAGCGGCGCGCGACGGTCGGAGTTGCCTTCACGCAGGACCGGGTTCACGGCGCTGCCCTTGATCTTGTCGTAACGCGCCTTGGCTTCTTTGTCGGCGTCGCTGGTGACGGTCTCAGGGTAGTCCGGCAGTGCAAAGCCTTGAGCTTGCAGCTCTTTGATTGCGGCTTGCAGTTGCGGAACCGAGGCGCTGATGTTCGGCAATTTGATGATGTTGGCTTCAGGCGTAACGGCCAGGGCGCCCAGTTCGGCGAGGTGGTCGGCTACGGCTTTGTCACCCAGTTGCTCGGGGAAGCTGGCCAGGATGCGCCCTGCAAGAGAGATATCGCGGGTTTCAACGGCGATATCAGCCGAGGCGGTGAACGCCTCTACGATAGGCAACAGTGAATAGGTGGCGAGGGCAGGAGCTTCGTCGGTGAAGGTATAGATGATCTTCGAGCGGGTGGGCATATTCGGATTAACTCTCTCTTCTTTGCTAAAGCGTGCGCAGAAACTCGAGGGCGCCGGGTAAGCGCGTTCGTTTCAAAGTCATCCATGAGCCGAATATCGAGGTTTCGTTGCTGTGATGTTGGGTGCATCAGTAGGGCGTCAAGTAGCCGGACTGCGATAACAGGCCGGCTTGCCGGGCGGAAAGTCTCATCGTAGAGCACTTCCTCCGTCGTGACCCTGTGGTCAGCGGGCGGCATTATACATAGGTAGCTGGCAATCTGCCGATGGTTCATATGCAACGAATGTCGTCCATTGGTCTAAAGGTCGCAGGGGCGACCAGGGCGTAGAGTCATTCGTCGTGCTTGAGTTTGGCGTTTTTCCCTTTGCTTTCAGGCTTGTAGCGCGCGAGTTGCAAGGCTTTGCGCCAGATCGATGGAACATAGGGTTTGCGCGCCGATTCAACTGGGTTACGCTCGAACCAAGCCAGATGTTCAATCCAATCAATGGAGTTCAGCATGGGTTACAAGAAGATTCAGGTTCCAGCCGTCGGCGACAAAATCACCGTCAATGCAGACCATTCTCTCAATGTTCCTAATAACCCGATCATCCCCTTCATCGAAGGCGACGGCATTGGCGTCGACATCAGCCCGGTCATGATCAAGGTTGTCGATGCTGCTGTTAAGAAGGCTTACGGCGGCGAGCGCAAGATTTCCTGGATGGAAGTGTACGCCGGGGAGAAAGCGACTCAGGTTTACGATCAGGACACCTGGCTGCCTCAGGAAACCCTGGACGCGGTCAAGGATTACGTGGTTTCCATCAAGGGCCCGCTGACCACCCCGGTCGGTGGCGGTATCCGTTCCCTGAACGTGGCCCTGCGTCAGCAACTCGACCTGTACGTCTGCCTGCGCCCGGTGCGCTGGTTCGAAGGCGTGCCGAGCCCGGTCAAGAAGCCAGGCGATGTCGACATGACCATCTTCCGCGAGAACTCCGAAGACATCTACGCCGGCATCGAGTGGAAGGCCGGTACGCCGGAAGCCACCAAGGTCATCAAGTTCCTGAAAGAAGAAATGGGCGTTACCAAGATCCGTTTCGACGAGAACTGCGGTATCGGCGTCAAGCCGGTGTCCCTGCAAGGCACCAAGCGTCTGGCACGCAAGGCCCTGCAATATGTGGTCGACAACGATCGCGATTCGCTGACCATCGTGCACAAAGGCAACATCATGAAGTTCACCGAAGGTGCCTTCAAGGAATGGGCCTATGAAGTGGCGGCCGAAGAGTTCGGCGCGACCCTGCTCGACGGCGGTCCGTGGATGCAGTTCAAGAACCCGAAAACCGGCAAGAACGTCATCGTCAAGGACGCCATCGCTGACGCCATGCTTCAGCAGATCCTGCTGCGCCCGGCCGAGTACGATGTGATCGCGACCCTGAACCTGAACGGCGACTACCTCTCCGACGCCCTGGCGGCGGAAGTGGGCGGTATCGGTATCGCGCCGGGTGCCAACCTGTCCGACACCGTGGCCATGTTCGAAGCCACCCACGGTACGGCACCGAAGTACGCCGGCAAGGACCAGGTCAACCCGGGTTCGCTGATCCTGTCCGCTGAAATGATGCTGCGCCACATGGGCTGGACCGAAGCGGCCGACCTGATCATCAAGGGCACCAACGGCGCGATTTCCGCCAAGACCGTGACCTATGACTTCGAGCGCCTGATGGAAGGTGCCAAGCTGGTGTCGTCGTCCGGCTTCGGTGATGCGCTGATCTCGCACATGTAAGAAAACGCAGGCACACAAAAACCGCCTGGTTCAAGAGCTTGAATCAGGCGGTTTTTTTATGACTGGTTGACGCTGCGGTGTTAAACCTCAACGGTCTCTTCAGTTGTGGGTGTCGTGGCTTTCGAGGTATCTACCGGGTTGCCGATGTTGACCGCGTGCAGGCCTTTGGGGCCCTGGATGATATCGAATACGACAGCTTGCCCGGCTTTCAGGGTTTTATAACCATCCATTTTAATGGCTGAGTAATGGGCAAACAGATCTTCTGTCTTGCCTTCCTCGTTGATGAATCCGTAACCCTTGGCATTGTTGAACCACTTCACCTTGCCGACAGCCATACCCAACTCCCTCTGCAACAGACTCCATCACTGGAGTATCATCCAGTACATCCGCAGTCGAATCTGTAAATAAGATTGACTCCGCGGACCTTTTTTACCCACTGTGGGCTCTATTGGTTGTAACACCCTTTTGCCGATAGTCAAGCTGACTCGGCAGTCGGAGTTGAAAACGCTGATAGCCGCCCCCACCACTGTATTTGAACAACTGACGAACCTTTCTTTCCATGCATGCAATCAGCCAGATTCGACTAACATTCAATCAGGATCGCCCTGATTTACACGACGACGATTCCGCAGGCATTGCTGTTCAGGAGGCAAAGCCTGCACTACAGGCGCCGCCGATGTACAAGGTGGTTTTGTTCAACGATGACTACACACCGATGGATTTCGTCGTCGAAGTGCTCGAGGTGTTTTTTAACCTGAATCGCGAGCTGGCGACCAAGGTCATGCTGGCCGTCCACACAGAAGGGCGGGCAGTATGTGGAGTGTTTACCCGTGACATCGCCGAGACCAAGGCCATGCAGGTCAACCAGTACGCCAGGGAAAGCCAGCATCCGCTACTCTGTGAAATCGAGAAGGACGGTTAATCGCCGACCACTTGGGTATGAGGTGAAGCTATGTTAAACCGCGAGCTCGAAGTCACCCTCAATCTTGCCTTCAAGGAAGCTCGTTCGAAGCGTCATGAGTTCATGACCGTCGAACACCTCCTGCTGGCCCTATTGGACAATGAGGCTGCCGCCACCGTTCTGCGTGCGTGCGGCGCAAACCTCGACAAACTCAAGCATGACCTGCAGGAGTTCATCGACTCCACCACGCCATTGATCCCTGTTCATGACGAGGATCGCGAAACCCAGCCAACCCTGGGCTTCCAGCGTGTACTGCAACGTGCTGTGTTTCACGTACAGAGCTCGGGCAAACGCGAAGTGACTGGCGCCAACGTGCTGGTCGCGATCTTCAGTGAGCAAGAGAGTCAGGCGGTGTTCCTGCTGAAACAGCAGAGCGTTGCCCGTATAGATGTCGTCAACTACATCGCCCATGGCATTTCCAAGGTGCCGGGGCATGGCGATCACTCTGAAGGTGAGCAAGATATGCAGGACGACGAGGGCGGTGAGTCTTCTTCCTCAGGTAATCCTCTGGATGCTTATGCCAGTAACCTCAACGAACTCGCGCGCCAGGGTCGCATCGATCCGCTGGTAGGTCGTGAGCTGGAGGTCGAGCGCGTCGCGCAGATCCTGGCGCGTCGTCGCAAAAACAATCCGCTGCTGGTAGGCGAGGCGGGCGTGGGTAAAACCGCGATTGCCGAAGGCCTGGCCAAGCGCATTGTCGACAACCAGGTGCCGGACCTGCTGGCCAACAGCGTGGTTTACTCCCTCGACCTGGGTGCCTTGCTGGCCGGTACCAAATACCGTGGCGATTTCGAGAAGCGCTTCAAGGCGTTGCTCAATGAGCTGAAAAAACGTCCGCAGGCGATCCTGTTCGTCGACGAGATCCACACCATCATTGGTGCGGGCGCCGCGTCCGGTGGCGTCATGGATGCCTCGAACCTGCTCAAGCCGTTGCTGTCGTCCGGTGATATCCGTTGCATCGGCTCCACAACGTTCCAGGAGTTCCGCGGCATCTTCGAGAAGGACCGTGCCTTGGCCCGGCGCTTCCAGAAGGTCGATGTGTCGGAGCCTTCGGTGGAAGACACCATTGGCATTCTGCGCGGCCTGAAGGGGCGTTTCGAAAGCCATCACAATATCGAATACAGCGATGAAGCCCTGCGCGCGGCTGCCGAACTGGCTTCGCGATACATCAATGATCGACACATGCCGGACAAGGCCATCGACGTCATCGACGAGGCGGGTGCCTACCAGCGCCTGCAACCGGTCGAGAAGCGTGTGAAGCGCATCGAAGTGCCGCAAGTCGAGGACATCGTCGCGAAAATCGCGCGGATTCCGCCAAAACACGTCACCAGTTCCGACAAGGAGCTGCTGCGTAACCTCGAGCGTGACCTGAAGTTGACCGTGTTTGGTCAGGATGCCGCGATCGACTCGCTGGCAACCGCGATCAAGCTGTCCCGTGCCGGCCTCAAGTCCCCTGACAAGCCTGTGGGTTCGTTCCTGTTCGCAGGGCCTACCGGTGTCGGTAAAACCGAAGCGGCGCGTCAGCTGGCCAAGGCGTTGGGTGTCGAGCTGATTCGTTTCGACATGTCCGAGTACATGGAGCGCCACACTGTATCGCGTCTGATCGGTGCGCCTCCAGGTTATGTCGGGTTCGATCAGGGCGGTCTGCTGACCGAAGCCATCACCAAGCAGCCACACTGCGTGCTGTTGCTCGATGAGATCGAGAAGGCGCATCCGGAAGTCTTCAACCTGCTGCTGCAGGTGATGGACCATGGTACGTTGACCGATAACAACGGGCGCAAGGCGGATTTCCGTAACGTGATCGTCATCATGACGACCAACGCCGGCGCCGAGACCGCAGCACGCGCTTCGATCGGTTTCACCTATCAGGATCACTCGTCCGATGCGATGGAAGTGATCAAGAAGAGCTTCACGCCGGAGTTCCGCAACCGTCTGGACACCATCATCCAGTTTGGTCGCCTCAGTCATGAGGTCATCAAGAGCGTGGTGGACAAGTTCCTTACCGAGCTTCAGGCGCAGCTGGAAGACAAGCGTGTGTTGCTGGAGGTCACCGATGCAGCCCGCAACTGGCTGGCCGAAGGTGGCTACGATGCGGCGATGGGTGCTCGTCCAATGGCTCGCCTGATCCAGGACAAGATCAAGCGTCCGCTGGCGGAGGAGATTCTCTTTGGCGAACTGGCCGAGCATGGCGGTGTGGTACACATCGACATCAAGGACGGCGAACTGACCTTCGAGTTCGAGACCACGGCCGAGATGGCCTGACGTTCAGAAGCAAAACAAAAAGGCGCCGGGAGGCGCCTTTTTGTTGTCTTGAAGAAATGCGTCGAGCCCCTGTGGGAGCGAGCCTGCTCGCGATTGGATCTGGTAGTCGCTGCTTCATTGGCTGACCCACCGCTTTCGCGAGCAGGCTCGCTCCCACATTGAAGTTGCGGTGAGCTTCAAATCGCAGATAAACAAAAACGCCCGGCATGAGCCGGGCGTCTTGTATTGACTTGCATAGCGAGTGGACTCTATCTCTGTAGGAGCGAGCTTGCTCGCGATGTTCGTCAATGATGATGCGGGGACTCTGACTTGACGCGGTGCCCTCAGGTTTTTCGCGAGCAAGCTCGCTCCTACCTTAGCGGGCGCGGTAAGTGATGCGCCCTTTGCTCAAGTCATAGGGAGTCAGCTCTACGCGCACTTTGTCGCCGGTAAGAATACGGATGTAGTTCTTGCGCATCTTGCCGGAGATGTGCGCGGTTACGACGTGCCCATTTTCCAACTCCACACGAAACATGGTGTTGGGCAGGGTGTCGACGACAGTGCCTTCCATTTCGAAGCTGTCTTCTTTCGACATGCAGTAAAGCCCTCGGTGTCCAATGAATGGCCCGGTGCAACTGCGCCAGGCAAAAGCGGCGTGCATTGTGCCCGAAAAGTGGGGTTTAAGCCAAGGGGTTTAGGGCCTGCTCTAGTTTAGAACCACCCAGCGCTGATTAATCAGCAACTCAATAGGGCGATATTGAGTCTTGTAGTTCATTTTTTTGCAGTTTTTGATCCAGTAGCCGAGGTAGACCGCCTCCAGTCCCAGCCGCCTGGCCTCGGCGATTTGCCAGAGAATCGCATAGCGCCCAAGGCTGCGGCGCTCTTCAGCCGGTTCGTAGAAGGTGTAGACCGCCGAAAGACCGTTCGGCAGTAAATCGGTCACGGCGACGGCCAGCAGCCGGCCGTTCAGGCGAAACTCATAAAATCTTGAAAACGGCAGGTCCCGCACCAGGAATGTCGAAAACTGGTCGCGACTCGGCGGGTACATGTCGCCATCGGCGTGACGCTGTTCGATATAGCGCTGGTAAAGGTCGAAGTACTCTTCGTTGAAGCCGGGCCTGGCCGGACGCACCTGCAAATCCGTGTTGCGCTTGAAGATGCGTTTCTGCTGCCGGTTGGGCGTGAACTGCCCCACGGGAATGCGCGCCGGAACGCAGGCATTGCAATTCTGGCAATGCGGCCGGTAGAGATGGTCGCCACTGCGACGAAACCCCATCTCCGACAGGTCTGCGTAGACATGCACATCCATGGGCTGACTAGGGTCGAGGAACAGGGTTGTGGCCTGCTCCTCGGGCAGATAACTGCAAGAGTGCGGCTGAGTGGCATAGAACTTCAAACGCGCCAACTCGGTCATGATCAACCCTCGGGATAATGCTTTTGAATAAGTGTAAGCCACGCGCGCAAATGTCGCTCAGCAAACCCAATTGGCGCTGCTGGGCTGGTCCAGATGCTGCGCAAGGTAATTGGCAAACTCGCGGCGCGCAATCGCCCGGGCGCCCAGACTGTGCAGGTGGTCGGTGGGCATCTGGCAGTCGATCAACACGAACCCCGAGTCTTTCAGATGCCGGACCAGTGTGGCAAAGCCGAATTTCGAGGCGTTGTCGGCAAGGCTGAACATGGACTCGCCGAAAAACAGCTGGCCCATTGCCAGGCCATATAACCCACCGACCAGTTCGTCCCCGTCCCACACTTCCACCGAGTGCGCATGCCCGCGCCTGTGCAGTTCGATGTAAGCGTCCTGCATGGCCTCGGTGATCCAGGTGCCGTCAGCATATTCCCGAGGGGCTGCACAGGCACGGATGACGGCGGCGAAGTCCTGGTCAAAGGTCACTTGATAGCGTTGCTGACGCAGCAGTTTGTTCAGGCTGCGCGAGACGTGCAATTCGTCGGGAAACAGAACCGTGCGTGGGTCCGGCGACCACCAGAGGATCGGCTGGCCTTCGGAAAACCAGGGGAAGCAGCCGTGGCGATAAGCCGAGATCAGCCGATCGGCGGACAGGTCGCCCCCGGCAGCCAGAAGCCCGTTGGGGTCGCGCATGGCCTTTTCCAGCGGTGGGAAATGCAAGGTGTTGCGTTGTAACCAAGTCAGCATGGCATCCGGGCTTGCAGAAGGGGAGGGCAGTGGCGGGTTTTGGCCCGCCATAAAGTTTGCCTTTAAACGGCAGGAATGTCGTCGAGGTATTTTTCAGCGTCCAGCGCCGCCATGCAACCGGCCCCGGCAGACGTAACGGCCTGGCGATAAACGTGGTCGGCCACGTCGCCGGCGGCAAACACCCCGGCAATCGCCGTAGCGGTGGCATTGCCTTCGCTGCCACCCTTGACCAGCAGATACCCGTCGCGCATTTCAAGTTGGCCCGCGAACAGGTCGGTGTTGGGTTTATGGCCGATGGCGATAAACACCCCGGCCAGCGGCAGTTCCTTCGTTTCGCCGGTGTGGCTGTCCCGCAGGCGGGCGCCGGTCACGCCGCTGGCATCGCCGAGCACTTCGTCCAGGTTCTGGTTCCAGTGCAGGCGGATATTGCCATTGGCGGCTTTTTCGAAGAGTTTGTCCTGGAGGATCTTCTCCGAACGCAGCTTGTCGCGGCGGTGAATCAGGTGCACTTCCTTGGCGATGTTCGACAGGTACAAGGCTTCTTCGACCGCTGTGTTGCCGCCGCCGACTACCGCAACCACCTGATTGCGATAGAAAAATCCATCGCAGGTCGCGCATGCCGACACCCCTTTGCCGGCAAACGCTTCTTCCGACGGCAGGCCCAGGTATTGCGCGGAGGCACCGGTGGCAATGATCAGTGCGTCGCAGGTGTAGATGCCGCCATCGCCGATCAGCTCGAACGGCCGTTGTTGCAACTTGGCGGTATGGATGTGGTCGTAAACGATCTCGGTGGCAAAGCGCTCGGCGTGTTTTTGCATGCGATCCATCAGCACCGGTCCGGTCAGGCCTTCAACGTCCCCTGGCCAGTTATCCACTTCAACGGTGGTGGTGAGTTGGCCGCCTGCCTGGATGCCGGTAATGACAACGGGCTTGAGGTTGGCACGGGCGGCATAAACGGCCGCGCTGTAACCAGCGGGGCCGGAGCCCAGGATAATCAGGCGTGAATGCTTCGCTTCGCTCATAAAAACACCTCATAAGCCTTTGTCACAAAAGAGAATGCATGCTCAAATTGAACAGCATGTCATATGCTTTTGACTATGCTACACCCAAGGATCTCAAGCATGGCGTCGTGCGTACAAACCCGTACAATGCCCTGCGTGTTACCTATATTCAGTGCGCGCCATGTTTATAAAAACCGGGGCGCAGTGTTAAAAGTAGTCCCGGTAACGCGTGTTAACTTTTTTACCTGCCTGGATTGGGCAGTTTTTTTGCAGTTTTTATAGACATTCATCAGATGGACGCGCCATAGGCGCAGGAAAAGAAGCGTTTTGAAGAAATCCACCGCAGCACCTAAACCAGCCGTCGTACCACTCTGGCGCCAGCACTTGCACTACCGACTCAAGGAAGGTGCGCTGATCGCCATCGGTGCCTTGTGCCTGTTCCTGATGATGGCCTTGTTGACCTATGGCAAGGATGATCCGGGCTGGAGTCATAACAGCAAGATCGACGACGTGCAGAACTTCGGCGGACCAGCGGGCTCCTACAGCGCCGATATCCTGTTCATGGTGCTGGGTTACTTCGCCTACATCTTCCCGTTGCTGCTGGCCGTCAAGGCGTACCAGATCTTCCGCCAGCGCCACGAACCGTGGCAATGGAGCGGCTGGTTGTTCTCCTGGCGCCTGATCGGCCTGGTGTTCCTGGTGCTGTCGGGCGCCGCCCTGGCCCATATCCATTTCCATGCCGCGACCGGTCTGCCGGCCGGTGCGGGCGGTGCGCTGGGGGAAAGCCTCGGCGAACTGGCCAGGAACGCCCTGAATATCCAGGGCAGCACGCTGTTGTTCATTGCCTTGTTCCTGTTCGGCCTGACCGTGTTTACCGACCTGTCGTGGTTCAAAGTGATGGACATCACTGGCAAGATCACCCTCGACCTGTTCGAACTGTTCCAGGGCGCCGCCAATCGCTGGTGGGCAGCCCGTACCGAGCGCAAACAGCTGGTCGCCCAGTTGCGTGAAGTCGACGACCGTATGGATGAAGTGGTCGCGCCGACCGTCACCGACAAGCGCGAGCAGGCCAAGGTCAAGGAGCGCCTGATCGAGCGTGAGCAAGCCCTGAGCAAGCACATGTCCGAGCGCGAGAAGCAGGTGCCGCCGGTGATTGCGCCCGCGCCGCCAAAGCCCGCCGCACCGAGCAAGCGCGTCGAAAAAGAGAAGCAGGCGCCACTGTTCGTCGACAGCGCCGTGGAAGGCACCTTGCCGCCGATCTCGATTCTCGACCCGGCGGAAAAGAAACAGCTCAATTACTCGCCCGAATCCCTGGCTGCGGTTGGCCACTTGCTGGAAATCAAGCTCAAGGAATTCGGCGTCGAAGTCACAGTGGATTCGATTCACCCGGGCCCGGTGATCACCCGTTACGAAATCCAGCCGGCGGCCGGGGTCAAGGTCAGCCGTATTTCCAACCTGGCCAAAGACCTTGCGCGCTCCCTGGCCGTGACCAGCGTGCGCGTGGTGGAAGTTATTCCGGGCAAGACCACGGTCGGTATCGAGATTCCCAACGAAGACCGGCAGATCGTGCGCTTCTCCGAGGTGTTGTCGACCCCCGAGTACGACAACTTCAAGTCGCCGGTCACCCTGGCCCTGGGCCACGACATCGGTGGCAAGCCGGTCATCACCGACCTGGCGAAAATGCCACATTTGCTGGTGGCCGGTACCACCGGTTCCGGTAAGTCGGTGGGTGTGAACGCGATGATCCTGTCGATCCTGTTCAAGTCCGGCCCGGAAGACGCCAAGCTGATCATGATCGACCCGAAAATGCTCGAACTGTCGATCTACGAAGGCATTCCGCACCTGCTGTGCCCGGTGGTCACCGACATGAAGGACGCCGCCAACGCCCTGCGCTGGAGCGTTGCCGAGATGGAGCGACGCTACAAGCTGATGGCCAAGATGGGTGTGCGAAACCTGTCGGGCTTCAACGCCAAGGTCAAGGAAGCCCAGGACGCCGGCGAGCCGTTGAGCGATCCGCTGTACAAGCGCGAAAGCATCCACGACGAAGCGCCGCTGCTGAGCAAGTTGCCGACCATCGTGGTCGTAGTCGACGAATTCGCCGACATGATGATGATCGTGGGCAAGAAGGTTGAAGAACTGATCGCCCGTATCGCGCAAAAGGCGCGTGCGGCCGGTATCCACTTGATCCTGGCTACCCAGCGTCCGTCGGTGGATGTGATCACCGGTCTGATCAAGGCCAACATCCCGACCCGCATGGCGTTCCAGGTATCGAGCAAGATCGACTCCCGGACCATCATCGACCAGGGCGGCGCCGAACAACTGCTGGGTCACGGTGACATGCTCTACATGCCGCCGGGCACCAGCCTGCCGATTCGTGTTCACGGTGCTTTCGTGTCCGACGATGAGGTTCACCGCGTGGTGGAAGCCTGGAAGCTGCGGGGCGCGCCGGAATACAACGACGACATTCTCAATGGGGTCGAAGAGGCGGGCAGCGGCTTTGAAGGCAGCAGCGGTGGCGGCGACGGAGACGATCCCGAGGCCGATGCGCTGTACGACGAAGCCGTGCAGTTCGTGCTGGAAAGCCGTCGCGCCTCCATTTCCGCGGTTCAGCGCAAGCTGAAGATCGGCTACAACCGTGCCGCGCGCATGATCGAAGCCATGGAAATGGCCGGGGTCGTGACGTCCATGAACACCAACGGTTCGCGTGAAGTCCTGGCCCCGGACCCGGTGCGCGACTGACCCGAGTTTGAAAGGGGTGGTGCCTTCGGCGCCGCCCGCACTCCCACGAATGTTATGAGGACTCCCATGCGTCTGATCCGCATGCTGTTGCTGCCGGTACTGGCCTTGACCACGCTCCAGGCTAACGCCGATGACAAGGACGTGGCACGCCTGACCCAACTGCTGGAAAAATCCAAGACGCTGACGGCCAACTTTTCGCAGCTGACCCTCGACGGCAGCGGCACCCAGTTGCAGGAAACCAGCGGCGACATGACGCTGCAGCGCCCGGGCCTGTTCTACTGGCACACTAATGCGCCGGCCGAGCAGACCATGGTATCCGACGGCAAGAAAGTCACTCTGTGGGATCCGGATCTGGAACAGGCGACGATCAAGAAGCTGGACGAGCGTCTGACCCAGACCCCGGCTCTGCTGTTGTCCGGTGACGTGTCGAAGATCAGCCAGAGTTTCGACATCACCGCGAAAGAGGCCGGTGGCGTGATCGACTTCACCTTGAAGCCGAAAACCAAGGACACTCTGTTCGACAACCTGCGTCTGTCGTTCCGCAACGGTCTGCTCAACGACATGCAATTGATCGACAGCGTCGGCCAGCGCACCAACATCCTGTTCACCGGGGTGAAGGCCAACGAGCCGATCCCGGCGTCGAAGTTCAAGTTCGACATCCCCAAGGGTGCGGATGTAATTCAAGAGTAAAACGCCGAACCTTGTAGGAGCGAGCCTGCTCGCGATGAACTCCAGGACACCGCTGGGTGTCAGGCTGCCAGCGTTATCGTTGACGTCCATCGCGAGCAGGCTCGCTCCTACAGAATCGGCGTCAGACCCAGTGAGGTTTCAGAGATAGCCATGGACCTGTTTCGCAGCACCCCCATCGCCCAGCCTTTGGCCGCCCGCTTGCGTGCGGCCAATCTGGACGAGTACGTCGGTCAGGAGCACGTGCTCGCTCGCGGCAAGCCCTTGCGCGAAGCGCTGGAGCAGGGGGCCCTGCATTCGATGATTTTCTGGGGCCCGCCCGGGGTCGGCAAAACCACCCTGGCGCGATTGCTCGCGGAAGTCTCGGACGCGCACTTCGAAACGGTCTCGGCGGTGCTGGCCGGGGTCAAGGAGATCCGCCAATCGGTGGAAATCGCCAAGCAGCAGGCCGCGCAGTACGGCCGCCGCACCATCCTGTTCGTCGACGAAGTGCATCGCTTCAACAAGTCCCAGCAGGATGCGTTTCTGCCCTATGTCGAAGACGGCACGCTGATTTTCATCGGCGCGACCACGGAAAACCCCTCGTTCGAACTCAACAACGCCTTGCTCTCCCGGGCGCGGGTCTATGTGCTCAAGAGCCTCGACGAAGCGGCCCTGCGCAAACTGGTGCACCGTGCGCTGACCGAGGAGCGTGGCCTGGGCAAGCGAAACCTGACCCTCAGCGACGAAGGCTTCCAGATGCTGCTGTCGGCCGCCGATGGTGATGGCCGGCGCCTGCTCAACCTGCTGGAAAACGCCTCGGACCTGGCCGAGGACAACAGCGAGATCGGCACCGAGCTCCTGCAAAGCCTGCTTGGCGATACCCGCCGGCGGTTCGACAAGGGCGGTGAAGCGTTCTACGACCAAATCTCCGCGCTGCATAAATCGGTGCGCGGCTCCAACCCCGATGGTGCGCTGTACTGGTTTGCGCGGATGATCGACGGCGGTTGCGACCCCTTGTACCTGGCCCGGCGCGTGGTGCGCATGGCCAGCGAAGACATCGGCAATGCCGACCCCCGGGCCCTGAGCCTGTGCCTGGCGGCCTGGGAAGTGCAGGAACGCCTGGGCAGCCCCGAAGGCGAGCTGGCGGTGGCCCAGGCCATCACCTATCTGGCCTGCGCGCCAAAGAGCAACGCGGTGTACATGGGCTTCAAGACCGCACTGCGCGCCGCCGCCGAACACGGCTCGCTGGAAGTGCCGCTGCACCTGCGCAACGCGCCGACCAAGCTTATGAAACAGCTGGGTTATGGCGATGAATACCGTTATGCCCACGATGAGCCGGACGCCTATGCTGCCGGCGAAGACTATTTCCCGGAAGAACTCGACCCGATCCCGTTCTATCAGCCCGTGCCCCGTGGCCTTGAGTTGAAGATCGGAGAGAAGCTCAATCACCTGGCGAAACTCGACCGTTTAAGCCCAAGGCAGCGGAGAAAATAGTGCTTCCCTTGATCGTTGCGGTTTCCGTCGGCGGGATGGCCGGCACTCTGTTGCGCTTCGCCACCGGCAACTGGATCAACGCGAATTGGCCACGGCACTTCTATACCGCGACGCTGGCCGTTAATATCGTGGGCTGTTTGCTGATCGGCGTTTTATACGGTCTGTTTTTGATACGCCCGGAGGTGCCCATCGAGGTGCGTGCCGGGTTGATGGTCGGCTTCCTCGGGGGGCTGACGACTTTTTCATCCTTTTCACTGGATACGGTGCGCCTGCTGGAAAGCGGGCAAGTACCGCTGGCCCTGGGCTATGCGGCGCTCAGCGTATTCGGCGGGCTGCTTGCCACCTGGGCCGGCCTGTCCTTGACCAAACTTTGATAAACGAGAAACCGACATGCTCGATTCCAAACTGTTACGTAGCAACCTTCAGGACGTAGCGGACCGCCTGGCATCCCGTGGCTATACCCTGGATGTTGCGCGCATCGAAGCGCTGGAAGAACAGCGCAAGACCGTCCAGACCCGCACCGAAGCACTGCAGGCTGAACGTAATGCGCGCTCCAAATCCATCGGTCAGGCCAAGCAGCGCGGTGAAGACATCGCGCCGCTGATGGCGGACGTCGAGCGCATGGCGGGCGAATTGAGCGCCGGTAAAGTCGAACTGGACGCGATCCAGACCGATCTGGACTCGATCCTGCTGGGTATCCCCAACCTGCCGCACGAATCGGTACCGGTCGGCGAAGACGAAGACGGCAACGTCGAAGTGCGCCGCTGGGGCACCCCGACAGCCTTCGATTTCCCGGTTCAGGACCACGTCGCCCTGGGCGAGAAGTTCGGCTGGCTGGACTTCGAAACCGCCGCCAAGCTGTCCGGCGCCCGTTTCGCCCTGCTGCGCGGCCCGATTGCCCGTCTGCACCGCGCCCTGGCGCAGTTCATGATCAACCTGCACGTCACCGAGCACGGCTACGAAGAGGCCTACACGCCTTATCTGGTCCAGGCCCCGGCGCTGCAAGGCACCGGCCAGTTGCCGAAGTTCGAAGAAGACCTGTTCAAGATCGCCCGCGAAGGCGAAGCCGATCTGTACCTGATCCCGACCGCCGAAGTGTCGCTGACCAACATCGTCGCCGGCGAAATCGTCGATTCGAAACTGCTGCCGATCAAGTTCGTCGCCCACACGCCATGTTTCCGCAGTGAAGCCGGCGCGTCGGGCCGCGACACCCGCGGCATGATCCGCCAGCACCAGTTCGACAAGGTTGAAATGGTGCAGATCGTCGAGCCGTCGCAGTCGATGCAAGCGCTGGAAGGCCTGACCGCCAACGCCGAGAAAGTCCTGCAACTGCTGGAACTGCCTTACCGCACCCTGGCGCTGTGCACCGGCGACATGGGCTTCAGCGCGGTCAAGACCTACGACCTGGAAGTGTGGATCCCGAGCCAGGACAAGTACCGCGAAATCTCGTCGTGCTCCAACTGCGGCGACTTCCAGGCCCGCCGCATGCAGGCGCGCTTCCGCAACCCGGAAACCGGCAAGCCGGAACTGGTGCACACCCTGAACGGCTCCGACCTGGCGGTCGGTCGTACCCTGGTGGCGGTGCTTGAGAACTATCAGCAGGCCGACGGTTCGATCCGCGTGCCTGAAGTCCTCAAACCGTACATGGGTGGCCTCGAGGTTATCGGCTAAATGAACTATCTGCCGCTGTTTCACAACCTTCGCGGCAGTCGTGTGTTGGTCGTCGGCGGGGGGGAGATTGCCTTGCGCAAATCCCGCCTGCTGGCCGATGCCGGTGCGCTGCTGCGGGTGGTTGCACCTGAAATCGAAGCGCAACTGCGCGAACTGGTTGCCGGCAGCGGTGGCGAGTGCCTGCTACGTGGCTACGCCGAGGCGGATCTGGACGGTTGCGGGCTGATCATTGCCGCCACCGACGACGAAACGCTGAACGCACAAGTCTCCGCCGATGCCCATCGGCGTTGCGTACCGGTCAATGTGGTGGACGCGCCAGCCCTGTGCAGCGTGATCTTCCCGGCCATCGTCGACCGTTCTCCGTTGATCATTGCAGTGTCCAGCGGCGGCGATGCGCCGGTGCTGGCGCGTTTGATTCGGGCCAAGATCGAAACCTGGATTCCTTCCACCTACGGTCACCTGGCCGGGCTGGCGGCGCGATTCCGTCATCAGGTCAAAGGCCTGTTTCCGGATGTGCAGCAGCGTCGGGCGTTCTGGGAAGATGTTTTCCAGGGACCGATTGCCGATCGGCAACTGGCCGGGCAGGGCGGTGAAGCCGAGCGCTTGCTCCAGGCGAAAATCGATGGCGAAGCGCCAGTGGCTACCGGTGAGGTCTATCTGGTGGGCGCAGGGCCAGGTGACCCCGACCTGCTGACGTTCAAGGCACTGCGTCTGATGCAGCAAGCTGACGTGGTGCTGTACGACCGCTTGGTGGCGCCAGCGATTCTCGAACTGTGCCGTCGCGACGCCGAGCGGGTCTACGTCGGCAAGCGTCGTGCTGATCATGCAGTGCCGCAGGATCAGATCAACCAGCAATTGGTGGACCTGGCCAAGCAAGGCAAGCGTGTGGTGCGATTGAAGGGCGGTGATCCGTTCATCTTCGGTCGTGGTGGCGAGGAGATCGAAGAATTGGCTGCCCATGGCATCCCGTTCCAGGTCGTGCCGGGGATCACGGCGGCCAGTGGTTGCGCAGCCTATGCCGGGATTCCGCTGACTCACCGCGATTATGCGCAGTCGGTGCGCTTTGTCACCGGGCACCTGAAGGACGGTTCCACCGATTTGCCCTGGGCCGATCTGGTGGCCCCGGCGCAAACCCTGGTGTTCTACATGGGGCTGGTGGGCTTGCCGATCATCTGCGAGCAGTTGATCAAGCATGGTCGCGCCGCCGATACCCCGGCGGCACTGATCCAGCAGGGCACCACGGTCAACCAGCGGGTGTTTACCGGCACCCTGGCGGACCTGCCACGCCTGGTGGCGGAGCATGAAGTGCATGCGCCGACCTTGGTGATCGTCGGTGAAGTGGTGCAACTGCGCGAGAAACTGGCGTGGTTCGAAGGGGCTCAATCAGACGTCTGAGTACCGCGTCGACCTCAATCGCGAGCAGGCTCGCTCCTACAGTGGACTTGTGTCGTTTACACATCCCCTGTAGGAGCGAGCCTGCTCGCGATGGGGCCTTCAAAACCTGCACAAATCTCAACCCCTGCGCCAAACCCCTTTCCCGCTCAACCGCTCCCGATCATGGGCCGCGGTGAAGTCCTGGGCTGGCCCTTTTGGCACCACGCCCGTCGGGTTGATGGTGCGGTGGCTGGCGTAGTAGTGGTTTTTGATGTGGGTGAAGTCCACCGTCTCGGCGATCCCCGGCCACTGATAAATCTCCCGCAGCCAGTTCGACAGGTTCGGATAATCGGCAATCCGCCGCAGATTGCACTTGAAGTGCCCGTAGTACACCGCATCGAAGCGAATCAGCGTGGTGAACAGGCGGATGTCCGCTTCGCTCAGGCACTCGCCAGCCAGATAACGGTTGGCGCCCAGCAGCAACTCCAGGCGGTCCAGTTCGGCAAATACCTCATCGAAAGCTTGTTCATAAGCCTGTTGCGAGGTGGCAAAGCCGGCGCGGTACACGCCATTGTTCACCGCCGGATAAATCCGCTCGTTCAACGCATCGATCTCACCGCGCAACGGCGCCGGGTAGAAGTCCAGGTCGTTAGCGGTCAGATCGTCGAAGGCGCCATTGAACATGCGGATGATTTCCGATGATTCATTGTTGACGATGCGATTCTGTTGTTTGTCCCACAGCACCGGTACGGTGACGCGGCCGGTGTAGTCGGCGGTGTCGGCGGTGTAGCGCTGGTGCATGAAGGCGAAGTGATCGAGCTTGTCGCCGGTCGAGCCAAGGTGCTGGTCGAAGGTCCAGCCGTTTTCCAGCATCAACCAGCTGACCACCGAGACGTCGATCAGCCTTTCGAGGCCTTTGAGTTTGCGCAGGATCAGCGTGCGATGGGCCCACGGACAGGCCAGCGACACGTACAAGTGATAGCGCCCGGGCTCGGCCGCAAAACCGCCGACGCCGGTCGGACCCGGCTTGCCGTCAGCGGTCAACCAGTTGCGACGCTGCGCCTGTTCACGCTGGAACGCGCCGTCCTTGCTGCTTTCGTACCACTTGTCCTGCCAGCGGCCATCCACTAACAAACCCATGTTCAAGACTCCTTAAACCCATAATCGATGGAGTCGAGTCTATTCCGATGAGTTCGAACAAAAAGCGCAAAGATCGGGCGAGAATGATCGATTAAATCGATTTGTCCCGCGCGGCCCAGTATTTTTCAGCGGTTTCGAAGGCCTGTTCGCGGCTCTGTCCCAGGCCGCGCAGGGCCAGGGCCATGGTCGAGATCAGGGCCATTTGCGGGTAGCTGTCGACCACATCGCCACGCCAGACCGCTTTCAAATGTTCAGGGTCAAGCGAGGCAGGTTTGACGTGACGCTGCGCCGACAACTGCGGCCATTCCTCGTCCCAGCTCTCGCCGCCGGTGGTGCCGTACAGGTGGCTGTCGGCGTCCGGGTTGATCTCGATCTCGCCGCCATCGCCCTTGATCACGATGGCGGTGTCACCCAGCAGGCCGCTGGCATCGCGATGCACGGCCTGATAGCCCGGGTGAAAAATGCTCTGCAGGCCGCAACGGGCGCCCAGCGGATTGAGAATCCGCGCCAGGGAGTGGATCGGCGAGCGCAGGCCCAGGGTGTTGCGCAGGTCGATCATGCGTTGCAGCTGCGGCGCCCAGTCCATCAAAGGCATGAAGGCCAGGCCGCCGTTATCCAGCGCGGAGCCGACCTGTTGCCAGTCGCGGCACAGCGGGATGTTCAATTCACCCAGCAGTTGCTCGCTGTACAGCCGACCGGCCGTGTGGGCGCCGCCGCCGTGCATGAAAATCCGCACGCCGTTTTGCGCCAGGCACTTGGCTGCCAGCAGATACCACGGCAAGTGCCGTTTCTTGCCGGCATAGGTCGGCCAGTCCAGATCCACCGCCAGCGCCGGAGGATTCAGGCGTTCACGCAGGGCTTCGGTGAAACCGGCCATTTCCTCGGCGCTTTCTTCCTTGTGCCGCAGCAACATCAGGAACGCGCCGAGCTGGGTTTCCTCGACCTTTTCATCAAACACCATGCCCATGGCTTCGCGGGCCTCGACCCGGGTCAAGTCACGGGCGCCGCGCTTGCCTTTGCCAAGGATCCGCACGAACTGGGCGAACGGATGCTCGGCGGGCGTTTCGAGTGTCAGTGCTGGGTAATCGGTCATAAGCAATTCGTCGGTTTGGGCAGGCCCGCCAGTTTCGCGGCGAGTTTGGCGGGAGTGCCTTTGAACAGTCGGTTCAGGTGCAGGCTGTTGCCTTTTTCCGGGCCGAGTTTCAGGGCGGTGTATTTGATCAGTGGTCGGGTGGCCGGTGACAGCTGGAATTCGGCGTAGAAACTGCGCAGCAGTTCGAGGACTTCCCAGTGTTCGGGCGTCAACTCGATGTCTTCGGCAGCCGCCAGGGCACTGGCCACATCGGCGGACCAGTCACTGAGTTCGACCAGGAAACCGTCCTTGTCCAGTTCGATGGCGCGGGCGCCGACCGTCAATGCATTCATAGCCAACTGTTGACCTTGTCGTAGTGAATCGACAGTTCGACGAAGGCCGGGTAATCGATGGCGTTGGTCCAGTCTGGAACTGCAAGCGCACGGGCCTGGGCATCTTCGGCCAGCACGAACAGCTTCAGGCCGCGTGCGCTGAGCGCCGTGAACGGCGCGGTGCCTGGTTGCAACGCATAGGTGGCATCACCGGACAACAGCAACCCGTCGTTGGCGCCGATCACGCGCAGGCAACTGGTCAGGCGTTCGTCGCCGAAAGGGGAATGAGACAACACATGCAAAGTCGGCATCAGAGGGTGATCACCTGGTCGTAACGGTCAATGAGGGCGGTGATTTCGTGGGCGGTCAACACTTGGGCTTCTTCCAGCGACAGGCCGCTCGGGTCCAGGCCGCGCTGGGCGATGCTGTCTCCGCAGGCAAACAGTTCCTCGACACCGAACATCGGCAGGGCTTGCAGGTTGGCGCTCAGGTCTTTCTGTTGCAGGGCCCTGGCGTTCTGACTGGCGGCCAACTGGAACACGCCGTCATCGAGAAACAACAGGCCGATCGGCAGATCGAAAGCGCCCCCTGCCAGCACGATGTCCAGTGCTTCCCGCGCGCCCGGGCCGGACCATGGCGACTGGCGGCTGACGATCAATATGGATTTGGCCATGTCATGCGCCTCCGAAACAGATCAGACGGTCGGCATCCTGCGCCGCGTCATGCAATTGGCCGAGGCCGGACAATTCCCACGGCGCACCGACGGCAACCGCCTCGCGTTGATAGCGCTTGGCTTCTTCTTCATTCAACACGCCACGACGCAGCGCGGCGGCGATGCACACCACGCCATCGAGTCGATGGTCGCTGACGAATGCCCGCCATTGCTTGGGCAAGTCCGGTTCATCCTGGGGCGTGACCACGCTGGCGGACGCGTTGTAGACGCCATCCTGGTAGAAAAACAGCCGGACAATCTCGTGCCCGCCAGCCAGCGCGGCCTGGGCGAACAGCAGGGCGCGGCGCGAGGAGGGCGCGTGGGGGGCGGAAAATACGGCGATGGCGAACTTCATGACGGACTCGATCAGCGAAACTGTGGCCATGATAATGCTTTATCGGCGGGGCGGCTAAAGTGATGTTGTCTGCGCGGGCCTCTTCGCGGGCAAGCCCGTTCCCACAGTGATCTGTGCCATGCCAAAGATTGCGGTATGACCACAAAACCTGCGGGCTTGCCCGCGATGACAGCCTGGAGGACACCGCTCAGTGCGGACTTGAACGCGGTTGCGGTTCTATCCCGTACAGGTCGCAATACTCCAGCCAATCCATCCCGGCCATTTCCGCGACTTCGCGGTGTACTTCAAGGCGCTGGGCCTCATAGTCCTGAGGGGTGGCGGTGGTCAATTTGAGGGTCAGTTCCCAGGCGAACAGTCCGAGGCGCTCGGCTTCGGCTTCGAAGGCTTCATGCAAGCGTTCGTCACGGTACTGCGCCGGCGTTTCGCCCTTGACCTGGGCCAGCAACGGGTTGAGATGATCGAGGTCGTGGCGCAACTCGGGGCGCTCATCGAGAAATCTCTTGAGTGCTTGCTCATGCTGCTGTTCGGTTGCCGCCATGGTCGCTCCTTGAGAACCGATTACGAGGATTGCTTCTTGCCGGCCTTGGCCGCTGCCGCCAGGCATTCGAGGGCGAACTGTTCGGTGTAGGTCATCTGGATCGGCGTGGTTTCGCCTTTGACGGTTCTTTCGCCGTCGAGGATGTAGCGAATCCGCTTGTCGGTGACGCCGATTCGCTTGGCAATCCAGGACGGCGTCTGACCGATCTGGCTGATCAGCTTGTCGGCATATTCAGTGCTCGGTTTGTAGAACTCGGCATTAGGTGTCATCAGATTTCCAGTCAGGGGTGCGATGGGGCGTTATTGGCGCGACAGGGTGCGCGAATCGTTGCGCGCTGTCGCGGTATAAATGCAGTAAAGCAGAACGATACGGGCTGCCGGGGTGATAAAGTCCGCTTTTTCCCGATGAGTGAATGCAATGCGAATTCTGATGGTGGCGCTGGCCGTGACGTTGCTGGCCGGATGCGCCGGCTCGACGATGAACGACGCCCGCACCAAAGCCCCGTACAAGACCCTGACCTCGGAAAAACCGGGAAAAGACGTCGCCCAGTGCGTGCAGTTTTCCTGGCAGGACGAGGCTGTGTTCGGCGTCGATGCGGCTGCCTATTTGCAGCCAGGGGAGAAGGGCGGCACGACGGTTTACACCCGCTCGGCGGAGTCCTTCGTCGACGTGACCACCGATGCCTCGGGCACGGTGTTGAGCTATTACGCGCAGAAGGACGATTTCGTGGCCAAACGCCGGCTGGCGGCGTTGGCGACTTGTCTGTGATTTGAAGGTTTATTGCATACCCCTGTAGGAGCGAGCCTGCTCGCGATAGCGGTAAGTCAGTCGACATCAATGTTGAATGACAGTCCGCCATCGCGAGCAGGCTCGCTCCTACAGTGGTTTTGTGTGTTGGTCAGTAATTCAGGCGCTTCTGGAAGAAGTAGTGCTTGTGGCCCGGCGGGTAATCGGCAATGTGCCCGATCTCGCTGTAGCCGCATTTCTTGTAGAACCCAGGTGCCTGGAATTCGAAGGTGTCGAGCCACAGCCCGACGCAGCGTCGTTCCCGCGCCAGGTCCTCGGCCATCTGCATCAGTCGCGAACCCAGGCCCTGTCCCCGGGCCTGCTCCGGCACCACCAGCAAGTCGATGTACAGCCACTGGTAAAACAATCGTCCATGCAGGCCGCCGAGGATCTCGTCGTTGTCGTCGCGCACCAGCAAGGCGATGTGCTCAGGCACGTTACCTTCGGCCTTCGAGCCGTTGTAGGCGCGCAAGGGTTTGAGGATGGCCTGGCGTTGTTCTTCCGTGGGGTTTTTCGACAGTTCGATACGCAGGTTCATGGCTATATCCTTATGGCAGTGAAACCGCAGCCTAACGTGGTCGCCGCCAATGTTCCATCAGTACCCGGCAGGTGGAACCGTCGCCTGCGCGCAGATGTCATTCATTAGTACGCGTCATTCCAGAGTGCGACCGATGAGGACACGCCGTGAATATCTTCGAAGCCCTGCGCGAAAGCCATGAACGCCAACGTACCTACGCCAAAGCCCTGATCCACACCAGCGGCGACAGCCCCGAACGTGTCGAGGCCTACAAACGACTCAAGTCTGAATTGCAGGCTCACGCCACGGCCGAAGAGCGGCATTTCTACATCCCGTTGATGGAGTTCGACAACGGAGTCGACCTCAGCCGTCATGGCATTGCCGAACATCACGAAATGGATGAAATGATGGAAGAACTGGACGACACCGAGATGTCCAGCCCGGCCTGGCTGGTGGCCGCTAAAAAGCTCTCGGAGAAGGTGCATCACCACCTCGAGGAAGAAGAGCAGAAGTTCTTCCAGATGGCCGGCAAGCTGCTCGATGACAAACAGAAAGAGTCGTTGGCCGGACAATACGAGAAGGAGTACAAGGCGCAGCTTGCCTGAGGGGGCAAAGGCTGTCCGTTTTCACTTAACATAGGGCCCTTCAGACCAATAACAGGACGCGTTGTCATGTCGAACACTGCCGAGCGGGTCAACATCCTGGAGTCTCAGGTGCTGTCCCACGACTGGTACCTGCTCAAGAAAATCACCTTCGATTACCAACGCAACAATGGCGAGTGGCAACGCCAGGTCCGGGAGGTTTACGACCGTGGCAATGGCGCGGCGATTCTCCTGTACAACCGCGAAAAGAAAACTGTGGTACTGACTCGACAATTTCGCCTGCCGGTGTTCGTCAACGGTCACGATGGGCTGTTGATCGAAGTGGCGGCGGGGCTGCTGGAAGGCGCGGCGCCTGAAGACCGTATCCGCGATGAAGCGGAGGAAGAGACGGGTTACCGCGTGCACCATGTGCAGAAGGTGTTCGAGGCGTACATGAGCCCCGGTTCGGTGACGGAAAAACTGCACTTCTTCATTGCCGAATACGACGCGAAGTCGAAAGTCAGCGACGGTGGTGGGCTGGAGGCGGAAACCGAAGAGCTGGAAGTGCTGGAGTGGACGTTCGATAACGCGCTCGAAGCGTTTTACCGTGGCGAAATCTGCGACGCCAAGACCATCATGCTGTTGCAGTATGCAGCGATGAAAAACCTCTTCGCCCAAGCATGATCAAAAGCCTGGCAGGCGTGCCGTGCCAGGCCATTGCCCACCCTCCAGCGTCAGCAACAACGCCTTCGCCTCAAGCCCACCGGCAAACCCGGTGAGCTTGCCCGACGCGCCAATCACCCGGTGACACGGCGCCACGATCGAAATCGGGTTCTTGCCATTCGCCGCACCCACCGCCCTGACCGCCGCCGGGTTGCCGATCTGTTCGGCGATCTGGCTGTAGCTGCGGGTCTCGCCGAACGGGATGGTCAGCAGCGCCGCCCAGACCTTCTTCTGGAATTCCGTGCCGGCAAAATCCAGATCCAGTTCGAAGCGATCGCGGGTGCCGGAAAAATATTCGCGTAGCTGCGCAGCCGTGCGCACCAGGATCGGATTGTCCGGCGCTTCGCTCATCGGCCCCAGGCGCACCCGGCCCGGTTTGTCGTTTTCCCAGAGGATGGCCGCCAGTCGTGAACCGTTCGCGACCAGCTTCAACTGGCCCACGGGTGAAGACACGGTGGTGCAGGTAGAGGTCATGCCAGGGCTCGCGCAAAATTGCTGAACAGGCGTTAAGGATACTGCCTCGACGGGGAGGCGCAATACGTAATCCCGACCATACTTGGCAACGGCTTTTGAAACGTTTCCCTGTTTAATGACAAGAAGAGACCGACTCATGAAGTACGAACCTTTTGCCAAATCGCTGATTGCGACCTCGTTGGCGCTCAGCTGCCTGACCGCCCATGCCGCCTCCGTGGCCCCGGCTACCGGGGAAAACGGCATGGTGGTCACGGCCCAGCACCTGGCCAGCCATGTGGGCGTGGATGTGCTCAAGAACGGCGGCAATGCCGTGGATGCGGCGGTCGCGGTCGGCTATGCGCTGGCGGTGGTGTACCCCGCGGCAGGCAACCTCGGCGGTGGTGGTTTCATGACCATTCAACTGGCGGACGGGCGCAAGACCTTCCTCGACTTCCGTGAAAAAGCGCCGCTGGCCGCCACCGCCAACATGTACCTGGACAAGGAGGGCAACGTCGTTCCCGATCTGAGTACCCGTGGCCACCTGGCCGTGGGCGTGCCGGGCACCGTTTCGGGCATGGAACTGGCGCTGTCCAAGTACGGCACCAAACCGCGCAAGGAAATCATCGCCCCGGCCATCAAGCTGGCCGAAGACGGTTTCGTGCTGGAGCAGGGCGACGTCGATCTGCTGGACTATGCCACCGACATGTTCAAGAAGGACATCAAGGATTCCGGCGCGATCTTCCTGAGCAAAGGCGAGCCGATGCAGGTCGGCCAGAAACTGGTGCAAAAGGACCTGAGCAAGACCTTGCGGGAGATCTCCGAGAAAGGCGCCGACGGTTTCTATAAAGGTTGGGTGGCCGACGCCATCGTCACCTCCAGCCAGGCCAACAAGGGCATCATCACCCAGGCCGACCTCGACAAATACAAGACCCGTGAACTGGCGCCCATCGAGTGCGACTACCGTGGCTACCACGTGGTTTCCGCACCTCCACCGAGTTCCGGCGGCGTGGTGATCTGCGAAATCATGAACATCCTCGAAGGCTATCCGATGAAGGATCTGGGCTATCACTCGGCCCAGGGCATGCACTATCAGATCGAGGCCATGCGCCACGCCTATGTGGACCGCAACAGCTATCTGGGCGACCCGGATTTCGTGAAGAACCCGATTGCCCACTTGCTGGATAAAAACTACGCGACCAAGCTGCGCGAAGCGATCAAGCCGCAAAAAGCCGCGATTTCCAGTGAACTCAAACCCGGTGTAGCGCCCCATGAAGGCAGCAACACCACGCATTACTCCATCGTCGACAAGTGGGGCAACGCGGTGTCGGTGACCTACACCCTCAATGACTGGTTCGGTGCCGGCGTGATGGCGAGCAAGACCGGGGTCATCCTCAACGATGAAATGGACGACTTCACCTCGAAAATCGGCGTGCCGAACATGTACGGCCTGGTGCAGGGCGAGGCCAACGCCATCGCGCCCGGCAAGGCGCCGCTGTCGTCCATGAGCCCGACCATCGTCACCAAGGACGGCAAAGTGGTGATGGTGGTCGGTACGCCGGGTGGCAGCCGCATCATCACCGCGACCTTGCTGACCATGCTCAACGTGATCGACTACGGCATGAACATCCAGGAAGCGGTGGATGCACCGCGTTTTCACCAGCAGTGGCTGCCGGAGGAAACCAACCTGGAAGCCTTCACCACCAGCCCGGACACAGTGAAAATCCTCGAAAGCTGGGGCCACAAGTTTGCTGGTCCACAGGATGCCAACCACCTGGCGGCGATCCTGGTCGGCGCGCCGTCCCTGGGTGGCAAGCCGGTCGGCAATAACCGTTTCTACGGGGCGAACGACCCACGGCGTAACACCGGGTTGTCGCTCGGTTATTGAGGGTTGTGTCCGGAGGGGGACGGGCTTATGTTCGTCCCCTGATCCATCGACGATTCAAGGAAGGAAATCATGACCACTGCGTTGTTAATCATCGACGTCCAACAGGCTTTGTGTTCCGGGGAGTACGAGTGCTTCGAGATTGGACGAGTCATCAATACCATCAATGACCTGTCTGCCCGGGCGCGCAAGGCGGGAGTGCCCGTGGTGCTGATCCAGCACGAAGAAGCGGGCAGCCCGCTGGCCCATGGCGCTGCCGGCTGGCAACTGGCTGAAGGTCTGGAAACCTCGCCAAAGGACCATCGCGTGCGCAAGACTACCGGGGATTCGTTCTACCAGACCAACCTGCAAAAACTGTTGCCGAAAGAGGACTTCGAGCGCCTGGTCATCTGCGGCCTGCAGACCGATTATTGCGTCAACGCCACCGTGCGCCAGGCCCTGAAACTGGGCTACGACGTGGTGCTGGCGGGCGATGCCCATTCCACCGTCGACAACGGCAACCTGACCGCCGAAGACATCATCGCCGAGCACAACAAGGACCTGAAGCGCCTGACCGGTTCCGTGGCGCGGATCGACGTAGTCCCGGCCAAGGACATCCACTTCTGAACCCACCCTGTTTCCCTGTGGGAGCGAGCCTGCTCGCGATGAGGCCAGCACATTCAACATTGATATCGACTGGCCCACCGCCATCGCGAGCAGGCTCGCTCCCACAGTAGTTTCGGTTGCTCCCGGATCTTGTGTACACCCACCACCCCCCTGTGGGAGCGAGCCTGCTCGCGATGAGGCCAGCACATTCAACATTGATATCGGCTGACCCACCGCCATCGCGAGCAAGCTCGCTCTCACAGTAGTTTCGGTTGCTCCCGGATCTTGTGTACACCCACCACCCCCTGTGGGAGCGAGCCTGCTCGCGATGAGGCCAGCACATTCAACATTGATATCGACTGGCCCACCGCCATCGCGAGCAGGCTCGCTCCCACAGTAATTTCGGTTGCTCCCGGATCTTGTGTACACCCACCACCCCCTGTGGGAGCGAGCCTGCTCGCGATGGCGTCGTTACAGCCGGCATCGGGTTGACTGACCCACCGCTCCCACAGGACCTACACCGCCCCGAAAATCTCGATCAGCTCATTCAGAAACGCACTCACCAGGTCCCGCTGCCGCGCCGAATGCCGCACCGCCGCATGAAAGCTCACCTCATAGCGCAACAGATCCGGGTTCAGCGGGTGTAACTGCCCTAGTTGTTCATGGCGGGTGGCGTAGTGCTGCGGCAGAAACCCCAGGTGCTGACCGGACAGGATCAGCAGGGCCGCGCCGTCCATGCTGTCGGTGAGCACGGTCAGGCGCTCGATGGACGTGGGGGCCGGCATTTCCGGCAGGGGATGGCTCGGCCAGACCCAGTCGAACCCGCTGACATCTTCCCGGGTCAGTGCGCCGACTTGTCCGAACAGCGGGTGCGAGGGCGCGCAATAGGCGATCTGGGTTTCCGGGAACAGCGGGAAATAATCGATGCTGGGCAGGCGATGCCAGAAGTAACCGATGGCCAGGTCGATATGGCCGTTGATGATTTTTTCTTCCAGCAGCGACGACGACAGTTCGGTGAAATGGAAGTACAGCCCTTCGTGCCGCGCCCGCAAACGGGCAATGGCCTGGCCGATTTTCCTGTTCGCCACCGGGTCGATTTGCCCCAGCAGGCCGATGTTGATGCTGCCCGAGACTTTGCGGTTGATGTGCTGCACCTCGACCCGAAAACCTTCGGCCGCCGCCAGCAAGCGCCGGGCCGCCTCGATGAATTGAGTGCCTTTGGGTGTCACGGAAAACCCGCCGCGCCCGCGTTCGCACAGGCGGAAACCGACCCGGGCTTCCAGCGTCGCCAACTGCGCGCTGATCGTGGGTTGTGTGGTGTTGAGGGCGGTTTGTGCCGCCGAGATGCCGCCCGCTTCGACGACGGTCAGAAATACCCGGATCAGGCGCAGATCCAGTTCCGTTACAGTTCCCAGCATGGGGTCTCCCGATTCTCGCTTACATAGATGCTGATCTATGTGAACAGTGTGCCTGCGATATTTTACTGCCCGGACTCACGCCCTACATTGCCGTGAAACCAGCGTCATCGTCAGTTTTTTCTGGAGTTTCACCTGAACTGGACGTCGTAGCGAGCGCTATACCCACAAAAACAACAAACAACAGCATAGGAACAATCGTATGTCAGGTTCCCCAGTGTCTGCGCACGCCACCGAGGCGAGCGGCGGGTTGGCCATCGAAGGCCACTCCATCGACTACATCCCGGAAAACGAACGTCACGCCAAACTCAGCAGTCAGGGCCCTTTCTGGTTCCTGGGCAACTTCCACTTCTTCACCATCTCCATCGGTTTTGTCGGCCCGAGCCTCGGCCTGTCTGCGCTGTGGACCATGCTCGCCGGTGCCCTGGGCATTATGTTCGGCACCATCTTCATGGCGTTCCACGGCTCACAAGGCCCGGAAATGGGCCTGCCGCAGATGATCCAGTCCCGCGCCCAGTTCGGCTATCGCGGGGTGATCCTGGCGCTGATGGCGACGATGTTTGTGTTCGTCGGTTTCAACGTGGTGAACATCTCGTTGATCATGAACGGCCTTGAACATGTGTTCGGCATCGACCCGACCATCGTCGCCGTGACCGTGGTGCTGATCGGCGCGCTGTTGTCGATCTACGGCCATGACCTGATGCACAAGGCCTTCAAGTGGGCCTTGCTGGCGACCTTGCCGCTGTACGCACTGGTGACCATCGCCCTGATGTTCGGCGCGGGCCAGGAAGGCGTCACGCCAGCGGCCGACCTGGGCTTCAACTGGGTGGCCTTCGCCACGCTGTTCGCCATCGGTGCCAGCTACAACATTTCCTATGCACCCTACGTGTCTGACTATTCCCGTTACCTGCCGAAAAACACCAGCCGGGCGAAACTGATCGCGGCGGTGTTCATCGGCGCCTCGTTGTCCGGCAGCTGGATGATCGGCCTCGGCGCCTGGCTGGCGCAGGAGCTGAAAGCGGCGGATGCGCTGGTGGCGTTGAACCAGGTCGGCTCCTCGATGGTGCCGGGGCTGGGCAATCTGCTGGTGATCGTCTCGGTGGCGGGCTTCCTGCCGATCATCGCCCTCAACACCTACAGCGCCATGCTGACGCTGCTGACCGGTGTCGACTCGATCAGGAAAATCACCCCGACACCCCGCGCCCGTGTGCTGTCGATCAGTGTGATCAGCGTCATTCTGTTGACCTGCGTGCTGTCGATCAAAGGTGACGGCATCGCGCTGTTGAACACCTTCCTGGTGCTGTTGCTGTACTTCCTCGTGCCGTGGACCGCCGTCAATCTGGTGGACTACTTCTTCGTGCGCAAGGGTCGTTATGCGATCCCGCATTTCTTCACGCCGAAGGGCATCTACGGCGCCTGGCAATTTCGCGGCATCGTCTCGTACCTGATCGGCTTCGCCGCCATGGTGCCGTTCTTCTACATCTACGATGCCGCCGCCGGCAAAGAGGTCTTCGTCGGCCCGCTGGCGCGAGTGCTGGAAGGCGTGGACATCGCCTGGCTGGTGGGCCTGGTGGTGTCGGGCCTGACGTATTACCTGCTCAGCCGTTCGATCGATCTGGCCGCCGAACGCCGGGTGATCGACGCGCTGAGTGAAAGCGACATCGTCGCCATGACCTATTCATCTGCGGAGGCAGGGCGTTGAACAGCGTAAAAAATACCGTGGTCGCCTGTTGTCAACTGGCACCGAGAATCGGCGACCTGGCCTACAACCGCACGCTCACCGAACGCGCGATCCGCCGGGCAGCCTTACAGGGCGCGCAAGTCGTGGTGCTGCCCGAGCTGGTGCAGAGCGGCTATCTGTTCGCTGACCGCTTTGAGGCGCTGTCGCTGGCGGAAACCGTGGACGGCCCGACCTTGCAACTGTGGCAGGCCCTGGCCCGTGAGCTGAACCTGGTGATCGTCGGCGGATTCTGCGAGCGCCTGCCCGGTGATGAACTGGCCAACAGCGCGGCGATGATCGACGCCAACGGCCTGCGCGCGGTGTACCGCAAGGCGCATCTGTGGGATGCGGAGAAGGACATCTTCACCGCTGGCGATGCGCCGCCACCGGTAGTCGAAACGGTGCATGGGCGGCTGGGCATGCTGATCTGCTACGACCTGGAGTTCCCCGAGTGGGTGCGTCTTGCGGCGCTGGCCGGGGCCGATCTGCTGTGCGCGCCGGTCAACTGGCCCGACGGTCCGCGGCCGCAGACCGAGCGCCCGGCCGAAGTGCTGCGGGTGCAGGCCAATGCCTCGGTCAACCGCATGTTCATCGCCGCCTGTGATCGTTATGGCCATGAGCGTGGAGTCGGCTGGGTGCAAGGCTCGGTCATCGTCGATGCCGATGGCTACCCTTTGGCCGGGCCGGCGGAGCAGGGCGGCGAGCAGATGTTGCTGGCCACCCTGAACCTCGCCGAGGCGCGCAACAAGCGCATCAGTGCCCGCAATGATCTGCACAAGGACCGCCGACCATCGTTGTACGGGTTGCACAGTGGTTTGTAACTGCTGATGTCAAAGTGCGCTGGACCCCTTCCCGAGCCTATGGCATCGTCCAGACGACAAAAACCATGCAGTGAACGGGATCGCAATGATTGAGGAGGAGATCAAGGCCGGCGACAACACGTCCATGGCCACGCTGAAGGCGTTCAATCGCTGCGTGTTGCACGTTGGACGGCTGGCGCGGGAAAGTGGCGCGTCGCGCTTCATCGCCGACGGTTTGCAGGCATTCGGTCAACTGGTGCCGTTTGCGTCGGCCTGGTGGGGCGAAATGTCTACGCCGGGTCCCAATGTCGTCCCGCAGAGCTGGATGCACGGCAGCATCAATCTCCCTGAATCCTTTGCCGCCGAATGGCATCCGGTGGCGGCAAACGATCAGTTCTCCCATACCACCCTGAGTCAACCCGGCGAGGTGGTGCGTGATAAAGGGTTCAACGACCCGTGCGAAGCCGTCAACGATTTCGCCCGGCGTTACGATCTCTACCACTTGATGGGCATCACCTTTGAGTTGCCCGAGAGTGGCTTGATGTTCTTCGTTTGTCTCTACCGCGGCCAGCACGAACAGCATTTCGATGAACACGAGGCCGAGCTGTTTTCGGCATTCTGCGATCACCTGTTCCAGCTGTGGCGGTTCCAGGTGCAGGACATGATTCGCTTCGACACCGATGACGGCGCAAGCGACTTCGGTGTTGCGCGCATGGACGGCAGCCTGCTGTATGTCGGCGCCCGACTGTGCGCAGCGATTCAGCGTGAACTGCCCGGCTGGAACGGTTCAATGCTGCCGGTCGAAGTTGTCTCACAGTTGCAAAAAGCGCCCTGCGTGGTTCGTTTGGGCCGCTGCGCGTTGACCCTGAGCCCCAATGCCGAACATGTCATCTTGTCCCTCGAAGCGCCATCACGGGCCGAAGGCCTGGCGCCTCGGGAACGCACGGCGGCGATGTTGTTCGCCGCCGGCCATTCCTATAAGGAAATCGCCAAACTCCTGTCCCTTAGCCCGGCGACCGTGCGTACCTACCTGCGCAATTGCTATTTGCAGCTCGGCGTGAAAAGCAAGGTGGAACTGGGTTCGGTCCTGCGTTCGCCCGGTTCGTTGATTGAGTCTGCGCGCCGCGATTAATCGCGTCATTTCAACTATTTGCCTCACCCCTCCTCATTTGCAGAGGTCCATTCGAACGCTGCGCCCTATAGGGTAGGCCCTGTCTATCAGGGGCTGGCGCAGTCGCCTCGGACCGCTTCAAAACAATAAGAACAGGGGTGAGGCATTTGAGACTTTCCAGGCTTTTTGTCGCCGTTGCGGCGACGACGGCATTTTCCGGCATGGCGTTGGCGGCGACACCCGCCGACACGGTCATGCGCAATGGCTACGTCTACACCGTCGATGGCCAGAATTCCGTGCAGCAGGCCATTGCCATTTCGGGCGGCAAGATCGTCTATGTCGGCAGCGATGCCGGGGTCGACGGCTACATCGGCAAACAAACACAACTGATCGACCTGGCCGGGCGCATGCTGATGCCCGGTTTTGTCGATGCGCACATGCATCCCGGCGATGGCGGCCGCGCCATGACGCTGTGCGACCTGAAATACCAGACCATGACCCGCGCGCAGTTTCAGGCGAGCATCCAGGCCTGCCTCGATGCCGACAAGGACAAGGGCCCGGACGTGTGGCTGGAAGTGGGCAGTTGGGATCGCATGGGCATGACCGGGCTCGACGGCGACGCGGACAAATCGACCCTGGATGCGCTCAAGACCCGGCGTCCGATCCAGGTGCGCTCCACCGACTTTCACACCGTGCTGACCAACTCTCGCGGCCTGGAACTGGCCGGCATCAACAAGAACACCGCTGACCCCGAAGACGGCAAATACCGACGCGACAGCGCCGGCAACCCGAACGGCATCTGCGAAGACGGCGCCGCCGAATCGTTGGCCGCCGTGGTGCCGCCCGCCACCGAGGCGGAAAAACTCAATCAGGTTCGCGCAGCCCTCGACGCCATGCGCCGGCAAGGCATCACCAGTTTCATGGATGCGCTGTCGGGCCCGGAAAACGGCAAAGCCTTCACCAGCCTGCAAAAGTCCGGCGAGCTGACCGCCCGGGCCTTGCTGGCGATCAAGCTGGACCCGGCCGCCGCTGCCGCCGACCCGGTGAAAACCATCGCCGAGGCCAAGGCCCTGGCCAGCACCTACGACCAGGGCGAAGTGCATGTCGCGCCGGGCGTGAACATGCGCCACGTCAAACTGTTCATGGACGGCATCATCAATGCCCCGGCGGACACCGGCGCCATGTTGACCCCGTACCTGCACAACAGCGGCACCGACAAGGCGCCGAAGTGGACGCCGGGCAAGAACCTGGGCGAGCTGTACTTCCCGCCGTCAGTGCTCAATCCGTTGTTGCTGCAAGCGGTCAAGGCCGGTCTCGATCCACATCTGCACGCCACCGGCGAGCGCGCGGTGCGCGATGCACTGGACAGCGTCGCCTACGTGCGCAAGGAACTGCCAGGTCAAGACTTCCGCCCGGCCATCGCCCACGCCGAGTCTGTCGACCCTGCCGACTATTCACGCTTCAAGGCACTGGACGTCACGGCCACCATGTCGTTCCAGTGGGCACAGCAGGCACCGTCCACGGTCGACGGCACCCGTGATCACCTTGGCGTCGAGCGATTCGAGCGCATGGAACCCTCGGGCAGCATCGCCCATGCCGGCGGTCGAGTGGCGTTTGGCAGCGATTGGCCAGTCGATCCGCTGGATGAATTCCTGGCGCTGAAAGTCGGTGTCACCCGTTCCGGCGACCCGACCAATCCGCACAGCTATGGCCCCAAGTATGCCGGACGACTCAACGCCGATCCGGCGCTGTCGCGAGCCGAAGCGCTGCGCAGCATCACCCTTGGTTCCGCCGAGCAGTTGAAGCTGGACGCGGTGCTGGGTTCGGTCGAAGTCGGCAAATTCGCTGACCTGATCGTGCTCGACAAGAACTTCATGCAGGTGCCCGAGGAGGAACTGGGCCGCAATGACGTGCTGCTGACGCTGGTCGGCGGCAAGGTCGTGTGGGCCAAGGCGCCGTTCCTGGGGCTCGCGCCACAGGTTGTTTCCCAAGCTGTTACTTCCCGATCCGCCCTATAAAAACCAGAGAGCGTTCCGATGCGATTGATTCCAAACCTATTGGCCGCCGCGCTGGCCTTGTCGTCGGTGCAGGCCATGGCCGCCGCTGACCTGGTGTTGTTCAACGGCAAGGTCTTTACCGCCGAACCCGGCCAGGCGCTGGTGCAGGCTGTAGCGGTGCAAGACGGCAAGATTCTGAAAGTGGGCAGCGATGCCGAAATCAATGCCTTGGCCGATGCCAAGACCCAGCGCATCGACCTGGCGGGCAAAGTGTTGATGCCGGGCATGATCGACACCCACAGCCACCCGGTCTCGGGCGCTTTCGACAGCATGAAGGCCAACCTGCTGGACGAGGTCAAACCCTTGCCGGAACTGGAGCAATGGTTGATCGAAGAGGACAAGGCCGGGCGTGCCCGCTCCGGCGATGTGATCAGCGTGGCCGGGGTCAGTTCGGCCTACTGGGAGAAGAGCCGTGAGCTCGGAAAAGTGTTCAACCAGGGGCGCTGGGCCGATCAACCGATTGTCTTCAGTGGCATCGACGGCCACACCGGTTGGGCCAACAACGCGATGCTCAAACGTCTGAACATCGACGCGGCACTGGTCAAGGGCCTGCCGGAGAAAGAGCGCAGTTTCGTCGGCCATGAAGCGGACTTCACCCCTAACGGCTACTTCGCCGAATCCCGCTGGGACGTGGTGCGCAACGGTATTCCGGCGCCGAGCCCGGAGGCCATGCTCAAGGCCGCTCGCGAGGCGGTGAAAATCAACAATCAATTCGGCGTCACCGCCTGGATGGACGCGGCGGCGAACGGCGGCAGCGAAGATTCGCTGTTCGATTTCCATGCCACCGCCGAAAGTGTCGGCGTGCTGCCGCTGTACAAGGAGCTGGCGCAGAACGGCGAACTCAGTGCCCACGTCGCCGCGTTGATGGTCACCAACCCGAAGAGCAAACCCGCCGACCTGGAGGTGATTGCCACGGTGATGAAGCAATTCGAGGGTGTGCCTAACCTGACGTTCCCCGGCGTGAAGATATTTGTCGACGGCATTCTCGAGTTCCCGGGACAAACGGCGGCAGTCGTCGTGCCGTACAAGAACAGCCACAAGGACGGTCAACTGCTGACCGACCCGGCGCACTTCGGCGAACTGGTGGTGGCGGCGGAAAAGCGCGGCTGGATCGTGCACATGCATGCCGTCGGCGACCGCGCGGTGCGTGAAGCGCTCAATGGCGTGGCGTATGCGCGCAAGCTCAGCCCGACACCCGTGCCCCACAGCATCGCGCACCTGCAACTGGTCAATCCCAAGGAGTTTCCCCGCTTCAAAGAACTGGGCGTGATCGCTTCGATGCAACTGCTGTGGGCCACCGGCGAGTCCTACACCGTCGAACTGGTCAAACCTTACATCAGCGCTTTTGCCTACGGTTACCAGTATCCCGCGCGGTCCCTGCATAACGCCGGCGCGACGATTGCCGGTGGCAGCGACTGGCCGGTGTCGAGCGCCAACCCGTTCAACGCCATTGCCCAGGCCAGCACACGCAAAGGTCCGTTGGGCGTACTCAATGCCAAGGAAAGCATCGACCGCCAGACCATGTTCTACGCCTACACCATCAACGCGGCGAAAACCCTGCGCCTTGATCAGCAGATCGGTTCGCTGGCACCGGGCAAGCAGGCCGACCTGATCATCCTCGACCGCGATGTGTTCAAGGTCAGCGATGACGACCTGTTCGAAACCAAAGTCTTGAACACCTTTTTCGCCGGCAAGCAGGTCTACGCCCCCGCGTCCTGACCTGCGTACACCCAGCTCACGCAAAACCAGCCAGCCCCTCGTAGCGCGAGGGGCCCGGCATCGCCATGCCTGAAATTCCCCGTACGCCATAACAACAAGAGAACTGTATGAACGCACTTTCAGCATTGACCCTCGCCGCACTGGCACTGGCCCCCCTGACCAGCCAGGCCCTGGTCCTCAACGATGATTTCAGCCTGGAGATGACCCTGGGCGTCGTCAGCGACTACCGCACCCGCGGCATCTCGCAGACCCTGGGTGATCTGGCGGTGCAGGGCGGCGCAACGCTGCTGCACAGCAGCGGTCTGTACATCGGCGCCTGGACCTCCAACGTGGATTTCGGCGGCGGCTTCGACACCCGGCAGGAGCGTGAGTACTACGCCGGTTACTACTGGCAGGCGACGGACGCCATCAGCCTGGACCTGGGCTACATCAAGTACGACTACCCGAAAAACTCCGAATTCAACCTTAGCGAGGCGTACGCCGTTCTCGACCTGTACGGCGTGAAGCTGGGTGCTTTTTACTCCAAGGACACGCCGAACTTTTTCGGCGAGGACCAGGACACCCTTTACACCTACGTGGGCTACAAAATCGATTTGCCGGCCGAAGTCGGCCTGGACCTGCGCTTTGGGCGCAACGATGTGAATGATCCCGCGTTCTGGTCCGCCAATGGCGATAGCCGTGAGTCTTACTACGAGTGGGAAGCCAAGCTGACCCGCGACTTCGTCGGCGTGACCTGGGGGTTGAGCTATGTCGATACCGACTTGTCGAAAAGCGAGTGCAGCAGTTGGTACGGCTATGACGACCTCTGTTCGGCGACAGTTGTAGCCAGCGCCACCAAGACCTTTTAAATTCCGTCCCTGACAACAAAAACAGTTCCACAAAGGAAACACCCTCATGAGTGCGCAACGCAGTCCCCTGATCGAGACCCGCTCGATCGATTTCATTCCCGAGGCTGAGCGACACGGCAGTCTCTACAGCCAGTTCACTCTGTGGCTCGGCGCCAACCTGCAAATCACCGCCATCGTCACCGGCGCCCTGGCCGTGGTGCTGGGCGGCGATGTGTTCTGGTCGCTGATCGGCTTGCTGATCGGGCAAGTGCTCGGCGGTGCCGTGGTGGCGCTGCACGCGGCACAAGGGCCGAAGCTCGGGCTGCCGCAGATGATCTCCAGTCGCGTGCAGTTCGGGGTGTATGGCGCGGCGATCCCGATTGTCCTGGTGTGCCTGATGTATCTGGGTTTCAGCGCCACCGGCGCGGTGCTGTCAGGGCAGGCGATCGCGCAGTTGATCAGTGTCAGCGACAGTGCCGGCATCCTGATCTTCGCGGCGTGCATCGCGTTCCTGACGATCTTCGGCTATCGGGTGATTCACCTGGTCGGGCGGGTGGCCAGCGTGCTGGGCATCATCGCCTTCGCCTACCTGTTCACCCGGTTGATGACCCTCAACGACATCGGCCTGCTGCTCGACAATCGTCATTTTGCCTGGAGCACTTTCCTGCTGGCGGTTTCGCTTTCGGCATCCTGGCAGATCGCCTTCGGCCCCTACGTGGCGGACTACTCGCGCTACCTGCCGAGCAAGACTTCGTCCTGGAAAACCTTCACCGCCGTGGGCCTCGGCACAGTGCTGGGGGCTCAGACTTCGATGGTGCTGGGGGTGTTCGCCGCCGCACTGGCCGGGGCCAGTTTCCGTGGGCACGAAGTGGCGACCATTGTCGGCCTGGGCAGTAGCGGTGTGATCGCGTCCTTGCTGTACCTGAGCATCGTGTTCGGCAAGGTCACGGTGTCCACCCTCAACGCCTACGGCAGTTTCATGTGCATCGCCACCATCATCAGTGGCTTTCGTCGTCGCCTGGAAATCACCGCCCGCCAGCGCATGCTGTTTGTGCTGCTGATCGTCGCGGCATCCACCACGCTGGCATTGCTGGGGCAGTACTCGTTCCTCAACTCGTTCAAGTACTTCATCCTGTTTTTGCTGACGTTCTTCACCCCGTGGAGCGCGATCAACCTGGTGGACTACTACTTCATCAACAAAGAACGTTACGACGTTCCGGCGCTGTCCGACCCGAACGGGCGCTACGGTCGCTGGAACGTGCTGGGGATCAGCGTCTATGTGATCGGCGTGTTGATCCAGTTGCCCTTTGTCGACACTCATTTCTACTCCGGGCCGATGGTTGCGCAACTGGGCGGCGTGGATATTTCCTGGATCGTCGGGCTGCTGGTGCCGGGTGTGATCTATTACGCGCTGGCCAAACCGTCGATGAGTGCGGTGGTGGTTGAGCGGGGTTAATACTCGCCACAAGTTCAGCGTTTACTGGCGCTCGGGAAGCTTCCAGCGCTGGCGCAACCGCTCGTACTGCGCTTGCGGCAGTTGCACCAGCACCGGGGATTTGCCCGGGTCGAGCCAATCGAACAGCCGTGCGATATTCGCCGGGTCCATGGCTGTACAGCCTCGGGTCGGTGCCGTGGGGCCGCGCCAGATGTGGAAGAAGATGCACGAGCCGGCTGCGGGCGTGGCCGGGGTGTTGTGCTGGATGACGATGCCTTGTCGGTACAGCTCATCCGAGCGGCGCATCCGTTCGGAGCTGCTCCAGTCCTTTTTCACGACCGCTGCGTCGACCAGTTCGTTGTAACGCGTGGACTGGCTGTCATCCACGCATTCGATGGTCGGCGTCAACGGTAGATACGGAAGTCGGGTTTCGGCCGAAGGCGCGTAGCCAAACGCCGTGCCCAGCTTGAACATGCCGGCCGGCGCCTTGCCATCGCCTTCCTGTTTGACCGGTCCTTCAGGTTGCCCGATATCGAGCAGCCCCTTGCCCCAGCCCATGCCGTTCTTGCCGAGAACGACTGCAAAGGGCGCTTCGAATTTTTCAAAGGTCTGCCCGTGCCGTTCATAGCGCTGGGCAGTGCCCTGGATGTCATCCCAGTTTTTACTGGTGACCACGATCAGTTGGTCGCTGCCGTCGAGTCCCTGGGCCATTGCGGTCAGCGGAATAAACGCCACCGACAGGGCCTTGAGCAGAATGTTCATGGTGCAAGCGGCGTGATGGGGAAGTCCATGACGTCCGGCTTCTGCGGATTCCCGCTGTACGTGAAGTGCCACCACTCGGCCGAATAACCCACAAAGCCTTCCTTGGCCATGGCACTGGTCAGGCGCTGGCGATTGGCTTTGGCCGTGGCGTTGATCAGCGCCGAGTCGGTATGCGCCCGCTCATCGAAGCAATCGAAACCGGTGCCCATGTCGAGTGCGCCGTCGTGCCAGCGCTGGCCGTAAGGGGCGGTGCAATCCACCTGCATGGCCGAAGGTGTCCAGGTGTCGGCGGGCAGGGCGTCGGGGCCGGTCATCGTCAAGTCGACGGTGTTGCCCCGGGAGTGATTGGACACCCGGGCCACATAACCCAGGCGCCAGAAGTCCTGCTTGTCGACCCGTGGATAGAACTCGGTCTTGAGCGGGTCGCCGGGTTCGGTGGCGAAACGGCCCATGTCCGCCACTGCGCGGGTCGGGCGATAGCAGTCGAATACCTTCAAGCCGTAACCCTCGGCTTTCAGTGAACTTTGCACTCGGGCCAATGCCTTTGCAGCGTCCTGCGACAGCAGACACTCCGCCGCCTGGTATCCGTCGAGCGGATGCCCGGTGAAGTTGTGCGCGCTGGCGTAGCGGATGTCCTGCTCGATGCCCGGGTCGACGCTGCGCACATACACCATGTGCCCGGGTTTCGACGCGTCTGCCAGGCACGGCGTGGCAAGGCTCAGGCACAGCAACAACAGACAGGGTGAACGCGACATCGGAAACGGCTCCATGCATGACCAGTCATTCCATCATGGCTTGAAACCGTCCGTACCTCCATGAAGTTGTTGATCGGCGTGATAGGACGAACGCACCAGCGGCCCGGATGCCACGTTCTTGAAGCCCATGCGCGTGCCTTCCTCGGCGAACCAGGCAAAAGTGTCCGGGTGCACGAAGCGCTGCACTGGCAAGTGGCTGCGCGAAGGTTGCAGGTATTGGCCGAGGGTCAGCATGTCGATGTCGTGCTCGCGCATGCGCTGCATGACCTCAATGACTTCCTCGTCGGTTTCGCCCAGGCCCAGCATCAGGCCGGATTTGGTCGGCACATGGGGCACCGCTTGCTTGAATTTCTGCAGCAGGTCCAGCGACCACTCGAAGTCCGACCCCGGCCGCGCGGCCTTGTACAGGCGCGGTACGGTTTCCAGGTTGTGGTTGAACACATCCGGCGGCTCATGGGCGGTGATCGCCAGGGCCACGTCCATGCGTCCGCGATAATCCGGCACCAGGGTTTCCAGTTGGATGCCGGGGGACAGCTTGCGGATTTCCCGCAGGCAATCGACGAAGTGTTGGGCACCACCGTCGCGCAAATCGTCGCGGTCCACCGAGGTGATCACCACGTATTTCAGGCGCAGCTCGGCGATGGCCACGGCCAGGTTCATCGGCTCGTTGGTGTCCAGCGGCTTGGGCCGGCCATGGCCAACATCGCAGAACGGGCAGCGACGGGTGCAGATGTCGCCCATGATCATGAAGGTCGCCGTTCCGCCGGAAAAACACTCGCCCAGGTTCGGGCACGACGCTTCTTCGCAGACGCTGTGCAGCTTGTGCTTGCGCAACAGCTGCTTGATCCGGTCGACCTCGGGAGAGATCGGCATGCGCACACGAATCCAGTCGGGTTTGCGCGCAAATTCATCCGTGGGAATGATCTTCACCGGAATCCGCGCGACCTTTTGCGCACCGCGCAGTTTGGTGCCGACCTCCACTTTGGCCGGGCTTTTGCCGGTCGATTCGACAATGGCATTCATGATGCTTTCCTTGTGCAGCAGGGAGCAGAACCTGTAGGAGTGAGCCTGCTCGCGATAGCGGTGGATCAGGCTCTATTCATGTTGACTGATACGACGCTATCGCGAGCAGGCTCGCTCCTACAGGGGATTTGTGTGGATTGCTCAGTCGCGGTAGACCGGGAAGTCGGCACACAAGGCAGCAGCCTGCCGTGCGACATTGGCCTCGATATCGGCATCGCCCAGGTGATCGAGGATGTCGCAGATCCAGCCCGCCAACGCGATGCTTTGCGCTTCCTTGAAGCCGCGACTGGTAATCGCCGGCGTACCAATGCGCAAACCGGAAGTCACGAAGGGCGATTGCGGATCGTTGGGCACGGCGTTCTTGTTCACGGTGATGCCGGCGCGACCGAGGGCGGCGTCGGCGTCTTTGCCGGTGAGGCCCTGGCGGATCAGGCTGACCAGAAACAAGTGGTTATCCGTGCCGCCGGACACCACGTCATAACCGCGCTCGATAAACACCTGCGCCATGACCTGTGCGTTGCGGATCACTTGCGTCTGATAGGTCTTGAAGCCTGGCTCCAACGCTTCCTTGAAGCACACGGCCTTGGCGGCGATCACGTGCATCAGCGGGCCGCCCTGACCACCTGGGAATACCGCGGCATTGAGCTTCTTCTCAAGCTCCGCATTGGACTTGGCCAGAATCAGACCACCGCGAGGGCCGCGCAGGGTCTTGTGGGTCGTGGTGGTGACCACGTCGGCGTAGGGCAGGGGATTGGGGTACAGACCCGTGGCCACCAGCCCGGCAACGTGGGCCATGTCGACGAAGAAGTACGCGCCGACCTTGTCCGCGATCTGGCGGAAACGCGGGAAGTCCAGGGTCTTCGAATAGGCCGAGAACCCGGCGATGATCATCTTCGGCTTGTGCTCGACCGCCAGGCGCTCGACTTCGTCGTAGTCGATCAGGCCCGTGGTGGTGTCGATGCCGTACTGCACGGCGTTGTAGAGCTTGCCGGAAAAGCTCACCTTGGCGCCGTGGGTCAGGTGACCGCCGTGGGCCAGGCTCATGCCCAGCACGGTGTCGCCGGCTTGCAGCAGGGCCAGATAAACCGCAGCGTTGGCCTGGCTGCCGGAGTGTGGCTGGACGTTGGCGTAATCGGCGCCAAACAGCTGTTTGGCGCGATCGATAGCCAGTTGCTCGACCACGTCGACGTGCTCGCAACCGCCGTAGTAACGCTTGCCCGGATACCCTTCGGCGTACTTGTTGGTCAGGCCGCTGCCTTGTGCCTCCATCACCCGCTGGCTGGTGTAGTTTTCCGAGGCGATCAGTTCGATATGGTGTTCCTGCCGCGCATCTTCGGCGTTCATCGCCGCCAGCAGTTCGTCGTCATAGCCGTTGATCTGGTCGTGCTTGCTGAACATGGTGTGGTCCTTTTTCGGATTCGGGAAATGCCCAGGGGGCTTCAAGCGTCGGCGTGTTCTGCGGTCAGGCGTTCATAGGCGTCTTGATCCAGTAGATCGCTCAACGCCTGGACATCGACCGGTTTGAAGCGAAAGAACCAGCCTTCGCCCAAGGGGTCTTCGTTGACCAGTTCCGGGGTGCTCTCCAGTGTCGCGTTGATCTCGACCACTTCACCGTCCAGCGGCATGCCGATACTGCTGGCGGCCTTCACCGACTCCAGCACCGATACTTCCGTGCCTGCATCGAAGGCGCCCAGTTCAGGCACTTGAACGAACACCACATCCCCCAGCGCCTGCTGGGCAAACGCCGTGATGCCGACGGTGACCAGGCCATTGCTCTCAAGGCGCAACCATTCGTGATCGACGGTAAAACGCAACTGGCTCATATCAACTCCTTATTGTTTTAAGGCTCGAGGCGGGGCGACGAGCGGGTTGCAGGAGTGAAAGCAAGGTCGGTGCCAATGTTGATTAGTTGTTTTAAATCAATGGCTTGTCGTGATTTTGTGAAGTGCGAGAGATTTCATCCGTATTGAAATCAGTACGGACAAGCAGGGCTGTGGGCGCAGACGCCGTAAATGCAGGTGGGAAAGGTTTTGTCTTGATTTCGCTACGCTGTATCGATTTGCAGACGAAGAGTTCAACTACAACACTGATCCCCTGTAGGAGTGAGCCTGCTCGCGATGAGGGCGTGTCAGTCGAAATCTATGTTGACTGTGAGGCCGCTATCGCGAGCAGGCTCGCTCCTACAGGGGGGGGCAGTGTTGTCAGTGGGATTGGGTGGCGGCAGGGAGTTCAGGGCTTGCCGGGAATCCCGTACTTGCGCAAGCGAATCGCAATGGCGCTATGGGAAGTCTGCAACCGCGCCGCCAGCAACCGGCTGGACGGATAGCTGCGATACAGCTGTTCCAGCAGGTTCTTCTCAAAGTCGCCAACCGCCTCTTCCAGGCTGCCGACTTCGCCGTCGTTCTGCCGCTCCACCGCCGTGCGGGCGATGTCGAGGTCGTCGATGTCCACCAGCGGGTTTTCGCAAATCGCCGCCGCGCGAAAGATCACGTTTTGCAGTTGCCGCACGTTGCCCGGCCAGCGGTTGCCGAGCAGGGCGCTGAAGGTGCTCGGTGCCAGACGACACGGCGGTCGCTGGATCTGCGCGCAGGCCTGTTGCATGAAGTGATTGGCCATCAGCAGGATGTCGTGACCGCGTTCGCGCAGCGGCGGCACTTGCAGGTTGAGCACGTTCAGGCGGTAGAACAGGTCTTCGCGAAAACGCCCTTCGGCGACCATTTTTTCCAGGTCGCGGTGGGTGGCGCTGAGCACCCGCACATTGACCCGGACTTCCTTGTCGCCACCGACCCGGCGGAAGCACCCATCGCTCAAAAAACGCAGCAACTTGGCTTGCAGGTACGGCGACATTTCCCCCACTTCATCGAGGAACACCGTGCCCTGATCGGCCAGTTCCAGCAGGCCGAGCTTGCCGCCCCGTTGCGCGCCGGTGAAGGCGCCGGGGGCGTAGCCGAACAACTCGCTTTCGGCGAGGCTCTCCGGCAGTGCCGCGCAGTTCAGGGCCAGGAACGGCGCATCGTGCCGTGGGCTGATGGCATGACAGGCACGGGCCACCAGCTCCTTGCCGGTGCCGGTTTCACCCTGGATCAGCAACGGCGCATCGAGGGCCGCCACCCGTTGCGCACGGGCCTTGAGCGCACGGATCGGCGGCGATTCACCGAGCAGCGCATCGAAGCCTTCGGCATGATCATGGTGCAGCGCCGACAGGCGTTCGCCGATGCGGTTGGGTTGGTACAGGGTGAGCAGGGCGCCGGCGTCGGTGATCGGCATCGCATCGAGCAGCAAGGTCTGGCCACCGAGGCTGACCTCGTGCATCGGCAGGCGGAAATGCTGAGCGATCAGGGTGCGTTGCAAATCGGCATCGTCGAACAACGCGGTCAGCGATTCACCGGCCGGTTCGCGCCCGCACAGGGCGATCAGCGCCGGGTTAGCCAGCAGCACATGGCCGCGATCATCCACCGCCAGCACCGGGTCGGAACTGGCGGCCAGCAGTGCGTCCAGTTGCAGGCGCCGGCGTTGTCCCGGAAGGATGTCGACCATGGTCACCGCTTGCACGCCGCGCACGTCGAAAAGCGCCTCGCGCAACTCCTCCAGCACCTCGGCGCCGAGGGTCGGCGCATCGATGTAGACGTTCGGCGGCACCATCTCCACGGCGTCCAGGTTGAAACTGCGTCCACCGAGCAGGGCCAGCACTTCCTGGGTGATGCCGACGCGGTCGATGAAGGTGACGTGGATGCGCATGACGGGCCTGCAAGGTTGGCGAACTAAAATCAGTATGCCCGGCAAAATTTGAATTTGGCGAGTGTCACTTCACGGCTTGCCGGTTTTACGGGTGCTGGCGGCCAGGTCCTCGAGGAATGCCTGGAGGATCGGTGGCGGTGCCGTGCCGCGTCGGGTGATCACGTCGAACGGCGATTTCAAACGCAGACTTGCGGGTGCCAGTTGGTGCATCTCGCCGCTCTTGACCCACTGGGCGGCGAAGTGCTCAGGCAGAAAACCCAGATAGGCGCCGGAAATGATCAGGATCGCCGTGGCTTCGATGTTGTCCACGGTGGCGGCCGCCTTGCTCACGCCCAAGTGTTCGAGGTCGTATTGCTGCATGTAGCCGCGCACGACGATGCGCCCGGCAGCGACTTCTTCGAGCAGCTCCTCACCTTCGGCGTGGCTGCCGTACAACGGGTGACGCCGCCCGCAATACAAGCCCAGGGCTTCCTGGTACAGCGGTGATTGCAGCAACCCAGGCACATGGATCGGAAAGTGCCCGATGGCCAGGTGCAGGCGACCGTCGAGCACCCGCTCTTCGAGTTCCGCCGGGGTGCCGACGTACACGTTCAGGTGCACGTCATGGCCCCGGGAAACGAAGCGCTGGGTGGTGCGCGGGATCGGCGAATCCGGGTCGGTGATCGTGGTGTCGATGATCCCCAGGTTGAGCTTGCCGCTGATGTGCTGCTTGAGCACGTCGGCGTCCATGCAGAAGTTTTCCACCGCCGACAGCAGGCGCTGGGTGGCTTCATGAATCGCCACGCCTTGTTCGGTCAGGCGAAAGCCGCTGCGCCCGCGCTGGCAGAGTTTGACCCCGAGGCGGGTTTCCAGGTGGGTCATCTGTTCGCTGATGGTCGACTGCCCGGCATTGAGCGCTGCCTGCGCGGCCGAGAAACCACCGCAGCGCACAATCGTGGCAAACACCCTGAGCAGTTTCAGGTCGACATCGTGCAGCTGGATCATCTTGGGCCTCCGGCATGGGGATGCATCGGGAATACCGATATGAGTATCTGATGTTTAGCATTTTTTCCACGAAAACCTGCGCCCATAGTCTTTCCAACGGCGGTCGCCTTGCAGTCCGTCAAGCCGATAACAAGAAGTGGAGAGGCTAGAAATGTCGAACAACGGTTATGAATCCGGTCGCCTGAACCTGCCATTCGTGGGTCATTGCACCTTTGGCAAATCCCCGGTGTGCACCGATTGGGATGCACTGGATGCCGACGTCGCGGTGCTCGGCGTGCCCAACGACATGGGCACCCAGTGGCGCTCCGGCGCACGCTTCGGACCACGCGGGATTCGCGAAGCATCGACGCTGTTTTCCTTCGGCCACGCTGGCGCCTACGACCACGAAGATGACGTGATGTACCTCACTGCATCGGACGTGCGCATGGTCGACGTCGGTGATGCCGACATCGTCCACACCGACATGGCCACCAGCAACAAGAACACCGAATACGCCGTACGCAAGATCCTCGACGCCGGCGTGATGCCGGTGGTACTCGGTGGCGACCACTCGGTGCACGCACCAGTGATCAAGGCCTTCGAAGGCCGCGGCCCGATCCACATCATTCACTTCGATGCGCACCTGGATTTCGTCGACGAACGCCACGGTGTTCGCTACGGCCACGGCAACCCGCTGCGCCGCGCTTCGGAGATGAACCACATTGTCGGCATGACCCAGATGGGCATCCGCAACGTCTCGTCGTCCAACCGCGATGACTACGAAGCGGCCCATGAAGCCGGTTCAAAAATCCTCTCGGTGCGTGACGTGCGTCGCCTTGGCGTCGAAGGTGTTTTGGCGCTGATCCCGCAGAACATCAACTACTACATCACCATCGACATCGACGGTTTCGACCCGTCCATCGCTCCTGGCACCGGCACCCCGAGCCACGGCGGCTTCCTCTACTACGAAGTGCTGGAAATCATCCAGGCCCTGGCCAAGCGCAGCAAAGGCAACATCGTCGGCATGGACCTGGTGGAAGTGGCGCCGGTCTACGACCCGACCGGCATGACCTCGATCCTGGCCGCGCAACTGCTGCTCAACAGCATCGGTTTCATCTTCCACGAGCGTGGCAAGGTGCGGGCGGCCGCCGAGAGCGAAACCGCATCAGCCTGATCATCGAAACCAGTGACCCGGCAGGCTCTGACTGCCGGGCAGAGAGAATAAAAATGGACACGATCGTCAAAAGTTACCTGCAAAAATTCGGCGTCAGCGAAGCCACCCAGACCTTCTTCGGCAAGGTCCAGAAAATGTTCATCGGCGGCGCCTGGGTCGAAGCCAGCGATGGCCAGACCTCCGATGTGATCGAACCTTCGACCGAAGGCCTGATCACCCGCATTCCCATGGGCACCACCGATGACCTGGACCGCGCCGTGCAAGCCGCCCGCGCGCAGTTCGACGGCGGCGCCTGGCGTCAGGCCAAACCGGCGGAACGCGAGCGCATGATGCAGCGCCTGGCCGACCTGATCGAGCAGAACGCCGCGGAGCTGGCGGAAATCGAATCCATCGACATGGGCAAATCGGTTGCCTTCGCCAAGGACGTGGACATCCAGGGCACCGTCGATACCCTGCGTTACTTCGCCGGCTGGGCCACCAAGCTGCACGGCCGTACCGTCGAACCTTCGCTGCCGGGCAATTACCTGGCCTATACCCGCAAGGAAGCGGTGGGCGTAGTCGGCGCCATCGTGCCGTGGAACTTCCCGCTGCAAACCATGGCCTGGAAGCTCGGCGCGGCGCTGGCGACCGGTTGCACCGTGGTGGTCAAGCCCGCCGAGCTGACCTCGTTGTCGGCCCTGCGTTTCGCTGAACTGGTGCAGGAAGCGGGCATTCCCGATGGCGTGATCAACATCGTCACCGGGCGCGGCAGCGTGGTCGGTGCGGCCATGGCCACCCACCCGGGCATCGACAAACTGACCTTCACCGGCTCGACCCCGGTCGGCCAGACTGTCGGCCGCGCAGCGCTGGATGACATGAAGCGCCTGACCCTCGAACTCGGTGGTAAATCACCGGTCATCGTCTGCGCCGACGCCGACATCCCGGCCGCCGCCCAAGCGGTCGCCAACGGCGTGTTTTTCAACTCCGGGCAGGTATGCGACGCCGGTACACGGGCCTATATTCATAGCAGTGTCTACGACGAATTCCTGCGTGAACTGATCGCCTATACGCGCACCCTGAAAATCGCCCCGGGCCTGGATCCTGACTGCTTCATCGGTCCGCTGGTTTCGGCCCTGCAAAAGCAGCGTGTGACCGAGTACATCGAAACCGGCAAGGCCGAAGGCGCCGAACTGGTCTACGGCGGTCAACCGATCGATGGCCCTGGCTTCTTCGTCGAGCCGACCATCTTCGCCAATTGCCGCAATGACATGCGCATTGTCCAGGAAGAGATCTTCGGCCCGGTGCTGGTCACCGCACCGTTCGACGACGAGGAAGAAGCGCTGGCCCTGGCCAACGACTCGCCTTACGGCCTGGCGGCGGCACTGTATTCCAACGACCTGGGCAAGGTGCACAGCCTGATTCCACGCTTGAAAGCAGGTTCGGTCTACGTCAACGCCCACGGCACCCTCGACCCGTCGATGCCGTTCGGTGGCTACAAACAGTCCGGATTCGGCAAGGACCTGGGCGCCGAGCAGCTCGACTACCTGCTCGAAACCAAGGCGGTGTGGATCACGCTGCCAAGCTGACACGCCCCTTGTAGGAGCGAGCCTGCTCGCGATAGCGGTTTTTCAGCTGAAAGTGATGTGTCTGACACACCGCTATCGCGAGCAGGCTCGCTCCTACAGGTTTTGGTTTTTCCAATAAGGCATCTGCAACAACGCCAGGTAGGCACGGGTAACACTGGACCTGTGGCCCTTGCCACAGGGGAGTCGTTCACCCGAAAGAACGCGGTTATCTCGTCATGATCTTCCAACAATAAGAGTCCATCATGAACACTAACGCCAAGTCCGCCACGAGCGTGTCCAGCCTCGACGAAAAATCCGTCGTCGAGGGGCATTCGATTGATTTCATCCCCGAGAACGAGCGCACCGACAAGCTGTCGAGCCAAGGCCCGTTCTGGTTCCTCGGCAATTTCACCTTCTTCACCATGACCATCGGCTTCGTCGGCCCAAGCGTCGGCCTGACCGCGCTCTGGACTACGCTCGCCGGCACGCTGGGCATCATGTTCGGCACACTGTTTATGGCGTTTCATGGCTCGCAAGGCCCGCACCTTGGCTTGCCGCAGATGATCCAGTCCCGTGCGCAGTTCGGTTATCGCGGGGTGATCCTGGTGCTGCTGGCGACGCTGTTCGTGTTCGCCGGCTTCAACATCGTCAACCTGGTGCTGATGATGCAGGGGCTGCACACGTTGTTCGGGTTCAACCCGGCGGTGATCGCGGTGGCGGTGACCATACCGGCGGCAGTGCTGGCGATTCTCGGCCATGACTGGATGCACCGCAGCTTCAAATGGGCGCTGTACCTGTCGTTGCCGCTGTATGGCCTGGTGACCCTGGGGGTGGTGATGGGCTGGGTGCCGGATGCAGTGCTGCCGGCACTCGCGGAAGGCGAAGTGGCCCGCGAGCCGCTGGGTTTCAACTGGACCGGTTTCATCGCGCAGTTCGCGGCGGCCGCCAGCTACAACATCGCCTATGCGCCGTACGTGTCGGACTACTCGCGCTACCTGCCGAAAAATACCTCCAGCGGCAAACTGATCGCCGTGGTGTTCCTCGGGGCTTCGTTGTCCGGTGCATGGATGATATCCGTGGGTGGCTGGCTGGCCGATCACCTGCACTCCACTGACGTGCTGGTGGCCCTGGGGCAAGTCGGCAACACCGTGTCGCCGCTGGTGGGCACTGCGGTGGTAGTGGTCACCATCCTGGCGTTCCTGCCGGTGATCGCGATGAACATCTACAGCGCCAAGCTGACCACGCTGACCTGCGTCGACTCGATCAAGCACATCGAACCCACGCGCAAGGCACGCATCCTGGCCATCGGCTTCGTGATCCTGCTGCAACTGGGCGTGGCCCTGAGCATTCAGAGTTCCGGCAAAGGCCTGTCGGTGCTGGGGATCTACCTGGTGGTGATGCTGTACTTCCTGGTGCCCTGGACCTCGGTCAACCTCACCGACTACTTCTTCGTGCGCAAGGGCCGCTACGCCATCCCGCACTTCTTCATGCCCCACGGCAACATCTACGGCAGCTGGGGACTGCGCGGCATCGCCGCCTATGCCATCGGCTTTATCTCGATGATCCCGTTCTTCTACATCTTCGACGGCGTTGAACAACGCGAGGTGTATGTCGGCCCGCTCGCCAAGGCGCTGGGCAGCATCGACATCGCCTGGCTGGTCGGGCTGATCGTGTCGGGCGTGGCGTACTACTGGCTGAGCCGCTCGATCGACCTCAAGCGCGAAGAGGCGGTGATCCAGCAGATCGAGAAAAACTCCCCGCAATACACCACCGGCGACACGCTGACCCACAAACAGCAGCCACTGCCGGTTTTCACTGAATCGACGGTCGGGAGATGACCATGGTTACGCAAAAATACGACTACATCATCATTGGCGCAGGCTCGGCGGGTTGTGTGTTGGCCAACCGCCTGAGCGAAGACCCGGCCACCTCGGTGCTGGTCCTGGAATTCGGCGGCAGTGACAAGAGCGTAGTGATCCAGATGCCGAGCGCATTCTCGATCCCGATGAACACCAAGAAGTACAACTGGCGCTACGAGACCGAGCCGGAGACCCACCTCAACGGCCGACGCATCCACTGCCCACGGGGCAAGGTGCTGGGCGGCTCGTCGTCGATCAACGGCCTGGTGTACATCCGTGGCCACGCGCTGGACTTTGACGAGTGGGAATCCCTGGGTGCCGAAGGCTGGGGCTATCGCAACTGCCTGCCGTACTTCAAGCGCGCCGAGAGCTACGAGTCGGGCGGCGACAGCTATCGCGGGCAGACCGGGCCGCTGCACACCACCAACGGCAACCACATGAAAAACCCGCTGTACGGTGCCTGGGTCGAAGCCGGTGCCGAAGCGGGCTACATCAAGACCGAAGACTGCAACGGCTACATGCAGGAAGGTTTCGGTGCCATGCACATGACCGTGAAAAACGGCGTGCGTTGTTCCACGGCCAACGCCTACCTGCGCCCGGCCATGGGCCGTCCGAACCTGACGGTGGTCACCCATGCAATGACCCGCCAGATCATTCTCGAAGGCAAGCGTGCGGTGGGGGTCATGTATGACCACGGTGGCCAGACCCACCAGGTGTACTGCAACCGCGAAGTGCTGATCTCGTCGGGGCCAATCGGCTCGCCGCACCTGCTGCAACGCTCGGGCATCGGTCCGGCGGACGTCCTGCGCAAGGCCGGGATCGGCGTACGTCATGACCTGCCGGGAGTAGGGGAGAACCTGCAGGATCACGCCGAGGTGTACATCCAGTTCGGCTGCAAGGAGCCAGTGACCCTCAACAGCAAGATGGACCCGCTGAGCAAACTGATGATCGGTCTGCGCTGGCTGCTGTTCAAGGATGGCCTGGGCGCCACCAACCACTTCGAAGCCGGTGGTTTCATCCGCTCCGAGAAGGGCCTGCGCTGGCCGGACATTCAGTTCCACTTTCTGCCGGCGGCGATGCGATACGACGGCAACAAGCCGATCAAGGGCCATGGCTTCATGGTGCTGACCGGGCCGAACAAACCGAAAAGCCGTGGTTATGTGCGCGTGCGCTCGGCCGACCCGTACGAGCATCCGGAAATCCGCTTCAACTATCTGGAGCGGGAAGAGGACCGCGAAGGCTTCCGCCGCTGCATTCGCCTGACCCGCGAGATCATCGGCCAGAAAGCCATGGACCGCTTCCGCGACGGCGAAATCGCCCCGGGCGCCCAGGTGACCAGTGATGAAGACCTCGACGCCTTCGTGCGCGACAACCTGGAAAGCACCTACCATCCGTGTGGTTCGTGCCGCATGGGCGAGGACGACATGGCGGTGGTCGACTCCGAATTGCGCGTGCGTGGCATCGCCGGTCTGCGGGTGATCGATTCGTCGGTGTTCCCGACCGAGCCGAACGGCAACCTCAATGCGCCGACCATCATGCTTGCCGAGCGGGCCTCCGATCTGGTGCGTGGGGTGAAGATGCTGCCGTCAGCGGACGTGCCGGTGGGGTTGGTCGAGGGCTGGGAAAGCAGCCAGCGTACTTCGCTGCCAGGTCGTAACGTCCGCGTCTGACCGCAACCCGCAATCCAATGTGGAAATCTGAATCTAATGTGGGAGCGAGCCTGCTCGCGAATGCGATCTTCCCGTCAATACCTATGTTGAATGTGAAACCGCCTTCGCGAGCAGGCTCGCTCCCACAGGGATCTCGGTGCTTTCGGGAAAATAGTGCGTCGCTATTCCGTGGCCATTGCTAGTCTGTAATTCCTTGAGACCGCAATGGAGCACCCTCATGGCTATTCAGGCCCTGCGCGCCGACGCCTCGCACATCGACCAGATCGCCCCTTTGTTTGACGCCTACCGGATGTTCTACCAGCAGCCGTCAAACCTTTCGCAATCGCGCGCCTTCATCGCCGAGCGCATCGCCCGGGATGAATCGGTGATATTTCTTGCCCAGGACACCGTTGGTGAAAACCTCGGCTTCGTCCAGCTGTTCCCGACCTTTTCCTCGATCGACGCCCATCGCACCTGGCTGCTCGGTGATCTGTTCACCACGCCCGCCGCCCGGGGCAAAGGCGTCGGCACACTGCTGATGAACACCGCCCGGGATTTTGCGAAGCTGGCCGGCGGCAAAGGCATGACCCTGGAAACCGCCACCGACAACCTCACCGCCCAGCACCTGTATGAATCCCTGGGCTGGGTGCGCGACCCCGGTTACTACACCTACTGCCTGGATCTGAAAAAAGACTGAGTCAGCGATCCTGTTCGCCAAACACCGGCCGCATGAATGAACGCTCGTAGCTGAGGATGAATTTCCTGTCTTCGGCGTACTTGAACGCGGCGATGCACTCAGGATCGTTCATCGATTGCTGCCGGTAATGCTCGTACGTGGCCAGACTGGGGAAGGTGAACAGCGCCAGGGCGATATTGTTGGCGCCCTCCGAGGGCAAAAAGTAGCCGTGGTGCTGGCCGCCGAATTTTTCCACCAGGGGAATCCACAACTTGCCGTAGTGCTCGAATGCGTCGAGCTGGTAGGGATCGAGCACGTATTTCAGGTAGCAGGTCACCATTGTTTCGTTCCTTGATCAGGTTTTGAGGGCAGTCGCCACTGTAATCAACCGTGGGCGCCCGGCACAGCCGCTTATTCGACATTGACCGGTAAGTTTGCGCCAGAGGCATGCGCTGGCGCCGCTGCACTATTGGTTCAGTCAATAGTCACCATCAAGAATCGCAAGTTCTGTTTTTTGCGCAAAGGCGGAAAATTGCCTGCATTGAACACGCTGCTCAAGGAACCTGCGCGATGAAGATCTTGACCCGACTGGCTGTGATTGCCCTGTTGCTGGGCAGTGTTGCATCCACCGCATCGGCCTTTGCCGAAGACGCACGCACCTGCCATCTGTCGCCCATCACCGCTAGCCAGGGTGGGCTGCAATACGGGCAGACGGTCGGGGTGTTGTACAGCGAAAACACCGTGGAAAACCTGCAATACCTTGAGCAATACCACTCGGTGGCCGTCAACGGTGCGAAGAACGCACTGGATGCGCGGATTCGCCAGGCGTTCGTCGACAGCTCCGATCCGGACCTGGCCATCGAATGGCTGATGGGTTCGCTGCACCACACCTTTCTATCGGTGACCGTCTACGACAACCTCGATGCCCTGGTGCAGGCCCATCCCGATGTGGTGGTGATGCTCGATACTCATAACCAGTTGCTGACCCAGCGCAACGACCGGGTCGAGGCGCGTTTCGCCGCACGGTTCTACGACGCCAACCTGCAGTACATCGGCAAGGCCGAAGGCGCGGTGGAGAAACAACTGCCGTCGGTGTGGGTGCATGACAAGGCCGCGTCCGAGATCGCCGCGCAAATCGAACAGCAACGCGACCTGCAACTGACCGCGCTGAAACAGTTCGATGCGTCGTTGAAGGCGCTGGTAACCGCCGGATTGACCGCAGCAACAAATTAATCAGCCCGACGCCCATTGAGCGGCGGGCAAGCCGATCCACCGTTGATTTCTTTTCAGGACCTGATTCATGCGCACTGTTTTTGCCCCGACCCTGGCCTTCGTCTCACTGCTGCTGGCTGGTTGTGCCACGCCGAACGATCCGACGCTGACCTTGCAGACCAGCAAGTCACCCGAGGAGTACACCCATTGCGTGGTGCCGAAGTTGCAGCACGATGCGCTCTACCCAACGGTGTCGCAGACCCAGCGCAGCTACCGGATCGTCGTCCCGAGCAAAGTGGCGGCAGACAATGTGCTGGAAACCTATAAAGCCTCGAGCGGCGGCAAGGTGTTCCTGTACGAGCGCAAGCTGCTGGCCTCGGCGTTCGTGCCATCGACGTTCGAACGTGCGGCGCAGGAGTGTTTGTAAGCGCAGTTTCAGGCAAAAAAAAGCTGCCGGGACTGGCAGCAGAAAGATAAAGCACGCATTGGATGGCCTGAGTATGGCGTCAGCTTCATGACGATACGATGACAGGTAAGCAATGTTGAGCCTTGGGGTGCCATCAGTCAGCAGCGCTCAAAAAAATCTTCGAACACCGTCTACCCTCATCGGTCACAACCATCATGATGAGGGTGCAGACGGTGATGAAAACGGACAAGGTTGAAACAAACGAAGCCTCGGCGCTGATCGACGAGCGAATCCGGGAACTGGCCGACTGGCGCGGCGAAACCCTGGCCCACGTCCGCAAGATCATCCGCCAGGCCGACCCCGAAGTGATTGAAGAGTGGAAGTGGCGGGGTGTGCCGGTGTGGGCCCATGCCGGCATCATTTGCACCGGTGAGACCTACAAGCAAGTGGTGAAACTGACCTTCGCCAAGGGTGCTTCACTGGACGATCCGTCGAAGCTGTTCAATGCAAGCCTTGAAGGCAATACCCGGCGTGCCATCGATATCCGCGAGGGTGAGCTGATCGATGAAGTGGCGCTGGCGGCGTTGATTCAGGCGGCCATAGAGCTCAATACATCCCGAACCCAATCCAAAAAGTAAGCCAGTACACAGAACCCCTGTGGGAGCGAGCTTGCTCGCGATGAGGGAGTGTCAGTCGACATCGAAGGTGTCTGACAGATCGCTTTCGCGAGCAAGCCCGCAGTGAACCGTGCTCACCTGAGCTCTTGGGATATCTTCGGCTGTCATGTTCCAATAGCCGGCAATGTAAAACTGGAAACGTAACATGAAGAAAATCGCCACCCTGACCCTCAGCCTGGCGTTCACCGCAGGCCTGTTCAGCGCGCCTGCCTTTGCGGCCGGCGATGTCCAGGCCGGGGAGAAAGTGTACAAGCGCCTCTGCAGCGGCTGCCACCAGATCGGCGAATCGGCTCGCGCCTTTTTCGGCCCGCAACTCAATGGCGTGATCGGTCGCCAATCTGCCGTGACCACGGACTACGTGTATTCCGATGCGATGAAATCCGCCAACCTGGTCTGGAACCGCGAAACCCTGATCGCTTACCTCGAAGCACCGAAGAAAGTCGTGCCCGGCACCCGCATGATTTTCTGGGGCCTCAGTGATCCGGAAAAAATCGAAGACCTGCTGGCCTTCCTGCAAACCTTCCCGGCGCAATGATCACGCTGTGGTCTGCTGCTCGGCCGCCAGGTTGTCCACCAGCCACTCGGTGAAAGCTCGCACCATCGCGATGTTTTCGCTGTCACGGTGGGTCAGCAGCGCCAAAGCCGGTTCAGCAAAGACAATCAGGACTTCGCCGCCGGCTACATCAACTACTTCGTGATCAACGGCGCAATCATCGCCCCGCAATTCGGTGACAGGAAAGCGGATGCCAAAGCCTTCGACCTGCTGTCCGAACTCTACCCGGACCGCGAAGTGGTGCAGCTCGACATCGACGCGATCTCTGCCGGTGGTGGAGGGATTCACTGCGTGACCCGTCATCAGCCGATGGTGTGATGGCTACATGTGTACGTAGAACCTGTCCCTGTACCTGTAGGAGCGAGCTCGCTCGCGATGGACTAAAGAGCGCCGCGATTATCCAGATTCCCCGCGTATTCGTTAACGACCATCGCGAGCAGGCTCGCTCCTACAAAGGGGCATGACGTCAGGCTTTCGTGGCCTTCAGATAAGCCCCGAGGCGCCGCCCCATTTCCTCACCCAACGCCTGCAAGCCACTGAGCGGTCGCACCATCACTTCAAACTCGACAATCCTGCCCTGTTCGTTGAAGCGGATCATGTCGATGCCCTTCAGCTCTTTCCCGCCGACCCTGGCGCTGAATTCGAGAATCACGTTCAAACCATCCGCCGTCGCCAGCTCGCGGTGATAGGCAAAGTCCTCGAACACGTTCATGACCGTGTTGAGGATCATCGACACCACCGGCGCCCCCGGATACGGCGTGTGCGCCATCGGCGAACGGAACACCGCCTGCGGATCGAGCAGTTCGGGCAAGGCGCTCAAGTCGCGGCTGCCGATCATCGCGTGCCACTGCTTCAGGGACGCTGCGACGTTGTGGTTCAGGTTCAGCTCGGACATCTTCAACTCCTGTTTTTTATTGTGGTGGTGCGAAAGCGTTGGTCGATGACCCTGGCGGCATCGTCGGCCCACTGGCGGTAGAGCATCGGCCCCGGATGAAAACCATCGCTGGCCATCAGGCCCGGCTCGGGCGCCAGCGGGGTAGTCAGCATCGTACATTGATCCAGGCATGCGGCCAGATCCGCCAAATGTGCATTGAAACGCCGCGCCCTGAAACCCAGGAACCAGCGCAAGGGCTGCGGCAGCGCGGGGAACAGATGCATCGGCGGAAGCGGCGACACCACGATCTGCCTCACCGCGAACTTGTCACACAGCAGCGCCATCAAGCGCCGTTGCCGAGCGAGCCACTGATCCAGGGTGAGTGAGCTGGTGACATCGTTGACGCCGATCGACAACAGCGCCACATCGAACGGCTCGGGGTCGTGCTGCTCGAGCAGCTCCAGCAACCCTTGGGAATCCAGACCCGAGCGCGCCCAGAGTTTCCACGAAACCTGGTAATCATCGGCCAGGCGCGCGACCAGTCGACCGCAGAGGGCTTCATCCTGAGTCAATGCGCCCACACCCGCAGCGGCGCTGTCGCCGACAATCAACAAGCGTAGAACCTCGCCGCTGCCGGATTCGCCGTGGCGTTCACCTTCGGCCTCCGGCAACTTCGGCGTCACGCGCCGCGTGTACAGACCCTGCGCCAGCAACAACGGGCCGAGCAGGATTTTGGCGAGGGTTTCAGTGTGGCTCATTAGAGGTTATCGCCCCACAACGCACAACTCCCCGGTCGCACGAATCATCGCCTGGCCATGCAGGTAATCCTTGATCAGCGCGGAGCGTTCGGTGGCCAGCCATTGCGGGCAGTTCGGGTCATTGCGGTAGGGCAGGAACGCGGAGTACTGCGTGAGCAGCTGGTTTTGCAGAGTGTCGAGCTTGGGCCGGATGTCGTTAACGAGGTCCGGCCGTGGCGTGTCCGGCGCCTTGTGCGCCGCTTGCCATTGTGCGATTCGGCCGTATTGCACCAATTTGCTGGCTTCGATCTGGGCGGCGATCAGGTCGGCGACATCGTCGGGGTCAAGCTGGTGCTGGGCTGCCTGCTTCCTGGCGTTGGCGATGACTTGCGCTTCCCGGGCGTTGTCCTGGACCGGTTTACCGCTGTCCCACTTGGTCAGCGCCACCAGCTCGCTGATGTTCAACCGCTCATTCATCGTTGCCAGCAAGGGTTGCAAGGCATCGGGCGCCGGGGGCGTCGTGCCGGCCTGGGCGCCGCCAGCGAACAAGCCGAGCAGGGCGCAGGCCAGCCAGTGCGGCAAGCATGGGGAACGGTGCATGGGCAGAACCTCCTTGGACGTAAAAACACTCCGGCTTGTGTATCACAAGTGCGGCCAGGGAACGACAGGTTGCGAAGGATTCAGGTTAGCAGCCGTTCAATCTGCGCCAGCTCCCAGGTGCTGAGCAGACTCACCGGGTCGGTGCCGAAGCGCTGCCCGTTGTCGAACACATATTCACGGCCATCGGGGCTTTGGCCGTGCAGGCAGTGGCGCAAGTGGCCGGCGTCGACCTCCAGTGTCAATTGCCAGCCGTCGATCTCGACCCGTACCTCGCCAGACTCGCCAGCGTCGTCGACTCGCTGGAAGGTGCAAATGCCTTGGGCGGCATCGCGCAACGGCTGGTAAACCTCGCGGGCGGTGAGGGCGGGCACAGGTGTCTCCGGGGTGAAATCGGGGAGGCACAGAATAGATCATCGGTCCGCAAAAAAAACCGATTGATGAAGCCGGGATTTGACGCGGGGAGCTGCCCCGCAACAAAGAGATAGCCCGGTATTTCGTCTAGACCACCTGCACATTCCGAGCTGTGCCCGCCACGGCATGACAACCGCAGGCCAGGAGATGGCCCTGCAATACGACGGGAATGCCGTTCATACGCCGGCGCGGATGCCCTTCGACGAAGGCAAACTTGCCCAGATGAAGTGGGCATGTAGCCTTGTCGCCCAGCACCGCCGGTGTTTTTCCATTGAGGGTGTGTGTGCCTTCGAGCTGGCAGGAGACGACGGTGCCGCCACTGCTGGTGGCATCGCCCAGGCAAATGGGATGGCTCATGGTTTATTTCCCGGCATGCGAAACCTGAACGGGTCGGCGCCGTGGGTTTGCTGGTTTTTCGTTTTGCGGGCTTCGTCCGGCGGGCGGACCATTTGTACGGTGACGCTGCCGTCTTCGCCGGTGTACACCACCGCGCTGACACCACCCTCTTGATAGCTGGCAATCGTGGCGAGGTTGATTTTGACCAGGGCGCTACTGACGCCGGTGTTGCCCAGGCGCCGACCGATGTCGTAACCCTCGTCGACATTGCCCAACGCCAAGCCGGATCCATCGTTGTTCAGGCTGTGCAGCGCGAGGGTCAGGGCGACTTCGCCAGCAGTGTTGTCGGTGCTGTCGTAAAACACCCGTGCCGGTTTTTCACCCTCGGGCAGGGTTTGCAGTGCCTGTAGCCAGCCTGCTTGCAGCGCCTTGGCCTCTAACGCAGGCTTGAGCGGTTTGCCGTTGTCGTCGTGCATCGAGACTTTGATCGGGCGGTGCAGGTAGCCCAGGACCGGGGCTTTATCGAACTCTTTGACTTGATGCTCGGCCCAGCGCACCGGTAGCCATGCAGAGGGTTCGAAATGGCCGGGGCCTCGGTTGCTCAGGGTTTGCCAGAGGGTGGGGAGTTGGGATTGCCAGTAGGTGGAGGACATGGTGCTGGGGGCATTTGGTTCTTCCACACCTCTTGCCCGCTCAGCATTTTCATACCAATCGATGAATGCAGCATCACGATTCCAGTAGTACGCCCACAATTTGCCCATGTCGGTATTTTTGTTCTGGTTGTCCTCTGAGTCCTGGGTGGCAAAGGGGCGGATGTAACGGTCTACTCGATCAGAACGGGTGACCAGCAGACCTGTCGTGCTTCCGAAAACAGTTGGAACGGCCTGGACGCTTTGCAAGCCGGGTGTACCTTGCTTTCGGTACAAATTTCGGGACACATCGCCATCTTTGCTAACGATCAGTGCCTGCGGGACCTGTGGGTTGTCGTCAAAAAAAACAAAGAGTCGTTCGATTATTGCTTGTGCGTGGGTAGTGTTTTCGCTGTCCTGCCAGAGGAACTGCGTAACACCCAGAGTCGCAGCATTGCGACCAGAGTTGATCAGATCAGCAGCTTCGTAGCCTTTTTCATATGGATTTGGTGGCCCCAACGCAAACACCGGGATTGGCCAGTAGGCCACTGAGTCGCTGGCCGAATATTGGAACGCGGCCCGGGTGCCAAGACGACTGGAGTTCCCTCTGGATGTTAATGAGGCCTTGTAATCCTTAGAGTCCTTCGAAAAAATCGAAGCAAAGTTGTCTGCTTTTTTCTCGATTTTTTGCCACACCGATGATTGATACCAGCCTTGCACAGCGAGCCCTACTCCCCGTATTTCCAACGCATAGGTGCGCTCCTGGGTAGCGATGTGCTCAGCTCTTTCGGCCATGACTTTTGATTTGTAGGTCGCGAGTTCTGCCTCTTCATAGGCTACGACCTTACCAAACCAGTGCCCGCTATAGGCCAACACTAGCGCGCCAAAAATACTCGCCACTCCCCAACGCATAATGGCTCCCATGTCCCTGAGCTCCCTGTTTTCAGCCTGTGCTGTGTAGATAATGACGAGTAAAAAACCAAGCCAAATAGCTATCAGTATCCCCGCAGCCCAGAGATAGCCCTTCAGCTTTGGCCGCATTGATTTGTCCTGCTGGCGATCCCTCATGCACCTTTTCCCTTCGAGCTGATAATTAGTGCAGGCGGTGTCAGCGAAACCAGCTCAGTTGAGGGAAACTTACCCTTGTCGTAATACTGATAGCTGGCCTGTACCAACGCCCGCGCCTTTGCACTAAGTCGAGACCAACCCAGAAAACTGCTGACTTCTTTAAAGCGCTCTTTATCGATTCTCCAATCCGCAATCGCCACCAACACTTCCCGCATCACTGGGTCATCCAGGCACCTGGCCTGCCCAATCGCAACATCCATCGCCGTGACCCAGCGATGGTTCTCCGGGCTGCGCAATACTGCCGAGTGATAGCTGTTGTCAGTCCATTCCTTCTGGTCAACCTGCATGCGCGCACGGATTTCGTTAGGGGTTTCCTCGCGGTAGATGCGGTAGTGGTCCTTACGATTGAGCATCGGGTTGCCGGACACTGGCGTCTGGCGCAGGGCCCGGGTCTGGTCGTCCGGCTCTTTGCCGTGATTCCAGCGAATAAGCCCTTCGTCCAGGTCGAGTCGCTGGTCAATGTTGGTCACATAAATCCATTTGAACGAGGCACCGGGGTTGCCCAATGCAGCGTTCTGCGACACCGCATCCGGTCGATCCTTTCCTGCCTCATGGGTAGACCCGGTCACGGCTTCGCCGCCAAACATCTGCGGCGCATGGGGTGGGTGCAGTTGTTCGGCATTGATGTTGCGCGTCTGGCCTTCACTGATCCCGGCTTGCGAGGCTATCGCGGCCACTGACCAGCCACCGGGATAGCGCGGCTCCCCCTCGGCGCGCGTGAAGTCCGGTTGCGGGGCTTTGCCCACGAGGACCGGTTCGCCGTTGCGCAAGCGCTTGGTCCACAGGCGCTGGTAGAAACGCATGGATTGCAACGCGGTCATGGCCGGCTCGCCTTGGGGCAGCTCGTCCGGCACGCCGTAGGTGCCGATGCCTTGCACATCATCCAGTGCCACGGTGGTGTCGTCCGGGCAGAAATACAGGTACACCTTGCCGCGGTTGTCGCGTTCGGGAAACACCAGGGTTTTCCCGTCGGCCCCCAAGCGCTGGCCTTGTTCGGGTGACCAGCGCGGCCCCGTGCGACCGCCATAACCCGGCAGGCCACAGCGCAGGGCACTGAGGGGTGGTTGCGCATGGGGGGATTGGGTGGTGTGTTGCACGATGTCGATCAGGGTTTGCAGGGTTCGCAAATTTTTCGGCGTCGCGTCAGGCAGTACCGAATAGGGCGAGGCCACCATGATGGCGCAGTCGGCGCAGCGTTCACCGCGATCCACCAGCATGGCCTGGGCGAGCAAGGTGATCAGCGTGCCCTGGCTGTGCCCCATGATGGTGATGGTTTCATCGGGGGACACGCGGCGAATCTCGCTGACCAGCATGGCCAGCCGGGTCGCCGCGAGCACGAAGTAACGCCGGTTCGGCGCCTTGCCCATGTACAGGGAATTGGGCATGGTGGGTTGAACCCAATGGCGCAACCATTTGGCGAAACCCTCTTCGTACATCTCCAGCAGATTGTTGGTGGCGTTAGCAAAAAATCCGCCACCCTTGGCGAAATGTCGGTCCAGACGGTTGTCGAACCGGTCCTGGAATTGATTGCGTAGCCGGGCCGGGTCGCCATTTTTGTCGCGTTTGATTTCGCCGGGTTCGGCCCGGTAGCCCCAATAAAACGGAATCATCAGGCTGCGGGTCTTGGGGGCGTTTGTATCGCGCTGGTAGAGGTAAGTGTCCGGATCATCGAGCGCAGCCTTGTGCTCATCCTCCCGCAACTCAGGTGGTAACGCTTCAGCCGCACTGTAATCAGCCCCATACCGCCCCGCCTTCAAATCCGGCCGATCCAGCCGCTCGTTAACCCCCTGGCACAACCCGGTTTCCACCGACTCATAGGACGCCCCGGGATCATTCACGCCGTGCAGGAAAATCACCACGCCGGGCAGGTCTCGCGGCACAGCGACGTTGCGATCCGTGGATCGATTCGGCAGCAAACGACTCCTGCTTGTCGCGATCACAGTGTTGTCCATGTAGTTCATGTGTTCCACATCCTTCTGAAATCTTGCTCTTCCCGCCAAGCCATAGAGGAGCACTATCCTTTTATCGAGAGACTTCAAAGTCCTCAGTTTTCGTCGCTATTGGCGTCCGTCCCTTTGCTGCTCGATCCGGGGTTCGCGGTCTGGGGCGATTCACTGCGAAATACCTCGAGACCGGCGAATTGCATATCTGTTCGCTGAAGCAACTCGGTGAGGCCATCAGTACCCGTGATGCCTTGCACCAGGCTGCCGTCTTCCAATGCGACTTTGTAAGCTTGGCCTTGAGCAATTGCGGTTGGATCACCTTCATAGTGCAGTCGATGCCGTTGGTCAGCGCCGTCCCGTCCGAAAACAGGAATGGCGGCACTGTCGGTCTTCGGCCCCACCCAGTCATGCTCGCCGGCATGCACAATGGCCTTGCCCTGCGTCCCGATCTCGACCCCGCCGCCGATCCTGATGTAGCTGCCGTCATCGGCCACCAGGCGGATGGTCGGGGCGGTGACGAGCACCTCGCCTTCGGCCGCCGACAGGTGCAGGTTCTTTTGTGCGTTGAGCACCATGTCGTCGTCCTGGGCTTGCACCCGCACCTGGCCGCGATTGGCGATGGCGCTGATGCCCTCGTCCTGGGCGAAGGCGCTGATCCCTTTGCCGGCGTGCAGACGCATGGCCGCGCCGCTGGTCAACTGCAGGTGGTCCTGGGCGGTGGTGTCGTGGTTTTCACCGGCGTAATGCACCTGCGAACGCGGTGTGGCGCTGGCAATGCCGGCTTCAGCCGCCACTGCGACCACCGGCTCGCCCGGACTGTTGCTCTCGGGCGCCGGCCATTGACTCAACGACTGGCGTAACGCCTCGATGCCCTGGGTGTCGACCTGCCGACTGCCACGGGCAGCGGCGGTCTGGCCGAGGGACTGGAACAGCTCGCCGCACTCGGCCAAGAGCGTGAGCAGTTCTTCGCGGTCCAGCTGTGAGCCCTGCGCATCGCGGCGAGCGTAGGTGGTCAACAACATCCCTTGGGCCGCCCGCAGGGCAATCGCGGCATCGCTGCGCAATTCGGCGCCCTGGCCGCGCGCCTGGGCCTGTCCATCGGTTCGCGGGGTGACGAGTTTGCCCAGATTCAGCGCCGTGGCCTGATGGGTCGTGGCCAGTCGGGCGCGCAGCGCGCCGGGGGTATCGTCGAAGAGCAGTTCGTTGAAGCCCCTGCCCTGATGTTCGCGGGTCTGGATCCCGGATAAGGTGCGATTGCCCGGCAACCCCGTGGCGTTGCTGAAGTGCGGCGGAACATGGTCGGCGTTGTAGAGCACCGACGTCACCAGGGGGCGGTCGATGTCGCCACCGAGGAACGTGACCAGCACTTCCTGACCGATGCGCGGCAAAAACTGATGGCCGAAGCCGGTGCCGCCACTGGGCATGGCGACCCTCAGCCAGGTCGTGCCTTGCGCCGCATCCTGCTCCCGCTGCCAATGAAAGCGCACTTGCACGCGGGCCATCTCGTCGGTAAACACCTCCTCGCCTTTCGGGCCCACCACAATGGCGGTGAGCGGCCCGGAAATCGTCGGCCGGGGCGTCATGATCGGTGGGCGATACGCAATCTTGTGGCGGATGCAGACGAAGGTGTTGTCGTAGCTCGCCGGTTGATCCGTCAGGTAGTTGTTGCGGCCTCGGTGCTCCACCTTGAGCAGGAGGAACTGGCGATCATCCACGGGATCACGGTCGTGATCGAAGTGCTCGGTCAGTTCGAAGGTGTAACCGGGCAGCATGGCGCGACAGTTGCTGGCGCCCTGAAATGTCTTGGCCTGTACCTCCAGGGCTTCGAGTCGATGACGCACCAGTGCTTCGCCATCGGCGGGTATCCCGTGGCTGTAGTGACCGGGAAAGTCGTAGATTTCGTAGGCGGGGACCTCACCTTGGGCGTTGAGGCTGGGCATGCTCACCGGCAGCGGGTTGCGCGGCTGGCGGTAGTCGAACGTCTGGATGGCCATCTTGCCGGATTGCAACTCCCGGTGGCTGCTCCATTGGGTGATCGAGTCGGCGGTCTCGGTGACCGAAGCGCTGTGGTAGCGGATCCGTGGTTGCCGGGCCAGCGGCTCAAGGTGGCGGGAGTGATCGGTGATGATCAGGCGGTGTTCTTCCTTCGAATGATCGAAGTAGAAAAACAGACCCTCACGTTCCAGCAGGCGCAAGACGAAATCCAGATCGCTCTCGCGGTATTGCGTGATGTAGCTGTGGGACCTGAGCGGCTGCTCCAGACGGAACTCGAACCCGGGCAGCACGCCATAGTGGGCGAACACCGTGCGCAGGATGTCTTCGACGGTTTGCTCTTGAAAGATCCGCGAGTCGAAGCGGCGCGACAGCATCCACAGCCAGGGGCTCAAGGTGGCCGAATAGTAAGCCAGGCCACCGTCACTGTTCTGCAGGCTGAAGCGACTGATGTAACCGTGAATGTAGCGCGCCTCGCCGCACGCCAGTTCAATCTCGAGCGACGCCGGTTGCCCCATCAGAGACTTGAGCTCCAGCCGGGCGTCCTGACTGATCAGTGACAACTCGAAACTGAACAAGGTCGACAGACCTTCGGAACCGTAAAACTCCTCAAGCAGAAGTTCCTGATGGTCTTTGAACGGGGAGATGAAGCTGATCAGGCGGCGGTTTTGTGGCGAGAATATTTTTGTCAGTTCCATTAACAAGCTTCCTGCGACATAAGCAACCCGTGTTCGCCCCCCAGGATTTGTTATGTCCTTGCTCCTGGGGAAACACTGAAACGGGCATTTAAGGCGCTTATGCAATAGCTCGTATGTAGGATCTGTCCTGTTTTAGGTGCGGAAATTTCGCCGCTATGTTCCCGTCTTGAAAGAAGTGATTGTCTGGTCCTGAAACCGAAATAGGCCGATTTCCGGACCAGACGAACGTGCACAGCTGTAATCAGCTCCCCGCAGGCTTGTCCAGCGCCGCCTCCGCCGCGGCAATTTCCGCCTGGCGCTTGACGATCATGTCGCCCACCGGCGGCCCCTGGAAGCGCCGCGCTTCAAATCCGAACCAGACGATGGCCGTCAGCACCAGAAAGCCGATGGTGATGTACAGCGCCCAATCGTTCGGTGGCTGGATGCCGATGACGAAAATGATGATCATCGACAGGATCGAGAGAATGGCGAACACCGAGTACCAGAAACGCCCCATGTTCCACGGCCCCATGGTCGACCACTTCGACGTCCCGAAGGTAAACAGGCCGAGCGCGATGGGAATGGCGAAGGAGAAGAACAGGAAGATCACCGTGCAGGACACCACGATCGTATAGACCGGCGTTGCCCCGACCGAGATCACCGACGATCCCCAGTCGAACAACACCGCGAGAGTGGCACCGGTCCAGATGGCCGCGACCGGGCTGCGATGGGTCGATGAGACCGAGGACAGCGCTTTTGAGCAGGGCAGGCCACCGTCCCGGGAGAACGCGAAGATCATCCGTGAAACCGAGGTAACGGTGGCCAGCCCGCAGAGCACCTGCGAAATGAAGATCGCCACGAAAAGCACCAGTTTCAGTGTCGGGTTGACCTGGGTGTTCATGGCCCAGAAAAACACGTTCCAGCCTTGCTTGGCCGCCTCGTCCATGTTCGGCAGCATCAGCACGAACGCGCTGAGCATCAGCCAGCCGAACAGCAACGACCAGACCACCGACATGACCATGCCGCGCGGCACCGACATGGCCGCGTTGCGGGTTTCCTCGGAGGTATGCGCGGAGGCGTCATAGCCGGTGATGGTGTAGATCGGCAACAGCAGGCCGAGCATGAAAACCCAGCCGTTGGAGACCTGCGGCCAGACGCTGCCGCCCGCCTCGCCGGAATAGTTGCCGAAGGTCCACAGCCGCGCGAATTCATAGCTGGGTGCCGACATCAGGCAGACGATGGTCAGGGCCAGCGCCGTGGCGAAGATCAGGTAGCCGGAGAAGTCAGTGAGTTTGGCCGTCAGGCCGATGCCCAGGTGGTTGCACAAGGCCTGCAGGCCGGTGAGGATCGCCAGGAAAATCACCCGGACCGTGGTCGTGTCCTCCATGCCCAGTGCCGGTCCGAAGGCCCCGAAAAAGAAGTAATAGGTGCCGACATTGATTGCGCCCAGCACGGTGACCAGCCCCAGCAGGTTGAACCACGCAGTCAGCCAGCCGGTGAAGCGGTTACCGAGAATCGAGCCCCAGTGGTACAGGCCGCCGGCGGTGGGGTAGGCCGAGGAAATCTGTGCCATGGCCATGGCGAATACCCCGGAGATCAGGCAACCGATCGGCCAGCCGATGCCGATGGAGATGCCACCCGCGCCGGAGGTGCCCTGGGCCAGTGAGTTGATGCCACCCGAGAGGATGCAGATGATCGAAAAGGAAATGGCGAAGTTTGAGAAAACCCCCATTCGTCGTGAGAGTTGCTGGGCATAGCCCATGCTGTGCAGCACCTTGACGTCATTGTCTTGCGCTTCGGTGCCCGGCTGGCTTGCTGGGTTCATGATGTGTGCCCCTTCAGGTTTTGGACAGGCCGAACTGAGCCGCCGTAGGCTCGACCTTGGTTTTCTGTAGGAGCGAGCCTGCTCGCGATAGACTTGAGGATGACGCGGGGTATCAGGCTCCCCGCGTCATCGTTAACGTCCATCGCGAGCGAGCTCGCTCCTACAGACGGCCGTGAAACGCCGCGTCGAAAATCTTTGCCACGCCGTCCCGGGTCAACGGCAGTGGGTTGCCGCCAGCGGAGGGGTCGACAATCGCCATGTCCGCGATCAGGTCGGCCTGCCGGTCATCCACGCCCAGTTCAACCAGGGTGTGGGGCACGCCGATGTCCTTGCGCAGCTTGAGGACGAAGGCCAGGAAGCTGTCGAACCCCGGGGAGGGCAGGCGCAGGTACGCGGCCAGGCGGGTGATGCGTTCCTCGATGGCCGAGCGATTGAACAGCAGCACATAGGGCATGAAGGTGGCATTGGTCATGCCGTGATGGGTGTCGTACAGCGCACCCACCGGATGGGACAGCGCATGCATCCCGCCCAGGCCTTTCTGGAATGCCGTGGCGCCCATGGCCGCCGCTGCGAGCATTTGCGCGCGGGCCTCAAGGTCCGACGGAGTGTGTACCGCCTTCACCAGTGAGTTGGCCACCAGGCGCATGCCTTCCACGGCAATGCCATCGGCCAAGGGATGAAAGCCGGGGGCGCAGTACGCTTCCAGGCAATGGGATAACGCATCCATGCCAGTGCCGGCGGTGATTTTCGCCGGCATGCCGACAGTAAGGGCCGGATCGCTGATCACCACGCGGGGCATCATTTTCGGGTGGAAGATGATGCGTTTGGTGTGGGTGCGCTCGTCGATGATCACCGCCGCGCGACCGACTTCGGAACCGGTGCCCGCCGTGGTCGGCACGGCAATGACCGGGGCGATGCGGCTGTCGTCCGCGCGGGTCCAGTAGTCGCCGATGTCTTCGAAGTCCCAGACCGGGCGGGTCTGGCCGCTCATGAAGGCAATGAGCTTGCCCATGTCCAGGCCACTGCCACCGCCGAAAGCGATCACGCCGTCGTGCTGGCCGGCACGCCAGGCATCGAGCCCTCCGGCCAGGTTGGCTTCCACCGGATTGGGCTTGAGGTCACAAAACAGCGCCACGCCAAGACCGGCGGCGCGCAATGCGTCCAGCGCCGCCGTGGTGATCGGCGCGCGTGCCAGGCCGCTATCGGTCACCAGCAAGGGGCGCTGGATGCCCTGGCTGCGACAGACCTCGGCCAGTTCGGCGATGCGCCCGACACCGAAACGAACGCTCGTGGGGTAGTTCCAGTTTCCTGTCAGGTTCATGGTCTACACCTCGTGACGCAGATGAAAGGATTTGGCCCGGGTCAGGTGTTCGTAGCCCAGTGACGACAGGGTGACGCCGCGCCCGCTGTTCTTCACGCCGGTCCAGGCCAGTGCCGGGTCCAGGTAATCGCAGCGGTTCATGAACACCGTGCCGGTGGCGATCTCGTTGCCCAGGCGTTCGGCCGCGGCGAGGTCCCGGGTCCAGATGGACGCGCTGAGCCCGAACTCACTGTCGTTCATCAAGGCGATGGCTTCTTCATCGCTGGCCACCGGCATGATGCCGACCACCGGGCCAAAGCTTTCGTCGCGCATGACCGACATTTGATGGGTCACGTCCACCAGCACTTGCGGTGCCAGGTAGGCGCTGCCCGGCACGTCGGCGGGAAAGGACTTCGGATCGATCAGCGCTGTCGCGCCCTGGGCCTGCGCTTCGGCGATCTGGCCGCGAACGAAGAAGGCGGCGCCCGGCGTCACCAACGGACCGAGGGTGGTGGCTTCGTCCAACGGGTTGCCCAGCACATACTGGCGGGTCAGTTCGGCGAAGCGCTCGACAAACACCGGGTAGATTTTCTGATCGACGTAGATGCGTTCCACGGCGCAGCAACTCTGCCCGGAATTGAAGAAACTGCCGTCCACCAGATTTTCCACCGCGTGTTCAAGGTTGGCGTCTGCCCGGACATAGGCCGGGTCCTTTCCGCCGAGCTCCAGGCCCATGCCGAGAAATTGTCCGCTGGCGGCGCTTTCCATGACTTTGCCAGCTTCCACGGAACCGGTGAAGTTCACCTGCTGCACGCGCCCGGCAGCAATGATCGCCCCGGTCGACACATGGTCGAGCAGCAGATTCTGGAACAACCCCTCGGGCAGCTTTGCGCGACGCATGGCCTCGGCAAAACGCTCGCCCACCAGCAGGGTTTGCGATGCATGTTTGAGGATCACACTGTTGCCGGCCATCAGCGCGGGGATGATCGTGTTCACCGCCGTCAGATAGGGGTAATTCCACGGAGCGACCACCAGCACCGTGCCCAGCGGCTCGCGTTTGATATAGCGCTGGAAACCCGCCTTGGGCTCCGGCTCTATAGCGGCCAGGGCCTGCGGTGCGATGGCGATCATGTGCCGGGCACGTTCGGCAAAACCGCGCAGTTCGCCGGTACCGTAACGCACCGGGCGACCCATCTGCCAGGCCAGCTCCGGCACGATGTCGACCTGCATCGACAGCATCGCGTCCACCGCAGCGCTGCAAAATGCCGCGCGTTCGCTCAGTGATCGGCGTTGCCATGACGCCTGTGCGCTGGCAGCCGCCGTCAGCGCTTGCTCGACTTGCGTCGCATCGGCAAGATCGCGTTCGACGTACACCCGGCCATCGACAGGGGAGATCAGTTGCACCTTCGCAGTCATGATGTTCTCAGTAGCGCTCGAAACCGCGCTGCAATTCCCAATCGGTGATTCGCCGGTCGTACTCTTTCTGCTCCCACTCGGCGGTATGCACGTAATGCTCGACCACCTCATCGCCGAACGCCTCGCGCAACATGCCGGAGGCCTTGAGGGCGGCGCTTGCCTCGCGCAGGGTCTTGGACACTTCCGGCAGATGCTCATCGAGGTAGGCGTCGCCTTCGAACGGTGGCGCCAGATCGAGCTTCTCGTCGATACCCGCCAGACCCGCCGCGATTAGTGCGGCAAAAGCCAGATAAGGGTTGAGATCGGCGCCGCCGATGCGGCATTCGATGCGGATGGACTTGCTGTCCTCGGCACACAGGCGAAAGCCGGCGGTGCGATTGTCGCGGCTCCAGACCGCCCGCGTGGGCGCAAAGGTGCCAGCCTGGAAGCGCTTGTAGGAGTTGATATAAGGCGCGAGAAAACAGGTGATGTCGTTGGCGTACTTGAGCTGCCCGGCGACCCAGGCCCGCATCAGTTTCGACATGCCGAACTCGGCTTTCGCGTCGAAGAACAGCGGCTTTTTGGCGTTCTTGTCCCACAGCGAGTTATGGATATGGCTGCTGGAACCGGCGGCGTCGTAGCGCCACTTGGCCATGAACGTGATCGCCTTGCCCTGCAGCTGCGCGATCTCCTTGCAGGCGTGCTTGATGATGACGTGGTGGTCGGCCATGGTCATGGCGTCGGCGTAGCGGATATTGATCTCTTCCTGCCCCGGGCCCCATTCCCCCTTGGAGTTTTCCACGGGAATGCCCGATGCCTGCAAATGCTTGCGAATCGCCCGCAGCACCGGCTCTTCGCGGGTGGTCTGGAGGATGTTGTAGTCCTCGATGTAATGACCGGCGGTTTTCGGTTTGTGATAGTTGCGCTGGTGGATCGCCTCGTAGCTCTCATCGAACAGATAGAACTCCAGTTCCGAGGCAAACATGCCGGTATAACCACGCTCGCGCAGACGCTCGACCTGCTTTTTCAGAATCGCCCGAGGGCTGTGAGGCAGGTCCTGGCGATGGTGATGGTCGAGCACGTCGCACAGCACCAGCGCCGTGCACTCAAGCCAGGGCACGCGCCGCAGGGTGGACATGTCTGGCTTGAGCACGAAGTCGCCATAACCCTTGCTCCAGCTGGCCGCGGCGTAACCCGGCACCGGCTCCATGTCGATGTCGTCGGCCAGCAGGTAGTTGCAACAGTGGGTTTCTTCATGACCGCTGTCGATGAAAAACTCGACCTGGAAGCGCTTGCCGACCAGGCGTCCCTGCATGTCGACCATGCAGACCAGTACGGTATCGATTTCGCCGGCAGCCGCGGCGCGCTTGAGTGCATCAAAGCTGAGGAGGGGCTCGGTCATCACGGCAATCCTGCGTGAAAGGTTTGGGCCAGTCTGGGATAGCTGTTGCAGACGCTCTCCAGAAAAACCCAAAACCTGCAGAACCGAGCATCGTGAGCAACGAGTTGATCAAAGCTTAGCCTACTGTTGCAATGTGTGAATTTTGCCCCCCTGTAGGAGCGAGCCTGCTCGCGATGGTCGCTAACGATTACGCGTGACTACTGGCTAAACGCGGCGCACTTGAGTCCTTCGCGAGCAGGCTCGCTCCCACAGGGTAAGGTGGGCCGCCTTTACTCCGGCAAGCCAGCCAGTCGCAGTCCATCGACGAAGCGGGCGAAGTCTTCAGGCCGCTGGATTGGCAGCCAATCCTTGAGGGTACCCAGGCGCAAGGAGGGATCGAGCTTTTGCAGACGCTGCATCGCCAGGTTCGCTTTATCCATTCGACCGCCGAGCGCATGACTGGCCGCCACCAGTGCCGCCGCGATAAGCAGACTGGGCAGGTTGCCCAGTGCCTTTTCCGCCCAGTGCGCAGCGGCATCGAAGTGCCCGGCGAAGAAATGTGAGAGCGCCATCCCGACCTGCATCCTGAACATTTCCGGATCCAGCGGACTCAAGCGAACGGCATGGTTCAAATGCTCGATGGCGGCGTCTGTTTCACCGTGCAACGCCCGCAGGATGCCACCCAGGAACCACGCGGGGGCGAGGTTGGGATTGAGCAGGCGCGCCCTGTCGAGCAGTGCAATGCCGGCGTCGACTTCACCGGCCAGATGAGCCAGCGCATGTCCGCCCCGGGTCAACGCGACGGCATCATCGCGGCCGAGGGTCACCGCCAGGCGCGCCAGCCGTATGCCCTCGGCGATTTCCGCGGGCCGATCGTCCATCCAGCCATTGAGCTTGCGCCAGAAGTGGCACCAGGCGGCCATGCCATAGGCCGAAGCAAATTCCGGGTCGAGTTCGATGGCCTGGTAGAACATCGGCAGCGCCTGCTCGATGGCTTCCCGGCTGCCGCTGTGCAGTTTTGCCATGGCCCGAAGGTAATAGTCGTAGGCGTCCAGGCTTTCTGTCGGCTTGCGTTTGGCGCGTTCGATTTCTGCCCGTTCCAGTTGCGGCGCGATAGCACCGACGACGCTTTCGGTGATTTGGTCCTGCAGCTCGAAGATGTCATCGAGCAGGCCTTCGAAGCGCTCCGCCCAGATGTGCGTCCCGCTCGTCGCATCGATCAGTTGCCCGGTAATGCGCAGCCTGTTGCCGCTCTTGCGCACACTGCCTTCGAGTACGTAACGCACACCCAACGCCTGGCCGACGCCCTGGGCGTCCACGGTTTGGCCCTTGTAGGTGAAGCTCGAATTGCGCGAGATCACGAACAGCCAGCGGATACGCGACAGGGCGGCGATGATGTCCTCCACCACGCCATCGGCGAAATATTCCTGCTCCGGATCGCCGCTCAGGTTCTGGAAGGGCAGGACGGTGATCGAGGGTTTGTCCGGCAGGATCAGCGTAGAGGAGGGGATTTGCTTCGGGGCAGCGCTCGGGCGTTCATCGCTATCGGGCTGTCGCGCTTCCCCGGTCATGGCGCCGTTGATCCGGCCAACGAAGCGGTAGCCCTTGCGGGCGACGGTGCGCACAAGACGCTGCTCCTCACCGGTATCACCGATGGCCTTGCGCACCGCATTGATGTGGCTGGTGATCGTCGACTCCGAAACGATCCGGTCGCCCCACACCGACTTGAGCAACTCGTCCTTGCTGACGACGCGATCGGGATTGTTGACGAACAGCAGCAACAAGTCGAAGACCTGCGGGCCGACGGCCACGACCTGCCCGCGCAAGGTCAGCTCACGGCGGTCCTGATCGAGTACGTAATCTTCAAACGCGAATGACAAGATGAGCATCCCCTGCGAAGCGCCCTCAACTCCGTGTCCCAGGCGGCTGGCGGTTGGTAACTGGGGGAAGATGATACGGCAGCTCGACACCCGCTGCACCGTCCGCGCCAGGGAATGCTGGACGAACAGCCTCTGCGTTGGACATAAATCCAAGCGTTCGCCAAGGCAAACCCAAGCCCGGAACAAGGACTTGCCTGGTGCGCGCAGGCAATCTCTCTACACCGACGCAATGGTTGCAGTCGACAAGTGGAGAAAAGTCATGAAGATCGTCGTCATCGGAGGCTCCGGCCTCATCGGATCGAAACTTGTGAACACCCTGCGCGAGCGCGGCCATGACGCGCTCGCCGCCAGCCCCAGCTCGGGCGTGAACAGCATCACCCGCGAAGGCCTGGCCGCAGCGATGGATGGCGCTGATGTCGTTGTCGACGTGGCGAACGCGCCATCGTGGGAGGACCAGGCCGTTCTCGATTTCTTTGAAACGTCGAGCCGTAACCTGCTGGCCGCCGAAGCCGCTGCCGGGGTTGGTCATCATGTTGCCTTGTCGATTGTCGGCAGCGAACGGCTACCCGATACCGGCTATTTCCGGGCCAAGGTCGCGCAGGAGGCCCTTATCAAGGCGTCCGGCATGCCTTACACCATTGTGCGTGCCACGCAGTTCTCCGAGTTTGCCGGCGGCATTGTCCAGTCGTTCGCCGTTGGCGAGGAAATCCATGCTTCGCCAGCGCTGATCCAGCCGGTTGCGTCCGACGACGTGGTGGCGGCGTTGGCCGATGTCGTGCTGGCGGCTCCGCTCAATGGCACCGTTGAAGTCGGCGGCCCGGAAACCATGCCGATCGACGAACTGGCCAGACGCTATCTGCGGGCGACCCAGGACAACCGCAAGGTCGTGCCGGACGTGCATGCGCGCTACTTCGGCGCCGTGCTCAACGATCAATCGCTGGTCACCGGCAAGAACGCACGCCTGGGGGCGATCCGCTTCGACGACTGGCTGGCCCGGTCGACGGCGCAGTAACGGATCGCACCCTCACATTTCCCTACCAATCCAGGAGAAATCCCATGGTTACCCGATTGCTAATGGCCGCTGTCTTCGTAGCGCTCTCGATCAGCGCCGCATCGGCCGCCGAGCCGCCCCCCGGCAAGGTGACGGTGGTCTTCGACCGTCCCATCCCCAACATTCCTGGCAAGAGCATGAGGGGTGTGGTCGTCGAGTATGGGCCGGGTGCCGCGTCGCCGGCCCACACCCATCCGAAAACGGCCTTCATCTATGCAACAGTGCTGGAGGGCTCGTTTCGCATCAAGGTTAAAGGCGAACCGGAAAAGATCTACAACGTCGGTGAAAACTTCGTAGAGGAGCCGGGTTCCGTGCATCTGGTCAGCGCCAACGCCAGCGACACCCAGCCGGCACGCCTGTTGGCGGTGTTCGTCCTCGACACTGAGGAAAAGGTACTCGTCACACCCATCAAACAGTGAGCCACGAAAAAGCCCGGCTGTTGAGGCCGGGCTTTTCGTTGAGTCCTGCGGTCAAGCACTGCATTCAGACAGCGCGGCTTTCGATCAGACGATCCGAACCGCCTTCAGCGACGCGGTTTTGCAGAAGCTTGTCGGAGCCGCCTTCAGCGACGCGGTTTTGCAGAAGCTTGTCGGAGCCGCCTTCGGCAACACGTTTTTCCAGCAGGCGATCCGAGCCACCTTCGGCCACACGATTCTCGATCAGGCGATCGGAACCACCCTCGGCCACACGGCTTTCAATCAGACGGTCCGAGCCGCCTTCAGCGACCGCAGGTTGAGCAGAAGTTGCAGCGAAAGCGTTAACTGCGAAAACCGAGAAAGCGATGCTGAGGAGGGTTTGGCGTTTCATGATGGTGTGCTCCGGGGTGCTTATGGGTTGGTATGGAGCAGATGTTACGCCGGGGATTTTTTAAGAGAACTTCATTGAAATGATGGTGACTATCGATGCAGTCAATGGATCGAACACCGCGCCTGCAAGCACCATGTTTTTGTGGCGAGGCAATCAGGCTTGGCTGATCTGGCTCACGCTGGTGATCTGCCCATTCCAGACCATCTCGTAATGCGCCGCCTGCACAATCGACGAAACCGGCCTCGGCGTCATCAACGCCCAGCAATGACTGCCCGGCATCCGCACCGAGTGATAACGCAAACCGGGACAACCGGCATCCCGCACCGCGCGCCCCAGCACACGGGAATGGCTGTAGTCGTCCGGGGCGTACACCGGATCACTCATCGGCAGGGCCGTAGCGTCTTTCATCCCGCCATCGCCAAAAGCACAGGCCAACCCACGAAACACAAACCGCTCATAGCTCAGGCTCGGCACCCTCGACCAATACAGCGCCTGGTGATGCCGCACCTCGGCCAGCGCCGCTTCCATCGAGTCCGCCAGGTACAACACGCCAAAACGCCCGTCGCTGAAACGCGAACCCGCCAGGTTGACGTGGGTAAAGGGCGCGATGGCGTAGGAGCAACCGGGAATGCCGAACGGAATCTCGCTGCGCGCAATCAACTCCAGCTGGCCCACCTCATTCTTCAACCGCGGATTGGTCAATGCCTGAATCTCGAACAACACCTCGAACTCGTCCGCATCCGCCACATCATCAAACAACGCAATGGGCGGAAACTTCGAATTGACCAGGCGATAAGCCTGCAACGACTGACCGGCAAACACCGCCAACTCACTCGCCATCACCATTGCGCACCCCGCAGCATGTCGATGCGGCGGAAGGTTTCATACAGCGAAATCATGTCGCCCTGGGCCATGATCTCCAGCGGCGAACGCCCGTTGAAAAACTCGTTGTCATTGGCCATCGAGGCAAAGCCATAGACGTTGTCCGGGTTGTCGAACACCAGCCGCAACGTCGCGTGAATGTTCAGCACAAAGCTGATGCGCTGCATCTGATCCGCATCCAGCGCCACCGCCCAATCCGGGTCACGCTGACGGGCGCGGGTATAGGTACTGCGGGAAATACGCAGGATGCGACAGGCCTGGTCGCTGGTGGCTTTCCACTTTTCCAGAATGCTCACGGCGGCGCGCAGGCCGGTGACGCATTGGTTTTTGCTGAAGGATTGGGGTTGGATGGGGACGGCCATGTTTGTGTCCTTTGGTTGCATCTATAGATTCAAATGTAGATTTAATGGGTCTGTAGAGCAATGTTGGTGCGACGGGTGGACCTGGCGTTCCAACGCATGGGGTCGCGATCTTGCTGAGGCTATGTGTTACTGAAACCGTCGATGTAGGTCTGGAAAAACATCCTGTGCAAACCAGGCGGGCAGGCCGGGGGTCACGATTCTGGATTTTGGCGTCCGGCTTTCTACCAGGCCGACTTTTATAAGCCTGGATAACTCGTCGATTGCCGGGCGCGGTGTCAGGCCTGTGAACGTCTTGATTTCATTGCGCGGCAAGCTGCCTTGGGTGATTAACGCAATGATCGCGGGCGCACTTTCCGGACGGATACCTTGCTGTAGAAGTCTCTCGTTGTAGCGAAACGCGCGTATTACGCGTTCACGCAATTGGGATGGGTCTACCGCGGCAATCATGTAGTCGACCTGGTCGTGACAAACCTGCAGCATGAACTCAATGAATTCGAAATAACGTCGCTGGGACAATTGTCCCCGTCCGTCCAAATCACCTTCTCGTGGGCGGTCGGCCATGGTCAGGGCGCTGTAGTAGTCCTGATGCCGTCGTGCAAGGCCGCGTGACAGTGACCAGAGGGTAGGCTCCAGCCCCAGATGTACCAACTGCAAATGAGTGATCAGCCGTGCAACCCGTCCATTGCCGTCGGTAAAGGGGTGAACCCAGGCGAGCCTATGGTGGTAGGCAAGCGAAGAAATCAGCTGGCGGCGAGGGTCCGTCTGCCGGCCAAACCCTGACTGAAGGTGTCGTAGCATCGCCTCGACAACTGAAGCGTCCGGCGCATCATGATTGCCGACGATTACGTTTTGATCCGTGACCGACCGAAGTATGCCGGGCTGCATTATTGAGCCATCTGACAGCGTACGTTCTGCGTCACTGGCTCCACGAAAAAGCCGGTTATGCATAGCGCTCACGAACTCGGGTGCGAACATGTCGCCCCAGCTAAAAGGGCCCCGCTGGCGCAACGTCCGCTCAAACAAGGCTTGCACCGCCATTTGTTCAACCGCCAGGCTTTTGAGTCGCTTGCGATCTTTGACCGGCGCCGTTTGTGCTTTCTGCATATCGGCAGGCTCGGTGTATTGCCCTTCGATCAGGTTCGAGTAGTACGTATTGGTGATTTGCAGGAGACGGCCGAGCCGTGCAGCGGTTTCAGGCGGTAGTCGCCCGGCTAGAAACCGGGTCTTTCTGGGCAACGCATCCGCAAGATCAATGATCGATGGGGGTAACGACTCAGGGAGAACCGGGTCCAGCCAGGATTTCGATGTGATTAAGGACATGGCAGTTCGTGTCGTCAGAAATTGTCTTCACAATTTATTTCACATAGGTGATCGTTTAACAAGCCTTATTTTGTTGGGTTTTATGTGAGTTTGTGAGGATTTTTAATTGAACGTACTTCACATTTTATTTCACAATTTTTTTGAAAAAACTCCAGGGTTCTGGAATGCCAATCGCCAGCGAATACAAATACGGCGCCTATTAGGTGCTCGTATTCAATTACTTCGCTGCGGCGCCCTCAAGTAGCGCCTGCAACTTGCCTGGCCTGCGGGTTACCCGCCATTTTTCCCATTGGGAATAAACACCGCGCCTACGGCTGCATCACTGATGAAACGTGCGTCCCAACGCATCCAGCCGAGTGGCAATCGGCGGCAACTGTCGACTGCTCAGCGCCAGCGTCTCCACATCATCCGCCGTGTTCTGCGCAATGCTCTGCACCGACTGCAAGCGCCCGACAATCTCGAAACTCGCCGAGGACTGTTCACGGGTTGTCGTGACAATTCGCCCATTGAGTTCATCGATCTGCGAGATGTCGCTGCCGACAGCCTGCAACATCGCCGCCGCCAACTGACTGTCCTCGACGCAGCGCTCCACACCTTCGCGACTGTCCTGCATGGCCTCCACGGCTTTGCGGCTGCCTTGCTGCAAGGCCTCGATGATGGTCCTGATTTCCTTGGTGGACACCGCCGTGCGCTGCGCCAGGCTGCGCACTTCATCGGCCACCACCGCAAAACCCCGGCCTTGCTCGCCGGCGCGGGCGGCTTCGATAGCGGCGTTGAGCGCCAGCAAGTTGGTCTGATCGGCAATGCTGCTGATCACCTCCAGCACCGTACCGATCTGCTGCGCCTGCCCGGCCAGTACCTGCACGGTCTGGTTGGTGCCTTCCAGGCGCGAGGCCAGCTGGGTAATTTCCTGCCGCGCACGGTTCACGCTTTCCTGCCCTCGGGTGACTTGCGCGCTGGCCTGGCCGGCATGTTCAACGGCATGCTCGACATGCACCACGATGTGCTCCATCGCAGCGCCCATGCGCTGCATCGACCCGGTCATCTGCGCGATTTCCGTCAACTGATGCTTGGCGCCTTTCTCCAGCGTATTGCTCGCCTTGGCCAACTCCTGGCCCAACTGACCCAGACCCTGAGAGTCACGCACCACACCGTCCACCAGCGCGGTGATCTGCCCCAGGAACTGATCGAAGCGCTGCGCCAGCGACACATGCACCTGCATCTTGTCACCCTGGCCGTCACCAGCGGTGAACTGGGACGTGGTGGCGAGCATTTTGTCCAGCATGTCCTGGCTCTCCACCGCATCGGTCTGACTGTGCAGCGCCAGATAGAGCAGCGCGACCGTCTCCATCACCACGTAAAAGGCGTGAACGAACACCATTGTCCAGCCACCGTGATGGGCCATCACAAACACCGGAAAACCCTGATGCTGCAGCACATGAAACACCACGTGATGCAGCGCAATCGTCACCGCCGCCACCAGGATCGGCAGCCAGTCCCGATAAAACGTCAACACCGCCAACAACGCAAAAATCCCGAAGTGCGACTCAATGACCCCCCCGGCCTGATTGATATGCAACGCCGCCATCACCATCAAGCCAACGCCCAGCAAACAGCGCATCAACCGTGACCCGCCGATTGCGCGATACAACAGCGTCAACAGCACACTGGTGCCGCCACCCACCAGTAACGCTTGCTTGAACGTGTCGTGCCAGAGCGCCAGGCCCACCGCGAAAGCGAACATCAGCCAGACCAGGCCCAGCATGATGCGGTCGGCTTTGCGGTAGTGGTCGAGGAAACGAGGGGGGAAGGGCATGTACGCTTACTCCATGTAAATGAGCCAGAAAAAAGCAGGGTTTATGGCAACACGGGACATCGCGAAGGCTTGGATGCGTTGTTAAAGGAGCAGACGTTTTCAGAGTCAGGGATGTGAATCTGTTGGCGACATGGTCGAGGTGTATTTGAGATGCCGTGGAGAGCGTAGCCCTTGGCCATCATTCCGGACAGGTACGACGTCGCTTGTGGAAAACAATGTCCGATATAGAGGCAAGTAATGCCGAAGTGACGGGAGTACGACAGGCTCCGTTGCAAAGCCTGTCGTATTCCCGAGGGCATTACGACTTCTTCGGCGGATAGTTACCGCGCAAGCCACCGGACTTGTTGCCGGTTTTGCTCGGCAGGTTCGGCACTAGCGGGCGGGATCTGGGCTGGGGGTTGGAACGGCTTTGGGGTTGAGGTTGCTTGCTCATGTTCGCCTCCTGAGGTTCAGGGTTTCGCGAAGTGGTTTACTCATGAAGTTTAGCTAATCGATTGTGGGCGGGGTCGATTGGCACTTGAGGTGGAGCAATCAGCTTTTCTTTTTCGCCCTCATTCTCGGATTTTGCCTACAACTTCGGCAGGAGCAACCCGCTATTCCAACAGTGAAAAACGGGAAATACTAACCGGGTAAAAAGGGAGGATCACCGGCCGTTCGGGGAGAACCTTTTGAACAGCAAGCCCGAAGGGATGAGCCATGCTACAAAACGACCGTGACAATCTGGAGCTCGATAAACTGCAAGTCGAAATCCGAAGGTCCATGGCCGAAACCCGAAAACTCACGGCAGAAGAACGCAAGCTCAGGCAAGAGACCTTCTGGTACCCGATCGCGGTGGGGGCTGGTATGGTGACCGCTATCGTCGCCGCTGTCAGCCTTTGGGCGAAGTTTTGAGCATTCGTACTTGCCACAGCAAATACGACTCGTGACCCACACAGGAAGTAGCAGCATGTCCACACAACCTACGAATCAATCCAGCATTGAACAACTGCACCGCGACGTTGCAGCTTTTGCCGAAGAGATGCGTAGTCCCGCCCCGAACGCGATCCGCTCTACTGTGGTGCCGTTCAGCATCGGTGCCGCCCTGGCGCTGGCAATCTTTGCCGTCGCCGCCATAGTCGTCCGACTGATCTAGTCTTTTGTCCCTCCGCCGATGGCTGGGGCGTCTTGTTGTTTCATGCGAATTGAATCGAGTAGACGAAAAAAAGCCCGCGATGGGGAGTGCGGGCTGGAAAACACAAAAGGAGCTGGATCCACCGTATGCCAATGGTTGTGAAAATACTGTGATGGATGGCTGATGACTGGCTCGCGCAGAAATTGGTTTTTCGGCTGGCGAATGTCGTTTTGGAAGTTGCTCGCAGTCAAATCGCCAAGCGTTGGAAGGTTCGGTGCTGTTCCTGGCCAATCTGGTGCGAGCTTGAGTTGTCGTGTCACTTGGGGCAGCAGTGAGCTGCGCCGACCCGCTTGGTGCCTTAGAAGCGATACTTCGCTGAAGCTGTGATACTGCGCGGTGCGCCGTACGTGAGGGCACCATAGGCATCGAAGATGTCGAAGTACTTCTCGTCGGTGACATTGTCAGCATTCACCTGCGCCGAGAGGTTTTCGGTGATCTCGTAGCGAGCCATCAGGTTGACCAGGGCATAGGCATCCTGCTGGATCTTCTCGGAGTTGCCTGCCGGGTTGGTGGCGTAGGTGTAGATCGAGTCCTGCCAGTTAACCCCGCCGCCAATGGTCAGCTTGTTGAAAGCACCGGGCAGACGGTAGGTGGTAAAGGTACGCAGCAATTTGGTCGGGTACAGGGTGTTCACGCCGTTGCCCTTGGCATCTTCGGCGGTGAACTGGGTGTAACCCACTGTTGCATTCCAGTCGGTCGCCAGCTCGCCGGACACTTCCAGCTCGAAGCCCTTGCTGGTTGCGCCTTCACTGGCCTCGTAGGCATAACCGCCGACCGGGTTCGAAGGATCGATCAGCACGCCGGTGCTTTGGCCCAGATTGTCCTGCTTGATCTGGAAGATCGCCGCGGAGGCGTTCAAACGGCCACCGAAGTACTCACCCTTCAAACCGATTTCACTGCTCTCGCCAACGATGGGCTCCAATTGCTGGCCACTGCTGTCGCGTACCGACTGCGGCAGGAAGATTTCCGTGTAGCTGGCATAGGCCGAGAGGTTATCGGTGAGGGCGTAGACGACGCCTGCATAAGGGGTCAGTTCATGATCGACATCGATCTTGCTCACTTCCGAGTAGATGTCATCGCTGGTCTTCTCGTACCAGCTCTCACGCGCGCCAAGAATCACTTTCAAATCGTCGGTCACGTTCAAGCGCGTGGCGGCGTAAAGCCCTTTCTGCCTGGTTTCGCTATAGCCGTAGTCTGTCCGCGGGCCCCAGATCGGTTCCGGAAAATCGCCGTTGTAGGCATCGAAGTTGGCAACACCGTCAAAGCCGGTTTGCGCATTGAGTGCGTCGGCATCGAATTTCTGCTTGCTGTCTACATAACCGAAGGCCGCTTCATGCTCACGGCCCAGCAGCGAGAACGGGCCATTGAAGCGGATGCCGTAGTCGTCCTGGGTGGTCTTGGTCTTGTAGGTCGCCGGGAACGAAGACATGCCGGAACTGCCGTTCTGGCCTGGATTGCCAGAGAGGTACAGCAGGGAAGAGTCACCGGTTCGCTCGCCACGGTTGTAGCTGAGGTTGACCTGCCAGTCGTTGGCGAAGGTGTGGTCGAGATTGATGAAGTAGGTATCGTAGGTGGTGTCCCACTTGCTCCATTTGGCGGAGGTTGTCTTCGAGCGTCTCCAGTTTGTGCGGCTACCGTCTGCGTACCAGACCGGCAGGCCACCCCACATCGGCGAGTCGGCGTTGTTTTCCTGGTGGCTCAAACTGAACCACAGCGTGGTGTCGGGCGTCAGGTCGATGTCCATCGTGCCGTAGAGGGTCTGGCGCTTGTTGGAGTTCATGTCGATCCAGGTATCGCCCTCGTTGGCTTCCCCGACCAGCCGCGCACGAATGGTGCCTTCCTCGTTCAACGCAGTGGACACATCGGCCTCGACGCCATAGGTGTCCCATGTGCCGGCGCTCAGTTCTACCGAACCCTTCAGGTCAGTGCTGTAGGCGCGCTTGCGTACCATGTTGAGGGACGCGGAAGGGTCGCCCGCACCGGTCATCAAGCCGTTGGCGCCACGGACCACTTCAACGCGGTCGTACATGGCCAGGCTGCTGAAAATCTCTCCCGAACTCCAGGGTTGCTCGAAGATGGTCGGTACACCGTCGATCATCAGCGAGTTGAGCTCAAATCCGCGGGCATTGAACTGTGCCCGGCTGGTCTCGTAGCGGTTGACCGACACACCCGTGGCATTGTTGACCACGTCGAGGATCGTACGCAGATCCTGGTCTTGAATGCGTTGCTGGGTGACGACACTGACCGACTGCGGAGTTTCGCGCAGCGACATGCTCAACGGTGTCGCCGTGCGCGCAGCGTCAGTGGTGTAAGAGTGGGTGTCTTCAGTGACGCCGATTCGCTCTTGAGTGGCTGTCTCCGTGATAGCGATAGGCGCCAGGGTCAAAGAACTTCCAGTGTCGGCCTGATCAGTCTGTTCCGCCGCTTGTAGAGATGGAGCAGCGACAGTGATACCGACTGCAAGCATGTGCACTGCGAGGGCCAGAGGCCGGAGCGGCAGGGGCGAGCGCGGGGTAACAGTATTTTGTGCACACAGGAGAGCTAGGGCGGACATGCGGACTCACATATGATCTGGTTTTATTGATAGTGATTATCATACGCAAGTGTCTCTAAATCTGTAATGAGTATTATACGCATTTGATATTGACTATCAAATGTGGTGGCGTCCGGCACATCCCTGACAAGATCGTTCCCCGCTGATGGCCTCCTGTAAATCCCTGATACTGAACCGGGCAAGGCTGCCGGTATTTGTCAGGAGCTGGAAATACTGTCCAATGCGCTAGACGACCTGCCGGAGAAATACCGCGCAGTGTTTCTGCTCTCCCGTTGCGAGGGATTCACCATGCGAGAGATCGCTGTGCAGCTGGATATCAAGGAAGGAACCATCGAAAAGCAGATCGCCAAAGGCATGCGGCACTGTCGTAGGCGGCTGGAGCAGTCAATTCATAGCGCCGGCGGATAGATTCAACACAATCGGTCGAGGGGCTTGCGCAGCGATCAGGTCGCTGTCCGTGAAGATCTCGGGAATGACCAGAAAACGGGTAACTCAGGCAAGCGTTACATTGCGAGCCCAGAAGATCTTTTAGTGGAAAACAGCGAGGCGTCCCTCAACGCCCCTCAAGCCCAATGATAGAATCCTGTTTTGAAAAAGGAGTTTCATCTGTGGAGGCTGGAAACAAGAGTTGCCCATATTGCGCGGAAGTCATCATGGCTGAAGCCATCTTATGCAAACACTGCCAATCTGACCTCAGGCAAAAAATACGAATCCCACCCAGGTGGCCACTACCGTCAGAAAAGAGAATGGGCCTGGATAGCAAGATCGTCGTGGGAATCATTATCGCCATCACCTTGTACCTGGCTTTCGGCTTTTATGTCAGCAACACATCGGAAGGCAAGGAAAGAACGCAGGCCCGAGAGGCCGCCGAACGATGCCGCGAGGAAGTAAACAGCTACTCCGGCCCGGCAGTCGGGAAAAACGTTATCGCAGAAGTTTGTCGAAAGCTGGAGATCGAATTCCGCAAGAGTTTGGGCCCCGCGCCATAGGAAAAGCCGATTACGAAGCCCGCCATTGAGCGGGCTTTTTTGCCCTTGGCATCAGGCAGCAATCGGCCGTTCTCTGCCGGTCATGACTGGCCCTCACCACAACCGTGCCTCTGCCTCGTCATATTTACTGGCGACTTTCAAAAAGGTTTCCGCCCACCCACTACTGAGACTGAGCTCTTGCAGCGGACCTGTTGGCGCAAAAAGTACAGCAAAGTGGGTTCTTGCGGGCAGCACCCCAGCTCTAAGCGACTTGATCAACCCCTCCAGTTCTGCTTTTGCTTCATCGCTGTCAGCCCAAAAACACCAGCAGAAGTCATTCTCAGGAAGCGAAATCAATTCGAGGGATGCCTTCAGCACATGGATGAGGAGCTCAAGAGGATTGTTGTGTTGAGTTGATCCACGGACTAACTGCTTTGTACGGTTCATCTCCATAAGGCATCCAAACGTCAAACCGACGGAAAAAAGATAAAGCCTGGCGCGCTTCGCCAGGATCGAGCCTCAGAACAAGTAAATCACTTTTCTCGTCAGACAAAAAACGGGCACCTTTGATGCCCGTTTTACTTTACTCAGAAGCCTGCGCCCGTAACCGCCGCCCAATCACATCTATCAAGTCACAACACATCGTGTAACGGAATGGCCAACTGTGAGGATTTTGCTGGAAGCCGCAGAGGTTGTTTGGGTCTAATGCTATTTTTCGCGCGATGCATGCAGTAAATATTGAAGTATTGAAATTGCTACGTTGTTGCGGCATAACTTTTGTTCTGTCTATTTTATGGAATTAATATTGTTGCATGGAGTGCTATATGCAAAATCCAATTACACATTATTCACCTTCAATAACGTCTGGGTCTCTGCCGGTTCAAGCTGCGCAAGCCTCAGTTTTTCCTTCAAGCTTCGATAGTATTTTGTTTTGGGATGGGAATGTTCCGGCGGTTACTACGCCGCATAGTATTGAGGGCGTCAAAAAAACCAGAAACGAATACCAACAATTAGTGGCGATATTTCTTTCGGCGCACGATCAGATAACGAATGTTTTTTCGGGTGGTGCACCGAATATTCGAGATTATCTAGAGAAACGCATAGCCGCAGGCATTGACTCCCAAGAGTTAAATGCGCTGGAAGCTGCCTTAAAAAAGAAAGTGATCATCGTTGAGCTTTTGCAAAGGGTCACAATGCACGGAAGTTGGCACGATGCAATATTGCATATTGGCGTGGACGCATTGTCGCTAGACAGAGAAACAATTGCCGAGTTTTTTGCAAGTGATGTGGAGTCAGAAAGAGATGATGAAGTACGACTAAGTTTTTATGAAGAATTCCTGTTGTCGCTAACTGCCGCCTACGTTAAACGAATCCTTATCGAGGCCGTTCGCATTTTGGAGGACGCTTCCGCAACTGCAGACGCTGAAATCCATCGCGCCTTGGCGAGGGGCGAAGTCGCCTACACCTACAGGTTGCCCATTGGTCATGGCGAAGAGGCAGGAACCGTGGCGGGTGCCATTGCCATCCATTTCGCCGACGGTTGGACCTTCGGGGCGCGAATCCAGGGAGGCATTAGGTTATTGGCAGGGTTGGGGGAAGCACTAATCAGTCGGGCCACTGCTGTTGGGATCGGAGCCTTGTTCTATTCACCTGCTCTTGCTAACGGCGAACGCTTTCCTCAAACAGCTCTCAAACTACCCGGTACCACTTTTTTACCAAAGCTGCCGTCAAACCTGAATGAAATCGCCGCTGCCGAAGGAACCATTGACCTTCCTTATCGGATTTATGGCGACCTTAACCAATACACACTCGTTGCAACCCCGGCTGGAGGGAGCGTCTCGGAAAAAGTGCCAGTACGAGCATTGGCATTCGATCCAACGACCAGCAGCTACAGTTTCACGTCAAACGATACACCGCCCATTATCCTCAGTTTTCCAATTATTCACTTGGGAAACGGTTCGACAACTTCGCCTGCCCGACCTGCGCAAGTACCGACTTACACTGGAGTTACGCTGTCGCCATTGCTTGTGCAGCCTGAAACCTTGCCCGCGGTCGAATTGCCTGATTTCAGGGATTGCATTTACTGCTTTCCGATTGAAAGCGGTCTACCGCCAATCTACGTTGTGTTTAATAGTCCTTATGAAGGAGCAACCACAAGGGGAAAATACAGCGGTCGACTTTTCAATCCCGCCAAAGCCGGGGGGCCAATACTCGATCTCGATTGGACAAGTGCTTCCGTGATCCAGGCGGGTATTGACCTGGTAAAATTACATACTGGACGCTTTGGTCCTTCGGACGCCAATGCCATTATGATTTTTCGCTTGAAAAAAATTCTGCTGGGTGAATTGGTAATCACAGATGCTGACAAACGCTTCTATACTCATGAACTCAGAGAGCTGGAACGTTTCAGAGCATTAGGTGTGGTTGACGGTGTAAACCCGAATGACGACGGTGTTATTTGGAACAATACTCACGCCGCGACGCTGGAAGACTACAAGCTAAAAGATGATTTTGAATTACTCTACACGCCCGAGGCTATAGAGGCAGACAACAAACAAACGGACAGAGAGTCCAAGCAAATTGGAGGAATAAAACGATGAACGTCATAAAAAACATCGTACTAAACGAGAAGCCTGAAGAGGTAATTCTATTTCTTACCAAAAATGAATTGGGCATCTCCTTTCCTCGGCTTGATGGCCTTTATAATCGGGCTAACTGGGCGCATGTGGAGAACAACATAGGGCTATTGAACCTTGTCAAGAAAATGTGTGATGCCGGTTTTATAAAAAATAATGGGTGCATAGTAGTGAGAGGGCCCAACTGGAGAGAGCCGGCATTCATGCTCGAAGGCAAATATACCTTTGATTGACAGCACCAAGTGCCTGAACGCAGGTGCCAGAGAACGGTGGCAGTAGCCATCATTTCGTGGTCATCCGGTTCCCTTGTCCAGTTGTTTAAATCATCGAAGGTTTCCCAGGTTGAGCCGCTGTCGCAGCGGCTCTTCTCTTTGTTACGTGCATATTGCTACTCCGCAGCCTGCGCCCGCAACCGCCGCCCAATCACATCCATCAAATCACACCCATCGCGCAACGGAATGACCAGCAACTTGGAAAAGTCCTCCAACACCACCGTGTCGCAACCGAGTTCGGATCGGTAGGCGATGTTTTCCAGCACCTGTGTGACTGTCCGAATACGGTAGTCGGCCATGGCTTGCAGAACGTCGAGTGGGGCTTGGGTGTCGATGAGCAGGGAAGCCGGAACCAGGTCAATTCCGGTGAGAGGCATATATCGATTCATTTTGAATGATCTCTGTTTGTTAGGCTCAAGGCCGTCAGTTGGTCATTCTCTGTTGTCAGGTCGCCAAACCCGAATCGCCATTTGGGCGACGGCGCCGACTATAAGCCGCATAAGATCAGCGCGGGAAGGTGAGACATTCCGAGCTTCATGTAGGACCCGCGACGATGAAACTTCAGACCTTTCACATAACGTCACTGGAAATATAAATGCAGACCTGAGATGTTCACGGCCCCTTGGATTCAGCCGCCCACGCTATCCTTACTCATCGCTCACGCCGTCGAGATGGACCTTCACGAATGCAAACCCCAAACATCCAACGCCCCCTCTGGAAAACCTACCTGTTTTTCCTCGCCCCGATGGTTCTGTCGAACTTCCTGCAATCCATGTCCGGCACGGTCAACAGCATCTACATCGGCCAGATGCTCGGCACCCAGGCGCTGGCGGCGGTGTCGGGGATGTTCCCCATTGTGTTTTTCTTCATCGCCCTGGTGATCGGCCTTGGTGCCGGCGCGGGTGTGTTGATCGGGCAGGCGTGGGGTGCGCGTGAGATGCATCTGGTGAAGGCCATCGCCGGGGCGACCTTGTTGTTGGGGGTGTTGATCGGCTTGGTGGCGGCGGTGGTGGGGAGTGTGTTTGCGCGGTCGGCGTTGGTGGGGTTGGGGACGCCGGCGGATGTGCTGGACGATGCGGTGGCGTATGCCCATGTGATGTTGTGGATCATGCCGTCGTTGCTGGTGTTTGTGTTGTTCACGCAGTTGTTGCGTGGAGTGAGCGATACCTTGTCGCCGTTGTTGGCGCTGGTGGTGTCGACCATTGTGGGGCTGGCGCTGACGCCGGCGTTGATTCGCGGGTGGTTGGGTTTTGCGCCGATGGGGATTCAGAGTGCGGCGATTGCCGGGCTGGTGGGTAACCTGGTGGCGATGGGGTTGCTGGCGTGGCGCTTGCTTGGCAAGGGCCATCCGTTGGCGCCGGACCGTGAGTTCTTTGCGGCGATGAAGCTGGACATGGCGATCCTCGGCAAGGTGCTGCGCATCGGGTTGCCCACCGGGTTGCAGATGGTGGTGTTGTCGTTGTCGGAACTGGTGATTCTGGCGCTGGTGAACCAGCACGGTTCCCAGGCGACGGCGGCGTATGGGGCGGTGACGCAGATCGTCAATTACGTGCAGTTTCCGGCGCTGTCGATTGCGATTACCGCGTCGATTCTTGGGGCGCAGGCGATCGGGGCGGGGCGCATCGAGCGCATCGGGCCGATCCTGAAGACCGGGCTGATGATCAATGTGTGTCTGACCGGTGGCCTGGTGGTGCTCGGGTATTTGTTGTCGAGCTGGTTGCTGGCGTCGTTCCTCACCGAAGAGGCGACGCTCAACATGGCTGAGCACCTGTTGCACATCATGCTCTGGAGCCTGTTGGTGTTTGGTTTCCAGGCGATTATCGGCGGGATCATGCGCGCCAGCGGCGCGGTGATGGTGCCGGTGGCGATTTCCATTGTGTGCGTGGTCGGTGTGCAGTTGCCGGCGGCGTATCTGCTGGATGCGAAGTTCGGGCTGCAAGGGGTGTGGATGGCGTTTCCGGTGGCGTATCTGGGGATGCTGGTGTTGCAGACGTTGTATTACAAAGTGGTGTGGCAGCATCAGAAGATTGAGCGGTTGGTGTAGGCGGTTTTTTTGATTGCCTGTTCGCGATAGCGGTGGTTCAGTGGTGTAGATGTTGACTGTGCTGACGCTTTCGCGAGCAGGCTCGCTCCCACAGGGGGAGTGGTGTTAGTAGTACTTGTGCATGACAGGCATGCCTGCCTGGGGAGGTTTTAAATGAACCCCTTGTCCCATTCCATCCTGCAAGACCGGCCCGCGGCCGGGCGGCGTTTGGTAGAGCCGCTGCTGCCTTACGCTAACCGTCCCGACGTGATCGTTCTTGCCTTGCCCCGTGGCGGAGTGCCGGTGGCGTATGAGGTGGCCACGGCGCTGAAGGTTCGCCTGGACCTGATGCTGGTGCGCAAACTCGGCGTGCCGTCCCACCCGGAGTACGCCATGGGCGCGATTGCCAGCGGCGGCATCCAGATTCGTAATGAAGAGGCACTGCGGGTGCATCCGATTGCCAAGGCTGCATTCGACGCCGTGGTCGAACGGGAAAGCCGCGAGCTGTTGCGCCGCGAGCAGGTCTATCGGGGCAAGCGGCCGGCGGTGCAGATCAAGGATCAGATGGTGATCCTGATTGACGACGGCCTGGCCACCGGCGCTTCGATGAGGGCGGCGATCCAGGCGCTGCGGGTACAGGCGCCATCGCGGATCGTGGTGGCGGTGCCAGTGGCGCCAATCGAAACGGTGCAGGCGCTGCGCAGAGAGGTGGATGAGTTGATCTGCCCGCTGATGCCCGAGTGGTTCATGTCGATTGGCCATTGGTACATGGATTTTTCCCAGACCTCGGATGCCGAGGTGATCGACCTGTTGCGGCGGGCGTGGCTGCGCGAGGGGGGCGGGTAGCGCGGGCAGGTGGTCGCAAATCAACGGTCGAGGTGGAATAAACGCCGGTTGTTTGCTTTAGTCCAACTGATGCCATCCGATCTGTGCGGCACGCCAACTCAAGACGGGAACCCTCCCGGAGAGTGCCATGAACCTTCGATCCGCGCGTTGCGTCGCTCTGGCCGGCACGTTGGTGTTCGGCCTGGTGCCGTTTGCTGGAGCCGTGGAATACAAGGATGTGAACGCCAGGGCCAGCACCTTGAGTTTCACCTATGAGCAGATGGGTTCGAAAGCTTACGGCACCTTTGGCAAGTTCAAGGCCAAACTCGACTTCGACACCGATAACCCCGGCGCCGCCCATGCCGTGCTGACCATCGACCTGAAAAGCATCGATGCCGGCAGCAGCGACGCCAACACCGAGCTGCAAAAAACGGCGTGGTTCGACACCGCGACTTATCCGGTGGCGACCTTCGAGTCGACGTCCATCAAGGCCCAGGGCGACAACCGCTACACCATCACCGGCAAGCTTTCCCTGCGCGGGCTCACTCGGGAAGTGAGTGTGCCGGTGTTGCTGAAATCGGAGAGCGCCATCGGCATCTTTGAGGGCCAACTGGTGCTCAAGCGTGACGACTTCAAGATAGGCGAGGGCGAGTGGGCGGACAGTGTGGTGTCCAACGATATCAATATCCGCTTTCGGATGGTGGCACCGCAGCGGTGAGTCGGGCTGAACGTTAACTTCCGGTCAACGACATTCCTGTTGTGGGAGCGAGCCTGCTCGCGAAGGCGGCGAACCTGTTGTAGAGATGTCGCCTGACACTCCGCTTTCGCGAGCAGGCTCGCTCCCACATTGGAAGTTTGGTGAATGTAAAATCCGAGTACGCTGCACAAAAGAAAAACGCCCGATCCACGTTGCATGGACCGGGCGTCGATCAACCCGCTCTAGTTCGCCTTTATCGGCACCGTCACGGTTTTGCCGAAGGCCGATTTGATGGTCGCTGTCGGGCTAGGCGACGGGCCACTGCCGGCGGTCGTCACCGCTATGTTCCAGCGCGCGCCTGTCGGTGTCTGCGTCAGGACGGCGGCGCCAAGGTTCACCGTACCGGTCGTGGTCGTGGCGGTCGCCGTGATCTTATTGCCCGTGAAACGCGACGTGGTGCCGGACAGGACCCAATACCAGCGGCTGTTGCTGCGGGCGGTGACGGTAGCGGTGGTGACGATCAGGCTCTCGTTGATCGCTGCCGAGACCGCCACGGACACCGTCGCCGGTTCCGACTCCGCACCCTTGGCATCGGCGGCCCTATAGGTAAAGGTCGCGGTAAACGGCGCGGGGACTGTGGTCGGTGGTGTGTAGGTCACACGCGTACCATCGGTACTGACCACGCCCTTGCCGGAGTCCGGTTGCTCCAGCCCCACCACTTTGAGTGGCACGTTAGCGTCAGGGTCGGTGTCGTTGGCCAGCACGTTGATGATCACCGGTTGGCCGGTATTACTGATGGCGCTGTCGGGGTTGGCGATCGGTTTTTGGTTATCGCCATCGTCATTATCACGTGTATCTCCAGTGCGGAAGGTCGGCAGCGCGGCGGAGTTGACGTAGGTGACGCCGTCCCAGCCGGGCAGGGGGGTTGGCATCAACTGGAACTGGCCAGGGTTCTCGACATCCCAGCGCAGCAGCATGGAGGTGTCCTCGTGCTGGGTGTTGTGGCAGTGCTCCATGTAGGTCCCGGCGAATTCACGGAAGCGGATCGCCATTTCCACATCCACCGAGCTGTCGATGCCCGCGCCGATGCGATAGACGTCCTTGCGTGCCCATTTTTCCCATTCCGGCGGCGCCTTGCCGTCGCGGTGGAGGATGATGCCTTCTTCGAAGTGCACGTGCACCGGATGGTTCCAGCCGTTGCCACCGTTCCTGATTTTCCACACTTCCAGGGTGCCGTCGCCGGAGAACCCGGCAGGGGTCGGGCCGTTGGCCAGTTGCGGAGCGGCGCTGATGATCCGAGGGTCCATCTGGAAGCCTAGACCACCGTCGGTCTTGATCGTCCAGGGGGCTTCGTCGGTGCCGTCGGAGCGACCGAAGATGAACTCGCGGTGCCGCGCCACCTTGAGCTTGGCCTGCATCGCGGGGTCGTCGCGGTTGATGGTCAGCGGGATCATGCTCTTGCCGGCCGGTTTGCCCGGTTTGGCGGGCTCGTAGTCGGCGGGGTTCATGCTCACGTCCTGGCCCGCATAAGGCTGAACCACCATCTGCATGAATTTGCCCACCACCGGGTCGCCGGCGTCCCATTGCAGCCCGTTACTACCGAGCTTGAGCACCGCCTTGTACCTGCCGGACAGGACATCGGCCAGACTCAGCAGTGTAGCCTCCGGACCCTTGCCGTCGTGGTGCTCCATCAGGTTGACGAAGTACAGCTTGTCGCCGGTGCTGATCCCGTTTTTCGCGAAGTTGACGATGATGTCGTAACGCTCGGCGATACCCATGGTGGGCAGGATGGCGTTGTGGTTCTGCGGATCGCCGTCGGCGTCCAGGTCCATGCTGCCGTCGAACGGCACGGCGTGTTCCATGAGGTTGCCGTCGTTGGCGATCAAGTGGAACGGCACGCGGGTATAGGACAGGCCGGAACCTGCCGGGCCGGGGTATTCACCACCGGTGCCGACGACTTCACGCACCAGCGCGATCCTGAAGTAGCGCGACACCGAGCCATTGAGGATGCGGAAGCGATAGCTGCGCGCACGCACGTTCAGGCGCGGCTGGTACTGCCAGTTGACCAGGAGCTGATCGCCGAGGAAACCGTCGGTGTTGAACGGGTTGAACCACAGTTGGCCATTGGCGTCCCAGGCCTTGTCGGCCAGCATCAGGTTGACGTCATAGTCGCGGTTGCCCCAGGGCAATGCCGAACCGCTGGGCAGGCGCAGGTTGACGCCGTCTTGCAGCGCTTCGTTGCCACGATCCATGGCGCTGTAGTAGTTCATCATCACCGCGTTGCCCTTGTAGACGTTCTGCGCGGTGAAATCGAGCATGTGGTCGTGGAACCAGTGGGTGCTCATGGTTTCGCGCCAGTCGCCACGGATCTTGATGCTGCCGTTGTTGCAGGTCTTGAGGCCCGGCGTGGCATCGTTGACGAACAGGGTTTCGCCCGGGGCGCAGGGGAACGCCGCGCGCGGATCCTGAGCGCTGGTGTTGATGGTGTCGTAACCGGCCAACTGGATCGGCCAGCGATAGTCGTAGTACTGCCCCGGAAAGAAAAACGCATTGGAAAAGCCGTCGCTTTCGGCCGGGGAGTGGCCGTTGTGTTCGTGGGTGCTGAGGGTGTGCAGGCCGAAACCCATGTTGGCCGACGGATCGATCGGCAGGGCGTTGTAGTGGCGCATCAGCACGGGTTGGCCGTACCGCACCATCAGCAGTTTTGGCGGAAAGGTGCCGTCGAAGGTCCAGAGCGCCTTGTGGTTCTGAATCGGCATGTTGGGGTGAAAACGGGTGTCGATGCCTTTGGTGGTGCCCGTTATGACCGGGGTGTCCGAAGTCTGGTTGTAGAGCCCGCCAGGCCCGAACTCGCCGGCGGCATAGTTGTGCAACTGGCGGCGGTCGCGCATGCCGCCATTGAGCTTGGCGCCCGCTTGAGCGGTCTTGAAGGCGACCTGTGGGTAGAACTCGTTCCAGCGCTGGTGCGACCAGCCTTTTCCTGGCGGACGACCTTCGGCCGGCGAGCCGACCGGATGGCGGTTGAGGAAGGCTTCGATCTGCGCTTTCCATGGGTTGCGGTCCAGTACATTGGAATACTGCGACGGAAACGGGTACAGCCCCGGTTGACGCATGAAAGCTTCCAGCGCCGTGGCCGAAGGGCCGCTGCGGGCGATGTTGTTCGGGTCCTGGGTGGGTGCCGGGCCGACGATCGGAACCGGGAAGGTCAGGGTGGGCGGCGGCAGTGTCGGGTCGAGTTTTTCCGTGCCGAATTCTTCGAACAGCAGCAACTGCTGAGTGTACGGTTGGGCCCCGAACAATGGGCTGGGCTTGCCATTGGTGGGGATCTTGAAGGATGTCTGCAGGGCTGGCGGCAGCACGTTGTCGGTCGTTGGCGTGGTGCGGGTGCCAAACACGCCATTGGGCAAGGCGATGGCGCCCTGATTGGCGGGCGGCATGGCCTTTATGACATCCAGCGCGGCCTTGAAGTCGGTCGGCGGGTTGCTATACGCCGAAGGATCTGTTGGCGGCGGCGGGCTGACATCGTCAAGCGGCGCAGCGTTGACGGTACCGAGGCTGAAGTTGATCAGCATCACAGCGGCGATGCCCGGTTTGCTGAGAAAGCCGAACGGTTTGAGGTCAGGCATTTTTTTCATGTTGTTCCCCTCGGGGCGCGCCGGTGTTGGCTGACGTTGGCCATTGGCCTGCTGCAAGAGGTGCGCCAATCGCGGGGGAATCCGGGGGGAGAAAAAAACCTGATTGATATCAAAAGGCTGGCGGTTTGGGTTTTAGTTCTGGTGGCGCAGTGGGTGGGAATCCTCAAAGTTGGGGCCTTGACCCACCCATTCTTCCCCACTCACACCCCTATCCGGTGTGGTGGACGCTTTCGCGAGCAGACGAGCTCCCACAGAAGATCGAGGAGTGGGCAAAACCGCAGTCCCCTGAGGGAGCGGGCCTGATCGCGAAGTGGCCAGTTTATCCAGCACAATGTGTGCCGGACTCACTGGCGTCAGGCTCGAAAGCGCAGCCAGGCGTTCGCCGGTGATGCGCATGACCCATCAATGGGGGGATGTCTGTCCATCACCCTTCGGACCACCAGTGTCAGGCGCGCTATGATAGGCGGCCCTCGACCCCCGGAGCCTGTCACCGCAATGCCCCTGATCAGCCACTTCAAGACCCCGTGCCCCGAGCACATCAATAGCCAGATCCTGCAGATGGTGGTCGACAACCTGACTGACATCAGCATGGTCGCGATCCCGCCCAGCAACCTGCTGTACAACCTCTATCAATACGCGATCGGCTATGAGGTGCACCTGTACCTGGAGGCGCTGAACGGTGAAAAAGGCATTGCCGTGGAGTTGATCGTCGCCACGGACGAAGACGACCCGCAAAAGGTGACTGGCTTTGTGCTGTACCTGCCGGTGCAGGACGACCCCGAGGCCTGCGGCGTGGCGTACATGGCGGTGCAGGCCGAGTATCGGCGCCAGGGCGTGGCCCGGCGGATGCTGCGGGAAATGGTCGGCCGCTATCCCCATGCCGAGTTGACCTGCGCGGTGGCCAAGGTGCCGTATTTCGAGGCGATGGGCTTTGAGGTGGTGGGCGTACGTGCGACCCAGGTGTTGATGAATACCCGCGACCACGGCACCGATGGCTTGATGGCGCTGCTGGATGTGGCGTCGATCTACAGCTCGCTCGAAGTGCGGCAGATTCATACCTACCTGCTGCAAAAGCATGGCAAGCGAGCCATGACCGACGCGGAAAAACAGCGCGACCGGCATCTGGACCAGTTGACGCACAAGGCCCAGGCGTTTGTGCGGGGGCGGTTGGGTGACGATGCGGTGCCGGCTGCCGGCCCTCGATTGCGCCTGGTCTGACCACAAATCACCCTGTGGGAGCGAGCCTGCTCGCGAAGGCGTAGTGTCAGTCGCCATAAATGTTGGCTGAAACACCGCTATCGCGAGCAGGCTCGCTCCCACCTTTAACTGCGGTCAGTCTTCAAGCCAGCTTCACATTCATGGTGATCCGCGCCGTGAACACCTTCTTGCCCTCGACATCGTGAATGTCCACCGGCACGATCTTGTCGCCTTCGGTGGTCCAGTCCACCGCATCCCCCTCGGCCACCGCCGTCACATCGCTCTTGGCCTTGGCCAGGTATTCCACGGTCATGCCTTTGGGGATCCAGCGTGCGCCGGCAGGAATGGAAACGTCGGTCATCATCCCGGCGGCCAGCTCGGCGGCGTTGCACATCGCAATCGCATGCACCGTACCCAAATGATTGGTGATCTCCCGGGCAAACGGCACGTGCACGGTGGCGCTGCCTTTGCGCAAATCCTTGACCAACGGGTTGATGGTGGAGAAGTAGGGCGCCACCTGGCAGGCCATTTTGCTGAACGCTTGCGGGCCTGCGCTGCTGAACATGCTGAGGAACTGACTCATTTTGATGCCTCTTGTGGATGACATTTCACGGAATATTATTCCGCAACAGAATATTGTTCTGTAGCGGAACAGTATTCTGTCGAAGGGAAATCTGTCAACCTAGCGCCACTTGTTCGCTGGCAACCGCCAGCCTCCACCGATGACTTTTCTGGACTGTCTTTGCGCATGGAAACCGCCGATCTGCTCGAACGCTGCTACCCAGGACGACGCGCCGAACTCAAGCGCGACATCTTCAGAAAGGCCCTCGCCCTGTTCAACGAACAGGGGATCGAGGCCACCACCATCGAAATGATCCGCGCCGAATGCGATACCAGTGTCGGTGCGATCTATCACCATTTCGGCAACAAGGAAGGCCTGGTGGCGGCGCTGTTTTTTACCGCCCTCGATGATCAGGCCCGCTTGCGTGACAGTTACCTGGCCGGGGCCAAAACCACTCAGGCAGGGGTGCATGCGCTGGTGCACAGCTATGTGGACTGGGTCGATAGCCAGCCGGAATGGGCGCGGTTCCAGTACCACGCGCGGTTTGCCGTCACCAAGGGGCCGTTCAAGGACGAACTCGCTACCCGCAACAAGACGCGCAACAGGCAGTTGCTGGAATGGCTGGGGGCGCAGGGTAATGAACTGGGGAGTCTTCCGGCGGAGTTGATCCCGTCGCTGATCGTCGGCCAGGCAGACAGTTACTGCCGCGCCTGGTTGTCGGGCCGGGTCAAGGGCAGCCCGAAGGCCTATCGGGACGTGCTGGCGGAGGCGGCATGGCGGTCGTTGTGCACCACCGAAACACAATGACTTTCCCCTGTGGGAGTGAGCGTGCTCGCGAAGACGGTGTCACATCCAACATCAATGCTGCCTGACACACCGCTTTCGCGAGCAGGCTCGCTCCTGCAATGAGATGTGTTGGTTTTCGGAGGTTAAAAAAGAGCCTCAAAGCTCTTGATGGGGAGGAAGTGGAGCCGAGAGGCTCAAGATGCGCGTGAAGCAGGCGGTGAGCTTGGTAGGGGTTCAGTGCACTCACCACCTACGCAGCGGCTTGCGCTAGCAAGCGACTGCGTAAGTTCATCCTAAAAAGACCGAGTGTTTCACTCAAGTACCGCTAGTCGCGTCCCCCGGCCAGCCGGCGCGGCGCAACGCCTTGAGCAGGGTCTCGGCATCCAGCCCCTGCACCCCGTGCCCGTTGCCTTCGGCCGTTTCGGCGGCGAGCAGGGCATTGATGATGGCTTCTTCCACGGCTTCGGTGGCGGCCAGGAACAGCTCGCTGATGTGGTCGTTGTTGACCATGCTCAGGTTGTGGGTGGTCGGTGCTTTCTTGCTCTCGTAGGCGGCCGGCGGCACGTGATCGTTACCGGTGGCGAAGGCGATGAAGATGTCGCCGCTGTGGTCTTCATTGCCACCGCCGGTGCGGGCCAGGCCGAGGCTGGCGCGCTGGGCCAGGCGGGTGCACTGGTGTGGCAGCAGCGGCGCATCGGTGGCCAGGCAGACCACGATCGAACCCATGCCCGGATGGGGCAGCGAGGCCTTGAGGAACGGCGAATCGACCTGTTCCATGTAGCGTCCGACCGGGTAGCCATCGACGCGCAATTCATTGCGAATGCCGTGGTTGGCCTGGACGATCGCCCCCACCGTCCAGCCGCCCTGGGCGCTGTTCAAACGGCGCGACGCAGTGCCGATGCCGCCCTTGAACTCGTGGCAGATCATGCCGCTGCCACCGCCGACATTGCCTTCGGCCACCGGGCCGCCCGCCGCCGAATGCAGGGCTTGAGCCACGTGTTCAGGTTTCACGTGAAAGCCGTTGATGTCGTTGAGCAGGCCGTCGAAGGTTTCCAGCACCACCGGCATGTTCCAGTACAGGCGCCCGTCATCCGGCTGCTGCTCACGGTCGAGCACGATCAGCGCATCGCGTACCACGCCCAGGCTGTGGGTGTTGGTGAAGGCAATGGGGCTGGTCAGCAAGCCTGCTTCGCGAATCCACTCCAGCCCCGTGGCATCGCCGTTGCCGTTGAGCACATGCACACCGGCAAAGCACGGTTGCTGGCTGGTGGAACCGGCACGGGGTTCGATGACGGTGACGCCGGTGAGGATGTCGCGGCCATTGGCAGTGCGGCCTCGTACATTGCTGTGGCCGACCCGTACGCCGGGGACGTCAGTGATCGCATTGAGCGGGCCGGGTTGCAGTTGGCCGATTGGAATGTTCAGGTCACGGGCGCGTGGTTTCATGGTTTTCTCATCTTCGAATCGTGGCAGAAAAAAGAATATTTGTTGGGCACCACAGGGGCATGTGGTGTTCTTATTGACCGTTTTTGACCTTGCTCCAGATCCGCGTGCGCACGCGCTCGGTAGCCGGCGGCAAAGGCTGAAGGGTGAACAAGGTGGCCATGGCTTCGGCGGGCGGATAAACGGCCGGGTTGCTGCGGGTCGCTTCGGCCACCAGCGTGGTGGCGCTGCGGTTGCCGTTGGGGTAGTTGAGATGGTCACTGACCGGGGCGATGACCTCGGCGCGCATCAGGTAGTCGATGAAGGCCATGCCTTGTTCCGGGTGCGGGGCGTCCTTGAGCAGTACCAGGGTGTCGAACCACACTGGCGCGCCTTCCTTGGGCAGGCTGTAGGCGATCTTCACGCCGTTGCCGGCCTGCTCGGCGGTGTTCCTGGCTTCGAGCATCGCGCCGGACCAGCCGACCGCCACGCAGATGTTGCCGTTGGACAGGTCGCTGATGAACTTCGACGAATTGAAGTAGGCGATATGCGGGCGCAGCTTGAGCAGCAGCGCTTCGGCCTTCTTGTAGTCCTCGGGGTTGGTGCTGTTGGGCGGCAGGCCGAGGTAGTGCAGGGCCACCGGCAGCATCTCCGCCGGCGAGTCGAGCATGGCCACGCCGCATTCGCCGAGTTTGGCCAGGTTCTCTTCCTTGAACACCAGGTCCCAGGAATCCACCGGCGCCTTGTCACCCAGCGCAGCGCGCACTTTGTCGACGTTGTAGCCGATGCCGTTGGTGCCCCACAGGTAGGGCACGGCGTACTGGTTGCCCGGATCGTTGTTGGCCAGTTTCGCCAACAGTTCGGTGTCCATGTTCTTGAAGTCCGGCATCTGCGCGCGGGGCAGGGGGGCGAGGGCGCCGGCCTTGATCAGCGTGGGCAGACTGAAGTTGCTGGCCACCACCACGTCGTAGCCGCTGCGGCTGGTGAGCAACTTGCCTTCCAGCACTTCGGCGCTGTCGAAGGTGTCGTAGACCGGCACAATCCCGGTGTCACGCTTGAAGTCCTGCAAGGTGGTGGGGCCGATGTAGTCGTACCAGTTGTACACGTGCACCGTCGGGGCTTCGACTGCAAAAGCCGACAGCGAAACCGCCAGACAGGCGCCAAACCCCAGATTGAAATACAAGCGGTGACGACTCATGATGCGGCACTCCTGGCCTGTGGCGGCCGGTGGTAATCAGGAGTTTGCAGCGTATCGACCGGGGTGGCCTTCACCCATTCCCATCATGGGTTACTCAAAAGGGGTAGTGCGTGGACGCGTTGTTGAAAGAGTTACCGGTGCACCAGGGGCTGGCTCGGGTCTTCACGGCGGTGGGGCAGGACGGTTTCTGGCGTGCGCTGGTCGATACCCTGCGCTTGCTGGTGCCGCTGGATAACGCGCTGGTGGCGCTGATGCGCCCGGGCCACGTGCCGCGACTGCTGATCGATTTCGACGCCAAGGGCAGTACCGAAGAGCATGAAGAACTGGCGGACTACCGCGCCGGCATGTACCTGCTCGATCCGTTCTATCAAGCCGCCTGCGCGGGCATCGCCGACGGTTTGCACAGCCTCGAATCGGTGGCCCCCGACCAGTTTCAGCACAGCGAGTACTACCTGAGTTACTTCAGAAGGGTGGTCGGTGGCGACGAATTACAGTTCATGGTCAACGTCGACGGCGCCGTGCTTGGCCTGTCCCTGGGGCGTTCGACACGCTTCAGCCTCGAGGAACAGGGCCGCTTGCTGTGCGTGCGTGACTGGGTGCTGGCGGCGATGTGTCGACACCTGGATTTACTGCCGCCGGAAGGGCCGGTCGCCGAACCACCGGCCGGGGACCTGGCGACCTTGCTCGATCGCTTCGACGCACGCCTGACCCTGCGGGAAATCGAAACCGCACGCCTGATTCTCCAGGGCTTCTCAAGCAAGGCCATCGCCCAGCAAATGGGCATCTCCCCGGAAACGGTGAAAGTGCACCGGCGCAATCTCTATCACAAGCTCAACGTGAACGGGCATGGCGAGTTGTTTGCGTTGGTGTTGCGGCCGCGATAAGTCCGTTGACTCTGGTGACCATACCGACGTCTTCGCGAGCAGGCTCGCTCCCACAGGTGTTGTGAATGCCGCCAATCCAATGTGGGAGCAGGCTTGCTCGCGAAGGGCGCGACTCGGTGTTACTGCCGAAACACCAAGGCCTTCAACCCACACTCGACATCGGCATCCGGAAACTCCGGCGGGTTCTCCAGCCGCTGTTCGAACCGCAGGCTCGGGGCTTCGCGGGTCACGCCATCGATCAGGAAATCGGCGCCAAAGGCCGGGTCGTTCATGCACGCCAGTACGGTACCTTGAGGGCTGAGCAATTCCGGTAGACGGCGCAGTACGCGCTGGTAGTCCTTGGTCAGCAGGAAGCTGCCTTTCTGGAACGACGGCGGGTCGATGATCACCAGGTCGTACGGCCCCTTGCCGATCACCTTGCCCCAGGATTTGAACAGGTCGTGGCCGAGGAAACTGACCTTGCTCATGTCGTGGCCGTTGAGCCGGTGGTTGTCACGGCCACGGTTCAAGGCCGGGCTCGACATGTCGAGGTTGACCACGTGGTTCGCGCCGCCTTCGATGGCCGCCACCGAGAAACCGCAGGTGTAGGCGAACAGATTCAGCACCCGCTTGCCCTCGGCATTGGCGCGGACCCAATCGCGGCCGTAGCGCATGTCGAGGAACAGCCCGGTGTTCTGTTTGCGGCCCAGATCGACCCGATACTTCAGGCCACCCTCGGTGATGGTCATTTCCTCGATGACGTCCCCCAGCAGCCACTCGGTGGTGCTTTGCAGCAGGTAGCGATGTTGCAAAAGCAGCGTGTGGGCACCGGACTGGGCCCATTGCGCGGACTCGGTGATCGCCATCAGCACCTGCTTCAGGTCTTCCAGTTGCGCAACCTCCGGCTCCTTGAACAGCGCCACCAGCACCACGCCCTGCAACCAGTCCACGGTCACCTGCTCCAGCCCCGGCCAGCAGCGCCCACGCCCGTGGAACAGGCGGCGGGTTTCGGCGGGGGCGGTTGCCAGGGCGGTCAGCAGGTGCTGGTTGAGGATGGCGAGGGCTTCAGGGTTCATTGGATCGGGTCGATGGCGTGGAAAGGGGCGGCATTTAACCATAAATGCCCATCTTGCGGTCTACACAAAACCTTGTAGGAGCGAGCCTGCTCGCGATGGTGTAACAGGCACCGTTGTGTCGTCTGACACACCATCGCGAGCAGGCTCGCTCCTACAGGTTTTGCGGTGGCCTTGAGGGCCAGTTATCACGTTTAATTTAACTTTACGTGAGGATTTGGCGATCTTCCGGCTCCCATACTCGGCTCCAACGAACAACAACGAACGGGAGCCGGACATGTCGCAGAGCACTGCTTCACCCAAGTCCAGTCATCCACGCTGGCTACGCTTGACCCATTGGCTCAACGCCCTGGCGGTGCTGGTGATGGTCACCAGTGGCTGGCGCATCTACAACGCCTCGCCGATCTACGAATTCAGTTTTCCCAAGTCGATCACCCTCGGCGGCTGGCTGGGTGGCGCGCTGCAATGGCATTTCGCAGCGATGTGGTTCCTGGCGATCAACGGCCTGATCTACCTGGCCTTCAACCTGTTCAGCGGGCGCCTGAAGCGACGTTTCTTCCCGGTTTCGCCCAAAGGCGTGCTGCACGATCTGTGGGCCGCCTTGCGCGGAAAACTCGGGCACACCGATCTCAGTCATTACAACCAGGTGCAACGTTTTGCATACCTGTTCGTGATGGTCGACATCCTCCTGCTGGTGCTCTCCGGGCTGGTGCTGTGGAAGTCGGTGCAGTTCCCGCTGTTGCGTGAATTGCTGTTCGGCTACGAGGGCGCACGCCGCGTGCACTTCTTCACCATGGCGCTGTTGGTGGCCTTTGTGGCGGTGCATCTGGTGATGGTTGCGCTGGTTCCGAAAACGCTGTTGGCCATGATTGTCGGCCGCAAGGAGCAGGTATGAAAAAGCGCATCCAGATCCCCGGGCTGGACGAGACTTCGATCCTCACCGATGCCCGCAAGATCCTCGCCCCGCAGATCGAAGACCGCTCGCGCCGCTCGTTCCTGCTGCGTGGTCTGACCCTCGGCGGCGTGGCGATGTTGTCCGGCTGCAACATCACCGACAACGAAAGCGTCGAGACCGCGCTGTCGTCCATGTCGCGCTTCAACGATCGGGTGCAGGGCTGGTTGTTCAACCCCAACGCGATGGCGCCGACCTATCCCGAATCGATGATCACCCGGCCGTTTCCCTTCAATGCCTTTTACGGCATCGACGAAGCGCCGACGGTGGAGGAGGAGGGCTATCGCCTGGAAGTCACCGGCCTGGTCGCCGACAAACGCAGCTGGCGCCTCGAAGAACTGCGGGCCATGGCCCAGACCGAGCAGATCACCCGGCACATTTGCGTCGAAGGCTGGAGTGCGATCGGGCGTTGGGGCGGTGTGCGCTTCAGCGACTTCCTCAAGCGCATCGGCGCCGACACCGACGCCAAATACGTCGGCTTCAAATGCGCCGACGACTACTACACCAGCATCGACATGGCCACCGCACTGCATGCGCAAACCCTGTTGACGCTGACTTATGACGGCGCGGTGCTGCCGCGCGAATACGGCTTCCCGATGAAGCTGCGCATGCCCACCAAGCTTGGCTACAAGAACCCCAAACACATTCAGGCGATTTTCGTCAGCAACACCTACAGCGGCGGCTACTGGGAAGACCAGGGCTACAACTGGTTCGGTGGCAGCTGATGAACGTCCCAAACATTCACCGTCCGTAAACCCACGCTCCAAGGAGTTTCATCATGAAAAAACTGACCACTGTTGTTCTGTCCATGTGCCTGGCCGTTGGTGCTGCCTCTGTGTTCGCTGCTGACACGATGAGTAATGACAGCATGAGCAAGGATTCAATGTCCAAGGACGCCATGTCCAAGGATGCGATGAAGAAGACCGATTCGATGTCAAAGGACGCGATGTCCAAAGACAGCATGTCCAAGGATGCAATGTCCAAGGACGCGATGAAAAAAGACGCCATGTCCAAGGATGCGATGAAAAAAAGCGAAATGTCGCAGTAAGCCCGGCCACCGCGGTCCATGTGGGAGCGAGCCTGCTCGCGAAGACGTAGTGTCAGTCGCTATCGATGTTGGCTGAACTACCGCATTCGCGAGCAGGCTCGCTCCCACAGGTTTTTTCCGCAGGGCTCAGGGATAGCGTGCCGCCTGATGGGCAAAATTGATCAGTACGCTTGTTACCGGTCACCTGGCTGCAACAAAAATGAATTTCCGCCGAGTCCGCTGCTCATACCTTTTAAGTGGCGGGTCAGAATCCGCGAAATCATTGTGGCAATCAGAGAGCGGCACGGTCATGAGTCGAGTACCGACGGCGGGCGGGGATCTTCCCGGCGGATTGATTCTGGTGGTTGAGGACGACCCGCTGATCCTGGAGTTTCTCTGTGAGATTCTTCAGGAGGAAGGCTTTGTCGTCGAGCCGAAAATCAGTGCGGACGCGGCAGCGATCTATCTGGAACAGCATGCTCCGGATGTCGGTATGCTGCTGACAGATATCACCATGCCCGGCACGCTCAACGGCGCGGACCTGGCCAACCAGTTCGGCGATCGCTGGCCGGACAAGCCGATCATGATCATGTCCGGTTTCGAAACCCCTGAAAGCGCAGGCGTGCGGCACGCGGTCTCGTTCATCAAGAAACCCTGGATGATTGGCGGGCTGCTCGATTGCGTGGGCCAGACCTTCAAGTCCAAACGACTCAACTGACCTGCGCGCAGATGCTACATTGCCGGGCAAATCCGTCCGGCACCCGCGAGGTTCTTTTCCTTGTCCGATCACTCTGTTTTCAACTCGACCTACCGTGCTTTCCTGTTCGACATGGACGGCACCGTCCTGACCTCCATTGCCGCCGCCGAGCGGGTCTGGACCACCTGGGCGGTGCGCCATGGTGTCGATGTCGATAGCTTCCTGCCGACCATTCACGGCGCCCGCGCCATCGACACCATCAGGCGCCTGGGCTTGCCCGGGGTGGATGCCGAGGCCGAAGCCGCGTGGATTACCGAAGCGGAAATCGTCGACGTCGACGGGGTATTGGAAGTGGCTGGCGCGGGGAAATTCCTGCGGTCCTTGCCTGCCAGCCAGTGGGCCATCGTCACTTCCGCCCCGCGGGAACTGGCGTTGCGGCGGTTGGCGGCGGCGGGGATTCCCGAGCCTGCTGTCATGATCACCGCCGAGGATGTGACTGCTGGCAAACCGGATCCCGCCGGTTACCGCCTCGCGGCCCGTCGCCTGGGTGTCGAGGCCGGGCAGTGCCTGGTTTTTGAAGATGCCACGGTGGGGATTCTGGCGGCCGAGGCGGCGGGGGCGAACTTGATGATTGTCACGGCGACCCATGAGCAGCCGATCGAGACGTTGCATGGGACGTTGGCCAGTTATGATTCGGTTCGGGTTCTGGTGGATGCCGCAGGTCTGCGTCTGCAAGCGGTCTAATGTGTGCGAGCCTGCTCGCTCCCACAGGGGATCATTGTTCCAGTCAGTAAACCCCGGGGATCAGCCGCCAGCTGCGTGCGCAATAGGCCTCGTATTCACTGCCGAACTGCGCCCTGAGCAAGGCCTCTTCCGAGTGAATGCGCGCGATCAGCGGGACCAGCGTCAGCGCCACCAATATCAGCCCGACACCAGAGCGAAAGGCCAGTGCCCAACCGGTGCCGATGACCATCATCCCCAGGTAACTGGGGTTGCGCAGGTTGCGGTAAATCCCCTCGGTGACCAGTCGATGCCCCGGTTGAATGGCCACCAGCCCGCTGAAGCGCTTGCCCAGCACAAACACCGGCCACAACCGCAGCGCGCCACCCAGGATAAACAACAGCGCGCCGAGCCAGCGCACGCCTTCACCGCCAAAAGTCCAGAAATCGATGCGGTCGGTATAGGCCGGCAGAAAGCCGCTCAGCAAACCGATCACGCCGAAGGCCGGAATGACCCAGCGGTTGGCCCGGTCTTCGCGTTCCCCCGAACTCAGGTTGACCTCGGTGAACAAAGAAGCGACAGCCATGATCAGGGTGACCAGGGCAACGACGACCAGTGAACCGTGGCTGAAGTAAGTCGCGAAACCACCCAGCCCCCAGATCGCCAGGGTGAGGTAGGCGAGGGTGCTGACGACGGCGAAAAACGCCAATTTGGCGGAGATTTTCATGGTGCCTCCACGAACAGGCTTAATTTTAAGTGTAGATACCGTCTTGTCCCCTCGCATTGCGCAGCCCGGCGCCGGACCGCTGAGACGGTCACCCCGAGGCCGGGTGAACTAAACTTGCATCAGAGGACCGTTCACCGCTGGCTCGTTGACCTGTTCGGCGAGCCGGTGGCGTGTAACAGGAACCGACATGCTGCACATCCGCACGCCTTTGATCCTGCACCCTGGCCTGTCGACCCCGACCCGCCGTATCTGGCTGAAACTGGAAAACCTGCAACCTGGCGGCTCGTTCAAAATACGCGGCATTGGCTTGCTGTGCAGCCGGGCGGCGCAGCAGGGCAAGCGCAAGGTGGTCTGTCCCTCCGGCGGTAACGCGGGACTCGCCACGGCCATGGCCGCTGCATGCCTGGGGCTCAAGGCATGCATCGTGGTGCCGCACACCACCCCGCAAAGCACCCGGGCGCGGATCAGCAATACCGGCGCCGAGGTGATCGTGCACGGCAAGGTCTGGGACGACGCCAATCAACGGGCACGGGAACTCGCCCAGGATCCACGCTGTGAATTTGTGCCGGCCTTTGACCATCCGGTGTTGTGGGAAGGGCACAGCACCATGGTCGATGAAATCCTTGAAGACTGCCCGCCAGTGGATGTGCTGGTGACATCGGTGGGCGGCGGAGGTTTACTGGCGGGGCTGCTCACCGGACTGATTCGTCATCGGCACACCGATTGCCGCATCGTAGCCTGCGAAACCGAAGGCGCGGCGTCGTTCGCCGCGGCGGTGGCGGCCGGGCACCCGGTCAAATTGCCGAAAATCGACACGGTCGCCACCTCCCTGGGCGCCGCGCAAGTGGCCGCCTGGCCGGTCAAGCACATCGGCGATTTCTCCCATGAGTGCGTGGTGCTCAGTGATGATGAGGCGATCATGGGCGTGGTGCGTTACGCCAATGATTTGCGTCAGCTGGTCGAACCGGCGTGCGGGGTTTCATTGGCGATTGCCTACCTGGATCACCCGGCGATTGCCGACGCCAATGACGTGGTAATCGTGGTGTGCGGCGGGGTGAGTATCAACGCGCAGCTCGTGGCCGGGTGGGCACGCTTGTCCACTGGCACGCACGCCAGGTAGGGCCGGAAACGCTATCCCGGTGTCACAAGCCCCACCGCTGGCGATGACGATCTTCAGTGATCGGTGGCAACGCCTTCCTGGACGAGAATGGCGCGGGCCAGGTCCTCGTCGCTTGCGTTGTTGAGGGCGGGATTGTCCTGGCGGACCTTTTTCAACAGCGCCTCCAGGTAAGCACCACGAATTGCACCGCCGCTGGCGACGAAGCTGGAAGCGTCATCCCGGGCGGGAATCATGAGTTTGTCGTCTTTGAACGTCGAGTACAGCGACGCGGAAACCCCGGCGGAAGTGGCGACGTCACCCGCATCCACTTTGGCCAGAGCCGAGCCGAAGGGTAAACAAAGTACCAGCGAAGAAAGGATAAACATGCGGCGCATGACGGTGTCCTCCGACAGCATAAGGGAAGTACCACATAGTTTAGGATGCGTGGCGGTCGCCGAGAGTTCCCTGGCATTGGCGAGGAACGGGGTGAGAGGGAGGCTGGGTCGTTGAACATCGATATTCAAAGCGTGGTGATCGGGGCCGGCGTGGTCGGGCTGGCGGTGGCCAGGGCCCTGGCCATGAGCGGGCGCGACGTGCTGGTGGTCGAGGCGGGTGAGGGCATCGGCACGGGCATCAGCTCGCGTAACTCTGAAGTGATTCATGCCGGCATCTATTACCCTGGTGCCAGTCTCAAGGCGCGGTTGTGCGTGGAGGGCAAGCAGCGCCTCTACGCCTATTGCGACGAACACGGTGTCGATTACCAGCGCGTGGGCAAGTTGATCGTGGCCACCGATGAGCAGCAGCGCGCAGCTTTGCAGCGTCTGTTGCAGCAGGGGGGTGCCAATGGTGTCGATGACCTGCAATGGCTGGATGGCCCGCAGGCCCGGGTGCTTGAACCGGCGTTGTCCTGCGTCGCGGCGTTGTGGTCGCCGTCAACCGGCATTGTCGACTCCCACGGGCTGATGTTGGCGCTTCAGGGCGATGCCCAGAGGTTTGGCGCGACGCTGGCCTTGCACACGCCGTTGCTGTCAGCCCATTGCATCGATCAGGGTTTTGAGTTGCACATGGGCGGCAGTCAACCCATGACGCTGTGCAGCCGCGAATTGATCAACTGCGCGGGGCTGTCCGCGCCCGAGGTGGCGAGCAGCATCGTCGGTCTGCCTGGACCATTCATTCCCCGGGCGCATCTGTGCAAGGGCAGTTATTTCAGTCTCAATGGCCGGGTGCCGTTTCGCCACTTGGTGTATCCGGCCCCGGAGAGCGCGGGACTGGGTGTGCACATGACGCTGGACCTGGGCGGGCAGGCACGCTTCGGGCCGGATGTCGAATGGGTCGAGCACATTGATTACCGCGTCGAGTCCCGCCGGGCCGAGGGGTTCTATCAGGCGATCCGGCGCTATTGGCCGGGTTTGCCGGACAACAGCCTGCAACCGGCCTACAGCGGCATTCGCCCGAAAATCAGCGGGCCGACCGAGCCGGCCGCCGACTTTCTCATCAGTGGTCGGGCCGAACATGGGGTGGCGGGGCTGGTCAATCTGTTCGGCATCGAATCACCGGGGTTGACCAGTTGCCTGGCACTCGCCGAACTCGTGGTGAAACGCCTGGACGACCGATGATCAGGGCTGGCACTGCTTGGCGCCCATCGGGTCTATGCTGGAAGGTGCGCTTACCGCCATCGGAGAACTCTGATGATCACCGTACGCACGGCCTGCCTGCTGGCCGATTACAAACGCTGGGCCAATCAGCGCCTTTTTGACAGCCTCGCGGCGCTCCCACCGGGCGAAGTCAAGAAAGAACGGGTGTCGGTGTTCAAAAACATGATCGGCACCCTCAATCACGTGTATGTGGTCGATTGCATCTGGCAGGCGCACCTCGAAGGCCGGGGGCATGGCTTCAAGACCTCGCACGACCTGTTGCATGCCGATCTGTCCGAACTGCGCATGGCGCAAAAAACCATCGATCGCTGGTACTGCGACTGGAGCGCCCGGCAAACCGATGCCTCCCTGGACAAACTCCTGGAATTCACCTTTGTCTCGGGCGAAAGCGGCACCATGAGCGCCGGCGCGATGCTGATGCACGTGGTCAACCACGCCAGCTATCACCGTGGCTGGGTGGTGCAGATGTATTTCGAGATTCCGGCCATGCCACCAGTGACCGACATGCCGGTGTACCTGCGCGAGTCTGAACCGATGTTTCTGCAGTCGATCAATGCCCCGATAGTGGCGCTGCCATGTGCTGTGCAATTTTCGAGCGCAACCAGCGTTCTGCCGGATCGTTATCGTTGACCCCGTTCCAGACCATCGACAGTTCGGACAGGTTGATATCAAAGGGCGCATCGTCCGCCCGTAACTGGCTGCTGCCTTCGATCAACGCACTGGCCGCGTAATCCGGCACGGTGGCGAGCAGGTCAGTACCCGCCAGCAAGGCCCGCAACCCCGCGAACTGAGGCACCGCCAGCACCACCCGGCGCGAACGGCCGATCCGGGCCAGATCGTTGTCGATGGCACCGCTCAGGTCCCCGGAAAACGACACCAGTGCGTGAGGGCGTTCGCAGAACTCGTCCAGGGTCAACGGGCCGGGGCGGTCATCGCCGCGCAGGATTTTCACGCTCAAGTCGCGCAATTTCTTGCGCTTGGCGTTGGCCGGCAATTCTGTGGTGTAGCTGATGCCGACGGAAATCTCGCCACTGGCCAGCATCGATGGCATCAGCAGGAAATTCACCCGGCGCACCACCACCACAACGTTCTGCGCCTCTTCACGAATCTGCTTGAGTAGCGGCGGAAACAGCCCGAACTCGGCGTCGTCCGACAGACCGATACGAAACACGTCGCGGCTGGTGGAGGGATCGAAATCCTTGGCCCGGCTGACCGCACCGGAAATGGTGTCCATCGCCGGCTGCAATTCCTTGAGTATCTGCAACGCCCGCAGGGTCGGCTCCAGGGTGCGTCCGTTGCGCACCAGCAACGGGTCGTCGAACAGATCGCGCAATTTGGCCAGCGACGCGCTGACGGCAGGCTGGCCGAGGAACAGCTTTTCCCCGGCCCGGGTCAGGTTCTTCTCGAACATCAGGGTTTCGAAAATCACCAGCAGGTTCATGTCCACGCGGCGCAGATCGTTGCGGTTCATGCCGGGGTTCTCGGTGGGTTTATGAGGGTTTTTTCAGTAAAGCACCAAACCCTGCGGAATCTAGCGTTCGCTGAATACCTGTGGGAGCGAGTCTTGCTCGCGATAGCGGTCTATCGGGCAAAAAGGATGTCGTCTGACACTCCGTCATCGCGAGCAGGCTCGCTCCCACACTGGATTTTCAGCGAGCACAAATGCTGCCGCTACACTCTTCTCGACCATGATCGTGCCTTGCAGCGTCTGATGGACGCTGCCCTGGCGCAGAACGTCGAAATCGTGGTCGGTGGCCCATACAGCTCGGGCATCCTCGCCGGTGGTGCGCACTTCGAATACCAGAAGGCCAGCCCGGCGATCATCAACAAGGTCGAGCAGATCAAACGCATTGCGGCGGCCTATGGTGTCGACATCAAAGCGGCGGCGTTGCGGTTCTCGTTGGCCAACCCGGCAGTGGCCGCTGCATTCTGGCAGGCAATGCGTGAGGCGAAGCTGGTTTCCGAGCGCGCACCCTTGCCCTTCATTGGAGATTTGGCATGAAAATCGATTTGAGCGGAAAGCTCGCAATCGTCAGCGGCAGCACCGCCGGCATTGGCCTGGGCATCAGCCAGGCACTGGCCGAGGCGGGCGCCATGGTGGTGGTGATCGGCCGCGACGCGGCCAAGGTCGAGCAGGCAATGGCGAACATTCGCCAGCGTGTTCCTGCTGCGCAATTGCGCGGCGTGACCGCCGACCTCGGCACCGCCGAAGGCGCCGCAACATTGTTCGCCGCCGAACCTCGGGCGGACATCCTGGTGAACAATCTCGGGATCTTCAACACCGTGGATTTCTTCGACGCCCCGGACAGTGAGTGGACACGCTTCTACGAGGTCAACGTGATCTCCGGCGTGCGCCTGTCCCGGCATTACACGCCGGACATGGTCAAGCAGGGCTGGGGGCGGGTGATCTTCCTGTCTTCGGAGTCCGGCGTGGCGACCCCGGCGGACATGATCAACTATGGCGTGACCAAAAGCGCCAACCTGGCCGTGTCCCATGGCCTGGCCAAACGCCTGGCCGGCACCGGCGTGACGGTCAATGCGATCCTGCCCGGCCCGACCTTTACCGATGGCCTGGAAGACATGCTCAAGGACGCCACCGCAGAATCCGGGCGCAGCGCCCGGGACGAAGCCGATGCGTTCGTGCGCAAGGCCCGGCCGACGTCGATCATCCAGCGCGTGGCGGACGTCGAGGAGGTCGCCAATCTGGTGGCCTACGTCGCTTCGCCGCTATCTTCGGCCACTACCGGGGCTGCCTTGCGGGTCGACGGCGGTGTCGTCGACAGCCTGGCCATTTGAACCTTTTAGATTAGAGAGAACATTTCATGGCAACTGCATCGGCCTTCATCGATATCCCGGCTTCGGCCGATCAGGTCTGGCAATTGATTGGCGGTTTCAACTCGCTGCCGGACTGGCTGCCGTTCATTCCCAAGAGCGAGCTGAGCGAAGGCGGGCGCGTGCGTAGCCTGCAAACGGCTGACGGCGCCGTGGTGATCGAACGCCTGCAAGCGTTCGACAACGCGAGCCAAACCTACAGCTACTCGATTTTGCAGGCACCTTTTCCGGCGACTGATTATCTGGCGACGATCAAGGTTCAAGCGCAAGGCGAGGGCGCGCGGGTGACCTGGTCCGGGCGGTTCGAGCCGGTGGGTGTGAGCAACGAGGAGGTGGAGGCGTTGTTTACAGGCATCTATCAGGGCGGGCTTGAAGCGCTACGGGCCAATTACCCGGCTTGATAAACGCCAGCAATCCCTTGTAGGAGCGAGCCTGCTCGCGATGGACGCAAGGTCGACGCGTCGAATCAGACTGCACGCGTTATCGTTGACGTCCATCGCGAGCAGGCTCGCTCCTACAGGGGATCAATTTCAGGCCGGCGGTATCAAACTCTCCCGACAATCAAGCACCAGTCGCGCGCCACCCAGTTCGCTGTTGCCCACTTCCAGGGTAAATCCGTGCAGGCTGACAATCGCCGCGACGATGGACAGCCCCAGCCCGAAGCCGCTTTTATGATTGCCCGCCTCGGCGCGATAGAAGCGCTGGAACACCGCTTCACGCTCCGCCTCGGGAATGCCCGGACCGGAGTCGAGCACTTCGATTCGCGTGTGCCCGCCATCATTGACCCCGCGCAGGATCACCGCGCCGCCGGGCGGAGTGAATTTGATCGAGTTGCTGAGCAGGTTCGCCACCGCTTCGAACATCAGCGCCCGGTCGCCATTGAGAGGCGGCAATGACGCGGGCAGGTGCAACTGGAACACCAGGCCGTCGTCTTCCGCCAGGGGCAGGTAGAACTCATGCAGTTCTTGCAACAACGCCACCGGGTCCAGTTGCACGAAACCGGAGCGACGCTGGCGGTCTTCCAGTTCGGAGATCCGCAACAAGCCACGGAAACGCGCCATCAGCGTATCGGCCTCGGCCAGCACCAGGTCCAGTTGCATGGCCTGCGGCGAGCCTTCGCCGGCTTGCTGTTGCATGCGGTAGAGCTGCGCACGCAGACGGGTCAGGGGCGTGCGCAGGTCATGGGCGATGTTGTCGCACACGCCCTTGACCTCGTTCATCAAGCGCTCGATGCGTTCGAGCATGGCGTTGACGATGGCAGCGAGCATGTCCAGTTCGTCACGCCGATTGGACAGTGGCAAGCGCCGGCTCAGGTCGCCGGCAACGATCGCTTCGGCACTGGCCTGAATCCCGCGAATGCGCCGCAATGGGCGTCGGCGCAGCAAATACCAGCCGACAATGCCCGGCACGATGGTCAGGGTCATACCCCAGAACAAGGCGTGAAGAATGATCCGGGTCACGGCGAACAGCGAGCCATTGTCGCGCACCAGCACCAGCCAGCGGCCGTCCAGGGTGCGGGTCGCCACGGCGTCGCAGCTGTCGGCGGGCAGCATCTGCTCGTCGCTGTCGTCGGAGGCATCGCAATCGCGCAGCATGTGGATCTTGCCATCGAGCGGCAAGCCGTTCGGGATGTAGCGCAGGGCGCCGCTGAGGTAACGGTGTTGGGCATCGAACAGGCCGTAGGCGTCGATGCCGCGGATGTCGAAGGTCATGCTGACGGCGAGGGCGTCCACCAGTTGCTCGTCGGAGAAACGCGAAAACAGATGCTGGCGTTGCATCAGCGAATGCTTGGCCAGGTTGTCCAGGTAAGCGGAAACCTCGTAGTACATGACCCCCATGAGGATCCCGCTCCAGATCACGAACAGCGAACTGTAGAGCGCCAGCAGACGGCTGCTGGAAGAGCGCCAGCCTTTAGACGGGTTCGGCAATGACATAACCCGAGCCTCGCACGGTCCGAATCAGTGGGGCATTGCCAGGCGGGTCGATCTTCTTGCGCAGTCGGCCGATGTGTACGTCGATCAGGTTGGTGCCGGGGTCGAAGTGGTAACCCCAGACTTCCTCGAAAATCATCATTCGCGAGAGTATTTGTCCGGTATTGCGCATCAGGAATTCCAGCAGTTTGTATTCGGTGGGCAATAGCGTCAGCAGTTGACCGTCGCGGCTGGCTTCGTGGCTGATCAGGTTCAGCTCCAGATCCGCCACCCGTAGCGTCGTGGCCTCGGCGGTCACGGTATTCTGCCGACGCAGCAGGACTTCGACCCGGGCGGCCATTTCATCGGTGGCGAAGGGTTTGGTCAGGTAGTCGTCGCCACCGGCGCGCAGGCCGCGCACGCGCTCATCGACGTCGGACAGGGCGCTGATCATCAGGATCGGCGTGGCCACGCCCATGGTCCGCAGAGTGGTGACGATCGCCAGGCCATCGAGTTCGGGCAGCATGCGGTCGAGGGTGATCAGGTCGTAGTTGCCGCTGACTGCACGCTCCAGCCCTTCGCGGCCATTGTCGACCCAGTCGACCTCGAGGCCGTGGCTACTCAGTTCGGCGACAATCTCCCGGGCGGTCACGGCGTCGTCTTCGATGGTCAAGATGCGGGTCATAGGGCTGGCCTGATAAGCAGTTCATTACGAAGTTACGAGCATTTTGCCAAGAATTGCCCGCGACTTAATAAATTAACTTTCATCTAGCTCCCACAATGGATTGATGGCGAACACAAACTCCGCGTACGACGCAGATTACTGTGGGAGCGAGCCTGCTCGCGATGACGGCTGTTCAGGCGAAATGAATCTGTCAGTCAATCGGCGTACTGACAAACACTTCAAGCCCTTCGGCATACTTCGTGAACGCTGCGATCCGCGGAAACTGCGCCGCACTCACCTGGTCCGGAACCACCAGGTTGGTGAAGCTCCAGGCCACGGCCAGCGTGATGCCATCCTGCGCAATCGAACCGTCAGTCTCAAGCGGCTGCTTTTCCAGCTCTCGCTCCAGCGCCGAATAGGCTGCCTTCAATTGTCCTTCGACCCGCTGCACCCAGGGCTCGAATTGAATCTCCTCGGGCCGCAGGTTGCGCTCGTAGTAAAGCTGCACGGATTTTTCGCTGGCGGCCAGGGCCAGGCCGATCAGGCGCAACGCGCGCAGGCGCTGACCCGGCTCGACGGGCATCAGGCTGTTGCCGGCCAGGGTTTCCAGATAGTCGATGATCAGTGTCGAGTCCATCAGCACCTCACCGTCATCCAGCACCAGGGTGGGCGCCTTGACCACCGGGTTGATCTGCTGGAATTGTTCGAAGTGGCGGAATACCGAGACCGATCGATGTTCCAGGGCGATTCCCAGGCGTTTGGCAGAAATGGCGGCGCGCCTGACATAGGGCGAATCCAGCATACCGATCAGCTTCATGGTCCTTTCCTTTATATGGCCATTTCGGGAGGGACAACCTTAGCTGAGGTTCACGGCCCTGCAAATGACCGTGAATAATGTCCGGTGCCAGCCGTTTGTCTTCTATATACAGCCGCTCGATTGAATTTCTTGCTATAAACGCACTCCGATTACCGCCTCAAAGCCTGCCTTAGAGCATTTTCAGGGCTTTGTCGGACAAATTCGCAGTCTTTTCAGTTGCTGAGGCCTCAAGTCGGCCGTAGACTGCCGCCCCTCGTAAATTGAGTGCCGGGTGGCGCTTGGAACAAACGGCGCAGTTCCGATAACCTGCCCAGGTCTGCCGGAACGCTCCCTTATTCGCCTTAATGCACGTTTTTTTATAGAGATATCAATGACAAAGGACAAGTTGCTGGCCATGCCGGCGGATGACTACATGAATGCCGAGCAACATGCTTTTTTCTCCGAGCTGTTGCAGAACATGAAAGTCGAAACCCATGAGCGCATCGAACAGAACCGCATCGCCATCGAAAGCCTGGACACCCCGGCCGATCCGGCAGACGCGGCTTCGGTCGAAGAAGAGCGCACCTGGCTGGTGAACGCGATCGATCGCGACCAGCGCATGCTGCCTCAGTTGGAACAAGCCCTTGAGCGCATCAAGGAAGACAGCTTCGGCTGGTGCGACGACAGCGGCGAGGCGATTGGCCTCAAGCGCCTGCTGATCAGCCCGACCACCAAGTACTGCATCGAAGCTCAGGAACGTCACGAGCAAATCGACAAGCACCAGCGTCAGGCATGATTCCGTGAGGCAGTCCATCAAAATGGACTGCCTTTGAAAAGATCGCAGCCTGCGGTAGCGCCTACGCAACTGAAGTAGGGTGCTGCCGCAGGCTGCGATCTTTGTTTTCTGCCGTCTTCGATTTCCCGGTTCTTCTATTGATCTGCTGCAACGTTCGCGACTAAAGGCTCATGGATAATGGCTTTATGGTGGCGTTTAATGCGAAGACAACAATTAGAAGCTTTACGGGGTGACGATGATGACGAGAGACGGATCTCGGGTTGCGGCAGTGCCCGCACCCGTGCTGTTGCCGAAAAACCGCGGGCTGACGCCAACGCTGCAAAGCATCGCCCTGATGCTGTTGTTAAGCGGGATGACGCTGGGCGGATGGTCGCTCTACCTTGGCCTGCCCCTGGCCATATTGATTGTCTGGCTGCCTCGCCTGCGTTCGCGCGCGACCCCGCAGGCGGCTTGCCCCGCCAGCCCCGATGCCATCGGCGAATTGACTCGCGATCTTTCCCACACCACCAGCCATAACGCACTGTCGGCCGCCGGTGTGGCGTTTTCGGTTCGGCAACTGGCGGACAAGCTGCAATCGCAGCTTACGGCGGCGGCACAGATCGTCAGCAATGCCGAGGTCATGATCACCACCGAACAGGCCACCTCGACGCTCAGTCGCCAGGCGCTCAGTGCCGCCAGCGAAGCTCATCAAAGCGGAGTGGTCGGGCGTACGGAATTGATCGAGTCCATTACACGCATGCATCAGCTCAGCCAGCGCGCCAGCAACAGCCGTGAACTGATCGAAGCCTTGAGCCTGCGCAGCGATGATATCCAGCGGGTGACCCTGGTGATTCAGTCCATCGCCAGCCAGACCAACCTGCTGGCGTTGAACGCCGCGATAGAAGCGGCGCGGGCGGGGGAGCACGGTCGCGGGTTTGCAGTGGTGGCCGACGAAGTTCGCGGGCTTGCCGCACGTACGGCGACCGCCACGGGGGAAGTGGGCGAAATGGTGGCCGACATCCAGCAACGCACGGCACAAGTGGTGGAGCAGATCCGGCAATTGTCCAGCGACCTTGACTCCGGCGTCGAGCAGGTAGAGCGGACAGGGCAGCACCTGGAAAGCATTGCCCGTCTGGCGGCCAGTGTCGAGTCCCAGGTCGGGGAGATCGCCCAAGGGGCAGACACCAACCGCGTACAACTCGACAGCCTGTTTCACGCCATCGAACAGATGCGCAGCGATCTGGTGGTCAGCGACCAGCAGACTCAGCGTTTGGCCCAGGCGGCGGTGCAAATGGAAGGGCAGGCCGAAACCATCAGCGAGCGTCTTGCCGAAGTGGGGCTGGATGACTATCACCAGCGAATCTATGACCTGGCACGGGACGCCGCGAGCCAGATTGCCGCGCGTTTCGAAGCGGATATCGATGCCGGTCGAATCAGTCTCGACGATCTGTTCGACCGCAATTACCAGGTCATCCCCGATACCAGCCCGGCCAAGTACCAGACGCGTTTCGACCGTTACACCGATCAGGTTTTGCCAGCGATTCAAGAACCGTTGTTACCGCGTCACGAAGGATTGGTGTTCGCCATCGCCTGCACCCAACAGGGTTATGTGCCGACCCATAACAAGGTGTTCAGCCAGCCGTTGACGGGAGATGCGCAGGTCGATGCCTTGCAGAACCGGACCAAACGCAAGTTCGCTGACCGTACCGGGATCCGCTGCGGCAGCCATCAGAAGGCCGTGCTGCTGCAAACCTATACCCGTGATACCGGCGAGCTGATGCACGATCTTTCGGTGCCGATCATGCTTAAGGGGCGGCATTGGGGTGGCTTACGCCTGGGCTACAAACCGGAAAAACCGCGCTAGAAACTCCGTGCTTTCGGATGGGCGTTCTCCAGCCGCGACGAAGCGCAGGAGTGCAAGGCTGCCTGGCTGGCGCAATTGAGCGCTTAAAGTCCTGGCAGCCTGCATTGAGGTAGTCAGTGGGTCTGGTGCATGCGCAGATTCAGGTCGTCGACCACCCGCGCCCAGTCAGCGTCTTCGCGCAGTTGTTCCTTGAGGAAGCCGGCCTGTTGCGGTGACCAGAACTCGGCGTCGATAAGCTTCTTGTCGTCAGGCAGGAAGTGGCCGGCAATGAAGTCGTCGATCGCTTTCTGGCTGGAGTCCAGGCCGAGCTGGTCGAACAGGCCTTTCAAGTCGTGGGTCGGTGATTCCATCTTCATCTCCTTGCAGGTCATCGGTCGGGTCGGGAAGCAAAGCGCGGTGTCCTGATTTCGAGGGCGCCGCACGGGCAGGGTTCGATCGCGATGTTCAAACGCAACAATGAGCATAGACCGCCAACCCGGTAATCAGGCGTTCAATGCACCCGCATCGACCGCGGCCTTCAGTTCCCTGGCCGATTCCTGTGCCGCGATGGCGGCGACATCCGGGGTTTTGAACCAGCGATCCTTTTCGACCTGATGATAGGTCACGGTCTTGAGCGGTGGTTTGGCGCGCATGACAATCACGGCCTGGAATTCACCCTCGACTTCTCTGGCTTCACCCCGGATAAAAAACTCGCCGATATCAAATTCCGTCACGTTGCAGACTTCCCTTGGAAATACATTGTTGTTGTCAACGCAACCCGATTTTTGCGGATCCGTTTTATTGGGCGGGCAGTATGGCAGTAGTTGCCCGTCGACGGATGAGATAAGTCGGCGGGCAGACGAAACGTCGATAGAAGCGAGCGCGGTGGGATGTCAACCGTGTGATTCAAGAAACCGGGCGAGGGCACAGGCTTCGTTATGATTGGCTCGGAAACCTCTTACACTGCCTGTAGAAATATCCTTGATGTGAAAGAAGGCAATGCCTGCCATTACCACCCGAAATCGCGGGCGGGTCGGGGCATCGGGAGCTGGTTCATGGAGGCCGGGCCGTGTCGGGTGCGGGGTCGGCGCTGTTTCCGAGTCAGGTACGAGGGGATAGGCAAAGTGTGTCAGCGTGCACATATGAAGTCCTTTTCATTGTTTTACCGACGTATGTACGTCGTTTTGGCTAGTCGCCAAGAGCATCGCTGCTCTAGAATCACCCTCACTGGTGGGTGAATGATGTTTATCTAAAGCAATTTTTTGCGGACGATATGTAGGAAAAGTTTTTTTCTTGATGAGATTTTTCCCCGAAGTTGATAGTCCATAATTTTCTGGCAGCACGAAGGGTGTTTTCCTTCAACCTGTGACGAACACCAGTCAGGACGACGCGAGTGACGTTCCAGTAGTCTTCTCAAGCTTCGTGATGAGTGAGTGCACTGCTCATTCAGGACTTCAACCCGGGTTCTTTGGCTACACCTTCGGCATTGCCGCTTTTTTGGCTGTGCGTTCATTTTTCGCGCACGGCACCATTATTCAGATGTGGGGATGTTTCCTTGGCAGTAAGTAATCTCGATATGCATGCTTTGTTCGTGCTGGGTGATTTGCGCGCAAAGCTGGTCAAGCAGTTTCAGTCACGTTTCGTTTACATCACCGAACAGAACGCTGAAGGCATTTACATTGCCGAAATCGACACCGAATCAGCCCTGGTGGTGGACGACAAGCCCGGACTCAAGCTCAAGGTCGGCGACCATTTCAGCGCGTCAGTGCTGCCCAGTCGCGAAGGCGGCAAGCTGGACATCAGGTTCCGCGACATCAAGCTGACGGTTTACGGAATTGGCGACTACGCCTTCGTGACCACGGCCGACGGTCAGGGGATCGTGTTCAAGGAAGGACACAGCGTGGTGATGGTGTTCGCCGCCCATCAACAGTTGCAGGAGGGCCTGACCAAGACCCTCAAGGCCGTGACCGCCAAGGCGGCCAAGTGGCGCAAGGGCGAGCTGGTGACCTTCAAGGCCAGCGAGTGATGAACCAGACCCGCGCCGACTTCCACGAACAGAACCTGGCCAGCGCTCAAGACGAAGCGCGGCGGTTGTTCGGGCAGAAGACCATTCTGCAAGGAGCCTGGCTGAACTGGGTGGCGTCACAGCTTTACCAACTGCAACCGGCGGAGTACGCCAGCATGGTCAGGCGAGCACTGATGCGTTTGCAGGAAACTGGCGAAAACTGACCCACGCACCTCGAAAGCAGGAACCTCTACTACAGTCATTGGACTGAGTATTCAGAGGCTTCGCGGTCTACCGCCAGGCCACCCTGCTATTGCTGTGAACAGCACGAGGTGCAAAAGCATGAACGGATTTCGACGGTTGCTGGCTGCGGTCGTGGCCACTTTCGGTTTGTTGGCGACACCCGTCCCGGTGTCTGCCGCCCAGGCGCCGATCCACTTCGCCGACCTGAACTGGGAAAGCGGCAGCCTGATTACCGATGTCCTGCGCATCATTGTCGAGAAGGGCTACGGCCTGCCGACCGACACCTTGCCGGGCACCACCATCACCCTGGAAACCGCGCTGGCCAATAATGACATCCAGGTCATCGGCGAAGAGTGGGCCGGTCGCAGCCCGGTGTGGGTCAAGGCGGAGGCCGAAGGCAAGGTCGTCAGCCTCGGCGACACGGTCAAGGGCGCTACCGAAGGCTGGTGGGTGCCGGAATATGTGATCAAGGGCGACCCGGCCAAGGGCATCAAGCCGCTGGCGCCGGACCTGCGCAGTGTCAGCGACCTGCCGCGTTACAAAGACGTGTTCAGGGACCCGGAGGCCCCGACCAAGGGACGTTTTCTCAACAGCCCCATCGGCTGGACCTCGGAAGTGGTCAACAAACAGAAGCTCAAGGCGTATGGGCTGGATGACAGCTACGTGAACTTCCGCAGCGGTTCGGGCGCGGCCCTGGATGCCGAGATCAGTTCGTCAATTCATCGTGGCAAGCCGGTGCTGTTTTACTACTGGTCGCCCACGCCGTTACTTGGCCGTTTCAAGCTGATTCAACTCGAAGAGCCACCGTTCGACGCGCAAGCCTGGAAGACCCTGACCGACGCCGACAACCCCAATCCACAGCCGACCCGTTCCCTGGCCTCCAAGCTGTCGATCGGTGTGTCCACCCCCTTCCAGAAGCAATATCCGCACATTGCCGAGTTCTTTACCAAAGTCGATTTTCCGATCGAACCGCTGAACAAAGCGCTGGCCGAGATGAGCGAGAAACATACTCCGCCGCGCCAGGCGGCAGAGGCATTCATGAAGGCCCATCCGGACGTCTGGCGGGCCTGGCTGCCCAAGGACGTGGCGGATAAAGTCTCCGCCGCCCTATAGGCGCTGCCGCAGGTCGGGATCTTTTGATCTTTGTCATAAAAAAGCAAAATCAAAACATCGCAGCCTGCGGTAGCTCCTACAATGTTCGGTTCATATCCCTTTCAAGGATTTCTGAACCATGACCCTGTTGTTGGCTCAGTCGCTGGTGACGATCTTCGCCGCGATCAGTCTGGTGCATGTGTATTGGGCGTTGGGTGGCGAGTGGGCGGCGGTGGCGGTGGTCCCGCAAGTACCGCAGGAGGGCAGTGCGCAGCTGAGGCCGGCGTTCAAGCCGCGAGGCTGGATCACGCTGGTAGTGGCCGGGCTGTTGCTGTCGATTGCCGTGCTGGTGTGCTTGCGGGTGGGTTGGTGGCTGCCACCCTTGCATCACTGGTCGTTGCAGTGGGTGATCAGCACGATCGCGATTTTGCTGTTTGCCCGGGCCATTGGCGATTCAGAACTGGTGGGCTTTTTCAAAGAGGTCAAAGGCTCGAAATTTGCCCGGCTCGACACCTGGGTTTACTCGCCGTTGTGTGTGGTGCTGGGGGCGGGGTTGTTGGCGGTGGCCTGGGTTTGATTTGCCTGCCCAATGGTTTTCGCGAGCAGGCTCGCTCCCACAGGGGATTTTCGGCGAGTAAAGGATTTGTGTACGACAGCGATCAAATGTGGGAGAGAGCCTGCTCGCGAAGAGGCCGGTCCAGGCACTAAAAATCTTTGGTCTAACTACCACTCTCCGTCCGCCGGCTGCTCACCTCGGCCGGCACATCATCTCCGGCCATGCGTTTGCGAAACAGCGCCGCCCGGGCCAGCAGCAGGGTCGTCACCGGCACGGTAATCGCCAGCAGGATCGGGATCAGCCAGGCGTGCAATACCGGCGCGGACTTGAGCGCCGAAAAATAGATGATCGACGCCAATGCCACGCACCAGGTCCCGAGCGTCGAGGCCAGGGCGGGTGGGTGCATGCGCTGGAAGTAGTCCTTCATGCGCAGCAGGCCGGTGGCACCGATCAAGGCAAACAGACTGCCGAGCACCAGCAGGATCGCCACCGGGATCTCCACCCACAACGACAATGGCGTGTTCATTCGATCACCTCGCCACGCAGCAGGAACTTCGCCAGGGCGAACGAGCCGACGAAACCGAACAGTGCGATCAGCAGCGCCGCCTCGAAGTAGGTGTCACTGGCATAGCGAATGCCCAGCGCCAGCATCATCAGCATCGCGACGATGTACAGATAGTCCAGCGCCAGAACCCGGTCCTGGGCCGACGGCCCCTTGAACAGACGGACCAGGGTCAGGATCATCGCCAGGGAAAAGAAGAACAGGCTCAGCAGGATCGCGTTCGACAGCAAGGGGCTCATTCGAAGATCTCCATCAACGGACGCTCGTAGGTCGCCTTGAAGTGCTGGATGAACAGCGCCTCGTCGTCCAGGTCGAAGACGTGCAACAGCAAAATGCTGCGGTCCAGCGCCAGCTCCGACCAGACCGTACCGGGCACCACCGTGGTGATCATCGACAGCGCGGCCAGGCCGTTGGCGTCACGCAGGTCCAGCGGCACCTTGATGAATTGCGAGCGGGGCGGGCGGCGACCGGCATTGAGCACGCTCCAGGCCACGGCGAGGTTGGACACCAACACATCGCGCCCGACCAGCAGGACCAGGCGCAGGATCACCCAGGGGCGACGGATGCGCACCGGCAGCGGACGCAGCCTGCGCATCATCAATGGCGCACAGAACCCCAGCGCGGCACCCAGCAGCAGGTTGCCGGGGCTGATCGACAGGTTCAGCAGCAACCACAGCAGCCACAGGGCCAGCGACAGCAAAGGTGCCGGAAACAGGCGCTTCATGGCTGCACCTCCTGCGGGGCCGCTGCGGCCGACGGGTTCGGTACGACGCGCGTGTCGAGCACTGCCATCACATATTGCTGCGGGTTGTATAAGGCATCGGCGGCGGCCTGGGTGTAGCGCAGCAGCGGATCGGCCTTGACGGTCAGCGCAATGCTCAAGCCCAGCAGGGCGAAGATCGGTATGCATTCAAGGCGTCGCAACAGGGGCGATGGCCGTTCCGCTGGCGTCCAGAAACGCTGGATGCCCAGGCGCGAGAACGCGATCAGAGACGCCAGCCCGGACACAATCAACAACACCAGCAAGCCCCACGCGGCGTTGGAAACCGGTGTGTCGCCGCTGTTGCCCAGGCCGAGCGGATTGAGCAGGGCGCCGATCAACCCGAGTTTGCCGATAAACCCGGAGAGCGGCGGCATGCCGATGATCAGCAAGGCGCAGGCGATGAAACTCAAGCCGAGAAAGGCCATGGTCCAGGGAATCACCTGGCCGACCACGGCTTTCTGGTCGTCGTCGAGGTTGGTGCCTTTGGGCGGATGCAGGGACTCCAGAGGACGGGGCAGCAGTTCGGTTTCATCTTCGAGCAGGATTTCGTTGGCCGAGCGCGAGCGCTCGATCAGTTCGGCCAGCAGGAACAGTGCGCTCAACGCCAGGGTCGAGCTGAACAGATAGAACAGCGCCGCGCCGATCAGGTTCGGCTGGGCGAAACCGATGGTCGACAACAGGATGCCCGCCGACACCAGGATGCTCAGGCTGGCCATGCGCTCCAGGCGTTGTGCGGCGAGGATCGCCATGGCGGCGCAGACGATGGTCGCCATGCCGCCATAGACCAGCCAGTCACCGCCAAAGAACGCCGAAGCCCCGGCCTGGGCGGAGAACAGCAGCGTCCACAGGCGCAGCAAGGTGTAGACGCCGACCTTGGTCATGATCGCGAACATCGCCGCCACCGGCGCACTGGCCGAGGAATAGGCCGGCACCAGCCAGAAGTTCAGCGGCCACATGCCGGCCTTGGCCAGAAACGCGACGGCCAGAATCCCCGCGCCAGCGTGTAGCAAGCCGCGATCGGCTTCGGACACCAGTGGGATTTTTACCGCCAGGTCGGCCATGTTCAGCGTGCCGGTGACCCCATAGATCAGCGCTGCGCCAATCAGGAACAGCGACGAGGCCAGCAGATTGATCGAGATGTAATGCAGCCCCGACGACACCCGCGCCCGGCCCGAGCCGTGGAGCATCAACCCGTAGGACGCCGCCAGCAACACTTCGAAGAACACGAACAGATTGAACAGGTCGGCGGTGAGGAACGCGCCGTAAAGGCCCATCAACTGGATCTGGAACAGCGCGTGAAAACTCGAACCTGCGCTGTCCCAGCGTGCCATGGCGAACAGCAGGGCACTGACGCCGATGATGCCGGTCAGCACCAGCATCAGCGCCGACAGGCGATCGACCACCAGCACCAGGCCGAACGGCACTTGCCAGTTGCTCGGCAGATAGACACCGATGGAACCGGGCACGCCGGTGGTTTGTGTCCATTGCAGCAATGCCACGGCAATGCCCAGCCCGAGCAGGCTGGAGAACAGATTGATCTTCGCCTTGAGCGGGCGGTGCTTCTCGCCGAGCATCAGCATGATCGCGGCAGTCAGCAGCGGCAGCAGAATGGGCGCGACGATCAGGTGAGACATTGCCATCATTCCCTGGGCTCCCGGCCATCCACATGGTCAGTGCCGGTCAGGCCCCGGGAGGCCAGCAGCACCACCAGGAACAACGCGGTCATGGCAAAGCTGATGACGATCGCTGTCAGCACCAGTGCTTGCGGCAGCGGGTCGGTGTAGTGCAACAGGTCCTGCGGCACGCCGTCCTTGATGATCGGTTCCTTGCCGATGAACAGGCTGCCCATGCTGAAGATGAACAGATTGACGCCGTAGGACAGCAGGCACAGGCCCATGACCACCTGGAACGTCCGCGGGCGCAGGATCAGCCAGACGCCGGACGCGGCCAGTACGCCGATGGCGATTGCGATGACTTCTTCCATCAGACGGCTCCTTTGGCGGCAACGGATCTGGGCTGGGCGGCGGTTTTGTGGCCGCGCACCGATTGGTGGGCGAGGGCTGTAAGAATCAACAGGGTCGAGCCGACCACCACGCCGTACACCCCGATGTCGAAGAACAGCGCGCTGGCCAGGTGAATGTCACCCAGCAGCGGCAACGAGAAATGCCAGGTATGGGTGGTCAGGAACGGATAGCCGACCAGCATCGCACCCAGCCCCGTGGCGGTGGCAATCATCAGTCCGGTGCCCATCCAGCGCAGTGGCCGCAGGCTCATTTGCGCCTCGACCCACTGCGTGCCGGCGACCATGTATTGCAGGATGAACGCCACCGACATCACCAGCCCGGCGACAAAGCCGCCGCCCGGTTGATTGTGCCCGCGCATGAACAGGTAGAACGACACCACCAGCGCCACCGGCAACAGCAGGCGCACCAGCACCGCCGGCACCATCATGAAACCGAGCGCGGTGTCGCTGGCGTGACGCGGGTTGACCAGGTCGGTGACCACATCCGGTGCGAGCAAGCGTTGCTGGGCCGGCAGTTGCAGGCTTTCTTTCGGCGGACGGAAGCGGCGTAGCAGGGCGTACACGGTCAGGGCCACGGCCACCAGCACGGTGATTTCCCCGAGGGTGTCGAAACCACGGAAGTCCACCAGCATCACGTTGACCACGTTGCTGCCGCCGCCTTCGGGCAAGGCACGGCTGAGGTAGAAGGAGGAAATATCGTTGGGTGTCTGGCGCGTCAGCATGGCGTAGGCCAGCAGTGCCATGCCGACACCGACCGAGGTCGACAGCAACAAGTCGCGGATACGCCGAACTCGCGCCCGGCGCAGGCTGCCCGGCAACGGCGAGACCTCCTCGATCCGACGTGGCAGCCAGCGCAGGCCCAGCAGGATCAGGACCGTGGTCACCACTTCGACCGCCAGTTGGGTCAGGGCCAGGTCCGGCGCGGAAAACCAGACGAAGGTGACGCAGGTCATCAGGCCGCAGACGCTGACCATGGTCAGGGCCGCGAGCCGGTGGTACTTCGCCTGATAGGCCGCGCCAAGGGCGCAGGCGATGGCCAGCAACCACAAGGTGACGAAGACGATCGACCCCGGGATTTTCGGCCGGTCACCCCAGTGAAGACTGCTGTGCAGCATAGGAATCAGCCCGGCCAGCACGGCGGCGAGCACCACCAGGAATAACTGCATTTGCAGGCGTTTGGTGCCAATCCGCGGTTCCAGGCGGCGGGCCAGGCGCATGAAGGCGACCAGCGCGTATTCGAACAAGTGCTTGCCGTCCAGGCGCCCGATGACGGGCGGACGGTCGAAGCGCCCGCGCTTGAGCTGATTGCGCAGCAGCAGATAAAGCACGGAGCCGCAGGACAAGGCGATCAGGCTCATGATCATCGGCGCGTTCAGGCCGTGCCAGATGGCCAGGCTGTACTCGGGCAGCGTGCCGCCGACCACCGGTTGCGCCGCCGCTGCGAGCAGCGGGCCGACTATCTGGGCCGGGAAGATCCCCACCAGCAGGCAGGCGAACACCAGCAACTCGACCGGTGCGCGCATCCAGCGCGGCGGTTCGTGGGGCGTGTGGGGCAGGTCGGTCGCGGGCGGACCGAAGAACACATCCACGGTGAAACGCAGGGAGTAGGCGACGCTGAAGGTACCGGCAATGGTTGCCACGATCGGCAAGCTCAGTTCGACCCAGCGGGTGGCATTGATGAACACGGTTTCAGCGAAGAACATTTCCTTGGACAGGAAGCCGTTGAGCAACGGCACGCCGGCCATCGAGGCGCTGGCGACCATGGCCAGGGTGGCGGTAAACGGCATCAGCTTGTACAGGCCGCTGAGTTTGCGGATGTCGCGGGTGCCGCTTTCGTGGTCGATGATGCCGGCGGCCATGAACAACGAGGCCTTGAACGTTGCGTGGTTGAGAATGTGGAACACCGCGGCGACGGCGGCCAGCGGGCTGTTCAAGCCGAGCAACAGGGTGATCAGGCCCAGGTGGCTGATGGTCGAGTAGGCCAGCAATCCCTTGAGGTCGTTCTGGAACATCGCGCAGTACGCCCCGAGCAACAGGGTGCAGGCACCGGCGCCGCTGACGATGTAGAACCATTCTTCACTGCCCGACAGCGAGGGCCATAGCCGCGCAAGCAGGAAGACCCCGGCCTTGACCATGGTCGCCGAATGCAAATACGCCGACACGGGCGTCGGCGCGGCCATGGCGTGGGGCAGCCAGAAGTGAAAGGGGAATTGCGCACTTTTGCTCAAAGCGCCGATCAGGATCAGGGGTAATAGAATCGGGTAGAGGGCATGGGCGCGAATCAGGTCGCCGGCGGCCAGGACCTTGTCCAGGTCATAGCTGCCGACCACATGGCCGAGCAGCATGACCCCCGCCAGCAGGCACAAGCCGCCCGCGCCGGTCACCATCAGCGCCATGTAGGCGCCGCGCCGGGCGTCGGCGCGATGGTGCCAGTAGCCAATCAACAGGAACGAGAAGAGGCTGGTCAGCTCCCAGAAAAACACGATCTGGATCAGGTTGCCGGAGATCACCAGGCCCAGCATGGCGCCCATGAAGGCCAGGAAAAACGCGAAGAATCGCGGTACCGGATCGTTCGGCGACATGTAGTAGCGGGCGTACAGCGAAACCAGGGTGCCGATGCCCAGCACCAGCATGGAGAACAGCCAGGCGAAACCGTCCATGCGCAGGACGAAGTTCAGGCCCAGGCTCGGTAGCCATGAAATCTCTTCACGAATGACGCCGCCATCGGCGATCTGTGGGAACAGGAAGGCGACCTGAACGGTGCCGATCAGGGCGATCAGGCCAGCCAGCAGGGATTCGGCGTTACGGGCATTGTGCGGCAACACGGCCGCCAAACAGCTGCCTATGAAAGGCAGAAGCAGTAGAACTATCAGGGACATAGGCTTCTAATCTGCGGAAGTTTGTGAAGCATCATACGTGCCAGCTCCCGGATCACCAAACGCCAAGCTGTCGCAGAATCCTACACGGTAGACGGAAAAGCCCTGATTCACATTGTTTCCGGAAGAGGGGTTTTGCCTGTGCCGGCGCCTTCGCGAGCAGGCTGTCTAACCGGCGGCACAGAATCCGCAGTTTATCGCTGAGTTTCCTGCTCCTGCTCCAGCTCTTCTTCAGCCGCCGCCTTACCCTTGGTCTTCAACTCACTGACGATCACCGCCGCTACAATCAACCCGGCCCCGACCAGGGCAATGGCCGGCAAGCGTTCCCCGGCGATGCGCCCGACAATCCCGGCCCATACCGGCTCGCCGGCATAGATCAGCGTGGCGCGGGTCGGTGACACGCTTTTCTGCGCCCAGTTCATCGCCACCTGAATCGCCGCGCTCGCCGCCCCAAGCCCCAGCGCGCTGCACAGCAACAACCAGGAGAAGTCCGGAATCGCCTCGTTGGTCGGCACTACCATCAGGAACGACAGCGCCGAAGTGACCGCCAGTTGTACCACCGTCACCCGGCGCACATCGACCTGGCCGGCATAGGTGCTGATCAGGATGATCTCCGCCGCAATGGCCACGGCGCTGATCAAGGTGGCGATTTCACCGGGGCTGAAGTTGAACGACGCACCGGACGGCCCGGACAGCAGCATCAACCCGGTAAAGGCCAGCATGATGCCGATGCTCGGCATCAACCCCGGACGCCGCCCCAGCACCAGCCATTGCAACAACGGCACAAACGGGACGTACAGCGCGGTAATGAATGCCGATTGGCTGCTGGGAATGCTCTGCAACCCGACCGTCTGCAAGCCGTAGCCGAGCATGATCGCCACGCCGATAAACGACCCGGCCTTGAGTTCGAACAAGGTCAGGTCACGCAGGTGACGCCAGGAAAACAGGGCAACGATGCTTGCGGCGGCGGCAAAGCGCAGGCCGACGAAAAACATTGGGCCACTGACGGTCATCGCATGCTGTACCAGCAGGAAGGTACCGCCCCAGACCATCGTGATCAGCACCAGCACGCATTCGGCCTTGCTGAACCTTGTAAAACGGGAGGAAGCCTTTGGGGAGTTCACCGACGTCATGACCTTGCACGCTACTGGAGGGGGACGCACAATGCGTCGAATGTTGCGCAGTATACTGCCCAACCCCACTCAGTGAGCAATATAGTGCACAAAGATTCTACCCAACGGGCATCGGTCCTCCAGCACGTCAGTCAAAATGTCCGCCGTTTGCGTCATGCCGCCGACTTGAGCCAGACGGCACTGGCGGAAAAGTCCGGTGTCAGCCGTCGCATGCTGGTGGCGATCGAGGCAGGGGAAAAGAACGTCAGCCTGACCACCCTCGACCGCGTCGCCGAAGCCCTCGACGTCGCCTTCAGTGATTTGATCCAGGCGCCCGACGCCCGGGATCCCAGCCGTATCAACGAGCTGACCTGGACCGGCACGATTCCCGGCAGCCGGGCGGTGTTGCTCTCAAAGGCCCAGGCCAGCCGCGAAGTCGAGCAGTGGGAATGGTGCCTGCAACCGGGTGAGGTGTATCCGTCGGAGCCGGACGCCGATGGCTGGAGCGAACAGATTTATGTCTTCGAAGGTTGCCTGACCGTTATGCTGGGCGACCAGCCGCAGAGTATCGCGGCGGGTGAATTCTTCATGTTCGCCAGCAACCAGCCGCACTGTTATCGCAACGACGGGGCTGTGGCGGCAAAGTTTGTGCGTAATGTGGTGATCTGAACAGGGAGTACACGATGGGCCATAGCTTGACCAATGATGCCGACATCCTGATTGTCGGTGGTGGCCTCAGTGGCGCCATGCTGGCGGCGCAGTTGATGCGCCGGCCGGGCCGGTGCCGGGTGCTGGTGATCGAGCCTCGGGCCGAGTTGGGGCGGGGCGTTGCCTACAGCGCGGTGGAACTGGGCCATACGCTCAACGGCAACGCGGCGCGGGTGAGTGTCGACCCGGACAACGCCGACGACTTTACCCAATGGCTGACCGAGTACATCGAAGCGGGCGGCTGGCCGGAATCGGATCAGCAGCAGGTGCCGGTCGGCGAGCTGTTTCCGCCACGGGGAATTTTCGGCCTGTACGCCCGCCAGCGCCTGGCAGACGCGCAGGCGCTGGGCGCATTGAACGGTTCGACGGTCGAGCATGTGCAGGCCGAAGTGGTCGATTTGCAAGCCGATGCAGACGCCGTGCGGTTGACCTTGAGTGATGGCCGAAGCTTGCAGGGCGCTTTTGCGGTCTTGGCCACCGGGATGTTTCCCGCCGCGTGCACGCCACAAACCCGATCCTGCGGCTTGAACGCTGCAGCCCTTGATCCGTGGGACGTGGCGGCCATGCAGCGACTCGACCCGCAATCGACGGTCATGATCATCGGCTCGGGCCTGACCATGATCGACGCCGTGGTGTCCCTGGATCAGGCCGGGCATCGTGGGCCCATCGAAGTGTTTTCCCGCCATGGCCTGCGACCCCATGTGCGTCGCCAGCCACCGGCCTGGGTGGATTTTCTCGCGCAGGATCAGCACATCCGCACACCTCGCCAGTTGATGCGCGAACTGCGTCGTCACTGTCGGGACGCCATTGCCCAAGGCATCGACTGGCAGGCGCCACTGAACACGGTGCGGCCACATATCGGTCGCTTGTGGCACCAGGCGACGGACGAGCAGCGTCGGCAGTTCGTGCGACATGTGCGGCCGTGGTGGGAAAGCCATCACCACCGCTCGTCACCCCTGAGTGCCGAACTGGTGGAGCGTTTGTATGAAGAAGGGCGGTTACGAATTCACGCCGCTTCGTTCGAGGGGCTTGAGCGCTCGACGGGCGACGGCGTCAGTATCCGCCTTCGGCGGCGCGGCGAGGCACACACCTGTGTCGTCAGCGCTGGCGCCCTGATCAACTCCAGCGGCATCGAATATGACTGGCGCCGGGTCGCGCGGCCGTTGCCCCGGCAACTGCTCGCCCGTGGCCTGGTCCGACCGGGGCCGTTGGCCCTGGGGATTGCCGCGGAGGTCGATGGCGCGGTCCTGAGCGCCGAGGGTCAGCCCGCCAGTCGGCTGTTTGCCATGGGCCCGCCGTTGCGCGGCATGTGGTGGGAAAGTACGGCCGTTTCTGACGTGGTGAGCCAGGCCAAGGCGCTGGCCGGACGACTGGTGCGCTAGTCGTCCATTGCCAACGGGCCCCACCGGCTGTATTGGCCGATGGGGCGAGCGTTTACCGCACGATGACGGTGACGCTGCGCACCGAGCCTCGGGCTGACCGGATGGTTGCCGTCGGGCTTACCGATGGGCGGATCGCGCTGTTGTTGACCGTCAACGTCCACCGCCCGTTATTCGCCACATTGGTGGTGCCCAGGGTGACCAGGCCGGCCGGCGTGGTCACCTGAACAGTGACCGAGTTGCCCAGGATCGCCGAAGAGGTTCCGGCGAAGTTCCAGGTAAAGCGGTTGCCGGAACGGGCAGTGACCGTGGCTGTCGTGACGTTGAAGGTCTCAAGCACCAGTGGCGGCGAGACCTGCACCGTGACCGTGGCCGGTGCCGACAGGGCGCCGAAGCTGTCCCGGGCGACGTAGGTGAAGGTCGTGGTGAATGGCGTCAGGATCACGGCCGGTGGGGTGTAGGTCACTGCCGTGCCGTTGATTGCCACCGTGCCCTGGCCTGTTGCCGGTGGAGTGATGCTGTCGACGGCCAGCGGCACGTTACCTTCCGGATCTGTGTCGTTGGCCAGCACGTTGATCGTGACCGGCACGCCCTGGGTGGCAATGCTGTCGGCGACCGCCACCGGAGGCCGGTTAGGCGCCACCGTGATGGTCACGGTGGCCGGATTGGCCGAGGCCAGGCCTTTGGCGTCTTGAGCCTTGTAGGTGAAGGTCGTGGTCAACGGTGCAGTGACGACCGGCGGCGGGGTATAGACCACGTTGTTGGCGGCCAATGCCACGGTGCCCTGGCCTGCAGCGGGTGGGGTCAACGCCGTGATGCTCAGTGGCGTATTGCCGTCCGGGTCGCTGTCGTTGGCCAGCACATTGAGGGTGAGCGGCACACCGAAGCTGGTGCTGCCAGCGTCGGCAACCGCCAGCGGCCGCTGATTCTGGCCGCTGTCCGGCGCCGTGCCGACCACGACAACGGGCTCGGTGTCACTGCCGCCGGCGGCGGATTTGACCGTCACGGTTGCAGGCGGCTGGGTCAGGTCAGCCACCGTGAGGTGTTGCAGGGTTCCGGTTTTCGACAGCCGTCCGTAACCCTGGGCGACCATGTCCGGTACCACCACTTCGTCCGTGGAGGTGGCCTCGATCAGCAGGCTGTGGTTGCTCCAGCTGTAACGGGCGGTCTGGATTTTCACCACGTCCGAGAGCTTGCTCGACACCGCAGTCGGGCGGGTGGTCCCGGCGGGGTTGGTGGCGGTGACCACCACGACCGGCGGCACCGTCCCGTTGGCCAGCAGATGCTGGGCGAAGAACACGCCATTATTGTCGCCCACCATGTTGGTCTGGCAAGGCGACACAGGCGGGCCGGGGACCAGGGCGATGCTTTCGCGAAAGCACAGGGTCGAGCCGATGGCGGCTTTGGCAAACACTTCGACCCGGGTGTTGTTGCCGCCGGTGCCGGCAATGCGGCGGTAGGTGGCACGGGTCATGTCCACCGCGGTTTGCGCGCGGTTGTCGAGCACCTTGCCGGACAGGGTGAAGAGGTTGGTCTGGAGGGTCCCGGCCGGACCCTGGATGCGCACGAAGTTGGTGTTGTTGGGGCTGCCGGTGACGGCTTCGGTGAGGTTGGGGTCGCCGACGAAGGTTTCGACGGCGCCGGTGTCCGGGTTCACCTCGGTGTAGGGGCCATTGACGCTGAGCAGGAACGGCCCGATCGCACCGTTGACCGCACCGCTGAAAACCCCCGACGCACCGATGCCGACGTCCCGGGTGATGTTGATCGCACGACGGCCTGGGGTGGTGACGTTGACCGTTTCCACGCCATAGGGGTGGGTAATGGTGTAGGTCCCGGCAACGGGAATGTTCACCCGCATACGAATCCGCGCGAAGCTGATCTGGTCGCCATCGAGCGGGTTGCCACCGGCAAATGCGGCCTCGATCCCGGCGACATAGGCGTCCATGCCATACCCGGCGGTGTTGTTGGGGATGCTGGTCTCGGCCAGGAACCAGAAGGCTTCGTCCGGCCAGTTATCCGGGAACACCATCGGCAGGGTGTCGTCGAAAATGCCCTGTGTCGGCAGCAGGGTGCACATGTAGGCCGGTGGCACGCTGGCTGCTACCCGCGAGCTGGCGGCGCGTGACTGGCACAGCTCCATCGACAGCAAATTGTTGTCCTGATACCAGATCGGGAATTTCCCGGTGGCAAAGGTGTAAGGGCCGGGATCGACGGCGGCGAGTTGCGCCAAAGCACCGCCGGTCAGCGATAGAGTCAGTCCCAGGGCGTTGAGCGCCAGGCGTGGCCATTTGTTCATGATGCCTCCTGATGAGGATCCGGGCATGTGGGCGTTCATTGCACGATGACCACTTCTTCGGTATCGCTGCCGCCGTTGGAGGACGACACACGAACCTGGGCTGGCGGAATCGGCGAGATGCCGGTGGCCAGGCTTTTCACGGCGCCGTCACCACTCAGGGCGCCGATGGCGATGCCGGTGCCGGAGGTAGCGGTGAGCACCGGTGGCGATGTTTCATCGCTGGTCGAGGCCACGATGGTGATTTGCCCGGTGCTCAGGCTGTACTCGGCGCGCGAGATCGTCACCAAATCGGTCAGCGGCATGGGCAAGGTGGTCGGCGTGCTGCTGGCGATGGCCAGGTGGTTGTCGGCGGTCACCTGCAAGGTGCTCGGCAGCGTCGGATTGTTCGGCGACTGCGCATACCAGTGGCCGGTGGTGTTCGCCTCGGTGAAGTTCAGCACCGGGTTGTTGCTGTCCAGGGTCACGGTGGCCGGTGGCGGCGGGGCCAGCACGAACACGTCCTGCTGGGCCACCGGGGCGCTGGTGCCGGCCTGTCGCGAGTAGGTGCTGCGCTCGGCGATCACGGGGGTCGGCCGGGCCACATTCGACAACTTGCCGGATACGGCGAAGAGGTTGGTGCGCAAGTCCAGGCCATTGGGGCCTTCGATGCGCACATAGTTGGTGTTGAACGGGCTGCCGGTGACGGCTTCGGTGAGGTTCGGATCACCGACGAATTGTTCGGCCTGGCCAGTGCCCGGGTTGGTCTCGGTGTAGGGGCCATTGACGCTGCGCAGGAACGGCCCGACGTCGCCCTTGAGCGCGCCGTCGTAGGTTTTCGGCGCACCGATGCCGATGTCCCGGGTCATGTTGATCGCCCGCCGGCCGGGAGTGTCGACGTTGAACACTTCGACGCCGTAAGGGTGAGTGATGACATAGGTTCCGGCGGTGGGCACGTCGATGCGAACACGGATGCGGGCGAAGCTGATCTGGTCGCCCTCCAGCGGATCACCGCCACTGAAGGCGGCTTCGAGCGCCGAGACATAGGTCAAATCGATGCCTCGGGCGGCATCGACGATGGAGGTTTCGCCTGTGGCCCAGAACGCTTCGTCGGGGAAATTGGTCGGGAAGACCAACGGTTGGGTGTCATCGAAAATGCCGGGATTAGGGATCAGCGAGCACATGTAAGTCGGGGCGCCCGGCGCGCTGGCAACCCTGGAACTGACAGCCTTCGATAAACACAGGTCAAGGGTTCGGCCGTGGCTGTCTTGATACCAGGCGGCGAAATTGCCATTGGCTGGCAGGTAGGGGCCGGGGTCTACGGCAAACAGCGCTGCCTGGGCAATGCCTTGGGCTAGAGCGGTCACTGCCAGGGCGGTCGCGGTTTTGCACAGTAACGGGTGCATGGGTATTCCCTCTGTCGAAGTACTGCCCCTTGAGGATGGGCAGTTGGCAGGGAGTTCGGCAACTTCCATACCAATCGGCGAAAACGCCCGTGAGAAGCCCGCAGTAAAGGCGTTGGCGCAGTTGCTGGCGGCAGATCGGGAAGTTATGACGGGGGCGGCTGTACCCTACTTTGGGGGGGGCGGGGCCGCGGGGCGGGTGGGGTATCGCAGTCCCCAGGTTCGGGCAAACGGCCCTGAGTGGGCTATAAACCTAGAGGGGGTTTCCGGGAACCGTGTCCATGAACACAATCGCCAAAGTACTTGCGACCGACAGCGAAGTTCGCTTGAACACGCGCAAGGAGCCGTTCAATCTGCTGCGCTGGTTTTCGCTGATCAGCATGGTGGTAATCGGCACGGTGGCGGTGGCGCTGGGGGCGGTGTCCTCGCGGTTCGTGATTACCGAAAGCGTGCAGCGCGATGCGCTACTGACCTCACAATTCATACAGGCGATTGCCTCGACCGAGGTGCGCCAAGTGTCGATTCCCAACGTCCGGACCATGGGCGAGTTGCTCGACCCACGCAAAGACAAGGACTTTCCTGACGTCGACCCGCTGTCCCGTGCCAGTGCCCGTGATGATTTCCTCGACCATATCGCAAATTTGCCGGACGTGATCCTGGCCAACATCTATGCCCCCGACCGCATGGTGATCTGGTCGACCAACCCGGCCTTGATGGGCACTACGATCCATGGCGATGAAGACCTCGATCGGGCATTCAACTCGAAAATTTCCGTGTCGACCAGTTATCACGATGTGGACAAAACCCGCATGGAGCAGAAGTTCCTGGAACCACCCAGATACACCTTCATCGAAAACTACATTCCCCTGTTCGACGCCGATGGCAGCACCGTCACGGCAATGGTCGAGATCTACAAGGAACCGCAGGACCTGATCAACCGCATGGAGCGCGGCCTGGTGCTGATCTGGCTGGCAACCGCCCTGGGCGGCGGTCTGGTTTACCTGGGGCTGTACTGGATCGTGCGGCGGGCGGCGATCCTGCTGGCGACGCAGCAGAAGCAACTGATCACCAACGAAACCTTTGTGGCGCTGGGGGAGGTGTCCTCGGCGGTCGCCCACAGTCTGCGCAATCCGTTGGCGAACATCCGTTCAAGCGCCGAGCTGGCGATAGAGTTCGACAGCGGTCCGGCGCACGGGAACATCAACGACATCATTGGTCAGGTCGATCGCATGTCGACATGGGTACGGGAATTGCTCCAGTCCCTGCGACCGCTCAATGACGAGGCGGAACCGGTGAACCTGGTGGCGGCCCTGCATGACAGCCTGATGGCTTACGAGCATCAGATCAGCAGGGCCAAGGTCAAGGTAGTGTTCGAGCCGGACCAGACGCCCATGGTGCTGAGCCAGCATGTGCAACTGACCCAGATCCTCAACAGCCTGCTGTCCAATGCGGTGGAAGCCATGGACGGCGGCGGCACCCTGACCATCCGGATCGAACCGCGCGATGCCCAGCGCATCAGCGTGAGGGTGAGCGATACCGGCAAAGGCATGAGCGAAGAACAGCGCACCATGGCCTTCCGGCCGTTCTTCACCACCAAGCAGGGCGGGCTGGGAGTCGGGCTGGTGCTGGTCAAGCGGATCATGGAGCGATTTGGCGGTGCGGTGACCCTCGAAAGCCTTGAAGGCGAGGGCACCACGGTGCGTCTGTCGTTTGTTCTGGCTCCCTGAAAACGGGGATGGGCTACCCCCAATAACGGGGGTCAATCCCCGGTCACTTCCCCGGTCATCGCCCATTGATTTTGATAAGTCATTGTTTTGTCGAGTGTTAGTACGTTTTTATAAAAAAACACATGATTGGCGAGGTCCTTGCAAAACCACAATCACCCTCCCTTCACCACATCGAGGCGGCTGGTGATGGAAAAAAAAGAGATGCATTCACCACGCTCACGAGCCTTGGGCATGCACCTGGTGCTGATGCTGGTGACCGGTTTGCTGGCCAGCCAACTGTTGGTCGCCAGCCAGCCGACGTCGACGCCCGCACCTGCTCCGGCATCCGCTGTCGTTGAAGCCGACACCCCGTGGGGTGGCAACTATTTCCCCAACACCCTGCTGACCGACCAGGACGGACAGCAGCTGCGTTTTTTCGATGACTTGATCAAAGACAAGGTGGTGGTGATCAACTTCATCTTCACCTCGTGCAGCGACTCCTGCCCTCTGGAAACCGCGCGCCTGCGCCAAGTTCAGAAACTGCTGGGGGATCGGGTCGGCAAGGACATTTTCTTCTACTCCATCAGCATCGACCCCTTGAGTGACACCCCCGAGGTGCTCAAGGCCTATGCGCAACGCTTCCAGGTCGGGCCCGGGTGGAAATTCCTCACCGGGGAATTCGCCGACGTCACCGACCTGCGCAAAAAACTGGGGCTGTTCATCGACGGCGTCGATAACGGGCGCAACAAAGACCACAACCTGAGCCTGATCGTCGGCAACCAGGCAACGGGCCGCTGGATGAAAGCCTCGCCCTTCGAAAATCCGTGGATTCTGGCCGACCAACTGGCCAATACCCTGCATAACTGGAAACAGCCCAGTGTGGAAGAAAGCTATGCCGATGCACCGGAGATCCGCCCGCCGAGCAATGGCGAAGAGCTGTTTCGCACCCGCTGCGCGTCCTGCCACAGTCTCGGTCCTCTGGACGGGCAGGGCATCGGCCTGCGCAGCATCGGCCCGGACCTCATCGGCGTGACCTATCAGCGCGATCCGGCCTGGCTCAGCCGCTGGATCCGCGAACCTGACCGCATGCTTGCGGAAAAGGACCCGATCGCGATGGAACTGTTCGAGCGCTACAACAGGATCTCGATGCCCAACTTGCGGCTGGATCCGCATTCCGCCCAGTCCATCATCGATTTCCTGAAAGAAGAAACCGACCGTCAGCATCCGCCAGCGGCGCCATTGGTCAGTGGTAACGAGGAGCCTGAATAACGTCATTCGATCGCGCAGCCCGAGACACCCCGGGTGCAATAGTGTCAAAAAAATTACGCGGGCCAGCCAATGGCTATCAATGCCACCTACACTGATTCTGAAAACGGCTGAACAGGCTCGATTTCAAGCACCCAGGACACAGCCATGCAGATACTCGAACAGCAAAAAGTAGCTGCGCCGCAGGCTCCGGTAGCTCAACGCAGGGGGTGGCGGCCGCAGTTCAACTTGCTGCGCTGGTTTTCCCTGGCAAGCTTTTTCATCATTGCCGCGGTGGCGCTGGGGCTGGGTTACATCTCCACGCGCTTTGTGGTCGATGAAAGTATCGAGCGTGATTCGATGTTGACCGCGCAGTTCATCCAGTCCATCGGCGAGGCCGAAATCCGGCATGCCGGAATTGCCCCGGGCCGAACCATGGGTGAAATGCTCGACCCACGCATGGACCATGCCGACTCCGACGTCAACCCAGAATCCCGGGCCGCCGCGCGGGTTGAGTTTCTCGACCATGTGAGGCATCTGCCGGACATCCTGCTGGCGACGGTGTACGCCCTGGACCGCACCGTGGTCTGGTCGACCAACACCGATTTGATTGGCGTGCGCATCGAAGATGACTTTGAGCTGGACGAGTCCTTCGAAATGAAATCGCCGGTGTCCACCAGCTACCACGAAATCGATGAGGAGCGTCCCGAGCAGCGCCTGCTGCGCGAACCGGAATATTTGTTCGTCGAGAACTACATTCCGATGTTCAACGCCGACAGGAGCAAAGTGGTTGCCATGGTGGAAATCTATAAGGAGCCGCTGGATCTTGTGGAACGCATCCAGCGCGGCTTCAAGGCGATCTGGCTGGCCACGCTGATCGGCGGGGCGGCCATTTACCTGGGGTTGTTCTGGATCGTGCGCCGGGCGGCGACGCTGTTGCAGAGCCAGCAGAAACAACTGATCGCCAACGAGACCTTTGTCGCCCTTGGCGAGATGTCCTCGGCGGTGGCCCACAGCTTGCGCAACCCGCTGGCCAATATCCGTTCCAGCGCCGAACTGGCCCAGGACATCGCCAGCCAGACCGCACAGAAAAACATCGGCGACATCATCAATCAGGTCGACCGCATGTCGCGTTGGGTCCGTGAATTGCTGGTGTCGTTGCGACCGATGAATGACGATTGTGAAACGGTCGACCTGGTGCTGGCCCTCGAAGACACCCTGAGTGCCTTTGAGTCCCTGATCAAGCGATCGGACGTCGAAGTGCGATTTTCCTCTGTCAGCGTGCCACCGGTTGTCAGCCAACAAGTGCTGCTTACGCAAATACTCAACAGCCTGTTCGCCAATGCACTGGAAGCAATGCCCAAGGGCGGCGTGCTGACGATCGAGATCGATTCCTCGGTGTCCGGCGACGTGAGCATGACATTGACCGACACCGGCAAGGGCATGTCCAAACAACAGCAGCAAATGGTCTTCAAGCCGTTTTTCACCACCAAACAAGGTGGATTGGGTGTAGGCCTGGCCTTGGTCAAAAGAATAATGGAGCGTTTTGACGGTTCGGTCGAACTGACCAGCCGGGAGCAGGAAGGAACCCGTGTTTGTCTCAATTTCAAAGTGGCAACGGGAGGGGCATATGGAGCACAGCATTCTGCTGGTCGAGGATGACGAAATTCTCGCTGAGAATATTCAGACTTACCTGGAGCGCAAGGACTTCGAGGTCACCGTCTGCCACTCGGCTGAAGATGCACTGGAGCAATTGGGTTCTTTCGCGCCTGACGTGGTACTGACCGACAACTCGTTGCCGGGCATGAGTGGTCACGACCTGATCCAGAAGCTGCGCATCAGCGCGCCGGATCTGAAAGTGATCATGATGACCGGCTACGGCAACGTTGAAGATGCCGTGGTGGCGATGAAAGAGGGCGCCTTTCACTACGTCACCAAACCGGTGGCCCTGCCAGAGCTCAAGCTGCTGCTGGACAAGGCCCTGGCCACCGACCGCATGGAGCGCACGCTGTCGTTTTACCAGGAGCGCGAAGCCCAGAAGTCGGGGGTGCAGGCACTGATTGGCGAGTCGGCACCGATGGCGTACCTCAAGGGCACCATCACCCAGTTGCTCGACGCCGAACGGCGGATGGCCAACAGCGATCTGCCGCCGGTCCTGGTGGAAGGCGAGACAGGCACCGGCAAAGAGCTGGTTGCCCGGGCCTTGCATTTCGATGGCCCGCGCGCCAAAGGCCCGTTCATTGAATTCAACTGTGCTTCGATCCCGTCCAATCTGGTGGAATCGGAACTGTTCGGCCACGAGAAGGGCGCCTTCACCGACGCCAAGGATCGTCGCATGGGGCTGGTGGAAGCGGCCGACGGTGGCACGCTGTTCCTCGATGAAATCGGTGAAATGGACCTGCTGCTGCAAGCCAAGTTGCTGAAGTTGCTGGAAGACCGGACCATTCGCCGGGTTGGTTCGGTGAAGGAGCGCAAGGTCAATCTGCGGGTGATCAGCGCTACCAACTGCAACCTCGAACAGATGGTCCAGCAAGGCAAGTTCCGTCGCGACCTGTTTTTCCGCCTGCGCATCATTTCCATAAAGGTGCCGCGCCTGTATGCCCGTGGCGCCGATATCCTGCTGCTGGCCCGGCACTTCCTGGCGCTACACGGCAAGCGTTACGGCAAACCGAACCTGCATTTCAGCGACCAGGCCGAAGAATTGCTGCTCAGCTACAGCTGGCCGGGCAACGTGCGCGAGTTGCGCAACATGCTGGAGCAAACCGTGTTGCTGGCACAAAGCGACACCATCGCCGTCCATCAGTTGAACGTCTGTCTGAGCCTCATGGATGAGCCAGCGGTGTTTCATCACGAGCCGCCAAATCTCAGCGAACCGCGTCCGTCCTACAACGGCAGTGAATCCATGAACCTGCCGGAAGTGGAGCGCGACATGGTGCGCAAGATGCTCGACAAGACCGACTGGAACGTCACCAAATCGGCACGCCTGCTGGGCCTGAGCCGTGACATGTTGCGCTACCGGATCGAAAAACTCGGCCTCTCCCGTCCGGACAAGCGCCAGTGGTAGGGGGCGTTCTCAATGGGTTTCCCTACCGGTGGGGAAACCAATGAGAATGCCCCCTGGTTCACTGCAATACCGGGCCCTGCCTCAGGCAGGACATCACGCAGCCGGGGTTCTCGACTTCCTGGTTCACGTATACGCCACGCTCCGGATCGTAGGAGCGGATAAACACCCGAACCGTGGCGTCGGCCACTGTCGGCAGGCGCGAGTCCGAGAACACGTGCTCACTGGAAACCGGGATGAATTCCCCGGGTGCGGTCGGGATGTACGAGCCTGGCGGTATGATGTTCATGGACGGTGGTACGGGGTGCGCGAAGGGTTGGTCGGCGCCGTAATAGTTGAATTCGCTGCTGTAGTTGGTGGTGTTTGGCATGTCGTCGGCGTGGACGACAGCGGTTGCACCCAGGCAGACGGCGAGCAACAGCGTCAGGTCGGACTTTTTCATGGCAACACCTGCTAGATCGGTTTAACCACATTCTCCCCAAGGTCTTTAACTATAGCTGGCGCCGTGGACAGCCGTCGGTGCTGCGCGGATTACAAGTTCGCAACACCTGCCAGGATGAGGTTGATCTAGACTCCGGCCGGTCAAATCGACGACCCGGACCCTGGAGCGTGCAATGGAAATGCCGACAAAAGAACAAGCCATCGCCAGTAACCGCGAGGCCTGGAATGACTCCGCCCGTCACCACAAGGACTCCAGCGAATGGCAAGCCTTGTTGAAGGGCGTGGCGCGCGCGGATTTTTCCTGCCTGGACGACACCCTGACCGCTTTGCTGACCCAGACAGGCGTCGATGGCAAGGACGTGGTGCAACTGGGCTGCAACAACGGCCGTGAAAGCCTGTCGTTGTTCGCCCTGGGCGCGCGTAGCGTGGTGGGCGTCGACCAGTCTGAAGCCTTTCTCGGGCAGGCACGGGAACTGGCGTCCCGCTCGCCCCACGCGCCGCAATTCATCGAGGCGGACATCCACCACTTGCCTGCCCGATTGCAGGAGCGCTTTGACCTGGCGCTGATCACCATCGGGGTCTTGAACTGGATGCCGGACATCGGCGAATTCTTCCGCCATGCGGCGCGCACGCTGAAGCCGGGTGGCGCGCTGGTGGTGTACGAAACCCACCCGTTCCTGGAAATGTTCGACCCCGAGGCCGCCGATCCTTATCGCCCGGCCAGCTCATACTTCCGCCGCGAACCGTTCGTGCAACACGAACCGATCGTCTACGAAGGCAAGATCGAACAGCCGGCCGCGCCGTCTTACTGGTTCGTCCATACCCTGGGCGACCTCTTCAGCGCGGCCATTGCGGCAGGGCTGCAGATCCGTCACTTCAGGGAATACCCGCACTCCAACCGCGAAGAACTCTATGACCGCTATCAACAGCAGGTGGCGCAGTTGCCGTTGTGTTTTACGTGGGTGGTGGTGAAGGGCTGATGTACTGAACTCGATAGAGTGTGGGTTCTGCTGGCCCCATCGCGAGCAGGCTCGCTCCCACAGGTGTTCGGTGTCGTACTACGTTCTTGCACACGACAAAATGGGGGGGACGCAAAAACCAAAGGCACCCGTGGCGCACGAGCGTGGTTTTTCATTGACCTTGCCGCGTTCGCCAGGCACCCGGCGCGCACCCCAGCCACCGCAGGCAGGCACGGTTGAAACTTTGCACGTCGCTGTAGCCGAGGCGGTCGGAAATCTCCACCAGCTCCAGGTCTGTCCCCTGCAAAAAGTCTTCGGCCCGGTAGCGGCGGTACTCGTCGAGCAACTCTGAAAAACTCCAGCCCAAGGCCTTCAAGCGTCGGGCGGCGGTGCGCTCGAGCAAGTGCTGGGTGGTACAGAATTGCTGCCAGTTGGCCTCGGCGAGGTCAGCGATCAAATGGTCGCAGACTTGCTCCAGCAAGGTCGGTTCGCTGTTGCGTCGGGTTTGCTCCAGCAGCTCGATCAGCGTGTGTTCCAGTGCATGATTGCCCGGCGTCAGCGGGATGAGGAACAGCTGTGGATCGAGGCGGATCGAGTGCTGCGCCCGCCCCCATTGCACCGGCGCGCGAAAGGCGTGTTGATGTTCCTGCGCATTGGCCGCGCAAGCACCGGCCAGCCCGACGCCCAGAATCGGATCACGCCCCAGGCCACTGGCGAGGAATTTGCGCCGCAACATGCTGCACAGGCTGATGAGGATGTAATCGGTGGTTGCTGCGTGGGTTTTCACACTGCCGCAGTCGAGCAGGTGCAATTCGACGCTGTCGTCGCCGCGCACGATCCGGGCCTGGAAATGTCCGTTGAAAAACGGAAAGAAGCGCACGAAATACTGGCAGGCGCTGTCCAGTGAATCGGCCACGTCGAACAGATACGTCAGGCCATTGGTGGCGGTGGAAACGAAACGCCGGCCGGCCGCCAGGCCGATCAGCGGGTCGCCGGTCTGCTCCAGGGCAAACGCCCAGAAGCGCCGCGACATGAACAGCGGAATGCGCATGAATGGCGTGCGCAACTCGAACAGGCTGCGACGAAACAGGTCTTCGATGCTGTCCCGGTCCACGCCACGGGCCAGCAACTCTTCGATGGCCGGCAGCAGGGTCGGCGCGTAGAACGCATTGGGTATCGATTGATCGCGCAGTGGCTGATCGCTTTTTGTCATGTAGGGCTCACAGCTTGTTCCGCAACACGGGTTAGGCTGCCCGACGTTAAGCGATTTGCCGGAGCAAGACCATGCTTGATTTACGCCACGGAACAGCCGCAGATCCAGGTGTCGAGCCGCCGCGACGGGCTCAGCCCGGTGGACTTGCAGCTTGGCTTGAAAAGACTGAGCCGGAATGTGGCGATGAGCACCCAAAGCACCCTGGCCGCGAAACTCATCGTCGATCGCCAGCCGTTCGGCATCAGCCTGCCAAGCCGGGTCGCCAACGTGCTGGGCCTGCAATACGTGCCGCTGCCCATGGACGAGCCGGTGGAATTGAAATTGGCGCTGTACATCGAGTCGCGCTATCGCTTCGAACGCAGCCGCGAGGAGGCGATGCAGTGCCTGCTGCGCGCCCTCGGTGAACCCCGGGCATTGCAGGCACTGGCGCGGCGTGCGTGATCTGGATGCAACGCCGTCCCCTTGTGGGAGCGAGCCTGCTCGCGAAAGCGGTGTGTCATTCAACATTGATTGTGACTGACACGGCCCCTTCGCGAGCAGGCTCGCTCCCACAAGGATTGCAGCGTTGCAGGCAGACCTTAGTTCGACGCCAGCAAGCGTCGGTCAACCGACAGCACCGCATCGACCATCGCCAGCGCGGCCGGTGTCAGGGAATGCCCGGCACGGCTGACGATGCCGTAGTGCAATTGCAGGCCGGGATCCTCCTTGGGCACATCGGCAAACTCCAGCAGGCGGATCAGACCCTGGTCGACCAGTTCGGCCAAGGCTTCCACGGTGGCGATGCCAACCGCGTCGGAACGCATCACCACGCGGCGGATCGCATCGAATTGCGCGCATTCCACGCTCGGGTTGAAGTCCGCTTGGCCCTGCACGTCGGCGAGGATCTTGCGGATCATCGGCGGTATTCGCGTGCCGACCACCGCGTAGTCGAGCAGGGCACGCAGGCACAGGTTCTGCTGTTGCACCAAGGGATGACCGACACGGCAAAAGAACCGCCCGCGACGAGGGCGCAACAGCTGTACCTGATATTGCGGGTCGTCGGTGAAGTACCGTGCGTCGGCCACGAGGAATTCAATCTGCTGCTCACGAAGCCAGACCGCCAGTTGCTCCCAGTCGCCCTGGTGGAAACTGATGCGGATCGCCGGATGGGCCAGGATGAATTCCGCCAGCGCCTCGGGCACCAGCACCTGTGCCGGGTAAGGGCCGCAGCCGAAGTGCAACTCGCCACCGGTCAGACCGTTGTATTGCGTCAGTTCGTTGTGCAAGGCCTGGCTGCCGGCGAGCAGGCGCCGGGCATGTTGCAGCACCAGTTCACCTTGGCCGGTCAGGCGGAATTCGCGACTGCTGCGTTCTACCAGCGCGCAGTCGAGGTCGCGCTCCAGGGTCTGGATGCTGCGACTGAAGGCGGGCTGGCTGAGGTTGATCGCCTCGGCGGCCCTTCCGAAGTTGCGGTAATCGGCCAGGGCGACAAGGTGGCGGAGTTGTCGTAGGTCCATCATGCGTCTCCTGCATTTTGTGGATGCTTTTAATGCATTGGATCGATAGCATAGAGGCTGGCATAAGTACACGCCTGTCTTCTCGCCGTAACTTGCCATGACCAGCCAACCGTTCATTTCCAGCGCGTTCACCCGCACCATTCTCAGCCATGCCCGGCAGTCCGGACTGTGCCAGGACCAACTGCTGGAACGGGCCGGGATCTGCCTGTCGTTGCTCGACGGGCAGGACCTGCATGTGCCCGCGCACCTGGTCGAACGCCTGTGGAGTGAATGCGAGCGTGCGGGCGCCGGGGTGTCGTTTGGCTGTGATCTGGTCAACGGCATGGCGACCACTACGTTGCGGGGTTTGAACATTCTGCTGGACTCCGCCGCGACCCTGCGTGCGAGCCTGACGTGTTTCACCGATTTCCTGCCACAGGTGACGAATTACGTCATGGCGGAACTGGAGGAGGGTGACGGGCAGGCCCGCTTGCACCTGCGCAGCGTTGACCGGCAGCCGCATTTTTTCGGCCTTGATGCCGCGACCCTGACGTTGGTGCGCAACATCGCCCGACGTTTGGGGCGAGCGCCGGCCGAGGTGTTCGTCGCGGTCCAACTGACGCCGCAACAGGCTGCCGGGCAGTGGTTGCGTAGCGCAGGTGTCGAGGTGCTTTCGGGTTCGCATCCGTGTCTGAGCCTGCCGGCGGCCAGTCTTGATGAGCCTCTGCTGGGGGCCAATGGGTTTTTGCATCAGAGCATGTTGCGGCATTGGCAGACTGCGGCGGTGCAGAATACCCGCAGTGACAGCCTGGAGATGGCGCGGCATTGGTTGACGGCGGGGGATCAGCCGATCGAGCGGATTGCCGAGCGGTTGGGGTATCGGCAGCCGAGTAATTTCATTCGGGCGTTTCGTAAGCAGTTCGGGATTACGCCCAAGCAGTTTCGCCTTGGTTTGTAATTTTGATTGAGTACATATCCGTTTCTGCGGTAACGGATATGTACACTCACAAAACAATCATCGCCTGACACAAAGCCATCGCGAGCAGGCTCGCTCCCACAGGGGAACCGGGTTGTTCACAGCATTTGTGAATGACACCGATCCAGTGTGGGAGCGAGCCTGCTCGCGATGAAGGCGACGCGGTTTCCCGCGTCATCCGGTCAAGGCGTCACGATATTGAACTGCGGCGCAAACGTATCGAGGCTGCTCATCAACTCCCCAAGCTTCTTGCCATTGCCCTGCAGCGTGATCAGGCCTTTCTGCATCGCCGTCGGGATATCCAGTTGCTTGAGGCTGATCTGTTCCAGGGTGGTCTTGGTCATGGTCACGCTGGCGTCCGCCTGGGCATTGAGCCCGGCGCGGTGGCTCAGCACGCCATTGCGCAGGGTCAGGTTGAAGTCCTTGTTCAGGTCATCGAAGGTCCAGTTCAGGGTCAGGTCATGGCCTACGGCCTTTTCACTGTCCAGGCGCACCGCCAGGAAGTCGAAGAACATCTGCGGGCTCATCGCCCGCACCATGTCCACCGATACCGAAGTGCCGGCATTGGGTGGCACGCCGTTGCGCAGTTCCATGGCACCAGTCAGGTACATGTTGCGCCAGGTGGCGTTCTCACTTTGATAGCCCATTTGCTCCAGTGCCTGGGCCTGGGCTTTGCGGGCGTCGCCGTTGTCCGGGTTGGCGAACAGCACCTGATTGCCCAGTTGCGCGGCCCAGCGGTATTCGCCCTTGGCCATCGCCGCTTGCATTTTCCCCAGCACCGCCGCTTCGCCGCCCATGGCTTCGACCGAACGCTTGGCCGCTTCCACCGGCGGTAGCGGATTGAGGTTGGCCGGGTTACCGTCATAGAAACCCATGTAGCGCTGATACACCGCCCGGGTGTTGAAGCTCAGCGAGCCGTAGTAGCCGCGGGTGTACCACTTCTGGTCCAGGCTGCCGGGCAGTTTCTTGATCGAGTCGGCGATTTCCAGCGACGTCAGGCCCTGATTCAGCAAGTGCAGGGTGCGGTCGTTGAGGAAGGCGTACATGTCGCGCTGGTCGGCGAGGAAGGTGCGGATGCGTTCACCGCCCCAGGTCGGCCAGTTGTGCTGGGCGAACAACACGTCGCTCTTGTCGCCGTAACGCGCCAGGCTGCCGTCCAGGTACTCGGCCCAGGCCTTGGCGTCACGCACTTGCGCGCCGCGGGGAGTGAGGATGTTATGCATCATTTGAGTGGCGTTTTCCGCCATGCACAAGGCGCGCAACTGCGGCAGGTACAGGTTCATCTCCGCCGGCGCCTCGGTGCCCGGGGTCAACTGGAACTCCACGTCGAGGCCGGCGATGGTGCGTGTTTCCAGTTCCTTGTCGATCAGGTCGGTGGGCGGGATCAGGGTGACGGTGCCGCCGCTCGGCGTGCTCTTGCCCAGGCCGGCATCGACCTGGCCTTTTTCGCCGCGAGGCAAAAGGCTGCCGAACTGGAACTGCGCGCGGCGGCTCATGGCGTTGCCGGCGTAGACGTTCTCGCTCATCACGTGTTCCATGAACCCGGCGGGGGCGAACACCTTGACCTTGCCGGCCTTGACGTCGGCTTCGTCGATGACCCCGCGCACGCCACCGAAGTGGTCGACGTGGGTGTGGCTGTAGATCACCGCCACCACCGGTTTGTGCGGACGGTTCTGGTAGTACAGGTCCAGCGCCGCTCTGGCGGTTTCGGCCATGGTCAGCGGGTCGATGATGATCAGTCCGTCGTCGCCTTCGATGATGGTCATGTTGGCGAGATCAAGGCCGCGCACTTGATACAGCCGTGGGCTGACTTCGAACAATCCGGCATGGGCGCTGAGCTGGGCCAGGCGCCAAAGGCTCGGGTTGACCGACTCCGGGGCTTTATCCTTGGCGAGGAAGTCATAGGCCTGGATATCCCAGATGACCTTGCCCGAGGCGTCCTTGACCTGGCCCTTGAATGGCGCGATCAGACCCTTGGTGACCGACTCGTAGTCGGTGCGGTCGGTGAAGGGCAGTTGTTGCAGCACGGCGGCGTTACTGGCCGTGGTTTGCGGGCTGGCCGCGACCGGTGCGTCGGCGGCGACCACCGATTGCGTAAGGCAGGCAGCGATCAGGCAAGCGAGCAGCCCACGAGGGCTCAAGGTGAAACGAGGCATGGTGTCTCCGTTTTTTATCGTTATGGTCAGACCAGCTTCGAGAGTAGGGCGATGGTCGGGCAGGACGATGAGCGTCAGCGGACAAAAACCATTCAGGGCCGCTATCCTTGGGCCATGCCAATCCAGCAGGTTGACCCATGCTTGAAGTCCATGGCGTTTTCAAAAGCTACGCCACCCCGCAGGGACCGCTGCCGGTGCTGCAAGGCGTCGACCTGACGCTCAGGCCCGGCAGCAGCCTTGCGCTGATGGGCGAGTCGGGCAGTGGCAAAAGCACCTTGCTGCACCTGATCGCCGGACTGGACAAGGTCGATCGCGGCAGCATCCGCAGTGGCGAACATCGCCTGGAACAGATGAATGAAGGGCAACTGGCGAACTGGCGCCGTACGGAAATCGGCCTGGTGTTCCAGCAATTCAACCTGATCGGCAGCCTGCGGGTCGAAGACAACCTGGCGATTCAGGCGCGGCTGGCGGGGCGTCATGACCCACGCTGGCAGGCGCATCTGGTGCAACGCCTGGGCCTGGGCGAGCTGTTGCGGCGCTACCCGGAGCAACTGTCCGGCGGTCAGCAGCAACGGGTCGCGCTGGGCCGGGCGCTGGCGTCGCGCCCGCCATTGCTGCTGGCCGACGAGCCCACCGGCAGCCTCGATGAAACCACCGGCGCCGAGGTGTTGCAGTTGCTGCTGGAATTGCTCGACGACAGCCCCACCAGCCTGTTGATGGTCACCCACAGTCCCGGCGTGGCGGCGCGGCTGGCGGAAAAAGCATTGCTGAGCGGCGGTCGTCTGGCCGGTGTGGGCGAGCGCTGACATGCGCATCTTTGGCGAAACCCTGCGGGCGCTGCTCAGCCACTGGCGGCAGCACCCGGTGCAGTTTTTCAGTGTGCTGACCGGGTTGTGGCTGGCCACCGGTCTGTTGACCGGCGTCCAGGCACTCAACAGCCAGGCCCGCGACAGCTATGCCCGTGCCAGTCAGTTGATCGGCGGCGAACCCCAGGCCAGCCTCGGTGCGCCCGGTGGCGGCACGTTCTCCCAGCAGTGGTTTATCGACCTGCGGCGCGCAGGGTGGCCGGTGTCACCGGTGCTGCAAGGCCGGGTCACGCTCAAGGGGCACGAAGAGCAGCGCTTGCAGTTGATGGGCATCGAGCCGGTGTCGCTGCCGGCGGGCGCGGCGGTGGCCGGGCAGGCCCTGGCGATTGAACAGGTGGTCGGCTTCTTCAGTCTGCCGGGCAGCACCTGGATATCGCCGCAGACCTTGCAGGCACTGGGTTTGCGCGAAGGTGAGCGGCCACTGAACCTGGCGGGCGTGGCACTGCCGCCGCTGCATGTACAGGCCGACATGGCGCCCGGTGTGCTGCTGGTGGACATCGGTTTTGCCCAGCAGATTCTGGGGTTGCCGGATCAAGTGTCGCGGCTGCTGTTGCCGAAGGATTTCACCGCGCCGTTGCCGGAGCCGCTCAAGGGCCAGTTGCAACTCAAACGCGCCGGTGAAGAAAATAACCTGACGCGCCTGACCGAAAGCTTTCACCTGAACCTCGACGCCTTGGGGGTGCTGTCGTTCGTGGTCGGCCTGTTTATCGTGCACGCCGCCATCGGGCTGGCGCTGGAGCAACGGCGAAGCCTGCTGCGGACCCTGCGTGCCTGCGGTGTGAGTGCGCGGACGCTGATCGCTTGTCTTGCCGTGGAATTGGCTGGATTGGCCCTGATCGGCGGTGTGGCCGGTGTGGTCAGCGGCTACCTGCTGGCCGGCGTGCTGTTGCCGGATGTCGCCGCCAGCCTGCGTGGCTTGTATGGCGCCGAAGTGGCGGGGCAGTTGAGTCTCAGCCTGTCGTGGTGGTTCAGTGGTCTCGGCTTGAGTCTGATCGGCGCATTGCTGGCCGGGGCCAACAGCCTGTTGCGGGCGGCGCGCTTGCCATTGCTGGCGCTGGCCGACCCGCAGGCCTGGCATCAGGCCCACGCACGCTGGTTGCGACGCCAGGGTTGGGTGGCGGCAACGGCCGGGGTGATCGTGCCGCTGGCGTTGATCTTCGGCGACAGCCTGATCAGTGGTTTCGTGTTGATGGCTGCGCTGTTGATCGGTGCCGCGCTGGCCTTGCCGGTGGTGCTCAGTTCTCTGCTCAGTCTCGTTTCGCAGCGCACTCGCTCGGTGCTAGGCCAGTGGTTTGTCGCCGATTGCCGCCAGCAACTGCCAGCGTTGAGCCTGGCCTTGATGGCGCTGCTGTTGGCCATGGCGGCGAACATCGGTGCCGGCAGCATGACCGCGGGGTTTCGCCAGACCTTCAGCGACTGGCTCGAACAACGGCTGACGGCTGAGCTCTACCTCAACCCACAGACCCCGGCCCAGGCCAGGGAACTTCACGGCTGGCTCAACCAGCAGCCGCAACTGGCGGCGGTGCTGCCCAACTGGCAGGTTTCGATCCAGTTGCAGGGCTGGCCGACGGACCTGTCGGGGATCATCGACCACCCGACCTATCGCCGGCATTGGCCACTGCTCGAAGCCTTGGGTGAAAACCCCTGGGAGCGCCTGGCCAAGGATGATGCGGTGATGCTCAGCGAACAACTGGCCCGTCGCCTGCGCGTGCAACCGGGCGATCACCTGACGCTGCCGACCCCCACCGGCCCGTGGTCGCCGCGGATCGTCGGGATCTACGCGGACTACGGCAATCCCAAGGGCCACATTCTGGTGAACATCCACCATCTGATGCGCGGCTGGCCGCAGCTGACACCGAACCGCTTCAACCTGCGCATCGAACCGGCGTCGATCCCGGCGTTCGTCACGGCACTGCAGGCGCGTTTTACCCTGGACGACAGCCGCATCGTCGATCAGGCGCGACTCAAGGGCTGGTCCACTCAAGTCTTCGAACGCACCTTCGCCGCCACCGCCGCGCTCAACAGCCTGACGTTGTGCGTGGCCGGGGTAGCGTTGTTCATCAGCCTGTTGACCCAAAGCCAGAGCCGTCTCGGGCAATTGGCGCCGCTGTGGGCCCTGGGCGTGACGCGTCGGCATCTGATGTTGCTCAACCTCGGGCAAACCTGGCTGCTGGCGATACTGACCCTGGTGCTGGCGTTGCCGCTGGGCATCGCCCTGGCATGGTGCCTGGACACGGTGATCAATGTGCAGGCCTTTGGCTGGCGCCTGCCGTTGCGGGTGTTTCCATGGCAACTGTTGCAATTGATGGGGCTGGCGCTGGTGGCGACGTTACTGGCTTCGGCCTGGCCTTTGTACCGTTTGTACCGCACGCAACCGGCGGACCTGCTGCGGACGTTTGCCCATGAAGATTAAGACCTGTGTGTTGCTCCTGGCGCTGCTGGCGAGCGGTTGCGATCAACCGGCTCCGGTCGAAAAGGGCTTTGCCGGGCTGGGCAACCAGGCCGCTGCGTTCACCCCGGTGGTGCCCGGTCGGGTGTTCAGCTTCCCGGCGGATCACGGCCCGCACGACGGCTTTCGCATCGAATGGTGGTATATCACGGCCAACCTGAAGGACGATCAGGGCAATGAGTTCGGCGCGCAATGGACCTTGTTCCGCAGCGCGTTGAAAGCCAGCCCCGAGGTAGTGGGCTGGCAGAACCAGACGATCTGGCTCGGCCACGCGGCGGTGACGTCGGCGACGGCGCATCACGCGGCCGAACGTTATGCTCGTGGTGGCGTTGGTCAGGCTGGTGTCAGCGCTGCGCCGTTCAATGCGTGGATCGACGACTGGCAATTGCGCAGCCAGACGACTGCCGACGACCCGTTGGCTGACGTGCTACTCAGTGCTCGCGACCGGCGTTTCAACTACCGGCTGCGGTTGACCTCGACAGGGCCGCTGGTGCTTCAGGGAGACCGGGGCTTCAGCCGGAAATCCGCACAGGGTCAGGCTTCTTACTACTACAGTCAGCCGTTTTTTCAGGCCAGCGGCACCCTGGAAATCGACGGCAAGACCTTTCAGGTCAGTGGCCCGGCCTGGCTCGACCGGGAATGGAGCAGCCAGCCCCTGACGAGCAACCAGACCGGTTGGGACTGGTTTTCCCTGCACCTGGACAGTGGCGAGCAGGTGATGCTGTATCGCATGCGGCAAAAGGACGGCGAGCCTTACCTCACCGGCACCTGGATCGACGCCCGGGGGCAGACACAATTGCTGCATGCCGGCGACATCATCCTCACGCCGCAAGACACCGCCCGGGTTGCCGGGCGCGCGATGCCCATTCGCTGGTCGATCAAAATCCCCGCCAGACACCTCGATATCGCCATTACCGCGCTCAATCCCCAGGCCTGGATGGATTTGCGCATTCCTTATTGGGAAGGTCCGGTGCGCCTCATCGGCAGTCATGCAGGGAGTGGCTATCTGGAAATGACCGGGTATTAGGCGCGCCCGTTGCGAAAATCACTTTTCGGTGCGACCACTGGCTCAACAGCGTCTATGCTCACTCGCACACATGGCGTTGAGCCCGGTTTCAACGCCGTCTGTTGCCATCTATCACAGGGAATGTACTGCCTATGAAACGCCATGCACTGACCAAAGCCATCACCCTCGCTACCCTGCTGTCTGCCGCCAGTTTTGGCGCGGTGGCCGCCGATATCCCGTTGTCCGAAGTCGTTGTGGCCGATCAGATCTCCACCAAAGTGGTTTCGGTTGATGCCGCGAATCATTCCGTGGTTCTTAAAGGCCCGCAGGGTAATGAGTTCCCGGTGCAATTGACCGACAAGGCGAAGAACCTCGATAACCTCAAGGCTGGCGATACGGTCGACATCACGGTCACCAGCGCCGTTGCAGCCTACCTCGACACCGATATCGACAAAGGCCTGCCCGGCACCGCCGAAGCCATTGGCGAAATTCGCGCAGCGCCAGGCAGCGCCAACCCGGGCGGCGAAGCTTATCGCCAGGTGAAAGTGCAGCTGAAAATCACCCACATCGACCTGAAGAAAAACCAGGTGACTTTCGAAAACCCGGAAGGCAAGTCCAAGACGGTTGACGTCAAACGACCTGAAGTTCAGGCCAAACTCAAGGACTTGAAAGTCGGGCAAAGCGTTAACGTGGTTTACACCGATGTATTGACGGTGACCAGCCAGCACTGATATCGAATAATGGTTCTATACGGGCTGATTATTTTTGTACAAGTTTTGTATAGGAGTAATCCGCTCGTAATGGTCGAACTGGTGAGTTTGAGATGCCGTGTTGCATAGTATTTAAATCGACATCTTTGTTAAACATTGTGTCGATAAATTTCATCTTTGCAGTACGGACATATTAATTCGCTTCTACTAAAATACTTTCCGTTCGCCCAGTGTCAGGGCTCTTTACCAGTGCATGGATTGCCGAGGCCATTGCACTGGGCGAACACTTTATTTGTTGTATTGAAAGTTTTGGACATAAAAACGGGCGGCCTGCAGGTCGCCCGTTTTTATTGAGTGGTGACAAATCATTCAGTCATGTTTTTTATTGACTTGAGCAACATCGGCCAGCGCGGCGAAACACTGTTCGATCGAACGCCGCTGGCTCTCGGCATACAGTTCCAACTCATCGATCGTCGAACGCCCCAAGGCCTGTTCGAACGCCTGCTGATTGGCATGGGCGCCGTAACGGGTTTGCGCCGCGTCCCCCAGGTTTGACTGAAAGATCCCCGCCGCGCTGACCGGCAGGAAGTCTTCGTACACCAGTGGTTCAACCCGCAGGTAGCCGTCGCTGAGCAGGTCTTCCAGTGCGGCGTTTTTCAGGTCGCCCGCCGCCAGGCCGTTTTCTGTCACGAAGTAGCGAAAGTAAGCCAGGCCCTGTTGGCGCATGCCTTCCCAGGTGTCAGGGAACTCGCTGAAATGCTGCGCCATCAGGGCGTTGTAGCGCGCGGCGTTGGTTTCGTTGGGGAAGTCCTTGAGTTCGTCCCGCGCGGCATTGAGCAAGCGGTCGTAGAGTGCACGGCCTTTGGGCGTGAGGGCGGCACCGCGCTGTTCGATCTCGCCAAACCGGGCGCTGTGGCTGCCGCGCGCCTCGCTTTGATCGGTGAAGGCTATCGGCTCGTCCAGGGCCTTGAAGCTGGTCTGGCGCAGCAGGATCGGGCACTGGCGGCGAGGCGGGCCTTCGATCACCGCTTTGGGGGTGATGCCATGGGCCGGCATCTGCGCCTGCACGATGTCGATGTCCAGGGTCCGCGGTGTCAGGTGGTTGATGTGCGGGCCCTTGAACGCCACTACGTCGGCGATCAGGCGATGCTGGGCGCTGAGCTGTCGATACTGTTCGGCGGTGACGGTGGCGCTGTGGTGCCAGCGAAACGTTTCCAGTGCCTGTTCGACGAATTCCTGGGCTTCCTGCTCGGTCAGGCCACCCCGGGATTCGGCGCGTTCGATAAGCGTGAGGGCCGTGGGGGTGAAGATCGAGCGCTGGTCGAGCATCGACTGGGCGAACGCTCGTAGCTCCAGATCTTCGATCAGTTCCAGGCGCAACAGCGAGGTGAACACCCGGAACGGGCTGACCTGCAGCGACGCTTCATGCACTGCGCGAAATGCCGTGGAATGCACCGGCACGCCGGCCGGTGTCAGGTCGTAGTAACCCACCGGTTGCATGCCCATCACCGCGAACAGGCGGGCGAGGGTCGCCAGTTCACCAGCTGTGCCGACGCGGATCGCCCCATGACGTTCCAGGTCCAGGCGTTCGATTTCGCCGGTGCTGGTGAGTTGCCGCAGGATTTGCCCATCGCTGTCCAGCACGTGACGGTTGGTCTGTTCCACCAGTTCCATCAATGCGCCGTACAACGGCACTTCCTCGCGGTACATGTCGGACATCGCTTTGGAAAAGCGTTGGCGGATCAGGTCAGGGCTGACGAAGTTCGGGTGGTTCATGAACAGGATTCCTGGCGCGGTGACGTAAAGGATGGACGAAAGATCGCAGCCTTGCGCAACGCCGGCAAACGAAGTTTCTGACGAACTTCATTCTTTAAACGACTACATGCCTAGTGCAGTCGTTGATCCTGTGGGCTCTCCGAACGCAGCGATGCCAAAAACTCGCGATACAGGCGCGCCGAACCGTAGGGCGCTTCCACCATGGGCATGTGCCCGATGGCGTCCCAGATATGCACGCGCAGGTCGGCGATGCCCTTGCTCCAGACCGCCACGCTACTGACGTCGATCAACCGGTCCTTGCGCCCCCACAGCAACAGCGCCGGGGCGGCAATGTCGGGCAGGTGCGGTTCCATCGGCGGGCTGGCGCGAAATTCGCGGAAGATTTCTTCCAGTTCCTCGCGGGACTGTTCATAGCGCTGGGCGACGGCATCGAGCACCAGTTTCGGTACCCAGGGCGGCGAAGCCATGGTCATGGCGTAGAAGCGCTGGAATTCTTCCCGCGAATGAATCAGAAACGGGTTATGGCCCTTGGCCAAATGCCGCTCAAGGTCACTGGGCTCGGGCGCGGTGACCCCGGCCGGGTCGATCAGGGCCACGGACACAATGCGTTCCGGATACGTGGCCGCGAGCCAGGCCGCGATGTAGCCGCCCATGGAGTTGCCGATGACATGGACCTTCTCCACGCCGCACACGTCCAGCAGCTGGATCATGCGCTTGGCCTGTAGCGGGATGTCGTAGCCTCCGCCCGCCTTGAAGCCGGTTTCGCCATGGCCGGCGATGTCCGGAATGATCACTCGATGGCTGCCGACAAAGTGCCGGGCGAAACGCAGCCAGAGGTTCTTGTCGGCGCTGAAGCCATGGAGCATCAGCACACTGCTGGTGGCTTCGTACGGCCCGCCTTGCCAGGTCGAGACGGTCATCTCGGGGATGGGCACGACGATCTTGTGCAGCCGGTACAGCTTGGCCTCGGCCGCCATGCTCAAGTCATAGAGCCAGTAGCCGATGGCCGGGTAGGTCAGCCAGCTCCAGGCGACGAACACTGCGAGAACGACGAACAACAAAAGCATCACGCGTCTCCCTTCTATCTGCTCAGGACAAAATGTGATCGGCGGGTTTCAGCGCTCGGGTCAAGCGATGAAAGCTGAAGCTGAATCCCGGAAACATGGCAATCACATGACCGCTCTTGCTTTGATACCAACTGTGGCAACCACCGGATTTCCACACGGTGCGTTCCATTTCCCGGTGGATCTTTTCAGTGTAGGTACGTTCCGCCTCATGGCGAACCTCGATACTGCGTAAACCTTGAGACTTCAAGGTGCGAATGCAGTCGAGGATGTAATTCATCTGGGATTCGATGATGAACAGCGCCGAGGTGTGGCCGATGCCGGTGTTCGGCCCGGTGACGATGAACAGGTTGGGAAAGTCGGGCAGGGCGGTGCCGAGGTAGGCCCGCGGATACTGCGCCCAGACCTCCTTGAGACGGGTGCCGTTTTTGCCTGTTACCGGGTAGGAAATCACCCCGTCGGTGGCATCGTAGCCGGTGGACCAGACGATCAGGTCCAGCTCTATGTGCTGACCGTCCAGGGTCACGATGCCGGTTTCGTCGATGGATGCGATGCCTTGCTCGCGGCTGTACAGTGTCACGTTGTCGCGCGCCAGTGCCGGGTACAAGGTGCTGGACAGGATTACCCGTTTGCAGCCGATGGTGTAGTCCGGCGTCAGCTTGCGCCGTAGCTCGGCGTCCGGCACCTGGCGTTTCAGAAAGCGCAGGGCCTGGCGCTGGACCATGTGTACCGCCGGCTTCGAATACTTGAAGGCAATCACCCGGGTTTCGAATTGCCAGTAGATCCCCCAGCGCAACAGCTTGTAGGCCGGCTTGAACCCCAGCAGCCAGCGCTGGAAACGGCCAAAGCGGCGGTCAGCCCGGGGCAAGACCCAGTGGGGCGTGCGCTGGAACACATGCAAGTGCTCGACGTCCGGGGCGATGGCCGGAATGACCTGGGCCGCACTGGCGCCGCTGCCGACGATGGCCACGCGTTTTTGCCGATAGTCGTAGCTGTGGTCCCAGTTGTTGGTGTGGAACGTCCTGCCCTGGAAGCGTTCCTGTCCATCGAAGCGAGGGACCACCGGTTGGCTCAGGGGCCCGGTCGCGTTGATCAGGAACTGCGCGCAAAACGTGCCTTTGCCGGCGGTGTATACCGTCCAGCGTTTGTGGGTGTCGTCCCATTCGACGCGTTCGACATTGGCGTCCAGTTCCACCTTGTTCCGCAGGCCGAAGCGCTCTACCACGTGGCGGGTGTAGCGGTGCAGTTCGGCCTGTTCGGCGAACATTTGTGTCCAGCGATACGGGGCGAAAGACAGGGAGTACAGCGGCGAGGGCACGTCGACTGCCGCGCCGGGGTAGGTGTTCTGGCACCAGGTGCCGCCGAAGAAATCCCGCCGCTCCAGCAGGCGGAAATCGGCGATGCCGGCCTTGAGCAAATTGATTGCTGCACATTGGCCGCCAAACCCGCTGCCGATGATCAATACTTGAAAGGTCTGCATGGGCCTCCTCTTATGGTCATCGATCAACCCCTTCTTTCATGTATAGCTGTTTCCGGGGTGAGGCCTTTGCTTTTATGTGAGCGTGATGCCGCGATATTCAGCCTGTCAGTCGGTGATGGCTATTTGATCTCGCCCTGATAGACTCCAGCGCACAGGCACAGGCTGTAATCACATTCCGTCGAGTGGCACAGAGGCCCTATGGCAAAAACGGGAGGAAAGGGACTTTCATTGGCCAGGAGGCTCTATACATCACGGATCCTGGGGTTGGCCCTGGGGCTGGTGTGTGTGAGCGCGGCAATGTATCCACTCGATCCGGCGCCCTGGGTCTGGGGATTCATGTGGTTCAATGGCCTGGTCTGGCCGCATCTGGCTTACCAATGGGCGCGCAGGGCCAGGACGCCCTATCATGCCGAACACCGCAATCTGCTGATCGATGCTTTTCTCGGCGGCTTCTGGATTGCCGCGATGCAATTCAATCCACTGCCCAGCGCGACCACCATTTCCATGATGGCCATGAACAACGTGGCCATAGGCGGCTTGCGCTTCCTGCTGGCCGGAACAGCCGTGCAAATCCTGGGCGTGGGCGTTGGCCTGCTGATTTTCGCCCCGGCGTTCATTCCTGCCACCAGCGCGGTGCAGCTCTATGCCTGTTTGCCGTTGCTGTGCCTGTATCCATTGGCGCTGGGCTGGATCTGCTTCCGCCAGGCCCATACCCTCGGCTGTCAGAAGCGTGAACTGCTGGCACTGAGCCGCACCGACAGCCTGACGGGCCTGCTGAACCATGGCACCTGGAAGGACCAGCTGGAGATCGAGTTCCTGCGTTGCAAACGCCAGCAAAAAGGTGGGGCGATCGCCCTGATCGACATCGACCATTTCAAAACCATCAACGATACCTACGGCCATGTTGCCGGCGACATCGTCCTGCGTCAGTTGAGCAAGATGCTCAAGCAGAACCTGCGAGCGACCGATGTGGCAGGGCGCTACGGCGGTGACGAATTCTGCGTGATCCTTCCAGACCTGCCCCTGAACCGCGCCATCGCCGTCATGGATGCCTTGCGCGATCGTTTCGCCACCTTGGGGTACGAGCAGAGTCCGGCGCTGAAAGTCAGCCTGAGCATTGGCCTGGCATCATTCAACCCGGCCCACGCCGACGCGACGCTTTGGCTCAATGACGCCGATCACGCGCTATACGAAGCCAAGACCACCGGGCGTAATCGGGTGATCTGCTGCGGTAACGGGAAACCCTATCGCGAACTGCTCGACTCGGTGTGATTGTCCGCCGCAACACCTGTGGGAGCGAGCCTGCTCGCGATGGCTGAGTGTCTGGCGATCTGGATGTTGGCTGTGGAGGCCTCATCGCGAGCAGGCTCGCTCCCACAGAGGATTTTCGGTGAACACATGATTTGCGTACACCCGCGATCACCTGTGGGAGCGAGCCTGCTCGCGATGGCGATGTGTCGGTTTAAACCGTCATTCCTTCACGCTCATGAACTCTTGCGCGAAGCGGATGTATTCCTCGGGTTGCGTGTAGGTGTGCGTCAGCTCGGTGGCGCTCAGGTCCGATGTCTGGGTCAGGATCTGGCGTTGCTCGCGCAGGCTGTCGTAGGTCGCTTTGATCGCGGCGAAGTACGCGCCATGACCGTCGATGGTCACGCGCACACCCAGTTCGGCCAGGCGCTTGTCATCGCGCAGCAGCGGATTGCCGTAGGTCACCAGCATCAGCGGCACGCTCAGGTGCTCGGCGATCTGCTCCAGATGGTCAAAATCCTTGATACCGACCATGCAGATCCCGTCGGCCCCGGCGTTCTGGTATTGCCGGGTGCGGCTGATGATTTCCTGCACCGGCAGAATCCCGGCGTGGGTGCGGGCGATGATTGCCATTTCCGAATCGCAGCGGGCTTCGAGCGCCGCGCGGATCTTGCCGACGCCTTCGGCGACCGTGATCAGGTCGGTGGATTTGCGGCCAAACTGCGCGGGCAGCAGGGTGTCTTCGATGGTCAGCGCGGCGACCCCGGCCCGTTCGAGTTCGACGATGGTGCGCATGACGTTGAGTGCGTTGCCGTAGCCGTGGTCGGCGTCGGCGATCACCGGCAACTGGGCGACACGGCCGATGCGGGTGGCCTGCTCAGCGAATTCGCTGAGGGTGATCAGGGCAAAGTCGGGGGCGCCCAGCACTTGCAGCGAAGCGACCGACCCCCCGAGAATCCCGACTTCGAAGCCCAGGTCGGCGGCGATGCGGGCCGACATCGGGTCGAACACCGAGGCCGTGTGGTAGCAGGTGTCGGAGGCGAACAGTTGGCGAAAATTGCGGCGCAAATCTTGATGGGAAAGCCTGGACATATGAGTTCCACCAATGGAATGGAAGGGCTTGAGCAAAAGTGTCAACGCCGAAGAAATAAAAGGCTATCACGCGCGCCGGGGGAGAATGATGACGAATTTTCTGGGTTAGGCCGATTGACGTCGCAGCGATCGAACTGATAGTCACGCCGCCACGGCCTGTTGCCGTTGGTCAAGCAGCGGTACGGCTCGCACCGAGTCACCGGGTTGCAGCTGCAAGCGCTTGGCGGTCAGGCGATCGAGCACCAGGCTGTTGCCCACCTGGCGGGCCGGGGCGCAGGTGATGCGGCAGTTTTCCAGGCGGCGATTGTGGATCAGCCAGAGGGGCGCTTTATCGTCCGGCGCGCCGATGGCCAGAAGCAGCGGTTGGCTGTCGCGTACGGTACGGATCCCGGAAACCGGGGCTTCGATGACCGGTCCGCCATCGAAGATATCGATGTAGCCCTTGTGGGCAAAACCTTCGGCGGTGAGGATTTTCAGGGCCGGCTCGGTATTGGGGTGGGCCTTGCCGATCACCGCCCGGGCCTGTTCGGTGAGCAGGCAGGTGTACAGCGGCTGGCGCGGCATCAGTTCGGCGATGAAGGATTTATTGCCCAACCCGGACAAGTGATCGGCGTGACTGAAATCCATTTTGAAAAAGTGCCGGCCAAGGCTGTCCCAGAACGGCGAGCCACCTCGTTCGTCAGCGCTGCCGCGTAATTCGGCGATGAGCCGGTTGCCGAACAACTGGGCAAACTCGGCCACAAACACCAGGCGTGCGAGGGAAAGCAAACGGCCGTTGCTGCCCTGGCGCTGGTCGGGGCGCAGGTACAACGAGCAGACTTCCGATTGCCCGGTCAATTCATTGCTCAGAAACAGGGTCGGGATCTGGCGCTGGATACCCAGGTCCGCCGAAGCGCTGACCGTCAGTCCGACCCGGTAGTTGTACCAGGGCTCACGCAGACCGATGCCACCTGTCAGGGCGCTGACGCCCACGACTTGCTGCTCGTCGTCTTCAAGCACGAACAGGTAATCGGCATCGGCCCGATCGACCTGCCCGGCAAAGGTGCGTTGGGCCCAGCGAATCCGGTGGGCCAGGCGCTCTTCGTCGGCCGGCAGGCTGGTAAGCCCCGGAACGGCCTGACGCACCAGCGTGAGCAGGGCGGGCAGGTCGGTGATCTGGACCGGACGGACAATCATGCGGCGGTTCCTTGTGCGCGTGTACTCGGGCGTTGAATCTGCTGGATATTCACAGGGCCACCAGCCTGATGGGGCTGCCCTCGGTCACCTTCAGCGCCTCGTACATGGCGGCGTCCAGCCTCACGGGTTGCCCGGGGATGTAGTCAAGATCGACGACGATGGCCCGATAATCCTTCAAGGAATCGTTGCTCACCAGAAAACAGCCACGGGCATCGATCACCGGGCCAGGCTGCGTTACGCCGCACTGGCTGTAGGCGATGGAGCGAATGCCCGAGGTGCGCGCGTAAAGTGTCGGGCCGCCATCGAACAGATCGATGTAGCTGTTGGTTTCGAAGCCTTCCCGTTCGAGGATATCGAAGGCCTCCTGGCCATCGGGATGGATGCTGCCGATGCAGTCCTGCGCCGCCTGGCTCAGCATGGGCACGTAGATCGGATACTGCGGCATCAGCTCGGCGAGAAAGGTGCGGCTCTGCAGGCCGCAAAGCCGTTCGGCCTCGACGTAGGGCAAGTCGAAGAAATGCTTGCCCACGGCGTCCCAAAAGGGTGAGTGGCCTTCATCGCTGCTGTAGCCGACGATCTCGGTGATGACCGTGTCGGAAAAACGCCGGGCGTGGGCGGCGATGAACAGCAGGCGCGCCCGCGACAGCAATTCGGAATGCGCACTGCGCACCCGCGCGGCATCGATATGGAAGCCCCGCAGCAAGGTATGGCCACTGAGGTCGTGACACAACGACAAGGCCGGTACGCCGTGCTCGATGTTCAGTTCCCGCGAGGCACTGGTGAAGTGCCGGTTGCGCAGGCTGTAAAACGGCTCGTTGTACCCCGCCGTGGCGAGGATTTCCGAGCAGCCGGCCAGGTGCCCTGTCGTCAGGTCCTCGAGTACAAAAAAATAGTTTTCCGGGCCATGAGTCTCGACGTTCTTTTCGAACGAGGCACAGGAATCGAGGATTTTTCCACGTAACCGTTCGCTATCGTCGGGCAGGGACGTGACGCCCACGAGGCTTTCACGGGCGAGCCTCTGCAACTGGGGCAGGTCGGCCAACTCGACTGGACGCAAGACCAGCATGGAGACACTCCTGTATCAAACGATTCGGCGATTGGAGCCGAACCTGACTATCACTGTCGGTTTTTCCACACATTAAATCGGTGGTCGTCTGAACGTTGTCAGGCGCCACGCTTTTTCTTATCGGGTGTTTCCCGGGATGGACCGCATTAAACGAGGAACGGGTGGTTCGGCCGCAGGCGATGCCTGGCCAGACGCGTTGATCGGGTGTTCGAAAAAAGGCATCCGGGCTCCTGCTGGATAAGCGTGGCAAGTGTTTTAACAGTCCGTTGAAAGGAGTATTTGATCATCGCGTACTGCCTGTCTAGTGAATTTTCGCGTGGTCTGCTCGTGCCCGAAAAAGGGGCGAAATGCCTGTGCTAAAGGGCTACGGCGATGTCGTAAAGTCTTGTAGGTGATTGCCTGCGTTGCGGTCAGCCATGACAGAAAGTCTGGCAGGAAATGACTGTAGGAATCTGTTTCGAGCAGGAAAATTAAACACCACCCGGGCCTGCTTTCTTGCGGCACAATTGCGTGATGGCGCTTACCTGACGCCGCTGTTCCTTTCCATCCCTGGAGTGATTACTGGTGCAGGCAACCCGTTTAACCCTGATTTGCCATGCGCGAACTGTCGCACAGAAATTGGCGCGTTTTCCTCTGGACGAACCTCTGGAGATGGATTGGCAAGCGCTCAGGCTTTCCCGTTGCAACCCGTTCAAGGGCGCTCCACGTCTTGTCTGCGGCCCGGAGTTGCGCACCCGGCAAACCGCGGAACTGTTCGGCAGCGAGTCGGAGATTGTCGACGCGCTGAGGGACTGCGACTTCGGGCGCTGGAGCGGTGTGCGCATCGGTGAGCTGCAAAAAACTGAAGCCCAGGCGCTCCAGGATTGGCTGGAAGACCCGGCTTCGGCGCCCCACGGTGGTGAGTCGCTGGTGCAACTGGAGGAGCGGGTGGGCGCCTGGTTGACAGCGCTGCAGTCGACGCCGGGGCACATCGTTGCCATTACCCATCCCTTTGTCATCCGCGCCGCGCTGACGCAGGTCTTGCAGGGGACTTCGTCCAGCCTGATCGACGTCGAACCTCTCTCGGCTGTCGAGTTACGCTTCCATGGCCGCTGGCGACTGCGCTTGCCGGGCACCGACCCCGAGGACCTGCTGTGATGAAAAAACTCCTGGTCATCGGGATCGGTGCCGGCAACCCCGACTACATCACGATGCAAGCGGTGAAGGCGTTGAATCAGGTCGATGTTTTTTTTCTCATGGACAAGGGCCGGAGCAAAGACACGCTCATCGATCTGCGCCGTGAAATCTGCGAACGCTACATCACCGGCCACGATTACCGTTTTGTCGAAGCCCACAGTCCTGAGCGCGAGCGCGAGCGCGGTGAGGTGGACTACAAGACCAGTGTCGACGACTTGAACCTGGCCAAACAACGGACCTTCGAACGGCTGATCAACGAAGAACTGTCCGACAGCCAGTGTGGTGGTTTTCTGGTGTGGGGCGACCCTGCGCTGTACGACAGCACCATCCGCATCCTTCAGACGATCCAGGCCTCGGGCACCTGTGAGTTCGAGTTCGAGGTGATTCCCGGCATTACCAGCGTCCAGGCGTTGGCGGCCCGACACAAGGTGCCGCTCAACCAGATTGGCCGCTCCGTTGAAATCACCACCGGCCGGCGTCTGGCGGCAGGGCAGGTGAGTGATGCCGACAGCCTGGTGGTGATGCTCGATGCCCAGGATGCTTACCGGCAGGTGGTGGAACAGGACACCGAGATTTACTGGGGGGCCTATCTGGGGACGCCGGATGAAATCCTGATCAGCGGCAGGCTCAAGGATGTCGCGGATGAAATCGAACGGGTGCGCAAGGCTGCAAGGCTGGCCAATGGCTGGATCATGGATACCTATTTATTGCGCAAGCCTTGAGAATTGAGGTGACCGGGCTGACGTCTTCGCGAGCAGGCTCGCACATTTGAAATGCAGTTCCCTGTGGGAGCGGGCTTGCCCGCGAAGAGGCCTTTGAAAACACCTCAAAAACCAGCATTGCCCCCACGCCCAAACCGTTCCCGATACACCGAAGGCGGCACGCCCACCACCGTGCGGAACGCCACCCGAAAGCTTTCCACCGATCGATAACCACAACGCTCGGCAATCTGCTCGGTGTTCTGGTCGCTGCTTTCCAGCAGTTCGCGGGCACGGCCCAGGCGTTCGTGCTGCAACCAGGTTTTTGGTGACTGGCCGCTGGCTTCGGTGAAGCGGCGCAGGAAGGTGCGTTCGCTCATGGCGGCTTCGCTGGCCAGGTCGCGCACCTCCAGCGGCTCGTGCAATCGCTCACGTGCCCACTGCATGACGCGGGAAAGATCGCTGCGCGGTGTGGGACTGACCGGTGTCGGAATGAATTGCGCCTGGCCACCGCTGCGTTGCGGCGACATGACCAGCCTCCGGGCCACGGAATTGGCCACCTGCGTACCGAAATCCCGCGCCACCAGGTGCAGGCAGGCATCAATGCCTGCCGCGCTGCCGGCGGAGGTGATCAATTGGCCGGAATCGACATACAGCACGTCCGGGTCCACCAGGATGCCGGGAAAGCGCTCGGCCAGTTCCGAAGTATAGCGCCAGTGCGTGGTCGCACCGTGGCCGTCGAGCAACCCGGTGGCGGCGAGGACGAAAACACCAGAGCAGATCGACAGCAACCGCGCCCCCCGCGCATGGGCCTGGCGCAGGGCGGCGATCAGTTCTGCGGGCACCGCGGCGCTGCGGTCGCGCCAGCCGGGAATGATGATGGTGCGGGCATCGGCGAGCAATTCCATGCCGCCATCGGCCAGGACCTGGATGCCGCCCATGGCACGCATCGGACCTTGATCGACCGCGACGATACGATGCTCGTACCACGGAAAATCGAATTCAGGTCGTGGCAGGCCGAAGATCTCCACGGCGATGCCGAACTCGAACGTGCACAGGCCGTCGTAGGCCAGAATCGCGACCGTTCCTGGGGTTGGGTGCATTTGGCGGAAAGTTCCCGGTGAGTGTCTTGTGCGCCACTGTAGCCGCAAGCGGCTGGCGGATAAAGTCCTCCCACACCCACCGCTTATTTGGAGTACAGCCCATGACCAGCCTGGTTCGCGAAATTCCCGCCGCCCCCTCGGCCATCGCCCTGATGCATTTCAGCAACCGTCTGACCTTCGAAACCGATTGTTCCGACGTCCACGGCAGCCAGCAGGCTGGCGAAGTCGATTTCATTCTGGTGGATGTTCGTGGTCCGCTGGCGTTCGAACGCGGGCATGTACCGGGAGCGATCAACATTCCCGGGCGCTTGCTGAGCGCCGAAAGCCTGGCGGGTTATCCGAAGAACAGCCTGTTTGTGGTGTACTGCGCCGGGCCGCATTGCAACGGCGCCAACAAGGCGGCAGTGAAACTGGCGGCCCTGGGTTATCCGGTCAAGGAGATGATCGGCGGCGTGACCGGGTGGCTGGATGAAGGGTTTGAGTTGAGTGCCGGGATACAGCGGCAAGCCAGCAGCGTGATCGGTTGCGAATGCTGATACCCAAACCCCCTCGCCAAAGGTCTGTATTTCAGCGACAGGCAGAGGCTGCCCACCACTCATCCAGCGTCGCCTCTAACCACTTGGCGACTGCTGTGTAAGCTTCAGTCTTCTGCGGGCCCCGGGGCAACGGCGACTCATCGCCAAAGTGCGCATTGAGCATGGCCACCGACTCGGCGTTCCACTCCGGATGAAACTGCAACCCCAGCAGCAAAGGCCCGGCGCGGTACATCTGCTGCGCACATTGTTCGCTGCTGGCCAACAGCTGCGCGGCAGGTGGCAGGTCGATGGCGTCTTCGTGCCACTCCAGCACCTTCAGCGCTTGCCCATCGATGAAGGTCACGGTGGTCCATCCGGTTTCGGTCCGGTCCATCCGTCGCACATTCCCGCCCAGGCTCAACGCCAGCAACTGCGCACCCAGGCAAATGGCGAACACGGCCGCGTCCTGATCCAGCGTGCCTCTGAGCCATTGCCGTTCGGCTTCCAGCCAGGCAGGGCCGGCGTTGGATTCATAAGGCCCGCCCAACAGGATCACGGGATCGGCGCTGACGGGCGGCAATTGACCGAGGTCGGCGCGAAACGCCTTCAGCGTCAGCCCTCGGGATTCGGCCCAGGTCGCGATGGCGCCCGGACCTTCGGCGGGGTGGTGCTGGATCAGGTTCAACGTGGGCATCACGCTACTCTCGATGGGACGCAAGGGCGCTCAATGTGCCGCAAATCACCGGGCATCGCCAGTCGTCCCGTTTTGTCGGATTGAGCCGAAAAACCTGTAGGCCTTGTCTGAAATCGCGATATGTCTGACAGACATTGCACCTTCATGGCGCGTTCACCTTGGCGCCTCTATTCAGGTGCCACTTTTCTGTAAATATTTGTCGCCTCGGCGTAATTTGCCCTCCTGTAGCCGCTCTAGACTGCCGGCCACTTCGGTTCCCGCTCATAAAGCAATGACCGAACGCTGCCAATAAAAGCCTCCGCACACAGGAGTTATAAATGAAGAAGCTAGTGATGTTCGGTGCCCTGGCACTGTCGCTGTTGTCCCTGACCGCCGTGGCCGCAGACGCCAAGCCGATCCGCATCGGTATCGAAGCCGGCTACCCGCCATTCTCGATGAAAACCCCTGACGGCAAACTCACCGGTTTCGACGTGGATATCGGCGATGCGCTGTGCGAGCAGATGAAAGTCAAGTGCACCTGGGTCGAGCAAGAGTTCGACGGCCTGATCCCGGCGCTGAAGGTCAAGAAAATCGACGCCATCCTGTCGTCCATGACCATCACTGACGACCGCAAGAAGAACGTCGATTTCACCATCAAGTACTACCACACCCCGGCGCGCTTCGTGATGAAGGAAGGCAGCGACGTCAAGGACCCGCTGACCGAACTCAAGGGCAAGAAAGTCGGTGTTCTGCGCGCCAGTACCCACGACCGCTTCGCCACTGAAGTGCTGCAACCGGCGGGCATTGTCCTGGTGCGCTACGGCTCCCAGCAGGAAGCCAACCTGGACATGGTGTCCGGTCGCATTGACGCGCTGCTGGCCGACTCGGTCAACCTGGACGACGGTTTCCTGAAAACCGACGCCGGTAAAGGTTTCGCTTTCGTCGGCCCTGAATACAACGATCCGAAATACTTCGGTGGCGGCGCAGGCATTGCCGTGCGCAAGGGTGATAAGGAACTGGCGGACAAGTTCAACACTGCCATCACTGAAATCCGCGCCAACGGCAAGTACAAGCAAGTGCAGGACAAGTACTTCAAGTTTGACGTTTACGGCGAGTAATCCAGCCGTTTGGAAAAATGGCAACCGTTGGCGCGGTTGCCATTTTTTTTGTGCTTTCTTTCTATTGAAACGAGATACCTGTGGGAGCGAGCCTGCTCGCGAAGGCGGCGGTACATTCAACATCCATGTTGCCTGACATGACACTTTCGCGAGCAGGCTCGCTCCCACAGGTGATCTCGCCGTTCTGACATCAGGAGTCCCCCCATGCAACGCATCGACCACAAACTGCCCTGGAGCCACCTGGGCAGCGAGCGCACCCTCAGCGTGTTTCGTTATGGCGCGGGCACGCGCAAGGTGTACATCCAGGCCAGCCTGCACGCCGACGAATTGCCGGGCATGCGCACGGCCTGGGAGTTGAAGAAACGCCTGGCCGAACTTGAACAGCAGGGACAATTGAAGGGTGTGATCGAACTGGTGCCGGTGGCCAATCCCATAGGCCTCGACCAGCACGTGCAAGGCAGCCACATGGGGCGTTTCGAGCTCGGCAGCGGCAAGAACTTCAACCGCTCGTTCGTCGAACTCAGTGCACCGGTGGCCGCGTTGATCGGTGATCGTCTCGGCAACGATGCCCAAGCCAACATCGCGCTGATTCGTCAGACCATGGGCCAGGTCCTCGACGGCTTGCCGGCAGCGCCATCGCAGCTGGAAGCCATGCACCGCCTGTTGCTGCGCCATGCCTGCGACGCCGACATCACCCTCGACCTGCATTGCGATTTCGATGCGGCCATTCACATCTACGCATTGCCGCAGCACTGGCCGCAGTGGCAATCCCTGGCGGCGCGCCTGAAGGCCGGCGTGGCGCTATTGTGTGAAGACTCCGGCGGCAGTTCGTTCGATGAATCCTGTTCTTCGCCATGGTTGCGCCTGGCCAGGGCGTTCCCGGCGGCGGCGATTCCACCGGCCAACCTGGCGACCACCCTGGAACTGGGCAGCATGGGCGACACCCGGGTCGACCAGGCCCAGGCCAATTGCGAGGCCATCCTCGGGTTCCTCGCCGAGCAGGGTTTCATCTCCGGCACCTGGCCGGCGGCACCGGCCGAATGCTGTGAGGGCATGCCGTTCGAAGGCACCGAGTACCTGTTCGCCCCGCATCACGGCGTGGTCAGCTTCCTGCGCGAGGCCGGGGAGTGGGTGGAGAAGGGCGATGCACTGTTCGAGGTGGTCGACCCATTGAACGACAAGGTCACCACCGTGCAGGCCGGCACCAGTGGCGTGCTGTTTGCCATCGACCGTGGGCGCTACACCCAGCCGGGCAGCTGGCAGGCGAAAGTCGCCGGGCGCGAGCCGATTCGGGTGGGCAAGTTGATCAACGACTGATCCAGGTACTTCGCTGTCTGTCCTGGCCTCATCGCGAGCAGGCTCGCTCCTACGGTGGAATGCATTTCATATGTAGGAGCGAGCCTGCTCGCGATGACGGCACCCGCCACGCTAGAGATGCCTCTGCCTACTGACCAGTGTTAGGCTCTTCCCCGAATCCTGCATTCAGTGAAGGAAGCCCCATGTTGAAGATGCTCGCGCTGCTCACGCTCTTGCTATCCACCGCCGTCCACGCCCAAACCCCGCTGCAAACCGACCTGCCGCTCAAGTACCTGGCGCAGGCCAGCGCCGATTCGACCCATCAACCCCTGGTGATTTTTCTCCACGGTTACGGCAGTAACGAGCAGGACCTGTTCGATATCAAGGATGGCTTGCCCAAGTCCTACACCTACCTGTCGGTGCGGGCGCCGATGGTGATGCAAGAGGGTAGCTACCAGTGGTTTCGCAAGAAGGGCGAAGGGGCCTACAACGGCGAGACCGATGATCTGAAGTCCAGCGGCCAATTGCTGCTGGATTTCGTCGCACAGGCCACGAAGAAATATCAGACCGAACCCGAGAAGGTGTTCCTGGTCGGTTTCAGCCAGGGCGCGATCATGTCCTACGAAACAGGCTTGCGGCATCCCGAGGCGCTCGGCGGGATCGCTGCGTTGAGCGGGCGGATTCTGCCGGTGCTCAAGTCCGAGCTCCAACCGGATGAAAAACGCCAGTCGCTGGCTATTTTCATCGGTCATGGCGAACAGGACAAACGCTTGCCATTGAGCGACGGCACCGAAGCCAACAGCCTGTTGCAGAGCGTGTCACTCGAGCCCGAGTTTCACGCTTACCCCGGTGTCGGTCACAGCATCAGTGCCGACGAGGTACAGGATCTGAGCGCCTGGTTGCAGCGTCTCAACCCTTGAGCCTCATTTTCCGCTGACGATCTGTTTGACCAGGGTTTCGTGGGCCGCCATGTCGCCTGGGCGGGAAATCACCTGGATCACCGCCATGCGGGTGCCGGATGCCGCCATCAACGTGGTGGTGAGGGTCATGCCACCGCCCTGGGTGGCAGTGCCGTCGATCTGGCGCAGGCCCAGCCCGTTTGTCCGGGTCAGGGCTTTCTCGCTGAGCTTGTTGTAGTCGGGCAGGGATTTGTGTTGCGCCGCATCGAAGTCGGCCACGGTGCCGTCGAGGAACCCGCCGTCGTTGTCCTTGACGCTGATACCGTTGGGCAGGGTGTTTTCAGCGGCAATCACCACGGTCTTGGTGGTCTCGTTGCTGTACAGGGTGCCGCTGGCACCGTCCGGGCTGGCCGGCAGCGGGTTGGCGATGAAACCCTTGGGCAGGTTGAAGGTGAACTTGCTGCCGAGCATCGAGACTTTATGGGCGGGCGTATTGCTGGAAGCGGCCTTGGCGGCCTGCGCATTCAAAGCCCCAAGGCCGGTAGCGACGGCCAACAGAAGGACAAGGGCTTTTTTACTCAACAATGACATCGGGATCTCCAGGGATGGGCGCGCGGTGGGGCGCGATCATCCCATGGAGGTTGCGATGCATTCCAGTGTGCTCTACCCAGCGGTCGCCTTGGCCAAGTATCCACCTATGCTGAGGACAGCCCGATGAGCTGATGCAGCTTAGCGTTTGATGGCTGCTCCTTCAGTGTCAGTCGCCGGGCCCGCCGGCCGCGCCAGCAAACGCTTGGTCACGCCCAGCATGGCCACCGACACCGCGACGCCCAGTACAAAAGCGTTCATTCCCATCGTCGGCAGGGCCAGGGCCAACACCAGGCAGAAGGCGGCGAACGAGTACATGCCGGTGGCGGTGGCGCACAACAGCGCGGCGGTGAAGGCCGGGCCACGGGTTTGCTGGGAGAATACCGCCATCACGCTGCCCAATACCGGGAACACCGCCAGCAGGCCGCTCCAGCGGTCGCCGACGGTGCTGGCCAGCAGAGTCACGATCAGGGTGAGCAACGCACCGGCCACCATGCGCAACAGGAGTTTGTCGGACTTCGGTGCCGGACCACTGAGCACCGGTTGCACGGTGGGGAACAAGTACGGTGCAGCGAGCAGCGCGGTGGCGGCGGAGCACACCGAAAACATCAGGGAGGCCGGGATCAGCGACAGGGCAACCGCCACCAGTGCCCAGACCGACAGTGAGATCAGCAGCGCCAGCGGCCATCCGGCCCGTTGTGCGACTTGGGCGTAAGTCACGCAGAACGCAATCATCGCGAACATGGCCGACAGCGCGGCGGTGGCCGATTGCGCGGCGAACGCCTGGCCTTGTTCGAGGGCGAGGAACAACAGGATCGGTCCGACCACTACCGGCAACCCCGATAACCAACCGGCCACGCTCGGCCCCCAGCGTTTGCCCGCCAGGGAAATCAGTAGCAGGAAGCCTGGGATCACCAGCAATTTGAGGATCAACACGCGCACGTCTCCGACCTGTGTGAAGTGGCAACGGTAACATTGCATCGGGTAGATTGCTTTATTTGTATGTGGATTTTGTATACAAAATCCAAGCCCTTTGAAAATTGTGCGAAAGGTCTTTGCGCATACGTTTTTTGGACATCCCGCGATGGGGTCAATCCGCTATGGTTGAATCTGCAGTTTTTGAGGTGACAGTTCGGGCCTCATCGCGAGCAGGCTCGCTCCCACAGTTAACTTTCTGTGACCACAAATCCCCTGTGTGAGCGAGCCTGCTCGCGAAGAACGATGACTCGGTCCACCTGAAAAAACGCAGGCAAAAAAGAACCCGGTACGACTTGCATCGTACCGGGTGTTTTTCCAGGCGGTCACGGATCTTCGTGGGTCCCCGCGCCGTCTGTTGAACGCTGTTGGCTTACGCCCGTTCGAGCGCCAGTGCCACGCCCTGACCACCACCGATACACAGGGTGGCGAGGCCTTTTTTGGCGTCGCGCTTGAGCATTTCATGCAGCAGGGTCACCAGCACGCGGCAACCCGAGGCACCGATCGGGTGACCCAGGGCGATGGCGCCGCCGTTGACGTTGACCTTGTTCAAGTCCCATTCCAGGTCCTTGGCCACCGCCAGCGATTGCGCGGCGAAGGCTTCGTTGGCTTCAACCAGCTCAAGCTGGTCGATGCTCCAGCCGGCCTTGTCCAGGCAGCGGCGAGTGGCCGACACCGGGCCGATGCCCATGATCGCCGGATCGACGCCTGCGTTGGCGTAGGCAGCGATTTTCGCCAGTACCGGCAGGCCGAGGGCCTTGGCTTTTTCCGCGCTCATCAGGATCACGGCCGCGGCGCCGTCGTTCAGCGACGAAGCGTTGCCGGCGGTCACCGAACCGTCCTTCTTGAAGGCGGCTTTGAGTTTGCCCAAGGATTCGGCGGTGGTGCCGGCCCGTGGTTGCTCGTCGGTGGCGAAGGACAGCGGATCGCCCTTGCGCTGCGGGATCAGGATCGGGGTGATTTCATCGACGAAGCGCCCGGCTTCGATGGCGGCTACGGCTTTCTGCTGCGAGGCGGCGGCGAACGCGTCCTGCTGCTCGCGAGTCAGGCTGTATTTCTCGGCCAGGTTCTCGGCGGTGATGCCCATGTGGTAATCGTTGAACGCATCCCACAGGCCATCGCTGATCATGGTGTCGACGATTTGCCCGTTGCCCATGCGCAGGCCGGTGCGGGCGCCGGGCATGACGTAGTTGGCCAGGCTCATGTTTTCCTGGCCGCCGGCGATGATCACCTCGGCGTCGCCGCAGCGGATCGCCTGGGCGCCCAGGTGCAGGGCTTTAAGACCCGAGCCGCAGACCTTGTTCAGGGTCATGGCCGGTACGGCGAAGGGCAGGCCGGCCTTGATCGCGGCCTGGCGCGCAGGGTTTTGCCCGGCGCCGGCAGTCAGTACCTGGCCCATGATCACTTCATCGACTTGTGCAGGGTCCAGGCCGGTTTGCGCCAGCAGCTGGCGGATCACCGCAGCGCCCAGGTCAACCGCGGACACATTGGCCAGGGATCCCTGGAAGCTGCCGATCGCGGTGCGCGTGGCGGCAACAATGACGACTTCTTGCATGGAATGATTCCTCACTGGGCAGCGAACTGCATTTCCGGTACGTGGTCCGGCACGATCAGTTTACCGGCTGTTTTGGCGACGATCTCTTCGACGCTGACGCCCGGCGCACGTTCTTTGAGAATGAACGCGCCGTTTTCGATTTCCAGATAGGCCAGGTCGGTCAGTACACGCTTGATGCACCCGGCGCCGGTCAGCGGCAGGCTGCATTGGGACAACAGCTTGGACTCACCGTCCTTGGAAGCGTGGGTCATGATGACGATGATGTTGTCGGCGCCGGCCACCAGGTCCATCGCGCCGCCCATGCCCTTGACCAGTTTGCCGGGGATCATCCACGAGGCGATATTGCCTTGCACGTCCACTTCGAACGCGCCCAGCACGGTCAGGTCGACATGACCGCCGCGGATCATCGCGAAGGACTCGGCGGAGGAGAAAATCGACGCGCCGGTGCGTGCGGTCACGGTTTGCTTGCCGGCGTTGATCATGTCGGCATCGATGGTTTCTTCGGTAGGAAACGGACCCATGCCCAGCAGGCCGTTTTCCGACTGCAGCATGACTTCCATGCCTTCGGGGATGTAGTTGGCGACCAGGGTCGGAATGCCGATGCCCAGGTTCACGTAGAAGCCGTCCTGCATTTCGCGGGCGACGCGTTGAGCCATTTGTTCGCGGGAAAGTGCCATTGTCGTTATTCCTTCATTCGGTCCGGGGGCAGGGGATCACTTACGCACGGTGCGCTGTTCGATGCGCTTCTCGAACGTGCCGCAGATGATCCGGTCGACGTAGATGCCAGGGGTGTGGATCTGCGCCGGGTCCAGCTCGCCGGGTTCGACGATTTCTTCGACTTCGACCACGGTGATCTTGCCGGCGGTGGCCGCCAGCGGGTTGAAGTTCTGGGCGGTGTGGCGATAGATCACGTTACCGAAATGGTCGGCTTTCCAGCCTTTGACGATGGCGAAGTCGCCGGTGATGGATTCTTCCATCAGGTACTTGCGGCCATGGAATTCGCGGACTTCCTTGCCTTCGGCGACTGGAGTGCCAACGCCGGTGGCGGTGAAAAAGGCCGGGATGCCGGCGCCGCCTGCGCGCATTTTTTCGGCGAGGGTGCCTTGCGGGGTCAGGGTGACTTCGATTTCGCCCTTGAGCAGTTGCTCTTCGAACAGCTTGTTTTCGCCGACATAGGAGGCCACCACTTTGCTGATCTGGCGGTCGGTCAGCAGTACGCCCAGGCCGAAACCGTCGACGCCGCAGTTATTGGAAACCACGGTGAGATCGCGGGTGCCCTTGCGCTTGATCTCGTTGATCAGGTTCTCCGGGATCCCGCACAGGCCGAAGCCGCCGGCGATCACGGTCATGCCGTCTTCAAGACCTGCCAGTGCTTCCTCGTAGGAACTCACGCGCTTGTCGAAACCTGCCATATGCACCTCTTTTATTCTTTGTGGGCGGCTGGCTAGCCGAATGGGATGGAGTGTCTCGCTGTGAGATTCATTTGTTAAGTTGTTTTTTAGAGCGGATTGATTGATAAAGCTCAATAATGTTTTGTCTCTTCTATTGCAGCTTAGAACCTGAAGCTTACAACCGGAGCATCGCCCCATGACCGTCAAGCAGATCCGCGCCTTTCTGGCCGTGGCCCAGAGCCTGAGCTTTGCCGTGGCCTGCGAGCGCCTGCACCTGTCGCAATCGGCCCTGAGCCTGACCATCAAGGCGCTGGAGGAGGGCTTGGGCGGGCGCTTGTTCACCCGTAACACACGTAACGTGTCGCTCACCGCCGAAGGCGAATCTCTGGTGCCGCTGGCGCGCCGCTTGATCGCCGACTGGGACAATGTCGAGGATGAACTGCGTCAGCGCTTCACCCTGCAGCGCGGTCGCGTGACCCTGGCGGCGATGCCGTCGTTTGCCGGCAACCTGCTGCCGCCGATCCTCAAGACCTTCCGCGCGCGCTATCCGAATGTCAACGTGACGGTCAATGACGTGATCAACGAACAAGTGCTGGAAATGGTCCGTGACCGCCAGGTGGAACTGGGGGTGGCGTTCGAGCCGACCCAGAGCTCGTCGCTGCAATTCACACCGTTGTACATCGACCGATTCGTCGCGGTGGTGCCCCTGGATTCGGCGCTGGCCGAACTCGACGACATCGACTGGCAGACCCTGCTCAAGGAACCCTTCATTACCTTGCAGCGACCGTCGACGGTGCGGGTGATGCTGGAAGAACACTTGCAGGCCCGGGGCATGAAGCTGCCGGTGGAGTTTGAAAGCCATCAACTGGCGACGGTCGGGCGCATGGTCGCCAGCGGCCTGGGCGTGAGCGCGGTGCCGGCCTTGTGCGCCGGGCAGATGCGCGAACTGGGGGCGCGTTGCATTACCTTGCGCAACCCTGTGGTGGAGCGGGCGCTGGGGGTGCTCACGTTGCCGGGGGGAGAGCTGTCGGCGGCGGCGCAGGCGTTGTTTGATGTGCTCAAAGAGGAAAATCTTGGGCAGCGAGTTGCCATGAGCTGATCACAATCCTCTGTAGGAGCGAGCCTGCTCGCGATGGCGGTGTGTCAGTTGACAAAGATGTTGTATGTGCCGGCCCCATCGCGAGCAGGCTCACTCCTACAGGGATCGGGTTTCGTCAGTTGCCAAGTAGCTTCGCCAATACTGGCAACAACCGCTCGCACGACTCCTCGATCTTCAAATCCAGCATCTCATCGGCCCGGGTCTTGCCCAGGTTGATCGCAATCAACGGCTTGCCCTGATCCACCACCGCCCGGCACAAGCGAAACGCCGAATAGGCCATCAACGACGAGCCAATCACCAACAGCCCCGCAGCCTGTTCGACGGCGGCCATCGCCTTGGCCGCCGTGGCCTGTGCGACGTTCTCGCCAAAAAACACCACATCCGGCTTCATCCGTTCCCCGGCGCAATGCGGACAGTGGGGGACCTTGAAACGTTCCTCGAAGGCCGGGTCGAGCAAGGTGTCGCCGTCCGGCGCCTGCATCGCGTCGACGCCGGCCAGGTAGGGGTTCTGTGTTTCCATCAGGTACTGGATCGAATCGCGTTCACTGCGCTGGCCGCAATCCAGGCACAACACCCGGTGCAGACTGCCGTGGAGTTCGATCACGTCACGGCTGCCGGCCTGGTCGTGCAGGGTGTCGACGTTCTGAGTGATCAGCCCGCTGATCTGCCGCGTGCCTTGCAAGCGGGCCAGGGTGTCGTGGGCCACGTTCGGTTGTGCCAGTCGCACCCTTGGCCAGCCGAGCATCGCCCGCGCCCAATAGCGTCGCCGGGACTCCGGGGCCGAGAGAAATTCCTGGTACATCATTGGTTGTCGGCCACGCCGCAGGCCTTGGCTGTCGCGATAATCCGGGATACCCGAGGGCGTGCTGATACCGGCACCGGTCAGCACGGCAAACGGCTGATCCGCCATCAGCTGATGGAGGCGATCGAGTTGGTCACGGGTCTGGCGGTCGAGCATGCCGGGAAACCTGTAGGAGCGAGCTTGCTCGCGATGGAGTGTCAGTCGTCATCAATATAGCTGACACACCATCGTCGGAATGCCGCCCGGACCAAGCTCGCTCCTACAGAGATGGCGGCGGGGACTATTTACGTGCCTCCAGGATCAGGTTGAACGGCGTTTCAGTCGCCCGGCGGAATTGAGTGAAACCCGCTTCGGTGAACACCTTGCGCAACCGCGCTTCACCGGCCTGGGCACCGAGGCCGAGGCCTACTTCCTGGGACAGCGAGTTGGGCGTGCAAATAAAGGTCGACGCCGCGTAAAACAGGCGTCCGACCGGGTTGACGTTGTCGTCGAGCAAGTCGTTGGCGTAGGGCTCGACCAGCAGCACGGTGCCGTCGTCTTTCAATGATTCATAAGCATGCTTGGCCGCGCCCACCGGGTCGCCCATGTCGTGCAGACAGTCGAAGTAGCAGATCAGATCGTAGTCGCTGCCGGGGTAACTTTTGGCCGTGCCCTGGAAGAACCGGGCCCGATCGGACACACCCCCTTCTTCGGCCCGTTGCGTGGCAACGGTAACGGACGGCGCGTGGTAGTCGAAACCGACGAAGCGCGAATCCGGAAACGCCTGGGCCATGATCACCGTCGAGGCGCCATGGCCGCAGCCGATGTCCGCCACTTTGGCCCCTGCCTCCAGTTTGGCCACCACGCCGTCGAGGGCCGGCAACCATTCGGCAACCAAATGGGCTTTGTAGCCGGGGCGGAAGAAGCGTTCGGTCCCGCTGAACATGCACGGATGGTGATCGCCCCAGGGCAGGGCGCCGTCGCCGCGCATCGCTTTGACCAGTTTGTCCTTGTCATGGAAAAACGACGCGACCACGCCGATCCCGCCCGCCACATAAACCGGTGAGTCTTCGTTTGCCAGAGCCATGGCTTGCTCTTCGGGGAGGCGGAACTGGCCGTTGCGATGTTCCATGTAGCCCGAGGCGGCGTGGGCACTGAGCCATTCGCGCAACAGACGGGTGTTGCAGCCGGTTTTCTCGGCAAGGGTTTCGGGGGTGATGGGCTGACTGTCGGCCATCGCCCGGTACAGGCCGAGCTCTTCGCCGAGGATGACGTTGGCGAGCATCGCCGCGCCGCCCATGTCATTCACCAGTTTGCCCATGAAATCGTTAAGTCTGGCCTCGTCCATCATGTGTGCTCCTTCAGCAGGATCACGGTCCAGAGGCATTGTCTGGCGAAGTGCTCGCCGCTGGGCGGTGGTCGTTGGAATGTGCAGGGCGCTGAGCGGGCCCTGTGTGCGTTAAGTTTAGTTCGGGCCTTGTATTGCGTGGTCTGGCGCGACGAAAGCGGCGAGCCTGGCACAACCCTCTGTCGGAGCGAGCTTGCTCGCGAAGGTCGTCAACGATAACGCGCGCTGTCTGGATATACACGGTGTGCTCGGGTTTTTCGCGAGCAAGCTCGCTCCTACAGGGGGTGGCGTTGTGTATTGCAGTGTGTCCAGCCCCGGTTTCGATACATAGCCATCCATTGTCGTGCCCTGTCGAACACAGTCCCGATACACCCCTTCGATTAACTGTGTCTCAAGGCGGGCACCTGCCCGCAATCCTGGACACATGCGAGATCGACACCATGCAGACATCCATCCCCCCCGTAGCCAAGGCCAGCGCAGGGCTTGGCCTGCGTCGCGGTTTACTCAAAGACCTCCAGGCCGCACCGGCAGGCGATTTCGACTTTCTGGAAGTCGCGCCGGAAAACTGGATCGGCATCGGCGGCGCCCACGGCGCGGCATTGGGCGCCCTGGCGGAACGCTATCCGTTGTCCTGTCATGGCCTGTCCCTGTCCCTCGGTGGGCCGTCGCCGCTGGACATCGTTTTTTTGCAGGAAGTCCGGGTTTTTCTCGATCACTACAACGTGCCGCTGTATAGCGAGCATTTGAGCTATTGCAGCGATGACGGCCACCTGTACGACCTGTTGCCGCTGCCGTTTACCGAAGAGGCGGTGCACCACGTCGCCGCGCGTATCCGCCAGGCCCAGGACATTCTCGGGCGACGTCTGGCGGTGGAAAACGTTTCCTATTACGCCGCGCCCCAACAGGACATGGAGGAGGTGACGTTCACCAATGCCGTGCTGTGTGAGGCCGATTGCGACCTGCTGCTGGACGTCAACAACGTCTACGTCAATTCGATCAACCACGGCTTCGATCCGCAGGCGTTTCTGGCGGGCATCGATTCAGGCAGGGTGGTGGCGATGCACATTGCCGGGCATTTCGACGAGTCCGATACTTTGAAGATCGACACCCATGGCGCTTCGGTCAAACCGGCGGTGTGGTCGTTGCTGGCCCAGGCTTATGCCCGGTTTGGCGCGCAACCGACCTTGCTGGAGCGGGATTTCAACTTTCCCGTATTCGCCGAACTGGTGGCGGAACTGCAGACCATTCGCCGCCTGCAACGGGAGGGCGTGAACCGTGGATAAGTCGAGTCTTTTGCATCAACAAACCACCCTGGGCCTGTACCTGCGCGACCCTGAACACAACGCGCCACCCACTGAAATGGACCCGGTGCGGGCACAGGTTTATCGCGATCTGGTGTTCGCCAACCTGTCTTCGCTGCTCAGTGGCACCTTTCCGGTGTTAGTGAAGATTCTGGGGGATGAACGCTGGCGTTCGCTGGTGCGGATCTTTCTGCGGGACTACCGCGCTCGCACGCCGAAATTTGGTGAGATCGCCCAGGAGTTTGTCGAGTTTCTCGCGGCCGGGCCTCAGGCGTTGAGCGATGGGTCGTGGCCGCCGTTCATGGTGGAACTGGCGCATTACGAGTGGGTGGAAATGGCGCTGCAGCAGTCTGACGCCGAGCCTCTGGTTGCCGGTCATGCCGCGTTGCTGCTGGATCGACCCTTGCAGGTGTCGCCGCTGGCCTGGCCGTTGGCGTATGCCTGGCCGGTGCAACGGGTGGGGCCGGATTGTCAGCCTGATGTGGTGCCTGCTCAGCCGACCTTGTTGCTGGTGCGTCGTGCCGAGGACTGGGGAGTGAAGTTTTCTGAACTGAGTCCGTTGGCGTGGCGGTTGTTGCAGCGAATTGGCGAGTTTCCCGAGTTGACCGGGCGTGAGCAGTTGCAGGGATTGGCGGTCGAGGCGGGGATGGTAGGGGCTTCTGAGTTTTTGGAGGGAGGGTTGGCTTTGTTGCGGCAGATGCATGGGGAGGGGGTTGTTGGTGTTGGTTGATCTTCTTTGACCTTGGCGGCCTCTGGGCCGACCAGGCTCTTGGTTGATTGAGTACATATCCGTTTCTGCGGTAACGGCGACTTATGGTTTCGCCCTTACGGCGAGTCCCTTTGGCAAACGCCCCAAAGGAACCAAAGGTCTCGCCCCTTACGTACGGCCCCTCGCTAAGGCTCGGCGTTCCTTCGCTCCAGTATTCATCCGGGGGCATTGCCCTCCGGTCGGCTTCGCTTCGACCTACATGCAATGAGTTCGACTGCGTCGAACGGCGCTGCGCACCAGTCCCCGGATGAACACCTCCACTCAGCCTGCCGATGGGGGCGGGTGGATCAAGATCAAGAGCTGCAGGCGAGCTAACGCTCGGCCTGATGAGTGGTGAAAAGCGGCGCGGTGTACGCCGCTCTGCCTTTGCCTTTCTGTGGGAGATTCTATGGTTGAGGGAAAGTCCTCAACTGGCTTTTGGCTGATATTCGCTTTGCCCTTTCAGCAAGGCGAATACCACCCGAGCAAGCTTGCGAGCCAGCATCACTAGCGCCTGAGTGGTGCTGAACCCCCGAGTTCTTTGTTCTTCGTAATACCCTTTCCAGGCTTTCGTACGGCTAGCCGACATCGCTGCATTGTGCAGAAGTCGGCGGGCCTCGGGGTCACCGTGCTTGCTCAAACTGCGGCGAGCGTCCTTCTGTCCTGATTTCGCCACCCGTAAATCCATGCCCAAGAAGGCGATAAATGCATCCGCGTTTCTAAAATCTCCTCGCTGAAATGCGGTTATCAAGCGGGCCCCAGTCAAAAATCCAATACCCTCAACTTTCAGGCAGCGCTTCAATTGACCGAGCAAACCGGCCTCTTTGAGCTGATCGTTGATCGTCTTTTCGATCAGCGTCTCAAGCTGCTGCATGGACTTCACTTGCTCGGCAAAAGCCGCCTTGAGCAGCGGCTCATTCGACCAGCTCTGCACCAGGCCGACCCTGGCCTGGACCAAGGCTGCGCGACGGCGGAAAAGGCTCAGGAGCTGGCGGTACAGCGGTGAGGGCGGGGTCCAGGGACGCAACTCCTCGGCCTCGTTCTTCAGGTAACGAGCCAGCAGCTTGGCATCCAGTGCGTCGGTTTTGGCGCGGATCTTCACGCCTTCGCGATAATGTTTGAGTTCATAGCCTCCCACCATGTAAATCGTACAACCGGCCTCATAGGCCAGATCAGCGAAGTCCAGGTGGTAGATGTTGGTCGCCTCAATGGCAATGGCCACCGTTCCCGACAACGCCTTCAGCCACTGTTTGATGGATGTCTTGGTGTTGGGAATCTCTTGAAGCGAATCACCATCATACTGATAAATCACCAGCTCATTCTTGGCGACATCCACACCCACGATCGGTTTTGATAGAGAGACCGGCATTGCCACAGGATTTCCTCCGGGATAAGGTTTGAGCACTTGAAGGGCTCACCCAGAGGCGCAGGCTTGTTCCTATCGTCGGTCTAGCCAGATGCATTCTTTATCGGCGCTTGGGTGAAAGGAGGAGGGGTGAAATCTCCCACGGTCTGTACTGCGCTAACAGTCAGAATCGAGCCTTGTCCCTCCTCCTCCCTTCAAGTCCTACCATACAAGCGAGCTTGCTCGCGATGGTGGCCTGCCAGCCGATCGAAATCTTTCGGATGTACTGAGTACCTGTGGGAGCGGCGGTGCGGCGATCCGACTTGCCCGCGAAGGCGTCCTGCCAGCCGAGCAATATCTCGCGGATGTACTGAGTACCTGTGGGAGCGAGCCTGCTCGCGATGACGGCCTGCCAGCCAACCATTCTTTACGGCAAGGCCGATATCCTCACCCTTAAGCCAAACCCTTCTACACCGGCAATCGCAACTCCGCACACAACCCGCCACCCTCGCGATTGCTCAAGGTCAACGACCCTCCAATCGCGACCGCCAGCTGCTGGGCGATCGCCAGCCCCAACCCGGTGCCGCCGGTGCTGCGGTTGCGGGAACTCTCAACGCGATAGAACGGTTCCATCACTTGCTTGAGCTCCTCCTCGGCGATCCCCGGGCCTCGGTCAAGGATCCTGATCGACAGATTGCCATCGGCCCGTTTTTCCACCTGCAATTGAGCAGCACCGGCAAACTTCAATGCGTTGTCCGTCAGGTTGACCAGCACCCGGCGCAAGGCGTGGGGACGGGTGTCGATGACGGCTGCGCTTTTGCCGGTGAGCTGCACGTCCTTGCCCACGTCCTGATAATCGAACACCAGGCTATCGAGGAACGAGTCGAGGTCGGTGCGGCGGCTTTCTTCGGTGGCGCCGTGGATGCTGCGGGCGTAGGCCACGCCTTCGCGGACCAGGTGTTCCATTTCGCCCAGGTCGTTCCACAGTTTGTCTTTTTCACTGGAGTCGTCCATGAACTCGGCACGCAGTTTCATGCGGGTGATCGGGGTTTGCAGGTCGTGGGAAATTGCCGCGAGCAACTGCATGCGTTCCTTCAGGTAGGCCGCGATGCGTGCTTGCATCGAGTTGAAGGCCCTGGCGGCGTGGGCGACTTCGGTCGGGCCTTTTTCGTCCAGGAGTACTGGGTGCGCGTTGGGGTCCAGGGTTTCTACCGCACCGGCGAGGCGGGTGAGGGGGCGGATGGCAATTCTGACCGCCAGCCAGGAGCAGGCCAGCGTCAGCGCCAGTTGCCCGAGCAACACGATGGGCAGCCAGGGCGACAACGGCACCATCGCCGGGCGGACGTCGATGGTCAGCGGGCTGCCATCCGCCAGTTTCAAATGCACTTGAAAATGTTTTTTCGGCCCGGGGATGTCGGTAAAGGTCATCGGGTAATCGTGACCGATGGCGTCCTTGATCGAGGCAATGGCAATGGGCGCATCGGGCATGTCGGTGCGGATGGGCGTGCCCGGCGAACCCTCATTGAGCAGGTAACTGTAATTGCGCCGCTCCAATTGTTTGAGCCACGCGGCTCGCTCATCGACGGGCAAGCGGTCGAGGATGGCAACGGAGGTGGAAACGTCGGTTTCCAGGTTGCCGAGCATGGTGTTTTTCGAGGACTCGTAGCGTTCGTAGTACTGCGCGCCGAAGGACAGCGCCTGGGCAAGGATCAGGCCGATCAGGAAAATCAGCGACAGCCGCGAGGCCAGGGTACGCGGCCAATGCAGCGCCAGGGTCATGATTGATCGCCCAGGATTTCCACCGGCAGGGAAAACACATAGCCTTCGCTGCGCACGGTCTTGATGTAGGCCGGTTCCCGGGCGTCGTCGAGCAAGCGCTGGCGCAGGCGACTGACCAGCAGATCGATGGAACGGTCGAACAGGTCGGCATCGCGGCCTTGGGTCAGGTTGAGCAATTGATCGCGGTTGAGCACCCGTTGCGGATGGTCGAGAAACACCCGCAGCAATCGATATTCGGCGCCACTCAGGGCCACCATGGTGCCGTCTTCATCGAGCAGGTGTCGGGCCGAGGTGTCCAGGCGCCAGCGGCCGAAAGCCAACAGCCGGCTGGCTTCGGTCACCACCAGGTTTGGCGGCAGCATGCGCGTGCGTCGTAGCACCGCGTTGATCCGCGCCAGCAGTTCACGGGCGGCGAACGGCTTGACCAGGTAGTCGTCGGCGCCCATTTCCAGGCCGAGGATGCGATCGGTTTCATCGTTGCGGGCGGTGAGCATCAGCACCGGGGTGGCCTTGTGCTTGCCGGCGCGCAATTCACGGCAGAGCACCAGGCCATCGTCCCCCGGCATCATGATGTCCAGCACGATCAGGTCCACCGGGGTGGTTTCCAGAAAGGCGCGCATCTGCCGTCCATCCGCCACGACCGTGGTGCGCAGGCCGTTCTTCTTCAGGTAGTTGCCAACCAGTTCGCGGATTTCGCGGTCATCGTCAACGATGAGGATGTGATCAACGTGATCCATTGGGCCAAACCTCTGGTAAATGGGGAATGCCACACAGTCTATCGAGCCTGGGCGGGCTCGCCTGCCGCCCTTTGTATTGCAGTGTATCTGGCTTGCCTGCGGATACACACGAAGGCAAAAAAGCCGATTTCCAGCGGTTTTGTATTGCTCTGTATCTGCGCCCGGTTCTGATACGCAGCGATTGATTCACGCTGATTCCCGACACAGACGAGATACCTCGCAGGCTTTTAATGGGTTCCATCGAGGCAAACCAGACCGCCTCGGATCAGCCAACGATCAACCTGTTGAAACCCTGAGGAACTCGCCATGAACACCAAGGCCATCTACGCCGCCTGCCTGTTTGCCGCCCTGAACATCTGCACCCTGTCGGCCCGTGCCGAAGCCGATGTCACTCCCGAAACCTACACCTACGGCACCCAGCTGGATATCCGCAAAGTGGTGTCGCTGAACGAGGACACAACACCTTCCTGCGGCGTGGTGAATGCGCGGCTGACGTACCTCGACTCCCAGTCCCGGACCCAGGTGCTGAATTACAGCAAGTTCGCTGACAACTGCAACTCGGAAAACTGAGTGTCGCGATCAATCACCGCTCAATCCATTTGAAACAGGAAGGACATCATGAACAACATTTCCCGCCACCTGACCGCCATCGTCTTTGCCGTCGCCGGTGCGGCGGCCCATGCCAACGCCGCTGTCGAGCAGAGCGCCTGCGCCGGCAACACCTGCTTCCAGCTCACGCCGGTGGCGCAGAAGGATACCCAGGGCTTCCTGGCGCAGGACGGTTCCAGCCGTACTCCACAGGGGCAGTTGCAGGATGAGCAGACCGCTTGAGAACACCCCCGATCCACTGTAGGAGCGAGCCTGCTCGCGATAGCGATGGTTCAGTCAACGGTGTGTCGCCTGACCGGACGCCATCGCGAGCAGGCTCGCTCCTACAGTGGTGATGTGTTGCCCATTAATTTGCATCAGGTGATCCCATGTTACTCATCGCTTTCCTGGGCGGCCTATTGACCGTTCTCAGCCCGTGCATCCTGCCGGTCGTGCCCTTCCTGTTTGCCGGGGCCGACCGTACACGCTCCTCGATACTGCTGACCCTCGGCGGCATGGTCCTGACCTTTGCCCTGGTCTCCAGCCTGGCCGTGGTCAGCAGCGAGTGGGTGATCCAGGCCAGCAATACCGGCCGCCATGTCGCGCTGGCGGTGATGGTGCTGTTTGCCCTGTCGCTGATCTCCGCCCGGGTCGGTGACTGGCTGGCGCGGCCCTTCGTGCTGCTGGGCAATCGCATCGACCCGAACTCGCGCAAGATGTCCGGGCCGCTGGCGTCGATCATGATCGGTGTCGCCACCGGGCTGCTCTGGGCACCCTGCGCCGGACCGATCCTGGGGGTGATACTCACCAGCGCCATGCTGCAAGGGGCAAATGCCGGCACCAGTCTGCTGCTGGTGGCTTATGGCGCCGGCAGTGCGCTGTCCCTGGGCATCCTGATCTTCGCCGGTCGCGGCCTGGTCAATCGCTTGAAACCGTCGATTCCGGTCACCGGCTGGTTGCGTCGTGGCGCCGGGGTTGCGGTGCTGTCCGGGGCGGCGGTGATTGCAACGGGGGCCAATGACCTGTTGCTGGCCAACACCTCCTCGGAAGGTGTCAGCAGTGTGGAGAAAGGCGTGCTGGAAGCCGTGCCGAAAGTCGTCGATTACCTGGTCAGCAAGGTCAAGGCCGACAGCACCATGGACAACGTCCAGAGCGCCATGCCGTCGCTGTCCGGCGCGGTGGAGTGGCTCAACTCGCCGGCCCTGAGCAACGAGGCCCTGAAAGGCAAAGTGGTGCTGGTGGATTTCTGGACTTTCGACTGCATCAACTGCAAGCACACCCTGCCGTACGTGAAAGACTGGGCGAAGAAGTATGAAAAGGACGGGCTGGTGGTGATCGGCGTGCACACGCCCGAATACGGCTTTGAACGAATCATCGACAACGTCAAGGCCAAGGTGAAGGAGTACGGCATCACCTACCCGGTGGCGATCGACAACAACTACGCAATCTGGCGCAACTTCGATAACCGGTACTGGCCGGCGCACTACCTGATCGATGCCAAGGGGCAGGTGCGGTACACCCACTTCGGCGAAGGCAGCTACGACACTCAAGAACAAATGATTCAGCAGTTACTGAAGGAAGCCAGGGCCGGCGCGCCAGCGGCGTGATCCGCTCGATCGGTGCGCTACGTGGAATCTCCGGACGATCGGGCAGGCCTGGCCGACGATCGGACAGGACGCCAACGCCTATCAGGACGATAGTTTGATCACAGGGTGAGTGCTGCCCTGCCATCCAGAACAATAAAGAGAGGTTGCCATGCCTAAGTTCGTCATTGAACGTGAGATCCAGGGCGCCGGAGGTCTGTCGGAAAGGGACTTGAAAGCTGCTTCGCTCAAGTCCTGCCAGGCGTTGCGTGAGTTGCCGCAGGTGCAGTGGCTGCAGAGCTATGTCACCGCTGACAAGCTCTACTGCGTGTACATTTCGCCGAACGAGGAGCAGATCAGGGAGCACGCCCGGGTGAGCGGGTTTCCCGCCAATCGCATTTCCCAGGTCATGAACATCATCGATCCGACAACGGCGGAGTGAATACCTGGAAATGGTGATCACGCGGCAGTGAGCGACCACAAGTCCAATCTGGGAGCAAGCTCGCTCCCACAGGGGGAGTGGTGATGCCGGCTAAATGACCTTCGCGCCACGCGCTTCCAGCAACTCGCGTAACACCGAACGGTGACAATACGCTTCATCTTCGCAATAACAACCCACCGCCAGGGACGTCTGGTGGGACAACGCGGCCAACAGATCCAGCATCTGACTGGCGGCGGGTTGGCTCATCTCGGCCTTGAATTTGCGCCGGAACATCTCCCAGGCCTTGGCATCTTGCGCAGCCTTGGCTTCGGCCACCAACTCGGCGCTGGGCGACAGCAGTGGCTGCCAGACATCATAAAAGTCCCGACGGGCGAATTCGGTTTTCGGTACACCACGGGGAGGTCGGCGTACCGTGCCCAGGCGCAATCCTTCGTCGGGCCGACGGGGTGATCCGAGTTGAACGATATGGATCGCCATGGCTACTTGAGCCCCGATTCGTCGAACCACTCCAGCGCCGTGCGCCACAGGCAGATGCCCAGGAAGTACGCCGACATCAGCAGCCACAGCCCCATCACCAACGGGTTGATCCGTGGATGGTTGAGCACCAGCGACAGGCTGCACAGCAACCAGATGGCCGTCACCGCAATGTTGATCGGCATGAACCGGCGCACGCGAAACGGGTGCAGGAATTTCATCCGGGTCACGGTCAGCAGGGCCAGGCCGATGACCGTAACGAAGGTGATCCACGGCGACGGGGCGATGATGTACAGGCACAGGGCGACCACGTTCCAGGCGGCGGGGAAGCCCTGGAAGTAGTTGTCGGTGCTCTTCATGTTGACGTTGCAGAAGCAGAACAGCGACGACACCAGAATCAGCGACACGCTCAGCAGCAAGGTGTAGTCCGGCAACGGAATGTAGCGGTAGATGAACAGTGCCGGGATAAACACGTACGTCAGGTAGTCGATCACCAGGTCGAGGATCGAGCCATCGAAGCTCGGCAACACCGACTGGACGTTGACCTTGCGTGCCAGCGCGCCGTCCAGTCCGTCGACGATCAGGGCGACACCCAGCCACAGCAGGCAATGGGTCGGCTGGTTATCCAGCAGGGACAGGGTGGCGAGGAAAGCGGTGACCACGCCAGTGGCGGTAAAACCATGGGCGCCCCATGCTTTGAGCCTGGCGATGTACAGGGTTGAAATCACGGGGGCGTTCTCCAGTGAATGAAGCAAGCCAGTTGTCACTCCGCGTACGGGGCGGTGGCAAACCGGGTCGGGTTGCAGGTATCGACCGGGCATCCGGGAATAAGGTTCACCACTCATGAATCTTAGCTGCGCCGCAAGAAAATACCCCGGACGAATCCGGGATAGCGCAGGCGGGTCAGCCCAACGGCGCTGGCACATTCGTCTGCGGGGGCTATCGTTGCCTGACTGGATAAACGCCCTTCAAGAGGACAAACATCATGAACACCAGCGATCTGCTCGAACAATTACTGCGCGCCGGCCAGGGCTCGATGGCGCAACAGGGTGGCGCTGGCGCGTCGGCCCAGGGCGGGTTCGGCGACCTGGGTGGATTGCTCGGCGGCTTATTGGGCGGTGGCACCGGTGCGGGTGCTGGTGGCGGTGGTGCAGGGTTGGGCGGTTTGCTCGGTGGTTTGCTTGGCGGCGGTCCGCCGATGGGCGGTGCGCCACAAAGCCGTTCCAGTGGTGGCACCAATTATGCCGCCCTGGCGTCCCTGGGCATGATGGCGTTCCAGGCGTATCAGGCCTGGCAGCGCAGTCAGGCGTCGGCTCCGCAAGAAGCGCCACGGACCGTGGACTTGCTGGCCGGCCCTGAGGCCGAAGAGCACAGCCATGCGATTCTGCGGGCAATGATTGCCGCGGCCAAGGCCGATGGCCGCATCGATGAAGCCGAGAAGAAGATGATCAGCACTGAAATCGGCCGTCACACCGACGATCCGCAATTGCAGCAATGGCTGGACGAGGAGGTTGCCAAGCCACTGGACGCCAGTGATGTCGCGCAATCGGCCGCCGACCCCGGCATGGCCTCGGAGATGTACCTGGCCAGCGTGATGCTGGTGGACGACCAGCAGGACGCCGAGCGCAACTATCTGGATGAACTGGCCGCGGCATTGCGGATCGACCCGGCTCTGCAATTGCACCTGGAGCGGCAGGCCAAGGGCACTGCCTGACCCACTGCCATCGCGAGCAAGCTCACTCCCACATTTTTTGATCTCCGCCGAACGCAGATCCTGCGGGCGCTGAAAGTCCCTGGTGGGAGAGAGCCTGCTCGCGATGAGGCCGCTACAGCCAACATCCCTGGCGCCTGACACTCCGCCATCGCGAGCAGGCTCGCTCCCACATTTTTTGATCTCCGCCGAACGCAGATTCTGTGGGCGCTGAAAATACTTGTGGGAGCGAGCTTGCTCGCGATGAGGCCGCTACAGCCAACATCCCTGGCGCCTGACACTCCGCCATCGCGAGCAGGCTCACTCCCACATTTTGATCTCCGCCGAACGCAGATCCTGCGTGCGCTGAAAGTCCCTGTGGGAGCGAGCCTGCTCGCGATGAGGCCGCCACAGCCAACATCCCTGGCGCCTGACCCACCGCCATCGCGAGCAGGCTCACTCCCACATTTTTTGATCCCCGCCGAACGCAGATCCTGTGGGCGCTGAAAATACTTGTGGGAGCGAGCTTGCTCGCGATGAGGCCGCCACAGCCAACATCCCTGGCGCCTGACCCACCGCCATCGCGAGCAAGCTCACTCCCACATTTTTTGATCTCCGCCGAACGCAGATCCTGTGGGCGCTGAAAATCCTTGTGGGAGCGAGCCTGCTCGCGATGAGGCCGCCACAGCCAACATCCCTGGCGCCTGACCCACCGCCATCGCGAGCAGGCTCACTCCCACATTTTTTGATTTCCGCCGAACGCAGATCCTGCGGGCGCTGAAAGTCCCTGGTGGGAGCGAGCCTGCTCGCGATGAGGCCGCTACAGCCAACATCCCTGGCGCCTGACACTCCGCCATCGCGAGCAAGTCGCTCCCACATTTTTTGATTCCCGCCGAACGCAGATCCTGCGTGCGCTGAAAGTCCCTGTGGGAGCGAGTCTGCTCGCGATGAGGCCGCCACAGCCAACATCCCTGGCGCCTGACCCACCGCCATCGCGAGCAGGCTCACTCCCACATTTTTTGATCTCCGCCGAACGCAGATCCTGCGTGCGCTGAAAGTCCCTGTGGGAGCGAGCCTGCTCGCGATGAGGCCGCTACAGCCAACATCCCTGGCGCCTGACACTCCGCCATCGCGAGCAGGCTCGCTCCCACATTTTTTGATCTCCGCCGAACGCAGATCCTGTGGGCGCTGAAAATACTTGTGGGAGCAAGCTTGCTCGCGATGAGGCCGCCACAGCCAACATCCCTGGCGCCTGACCCACCGCCATCGCGAGCAGGCTCACTCCCACATTTTGATCCCCGCCGAACGCAGATCCTGTGGGCGCTGAAAATCCCTGTGAGATCGAGCTTGCTCGCGAAGAACGATGATTCGGTCAACCTGCTGAAACTCCCCCTCCGCTCCAGGCCCGTCCGTCCGGGCAATTTCAACACCGATTGAATTATTACGCCGCAGGCCTGCTCTGCTTGATTAGAAGACATTTGCATTCAACGTCCTGGCGCGAAGCAGGTGAGCCATGCCCCGCAACCTTGTTGACTACAACCGCATGCGTGATTTTTCGGCGACTTCCGAGCCTGCCGCCGACAAGCGTCCACGCAGGAAAACCGCCAGGGATCATGCCTTGCAGTTCTGCATTCAAAAGCATGACGCCTCTCACCTGCATTATGATTTTCGCCTGGAGCTCGAAGGTGCGCTCAAGAGCTGGGCCGTGCCCAAAGGCCCGTCGCTGGATCCGTCGGTCAAGCGTCTGGCGGTGCATGTCGAAGACCATCCGCTGGCGTACGCCACGTTCGAGGGCCGCATTCCCGAGGGACATTACGGCGCCGGCGAGGTGATCGTCTGGGACCGGGGCATCTGGATTCCCCTGGACGATCCGGTGACGGCCTACGCCAAGGGGCGGCTCAAGTTCGAGTTGCAGGGGGAGAAGCTCGGCGGCCTGTGGAACCTGGTGCGTACGCACATGCCGGGCAAGCAGGAACAATGGTTTCTGATCAAGCACCGGGACGGCGCCGCCAGATCGCAAAGTGACTACGACGTGCTCAGCGCCGAGCCGGACAGCGTGCTCAGCAACCGCAGCATCGTCGACAAACCATCAAAAACGGCGGTCAGGTCCAGGCCCACCCGCAAACCATCAGCCAGCTCACACCAGAAAAAATCATCGCCCCTGATCGGTGCGCGCAAAGCCAGATTGCCAGCCCTGCTCAAGCCGGAGCTGGCAACGCTGGTGGAAAAAGTTCCGGATGGCCCGTGGAGCTACGAAATCAAGTTCGACGGCTACCGGATCATGGCCCGCATCGACCACGGCGCAGTGAAGCTGATCACCCGCAATGGCCACGACTGGACCCACAAACTGTCAGGGCAAGCCCGGGCCCTGGCCGCGCTGGGCCTGGAGTCGGCGTGGCTCGACGGTGAGATGGTGGTAACGGACGAACAGGGTGTACCGGACTTTCAGGCGCTGCAAAACGCCTTCGAAGAGGGGCACGGTGACGACATTCTCTACTACCTGTTCGATTTGCCATACCTCAATGGCGTGGACCTGCGCGAGGTGCCGGTCGAAGAACGTCGGGCCGCGCTGGCGACCGTGCTCAAGGCCAGTGCTGAGCCGTTGCTGCGCTTCTCCGAGTCGTTTGACGAGGAGCCCCGCGCCTTGCTCGACTCCGCCTGCCAGATGCACATGGAGGGGTTGATCGGCAAGCGCCTGGGGTCGCCCTATGTCTCTCGGCGCAGCAGCGACTGGATCAAGCTCAAATGCCAGAACCGGCAGGAATTCGTCATTGTTGGTTTCACCGAGCCGAAGGGCTCGCGCCAAGCCTTCGGGGCGTTGCTGCTGGGGCTGCATGACCGCGATGGCGGCCAGTTGCGCTACGCCGGCAAGGTCGGCACCGGGTTCAACGAGGCAACGCTGCGCAGCCTCCATGAACAGCTCAAGCCGTTGCAAGTGAAAACGCCGCCGGTGGTCAATCCACCTGGCGGATCGCTGGCCAGGGATGTGCACTGGCTCCAACCCAAGCTGTTGGCGGAAGTGGCCTTCGCTGAAATGACCAGGGACGGCTCGGTGCGCCATGCCGTGTTCCATGGCCTGCGCAATGACAAACCGGCCCGAGCCATCACCCAGGAGCGCGCGAAAACCGTGAAAACCTCCACTGCGAAAAAAACCGGCACGGCAAGGCCCGCTGCCACGCAAAAGCAAACCGCGCCCGCCCCCTCACAAATCGGGCTGGAGCAGGGCAAGGTACGCATCACTCACCCGGACCGGGTGATCGACCCCGGCGGCGGCACCACCAAACTGCAACTGGCGCAGTACTACGCCAGTGTCGCCGAGTGGATCCTGCCCGAACTCAAGGATCGTCCGGTGGCGCTGGTACGTGCCCCGGACGGCATCGCCGGCGAGTTGTTCTTCCAGAAGAATGCCGAGCACCTGGCGATCCCCGGCATCACCACCCTGGACAAACAACTCACCGGCCAGCCGATGATGCTCATCAACAACGTCGAGGCGCTGGTTGGCGCGGTACAGATGAGTACCGTGGAACTGCATGCCTGGAATGCGACGTCTGACAAACTCGACAAGCCGGACCGTTTTGTCCTCGACCTTGACCCGGACCCGGCGCTGCCATGGAAACGCATGGTCGAGGCCACGCAGCTGACGCTGTCGGTGCTGGATGAACTGGGGCTCAAGGCGTTTCTGAAAACCAGCGGCGGCAAGGGCATTCATGTGGTGGTGCCGTTGACCCGCAAGCTCGGTTGGGATGAGGTCAAGGACTTCAGCCACGCCATTGTCAGCCATATGGCCAAGTTGTTGCCCGAACGATTTTCGGCGGTGTCGGGTCCGAAGAACCGGGTCGGACGGATTTTCATCGATTACCTGCGCAATGGTCTGGGGGCGACCACCATTTGTGCCTACGCCGTACGTACCCGCGAGGGGTTACCGGTGTCGATGCCGATCTGGCGCGAAGAGGTGGCCGAACTCAAGGGCGCCAATCAATGGAACCTGCACAACGTGCATGAACGTCTGGCGCAAGTCGGGGATGGACCCTGGGCGGACATGCCCAAAATCCGGCAAACGATTACTGCCCGGATGCGGCGGCGGGTGGGGATGAAGAAGTGACTGGAAGGGGCGTGTGGCGAGAGAGCAAGCTCCCTCGCCACAAGAGTGTGTTACTTGAGGAACGCCTGGAAGTCGGTACCCAGTTTGTCGATCGCCGCCTTGAAGTCCTTGGCGGTAATCTGCTGGCTTTCGTTTTTCAGTTCGGTGCCGAACACCTTGCGCACCACTTTGGCTACGGTCTGGTTGCTCTTGGCGTCAACGAACTCGGCTTCGATGAACAGGGTGGTGTTCTGGTCACGGTGACCGGTGGCAGCCTGGGTTGCCCCGACTACGGCCGCGATGGGAACCACTTCATACCACTTCATGCCTTCGTTCTCGGCGTTCACCCCGGTGATCGCCGCACGCATGATCAGAGGGCGCGAACCCGCCGGAGCGGATGAGGAAGTGGGTACTACGCGATACTTCTGACCCAGGGAGGCCTTGGCCTTGCTGGTCATATAGTTCTGAATGTCGGCCAGGGTCTGCTGGTTGACCCGTTCATCGGGTTTTGGCGCCGGGTAGAGCTCCAGTTTGTTGAACACCACGGTGTCATAGGCATTCGGGTTCCACGAAGGGCTGACCCAACGCATCGCGGTACCGCCGCTCGGCGTTTCGACTTCCTGCAGGTTGTTGTAGTTGGACAGGAAGCCTGAGTATTGCTCCTTCTCCGTCACTTTCGAGGTGCAACCGCCAAGCAGCAGACTGGCCAGCGTGGCGCCGACGAGCAGTTTTCGGGACAGATTCATAGTGGTGTTTACTCCTTGGAAGAAATCGTCGTTCTTTTGTTTACAAGTCATCAAAATCGCCAGGTCATGTTCCCGCTCAAGGCTTGAATCCAGGCATTGTCGAATTGACCGGAAACTCGATTGCCTGACACGGATTTGGCCTGGTCCACCGGCATGTCGCCGAGCCAGACCATGGCCCAGCTGACGTTGACATCGGTGTCCTGGTTCAGAGCATAGGTGGCGCCTGTGGCAATGCGCCAGGATTCGTTCATCGGCAGGATCACGCTACGGTTGCTGTCCGAGACGGCACTGCTGTCGTAGGCCACGCCGAAGTTCCACAACCACTGCTCGGTGGCCTGGTATTGCGCGCCAAGGGAGAGGTGCCAGGTGTCCTTGAAACCGGCGTCGATCGTTTTCGATTGCGCTCCAAACGCGGTGGTGTCGACTTCTACGCCGATGTCGCCGAACTCCGACCAGTCCTGCCAGTTGGCCGAGGCCAGCAGCGCCCATTGCCGGTCCAGTTGCTGGAACAGGCTCAGGGTGACGGTTTGCGGCACCTTGGTGTCGAGTTCGGTGTTGGTGTTGTTGACGCGCTCGAGCAGTCGACCATCGCCCTTGACGTCGAGCTTGTCTTCGAAGTCCAGGTCGACCTGGCTGGTGTAGGTCAGACCGATACGCGTGCCGGGTTGCGGGGCGTAGATCACGCCGACGTTGGCGCCAAAGCCCCAGTCGTTGTCCCGGTACTTGAATTGGCCGTCAGAGCGATCAGTGAAGCCGAAAGGGGAGCGGTCGATGGCGGTGTCGGCCTTCAACATTCCGTACATGGCCTTGATGCCAAGCCCGACCGACCACTGCTCGTTGAAGCGATACGCCACACTGGGCACCAGCGACAAGCCGAGCAGGCTGTCGTTCTGCACGAAGTAGCGGCCAGACCAGTCGTTGTCGTAATTGAGCGCCAGGCCGAAGTCACCGTACTGGCCGAACCCGACGCTCCAGTGCTCGTCCAGTTCATGGCTGATGAAGAAGCTGCCACCGGGAATCGGATCGAGGGCGTTGCCACTGCCGCTGCCCGGGGTGTTGGTGCCGGAGTCGCGGTCGAAGCTCAGGTCGCCATACAGAACCTGCAAACCGGCGGTGATTTGCGTCCCCGGTAGATAGCTCATGCCTGCGGGGTTGCTGGCGATAGTCGAGGGGCCTTGGGCACGGGCGGCGGCACCGGCGTTGGCCAGGCCGGCGTTATCGGTGCCGATTTCATAGAGCATGATGCCACCGGCCCAGGCTTGCTGGCAGCACAGGGCAAGTAGCGCAGAGGCGGGCAGGGTAGTTGTTTTTATTGGCATTGAAATCCCTCGGCAATTGTCCATTTCGAATACGGGTGGACTTAACTAGCCACCCGTGGATTCGGCTGTTACTTGGCCATCTCTGCTCGAGCCTTGGCGATCTTGGCTTTAACCGAGTCGAGGTTGAAGCTCGCGCCTTTTTGCATCGGTGGGAACTCGATTGCCGTTTCCGCCAGTTTGGCCACCTGCTGCTGGACGAACACGAAACGCCAGAACTGGAACTTGAACCAGTCGAAGTACTGTTGCGAACCCTGCGCGGCCTGGTTTTCCGGCCAGCCCATGCGCTCGAACGGGTCGAGTCGAAGATTGGTCAGGATCGGTACATCCACATCAACTTTAGCCCCCAACCAGCCACCCGGTTGGTCAATGAAGCGATATTTGTAGTCGTCTATGCGCACTGCACCCAAGGCGCTCTCTCCAAAGTAGAAGATTTCATGCCGGCTCGACGGACCTTTTCCGGTGATCATTGGAGTTTGATCATAGCCGTCCAGGTGAACTTTGTAGGTGGTGTCGCCCAATTGTTTGCCTTTGAGCAGTTCGGCGGTGATGTTCGGGTTGCCCGCCGCCGCGACCAGAGTCGGGAACCAGTCCATGCCGGACATGATGCCGTTGGCGACCTGATTGGCCGGCACTTTGCCCGGCCAGCGGATGATTGCTGGCACCCGGAAGCCACCTTCCATGACCGTGCCCTTGCCCATGGCGAACGGCGTTGTGCCGCCATCGGGCCAGGTGAAGTTTTCCGCTCCATTGTCGGTGGTGAAAATGACGATGGTGTTGTCGTCCATGCCGTCTTTCTTCAGCTTCGCCAGGACATCGCCGACGATGTCATCGAGCTGCGCCATGCCGGCTTCCTGTTCCGACCAGCCATTTTGCGAGTTGCGCATGGCCTGGTACTTGTCGGACAGGTGCGTGACGATGTGCATGCGGGTCGGGTTGAGCCAGACGAAGAACGGTTTGTTGTCCTGCTTGGCCTTGTCGATGAAAGAGAACGCCTTGTCGCGAATCTCCTCGTCGACGGTTTTCATTCGCTCCGGATAGAGCGTGCCGACGTCTTCGATTTTCTGCTTGCCGACCTTGCCCCAGCGCGGCATCACGGTCGTATCATCAGTGGTGGAGGCCCAGCTGTGGACCATGTTGCGTGGGCCCACGGTCGCGAGCAGTTCCTGCGGATAATTGGGGTGTGCCGGATCTTCCATGGCGTCGAGGTGATAGAGGTAGCCGAAGAATTCATCGAAACCATGGACGGTGGGCAGGAACTGGTTGAGGTCGCCCAAGTGGTTCTTGCCGAACTGGCCGGTGGCATATCCCATGGCCTTGAGTGCGGTTGCGATGGTGACGGCTTCGGCGGGAATCCCCACGGGCGAGCCGGCCTGGCCGACGGTGGTCATGCCCGTACGAATCGGCAGTTCGCCGGTGATGAAATTGGCGCGTCCGGCGGTGCAGCTGGCTTCGGCGTAGTAATCGGTGAAACGCATGCCTTCATTTGCCAGCTGGTCGAGGTTGGGGGTTCTGCCGGCCATCATGCCCTGGTTGTAGACGCCGATATTCGACCAGCCGATATCGTCGCCCATGATCACCAGGATGTTGGGGGCTTTGTCGGCCGCCAGGGTCTGGCCGGGAAGCGCCATTGCAGACAGCAAAAGGGGTATCGCAAACATCGTGGATAAGGTTTTCCGGTTCATGTCGAGCTCCTGCGTACTAGCGTGAGTACATCGAGACGAGCCCCCAACCATCGTTGAAATTCGTGACCCCCGCGAAGAGCGTAGGTTTGAATTGTGAAATATCCAGTAATGAATAGTCAGAAAGTGAGTGTTTCAGGCACTTTGTTGCGAAATGGCGTTGCGACAATGGCGCCATCGGTGGGGAAGGCAGACGCTTGTGTTACCAGCGAAACATGGGCAGCGGCCGTAGCGGAGAGCGGATGAGCTGCCGGGCTGAAAGCTTCATCAGCATCGAGTGAAAACCGTGATCGGGAAAGGTCGCCTGCACGGTTTTGATGAAGCTGCGGGGCAAGCCGAAACTCACCAGACCCAGGGACACATCCACCAGATCGGCCTGGCGGAAGGGTTCGACATTGTCGGCGTAGGCGCCGCGATACCGGCGCAGTTTGTGATGTTCAAGTATCAATGCGCTGACTTCATCCTTCAGTTCCGGACGTTGCTGGTTGTCCAGGTACTCGGTGGCCAGGGCAATGGACGGCGGCAGGTAGTCGAGGGTGTCATCGGTCCAGATACCCAGGTCATGAAACGCCACCGCGATCTGTACGGCGTCCGGGGGCAAGCCTTCGGCACCGCGCAGGGCGCAATGGAAATTCAGCACCCGGTAAATGTGATTGCGGTAGCCCTGGAGGTCGGCACCGATGGCCAGGGCGAACGAGGTGAGAATCTCGTCGGTGAGGGGGAATTCGAGTAGAGGTTTCATCAGGCGTCACGCAACAGGTCGTTGGCATTGAGCAGTTCGTAGGCGATTTCCGGGCGCTTCTCCATGGCTCGGCGGATGGCGGCCGGGATGCTGGCGCGGGTCTTGCGGCACAGCCCGGGCAGTTCGCTGATCTGGATGCCGATGCCGCGCATGGTGCGCACTTCGTTGAAACCGGGAGCGATGTTCACGCGGATACCCAACTGTTCGAGCATGCGCCGTTGCAGGTGCTCCAGATCGCTCAGGCTCTGCAGGTTCTCCAGCCGTTCGATCAGGCGTTTTTCTTCGTTGCGGGTCAGAAACAGAATGCGCAGGTCCGCCCCTGGAGTTTCCAGCAACGGGTCACGCCCGCAGTCGCAGGCGCCGGGCGGGCAGGGTGAGCGGATCGCAGCGGTGGTGGTCATGGGGATCAATCATAGAGCGCTGTGATCGAGTTTGCCCATAGGGATTTGGGGGAGCGTGCGATTCATTGTAGGAGCGAGCCTGCTCGCGATGGCGGAGTGTCAGACAACAGAGATGTTGGCTGCAAAAACGCTATCGCGAGCAGGCTCGCTCCCACAGGTGTTGCGGTGAACCAGCGTGACTTATTTCAGTACCAGCATCCGATAAACGCCATCTTCGACTTCGATCCCGTGGGTGTCATGGGTGAAGCCGGGGAAGGATTTGTCGAAGGCTTCCAGTGCCTTGAGATACGCCAGCAACGGACCGTCCGCCGGACCTGCGTTCTCACCCGGCATGAGCAGCGGGATGCCGGGTGGATACGGCACGATACCGGTCGCGGCAAGACGCCCGGCGGCTTCGTTGAGCGTCACCAGCTCGATGTCGTTGCGCACCAGTTTTTCGTAGGCCTCCACCGGGCTGAACTCGGCTTTTGGCAGGGTGCCGAAGGCCTGGGACATGTTGGCGGTGGTCTTGTGTTTCTTCATGGCGGCGAAGATTTCGTCGGCCAGATCCTTAAGGCCCATGCCGGCATAGCGATGCTGGTTGGCGTTGTACAGATCGGGCAGGCACAGCTCGAGCTCGGCGTTGTCGTCGTAGTCACGCTTGAAGTCGAGCAGGGCGTTGAGCAGCGTGCCCCACTTGCCTTTGGTGATGCCGATGGAGAACAGGAACAGGATGGTGAAGTCGGTGGTTTTCTCGACCACGATACCCTGACGACCCAGGTACGCCGTGACCACGCAAGCGGGAATACCGGAGGCGAGCAGGCTGCCGTCGTCGCCCATGCCCGGGGCAAGTACCGAAACCTTGATCGGGTCGAGCATGCAGTAACCGTCTTCGATGTCGCCGAAGCCGTGCCAGACCGCGTTCGGGTGCAGGACCCAGCAGTTCGGGTCGGTTTTCAGCGTGGCCGGGTCGACCTCATGGAACGGCACGGTCGCTGCGCCAACCTGTACGGTCGGCGGCTGCCAGCAGGTGAAGAACCAGTCATCCTTGCTCAGCATCTCGTTGTGCATGCGCGAGAGAACCTGGCGGAAGCTGATCGCTTCTTCAATCGACTCGTTGGTGAGGATCTGCCCGCTCGGTGCTTCCATCATCGCCGAACTGACGTCGCAGGACGCCATGATCGCGTAGTTCGGCGAGGTCGAGGCGTGCATCATGTACGACTCGTTGAAGCGCGCATGTTCGATCGGGTTACGCCCGTTACGCACATGGATCATCGAAGCCTGGGACAGGGCGGCCAGCAACTTGTGGGTCGACTGGGTGGCGAACACGGTCGGCTTGGACTTGTCGTGATCGGCCGGGTCGCCGTGCATGGCATGGCGTCCGCTGTACAGCGGGTTGAAACGCGCATAACCGTACCAGGCTTCGTCGAAGTGCAGACGGTCCACGCTTTCGCCCAGCAGCTCTTCGACGCGGGTGACGTTGTAGGTCAGGCCGTCGTAGGTGGAGTTGGTGACAATGGCGTGCACCGGCGTCGGGTCGATGCCTGGCTTGACCAGCGGGTTGTCGGCGATGGCGGCTTTCACGCCTTCGGCGCTCAGGGTCTGCGGCAGGATCGGGCCGATGATGCCGTAGCGGTTGCGGGTCGGCACCAGGTAGGTCGGAATCGCCCCGGACAGGGTCATCGCGTGCTCGGCGGACTTGTGGCAATTGCGGTCGCAGAGGGCGATCTGGTTGCGCGTGACGCTGGCCATGAGGATGACACGGTTGGACATCGACGAGCCGTTGGTCACGTAGTACGTGCGATGGGCGCCGAAGACCTTGGCGGCGTAGCGCTCGCCCTGGCCGATGGGACCACTGTGATCGAGCAGGGAGCCCAGTTCGCCAACCGAGATCGACAGGTCGGAACGCAGCAGGTTCTCGCCGAAGAACTCGTAGAAGGCCCGGCCTGCGGTGCTCTTGAGGAATGCGGTGCCGCCGGCATGGCCGGGGGTGTGCCACGAGTATTCATAGTTGCGGGCAAACTTCACCAGCGCGCCGAACATCGGCGGCAGGGCGGCCTGGCGATAGCGCTCGATGGCCGCCAGGATGCGCCCGCTGAGGAAACGGGAGGTGTCCTCGGGCAGCCAGATGAAGTCGTCGGCGTGTTGCATGACCAGCAATGGAATGCTCGACGCGGTGGTGCGGTCGCTGATCAGGAACACCGGCACCCGGGTGTTGCGCTCGCGCAGCTTGACCAGCAATTTGGTGCAGTCGGCGTGGCCTTCGCTGGTGTCCATTTCCCAGCGGATGAGTACGCATTGAATGGCCGGGTCCGAGCGCAGGATCGAGGCGGCATCGATGAGACTTTCCGAAGCCAGAACACTGACGCCACGTCCCTCTACGTCGTGGACCAGTTGATCCAGGGCGCGGCCAAACACCGTTCGCTTGTCCGGAGGGCTGCTGACCAGTAGCGCCAGCATGCCCAGCGAGTGTTTATATTCCGTCATGCTCGAACCTCCATAGTGGCTTTATTCAGATTGTTCACCGGCACTGGCTCGGCAGTGAGGTGCTGCGCGCTGACGGTTTGCGTCGGTACGCTGTTGTTGAGCGCTTCGAGGCGGATCAGGCGGTTGTTGACGAAGCCGAACAGGGTGTAACCAACGATGGTGGCTACGCCGCCCAGCATCAGTGCCTGTTCACCGGAACTGTACAGCGCCAGGTAGCTGTAGGCCGCTGCGATCAGGGCAATGACGTTGGTGGCCAGTGCCTTGCCTTCCGGCACGTTGGAGACTTTCTGCATGGTCATCAGCGCGGCCATGGACAGGATGTACGGCACAAGGTTGGTGACCACCGCGAGGTTGACCAGGGTGTCGAACTGCTTGCTCAAGTCGGGGCTGATGGTGAGCAGGGCCAGCGCGGTCTGCGCCGCCAGCAGCACCAGCATGCCGACAATCGGCGTTCCCGCTTTGTTGCCCTTGGCAAAGATCGGCAGAAAGTAACCGGTGTCCGCCGAGCTTTTGTACACCTGGGCGATGGTGAACTGCCAACCCAGCAGCGAGCCGATGCAGGCGAGCACCATGGCCGCCATCACGATGTCGCCGACCATTGGGGTGAACATCTTGGCGAACACCAGGCCGAACGGCGCGGTGGACGCAACCAGTTCTTCGTTGCCGACGATGCCGAAGATGACGTTGGTGGAGACGATGTAGATCACCGCCGCGCCCAGAGTGCCACCCAGCACCGCAATCGGTACGTTGCGCTCAGGGTTTTCCACCGCGTCGGTGTTGGCGCAAGCCGACTCCAGGCCGAGGAAGGCCCACAGGGTAATGGCCACCGAGGCGCCTGCCGCTTCGAACCAACCCTTGTCGTGGGGGTTCCAGCCAGCGGCGTATACGCTGCTGTCGAACCAGAACCAGCCCACCGTGGATACCAGTACCACCGGTGCAATCACACCCCAGACCGTGACCGCGCCGATCCGGCCGGTAATGCGCGCGCCGCCAAAGTTGGCGAAGGTGGTGATCCACAGCAGCGCAATGGTCGCCAGGCCTACTTGCAGCGAATCAAGTTTTATCCCGAACAACACCTGGATATAGCCGACCGCGGTAATACTGATCGCCACGTTGGCAATCAACAGCGACAGACCGTAGGTGTAGTTGGTGATGTAGTTACCGGCTTTACCGAAGGTGTATTCGGCATAACCGCCCATGCCGCCGGTCTTGCGGCTGAGCATCCCGCATCGCGCAAAGGCATAGGCCAGAGCGAGGGAGCCGGTGGCCGTTATCAGCCAGGAGAGGATCGAAATCGCACCGACTTCCGCGAGTTTCGTCGGTAGCAGGATAATTCCTGAGCCCAACATGTTGACCGCCGTCAACATTGTCAGTTGCCCCACACTCATTTTCTTTGCGACTGACATTCCGTTGCCTCACTTAGTTGGCGATAGAGAACCTTAGCTATAGCAAAGGTTTGAAATCTCGCAAGAAATTGACGACCCCCATCGCGCTTTTTTCATTTATTTGCAGAAAAGGCAGGATGCTGGCCCCCAAGTTTCAAAGTTCTCTGCAAAATTACTTTGTTTTCAGTCGGTTAGATAGGTCGAAATGCGCAAGATATGGATCGCGTTAATTCCGCTAATAGTTTCGGGAATAGCCAACTCGGCTCAAGCAAAAGAACTGGCAGCCAAAGAACAGTACATGTGCAGTTGGGGCGCGGGTACCGCTGCAAGGGCACAGGAACTCAAGCTTTCAGGCGTTTCCTTGTATGCCGCCCGCCAAAAAATCCAGGTTTATAAGTTCGCCAAGTCCTGGATGCGCATGATGGCTCTTGGCATTACAGAGCAAACTTATGACAGTCCGTCGCGATTCAAACCGGCTGCAGTACGCCAGAGCTTTTATGAGGACTGCGTCAAGTACAAGCTGGCGCGTAAATAAACAAGAAGCGGGCACCGGTCGGATCGACTGCGGCGCGGGGCTGTGACGTCTATATTGATTGACCACCCCCGGCCACCTGACGGGGTGTCGACACCGGTTTCTTACAACTCAATCAGGAGGTCACCATGAGCCAGATCGATAAAGTGTTGTACACCGCCAAAACCCACACCACCGGCGGGCGCGACGGCGCCTCCCGCAGCTCTGACGGAATCCTTGATGTGAAGCTTTCGTCGCCAGGTGCGGGCGGTGGCGGTACTAACCCCGAGCAACTGTTCTCTGCCGGGTGGTCAGCCTGTTTCATCGGCGCCATGCAGGTAGCGGCCAGGGAAATGAAAGTGGCGCTGCCCAAGGATGTAGCTGTCGATGCCGAGGTTGATTTGGGCACCAATGACGGCGGCTACCTGCTGCAGGCGCGGCTCAATGTCAGCCTGCCGGGGCTGGACCGTGAAACCGCACAAAAAATCGTCGACACCGGGCACCAGTACTGCCCGTACTCGAAAGCCACGCGCAACAACATCAACGTCGTGCTCAAGCTCGTTTGAGTTGATGTGAAAAGGTCTTGGCGAACGACACTGGTTGTCGCCAAGACCTGAAAGGATCGCTCCCACAAATATTGTGGCCGGCCGCGGGACTCGCATTCATGAAGATCAAACTGTGGGAGCGAGCTTGCTCGCGATGGCGGTGGGTCAAGCAATATCTCTGTTGGATGTGCCGGCCTCTTCGCGAGCAGGCTCGCTCCCACAGGTTCTGTGTTTTAACTGATGGAGCAATCAGTTCATCTTGCTGTGATCATGCTTCATCGCGCTGTGATCCATGGTGCCGATCGCCTTGGCAACGGCTTCAACCTGAACCGACTCTTTCGTACCCTTGGCGTCTTCCACGGTCAGGGTCAGCGGCACCTTGTCGCCTTCCTTGATCTGGCCGGTGAGGTTCATCAGCATAATGTGATAGCCGTTGGGATCGAAGCTAACCGGCTTGCCGGCCGGCAGTACAACGGACTGCACCTGCTGCATTTTCATCACGTCGTCTTTCATGCTCATTTCATGAATCTGCACCAGCCCGGCAACCGGCGTTTGCACGCTCAGCAGCTTGCTGTCGGCGCTGGCGGTGACGGTCATGAAGGCGCCGCTCGACGGCTGGCCGGCCACGGTGGCGCGGACCCAGGCGTCGTCGACCCGGGTTTGTGCCGACACCTGAAGGGCCAGACCGATCAGGGACAAGCCCAGCGCCAGTTGCTTGCAGCGTTGCGCGAAACGGTTTTTAGCCTGCGGGGCATTCATTTCAGCAAACCTCCATCACGGTGAGCAGGTCTTCTGCGCACTCTTGGGCCGTCAGGGACGTGGACAGTCCCAGGCGCAGAGTGCCCCGGGAGTCGAAGACATAGCTGGTCGCGGTATGGGAGAGGGTATAGGTATCGCCGCTTGGCACCTTCTCAAAGAACACGCCGAATTCCTTGGCGGTGGCGGCGGTTTCTTCCAGGGTGCCATACAGCGCTTCAAAACTCGGGTCGAAGGCTTTTACGTATTTATCGATCATCTCGGGAGTGTCGCGCTCAGGGTCCAGGGTGATGAAGATCACCTGCAGCCTTTCACCATCGCGCCCCATCAACTTTTTGGCCTGGGCCGCACGGGCCAGGGTGGTGGGGCACACGGCCGGGCACTGGGTGAAACCGAAGAACACCATCGGCATCAGGCCGCGATAGCTGCCCAGCATCCGGGTTTCGCCTTGGGCGTTCTTGAGCTTGAAGTTACGCCCCATGATTTTGTCGCTGAGGTCTTTGCCGTACTTGAACGACAGCTTGCTGCTGTCGTCGCAACCGGCGAGCAGGCCCAGGCTCAACAGGCCCATGCCTTGCAGGACAGTCCGGCGGGTATACAAAGTACTCATGAAAAAAGCATCCTGTTGAACAGGCTGAAATGACAGCGTGATGACTATACAGACGAAAAAATCGGGGGGATGTTAACAAACAGTGCCGGTGCCGGAGGGGTGGATACGACCATTGGACCGGAGCACAGGCGTGACATAGTGTCGCGCCACAGGTTCAGCGACGTAGCTCCGCACAATGATCCTGTTGCGGTTGCGCAGCCGTGTACCAGACATAATCCGCACTCTCGGCGGTCACGGACTTGCCCGCTTCGGCCAGGATCAGCACCGCATTCCCTTCACCGGCACCCAAGTCCTTCAGGTGCAGCGGGACCCCGAGATCCTTGCGCACGTGGAAGGTACCGGCCAGCAGCAACGCAGGCGTCGGCGCAGCCATCAGGCGTTCGGCCATGCGCCGGTCACGCTGTTGCTGCACGGCGAGCATGGCGGGCATCTGCGCTTCGGGCAGCAGGCCGCAATGGGATTCGCGGATGTCGTCCAGCAAGGTCGCCTGCACCTGTGGGGTGGTGGACGCTTGCCCCGTGAGTTCCGGGCGCTGTTTGTAAATCTGCATGATCTGCGCGCGGTCCAGGTTCGCCGCCAGCAGCGGATACGGTTGCCGCAGCGCGTAGGTGACAAGTGCGCCATAGACGCTCCAGTCCCAATTGGCCTGCCAGACCAGTGCCTTGAACGCATCGGCCGGTGGCTGGTCTGCGCGGGTTGCGGCCTGCGCGGCATCGACCCTGGCCTGTTGATCGGGATTGAGCATCTCCAGCAACAGGCTGCCCTGGGCCCGTTGGGCCGCCAGTTCGCGCAGCAGCCACAATTGCAGGGCGTGGTGGTCCGGGTTGTCGTGTTGTTCACCGACCAGAACACGTGGGGCAGCGGCCAGGCGTTCGACCAGTGCTTGCGGCGTCAGCGTACGGCCCGTGGCGAGTTCACGGATGACTCCGAGGTCGGTGTGATCACGGCCTTGCGGGGCGATCGACGCCGGCGGTGGTGTGACTTGATGGGTTTGGCAGGCCGCCAACAGGCTGAATGCACAGAGCAACAGAAAGCGCATCGGTTTTCCTTATTGGATAGTTGCCCCCCCTCGATGACAGAGGAGGGGGCGGTATCAGCGCGCGATGATCAATGGGTGGCCGCGTTCCGGATGCTGGTGAATCAGTACCTCCAACCCATAGACCGCTGCCAGCGCTTCGGCGGTCAGCACCTCGGCCGGTGGACCGTAGGCGTGGGGCAGGCCCTGTTGCAACAACAGCAGTTGATCGCAGTAACGTGCGGCCAGGTTGAGGTCGTGCAGGATCACCAGCACCGCGGCGCCGCGCTCGGCGAAGTCACGCACGGCTTGCAAAATGGTGTGCTGGTGCAGCGGATCGAGCATTGACGTCGGTTCATCGAGCAGCAGGGTTTGCCCTTCGGCACCGGGCCAGAGTTGGGCAAGCACCCGCGCCAGATGCACGCGCTGGCGTTCACCGCCGGAGAGGGCCAGGTAGCTGCGTCCGGCCAGATGAAGGGCGTCGGCGCCTTTAAGCGCTTCGGCGACGATTTCGGCATCGCGCACCCGACCGCTGGCGTGAGGCAAGCGCCCCATGCCGACGACTTCATTGACCGAAAACGCAAAGTTCAGGCTCGAACTCTGCGGCAGCACCGCCAGGCGTTTGGCCCGCTCCTGACCCGGCCAGTCGGCGAGTGGACGCTCGTCGAGGCTGACCCTGCCTTCGCTGGTTGCCAGTTCGCCGCATAAAGCGCAGAGCAGGGTGCTTTTGCCGGCGCCATTGGGCCCCAGCACACCCAGCACTTCACCGGGGCGTAACTCGATATCGATGTTCGCCAGGACCGTGCGGTTGCCACGACGTACCAGCAGGTTGGTTGCCCGCAGCATCAGGAACGCCCTCGTACCAACAGATATAGAAAGAACGGAGCGCCGATCAGTGCAGTCACGATGCCGATTGGCAATTCGGCCGGCGCCAACAACAAACGCGCCGCCAGATCGGCCAGCAACAGCAGGCTGGCACCGGCCAGCAACGACGCGGGCAGCAACACCCGGTGATCCGGGCCGACGAGCAGGCGCATCAGATGCGGCACCACCAGACCGATAAAGCCGATCAGGCCGGCCGCCGCGACGGCCGCGCCGACGCCGAGCGCCGTGCACAACACCAGCTCAAGCTTGATCCGCTCGATGTCGAAGCCCAGGTGACGCGCTTCCGATTCACCCAGCAGCATTGCATTGAGCGCCGCCGCCCGACGGGGCAACCACAATGCCACGCCCAGGGTGACGATCAGCAACGGCCACAAGCGCGGGTAACTGGCACCGTTGAGGCTGCCCAGGTTCCAGAACGTCAGGGTGCGCAAGGTCGCATCATCGGCCAGGTAGGTGAACAGACCGACCCCGGCACCGGCCATGGCCGTCATCGCCACACCCGCCAAGAGCATGGTGGCCACGTCGGTTTGCCCGTTGCGACGACCAAATCGATACACCACTGCCGTGACGATCAAGCCACCGGCGAAGGCGCTGACCGACAGCAGATAAGGTTCGATCGCCGGCGGCAAGCCACCGAGCAGGCTGCCGCTGACGATGGCCAGGGCGGCACCGAGCGCGGCACCACCCGAGACGCCGACCAGACCCGGATCAGCCAAGGGATTTCGGAACAACCCCTGCATCGCCACGCCGGACAACGCCAGTACCGAACCGACGGCGATACCGAGCAGACTGCGCGGCAGGCGAATCTGCCCGAGGATCAGTTCCGCCTGCTGCGTATCGCCACCGTCCAGCGGCAACCCCAACAGACGCATCCCGGCCAGCAAGGTATCGCTCAGGGGCAGGCTGACCGGCCCGAGGGCCAGGGACAGCCAGAACACCAGGACCAACAACAGCGTTAGAAAGATCAACGTCGGACGCGGCCGAAAAATGGCCGTCATTGGCTGATCCCGGCGGTCTGCGCTGTGGCGTTCGGGTAGAACGCCGTGGCACGGGCCGGCAGTGTCTTGATACGCATCGGGACTATTCCTTAGCCGATCAGAGGGGGGGTGGGCATCGAAACCTTCGTAGCGGGTGATGATGCCATCGACGCCCGGCTAACGCACACGCCACGGTTCGATCACACCGGATCAGGTGTTCATGTGCGGCGTCATTGAACATGAGAATAACTTGTGATCATCGCGATTAAAATGAGTTTGTCTCACTCGCCTGCACTGTCGACAATGGCCCCATTGAACGCATTGGAGTTATTTGACATGGCATTGGCCCATTCCCTTGGATTTCCGCGCATTGGTCGCGACCGCGAACTGAAAAAGGCGCAAGAGGCGTTCTGGAAGGGCGAGCTCGACGAAGCCGGTCTGCGCACCGTGGGCCGCGACCTGCGCAAGACCCACTGGGACTTGCAGAAAAAGGCCGGCATCGAACTGCTGCCGGTCGGTGACTTCGCCTGGTACGACCAGGTACTGACCCATTCGTTGATGTTCGGTGTGATCCCTGAGCGTTTTCGCCCGCACGATGGCAAGGCCAGCCTGCAAACCCTGTTCGGCATGGCGCGCGGCGTGAGCGACAGTTGCTGCGGCGGCGCGCATGCCCAGGAAATGACCAAGTGGTTCGACACCAACTATCACTACCTTGTCCCTGAATTCAGCGCCGATCAGCAGTTCCAGCTCGGCTGGGACCAGTTGTTCGAAGAAGTCGAAGAAGCCCGCGCACTGGGCCATAACGTCAAGCCGGTGATCATCGGCCCGTTGACTTACCTGTGGCTGGGCAAGGCCAAGGGCGCCGAATTCGACAAGCTTGAGCTGCTGGATCGTCTGTTACCGCTGTACGGCCAGATCTTCCAGCGCCTGGCGGCACAGGGCGTCGAGTGGGTGCAAATCGATGAGCCGATCCTGGTGCTCGACCTGCCACAGGAATGGAAAAATGCCTTTGAACGGGCCTACAACCTGATTCAGCGAGACCCGCTGAAGAAACTGGTCGCCACTTACTTCGGTGGGCTGGAAGAGAATCTGGGCCTGGCCGCCAATCTGCCGGTGGACGGCCTGCACATCGATCTGGTGCGCGCCCCGGAGCAATTCCCGACCATCCTCGATCGTCTGCCGGCCTACAAAGTTTTGTCGCTGGGGGTGGTCAACGGCCGTAACGTCTGGCGCTGCGACCTGGAAAACGCGTTGGCCATCTTGCAGCACGCTCAAGAGCGTCTGGGGGATCGCCTGTGGGTCGCGCCATCCTGCTCGCTGCTGCACAGCCCGGTTGACCTGGGTCGTGAAGACAAGCTCGATGCCGAACTGAAAAGCTGGCTGGCGTTTGCCGTGCAGAAGTGTGAAGAAGTCGCGGTGCTGGCTCAGGCGGTCAACGCGCCGGAAGCGCCAAAGGTGCTTGAAGCGCTGACTCACAGCCGCGCCGTGCAGGCCAGCCGTGCTGCGTCGCCACGCATTCACAAGCCAGCCGTGCAGGCGCGGGTTGCTGCCATCACCGCCCAGGACAGCCAGCGTCACTCGCCGTTTGCCCAGCGTATCGAGAAACAGCGCGCCGGCCTGAACCTGCCGCTGTTCCCGACCACCATCATCGGTTCGTTCCCGCAAACCGCGTCGATCCGACTGGCTCGCCAGTCGTTCAAGCAAGGCAAGCTGACCGAAGCCGAATACACCGAAGCCGTGCACAGCGAGATTCGTCACGCCGTGCACGTGCAGGAGCAACTGGGCCTGGACGTGCTGGTGCACGGTGAAGCCGAGCGCAACGACATGGTCGAATACTTCGCCGAGCAACTCGATGGCTACGTGTTCACCCGTTTCGGCTGGGTCCAGAGCTACGGCTCGCGCTGCGTGAAACCGGCGGTGATCTTCGGCGACCTGAGCCGTCCGAAAGCCATGACCGTGGAGTGGATCCGCTACGCCCAGGGCCTCACCGACAAGGTGATGAAGGGCATGCTGACCGGGCCCGTGACCATGTTGATGTGGTCGTTCCCGCGCGAAGACGTGACCCGTGAAGTGCAGGCCCGTCAACTGGCGCTGGCGATTCGTGATGAAGTGGTGGACCTGGAAGCCGCCGGGATCAAGATCGTGCAGATCGACGAAGCCGCGTTCCGCGAAGGGCTGCCGTTGCGCCAGGCGCAGTGGCAGCACTACCTGGACTGGGCGACCGAAGTGTTCCGCCTGTGCGCCTGCGGTGTGCGTGACGAAACCCAGATCCACACCCACATGTGCTACAGCGAGTTCAACGATGTGATCGAGTCCATCGCCGCCATGGATGCCGACGTGATCACCATCGAAACCTCGCGCTCGGACATGGAACTGCTGGACGCGTTCGAAGCCTTCGCCTACCCGAACGAAATCGGCCCTGGCGTGTATGACATCCACTCGCCAAGGGTGCCGGACTCCTCGGAAATGGCCAACCTGCTACGCAAGGCCGCCAAGCGCATTCCCGCCGACCGCCTGTGGGTCAACCCGGACTGCGGCCTGAAAACCCGCGGCTGGCCGGAAACCGAAGCGGCGCTGGTGCACATGGTCAACGCTGCGCGCCATCTGCGTAAAGAATGGGCCTGACGCTTTAGTGTGTACGCCACTGAACCTGTAGGAGCGGGCTTGCTCGCGATGACTGAGTGTCAAACGACATTGATGTCGAATGTGCCGACCTCATCGCGAGCAGGCTCGCTCCCACAATGATTTGGGTGGTTCGCAGATGTTGCGTACAGCCACTGAAACCTGTGGGAGCGAGCCTGCTCGCGATGACTGAGTGTCAAACGACATTGATGTCGAATGTGCCGACCTCATCGCGAGCAGGCTCGCTCCCACAATGATTTGGGTGGTTCGCAGATGTTGCGTACAGCCACTGAAACCTGTGGGAGCGAGCCTGCTCGCGATGACTGAGTGTCAAACGACATCGATGTCGAATGTGCCGACCTCATCGCGAGCAAGCTCGCTCCCACAATGATTTGGGTGGTTCGCAGATTTTGCGTACAGCCGCTGAACCTGTGTGCGAGCCTGCTCGCGAAGGCGGAGTGTCAGGCGACATCGATGTCGAATGTGCCGACCTCATCGCGAGCAGGCTCGCTCCCACAATGATTTGGGTGGTTCGCAGATGTTGCGTACAGCCACTGAAACCTGTGGGAGCGAGCCTGCTCGCGATGACTGAGTGTCAAACGACATTGATGTCGAATGTGCCGACCTCATCGCGAGCAGGCTCGCTCCTACAGACGTGGTTCGGCCACCAATAGCAATGACTGTGGCACGGGGCTTTGCGGGTGCTGTGGCTCCTGCAAACCGGCCAATGCAAAGCCGGCCATGTCCAGCGCAATCAGCCAACTGGACAGGGTACGGAAATACCAGGGCATGGGCTGCCACTGCCCCTTGAACGCTGTGAAAGTTTCTTCCCGCCAACCATCCTGATAGTCGCCCGCCGCAGCCACCCACGGGTGCAGCGTCTGGATCACCAGCGCGCCACCCGGGGCGAGCAGGGTGTTCATGGCGGCGAGCAGGGGGATGATGTCCTGGTGCAGCAGGGCGAAGTTGGCGCAGATCAGGTTGTAGTCGCGGCCGATGTCGACTTTCGCTTCAGTCAGTTGTTCATAGCTCGCCAAATGAACCGGCGCAGCGCCCGCCGCTCGCGCCGCCTCCACCAGCGTCGCATCGCCATCCACGCCGACCGCCTCGATACCCCGGTCTGCCAGCGCGCGCAACAACCAGCCTTCGCCGCAACCCAGGTCAAGCACACGTTCGGGCTGACGACCCAGCACCGCCAGCAGGATGGTTTGGTCGGTGACCGTTTGACGGCTTTCGATGCTGCCGCTGCGGATGGCGTCGATCCAGCTTTGGGCGTTGTGGTGCCAACTGTTGAGGAGGGCGGATTCGGGGGCTGACATGGTCGATGTCCGGCGTGATGGGTTGGATGAAAGGATAGGGCAACAGCAGGTTGATGGTGGTGCCGGTTTTACCCGGTACCACCGACAGCGCATGGCTAGGCGCTTTTGGTGGCAGCCAGATGATAGGCAACCAGCGCATTGGCGTGACCATGCCCCATGCCGTGTTCGGCTTTGAGCCAGGCCACCATCTCCATGTGTTTCTTGTCGCTGACGGTCTTGAGCAGGTCCAGCCAATGGCTGATCGGCTGCCCATACTTTTTTTCGATGGACGGGAAATACGAAGCCGGTCCTTTGGTTTTTGTCTCTTCGGTCACGATGCAAACTCCCTTTTCGATTTTCCAGGTTCGAAAACAGCACCGGTTACGTTACTTATTTGCCGTCAATGCGTCCATCGGCACGGCGTTCTCAGTCATTCATCCCGTCATCGATCGCGATGCCCTGGGCACGCATGGCCTTGATCAACTCGCTACGGGTGCCGGGCAGGTTGAGCATGGTCTTGGCGCGCAATGCCGTGACTTCTTCGGCAGTGTAAGGCTGATAGTCGGCCGGCACGCTTTTGCCCGCCATGCCGTCTTCCCGCATCAGCCAATTGAGCAAGTCCGCCAGTTGCGCGTTGTTCAACGCCGACTGCGACATGCCCGGCACCCGCACGAGGAATTCGCGGCCACCGGGGACTTTGAGGAAGTTGCCGACAAAGCCTTTCATCCGTGGCGTGTCGTTGGCGGCGGAACCGCTGCCGTCGCCCAGGTGGCAACCGGCGCATTGCAGTTGGTAGTTCACGCCGACGCCATAACCGGCCTGGGCGATCGGGGTTTGCAGTGATTCATTGCCCGGCGCGTGATGCTGGTTCGGGTCGGGAATGGCCCGGGCATGGGCGAGCGGGGCGCCAAGGGCGCAGACGAGACCGAGCAATATCAAACTACGCATGTAACCCAACTCCGCTGATGACCGGTTTGGCTCTGCATCCCTGTAGGAGCGAGCCTGCTCGCGAAGGGCGTCAACGATAACGCGTGCTGTCTGATTTAACGCGTCGCCTTTGAGTTTTTCGCGAGCAGGCTCGCTCCCACAGAGGTATAGAGGTACAGAGAACAGCTAAAAAAACAAAAGCCGCCACAGAAAAAAAGCGCCGATTGCGCGAACAACCGGCGCAAAGCGCGTTTTTTAAACGGCGACGCCGCGGATGACCGAAACGGTGCAGTGGTAGATGTGGGATTTGGCGGCCAGGCACCAGTTCACATCGTTGTTGTTGAACGGGCGGTAGGCCGGTTCTTCACTGTCGTTACGGGTGCAGGCGCACTGGGCGCAGCTTTGCTTACCGCAGCAGTCGTTGTACGAGATGATGTAGTCCTTGCCGTCGGCCGGGTTGCGGCAGGTGCCGATCCAGGTCACTTGCGAGGCTTCGGTGCCCGGTGGGCAGGACGTCACCGACCCGCCGCAGCAGCTGCACAGAAAGCCGTCGATGGAGCAGTAGCGCCAGTAGTCGCAGCTGTTCGGATCACCGGGGTCACCGGCCTGTGCAGGCTCCGCGGCCAGGGCCTTGCTGGTGCGGTCCAGCGGCAGCAGCAGGGGCAGGGCGGCACCGGCCACCATCAGTGAACCCATGCGTGCCAGCAGCTTGCGGCGCGAAGTGGTGTCGGCGACACGGCGGGACGAACGCTCAAACAACAGATCCAGCAGTTTCATAAAGGTCTCCCTGCCTTATCAGTGGCTATGGCCGTGGCTGTGGTCGTGATCTTGGGTGTGCGGTTGGGCATTGAGGTACTGCTGCAGCGTGGCGTGCTTGAGGTGCTCGACTTCGAACAGGCTGTCCAGGTGCTCGCGGGAGTTGACCAGGCCTTTGGCGCGCAGGGTGCCGGCCTTGTCGATCAGCGCGGCGTACGGCAGCTTGCCAATCTGGTAGGTCATGCCCACTTCCGGGCCGACCACATAAGTCGCGTCTTCCAGTTTGTGCTCACGGATCAGCGCTTGCTGGGCGTCCATGTCGCCGTCGCTGACGAACACTACGTCGAGGTTGCCTGCCTGCTCCCTGGCGATGGATTTGATCGCCGGCAGCAGCGATTTGCAGATCGGGCAGGTCGGCGAGAGGAAGAACAGCAGTTGCGATTTCTCGCCGGCATAACCGAAGTTCACCGGGCGACCGTGACGGTCGCTGGCGGTGACTTGCGGCGCGGGTTCATTGACCGCCACGCCTTTGTCCACCATCAACGCGCCGGCCGGCGCCAGGCGCCCGTGCAGCACGCCAATCTGCCGCACCAGGCCCATGACGACAAACGCCACGGCCACCAGCAGCACCCAGAGCAGAACGTTGGAAACAATCAAGCCTTCCATTTCGATTACCTACCAATCAATTTGAGCAGAAGAGGGGAGTTCGCCAGCAGGCCATCGGCCGCGGCGTAGATGAGCAGCGCGACCGCGGCGGCGGCCAGGGTCACGAAGCCATCGAACAGGTTCAGGTCGCGGGCAACCGGCGCCACGCTGGCCACCAGCGCAAGTAGCACCAGTGCGCTGTTACGTGCCAGCAGCACCGGACGCAGTGGCTGTGCCTGGTCGGGACCGGCGCAACCGCAGTCGATGTCCGCGCGACCGCGCCACAGGTTGATGCCGATGGCGGCGGCGTACAGGGCCAACAGGCTGGCGGCGCTCAGCGCGGCATAACCGCGGCTGACCGGCACCAGCAGGGCAAAGGCGATGGCCAGTTCCAGCAGCGGCACCAGCCGTGCCGTGGGGCGCACCAGCGCCTCGGGCAGCAGTTGATAGTCCGCCAGTTGCCGGGCGAAGCGGGCCGGCGCGCGCACCTTGTGGGTCGCGGCGCTGGCCAGCAACACCGCGATGGCGATGGCGCTGGCAATGATGAAGATCGGATCTGTGTGCATGGCGAACCTCTCAGTAGCTCAGGACCTGAGTCGCGGTTTTGGCGACTTTCGGCATGCTGCCGGTGAGCTTGTTGGTCTTCAGATCGAAAATCTGCAAACCGCCTTCCACGTCGGTGCCGAGCAACAGCGGTTTGTCGTCGCCAGTGGCCTGCATGCTCCACACCGGAACCGGTGCTTCCAGGGTCGCGACTTTCTTGTGGGACTTGAGGTCAAAGGCCCAGATCAGCGGACTCGGGTCTTCCCACTTCATGGCTTCGTGGGCGTCGTGCATCAGCACGTACAGGCGGTCCAGCTTCGGTGCCACGGCCATCAACTGCCAGCCCCCCGGCGCCCAACCGGCTTTCTTTTCCTCGTCGGAAACCAGCGACCAGGAAGGCAGGACTTTCGGCGCATCACCGGCGAAATCCACCGGGCGTACGGTGCCGGTCGTGGTGGTGAAGTAGTAGGTGTCGCCGACGTTGACGGCGCGCTCTACCAGTTTTTCCGCGTTCGGATCAAAGAACGGCGTGCGACTGCGCGCGGTTTCCTGGCCCTGATCGTTGAGGGTCACCACCTGCAGGCTGCCGTCGCCGCACAGCGAGGCGAAGCGGCGGTTGCCGACCGGGTAGTTGAGCACGCAACCGGGGATGGCGATTTCCGTGGCAACGGCCTTGGCCTGGGTATCGACCACGGTCACCGACGTCGACGGGGTGAAGTTGTAGACGTAGACGAACTTGTCGTCGCCACTCGGCTTGAGCGAGTAACGCTGGGTCAGCGATTCGGCGCGTTTGTTTGGAATCAGCACTTCCCAGGCGGGCGACAGGGTCGAGCTGTCCCAGGCTGTCAGCACGTCGGTGCGGGTACCGCGGGTGCCGCGGGAATACCAGATGTCCGCACTGTAGAGGGTTTTCTTGTCGTGACTCAGGGTCGACGGCGCAGCGAAACCGGTCGGCACCATGCCGAGGATGCGCTTCTGGTCCGGGTCGACCACGGTCACGCGGCCAGCCACGAAGCTTTCGAACTCGACGTCGATGACGAACGCGCGGTGAGCTTCGGGTGGAAACGCCAGAACGGTCTGGCCAATCGTACCGGCGGGCAAATCCGCGCGGGCACTGTTCAAACCGAGTACAAGCAGGCTCAGGCCTAGCGCTGACTGTACGGAGATCCTGTTTGTTCGCATAAGGGGAACTTCCTGAATTGTTGGTAACGCGGATCGCGGGTGCTTTGGCAGATTTTTACCCTTTGATTCTGCCGTGCCCCGCGATCGGGAGAATTGCCCTGCCTGCCAAGTGTTTGTGTGTCTGTGCCAGTGTCATAAAGCATTTTGTAGGAGCGAGCTTGCTCGCGAAAAATGTCCGGTAACCGTAGTCATTCAGACAGGACGCATTTTCGTTCACGTCCATCGCGAGCGAGCTCGCTCCTACAGGGGGTAGGGAGACGATAAGAGGGGAAGGGAGAAGCTGAACACCGCGCCGCACGGCTCCAGGTTTTGCGCCCAGATATCGCCACGGTGGCGGCCGATGATGTTCTTGCACAGCGCCAGGCCAATGCCGTTGCCGCTGACCTTGGATGAGAAAAAACCGTCGAACAGCTTCTCTTGCGCCTGGGCCTGGATGCCGCGCCCGCTGTCTTCAATGCGCACCAGGGCTACGTCGTTCTCGCGGCTGGCATGGATACGCAACAGGCGTCGTTCAGTGGGCAAGTCGGCCATTTCTTCAATGGCGTTGAACGCCAGGTTGAGGATCACCTGGCCGATCAGCACCTTCTCGCAACTCACCCGCAGCGGTTCGGACGCGGTGACGATTTCCACGCGCACCAGGCTCGGATCGGCCCGCAGGCTGATGAAGTAGCGGGTTTCGCGCAGCAGTTCATTGAGGTCGACCAGCTCTTCGCTTTGCTCCAGCTTGACCACGTAATCGCGCACGCTCTTGATGATCAACGAGGCGTGCTCGATTTGCCGTACCGCACTCTGCAAACCCCAGGCGACGCCTTGATCGGTTTCGCCGGTGTTGCCCAGGCGAATCACCGCGCCTTCAATAAAGTTGCGGGTCGCGGCCAATGGCTGACTCAATTCGTGGGCAATCGCCACGGCCATTTCCCCCATGGCGTTGTAGCGCGCCAGGTATTCGAGTTTCTGCTCGCTGACCCGCCGCGCCTCTTCGGCCAGCACCTGTTCGGTCACATCGCGGAACAGCAGCAGATGGCCGACCAGATCGTCCTCGATCTCGATGTAGCGGCACGTTGCGTGATGCCAGCGCCACTCGCCATCGCGGCGCTGCACCTTGTAGTGCACGTTGAACGGCGCGTGCTCCGGCGTCTCATGGGCCAGCTGTTGCAACAGGCGCTGACCGGATGCGTCGTCGCACCAGGCCAGGAAGTTCTTGCCCATCAGCTTGTGCACTTCGCTGTTGAGCAGGTGCGCGCCGGAGTCGCTGATAAAACGAATGTCGCCCTCGGGACCGAGCACCGCCACGCCTTCGGCCAGGTCCTGCATGAAAGCCTTGAGCCGGCTCTCGAAACGCTTGAGGTCGCGCTTGACCTTGTCCTCCCTGGAAATGTCGCGGAACTGCACCATCAACACATCACGACCGTCCAGGTGCACCAGGGTCGCCACCGCCTCGGAAAGAATCTCCACCCCTTGCTTGGAGCGATAGCACCACTCGATGGCCCGTTGTCCGGTGCGCGCGGCACCTTCCAGCCAGCGCAAGCCCACCGAGCGCCGGTACTTCGGTGCGTCGCGGGTCATGTCCGGGGCCTTGAGCGGCGTCAGTTCTTCCAGGGTAAAGCCGAGCGCCGCCAGGGCAGCGGCGTTGGCCCAGAGAATTTCCTTGGTGTGCGCGTCATGAAGAATGATGCACAGCGGCATGGCTTCGATCAGCGCATAAAAGTCGTTCGGTTTTGGCTGGTACATCGCACGGCCCCTGGCGGCAGAGATTTGCAGTATGGCGTTTTATACCTGCTCGCACAGCGGGATGCGCTCAGAGGTAAGGGGTGTCGGCCTAGGGGTTTTCTTTAGTCGGGGGGCTGCACGCACCAATAGTGGCGGCCGGATGCGGTTTTTACACTGGACCGCAATGCAAGGGCGACCACACAGATCCTGTAGGAGCGAGCCTGCTCGCGATGGACGTCAACGAAAACGCGTCCTGTCTGAATGACCGTGTTGTCCAGACGTTTTTCGCGAGCAGGCTCGCTCCTACAGGGAGCAGCGGAGCCCACTAACAATAATCAAAACGGAGAACTAGCCCATGCTGCGTTCAGCTGTCGCGCAACAAGACCCTGTGACCGCCCCGGTCGTGCCAATGGTCGAGAGTCAGCTATTTCAGCAAGTGCTGGATGAGGTTCGCCAGCGTCGCGAGGAATTCGACGCCGGCTCCCACGTGCCTCGGGACATGATCGAGCGCTTCAAGCAGGTGGGCATCTACCGCGCTGCCACGCCGAAATGCTTCGGCGGCGATGCCCTGGCACCGTCGCTGTTCCTGCAAATGGTCGAACGCATCTCCGAAGCCGACGGCTCGGCGGGCTGGGTGGCCAGCTTCGGCAGCGCCGGTGTCTATCTGGCAGCCTTGCCACGGGAAACCCTGGCGGAGCTCTACGCCGAAAGCCCTGACCTGGTATTCGCCGGCGGCCTGTTCCCCTTGCAACCGGCCGAGGCCGTGGAAGGCGGCTATCAGGTCAACGGCACCTGGAAATTCGCCAGCGGCTGCAAAGGCGCAGACCTGTTGGGCGTTGGTATCGGCGCTGCCGGCGGCAAGCCGCGCACCGCTGTGTTCCGCCCGAAGCAGGTAGACATCGTCGAAAACTGGGAAGTGGTCGGCCTCAAGGGCACCGGCAGCCATGACCTGCGGGTGACCGACAAACACGTTGACGAGCGCTGGACGTTCATCCGTGGCGGTGCCGCGACCATCGACGAGCCGCTGTTCCGCTACCCGTCGATTGCCTACGCCGCGCAAGTGCTGGCAGTGGTCAACCTCGGCCTGGCCCGTGCGGCCCTCGACGAAATCAGCCGCATGGCTGGCGGCAGCGGCATCACCGGCGCGCCGAAACTGTCCGATCGCGCCTACGTGCGCATCGAGATCGCCAAGGCTGAAGCCAAGCTCAGCGCCGCCCGCGGTTTCTTCTACAACGCCACCGAACAGGTGTGGAACTCGATCCTGGCCGGTAACCCGGTCACACCGGAGCAGACCAGCCTGTTGCGCCTGTCGGCGATTCACGTGTCCCAGGCCGGTGCCGAGGTGGTGCAGAGCGCCTACGGCCTGGCCGGCACCACCGCCATTTACCTGCGCCATCCGCTGCAACGCTACCTGCGCGACTCGATGGTGGTGACCCAGCACGCCTTCCTCAGCGAAGGCCTGTACGACGGCGCCGGCTCGGTGTTCCTCGGCGTCCCGCCGTTCCCGGGCTACATCTGAATCCCCCTTACTTTTTCAAGGAATCGCACCCATGTCGCAAACCACCCAAGAGCCATTGCGCGTCGTCTTCTGCATCGGCATCACCCAGAACTTTTTCGACCTGCCCACCGGCGAAGGCCTGAGCGTGTGGAAAGGCTTCAGCCAGATGATGGGTGACCTCGGCGCCATGCCCGGTATCACCGTGCTCGGCGCGATGGACGACGACCGTTTGATGGTCGGCCCGTCCACCACCTCGCCATGGACCGTGTACATCATGGCCGACGTCGACTGTCACCAGTCGGTGATCGACGCCTGCAACCTGTTCCGCACCACGCCGGTCGGCCAGTACAGCCTTTGGCGCTACGCGAAGATCGAAGCGCGCATCGGTCGTCCGCTGACCATTCCTGACGCGGCCAAGGTGTAAGCCATGAACGAGGCCTTGCTGCAGCGTCTGGCGACGCTCGAAGGAGATCTGGCGAAGCTCGAAGGGGAAAGTGCAGTGCGGCGCTTGTTGGCGCGCTACATGGATCTGTGCGATGTGCCGAGAGCGGTCACGCATGTCAGCGATCTGGCCCGGTTGTTCACCGAAGATGCGATCTGGGAAGGCCTCGGCACCCAGACCGCGCAAACCTTCGGTCAGCACCAGGGGCGTGCGGCGGTGGCGGCGTTTGTCGGCGGTTATCTGCCGCCGTCCGACCACTTCAAGCTGAACCTGCATTACCTCACCAGCGAGTCGATCGTGGTTGACGGCAGCGAGGCACAAGGTCAGTGGATCATGCAGCAGATTTCCACCTACGCCGATGGCCGCCACGAGCTGTTTGGCACGCGACTGAACATCGATTTCCGTTGTGTCGACGGCACCTGGTTGATCGCGCATTTCCGCACGCAACGCTTGTTCAACACGGAACTCAATGCATGAGTACTTTCATCAGCGAATTCCTCCTCGGTGGCAATGGCAAACGCGTCGCCATCAAGGACTCCATCGACATCGCCGGCCATCCGACCCGCTCGGGCAGCCGCGCCTTTGCCGATGCACCGGCGGCGACGAAAAACGCCGAAGTGGTCGATGCGATCCTCGACGCCGGCTGGCAGATCGTCGGCAAGACCAACCTGCATGAACTGGCGTTCGGCGTGACCGGCATCAACGACTGGACCGGCACACCGATCAATCCGCAAGCGCCGGATCGTGTGCCTGGCGGCTCGTCCAGCGGTTCGGCTTCGGCGGTCGCGGCAGGCCTGGCGGACATCGCCATCGGCACCGACACCGGTGGTTCGGTGCGGGTGCCGGCAGCGTGCTGCGGCATTGCCGGGCTCAAGCCGACATATGGTCGCGTCAGCCGTGTCGGTGCCCATCCGTTGGAATCGAGCCTCGATTGCGTCGGGCCGTTCGCCAAAAGCATGGACGACCTGATCGCCGCGATGCAGGTGATCTGCCCGGGCTTTACCGCTCAAGGCCTGCCAGGTGACGGCGCCAGGGTCGGCTTTCTCGAGGTGGCCTGCGATTCGCACCTGCAAGCCAGCCTGGGTGCCGCCGCGGACCGCGCCGGATGGCGTCGAAGCAACCTGCACCTGAGCGAATTCGAAGCGGCGTTCGCGGCCGGCCTGACCGTGATCAATTTCGAAAACTGGGCAGCGTTCGGCCATCTGACCGGCAAGGGCCTGATCGGCGCCGATGTGGAAACACGTCTGCTGGCGGCCAGCCGCACCACGCGTCAAGACCTGGCCCAGGCCGAAGCCGTGCGCACGGCGTTCACCCAGCAAGTGGACGCAGCGCTGGAAGACTTCGCCGTATTGCTGCTGCCGACCTTGCCAATCCTGCCGCCGACCCTCAGCGAAGCCCGCGCCGGCAGCAAAGCCGTGGCCGGCATGACCCCGCTGGTACGGCCTTTCAACCTCAGCGGCCACCCGGCCCTGACAGTGCCGGTGGAACTCGATTGCGGCGGATTGAAAGTCGGCCTGCAAATCGTCGGTCGTAAAGGTCAGGACGAGCTGGTCTGCGCCTTCGGTGCGCAGCTGCAACAGAGCATGGCCGGTACACGCGGCTAACAACAAATCATAAAAAGAAGCCATGAGGAGAACCGCATGAGCACTCATGAATATCAGCTGATCGCAACGTCGAAAAGCCCCGAAGACCTGGTCCGGCATGACCGCGTCGACGTCTCGCTGTACAACGACCCGGCGCTGTTCGAAGCCGAGCTGGACAAGATTTTCTACCGCACCTGGGTGTGGGTTGCCCACGAAAGCGAAGTGCGCAACAGCGGCGACTTCAAGACCGCCACCATCGGCCGTCGCCCGGTGATCGTCGTGCGCGACAAGAAGAACAACATCAACGTGCTGGAAAACCGTTGCCGCCACCGTGGCGCCACCGTGTGCGAGAAGCACAAGGGCAACGCCACCGGTTTCACCTGCCCGTACCACAGCTGGTCCTATGGCCTGGACGGCAAGCTGCGTGCGCTGCCGTATCCGGATGGCTACGAAGGCATCCTGGAGAAATCCGAACTGCCGCTGACCAGCCTGCGTGTCGAGAGCTACGCCGGCATGGTGTTCGCCAGCTACAACGACGAGATCGAACCGCTGGAAGACTTCCTCGGCGGGGCCAAGCACTGGATGGACCTGTTCATGAAGCAGGGCGCCGGCTATCCGATCAAGACCCAGGGCGAACACAAGTTCAGCTTCAAGGGCAACTGGAAGATCCAGCTGGAAAACACCACCGACGGTTATCACTTCCCGATCGTGCACAAGTCGTTCATGTCGTCGGTGGATGAAGAAACCTCGGAAATGCTCTCGTTCATGACCGACGAACAAGCCGTCACCCACTCCCTGGGCAACGGCCACAGCGTGATGGTCATGGTGCCGGAGCACGTCGACCTCGATCACGACGACGGCACCGAACAGTTGCAGGAGCGTTTCGCCCATGTGACCGAAGAACTGTCGAAAACCCTGCCGGCCGATCAGGTTCGTCGCATCGTACGCTCGCTGCATGGCGCCGGTTTCAACCTGAACCTGTTCCCCAACGTGGCGATGTCGATGTCGTTCTTGCGCGTGCTGCGCCCGGTGTCGGTCACCGAAACCGAGATCCGCCACGTGGCCCTCGGCATGGACGGCGGCCCGGAAATCGCCAACCGCGAACGCATGCGCATCCACGAACACTTCCAGGGCCCGTTCGGTTTCGGCAGCCCTGACGATGCCGAGGCCTGGGACCGCGTGCAGCGCGGCTCGTATGCCGGCGTCGATGCGCCAATCCTGGTCAACCGCGGCCTGAACCGCGAAATCACCGCTGAAAACGGCGACAAGGTCAGCCACGCCACCGACGAAGGCGGCATGCGCGGTGCCTACGACATGTGGAAAAGGATGATGAGCCAATGAGCAATCACGACACCCTGAACGGTTTTACCGGTCCTCTGGCCCAGGCCATCGAACTCATCTGGCGCGAAGCCGAACTGCTCGACCACAAGCACTACGCCGAATGGGCGACCCTGTGGAGCGAAAGCGGCAAGTACATCGTGCCGATCGACCCGGACACCGAAGATTTCGAAGCGACCCTCAACTACGCCTACGACGATGCGCGCATGCGTGACCTGCGCATCGAACGCCTGACCGCCGGCTACTCACCGTCGGCGGTGGACGCGGCGAAAACCATCCGCACGATCTCGCGTTTCCGCCTGGTGGAAGCGGCCGGTGACATCGTCGAAGTCAATTCGGCGCAGTTGCTGTACGCCTACAAGCGCGGCGTACACACGCCGTTCGTGGCTGACCTGAACCACCGCATTCGTTTCACCGATGGCGTGCCTACGTTGGAGCGCAAAGTGGTGCGGCTGATCAACTCCACCGACAGCCTGAGCGCGCTCGGCTTCCTTTTGTGAGGACAACATCATGAATCGAGTAGCCCTCGTAACGGGTGCCTCGCGCGGGCTGGGCGAGTGCATCGCCCGGCGTCTGCATGCGGCGGGTTATCGCGTCGGTTTGGCGGATGTGCGCCTCGATGGCGTGCAACAGTTGGCTTTGGAACTCGATGGCAGTGGTGCCAGCGCCATGGCGATCGAGCTGGATGTGCGCAGCAAGGTCGACTTCCAGCGTGCTCGCGACTTGCTCACTGAGCACTGGGGCGGCACCGACATTCTGGTGAACAACGCCGGCGTGTCGAAAGTCGCCGCGCTGATGGACATCACGCCGGAAGAGTTCGACGAGTCGATGGCGATCAACCTGCGCGGCACCTTTGTCGCCTGCCAGGTGTTCGGCGCGCACTTCGCCGAACGCGGCTTCGGGCGCATCGTCAACATCGCTTCGCTTGCCGGGCAGAACGGCGGCACCGCCACCGGCGCGCATTACGCGGCGGCCAAGGGCGGCGTGGCGACCCTGACCAAGGTTTTTGCCCGTGAACTGGCACCGCAAGGCGTGACGGTCAACAGCATCTCGCCGGGCCCGCTGGACTTGCCGGTGGTGCGTGAAACCGTGGCGCCGGAGCGACTGGAACAGATCCTCAAGATGATCCCGGCCGGCACCCTGGGTGATCCGGCGTTCATCGCCGATAGCGTGTTGCTGCTGATCGCCGACAACGCGACCTCCGTGACGGGCGCGTGCCTGGACGTCAACGGCGGCTTGTTCATGCGCTGAACGCATCAACCAATGTTATGGCCGGGGAATGATCCTTGTAGGAGCGAGCCTGCTCGCGATGGTGTATCAGCTGAATCGATGTCGACTGACACTCCATCGCGAGCAGGCTCGCTCCTACAAGGTCTCACCAAGCCGTAGTACTAAATCAAAACAAGTGTATTCAGGTGATGCAATGATGAAGGTGAAGATCGAAAGGATCGTCGACGAAGCGCTGGATATCCGTTCCTTTCGCCTCGTGCGCAGTGACGGCCAGCCGCTCGACACCTATGAACCGGGTGCCCACATCGACCTGACCGGGCCGACCGGGGTGACCCGCCAGTATTCGCTGTGCAGCCCGCCGCAGGATCGACGTGCGTATCTGGTGGCGGTGAAGAAAGAAGCGCAGTCGCGCGGTGGCTCGCTCGCGCTGCACGAGCAAGTGGAAGAGGGCATGGAGCTGGAAATGGGTGCGCCGCGCAACCTGTTCCGTCTCGATGAAAGCGCCAGCGAACATGTGTTGTTCGCCGCCGGTATCGGTGTCACGCCGCTGTTGAGCATGGCCTACAAACTGGCGGAAAGCGGCCAGCCATACCGGCTGCATTACTTCGCTCGTTCGGCGCAGTACGCGGCGTTTACCGAGCTGTTGGCGACCCAGTTTGCCGAGCGTGTGGAGTTTCACTACGGCGTGGAGCCAGTTGATCTCGACGGTGCATTGAGCGAATGCCTGGAGCGTGCCGGCAGCACGGCCCACGTCTACACCTGCGGCCCGGCACCGTTCATGAACAAGGTCGTGGAAGTGGCTTCGCGCAGTCGCGCGGATGATGCCATCCACCTCGAACACTTCGCGGCGGACCCGGCGGCCAACAGCGCCCCGGCCGGCGGTTTCGAAGTGGAGCTGGCCAGTTCCGGCGTGGTGCTGCACGTGCCGGCCGACGCCAGTCTGGTCGATGTGCTGCAGGCCCATGGTTGCGATATCGACACCGAGTGCCGTGAAGGCATCTGCGGCACTTGCATCGTCGAGGTCCTGGACGGTTTGCCGGAGCACCGCGACAACTGTCTGTCGAACAAGGAAAAGGCCTCCAACAAGCAGATTTGTGCCTGTGTATCACGGGCGCTTTCCGCTCGTCTGGTATTGGACCTGTAACCGAAAGTCGACTGGAAAGCTTGGGCCGGAGCCTGTTGAATGGGCGCCCGGCAGCCGTCGAAGGAGGAGATGGCTACAGAAATAACCGTGTTGACGAACCGCTCGATGAAGTGGTCGAAAAATAACAACAAAAACCTGAGGCTTTGCGGACATGATTACAGCATCGACGGTGCGCAACGAAGCGTTCGAAAGTTGGTTGAGCCAGGTGAACCAGGCTTGTGGGCGTTTCGATGCCCGGGCACTGGACACCGATTTCTACGGCGAACTGACGGAATTTCGCAGCGGAGCGATCAACCTGAGTGTGGTCGACATGGCGCACGTGCATTTGTATCGCACCAGCAAGGACGTCAGCACCAGTAGCGACGGCCACTACTACGCGGTGTTCCAGATGCGTGGCAGCTCGCAGCTGGAGCAGGGCGGCAACCGAGCGCAACTGGGCTGTGGCGACATCGCCCTGATCGACGCCAGCCGTCCGAGCGACATGATCTACCACGACGATTGCCGACAACTGTCGTTGATTCTTCCGCGCCAGGTGGTCGAGCGGGGTTCGCACTTCAATGCCGTCAACTGCGCCACGCGCATCGCGGCCGGCAGCCCCCTGGCGGCGATGGCCAACAAGCTGGTGCTGGACACCCGCCAGCAGGAAGGGCTGGACATGCAGGAAAGCGAGGCCGTGCTCGATGCCCTGGCCAGCCTGTTGCTGCCGGGCATCAGCGCCCGCGACTGCGGTGCGGACGCCCATGAGCGGCAATTTCGCAAGATCATCGCGTTCATCGACGCGCACCTGAGCGACGAAGAGCTGTGCCCCGAACTGATTGCTCGTGAAGTGGGGATTTCCGTGCGCGGTCTGTACCGGATGTTCTCCAAGCGCGGCCTGGTGGTGGCGCAATACATCAAGCACCGGCGTCTGGACTTCTGCGCCGAAAACCTGCGCCGCGCCGATGTCGAGCAGAAGCTCTCGGCGTTGTGTTATGCGTGGGGGTTCTCGGATTCGAGCTACTTCTCGTCGGCCTTCAAATCGCGCTTTGGCGTGTCGCCAGGGGCGTATCGCAAGCGGTATAGCCAGATCTGATGCCGCCGGCATTGATGTTGAACTTGCCGGCCTCATCGCTAGCAGGCTAGCTCCCACAGGGATTTTCGTCGTACACAGATTTTGTGTTCACTGGAGATCCACTGTGGGAGCTAGCCTGCTAGCGATGGCGGTCTCATGACCGCCACAAATCTCTCAGTGCCGCACCGGCTCATCCACCGGCAAATGCAGCACTTCGCGCACCAGCATGGCGATGCTGCTCACGCCCATCTTTTCCTTGATCTTGGTGCGGTGCACATCAACGGTCTTCACGCTGATGTTGAGCTCCCGCGCGATCACCTTGCTGGCCTTGCCATCGATCACCAGCATCAACACTTCCCGCTCACGGCTGGTCAGCAAAGCCAGTTTGCCTTGCAGGTTCTGACGCTGCTGCTGATCGGCCTGGGCGTGCACGGCGGTCTTCAGCGCGGCCTGGATGCGGTCGATCATCTGCTGCGGGTTGTAGGGCTTCTCGACGAAATCCAGCGCGCCGTTCTTCATCGCCGTGACCGACATCGGAATGTCGCCATGGGCCGAGACGAAAATGGTCGGCAAGGTGCTGCCGCGCTGGTTGAGGATTTCCTGCAACTGGAAACCGCTGGTCTCCGGCATGCGCACGTCGAGCACCAGGCAGGCGGGCTGCTTGGGGTCGTACTGGCTGAGGAACTCTTCGGCGCCGGCAAAGCACTGCGCCTGCACGCTCACCGACTCCAGCAACCAGGCCAGTGAGGTTCGCAGGTCCTTGTCGTCGTCAACGATATAAACAATCGGTTTACGGATTTCCATCGGGGCTGCCACGAAAGTTTTCTAATTATTGTTTTCGCACGAGAACGTGCGGCACGCATTGGCTCATCTTTCTGGAACCAGTATGCAGAATACCCACTGTGGCCGGCCCTTGCGATAAAGAAACCACCTAGTCGACTAGCGGAAACCCAACCCCGCCATGGGGATCGCGAGAATGGTTGTGCCGCGCCCGCAGCCTTAGTCTTGTTCCATCACCTACGGGCCGCCAGATAGCGGTCCTCCTGAAGGAAGGGGCATCGACATGGCCGACCTGAGCCAGCAGCAAATCGACTTTCGCAACGCCATGGCGCAGCTGCCTGCCGCGGTGAACATCATCACCACCAACGGCCCCGGCGGTCGTTGCGGCATCACCGCCAGTGCCGTGTGCTCGGTGACCGACTCGCCGCCCACCGTGCTGGTGTGCGTCAACCGCAACAGCGCCACCCACGACGTGTTCCGCACCAACGGCCACCTGTGTGTCAACGTGCTGTGTGGTGAGCAGGAAGAACTGGCCCGGCATTTCGCCGGCATGACCCAGGTGCCGATGGCCGAGCGTTTTGCCTGGGACCTGTGGGACGACGGCGCGGCCGATGTGCCGGTGTTGCGCGATGCTCTGGTGCAGCTTGAGGGGCGGATCAGCGAGTGCAAGGAAGTGGGATCGCACTCGGTGATGTTCGTGGAGCTGACGAAGGTGGGCGTGCGTGAGCCGCGTGACAGCCTGGTGTATTTCAACCGCTTGTTTCATCGCGTTGAGCATGCCAGCGCGGCTTGACTGAGACCGCGTTATCGTTCTTCGCGAGCAGGCTCGCTCCTACAGGATCGCCGTCGAACACAAATTCTGTGTTCACTGCGGGACCTTGTAGGAGTGAGCCTGCTCGCGATAGCGGTACCCGCCTGGAATGCATGTTTAACGGCTGTAGGAGTAACTTCCTGCAAGCCACAGCACCTTGCGTCATTGCCTACAGGTACGCCAGAATCCGCCGGCTTGTGCGCCCTGGAGGCAGTCGGTAACTTGGTCCGCGTCACTGATTTCCAGTGATCGGGTTTAGCAGCCCGTGGTGATATGAGGCGCATTGGCAGTCCAGACAGTCAGGTATTCCCCATCCCTGCACTTGATGGCAGCTGTGCGCAGGGCGCCCTCGGGCGCGCCGGTTTCGTGTCTCCCCGGTCTGCTAACCTGCGTACAGCCGCCACCCTCGTTTAGCAGCGAATCGGGCTTTGGATCAGGTCGATCGGCCCGGCTAACCACTAAACACTGTGGGAGCGAGCTTGCTCCGGGCGGCGTTCCGACGATAGCGGAGTATCTGTCAGCAACGATGCTGGATGTGATGACCCCATCGCGAGCAGGCTCGCTCCCACAGGGGATCTGCGGTGTACACGGATTTTGTGTGCGGCAGAAATCTAATTGTGGGAGCGAGCCTGCTCGCGATGGCGGTGTATCAGGCACTGCAAATCTCAGATACGAAAGCTCCCCACGGCCGAAATCAGAAACCGGTGGCGAACACCACCTGGGCGTAGACGTTCTTGTCGTTGTTACCCAGTTGGGTACCGCCGTCTTCGGCGCTCTTGTCCGGTTGGTAGATGCCCACCAGTGGCATCACGGTCAGGTGGTCGTTGACGTGCCATTCGGCGTACAGGTCGACTTCGTGGCCATCGGTGTTGCCCAGGTTGCGGTCGATGGTGTCGAAGTTGAAGTACATCGCGCCGACAGTGAGGTTCTCCAGCGGCGAGACTTTCAGCGTGACGTTCTGGATGCGCGAGTTGCTGTTGAACGGCCCGGCGTAGTTGCCCGCCACTTCACCCTGGAACCATGTGCCGTAGCCACGGCTGAAACCGTAGAACAGGGTGTCGTAGCCTTCCGAGAAACGGCTGTAGCGGTAGCTGGCGCTAGGTGTCCAGACCGCGTCGGAGAAGGTCCAGCCGGCTTCCAGGTACCAGGCGTCTTCGGTCGAGGTGTGAGGCTTGTCCTGCTTGGCGTATTCACCGGACAGGAACAGGTCTTTCACCCCGGCGTTGCCCGCCGCACGCAGGCTGTAGGTCTTCATGCCGTCGCGTTCAAGCTGGATCGGCGAGGCGTACTGTTCATCGATATCGGTGGTCTTGATGTAGGTAAGGCCGACCGTGCCGGCCTCGGCCACGTGCTCCAGGGTGCCGACGTACATTTCGGTCTTGGCCTGGGCGCGGTTGTCGGATTTGAGCCACATCAGGTCGCTGCGCCAGCCTTCCTTGCCGCCCAGACGCAATACGGCGGTTTCATCGAAGGCCTTGCGCGCCGCCAGGTAGTAGGCGCCGCCACGGTTGAACTCGCCGTCGGCCAGGCCTTTACCCATGTTCAGCGCGTCGCCGTCGATCAGGAAACCGTCGCCGACCACAATGTTCTGTCGGCCGAAGGACAGGTCGACACCGTCACTGCCCAGCGCGCCGAACAGATCGGCCGAGCGCCAGCCGAGGTAGGCGTCTTCGAACTTGGTGGTGCGTTCCGTGCCATCGGAGAAGCCGGCGGCATCGCCATCGCCCCAGGTGCCGGAGCTGAGCAGGTTCCCCGCGCCGTACGCGGTACCCACACCGCCCAGGCCTTGATCGAAGCTCAAGCCGTATTTGATGTAGCCCTCGCGCCACGACGAGCTGCCTTCATTCAGGCGACCGGACAGGGCGTAGTTTTCCTGGCTGTGGAAAATGCCGAATACGGCTTCGAGGGTAGCGTTCAGGTGGCTGTCGTCATCGGCGTAGAGTTCATAGGCACCGGCATTGCCGGCACTGATCATCAGCGCGAGCGTCGAGAGACGAAGCAAGGGGGACTTGAGCATGGTGTGGCATCCGTTCTTGTTCTTGAGCGCAGGTTTGCGGTCTGTCCGGATACTAAGGCGCGGCCATTGTTTGCCCTTTTCCCTGTTTGCCAATTAGTTGGTTGTGCATGCCAGATTGCATGGTTTGGCAGCCCGGCCAACACAACTGGCACGCAGGGCAAAACCTGCGTGCCGACGACCACCGACAATCCCCATCAACCTGTCGAAGCACCGTTGCCTCGGCATTTTTAGTGTTGGCGTTCGCCTGCTGGCGGACGCGTGGATTTTCAAGGTCGTTTTCCTATGTTCACTTCGCTGCGTTGGTCCCTGATCGGTTTGTTGTCCTTCACCCTGGTCCAGGCGGTGTCCGCCGCCGAGTGCGCCCCGGACACGCGCCGTGGGGCCGAAGTGTTTGCCACCGAGTGCAGTGTCTGCCATGCGGTGACCAAGGGCACGGCCGGCATGATGGGGCCGAACCTGTTTGGTGTGTATGGGCGCAAGTCCGGCTCGCTGGCGGACTTCAGCTACTCCCAGGCCATGCGCGACAAAGACGTCAGTTGGCAAGCCGAGACCATCACGCAATTGATCACCCAGCCCCAGGCCTTCGTGCCGGGCACCTACATGCCCTACATGGGCCTGGCGTCCGCCGACGACCGCCAGGCGGTCGCGTGCTTCCTCAAAGAACAACACTGATCAGCCGGATTACCGACTGACAACCAACCACCCCCTGTAGGAGCTGGCTTGCCAGCGAAGACGGCCTTGAGTCTTGCAACGCCCGTCAAGACGCTTTCGCCGGCAAGCGGGCTCCTACATCTGAATGAAAGGTGAATTATGAGCAACGTTGAAATCCTGCCCCAGGTTGCTGCATTCCTTGAGCGTCGCCACGGCTGCTTCATTGATGGCCAGTGGGTGCTTGCCGAGGGCGACAGCATCGCGGTGGTCAACCCGGCCACTGGGCAAACCCTGTGCGAAACCCTGGATGCGCCGCTGGAACTCGTCGAGCGCGCCGTGCAGTCGTCCCACAAGGCGTTCAAATCCGGTGTGTGGTCGAGCCTGCGTCCGGCCGACCGTGAACGCATCCTGCTGAATTTCACCCGCCTGGTCGAAGAACACGCCGAAGAACTGGCCCAGTTGGAAACCCTGAGCCAGGGCAAGTCGATCAACATGGCCCGCGCGCTGGACCTCAACGCCACCGTGGAATTCATGCGCTACATGTCCGGCTGGGCGACCAAGATCGAAGGCCAGACCTTCGACGTGTCGATCCCGCTGCCACCGGGCGCCAAGTTCACCGCGTTCACCAAGCGTGAGCCGGTGGGTGTCGTGGTCGGCATCGTGCCGTGGAACTTCCCGTTGCTGATCGCCGCCTGGAAGCTGATGCCGGCCCTGGCCACCGGTTGCACGGTGATCATCAAGCCGGCGATGGAAACCCCGCTGACCGCCATGCGCCTTGCTGAACTGGCGCTGGAAGCCGGCATCCCGGCCGGCGTGTTCAACGTGGTCACTGGTGGCGGCGCTTCCGTTGGCGGCGTGCTGACCGCGCATCCTCTGGTGAGCAAAGTGTCGTTCACCGGTTCCACCGCCGTGGGCAAGAGCGTCGGCGTGGCGTGCATGGAAAACATGACGCGCTTCTCCCTGGAACTGGGCGGCAAGAACCCGATGATCGTGCTCGCCGATGCCGACATCGAAAAAGCCGTGCAGGGCGCGATCCTCGGCGGCTTGCTGAACAACGGCCAGGTCTGCGCCGCTGCCTCGCGCTTCTACGTGCACCGCTCGATCCACGATCAGTTCGTCGAAGCCCTGGCTGCCGCCGTCTCCTCGATGCCAATTGGCGCCGGCATGAACTGCGACGCGGCCATCAACCCGTTGGTGTCGCGCAAGCAACAACAAAGCGTGCTCAAGCACATCGAACTGGCCCGCCAGCAAGGTGCGCGGGTGGTGACGGGCGGCGAGTTGCTGGAAGGCGACGGCTTCTTCGTGCAGCCGACCATTCTGGCGGACATCGACCACAGCATGGCCGTGGCCCGTGAAGAGGTGTTCGGCCCGGTGCTGGGCGTGATGCCGTTCGACGACGAAGACGCCGTGATCGAACTGGCCAACGACAACCGCTACGGTCTGGCCGCCAGCCTGTGGACTAACGATCTGGGCAAGGCGATGAACCTGGTGCCACGCATCGAAGCCGGTACGGTCTGGGTCAACGCCCACGTGCTGCTCGACCCGGCGATGCCGTTCGGTGGCCTCAAGCAATCGGGCATGGGCCGCGAGTTTGGCCGTGCGGTGATCGAGGCTTACACCGAGCTCAAGTCGGTGTGTATCGCCCATTGATCAACCTGTAGGAGCGAGCTTGCTCGCGAAAAACGTCAAGATAATGCGGTCTGTCAGTCAGTTCGCGTTATCGTTGGCGACCATCGCGAGCAGGCTCGCTCCCACAGTGGATTTGCGGTGAGCACGTCATGTGCGTACACCCGCGATAAATTGTGGGAGCAAACTCCCACATCATGCTGCGGGTGGCGGTTTCGCCAGTTCAATCCCCGCGGCACCCAGCCGCTTGAGAATTTCAAACAGCAGCTCGCTTTTGATCGCGCTGACCGTGCGTGGGCTGCCGACATAGCCGGTGATGGTCAAGGTGATGCCTTCAGGCTTCAGCTGACTGAAGCGCAAATAAGGCACCGGTTTATCCAGGATCGATTCGTGTTCGGTGAAGGTGTCGTACAGCAGGTTCTGTACTTGCTCCGGATCGATGTCCAGCGGGAACACCAGTTCGAGCATCACCACGCCTTGGGCGCTACCGCCGAGGGTGACGTTGCGCAGGTTCTGCGAAATCAGGTGGGAGTTGGGCACGATCATGATCGAGCGGTCGGCCAGTTGAATTTCCGTGGCCCGTACGTTGATCCGTCGTATGTCGCCTTCGACCCCGCTGATGCTGATCAGGTCGCCGACTTTCACCGGACGCTCGGTCAGCAGGATCAGACCGGAGATGAAGTTCTTCACGATCTCCTGAAGACCAAAGCCGATACCCACTGACAGCGCACTGACAATCCACGCCAGGTTGGTCCACTTGACCCCCAGCGATGACAGCGTGAGCAGCACCACGGATGCGTAACCGATGTTGGCAAACAGGGTGCTGAGCGAGGCGCACATGCCTGGGTCCATCTCGGTTTTGGGCAGGAACTCGTTATCCAGCCAGCGCCGGAAGGAGCGAATCAGGTAGATGCCGATCACCAGGGCGAGGATGGCATGGAGCAGGTTGTCCGGGACGATGTTGAGTTTGCGCAGCCCTTCGCCGCCGAGTACGGCCACGGTGCCGGTGACCAGTTGCCCGAGGGTCGTCCCCACGCCGCCGACGAACAGGGCAATGACGCCGATCAGCATCAGGATGGCGCGGCCAGCCCCGGACATGACGGTGCAGATCTGCTCCAGGCGTGGATTGCCGATGCCCAGTAGTTGCTTGATCGCCTTGCCGGTGGGTTTTCGGGGCGAAAACACATAGTCGCAGGTGTCCTGGTAGACCTGTGAGAGCAGGTAGAAACCGGCGCAGATGATGAATATCCAGACCACTTCATAGGTGATGAACCGGGCCATCGTCACGTAGCCGATCAACAGGGCGAACAGGGACACCACCACGGCAACGCCGGTGAAGGTGTAAATCAGACCGGCGAAGGTGGTGACGCCTTCGGGGGCCTCTCCGGCAACGATCAGGTCTCTGCGCGTCTTGCTGACGCGCAACAGCAGCGCAGCGATCACCAGTGCCACGATCAAGGCTACGATGCCCCGACCGAACAACACCACTTCGGCGCTCATGCCAGTGACGTTGCTCATCTGCACCAGGGTTACCAGCACCAGTAGCAGGCTGGCCAGCAACCTCGGATAGGGCTCCATCACCAGCGCCACCGGATCGGCAATATCGGGCAGGCGCCATGAAGGATGTTTGGTGGACAACAACGCGCGGCTCAGCCCGGTGATCAGCACGCAGGTATAGGCCAGTTTTTCCAGATTCTGCGCCAGGTCGGCCAACAGGGGGGTGTAGGGCAATTGCCGGGTCCCGGCAAAATGCAGCAGTTGCAAGGCGATGCCGGCGGTCAGCACCGTCGCCACCACCGACGCCAGTGCAAGGGAGCTGCGCCGCAGCCGACCTTCAGGCATTCGATGGATGCACAGCCAGGCCAGGGCCCGTCCGGCGAGCTTTCGCCCCACGGTCCAGATGGCCAGGGCCAGGATCAGCAGAGTGGCGGTGATCCCGCGTTGTCCGGGTTGCCAGGCGGCCCGGTGCGTGGTCTCGAGCTGTTCGATGAGGGCGCTGAAACGTTGGCGGTCATCGATCGGAAGATTGAACAATGGCGACCAGAAGCTCGGGTTCAGGATGCTGCTGGTCTGCTGGGTCACTTCCGCTTCCAGCAGACTGCGCCGGATGCTGGCAATCTGCGTGATCAACTCGCCGGCACTTATTTTAAGCGCGGCCAGGGTTTTGAGTTGGCTGTCGATCTTGTCTTTTTGCTCGCCGAGGGCGTCTCGTTGGGAGGTAATGGCAGTCGTCACCTGTGCGTTCTCGTCAAGCGGCACTGGCCCCAGCACGTTGAGTTGCGCCTGCAATTGCGCCTGTCCAGGCAGCAGCGATGTGGACAGGCGTTCAATCTCCTGAATCAGTACCTGCACCAGGTCCTGCGAGCTTTCCAGCTGAGTGTAATTGGTGGCCTGGGAAACCTGCTGCTTGAGGCTGTTGAGCTGGTTTTGCACCCCCAGCAATTCGCTGTCGGAAATGCTGATGATCGGGGCTGCGGGGGGAGGGGCCGGGGCAAGAGCAGGAGCAGGAGCAGGAGCAGGAGCAGGAGCAGGAGCAGGAGCAGGAGCAGGAGCAGGAGCGTCGGCCATGTCCCCCGCCAACAGCCATCCCGGGCTTGCCGCCAGAACCGCGAAGGCGACGTAGATCATGGACTTCAAGACGTTGCACATCGGCGAGCTCGACGGGTTGTTAGTCACTTAGCCAATGAGGTTAGGTCAAGACACGCACCCTGAGCGATGTTTTGTCGCAAGTGCCCTGGCTGTTTTTCGCCCGGGCGTTTCCTGTAGGAGCGAGCCTGCTCGCGATGGACGTCAAGGCACCGCGTTTATTCAGGTAACACGCGTAATCGTTAGCGACCATCGCGAGCAGGCTCGCTCCTACAGGGTGGTGCAGCGCTTTAAAACAGATCAACCCGAGGATCCATGGCCTAAGCTTGTTTGCAGGCCCCTGTTCATCGCGCACGTCGATGAGCAAGCGGCACCTATAAAAACAATGCAATCAGGAGATGCCCATGTCTGCTTTGATCCGTCGTTTCAGTCGCTGCATGGCCGCCGGTTTGACCGCTGCCGTGCTTGTCGCACCGGCCTTCGCGCTGGATACCGTGAAATTCATGGCCCCGGGTTCCGTGGGCGGTGGTTACGACCAGACCGCCCGTGTGCTGGGCAAGGCCATGGTCGAGGCCGGTACGGCCAAGTCCGCGACCTTCGAGAACAAGGGCGGGGCGGGCGGGACCCTGGGGCTGGCGCAATTTGCCAACAGCACCAAGGGCGATCCGAACGCATTGCTGGTGGTCGGCGCGATCATGGTCGCGGGCATCGAACAGAACAAACCGCAGATCAGCCTGAAGGATGTGACGCCCATTGCCCGGCTGTTCACCGAGTACAACGTGATCGCCGTGCGCAAGGAATCTGAATTCAAGACCCTCGATGACCTGATCAAGGCCTTCAAGGCCAATCCAACCAGCATCACCTGGGGCGGCGGCTCCAAGGGCTCGGTGGATCACATTGGCATCGCCGAGTTGGCGGGCAAGCTGGACGTGCCGGTCAACAAGGTCAACTACGTGGCCTTTGGTGGCGGTGGCGAGGTGGTTGCCCAGGCGTTGGGCGGCCAGCTCAAGGTGATCACCGGCGGTTACGCCGAGCTGGGGCAATACATCAAGACCGGTCAGTTCCGTGTCCTGGGCATCGGCGCGCCGGAGCGGGTTCCCGGCATTGATGCACCGACCCTCAAGGAGAGCGGCTATGACGTGACGATCGGCAACTGGCGCGGCGTTTACGGTGCGGCGGGCCTCACCCCGCAACAGCGTAAAGAGGTGATCGACGCGGTCGTGGCCGCCACCAACAGCAAGGTCTGGCAAGACAATATCCAGACCAATGCCTGGACGCCCAGCGTGCTGACCGGCGATGAGTTCGGCAAATTCGTCGAGGAAGAACACGTACGGTTGCACGCCATGCTGGTCAAGGTCGGGCTGCTTTGAGATGGCCACACAGCGCGCAGTAGTACCGACGCAATTGGCGGTCGGCATCGGCCTGATCGCCATCAGCGTCGTATTGGCGATTGGCGCCTACCGGTTTCCGCCCGAAATGGGCTTCGTGATCCTCCCGGCGTACGTCTACCCCTATGTCGTGGCAGCGTTTCTGGGTGCAGTGGGGCTGCTGCTGGGGTATCAGGCCGTCAGTGGCGGTTTTCGCGAACTGGATAACGACACCGCCACGGTGCCCGGTGGAAAAACCGGTGCGGCCTGGGTGACGGCGGGGCTTGTCGGGGTGGCGGTGCTGATCAACCTGATCGGGTTTGTGCTGGCCGCCGGGTTGCTGTTTACCTGTTCGGCGCGGGGGTTCGGCAGCCGTCATCCCCTGCGGGACCTGGCCATCGGCATTGCCTTGACCCTGCCGATCTACTGGCTGTTCAACGCCGGGCTGGGGGTTTCCCTGCCGTCGCTGATCAACATCTGGCTTTGAAAGGAGCTCGACACCGTGGACATTCTTTCAAGCCTGGCGATGGGTTTTTCCTCGGCGCTGACGCCGATCAATCTGATGTGGGGGTTCATCGGCTGCCTGCTTGGCACCGCCATCGGCGTGCTGCCGGGGATCGGTCCGGCACTGACGGTGGCCCTGCTGTTGCCGATCACCGCCAAGGTCGACCCCACTGGCGCGCTGATCATGTTCGCCGGTATCTATTACGGTGCGCAGTTCGGTGGCTCCACCACCTCGATCCTGCTCAACACGCCCGGTGAATCATCCTCCATGGTCACGGCCCTGGAGGGCAACCTGATGGCGCGCAACGGCCGAGCGGGACCTGCGCTGGCGACGGCGGCGATCGGCTCGTTCGTCGCCGGCACCATTGCCACGATTTTGCTCACGCTGTTTGCGCCCATCGTGGCCAGGCTGGCCCTGAATTTCGGCCCGACCGAATACTTCGCAATCCTGGTGCTGTCGTTCACCACCGTGTCGGCGGTGCTTGGCGCTTCGATGCTGCGCGGGTTTGCCTCGCTGGGCGTCGGGTTGACCATCGGTTTGATCGGCCTGGACTCGACCTCGGGCATTGCCCGCTACACCCTCGGCGTGCCGGAACTGGTGGATGGTATCGAGGTGGTGCTGGTGGCGGTTGGTTTGTTCGCGGTGGGCGAGGCCTTGTACAGCCTGCTCTATCAAAAGGAATCAAACGAAGGACGGCACCGCCTGACCTCGTTGTGGATGACCCGCGCCGACTGGAAACGCTCGGTCCCCGCCTGGTTGCGCGGCACGCTGATCGGCTTTCCGTTTGGTTCGATTCCGGCCGGTGGCGCCGAGATTCCGACCTTCCTGTCCTATTCCACCGAACGCAAACTCAGCAAGTACCCCAAGGAGTTTTCCGCCAACAAGGGCGAGGGCGCCATCGAAGGCGTCGCCGGCCCGGAAGCGGCCAACAACGCCAGCGCGACCGGGTCCCTGGTGCCGTTGCTGACCCTGGGCATCCCGACGTCCGCCACCGCGGCGATCTTGTTGGCGGCGTTCCAGAACTACAACCTGCAACCCGGGCCGATGCTGTTCGAAACCTCCTCGGAGCTTGTCTGGACGCTGGTGGCCTCGCTGTACATCGGCAACGCGATTCTGCTGGTGTTGAACCTGCCGCTGGTGGGTTTGTGGGTCAAACTGCTGCAAATCCCCCGGCCGTACCTGAATGCCGGCATCCTCGTGTTCGCCACCATCGGCGTGTATGGCATGCGCCACTCATCTTTCGACCTGATCCTGATGTTGGCCATTGGCTGGGGCGGGGTGCTGATGCGCCGTTTCGACTTCCCCGTCGCCCCGGTGATCGTCGGCATGCTGCTGGGGCCGATGGCCGAGAAACAACTGCGCAATGCCTTGTCCATCAGCCAGGGCGACTGGACGGTGTTCCTCACGCAACCGATCTCGGCGTTCTTCCTCGCTCTGACGCTGCTGGTGCTGGTGGTGCCTCATGTGCTGCATAAACGCGGCATCAAGTTGCATGAGGATGATTGAGGCCTGCGAATACATGGCAGCGGAGTGAATATCTGTAGGAGCGAGCCTGCTCGCGATGGCGGAGTGTCAGACGACATCATAGGTGTCTGACTCAACGCTATCGCGAGCAGGCTCGCTCCTACAGGTTTTTTCAGACTGGATTTACGCTAGATGGCCGGGAAGTCGATGTCGGTCAGCGCTGTGTTGTTCAGGTAGTTGGTCAATGTCTGCGAGGCCACGTGGGCGATCACTTCGATGATCTTGCCGTCATCGATGCCGGCGGCACGGGCAGCGGCGAGCTGCTCGACGGTCAGGTGACCACGGCTTTCGGTAACTTGGCGGGCGAGGGCGGCAATGGCGTTGAGCTCGCCGTGTCGTGCGCTGAGGATGTCCTGCTTCGACAATCCGGCCTTGCCGGCGAACAACGTATGAGCCGCCAGGCAGTAGTCGCAGCCGTTGACCTGCGAGGTGGCGAGGGACACCGCTTCTTTTTCCGTGGCGCTCAGGGACGTTTTGCCCAACGCTGCCGAGTTTTGCAGGTACGCGGCCAGCACCGCTGGGGCGTGAGCCAGGACTTTGAAGGTATTGGGCACAAAACCGACTTTTTTCTGCACGGCTTCCAGCAGCGGGCGGGTGGCGTCGGTGGCGTGTTCCAGGCTGATCGGGGCAATGCGGGTCATGGTGATACTCCGTGGTGTGAAGCGCGGTATGCGCTGGGTACGGAGCTGATGTTAGGGAGAGTGGCTGGCTTGTTGGGTGCAAATCGTCGAGGATATGCGACACATCGTCCAGAACTGCCTTCGGGAGCCTTGTCATGGATCGCTTGTCCACCTTGCTCACACACTTTGGCGTCAATGCCGGCACTTTCCATAGCGGTACGTTTTGCGGCACCTCCGCCTTCGATGGCCAACAGGCCAGCGGTCATCTGCACTTGCTTCAGGCGGGCGAGTTGCTGCTCAAGATGGGCGATCAGCCGGACCTGCAACTGACCGAGCCGACCCTGATCTTTTTCCCCCGGCCCTATCGACATCGTCTGTTCGCATCTGAAGCGTCCGGCACGCAACTGGTCTGCGCGACCCTGGATTTCGACGGCGGTGCAGGCAATGCCCTGGCGGCGGCGCTGCCGGATTACCTGGTGCTCAAACTCGATGAAATCCCGACCCTGGCCGGGACCCTGGAATGGCTGTTCAACGAGGCGTTCGACGGTACGTGCGGGCGCGAAGCGGTGATGGATCGCCTGTTCGAGTTGCTGGTGATTCTGTTGTTGCGGCACATCTTGAGCACCACAGGCCAGCAGCCGGGCATGATGGCCGGCCTCGCCGATGCGCGCCTGGCGCGCCCCCTGAGCCTGATGCATCAAACCCCGGCCAAGGCCTGGAGCGTGGCCGAACTCTCGGTCGCCGCCAACATGTCGCGAGCCAGTTTCGCCGAGCACTTTCGCCGGGTAGTCGGGCAGACGCCGGTGGATTACCTGGTGAGCTGGCGCATCAGCCTGGCACAGAAACGCTTGCGCGAGGGCCGACCGATTGCGCTGATTGCCGAGGAGGTCGGCTACGAAAGCCCCTCGGCGCTGGCCCGGGCGTTTCGGCGCAAGACCGGGCTCAGTCCCAGGGAGTGGAAAGGTAGTTGATTCACCCGAAAACCCCTGTAGGAGCGAGCCTGCTCGCGATGGTTGCTAACGATTACGCGTGTTACCTGAATAAATGCGGTGCATTTACGTCCATCGCGAGCAGGCTCGCTCCTACAGGTTATGTTGGTGGCTTACGAACTCATCAGAACTTGAACGCCTGCCGTCCTACCAACAGCCATTTACCGTCCTGCTTTTGCCAGATCTGGAAGTTTTCGATTTCCGTCGGCACCACTTCAGTGCCTTTGAGCGCTTGCGCCGAGAAGTGGTGACGGACCAGCGCGACATCGCCGGAGACGGTAATGGTCTGGTTTTGCATCTCAAGGGTCTTGAACGCGCTTTTGCCGGTTTCGATGTCGGCGATGAAGGCCTGCTTGTCCTGGATCTTGCCGCTGGAATGCCCGTAGGTCAGGTTCTCGGCGGTCAAGGCGTTCAGTTCCGGGATGTCTTTGTGCAGCATGGCCTGGGTCAGGTGTTCGACCGCCAGGGCCACGTCTTTGTCCGCGACAGCCGGGGTGGCGGCGACGTAACCGCTGAACAGGCACAGAAAACCGATCAGCACGTTTGCTTTTTTCATGGGTGTTTCCTTGTTGTTGTAGGGATAGAGCGATGACTGGATAAACATTCGTCAGTCATCGTACAACATATCATGAGCTGAAGGAAAAAAGCGAACTTGCCTGGCACCCTTGCCTCGAAGTTAAAAGGGCGATGCCCTGACTTCGAGGTATTGCACCATGCAGCCTGACCCGCGTTTACGGCACGACCTGATGCTGCTCCTGGTGTTTGTGCTGATTGTCGTGGCGTCGGGTTTTTCTCCCCGCAGTCGGGTGGACTGGGCGCTGGAAAACCTGCTGGTGTTGTTGCTGGTGGGGACTTTGGTGGCGGTATCACGTCGTTTCCGCTTGTCGGCGATGTCCATCACGTTGGTGTTTGCGTTTCTGTGCGTGCACGAACTGGGCGCCCATTACACCTATTCCCTGGTGCCATACGATCACTGGTCTTCGGCGTGGTTGGGCTTCAGTTTTGACCGGGCGGCAGGTACTCACCGCAATCACTACGACCGGTTGGTGCACCTGAGCTACGGGCTGCTGCTGGCTTATCCGGTGCGCGAAGTCCTGTGGCGCCTGACGCCGCTGCGCGGGTTCTGGCTGTTTTTCGTGACCCTGAACATCATGCTGTCGACATCCGCGGTGTACGAACTGGTGGAATGGATCGGTGGAGCCTTCCTGGGCAAAGACACGGCGAACGCCTTCGTCGGCGCGCAAAATGACCCGTGGGATTCGCAAAAGGACATGGGCATCGCGGTTGCCGGTGCGTTTGTCAGTCTGTTGCTGGTGTCTTTGCGCGGTATGGCGCAAAAGCAATCGGTGACGACTGCAAGGTGATCGGTTCAGGCTTTGAGGTAGAGGTTGCCTGACAGGCCGCCTTCGCGAGCAGGCTCGCTCCCAGGGGATCTTCGGCATATGGAGATCAACTGTGTGCGAGCCTGCTCGCGATGGCATTAGACCAAACAGCGCCAGACTCAAACCTTACAGGTACTTATCCGTCACAGCCCCCTCCGAAGCACTGGAAACTGTCTTCGCATACTTGGCCAGCACCCCGCGCTTGTATTTCGATTCCGGCCGCACCCAGCGCGACTTGCGCTCGGCCAGCACGGCATCGGGAACATCCACCGTGATCTGCCGGGTTTGCGCATCGATGATAATCCTGTCGCCATCCTCCACCAGCGCAATCGGCCCGCCCTCAAAGGCCTCCGGCGTGATGTGGCCGACCACGAAACCGTGGGAACCGCCGGAAAAACGCCCGTCGGTGATCAGCGCCACCTCCTTGCCGAGGCCCTTGCCCATGACCGCCGACGTCGGCGACAGCATTTCGCGCATGCCCGGGCCGCCCTTGGGCCCTTCGTAGCGGATCACGATCACTTCGCCGGGCTGCACTTCGCCATTGAGGATGCCGGCCAGCGCACCTTCCTCGCCGTGATAGACCCGGGCCGTGCCTTCGAAGCGCAGGCCTTCCTTGCCGGTGATCTTGGCCACGGCGCCGGTGGGCGAGAGGTTGCCGCGCAGAATGACCAGGTGGGAGTCCTTTTTGATCGGCTGGTCGAAAGGCCGGATCACGTCCTGGCCGGCCGGGTAGTCGGGCACGCTGGCCAGGTTGTCCGCCAGGGTCTGGCCGGTGACGGTCAGCACATCGCCGTGCAGCATGCCGGCATCGAGCATGCGCTTCATCAGCGGTTGAATGCCGCCGATGGCCACCAGCTCGCTCATCATGTATTGACCGCTGGGGCGCAGGTCGGCGACCACCGGGGAAACCTTGCCCAGCTCGACGAAGTCATCCAGGGTTAGTTCGACATCCACCGCATTGGCCATGGCCAGCAGATGCAGCACGGCATTGGTCGAGCCGGCGAGGGCGATTACCACGCGGATGGCGTTCTCGAAGGCTTTGCGGGTCATGATGTCGCGAGGCTTGAGGTCGAGCTTGAGCAGCTCCATCACCTGCTGGCCGGCGCGGAAGCTGTCCGAAGCCTTGTCGCCGCCAATGGCGTCCTGGGAGCTGGAACCGGGCAGGCTCATGCCCAATGCTTCAATGGCTGAGGCCATGGTGTTGGCGGTGTACATGCCGCCACAGGAACCGGGGCCGGGAATCGCCACTTCCTCGATCTGCTTGACCTGAATCTCGCTGATATCGCCCCGCGCGTGCTGGCCCACGGCCTCGAACACGGAAATGATGTCGGTGTGGCCGGCGCCCGGCTGGATGGTGCCGCCATAGACAAAAATCGACGGGCGATTGAGCCGTGCCATGCCGATCAGGCACCCCGGCATGTTCTTGTCACAGCCGCCGATGGTCACCAGGCCGTCGAAACCCTCGCAACCGGTGACCACTTCGATGGAGTCGGCGATCACCTCGCGGGACACCAGGGAATACTTCATGCCTTCGGTGCCGTTGGCGATGCCGTCGGAAATGGTGATGGTGTTGAAGATCACGCCCTTGGCCCCGGCGGCGTTCGCGCCTTTTTCGGCTTCGAGCGCCAGTTTGTCGATGTGCATGTTGCATGGGGTGACCATGGCCCAGGTCGAGGCGATGCCGATCTGCGGCTTGGTGAAGTCTGCATCGGTGAAGCCCACGGCCCGCAACATGGCGCGTGCCGGTGCGGCCTCCACGCCGTCGATCACTTGAGAGGAGTACTTGCGCAGATCGTCTTTGTCGCTCATGGCTGTTCCTCACACACTCATGGAGAAAAACAGGATGAGTATAGAAGGCCGATCGCCCGCGCCCGGACTAACCGGTCGGGAACAGACGCGCGGGTAAGCCTTGTCGTGATATTCTTCGCGCCAACTTGGTTTGACCTATTCAGTTTGCATGTCTTTGAGACGTGCCGACCGAATCACTGTCGCTCAAGTAGCTGAAGCCAATAAAGATAAAAAGTCAGTTCAGAAGGGACATTAAACTGGGGTCGATGCGGTTCATCGGCCTTGTGTGCCCACCCTGTAATCCTTGAGTGCCGCACCCGTGACTGCCGTGAAACACGGGGCTGTGCGCGTGAGGATGGAAGGGCGGATGGCGTTTTATCATAGGTGCTACAGATGTTTAAGAAAGTGAACACGGCCCTGCTGGGGCTGGCTTTGTCCATGGGGATGTCTGCCGTCCACGCGCAAGAGGCCAAGAAAGTCGATGTGCTGCTGATCGGCGGCGGCATCATGAGCGCGACCCTGGGTGTATGGCTCAATGAGCTGGAACCCGGTACCTCGATGCAAATGATCGAGCGCCTCGACGGCGTCGCCCAGGAAAGCTCCAACGGCTGGAACAACGCCGGTACTGGTCACTCCGCCCTGGCCGAGCTGAACTACACCCCGGAAGACGAGAGCGGCAAGGTGTCGATCCCGAAGGCCGTTGAAATCAACGAAGCGTTCCAGATCTCCCGTCAGTTCTGGGCCTGGCAGGTTCAGCAAGGCGTGCTGAAGAACCCGCGTTCGTTCATCAACTCCACCCCGCACATGAGCTTCGTGTGGGGCGATGACAACATCAAGTTCCTGAAAAAGCGCTACGAAGCCCTGCAAGCAAGCCCGCTGTTCGCCGGCATGCAGTACTCCGAAGACCCGGCTGTGATCAAGCAGTGGGTGCCGCTGATGATGGAAGGGCGTGACCCGAGCCAGAAAATCGCGGCCACCTGGAGCCCGCTCGGCACCGATGTGAACTTCGGCGAAATCACCCGCCAGTTCGTTGCGCACCTGCAAACCACGCCGAAGTTCGACTTGAAGCTGTCCAGCGAAGTGCAGGACATCACCAGGAACGAAGACGGCAGCTGGCGCGTCAGCTACAAGAACCTCAAAGACGGCAGCAAGACCGAAACCGACGCGAAATTCGTGTTCATCGGCGCCGGCGGCGGTGCCCTGCACCTGTTGCAGAAGTCCGGCATTCCTGAAGCCAAGGAATACGCAGGCTTCCCGGTAGGCGGCTCGTTCCTGGTGACCGAGAACCCGACCATCGCCGAGCAACACCTGGCCAAGGCCTACGGCAAAGCCTCCGTTGGCGCGCCGCCGATGTCGGTTCCGCACCTGGACACCCGCGTGCTGGACGGCAAGCGCGTGATCCTGTTTGGCCCGTTCGCGACCTTCAGCACCAAGTTCCTGAAAGAAGGTTCGTACCTGGACCTGCTGACCACCACGACCACCCACAACGTGTGGCCAATGACCAAGGTCGGCATCAAGGAATACCCGCTGGTCGAGTACCTGGCAGGCCAGCTGATGCTGTCTGACGAAGACCGCCTCAACGCCCTGAAGGAATACTTCCCGAACGCCAAGGCTGAAGACTGGCGCCTGTGGCAAGCCGGCCAGCGCGTGCAGATCATCAAGCGTGACGAAGCCGCCGGTGGCGTGCTGAAACTGGGCACCGAAATCGTCGCTTCCCAAGACGGCAGCATCGCCGGCCTGCTGGGCGCCTCCCCGGGCGCATCGACCGCCGCGCCGATCATGCTGACCGTGCTGCAGAAAGTGTTCAAGGACAAGGTCGCGACCCCTGACTGGCAGGCAAAGCTGCACCAGATCGTACCGAGCTACGGCACCCAGTTGAACGCCAGCCCTGAGAAGGTTGCGCAAGAGTGGGCCTACACCGCCAAGGTGCTGGAACTGACTCCGCCACCCGCGGTGATCGCGCCGGCTGTGACGCCTGTGACTGTTGATACTGCAGTAAAAGCGCCGAAGGCGAATGCTGCGAGTGATATGGCTCTGTAATTAGAGACCGGATCAAAAAAAGCCCACTGAACCGGCGACGGTCAGTGGTTTTTTTTGTGGGCTGGAAAATGATTCTGGAGGCATGATCGTAAGCGTCCGGCTAACACACCTTCCTGATCCCTGCGTTGAAGAATACGGGCCTATCACGCTGATTGAACGTCGGCTTTCGACATATCCATGGACGCTCTGAAGGCATCAATTACGTCTTGAGTGAGCGCCATTACTGTCGTTGTACTGACTTCAATGAGACTGATAATGTCTGCTCGCGGGCCCTGTTTCCAGGCAGCGCTTGCGTAAAAAATATCTTGAGATGCCAAGCGATGGCTCTCGCTTTCATAGGCGCGAATCAGGTGATAGCTGTCACAATCATGCAATGAGCCGCCATAAGAAACGACATCGATGCCAGCTTCCAGGTGAAGCGGAATACTTACATTCTGCATTATTCGATGAAAATCCAATCCCGATCCTGGCTTTAAGGTGTACATCAGGATTTCAATAATTCGAGTCATTCCAAGTCTTCCATGTGGAGTTTCAACGTGAGTATCCGTACATCCCGGTTTACGTTGTTAGGTGGGTGGCCAGTTATGCGGCAGCAGCTCGGTAATCTTACTCGCCCACTGCGTCGGCAGGCGCGCTAAAACATACTTCAGGTAAGCATACGGATCATGCCCGTTGAGCCGGACCGACTGGATCAATCCCATCATCGCCGCCGCCCGATTACCATGGCGTAACGAGCCTTTTTGTGGGTGATGGCACAGGCAGGGCTTCGAATCCGAAGTGTCTACGCCGGCCTTGACGGGAGTTCCTGTCATCAATTGTCAAGTCGCTGACGCTCAATGAAAAGCGGACAGTTTGGCCCTGACGATACTGGCTTGTTCATCGACCGTAAGCCTGATATCTCACCGCCTGGCGCGCAACATTCTGTAGGAGCTAGCCTGCTCGCGATGGTCGTTAACGATAACGAGTGTTTATTGGTTAAACGTGGCGCTCTTTAGTCCATCGCGAGCAGGCTCGCTCCTACATAAAAGCATTGCGTCCTGGTGGGGAACGATCAGTTGCATCTCAATAAAACAATCATAGAGAGCGCAGAATGAAGTTCAGTTTTGTAGACAACAGCCAGCCGACCCGTCGGCGGGTTTTACGCAATGCTTTCACTTTGGCTTTGGCGGCCTCGCCGTTGGCAAATCTCGCCAGGGCTGCCGAGGAAAACGTCGAAGAAGTGACCTTTGCCGCCGGCCCACGACCGCTCGTGCAATACCCGCAAAAACGTCCATTGACCTTGGTGACCACGCGTCCGCCGCATCTGGAAACGCCATTCCCCGTCTTCAACGAAGGGCCGATCACGCCCAATGACGCCTTTTTCGTGCGTTACCACCTGGCCAATTTTCCGACCAGCATCGATCCGGACAGCTACCGCCTGACGATCAAGGGCACGGTTGACACGCCGCTGTCACTGTCCCTTGCCGAGCTCAAGGCCCTCGCCGAACCGGTGGAAGTGGTGGCCGTCAATCAGTGTTCGGGTAATAGCCGTGGCTTCTCGATGCCTCGGGTGTTCGGTGCTCAGTTGGGCAATGGCTCGATGGGCAATGCGCGGTGGGTGGGGGTGCCCCTCAAAGCGATACTGGAGAAGGCCGGTGTGAAAGCCGAGGCCCGGCAAGTGACCTTCCGTGGGCTGGATAAACCCGTGCTGCCGAGCACGCCGGAGTACATCAAGGCGCTGGACATCAGCCATGCCATGGACGGTGAGCCGATGATCGCCTGGTCGATGAATGGCACCGACCTGCCATTTCTCAACGGCTACCCGATTCGTCTGGTGGTGCCTGGCTATTTCGGTACCTACTGGGTCAAGCACCTGAGTGAGATCGAAGTCGTCGATCACACCTACGACGGTTTCTTCATGGCCAAGGGATACCGGGTTCCGGATAACGATTGCTTGTGCATTGCCCCCGGCACCACGGCGGCGAAAACCCGGCCGATTTCCAAATTGCCGGTGCGCTGTTTCATCACCAGCGTTAAACACGGCGATGTATTGCCGTTGAACAAAAGCCTGGTGCTCAAGGGCATCGCGTTCGACGGTGGCGTTGGGGTCAACAAGGTGGAGGTGTCGATCGACGGCGGGAAAACCTGGCGTGAAACCATGCTCGGGCAGGACCTTGGCCGTTTCTCCTTTCGTGAGTGGACACTGCCGATCACCTTTACCGGCAAGGGCGCCACCCAGCTGATGGTGCGGGCCAGCAACAGTGCTGGCGAGACGCAGCCGCTGCAAGCCGACTGGAACCCCGCTGGCTATCGCCGCCATGTCGTCGAAACCACCCACGTGACCGTCGCCTGAGGAGGGCCGCATGAGACTTGTGAAATGCATGACCGCCTTGCTCTGCGCGGTTCAGGTTTGTCTGGCGACCCTGGCTGGCGCCGCGCCGCTGTCCATCACGCTGCCGCCTGAAACGGCTGCGTTCAAGCCCAGCACGATGCCTGGCTACGCATTGGCGCAGCAGAAGTGTTCCGTCTGCCATTCGGCCGATTACATCAACTTCCAGCCGCCGGGCATGAGCCTGGCGCAGTGGACCGCCGAAGCGGGCAAGATGCAGCACGTGTACGGTGCTCCGATCAGCGACCGGGAGGTGAGTGTTATCGGCGCTTACCTGGCAGTGACCTACGGCAGTGCTAAGGCCAATGATGCCGATGTTCAGGCGGCCTCGAACGCCCCGGCGGTGGCTGTTGCAAAAGTCGACGCCAAGGCCTTGCTGCAGAACAACGCCTGCCTGTCCTGCCACGCGATCGACCACAAAGTGGTAGGCCCGGCCTACCGCGATGTGGCGGCCAAATATGCCAAGGACCCGCAGGCAATGGACCGGCTTATGTCCAGCATCCAGCACGGCGGCAGCGGGAAGTGGGGGGATGTGCCCATGCCGCCTTTCGCGCAGTTGAGTCCGGACGACCTGAAAAGCCTGGCGACTTTTATCCTGCAACAGTGAGCCGGTATCAGCCTGATGCGAAAAGCCCACTGCACCGGCAACGGTCAGTGGGCTTAATTTTTGTGGGTGCGGGTTTGTTCAAGACATCGAGGAGTTGGTTGCACTGAAGCGCTTGAGAATGTCCTGGTACATTTTGGTCCGCCGATGATCCTGGCCATATCCGCCCGCAGCGGCGACGGTGCCGGACTGTACGTGGTCCAGGTACTTGAAGATTTTGCCGGGCGAAAGAAACACGACTTTGTAGCCAAGGTCGATCACGCGGTCTTGCAGCTCATAACCGGGCACACGGTCATCGATCTGAAAATGCAGACCCTGCTGCTTGATCAGCCTGCCATTCCATAGCGTGCAAAAGCTTTTCAGGTAGGTTTTCCGGTAGGGTTTCGGCTCCTTTGATTGCAGGCCCAGCGATTGCTTCAAGCGTCGGTAGTGGTGCTTGATCAGGCGTGAAGTGAAGCGCCACGCGGTCCTTGGCAGTCCGCGGTTGAGTTGCTCCGTGCAACCGACCGCGATGACATTTTGATCCTTGGTGCAGCGCTCCATCATCATCGCAAATACGTTTGCATCGAAGACGAACGTGTCGGTGTGCATCAGGAACAGGTAGTCGGTGTTGACCCTGGCCAGCGCCATGTCCAGTGCCTTGCCATGGGCGATGTGCCCCGGTTCTTTGGTGGGTGCATCGCGTTCGATCAGGTTTATCCAGTCGAGCGAGCGCAAATACTCGACGCTGGCATCCGCCGAACCGTTATCGACCACCCAGACCGGGATTCCGGCTTTTCGTACCGGTTCGCGCAAAAGGTCCAGGCAGATCCTGGTCAAATCATGGGTTTTGTAATTAACCAGAACGATGCTGAACGGTGGTTTGGCGCTTGTATCGACACTACCCATCTTCGAAATGCTCGACTACTCGAAAGTGTCGAAGACTAAAGAGCCAACCTTAGCCCAAGCTTAATTTCACCTGGGCGGGTTGGCCGCTGGCATTCAGGCCGCATTGGCGTAGAGAGGCGCTTAGGGTTTGGCCTGGCCTTTCATCTTCTCTTCGATTTTCGCGTCGACGGCAGCGCGGATCTGATCAACGCTGAAGCTGGCAGGTTTCTGGCTCGGTGGGTACTCGATGAAGGTCTGCAGGAAGCGCGCAGCCTTGGCCACACCTGCGGCCAGCAGGTAGGAGTTCTTCACGAGCCAGTCGTTGTACTGGTCCGAGACCAGGTCAGCCCGCTCATACGGGTCCATGCGCAGGTTGAACAACTTGGGTACGCGCAGCGGCACGAACGGGCTGCTCCACACCGCAAAACCACCGGGTTCGCGTTGTTCGGCGAAGACCACTTTCCAGTTGTCGAAGCGCATGGAAACCAGCACACCGTCGTCATTGAAATAATAGAACTCGCGGCGTTCACCTTTAGGTTGCTCGCCAGTCAGGTAGGGCAACTGGTTGTAGCCGTCCAGGTGCACCTTGAAACTGCTGCCACCCGAGGTCGGCGCCCAGCCTTTCAACAGCTTGTCCTTCACCTTGGTATCTCCAGCCGCCGCGAGCAGGGTAGGGAACCAGTCCAGGCCCGAGAACATCTCGTTGGACACTTCACCGGCCTTGATCTTGCCCGGCCAACGCACAATCGCCGGTACGCGATAGGCACCTTCCCAGTTGGAGTTCTTCTCGTTACGGAATGGCGTGGTTGCCGCGTCCGGCCAGGAGAACTGGTTCGGGCCGTTGTCGGTGGTGTAGACGACGATGGTGTTGTCGGTGATCTTCAGGTCGTCGAGAGTTTTCAGCAGTTTGCCGACGTCGCCGTCGTGCTCGATCATGCCATCGGCGTAATCGTTGCCGGGCATGCCGCTCTGGCCCTTCATCGATTCGCGCACGTGGGTGAACACGTGCATGCGGGTGGTGTTCATCCAGACGAAGAACGGCTTGTCCGCCTTGGCCTGCTTCTCGATGAACGCTTGCGCGGCGGCGGTGGTTTCGTCGTCGATGGTTTCCATGCGCTTGGTGGTCAGCGCGCCGGTGTCCTCGATCTTGCCGTCGGCGTAGCTATGAATCACGCCCCGTGGCGTGCGGGTTTTGACGAAGTCCGGGTCGTCCTTGGGCCAGTACGGACGCTCAGGCTCTTCTTCGGCGTTGAGGTGATACAGGTTGCCGAAGAACTCATCGAAACCGTGGTTGGTCGGCAGGTACTCGTCGCGGTCACCGAGGTGGTTCTTGCCGAACTGGCCGGTGGCATAGCCCTGGGACTTGAGGGCCTGGGCGAGGGTGATGTCGCGTTTCTGGATACCGATCGGCGCCCCCGGCACGCCGACCTTGGTCAGGCCGGTGCGCAGCGGTGACTGGCCGGTGATGAACGACGAGCGCCCGGCGGTGCAGCTGTTCTCCGCGTAGTAGTCGGTGAACAGCATGCCTTCGTGAGCGATGCGATCAATGTTCGGTGTCTTGTAGCCAACCACACCCATGGAGTAGGCGCTGATGTTGGTCTGGCCGATGTCATCGCCGAAGATCACCAGGATGTTGGGTTTGTCAGCAGCATTCGCCGCCATTGCCATGACCGTTGTCGCCACCATGGCGAGTTTCGGCAGCCACTTTTTTATGCGAGTCATCTGACTGGCTCCTTGTTGACGGGCGTCGCGCAGGGCGACCGGTCCCGATGTTCAAGGGTCGTCAGAAACTAAACGCCACCCGTATCAGGTGGCGTGGTTGTCGATGTGCAACACCGCCCCGGTGACGCTGGCACCCGCGCCACTGGCCAGCAACAGCAAGGGACCGTTGAGCTCCTGCAGGCCCGCGTCCTTGCCGCGTCCGGCGGCAATCACATTGACCCGGATCCGGTGCGGCGTCAGCGACTGGGCCATGGCCCTGCTCATGCGGATCAGGCTGCTGTTGGAGCGCAAACAAGGGTTGGGCTCGCTGATCGGGCGGGGCGGTGGTTCGATGTTGACGATGCTGCCGCCACGTTCGGCCTTGATCATGTACAGGCTGGTGCAATGGACCAGGTGATTGTTCAGCGCCATGTGCTCGCGCTCGGCGCTGTTGTTGATCAGTACATCGACGCTGCCGAAGCGCTCCTCGATGGCCTCGAGCGCCGCTTCGACGCTGGGACGGCGGGCGCTGTCGAGGCTGACGATCAGTACTTCACCACCCTCCCAGCGCAGGTCGGCTTCCAGCTGCTCAAGCTGTGCGGGGCGTTGCGCGCCGAGGGCTACCCGGGCGCCGGCGAGGCTGATCAGTCGGGCGAAATGGGCGCCGAGCCGAGTGGTGGCATCGGCTACCAGCACAGTTTTGCCGGCCATGGAAAAGGGTTGCATGAGATCGCTCATGAAACTGCCTCCATCGGCATGGTGCGGCGTGTAATGGTCGTACGGCGCGTGGGTGGGCGAGGTGATGCGATGGGCACGGCACCGAGCATTTTCAGCACCAGTTCCGAGTAATGGCGGATGACGTCGTCGACGCTCCAGCGGCCATCGGCCTGATACCAGACGCAGGCGTGGGTGAGCATGTTGAACAGGGTTCTGGCCATCAATTTTGGTTCGGCGCAGCTGAGCGAACCTTCACGCACGCCTTGCTCCAGCAGATCCTGCAGGCCCTTGAGGTAACCCCGTCGCGCTTGGCGGACCTGGGTCAGGGATTGTTCATCCAGGCTGCGTAATTCCAGGTTGCCGAGAATGGCCTGGTTCTTATGCTCCAGGTGATAACGCACATGGCAGGCGATGAACGTGCGCAGTTTCGTATCGGCCCACGCAACGGCGGGGCGGCTGCGTGCCCATGCCAGGGACATCTCCTGGAAATATTCCAGAACCAGCTCCAGCAGCAACTCGCCTTTGCCTTGGTAATAGAGGTACAGCGTCGAGGGGTTGATCCCCGATTCAGCCGCCAGTTGCCGAAGGCTCATCGAGCCGTAGCCATTACGCGAGATCAGTTTGATGGCAGCCTGGCGGATATTGGTTTCAGTCATGTTCATGGTGTGATCCTGCGGTCTTGTAGGAGCGAGCCTGCTCGCGAAAAACGTCAGGACGCCGCGATCAATCAGACAGCCCGCGTCATCGTTGACGTCCATCGCGAGCAGGCTCGCTCCTACAAGTTGAGTTATTGCAGATTGCCGGCGACGGCGATGGTCTGGGCCGTGATGTAGTTCGACTCCGGCGAGCAGAACAGGTACACGGCGTCCGCCGCTTCCTTCGTGGTGCCCGGGCGGCCGAGCGGGTTGCGCTGGGCGAACGATTTGGCCGCTTCCGGGCTGATGCCGACGCGGATGTCACGGCCCTCGATGTTCACGGTGGCACCGGCATGGGCGTCGGCGCTGGTCATGCGGGTTTCGATGAAACCGAAGGCCACGGCGTTGACGTTGACCTTGAAGCGGCCCCATTCCCGGGCCAGCGCGCGAGTCATGCCCAGTACACCGGCCTTGGCCGAGGAGTAGTTCATCTGCCCGGCATTACCGTTGAGGGCCGATACCGACGAGATGTTCACCACTTTGCGGAACACTTCGCGCTCTGCTGCGGCGTCCGCCTGGGCCTGCGCCTTGATGATCGGGTAAGCGGCACGCAGGATGCGGAACGGTGCGGTCATGTGACAGTCGAGAATCGCGTACCACTGCTCGTCGCTCATCTTCTGGATCACGTCGTCCCAGGTGTAACCGGCGTTGTTGACGATGATGTCGATGCCGTTGAAGTTGTCCATTGCGGTCTTGATGTAGCGCTCGGCGAAATCCGGGGCGCTGACGTTGCCGTGACACACGGCGGCTTCGCCACCCATCTTGCGAATCAGCTCAGCGGTTTCATGGGCCGGATCGGCATCCAGGTCGTTGATAACGATGCGCGCGCCTTCACTTGCCAGTTTCAGGGCGATTTGCTGGCCGATGCCACGACCGGAACCGGTGACCAGTGCGACTTTGCCGTCGAGTTTTGCCATGGGGTGTTGCTCCTCAATTATTCGGTTTGTTTACAGAGCGATCACAGCGTCACCAACAATTTTGGTGTCGCCGTATTGATTGGTGGTGCGCACTTCAACCTTGATGCGTTGCTCGCCGTCGACTTCAAAGCGCTCGACGACTGTGCCGGTGCAGGTAATCTGGTGGCCCAGGTGGGTGATACCGAGAAAGCGCACGCCGAATTCGCGTAACTGGCGCTGGTCGACCCACTGGGTCAGCAGGCGACCGAGGTAGGCCATCGACAACATGCCGTGGGCGAACACGTCGGCCATGCCGGCCTTGCGCGCGTAGTCGGTGTCGAGGTGAATGGCGTTGTGGTCACCGGACGCGCCGGCAAACAGCGCCAGGGTTGTGCGGTTGATCGGCGGCAACGCCAGTGGCGGCAGGGTGTCGCCGATGTTGATTTTTTCCAGGCTTATGGCGTTCATCAGTGTTCTCCGCTTCAGCTGTTGCGCTGTACGAGCACGCTGCGCAGGTCCGCGACGTGCTCACCGTGCTGGTTGGTGACCCGGGTCTCGCGCACCACGAACTCCAGCGCGCCGCCTTTTTTGTCGTAGATGTCGGCGATGCGCACATCGAAGCGCAGGGTGTCGCCGGCATAGGCCATGCGGTGATAACGGAACGACTCCTCACCGTGCAGGATGCGTGCAGTGACGATGCCCAGCTCAAAGCGCCAGTCGTTGGACGGGATCTGGAATTCCAGCGAGAACAGAAAGGTCGGTGGCAATGGCAGGTTCGGATGCCCTGCATCGCGAGCGGCCTGCTCGTCGAAGTAGATCGGGTTGGTTTCCCCGGTGGCCTTGGCGAAGAAGCGCAGTTGTCCGGCTTCGGCGGTGGCGAGGAAGGTGGGCAGTTGTCTGCCGATGTGTTTCTTGTCGATCATCTGAGTGACTCCTTCATTAACCGGTCGCTTCAGTTTTTCTGGTACACGGTGACGACGCAGGCGCCGCCCAGACCGAGGTTGTGCTGCACGGCGATGCGCGCGTTCGGCACCTGGCGCTGTTCGGCGGTGCCGCGCAGTTGGTGGGTCAGCTCGTAGCACTGGGCCAGGCCGGTGGCGCCCAGCGGGTGACCCTTGGAGAGCAGGCCACCGGAGGGGTTGGTTACCCACTTGCCGCCGTAGGTGTTGTCGCCGTCGTTGACCAGTTGCTCGGCGCCGCCTTCAGCGCACAAGCCGAGGCCTTCGTAGGTCAGCAACTCGTTCTGCGCGAAGCAGTCGTGCAGCTCGATCACGTCGATGTCTTGTGGACCGATGCCCGCCTGGTTGTAGGCGATGTCGGCAGCCATGCGGGTCATGTCGAAACCGACCACGCGGATCATGTCCTTGGCATCGTAGGTGCTCGGCAGGTCGGTGGTCAGGGCCTGGCCGGCCATCAGCACGTCGGTGCGCAGGCCATGCTTTTTCGCGAAGTCTTCGGAGACCACGATGCTCGCGGCGGCGCCGCAGGTCGGCGGGCAGGCCATCAGGCGAGTCAGCACGCCTTCCCACAACATCGGTGCGGCCAGCACTTCTTCGGTGCTGACCACGTTGCGGAACACTGCCAGCGGGTTGTTGGCGGCATGGCGGCTGGCCTTGGCGCGGATTTTGGCGAAGGTTTCCAGCCGGGTGCCGTACTTCTGCATGTGCGCGTAGCCGGCACCGGCGAACTGGCGGATGGCAGTCGGCAGGTCGGGCATGCCCACCAGTTCGTTGGTCAGCTTGAGGGCGCGCTCGGTGGCCGGGGCGCGGTCGGTCCAGGCGGATTTCAACGCGCCGGGATTCATCTGCTCGAAGCCAAATGCCAGGGCGCAGTCCACCGCACCGCTGGCCACGGCTTGACGGGCCAGGAACAGCGCGCTGGAACCGGTGGCGCAGTTGTTGTTGACGTTGATCAGCGGGATACCGGTCATGCCCACGCGGTACAGGGCTTTCTGGCCGCAGGTGGAGTCGCCGTAGACGTAACCGGCATAGGCTTGCTGGATGTCACTGAAGTCCAGCCCGCAATCGGCCAGGGCCAGGCGAATCGCCTGTTCACCCATGATGTCGTAGGGCTCGTTGGTCCCCGGTTTCTTGAACTGGATCATGCCGACGCCAGCAACGAACACTTTATTGCTCATCGTTGTTTTCCTTGTTGTTTTGAAGGGTCAGAGCTTGCGCGCGATCATTTCGCGCATGACTTCACTGGTACCGCCGTAGATGCGGTTGACGCGCATGTCGACGAACGCGCGGGCAATCGGGTACTCCATCATGTAGCCGTAGCCGCCGTGCAGCTGGACCATGTCGTCGATGCATTTCCACAGGGTTTCGGTGGTGTAGAGCTTGGCGATGGCGGCTTCTTCCAGGGTCAGCCGGCGGCGCATGTGTTCGCCCAGGTAGTAGTCGACCATCACCCGCAGGGCGGTGGCCTGGGCCTTGATGTCGGCGAGCTTGAACTTGGTGTTCTGGAAGTCCCAGACGGTCTGGTTGAAGGCCTTGCGGTCCTTCACGTATTCAAGTGTCTGTTCCAGCAGGCGCTCGAGCTTGGCGGCGGCGGACACCGCGATCGAGAAGCGTTCCTGGGGCAGTTCGCCCATCAGGTAGGTGAAACCCAGGCCTTCTTCGCCAAGGCGGTTGCCGACCGGCACCCGGACGTTGTCGAAGAACAGCTCTGCCGTGTCCTGCGCATGCTGGCCAACCTTGTCCAGCTTGCGACCATGTTTGAAACCGGCGCGACTGGCTTCCACTGTGATCAGGCTGATGCCCTTGGCGCCGGCTGCCGGGTCGGTCTTGCACACGACGATGACCAGGTCGGCGGTCAGGCCGTTGCTGATGAAGGTCTTGCTGCCGTTAATCACGTATTCGTCGCCATCGCGTACGGCGGTGGTGCGCACGGCCTTGAGGTCGCTGCCGGTGCCGGGTTCGGTCATGGCGATGGCCAGAATGATCTCGCCAGAGCAGATGCCCGGCAGCCATTTCTGTTTCTGTTCTTCGTTGCCGCAGCGATTGATGTACGGCGCAATGACGTCGGAGTGCATGCCGAAGTAGGCGCCACTCACGCCGGCACGGGCGAACTCCTCGTTGAACACCGCGCTGTGACCGAAGTCGCCACCGCCACCACCGTATTCGGTGGGCAGTGTGATGCCGAGCAAGCCTTCACGGCCGGCCTTGAGCCAGGTCTCGCGGTCGACCTGGCCGGCTTTGTCCCAGGCTGCCTGGCGCGGCAGGCATTCACGCTCGAAAAAACGGCGCACGGTAGTGCGAAACATTTCATGGTCGTCGCGGAAAACGGTTCGGGCGATATGCACGCAAGACTCCTCAAAAATGCCAGGCCGGCCACAGGCCGAGCGCTTACGCAAGGCGCGGACTGCACCTGTGATCTGAGGGTTACGATAGGCTTGAGAGGCTTGGATGAACGCCACCCGAGGTGGGTGGCGGGAGAGAAATGCCAGCAGGAAGAAGAGCACCACGGCCCCTGTGGGAGCGGGCTTGCCCGCGAAGAGGCCGGTACATTCAACATTGATGTTGACTGATACACCGCCTTCGCGGGCAAGCCCGCTCCCCCAGGTTTCTCTGTTTGTCAGTTAGTGCGTATTGAGACCCGCATCACCCTGCGATTCCAGATCCCGGACCCGCGCCACCGCTTCATCGCGGCTGCTGACGCCGAGCTTGCTGTAGATATGGCTCAGGTGCCATTTCACGGTTTCCGGGGACAGCCCCAGCGCGCGGGCGATTTTCTTGTTGGGCAGGGCCTGGGCCAGCAGTCGAACCACTTCGATCTCCCGTTCGCTCAAGGGCTCGATCCCGGCCGCCAGCGGTTTGCTGGTTGCCGCCGTCGCGGGCTTGGTTTTCGAGACTGCAGGCGCTGTAGCCCCGGCGGCCTGCAAGCGCTCGACATAAAACGCCAGCACCGGGTCAAGGACTTCCCGGCTGGTGATATCGCAGATCAGTTTCAACCCCTCCGGATGGGCGTCGATGAGGCTGCGTACCAGGCCGAAGCGTTGCCCTCGGCGCAGCGCCTCCATGACCTTGTCCCGCGCCTGCTCATGGTGACCCCGTTCGGACTCGATCACGGCACTGAGCACCATCAGGCGTACCGCTCCGAGTTGGCGGCGGTGCCTTTCACAGGTTTCGATCAGCTGTTCTATGCGTGCGAAGGCGCCGTCCAGGTCGCCCTGCGCCAGTTGCCAGCGAGCGCGGGCGTTCTCGGCCAGGATGTGGATTTCCTTGAGTGCCGTGTGCCCGGCGTCCGGGTGGCGCGCATCGATGGCTTCCAGGCGCGCCAGCTTGGCCTGGGCTTGTGCGGTCTCCCCGAGTATCAGCAACCAGCGCACCTGCCAGGTCAGGCAGTAGGCTTGCAGGCGCTCCAGGCCGAGTTTGATTGCGTACTCATCAAGCCGCTCGACGAACGCCAGGGCCTCCTGATGGTTACCCGCCAGCCATTGCACATTCCACAGCACTTGCAGCACACGCAGCACGGAATCGGGAATCGAGATCCGTTCGAGAATGTCGATCCAGCCCGAGAGCATCTTGAATGCGGCGTCGAGGTCGTTGGTTTCGTACAGCACTTCGCCGAGCAGCGCAGCGGAGAGGTAAGTAGCGTCGGCACCGCTTTTGCCGCATTGGCCGGCTTCATGCAATACATCGCGGTAAACCCGTTCCGCCTGGGTCATCTGGCCTTCAAGGGCCAGGCTCAAGCCGATCAGGCAGCGCCCCTGAAGGCTGCCCGCCGTGGTTCCCAGCAGCGGCTGGCCATTGATCAGCAGGTTCGGCCGGTCGAGTTGCACCTGCCGGGCTTTTTCGTATTCACCGCGATGCATGTACAGCCAGGACAGGATGTTGGCACAGGAGCCGATGGCCACGCTGTTGCTGCCCGCCGGCGGGTTGAGCAATTGCGGCAGGACCGTCATGGCCGCATCGGTGTCATCCCGCTGCAGGGCCAAAGAGGCGCGCAGCAGCGAGATCATGAAGCGGTCATGGACTTCGCTCTCGGGAACGTCGCGAAACAGTTGTTCGAGGCTGGCGGTGCAGGCCACGAAGTCCCTGGCATATAGCTGCATCCGCGTTTTGAGAATGCGCAGCTTGACCCGGGCCTGTACCTGTTCGACCGGCAACAGCCGCACCAGCTCGATCAGCATGCGCAGGTCGCCATGGGCGTACAGCGCTTCGCAGTGTTGTTCCACCAGATCGGCGGCGGCCGACGGGTCACCGCCCATGACCGCATGGTGCACCGCTTCATCCAGGTGATTGTGCTCGCGGAACCAGTTCCATGCGCGAACGTGCACCGCTTGCTGCTCGGCGTTGTTGCGCGAGTCGAAATACTTGAGCAGGGTTTCGCGCAGCAATGGGTGCAGGCGATACCAGGTTTCGCGCTCGGCGCTGTCCACCGGGATCAGGAACAGGTTGTCCCGCTCCAGCCGCGTCAGCAGCGCGTTCGCCTCGGCAACCGCCTGCGGGTGACCACTCAAGGCCGCGCACAACGAGGCGCAGAAACGGTTGCACACGGCCATGAGCAGCAACAGGTCCAGGTCTGTCGGTGACAGGTGGGACAACACTTCGACTTCGAAAAACCTGGCGAAGGCTTGATCGTCCCGTAGCTGCGCTTGCACCGATGCCGCCTCTGTGGCGGCAGGCGGGCGATTCTTTTTGCGGCTGACGGCGAGCAGTTGCAGGCCGGCGACCCAGCCATCGGTCAGCTCATGCATCATCCTGGCGTCCCGGGCGCTGATCTCGCCCAACTGCGCCTTGAGGAACTGTTCGGATTCGGCGGCGGTGAAACGCAAGTCCCGCAGGTTCAGTTCCAGCACCAGTTCCTGGCTGCGCAACCGCGCCAGGGACAGCGGTACGATACTGCGCGAGATCAGCGCCAGGTGCAGGTTGGCCGGGGCGTAGTCGATCAGCCATTGCAGGGCCTGGTGAATGCCCACGTCAGTCAGGTGGTGCAGGTCGTCGAGTACCAGCACCAGCTCACGGCCACGGCTGGCAATGCTGCGCACCAGAGTGATGACAGTGCGTTCCACGGCTTCGCTGTCGATGCCGCGACCTTCCAGTTGAGTCGCTTCGCGCACGAGCGTCGGGTCGATCTGGCCGAGGCTTGCCAGCAGATAGTCAAGAAAGCGTGCCAGTTCGTTGTCATCGGCCGACAGCGTCAGCCACGCCACATCGAACCCCAGCGGCAACAGCGCCTGGCGCCAGGCGATCAGGGTCGAGGTCTTGCCACACCCGGCCGGCCCCTTGAGCACGATGCAACGCAGGCGGCGGGCCTTGAGCATTTGCTCCTGCAGGCGCTCGCGGGAAATCAGGCGCCCGGCGCTGCGCGGTGGAGTCAGCTTGGTACTGACGATCGGGGACTGAACCGGATTGAAGACCTGGCTGGCATGGGTGTCCGATGCATTGGACTTGCGGTGTTTATCCATGGGGCTGTCCGATTCTTTTTTGTTTTATGAGTGCGCCGAATCTCATCGAGTGTAACCCAGACCATGGGCGGGATGACCCTGTCTTTGGCGGCCACCACCCGATGCGGGTGGTGGTCGGTGGGGCCGGGATTGATCTACTGGATGGCACAACAATAGGAGTGCTGCTGGCGCTCCAGAAGAATCACGGAGCGTTGGCGATGGGCGTACTGAGCGGCATTCGGGTGGTGGAGTTTGAGGCAATCGGGCCGGCGCCGTTTGGCACCATGCTGTTGGCCGACATGGGCGCCGACGTGGTGCGCATCGACCGGCCGCAGAAGGCCAGTGACCTGGGGCCGAAACTTGAAGGCAAGCGGGTCGACATCACCGGGCGCAACCGGCGTTCGGTCACCCTCGACCTGAAGCACCCCGACAGTGTCGCTGTCGCGCTGGAGTTGATTGAGCGCGCCGATGTGGTGATCGAAGGGTTTCGCCCCGGCACGATGGAGCGCCTGGGTCTCGGCCCGGAAGTCGCGCTACAGCGCAATCCGCGCTTGGTCTACGGCCGTATGACTGGCTGGGGCCAGACCGGCCCGATGGCCGACCGCGCCGGCCATGACCTGAACTACATCGCCTTGTCGGGTGTGCTGTCGAGTATTGGCCCGGCCGGTGGTCGACCGGTGCCGCCACTGAACCTTGTGGGTGACTACGGCGGTGGCGGCATGTTGCTGGCGATGGGCGTGCTCGCGGCGCTGGTCAATGTGCAGCGTGGCGGCGCCGGGCAGGTGGTTGATGCGGCGATGACCGAAGGTGCGGCGCAGTTGGGCTCGGTGATCTGGGGTCTGCTGGCCGGTGGTCACTGGAAAGAACAGCGCGGCAGCAACCTGCTTGATGGCGGTGCGCCCTGGTACGACACCTACGAAACCGGCGACGGCCAGTACATGGCGATCGGACCGATTGAATCGCGCTTCTACGGGCAGATGCTGGACATTCTAGGGCTTTCCAACGCAGACCTGCCCAGCCAGCACGACCGGACTGGCTGGCCGCGCCTGCGGGAGGCATTCACCGCTGCGTTCCTTGGCCGTACCCGCAAGCAATGGGAGGAGGCCTTCGAAGGCAGCGACGCCTGCGTTGCGCCGGTGCTCGGGCTCGCCGAAGCGGCCAGGCACCCCCACGGCGTTGCCCGTGGCAGCTTCATCGAAGTCGACGGGGTGGTGCAACCGGCCCCTGCTCCGCGTTTCCTCGGCACGCCATCGGCGCAACCGCAACCGGCGCCCGAGCGTGGAGAACATGGCGGCGCAGCACTGCGCGACTGGGGCTTCGACACCGCGGCCATCGAGCGCTTGCGTGAACTGGGCCTGGGTTTTGGCGCCTGAAAAACAACATGAAGAATCGCGCAGCGCAGGAGTTACATCATGGCCATTCAGTTCAAGATCATCGATCACGTGGCACTCATCACGCTCGATGCGCAACAGTCGAACAACGCGCTGACCGTCAGCGACCTGATGCACCTGCGCAAGACCCTGGGTGCCTGCCAGGATGACGAGCAGGTGCGGGTGATCGTCCTGACCGGTGCCGGCGAGCGCGCGTTTTGCAGCGGTGCAAGCCACAAGGAGTCGTTGCTGGCGGCATCCGGTTTTGTCGCCGGCACCCTCAAGAGCCGCGAGACCGAAGCCGAGGAGGGCGGCTACAGCCGGCTGTTCGACCTCAGCGACCTGGACATCTGGAAACCGGTGATTGCCGCCATCAATGGTGCCTGCCTGGGTGGCGGTCTCGAGCTGGCGCTGCAATGCGATCTGCGCATTGCCTCGGCCGGCGCCACGTTCGGCTTGCCTGAGGTGTGCGACGCGACCATTCCGGCGGCTGGTGGCGTGCAGTACTTGCTGCGTGCAATTCCAGCGGCCCATGCCATGAAAATGGCGCTGACCGGGGAGTCGATCAGCGCCGGGCAGGCGTTGGACATCGGTTTGATCATCGAGCTACTGCCCAGGGAACGTCTGCTGCCAGCGGCGCTGGATCTGGCCGAGCGAATTGCCGCCAACGGCCCGCTCGCAGTGCAGTCGATCAAGCGCCTGGCCTTGCAGAGCGCCCATCTCGCGCCCCGGGACTTCGTCACCCAGGCCCATCTGCACTGGGGCTTGCTGCGCGACAGCGAGGATCACGCCGAAGGGCGCATGGCCCAGGTCGAGCAGCGTTCGCCGAAATACACCGGTACCTGATCCGTAGCGTCGCGTTCGTTACCTGACAACAATAATTCACAGGAGAACCTCATGTATCTGACCCAAGGCCTGCACCGCGTGCTGCAACAACGTCCACATGCCGTGGCGACGGTCTTTCGCGGCCGCCGCCGCACCTATGCCGAACTGGCCGACCGGGTGGCTCGCCTGGCCGGGGCCTTGCAGCAACTGGGGATGCGGACCGGCGATCGGGTCGGTCTGCTGGGCCTGAACTCCGACCGGTTCCTTGAGTATTTCCTGGCGACCTGGTGGGGTGGTGGCGTAGTCAACCCGGTGAACATTCGCTGGAGCGTGCCGGAAATCGTCTATTCGCTGGACGACTGCGACACCCGCATCCTGCTGATCGACGACACCTTCCTGCCCATGGCTGAAGGCATTGCCAGCAGCGCCGGGGTGCGGCCGTTGCTGATCCACATCGGCGACGGGCCGTTGCCAGAAGGCATGCTGTCCTACGAGCAACTGATTCGTGAAGCTACGCCCGTGGACGACGCGTTTCGCGGCGGCGATGACCTGGCGAGCATCATGTACACCGGCGGCACCACCGGCCGACCGAAAGGCGTGATGCAGTCGCACATGAACCTGTGGACCGCCGCCGTGGCCCGTGCCGCCGACGTGCCAGTGCCGGCTGACGCCTTGACCCTGCACATCGCGCCGATGTTCCACCTGGCGGCGCTGTCGCGGGTGATCCTGATTTCGTTGCTGGGGCTGCCGAGCATTTTCGTTCCGGCCTTCGATGCCCTGGACGTGATGCGCACCATCGAGCGCGAGCGCATCACCGATATCCTGATCGTACCGACCATGCTTCAGGCGCTGATCATGCACCCCGATTTCGCCGGGCATGACCTGAGTTGCCTGCGCAGCCTCACTTACGGCGCCTCGCCGATTGCCGTGCCCTTGCTGGAAATGGCACTCAAGGCCTTGCCGAATGTCGAGTTCACCCAAGGCTACGGCATGACCGAAGCGGCACCGCCAATCTCTGCCAACGGCCCGGAAAACCACAGTGCAGAAGGCATCGCCAATGGTCGCCTGCGCTCGGCCGGGCGGCCGGGACTGGGCGTCACGGTGCGTATCGTCGACGAAAATGACAACGAAGTGCCCTGCGGCACCGTCGGCGAAGTGGTGGTGCGCGGCCCGAACATCATGCTCGGCTACTGGAACAACCCCGAGGAAACCGCCAAGGCCTTGCGCGGCGGCTGGATGCACACCGGCGACGGTGCCTACATGGACGCTGATGGCTTTATCTACATCGTCGACCGCTTCAAGGACATGATCGTCAGCGGTGGCGAGAACGTGTATTCCGGTGAAGTGGAAAGCGCCATCGCCAGTCACCCGGCCGTCGCCGCCTGCGCGGTGATCGGCATTCCCTGCGCGCAGTGGGGCGAAGCGGTGCACGCGGTGGTGGTGCTCAAGCCGGACAACGAGGTTGCAAGCGCCCAGATCATCGAACACTGCCGTCGGCAGATTGCCGGCTACAAGACCCCGAAATCCGTGGAGTTCCGTGCTGCGTTGCCGTTGTCCGGTGCGGGCAAGGTGCTCAAGCGCGATCTGCGCGAACCGTTCTGGCGCGGCACGGATCGGGGCGTGAGCTGACAGCATGTACATGACTCAATGCCTGCAACGCACGCTGCAACAGAACCCGGACCACATCGCGACTATCTGTGGCGAGCGTCGCCACACCTACCGTGAATTTGGCGAACGGGTCGCTCGCCTGGCGGGCGCCTTGCAGAATCTCGGCATGGCGGCCGGTGACCGGGTTGGCATGCTGGCGCTGAACTCCGACCGCTACCTGGAATACATCATGGGCGTGTGGTGGGGCGGCGGGGTGCTCAATCCGGTGAACATCCGCTGGAGCGTGCCGGAAATCGTCTATTCGCTGGACGATTGCAGTACTGGCATCCTCATCGTCGATGAGCACTTCACTGCGCTGGCCGAAGGCATTTGTGCCAGGGCCCGTCGTGCGCCGCTGTTGATTTATGCGGGTGACGGTGACGTGCCGGCCGGCATGTCGGGTTTCGAGCAATTGATTGCCCAGACTGCGCCAGTGCAAGACGCCGGGCGGGGCGGTGAAGACCTTGCCTGCATCATGTACACCGGCGGCACCACCGGGTTTCCCAAGGGTGTCATGCAGTCGCACCTGAACCTGTGGTCGGCGTGCATGCCACGCATGGTGGACATGCCGCCGATCCACGGCGGCCTGCTGATGCATGTTGCACCGCTGTTCCATGTCGCCGGCATGGCCCGTGCACTGATTCAGTTTCTGGCCGGTGAAAGCCATGCGCTGGTGTCGAGCTTCGACCCGTTGCAGGCCTTGCAGATGATTGAGCGCGAACGGGTCACCGAGACATTGCTGGTGCCGACCATGATCCTTGCGCTGTTGGCTCATCCAGACTTTGACAAGTATGACCTGGGCAGCCTGAAACGCCTGACCTACGGCGCTTCACCCAGCGCCGGGGATATGGTCGAGCAAGTGCTGGCCAGACTGCCGGACATCGAATTGTCCCACTCCTACGGACTGACCGAGGCCTGCCCGGTGGTGTCCAGCAATCTGCCGTGCAATCACACGCCAGAGGCGCGCATCAGCGGTTTGTCGCGCTCGGTGGGGCGTGGCGGCCTGGGCGTCAACGTGAAGATTGTCGACCCCCAGGGCCAGGAGGTTCCCCGTGGCACGGTGGGCGAGATCATCGTGCGCGGGCCGAACATCATGCAGGGCTACTGGAACAAGCCCGAGGAAACCGCCAGGGCGTTGCGCGACGGTTGGTTGTACACCGGCGACGCGGCGTGGATGGATGAGCAGGGCTACCTGTTCATCGTCGACCGCTTGAAGGACATGATCGTCAGCGGTGGGGAAAACGTTTACTCGGCGGAAGTCGAAAACATACTGGCACGACACCCGGCCGTGGCGATGTGCGCGGTGATCGGCATTCTCCATGAACAGTGGGGCGAGGCGGTGCACGCGGTGGTGGTGTGCAAGCCCGGTGTCCAGGTCGATGAGGTGCAATTGCGGCTGTTCTGCCGCGAGTTCATCGCCGGCTACAAGTGCCCCAAGACCGTGGAGTTCCGCGACGAGCTGCCGCTGTCGGCGGCGGGCAAAGTCCTTAAGCGCGAACTGCGCAAGTAACCACACCACAAAAACCTGTGGGAGCGAGCTTGCTCGCGATAGCGGAGTGTCAGGCACCGTCAATATTGAATGTGCCGTCACCATCGCGAGCAAGCTCGCTCCCACAGGGGGCGGCATTCCGCTACCCGATCCGGGTGGCTTCATCACCCACCTCCCGCCAATACAGTGGACCCACGAACCAGGCGCATGCCTGCCTGGCAACCCACTGGAGATCCCGATGCACATCAACCGTACCGTCTACCGTGAAGACCACGAAATGCTGCGTGAAACCGCGCGGCGTTTCTTCGAGCGTGAATGCCTGCCCAAGCAGGCGCAGTGGGACGAGGCCGGGCAGGTCGACCGGGAAACCTGGCTCAAGGCCGGGCGCCACAACCTGTTGTGCCTCACCGTCCCCACCGAGTACGGCGGTGGCGGCGGCGACTTCGGCCACTCGGCGGTGCTGATCGAAGAGCTGTACCGCGCCGGCGTTTCGGGCTGGAGCCTGGGCGTGCATTCGGACATCGTCGCCCCCTATATCGTGCGCCTGGGCACCGAAGAGCAGAAGCAGAAATGGCTGCCGAAAATCTGCTCCGGCGAAACCGTGCTGGCGGTGGCCATGACCGAACCGGGCACCGGCTCCGACCTCAAGGCCATTCGCACCACCGCCGTGCGTGACGGTGACGAGTGGGTGATCAACGGCAGCAAGACCTTCATCAGCAACGGCCTGACTTGCGACATGGTCGTGGTGGTGTGCAAGACCGACCCGAGTGCGGGCGCCAAAGGTTGCAGCCTGATCATGGTCGAGTGCAATCGCGAGGGTTTCCGTCGTGGCCGCAAGCTGGAGAAGGTCGGCCAGCACGCTGCCGACACCGCCGAGTTGTTCTTCGACGACGTCCGTGTGCCGGTGGGCAACCTGCTCGGTGAAGAAAACAAAGGCTTCATGCACTTGATGGAGGAGTTGCCGCAAGAGCGCCTGGTGATCGCCCTGTACTGCGCCGCCAAACTCGAACGCCTGCTGGAGCAGACCGTCGAGTACGTCAAGGACCGCAAGGCCTTCAACCAGACCGTGTGGGACTTCCAGAACAGCAAATTCAAGCTGGCCGACATCAAGGCCAAGGCCACCGCCGTGCGCCTGACCATCGACCACTACATCGCCGAACACATGCGCCGTCGCCTGACCGTGCAGGAGTCGGCCATCGCCAAACTGTACGCCACCGAGACGCTTTGGCAGTGCATCGACGACATGGTCCAGCTGCACGGCGGCTACGGCTACATGCTCGAGTACCCGATTGCCCGTGCCTTCGTCGACATGCGCGTGACGCGCATCTTTGGTGGCACCAGTGAAGTGCTGCGTGAGCTGATCGCTCGCCAGTTGTGATCCTTCCCCCTCATTTTCAGGTGACACCATGAGCGAAAAAGTCCTGGTTGCCGGCGTCGGCATGATCCCGTTCCGCAAGCCCAGCGAAAGCCCGACCTATGTGCAGATGGGCTCCGAAGCGATACGCCTGGCCCTGGCTGATGCGGGCATCGACTACAAACTGGTGCAAGAAGCCTATGCCGGTTATGTCTACGGCGACTCCACCTGCGGCCAGACCGTGCTGTACGAAGTGGGCATGACCGGGATTCCTGTGGTCAACGTCAACAACAACTGCTCCACCGGTTCCACCGCGCTGTTCCTGGCGCGCAAGGCCATCGAGTCCGGTTCGGCCGATTGCGTATTGGCGGTGGGGTTCGAGCAGATGCAGGCCGGCGCATTGAAATCCCACTGGGACGACCGCCCACCAACCCGCGAGCGCTTCCTGCCGATCCTGTGCGGTCTCACCGCCGATATGGATGGCATGCCCCAGGCCATCCGGACCTTCGGTGGTGCCGGGCGCGAGTACATGCACAAATACGGCACCAAAATGGAAACCTTCGCCGCCGTGCGCGCCAAGGCCAGCCGTCATGCCGCCAACAACCCACTCGCATTGTTTCGCAAGGTGCTCAGCGTCGAAGACGTGATGAACGACCCGGTGATTCTGCCAGGCGTCATGACCCGCCTGATGGCCTGCCCGCCAACCTGCGGTGGTGCCGCGGCGATCCTGGTGTCCGAGCGCTTTGCGAAAAAGCATGGCCTGCGCCGCGACGTGGAAATCGTCGCCCAGGCGATGACCACCGACACCCCGGAATCCTTCAATTTCGAAAAACCATCGATGCTCGATTGGGTCGGTACCCACATGACCCACGCTGCGGTGGGCCAGGTCTACGAGAAGGCCGGTGTCGGCCCGCAGGACATCGACGTGTGCGAACTGCATGACTGCTTCGCCCAGAACGAAGTGATCTGCTACGAGTCGCTGGGTTTCTGCCCTGAGGGCGGGGCCGAGAAGTTCGTCATGGACGGCGACAACACCTACGGCGGGCAGATCGTCATCAACCCGTCGGGTGGCCTGCTTTCCAAGGGTCACCCGTTGGGCGCGACCGGTCTGGCGCAGTGTTACGAGCTGACCCGACAATTGCGCGGCAACGCCGATCAGCGTCAGGTCGACGGCGCGCGTCTGGCCATGGCCCATAACCTCGGTCTGGGTGGTGCATGCGTGGTGACGCTGTACGGCAAAGTCAGTGGGGGTGCCCAGTGAGCAGCTTGCTCGACGCCTTTCGCCTGACCGCGCTGCCGCCACACGCCGAGGCCTTTCGTACCGAGGTCAAAGAATTTCTGGCCGAGCATCTGCCGAGCGTCCCGGCGGATGTACGGGCCCGTAGCTGGACCGGTTTTGACGCCGGTTTCAGTCGCCAGCTCGCGCACCGTGGCTGGGTCGGCCTGACCTTGCCGGCCGCTTATGGCGGTGCCGGGCTGGATGCATTCAGTCGCTTCGTACTGGTCGAGGAACTGCTGTCGGCCGGTGCTCCGGTGGCGGCGCACTGGATCGCCGACCGCCAGAGCGGGCCGTTGATCCTGAAGTTCGGCAACGATGCGCAGAAGGATTTTTTCCTGCCGCGCATCTGCGCCGGCAAGGCGTTTTTCTGTATCGGCATGAGCGAACCGAACTCGGGGTCTGATCTGGCCAGCGTGCGCAGCCGCGCCACCCGTTGCCCTGAAGGTTGGCGTCTGAGCGGGCGCAAGATCTGGACCACCAATGCTCATCATGCCGACTACATGATCGCCCTGGTGCGCACCAGCGGTTCGCCCGAGGACCGTCACAACGGGCTGTCGCAATTCATCATCGACCTCAGGCAGCCAGGCATCAGCGTGCGTCCCATTGTCGACCTGGCCGGCGACGCGCATTTCTCCGAAGTGGCCTTTGACGACGTCTTGCTCGGCGAAGACGCGTTGGTGGGCGAGGAGGGCAGCGGCTGGAAGCAGGTCAATGCCGAACTCGCGTTCGAGCGCAGCGGGCCGGAACGCTTCTACTCCAGCGTGGTGTTGCTCGATCTGTGGGCCGACACCTTGCGCCGTCACGGTGCCACTGCACAGGAATCCGCGTTGCTCGGCAGTTTCCTCACGCAGTTGACCTGTCTGCGCAATCTCTCGCTGGCGCTGACTGCATTGCTCGCCCGGGGCGAAAGCCCGGTGGTGGAAGCCGCGCTGGTCAAGGACATCGGCACTGAATTCGAACAGGCGATCCCGTCAGCGATCGCCTTGGCGATCAGCGCCCATCCGGATGTACCCGTCGATGAGGAGCTGTACCGCACGGTCGCCTACCTGAACCAGGTCGCGCCGACTTTCTCGTTGCGCGGCGGCACCCGGGAAATCCTGCGCGGCATGATCGCCCGCGGCCTTGGCCTGCGCTGATGCACCTCGAATAGGAAAAACTTCATGTTCACTGAAGCCATTGAAAAGATCCTCAGCGACTTTTGCACGCCGGCACTGGTCCGTGCTGTGGAGGGCGGAGACAGCGCCGCAACGCTGTGGAGTGCCCTGGAAGACAGCGGCTTTCTCGAATTGCTGACGCCAGAAGTCGCCGGTGGCGCGGGACTTGCGCTGAATGCACTGCTGCCGGTTTTTGTCGCCTTCGGTCGCTGCGCGCTGCCGGTCCCGGCGGCGCAAAGCATTGCCGCCCGCGCGCTGCTGCGTGACTGCCCGATCACACCACCGACCGGCATGGTGACCCTGGTCGGCACAGCCTGTCGCCAGCCCGATGGCCTGTTATGCGTGCCGCGCGTGGCGTTTGGTTTGTTGGCTGATTTCGCCCTGGTCAACCTGGACGGCGAGTTGCTGCTGCTCGATTGCAGGCTCGCCCGGCGCGAGTCCACGGGCGTTCACGGCAGTCAATGCGCCACCTTGTACTGGCCGCAGTATTCACTCGGCAGCGCAATCGGCCATAACGGCGAAGAAGTACGAGTGTTTAACGCCGCCATTCACGCCGCCACCATCGCCGGGGCCATGGAGCAGGTTCTCGCCATGACGCTGGAGTACTGCAACGACCGGATGCAGTTCGGCAAGGCCATCGGAAAATTCCAGGCCGTGCAGCATCAACTCAGCGTGATGGCCGAGCAAGTGGCCGCCGCGCGCATCGCCGCTGAACTGGCGTTTGCCGGCGATTTGCAGGTGCCGGACCTGATGGCGACGGCCATTGCCAAAGCGCGGACCAGCATGGCCGTGCCTCAAGTCACTGCCATCGCCCACGCACTGTTCGGCGCCATCGGCGTGACCGAAGAACTGGACTTGCAATTGTTCACCCGGCGCCTGCACGAGTGGCGCATCAGCGACGGCTCGGAAACCTGGTGGAACGGCATCGTCGGCCAGGCCTTTCTCGAACAACCGGATACCTGCGCCAGCCATTTCGTGCGTCACGTCACCCTGTCCCCATCGGCCTGAGGATCATTCATGAGCGCGTTTTTGAAATACGAACAGGAAGGTCATGTCGTCACCCTGACGATGAATGACCCCGAGCGACGCAACCCGCTGACCGGCAACAGCGCGGTGCCGGAATTCCTCGAAGCCATTGAGCGAATCGAACGCGACAGCAGTGTGCGTGCAGTGATCATCACCGGCGCCGGCACGGCGTTCTGCTCCGGTGGCAACGTGCGCGACATGGATCGCTACGCGCAGATGTCGGGCATGCAATTGCGTCAGGAATATCGCACCGGCATTCAGCGCTTGCCCTTGGCATTGTTCAATCTGGAAGTACCGGTGATTGCCGCGGTCAATGGCGCGGCCATCGGCGCGGGGCTGGATCTGGCGTGCATGTGCGACATCCGCGTGGCGTCGGAGCACGCGAAGTTTGCCGAGAGCTTCGTCAAGCTGGGGATCATCCCTGGCGACGGCGGTGCCTGGTTGTTGCCACGCATCATCGGTTTGTCCCGCGCTACCGAACTGACCCTGACCGGGCAAATGATCGACGCTCGCCAGGCCGAGCAATGGAACCTGGTGTCCCGGGTTGTTCCCGCCGAACAGTTGCTGGATACGGCGCGGGACATCGCCGCGTCGATTGCCTCCAACCCGCCTCACGCCGTGCGCCTGGCCAAGCGTTTGTTGCGCGAGGCCTTGCACACCCGACTCGACACGCTGCTGGAAATGTCGGCGACGTTCCAGGTGCTGTCGCACCAGACCGCCGATCACCGCGAAGCCGTGGCGGCGTTTATCGACAAGCGAACACCGACTTTTACCGGGTGAGTGTCACCGAGCGTAACGCACGGTGAGCGTTGTTCAAACCGGGTTGTTACGCGGCACAAAACCCCATCAATAACGCTGTTTCAAATCACCCGTTCGGGTGTGAGACCCCCAACGGAGCGCCGCTAGCATGGGCGCTCCAACACTTAATCCTTAACCGGAGAAACCGCATGACAACAAAAACAATGCGCGGAGTCTTCCAGCCGAGTCTGCTGGCCGTCGCTGTGATGGTTGCCACTTGCGCGAGCAATGAGGCTCACGCTGTCGCTTTCAATATCGGGGAAATTCAGGGCAATTTCGATTCGTCGCTGTCGATTGGCGCGAGCTGGTCGGCAGCTGATCCGGACAAGCAATTCATTTCCAACTTCAACTCCCAGGGTGTCACCGGTGGCAAGTCCGCGTCCCGGACCACCGACGACAACCGCCTGAACTTCAAGAAAGGTGAAACCTTCTCGAAGATCTTCAAGGGCGTGCATGACCTGGAGCTCAAGTACGGCGACAGCGGCGCCTTCGTGCGCGGCAAGTACTGGTACGACTTCGAGCTGATGGACGAGAGCCGTCCGTTCTATGACATCGATGACTCGGGACGTGACCGTGCGGCCAAGTCGTCCGGCGCAATGTTCCTCGACAGCTTCGTCTACCACAACTATTCGATTGGCGATCAGGTCGGCAACGTGCGCCTGGGTAAGCAAGTGGTGAGCTGGGGCGAGAGCACTTTCATCGGTAACTCGATCAACAGCATCAACCCGATCGACGTCGCCGCCTTGCGTCGCCCGGGTGCGGAAGTGAAGGAGGGCCTGATCCCGGTCAACCTGCTCTATGTGTCCCAGGGCCTGGCCGACAACATCACCGCCGAAGGGTTTTACCAGCTGCAATGGGACAAGTCGGTGGTCGATAACTGTGGCACGTTCTTCGGCAATGACGGCGTGCCACAAGGCTGTGACGACCGCCTGGTGATCGCCGGTCTCGACCTGCCACCGGGTGTCGCGAAGAACACCGGCGGTCTGGCTGCCATTGCTGCCGGCACCGACGACGCGTTCATCCCGCGCCTGAAGGACAATGATGCCCGCGACGGTGGCCAGTATGGCCTGGCGCTGCGCTGGTATGTGCCGGAAGCCAACGACACCGAGTTCGGCGCCTATGCGATGAACTACCACAGCCGCAACCCGCTCCTGAGCATCAATCAGATGAGCAACCCGGCCGGTGGCGTGGCCTCGGCGCGCAGTGCGCGTTACTTCATCGATTATCCGGAAGACATTCGTCTGTATGGCTTGAGCTTCCAGACCAATGTCGCCGGCGTATCGCTCGGTGGCGAACTCAGCTACCGGCCAAACATGCCGCTGCAACTGAACACCGCCGACCTGTTGTCCGCCGCGACCTTCGGCGCCACATCGCCGCTGATCACCACCGGTTTCGCCGGACGTACCTTGGGGGCCGAGGTCAACGGCTACAAGCGCATGCCGGTGACCCAGGCGCAGGTGACCGCCACGCAGTTCTTCGATCAAGTCTTCGGCGCCAGTCGCCTGACCCTGGTGGGCGAGGTGGGTTACAACAAGATCAACGGCCTGGGCAAGGCGGACGGTACGGATCTGCGCTTCGGTCGCAGCCCGGCCTTCGGTTCCGGCGAACTGCCGGGCGCAGCGGGGGCGGCTACTTGCCGTGGGACCGCAGCGGGCCTGCCCAACGCCAGCAACCCGGCGCAGGAGTGCAACAACGATGGCTTCTACACTAGCAGCAGCTGGGGTTATCGCCTGCGCGGCAAGCTCGATTACCCGAACGTGGTCGCCGGTATCAACCTGTCGCCGAACATCGCCTGGTCCCACGACGTGCAGGGTTACGGCCCGAACTTCGATGAAGGCTCCAAGGCCGTGAGCCTCGGTGTCGACGCCGACTACCAGAACACCTACACCGCCAGCCTGAGTTACACCAACTACTTCGGTGGCGATTTCAATACCAACGTCGACCGCGACTACGCCGCGCTGAGCTTCGGCGTGAATTTCTGATGCAACCCTGCCAGAGGAAACTGAACATGAACGCACGTTTAATTCTGCGCGCTGGCGCACTGAGTCTGTCGTTGCTGGCCAGCGGTGTGATGGCCGCGGTCTCCCCGCAGGAGGCGGCGCAACTGGGGACTACGCTGACGCCGTTGGGGGCGCAGAAAGAGGGCAATGCCAACGGCAGCATTCCGGCCTGGGCCGGTGGCCTCAAACCCGGTGCGGCGGCACTCGACAATGGTTTTCTCGGCGACCCGTTTGCCGGTGAAAAACCGCTGTTCGTGATCACGGCAGCCAACGTCGACCAGTACAAGGACAAGCTGACCCCGGGCCAGCTGGCGATGTTCAAGCGCTATCCGGACAGCTACAAGATCCCGGTGTACAAGACCCAGCGCACCGCGGCGTCACCGCAGAACGTCTATGACATCGCGAAAAAGAGTGCGGTGACCACCGAGCTGACGCCCGATGGCAACGGCTTGGTGAACTTCACCCAGACTCGCTACTACCCGTTCCCGATTCCAAAGAACGGCGTGGAAGTCTACTGGAACCACACCAACCGTTATCGCGGCGGCAACATGGAACGTATAGCGGCCCAGGCGGCTCCGCAAACCAACGGTTCCTATTCCATCGTCGAATACGAAGACAAACTGGCCTTCCCGCAATTGATGGAGGGCGTCGATGCCGGGCAGGCCGATAACGTCCTGTACTACTACAAACAGGAAATCACCGCGCCGTCGCGCATGGCCGGCAGCGTGATCCTGATCCACGAGACCATCGACCAGGTCAAGGAACCGCGCCTGGCGTGGGTCTACAACGCCGGCCAGCGCCGCGTACGGCGTGCACCGCAAGTGGCTTACGACGGCCCGGGCAACGGCTCCGACGGCATGCGCACCGCCGACAACACCGACATGATGAATGGTGCTCCGGATCGTTATGACTGGAAGTTGGTGGGCAAACAGGAGCTGTACATTCCGTACAACAACTACAAGTTGCAGTCGCCGAAGGTCAAGTACGACGACATCATCAAGCCGGGGCATATCAACCAGGACCTGACGCGCTACGAATTGCACCGCGTCTGGCACGTGCAGGCCACGCTCAAGCCCGGTCAGCGTCACGTGTATGCCAAACGTGACATGTACTTTGACGAGGACACCTGGCAACTGGCCGAGGTCGATCACTACGACGGTCGTGGCCAGCTGTGGCGGGTGGCGGAAGGTTATGCGATCAACGATTACGAGCGTGGCGCGCCGAACTTCGCGATGCTCGGCATCTACGACCTGATCGCCGGCCGCTACAACGTGCTGGCCATGACCAACCAGTCCAGGCATGCCACCACCTATGGCTTGACCGCGAAGATGACCGACTTCACCCCGGCTGCGCTGCGCAACGACGGCATTCGCTGACCGTTCGCCGCTGCCTCAAGCAACGCCCTGTTCGCAGGGCGTTGTACATTGCGGGCCTTGCACCCACCTGATGCGGGTGGCGCGCAAACCGGTGTCCGGCTCAATGATGGAGTCCACTTCCCATCAGCGAGGTCCGCCATGTTTGTGCCACGGCTGCATCTGATCGATGCACTTGAGGGCAAGCAGTGCCGCTTGCAACTGCTTTGCGCGCCTGCCGGATATGGCAAGACGTCATTGTTGCAGCAGTATTTGCAGGGCGTTGCGCCGCCGGGGCAAGTGGTCTGGATGTCTTTGGGCGCACGGCCGCGGACGCTGGAGCACTTCATTTCAGGATTGGCGGGTGAATTGGGGTTGGCGGCTGATACTGCGCCGGATGCGGTATTGGCGTTTTTCGATTCAAGAGCTGTGGTGCCTGAGCTATTGCTATCGCGAGCAGGCTCGCTCCTACAGGGGAACGCGGTTAACTGTAGGAGCGAGTGTGCTCGCGATGAGGCTCTTGAGGTAGCCCCAATCCACCTGGTATTCGACGATCTTCCCGTCGATATGCCCGCAGACCTGAACCACTGGTTCGACCAACTCCTGTCCCTCAAAACCCCACGACTGCAAGTGTTGGTCACCTGCCGCCAGCGCCCAGACTGGAATCTGCCGCGCTTGATGCTGACCGGGCAGTTGCAGGAGCTGGGCACCGGGCAGCTGGCCCTGCACCCCGATGAGTTCGAATCGCTGATCGATGCCCTAGCGCCGCACACCGATGCAGCGGCCAGAGAAAAACTCTGGCATGAGACAGGCGGGTGGTGCGCCGGTATTCGCCTGTCGCTTTCTCTGGAACAGGCACAGTCCTCACCCTTGCTCGGCCAATACCTTGAGCGCGAACTGTTGTCGCGGCTGAGCCAGGAACAGCGCGAGGTCCTGTGTGGGCTCGCGCATTTGTCCCGATTCAGCGCGGACTTCTGCGAGCAGTTATGGGAAGGCCAGCAGGGTGGTCGGGTATTTCACAGCCTGCTGGACTGCCGGGCATTTCTGTTCCCGGTCGAGCAACAGCCCGGTTGGTATCGCCTGCTGCCCGCCGTGGCACAGTCCCTGCAAAACCAGTTGAACGCAGCACCGTTGAATCGGCTGCGCCTGCGGGCCTGTCAGTTGCTCAGCGTGCTGGGGCATGTCGATGAGGCGGTGGAGCAGGCGTTGTGCGCTGATCAGCCGGAGGTGGCTGCCAATTACATGGAGCGCTTGTGGCTGAGCTGGATCCTCGGCGAACGTCATCTGAGCAAGCTGATGGACTGGCGTGAGCGTATCGAACCGCAGTTGCTGCACAGCAGCCCGCGCCTGATCTATCTGTGCGCCAAGGCCTTGCTGTTCAGCGGGCGACTGGACGAAGCCGCCGAGTGCCTGGCGCGGCTCGGGCATTTTCTGCCGTTGCCTGATGCCCGGCGCAATAAGCGTCTGCTGGTGAACTGGCAGGCGCTGTACGGCACCTTGCAGGCATTGCGCGGCCATGCCGATTCGGCGCGCCTGCATTGTCGGGCGGCCCTTGACGAGCTGACGGCGGAGGATTGGCTGTCGGTGTTGTTGTGTCATTGCATCCTGGCGCGGATCGCGATGGAGGGCGGCGACCTTGTCAAGGCCCAGTCGCTGCTGGATCACTCACTGGAACTGGCCCGGCGCCAGGGCAGTCATGAGTCGGAAGTGTTGGTCAACGTCGACCGGGCGCGCCTGCTGATGCTTCAGGGGCAATGGGGGCAGGCGCAATCGCTGGTGCGAAGCGAGCTCAACCGACTGACCGTGAAGGGCGCGCAACCTTACCCGTTGCTCGGGCGGCTGCTGTTCACGCAAGGCGAGTTGCTGTTGCAACAGGGCCACACCCACGAAGCCGAAGTGGTGGTGCAGGCAGGGCTGTTGCAGGTCCGCGACTGCTGCGCCCCCTTTGTGCTCAACGCCTACCTGCTGTTGTCGGAAATCGCTTCGCGCAGCCGTGACCCGGAAAAGGCCCGCTGGCATTTGCACGAAGCCGAGCGGCGCATGCATTGGGGCAAGATCCACGCGGCGTGTTACCAAGGGCCGATCGCACGGCAGAACGCCCGGATCGCTGCCCACGAGCAACCGGCCAACGACGACAAGGTTTCACCGGTTCGCCTGACCGGCGTGGCGGATTACCAGGATGACCTGACGCCCCGCGAGGTGTCGGTACTCAAGTTGCTGGCCGAGGGGATGTCGGTGCGGGAGGTGGGCAGCCGCTTGTTCATCTCGGAAAACACCGTGAAAACCCACGCCAAGAACATCAACGTCAAGCTTGGCGCGTGCCGTCGCACTCAGGCCATCAACAGCGCCAAGGCCATGGGCATCCTCGCTTGAATCCATCGACGTGACGCCACCCACCTGATCCGGGTGGCGGCGTCGCGCCGGCGATGATCAACCATGCAGCCAGACCCTGTGCATTGCAGCCCGACCGTGGCCGCGTCCTGAAAAAAACAAGAGAGGTAGTGATGAGTGCCATCGAGAGTTCGACGAGCTGTGACATCCGCACGATCCTGGAAAAACAACGCGCGGCCTTTCAGGCCCGCGAACCCTATACCCTTGAAGAGCGCTGCGAGTTGCTCGACCGGGCGATCGGTTTGCTGGTCAATCATGAGCAGGAAATCATCGAGGCCCTGAGCGCCGATTTCGGCCATCGCAGCCCCGGTTTCTCCAAGGGCAGTGAAGTGCTGTCGCCACTGGCGACGCTCAAGCAGACCAAAGCCGAACTGGCGCAATGGATGCGCCCGGAACAGCGCCAGGCCCGGGCCGGTGAAGCCTGGGTGCAATTCCAGCCCCTGGGGGTCGTGGGCATCGTCACGGCCTGGAACGTGCCTGGCTACATGGTGTTCAGCGGGCTTGCCGGCGCGTTGGCAGCGGGCAACCGGGTGATGATCAAACCGTCGGAATTCAATCCGCATACCTCTGAGTTGATCGCTCGGTTGATCCGCTCTGTGTACGCAGAAGATGAGGTAGCGGTGGTTCTGGGCGGTGCGCAGGTCGGCCAGGCGTTCTGTGGCCAGCCGTTCGACCATCTGCTGTTCACCGGCGCCACCAGCATCGGCAAACATGTGTTGCGGGCGGCGGCGGAGAACCTGGTGCCGGTGACCCTGGAGCTGGGCGGCAAGTCGCCGACGATCATCTCGCGCTCGGCGGACTTCAACGACGCGGTGGCCAAGGTCGTGATCGGCAAGCTGCTCAACGCCGGCCAGTTGTGCGTGGCACCGGACTACGTGTTTGTCCCGCAAGAGTCGGTGGACGCCTTCATCGGCGTGGCGAAAGCCGTAGTGGCGAAGTTCTTCCCGACGCTCAGGGACAACCCCGACTACACCTCGATCATCAACGCCCGGCATTTCGAGCGCTTGCAGGATTACCTGAGCGAGGCCCGCGCCGCCGGTGTCGAGCTGATCGAACTGAATGCCGGTGCTGAAGATTTCAGCCAATCGACACTGAACAAGATCGTGCCGACGTTGCTGCGCAACCCCGGTGACGATTTGCAGGTCATGCAGGACGAAATCTTCGGCCCGCTGCTGCCGATCAAACCTTACGAAACCATCAGCGAGGTCATCGCCCAGATCAACGCGCGGCCGCATCCGCTGGCCTTGTACTACTTCGGCAACGATGCCGTCGAAGAGGCCCAGGTACTCAGCCGCACCTGCTCCGGTGGCGTGACCCTCAACGGTGTGATGAGCCACGCCAGCACCGAAGGCTTGCCGTTCGGCGGCGTCGGCCAGAGCGGCATGGGGGCCTACCACGGCATCGACGGTTTCCGCACTTTCAGTCATGCCAAGGCCGTTTTGCGTACAGCGGCCAACCCGGCCTGAACCCCACATCATTGTTGAGAGAACTGCCATGAAAGCTGCCGTATTCCATCAGGTTGGAGCCCCGCTGGTCATCGAAGAGGTGGGCATCAGCAAACCGGGTCCGCGCGAAGTGTTGATCCGCACTAAAGCGGTGGGTGTGTGCCACTCGGACCTGCACGTCATCGACGGCTCGTTTCCCTATCCCGGCCCGATGGTGTTGGGTCATGAAGCCGCCGGTGTGGTCGAGCAGGTCGGCTCCGAAGTGCGTTCGGTCAAGCCCGGCGATCATGTGGTCACCTGCCTGACGGTGTTCTGTGGCCACTGCGATCACTGCGTGACCGGCCATCTGGCGCGCTGCGTGTCGCCGGAAACCAAACGTGGTAAGGACGAAGAGCCGCGCCTGACCTACGTGCACAAACCGATGCCGCAATTCGTCAACCTGTCCGGGTTCGCCGAGCAGATGCTGGTGCACGAAAACGCCTGCGTGGCGATCCGCCGCGACATGCCGCTGGACCGCGCCGCCTTGCTCGGTTGCGCGGTCACCACCGGCACCGGCGCGGTGTTCAACACCGCCAAGGTGCGGCCGGGCGAGACCGTGGCCGTGATCGGTTGCGGCGGTATCGGCCTGGCCGCGATCAACGGCGCGGCGCTGGCCGGAGCAGGGCGGATCATCGCCATCGACATGCTCGACTCGAAGCTGGAGCTGGCCAGGCAGTTCGGCGCCACCGATGTGATCAACGGCCGCGACGGTGATGCCGCCAAGCAGGTGATGGAGCTGACCCGTGGCGGTGTGCACCACGCGTTCGAATGCATCGGCCTCAAGCAAACCGCCGAGCAGGCGTTCGCCATGTTGGCCCGTGGCGGTACCGCCACGGTGATCGGCATGCTCAAGCCGGGCCTGAAGATCGAACTCGACCCGCTGCAATTGCTCCACGAACGGCGCATTCAGGGTTCGCTGATGGGCTCCAACCGCTTCCCGGTCGACATGCCGCGCCTGGTGGATTTCTACATGTCCGGCAAGCTCAAGCTCGACGAGATGATTTCCCAGCGCATCCGCCTGGACCAGATCAACGAGGCATTCGATGAACTGCGTCGCGGTGAGCTGGCGCGCTCGGTGATCGTTTTCGAATAAACACCGCAGTTCCCCTGTGGGAGCGGGTAAGCCCCAATGCTTTTTGGAGTGGATGGATGGACATTGAATTTTCCCCACAGGAACAGGCCTTTCGCCAGGAAGTCCGGGCCTTCTTGCGCGACAATTTGCCTGGCGAACTGTCCGAGCGGATTTCGTTGGGCAAACGCCTGAGCAAAACGCATCAGGTGCAATGGATGCAGATCCTCGACCGGCAAGGCTGGCTCGCGCCGGGGTGGCCGGTCGAGTTCGGCGGTACCGGCTGGAGTGCCGTGCAAAAGCATATTTTCGACGAGGAATGCTTTGCCGCGGGCGCACCGAAGGTGGTGTCGTTCGGCCTGAAAATGGTCGCGCCAGTGATCATCAAGTTCGGCACCGCCGAGCAGAAAGCACACTTCCTTCCCCGAATTCTTTCCAGTGAGGACTGGTGGTGCCAGGGCTACTCCGAGCCGGGTGCCGGTTCTGATTTGTCGTCGTTGAAAACCCGCGCAGTGCGCGAGGGCGATCACTACGTGGTCAACGGCCAGAAAACCTGGACCACCTTGGCGCACTTTGCCGACTGGATGTTCTGCCTGGTGCGCACCGACCCCGAGGCCCGTCAGCAACGCGGCATTTCGTTCCTGCTGATCGATATGAAAACCCCGGGCATCACGGTGCGGCCGATCATCACCCTCGACGGCGAGCATGAAGTCAACGAGGTGTTCTTCGACAACGTGCGGGTGCCGGTGGCGAATCTGGTGGGGCAAGAGAATGAGGGCTGGACCTGCGCCAAGTACTTGCTGACCCACGAGCGCACCAGCATCGGCGGGATCGCGCAGAACAAGGCATTGCTCACCCGGCTCAAGCGCATTGCCAGCCAGGAAGTCCGTGACGGTCGAACGCTGATCGAAGATCCGTTGTTCCGCGCGCAGATCGCCGAAGTCGACATGCAATTGATGGCGGCCGAAATGAGCAACCTGCGCACGTTGGCGGCGACACAAAACGGCGATGTACCCGGTGCCGAAAGCTCGTTCCTGAAGATCAGGGGCACCGAGATTCGGCAGGCCATTACCTACCTGATCAGTAAGGCCGTGGGGCCGTACGCGTTGCCGTTCATTGAAGATGAACTGGGTTATGGCAGCGAACCGTTGCTCTACACCGACTACAGCAGCGCGGCCACCTACCAGTACCTGGATGCGCGCAAGGCCTCGATCTATGGCGGCGCCAATGAAATCCAGAAGAACATCATCGCGAAAATGATCCTCGAACTCTAAGGCGCCACGACCATGGATTTCAAACTGACAGAAGAGCAGCTGATGCTGCAGGAAACCGCCGCGCGCCTGGTGCGTGACGTTTACGGTTTTGAGCATCGCGAGCAATACCGCCGGAGCAGGCAGGGTTTCAGTGGCCCGTTCATGCAGCAACTGGGTGAACTCGGACTGTGCGCCGTGCCCTTTGCCGAAGCCTATGGCGGCTATGGTGGCAGCGGTGTGGAGAACATGCTGATCATGACCGAACTGGGCCGGGAGCTGTGCCTGGAGCCTTACCTGCACTCGGTGATTTTCGCTGGCGGCCTGGTTGAGCAGTTGGGCTGCGCAGCCCAGAAAGACACGCTGTTGCCGCAAGTCGGCAGCGCCAGCCTGCAACTGGCTGTGGCCCTCGATGAGCCGCAGAGTCACTACCAGTTGCACGACGTTCAGACCATCGCCGAGCCAGTCAGCGGCGGCTGGAAACTTAGTGGCCGCAAGTCGGTGATTATCGGTGGCCAGAGCGCCGGGCTGATTCTGGTGTCGGCGCGCACCAGCGGCAGTGTTCGGGACGAAAAGGGCATCACTCTGTTCCTGGTCGACCCGCAAGACAACGGCGTCAGTCGACGCTCCTTCGATACCCAGGACGGGCGAATGGCCTGCGAGCTGTACCTTGAGGACGTGTTCGTCAAAAGCACTGCGGTACTCGGTGAAGTGGGGCAGGCCTTGCCAGCGCTGCGTTATCAGCAAGGCCGCTGCATCGCCGCGCAATGCGCTGAGGCTGTCGGCAGCATGGAAGCGGCGTGCGCGTTGACCCTCGATTACCTGAAAACGCGGCAGCAGTTCGGTCAGCCCATCGGCAAGTTCCAGGTGCTGCAACACCGCATGGTGGATATGCGCATCGAGCTGGACCAGGCCACTTCGATGACCCTGCTCGCCGCCTGCGTGGCGGATCAGGCCGACAGTGACGAGCGCAGCCGCGTCCTGGCAGCGGCCAAGTTCATCGTCAGCCGCGCCAGCCGCTTTGTCGCGGACCAAAGCATCCAGTTGCACGGCGGTATCGGCCTGACCTGGGAATACATGCTGTCGCACCATGCCAAGCATCTGCTGATGGTGGCGCGCCAGTTCGGCGATGACGATCACCACTTGCAGGTTTACGCGAAGTTGATGCCGGTGGCGTGAGGCGCGGGGCGGTGGCGCCGGCTATCGCTACCTCACGCCTTCGAACGAACCTGTGCGCACCTCGCCGCTGCGGGTGTAGCGGGTGATCAGCACACCCCCGGGTGAGCTGATCGAATTCACCAGGGTGAAGGCCGACGCTTGTGCGTTGTCGTCGAACAGGCGCTTGCCGCGTCCCAGCAGGATGGGATGAATCATCAGCCGCAACTCGTCCACCAGGCCGGCGGCTAGTAGTTGCCGCACCAGATCACCGCTGCCTTGGGTCAGTAGCCGGGGACCGTCCTGGCGTTTAAGCGCGTTGATCGCGTCGACCAGATTGCCCTCCAGCGCATGACTGTTGTGCCAGGCCAGCGAGTCGGCGCAATGGGTGGCCACATGCTTGGGGACGGCGTTGAACAGGTCGGCGATGGTGTGGTGAGTTGAGTCGGCCTGAATGTTCGGCCAATAGGCGGCGAAGATGTCGTAGGTACGACGCCCCAGCAGCAGCTCGAATGGCTGTGAGAACAGGTCCATGACGGCCTGGCCGGTGGTTTTGTCAGCGTAGGGCACGATCCAGCCACCGAAGCGGAATCCGCCACTGCAATCCTCTTCAGGCCCGCCGGGCGCCTGCATGACGCCGTCCAGACTTACGAACGCGGCAACAGTCAGTGTGCGCATGGTCTTCTCCTGGTTGATCCTGGTTGATCCTGGTTGATCCTGGTTGATCCTGGTTGATCCTGGTTTAAGCGTTTAGACAGGGAAGTCTGCGATCTCTTGAGACCGTTCCTTGAAAGATAGTCGCTTGCATGCTCGACGAAAGTCGTATGGCGGTCTGTTCCGTTGAGTGTTAGTGAGTATTTGTCTTGAAAGTGCAATTGCTAATTTGTATCATTCGTTTTCAATTCAGCGAAGCAGGGAACGCAGCGCCAAAACAATAAAAAGGTCAAGGCAATGCTCAAGATGCTTCTCGTGTACGGTCATCTGCTCGCTACGTGTATTGCCCTGGGGAGGGTGTTGCAGGCAGATCACAAGCTTTGGAGTTGGCGCAAGGAAATACTGGACCAGGCGAGGCTTGAGTACCTCGATGAGACCCAGAAGATTGTCAGCCTCGCGCTGCTGGCCCTTTGGGCAAGTGGGCTGTTGCTGGTGCTTCAGGGTTATCTCGATGAAGGTGACGCGTATCTGCTCAATCAGAAGCTCTGGGCCAAGGTGACGGTCGTCGCGCTGCTAAGCCTCAACGGCGCACTTTTGCATCGAATCGGCTTCCCGCTGCTGCAAAAGGCTCCCTTCGTCGCACTGCGCAGTGCAGGCCGCTCACGGCTCGCCTTGTTGGGTGCGCTTTCCATGAGCGGTTGGCTGTTCGCCGCTTTCCTGGGGGTGGCTCGAGCCTGGAATCACGTGTTGCCTTATCTGCATGTGATGGGCGCATTCGCTGCATTCTCGTTGCTGGCCTGTTGCGTGGCACTGGCAGTCGCCGGCAGGGCGGGCAGTGTCGGTGCGCAAAAATCCTCGGTTCCGGGGTAGCGATCAACAGACCGTGTTTCGTACCTGTAAACCTCCGGTTTAAAACGTAAAGTACCACCGCCCATACGTCTCCCGCATGGGCAACCCCCTCCCATCCCCATCTGTGTTCCCAGTCCGTCGGTCGGCTTTCTCCTGCGCCAGTTGACCCTGAGCCAGAAAGGGCTAACTTCTGTACGTGGGAAAAATTCCCACACGAAAGAATTCAGAAGAAGCTGTAGATTTGACAGTCTGCTCCCATGCCGCTCCCGGATTGCAACGCGTATGGCGTTGACACTGCTCGCGGTAAATCACCAGGAGAATGCACGATGAACAATTACCTGCTTTTCAAGAGAGGATTGCTGGCGCTGGCAATTGGCGGTGTCCTTTCGGCTTCCATCGTTCTGGTACCAGATTCCATCTCCCATGACTCCAGTGCCTATGCCAAGGATGGTGGTGGTGGTGGTGGTGGTGGTGGTGGAAGCGGCGGTGGCGGCAATGGCGGTAGCGGTGGCGGTCACGGCGGCAACAGTGGGAGCGGTGGCCATGGTGGCAATAGCGGAAGCGGCGGCAACAGTGGCCATGGTGGCAACAGTGGTCACAGCGGCAGCGACCATGGGAATTCAGGCCATGCCGGTTCTGGAGGCGCGAACTCCGGTCGCGGTGGTACCCATGCTGAAGCGGGGGATGATCACGGCAATCATGTCGGCGGCGAGCCGGGTGATGACCACGGCGTCCACGTCGGCGGCGAGCCAGGTGATGACCACGGTGTCCACGTTGGCGGCGAGCCGGGTGATGACCACGGTGTCCACGTTGGCGGTGAGCCAGGTGATGACCGCGGTGTCCATGTCGGCGGCGAACCCGGCGACGACAACAGCCGGATCTGAGGCGTTTTGTGATTCATGCAAAACCCCGGGGACCGGTTTTGCATGAGTCGTGGCAAAAATACGTGCGTGGTTTCATGGGATTATTTCCCACATGGCTATACTGGGGTTATCTATCCAGGAATTCGCTGAATGCAATCGTCCACGCTGCCCACCTCGCTCCTCAAAGCCTTGCGGCATGTCATGCAGCCGCTGGTGCGCCTGATGCTGCGCAAAGGCGTCACCTACCTGGTGTTTGCCGACCTGCTCAAGGAGGTTTTCGTCGAAGTGGCGGACCGTGAGTTCCGCCTGGGCGAGAAGGCACCAACCGACAGCCGCATCAGCCTGCTCACCGGCGTGCACCGCAAGGATGTACGGCGCTTGCGCAATACCGGCGACCCGGCTGCCTCCACGCTTCCGGAAAACATCACGTTCGGTGCGCAATTGGTCAACGCCTGGGCCAAGGCGCCCTTTTGCAACGACGCCGGCCAGCCACTGCCGTTGCCTCGATTGGCCAGTGTCGGCGGCGATCGTTCCTTCGACGCCTTGGTGGCGAAGGTCAGTACCGATATCAGGGCGCGGGTGGTGTTGGACGAGTGGCTGCGTCTGGGGGTCGTGCGCCTTGACGAGCAAGAACGCGTGCATCTCGAAGCGCAGGCCTTCGTGCCACAAAAGGGCTTCGATGAGAAAACCGCTTACCTGGGGCATAACCTGCACGATCATGCCTGCGCTGCAGTTCACAACCTGAGCAGCGACGCCCCGGCCTTTTTTGAACGCAGCGTCCACTATGACGCACTGACCCCGATGAGCGTCGAGGCGTTGCGCCAGGCCGTGGCCAGCGAAGGAATGCAGGCCCTGTTGAGCTTCAACCGACTCGCCGCCGAACTGGAGTTCCGGGACCTGCCCAGCCTTGAACCACGCCAACGCATCACGGTCGGCTTGTACTTCTACACTGAAGCTACCGATACCCATTCGCCAAAAGCCCCTGAACCATGACCGTCAAATTGCGCCTGATTCGTGCAGTCGCCCTCGTTCTGGGCCTCGCGCTTCCGATTGTGTTGCAAGCCGCTCCGGCCTGTGTCAGCCAGAATGACGCGGGCACCAGCGAAGTGCCGGTCATCCAGGCACCGGGAGGCACCGGCGGCACGGGCGTAGCGCCTGGCGGCATGGGCGGTACCGGCATCGATACCGACAACGGTGGAGTCGGTGGTACCGGCGCGCCACTGAAAAAACGCCCGGGCGGTATTGGCGGCACCGGGGCCGTTGCAGGCGGCGTGGGTGGTACGGGTATCAGCAACGATAACGGTGGGATCGGAGGTACCGGCATTGTCGGCACCATCACCGGGTTCGCCTCGATCTGCGTCAATGGCGTGGAAGTGCACTTCAACCAAAACGTTCCTGTCAGCGAGAACGGCATTGCCACCTCCAGTACCCGCCTGGCGATAGGCCAGGTGGTTGCCGTGGAAGCGTTCAACTCCCAGCGCGGTCTGGAAGCCGGACGCATTTCTATCCTGCACGCCTACGAAGGTCCTTTGACAGCCCTGCCGCGCGATTCCATGCCCATGCGCGTCATGGGACAACCGGTACGCCTGGCCAAGGGTGCCCAAGTCGCTGCCGACCTGCGCCCGGGCGATCCCGTGCGGGTCAGTGGGTTGCGCGATGCTCGAGGCGAAGTGGTGGCCAGCCGCATCGACCGGGCACTCGGCCTCAAGGAGGCCAGTGCCATCGGCCCGGTGGATCGCAGCGGCTATCTCCACGGGCTCAAACTCAGCAACCACTCGGGCCCGGCGCAGGAAATGCTGGTGCGCGGCCACTGGTCCGGTCGCGAGCTGGACGTGAGCCAAAGCCGTCCCGACCCGAGCCTGCCTTTCATTGGTCGGGCACACAATGCAGTGATCGAGGGCCTGGTACAGGTCCGGCAGGAGCGCCATTTGGTGGTGGGCGGCTTTAATGTGAAGCTGGCGCGCGACACCGTGTTTGTCGGTGTGCAGGCTTCTCAGCTGACGCTGGATCGACGTGTGCGGATCAATGGCGTGTTCACCGGCGCGCGGGAGGTGCAGGCAACGCGTATCGAATTGCCCCGCGAGGGCTCCGATTCCCCAGCCAACAACCGACACGGACGACTCGGCAGCAATGAGCAAGACACCGACGATTCAAGCGGCTCAGGCAATTCGAGCGGCTCCGGCAACTCTGGCAACTCTGGCAGTTCGGGGAACTCCGGGAGCTCCGGGAGCTCGGGCAGTGACAGGAGCGGCCGCTCCGAGAGCGCAGGCAGTGTCATCGACGATACTCGCCACGGGGGCAGTGACAGTCATGGCGGTGGCGACAATATAGAACGCGTGGACGTGAACGTGGACAAGTCTGGCAAATCAGAGCGAGTCGAAAGGGTCGAGCAATCCGGCAAAGGCGAGAATGTGGAAAGGGTAGAGCGGGTAGAGAAAGTAGAGAAGGTAGAACGTACGGAGAAAGTCGATCGACCTGAAAAGATCGAAAAAATTGATCGGCCGGAAAAAGTCGAGAAGGTTGAAAAGGTTGATCGGCCAGAAAAAGTCGAGAAGGTTGAACCAGTTGAAAAAATCGATCACTCCGGCAGGTCGGGTTAAAACAGTGCAGCCATGATGCACTTTCGTCATAAGTAACTAGGCTGGGTAAGTCACGCAACAAAACATGCGTGTGAACTTCGATGACGCCAGACACGAGGTGAACATGGACCCCAAGCGCATCCTGCTCGTCGGTTGGCTTGCCAGCCTGTCCTTGCCGGCCTTGGCCGATACCTTCACGACCTCGATCGGAACCGACTACTCTCGGGGCGACTATGGCACCGGTACCATGTCCGAAACCTGGTACGTCCCGCTGGTGGGCAGATACGAAACCGGTCCCATGACCTACAAGCTCACCGTGCCCTGGCTACGCATCACCAATCCTTCGGTCGGCCCTGACGGCGAGCCGCTGCCCGGCGGTTGCGGCAAGGTGGAAAGCGGTCTGGGCGACACCGTTGCCGGTGCCGACTATGCGGTGCTGGACGGCAGCGTTGGCGGGCTGTTCGTGGACCTGATCGGCAAGGTCAAATTGCCCACCGCCGACGAAGACGAGTGTCTGGGCACCGGCAAAACCGACTATTCCGCCCAGGTCGATGTCGCCAAAGCCTTCGGTCGTGTGACCGGGTTCGCGACCCTGGGCTGGAAAAAGTTCGGCGACCCGTCGGGCTCCGACTTCGACAACCCGATATTCGCCGGCCTGGGCTTTGCCATGCCCGTGTTTGCGCGCACCACAGCGGGCGTGTCTTACGACTGGCGGCAGAAGGTCGTTTCCACCGGCGACGAGATCGAGGAGCTCACGCTCTTTCTCACGCACAAGCTCAATCAGGAGTGGAAGTTTCAGTTGTACGCCGTCAAGGGCTTTTCCGACGCCAGCCCGGACGGCGAGGCCGGACTGTTGCTCAGCCACGCTTTCTGATTCCTGGCCGTTGCCTGTCTGGTTGCCTCCAGCATTGATGGGCTTCACCGCATCGACTCAGGCCCTTTGCCTTGCTCCCGGGCGTTTTGCAGGTCAGTTTTTCTTCTTGATCAGCTTATTAATGTAGTACTTCAGGCTTAAACGATCCTTGGGCCTTGGTTTGTAGTGGGTTTTGTTTCGTTGTGCCGGATCGATCGCCATGGTTCCCGCAGTGTAGTAATAAAGCGCGATAGACCTGCGGGTGATGTGTTCCGGAGTCGTTAAAGGCTCCGGGTGCCCATGATTGCTGTCCTTGTCTGTGTTGAAAATGACACAGCGATTGTAAATGGGCAGGACTTTTTTAAGGCAGGTCTTCATGCCGACGTCCCAAAGCTCCAGGTTGCCGCCGTATTCCTCTTGCCAGTCTTCATTTAGATAAATGATGATGTTCAGTCTGCGCTCAACATTAAGTTTTTTGTTGAGCCTGAAGTCCGAGTGCACCCCCAGGAAACCACCGCTTTTCGTTTCATGCAGGCCGCCGCCGCTAAAGTAGGGGTCGGGTATCAATCCTTCGATGCCAGTGAGCTTTTCAAGAAACTGCAACATGGGGGCCGAGTTAAAGGCGTTGAAAACGGTCTTCAAATAGGGGTCGCATTCGTTGGGGCTGATTTGACGTTTGCGTTGACCTTTATAGCCGCGCTCGTAGAGCATTTCATTGTTGGTTGGCTCGACCGGGAAGTGCGAACAGATGCTCGCAATCAGGTCTTCGTGCAAGAAGTTGTCGAGGACTATGTGCGGAAATGGCGTAGCCTGAACATAGCTGCCGGTCAACGAAGCACCAAAGGCGCTGGCGGCATTCTGGTCGAAATCAAGCTCCGGGGACAGGGTGATAGGTAGTGCTTGAGTGATGGGTGCCATTACCGCTCCAATGACCTGATATAAAAATGTATGGGTGACTTCACGCAGGGTTGAATGCCCTGCTCGTTGCGTCTATTTGCCGTTCACTTGGTCCTGTCGTCCTTGTTCAGACGCTTGAGGATGTTGTTGTACATTTTGGTTCGCCTATGGGTTTCACCATAGCCGCCAACCGCTGCAACAGTGCCGGACTGAATGTGATCCAGATAGCTGAAGATTTTACGTGGTGATAACATTTCAATGACATAACCAAGTTCGGTCATGCGGTCCTGAAGCGTATAGCCAGGCACGCGATCATCCATCGAAAAGTGCATGTTGTGCTGTTTGACAAGTTTGCAGTTCCACAAGGTGCAGAAACTTTTCAAATAGACTTCTTTGTACGGTTTTGGCTCTCTGGAACGCAAACCCATGGAGATTTTCAGGCGTCTGAAGTGGTGTTTGAATAGTCGTGAGCTAAAGCGCCAGGCGGATCTCATGGTGCCGCGGTTAATTTGCTCGACACAACCGACGGCCGCGACCTTCGGGTTTTTCAAGCATTTATTCAACATCATCGAAAAAACATTCTTGTCGAAAACAAATGTATCGGTGTGCATCAGGAATAAATAATCGGTGTCAATTCGCTCCAGAACCAGGTCAAGTGCCTTGCCATGGGCAATATGGCCCGCTTCAGGTTCGGAAATAGAGCGCTCGATCAAATTGATCCAGTCAAGCGTTCGTAAGTACTCAGTGCTCTCGTCGGCGGAATAGTTGTCAACCACCCATACCGGAACGCTGTTACTGCCAAAATGCTGGTGCAATAAGTCCAGGCATATCTTGGTGATTTCTGGTGTTTTGTAATTTACTATAACTATGCTGAAGGCTTTGGAGCTTTCGGCCTGTAAATCAGGGTTGTTCATCGTTCAGGTGCTCAATGTTATTTTAATTAATTGTATGAATGAACTTGTATACAATTTTTGCTTGTTCGCCGCGCAAAATCTTGCATGGCCAGAGAGCACAATTTGTTAATTCGCTTTGTCATGCATAATAACCACGGATTGCTCAGGCCCGATGGAGAGCAGTAGAAGCGGACTTCATCGTATAAGGATATGCCCTGCAGGTAAACATTTTGACTTGATTCGTTACATCAGGAGGCTGATCAGGTCACCACCTGCAGTACCGCCCCAAACAGGGCGTCACGCGCCGCGTATCATGCACCGGTTGAGCGTGTTTGGGAGGGAACGCCCTGCAACTCACAGCTTGTAGCCAATCTGCCGCAACAAGTTCTTGCGCCACAGAATGTCTTCATCGCCTTCGATGTCATGGGCACAAAAGCCATCCACTACGCCCAGGATCGCTCGCCCTTGCTGCGTCTCGGCGAGAATCACTTCGGTCGGATTGGCTGTTGCACAAAAGATACGGCATACCTCTGGAACCGTTTTGATGGTGTTCAACACGTTCAGCGGATAGAAACCTTCGCCCAGGAAAATGATGAAGCTATGGCCTGCTGCGATGGCTTTCGCATTTTTCTGTGCAAGTTCAATCATTGAGCTATCGGTGCCAGACCATCGCACCAGGCATTTGCCGGAGGCTTCACAAAAGGCCACGCCAAACTGGATGCCTGGCACGGTATTGACCAGCGCTTCGTGGATGTCCTCGACGGACTTGATGAAATGCGTCTGACCCAGAATGAAGTTCGTCTCATCCGGTTTTTCGATTTTCAACGTGATGAGTTGCATCTCAAACGCCTCCTTTCACGATGTTGCCAAGAGAGCCAGGCAACAAACCAAGCATAGCTACTCATTTGCCATTGCTGCGTCTTCTGTCTGCTGTTGGCCGATTGCTCAACGCGTGCCGCGGACCTGATATCCGGTCGTTGACACTTGTGCTGACAGTACTAATCTAAGTGGTGTGGGAATATTTCCCACGCTAAGATGCCAGCTGGCTCTGAAGGATCGTACGGATACCGCAGTGGCTCGTTGCTGCTGCCTATTCATGGCCGTGCCGGTTGGGTGGCCGCTCCAGTGGGCGGCCGGGAACTCACTGGACATTGCGTTCGATACGGAGGTGACAACGCAACTCCAAGCGGAGGTGCATCATGCTGCTCAAGAAATGTTTGTTGGCTCTGGCAATAGGCGGGGTCCTGTCGGCATCGACTGTTCTGGTGCCCGATTACATCAGTAGTTTCTCCAGCGTGTATGCCAAAGATGGTGGCAGCGGCGGTGGTGGTGGTAGCGGCGGAGGCGGTGGCGGTCACGGCGGTGGCGGCGGTTCCGGAGGCGGTGGTCACGGTGGTGGCGGCGGTTCCGGGGGCGGTGGTAACGGCGGTGGCGGCGGCTCCGGAGGCGGCGGTCACGGTGGTGACGGCGGTGGCGGAGGCGGCCACGGTGGCGGCAGCGGCGGCGGTGGTCACGGTGGCGGTGGTGGCTCCGGCAGTGGAGGCTCCGGAGGCGGTGGTCATGGTGGTGACGGCGGTGGCGGTCATGGTGCAACAGGCCATGGCGGTGACGGTCGCGGCGATGCTGACCATGGTGGTATGGCCGGGAACAGAGGCCCGGGCAATGCGCGTGACAACGACGATGACAATGGTGCCATGGCCGGGAATAGAGGCCCAAATAGAGGCCCAGGCAAAGCGCAAGACAACGATGATGACAACGACGCGGATAACGCCGCCGATGCAGCCAGGGAAGCCGCAGAAGATGCCGGTGACGCTGCAAGGGAAGCGGCAGAAGACGCCGATGACGCTGCAAGGGAAGCCGCGGAAAACGTTGGTGACGTCGCAAGGGAAGCCGCGGAAGACGTTGGTGACGCTGCAAGGGAAGCTGCAGAAGACGCTGCTGACGCTGCCCGTGAAGCCGCGGAAGACAGAGGCGTTGCCAGAAATGACGCTGATGTAGCCAGAGACGCAGCCAAGGCTGATGCAGACGCAGCCCGGGATGCGGCAAAAGCCGCTGCTGATGCAGCCCGGGACGCCGCCAGAGCTGAGGCGGATGCAGCACGGGATGCCGCAAGAGCTGCTGGCGTACCGCGCGCAGAGGCCGATGCAGCCAGAGACGCTGCCCGGGCCGCCGCGGATGCAGCCAGAGACGCCGCCAAGGCCGACGCAGATGCTGCCAGGGATGCAGCCAAGGCTGATGCGGATGCTGCCAGGGACGCAGCCAAAGCCAAGGCGAACGTAGCCAGAGAGGCTGACAAAGCCAAGGCGCGGGCGGCCAGAGAGGATGTGGCTGACGCCCCGGATGCACCAGATGCCCCAGACGCACCTGACGCACCGGATTTCGATACGGTTGAGATAGAGAACTAGGCCCGCACGTTCGGCAATGAACACGGCAGGCTCTACCCGTCGATGACGTCCCGGGGGTTTGAAGGACGTATCGGCAATGAGTCGCAAGCCCTGAAGAATCGCGGGGCTTGCGACTTTTTTTCGACATCTGTCGCAGGTCTGAAACACTGACGTGAATGACGCAAGGGGAGACGGAACTGGACGGCACGAAAAAATGTGCCGGACACTTCCAACACCGGAATTTACTTCTTAATGGACACAATCGAGGCGCTGTTACCCTCTAGCCGGAAGGAAAACGATACCCGGTCTCCGGGCGCCAACCCCGACAACTGATCTTGCGTCACGGAAAAGGCCATCGTCATCGGCGGCCATTGCAGGGCGGGAACGGCGCCGTGGGAGATCGTCACCGTGCCCTTCGAAATATCGATAGCCTTGATCGTACCTTCGGCATTCGAGACCGGAGCCTGTTTAGTTTCCTGCTTCATCTGCATACCTTCCATGCCGTCCATTTTCATGCCCGGCATGTCCTGCGCGCGGGCAGAAAGTGATAGCGCGAATACGGTGCTTGCGACTGCAATCAGGGTCAGTTTCATACGACTTTTCCTTGAGGGGTGTTGGTTTTAACTTGGAGGTGCCGGCGACGCATCAGGCGATACGCTGCCGGAATGACAAACAGGGACAGCAAGGGTGCAGTGACCATACCGCCGACCATGGGCGCGGCGATGCGGCTCATCACTTCGCTGCCGGTGCCGCTGCCCAACAGGATGGGTAACAGACCGGCAATGATCACGGCCACGGTCATGGCCTTGGGCCGAACGCGCTGCACAGCGCCTTCACGAATCGCCGCCACCAGACCGCGCTCAGTGCTGTCGCTGAGGTCTTCACGTTCGGCCCACGCGTTTTTCAGGTAGAGCAGCATGATCACACCAAATTCGGCGGAAACCCCGGCCAAGGCTATGAAACCGACCCCGGTGGCAACCGACAGGTTGAACCCCAACAGATAGAGAAACCATGCCCCCCCAGTCAGTGCGAACGGCAGAGTGGCCATGATCAGCAAGGCCTCATCGAAGCGGGCAAAAGTCAGGTAGAGCAACACGAAGATGATCAACAGCGTGGCCGGCACCACCAGCTTGAGTCGAGCGTTGGCTCTTTCAAGAAATTCGAACTGCCCTGAGTAGCTCAGGCTCATACCGGGCTGCAACTTGACCAGCTCGTTGACGACCCGGCGTAGATCGGCGACCACCGAGGCAATGTCCCGGCCCCGCACGTCGATGTATACCCAACCAGAGGGCCGTGCGTTCTCGCTTTTGAGCATCGGCGGGCCATCGCTGACCTTGACCTTCGCCACCGTGCCAAGGGTGATCTGACTACCCAGCGGGGTATAGATCGGCAGTTGCTCCAGAGCGCCGAGCGAGTCACGCCATTCCCTTGGGTAACGCACGTTAATCGGGAAACGTGCGAGACCTTCAATGGTCTCGCCGACGTTTTCACCGCCGATAGCACCGGCCACGATGGACTGCACATCGGCGATGTTCAGCCCATAGCGGGCGGCGGCCTTGCGGTCGATATCGACATCGATATAGCGGCCGCCAGTCAGCCGCTCGGCCAGAGCCGAACTGACACCGGGCACGTCCTTGGCTACTCGCTCGACCACTTGGGTGACCGCATCGATTTCCGCCAGATGGGTGCCAGCAACCTTCACACCGATCGGGCTCTTTATACCCGTCGCCAGCATGTCAATACGGTTGCGAATCGGCGGTATCCAGATGTTGGTCAAACCGGGTACGCGCACCACGCGATCCAGTTCCTCTACCAACTTTTCCTGAGTCATGCCTGGACGCCATTGCTCGTGTGGCTTGAACTGGATGGTGGTTTCGAACATTTCCAGCGGTGCGGGGTCGGTGGCGGTTTCGGCACGACCGGCTTTACCGAAGACATGTTCGACCTCTGGCACGGTCTTGATCAGGCGGTCAGTCTGTTGCAGCAGTTGCGCCGCCTTCTGCGCAGACAATCCCGGCAGAGCTGAAGGCATATAGAGCAGGTCGCCCTCGTCCAACGGCGGGAGAAACTCGCCACCCAAACGCGACATTGGCCACAACGCACTGACAAAAACCAACAGCGCGACCACCAGCGTGATCTTCGGACGACGCAAGACCGCGTCCAGGGCCGGCTGATAGATCCGGATCAACCACCGGTTCAACGGGTTCTGTTGCTCACTGGGGATTCGTCCTCGAATCCAGTAGCCCATCAGCACCGGCACCAGGGTCACTGACAATCCCGCCGCTGCGGCCATGGCGTAGGTCTTGGTGAAAGCCAAAGGACCGAACAGCCGTCCCTCCTGAGCCTCCAGGGTGAACACCGGAATAAACGACAGGGTGATGATCAGCAAACAGAAGAACAGCGCCGGGCCTACCTCTGCCGCCGCTTTGGTCATGACATGCCAATGACGCTCGCCCTTTAGTTCCTCCCCTGGATTGGCTACGTGCCAGGCCTCAATCTTCTTGTGGGCGTTCTCGATCATCACCACGGCGGCATCGACCATGGCGCCGATGGCGATGGCGATTCCGCCCAAGGACATGATGTTGGCGTTGATGCCTTGGTAGCGCATGACGATGAAGGCAATCAGCACCCCCACCGGCAGTGAAATGATCGCCACCAGCGATGAGCGCAAGTGCCAGAGAAAGATCCCGCAGACCAACGCGACGACGATGAACTCTTCGATGAGCTTGTGGCTGAGGTTTTCCACCGCGCGGTCGATCAGCTTGCTGCGATCGTAGGTGGTGACGATTTCCACGCCGGCCGGCAGGCTGCTTTTCAGTTCGTCGAGTTTGGTCTTGACCGCCGCAATGGTCTCGCGAGCGTTCTTGCCGCTGCGCAAAATCACCACGCCACCGACGGTCTCGCCCTCGCCGTCGAGTTCAGTGATGCCACGGCGCATTTCCGGGCCCAACTGAATCGTGGCGACATCGCCAAGGGTCACCGGCACGCCGCCCGCACCCAACTTGAGTGGGATCGAGCGGAAGTCATTGAGCGTCTTCAGGTAGCCGGACGCGCGCACGATGAACTCGGTCTCTGCCATCTCCAGCACGGCGCCACCTGTTTCCTGATTGGCCTTGCCGATCGCCTCGGTCACCTCGGCCTGAGTGATACCGAGGCTGGCGAGTTTCAGCGGATCCAGTTGCACCTGGTACTGCTTGACCATCCCGCCGACTGTCGCCACCTCTGCGACGTTGGGCAGCGTCTTGAGCTCAAACTTGAGAAACCAGTCCTGAAGTGCGCGCAGTTGCGCCAAATCGTGTCCACCGCTGCGATCCACCAGTGCGTACTGATAGATCCAACCCACCCCCGTCGCATCCGGCCCCAACGCTGGCTTGGCGCTGGCCGGCAACCGACTCTGTACTTGGCTCAGGTACTCCAACACCCGCGAGCGAGCCCAATACAAGTCAGTGCCGTCTTCAAACAGCACGTAGACAAAGCTGTCACCGAAGAAGGAATAACCACGCACGGTCTTGGCGCCAGGCACCGAGAGCATGGTGGTGGCCAACGGATAGGTCACCTGATTCTCGACAATCTGCGGCGCTTGTCCTGCATAAGGGGTGCGGATAATCACCTGCACATCGGAAAGGTCTGGCAGCGCATCAATGGGCGTGCTCTGCACCGACCAGATACCCCAAGCCGTGACGAACAACGTCGCCAGTAGCACCAGGAATCGGTTGGCCACCGACCAACGAATCAGGGTAGCAATCATGGCTGCCCCCCCGATTTATCCAGGCGCTCGACACGCAAGCCATCGTCGGTCTGGCTCACCGCGACCCGAACCTTGTCACCAGCCTTGAGGCCCTGCATCAGCGCCGGACTGGCGAGTGGGAACGTCATCGTCATGCCAGGCATGCCCAGCGTCTTGAAGGGACCGTGGGCGAGCGTGACGTCTTTATCGTTGATCTCAACGATCTGCCCATCCGCTTCATGAAAACTGGCGGCGGCCGCACTGGGTGGTGACACTTCCTCCGAGCTTGCAACGATGCCCTTGAGACTGGCCTCCGAGTCGAGCAGGAACTGACCAGACGTAACCACCTTCTGACCTTCGCCCAGACCTTTCAAAATCGCCGTCTTGCCATCGCTTTCCTGCCCGAGTTGCACCTCCACTGGGCGGTAGCGGCCCGCATCTTCGGCGAGCATCACCAAGGCACGTCGGCCAGTGCGAATCACCGCTTCGCTCGGCACCCACAATACACTGTGCTCAACTGTACGATTCAGGCGGACCTGTGCCGTCAAACCGGGTCTCAGGCGCCCGTCCGGATTGGGCAGTTCCACCCGCACGCGAAGGGTGCGACTGTCCGGATTGGTTTCAGGCAAAATCGCGCTGACCTTGCCACTGAGCGTTGCCTCTGGAAAGGCTGGCAATCGCGCTTCGACTGACTGCCCCACGGTGATAGCTCCGGCATCCGATTCCGGTACGGCCACGGCGAGCCAGACACTGCTCAAGCCATTGACGCGTGCCAGGGTATCGCCAGTCGCCACGGTCATACCCGCACGTACGTTCAACTCTTGCAGCACGCCGCTGATGGGGCTGGTGAGGGTCAGGTTCGGTTGGACTTTGCTACTGCGCTCTAGCTGAGTGATTAACGCAACCGGCATCCCTGTGAGCCTCAGTCGCTGGCGGGCCGCAGCCAACAGATCGGTATCACCGTTGCGCTTGAGGGCAAGAAACTCTGTCTGGGCGGCCGCCCACTCCGGCACCAGGATATCCGCCAATGCCGCGTTGGCCTTGAGCACATCACCGGGTGCATGGGCATAGACCCGCTCCACAAAGCCAGGGGTGCGTGCCTGAATCACAGCGACATCACGTTCGTTGAACGCCAAGACACCGGTTACTTCGAGGCTGGACTCAAAGACGCCACGAGTGACAGTCGCAAAACGCAGACCAAGATTCTGGGTCAGGCTCGGATCGATACTGACGGCCGCACGATCCCCGACGCCGCTGGCGTACTGGGGGACCAGTTGCATGTCCATAAAGGGGGACTTACCCGGGTTATCGAACTTTTGCTGCGGGTACATGGGGTCATACCAGTACAGAGCCTTGCGTTCATCCAGTGAATTGAGGCTCTGCTCCGGGGCGGTACTTGGTACTCCGCTCATGCGCTGGGGAGCGAACCAGTAGCCACCGGCGACACCCAATGCCAGCGAGATGCCAACCAGCAACGCCCCGTTCCATTTTTTATGGTTCATTGGCTGGACTCCCCATAAGCAAAAAACAGACGCGCGCTGGTCAGTGCTCGCTGTTCTTCCACGTCGATCTGTTTGAGTCGGGCTTCGATGAGTTCACGTCGGGCGGCCACAACGGCGTTTAAATCGCCTTTGCCGGCACGGTAGCTGGCCATGCTGAGTTCGACCTTTTCCCTGGCCAGCGGCAACAGGCTTTCCTGGTTGCGGCTTACCGCACGATTCAGACGCTCATAGTCGGCCAGTTCGTTTTCCAGTTGCTGTGTGTGCTCGCGTGACAGGGCTTCGCGCTCAGCCTCAAGCTGGCTGAGTTCAGCCTGTTTGGCTGCGATTTTGGGGTTTTGCCGGGAGTCAGGAAACAGCGGCAAGTCCCAGGACAATTGCACGCTGACCATGTCGCCGAACTGGCGATCGCGATGTTGATAGTCAAGCTCCCAGCTCCAGTCTGACTTTTTCTCCGACTCGGCTTCACGAACCTTGGCTTGCGCTTCGCGGGTCATCGGCGCAAACGCTGCCAACTCGGGGTGGTGTTGCAGTTTATGGGCGTAGCTTGAGGAATCGACAGGCCACTGCGGCAAGGTGCCCACAGGCTTGTCGTTGGCGGCGGAGCCAATCCAGCGTTTGAGGGCCGCTCGGGCCTGCGTTCTCTGGAGCACAAGATCGTCCTGTTGCTGCGCCAGTTGAGCCGCTTCTTGCTTGGGTGTCACCGCATCGGCGGGCTGAGCGCGGCCACCGGCAATCTGGGCCCGGACGGTATCGGTCAGCAGGCGGTTTTCTTTGTAGAAGTCCTGGAACAGCGCATCTTTTCGCTCGACCGAGTAGCTACTGATCCAGGCCAGTGCCGTGGATTGGCGTACCTTCAAACGTTCGACCCGACGCTCTGCCGCAGCGCGATCAACGGCCGCATCGGCGACCTCAATGCGTGCTTTGCGCTTGTCGCTGTTGGGCATCTCTTGTCTGACCCCGACCATTTGCATGGTCATGAAGTCGTCGTTGATGCTCCAGCGATCCGGGCCGCCGATGGGGTAGTTCTGCACACCTGCCAGCAACTTGGGGTCAGGTAATTCACCCGCTGGAATAGCCGCACTGCTGGCAGCCTGAATCTTTGCATCTTGTGCAGTCAGCGACGGCGCATTGTTTTCGGCCAGCCGCAGCGCTTCATCAAGAGTCAGTGCGGCAGCGACGCCCGGCAATGCCAGTACGCTTGCCGCCAGACCGGCCACGAGGGACCAGCCTGTGCAATAGCACTTGGAGTTCATGTTTTGGATTCCTGTGATCATCCACTGCACGCGTCAAAAAGACAGGCGCGCAGCCAGTCCATCCCGCTAGTGCGGAATGAGGCTCAATGTTGGACAGGAATCAAACGCGAGGCGGTCGCCATACCCCGGACGGGGTTTGTACGGGCAGGGAATCACTGAAGAAGGAAACCACTACGGGGCTGAACACGGTGACAGGAGGCTTGAGGATCGAGACTTGCAGCATACCGCCTGTCTTGCACTCCTGGCCCGGCTTGCAGGGCTTGCCATGCTCCGTCGGGCTTTTCATGTCATTGCAGCAGTCCATTGCCATGTCATCCATCATCGCCATGCCCATCGTCTTCGTCGGGCAAGGTTCTGTGGGCGCCTGAACACCCGCCATCCCGCTGAGGGGAAGCACCAGGCTAATCACGAAAATGAGGCAAAACCGCAGGTAGCGTTTCATGGGCTGGAGTGTAGTGGTTGAAATGGGCTCTTACAATTGGAGGACTGTTCTCACCGCGTGCCGAAGGCGTTGATTCAGGCGATATCACCGTATCTGAATTAAGCCAGCATTATCGCTGACAGAGGATTTGCTCACCTTCGGGACCTTCGAGTACGGGTTCTCGACCACCATGATCGGCGCGACTGTCGGCTTCGTCATCCTGGCGGTGTATTTCCATCACTCACTTTTTTGCCGGTTTACCGCTGGCAGGGATGTGCAGGTACGACATCACGCTTTCCGTCAGTTCGGTTGCCAGTTTGACCGCTTCTTTATTGCGCGCCATCACGCCGGCGACCAAGCCTTCGATCAAGGCCAGTACGGCGATGTTGGAGCTGGTCAGCACGGGGTGATCGCAAGGCGCAAACAGCGTGTGCCGGGCTATGCCGGTGAGTGGCGAGGCGGGTGAGTCGGTAATGGCGAGCACCGATGCGCCGCGTTCATTGGCGAAGCGTGCCAGTTGCAGGGTGTCGAGGGAGTAGCGCGGCAGGGTGATCGCCAGCAGCACGTCCTGATCGGTGATCGCAGCCAGACGGTAAGCGGCGTTTTCGTTTCCGCCCTCCATGCTGATGGCCGTGGCGTCCGCACAGAAGGGCATCAGGGTCGAGGCGGCGAGACCGGCGAAGTAGACACTGTTGCCAAAGCCCAGGATGTAGATCTTGCGCGCTTTGGTCAGGCGAGTGACGAATGCTTCAAAGGTGTCGGCGTGGTTGTTGCTCGCCGCGGTGGCCAGGTTGCTACTGGCGCTCTGGAGTTGCTCATGCAGGCCGAACGCGCCGCCGGGTCGATGGGCAAGTTCGTTGCGCAGTTTGTCGACCGGCGACACCATCTGCTGCAACGTTGCGACCAGCTCGGCCTTCATGCCGCTGTAGCCACCGAGGTCCAGTGCTTTGGCCAGGCGGTTGACGGCGGCGGGTGAGGTCAATGTTTCGTGAGCCATCTCCTCGATGGTCAGTGTCGCGGCCTTGAGCGGGTGACGCAGGATAAAGTCCGCGACCTTGCGCAGTGACGGCGGCAGATCGGAAACGATTTCCGTGAGTTTGCGCATGACCGGCGCGGCATAGACGGTGGTGTCTTTCGATGGGGTTGGCATATCCAGCTCAACATTTCCTGAGGGTGAGAGAAGGGCTGTGCCTGATGCCCTGACAAGGTTGGCTGGAGTGTATCCGAAGCCAACCTTGTCGGGCAGCGCCGTGCAATGGATGGAGGCGCTTACTTCAGGCTTCCGGCCAGAAACTGCTGGAGGCGTTCGGACTGTGGGTTGACCAGCACTTGACGCGGGTCGCCGCGTTCCTCGACAACGCCCTTGTGCAGGAACACCAGTTGGTTCGAAACCTCACGGGCAAAGCCCATTTCGTGAGTCACCACCACCATGGTGCGGCCTTCCTGCGCCAGATCCTGCATGACTTTAAGCACTTCGCCGACCAGTTCGGGGTCGAGCGCCGACGTCGGCTCATCGAACAGCATCACTTGCGGCTCCATCGCCAGTGCGCGGGCAATGGCCACGCGCTGCTGCTCGCCACCGGACATATGCGCCGGCCAGGCGTTCATGCGGTGCGCCACACCGACTTTGTTCAGGTAGTGCTCGGCCTTCTCCCGTGCCTCTTTCTTGCCCAGGCCCAGCACATGCACCGGGGCTTCCATGACGTTTTCCAGAGCGCTCATGTGGGACCAGAGGTTGAAGTGTTGAAACACCATCGATAGCTGCGAACGCATGCGTTGCAACTGTTTGGGTTCGGCCGCCTTCATCCCGTCGGAATTGTTGGCCACCAGCTTGAGCGGTTCGCCATTGAGCACGATATTGCCCGCATTGGGTTGCTCCAGCAGGTTGATGCAGCGCAGGAACGTACTTTTGCCAGAGCCGCTGGAGCCGATGAGGCTGATCACGTCACCGGCCTTTGCCTGCAGGGACACGCCCTTGAGCACCTGGTGCGCTCCGTAGCTTTTATGCAGGTCTCGAACTTCAAGTTTGTACATGGTTTGAACTCTCTGGAATCAGTCGCTGAGCAAGCGACCCTGGCGAATGGGGGTGACGCCTGCCACTTTGGCCAACCACAATCCCGGCTGGGCAAAGCGCAGCCGTTCGCGGGCATAGAGAATGCCGTCGGTGCTGGCACTTACCACGCTATGGCGGTCGGTTAGCGGGTCGATGACTTCGAATAGCGGATCGCCGACCTTGACCTGGGCACCCAACGGTTGCAGAAAACTCACCACACCCGGGTGGGGTGCACAGGCGTACTGCGCGCCGGCGAATGGCATGGCCTGGCAATGGCTCGGTGGTGCCGCTGGCCAGTCACCGCTGATCAGGCCTTGCTCGGCGAGATACCCGAGAATGGCCTGTGCACTGTCGAGGCATTGCTCGCGTTCGGTGTCTGCCATGCCACGCAATTCGATGGTGGTGGCCGCGCACGCCAGGGGAATATTGGCTTCGGGAAACCGCTCGGCCAGGTGTAGCCATGCAATGGCGCAGGCTTCGTCGAAGGCACTGCCGCCCGCATCTTCGGCCAGTAACGTGACCCCGGCGCCAAGGCGTGCGGCCAGTGACTGCAGGCGCGGCCAGATTTGCGGCATCGCATACATCAACATGATCGATTCGAAATCGCAGTGCAGGTCCAGCACCACATCGGCGTCACAGGCATGCTGCAGCAACAGGCGGCGCAGACCGTCGAGCTCCGAGGTCGGTGCCGGCATGGCGGCCAGGGCCTCACCCATGGCGCGGCGGATGAGTGCGATGTTGGCGTCGGCATCGTCGCCCAATCGGCCTTCCAGCAGCGGTGCAATGGCATCGACCAACTCGGGGAAGTCGCGATTGAAGTTCTTGCCGCTGGAGAACTCGAAGCGCCCCTGATGGGTGGCCTGGAACATCTGGGCGATCCCGATCGGGTTGGCCATGGGCACCAACTCGATCACCCCGGTCAGGCGGCCTTGTGTTTCCAGCTCCAGAAGACGGCGCTTGAGCTCGACGGCGACGCGCATCCCCGGCAATTCGTCGGCATGCAGTGACGCCTGGATGTAGGCCTTGCGTGGTCCGCGGCCAAAACGAAACAGCGACAGCGTTCGTTCGGTGCCCGAGGCACTCCACGGCAACCGGTATTGAATGTGCTCCATAGCAGCTCCTTAGTGCTTGCGCGGTGCCAGATACGCCAGCCAGCGGCGCTCGGCCAGCTTGAACAGGCGCACCAGAATGAAGGTCAGGGCGAGGTAGATGAGGCCGGCGGTGATAAACGCCTCGAATGGCAGATAGAAGCGTGAGCTCACCGTACGTGCGGCCCCGGTGATGTCGACGAGGGTGACGATGGAGGCCAGGCTGGTGGTTTGCAGCATCATCAGCACTTCGTTGCTGTATTGCGGCAGTGCCCGGCGCAAGGCCGACGGCATGAGAATGCGGCGATACAGGGTCAGGCGTGACATGCCCATGGCCCTGGCGGCTTCGATCTCGCCAGGGTGGGTGGATTTCAGACTGCCGGCCAGCAGCTCTGCGCTATAGGCACTGGTGTTGATCGCGAAGGCCAGGCAGGCGCAAAAGGTGGCGCTGGAGAGGTAAGGCCAGAGCACGCTTTGGCGCACCGCTTCGAACTGCGCCAGGCCGTAATAGATCAGGAACAATTGCACCAGCATCGGCGTACCGCGAATCACGTAGGTATAGAGCCAGGCCGGGAAGTTGATCAGCGGCGATCGCGACACCCGCATCAGTGCCAGTGGAATCGCCAATACCAGACCCAGGGCCAGGGAAATGAGCAGGACTTTGAGGGTCAACAGGGCGCCATTGAAGTACAGCGGCAGGTTTTCCCAGATCAGGTTGTAGTCGAGAATCATGGGCGGCTCCCCCTCACAATTCGGCGGCTTTGATGCCGACCGAGTAGTGTTTTTCCAGATAGCGCAGCACCAGCAAGGACAGGCTGGTGAGCATCAGGTACAGCGCTGCCACTGCGAGGAAAAACGTGAATGGCTCGTGTGTGGCATCCGCTGCGTTCTTGGCTTTGAACATCATGTCCTGCAAGCCGATCACCGAGATCAGCGCGGTGGATTTGGTCAGCACCAGCCAGTTGTTGGTGAACCCGGGGATGGCGAAACGAATCATCTGCGGGACCAGGATTCGCCAGAACACCTGAGTACCGCCCATGCCATAAGCCACACCGGCCTCGGCCTGACCCTTGGGGATCGCCATGAAGGCGCCGCGAAAGGTTTCCGAGAGGTAGGCGCCAAAAATGAAGCCCATGGTGCAGACGCCGGCGATAAAGGGGTTGATGTCGAGATAGCGGGTGTAACCGAGCGCCAGGGCGATGCGGTTTACCAGATCCTGGCCGCCGTAGAAGATCAGCAGGATCAGCACCAGGTCTGGAATACCGCGAATCAGGGTGGTGTAGCTTTCCCCGAGCATGGCCAGCCATTTGAGCGGTGACAGGCGAAAGGCCGCGCCGACCAGGCCCAGGGCAATCGCTAGGGACATGGATGTCAGGGCCAGGTTTATGGTCAGCCAGGCGCCATCGAGAATGCTCGATCCGTAGCCGTGAAGCATGATGAAGTTCCTCAAGCGAGCGCCGCGAGGCGCGCATGACAAGTCCCGACAGACGCCTGCAACGGGCCGTCGCCGGGTCTTGGATCGGGGGGGCAGGAGTAAGGCTTACTCGCCGTAGATATCGAACGCGAAGTACCTGGCCATCACTTGCTGGTACTTGCCATTGGCGCGAATGGCGTCAATCGCGGCACTCAGGCGCGCAACGTTGGCACTGTCGCCTTTGCGCACGGCGATCCCGGCGCCCCGGCCGAAATATTTCGGGTCGTTGATGTCGGGGCCTGTGAGCGCGAAGCCTTGGCCGGCGGGTGTCTTGATGAAGCTCTCATCGGTGTTGACGATGTCGGCGAGGGTGGCGTCCAGGCGACCCGAGGCGAGATCGAGGAAGGCTTCATTCTGCGAGCCGTAGCGCACCACGGCGACGCCGGCTTTTTCCAGTTGCTCGGTGGCAAAACGATCGTAAGTCGAGGAGCGTTGCACGCCGAGTTTCTTGCCCTTGAGGTCCACCAACGGGTCATTGATCACGTTGCCGGCCTTCATCGCGAACTTGCCCGGCGTGTGGTAGTACTTTTTGCTGAAGTCCACGGACTTCATCCGGTCTTCGGTAATCGACATCGACGACAGCACGGCATCGATCTTGCGCACTTTGAGCGACGGGATCATGCCGTCGAACTCCTGAATGACCCACTCGCACTTGACCTGCATTTCTTCGCACAAGGCGTTGCCGATGTCGTAGTCGAACCCGCTGACGTTGCCTTCGGGTGTCTTGAAGGAGAAGGGCGGGTAGGCGGCTTCGATACCGATACGCAGGCTGTCTTCGTCGGCATGTGCCAGGAAGCTGAAAGCGCACAGCGCCAGAGCACCTAGAAGTTCTGTCTTGTTCATATTGTTGACTCCCTGGAGGGCATTGGGGGGAAGCGGGTGTCCGCCATCCGGGTTGGCGTGGTGGATCAGTCCTGTGATCGGCGAGCTATAAATGACACAATAAAATTCCATATGCAAGATGTCTGAAAATAAACATATCAGCCTGGGGCGAAACGATGCTCCGGGACGCGGCCAGAGAGACTGCGGATGCAGCCCGTGACGCCGCCAAAGTTGAGGCGAAGGACGCCAGAGAGGATGTGGCGGACGCCCCGGATGCTCCGGACGAACCGGATTTCGACGCAGTTGAGGTAGAGAACTAAGCCTGCACGTTCGGCAATGAATACGGCAGGCATGCCGTAGAAAACGTCCCGGGAGCTTGAGGGACGTATCGGCAAAGAGTCGCAAGCCCTGAAGCGTTGTGGGGTTTGCGACTTTTTTCGGCTATCGAGCCTGGGGGAGCATTTCTACAGTCAAATCGACCGCTGATTTACGCGCTGACTCAGTTCCTCTGCGGATTCTTTTCGCTCCGAGTAGCGATCAACCAGATCGGGGCGATCCCGTAGCAGCAGGGTGAATTTCACCAGCTCCTCCATGACGTCCACCACCCTGTCGTACAGCGACGAGGGTTTCATGCGATTGGCCTCGTCAAATTCCAGAAAAGCCTTTGGCACGGAAGATTGATTGGGGATGGTGAACATGCGCATCCAGCGCCCCAGCACACGAAGCTGATTCACCACATTGAAAGACTGGGAGCCGCCGCAGACCTGCATGACCGCGAGGGTTTTCCCCTGGGTCGGACGAACGGCCCCCAACGCCAACGGCACCCAGTCGATTTGCGCCTTGAACACCGCGGACATGGAACCGTGGCGCTCTGGCGAACACCAGACCTGGCCTTCGGACCACTGCATCAGCTCGAGCAGTTCCTGGACTTTCGGGTGATCGGAGGGCGCGTCGTCCGGTAGCGGCAGGCCTGATGGGTTGAAGATCCGGGTCTCGGCGCCGAAGTGTTCGAGCAACCGGGCTGCTTCCTCGACCAGCAGGCGACTGAACGAGCGCGCACGAGTCGAGCCGTATAGCAACAGGATGCGCGGCTTGTGCTGGTCGTCGCGTCCGCTGGCGATGGGCTGGGTCAGTGAGGTGTCGAGATTGGGCAGGGGATGGGTCATGGGGGCTCCGGTCAAAGCGTGCCGATGCGGTCGAGTTCCCGCTTCAGCGCATCGCGGTCAAGTTGTGCAAAAGGCAGGTCGAGCAATGCCCGGCAGCGTGTTTCGATGCGCGCCAGGGTTGAGTGGAACGCAGCCGATACCATCGCTTCATCTCCCTGTATGTCCGATGGGTCTTCCAGGCCCCAATGAGCTTTCAGTGCCGGCCCGAAATACACGGGGCACGCCTCACCGGCGGCCTTGTCGCAGACCGTAATGACGATGTCCGGCGGGTTGGCTTCGAAAGCCTCATTGCCTTTGCTGCTCAAGCCGTCGATGGCGATACCGGCTTCTTGCAACGTGCTCAGGCTGCGGGGCAGCACCTGGCCCTTGGGGAAGCTGCCGGCACTGATCGCCTCGAAACCTTCGGGGGCGAGATGGTTGAACATGGCTTCGGACAGGATGCTGCGACAGCTATTGGCGGTACACATAAACAGAACGCGCATGGTGACTCCTCTTTGCAGTCGCACAGGGGCTAAACGCTCAGGCGCAGGGCCAGGGCAGACAGGGTGATGAACAGAATCGGCAGCGTCAGGACCACGCCGACCTTGAAGTAGTAACCCCAGGTAATGCGGATGCCCTTGCGCTCCAGGACATGCAGCCAGAGCAGGGTGGCCAGGCTGCCGATGGGGGTGATCTTGGGGCCCAGGTCAGAGCCGATGACATTGGCGTAGATCATGGCTTCACGCACCACACCGGTGGCGTCGCTGGCCTGGATCGACAGGGCACCCACCAGCACCGTCGGCATGTTGTTCATGCCCGATGACAGCAAGGCCGTGAGCAGCCCAGTGCCCAGCGCGGCGCCCCAGATGCCGAATTCGGCCGTGCGGTTCAGGGCCATGGTCATGTAGGTGGTCAGTCCGGCGTTTTTCAGCCCGTACACCACCAGGTACATGCCCAGCGAAAAGATCACGACCTGCCAGGGCGCCTCACGCAGCACCCGTCGCGTTGAAATCACATGCCCACGCGCCGCCACGGCGAACAGCATCGCGGCACAGACCGCTGAGATGGCGCTGATGGGAATGCCCAAGGGTTCCAGGGCAAACAGCCCGATCAGCAGCAGAGCCAGGACCATCCAGCCGACGCGGAAGGTCAGGGGATCACGCACGGCGCGTCGCGGATCCATCACGTCATCGAGAGCGTAGTGCCTGGGAATGTCGCGCCGGAAAAACCAATACAGCACCACGAGGGTGGTCGCCACGGCAACGAAGTTGACCGGCACCATGATGGCGGCGTACTCGCTGAAGCCCAGGTCGAAGTAGTCGGCCGAAACGATATTGACGAGGTTGGACACCACCAGGGGCAGGCTCGCCGTGTCGGCAATGAAACCGGCCGCCATGACGAACGCCAGGGTAGAGGCTGGCGAAAAACGCAGTGCGAGCAGAATTGAAACGACGATGGGGGTCAGGATCAGGGCTGCACCGTCGTTGGCAAACAGGGCGGATACACCGGCCCCCAGCAGTATCGTGAATACGAACAGGCGCCGCCCGTCACCCTTGGCCCAGCGTGCCACATGCAATGCGGCCCACTGGAAAAACCCGGCCTCGTCGAGCAGCAGACTGATGATGATCAGCGAGATGAAGGTCGCGGTGGCGTTCCAGACAATGGCCCACACCAGCGGAATATCGTGCAGTGTAACGACGCCTGCCAGCAGGGCCAGGATGGCGCCCAGGGAAGCGCTCCAGCCGACGCCCAGGCCCTTGGGTTGCCAGATGACCAATACCATGGTCAGCAGGAAAATGGTAAATGCAGTAAACATGAACAGTCTCGATGAATGAAAGGTCAGCAGCAGGCGGAAGTGTTCAGCGGACGGTCGCCCATCGCGGCAAGGCGAGTGCTGTCGTTCGCAAGCCAGTCGGCGTTTGCCAGCAAGGTCGTTTCGAGAACGTCGCGAACCCACGCGGGCAGATCGGGGTTGAGCCGGTAATACACCCACTGTCCCTGACGGCGGTCGAGAAGCAGGCCGCAGCCGCGTAGCTGTGCAAGATGGCGGGAAATTTTAGGCTGACTGTCGTCAAGGGCGCAGACCAGTTCACACACGCATAACTCGCCTTCACGAGTGATGAGCAAAGTGGCCCGGGCGCGGGTTTCGTCGGACAGGCATTTGAATACGGCGGCAGGATTGAGCATTGGCGCGGCTCTGTACATATGGTTATTCGAATATACGTTTTTCCATATGTACTGTGCAAGCCGCTCGCGTTCGAGAGGAGGAAGGCCCGGCCAGGTTGTTCAGGTATGAGATAGACTCGAGCCAATTCGGCGCAAGACACAGCAGAGGTGATGAATGGAATCATTTAGCGTTCGCGAGCTGAAAAAGACTGACGCTCAAGCGTTGCTGGCGTTCGAAATCGAGAACCGTGAATGGTTCGAATCCCATATCGATGCGCGCGACCCTTCTTTTTACTCGTTGCAGGGTGTCGCCGATCATATCGAAAGCTATTTGTCCGATTTCGCCATCGGTGCCTGGCACCCCTTTGTCATTGAGGATTCCAGTCAGAGAATCGTCGGTCGAGCCAATTTGAAAAGCATCGACTCATCGACCCGTTCCGCTGAAGTCGGCTATCGGATTGCCGAGTGCGCATGCGGCCAGGGGCTGGCGACACTGGCGCTGAGGCATTTGATCCAGGAATCGCGGATGCGCTGGGGGCTTGCGCAACTGGTTGCCTATGCCTTCAAGGAAAACCTGGGCTCGCGAAAAGTACTTGAACGGTGCGGATTCAAGCTTGAGCAACCCTCCTGCAACGACAGCACGGGGGGCGAAGACCGATTTGTCCTGTCGATCAGATAACGGCTTTCAACCGTTCTGAAGGCTGGTAGCAGGTCACGCCTGCTACTCCTGATCTTCAGGCACCTCTTTCCAGCTGTCATCCGGATCGAAGCGCTTCATCGCCAGCGCCAGTTTTTCACTCTCGGGCCCCAGGTCTTTCTCGAACACCTGGCCTTCATGACTGATCATGAAACTCATCACGCCAGTGTCGTTGTACTTCGCCGGCCAGGCGATCAGCGCAAAGCCGCGGCTCATCTTGTCACCGATGAGGTAGCTGTAGGCACCACCCGGTGCCGAAGGACCCTGGCCATGAAGGATGCGGAAGCGGTAGCCATGCCATTCTTCGTCGGCAATGGCTTTGCCGAACGAAGGCCCCAGCGGGCTGATCTGGCCGCTGTCGTCTTCGGCCCAATAGAGTCCGTCGTGTTTGCCGGGGGTGCTGAAGATTTTCTGCGCATACTCGAGTGCGCCATCATCGTCACGATCCACCGACGCATAGTCCATCTGGGCATCGTGATAGGCCAGCACCGATTGCACCGCGGCAAGTTCATCGCGGCCGATTTGACGTGCACGGATCTCGGCACTGCCGGCCTTCATGTCGAAGCGCCAACCGTTCTCGTTTTTTGTCAGGGGGATAGGCAGTGTCCAGTTCTCACTGCCGACCGCCAGGACAGCCTGACGGTCACTGGTGTTTTCAAAGTGGTGTTGCTCGCGATATTGCTGCAAGAACGCATCCACATCTTTGCGCTGCACGCCTTCACGGGGGATGTAAATGTGCCAGTCATTGCCCAGCAGTTCGGTCAGGCGTGCCTGGTCGGCGTGCTCCGTGCCCAGTGCTTCGACAAAGGCTTCTGCAGCCTTTTCCGGGGTTGGAAAGGCCTGCTGGGCCGTCGCCATGCACGACCACGACAAGCCGGCGGCTATAACCAGTACATGAAGGAGCAAGCCCGTGAGTCCCTTCAATCGAGGATGGTTTTTCAACGACGGCTCCCCCTTTGACGCGCTGGTGGATTGGACGGCCGGCTGACCTGGTGACCGCCCGATCGCGAAGCACTGGGGCGTTGGGCGGATGCCTGGCTGGCCCGGCCACGATTGGCCTGGAGGTTGGCCTGGGACGGTGAGCGTGCGCCGGCGAACGCATTGTTGCGGGCACTGCCGGCACTGGCGGCGGGCCGTTTGTTCGTCGTTTGCCGCGTCTGCGCGGAGCCTTCTCTGCGCTGATCCAACTGGGCGCTCTGGTTCCTGGCCTGCTGGGTCTCCCTCCTGGGCTGCTGATTCTCTCGGGTGTTTCTGGCCGTGTCCTGGCTTCTGTCCGCCGCCCTCGGCCTGTCCGCACCGGCCTGCAGCCGATCGCCGCCTGCGCTTGCGGACTGGAGTTTGCGCGTTTGATCACGGGCTTCGAGATTGCTGGTGGCGGGTCGTTCGATACCGTGCTTGTCCATTGAGCTGCGGGCATTTTCACGGGCCTGGGCGCGCTGGGCATTCTCTCCGCGATAGGCTTGACGCTGATTGGCGCCGTTCAGTTGCCGGCCGTACTGTGCGCGGCTCGCATTGTCTCGATAGGGCACGCCATTGCGATGCACCGGATTGTGCTGCCATTTGTTGTTGGTGATCCGGTTGTTGGCGTTGATGTTGTTGTAGCGATTGACGTCGATGTCGACGTCGTTATTGCCCCAGTCGCATTCACCCCACAACGATCCAATGATCGCCACACCGGCACCGAACGCGAGTCCGGCCATCAGGGCCTGACCAGGGTAATAGGCCGGTGGCGGCGGATAGTACGCGGGCGGCGATGCCGGGTAGGGCCAGGTGCCGTAGGTGGTTGTGGGGTTATAGGTGGGGACGTACACCACCTGCGGATCGGCAGGCTGGATGATGATGGTCGAGTTGCCGGCCGGGGCCGGTTCAGGGGTTGGAGCCGGTGCCGCAGTCGTGGTTGCCGGTGCCGGCGCCGCGACATTCTGGATCGTCACGTTCTGATACTGGTTGCTCTGCAGATTGCCGGCTGCCTGGGCCTGGCGCCGCAAGCGTTGCGCGCTTTCCATGAGATCGTCGGGCTGCGCCAGGAAGGCATCACCCAGGCGCTGAACCCAGACGGGGTCCTGTCCCAGCATTGCCAGCACCTGCGGGAAGGCGACCAGTGCCTGCACGCTCGGATCCCAAGGCTGATTCGCCACCTGTTTGACCGCATCGTCACCCTTGGCGTCCGGGTGAGCTTTGGACCAGCTGACTGCCTCGCCGACTTCTCCGGGGTAGGTGGTGGCCATCAGCACCTGTGCAAACAGTGGGTCCGGGTAAAGCGCAATGGGCGCCAGCATCTGATCCAGCTGTTCCTGGCTAAACACCGGATCCTTGGTCACCGGCGCGGCGGGCGCTGTCGTGGCTGCGCTTGCCGGTGTAGCGGCGGCGGCGGGTGCCGGGGCCGGTGCTGTAGCGGTTCCATCCGTACCCAGTGCCAGGCAGGGCGATCCGCTCAAGAGCAGTACAGCCGACAACGCGTAAAGCAATGGATTGTGCATTGCAACCCCCATGGGGTCAGGCAGGCTTGAAATGAGTGGATCAATCCCTGGCGGTGAAAGCCGTTTTTGAAAGCCACAGAGCCCGGCCTTGGCACCGCTTCCTAATGGTAGCAGTTGATTCGAAGAGTCAAGGCCGGCTGAAAAACTCGGCGCCGATCACAGCGCACTGGCATCGCTTTCGTGTTCTTCGGCGAATGCCATGAACACATCAAGGTCCAGCACATCCAGCTTGATCCGGGCGATGAACGCCGAAAAGGCCAGGTTGGCGGCCAGCAGGCGCAGGTCGCTGGCCCAGGCGGGAAGATAGACCGGCCCCTTCAGCCAGCCGGACTCGAACAGGGGCGCCAGGCGCACGGTGTCGGCCAGGCTGAGTCGCCCGGCAAACAAATGCCCCACCAGATCCGGTCGGTTATCGCGGATCGCAATGCGCAGCAGGGTGTGGACGCCGAGCAACCCGGTCAGGTAAGCGGCGTCCTTGGTGAATGCCGAACCGCCCCGCAGGTCGGCGCCGCGGAATACCCGTTGAGTCGAGCGGAAGGATTCCTCTTCTGTCTGCCCGGCCGTCAGAAAACCTTCGAACACCTGGATGAAGTCGGCACCCTCCAGCGCCTGCTGGACGGCGAGCACGCGCAGGGCCAGGCGACGCAGGCGGTTGATGTCCATGCTGCCGGTGAACAGTTCGGCCAGGGTGGCAATGCCTTCCTGGGTCTGGGTCGTGCGGGGCGCTCCCAGGCCCAGGCTTGTGAGGTTGGGCTGGCGCGCGCCGTTCTGTGCGGTGGCGACATGCACGAAGGCCTCGTGTTGCAACAGCTGATGCTTGTCCAGCTCGGAGAACAGCGCGCTGGCCCGCAGGCGAATGCGGCTCGATCCGGCGATGGCCTTGGCGGCCAGGTTCGGATCGAGCACGACCGTGATCTGTCCGGCGCCAAAGAAGCGGTCCAGTTCCGGTTGAATCCAGGCGGCGAACGCCTTGGCCGGGATCTCGGCCGGGCAGGGTGGAATCCGCGCACCGCCCAGCAGGGCGTCGGTGGTCTTGAGAAAGAAACGGGCCGCGTCGAGCATGCTCAGTTGCAAGCGCGTGTAGTAGAAGTCCGGACGGCGGTACAGCGCTGACGAATATTGGGTAAAGGCGGGAGTGCCGATGGCCCCCAGCATGTGTCCGGCCGTGGCATAGCTACGGGCGGTCATGGCAAGGAAATTTCCGGCCGGATGCCCCACATCGCAATGGCTGATAAAGCTTTCCAGGGCGGCGATGTCGGCGCTGTGGTCGCGAGGCTGCAACTCGACCCTGGGTAACTCGACCCGCCCGCCGCGCCATTTGGCCAGGAAGTCTTCCTCGACGCCGTCCGGCCAGGACAGGGCATCCAGCACGCGGATCTTGCGGGTCAGGTCGGGCAGGGCGGCATCGAGTTCGGATAGGGCGGCGGCACTCATGGATATCTCCTTGAGGGACGAGGTGGCGTTACAAAAGCTTAGTCGTCGCGGCGCGGTTGCGTGCGTTTGCGAAGTCGGGCCAGTGACCTCAGAGCAGGCTCCACGACACCCCGACGTACATCGCCATGCCTTCGCCGGGGGTGGAGCGTGCCGCGTCCAGCCCCTTGTCGTCGTAGCCCGGCGTGACCGTGGCGGCATAGTGCTTGTCGGTCAGGTTGCGCATGTCCAGCCAGGTCTGCCAGTCGCCCTTGGGCGCGTTGTAGCCCAGTGTGGCGCCGAATAGGGCGTAGGGATCGGCGTAGTAACTGTTGGCGTAATCGACCGCCACTTTGGACACCCATTGCGTGTTGACCGCGGCGAAAAAGCCTTGTGGCCAGTCGTAGCGCAGTTCGCCCTGGTAATAGTGCATCGGCAGGCCCGGCAAGCGGTTGTCGCCGAAGCGCTCATCGTCGCGGTAGTGGAAGTCACTGAAGGTATAGCTCTGGCGCAGGCTCAATTGGCCGCCATCCTCCGGCGACCAGAGGGGGCTCAGCAGGCTGGCTTCCACGCCCTGGTGCACGGTGGGGCTGGCGTTGAGCTCGTAGGGCGTGGTGGCGTTGGCGTCCGGCAACACCGACAGCAGTTCGTGGCGCACCTGGGCGTAGTACCAGGCCAGGCTCCATTGCCCCAGCGTGCTGTCACCGCGACCGCCGATTTCCAGGGTGGTGGCGGTCTGGTTTTGCAGTGTGACCGGTTCGCGCTGGGCGCCCGTGGCAACGCCGCTGCCCTTGGGAAAGCGGATGTTCGAGCTATAGATCAGCGACCACGGGTGCGGCGCCTCGACCGAGCGGCTGAGATTGCCGAACAGTTGCAGGTCCGGTGTCAGTTGGTAGCGCAGGCCCACGCGCGGGGCGTAGTCCCAGTCGTGCAGGCTGGTCTTGCCACCTTCCTGCGGGTAGGTGACATCGCTTTCCCGGCGGGTGTAGATCGCGGCGAGGCCGGTGGTCAGCCACAGGTCGTCGGCGATCTCCAGGTCATTGCCGGCATGCAGGACCGTGTCCGAGCCCTGGTAGGTGAAGTTGCGAATCAGTGTGCCCGGTGCGTAACCGGCGGTGTTGCCGGTGGGGATGCGCACGAACTCGCTGGCACCGGCATTGGGCAGGTGTCTGGTCATTCGCAGGCCCAGGGTACTTTGGCTTTGCAGACCCCAGAGCGTGTCGCGCCGCTTGTAGTCGAACGTGCCGCTGACATCGGTGTACGCGACCTTCAAGCGGTTGGGGCCCTCGCTCAGGTCCATGGGGTAGTCGTGGTAGACAAGGCCGGTCTGGATGCTCGAATCGTCATCGATGTACCAGGTGGTCTTGTTGCCGATAAAGGTGCTGCCCGGTTCGTCGCGGCTGTCGTCCCGCGCCACGTAGGCCGGGTTGGCCGCCCGTGGGTCATGCTCTATGGAGTGCTTGGTCACCCGTCCCGCGAGGTCGTTGTCGGTCTGGCGGTGGCGCAGGTAGAAGCGTGTTTCCAGGTTGGCGTTGAAGCGATAACCGAAGTTGGCGATGACTCCCTGGCTCTCGCTGGCCGTGTGGTCCTGATAGCCGTCGGCGTTGGCATCGGTCATGGCCACGTAGTAATCGAAAGCGCCGAGCACTTGCCCTGAACTGATCTGGCGCTGCTGATAGCCGTGACTGCCCGTTGCGTAGCGTACCGTCAACTTCGGCGCGTCGTAGCCGGTATGGCTGACGTAATCGATGGCCCCGCCCAGGGCCAGAGCGCCCCGGTCGAACCCGTTGGCGCCGCGCAGCACCTCCACATGGTCGAGCCACAGTGGTTCCAGCAATTCATAGGGCGTGCCGCCGGGGCCGGTCAGCGGCAGGCCGTCGAGCAGGGTGTACAGCCCCGAGGCATGGGCGCCCGGTGCGCGGTTGATGCCCGATCCGCGGATCGAGATCTTCACCCCTTCGTTGCCCGCCGACTGGGCATAGATCCCCGGCTGGTAAGCGAGCACATCCTGATTGCTGGCCACGCGGCCCTGCAACGGACGGCGCATGTCGACCACGTTGGTGCCGCCGGGCACCTGGGCCAGCCGGGCCCTGGCGTCCTCGATCCCCTGGTCTTCGTCGCTCTGGTCCTCGGCGCCAATCAGCACTTGTCCCAGCTCCAGGCCCTGAGCCTCGGTCATGGCCGGACAAACAAGGGCCAGGCCCAGCAGCGCAGCGGGCAAGGAATGAAGCGAGGGCATTGGGGAAACTCCAGACAGACACGAACGGGCAATGAACAGTGCGACGCAAGAAGGAACGAAGGGAGCACATGGCAATTTTGTTATTTTTTTGCCCGCCAAGGGCTGGCGGCTATCGGTTCAGCAGCGGTGCCAGCAATGCACACATGCCGCGCCAGTGCGAACCCTCCCAGTAAACCCGTTGGCAGGCGTCGCAACGCAGGAAGCGTGAATAGAGGACGCCAATGCGTGGCGGCACCTGCGTCCGGGCCAGTTCCAGGCTGATTTCGTGCAGCGGCAGGTTGCAATGAAGGCACAGGCTGAATGGCCGCGCACTACGCGCCAGGTCGAGGCGCTCGTACAATTCGCGCAGCTGCAGCGACGGTTTCAGGGCATGCACATAACAGCCGTGGCTGATGATTCGGCGCTTGAGCAGTTCGCGGTCGCGGGTCAGCACGATGCGGCCTTGCTGTGCAGCGATCTCGGCGATCTCGCCATCCTCGAAGCCATTGTCGTAGAGGGTGTCGAAGCCGCTCATGCGCAGCAGGCTGGCCAGCCCGCCAAGGTGCGCATCCGCGACGAAACGCAGCACCCGTAAAGGTTGCGCGCGAACCTTCAGCAGCGGGCTGATGTCCAGCGCTTCGAACTTGGGATACACCGCCAGCCGGTCGCTGTCGAGGATCACCCGCTCCAGCCCCACCGACTCGCCGTTGAGCAGCACCAGTTCGACCTCGGTGTGCGGCACCCCGAGCGCCTCGATCATGTGCTTGACCGTCGCCCCTTGCGCGCACTGGCAGGTGAAAGGTTGCCGCCGCCGTTCGGCCGGCAGGAAATCGTTGAGCTCATCAAAGAAGCGGAAAGTTGCACGGGTCATGTTGAACAGTATGGCAGGGCTGCAGGGGGAGCGAGTCTGATCCGGCTTTGACTATGCGTTCAACCTCACCTATGGCAGCCAGTACACAAAAACGACTGACCTGTTCAACGCGCTACGGGGCCTGATCGATCAAGACACTAGAGAAAAACTCAATATGAATTTGAATATCCGCAATGAGCTACCTGAAGACATCAAACGCATATCCACACTGACTGCGGCGGCATTTGAGCAGGAACAACATTCCAGCCACACCGAGCATTTCATTGTCGATGCACTACGCCAAGCCGGACAATTAACAGTTTCGCTGGTTGCAGTGGAGAATGATGAAATCATTGGGCACGTCGCCATTTCTCCAGTCACCGTGTCTTCCGGCGCTGCGGGTTGGTATGGACTCGGGCCAATATCCGTGTTGCCTGACTGCCAAGGCCAAGGTATTGGTTCATCTCTGATGAAAGCCGCTCTTGCCAAGCTACAAAACAAAGGGGCAGATGGATGCGTCGTATTGGGCGATCCTGGTTACTACGGTCGCTTTGGCTTCAAACCTCACGCTGGCCTGGAGTTGCCAGGGGTTCCCCAAGAGCACTTCCAAGTTCTGTCTTTTGGCGGCGATCTACCAACAGGCACTGTGCAATATCATGAGTCTTTTGACGCGATGGAGTAAATCTTGAGGGCTGCCACTTACCATTCTTGAAACACTCGGCTTACCTCACCGGATTTTTCTGCAGCATCCCAATTCTTGAGTGAATTTCAGTCATTCGTGGCAGGTCGGTCAGGGGCAATCTGAACTCCGCTTTTGGCCGACGAGCCTTTTGCGAAGAGCAGCTTCGGGGGTTGTAAGCAGCCGAATTCTGAGCTGCCTTGTATTTCCATCAGGAATGCAATGTATAAAATTAATGAGTTTTTATTATCGCTGTTGATGACCTGAGTTGATTCAAGGACATGGAGAATTGCCTTGAAATCATGACCATTCAACTCAGCTGAAAAGTTTGATAACACACGGGCCAATGAATACGGACGACAGAGCAACCGTTACCGATGTGAAGGTGACCATGACCCATGACCCATGACCCACGACACACTGAACAAGATCGTGTTGAAAGAGACTTCGTTGAAAGACGCACAGGCCTTGGGTGATATCAAGGTGCTATTCGGATCAGTCGAGTGGCAGCGATATCGTTAATCTCGTTCCTTTGTCCGGTGCGCTGTCAATCGTGAATTCCCCGCCCAGCATGCTGATGCGTTCCTTCATTCCCACCAGCCCGAACGAGTTCAGTTTTTTGCGATCCGTCATGCCTACGCCGTTGTCCTTGATCTGCAGATAAAGCCGGCGACCCTCTCTGCAGAGTTCGATATGCACCTGTGTCGCTTGCGCGTGCCGGGCAATGTTCGACAGCGATTCCTGCACGATGCGAAACAGAGTCGTGGCGGATTTTTCATTCAGGTCGCGACGGAAATTTTCGTCTTTGGCCGACATCGTGCAATCGATCGCGCTGCGCTGCCGGAACTCTTCAAGTTGCCACTCGATCGCTGCCTGTAGTCCCAGATCGAGTACGGGTGGCCGAAGATCATTGATGATACTGCGGACACTGCGGATGGCTGTATCGAGGTGATTCAGCGCATCGCTGGCCTTTTCGTTGAGCCTGGGGTGCCGGGTACTGGTGCGCGCCTGCAACATGGAGACATCGATTCGCAACGCCAGCAGGCTCTGTCCCAGCTCGTCATGGATGTCCCGTGCGATCCGCTTTCGCTCTTCTTCCTTGATGTGCTCCTGATAGGAGGCCAGTTCACGCAGTTGCCGTTTCGATTGCCGCAATTCTTCGGCCTGCATCGTCAGTTTGCGCTGCAAGTAGAACAGGTCGACAAACACCTGGATCTTGGCGCGAAGAACCTCGGCCACAATCGGCGAGAAGATGTAATCCACAGCGCCGGCCGTATACCCGCGGAAACGCTCGGAATCCGTGTCGGCCTCCGCTGTGACGAAGATAATGGGCGTGTGGGCCGACTTCGGGCGGCCGTGAATGAGTGCAGCGGTTTCAAAACCGTCCATCACCGGCATTTTCACGTCGAGCAGAATGACGGCGAAGTCGCGTTGCAATAGCAGGCGCAGCGCCTCGCGTCCGGAAGTCGCCGTGGCAACATCGAGGCCCATGTCGGCAATCACCGCGGCGAGCGCCGTAAGCTTGGCGGGATTGTCATCCACCAGCAACACGGATGCTGGCACGCCATCGGGCGGGAGCGGGTGCCGCACCTGGGCTCTGTCATTGAATATCGGAGGTTCCTGTTGCATATCTATGCCACTTCGGTTCGCGCTAGTGCGCAATGAGCGCGGTACAGCGTCATCGATAGAGCCATTTGCGCATCAGTGACAGCAACTGGTCGGTATCCACCGGTTTGCTGACATAGTCCGAGGCGCCGGCCTCGATGCACTTTTCACGGTCGCCCATCATCGCCTTGGCCGTCAGCGCAATCATGGGCAGGGCTTCGAATCTCTTGAATGTACGGATCTGGCGCATGGTTTCAAAGCCATCCATCTCGGGCATCATGATGTCCATCAGCACGATGTCGGTATCGGGCTGTTGCTGCAGCAGTTCTATGGCGGTTCGACCGTTTTCCGCCGTGGCCACCAGCATCTTGTTGCATTCAAGCACGCTGGTCAGGGCAAAGATGTTGCGCACGTCATCGTCGACCACCAGGGCCTTTTTACCCTCCAGACTGTCCGAGCCCTCATAGAGTTTTTCCAGCATTCTGCGCTGGGTCTGCGGCAGTCTGGCGACGACACGGTGTAGAAACAGCGCGGTTTCGTCGAGTATGCGCTCGGGGGACTGAACTGACTTGATCACGCCCTTGCCGAGCAGTGTCCTGAAACGCTCGTGTTCCGGCTTGGTCAGTGTCTGTGCACCATAGACGACGATCGGCAATTCCCGCATGGCGTGGTCTTGCTGCAAGGCCTCGAGAAAGCTGATGCCGGATGCGTCGGGCAGTTCGAGATTGATGGCCATGCAGTCGTAGCGTTTCTTTGCCAGTTTCTTCAAGGCCTGCGCGCCGCTGGCGGTCGTTTCGATCTTGACGTCGGTGTTGCCGAGTAGATCGAGGATGCGGGCGCGGCTCTCATCGTTGCCGTCGATGAGCAGCAGGTTCCTGGTCTTGCGCCGAGCGAATGCCACGATACCGACCAGTGCATTTTGAATCTCCTCGGCTGTGACCGGCTTGAGCAGATGGTCGAAAGCGCCATAGCGCAGCCCGCGTGTGTGGTCGTCAGCGTTCGAGATGATCTGGACCGGAATGTGACGCGTGGCGAAATTGCGCTTCAACTGCTCGAGCAGCGACCAGCCATCGATGTCCGTCAGGCCTGGGTCCAGCGTGATCGCGGCGGGTTTGAAGCGTTCGACAAGCTCCAGCGCATCCGCGCCACGGGTCGAGACGATAGCCCTGAAGCCCGTCTGGTGCGCGGCTTCGAGCAGAATGCTGGCGAATCGGGCGTCGCCCTCGAGCATCAGCAGCACTTGGTCCCCGGGTTGGACCGACTCGCGGTCGTCGGGTATCTGTGCAGACGGGCTTGGCATGAGGTCGCGCTTGACCTGGTCAGGTACGGCCTCTGTCGTTGATTCGTCTAGCGTCTGACGCTGGGCATCCTGAGTACGCAAGGGCACGTACAGCGCGAAAGTACTGCCCTTGCCGATCTCACCGGGGATCAGCCGCAGCTCACCGCCCAGCCGGTGTGCGAGCTCGCGGCTGATCGACAGGCCGAGGCCGGTGCCGCCGTATTTGCGTGAGGTTCCGGTATCTGCTTGCTGGAACGCTTCGAAGATGAGCTTCTGCTTGCCGACGGATACGCCAATGCCGGTGTCGGTGACCACGAAGGCGACCACCGCATCGGCACGATTGAGTTCGTCGTTATCCACGCTCCACCCGGACACCGCGGGTTCGATGCTGATCTTGACGCTGCCTTGTTCAGTGAACTTGAAGGCGTTGGACAGCAGGTTCTTGACCACCTGCAGCAGGCGCTTTTCGTCGGTCCAGATGACGGCGGGCAGGGCAGGCGCCAGTTCAATCGTGAAGTCGAGGCCCCGGTTTTCGGCGACCGGCCGGAAGGTGCGTTCGATCTGGTCGTGCAGATCGGCGAACAGCGTTTCATTCAGATCCAGCGTGACCGTGCCCGACTCGATCTTCGACAGATAGAGAATCTCGTCGATCAGCTCCAGCAGGTCTTTGCCCGCGCTACGGATGGTCTTGGCATATTCGACCTGCCTGGGCGTGAGATTGTGTTCTGCGTTGTCGCTGAGCTGCCGGGCCAGGATCAGCAGGCTGTTCAATGGCGTTCTGAGCTCATGGGACATACTGGAGAGGAATTCGGACTTGTACTTCGAGGTCAGCATCAGTTGTTCCGCCTTCTCCTCCAGCGACAGCTTGGTGATTTCGACCTCGCGGTTCTTGCGCTCGACTTCGGCTTTCTGCTCCGCCAGCAGTCCCGCCTTGTCCTCCAGTTCCTCGTTGGTCTGCCTCAATTCTTCTTGTTGCCTTTGCAGCTCGTGCGCCAGCGATTGCGACTGCTTGAGCAGTTCTTCGGTACGCATATTGGCTTCGATCGTGTTGAGTACGATACCAATCGATTCAGCAAGCTGATCAAGGAAGGTTTGATGAATGATGCTGTAGCGCGTGAACGAAGCCATTTCGACGACGGCCTTGACCTTGTTCTCGAACAGGATCGGCAACACGATGATATTCAGCGGGGCGGCCGCACCCAGTCCCGATGAAATCGCGACGTAGTTGGCGGGTACATCGGTCAGCAGGATGCGCCGCTTCTCGTAGGCGCATTGCCCGACCAGGCCCTCGCCGAGCCGCCACTCATCGTTCACATTGATGTTGCTCTTGTACGCATAAGCGGACAGCAGTTTGAGCTTCGCAGGATCGGGCGGGCTCTCGTTCATCATGTAGAACACACCGTGCTGGGCGTTGATCAGTGGAGCCAGTTCAGACAGCACCATCTTGGAGACTGCCGCCAGATCGCGCTGGCCCTGCAGCAGACGGTTGAATTTTGCGAGATTGCTCTTGAGCCAATCCTGCTCTGCGTTTTGTCGGGTGGTTTCCCGCAGGTTGCGGATCATCTCGTTGACGTTGTCCTTCAATTCCGCCACTTCACCCTTTGCTTCCACCTCCACGTAACGCGTCAGATCGCCCTTGGTCACGGCAGTCGCCACGTCGGCAATCGCGCGCACCTGGTTGGTCAGATTGGCCGCCAGACCGTTCACGTTGTCGGTCAGATCGCGCCAGGTGCCGGCTGCACCCGGCACGTTGGCCTGGCCCCCCAGCTTGCCCTCGACGCCCACTTCACGCGCCACCGAGGTCACCTGATCGGAGAACAGCGCCAGGGTATCGGTCATACCGTTGATGGTGTCGGCCAGTTCGGCGATCTCGCCCTTGGCTTCCAGTGTCAGTTTCTTCTTCATGTCGCCGTTGGCTACGGCGGTCACCACTTTTGCGATGCCTCGCACCTGGCTGGTCAAGTTGGCCGCCATGAAGTTCACGTTTTCGGTCAAGTCCCTCCAGGTGCCGGATACGCCTTGCACCTGTGCCTGCCCCCCGAGTTTTCCTTCGGTGCCGACTTCGCGCGCCACCCGCGTCACTTCGGCGGCAAAGCTGTTGAGCTGGTCCACCATGGTGTTGATGGTGTTTTTCAGCTCCATGATTTCGCCCTTGGCTTCCACGGTAATCTTGCGCCCCAGGTCGCCTTTGGCCACCGCCGTCGTTACGTCGGCGATGTTGCGCACCTGATTGGTCAGGTTGGCCGCCATGCTGTTGACCGAGTCGGTCAAGTCTTTCCAGGTTCCACCGACGCCCGTCACTTTTGCCTGGCCACCGAGCTTGCCGTCAGTTCCCACTTCACGAGCCATGCGCGTCACTTCGTCGGCAAAGGTCGAGAGCTGGTCCACCATGGTGTTGATGGTTTCCTTGAGTTGGAGAATTTCACCTTTCGCTTCGGCGGTGATCTTGCGCGACAGGTCGCCGTTGGCCACCGCCGTCGTCACGTCGGCAATGTTGCGCACCTGGGTGGTCAGGTTGGCCGCCATGCCGTTGACCGAATTGGTCAAGTCCTTCCAGGTACCGGACACGCCGGTCACTTCGGCCTGTCCGCCCAGTTTGCCTTCGGTACCGACTTCCAGCGCGACGCGGGTCACCTCCGAGGCGAAGCTGGAGAGCTGGTCGACCATCGTGTTGATCGTGTTTTTCAGTTCGAGAATTTCGCCCTTGGCTTCAACGGTGATTTTCTTGCCCAGGTCGCCGCGCGCCACCGCCGTCGTCACCTGTGCGAGGTTGCGCACCTGGGTGGTCAGGTTGGCCGCCATGCCGTTGACCGATTCGGTCAGGTCGCGCCAGGTGCCTGATACGCCACGCACTTCCGCCTGACCGCCCAGCTTGCCTTCGGTACCGACTTCCAGCGCGACACGGGTCACCTCCGCAGCGAAGCTGGAAAGCTGGCCGACCATCGTGTTGATGGTGTTTTTCAGCTCGAGAATTTCACCCCTGACTTCGACGGTAATCGTCTTGCCCAGATCGCCTTTGGCCACCGCGGTCGTCACGTAAGCGATGTTGCGCATCTGGGTGGTCAGGTTGGCGGCCATGTCGTTGACGGAATCGGTCAGGTCTTTCCAGGTGCCGGACACCCCTTTGACATTGGCCTGCCCACCGAGAATCCCTTCAGTGCCGACTTCGCGGGCCACGCGGGTGACCTCGGAAGCGAAGGAGCCCAGTCGCGTCACCATGGTGTTCACGATCCTGGCGGATTTGAGGAACTGGCCCCGCAGTCTCAGGCCGTCAAGTACCGGTGGTACCTGCTGGCTCAGATTACCCTCGGCAACCGACCCGATAACGCGAATCATCTCGCTCATCGGGCTGATGAGGTCGCTGGTCAGCGCATTGCTCGAGTTGACGATCTTTTGCCATGAGCCTTTCATCATCGGCAATTGGATACGCTCATCGACCTTGCCCTGCTTGCCGATCAGTCGCGCCACGCGTTCGAATTCGGTGGCGGTGTCGGCCGCCATATCGATGATCTCGTTGAGCGTGTCGGCGATCTTGCCCGGCATGCCGGTCCAGTCTTGCGGCATGCGCGTGGTGAAGTCACCATTGCGCAACGCTTTCAGCGCTGCCAGCAACGTCTTCATGTCGAAAACTTCGATCGGTGTCGTCACTGTGGCCATGTCTATGTCCAGTCAAAGTGGATGCCACGCGCAAGGCGTCATGCAGGAACCGGCATTGCAGTATTGACCATGCTGAAAGCTGAGCGTTGGCTTGTGAAATATTAGCAAGGTTGGCGCAATGCCCCGGATTCTGGGGAAATTGGTCGGGAACAGGCCGTTCCAACCGATTGCACCCGCTGCACGGAGTAGTGAGCACCAACGGCTGAGGCAAAAAGTGCAAGTGTGCTCTGTGCCTGCTAACGTCAAACGCTGCAGCAGATTCCATGGCTTGCTGGCCACTGGTGAATGGGAAATACAGATGGTTGACCACAAAATCAGAGTCTTGCTGGTGGATGATCACAGCATCGTGCGTAATGGCGTGCGACGCATGTTGGAGACTGCCGGCGAGATCGACGTAACGGGCGAAGCAGCGACGGCACAAGACGCAATGCTCCTGGTCCGGGAGCAGGATTTCGACGTGGCGCTGGTAGATATTCAGCTGCCCGACAAGACCGGCCTGCAACTCCTCAAGCTCATGCGTGCAGAGAAACCCAGGCTCGCCGTTCTGATGTTGAGCATGCATTCGGTCGAGGCCTATGCGTTACGCGCAATCAAGCATGGCGCAGCGGGATACCTCACCAAGGATATTTCCGCAGCCACCCTGGTTGCGGCGGTTCGCAAGGTGGCCTCAGGCGGCAAGCACGTCAGTCCCGAGCTGGCAGAAAAACTGGTCAACGCTATTGGCAGGGGCGACGGGGCACCCCACGAAGCGCTATCCGACCGGGAGCTTGAAGTCCTCAAGCTCCTCGCTTCAGGCGAGAGGATTGTCCGCATCGCTCAGATATTGCACTTGAGTCCGAGTACCGTCACGACGTACCGGGCACGTATCCTGGAAAAAACAGGGATGGACAGCAACGCGAAACTGGCCCGCTATGCCCTCGAAAATGGCCTGTTGACTTAGAACGCCCTGCCATCCGACGCAGCCGGGCCATGGCATTCTCGACATTCAGCGGTAAATGCCCGGTCATCATTGAATCGTCCTGATCCAGCCTTCGTGTAGTGGAATCACTACAAGCGCTTGGCCGATATCTCCACAAAGAAGTCCTGCTAACGTCGATAGTGGGGGCCGTTCCGATCAAGCATATTTGCCTCTCGGAAAATTTTCGTCCGCTCAATGGCGTTGTCTTCGTCAACGTCCTGTACTGCCATGTCAAAAAAGTGAGGTGAAATCATGCAGGTCACCAACACAGAACCATTGACTGCATTGATGCCAGCCAGATATTCAGGCCCTTTGCGCCTGTTTGTCGTTGAGGATTTGAACGTCGTGCGAGCGCTGCGGCGCACGGTGTCGCCGCAGATCGCGGGCCTGTCACTTGCCGGGGCGTTCCATCGCGCATCGACCGCCATCGGCGCCATCCGGCATGAACCACCCGATGTCGTCTTGCTGGACATCAACCTCAGCGACGGTAATGCCATGGAAGTGTTGCGTGTGGTCGCAGCCGAGTATCCGTTGACCAAAGTCATAGTGGTCAGCAATTGCGCGGATCCGACACATTGGAAGTACTTTACAAAAGCGGGAGCCTACGCCTTCTACGACAAGAACCACGAACTTGCCATTATGCGCCGCATGTTGGAGCGTTTAGCCAAGTCCCTATTACCAACAGATTTTTACTGTTGGCATGCATGAGTGCAGATTTCACGAGTCAGTAAAGACTCCGCGATTGATATTCGTAAGTTGAGCAAGGAGTGCAGGCTGCTGCATTCATGTTGAATCAATGTTCCAACTGGAGGACGTCATGATGATAGGTTATTGGTTGTGTGCGTTGTTGTGGGGTGTGGTGCTGCTGGAGGAGATCCAGCAGATGCCCCTTCAAGAATGGAAAGACGAGGGCTTGAAACGAGTTCTGTTGTTGCGCCGGACCAGAACCCGGACTGGCTACTTTATTGCGTTGATCGCGGGCGCCATGTGCCTTTATAGCGAAATCCTGGTGGCACCGGTCGATCAGAACATTTTCAATCCGGAGCTGATACTTGCACTCTGTGGTGTTCTTTGGGGGGCTTATCTTTCCGTAGTCTGTATGAAGGGCAAGCGATAGACGCCTGTCTCCATGACTACTGCGGGTCGTCGGCCCGATTCCGGGCTGCTTGAGGCGGATTCAACACACTGGATTGGGTGTAGGCGGGATCTTGGTTAAAACCGGCGCTAGCAGTACCTTGGGTGCTGCTAGCGAGGCTTGAGGCTGGGCATTTGTGGTCAGCCGGTGGACAGAGGCTACACCGATCAGCTGTTGCTGTGATCGGTCGCCTTGGCCTGGCTTTCAGCGACAGCGGCTTCAGCCTTCTGTTTCTGTGCTACCTGGAAGGCTTCCATCGAGACTTTCCGGATCGACTCCATGCGTGCGAAGGTCTTGTCACCGCCACCTGTGGCCATCGCCAGAGAAGAAACGGTCAGAGCGGCGACGACGAAGAGAACTTTCATGGATTTCATTTGGGTATCCTCCAAGTGGGATTTTGTAAACGGTTAACAGCGCAATCTATTGGCTAAAGCTGAACTTCCGTGTTCAACCTGGCTTCACCAGCCAGCCAGGGCGGCATTTCCTGCTGGCCGGGTGCTTTGCTCGATACGCGCTTCGGTGTCTTTGTCTTTTGCCCAGACGGTGAGCAGTACCATCGCCCCGAATCCACCGACGATGAGAACCGGATAGGCGGCCAGCAACTCCAGCAGCGAGTACTTCCAGGCCAGCGGACGACCCACACCGAGCATGGCGGCATAGAACCACGACACAGCAGAGAAGGCACCCGAGAACAGCGCCAGCATGCGCAGGCTGAAGGAGAGTTTGAGTAACGAACCGGCTTTTTTCAGTGCCGGCAATACAGCGCTATGCAACACGATGCCGTTAATGGTCAACAGCACGACTATGCCAATTTTGGCTTGTATTTTTGGATTGAGAAAATACTCCATCCCCTTGCCGGCATAATCGATCCCGACAATGCCGATACCCGTAATCCAAAGCACTACAAGTGCAAGCATTACGGTTTTTTGAAGGCTATCCATGTGCGCGTCATCGTAATGACCTGACGCATCCCCCTTCAGGAGTTGCTTGACCATTGCAATGTCACTGGTCAATACCAGTCCGATTGCAACACAGCAGGCGATAAGATGAAAATATACAACGCCCAAACGCACATATTCCACGGTGGACGAAGAGAACATACTAAGTTCCATGGTTACCTCTGGCTTCAATAGTGAATCAACTTGGCTTTTGGTACGGTATAATTTTGATTTACCGTTGCTGACCGCCATTTAGATTCAATAATTGTTATCAATTAATCTTGCGACATTCCGCCGTCAAGATAATAGTGAGTTTCTCGAATGAACTTTTAGTCATTCGATCATGTCCATTTTCAGGTAACTAAAAACCTTATCGCACTGAGTGCACAGAAGGTTTAACTTCCACTTCTGGGAGGCCGGTCAGGCCTGGAACCCGATCGACGAGCGGATCAGGCAATGCTGGTTGGGTCGGCGGGGCTTCCACCCCATTCGAGGAAACGGATCTTGTGAACCTCGCCCTCGCTGTCTTCGTAGACCAGGGTCACCGGTACCACGCCGGTCTTGTCGGATGTATCGGTGCGCTGCAGCACCCGTTTCACATCGATGTCCATTCCGTAGTGGTATTCGACGGCCGAGACATGCGCGCCTGGTTCTTGCAGGCTGCTCTGGTCGAAGACACTGGGTGCGAGACTGGAAATCACGGCACTGACAATTGTGGCCATGCTCATAAGGCTGTACCTCTTCTGACGTTTGCTTGACAAGGACCTAATGTGACACGTCGAGAAGGTGAAGTTCACTTCACCGCGACGAACGTGCCCGCCTGAAAAGCCTGTAGTGGCTGCAAACTCCCGGCAATTCCCCGCGCTTGACGCCTCTCGACCATTCGTCCTTTAACCCCCGTATTTATTGGTCAAAGTCCATTTTTTAGGGAAGTCATGACATGTCATGACGGATTTCGAGCAAGGTGAGTCAGTCATTACATTGCTGCAAAAAATGCATTAAAGTCCTGCAATAAACTAGCCTTGTTCATCCGTAGATCAGTTATCACACTGAGGCCACTTATTTGATAACGGCTTCTGACGGAAGGAGAAATGACCATGGTATCTGCGATCCGGTTGAACCGGTTCGGCACCCCTGAAGTGCTGAACCTGGAGACACTGAGCGAACAAACGCCAGGCCAGGGCGAGGTCTGGCTCGAGCAAGAGGCTGTAGGTGTGAACTTTCTCGACGTTACCCAGCGTAGGGGAGCGGTGCCCGTTTCTTTGCCATCCGGGCTTGGGCTGGAGGGCGCTGGGCGTATCGCCGCGGTGGGGGCGGGTGTCAGCAACGTGCGAGCAGGGGATCGCGTGGCCTATGCCACCGGCCCTTTGGGTTCCTATGCTTCGGCCCGGCTTTATCCGGCAGAGCGGCTGGTGAAAATTCCGGATTCGCTGTCGTTCGATGATGCCGCAGCCGTCATGTTCAAGGGCATCACGGCGCAGTACCTGTTGAAAGCCACCTATCCCGTCGGCCCCGGCACAACCATTCTGCTCTACGGTGTGGCTGGAGGGCTGGGGGAAATCATGGTGCCGTGGGCCAAGCACTTGGGTGCCACCGTGATCGGCGTGGTTTCAAAGCAGGCCAGTGTCGAGAAAGCTCATGCGTCGGGATGCGATGAAGTCCTGGTGTTCGATGCTGACAGCCTGGCTGGCGAGGTGGCTCGTATCACCCAGGGCAAAATGGTCGACGTCGTCTATGACCCGATAGGGCGTGTTTCTTTCCAGGCATCCCTGGATAGCTTGCGACCGCGAGGGCTGATGGTATCGTTTGGCGCCTCATCAGGTGCACCGTCAGCCGTGGAGCTATCAACGCTGAATACCAAAGGCTCGCTGTTCCTGACACGTCCTTCGTTGGCAGCCCATACGGCGAGCGCCTGCGAGTACCAGGAACGCGCGCAGGATGTGTTGGTCGCCATAGGTGCGGATATTATCAAACCTTCGGTCCGGGCAAGCTACTCTCTGGCGGACGCAGCATTGGCGCATGCCGACCTGGAGTCGGGGCGTTCATCGGGGGCGATCATTCTAAAACCATGAATCCTGATGTTCTGAACAACCAGCACAGTGACGAAATCGCTGCGTTTCTGGCCGTGGCCTCGCAAGGCTCGTTTGTCGGGGCTGGCCGGCTATTGCAGCGACACCCGACAATCGTCTCGAAACGCCTCGCCGCCATGGAGAAACGCCTCGGCGTTCGGCTCGTGGAACGCTCCACCCGCCAGGTTCGAATGACTGAAACCGGTGCCAGGCTGGAGCAGCGCCTGCGCTCGGCCATCGAGTCGATGAATGAAGCGCAGCAACAAGCGTCCGAGGGCGCCAGCGAAATTCGCGGTACTTTGCGCCTTGCATTGCCGGCCGCCATGGGCAGGCGTTGGCTTGGCCCGATGCTGCCGGAGTTTCTCAAGGCTCATCCGCATGTCTCGATCCTCGCTGACTACAGCGAGCGTCTGGTCGACATCATCGATGAAGGTTTTGACGCGGCGATCCGGATCGGAGAGTTGGAAGATAGCCGGTTGATCGCCAAAAAACTGAGTGACCATCGCCGGATACTGTGTGCCTCGCCTGCCTACATCAGACAGCACGGTATGCCCGAAACGCCACAGGACCTGATCAGGCACAATTGCCTTCGCTTCAGCGGCCTTGCGTCTTTTCCCCTGTGGAGACTCCATCGCGGCAATGAGTTGCAGACGGTTTCTCCCAAAGGAAACCTGACGGCCAATGACAGCGAGTCCTTACTGGCAGCGGCCCGCGCCGATGCGGGAATACTGGGGGCCGGTGACTGGTTGATGAGTCGTGATATTGCTGCCGGGAGGCTGTTGCATGTCCTTCCTGACTGGCAATTGGACACCGCCGGTGGGGTCTATCTGGTCAGGCCATCGGCCAGGTTTCCGGGCGCGGTGGTCGTCGCGTTCAAACAATGGATCGAGTCAAAGTTCATCCCCGCGCCCCCATGGGCCGTTTGACTGGCGTACCTTCGGCTCCCATCTGACCGACCCATGGCTGCTGGTCATGTGTGTTCATAAAACCAGGTGGTGACTCACTTTTTCCATTGGATCAAAGCCAATACAGGATAGCAGTGGACCACAACCAGCCGATGCAGAGGGTGATAGTAAGGTAGATCGCCACAATCATCAGAGGCTGATTCCACATGACACACCTCCCATAACCGCTTTTGTTGCATGGGTGCCTGGTAAAACGGGCGCTCGTATGAGTACCGCAATCATCAAGCCATTTGAGTGAAAGACGTATTCGTCAGAACACTCCAAGGGTGAACTCCATCGCCAGCACCGCGGACAACGCCAGCGTCATCAGCAACGCGATAAACATCAGACCCAACTCAGCGAGCTGCTTATAAAGGGCCAGAGGCCGTTTCGTGATTCGAGCAATCGATTTATTGGTGGAAGCCATCACTCATCCTCACTGTTGCGTGGAGCACGCACCACAGGCTTGACCTGGGCAACACGGCGATGGAGTTGCATGGTGGTGTTGCGCGTTTCATTTTTCACCCCTCGCGTCATGTCGAATCCGGCGAGCCCCGCCGTCACCATGATGTCCGGGACGACAGCTGTTGCGGGTACCAGGGGTGGTGCAACTAATGAGCCATTTCAATAGTGATAAGAAAAAACTCAAATGAATTAACAAACTGTTTCGGGGGGATTCAAGCGAGAGGAAGGGTGAGGGGGGAATATTCCTCAAATTTGGTGGCAAACGCCTGGTCGGGTGGGTGTAGTCCCCCATTTATGGAGAGAGTAGCGGCCCTGTTTCACCGATCGCTTTTGGCAGGGGCTTGCCCCAGAGGCGAGGTGGATTTAGCCGGGCGGGAAGGGCCGCTTCTGTCTGGGGTTTAAACCGGTCGAAGCAATACACTGAATTCTGTTTAAAAGCCCCGTGAGTTTCCGGCACCGCACATTACCCCGCGGGGAAACACCGATGCCGGGAATCACGTAACCGCTACTCGAGCAGTTGATCAATCAACACCGCGTTGGTGTAGATCAAACTGCCGTCGCTCGCTCGGTGCCCAACCAGATGGAACTGTCCGCGGTCGTGGTGCAGATAGACACGCATCTGGCAGTCGGACAAGGGGGCGTATCCCTCGGGCATGATCAACTCCATCGAATCCATATCGACATCGACCATGGCTTCCCGATCGTGGGTCTTCTGCAAGCGCTCTTCAGCTTCCTCCAGACGCAGATGCAGAGATCCATCGACGTTGAAATGGACTTCCCCCATCGGGGTGGACTTTTGGGCGTTGCCGGTTTTGCACCAGCCTTCGATCGTCAGGGCACTCATGACGAAACCTCCAGTTGGATTGCTGGACTCTGTGGCTGTCGTCCCTGCTCAATGCCATCACTCATGTTTGATGACTACTCAATGGCAGAGTTCGTCTTTTGGCACTGCTTCCGACCGATCTCTGCTGTTCGTCATCAGACATTCAGTATAGCCGGTCGCCGGACCTCGCTGGCCAAGCCCACGGTACAACCCGATGGGCTCTATACTTCTTACGGACTTTGCCGCCCGGACGGGTGGTATTTGTCTGCCTTGCTTGGATGTCAGTGGCGATGCTTTTGCATAACCAATGAACAACAGGAATAGGATGAAGAGGAAATGGCAATAGCAATTATCCTGATACTCATCGTTATTGCATCAGTGCTATTCCACATACTGGCGCCCTGGCACGCGACGCCGGCGGCTTCCAACTGGGGGTCCATAGACACCACCCTGTTCATCACCCTGATCATCAGCGGAATATTCTTCATTGCCATCACGGTATTCATGGCAGTCGCGGTGATGCGATATCGTCACAAGGAGGGTGCCAGGGCGGCCTACCAGCCGGAAAACAAAAAGCTGGAACTGTGGTTGATTATCGTGACCTCACTAGGTATTGCCGGGATGTTGGCGCCAGACCTGGTTGTCTACAACGACTTCATCCGGGTGCCGAAAGAGGCCTACGAACTTGAAGTAATTGCCCAGCAGTGGCAGTGGGCCTTTCGTTTTCCCGGCCAGGACGGGAAGTTGGGCAAGTCGGATATCAGGTTTGTCGATTCGGCCAATCCCCTCGGCGTTGATCCCAAGGATCCTGCCGGGCAGGACGATGTGCTTGTCATGAATAATGAGGTTCGCCTGCCGCTCGATCGGCCGGTGAAAGTCTTGCTGCGGGCCAAAGATGTCCTGCACGATTTCTATGTACCGCAAATTCGCAGCAAGATGGATATGGTGCCTGGGATGGTGTCGTACTTTTGGTTTACGCCGACTAAAACCGGAAAATACGAAGTCCTTTGCGCTGAGTTCTGTGGCGTAGGTCATTACAACATGCGCGGCCATATGATCGTGGAAGAGCAGGGCGTCTTCGATCAATGGCTCAAAGGCCAACCGACTTTTGCGCAGACATTGACGACAGCGGCCAAACCCGGTCGAGACAGCGTGGTGGAAAAAGGCCGCCAGTTGGTCGAACAACTCGGCTGCAAGGCCTGCCATAGCCAGGATGGCGGTGCCAGTCTCGGCCCGGGATGGAAAGGGTTGTACGGCCGCACTGAACAGCTTGCCGATGGCACCCGTGTGCAGGTCGACGAGGCCTACCTGAAGGAGTCGATTCTCGATCCGAAGGCCCGACTGGTGCAGGGCTACCCGCCGGTCATGGTGGCCTATACTCTCAAGGACGATGAACTGGGTGCTGTCATCGCCCTGATCAAATCACTGGGTGCCGCGGGGCAAGACGATGAACCTTCGACCGGCGAAGCTTCGAGCCCGGGTGAAGACTTGGTGGCGCAGGGGCAGCGGCTGGCCGGGTCGCTCGGCTGTCTGGCTTGCCACAGTGTCGATGGCAACAAGGGCGTCGGCCCCAGCTGGCAGGGCCTGTATGGCAAGACGGAAACCTTTGCCGACGATACGAGCGTAAAGGTCGATGAGGGCTATCTCAAGGATTCGGTTCTTCATCCCAACGCCAAAATCGTCAAGGGCTATGCCGCCGTCATGCCGGCTCTGGCTCCAAGTGACGAGGAGCTGAATGCACTGATCGCTTTCATCAAGTCCAAAGCGAATGCTGACACTGATGCGAACAACGCGGAGCCAGGGAAGTAGCCGTAAAGCAGCCAGGAAAACACTGAAACTTCGGCAGGAGGGTGACGTGATGGCCTATGCGGAGCAAGCCGAAACAGAAGCGCTGCACGAGCCAAAAAGTTTCCTGACCAAATACATCTGGAGTCAGGACCACAAGGTCATAGCCATTCAATATTCGTTGACGGCCATCTTCGTGGGACTTATCGCGTTGGTGTTGTCCGGCTTGATGCGCATGCAGATAGGCTTTCCCGGCAGTTTGGCGTTCATGGACGCCAGTACTTACTATCAGGCGATGACCATGCACGGCATGATCATGGTCATTTATTTGCTCACGGCCTTGTTTCTGGGTGGCTTCGGCAACTATCTGATCCCGCTGATGGTGGGCGCCCGCGACATGGTCTTCCCCTATGTCAACATGCTCAGTTACTGGTTTTACCTGGTGGCGGTACTGGTGTTGCTCAGCAGTTTTTTTGTCCCGGGCGGCCCCACAGGTTCCGGCTGGACGCTCTATCCGCCACAGTCGATCACCCAGGGGACACCGGGGGTCGAGTGGGGCATTGTCCTGATGCTCGTCTCACTGGCGATTTTCATTGTCGCGGCCACCATGGGCGGGTTGAACTACGTCACCACGGTGTTGCAGGCGCGCACGCACGGCATGACCCTGTTTCGCATGCCGCTCTCGGTATGGGGCATCTTCATGGCCTCGATCATGGCCTTGCTGGCGTTCCCGGCATTGTTTGTCAGTGCGGTGATGATGCTGTTCGACAAGCTGTTGGGCACCAGCTTCTTCATGCCGGCGATGATCTCGCTGGGGCAGCAGCTCGATCACCAGGGTGGCAGCCCGATATTGTTCCAGCACCTGTTCTGGTTCTTCGGCCACCCGGAGGTCTACATCGTTGCACTCCCTGCGTTTGGCCTGGTTTCCGACTTGATCAGTACCCATGCGCGTAAAAATATCTTCGGTTATCGAATGATGGTGTGGGCCATTATTGCGATTGGCGTACTCAGTTTCGTGGTCTGGGCACACCATATGTATGTCAGCGGAATGAACCCGTACTTTGGCTTTTTCTTCGCCGTCACCACCTTGATCATCGCGGTGCCGACCGCGCTGAAAGTCTATAACTGGGTATTGACCCTGTGGCGGGGCGACATCCACCTGACCGTGCCAATGCTGTTTGCCCTGGCCTTTATCGTCACCTTCCTGGTCGGTGGTCTGACCGGGTTGTTTCTCGGCAATGTGATCGTGGACATACCGCTCTCGGACACCTATTTCGTCGTGGCCCACTTTCATATGGTCATGGGGGTCGCTCCGGTACTGGTGGTGTTCGGCGGCATTTATCACTGGTACCCGAAAGTCACTGGGCGCATGTGGAACGACACCCTGGGCAAGCTGCATTTCTGGATTACCTTTCTGGGCACCTACGCCATCTTCTTCCCCATGCACTACCTGGGTTTCCAGGGCATGCCCCGTCGTTACTACGCCTATGAAAACTACGCGTTCATCCCGCAGTCCGCGCAAGACTTGAATGCCTTCATTACGGTGGTCGCATTGACTGTCGGCGTTTCCCAGTTGCTGTTCCTGTTCAACCTGACCTGGAGTGCATTCAAGGGCAAGCCGGCAGGCGGTAATCCCTGGGGCGCGGCCAGCCTGGAATGGCAAACGCCGGACACTCCGCCGAAACACGGTAACTGGGGAGAGAAATTGCCGGTCGTGCATCGCTGGGCGTATGACTACAGTGTGCCGGGGATCGAGCAGGATTTCGTGCCGCAAACGGTCTCCTCCGAGGAACTGGAGCAGATGCGGCAACTCAGTGCCGGAACCAGGGCGGACATCAAGACATGAACAGGCTGCTATTGAGAAACGCCGACGGCGCTGATCCCGGCGGCAGCTGGAGTCGCGACCCTGAGGGTATTCAGGCCGCCGAGGATGCCAATAGAAGGCAAACCGCAAGGGTAGGGCTGCGCTTGTTTCTGGTGGTGGTGAGTTCGTTGTTCTTCCTCTTCCTGATCGCCTTCATTGCCCGTTCACAAATGGCCGACTGGCTCCCCCTGACAGAGCCTTTGGCGCCGTTAGGCAATCTGCGGCCGCTCTGGTTGAATTCGGCATTTCTGGTATTGAGTTGCATCGCACTGCAAGGGTCGCGCATGGCCGCGCGAAAGGCTCGGCCGGGCGCAACTGTCGTTGGTTTTGCATTGGGGGGTGTCTTTGCCATTGCCTTTCTGGCGGGGCAACTCTGGGTCTGGCAGCAGTTTGTCGCCTGGGGCTACTTTGTCGCCGGCAATCCGGCCAACAGTTTCTTCTACCTGTTGACCGACCTGCATGGGCTCCACCTGCTGGGCGGGCTGATCGCCTGGTGCTGGATCGTCGCCAGATTCCTGCGTCATGTGCCACTGGCGCAACTTGGCGCCGGCGTCGAGCTCTGTGCCATCTATTGGCATTACTTGCTGGGCCTTTGGTTCGTGCTTTTCGCGCTGCTGGCCAGCACGCCGCAAACCTATGAAGCCATCGCCAGATTCTGCGGCCTGAGGTAACAGCCATGGCATTGCACTCACAAGCCCAAGTCGAGCCCCGTTCATCCAATCCACCAGGTTCGCCGCCTGCACCGGGATGGCAGGGCATCGCCAGCGATTGGTCCTCGGATAAAGAGGCCTTCAAACAGGTGCCCTGGGGCAAGGCGATGATGTGGATATTCCTGCTCAGCGATACGTTTATATTCACCTGTTTTCTGACCGGCTACATGTCGGTACGCATGACCATCACCAGCGCCTGGCCGAACCCCAGTGAAGTGTTCGCATTGACGATCGGCGGCAGGGAAATCCCGCTTATTCTGATCGCCATCATGACTTTTGTGCTGATCAGCAGCAGCGGCACCATGGCCATGGCCGTCAATTTCGCCTATCGCCGTAATCGCGCGAAAACCACGGCGCTGATGCTGGCCACGGCTGCCCTGGGGGTGACTTTCGTCAGCATGCAGGCATTCGAATGGAGCAAGCTCATCGCAGAAGGGGTCCGTCCCTGGGGGAACCCCATGGGAGCCGCGCAATTTGGTGCCAGCTTTTTCATGATTACCGGATTTCACGGACTGCACGTGTCAATCGGCGCCCTCTATCTCAGCATTGTGGCGCTGAAAGTATGGCGCGGAGACTATGAGCGCTCCGGAAACTATCAGAACGTCGAGATAGCCGGGCTCTATTGGCACTTCGTGGATTTGGTGTGGGTATTTATTTTTGCATTCTTCTATTTATGGTAGAGGAGCACGAGTGATGGCACATGCTCAGGGTCAGCAACATCCAATCAGTTTGTACCTTAAGATCTGGGGGCTGTTATTTGTCCTCAGCACGCTGTCGTACCTTGTCGATTATTTCCACTTCCATGGTTATCTTCGGTGGTCTCTGATTATCACTTTCATGTTGTTGAAGGCAGGTTTGATTGTCTCCATCTTCATGCATATGGCATGGGAGCGCCTGGCGATGGTCTACGCCATATTGGTGCCACCTTTGTGTTTACTGGTGCTCATCGGGCTGATGGCCACCGAGGCAGACTATGTCTTCCTCAGCCGGGTCATTTTCTTTGGTCAGTAAGCAGCGTTCGGATGGCCTCGAGTCTCCGGGCTAACCGGATATCACTCGCTTGAACTGATGCCATTTGTGCTGCCAGGCCACCGTCCAGTGGGGGGCTGCCGCTCCCGTGCCGGCGATCTTCAGCTTCGGATGCTGTTTGATGACCTGATCCAGTACCGATTCCTGATTCGGTTCAACATCCACGAAGAAGATATGTTTGCCTTCTTTTACTGCCTGTTTGAAATTGCGGAAGTGAGTGTTCGGCACCTGGAAGCCAAAAAAACCGCCTTCCCAGATGCAGAAGCCCAATACAACAATGGCAAGGAATATAAAGGGCATCCAGCCTGCGGCGGATTCGGTCCAGCCCATCCAATAGGCGCCAACCAGTACCAATGCCGCGAGTGGCACACCGATCACCGCACCAATCTCACCAGAGTGAACAGCATCCTGTTCCATTAACGAGCTGATCTCGTGGAGGTGATGTTCTTCTACATCAGCAACTTTTTCACTGAGTACATGAATCTGTTCGGAATTGATGCCGCTGGCTTCCAATTCATATTCAACGTTTTCAAGATCGTTGAGATTGTCACTGATGTAATAGTGCCGGTTCATGCAACACCTCCCATCTCGGGTTGCTGCAGACCTCCTCTGTCCGGCAGCAGTCGGTAGCTGTACTGTGGGGAACGTTGCACACCCCGTGCAATCTGAAAAAAGTATAGCACTCACTATCCTGCGGATCGGTCGCTAGCTGATCTGCACAATGACCGGGCCTTCCGTTACGATCGGCGGTTTCGCGTGGATATTCGAGGCATTTTTCTGAATCCATTCACGCGCGACTTTCAGGCTCGCATCGCTGCCGGCCTTGTCCGTGCAAACAGTCACCGCCGTGCCACCGTCACCCGTATTCAACAGTGTGTAGCTAACGAGGCCAGGCACTGTCCGCAGGGTCGCTTCGACGTCGGCATTGCGCTCTTCCAACAGCTCGAAAAGCTGCTTTGCTCCAGTACCCAGGTAGGTTCTTATCACCGCATACATAGTCGTCTCCCTTGGGAGTGCCGCCTTTATGCCAATCCGGATCCGTTGATGGCCGCTATCACTTAAGGTTTCGGTTCGTCCTGATTTACTAAGCTTAGCCAAACGCCGGCGACAGTCGTAATGCGACGACCACCGGCCGTGTTTGGTCGATTGCTGTCTGGTGGCAGATTAGTGGCTATGCTTGGTCAGGTACCTGTACGTGTTGGGGGGAACACCGTTCAGCAGGCTCGTGAAAACGTGATCACCTCGCTTCAGGCGTCATCACAAATTGCCCTTGTGCCACGGAGTCGTCACTAACATGAACAAAAAAGAAGCTAAAGCCAAAGTAAAAGACCTGATCTCGTCCGGAGTACCGAAATCGGAAGTATTCACTCGGCTTTCAGGCCAAGGGGTCAAGGACCGTCTGCTTGCCAGGTTGATCGCTTCAACTGCTGATCCCTACCTCTGCGATATACATGACCGCAAGGTTAATGCCGTTATTACACTCATGTTTATCCAGGCTGCACTCGTTCTTCTAGTCGGATTTATTGCAGGTTCGACTATTGGGCCTAACGCCAGATGGGTCGTTGGTGGTTTGGGCGCACTTATCCCGCTCTTGTTTGCCTGGGGGTTCTACAATCATCTGGCAGGCGCTTACAATGCATATATTATTCTGTCCATGGGCTCGGTAGCGAGGCAGGTGGACGGGTTGGCTTCAGGGTCCATTACAATGTTTATCGGCTCGGCCATAGCGCTCGGAATGTTTGCTTATATATTCTACGTTCGCCAGAAGTTATTTCCGGATTTGGCTTTTTTTTCACCGAGAAAAGTCAAAGGACAGTATGTGTTTTCCAGTTGAAGAAACTGCTAAAGATAAGTCAATTTAATGGTGCGAAGTAAATGAGGTTCTTGAGTGAGGGCGCGAGGGCAGATCTGTTTTTCACGTTAACCTGAACAGCAAGACTCGTGTTCGCTTATTTATGTATGTCTTATTCTTTGCATGTGCTCATCTGATACTCATGTGGAAAAGCTGGACGCTCAGGAACGGCCGTTGATTCGTCAATGGGACTTTTTCGGGACGGTAGCGACGGTCCGGGCCTGACCGTCGCGAATGTGAGTACCGTTTGCCTATACGCGGTATTTGCGGGGCGGATCGAACTCAGATCGAGCCAGCCAGCGTAACGGCAGGGAAGTCCTTTTCGGGATCGAACACGTTATTGAAAAAGTTCGTCAGGGAGTACATGGCCACCAACGCGACAATCTCCATGATATTCGCATCGGTGTAGCCCGCATCACGGACAGCTTTCAGATCAGCGTCACTGACCTTGCCGCGAGTCTCGATGACTTTGTGGGAGAACTGGAGGGCAGCGTCGCGCTTCGGGTCGGGGGCATGGCCCTTGCGAGCGAGAATGATTTCATCGGCCGACAGCTTGGCCATATGCTCGGCCGTAAAGCTGTGAACCGTCAGGCAGTAGTTGCAGCCATTCGCTTCGGAGACGGCGAGGCCGATACTGTCACGCGTCTTCAGATCGAGCGCTTTGCTCAAGGAGCCGAGCAGAGTAGCCCATGAGTTGAACGCGATTGGACTCTGCGCGAAGGTCATCATCATGTTTGGAGTGAACCCGATGTTCCTGGTGAACGCATCGAGAGTCGGTTTCGAATCGGCCGGCACTTGTTCCGGCTTTAGAACTGCACTTCTAGGCATTGTAGTCTCCGTCAATTACCTGGTTTATTAACAGTTAAACGAGATCCAACACATCAGACAGCGGACGGCGCGGCTTCTGAGCCCAGTTCCCCGGACGTTCCGCGCCTATGGACAACAACATGACCGGCACTTCGTTTTCAGCCAGTCCGAATTCGCGGGCCACCGCTTCGGCATCGAAACCGATCATCGGCGTCGAACCCAGGCCTAGCGAGCGGGCGGCATAGATGATCGCCGACGCACCGAAGGTGGCGGTGCGTACTGCCTCGTCACGCTGGCGCTGTGGGTGCTCTGAATACAAATCGCGCGCGGGGAGTTCCCAATCCGGCACCATCGTTGCGGGCATGACGCCCGCTTCCACCAGCGGCGCAAGGCGTTCGGGTATGACGCTGGAATCGGCCAGTTGGCCGCAGATGATGAAGGTAACGGCGGCTTCAGTGATCGGGGGCTGATTCCAGGCGATAGGACTCAACCGGGCTTTGGCTCCAGGCGTACGTACCGCGATGAAGCGCCAGTTCTGTATATGGAAGGACGTTGGTGCCGTGGTGCCGATTCGCACCAACTCACGGATTTGGTCGTCGCTCAAAGTGGCGGCAGGGTCGTAGTACTTGGCGGCACTGCGACTCACGATACATTCGATGACGGCGTTGGTCATGATGGTTCCTATGGATGAGGGGGTAGGTTTCTCCGGCTTGGTCTTTAAATCTTGTACCGTCGATGGTACGAATAAAAGAACCAAGATCACCCACCTTTGTGTGTACCAAGAATATGAATTCAGACCTGCAAATCCAGCTCGACCGAACAGCAAAGCTGTCCCTGTCAGAGCAGATTCGTTTGAGTATCAGCAGGGCAATAGAGTCAGGCCTGCTCACACCAGGTACTCGATTGCCTTCGTGGCAGGATCTCGCCGCGCACCTTGGTGTGGCGCGCGGGACCGTTCAAACGGCGTATGAACGATTAGCCGACGCCCAAATGATCGAAACATTCGGAGCAAAGGGCACACGCGTGGCGCCACGCCCCCGTGCCGCGACGGCTCAACCGGCACCACCGGGACCTGGAGCTTTTATGAGCGCCTATGAGCGGGTGAACACTGGACCTGCAATCTTTCAGCTCGGTATTCCAGCGTTTGATGGCCTGGAAAAGCTTTTCGCACGCGCGCGCTCGTCCAATCTGTTGAAAGCAGGATCTTTCTCGTCACTGATCTATCCCGATCCTCGCGGGGAATATGAGATGCGTCGAGAGATTGCAGGCTATCTCTCCATCTCCAGAAACCTGCACTGCCTCCCTGAGCAGGTGTTCATCACGTCGGGATACAGCTCCGGCTTAGGGCTTGCACTGCGGGTGTTAGGTCTGGACGGTAAGAAGGTCTGGATGGAGGAGCCCGGATTCTTTCTTACCCGCAAGGGGTTGGAGCTCGCTCGCTTGAATGTCATTCCGATTCCGGTGGACGCCGAAGGCCTCAACGTAGACTACGGAATCGAGAAGGCCGCGGACGCTGCATTAGCCGTCCTGACCCCCGGTCAACAAGCGCCTTTGGGCTCGACTCTGTCATTGAGGCGACGGCTTCAACTGCTCGAATGGGCCGTTTCCAACGACGCCTGGATCATCGAAGATGACTACCTCAGCGAGCTGCAACTGGAAGGCCGGGCGGCCCCTGCCTTGGCGTCTTTGGATGAGGGTAAACGGGTTATCCACATAGGTTCTTTCAGCAAGACTGTGAGCCCGGGGCTGCGACTTGGATTTGTTGTAGCGCCAACCGAACTTATTACTGCGTTCTCCGAGGTGGCGACGACGCTTGCCCCCGCGCCTTCACCCGTCATTCAACTCGCCACGGCTCAATTTATGCGTGATGGCCACTACATTCGGCGTGTCCGTCGGCTCAAGCGACTGTATGTTGCCCAGCGTGACGCGTTATGCGAGCAGCTGCGAATGCACGATGCAGAGTGGGTCAAGGCAGGCCTGGCCGTGCTTCTCAGACTCCCCGACGGGGCACCCGACGTGCAAATCGTTCGGGAAGCGATGACCTTTGGCATGGCCCCATCGCCTTTGTCAGCGTGGTTCGCGACGCCGTCCGGGAGCTCCTCCGGCCTGTTGCTCGGAGTTGCCACAGCGTCTGAACCTTACCTTGCGACATCGTGCCATCGATTGTTCGAGATCATCGGGCGATATTGCGAGCCCGGTGTTCGAGGCGTCACATAAGAGGAGGAGGAAACCTTCAGTGCCGGGGATGCTGGCAAGTATTGTTGGTGAGTCCACCTCGCGCTCCTGGCTGGTTGCTGCCTGTCGTAAGGGCGGAAAACGGTCGGAAGCGGTCACCTCTGCGCCTCACAAACTCGACTTTCAGGCGCGCTTGGGGAGCTTCCAGTTCGGGCGGATGAAGTGGCATGTGTAGCCGTTCGGAATACGTTCGAGGTAATCCTGGTGTTCTGGTTCCGCCTCCCAAAAAGGCCCCGCTGGTTCGATTTCGGTGACTACTCGGCCTGGCCACAGGTGTGAAGCATCGACATCGGCAGCGGTGTCCTCGGCAATGTCGCGTTGCTGTTCGTTGAGGTAGTAGATCGCCGAACGATAGCTGGGGCCCAGGTCGTTACCCTGACGGTTGGGCGTGCTGGGGTCGTGTATCTGGAAGAAGAACTCAAGGATCTGCCGGTAGCTGATTACGGCAGGGTCGAAGACGATCTCGATGGCTTCGGCGTGGTTGCCATGGTTGCGATAGGTGGCATTCGGCACATCGCCGCCGGTATAACCGACCCGCGTGTGCAGCACACCGGGATAGCGCCGCAGCAGATCCTGCATGCCCCAGAAGCAGCCGCCGGCGAGAATGGCAGTTTCGGTGTGTCTGGTCATGGTCTGTCCTTCCTCTCGGGAGCGTTGTGTATAGCCACTGTTATGAGGGCGTGTTGGCCAATTCCAAGGTTTCGCGCAAACAGAATTGGAATGACCGCTCCTGGCCGATTTCTGCCTGTCGTAAGGGCAGCAGTCGACCCAGGCTGTGTGAAAACGCGCTAAATACGTCGGAAACTGAGAGTCGCGAGGGTTGCCTTTGGAATCAGCCGGCGGAAGCGCGAATTACCTTAGTCAGCTACATAGATGTTCGTAATGCCGTTTGTGCCGCGTCAGCGGCCCAAACGGCCACTAACGGGCGAGCAAACGGTTGGATTCACGCCCTGATCGCCTCAAGCAGTCCTGCGATGCCGAAGATGCTCATCATTCGCTTGAGGTTGTAGGCGAGCACATGAAGACTCATCTCAGTGCTCACCCTCGGCAGGGTCTTGGTCAGGAAGTGGGTACTTCCCATCCAGTACTTGAGCGTTCCAAACGGATGTTCAACGGTCTGTCGCCGAACCCTCATCATCGCCGGATCATGTTCTAGCCGAGCCTGCATCGCGTCGACTACAGCTTCATGTTCCCAGCGTTTCACACGGCGTTCCTTGCCCGTAGTGCACTGCTTGTGCATTGCGCAGGACTGGCAGCCCGAGAAGTAATAACAATGCAATAACATGCCGTCTTCCATCGACGAATGCCGCCTGGTCAGTAACTGCCCCGCAGGGCATCGATACTCGTCCGATGCAGCAACGTAGATGAAGTCCTGCTTACCAAATCGGCCTTCGGCTTTGCTGCCAGATGTCAGGGGTTTCGGTACGAAGGTGGTGATGTCCGCCTGTTCGCAGGCAAGGATTTCCAGCCCTTTGTAATAGCCTCGGTCGGCGACCACCGTCAGCGACTCAGCGCCGATCTCTTCACGCGCCTGGTTCGCCATATTGCTGAGTTGACCACGATCATTACCAACGTTGGTCACCTCATGGGCAATGATCAAATGGTGCTTGTCGTCGACGGCTGTTTGTACGTTGTAGCCAACCGTTCCGGTGCCTCGTCCGCTCGTGGCCATTGAGCGTGCATCTGGATCGGTAAGGGAGATCTGCTGGTCTGGGCTTTCGTGAAGCTGCGCCTCGATGTCCTTGAGTTTTTGCATCTGCTTTTTCAGCGTTTCTATCTTTTCTTTCAGCCGTTCTGCTTTGGCCTCGGCCACTTCGGGCGTTGCCCGATCCGCCGAATCCATTGCCGCCAGATATCGATCGATGCTCTGCTCGATCTGCTGCATGCGTGCCTTCACTTTTCCCTGAGTGAAGTTACGGTCGCGGTTGTTCACAGCTTTGAATTTGCTGCCGTCGATGGCGATGATCGACTGGGAGAAGAGATTGAGGTTGCGGCAAAGCACTACGAATTGTCGGCAGACGCTGCGAATGGCTTTGCCGTTGTCTTTGCGAAAGTCGGCGATGGTTTTGAAATCTGGAGCCAGTCGACCCGTCAGCCACATCAACTCGACGTTGCGCTCGGCCTCACGCTCCAGCCGGCGGCTGGACTGAATCCGATTGAGATAGCCGTAGATATAGATCTTCAGCAAGATCGCTGGATGGTAGGCCGGACGCCCCGTTGCAGCAGGATCGACGCCCTCAAAACCAAGTGCACCCAGGTCGAGTTCATCAACGAAAACGTCGACCACTCGCACTGGATTTTCTTCGGCAACGTAATCGTCCAGGCACTCCGGCAGCAACGTGACTTGCGTCCGAGCCTCACCTTCAATGAAACGCTTCATGATCGTCCCCGCCACGATCTAGACGATCAGAAGATTAGACAATCGCAGGCGTTTTCACACAGCCTGGACCCATAGCTGCCGGTGGTGACTGGCAGAAAATGACCGATCTCTGCTCGTCGTGAATGGCGGTTTCCGCCCAGGCCAACTGGCCCGACGCAAGGCGTAGAGCAAGGTGGCGGCATCTAGCCCCGGCAGCGTGCCGATTGCCCTTCAGTCGCGACCAGAAACAACATCGCTGATATCGGCTCAGTTGCCGTTCTTGATATTGCTCCAGAAGCGCGTACGGACACGATCCACCGCATGGGACTGCGGTTGCAGGGTGAACAGTGTGGCTATCACTTGCGCAGTGGGGTAGATGTTCGGGTTGTCGTTCACTTCAGCCGAGACCAGCGCCGTCGCGTCTTTGTTGGCGTTGGCGGTGAGCGCCAGATCGGTAGCAGGCGCAATCACTTCCGGGCGCAGCATGTAGTTGATGAAGGTCAGCCCATGCTCCGGGTGGCTGCCGTCTTTCACCAGTACCAGGTTATCGGACCACAGCGGTGCACCTTCGACGGGGATGCTGTATTCGATTTTCACTCCTTTTCCGGCTTCGTTGGCGGCTTGCTTCGCACCGAATACCGCGCCGGACCAGGTCAGGGCCACGCAGATATCGCCGTTGGCCAAGTCGCTGCCGATCTTCGACGAATTGAAATAGGTGATGTACGGGCGCAACTTCAGCATCAGCGCTTCGGCTTTTTTATAATCATCGGGGTTGCTGCTGTTGGGAGGGAGGCCAAGGTAGTGCAGGGCGATCGGCATGATCTCGGCGGGCGCGTCCAGAATTCCCACCCCACATTGACTGAGTTTGGCCAGGTTCTCTTCTTTGAACAGCAGGTCCCATGAGTTCACCGGTGCCTGGTCACCCAGGATGGCGCGGACCTTTTCAACGTTGTAGCCAATCCCATCGGTGCCCCATAGGTAAGGTATGGCGTATTGGTTGTCAGGGTCGTTCGCGCGAAGCTTTTCCAAAATTATCGGGTCGATGTGTTTCAGATTGGGCAGTTGGCTGCGGTCGAGCTTTTGCAAGGCACCCGCCTTGATCAGGGCGGGCAGGATGAAGTTACTGGCCACCACCACGTCATAACCGCTATGGCCGGTCATCAGCTTGGCCTCCAGTACTTCGCCGCTGTCGAAGGTGTCATACACAGGTTCAATACCCGTTTCGCGCTTGAAATCCTGGAGGGTGGTCGGACCGATGTAGTCGTACCAGTTGTACACGTGCACGGTGGGCGTATCAGCTGTTGCAGTCGTTATCCAGGCCGACAGACAGGTGCTGATTCCGAGGTTCAAAGACGAGCGGTAACGACACAATGTGACACTCCTGGCCTGCTTCAGGACCATGATGTTCGGGAGAGGACAGGTTAATGATGCAGGCTGTTGCGGCCTATTACCAAGGTGGGTTACTCGAAAGGGGTAGTGATTGGAAGCCTTGTCGCCAAGCGCTTTCTACAAAGCGCTGCAAGCGTTGAATACTTTGACGCCTTAAGTCGCAATGGGTCGTTTTCTACCCGTAGCGACAGACTGCTCCTGGCCGATTTCTGCCTGTTGCGAAGGACATCCACAACCCAGTATAGATAGTCCGTCCCGCCTTCACCGATACTGGTAACGGTTGCCATTGATACGCACTGCAACGACAACCCTGAGCGAGTCAGTATCGCTATCATAAATCGCTCGGGGCACGCGAATCGTGGCGCTTGTGGCGCTACGATCCGCGCATTAAGGTTGTCAGCGTTTGATCAATAACGACAACATTGCACTCGCCCCACAGAGTCCCGCTACTATCGGAAAAATGATCGACGTACTACCGGTTGAATCGATCATGTGGCCGATGACTGGCTCACTAATGCCTGCAAATGCATAGGACATGGTATTGAGTACGCCGGTTGCGGTGCCTGCAACGTGACGTCCAAAGATGTCCGGACACAGAGCCCAGAACGACGACGCCGGGCCGAAGACGAAAAACCCGCAAAGAAACAGCAAGCCAATCGCGACCATGCTTGCGTGCGGCACGAACATCATGATCATCGCGGTGGTTGAAGCGAGCACCATATACGAGACGATCGCCAGATAGCGTCTTCCCTGAAATACCACGTCGGAAATCCAGCTGTTCGACAGGGCACCCAACGCCATCCCTACCGGCAGTGCGATAGTGATCCACTTCGGGTCAATAATCGCTGACGATGTCTTCCAGTCCAGCCCGAGAAAATGCACCGGTACCCAGACCACTAATGCGTAGCGCGCAGCGTTCTGGAAACCGATGGCGAATCCGGTGATATAAAGTCGCCAGTTCCGCAGCACGGTCACATAGCGCTGTGCACTGGTTGAATTATCCTCCGCTGCCGGCAGCGAGGTGTCGTCCGCCTGTTCAAGGGGGGCCGATTTATTGTCTTCGGGACGCTCGGAGACAAAAAACCACAGGACAACTGCGCCAAGTAGCATCGACAGTGGTGCCAGCCGGAAAATCCAGATCCAGTCCAGTTGCATCGCGCCCAGAATGACCAGCGGCAGAATAAACGCGAGCACAGAGGAGAAACCGGAAAATCCGACATAAACACCGTACACAAAGCCGCGATGTTTATGGCTCCACCAGTTCGACAGCAGGCGACTGCCGGGCGCAAAACCCATGGACTGGAAGTAACCGTTCGCCCCCCAGGCGAGCAGGAAAAACCAGAACGAGTGGCCGAAGCTAAAGACCCAGTTGGCCCCCAGCGAGAGAATCGCGCCGGCGATCATCATTCGCTTGCCGCCGAACTTGTCGCCCAGATTGCCGTTGATGAACTGACCGCCCGCGTAGCACCACAACATCATGGCGCTGATCCAGCCAATCTCGTATTTCGATAAACCGTAATCATGCTGGATGCCGGGGATCGCGAAGCCCAGGGTCTGGCGCCCGGTGTAATAGAAGAGATAGCAGAACGTAACGCCGATCAGTGCGCGCCATTTATATTGGTCGAAGGTGGATACTCGCGAGTTCGCCTTGTATTGCAGGGTATCAGCGGTTTTTGTAGGCATGCCTGTCTCCGTGTGGCGCGCAGTCTTTCGCTGCGCTAACCAGTTTTTGGATTAAGCGGGAGCGCGCAGTCTTCGCTGCGCTGCCGGGTTTGCGAATCAAGCGAGATGGTTGAGCGCGAGATCGATGATGTCGAAATTGCGCAGTCGGCCGGGGCTGTCGAGACCGACCAGCTTGCGGTTGAAGATCAGTGGCACTTTCTGCTCGGACACCCCACCGTGGGAACGCAAGGGCACCGTCAATCCGGACAGGTCGTGTTTGTCGGCAGCACTGCCAAGCACCGTCAGCCGTTCACCGAGTACCACCAGGTCGCCAATCCGGTCTTCGGGCAGTTCGAACCGCTGGCAGGCCTGCGAACGCGTCAAGACTGCCTCGACACCGGCGATGCCTGCGAGAAAGTCGATGGCATCGCGCTGCGGTACCGCATCGCGCAAGTACACGGTCGCGTAAGAGCCCAGCGCACCGTGATGCACTACGTAAGGGTCGGTGATCGGCAGTAATACCCGTGTGCGCTGCGCGCCATATTGGGTATCGAGAAGGTCTTGCAAAAACAGGATGTTGGGGCGACCTATCGCATCGGTCTTGGCATTCATGCCGTGATCCGCCGTAATCGCCACGATCGCGCCTTGCTCGTGATAACGCTTGAAGTAGCTGTCCATCATTGCGTAGAACGCATTGGCTTCGGGCGTGCCTGGCGCATGTTTGTGTTGTACATAATCGGTAGTGGACAGGTACATGAAGTCGGGGCGTTCGTTGGTCAACAACGAGAGGCCGGCGGCAAACACGAACTCGGAAAGATCCGCGCTGTACACCGAAGGCACGGGCATGCCGACTCTTGCCAGGATGTTCTCGACACCGTGTTCCTCCAGGTTCACCTGGTCGGCTTTTTCAGCGGAAAAACAGATCCCTTTCAGTTGGTGCCCCAGCAAGTTGCGCAACTTGTCCTTTGCCGTCACTACGGCGACGAGCTGGCCCGCTTTGGCCATCTCGGCAAGAATGGTCGGTGCGCGAAGGTACTTCGCGTCATTCATCAACACCTCCTCTTGCGTCTCCTGGTCAAAAAAGAAGTTGCCGCAAATACCGTGAACGGATGGCGGGGCCCCGGTGACGATCGACAGATTGTTCGGGTTGGTGAACGAAGGCACCACGCAATCGCCAGTCAACACTGTGCCGAAGCCGGTAAGTTCGGCAAGAAACGGCGCCTGTCCGGCTTGAATGGCTTGATTGATGTATTCCTGCTCGCATCCGTCGACGCAGATAACAATCGTCGGTGCCGACGACAGGCGATAGGAGCGCGAGTTCACGCTGATAAGTTGTGTCATGGATAAGCCTTCCCTTCGATGAGTGAGCGCACGGCGCCGTGAGTGACCTGCACTGTTTGAAACCGGCGATTCACCGTATTCTGAGCATCTTTCTCACACAATCGAATTAAACTGGCGATACCTGTGCATGAGGCTCACACATGAGGCAAAAACTTCCGCCGCTTCACGCGCTGCGCATTTTTGAAGTGGCCGCCCGGGCAGGCAGTTACTCGGCTGCGGCCCGGGAACTGAACCTGACTCACGGCGCGGTCAGTCGGCAGATTGCGGCCCTTGAGGAGTGGCTCGGTCAACCGCTGTTTGTGCGTGATGGGCAGAGCATGGTGGCGTCGCCCCATGCCCGGGCGCTCGCCCGGGAAATCAGCGCCGCGTTCGATCACATCGCGGACGCTGCCGAGCGCTATGGCAAGAAGCAGCAGCTGAAAATCATCCGTGTCAGCGCCCCGGCCACCGTCGCGATGCGCTGGCTGATCCCCCGATTGCCTTTATTTACCGAGACACACCCCGGGGTGGACGTGCGCGTTTCGACCGTGCTTTCGACGCAACCGGCGTTCACGGGAAGTTTCGACGTTGCCATACGACGGGGCGTACCAAACGGTGGTCAATTTCAGGCAATACCCTTGTACCGGGAGTCGAATACGGTGATTGCGAGCCCGTCTTTGCTCGCCAGGACAGGCATCGAGGCAGTTGAGCAACTGGCCGCCGAAACCTGGTTGACCACCGAAACCCGTCCAGGTGACTGGGAAGCCTGGTTGGAAAGTGCAAATCAACCGATGCTTCGAGCGAGCCGAACCTTGCGCTTCGATCATTTCTTCGTGACGTTGCAGGCCGTCGTCGATGGGCTTGGTTTCGGAATAGGTCCCTTTCCAACGCTTGAGGCCGAATGTGCCGCCGGACGGTTGCAGAGACCCTTTCCGGCTTTGCGCTCACTCGGCCCGACTTACTATGCGCTGGTTCCGCTTGACGCCGACAAGCCCGTCCATTTGCGGGCCTTTGTTGATTGGCTGCAATCAGTGAGTGTGACAGGTGAGGAATCGCAGTGATGGTAGTCGTAGATATTGGTGCCGGTATTTAAGGCTCCCTGGCTTTCGTCCCTTCAGTGATGTCAGCGAACCGGATCGACAGTTTTACCGGTTCGAAGTGGATGGGCAATAAGACGCTTAACGGTCCCCCTTGTACTGATTAGTCAATGATGTGCATCGATTTGAGGCTGATTCGGTGGTCATGAAAAATGCCCGGCAAATTGCCGTAATGCTGTTCAGTTAAGGAAATTGTAGGAGCGAGCTTGCTCCGGGCGGCGTTCCGACGATGGACTCAAGAGCGCCGCGTTTAGCCAGTAAATACGCGTTATCGTTAACGACCATCGCGAGCAGGCTCGCTCCTACAGAGGACCACATTCGCTTAAGTGAACAGCATTTCGGCAAATTGCCGGGCATTTTCATTCCTCAAACCCAGGGTGGCGTGGCTCAGCTTGCAGCTTGCGGATGAGACTCGGTGGTCGTGCCGTTGCGGGCGATCACGGTCAGGATCGACAGCGCGGCGATCACCAGCCCCGGTGACGTTGCCAGCAGCACGCCAGTGGTGCCGGCACCGGCGGCGAGGATCTGGCCGGCGGCCAGGGGACCTGCCACCGAACCGAGCCGGCCGATGGCCACGGCCGCGCCGACTCCGGTGGCGCGCACCGAAGTCGGGTAGGAAGGAGGCGCCAGTGCATACAGCACCAGCTGTGCGGCCATGACGAACAACCCGACGGCAAACCCGGCGATGGCCATCGGCACGATACCCACTGACAGGCCGACCCCGGCCAGCGCCGCCAACACCCCGGCGTACACGAACAGGACCACTTTCAGGCCGTTGCAGCGGTCCAGCATCACCCCGCCGAGCAGCGAACCCATGGCGCCGCCGATGTTGAACAGCATCTGCACCATGCCTGCCTGGGGCTTGGTGAAACCCTGTTCCAGCAACAGCGAGGGCAGCCAGTTGAGCAGCATGTACATCACGGTCAGGGTGAAGAAGTAGCTCAACCACAAGGCCAGCGTGCAGCGTGCGCGTCCTTCGCCGAACAGCGCCTGGGCGGTGGACGACCGTGGGCTGGCGGTCGTGACGTGTTGCTGGCGAAACGCCGTGGATTCGGGCAGCAGCAGGGCCATCAGCGGCACCACCAGCAAGGGCGTCAGACCGCCGATGATAAAGGTGGTTTGCCAGTGTTCACTGGAAAACATCGCCACCACCGCCGCCAGCGCGCCGCCCAGGGGTACGCCGCAGTACATGACGCTGATGGCGGTGCCGCGATGGCGCTCGCTCACGGCCTCGGCACACAGGGCAATCAGGTTGGGCAGGGCGGCACCCAGGCCCAGGCCGGTCATGAAGCGCACCAGCAGCAGGCTGGAATAGCTCTCGACATAGGCGGTGCAAAGCGAGAAGACGCCGAACAGCAGCACGGCGCCGACGAGGATTTTCTTGCGGCCGATACGATCGGCCACCCAGCCGCCAAAAAACGCACCTGGCAGCAGGCCGATGATCCCGGTGCTGAACACCCAGCCCATCATCTTCGGGTCCAGGGCAAAGCTCTGGCGCAATCCCGCGGCAGCGGTGCCGGCAGCCTGCAGATCGAACCCCTCGATCAGCGCAACGATAAAGCACAAAGCGATTGTCAGCGTCGAGCGACGCGATGGACTGTCCATGGGTGTACCTCATTGTTGTTTTTGTTGTGGAGTCGAGCCATCCCGTTGCACTCCGGCACGCTGGATGTAATGGCTGGCGATTAAGATAACAAATATAACTAAAAAATGAACGATCTCTTAAAAGGCACGGTCCTCTGAATTAAAGCCTTTAAAAACAATCGATTAATTGATTTATGATGATCTTGTTGAAAAATAGATAACAATATTAATGTTCGATTATCGGCTATCTGCGATTGACGATCACCCTCGGCTGTTTCCATTCTCTGTCCACGAAGCCGATTGCCCTGTGGTCGTCAGGCATCCAGCACAACAATAAAAATGGATATCGAACATGCCAAAACACCCCGTCAACGCCGATGCAGCGGCGTCAGTTTCCTGTGTGTCCCGTGTTAATCCAGGATTGCTCCTGGCGCTTCTCGGCTTCAGCGTCCTGCCCTCAACATCGCGAGCAGAGGGGTTTATCGAGGACAGCCACGGCAACTTGACCCTGCGCAATTACTACATGGACCGTGACTACAAGGACGGCGGCGCCAAGACGGCTGCACGGGAGTGGGCCCAGGGTTTCATCCTGGGCATGGAGTCGGGGTTTACCGAAGGCGTTGTGGGTTTCGGTCTGGACGTTCGCGGGTTGCTGGGGGTCAAGCTCGACTCTGCGCCGCATCGCAGTGGCACCGAGTTGTTGCCGGTGTCTGCCAACGACAAGCGCGCGGCGGATGAATATTCACGGCTCGCCCCGACGGCCAAACTAAGATTTGCCCAATCCACGGTGAAGAGCGGCGATGTCTCGATTTTCCTGCCGTTCGCTTTCGCCAGCCCATCGCGACTGTTGCCACAGACCTTTCGCGGCACCACGCTCAGTTCCAGGGATTTCGATGGCCTGACCCTGAACACCGGTTACATCGACCGCATCAACAAGCGCGATTCCACGGACTATCAGGCCATGAGCATCGCCTCGCCAAACCGGCGATTCAACGGCGCCGCCACCACCTCGCATCTGGCGTACGTGGGGGGCGATTATCAGGTCAACAAAGAACTCAGTCTGCGCGCCTACCATGCCGAGGTGACTGACCTGTACCAACAGGACACCCTGGCATTGCTGCATAACCTGCCGCTCGGCGAAGGTGTGTTCACCAGCGACTTGCGCAGCTTTTTCAGCCGCGAGGATGGCAGCGCCAAGGCGGGCAGGGTGGACAATCGCAACCTCTCGGCGTTGTTCGGCTACCGCCTCGGCGGGCACCGTGTGAGCCTCGGCTACATGCATTCCAGCGGCGACACGGCGACGCCCTACATCTCCGGCACGGAGTTGATGGGCATGAGCGAACAGACCATGGCTTCGGATTTTCTCAACGCCAAGGAGCGCACCTGGCAAGCGATCTATGACTACGACTTCGTGGCGTCCGGGGTGCCCGGTTTAAAGGGAAGGTTGCGTTACGTACGCGGCGACAATATCGAGTTGGCCGCCTACAACGCCGAGGACCGCAAGGAGCGCGAATTCCAGATGGAACTGGGTTATGTGATTCAGAGCGGCCCGCTGAAAAACGTCGGGCTGTTGGCGCGCAAGGCGATCTATCGCAATGACTTCCCGAGCGGTACGGCGTTTCGTGATGAAAACCAGACCCGCTTCCAGGTGCTCTATACCTTGCCGATCTGGTAAGCCCGGGTTCTTCGATGTTCCCCGCCGGCCGCACCTTCTGGAGCGTGCCGGCAGCCTGCGTTCAGTCCTGGTAGACCTTTCTCAGCAAGCGCAGCAGTTCCTCGCGCTCCCCGCCGCTCAGCGATGAAGTGGAGTCGAAATCGCTTTGCGCGGCGATCTGCTTAAGCTCCTTGAGCAAGGTTTCGCCGGTCTTGCTCAGGAAGATTCCGTAGGAGCGTTTGTCCGGCTTGCAACGCACCCGCACCGCCAGCGCGCGGCTTTCCAGTTTATTGAGCAGCGGCACCACCTGCGGCGGCTCGATGGCCAGGGCCCGGGCCAGGTCGGCCTGCATCAGCCCTGGATTCTGATCGATGATTGCCAAGGCCGAGAACTGCGCAGGGCGCAGGTCGTGGGCCGACAGGCGACCGATCAGGTTCTGGAACAGTTTGAGTTGGGCGCGCCGCATCGCGTAGCCGATCAGGTCATCCAGTGCCGAATCCAGCGGTGCCTGCAGCTCGGCGGTGGCGGACGGGGACTCGCTCTGGTCGGCGAGGGGGGAAGGCTTGGCCATTGCGGGTGAATCCTGAAGAAGTGGAGGTTAACAAGTGTATCCAGTTTGCCGGGGTTGGCCGCTGATAGCTACGCCCGCCGTTCAGGGCGATGGGTTCGGAGGATATTTGCGGGCGAATAAAAAATGGTTAATTCGATTAATAGTTAATTGACATAACTATATGAGTCCTTTAATTTCCAGTCATCTTCAAGCCAAGAACAAGAGAGCAATGCCATGAGCAACTACGAAGGTCGCTGGACAACCGTCAAGGTCGAGATCGAAGAAGGCATCGCCTGGGTCATTCTCAATCGTCCGGAAAAACGCAACGCCATGAGCCCGACACTCAACCGGGAAATGATCGATGTGCTGGAAACCCTGGAGCAGGATCCGGCGGCCGGCGTGCTGGTGCTGACCGGTGCCGGCGAAGCCTGGACCGCGGGTATGGACCTCAAGGAATACTTCCGCGAAGTGGACGCGGGCCCGGAGATCCTCCAGGAAAAGATCCGCCGCGAAGCCTCGCAATGGCAATGGAAACTGCTGCGCATGTACACCAAGCCGACCATCGCCATGGTCAACGGTTGGTGTTTCGGTGGCGGCTTCAGCCCGTTGGTGGCCTGTGACCTGGCGATCTGCGCCGACGAAGCGACCTTCGGCCTCTCGGAAATCAACTGGGGCATCCCGCCGGGCAACCTGGTGAGCAAGGCCATGGCCGACACCGTGGGCCATCGTCAGTCGCTGTACTACATCATGACCGGCAAGACCTTCGGTGGGCAGAAAGCCGCCGAGATGGGCCTGGTCAACGAAAGCGTACCCCTGGCGCAATTGCGTGAAGTCACCGTGGATCTGGCGCGCAACCTGCTGGAGAAAAACCCGGTGGTGCTGCGTGCGGCCAAGCATGGCTTCAAGCGCTGCCGCGAGCTGACCTGGGAGCAGAACGAGGACTACCTGTACGCCAAGCTCGACCAGTCGCGCCTGCTCGACACCGAAGGTGGCCGCGAGCAGGGCATGAAGCAGTTCCTCGACGACAAGAGCATCAAGCCCGGTCTGCAGGCCTACAAGCGCTGAGACTGATCGCCGGGTGCCTGTCCGCCCCGGCGCTCTGCATCGCTCGAATGAATTCCCGATAAAGACAATAAAGAGGAATCACCATGCTGGACGTGCCCCTGCTGATTGGCGGCCAGTCGCTGCCTGCCCGCGACGGTCGGACCTTCGAACGTCGCAATCCGGTGACCGGTGAACTGGTATCGCGGGTAGCCGCCGCCACCCTGGAAGATGCCGACGCCGCAGTGGCTGCCGCCCAGGCCGCGTTTCCCGCCTGGGCCGCCCTGGCGCCCAATGAACGTCGCACCCGTTTGCTTAAAGCGGCCGAGCAGTTACAGGCGCGCAGCGACGAATTCATCGCGGCGGCCGGCGAAACCGGGGCCATGGCCAACTGGTACGGATTCAACGTGCGGCTGGCGGCCAACATGCTGCGTGAAGCGGCGTCGATGACCACCCAGATCAATGGCGAAGTCATCCCCTCGGATGTGCCGGGCAGTTTTGCCATGGCCCTGCGCCAACCCTGCGGCGTGGTGCTGGGGATCGCCCCGTGGAACGCCCCGGTGATTCTCGCCACCCGCGCCATCGCCATGCCGCTGGCGTGCGGCAATACCGTGGTGCTCAAGGCTTCGGAGCTGAGCCCGGCGGTACACCGCCTGATCGGCCAGGTCTTGCAGGATGCCGGACTGGGCGATGGCGTGGTCAACGTTATCAGCAATGCTCCGGCCGATGCGGCGGCGATTGTCGAACGGCTGATCGCCAACCCGGCGGTGCGGCGGGTCAACTTCACAGGTTCAACCCATGTCGGGCGTATCGTTGGCGAACTCTCGGCGCGCCACCTCAAACCAGCGCTGTTGGAGTTGGGCGGCAAGGCGCCGTTGCTGGTGCTCGATGATGCCGACCTGGATGCAGCGGTGGCGGCAGCTGCCTTCGGCGCGTACTTCAATCAGGGTCAGATCTGCATGTCCACCGAACGGTTGATCGTCGATGCCAAGGTCGCCGACGCCTTTGTCGAAAAGCTGGCGGCCAAGGTCGAGACCCTGCGGGCGGGTGATCCTGCGTTGGCGGATTCGGTGCTCGGTTCGCTGGTGGATGCCAGTGCCGGAACGCGCATCAAGGGGTTGATCGACGATGCCCTGGCCAAGGGCGCGCGTTTGGTGGTCGGCGGGCAACTGGACGGCAGCATTTTGCAGCCGACCCTGCTTGATGGCGTCAACGAGAGCATGCGTCTGTATCGCGAAGAGTCCTTCGGCCCGGTGGCGGTATTGCTGCGCGGGGAGGGCGATGAAGCGTTGCTGCGCCTGGCCAACGATTCCGAGTTCGGGTTATCGGCGGCGATCTTCAGTCGCGATACCGGGCGCGCCCTGGCGCTGGCCCAACGGGTCGAGTCGGGCATCTGCCATATCAATGGCCCGACCGTGCACGACGAAGCGCAAATGCCTTTCGGCGGGGTCAAGTCCAGCGGCTACGGCAGCTTTGGCGGCAAGGCGTCCATCGAGCATTTCACCCAGTTGCGCTGGGTCACCTTGCAACATGGACCGCGGCATTACCCGATCTGAACCGCAGAAATAACAATAAAAAGGCGGCAGCCACCACCATGCCCATTCGTGCGGCCTGGTGGTAGCGTGCCTTGATGGAGAACAAGCACGTGAGTTCCGAATTCAGATCGCAACCCCACACCGAGGCTAGTGCGCCGCGCTACCGTCACGTGTCCATCGGTCGCGCAGCGGTCGAGGTGAAAGAACAGCAGGGCGCGTTGCACATGCGTTCCCTGGAGCCATTGGCCGACTATCCGCCGCGACTGCTCGACCGTCTGGTGCATTGGGCCCGGGTGCGTCCCGAGCAGACTTTCATCGCCGCCCGACAGGCCGACGGTGAGTGGCGTCGGGTCAGTTACGCGCAGATGCTCGACAGTGTCCGGGCCATCGCCCAAAGCCTGTTGAGCTACGGCCTGTCGGCAGACAAACCGCTGGTGCTGCTCTCGGGCAATGACATCGAACATTTGCAACTCGCGTTCGGCGCGCTGTATGCGGGCATTCCCTACTGCCCGGTGTCGCCGGCCTATTCGCTGCTGTCCCAGGATTTCGCCAAGCTGCGTCACGTCTGCGACCTGCTGCAACCCGGCCTGGTGTTTGTCAGTGATGCCGCAGCCTACCAGCGTGCCATCGATGCCGTGCTGCCGGTTGAAACGCCCATGATTACCGTCCGGGGCGAAGTCGCAGGACGCCACCAGGTCAGCTTTGCCAGCCTGCTTGAGCAGCCGGGCGCTGCCGAGGCCGAAGCCGCGTTTGCCAGCACGGGGCCAGACAGCATCGCCAAGTTCCTGTTTACCTCCGGCTCGACCAAACTCCCCAAAGCGGTGATCACCACCCAACGCATGCTGTGCTCAAACCAACAGATGCTGTTGCAGACGTTTCCGGTGTTCGGCGAAGAACCGCCGGTGCTGGTGGACTGGCTGCCGTGGAACCACACCTTCGGCGGCAGCCATAACGTCGGCATCGTGCTCTACAACGGTGGCAGTTTTTACCTGGACGACGGCAAGCCCACGGCGCAGGGTTTCGCGCAGACCCTGCGTAATCTCAAGGAAGTGTCGCCCACCGCCTATCTGACCGTGCCCAAGGGCTGGGAAGAGCTGGCCTCGGCACTGGAGCAGGACGCGGAACTGCGGGAGATCTTTTTCAAACGCATCAGCCTGTTCTTCTTTGCTGCGGCCGGCCTGTCGCAAAGTGTCTGGGACCGTCTCGACCGCGTCAGCGAACAGCACTGCGGTGAGCGTATCCGCATGATGGCCGGGCTCGGCATGACCGAGGCTTCGCCGTCCTGCACCTTCACCACCGGGCCGTTGTCCATGGCCGGTTATGTCGGCCTGCCGGCGCCCGGTTGCGAGGTGCGCCTGGTGCCGGTGGACGGCAAACTGGAAGGGCGTTTTCGTGGGCCACACATCATGCCCGGCTACTGGCGGTCAGCGCAGCAGACCCTCGAAGCGTTTGACCCCCAGGGCTTCTACTGTTCCGGCGATGCACTCAAACTCGCCGACCCGAGGGATCCGCAATTGGGGCTGATGTTCGACGGGCGCATCGCCGAAGATTTCAAGTTGTCATCCGGGGTGTTCGTCAGCGTCGGGCCGTTGCGCAGCCGCGCGGTGCTCGAAGGTTCGCCCTATGTCCAGGACCTGGTGGTGACCGCGCCGGATCGTGAATGCCTGGGCGCGCTGGTCTTTGCGCGGATGTTTGAATGTCGACGGCTGTCAGGGCTGGCGGCCAGTGCCAGTGACGCCGAAGTGTTGGCCAGCGCGCAGGTACGGGAGTGGTTCGCCGGCTGGTTGCAGCGACTCAATCGCGAGGCCACGGGCAATGCCAGTCGGCTGGAATGGATCGCCTTGCTCGATGAGCCGGCGTCCATCGACCGGGGGGAAATCACCGACAAGGGTTCGATCAATCAGCGTGCGGTATTGCAGTGGCGCGCGGAACAGGTCGAGGCGCTGTATCGCGGGCTCGATCCGGCCATCCTGCGCGCCGGGGCGAAGTCGTGAACACAGACGGGCAGTACTCGGCCTTTGCCGATGCGGCGATTTTCGATGCGGTGCGAACGCCCTGGGTGGACCTCGGCGGGGCACTGGCCGAGGTGTCGCCGATCGACCTTGGCATCAAGGTCGGGCGCGAAGTACTGGCGCGCGCGAAAGTCGACCCGCTGGCGGTAGACAGTGTGCTGGCGGGCTCCATGGCCCAGGCCAGCTTCGATGTCTACCTGCTGCCTCGGCACATCGGCCTCTACAGCGGCGTGGCGCAATCGGTTCCGGCACTGGGGGTGCAGCGCATCTGCGCCACCGGTTTCGAACTGCTGCGCCAGGCCGCCAGGCAACTGGATGACGGCGTGCAATTGGCCCTGTGCGTGGCCACCGAATCGATGTCGCGCAATCCGATTGCGGCCTATACCCATCGAGGCGGTTTCCGCCTTGGTGCGCAAGTGCAGTTCAGGGATTTTCTCTGGGAAGCGCTGTACGACCCGGCTCCCGGGGTGGACATGATCACCACCGCCGACAACCTTGCGCGGCGTTATGGGCTGAGTCGCGAAGCGGTGGACGCCTACGCCTGTGCCAGTCATCAGCGAGCGTTTGCGGCACAACAAGCGGGCTGGCTGGCACCCGAGATCGTTGCCGTGGGGCCTCAGGCATTTGAGTTGCAAGGCTATCAGCCACGGGGCATCCGCCTGTCACGCGGTGTCGTGACGGTGAGTGAAGACAGCCACCCGCGGCCTGGTGAGATCGCAGCGTTGGCCCGGTTGCGCAGCGTGCACGAAGGCGGGGTGCAAACCGCCGGCAACAGTTGTGCGGTGGTCGATGGCGCGGCGGCTGCTTTGGTCGGGCGCGCTTCGGCCTGCCGGGATACACCGTTGACCTTGCTGCGGGCCAGCGCGGTGGTCGGGGTGGCGCCAGAGTTCATGGGCATCGGTCCGGCACCGGCTATTCGCCTGCTGCTGCAGCGCAGCGGCTTGAGCCTGGAGCAGATCGACCGCTTTGAAATCAACGAAGCCCAGGCCGCCCAGGTGCTGGCGGTGGCTCAGGAACTGGAGCTGGATTGTTCGCGTCTGAACGTCCAGGGTGGTTCGTTGGCACTCGGCCACCCCTTGGCCGCCAGTGGCTTGCGTCTGGTGCTGACCCTGGCCCGACAACTGCGTGAGCACAATCTGCGTTACGGCGTCGCCGCAGCCTGTGTTGGCGGCGGGCAGGGCATGGCGCTATTGATCGAGAATGCGGCCTGGCGTGCCTGATGCCTCATCGGTTGAGCGGGGGGGATCCGCTGGTCAGTTCATTTTGTCGTCTTGCCCGGCAATGCCAAGCTAGGTGTTCGACTACTACGTTGAACGGCTACGTTGGGCAGCAAGGAGACATCATGACGGTCAAGCGAATGGACAACATCGGCATCGTGGTAGAAGACCTCGACACCGCCATCGAGTTCTTCACCGAACTCGGCCTCGAGTTCGAAGGGCGCGCGCCCATCGAAGGCGACTGGGCAGATGGCGTCACCGGATTACGTGACATGCGCGTCGAGATTGCCATGATGCGTACGCCGGACGGTCACAGCCGGCTCGAGTTATCCCGATTCCTCGCACCCCCTGTGGTCGCCGATCACCGCAACGCCCCGGTGAACGCCCTCGGTTACCTGCGTATCATGTTCACCGTGGAAGACATCGACGACACGCTCGCCAGGCTCCACAAACTCGGCGCGCAGCTCGTCGGCAAAGTGGCCCGGTACGAAGATGTGTATCGACTCTGCTACATACGGGGGCCCGAAGGCATTCTCATCGGGCTTGCCCAGGAGCTCGGGCAGCACGCTTCTCGATGAGCTCATCGCTGGATGCTCGCCTCAGTGCCTGAAACATCAGCGGCAGACGCCTACCCCAGCGACACCACGCTATTGAGCAAGGTCTTGACCAGTTGTGCCTGGCGCGTGGGTGTTGCTTGTCACCAGAAGTCAGCGCTGCAAGCACCTGACGCGCTCGATCCAATATAGCTTGAACGCAGTCTTATATTCCATAAAGGAAGTACAAACTATTTTTATAGTGCGTTTTAATCTATTCAGTATTTTGAATCGATTGGAGCACTTGTCTGTGAACACTAAGGCGCTTTTACCTTTTGGCTTGGCATTACTCGCTACCTGCTCGACGGCTTTGGCGGGTGCCACGCTGGATCGCGTAACCAGCAGCGGGGAGCTGACCGGCGTTCTGATGGAAAGTTATCCGCCATTCTCCTTTCTCAATGAACAGAACCAACTGGACGGGTTTGACGTGGATGTCGCCAAGGCCGTTGCGCAACGGCTAGGGGTGAAGCTGAAGCTGCAAACACCGTCCTGGGATGTCATCGCTGCCGGACACTGGAACGGTCGGTATGACATCTGCGTGTGCTCGATGACCCCGAGCAAGGCACGGGCCGAAGTGTTCGACTTCCCGGTGGAGTATTACCAGTCACCGGCCGTGATCGTGGTGAATGCCAACGACAAGAACATTGTCACGGGCAAGGATCTGTCAGGTAAAAAAGTCGGTGTGATCAGTGCGTCGACCTATGAAGCCTATCTGAACAAGGATCTGCTGATCGAGGGCGCCGAGGACAAGCCGTTGAGCTATCCATTCGAAAGCGTCCAGATCGCGCCATACGACAACGAAACGGTAGCCTTCCAGGATCTGGCCCTGGGCACGGGCGTGCGTCTGGATGCCATGGTCACCAACCTCATCACTGCTCGCGAACGCATCGCCCAGGATCCTCGCTTCAAAATTGCTGGCGACACGCTGTATGCGGAGCCCAACGTGGTCGCGATCGAAAAGGGCGATCGGCAATGGAATGCCAAGGTCACTGAGGTCGTCACCCAGCTCAAGGCCGATGGCACCTTGAGCAGGATTTCACAGAAGTGGATCGGTGCCGATATCAGCCAATGACAGCCCTCAATCCACACCCGGCCAAGGCGGTTATCGCCCCCGAAACCCAGACGCGTCGTTTCAGCCAGCTATTTGGTTTTCGCACTCGCCTGTATTTGACCTGGGCAATGCTGTTCGGCCTGTGCGTCATGTTTTTCATGAGCTTCGATCTGAAGTTCTCGATCATTGTGCAGAAGTTGCCCAACCTGGTCGGCCTGCATCCGGGGCCTGACGGTTTCTTGCAGGGCGCCGCGCTGACGCTGTTCCTGTGCTTCTGCTCGATCTGGCTGTCGTTGCTCCTTGGCTTCGTGACGGCACTGGCGCGCCTGTCTCGCAGTGCAGTGGCTTTGGGCATTGCCAGTTTTTATGCGTCCTTTTTTCGCGGTACGCCGCTGCTGATCCAGATCCTGCTGATCTATCTGGGGCTGCCGCAGTTGGGTGTGGTTCCGGGCGCGATCAGCGCGGGGATCATTGCGCTGTCTCTCAATTACGGTGCCTACCTCAGCGAGATTTTTCGTGCCGGCATCATGGCTGTAGCACCCGGGCAGCGCGAAGCGGCGATGGCCTTGGGTCTGAGGCCTGCGGCAACGTTTCTGCACATCATCCTGCCGCAAGCCATGCGCACGATCATTCCACCGACAACCAGCCAGTTCATTTCAATGCTCAAGGACTCATCGTTGATATCGGTGATGGGGGTCTGGGAAGTGATGTTCCTCGCGCAGTCCTATGGTCGCTCGTCCTACCGCTACATCGAAATGCTCACCACCGCAGCCGTTATCTACTGGCTCCTGTCCATTGGACTGGAGCTGATACAGAACCGACTTGAACGCCACTACGGCAAAGGTTTCAAGCCTCAGCGCTGACCCATCCGCTCAATGACTTTTTACAGGTACTACGATGTCCGATCCAAAACCTCTGTTGTTTGCGTTATACGAGCAAGCCAGTGTTGGCTGTGGCGGCGCGCCGAGCCTCTGGACGCACCCGGCTGACGAACGACTGGCCATCAACTCGCTGGGCTACTGGTCGAACCTGGCGCGCATCGCCGACCAGGCTCATCTCGACATGCTGTTTTTTGGTGATGTGCTGGGTTTCTACGATGTGTTTGGCGGTAATGCCGACGCGGCCATGAAGTGGGCGGTGGAAGCACCGGCCAACGATCCATTGATGATCATTCCGGCATTGGCCGCCGTGACGGAAAACCTGGCCTTCGGCGTCACCGTGACCACCAGTTACGAGCATCCTTTCACCCATGCCCGGCGTTTCAGCACGCTGGATCACCTGACCAATGGCCGGGTCGGCTGGAACATCGTCACGTCCTACCTGACCAGCGCTGCCCGTAACTTCGGCCTGGAACAGATGATCAAGCACGATGATCGCTATGAACGCGCCGATGAATTTCTCGATGTGGTTTACAAGCTCTGGGAAGGCAGTTGGGCAAACGATGCCGTGGTCGCCGACAAGTCTCGCCAGGTCTATGCCAAGGGCGATCGCGTGCGACCGATCAATCATGTCGGCGAGCATTACCGGGTGACCGGGCCGCATTTGACGTCTCCGTCACCGCAACGCACACCCTTGCTGATCCAGGCCGGTTGGTCAGGCCGTGGTCGTGAGTTTGCGGCCAAGCACGCCGAGCTGATTTTCATCGCCAAGTCCAACCCGCTGGAGATTCGCCAGGGGCTGGAAGATATATGGACGCAGGCCCGGGCACGGGGGCGTCACGCCGGGGATGTCAAATCACTGACCGTACTGCGCATCGTCACGGCCAGGACCGAGATCGAAGCCCAACGCAAATATGACGAGCTGCAAAGCAACTATCACTTGCAGGCACAACTGGTGAGCTATGCCGGTGATACCGGTATCGACATCAGCCGCTATGCGGACAGCGAAGCGTTGTCCACTCATACCGAAGGCATGACCTCCTATGTGATGCGGCCTGATGGCAGCGGCAAGCCCTTGACCGCCGGCGATGTCAAACAGCGCTTTGCCAACGTCACCCGGGGCAGTGATCTGATTCTGGTGGGAACGCCGCAACAGGTGGCTGACCGGATCGAAGAGCACGCCCGTATTTCCGGCACCAGCGGCTACATGCTCAACCCGCTGATCAGCCCGGGTAGCCTTGAGGACTTCGTAGAGTTGGTCATTCCTGAATTGCAAAAACGTGGCTTGTATCGCACCCGGCCGCAGAGCGGTACTTTCCGTTCGCGGTTACGGGACGATGGCGCTAGCCATTTACCGGATTCGGCTTACGGCGCCTCATTCCGCTTTGATAAAGGTTTTCAGGACGGGACAGTCTAGAAAAAAGGGGCTCTCCAAGGGCTAATGCCAATCAGTTAAACGTTTGAACACCGCAAACCTTGTGGGAGCGAGCTTGCTCGCGATGGCGGTTGAACAGTCACATAAGGGGTGCCTGACAGTCCGCTATCGCGAGCAAGCTCGCTCCCACAATGTCCGGGGCTTAACTGGCAGGCACTACTCTCCAGGCGCCCTTTTTGTGAGCGCATGTCCTGATCAGAAATATTTGAGCCATCCGATATCGCGACGGCGTGCCTTCAATGCCGCGAACCAGCGCACGGGTAAATACAGGGATAAAGCCAAGAGCACCGCCGTCAGCCACACCGCCCAAATGCTGTCGAAACCGAAAAAAACTCCCTGGTTCAATCCGAACAACGCCGCGCCGACCAGATACAGCGTCTTGAGTACGTAAAGGTGGAGCAAGTAGAAGAACATCGGCGCCGCGCCAAAGACTGCCAACGCATTGACCCACTTGCGTTGTCGGGCCCGTTCCAGGGCTCGAAGCAGTAACAGGCCCGTGCCCAGCGTCAGCGAAAGGAACAGCAGGGAAGGTGGGTATTTTGTAATGTTGAAGAAGCTCATGAGGGTTTGCGTGATGCCTTCATGGGCGACCCAAGGCGCCTCGCCATAACCATTGACGGCTCGCAGTGCGACAAATCCGATCAATGTCCCGACCCCTGCAAGCAGCAGAGCACGTTGACGATCCGCGGCCAAGACCTGGCCGGCAAACCAGGGGCCGATGCTGTACCCAAGAGCAATCACACCAATCCACGGCAGTACAGGATACGAGGTGCGCAGACGCAAGCTGTCGGAGAAATCGATCCAGCCGCGATCATGCAGAATCGCCCAAGGTATATGCATGGGCGAGCTTGCCGCGAAGTGCAGATTATCCAGCAGGTTGTGCCCGGCCACGATCACCAGACCCAGACAGCACAGAATGGACCTGGGTAACCAAACCAGTCCGGCCAAGGCAATCATGCAGATGCCAATGGCCCAGATCACCTGCATGTAAATGGCCGTAGGCGGGAACTGAAAGGTCCAGGCGAAATTCACCAGGGTGAACTCCAGCAGTACCAGGAACAGACCGCGCTTGAATAAAAAGGCTGACACATCGCCCTTGCCCTGGTGCTTTTGGCCGTACAGGCAAGCGGACAGTCCGGTGAGCAGTATGAAAACCGGCGCACACAAATGGGCAAGTGTGCGGCTGAAAAATAACGCCGGCTCAGTGGATTCGATGTCCATCGGGTCTACTACCTGACGGTGCAAAAAGAACGTTTCGCGCACGTGATCCAACAGCATAAGGAGGATGACTAATCCCCTCAGGGCGTCAATGGACAACAGGCGTTGGTTCAAGCTTGTGATGGGGGGGAGGTGATTAGGCGTTGTCATCGAATGCCGCAAGCAGGGAGTGGATGGCTCTGTCAGTAACGACTGACAGTTTATGTTGGTATAGGATATAACATAACCTTTGAATCTGCTTCATGGGCATTCACATGGGGTGGCTGATTTCGGTGTCATCGGCAATTGGAGGAGGGCGGCGTTTGCATATTGCCTTCAACGCCGACGAGGAGGGCGAAAGCGGGGCGCCCGTATCCCGTCGACGTTTTTAACCCTGCGGGGCGTCGCACTAGCGTCGATAGTAGCGGCGATCGTCCTCGTAGCGGTACCGCATGGCCCGATCCTGGTGGCGCTCCCAGTAACGATGGCGTTCTGCTTCACGGCGGGCTTGCTCTCTGCGCCAGTTATCCCTACGCCAGTCATCCCGGCGCCAATCGTCTCGACGAGAGTGCCAACGGCCGTCATGCCAGTATCGGTCGTCATGGGCAAGCAACGGTCCTGGCTGCTTGCCGGCCATACTGGCCAAGGTCGGCCAAGGGTTGACCGCAGCCTGGACCGGCACCTGAACGACCGCGACTTCAGGTGCCAAAACAGGGGTTGAGGTCTTCATCTGTGTGGCTGATGCCGAGCCCACTGCCGCGAACGCGAACAGGCCGAAGAGCACCATCCGTGGGTCATGGAATTTCATGAGCGAAGACAACCTCTGATTGATTTCTGGACGTGTGGCCATCCGGCTTCGGGGGAGCCTGCGGGTCCGCGCTTGGCGAATGGATGTGCCTATCCACATAGACCGATAAATAGGAAAAAGTTCTAGGGGGCGTTGCTTAAATAGCTAACGGCGTCAGAGTGCGGGGCTTTTGGGGTTTGCTGGTTTGATGTCCGTTCCTGGTCGGTTTTTGCCTGTCGCGAGAGGCAGAAAACGACCCAGGCTGTGTGAAAACGCGCTAAATACGTCGGAAACTGAGAGTCGCGAGGGTTGCCTTTGGAATCAGCCGGCGGAAGCGCGAATTACCTTAGTCAGCTACATAGATGTTCGTAATGCCGTTTGTGCCGCGTCAGCGGCCCAAACGGCCACTAACGGGCGAGCAAACGGTTGGATTCACGCCCTGATCGCCTCAAGCAGTCCTGCGATGCCGAAGATGCTCATCATTCGCTTGAGGTTGTAGGCGAGCACATGAAGACTCATCTCAGTGCTCACCCTCGGCAGGGTCTTGGTCAGGAAGTGGGTACTTCCCATCCAGTACTTGAGCGTTCCAAACGGATGTTCAACGGTCTGTCGCCGAACCCTCATCATCGCCGGATCATGTTCTAGCCGAGCCTGCATCGCGTCGACTACAGCTTCATGTTCCCAGCGTTTCACACGGCGTTCCTTGCCCGTAGTGCACTGCTTGTGCATTGCGCAGGACTGGCAGCCCGAGAAGTAATAACAATGCAATAACATGCCGTCTTCCATCGACGAATGCCGCCTGGTCAGTAACTGCCCCGCAGGGCATCGATACTCGTCCGATGCAGCAACGTAGATGAAGTCCTGCTTACCAAATCGGCCTTCGGCTTTGCTGCCAGATGTCAGGGGTTTCGGTACGAAGGTGGTGATGTCCGCCTGTTCGCAGGCAAGGATTTCCAGCCCTTTGTAATAGCCTCGGTCGGCGACCACCGTCAGCGACTCAGCGCCGATCTCTTCACGCGCCTGGTTCGCCATATTGCTGAGTTGACCACGATCATTACCAACGTTGGTCACCTCATGGGCAATGATCAAATGGTGCTTGTCGTCGACGGCTGTTTGTACGTTGTAGCCAACCGTTCCGGTGCCTCGTCCGCTCGTGGCCATTGAGCGTGCATCTGGATCGGTAAGGGAGATCTGCTGGTCTGGGCTTTCGTGAAGCTGCGCCTCGATGTCCTTGAGTTTTTGCATCTGCTTTTTCAGCGTTTCTATCTTTTCTTTCAGCCGTTCTGCTTTGGCCTCGGCCACTTCGGGCGTTGCCCGATCCGCCGAATCCATTGCCGCCAGATATCGATCGATGCTCTGCTCGATCTGCTGCATGCGTGCCTTCACTTTTCCCTGAGTGAAGTTACGGTCGCGGTTGTTCACAGCTTTGAATTTGCTGCCGTCGATGGCGATGATCGACTGGGAGAAGAGATTGAGGTTGCGGCAAAGCACTACGAATTGTCGGCAGACGCTGCGAATGGCTTTGCCGTTGTCTTTGCGAAAGTCGGCGATGGTTTTGAAATCTGGAGCCAGTCGACCCGTCAGCCACATCAACTCGACGTTGCGCTCGGCCTCACGCTCCAGCCGGCGGCTGGACTGAATCCGATTGAGATAGCCGTAGATATAGATCTTCAGCAAGATCGCTGGATGGTAGGCCGGACGCCCCGTTGCAGCAGGATCGACGCCCTCAAAACCAAGTGCACCCAGGTCGAGTTCATCAACGAAAACGTCGACCACTCGCACTGGATTTTCTTCGGCAACGTAATCGTCCAGGCACTCCGGCAGCAACGTGACTTGCGTCCGAGCCTCACCTTCAATGAAACGCTTCATGATCGTCCCCGCCACGATCTAGACGATCAGAAGATTAGACAATCGCAGGCGTTTTCACACAGCCTGGACCCTTAGCGGTCTCTCACATCAAGTAGCTATCGGTCGTAATCTAACTTCGACCTCTGTATCTGACTGGTTAAATGACGGCGGCGCTTCAAACGCCGCCGTCTATTCTAAAGGTTTGCTGCCAGTCACGTTCCCGCTATTAAAAAAGGGTCCGTTAAGGCGTGTTTTGCAGTCCCAGGGGATCGAAAATGAACGATCTGTTGCTAGGTTCTACTTAGAAGTTGACGGTGTCTGAGAATTTGACGGGGCGCGGGTTACCTTGGCTCAGGTAGTCGCCTTTGGCCGAGGCCCAGTAGTTCTGTCCGTGATTTTCTCCACGTTGACAAGAGCTGGTCCGGTGACCGTGCCAATACCATCTAGCTGGCCACCGACCGGGTAAAGCCAATGCTAGCCGGCTAAGTTTCAACGCTGTGCATAATTGAAAATGGCCAGCGCGGTGAGCAACACGATGTGGATGCCTAACAGGCTCACCAGCAGTCGTCTCATACGGGGCGGGAATCGTTTGACTTCATCGATGTCAATCAAACCCCTGCGCACAAAGATCTTCGGTACAGCCAGCACCATAGAGATCAACCCCGTGCGCATAACCTTGCCCAGAAGGCCTGCATGTTGAAATGTTTTTTTATTGCCGGTCACGAAAATACAATTCGTAAGAAACGACTCAAAGCGCTCAGTGTATTTATGAGCAATGCAACACTGTACGATCATTGCCAGTATCATGGGTGCAATGATCAGTAACGCGATCAGTCCAGGGTGAACTTCATTCACTCCGATACCTCACTATACAAAAAGTCACCCAGCATCTCGCCTCCCTTGCTCCCGAAATCACCGAAAATCTTACCGCCCGCTGCTCCACCGATGACAGCACAAGCTAGTGCTCCGGGGCCGCCTGTACTGATCCCCAGAACGACGGCACAAACACCAGTCCCTATCATACCGCCCACATACCCCCCCGCGCTGCCGCCCGCCAGGCTACCCATCAAGGTCGAACTTTCAACATATTTGGCGCGTCGACATTGGTCCTCCCGCCCCGTCGTGCAGGCTTTATGAATCGCCAGGCCGGTGGATGCCACATCCAGCGCGGTACCAATATACGTGCCTTTTTTGACCAGATTTGATGCTCTGGCAACCCCAGACACCTTGTCGGCATAGCCCGCGATTTCACCATGATTCAAATAGCTTCGCGTCGAAATACCCAATGCCTGTTTGATCTTCCCTTGATTACGTAAGCCTGAGCCGTATGCGGCAACGCTCGCCAACTGCTTTTCGAGCTTCATGAACAACAGGGTGCGCTTTGCGTAGAACGCGTCGCGCGCACTTAAGGTGCCAGAACCAAGGTAATCGCGGTGCAGCTTCTCGATCTCTTCAAGGGTGACCTTGATATTACTCAGATGCTTGCTCCACCCCTCACTGGCCGCACCTGCCCCCATTGAGGCGTTTGCCAGCACACTTTGCAGTAAATCGAAATGCTCTAGAAAGAAATCGTCCGCCTCGACCCCGCTGGTCAGCAGGCCAGTGTGCACTTGCGCAGCCTTGGCCATCAGGAATGCTTCGTGACTGGTGCAAGAGGGTGTATCGGAGTCGCCCACAATCACCAGCTCCCCTGCCATGACTACGCTGTTGGTAATGTGGGCATTGAGGACATCGAATTTGCCCCGGGCGTGCCCCGAAACCGGTGTGCTGGCTCTCAAAGACTGGTATGACTGAGTTCTGGGGTTGATGAAGCTCCTTGCTTCAGACATCGTCTTACCTCACGCATACGTCTTGTTGTTGATCCGGTCCCAGCCCCCCGTCACATTCCCGCCAGCGCTACCATCGGATCGTTTCTGTCGCGTGTAAGTGGTCTTGATGCGCCCGTAGTTCAACTGAACGACCTCGATGGGAACGCCCGAGCTGGCGTTCTGCGAGTAGTCGGCAATGATCACCTCTTCCAGGACTATTTCGTAGTACTTAAGCTTGTCTGTGCCTGCCCGGCAAAGCGCAAGCTTCACTTCTTTCAGATGCCGACCCGCACAGCTTGCTTCCAGCAGCTTGCAACTGGCGCTATCGAGAAACTTGGTGAAGGTGAAATTGGTCAGGGTCGTACGGCCTGATGTCGCACCGCCAGAAGAGCTTGCGGTAGCAGACGTGCTTTGATTGACGGCGAAGCCGTAGCTGGTGATCTCGATCCAGTTGTTGTATTGCTCATCCAGCGCTTCGCCAGCAATATCTTCGATTTGGATGTAGGCGTCGAAAGCCATAGTTACCTATCCTTGGTAGTGATTGGGGTGACTCCTGATGGAAAGGTGTGACACTTGCATCAGCAAAATGTTCCATGGTCCGTTAGCGTTCGGCTAACCGTCTATCGCGATTAGACGTAAGCCTTGCCCAACTTACCCTTGAGTGAGTCAGGCCCGCATACGCGCGCGCGGTAGCGGTTGCCCGATTTCAATGGTCCGCTGCGCTGGCAGCCAGGTCAGTACATCTTTGAGATAGACATACTATCGTGCCTATTCATGCGTGCCGCCTGGATCAAACCCAAGCCATTTCTACCTATACATGGAATTGTGTTCAGTTTGCTGGACGTATTTGAGCGGCGGCTCCTGGCCGATTACCGCCTGCCAAAATACAGTTAACCCCAATTGGCACGTAGTGCCTGTCGCCCGCAATCCGTTTCCCGGCGTACGGTTTGCAATCACCTATTGAGAGAGCCTGGTCACCACCGATTGGAATGAAGTGGTGCCTCCCACTGTGGCCCAATGCAGGAGAAGGGTGGGGTAGATCGGTCGTGTTGCCGCGGCCCTCAGTCGCCTGTGGAAAGCCCATGCTTGTGTGCGTAGGCGTAAAGATCTACACGGTTCGTCAGGCCCAGCTTGCTGTAGATCGATGTCAAATGGTTGCGCAGCGTGTGCTCGCTGATGTGCAGCTTCTCGGCCACCAACTTGCCAGGGGCAGAGGGGTCGCTGGCCAGCGATGCAATGGTTTGCTGTTCGCGGCGCGTCAGCTTGGCGATTTTGTGTTGCTCCGGGTCAATATCGCGCTCGACTTTCTTGCGCGCCAGTTCAAGGAAGATACGGCTGGTCGCATTGCGGTCGATCCAGAGTTCGCCTTCATGCACTTTTTCTATGGCTTTGAGCAATGTTGATGCCGATGCCGACTCCCGCTTATCCACCACGCCACGTGCGCCCGCCAGCACCGCACTGTCATGCAGTGCCAAGTCACTCGACCCTGTCACTACCAGAATCTTGGCCTTGGTCCGGCTGTGCAGCTCGGCCAGCGACTCGATACAGTCCTCGCTGTCCAGGTCCAATACCACCACATCTGGTGTGTATTGGTGCAACGAAAGCAGGTATTGCGCCACCGACGCCGTCGAACCCGCCAGCTTCAACCTCGGTTGAGCGCTTTCCACCAGACGCTCAAGGCCCCAGGCCACGAGCGGTAGAGCGACTAACAGGACTTGAATTGGCATGCGGCTCGCTGCCTCTTTAGGCGGGTTGTGTTAGCTGACCATGATAGCAATCGTTGCAGCCCCTGGCTTTTTTCTATAGCGCTTCAGACATCCCCTCCCATGACATTTGTCCCGTAAAACACTGTTTTCATGGGTGATTGACTCCCAGAAAAAAGGGATAGCGCGCTCATGTAAAAAACAGAGGCCGTTTTTAGACTGCTGCCATGAAAGACACACACCGAATTGAGCCCCGTGAACAAGTCACCCTGTCGCTGCAACTGATCGGCGGGGGTAGCGGTGTCATCCGTGACATCAGCGCCTCCGGTTTGTATTTCGAAACCGATAGCGAGCAGCAGGTGGGTAGCTTGATTGACTTCGAGATCGAACTCGACACTCCCGGCGGCCCCATGAAGTTCAAGGCGCAAGGACAAATCGTGCGCATTGAACCGCTGGGCGGCAGGGCCGGGGTGGGCGTGAGGCTGCTGGCCAGTCGGCTGGTACCGGTGGAGTGATGGGTTCGTGGGTGGGGGAAGAATCGGCTTGTGGCTGTTAGCGGCCCACAGCGGTTTTTTGCTCAGGGTGACTTCTAGGGAGAAAGACATGGCTAGCACTACAACTACCAGCGGCGGAACCATTACCTCGTTTTCCAACACGCCGCAGGCGAAGGATGACGTCTTTACCACCACTGAAAATCTGTTGGGGGTCGTGTATTGGGACGTCATGTCCAATGACCTCGGCGGTAACGCGAAGACACTCTGGTCACTCGACAATGCGGTGAGCGATCCTACTGCCACCAAGGTTTATGCTCCGGCCGACCTCCTGACCCAGGATACGGCGAGGGCTGAGGCGACGAGTTCTGACACCAGTATGAATGGTGCAAAGATCTGGATCACCTCGGACGGTAAGGTCGGCTACGACGCCGCTACATTCACCACTGCTTTCAAGGCACAACTCCAGGCGCTGGCTACTGGCGAGTTCCTGACGGACAGCTTTACCTATGCGATGCGTCTGGGCAACGGAACGCTCAGCTGGGCCACCGCGACAGTGCAGTTTTCGGGCGAGAATGATGGCGTGACGATCAGCCTCGGCGCGCAGGCCGGCATGGTGACCGAAGACGCCGACACCACTGCGAGCGCGACCGACGCGCTGACGGCCAGCGGCACGATTACCTTCAACGACGTCGACCTGAGTGACACGCACATGGCGACGTTCGCGCCAGCGGGGGGCAACGCTACTTATCTTGGTACGTTCGCGCTCTCGCCGGTAAGCGAAGCAGCGAACGCGGCCGACGGTTCGGTGCAATGGACGTACAACCTGAGCAATGCGGCGGCACAGTACCTGGCACAGGGACAGACAGTCACCGAAACTTACCTGGTCACCATCAGCGATGGCCATGGTTCGTCGGTATCGCAGAATGTGACCATCACTATCACCGGCACCAACGACGGGCCGACGGTGTCGGCGGCAGAAATTGAAAGCGGTGCGGTGACCGAAGACGGCACCACGGTAGCCAGTGGCAGTTTCGCCTTCGGCGACGTGGACCTGGCCGATGACGCCCATGTGGCCAGCGTGAGCGCGCCATCCGGTGCGCTGGGTTCGCTGGTGGCCAATGTCAGCGACGAGAGCACTGGCGACGCGGCGGGCAGCGTGGGCTGGACCTATACGCTGAACAACAGTGCGGCGCAGTACCTGGCTGAAGGTCAGACCAAGACCGAAGTGTTCACGGTGACGCTGACTGACGACTTCGGGGCGACAGTGACCAAGGACGTGACGATCACTCTGACCGGTACCAACGACCGGCCGACGCTGACCATCGACGACACGGCCGGGGCGATGGACGAAGGCAACGGCGCGGCCACCTTGAGCGACAGCGGAGCGCTGAGCTTCGCCGATCTGGACAGCAATGACGGGGTGACGGTCAGCCAGAGCGCCAACCACGATATCGCCTGGAGCGGCGGCACCCTCGGTGCGGCGCAGGCCGCGGCGCTGGTCGCCGGTTTCTCGGTCAATCAGGCCGGCTGGACCTACAGCAGCAGCGAGAACCTGGACTTCCTGAGCGCCGGTGAAACCATCAGCTTCTCCTACACCGTGGTGGCCACTGATGACAGCGGTACGGGCACCGCGACCTCGGCAGCGCAAACGGTGACGATCACCCTGACCGGCACCAATGACCAGCCGACGCTGACCATCGACGACACGGCCGGGGCGATGAACGAAGGCAACGGCGCGGCCACCTTGAGCGACAGCGGTACGCTGAGTTTCGCCGATCTGGACAGTAATGACGGGGTGACGGTCAGCCAGAGCGCCAACCACGATATCGCCTGGAGCGGCGGCACCCTCGGTGCGGCACAGGCCGCGGCGCTGGTCGCCGGTTTCTCGGTCAATCAGGCCGGCTGGACCTACAGCAGCAGCGAGAACCTGGACTTCCTGAGCGCCAGTGAAACCATCAGCTTCTCCTACACCGTGGTGGCCACTGATGACAGCGGCACGGGCACCGCGGTCTCGGTGCCGCAGACCGTTACCATCACCATCACCGGCAGCAACGACGCACCCGTGCTCAGCTTCGCGACGGGCAACGAGGCCGGCGCGGTGCAGGAAGACGGCACGCTCAGCGTGAATGGCCAGTTCAGCTCGGCCGACATCGATCACGATGCCACGGCGACCTGGACCATCAATGGCCCGGCAACAGGCACCTACGGCTCGATCGCCGTCGACACCACCGGCCAATGGACCTACACGCTGGCCAACGGCAGCGATGGCGTTGCCAGTGCAGTGCAGTCGCTGAAGGCGGGCGAGAGTCACAATGACGTGTTTACGGTGCAGGTCAGCGACGGCCTCGGCGGTGTCGACACCCAACTGGTGACTATCACCGTCACCGGCAGCAACGACGCCGCCGTGCTGTCTTCGGCCAGCGTTACGCTGAGCGAAACCAATGCTCCGCTGACCACCGGCGGCAGTCTGATCATTAGCGATATCGACAGCCCGGAAAGCTTCCAGGCGCAAACCAACACCGCCGGCAGCTACGGCCAGTTCTCCATCGGCACCGGCGGTGCCTGGACCTACGTCGCCAACTCCGCCCACAACGAGTTCGCCGCCGGTACCACCTACACCGACACCTTCGCGGTGAGCAGTGCCGACGGCACCCTCACTTCGGTCACCGTGCATATCCTCGGCACCAACGATGCCGCCGTGCTGTCCGCCGACATCGCCAACCTCACCGAGACCAATGCCGCCGTCGACATTTCCACCGCCGGCACCCTGACCATCAGCGACGTCGACAGCGCCGCCACCTTCGTCGCGCAAACCAACACCACCGGCAGCTACGGCCAGTTCTCCATCGGTACCGGCGGTGCCTGGACCTACGTCGCCAACTCCGCCCACAACGAGTTCGCCGCCGGTACCACCTACACCGACACCTTCGCGGTGAGCAGTGCCGACGGCACTCTCTCTTCGGTCACCGTGCATATCCTCGGCACCAACGATGCCGCCGTGCTGTCCGCCGACATCGCCAACCTCACCGAGACCAATGCCGCCGTCGACATTTCCACCGCCGGCACCCTGACCATCAGCGACGTCGACAGCGCCGCCACCTTCGTCGCGCAAACCAACACCGCCGGCAGCTACGGCCAGTTCTCCATCGGTACCGGCGGTGCCTGGAGCTACGTCGCCAACTCCGCCCACAACGAGTTCGCCGCCGGTACCACCTACACCGACACCTTCGCGGTGAGCAGTGCGGACGGCACTCTCTCTTCGGTCACCGTGCATATCGCCGGCAGCAACGACTCACCGACGATCACCTCCAACGGTGGTGGTGCGACGGCTTCGGTCAATGTGGCGGAGAACACCACGGCGGTTACGACGGTGGTGGCGACCGATGCCGATCTGCCGGCGCAGACGCTGAACTACTCGCTCCTGAATACGGCCGGGACGGACTTCAGCAAGTTCTCGATCAGTTCGAGCGGGGTGCTGACGTTCAACTCAGCACCCGATTACGAGAATGCCCAGGATGTCGGTGGTACTGACGGCGACAACGCCTACGTTGTGGACGTTCAGGTGTCCGACGGCAATGGCGGAATCGACACGCAGACGATTACGGTGAACGTGCAGAACGTCATTGAGACGCCAGTTGATACCGTGGCGCCAACGGTGATAGTGACAGGGACTGCCTTAGAGAATTCGATGGGTGCAACGTCGACGGTCACATTCCAGTTCAGTGAGACGGTGAGCGGTTTCAACCTGTCTGATGTCGCAGTGACGACAACGAGCGCAACGCCACGCGCAACTTTCAGTAACTTTACCCAGGTTGACGGCGATACCTACACGGCAACGCTGACCAGAACGCTGCTCGGTAGCATAAAAGTCGACGTTGCCGCGAACAGCTACACCGACCTGGCGGGTAATCCGGGTGCGGCCGGGAGCAGTGCAAACCTTCCGGCAGGCGTTGCCGGCGAACCCGTCAATCTGGCCCTCAACGTTCCACTGGCCGATATTAGCGGCCCTGTGACGGTGACTATCAGCGGTGTTCCTTCGGGGTGGGTGTTCAATGCAGGAACCGACAATGGCGATGGCACCTGGACCGTGCAGACCAGCGATCCCGGCGCATTGACTGTGACAACGCCATGCGAATTCGCCGGTGCGTTGGTGCTCGATGTCAACATGTACTGGAGCAACGACGACGGCAGCACCGCAAGCGCCTACGTGTTCAACAACATCGAAATCTATGCCCCAGGCGCACCGATCTTCGCCTTGTCCACCGACGACAACCTGACCGGCTCGTCCGGTGCCGACACCTTCGTGTTCGCCCGGCCGATCGGCAACAACGTCATTTACAGCTTCGATGCGGCGGCGGACAAGATCGATTTGATCGGCTTCACGGGTGTCAACGATTTTGCGGATGTGACTATCGCCAACGATACGAACGGCAACGCCGTGCTCAGCATCAGCGCCGACCAGACGATCACGGTCAAGGGCGTGGATGCGGCGGCGTTGGGCGCGGGCAACTTGCTGTTCGATGTGGACCCGGTCACGACCAATACGGGCACCATCACCATTGCCGACGGCGCGATCATGCCGTTTGGTGGCAGCATCGACAACAGCGGCACCATAGCGCTCGGCTCCAGCGGCAGCGGGACTGATCTCGAGATTCTGTTCCGTGGCGCGACATTGAGCGGTGGCGGGCAAGTGGTGTTGTCCGACAGCGCGCAGAACGTGATCTTTGGTGGTAGCGCGGACACGGTGCTCACCAATGCCGACAACACCCTCTCGGGTGCCGGCCAGTTGGGAGCGGGGCAGATGATGCTGGTCAACTCGGGCCTGATCCTTGCCAGCGGTGTCAATGCGCTGGTGATCGATACCGGCAGCAGCGCCGTCACCAACACGGGTGTGCTGCAAGCCAGCGGCAGCGGCGGATTGGTGATTGAAAGTGCGCTCCTCAACAGCGGCAGCCTGTGGGCGAATGATGGCAACATCACCGTCCACGCAGAGGCCAGTGGCGCGGGTAGCGCGACTATCAGCGGTTCGGCGATACTGGAGTTCGATGCAGCCTCCGATCAGCATGTGACGTTCGACAGCGGCGCGGCAGGCACGCTCAAGCTCGATGAGTCGACGGCGTTCAGTGGCAGCGTCAGCGGTTTTGCCGAAGGTGACAAGCTGGACTTTGGCGATGTTGCGTTCGGCGCCAATACGCAGATCACCTATGCAGCGAATGACACAGGCACCGGCGGCATGCTGAGCGTGAGCGACGGTGCGCATGTGGCGCAGATCGTGATGAATGGCCAATACGCGGCGGCGGGTTTGCAGGCGAACGCCGAGGGTAGCGGCAGTGAGCTGGCCTACGACGCAGCGGCGGCAAACCACACGATGCTGGGCGGCCAGGCCAACGACACTCTGGTCGGCGGTGCGGGTGACGATCTGTTCTTCGGCGGGCTGGGCAACGACACGCTCAACGGCGGCTTCGGCAACGATACCTTCATGTTTTCCGCGGCAGGCTTCGGCAACGACTCGATCCAGGGCTTCGATATCAATCCGGCCGGAGGGCAGGACTTGCTCAATATCGCGGGGCTGGGGATCAGTAGCGAGACGTTCGCTGCCAACGTGAGCATTGCGGGTGACGGCGCGGACTCAGTGATCGGGATCGGAGTGGACACTATTCGCCTTGTCGGTGTTAACAGTGCAGGTATCGATCAGACGGACTTTATCCTGACGACATGATGTTTTTGCCGCTGACCGCACGTTGCCATGCGGTTGCAGACCCCATCGCGAACAAATTCGCGATGGGGTTGTTGGCGGTAAAGTTCTGGCTGCGGTGGCCTTTGCAGCGGGAACTTCAGGGTACTGCCCGGGTCAATGGGGGCCCTGTATCGCAGATGCCGAGCAGCGCTTTGGCCTGTTTTACTTCAGTGCCGTCCGAGATCAGCCGAGTTCGCCCCCCTGATGCCAACCAAGAGTTTTCTGTCGGGACTCATCCTGGCGTACTGCGCCGTCGCGTCGCTTTGTTCGGTTGCTGCCGAGCGAAGAGCACCCGCGCAAAGCAACAGCGCATCAACCACCCTGATCGAAACCGCCTCGCGGCAGTATGAAAATGGCCAACTGGACCAGGCCGCTGCCACGCTGGAGCGTGCCCTGCATATTCAGCCGAACAATCCCGCGACGCTGCATTACCTCGGTGTGTTGCGTCTTCAGCAGGGGCAGTACCAGCAGGCTGAAACCCTGGCGGCGCGCTCGAACTTGCGGGTCGGTCGCAACGTCGCGTTACGCAACCGCAACTTCCAACTGATCCAGGCGGCGCAGCAGGCCCAGGCTTCGGGTACCCCACCCAATGCAAAAGAGGATCTGGTCGCAGTACAGAAGGGGCTGGAAGAGGAGACCCAAAGGCGCCGCGATGCGGAAATGGCGGTTGTTGAGCAATCCACTCCGGACACTGGGCGCGACGCTGGCAACTTCGCTGGCGCAGAGACAGGTGGGGTTTCGGATGCGCCAGCGGCTGGCAGGGCCGGGCCCGAAGGAAAATTACAAATGGCTAATGTCGAGTCTGAGCGGGCGTACGCTGAGGTTGAGATTCCCCGCGGCCATATGCCGCCTCCGGGTAAATGCCGAATCTGGTTTCCTGATCGTCCGCCGGGGCAGCAGCCTGCACCCGGCAAATGCAAGAAGCTGCGATATCGGGTTCCCTCAGGAGCCTACCTGGTGCGCGGTTGAGGTGCTGAGCGTCCCTTCTGGCTGGGGCTGATCGTCGCGAATGGCTGCACAACCCATTGCAGCCATTGCCCACCGACGCTGATCGGGACAAAGCTACCTGCCGAAAACGGTACCCAATGCGCACTGACCGATCGTCACCTATCGGATCAAAGCCAATACAGGAGCGCAATGGTATACAGCCAGCCGATGCCGAGGGTGATAGTCAGGTAAATCACCACGAGCACCAGAGAGTGATTCCACATGACACTGACCTCCCATAACCACGGTTTGAGGCGCGTCAGGGGCGTCCGATAAACCGAATAAACCTAGATCAAGCCCGTACCACAGCATCCGCGCTGCTCCTGAATCGGCGGGCACTTCACCGTGCCAAACGAACAGAACACACAGCAGTCACCGGGGTTCGGGCGTAGCAGGGCTTTGCAACTGCCACATTCGTAGAAAAACTGACAGGCATCTGTGGGCATGGCTTCCTGCTTGGCAAAACCGCAATGCGGGCAGGTCAATACGGATTCGAAGATGACGATGCTCATGGTTGCCTCACGTGTGAACGGTAGAAGGACAACTGCTCCAGTGAACTCTTGATCGCGATCGGACAGACCGGACAGGTCATGTTCCGAGCGTCGAGCCTGACGGTTTGCACTGGAGCCTGAGCCATCGTTTTCTCCATCGAACTGATCTAACCTAGGGTCACTTTACACTCCGTACCCGGGTACAGAATCAAGGGGCGTGTGATGGTGACAGGGCTGAGTATCGGCAAGTTGGCGGAAACTGCCGGGGTGAACATCGAGACTATTCGCTATTACCAGCGACGCGGCTTGCTGGATGAGCCGCCAAAGCCGCTCAGCGGTTATCGATGCTATCTACCGGAGCAGGTCAAACGGCTGCGCTTCATCAAGAGGGCGCAGGCGCTGGGATTCACGCTGGATGAGGTGGGCACACTGCTGACACTTGATGCGGCTTGCACTTGTCGCGAGACTCGGGCACTGGCCGTGCACAAGCTGGCCCTGATCGATCAAAAGATGGCCGACCTTGCCGCGCTGCGGCAGGTACTGGGCGCACTGGTGCAGGAGTGCGATGCAGGCGACGGCGGGGCCGCTTGCCCTATCATCAATGTGCTGAACAGGGAGTGATGCCTGGTTGCAGCCGCTCCCGACTGGCAGAAATCAACCAAAGGCAGACGGCCAGCCGTGTCCGCCCAGTCAACACTCTTGGTAAAACAAGGCCGTGATTGTCAGCTGCTGCCGTATCGAAGTGCGGACCTGAAGAGTATTCCTACTGATCAACTTGCCCCTTTATCGCCAAAACATTGCAGGGCACCTGATACAGGACGTGCTCTGTAGTACTGCCAATCAGCTTGTGCAGCCCTTTTCGATGTGTACTTCCCATTACGATCACATCGGTTCGGCTATAGGCTGCGAAGTCGGACATCGCTTTGGTTGGCGACCCTTCAATGAAGTGTTGTCGTTCAGAGGGTATGTGGTAACTGTCAGCCAACGTAATGAATGACTTATGCAGTGACCGACGTACGTCGTTGCTGAAGCCTGGCATCGTCACTGCTCCGGTCCCCGCGTCAGAGATATGTGTTTGCGATGGATCGAAGGCGTGCAGCAGGTGCAACTCTGCATTGCACTGCATTGCCATCTGCTGTGCAGCCAGGATGATGCGATCGTTGATGTCAGTGATCTGGTGCTCTGGATGCGATAAATCCACTGCTGCCACAATCACCCGTGGAAGTGGACACCTGACTTCGCTGACCAGATGAACAGCAACCGGGAGATCGCGCACCAGATGCCAATCCAGAGGCGTGACGAATACGCGTTTGATTGCTGATTCGTAGTGTACGTCCTTGATAACCAGGTCCGGTTGCAAGTCCGTCACATGCTGAAGGATTTCTTGAAGTACGTCCCGAGCCAATACAACTTCGGTGGTGACCGTAATCCCATTGCCTCGAATCAGTTGGGCTTCATCTTGCAACCACTTCTGGTTCTCTTGCTGACAGATCTCGCGAAATTGCTCATTCCCGCTCATCAACCCCAAGATGTCGACATCTTCGATAAACACCGTGATATGCAGTACTGCGCCAGTGGCTTTGGCAAGTGCGACTGCGCGCTCTAGCGCCGGCGTGTGACGCATGGCTGGACCGACAATCAGAAAGAGGCGTTGATATTGGCTCATGTCGCACCTCCAGCATTCAGGGGTATTCGTCAGTTTCCGCCGGCACTCTCGTTCGCCACACTATTGGCGACCACCTACCGCCTCAGCTACCCGGATCGACAATATCAATATACGCCCACATTCAATGAACGCGTACGGGACGAGTCGCTCTGCCTGCGCACATATCTACCCCACAGTTAATTATGTGGGGCGCACAACATCAAAGGTGAATCGGAGCCGCGGTCCGGAAAAGAAACCGCGGCGACCGATCAATCAGGCGGCGGGGAGCAAGCCTTTCTGTTTGGCGACATGGGTCGCCAGTGCGTCCATTAAATCCGGGGACAGGCAGTCATAGGGTTCCAGGCCGATCGAGCGCAGACGCTCGCGGATAGCCTTCATTTGCTCTGGCGGTGTGCCGGTTTCGATGATGGAGGACACGAACGCCGCGAATCCCGGCGCAGCCCATCCGCTCTGTGGCGAAAGCTCGGTGTGGACGAAGTCCAGGCCATAAAACGCATGGTCCTTGTTCTCGATACGCCCAAAGAGATGGGCGTGACACTGTTTGCAGGCGTGGCGCTGGATGGTGGCGGATTCGTCGACAATCGCCAGTTTTTCGCCGTGGGCAATGACACTGACCTTGTCTCGAGGCACCACGGCGATGACGGCGAATGTCGCGTTTTGTGGTTTCCAGCATTTGCTGCAGCCACACGCGTGGTTATGCAGAGTTTGTGCGTCGATCCTGACCTCGACCTTGTCGGTCGCACACAGGCATTGCAGGGTCCCGCCTGTGAAATTCGCGGCGGCGGGCTGGATACCATTGTCCAGTGCAGGGTGAAGTTGCAAGGTGCTCATGCTGGCGTCTCCGTTTCAGGGTGTCAGACAAAAGTGCCTGGGGCGTGCCCCAGCCCGGTAGTTCATCGGAACTCCATGACCGCGCGGATCGATTTGCCATCATGCATCCGATCGAACCGCGGCGGATTTCGAAAAGGACACAGTGCATAAACGAGTGACCTCCTTCGGTGCGACCGATCGGTTACCCAGATCAAGAATAGTCTGCGATGACGCCTCGAGCGCGGCCAGGGCCAGCGCTCGGGCGAGTGTGCCGAATTCAGAACGCCAGCGGGGCTCAGGCCATACCGAACCACTTGCCACTCAGGCGGGGAATCGGGCGATCCAGTGCCTGGCAATCTCTTCGCGCCGGCAGATCCACACCGCGTCGTGGCCTTGCACGTAATCGAGAAAGCGCGCCAGCGCCATCGCACGACCAGGATGACCGCTGATCCGCCCATGCAGGCCGACGCTCATCATCTTCGGGTGTTGCGCGCCCTCCTGCTACAGCAGGTCGAAAGCATCCTTGAGCAGCTGGAAGAAGTCTTCACCGCAGGCGAAGCCATTGGGCAGCAGATAGCGGGCGTCGTTGTTGACCAGTGTGTAAGGGATCACCAGGTGGGCGGGAGAGCCAGGGAGCCAATAGGGCAGGTCATCGTTGTAGGCGTCCGAGCTATAGAGCAACCCGCCTTCCTCACGCAACAGGCGGCGGGTGTTCTGGCTGACCCTTCCCGTGTACCAACCTGTAGGGCGTTTACCGCAGATCTGCTCGATCACGTCGAGGGTGAGGCGGATATGGCGCCGCTCCTGGTCTTCAGGCATGTCGCGATAGTCCAGCCAACGGTAGCCATGCCCGGCAATCTCATGCCCGGCAGCGCAGAGCGCATGGCCGATCGCTAGGGTGAGTTCCAGCGCCCGGCCGACGGCGAAGGCGGTCAGCGGCAGGCCTCGGGCGCTGAACAGCTCCAGAATGCGCCACACACCTGCGCGCGATCCGTATTCATACATGCCCTCGACGCTCAAGTCCGGTTCCCCTACACGCGGCGGGCGGCCCGGTAGCTCGTGAAGCCAGGCCTGCGACTGTGCATCGCCATTGAGGATGCATGACTCGGCGCCTTCTTCGATGTTGAGGACGAACTGGACCGCGACGCGCGCCTCACCGGGCCATCGCGGATGGGGTGGGCAGCCGCCGTAACCGATGAGGTCGCGAGCGGACATCAGCCCAGCTCGAAGGTCGTGACGCCGAACACACGTTCGTGCGCGATCGCCGGAGGAGGGCCGAGGTACATGTGTGCGCAGCCGAACACCTCGATCATGCCCTGTTGGTGCACGAGCGCCATCGCGGCGGGGTTATTCTCCGGGGCATCGAGAAACAGCGGGCCACCCTCGGCAAATGCCGCCAGGCGGGCGTAGAGGGCATTGGCTGCCAGGGCGTCGTCGGCGAACAAGGGGCCGATCTTGTAGCCTTCCCGGCAGCGCCTGACTACGCCATAGCCGCTTAGTCTGCCTTCGCGTCGGCAACCCACGGCGAGTGCATCGGCCTGGGCTGTCCACCCGCTCAGGAAGTTTGCGCGCGGGGCGGGGAAGCAGGTGCGGTCGTAATCGACAACCTGACTGAACGGGAAGGAGGCCAACGGGACGATGTCCTGGTCGCCGACCTGCGAGGTCGTCGGACGGGTGGTGAGGTTGGCACGAAAACGCAGGTTGCGATGGGAGAAGACGAAACCGCCCTTGGCGTAGTAGTCCTGCATCGCAAAGACGCCGTCCATACCGATGCTCGCGCCTGGGCGCAGGCGGGCGAGAAGTCGCTCGCGGCGTGCGTGCCAGAGGGTATCGCCCAGACCTTGACCGCGATATTCAGGCCGGACGATGAAAAAGCCCATGAAACCGAATTCGCCATCATAGGAGGTGATGGCCCCGCCGCCGATCAATTCGCCGCCCTGGTACGCCGCGATGAAGGCGGCAGAGTCCGTAGCCCAGAACAGCTCGGCATCGTGAAGGCCGGGATTCCAACCCTCACGGGCAGCCCACTCGACGAGCTCGTCCAGTTCGGGACGGGTCATGTTGCGTATGACCAGCTGATTCGACACCGCGAAGTTCTCCTCAGTCGCTATTGACGGTAAGCCCGACCAGGGTAAAAAAGAGGGTAGCAGGGCACCACCTGTTTGCCATTGACCTGTCTACCGACCACTTTGACCCAGAGCATCGGAGGGTTCTTCGCGGATAAACAGCGCGAGCATGCCCAAACTGAACGGTCTTTTGTCCCAGTATCACAATATTGTGTCCTGAAAAGCTGAGTGCAAGGCGCCCTCTGAGGGCTACCTTCAAGCCGACTACTGAAAATAGATGGAGGTAGAAAGTGGATGCACTCACTGCAATGCGCATTGGTCAATCCTGACCGCCGACCCCCTGCTCAAGAACGTTCCGCCGGGCAACAACATGACCCTGGCCATGTAGATGCACTCCCGTGCGGGCTTTGAAGAGACTATCGCTCGCCGTCCGGCTACACGCTTGATAACAACAATAAAATAAAGACTTCGAGGAGGCTGCATGGCCTTTCATCCAATCGCCGCCGACGATGACGACGCTGGTTGCGTCAGCGTTTCGCGCCAATATGCCTGGATCGTTTTTGCACTGACGTTCGGCCTGTTGATTTCCGATTACATGTCGCGTCAGGTACTGAACGCGGTGTTCCCGTTGCTCAAGACCGAGTGGGCGTTGAGCGACGGACAGCTCGGCCTGCTCAGTGGCATCGTTGCCCTGATGGTGGGCCTGCTGACGTTTCCCCTGTCGTTGCTGGCCGACCGTTTCGGCCGGGTCAAGAGCTTGGCGCTGATGGCATTGCTGTGGAGCGTAGCGACCCTGGGTTGCGCGTTGGCTCAGGACTACCAGCAGATGTTCATTGCGCGATTCATGGTCGGTGTCGGTGAGGCGGCCTATGGCAGCGTCGGCATCGCCGTGGTGATCTCGGTATTCCCCAAACACATGCGCGCCACTCTGACCAGTGCCTTCATGGCCGGCGGTTTGTTCGGCGCTGTATTAGGGATGGCCCTGGGCGGCGCCATAGCGGCCAAGCTGGGCTGGCGCTGGTCGTTCGCCGGCATGTCGCTGTTTGGCCTGGTGCTGGCGATGCTTTATCCGCTCATCGTCAAGGAAGCACGCATTGCGCCGCCACGTGCCGCGCAAATGGCGAACAAGGCAACGGTGGCGGTCAAGCGTCCGCTGCGCACGCTCTGGTCCAGCCGTTCGGTGGTCTCGACCTACATCGCCAGCGGCTTGCAGTTGTTCGTCGGCGGTACGGTGATGGTGTGGATTCCCAGCTACCTCAACCGCTACTACGACTTGCCTACTGACAAGGCCGGTGGCATGGCGGCGGGCATCGTGCTGTGCAGCGGTGTGGGGATGATTGTGTGCGGCATGCTCAGCGATCGCCTGTGTCGGCACTCCCCGGAGCGCAAGGTCAGCCTGGCCATTGGTTTCTGCCTGGGCAGTTGCCTGTTGCTGTCTTCAGCCTTTGCCTTGCAAGCAGGGCCGGTGCAACTGGCGCTGATCTGCCTGGGCATGGCGATTGCCACCGGCACCACCGGCCCCGCCGGCGCGATGGTTGCCAACCTGACCCATTACTCCGTCCACGGTACGGCGTTCGCCACGCTGACCCTGTCCAACAACCTGCTGGGGCTGGCGCCGGGGCCGTTCATCACCGGCCGGGTGTCGGACCTCATCGGTCTGCATGCCGCGTTTCAACTGGTGCCATTGATCAGCCTCGTCGCGGCGGCGGTGTTCTTTTATGCCAAGTGTCATTACCACAAAGACATTGCCCGCCTTCAGGGGCAGAGTGTTCCTGAGTCCATGAGCGAATTCGGGCTGGAGGTGAAACTGTGAGTCGTCGTTAACATCCCGACATGTGCCACAAACACCGTTTTTTGCGGCGACTGTACCAGCAGTCGCCGTTTTTTTGCCGTGTGTTCAGAATGACTTGGAGGCGGCAGCGTCCGAACCGGACTGTTTCTGCGCGCTGCGCCACACCGCCGGCGGCATGCCGAACTGGTTGATGAACCAGCGGGTGAAGGAGCTCGCCATGGAGAAACCGAACATGTCGGCAATGTGGCTCAGCGAGTGGTTCGGGTTTTCCATATAACGCAGTACCAGGGCGCGGCGCACATCGTTGATCAGGTCGCTGAAGGCACAGCCGTGGTCCTTGAGGCGACGTTGCAGGGTGCGCACGTTCATCCCCTGGTGCTGGGCGATCTGCTCAATGGTGGCGCGGCCCATGGGCAACAGCAGGTAGATGGCCTTGCGCACTTCGAACAGCGTCGAGGTGGTCTCGGGGCCTTGCAGCGAGTCAAGGTAGCTTTGGGCATGACGGGCCATGGTCGGGTCGGCATTGAGATTGATCATGTCGAGACTGACGGCAGGGCAAACGATGCCATTGAACTCGCTGCCGAATTCCAGATTGCAGCCGAACACGCGCCGATGCAGGTACAGGTTGTCCGGTGGCTGGTGCATGAAGTTGACGCTGCAAGGGCGCCAGTGCGAGCCGAGCAGGGCCGAGCACAGACCGAACGTCACGCCGATGGCCAGTTCCGTGGCCTGGCGACTGGGCATCGGCGATTCGGTGACCATCTCTTCACGAATGATCACCATCTTGCCGCACTCTTCAACGAAGATGGCCAGCGAGTCGTTCATCAGATGACGGTAGCGCACCATCACCTGCAGCGCTTCGCGCAGGGTGCGTTGATGGCTGAGCAGCAGGCTGACCACGCCGAAGTCCGAAAACTGGCGCGACTCGGCCATGCTCAGGCCGAAGGTCTGGCAACCGCTGGCGATGGCCGAATCTTCCAGCAGACGCACGGCGGCATCGATGGGAATGCGCGATTCCGGGGCTTGCAGCTGAGCCTTGTTCAGGCCTGCGACTGCCATGACGTCGAGCGGGTTGAATCCCAGGTCCTGGCTAACTTCCAGGTATTTGGTCAAAACGGCGGCGCGAACAAGCGTGGGCATGCGTAGGACTTCCCTCGGCCGATGGTGACGTTTCATTTCCATTGAAGATGTGTTGCGCGATCAGGCGCTGTTCTGATGACGTTTGCGTGGCTTGCGCGTCGATCCCGGTGGAGGACTGCAAGTGGCGCGATCAGATCCAGGATCGTATTTTTGCATCACCATCGAATGGGTTGCTGGACCCGAATTCACGAACCGCTGGAGCCATCAAGGACCCAGGATCCTGGGCGGTCTACGTGTATCCGGTAGGTGTTGTGGCCCCCATCAACGGAGCAGGGATCACTGACCCATAGTAGGTTGCGCGAGCGTCATGAAATAAGCATTGCGGGACATAATCTTCGCGTATTGGGACGCTTGCGCAGGGATGGCGGGGTCAGATACGTCGGGTGTGCTTGGCTCAGGCAATGTGGCTGGCCAGCAGGCTTGAGTCGGCCATTAACCTGCTTTCTTATTCAGGCGACAGGGGCCCGGATGCCATCTTGCTCGCTCGGTAGGAGACGGCCCAAGCCGAGGGTGTCTTGCCAAAACGGCTGCGGAACCAGCGTGAAAAGTCACCGGCAGAGGAAAAGCCGAGGAGTTCGGCGACTTCATACAATCGGCGCTTGCTGTTGGCCAGATACTCTTCGGCGAGTTCGGCGCGAACGGCATTGATGATCGTCGTGACACTCTCTCCCTCTGCCGCCAGGTGTCGGTTGAGGGTGCGTCGGTGCATACCCAGATGCTGGGCCACGCCATCGACAGAGCACAGTCCGCTTGGCAGCAGCATCTTGACGATCTGGCGTACCCGCTGCGCCGGTTCGTCGCGCAGATTGGCCAACTGCATGTCCAGCGATCGCTTCACCTCGCGATGCAACGCGGGGTCGGCCGTGGGAATAGGCAGGTCCAGATCATGCCGACGGCATACGATGGCATTGAATTCCTGGGAAAACTCGATATTGGTGCCCAACACGCGCTGGTGCACTTCAAGGCTGGAAGGTCGCTCGTGAGTGAAACTGACCCTTACCGGCCGGAAGGCATGGCCGCTCAGGATGCTCAACGTGCGAAGCATAATACCGGTTGCCTGTTCAATCGCCTGGCGCCAGACGCCACGATGGCCCTGCATGTTTACACCCACATGCAGCAGGGTCAGGTCGCCTGCATCCTCGAGCCACATTTGCACACCGGCGTTATGCAAGCGCGTATAGCGGAAGCACGATTGCAACGCTGCACGAAGTGTTGGCTCTTCGCGGATGAGCAGCGCGAGCATGCCAAAGTTGGAGAGGTGCCGGGTTTCCGCAAGCAGCAGCCCGAAGGCCTCCTGACCGGACAGGCGGGCTGACTCCTCCAGCAGCCAGCCTACCGAATCGCTGCTGATCATGATGTTCGGATCGTCGAGGACAGTGGCCGGTAGCCGGGTCATGCGCAGCATGCGAAATGGATCGAGCCCCACTGAACGGGCCACCTGCTCAAAGTCGGTAAGGCTGGCGCTTCGCGTCAAGGTATACATGCTTGGCCTCGTGTCCCAGTTTCACCAGATTGTGTCCCGGGAAGCTTAGTGCAGGACGCCAGCCCAAGGCTACCTTCACGCCGACAACGACAACAAAGATGGAGGTAGATAATGGGCACGCACACCGCTACAGGTATCGGCCAACCGCTCGCGGCAAGGGCGCAGGTGGACGCCGACGACCCTGATGCATTCAACCACTGCTTTGCCGAACTCAACGGCATTCGCATGCATTACATCGACGAGGGACAAGGGCCTCTCGTCATCCTGCTGCACGGTTTTCCTTACCTTTGGTACATGTGGCGGCGCCAGATCGCGGTGTTGGCCGAGGCCGGTTATCGAGTCGTGGTCCCTGATCAACGGGGTTTTGGCCAAACCGATCGACCCGATGCCATTGAAGCCTATGACATGAGTCAGGCCGTCGGCGACATGGTCGGCTTGATGGCGACGCTGGGCGAAACATCGGCTGTGATCATCGGGCACGACCTGGGCGCCTGGGTGGCCCAGGCGGCGGCCATGCTGCGGCCGGATCTGTTCCGTGGCCTGGTGATGCTCAATACGCCGGTGCCACCTCGGGGCAAGGTCAAGCCGACCATAGGCTTGCAGGCAATGGCAAAGGGCAGGGTGTACCACCACCTGTATTTCCAGCAGCTCCACAAGCCGGACCGTGAGTTGGCCAGCGATCCGCGCAAGACCTTGCGCAGCGTGTTTTACTCGATCTCCGGCAGCGCTGTCGGGGCTGAACGCTGGCGCCTGTTCGTCGAACCTGGTGAACCCATTCTCAACGCGTTCACTGAGCCGAAGGGCGAGTTCCCGTCATGGCTTAGCGCGCGGGCGCTCGACTACTACGTCGCTGAATACACGCGCACAGGGTTTACCGGTGCCTTGAACTACTACCGCTGTCGCGACCGGAACTGGGAGATCACCGCGTTTCTTGACGGTGCGGTGGTACGCCAGCCGAGCCTGTTCATCGGCGGTGCCGCCGACCCTTCGCTGGAGCCGGTCGAAATCCGCGGGCTCTACGAACAGCTCGACACTTATCTGCCCGGGCTGCAGAAGAAGGTCTTGCTACCCGGCGTGGGCCACAGCGCCGCGGAAGAAAGCGTCGATCAAGTCAATGAATTACTCCTGACCTTTCTCGAGCAACTGGAGCGCTAGAAACAAGTGCACTGTGTGTGGTCGCGATCACTCGCGGCCACGCACAGTGCTTGCACTCCTTCAGCCGGCAGCCTTGACCAGCAGATGGCCACCGAACTGCTCGCGCAGACGGTTCTTCTGGATCTTGCCCGTAGCACCCAACGCAATCGTGTCGACAAAGATCACATCATCCGGCGTCCACCATTTCGCGATCTTGCCTTCATAAAAGTCGAGCAGTTCTTCGCGCGTCAGTGTTGCTTGCGGCTTCCTGACAACGATCAGCAACGGGCGTTCGTCCCACTTGGCGTGTCTGGCGGCAATGCAGGCCGCCTGGGAGACTGCCGGATGGGCCATCGCAATGGTCTCCAGTTCGATCGAGCCTATCCATTCGCCACCGGACTTGATCACATCCTTGCTGCGATCGGTGATCTGCATGAAGCCATCGACATCGATGGTCGCTACATCGCCGGTTGGGAACCACCCTTGGCCCGCGTGCTCGAGCAGCGGTGAATTGTTTGCTTCGTTCCTGAAATAATCGCGCACTACCCATGGCCCACGCACCAACAACTCACCCGAGGTTGCGCCGTCCCAGGGCAATTCCATGCCATCGACGTCAACGATCTTCATGTCGACGCCAAACACCGCCCGGCCTTGCTTGGATTGCACGGCATGACGCTCTGCCGGGGACATTTCGAGATGCCTGGCCTTTAGGGCGCCGACGGTTCCGATAGGGCTCAGTTCCGTCATCCCCCAGACGTGCAATACCGCTACGCCGTAGGTTTGCTCAAAGGTGTGCAGCATGGACGGGGGGCAGGTCGCGCCACCAATGATGCTGCGTTTCATGCTGGAGAATTGCCGGCCGGTTTTTTCCAGATGACCAAGCAGGCCTTGCCACACGGTCGGGACACCCGCGGACAGTGTCACGTGCTCGGCTTCGAGCAGTTCGAACAGCGATGCTCCATCCAGGGCCGGTCCGGGAAATACAAGTTTTGCCCCGACCATGCACGCGATGTAGGGAAGTCCCCAGGCGTTGATATGGAACATCGGCACAACGGGCAGGATCACGTCGTGCGCCGAACAATTCAGGGCGTCCGGCAGCGCGGCGGCATAGGTGTGCAGCACCGAGGAGCGATGACTGTACAAAACCCCTTTCGGGTTGCCCGTCGTGCCGGAGGTGTAGCAGAGCGTGCTGGCGGCATCCTCGTCGAATATCGGCCAGGCGTAGCCGGAGGATCCCTGCTCAAGCAGATCTTCATAGCACAGCAGGTTGTCGATGCCGGTGTCTTTGGGCATACGCGCCTGATCGGTCATGGCGATGAACGCCTTGACCCCATTGCAGCGCCCGGCGATGGCCTTGATCAGTGGCAGGAAGGTCAAGTCAAAGAAGATGTACTGGTCTTCGGCGTGATTGGCGATGTAGGCGACCTGGTCTTCATGCAGACGAGGGTTGATGGTATGGACAATGGCACCCATGCCGGCAACGCCGTAGTACAACTCCAGGTGCCGATAGCCATTCCATGCCAATGTGCCGATCCGTTCGGAAGGCTTGACACCCAGTCGGGTCAGCGCGCTGGCCAGTTGGCGCGCGCGGCGGTGGCAGTCGCGGAAGGTGTAGCGATGGATATCGCCCTCCACCCGACGGGATACGATCTGCGTATCGCCGTGATGGCGGTCGGCATGTTCAATGAGTGAGGAAATCAAAAGCTGCTTTTGCATCATCAGGCCTTTCATGGCATCGCTCCGTTCGCTTGTCTGTGATTGGGGAGCGAGCAGGCGGCCTGGCCCGGGTCAGATGTCGCGTCAAGACCGCGACCCGACACAGCCTGTTTCCCTCCCCTTAATGATTGCTAACCGGCAACTGGCCCGGTCGCCCCGAGGCGCCGGGTTTTCCCGTGAAATCCGGGTCAGTTGAATGCCGTCAGGTCTTTCGGCGCGATGTCATGCTGCTCGCAATAAGCAAGATAACGTTGCAACCCGGTCTTCCAGTTTTCCAGCGCGACGATGTTGTCGTTGCCGTCCAGGAACGCGAGATCGCCATTAACCTGAACCAGCGTGAGCACATACCCGTCTGTGCTTGCCGTGCTGACGACTTCCGGCGTGTGAGTCGATCCGGCCGTCTCATAGACGATGCTGCCGGGGCCGGCGATCCAGTCATGCTCCTTGTATTTCCATTGGCCTTCGATCGTGTAGACCATCACCGTACCCGTGTGGTGATGCTTGGGCAGTTGCATGTCGATCGGCGACTTCATCATGACGATCCATTCACCACGGATGGGGTCAAGCTTGAAGTACTTGAGCAGGACGTTTTCGGCATAGGGCGTAAAGGGAATCCACGGCAGTGATTGGCCATCGATGACGGCGGTGTCGACGTGTTCATAGAGCATGTCATTTCTCCAATAATGCGGTTCAGATCGAATATTTGTCGGCAGTCAGGACCGTCCGACGATTTCTGCTGGTCGGGTGCCCCGGTTGCTCTGGGGAGACTGTCCGGATCAGTTGAGCGGGGTACCCGCGAGGGTCGCGCGCAGCATCTTTCTGGGTGCATTGCCGTAATCAGCCACCGCGTAGTGCTGGACTTGCAGGTTGTCCCACATCGCAATCGTGTTGGTTCGCCACTTCAGGCGAACCTGGTACTCCGGAATGGCGGCCTGAGACATCAGGTAGTTCATCAGGTGATGAGCCTCTGGCATGAAGTCCTGGCCGTAGCGGATATCCTCGAAGTTGAAGAAATTCGAGAAGTGGGTCGTGAACGCGGAGTTGACGAACAAGACCTTTTCGCCGGTCTCCGGATGGGTAAGCACCACCGGGTGTTCAGCGGCGGGGTTCTTCGCAGCCATTGCATGACGATCTTCGCGTGGCAACTGGGCGCCGAAAGTCTGCTCGGCGCCATGCTTTGCATACAGCCCGTCGATTCGTTGCTTGATGGCCTGCGGCAGGTTTTCGTAAGCCATCACCATGTTGGAAAACAGGGTATCGCCGCCGGCCTCCGGCCCCATCTCGCAGCGCAATACCGCTCCGCGGGGCGGCGCCGGCTTGTAGGTGACATCGGCATGCCAGAGGTTTTCGCGGCTGGCCTTTTCGACATAGCTCTTGGGTTTACCCGGATCGAGATTGCGATACAGCATCAGCAGCTTGTCCGCCTCCGGATGGCTCGGTGCCAGGGGGTGGGCTTCCAGTTCGCCGAATTGCGCGGCGAAGTGCTGTTGCTCCAGGGGGGTGATGTCCTGGTCGCGGAAGAACAGCACTTTGTGCTTCAGCCACAGCGCCCTGATTTCTGCGATCAGTTCAGGATCCTGGGCGGCGTCGGCCAGGTTGACGTTGCTGAGCTCGGCACCGATGGCGGGGGAGCAAATCTGCACCTTGATCGAATGCTGGCGCACTGACGACCGGATAATGGCGGGTGCCGAGGTGGGAAGAGGTGAAGGAGCGTCTTGGGTTGCGGCGACTGTTGTCATTGTTGTCTCCAATCCGTGCTTGTGCACATCCGGTATAGGTAGCGGGTCCCTGCCAGTGGGGCAGGGATGCCGGTCCAATAATAGGTGTCGAAGTCGCGATGTCATGGGCATTGCAGGACAGCTTCTTCGCATATTGGGACGCTTGAGGGGAGGGGAGCGATCAAAGTCGCTCGCAGGCCGCAGTACCCAGGCGGTCTGCATCAGGCTGCGCAATTGGAGAATCGCCTGCGCAATCGGGGAGGTTGGCGGGCAGTGCAATCGCTAGCTTAGGGCTCATCCAACAACAAGACCTCGCTAAAGGAAGGCTTATGCAATTCAGGCTTGCCATCTCCCACTGTGTGCCCCGCGCTTTTGAGTCGACTAAGGGAAACCTTTAGCCGGGTTGAAGTTTTCCCCCCAACGGATGCTGTTCATCTCGATATCGGCGCGGCGCCTGCTGGCTTACCTTGGGTAGGCAAGAGGCGTGTCGTCGTGGCGGACTGTTCCATCGAGCCCGCCTGGCGTTTTACCCCATAACAACAATAGGCCTGTCAATGCTCGAACCCACCGTTCTTTATATCCCTGATGCAATCCGCCTTCCTGCGCAAGAAGGCTCGGTGTTCGGCTGCCGGCATTTTTAGTTTTTAGTTCGAATCTGCTCCTATAAATACAGTGCCCAGCACATACAAGTGTGGAGAAGTTAGATGTATCAGGTAAAACAATCTTGCCGTGGGCTCGGTATTGCCGGCGTGTTGGGAATTATCTGTTCGCCATTGGCAGCCTATGCCGATGTCGTTGATGACAGTCACTTGAAAGTGGATACACGCAACTTCTACTTGCACCGTAACTACACCAATAACAATGCGCCGGTTTCTGAAGTGCATAGTTGGTCTCAAGGTTTCGATGCGCAGTTTACGTCCGGGTACACCGACACGGCCCTGGCGATCGGCCTTGATGTGGATGCGCAGTACGCCGTACGCCTGGATTCATCGGGCAACGACGGTTCGCTGCCCTACAGCGTCCGTGACCAGCAGACGGCCGCTGACTACAGTCGCGCCGGTGCAACCTTCAAGATGCGCTACAGCAAGACCGAGTTAAAGGTCGGTGACCTTCGCCCACAATTGCCGGTGGCGTACGATGACACCAGCCGGCAACTGGATACGATCTATCAAGGGGCGGTGGTCGAGTCCAGGGAAGTCGATGGATTGACGATGACCGGTGGCCGGTTCTGGTCTGCCGTGACACGGGAATCTTCCAACCACGAGAAACTGTACAAGTTTGGCTCCACCGATAATCTCGACAGTGATGGCCTGGACTTCGGCGGCGCAACTTACGACATTACCAGGAACCTGCAAGCCAGTTATTTCTACGGCGTGTTGCACGATATTTATCAGCAGCACTATTTCGGCCTGATGCATATGGCTGACTTGGGTCATGGCTACAAACTCAAGACCGACTTGCGCTACTTCAATAACAATGAAGATGGCAATGCCTTGAACGGTGAGATCGACAACCGTTCTTACGGTGGCTTGTTCACCTTGCTCAAAGGCGCCCACATGTTTGGCCTCAGTTACCAGCGCATGCTCGGTGACAGCGTGTTCCCGACGATGAACGGTTTTATCCCGCAACCTTACCTGGTGCACTGGTCGTCCCTGGGGTTTGTTCGCCCGGATGAAAAGTCCTGGGGAGCGCGCTACAGCTATGACTTTGCCGGGATGGGCATGCCGGGGCTGAAGCTCTACACCCGCTATATCAAGGGTACCCACTGGGACCGTGGCAACAACCTGAGCGACAACCAGGAAAGCGAACGCTTCCTGGGGCTCAGCTACGTGGTCCAGAGCGGGGCGCTGCAAGGCCTGGGGCTGGACCTGCGCAACATCGACGTGAAACAGAAGTACGGCTACGACTACAACGAATTCCGTGTCGCCACGACCTACACCTGGAAATTCTGGTAAGCCCGTCCATCCAGGGATTGACCCCATAACAATAAGAGGCCTGACCATGTTCGAACCCTTTGTCCTTTGCATCTGCCCCGCAACTTCCCAATCGGTGTGCTGTGCACCGTTACCCGGCGCGCTGCGCCCATGAGCGGATTCCAAGAGGAGCAAACACTAGTGAATATCCAGGTCGATAACGCGGTCCTGCAACAGCAGAAGAAGAAAACCTACATTTACGAGTGGTACGTGGTCGGCCTGTGCATGATCGCCTACATCTTTTCATTTGTGGATCGGCAGATCCTGGCGCTGATGATCGAGCCGATCAAAGCCGACCTGCAGATCAGCGACACCCAGTTCAGCTTGCTGCACGGGCTTGCCTTTTCGTTGTTCTATGCGTTCATGGGCATGCCCATCGCTTATCTGGCCGACCGTTTCTCCCGGCCGAAGATCATTGCCGTCGGCGTGGTGTTCTGGAGCCTGGCGACGGCTGCCTGTGGCATGAGCAAGAACTTCCTGCACATGTTCCTCGCCCGCATTGGCGTCGGCGTCGGTGAAGCGGCCCTGTCGCCCTCGGCCTACTCGATGTTCAGCGACATGTTCCCCAAGGAAAAACTCGGTCGCGCAGTGGGTATTTATTCGATCGGCTCGTTCGTCGGTGGGGGCCTGGCCTTCCTGGTGGGCGGCTATGTGATCGCGATGCTCAAGGACATGAACACCATAGAGGTCGCCTTCCTCGGTGCGATGAAGGCCTGGCAACTGGCGTTCTTCATTGTCGGCCTGCCCGGTATCGTGGTCGGCCTGTTGATCTGGCTCACCGTGCGCGATCCGGCGCGCAAAGGCCTGCAGGTCGATGCGCAGGGGCGGGCCAAGAAGGTCGCGATGAGCGATGGCTTGCGCTTCCTCGGCCGCCACCGTGCCACCTTCACCTGCCATTACCTGGGCTTTTCGTTCTACGCCATGGCCCTGTTCTGCATGATGAGCTGGAGCCCGGCGCTGTACATCCGCAAGTTCGGCCTGTCGCCGATGGAGGCCGGCTACATGCTCGGCACCGTGCTGTTGGTGGCCAATACCGCAGGCGTGCTGTTCGGTGGATGGCTCACCGACTATCTGGCGAAGAAAGGTCATCAGGACGCCGCCATGCGCACCGGCGTCATCGGTGCCCTGGGCATGGCGGTACCGGCCGTGCTGTTCCCGCAAGCCGATCAACTGTGGCTGTCGGTGACCCTGTTGGTGCCGGCGATGTTCTTCGCTTCGTTCCCGATGCCGGCGTCCACGGCGGCGATGCAGATCCTCGCGCCGAATCAGGTGCGCGCACAGGTCTCGGCGGTGTTCCTGCTGATCAGCAATCTGCTGGGCCTGGGCCTGGGCACCACGCTGGTGGCGCTGTTGACCGACCGCTACTTCGGGTCGCCCGCGGCGGTGGGTTCGTCGATGTCGCTGGTAATCGCCGGTGCGTCGGCACTGACCGTGTTGCTGCTCTGGCGTGGTTGCCGTCGTTTTCGCGAAAGCTATGCCCGGGAGTATCCGACCCGGGCTTGATTGGTCATAGTCCACGATCGGCGCCTCGGCCTCGCTCCCTTGAAGGGCGCGGGGTCGAGGCGCTCCAGGTCAGGAGAACCCTTGATGTTGAATGACGTACACCTGCTGGAACGGCACAGCTTGCTCAGCTCGGCCGATTACCGCGAGATCAAGGACAAGGTCAGCCAATACCTGTGCCCGCACAGCTTCAACGTGCTGCGTGACGAGCCGATCCATACCCGGCTCAACGGCGTATTCTTCGGCGATTCGGCGCTGCTCGACCTGCGCTATGGCGCGCCAGTGGAGATCACCATCGGCGACATTGCCGATCAGTACCTGTTTCGCATCACTTTGCAGGGGCATTGCGAAGTGGCCCACGGGCGGCGCAGCGCGGCGATGCAGTCGGGCTACCTGAGCGTTTCCTCGCCGTTCGCGCAAAGCCGCATCGTCACCGATGGCGAGTGCCGCAACCTGATCCTGCGCGTCGACCGTGATGCCCTGGAGACGCAACTGCAACGTCTGCTAGACCGCAGTCTGCGCCAATCGGTGATCTTTGATATCAGCGTCGACCACCTGGGCGCCGGCGTCGTCAGCCTCTATCACACCCTGGACTACATCTGCCGGCTGTACGGCAGCGGCGTGGACGGTTCGCGCCTCGCCAGCGGCCTGTCCGAATACCTGATGCAACTGCTGCTCACACAGCTGCCCCACAACTACTCGGCGGATCTGTTGATCGATTCGCGCGCGCCGCTGCCACACCACGTGAAAAAGGCCCGTGACTACATCGAGGAACACCTCGACGAACCGATCAGCCTGACGACCCTGAGCGAACTGTGTGGCGTCTCGGTGCGCACCTTGCAAAACGGCTTCAACCAGTTCCTTCAGCAGGCGCCGGTCGAGTACATCCGTGACCGTCGCCTGGCGGTGATCCACGAATCGCTCAAACAGGGCAATGCCTACGAAACCGTCACCGATATCCTGTTGCGTCACGGCATCAACAGTTTCGGGCATTTCTCCAGCGCTTATCGGCAACGCTATGGCTGTCTACCGTCGGACACCCTGCGACGGCGCAAGCATTGAGACTCCTGCGCAATCCGTCATTCGGCTGCGCAATCGGATGAGTCCGGGGCGGTGCGGCTCGATAGGATCGAGTCTCTAACAAAAGGAGTATCTGCATGAATATTACCGTGCTGGGTGGTGGTCACGGCTGTTACGCCGCTGCTGTCGAAATGGCTGAAAAGGGGCACCAGACCCGTCTGTGGCGTCGAGACTGCGCCGCACTCAAGGAGCTGCTGGCCATCGGCAGCCTGACCATCAAGGACTACAAGGGCACTCGCAAACTGTCCGTCGGCCAGCAGGGCGACAAGCTCTCGTTCACTGACGACCTGGCCGAAGCCCTGGGCGATGCGCAACTGGTGATCATCCCGCTGCCGTCGACCTCCCACGAAGACCTGGCCAAACATGTTGCGCCGCACCTGCACGACGGTCAGGTGGTGTTCCTGCCGCCGGGCACCTTCGGCAGCTTCGTGTTCGCCAAGGCCATGGCCGATGCGGGCAACCGGAGCAAGGTCGCCTTCGCTGAAACCGGTACGTTGCCGTACCTGGTGCGCAAGCATGGCGCCAGCGACCTGGTGATCAGCGGCTACGCCACCCGCCTGCCGACCGGCGTATTCCCCAGCAACCTGTCCGAGCATGCTTTCGCGGTACTGCGCGAAGCCTACCCGAGCGTCGAGCCGATTGAAGACGCCCTGAGCGGTGCGCTGATGAACGCAGGCCCCATCATCCATCCGCCGCTGATCATGATGAACGCAGGTCCACTGGAGCATTTCGAGGCCTGGGACATCCACAACGAAGGCACCCAGCCGTCGATTCGTCGCGTGACCAATCAGCTCGATGCCGAGCGCATGGCGGTGCGCGAAGCACTGACCTACGGTGCTCCGCACTTCCCCCTGGCCGACCACTACAACACCACCGAAGGCGACGAGTGGATGTACGGTCGCGGTGCCCATGGCAAGCTGACCGACAGCGGTGACTGGCGCGAAGAGATCGACCTGCAGAAACACCGCTACATGCTCGAAGACACCCGCCTGGGCCTGTCCTTCCTGGTGTCCGTCGGCCGCTGGGCCGGCGTGCCGACCCCGGTTGCGCAGGGCCTGCTGAGCATTGCCTCGGTCGTCGCTGCACGGGATCTCTACGCCGAAGGCCGCACCCTGGAAAACCTCGGCCTGGCCAAGCTGAGTCGGGCGCAGATGACCGAGCTTCTGACCAAGGGCTACAACTGATGAACGCCGCGCTGCCCCAAGTCAGCGTGGTCGGCGCCGGCAGGATGGGCGAGGGCATAGCCCTGGCGTTCATCCATGCCGGTCTGCCGGTGACCCTCATCGACATCAAGGATCGCGCCGAGGATGAGCGGCACGGTTACTTCGAGCGTGTGTGCAACAACATCCGCAGCGAACTGCAGAGGCTGGTACGCCTTGGTGTGCTCGAGGGGGATCAGGCGGACATCGCGATAGCCCGGTTGACGCTGCAATCGAAATCCCAGGCCGCAGCAACACTGACTCAGTGCGACCTGGTGTTCGAAGCGGTGCCGGAAGTCATCGCGGTCAAGCAGGAGACCTTCGCCTGGGTCAGCGAGCATGTCCCGGCGTCGGCCATCATCGCGTCCACCACCTCGACTTTCCTGGTCACCGAGCTGAGCGAAATGGTCAGTACGCCTGCGCGCTTCGTGAACGCGCACTGGCTCAATCCGGCGTACCTGATGCCTCTGGTGGAAGTCAGCCGCAGCGAAGCCACCTGCCCGCAGGTGGTCGAGCGGCTGCTGCAACTGCTCAAGCGCATCGGCAAGGTGCCCGTGGTGTGCAATCCGGTGGCCGGCTACATCGTGCCGCGCATTCAGGCACTGGTGATGAACGAAGCGGCACGAATGGTGGAAGAGGGCGTGGCCAGCGCAGAAGATATCGACACGGCGGTGCGCGTCGGCTTTGGTTTGCGCTTCTCGGTGCTGGGCCTGCTTGAGTTCATCGACTGGGGCGGCGGCGACATTTTGTACTACGCCTCGCGGTACCTGAGTGGAGCCCTGTCACCGCGTTTCGAGTCGCCGCAAGTGATCGCCGACAACATGCAAAACGGTCGCAATGGCTTGCGCGATGGCCAGGGTTTCTACGATTACCGAGACATGGACGTGGACGCCTACAAGCAGCAGCGCCTTGGCGACTTTGTGCGCAAGCTGGAGTTGTCGGGGCTGACGCCCGCGTTCGATGGCGCCCTGGGGAAGACCTGAGCATCAGGGCCCGGATGCCGGGCCCTGACACGTTTCACGCTTGACGATTTCCCGGCCCTACAGGCGGTACTGACTGGTGGGCAGCACGTCGATCTTGTCGAAATCGATGAAGCGGCTGCAACTGTCCATCATCGCGGCCAGGTTGCGCTGGAATTTCGCATCGTCGCCCGCCGCATCGAAAAAGGCCATGGGGTCGGTCATGGCCGCTGGCGGAAAACATTCTTCGACGATGGCATCGATCCGTGGGGCGCCGTGGGTCAGTGCCGACACCACCAGGTTTTGCACGTACTGGAAGTTGGCTTGCGTGTCCACGGCCACCGCCGTGTGATGGTTGCGCCAGATGTCCAGCCAGGCCTCCGGGGTCAGGTGTGGAGGGCGGGTCAGCAGGGCCAGTTGGGCAAACCCGTGGGTACGCTCACCGGGGGTTGAAGGGAAGCGGGTATTGGCGATGGCGACCGATTCGCAGACCAGGTAGGCGGCCATGCGCGCCGTTGCCGTGCTGATCAACTGGTCGAACGGGCGACGAGCCGGCCCGTTGGCACTGTCCAGCCACAGCGACAGGCTGCCATCGGGCAATGGCCGGTTGTTCTCCTGACGCAGACCGGCGGCTGGCTGCACATCGGCATCGCACAGGTTCAATTGCACACCATGGGCACCGAGTGCCTGCAATTGCCCGGCAACCTCACTACGCAGGCGATGGGCGAAGGTATCAGGACTGACTTGAGTATCACGCCACAGCAGATAGATGACTTTTTCCATAGCTATCAAGCTCCTCGTTGCGGTTGATGGATGGGGCAGCGGTCGTGCTGTCTGGTCCATCCGGATGACCGAAAATCCCTGGCGTCATAGTCAATCAAGGTCCGCGCCGGGTAATACCTCAAACAGACTATTGACCAACAATATGAGGGCGATGGCTGCGCCGCTCGACGCCGGGCAGCCCTGGAGAACCGCAGCCAGGCTTTCTTGCGCTGGGGCGGCAGAGGAAGTGTTGCCTCGGGATGGTCCATGTCTGGCAAGCGGAGCGCTTCGATTTCGGTCAGGCGCTGGAGTTGCTTGAAAACCTGTCCTGAGGGATCAACGCAACTTCAGCGGATCGACCATCCGCGCGGCGATGGCCATGCCCACCAGGTCCGGCAGCGTGTTGGCCTGCATGCGTTTCATAACGCGCGCGCGGTACAGATCAACGGTTTTTGCACTCACGCCCAGTTGCTCCGCGATTTCGCGGGTGGTGTAACCCTGCACCAGTGGCAACAGGATATCGCGCTCGCGCGGGGTCAAGGTCAGCAAGCGCGCCTGCAAGGCTTCGTGGCCCTGGTTGCCCGAACGGTTGGCGGCACAGTTGCTGAGCGCCTGTTGCACGCTGTCCAGCAACAGTTGTTCGTTGTAGGGCTTCTCGATAAAGTCATGGGCGCCGGCCTTGAACGCGCGCACCACGATCGGCACATCCGCATGCCCGCTGACGAAGATGATCGGCAGGTTCAGTTGGCGCACACGCATTTCTTCCTGCACGTTCAACCCGCCCATACCGGGCATGCGAACGTCCAGCAGCACACAGGCATCGAGGCTTGCATCGCAGGCTTCGAGGAACGCGACGCCACTGGTAAACGGCAAGGCCTTGATCCCGACCGACTCCAATAACCAGACCGTCGATTCGAGCATGCCCTGGTCATCATCGACCACGTACACAACGTGCTCCGTCACACCTGCCATTACCTGATTCCTATTGTTGTTTTGTTGGGCCGGCCAGCGGCAAGCGGCAACACATGAGCAGCCCGACAGGCTGGCGTCGGGCATTCAGTTCGCCACCGAAACCTTCGATGATGCTGCGACTCATGGACAGACCGAGCCCCAGGCCATCGGCCTTGCTGGTGTAGAACGGGGTGAATATCTGCTCCAGTTCCGGCTCGCTGACGCCCGGCCCCTGGTCTCGCACACTGATTTCCACGCAGGCGCCACTGCCATGCTCCACGGCCATCACGATCACAGAGGGTTGCCCGGGATGTTGCTCACGGTTGGCGTCGATGGCATTGCGCAACAAGTTGAGCAGCACCTGTTCCAGCAACACGCGGTCGGCATAAACGGGTGGCGGATTATCCGGCAGTCGATCCTCGATTGTCACTTGGCAATTACTCGCCTCCCAGGCACACAAGCGCACGGCTTCGCGGGCGACGTCGGTCAGGTTCAGCGCCTGCATGCGACGCTGTCCCTTGCGCAAAAAGGCGCGTAAACGTCGGATTACTTCGGAGGCGTGGGTCGCGTGATGGGTAATGCGTTCCAGGCCCTGGGTCACTCTGGCAGCGGCCTGGGGATTGGAATCCAGCGTTTGTAGATAGCGCTGGCTTGCATTCGCATAATTGACCACGGCAGCCAGCGGCTGGTTGATTTCGTGGGCGATCCCCGAGGCCAGTTCACCGAGCGTGACCAACCGCGCGGTGTGTGCCAGTTCGTCCTGATGACGGCGCTGTTGCACTTCCCGCAACTCGCGCTCGGTCATGTCGCGCGCGACCAATGAGTAATAACGTTCGCCGCCGGCGGAACGGTGCGCCAACAGTACCAGCGACACCGGCACCGATGTGCCGCCACTCGGTGGTTGCAACCGCGCATCGGTGCTCCAGACACCGTCGCGCTCGGCGCTGCGCCAGCCATCGCGCTGCAGGCGCGCAAGGTCGCCGCTGGCGAACAACTCGGCCAGGGCCGGCATGGGTTGTTGCTCATCAATCCCGAGGATCCGTCGCGCGGCCGGATTGAGGTAAGTGACCTGGCCCTCGGGGGCGATGAACAACACCGGGTCGATGTTGGCCTCGACCACTTCGGCCAGGCGTCGCTTGTTTTCCTCGGCCTGCACCCGGGCGGTGATGTCCCGGGATACGCTGACGATTTCGACCACCGCCCCGGTGTAGGTTTCCCGGATTGCCCGGCTGGCGGTTTCGAACCACAGGTAATGGCCGTCGCGATGGCGGATGCGATAGGTCATGGTGTGATAGCCATCCTGCTCCAGCGCATCACGCGCGCGCTGCACCAGGTCGGCCAGATCCTGGCCATGAAACAGACCCTGGGCCATTTGCCCGCGCAACTCTTCGGGCCAGTAACCGAGCAAGGTCCAGGATGCCGGTGACGCATCGATAACGCGCCCATCCGGCGTGTGGCGGGAAATCAGGTCGGTGGTGTTTTCGATGATCAGCCGGTACAGCCGTCGTGCGGTGGCCGCTTCACGCTCCGCCAGCACTTGAGCCGTGGCGTCGCGGCAACGGGCGAGCACTCGGTTGTCCTGGGGGTCGGGGATGAACGTCCAGATCAGGATCTGCGCTTCAAACTGCGCCTCGACGCCTTCGATGGCGCGTTGCTGGTCCAGGCAGGCACGCACCAGCACCCGATGATTGACCGGTAAAAAACCCAACACATCGGTCAGCGACTTCTCGGCGAGCAGTGCCATCAGTGCCGCGTTGAACTCCAGCGGTCGACCTTGTGCATCGAGCAACAGGCTCGGTTGTGGATCGTGGCCCAGCAGCGGCGAACCACGCAACATGCCGTTGATGCTGCTCAGCAGCGTCGTCAGCAAATCCTGCACCCAGCCCAGCCAATCGAGACTCACGCCCTCGCACACCTGCACCAGCAACAACCCCGGCTGCCCCGGCTGCAAGGCCAGATCAAATACCTGGCCATGGCTGATCGCGGCCCGGCGCAAGCGGCCGGACAACCAGCAATCGAGTTGACGGACTTGAGCCAGGCCCAGGCGGCCTGCCTCGACCAGATGTTCGAAGAGCAACTGGTCGCTGGCCAGCGCCGGGTCGCCAAGTCCCGGCGGTAAATGCTGGGCGGCGCCCTCATGGCTGTAGATCCGCGCATTGGGTTGCCAGCTCAGGTAAACCGCCCTCTGTACCTCAGGGCATTCCTGCAGCGCCCGACACAATGCATCGGCCCGGGCAGCCAGAGACACACCCTCGCGCTGCAGGCGCAACCAACTGTGCAATCGAACGGGCGTCAGGGTCATTGCGGGTCCACTTTCTCAGGGAAACCAAGCATATACCAGCCTTGGAGGGCTGGCGGCGGTGATTTGGAGTCAAAAGGATCATATATAGTATATATACTATACGATGTAGGTTGTACTTCCATATTCATGGCTGGATGTTATATAAAGCAATCCGGACTTTGAAGGTGACCTCGACGAGGTCAACCATAGAGCTAACAATCAGCCATCGAGTACCCGCACATGTCTATCTATGACCAAGGCCTAGGCCCTTCGGCTGTCAACCACATTGCCTTGTCGCCGCTGAGTTTCATCGAGCGCACAGCCAGTACATATCCCGATCACCTCGCCGTCATCCACGGTTCGATTCGCCGCACCTGGGCGCAGACCTACACCCGTTGCCGACGCCTGGCCTCGGCGCTGGCCGGTCGCGGTATCGGCAAGGACGACACGGTGGCAGTGATGCTGCCCAACATTCCCGAGATGCTTGAAGTGCATTTCGGTGTGCCGATGATCGGCGCCGTGCTCAACCCGCTCAACGTGCGCCTCGATGCCGAGGCGATCGCCTTCATGCTGCAGCATGGCGAAGCCAAGGTGTTGATTACCGACCGCGAGTTCCATGAGGTGATCCAGGCGGCGCTTGGCATGCTCGATCACCCGCCTCTGGTGATCGACGTGAATGACCCGGAATACGGTGAAGGTCAGGCCGCGAGCGACCTGGACTACGAAGCGCTGCTGGCCGAAGGCGACCCGGCATTCGACTGGCAATGGCCGGTCGACGAGTGGCAGGCCATTTCGCTGAATTACACGTCGGGCACCACCGGCAACCCCAAGGGCGTGGTCTACCACCATCGCGGTGCTTACCTGAGCGCATTGGGCAACCAGATGACCTGGGCCATAGGCAACCATCCGGTGTACCTCTGGACCCTGCCGATGTTCCATTGCAATGGCTGGTGCTACCCATGGACCATCACCGCCCTGGCGGGCGTGCACGTTTTCCTGCGCCGGGTCGATCCACAGAAAATCCTCACGCTGATCCGCGAGCATCAGGTCACTCACCTGTGCGGTGCGCCGATCGTGCTCAATGCACTGGTGAACATGCCCGAATCAGCGAAAGCGGCCATCGATCACCCGGTCAATGCCCTGGTCGCGGGTGCTGCGCCACCGGCCAAAGTCATCGGTGCCGTGGAAGAGATGGGCATCAAGGTCACTCATGTGTTTGGCCTGACCGAAACCTATGGCCCGGTGACGGTCTGCGCCTGGCACGCCGAATGGGATGAGTTTTCCCTGGAGGAGAGGGCGCAGATCAAGTCGCGACAGGGCGTGCGCTACCCGACGCTGGAAGGCGTGATGGTCGGCGATAGCACAACGCTGGAGCCAACCCCGCGTGACGGCCAGACGATCGGTGAGATCTTCCTGCGCGGCAACACCGTCATGAAGGGCTACCTGAAGAACCCGACCGCCACTGCCGAAGCGTTCGAGGGCGGCTGGTTCCACACGGGTGACCTGGCCGTCTGGCATCCAGACGGTTACGTCGAGATCAAGGACCGGCTCAAGGACATCATCATCTCCGGCGGCGAGAACATTTCCACCATCGAACTCGAAGGCGTGCTCTATCGCCACCCGGGTGTGATGGAAGCAGCCGTGGTTGCCCGTCCCGATGAAAAATGGGGCGAAACACCCTGTGCGTTCGTGACCTTGAAGGCTGATCACCAGAACGTTCGCGAGGCTGACATCATCAGTTTCTGCCGTGAGCACCTGGCCGGATTCAAAGTACCGCGCACAGTGATCTTTACCCTCTTGCCAAAGACTTCTACCGGCAAGGTCCAGAAGTATGTCTTGCGCGACCGGGCCAAGGCGCTCTAACCCGATCTGACATTGCATCTATCGAGCAGCAGGTGTTTGACCTGCTGCCGCGGGTTCGTGCAGGCCGAATTCGGCTGTGCCCTGCCCATGACAAAACCGTTCCAACGAGGTTTCCGTTATGCCTGAATTCAAAGCCCCGCTGCGCGACATGCGCTTCGTGCTGCACGAAGTGTTCGATGCCCCGGCCATGTGGGCGCGCCTGCCGGCCTTGGCCGACAGCATCGACACCGATACGGCGGACGCCATTCTCGAGGAGGCGGCAAAAGTCACCTCGCACCTGATTGCGCCCCTCAATCGCAGCGGCGACGAGGAGGGCGCGCAGTGGCATGACGGCCGGGTTACCACCCCCGTCGGTTTCAAACAGGCTTACGCGACCTACATCGAAGGCGGTTGGGTGGGACTGTCCGGCAACCCCGGGTTCGGTGGCATGGGCATGCCGAAAATGCTGGCCGTGCAGTTCGAAGAGATGCTCTACGGCGCCAACTCAAGTTTTGCACTGTATAGCGCATTGAGTTCCGGGGCCTGCCTGGCGCTGGACGCCCACGCCAGCGAAGCCCTGAAGAACCTCTATCTGCCACCGATGTATGAAGGCCGCTGGGCCGGCTCCATGTGCCTGACCGAGGCCCATGCCGGTACCGACCTGGGGCTGATCCGCACCCGCGCCGAACCTGAGACTGACGGCAGCTACAAGATCACCGGCAGCAAGATTTTCATCACCGGGGGCGATCAGGACCTGACCGAGAACATCGTGCATCTGGTACTGGCCAAACTGCCGAACGCGCCTGCTGGTCCGAAAGGCATTTCGCTGTTTATCGTGCCTAAAGTGTTGGTCAATGCCGACGGCTCCCTTGGCGCGGTCAACGCCGTGAGTTGCGGATCGATCGAACACAAGATGGGCATCAAGGCCTCGGCCACCTGCGTGATGAACTTCGACGGCGCCAGTGGCTGGCTGGTCGGTGAAGAGAACAAAGGCCTGGCGGCGATGTTCACCATGATGAATTACGAACGCCTGTCGATTGGCATTCAGGGCATTGGCTGCGCCGAGGCGTCCTACCAGAGCGCCGTCGCCTATGCCCGCGAGCGCATTCAAGGTCGGGCTCCCACCGGTGCCTTGGCCCCGGACAAACCGGCCGACCCGATCATCGCTCACCCGGATGTGCGACGTATGCTGCTGGGCATGAAAGCCATGACCGAAGGCGGTCGCGCGTTCGCCAGCTATGTCGGGCAACAACTGGATCTGTCGAAGTTTTCCGACGATGCCAGCGAGCGCGATAACGCACAGATCCTGGTTGCGCTGCTGACGCCAGTGACCAAGGCGTTTTTTACCGACACCGGCCTGGAAAGCTGCATCAACGGCCAGCAGGTGTTCGGCGGCCATGGCTACATCCGCGAATGGGGCCAGGAACAATTGGTCCGTGATGTGCGCATTGCACAGATCTACGAAGGCACCAATGGCATCCAGGCATTGGACCTGCTCGCACGTAAAGTGCTGGCCAACGATGGCGTCGCATTGCGCCTGTTCGCTCGGGAAGTCCGCCATTTCGCCCTGCACCACGAAAGCGCCTATGGCCGCGAACTGCTGCAGTCCCTGGAGCGCCTGGAGAGTCTCAGCAACTGGTTGCTGGAGCGGGCCAAAGCCGACGCCAACGAAGTCGGCGCAGCCTCCGTGGAGTACCTGCACCTGTTCGGCTATGTCGCCTACGCCTACATGTGGTCGCGCATGGCCGCCGTGGCCCGCTCCAGACTCGACCGGGACCCGCCGTTCTACGCTGCCAAACTGGCCACCGCCGACTTCTACTTCGCCCGCCTGCTGCCGCGGACGCTGAGTCTGGAAGCCAGCATCCGTGCCGGCAGTGCGCCCCTGTACGGCCTTGCTGACGAACAGTTCTGACGATTGAGCGTTGCGCGGCGCCTTCCCACGCCCTGGCCCGCGCTTTTTATTCACTGGCCCTCTCAAAGTACGGCAGGAAAGCCTGATGAATATGCTAGCAAGTACAACGCAAGGTCACTTGAACTGGGACGACATGCGTTTCTTCCTCGAGGTCGCCCGTGCCCGCACCGCCAGCGGGGCAGCCCGCCGCCTGGGGGTGGACTACACCACGGTAGCGCGACGCATCCGCGCCCTGGAGCAGAGCCTGGGTGCCATGTTGTTCGAGAAATCGCGAACCGCAGGCTTCGTCCTGACCGTGGAGGGGCAGCGCCTGGTCTGCCACGCCGAAACCCTGGAAAGTACGCTGCTGGTAGCCTGCGAGCAGGTTTTCGGCACCACCGGGGGGCTCGCCGGGCACCTGCGCATCGGCTGTACCGAAGCCTTCGGCTCCTGTTTCATCGCCGCACAGATGAGCCATTTCCTCGAGCACTACCCGCATATCTCGGCGGACATTTTGCCGGTCCCGCACTTCGTCAACCTGTCACGGCGCGAGGCAGACATCGCCATCACCCTGGAACGGCCCGAGCGCGGTCCGTACGTGTGCTCGCGGTTGTGCGATTACCGCCTGCGTGTGTATGCGACACCGGAGTACCTGGCCAGTCATCCGCCGATCGGCTGTCGCGAGGACCTGGCCGGTCACCCGTTCGTGACCTACGTCGATGATCTGGCCTTCAGCTTCAAGCTGCTCTACCTGAACGACCTGATGCTCGGCGCGCGCAGCCGCCTGCGCAGCACCAGCGTGGTCGCCCAGTACCATGCGGCACTGGAAGGGCGCGCGCTGGCGATCCTGCCTTGCTTCCTCGCCGGTCCCGACCCGCGCTTGTGCGAGGTGCTGCCGGATCAGGTGGAGGTCACCCGCCAGTTCTGGATGTACTACTGTGAGGACCTGCGCAACCTCAAGAGGATTACCCTGGTGGCCGACTACCTGCGCACCTGCGCGCAACTCAATCGTCCGCTGCTGATGGGCGAGTCACGCCAGATGGCCTATCTGCCGTCGCCCTGAGTTGCCCGCAATGCACCCAGCAGAGTACCCATCACCATCTCATGCAGCAGCTTGCGGCGTGCTCCAATGCCGGCCCGGGGCTCCCCGACCCAGGCCGGTAGCTGATTGAGCAGGGAAACGATACCGCTCATGGTCGCGCGCAGAGTGGCGCCAGCCGGTTGACCGGTGAGTTGCTCCATGGCCTCCAGCAGATGCTCTTCGTAGCGTCGGCGCAGGGTCAGAATCGTGGCTTGCTGTTCGCCGCTCAAACAATGAAGGTCGTACTCAGCCAGGCGGAAATGCGCGGCCATACGCTCGTGGAGCCGCAGGTGCGCCTCAAGCAGGGCGTGCAGTCGTACAGTGGGGGCGGATTTGCGCCGGATTACCAGGCGGGCGCAATCGAGCAATGCTTCGTAGAGCGCCTCGATCAGCTCAAACAGCAGTGCCTCCTTGTTTTCGATGTGGTTGTAGAGGGAGCCGGCGGTGATCCCCAGACATGTGGCCAGGTCACGCATGCTGACCCGGCTGAAACCATGCCGGGCGAACAGCTCGACCGCCTTGTGCCGCGTTTCCAGGTAGCGCGTGTTGCGCTCTTCGTCGACAGACACCGCAAAAAGGGTTTTGGAGGGCTGCATGTTGCTCATCCACCTCATACGCGAAACTGTCCCAATAGCCGATTGAGCTGTCCCGCAAGCTGGCCCAGTTCCTGGCTCGCCTCGTTGGACCGGTCCGCGGCCCGGGCACTTTCGTTGGCCAGAGAGGCGGCGCGGGTCACGTTCTGGTTGATGTCTTCGACCACGTGCGACTGCTCCAGGGTGGCGCTGGCGATCGAGGCGTTCAGTTCAGTGACATTGCGCAGCGCGCCGAGTACCTGGCGCAGGCTTTCAGCTGTTTGGTGGGCTTGTTCCACGGTTTGTCGAGCGGCCAGGCTGCTGGCATCGATGACATTCACCGCGGCTTCCGAGTTGCCGTGCAAGCGCTCGATCATGTCCTGGATTTGCGCGGTCGACTGCTGGGTGCGCTGGGCCAGCAAGCGCACTTCGTCTGCTACCACAGCGAAGCCGCGACCCTGCTCGCCTGCTCGCGCCGCCTCGATGGCGGCGTTCAGCGCGAGCAGGTTGGTCTGCTCGGCGATGGCGCGGATCACTTCCAGCACGCTGCCGATCTGGGTGCTTTCCCGGGCCAGACTCTGGATCACCTCGACGGCCTGGCCGATGGTATCGGACAACTGGTCGATCTGGAGCAGGCTGCTGTCGATGTTGTGCTGGCCCCGACGTGCCTGTTCTTCGGCCTGGCGAACTTCGTTGGCAGCGTGCTCGGCGTTCCTGGCCACTTCTTGCACGGCGTAGGAGACCTCGTGGATGGCGGCGGCCACCAGTTCCATCTGCTGCGATTGCTGCTGGCTGTGGTTATGGCTGTCGGCGGCGATTTCGCTGAGGGACTTCGAAGCCTGGTCGAGGCTGTCGGCGGACTGTATGGACTGGCCGATCACGCCACGCAACTTGTTGGTGAACACGTTGAAATGGCCGCTCAGGTCTGTCAGTTCATCGCGCCAACGGTTATCCAGATGGCGGGTCAGGTCGGCTTCGCCGCTGGCGATGTTCTCCATAGCATCGACCACCCGCGCCAGTGGCGAGGCGATGCTGCGGGCAATCAGCAGGATCAGCGCACTGAGCAGCAGGGTGATCGTCAGCAATATGACGAAGGCTTGAATCAACTGGCGACGGAACTCGACTTGCACGTCGTCGATGTAGATGCCCGAGCCGACAATCCAGCCCCAGGGCTTGAACAATTCAACGTAGGAAACTTTTTCCACCGGCGCGTCGGAACCTGGCTTGGGCCAGCGGTAGTGCACCAGGCCTGCGCCATCGCGGTTGGCCGTGGTAACCATTTCATCGAACAGCGCCTTGCCGTCCGGATCGAGTGTGCCGGACATGCGCTTGCCCTCGAGTTTGGCATTGGGGTGCATGACCATTCGCGTGTCGAGGTCTTCGAGCCAGAAGTAATCCTCACGGTCGTAGCGCAAGTCGCGCATGACCGCGATGGCCTGCTGCTGCGCCTGCTCACGACTCAGACCCTGGCCTTCCAGGCTTTGGAAGTGGCGCAGGATGCCGCTGGCGGTCTCGACCACGTGGCGGGTTTTCAGCGCCTTGGCCGTATAAAGGTCGTCATGGCTCTGCTTGAGCATCAGGCCGGCGAGAATCAGCAGCATCAGGATGGATGTCAGCAAAATCAGCCACAGACGGCAGCTAATGGAAATATTGCGCAAGCCGAACATGGGCAAACTCCGCGTTTGGGAAGGCAGGTGAAGGCCGGACGCGGCAGTCGCGTCCGGCTGAAGGGGTCAGAGCGCGTAGTGGCTCAGTTCGCGGGCGATCAGCAGGCGCTGGACCTCGCTGGTGCCTTCGTAGATCTGGGTGATGCGCGCATCGCGGTAGTAGCGCTCCACCGGGTAATCTTCCAGGTAACCGTAGCCGCCATGGATCTGCAGGGCGCTGGAGCACACGCGCTCGGCCATTTCCGAGGCGAACAGCTTGGCCTGGGAGGCTTCGGACAGGCACGCTTGACCGGCGCTTTTCAGGCGCGCCGCATGCAGGATCAGCAGGCGGCTGGCGTTGAGCCGGGTGTGCATGTCGGCGAGCAGGTTGGACACGCTCTGGTGCTCGATGATCGGCTTGCCGAACTGGACGCGTTCGCGGGCATAGCCCAGGGCGGCCTCGAAGGCGGCGCGGGCGATTCCCAGGGCCTGGGCGGCGATGCCGATGCGACCGCCTTCAAGGTTCGACAAGGCAATGGCCAGGCCCTTGCCACGTTCACCCAGCAGGTTGGCCTCGGGGATGGTGCAGTCGTTCAGGGTCACCGCGCAGGTATCGGAGGCTTTGATGCCCATCTTGTGTTCACTGCGGTCGACCACGAACCCGGGATTGTCAGTCGGTACCAGGAAGGCAGAGAGCCCCTTTTTGCCCAGTTGCGCATCGGTGACAGCGAAGACAATGGCCAGCCTGGCGCGCTTGCCGTTGCTGACGAACTGCTTGGCGCCATTGAGTACCCATTGGCCGTCGCGCAGTTCGGCACGGGTACGCAGGTTGTGCGCCTCGGAGCCGGCCTGTGGCTCGGTCAGGCAGAAGCAGCCGATCGCTTGACCACTGACCAGCAGCGGCAGCCAGCTGTCCTGCTGCGCGGGGGTACCGTATTTCAGCAGGGGGCCGCAGCCCACCGAGTTGTGGATGCTCATCAGCGCGCCGAGGGCACCGTCGCCGGCCGAGATTTCTTCCACGGCCAGGGCGTAGGCCACATAGTCGGTGTAGCTGCCGCCCCAGGTGTCCGGCACGATCATGCCCAGCAGCCCCAGCTCGCCCATCTGCGCGACCACGGCGTCATCGATCCAGCCGGCCTTCTCCCAGGCCTGGGCATGTGGCGCGACCTCGCTGCGGGCGAAGTCGCGCGCCATGTCGCGGATCATGCGTTGTTCTTCGGTCAATTCGATATCGTGCATTGCAATGTCTCCTGCCGATCAGGCGGTGCGTACGGGCTTGCCAGAGGCGCGTTCAAAGTCGTTGAAGAAGGCCTGCACCCGGGCAGGTACCAGCTCTGCCAGGGTTGGCGGGTTCCAGCGTGGGCACTTGTCCTTGTCGATGATCAGGGCGCGCACACCCTCCATCAGGTCGCCCTTGGCGAACCACTGGTAGTCCAGGTGCAACTCAAGGGCGAAGCACTCGGCCAGGCTCAGGTAACGACCACGGCGCAACAACTCAAGCGTCGCGGCCATCGCCAGCGGCGAGCGGCTGTCGAGCAATTTCACCGTCTGCTCGGCCCAGTCTTGCAATTCGGGGCGCTGTTCGCGCTGCAGCGCGGCGCGAATGGCCGGGACATCGGACAAGGCGAAATATTCGTCGATTGCCTGGCGACAGGCCTTGAGCTCGGACCCGGCAAGACGCTCGGTGGCCATTTCGGCGAGCAGGTCCTGCAAGTCTTCGTCCGGCGCAGCGGTCCAGTTCAGGTGGTCGAGACAGGCATCCAGTTCGGCCAGTCGTTCGCTGGGCAGGTAGTAGTCGGCAAGGTTGGCGTAGAGGGCATCGGCGGCACGCACCTGGCAGCCGGTGAGACCCAGATAGGTTCCCAGTTCACCCGGCAGGCGCGGCAGGAAATAGCTGCCACCGACATCGGGGAAAAAGCCGATGCCGACTTCCGGCATGCCCATCCGCGTGCGCTCGGTGATCACCCGCATCGAGGCGGCCTGGGCCAGGCCCATGCCACCGCCCAGGACGAAGCCATCGAGCAGCGCCAGCACTGGCTTGGTGTAGCCATGCAGGTACTCGTCCAGGGCGTACTCTTCCTCGAGGAACAGCTCATGCTGGTTGTCGCCGGCCTTGTAGCTGTCGTACAGCATGCGAATGTCGCCGCCGGCGCAGAAGGCCTTTTCACCGGCTCCGCGAATGGTCACGGCGACGATCTCCGGGTCCTGCTCCCACGCCCACAGGTGCCGGCAGAGCAGGCGCACCATGGGCAGGTCCAGGGTGTTCAACGCGCTTGGCCGATTCAGTGTCAGGTGGCCCACGCGGTTGCGTACGCTGGCCAGCACCGGGGCTTGCTGCTCGCTCATGTTCAGGCTTCCCCGCGGAACAGGTTGATGATGGCGGAGAAGTCCAGGCCGCCGTTACCTTGCAAGCTGAAGGTCTGGTACAGCTGCTGGGCGACAGCACCGAGGGCGACCGGTTGACGCGCGTGCCTGGCCGCTTCGGTGGCCAGGCCCAGGTCCTTGAGCATCAGGTCGCTGCCAAAGCCGCCGCTGTAGCCACGTGAGGCCGGCGCGTTTTCCAGTACGCCCGGGAACGGGTTGTTGACCTCCGAGCTCCAGCAGCGACCGCTTGAGGTATTGATGATCCCGGCCAGCACCTTGGCGTCCATCCCGAGGGATACACCCAGGGCCATGGCTTCGGCGACGCCGACCATGGAGATGCCAAGCAGCATGTTGTTGGCGATCTTGGCCACCTGGCCGTTGCCTGCTGCGCCGCAGTGGACGATGTTCTTGCCCATGGCCGAGAGGATCGGCAGGGCCTGGTCGAATACGCTGTCCGGGCCGCCGACCATAAAGGTCAGGGTGCCTGCCGCCGCACCACCGGTGCCGCCGGATACCGGCGCGTCGAGCATCGGGTTGCCTTGGGCAAGGGCATATTTGGCCACCTCGCGGGTGCTCAGCGGGTCGATGGTCGAACTGTCGATCAGCAATATGCCTGGGCCGATGTTGGCCAGCAGGCCGTCCTTGCCGCGATAGACCTGCTTCACGTGTTCGGCGGTCGGCAGCATGGTGATGATCACCTCAACCCTGGCCTTGGCCACGGCGGCGGGCGAGTCGGCGGCGCTGGCGCCGGCCTCCACCAGAGCGGCGACCGCCTGGGGGAAGGGATCGAAGACAGTCAGGCTGTGACCGGCCTTGAGCAGGTTGCGGGCCATTGGGCCGCCCATGTTGCCGAGGCCGAGAAATCCGATATGCATGTTGGCTACCTTTACGATAGGGGGGCAGTGGCGCAGGAAATCCAGCGCGCGCTTGTCGTCGGCCGACGCTGGGCGCCGGCCGGCAAGGGTCATTTCAGGGTGATGGTGGTGTTCACCGCGCCACCGGTGTCATCCTCGTCGAACCAGCGCTGGGTGATCGTCTTGGTCTGGGTGTAGAAGGTCACCACTTGCTTGCCGTACGGACCCAGGTCGCCCAGCTTGGAGGCGCGCGAGCCGGAGAAGGAGAACAGCGGGACCGGTACCGGGATCGGCACGTTGATGCCCACCTGACCGACGTCGATCTCTTCCTGGAAGTGACGCGCGGCAGCACCGGAGCGGGTGAACAGGGCGGTGCCGTTGCCGTTCGGGTTGGCGTTGATGATCTCGATCGCTTCGTCCAGGTTGGCGGCGTGCATCACGCACAGCACCGGGCCGAAGATCTCTTCGCGGTACACCGACATTTGCGCGGTGACGCCGGAGAAAATGGTCGGGCCGACGAAGTTGCCGTCCTGGTAGCCCGGCACGCTCGGGTTGCGTCCATCCAGTTCAAGTTTTGCGCCTTCTTCGATGCCGCTGGCGATCAGGCCGTTGACGCGCTCCAGGGCGGCGCAGGAAATCACCGGGCCGATGTCGGTGCCCGGCTCGGTGCCGCCATTGATCTTGAGGGTTTTGGTCCGTTCGATCAGGTCCGGCAGCCAGGTTTGCGCTTCACCCACGAGGATCACCACCGGCAGCGCCATGCAGCGCTGGCCGGCGGCGCCGAAGGAGGCGCCCAGCAGGTTGTTCAGGGTCTGCTGCCGGTTGGCATCGGGCAGGACGATGGCATGGTTCTTCGCGCCCATCATGCATTGCGCGCGCTTGCCGTTCTGGGTGGCGCGGTTATAAACGTGGGTACCGACCTTGGTCGAGCCGACAAAGGACACGGCCTTGATGTCCGGGTGATCGCAGATCAGGTTCACCGCGTCGACGCCGCCGTGGATGACGTTGAGCACGCCCTTGGGTAACCCGGCCTCCAGCGCCAGTTCCACCAGGCGCATGGTCACCAGCGGATCCTGCTCGGACGGCTTGAGGACGAAGGTGTTGCCGGTGGCAATGGCCATCGGGAACATCCACAGCGGGATCATCGCCGGGAAGTTGAACGGGGTAATGCCGGCGCACACGCCCAGCGGCTGCAGCAAGGTGTAGGTGTCGACGCCGTTGGCCACGTTATTGGCCAGTTCGCCCATCTGCAGGTTACCGATGCTGGCGGCGTGCTCGACCACTTCCAGGCCGCGGAACACGTCACCTTCGGCATCCGGCAGGGTCTTGCCTTGCTCGGCGGTCAGCAGGGCGGCCAGTTCCTTGATGTTCTCGCGGATCAATTGCTGGTACTTGAGAAAGACCCGGGAGCGGGCACCGATCGGAGTCTTGCGCCAGGTCTTGAAGGCTTGTTTGGCGCTGGCAACGGCGGCGTTCATTTCTTCGGCGGTGGCGAAGGGGACGCGGGCCAGGACTTCCTGGGTGGCCGGGTTGACCACGTCGCGCCACTGGGTGCTGCGCGATTCGACGAATTCGCCGTTGATGAGAAGCTTGACGCTGGGAATGATGGAAGAGGTCATTTACGGGTCCTGCCTGCTTTCTTTAGGTCGAATGAGGCCCCTCGGCGTGGTTGGCCGAGCGGTCGGGTTTGGATTTGGGAGGGCCGGCGAGCCGGCCCGGGGTTCAGCCTTTGAGTTGCGGGAAGTCTTCTTCGAAGTATTCCTGCGGGCCACGAGCGTCGCCCTGGCGACGCTGCGTTTCCATTTGCCGCAGTTCCACCCGGCGGATCTTTCCGGAGATGGTCTTGGGCAGCTCGCTGACAAACTCGATGCGCCGTACCCGCTTGTAGGGCGCCAGGTGCTCGCGGGCGAAGGCGAAGATGCTGCCGGCCAGTTCGTGGCTGCCCTGGGCTTCATGGGCCAGGATCAGATAGGCCTTGGGCACTGCCAGGCGCACCGGGTCGGGGCTTGGCACCACGGCCACTTCCATCACCGCCGGGTGCTCGATCAGCGCGCTTTCCAGCTCGAAGGGGCTGATGCGGTAGTCGGAGGCCTTGAACACGTCATCGGCACGGCCGACGAAAGTGATGTAGCCCTCTTCGTCGATCTGCGCGGTGTCGCCGGTGCGGTAGTAGCCGTCGCGCATCACTTCGGCGGTCTTTTCCGGGCTGTCCTCGTAGCACAGCATCAGGCCCAGCGGACGCACGTCCAGCGGCAGGGCTACTTCGCCTTCGTTACCCGGCAGGCCATCGGGGTCGAGCATGGTCACCCGGTAGCCTGGCAGTGGACGGCCCATGGAGCCCGGCTTGAGCCGCTGGCCGGGCGTGTTGCCGACCAGGGCGGTGGTTTCCGACTGGCCGAAGCCGTCGCGCAGCAACAGGCCCCAGGCGTGCAGGATCTGCTCGATGATCTCCGGGTTGAGCGGCTCACCGGCGCCCACCAGTTCGCGCAGGCGCAGGCGAGTCTTGTAGCTGGCCAGGTCTTCCTGGATCAGCATTCGCCATACGGTAGGCGGCGCGCACAGGCTGGTGACGCCGTAGCGTTCCAGCACGCCGAGCAGGGCTGGCGCGCTGAAGCGTGCGGTGTTGTGGATAAAGATGCAGGCACCGGCATTCCACGGTGCGAAGAGGCAACTCCAGGCGTGCTTGGCCCAGCCCGGGGACGAAATGTTCAGGTGCAGGTCGCCCGGCTGCAGGCCGATCCAGTACATGGTCGAAAGGTGGCCGACCGGGTAACTCTGGTGACTGTGCAGCACCATCTTCGGCTTGGAGGTGGTGCCGGAGGTGAAGTACAGCAGCATCGGGTCGGTGGCCAGTGTGCGGCCCTCGGTTTCGAACTGCTCGGAATATTCGCCAGCGGCGCTGTGCGGGGTCCAGCCGGCGGGGGACGGGCCAACGCAGATGCGGGTGCAGTCTTCACCCAGCCCGACGAACTTGTCGACATGGGCGCTACCGACCACCAGGTGGGAAACATGGCCACGCTCGATGCGGTCGCGCAGGTCATCGGGGGTCAGCAGGGCGGTGGCGGGGATGACGACGGCGCCGAGTTTGAAGGCGGCCAGCATGGTTTCCCACAGGGCAACGTCGTTACCGAGCATCAGCAGGATGCGTTCGCCGCGGCGCACGCCCAGGGCACGCAGGTGATTGGCCACCTGGTTGGAGCGCGCGGCCAGTTGCTGGAAGCTGTAGCGTTGTTCGCTGCCGTCCTCTTCGACGATCCACAGGGCATTGGCCTGGTTGCCCTCGGCCATGGCATCGAAGTAATCCAGCGCCCAGTTGAATTCGCTCAGCTGCGGCCAGCGGAAGTCACGCACGGCGGTGGCGTAGTCGGTGCGGTGGGCCAGCAGGAAGTCACGAGCGGCCAGGAAGGGTTGGCAGTGGTTGTTCATTGGAGTCTCCCGAGGTGCGCGCGGGTGCCTGAAAGTGGGGAGACGACGGCAAACAAGAATGGCTTCACGATGGGTGCCCTGTTTATTTTTATTGGGACTGACCTGGTTCATGACCAGGCGGTTGAATCGAGTATAGGCAGGCATAAATCAAATAAGAATGCTCAAAAAGTCCCGTGCGTTGTGCAAAAAAACACAGGCTTGCGGCATCCCTGATGCACCGTAAATGCACAAGGCGGGCGCTGCCCGCACCGTCAAGCGATGTGAGCTGCGCCCGCCTTGTGCGGGTGCTTACCAGAGCGCCAGGGTATAGCTGAGGATCAGGCGGTTCTCGTTGAGATCGTTACCGAAGTGAGCGGTGCGCACCGTAGCGTTGCGCCACTTCATACCGATGTTTTTCAGCGGGCCGCTCTGCACCACGTAGCCGATGTCGGTGTCGCGCTCCCATTCGCGGCCGTCGGGCTTGCCGGCGCCCAGATCGATGCTGTCGCCGGACAGGTAGCGGGTCATGAAGGTCAGGCCGGGAATGCCCAGCGCCGCGAAGTTGTAGTCGTAGCGCGCCTGCCAGGAACGCTCGTCCTTGTTGGCGAAGTCGTTGATCTGCACGAAGTTGACCAGGTAGGCGTCGCTGCCATTGACGTAGGCAAAACCGGTGTCGCCGCTCATGCGTTGGTAGCCGAGACCGAAGGCATGGCCGCCCAGGGCATAGGTGAACATGGCGCCGAAGGCGTTGTTGTCGATGTTGCTGTTGCCATCGTCGGTGGAGCGGGCGTAGCGCAGGTCGCTCTTGAACGTCTGGCCTGGGCCCAGCGGCAGCACGTGGACCAGACTGAACTGGTGCTGGTGGTAGAAGTCGTCCAGGCCGCCGTAGTTGTAGCCTGTGTTCAGTCGGTCGTTCCATTGGTAGGCAAGGCCGGCGAAATTGAACGCGTCGCTGCGGGCCTGGCCACTGACAATGCCCTTGGCGCCGGTGGTGGTGATCGCCATTTTCTCGTAGTCCGAGGAGTCGCGCTGGTTGACCCGATCCACGCGCCCGGCATCGAAACTCAGGCCTTTGATCTCCTGGACGTTCAACTGGCCACCGCGAAATGTTTGCGGCAACAGGCGCGAGTCATTGGCCAGCAGTACCGGCAACTTCGGGGTCAGGGTGCCGAGCTTGAGCACGCTATTGGATGCTTTGAACTTGGCCGTCAGGCCCAGTTCGCCGTACTCGTCCTTGGCGCGCTTGGGTGGCTCGTTATCGCGTTTGAGCAGGCCGGAGCCGGCGCGATCGGGACTGGAGTCGAGCTTGATGCCGAGCTGGCCGAGGGCATCGATACCGACGCCGATCATGCCGTCGGTATAACCGGATTCGTAGCGCAGCAGGAAGCCCTGGGCCCATTCTTCCTGCTTGGACTGGGCGGCATTTGCCTGGCGGAAGTCGCGGTTGAAATAGAAATTGCGCGTTTCCAGTCTGGCCGTGCTGTCTGCCAGGAAGTCGGCGTGAGCCTGTGCGGCGAGCCCGCTACCGGCCAGGAACAGGGTGAGGGTGGTGGGTTTCATTGGATGCCTTTTGTTGTTTTTGTTGTCGACGAGCCGCTCCCGCGCCGCTTGGCGTTGGCGAGGGAAGGGCGCTTTTGGGGTGTCCTGCGCCGAGCGGCGCAGGTCGGGCGTAAAAAAGCGCGAAGCAAAGGAGCGGACTCGCGCTCGGGGTGTCAGCCCCGGAAAAAGCAGCGTCAGTGACTGCTGGCCACGGCAGCTCCAAGGCCGGTCTGGGCACGGACGAACTGGTCGGCATAGGCGGCGCGTTCGCGGTCGGCGCGTTCGCTGCGGTCAAGCCTGGAAGCCACCACTATGACCAGGAAGGCCAGTGGCATGGAGAACAGCGCCGGTTGGTCGTAAGGGAAAAGCGCCTGGGCGTGCCCCAGTACACCGACCCACACCGACGGCGAACCGATCACCAGGGCCAGTGCGCTGATCAGGCCGGTCAGGCCGCCATAGAGGGCGCCGCGGGTGGTCAGGCCGCCCCAGTACATGGCCATGATCAATACCGGGAAATTCGCCGAGGCGGCGATGCCGAACGTCAGGCCGACCAGGAAGGCGATGTTCTGGCCCTCGAACAGAATGCCGAGGGCAATCGCAACGACGCCCAGGCAGATGGTGGCGATGCGCGACACGCGCATTTCCTTTTTCTCGTCGGCGCAGCCCTTCTTCAATACCGAAGCATAAAGGTCATGGGAGATGGCCGAGGCACCGGCCAGGGCCAGGCCGGCCACCACCGCGAGAATGGTGGCGAAAGCCACGGCAGAGAGGAAACCGAGAAACAGGTTGCCGCCCACCGCCTTCGCCAGGTGCATGGCCACCATATTGCCGCCGCCAATCATGGCCCCGCCGAGTTTGCCATCGACGTAGTACTGAGGATCCGTGCCGACGATGACGATGGCGGTATAGCCCAGGACGCAGACCACCAGGAAGAAGAAGCCGATGAACACGGTGGCGAACAGTACGGATTTACGCGCTTCCTTGGCATTGGGCACAGTGAAGAAGCGCATCAGGATGTGCGGCAGGCCGGCAATGCCGAAGACCAGTCCGAGGGATAAGGACACCGCGTTGATCGGGTCGGCCAGCAAAGTGCCGGGGCCCATGATCTGCACGCCGCTGGCATGCACGGCCACCGCCTGGGCGGCCAGTGTCTCGAAGCTGAAGTCGAAGCGACTCAGGGCCATCAGCACCAGGGTGGTGCCGCCCGCCAGGAGCAGGACCGCCTTGGTGATCTGTACCCAGGTGGTGGCGAGCATGCCGCCGAAGATCACGTAGACCAGCATCAACAATCCGACCACCACCACCGCCGTGCGGTAGTCGAGGCCGAACAGCAGTTTGATCAGTTGACCGGCACCGACCATCTGCACCACCAGATAGCAGCACACCACGGTCAGCGATCCAAGGGCGGCGAAGCTGCGCACGCGGGTTTGATCGAGGCGGTAGGAGACGATGTCGGCGAAGGTGTAGCGCCCCAGGTTGCGCAAGCGCTCAGCCATCAGGAAGGTGACGATGGGCCAGCCGACGAAGAAGCCGATGATATAGACGAAGCCGTCGTAGCCCTTGGCGAAGACCATGCTCGACAGGCCCAGCAGAGTGGCCGCCGACATGTAGTCACCGGCGATGGCCAAGCCATTCTGGAAGCCGGTGATTCCACCACCGGCGCTGTAGAAATCGGCGGCGGAGCGGGTGCGTCGTGCCGCCCACCAGGTGATCAGCAGGGTGGCGAGGACGAAGACGAAAAACATGCCGATGGCGTGCAGGTTGAGCGGTTGCTTCTGCGCAACGATGGGCTCGGCATGGGCCAGCACAGGGCTGAGGGCGAGTAGGGCGGACAGGCGTTTCATGCGCGGGACTCCTGCAGGATCTGCGAACTGAGCACGTCGAAGCGGGTGTTGGCGCGGTGCACGTACCAGGCGGTGAGTAGCCAGGACAACAGGATGATCGTGACGCCGATTGGCATGCCGAGGCTGAGGTGGCTGCCGTCGTGCAGCGGCAGGTGCAGCCAGGCAGGGGCGAAAGCCACCACCATGATGAAGCTGTAGTAGATAGCCAGGACCGCGCCGCTCAGCGTCCAGGCCAGCAGTGCACGCTGACGCGCGAGGCGCTGGAACTTGGGGTTGGCCCTGACCCGTGCACAGGTCTGGACGTGGTTCGGATGGTCGGTCGTCATGGTGAGGCTCCGCATTTCTAGTTGTTTTTGTTGTTCGGCCTTTTGAGGGGCGTACGGGTACCCGGGCAGCGACCCGATGCGGGACGCCACCTGAATGCTGATGTGCTGGAGTTATTGCCGCCTGGATGACCTTGCGGTGCAGAGAGGGCGGTGCAGGAGGGCGGACCAACGGCAGACGAGGATCGTGGCCGCGATTGCGCTGTTGCGCAGCTGCTTGTGTCCGGCGTGCAAGCCGGTGTTTATCCATGCGCTCATGCTGTCAGCCCTCGATATTTATTATTTGGGAGGGTGCCTTCCCGGCCTGAAAACGACGCTGGCCAAGCTGGGTGAGATGCGAGTATATAAGTGCATATTTCCCATATGTATTGGCAGAAAAGCCCGATGGATATGCAAAAAAGCACAACGCAGAATCCGCTGAACTGGGACGACTTGCGTTTCTTCCTCGAAGTTGCCCGTGCTCGCACCGCCAGCGGTGCGGCCCGCCGCCTGGGAGTGGACTACACCACGGTGTCACGGCGCATCCGCGCCCTGGAGCAGTGCCTGGGCGCTCTGCTGTTCGAGAAGTCGCGAACCGCAGGTTTTGTCCTGACCGTGGAGGGGCAGCGTCTGGTCGGCCACGCCGAATCCCTGGAAAGTACGCTGCTGGTAGCCTGCGAGCAGGTTTTCGGCACCACCGGGGGACTCTCCGGGCACCTGCGCATCGGCTGTACCGAAGCCTTCGGCACCTGTTTCATCACGGCGCAGATGAGCCACTTCCTCGAGCACTACCCGAACATTTCGGCGGACATTTTGCCGGTCCCGCACTTCATCAACCTGTCACGGCGCGAGGCGGACATCGCCATCACCCTGGAACGGCCCGAGCGCGGTCCCTATGTGTGCTCGCGATTGTGCGACTACCGCCTGCGCCTGTATGCGACGCCTGCGTACCTGGCCAATCATCCGCCGATCGGCTGTCGCGAGGACCTGGCCGGCCACCCGTTCGTGACCTACGTCGAAGACCTGGCCTTCAGCTTCAAGCTGCTCTACCTGAACGACCTGATGCCCGGCGCCAACAGCCGCCTGCGCAGCACCAGCGTGGTCGCCCATTACCACGCAGCCCTGGAAGGGCGGGCGCTGGCCATCCTGCCCTGCTTCCTCGCCGGCCCCGATCCCCGCCTGTGCGAAGTGCTGCCGGGTGAAGTGGAGGTCACGCGGCAGTTCTGGATGTATTACAGCGAGGACCTGCGCAAGCTGAAGCGGATTACCCTGGTGGCCGAGTACCTGCGTGCCAGCGCGGAACTGAATCGCCCGCTGCTGATGGGCGAGTCACGAGTGATGGGCTATCTGCCGTCACCCTGAGGGGGGCGTTGTGCAGCCAGAAGTAAAACGCAGTGCAGGTTGGCGAAAAGACTTGAAAACAGCGTAGTCAGTTAGATGTGTTTTCGAAATCAGAGGCTACTCACACCACCGCAGTCAGCTATGAACACTCAATCGTCATGGTTTTACTGCGTGATCATTGTCAATGTGGGGAACGTCCGCCGGTTTCTTCTGCGGAACGATAAAGCTCACTGTCGTACTGGTGAGGATCTTGTGAGTCGGGTCGGCCACTTCAAGAAGAACCTTGTGAGTGCCGGGCGTCAGTCCGACCAGGATGATCGGGTCTTCGCTGGTGTGCGCCCATGTGCCTTTCCAGTCGTCGACGGTCACGTGGAGGTGGCCGAGACGTGGTGATACTTCAACAGCCGTTTTGCCAAATACCGGCATGATCCTGGCGTGTTCCGTTCGATACTGGATAATGACAACACCGCGGGCGAGTGGCTCGGCAAGCGGGGGGTAGGCAATGAGTGTTGGCGCAGTCTCGGATTCCAACGGAAGTATTGCCGGAGGGGAATCGGTGTCCGCTACCCCTTGTCCGTACACGGCTGTGCAAAAGAAGACACCCAAAGCCAGGGCCAATAGATTTCCGGGAGCGAGGGACATGGTTTTTTCCCGCGTGATTTCATTCAAGCCTAGATCAAACCGAGTATTTCCCGGTGTTTATTTGAAATCGGAATCACTCACGTATTTCATCCGTGCCATCCAGGCATCTTGACCATGGATGACTCAGCGCTTGTAACGCAGAGCGTCCACCACTACGCCGAACGCTGAAGAATGCTCACGGCGATTGGGGTAGTAGAGGTGGTAACCGGCAAAAGGCGCCGGAGGGCGCTTGTTTAAAGGTGTTTAAGGTTACTTCATGCAAGCTACAAGACCTTGCGCCGTTGCCTACGGTTACGCCAGAATCCGCCGGCTTGTGCGCCTCGCAGGCCGTCGGTAACTTGATTCGTGTCACTGCTCATCAGTGATCGGGTTTAGTCGCCTGGTGGTAATTGAAGTCGCTCAAGTGTCCGTCAGACAGGTATTTACACCTGTATTTGATGGTGGCTGTGCGCAGGGCACCTTCGGGTGCGCCGGCTTCTTCAATTCCCCGGTCGACTAACCTGCGTACAGCTGCCACCCCTTCGTTTAGTCGCGAAGTGGTGACCGCATCACTCAGGAATTGAAGATCATGTTCAAGGTAACGCCAAACCCACCGGAGGCCGATCCGGTCTCCCCACATGAACCCGACTCAACCAGGCTCAACGAAGCCGCCCCCGATTTTCACATCCCCTCGATTGCCGATATCAAAGCCACACCGCGCACCCCCGGCACCTTGTTCACCGTGGACCCGCAGGCGAGTCCCGAAACCTTGATGGTTTATCTGGTCGAAACTCTCGCGTCGGTCGATGTGATGGTCCACCAGTTGGTGGATCACCTGGACGGTGGGTCGCGCAATGCGCTGCTGGGCATTTCCAACAGTGTGATGCTGGCGGAGATCACGGCGAACCGGGTGCTGGATCAAATCGACCCGTAGGAGCGAGCTTGCTCGCGATGGAGGGTAACGATGACGCGGGAAACCAGACGGCCCGTGGCGCCCTTGGGTTTTTCGCGAGCAGGCTCGCTCCTACAGGGGGCGGCATGTGGTTTGGAAGTGAAAGGAATGGACCCGCCAGGGCGGCGGGTCCGAAGGGGGATCAAAGCTTCGGCAATTGCCCGATGCGGCCCATCATTTCGGTCACGATCTGCAAGTCCAGCAGGAACTGCTCGGTGGTCTTGAACTCGTTGTCGTTGTGACCGGTGTATTTGACATTCGGCATCGCCAGGCCGAATTGCACGCCGTTGGGCAGTTCATGCACGGAGGTGGCGCCGGCGGAGGTGCCGAACTTGTGTTCCATGCCGAGGTTTTCGCTGGCCACCGCGAGCAGGGCCTTGACCCATTCACCCTCGGGATTGCGGTACATCGGTTCGGCAATCGACAGGTCAAAGGTTGGTGTGATGCTGGTTTGCTTGCTCCAGGCGTCCAGCTTTGCGGCGATTTCGGACTTGAGCACTTGCGGGGATTTGCCCTTCGGCACGCGCAGGTTGACCGCGAGCTTGAAGGCTTTGTCGTCCATCCCGACATAGGTCAGGGAGGTGGTCAGCGGGCCCATGAATTCATCGGCAAAACCGATCCCCAACTTGCCACCCAGGTAGTCCAGCCCCCAGTTGTCGGCGGCGTAGCGGGCGGCGTCCGTAATCTGGTTGTGCTTGAGCGCAACCTTGCCGTCGAGGCCATTGATGAAGTCGAGCATCCTGGCCACCGGGTTGACGCCGGACTCGGGCTCGGAGGAGTGGGCGGACACACCGGTGACCGTCAGTTTGACGTCCTTGCCGTCGACCTTGGCGGTGACCTCGAAATTGCCGCCGTTGCGCTTGGCATAGTCGGTACCGGCCTTTTGCAGGCTGGCGGCCAGCTCGGCGGGCTTGTCGGTCACCAGGGTCGCGACCGATGTCGACGGAATCTGGTTGGTGGCCAGGCCGCCGGTCATCGAGGTGATTTGCGCGCCCTTGCCTTGTGCGGTGCGCTTGGTGAAGCTGGCCATGACCGTGCCGTAGCCTTTCTCGGCGATTACCACCGGGTAGCCGCCATCCAGCGCCAGGTTGTAGTTGGGCGTCGGGTTGCGTTCGAAGTAGTAGGGGATGGCGTCACCCGTGGTCTCTTCGGTGGTGTCGACCAGCAGCTTGAAATTGCGGGCCAGCGGCAGTTTCTCTTCCTTGATGATCTTCATGGCGTACAGCGCCACCACGATGCCGTTCTTGTCATCCTCGGTGCCGCGGCCATACATGCGATCGCCGATCAGGGTGACCTTGAACGGGTCGAGGCGGGTGCCGTCCTGCAGCACCCAATTTTCCGGCGTCACCGGCACCACATCGGCATGGGCGTGAATGCCCACGACTTCATCGCCGCTGCCTTCCAGGGAGATCTCGTAGACGCGGTTGTCGATGTTGCGAAAGTTCAGGTTGAACGCCTGTGCCAGCCCCTTGATCTTCTCGGCAATCTTGAGGAATTCGGGGTTGTCGTGCTGGGCCACCCCGTCCACGTTCACGGTCGGAATGGCCACCAGCTCCTTCAGGGTTTCGGTGGCCGCGCTGCCGTATTTCACCCGGGCATAGAGGCCAAGCAAACGATGGATTTCGTTTTGCTGTTCAGCGCTAAGCGTCTTGTTGTCGAGGAAGGCACGGATGGCCGCGCCGAGGTCGTCGGTCTTGGCGATATCGCTCTTGGCCAGGCTTGCCAGGAACTGCCGGAAATCCTTGACCGATGCATCACTGAAGGTCTTGAGGATGATCGCGCTCTGTTGCGGGGTGATGTTGGCGTGGGCAGCGGTGGTGAACGACGAAAGGCTGGCGAGCATCAGGGTGGTCGCAGCCAGGTGCTTGAGGGAAAAATCCATTGCTGGGGGCATTCCTTTGCAGGCGGTTTGTAAGAAATATCTGATTGGTCGATCAGAAACCTTTCAAAACTAACACCGCGAGCGTGTGAAACGGGAGCCCCTGAAGTGGGATCTGTCGCACAGAAATGCAAAAGCGACGCAGAAATGAAAAACCGCTCTATCAATGCTTACATTCCGCCATCACCACTTTGCAGGTGCTTGGCGTGCCGCCGGATCGGCCGGAATAACGTATGCAATTACTCAGGGATTTCTGGCGAGCGATGTCCAGGGTGTCGCCCCAGGCGAGGCCACCTTCGCCGATAGTGGGGAGGGCTTTTGCATAGCAGGCCGAGCCGGTGCCGGGGGCTGAATATCGAGCCGTACTGGCTTTGCCCGAACAGCCGGCTATCAGCGCCAGATCGACGGCGAGCAGGGATAGCAGGAGCCATGACGACCATGGGCGCGTAGTGTGTCCCGTCATCCCGGTTCCCCTGTAGCAAGAGGCGCATTTGAGATCGTGCCTGGCCGGATCAGGGCTGGGGCACACTCTATCTCTGAGCCTATCCTTGCGGCATTGATCCTGCTGCGCCTTTCGTCCGCTTTCCCACGTTCGGTGTGTCTGGTCGTCCGAGAGCCGGGCTGAGGTCGCTACAGACCACTGAACAGGCTGATGATCACGGCATTGACCAGGTCAATGAAAAAGCCGCACACCAGCGGCACGATCAGGAAGGCCTGGTGCGCCGCACCGTACTTTTGCGTCACGGTCGACATGTTGACGATGGCCGTCGCCGTGGAGCCGAGGGCAATCCCGCCGAATCCGGAAGCGATCACGCTGGCTTCGTAATTGCGCCCCATAAAGCGGAAGACCACAAAGTACGTATAGGCGACCGTCAGCAGGATTTGCAGGGTCATTGCGCACAGAATGAACATCAACGCGCCGTTGAGTTGCCATAGCTGAAGCCCCATCAGGGCCATGGTCAAGAACATGCCCAGACAGATGTCGGAGATCAGCGACAGGCCCAGGCTGGCACCGCTCCAGGTTTTCAGTCGCTGATCACCGACAAAGGCCAGAACGAGGTGGTGAATGACGATGCCTGCAAACAGGCAGCTGACAAACCTGGGCAGGGTGATGCCGGCATCGACCAGCACCAGGTTGAGTCCATAGCCGAGCATCAGGGTCAGGTTGAGCCACATCCAGGCCCAGAGCACGTCGTAGTAGTCCAGCGCTTTGCCCGGTTGTTGCTCGAGAATGCCGACTTCCAGCTCCGCATCCCTGGACGGCGTCAGTTGATAACGGCGAATCAGCTGGTTGGCGATCGGGCCACCGATGACGCAAGCGGCAATCAGGCCGACGGTGTTGCTGGCGATGCCCAGTTCGTGGGCGTTACCGATGCCCAGTTTTTCGACGAAGAGCGGTGCCCAGGCCAGGGTGGTGCCCACCCCACCGGTGAGGGAAATGGAGCCCACCATCAAGCCCGCCTTGGGATCAAGCCCAAACGCCTGGGCCACGCCCATGCCCAGCGAATTCTGCAACAGGATGAACACGGCGGCGAGCAACAGCAGGATCAGCAGCGGACGCCCACCCTTGAGCAGTTGGCGCATGTCCGACTTCAAGCCAATGCCGGCAAAGAAATAGAGCAGCAGGGTGTCGCGAACTTGCAGATCGAATTCGATCTGGATATTCAGGCCGAAGTACAGCAAGGACGTCACCGCCGCACAGACAAAGCCGCCGACCACGGATTCGGGGATGCAGTATTGACGGAGAAAGGCGTTGTGCTGGACGAGGGTCTTGCCGAGGAAAAGCAGGAGGATGGCAAGGGTAAAACTCACGAGGCCGTGAACCTGGAAGAGCTGTGAAGTCATTTAAGGCCTACCTGAAAACCGGAAAGTCATTATCAGGATTCGTTCGTCCAATGTTTAGACCTGTATCAATGAACGGTCGAAACAGCCTTGCTCGTCCAGATAGCTTCCCAATCATCAGGTGCGTCTGTGCGCCAGGGGTGAGGACAGCCTAGCCTAAACGGGAAAACCCATCCCGGTTGGCACAGGCTGCCATCACGCTTGCGATGGGCAGTCAGACACCTGACTTCAGCGCTTGATCAGCGAAATCTTCGTTCCTTCGATACTGACCCCCGCCATCAATCCTTGCTGGTCGAAGATGAATGCGTAGGCGTCGTCTTTGAGCGTTGAGCTGGACAGGTTCTTCGCAACCCCTTCATCCACAAACACAACTGTTGGCCCTACACCGATTTCCCAGCCCTTGGTTTTGGCGACATAGTCCACGGCTTTGTCGGTCATCAGGAAAACCACATAGCCATACGACTGGGCGCCGGCCTGAAGCCCCCATGAACCGCTGACGGAGTTGTAGTAGTTCTCGACTTTCGTGCCCTTCATTAGAACGCCTTCGCCATAGCTGCCGCCGAACACGAGACCCGCCTTGATGATGTTCGGGAAAACCAGCACAGCCTTGGCTTGATGCGAGATGGTTTCGGAGAATGGGTTGGTCTTGTAGAGCGCCTGCAAGGCTTGTCGAGCGTCGGTATTCAGATCCTCGGCGGTGGCCGCTGCGGCATTGTTCAGGAAACCGGCCGATGCCAAGGTTGCAATCGCGAGGAAGAACGAGAGGAAGAAGCGCATTGATTGAGTCATTTGCGTACTCCGCCGAGGGAGCAGGGGATGAGAGCAGCGGCAAGTACCTGCATCAGGCAGGAACCGAACCCACTGAGGTTATCCGGCGCACCCTGAAAGGTGTGAATTGCAGGCATCGCTCGTGAATGAAGTTGGCCTGAGGCCACTGAACATTTGCGTTGCCATCAGCTGTTGTGACCACGGCGTAATGGCCGGGTTCGCTGTCAGTTCAGGTTCTGGCCGTCAGTTTCACCTTGCGAAGGATTGAATCGGTTCGTCATGCGATCAATGCAGGCAGCAAAAGGCCCGCGCAATGGCGGGCCTTCTGTTTGGGGTCAAATCCTTTTGTGCTTCCAATCTGCGCCCCATCTTGTGAGCGTTTCGTGAAAAGCATGTCGTAGCAATGAAAAAAGCCCGGCGTCGGTCGGACTCTCTGTAGATGGGCCAAATCCTTTTGGCTGATCCCATTGTGATGGGTAGATGTGACGACGACATGACAGCGCTGACCGGAAAAGCTGATCGCTGCCAACAACAGGCTTGAGTTCCAACGAGCTGTGGAATCGAACGGTCCATGCACTTTTATAAAGCGCCATGGGCAACAACGTGCACCAGTCGGAAGCGCCGCAAAACGTGTTCGCCTGCGGTAGTTCCAGCGTCGTGACAATCCTCCCGGGCTCAAGAGTCAGTGTTTCCAGACAGTTGAAGTCTCTCTGTCGCAGGCTGGCACAAAGGCTGCAAGGCTGACATCAGGTCCACCTGGAACGCATTCGTGTGGACAGCCCCCTCGGTCAACGACGATCGATTGGCCGAACAGGTCGTGGGCAGCATCGGTGGACCGGGCATAGATGCCTGATTTCAACACCGCAAAAGAACAGGCAAAGACGCCTGGAACCGCAAGGTTTCAGGCGTTTTTTTTTGCTTTTAAAACCGTGATTGGCTCGGGCTGGGTGCTTTCTATGAATTCCAATGTTGCCACGTTGAACAAGATGCAAACGTTGATCGTGATCGGTAATGGCATGGTCGGACATCATTGTGTCGAACAGCTGATCGAGCGGGGAGCGCTGGAGCATTACCGGCTGCACGTCTTCAGTGAGGAGCCGATGCGGGCCTATGACCGTGTGCATCTTTCCGAGTACTTCGCAGGTCGTGATGCCGAGTCGCTGGCGCTGTCCGATGCGTCGCTTTACCAGACGCCCGGCGTTACGCTGCATCTGGGTGTGCCGGTATTGGAAATCGACCGCGTCCGTCGTCAGGTGGTCACCTCGCAAGGTTGCGTCACGTATGACAAATTGGTTCTGGCCACCGGGTCTTATCCGTTTGTTCCGCCAATCGAAGGCGCCGAAGGTCAATCGCGCCTGGTCTATCGCACCCTGGAAGACCTCGATGCCATTCGGGCGGCGGCGGCCAATGCCCGGCGTGGCGTGGTGGTCGGCGGGGGCTTGCTGGGTCTGGAAGCCGCGAACGCATTGAAGAGCCTGGGCCTTGAAGCCCACGTGGTGGAATTCGCGCCGCGCTTGATGCCGGTACAACTCGATGACCTCGGTGGCCAGGCACTCAAGGCGCAGATCGAACGATTGGGCGTCGGTGTCCACCTGTCCCGCGCCACTCAATCGATCAGTGCGGGCGAGCAGTACCGCTATCGCATGAATTTCGCCAATGACGAGTTCCTCGAAACCGACCTGATCGTGTTTTCCGCCGGTATCCGCGCTCAAGACGCGCTGGCTCGTCAATGCGCGCTGCAGATCGGTCCGCGCGGTGGCGTGGTGATCGACGACACGTGCCTCAGTTGCGACCCGAACATCTACGCCATCGGTGAATGCGCTTCATGGAACGGCAGCCTGTTCGGCCTGGTCGCGCCGGGCTACCAGATGGCGCGCAGCGTCGCGGCCCGTCTGTGCAACGAAGTCGCCGAGCCGTTCATCGGTGCCGACATGTCGACCAAGCTCAAGCTGCTGGGGGTGGATGTCGGCTCCATCGGCGACGCCCACGGCAACACCCCGGGCGCACGCAGCTATCAATTCATCGACGAAACCAGCGCCAGCTATCGCCGCCTGGTGGTGGATGCCAGTGGCAAACACGTCCTCGGTGCAGTGCTGGTCGGTGACAACAGCTACTACGACACCTTGCTGCAATACATGCAGAACGGCATCGCCTTGCCGTCGGAACCCGCCAGCCTGATTCTGCCGTCCTCCGAAGGCGCACCGACCCTGGGCCCGGGTGCGCTGCCCGAGTCGGCCACGGTGTGCTCCTGTCATAACGTCACCAAGGGCTCCATCTGTTCGGCCATCGACGGCGGCTGCACCGACCTGGGCCAGCTCAAGGCGCAGACCAAGGCCTGTACCGGCTGTGGCGGTTGCGCCGGGTTGCTCAAGCAAGTGTTCGAGCATGAGCTGATTGCCCGTGGCGTCAGTGTCGACAAGAGCCTGTGCGAACACTTCGCCTACACCCGCCAGGAGCTTTATGCGCTGGTCCGGGTAGAGGGCGTGATCACCTTCGACGAACTGTTGGCCAAACATGGCCGGGGCCACACCGGCTGCGACGTCTGCAAACCGGCGGTGGGCTCGATCCTCGCCTCGTGCTGGAACCAGCCGATCATGGACACGTCGCTGGTGCCGTTGCAGGACACCAACGACACCTTCATGGCCAACATGCAGAAAAACGGCACCTATTCGGTGGTGCCGCGCATCGCCGGGGGCGAGATCACCGCCGACAAACTGATCGCGATTGGCGTGGTGGCGAAGAAATACGACCTCTACACCAAGATCACCGGCGGCCAGCGCATCGACCTGTTCGGCGCTCAGTTGCATCAGTTACCGGACATCTGGGCCGAGTTGATCGAGGCCGGTTTCGAAACCGGGCACGCCTATGGCAAATCGACCCGCACGGTGAAGTCCTGCGTCGGCAGCACCTGGTGCCGTTACGGCGTGCAGGACAGCGTGCAAATGGCCCTGACCCTCGAGGATCGCTACAAGGGCCTGCGCTCGCCGCACAAGCTCAAGTTCGCAGTCTCCGGCTGCACCCGTGAGTGCGCCGAGGCGCAGAGCAAGGACGTGGGCGTGATCGCCACCGAGAAAGGCTGGAACCTCTACGTGGCCGGTAACGGCGGCATGCGCCCGCGCCACGCCGAACTGTTCGCCACCGACCTCGATGACGCCACCCTGATCCGTTACATCGACCGCTTCCTGATGTTCTACATCCGCACCGCCGACAAATTGCAGCGCACCTCGGTCTGGCGCGAGAGCCTGGAGGGCGGCCTGGATTACCTCAAGGACGTGATCATCAACGACAGCCTGGGGCTTGGCCTTGAGCTCGAATCGCAGATGCAGCTGGTGGTCAACCGCTACGAATGCGAATGGGCCAACGCCCTGAAAGACCCGGAAAAACTCAAGCGCTTTCGCACCTTCGTCAACGATCAACGCCCGGACCCGGACATCCATTTTGTCCAGGAACGCGGTCAGCGCCGGCCGATCATGGCCTCTGAACTCCACCTTATCCCTGTCATCGAGGAGATTGCCTGATGAGCCAGTCCGATACCCAGCGCGCTTATTCCAGTTTCTCCCTGGTCAATCCCGATGCCTGGCAAGCGGTGTGCAGCCAGGAGGATCTGGTGAGTAACTCCGGCGTCGTCGTTTGGCTCGACGGTGCACAAGTGGCGCTGTTCTACCTGCCGGCTGCCGAGGGCAAGACCCTCTATGCCGTCGATAATCATGACCCGCAATCCGGGGCGAATGTCATCGGTCGCGGGCTGATCGGCAGCATCAAGGGCGATCTGGTGATTGCCTCGCCACTCTACAAACAGCATTTCCGCCTTGAGGACGGCAGTTGCCTGGAGTATCCGCAGCAGCGCCTGCGGGTCTGGCCGGTGCGCCTGAACGCAGGCCGGGTGGAGGTCGCGGTAGCCTGACCACCTGCGGGGGCTGAACGCTCATTCAATCAATGATTCATGCCAGGCTCCGGCGGAGTCGATGATCAATGACAAACAGTATCGGAGGCTTGTATGAAAACAGCTGCGCAACTGCTGAAGCTCAAGGCCGTGCAGAACCGGCGGGTGCATAGCATCGCGCCAGACCAGACGGTGCTTGAAGCGCTGAGAATGATGGCGGAAAAAAATGTCGGTGCTCTACCCGTCATGGAGGAGGGACAGGTGGTCGGCGTGATCAGCGAACGCGACTATGCGCGCAAGGTCGTTCTGCAGGGGCGCTCTTCGGTCGGTACGCCGGTCCGGGCCATCATGAGCGCGCCAGTCGTGACAGCAGACAGTCAGCAAAGCATCGAGCGTTGCATGGCGGTCATGACCGACAGTCATCTGCGCCATCTACCGGTGGTGGAGGGCGACCAACTGATCGGCCTGTTGTCGATTGGTGATCTGGTCAAGGAAGCCATCGTCGAGCAGACCGAGCTGATCCGGCAACTGGAACACTACATTCGCGGCCATTAAAACGACCGGGGGCAGGGTGGATCACCTCACAGAAATTCAGCGATGCCAGCCTTGATAGTCCGGGCTATGAGATAGGCCGGAACAAACGCAAATCCTGCGAGCAGCAAGCAGGCGTAAACCCTGACCATGAGGCGAACGGCTTCAGGTGGCTCGTCGGTGGCGATGAGATTGCTCATGGTTCCCTCCAGTCTTGAATCCTTATAGCCAACACCGGCCCGGTATTGGCGCCGCCTGCATGTTCTATGGCATTTCAATTATGGATAAAAATTCAACCTTCTGATGAGAGCTTCTTCAGGAAGTCGAGTAGCAGCTCATTGACCTCTGTCGCGCGCTCTTGCTGTATCCAGTGACCGGCACCTTCGAGAATATGACACCCGCGCAGTTCCGGCAGTGTCTGCGCGAAGGCTTCGATCTGCCGCGGGGAGCTCGGAAACTTCAGCACGCCGTCGCGGCTCCCGGCAATGAACATCGACGGCTGCCGGATAACGCAACCGCGCCAAGGTGCCAGCAGTGCCCATGAGCGCGTCATGTTGCGGTACCAGTTCAAGCCGCCGCGAAATCCGCTGCGGTTGAATTCGCCGGTGTAGTAGGCAATATCCTCGAGGCTTAGCCAGTCTGGCAGGGTTTCGGGCTCGATCATCGCGCCCAGGAAACCCTGGCCCGGCTGCAGCCGGCCGAACACCGGCCAATCGGGGCCGTCACCCGAGCCACTGAAGTAGATGCGCCGGATCGACGACTCGACGTCCCTTTCCAGCTCGGCCTCGGCCACGCCCGGCGTCTGGAAATACTGGATGTAGAAGTCGCTGATACCCCGCGAGGCCAGCGCGCTGAGGAGATCAACGCGCGCCGGTGGCGAGAAGGGAACGCTCATGCCGACCACTGCGCGGAACAGATCGGGTCGCATCATTGCCGCGCTCCAGGCCACCTGCGCGCCCCAGTCATGGCCGACGATCACGGCTTGCTGTTCGCCGAGTGCGTTGACCAACTCGACCATGTCGCCGACCAGGTGGAGCGTGGTGTAGGCGTCGGGCTCGGCTGGCGCATCCGTGCCGCCATAGCCGCGCATGTCGGGCGCTACCGCTCTGTAGCCGGCGGCCGCCAGCGCAGCAAGCTGGTTGCGCCACGAGTACCACAGCTCCGGAAAACCGTGGCATAGCAAGACCAGCGGGCCGCCACCTTGCGTTGCTATCTGCATGCGGATGCCATTGATGTCGAGCAGTTCGAGGTGTGGCTCGTTCATATGCGCTTCCTGAGATTCAAGCGATGGACCCCAGCAACCGTGGCAAACTCGCCTGAGCCTGCTGCCTGCTGACAGAGAGCCGATGCAGCTGTGCCAGTTTCTCGGTGTCGGTTTCTTGCAAGCCCCTGACCACCGCCGTCATAAAGTACAAACGCGACTGCTTGATCCAGCGGGTCAAACCTTCATGTCTTCCCCAGCGTAGTTGGTTACCCAGGTAGACCGCCCAGATTCTGATCCAGTCCGTGGGGACGTGAGGCGGGGGGACCATCATGCACAGCGAGTTCATTTGTGCCGGGTCGACCATGTGGCTTTCCACATAGGCGATCAAGGCCGCGCTGAACACGGGCTGGCAGCTGCTTACCATCAACAGGTTGATCTTGCCGCCGTCGAACACCTTCATGTCAGGGAGTGTCGGGATGGCACTGGCGCTGCAATCAATGTGCAGAGCATTTGGGCTCGTGGCGATGCTGCCTTGCTCGAGCACGATGCGCATTGGCTCGATAACGCGCACTCTCCCCAGGCGCACAATGTTGTCGATGCGTCGCAGCTCGCGTAATTCCGCTTGAGTGACGGTGGCGCAGCGGTAAGCAGTGGGTTCGACGGACGTATCCATGCGCAAGAGCTGACCCGCTGCCTCAAGCCTGGAGAACAGGTCCGGGATCGAGTCTGCGGCTGCGATGGCCTCGAACTGTGCCGTGAGGCCGCCGATTGTTCGTTCGAAGCTGTCGAGGCCGGGTTGCATGTTGGCCCGGTCGATCAGCCACGGATCGTTTGGCATGATCCAGCAGATTGTTGCAGGCGCAACACCGTTTTGCAGCAACCACAGGCAGGCGTCGATCCCGGTCTTGCCCGATCCCACCACTACGTAACTGGAGTAGGGGTGCCGGATTTCCGGCAAGTCGTTCAGTGGCACGCATTGCACGCCGGGCTCCACCCTGTACCTGGGCGGGTGGGTCGAGGGCACGGCTGTCTGGGCATGGGTGGCGTCCACCACCTTTTTGTACACCCGGACCTGATGGTTTTCGCCGCTGACGAGCGAGGTAAACCGGTGGTCGTCAATGCGGTCGCCGGTGTAGTTGCACATGGGGAAGTAACGGACTCGACCTGATGGCAGAAACTGCTGATTCATCACCTGGTCGAAATAGCTCACCACCTCGGCGCCGGAGGCCAGCTCATACAAGCCCTCGTTCAGTTCCGTCGTGTCTTTCGTGCCGCTGCCCAGTTCCCGTGAGTTGACGCCATAGAAGGCCGAGGGCTGGTGCAATCGGACAAAGGGGTAGGCATCATTCCAGTGCCCGCCAGGTCGACCGTGTCGATCCACCATCACGATGTGTGCATTCGTTTCCTTGAGTAGCGTATCGACGAAGGCCATGGCCGTCGCGCCAGCCCCGATGATCAGGTAGTCGGTTTCGATCGGATTTGCGTCCATATGGTTGCACCCTCCTGACGATGGCCCCCCCTCAACCTCCGTAGATTAGCCACCCATGCCGCGCGCCATAGAACGAATGCTCCTCACCCACATAACCAATGGAATTAATGGCAGCAGCCTGAATGTCCATACTCAAGCCGGCGTGCGCGAAGAAACATCCAACTGCGCGGCCCGGATTTCAGTTAAACGGTAGTCAATGACCGCGAGGTAGAAAATCAGGCTGCCAGTAGAAATTTTTACGTAAAATTTACGGGGCCTTGTGGTTGAGTATCCAATACTGCCCGGTGCTAATCTGGAAGGCTCTGTTATGTCCCTCGCCGCAATTCGACTTATCGGCTTCATCCTGGGCATTTTTCTGATCACGCTGGCCATAAGCATGGCTATTCCCATGATCACACTGGTGGCCTATGAGCGTAGCGACGATCTGTCGGCCTTTCTCTGGTCGAGTTTGATTACCTTCATCTGTGGCTTGTTGTTGATTGTGCGGGGGCGCCCGGATGCTGCCCAGCTTCGCCCCAGGGATATGTACCTGCTGACGACTGGCAGTTGGGTGGTTGTGTGCACCTTCGCAGCGTTGCCAATGGTGTTCATCAGCCATATCAGCTACACCGACGCATTTTTTGAAACGATGTCTGGCATCACAACCACGGGCTCGACCGTACTCACCGGTCTGGATAGCGCATCTCCCGGCTTGTTGATATGGCGCTCCATGCTGCATTGGTTGGGAGGTATCGGTTTTATCGGCATGGCTGTGGCGATCCTTCCACTGTTGCGAGTAGGCGGCATGCGTCTGTTCCAGACAGAGTCCTCAGACTGGTCGGAGAAAGTGACGCCACGTTCCCATGTGGCCGCCAAGTACATTCTTTTGCTCTATCTGGGGCTTACCGGCATCGGCGCCCTGGTGCTCTGGCTCGCTGGGATGACGCCATTTGAGGCAGTCAACCATGCAATGTCGTTGATCTCTACCGGTGGGTTCTCAACATCGGACGCCTCACTTGGGCATTGGACGCAACCCGCGATTCACTGGGTGGCAGTGGCCATCATGATTCTGGGCAGCCTGCCGTTCACCTTGTACGTCGCGACATTGCGGGGCAATCGGCGTGCGCTGATCAAGGATCACCAGGTACGTGGATTCATTGGATTCTTGCTCGTCACATCGCTGGCCGTGGGTACCTGGCTGTGCTTTCACAGCGATTACGGATGGTGGGATGCGTTTCGTATCGTGGCGGTCAATGTGACCTCGGTCGTCACGACCACCGGAATTGCGGTGGGTGACTACACCTTGTGGGGCAGCTTCGCTGTCTTGCTGTTTTTCTATTTGACCTTCGTGGGTGGATGTTCCGGCTCCACTGCAGGCGGTCTGAAAATCTTCCGTTTTCAGGTGGCTGCCGCTCTACTGGTCAGTAGTTTGAAGCAATTGATCCATCCTCGAGCCGTCATTCAGAAGAAGTACAACGGTCATCCCATTGACGAGGATATCGTGCGCTCGCTTTTGACCTTTTCGTTTTTCTTCACCATCACCATCGCGGCCATCGCCTTGGGCCTGGCTCTCATTGGGCTTGACTGGACAACAGCGTTGAGCGGTGCCGCTACTGCGGTGTGTAACGTCGGGCCGGGGCTTGGCACGATCATTGGGCCGGCCGGTAATTTCTCATCATTACCGGATGCTGCCAAATGGCTACTGACCGTTGGAATGCTTCTGGGAAGGCTGGAAATCCTGACAGTGTTGGTGCTCGTCACTCCCGTTTTCTGGAGATATTGATCCACTTTGTCAGGCTCTGAGTCTAAAAGGCGCATGCCGCTGGTTTACGTCATCTCGCCAGCGACAATGTTGTGTTTTAGAGACGCGGCGAAGACAGCGTCACGATTGACCGCTATTGGCCTCACGGAGGGTCGCTAGGGGTCGATAGCGACCGGTGAGCGTGGAAGTTCGGTTGAGCCATTCCCCGCCCGGCGTATTACCTGTTCCAGGTTATGCGTCCTACGGTACTAGCGATGGTTGCGATAGCGTTCGGTCAAGGACTGCACGAGGGTGACGTAGGATTGCGTCTCGGCGTAGGGAGGCACCCCGTTGTACTCGACCACGGACGCTTCGCCCGCGTTGTAGCCTGCCAACGCCAGTACCTGGTTGCCGTTGAAGCGCTTGAGCAGCCAGGCCAGGTAACGCACGCCACCACGAATGTTCTGTCGTGCGTCGAACGGATCGTCCACGGCGAAGCGCTCGGCGGTGGCGGGCATCAACTGCATCAGCCCCTGGGCGCCGGCTTCGGAAATGGCGTTGGGGCGAAACGCCGATTCGGCATGTATCACTGCGCGGACCAGCGCCCTGTCGACACCATAATGACCTGAAGCGGCTTCGATCTCCTGTCGATAGGCATGGGTGTCCAGGCGCAGTGAGGCGACCTTGAAATCCTTCGGTGCCATGCACAGATAGCAGCCCTTGATGTAATAGAGCTCAAGGACATCGATCCGTGCGGAGATCCCGACGGGGCGTCGGCTCACAAATTGACGAATACCCTTGTGGATGAAGGTGAACACCCGAATCCGCACTGCGCCTGAGTCGTTGTCCCGTACAACCCGTGGCGTGGCCGTTGCCTTGGCGCCTCTACCTGCGCCCGTCATGCCATTCAGGCGAGTGCAGCGGGCGCTGGCGATGGCTTGGCTGGTGTAGCTGATGGCTCCGTCCCGGGCCTGGCACTTGAACGTGGCGCTGGCGCACAGTGGAGCGACCAGCAAGGCCAGCTCGATGCAGCCAAGAAGGCTCTTGCGAGCCCATCGCCATGCTCTGGATCTCATCACATCGCTCCGCGCCGCAGGCGCCGATCAGGCCTGGGGCGCCTGGCCCGGGCGCTACCTTTGGAGGGCCTGTTCTGGGTGCCCCGCCTTTTGTTCTGATAGTTATACCCCTTGTAACCGGCCTTGGAACTTGCGTTGACGTACGGGCTGCCGGCGTTTCCAGGCGAGGCGCATGGTGCCTTCGAGGGGGTGGCACATCTCGTCGTCGCACTCGCCTCTGTGGGCGAAAGGACAAGCGATCTTATGTCTCGAAGAATCGGTCGGGACGACACGAGTCAAGATGCTGGCGACCAACCTCCACCGGGGTACAGGTTGATGATCGTCAGGTAGATGCGGATCGAAATGTTCAGCGACTGGCCACTAATAGCGCTACCGCTTCGCAGGCCGTTTCAGTTTCTGCCTCCAGCCGTGCCAAGTCACCATGAGCGGACCAGGCGATGATCAGACCATCTACAAGGTGAACCAACAGTCGACTTGTGGCCTTCAAGAAGGTCTTGTCGAATTGTGCACCGATAGCTTTTTCCATGGCCTGTTCCGTTGCTTCTATTGCTACCGCGTAGATCCTGCTCGCCATTTCGGGATTGTTGCGCATGGCCCAGAAGAAAAGCTCGGTTTGTGCCTTGGCTATGTCGGGGTGGGTGCAGAACCACGTGACTAATTGGCGAAGCATTTCCGCTGTCGTTTCGGCTGCGGTAGTCCCCGCAGGCACGTTCGTCAGGGCCTGGTGTGGCAAGTTGAAAAGAGACTCATAGACGGCATAGAGGAGGTCGTCTTTTGTATGAAACACGTAGTGCAGCGACGCGAGAGGACAGCCTGCGGCAGCGGCGATACGTCGAGTCGTTGCATTGGCAACCCCATGTTCAGCAATCACTTTGACAGTGGCTTCCACGAAGTCCTGTCTACGCAATTCAGCGCCCACTCTGGCCATAGTCAAGCAATCTCCTTTGTTACTGCAGTAGCGCCTGCCTGGGGGGCGGCGTCAACGCCGGCGGATGCTACAGCATGACGGGTCTGCGAGTCATGAGCCGGCGTGGAGCGGCGCATGGGTTTTGTTGCCAATGGCACACGTGAATAGCTCATTCCAATGCGGTGATAATACGTAACAACTGTTTCGTAAATTCCCAGATTGGTGCGGCCTGCTGAAACAAGCTGGTGCGTCGGTGAGTGAGCAGTGTTGCCTGGCCGATTGATCAAATTTCTAACACATTGATAACTAAGCAAATTCATTTTACCTCCATGGTTTGGCATGTGGTTTGCTTTGTGGTCAATTGACTTGGTCAAGTGATCAAGTCAATTGATTATAGAGTGTGGCACAGCCCGAGTCTTCCCTCCAGGAAGGTCGCGCCGCCGGTTCCAGCCCCATGAGGATCTTCCAATGAATGAAGTTATTGAGCGGCCCTGCGCCGGCATCTCCACCAGAAGTGGAGTCAGGCATCTGATCGTGGCATTGGCAGCAATGGCTGCTATCGGCACTGTTCAAGCTGCACAGAAGGATCCTGCGCTGCTCGGTACGAAGCTAACGCCGCTGGGAGGGGAGGTCGCGGCAAGTGCTGATGGGGTCATCCCGGCCTGGACATCACCCGGTCCGCAGGGCAGTGGCTGGTCTTATGGCCAGGTGCGTGGTCAATCCTGGAAATTCAAGAACGACAAGCCGCTTTTCAGTATCGACTCCAACAATGTCTCGCAATATGCGGAAAAGCTTTCACCCGGTCAGGTGGAACTGTTCAAGAAAATCCCGGGCTATCGCATGGATGTGTATCCGACCCGTCGTAGCTGCGGTGTGCCCGACTTCGTCGCTGATAACACCAGGAAGAACGTCGGATTCGCCACATTGGATGCCGATGGTCTGGCCCTGAAAGAAGCTCACGTACCCGGTATTCCATTCCCTATGCCGAGCACCGGTGCCGAGGTGATGTGGAACATGAAAATGCGCTACCGCGGCGTTGGTTTCGATATGTCCAAGACCGTTTCCGGGATATCGCCGCGCAAGGGGGGGAGCGACTGGCTGCGTACTTCGACGGACTGGTTCATGTATACCCCATGGGGAGAAAAGGGCAGTGCGTTGTTCTCTTCCTTCGATCGCCTGGAAGTCGCCACTTATTTCTCCTATCTGGATCCTGCTGCCCTTGCCGGACAGGCCGGTGTGGTGACTACCAAGGCTGGCGAACAGGCGACCACGTTCTATTACTTCCCCGGTCAGCGTCGTGTGCGTCGCATGCCCGCCTACTCCTACGACTCTCCGCAAATTGGTCTCGACAATCAGTACACCATTGATGAGTCGAACGTGTTCTTCGGGCCGATGGACCGCTTCGACTGGAAGCTGGTCGGCAAGCAGGAGTTGTTGGTGCCCTACAACGCCTTCGGGGCCTATGACGCCTCTGCCAACATTGAGAATGTGGCCAAGCGTGATTACATCGCGCCCGAATCACGCCGCTATGAATTGCATCGTGTCTGGGTCGTCGAGGCCACAGTTCGCCAGGGCATGCGCCACCAGGCTCCGAAGCGACTCTTCTACATCGATGAGGATAGCTGGAACGCGCTGATGGCTGTCGACTACGACAAGCAAGGGCAAATCTGGAAGGTTCGCGAAGGCTATACGATCCCGGTCTACGAGACAGGCACCTGCGATATGGAGGCACAGGCGCAGTACAACCTGGTTGACGGTCGCTACCTGTACGACATGACGTCTGTCGGAGTGGGCAAGAACGATCACCGCTGGCTCACCGAGAGTACCGGCAACCCCCGCCTGAAGCGTGACTTCTACACCTCCGACAACTTGCGTGCCATCAGTGAACGCTAAAAAGCGATCGATCGAGAGCCATCATGAAAAAAATAATCACAAAAGCATCAGGCCTTGTCATCGTGTGTGCAACCCCTTTGGCAATGGCATTCACGTTTGAAACCGAGAACATCCGTGGTTCATTCGATTCCACCATCGCCTTGGGCATGGGCCTGCGCACCGATTCGCAATCCTGCAATCTGGTCAATACCGGCGCTACCGGACACAACCCGCCCAGTGGTTGCCTGGCACAAACTTCTGGCATTGGTGATCAGGGCAACTTGAACTACGACAAGGGTGACCTGTTCACCAACTACATCAAAGGCTCCCATGAGTTGCTGCTGAAGTTACCGGAGGACTTCACCTTCATGGCGCGTGGCAGCTGGATTCGTGACTTCGCCGCCACCGATACCACCGGCGCCCTGTCTTTCAACACACCAGCGGACGTTGGCGGCGACGGTCTTACCAATGATGCGCGTGACGACCTCGAATTCAAGGCTCGCCTGCTCGACCTGTGGGTGAGCAAGAGCTTCGATGTCGGCGATCAGCGCGTACGGGCTCGCTTGGGCAACCAGGTGATCAACTGGGGCGAAAGCCTGTTCGTGGTGGGTGGCATCAACAACACCAACGCTTACGATTACCAGGCCCTCGCGCGTCCTGGTGTCCAACTCAAGGAAGCCGTGCTGCCGGTCCCGATGCTCAGCCTCGCTTCGGGTCTGGGTTCGGGTCTGAACATTGAGGCCTACTATCAGTTCGGCTGGAACAAGAGCGAGTTGCCGCCCGTTGGCAGTTACTGGTCGACCACTCACGGGCTCGGTGAGGGCATGCAATCCTACGGGTTCGACGATAAGGGCGCTCGGGATAGCGGACAGTGGGGCATCTCGCTGCGTTGGCAACCGGATGACACCGATCTCAATCTCGGCCTTTACGTGATGCGCTATCACGAAAAGCTGCCGTCGCTGACGGTGCAGGTGCTCGATCCGGAGACCTTCGCCCTTTCGCAAAAGTGGGTATATCCGGAAGATCGTATGCTCTATGGCATCAGCGCCAACATGCCGATTGGCGACTGGGCTGTCGGCACGGAGTTGTCCTACCGTCCCAAGGATGCAGTGCCACTCAACCCTGTTCTTGATCTCTGTGCAAACAATGGCGGCAAATGCTGGGACGACCAGAAAAAATTCCAGTGGCACCTGACCGGCCTATACAGCCTGACACCCTCAAACTCCCCAGGGCTGCTTGACTTCACTGGCGCCAGCACGGGCACCTTGCTGTCTGAATTGGTGGTCGTGAAGTATCCCGATCTGCATGACAGTGTCGACGGTGAGCTGATTTCCGCGGGTTTGAACACCTGGCAGCTGGATCCATCGACCCCGCCGACGGCCAAGGGCGACAAAACCTCATCGGGCGTCAATGTGGATTTCAGCCTCACCTATGACGGGACGTTGCTTCCGGGTTGGCAGGTTACGCCTGGGATCTTCTATTCGCGCTCCCTGGGCGGACGGACACCCAATCTGTCTGCAACCTTCACCGAGGGTGCCAGCAGCATGAACCTGTATTTGAACCTCGTGCGTAACCCCGCAAGTTGGCAGGTCTCTTTCAACTACGCGAAGTTCATGGGAGGCGATACCCCCTACGATCAATTGTTGGGTGATCGCGACTATGTCGGTTTCGTGATTTCGCGCACTCTGTGAGGCATGTCTTGAATATTTCCGTAAAAGTGCCCGTCAAACGGGGGCGTGGTGTGCTGCCTTGCATCGAAAGTTGGCTTTTCGGGCATCGCCGGTTAGTACTGGCGAGTCTGGTCATCTTCACTCTGATCATGGCCTGGTTTGCTGTTCAGTTGCGTATGGATGCCGGCTTTGAAAAGCAGCTACCCATCGGCCATGAATATGTAGAAACGTTCGAGGCATACCGCAATGACCTGTTGGGGGCGAATCGCCTGACCATCGTGGTCAAGGCTCGCGCAGGCAAGATCTGGAGCGAGACGGCTCTCAAGCGTCTGTATGACGTCACTCAGGCAGTCACCTTTCTGCCCAATGTTTCGCGTAGCAGCGTGCGTTCGTTGTGGACGCCGAACGCTTTCGTCAACGAGATAACCGAGGAGGGCTTCCGTGCAGATCCACTTGTACCGGGTACGGTAACCCCCGAACGCCTCGATGATGAAACCATTGCCAGGATCGCCGATTCGACGGCTCAGGGGGGCTTTATCGGCACGCTGGTCTCGCGGGATCAGAGCAGCGCGATGATCACCGTCGAACTCAACGAGTTTGATGCCACTGGCGCGCGTCTGGACTATGTGGCCTACAACCAGGTCCTGGAAAAGCAAATTCGTCAGCAGTTCGAGGACGGTGATTTCGACATTCAGATCATCGGCTTTGCGAAGCAGATCGGCGATATTGCCGATGGCGCGTCTGCAGTATTGGAGTTTTGCCTGCTGGCATTGCTGCTGACGGCCGTTGCGGTGTACTGGTACTGCCACTCCGTACGTTTCACTCTGCTGGCAGTGGGGTGTTCATTGGCGTCGCTGGTCTGGCAGTTTGGCAGTCTAAGGTTGCTTGGCTATGGCCTCGACCCGCTTGCCGTGTTGGTGCCCTTTCTGGTGTTCGCCATCGGCGTGTCCCATGGCGTGCAGCAGATAAATTTCATCGTGCGGGAAATCGCCCATGGCAAGTGCGTCGAGGAGGCGGCGCGTTCCAGCTTCAGCGGTTTGCTGATCCCCGGCACGCTGGCACTGGTGACCGCTTTTGTTTCCTTTGTAACGTTGGTGCTGATCCCGATTCCGATGGTACGCGAGTTGGCCATCACCGCGTCGCTCGGTGTGTCCTTCAAGATCATCACCAATCTGGTGATGTTGCCGTTGGTGGCGTCGATGCTGCGGGTCGACGGTGACTACGCCGCGACCGAGGAGACCTCCCGTCAACGCCGTGCCCGTTGGTTGCATGGACTGGTCAGGCTCACCGAATGGCGTAATGCCAAATGGGTGCTTTGTGTTGCTTTGCTCGTCTTTCTCGCGGCGGTCTGGCAAAGCCATGACCGAGTCGTTGGTTCCCTGCAGGCAGGAGCACCGGAATTGCGTGAGGATTCTCGCTTCAACCGAGATGCAGTAGCCATCGCCAGCAGCTACGACATTGGCCTGGATTGGCTAAGCGTCGTCTTCGAGGTCAATCCGGGCAAGTCTGGTGACGGCGCTTCAGTCGCCTGCGAAGAGGTCGCCCTGGGTCAGTACCAGGATCGCTTTGTGTGGGCAATGGAAGGCGTACCCGGAGTGGTATCGGTTGCCGCATTTTCCACCAGCATGCGCCAGTTCAACGAGGGTTATAACGAGGGCAATCCGAAAATGAATGCGGTGCCCATCGATCCGGCGAACTACTCCTCGTTGGCTACCGAAGTGGCTCGTATTCCGGGAATCATGCGCTCTGATTGCAGCATGGCCGCCGTACACCTGTACCTGGCGGACCACAAGGCAACGACTATCAACAAGGTGATCGAAGCCGCCAAGGCCTTTCGTCGCGAATTCCCGATGCCAGGGGTGACGGTGCGACTGGCCTCGGGTAATGCAGGGGTGATCGCAGCCATCAACGAGGAAGTTGAAAAAAGTGAGACACCCATGATGCTGTATGTCTATGCCGCAATCGCGCTGCTGGTATTTGTCGTTTATCGGGATCTGCGCGCTGTGCTGGTGTGTTGCCTTCCTCTGACCATTGGTACCTTTATCGGCTATTGGTTCATGAAGGAACTACAGATCGGTCTGACCATCGCGACGCTGCCGGTGATGGTATTGGCGGTTGGCATCGGTGTTGACTACGCCTTCTACATCTACAACCGCATGCAACTGCATCAATCTCTAGGCCTGCCGATCGCCAAGGCTGTCGAGCACGCCTTGCTCGAAGTCGGTGTGGCAACCATCTTTACCGCGATTACTCTGGCAGTCGGCGTCGCCACCTGGGCGTTCTCCGACCTCAAGTTCCAGGCCGATATGGGCAAGCTGCTCGCCTTCATGTTCATGGTCAACATGGTCATGGCCATGACCGTGTTACCGGCTTTCGCCGTCTGGCTCGAGCGGGTGTTCCCGCGTAAGCGCGCTGTGCGCATGGTCGGCGCACTGGCGCACTGAGGAGAAAAGCAACATGCGATACATGATTTCATTCATGGGGGCTTTACTCGCTGCAGTGCTGCCACTGGTCACACTTCAGGCATCTGCATTGGAAGCTGTGCCGGCAGTCCCTTCGAGCAACGCCACGCAGGCCACCTTTCTGGATGCTGCATGGGCAAAGGATCGTGTAGTCGCCGTTGGCGATCATGGCATGGTGTTGCTTTCCGATGATCAAGGGAAAAGCTTCCATCAGGCAAGCTCGGTACCGTTGTCCACGCCACTGACCGGTGTTTCATTCGTCGATTCCAGGCAAGGTTGGGTGGTGGGTCACTGGGGGGCGGTTCTGGCCAGCAACGACGGTGGTGACTCCTGGCAGATTCAACGACTGTCCAGCAATGAGGATCGGCCACTGTTCGCGGTGCATTTTTTCAACGCCGAACAAGGTGTCGCCGTCGGCCTTTGGTCACTGGTGTTGACGACCGATGACGGCGGAAAAACCTGGGATGAGCAGAAGCTTAAAGCCCCACCAGGATCTAGCCGTGCCGATCTGAACTTGATGGGGCTTTTCGTCGACGCTCACGGCAGCGTGTATGCCGCTGCCGAACGAGGCCAGGTGTTGCGTTCCAATGACTATGGGAAAAGCTGGAGCTATCTGGATACCGGCTATGAGGGCACGCTTTGGTCGGGAGCCGTGTTGGCCGATGGCACCCTGCTGGTCGGTGGCCAACGCGGCACACTGCTGCATGGCACCGCGGACGGACAGGTTTGGCAACGCGTGCCTCTGGAGAGCAAGAGTTCAATCACGGCCATCGCGGTGTCGGGAAAGCAGGTAGTCGTGGTCGGTCTGGATGGGCTGATGGTACGCAGCAGCGATGGAGGAGGGAGTTTCCAGGAGCAGAAGACGCCCGATGGCGTTTCGCTGACGGCTGCATTACTCAGCGGCAATGACTATCCCGTTCTGTTTTCTCGACGTGGTGTGGTGCCGGTAAAAATCAAGTAAAGGCATCTCTCGAGACGTCGCTGGAACGGCGAGTTGTTGACTCTGTTCTTTGACCCCATAGCTGATTTTGATTCCTCCCTTTGAGGGACCTCGTCGGATCCGACGTCCGGTCCCTTTTTTTTGAAATCAGCCAATCATGAATTCGACTGTTTTTAAGGAGGACCCATGTTTTCCGGAAGAAAGCTCAAGCGTCTGGCTGAAGAGGTCAGCTCGCGAATATCGTCGCTGTTGAGTGGTCAGCCAGCCCCCGATTTCCAAGACGATTTGATCAGCAAATATCCATGGTTGGCTGACAGCTTCGATGGGCTGGCGCGGCGGCTCAACCATCAGGAGCATATCAGTGCTGGTCAGAGATCAGATGACTCTGAAAGTGCTCTGGTCAGGGATTTGAAAAATTCTCTGCAAGCCGCTCGGGATGAATTGCACCAGCTTCAATGTGAAATCAAGGAGAGCAACCTGAAGCTGTCCGATCTGAATGAGCAGTTGGTTTCATGCAGGGAAAAGGAACAGGTCTGGGAAGTGACCAAGAATGCGCTCACAGAGGTTTGCTGGGAGCTGTTTATTGTTGACGGAAATCCGGATCACCCTGAAAACCAGCTTCGCTGGTCGAAGCAGTTCCGCGAACTCGTGGGCTATTCGGAACAGGATTTCAAGGATGACTGGGAGGGGTATTTTTCAATCGTCAATCCGGATGATCTGAAGCATGTCATGAAGGTGGTGACGCAATACCTCAATGCCGCGGACCCTTACTCAGGCTATACGGTCGAGTACCGAATGCGGCACAAATTCAAAGGCGAGATCTGGTACCGCGAAAGGGGCCAGGGCGTGATGGATCGCAGTGGCAGGCTGCGCCGCATCATCGGGGCTGTACGTGATATCTCGGACGAAAAGCTTGCGCAAACGCTCCGTGCGCGCGAGTTGGCTGGCATACAGGCGACTTACGAACAGATTTCGCAGGTCGTGAACGTGATCAAGAGCATCACTGACCAGATCAACATGCTCGCCCTCAATGCAGCAATCGAAGCGGCACGAGCCGGTGATGCGGGGCGCGGATTTTCCGTAGTGGCAGATGAAGTGAAGAAGCTCGCGGGCAGAACTCGAGAAGCCACTCAGACGATTCAGGACATGCTCTCTTCAAAGGCGCTTTAGTCATCGGAGAGAGCGTCCTTTCGGGGCACCCTGCATAGCGGATTTATCTGCGCGCAAGTGTCCGTTGCTCCCACAGCCTGCATGCCAGGAACCCGCTGGATGAGCAGGACACCTCGTACTTTTTGGCCTGTTGTCAGGCGGTGCCTGCGCAGGGTCTTCCATCTCCCGGTTGAACGACTGGCGAACCATAAGGGCTCGCTTTCAGGGAAAGTCTTGTGCCCGATTATTATTAACATAACAGTCGTTGCGTAAAATAAAACTCCTTGTTAAAGTCGACAAAACAACAAAAGGCCCCCAGGAGGTCGAACATGAAAGATTCCAAGGCTGGTTCCTGTCCGAACAACGGCTTGGCCGTTGCCAGAGGCTTTCTGGGCGAAACGCCAAAGGCCCCATCCACTATTGAACTCAACTGCCTGGGCGGTCGCCAGCCAATGACTTGCGGGCCGGTTCCGGCGAGGGTGCTCTGATGATTACGCTCAAATCCACCATGACGTTGCCGGCTGCCGGGTTGTCCGGTTTCGAATCCCCCCTGAGCGAAGAAGAAGCAGCGATCCAGGCCTCGGTACACCGTTTCTCCAAAGAGGTGCTACGGCCGCTGGGTCGTGAACTGGACCGGATGAAAGCCGAGGAGGTCGTCGCTCCTGGCTCGCCTTATTACTCACTCTTCAGTGAGTTCGCCAAGCTGGGACTGGATCCCGCGCTGCTGGCGGAGCTGCCGCCGGAAATGGCGGTGCGGATCGAATCCCTGATCGGTGAAGAGCTTGGCTGGGGTGATGCAGGTCTGGCGGTTTCTCTCGGCTGTGCCGGTTTCCCGCTACAGATGGCGGCCGCTGCCGGCAATGCTGAACTGGTGGAGCTTTGTCAGGGCCGAATCGGTTGCTGGATGGCCACCCAGCCTGATCGAGGGAGCGACAATCAACTCTTCGATATAGCGCGCGATTGGCCCGCGGGGCAGCAGGCTAACATCGGCAACCTGACCGCAAAGGTCGTCGGCGACGAGATCATCATCAATGGACAGAGCTCGGCCTGGGTGTCCAATGGCGCAGTAGCGCAGGTCGCCTTTGGCCTGATGTGCGCCGACTACGGTGACGGCTTTTTCGATAGCAACGGACTGCCCCATGGCATCGCCGTGGTCATCCCGCTGGACCTCAAGGGGGTTTCCAAGGGCAAGCCGCTGGACAAGATCGGGCAGCGTTCCTTGCCTCAGGGTGAGATCTATTTTGACAGTGTGCGGGTACCTCGGCGCTTTGCCATCGCCGAGCGAGATGCCTACTACGGCGCCGTCAGCTCGTCCTGGTCCTATGCCGGTACTCACATGAGCCAAGTCTTCACTGGCGTCGCTCGGGCAGCCTTCGAGTATGCGCTGCAATACTGCCACGAGCGTCGCCAGGGCGGTCGGATGTTGATTGACCATCAGATGACGCGCCTGCGTCTGGGCGAAATGTTGCGCCGCGTAGAGATCGCCCGCGCCGTGGCTCGTCGTTCGCTGAGCTTTGCTCGTCTGTCGCCGCAAACCCACCCTTACGCCACTGCCTCCGCCAAGGTCACGGTGACTGAAGAGGCGTTGGCCGTTGTCGAGGAAGCCTTCCGCCTGTTCGGGGGTAACGGGACGACGCGCGAATACCCGATCGAAAAGCTGTTGCGAGACACACAGGCCGCTTTGATCGAGGACGGTGAAAACCGTGTCCTGACCATGCGCCTGGGGTTGCTGGCCCAGCAGCTCTATGCCGAAGGTTGGGCCCAGGGCTGAGCCGACCAAAACACCCAACAAAAATCATCCAATAAGAAAGCGAGGAACACGAGATGGCCAAATATCCTGTCGTTGTCTATGGCGCCAGTGGTTACACCGGCATGCTGACCATGGACTGGCTGATCGACCAGAACATTCCTTTCACTGCTGTGGCGCGCAACGCCGGTCGTGCCCAGGAAATGATGGCGCAACGCGTCGTCGGCCTGGAGTCGGCCAAATATGAAATCATCGAGTGCCCGCACGAGGTCGAAGCGCTTGTAAAGGTGTTCAAGGGCGCGCGCGTGGTCTGCAACACCGTCGGCCCGTTCGTCAATTTCGGCAAGGTGACGGTCGAGGCCGCGCTCAAGGCGGGCTGTCACTACCTGGACCCTGCCGGTGAGCAGGAGCACATTCGTGCATTGCGTGATGAGTTCGGCGAGTTGTTCCGCCAGGCTGGCCTGCTGCTGTCGCCGTCGCTCGCCTACATGTACACCTTCGCCGAGATCGCTGCCGAGCTGGCCCTGGAAACCCCCGGCGTGGACTCTCTGGAAACCGCGACCCTGACCCGTGGGCCGCGTGTCGGTGCCGCCGGTGTGACCGTGGGCTCCACCGCCACCATCTTCGAAGGATTTCGCCATCAGGGCTCCTATCTGTGGGACAAGGCGCTGGTTCCCTATGCGCCCAACGCCAGCTTCAACATCGTTTGCCCCAATCTGATGGAGTCGGTGTTCTGCCTGCCCTGGGGCGGAACCTCGCTGCCAGTGTATTTCGAGCAGGATGCGCGCGTGCGCAGCTGCATGTCCTGCGTCGGCTTCTACGACAACCCTGTGATGAAGAGTGTCCACGCGCTGGGGCAGAAGTGGGAAGCCGAATACAAGCACCTGCCGAAAGAACAGCAGGATGAGGTGATCCAGAGTCTTGTGGATTCGACCACGCCGAGCATGCCGCCCCGTGAGCGCAGCACCCTGCAGCGCACAGTGGACTTCGCGATCGGCCGCGGTCAACTGACGGCAGTCCGTGCGACCGTGCACGGCATCACCCCCTACATCGCCACCGGCGCCCTGCAAGCGGCGGCAGTGGCCAAGCTGCTGGACAACGACGTCGCCAAGGTGGGTTTCGCCTCGTCCTCGAAGGCCTTCGGTCACCGCTACATGCTCGGCTTCCTCGAGCAGCGCGGCCTGGCACGCGCCACCATTACCCAACTGTGAAGTGACGAAGATGGCGATTATTGATTTTTTCGATCGTGGCTGGCGGATCAATCCGCATGGCGCGGCATACATCCAGGACGGCAAGGTCACGACCTTTACTGAAGCGGGGGAACTGTCCTGCCGCATCGCCAACGCGCTCCTCACGCAGGGGTTCGCGTCCGGAGTCAAGGGCGCGGTCTGGGCGGCCAACGATGTGACGGCCTGGCTCTGTGCGCTAGGCCTCTGGCGCGCCAATCTGTGCTGGATTCCGGTGGGCGCGCGCAATGCGCCCGAGGAAAACCGATACGTGCTGGACGCCTTCGATTGCGAGATCCTGTTCTTTCAGCGCGAGTTTACCGAGGTGATTGCTGCCTTGCGGCCGCAATTGCCCGGGATCCGCCGGTGGATCTGCATCGACGGCGAGGTGGAAGGTGCCGAGTCGCTTCAGCACTTCGTCGCGCAGCAGCCGGCAACCAACCCGCAAGTGGACATTGATCAGGAAGACGTAATCTGGGTGGGTCCCACGGGCGGTACGACGGGCTTGCCCAAGGGCGTCATGAACACGCATCGCAGCGTGCAGACCAGCTTTGCGCACTTCATGATCAATACCCCTTATCCGGCCAACGCCAGGCCTGTGAATCTGGCGGCGGCGCCGATGACCCACACCGCCGGCATGCTGTCCATGCCCTGCACGGCCAGGGGCGGGACGGTTGTCGTGATCACTAAGCCGGAACCGCAACTGCTGCTCGCGGCAATCGCGCAGTACAAGGTGACTGAGTTCTTCCTGCCGCCGACTGTCATCTATCGGCTGCTCGACATTCCCGATCTGAACAAGAAGGTCGACTTCTCGTCATTACGCTACTTCCTCTACGGTGCGGCGCCGATGTCGGTCGAGAAGCTGCGCCAGGCGATCGAGGTCTTCGGGCCAGTCATGATGGAAGGCTACGGACAGACCGAAGCACCAGGCGCCATCGCGCATCTGACGCCGGGTGAGCACTTTATAGATGGACATGTTGCGGGTGATGAGCGGCTGTCCTCCGTCGGTCGCCCCAATCCCCTGGTTCGCGTCGAGATCATGAACGACGACAACGTGATTCTGCCACAGGGAGAAACCGGTGAGATCTGCGTACGCGGCGATCTCATCATGAAGGGTTATTACAAGGACCCGCAGAAGACCGCCGAAGCCATCATCGATGGCTGGCTGCATACCGGCGATATCGGTCATCTCGACGCCGATGGCTATCTGCATATCACCGACCGCAAGAAGGACATGATCATTTCGGGTGGCTTCAACGTTTATCCGAGCGAGGTCGAGCAGGTGATCTGGGGGCATCCCGCTGTGCGCGACTGTGCGGTGATCGGTGTGCCGGACGAGACGTGGGGCGAGGCGGTCAAGGCCGTCATCGAGTTGAACGAAGGTCAAACCGTCGACGCGCAAGCGCTGATTGCCCTGTGCAAGGAACAGTTGGGCTCGGTGAAGGCACCCAAGACGGTGGACATAGTGCTGTCCCTCCCGCGCAGCCCGGTCGGCAAGGTGCTGAAGAAAGACCTGCGTGCCCGTTATTGGCAAGACGCTAAACGGCAAATCTGAAGTCCAGGAGTCCTCTGATGGAATCAATCTATATTGCCGGCATCGCCATGACCGAGTTCGGGCGCCATCCGGATCGCAGCCTCCAGGACATGGCCCTGGAGGCACTCAATGGTGCCCTGGCGGATGCCCGCGCCCAGCGCTCCGATATCGGTGCCGTCTTCTATGCCGGCATTACCAACGGCCAATTGCAGGGGCAGCTGTCGATTCCCGGGCAGGTGGTGTGCAGCAAGATCGGCATTGAAGGGGTGCCGATCTACAACGTCGAAAATGCTTGCGCCTCGGGCAGTACCGCCGTTCATCTGGCAGTGCAGAGCCTGCGCGCCGGCGCCACCGACGTGGCGCTGGCCCTGGGCGCCGAGAAGATGGTCGTACCCGACAAGATGAAAACCCTTTCCCTGTTCGAGGCTGGCTGGGACGTCTCCACCGCCGAGGAGAACTACGCGACGCTAGTGAGGATGGGGGAGGGCATCGTCCTTCCGGCGGGCTCCGAGTCTGATCGACCGTACAGCAAGTTCATGGCCATCTACGCGGCCATGTGCCGTTGGCACATGAAGACCTACGGCACCACCCAGCGCCAGATCGCCGCGGTGTGCGCCAAGAATCACAATCACTCGGTGCACAACCCCTATTCGCAGTTTCGCAAGCCATTCACCATCGAAGAAGTGCTGGCCGCGCCGCCGATCACCTATCCGATCACCCTGCCGATGTGCGCACCGATGACCGACGGCGCTGCAGCCGCGATCATCTGCACCGAGGCGGGCCTGAAGCGCATAGGTGCCGACCCCAAACGTTGCGTGCGGATCGCCGCCAGCGTGATTCGCAGTTTCACCCTGCGCGACCTGGCCGAACCCGAGAAGCATGTCAGCCACCTGGCCGCGCTTCAGGCCTACGAGATCGCCGGGCTAGGCCCGCAGGACATGCAGGTCGCCGAGGTCCATGACGCCTCCGCGATGGGCGAGATCATTCAATCGGAAAATCTCGGCCTGGCGCCCCTGGGGCAAGGCGGGATCTGTGCCGAGCGCGGTGATTTCACCGTGGGCGGTCGGATACCGATCAATCCCTCTGGCGGCCTGGAATCCAAAGGTCACCCGCTCGGCGCAACGGGCATTGGTCAGTTGTTCGAGCTGACCACCCAACTGCGGGGCGAGGCAGGGGCTCGCCAGGTCCAGGGCGCACGCCATGCGATCCAGGAAAACGGAGGGGGACTCATCGGCATCGAGGAAGGCGCCGTGGCTGTCCATATTCTGACTCGCTAGGAGAACCCGCCATGTCTACCCACCATCGCAACGAAAACCTCATAACCCTCACCGATCCGGGGCAGTTTCGACGCTTCGGTGGGTGGATGGATAAGCCGGCGGACGATCTGCAACCGGAACTACAGGACGATGTCAGCGCCGACGTGATAGTGGTCGGTGCCGGCTTCGCTGGATTGTCCACCGCATTGGAGCTGACGGCTCGCGGGGCCAAAGTCATCGTCCTCGAGCAAGAATTTGCCGGCTTTGGCGCCAGTGGGCGCAATGCGGGCTACCTTGCCGGCAGCATGGGGCTTGAGTTCGAATTGTTCGTCAGTCGAGTGGGGCGCGAGCAGGCGAAGCAGATCGTCCGTTTCTACGATGCAGGCGTCCCCTATGTGGAAAAGCGGTTGATCGAGCTGGGCATCGACTGCGACTACAACCCTTCCGGGCTCATCCGCGCCGCCGTTCATCCCTCGCAGGAAAAGCGACTGCGCAAGAGCATGGAAGTCGGGCTCGATCTGGGTTCGATCACGCGCTTCGTGGATCAGGCCGAGATGCGTACACGCGGGATTCCGCCAGCCTTCCTGTTCGGTTGCACACAGCACGGCGGCACGCTGGATCCGGGCAAATACGTACTGGGACTGCGCCGTGCAGCGATTCAGGCGGGCGTGAAGCTGTACGAGCAAACTCCGCTGCTGTCCTATAGCGAGGGGCGAACCATCACCTGCAAGACCTCGCACGGTAGCGCGAGTGCGCCAATCATGGTGCTGGCCACCAATGCCTTTACCCCACAACTGGGCCTGCTGCGCAATAAGGTCGCGCCGTTCCGGGTTTCTGCGATCGAAACCCGGCCGCTGTCCGCGACGCAGTTGTCATCGCTCGGCTGGCGAGGGCGCGAAGGCATTGTGACGCCGCATATCACCATGGAGAGTCACCGCCTGACTGCACGTAACACGCTGGTGCTGACCACCAAGCAGCTCAGTTACGTCTATGGCGCGAAGACACCCAACGTGCCGGACGACAGCGCCTATCGCGCATTGGCGCTGGCGCTGCACGAGCGCTTTCCGACCCTGCGTGGCCTTGGCATCCAATCCTGCTGGAGCGGTTACGTCAGCATGGCGTACGACGCTCTGCCGGTGGTGGGCGCAACCGGGGCACAGCAAAACATCCTCTACACGGCTGGGTGTGCGGGGCACGGTGTTGCTACCCAATCGCTCATGGGGCTGCTACTCGCCGAGCGAATCAGTGGTGTCGAGAATCCGCTATTGGAGGCGTTGCACCACAAGACACCTTCAATGCTTCCCGAACCCCTGCAGTGGTGCGCCATGAATGTTGGCCTCGTGGCGGCCAAAGCGCTTGATGAGTGGACGAACTGGAGGGCCCTGCAGCGGCGTAGCTGATCATCGTTGTTCCGATGTTTCCCATGCCACTGATCATGTTCGCTTCGCCAATGTTGCGCAGCGAAATACCTGTTGGTCAGTGATCTCGATTAACCGCTGCGTGAGGCATTAGCCATGGCCAAGAGGCCTGACTCCGATACCGGACTCGATTCAAAACGTAGACAATTTCTGAAACTCGCCGGTGCCTCCGTGGCCGTAGGAGGTTTCGGCCTGAAAGTGGGGCTGGCGCATGCCGGTGCAGCCACTGGCGAGGCGGGCGATGTTCTGGATGTCGCCATCATAGGCGCTGGCCTGGCTGGATTGACTGCCGCCCGGGACCTGCAGTTGGCCGGCAGCCAGTCCTTCGTGGTCCTCGAGGCACGGGACCGCGTGGGAGGTCGAACCCTCAATTTCGACATGGGCAACGGCCATGTTTCCGAGGTCGGTGGCCAGTGGATCGGGCCGGGTCAGACCGCTGTCGAGGATCTCGCACGGCAGCTGGGGGTGGGAACCTTCCCGAGCTTCTACGAAGGCAGCACGGTCATTCTCGGCGGCGACGGCCGCCTTGAGGTCGATCTCAAGGGAACCTTCGGCACTGATATGACCGTCGCGGGAAAGCTCAGCGAGCTTTCGCGCGATGTGCCCTCGGGGGCGCCCTGGAATTCGCCGAAGGCAGCGGAGCTGGACAAGCTTTCGGTTGGCGATTGGCTGGCCCGGCAAAACATCAAACCCGAGGATCAGCCAGGTTGGGATGCCAGCATGACGCTGAGCGGTGGTGTAACGCCGGCCAAAATGGGGCTCTTGCATTTCCTGTCCATGATCAACTCAGCTAGCTGTGATTACGAAAAGCTCGACTCGATCAAGGACAGCGCCCAGGGTACTCGGTTTGTCGGCGGCTCGCAGATTCTCAGCACCAGAATGGCTGGGCAACTGGGGGACAAGGTGCGCTTGCAGTGCCCGGTCCGCAGGATTGCCGACTGGGATCGCGAGGTCGTCACACTACACACGGACCAGGGGCTGGTGCGTGCGCGCAAGGTTATCGTGGCCATCCATCCTGCCCTCTGCAACCAGGTGCAGTTCGATCCGCCCCTGCCGCCAGCGCGTGCCGCTCTGCAGCGTGCCTGGCCAGCGCACTCCCCGGCGCGCAAGACAGCCATGGTGTATTCCCGGCCGTTCTGGCGCGACAAGGGCCTGAACGGGCACATCATCATGCTCAACGGTCCCATTATCTGGGCCTGGGATAACTCGCCACCCAATGGGGACGTGGGCGTCATCAATGCCTTCATCTCCAACGCCAATCTGCCCTCGGACCCTGCAACGGCGAAGCGCATCCTGACGGAACTCTACGCGCGCGCCTGGGGGGACAAAGCGCTGCAGCCCGTGGCCTATCACGATCAGGATTGGGGGCGTGACGATCCTTGGTCGATCACCTGCATTTCGGCCATACCTCCGGGATTCTGGAGCACCCATGGCGAGGCGCTGCGGCCGGCCTGCGGCAATCTGATCTGGTCCGGTACCGAGACCGCCGATATCTGGGCCGGTTACATGGATGGCGCCGTGCGCTCGGGCCACCAGAGTGCCCTGCAGGCCCTTAACGCCTTGCGTGGGGCATAGGAGGTGAATATGAAGAAGTGGATTTTGCTGGGATTTGTTACGGTCGTTGCCGGCCTGCTGGCTGTTTACGGCCGGGACCTGCTCGATCTTTATCGCCTGCTGACTCACATCAGCACGTCCAGCGAGGCGCGGCAGGCTGATGGTGGGGCGTGGCCCCGCCTGACCGATGCATGTGTCGGTTGTCATGGCGCCCGGGGCAACTCGCTGCATCAGGGTTACCCCAGCCTCGCGGGCCAGCCGGCTCCCTACCTGGCGGCTCAGTTGCGCCACTTCGCCAGCGGCGAGCGAGCCAACCCGAACATGGGCCCGCTGGCGTTGAGCCTGAGTGAGGCTGACATTCAGCTCCTGTCGGAGTACTTCGCCAAGCACCCTGCTGCTCAAAACGGGTCGTTCAGGCCTGATCCCGCTCTGCAGGAGAAGGGCAAGAAGCTGGTGGCGAGCGGGGGCTGCGCCGCTTGTCATGGTGAAGGTCTGATGGGGCACGACCAATTCCCGCGGTTGGCCGGGCAGGGGCATGACTACCTGCTGGCGCAGCTGAATGCTTTTGCGCTGGGTCGCCGCAAGGATCCGTCAGGCGCGATGACCGCCATTGTCACGACGTTGTCCGCGGATGATCGCAAAGCACTTGCCCATTATCTCGCGGCACTCGCTCCTGTGGCGAAGTGATGTATTGAGTTCAGTATTTGATAGAGGCTATTACTATGGAAATCAGGGATACCTTTGCGTTGCTTGCTTGCGCTCTGTTGATTCTTTGCGGAGTGACTTACGGGATCAAGTTTCTTAAAAAACAGAATTATCTGCTCGGTTTCGAGTGGCTGATCGTTGCCTTCTCCGGGTCGAATCTTCTGATATACCTCCTCACTGAGTGGAAGTTTAACTACAGCATCTCATTCTTTCTCGATGCCTTTTCCCGCGGGTTCGGTATACCGATTGTTGCCACTCTTGGCCTGATGGCGGTCACCCATAATTACAAACCATCGGTTTCCAAGGATGTCGTGATATTCGCGGCTTCATTCGCTGCCACCTTCGTGCTTGTCCTGGCTGACTTCGTTCGCGAACCGCTCCTGTACTTCTATGTGATCATGTGGTCGGGCTACACAATTTATCTCGCGTATTTCACCTGGCAACTGGTTTGTGCCCGAGAGAACCTGCACGCCCTGGCCACGGCGGTGGGTGCTGCGGTCGCCCTGGTCGTGGCTCTCGTCTATGACTTCTTCCCGATCCCGGGTGACGACACCAAAATGGTGTTCATGACCTTTGCCTTGACCACTTGGTCTTACACCATGGTCCAACTGTATTACGCCTATGGCGCGCTGGCGCGCGCGATGGGAGGTTCGTCTCGATCGCTTGTGCAGGCCCGCTGACCGATTTGCGAGTTGCATGGAATGAGCCGCCATTTTCTGGCGGCTCATTCCTTGACTCCGGCCTCTCTGTAGATCCGGGGGGAGTTCTGTCTTTCGAATGGGAATGCGCGGCAGGTGAGCGTCCATTCCCACCTTCACGAACAACGGATTATTTGGCTCCCGGGGGCGAAGTTGGTGTCTGGTTGGCCAGGAAGTGGGCCGTGGCCCTGATCTCCTCCTCCGAGAGTGTACTGGTCATAGCGTTCATGACCTGGCTGGGGTCCTTGCGTTGCCCCTGCTTGAAGGCGGTGAGCTGGTCTATCAAGTAGCGTTCGCCCTGGCCCGCAATGCGGGGAGCGAGCGGGCTACCCGACAGACCCTCGCCATGACAGGCGGCGCATCCCCTGGTCGCGATTGTGGCTTGTCCGCGTTGTTCCAGCGCTTCATCGCGGCTCGGGGACTCTGTCCTTTCCGGCTGCTGACGCGCGAAATAGCCCGCCAGGGACTTGATTTGATCTGTAGTCAGATGTGCCGCGAGCGGGCTCATTTGCGGGCTGTGTCGATGCCCTTCGGCGAAGGCGTGCAACTGGGCTTCGATGTATGGCGCGGGTAGACCGGCCAGGGAAGCGTACTGCGCGTCCCGGGGCTGGCCATTGGCGCCGTGGCAAAGTGCGCAGGAATCCTGAATCTGTGGCCAGGCGCCGCCATTGGCCTCGTAGTTGGCATAATGCTGGTCGAGGGCGTCCATGAAGCGATAGCCCGCCACCATCTCCGGGCCATATATCACGCTCGATACTGCCAGGGCCGCCACAGTTACGACCGCCCCAATCACAAATGCTCGCTTCATCACACGTTCCTCCGACGTTTAACCAACGCCTGGAGCGCCTCGAGTGCTGCGCGGTGGCCGGCACGGATAGCACCATCCATCGAACTGGCCCAGAGATCGGCCGTTTCAGTGCCCGACCAGATCAGGCAGCCGACCGACGGTTTCAGGTACTGGCCCCATTTGGTCAGGAAACCGGGTGGTATCGACGCGACGCAGGTAAGGGTCCAGGGATCGACCTTGCCCCAGTCGTGGTCGTGGAACTGGATGGGGTGCAACGCTTCGTCGCCCATTGCTTGCGCATAGATGGCTGACAGGGCGCTTTGGGCGGCGTTGGCATCATGGGGCAGTTGGCCGCTTCTGACAAAGGCGCTGAGGACACCGACGCCGCCATCCGGAGGCGAGTTGTCATAGGACAGGATCAGCGGTCCGTCGGCTTGCGTGATCTGGCCGTTCAGGCCCTTGTCCCGCCAGAACGGACGCTCGTAGACATGCACGGTCTTGCGCATGGGGGCATGGGACGGCCAGAGGCGCTGTAACTGCGCGCGTCCGCTGGGGAGAGGAGGATCGAAGCTGATCTGGTTGCACAAGGCCGGGTGCAGTGCAGCAATGACCTGTCGGGCGCGAATGACGCCCTGGTCGGTATGCAGTTCGACCACATCTTGGTCCCAGCCGACGATCTTGCGCACCGGGCAGGACAATCTGACCTTGTCACCCAGTGCCTCTGCCATCTTGATACTGAGGATCTGTGAGCCGCCGACGAAGCGAGTTTCCTGGGCGCCGCCCTTGAACCCCTCGAGTTTTTCCATGCGGCAATCGGCGGAGTTGATGAGGGACAGGTAGTGCAATAGCGCCAGGACTGAGGGAGGGGTACCCGTTGTCAGGCCGATGGAGGTGTCGAAGCCGAGCTTGCTCTCATTGCTGACTCCCTGCTGTGCAAGCCACTCGCCGACCGACAGTTTGTCCAGGGCGGTCGCATCCGTCGCGGTCCATGGCTCCTTGCTGGGCACTCCCCGCGCGAGTTCATTCAGCTTCTCGACTATCGAGGCGTTGGAGCTCTGGCCTTTGGTCAGGTCCTGCTCGAATTTAGCGTCACCCACCAGGTAGATGTTTTTGCCCTGGTACCAGGTCGGAAAGGTGTCGATCTCGAGTTCGCGGGCCAGGTCGAAAATGGCCGTCTGGCCGGGGCCGATCCACTCGCCACCGGCTTCCGACACAACGCCCTTGCCCAGGTCGTGGTTGTAGGTGCGCCCACCGACACGGTCCCGGGCCTCGAGTACGACGAAAGACTCGCAGCCGGCGCGGCGCAGGTCCCGCGCCGAAGTCAGGCCGGCGAGTCCTGCCCCGATGATGGCGACGTCAAGGACGTCGTCCTGGCCAGCATGTGGCACCTGAGCCGTGGCCCGCCCGCTCAGAGCAACCCCTCCGATCAAGGTGACGCTTCCAATCGCCTGAAGCAGCAAGCGTCGCTGGCGCGCCGGCAGCGACAATTCATCGTTATCTGAATCCATCTTCGCCTCTGTCATATCTATTGTATGTTTTACATAACAGTTGTTGTGTAAAAATACAGCACATTTGAAACCGTGCAAAGCAGAATAGAAGGGCGTTTGGTATTGAGTGGGGTGGGGGCGATGCAGGCGTTGGCACCGGTGGAGTGCGCCGCGGCATGATAAGGGCAGGTGTCCTGCTGGATAGGGCGGTCAGAACAAGGCAGCCAGTGCCATTTAATGGTCTTGGCAAGAAAGCGCGGTGCGCAGCCCCGACCTGATGATCCTGGAGAGGCGCGCTGCTCGTGAAGGCCAACTCAGCTGCGCGCGTTAACTGCTTTACTTGGCGACTGCCTTTCTCTTGGAAGATGGTTTTTGCGGTTGGGGTGGAGTGATCAAGGTCATGAGGGCATCGAGAAGGGATTGACCTCGGCTCGAACCGAACCGTTCAGGTTCGATCGGCAACATCATCATCCATCCATCGCTGATCGCGCTGAGCTGATCGGCGAGCAGCTCGGCGGGGATGTCGTCGCGGATTATGCCTTGGCTTTGCCCTCTCTCCAGTACCGATGTAAACACCTGGCGGAACCTTGCATATCGTTGCTTGATGACGCCGGCGAAAGCCGGTTCGTGCCTTGCGTAGCCAAGCAATTGGAGCCATGCGAGCCATGCGTCCGGCTCGTCGGTGTTCGTCCAGTCGAGCCATTGTTCGATGAGAGCCTTGATATCGATCCGCTCCTGGTTGTTCTCCAGCAAAGTATCGATCTGGTCGAACAGGCTCTGTGCGACAGCGGTGATCATCTCCTCCTTGTTTGCGAAGTAGTAGGTTACCGCTCCCGTCGTGCACCCGGCGTGTTGCGCCACTTTGCGCATCGAAGCTCCGGCATAGCCCTCGCGTGCGATCACCGCGATCGCCGCTGCCAGCAACTCGGCCCGTTTCGCCTTGTGGTCGCCTACGGGCCGACCCCGGCGGGAGACCGGTTCGGATTCGCGATCACTCGCTTGAGCGCTGTTGTTCATGGGAGGCTGGGGTCGTGAATCAGGCATAGGAAATGGGTAATTTTCGCTGGCTCAATTGATCGGAGTAACAGTTGCAGTGAAAAAGCTGCAACTTGCTATTTGCGGCTCAGCATATGGAATTTATTTAAAGAAAGCACCCATGCAAGACTTGATACCGGGGCTCTCCCGAAGGGCGCATCAGCGGCCTTCGGGCAGCCTGCGATGCATCAGTCGTCCGCGCGGAAGATCACTGGAGCGATATTGGTGAAATTCGCCACGTCGCCGAGAACCTCAGCCGTCCTGGGGGAGGTGAGCGCGGCATCTATTCCGGTCTGATTGTTGAAGCGCAGAATCACCAGGCCTGCCAAGGGCTGCGGACCGACGGCCGGAAACAGGATCTCGGCCGATTGCAGTCCAAACTCACCCCATGCGGAGCGCGCAAGCGGGATGTGGGTGGAAAGGTAGTACTCCCGGTCGAATTTCGCATCTTCGGTTAAGGGGTAGCTCACGATAAGGGTAGCCATGGGTAGTCCTTGCTCTTGTTGTGATGGGGTAGAGAGGGCATGACGCGCGCCTCGGCAACCTGAGGCGTGATGTTTTTGTGAAATCAGCTTTCGCCGCAACCCACGACCGCAACGGCGCGAATTTCTACGCGAAGCCCGGGAAGGGCCAGTTGCGAGATGCCGATGGCGGTCCATGACGGATACCGGTCGGGGAAGTACTGGTGCTTGACCTGGATGAATGCGTGCGTGTCAGTTTGAAGCTCAGTATGAAATGTCATCAGCTCGACAACATCCGCCAGGGTCGCGCCCGCCGCCTCAAGGGCGATTTTCAAGCCTTGGAAGGCTAGGTGCGCCTGCTCTTCGATACCATTGCCCGGTGTCATTGTGGCGTCGATTCCGACCTGGCCGGAAACCCAGATCATGTCCCCGACACGCGTCGCTTGCGGAAAGTGATAGTTATCGTAGAACACTTGGGATTGGGGAGGGGTGATGGTTTGCCGTTTCAGGTTCTGGGTACTCATTGCTTGATCTCCGATCATACGAGCTGGCGGAAGGTGGGGTGACGGAAGGGTTCTCCCGGCTTCAAGGTCATCAATTCTTCGGTGAAGAGAACGCCTTCCTTCGGATAACCCGCATCACTGTGGTCCGGCAGGGGGTTGAAGGTTGCATCGTCACCAAAGAAGCGGAAAACAAAGGTGTGGCGATCCGGGAAGGCTTCGTCGACCGGCGCGCCGCCATGTAGCGAGCCGGGATGGAGCACAACCACATCTCCGGGCTCCGTTGCCCACGACAGAATTTCGTATGCATCGGGCGCCTGCTCGCGCTCAGCCTCGATATCGGGAAGGCGAGGCAGCATGCCGCCTCCATGCAAGGGTTGGGTTGGGTCGTTCGGGTCGAGGAAGGTGGTGCCATCAAAACGCGTTCCGCGGTGTGAGCCCCGAATGATCTCCAGTGCATTCTGCTTGGGAACGGATTCGAAGCTGATCCATGCATTGCCCCAATGCATGCCGGCCCAGGGCAAATAAGAGGTGTCCTGATGCCAGAGTGTGCGCGAACCGCGTCCGCCGGCCTTGAGGAACACTTCCTCGGCGAAATACCAGACGTTTTCGGAACCCCAGAGGTGTGCGAACAACTGGCCAAAGGGGAGGGAAGACACCAACGCCTCCAGGCGCTCTTTGGCGAGCGGATTGGCGTTGTCGACGTGCGACTGTTGCAAGGTCCCATCGAACATTCGAAACGCGTTGGGGCCGTGGTTCTCGACTGCCCAGTCATAGGCAGTCCGACACTGAGCTAGTTGCTCCTCGTTCAGAAGCCCTTTGATCAGGACTGCCCCATCTTCCAGAAATGCCTTGCGCAGAGAGTCTTGCATGGCGGCTTTCTCCCACGAAATTTTACTAAGGTGAGATTGATCCTAGCAGTCATATTTATTTAACGCAACAGTCGTTATTCTAATTATGACTGGCACCGAATGTGCCAATTTCCTGGATGTGATGGCGTCGGCTATGGGCAGCTTTTCCCCTCGAACAGGTTGCCGGTCCGCTGTCGTATCAATTAGGCCGCTTGAACAATCGGCGAGGAAAGGCAGGGTTCCCCGTCGACGCACTTGGCCCGTATCAAGGCGCTCCACGTACAGCGATGGAAAGCCAAGAGCCAAGGTATGGGCTGGCAGGTTTTTCCAAACCCCGGAAACGACAAAGCCCTGAGTAATCAGGGCTTTGTCGTATAAAGATGGCGGAGGCGATGGGATTCGAACTCATGGACCTGTTACAGTCGACGGTTTTCAAGACCGTTGCCTTAAACCACTCGGCCACACCTCCGTTTGCGTTGCGGGCGCCATAATACCTGAATGAAACACACTGTCAAACTCTCTGCATAGCTTGTTACAGGGCGTCTGTTATGATCTTTGCGACTGAACGTTTCAAACCAACAGGAGTGTCGCCATGCGCGAACAGGATTACGCAGTTAATAACAGCGTGCAGGCTGAGCAGCTAGAGGTTAGCCGCGTCCTGCGCAACACATACGGCTTGCTCGCCCTGACCCTGGCTTTCAGCGGTGTGACAGCCTACGTTGCCCAGCAGATGCATGTTGGCTACCCGAACATTTTCGTGGTGCTGATCGGCTTCTATGGTCTTTTCTTCCTCACCAACAAACTCCGCGATTCGGCCTGGGGCCTGGTGTCGGCATTTGCCCTGACCGGTTTCATGGGGTTCCTGCTTGGCCCGATCCTCAACCGTTACCTGGGAATGCAGGGCGGCGCTGAAGTGGTCAGCTCGGCGTTCGCGATGACGGCGCTGGTGTTCGGCGGTCTGTCGGCGTATGTGCTGATTACCCGCAAGGACATGAGCTTCCTCGGCGGTTTCATCACGGCAGGTTTCTTCGTGCTGCTGGGTGCAACGCTGGCGAGCCTGTTCTTCCAGATCAGCGGCCTGCAACTGGCGATCAGCGCAGGTTTCGTGCTGTTCTCCTCGGTCTGCATCCTGTTCCAGACCAGCGCCATCATTCATGGCGGCGAGCGTAACTACATCATGGCGACCATCAGCCTGTATGTATCGATCTACAACCTGTTCGTCAGCCTGTTGCAGCTGTTCGGCATCATGGGCCGCGACGATTAATCGTTGGCCTTGAAGTAAAAAACCCGCTCAGGCGGGTTTTTTTTACCTGAAATTCAGGCTCACTCTGCAATGACAATGCTGCCGTCGGCTTGCTGGCGGTAGATGGTGTAGGGCAGCAGCAAGGTATCCATCGCCCCGGACACGACCACGTCGAGCAGCACGATAGCGGGGGCGGGGCCATGTACCTGCGCATCCCGACCGTCTTCGAGGGCCGCGTTCAGGTAGCAGAAATCGTAGGTCACGCCGCTGTAGATTCGTGGTACCGCGCCGCAATAACTCTTGTGGTCCTTGAGGCTTTTTGCGGCCGCTTCGTCACTGCGTACGACCGTCTGAATCGTGCCGCAACCCGCTAGCATCATTGCCACGAGTAGCATTGCCTGAGTTTTCATGCCGTCAATCCTTCGCCGGAAACCATCAATCTACTTCAGTCTGAAACAAATATCACTCACGCCATGGGCGGCAACCGGCGCTTGACCGGGGTTTTCTTGACGATTGCCGTATTGGTTTCAGCGTGGGTGTTGAGGCGGTCGAGCAGAGTGTCCAGTTGTTCCATCGAGCGCACATGCAGGCGCGCAATGAAACAGTCGTCGCCGGTCACCTTGTCGCACTCGGTGAATTCGGGAATGGCCATGATTTGCCGTTCCACTTCCTGCAATTGCCCCGGCAACGGGCGAATGCGCACGATGGCCTGGAGTTGATAACCAAAGCATTTCGGGTCGATTTCTACGGTGTAGCCCTTGAGCACGCCGCGTTCTTCCAGACGGCGCAGACGCTCGGCAACACTGGGGGAGGACAGGCCGCTGATCTGCGCCAGGGCCTTGAGCGAACGTCGCGAGTCTTCCATCAGCGCCGTGATCAGCACTTGGTCGATGTCATCGGTCATGGCGAAATCCTCTGTTAGGCGTTTTTCCGAAACAGCCTTGATAAAAAAGGTAGATTCCGAGTTTAGCCTGCTTTTTGCTCTGGAGTAGCGCCAGGGTGCATTGGCATACTTTGGCCACAAACACAGGAGTCTGATGATGGACAAAACCCTACGCCGCGGTTCGTTCGAAATGACGGCCGCCATGTTGATTTCCGGCACCATCGGCTGGTTCGTGCTGGTGTCCGGACAACCAGTGCTGGATGTGGTGTTCTGGCGCTGCCTGTTCGGTGCCGGCACCTTGCTGCTGATTTGCGCGGCCTTTGGCTTTCTGCGCCCCGGCATTCTGACCCGCACCACGTTCCTGCTGGCTGTGCTCAGCGGTGTGGCGATTGTCGGCAACTGGGTGCTGTTGTTCGCGTCCTATTCCCGGGCATCGATTGCCATCGGCACCGCCGTCTATAACGTCCAGCCGTTCATGCTGGTCGGGCTGGCGGCGCTGTTCCTCAACGAAAAGATCACCACGCAGAAACTGACCTGGCTGGGCGTGTCGTTTCTCGGGATGCTGGCGATTGTCAGCGCCCATGGCAGCCAGGGCGAGAGTGGCAGCGATTACCTGGTGGGCATTGCCCTGGCCTTGGGCGCGGCGTTTCTCTACGCGATTGCCGCGTTGATCATCAAGCGCCTGACGGGAACCCCGCCGCATTTGATCGCGCTGATCCAGGTCGGCACGGGCGTGTTGTTGCTCGCGCCATTTGCGAATCTTTCGGTATTGCCGCAGGCACCGAGTGCGTGGGCCAGCCTGGTGACGCTGGGCATGGTGCACACCGGTGTTATGTACGTGTTGCTGTACGGCGCGATTCAAAAACTGCCGACTGCGCTGACGGGGGCGCTGTCCTTCATCTACCCGATTGCGGCGATTTTCGTCGACTGGTTTGCTTTCGGCCATCGCCTGGAGCCGCTGCAATGGATTGGCGTCGCGGCGATTTTGCTGGCGGCTGCCGGCATGCAACAAGGCTGGTCAATGAGGTTTCGGCGCACGGTGACGCCCTGAGCGTCACCCAGGGGCGTCAGATGTTCCGGCGATGTTCGTCGGCGGTAATGGCCTGACCGTCCAATGACTCAGAAGATGTAGTCGGTGGTCAGGAAGCTCGAACTGCGGCCGCTGATGATCTCGCTGATCAGGTCCTTGTTGGTCTCCTGGAATTTGGTGGCCACCAATGTGCGGATCGAAAACACCCGCAGTGCGTCATGGACCGACAAGGTGCCTTCGGCCGAGTTCTTGCGACCATTGAAGGGATAGGTGTCCGGGCCGCGCTGGCACTGGGCATTGAGGTTGATGCGCCCGACCTGATTGGCGAAGGTGTCCACCAGCCGGCCGACCGCCACCGGGTTGGTGCCGAAGATGCTCAATTGCTGGCCGAAGTCCGACTCCAGCACGTAGTCGATCACGGTATCCAGATGACGGTACGGCACGATGGGGATGACCGGGCCGAACTGTTCTTCCTGATAAACGCGCATCTGCGGCGTGACCGGGTACAGCACCGCCGGGTAGAAGAACGACGCACGAGCCTCGCCACCGTTGGGATTGACCACTTTGGCGCCTTTGCTTTCAGCATCCGCCACCAGAGAATGCAGATAGTCGACCTTGCTCGATTCGGGCAGTGGTGTCAGGGCTACGCCGTTTTCCCAGGGCATGCCGGGTTTGAGGTTGGCGAGCCTGGCGTTGAATTTGTCGATGAAGGACTCGACCACGTCTTCGTGGACAAACAGGATCTTCAGCGCGGTGCAGCGCTGGCCATTGAACGACAGCGAACCGGTCACCGCTTCACTGACCGCATTGTCCAGATCCACTTCCGGCAGGACTATCCCAGGGTTTTTCGCATCCAGGCCCAGCGCCGCGCGCAAGCGGTGGGGTCTCGGATGGAGTTTTTTCAGGTCACTGGCGGCCTTGTTGGTGCCAATGAAGGCAAAGATGTCGATCTTGCCGCTGGCCATCAACGCACTGACCGTCTCGCGGCCGCTGCCGTAGATGACGTTGATCACTCCGGTCGGAAAGCTGTCGCGGAAGGCTTCCAGCAGCGGGCGAATCAGCAGCACGCCGAGCTTGGCCGGTTTGAACACCACGGTATTGCCCATGATCAGCGCCGGGATCAGCGTGGTGAAGGTTTCGTTCAACGGATAGTTGTATGGCCCCATGCACAGGGCCACGCCCATCGGCACGCGACGGATCTGGCCGAGGGTGTCCTGTTCCAGTTCGAAACGGCTGGAGCGGCGGTCGAGTTCCTTCAGCGCGTTGATGGTGTCGACGATGTAGTCGCAGGTACGGTCGAATTCCTTTTCCGAGTCCTTGAGGTTCTTGCCGATTTCCCACATCAGCAACTTGACCACGGCGTCGCGCTGCTCGCGCATGCGCCCCAGGAAGGTTTCGACGTGCTGGATGCGTTCGGCCACGCGCATGGTCGGCCACAGGCCCTGGCCGCGGTCGTAGGCACGGACCGCGGCGTCGAGGGCGGTCAAGGCGGTGTCGGCATCCAGCAGCGGCGTGCTGCCGAGGATCACCTGCTCATCGCCATTCGGGCCTGCCACGTACACCGGGCTGCGGACCTGGGCCAGCGGCCCGTTCCAGGTTCTGAGTTCGCCATCGACCAGGTACTCGCGCTGCTCGGTCTGGCCGCCGAGGCGGTACTTTTCCGGGATCTCGGCGGGGCTTGGGAACAGGTTCTGGAGAATATTGGCTGTGGTCATGTCGCTACCCCTCTGGATTGGGTGATGCACTGATGAATCGTTTTAGCAGACCTCGGCAACGCTTGTCATGACTCATCTCAGCGTTTTTCCGCACAGCGTGGTGTTCGGGGATTTATCGGGCCTTGCGTCATGGCCTCAGAAGCTCCCCTTGTTGGCCCCCAATGCCCTCAACCCGCCCGCGCGGGGTGCCTTAATGTTGACTCTCCTTGATCACAACAAAAAAGGCTGTGCCCGACTGGCCGGGCAGCCAATGAGAGAACAGCCATGCGGGCATGCCGATTAACTGAAAAGCCTAGCCTTTGTTTGGCCTTGGTGGGGTGCGTCTTTGCGGCGTTGCTGGCGGGGTGCGGCGAAGCGCCGGACAACCCGCCGACCCGCAGCGAAGCAGGCACCGCGAGGCCCGCCGACGCCGAGCTGGCGCAGGTCTACGACAACAGCTGCAAGCTTTGCCATGCCAACCCGGCGGCCGGGGCGCCGCTGACCGGCGACATCAAGGCCTGGCAACCACGGGTATTGCAGGGCGCCGACACGCTGCTCGACCACGCGATCAACGGTTACAACGGCATGCCGCCGATGGGCATGTGCATGCAGTGTTCGCAAGAACAGTTCCTGGCGCTGATTGCCTTTATGTCCGGCCAGCCCATCCAATGACAAGAACGGCAAGGTGCGATTCATGACGATGGACCTGACACGGCGTCAGTTGTTGCAACGGGCGAGCGTCATCGGCGCCTTTACCGCGCTCGGCTCAACACCGGCACTGGCCGAGCTGCTGCGCGCACCGCGCCTGATTCCCTGGCGCAATTGGTCGGGCGGCCAGAGTTGCCTGCCGGCGGCGCGGCTGGCGCCCAAGAACCTGGATGAGTTGACACACGTGGTGCGCCAAGCCCCCGGCAAGATTCGGCCGGTGGGCTCGGCGCATTCCTTCAGTGCGCTGGTGCCCACCGACGGTACCTTGCTGTCGCTGAGCTATTTCACAGGTTTGCTCGATCACGATGCGCAAACCCTGCAGGCCGAATTCGCCGCCGGCACGCCGATGTCGCGCATGGGCACGCCGCTCAAGGACATCGGCCAGGCCCTGCAGAACATGGCCGACATCGATTACCAGACCCTGGCGGGCGCGATCTCGACCTCGACCCACGGTACCGGCAAGCACTTTCAATCCTGTTCGGCGCATGTCTGCGGCATGCAGTTGGTGACCGCCAACGGCGAGGTAGTGGACTGCGACAGCACGCGTCATCCTGAAGTGTTCAACGCCGCCCGTGTATCGCTCGGCGCGCTCGGGGTGGCCACGAAAATTCGTCTGCAAAATCGCCCGGCCTATCGCCTGCGGGAGCGGCAATGGATCGCTAAAACCGAAGAGCTGCTGGAAGACCTGGACAAGAACACCCGGGAAAACCAGCACTGGGAAATGCTCGTGGTGACCCATTCCGACTACGCCTTGTCGATCGCCCTGAACGAAACCACCGACCCGGCCACACCGCCGGTGCCGGCGGATGAGGAGGGCGGCAACGAATTCGTTACGCTGATCGAGAAAATCGACAAATACGCCAGCGACTTCCCGGACCTGCGCCGCACCCTGCTCAACAGCCTGCGCCACCTGGCCAGTTTCGATGATCGGGTGGGTGACTCGTTCGACATCTACGCCAACGTGCGCACGGTGCGTTTCAACGAAATGGAATATTCCGTGCCGGCCGAATACGGCCCGGCCTGTTTGCGCGAGATCCTCAAACTGATCCAGGACAAGGACCTGCGCACCTGGTTTCCTATTGAATACCGGTACGTCAAGGCCGACGACATCCCCCTGAGCATGTTCGAAGGCCGCGACAGCTGTTCGATTTCGGTGCACCAGCATTACCAGATGGATCATCACAACTTTTTTGCCGCCATCGAGCCGATTTTCTGGAAGTACAACGGCCGGCCCCACTGGGGCAAGTTGCACACGCTGAACGCGAAAAACCTGCGGCCGCTGTACCCGCGCTGGCAGGAATTCAGCCAGGTGCGGCAGGCGCTCGACCCCAGCGGCAAATTTCTCAACGCGCATCTGTCTTCCATTCTGGGGGTGAGCTGATGGCCGTCAATCGCCGCAATTTCTTGCTTGGCAGCGCCGGTGTCGGCGCCTTGTTGGTGGGGGTCGGGGCGTGGCTGCGGCCGGGTGATCGAGGCGCGCCGTACAGCGATTACTTCCGTACGCTGAACCGCGAACTCAAGGACCACGGGCCGATGCGACCGGTGATGCTGATCGACCTTGATCGGCTGGATCACAACATCGATGTGGTGATGCAATCGGTCAAGCGCGCCGGCAAGCACCTGCGCCTGGTGGAAAAATCACTGCCGGCACCGGGACTGCTGGCCTACATCGCCCAACGCGCCGGCACCCGACGGCTGATGTCGTTTCACCAACCCTTTCTCAATCATGACGCCGTGCAGTTTGCCGAGGCCGACATTCTGTTGGGCAAGCCGCTGCCGGTGCGTTCGGCCGAGTTGTTCTATCAGTCGCACAAGGGGTCTTTCGACCCTTCCAGACAACTGCAATGGTTGCTTGATACGCCCCAACGCTTGCAGCAATACCTTGCCCTGGCGCAGGGGCTGGGCACGCGAATACGGGTGAACATCGAACTGGATGTCGGGCTGCATCGCGGTGGCGTCAGCGACCTTGGCGTACTCGGGCAGATGCTGGCGCTGATCAGCCAGCACCCGCAGCACCTGGAATTCGCCGGGTTCATGGGCTACGACCCGTTCGTGGGCATGGGTGTGCCGGGGATTCTGGGCTCGCCCGAGGAACTGTTCGCCAAGGTGATGGTGATTTATCACCGCTGCGTCGATTTCACCCGTCAGCAATACCCCGGTTTGTGGCGCGAAGGGTTGACCCTTAACACGGCCGGGAGCCCGAGCTATCGCATGCATGAGCATGAACAACTGAGCAGCGAAGTGTCGGTGGGGACGGCGATGCTCAAGCCCACTCACTATGATTTGCCGTCTCTGGCGGAGCATGTGCCGGCCGCTTATATCGCCACGCCGGTGTTGAAAAGCACCGGGGAGGTGAATATTCCGGCGCTGGATGAAAAGTCCAGGCTGTTTTCCTGGTGGGACACCAATCAGCGCGAGACGTATTTCATTTATGGCGGTAACTGGATGGCGGAGTTCGAATCGCCAGCGGGGTTGCAGAGCAATGGCGTGTATGGCCGCAGCTCGAACCAGGAAATGGTCAATGGTTCGGCGGCGGTGGGGCTGACGGTAGAGGACCAGGTGTTCTTGCGGCCAACCCAGACCGAGTCGGTGTTGTTGCAGTTCGGGGATTTGCTGGCGGTTCGGAGTGGGAAGATTGTGGAGAGCTGGCCTGTGTATTCCTGAAGAAGATTCTGAGTCTGTTAAACCGCTATCGCGAGCAGGCTCACTCCCACATTAGGAATGCATTCCAATGTAGGAGTGAGCCTGCTCGCGATAGCGTCAGCTCAGTCAAAACGCATAGGGAATACTGACCTTCGCCCAAAGCATTTCCCCTTCAGGCCGGTTTTCCACGTCGAACTCCTTGGCCCAGCGAATCTCCGCGCTGGCGTATTCGAGAAAGGTCCAGTGCAGCGCCGGGCCAATGGCAAACACCTGGCCGCGCACCCCGTCGTTCACGTCCTGGCCATTGAACTGCACGGTGTGGCCGAATTGTTTGTCGTCGGTGGTTTGCTTGAGGTAGTAGCCGTTCAAACCGAGCATCAGGTTGTCGGTGATCTTGAAACTGGCCGAGTAATCGAAGTGGAAAATTTGCCCCGACTTGTAATCGGTGTCCTTGTTTTTCCCGTTGAAACTGTAGGTGGTCTTCATCGACACCTCGGTTCTGTCCGTCGGCAGCCAGGTGAAGGAGAACAAGGGTTTGTAGGTGTAGAAGTTGTTGCTGGTGTTGGCCAGGCGATCAACGCTGTATTCGCCGGTCGGCACGGTGACTTCAATGGCGGCGCCGAGGGTCAGGTCTGGGCCCATGTCCCAGAGAATGATCGGCGCAAACGTTGTGTCGCCCATGCCTTCACGGGTGTCCTGCGGCAAGCCGAACACCGAGACCTCCTGCTTGAGCCAGGGCTGCGCGATATAGCCCGCCAGCCGGCCGCCAAACACTCGCACCGGGCTGAGGTAGTCCAGGCGCGGAATGACCGCCGTGGACTCGATCTCGACGTTCGGCACCTTGCCGCCGAGGGAGCTGATGTTGAGCTTCGTGGCTTTGTAGTGGTTGTAGTAGAGGTTGAACGCAACCATGTTCTCCGGAAGGCTGTCGGGCGAAAGCGGCAACATGAAAAAGCCGTCGGTGCCGGTGCCGATGTTGTCCACGCCAGCCTCGGTGGCCAGCGCCGGTTGCAGGGCACAGACGCCGGCCAGGCCAATGACCATCAGGGGAAGTGTCGTGCGGGTCGGGATCATGGGTGTACTCATTATTATTGTTAGCGGGCTGTCCGGCATCCATACGAGGGCCGCAACATAGAAATAAGCTGTCTGCGCCCTGCAAGGCAGGGTATTGGCGGCCATTTAGGGGGACTTCTGCGGACAGCCGTTGAACCCTGTGCTAACTTACTTCGACATAACCGGTTACAAAAATAAGAATGCAGCTCGACCCGGAATGTATGGCCCCATGCAAATGAAAGTGACCGATCCCACCTTTGAACTGGCGCTGGTGTCGCCGTTTCTCCTGCAGACCCTGGCCGAAGTCGCCGAGCAAAAAGGCATCCACCCACAGAGCCTGTGCCGAGGGTTGGGGTTTACCTTTGAAGACCTGCAGGACCCGGCGCAGCGTATTTCCTATCGCCAGGCCGTGGCGATGATTCAGCGCGCGCTCAAGGCTTTGCCCAATCAGGGGCTGGGCTTGTGGGTCGGCGCGCAGAATGTGCTCGGTACGCTGGGGTTGTTGGGGCATGTGTTGTCGCTGTGCAAGACCCTGCGCGATGCGTTCGAGCTGGGCATTCGCCATCAACACACCTCTGGCGGCATTGTCGTATCGAGTGTGGAGGAGGCGGGGGATCGGGTGTTTGTCGACGTTGAATGCCGCTTGCCGTTCGCCGACGTGCAGTTGTTCGCGGTCGAGGAGTTTTTCGCCAGCCTGCTGGTGTACGGCCGGGCGCTGGTCGGGGTGGATTTCAAGCCGATGGCCGTGGAGTTCATGCATGCCGCGCCGGACTATCTCGGCGAATATTCGCGCCTGCTGGGGGCGGACGTGCGTTTCGGTTGCCTGCAAAACCGCATGGTGATCGAGGCGCATTGGCTGAGCGTTCACCTGCCCAATCACCACTCCCTGGCCCTGCGTCAGGCCGTGAAACTGCTCGAACTGGAAGCCGCGCAGGTGCACCAGAAAATGGATCTGATCCAGGCCGTGGAGCGGGCGATTGCCCGGGACCTGACCGAGGGCAGCCACATCGAGAAAATCGCCGGCGACCTGAACATGAGCAGCCGCACCTTGCGCCGCCGCCTCACCGAACACGCGCTGACCTTCGAAACGCTGCTGGAGCAAGTGCGTCAGGCCCGCACCATGAGCCTGTTGGCCAACCCGGACATGTCCATCGAACGTATCACCGAAGAGGTCGGCTACAGCGACGTGCGCAGCTTCCGCCGGGCGTTCAAGCGCTGGACCGGCATGAGCCCGAGTGCGTTCCGCAACGAAAGCCCCAGCGCGGTTTGATCTTTTGTGGCGAGCGGCTTCTGTGGTCTCTGACGGCACACAAACCCTCGTACTCCGGTTAAACTCTATGCTCTTTTTCAAGGAGTTCATATGAGCCATTACCAGCCGGGCATTCTCGCCACCCCCGTTCCGCCTCAAGCCCGCCATATGTTCTTCGCCCTCGAATCCGCCGAAGCATTGCCGGCTGCACTCGACAACTTGATGCAACGGGTGGACGGGAAATCGGCGGTCGTCGGCTTCGGCGAATCCCTGGTCAAGGCACTGGAGGGGCAGATCGAAGGCCTGCGCACTTTCCCGGCACTGACTGGTGTCGGCGTCGACAACCCGTCTACCCAGCACGCGCTCTGGTGCTGGTTGCACGGTGAAGACCGTGGTGAGTTGCTCAACCGCAGCAACGCCATCACCGCGGCACTGGCCCCGGCGTTACGCCTGGTACAGATGAACGAAACCTTCCGCCACATGAGCGGCCATGACCTGACCGGCTACGAAGACGGCACCGAGAACCCCCACGACGCAGCCGCCGTGGCCGCCGCCCTGGTGGGTGAGGGCGCGGACGGTCTGGTCGGGGGCAGCTTCGCCGCGATCCAGCAGTGGCAGCATGACTTGAAAGGATTCCATGGGCTGTCGGCGGATGAAAAAGACAACATCATGGGCCGCCGCTTGAGCGATAACGAAGAGATTGACGACGCGCCGGTTTCCGCCCACGTCAAACGCACCGCCCAGGAAAGCTTTGCGCCCGAGGCCTTCGTGGTGCGCCGTTCGATGCCGTGGATCGAAGGCGACCGCGCCGGCCTGATGTTCCTGGCCTTCGGTTTTTCCCTCGATGCCTTTGAAGCCCAACTGCGCCGCATGAGTGGCCTGGAAGACGGCATCACCGACGGTCTGTACCGCATCAGCCGTCCGATCACCGGTGGTTACTACTGGTGCCCGCCGCTCAAGGACGGTCGACTGGACCTGCGCGCATTGCGTGTCGGCTAAGCAGCAAGGAAAACCTATGAATGTGGTGCGCTGGGGCATGATCGGTTGTGGCAGCGTCGCTGAACGCAAAAGCGCGCCGGCCTTCTACAAGACGCCCGGATCGGCGTTGGTGGCGGTGATGGGCCGGCGCCTTGAAGCCGTCACCGACTACGCCGAGCGCCACGGCATCGTGCGGGTCTACACCGATGCGCAGGCGCTGATCAACGATCCCGAAGTCGACGCGGTGTACATCGCCACGCCGCCCGACAGCCATCACGCCTATGCCTTGCAGGTGGCCGCCGCCGGCAAGCATTGCTGCGTGGAAAAACCGATGGCGCTGAATGCCGGGCAAAGCCGTGAAATGCAGCAGGTGTTTGCCGATGCCGGGCTGCATCTGTTCGTGTCCTATTACCGACGTTCGCTGCCACGCTTCCGGCAAGTGCGGCAGTGGCTGGAGGACGGGCGGATCGGCGAGGTCCGGCACTTGAGCTGGACCCTCACCAAAGCCCCGTCGGCAGCGGATCAAAACGGCAGCGATAACTGGCGCACCGACCCGGCGATTGCCGGTGGTGGCTACTTCGCCGATCTGGCTAGCCATGGCCTGGACCTGTTTCAGTACCTGTTCGGCGATATCGTCGAAGTCGCCGGGTTCACCGCGCGGCAGGCCGGTTTGTACGCGGCCGAAGATGCCGTCAGCGCCACTTGGCGGTTTGCCAGCGGGGCACTGGGCATGGGCTGCTGGAACTTCGTTGCTGACCGTCGCGAAGACCGGGTCGAAGTGATTGGCAGCAAAGGCCGGATCAGCTTTTCAGTGTTCGATGAACACCCGATCGAGCTGCACGCCGATGAGCACCTCAGCCTGAACATCGAGCATCACGCCCACATTCAGTGGCACCACGTATTGGGCATGAATGCGCATATTCGTGGCGAAGCGCAGCACCCGGCCGTGGCCGAGCAGGCGCTGAAGACCGATTGGGTGATGGACCGGATACTCAAGCGGCACTGAATCTTCAGATCACACAAATCCCCTGTAGGAGCGAGCCTGCTCGCGATAGCGGTTTCACATTCAACATTGAAATCGACTGACCCGCCGCCATCGCGAGCAGGCTCGCTCCTACAGTTTTGGATTGCGTTGCACTTCTAACCTTATGCGCATTCGGTATTTCTCAAGTCTGTCATGACTTCTCTAAGATCACGTCATAACTCGTTATAACAAGTGATCTGCCATGACCGATAACGTTCTATCCCTGAGCAGCGTCCCGTTGCACACCCAGCTGCGTGACGTGCTGCGCGCCCGCATCCTCGACGGCGAATACCCGCAAGACAGCCAGATGCCTTCCGAAAGCGAGCTTGGCACGTTGTTCAAGGTCAGCCGCATCACCGTGCGCCAGGCCTTGGGTGACCTGCAAAAGGAAGGGCTGATCTTCAAGATCCACGGCAAGGGCACTTTTGTCGCCAAGCCGAAAACCTTCCAGAACGTCAGCACCCTGCAAGGCCTGGCCGAGTCCATGACCGGTCGCGGCTATGAGGTGATCAACCGCCTGCGCAGCTTCAAATTCATTGCCGCTGACAAACTCGTCGCCGAGCGTTTGCAGGTGGCTGAAGGCGAGGTCGTGGCGCAGATCAAACGAGTGCGCCTGATCAATCGCGAGCCGATTTCCCTGGAGATCACTTACCTGCCCAAGGCCATTGGTGAACGCCTTGAAAAAGCCGACCTGGTCACCCGCGACATTTTCCAGATCCTGGAAAACGACTGCGGCCTGACCCTGGGGCATGCCGACCTGGCCATCGATGCGGTACTGGCCGACAGCGACCTGACTCGGGCGCTGAGCGTCGAACCCGGCTCGCCGATCATGCGTATCGAACGCCTGACCCACGATGTCGACGGTTGGCCACTGGACTTCGAACACCTTTACTACCGTGGCGATGCCTTCCAGTACCGCCTGCGGATCGACCGGCAAAAAGGGGAGCAGGCATGACGCGCAGCACGCTGGAGCAGGAATACGACATCGTTGTCATTGGCGGCGGCACCGCCGGCCCCATGGCGGCGATCAAGGCCAAGGAACGCAACCGCGACCTGCGGGTGTTGTTGATCGACAAGGCCAATGTCAAGCGCAGCGGCGCGATCAGCATGGGCATGGACGGCCTGAACAACGCGATCATTCCCGGCCATTCGACGCCGGAGCAGTACACCAAGGAAATCACCATCGCCAATGACGGCATCGTCAACCAGGCCGCGGTGTACGCCTATGCCACCCACAGCTTCGAGACGATCGAGCAACTGGACCGCTGGGGCGTGAAATTCGAGAAGGACGAAACCGGCGACTACGCAGTGAAGAAGGTCCACCACATGGGCGCCTACGTGTTGCCGATGCCGGAAGGGCACGACATCAAGAAAGTCCTCTATCGGCAGTTGAAACGTGCGCGGGTGAGCATCACCAATCGCCTGGTCTGCACCCGATTGCTGACGGACGAAGAGGGCGCGGTCAACGGCGTGATGGGCTTCGACTGCCGCACCGCTGACTTCCATGTGATCAAGGCCAAGGCGGTGATCCTCGCCTGCGGTGCCGCCGGACGCCTAGGGTTGCCGTCCTCGGGCTACCTGATGGGCACTTACGAAAACCCGACCAATGCCGGCGACGGCTACTCGATGGCCTACCACGCCGGGGCCGAGCTGGCGAACCTGGAATGCTTCCAGATCAACCCGCTGATCAAGGATTACAACGGTCCGGCCTGCGCCTACGTCACCGGCCCCTTGGGTGGCTACACCGCCAACAACAAGGGCGAGCGCTTCATCGAGTGCGACTACTGGAGCGGGCAGATGATGTGGGAGTTCCATCAGGAACTGGAAAGCGGCAATGGTCCGGTGTTCCTCAAGCTCGATCACCTGGCCGAGGAAACCATCCAGAACATCGAAGAGATTCTGCACAGCAACGAGCGTCCGAGTCGCGGCCAGTTCCACGCCAATCGCGGCACCGACTACCGCACGCAGATGGTCGAGATGCACATCTCGGAAATCGGTTTTTGCAGCGGGCATTCGGCGTCGGGGGTGTGGGTCAACGAGAAGGCCGAGACCTCGGTCAAGGGCTTGTACTCGGCGGGGGACATGGCTGCCGTGCCGCACAACTACATGCTCGGTGCGTTCACCTATGGATGGTTCGCCGGCCACAACGCGGCGGATTTTGTCGCCGGGCGCGAGTTTTCAGCGCTGGATGCCACGCAGGTCGAAACCGAAAAGCAACGGGTCTATGCACCGCTGGATCGCGAGCATGGCCTGCCGCCGGCCCAGGTCGAATACAAGCTGCGGCGCTTCGTCAACGACTACCTGCAACCGCCGAAAGTGACGAAAAAGATGCAGATCGGCCTGCAACGCTTCAGCGACATCCAGCGCGACCTCGACCAGATCAAGGCCCACAACGCCCATGAACTGATGCGCGCCATGGAAGTCAGCATGATCCGCGACTGCGCCGAAATGGCCGCCCGCGCTTCATTGTTCCGCGCCGAAAGCCGCTGGGGGCTTTACCACCACCGCGTCGATCACCCACAACGCAACGACCGCGACTGGTTCTGCCATTGCCACCTGAAGAAAGACGAAAACGGTTTGATGAGCAGTTTCAAGAAAGCCGTCGAGCCTTACATCATCCCGCTGGATGCCGACGAGATGCAGGCCTACGACCGGCTGCGGGTCGGTGCGGATGCCGCCTGAGCATCACCCAAGAGAGAGACCGTGAAATGGCCTATCAAGCCCAGGAAATCTTCTTCCGCTCCAACGCCCCTGTCACTGTCGATGAAGACAAATGCATCGCCCACAAAGGCTGCACCGTGTGCGTCGACGTTTGCCCGATGGACCTGCTGGCCATCAACCCGGCCACGCAAAAGGCCTACATGGCGTTCGACGAATGCTGGTACTGCATGCCCTGTGAAAAGGACTGCCCGACTGGCGCGGTGAAAGTCGAAATCCCGTACCTGCTGCGCTGAACACAAATCAATGTAGGAGCGAGCCTGCTCGCGATGAAGCCAGCACTGGCGACATCTCCATTGACTGAAAGGACGCCATCGCGAGCAGGCTCACTCCTACAGTGGATCGTGGGCTGCTCAAATAATATTCAAAGCCATCCGGCCACCACCGGACGCCTGATTCACAACACCCCTCGTTTCCCACCACGCCCTGATCGTGGCGGAGACGAACATCCAATAAATGATTCGAGGGGAAACACTCATGATGTTGCGTGCAGCTTTGGCCGGTCTGGTACTGGCTTCATTCACCCTGTCGGCCTCGGCCGAAACCATCCGCATTGCCATCGGCACCCAGGACACCACCATCAACTGCGCCGCCGGCGGATTGTTGATTCGCGAACTCGGGCTGCTGGACAAGTACCTGCCCCACGATGGCCCCTACAAAGACGCCCAGTACGAGGTGCAGTGGAAAAACTTCACCAGTGGCGCCCCCCTGACCAACGAGATGGTGGCCGGCAAACTCGACTTCGGCGCCATGGCTGACTTCCCCGGCGCGTTCAACGGCGTGGCGTTCGAAACGGCGGGCAAGCACAGCCTGTTCATCAGCGTGCTGTCGGGCAGCATCAAGGGCAGCGGCAACGGCATCGTGGTGCCAAGCGCATCGGGCGTGCAGTCGCTGGCAGAGCTCAAGGGCAAGACCATTTCCGTGCCGTTCGCTTCCACCGCCCATGGCATGCTGCTGCGCGCCGTCGCGGCCCAGGGCTGGGACCCGCTCAAGGACGTAAACATCATCGCCCAGCCGCCGGAAGTCGCCGGCTCCGCGTTGCAGGCCGGCAAGATCGATGCTCACGCTGACTTCGTGCCCTTCGCCGAGCTGTTTCCGAGCCGGGGTTTCGCCCGCAAGATTTATGACGGTGCCCAGGCCAACGCGCCGACCTTCCACGGTGCACTGGTCGATCAGGCCTATGCGAAAAAGTACCCGGAGATCGTCGTCGCTTACCTGCGGGCGAGTATCGAAGCCAACCAGCTGCTGACGGCTGAGCCGGAGAAATATAGCGAGTTGATCGCCAAGGTCACCGGGGTCGATGCCGAGGTCAATTACCTGTTCCATGGCCCTCTCGGTGTGCAGACCCGCGACCTGAGCTGGAAGCCGGAATACCGTCAGGCCGTGGGCACCGCCATCGATACCCTCAAGTTGTTGAAAAAGGCTGATCGCGGTCTGGATCTCAACACCTTCATCGACGACCAATACATCCGCGCCGCCTTCAAGGCCTCGAACCTGGACTACAGCGCGCAACTGTCCAGTTACGGGCAGGCGCCGCTCAAGGCCGTTGATGCCGCCAGCGGCCAAGCCATCACCGACTTCAGCCACGTGGCGGAAATCTGGGTGCGCGGCGAGCCGAAAGTCCGCCAGTACGCCTCGGCGGAGTCGGCATTTACCGCGCTGACAGCGCTGAAACAGGAAGGCAAGAACATCCGCGCGGTGTACGCCCAGGCCAGCGACAGCGGGATCAAGTTGCTGGCGGATCAGGCGTGGTTTGCCACCGATGGGAAAGGGCAACTGAGCGCGTTCCTGCTCAAAGGCCAGGCCCAACAATTTGCCACGGCGCAGGGCGGCAAGGTCTTTGATTTCACTGATGCCACCGGGCAGGCCGTGGCAGTGCGCTAAACGACAAAACACTACAGTCCCCTGTAGGAGCGAGCCTGAACTGGCCTAATAATTCCGGACACCTCTTAAGGGCGATATGATTTCGCCAACTTGGAGGTTCCATGAACGAAAGAAAGGTCTATACCCGCGAATTCAAGCTGCATGCTGCCAGCATGGTGCTTGATGATAACTGCCCGGTTCCAGACGTGTGTGCATCGCTGGACATCGGGCCCACCGCTTTACGGCGCTGGGTCGATCAGGTTCGCAAGGAACGCGAGGGACAGCCCGTCAAGGGCACCAAGGCGATTACCGAAGATCAACGGCAGATCCAGGAACTAAAGGCCAAGATCAAGCGCATGGAGATGGAAGCCGAGATCTTAAAAAAGGCTACCGCTCTCTTGATGTCGGATCCCGATCGTTTTCGATGATTGCGGAACTAAGAGAGTCATTCCCGACTGCCATTGTGTGTCGTGTTTTCGAGGTGAAGCGCAGCAGCTTTTATGAGTGGCTTCAGCGGCGAGCCAAACCGCGGATCAGACGCGAAGAGCTCAAGCTGAAAGTGGTTGAACTGCACAGCGAAAGCCGGGAAGCCATGGGTTCCAGAATGATCAGCAAGAACCTGAAGTCCCAAAACATCGCGATCGGAAGAGGCCTTGTCAGAGTGCTGATGAGGGAGGCCAACATTGTCAGTAAACAACGTCAGCCTCACCCATTCAGATCCAAAGGCGTTGAAGCATTTGTCGCGCCCAATCGGCTCAAGCGCAATTTCAAGCCGGCTGCAGTCGATCAGGTTTGGTGTGGCGACGTTACCAGCTTGATGGTGGGCAAACGCTGGGTTCATCTGGCCATCGTGATCGACTTGTTTGCTCGCCGCGTCATTGGCTGGGCGTTTTCGCTGGTCAATGACGCCCACTTGGTCAGCAAGGCGCTACGCATGGCAGCAGAGGTTCGAACGTGTCCTCCGGGACTGATGTTCCATTCGGATCAGGGCTGTCAGTACACCAGCCGCAAGTTTCAAGAAGAACTGAAGCGTCGTGACATATTGCAAAGCATGAGTCATCGCGGGCAGTGCTGGGACAACGCTCCAACAGAGCGGTTTTTCGGCACGCTGAAATCAGAATGGGTGCCTCGCAGTGGTTACAGCAAGATCGAGGAAGCAAAAACCGATATGGTGCGCTTCTTCATGTACTACAACCGCACCAGGCTCCACAGCTACAACAACTATCTGTCGCCAATAGCCATGGAGCAAAAAGCGGCATAAACACCGTAACCGGTGTCCGGGATTACTTGACCAGTTCAGCCTGCTCGCGAAAAACGTCCGGATAACGCGATCCTTCAGACAGCGCGCGTCATTGTTGGCGTTCTTCGCGAGCAAGCTCGCTCCTACAGGAGGCGGGTTGAGAGGAATAATTGTGTACCGATCCTATTCACGCTGGATTCCCAGGGCCGCATCCTTGCTGCTCTGCCTGCTGTTCTGGCAACTCGCCGCCAGCCACCACTGGAACCTCGGCCTGGTGACCTTCGCCAACGTTCCGACACCTTTGGCGGTCATTGAAGCCGCCCTCGGCCTCGGCGACTCCGGCAAGCTCGCGCAGCACCTGGGCAGTAGCCTCGGCCGGGTGTTCGCCGGCTACCTCGCGGCACTGATCATCGGCGTGGCGCTGGGTCTGGCCATCGGCCGCTCGAAATGGGCCGAGGATCTGTTGCTGCCGCCCCTGGAAGTGCTGCGCCCGATCCCGGCCGTGGCGTGGATTCCCCTGGCGATCCTGATGTTTCCCTCCTCGGAACTGTCGATGGTGTTCATCACCTTCACCGGCGCACTGTTCCCGATCCTGCTCAACACCGTGCACGGCGTCGAAGGCGTTGACCCGCGGCTGATCGCCTCGGCGAAAAGCCTCGGGGCAGGGCGCCGGGCCATCCTGCTGGAGGTCGTTCTTCCGGGCGCTGCGCCCAGCATCATCACCGGCCTGGCCATCGGCATGGGCACCTCGTGGTTTTGCCTGGTGACGGCGGAAATGATCTCCGGCCAATTCGGCATCGGCTATTACACCTGGGAGTCCTACACCATCCAGAATTACGCCGACATCGTGGTCGGCATGTTGCTGATCGGCGTGCTCGGGATGGGCAGCAGCCTGTTGATCAAGCGTCTGGGCGGGCTGTTCACGCCCTGGCATCGACCGCGAGGAAAAGCCTGATGAGCGTTTTTCAACACCTGGAAGGGCGTATCGATATTCGCGGGCTGTCGATCAGCCTGGGCGAGGGCGACACTGCCTTCGAAGCGGTGCAGGGCCTCGATTGCCAGATCGAACCGGGTCAGTTTGTGTGCATTCTCGGGCCGTCCGGTTGCGGTAAATCCACCTTGCTCGGCGCGCTGGCCGGTCACTTGCAACCGCGCACCGGCACCTTGAACGTGGATGGCGCGCCGGTATCGGGGCCATCGCCGCAACGCGGCATGGTGTTCCAGCAGCACACACTGTTTCCGTGGCGCACGGTGCGTGACAACGTGGCGTTCGGCTTGAAAATGCAAGGTATCGGCAAGGCCGAACGGCACAAGGCTGCGGATGAAATCCTCGCCCTAGTGGGCCTCGAAGGTTTTGCCGAGCGTTGGCCCGATCAGCTCTCCGGCGGCATGCAGCAACGGGTGGAAATCGCTCGGGTGCTGGTCAACCGTCCGCGCCTGTTGCTGATGGACGAACCCTTCGGCGCCCTCGATGCCCTGACCCGATTGAACATGCAGGAACTGCTGCTGGACATCTGGACGCGCATCCGCACCACCGTGGTGTTTGTCACCCATGACATCGACGAAGCGCTGTTCCTCGCCGACCGCTTGCTGGTCATGAGCTCGCGCCCCGGGCGAATCATCGAAGACCTGCACCTGGACTTCCCCCGGCCGCGCAGCACGGAACTGATGACCCGCCCTGAATTCTCGCACCTCAAACGCCATTGCCTCGAACTCCTGCGGCATGAAGACGGCCGGCAACTGCCGCGTCTGAACCCGCTCGGACTTCCCCCTGAAACCAAACTGCCGCGATTTGCCCTATGACCTCACTATTCGATGTAACCGATAACGACGACATCCTTGCCCTGCAACCGCGCCTGACCGATGACGACCCTGGTGTGCGCCGGATCGCGCTGATCGAACTGGCCGATCTCGAGGAGCCGGACGGCCTGCTGTGGTTGACCGATCGACTGGCCGCAGACCCGATTGCAGAGGTTCGCGCCGAAGCCGCGCGGTTGCTGGAAGCCTGGGAGGACGAGCCAGTGGTCGAGGCGTTGTGCCAGGCCCTGACGGATCCATCCCCGGCTGTGCAGGTGGCCGCCGCGCAAAGCCTCAGCCTGCTCAAGAGTGAAGCGGCGGGCCGGGTCATCCTGCCGTGGACCGGGCACGCCGACAGCGGCGTACGCATCGCCGCCTTCAGGGCGTTGCGCGAGTTGCGTTGCCCCGATACCGCCGATGCGGCTGCCCGGGCACTGATTGATGAAAGCGCCAGCGTGCGCCGCGAGGCGGTGGGCGTGCTCGGCTGGCTCAAGCAACTCGATGCCTTGCCGGCACTGGCGCGCTTGGCCAGTGACGACCCGGACACCGACGTGCGGCGTGCCGCCACCGGGGCCCTGGGCCTGGCGTCTGACGCACAGGTGCTGCCGGCCCTGCGCCAGGCCTTGCGCGACGATGCCTGGCAAGTCCGCGAGGAAGCCGCCACCACCCTGGGCAAGGTCGGCCACCTCGACGCCGGCCCGGCCCTGATCGACGCCCTGAACGACGATTACTGGCAGGTGCGCCTGCGCGCCACCCGCAGCCTCGGTCGCTTGCGTTTTGTGCCGGCGCTCGAAGCGCTGATCGACACCCTCGGCCATCCCATCAGCAACCTGCGCAAGGAAGCCGCGTTGGCCCTCGGCGAATTGAACGATCCACGGGCCATTGCGCCATTGCAGGCCGCGCAGGACGACGGCGACCCTGAAGTGCGCAAGGCCGTGCGCATTGCCTTGAGCCAACTGCAATGAACCCGCTGGCGATTGGCAACTCCCGCAGTAAACAGCAGTTGCGCCTGAACTGGCCGGATGGCCGCGAACAGCTATTGGATCATGCGCAATTGCGCCGGCAGTGCCCGTGCTCGCAGTGCCGGGCATTTCGGTTGCGGGGGATGGTGCCGTTGGTGGATGCGCGGGTTCAGGTGATCGAACTGAATCCGCAAGGGTATGGCCTGCAACTGGTGTTCAGCGATGGGCATGAGCGGGGGATTTATCCGTGGGCGTATCTGGCGCAACTCACCCCTGTCGGAGCGAGCCTGCTCGCGATAGCGGACTGACATTCAATATCGATGTTGACTGTGCTGGCCTTATCGCGAGCAGGCTCGCTCCTACACGGCCCTTGCCAGGAAAAAGCCAAAAGAGTACAAATGTACTCCATGACGACTCTGACTCCCCGCCGTACCGCCATCCTGACCTTTATCCGCGATCGCATCGCCGAGCACGGTCAGCCTCCGAGCCTCGCTGAAATCAGCGAGGCGTTCGGTTTCGCCTCCCGCAGCGTGGCGCGCAAGCATGTGCTGGCGCTGACCGAAGCCGGGTTTATCGAGGTCAACCCGCATCAGGCCCGGGGCATTCGCCTGCTTGGGCAGCCGCCGCGTCCCGAGTTGCTGGACATCCCGGTGCTCGGCCGGGTGGCGGCCGGTGCGCCGATCGGGGCCGATGCCGAGGTGCACAGCCGCTTGCTGCTCGATCCGTCGATCTTCTCGCGGGTGCCGGACTACATGTTGCGGGTGCGGGGTGATTCGATGATCGAGGACGGCATTCTCGACGGCGATCTGGTGGGCGTGCACCGCAGCCCCGAGGCCGTTAATGGCCAGATCGTCGTGGCGCGGCTCGACGGCGAAGTCACCATCAAGCGTTTCGAGCGGGTCGGCGATGGGGTTCGCCTGCTGCCACGCAACCCGGCCTACCAGCCGATCATTGTGAACGCCGATCAGGACCTGGCCATCGAAGGCGTGTTTTGTGGCCTGGTGAGGCAAGGCTGATGGGCGCCGTCATTGCGCTGGATACGCTGTTCAATGGCGGCCAGGTCTGGAGAGGCCGGCCCGCGCCACCTGCCGCCAGCCCGCAACCCACCGGGCATGCGGCGCTGGACGCCGCGTTGCCCAGCGGTGGCTGGCCGGAGGCGGCGCTGACGGAAATCCTGTTGGCCGGACAGGGCGTGGGCGAGTTGCAACTGGTGTGGCCGACGCTGGCACGGCTGTCGGCGGCGGGCGAGCGCATTGTGCTGGTGGCGCCGCCTTATGTGCCGTATCCCCAGGCGTGGCAGGGCGCCGGGGTCGATCTGCGTCAGTTGTCGATCATCCAGGCCAGCGAGCGCGATGCGCTGTGGGCCGCCGAACAATGCCTGCGTTCGGGCAGTTGCGGCGCGGTGCTGTGCTGGCCGCACAAGGCCGATGACCGCGCCTTGCGCCGCTTGCAGGTGGCGGCGGAAACCGGCCAGACCCTGGCCTTCGCCTATCGCCCCCTCGGTGAAGCGATCAACCCTTCGCCGGCGGCCTTGCGCATTGCCATCGATGCCCGACCGGCACAACTGCGCGTGCTCAAGTGCCGCGGCGGCCTGGCCCGTTCGGCGCCGATTGCCTTCGCCGTGGGGCATTGAGGTTGCCATGCGCTGGGTTTGCATTGTTTTCCCGCAATTGGCGCTGGACGCGGTACTGCGTCAGCGCGCCGATCCCGATGAACCCCTGGCGTTGCTGACCGGCCCGGCCCAGCGCCGGGTGCTGCAGGCCGTCAACGGTGCGGCGCGGGCGCTGGGTTTGCGTCCCGGCCAGTCCATGAGCGCGGCACAGGCCTTGAGCAAAGGCTTTGTCACGGCCGAATACGACGCCGCCGAAATCGAACACTGGCAGCAGTTTCTCGCCGCCTGGGCCTATCGATTCAGTTCCCAGGTCAGCGTGCATTACCCCCGGGCCCTGGTGTTCGAGATCGAATCCAGCCTCGGCCTGTTCGGCGCCTGGCCGCAATTCGAAGCGCTTTTGCGCCGTGAACTCGGCGAACTGGGATTTCGGCACCGCATCGTGGCCGCGCCCAACCCGGTGGCGGCACGGGTGCTGGCCAACGCCTATGACGGTCTGGTGGTCCCGGACGATCAGGCCTTGCAGCATCACCTGGGGCAAATGCCCGTCGACCGGATCGGCCTCGAAGCCTCGGTCGCCACGGCCTTGTCGCGCATGGGCCTGCGCACCTTGAGCCAGGTGCAGGCGCTGCCCCGGCATAGCCTGGCCCGGCGTTTCGAGGCCCAGGTGCTCAAGCATCTGGATGCCCTGTTCGGTTTGCGGCGGCTGGCGCTGGCGTTTTACCTGCCGCCGGACCGCTTCGATGTGCGTATCGAACTCAATTTCGATGTGCAGTCCCATCAAGCCTTGCTGTTCCCGTTACGCCGGTTGACCGGCGACCTGTCGGCGTTCCTCTGCGGTCGCGACAGCGGCGTACAGCGTTTCGACCTGCATCTGGAACACGCCGGGTTGCCGGATACGCTCATCAAGGTCGGCCTGCTCAGCGCCGAGCGCGATCCGGCGATGCTCTTCGAACTGGCCCGGGGGCGGCTGGAGCAAGTCCAGGTCGAGGCGCCGGTGCGCGGCTTTCGTCTGCGCGCCGAGGATTTGCCGAGCTTCGTGCCTCAGCATCAGGAACTGTTCGACGAACGCCCGCAGCAGTCCTTGCCCTGGGAGCAACTGCGCGAACGCCTGCGTGCGCGGCTGGGGGATGACGCGGTGCATGGCCTGCGCTTCCAGGCCGATCACCGCCCCGAGTGTGCGTGGCAGGCCTGTGCCGACAGCCAGCCCTGCGCGGTGCCAGCGGCGATGAAACGGCCGGGCTGGTTGCTGACTGAGCCGCTGGCCGTGCATCAGGGCTCGGCGCGCATCCTCATGGGGCCGGAGCGTATCGAGTCCGGCTGGTGGGACGGCGACGACGTACGCCGTGACTATTACCTGATCGAAACCCGTGCCGGCCAACAGGGCTGGGCCTACCGGGCGGTCGGTGAGGACGGCCCGCTGTGGTTGCAGGGCTGGTTCGCATGAGCAGCGACTATGCCGAACTGCACTGCCTGTCGAACTTCAGCTTCCAGCGCGGTGCCTCCAGTGCCCTCGAGCTGTTCCAGCGCGCGAAAAAGCAGGGTTATCAAGCGCTGGCGATCACTGACGAATGCACCCTGGCGGGCATCGTTCGCGCCTGGCAGGCGGCGAAGTCCGTGGAGTTGCCGCTGATCATCGGCAGTGAAATACGCATCGAGAACGGTCCGAAACTGGTGCTGCTGGTGGAGAGCCTCGAGGGGTATCAGGTGCTGTGTCGATTGATCACCCGCGCCCGGCGCCGCATGCAGAAAGGCCAGTACCAGGTGCTGCGTGAGGACTTCAGTGAACCCTTGCCGGGGCTGTTGGCGTTGTGGGTGCCGGACGCTGTCGATGCCTTTGAACAGGGCCACTGGCTCAAGCAGGTCTTCGCCGAGCGCCTGTGGCTGGCGGTGCAGTTGCACCGCGGCCAGGACGATGCCCGGTGCCTGAACGATTTGCTGAGCCTGGCCAGGGAGTTGCGCATTGCGGCCGTGGCCAGTGGCGATGTGCACATGCACGCGCGCGGCCGGCGCGCCTTGCAGGACACCATGACCGCGATCCGTCATCACCTGCCGGTGGCCGATGCCGGGTTGCGCCTGCATCCCAACGGCGAACGCCATCTGCGCAGCCTCGACGTGTTGCAGGCGCTTTACCCACCGGCCTTGCTGGCGGAAACACTGAATATCGCCCGGCGTTGCACCTTTGATCTTGGCCAGTTGCGTTATCAGTACCCCCGCGAACTGGTGCCGCAAGGGCACTCGGCTACCTCATGGCTGCGTCATTTGACCGAAGAAGGCATCGCGTGGCGTTGGCCAAAAGGGCCGAAAAGCGAAGTGCTGGAGCAGATCGACAAGGAGCTGCAACTGATCGCGGAGCTGGGCTATGAAAGCTATTTCCTGACGGTCCACGACATCGTCCGCTTTGCCCGTCAGCAACAGATTCTTTGTCAGGGGCGTGGTTCTGCCGCCAACTCGGCGGTGTGTTTTGCCCTGGGCATCACCGAAATCGATCCGGATCGCACCACGCTGTTGTTCGAGCGCTTTCTGTCCAAAGAGCGCAACGAGCCGCCGGACATCGATGTTGATTTCGAACATGAACGCCGCGAGGAAGTCTTGCAGTACGTGTTCCAGCGCTATGGTCGGGCCCGCGCCGCGCTGACGGCGGTAGTCAGCACTTACCATGCGGCCGGTGCGGTGCGCGATGTGGCCAAGGCCTTGGGCTTGCCGCCGGACCAGATCAACGCCCTGGCCGATTGCTGCGGTCACTGGAGCGATGAGACACCACCCGTGGAGCGTCTGCGCGAGGGCGGGTTCGACCCCGAGAGCCCGACGCTGCACCGGGTGCTCCGCCTGACAGGGCAACTGATCGGCTTCCCCCGGCATTTGTCCCAGCACCCCGGCGGTTTCGTGATTTCCGAGCAGCCGCTGGACAGTCTGGTGCCGGTGGAAAATGCCGCCATGGCCGAGCGCACCATTATCCAGTGGGACAAGGATGACCTCGATGCGGTCGGTTTGCTCAAGGTCGATATCCTGGCGCTGGGCATGCTCAGTGCGATTCGCCGATGTTTCGATCTGCTGCGCCAGCATCGGGGCCTGGACCTGAGCCTGGCGACCATCCCGTCCGAAGACGCGGCTACCTACGAAATGATCGGTCGGGCCGACACCATCGGCGTGTTCCAGATCGAGTCCCGGGCGCAGATGTCGATGCTGCCCAGGCTCAGGCCGAAGACGTTTTACGATCTGGTGATCGAGGTCGCCATCGTTCGGCCGGGGCCGATCCAGGGCGGCATGGTGCACCCGTACCTGCGGCGACGGAACAAGGAAGAACCGGAGGCCTATCCATCGCCGGAACTGGAAGTGGTGCTCAAGCGCACCCTTGGCGTGCCGCTGTTTCAGGAACAGGTCATGCAGATCGCCATCGTCGCCGCCGACTACAGCCCCGGCGAGGCCGACCAGCTACGTCGCTCCATGGCCGCGTGGAAACGCCACGGCGGGCTAGAACCGCACAAGGATCGACTGGCCGCCGGCATGAAGAAAAACGGCTACACGCCGGAATTCGCCGCGCAGATTTTCGAGCAGATCAAGGGCTTTGGCAGCTACGGTTTCCCCGAGTCCCACGCGGCCAGTTTCGCCTTGCTGACCTACGCCAGTTGCTGGTTGAAATGCCACGAGCCGGCGGCCTTCGCCTGTGCGCTGATCAACAGTTGGCCCATGGGGTTCTACAGCCCGGACCAGATTCTGCAGGACGTTCGCCGGCATCATTTGCAGGTTCGCCCGGTGGACGTGCGCGCCAGTGACTGGGATTGCAGCCTGGAGCCGATCGCCGGTGCGCAACCGGCGATTCGCTTGGGGCTACGCATGATCAAGGGCTTTCGCGAGGACGATGCCCGACGCATCGAGGCGGCACGCTCCAAAGGCGCGTTTGCCGACATCGCCGACCTCGGCGAGCGGGCGCGACTCGATGCCCGCGCCCAGGAGCAACTGGCCGATGCCGGTGCGTTGCGCGGCCTGGCCGGTGATCGGCATCGGGCGCGCTGGGAAGTGGCCGGGGTACAAAAACAGTTGGGTCTGTTCGCCGGCCTGCCGAGCCAGGAGGAGGGCGCGGTGTCGTTGCCAAAGCCCACCGTGGGCGAGGACCTGCAAGCCGATTACGCCAGTGTCGGCACCACCCTCGGACCGCATCCGTTGGCCCTGTTGCGCGGTGAGTTGAAGGCGCGGCGCTGCCGCAGTTCGAAGGAGTTGCTGGAAGTCGAGCACGGTCGGCCGGTCAGCGTCGCCGGGCTGGTCACCGGCCGACAACGCCCGGCCACCGCCAGCGGCGTGACCTTCGTCACCCTGGAAGACGAGTTCGGCAACGTCAACGTGGTGGTGTGGCGCGACCTGGCCGAGCGCCAGCGCCAGGTGTTGGTCGGCTCGCAGTTGCTCAAGGTCGATGGGCGTTGGGAGAAGGAGGGCGAGGTCCGGCATCTGATTGCCGGGCGGTTGAGTGACCTGAGCCCGTTGCTCGATGGCATCACTGTGCGGAGCCGGGACTTTCATTGAGTCACAGGGCCTCAGGCAACTGGGCACCGGCAGCAAAGTCAGTGAGTAACCGTCCCGTGGCCACAGGGCGTTCGATCATGGGCAAGTGGTTGCAACCTTCCAGGGTGACAACCTGTCCGATCCGGTCATCGGGCAGACCGTTTTGCAGTGTCTCCAGGGCGGAGATATCGATCACCTTATCCTCGCGGCAGCCGATGCCAAGTACCGGCATGGTGAGCTGTGCCAGCCGATGGTCCAGCGCGAGCCATTGGGACGGTGGACGGATCTCTGCCAGGGTGGACTCGATAAAGCTGCGTTGGCGGCGATTGTTCGCAATCGTATTTCCCACGTCCTGGTCGGACATCAGGGGAGGATTGAGATAGACAAGTCGGGCAGTGCGTTCTACGCCGGCACGGTCATCGTAGATAAACGGGTTGCCACCAGTATTCAATGACCGGACGAAATCGTTTTCGACAAAGCTCAACCCCAACGGGTTGACCAGCGCAAGGCGTGCAATACGCTCCGGCCTTTGGGCGGCAAGCACGCCGGCAATGGCGCCCCCCATGGAGTGGCCGACCAGATTGATTTCACGCAGATCGAGCGCAAGCAGAAAATCATTGAGCCGTGCGGCTTGTGCATCAATGTCATAACTTTCTCCTGCAAGGCGCGTCGAATCCCCCCAGCCGGGAAGGTCGGGAATGATCACGTGAAAACGTGCGCCGAGGTCCTGGCCGACGTTGCGCCAGACATCCTTGTTTGAAGAAAAGCCATGTACAAGCACCAGGACAGGACCGTTCATCTCACCCTCGTAATAAGACCAGATACTGTCGCCTGCCTGGATTGACCTGGTCTGCAGGGAGGACTTTGCTGTCGGGTTGATATCCGAGGGGGTTGAGTGTGCGGTGCCTGAAAACGGGAGTGTTGCAAGGGTGAGTATCGCAGTGAACAGAAGGATGTGCCTTCTGCTTCGAATCGTATGGAAAAGGGAAAATCGCTGACGGATATCCATGTCATTAACGTCCTGATTGCGTTGATCGGTTTTTTGTCTTGCCAAGGAATGGATCGATGAGCTGTGCTGCAAGAAAGGTTGATTTGATGTTGAAGATGGCGCGGCAACAATACTGGCAACCGGGAAATGTACGACCTCAGGTTTCAGATTAAGTAATGGAGATGTCGGCTCGCAGTTGCTCAAGGTCGATGGGCGTTGGGAGAAGGAGGGTGAGGTGCATTCCCCCTGTAGGAGCGAGCCTGCTCGCGATGGTGGATAACGATAACGCGGGCTTTCAGAATGAACGCGGCGCTCTCAAGTCCATCGCGAGCAGGCTCGCTCCTACAGGGTTGTGTCATTGCGTGCTACTTGGCCAGCGGCCAAAACCGCTCCCCACCCCCCGGCGCATCGGTCCAGGCCTGCAATGACCGTGTCGGCAAATCGAAGTAGTCCCGGGTGCGCGCATAGCCATGCCCGCCCATGCGTCCGATGGCATCCAGCCCCAACTGGTCGATGTACAGGGTTTTCGGGTCGATCAGTTCGTCCCGCACATGGGCCATCAGCACTTCACCAAAGATGATCTCCCGGGATTGGCCGATGGACAGGGCCATCATCCGCCGGCACTCCAGTGCCACCGGGGCTTCGCCGATGCGCGGGGATTTGACCGTGGTGCCGGGGATGGCGGTGAGGCCGGCGGCGGTCAGTTCGTCGAAACCGGGGGCGAAGGGCACGGCGCAGACGTTCATGGCTTCCACCAGGGCATCGCTGACGATGTTCACGGTGAATTCCTGGTTGAGCTGAATGTTGCGGGTGGTGTCCTTGGGGCTTTGGTCGCCGTAGTTTTCCACGCCCAGGGCGAGGATGGGCGGATCGGCCGACAGCGCATTGAAGAAGCTGAACGGCGCCGCGTTGATCCGACCTTCGCCGTCGACGGTGGTGACCAGTGCAATAGGGCGGGGCACCACACTGCCGATCAGAATCTTGTATTTGTCCCGTGGGCTCAGTTGGCTGAAGTCGAAGCTTTGCATAGGCAGAAGTCTCTAAAGGAGAGGGTCAATGACGCACAGTGGCGCCTGTGCGCTGTAGTCGTCGGCGAACGGAATGGCTGGCTGGAACAGGCTTTTCCAGTCCGGTTGGCCAAAGGCCCGGTCGCTGTGGCTGCGCATCAGTTTCTCGAATTGGCGTTGGGCCTGGCGTTGCAGGGCGGGGTAGTCGACGCCTTCGACCTGGCCGTCCCGCATCACGCAGCGGCCGTCGATGTAGCTGGCGATGCAGTCGTCACCGCGGCCGGCCAGTACCAGATTCTTCAGCGGATCGAATAGCGGCCCCAGGTGCATCCCGCGCAGGTTGAATACGGTGATGTCGGCCTTGCACCCCGGTGCCAGCCGGCCGAGATCGTCGCGGCCCAATGCCTTGGCACCGCCGAGGGTCGCGGCGTTGTACAGGTCCAGGGTGCTGGTCAGGTCGTTACCGCCCTCCATCAGTCGAGCGATGTTCAAACCCTGGCGCATGTTGTCCAGCAAGTCCGCCGGCCAGGTGTCGGTACCCAGGGCGAAGTTGATGCCTTTGGCCCGATAGCGGCCAAACGAATTCAGCGCCTCGCCGTCCCGGGCAAACACCACCGGGCAATGCACCAGGCTCGCGCCACCTTCGATCACGCGTTGCAGGTCATCATCGCCTCGGGTGTAGATGCCGTGGGGAAGCAGGCTGCGCGGGTTCAAAAGCCCAAGCTGCTGCAACCAGCCCAGTGGCGAAGTACCGCGAAGTTGCTCGACCATCGTCACTTCACCGAGGCCCTGACAGCAGTGCAAGCGTATCGGCGCGTTCAGTTCCCGGTTCAGTGCGGCGGTGCGTTGCAGCAACGCCGGGGTGCAGGTCTGGATGCGATCGGGCAGCAGCGCGCCGCGAATCAGGTCGTTGTGCGCGCCGTCGAAATCCCGGAAAAACCGTTCGGCGGCATCGAGCCCGGCCATGCCCCGGGCTTCGTCCCAGTGGTGCGCCAGGGTTCCATCGGCCTGCCAGTAGCTCATGCCGCTCATGTAGCAGGGGCCGAGGTAAGTGCGCAGCCCCAGTTCGACCGCCACGCCTGCCACCGCCGCAAATTCGTCGTAGGTCTCGGCCCACTCGCGGTAATACATCGAAGTGATCGGCATGGCCGTGGTGATGCCGTTGCGGATCAGTTGCGTGAAGGCGTAGCGGTATTTGAAGACTTCTTCTTCGGGGCTGTAGCTTTCCCGCGATCCATGCGCCAGATACTGCGCCGACCACATCCGGCCCATGTTGCGCTCGTCGCCGTTGTCCAGGGTCAGCACCGTGGAGTCGAGATCGCCGAGGGCATCCAGATCGATGAAGCCGGGGCCGATCAGCGCATTACCGTAATCAACCCACTGATCCACCGGCCCCGCATAATTGCGCCCGACAAACTCGATGCGAGCGCCCTGGAACACCACTTCGCCGTCGCGCCACAGTACATGCTGCGTGCCGTCGAAGCCGACCACGCAACTGGCCCGCAAGCCGATGCGCTTCACAGACGGCTTTCCAGCAAACGGCCACCCGCAGCAATCAACTGACCCGCACGATAGACCTGACGCAGCGGTCGTGAAACCACCGCCTCACCCAGTGTCTGTACCGGCATCAACAGGAAGTCCGCCGGCTGGCCGATCTCCAGGCGATTAGCTTGGCAACCCAGCGCCTGGGCACCGTTGACGGTCGCCGCTTCGAACGCTGCCGCCAGCTCTTCGTCCTTGCTCAAATCGAAACGGAACGCCAGCAGCATCGCCCGTTCCAGCATGTCGCCGTTGCCCATGGGCGACCAGGCATCACGAATGCCGTCGGAACCCAGGCACACATTCACGCCGGTTTCGCGCAGGGCCAGGAACGGAGGCACCGCACAATCGGCCGGTGCCGAGCTCATCAACGAAATACCCAACGCCGCAAGGCGCTCCGCCACCGGTTTGACCTGGCTCCACGGCAACATCCCCAGGCAATACGCGTGGCTGATCATTACCCGGTTTTGGCGGCCGAAGCGCTCGGTGTAGTCGGCGATCAGGGCAATCTGCCACAGGCCCAGCTCACCCTTGTCATGCAGGTGAATGTCGACGCCCCGGTCGAACTCGTTGGCCAGTTTGAAGACGAAATCGAGTTGAGCGACAGGATCGTTGTCAATGCCGCACGGGTCCAGTCCGCCGACGTTCTCCACACCGTGGGCCATGGCTTCGCGCATCAGTTCGGCGGTGCCGGGGCGGCTGATCAAGCCAGTCTGCGGGAACACCACCAGTTGCAGGTCGATCAGGTCGCGGTAGTTTTCACGCAGTTGTTGCATCGCCTCGACATGCCGCAGGCCGAATTCCGGGTCGATGTCGACGTGGCAACGCATGGTCAGTGAGCCCCGGGCGATGCAGTTTTCCAGCAGGGCGCCGGCCCGTTGCGCGATGGGCGCGGTGACTTCACGCAGGATGCGCCGCTCGTTGGCGATGTAGTCCTTGAGGGTCGGGCCGGCGCTGTTCGGGCGCCAGGGTTGGCCCCAGAGGGTTTTGTCCAGGTGCACGTGGCTTTCCACCAGGGTGGGGGTGAGCAACTGGTTCTGGCCGTCGATGTCGGTGGCGAGCAGCTCGGTGGTCGAGGCTGGGCGGCGTTGGCTGAAGCGGCCGTTTTCGATCAGCAGGTCTTCGGCAGGGGCGCCGTAGGGGCACACGTTGCGTAGCCAGCGGGGGTGAGTCATGTAGAACCTCAAATTCTGTGTTGTTCGGGAGGGCCTCTTCGCGAGCAGGCTCGCTCCTACAGGGATTTTGTGAACGCCGAAGATCCACTGTAGGAGCGAGCCTGCTCGCGATGGCCGCGACTCGGTTTCAAGTCAGGCAATCAGCCCTTGAGCTTGGCCCAGATCCGGTCCTGCAGCTCCCGCGCCTTGTTGCTGCATTCCTTTTCCGGGCGCAGGCGCGAGGCGAATTCGTCGGGCATGTTGATGGCGTCCATCACTCGCCATTTGGTGTCGATCAGCTTGTCGCTCTGAATGCCGTTGTCGTAGGCGATGGCGTTGGACACGGCGGCGGCGTTTTCCGGTTTCATCATCCAGTCGATGAAGATCTTCGCGTTGCCGGGGTGCGGCGCGCTTTTCGGCACGGCGAAGTTGTCCTGGAACATCGCCAGGCCTTCCTTCGGATACACGTACTTGATGGTGCTCTTCTGCAGGGTGGCCCGCGCTGTAGAACCGTTCCAGTTCTGCATCATGATCACTTCACCGGAGGCCATGCGGTCGACGGTGTTGTCCGAGCTGTACATCTTCAGGAAGGGTTTCTGTTTTTGCAGCAGTTCGAGGATGCGCTTGGCGTCCTGGGGGTTTTCGCTGCATTCGTCGACATTCAGGTAGTGACTGGCGGCATTGATCACGCTGCTGGAGGTGTCGAGGGCGGCGAGTTGGCCTTGCAGTTCCTTGCGCGGTTCGAAGAACTCTTTCCACGAGTCATCCAGCTTGCCGCCAGGCACCCGCGCGCTGTCATAGGAGAACCCGGTGGTGCCCCACAGGTACGGTGCCGAAAATTTGCGGCCGGGGTCGAAGCTCGGGTCGCGGAACGCCGGTTTGACGTACTGGAAGTTGGGCAGGGCCGAGGCGTCGATTTCCAGCAGCAGGTCCTGGTTGATCAGGGTGCGCATGATCGATTGCGACGGAACGATCACGTCATAGGCCGCGCCACCGGCCTGCAACTTGGCCAGCAGGGTTTCGTTGCTGTCGTAGCCGTCCATGGTGACCTTGATGCCGGTCTCCTTTTCGAACTTGGCCAGCAGCTCGACCGGGTAGTAGTCAGTCCAGTTGTAGAAGAACAGTTCCTTGGGCTCGGCGGCCTGTGCACTGAAGGTGGTGAAGCAACTCAGGGCCAGACCGGCTACAGCGAAACACATGCTTTTTGTTTTCATGCTTTGCTCCAGGATCATTGGTTTTTGCCGCGCTGTCCCAGCCAGAAGGCCAGCACCACCAGCACGATGGAAATCACCAGCATCAGGGTCGATATCGCATTGATCTCCGGCGTCACGCCGGCCTTGATCGCCGAGAAGATGTACACCGGCAGAGTGGTCGAACCCGGTCCGGCGACGAAGAAAGTCATGATGAAATCGTCGAGGCTGACCACGAACGCCAGCACCGAACCGGACAGCACCGCCGGCCACAGCAGCGGCAAGGTCACCCGGCGAAACACTTGCCAGGGATTGGCGTACAGGTCGTTCGCCGCCTCCAGCAGGCTCTTGTCCAGGTCGTTGAGCCGCGCACGGATCGGCAGGTAGGCGAAGGGAATGCAGAAGCCGATGTGCGCGACGATCACCGTCAGCAGACCGAGCTTGATCCCCAACGCCATGAACAGCAGCAGGGTGGCCACAGCGGTGACAATCTCCGGCAGGATCAGCGGCAGATTGATCCCGCCCTCGACCATTTTCTGTCCGTAGAACGGCCGGTAGGTCGCCAAGGCCGCGAGCAATGCAATCGCCGTGGCGCATACCGTGGCGATGCTGGCGACGATGATCGAGTTGAGCGCCGCGGTCTGGATCGACGGGTTGGCCAGAATTCGCCCGTACCAGTCGAACGAGAACTCGGTCCACACTGTTGCCGAGCGGTTGGCGTTGAAGCTGTAGGCGATCAGCACGAATATCGGCAGGTACAGATAGGCCAGCATCAACAGGCTGACTTCACGGGTCAGGGGCAGTTTCTTCAGGTGCAGGGCGATCATGCTTGGGCTCCTGGGCGCTGGGGCTTGGCGGCATTGCGGCTATAGAGGGCGTAAAGCACCAGGGACAGCAACATGATCCCCAGCAACAGGAACGACAGTGAACTGCCCAGCGGCCAGTTGCGCGCGGTGCCGAACTGCTGCTGGATCAGGTTGCCGATCATCAGGGTCTTGCCGCCGCCGAGGATCGCCGGGGTAATGAAGGCACCCAGACTCGGCACGAACACCAGCAACGCACCGGCGATCACCCCCGGCATCGACAGCGGCAGGATGATCCGCCGTAGCGCGTGCCAGCGGTTGGCACCGAGGTCGTAGGCGGCTTCCACCAGACGCCAGTCGAGTTTTTCCAGGGTCGAATAGATCGGCAGGATCATGAACGGCAGGAAGCTGTAGACCAGGCCGACGCTGACCGCGAAGTCGTTGTAGAGCAGGGTGATGCCACCGGCCTGGGGGAGCAGCGCGTTGAGGCTCTGGGCGACCCAGCCGTGCTCACGCAGGATGATCAGCCAGGCGTAGTTGCGGATCAGCAGGTTGGTCCAGAACGGGATGGTGATCAGCAACACCATCAGGTTGCGCCGACGGGGTGTCAGGCTCGACATCCACAGCGCCACCGGGAAGCCGAACAGGAAACACAGGACCGTGGTGCCACCGGCCTGGAACACCGAACGCAGCAACGCCTGGGCGTAGACCCAGTTCAGTTCCAGTTCGCCATCGAAACCTTCCTGGAAAAACAGTTGCACGTAGCTTTGCAATTGCCAGTCGGCCTGCCAGTCGACGCCGCCATAGACGTTGCGCGGCAACAGGCTGATGTAGCCCATGATGCCCAGCGGGATGGCGATCAGGGCCAGCAGGGTCAGAACCACCGGGCTGAGCAACAGCGCGCGGTTGAGGGCTGGGGAAGTGCTGCTGACGCTCATCTCAGGCCTCCATCAACAGGCAGGCGTGGGGCGGCAGGTTGACCGCGACGCGATCGCCCACCACCCGCCCGTGGTTCAGGCCTTCGTTGTTCTCGCGCAGCATGACCTTGATGTCGTTGTTCAGGCGGCATTGATAGAGCGTGGCCGTGCCGACATACAGCACGGCTTCGATCACACCGCGCAGGTGATGGGGCTGTGTCGGCTCGACCAGTTGCGAACGCTCGGGGCGGAACGCCAGTTGCACCTTGCTGCCGTCAAAGCCCTGGGCCGGGCAGGGGATTTCCACGGGCATGCCGTTGGGCACGAAAAGCTTTTCATTCTGCTGGCCGCGCTTGAGGTGACCGGGGAGGAAGTTGATGTCGCCGATGAATTGCGCAACGAACCGGTGCTGCGGGCGCTCGTAGATTTCATTGGGCGTGCCGATTTGCAGGATCTTGCCGGCGGACATCACGGCAATGCGATCGGACAGGGTCAGGGCTTCTTCCTGATCGTGGGTGACGAAAATGAAGGTGATCCCGGCTTCTTTCTGCACGCGCTTGAGTTCGACCTGCATTTCCTTGCGCAACTTGAGGTCCAGGGCCGACAACGGTTCATCCAGCAACAGCACTTTGGGTTTCGGCGCCAGGGCCCGGGCCAGAGCCACCCGTTGCTGTTGGCCGCCGGACAGTTCGGCCGGTTTGCGCCTGGCCAGGTGCTGCATTTGCACCAGCGCCAGCATCTCATCGACGCGCTGCGGGATCAGTTTGCGATCAAGGCCCTGCATCTCGAGGCCGAAGGCGATATTCTGCGCAACACTCATGTGTGGAAACAGCGCGTAACTCTGGAACACCGTGTTGACCCGACGCTTGAACGGCGGCAAATCGTTGACCGGTTCGCCCGCAAGAAGGATCTCACCGTCGCTGACATGCTCGAAGCCGGCGATGGTGCGCAACAGGGTGGTTTTGCCGCAGCCGGAGGGGCCGAGCAGGGTGAAGAATTCGTTGTCGGCAATGTCCACCGAGACGTTATCGAGGGCTGGCGCCAGTCCTGGATCGTCGGAATATCGCTTTGAGACGTTTCGCACTTCGATTGCTGTTGGATGACCCATTATGGTGCATTCCTCTAATTATTGTATGCAAAATCTGGATGCAATTTAGAAATACCCGGATTAATCTGCCCGTGCAAGCCCCTTTTTCAATGGCTGTTCATTCGCCAGGGGCGGTTGCGCAGGGCGCGAGGAGTTGATGAATGACGGAAAAGAAACTGGAAACCACGGTCGACCGCGTCTACCAAGGGGTTTACGAGGCGATCAGCAAGCGTTCGTTGCGTCCGGGCATGAAGCTCGGCGAAGCCTCTTTGGCCGAACTGTTCAATGTCAGCCGCACGTCTGTCCGGGCCGCGCTCAAGCAATTGGAGGCCGACGGACTGGTCACCACCGAGCCCAATAAAGGTGCATCGGTGTCGCTGCCCAGTGACGAAGAGATCCGTTCGCTATTCGAAACCCGTCGCCTGGTCGAGATCGGTATCGTCAGCGAACTGTGCCGTCGTCGCGATACGGCGGTGACCCAGGACCTGCGCGATCACTTGCTGCTCGAAGATGAAGCGCATCAGAGCGGTGATCACGAACGGCTGATTCACCTGCTCGGCGAGTTCCACATCAAACTGGCCCGCAGCCTGAACAATCCGGTGTTGCTCGACTGGTTCCAGAAGCTGATTTCCCGGGCTTCGCTGTATGCCGCTGCGCTGGATGACGACAGCCACGAAGCCTGCCGCGACGACGAACACCTGCGGCTGATCGAGTACATCGAAGCGGGCAACCAGAGCGCGGCCATCGAGCTGACCTGCATGCATTTGAACGGGATCGAGAAGGCCATTCTGGATGTCGCTGCCACGCTGAAAAGCAGTTACAACCCGCTCAAGCATTTGATTGAGGTCTGACCCCTCTGAACACCAAACTGTAGGAGCGAGCCTGCTCGCGATAACGACGGTACAGTCGACTTGGATGTCGTTCGACGCACCGCTATCGCGAGCAGGCTCGCTCCTACAAGGATTCTGCAAAGGCCCGCGAGAATCAGCTATACCTCTATGAAACGAATAGCGCGCAGGATGCTCGAAACAAACGGGTGCAACTTACCGGGATAGAGCCAAGCCATGCAGTTTCTAGAGGATAGCCACGGATGCTCCGGGTGGAACGGCGAAATGGCCGGGCGCATTCGTGCGTTCGACTGGAGCCTGACCGAACTTGGCCCGCTCGATTCCTGGTCCAGGAGCCTGAGCAGCGCGGTGCAGTTGATGCTCGCGTCTCCGCTGCCCATGGTGATGCTCTGGGGCCAGCCCGGGTACATGATCTATAACGACGCTTATTCGAAGTTTGCCGGTGGGCGTCATCCATATCTGCTCGGCTCCTCTGTAGAACTGGGTTGGCCGGAAGTCGCCGAATTCAATCGCCACGTGGTCGACACCTGCCTGGCGGGCGGCACCTTGTCCTATCGCAACAAAGAACTGGAGCTGCTGCGTGACGGGGTTCCGGAAGATGTCTGGATGGATCTCTATTACAGCCCGGTGGCCGACGATGACGGACGTCCGGCCGGGGTCATGTCCATGGTGGTGGAAACCACGGAGCGGGTGATCTCCGAGCAACGGCGACAAGTGGCTGAAGATGCCTATCGTGCCGACAACGAACGGGTACGCCTGGCGCTGAACGCTGGCGCCTTGCTCGGTTCCTTTGTCTGGGACATCAAGGCCAACGTGCTGTCGGGTGACGAGCGCTACGCCCGCACATTCTCTTATCCGCCCGGGCAAGACCTGCAAAACCTGTCTCGGGAAATCGCAGAAAGCCGGATCCATCCGGATGACCGCAGTTGGGTTCAGGAACGCGTCACACTGTCGGTCGAGACGGGCGAGCCTTACAACGTCGAATACCGGATCCAGCGCCCCGACGGCAGCTACCTCTGGGTACTCGCCAGTGGTTGTTGCGAGTTCAATGAGCAGGGCGAGGCGTTTCGTTTCCCCGGCGTGCTGATCGATATTCACGAACGCAAGAACGCCGAAGAGTCCCTGCTCAAGTTCACCCGCAACCTGGAACAGCGGGTGGCCGATGAGGTCGAGGCGCGGCTGGCGGCGGAAGAACAACTGCGCCAGGCACAGAAGCTGGAAGCCATCGGCAGCCTCACCGGCGGTGTGGCCCATGACTTCAACAACCTGTTGCAAGTGATCGCCGGCAACCTGCACTTGCTGGCGCGCCATGAGCGGGATAACACCAATGTGCAGCGCCGGGTCTCGGCGTCGATCGCCGCCGTCGAGCGCGGTGCCAAGCTGTCTTCGCAGTTGCTTGCATTCGCCCGACGCCAACCGTTGTCGCCCGCGGTCTTCACGTTGCGGCAGATTTTCGATGGCCTGGCGGAGCTGTTGCTGCGTGCCCTGGGTGAAACCCTTCAGGTTCACATGACGGCACCCGAAGACGCCTGGAATGTGTTTGTCGATCGCAATCAACTGGAAAACGCCATTCTCAATCTGGCGATCAATGCCCGTGACGCCCTTCAAGGCGAGGGCAGGATTGACCTGTGCGCGGAAAACATTGTCCTCGACCACAAATTCTGCGCTGCAAAGGGCATTCCCCCCGGGGACTATGTGCGGGTGTCCGTGACGGATACCGGGGTCGGCATGCCGCCGCAGGTGCTGGCCCAGGCATTCGAGCCGTTCTTCACCACCAAGGCTGACGGGCAGGGCACCGGCTTGGGCCTGAGCATGGTGTTTGGCTTCGTCAAGCAGAGTGGCGGTCATATCGAAATCGCCAGCGACGTGGGGCAGGGAACCCGGGTGCAGTTGTACTTCCCTCGCACCTTGCGCGCTGCGCCCAGCGAAACACCGAACCCTGATGTGCCGCAACGGGGTGGTCACGAACGCATCCTGGTGGTCGAGGACAATGAGGCCGTACGGGGGGCGGCGGTGGAGTTGTTGCGCGAAGAGGGCTATCAAGTCCTCACGGCCACCAACGGTGACGTGGCCATGCAAATGTTGCTGGAAGGGCTGGCGGTGGACCTGATATTCACCGATGTGGTCATGCCCGGCCTGATCAAGAGTTCGGACCTTGCGGCCTGGGCGAAAGTGCAGGACCCACCGGTGGCCGTGCTGTTCACCTCGGGGCATACCCGCGACATCATCTCGCGCAATCACCAGCTCAGCCCTGACACCCACTTGCTGAGCAAACCCTACAATCCCGAAGCACTCAGGCAAATGGTGCGCATGGTGCTCAACGGCTGAAACCGCTGGCGCAGGCAAAGGTTTTTATCGCCTGGGGACCGGACGACGAACGGACGCCGCTGGTCTGACAGGTGGTCGACAGAACGGCCAAACCGAGGCCATTCTGATAGTTGGTGAACGCAATTGATCGCGTTTCGCTGCCGATCAACTAACGGAGGTGTTCCATGCCGGTGCCCCATGACCTTTATCAGGATCTGAAACGCTCAAAGGAAGAAATCCAGCAGAAACGCACCAAGGATCCGTTACTGGATTCACTGCTTAACAAGTATTCCCAGGCGGATGCCGAAGTGGTGAAAGCAGAGGAGGCCAAGTCCAACGATGACACCGTAAGGAAGCTCAAGGAGACACGTTTGCTGGTCAAGGACAAGATCGTCAAGCAACTTGGCTCGTCGTCCTGACCCAGCGTGCCTGTCACCGACGGCCGGTGGCTGAACAGTTGAAATGGCACAAAAAAACGGCACCTCGAATACCCGGAGACCGATGTCACGGCTCTCAACGAGGTGCCTCATGACCGGCCCGAATATCCCGAAACTGAACGCTGTCCCTGTAGGAGCGAGCCTGCTCGCGATGGCGGGCCGACAGGCAATGCATGTGTTGACTGGCCCGGCGCCATCGCGAGCAGGCTCGCTCCTACAGTGGTTCTGCGGTGAATTCAGATAAGGGTGCTGCTCATTGCAATGCCTTGCTTAACGGCAACCGTGCCATGTTCTGCGCTTTCAGCGAACCGAAGTACAACCAGTCCCCATACTCGCGCACCGTGGTGATCGGAGAGTAATTGTCGCTGCTGCCGTCCTGCAGGTTGGCGATCACTTTGCCGTCAAGGTCCAGGCCCAGGGCTAATCCGCGCTTTTCCACGGGCTTGGGCAAGACCGTCAAGGCCCGCACGATCATCTTGCGCACGAACGGATGCGACGCCGTGGCGTCGAGCAAGGCATTTCGGGGGGCATACAGGGCCACCCAGAAGCGGTCGCGGCCATTGAACGACAGGTTATCCGGCAGCCCCGGCAGGTTATCGATGAACAGGTCGTGGGTGCCGGCCTTCGGACCGCTGAGCCAATAACGGCTGATGCGGTAGGCACCGGTTTCATTGACCAGTACATAGGCATCGTCCGGTCCCAGGGCCACGCCGTTGGCAAACTCCAGCTTATCCAGCACAACCGACGTCTTGCCGGTCTGGAAGTCGTAGCGCAGCAGGCGACCATCGCCACCGTGTTCGATCACGGCCTCACCGTCGTGGCCATAGCCGAAGCGGCTCGAAGCATCGCTGAAATAAGCGTAGTGACCGGGTTTGTCGATGACCACATCGTCGGTAAAACCGAAGGGAACGCCGCCGGCCTCTGTGGTCAAGGCCACCAGACGCCCCTGGGCATCGAGGGACAACAAGCCTTTGACGGCATCGGCGATCACCAGCAGACCATTGGGATGCCGGGCCAGGCCCAGTGGCCGGCCACCGGTAACGGCCAGAACTTTGGTGGTCTTGCCGTCCAGGCTCGTGCGGATCAGGCGACCGTCGTGCAGGCCGGTGATGAGCGTGTCGTTTTCGAGCAACAAGGCTTCCGGCCCGTCGATGTTGGCGGCACCCACGCGTTCCACGTCCTTGAGCCGCTGATTGTCGGCGTAGATTCCGCTGGTCAGGGACGGTGCAGGTTGTGGCGTCCAGGCGACCGGTCGCACCTTGGTTGGCATCAGCAGCAGGAAGGCGCCGACGGCGACGACGGCCAGCAACAGACATTTGGAAGTTCTGCTCACGCGCCGCCCCCCGTCACCGCCAGATACTTCTGCGCCATGTCGCGCAACGCCAGCATCGACGCAGCCGATTCCCGATCGATGCGCCGCTTGAGCAACAAGCGGTTGGCAAGCCGCATCGCCAGGCCGCTGAATTGATACTCAAGGGTGCGGACAAAGCGTGTGGCCTCGCCCGTGGCCTCGCATTCATAGGTCACCACCAGCGACAGGCCGTGGTCACCCCGGGCATCGGCGCTCCAGCGCCGCCCGGGCAGGTACTCCGCCACCTCCCAGCGCAAGTGCCCGTCGCGCCCGCCGGCACGAATGTCTTCCTCGAAACGTGCACCGGCATGCAACGGACCTTTTGGCCCATCGATGTGCAGCGAAGACGGATGCCATTGCGGCCAAAGGCTCACGGTACTGGCGTAGGCCAGTACGTTTACCGGGTTTCCGGCAATGACAATCTGATGCTGCATGCGGGTCATGGGGGGGCTCGTCGGGTTGAGCGGCTCGGGTTCCGGCTCCCAGTAGAGGGTGCCGAACAGGTAATCCATCAGCGGGAACACGATGTTGAAATTACGCTCCTGCATCAGTTCGCGACGGTGATGCAGCTCGTGCAGCCGGCGCATCTGGCGGATCCACGGCAGCCGTGTGAGCGGGTTGCGCGACGGCAGGTGCTCGCAGGCATGAAACACTTCGTAAGTCAGGTAACCGAGGACAAGAAGGCCGCCGACCAACCCGGCGACGTTGCTATTGATGTGCTTGAGCAGCCACCAGAGGGGCAGGGCGACGGCGAGGGTGTGCAGCACGATCAGCCAGGCCGGAAACAGGATCACCCGCCAGTCGCGGGCGCTGTCGTAGGTCATGTGGCCGGGGGTGAAAAAGCTGTGGTGGTCGACTGCGTGACGGGCATAAAACAGCCGGGCGAAGCTCTTTTTATGATGCCCCAGGTGGCGATGCACCGTGTACACGCCGAGGTTGAACAACAGCAGCGTGACCGGCACTGCCAGCCATTCCGCTGGCCGCACCTGATGTACGTTGCTCCAGAAGACGCTCATCGCCACTGCCCCGAACATCAGGACAAACGCGCCGTGCAGCCAGGGGTTGTAGAGCGGATGAATGTCGGCGCGGTAACGACTGCGGAATCCTTCGGTGGTCTGCCTCACTGCAATCACCTGTCGTTTTTGTTATTTCTCTCAGATTAGCCGATCCCGGTGATTTGACGGACCGAACCTTGAGGACACAACGGCCATGATCCGGTGCAAACCGGTCTCAGGTCAGCGGATCCCAGCGCTGCGACCAGTCTTCGTCGGAGTCGATGACCTTGCGCAGCAGGTCGAAGGCGTGTTGCAGCGTCGGCGAGTCACGATCGCGCGAGTAGACCAGATAGGTCGGGTAGTTGAATTCCGGTGCCTTGGGCACCCGTTCCAGGGCGCCGCTTTGCAGATAACTCTGCACGACGCGGGTGCGAAAGTAGCCACTGCCGCCGTTTTCGAGAAGGTACTGCAAGCCCAGCGGACCGAGATTGAAGCTCAGCGCAGCCTTGGCTTTTTCCGGCAGCGCGGCATCGTGCTGGCGCCGGAAATCAGCGCCCCAATCGATGTACACATAAGGATCGGGCTTGTCGGCCTGGCGCACGAGAATCAGCTTTTCTTCGAGAATCTGCTCGACCTGCAGACGCGGCCAGTACTCGGGCTGATACACCAGCGCGGCATCCAGAACGCCCAGCTCCAGTTGCCGCAGCAGGTTTTCGCCGTCGCGGATTTCCATGCGCAGGGCGTGGCTGGGGATGTTCTTGCGGATTTCTCCGGCCCAGCCGAGCATCAGCGGGTTGCACAGACTCACCTCGCCACCGATGTGCAGCACATCGCGATAACCCTCGGGCAACGGCAAATCACGCCGCGCGGCTTCCCAGGTTTGCACCAGCTGATTGGCGTACACCACGAACGCTTCGCCGTTGGGCGTCAGACGGGCGCCGGCACGGTTGCGCACGAACAGGGTGCCGCCCAGTTGGCTCTCGAGTTTTTGCACCCGTGCGGTGATCGCTGTCTGGGTGACGTGGAGTTTTTCCGCGGCGGCAGCCAGGCTGCCATGGCGGACGATTTCGAGGAAGGTGCGGGCGAGGTCGATGTCCATGGGGTGGCCGGTGTGGGGAGTGCGGATATTGTATGAGCACCACCGAACCTGTGGCGAGGGGGCAAAAACGACGAATCCCGCCACTAAGGGCGGGATTCGTTTACAGCAGGCACGCTCCCGACGGCCGGGAGTCAGGTGCTTACGACGGGAACAGCTCGGACAGTTTCATCGCCAGCATCATGTCGCCTTCAGCGCGCAGTTTGCCGCCCATGAACGCTTGCATGCCGTCAGTCGAACCATCGACGATGCCTTGCAGGGTTTCGCCGTCCATCACCAGAGTCACTTGGGCGTCCGGGTTCTCGCCTTCCTGCAGCTCGCAGGTGCTGTCCTTGACGATCAGCGAGAAGTTCTTGGTGTCGTCGATGCGGAAACCGAAGACCAGGTCCAGACCGGCAGCGGCGGCTGGGTTGAACTTGGCTTTCATTGCTTGTACGGCATCAGCTACGGAGGTCATGGTTCGATCCTTTCTTGGGTAATAAGAGCTGGGTGATTACAGCCAGGGTCACAATAGTCCGGACTCAGCGAAACGTGATGAGTTCCGGGGCCTTCAACAGTTGCAGGTGTGCATGACTGTTGAAGGAAGCCAGCGACACCTCGCGACCACGAAACTTAAGCTGGTTGAGCGAGGTGTTGACGATTTGCCAGTTCAATTCAAAGGCCTGCCGGGCAGGCATTTGCGTAATCAGGTGGAGCAGGGCGGTGATAGTGCCGCCGGAGGTGAACACGGCGATTTTCTGAGTGTTGTCGGCCTGGTCGAGGATGCGCTGCAAGCCCGCCTGCACCCGCTCGACAAACCCCAGCCAGCTTTCCAGGCCCGGTGTGTCATAGGTTCCGGCCAGCCAGCGCTCGATGATCAGGGCGAAGATACGCTGGAATTCACCACGGTTTTGCGCGGCGTTGCGCAGGATGTCCAGGGCTTCGGGTTCGTCCGGCAGCATGGCCGGCAACAGCGCGCGGATCACCGCATCGGCGTCGAACTCGTTGAAGGCGGAGTCGGTTTCCAGCAGCGGCACCGGCAGGCCCGCCGCGGCGAATTGTTCCAGTGCGCTGTTGGCCGTGTGCTGCTGGCGACGCAGGTCCCCCGCCAGGCAGCGGTCGAAGCTGATCCCGAGTTCGGCCAGGTGCCGGCCAAGGATTTCAGCCTGACGAATGCCGGTCGGCGACAGGACGTCGTAGTCGTCTGCACCGAAGGAGGCCTGGCCATGTCGAATCAAATAGATGCTGCCCACGTCCGCGTCTTCCCGGTACGTTGAAGGTTTGGCGAGGTTATGAGGATGGCGGTGTGCTGTCAATGAAAAAACATACGCTTGTTTGAAATGCTTGTTACAGGCCTATTGCCAGAGGTTTCACGGCTGGTCGCAAGGTCGGCGCATGGGTATGCTGGAGGTATCCCGCGCGCGATCATGCCGCGCATCGTTTGAGGAGTCCCTGTGGAGTTTTTTTCCGAGTACGCCATTTTTCTGGCCAAGACCGTGACCCTGGTGATCGCCATTCTGGTGGTCCTGGCCAGTTTTGCGGCCTTGCGCAGCAAGGGACGGCGCAAGTCGTCCGGCCAGTTGCAGGTCAGCAAGCTCAATGATTTCTACAAAGGGCTGCGCGAACGCCTGGAGCAGACCTTGCTCGACAAGGACCAGCTCAAGGCGCTGCGCAAATCGCAGGTCAAGACCGAGAAAAAACAGAAGAAAAAACCCGAGGCCAAACCACGGGTTTTCGTGCTGGACTTCGACGGTGACATCAAGGCGTCAGCTACCGACAGCTTGCGTCACGAAATCACTGCGCTGCTGACGCTCGCCACGCCAAAAGATGAAGTGGTACTGCGCCTGGAAAGCGGCGGCGGCATGGTTCACAGCTACGGCCTGGCGTCTTCGCAACTGGCGCGTATCCGTGAGGCTGGCGTGCCGCTGACCGTGTGCATCGACAAGGTGGCAGCCAGCGGCGGCTACATGATGGCGTGCATCGGCGAGAAGATCATCAGCGCACCGTTCGCTATTCTGGGTTCGATCGGCGTGGTGGCGCAGTTGCCCAACGTCAACCGCTTGCTGAAAAAGCACGACATCGACTTTGAAGTGCTGACCGCCGGTGAATACAAACGCACCCTGACCGTGTTTGGTGAAAACACCGAGAAAGGCCGGGAGAAATTCCAGCAAGACCTGGACATCACCCATCAACTGTTCAAGAACTTCGTGTCGCGCTATCGCCCGCAGCTGGCGATCGATGAGGTGGCCACCGGCGAAATCTGGCTCGGTGTCGCGGCGCTGGACAAGCGCCTGGTCGATGAACTCAAGACCAGTGACGAATACCTGGCAGAGCGCGCCAAGCAGTCCGAGCTCTATCACTTGCACTACGCCGAGCGTAAGAGCCTGCAAGAGCGTATCGGCATGGCGGCCAGCGGTTCGGTCGATCGCGTGTTGCTGAGCTGGTGGAGCCGTTTGACCCAGCAACGCTTCTGGTAATTATGCGCTCAATCAACTAAACGCTATTGTCCGCTTTTGTACCATGAACGATTAAAAGGCCTTGAACGATGCCATGCAGGCAATATTCAAGGCCTTTTTTATGGAGACTGAAAACTTAAGGGGGCAAGTGTTTATCCGTTGCTCAGTGCTGCCATGTTATTTTTGGAGTTCGGACAAGGCTGTTATTGATATTCCAATCCAGGATCCTTCCATTATCGCCATAAGTGGCCGACGCCTTGATCAGTGAATCGATGTCGGCAAAGCGAATTTCATCCATGGCGCTGATCAGTCCTTTTCTCAGATAAACACTATCGTCATCAACCGATATTGGAAACGCCGATGGTCCTGGCGCATGGCGATTGAACTGAAACTGGAATTTATAGAGGCGGTCGAGCATAAACATCCCGGGTTCATTGAGTTGCTCTTGTAATGTAGTCGGGAGATCAGGATATGAAGACCATGGCAGCTCTAAGCTGTCCATTTCACCTGGAACCTGTTTAAAGCCATTTGCCTCCAGGGCATCAAGCAGGTTATCGAGGCTCTTGAAGCGAACATCGTCAATTTTTGGCCATTCCTCGTGTTTAATATAGATGAGAGTGTTATCAGTCTTGATGGGAGTGTAGCCAATATCGCCATTGGCATCGCAGTATAAAATGGCGAGATAACTAAGATCTTCTTCTTTCCAAAGTGTCTTGAATGCGGAGTTTCGGGCTTGATCGGAAATATACATTGTGCAAAATCCTTTTGCGGTTAGTTGGTGGGGCAAACTCTATCGCGAAAAACTTAAAAGTATTGCTCGGAGTTTATTACTGGGGTTTTCAAGTCAATATTGCGACGTTGGCTGTCTGGCCGATTAGCTGGTTTGAGTTGTGTCCCGTTTTTTTGCCTGCGAACGCTTGCCCGATGTCCTCCACGGCCTGGCGAAATCTCCGTAGGCAGCAGGCGACCGTTCCTGCTTTCGGCAAGGTAGCGGCTGGTTATGTTGGTGTTCCAAAAACAGTTGCCATGGAACGCACATGAATGACCATCGGACACCGCTTCACGCCGAACATCTGCCGCTGGGCGAAACACTCAAGTCTGTGGTGAGCGCGGCTTTGCCGCAGTCTCCCGAGCAGTTCGGTGCACAGTTGATCAAGGAAAAATGGGGGCAGGACATCGATCCGCACACAGCGCTGCTGGTCACCCTGGATTATCGCTATCGCGGGCACCCGCCGCAGGACGGTATCGAGCAAGGCCAGGTGGCAAATTCGCAAACCCTGGTGCAGGCGTTGCTGAAGAACTACCAGAGTGTCGGTGACGGGCGTTTTGCCGAAAGTCTGTTTGGCTTGTTCACGCCGCCCGATGTCGGTCCGTCCATTCGCATCGTGGATCATGTCGATGAATTCGCCGACCACGGCAATGGCAACCACCACACCTACGAAGGCATCTATCGCCGGACCACGCCCCAGGTGTATGGGCCGGCAACACAAATTGCCCTGAGGCCGGCGGCGTTCAAACAGTGGGTATGGGATCTGGATCTGCAGACCCGCTATCAGGCTTACCTTGATCGCGCCTGGCCCTCCGATAAGCGAATCCTCCAGGCGGCGCCTTTCGATCTGAGAACCTCGGCCAGGGCCGCTTTCATCATGAGCGCCTGCCTGCAACATCAGGAGGGCAGTTTGAGTCAGGAGGGGCTGGCCCTGGCCATGCAGGCCGCCGGTTTGCCAGCGGAGCAGGCCTGGAGTGCGTTGACCATCGAACAGGTACAGGTACCCACTCGCGTCAGCCCGCCGATCGAGGTCGGGCGGCTGACGATCTATCGTTACACATCGGACGATATCTGGTGTTATTGCCACCGCCGCAGCGGCCGGATCTTGTTGAATATCCCCGGCAACTCCTCACCCTTGCATGAGTTCGCCGACTGGTCGCAGCTGCGCCAATGGGTCGTGGCCCAAGGCCGGGTTGTCGCGACACGGCAAGCGCTGGTCGCGCATTTTGCGGAGGACGATCGTGAAGACGGCACTTTCCATGCGGGCGTGTTGACGGCGCTGGACGGCATGGCGGTGTACCCGAAGGAACACTGGCTGAAAAAGAACGCGGGGTTCTTCAACAACGATGGTTTCTGGGACCCGCAGGACTACATAGACCTTGAGCGTGCGCCGTCCGATACCGATCCGTTCGCGCAACTGGTGCTGACCATGAAGCAGGCTTCCATGGCCAGCGTCAAAACCATCCGCGACGATGCCCAGGTCAATCGCGACAACCTGAGCGCGGTGGTGGAGCCGCTCGTGCAGTGGATCAACCGGCTGGGGCCTTTGGCATTGTTCATTCCGGGCGGTGAGGGCGTCCTGGTGCTGGCCGGGCTGATCGACGCCGGTTACGGCCTCGATCAGGCCATCAACGGTAAAACACCCGGGCAGCGCTCCGAGGGCGTGACGCGCACGGTGTTCGGCTTGCTCAATGCGCTCCCGTTGGCCGGGGCGGTGGCGGCACTCAAGGGCGAAGAAAAAATCGCCGGAACGCTGCACGAGCCGGGGGAACCGGGGAGCGAACCTCATCCCGGTGCGCCGGCCGAGCCCACGCCCGGTTCGTCTGCGGTGCCCATGCCGACGCGTGTGGAGCTGATGCGAGGCGTTTGCGCACCGCTTGCTGCCTTCAGTGACGAGGTATTGGCGCAGATCGCCCGGGTCAGCACGGTCGACGACGATATGTTGCGCCTGATGCAGACCGGTCGCGCGCCGACGCCGATGCTTGCCGACACCATCACTCGCTTCAAGCTCGATCAGGCGCTCGAGACCGTCGCCGATCCGCAAGCGCGGGCCGGATTGTTCAATGCCCGCTATCAGGCGCTCCAGCACACGGATCAGGATTGGATTCGCCTGTTCCAGCGCGAGTACCAGGGTTTGCCGAAAAGTGCCGTGGAGCAGATCCTCGACCGTTCGGGAGTCGACATCGATCGGCCCATCGATGCTGTCGAGGCACTGCAACTGTTCAAGCGCCTGGACAACAAGGCGCGCGAGTATCAGCAGCATGTACGACTCAACCGGGCCTATGAGGGCCTGTACTTGCGCTCGGTCAGTCATCCCGATTCCGATGTCCTGGCGCTGCATTCCCTGCAGCGTCTGCCCGGTTGGCCGAAAGGCTTGCGCATCGAGGTGCTCGACGGGTCGATCAGTGGCCGGGTCCTGGACCGTTGTGGCCCTCGTGATTCAGCGGATTGCCGGCGCTTGATCAAGGTCGGTGATCGCTATCGGCCTACCAGGGTGGCAGCTACCGACGGCGAGGGTTCGGGTCTGTTTACCGCGCTGGTCGATCTATTGTCCGGGGAGGAACGCGCGGCGATGTCGCTAAGCGCGTCCGACACGGCCAGCCAGTTGCGTTTGCGTATTGGCGCGCATGCCTTGTCCCGCGCCGAACTGTTGCTCGGCCTGGATCGAATGGATTCGCGGCTGTCGTTCGAAGCCGGGGGATTGCGCGGCGGCGGCTTTCCGAACACGCCACCGGGCGCTGTGCTGGCTCACGAAATCATGCGCATGCAGGTCAGGGATCTGTATCCGGAATTCTCCAATGCCCAGGCGGACGAGTTACTCCTGACGGCGGGTGCCGGGGCCCTGGCGCTGTTGGATCGCCTGACGCTCGAGGTGCGGCAGTTGCATGCCGATCTACGTCACTGGGTTGACCAGGCCGTGCTGGATGTCAATGACATGGACGTGGATTTTCTCGCGGTGGGCGATGATGACGCGGCGGGGATGAGTCCTCAGCAGGTGGCGGCGCACAATGCCGAACTGCTGCAAAACGTGATCGACTACGAGCGTGAAATGCGAACCGAACTGGGCGACGAACTGATGAGCATCTGGCAAAAGTGCCCGCCCCAGATCAATCGAGTCTTGTCCGGCGAGGTGTTGCTCGGTTACAGACTGGACCTGGGGTATCTGGACTACCACCGCTTGCCGACAATGAACGTTCGCTTCAATGAAGTCGTAGAGCTTTCGATGCCGCGCCTGCATATCGTCGAGCGGGAGAGCCTGAACGCTTTTCTCGATAGTTTCCCCAATCTGCACACACTTAACCTGAAAAGCGTCGATCTGCGTCGGTTCAATGCAGATGATGTGCTGGAGGCGGTATTGCCTCCACCTGTTCGGCAAATGACTCGTCTCACAACGCTTAACCTGAGTTCCACCTTTCTTCGGCTTCAGGAGAACACGGCTTCGCAGTTTCGTGATCTGGTGAATTTGCAAACGCTGGATCTGAGTGAAAACCCGTTGACTGTCCCGCCCGTGGTATTGGGGATGAATGAGTTGCGTGTGTTGAACCTGAGAAACACCGGGATCAGCCATTGCCCGATTGGTGTCGCCGATCAGCCTTGTTTCACCTCCCTGGACTTGCAAGGCAACCGGATCAGCCGGGTTCCCTACGCGATACTCAATCAGGCGGTCTCCCGGGACCGGGTGAAACTGTGGGGTAATCCACTGACGGATGAAGAGACGTTGCTGCGTCTGGTCGATCATCGTGAACGCACCGGCATCAATCTGTGGCTGAGCGAGCCGGGTGCCGATTATGGCAGTGCGACGCCCTGGCTGGAGGAGAGTGATGAAAGCGTTCGCGAAGCGCGGCAACAGATCTGGCAACGATTGGTCGCCCTGCCATCGGGCAGTGCGTTGCTCCGGGTCATGGATGGATTGAGCCTGACGGCGGATTTCCAGGTCGGCTACCGGTCGTTGCAGGCACGGGTATGGCGCTTGCTGCAGGAAGCGGATACGTCAGAAGAGTTATGGGGTTGGTTGCGTCAGTGTGTCGAAACGCGGAGGGGCGATGCGCAGAATCCGTTCCGGTTGTTCGTGGTGCTGGAGGATCGAGTCCGGCTGTACCGCGATTGGGTCGCCATGGGGCGGCCAATGCCGCTGGCCGACTATCCGCTGTTTTAACGGGGAGGGTGAAGCGCCTTGAACCCTTAGCCTGGGTCCAAGGCGTAACGGTCAGCGACGACGGAACAGCGGCAGCGGTTCGTCGGTAGCGGCCTGGTAGGTCACCGAGAAGTCCTTGAGGCCTTCAAGGGCTTCGTGCGGGTCTTTGTCGGCGCGAATGGCAAACGCGTCGAAACCACAGCGATGCATGTAGTACAACTGGTCACGCAGCACGTCGCCAATGGCCCGCAACTCGCCCTTGAAACCGTAACGGTCACGCAGCAGGCGGGCGTTGGAGTAGTTGCGGCCATCGGTGAATGCCGGGAAGTTCAGGGCAATGACCTGGAACTGCGCCACGTCTTCGCCGATTTCCTCGGCTTCTTCATCGGCGTCCAGCCAGATGCCCAGGCCGCCATCGCGGGCCAGGAGCATGCGGCTGTGTTCGCGCCACAGCTGCAACGGCACGATGAGGTCGTCGCAGTTGCTGATCTCATCGATGTTGAAGTCCTTGGGCAGCAGGTGCCAGGTCTCGTCGACGACCTCGTTGTTCTTAATGATTCGCTGCATAGACACGCTCCTTGAAGAGGTCGATACCAATACGCTGATAGGTGTCGATGAAGCGTTCGTCTTCGGTACGTTGTTCGATGTACACGTCGATCAGCTTTTCGATCACGTCAGGCATGGCTTCCTGGGCAAAGGACGGGCCGAGGATCTTGCCCAGGCTGGCGTCACGGCTGGCGCTGCCGCCGAGGGAAACCTGATAGAACTCTTCGCCTTTCTTGTCCACCCCCAGGATGCCGATGTGGCCGACGTGGTGGTGACCACAGGCGTTCATGCAACCGGAGATGTTCAGGTCCAGTTCGCCGATGTCGAACAGGTAGTCCAGGTCGTCGAAACGGCGCTGGATCGATTCGGCGATCGGGATCGACTTGGCGTTGGCCAGGGAGCAGAAGTCGCCGCCCGGGCAGCAGATGATGTCGGTCAGCAGGCCGATGTTCGGCGTGGCGAAGCCTTGCTCGCGCAATTCGCCCCACATGGCGAACAGCTTGTCCTGCTCGACGTCGGCCAGGATGATGTTCTGCTCGTGAGAGGTGCGCAGTTGACCGAAGCTGTAGCGGTCGGCCAGATCGGCCACGGCGTCGAGCTGTTTGTCGGTGATGTCGCCCGGTGCAACGCCGGTTGGCTTCAGGGACAAGGTCACGGCCACATAGCCCGGCTTCTTGTGGGCCAGGGTGTTGCGCACGCGCCAGCGGGCGAAGCCCGGGTGCTGCTGGTCGAGTTCGGCCAGGGCGGCGCTCTGATTGTCCAGGGCCTTGTAGTCCGGGTCGACGAAATGCTTGGCGACGCGCTGCACTTCGGCTTCGGTCAGCGTGGTCTGGCCACCGCGAAGGTGCTCCATTTCCGCATCGACTTTCTGTGCGAAGACTTCAGGCGTCAACGCCTTGACCAGAATCTTGATCCGCGCCTTGTACTTGTTGTCGCGACGGCCATAGCGGTTGTAGACCCGCAGGATGGCGTCGAGGTAGCTCAACAGGTCTTGCCACGGCAGGAATTCATTGATGAATGCACCCACCACCGGCGTACGGCCCAGGCCACCGCCGACCAGGACACGGAAGCCCAGTTCGCCCGCGGCGTTGTGCACCGGCTCAAGGCCGATGTCATGGACTTCGATGGCGGCGCGGTCGGAAGTCGAACCGTTGACGGCAATCTTGAATTTGCGCGGCAGGTAGGCGAATTCCGGGTGGAACGTGGTCCACTGGCGCACGATCTCGCACCATGGGCGCGGGTCGATCAGTTCGTCGGCGGCGACACCGGCAAACTGGTCGGTGGTGACGTTGCGCAGGCAGTTGCCGCTGGTCTGGATCGCGTGCATCTGCACGGTGGCCAGTTCAGCGAGAATGTCCGGAATGTCTTCCACGGCCGGCCAGTTGAACTGCACGTTCTGCCGGGTACTGATGTGGGCGTAGCCCTTGTCGTAGTCGCGGGCAATCCTGGCCATCATTCGCACCTGGCGCGAAGTCAGTTGGCCGTAAGGCACGGCGACTCGCAACATCGGCGCGAAACGCTGGATGTAAAGGCCATTTTGCAGGCGCAGGGGGCGGAATTCTTCTTCGCTCAGCTCGCCTGCCAGATAGCGTCGGGTCTGATCACGGAACTGCTTGACGCGGTCCTCGATGATCCGCTGATCGTATTCGTCGTATACGTACATATAAGTCCTGTTCTCAGGCTTGGGCCGGTCGGAAACAGCGGCGTATTTTGGCTTGCTGGCGTCCGATAAAACCTCGGCAATTCTGCGCGCACGGCCGCGCACTCCCTACGGAGCCGGGGCAAGATACCAGTTTGCAGTTATGCGTAAAAGTGATGTTTGAGCATATGTAAAGAACCAAATCGCCTAATGAGAATCGTTGTTGCAAAGACCCTGTTTGTGATGCGGGCAATCGTCGTCTTTACTCTGCTCGAGTCTTTATGCAATCACCGATAAAACCGACAAGAGGCGATGCAATGAGCAACCCAACCAAAGCACGGAAAAGCGATAGCACTGTTGATGCATGGGCCATTTTGTTCCTGATCATTCTGGTCGTGGGGACGGCTGTTTTCTGGGTCAGTCATCAGTAAGCGACCCCGTCCGGGCCCGGTTCCGACGATTGTCTGACAAAAACCGGAAAAATCGCCGTTTTGCGGATGTTCGCTGGCTATAATGCGCGGCGAATTTCCGGGGCTCGGACGACCAATGTTGAAGTTTCTGTGTGGCATATTACTGACACTGGGCATGGTGGTGGGACATTGTGCCCAGGCGGCGTCTGTGCTGTTCCTGAACCCGGGAACCCCCACGGAAGCGTTCTGGATGAGTTACTCGCAGTTCATGCAGGCCGCGGCGACCGACCTGGGGATGGATTTGCGCATCCAGTATTCCGACCGCATCTCTGAAAACACCATCGGCCAGGCTCGCGAAGCCCTTCAGGGCCACCATCGCCCCGACTACCTGGTCTTCGTCAACGAGCAATACATCGCCCCCGAAATCCTGCGGCTGGCCAAAGGCAGTGGCGTGAAGCTGTTCATGGTTAACAACGCCCTGACCCCGGATCAGATGAAGTTGATCGACGCCCGTCCAGACAAATATCCCGATTTGCTCGGCAGCCTGGTGCCCAACGACGAGGAGGGCGGCTACCTGATGCTCAAGGAGTTGATCCGCCAGCACGGCCCGGTGGCCCCCGGCCAGACCATCGAGTTGCTGGCTTTTTCCGGATTGAAGATCACCCCGTCCGCGCAATTTCGCGAGAAGGGCATGCGGCGTGCCTTGGCCGAGCACCCCGAGGTGCGTTTACGGCAACTGGTGTACGGCGGCTGGACCCGGCAGCGTGCCTATGAGCAGGCCAGGTTGCTGTTCAAGCGCTACCCGCAGACGTCGCTGGTCTGGGCCGCGAATGACGAAATGGTGTTCGGCGTGATGCAGGCGTATGTCGAAGCGGGAGGTGTGCCAGGCAAGGGCGCGCTGTTCGGCGCGATCAACAATTCACCCGCGGCGTTGCAGGCGCTGCTGGACCATCGCCTGAGTGTCTTGCTGGGCGGGCACTTCAGCCTCGGTGGCTGGGCGCTGGTGCAATTGCATGACTACGATGAAGGCGTGGACTTCAGCCAGTACGGTGGCCGTGATCGCCAGATCCCGTTGTTGCAACTGATCGATCGGACACAGGCCAGGCGACTGCTGGCGATGGGCACTGCGCAGGACTTCGGCGTGGATTTCCACAAACTCTCGGCCAAGGGGCGTCCCGCGTCCTGGCGTTACCCGTTCACCCTGCAGACCCTGATGCACTGAGTACCGTCAAACCCCGGCCAGAAGCAGTACCAGCTTGACGATGCCGAACAGCGTCAATGCAAACACCGCCGTGAACACAATCCCCAGAATCACGAAATGACTCGGCTTGCCGTGAGTGAAATCACGGGCCCGGTTCTTCCCGCTCTGCACCCCGAACGCCGCCGCCATGACACTGTGCAGCATTTGCCAGAAGGTCGGTGGCTTGTTGTTGCCCGGATCGTCCATAAAACCCTCGCCTGAAATTGGGTCCCCACAGCATAGCCAATCTGCCGATTCATGCCGTGGCTGCCTGAAACGCTTTGTCTCGCCTTTTCGAACTTGCGGTAACTATGTACCGCAGGTGTCCAGGCTCGGGGTGGTGTCCTGTCGCTCCATTTACCAGGAGAGACAGTATGAGCATTTCATCCCGCACTTCGTCCCCGACGTCGAAGGTGCAGTCGCCTATTGAAGGTTCAGTGTCGAAGCCGTTGCTGCCCGGCAAAAGCAGTATGCACAGTGAATTGCTTGAACGCATGACCCCCGATTGGTTGATCGACGCCACGTCGCCAAGGCGCGCCGCGATCAAAGATAGCGCAACACGCCTGCCTGACTGGTACCGGCACGCATCCGGCGCGCAACAGCAGGCACTGAGGGAATGCTTCAACGCCAGTTTTATCTCGCAGACCCGGCTGGACCAGGCAATGTCCGCGCTGCACGACGCCGAAACATTCGCCGGGCCGATATTGACCAAGGCTCTCAAGGACAGGTTCTCGATCGACGTCGATGTCAACAAGACCTGGGTGTGCCTGCGGCGCCCCCTGGAGGTTGGCGTGCTCGAAGTCGAAATCACGTCTTTCGAGGTGTTGAAGCTGTCCTTGCTCCAGGCAGCATTGCACAACTTTGAGGCCTCGGAGTGTGAAGAAGGGGCCTTCCACCGTGATTCAGGCTTCGTCGTCGAAACGTCGACCCCCGGTACATTCCGGGATGTTGCGCTGGACATGACGGTCAGGCAGTTCTTGTCGCTGTGCAGAACCCTGGACATCGGAGCGCAGTATCAAACCTGCGTGAACGGATTTTTCCAGCCAGCCGATACGCAGGCGCAAGCCAACCTGCGCGAGCAATTCATCGACAGCCAGAAAACCGCGATGAGGGCGGCTGCCGAGTTGGCGTTGTTGAAAAAGGACATCGAACCGCAAGACTATTCGATGATCCTTTCGGTCATTGGCGGGGAAGTCCACCCCCGGATGGGCGACAGACAGGTCTGGTTCCGCGACCTCATCTTGATGAAGCGCCGGATGACCGGCTGTGTGGTGTTCAGCATCAGCGAACAGTATCGCTACACCAGCGATTTCATCGTCTACATTCCCCATGATCCCGAACATCCGCTCAAGCGCTACACCTCGGCGCAGTTGCGTGACGAATTCAAGCGCCAGTTCACGGCCGGCAATTCACGGTCCGCAAGCGATGGCAAGCCGACCGCGCACCAGCGGTTTTTCAGTCAATTCGTGGCTTACGCCGACCGCCCTTACTACTTCAGCCAGTTCACCCGCAAGGCCGCGGATTCTCCGAGCGATCCGTTGCACTCCATCTGGGTCAAGGTCGCCCGGTACATTCCACCGGCCTCTACGTTCGTCGGTATCAAGGAACTGCCCCCTGAGATCCAGGGCAAGCGCGAACCGGTGGAAGATCCTTACCTGGACCCAATGGGCACGACGCGTAAAGACGTAGCCGGAATCTGGTCCGCCAACACCGATCTGTGGACTTATCTCTACGAGCAAAACCGCGCCAAGGTCATTGCCGATGCGCGCAGCCATGCCGTGCCCACGGCTGACGTCGATGCAAAGGTGCGGGCAGAAAAGCTCAATCACCTGATGGAAATCGGCATGCTGGGCTTGAACTTGGTGTCGATGTTCGTGCCGGTGCTGGGTGAGATCATGCTGACGGTGATGGCCGGGCAATTGCTGTATGAATCGTTCGAAGGGGTTATCGAATGGAGTGAAGGTGATCGCGTTGCTGCCAAGGCGCATTTGGTCGATGTGGCAGAAAACCTGGCGCTGATGGCGGTAATGGCCGGGGGCGGCAAGGTACTGGGCAAGAGGGTGCGGGTTGCACCCGAGCCCGTGATCGAAGGGCTGGACGCCATCAAGCGCCCCGATGGTGCGACACGGCTGTGGAAACCCGACCTGAAGGCCTATGAGTCCAGCGTTGTGTTGGACGATGAAATCGTCCCCAATGCCCTGGGACAGTTTCGTGCGAACCGCAGGACTTACATCCGCCAGGCGGGCAAGGTGTATGAGATCACCTTTGATTCATCGGTGAGAAAGTGGCGCATCAAACACCCTTCCGATACCGGGGCCTGGCGACCGATTCTCGAACACAACGGCCACGGTGCCTGGCGCCATACGCTGGAGCGTCCTCTGAAGTGGGACCGACTGACCCTGTTGCGGCGCATGGGCCACGCGACCGAAGCCCTGACGGACGAACAACTGCTCACCATCGCCGATGCCAGCGGTATCAGTGACAATGCCCTGCGCAAGATGCACCTGGATCACCTGCCGCCACCTCCGGGGCTGGCCGATTTGTTGTCGGCGTTCGAGGCTGGCCCGGGGAGCACCGAGGCGGGCAAGGGGCCGGTGGCGATGTTGCAGCGTGCTTGCCCGGGGCTGAGTGAATCCGCTGCCCACAGGGTTTTGCTCGATGCCAATGCCGAGGAACTGGCGCGGTGGCAAGCGACGCGGCGGATCCCCTTGAACATGCTTGAAGAGGCCCGCTGGTATGCACGGCAAGGGCGCGTCAACCGTGCATTTGCCGGGTTGCCTCTGGAGCGCATGGCGTCGGCGGACAGCCGATGGCTTGCACTGCATTCCCTGGAAAAGCTGCCGGGCTGGTCCGACAGCGTGCGCCTGGAAGTGCGCGACGGCCACGTCGAGGGGCCGCTGATCGATGGCATTGGCAGTGAGACTGCCGACACGCGCAAATATGTGGTCAAGAAAGGGCCGGCTTACCAGGCGTTTGATGAGCGCGGTGAGGCGCTCAACGGCATTCCTCGAGATGGCGACAATTTTTACTCGTCGATCATGCATGCCTTGCCCGACGAGGCGCGCCAGGCGCTGGGCGTTCCCCACGTGGCTCAGGGCAGCCAGTTGCGCACGGCAATCATCGACCATGCCTTCGCCCATCGTGCCGAGCTGGCACAGAGCCTGGAGGCACGTACTGACAAGCATGCGACGTTCAAGCCGCCGGTTCGGGTCAACGAACGGTTGGTGGGGTACTACGCCAGCGGGCGCGGGCAAGGGATCAACCCTTCGCTGGCAACGCGGGTACGGGATGTCTATCCGGCGCTGACCGAACAGCAGGCCAACGGATTTGTCCTGGCGCAGTTGCGGGCGGGAAAAACCGACGCGCAGATTTACGGTTTGTTGCAGGCCCGCCTGCGCGAGTGGGAGGCGCTGGAAACGACGCTCGATCATTGGGTTGGCGAGCCATCGTCGGGCTCTGCCCTGGAGCGCATGTTGGGCGGCAAGGCCTCGGTCGCGCAGAGTCTCAAGGATAGCTGGCGCAACTCGCCGTTGGCCGCGGAGCACGCGCGCTTCACATTGCTTGACCTGACCTGTGATGAAGCGCTGCCTGCGTTGTCGGCGGATTTTTCCCATGTGCGTGATCTGTACGTCCGGGGCCGGTGCATCACCGACGCCAATGCCGATGCACTGCTGGGCAATTTCCCCAGGTTGAGAAAACTGCGGATCACCGCCACGGGTAATCAGTTCAGCAATGTGCCCGAGGTCATCGGCAGGATGCCGGAGCTCACCGACCTGAACCTGTATTCATCCGCTCCCTACGCCGCCGACATGCCGTCGAGGCTGGGTGCGCTGACCAGGCTTGAGTACCTCAATGTCCATTGTTCGGGGTTCGCGCCGATTGCGCTGGATGTCAGCCAATTGCGCAATCTGCGCCTGTTGGAAGTGCTTGCACCTTCGTTGTTTGAATGGCCCGCCGGGGTTCTCGATCTGCCGCGACTTGAGCGATTGAATCTCAAGGGCACCGGGATCAGAACCTTGCCCGACGGCATTTTCAGCGGACATGAAAAACTCTGGTCCGGACTGTCGCTGGACTGGTCGAATTTCCTTCGTGAAAACTTCAGGCCGGCGTATGAGTACGCCAAACGGCAATCCCCACACCGTGTTGATCTCGAGACAATGGTCAGTGATTACAGCAAGGGTGAGTTGAGACGCCTTGGGGATGGCTCCAACGAGAATTACGAGGCGTTACTCACTCAGTTTGTCGAGCAGTGGCAGGACGCCGAGGCGAGGTACGGGGCGATCGAAGCCTTGAGTGAGCAACACCATGTACTCAACCGCAACCTCAACGACTGGTCCTATCGTGTGTTTAAGGTACCGACGGCGATCAACGAAATGACAGGTCGGACATTGGCGGCGAATTCCCTGAGAGCCTGCTGGCGCAACGGCGTTTTCAAGCGCTACGGCGCCACAGTCAATGCCTCGGTGCTCGACTTGCCCAATCTGGGGCTCAGTGATTTTCCCGAGCTGCCGGCCGGTGCTTTCCAAGAGGTGCGAACGTTGTATCTGAGGGGGAGTAAAGCGCCCGCAGCACAGATTCGCGGTTTCATCAGCGGGTTTTCCGGTCTTCAAGCACTCGACTTGCGTAGTTGCGGCCTGACTGAAATCCCCATCGGTCCCCGGCGATCTCGGAAAATTGACTCAGCTGGATCTCTCCAGTAACGGGATTGTTGTCGATCCAGGGGTTCAGCAAGGTCTTGATGGGTTGCAGACGCTTGAGTATCTGGACCTGAGCAGCAACCCCCTGAACACCCTGGACCTCAGCGCAATGGCTCACCTCAAGGCCTTGAACCTGCGCGCGACTGGGCTGAGGGAATGGCCGGCAGGTGCTCAGAGCTTGCCGGAGCTGACCTGGCTGGACTTGCGCGACAGCAGGATTTCCGAGCTGCCGGTGGCGGTGCTGGAAAACGAGGTGTTGCTCAAAACCAATCTCGGCGGTTCGCCATTGACCCCTCAGGCTGGCGCAATGCTCCGGACCGCCTGGCAGCGAACGGAATTGGCCAGGGGGCTGCCAGAGGGCACCCTGCAGCGGTTCGACATGGAACCGATACCGCTTGCTTTCCCTCCGCCCGAGAGTGGGTTTTCCATTGCGCAGCATTTGCTGGTGCTGCCTGAGGTTCCGGCGGGAGAGGGGGGCGAGGTTCTGACAAAACGCCTGCAACGTTTGAAGCCGACACTGGCCGATGATGAAGCCTTGCAAGCACTGGAACAGATGCGTGAGCGCGGGGCGACCGAGGTGCAAATCAGCGAGCGCCTTGCCGGTTGGGAACAAAGCTTCGAAGCGCTTATCCGTCAGTTGAATGGCTGGATCTTTACACGGGGAGTCCGCGGCACAGGCTGGACAACGTCCTCAAGCATTCGCAGGTTGGGCGCCTTGCGCATCCTCGAATGCTGGCGCGAAGGCCTGGCTGGCGTGGAGAGGGTAGCCGATGCCGTATTGGATCTGAGCGGCCTGCAACTGGGTGATCTCCCGGAGATGCCGACAACGTTCGAGCACGTCGGCAGGTTGAACCTGACCGGTGTAGTACTGACCCGGGCAGGCTCCGACGGGTTCCTCACCGCCTTTACCCGGCTCAAGACCCTGGAACTCAACGGCAATGGGCTGGAGGCCATACCCGAGCCGGTCCAGCACATGGGTACGCTCGAACGCCTTGAACTGACTTCGAACCGGCTGAGTGATGCCGAACACCTGTACGCCTCGTTGAGCAATCTGGAACGTCTGAACCGTCTTGACCTGGGCTACAACGAACTGGACTCCTTCGATCTCGACATTTTCGAAGCGCTGGTGACACTCGATCTGCGCAATAACTATCTGACGCAATGGCCGGGGGGCGTGCTGGATGCGGCCCACCTCAGAGTCCTGAATCTGAGTGGTAACTACATCACATCGGTTCCGGCGCAGGTTCTGGATGGCAATCACAATGTCCTTATGATCGGCATCGACCTGAGTGACAACAACCTGGCGCTCGAGAGTCTCGAGCGCTTGAGGGCCTACCGAGACTCGGGAGCACGGGACACCGTGCTGGGGATCTCGCGGACTGAACTCGACGAGGCGCTGGATGATGCTCACGACCAAAGCGACAGCATCGAGTCGGATGAAGAGCTGCCTGAGGTTGAGCCTGATTCCGCGCAAAAGGCCCCTTGGTTAACCAATTTGACCCCGGAGGAGTTGGCCGGTAAAAGCCGGATCTGGGATCAACTGGCGGCCGAGCCGGACAATGCCGCGTTCTTTCATTTGCTATCACGATTGCAGGACACCCAGGAGTTCCGGGTGGCCAATGCCGACTTGACGCGACGGGTCTGGACAGTGATGGAAGCCGCGGCCAGTAACAGCGAACTTCGGGAAGTCCTGTTCGCCAGTTCGGCTACCCATGGCACCTGTGTCGACGGGCGAATCCTCACGTTCAGCGGGCTGGAAAGCAAAGTGTTCACCCACAATGCCTTGCTCGACATGCCGCCTGGAGGCTTGAGTGTGAAGGGCCAGGCATTGCTGAAACTGTCCAGGCAGTTGTTTCGACTGGACAGGATCGATGATCTGGCGACCAAGGCCGCGGCGAATACCGGCGAGGATGAGGCCGAGGTGCGCCTGGGCTATCGAATCGGCCTGACTTCAGGCTGGGATGACGGTCTGACCTTGCCGGGGCAGCCGAAACACATGACCTATGCCTCTGGTGTCACGCGGCAACAACTGGTGGACGCGCGCGTGGAGGTCGGTAATGCGGAGCGGTCCGACGGGTTTTTCGAAGACTTGATCCAGCGCGACTATTGGGTGGATTACCTCAAGGAGAAATACCCTGAAGAGTTCAGGGCACTCGATGAGGCGCAGAGTCAGGCAGGGGAGGATGACGGTGCCGATAGCGCCGATGATGGTGCATTCCTGAACCTGCTGTTCGAACAGGCGGCGGCGCGCAACGCGAAGATGATCGAGTTGTCCCGCAAGGAGGTTTTGGAACAGGCGGGTGGGGAGCCGCAGCCAGGGACATCGGCCAGGAATAGCTAAATCAGCCGCTGGCTAACTAATGTAGGAGCGAGCCTGCTCGCGATAGCGGTCTATCAGTCAACATTAATGTTGAATGTTACTCCGTCATCGCGAGCAGGCTCGCTCCCACAAGGGATCTTTACCGACCACGATGTTGTGGTCGGCAAAGCAGTTTAGTTGTCGTAACCCAGGTTCGGCGCCAGCCAGCGCTCGGTCACGCTCAATTCCTGACCTTTACGCGAGGTGTAGCTCTGCACCTGGTCCTTGTCGACCTTGCCCACGGCAAAGTATTGCGCCTGCGGGTGGGCAAAGTACCAGCCGCTGACTGCCGCCGCCGGGAACATCGCGTAGTGCTCGGTGAGGAACACGCCGCTGCGGCCTGCGCGCATTTCCTGGGCCTCTGGATCAAGCAGGGCGAACAGTTGGGCTTTCTCGGTGTGATCCGGGCAAGCCGGGTAGCCCGGTGCCGGACGGATACCGCTGTACTGCTCCTTGATCAGTGCCTCGTTATCCAGCGCTTCATCCTTGGCATAACCCCAGTAGTCTTTACGCACCTGCTGGTGCAGCCACTCGGCGCAGGCCTCGGCCAGGCGGTCGGCCAGGGCCTTGACCATGATCGAGTTGTAATCGTCGCCGGCGTCCTGGTAGGCCTTGGCCACTTCTTCGGCGCCGATCCCCGCGGTGGTGATGAAACCACCCACGTAGTCGGTCACTTCACTGTCCTTTGGCGCGACAAAGTCGGCCAGGGAGAAGTTCGGCTTGCCGTCGGTCTTGATGATCTGCTGGCGCAGGTGATGCAGCTTGGCCATCGGCTTGCCGTCATCGCCATAGAGCTCGATGTCGTCGTCATGCACCTGGTTGGCCGGCCAGAAACCGAACACTGCGCGGGCGCTGATCAGCTTCTCGTCGATCAGTTTGGTCAGCATTTCCCGAGCGTCTTTATAGAGCGAGGTGGCGGCTTCACCGACCACTTCGTCCTGGAGGATGCGCGGGAACTTGCCGGCCAGATCCCAGGATATGAAAAACGGTGTCCAGTCGATGTACTCGGCCAGGACGTTGAGGTCGATGTTGTCCAGCACCCGGGTGCCGGTGAAGGTTGGCTTGACCGGTGTGTAGCTGGCCCAGTCGAATTGCGGCTTCTTGGCGATGGCCGCGCCATAGCTCAGGCGTTCGGTGCGGGCGCTGCGGTTGGCAGTGCGCTCGCGAACCTCGATGTAGTCCTGGCGGGTCTTCTCGACGAAACCGGCCTTGAGCTCCTTGGACAGCAACTGCGTCGCCACGCCCACGGCGCGGGAGGCGTCGGTGACGTAGATCACTGCATCGTTGCTGTACTTGGGCTCGATCTTCACCGCTGTGTGCGCCTTGGACGTGGTCGCACCACCGATCATCAACGGCAGGTGGAAGTCCTGTCGCTGCATTTCGCGGGCAACGTGGACCATCTCATCCAGCGACGGGGTGATCAGGCCGGACAGGCCAATGATGTCGCACTTCTGTTCTTTGGCCACTTGCAGGATTTTTTCCGCCGGCACCATCACGCCGAGGTCGACGATGTCATAGCCGTTGCAACCCAGCACCACGCCAACGATGTTCTTGCCGATGTCGTGCACGTCGCCTTTGACGGTCGCCATCAGGATCTTGCCCTTGGCCTCTGGCTTGTCGCCTTTTTCCAGTTCGATGAACGGGATCAGGTGCGCCACGGCCTGCTTCATCACGCGAGCGGATTTCACCACTTGCGGCAGGAACATTTTACCGGCGCCGAACAGGTCGCCGACGATGTTCATGCCGGCCATCAACGGGCCTTCGATCACTTCGATCGGGCGGGCGAAGGACTGGCGCGACTCTTCGGTGTCTTCAACGATATGGGTGGTGATGCCTTTGACCAGCGCATGCTCCAGACGCTTGTTGACGTCCCAGTTGCGCCACTCTTCGGTCTCGGCTTCCTTGACGCTGCCGTCGCCCTTGTACTTGTCGGCGATGGCGAGGAGGGCGTCGGTGCCTTCCGGGGTGCGGTTGAGGATCACGTCTTCGACGGCGTCGCGCAGCTCCGCCGGGATCTGGTCGTAGATCTCCAGTTGCCCGGCGTTGACGATGCCCATGGTCAACCCGGCGCGGATCGCGTAGAGCAGGAACACCGAGTGAATCGCCTCGCGCACCGGGTTGTTGCCACGGAACGAGAACGACACGTTGGACACGCCACCGGAGGTCAGCGCATACGGCAGTTCGTCACGGATATAGGCACAGGCGTTGATGAAATCGACGGCGTAGTTGTTGTGTTCTTCGATACCGGTGGCGACGGCGAAGATGTTCGGGTCGAAGATGATGTCTTCCGGCGGGAAGTCCACTTCGTTGACCAGAATGTCGTAGGAGCGCTTGCAGATTTCCTTCTTGCGCGCTTCGGTGTCGGCCTGGCCGGCTTCGTCGAAGGCCATCACCACCACCGCAGCGCCATAGCGCTTGCACAGCTTGGCGTGATGGATGAACTGCTCGACGCCTTCCTTCATGCTGATCGAGTTGACGATGCCCTTGCCCTGGATGCACTTGAGGCCGGCTTCGATCACTTCCCACTTGGAGGAGTCGATCATGATCGGTACGCGGGAGATGTCCGGCTCGCCGGCAATCAGATTGAGGAAGGTCACCATGGCCTTCTTCGAATCGAGCATCCCTTCGTCCATGTTGATGTCGATCACCTGGGCACCGGCTTCGACCTGCTGCAGGGCGACTTCCAGGGCTTCGGTGTAGTTGTCTTCGCGGATCAGGCGGGCGAACTTGGCGGAACCGGTGATGTTGGTGCGCTCGCCGACGTTGACGAACAGCGAGCTGCGATCGATGGTGAACGGCTCAAGGCCCGAGAGGCGGCAAGCCTTCGGGATGTCCGGAATCTCGCGCGGCGCATAACCGGCCACGGCCTTGGCGATGGCTTCGATGTGGCCCGGCGTGGTGCCGCAGCAGCCGCCGACGATGTTGAGGAAGCCGCTCTGGGCGAACTCTTCGATGACCTTGGCGGTTTCCGACGGCAGTTCGTCGTACTCACCGAATTCGTTCGGCAGGCCGGCGTTCGGGTGCGCGGAAACGTGGGTGCCTGCCTTGTTCGACAGTTCTTCGAGGTACGGGCGCAATTCGCGGGCGCCGAGGGCGCAGTTCAGGCCGACGGAAATCGGCTTGGCGTGGGCCACGGAGTTCCAGAACGCTTCGGTGGTCTGGCCCGACAGGGTGCGGCCCGAGGCATCGGTGATGGTGCCGGAAATCATGATCGGCAATTCAATGCCCAACTCCTCGAACACGCCTTGCACGGCGAAGATCGCGGCCTTGGCGTTGAGGGTGTCGAAAATGGTTTCGATCAGGATCAGGTCGGCGCCGCCTTCGATCAGGCCTTTGGTGGACTCGGTGTAGTTCTCCACCAGTTCATCGAAGGTCACGTTGCGGTAGCCGGGGTTGTTCACATCCGGGGACAACGAGCAGGTACGGCTGGTCGGGCCGAGCACGCCGGCGACGAAGCGCGGCTTGTCCGGGGTTTCGAGGGTCTTGGCGTCGGCAACCTTGCGCGCCAGGCGTGCGCCTTCTACGTTTAACTCATACGCCAGGCCTTGCATGCCGTAGTCAGCCAGGGAAATCCGGGTGGCGTTGAAGGTATTGGTTTCCAGAATGTCGGCGCCGGCGTCCAGGTAGGCTTTTTCAATGCCGCCAATCACGTCCGGACGAGTCAGTACCAACAGGTCGTTGTTGCCTTTGACGTCGCTTGGCCAGTCAGCGAAGCGTTTGCCACGGTAATCCTGCTCTTCGAGCTTGTAGCTCTGGATCATCGTGCCCATACCGCCATCGAGAATCAGGATGCGCTCTTTGAGGGCGTGCTTGAGAGCTTGAAGGCGAACGCTGCGATCGGACATTTGGACTACTCGGTAAGACCATGACGAAGGGCCGGGATGATAGCAAACCTGTGCGCTTTTGGAGCATGACTCGAATTTGCATGAATATCGTTCATGTTGGTAAGGATGACAGACCGGTAGAATCGCGGCGTTTTTTCAGGATTCAGGACCAGGGACATGTCGTATCGCTTCGTCATCGGCACATTGCTGCTGTTTTTAAGCTGGGGCGCCGTGGCGCAAGGACCGGCGATTTCCTCTGCCATTTCATACAGCCGCGACATTCAACCGATCTTCACTGAAAAGTGCGTGGCCTGCCACGCCTGCAACGACGCCGCCTGTCAGCTCAACCTGGGCAGCGGTGAGGGCGCGGCACGTGGTGCGACGAAAGTCCCGGTTTATGACGGTGACCGCACTAAAGCGGTGGCACCAACCCGACTGTTCTATGACGCCTCCGGCAAACAGGCCTGGCAGCAAAAGGGCTTCTATTCGGTGCTCGATGCCCAGGGCAGCCAGGCTGCACTGATGGCGCGGATGCTGGAGCTTGGCCACAGGACTCCGTTGCAACCCAACGCGAAACTGCCGGAGGACATCGTCCTGGGCCTGAATCGGGAAAACATGTGTGCCATGCCCGCAGAGTTCGACGGCTACGCCGCCAGGCATCCGAAGGAGGGCATGCCGCTGGCAGTGACCGGCCTGACCGACCTGCAGTACCAGACGCTGCAACGCTGGCTGGCGGCGGGCGCGCCGATTGATCAGCAGGCGCTGGCGCCCAGCGCCAGGGAAGCCTTGCAGGTGGTGCAATGGGAAAATCTGCTCAATTCGCCGGGCGCCCGGGAAAGTCTGGTGGGGCGCTGGCTGTACGAGCACTGGTTCCTCGCCCATCTCTACTTCAGGGACGGCGAGCCTGGGCATTTCTTCCAGTGGGTGCGTTCGCGCACCCCGAGCGGCCAGCCGATCGACCTGATCAACACCCGTCGCCCCAACGATGATCCGGGCACGGAGTTCTACTATCGCTTGTGGCCGGTGCAGGGCGTGATCGTGCACAAGACCCACATCACCTATCCGCTGAGTCCAGCAAAGCTGGCGCGGGTCAAGAGCCTGTTCTACAGCGGCAACTGGCAGGTCGACGCGTTGCCGGGCTATGGACCGCAGAGCCGGGCCAACCCGTTTGCCACCTTCGAAGCGATTCCGGCCCAGGCGCGCTATCAGTTCATGCTCGATAATGCCGAGTACTTCGTGCGCACCTTTATCCGTGGGCCGGTGTGTCGTGGTCAGATCGCCACGGACGTGATCCGCGATAATTTCTGGGCGCTGTTCCAGGCGCCCGAGCACGACCTGTATGTCACCGATCCGAACTATCGCGGGCAAGCCACGCCGTTGCTGGCCATGCCGGGGCAGAACGATGATGTCGGCAGCGTCCTCAGCCTGTGGCACGACTACCGCGACAAGCGCAACGAATACGAAGCCTTGCGCCGGGACAGCTACGCCGATGAGCCGGCGCCGAGCTGGTCGACCCTGTGGGCCGGCAACGACAATGCGTTACTGAGCATCTTCCGCCATTTCGACAGCGCTTCGGTGACCAAAGGCCTGATCGGTGAGGTGCCGCAAACCATATGGCTGTTCGACTATCCGCTGCTGGAGCGCACCTACTATCAACTGGCGGTGAACTTCGATGTGTTCGGCAACCTGTCCCACCAGGCCCAGACGCGCCTGTATTTCGACCTGATCCGCAACGGTGCCGAGCAAAATTTCCTGCGCCTGATGCCCGCCGATTCCCGGGACGACTACCTGGATGACTGGTATCAGAATAGTGGCAAGTTCAAGATGTGGCTGGACTACGAGACCATCGATGACGATAAACCGACCGCGCTGAGTCTGAACCCGGCTGATCCCAAGCGTGACTTTGCCCATCAGTTGCTGGCCCGATACGGCGACCTTAATGCCAGGCCCGACCCGATCAACCGTTGCGATGGCGCTTACTGTTCGCGGCCGAACATCGACCCGGACCTGCAAAGTGCCGAGCAGGCGTTGAGCCGCCTGACTTCGCGTCCGGCCGCCGGGCTGAAGGTCATCGATCAGTTGCCGGAAGCCACCCTGCTGCGTATCGAAACCAGCAGCGGCAAGCGAGAGGTCTATAGCCTGCTACGCAATCGTGCGCACAGCAATGTGGCGTTTTTGCTCGGTGAGTCACTGCGCTACCAACCAGGTCTCGACACCCTGACGATTTTCCCGGGGGTGCTCAGCAGCTACCCGAACTTCATGTTCAACATCCCGGCCGGGCAAGTGCCGGCCTTTGTGGATGCGATGGAAAGCGCCAAGGACAGCGACAGCTTGGAGAAAATCGTCGAACGTTGGGGAATACGCCGCAGTCATGCGCAATTCTGGTTCTATTTCCATGACCTGAGCCGCTATATCCAGGAAAACGATCCGGTGGAAGAGGGCGTGCTGGACATGAACCGCTACGAGAACCTCTGATCCGCCACAAATCCCCTTGTAGGAGCGAGCTCGCTCGCGATGGTCTTAAGTGCTCCGCGTAAACCCGGGAGTGCGCGTTATCGTTGGCGACCATCGCGAGCAAGCTCGCTCCTACAGAAAACCAGGGGAATAGTCGGAATCTTTCCCGACAAAAATACTAGGACTTTGTCCGGCGCGTTGATTGGCGTAAACTGCGCCCAAGCCTGCGAGGAGTTTCCATGACCGCTATTACCATCACCGACGCCGCCCACGATTACCTGGCTGATCTGCTCTCCAAGCAGAACACCCCGGGCATCGGCATCCGCGTCTTCATCACCCAGCCTGGCACCCAGTACGCCGAAACCTGCATTGCCTACTGCAAGCCGGGCGAAGAAAAACCCGAAGACACCGCGCTGGGGCTCAAAAGCTTCACCGCGTACATCGACCACTTCAGCGAAGCCTTCCTGGACGATGCCGTTGTCGACTACGCCACCGACCGCATGGGCGGCCAGCTGACCATCAAGGCGCCAAATGCCAAAGTACCGATGGTCAACGCCGACAGCCCGGTCAACGAGCGCATCAACTACTACCTGCAAACCGAGATCAACCCGGGGCTGGCCAGCCACGGCGGTCAGGTCAGCCTGATCGACGTGGTCGAAGACGGCATCGCCGTTCTGCAGTTCGGCGGTGGTTGCCAGGGCTGCGGCCAGGCCGACGTGACGCTGAAGGAAGGCATCGAGCGCACCTTGCTCGAGCGCATCCCGGAGCTCAAAGGCGTTCGCGACGTGACCGACCACACGCAGAAAGAAAACGCCTACTACTAAGGTGTTCGCTGCGAATTGAAAAACGGCGCCCCGTGAGCGCCGTTTTTTTATGGGTTGAATTCATTGACGCCTTCGCGAGCAGGCTCGCTCCCACAGTAGATCTTCAGTAACCAGGGACTTGTGCCCCGCACAGACCATTGTGGGAGCGAGCCTGCTCGCGAAGGGGGCTTATGGGCGATAGAGATGCGCATGCCCGGCGCGATACAGCGACGACTCACTGAAGTGGTCACTGCCCAGCACCCGACCCACCAGAATCAACGCGGTACGGCGAAAGCCCTTGGCTGCAACCTTCCCGGCAATATCCTCCAGCGTGCCTACCACCCAATCCTGATCCGGCCAGCTCGCGCGGTGCACCACCGCAATCGGGCAATCGGCGCCATAATGAGGTAGCAGTTCCTCAACGATCTTCGCCAGGTGATTGACCCCCAAATGAATTGCCATGGTCGCGCCGTGCTGCGCCAGGCTGGAGAATTCCTCTCCCGGTGGCATGGCGGTCTTGTCGGCGTAGCGAGTCAGGATCACGCTCTGCGAAATGTCCGGCAGGGTCAGCTCCGCGCCCAGGAGCGCCGCGCAAGCGGCGGTGGCCGTCACGCCGGGTACGATTTCGAACGCAATGCCCAGCTCACGCAGATAGCGAATCTGCTCGCCAATGGCGCCATACAGGCTCGGATCGCCGGAGTGCACCCGGGCGACATCCTGGCCTTTGGCGTGGGCGCTCTTGATCAGGTCGATGATCTGTTCCAGATGCAGTTCGGCGCTGTTGACCACCTGTTCGGCACAGTGACCTTCCAGCACGGCGGCGGGCACCAGGGAGCCGGCATAAATGATCACCGGGCAGCTGCGAATCAGCCGCTGGCCCTTGACGGTAATCAGTTCGGGGTCGCCGGGACCTGCGCCAATGAAGTAGACGGTCATGGTCGGTTCCTGTGGGGAAATAGAGGCTGAACAGGGCTTCAGATGAAGAATGTTCATGATCAAAGGCGGGGATTATCGGTTTTTTACGCAGCGCCGGCCAATGCCAGTGTTGCCTGGGCGTATTTTTGTCGTGGAATCAGCAGTTTTGCCGGGGCCTGGGCCAGTTGTTCCGCCAGGGCCAGTGCGGCGCTTTCCGCCACGCCGTAGCAACCGGTGCGTTCAAACGCTATTTGCGATTGATGACTGAGTTGCGGTTCATAAGCGGCCAGTTGTTCACTGCTGAAATACATCAATTCCAGGCCAAGCTGCTGAGCCAGTTCGATTAACGCAGGTTCGTCGCGCTTCGAATCGATGCTGGCCAGTGCCTTGATTTCATGACGCCCAATCTGGTGCGCCTCCAGCGCCTGATCGAGCAGCGCCAACAACGTGCTGACAGGGCAGCCTCGCTGGCAGCCCAGGCCGACCACCAGGGTCGGCGCTGTGCTGATATCGGTCATGCGTGGTATTGACCATCGCTTTTGCGACGGAACAACCAGGCGCTGATCAGGCCCAGGGCCAGCCAGAACGCCACGTTGGTCAGTTGCGAAGCGATTTTGAACCGGGTTTCCAGCGCCTCTGGAGCGAGCATCGAATGCACTTCCGGTTGCGGTGCGCCAATCACATGGGGAACGGCGAGGATCGCTGCACCCAGGACTTTCATCAGCCAGTGACGGCTGAACACGATCAGTGCGATACCGACGGCGGTGGAGGCGGCGGTACCGACCCACCACAGTTGCCGTTGTGCCAGGTCGGCGGCGGCGGTGCCGGGCAGTTCAGGTGGCAGGCCGAGGGTCGGCGCGAGCACGAAGGTCGCGTAACCGGCCAGGCCCCAGAGCAGGCCTTGCGAGGTTCTGGTCGGCGCACGCAAGGTGTACAGGCCAGCGAGCATCAGGGCGAAACCGACGGCCACCACCAGGTTGCCGCCAGTGGTCGACAGCACGCGCTGCCAGCCGTCTTCCGGCTCCCAGGCTTGCGCATCGTGAGTGTGGGCAGCCGTCGCACCGTCGGCGTGTTCATGCATTTCAACAGCGGCCGGTTCGGATTTTTCGTAGGTCTCGGCCTGCAAAATCAGCGGGGCGACCCAGAAGCTTTGCAGCAGGGTCAACAACAGGGCGGCCAGCAGCCCTGTGAAACCTGCGGTTTGCGCAATACGCTTGATCATGTCGACAGCTCTCAATGGCACGGGAACGCGGAGCTGTGACGGGTATCGTGGGCGGCGTTGTGCACCGCTTCGATGTGCGAGAAACCGGCAAAATACACAAGGCAGGCGCCCAGAATCGACGCGCAGACGGCGGCGGTCAGACGTTGGGTCAGGGTTGAGGTGGTGCTCGCGGCTGTGTGTTCGGCGCTGCTGATGATCGACATGGCGTTTCCCTCTGGTCTGTCAGCGGGGAATAAGAGCGCATGCAAAAACCCGCACGACCAGGCGCGCAGAGGTTCAAACAGCGCCCGCCCACCGCGGGTTTGTTGGTTCAGTGACCGTACTGGTCACTTTGTGTTGCGGGCCGGTCTCCGGGCTCACGAGGGGCAAAGGCTTTGGCCTGAACCTGAAAACATCACCTTCCCATACCTTGCAGGCACAGTGGATCTGACGCTTCGCTCGCTTACCGTTGCGGGGGCAGCACCGGACTGACATGGCTTAAGAGTAAAGCACATGATTCACCGGTTTCCCGTTTCACCCTGTGAAGGGCACCCGTAACAAGGCGTGTAGGAGAGCATGGGCGGGGGTTGGGCGTCAATTGGCAAGGGTTCTCAACTCGAAACCGAGGTGACTTCATCGCGAGCAGGCTCGCTCCCACAAGGGACCGCATTCCAATGTGGGAGCGAGCCTGCTCGCGAAGGGGGCACCGCCGATTTCAAGTGAACATTGACCCGCCCCAAGACCATGCGTAGCCTTGCGCTTTCGAGGTTCTTCGGCGTTTGTCGAAGCTAAGAAGGGAACGCGGTCGATGCCGCGGCTGCCCCCGCAACTGTGAACGGTGATGTTCGTTGCCACGCCACTGCAGGCTCAAGTCATGAGGCCGGCGGGAAGGCGCAGCGAATGCCAGGCTCAAGGCCGGCACACCGTCAGCCAGGAGACCTGCCTCGTCACAGATTCTCACTTTCAACCGGGCGGGGTGATCCGGTGGCGAACTCTTCAGGCACGCGCGTCCGTGTTGCCGGTCGTCGTCCCGTATGCCCGCCACTTAAGCCATAGGGCATCCGATGAAAACACTGGCCAAACTCCCCGTCACCATCGTCACCGGCTTTCTCGGCTCGGGTAAAACCACGCTGCTGCGGCACATGCTCGACAACGCCCAGGGTCGCCGCATCGCGGTGATCGTCAACGAATTTGGCGAGCTGGGCATCGACGGCGAAATCCTCAAGCAGTGCTCCATCGGTTGCACCGAAGAAGAAGCCAACGGCCGTGTCTATGAGCTGGCCAACGGCTGCCTGTGCTGCACCGTCCAGGAAGAATTCTTCCCGGTGATGCGCGAACTGGTGGCCCGTCGCGGCGATCTGGACCACATTCTCATCGAAACGTCCGGCCTGGCGCTGCCAAAGCCGCTGGTGCAGGCCTTCCAGTGGCCGGAAATCCGCAGTGCCTGTACGGTGGATGCGGTGATCACCGTGGTCGACAGCCCGGCCGTGGCCGCCGGCACCTTCGCCGCGTTCCCGGATCAGGTCGACGCCCAGCGCAAACTTGACCCGAACCTGGACCACGAATCGCCGTTGCACGAACTGTTCGCCGACCAACTGGCCAGTGCTGACCTGGTGATCCTCAACAAGGCTGACCTGATCACCCCGGCGGACCTGGCCCGCGTGCGCCTGGAAGTCGCCGAGGAATTGCCGCCAGCGGTGAAAATCATCGAAGCCAGCAGCGGTCGCCTGCCGCTGGACGTGCTGATCGGCCTGGGTGCCGGCTCCGAAGAACACATCGACGGCCGTCACAGCCACCACGACCATCATCACGATGGCGACGACGATCATGACGACCACGATCACGACGCCTTCGATTCGATCTCCATCGAACTGCCGCAAGCCGACGAAAGCCTGCTGCTGGACGCGTTGACCCAACTGGTGGTCCAGCACGGCATCCTGCGGGTCAAGGGTTTTGCGGCGATTCCGAACAAGCCGATGCGCCTGCTGATCCAGGGCGTGGGCACGCGTTTCGACAAGCATTTCGACCGCCAGTGGGGCGCCGAAGAAGCGCGAGTCACCCGCCTGGTGCTGATCGGCCAGCAACTGGACGCCACTGTTCTCGAAGCGCAATTGCGCGCCGCGCTCAGCGTGTAAGCCATGCACCTGCTCAGGACCCAGCCCGGCGGTTTCGTGTCGGATGACAATATCGCCGACCTTGGACAAACCCCCGCCGAGCTGGTGGTCCTGTGCAGCGGCGATTCCAGCCTGGCGCTGCTTGCCGAAGCGGCGCAACAGTTGCCCGACGATTACCCGAGCGTGCGCCTGGCCAACCCGATGCAGGTGCAAAACCATGCCTCGGTGGATTTGTATGTCGATGAAGTGCTGCGTCACGCCCGGGTGATCCTGATTTCGCTGCACGGCGGCATCGCCTATTGGCGTTATGGCATCGAGCGCCTGGTCGAGCTGTCGCAGCGCGGTGTGCAGGTGATTCTGGTGCCGGGCGATGATCGCCCGGACCCGGAGCTCAGTGACCTGAGCACCGTCGGTGCCGAAGATCGCGACCGGCTCTGGCAGTTTCTGCGTCAGGGCGGTATGGGCAACGCCCTCGATTTCTTCCGCTGCCTGGCCAACCGCTGGCTGGCCCGTGATTACACCTGGGGCGAGCCGCAAACCCTGCCACGCACGGCGGTTTACCATCCGCACAAACATTCTGCCGCACTGAGCGACTGGCAGGCCGACTGGCAGGCCGGTCAACCGGTGGCGGCGGTGTTGTTTTACCGCTCGCATTTGCAGGCGGCGAACACCGCGTTCATTGATGTTTTTTGCCAGCGTTTGCAGGCGGCGGGGTTGAATCCGTTGCCGATTGCCCTGGCCAGCCTTAAAGAGCCCGGTTGCCTTGGCGTGGTCGAGGACTGGCTGGACGAGGCCAGCGTCTCGGTGATCCTGAACACCACTGGCTTCGCCCAATCCAGTCCCGAAGCACCGCATCTGCGCCCGTTTCGCCGCGATATTCCGGTGATCCAGGCGATTTGCGCCCAGGACAACGAACCGGGTTGGCGCGCCAGCGAACAGGGCCTTGGCCCCCGTGATCTGGCGATGCACATAGCCTTGCCTGAACTGGACGGACGCATCATCAGCCGCCCGATCAGTTTCAAGGACCTGGCGTGGCGCAGTGAGCGCAGTCAGTCGGATGTGGTCTGCTACCGGGCCCAACCTGAGCGCATGGACTTCGTTGCCGAACTGGCGCGGCGCTGGGTCGATCTGGCGCGGGTGCCCAATGCTGAAAAACGCATTGCCTTGATTCTCGCCAATTACCCGACCCGCGACGGTCGCATCGGCAATGGCGTCGGCCTCGATACCCCGGCCGCCGCGCTGAATATCCTGCGGGCGCTGCATGCCGAAGGTTATCCGTTGCCGGCTGAGTTGCCGGACAGCGGCACCGCGCTGATCCAGCAGTTGCTGGGTGGCGTCAGCAACGATCTTGAGACCCTCGACCTGCGCCCGTGCCAGCAAAGCCTGGGCATGGATGATTATCTGGCGATGTTCAACGCACTGCCCGAAGCCAACCGTGCGGCGGTGCTCGAACGTTGGGGCGCGCCGGAAAGCGACCCGATGTGCCGCAGCGGACGGATGATGATCGCCGGCCTGCGCTTGGGCCTGACCTTCGTCGGCATTCAACCGGCGAGGGGTTATCAGGTCGATCCGAGCGCGGTGTATCACGACCCGGACCTGGTGCCGCCCCACGGTTACCTGGCGTTCTACTTCTGGCTGCGCAACGCCTACGGCGCCCACGGTGTGATCCACGTCGGCAAGCACGGCAACCTCGAATGGCTGCCGGGCAAAGGCGTCGGGCTGTCGGAACATTGTTGGCCAGATGCTTTGCTCGGGCCGCTGCCGAACATCTATCCGTTCATCGTCAACGACCCGGGCGAGGGCGCCCAGGCCAAGCGGCGCACCCAGGCGGTGATCATCGATCATCTGATGCCACCTTTGACCCGCGCCGAAACCTACGGCCCGCTACGCAACCTCGAATTGTTGGCCGATGAATATTACGAAGCGCAGTTGCTGGACCCACGTCGTGCCCGAGAGTTGCAGCGCGACATCCTGCAGCTGGTGCGTGACACCCACATCGACCGCGAACTGCAACTGGACGAGCAGCTCGACAGCGATGCCGACGCGGCGATCTGGTTGCCGCGGCTCGACACCTACCTGTGCGACTTGAAAGAGTCGCAGATCCGCGACGGCCTGCATGTGTTCGGCGAATCGCCCACCGGTCGTTTGCGCATCGATACCTTGCTGGCGTTGTTGCGCATTCCAAGGGGCGATGGCCGGGGGGCGCAATCGAGCCTGCTGCGGGCACTGGCCAAGGCCTTCGGGCTGGGGTTCGATCCACTGGATTGCGCGCTGGCCGAGCCCTGGACCGGGCCGCGTCCCGAGCCGCTTTTGCTGATCAGCGACGAGACCTGGCGTACGGCGGGGGATACCCGCGAACGCCTCGAGCTGTTTGCCACACAACTGATCTCGCAGGCATTGGCCGACCCATGCAGGAGCGAGCCTGCTCGCGATGGAGTGTCAGCCACATTGATGCCAACTGACACTCCATCGCGAGCAGGCTCGCTCCTACACGAGGTGCAAGCCATCATCGACAACCTGCGCGAGGTGGTCGCCCCGCGTCTGGACGCCTGCGGTCCGGCGGAAATGCGCGGATTGCTCGATGCCCTGGGCGGTCGCTTCGTCCCGGCCGGTCCCAGCGGCGCGCCGAGTCGTGGTCGCCTGGACGTGCTGCCCACCGGTCGCAATTTCTATTCGGTGGACGTGCGCAACCTGCCGACCACCACGGCGTGGCGCATCGGGTTCCAGTCGGCCAACCTGATCCTCGAGCGGCACCTGCAAGACCACGGCGATCATTTGCGCCAGCTCGGCCTGTCGGTGTGGGGCACCGCGACCATGCGCACTGGCGGTGATGACATCGCCCAAGCGATGGCGCTGATGGGCGTGCGTCCGGTCTGGGCCACCGGCAGCCAGCGGGTCGACGATTTCGAGATTCTGCCGTTGAGTTTGCTCGACCGTCCGCGGGTGGACGTGACTTTGCGCGTGTCCGGTTTCTTCCGGGATGCCTTTGCCAATCTGATTCGCTTGTTCGACGCGGCGGTGCAAGCGGTGGCCGACCTCGATGAGCCGGACGACCTCAACCCGTTGGCGGCCAAGGTACGCGCCGAGCGTGCAGCCTTGCTGCAGTCAGGGCTCGATGAAGAGGCTGCGCGACGTCAGGCCGGCTGGCGGATATTCGGAGCCAAGCCCGGTGCCTACGGCGCGGGCGTGCAGGGCGCCATCGACGGTCGCCTGTGGCAGAGCCGTGAGGACTTGGCGGAGGTCTACCTCAACTGGGGCGGCTACGCTTACGGCGGTTCCGACGAAGGCACCGCCGCCCGCGAACAGTTCAGCCAGCGCCTGAGCCAGGTACAGGCGGTGCTGCAAAACCAGGATAACCGCGAGCACGATCTGCTCGACTCCAACGATTACTACCAGTTCCAGGGCGGCATGCTCGCGGCGGTGGAAAGCCTGAAGGGCGAGGCGGCGGCCAGCTATCATGGCGACCACAGTCAGCCGGACCTGCCGAAGATTCGCACCTTGAAGGAAGAGCTGAACCGGGTGATCCGCTCCCGGGCGGCCAATCCGAAGTGGCTCGAAGGCGTTAAGCGTCACGGCTACAAAGGGGCGTTCGAAATGGCCGCGACGGTCGACAACCTGTTCGCCTTCGACGCCACCACGCAGTTGATCGACGATCACCAGTACGCGTTGCTGGCCGATGCCTATCTGCTCGATCCGGACACCCGGGATTTTGTTCGCGAACACAATCCCCATGCCTTGCGCGACATGACCGAGCGCATGCTCGAGGCGCAACAGCGCGGGATGTGGAAGGAGCCCGGCGAGTACCGCGAGGCACTGGAAAATCTGTTGCTGGATATAGAAGAAGACGGCTAATTACCGCAAATCCTGTAGGAGCGAGCTTGCTCGCGATGGACTTAAGGGCGACGCGTTTTTCCAGTAAACACGCGTCATCGTTAACGACCATCGCGAGCAAGCTCGCTCCCACAGGGATTGGGGCGCCAGTGAGATCACCGACCATGACCGAGATAAAACAATGACCGACATCCCCCATTTCCCGCTCTCCGCCGTGGTCGGCGCCGACGATTTGAAACTGGCCCTGTACCTGACCGCCATCGACCCGAAAATCGGTGGCGTACTGATCGAAGGCCCGCGTGGCATGGCCAAATCGACCCTGGCCCGTGGCCTGGCGGACCTGCTGGCCAGCGGTCAGTTCGTCACATTGCCGTTGGGTGCCACCGAGGAACGCCTGGTCGGCACCCTCGATCTCGACGCAGCGCTGGGCGAAGGTCGCGCACAGTTTTCCCCCGGCGTACTGTCCAAGGCTGACGGAGGCGTGCTCTACGTCGACGAGGTCAATCTGTTGCCCGATCACCTCGTTGACCTGCTGCTCGATGTGGCCGCCAGCGGCACCAATCTGGTGGAACGTGACGGTATTTCCCATAGGCATTCGGCGAAGTTCGTGCTGATTGGCACCATGAACCCGGAAGAGGGTGAACTGCGTCCGCAATTGCTGGATCGTTTCGGCTTGAACGTCGCCCTCGGTGGCCACACCGCGCCGACCGAGCGCGGCCAGATCATCCGCCGTCGCCTGGATTTCGACAGCGATCCGCAAGGTTTCTGCGCCGAATGGGAATCCGCGCAGGCGTCTCTGCGCGAACGTTGCCAGAACGCACGCAACGCACTGGCAAAGATTCCTCTCGATGACCAGGCGCTGGCACACATCACTGAGCGCTGCTTTGCCGCCGGCGTCGATGGCTTGCGCGCCGACCTGGTCTGGCTGCGTGCCGCCCGGGCACACGCCGCCTGGCGCGGGGCGCATACCATCGCCGAGGACGATATCGACGCCGTTGCCGAGTTCGCCTTGCGCCATCGTCGTCGCGAGCATTCACCACCGGCACCTCAGCCATCCCAGGCTGCGCAACCCGCTGCACCGCAGAACGCCAATCCGAGCGAAGGTCAGGGCCGGTGGGGCGAGTTGCCTGCCCAGGCGCTCGCGGTCGGCGCACGACGTGAAGTGCCGAGCTGGCCAAAAAAGCCCTAGGCATTCGCCCTCGATCAGATGCGGGGGCGAATGCCAGACCCCGTGCCGGGCGGCTGGACCACGGCAAACAGGGCAAGCGACACGCAGCCCCCGGCGGCTCCGTCAACTGGCCTGGCACATTGCTCAATGGCCGACCGCGTCAGCGCGACGACCTGTTGTTTCACCTGCGTACTCGCTCGCCCCATGAACTGTGGCTGGTGATTGTCGATGCGTCGGCTTCAACCCGCCGTCATCAGGCGTTGAGTGATGCCAAAGGCTTGCTGGCGCAGCTGTTCGATGATGCCTACCGCCAACGTGCGCGACTGGCGTTGCTGACCGCCAGCGGCTCGGTGCCCAAGTGGCAGGTGCAAGGGTTGAAGGCTTCCAACGGTTTGCGCCATTGGCTCGATGGGCTCGGCGCAGGCGGCGGAACGCCGTTGCTGGCGGCGCTGGGTGAGGCGAGGCACTGGCTGGCCGCGCGGCAAAAGCGTTTTCCGGCGGAACAGCAAAGATTTTTATTGGTGACCGATGGGCGGCTGAAGGACTGGTCCATGCTGCCGGCAATCGAATGTCCAGGGCTGGTGATCGACATCGAACGCGGGCCGATTCACCTTGGCCGGGCAAAGGTGTTGGCAGCGCAGATGCAGGTTGATTATCGACACATCGATGAGCTGATTTCAGGTTGAGTTTTGTGCTGACAGTGCCGGCCCCATCGCGAGCAGGCTCGCTGCCACATTGGAATGCACTCTCCTGTGGGAGCGACGGTGCGACGATTCGACCTGCTCGCGATGGCATCCCTCGGGTATTGGATAATTACGGTTACCCGCATCGCTGCCCTATGCTGCTGTAAGCAAGCCATCCACAGGAGTGACCCATGCGCGTTCTAACCCGCAATGATCAGGACGATTTTCGTGTCAAAGCCTACGCCGGCACCAATGGCGTGCTGTTGGCCATGGACCTGGCCGAATCCCGTCGCATTGGCCTGTTGGGTTTTGCCATTGAAAAACAGCAGGGCAGCAAACCCTGGATGTTTCTGTTCAATAGCCTGACATTCCCGGACAAGGACCATACCTTCCCCCGGTTCCACGCCACGCCCAGCGATATTGCGCCGTTACAGAAATTCCGTGGGGCCGATTACGCGGTCAATCCGGGGATGACGATCCACTATCGGGTCTATCCGGTCTACGGCAGCCACAATGCGCCACAACTGGGTGAGTGCCTGGCGGTAACGGTCACCTCCGACGATGGCCATCCTGGCAACCAAAGCGTCAACTTCAACCGCGCAGTAGCCGCCAGTCAGGCGTTCGAGCGCAAGTTTCCCGATCTCGATGCACTCATCGGCAAAAAGCACAAGCTGCCCATCGAAGCCTGGCCCGATGCCCCGCGTAGATGGTTGGAGAACGGTTTGCTCGGGCGCTTGTTGGGGTTTATCGAGCGTGCTGTCGATGGCCAGTGGGCGCTGGATATCGCCATCTATGAGTACCAGTTGCAGGTGATTGTCGACGCAGTGGAGGCTGCGCTGGAACGCGGCGTGAAAGTTCGCGTCCTTTATCACGCGCAACCGGGCGAAGACACTACCGCCTTGAACGAGGTCAGTCTGAAAAATATCCCCCAGGCGAACAAACGCGGGCGGGTCACCCACAATATCTTTCACAACAAGTTCATGGTCTTGAGTCGGCTTGACGCAGCGGGGCAGCATCAGCCCGAAGCGGTACTCTGCGGCAGCACCAACTTCACCCCCAACGGCGTTTACCGTCAGGCCAACGTGGTGCATGTGCTGGACGATACGCGGCTCAGTACCCTTTATCTGCAAACCTTCGAGCAGGTCTGGAGCACGCCGGCAGATGTCGGCGCCACGCGGCAATGGATCACGCAGCACAACCCGATGGATCCGACGCAGGCCCTTTTCGCCGGGTTCTCGCCGCGCTCGGGCGGGGGGGATCTGGATGAATTCGTCTCGATCATCAATGCCGCGAAAAAGGACGTGCTGTTCGTCACTGCGTTCGCCTTGCCCGACGCTATCCTCAACGCCTTGCTCGGCTTGCCCCATGACGATATCCTGCGCTATGGCCTGCAAAATACCACCAGCGAAATCACCGGGTTTCACGCCGACCGCACCGCTGAATTCACCACCGTTGCCCTGCTCGACAAAGGGCTGGAAGGCTGGCTCCAGGAAAGCAGGGAGGGTCAGAAGGGCAATATCCTGGTGCACACCAAAGCCATCGTCACTGACTTCACCAGTGATGCGCCGACGATCATCAGCGGTAGCCACAACCTCAGCGCCGCAGCCAGCAACGGCAATGACGAAAACTATCTGATCATTCGCGGCGATACCGATCTGGCAGACCGTTATGGCCTGGAGTTGCTGCGGTTCTACGAGCATTACCGCTTTCGCTATTTCGCGAAAAAGCTTGCGCTCAAGCAGGTCCAGCCGTTGGCGACGGATAACAGCTGGACTGATGACTATTACCGCGCGGGGAATCTACGGATGTTGTCGCGACTGCGGTTTACCGGCCAATAGCGATCCATCATTGCGCGCTCATGGCCCGGCGATACTGACGCGTGCGTTTGGCGATGTATAACTGATCAATAATCAACGCCAACAACGCCGAAACCTTGGGTCGGGTTTTGCGCCCACGGCTCAAGCGATGCAGCTGGAACTTGACCACCGCCATGCTCGCCAGCGCCGCCAGGGGCTTGCGCTTCCAGCGGATCGGCGGCAGTTGCGGATGACTGTCCCGGCCTTCGCGCCAGTGCTTGACCAGGTGCGGTTCCACGGCCAGCGCGGTGCCGATGCCAGCCATGGCAATGCCGCTGTCGAGCACCTGTTCGACGATTGCCAAACGGCGGATCCCGCCGGTCACCATCACCGGCATCCGCGCCACGCTGGCCAGTTCACCGGCCATTTCCAGAAAGTACGCCTCCCGTGCCAGGGTCCGGCCGTCGCGCGCTTCGCCTTGCATGGCCGGTGCTTCGTAACTGCCACCGGAGAGCTCCAGCAGGTCGATCGCTTGTTCGTTGAGCCACTGGATCACTTGCCGTGCATCATCGGCATCGAAACCACCGCGCTGGAAGTCCGCTGAATTGAGCTTCACCGACACACAAAATTGCGGCGACACCGCCTGGCGAACCGCCTCGACAACGGACAACAGCAGACGCGCGCGATTTTCCAGGGCGCCGCCCCATTGATCGGTGCGCCGATTGGTGAGTGGCGAAAGGAACTGGCTGATCAGGTAACCGTGGGCGGCGTGGATCTGCACTCCGGTAAAACCGGCTTTCTCGGCCAGTGCGGCGCTGGCGGCGAAGCGTTGGATCACCTCTTGGATATCGTCCTCGGTCATGGGCTTGGGTTCGGCGAACATCTTCGAGAACTGGCCGAGATCCAGCGCGACCGCCGATGGCGCCAAGGCTTGCTGGCCGAGGTTGGCCATGGTCTGGCGGCCAGGATGGTTGAGCTGCACCCAGAAGTGCGCACCGCCGGCCCGACCGACACTGGCCCACTGGCGGAAACGATCCAGGTGGCGCTCGTCTTCCAGGGCTACACCGCCGGGGCCGGTCATGGCGCGGCGGTCGATCATCACATTGCCGGTCAGCAACAAGCCGGCTTCACCCTCGGCCCAGGCCTGATACAGGCGCAACAGCGCCTGGTCGGGCACCTGATCGGTGTTGGCGAGGTTCTCTTCCATCGCGGCTTTGGCAATGCGATTGCCGATGGTCTGGCCGTTGGGCAAATTCAAGGTTTGGAAGGGTGACATGCTTGACTCCTCAAAGTGATGAGCAGAGGCTAAGCTTAAAGTTAACTTTAATGTCAAGCAGGTAAAATGAGGCCGCAATGAAAATTGGCGAATTGGCGCAGTTGAGCGGGTTGACCGCATCACGCATCCGTTTTTACGAGTCTCAGGGCTTGATCCGGCAGGTCGAGCGTTCTTCCAACGGTTATCGGCGTTACTCGCAACAGGCGCTGCAAACCCTGCAACTCATCCAATGCGCACAACAAGCCGGTTTCAGCCTGGAGGAACTCAAGCAGTTGCTGCCGGATACTGTGACGGGCGCGTTCAAGCACGACGAGTTGATGGCCGGCCTGCATCGCAAGATCGAGCAGATCGACGAGATGCAACGGCACCTGGCCCATAGCAAGGCGCAGTTGCTGGGCTGGATCGACACCATACAGGCCAGGCCCGAAGGCATGAGCTGCGATGAGAATGCCGAGAGGGTGATGACGACATTCAAACACTAGGTCGGGCAAGGACACGGGAACCGGATTGCGCATCAGCGTAGCGGCCCCACGTGCGTCCGACTGTGAACACATTGTTCGCAGGACTTTTACTGTTGAACGGGCAAAACAGTTTGTTTGACTGGATAGGCAAAAGACTCGGTGTTATCGATAGTCGCATAAACGGTCTGCTCATCTCCTGGCTTTATGGGAGCAGGAACGTTAGGAAAAGAACTGATGTATCGGTCTTCACTCCAGCGCGTTGTATATAAACCCATGAGATACGGGAGCAAGGTAGCCCCGGTATAAAATTCCCCAGGTGAAACAGAAAAAATGGTGGTGATGGAGGTTTTGATTGGAAAAAAGATCGCACTTGGATAAGTGCCACATAACGGATAGTTTGGATCGTTACGGGAGCATGTTGACGGTGGCTCCTGCCCGACGACCAGTTTGGTGGGCGGTGAGCTGATACCGTTTACAAATACCGAAAATGAAATGCCCTTTCCCGGCAGGTTTTGCAGATTCAATTGAGACATCGTGAAGTCGCCGTTAGACAGCGTGGATACCTGCTTCAAGATGACGCCATCACTGGTTACCGCCGTTACCATGAAAGGACCTGCAAACGTGGTTCCAACGATAGTCCCCGAAATGGATGTGGCACTTTTTGAAAGTGGTGTCGTGACACAAACTTCAGGGCCATTCTGGCCGATGAACTTTCCATTGACCAAGCTGCTGCATTCTTCGCTGACCGTGGAAACAGTCGCGTCGGGATCAACGTTGCAAGCTGTCAAACCCATTCCCAGCGTCGCGCAAAAAAATAAAGTTTTCGCCGTATTCATGTTCGATTCCCTTTGGTGTCGACAGTCAGATACGCCGCCAGTATTTCCTCGCCTACTCCGAAGCGTCTACTGTCATAGTTGACAGTAGTGATCAGTTTGTCCGGGTTTAAACAGATGTTTTTCAATGGGCACACAGCGTTCGGCTAGTGATGAGAAACGCTATGTGCCGAGGGTGGGATAGATCATTTTTTGATTGTCTTGAATTGGTTCATTGCGCGCTCGGTTGTGAACCAGATACCCGCCCTTTGTAGCCAACGGTAGCGGTCTGGATTCCGTGCGTTTGGTAACATTTTTTCCTGTTTGCACGCATCCCTCTGATTCAAAACAAATTTCATTCCCCCTCACATTCCCTTCACATCCTGTGGCACACTTTCTGCTGTCTATTCCGTTGTTACATACTTGGTTCCGGTATAGCGGAATAAACATTACCCTGGAGTGCTTGCCATGCATCGCCGACCTACCTTGTTCAAAGCGTGTGTTTTTCTGTTCGCGGCTTCTGCCGCTGCCATGGGCGTGGCCCAGGCAGCGGACAGCAAGCTCGATAGCGTTCTGGCCCGTGGCAAACTGATTGTCGGCACCGGCAGTACCAACGCGCCGTGGCACTTCCAGGGCGCGGACGGCAAGTTGCAGGGGTTCGATATCGATATCGGGCACATGATCGCCAAGGGTTTGTTCAACGATCCGACCAAGGTTGAGTACGTGGTGCAGTCGTCCGATGCGCGGATTCCCAACCTGCTGACCGACAAGGTCGACATCAGTTGCCAGTTCATCACCGTGACGGCCAGCCGCGCCCAGCAAGTGGCGTTCACCCTGCCGTACTACCGCGAAGGTGTCGGCCTGCTGCTGCCAGCGAACAGCAAGTACAAGGAAATCGACGACATGAGAGCCGCCGGTGACAGTCTCACCGTGGCGGTGCTGCAAAACGTCTATGCCGAAGAGTTGGTGCATCAGGCATTGCCCAAGGCCAAGGTCGATCAGTACGACAGCGTGGACCTGATGTACCAGGCGGTGAACTCCGGTCGCGCCGATGCCGCCGCCACCGACCAGTCTTCGGTGAAGTACCTGATGGTGCAGAACCCTGGCCGTTATCGCAGCCCGGCCTACGCCTGGAGCCCGCAGACCTATGCCTGCGCGGTCAAGCGCGGAGATCAGGACTGGCTGAACTTCGTCAACACCACTCTGCACGAAGCCATGACCGGTGTTGAGTTCCCGACTTACGCGGCATCGTTCAAACAGTGGTTCGGTGTAGACCTGCCTACCCCAGCCATCGGTTTCCCCGTCGAATTCAAATGATCCCGTGAGAGTGGGGCGCCGCTGAGCGCCTCGCTCAAGGTACTGCTGACCATGAACTATCAGTTGAACTTTGCCGCCGTGTGGCGCGATTTCGACACCTTGCTGGTGGGGCTCGGTATGGGCCTTGAACTGGCCCTGGTGTCGATCGCCATCGGCTGCGTGATCGGCCTGATGATGGCGTTTGCTTTGCTGTCGAAGCACCGCGCATTGCGGGTGCTGGCGTCGGTGTATGTCACGGTGATCCGTAACACGCCGATCCTGGTGTTGATCCTGTTGATCTACTTTGCGTTGCCGAGCCTGGGGATCCGGCTGGACAAGATCCCCTCGTTCATCATCACCCTGTCGTTGTATGCCGGGGCGTACCTGACCGAAGTGTTCCGTGGCGGTTTGCTGAGCATTCCCAAGGGCCTGCGTGAAGCCGGGTTGGCCATCGGCCTGGGCGAGTGGCAGGTCAAGGCCTACGTCACCGTGCCGGTGATGCTGCGCAATGTGTTGCCGGCGCTGTCGAACAACTTTATCTCGCTGTTCAAGGACACTTCGTTGGCGGCCGCGATTGCCGTACCGGAGCTGACCTATTACGCACGCAAGATCAATGTCGAGAGCTACCGGGTGATTGAAACCTGGTTGGTGACCACGGCGCTGTATGTAGCGGCCTGTTACCTCATTGCCATGATGCTGCGTTACCTCGAACAGCGTCTGGCGATTCGCCGATAGGAGGCCCCCATGTACGAATCCCCCAGTTGGTTGCTTGAGTTGTGGGTGGCGCGGGAAGTGCTGTGGCAAGGCTTCCTGACCAGTGTCCAGGTGTCGGTGCTGGCGATTTTGCTCGGCACGCTCGTTGGTGTCGTCACCGGTCTGGTGCTGACCTACGGCAAATTCTGGATGCGCGCGCCGTTTCGTTTTTATGTCGATGTGATTCGTGGCACGCCGGTGTTTGTGCTGGTGCTGGCGTGCTTCTACATGGCGCCGGCACTGGGCTGGCAGATCAGCGCCTTCCAGGCCGGTGCGCTGGGTTTGACGCTGTTCTGCGGCTCCCACGTCGCCGAGATCGTGCGCGGTGCGTTGCAGGCATTGCCGCGCGGGCAGATGGAGGCGAGCAAGGCCATCGGCCTGACGTTCTACCAGGCGCTCGGTTACGTGCTGTTGCCCCAGGCGTTGCGGCAGATCCTGCCGACCTGGGTCAACTCGTCCACCGAGATCGTCAAGGCCTCGACCCTGTTGTCGGTGATCGGCGTGGCGGAGCTGCTACTGAGTACCCAGCAGATCATTGCCCGGACGTTCATGACCCTGGAGTTTTACCTGTTCGCCGGTTTCCTGTTCTTCGTCATCAACTACGGCATCGAGTTACTCGGCCGGCACATTGAAAAGCGGGTGGCTTTGCCATGACTCAGACTCAAACCCATGCACAAAACGGCCAGCCGCTGCTGGATATTCGCGGGCTGCACAAGCGCTACGACCAGCTCGAAGTGCTCAAGGGCGTCGACCTGAGCATGCAGCGCGGCAACGTGGTGACGTTGATCGGCTCCAGCGGTTCGGGCAAGACTACGCTGCTGCGCTGCGTGAACATGCTTGAAGAGTTCCAGGGCGGGCAGATCCTGCTCGACGGTGAATCCATCGGTTATGACGAGGTCAACGGCAAACGCATTCGCCACGCGGAAAAAGTCATTGCCCGCCATCGCGCCATGACCGGCATGGCGTTCCAGCAGTTCAACCTGTTTCCGCACCTGACGGCGTTGCAGAACGTCACCCTGGGCCTGCTCAAGGTCAAGAAGCTGCACAAGGACGAGGCCGTGGCCCTGGCCGAGAAATGGCTGGAGCGCGTTGGCCTGCTGGAACGGCGCGATCACTTTCCCGGTCAGTTGTCTGGCGGTCAGCAGCAGCGCGTGGCGATCGCCCGGGCGATTGCGATGAACCCGAGCCTGATGCTGTTCGACGAAGTGACCTCGGCGCTGGACCCGGAACTGGTGGGCGAAGTGTTGAGCGTGATCAAGGGCCTGGCCGAAGACGGCATGACCATGCTGCTGGTGACCCACGAAATGCGCTTTGCCTTCGAGGTTTCGGACAAGATCGTATTCATGAATCAGGGGCGTATCGAAGAGCAGGGGCCGCCCAAGGACCTGTTCGAACGCCCGCAGTCGCCACGATTGGCGGAATTTCTCAAAAGTACCCGTTTTTGATCCTTCAATTTTCAATCAGGAGAAACACTCATGAGCATTACTCGTTACGGCACCGGCAGCACCGCCGCGGGCGGTCAGCCTCGCCCTTTCGCCCGCGCCGTTGAAGCCGATGGCTGGCTGCACGTGTCCGGGCAGGTGCCGGCGGTGGACGGCGAGATCATTACTGGCGGCATTGTCGAACAGACCCACCAGACCATGAAGAACCTGATCGGCATTCTGGAGGAGGCCGGTTATGGCCTGGAAGACGTGGTGCGTGCTGGCGTATGGCTGGAGGATCCGCGGGATTTCACCAGTTTCAACAAGGTCTTTTCCGAGTACTTCAAACCCGAGCACGCCCCGGCGCGGGCCTGTGTGCAGGCGAACATGATGGTCGACTGCAAGGTCGAGATCGACTGTATTGCCTACAAGAAAAAGGCCTGAACCGAGGTGGCTTCATCGCCAGCAGGCTGGCTCCCACATTTGGAATGCGTTTCCCTGTGGGAGCCAGCCTGCTGGCGATGGCGGCCTAACAGTCGCCGCCGCACTCTGGGTAAACTCCCGGCATTACGAATGGGAACCACTGAAATGACCGAAGACACCATCAAGCGCCGGGCACGCGGTCTGGACCGGGCGTTCGATATCCTCGATTTCCTCAAGGAGATCGGCCAGCCCCTGCGCCCGAACGACATCGCCAACGGCATCGGCAGCCCAAAATCCACGGTCTACGAACTGGTGGCCTCGCTGCTGGAACGACGGATCCTGGAGCCGGTGGGCAAGGACGGTCATGTCTACCTCGGTCGTCAGTTGTACTTTCTCGGGCAGGCACACCTGCGCCATTTCGACCTGACTCGCGAGGCCGATCACGCCTTGCAGGACATCGTCAGCCAGACCCATGAAACGGCGCAGATGTGCCTGCTCAACGGGCGAAAGTACACCGTTGCGCTGATGAAGGAGGGGGAGCGGCACTTCCGTATTTCCTCGGACATCGGCGAAAACGCGCCCATCCCCTGGACCGCATCCGGGCGCCTGCTGCTGGCGCACCTGAGCGACCAGGCAATCGTCGACCTGATCGACCACGACGACTTCATCCTGCCCGACGGCGAACGCTTGCCTCTGGAGCAGTTTCTCAAGGAAATCCGCCAGGCCGGTATCGATGGCTTCTTTTCCTTCGATAGCGTCGCCGACACCTTTACCCATTGCTTCGCCGCGCCGGTCAAAGACCCCAACGGCGTGGCCATCGCGACCCTGTGCATCGTCGCCCCACGGGCGGATGCGAAGAAAAACTACAACGACTATCGCCAGGTGCTGATCGAAAGCGCCAACAGCCTGGCCCGTCGCATCAACGAGTAACAGCGGCTGCCTGCGGCCGCGTGAACGAGGAGTTCGACCATGTCTTCTGCCCCCCATACTGCCAACGTCGACAAAGGCGCTGCCCCGATCGGTGCCAGCCTGGTGCGTGACGTCAGCCTGCCCGCGCTGGTACTGCACCGCGAGGCGCTGGAACACAACATTCGCTGGATGCAGGCGTTCGTCAGCGATAGTGGCGCGGAACTGGCGCCCCATGGCAAGACCAGCATGACCCCGGCGTTGTTCCGCCGCCAACTGGACGCCGGTGCCTGGGGCATCACCCTGGCGAGCGCCACGCAAACTCGCGCGGCCTACGCCCATGGCGTTCGCCGGGTGCTGATGGCCAACCAGTTGGTCGGCACGCCGAACATGGCGCTGATTGCCGACCTGCTGGCCGACCCGACGTTCGACTTCTATTGCATGGTCGACCACCCGGACAACGTCGCCGACCTCGGCGCCTATTTCGCCTCACGCGGCGTACGCTTGAACGTGATGATCGAATACGGCGTGGTCGGTGGTCGTTGCGGTTGCCGCAGCGAGCAGGAAGTGCTCGATCTGGCCAAGGCCATCGCCGCGCAACCGGCCCTGGCCCTGACCGGGATCGAGGGCTACGAAGGCGTGATCCATGGTGATCACGCCGTGACCGGCATTCGCGATTTCGCCGCGTCACTGGTGCGTCTGGCAGTGCAGTTGCAGGACAGCGGAGCCTTCGCCATTGCCAAGCCGATCATCACCGCGTCGGGGTCGGCCTGGTATGACCTGATTGCCGAGTCCTTCGAAGCACAGAACGCCGCCGGGCGTTTCCTCAGCGTACTGCGTCCGGGCAGTTATGTGGCTCACGACCATGGCATCTACAAGGAAGCGCAGTGCTGCGTGCTCGACCGTCGCAGCGACCTGCACGAAGGCCTGCGTCCTGCGCTGGAGGTGTGGGCACACGTGCAGTCGTTGCCGGAGCCGGGGTTTGCGGTGATTGCCCTGGGCAAACGCGACGTGGCCTACGACGCTGGTTTGCCGGTGCCATTGCTGCGTTACAAGGCAGGCGCCGTGCCGGCCAAAGGCGATGATGTGAGCGCCTGCAAAGTGACCGCAGTGATGGACCAACATGCGTTCATGACTGTGGCGCCGGGGGTTGATCTGCGGGTGGGCGACATCATTTCGTTCGGTACTTCGCACCCGTGCCTGACGTTCGACAAGTGGCGTGTCGGCTGCCTGGTGGATGAGCAACTGAATGTCATCGAGACCATGGAAACCTGTTTCTAAGGGTTTGAGACCGAGTTGCGGCCATCGCGAGCAAGCTCGCTCCCACAGGGGAATGCATCCCAATGTGGGAGCGAGCCTGCTCGCGATAGCGGCGGCCCAGACAACAAAGAAACACCAGAGACCCCCACAACAATGAACACCATCAACACCCTGGGCCCCAACATTCCACGCATCGCCCTGATCGGCGAATGCATGATCGAGTTGCAGCATCGCGCCGACGGCAGCCTGCAACAGAGCTTCGGCGGCGACACCTTGAATACGGCCGTGTACCTGTCCCGGGAGCTGGGAGAGGATGGTTCCGTGGACTACGTCACCGCACTGGGCGATGACAGTTTCAGCGACGCGATGTGCCAGAACTGGGCGGCCGAAAATATCGGGCTCGGCATGGTCCAGCGTCTGCCCGGACGGCTGCCGGGTTTGTATTGCATCCAGACTGACGCCGCCGGTGAGCGCCGCTTTCTGTACTGGCGCAACGAGGCGGCGGTACGCGATTGCTTCACCACCCCGGCCGCCGCGCCGATTCTTGCTGCGCTGCCGGATTACGATGTGTTGTATTTCAGCGGCATCACCCTGGCGGTACTCGGCGTGCAAGGTCGGGAAAAACTGCTGGAAACCCTGATCGAAGCCCGTCAGCGCGATGCGCGGATCGTGTTCGACAACAACTACCGGCCGCGGCTGTGGGCATCGCTCGAGGAGGCACAAACGGCGTATCGCCGTGTGCTGGCGCATGTCGACCTGGCGTTGCTGACGGTGGATGACGAACAGGCGTTGTTTGGTTATGCCGATTGTGAGGCGGTGTTTGCCGCGTACGAGCAGATCGGCACGCCGGAAGTGGTGCTCAAGCGCGGCGCCCAAGCGTGCCTGATTCGTTGTGATGGCGAGTCATTCGAGGTGCCGGCGCAGAAGGTCGAGCGGGTGATCGACACCACGGCGGCGGGGGATTCGTTCAGCGCGGCGTACCTGGCTTCGCGGCTCAAGGGCGGTAGCCCCGAAGACGCCGCCGAGGCCGGGCATCGGTTGGCGAGCCGGGTGATTCAGGTGCCGGGGGCGTTGATTCCAAGGTGAGCGGCGATGGCGCACTAAAGCCAACCGATCAATCCCGGTAAAACACCTGTACCAGGTGATACCCGAACTTGCTCTTGATCGGCCCATGCACCACCCGCAGCGGTTTCTTGAAGATCACCGCATCGATCACGCCAACCATCTGCCCCGGCCGCACTTCACCAAGATCGCCGCCGCGCTTGCCTGATGGGCAGGTCGAATATTTCTTGGCCAGCACATCGAACGCTTCACCCTTGGCGATGCGTTGTTTGAGCTGCTCGGCTTCTTCCGAGGTTTTCACCAGAATATGGCGGGCTTGAGCTTTCATGGGGCGGTTACCTTGCAACGGTGGTGGCTATGTGGGTGCTAGCGGGGGCGCGCGATTATGCCTCAACTCAGTCCGGTTGACTGATCATCGTGCGAATCTTGTTGGCCAGCAGGTCGATGGAAAACGGCTTGGCCACCATGTCCATGCCCTCTTCGAGAAAACCCTGGCGTTCGGCCGCGATCTCGGCGTAACCGGTCATGAACAACACCTTCAGTTCGGGACGGTGCTGGCGGGCGATTTCCGCCAGTTGGCGGCCGTTCATGCCCGGCAGCCCGACGTCGGTCACCAGCAGGTCCACCCGCAGGTCCGACTCCAGCAGCGGCAGGGCGCCCTTGGCATCTTCGGCTTCATGGGCGCGGTAACCGAGTTCCTTGAGCAGGTCCAGCACCAGCATGCGCACGGCCGCATCGTCCTCGACCAGCATCACGGTTTCGCCGGCAATCGCCGCAGGTGCCTCGCCGGCGACGGGCGACAGGACTTTTTCCGGCTCGCTCGAATGCAGGCGCGGCAGGTACACGCGCACGCTGGTGCCCCGTCCGGGCAGGCTGAACAGGCTGACGTGGCCCCCCGTTTGCTGGGCAAAACCGTAAATCATCGACAAGCCCAAACCGGTGCCCTGGCCGATGGGTTTGGTGGTGAAGAACGGGTCGAATGCCTTGGACAGCACCGTGGGCGTCATGCCGGTGCCGTTGTCGCTGACGGCAATCATCACATAGTCACCGGCCTTGACCGGTTCCAGGGTGGTGATGTCGCTACCGTCGAGGTACACATTGGCGGTTTCGATCTGCAGCTCGCCTCCATCGGGCATGGCGTCCCGGGCATTGATCACCAGGTTGAGCAAGGCGTTTTCCAACTGGCTGACATCGGTGCTGACCTGCCAGATGTCCTCGGCCAGTTGCAGTTTGAGTTCGATGTGGTCGCCCTTGGTACGCCTGAACAAGTCTTCGAGCGAATGAATCAACTCGTTGGGGTTCAGCGGCTTGCGGTTGAGCGACTGGCGCCGGGAGAACGCCAGCAAGCGATGGGTGAGGGCGGCGGCACGGTTGGCCGAGGACACGGCCGCCTCGGTGAACCTGCCTATCTCGCTGGTGCGGCCGTCGGCAATGTAGCGTTGCATCAGGTCGAGGCTGCCGATGATGCCGGTGAGCATGTTGTTGAAGTCATGGGCGATGCCGCCGGTAAGCTGGCCGACCGCTTCCATTTTCTGTGCATGACGCAGGGCGTCTTCGGCACGTTCGCGCTCAAACATCTCGTTTTGCAGACGCTCGTTGGCCTCGGCCAGTTGGCGGGTGCGGGCGGCAACCCGCTCTTCAAGGGTTTCGTTGAGGATGCGCAGGGCTTCTTCGGTCTTTTTGCGCTCGGTTTCGTCGATCACGAAGATGTAGAAACCGTTCACCGCGCCATCCGCGCCGTGGCGTGGCAGGTAATTCATCAAGGCCTGGCGGATGCTGCCGTCGCGGTGTGGTGTGCTGATGCTGAAACAGCAGGGCCGGCCGGACAGTGCCTCAATGATGTACGGGGCGCGCAGCGCATAGGCTTCTTCGCCAATCACTTCAAGAATGGTTCGCCCGTAAAGCTCTTGCGGCGTCAGCCCGTACCAGTCGAGGTACGCCGCATTGTTCAGGCGAAAGCGTTCTTCGCGGTCGACGTAGCTGATCAGGACCGGCATGGCGTTGATGATCAGTTGCAGCTCGGTCTGGCTCTGGCGCAGGGCCTGTTCGGTGTGTTTGCGCTCGGTCAGGTCCAAAGCGGCGCCGAGGAAGCGCATCGGCCGGCCGTGGTGGTCCTTGTAGCAGCGACCGCGGGCAAACACCCAGCGCATCTGGCCGTCGGTCTGCAGCAGGCGATATTCCTCGGCGTATTCGGTGCCGTGGGTGATGCAATGCTTGATGCTGCGGGCGATCAGGGCGCGGTCTTCGGGGTGTACGCCGTGCAGGTATTCACTGATCGGCAACTGACTGGCCATGATCGGGTCGATGCCGTGCAACTGGGCAAAATGCGCATCGGCGATGAAGCGGTCCTCGCTGATGTCCCAGTCCCAGGTGCCGACCGCATCGGTGGCGGCGAGGGCCAGTTGCAGGCGTTCCTCGGTTTCGCGCTGGGCCTTGAGGCTGGCCGCCGAGCGCTGTTCGAGTTCCAGGGCGATGCGCCGGCGTTCATTGGTTTCGATGGCGGTGACCAGAATCCCGGCCACCTCTGCGCCTTCATCGCGGATCGGGCTGTAGGTCAGGTCGAGCCAGACGTCAGATTCCCGTCCCCCGCGCTGCAGGGTAAAGCGCTGCTCGCTGTAGGTTCGCACCTGACCTTGCAGGACGGCGCTGTAGATCGGGTCGGTAAAGTCTTGCAACTCTGGCCAGATCAGGTGCGTCGGTTGACCAAAGGCGTGTGGATGCTTGCTTCCGGCGAGCAGGGCGAAGCCGTCGTTGTAGATCTGCGTCAGCTGTGGGCCCCATAGCAGCAGCATCGGCATCGGTGAGTGAATGACGATGTCCACGGCGGTTCGCAGGCTTTGTGGCCAAGTGCTGGCAGTGCCCAGCGGGCTGCTTGCCCAGTCGGTTCGGGCGATCAAGGCCTGGGCATCGCTGGCGGTGGGTGTTGCGTTCATCCGGGAGTCCTGCACATGAGTCGCTTTGGCTTGGACTATTCTTGCACAGGTGACAGGCACAGGTTGATTCAGAGGTCTGAGCGGTAAATGTGGGAGCGAGCCTGCTCGCGAAGAGGGCGATCCACTCAAAGTCAATGTCGCCTGACGCTACGCCATCGCGAGCAGGCTCGCTCCCACAGGTAATCTCATTTCAATCCATCAGTTCGGGCCGGTCGCGAAATTGCTCCAGCGCCTCGGGATTGGCCAGCGCATCAGTGTTCTTCACTTTCTGTCCATGCACCACATTGCGCACCGCCAGCTCAACGACCTTGCCGCTGATGGTCCGGGGAATGTCCGTGACTGCAACAATTTTCGCCGGCACATGACGCGGCGTGGTGTTGGCGCGAATCACCTGGCGGATCTGCTGTTGCAGGGCTTCGTCCAGTTCGAGCCCGTCGCGCAAGCGTACGAACAGCACCACCCGCACGTCGTCCTGCCACTGCTGACCGATGGCCACGCTGTCCAGCACCTGGGGGACTTTCTCCACCTGACGATAGATTTCCGCCGTGCCGATGCGCACGCCGCCGGGGTTGAGCACGGCATCCGAGCGACCGTGGATCATCATCCCGCCATGGGGCAGTTGTTCGGCGTAGTCACCCTGGGCCCAGACGCCGGGGAACAGGCTGAAATAGGATTGGCGCAGTTTCTCGCCATCGGGGTCGTTCCACAGACCAATGGGCATCGCCGGGAAATGACGGGTACAAACCAGTTCGCCTTTTTCGCCGATCACCGGCTGGCCCTCGTCGTTCCACACTTCGACGGCCATGCCCAGGCTCTTGCCCATGATTTCGCCGCGCCGCACGGGCGACATCGGGTTGCCGTTGACGAAGCACGAGACGATGTCGGTGCCACCGGACATCGAGGCCAGGCACACGTCAGCCTTGAAGTCGCGATAGACGTAGTCGTAACTGTGGGGCGACAGTGCCGAACCGGTGCAGAGCAACGTCTTGAGGCAGCTCAGGTCATGACTGACACGGGGTTTGATACCGCTGCTTTCCAGCGTCGCGAGGTATTTGGGGCTGGTGCCGAAGACGCTGATGCGTTCGTCGTCGATCAGGTCGATCAAACGTTGCGGCTCGGGGTGGAACGGTGAGCCGTCGTACAGCACCACGGAGCTGCCTGTCGCCAGCGCCGATACCAGCCAGTTCCACATCATCCAGCCGCAGGTGGTGTAGTAGAACAGCCGTTCACCGGGGCCGAGATCACCATGCAGGCCGTGCTCCTTGACGTGTTGCAGCAACACGCCGCCGGTACTGTGGATGATGCATTTGGGCACACCGGTGGTGCCGCTGGAGTAGAGGATGTACAGCGGATGGGCGAAGGGTACGGGGACGAAATCCGGTTCGCCGCCGGGTTCGTAGAAATCATCCCACAACGTCACGTTGGCCTGGGTGTGGAACTCTTCGATGTGTGCGTGTGGACGTGCGTAAGGCACGACGATCAGCTGTTGCAGCGAAGGCAGGCGCTCAAGGATCTCGTTGACCTTGGCGGTCTGGTCGATCTTCTTGCCGGCATAGTGGTAGCCGGCGCAGGTCACCAGCACTTTCGGTTCGATCTGGCCGAAACGGTCAACCACCCCCTGGGTGCCGAAGTCCGGTGAGGAGCAGGACCAGATGGCGCCAAGGCTGGTGGTGGCGAGCATGGCCACCAGGGTTTGCCAGGTGTTGGGCATGCACGCGGCGACCCGGTCACCCACACCGACGCCGGCCGCTATCAGACCGTTTTGAAAGCCGGCAACATGTTCCGCGAGTTCGGCCCAGGTCAAATGTTCACGCTGACCGTTTTCGCCAACGGCTATCACAGCGATCGCATCATCGCGACGTTGTAGCAGGTGTTCGGCAAAGTTCAGCGTTGCGCCGGGGAACCACTGGGCGCTCGGCATCCGCAGGCCTTCGAGCAGCACGGCGTCGGGTTGCTCGTGGAAGCGGATGTCGAAGAAATCGACGATGGCCTGCCAGAAGTCCGGGCGTTGCTCGATGGACCATTGGTGCAGGGCAGGGTAGTCGTCGATCTTGAGGTGGTGTCGCTGATTGATGAAGCGCCGGAAGGCCTCCATGCGGGTCTTGCCAATGCGTTTGGCGTCGGGTTGCCAGAGGATGTCGGACATGGTTTGCCTCTTTTTGTTGGCGAGTGCTGTGCACTCGATCGCGAGCAGGCTCGCTCCCACAAGGAGATGCGATCCCCTGTGGGAGCCTGCTCGCGAAGAACGATAACGCGGTCTGGCAGATGATTACTGCGCCAACCAACCACCATCAACATTCCACGCCGCGCCGCGTACCTGGCTGCCGGCTTCGCTGCACAAAAACAATACCAGTTCACCCAGTTGCGGCGGTGTCACGAACTCCAGTGATGGCTGCTTTTCAGCCAGCAGATCATGCTGCGCCTGCTGCGGGTCAACTCCACTGGCGGCACGATCATCAATCTGCTTTTGCACCAGCGGCGTCAATACCCAGCCAGGGCAGATAGCGTTGCAGGTGACCTGGGTGGTCGCGGTTTCCAGCGCGACCACTTTGGTCAGGCCGATCACCCCGTGCTTGGCGGCGACATAGGCTGACTTGCCCACCGAGCCCACCAGGCCATGCACCGAGGCAATGTTGATCACCCGGCCCCAGCCCTTGGCACGCATGCCCGGCAGGCTCAAGCGGGTGCTGTGGAACACCGACGACAGGTTGATGGCGATGATCGAATCCCAGCGCTCCACCGGGAACTCATCCACCGCCGCCACGTGTTGAATGCCGGCGTTGTTGACCAGGATGTCGACGCCGCCGAACTCGCGCTCGGCGTAGGCGATCATGTCGGCAATCTGTGCCGGATCACTGACATCGGCCGGGTGATGGCCGACCTTGCCGCCAAACTGTTCGACTTCGGCAATCACCTTGGAGGCATCGCCGAAACCATTGAGGATCAGGTTGGCTCCAGCCTTGGCCAGGCTGAGGGCGATCCCCAGGCCGATGCCGCTGGTGGAACCGGTGACCAGTGCGGTCTTGCCCGAAAGAGTCGTCATGAATACCTCACACAATGCCAGTGGCGTAGAAAGTGCCGATCACCACGAAAACCGCCAGGGTCTTGATCAGCGTAATACAGAAAATGTCTTTGTAAGCTTCGCGGTGGGTCAGGCCGGTGACCGCCAGCAGGGTAATCACCGCGCCGTTGTGCGGCAGGGTGTCCATGCCGCCGCTGGCCATCGCGGCGACCCGGTGCAGCACTTCCAGGGGAATGTTCGCCGCATGGGCGGCGCTGATGAACTGCTCGGACATCGCCGCCAGCGCGATGCTCATGCCGCCCGAGGCGGAGCCGGTGATGCCGGCCAGCAGGGTTACGGTAATCGCTTCGTTGACCAGTGGGTTGGGAATGCTCTTGAGCCAGTCGGCCAGTACCAGAAAGCCCGGCAAGGACGCGATCACGGCACCGAAACCATATTCCGAGGCGGTGTTCATTGCCGCCAGCAGCGCACCGCTGACCGCGCTTTTACTGCCTTCGGCCAGCTTGCGGCTGATCGCCTTGTAGCCGAACGCCAGGACCATGAGGATACCGACCAGCAAGGCTGCCTGGACCGCCCAGATCGCCGTGAGTTTGGCGATGTCCGTGGTCACCGGCGCGGCCATGCCCGGCAGCGCGAGGCTGTGGGTCTTGCCGTACACCTGTGGAATCCAGTGGGTGAACAGCAGGTTCATGATGCCCACCGCCAGCAGTGGCGAGAGCGCCAGCCACGGGTTGGGCAGCTTGAGGTCGGCGGCGGTTTCCGGTTCGTTGCGCAGGTCCGAACCATAACCTTCACCGGCACGCTGGGCCTTGTTGCGCTGGCGCTGCAGAAACAGCATGCCGGCGCAGAACACGAAGATCGTGCCGATCACCCCCAGCCACGGCGCCGCCCAGGCGGTGGTGTTGAAGAAAGTGCTGGGGATGATGTTCTGGATTTGTGGCGTGCCGGGCAGAGCGTCCATGGTGAACGAGAAGGCGCCCAGGGCAATGGTCGCCGGGATCAGCCGTTTGGGGATGTTGCTCTGGCGGAACATTTCTGCGGCAAACGGATAGACCGCGAACACCACCACAAACAACGAGACGCCGCCGTAGGTCAGCAGGGCGCAGACCAGCACGATCACCAGCATCGCCTGGCGGGTGCCGAGCAGGCGAATCGCCGCCGCGACGATGGAGCGCGAGAAACCGGACAGTTCGATCAGCTTGCCGAACACCGCGCCGAGCAGGAACACCGGGAAATACAGTTTGATGAAACCGACCATTTTTTCCATGAACACCCCGGTGAAAGCGGGGGCGACGGCAGACGGGTCGGTCAGCAGGACAGCGCCGAGGGCGGCAATCGGGGCAAAAAGGATAACGCTGTAGCCACGGTAGGCAGCCAGCATCAGCAGCGCGAGGGCTGCCAAGGCAATGATCACACTCATGGTGTGTCTCCTGGGTTGTTATTTTTGTTGGGTGAAACCTGGTAGGAGAGGCGTATAGCGAGTTTTGTGCCATCTTGTTAAGTTGTTGAAATATAAGGATATAGTTGATTGTTGTGGGCTGAGTTTGAATGTTTTGTCTCTAATCTGAGATTTCTGGCGCTAGTGCTGGCCTCATCGCGAGCAGGCTCGCTCCCACAGTTGACCGAGTTGATCGGTAGAGCGCCATCTCCTGTGGGAGCGAGCCTGCTCGCGAAGGTCTGTCTAACAATGGAGATGCATGTCTCTTTATGGAGACTCTGCGATCCCCAACGCCGCCATCTTCTTGTACAACGTCGACCGCCCAAGCCCCAGCTGCGCCGCCGCATCAACCACCTTGCCCCCGCATTGCGCGAGGGTCGCTTCGATCAGCTGCCGGTCAAACCGCTCCCGCGCCGCGCTGAATGTCTCATGGGCAAGCGGTTCGATGGTCAAGGGTGCCTCGCGTTCCACCGGTGTGAATGTACCAATCGCCGCTCGGATATCCGCTGTCGTCAGGCGCAAGTCATCGCTGAGCAGCGCGGCCCGCTCCAGCACGTTGCGCAGTTCCCGGATGTTTCCCGGCCAGGCGTGTTGGCCCAACAGTTCCAGGGCTTCGTGGTGCAGTTCATGCTGGCTGCGCAGTTCTTCGAGAATGGCTTCGCTGAGCGCCGGCACGTCATCGAGGCGGTCGCGCAGGGGCGGGACCTGGATCGGCAGCACGTTGAGCCGGTAGTACAAGTCGGCGCGGAATTCGCCGCGTTTGATGGCCGCTTCCAGGTCCGTAGAGGTCGCGGCGATCACCCGTACATCGCTCTGGATCACTTCGTTGGAGCCCACCGGTTCGAATTCCTTTTCCTGCAACACTCGCAGCAGTTTGCTCTGCAGGGGCAGCGGCATGTCGCCGATTTCGTCGAGGAACAGTGTGCCGCCCTGGGCGATCTGCAATTTGCCGGCGCGGCCCTTGCGGTCGGCACCGGTAAACGCGCCCGGGGCGGTGCCGAAGAATTCGGCCTCCAGCAACGATTCGGGAATCGCCGCGCTGTTGATGCTCACAAACGCCTTGTGCGCGCGGGGCGAGGCATTGTGGATCGCCTGGGCCAGCAGTTCCTTACCGGTGCCGGTTTCGCCGAGCAGCAACACCGGCGATTCGGTGCTCGCACTGCGCCGGGCGCGGCGCTTGACTTCCAGGCTGGCGGCGCTGGTGCCGATGAAGTGGGCGAAGTTGTATTTGGTCTGCCGCGCCCGCAGCAGCGAGCGGGTGGAGGCCAGTTCTTCCTGCATGCTCATGTAGCGCTTGAGCATCGGCGACAGACTGCGCAACTCGTCGAACAGGGCAAAACCGATGGCGCCGATCACCACGCCGGCATCGTCGTGAATCGGCAGGCGCATGACGACCAGCGGCTCTTTGGGGGTGTCCTGCATATCCAGCAGAATCGGCCGGCCGGTGCGCACCACTTCACGCAGCAGGCTGCCGGGGATCACGCTTTCACAGGGCTTGCCGATCGCGACTTCGGCCGACGGCAGGCCGAAGCGCCGGGCGTATCGCTCATTCATCCAGACGATGTTGGCATCGCGGTCGACAATCACCGTGCCTTCACTCGATTGCTCGATGATTTCGAACAACGAACGGATCGCCAGCAGGCGAACGCGCTGGTAGTCCTTGAGGCTTTCGGTGGTGTTCATCGGTACATGATCCTGGTTGTGTATTGCCTGTGCCGGCCTTTTCGCGAGCAGGCTCGCTCCTACAGTTGATCTGCGTCGTTCACAAATCCCCTGTGGGAGCGAGCCTGCTCGCGATGGCTGCGATGCGGTCTAACGACCAGATTATGCCTGCCCCAACATCGCCGCCGCCAACAGCTCCTTGGTGTACGGATGCTGTGGTGAGTCAAACACCTCATGGCTGGCGCCGCGCTCCACCACTTTGCCGTCCTTGATCACGATCATGTCGTGGGCCAGGGCGCGCACCACAGCCAGGTCATGGCTGATGAACAGATAGGTCAAACCGTATTTTTCCTGAAGCTGGCGGAGCAGGGCGACCACTTGTTTTTGCACCGTGCGGTCCAGCGCCGAGGTCGGTTCGTCGAGCAGGATCAGCGCTGGCTTGAGCACCAGCGCCCGGGCGATGGCGATGCGCTGACGCTGACCACCGGAGAACTCGTGGGGATAGCGATGGCGACTTTGCGGGTCAAGGCCGACTTCGCTCAGTGCCCGGATCACTTCGGCATTGCACTCTTCAGTGCTCAACTGGCTGTGCACTTCCAGGCCTTCGCTGATGATCTGCGCGACCGACATTCGCGGGCTGAGGCTGCCGAAGGGGTCCTGGAACACCACCTGCATCTTCTTGCGCCACGGCCGTAGCTGTTTTTGCGTCAGGCCATCCAGCGCCTGGCCTTGAAAGCGGATGCCGCCTTCGGAGTCGAGCAAGCGCAGAATCGCCTGACCCAGGGTGGACTTGCCCGAACCGGACTCGCCGACGATGCCAAGGGTCTTGCCGCGCTGAATGTTCAGGCTGATGCCATCCACGGCCCGCAACCAGGTCTTGCGCTGAAACAGGCCGCCACCGACGGGAAACCGCACCTGCAGGTTGTCCACCTCCAGTACGTTTTCGCGCTCGTCCCGGGGTAAGGCTTCGCCCTCGGGTTCGGCGTGCAGCAATACGCAGCTGTAAGGGTGTTTGGGTTCGGTGAACAGTGTTTCGCAAGGCGCCTGCTCGACGATTTCCCCAGCCTTCATCACGCACACCCGCTGAGCGATGCTGCGCACCAGATTGAGGTCATGGCTGATCAGCAGCAGCGACATGCCCAGGCGCTGTTGCAGGGATTTGAGCAGCAGCAGGATCTTGCGCTGCACCGTCACATCCAGTGCGGTGGTCGGTTCGTCGGCAATCAGCAGTTCCGGTTCGCACGCCAGGGCCATGGCGATCATCACCCGCTGGCGCTGTCCGCCGGACAATTGATGGGGATAGGCCTTGAGACGTTCCTCGGGTTTCTGGATGCCCACCAGGTGCAGCAATTCGAGGATCCGCGCTTGCGCCGCTTTGCCCGCCAGGCCTTTGTGCACCAGCAAGGTTTCGCCGATCTGTTTTTCAATGCTGTGCAGCGGGTTGAGGGAGGTCATCGGCTCCTGGAAGATCATCGCGATGCGATTGCCGCGCAGTTGTCGCAACTTGCCGGTATCGGCGCCCACCAGTTCCTGACCGCGATAGCGGATGCTGCCCGTCGTCTCGGTATCGGTTTGCGGGAGCAATTGCAGGATCGAGTGGGCCGTCACCGACTTGCCCGAGCCCGACTCACCCACCAGCGCCAGGCATTCGCCGGGGCGGATGTCCAGGCACAGATTGCGCACCACGGTCTGGCCACTGAAGGCCACGCTGAGGTCACGGATTTCGATCAGGTTGATCATTTCAACATTCCGAATCAAGAACGCGGGTCAAGACCGCGGATCAAAAGCGTCGCGTAGCGCTTCGCCAATGAACACCAGTAAAGAAAGAATCAGCGCCAGGGTGAAAAACGCCGTCAGGCCCAGCCACGGCGCTTGCAGGTTCTGCTTGCCCTGGCCGATCAGTTCGCCCAGTGAAGCGCTGCCCGCAGGCATGCCGAAACCGAGGAAGTCCAGCGCCGTCAGGGTGGAAATCGCCCCGGTCAGAATGAACGGCAAGTAGCTCAAGGTCGCGTTCATGGCGTTGGGCAGAATGTGCCGCACGATCACCTTGCGGTCGGTCAGGCCCAGCGCGCGGGCGGCCTTGACGTATTCCAGGTTGCGCCCGCGCAGGAACTCGGCGCGCACCACGTCCACCAGGGCCAGCCAGGTAAACAGCGCCATGATCCCCAGCAGCCACCAGAAATTCGGCTCGACGAAGCCCGACAGGATGATCAGCAGGTACAGCACCGGCAACCCCGACCACACCTCCAGCAGACGCTGGCCGAGCAAGTCCACCCAGCCGCCGTAATAGCCTTGCAGAGCCCCGGCCGCGATGCCGATCAGGGCACTGACAAAGGTCAGCATCAAGGCAAACAGGATCGACACCCGGGCACCGAAGATCACCCGGGCCAGAACGTCCCGCGCCTGGTCGTCGGTGCCCAGCCAATTGACGCCAGAGGGCGGGCTGGGGGCGGGCGTGTTCAGGTCGTAGTTGGGTGTGTCGTCACTGAACGGAATCGGTGGAAACAGCAACCAGCCGCCATCCTTCTTGATCAGTTTCTGCACGTAGTCGCTGCGGTAGTCGGCCTGGAACGGCAGGTGCCCGCCGAAGGCCTGTTCGGTGTAGCGCTTGAAGACCGGGAAGTACCACTGGCCCTGATAGCTGACCATCAGCGGCTTGTCGTTGGCGATCAACTCGCCGCCCAGGGTCAATGCGAACAGACCGATAAACAGCCACAGCGACCACCAGCCCCGACGGTTTTTCTTGAAGCGTTCGAAGCGGCGACGCGCCAGCGGTGAAAGCTTGAGCATCAGGCGTTCCTCGCGGCGAAGTCGATACGCGGGTCGACCAGGGTGTAGCAGAGGTCGCCGACCAGTTTTATCAGAAGGCCGAACAGGGTGAAGATGAACAGCGAGCCGAACACCACCGGATAGTCCCGGGATACCGCCGCTTCGTAGCTCATGCGGCCCAGGCCGTCGAGGGAGAAGATCACCTCGATCAGCAGGGAGCCGGCAAAAAACACACTGATGAACGCCTGGGGAATGCCCGACACCACCAGTAGCATGGCGTTGCGGAACACGTGTCCGTAGAGCACCCGTCGTTCACTCAAGCCTTTGGCCCGGGCAGTGACCACGTACTGGCGGGTGATTTCATTGAGGAACGAGTTCTTGGTCAGGATGGTCAGTGTGGCGAATCCGCCGATCACCAGCGAGGTCACAGGCAACACCAGATGCCAGAAGTAGTCGGCCACCTTGCCAAGGGTCGACAGCGATTCGAAGTTGTCCGAGACCAACCCGCGAACCGGAAACCAGTTCAGCGAAGTGCCGCCGGCAAAGACCACGATCAGAAACATCGCAAACAGGAACGCCGGCATGGCATAGCCGATGATGATCGCGGTACTGCTCCAGATGTCGAAATGGCTGCCATGGTGCACGGCCTTGCGGATGCCCAGGGGAATCGACACGAGGTAGGTGATCAGCGTCGCCCAGAGCCCGAGGGATAGGGTCACGGGCATTTTTTCGAGGATCAGGTCGGTGACGGTGGCGCCGCGGAAGAAGCTCTTGCCGAAGTCCAGGCGCGCGTAGCTGGTGAGCATCAGCCAGAGGCGTTCGTGTGCCGGTTTGTCGAAGCCGTACTGTTTTTCAATGTCCTTGATCAGCTGCGGATCGAGCCCGCGGCTGGAGCGGGACTTGCCGCTCATGGAGTCGCCGGAACCGCCGCCAACCGCGGCGCCGCCAATGCCTTGCAGGTGCGCGATGGCCTGTTCCACCGGCCCGCCCGGCGCGGCCTGGACGATGACAAAGTTGACCAGGAGAATGATCACCAGGGTCGGAATGATCAACAGCAGACGCCGCAATATGTAAGCCCACATCAGTGCGGCCCTCCGGGTTTGCCACGGCTGATACGCTCGGCCGTCATCTGTTGGTTGGTCAATGGCGTGGTGCTCATTTCCCACCAGCTTTCGATGGCTTCGTCATTGCTCGCCTGTACGTTCGGGATACCGAAGCGGTTCCACCACACCGTCGAGGTGCCCGGTGGGTAATAGTTGGGAATCCAGTAGTAATTCCATTGCAGTACCCGGTCCAGGGCATGGGCGTAGTGCAACATGTCAGCCTGAGTATTGGCGCGGATCAGCCCGGTGATCAGGGTGTCCACCGCCGGGTTCTTCAACACCATGTAGTTGTTGGAGCCTGGGTCGGTAGCCGCCGCCGAGCCGAAATAATTGACCAGTTCACCTCCTGGAGAGGTGGTGACCGGGTAGCCGGTGACGATCATGTCGTAGTCGCGGCTCATCAGGCGATTGACATACTGGGACGAGTCGATACGACGGATGTTCAGGTCGATGCCGATCTGTTTCAACGTGCGTTTATAGGGCAACAGCAGGCGGTCCATGCCGTTCTGGCTGACCAGGAAGGTGAAGCTCAGCGACTCGCCGGCGGCATTGACCAGTTGGTCGCCATCGGGTTTCCAGCCGGCCTGTTCGAGCAAGTCCAGGGCTTGCAGTTGCTTGTCGCGAATCACGCCGCTGCCGTCGGTCTTCGGCGCCTCGAACACCTGGGTGAAGACTTCATCGGGAATCTGTCCGCGCAACGGTTCGAGAATCGCCAGCTCACCGGCATCCGGTAGTTGCCGGGCGGCGAGGTCGGTATTGGAAAAGAAGCTCTGCTGGCGGATGTACATGTCGCGCATCATCTGCCGGTTGCTCCATTCGAAGTCCCACAGCATCGCCAGCGCCTGGCGCACGCGACGGTCCTGGAACATGGGTTTTTGCAGGTTGAAGACAAACCCCTGGGATGGCTGCGGCGCCTCGGTGGCGAGGTGGGCCTTTTGCAGGCGCCCGTCGCTCAGGGCAGGGCTGTCGTAGCCGATGGAATAGCCGGTGGCGGAAAATTCGCGATTGTAGTCATAGGCGCCCCCGCGCAGGACCTGGCGCGCCACGTCGGTATCGCCGAAGTACTCGATGCTGAAATGATCGAAGTTGTACAGGCCACGGCTGACCGGCAGGTCCTTGCCCCACCAGTCGGGATTGCGCTCGAAGGTGATGCTGCGCCCCGAATCGATCTTGCCGACCTTATAGGGGCCGCTGCCCAACGGCGCTTCATAACCACCGCCACCGGCGAAATCGCGGCTCTTCCACCAGTGTTCGGGAAACACGGGCAGGGTCGCGATATCCAGGGGCAGGGTGCGGTTTTCGTTGTTCTTGAAATCAAAACGCACGGTCAGTGGCGATTCCACGTCGACGCTTTTGACGTCGGCGAACTGGGTGCGGTAGCGCAGGCTGCCCTGGGTCATCAGCAGGTCGAAGGTGTATCGCACGTCTTGGGCGGTAATGGGTTTACCATCGGCAAAACGTGCCTTGGGGTTGAGGTAAAAGCGCAGGGACAGGCCGTCCTCGGAGCGCTCCATCTTCTCCGCCACCAGGCCGTACACGGTGTAAGGCTCGTCCAGGGAGCGTTGGGCCAGCGGTGAATAGAGCAAGCCGTCGATCTGTGTAACGCCGATGCCTTTGTCGATGTAAGGCAAGACATGGTCGAACTGACCGATTTCGATCGCCGAGCGTCGCATCGTGCCGCCCTTGGGGGCCTGCGGGTTGGTGTAGGCGAAATGACTGAAGCCGGCAGGGTATTTCGCCGGTTCGCCGTATACGGTCATTGACGGTTGCGGTGCCGCATGCACACCCGGGGTACCCATCAACAGGGCCACGGCCGTGAACAGCAAGGTAGGGAAAGCCAGTCGCATTGTCAGCCTTAGAGCCGGGTGGTCGTTAACGACAATTTGTACGCTAGCGGCGCGTCCCTCGCCAGCCGTATTGCGCATCACAAACACAACGGCCCACCAATAGGCGGGCCGTCGTGTGAATAGCTCAGGCGTCAATCAGTCCTGACGGCTGGTCACTTCCAGCAGGTGGAAACCGAACTGGGTCTTGACCGGGCCCTGGACCACGTTGAGCGGTGCGCTGAAGACCACGGTGTCGAATTCCTTGACCATCTGGCCCGGACCGAACGAACCCAGGTCACCGCCCTGGCGGCTGGATGGGCAAGTGGAGTTTGCCTTGGCAACTTCGGCGAAATCGGCGCCAGCCTCGATTTGGGCCTTGAGTTCGTTGCACTTGGCTTCGGAGGCAACAAGGATGTGACGGGCAGTGGCTTTAGCCATGGGAAGATACTCCTTTCAATACTCGATAAAGTGCTGAGCCTACCGGATTCAGTGAGCTATTTCTCCTCAAAGTTCCGTTCCGCGCGGGATCCACGGCAGGCGGGACCTCAAAGGCCGGCGTCCTTCAGGCGTCTGGCATGCTGGACATACAGTTCAACCGGGTCGACACCTGTGCGCAACTGACCGGCCGGCTGGCCAATGGTGTCCAGATGATCCAGCGCATAGTCGGACCGGATAACCGTGCCCAGGTGGGAACTGAAACGACCGACCAAACCGTCGTTCTGCTCGCTTTCCGTGACGAAATAACCGGAAAGGGCCCGGCAGAAGGCGTTGAGCGGATCGAGCGCATAGAGCCCTTCTTCGAGAACATTCGGCAACAGCACGCCGCTCCACGAGTAGTAACGAACACCGTTGACCTGTTCGCAGCCCTTGCCACCCCAGGTGGTGGGCAGTCCTTGCGGGTATTTGTCGTTGAATGCGCGTACGCCTTCGGTGGTCAGCGCATTGAGGGCGGCAATGGCGCTGCGCGGTTGATACTGGTGGTCGCTTAATGTCGCGAGGAAGTCGGCGAACAAGGTTACCACCGTCTCGGCCACATGTTCCGGCAGGTCACCCGGTGTCAATGCCTTGCGCAGGAAATCGGCCAGTTCCGAACCATGGTTCGGCCCGCTGACGGAGGTGACCGACGCCACGCTGTGTGGCGCAATCGCTGCGGCATAACGTGCGGTCAGTGCGCCCTGGCTATGGCCTATGAGGTTGACTTTGCGTGCACCGGTTCCCTCCAGTACCCGCTCGATCTGTGCGAGCAATTGGTCTCCGCGTACCTCGTTGTCATGGACGGCCGACAAGTGGGGGACGAACACCCTCGCTCCGGCGTTCCTCAGCGCCTGCCTGATGTCGTGAAAGAGCTCGAATTTGCCGATTCTTTCGAAGCCGAAAAGGCCGTGGACCAGCAGGATTGGATAACAGGTGCTTGCATTCCTTTGCATGTTCATACCTTTACGCAGAAGTTCATTGGGACTGCATGGCGCTTCACTCTAAAACACTCGAGGTTGGCGCGATGTATGAAAAGTCCGCCGAAACTTGCGGAAAACGGAATAGAACAAGTGCGAATGCTCAAGGGTGGCTGAAGCCTTGGTCGGAATAGTTTGAGGACTTTTCGCGCCAATCAGGTTGCTACTGATCAAAGACCTACTTTGCATGTATCGACTTTCCGAGCGGACCAGAGTGAGAGGCCGACATCGCGACTGTTTGCCATGGGGTTAAATAACCGTCCGGAGCCGGCCAACTGACCGGTGTTTATTCCAGGGAATGGAGCGAATGAATGACTGTTTATGAACCCGACACCTCGAATCTCGCGCAGCAACCATTACCACCTCCCATGCTTGAGCAGGCGCAAAATGGCGTTCTGAACCCCTCTGACATAAAAGCCGTCATCAGGGTCCGGCCATATCCCGGCATGACCTGCGGCGACAAACTGCTATTGAATTGGGCGGGGCTGGATGCCGATGGCTTCGCTCACAATCATCAGGTTGCGCGTTTTGTCAGTGAGGAACGGGTTGGCGAGGACATGATTTTTGCCGTGGGGTGCGCACATATCGCTGCGCTTGAGGGCGGTTCACTGGACATCGGTTACTCACTCACGAGCACTCGATTTACCGGGCCGGTGCACTCCCATCGTTTGCAGTTGAGTGTCGGTGATGTGCAATGCGACCTGTTGCCCGCGACGGTGGGCGATACGGTGGGTCGAACGCTTGATCCGGATCGGGTGAAGGAAGGGGCGATCGTTACGATCAAACCCTATGCGCGCATGGCGGCGGGCGACTGGGTGTTGCTGACCTGGGCGGGGGTTACGGTCGAAGCAAGCTTCAGTGATGCTCTCAAGGTCGAGGCTTTCGCTGTGGGGGACGAACTGTCGTTCTGGGTCAGTCCAGAGTGCATTGCGCTCAATCTGGGCTCTTGCGTGTCCGTCGACTATTGCGTCAAGCAGGCAGGGCAGGGGCCTCGTTATTCTGAAGTAACGGCACTGATGATTGGCATCCTGGAGCGGCGACCACTGCAAGCACCCGCTGTGCTGGAAGCCGACGAAGGTTGGGTGGATCTGCATGATGCGCAGGATGGCGTGACCGTCGTCATCGAAAACCCCGGGGCTGAAAAAGGAGAACGGATTTACCTGACATGCGACGGGGAGAAATTTAATCACGGTGACGACCGTGAAATAACCAGGGACACCGCGGGAGAGCCGTTGGTGTTCATCGTTCCCTACCCGTTCTGGAGGGAACATCGAGATTGCGCGATCCGTGTTTCCTGTTCAGTCCAGCGCCTTGACGGCACCCGTCAGCAATCGGGGGTGACACTGGTTCAAGTGCAGTCCCTGTTGGGGCATTGATTTACCATTTGCCCTCCAGTCTTTCCATGAAGGCTGGAGGGCGCACGGAGGATGCCGATGATCAGGCGTTGTTTGACGCTCGCAGCCGGTCTGCTGCTTCAAGCAACAGTTGTTCTGTCTCGGCCCAACCAAGGCAACCATCGGTTACCGACACGCCGTATTGCAGCGTCGAACCCAGCGGCTGGCAGCCTTCGAACAAATGACTCTCGATCATCATGCCGATCAGCGAACGATCACCTTGCAGGCGTTGTTCAAGTACATCGTTGAAAACGGCTGGCTGGCGCAACGGGTTTTTGCCGCTGTTGGCGTGACTGCAATCGACCATGATTCGAGCCGGAATCTTCAACCTGGTCAGGTCGCTGTTCACCTGGGCGACGCTGGCGCTGTCGTAGTTCGGCCCGTGATGGCCGCCGCGCAATACCAGGTGTGTGTCCGCATTGCCCGGGGTTTGAATGATCGCCGGATGTCCCTGGCTATCGACACCGAAATGGCGATGGGGATGGGCGGCGGAGAGCATGGCGTCGCTGGCGACACCGACACCGCCATCTGTCCCGTTCTTGAACCCTACCGGCATGCCCAGGCCGCTGGCCATTTCCCGATGGATCTGCGACTCCGTCGTGCGTGCGCCAATCGCCACCCAACTCAGCAGGTCGTCGAAGTAACCGGCCGCCATCGGTTGCAACAGTTCGGTGGCGACGGGCAGGCCCAGGCGGAGCATTTCGCGCATCAGCTCGCGGGACAGCGTCAGGTCGGCAGCCATGTCATCGCTGCCATCGAGGTGCGGGTCGTAGGCCAGGCCTTTCCAGCCAACCGTGGTGCGGGGCTTTTCGACGTAGGCGCGCATCACCAGCAGCATTTCGTCGCTGACTTCGGCGGCGAGGCGGGCAAGGTTACCGGCGTATTCGAGGGCTGATTCCGGATCGTGTATCGAGCAGGGGCCGACGATGACCAACAAGCGGGAATCTTCACCGTTGAGGATCGCGCGAACCGCCTGGCGGTGGGCGGTGACTTGCCGGGTCAGGGCGCTGCTGAGGGGCAATTGCTGTTTGAGTTGCAATGAGCTGGGCAGGCGCAGGGTCAGCGCTTCATTGGCAGGGCTCAAGGTGGACAGCGGCAGTGCAGAGACGGACGAGTTCATATTCAAGGCTTCCTGGGCTGGCGGCGGGTTCGTGCCCGCGCGCTCGGCCCTACTGGGGTGTTCGACAATTGGCCGGATTGGCTGCGTGTGTGTGCTTGCCACCTGTGGGTGACCGATCGGAGGCGGCAGGCTGTCCCGAGCGGAGGGTGGTAAATCGCCAGGCGGTAAAACTGTCGTAGCGGTAATAAGTGGCGTAGTTCATGTTCTGAATCCTCTGAATGTCTGGTGTGTCGTTAAATGTGTTGGGGCTGAAAAAACAAAACCCCCGGTCGGGAGGCCGACCGGGGGTTGAGAATTCTCTGGTGGCGACCCGTTTAAAGTGGGCGCCGTGTGGGTATCAGGCGCGCCAGTGGCTAAACCAATACCCAAAATAAAAGCTGACCGGAGCACAACCGTCGTTCACCCGGGCAGCCGCAACCGAGCGCAGGGCGCTGTCGGTACGAAGCTGTAAGAGGGCGTTGAACATGGTCTGTCTCCGATGGATGGTCCGAGCTTACTAGAGGCAGGTACGCAGATTCAATCAGAAAATACTATCGGCCAACGACGGCGCTCTCTATTCGTCGAAGCGTTTCGTGGGCAGGGTGCTGGATCCTGGGCGATCGATCAGGTACTGGCTCTGGCGCGCCAGGAGCGGCGCCCGGCGTTGCGCCTGACGGTTTTCGAAAACAACCCGGCGCAAGCGTTGTACGAGCGCAAGGGATTGAGGGTGGTGGGCAAGGACGAGTGTTTCCTGAGGATGCAGCTGGATATCCCCGGCCTGGATCGCTGCGACACGCTTGCGACAAGCCTTTCAAGATGAATTGAAACTTTTAATCTGACGCTTTCCGCTAGGTCTGCCAGATGCTTTTTGCTAAGGTGTCTGGCAACCAATAAGACCATATCGCGAGGTGTCTGCTTGATTAGGGTGCTAGTAGTCGATGACCATGATCTCGTTCGTACAGGCATTACACGAATGCTGGCTGACATCGATGGCCTGCAAGTAGTCGGCCAGGCCGAGTCGGGTGAGGAATCCCTGATCAAGGCGCGCGAGCTGAAACCCGATGTGGTGTTGATGGACGTCAAGATGCCGGGTATCGGCGGTCTTGAAGCGACTCGCAAATTATTGCGTAGTCATCCGGATATCAAGGTCGTCGCGGTGACCGTGTGTGAAGAGGACCCGTTTCCTACGCGGCTGTTGCAGGCCGGTGCGGCAGGTTACCTGACCAAAGGGGCAGGTTTGCCGGAAATGGTCCAGGCCATCCGCCTGGTGTTTGCCGGGCAACGCTATATCAGCCCGCAAATTGCCCAGCAACTGGCGATCAAGTCCTTCCAGCCCACCAATGATTCGCCTTTCGATGCCTTGTCGGAGCGGGAAATCCAGATCGCGCTGATGATCGTCGGTTGCCAGAAAGTACAGATCATTTCCGACAAATTGTGCCTGTCCCCGAAAACCGTGAACACCTACCGTTACCGCATCTTCGAAAAGCTTTCGATCAGCAGTGATGTCGAGTTGACGCTGTTGGCGGTTCGTCATGGCATGGTCGACGCCAGCCTCTGAAAATGAACGACACCTTTGATCCGAGCGCCTTTCTGTCGACCGTTAGCGGGCGCCCCGGCGTGTACCGCATGTTCGACAGCGAAGCGCGGTTGCTCTACGTCGGCAAGGCGAAGAACCTCAAGAATCGTCTGTCGAGTTACTTTCGCAAGACCGGGCTTGCCCCCAAGACCGCCGCACTGGTAGCGCGTATCGCTCAGGTCGAGACGACGATCACCGCCAATGAAACCGAGGCCTTGCTGCTTGAGCAGACGCTGATCAAGGAATGGCGCCCGCCCTATAACATCCTGCTGCGCGACGATAAGTCCTACCCCTACGTCTTTCTCTCCGACGGAGAGTTTCCGCGCCTGAGCATTCATCGTGGTGCGAAAAAGGCCAAAGGCAAGTACTTCGGGCCTTACCCGAGTGCCGGTGCGATCCGCGAAAGCCTGAGCCTGCTGCAAAAGACGTTTTTCGTTCGCCAATGCGAAGACAGTTTTTACAAGAACCGCACGCGCCCTTGCCTGCAATACCAGATCAAACGCTGCAAGGCGCCCTGCGTCGGGCTGGTGGAACCCCAGGTGTACGCCGAGGATGTGCGCCATTCGGTGATGTTTCTTGAAGGGCGCAGCAATGCGCTCACTGACGAGTTGTCCGCCGGGATGGAAGAGGCGGCGATCAATCTCGAATTCGAACGAGCAGCCGAGTTGCGGGACCAGATTGCGTTACTGCGCCGGGTCCAGGATCAACAGAGCATGGAAGGCGGGACCGGGGACGTCGATGTGGTTGCCGCCTTCGTCAACCCGGGCGGTGCCTGTGTTCACTTGATCAGCGTGCGGGGCGGGCGGGTACTGGGAAGCAAGAACTTCTTCCCTCAGGTCGGTATTGAGGAAGACGTCAGTGAAGTCATGGCAGCGTTTCTCGGCCAGTACTTCATCAGCAGCCCTGAACGCGACTTGCCCAGCGAGTTGATCGTCAACGTGGTCCATGATGACTTTCCCACACTGATCGCCGCCATCGACGAGTTGCGCGGTCGTGAACTGACCATCAGCCATCGCGTGCGGGGCACGCGGGCGCGCTGGCAGCAATTGGCGGTGACCAATGCCGAGCAGGCACTGAGTGCGCGTCTGGCGAACCGTCAGCACATTACGGCACGCTTCGATGCGCTGGCCGAGGTGCTGAAACTGGATGAGCCTCCACAGCGGCTTGAGTGCTACGACATCAGTCACTCCAGCGGCGAGGCGACGGTGGCGTCCTGCGTGGTCTTCGGCCCCGAAGGCCCGATCAAGGCCGATTACCGCCGGTACAACATCGAGGGCGTTACGGCCGGCGATGATTACGCGGCGATGCACCAGGCGTTGACCCGACGCTTCAGCAAACTGAAGGACGGGGAGGGCAAGCTGCCGGATATCCTGTTGGTGGACGGCGGTAAAGGTCAGTTGTCCATGGCCCGCGACGTGCTCGATGAATTGGCCGTGCCTGATCTCATTCTGTTGGGCGTGGCGAAAGGTGCGACGCGCAAGGCCGGTTTCGAAACCCTGTACCTGAACGACGCTGCGCATGAGTTTACCTTGCGCGGTGATTCTCCCGCGCTGCACCTGATCCAGCAGATTCGCGACGAAGCCCACCGGTTTGCCATAACCGGGCACCGCGCGCGGCGTGGAAAAACCCGCCGAACGTCTACACTGGAAGGCATCGCCGGCGTCGGACCTACACGTCGGCGTGATTTGTTGAAACATTTTGGTGGATTGCAGGAGCTGTCTCGTGCAAGCATCGAAGAAATTGCCAAAGCCCCCGGGATCAGTAAAAAGCTCGCAGAGTTGATTTATGCAAATCTGCACAGCGAGTAGAATGCCCCCTCACCTCGTAGCCAGTTGTGCCGATGAATATCCCTAATCTGATTACCGTTCTACGCGTTCTGCTCATACCGATCTTCATTTTGCTGTTCTACCTGCCTTACCAATGGAGTTACCTGGCCTCCGCCTCGGTCTTCGCATTCGCTGCCGCGACCGACTGGCTGGACGGGTATCTGGCCCGCCGTCTGGAACAAAGCACACCGTTCGGGGCTTTCCTCGATCCGGTTGCCGACAAGCTGATGGTTGCGGTTGCATTGGTCCTGTTGGTGCAGGAACACGGAAACCTGTGGCTCACGCTGCCGGCTGCCGTGATCATCGGTCGCGAGATTGTCGTCTCGGCACTGCGCGAATGGATGGCCGAACTGGGCGCTCGTGCCCACGTTGCCGTGTCGAACCTGGGCAAATGGAAAACCGCCGCGCAAATGCTGGCGCTGGTGATCCTGCTGGCCAATCCCAAGGATTTCAGTTTCTGGGTCTTGCTGGGCTACACCTTGCTGATGGTGTCGGCTGGCCTGACTTTGTGGTCGATGGTCCAGTACTTGCGGGCTGCCTGGCCACATCTGAAGACCGACGTTGAAAAGAAATAAAACTTTTTTGAATCAAAGGGTTGACGGGGCTTCTGGATTCTATAGAATGCGCCACACCAAGACGCGGGAATAGCTCAGTTGGTAGAGCACGACCTTGCCAAGGTCGGGGTCGCGAGTTCGAGTCTCGTTTCCCGCTCCAAGTTTGTACGCATTTGATGTCGCGCTACTGACAGCAGATGTTTTGAGGCCGAGTAGCAAAATGGTTATGCAGCGGATTGCAAATCCGCCTACGCCGGTTCGATTCCGACCTCGGCCTCCACTCTAAACAACCCCGTAGATCAGTGATCTACGGGGTTTTTTATCGTCTTCAAAAAAGTGTTCCCACCCGTTCTCCGCACTCTGCGGTAAACGCCCGGGCATCATTGAATCGTCCTGATCCAGCCTGCCTGTAGTGGGAATCACTACAAGCGCTTGGCCGATATCTCCACAAAAACGTCCTGTTAACGTCGATAGTGGGCTCCATTCTGCTTAAGCATATTTACCCCTGCGCAAAATTTCGTTCGCTGAATGGAGTCGTCTTCTATCAGCGTCTTGTATCGCCATGTCAAAAAAGTGAGGTGAAATCATGCAGGTCACCAACACAGAACCATTGACTGCGCTGATGCCAGCCAGAGATCCAGGCCCTTTGCGCCTGTTTGTCGTTGAGGATTCGAACGTCGTGCGAGCGCTGCGGCGCACGCTGTCGCCGCCGATCGCGGGGCTGTCACTTGCCGGGGTGTTCCATCGCGCATCGACCGCCATCGGCGCCATCCGGCATGAACCACCCGATGTCGTCTTGCTGGACATCAACCTCAGCGACGGTAATGCCATGGAAGTATTGCGTGTGGTCGCAGCCGAGTATCCGCTGACCAAAGTCATAGTGGTCAGCAATTGCGCGGATCCGACACATTGGAAGTACTTTACAAAAGCGGGAGCCTACGCCTTCTACGACAAGAACCATGAACTTGCCATCATGCGCCGCATGTTGGAGCGTTTAGCCAAGTCCCTGCTATCAAATTATTTTTCCTGTTGGCAATCATCACCAAATGGGAGTAGTACCCCATGGAACCAATCAGCAAAGAACACGACTTTCTAGCCGTGCTGCAGCAGGTCGTATCACATGGCGTCATCACCTTGCTCGCAATGGCCATAGCGTTTGCCACGCCGGGTGCTGCGCGGTACATCCTCTATGTATGGTGGCCGCGCGTGGAGTTGAACGCCAATCTGCTGCTTGCAACAGAAATCGCGATGGCCTCAACCTTGATGGTTCTGTTCTATCTGTGCAAGCGCGCATGGGACAACCGCCATCGTTTGACAAGCGCGAAGATGGCCTCTCTGCTCTTCACGAGGCATCCTCGCAAGGGATGGCTTTCGAGCCTTCAGGAACGGAATCTGGTCCGCTCTTTACCGGCGGCGCGTGACGCCTCCATCCTTTCTCTCACGGGATACGAAACCCTGACTGCACCGGATAGCTTGTTGAAGGGCGTCTTCGCGACGGCGTATGAAATCCGCGTCATGCTGCTTAATCCGCTCAGCGAAGCAGCACGCAGGCGAGTCGACTCACTTCCAGAGGAAATTACGACCCTGACCTTTCAAGAGGAGCTTGCCGCCAGCATTGCGTTCCTGAATGAGTGCCGCAGAAGTGGAAAGAAAGTTTCGCTGAAGTTCTACGACCACGACCCGTTCTGGAAGGTTGTCGTCCTCGACGACCTTGCCTGGGTCCAGCATTGCCATAGTGGTCGTGAAATGAAGGACCAGCCCGAGTACGTGTTCGGGCTGCAATACGCAGAGCCGAGCCAGGGACTGTTTGTGCCGTTTTATACCTTCTTTCTCCACAAGTGGAATGAGGCAGGCCACTGGGAATATGACTTCGACGCCGCCGAGCTGGTCCGGCGGGATGCGAACACTGGCAGCGAGACTGAGCGAGCTCCACTCGGACTCTCCATTTATGATCCCGCATCTCCCCCCCTGGCGGCCGCCCGAACCTTCTCGTCCGCTTCAGGATATGCGTGAGACCAAATTGCACGGGTCAGAAAAGACTCAGGAATCGGTATTCGCAAGTTGAGCACGGAGTGCACGCTGCATTCATGTTGAATCAATGTTTTAAATGGAGGAGATCATGATGATCGGCTATTGATTGTGTGAGCGGCGATGTCAGCTGCTGGCACTTCCGTCTGGGCGATCGCAATGCGCACAAGGCGGTGGCGACCAAGTATCAGGACAAGAAGAGCGACCGGACTGGATGCATCAACATCCGGCCCGGTCGCGGTCCCTGCAGATGCTCCCTGCAAGTCCCGCCAAGGCTCTTTTTTCATACATGAAACGCTGCAGTCCTGCAATCTGTTTGTCCATACAGTAAAGGTCTTGCTTTCTATATTTACTCCCATCATTACCTGGATAGGCGGCAAACTTCACCGGCTTGCAAAATGCCGAAAGTATTGGGTATCAATGTGCTTGCGCAACACTGCGGAGCAAATTGGCGCTAAGTTTATCGGTGTTACACGTAGCGATATTGGCTAGCGAGATTATGCCTACCAAGCGTTTATCCCGATTGACGACTGGTAGTCGGCGTTTTTCGATCTGTGCCATGTTCTTGGCTACGTGATCGACCTCTTCATCGTCGTAGCAAAAGCACACATCGTCGCTCATGAGAGCGTTGATATGGGTAGACAAGTCCAAGCCATCTGCCACGCCCCGAATGACAATGTCGCGGTCGGTTATGACGCCGCTCATTCTATCGTTGTCATTAATCACCAAAGCACCAATATCTGCCTGCCGCATGATTTCGGCGGCCTCACGCAAGGTGGTCGAAGGCGTTACAGTGCGTACTTCGCGGCTCATGATTTCGCTGATTTTCATGATGTTCTCCATTGGCGAATTCTTGATGGATACCCCTTTTGATAAATACAAATAATTAGTGAGGTATTTGAGTATTCAATGAGACGGTCATAGGTCAACCTATTTCTGAATCAAGGATGGCGTTGGTTTGGTGACACCATACTGGTGTTGAAAAATTGTCCTGTGAATAGTTCGAATTGATTTGGTGGTTTTTGACTGATGAGAGTCGTTGTCTTGAGACGCCATAATCTGTTGCTGCAACTATGCGTCACTGCTTGTATTCTTATTCAGGACGAGAATAAGCAGTTGCCGTTATGGCCTTGCTCCAACAGCAACTGGAACGGAAAACCGGACTTTCCATAAGGTAGAGACGTGAAGCGTGATACCCGCCTGGTTGTGCTTTTGCTGTTGGTTATCTGCTGTTCTCTGGCATCGCTGACTGTCTGGAAGGTGCTGGCCTCCCGAGATCGGGTGTTGGAGGACGTGAGCGTCCACGGATTGAATCTTACCCAGGCACTGGCAACCTACTCCGAAGGCATTGTGCGCCAAAGTTCCTTGCTTTTGCTCGGTCTCGTCGAACGCCTGGAAACTGAAGGTAGTGGCCCAATACAGATCCAGCGGCTAAGTGCGCTGGTCAGTAAGCAGCAGCCTCTGATGCCACAACTCAGTGGTATTACCATCTACGACAATCAGGGACGTTGGTTAATGTCCTCCAATCGGCCGATTCCGGTCGGGGCGAATAGCAGTGATCGTGCCTATTTCATTCATCATCGCGACGATCCGTCCGGTGAGACCTTTATCGGTCCACCCATCCAAAGCCGTTCCAATCACGAGTGGGTGATCACAGTCAGTCGACGTTTCAATGATGCTCACGGAGAGTTTGCCGGGGTGGTGGCGGTAACATTGGGAATAGAAAACTTCCTGCGGCTGTTTGGAAAGATCGACGTGGGGCAGGAGGGAGCCATCGGGCTATCCTATACCGATGGTACATTGCTGGTTCGCTATCCCTTCCGCGAGCAGGACATGGGGCGCAACTTTTCGAAGTCGCCAATCTATGCCAAGTATCTTGTGGACCAAACAGTTGGCACCGCCTCGTTTACCTCCAGCCTGGACGGTGTGGAGCGGCTCTATGCGTTCCGAAAGAGTGACAAGCTGCCGCTGATAACTACCGTCGCTATCGGGAGGCGCGAAGCGCTCACTGCATGGCGAATAGAGGCACTGTTGTCGGCAATAGTGGTGTCTGGTCTGCTGGGGCTTACCGGTCTCATCGGTTGGTTTTTGATCCTGGATATCCGTCGGCGAACCAAGGTTGAAGGTCGGTTAAGGGGCACTCAGCAGCAATTGCTCTCATCGAATCGGCAACTGGAGCTACTGGCGATGAAGGATGCCCTAACCGGTTTGGCGAATCGACGCTACTTTGATGTCACATTGGCCATGGAGGCGCGACGAGCACAGCGAGAGGGGGCGTCTTTGGCGCTACTGATGATTGACATCGACTATTTCAAGCTGTTCAACGATTCCTATGGGCATGTTGCCGGCGACGCCTGTCTGCAAAGTGTCGGCAAGATCGTGGAGGCGTGCGTACGTCGACCATCGGATCTAGTGGCGCGATATGGTGGTGAAGAGATGGCCGTAATCATGCCTGATACGGACATATATGGTGCGCAGATTGTGGCGCAACTCATCCTGGACCGATTGAAGCAAGAGAGCATTTCCCACGAAGCCAGCCCATTGGGTCAAGTGAGTCTAAGTATAGGGATCGCCGCTGCCGCTGGTTCCCGATTGGACCGATTGCAAGGTTTAATCGAAGCTGCAGATCAGGCGCTGTATAGCGCCAAGGCACTTGGACGAAACCAGGTTGTGAAGCACTGAAGCACTGTAAGGAATGACACGCAGCATTGACGGTTTTTACACCGCCTCGACCCATAGCCGTCAATCACCCAAGGCGCTACGCTCGCACGCTCCTTAAGGTACTGACAATTACGACATGAAACGCATACTTGATCGTTTACGTGGCTGGGCCAGAAAGCTAAAACGGCAAACCATGGTTCTCTGGTTTTGCTATCAGCATCCGCAAACACCTTGGTTACCCAAATGGATTTCGGTTTTTGTCGTGGCGTATGCGTTGAGCCCAATCGACCTCATTCCTGATTTCATTCCTGTACTTGGATACCTGGACGACGTGATCATTTTGCCGCTTGGCATTCTGCTCGCTATTCGCTTGATGCCTGCGCAGGTGCTCGATGAGTGTCAGGTCAAAGCGAGTGAGTGGGAGAAAAGCCATGTGAAACGGCCAATCAACATATTTGCTGCGGTAATCGTTGTATTGGTTTGGTTCGTTACTGCGGGGATCTTTGGGGCTTGCTTTTTTGAATAGAGATCGCCAGGGACGAGTTGGTTTTCATTGATTTTGAAGAGCAGGGAAGGGCGCAGGTCTCAGTCAGGCATCGTGAATTCTTCGTGGTCAGTTCAGCATAACCGTCGAAAATTGCGCTGCAACGGGGAGATGCAAAATCATGAGGTCCGCGCAATCGGCCCACCAAAGCGGATGATATGCCAATGGTTCGCTGTTTTCTGTCATCGGCCCAAGGACAACCTTGATGAGGTTGAGTGCGGCTAGCACCGGAAAATGGCTCCAGAGCTTAAAACCCGCTTGTTGAATACCGTTGGACGTAGCTCGTTGTAAATCAGTAGCTTGCGCAATGCATGTCATGCTAACCTATTGATCTACTTGGCTTTGTTGGTCGATAGCCAATCGGCCAGCGCCGGTTCGATTCCGACCTCGGCCTCCACTAATAAACAATCTTCGTAGATCCATGATTTACGTAGCTTTTTTATTTGCAATAGCCTGCAAGATTTAGTCTTGAAAAGGGTATTTGCGAACTTGCTTCACCGGGGCGGGATGTATATATTTCCACCTCTGCTGCACAAGCGTCAGATCTGCCGGATCGTTATCTGGCAAAACCTGAACGCTTCACCGCGCTACCGCCCGAATGGCGAAACTGGTAGACGCATGGGACTTAAAATCCCCCGCTCGTAAGGGCGTGCCGGTTCGATTCCGGCTTCGGGCACCATGAATATCAAGGGCTTGCGTGAGATACCTCATGCAGGCCCTTAGTTTTTTCTGCAATCAAAACATCCTTTCCGCAATTCGCTACTGACTACCTCCCTCGCTTCATAAAACCTGTTCCTGAGCACGCCAGTGGTCATCGGCTGTCCGGTATCCATGACCACCAGGCGCGCTGATCTAATCCTGTTCCCAGTGTTTCGAGCCACTCTCACATCACGCAAGACGAGCCACTCTTTGCGGCCCGACTGCTTTTGGCTGCTTGTAATCCGTAGGGAGACCCCATCTCGTTCCTGTGCGGTGAGGCAATGTTAAAAAATGTTATTGGTAAAAAATACTTCACATAATCCGATCACTGGTAGATGATCTGCAGCATCCGGTATGACAACCTGATAACACGACAAAAAAAGGATGGCCTTGATGTTCCGTCCTGAATCACAGCGCCCTTCGGCTGGTTGGTCTGCACGGTGCTGATTCTGTCTGGCCCTATTCACAAAGCGGCCAACGTCTGTGCCTCGCAGGCGGCAGTCGCTGCTTTCCACTGGAGTACCCCATGAATAACAAGAATGTCGGTGTAGTCGGTCTGGGCGCGATGGGGCTGGGTATTGCCCGCTCGTTGTTGCGCAGCGGTTTTAATGTGCATGCCTGTGATGTGCGTACTGCCGTAACAGAGCAGTTCGCCGGGGAGGGTGGTGTGGCTTGCCTGTCACCGTCGCATATGGCCGCTGAGTGTGACGTGATCATCACTGTGGTGGTCAACGCCGAGCAGACCGAGACCGTATTGTTTGGTGAGGGTGGGGCCGTGGCCTCTCTGCGCCCGGGCAGCCTGGTGATCGGCTGCGCCACAGTCGCTCCGACCTACGCCGTGGATCTTGGCCAGCGTCTGGCCGCGCTGGGCCTGCTGTATCTGGATGCACCGATTTCCGGTGGCGCGGCCAAGGCTGCGGCTGGCGAGATGACCATGATGACCTCGGGCCCGGCCGACGCCTACGCCAAGGCTGAGTCGATCCTGGCTGGCATGGCCGGCAAGGTTTATCGCCTGGGTGACGTTCATGGCCTGGGTTCGAAGGTCAAGATCATCAACCAGCTTCTCGCCGGGGTACATATTGCCGCTTCTGCCGAAGCCATGGCGCTGGGCCTGCGTGAAGGGGTCGATGCCGATGCGCTGTATGAGGTGATCACCCACAGCGCCGGTAATTCCTGGATGTTCGAAAACCGCGTGCCGCACATTCTCAAGGCTGACTACACGCCGTTGTCCGCCGTGGATATTTTCGTCAAGGACCTGGGCCTGGTGCTGGATACCGCCCGGGCCAGCAAATTCCCGTTGCCGCTGTCGGCCACCGCTCACCAGATGTTCATGCAGGCATCCAGTGCCGGCTTCGGCCGCGAGGACGACTCGGCGGTCATCAAGATTTTCCCGGGCATCGAATTGCCAACCGCCAAGCCTGAGCCTGTTTGAGGAACACCCCATGACTAACTCCACCGCACGCCCGCTGCTGGGCTGCATCGCTGACGATTTCACCGGGGCCACGGACCTTGCCAACATGCTGGTGCGCGGCGGTATGCGCACCGTGCAAAGCATTGGCATTCCGAGCGCGGAAGTGGCGGCCGGGCTTGATGCCGATGCGATCGTCATTGCCCTGAAGTCGCGTACCACGCCGGTCGCCGAAGCAGTCGAGCAGTCCCTCGCCGCACTGGCCTGGCTGCGTGAACAAGGCTGCGAACAGATTTTTTTCAAGTATTGCTCGACGTTCGACTCCACTGCGGCCGGCAATATCGGCCAGGTCAGCGAAGCACTGCTGGCCGCACTGGGTAGCGACTTTACCCTGGCGTGCCCGGCGTTCCCGGAGAATGGCCGGACGATCTTTCGCGGCCATCTGTTTGTGCAGGATCAACTGCTCAGCGAGTCGGGCATGCAGAACCATCCGCTGACGCCAATGACCGATGCCAATCTGGTGCGCGTCCTGCAATCGCAGACCCGTCTGAATGTCGGCCTGTTGCGCTACGACACGATTGCCCGTGGCGCTGAGCAGGTGCGGGCGCGAATCGCCGAGCTGAGGGCTCAAGGTGTCGGCATGGCCATTGCCGATGCCTTGTCGGACAGCGATCTGTACACCCTGGGTCGCGCCTGCGCCGATCTGCCGTTGTTGACCGGTGGCTCGGGGCTGGCCCTGGGCCTGCCGGAAAACTTCCGTCGCGCCGGCAAGTTGCGCGATCTCGACGCCTCGAAACTTCCGGCGGTGTCCGGCGGGGAAGTGGTGTTGGCCGGCAGTGCTTCGATCGCCACCAATGGGCAAGTGGCGGCCTGGCTCGAAGCCGGTCGTCCGGCTTTGCGGATTGATCCGTTGACCTTGGCGGCGGGGGAAGCGGTGGTGGCGCAAGCCTTGGCCTTCGCCCGTGATAACGAGCAAACCGTATTGATCTACGCCACCTGCTCACCGGAGGAGGTCAAGTCGGTGCAACAGCAATTGGGCGTCGAGAAGGCTGGCAGTCTGGTGGAAAACGCCTTTGGCGAAATTGCCCAGGGTCTGCGCCAGAGCGGCGTGCGCCGCTTCGTGATTGCCGGCGGAGAAACTTCGGGCGCTGTGGTCCAGGCGTTGGGCGTGCAACTGCTGCAAATCGGCGCGCAGATCGATCCGGGTGTTCCAGCGACGGTCAGCAGTACCGACGAACCACTGGCGCTGGCACTCAAATCGGGCAACTTCGGTGGCCGGGATTTCTTCAGTAAAGCCTTGAACCAACTCGCCCAGGCCGGAGGTGTGCAATGAGCAACGAGAACGCCCTGCGCGAAGAAATCTGTGAGGTTGGCCGCAGCCTTTACCAGCGCGGATACACCGTCGGCAGCGCCGGCAATATCAGCGCGCGCCTGGATGACGGCTGGTTGATCACGCCGACGGATGTCTGCCTCGGGCGCCTTGATCCGGCCACCATCGCCAAGGTCAATCTGGCGGGTGAATGGGTGTCCGGTGACAAACCTTCAAAGACTCTGGCGTTGCATCGCCAGGTCTACGACCGCAACCCGAATGTCGGCGGCGTGGTGCATACCCACTCCACCCATCTGGTGGCGTTGACGCTGGCCGGTGTCTGGCAGGCGAACGACATTCTGCCGCCGCTGACGCCGTATCAGGTCATGAAAGTCGGGCATATCCCGTTGATTGCCTACCAGCGACCCGGTTCGCCGAAGGTTGCCGAACAGGTCGCGCTGCTGGCCAACAGCGTTCGCGGCGTGATGCTCGAACGGCTGGGGCCGGTGGTCTGGGAAAGTTCGGTTTCCAGGGCCAGCTACGCCCTGGAAGAACTCGAGGAAACCGCACGGCTCTGGCTGATGAGCAATCCCAAGCCTGAACCGCTGGATCAGGTGGCGCTGGACGAACTGCGAACAACCTTTGGTGCGCACTGGTAACGCATTGTCTTAACACGACAGATCGATAACACAGGCTCTGCCCGGGAGACGCACAGGGACTCTCGACGCCCCCGGCTTGCCTTAAAAAACAATAACAACAGGAAATCCAAGCATGACTCACCTTCACTGCGGCAGCTTCAGATCCAGTGGCAGTACCCTTTCATTTACCCGGTGTGGAGGGTTTGTGAAATGAGCCCGTTAATCCTGATGATTACCGCCGGGGCAGGCATTGCGCTGTTGTTGTTCCTGGTGCTCAAGTACAAGTTCCAGCCCTTCGTGGCCTTGATGCTGGTGAGCATTCTGGTGGCGCTGGTGGCCGGGGTGAAACCGGCCGATCTGGTTGCCACCATTGAAGGCGGCATGGGCAAGACCCTGGGTCATATCGCAATCATCATTGCCCTGGGCGCGATGATCGGGCGGATCATCGAGCTTTCCGGCGGTGCCGAGGCGCTGGCCAAGACGCTGATTGCCCGCTTCGGCAACCGTCGTACGCCCCTGGCGTTGACGATTGCCGGCTTCATGGTCGGGGTACCGGTATTCTTCGAAGTCGGCGTTATCATCCTCATGCCGCTGGCCTATGGCATTGCCCGGCGCGCACGCAAGCCGCTGTTGGTGTTTGCGTTGCCGATGTGCGCTGCGTTGTTGACCGTTCACGCCTTCCTGCCGCCGCACCCGGGTGCAGTGGCCGCTGCCAGTCAATTGGGTGCGGACCTGGGTCGCGTGCTGATGTTCGGCTTGCCGATCACCGCGTTCCTTTGCTTTGTCGGCTACCGCGTGGCCGGGCGCATGACCCGTCGGGCGTACCCGATGACTGACGATATTCGTGCCGAGGTCTATGGCCCGCATGTCACCAACGAGGATCTGGCGGCCTGGTCCAATGGCAACGACATCAGCGCTGAGCGAGCGGCTGAAGCCGTGTCACACATGGGCCTGGAAGAGTCGACCAGCAGCATCGTTTCCAAATTGCCGCCGGCACCGGCACCAGGTTTTGGCCTGATCGTCAGCCTGATCCTGCTGCCGATCATTCTGATCCTGCTGGGGACGCTGTCTACCTCGTTGCTGCCTGCCGAATCGATTCTGCGTGGCATCATGACCGTGCTCGGTGCGCCACTGGTGGCGCTGCTGATCGACACCTTGCTGTGTGCCTGGCTGCTCGGTTCGCGCCGGGGCTGGAGCCGCACTCAGGTATCGGACGTGATCGGCTCGGCGTTGCCCGGTGTGGCCATGGTGATCCTGATTGCCGGCGCCGGTGGCGTGTTCGGCAAGGTGCTGGTGGATACCGGGATCGGCGCCGTGGTCTCCGACATGCTGCGCACCACCGGTCTGCCGGTGCTGGCCCTGGGTTTTCTGCTGACCATGCTGTTGCGCGCGGTGCAGGGCTCGACCACGGTGGCGCTGGTGACCACTGCCGGCATCATCAGCCCGCTGATTGCGACCCTCGATCTCACCCCAAACCACATGGCCCTGCTGTGCCTGGCCATGGGCGGTGGCGGGTTGGCCATGTCCCATATCAATGACGCCGGTTACTGGATCTTCACCAAGCTGTCAGGCCTGAACGTGGCCGACGGTCTGCGCACCTGGACAGTGATGACCACTTTGCTTGGTACCTTGGGTTTCTGTATTACCCTGCTGATCTGGCCCTTTGTCTAACCCTTTATCTCAGGAGCTACCATGCCTCGTTTTGCTGCGAACCTCAGCATGCTCTATCCGGAACATGAGTTTCTGGATCGCTTCGCCGCCGCTGCCTCTGACGGCTTCGAGGCGGTGGAGTACCTGTTTCCCTACGACTACAGCGCAGAAGAACTCAAGCAACGCTTGAGCGACAACGGCCTGGTGCAGGCACTGTTCAACGCGCCGCCCGGTGATTGGGCCGCGGGGGAGCGGGGCACGGTGTCATTGCCGGGCAGGGAGAGTGAATTTCGTAGCGGTTTTGATCGCGCCCTGGATTACGTCAGTGTATTGGGCAACTCACGCATCCATGTCATGGCCGGGCTGTTGCCGTCAGAAAGCGATCGCCCAAGGCATCACGGCGTGTATCTGGAGAACCTCGCCTACGCCACCGCCCGGGCGGCCAAGGCAGGCGTCACCGTATTGCTCGAACCGATCAATACGCGAGACATGCCAGGCTTTTTCCTCAACCGCCAGGATCAGGCCCAGGCCATCTGCAAGGAAGTGGGCGCCAGCAACCTGAAGGTTCAGTTCGACTGCTACCACTGCCAAATCGTCGAGGGCGACCTGGCGACTAAACTGCGTCGCGACTTCGATGGTATCGGCCATATCCAGATCGCCGGTGTGCCGGATCGGCATGAACCGGACTTGGGGGAAGTCAATTATCCCTGGCTGTTCGAGCTGATCGACCAGTTGGGTTATGACGGCTGGGTGGGGTGCGAATATCGGCCGCGAGGCAATACGTCCGCCGGCTTGCAGTGGTTGCGCGACTGGAAAGCGCGGGCGCTATAGAGGAGGGCGGCGACGGGCTCCGCTGGATGCCGGAGCCCGTCCTTTCACGCCGGTGAGTTGTCGGCCGGCAGCAACAGTTCGACACCCTGCTTGCGGATGCCGTCGGCCGCGGCAGCGGTCAATGCGTCGTCGCTGAGGATGATGTCGAACTGCTCGAGTCCGGCAATCCTGTACATGCTGAAGGTGCCGTATTTCGAACTGCTGGCCACCAGCACCACTTGCGCAGCCGATTGCATCGCGGCTTGCTTGACCTCCACCTTCAGCGCCGAAGGCGTGGTGAGGCCGCGACGCAAGTCCCATGAACTGGTCGAGATGAACGCGATGTCGGTGACGACCTGACGCAAGGTGGCAACCGCCAGACCGCCCACGCACGATTGGTTGGAGTGATCCAGCTGCCCGCCGGTATGAATCACCGTGACATGGGGGGCTTCGATCAGTGCCTGGACAATCCCGAAGTCATTGGTCACCACGGTCATGCCGGACAGCGCCTTGATATAGGGGACGATTTCCAGCGTGCTGGTTCCCGCGTCCAGGTAAATCGTCATGTCGGCATGCAGTAGCCGGGCGGCGAGCCTGGCCATGGCCTGCTTCTGCGGCAACTCGACCACCGCCTTGATCTGATGGCTGGGCTCACTGTGCAGCTGGCTGGCGATCCGCACCCCACCCGTTACCGAGTAAGCACGACCTTCCTGCTCCAGCAACGCGATGTCGCGGCGTATGGTCATGTGCGAGCAGTCGAACATTTCCATCAATTGATGAACGCTCAGCACCTGATGCTTGCGCAACTGTCGCAGCATCAACTCACGGCGCTGTTCAGGGATCATCGGTGCGCCGCTTTCGGCGGCGATGTCCTTTTGACTAGGCATTCGGGCTCCAGAATGAAGTAATCCGCAGACAGGGAAGGCGGGTAAACATAGTAGCGAATCTGCCGCCGGATCAGTAGCGCGACGAGGCACCGGGGTGGTTTCATGCTCCGGGTGCAGTTGCCGGAAAATTTCGACACGTTGCATCAAAAGGGGCTTTACTGGAACAAGTCGTGCGGATTATCGAGGGCTGCGTTTTCTTGGCAGCCAGCACTGGCTGGATGCCGAGTTCAAATCTACACCCGTCCAGGTTGAGGACCAGCCCATGTCCCGGTTCCTCTGCGCCATGCTGTTCGCGCTGCTGCTCGTCGGCTGCGCCACCACGCGCTTGCCCCACGAATTCAGCGAGGCGATACCCGCCGGCGATTCGGCTTTCGGGCGCTCGATCCAGGCTCAGGCCGCCGCGCATGAGGGGCGCTCGGGGTTTCGTTTGCTGCCCAATAGCAGTGAAGCATTCCGGGCGCGCGCCGAGTTGATCCGCAATGCGCAGAAATCCGTCGATCTGCAGTACTACATCGTGCATAACGGCCTTAGCACCCGGGCACTGGTGCGTGAAATGCTGCTGGCTGCCGATCGCGGTGTACGGATACGCATTTTGCTCGATGACACGGCCAGCGACGGCCAGGCAGAAGTCATCGCTACCCTGGCGGTGCACCCGAACATCCATATCCGTGTCTTCAACCCGTTGCATCTGGGGCGCAGCACCGTGGTCACCCGAACCATGGGCCGTCTGCTTGATCTTTCCCAACAACACCGACGCATGCACAACAAACTGTGGCTGGCCGACAACAGCGCAGCCATCGTCGGCGGACGCAACCTGGGGGATGAGTATTTCGACGCCAAGCCCGATCTCAACTTCACCGACATGGACCTGCTGTGCATCGGCCCGGTCGCCGAACAGTTGGGGCACAGCTTCGATCAGTACTGGAACAGCGCCTTGAGCCAGCCGATCAGCGACTTCCTGCGCAACAAGCCAACAGCACAAGACTTGCTCGAGAGCCGCCAACGCCTGGAGCAGTCGCTCCAGACCTCACGTATCGAGAGCAAGGTGCTGTACAACCATCTCATGACCTACCAGGCTCAACCGCAACTCGAGACCTGGCGCAAGCAGCTGATCTGGGCTCATAACAAGGCGATATGGGACGCTCCGAGCAAGGTTCTGGCCGACGGCGAACCGGACCGCGCGCTGTTGATGGCCACGCAGCTGCGACCTGAACTCGATGGCGTCAATAACGAGCTGATCATGATCTCGGCGTATTTCGTCCCGCAAAAGCCGGGCATGGACTATCTCCTGGGGCGTGCCGATGCCGGCGTTGATGTGCGCCTGCTGACCAATTCACTGGAAGCCACCGATGTGCCGGCGGTGCATGGCGGCTATGCACCGTATCGCAAGACTCTGCTCGAACATGGCGTGCAACTCTATGAACTGCGGCGCCAGCCGGACGATCCCGGCCGCAGCTCTTCGTTTGGTTTCAGTGGTGGTTCGGACTCCAGCCTGCACACCAAAGCCATGATCCTGGACCAGCAGAAAGTGTTCATCGGCTCGTTTAATTTCGACCCGCGTTCAGTGTTCTGGAACACTGAAGTCGGGGTGCTGGTCGATAGTCCCGAGCTAGCCGGCCAAGTGCGCCAGCTGGCGCTTGAGGGCATGGCGCCGGCCATGAGTTACCAGGCCCGACTGGAAAACGGCGAAGTCGTCTGGCTCACCGAGGACGACGGTCGCCAGCGGACCTTGCGCAAGGAACCCGGCGGCACATGGCGTAGCTTCAAAGCCTGGCTCAGCGACAAGATCGGCCTGGAGAAAATGCTCTAGGTCGAAACCGGTTATCCATGACCCAGGGTCGATGGATAGCTGTTGCGCTGCATGGGTGATCTTTTCAACGCTGGCAGGCGGGTTTTTTTCTGTGTGGCGCAAGTTCATAAAATCTTCAAACACCTTAAACAGGTGATCCATGTCGATTCCCTGTGATGCGATTTTCAGCGCAATCGACCTTGAGTCAGCAGGGTGCCGGGCATATGCAGTTGCACATAGCCAATGACCAGCACCATTAACAGGCAGAACAGCCATTGCAGCCGGCTGAGCCCGGCAATCCGGTAGATCGCCTGCAGGGGCTTTCGCCAGCGGTACTGGCGGTCCGTGGGGACTGCACTGGCGGGCTGCAGCAAGCCGATCACTCCGGTGATCACATAAGTCGCCAGCCCCAGTACCCCGAGCCAGTTCCAGATAACCAAGGCCAATGCCAGCAACGGACCGCCATTGCGTATCACCAGGTAACGACGATCGGCCGTCAGTTTGTGTCGTACACACCATTCGCTGGCGCGCAGGTCGAGGTCGTACAGGTTCTCCGTCAAGGTGGTCCAATGGCTGAGCAGCCATTTGCCGACCTGCGCCGCCAACCAGCCACCCAGTGCGTAGAGTGGCAGCATGAGCAGCACAATGAGTCCGGAACTGCCCAGGTTGTTCAGTACAAGGGCGATGGTCAACACGCAGGCCGCGCGTTTCACGCCATAGGGTGGGTCCTTGTGACCGATGAGTGCCTTCCAGAACCACGGATCGTGGTTGGGGAACATGCCCAGCAAGTCGGGGAAACGCGTGGCAAAGGTCTCAGCCAGCTGTTCGCAGGCTTGCCAGTCCGCCTCGACGAAACCCAGGGCCAATTCCGCCTGCTGCGCGGGTTGCGTCGACAGCAGAAACAGCGCGGCGGCGTTGGCGCACGCACTGGGGTGTTGCTGGCGTTGCTGCATCAGGGAGCGCAGTTCGCCGAGCCAGGCTTGTTGCTCGCAGCGCCTGTGCAAAGCTTGCCACTGGTCCTCGGCAATGGGCACAACCGCCGCTTCGACATCCCAGGCGAACAATTGACACACTCGTTGGAACAGTTGCGCCGACCAGTCCTCGGTATTCAGGAACAGGTTCAGAACCTGTACCTGAAGCGCCTGACGACATGCGAAATCACCGAGCCAGGGTTGGCGGCTGTGGTGTTCCAGGAAGTCCAGGAAGTACTCTTGCTCGCCACTTGCCAGCAGATGATCAAGCTTGCGGTACAGCGCTGCGGTGAGGGCGCGGGTCAACTGCTGCTGGTGAAACTCACTGGCGGGGATCTGTTGCCAGGGCGTCAACCATTGACGTTGTTCAAGGCCCCAGCTCAGCAGGGGCCAATGTGCTTCAGGGTCGTCCACGCAACGCTGGAACAGCAGTCGTTCGAATTCGGCGTTGCAGCCCCTGGCCGATGCCTCGGTCCAGTAGCGATCAACCGCCTGATCTTCAAATCCGGATAACAGTTCAACGGCCTGTTCGTGCAGGGACCGCGTGGGTGTCAGGTTCGGGTGCGGCCGGTGCTGTGTTATGGACGCAGCGGCAACGTCAGCGGCAACCTTATGAACTTCGTCGGGGCCCTCACGCAGGATTTGCAGGGCTTGCTCATAGGCTTCACGCAGTTGCTGGAAGGCGACGGGATCCTCATCCGGACGTCTGACCTTGAGCAGCCTGGCGTATTGGCGCTTGATGCTGCGCTCGTCGGAGCGGGCGGGCAGGTCGAGGACTTCCCAGCAATCGAAAACAGGTTCCATGGCTTAGAATCCACCACCGGTTTCGAGCAGGCCGATGCGCTCGCTCAGATTGTTGCGAGCCTGGCGGATGACACGCTCGTCCTGGCTTGCCAGTGCCTGCTGAAACAGGCTTGCCCATTGGTCAATCTGCTCACGAAGCTCGCCCAGGCTTTCTTGATACAAACGCTCCAGGCGGGCTACCAGTAGGGTATTGATCTGCTGATCGCGGGGATGCACCTTGAACTCGGCCAGCGCTTTCAGGCGCTCGGCGATTTCTTCGCTACTGAGCACGCCCGGATTGTTTTCGATCACCAGGGTGCGCTGTTCACCGGTCATGGGAATGCTCACCTGACACTCCAGAATGCCGTTGTTGTCGTAGGTGAAGCGCACGTCCAGTTCGACGACGCAACCGGTATTCACCGGGACCGGAATCTCCAGCTCACCCAAGGCGATGTTGTCGCGCACCAGGCGACTCTCACCCTGGTAGATCTTCACCAGTACGCTTTCCTGCAAGTCATGAACGGTGCACACGGTTTCTACCCGGCTGACCGGGACCGTACTGTTGCGCTCAATGATCGGCAGATAGTGCCCTGGCTCATGGTGTTGACCCACCCGTTGCGAGACTGCTATGCCCAGGGTGTAGGAGCAGACGTCGGTCAACACCACTTCTTCCAGGGCGGTGCTGCGGGACTTCAGCGCCGCCTGGATCGCGGCGCCATGAGCCACGGCTTCGTCGGGGTTGATGTGGATGGACGGGAAGCGGCCAAACAGCCCCGCGGCCAGTTTGCGCACCAATGGCATGCGGGTGGTGCCGCCTACCAGCAGCACTTCGTCGAGCTCGTTGATACGGATTCTGGCATCGCGCAGGGCGCGTTCAATCGGATTGCGCAGGCGCTCGAGCAAGGGCGCGAACAAAGTGGCCATCTCGTCCTGGGTAAAAACATGCTTCCACTGCTGGCCGTCCACACGCAAGACAAACTCGCTCGCCAGTTCCTGCCCCAGCGCCTGGCGTACCCGCTCGGCTTCGCGGCGCAGCGCTTGGGCGATCGATTGCACTGGCGGAAATCCTGGCTGGTCGCACTGGGTCTGGATAAAGCGCTCGGCCAGCACCTGGTCGAAATCTTCACCGCCCAGATAGTTGTCGCCAGCGCTGGCCCGCACCTCCATGACGCCGTCGAACAGCTCAAGGATGGACACGTCGAAGGTGCCGCCGCCCAGGTCGAAGACCAGGAACGAGGTTTCCTTGCCATGCTGCGGCAAGCCGTAGGCCAGTGCGGCAGCGGTCGGTTCGTTGATGAGCTTGTCGACTTTCAGGCCGGCCAGTTCGCCGGCGATACGGGTGGCCTTGCGCTGCGCGTCACTGAAGTACGCGGGGACGCTGATGACCGCCTCGGTCACCGGTTCGCCGTAGGCACGTTCGACGTCTTCCTTGAGGCTCCCGAGCACCAGCGCCGAAAGTTCTTCAGGGCGCAACGTCTTCGTACCCAGTTGCACGGTGCGCGCGCTGCCCATATGACGCTTGAACAGCGCGGTGGTCATGCCAGGGTGGGTGTGCAGGCGCTCGCGGGCAGCCTGGCCGACCAGAATCCGGCCTTCATCGTCCAGCCCCACGACCGAAGGGGTCAGCCATTGACCCAGTGCGTTAGGTACCAGAACACTGGCATCGTTATGCCAGACAGCCACCAGGCTGTTGGTGGTACCCAGATCGATCCCGACAATCATCAGTGCTTTCCTTTTCCATGGCTTGACTTAACGAGCCTGTTCTTCCTTGACCAGCAGAGGCAGATCCTAGTCACCTGCGATCATTTTTTCCAATGAAGGTTCAATATCCGCATGCTGGATAAGTGGACCGGGTCGCGACCTGTAAGTGATGGACATGTTTGAGTTGAAGCATGGCCATGAGGTTTTTTGGCCGATTGCTGTCGGTTGAGAAGGGCTGCAAACGACTGTGGATTCAACCGGTCGATGCGACACAAGCAAATTCTGTGTGAGCGGAATTTTGAACTCCCGATCCAGAGCCCAACTCCTAACTCACAAGGCACTGCACACGACAATGATGTGGCGATGACCCACCAACAGCTGCATAGCCGCGAGCCCGGCGCGATATTCGAAACCGATCTTCCAGCACGCCTGGACCGCTTGCCGTGGGGCCGCTTTCACTCCCTGCTAGTGTTCGCGCTGGGCATCACCTGGTTGCTCGACGGTCTGGAAGTGACCCTGGCCGGCTCGGTGTCCGGCGCGCTGAAAAACAGCCCCGACCTGCGCATGAGCAACTTCGATATTGGCTTGGCCGGGGGCATCTACATCGCCGGCGCAGTGCTCGGTGCCTTGCTGTTCGGCTGGCTGACCGATCGCCTGGGGCGGCGCAAGCTGTTCTTCGTAACTTTATGGCTGTATGTAGGTGCCACGGCGGCCACGGCGTTCTCCTTCAACCTGGAAAGCTTCCTGCTGTTTCGCTTCCTCACGGGCATGGGCATCGGCGGCGAATACACGGCGATCAATTCGACCATCCAGGAATTCACCCCGGTACGCTATCGCGGCTGGGTCGACCTGAGCATCAACGGCACATTCTGGTTGGGCGCAGCGCTTGGTGCCGGCGGGGCCATCGTTCTGCTGGACCCGCACGTGGTCGGCGGCGAGCTGGGCTGGCGCCTGTGCTTTGGCATCGGTGCCGCGTTGGGTGTGTTGATTCTGGTGATGCGCCTGTGGTTGCCGGAAAGCCCGCGCTGGCTGCTGGTCCATGGTCAACACGATGTGGCGCGAGGCATCGTAGAAGGCATCGAAGCGCGTCTGCGCGAACAAGGCCATGAACTGCCGGCGGTGACCAGCAAACCACTGCGCCTGCACGCGCGGGACCACACGCCGCTGGCGGAGGTCTTCCATACCCTGTTCATCAGATTCAGCCGCCGCGCGCTGGTGGGGATGACCCTGCTGACCGCGCAGGCCTTCTTTTACAACGCGATCTTCTTCACCTATGCGCTGGTGCTCACCGATTTTTACCAGGTGCCCGCCGAGCAGGTCGGCTGGTACGTATTGCCCTTGGCACTGGGCAATTTCTGCGGGCCGTTGCTGTTGGGGCGCCTGTTTGACGTGGTCGGCCGACGCGTGATGATCAGCTTCACTTACGCGACGTCCGGGGTGTTGCTGGCGCTCAATGGCTACGCCTTCCAGCAGGGCTGGCTGGATGTCACCCAGCAAGCCGCGGCGTGGATGGTGATCTTCTTTTTCGCTTCGGCAGCGGCCAGTTCGGCTTACCTGACGGTGGCAGAAACCTTCCCACTGGAAATCCGTGCCTTGGCCATCGCTGTGTTTTACGCGTTTGGCACTGGCCTGGGCGGCATCATCGGGCCGACGCTGTTTGGCCAACTGATCCAGACCCAGCAGCGCAGCAGTCTGCTGATGGGTTATCTGGCAGGCGCTGCACTCATGTGTGTGGCAGCGGTGGTGCAAGCGGTTTGGGGGGTGGCTGCCGAGCGTCGAGCGTTGGAGCAGGTGGCCAGGCCTTTGTCGCAGGCTGGGGATTGAGTGGGGGACTACTGGCAAAAGAGCCGTTTGAGAAAACCGGATTTTTAACAGAATCGGCCGATTGTTGCCTGCCGCGACGGGCACCAACCACCCCATCCCGACCTGCCACAGCAACCGGAAATCCAGGGACGATTCACTCAAAAGGGTGACGCGGTCGAGCTGGATGTCTTCTGACGTTTTTGCCTGCACCTGCATGACTCGGGCTTCTTGCAGTAAACGGAGGGTACCTATGCCCTTACTTTTGAGGGTAATGAATGAAACAAGGACAAGTTCTGCTGTTGGCTTTGTTGTTTATGTTTTTGACCGGTTGCACGACGACACCACCAAAAGATCAAGGCAATCTCTGCAGTATTTACCGTGAGTATCCCGACTGGTATGAGGATTCGCTGCAAATGCAGAGTGAATATGGGACGCCTCTGCATGTGGCCATGGCGATCATGAAGCAGGAAAGCAGCTACGTGGCGGACGCATTGCCGCCTCGTGACTACCTGCTCTGGGTGATCCCCTGGGGGCGAGTCAGTTCCGCCTATGGTTATGCGCAGGCTCAAGACCCGGTGTGGGGTGAGTACAAGGACAATACGGGCAACGGTGGTTCGCGTGACAGTTTCGACGACGCGATCATGTTTATCGGTTGGTACACCACTGGCACCCAACGTCAGCTCGGAATCTCCAAATGGGACACCTACAATCAGTACCTGGCTTATCACGAGGGGCGCGGGGGCTTTAGCCGCAATACCTATCGCAGTAAACCGTGGCTGATGCAGGTTGCCCAGAAAGTGCAAAAGCAGTCAGAGATTTACAGCGCGCAACTAAAAGTGTGTCGCCAAGAGTTGGAAGATGATCGTAGCGGGTGGTTTTAACGTCTTTACGAAAAAATCCCCGCACCTCCTGGGGGAAGATGCGGGGCAAGGTATTACACATGGTGAGGAAGGTCGGCCTCCTCAAATGCAGACTGGCTGTATTCGAAGCGTCCGTTAAAGGTGTCACCTGTAAACCTCACCTTGGCCAACGCCCCCCCTCGACGCCTATTTAAAGTCGAGGGAGCGGGGCGAGCGAAATCAATAATTATCAAAAACAGATTAAAAAATACGGAAATGACGTCGTGGATAGCTTCTCGGTGATGGCATCGCGTGGTTAAGCCAGTTCCAAAAGAAGTCTGGCGGTGCTGCCAGGCAAGGGGTGAGGTGCATTGATCCGGGCTTCCAATCTGCTCACGAACGCCAGGGCTTCTGCGTAGCTGCGAAATTCAACGCACCACGTGTTCATCCATACGTTCCAGCCTTCCGGTTTGCTCGCTTTCTCGATTTTTATCAGCATCCTGGAATCCCTCCAAGTGGTGGTTAAGCCGACATTTAAAGCCGATAGAGGGGGGTATTTGGAAATTAATAATTATCAAAAATGGATTACGGCGGCGGTGGGATTCAGACGTTTGAAGCGTGTTTGCGTTCGATTGGGCATACTCTAAACCAAGGGCTTGCAAGCGAAAGCGTTACAAACCCTCGTATGTTTCTGTTCCAGAATTGCTAGCTTGATCGTGGTTACCGGATTCCTTTCAGGAGGCCGGTTCGGCTTTGCGTCGATCGTTGCCGGCCGGATTGCCAATATCGATCAGCCTTCTTTCCAGCAGTACGTTTTCCAACGCCTGGCGGTCAGACGGGTTCATCTGATGTTCTCGCTCCTTGAGTTCCAACAGGATCGGGGTCGACCACTGGCGGTAGGTTTGTTCAGCACTACGATTGAGTGACATGGGTTCCTCCTTGATCAGGCTCCTGCCAATAAAGGCGCCGCACTTCGATACGCCAAAAACCCTAGTCGACGAAGCGGGTTCCCGCCACTGCTTTACGTCGGACGGCCATTGCCCCAGATGCCCGTAGCGGCAGTGCGCCGTACGTAGTCGCCGAAGTCGCGGGCCGGGCGTCCCAGTGCCCGCTGTACGCCATCGGCCACGGGCGTGTTGCGCCCGTCCAGTACAGTCGTGAAGAGATACAACACCAGATCGATCAACGCCGGGGGAAGTTGTTCCCGTTCCATTGCCTGTCGATAGGCGTCCGGCGATACGGCCACGAACTCGATATTGCGACCCGTGGCGCGGGCAATCTCGGCCACGGCTTGAGCAAAGGTCAACGCTCGCGGGCCGGTCAGTTCGTAGAGCTGGTTAGTGTGTCCGGGTTGAGTCAGTGCCGCGACGGCACACTCGGCGATGTCTTGCGCATCGACGAAGGGTTCAGCGATCTGGCCGACGGGGAGTGCGAGTTCACCTTGCACAATGGGTTCAAGAAAGTGTGCCTCGCTGAAGTTCTGGCAGAACCAACTGGCCCGCAGAATCGTCCAGTCAATCCCGCTGTCCTGTACGACACGTTCGGCCTGTTGCGCTTCAACTTCGCCGCGCCCGGATAACAAGACCAGTTTGTGTACGCCGCTTTTCACCGCAAGTTCGGTGAACGCCTGGATGGTTTCAGGGGCGCCTGGGACGGCAAGATCCGGTTGAAAGGAAATGTAGACCGATTGAACGCCATCGATCACGGCGTCCCAGGTTGATCGGTCTTCCCAGTCGAAGGGTGGAATGGCGTCGCGCGAGCCCCGGCGAACGGGCAGGCCGGCCGCTTCGAGTCGTTGTGTGATGCGCCGTCCGGTTTTGCCGGTGGCACCGAGGACCAGCGTGATTGGTTGAGCCGTTTTCATCGCGTTCACCTCCATCGATTAATGTGAGTAATGCTCACGTTTAAAAGATGATAGATGCTCACGTTTTTCCGTCAACCCATCGGATCTCATTCCCCGACGTGTGGCATCTGCTATTGGGCGCAGGGCTTGGCGATGCTAAGGTGAGTACATGTCATGTTTTTGATCGGGAATTGACTCGTGCGCAAAAAAACCTCTGGAACCCTCGAACAGCCTGCTGCAGAAGCGGTCCGCCGCAATCCTACGCAACAGCGCAGCCGCGATCGTCAGGAGCGGATTTTGGCGACGGCTGCCGAGTTGATCGCGGACAAGGGCAGCGACCCACTCAAGATGAGTGAAATCGCCGAGCGCTCCGAGATCTCGATCGGTTCCCTTTATCAGTATTTCCCCGACAAGAGTTCCGTGATCCGCACGCTGGCCGAGCGCTACAACGCGCAGAGCCGCCGATGCATTGCGGAGGCAATGGAGGTCGTCGAGGACGCCCGGGGTTTGCAGACCGCCTATTCGCAGTTGCTCGATCAGTACTACGAGATTGTGATGGCGACACCGGTGATGCGTGACATCTGGTCCGGCATGCAGGCCGACAAGCAGTTGTTGCAGCTTGAGTTGGGGGAGAGTCGGGTTGCCGGAGCGCTGTTGTCCCAGGCGATGCTTCGCGTTTATCCCGACTGTGACGAACAACAGGTCCAGAAGTCTGCGTTTTTGATCTGGCACCTGGGGGAGGCGACCATGCGGTTGGCGGTTACTTGTGCACCAGAGGAGGGGCGCGCACTGGTCGAGGCGTTCAAGCGCATGTCCCTGCGCGAGATCATGGAGCCCGTGCGCAGGAACATCGACTCGCCGTAAAGCCTGGCGGCTATTTCATATTCCCTAAACGAATGGACGTTCGATTGGTTTTGCGCAACAAAAAATCCCGGTTCCAGGCCGGGTTGTGAGAAAGGATGGAAATCCAGCAGGCAGCCAAAGGTTCGGAGACGTCAGTGTCACCGATCATGCTGCCCGAATCAGGCCTGTCCTCGCACCGTAAATCCGTGTCGGATCATCTGAACCGAGGCAGAGGCCGGTCGACAGGCTGCAGAGACGACAGTGTGTGCCGGATCAGCGGCGTGTCCTTTTCGATGTCGTTCAGGCGATCACGAATTCTGAGGGCGGTGGGATGTCCGCCTTGATGATCGACCCAGTCGGCGATTTCCTTGCAGGCCGCAGCCAGGCGAGCCTGACGGGAGTCCAGCAAGGTGAGCAGGGTGGTGATGGACTCTTTTTCGGACATGGGAGACACCTCCGTTCAAGAAACCTGGGTGTGGCAGCAAAAAGCCCGCGGGGGAGCGAGCTTTCTGCCGAATGGGTTACTGATCCTTCAACCATTTCAGTATAGACCCGTTAAAAAATGGTGAGAACCGTCAACTTTGTCGGGCTGTTACTTGTGATTTAGCGTTCAACTGACGGCAAACACGCACGGCATCTTCTTCAATATCGTAGCCATCTCCGATGAAGCCTTGGGTGCGGGTATCGGCGATGCGGTACCAGACTGCGGCGTCCGGTGGCAGGTGGTCAACTTCACCCTCACGGCGGCCATGGATGATGATTTTGTTGCAACGCTTCACAACGAAAATGTCTTCCATGGCGTCTCCGTAGCGGATTCGTGTTCAGTTCAACTATAGAAGCCATTGCTGATCGTGCAAAAAATAGGCAGGTCAATTCGTCGGTTCAGGCGCTGCCAGCGTTCTCTCCAGAAAATTCGCCAGCCCGACTTCCTCGGCCGAGAGTCCCTTGCGCGCTCTCGGCCTGGGTAGTTGCGCCAACGCGCCCAGAAGGAAACCATCCAGCACCGCCGGGTGGATATAGCACTTGCGGCACACCGCCGGGGTGTTGCCCAGTTGCCTGGCAACGTCCTTGACCATTTCCACCTGATGCCGCCTGGCGTCCGTTTCAGGCTCCCAGCGCCGCTTGCGCAGTATCGACAGGGCCAGAACGCTGCCGGCCCAGGTGCGGTAGTCCTTGGCGGTGAAATCGGCACCGGTGAGCGTTTGCAGATAGCTGTTGATGTCGGATGAACTGATGGTGTGCCGGTCGCCGTTTTCATCCAGATACTGAAACAGATTCTGCCCGGGTATTTCCTGGCATCGCTTGATGATCCGGGCCAGTCGCCGGTCTTTCACGGTGATCTGGTGTTCGACGCCACTTTTGCCGCGGAACTGGAACAGGATGGCACTGCCGTTGATTTCTACATGGCGGCTGCGCAAGGTCGTCAGGCCGTAGGAGCGGTTGTCCCGGGCATATTGGCTGTTGCCGATACGGATCAGTGTCGAGTCCAGCAGGGTAATGACCGTGGCCATGACTTTGTCGCGACTGAATCCCGGTGTCGCCAATACGGCTTGCAGTCGTTGGCGCAGTTTCGGCAGGGCCAGCCCGAACTCACGCAGGCGCAAGTACTTGTCGGCGTCGCGTACCTCCCGCCAGCGGGGGTGATACCGGTATTGCTTGCGACCCCGGGCATCCCGCCCGGTGGCCTGCAGATGCCCGCTTGGATCGGCGCAGATCCACACGTCGGTATAGGCGGGTGGCACCGCGAGGGCGTTGAGGCGCTTGATGGTCTCGGGGTCGGTGATGCGCTGGCCGGCCGGGTCGAAATAGGCGAATTTCCCGCGCAGTTTCCTGCGGGTAATGCCCGGCTGAGCGTCATCGACATAATGCAGGTCAGGTGGCAGTCCATCGGACATGACAAGCGTCCTGGGCAGGGAGTCACGGAACGTTACAGCCATTGACCTCGCCCCGGTGCAGTCGTGCCTTTGGATTTACGCCAGCACGGCGACGGCCTTTATTTGCGCCCAGAGTGGCTGGCCAGGATGGACGTTCAACTGATCACGGGAATAACGCGTGATCCGCGCAAGCAGCGGCGTGCCGGCGGCGTCCAGGCGAATCAGCACGTGCGCGGCGTTATCGGCGTTCATTTCAGTGACCACGGTGACCGGCAGGCGATTGAGAATGCTGCTGTGCCCGGCATTGTCCAGGCTCAGGCTCACATCCCGCGCCTGGACTTTGCAGCGCAGTGCCTGGCCCGCGTCCATTGGCGTATGGGGCACACGAATGTCGAGAGTGGTGTTGGGCAGTTGCAGGCTGAGCAATTGATAGTCGGCGTCATAGGCGCTGACGCGACCCTCGATTACCACACCGGCGTCATCCCCCATTGCCAGCGGCAAGTCGAGGCGAGCCAGGGTCTGGCCGATCGGGCCGCTGGCCAGGGCCTTGCCGTTGCTGAGCAACACGATATGGTCGGCCAGTCGCGCGACTTCATCCTGGGAATGGCTGACGTACAGCACCGGGATGTCGAGTTCGTCGTGCAGGCGTTGCAAGTAGGGCAGAATTTCACTTTTGCGTTGGGCATCAAGTGCGGCCAAAGGCTCATCCATCAACAACAGTTTCGGGCTGGTGAGCAAGGCGCGGGCGATGCCGACTCGCTGACGCTCTCCGCCTGAAAGGTGTTGCGGGTGCCGGTCCAGCAAATGGCCGATGCCCAGCAACTCGGTGGCGTGGGCCATGTCGACCCGACGCTGCGGCTTGGGGATGCGCTTGAGGCCGAACGCCAGATTGTCCAGCACCGACAGATGGGGAAACAGGCTGGCTTCCTGGAACACGTAGCCCAGCGCGCGTTTGTGCGGCGCTACGAACACCTTGTTATCGCTGTCTTGCCAGACTTCATCGTTGACCTGGATAAAACCTTGATCGGCCCGTTCCAGGCCGGCGATGCAGCGCAGGCAAGTGGTCTTGCCGGAGCCTGAGTGGCCGTAAAGTGCGGTAACGCCACGGCCCGGCAGCTGCAAGTCGACGTCCAGGGCGAAGCCCGAATAACGTAGTTTCAGACGCATTTGAATCATCGATCAGCTCCAGCCCGCTTTGGTTTGACGGCTGGAATACAACGCCAGCAGGACGACGAACGAGAACACCAGCATCGCCCCGGCCAGCCAATGGGCCTGGGCATATTCCATGGCTTCGACGTGATCGTAGATCTGCACCGAGACCACGCGGGTCTTCTCGGGAATATTGCCGCCGATCATCAGCACCACGCCGAACTCGCCGACGGTGTGGGCGAAACCGAGAATGGCCGCGGTAATGAAACCGGGGCGAGCCAGGGGCAGTGTCACGCTGAAAAAAGTGTCCCAGGGATTGGCCCGCAAGGTCGCGGCCACTTCGAGCGGGCGCGTGCCAATCGTGGAAAAAGCGTTTTGCAGCGGCTGGACCACAAACGGCATCGAATACAGCACCGAACCGAAGACCAGCCCCGCAAAACTGAACGTGAGGGTGCCAAGGCCGAGTGACTGAGTGAGTTGGCCGATGTACCCATGTGGGCCGAGGGCCAGCAACAGATAAAAACCAATCACCGTCGGTGGCAGCACCAGGGGCAGGGCGACAATCGCCCCGACCGGGCCGCGCAACCAGGAGCGGGTGCGCGACAGCCATAACGCAATCGGAGTGCCGACAATCAGCAGGATGACGGTCGTCAGGGACGCCAGTTTCAGGGTCAGCCAGATGGCGGAAAAATCGGCACTCGATAGCGACATTTAGATTTCGTAACCGTAGGACTTGATGACAGCTGCCGCTTTCGGCCCCTTGAGGTAGTCAACCAGCGCCTTGGCGGCCGAGTTGTCCTTGCCCTTGTTGAGAATCACCGCGTCTTGCTTGATCGGGTCGTGCAGGCTGGCGGGAACGATCCAAGCCGAACCGCTGGTGATCTTGCCGTCCCTGTAGATCTGCGACAGGGCGACAAAACCCAATTCGGCGTTGCCGGTGGAGACGAATTGGTAGGCCTGGGAAATGTTCTGGCCTTCTACGATCTTGTCCTTGACCTTGTCGGTCAGACCTTCTTTTGCCAGTACCTGGGTCGCCGCGAGGCCATAAGGCGCGGCTTTCGGGTTGGCAATGGACAGGTGCTGGTAGGCATTCTTTTGCAGCACATCGCCCTTGGCATCGACGTAGCCTTCCTTGGCCGACCACAGCGCCAGCGTACCGACCGCGTAGGTGAAGCGCGAACCCTTGACGGAGTCGCCTTCGGCTTCAAGTTTTTTCGGGGTGCTGTCGTCTGCCGAGAGGAACACTTCGAACGGCGCGCCGTTTTTTATCTGGGTGTAGAACTGGCCGGTGGCGCCAAAGGATGCGACCAGTTTATGCCCGGTGTCTTTTTCGAAATCAGCCGCGATGGCCTGGATGGGCGCGGTGAAGTTGGCGGCGACAGCGACCTGGACTTCGTCCGCCTGGGCTGAGCCGAAGGCGAATACGGCGAGAAGGCTCGCCAGGCAGGTCGGGGCAAAACGTGAGGCACGAATGGTCATGAAACGGCTCCGTTAAAGGCAATTGCAGCAGGTTAATCGTTATGTACAAAAATATATAGCGAATTGCCTTTGAACGGAATGCCTTGCCGTCAAATTGTATACAACTTTAACGAAGCTGATGCTCAGGAGCGACCTGACAGCCTCGCTAACCCTTCTTCAGCCAGTTTTCGAGTCAGTGCCTCGGTGGTCAAATCGACGCCGAGGGTAAAGGCCTGACCGGCCCAGAGGTTGCTGAAGTCTGCTTCACCTTTGGCCCGCAACGGCATCAGCGCGCCACCGGCAAGGGGGAAGGCCGGGGCCTTGGCGCTCATGGGGCCCAGCTCACGCATCACCCGGTTGAGAATGCCCCTGGCCGGGCGACCGGTGAACACGTTGGTGACGGCCGTCTCGCTTTCCCTGGCGGTACGCAACGCTTTGTGGTGGGAAGGGCTGACCTTGGCTTCAGGGGTGAACAGGTACGCCGTACCCACCTGTACCGCCGAAGCGCCGAGCATGAAGGCCGCGGCAACGCCTCGGGCGTCAGCGATACCGCCAGCGGCAATCACCGGTACTTTCACCGCATCGACGACTTGCGGCACCAGGGCGAAAGTCCCCACCTGACTGCTCAGGTCATCGCTGAGAAACATCCCGCGATGGCCCCCGGCTTCGTAGCCCATGGCAATGATTGCATCGCAGCCATGCTGCTCCAGCCATACGGCTTCTGCGACAGTGGTGGCCGAGGACAGCACCTTCGCACCGGTGGCCTTGACCCGGTCGAGCAGGGATTCTTCCGGCAGGCCAAAGTGAAAACTCACCACTTCAGGGCGAAATTCTTCGACCACTTCGCAGGCCGCGTTATCGAACGGCGCTCGGTTGGACACCGGCGTCGGCGCATCGAAGTCGGCGCCGAGTTCCTGGTAGTAGGGTTGCAGCAGGTTTTTCCAGTCCTGTGCGCGTTGCTCATCCGCAGCAGGTGGCTGATGACAGAAGAAGTTGACGTTGATCGGGCGCCGGGTGTGTTGGCGGATGGTTTTGAGCTCTTCGCGCAGTTGATCGGTGCTGAGCATCGCCGCTGGCATCGAGCCCAGGCCGCCGGCATTGCAGGTGGCAATCACCATGGACGAGTTTGTGGCACCGGCCATCGGCCCCTGGATGATCGGCAGTTCGATCCCGAGCAGGTCAAGGATGCGGGTATCTGGCCACTGGTTCATGTGCTGTGTTCTCCGACGTTGGACCCGGGCAGGGACGGTAGAACAGGATTTGTAACGCAACGACTGGCGCAAGGCCAGTCGTCTTTTCAGCGGGTAAGGCTTTTTCAGGTTCTTCACGGAGTCTCGGGAAACGCGGAAACAAGAACGCCGATTGGCTTAAAGTCGGGTACGGCAATCCGTTGCCATGTGTTATTTCAAATGCACCACCACCAGACTGATTCCATTGAGAGGCCGTCATGTTCAAAGGCATTTTGATCGACAAAGACGACAGCGGTTATCGGGCCACACTGCAAGAGATCCAGGACGATCAGCTGCCCGAGGGTGATGTCACGGTGCGTGTTGCCTACAGCACGCTGAACTTCAAGGATGGCCTGGCGATCACCGGCAGCAGTCCGGTGGTGCGTAAATTCCCGATGGTGCCGGGCATCGACCTGGCCGGTGTCGTCGAAGTCAGCGGGCATCCGGACTACAAGGTCGGTGACCCGGTCCTGCTCAATGGCTGGGGCGTGGGCGAAGGGCATTGGGGTGGATTGGCGCAGAAGGCTCGCCTGAACGGTGACTGGCTGATTGCGCTGCCCAAGGCGTTTACCGCGGCCCAGGCGATGGCCATCGGTACGGCGGGCTACACGGCCATGCTGTGTATTCTTGCCCTTGAGCACAATGGCGTAACGCCTGAACAGGGCGAAGTTCTGGTGACCGGCGCCAACGGTGGCGTCGGCAGTTTCGCCATCGCCTTGCTGAGCAGGCTCGGCTACCGGGTGGTCGCGTCCACCGGACGCACCTCGGAGCACGACTACCTGAAGCAACTGGGGGCCAGCGAAATCATCGATCGCGCCACCTTGTCCGAGCCGGGCAAACCATTGGCCAAGGAGCGCTGGGCAGCCGTCATCGATTCGGTCGGCAGCCACACCCTGGCCAACGCGTGCGCCGGCACCAAGGCCAATGGCACCGTCGCGGCCTGCGGTCTGGCCCAGGGCATGGACTTTCCGGCCTCCGTTGCGCCGTTCATCTTGCGTGGCGTGACCCTGGCCGGCATCAACAGCGTGACCCAGCCCAAAGCCAAGCGCGTGGAGGCCTGGAATCGCCTGGCCAAGGATCTGGACTTCACCCTGTTGCCGCTGATCAGTCACGAAATCGGCTTGAGCGAAGCCATCGACGCCGCGCCGCGCTTGCTGGCCGGGCAGTTGCGTGGTCGCGTGGTGGTGGATGTGAATCGCTGATCACTGCGACTCGCGCTCCAGCAACTGCCGTTTGCGCTCGACACCCCAGCGATAGCCCGACAGATTGCCATCGCTGCGCACCACGCGATGGCAAGGGATCGCCACGGCCAGGTTGTTCGCACCGCAGGCCTGGGCCACGGCGCGAACGGCTTTTGGTTGACCGATACGCTGGGCGACATCGGCGTAGCTGGCGGTGCTGCCCACGGGAATCTCCCGCAACGCTTGCCAGACACGCTCCTGAAACGCCGTGCCGCGTACGTCCAGCGGCAAATCCAGGCCAATGGCCGGCGCCTCGATAAAGCCGACGACCCTGGCAATCAATTGCTCGAATTCATGATCGGCGCCAATCAGGTTGGCGCGGCGGAATTTGTCTTGCAGATCACAGACCAGTTGATGCGGATCATCCCCCAGCAGGATAGCGCAGACCCCGCGCTCACTCTGCGCCACCAGAATCGCACCCAGCGAACACTGGCCGACGGCAAAACGAATGTCGTTGTTTTGACCGGCCGCGCGGTAGTCCCCGGGTTTCATTCCCAACAGTTGGTCTGCCGCTTCATAAAACCGGCTGTTGGAATTGAAGCCGGCGTCATACAGGGCATCGGTCACCGAGCCACCGTCTGCCAGTCGCTCGCGAACCTTGCGTGAACGATGGGCATCGGCGTAGCCCTTGGGCGTCAGGCCGGTGACAGCTTTGAACACGCGATGGAAGTGAAAGCTGCTCAGGCCCGCCGCCTCGGCCAATTCGCCCAGGGCGGGCAGCGTTTCGGCGCTTTCGATCTGGCGGCACGCGGCGGCCACGGTGGCGGCATGTTGCGCGGCGAGTTCGCTCTGATCCTTCGTCGCGCGCTTGCTCGGACGATAACCCGCGGCCCGGGCCTGTTCGGCGCTATCGAAAAATTCGACATTCTGTGGCTTGGGCAAGCGCGCGTGGCTGCTGGGATTGCAGTAGATGCCTGTGGTCTTCACGGCATAGACAAACTGCCCGTCAGCCTTGGGATCGCGGGCGACCACGGCGGCCCAGCGCGGATCGTTTTCGATGGTGATCTTGGTCGATTGGGTTGTCATGGCGTCACGTCCATTGAGGGGTTGCCTGCACATTAACCATGGGACAATTCCCACACACTCCGCCGCTTGCGGTCAAATTCGAAGTCTTTATCCGGCGGTACGGAAGGTGAAGTTGATGCGTTGCTCGCCGAGTTTCGGATGATGGCCGTCCTTGATCGGTAACACACCGTGATAACGCAGGCGATCCACGCCACCCCAGACCACGATGTCACCATGGAACAGGGGAACGCGCTGACTTTTGTCGCTGCGTGCAAAGCCGCCGAACAGGAACATCGCCGGCAAGCCCAGGGATACCGAAACGATGGGGGCGGCGTAGGAATGTTCGTCCTTGTCCTGATGCAATGACATTTTTGCCCCTGGGATATAGCGGTTGATCAGGCAGGAATCCGGTGCAAAACCGTTGAAACCTGCTGCCTGCGCCGCCGCTTGCGCCATTTGGAAAAACACCTCAGGCATCATTGGCCAGGGCCGGCCGGTCTGTGGATCGTCGCGGGTGTACCGATAACCGCTGCGGTCAGTGGTCCAGCCGAATGTGCCGCAACTGCTCAGGGCGACCGACATGGTGAAACCGCCGGGTGTGACCATCTGCCGAAACGGCGCGGCCGCCAGCACTTCGTCCAGGGCAGGCAGCAAACGCTCCAGCCAGGGCAGGGCGAAGCCCCTGAGCACCCAGGACTGTTCGCCGATCTGCTCGCGCCTGGGCTGTTGCTCGGGTTCTGCATCGGCAAACAGATCGAAAGTCAGCGGATTCATGGGTTCATGACGCATCGTGAAAGATGATTCCAAGGGTATGCCGTTTGCCGCTGTGCAGGCGACTCACGCCGTGACGCAGGGTCACGCGGTAGTAACCGCGTGTCCCTTTGACCGGCCGCTGGTTGACTGCAAAGATCAACCCGTCACCTTGCTTCAGGCCGATGACCATCGGGCGTGACTGCATGCGCGGGCGCTGTTCAGTCAGGACAAATTCGCCGCCGGTGAAGTCTTGATCCGGGTCTGACAGCAGAATCGCCACTTGCAGTGGGAAAACGTGCTCACCGTATAGATCCTGATGCAAACAGTTGTAGTCCTGCGGACCGTATTGCAGCAACAAGGGTGTCGGACGGTCCTGACCAGCGGCATGGCAGCGTTCGAGGAAGGCTGGATGGGATTCAGGAAAGCGGACCAGCAAGCCCATCTGTTCATGCCAGCGATTGGCGATGGGCACCAGTCGCGGGTAGAGCGTGCTGCGCAAGCGGGCCACCAGTTCCGGCAGCGGGTAGCTGAAATACTTGTACTCGCCTCGGCCGAACCCGTGGCGAGCCATCACCACGTGGGAGCGAAACAGCTCGGTTCGAGGGTACAGGGCGCTGACCTGCTCGCAAGCCTTGTGGCTCAACAGTGACGGGATGACAGCGTAACCGTCCTGATCAAGTTGCTGCTCCAGCCGGGGCCAGTCCAGCCTGTCCAGATATTGCTCGCTCATTGCCGGGCCTCTTGTCGTTGAGGTGGCCAGTCTGCAAGGCACGGACGAAGCTGGCACTCCGCTGCTTGCGGTCGAACTGCGAGCGGGAGCCGACGTCCATTGTCGCTCCGAATCGTGTTATAGCGCTTTGCTGACGCTGATTTCGCTGATGACGTCGTCCTGTCCATGAATGGCATCCAGCGCCGCCCTGGCTTCTTCCGGGGTGCCGTTTTCAAGCTGGGCAAACTCGAAGCGGCGCTCACCGTTGAGTTTGTATTTGATGACGTACTTGGTCGTTTGGGCCACGGTTGTATCTGCCTGTCTTGTGTTTCGGGTTCGCTGATCAGCTCAGTTTCGTGCTGGAGCGGCGAATGATTTTGATCGAGTGCGTCAGGGTGGGTTTGCGCGTCACGCTGATAGCGCGGCGGTTGACGGTGTCGATCGTGATGTTCCAGAAGCCGGTGCTCGGGGCCGTGATGCGGGCCGGAAACGTGTCGAATGCACCGCCGTGATAGGTGTGACGACCGCCATTCTTGAAGCTGCGGAAGTTGGCGTCGTTCATCAAGCGGATGTTGCACATTTGGGAGCATTGAATGACGACAATGTCGTCTTCATTGAGGTGCTCGCGCTGATGGATAAATTTCATGAGGCGCCTCCAGAAGGGCTTTTTCTACAAAATCAAAACGATAGCATGGGCGATTGGCGCAGTTTATCAGCCCGAACGCCTTATTATCCGGCCGCTTCGACAATAAAAAATGCTTATTTCACATTTGATGAGCGATAAATCAGTTTGTCTCGGAGAAAAATCGCCGTTGCGCTGTCCGAGGGTCTTTATCGGAGGTTTGGTATGAAGTGGGGTTTGTGGGTGTTGCCGATGGCATTGACGATCAGTGGTTGTGCGAACGTCTCGGACATCAACGAGTCCTTGCCGACGATGAACGTGATTTCCGGCAAGAAGCCCCATGAATACGCGCAATGCCTGAGCGAAAAGCTGGCCGATAGCCGTGGCGCCTTGCAGATCCAGCCGCACAAGGATGGCTTGCGCGTGATCGTGCCGCTCAAGTTCTCCTCCGGTCCGTCCGCCGTGTTTGACATTGAAGAACGCTCCGGCGGCAGCAGCATCAAGCTGCACGAGAGCATGTCCAATGTCCCGGTAAGGCCAAAGGACGTTCAGAAAGCCGCCAACGAGTGCATTTCCGGCTGATAGACTATCGACCATCAGCACCGATGCCGCCCGAGCCCTGCTTTGGCGGCATTGTTATTTCTGGAGTCGAACATGAAGCGAGAGCAGGTCCGGGAGCGTCACGCAGAGGGTTTGATCTCTGCCACCCATGTGATTCAGAACCCGGCGGAGCTGGGGGAATGGATCGTGTTTTTCAAGAAAAGCGCCGGGCGCAGCTATTTCCTGGTGGATGACAATGATGAAGTCGAGTCCTTCAGCCGCCTTGATGATCTGATCGATACCGTGCGCGGGCTTGGAATCAAATTCGCCGAAATCCATCTGTAGGGCGTGGCGCCTTACCTGCAGATCACCACCACGTTGCGGCTCTTGTAGTTGCCGACATCGGCGCCGAGGGTCTTTTCGCTCTCTTTGAGCGCGGGGGTGCCATCGGTCCCGACAATCTTGTAGCCGGTGCCCGCGCAGGACGCATCGGCCTTTTCGTAGCACGCAGCCCAGGAGTTGGCTTCCCCGGAGCAGTCAATCGACAGGCCTTGCTCTCCGTTAGCCAGGTAGGTTGGTTCCGACGTTGCGCAGCCGCTCAGGGCCAATACCGTTAGCAAAGGCAAAACTTTATTCATGGCTTGATAACCGTCAGGGGGGGGTGGGCTAAGGCTGAGACAGCGTCCCAGGCAAAAGGTTATAGCGAAAGGCCACTTCTTTTTCGGTGATCATGAAAAAGCCCTGCTCACTGGCAGGGCTTTTCCCATCGGGCATCGATCAGCTGTTGTCCTTGCCGCGTCGCTTGGGTTCCGGGTGCTCAAGCTCCAGCACCGAGGCCACTTCGATTGCCAGGGCTTCGGAAGGGAAAGGCCCTGCGATATTTTCACCAGCAACACTGGCCACCCACCATTGGCCGTCCTTCTCCTGATTGATCAGAAATCCGTTGACGCTTTTTACTGCCGACATCTACTTGCCTCGTTGTCTGGTTCAATCGCGCCATGATACCGCCAAACGCACTCAAGGGGTGCCGATGGGCGTATGGTGGTTGGTTCCGGGCGCTAGAAAACCGTGCATTTGCGCAGGTCTCTGCTATGCATAAGAGGCTGTGCAGCGACCTGCGCACTCTCGCAGGGAACTATCGGCAGGAATATTTCTCTATGTTGACATCGGTTAGCCAGCGCGGGGCATTGTAAGGTGCCCGCCGCCTGATTAGACTGCGCCGAAACTCGTACACACAGCCCTTTCAAGGACTTATATGATCAAGAAATGCTTGTTCCCAGCAGCCGGTTACGGTACTCGCTTCCTGCCAGCGACTAAAGCCATGCCCAAAGAAATGCTGCCGGTGGTGAACAAGCCACTGATCCAGTACGGCGTCGAAGAAGCACTGGATGCCGGTTTGACCGAAATCTCCATCGTCACCGGTCGCGGCAAGCGCGCCCTGGAAGATCACTTCGACATCAGCTACGAGCTGGAAAACCAGATCAAGGGCACCGACAAGGAGAAATACCTGGTCGGCATCCGCAAGCTGCTCGACGAGTGCTCGTTCTCCTACACCCGCCAGACCGAAATGAAAGGCCTGGGCCACGCGATCCTCACCGGCCGTCCACTGATCGGTGACGAACCGTTCGCCGTGGTACTGGCGGACGACCTGTGCGTCAACCTCGAAGGTGATGGCGTACTGACCCAGATGGTCAAGCTCTACAAGCAGTTCCGCTGCTCGATCGTCGCGATCATGGAAGTCGATCCGTCAGAGACCAGCAAGTACGGTGTAATCGCCGGCGAGATGATCCGCGACGACATCTACCGCGTACACAGCATGGTTGAAAAACCAAAGCCGGAAGACGCACCGTCGAACCTGGCCATCATCGGCCGCTACATCCTGACCCCGGACATCTTCGACCTGATCGAACAGACCGAGCCAGGCAAGGGTGGTGAAATCCAGATCACCGACGCCCTGATGAAACAGGCCCAGAACGGCTGCGTGATGGCCTACAAGTTCAAGGGCAAGCGTTTCGACTGCGGCGGCGCCGAAGGCTACATCGACGCGACCAACTTCTGCTTCGAGAACTTCTACAAGACGGGCAAGGCGTACTGATCGCCTGAGTTGCTCGTGTTGGAAATCGAACTTCGTTCTGTGTGAAAACACAGATGAGGGATCAAGCAAACGCCCCGACTTCGTTCGGGGCGTTTGCTTTTGTGCGGACTCAGTTACGCAGGAGAGCGAAAGGTAGGTATCGCCTGACATCCATCGGTAGGAGATACGAAAGAAAATCCTGATTTGTTAATTACCGGCGAAAACGATGATTGTTGCGGCTAAAAACCGCTGTATTAAATGAAGTGTGCAAGAGCCGGCTTGCCCGACGTGACTGATGTCAGGCCAAGGGCGCGCTTAAAGTCGCTGGGGTTTTATGAGGAAATGGAGTTTCGTGAATGGCGTTAACAGGAAGCGTGACCCTAAAACGGTGGTTGGCTTTAAGCGTACTGATGCTGCCTGTACTGCTGGTAACAATTGACAATACGGTGCTTGGATTCGCATTGCCAAAAATTGCCGAGGCCCTGCGCCCTAGCGCTAGCCAGCAGTTGTGGATGATCGATGTTTATTCGCTGGTATTGGCGGGGTTGCTGGTGTCGATGGGTAGTCTGGGAGATCGTGTCGGTCATCGTAAGTTGTTGTTGGCCGGGTCCTTGGGTTTTGCGATTGTGTCGGTGCTAACCGCGTATTCCGATACCGCCGCGCAACTGATTGCCGGGCGAGCTTGTATGGGCGTTTTCGGTGCAATGCTGATGCCCTCGACATTGGCGTTGATACGTTCGGTGTTCGAGGACCGAGAAGAACGCAGGTTGGCAGTCGCGATCTGGGCAACGACATTGACAGTAGGTTCGGCACTCGGTCCTTTGGTGGGCGGTGTATTGCTGGAGTTCTTCAGTTGGGGGGCGATTTTCCTGTTGGCGGTGCCCGTGTTGGTGCCACTGCTGATATTGGGCCCAATGTTGTTGCCCGAATCCGAGCGAGATGCTTCAGGACCGCTTGATCCAATTAGCATCTTGCAATCGATGCTTGCCCTTGGTGCCATCGTTTATGGCATTAAACACAGTGCCAGTATTGGTATCGACTGGATGGCACTGACAGCGTTTGCAGTAGGCGCAGTTGCGGGCTGGATGTTTGTGCGTCGACAGTTACGTCTGCCAGTGCCGCTGATGGACCTGACTCTATTCCGCAGTGGCACCTTTAGCGGCTCTGTCGCGATCAATTTGATGAGTCTCGCGTTTCTAGTCGGCTTCGTATTCTTTACCACTCAGTTCCTGCAGATCGTTCTTCAGATGTCGCCCTTGAGTGCTAGTCTCGCGTTGATTCCTGGTCAGGTCATGGCGATTGTGGTGGGGATGGCGGTCGTGCCTGTCGCACAGCGATTACAGGTGCATGTGCTGATACCGATTTTGATGGCGTTTGCTGGAGCGGCGTTTTTGCTGGTCGCCAGCATGGGCAGTAGCCTGACCGTTCTAGTGGTGGCTTTTGCCTTGTTGAACATTGGCGTGGGCGCGATCGCGACGGTGTCCAATGATGTGATTTTGTCAGCCGCACCACCGGCAAAGGCGGGCGCCGCGTCTGCCATTAGCGAAACGGCCTATGAAGTGGGTGTGGTTTTGGGGACGACAGTGCTCGGCGGTGTCGTCACCGCCTACTATCGCGGTGCATTGCAGCTTCCGGGGTTCCTGAGCGAAGTGCAGATGATGCTGGCGAGTGAGACGCTGTCTGGCGCCTATCATGTGGCGGCAGACTTGTCAGGTGATCAAGCAAGGGAATTGATGGCGCAGGCGGGAAGGGCATTCGAAGGTGGAATCGGTTTGGTTTCTTGGGTGACGTTCGGCTTGGCACTCATGGCGATTTTGATTGCTTGGCGCACTCTGGGGACATCGAAAACGCAATCTGCAGAGGGGCATTGATCGAAAACGAAGATTGGGCCGCGCATTTCAGCACAATGCTTGCTCAGCGGCCGTCCGCAGGTATGCTGTTGGCCTGCCGAGGAGATTGAAAATGGCCTACGATTTTGACCTTTATGTGATTGGTGCCGGTTCCGGCGGTGTGCGGGCTGCGCGGTTTGCCGCCGGGTTTGGCGCGAAAGTGGCCGTGGCCGAGAGCCGCTATCTGGGCGGGACCTGCGTGAACGTCGGCTGCGTGCCGAAAAAATTGCTGGTCTACGGTGCGCACTTCGCCGAAGACTTCGAGCAGGCTTCCGGTTTTGGCTGGAGCCTGGATGAGGCGCAGTTCGACTGGCCGACGTTGATCGCCAACAAGGACCGCGAGATCAATCGCCTCAATGGCATCTATCGCAATCTGCTGGTCAACAGCGGCGTGACCTTGCATGAAGGCCACGCGAAGATCGTCGACCCGCATCAGGTCGAGATCAATGGCGAGCGCTTTACCGCCAAAAACATCCTGATCGCCACCGGCGGCTGGCCGCAGATTCCGGAGATTCCGGGGCACGAGCATGCCATCAGTTCCAACCAGGCGTTCTTCCTCAAAGAGCTGCCCAAGCGCGTGCTGGTGGTGGGCGGCGGTTACATTGCGGTCGAGTTCGCCGGGATCTTCCACGGCTTGGGTGCCAAGACCACGCTGCTGTATCGCGGCGAATTGTTCCTGCGCGGCTTCGACGGTTCCGTGCGCAAGCATTTGCAGGAAGAGTTGACCAAGCGCGGCATGGACCTGCAATTCAATGCGGATATCGAGCGTATTGACAAGCAGGCCGATGGCAGCCTGAAGGTCACGCTCAAGGATGGTCGCCAGCTGGAAGCCGATTGCGTGTTCTACGCCACGGGTCGTCGTCCGATGCTGGACAATCTTGGGCTGGAAAACACCGGGGTCAAACTCGACGGGAAAGGCTTTGTCGAGGTCGATGAGCAGTATCAGACCGCCGAGCCGTCGATCCTGGCACTGGGCGATGTGATCGGCCGTGTTCAGCTGACACCGGTGGCCCTGGCTGAAGGCATGGCGGTGGCGCGACGCCTGTTCAAGCCGGAACAGTATCGTCCGGTGGATTACAAGATGATCCCGACGGCGGTGTTCAGCCTGCCGAACATCGGCACCGTGGGTTTGACCGAGGAGGAGGCTCGCGAAGCCGGCCACGAGGTGCAGATCTTCGAAAGCCGCTTCCGGCCGATGAAGCTGACCCTGACCGAGTGCCAGGAGCGCACGCTGATGAAACTGGTGGTGGACGCCAGGACCGACAAGGTCCTGGGTTGCCACATGGTCGGCCCGGAAGCCGGTGAAATCGTTCAGGGCCTGGCGATTGCCTTGAAGGCCGGCGCCACCAAGCGCGACTTCGACGAAACTATCGGGGTGCACCCGACGGCCGCCGAAGAGTTCGTCACCATGCGTACGCCGGTCGCCGGTTAAACGTCCTTCGCTGCGTCTGCCGCTGCCGCAAGGGTCGCGGCCAGACGCACGCGTTCTTCCAGATCCGCCCGGGTCTTGGCCAGATCCATTTCCAGTGACCTGTTGAGCTGCGACTGCTCGTCGACGTTCTGTTTGAGTGCCTGGCTTTCCAGCAGGGCGACCCGCAGGCGTTCCTGGAGGAGGGTGCGCTCGCCGTCAACGCGGGTGGCCTGTTCCAGCAACTGGTCCTGACGGGTATTGCTTTGCTTGAGCTGCTCTTGCAGCAGGCTCAGTTCTCGCAGGGTGCCGCGGTTTTCAGTTAGCAAGCGCTCATTGTCACGGTGCAATTGGGTGATTTCATCCTGGCGCACCAGCGCGCTTTGTTGTGCCTGGCGCAGTTCCATCTGTAACTGTTGCACCTGGCCTTCATGGCGACTCATTTCCTGTTCGCGCTGTTCCTTGACCGCATTGCGGTAGTGCTCCAGCGCGTCGCGAGTGTGCAGGTGCTTTTCTTCAAGGGAGCGGATCTGCTCGTCCTTGTCTTTCAAGCGCAATTCGAAATCGGCCAGCGCCTGGTTCAGCCCGGCGTTGCGGGTCTGCTCCGTTTGCAGCAGGGCGCGGGTTTCTTGCAGGGCCTCGGATTCCTGGGTCAGCGCCAGGCTTTGAAATTCGTATTGCTGGTGCAGTTCGCTGTTGGCCTCTTGCGCTTCGCTGAGCTGGTTATCCAGCGCTTTGCGTTGTTCCTCGTACTGCGTGCGTGCCTGGTCGATGGGTTCTTGCGCCTGCTCCTTGAGTCTCTGTGCGAGCCGCGCCACCAACGCCATCAGTTCGTCGTCGATCGGTTCCGACGGAGCTTCGACAGGTTCGACCCTGTCATCGAGCTCCTTGAGGTAGCGATGAATCGTGGTTTTCGAGCCGGTATTGCCCATCTCGATGCGTACGGCATCGATGCTGGGGTTTTCGCCGCGGGCGAGGATCGCCAACCGAGCGGCTTGAACCACCGCTTTATTTACACCGCCGCGTGCCATGAGATCTCCCGGGTTTTGATGATGTGGTACGTACCACGAAAATACACATTGTACCATTCAATTCATAAAGTTAAATGTTGAATGTAACTGACACGGGATATACTGGTATTACCCCGTGTGATACACCCAATGCCGATTTTTGACCCGTTAAAGCAGTATGAATTCAAGAGTTGACCCCATGACCGAGCTGGATCGTTACCTGCAAGCCGCGACACGCGACAACACCCGTCGCAGCTATCGGGCAGCCATCGAACACTTCGAAGTGACGTGGGGCGGTTTTCTGCCGGCCACCGGCGATAGCGTGGCGCGCTACCTGGTGGCCCATGCCGGGGTGTTGTCGATCAATACGCTGAAGCTGCGCTTGTCGGCATTGGCCCAGTGGCACAACAGCCAGGGTTTTGCCGATCCCACCAAGGCGCCGGTGGTGCGCAAGGTGTTCAAGGGCATTCGCGCGCTGCACCCGGCCCAGGAAAAACAAGCCGAACCCTTGCAGCTTCAGCATCTGGAGCAGGTGGTCAGTTGTCTGGAGCTGGAAGTGCAAGTCGCCATGGCCGCAGGCGACCGAGCGGGTTTGCTGCGGGCCAGGCGCGACATGGCCTTGATCCTGCTGGGCTTCTGGCGCGGCTTTCGTAGCGATGAGTTGTGTCGGCTTCAGGTGGAACACGTGCAGGCCAGCGCCGGTTCCGGCATCAGTCTCTATCTGCCGCGCAGCAAGAGTGATCGCGACAACCTCGGCAAGACCTATCAGACGCCAGCCTTGCAACGCTTGTGTCCGGTGCAGGCTTATATCGACTGGATTACCGAGGCGGCACTGGTGCGGGGGCCGGTGTTCCGTGGCATCGACCGCTGGGGGCATCTGGGCGAGGAGGGATTGCACGCCAACAGTGTGATTCCGTTATTGCGTCAGGCGTTGGCCCGAGCAGGTATCGCTGGCGAGCTTTACACCAGTCACTCCTTGCGTCGCGGTTTTGCCACCTGGGCGCATCAGAGTGGCTGGGATTTGAAGTCGCTGATGAGCTATGTGGGCTGGAAAGACATGAAGTCAGCCATGCGTTACATCGAAACCAGTCCGTTCCTCGGCATGGCGCGCATCACGGAAAAGCCGGTGGAGTCCTAGATACCGGTTTCTTCTATTAATACCGCTGGCTAATAGCGAAAGCCAATCAGCAGCATCAGGTTTGCCAATGAGTCAACCGTCCGTCGAGTGGGTAAAGTTCTCTCCATCAACTTCTTAACCCCTGACGGAGAGTCAACGATGCCTATCATCAACAGCCAAGTTAAACCGTTCAAAGCTGACGCATTCAAAAATGGCGACTTCGTAAAAGTCTCGGACGCTGACCTCAAAGGCAAGTGGTCTGTGGTGTTCTTCTACCCGGCCGACTTCACCTTCGTCTGCCCGACCGAGCTGGAAGACCTGGCCGACAACTACGACGCATTCCAGAAACTGGGCGTCGAGATCTACAGCGTTTCCACCGACACCCATTTCGCCCACGCTGCCTGGCACAACACTTCGCCAGCCATCGGCAAGATCCAGTACACCATGATCGGCGACCCGACCCACGCCATCTCCCGCAACTTCGACGTGCTGATCGAAGAAGCAGGCCTGGCTGACCGTGGCACCTTCGTGATCAACCCTGAAGGCCAGATCAAGATCGTTGAACTGAACGACGGCGGTGTAGGTCGTGACGCTTCCGAGCTGCTGCGCAAGATCAAGGCTGCCCAGTACGTCGCTGCTCACCCAGGCCAGGTTTGCCCGGCCAAGTGGAAAGAAGGCGAGGCCACTCTGGCGCCGTCACTGGACCTGGTCGGCAAGATCTAAGTCTGTGACGCGCTTCATCAGGGCGCACTTGCGCACCTTCTAAGCAAGCTGCACCGCCCAATAAAAACGCCCGGGCGAGATTCGCTCGGGCGTTTTTTTGTCTCAAGAATTCAAGGAAATCGCCCGTATGTTGGACACCAATCTTAAAGCCCAGTTGAAATCGTACCTGGAACGGGTCACCCAGCCGATCGAGATCGTTGCTTCCCTCGACGACGGTGCGAAATCCCGGGAAATGCTCGAACTGTTGAAAGACGTTGCCAGTCTTTCTACCCAGATTACCTTGCTCGACAATGGCGATGATGCACGCAAGCCGTCGTTCTCGATCAATCGCCCCGGGGCCGATATCAGCCTGCGTTTCGCCGGCATCCCGATGGGCCACGAATTCACGTCCTTGGTGCTGGCCTTGCTGCAGGTCGGCGGTCACCCGTCCAAAGCCAGTGCCGAAGTGATCGAACAGATACGCTCGCTCAAGGGTGAGTTCAACTTCGAGACTTACTTCTCGCTGTCCTGCCAGAACTGCCCGGACGTGGTCCAGGCGCTGAACCTGATGGCGGTACTGAACCCGAACATTCGCCACGTCGCCATCGATGGCGCGCTGTTCCAGGCTGAAGTCGATGAGCGCCAGATCATGGCGGTCCCCAGCATCTACCTCAACGGTGTGAACTTCGGCCAGGGCCGCATGGGCCTGGAAGAAATCCTCGCCAGGATCGACACCCGCGGCGCCGAACGTCAGGCCGAGAAGATCAGCGCCAAGGAAACCTTTGACGTGCTGGTGGTCGGCGGTGGTCCGGCCGGTGCTTCGGCGGCCATCTACGCGGCCCGCAAAGGCATCCGTACTGGCGTTGCGGCCGAGCGTTTTGGTGGGCAGGTGCTGGACACCATGGCCATCGAAAACTTCATCTCGGTGCAGGAAACCGAAGGGCCGAAACTGGCCGTGGCCCTGGAAGAGCACGTCAAGCAGTACGACGTGGATATCATGAATCTGCAACGCGCAGACAAATTGATCGCTGGCAAAGACGGTCAGGTGCACGAAGTCCACTTCGCCAGCGGCGCGAAGCTCAAGGCCAGGGCCGTGATCCTCGCAACCGGCGCGCGGTGGCGTGAAATGAACGTGCCGGGTGAGCAGCAGTACCGCAACAAGGGCGTGGCGTACTGCCCGCACTGTGACGGCCCGCTGTTCAAGGGCAAGCGCGTGGCGGTGATTGGCGGCGGCAACTCCGGCGTCGAAGCGGCCATCGACCTGGCCGGTATCGTGTCCCATGTCACGCTGCTGGAGTTCGACGTGCAGTTGCGAGCCGATGCGGTATTGCAGCGCAAGTTGCACAGCCTGCCGAACGTCACCGTGATCACCAGTGCGCAAACCACTGAAGTCACCGGCGATGGCCAGAAGGTCAACGGCCTGCGCTACAGGGATCGTCAGAGTGACGAATTGCGCAGTGTGGAACTGGAAGGGATCTTTGTGCAGATCGGTTTGTTGCCTAATACCGATTGGCTCAAGGGCACCATCGAGTTGTCGCCCCGTGGCGAGATCATCGTCGACGCTCGCGGTGAAACGTCGGTGCCGGGGGTGTTCGCCGCCGGCGACGTGACCACGGTGCCGTACAAGCAGATCGTGATCGCGGTGGGCGAGGGCGCCAAGGCTTCACTGAGTGCCTTCGATCACTTGATCCGCACTTCTGCACCGGCATAAACCCCGGCACTGAAAACACAAAACCCCATGAGCGATCATGGGGTTTTTTTGTGCCCGCCATGCGCGGTGTGCCTCTGTAGGAGCGAGCCTGCTCGCGAAAGCGGAACGGTCAGTCACATCAATTTTGTATGGACTGGCGCTATCGCGAGCAGGCTCGCTCCTACAGTGGGTTTGTGGCGGATTTTAGAGCGGTGCGGGCTGAATGATCTCGACCCAGTAGGCGTCCGGGTCCTTGATGAACGCCAGGCTCTTCATGCGGCCATCGCTCAGGCGTTTCTGGAAATCGCAGCCCAGTGCTTCAAAGCGCTCGCAGGCGGCGACGATGTCCGGTACCGAAATGCAGATGTGGCCGAAACCGCGTGGGTCGGTGTTGCCATTGTGGTAGGCGAAATCCGCATCGTTCTCTGTGCCGTGGTTGTGAGTCAGTTCCAGAATGCCGGGGATCGATTTCATCCACTCGGTGCGTGCGGCGGCGTCCGCCGGGATCTGGTTCTTGTCCACCAGTGCCAGGAAATAAAGGCTGAATTCGGCTTCCGGGAAATCGCGTTTTTCCACCAGGGTAAAACCCAGGATGCGTGTGTAGAAGTCCAGAGACCTGGTGATGTCCTTGACCCGCAGCATGGTGTGGTTGAAGACAAAATTCTGTGTAGCGGTGTCCGGTTGGGCGGTGACGCCGGGGAATGTGTTCAATTCGTGCAGGCTCATGGGCCCTCCGGGAAATATGTGGGCTAACGAATGGTGACAATGATACGCAAGGGTTCGGACATCACCAAACCCAAACAGTCGGCTATTGCCTGACAGCCGGCCTGGGCCCAGACTTTACGGCTTGATCCTTGAGTGCCCGTTGCGATGATTCGACTCCCTAATCTGCTGTTCATCCTGCTAAGCGTGTTTTCGCTGGCTGGCGTTGCTCGTGCAGATGCGCCAGTAGTCACCTGGCCGGAAGGCTGGCAGGTCGAAGAAGTGCCTGAGTCGGCGTCGGGGGTCAGTCGCCAGCGGGCGGTGAAAAATGATCAGAATGGATCGCCGCTCATGGTGATGGAACTGACCATGAGCCCGGTGCAAAGCGATCACCGGGTAAACCTCGAAGGCGTATTGCTGGAGATGCGCAAGTCGGTTCAAAAAGACTTCTTTCAGGGCGGGTATCAAAGTGTCTGCACGCGCATTCATTCGACGACCTTGAGTCGATTGGCCGCGCTGGAAACAACCTGCACCATCACGCAAAACGGCAGGCATGTGCTTTCTCAAACATTGGTGGCCGCAGTGGATGCCGATAAGGCCTATGTTCTTTCCTACGCAGGGCAGGCTGAGGCTTATAAGGCGAGCCAGGGCGAAATAGACGCTGCCCGTAACAGCTTGAAACTTTAGTGCGCGACAGTGCTTTTTCGATGCATGAAGAAAATTTTAGATATCCAAATGGATTAAGCACAAAGTTGCTGGCAGTTCGATAATTGTGCGGTGTCCGCCTTCAGGTTTTAGATGGCCCATGAAAAAGCCCTGCATGAGCAGGGCTTTTTTGTCGCCGCAAGAGTTAGCCGCGCAACCAGGAATCAACGGTGGCTGCACCGTACTGTTCTTTCCAGGCTTTCAGGCCGCGGTGGTTGCCGCCCTTGGTTTCAATCAGCTCGCCGGTGTGCGGGTTCTGATAAACCTTGACCACACGGGCGCGGCGGGTTTTAGGGGCTGCTGCCTGCAACAGGCCGGATTTTGCCGGGTTAGGGTCGAGAATGGCGATGATGTCGCGCAGGCTCTTGCCATAGGTTTTCATCAAGCCCTGGAGCTTTTCTTCGAATTCGATTTCTTTCTTGAGCCCGGCATCGTTCTTCAGGGATTCCAACTGCTTGAGCTGTTCTTGAAGGGCCTTTTCGGCTGCACGAAATTCAGCGAGTCTGGACAATATCTTTACTCCAATAGTGTGTTTGGCTGAGACCAACCGCAAACAAAGCTATAAGCCAAGAGCCTTGAAGCGACTCGGTGATAGTGGCTCACCTGCCAATTTAGCGCAGGCATGAAAAATTGTAGTAGTTAATTGTCCAAGAGTAAATCCTGTCTTTTTCTTCATGTAACGTCAGTAGTGTTTTGATTCAAATTGGTGCGGGTAATCGTTTGTTTTGGCGATTGAATTTGCGAGTTAATGCTTGCTTAATGCACTAATGAACTCCGCCCCGGGCATGGGTTTGCCGTAAAGGTAACCTTGCAGGAAGTTGACCTGACGAATGCTCAGGTAATCACTCTGCTCGCGGGTTTCGACACCTTCGGCCACCAGGGCAAGATCGAGTTTGGCCGCCAGTTCGATGATGCTGTCCAAGAGGTGGCTCGAGAGCGTGTCGATGCCGATCATGGCGACAAAGCTCTGGTCGATTTTCAGAAAATCGACATTGAACTGTCGCAGGTAGCCAAGGCTTGAGTGGCCCGTGCCGAAGTCGTCGATGGCGATTTTCACGCCCAGTTCGCGAAGTTGCTCGAACAGTTGCAGGGTAATGGCCGTGGGCTCGATCAGTTCACGTTCGGTCAGTTCCAGTACCAGATGGATCGAGCCCGGCTCGAACGCATCGAGAAACTCGCGGCAATCCCTCACCAGTTCCAGGTCCTGGCAATGGCTGGCGGTGATGTTGATGCCAATGTGAAACGGCTTGTTGAAGCTGGCTGATCGCGGTGCGAGCAGGGCGGCGGTTTGTCGCATCAGCGAGCGGGTCATTGGTACGATCAGCCCGGAGTGCTCGGCAAACGGAATGAACAGATCCGGACGCACCAGGCCTTCCTTCGGGTGTTGCCAGCGCATCAGCACTTCAGCGCCGGACCAGCTTTTGCTGTCGCCCTGGACCACGGGCTGGAAATACGGAATGAACTCTGAAGCTTCCAGTGCCCGCTGCATTTCATAGGTGGGTGACGATGAGCGCTTTTGCAGGAAGTGACCAATTGCCCCGGCAATCACGCCGAAGAAAATCAGCAGGCTGAACAGCGGCGGATATTCGCTGCTCATGTATCGCCAGGTTTCGCCTTTGGGGAAACCCGCTTCCACGGCAAACGCATAGTGCCTGGAGGTCAAACGACTTTGCGCAACGGGCAACTCAGGCACGGCGCCGGTATGAAACTTGCCGTCGGCGGACAACCAGTCCGGGCCAACTTGCAGCAACAGCAAGGTCTTGCGGCCGATCAGGCGCAGGATATTGCTCAAGTGATAACCGTCGAGGGTTGTCAGCGCGCCTTTTTTGCCTTCGCTCAGGCGGTACACCAGCAAGGCGGTGTTGGGCGTTACCGGATTGCCGTTCATGAGCCATAAGGCGCCCTGGGTGTAGTCACCGGGGTTGACCGTCTCCTGGTAGTCGCCGAACAGAGAGCTGCAATAGAGGTTGTTGTCCCACACCAGATTGGTTGAGCGAACGAAGGGGCGGCGGGTGACCTGCTCGCGCAGCGCCAGTTTGACATCAGCGCAACTTTGGCCGGCCAACGGCAGCAATTCACGCGCGGCCTGGGCGGTGTTGTCGAGCATCAGGTCGAACTGGCGAATCGCTTCTTCGGCGGTTTGTTCGGTGTCTTGTTTGAGCGCACGCCCTGCTTGCATGTAAAGAATGGCGGCCCCCAGCAGCATCGGGAGCAATCCACTGATCAGGGTGACCGCCATTCTTTTTCTGCGACTGCGGGTTTTGGCTTTCAGCGGCATTCGCGAGTCCTGTCACGAAGAAGTAAGGCTCTCAATTGATGGCGGGGCAAAAACGCCTCCCGTGAAGAGTTCGGGTATGGTCCATGATAGTTGGCCGTTGGCGGTTATGCCGCTCAATGCAAGTCCAGGCTTTCGGCCAGCTTGATAAAGGCCAGCGTCGCGGGTGATGCCTGGCGTCGATCGAGCACCGCCAGGCCGACCTCGCGCAACACCACCGGCGACAGCGGTTTTTTCACCCAGCGGCGGTCAACCTGATCGGGCAATGAACCCTCGGCAACCACCGTCACTGCATCGCCACGAGCGACGACATCCAGGGTGCTGATCAACTGCGAGCAGCGATAACGGATGTTGGGCGTCAGTCGGGCCGCCGTGAACAGGCGTGAAACCAGCTCCGAAGAACCGGCTTCGGTCAGCACGAACGGGGAATCGCACAGGTCCTTCAGGCTCAGGCTGTCGTGATCCGCCAGCGGATGGCCTTGGGGCAGCAGCGCGACCATCTGGTCCTGGATCAACGAGACCGTGTCGAAACGCTCCTCGGGCAGCACCACAAAGCCGATGTCGATCCGACGTTCCTCCAGCCACTGGAGCACCTGGCGGTCGGGGCCTTCGTCGATATGCACCTCGATGCCGGGATGGGCCGCGCGGTACTGCTGCAGAATCAACGGCAGCAATTTGATCGATGAAGTCGGCCCGAAGGAGCCGATGCGCAGCGTGCCGCGTTTCATGCCCCGCGCATCGGCCGCTTCCTGGCGCAGGGTGTTGGCCAGGCCGAGCATCGCCCGGGCGCGCAGCAGCAACTGCTGGCCAATGTCGCTCAATTCGACCCGGGATTGATGCCGGCGCAACAACTCGACACCCAGCTCCAGCTCCAGGGACTTCAACGCATGGGACACCGCCGATTGGGAAATACCCAGGCGATTGGCTGCTGCCGTGAAGCCTTGGAGTTCGGCGACCAGGGAGAAAATCTCCAGTTGAGTGAGGGTCATGAGTGATTGCTCATTTTACGATGACTGGGGATTAGTCGAATGATACGGCATCTCTCTGACATCCGGACCTGGAATCCATGACCATCTGCGAGCAAGGCCTGTCAAAATCCTCGAATCTGCCGGTGTACCTGAAACTGGCGGCAGTCACCATGGTATGGGGTGGCACCTTCGTCGCCGGGCGCTATCTGGCTGGCGGCCTCAGTCCGTTACTGGCGGCCAGCCTGCGGTTTCTGCTGGCCAGCGTGGCGTTGCTGCTGTTTGTGCACATGGCGCGGACACCGCTGGTCCGGCCCAGCCCCCGGCAATGGCTGCAATTGTCATTGCTTGGCTTTTTCGGGATCTTTTTCTACAACCTGTGCTTCTTTTACGGCCTGCATTACATCAACGCTTCACGGGCGTCCTTGATCGTGGCGCTGAACCCGGCGGTGATCGGCCTGGCTTCCTGGCTGCTGTTCAAGGAGCGTTTGAACCGGGCCAAGGTCGTCGGCATTGCGGTCTGCATGGCGGGCGCGAGCATGGTGATCTTTAGTCGTGACCCGCAACTACTGGCCGGCGGTGCCGACACCTGGCTTGGGGACTTGTTGATTTTTGGCTGTGTCCTCGGCTGGGGTGTCTACTCGCTGTTCTCCAAAGAGCTGAACCACACCCTGGGACCGGTGCAAACGGTGACCTGGTCGATCTTGCTGGGCACCGTCATGCTCTGGATGACCTGCATCGTGCGCGGTGAGGTGAGTGTCGTCGCGATCGCCAACCTCGATGCGCAGCAATGGCTGAGCCTTTTGTACCTGGGCGTGCTGGGATCGGCGCTGGCGTACATCGGCTATTACGACGGCATCCGCAAAATCGGCGCAACCCGTTCCGGGGTGTTCATTGCCTTGAATCCGTTGACGGCGGTGATCCTTGGCTCGCTGCTGCTGGATGAGCCGCTGACGCTGGCCATGTGCCTGGGTGGCGGGCTGATCCTGGCGGGGATTTTCCTCTGCAACAAACCCCTTGCGCGGGCATGGAAAAAGGGGATTTGATACAGAAGGCGGACAAACTGATTTACGCTGTGTAGAATCGGTTTACGCATACAATAATAATCGTCTTCTGGCAGCAGAAGCCTCGCCCGCAAGAGCCTTGGGTCGATAATGAAGATATTCGGGTTTCAACTGATCTACGGTGACTTTCTCGCCCGCAGTGTGCGGGGCATCTCCTGTGCGCCACCCACCGGTCTCAGCATTGCTTACAACTAACCTTTGTTAATTGATAAAAAATGATGAGGCGCCGACCATGGCAGATTTATACGAAAACCCAATGGGCCTGATGGGCTTTGAATTCATCGAACTCGCATCGCCGACCCCGAACACCCTGGAGCCGATCTTCGAGATCATGGGCTTCACCAAGGTGGCGACCCACCGTTCCAAGGACGTGCACCTGTATCGCCAGGGCGCGATCAACCTGATCCTCAACAACGAACCCCACAGCGTGGCCTCATACTTCGCGGCCGAGCACGGTCCGTCGGTGTGCGGCATGGCGTTTCGCGTCAAGGATTCGCAAAAAGCCTACAAGCGTGCCCTGGAGCTCGGCGCCCAGCCGATCCACATCGAAACCGGCCCGATGGAACTGAACCTGCCGGCCATCAAAGGCATCGGTGGTGCGCCGCTGTACCTGATCGACCGTTTCGGCGAAGGCAGTTCGATCTATGACATCGACTTCGTGTTCATCGAAGGTGTCGACCGCCATCCGGTCGGTGCCGGCCTGAAGATCATCGATCACCTGACCCACAACGTGTATCGCGGTCGCATGGCCTACTGGGCCAACTTCTACGAGAAACTGTTCAACTTCCGCGAAATCCGCTACTTCGACATCAAGGGCGAATACACCGGCCTGACTTCCAAGGCCATGACCGCACCCGATGGCATGATCCGCATCCCGCTGAACGAAGAGTCGTCCAAGGGCGCCGGGCAGATCGAAGAGTTCCTGATGCAGTTCAACGGCGAGGGCATCCAGCACGTTGCGTTCCTGTCCGATGACCTGATCAAGACCTGGGACCACCTGAAAAGCATCGGCATGCGCTTCATGACCGCGCCGCCGGAAACCTACTACGAAATGCTCGAAGGCCGTTTGCCGAACCACGGCGAGCCGGTGGACCAACTGCAGGCGCGGGGCATTTTGCTGGACGGTTCGTCCGAGTCGGGCGACAAGCGTCTGCTGCTGCAGATCTTCTCGGAAACCCTGATGGGGCCGGTGTTCTTCGAGTTCATCCAGCGCAAGGGCGACGACGGTTTCGGCGAAGGCAACTTCAAGGCGCTGTTCGAATCCATCGAGCGTGACCAGGTTCGTCGTGGTGTTCTCTCTACCGACTAAATCCTTGCAGATGTAGTAACCGTAGGAGCGAGCCTGCTCGCGATAGCTATCTGTCAGCCAATATCTATGTTGAGTCTGAAGACGCCATCGCGAGCAGGCTCGCTCCTACAATTGTTTTGCGTGTACTTAAGACCTGCGCTGGCGCACCAGATGCTTGAACCCTTCGAACACCAGCACCAGCACCGCCATCCAGATCGGGATGTAGGTCAGCCATTCGCCGGCCTTGATGCTTTCTCCCAATAGCAACGCCACGCCCAGCAGCAACACCGGTTCGACATAGCTCAACAAGCCGAACAGGCTGAACGGCAGCAGGCGACTGGCAATGATGTAGATCACCAGTGCCGATGCGCTGATCACGCCGAGCATCGGGATCAACAGCGACAACCATGGATGCTGATCAAACACACCAAAACCTTGCGCGCCGCTCTGGACGAACCAGAAGGCCACCGGCAGGGTCAACGCCATGTCCAGCCATAACCCGCCGAGGTTGTCCGCCGCCAGCCGTTTGCGCAGGATGAAGTAGGTTGGATAGCCAATGCAGACCAGCAAGGTCGCCCAGGAAAAACCACCGACCTGATACACCTCGTTGACCACCCCCAGGCAGGCGAACACCACGGCGACTTTTTGTAGGTACGACAGGCGTTCACCGTAGGCCAGGCGGCCGGTCAGGACCATGGTCAGCGGCAGCAGGAAATAGCCCAGTGATACGTCGAGGCTGTAGCCGTTCAACGGCGCCCACATGAACAGCCATAATTGCACGCCGAGCAGGGCAGAGGAGGCGATCAGCGCGCCCATCAGTTTCGGATTGGACTTGGCGCGCCGAACGATCTCCAGCACGCGCTTCCATTCCCCGGACACCACCATGAACACGGTCATGCACGGGACGGTCAGCAGCATGCGCCAGCCGAAGATTTCCACACCGCTCAAGGGGGTGAGCAGCGACGTGTAGTAATACATGACGGCAAACAGCACCGAGGCTGAAACCGATAGAGCGATACCTTTAGACAAGCTGTCCTCGCGAGGTTGAAGGTGAAACGGGGGGCGCAGGATACGTGGTTTTCGGGACGAATATTGACCCATCGATCAACACGGACCCATTGTAGGAGTGAGCCTGCTCGCGATGGCGATCTGTCATCCAACATCTCTGTTGAATGTAGTACCGCTATCGCGAGCAGGCTCACTCCTACAATGGGTTTTGTGTTGTGTCAGGTACTGTGCGGTTTACGCCCTGACACAAAATGGCTCACATCATTGAACCCCGGTGTCGACGCATGTCCCGGTGTCACCAGCGAATCGATGAACGCCTCGTCCTCGGCCGTGATCTTCACCGCCTGCGCCTTAGTGTAGGCGTCCCATTGCGCTTCGGTACGCGGCCCGACAATGGCCGAGGTCACGGCGCTGTTGTTCAGCACCCAGGCAATCGCGAACTCGACGATGCCCACACCGCGCTCCTGGGTGTACTGCTGGATCTGCTGAGCGATGCGCAGGGATTCGACACGCCATTCGGTTTCCAGGATGCGTTTGTCCTGGCGTCCGGCACGGCTGTCGGCATCAGGTTTCACATCCGGCGCGTATTTGCCACTGAGCACCCCGCGCGCCAGCGGGCTGTAGGGCACCACGCCAAGACCGTAGTTTTGCGCGGCCGTGATCTGCTCCGTTTCAGCCTGGCGGTTGACGATGTTGTACAGCGGCTGGCTGATCACCGGCCGGTCAACGCCAAGCTTGTCGGCCACGCGAATGACTTCGGCGATGCGCCAGCCACGGTAATTGGACAGGCCCCAGTAACGGATTTTCCCTTGGCGGATCAAGTCGCCGATGGCCGAGACCGTGACCTCCAGCGGCGTGTTGTGGTCTTCGCGGTGCAGGTAATAGATGTCGAGGTAGTCGGTGCCCAGGCGCGTCAGGCTGGCATCGATGCCGTTGAACAGATGCTTGCGGCTCAAGCCGCTGCGGTTGGGGACGCCGTCCACGGGACCGAAGCCGACCTTGGTCGCCAGCACCCATTCATGGCGGCGGCTGGCGATGGCCTCGCCGACGATTTCTTCGGAGCGGCCGTTGGTGTAGACGTCGGCGGTGTCGATGAAGTTGATGCCCTGGTCCCAGGCCTTGTCGATGATTCGCAGGGAATCTTCGGTGCTGGTCTGTTCGCCGAACATCATGGTACCCAGGGTCAGGGTGGACACCTGCAGACCCGATTGACCCAGCGTGCGGTAGCTCATGAGCAAATCCTTTTACCAGTGGGAAAGGTCCAATCAGATACCAGAACCATTGCCGGGAGCAAACGCAAATCTCAAGCACACTCGAATCAAACTGTAGGAGCGAGCCTGCTCGCGAAGAACTGCAGGACACCACGTTTATCCAGGATAAACGCGTTATCGTTGACGTCCATCGCGAGCAGGCTCGCTCCTACAGTGGTCAGGTGGTGCTTAGGCGCGCAGGGTACGGGTCATGCGCAACGCCAGCAAACTGCCGCAGACGATCACACCCGCCAGCAGGTACAGCGCCGCATCGGTCGAACCAGTGCTGTCCTTGACCCAACCCACCAGGTACGGGCTGAGGAAGCCGGCCATCTGTCCCATGGAGTTGATCAGCGCCAGGCCGCCAGCCGCGGCACCCGCGCTGAGCAGGGCGGTCGGCACTGGCCAGAACATCGGCAGGCCGGTGAGGGCGCCCATGGTGGCGATGGTCAGGCCGAGAATGGCGATGGCCGGGTTGGCGGCGAAGTTCACCGCGATCAGCAGCCCCAATGCCCCCATCAGCATCGGCACTACCAAATGCCAGCGACGTTCCTGGCGCAGGTCCGCCGAGCGACCCACGACCAGCATGAACACCGCGGCCAGCAGATACGGAATCGCACTGAGCCAGCCGATCACCAGGTTATCGCTGAAGCCCAGGTTCTTGATGATCGACGGCAGCCAGAAGTTGATCGCGTACACGCCACTCTGGATGCAGAAATAGATCAGGCCGAAGGCCCAGATCGCCGGGTTCTTGAACACCGCCAGTAGCGAATCGGTGGTGGTTTTCGGCTTGTTGGCCAGGTCTTCAGCGTGGTCGGCTTCCAGCACCGAGCGCTCGAACGGGGTCAGCCACTTGGCGTTGGCATAGCTGTCGCTGAGCAGGAAGTAAGCCAGCGCACCCAGGATGACGGTGGGAATGCCTTGCAGCAGGAACATCCACTGCCAGCCAGCGAGGCCGCCTTGACCTGCGGCGAAGTGGTTGAGAATCCAGCCGGAGAACGGGCTGCCGAGCAGGCCGGAGACCGGGATCGCCGACATGAACAAGGCCATGATGCGGCCACGGCGGAAGGTCGGGAACCACTGCGAGAGGTACAACACCACACCCGGGAAGAACCCGGCTTCGGCCGCGCCGGTGAACAGGCGCAGGGTATAGAACTCGGTCGGCGTGGTGACGAACAGCAGACAGGTCGACAGGGTGCCCCAAGTGATCATCATCAGTGCGATCCAGCGCCGTGGGCCGAACCTGGTCAGGGCCAGGTTGCTTGGCACGCCGCACAGTACGTAGCCGATAAAGAAAATGCCGGCGCCGAGGCCGTATACGGTTTCGCTGAACTTCAGCGCGTCGAGCATCTGCAGTTTGGCAAATCCAACGTTTACCCGGTCGAGGTAGTTGAACAGGTAGCAGATGAAAATGAAGGGGATCAAGCGCAGGGTAATGCGCTTGTAGACGGCGTTTTTGTCGTCAGCGATGGCGTCGGACGCTACGGCGCTCTGTGTCATGGCGGCTCTCTCTTTATTATGATTTTTTGCGATGCAAAGGGTAACGTTGATCGCCCAGAGAGTCTCGACCACCCTCCGGGTGGCTGTCTTTGTGCCTGAGCACAGGGTTTGCAACCAAGGCCTGTGCGGGTGAACAACCCGCTCCATCACCGTCTTCAAGGATCACTTGCATGTTCGAACTCGATCACGACCTGGCCCAGGACATCGTCGACCGGGCGATGGCCATCCTGCCGTACAACGTCAACGTCATGGACAGCCAGGGCTTGATCCTGGGCAGCGGCGAGCCGGAGCGGGTCAACACCCGGCATGAAGGCGCGCAACTGGTCCTGGCCAATGGCCGGGTGGTGGAGATCGATGCGCAGACGGCGATTCATCTCAAGGGCGTGCAGCCGGGCATCAACTTGCCGTTGATGCTCGACCAGCGCCTGATCGGCGTATTGGGCATCACCGGCGAACCCGAGCAACTGCGCACCTACGCCGAGCTGGTGCGCATGACCGCCGAAATGCTGGTGGGCCAGCGCAATCAGCAGGCCGAACAGCAATGGCGGCGCCAGCGCTGCGATGATCTGCTGGCGTTGTTGCTCAGCGAAGCCGGGGATGCTCCGCGCCTGGTCGATGAAGCGCAGCAGTTGGGCCTCAAGCCCCAGATGACCCGGGTACCGTACCTGTTCGAACTGGGCCTGGAGCATGCGCCAGGGCAAACCGTCGAGGCGCTCAGCGCCTGGTTGACCACCCGCCACCCGGACAGTTGGTGCGTGAGCTCGGCCAAGACCTCGTTGCTCTGGTGCCGGCCGGCGAGCCAGTCGGTGGAGAACGAGCGCTTGCTGGACAAGCTCGACGGCCTGGGCTGGAACATCCTGCGCATTGCCGTGGGCGGGCAGGCCGATGGACTTTCCGGCTTGCGGCGCTGCTATCGCCGGGTCGGTGACTTGCTGGCCTACGGGCGCGAAGTGTTGCCGCGCTCCCGATTGCTGACGCTCAACCGCTATCGGTTGCCGGTGATGCTCTGGCGCCACCGCAACGACGACGCCCTCGATGAATTGCTCAATCCGCTGCGCAAGGTCATTGCCAAGGACAGCAACGGCCAGTTGCTGGCAACCCTGCGCAGCTGGTGCGAACACGACGGCCAGAGCCAGGCCTGCGCCGATGCACTGGGCATCCATCGCAACAGCCTGCGCTATCGCATGGAGCGGATTGCCGAGTTGAGTGGGGTTGATCCGTTGCGACTGGACGGCATGCTGGCGTTGTACTTGGGCGTGCAACTGCTGCCCCAGACAGACGCTAACCCCTGAACCATGCACATCCCCTGTGGGAGCGAGCCTGCTCGCGATAGCGGCGCATCAGTCAGCATGAATGTCGCTGACACACCGCCATCGCGAGCAGGCTCGCTCCCACAGTTGTGGAAATGAACAATAATCCTCAACACCGCTTGTGCAGCGGCCCGGCGTTATTGTTCATGGCGGCTGGCAGCATGTGGACATTGGAACTGGAGAATTCCCATGAAAATCGTGATCGCCCCCGACTCGTTCAAGGACAGCCTCAGCGCCCAAGGCGTGGCCGATGCCATTGCATTGGGATTGGCGCAGGTCTGGCCCGATGCCCAACTGATCAAATGCCCGATGGCCGACGGCGGGGAAGGGACTGTCGAGTCGATTCTTGCGGCGTGCGATGGCGAGCTGCGCCGCAATGAGGTGCGTGGGCCTCTGGGGGCTACGGTGAGTGCCGCTTGGGGCTGGTTGCCCGATAGCCACACCGCGATCATCGAAATGGCCGAGGCCAGCGGTTTGCAATTGGTCCCGGTGGCGCAACGGGATGCGTGCATCAGCAGCACCTTCGGTACCGGGCAACTGATCCGCGCCGCGCTGGATGCCGGTGCGCAACGGGTGATCCTGGCGATTGGCGGCAGTGCGACCAATGACGGCGGCGCCGGTGCCATGCAGGCCTTGGGCGTGAAATTGCTCGACGCCCAGGGGCAGACGCTGTCACCGGGAGGCCTCGCCCTGGCGCAATTGGCCCGCGTCGACCTGAGCGATATCGATCCGCGTCTGGCCCAGGTCCGCTTCGACATCGCCGCCGACGTCAACAACCCGCTGTGCGGCCCCCACGGTGCCTCGGCGATCTTCGGCCCGCAAAAAGGCGCCTCGCCCGCGCAAGTCGAGCCACTGGACCGCGCCCTCGGACACTTTGCCGACCATTGCGCGAGCACCTTGAACAACGACGTGCGCGACGAACCGGGAAGCGGCGCGGCGGGTGGCCTGGGGTTTGCCGCCAAAGCGTTCCTGGGGGCGCAGTTCAAGGCCGGGGTCGAGGTGGTTGGCGAGCTCGTGGGCTTGGCGGGCGCCGTTGCAGGGGCCGATCTGGTGATCACCGGGGAAGGGCGTTTCGATGCACAAACCCTGCGCGGCAAGACGCCGTTTGGTGTGGCGCGTGTCGCCAGCCAGCAAGGCGTGCCGGTCATCGTCATCGCCGGCACTCTGGGCGACGGCTATCAGGCGCTCTATGAGCATGGCATCGACGCCGCGTTCGCCCTGGCGAGCGGACCGATGACCCTGGAACAGGCCTGCGCCGAAGCCCCGCGCCTGCTGCGTGAGCGGGCGACCGATATCGCTCGCGTCTGGCGGATGGCCGTTCGCAAGCACTGACTTATCCATGTTTTGAACGCCATGGTGGCGCGTTTCGTGATTTGAGATAGGGTTGTGGCTGGGAGTACCCGCGCGACAGGAGAAAGACATGCGCTACTCAGCCTTGACCCAACGAATCGCCGGTGACGGAGCGGCGGCCTGGCAGATTCACGATCGAGCGCTGCAATTGCGCGAACAGGGCGTCGACGTCCTGCTGTTGTCAATTGGCGACCCGGACTTCGATACGCCGCAACCCATCGTCCAGGCCGCCATTGCCAGCCTGCTGGCCGGTGATACGCACTATCCTGAAGTGCGCGGCAGTCGAGGACTGCGCGACAGCATCGCCCGTCGGCACCGGCAACGCAGTGGTCAGGTGGTGGACGCCGAACATGTGATCGTCTTTCCGGGCGCGCAGTGCGCGGTGTATTCGGTGGCGCAATGCCTGCTCGATCCGGGCGATGAAGTGATTGTCGCCGAGCCGATGTACGTGACCTATGAGGGCGTGATCGGCGCTTGTGCGGCCACAGTGGTCCCGGTGCCAGTGCACCCGCAGAACGGGTTTCGCGTCGCCCCGGCGGATGTCGCGGCTCGGATCACGCCAAAGACTCGCGCCATCCTGCTCAACAGTCCGAACAATCCATCCGGCGCCAGCTTGTCACTGGCGATCTGGCAGGAGCTGGTAGCGCTGTGCATTCGTCACGATTTGTGGCTGATCAGCGATGAGGTCTACAGCGATCTGCTGTACGAGGGCGAGCACATCAGCCCCGCGAGCCTACCGGGCATGGCCGAGCGGACGGCGACGATCAACAGCCTGTCCAAGTCCCACGCCATGAGCGGTTGGCGGGTGGGCTGGGTGGTCGGGCCCAAACCCATGGCCGAGCATCTGGTGAACCTGTCGTTGAGCATGCTGTTCGGCATTCCGGATTTCGTGCAGAACGCCGCGCAACTGGCATTGGATGAAGACCTGCCCGAAGTGGCGATGATGCGCGAGGAGTATCGCCAGCGCCGTGACCTGGTGTGTGCAAGTCTGGGCCAATGCCCGGGCCTCAGGCCGATTCGCCCGGATGGCGGGATGTTCGTGATGGTCGATGTGCGCCAGACCGGTTTGTCGGCCCAGCGCTTTGCCGAGATGCTACTGGAAGGCTATGGCGTGTCGGTGCTGGCCGGAGAAGCTTTCGGGCCGAGTGCGGCGGGGCATATCCGCATCGGGTTGGTGGTGGACCAGCGTAAACTGGCCGATGCCTGTCGGCGCATTGCATTATGCGCGGCGGATTTGCTGATCGCGCGCCGTGCCTGATCCCTCAAGCCTTCCACGCTTTTGCGTTCACCAGATTGGCCGGCCGTTCACCCGCCAGCGCCGCCAACAGGTTGTCCACCGCGCATTTGGCCATGGCCTCCCGTGTTTCATGGGTGGCCGAGCCGATGTGTGGTGTCGCCACCACGTTGTTCAACTGCAACAAAGGCGAGTCCTGATCCAACGGTTCGCGTTCGAATACATCCAGCCCCGCCGCGCGAATCTGGCCTGCGCGCAAGGCTTCGATCAGCGCGGCTTCGTCCACGACCTTGCCTCGTGAAATATTGATGAAGATGGTCTCGGGACGCATCAGGGCGAACTGTTCTGCGCCGATCAGCCCTTCGGTTTGCGCGGTCAGCGGCAACGTCAGGCAAACGAAATCGGCCTGTTGCAACAGCTCCGGCAGGCTTCGATAGTGCGCATTGAAACGCTGTCCCACCGCAGGTTTCGGTGACTGGCTGTGATAGATCACCGGCATGCCAAACCCGAAATGCCCACGCTGGGCGAGGGCTTCGCCAATGCGGCCCATGCCAATGATGCCCAGGGTCTTGCCGTGCACATCGCTGCCGAAATGCATGGGGCCGATGTTGCGGGTCCACTTGCCTTCGCGAATCATGTTGGCCAATTCCACAACGCGCCGGGCCGTTGCCAGAATCAGCGCGAAACCGGTGTCGGCGGTGGTTTCTGTCAATACATCCGGCGTGTTGCTGAGCAGGATGCGCCGCTCGGTCAGGTAGTCGATGTCGTAGTTGTCGACACCCACCGAAACGCTGGCAATGGCTTGAAGGTCGGGTGCCAGATCGAGCAGTTCGGCATCCAGTTTCAGGCTGGCACCCAGCAAGCCATGGGCGTGGGGCAGGGCATCGCGCAGTTTGGCCAGACCCTCGGCACCAAGGTTTTCGATCAGCGTCACTTCGGCCTGCTCGTGCAGGCGAGCCATCAGCAGCGGCGAGAGTTTCTTGTACAGGACGACCTGCTTTTTCATCGTTGAGATCTCAAATTCAATTCAGGAATGTGCCGTGGCAGTGCGCGTTACCGTGGCCGTGGGCCGCTCCCGATCACTGGCGCCGGGCTTGAGGCAAATCGTCAGTACCACCGAGAACATCAGCGCGCCGCTCATCAACAGGTACGAGGCGCCGGGCGAGCCGGTGGAGCTGTTCAGGTACCCGACCAGGTAGGAGCCGCCAAAGGAACCGAGGGCGCCCATGCTGTTGATCAGCGCCATGGCGCCGCCGGCGACGTTGGCCGGAAGGATCTCCGGAATAATCGCGAAGAACGGCCCATAGGGCGCGTACATGCAGGCGCCGGCAATTACCAGCAGGGTGTAGGACCACCAGAAGTGTTCGGCACCCAGGGCGTAGGAACCATAGAAGGCAATCGAGGCGATCAGCAGTGGCGGCCAGACGAAACGCTTACGTTTTTGCAACTTGTCCGACCCCCAGGACACCAGCAGCATGCCGATCACCGCCGCCAGGTACGGCAGCGCCGACAGCCAGCCGGCCTGGACCATGTCCATCTGCGCGCCGGCCTTGAGGATCGACGGCAACCACAACACGAAGCCGTACACGCCAATGCTCCAGCAGAAAAACTGCAGTGCCAGGATGATCACTTTGGGTGAACGGAACGCTTCTGCGTAGTTCTTCACGGCCTTGATGCCGACCTGTTCGGCGGCCAGTGCGCTTTCCAGGTCCTGTTTTTCCTGATCATCGAGCCACTTGGCTTGTGACGGACGATCATCGGCCAGACGCCACCAGATGAATGCCCACAACACCGCTGGCAACCCTTCGACGATGAACATCCAGCGCCAGCTGTAATGCTGCACCAGATAGCCCGAGACCACCGACATCCACAGCATGGTCACCGGGTTGCCGAGGATCAGGAAAGTGTTGGCCCGGGAGCGTTCGGCACGGGTGAACCAGTGGCATAGATAAATCAGCATCGCCGGCATCACTGCCGCTTCGACCACGCCGAGCATGAAGCGGATGACGATCAGCCAGTAGGCATTGGAGACAATCCCGGTCAACGTCGCCAGGCTGCCCCAGAGGATCAGGCTGACGAAAATCAGTTTCTTCACACTGTGTTTCTGCGCGTAGATCGCGCCGGGTACCTGGAAGAAAAAGTAGCCGAGGAAGAACAGCGCGCCGAGCATCGACGACAGGCCTGGTGTGATCATCAGGTCCGCCGCCATACCGGACGCGGCGGCGAACCCATAGTTGGCGCGATCCAGATACGCCAGGCTATAGGTGATGAACACGATGGGCATGATGTACCACCAGCGGCGGGTGGCGAGCGTTGCGGTTTTCATGGTGGTGCTCCTGAGCTTGTTGTTTTTGTCGCAGCAGGTAACGGTTTGAATATTCGGTGCCTTTATTGGCCTCATCGCGAGCAGGCTCGCTCCTACATTGGATCTAGGTTCGACACAAATCCTCTGTAGGAGCGAGCTTGCTCGCGATGGCGGCCTCGAATTCGCTGACCATTTCGGATCGGGTCGGCAACCCCTCCATATCCCCCCGGCTCTGCACCGCACGGCTGCCAATCCAGTTGGCGCGTTTCACGGCCTCGACAACGCTTTGGTTTTCCAACAGCGCGCTGATCATGCCGACGGCAAAACCATCGCCGGCACCCACCGTATCGACCACTGTTTGCACCGGTACGCCGGCCACGAAACCTTGATCAAGATGTGTGCGGTAGAAAGCCCCGTGTGGGCCAAGCTTGATCACCACGGCTTCGGCGCCCTGGTCGAGGTAGAAGGCGGCGATGTCGGCCGGGTCTTCGAAACCGCTGAGCAAGCGACCTTCGCTCAACCCCGGCAGCACCCAATGGGCGAGGGCGGCGAGGCGGTTGATCTCGGTGATCATTTGTCGTTCGCTGGCCCACAGGCTCGGGCGCAGGTTCGGGTCGAAGGACACACTGCGCCCGGCCTCGCGCATGCGGGTCATCAACTCGAACGACATTTGCCGCGCCGACTCCGACAGCGCCGGGGGAATGCCGGTGGCGTGCAGGTGTCGGGCCTTGAGCAATTCGGGCACGATCGAGTGTGGCGACAGGTGACTGGCCGCCGAACCACGGCGGAAGTACTCGACCACCGGATCGATGCCATCATCGTTGCGTGACTTGAGCTGAAAACCGGTCGGGTGGGCGGTGTCGATGTCGACGTGACGGCAATCCAGGCCTTGTTTTTCCAGGGCGTCGACCACGAACCGGCCCAACGAATCGGCACCGACACGGCTCAGCCATGCCACGTTGAAGCCCAGACGGGAAAGGCCAATGGCGACGTTGCTGTCAGCCCCGGCAATGCGTTTGTGGAAAGCGCCGACGCTGGCCAGATCACCCACCTGTTCGGCGACGAACATCGCCATGGTCTCGCCGAAGGACAGAACATCGATCTCAGACATGGGCGCTCTCCAGTTGCGACTGGCCGAGGCGGGCGAGGGCGGCAACGTGTTCGGTGGTCAGTTGCACCAGGTCATCGCCTTGCAGCGGATATTCCGCGGCCCGCATGACGCCGTGGGCCATGTGCCGCAACAGGTGTTCCCACTGTTGCAGGTCACTGGCGGCGGGCGGGATGGCGACCAGTTTGCCGTCGGCTCGGCGCGTGACCGCTTTGCAGTGCACATAACCGACGTGACGCCCGAGCAAGCGCGCGGCGCTGGCGGCGGACTGGTCCTGCCAGTGCCAGTTGCCGATGTCGAAGGTCATTTTGATCGGTAGCTGGTGCTGCTCGACCTGCGCGAAAAAACGCTGGAAGGGTTCAATGCGGCCGCCGTGCAGGGTCTGGTCGTTTTCCACCAGCAACTGTACGGCGCTTTCGCCCAGCACCCGGGCGAGGGTTGGCAGATCGCTGTTGTCGGTGAAATAGCCCAGCGATACCTTCAGCCATTTGGCGCCGAACGCCCGGGCGCGTTGCAGGGCGGTGATCAGTTCGGGATTGGGTCTGGATTGCCCGGCCAGCCAGAGCTCCATGGGCGACGAATAGACGCTCTCCAGGCCCTCTGCTTGTGTAGCATCGGCCAGTTGAGCGGGGTCCTCGATGGTCAGCAGTTCTTCGCGCCACTCAATGCGCGTGGCACCGGCGGTGGCGAGAATCTCGATGAAGCTGCCCTGGCCGCGTTGACGCACGAGGTCTGCGCCGTAGCTGGAAAGACTGATGGAAACGGCTGGTGTGTTCATTGTTTTTCTACCTCTGAAACCGGTTTCATTTTTGTTCAAATTTTTTTGTGGTGCTAGTCAGGGCCCCATCGCGAGCAGGCTCACTCCTACAATGGGCCTATATTCACAAATCCACTGTAGGAGCGAGCCTGCTCGTGATGGCGTCTTAACATTCAACGCAAATTCCCAAGGGTCGACCCCCGCACAACCAGCCGCGCCGAAAAATCCAGCGTCCGCACCGCCCCGTCATCCCCGCGCAACCGCTTGAGCAGACACTCAAAGGCACTGGCGCCGATCACGGTGGTCGGCTGCGCGAGGGCGGTGATGCCGCTGCCCACCAACGGGTACCAATCCAGGTCATCGAGGGCGATCAAGCCCACGTCATCGAACAGGTTGCACTCGAGTTCACGCAACGCATGGGTACTGGCTAGCGCCGCAACCCCGTTCGCGCAAAACAGCGCTTTCGGGCCGGGGCCAGGCGTGTCGAGGAAGGCTTTCAATTGTGCGGTCAGTTCGTTGCCGGTTTCGATGTGCGTGCCGCGAAGCGCCGGGCGTTGCCCGATTTGCGCCTTGAAACTGTTGACCCGCTCAATCCGCGAACTGGTGCCATCAAACGGCTCAGTCACCAGCAACACATCGCAGTAACCGCGCTCTTCAAGGTGGTCAAGGGCCATGCCAACGGCCTGCGGGTTGTTCAGCCCGACCATATCGCTTTCAAGGTGCTCCACCTTGCGATCCACCAGCACCAGGGGCATTTCGCGGTGCAGTTCGTGCAATTCGTCACGATGATGCCCGAGGGTGTTCACGATCAGACCTTCGATGTTGTACGAGCGCAGCAGGGCCAGGTGCTGGCGCTCTTGCTCGTCGTCGCGGTCGGTGTTGCACACCACCAGGCTATAGCCGTGTTGACGGCAGGCGGTTTCCACCCCGTGCATCACGGCAATTGAATAAGGGTTACGGATATCCGCCACCAGCATGCCGATCAGGCGAGTGCGTCCGCGTTTCAGGCCTCGGGCCATCTGGTTCGGGCGATAGCCGAGTTCGGCGATTGCCTGTTCGATGCGTTGGGCAATGGCATCGGAGAGCAGGGCACGATCATCGCCAATGAACCGCGAAACGCTGGCCTTGGAGACCTTGGCGTGTTCGGCCACGTCGAGCATGGTCACGCGGCTGCGCTGGGCGGCGGAGAAGTCATTCACGGTCTGAAACCTTCTTATTGGATTTATACGGTTGCGTGCATCATGAGATAACACTGAAACCGGTTTCAGAAGACACCAAAAGCCATTTCGCCGTCAAGCCCCGGATGGTTGATTGTCGAATAATGAGCGACAAGTGGCGCTCAGGCCAACACGCTCAACCACGCAGAACCCAGCAACAGCAGGCCCATGCCGCGATTGAAGCGTTGCATGGCACGGGGTGAGCGCAACCAGCGGCTTGAACCGGCACCGAGCATGGCCCAGGCCGCGAGACATGGCAGGGAAACCAGAAAAAACACCAGCGCCAAATACGCCACCTGCACGGCGCGATGCTCGCCACCTCCGGCGAATACGCTGACCACCGCCAGCGCCATCATCCAGGTTTTTGGGTTGACCAGTTGCAGGCTGGCGGCGCCCACCCAGCCGAGACGTGCTTCGCTGTTGCCGGCGGCAATGGCCGAAGCCGGGGCGCTGAAAATCTGCCAGGCCAGATAACTCAGCCACGCTACACCGGCCCACTGCATGACGCTTTGTACGGTGGGCCACGCGCTGATTGATGAGCCAATCCCCGTGCCCACCAGCAATACCAGGGTCGCGGCGCTGGCACAGGCACTGAGTATGATCGGTACAGCCGCACCCAACCCGTATCGAGCGCTGTTGCTCAGCACCAGGATGTTGGTCGGGCCGGGGGTGATCGAGGCCACGAAGGCAAACAGCAGGAAAGGCAGTAACGTCGGGAACGAGGGCAGCATCGTGGGCAAACTCCGGTGAAGATCAGTGAAGTCGATCTTCACAATCCCCGGGCTTATCTGTCTGGAAGATTTGAGCAGCGCTTGCGGTACAGCGCCGGCGTCAGGCCGTAGGCGCGCATGAACCAGCGTCCCAGATGGCTCTGGTCGGCAAAGCCCAGCGCCATCGCCACCGCTGCCGGTTGTTCGCCACGGGCCAGCAGGCGGCGGGCGGTGGCCAGGCGCAATTGCACCAGATACGCGTGGGGCGCCATGCCATAGGCAGCCTTGAACGCGCGGGTCAGGCGGAAGCGATCGACGCCGGTGACGGCGGCCAGTTGATCGAGGCCGATGTCGTATTGCGCGTTGGCATGCAGGTATTCCCGGGCTTTTTGTGCCACCTGCGGCAGACGCGGGTCCTGGCCATCGCGGGCGCGCCAGTGCAGGTGGCTGGTCAGACATACGAGCAAGCTGTCGAGGGCGGTCTGGCGGACGATCCTCAGTTCACCGCGATGCAGGGTCTCAAACGCCAGGCTGGTGGCCTGGGCCAGGCGCGCATCGCTGGCCAGGGTGGCGGCGAAGCTCAGCTGGCTGTTATCGGGGGCATGATCGAACACGGCGCTGAGTTCGCGTTGCAACCATTGCGGGTCGAGGTACAGCATGCGGTAGGTGAAACCGTCGGCGGTCGGTGCTTCGCCGTCATGGATGTCTCCGGGCTCCAGCAGAAACACCTTGCCCGGCGTGCTCTGGTGCCTGGCCCGTCGGCAATTGAATTGCTGGACCCCTTGCTCGGTGACGCCCACCAGATAGCTGTCATGCCAGTGCGGGTCGTAGGCGTGGCCTTCGAAATGCGCGCGCAGGGTCTCGATGCCGGTGTCGGCATCCTGGGCCAGGTCGATCCAGTTGTGAGCGCTCATGGGGCACCTGTGGGGCGGATTGCCGGACTATTTAACGCCCGCACCGTGGGTGATGCCTAGAACGTTTGTGCAGTCATCAGGCGAACAGTCCTGCGGCGATGTTGATCGAGAACCCGAGAATGGCGGTGTTGAACAGAAACCCGATCAGCGACTGGGCCAGCACGATCTTGCGCATGCCCCGGGTGGCGACACCGACATCCGAGGTTTGCACCGCCACGCCGATGGTGAACGAGAAGTACAGGAAGTCCCAGTAGTTTGGGGTCGTCAGCCCTTCGGCAAAACGCAGCGCCGGTTCCTTGCCGCCCCAGGTGTAATACAACCTGGCGTAGTGCACGCTGAAAATCACCCCGATCAGCAGCCATGAGCCGATGACGGTCAGGGCGGTGAAGCCGTAGTGCAAAAGCTTGCGTGTGGTTTCCAGGTCTTTGCTGCCGGCCAGTTCGAAGGTGATGGTCGCGAGGCTGGCCAGTGCCGCAATGCACACCAGCGCCAGCACCAGCCCGGCATTTTCGTCCTCGATTTCGGCGATGCGTTTCACGTCGGTCGCTTTCGATCGCACGGTGAGCCACAGCATCAGCAACAGATAGATCCAGACGCCGGCATTCCAGCCGATGAGGATCTTGCGGATGGGCGAATCGGCCGGAACCAGAATGCCCACCGCGATGCCCAGCAGGATGGCGGCGGACAGGCGAGGGTGAGTGCGGGTGAGGAAGGACATGGAGGCTCGACAGGTAGGGGCTTTGCAATCACCTTAGCCCAGGTACCCCCAATCTTGAAGTCACAGAGATCCCTTGTAGGAGCGAGCCTGCTCGCGATGGCGAACTGACAGTCAACATAGTCATCGACTGACACACCGCCATCGCGAGCAGGCTGAACTGGCCTAATAATTCCGGACACCTCTTAAGGGCGATATGATTTCGCCAACTTGGAGGTTCCATGAACGAAAGAAAGGTCTATACCCGCGAATTCAAGCTGCATGCTGCCAGCATGGTGCTTGATGATAACTGCCCGGTTCCAGACGTGTGTGCATCGCTGGACATCGGGCCCACCGCTTTACGGCGCTGGGTCGATCAGGTTCGCAAGGAACGCGAGGGACAGCCCGTCAAGGGCACCAAGGCGATTACCGAAGATCAACGGCAGATCCAGGAACTAAAGGCCAAGATCAAGCGCATGGAGATGGAAGCCGAGATCTTAAAAAAGGCTACCGCTCTCTTGATGTCGGATCCCGATCGTTTTCGATGATTGCGGAACTAAGAGAGTCATTCCCGACTGCCATTGTGTGTCGTGTTTTCGAGGTGAAGCGCAGCAGCTTTTATGAGTGGCTTCAGCGGCGAGCCAAACCGCGGATCAGACGCGAAGAGCTCAAGCTGAAAGTGGTTGAACTGCACAGCGAAAGCCGGGAAGCCATGGGTTCCAGAATGATCAGCAAGAACCTGAAGTCCCAAAACATCGCGATCGGAAGAGGCCTTGTCAGAGTGCTGATGAGGGAGGCCAACATTGTCAGTAAACAACGTCAGCCTCACCCATTCAGATCCAAAGGCGTTGAAGCATTTGTCGCGCCCAATCGGCTCAAGCGCAATTTCAAGCCGGCTGCAGTCGATCAGGTTTGGTGTGGCGACGTTACCAGCTTGATGGTGGGCAAACGCTGGGTTCATCTGGCCATCGTGATCGACTTGTTTGCTCGCCGCGTCATTGGCTGGGCGTTTTCGCTGGTCAATGACGCCCACTTGGTCAGCAAGGCGCTACGCATGGCAGCAGAGGTTCGAACGTGTCCTCCGGGACTGATGTTCCATTCGGATCAGGGCTGTCAGTACACCAGCCGCAAGTTTCAAGAAGAACTGAAGCGTCGTGACATATTGCAAAGCATGAGTCATCGCGGGCAGTGCTGGGACAACGCTCCAACAGAGCGGTTTTTCGGCACGCTGAAATCAGAATGGGTGCCTCGCAGTGGTTACAGCAAGATCGAGGAAGCAAAAACCGATATGGTGCGCTTCTTCATGTACTACAACCGCACCAGGCTCCACAGCTACAACAACTATCTGTCGCCAATAGCCATGGAGCAAAAAGCGGCATAAACACCGTAACCGGTGTCCGGGATTACTTGACCAGTTCAGGCTCGCTCCTACAGGGACCAGTGTTTCCCACAGGGACCAATGTTTGGTCAGGTGGTTTTATGTCGCTTGCGCACCAGCTTCATCACCACCACAAAAAACACCGGCACGAACACCACGGCCAGGGTCGCGGTGATCATCCCGCCGATCACCCCGGTGCCGATGGCTTGCTGGCTCGCCGAACTGGCGCCGGTGGCAATCGCCAATGGCACCACGCCGAGGATGAACGCAAGGGAGGTCATGACAATCGGTCGCAGCCGCAGGCGCGCGGCTTGCAGGGTGGCGTCGATCAGGTCGTGGCCTTCGTCGTACAGGCTCTTGGCGAACTCGATGATCAGGATCGCGTTTTTAGCCGACAGGCCGATGATGGTGATCAGCCCGACCTTGAAGAACACGTCGTTGGGCATCCCGCGCAAGGTCACGGCCAACACCGCGCCGAGCACGCCCAGCGGTACCACCAGCAGCACCGAGGTCGGGATCGACCAGCTCTCGTACAACGCCGCCAGGCACAGGAATACGATCAACAGCGACAGCCCGAGCAGGATCGGTGCCTGGCTGCCGGATAACCGTTCCTGCAACGACAACCCGGTCCATTCCTGGCCCAGGCCCGCCGGGCCTTGCGCCACCAGGCGCTCGATCTCGGCCATGGCCTCGCCGGTGCTGTGGCCTGGCGTCGGTTCACCGGAAATGCTGATCGCCGGGTAGCCGTTGTAGCGGGTCAACTGCGCCGGGCCCTGGGTCCACTTGGCTTGCACAAAGGCCGACAAGGGCACCATTTTTTCTTGGGTGTTGCGCACGTGAATCTTCAGCAGGTCAGCCACTTGACTGCGTTGATCGCCCTCGGCCTGCACCACCACGCGCTGCATCCGCCCCTGATTGGGGAAGTCGTTGATGTAGGCCGAGCCCACGGCCGTGGACAGCACGTTGCCGACGTCGGCAAAGGACACCCCCAGCGCGTTGGCCTGCTTGCGGTCGACCACCAGTTGCACCTGCGGTGCCTCGGCCAGGGCGCTTTCGCGAACGTTCATCAGGATCGGGCTTTTTTCCGCCGCAGCGAGTAACCCGGTGCGGGCTTCCATTAGCTTCTCATGACCGAGGCCACCGCGATCCTGCAGGCGGAACTCGAAGCCGCTGGACGTACCCAGGCCATCCACGGGCGGCGGCAGTACGGCAAAGGTCACCGCGTCCTTGATCTGGCTGAGGGCGACGTTGGCCCGGTCGGCAATCGATGCCGCCGAGTCGTCGCTGCTTCGCTCGGACCAGTCCTTGAGCGTGCTGAACGCCAGCCCCGCATTCTGCCCGCTGCCGGAGAAGCTGAACCCGAGAATCACCACGCTGTCGCGAATACCCGGCTCGCCGGCGTTGTGCGCTTCAACCTGCTCGGCCACCTGCACCGTGCGATTCTTGCTCGCACCCGGCGGCAACTGGATGTCGGTGATGGTGTAACCCTGGTCTTCCACCGGCAGGAACGAAGAGGGCAAGCGACTGAAGGCCAGGCCCAGACCGATCAGCAACACGCCGTAGATCAGCAGGTAGCGCCCTGTGCGTTTCAACGCGTAGGCCACCCAACCCTGATAGCGCGTGGTCAGTTGCTCGAAGCGACGGTTGAACCAGCCGAAGAATCCGGTTTTTTCATGGTGCTCGCCTTTGGCAATCGGCTTGAGCAGCGTCGCGCACAGGGCCGGGGTCAAGGTCAGGGCGAGGAAGGCCGAGAACAGGATCGAGGTGGCCATCGACAGCGAGAACTGCTGGTAAATCACCCCGACCGAGCCCTGCATGAACGCCATCGGAATGAACACTGCGACCAGCACCAGGGTGATGCCGATGATGGCCCCGGTGATCTGCTGCATGGCCTTGCGCGTGGCCTCCTTGGGCGACAAGCCCTCGGTGGCCATGATCCGCTCGACGTTCTCCACCACCACGATGGCGTCGTCCACCAGAATGCCGATGGCCAGCACCATGCCGAACATGGTCAGCACGTTGATCGAAAACCCCAACGCCAGCATCGTCGCAAAGGTGCCCATCAGCGCCACCGGTACCACCAGCGTCGGAATCAGCGTGTAGCGGATGTTCTGCAGGAACAGGAACATCACCGCGAACACCAGCAGCATGGCCTCGCCGAGGGTGTACACCACCTTGGTGATCGAGACTTTGACGAAGGGCGAGGTGTCGTACGGAATCTTGTACTCGACGTTCGCCGGGAAATAGCGCTTGAGTTCGTCCATCTTTGCCCGCACCAGGGTCGCGGTGTTCAGGGCGTTGGCGCCGGGCGACAGTTGCACGGCGACGGCGGTTGACGGCTTGCCGTTCAGACGCGTGGAAAACTGGTATTCCTGGCTGCCGATCTCGACCCGCGCCACATCGCTGATGCGCACGGTCGAGCCGTCCGGGTTGGCCTTGAGGACGATATCGGCAAATTCTTCGGGGGTCGAGAGCTGGCCCTTGACCAGAATGGTCGCGGTGATTTCCTGGGTGGTGCGGGTCGGCAGATCGCCGATGCTGCCCGCCGACACCTGGGCGTTTTGCGCGACGATGGCGGTGTTGACGTCCGCCGGCGTCAGGTTGAAGGCGAGTAGTTTCTGCGGGTCGATCCAGATCCGCATCGCCCGTTCGGCGCCGTAAAGCTGCGCCTTGCCGACGCCGTCCAGACGCTTGACCTCGTTCATCACGTTGCGCGCCAGGTAGTCGCTGAGCGCCACGTCGTCGAGTTTGCCGTCGCTGGAGGTCAGGGTGATCAGCAGCAGGAAGCCGGAGGAGACTTTCTCCACTTGCAAACCTTGCTGGATCACCGCTTGCGGCAGGCGTGACTCCACGGCTTTAAGGCGGTTCTGCACGTCCACCTGAGCCAGTTCCGGGTTGGTGCCCGGCTGGAACGTAGCCTTGATGGTGGCGCTGCCCAGGCTGCTCTGGGATTCGAAGTACAACAGGTGATCGGCGCCGTTGAGTTCTTCCTCGATCAGGCTGACCACGCTCTCGTCCACGGTTTGTGCCGAAGCGCCCGGGTACACGGCGTAGATTTCGATTTGTGGTGGCGCAACATCCGGGTATTGCGCCACCGGCAGTTGCGGAATGGCCAGCGCACCGGCCAGCAGGATGAACAAGGCAACCACCCAGGCGAACACCGGGCGGTCGATAAAGAACTGCGGCATAAAAAAGCGTCCTGCTTACTGACCAGTCGCCTGGGCAAGTGGAAGAGGGGTGTCGTCGATCTGCACTTTCTCGCCGGGGCGGGCGTGCTGCAGGCCCTCGATGACAATGCGGTCGCCTGCTTTCAGGCCACTGGTGACGATCCAGCGATCGTTCTGCACGGCGCCCAGTTCGACCGGTTGCTGCCCGACCCGTTGTTCGGCATCGAGCAGCAGCACCTGAGCGATGCCGGCGCTGTCACGCTGGATGGCCCGTTGCGGCACGCTGATACCCTGCTGGTTGACCGCCTGCTCCAGGCGTACGCGCACGAAGCTGCCGGGCAGCAAGTCGAGGTCGGGGTTGGGGAACTCGCTGCGCAGGATGATCTGGCCGGTGCCCGGGTCGACGGTGATGTCGCTGAACAACATCTTGCCCGGCAGCGGGTAGAGGCTGCCGTCATCCTGAATCAACGTGGCCTTGGCCTGATCCTGGCCGACCTGCTGCAACTGACCGGAACGGAAGGCGCGGCGCAGTTCGTTGAGTTCGCGGGTGGACTGGGTCAGGTCGGCATGAATCGGGTTCAGTTGCTGGATCAGCGCCAGCGGCGTGGTTTCATTCTGCCCGACCAGCGCGCCTTCGGTGACCAGCGCGCGACCGATACGCCCGGAAATCGGCGCGGTGACGGTGGCGTAACCGAGGTTCAACCGGGCTCGCTCCACCGCGGCCTTGTTGCCGGCGACGTCGGCGGCGGTCTGCCGGGCGTTGGCCCGGGCGTTGTCGTAGTCCTGACCGCTGATGGCCTTGTCGTCGATCAACCGGGCGTAGCGTTGCTCCTGCAACCTGGCCTGGAACGCGTTGGCTTCGGCCTTGCGCAACGCCGCTTCGGCGCTATCCAGGTCAGCCTTGAACGGCGCCGGGTCGATGCGGAACAACACATCGCCCTGTTTCACGTCACTGCCTTCACGGAAGGTGCGCTGCAAGACCACGCCAGCCACGCGGGCACGCACTTCGGCCATGCGTGGCGCGGCAATCCGCCCGCTCAGTTCGCTGCTGATGGTCAGTGGCCGCGCTTCGATGGTCTCGACGCGAACCGTGGCCAGCGGCGCCTGTTCCTCGGCGTTCGAGGACTTGTCACACGCGGCCAGTGTCAACGCCAGTGCAATCAGGCTGAGCCTGGCAAGCAGATTTTTCGACATGTAATACCCCAATAAAGACTCCCAGCATCCTACTGGGCGAAGGCGAGGGTAGCGGTGAAGCTTTGTTGGTGCTGTGTGAAATTGTGTAAGGGTTTTACTCAGAGACGAGTGAGGGCGTATATCCTTCAGTCCTTGATTTCTATTGCGCCTTACAGGCCGCCTTCGCGAGCAGGCTCGCTCCCACAGTTGAAATGCGGTCCCCTGTGGAAGCGAGCCTGCTCGCGAAGAGGCCGGTGGGGACGTCACAGCTCTTTCTGGAAACACCCCATGCCCAACATCCTCCTGGTCGAAGACGACACCGCCCTCGCCGAACTGATTGCCAGCTACCTGGAACGCAACGGTTATTCCGTCAGTGTGATCGGTCGCGGTGACCATGTGCGCGAACGTGCGCGGCTCAATCCGCCGGACCTGGTGATCCTCGACCTGATGCTGCCCGGCCTCGACGGCCTGCAAGTCTGTCGCCTGCTGCGCGCCGATTCGGCGGCCTTGCCGATCCTGATGCTCACTGCTCGCGACGACAGCCACGACCAGGTCCTTGGCCTGGAAATGGGGGCCGACGACTACGTCACCAAACCCTGCGAGCCGCGGGTGCTGCTGGCCCGGGTGCGGACCTTGCTGCGCCGCAGCAGCCTCAGCGAGCCGCAGACCGCCAACGACCGCATTCTGATGGGCAACCTGTGCATCGACTTGTCCGAACGCACCGTGACCTGGCGCGAGCAATTGGTGGAGCTGTCCAGCGGCGAGTACAACCTGTTGGTGGTGCTGGCCCGGCACGCGGGTGAGGTGCTGAGCCGCGACCAGATCCTGCAACGCCTGCGCGGCATCGAATTCAACGGCACCGACCGTTCGGTGGACGTAGCGATTTCCAAGCTGCGGCGCAAGTTCGACGACCACGCCGGCGAGGCGCGCAAGATCAAGACCGTGTGGGGCAAGGGTTACCTGTTCAGCCGTTCTGAATGGGAATGCTGAGTCGATGTTCAGAATCCTCTTTCGTTTGTACCTGGTGACCATCGTCTCGTTCAGCGCCGCGATCTATCTGGTGCCGGATCTGGTGGTCAAGGTGTTCCACGAGCGCTTTGTCACCTACAACCTCGATTATTCCCGTGGGCTGCAAACGCTGATCGTCAAACAGTTCCACGGGGTCCCGGCCGAACAGTGGCCGACCCTGGCCGCTGAAATGGACAAGGACTTCTCTCCTCTGCACATCGTGCTCAGCAGCAATGACGACAGCAGCCTGACACCGGATGAACAGCAGCGCTTGCAACGCGGCGAGAACGTCGTGCGCGTGGGCGACTGGGGCTGGCGCACGCTGGCCGTCGCGCCGCTCAATGAGCGCACCGTGGTGCAAATGGTCGTGCCACCGGATCCGCTGGACGTCAACCTGTTGTACTGGAGCATCAACGTCCTGATCGGCGCGACCATGCTCGCGTGCCTGTTGCTGTGGCTGCGCCCGCACTGGCGTGATCTGGAACGCCTCAAGGGCGCGGCCGAACGCTTTGGCAAGGGCCACTTGGGCGAGCGCACACAAATCTCCCCGAGTTCCAACATCGGCAGCCTGGCCAGTGTGTTCGACACCATGGCCGGTGACATCGAGAGCCTGCTCAACCAGCAGCGGGACTTGCTCAATGCGGTGTCCCACGAGTTGCGCACGCCGCTGACGCGCCTGGATTTCGGCCTGGCGCTGGCCCTGTCCGACGACTTGCCGGCGGCCAGCCGCGAGCGCCTGCAGAGCCTGGTGGCGCACATTCGGGAACTCGATGAATTGGTGCTGGAGCTGCTGTCCTACAGCCGCCTGCAAAACCCGGCGCGGCTGCCGGAGCAGGTCGAGGTGTCGCTGGATGAGTTCATCGACAGCATTCTGGGCAGCGTCGACGATGAACAGGAATCCCCGGAAATCGTCATCGACGTGCTGCTCCACGGCCAGTTCGAACGCTTCAGCCTGGACCCGCGCTTGACCGCCCGTGCCTTGCAGAACCTGCTGCGCAACGCCATGCGCTACTGCGAGAAGCGTATTCAGATCGGGGTTCAGGTTTATACCGGCGGCTGTGAAATCTGGGTCGACGATGATGGCATCGGCATTCCGGACGACGAGCGCGAGCGGATCTTCGAACCCTTCTACCGCCTCGACCGCAGCCGCGACCGCGCCACGGGTGGCTTCGGGCTGGGACTGGCGATCAGCCGCCGGGCGTTGGAGGCTCAGGGCGGCACGCTGACGGTGGAAGCCTCGCCGCTGGGCGGGGCGCGGTTTCGCTTGTGGTTGCCGGCGTTGGCCTGACGCGCTTTGCAGGCGCTGTCGCAGCGCCTGCGTTGAGCCAAGGGTTTTCAGGTACTGAGGCGACTACGCAACGTCTTCGCCATCTCCTCCAGATCCGCCATCGGCTGATGCCCGATCAGCATCCAGGCGTGCTCCATGTCAGCCCAATACACGATATTCAACTCGCGTCGCTGTTCCCGGGCGAAATGGCGGCTGCCGCTGTTGGAGCGGGTGACGCACAGCGCCATGGGGCCGTGCACCGGATCGAGATAGGTGATCTGGGCGATGGGCGCACCGTCGTATTCGAGGATTTGCGCGCGCTTGAACTCGGCACGGGGCAGGCTCAGTTTTGCCGGCGCGAGGTTGAGGCCCAGGCGCGCATCGATGGTGCGCAGTTGTGCCCGTTGGGCGGCTTCATCGCCGGGCAAGTGATCCAGGGTTTCCGGCACGTAGAGCGCCATGTAGTCGGCCACCAGGCCGCGCCAGTTATGTGTCTGCCGGCTTGCTTGCCAGCCGAGGAACAAACGGTCCGCCAGCACGCCGCCGGCCAACAGCCCGGCCGCGGCGGCCAGGAACCAGCGTCGACTGAGCCCGGGGCGGGCGGGTGAGGGCAGCGTGGCGAGCATGGCTTGCAGGCGATCCACCGGCGCCTGCCGGGTCAGTTCATCGTAGGCGGCCTTGAACGGCAGGCTGCTGCGATCGAGCCATTGCAGGCGCAGGCCGAGCATCGGATCGGCACTGATGGCCGCGTCGATGCGCGCGCGCTGCTCGGTATCGAGGTGGTTGTCGAGGTAAGCCACCAGTTGTTCGTCCGAGGGTATCGTGTTCATCAATGTTCTCCTCGGTTAGGGGTGGGCACCGTGTGCAACGGTGGATACTCGGCCAGTTTCGCCCGGGCAGTGGCCAGGCGGCTCATGACCGTGCCGATGGGCACTTGCAGCACCTCGGCGACTTCGCGGTAGGACAAGCCTTCGACATAGGCGAGAAACACCGTTTCGCGCTGTGCTTCGGGCAGGGCATCGACGCGACGGATGACCTGTGCCGCCAACACGTGGGTCTGGGCCACGGATTCACCGTCGAACGACAAGGCCTGATCGGCGTCTACCTGGCCCTGACCCTGGCGCACCCGCCGGGCGCGGACTTCGTTGAGCCAGATCGAATGCAGAATGCTCAGCAGCCAATGGTCCATGCGTGTGCCCTGCACGTATTGCCCGGCCCGTTCCAGCGCCCGCACGCAGGTGGCTTGCACCAGGTCATCGGCGACATGCCGTTGCCGGGACAACAGCAGGCCGTAGCGCCATAAACGCGCCAGATGCTGGTTCAGTTCCGTTCGTATTGCCTGATCGCTGGCGATGGCGACCTCCGTCCGCTCGGGTTGTCAGGTTTTCGATGACCCGTCGATGGCTTCGGCCAGATCCTGGTACTCCTCGCATTGAGTACCGCCACAGATGGATTTGATCTGCTGCAGTTGCTCCTGTGCAAGATCCAGCCGGCCTTTGACCACATAGGCTTCGCCGAGGTACTCGCGGACCTGCGCGTACTGCGGGTCGAGTTTCACCGATTGCAGGTAATAGCCGATGCCTTCGTCGGTACGTCCCAGTTTACGCGTGGCGTAGCCGCGATAGTTCAATGCTTTTGCGGTATTTGGCTGTTTCAGCGTATCGAGCAGGGCCAAGGCTTCTTCGTAACGTCCGTCCTTGGCCAGTCGATAGGCATAGTTGGTGCGGTCTTCGTCCGGTACCAGGCTGCTGGTCTGGCGGACGCAACGCTTGGATTTACTATCGAACACCTGGCCTTTGGGGCAGTTGGGCCTGATGGGGGCGTCGTCGTCCCCGCCACCACCGTTGGCCAGGGCGAGGGAGCCGGACAACGCAACGCTCAGCAACACTGGCGTCATCAGAACAGCAAAACGATTATTCATGGGCTTTGCTCCACAGGTTCACGGGTTTCGGATCAGATCGCGTCCCGCCGGACGCAGCGCAAGGTCGATGTGATGAGAACACCGCAGCCTGAACAATTATTCGTTGTGGGAGCGAGCAAGCTCGCACACATTGGAGTATCAACCCAGCAAACGAATCGGAGCGCCCGCCGCCCATGCCTGAATGTCCTCGATCATTTGCGAGAAAAACAGCTGGTAGTTCTGCTGGCTCACGTACCCGACATGGGGCGTCGCCAGCACATTGTCCAGGGTCCGGAACGGATGGTGGGCGGGCAGTGGCTCCTGCTCGAAGACGTCCAGGGCGGCACCGGCCAGCCGTTGTTTCTGCAGTGCCTTGATCAGTGCCGCTTCATCGACAATGGGGCCGCGAGCGGTGTTCACCAGCAATGCCGTGGGTTTCATCCAGCCCAGTGCCTGGGCGTCCACCAGACCGCGACTGCGTTCGCTGAGTACCAGGTGCACCGACAGCACGTCGGCCTGTTCGAACAGTTCCTGCTTGCTGACGCAGGTCACACCGACCTGCGCCGCACGTTCGGCGGTGAGGTTTTCACTCCAGGCGATGACGCGCATGCCGAACACCTGACCGAACTGCGCGACACGCTGGCCGATGCTGCCCAGACCGAGGATGGCGAGTGTCTTGCCATGCAGGTCGCCGCCCAGGCCTTGTTGCCATTGGCCGGCACGCAGGGCATTGGCTTCGACCACCAGGTTGCGGGTCGCGGCCATGATCAGCGCCCAGGTCAGTTCCGGCGCGGCGTGTTTGTAGCTGTCGGTGCCGCTGACCGAAATGCCCAGCGCAGCGGCGGCTTTCAGATCCAGGGCCGCATTGCGCATGCCGCCGGTCACCAGCAGCTTGAGCGTCGGCAGGCGGCGCAGCAGGTCCTCATCGAACCGGGTGCGCTCGCGCATCACGCAGATCACTTCAAACCCGGCCAGGCGCTCTGCCAGGGGCTGGTTGTCGGCGGGGTAGTCATGGAGAAAACTCACCTGGCCAATGCTGTCCAATGCCGACCAGTTCACCACGTCCCGCGCCACATCCTGCCAATCATCGATCACTGCAATCTGCACAGGCATCCGCCTTTCCTCTTCAATGCACGGGGTTGGTCTTGTTCAGCCAGGCGAGCAGGGCCTGGTGGAATTGTGCCGGTTCTTCCATCTGTGGCGCGTGGCCCATGCCAGGGAACTCGACCAGCGTGGACTGGGGAATCAGCCTGGCCACTTGTTTGCCGAGGACGTCGTAGTGCCCGATCTTCGCCTTGACCTCGGGCGGGGCGATGTCACTGCCGATGGCGGTGGTATCGGACGTACCGATCAACAGCAGGGTCGGCATCTTCAGGTTGTGGAATTCGTAAAACACCGGTTGGGTGAAGATCATGTCGTAGATCAGCGCCGAGTTCCATGCGACTTGCGTATGCCCGAGGCCTTTGTTCAGGCCGGCGAGCATGTCGACCCAGCGATCGAATTCCGGTTTCCAGCGACCGCCGTAGTAGGTGGTGCGTTCGTAGTTGCGGATACCCTCGGCGCTGAGCTTGAGTTCACGCTCGTACCATTGATCAACGGTACGATAGGGCACACCGAGGGCTTTCCAGTCTTCCAGGTCGATGGGGTTGACCAGCGCCAGTTGCTCGACCTGTTCGGGGTATTGCAAGGCATAGCGCGTGGCGAGCATGCCGCCGGTGGAATGCCCCAGCAGGGTGGCTTTCTGGATGCCCAGGGTCTTGAGCAATTGCTGGGTGTTCGTCGCCAGTTGCTGGAAGCTGTACTGATAGTGCGCCGGCTTGCTGGAGGTACAGAAGCCGATCTGGTCCGGGGCGATGACCCTGTAGCCGGCGTCGCTGAGGGCTTTGATCGAGCTGTCCCAGGTGGCGCCGCAGAAGTTCTTGCCGTGCATCAGCACCACGCTGCGACCATTGGCCTTGCCGTGGGCAGCAACATCCATGTAACCCATTTGCAGGGATTGGCCCTGGGATTCAAAGGCGAAGTGCTTGAGCGTGTAGGGGTAGTCGAAACCTTGCAGCTCGGGGCCGTATTCCGGTTCTTCGGCGTGAGCGATGACGGGCAGGGCGGCGGTCAGTAAAAGGCTGGGCAACCAGCGGGAGAAGGGGCGCGACATGAGAGGGCTCCATGGAAATTCCGCCGATGCTGGATCGACTCGATTAGGGCGGCATTAAACACAGGCAACCGCCGCTCTGGATGGTTCAACCCATCCAGCCCAGAGTCGCCATGGCCAGCACGCCGTAGCGGGCACCTTTGGCCAGGGTGACGATCAGCAGGAAGCGCCCCAGCGGCTCGCGCATGACCCCGGCGACCAGCGTCAGCGGATCGCCAATCACCGGCAACCAACTGAGCAGCAATGACCAATGGCCGTAGCGTTGGTAATGCAGCCGGGCTTTCACCAGATGCCGGGGGCTCACCGGAAACCAGCGACGGTCGCGGAACCGCTCGATCCCGCGCCCCAGCCACCAGTTAAGCAGCGAGCCCAGAACGTTGCCGAACGTTGCCACCGCCAGCAGCGCCCAGAGCCAATAGCGATCGCTGAGCAGCAGTCCGACCAGCACGGCTTCCGATTGCAACGGCAGCAGCGTGGCGGCACCGAATGCCGCGAAAAACAGCCCAAGGTACGCGCCGGACATCAATGGGCGGGGTAGTCCGCAACCACCACGTCAGTGCCGTCCTTTTTCAGGCCGATGACCTGATAGGCATCGCTCATGCCGTCCATTTCCATGCCGGGCGAGCCCATCGGCATGCCGGGCGCGGCGACGCCCAGCAGATCATCGCGCTTGCTCAGGGCCAGGACCTGATCGGCCGGGACATGACCTTCAACGAATTTGCCGTTGATCAACGCGGTGTGGCACGACGACAGGCGCGGCGGTACCCCGTGCTGCTGCTTGAACTCGCTCATGTTGGCTTCGACGTGGTCTTCGACCTTGAAACCATTGGCCTCCAGATGGCTGATCCACTTCTTGCAGCAACCACAATTGGCGTCGCGATGAACCTCGATCCCAATGAGGTCGGCAGCCTGGGCCAGGGAGGACATGAACAGAGCGCTCAGGGCGATCAGACGCAGAGGGTTTCGCATGGGATTCGTCTCGGCTAACGGGCAAAAAAACGCATTCTGACCATTTTTACTGGTCAGGCATTCAAGGAGTGTTTCGAATTGCTACAAAGCTCCGCTGTTAGATGATGATAGATCATCGCTGTCAGGCAGATGAGGGGCACATTACAAAATCGTCAGGTTGAAATGCCGAGGGTAAGTATCGGTGTTGATTAGGACCAACTAGCCGCTATGTAAGAAAAGTCTGAAGGACCATTCTTTAATGTGCCAAGACCCAATAAACAAGAAGTTTTACAGTATGTATCTTAATTGTACGAAAATTGTTAAAGCTCTGAATTAAAGTTTGGTGGCCTCAAGTGCTCCGGCCGATACTCCTGACCTCCTAACTTGGTCAAACAAGGAGTTTTCAATGACTATCGGTTATACCGGCGCCTGGACCGCGAAAACGGGCCTGTTGGTTCGAGATACCGCCAGCAGATCAAAGTCTGTTCCCCAGAACGTCAAGGTCAGGCAGATGCTTGACCTGGTGGGCAACAATCCAGTTGAGTTGGATACAGTCAAGATGGACAAGATGAAATTGCGCAAGCAGATGAAAGGTTTTGATCCTACTAATATTTCAGTCAAATCCATGGGTAGTATCAGTGTCTTTTTGAAAGAGCGTGGCCTGATCACCGATGTCACGGCGGTCACGCTGAGCAATGCCGGTGACAAGTTCGACCGGTTTGGCATCAAGGATCCTGATGCGAAGTTCAATGCGCTGGAATATTTCGCTACTCAACTGGAGAACATTCAGCACAACAATGTGAAGGGTAATAAGTACGCCAACTATTTGGTTCCAGAGTTCAAAAAAGCGATTTACGTACTGCAAAACCTGGAAATTTACGGCAAGAACAACGGCCCCATGGTGAGGCCAGACAGTGTTCTCTCGGACGAGGCCTGAGGCCATGTTGCCCGGCCCGCCCGGTTCCTTCCAGGTACTTGCGTTGCTTGGTACCCGGAATCGGAATCAGGTAATCACCCTGAGCCAGCACCCACGCCAGCGCCAGTTGGCCCGGCGGGTGCGTGTGTTCGTCGATTGGCTGGTGGAACTGTGTGCTCAGCCCGGCAATGACTTTTACCGCAAGGATTCAGGCCGTTGAACCGCAGTTAACGATGCTGGTAGTAACCCGGTCCGCCATGGTTGTCATAGTGGTCGTGGTGCCAGCCCCCATGGGGGAAAACAATGCATCCGCTCAGGGTCAGGATGGCCAGCAGGGGAATCAGCAGTGTGATTCGACGCAACATTTGAAAGTCCTCATGGTTATCGCCGCAATGAAGCCAAAACGCTTCATCGGCTGTAATATGAGACCCCCGCTCGTAGCCGCTTATCCCCGAAACAGGGTAAGCGCTTGGCATGCGCGTCGATACAAACCGGATACATTTTCAGATTCAGGAACCCGCAATGACTCAGTCGCAACGTTTGAAATACTCGATTCTGATCTCCCTGGTGGTGCTGGGGATCATGTTTGGCCTTTCCTGGTTGCAGAACACCGGCGTCATCAGCGAAAAAATGTTCCAGTACATCGCCATTGGCGTGGCGGTGATCGTGGTAGTCATCAATGGCGTGATGCGCCGCAAGGTCAAGCCCTGATCATTCGATCATCGGTTGCGCAGGATGGCTGCAGCCTGAGGATGCAGGCTGTAGCTCTTGTCGGGATTGAGGACAATCACGCCTTCGCTGCACAAGCGCTTGAGCACTTCACGTACACTGAGAAATGACAGGGGAACATCCAGGTCCAGCAATTGGCTGTGCACGCCGCGCACCCCAAGGCTGCGATCGTTTTCGGCGGCCGTCAGCAGGGCGTCGATGACTTTCAGGCGGATCAGACTGGTTCGAAGGCCAAAGCTTTTGAGCAGGACCCGGATCCGCTCGTTGCCGTGGCGATCGGTACGCGGCTCGAATACACCGACTCCCATGGAAGTACCCTTTGGCGCATTGCTACCGTCCGTTGGCAGTTGCGAGTTGTACATTGCAAAACTCCTTTCAGAGCCTGATCAGGAAAAAATGGGCGCTCTTACAGGGTTAGACGTATGAGCACTCCGAATCATGAAGGCTCGAATGTAGAAATTTTGTCGCCATCGTGTGATCAACCTGTCAGTCCGTGGTCCGTTGCGCAGTAAATCCCTAAATTTTTGTGGTGAGCTTCGTCCCTACAGGGAGGCTCGGCGCGCATGGATATGCGCCGCTGTGGCCATCGTTTTTTCGATCAGGAGCGAGCGTGATTATTTCCAGGCAGTTAACCAGGTTGAGCCTGGCGGGTGTGACTCTGGGGTTGGGCCTGGGGCTGAGCCTTGCGGCAAGCGCGAGTGGTGCGCCTGCGCAAACGAGCGCGGACATCCGCCGAACCGGTTTCGGCGTGCCGCACATCCGCGCCGACAATGAGCGCGGGCTCGGCTACGGCATCGGCTATGCCTACGCCCAGGACAACCTGTGCCTGCTCGCCAACGAAATCACTACCGTCAACGGCGAACGTTCGCGGTACTTCGGGCCGGATCAGTTCACCGTCGAAGAGCGGGAGAACCTGATCAGCGATGTGTTTTTCACCTGGTTGAACACCCCGCAAGCCGTCGCCCGCTTCTGGCAGGCCCAGACCCCCGAAGTGCGTGAGCTGGTCGAAGGCTATGTGGCGGGGTACAACCGCTCCTTGAGCGAGCGTCGCGCCCAGGGTTTACCGCCGCAGTGTGAAGGCGATTGGGTACGCGACATCACCCCCTCGGATCTGGTCAAGCTGACCCGACGCCTGTTGGTCGAAGGTGGCGTCGGCCAGTTTGCCGAAGCCCTGGCTGGTGCCACGCCACCCAAGGCCGTGGCCCAGGCGTCGAACGCACAGGCAGCGTTCCAGGTGGCCGCCACGCGGATGCAGCGCTTTGCCCTGGACCGGGGCAGCAACGCCGTCGCGGTCGGCAGCGAGCGTTCCTTCAACGGACGCGGCATGTTGCTGGCCAATCCGCACTTTCCGTGGGTGGGCGGCATGCGCTTTTACCAGATGCACCTGACCATTCCCGGCAAACTGGACGTGATGGGCGCGGCGTTGCCCGGCCTGCCGGTGATCAACATCGGTTTCAATCAACATCTGGCCTGGACCCACACCGTGGATTCGTCCAGGCATTTCACGCTGTATCGCCTGCAACTCGACCCCGGGGATTCGACCCGTTACCTGCTCGACGGCCAGTCCTTGCCGATGGACAAGCAGACCGTGACCGTCAACGTCAGGCAGGCGGACGGGCAGGTCCGGGCGATTTCCCGTGTGGTCTACAGTTCGAAATTCGGTCCGGTGGTGCAATGGCCGGGGAAACTGGATTGGGATCATCAGTACGCCTTCAGCCTGCGCGACGCCAATCTGGACAACGACCGGGTTCTGCAGCAGTGGTACGCGATGAACCGCGCTGAAAACCTCAAGGATTTCCAGGCTTCGGTGCACAGGATCCAGGGCATCCCGTGGGTCAACACGCTGGCGGCGGACGATCAGGGGCAGACGCTGTACATGAACCTCTCGGTGGTGCCCAACGTCAGCGTCGACAAGCTGGCGCAATGCAGCGATCCACGAGTGGGCTTGCAGATGATCGTTCTCGACGGTTCCAACAGCGCCTGTGCCTGGGACATCGATCCGCAGGCGCCACAACAGGGTATCTATGCGTCCGACAAGTTGCCGCAATTGCTGCGCAAGGATTTTGTCCAGCACTCCAACGACTCGGCATGGATGGCCAACCCGGCGCAACCGCTGACCGGCTATTCGCCGTTGATCAGCCAGGATAGCCAGCCATTGGGACTGCGCTCGCGCTTTGCCCTGGATCGTTTGAGCACGCTGGCCCAGGCCGGCAAGGTCGGGGCCGCGGACTTGCAACGCATGGTCATGGACGATGAGGTGTATCAGGCGGATCAAGTGATGCCGGACCTGCTGCAGTTCTGCGCGGCGGATCTCGGTACCGATGCCAAAACCCTCGCGCCACTGTGCGCCAGCTTCAAGGCCTGGGACCGCAAGGCCAACCTGGACAGCGGCCTGGGCTTTGTGCACTTGCAGAATGTCATGGAGGCGTTGGAGCCAGTGCCGGACGTATGGCGTGTGGCATTCGATCCGCAAGATCCACAACATACTCCACGTGGAATCGCAGTCGAGCACCCGCAGGTGGCAAAGGCGCTACGGGCAGCGATGCTGGCTTCGGCTGAACAGGTCAAGGCATCAGGACTGACACCCGATAGCCGTTGGGGTGATATCCAGGTGGTCAGCAGCGGCGGACAGCAAACACCGATCCACGGCGGCCCGGGGACGCTCGGGGTCTACAACGCCATCCAGAGCGTGCCGCGCAGCGATGGCAAGCGCGAAGTGGTCAGCGGCACGAGTTACCTGCAAGTGGTGACCTTTGACGAGTACGGACCGCAGGCCAAAGGGCTTCTGGCGTTCTCGTTGTCCAGCGACCCGGCCTCGAAGTTTTCACGGGACCAGACGCTGGCCTTTTCCAGGAAGCAATGGAGCGTGCTGCCTTTCACCGAGCAACAGATCCTGTCCGATCCGGACTATCAGGTGCGGACGATTCGCCAGCAGGACGCCAAGGTGACCGCGCAGTAATGTAGTGGGGTTTTACATGAACGCTGAAGGCCGCACCCCGCAAGGGTGGCGGTCTTTTCAGCTTTTCGGGGAGGTTTGCGGAATCGCGTTGACCACCAGGTTACCGTTCTGATTGCGGGTCAGGTAGACCGGCAGGACCCGCGGCAAGGACTTCACCAGGCCATTGATCTCCTTGATGTTGTAGATGCCGCCGATATGGATCGAGCCGGTGCTGTTGTCAGCGACCATCAAGGGTTTGTCCAGGTAGCGGTTGATCAAGGGCAGCGCATCGCTGAGCGCCAGATCGTCGAGCACCAGCTTGCCCTGGCGCCAGGCCAGCGAGCTGTCATTGTCATAGGTCTGGCTGATGCGGGGGATGAAGTCGCCGTGTCGATAACTGGCCTGCATCGCCGGGTCCAGGCGCAAACCGTCGCCTTGCCGGTCGGCATTGCTGCTGACCAGTACCGAACCTTCGATCAGGTTGACCTTGACCTGGTCTTCATACATCCAGACGTTGAACTGGGTGCCGGTCACGCGAATCCGGCCTTCTGCGGCCTTGACCACGAAGGGGTGGCGAGTGTCATGGCTGACACTGAAGAAGGCTTCGCCTTTTTTCAGCGTGACTTGCCGCTGATCCTTGTAGTTGCTGTAGGTCAGCTCGCTGCCCAGGTTCAGTTCCACCTGACTGCCGTCTTTCAAGGTGACTGTTCGAACATTGTCGGTCGCTTCGAAGTGCTGGTACGCGTTCGGTACCCAGCCCAGGTGCCAGCCGCCATAACCCGCCAAAGGCAGCGCCAGGGCACAGACCGTCGCTGCAATGGCCAGGCGGCGCCACGGTTTTTCGGATTGGGGGCGAACCAGCGGCACGACGGGCTCGGGACGCGGCAAGTCGCCGGCCACATCCCAGATCTCCAGCATCGCTTCGTACTCGAAGGCATGGAGCGGATGCGCATTACGCCATTGCTCAAACGCCTGGCGTTCTTGCTCGGTGCAGTCATTGGCGTGCAAACGCATACACCAATGCGCGGCGGCATCGGTGATGGCATCGTATTCAGCTTCCGAGAGCGTGTGGTCGGTCATTGGCCCTTCCTGGTTTCCTGCATTCTAACCTTGGGGGGAGTCTGCGAGAACATCAGTCATGGCATTTAACTATCAAAGTGTTGTTTTTTTAACGCCAGGTCTTTGGAATTCCTGTTGTCGGGTAACAGTATCCAGGGGTGCGTGAAAAAAAGATCAAAACAGCCACCGCTGTGCAGCGCAGATCCGTGGATCTGCGCATTTATTACGTCGTGATCAGGTTTCGGAGGTTGCAGCGACCGATAGCGGGTCCAGTTGCCGGCCCATTTCGCAGATCAAGAAAGCGATCGAGTCGGCATTGTGCAAAATGACGTCGATGCGCAGCTTCGAATCCTTCACGTTAAAAAACGCTTCCCTTGCCTTATCCATCGTCTCGCTGCCCGTCAGCCGCAGAATGTCCTTGCCGATGTGGTAAGTGCTCGGTATGGAGTCCAGGCTGATCCACGATTGCAGGCCACTGTTCCAGCGCGCGAACAGTTCGTCCTTTGGCGTTTTCATCGACAAGGCTTCTCGCTGGAAGTCCACTTGAGACTGTTTCTTTGCTGCGCCATAGCCGGTGACCGCCTCTACCAGATCGCTGAACGGTAGCCTGGCCTCAAGGTAGGCGATGTCCACGGCCTTGGAAAACAAATGAGCGAACTCGTGTATCAGCGTCGCGGCCTGGCTGTGGCCGTCGACATCGAAAGGTTGGGTCAGGCTGGATTTGTACCAGTCCAGTTGTTGATCGAAGAATTTTTCCGTGAAATACACATTGCGCTGTTGATCCTTCTCCACGACAAACGCGACGAGGTTGTCCTTCGAATCCCGGCTTGAACCCACGATAAAGCGTTGCGAGTTCATCCAGTCGTCATCGGGGTCGACCAGCGCGTTGCAGATGGGAACGACGGCCTGTCTGATTTTCTCGATCAGTGCGTTGTCGACCTGGTCCACATCAAAGAACTGTTTGAGGAAGGTATCGAGCCTTGTGCCGGGGACGAGCTTCTTGAGTTGCACCAGATTGTGCAGGCTGTTGAACGCGTAAAAACGGGCCATGTCGATGGCCTGCACGATCATGCGGGCTTTTTCGGGATGTCTTGCCCGGATTTCCTCCATCCCCCGGGCCTCGATGTTCAGCACCTCCCTGGCGACATAGAAGTTGACATACTGATTGCGCATTTTCGAGACAGCTTTGCCGAAGTGAACGGTGTGGATATCCGGGTCGATCACCAGTTGCTTGTCGGATGCCGTCTGTAACACAGGGCCTTCTTCTTCGCCTTTGATTATTTTCCAGACCGCCCCGATCTTATCTACGCCGTACACCTTGCCGGCAATGGCGGCGAAGGATCTGTTGCTGGTCGCTTCAAGGTAGGTACCGTCGGTGCTGCTTTTCGTCAGGTCCTTGAGTTCGACCGTGGTTTCGAACGGTTGCAGCCGCGTGCGCAGCGGTGCTGTTGACCGGACCTGGGACCAGGGTTGCGCGGTTACTGGGGTGGCAACCGGTTCAGTCACCGCTTCGCCGGTTGCCTCGGCGGTGTCTGCCCATCCTTCGAGGGACAGCCGGCCCAAAGTCACGATTTGCGCCGCACCGGCGATGAAGGTACGCAATGCCGCTCCCCAGTGATGGTCCTGCAAGCCTTCGGCGGAGTTGAGTTCGTCTTTGTAAGCCTTCCAGAGAAACTGCACATACGCGAGTTTGCCCGGCAGAAGGCCTGAAATGCGCTCAATGCCGGAGACGAACAGGTGTTCGACGGCCTCCCAGTCAGACTGAGCGGTAGCGTCTGCCTGGCTGCCGAGCATCTTCACCAGCAGATTAGTGTTGTCATGGAACAAACGGGTGAGCAGGTTGCCGCCGATGGGGTTGGACGCGAGGGTGATTTCGCTCGACTGGCCGACGGTGGACTCGAACAGGTTGCGAAACACCGTTTGCTCATTCTCTGGCAGGCGACGAATCAACATGTCCTGCAACGGCCCCGGCGTGTTGAGCGCTGAGACAATGCTGGCCTCATTATCAAACTCAACGAACGGTGAGCCACCGGGGTGGTAGGGGGCATAGAGGATTTGCGGGCCGGCCTTGCCTTCGCCGGGACCCACCAGGTACAGGCCCAGCGCCTTGACGGCGGAGGTACCGCTTGTCTTGAGCAGTTCCAGTGGTCGGGCAATGGCGTGTGCGCCTTCTACGGCCGCCCGGGCGATGGCGTCCGGCATGTCGAATACTTGCCGAAGCAAATCGAAAGCACTGTCGGACAGTCGCTGCTGCAGTTTCAGTTCGTGGGCGTGTTGCAGCAGTTGCCAGGGCAGTTGTTTGGCGAAGCGCAACACCCTGCTTTCGACGTCGGCCGCTTGATTCGACAAGCTGTCCGTGACCTGTTTGGCGTAGTGCTGCGCTATGTCCAATGACAGCAACAGTTGGCGGACAGCCGCCTGGTCCAGACCCCGGGGCAGCGATTGAGTGGTTGCCGACCCGACCTTGAACCCGGTGCCTTGCGCAATGTTGACGTGGTGCAAGGCGAACTCGGTGAGGGTCCGGGCGGGGCCGACCAGGGCCAGGTTCGGGGTGATTTCAATATTGTCAGGGTCCAGCGCTGTGGCGGGGAAGCGGCTGGCGAGCAACGACTTCAGTGTTTCATGCACATACGACTTGAGGGGTTTGATCCCGTGTAAATAGTCTTTGTCCTCAACAACGCTGTTGCGGTATTGCTCCAGCAGTTCAAGGTGCAGTCGCTGCTCTTGCAGCGGAGCCATTCCCAACCAGGCGGGCAGGGACTGCTGTTGGCTGATCGCCCGGGCGATCGACGTGGCTCTTCGCAGGTTGGTGTTGAGCACCGTTGTGGTCAGGGCTTTAAGGGCTTTTTTCTTCTTCGTGTCGCTCAGATCGAAAGTGCGTACGTGTTCGCAGCGAGCCAAAAAGTGCTCGATGGACGATTGCGCGACCCGCTCCAATGCAGGCCCTTCAATCAGCCGCAGCGGACCCAATGAGTAGCGCTGGTGAAAGATGCGTTGGGTCGGGGTCAGGTTTTCCAGCAACACCAGGCGTTGTTGCGGTTCGAGCAGGCGCCGGTTCAGTTCCAGCCGTGCACGATTGATGGTGTCAAAGACTTCCAGGCCCTCGGCGGGTGTCCACAGGATCGTCCGGCCGGAATGCGAGGGGTCGAGTCCGCCACGCTCGGTCAACAGTAGGCAATGGGCCAGAGGCAGGACATCCTCCTGGCCGGAGCACTCCAGCGTCAATGAGTAGGCATCGGGTCGGAAGCCCTTTCGGGACGGACGGTTTAGCCGGTCGGTCTGGTCCGGATTGAATACCGTGTCGACAATGTCCCGATCCGCATCCCGCAACGTCGAGTCGAGTACCCGCAGGCTGGCTTCGCCACGCAGGCCAACGGACAGTGCATGGGTCAGGCGGGGTTTGATGTTTTCCAGATAGACCCGTTGCAAGGCCAGAGAAGCGACCGGTTGTGCTGCGAAATCTGCGTTGATCTGTGTTTCGATGTCGCTGAAGGTCTTGACGAAAGTCTCCGCCGTATCGGCCAGCACAGTTGAGGGATGCTGATCGCCGGATAACACGGGCCGCGTGCTCCAGCGTTCGTCGGTAGTCAGTATCAGCAGGCGCTCGCTGATCATCGAGCGGATATCCAGCGCCTTGTCGAACAGAGCATGGATGTCCACGCTGCCGTCACTGTGACGGAACACTTGCAGGGCATATTCCAGGTTCTGCAGTTGCTTGCCGATGATCCGGTCGAAGAGCTTGGGGAAGATCTCGCCGGAAATCACTTCGCCGGTCACATTCGGCCGGTCAAAACCAATGAAACACTGGCGCTCCTCCAGGCTCAGCAGGCCGTAGAACTCATCCTCGTGACCGGCTGCGCTGAACTTGCTCAGCACCGTATCGCGCAAGTCCTGATAGTCCTTGAGCACCTGCAGGCCTGCGGTGGGCGTGTAGAGAAACGCATTGCTGGCGCTGACCATCAGTGAGCCGGCCAACTCCACATAGTTGGCCTGGTACTCCCACAGGCGCACGGTTTCGACGGACATCGATTCGTTCGTCCGGCTAGCCGTCGAGATCAACGCGTGCAAATCCTGGCTTTGCTCAGGAGTGATGATCCCGGCTTCACGCTTGAGCAGCAGTTGCACTCGCGCCTGGTCGGCAATGGCCTGGCCGAAGAACTGGTGACGGGATGCGCCATCGGCGCTCGGCGCAGCCCAGAAACCTTCGAGCTGCCCGACCAGCAGGCTGATCAGTTGGCGCGAGATCGTCGTGACGCCTGCCTCCCAGAGTGGCTGGTCGGTTTTTGCCGGGGACTTTTTCGGATGGGAAAACTCAGGGGAAGACCCGGCTGGCCAACGCTGATGGCGATAGTGCAGGAGGACGGCCTCACTCAGGGACAGGGAGCTGACCCAGCGTCGCGCCGCATGGTTCTCGTCAGCATTCTCTGGCGTCGTTGCCAGGTAGAAGTTCACTTGGCTTTGGCTCTGATCCAGACCTGGAAACGACGCCGCCAGCTTCTGATTCAGCAATGTGTCGAGCAGCGAGGTCAGGGACGGCAGCGCTTTCAATTCGTCGAGCAGGGCCTGGTCGTTGAGTTGCTGATGGGTGGAGAGGGTGTCGCGCTGGTCTTCGAACACGTCGCCGTCGATGGTTCGAAAGTCCAGTTCGATGTCGGCGGCGTCCACCACGGTCTTGCGTTGGGACAGCGCCATGAAGGCCAGCAGGTCGTCGTCTTCGCCGGCCGCCTTGAGTTGCGTCACCAGTTGTTTGGTCAGGGCCGTACGGTTGGCGAATTTTTTGATTCCGGCGTACGGGGTATAGAGAATCACGCCATTGTCTTCGGGCGTCGCGGTCAGTACAAAGCTGCCAGCCAGCGCCACGGGTTCCAGGTCCTGGATTTTCAGCAGGATTTTCTTCGCCAGCATGGGCGGCGTCTGCTTATCGCGCAGTGCCTGGTTGGCCAGTTCGATTTGGCTGAACCATTCGAAGTCCTTTTGCGTCAGACCGTGGGTTTTACCCAGTTCTTTCCAGAGGCCGCGCGACGTCAGCGCCTCGGGGAAAAACAGCGGAGTTACTGGTGTAGGCATCGTCGAGTCTCGTTCAAGGTGCCACTCAAAGGCGCCTGTGGATTGAGCTTCGAGACTAAAGGCCGGTGCGTTGGCGCAGGTGGTAAATAGATAACGCACGGGGCGTGGACATTCGTGACACGGATATATCTCATCGGCCCTGAGCGAAAGGTTGACAGGTCGCTCGCCGCACGTTGTTAATCGGCGGGTCTTTGTACGCTGTTGTTCCCTCCAATAATCAGTCTGGAGCTTCAGATGTCTGCGCCAAACGATCATGCCTCTACTGCGATCTCGTCACACCTGTCATTCGAAGCGCTGAGCGCTTTGCTGGAAAAGATTTTTCTGCGTCACGGCACGTCGGCCGAGGTTGCCCGGGTGCTGGCGCAAAACTGCACCGGTGCCGAGCGCGACGGCGCGCACAGTCACGGGGTATTCCGTATTCCCGGTTATGTTTCGACGCTGCAAAGCGGCTGGGTCAATGGCCAGGCCGTCCCGGTGGTCGAAGACGTGGCTTCAGGGTTTGTGCGGGTCGATGCCAATAACGGGTTTGCTCAACCGGCCCTGGCGGCGGCACGCGAGCTGCTGGTGCAGAAGGCCCGAAGTGCCGGCATTGCGGTGCTGGCGATCCGTAACTCACACCATTTCGCGGCCTTGTGGCCGGATGTCGAACCCTTCGCCGATGAAGGCCTCGTGGCATTGAGCGTGGTCAACAGCATGACCTGCGTGGTGCCCCACGGTGCCGATCGTCCGCTGTTCGGCACCAACCCGATTGCCTTCGCTGCGCCGCGGGCTGATGGCGCGCCGATTGTCTTCGACCTGGCCACCAGTGCCATTGCCCATGGCGACGTGCAAATTGCCGCTCGCGAAGGTAAGCACTTGCCGGAAGGGATGGGCGTGGACAGCCTCGGCCAGCCGACCACGGACCCGAAGGCGATTCTCGAGGGTGGCGCGTTGCTGCCGTTTGGCGGGCACAAGGGCTCGGCGTTGTCGATGATGGTCGAGTTGCTCGCTGCGGCACTGACCGGCGGCAATTTTTCCTTCGAGTTCGACTGGAAGAACCACCCTGGCGCCAAGACCCCCTGGACTGGCCAATTGCTTATCGTGATCGATCCGGGCAAAGCGGCGGGGCAAAGCTTTGCCGAACGCAGCCAGGAACTGGTGCGGCAAATGCACGGTGTTGGCTTGAAGCGTTTGCCGGGGGACCGGCGTCATCATCAGCGCGCCAAATCACAGGTCAACGGCATTGAACTGGATGCCCGGACGCTGGCGAATTTGCGGGAGCTGGCGGGAGACTGACGCTGTCAACAGAAGGTGAGACCCTGTGGGAGCGAGCCTGCTCGCGAAGAGGTCTTGTCAGTCAATATCCATGTTGATTGATCAACCGCCTTCGCGAGCAGGCTCGCTCCCACAGGGGTTCAGTGTTTGCCAGGGCTTAACGCCGCCCCAACAACAACCCCACCACCAAACCAAACCCGGCGGAAATCGCCACGGTTTGCCATGGATGCCCGCCGATATAGGTTTCAGTGGCCTCGACCGCGGGCAGGGTCCGGTCGCGTACGCTGGTCACCGAATCCCCTGCCTGCCGGAGTTTCAGGGCGATTTGTCCGCGAAGGGTCTCCGCTTCTTCCCCGACCAGTGAGGCGCTGCTTTTGAGCAGCTTTTCCGACTCTTCGATCAGCGATTGAAGCTCGCTGAACGCTTGATCCTTGATTTGATCTTCGGCGGCTTGCGCGGCGGGTTTGCGGGCCATTGAAGTACTCCTTGCAGGTAGGTGGACAGTGAACAATGGAGTCTGCCGTCGTCGGAAAAGTTGCAGCTATTTTGCCCGGTGAGGGCATCTTGCTGAAAAACCGGCGCAGGACATTTCGTCCTACAGTGTAAGATGTCGCCTATTTTACGCAGCAGGAAATTCCCATGAGCTTCAATCTGGCCGACAAACCCCTCGCCGAGCGCGCAGCGCTTGAAGACGAGAAATCCCGTCTGTTCGAACTCTGGCAAAACAACCTGGGCAAAGCCAAGGGGGAGGCCGCGCGGTTGTTCGGCGAACGGGCCAAGCGCAAAGGCAAATGGGCCGAATGGGTGCGCGCCGAGCTGGACGGCATGTCACCGCCGGAATTCGCCAACATGGTGCGCAGTGAAGTCAATCGCCTGATGGCGGCCAACAAATAATATCGGCCGTCAGGCGAAGCTCGCGACGATCGCCGCGCGCACTTTCAATAGCACCGGGTCGAGCTGGGTGCTGGTCCGCCAGCCCAGTTCGATCGGGTAGCGCGGCAAGGCCAAGGGACAGGGCAGCAGTGCCAGCCCGCTGAGCGTTGCGATGCTTTGGGCGGCATGGGCCGGAATGGTCGCCACCGCCCGGCTGCCTTTGAGCAAATGGGGCAACGCGGCAAAATGCGTGGTCGAGGCGCACACTCTTCGACTGAGCCCCAGCGCCGCCAATCCCTCATCGGTAATCCCGATAAAACCGCCGGACGACACCAGAATGTGTTCGCGGGCCACAAACTCCTCAAGACCGATGCTTTGCTGGCCCTTGACCAAGCTCGACGGGTCCGCCAGGCACAGATAGCCACCTTCCCCCAGCACCTGACGGCTGAGCAACCGCTCGGCAAACCCGCCCGCGGTAATCGCCAGGTCAATGCTGCGCTCCAACAACGCCTGGGCGACGATCTGGCTGTGGGTCTGGCGGAAAATCAGCCTCAGCTTCGGCGCGCAACGGGCGATTTCTTCGATCAGCCGCCGGCCGTAGGCAATTTCGAAATCATCCGACATGCCCACGGTGACCGAGCGACCTTCGTACTGTTGCGCAGCTGGATCGACCATCGCCAGGCTCTGCCGGCATTTGTTCAGGGCATCGCTGACTACCGGCTTGAGCTGATTGGCCTTGAGCGAGGGAGCCAGGCCGCGCCCGGTGCGCACGAACAACTGATCGCCATACAGCTCGCGCAAGCGACGCAAGGCCGCGCTGACGGCCGATTGCGTCACGCCCAGGCGCAGTGCGGCGCGGCTGGCGCTGGACTCCTCGTGCAGTGCTTCGAAGACTTTGAGCAGATTGAGGTCAACGTTGGTGATATTCATATGGCTCATATCATTCAGCAGTGAATCGGTCTTTATTGATGATTGCCTGACGCCGGAGAATGAGCAACACCTGATGCGAATGGAGTTTCCAAGATGCCAAAGTCAATCGTTGCTGCCCTGCAGATCGGCGCCTTGCCCGGCGGCAAGGCTGAAACCCTGGAACAGATCCTGTCCTATGAAAACGCGATCACCGAATCCGGCGCCGGGTTGGTGGTGATGCCGGAAGCCTTGTTGGGCGGTTATCCCAAAGGTGAGGGCTTTGGCACCCAATTGGGCTATCGCCTGCCGCAAGGTCGCGAAGCCTTTGCCCGCTATTTTGCCAATGCCATCGACGTCCCCGGCGTGGAAACCGAGGCACTGGCGGGGCTGTCCGCGCGCACCGGAGCGAACCTGGTGATCGGCGTGATCGAGCGCGCCGGCAGCACCTTGTACTGCACCGCGCTGTACTTCGATCCGCAGGCCGGGCTGGTGGCCAAACACCGCAAACTGATGCCCACTGGCACCGAACGGCTGATCTGGGGCAAGGGCGATGGCTCGACCTTGCCGGTGATCGACAGCCAGGTCGGGCGCGTCGGTGCAGTGGTGTGCTGGGAAAACATGATGCCGCTGCTGCGCACGGCGATGTACGCCAAGGGCGTGGAGGTGTGGTGCGCGCCGACCGTGGACGAGCGGGAGATGTGGCAGGTCAGCATGCGCCACATTGCCCATGAAGGGCGCTGCTTCGTGGTCAGTGCCTGTCAGGTCCAGGCGTCGCCCCAGGACCTGGGCCTGGACATCGCCAACTGGCCTGCGCAGCGGCCGTTGATTGCCGGTGGCAGCGTGATTGTAGGTCCCATGGGTGACATCCTCGCCGGACCGTTGCGCGACAGCGCCGGGCTGCTTACCGCGCAAATCGACACGGACGACCTGGTACGCGCCCGCTACGACTATGACGTGGTCGGCCACTACGCCCGGCCGGATGTGTTCGAACTGACCGTGGACGAGCGCGCCAGACCCGGGGTGCGCTTCATCGCTTGATACCCGGCGGGCTTTGGCCAAAGCAGTCAGGCAACTTGATAGCTTTGACCATTGCCCGACACCCCGCGCAGAGCGAGTATTTCCCTGTTGATTACGGTTCCCCCAACCTAATAAGAAACACAGAGGGATTCTGGCAATGCGCGCTTACTTGTCTGCTACTGCTCGGTTCAATTATCAGCACACCGTCGATGCCGCGCTCGCGGGCGACCTGACGGCCCTCAATGCCTGTGTCGAATGCTGTGACCGGCACGCCTTGCCGGGTCGCATCGCGCTGTTCTGGGAAGGACGCGACGGGACCGGTGCGACGTACACCTTCACTGACTTGCAGGACAAGGCCGCGCGTTTCGCCAACTACCTGCGGGCCCAGGGCGTGAAAAAAGGCGACAAGGTCGCCGGCCTGTTGCCACGCAATATCGAACTCCTGATCACCGTGTTCGCCACCTGGCGCATCGGCGCGGTGTATCAACCGCTGTTTACCGCGTTCGGCCCCAAGGCCATTGAACACCGTCTGGGCTGCTCTGGCGCCAAGGTGGTGGTGACCGATGCGGTGAACCGGCCGAAACTTGCTGAAGTCGCCGATTGCCCGACCATCGTTACCGTCACCGGTGCCAAAGGGCAGGGCCTGGTGCATGGCGATTTCAGTTTCTGGGCCGAACTGGCCAATTATTCCGCCGACTGCGAACCGGTGCTGCTGACCGGCGAAGACCCGTTCCTGCTGATGTTCACCTCGGGCACCACCGGCCCGTCGAAAGCGCTGTCGGTGCCGCTCAAGGCCATCGTTGCGTTCCAGGGCTACACCCGCGATGCGGTGGATCTGCGCCCTGAAGACGCCTTCTGGAATGTCGCCGATCCGGGTTGGGCTTATGGCATTTATTTCGGGGTTACGGGGCCAATGTCCATGGGCCATCCGATCACCTTTTACGATGGCCCGTTCACCCTCGAAAGCACCTGCCGGGTGATCAACAAGTACGGGATCACCAACCTGACCGGTTCGCCGACGGCCTACCGTTTGCTGATTGCCGGCGGCGATGAGTTCGCCAGATCGATCAAGGGCAAGCTGCGTATCGTCAGCAGCGCTGGCGAGCCGCTGAACCCGGAAGTGATCCGCTGGTTCGCCGACAACCTCGACGTGGTCATCCACGACCACTACGGCCAGACTGAGCTGGGCATGGTGCTGTGCAACCACCACGGCCTTGATCACCCGATCCACATGGGCGCCGCCGGTTTTGCCTCGCCGGGCCACCGCATCGTGGTGCTGGATGACGAGTACAAGGAGCTCGGCGTTGGCCAGCCGGGCATCCTGGCCATCGACCGCAGCCAGTCGCCGATGTGTTGGTTCGCCGGCTACGAAGGCGGGCCGACCAAGGCCTTTGTCGGCAACTATTACCTCAGTGGCGACACCGTCGAGTGGAACCCGGACGGCAGCATCAGCTTCGTCGGTCGCAGTGATGACGTGATCACCACCTCCGGCTACCGGGTCGGCCCGTTCGACGTGGAAAGTGCGCTGATCGAACACCCGGCCGTGGTCGAGGCCGCGGTGGTCGGCAAGCCCGATCCGGAGCGCACCGAACTGGTCAAAGCCTTCGTCGTGCTCAGCGCGCAATACCGTGCCGCCCCCGAGTTGGCCGAAGAGTTGCGCCAACACGTACGCAAGCGTCTGGCGGCGCACTCGTACCCCCGTGAAATCGAATTTGTCAGCGAGTTGCCGAAAACCCCCAGCGGCAAATTGCAGCGCTTTATCTTGCGCAACCAGGAAATCGCCAAGGCTCAAGAGGCTGCGGCGAAGAACGTTCCAGCTTGAATCCAGGGAAACAATGATGCAGATCGAGAACAAGATTTTTATTGTCACCGGTGGCGCTTCCGGACTTGGTGCCGCCACCGCCGAGGTGCTGGTCGCCGCTGGCGCGAAAGTGATGCTGGTGGACATGAATGCCGAAGCCGTTGCAGCCCAGGCCCAGCGCCTGGGCGCGCAGAGCGTTGTGGCGGACATCAGCCACGAAGCGGCGGCCGAAGCCGCCGTGCAGGCGACGGTCAAGGCCTTTGGCGGCCTCAATGGCCTGGTCAATTGCGCCGGCATCGTGCGTGGCGAGAAGATTCTCGGCAAGAACGGTCCACATGCATTGGCCAGTTTCAGCCAGGTGATCAACGTCAACCTGATCGGCAGCTTCAACATGCTGCGCCTGGCGGCAGCGGCGATTGCCGAGACCGAAGCGGATGCCGACGGCGAACGTGGCGTGATCATCAACACCGCGTCTGCTGCGGCCTATGACGGTCAGATCGGCCAGGCAGCCTACGCGGCGTCCAAGGGCGCGATTGTCAGCCTGACCTTGCCGGCGGCCCGCGAACTGGCGCGTTTCGGCATCCGTGTGATGACCATCGCCCCGGGTATTTTCGAAACGCCGATGATGGCCGGCATGACCCAGGAAGTCCGCGATTCCCTGGCCGCTGGCGTGCCATTCCCGCCGCGTTTGGGCAAACCGGGCGAGTATGCCGGGCTGGTCAAGCATATTATTGAAAACAGCATGCTCAACGGCGAGGTGATCCGTCTCGACGGTGCCTTGCGCATGGCCGCCAAGTAAGGAGGATTTGTCATGACAATGTCCAACGATCCAATTGTTATCGTCAGCGCCGTTCGCACCCCGATGGGCGGCTTCCAGGGCGAGCTGAAAAGCCTGACGGCGCCGCAACTCGGTGCTGCCGCCATCAAGGCCGCCGTCGAACGTGCCGGTGTTGCCAGTGATGCCGTCGATGAAGTGTTGTTCGGTTGCGTGCTGCCGGCAGGTCTTGGCCAGGCCCCTGCGCGTCAGGCGGCGCTGGGCGCGGGGCTGGATAAATCGACCCGCTGCACCACCCTGAACAAGATGTGTGGCTCCGGCATGGAAGCGGCGATTCTGGCCCATGACATGCTGGTGGCGGGCAGTGCCGATGTGGTGGTCGCCGGTGGCATGGAAAGCATGTCCAACGCGCCTTACCTGCTGGACCGCGCCCGTGCCGGTTACCGCATGGGCCATGGCCGGGTGCAGGACTCGATGTTCCTCGACGGCCTCGAAGACGCCTACGACAAGGGTCGCCTGATGGGCACCTTCGCCGAAGAATGCGCCGAAACCAACAGCTTCAGCCGTGAAGCCCAGGACGCGTTCGCCATCGCCTCGACCACCCGCGCGCAACAGGCGATCAAGGACGGCAGCTTCAAGGATGAAATCGTGCCGTTGACTGTGACAGTCGGCAAAGAGCAGGTGGTGATCAGCAATGACGAGCAGCCGCCAAAAGCCAGGCTGGACAAGATCGCTTCGTTGAAACCGGCGTTCCGCGAAGGCGGTTCGGTGACCGCGGCCAACTCCAGTTCGATCTCCGACGGCGCGGCCGCGCTGGTGCTGATGCGCCAGTCCCAGGCACAGAAGCAAGGCCTGAAACCCTTGGCGGTGATCCATGGCCACGCCGCGTTCGCCGACACCCCGGGTCTGTTCCCGGTGGCGCCAATCGGTGCAATCAAGAAATTGATGAAGAAAACCGGCTGGTCGCTCAATGACGTCGATCTGGTGGAAGTCAACGAAGCCTTCGCCGTGGTCGGCATGGCCGCGATGACTCATCTGGAAATCCCCCACGAGAAACTCAACGTGCACGGCGGTGCTTGCGCCCTCGGTCACCCGATCGGGGCGTCCGGCGCGCGGATTCTGGTGACCCTGCTTTCGGCCCTGCGCCAGAAAGGCTTGAAGCGCGGCGTTGCAGCGATTTGTATCGGCGGCGGTGAAGCGACGGCCATGGCCGTGGAATGCCTCTACTGACTACGCAATCCCTTGTAGGAGCGAGCCTGCTCGCGATGGGCGTTAACGATGACGCGGGGTGCCTGGAGGAACGCGGTGCCCTGGCGTCCATCGCGAGCAGGCTCGCTCCTACAGGGGGCAATTAAATTTCAAGGATTCACCATGATCCCCAATGACGACCAACAACAAATCCGCGACATGGCCCGGGACTTTGCCCAGGAACGCCTGAAGCCGTTCGCCGCCGAATGGGACCGCGAGCACCGCTTTCCCAAGGAAGCCATCGGCGAGATGGCCGGGCTGGGCTTCTTCGGCATGCTGGTGCCGGAGCAGTGGGGCGGATGCGACACCGGTTACCTCGCCTACGCCATGGCCCTGGAAGAAATCGCAGCCGGCGATGGCGCCTGCTCGACCATCATGAGCGTGCACAACTCCGTGGGTTGTGTGCCGATCCTCAACTACGGCACCGATGAGCAGAAGGAGCGCTTTCTCAAACCGCTGGCCAGCGGTGCGATGCTCGGCGCCTTCGCCCTGACCGAACCCCAGGCCGGTTCTGATGCCAGCGGCCTGAAAACCCGTGCCCGCCTGGAAGGTGATCATTACGTGCTCAACGGCTGCAAGCAGTTCATCACTTCCGGGCAGAATGCCGGGGTGGTGATCGTGTTTGCGGTGACTGATCCGAACGCGGGCAAACGCGGCATCAGTGCCTTTATCGTGCCGACCGATTCGCCGGGCTACACCGTCGCTCGGGTTGAAGACAAGCTCGGCCAGCACGCCTCCGACACCTGCCAGATCCTCTTCGAGGACGTGAAGGTGCCGGTGACCAACCGTTTGGGCGAGGAGGGCGAAGGCTACAGGATTGCCCTGGCCAACCTTGAAGGCGGTCGTGTCGGCATCGCTTCGCAATCGGTGGGCATGGCCCGCGCTGCGTTCGAAGCGGCGCGTGACTATTCGCGGGAACGCGAAAGCTTCGGCAAGCCGATCATCGAGCACCAGGCCGTGGCCTTCCGCCTGGCGGACATGGCCACCCAGATCGCCGTGGCGCGGCAAATGGTGCACTACGCCGCCGCCTTGCGCGACAGTGGCCAACCGGCCCTGGTCGAAGCGTCGATGGCCAAGTTGTTCGCCTCGGAAATGGCCGAGAAGGTATGCTCCTCGGCGCTGCAAACCCTGGGCGGTTACGGTTATCTCAACGACTTCCCGCTGGAGCGGATCTACCGCGACGTGCGGGTTTGCCAGATCTACGAAGGCACCAGCGATATTCAGCGCATGGTCATTTCGCGCAATTTATAAGAAGGAGTCCCCCCTGTGAGCGACAAAGAGCTGAACTACGAAACGATTTTGCTGGAAACCCACGGCCGCGTTGGCCTGATCACCCTCAACCGTCCACAAGCGCTGAACGCGTTGAACGCACAGATCGTCAGCGAACTGAACCAGGCCCTCGATGGCTTCGAGGCTGACTCGAACATCGGCTGCATCGTCCTGACCGGTTCGAAAAAAGCCTTCGCCGCCGGTGCCGACATCAAGGAAATGGCCGAACTGACCTATCCGCAGATCTACATCGACGACCTGTTCAGCGACAGCGACCGCGTGGCCAACCGCCGCAAGCCGATCATCGCGGCGGTCAACGGTTTTGCTTTGGGCGGTGGCTGTGAACTGGCGCTGATGTGCGACTTCATCCTGGCCGGCGACAACGCCCGATTCGGCCAGCCGGAAATCAACCTCGGCGTGCTGCCGGGCATGGGCGGTACCCAGCGCCTGACCCGCGCCGTGGGCAAGGCCAAGGCCATGGAAATGTGCCTGAGCGGTCGCCTGATCGATGCCGTGGAGGCGGAGCGTTGCGGGATTGTCGCGCGGATCGTGCCGAGCGATGAGCTGCTGGATGAAGCGCTGAAAGTCGCAGCGTTGATCGCCAAGAAGTCGCTGCCGATTGCGATGATGGTCAAGGAAAGCGTCAACCGTGCCTTTGAAGTGAGCCTGGCCGAAGGCGTGCGCTTTGAGCGCCGGGTGTTCCATGCGGCGTTTGCGACGCAGGATCAGAAGGAAGGGATGGCGGCGTTTATTGCCAAGCGTGAGGCTGAGTTCCAAGGTAAGTGATGTAGCGTTCTTGCGAGCCTCATCGCGAGCAGGCTCGCTCCCACATTGGACCTCAGTGTTTATGAGATCCCTTGTAGGAGCGAGCCTGCTCGCGAAAAGCCTGAGGGCACCGGGTTGATTCAGGTGCCCCGCGTCATCGTTGACCTCCATCGCGAGCGAGCGCGCTCCTACAGGCCTTCACACCAGGTAGTTCTTCAGTTCGCGGGCAATCACCATCCGCTGAATCTCCCACATTGGACCTCAGTGTTTATGAGATCCCTTGTAGGAGCGAGCCTGCTCGCGAAAAGCCTGAGGGCACCGGGTTGATTCAGGTGCCCCGCGTCATCGTTGACCTTCATCGCGAGCGAGCTCGCTCCTACAGGCCTTCACACCAGGTAGTTCTTCAGTTCGCGGGCAATCACCATCCGCTGAATCTCCCACATTGGACCTCAGTGTTTATGAGATCCCTTGTAGGAGCGAGCCTGCTCGCGAAAAAGCTGAGGGCACCGGGGCGATTCAGGTACCCCGCGTCATCGTTGACCTCCATCGCGAGCGAGCTCGCTCCTACAAGGTTTCAAACCAGGTAGTTCTTCAGTTCGCGGGCAATCACCATCCGCTGAATCTCCCACATTGGACCTCAGTGTTTATGAGATCCCTTGTAGGAGCGAGCCTGCTCGCGAAAAGCCTGAGGGCACCGGGTTGATTCAGGTGCCCCGCGTCATCGTTGACCTTCATCGCGAGCGAGCTCGCTCCTACAGGCCTTCACACCAGGTAGTTCTTCAGTTCGCGGGCAATCACCATCCGCTGAATCTCGCTCGACCCTTCGTAGATCTGCGTGATCCGCGCATCCCGATAGTATTTTTCCACCGGATAGTCTTCAAGGTAGCCATAGCCGCCATGAATCTGAATGGCGGACGAGCAGACCTTTTCCGCCATTTCCGACGCAAACAGCTTGGCCTGTGACGCCTCCGACAGGCAGGGTTTACCAGCGGTGCGCAGGCGTGCGGCGTGCAGGATCATCAGTCGCGCGGCGTTCAACTGCATGTGCATGTCGGCCAGCAGATTGGCGATGCTTTGGTGTTCATTGATCGTTTTTCCAAACTGCACGCGGTCGCGGGAGTAGGCCAGTGCCGCTTCGAACGCCGCGCGGGCGATGCCCAGCGCCTGGGCGGCGATGCCGATGCGGCCGCCTTCCAGGTTGGACAAGGCGATGGCCAGGCCCTTGCCGCGTTCGCCCAGCAAATTGGCCTCAGGGATACTGCAGTTGTTCAGGGTGACGGCGCAGGTATCGGAAGCACGGATGCCCATCTTGTGTTCGGTGCGGTCGACGATAAAACCGGCAGTGTCGGTCGGCACCAGGAACGCCGAGATGCCACGTTTGCCCAGGTCCGGATCAGTTACGGCAAACACAATCGCCAGTTTGGCCCGCTTGCCGTTGCTGACGAATTGTTTGGCGCCGTTGATCACCCAATGGCCGTCGCGCAGTTCGGCGCGGGTGCGCAGGTTGTGCGCCTCGGAACCGGCCTGGGGTTCGGTCAGGCAGAAGCAGCCGATGACCTGGCCGCTGGCAAGGTCCGCCAGCCAGGTCTGTTTCTGTTCTTCGCTGCCGTAGTTCAGCACAGGCCCGCAGCCCACGGAATTGTGGATGCTCATGAAGGCGCCGGTAGCACCGTCGCCGGCGGAAATCTCTTCTACCGCCAGGGCGTAGGCCACGTAGTCGACATAGGTGCCCCCCCACTCCTCGGGGACCACCATGCCCAGCAGACCCAGTTCGCCCATCTTCGCCACCAGACCGTCGTCGATCCAACCGGCCTTTTCCCAAGCCTGGGCATGGGGCGCGATTTCGCCGCGGGCAAAATCCCGGGCCATGTCGCGGATCATGACTTGCTCTTCGCTCAATTCGATATCGTGCATGGCTCAGCTCTCGTTCTGGTCAAACTCGCTGAAGAAGCTCGCCACGTGTTCGGCGTCCAGCGCCTGGAGGGTGGGCGGGTTCCAGCGTGGTGTCTTGTCTTTGTCGATCAGCAAGGCGCGCACGCCTTCGATCAGGTCGCCGCGCTCGAACCACTGGCGGTCCAGGTGCAGCTCTAGGGCGAAACATTGTTCCAGCGGCAGCTCGCGTCCGCGACGGAGCATTTCCAGGGTCACGGCCATGGCCAGCGGCGAGCGGGTTTCCAGCAGGTCGGCGGTGGTCACGGCCCACTCATGGCTGTCGGCAACCGTTACCTGGCGCAGTTGTTCCACAATACTCGGCACGTCGACCTGGGCGAAGAAGTGGTCGATGGCCGGGCGCAAAGTCGCCAGTGGCGCATCGGGCAGTTGCTGCACGCCGAGTCTTGCCAGCAGGCTTTGCAGATCCTTGAGTGGTGTGTCGTGCCATTCGAGCTGGTCGAGTTTTTCGTCCAGCGTGCCCAGCCTTGCGCTTTCCAGGTACCAGTCGGCCAGGCCGCAATACAGCGCATCGGCGGCGCGAATCTGCACACCGCTGACCCCGAGGTAAATCCCCAGTTCACCGGGAATGCGCGGCAGGAAGTAACTGCCGCCGACGTCCGGGAAATAGCCGATACCGACTTCCGGCATGGCCAGGCGGCTTTTCTCGGTGACTACCCGCAGGTCCGCGCCTTGCACCAGGCCCATGCCGCCGCCAAGGACAAAGCCGTCCATCAGGGCCAGCACCGGTTTGCGGTAGTGATGGATCGCAAGGTCCAGGGCGTATTCCTCGACGAAGAAATCTTCGTGCAGGGTGTCGCCGCTTTTGAAGCTGTCATGCAGCGAGCGAATGTCACCACCGGCACAGAAGGCTTTTTCCCCGGCACCGCGCAGGACCACGGCATGGACTTGCGGATCCTGGGCCCAGGCGTCGAGCTGGCGGTGCAGGTTGCGCACCATGTCGAGGGTGAGGGCATTGAGGCCGGCGGGGCGGTTGAGGGTCAGGTGACCAATGTGGTTGCGAACCTCGGCCAGTACTTCGTTTTGCGTGGCATCCATGGACTGAGTCCCTGGAGAAGTAACCTGAGCAGTCATCACTAACTCCCTGCTTTTATTGTTCTTTATCGAGATGCTCGCGCGCGAGCGATGGCGGATCGTATCAGTGCAAATTTGCCTTGTACAACCCGAATAAGTGCAGGTTGTCTGTGCATTTTTGCATGCCGGTGTCCGGTATTGTTACAGCGTAGACCAAGGCGAATTCAGGCAAACGCTGCGAGCAGATCCTCTTCGAACGCTTTCTGCGCCTCACCGGCCACCTGTGCGCGGTGCCGGGCCAGATGAAACGCGACGTCGAAACTCATGTCGCCTCCGCGCACAGCCCTGAGCAAACCCTTCTCTTCCCAACCACGGGCGAAGTGGCTGGGCAAGTAACCGACATGCTTGCCGGAAAGGATGAAGGCGAGGGTGCCTTCGACTTGTTCGGAGCGCGCCGAACACAACTTGCCCTGGAAAGGTTCGTCACTGCGCAGGAAGCGGTAGGGGTGATCGACCCGGTCGCAGGCCTGCAAATCCTGATCGTCGGGGGCCGGATTGGTGAACAGCGGATGGCCGGGGGCGCAATACAGATGCTGGGTTTCAATGAACAATTGGCGGTAGTCAAACGCGCTTTGCACTTGGGAGAAATAGCCGATGGCCAGGTCCAGCCGCTGTTGCAGCAGCAAACGCTCCATTTCACCAGGCATGGCGCTGATCAGTTCGATGCGCACGGACTCGTCCCGCTCACGGAAGCGCCGGATCGCCTCGGCCACCCGTTGCAACACCGATTGATCCAGGGCTTCGGACAGGCCCAGGCGCACTTCGCCAATCAAGCGCCCGGCCACGCCGTTGGATTGATGACGGAAGGCTTCGATGGACTGGAACAATCCACGGGTTGCGCTGAGCAGTTGTTCTCCCTTGGGCGTGACCCTGAACCCTCCTTTGCCGCGACTGCATAGCCGATAGCCCAGGCGGGTTTCAAGTTTGGCCATTTGCTGGCTGATGCTCGACTGGCTCAACCCCAGTTCGCCCTGGGCGGCGCTGAAACCGCCGCACTCCACCACGCTGACAAACAGACGCAACAATTGCAGATCCAGATCGTGGAGTTGGCCGAGCATCAAACATTACTCCGTCATAAAGTCAGGTTAATTAACTTGATATTTTACCAATGTATCCGACGACGCATCCTGCCACCACTTCCTCTGGTCAGGTGTTCGTCATGGCTCCCATGTTCAAGCTGTGTTTACCCGCGCTGTTCCTTGCCATGGCCGCATCGGCCCAGGCCGAAGACAAGGTGGTCAATCTGTACAGTTGGGCCGATTACGTGGCCCCCGAAACCCTGCAACGGTTCGAGCAGGAGACGGGTATCCATGTGCGCTATGACACCTTCGACTCTTCGGAAGTACTGGAGACCAAGTTGCTCACCGGCGGCAGCGGTTATGACGTGGTGGTGCCGTCCTCCAGCGTACTGGCCCGGGGGCTTGCGGCCGGGGCGTTGAAACCGATTCCCCACGAAGGACTCAAGGGTTACGCCAACCTCGACCCGGACTTGCTCGAAAAACTCGCCGCTGTCGACCCGGGCAACCGCTATGGCGTGCCTTACACCTGGGGCACCCTGGGTTTGGGCATGAACGTCGAGGCGGTCAGGCAGCGCTTGCCGGATGCGCCGCTCAACAGCCTGGACCTGCTGTTCAAACCCGAGTACGCGAGCAAGTTGAAGGACTGCGGCATCGCCATTCTCGACTCGCCCCAGGAGGTGATCGGACTGGCGTTGCACTACCTGGGTAAAGATCCCTACAGCACGGACAAGAACGATCTGTCAGCCGCCGAGGCGTTGCTGCATCAGTTACAGCCGAACGTGCTGTACGTCGCCACCGGGCGGCAGATCAGCGACCTGGCCAATGGCAGCGTGTGCCTGGCGCTGACCTACAACGGTGACGCGAGCATGGCTGCCGACCAGGCACGCAAGGCCGACAAACCCTTTGAAATCGCCTACCGGATTCCCAAGGAAGGCACCCTCGTGTGGCAGGACAACCTGGCGATTCCCAAGGACGCGCCGCACCCCGAAGCCGCCCGCGCCTTTATCGAGTTCATGTTGCGCCCCGAGTCCGTGGCGGCACTGACCAACACCTTGTTCTTCGCCACGGCGAACCAGGCCGCCACGCCGCTGGTGGATGAAGCGGTGCGCACCGATCCGGACATCTACCCGCTGGCCGACGTGCGGGAGCGGCTGTACGCCGACCGCAGCATGAACCTCAAGGACATGCGCCAGCGTACCCGCTTGTGGACCACTTTCCGTAGCCGCCAATAAGAAAAGAGAAGGAGCCTTCAATGGACGTCCCGATGCAGAACGATCAAGCCCTTACCCGTGACAGCCTTTACGGCACGGCCGCCGAAAGTACCTACGCCGGCATCACCAGTTTCATGCGTCGGCGTTACAGTCGCGACCTGCGTGGCGTTGATGTGGCGGTCAGTGGCGTGCCGTTCGACACCGCCACCAGCAACCGCCCAGGCGCTCGCTTCGGACCACGTGGCATTCGTGCGGCCTCTGCCGGGATCGCCTGGGAACGGCACTGGCCATGGACGTTTGATCCGTTCGATCACCTGGCGGTCATCGACTACGGCGATTGCGATTTCGATTACGGCTCGCCGCAGTCGACGCCCGAAATGATTGAGGCCCACGCCGAGCACATTCTCGATGCCGGCACGGCGATGCTGACCTTTGGCGGCGATCATTTCATCACCTATCCGCTGCTCAAGGCCCATGCCCGCAAGCACGGGGCCTTGTCGCTGATCCACTTCGACGCCCACAGCGACACCTGGCCGGACGAAGAGGGCAAGCGCATCGATCACGGCACCATGTTCTGGCACGCGGCCAAAGAAGGGCTGGTGGATCCATCGCGCTCAGTACAAATCGGCTTGCGCACCACCAATGACGACCATCAAGGCTTTCAAGTGCTCGACGCGCGGCAGGTGCATCGCCGTGGCTGCGAAGCGATCGTCGAGGCGATTCGCGCCCGGGTCGGCGACAACCCGGTGTACCTGACCTTCGACATCGACTGCCTCGATCCGGCGTACGCCCCAGGCACCGGAACCCCCGTGTGCGGCGGCTTGAGCACGGTGCAGGCGCTGGAGATTCTCGGTGGCCTGCGCGGGATCAACCTGGTGGGCATGGACGTGGTGGAAGTGGCTCCGGTCTATGACAGCGCGGAGATCACGTCACTGGCGGCGGCGACATTGGCGATGGAAATGCTGTGTCTGTATGCGGCCAGGCATAAGGTCGATAAGTAGTACGCGGTCGAAATGCAGGAGCGAGCCTGCTCGCGATAGCGATCGTTCAGCCAACATGGATGTTGAATGTTCCGCCCTCATCGCGAGCAGGCTCGCTCCCACAGTTTTGATTTGTGTCAGGCCACTGGAATCATTGGCAGGTCGAGGATCTGACCGCCGCTGAACCGTGCGGACGAACCGGAAATGGATTCGTGCGGCACGCCTTTGGCCACGTCACTGACGGCGTCCAGTCGTGCCATTTGCTCGGTGCTCAACTGCACATTCAGCGCACCTAACGTGGCGTCCAGTTGCTCCCGGGTCCGGGAACCGAGGATCGGGATCAGCGCCGTGGTCGAGCGCCTGGCTTTTGCCCGCAGCCAGGCGATGGCCACGTGGGTCGGGCTGGCGTCCTGTTCGGCGGCGACATCGATCAAGGTGTCGAGCAGGGCGGTTTCGCGGGCGCTTTTTTCGGCATGAATCAGCACGCCGAGCTTGTTCGCGCGATTGTCGCCCTCACTGTTGCGATATTTACCCGTCAGGAAGCCGCCACCCAGCGGCGACCACAAGGTCGCTGCCAGGCCAAGGGCTTCGGCCATCGGCAGTTGTTCATGCTCGGCAGTGCGTTCGGCGAGGCTGTACTCGACCTGGATCGCGGCAATCGGCGCAAAACCACGCACCTCGGCCAGCAGGTCGGCACGGGCGATGCGCCACGCGGGGAAGTTCGACAGCCCGGCGTAATGAATCTTGCCGGCACTGACCAGATCGTCGAAGCCGCGCAGGATCTCTTCCATGGGCGTGACGCCGTCGCTCATGTGCGCCCAGAACAGGTCGATATGCTCGGTCTTCAGGCGTTTCAGGCTTTCTTCGACGGCGCGCACCATGTTCTTGCGGCTGTTGCCAGTGTGGGAAATGCCGTCCGCCGGTGTAGTCCCGAGGGTGTATTTGGTGGCGATGACCAGGCGATCCCGTTCTGCGGCAATGAATTCGCTGAGCATGGCCTCGGACTGTCCGCCCTGATAGCCATTGGCGGTATCGATGAAATTGCCACCGGCCTCCAGATAGGCATCAAAAATCCGCATGGCTTCGTCACGCTCGGCGCCATGGCCCCAGCCGGTACCGAAGTTGCCGGCACCCAACGCCAGTTCGGAAACACGCAAGCCGGTTTTACGACCGAACACTTTGTAATGCATGGGATGACTCCAGATGGGTGGCGACAAGATTCAATAGATTGCATATGACATCTATAAATATGATGCTGATAATCTAATGCGTCAAGGCGCTTTTCCTTCCTGCATAAATTCGCCGATCACTGGTCGCGTTATCGATACGCAATGGCATACTGCCGCCCATGACTATCGATTCCCCCTTAAGCGCCTGGCAGCATGCCATCGAACAAAAGGGCTTCGTCCAGGACGAGGCTCAGGAACATGCCGTGTGGGCCCTGCAAAAGTGCCACGAGGCGCTGCGTGAAGGCCGCTCGTCCATTTCCGGCGTGTACCTGTGGGGGCCGGTGGGGCGGGGCAAGACCTGGCTGATGGACCAGTTTTACCAAAGCCTGCGGGTACCGGCGCGGCGCCAGCACTTTCACCACTTCATGGGCTGGGTGCACCAGCGCTCCTTTCAACTGACCGGCACCGCCGACCCGCTCAAGGCGTTGGCCCGGGAACTGGCCGAAGAAGTGCGGGTGCTTTGTTTCGATGAGCTGTTCGTCAATGACATCGGCGATGCGATCATTCTCGGGCGCCTGTTCCAGGTGATGTTCGAACAGGGCGTGGTGGTGGTCTGCACGTCCAATCTGCCGCCGGACCAGTTGTACGCCGACGGTTTCAATCGCGACCGTTTCATGCCCGCCATCGCGGCGATCAAGCAGCACATGCAGGTGATTGCGGTGGATGGCGGGGAAGACCATCGCCTGCATCCGGGGGCCGGTTTGCAACGTTATTGGGTGGCCGAGCCCGGTAACCTCGGCGCTTTGGGTGAAGTATTCCAGTTGTTGAGCGTCGGCCAGTCAGTATCGAGCGAGCCAGTCAAGGTCGGTCACCGTTCCCTTGAGGTGATCGAGGCCAGCCCGACGGTGCTCTGGATCCGTTATGCCGCGCTGTGCGAGCAACCCTTCGCGGCCATGGATTTCGTCGCCCTGTGCGATACCTACGGCGCTATTCTGTTGAGTGACGTGCCCAACCTCAGCGCAGAGAAACGCGCCGGGCGTATTGCCCGTGGCACAGAGGACGGTGTCGAGCGGGTGGAAGCGGGGGACCGTGAGTTGCCGCAGTTGTCGGTGCATGACGACGGTGTGCGACGGTTCATTGCCCTGGTGGACGAGTGCTACGACCGCAAGGTGCCGCTGTACCTTGAAGCGCAAGTGCCCATGGCGTCGCTTTACACCGAGGGTTATCTGGAATTCCCGTTCCGCCGTACCCTCAGCCGATTACAGGAAATGCAACTGCAACGGTTTGCCGAAGTTTGATCAGGATTTGATCGGGAGCAGCGAACATGAATCAGCCCCTGTCACACCATTTGCTGACCATGGCCTATCAGAACGCCTGGGCCAATCACCGCCTGGCCAAGGCCTGGCGTCAGTTGAGCCCGCAGGAACTGAGCGCGCCCCGGATCAGTTTCTTCCCGACGATCCGCGCCACCCTCAACCATATCCTCACCTGTGACTGGCTTTATGTGGACGCCCTGGAGCGCGAACTGCGCGGCGACGATCCGCATCCCGATTACCGGGTGTTCTTCAAGGAAGACGAGCCCTGTCTTGTTGCGCCAGACCTGGTGGGCGAACAGGCCCGTGTCGACCGCCGGCTGATCGCCTACTGCGAGCAGATGCGCGATGCCGACCTCGGCAAAATCGTGACCATCGCCCGCGACACCCCGCAATACGACAGTCGCTTGCGCCTGCTGTCCCATTTGTTTGAGCACCAGATCCATCACCGCGGCCAGGTTCACGCCATGCTCAGCGGCACTTCGGTCAAGCCACCGCAACTCGACGAGTTTTTCTGCGCCGGTGAGTCGCACTTGCGCGCCGAGGACTTTGCCGAGTTGGGATGGACCGAAGCCTTGATCTGGGGCGCTTGAGCGGCAAAAGATTTCCTCGGTTGCGATTGTCGTCGGCACGGTGCTCGCGCTATGGTCAGCGCGCACTTCAGCGTGAAATACATGCTGGGGGCTACTTCATGAGTGATCGAGGATGGAAATGGACTTCGCAGAAATTCTTGTGCTTCAGGCCAGTTACACCAATCCGGTGCATGCCGAGGCTATTTGTCTGGTGTTGAACCACTACGCCGCGGACCCGATGGGGGGCGGCCAGCCGTTGCCGGCCCATGTTCTGGAGCAACTCCCGGCAGAACTTGCCCGGCGTCCTCACGCCTTCAGTGTGCTGGCCTTTGTCGGTGGCGAGCCGGCCGGGCTGGTCAATTGCTTCGAGGGATTCTCGACCTTCGCCTGCCGGCCGCTGGTCAATGTGCACGATGTGTCGGTGGTGAAAAAATTTCGCGGCCTGGGCTTGAGCCAGAAGATGCTGCAAAAGGTCGAGGACATCGCCCGTCAACGTGGTTGCTGCAAGCTCACCCTGGAAGTGCTGGAAGGCAATGCCGTGGCCCAGGGCTCCTATGAAAAAGCCGGTTTCGCCGCCGGCATGTTCGACCCGGCACACGGACGGATGCTGTTCTGGACCAAGAGCCTCTGATTCAACAGGCAAAAAAGGGCGTCCATCAGGACGCCCGACAGTCTTCTTTGAAGCTAACGATCATTTCGGTCTGTAGGTTTCAGTCATTTGTGCGGTTTGATCGTCCGGAACCCTCAGCGCAGTGCTTTGGATAGGGTGCCCCAGGGCTTCTTGCTGGGCCAGTCGCAGGCTTTCGTAGTAATAGCGCATGCGTTCGGCCCCACCTTCGGCAAAAGCGCTGGTTGAGCCCAAGGCCATCAGGCCGGCGAGAATCATTGCGGTGTGTTTCATGGTTTGCCTCCCACTACAGATGTCGGATGCCTTTCGTCCATGAATCAATGAAGCAGTGTCGAAATGGCATTATCCGCCGATTCGGTTAAATGGGAATGAACTTCGCCAACGACCTGAATGGCTGCAGCGGGGCATGAAAAAGGGGCCGGAACCGGCCCCTGAAAGGATTACTGCTGGACGACCGTCGGTGGCGTCCTGGGCTTCATCAGACTGAAGTCGATCAACGCCCGTTGCTCACGCTCATAGGGGTTGCCGATCATCAATGGCCGGGGCTTGAAGCTGTCGCTGACCAGGCTTTTGCTGCGATCGAGTTCATCGAAACTCAGGCCGGCCAGGTCCGCCCAGGTGTGGATCAGGTGCGAGCTGCTGTAAGGACGCGAGAGATCATCGGCGAGGTTCCAGTCATGGGTTGCGCGCCATTTCGGCGAAGCCCAGGCCATGAACGGAATGGTGTACATCGGTGCTGTCGGCTTGTTCTCGTTGCGCCCCAGGGTGCTGTGGCCCACGGAATCGAACACGTCTTCGCCATGGTCGGACAGGTACAGCAGGAAGCCGTTGGGATCGGTCCTGGCGTAGTCCTTGATCAGGCTGGACACCACGAAGTCGTTGTACAGCACGGCATTGTCGTAGCTGTTGTACGTGGGCAACTGGTCATCGCGAATACCGGCAGGCACGCCTTCGCGGTCCTGGAACTTGTCGAAGGTCGACGGGTAGCGGTACTGGTAGCTCATGTGCGTGCCGAGCAAATGCACGACGATGAGTTTACGCGGTGCCCCGTCGGCGAGGGCCTTGTTGAACGGCTCGATCACGTCGCCATCGTATTGGGCGGCGTTCTGGTTGCGGTTGTTGTTCAAGTACACCTGCTCGTCGGCCTGTTCGGAGAAGGTCGTGAGCATGGTGTTGCGCTTGGTCATGGTCTGCTGGTTGGTGATCCAGAAGGTCTTGTAGCCCGCCTGTTTCATCATGCTGACCAGCGATGGCGTCGACAGGTACAGGTCCGGGTTTTCTTCGTCGGCGAAGGTCAGGACCTGCTGCAGCGCCTCAATGGTGTAGGGGCGCGGGGTGATGACGTTGTCGAAAACGTCCAGTTGATCCTTGAGCTTGTCCAGTTCCGGCGTGGTTGGCCGGGGATAGCCGTACAGGCTCATGCGTTGGCGGTTGGTGGACTCGCCGATCACCAGCACCAGGGTCGCAGGCGTGTTGGCCATGACGTCCTTGAGGTTGTGCAGCGGTGGAATCTTGCTGGCGCTTTCCAGCATGTCCTGCATGCCGGCCAGGGTGTCGAGGTAACGGTGATAGGCCACCGCCATCTGCCATGGCACCGCCGGTTCGATGCGGGTTTCGAACTTCTCGAAGCCGGCGGCGAAACTGCCGGTGCGCTGGGTCTGCTTGATCAGTGGATAGGCGACCACGGCGAACAGGAGGGCTGTTGCCGCGACCAGTGCCTTGCCACGCGACAGGTACACCGGGCGCAGGCGTGTCCACAGGAACCAGGAAAAAGCGCTGTGGGCCAGGAACGCCGGGACCATCCACCAGGCAAAGTATTGGGTCATGTACTCGCCGGCCTCAGCCACGTTCGACTCGAACATGATGAAGATGACGCTCTGGGAAAATTCCTGCTGATAAATGAAGAAGTAACCCAGGCTCGCCATGGAACACGCCCACAGCACGACGCCGATCACGGCAGCCATGACGCGGGTTTGCCGGGGGAACAGCAGCATCGGCGCCAGCCAGATGGCGCTCATGACGAAGGCCTGGCGGAACCCGGTAAAGCCGGAGGTGCCAGTCAGCTGGATCAGTAGTTGGGTGATGCCGGAAAAGTACCAGAAGAAGACAAACAGCCAGACAAATCCGGCCCAATCGAAACCTGCCGCAGTGGTTTTACTGCGTTTAAACCAAGACATTCAGCGCTCCAGCCGAGAATTCACTACCACCGCCGTGACTTGGATATCGCGGACGACGAACGAGGGCCGCGCGGAATCGGGCGACCTAAACGAGTAATTATCGTGGGGCAATTGTGAAAATTTTGTGAGTTGCCAAGGGTGGCAGGGCATGAGCCGGTGCGGAAACAGTGCAGACTGCTTCCGCTTCAAAGGAGGGAATCAGGTGAGCGGGGTGCGCTACACCGCAGCCAGGGGCTGCACTTGACTGGCTTGCAGCAATAGCCGCAATTGCGCCAGCTCCTGTTTCAACTGATCGCGTTCGTTTTTCAGCTGACGCAATTCATCGCGACGGATTGTGACGTAAAGGGTTTGTGCTGGCAGTGCGGTATGTACTGTGCCCATTGCTCACCTCGCAAATGGCGTGTCTCAACTGTGGGTACGCCTCGAAATCCGGGGCTGACCTACTATCGGCGCCAATTTTGATTTCTTTTGCCCCCAAAGGGAACTTTTTTATTTTTCATGGTCGTTGTGTCTTCGGTTTGATTCCCGACGTTATCCATCAGGATCGGGCACAATGCCCGGAAACTTCACGCCAACGCTCTGGACTAACCTCATGAGTCGCGTTGGGCTATAACCTTTGACACACTTTAATTTGTAGTAGGGAGCATCAGCACATGCAACTCGGGATTATTGGACTGGGCCGCATGGGCGGCAATATTGCGCGGCGCCTGATGCTCAACGGGCACACCACCGTTGTTTACGATCGCAATACCGCCTTTGTCGAAGCCCTGGCCACAGAGGGCTCCACCGGCGTCAGCGATCTGCCGGCGCTGGTCGCCGGCCTGGCCAGGCCGCGTGCGGTCTGGGTCATGCTGCCGGCCGGCGCGCCGACCGAAGAAACCATCGACACCCTGAGCACCTTGCTCGAAGCCGGCGACACCATCATCGACGGCGGCAACACCTTCTATAAGGACGATATCCGCCGGGCCAAGACCCTGTCGGAAAAAGGCCTGCACTACATCGACGTCGGTACATCCGGCGGCGTCTGGGGCCTGGAGCGCGGTTACTGCATGATGATCGGTGGCGATGCCGAGACCGTTAAACGCCTCGACCCGCTGTTCGCAACCCTGGCCCCGGGCATGGGCGACATCCCGCGCACCAAGGACCGCAAGTCCGAAGACGATCGAGCCGAACGTGGTTATATTCATGCAGGTCCGGCCGGCGCCGGGCATTTCGTGAAAATGATCCACAACGGCATCGAATACGGAATGATGCAGGCGTTTGCAGAAGGCTTCGACATCCTCAAGACCAAAAACAGCGAGAGCCTGCCGCAAGACCAGCGTTTCGACCTGAACGTCGCCGACATCGCCGAAGTGTGGCGTCGTGGCAGCGTGGTGTCCTCGTGGTTGCTCGACCTGACGGCCGACGCCCTGGCCAGCGACTCGAAACTCGACGGTTTCTCCGGGTCCGTGGCCGACAGCGGTGAAGGGCAATGGACCATCGAAGCCGCCATGGAACAAGCGGTGCCGGTGCCGGTGCTGTCGAATTCGCTGTTCTCCCGCTACCGTTCCCGTGGACAAGGCAGTTTCGGCGACAAGATTCTCTCGGCCCAGCGCTTTGGCTTCGGTGGCCATGTGGAGACCTCGAAAAAATGACCCACGCGATCCGCAGGAAATCCAAGGCTGAGCCCGCTCCACCGACCACGCTGTTTCTGTTTGGCGCCCACGGTGACCTGGTCAAGCGTCTGTTGGTACCGGCGCTGTATAACCTCAAGCGCAACGGGTTACTCGGGGATGGACTGCGGATCATCGGCGTTGACCATAACGCCATCAGCGATGAAGGCTTTGCGCAAAAGCTCGAAGAGTTCATTCGCAACGAGATGGCTGGCAAGGGTGACCACACCCTTGATCCAGCGGTCTGGTCAAGACTTGCCAAAGGCATCAGCTACGTCCAGGGCGATTTCCTGGACGACAGCACTTATCAAGCGCTGGCGGCGAAAATCGCCGACAGCGGTACCGGCAATGCGGTGTTCTACCTGGCCACCGCGCCGCGTTTCTTCAGTGAAGTGGCACGTCGTCTCGGTGCCGCCGGATTGCTGGAGGAAACTCCCGAGGCGTTCAGAAGGGTGGTGATCGAAAAGCCCTTCGGCTCCGACCTGCATACGGCCGAGGCCTTGAACGCCTGCCTGCTCAAGGTGATGACGGAAAAGCAGATTTACCGGATCGACCATTACCTGGGCAAGGAGACCGTGCAGAACATCCTGGTCAGCCGCTTCTCCAACAGCCTGTTCGAAGCGTTCTGGAACAATCACTACATCGACCACGTGCAGATCACCGCCGCCGAAACCGTCGGCGTGGAAACCCGTGGCAGTTTCTATGAGCACACCGGCGCGCTGCGGGACATGGTGCCCAATCACCTGTTCCAGTTGCTGGCGATGGTGGCCATGGAGCCACCCGCGGCGTTTGGTGCCGATGCAGTGCGCGGCGAGAAAGCCAAGGTCGTTGGCGCGATCCGCCCATGGACAGTCGAGGAGGCCCGCGCCAACTCGGTGCGCGGCCAATACGCCGCCGGTGAAATCGATGGCAAGGCGCTGCCGGGCTACCGCCAGGAAGACAAGGTCGCGCCCGACAGCAATACCGAAACCTATGTGGCCCTCAAGGTCATGATCGACAACTGGCGTTGGGTCGGCGTGCCGTTCTACCTGCGCACCGGCAAGCGCATGAGCGTGCGTGACACCGAGATCGTGATCTGCTTCAAGCCGGCGCCCTATGCACAGTTCCGCGATACCGAGGTCGACGAACTGCAGCCGACCTATCTGCGCATTCAGATTCAGCCGAACGAAGGCATGTGGTTTGACCTGTTGGCCAAGCGCCCCGGTCAGGCCCTGAAAATGGACAACATCGAGCTGGGGTTCGCCTACAAGGACTTCTTCGAGATGCAGCCGTCTACTGGCTACGAGACCCTGATCTACGATTGCCTGACGGGTGACCAGACGTTGTTCCAGCGCGCCGACAACATCGAAAACGGCTGGCGCGCGGTGCAACCGTTCCTGGATGCCTGGCAGCAGGATTCCACCGTGCAGCGCTATGCCGCCGGGGAAAACGGCCCCAGGGCCGGCGAAGAACTGCTCACCCGTGACGGCCGCGTCTGGCACCGCCTCGGATAATGTGGGAGCGAGCTTGCTCGCGATGGCGGCGGCACATTCAACATCCTTGTGTCTGACAGACCGCTATCGTCGGAACGCCGCCCGGAGCAAGCTCGCTCCCACAGGGTCGGTGGTGTCAGAGCCAGTAGCTCACCGCATACCACCCGAGCACGCCCATCACCACGGTGTACGGCAACGCCATCCAGACCATGCGCCCATAAGACAGGCGCACCAGCGGTGCAATCGCCGAAGTCAGCAGGAACAGGAACGCCGCCTGACCGTTGGGTGTCGCCACGCTCGGCAGGTTGGTGCCGGTGTTGATCGCAATGGCCAGGGTTTCGAAATGCTCACGGGTCATCTCGCCTGCCATGAAGGCGCGCTTCACTTCGGTGATGTAAATGGTTGCCACGAACACATTGTCGCTGATGGCGGACAACAGTCCGTTGGCGATGAACAGCATGCCCGGTTGCTGGTCTGCCGGCAGCATCAGCACCCAGTGGATCAGCGGGGCGAACAGTTGCTGATCGTGAATCACCGCGACCACGGCGAAAAACACCACCAGCAATGAGGTAAACGGCATGGCGTCCTTGAACGCGGTGCCCAGGCGGTGTTCGTCGGTGATGCCGGTAAAGGCGGTGATCAGCACGATCACCATCAAGCCGATCAAACCCACTTCGGCGATGTGAAACGCCAGCCCGGCAATCAGAATCAATGCGGCAAAGCCTTGCACCAGAAGCGCTGCGCGTTGGCGCGTGGTGCGCTCGGCATTGTCTTCGGCGGCGTAGTTGGCCAGCACCGCACGGACGTTATCCGGCAGCAGCGTGCCGTAGCCGAACCAGCGCAATTTTTCCAGCAGGACGCAGGTTACCAGCCCGGCAACCAGTACCGGCAGGGATACCGGCGCGACCCGGGTAAAGAACTCGGCGAAGTGCCAGCCCATTTCATGGCCGATCAGCAGGTTCTGCGGTTCTCCCACCAGCGTACACACACCGCCCAGCGCGGTGCCCACGGCGCCGTGCATCAGCAGGCTGCGCAGAAAGGCGCGGAACTGTTCCAGATCGCCCTGATGCAGGGTGGGCAGATGATTGTCGTCGCTGTACTCGCTGTCCTGACGCGGATCGTTGCCCGAGGCGACGCGGTGATACACCGAGTAAAAGCCTACGGCGGCGCTGATGATCACGGCGGTCACGGTCAGGGCATCGAGAAACGCCGACAGAAAGGCCGACAAAAAACAGAACATCAGGGCCAGCAGGGCCTTGGAGCGGACCCCGAGCAGCAGGCGCGAAAACAGGTACAGCAACAGGTCCTTCATGAAATAGATACCGGCCACCATGAACATCAGCAGCAGGATCACCGGGAAGTTGTGCAGTAACTCGTCGTACAGCGCCTGGGGCGTGGTCATCTTCAGCAGCAGGGCTTCAATCATCAACAGGCCGCCGGGCATCAGCGGGTAGCATTTGAGCGCCATGGCCAGGGTGAAGATGAACTCCAGCACCAGGAGCCAGCCGGCAGCCACCGGGCCCGCGGTCCACAGCACCAGGGCATTGAGAATCAGAAAGCCGACGATGCAGGCCTTGTACCAACGGGGCGAGTGCCCGAGAAAGTTGTGCGCGAACGCCTGGGCCATTGAACCGGACATCGGCTGCTCCTTGTCTTGAGAAGCGCGCAACTTGCCGTAAGCGCGCCAGAAGATCAAGCGCAGGAAAAACTCCGGTGTTTATCCCTGGAAACGGGCGATGACCGCCTTGTAGTTTCCGTGCAGCGAATAGCCTCCCACCACGATGTGTCCATCGACTTGCGCGGCGACACAGGTGGCGCTGTCCAGGCTGGGGCCGAGGCGGGTACGTGTATAGCCGCTGCCTTTACCAAAACGGCGATCGGGAAGGCCATTGGGCAGGCACCGCCCGAGAATGAAGTCTGCTTCGACGCCGCCGAGGGTGGCGCCCGCCGTGAGCACACTGCCATCGGGTTGTAACTGCGCGGCGGTCCACTGGCATCCGCTGTAACCGATTTCTCGCCGCTGGGGGTGTCCTCCGTTGCAATGACTGTCGGCTCGGCCGTTGCTGTGCAATTTGAATGTCAGGCAGTGCATCGGCTCGCGACTGCTGCCAAAACACAGGATTTCGCCTTCGTGTTGCTGGACCACCCGGCTGACCCGGGCGCCATGCCCTTGCGCCTTGAAGGTCACGAATCCATCCACGGCAAAACGGTCGTCGAGGCGCCCGTCCGGGTGATAGCGTGCCAGCAAGCCTTCCTCGGGAAAATTGATCGATCCACCGACCAGGATTCGGCCATCACGTTGCACCGTCAGGCTGCTGAGCCAGGTATTCATCAGCAGGTGCCTGACCATCACGAAACCGCGACCGTTGAACGAACAGTCCAGTGAGCCTTCGACATCCAGTCGTATCAACATACCGACGTGATCGGCCAGTTCGAAGTGATGGTTGGCCAGGATCAGGATTCGGCCGTCTTGCTGTACGGCCACATCGCAGGCTTCTGCGCCGGGCACACCGGGAGGCAGCAAGACATCGCGCATGCCCAGGGACAGGCCACCAGGCAATCTCACGACACGGCGGCCATTATCGCCAAAGCCTTGCACCAGGCCGCCGTCCTGGTCCAGCAATGCCAGGGCCGGGAGTGTGCGGTGCGCGTTTTCGTATTGCAGGCCGGCCAACAGGATATTGCCGTCGGGCAGGATCAGGACCTTGGTGCCCATGGCTTCGAACCCCGGTTCGAATTGCCCGATGACACTGCCTTGTTTACCGAACGTCAGGTCTGCGCACCCATCCGCCAGCAAGCGGGCCACGCCAAAGCGGCTGCCATCGGGCATGCCGACTTTTGCGGCTACCAGCAAGCGACCTTGCGCATCGATTGCAACGTCATTGGCCAGGCTGAAAAGGCTGTCGGCGAAATAGACCTGGGTTTTGCCATTGGCGGCAAACGACGTGTCGAGGGCCCCGGCGTTGTTCCGGGTGGCGGAGTAGGCAATAGCGGACTGGCTTGGCATGCACCGCACCTCCTTGCGAGTCGTCCTGATCCAGAAGTTTGGGTGGCGACTTGATAAGGAGATTATTCAATCCCTGAATGGGAATATGCACAACTGCAAGAACTAACAGACGGAGGGTCGTTGTGTGCCACAACAGTGTCTTTTCGAACCAATGGCGAGCCTGCAAAGTATCAGGCGTATGCAAAGTTCGAATTAAGCAGTGTCAAGTAGTGCGTGCGGCCAGAAAAACTGCGAACTAAAGAAAGGAAAAGGGCGCGGATTACCCCGGAGTAATCCGCAAAACGATTAGTGCGGCATCGACCACGACTGAAGCGTGTAACCTTCCTCGCTCAATTCGGCGCGAGCCTGTTCCAGCAGCAGTTCGAGTTGCGCGGGATCGGAATAGGCGCTGCTGGGGATCTGCTTGCGGCCAATGCTGGTGCTGGTGCGGTCGATAACGGTCAGGCTGAGCTCGCCATTACCGTCTTGTGGAGCCCAGGCCACGCACTTGAATGGTTTAAATGCGCGGTCGGCAATCAGAAGTGCTTCGTTGATACGCAGCGGGGCGTTCATAGGGTCTTCTCTCTGTGTGCCCAATCAAGTGATGTGCCGAGGGTTGGGCTTACCGTTCGGCTGGTTACTTGTACTGATGCCCGCAACCGGGGGTTGGGTCACACACATTCAAAAGAAATTTCCACTTTATTTCACAGACCCAGGAATGAGCCTGACATTGAAAGCTGAGTGAAAGGAAAGAGTCGTTAGGTGACTAACATAATCGCAACTTATAACTGGTTTAATGGCGTCCCTATAGTCAAACAGTACAAGGCCCTGTCAAATTCTTGCTAATGTTACAGTCGGGTCTGCCAAATGACTGTTTTTAATAAAATTTCGTAAATTTGGCGCCAAGGAACAGTCATGAGCGATGTGCCTGCCTTACGACGTTTGTTAGTGGTTGACCCCTGTGACGATTGCTATCGCCTGCTCCCTGGATTGCGCGATATCGGTTGGGACGTTGACAGCTGCACGCTTGAGAACGCCGTTGACCGAACCTGTGACGTAGGCTTGCTACGCTTGCAGCCCTCGCACCTTGAGCACCCGGAGGCAGTCAAAGAACTGATCAGCCGCAGCGGCACTGAGTGGATAGCCGTACTCAATCAGGAAGTGCTGCGGCTGCAAAATGTCGGCGACTTCGTCTGTGAGTGGTTTTTTGACTTTCATACCTTGCCGTTCGACGTGCACCGGGTTCAGGTAACACTGGGCCGGGCGTTCGGCATGGCGCGGTTGCGCGGGCAGGGTACGGTCCATGTTGATCAGCCCGAGCACGAATTGCTGGGCGACAGCAAACCTGTCCGTGAGCTGCGAAAACTCTTGAGCAAACTGGCTCCGACCGAATCTCCGGTGTTGATTCGCGGTGAAAGCGGCACTGGCAAGGAGCTGGTCGCGCGAACCCTGCATCGTCTGTCCCAGCGTCACAGCAAACCCTTTATCGCGATCAATTGTGGGGCGATCCCTGAGCACTTGATCCAGTCCGAGCTGTTTGGCCATGAGAAAGGCGCATTTACCGGCGCGCACCAACGCAAGATCGGACGGATAGAGGCCGCCAACGGTGGCACTCTGTTTCTCGACGAGATCGGTGACCTTCCACTGGAGTTGCAGGCCAATCTGTTGCGCTTCCTCCAGGAAAAACACATCGAGCGGGTCGGCGGCAGTCAGTCGATTGAGGTGGATGTGCGGGTTCTGGCGGCGACGAACGTCGACCTGGAAGCCGCCATCGAGAAGAAACGCTTTCGCGAAGACCTGTATTACCGCTTGAACGTACTGCAAGTGGCGACCGTTCCGCTGCGCGAGCGACCTGGCGACCTGGCGGTGCTGGCCAACCACTTCTCCCATTTCTACAGCCATGAAACCGGGCGTCGCCCACGCAGTTTCAGCGACGACGCGTTGATTGCCATGGGCAAACACGACTGGCCAGGCAATGTGCGCGAGCTGGCCAACCGCGTCCGTCGTGGATTGGTGTTGGCCGAAGGCCGGCAGATCGAGGCCCGTGATCTGGGGTTGATCAGTCAGCATGCGATCGCCGCGCCGATGGGCACCCTCGAAGAATACAAGTCCCGGGCCGAACGCCAGGCGTTGTGCGATGTATTGAATCGCCACAGCGATAACCTGAGTGTCGCCGCCAAAGTGTTGGGTGTGTCGCGACCGACCTTCTACCGGTTGTTGCACAAGCACCAGATTCGCTGAGCTCCGGCCGCAAACCAAAAAACCGTTGCGATTGCAGCGGTTTTTTGTTCGGGTCAGAAGTAGTAAGGGAGTTTCAGACTGAACTGGAAGTCCGGCGCATCGTCGGTCATGCCGATGGACAGATTGGGCACGATGGTCAGGTTGTTGGTGGCCGCAATGGTCATGCCGATGTTGAAGTAACCGGCATTGGCATCGCTGGAAACCACCGATTGCCAGTCCCCGCCGTCTTCCTTGAGCTTGCTTTTGCGTTGCACCAGGTCAGAAACCGAGAACGACATGCTCATCTTTTCGTTCAGGGCGAACGCGATACCGGCGCCGATCTGGAAGCTGTCGCCAATGCGTACCTTGCCCGGTGTCTTGACCGCCGGGTTGGAGCTGATGTCGTCGAAAGATTCTTCCAGGTTGTGCGTGTAGGACAGGCTGCCGAACAGCACTGCCGGATCGAACGTCTTGACCAGCGAGATCCCCGGCGTAATCGACCAGACGCCGTTACCGGTAGGCAAGGACTCAGGCACGGCCAGGTTTGAGTTGTCGGCCACCCGAACCAGCTTGATACCGAACGGGTCTTTGCCGGTGGGCGCCTTGACGCGCAAGGTCACCACGGCATCCGGCGTGTTGACTGACTCGTCGAGGAATTTGTAGGCGATACCGAAGTTGACGTCGCCTATGGTCGGGTCTTGCGTGACGGAATCTTCGGTCGTGACGTTTGCGGCTCCGCTATTACCGCCACCGGACTGGTACGTGGACTCACGGTAGACCACCGGCACGTTCAGATCGAACTGCCAACGATTGTTGAAGTTGTAGCGGCCGGTGAGGTCAAGCGTCCAGGTGTCGGCCTTGATCCGGTCCAGGTTGATGGCGCCCAGGAAGATCGAGTCCAGGGCGAGAAATCCATTGAGGATCAGTTGGCGGGTATCGTACCGGGAGTAGGTTATCCCGGTTTCGACGCTGAACTTGCCACCGCCGAAGAACCCGCTGGCTTCGTCATACAGGTTCGAAACGCTTTGCGCCGGTTGCGAGTCACTGGCCAGCGATTGTCCATAAGAACTGCCGCTGCCCCCGGCGGCGACCCCTGGATTGCCTTTGAGATCCGCTGGCGATTTGGCCAGGCGCTTGGGTGGGGGCGAAGCGGGCTGCTCTTCGACCTGGCGAACTCGCTGCTCGAGCACCGCCAGGGCCTTTTGCTGGACTTCGTATCGTTGTTTCAACTCCAGAAGCTCTTGTTTGAGCGCCTCCAGTTCCGGGTCAGGTGCTGCGTGCAATATCGCTGCCGGGAGCAGAGCACTCAAGCATGCAACTGCACGCAGTGATACTGATCGGTACATGAAATAACCCGTCCATTTGTGCCCAATGGTCCAGAGTCAGCGTAGTTCAATACCCCATGGTCCGTAACGCAGCGAGTTGGTTGAGGTTGCACTCCAGTACACCCGCACTCGGGCCATTGTTGTTGAGCACCACGTTGAGTTGAGTCATGTTGTCCACAATATTGCTGCTGCCCAGCAACCGGGTGTTTTGCAGCAACCCGCCCTGGGCGACCTGTTGCAGGCTTGTGCCCTGGTTGTTGTTGGCGGTAATGGACATCTGAACACCGCCGCCGGTCGCGGATACGGCGACACTGCCTGCGGCATTGCTGCCGGTAATGGTTTGGCCGGCTATCAGCGCCTGGCCCTGGCTCGGCACCAGTGCAGGGGCCGTGCTGGCCTCCTTGACGTTGATGGCGATGTTGTTGTTTGCGCTGTTGCCATCGCCTGCTGCTCGTGTGACCTGGGTTATGCCCCGGGAAGTGTTCAGCGCATCGCCCCCCGACACGTGACCGCTGCCCGACTTGGGCGAACCGCCATGACCGGATTGCTTGATGGTTGAAACATAGAACTGGGGTTTGACCGTTGCGGCTTGAAGCTGCATCGAGGTGGACGCTCCGATCAGGTCACCACTGGCATTGCGCCAGGTACTGCTCATGACAACACCGAAGCTGATGACCCGCCCCGGCATCACATACCGGCCACGCAATTCGGCCAGTTCATCGTCCTTGAGTTCGATGGGTCTGAACTCTTCAGCAAAACCTGAAGTGTTCGCTGCCAGAAAGGCAGCGACCACCCAATACGAGGTTTTCATTTGCTGCTCCCGGAGCATCCTGCCCCCTGTCATCTTGTTGGCGATTAAAAGAAGTCGCTCTGTATGAAACCAAAATCCATCAATTCAGCATCTTTGACCGGGTTGAAGTTATCCATCTTGTTCTTGGCAGTCAGCGGTTCCGGTGGACTGCGTAACGCATTGGTTTTGTCGTAACCGGGACCGACGATAGCGAAAATAATGCCATTCCAGCCTTTGACAAAATCATCATGGGCGTAGCGTTTGTGTCCGAGTACCGGGTCGCCGATATAGACCCAGTTCTTGTCCGCCCGCTGTAGCACCACAAAATGCTTGTAGCCGCGAATTTCCATCAGCACCACCACTGGAATCGTCACGGCTTCGAGTCTTTCCGGCGGGATCCTGTAGCCCCGGGCGCGCATGCCGATGCGTTCTATGTAGCGCTTCATGTCCAGCATGGAAAAACCCTGGGTACGCACAAGGTCCTGGTCTGCGGTGACCAGCATGCCTTTGATGATGTGTTCCTCATCGACGTCCAGCCAATAGGCCTGGCGCAATATCGTTGCCAGCGCGGCGGCGCCGCAGCTGAAATCGGTTTTTTGTTCGACGATGTCGCTGAACTTGCGCTCGCGCAAACTCTGTACGTGCTTGTACACCAGTACGCCACCGGGCAGGGCGGCAACCGGCATCTGTGCAGCCTGGGTCAGGCCAGACAGGCAGAGCAGGGCGAAAAGGACAGTCTTACGCATGATCGATACGCCTTGGGACAGTGGAAAAAAACCGTCGCCGGAGCTTCCATTGCAATCGCGGTTACTGACAAGACCTGCAGCCCGCGGCGATGGACAGCGAGTTGCTTTGCTGGTTGCCCACGCCAGACGATACGTTGGCTCCGCCGTTGCCGGAGAAGTTGTTCATCGAACCCGTTATCGAAGCATTGTTGGTTACAGGGGGTTTCCAGCCCTCTGGCGTCATCACCTGTTGAGTGGTTACGCCCGCCAGACCGAGTACACCCACGGTGACTAAATCAGTCGGGGTGCTGTCGTCATGCCTGGCGTTGTTGGTGACGTTCAACCCGGACGTACTTTGGTTGGCCGCCGCCGCCGCTTCTGCTACACGTCCGCCTGAAACGGCAATCGCCAGGTTGTTTTTCTGTTGGTTGAAGTCGCCGGTGGTCACGTTGATGCCGATGTTGCCGGAACCGCTGTTGCCTGCGTTGTTGAGCGTTGTGTTGTTGGTGTTGGAGTGGTTACTGGCGGTGTTGCCGGCGCTCTTCTGAGACGCGCTGGAGACGGCGACCGCGGTGCCGAAGATGAAGCTTTCGTCAGCCGTGGCAAGGGCGGCGGCGTTGTCTTGCTGGTTGCCGTTACCGGCTGCAACGTTGGCGCCCATGTTGCCGTTGGAGTTGTTCAGGGAGTCATCGATTCCAGCTTCGTTCCTGGTGTCCCGATTCAATACGCTGCTGCCGCTGCTTTTCTGCGAATCCAGCACGGCGGCCCCGGCACCTGCTGTTATCCGCATGATTTGTTCCAGCGTTGGGCCTTTGGGCTGATGGTTGTTGCCTTGTCCATTGCCCTGCTCGTGATCTTCAAGACCGCCGGCTTGTGCTGCGAATGCCATCACAGCTGCCAGAGCGAAAGCCAGAGGTTTGAGAGCCGTTGTCGGGTTCATGGTGTTTCTCCGTGCTCATTTGTCTGTCAAGTGTTGGTACTTCCCTGATCGCACTGTATCGGGGGTCAGTCAGCGACCCGGATGCTCAGGGTGTTAGCCATTCGGTTCCCCACTCCGGCACTTTGGTTCAGCTGGATCACTCCCCGGCTGCCGGTAAAGGCCTGGTCGCTTGTCACGACCTGGCGACTGCCGTGTGGGGTGCCAGTTGTTCCGAAGTTCGGTAGCAACGCCACGTTCTGTTGAGAAAGCGCACTATCGTCAATGGCTTGCGGTGCAGCGCTGATGCTGACGCGCATGGCGTTGGCCATCTGGTTGTTCGCCCCCACGCCCTGGTTGACGCCCAGTACGCCGTTGCCATTACTGAAGGAGGAGCCGCCGATAGTGGCCGTCGCATCCATGGACGGATTGGCGGGCGTGGTGATGTTCTGCTGGACACTGGTGGTCGCACCCGCCTGGGTACCCATGGCGATCGCGCGGACGTTGGCCTGCTGTTGTCGATCGCCAGCCGCCTGGTTGACGTTGAAGTTGCCCCGGTATTGAGTACCGGAATCCTGGAGGGTGGCGTTGTTCACCGAACTGACGACCGAATCCGCCATTACGCTGGTACAACCGAACAGGGCCAGTAGCAGCAGGGATCGACTCATCTCATTGGCCTCCCGCCATTCTGCCCAGTGAGCCGAGGCCGCTGCTCATGGCGCGGTTGATGGTTCCGGAAATCGCGCTGCCACTGCCACCGCCGTGGCCGACGGACATGCCGGGCAAACCGTTGGGGTTGGTGACGACGTTGAGGCCTTGCATGCCACCCGGGCTTTGACCGTTGTTGTGGCGAAGGGCCGTTCCGGTGGTGACCCCGGCGATGTCGGCATCGCTGAGTTCGCCGGTGACGCGGGTTGATGGGTTGGCATTGACGGTGTTCGGGTTCGGATCTCTGCCGCCGCTGCGACCGATAGGGGTTGAGTGAATGGTGCGATCAAGCACGATGACGCCGTTGCCTTCGGCGTGAACGTCGAAACTGAAAAGCGTGCCCGCAACGCTTGCGATCAGCAGCAGGCACGTCAAGACTCTCTTGTTGAGTATCCCCACGATGCTCTTTCCTTCTCATGTGGGCTGGCTCTGGTCGGCTGTGTGAAGGAGAGAGCGAAAGCTGTGCCGGTTTTTGAATGTCGTGTTGATTCAACGGCTTATGGATGTTGGCCGGATACCTTCTGTCGAGGATGTTTCAGCACTGAGACAAAAACCTGCGCAGGCAGCACGAAAATACAGATAAACCGCTCTGGAACAAGGGTGTCGGGGCGCTGTATCAATGACTTAACAAATCCGATGATCAGGCGGTGCAGGGCGCTGAAATGGGTGGTTTGAGGCAGGGAGGGTGTTTCAGGATCGGACACTTTCCCCCCCGGGACAAGGGGGGCGGGGGAATTGCCCCAAACGCCTGTCAGGCGCCGAGCAATCGGGTCACGGCGTGCAGCGCCTGGAATCGGCGTTCTGCCCAATCTCCGTGCAGTACCTGAACCGGTTGTGCATGGCGCTCGAGCCAGGCCAGGGTCTGGTCGAAAAATGCCTGGCGCTCACTCAATCGGGGCTGGCAACGTTGGCCGTCATCCGTCCATTCGACGTGTTCCGGCGACAGCAGCAAGTGCAAGTCGTAATGCCGGGCCAGTAGCGCTTGTTCGATCCAGGCGGGGCAGTCGCCAAACAGGGTCTGGCTCCAGAGGATATTGCTTAGCAGGTGCGTGTCGAGGATGAGCAGAGACGGTTGTTGCGCCCGCGCTTCGTCCTCCCATGCCAATTGACCGCTGGCGATGTCCGGAATGTCGGCCAAGGTGGTGTCCCGCGGATTCTGCTCGATGAACCAGCGCACATGCTCGTCGACCAGAACCCCGCCGAAACACTGTTGCAACTCGGCCGCCAGCCAGCTTTTACCGCTGGATTCCGGGCCTGTGAGTACCAGGACTTTCATGCGCGCAACGCCGGGTCGGCGCGCCATTCGCGCCAGCCCTGCACGGCGATGACCGCGAACAACCCGTACAGCGTGGCGGTCAGGTACAGGCCTTTATAGAGGAACAACCCGACGAAAATCACATCGAGAGTGATCCACAGCGGCCAGCATTGGAGCCGTTTTTGCGCCATCCAGACTTGCGCCACCAGGCTGAATCCGGTCAGCGCCGCATCGAGCCAGGGTTGCGCGGCGTCGGTCCAGTGGGCCATGGCCGCTCCCAGCAACAGGCTGCCGAGTGCGCCAATAGCGAGGCTCAACGCCATGGAGCGGGTATCGAGCCGACTGACTTCGCGGCCATGGGTCGTTTCACCCACCCGTGTCCATTGCCACCAGCCGTAAAGCTGCAAGGCGGCATAGACGACTTGCAGCAACATGTCCGAATACAGCTTCACCTCAAAAAAGATCCAGCTATAGAGCAGCACCATGACCAGGCCGATGGGCCAGCACCAGGGGTTCTGTTTGACTGTCAGCCAGACGGCAATGACACCGAGGGCGGCGGCAAACAGTTCAAGCCCGGACATGGAGGCTCCTTGGGAAAATCGAAAAGGGGGCCGATTGTAACCGGATTGGGGTCGGGAATCCCCTGGCGCAGAGTGTGCTTCATTGGCGCGCGATAACGCGGCAGCACCAATCGGACTTGTCTGATAGGATTTCGGCCCCGCACGGATAAGCCCGGATCAGGATTGTTTTTTTCACAGGATTTTGACGGTTCTGTGGTGATCCTTGATGCGCGGGGAATCAGCTACGCTGATCGCATTTCAAGCTTTTGAAAAATACTGACGGGGCATGCCGGCGCGCATAGCCTTTTGGGGGATTGATGGATTTTTGGACCGCCTTTCAGGCATTGATTCTTGGGGTTGTAGAAGGGCTGACAGAATTCCTGCCCATTTCCAGTACCGGCCACCAGATCATCGTGGCCGACTTGCTCGGCTTCGGGGGCGAGCGGGCAATGGCGTTCAACATCATTATCCAGTTGGGTGCCATCCTGGCGGTGGTATGGGAGTTTCGACGCAAGATCTTCGACGTGGTCATCGGCTTGCCGACCCAGCCGGGCGCTCGGCGGTTTACCGCGAACCTGTTGATCGCGTTCTTGCCGGCCGTGGTGTTGGGCGTGATCTTCGCCGACTTGATCCACGAATACCTGTTCAATCCGATCACCGTGGCATCGGCGCTGGTCGTGGGCGGGTTCATCATGTTGTGGGCCGAGCGCCGTCAGCACGAAGTCCACGCTGAAACGGTGGACGACATCACCTGGAAAGATGCCCTGAAAGTCGGCTTCGCCCAATGCCTGGCCATGATTCCGGGCACTTCCCGTTCGGGCTCGACGATCATTGGCGGGTTGCTGTTCGGCCTGTCGCGCAAGACCGCTACCGAGTTTTCTTTTTTCCTGGCGATGCCGACCATGGTCGGCGCGGCGGTGTACTCGGGCTATAAATACCGTCACCTGTTTGTCCCGTCTGATTTCCCGGTGTTCGCGGTCGGTTTCGTTACGGCGTTCGTCTTCGCGATGATCGCGGTCCGCGGGCTGCTCAAGTTCATCGCCAACCACAGCTATGCGGCATTTGCCTGGTATCGCATTGTGTTCGGCCTGATCATCCTGGCGACCTGGCAATTGGGCTGGGTCGACTGGAGCGCGGTCAAGCCGTGAGCTTCTCAAGCTCGCGCAATAACCCCGGGCGTCAGCCCGGGGGACAGACTCGCCATCCACGGCTGAAGTGGCTGGTGTTTGCAATCCTGTGCGCGTTGCCGCTGTCGGGTTCGGTGTCGTCATGGCTGCACGGGGTGTCGCTGATTCCCCTGGCGGCCTATGGCATCGTCAGCGTCGTGACGTTTTTTCTGTACTGGAGCGACAAACGCAAGGCCCGCGCCGAGCAATGGCGGACGCCGGAGAATGTCCTGCATGCGCTGGAGCTCGCCGGCGGCTGGCCCGGTGCCTTGCTGGCGCAGCAAGCGTTCCGGCACAAAACCCGCAAAGTCTCCTACCAGTTGGTGTTCTGGATCATCGTGCTGATGCACCAGGTGTTCTGGATCGATCACCTGTTCCTCGGTGCACACCTGTTCGCCTTGTTCTGATAAAGAACGCCCTAGAGCAACAGGCCGACTTGAGTGCGCTTAGGCAGTTTGCTCACCACCAACTGGTGGGAACGCTGCAGCAAGCCCTGTAGTTCTTCGCTACCGAGCGGGTAGGGCGTTTCCATGATGATCCACTGGGCGCGCGCCAGATAAGGCGCCGGATGAATTCCCGGGCGGTCGCAATGACCCAGAAACAGATCCTTGTCGACCTTGAAGGCCAGGGAATTACCTCGCAGGCCCTGCAAGGCGAACATCTTGTTCCCGGCAATCGAAAATACCCGTACGCCTCCCCATTTATAGTCTTCCCGCGCTCCGGGCAGGGTAAGGCAGAATTTCGCGACATCCTCTTCGCTCATCCGTGCGGCTTTCATAACAATCGTTCCCCACAGGCATTGAATGACTCGACCAGATGGTCAATCCAGGCGCGTACCGCCGGCATGACCCCGCGCCGATGAGGATAGACCGCTTGCAGCCAGCCACCGGGCAACGACCAGTCGGGCAACAACTGCACCAGTGAGCCGTTCTCCAGTTCCTGCTCGCAATACATCATGGGCAGCATCGTAAAGCCCAGGCCGGAGAGGGTGCTGGCCTTGCGCACGATAAAGTCATCGATGCCCAGCCGGGCCTCGAGCGCGAGTTCACAACTTTTGCCTTTTTGATCCAGCAGGCGGATGTGCACCATGCGGTCGGCTTCCAGGGCGCCGAGCACCGGCAGGCTTTTCAGATCCTCGGGATGGTTGATCTCACGTCCAACGAGAAAGCCGGGACTGGCGACCATCAGCATCTGCGCCTGACGCAGGCGGCGAGTGACCAGCAGCGGATCTTCGTCGCCCAGTTCCCGTACGCGCAGGGCCACGTCGATGCCTTCGTTCACCAGATCGACCCGCCGGTTGAGCAACATCACCTCCAGCTGGACTTGCGGAAAGCGTTCCAGAAAGTCGCTGATCACCCCCGGCAATATTTCATGGGCCAGCCCTACGGGGCAGGACACCCGCAAGCGTCCGCGGGGCTCGCTGGACATGCTGGCCACGGCCTCGTCGGCCATTTCCGCCTCCAGCAGCATCGCCTGGCAGTGCCTGAGATAGCGCTCACCGACGGCAGTCAGCTTCAGTTGTCGGGTGGTGCGTTGCAGCAGACGTGCGCCAAGGCGCTCTTCCAGCTCGGCGATGCGCCGTGACAATCGGGACTTGGGAATGCCCAGCAAACGCCCGGCTGCCGCGAATCCCCCGGCTTCCACGACTTTGGCAAAGTAATACAGGTCATTGAGGTCTTGCATGATGTGAATCCGATTGTTCTATCTGTGGGACGAACTATCGCATTGTTGCCGTCTAATCAGCTATTGGTTTCGTCTGTAGGATTAGTCCCATCAGATCGCCCTTGTGGGCGATCCTCACTTGGAGATCCCACATGAAACTGCTGCATATCGATTCGAGCATCCTGGGCGACAACTCGGCTTCCCGTCAGTTGAGCGGTGAAGTCGTCAAAGCCTGGCAAGCCGCCGAGCCAACCGCCGTGGTGACCTACCGCGACCTGGCCGCCGACGCCATCAGCCACTTTTCCTCCACCACCCTGGTCGCCGCCGGCACCACCGCTGAACTGCGCAACGCCGCGCAACAGCACGAAGCCGAACTGAGCGCCTCGACCCTGGCCGAATTCCTGGCTGCCGATGCCGTGGTGATTGCCGCACCGATGTACAACTTCACCATCCCGACTCAACTCAAAGCCTGGATCGACCGCATTGCGGTGGCCGGCCAGACCTTCCGTTACACCGAAGCCGGCCCTGAAGGCCTGTGCGGTGGCAAGAAAGTCGTTATCGTTTCGACCTCCGGCGGCATGCACGCCGGTCAGGCAACCGGTGTTGCCCACGAAGAGTACTTGAAGTTGCTGTTCGGCTTCATCGGCATCACCGACATTGAAATCGTGCGCGCCGAGGGCCTGGCTTACGGTGACGACGTGCGCAACAAAGCCATGAGCGCTGCCCACGCACAGATCAGCGAGCAGTTGTTCGCCGCCGCGTAAGGCTTTCGTAAAACTTGGCAACCGTTCAGGTAAAGCCCAAAAAACTCTGTATTCTGGTTACGCAAGTACCAGGTGCGGAGTTTTTTGTTTCTGGTAGTTTCAGATTGTGGCCCGACTTATGCTATTCAGGGTGTACGTCTCAAGTCCGGTAACAAGGTGGGGCATCCATGATGCGTCTTTGTGCAGCTTTACTGATTTGCCTGCTCAGCAGCCTGAATACAGTGCACGCCGCGCCTGCACCGCATCCTCACTGGAGCGCCGGCTTCCATGAGATGACTTTCCTCGACCCGCTGGACCTGCAGCCGATGCGCGCCATCGCCTTCTATCCTTCCAGTGATCGGGAACACACCAGCAAGCTCGAGGGTTACACCGTCGAAGCGGGGGAGGACACCAAGGTCGCCATCGGCCGGTTCCCGATGCTGATGCTGTCCCACGGAAACACCGGCACCCCGTTGGCCCTGCACGACCTTGCCACGTCACTGGCGCGCAAAGGTTTTGTCGTGGTGGCGGTGATTCACCCCGGTGACAACTCCAAAGACCACAGCCGACTCGGTACTTTGAGTAACCTGTACGGCCGGCCGATCCAGATTTCCGAAGCCATTACCGCGACCTTGGGCGACCGTATGCTGTCGCCGTTCGTCAATGCCGAGCAGGTGGGGGTCATCGGTTACTCGGCCGGTGGCGAGACTGCATTGATTCTGTCCGGCGCGACCCCGGACCTGGATCGCCTGCGCCGTTACTGCCAGGAGCGCCCGGACGATCGCGATGCCTGCAACACCCAGGGCGAATTGATTGTCGACCGCGACGATCTGCAACCAGTGGCCGACCCTCGCGTTCACGCCTTGATGTTGATGGCGCCGTTGAGCCTGAAGTTCGGCCGCCATACCCTGGCCGATGTGCATGTGCCGGTACTGCTTTACAGCGGCGATGGCGACAAGCTGGTGGCTGTCGACAAGAACGCCGCGGCACTGGCGCGCAAACTGCCGACCGCGCCTGACTTCAAGCTGCTGGCCGGGGCAGGGCACTTCGTGTTCATGGCGCCGTGCAATGACGAGCAGATCGTGATCATGCCCGCGCTGTGCACCGATGCCGATGGCGTCGACCGGCAAGACATTCACCGCAATCTGATCTCTGAAGCCGGAAGATTTTTCTCGCGCACCCTGGGCAGGCCGACCCGGGCCGGGATGCAGACGGCTGATCAATAATAGGCGCTTCAGCCCTTGTGGGAGCGAGCCTGCTCGCGATGAGGCCTTCTGATCCAGCATTGCAATCGCCTGACACACTGTAATCGCGAGCAGGCTCGCTCCCACAAGTGACTACACCAAGGCTTACGTCATCGCGCGGCGCTTGAGCAGCAACGTCAGCCCTAGCCCCGTCACCGACAACAACGCCGCACTGAAGAAAATCCACACATAACCCAGGTTCAACGCCACTGCGCCCATCAACGGGCCGGCAATGGCCAGCGCCAGATCGAAAAACACCGCATAGGCACTCAGGCCCGCGCCCCGGCTGGAGTTGGGCACCTGTTTGATGGCCTCGACACCCAGCGCCGGATACACCAGAGACAGGCCGAATCCGGTCAGGCCGGCACCAATGAGCGCATACCCGGTTGAAGGTGCCAGCCACAGCAGCACCAGGCCAACGGTCTCAATGCACATGCACGCGATGGCCGAGGTGAAGCCGCCAAAACGGCTGATGGCGGAAATGAACAGCAGCCGCGACAGTATGAAACACACGCCAAACACGGTCAGGCAGTAGGCCGCGCCGGTCCAGCCGCGGTTGACGTAATACAGGGTGATGAAGGTCGTCAGGGTGCCGTAGCCAATGGACGCCAGACTCAGGCTCGCGCCAAACGGCGCAATGCGCCCGAACACCGCCAAAAACGGCAAACGTTCACCGCGCACCACCGGCACCGAGGGCTTGTTGCGAATCAGCACCAGAGCAGCCAGGGCCAGCAACGACAGGGCGATGCCCAGGCTGGCGAAGCCGAGTTGTTGCACCATCACCACGCCCAGCGGTGCACCGATGGCAATCGCCCCATAGGACGCGATGCCGTTCCAGGAAATCGACCGCGCGGTATGCTCAGCGCCGACCTGGCCCATGCACCAACTGATGGTGCCGACGCCGATCAACCCTTGGGCGATCCCCAGTAACAGGCGCCCGGCGATCAGGATCAGCAGGCTGATCAAGGGAAAGCCCTGCAACAGGGTCGACAGCCAGGTCAGCGCGCCACTGAGCACAATCCCCGACAAGCCATAGATGATTGCGCGCTTGGTGCCGACGCTGTCCGACATCCGCCCGGCCATGGGTCGGCTGAGCAGGGTGGCGAGGTATTGCGAGCCGATGGTCAGCCCGGCGACGACCGCACTGAACCCGAGTTGTTCGTGGACATAACCCGGCAATACCGCGATCGGCAGTCCGATGCAGAGGAACGCAATAAAGGTATAGAAAACGATGGAGACGATCTGCAGGGTGATCGCCATGGAGCTTTGCGGAGGCACTTGCTGCACAGACATGAGGGCTCGTTCGCGGGCGGCGGTGGGAGACCTGCATCATGGCGCGGCGTTGCAATAAAAGAAAGCAGGCTAACGGTTTTGCTCGTCAGTGCCCTTGAGTCAGCCATCGCGAGCAGGCTCGCTCCCACATTTTGAAATGCATTCCCCTGTGGGAGCGAGCCTGCTCGCGATGATTTATGCACCAACAAGAAACCTTGGCCCGGAATGCAAAAAGCCCCGTCACATGGACAGGGCTTTCAACTTGCAGCTAGCAGCTTAAAACTGATGGCTACCCTTAGAACACCACACCCTGGCTACGCAGGTAGTCGTCGTAGGTGCCGCTGAAGTCGGTCACACCGTTAGGGCTCAACTCGATGATGCGGGTGGCCAGGGACGATACGAACTCACGGTCGTGGCTGACGAAGATCAGCGTGCCCGGGTAGTTTTCCAGCGCCAGGTTCAGCGCTTCGATCGATTCCATGTCCAGGTGGTTGGTCGGTTCGTCCATCACCAGTACGTTCGGCTTTTGCAGGATCAGCTTGCCGAACAGCATGCGGCCTTGCTCACCACCGGAGATGACCTTGACCGACTTGAGGATCTCGTCGTTGGAGAACAGCATCCGGCCCAGGGTGCCACGGATAATCTGCTCGCCCTGAGTCCACTGGCCCATCCAGTCGAACAGGCTGACGTCATCTTCGAAGTCATGGGCGTGGTCCTGGGCGTAGTAACCCAGTTCCGCGCTTTCGGTCCACTTCACGGAACCGGCGTCCGGGGTCAGCTCGCCCATCAGGGTGCGCAGCAGGGTGGTCTTGCCGATACCGTTCGGGCCGATGATCGCCAGGCGCTCGCCGGCTTCGACGGTGAAGCTGAAGTTCTTGAACAGGGTCTTGCCGTCGAAGCCCTTGGACATCTGCTCGATGGTCACGGCCTGGCGGTGCAGCTTCTTGGTCTGTTCGAAACGGATGAACGGGCTCACGCGGCTCGATGGCTTGACTTCGGCCAGCTGGATCTTGTCGATCTGTTTGGCGCGGGAGGTGGCCTGCTTGGCTTTCGAGGCGTTGGCCGAGAAGCGGCTGACGAACGTCTGCAGTTCGGAAATCTGGGCTTTCTTCTTGGCGTTGTCCGACAGCAACTGCTCGCGGGACTGGGTGGCCGCTGTCATGTACTCGTCATAGTTGCCCGGGAACAGGCGCAACTCACCGTAATCCAAGTCAGCCATGTGGGTGCAGACGCTGTTGAGGAAGTGACGGTCGTGGGAAATGATAATCATGGTGCTGTTACGCGCCTTGAGAATGGTTTCCAGCCAGCGAATGGTGTTGATGTCCAGGTGGTTGGTCGGCTCGTCGAGCAGCAGTACTTCCGGATCGGAGAACAGCGCCTGGGCCAGCAATACCCGCAGTTTCCAGCCTGGAGCCACTTCGGACATCGGGCCGAAATGCTGTTCCAGGGGAATACCCAGGCCCAGCAGCAGTTCGCCGGCGCGGGATTCGGCGGTGTAGCCGTCCATCTCGGCGAATTCGGTTTCCAGCTCGGCCACGGCCATGCCGTCTTCTTCGCTCATTTCCGGCAGCGAATAGATGCGGTCGCGCTCGGCCTTGACCTTCCACAGCTCTTCGTGACCCATGATCACGGTGTCGATCACGGTGAATTCTTCGTAGGCGAACTGGTCCTGACGCAATTTACCCAGGCGCACGTTCGGCTCCAGCATGACCTGGCCGCCGGACGGCTCAAGGTCGTCGCCGAGAATCTTCATGAAGGTCGACTTGCCGCAACCGTTGGCGCCGATCAGGCCGTAACGGTTGCCACCGTTGAACTTGACCGAAACGTTTTCGAAGAGCGGCTTGGCGCCGAACTGCATCGTGATGTTAGCTGTGGAGATCAATTACCTTACCTATCAATGGTTTAGAGCTGGTGTTTTTTTGCCTGATACCGATTCGATACCAATCTGGAGCATTTCCAGCTCCCCCAGTCTGAGCTTGAGTTGAGCCAACGCGCATAGGCCGTCAGCAACATTTGGACGCCGTGGCCAAGCTGCTGAGCGATGAATGCGGGGTTCAGGTTGGACTTTGAGCATATTGTCGCATAAGTATGACGGCAGTTGTACGGCGGTCGACAAGGCATCTCCGCCCGTTCAGAGGTGGCGCCGGTATTGGTGCGCTCCTCGACGACATACGTTGCAACGAGCGCCCGATGTCAACCTGGCGCCTCATCAGGCCATCGGGATGCCTTCGCAGTGCGGCCATCCCGGATGGGCCAGGTTCGCTGGAAAACGCGAAGCCTGGCCATTTCGTTGTGCTGGACAGTCGCAATAATACGAAACGGGACTTTACCGACGATCGGTTTCGCCCTGATTTACCGGTTGGTAATTGGCGGACCTGACCGGAGCTTTTTTAAAGCTCCTGCGTGGTACAAGTTGCTGTCCTTGGGATGGATAGTCGATGGAGTTTTTTCGCAAGCGTTGAGCCGTATTTCGAGCAGTTTTTTTCAATCAGCATCCACGAAGCGTAACCCAGTATGCAGCAGATGATCATTGCACTTATCTGGTTGAATATAAGGCCTTGCTCTGGAAAAAAGGCTACAAGAATCTGTTGGACGGGGAAACCCCAAAGATAGATCCCGTAGGATATATCAGATTTCATTTTCAGTTTGATCGTGAAGGCGAGGCTTGAAAGATAAAGTATTGATACAAATAGTGCGGAATAAAATAGGTAGGGGACGATTGAGGAGTTGTTTATCAGGAAGTAGAGGATCCACAATCCCGAAGTGACGTGAAGGTTGATATGTATATGGTCTTTAAGTAGGGCAAGGATTGCACCAGCAGCAAAGCACGGAGCTAGCATGACGGCCAGTTTGGAAGATGGCAGAAATGAAAGTTTAAGATACTCTGGCAGAAAAGGAGTGACGGCAATAATCAAAAATATTGAAATTGCAATCCATTTGCTTTTGGACGCCCCCAGCATAAAGAACGCGAGAAGCGCCGTATAAGCCGCTATTTCATATGGAATTGTCCATAGCGAACCATTGACCGCAGATTTGAAATAATTTGATTCAAACACCCCTGGAAGTGTATGAGTAATGGACATTGTAATGTTGTTGGTTACATATTTTAACGTGGCAGGGTCTTGAAAATATTGATCGATTGGTAGTGTGGTAACAATTGGCCCTATTATCGTTGCGGTTACCACTACTGTGAATATCAGGGCCGGCCAGATGCGGAATGCTCTGGCTATAATAAAGTCTATTGGGGACCGCTTTGAAAGGAGACTGTTAGTGACGACCAGCCCACTCAGAAAGAAAAAAATATTTACCGCGAGTGATCCTGAGTAATCAAATTTAAGAAGTCGGGCAATGAAGTCTGTTTCTTTACTACTGTGCGGGACGAGAGCATAGGCGTGACCATAAATAACCATACACGCGGCTATAACACGGAAAATATCGAGATTATTATTATCCCTGCTCAGCAAGGTAGAGAGCTTCATTTTTTTTCGTCCTGCTTCACGCTGTTGGTCGATTTTTTTTCGAGATTGTATGCATTTTGTATGATATTGCTACTTTTTTGTCTGGCGGATGGAGTTCGAGTTGGATGTTTTCATCGAATTTTCCGTTAACTCTAAATAAATCCTGGGGAGTTGACGCTTTGCGAGCGGAGCGAGAGGCGAGATTCTCCAAATCATCTCGATCCTTTACGATCAGGCAGTGAGGCCACTGCTATGGGGTGGCCGCGACAGGGACAAAATTTCACAGATGATAGCTAACAACTGGTTACAGATGGTGGCTAAAATGCCATCTTTCACCTTTGCCGACATTCGGCAGGGCTCAAGGACGGACGCCGGACCGCTGTATCGTTTTCAGACGCTGCGCAAGGCCCTGGACCGTTGACCTGCAGGGTCGAGCAATTTGTTCACTTCTGATGTGTGACGATTCCGTGAAACTGATCATTGCCGCTATCTACGTTGTCTCCATTGCGTATGTCCACCTGCGTGGCCGAGTGCGCCACAAGCTGGGGCGTCAGTTGAGTGATCACTCGACGTTTCTGGCGCCGATCAACTGCTTTCTTTATCTGTTTTCGAAAATCCCCAACAAACCGTATCTCGATCCGGCTGACTTTCCCGACCTGAGCCCGCTGCAGGCGCATTGGGAAGAAATTCGTGCCGAAGGCCAGAACTTGCTTCACGCCGGCGAGATCAAGCGTTCGAACCAGTACGACGACGTCGGTTTCAATTCGTTCTTCAAGACTGGCTGGAAGCGCTTCTATCTCAAGTGGTACGGCGATAGCCACCCGTCGGCCATGAAGCTCTGCCCGCGCACCACCGAACTGGTGCAGGGCATTGGCTCGATCAAGGCGGCGATGTTCGCCGAGTTGCCACCGGGCTCCAGACTGGTGCGCCACCGCGACCCGTATGCCGGTTCGTATCGTTATCACCTCGGACTGGACACACCCAACGCTGAAGGTTGCTACATCAATGTCGACGGCCAGAACTATCATTGGCGCGATGGCGAGGCGGTGATGTTCGATGAGACTTACATTCATTACGCCGAGAACACCACGCCACACAATCGCATCATCCTGTTTTGCGACGTCGAGCGGCCGATGAAGTACCGGTGGGCAGCGGCATTCAATCGCTGGTTCAGCCGCACTGTCATGTCGGCGGCCGGTGCACCGAACGAGGATGGAGACCACACCGGCGGGCTCAACCGACTGTTCAGCAAGGTCTACAAGGTTCGTCTGCGCGCCAAGGAACTGAAAAAACGCAACCGCAAGCTTTACTACTTCCAAAAGTGGTCGATCTTTGCCGGGTTGCTGGCGGTCTTCATTCTGATCTGATTTTTTCGGTGCCGCGTACCATGGCTTCGCGAGCCTGTTCGCGAAGAGGCTGGGACGTCCAGCGGATCACTTACTGACTTTTTTCCTGGCAACCGGTTTGCTGGCCGCCTTTGGCCTGGTCGCTGCTTTACCGCTACCGAGACTGCGCTTGAGCAGTTCGGTCAGGTCAATGACATCCGCCGTTTTGCGTTCCTCTTCACCAAAAGCGGTTTCGACGTCTTCGATCCTGCCTTCACGCGCCTTCTTGTCCACCAGGGCCATGATCTTGTCCTCAAAGCCGTCCCGATAGTCATCCGGCGTCCACTCGGCACTCATGTCCTCCACCAGGCGCCTGGCCATGTCCCGTTCGCCCTTGGCCAATTCAGGCCTGGTCACGTCGCTGCCCAGCGCCAATTCATCGAGACTTCGCACCTCGGCCGGCCAGCGCAGCATGACCAGGACCAGTGCCGATTCCAGTGGCATCAATGCAGCCAGATGCTGGCGGGTATGCAAGACCACGCGGGCGAGGGCGACCTTGCCGGTTTTGCTCAGGGTTTCGCGCAGCAGTGCATAGACCTTGCCGCCGCGCTTGTCGGGTGCCAGGTAGTAAGGCGTGTCGATGTTCTGCAAGGGAATCTGCTTGCCGTCGACAAAGGAAAAAATGTCGATGGTCTGGGTCGAGAGCGGATGAGCGGAACGGATTTCCTCTTCACTGAGCACCACGTACCGGCCTTTTTCGTATTGCACGCCCTTGACGATGTGCTCCCTGTTGACTTCCTTGCCTGTGACCTTGTTGACACGCTTATAGCCCACCGGGTCCATGCTGCGGCTGTCGAGCCAGTCGAAATCGACGCCTCGGGAGGACGTTGCCGAGACCAGCGCCACAGGGATGTGCACCAGTCCGAAGCTGATTGCGCCTTTCCAGATTGCCCGTGCCATGGTGGTCTACTCGTGAGTGATGTTCAGGTGACCGGCGGCTTTGGGTAAAAGTTTCTGTGATCAGCGCACCGGTTTCCTGGCCGGATCAACCTGGTGCCGCATCGTGCCGGAGAGTTTTTGGTTAACAAATCCGAACCTCGGGCGTAGCGTGGTATCGAAGTCCTTATCCACGCGGATGCAGGGAGGTACCCCATGAACCGATACGTGTTTGGCGCCATTGCACTGGCCTTGAGTGGCGTACTGGGCTCCTTGGTCCAGGCCGACGTCTCTGCTTCGTTGCAGTTGACCCAGAATCTACCGGGCAGCACCAACAACAACCCTTACAACAGTCCGATTCACCGGGCCAATCCCAACAGCATGCAAGGCACTCAACCCAGTGCCCCAACCATACGCGGACCCAATACCGTGCCGGTCCCGCGCCCGCCGACGCTGGACAACGGTGGCATCGGCAATCGCTACCCCGACCGGACAGCGCCCGCCGGCCCGCCGAAATTCATTACCAACCCGCCCCCTAGAGACACCGGTTCCAGCAACCTTTGAGTGGCAGGCATGACGACTGGCCGCTACTTTTCAGCAAGCCTCATTTTCATCGGAAAAGGAATCCTGCATGTTGCGTAAAAACTTTTTGGCAACCCTCTGTGCCAGCGTATTGATCAGCGCCACTGCCCCTGCGCCGGCCCAGACGATGAAAAGCGAAGACGGCACCCTTGAAGTCACCCCCATCGTGACGGGATTGGAACACCCCTGGGCCCTGGCATTCTTGCCGGACAGCAAAAACATGCTGGTGACCGAACGACCCGGCAACCTGCGGCTGGTGACCGCCGACGGCAAACTGTCGGCACCGCTCAATGGCGTACCCAGGGTCTGGGCCAAGGGTCAGGGTGGATTGCTCGACGTGGCGCTGTCGCCGGATTTCAGGCAGGACCGGATGGTCTATCTGTCCTATGCCGAAGGTGACGATAAAGGAGACAAGGCCGGCACTGCGGTGGGCCGTGGCCGGCTCTCCGACGATATGACGGCGCTCAAGGATTTCCAGGTGATCCTGCGTCAGGAACCCAAACTCTCGGTCGGCAACCATTTTGGCTCGCGGCTGGTGTTTGATCGCGACGGCTATCTGTTCGTGACCCTGGGGGAAAACAACGACCGTCCGACCGCCCAGGACCTCGACAAGCTGCAAGGTAAAGTGGTGCGAATCTACCCGGATGGCACGGTGCCCAAGGACAACCCCTTTTTCGGCCAGGCCAACGTGCGCCCGGAGATCTGGTCCTACGGGCAGCGCAACCCGCAAGGCGCGGCGCTCAACCCGTGGAACGGCACGTTGTGGGAAAACGAACACGGCCCTCTGGGCGGCGATGAAGTCAACATCATCGAGCGCGGCAAGAATTACGGCTGGCCGCTGGCGACCCATGGCATCAACTACTCCGGTCAACCGATTCCCGAAGCCAAGGGTGAGACCGTCGAAGGCACCGTCGCCCCGAACCACGTCTGGGAAAAATCCCCGGGCCTGAGTGGCATGGCGTTCTACGATGCCGATCGTTTCAAAGTCTGGCAGCGCAACGTGTTTATCGGCGCATTGGTCAGCCAGGAACTGATCCTCCTGGAGTTCGATGGCGACAAGGTGATACACGAAGAGCGCTTGCTCGGGGATATGAAAAAACGCGTCCGCGATGTGCGGCAGGGGCCGGACGGCTATTTGTATGTTTTGACCGATGAGGAGAACGGCGGGTTGTACAAGGTGGGTTTGAAGTAGTCAATCGTTGCTGCGGTCTGCAGCCGTCGTGGCGGCTGCAGCGCGGGTATTCGGGTCAGATCTGCCGAGTCGCGGCAACGGGTCTCTTTCGATCCTGAAACCCGCGTACCACCAGATAGAACAATGGCCCAATCGAAACAAACACTGCTGTGATCAGTAGATAAGGCACAACCGAAAGCGCCGACTGCCCGCGCTTTCGCGCATCCTGGTACATCCAGAGCCCCGCAAGCGTTGCAAGCAGATAAAGATCGATCACCACCTGTGCAGTATCGGGGCGTGACATCAGGCTGATGCCGAAATCGATCAGCGATTGTTCGGCCTGGAGCATCACCGAAACCGTGTAGCCGGCAAAAGCGATCAAGGCGATAAGGGGCAGGGCGATGGTTTTCATGTTTTCCTTCCTTGGGCAATGAATAGAACCGGTAGCCTATAGCGACCACCGCAAACCTGCCATTGACTTGCCGAGCGCGCCGCGTTGAGTGGCGCCCCGGCATGATGCCGGGTTATTCCTGCACGGCTTTCTCGACCTTGGTCGACGCCGACCAGATTCGGTAGCGCACTTCGATGTCCTTGGGTACGTACAGCACCAGCGGCAGTTTGCTGTTGTAACGCAGCAGGAAGCCGTCACCGACCACCGGTACAAAACCCTGTTTGCTGGTGCCGGCCGGGCAAGCCATCAGCGTGCTCATCGGGCCAATGACTTTTTCCAGGCGGTAGAACGGGTAGCCCCAACCCTCGAGGTTCTTCTCCTCGAGAATGCCGCCCAGACGCGGGTTATTGCAGTCTACGGTCATCGTCTTGCCGGCCAGGATCTCGACCTGCAAGTCGTTTTCCCGGGTCTGTGGCGCGAGGTGGATCACTTGGCGGGTAAACCCGCTTTCGGCCTTCGGATAGGGTGCGGTGTCTTCGAGTTTGGCGGCGTGCGCCACGCCGGCAAGCCCCAGTGTGACCAGCGCCGTGCAAGCGTTAACGGTCAAAGAATTCATGATGCCTCCTTGCTTGAAGTGAAGGGCGGCATTTTCACTGTCGTGTACAGCGAATGCAAATCCGGGATGCCCAGTGTGCAAATTGCAGGGTCGCCAGGGTCTATAATTGCAAATTGCATGACAGGCTTTACAGGTAACTCGCCGGACCCTTGAATTAACGATGAACTGCACAACGAAGTTCACGGCATGTTTTATGCTGTAGCTGTTCTTGAAGCTTGCCGGGATTTCAAATGAGCGAGCATTGATCGTCGGCAGTTTAATAAAGGAGGGAGTCGCCATGTTTCTTTCTGCCTTGGAAATTCGCAATATCATCGAAAGCAGTTTTCTGCCCAAGCGCTGCCAGTGCACCCTTTCACCGGATCTGTCGATGACCGTCAAGGTCTATGCAGACGGGCAAACCGATCAGCTCGATCTATTGGTCACTGGCATCGATGCCTCTGGACTCAATGGTTGCCGGGAAATAAACGAATTGATTGCCCAACTGCGTTCCAGACAACCTCACGTCGAGGTCGAACCGCACTCTATGCAGGGCAAAGCACTCTAGCCTGCTGTTTCGGGTTCCAGGGACACGCGCCGGGTCTGGAAGAACGCCAGGCCCAGCGCCAGTTCAAACCCCACCGCCAGCAAAATCCCCGGCCCGACATGGCCACTGATCCATTCGGCAAAACCCAGCACGGCCAATCCCCAGCTGCCGACGACGAAGCCGAGGCTCAGCGCATTGCGGGTCGCACAGGGGGGCGCGTTGCGAACCAGAAAAGAGAACACGCTCAACGCCCCAAACAGCACGGCGGTGCGTCGCGCGACCAATCCCACCGCGAATGAAAACTCAATGTCCCAGAACGACAACAACCATTGCGGTGTCAGGCCCCAGACCAGGCTCAGCACCAGACATATGGCGGCGGTAAACATCGACAACGTGCGAAACGACAACTGCATGGCCAATCCTTGCGGGCAGAGAGGGAGGCGCTAGAGCATAGCGCCGCAACCCTCAAAGGAATACCGCCAAGTGCCAAATCAGACTTTTCAGTCAGCCCTGGTTCTCGCAAGCGTCGGAAAGTTTGCGGTAGGAAATTTCTGCGGGTTTTCCCGAGTCATCGATGTACTTCATCTCGGCCGTCACCACTTTGCACTCCAGGGTGTCCGGCTCGGAAAGTGAAATCACTTTGCTGACATGCAATGGCATGCCGTAGTGATAGGGCACGGCTTGAGAGGTGGTGGTGTCATTGGCCTGAGCCAGGCCGGCAAACGCGGTGCAGGCGAGGGCGGCGGTAACCAGCAGGGTGCGAGTGTTCATCAGCGATCTCCGGTGCGGACGGAATGTCAGTTCGATGTGTCGCTTGTCGAACTTGCCGCACTGGGCGTCAGAACAGTCTGAGGGCGTGCGGTCCAGTGAAGTGTTGGATCGCACGGTTAAGCGAGGGTTAACCCGGCTGAACACCGCCTGTCGCGGGTGCGCGATCCTGTGTATCAGTTAAGACCATCGGGCGCCTGATGGAAAGTCATCGCGAACAAGGGTGGACACATGCTGTGAACGATCCGCAACCCTGTGGGAGCGAGCTTGCTCCGGGCGGCGATCCGACGATGAGGCCCTCGAACTCAGCGCAAATCCAGTTGCTGGCGATAAGGCAAATCCGGCCCGGTCTTGCTGCATGTCAGCGCCGCCGCCTGCACCGCGAACTTCAGCATGCTGTCGATCTGCTCGCGGCCAAGTTGCTTCACACCCTCCACTGAATCCAGCTGCTGTTCGGTCAACCAGGTAATCAGCGCCGCCTGAAAGGTATCGCCCGCGCCCACGGTGTCGGCGATTTTTACCCCACAGGCAGGAGTCGACCACGAACCGTGAGCCCGGCTGAACACACTCGCGCCTTCGCCACCCCGGGTCAGGAATACCAGCTGACAGCGGTGCTGCAACCAGCCTTCGATCACCCGCGCCGGGTCCTGGCCGGGGTACAACAGATGCAGGTCCTCGTCGCTGACCTTGATCAGGTCGGCCAGCTCCACCAGCGTCGCGATCCGTTTACGCCACAGGTCAATGTCCGGCTCCGGATTCAGGCGTACGTTAGGATCGAGGCTGATCAGGCGCTTGCCGCTTTCCCGGCGCACCAATGCCAATAGCGTGTCGGCAATCGGCTGCACCACCAGGGAAAACGAGCCGATATGCAGGCCGCGTACTTCAGGCCCGAGTGCCGGCAGGTGTTCCGGTTGCAATTGCCGATCCGCGCAGCCTTCGCCACGGAAGCTGTACTGCGGCGAGCCATTGGTTCCCACGGCAACCATCGCCAGGGTGGTCGGCGCGGCAAAATCCAGCAGGTAGTCCTGGCACACGCCTTCATCCAGCAACACTTGCAGCAGGCGCCGGCCCAGGTAGTCGGTGGATAACCCGGCCAACAGCGCCGCGTCCACGCCCAACCGGCGCAAGCCCACCGCCACATTGAATGGCGAGCCACCGGCAATGGCTTTGAAGTTCACTTTGGACGCCTGACCGCTGGCGTCGTTTTCACTGAAAAAATCAAACAGCGCTTCGCCACACACCAGGTACATAGTTGATCACTCTTTAATTAGGGTTGCGACTTGCTGTCGATAGCGTTCATACGCCTGCTGGCAGGCTTGCACATTGTCGGCGACCGGCAGGGTTTCACTGGCCGGGTCGAGTTTCACGCACCGCTCGCACAATTGCGCCAGGCTGTCTTCGCGCCCGTTCGCCCGGGAGACGCACCAGGCCGCCTGAATCGCCGCACCCAGGGCCGCGGCCTCGCTTTGTTCGGTGCAGATCACCGGTGTATTCATGGTGTCGGCGACAATCTGCCGCCAGACAGCGCTTTTCGATCCACCGCCGATCAGCCGAATGCTGCGGCTTTGTAAGCCATTGTTGCGTAGCAGGTCCAGTCCGTAACGCAAACCGAACGTCGTGCCTTCGACCACCGCGCGGCACAGGTTGGCCCGGGTCAGGTTGGTCATGGTCAAACCCGACAGGCTGGCACTGGCATGGGGCAGGGCGGGCACCCGCTCGCCGTTGAAGAATGGCAGCATGCAAACGCCTTCGGCACCGATCGGCGCCTGGGCAACGAGCTCGTTGAACTGATCGATGTCGAGGTCCAGCAGTTCACGGATCAGGCCGGTGGCATTGGTCAGGTTCATGGTGCAGATCAATGGCAGCCAGCCGCCACTGGAAGAACAGAAGGTGGCAACCACGGCATCTGCGGCAACGTTCGGTTGATCGGCGTAGGCGTACACCGTGCCCGACGACCCGAGGCTCATGGTGATTGCACCGGGCTGGATGTTGCCGGTACCGATGGCGCCCATCATGTTGTCGCCGCCACCGCTGCAGATCAGGGCCTTCGGGTTGACGCCCAAGTGTTCGGCGATGCCCGTTCGAATGGTGCCGACTGCCTGGGGTGCCTCGATCAGCTCCGGCAGCGCGGCTTGCAGGCGTCCGCTGGGGTCTATGTCACGCAACAATTGCACATCCCACTGGCGCGTACGCACGTTGAAATACCCGGTGCCCGAGGCATCGCCGTATTCGCTGCAACTGCGGCCGGTGAGCCAATGGTTGAGGTAATCGTGGGGCAGCAAGATGTGGGCGATCCGGGTGAAGACCTCGGGATGCTGCTCTTTGGTCCATAACAGCTTGGAGACGGTGTAGCCCGGCGCGATGACCACGCCGAGGCGTTCCAGCGAACCCTTTTCGCCACCCAGGTGGGCCAGCAGTCGGTCATTCTCCGGGGTGGTTTCGGTGTCGCACCAGAGTTTCGCCGGGCGCAACACCTTGCCCTGATCGTCGAGCAGCACCAGGCCGTGTTGCTGGCCGGAGACGCCAACGCCTTGAATCGACAGACCATCGACTTTGGCCGCGAGCAAGGCGCGGCGGGTGGCGGTGGCGAAGGCTTCCAGCCACTGCTGGGTGTCCTGTTCGCGGCGACCATCAGGGCCGCTGATCAGGTTATGGCTGGCGGCTCCCTGGCCGAGCACTTCACCACTGGCCGCGTCGAGGATGATGGCTTTGGTGCCCTGGGTGCCGCAGTCGATGCCGAGGAAGAGTTGTCGAATTGTCATGCAGGATCCTTGGATATCAGTAAACCCTCTTCGCGAGCAGGCTCGCTCCCACAGGGGGCTGAGGTGATCATCCGTTTTGCGGTTGAAACACAGTCAATGTGGGAGCGAGCCTGCTCGCGATGACGGCAGTTGCTACACCACCGACCTCAAGCCAGCACCCGCTCCAACGTCCGCGACACCCCCACCTCGCGCAAGCTGTTGCAGCACCACTCAAACGCCGCGACAAACTCCGGCGAGCGCGCAATGGCCGTACCGAAAATCTCCTCGACCGCCAGCAAACGCTGGGTAATCAGCACATCATCGGCCACCAGTGCCTGGCAGAACGCTGCCCGTGGATCCGCAATCGAGTAGGTCTCGCCATGCTCATCCACGCCTTTGAGGTACAGCGCCCATGCCGCCACCACCAACGCCGCGCGCTTGGTCTCGCGGCCATCGGCGATCAAGCGGTTGATGGTCGGTACGGTGAATTTCGGAAACTTCGACGAACCGTCCGAACACACCCGTTCAAGCTGATCGGCAATCGCCTGATTGGAAAACCGCGCCACCAGGGTGTTCTTGTACTCGGTCAGGTCGATTCCCGGCACCGCCGGCAGTTGCGGTGTCACGTCCAGGTCCATGTAGGCGCGCATGTAGCGCACGAACAGCGGGTCGTTCATGGTCTCGTGGACGAAGCGGTAACCCTTCAGGAAACCCAGATACGTCAACGCCAAATGACTGCCGTTGAGCAACTTGATCTTCATTTCTTCGTAGGGCGTGACGTCGTCGGTGAATTGCACGCCGACCTTTTCCCAGGCCGGGCGACCGTTGACGAACCTGTCTTCCAGCACCCACTGCGCAAAGGGTTCGCAGACCACCGGCCAGGCATCGTCCACGCCATGCTGGTCCGCCAGTTGCAGGCGATGAAGGGTGCTGGTCATTGGTGTGATGCGGTCGACCATGGCGTTGGGGAAACTGACGTTGGCGTCGATCCAGTCGCGCAATGGGTGGTCGTGCAAGGCGGCGAAGGCCAGCAGGGCCTTGCGGGTGACGTCGCCGTTGTGCGGCAGGTTATCGCAGGACATCAGGGTGAAGGCCGCTGTGCCAGCGGCGCGACGCCTGGCCAGTGCGGCACAGAGGAAACCGAATACGGTTATCGGGGCGCCAGGGTGCGCCAGGTCATGCTGGACCTGCGGCAAGTGCGCCATGAACTCGCCGCTGCTGTCGTCGATGCAGTAACCGCCTTCGGTAATGGTCAGCGAGACGATGCGGATCTCGGGGCTGGCCAGTTTGTCGATCAATGCCTGGGCACCGTCTTCGGCCAGCAGCATGTCACGGATGGCGCCGATCACCCGCACTTCGGTGTCGTCGCTATCGCCGAGTTCGTACAGGGTGAACAGGAAGTCCTGATCCTTGAGGTCGTCACGGGCGCGGCGGTCTTCAGCACGCAGGCCGACACCGCAGATGGCCCAGTCCCGGCCTTCGCCGGTATTCATCAAGGCGTCGGTGTAGTACGCCTGATGGGCACGGTGGAAACCGCCGACCCCGATGTGCGCGATGCCTTGGCGGGTGTCGCCCAGGGAGTAGGCGGGCAAGACCACTTCAGGGGCGAGGCGGCTGAGGTTTTGTTGGTTCAGTTTCATCGCAGGCTCTCTGAAATCAGGCGGCAACGCGCAGCGGGCGGGTCAACGCCACGCCGTCGGCATCGAATAAATGGCAGTGTTGCGCATCCAGATGCAGGCTCAGGGTTTCACCGTAGCGGCTGGCCAGATCGCCGCGAACGCGCAGGGTCAGCGCTTCGCCGGATGCCGTCCGGACGTGGCAGAAGGTGTCGCTGCCCAGGCGTTCGCTGACATCGGCGGTGACCTGCAAGGTGCAGTCACCGGGCTTGGCCAGTTCCAGATGTTCCGGGCGAATGCCCAGCGTCACCGCACTCCCGACGCTCAGGTGCCTGCCGCTCAAGGGCAGGTTGATACGGGTTCCGGCATCCAGCTGGACTTCACAGCCCTGGCTTTCAATGCGGGTGACCTTGCCCTTGAGGAAGCCCATTTTCGGCGTGCCCAGGAAACCGGCGACGAACAGGTTGGCCGGCTGGTGATAGAGGTCCAGTGGCGAGCCGACTTGCTCGATCTTGCCGCCATTGAGTACGACCACTTTGTCGGCCATGGTCATCGCTTCGACCTGATCGTGAGTCACGTAGATCATCGTGGCTTGCAGTTCCTTGTGCAGGCGCAACAGTTCCAGACGCATCTGCACCCGCAGGGCGGCATCGAGGTTGGACAACGGTTCGTCGAACAGGAAGATTTTCGGGTTGCGCACGATAGCCCGGCCAATCGCCACGCGCTGGCGCTGGCCGCCGGACAGTTGCTTGGGCTTGCGCTCCAGCATCGGCCCCAGTTCGAGGATGCGCGCCGCTTCGCCGACCTTCTTCTCCACTTCGGCTTTCGCGACGCCGGCCAGGTCGAGGGCGAACGACATGTTCTTGCGCACGCTCATGTGCGGGTACAGGGCGTAGGTCTGGAACACCATCGCCAGGTCGCGCTTGGCCGGGCTGACTTCGGTGATGTCGCGGCCGTCGAGTTCGATCGTGCCGCCGCTGACTTCCTCCAGCCCGGCGATCAGCCGCAACAGCGTGGATTTGCCGCAGCCCGACGGGCCGACGAAGACCACGAACTCCTTGTCGTTCACTTCAAGGTCGATGCCCTTGATGATGGAAAAACCTTCGAAGCCTTTTTGCAGATTCTTGATTTTCAGGTTGGCCATGGTGATGGGCCTCCGTTTGTTTTTATTCAGATTGAGCCGAGCAGGCTTTTCTGTAGGAGCGAGCTTGCTCCGGGCGGCGTTCCGACGATGAACGTTCAGGCGACGCATTCTTCCAGTCAGCCAGCGTTATCGTTCATGTCCATCGCGAGCAGGTTCGCTCCCACAGGGATCGTGTCGGGGCGGCGATCTTCATTTAACGGCGCCGAACGACAGGCCGCGCACCAGTTGTTTCTGGCTGATCCAGCCGAAGATCAGGATCGGCGCACAGGCCAGGGTCGAGACGGCCGACAACTTGGCCCAGAACAGCCCTTCGGGGCTCGAGTACGAAGCGATCAATGCGGTCAGTGGCGCGGCTTTCGACGAGGTCAGGTTCAGCGACCAGAACGCCTCGTTCCAGCACAGGATCAGCGACAGCAGCACCGTGGATGCCAGGCCGCCCTTGGCGATGGGCAGCAACACCCGGAGCATTTCCTGGGCCAGCGTTGCGCCGTCCAGCCGTGCGGCTTCGAGGATGTCCCTGGGGATGTCCTTGAAGTAGGTGTAAACCATCCAGACCACGATCGGCAGGTTGATCAGCGTGTAGATCACGATCAGCGCAATGCGCGTATCGAGCAGGCCGAAACTCTTGGCCAGCAGGTAGATCGGCATCAGCACGCCCACCGGCGGCAACATCTTGGTGGAAAGCATCCACAGCAGCGTGCCTCGGGTGCGTTGGGTTTCGTAGAACGCCATGGAGTAGGCCGCCGGCACCGCGATCAGCAGGCACAGGGCCGTGGCGCTGAAGGAAATCACCACCGAGTTCCAGGCAAAGCTGAAATAGTCGCTGCGTTCGTTGATGTGCAGGTAGTTCTCCAGCGTCGGCATGAAAATGAACTGCGGCGGCGTGGCGAAGGCATCGATTTCGCTCTTGAAACTGGTCAGCACCATCCAGAAGATCGGGAAGAAAATCACGATCGCGATGGCCCAGGCCAGCGTACCGAGCAATAGGCTTTGCAGGCGACGGGATTGTTGAAGAGTCATGGCGGGCCTCAGGCTTTGTCGGTCAGGTTTTTGCCGATCATTCGCACCAGAATGATCGCGGCGATGTTGGCGATGACCACGGCGATCAGGCCGCCCGCCGAGGCCATGCCGACGTCGAACTGCACCAGCGCCTGGTTGTAGATCAGGTAGGCGAGGTTGGTCGAGGCGTAGCCGGGGCCGCCGTTGGTGGTGGTGAAGATTTCGGCGAACACCGAAAGCAGGAAGATGGTTTCGATCATCACCACCACCGCAATCGGCCGCGCCAGGTGCGGCAGGGTCAGGTGCCAGAAAATCGCGACGGGCCCGGCACCGTCCAGGCGTGCTGCTTCTTTCTGTTCCTGGTCGAGGGACTGCATGGCGGTCATCAGGATCAGGATCGCGAAGGGCAGCCATTGCCACGAGACAATGATGATGATCGACAGCAGCGGATAGTGCGCCAGCCAGTCCACCGGTTGCGCGCCGAACAGCTTCCAGACGTAGGCGAGAATCCCCGACACCGGATGGAAGATCAGGTTCTTCCAGATCAGCGCGCCCACCGTGGGCATGATGAAAAACGGCGAGATGAGCATCACCCGCACGATGCCGCGACCGAAAAACTCACTGGCCTCCAGCAATGCACTGATCAGTACGCCGAGCACCACACTGATCAACAGCACACTGCCCACCAGCAGCAGCGTATTGGTGGCGCCGGGCAGGAAGCCCGAGTCGGTGAGGAAGTAGGTGAAGTTCTCCAGCCCGACGAACTCGTTTTCGCCGGGGTTGAGCAGGTTGTAGCGAATCATCGAGAAGTAGACGGTCATGCCCAGCGGCACGATCATCCACAACAGCAGCAAGGCCACCGAAGGGCTGACCAGAAACCAGCCGGGATTGGTCACGCGGCTTTTGCGCTGCGGTTGGGCAATGTCCATGTGAGCTTTTGCAGTTGATGTATTCATGGTGATCAGAACCGAGTCATACAGACTTATGGATATCCACTGTAGGAGCGAGCCTGCTCGCGATAGCGCTGGATCAGTCACCCACAATGTTGAATGGGAGCCCGTCATCGCGAGCAGGCTCGCTCCTACAGAAGGCAGGAGCGAGCTACGGGCTTACTTGGGATAACCCGCGCGCTTCATTTCGCGTTCGGTGGTTTGCTGGGCCGCCGCCAGCGCCTGGTCAACCGTGGTCTGGCCGATCAACGCCGCCGAGAAGGATTTGCCGACCTGGGTACCAATGCCCTGGAACTCGGGAATGGTCACCAGCTGGATGCCGATGTACGGCACAGGCCTGGCGCCCGGCTTGCTCGGGTCCGCGGCCTTGAGCGATTCCAGCGTGACCCTGGCGAACGGCGCGGCGCTCAAGTACGCCTCGCTGTAGGTCGAGGCCCGGGTGCCCGGCGGCACGTTGGCGATGCCGTCTTTTTCCGCGACCAGTGCGCCGTATTCTTTGGATGTGGCCCAGGCACTGAAGGCTTTCGCCGCGTCCTTGGCCTTGGAACTGGTCGGAATGGCCAGCGCCCAGGAGTACAACCAGGCCGAGCCTTTGTCAGTGACCTGATGTGGCGCATAGGTGAAGCCGACGTGATCGGTGACCTTGCTCTGGGATTTGTCGGTGACGAACGAACCGGCGACACTGGCATCGACCCAGATCGCGCATTTACCGCTGTTGAACAACGCGAGGTTTTCATTGAAGCCATTGCTCGACGCCCCCGGCGGGCCGGATTTCTTCATGGTGTCGACATAGAAGTTCAGCGCGTTTTTCCATTCGGGGCCGTTGAATTCCGGCTGCCACGTTTCATCGAACCAGCGCGCGCCATAGGCGTTGGCCACGGTGCTGATCAGCGCCATGTTCTCGCCCCAGCCGGCCTTGCCCCGCAGGCAGATGCCGTACTGTTCCTGCTCGGGTTTGTTCAGTTTGGCGGCGAATTCACCGATCTGCTCCCAGGTCGGGCGCTCGGGCATGGTCAGGCCGGCGTCCTTGAACAGGTCGGTTCGGTAGTAAGTGATCGAGCTTTCGGCGTAGAACGGCAGGGCGTACAGCGAGCCTTTGACCGACAGGCCTTCGCGCACCGACGGAAACACGTCGTCGAGGGCATAACCATCCGGCAAATCCTTCATTGGCTCCAGCCAGCCCTTGGCTCCCCAGAGTGCGGCTTCGTACATGCCGATGGTCAGTACGTCGAACTGCCCACCCTGGGTGGCGATGTCGGTGGTCAGGCGCTGGCGCAGGACGTTTTCTTCGAGGACCACCCAATTGAGCTTGATCTGCGGATGCTCGGCCTCGAAGGTTTTCGAGAGCTTTTGCATGCGGATCATGTCGCTGTTGTTGACGGTGGCGATGGTCAGTGTCTGTGCGCCAAGGCTGACGCTACTGAGGGTCATGCAGGTGAGGGCAAGCAGAGCTTTTACCGAAGGTTGCATCGTGCACTCCTTTTCTGCACCCGGCGGGAAACAGAAGGACAGTTATTGTTTTTGTGTCTTCCTGCGCAGGGAAGAATCTGTGCTGATTACATCCTTCAATGAAGGGCGATACAAATCATCCGTCGCACCTTGATCGATACTTTTTTGCACTGAGGTTTTTGGTGGTAGACACAGCGAAGGGCTTTTCAGCGATGAGGCGGTATTGAATCCGTACAGGTTTTAAGCTCGAAAACAGGTCGTAACCTGTGGGAGCGAGCAGGCTCGCTCCCACAGGGATTTTAGGTGTGCCTTCAGCCGAGATCTTCCCCGGTCAACCGCTGCACCACCAGGCGCCGGCAATGCGATGGCGTCATGCCCTTGAGCGGCTGGAAGCGCCGGTTGAAGTTGGAAATATTGTTCAAGCCCGATTCGAAGCACTTTCTTGTTTTCCAGACGCCAATCACGCACCCGCCCAGTTCCAGTTCGCTTCCCTTATGTCTTGCGCATCCCCCTGAAAAAGTTGATTTCCCTGCAATAGGCGACCAGTTGTGTGTCGCCAATAAAGTCGGCATTGATGATGCTGCACTTCGGCGCCCATCCGGAATTCGGGCCAAACCAATCGTTCAGCTCCTGGGTGATTCGTTTAACTCCGGTCAATTTACCGTAACTGGTGGCAGATAATGACCAGAACGAGTTTTTGTCGGGTGGGCTGAGGAGCGTGCGTTCGATGAACTGTTTTAGTGCTTCGGGGGATGTAATGTCATTGCCGCTCCAGCGGCTTTTTACTTTTGGCCAATACAGAGGAGAGTCCAGGTCTGGATGCCAGCCGCAGGCAAATACGATTCTTTGCAAATGACTTGTTTGTTTGAGTTTGCCCAATGTCAAGTGGCAATTTTTTTTAGGAATAAGCCGCGTACCCAACTCGCTCATAATGGCCTCTTGAAAGCCTTTGTAATCGAATTCGAGTTCATCGTGGCCTTGAAGTTTGCTGATATCCAATACGACGAATTCATCGGGGTTTTCATCGAGGAAAAAGTTAAGGCTTTTGAATAACTCAGTCAAAGAACGGCCAGTGAGGGTGTTGTAACCGTGAAAGGTATTAAACTTCCTGGCGCCTTGCCAGTGCTCGTTTGAGTAGAATCGCAAGTCAAGTGCCCGCACACCCTCATTGAGTTGCTGGATAAAGGGTCCATCCTGGCAGACGAACCAGTGTTTGGCCGGTTGTAGGTACGCAGGATAAGAGAAGTCATAGTCCACTCCGGCGTTATGGGCGCCGGGCCAGACCAACTCCAACAGGGTCAGGTTATCAATGCTGGGTGTCGCTGCCATCCAGCTTCTATAAGGGTAGTTAGTTGTCATTGTGCAATCCCTTGCTAAGTTAAAGTCAAAAGGTGCCCGATGTCATGGTTGCTGTCAGGCACTTCATTTTTGGTGGTGGTGCAAGGGTTATACAAGTGTTTAGTGATGTCGGAATGTTGTTGTGGATGACTGTTTTTGGTTTTTGTCCATTGCGACATGTATTCAGTGAATTTATACATGTGATGGCGCAGCATGCTGCCGGTAAAGTTATCTCGCCTGACACTGCACTTGTGGGAGGTGAGGTGTCAGCCGTGGTTTTGCTCGGTCAACCGCTGCACCACCAGGCGCCGGTAATGCGACGGTGTCATGCCCTTGAGCTGCTGGAAGCGCCGGTTGAAGTTGGAAATATTGTTGAAGCCCGATTCGAAGCAAACATCGGTCACCGGCTTGTCGCCATCGGCCAGCAACTCGCAGGATTTGCTGATGCGCAGGCGATTGACGAACTCGACGAAATTGCGCCCGGTGGCCTGCTTGAAAACCCGGCTGAAATAAGTCGGTTTCATGCCCAGGTGCTCGGCGACTTCCTCCAGCGTCAAATCCCGGGCGTAGTGGGCGAAAATGTAGTCCACCGCGCGGTTGGTGCGATCGATGTTGTGCTCGTCCGCCAGTTGCGGGGTCGTGGCGCCAGAGAGCAATTGGTAGTCATCGGTGGCCGCAAGCAACTCCAGCAGAATGAAAAAGTGTCCGAGACGGGTCACACCGGTGGTGTCGGCGATACGCTGCATCAGATCCATCGCCTTGGTGATGGTGTGCTTGCAGCGAAACTCGATGCCGTACTGCGCACGCTCGAGCAGCGGCGCCAGGGCCTTGAGTTCGGCGAACACCTGATAGCCGCTGTCGAATAACTCGTCGGTGAAGTTGACCAGCATGTCGCGCTTGGGCACCACTTCATCCTCGGCCACCTGGCTGATCCAGTTGTGGGGCAGGTTGGGGCCGGTGAGAAACAGTGTCTGGGGATAGAAGTTGCCGATGTAGTCGCCGATGAACACCTTGCCGGAACTGGCGACGATCAGGTGCAGCTCGTATTCCTTGTGGAAATGCCATCGCACCAACGGGCAAGGGAAACCATGCTGGCGATAGATGATGGACAAGCCGTTGTGGTCGTCCATCAACTCATAGGAAGGATCGGTGACTCTGGCGGTGCGGGTCATGTCAGGGCGCTTGTGTTGTTATCCCGCCCCGATCATGCCTCTTGCCGCAGGGCCAGCGCTACTACCGCCGGTGCGTCTGTTGATGCAAGGCACGGCCATAAACCGCTTTCATGCTGGTGGCGCTCCAGCAATAACGGACGATGTCGGATTCGTCGAAAAAATCGCTGCTGATGATGCTGCAACGCGTCACCCAGTTTCCCGTGGTGTTGAACCAGTCGTTGATTTGCCGCTTGATATTCCCGGGGCCGCCCAGTAGCGAGTAGGTGGTCGCCGACAGTGACCAGAGGAAGGTTTCGTATGGTGCATCTTCCAGGGTTTGCGTGATGTAGCGTTGCAGCTCGGCGGGGTCGGAGAATGTGTTGTCGCGCCATTTGTGCGGGATGCGTGGCCAGAAGTACTCGCCATCGAGTTCCGGCTGGGCGGGTGCCGCCATGATCACCCGGCGATGCCTGCTCGCAGCTTTCAGTTCTCCCACTGTTTTGAGTCCGTCGCCAGGCAGGATGGCCCGCAGCCCGATACGGCGCACGAGCCAGTCACTCAGTCTTTTATGATCGAAAGCTTGATTGCCATCGGCCAGTTGATGGAAGTCCAGCACGATGAATTCGTCCGGGTTTCGATCAAGGAACAGCAGTATCGCGTCGATCAGATCGTCCAGGACGCGATGCGAGCGATAGCCGTTGTGGTGAAAATAGAAACCTGATCGAGCCGCACTGGCCGTGTAGCCCAGGCGGATGTCGAAGGCGCGGGCGCCGTTGGCCAGCTGCCAGGAAAACGTGTCGTTCTGACAAGCGGTCCAGTTGCCAGTCACGACGTCGTAGTTCGGTGCTTTTTTGTCCATGCCGGCGTTATGCACGCCAGGCCAGACGATATCGGTGAGTTTGAGTTGATCGATTTCGAGGGTGTTGCTCATCCAGGTTTGCTTGTCGAGCAAACCACGCGTGTAGCCGGTCATGACCATTCCTTGTGCGAATCACCCCATCCATTGGGTGTGAAGCGCTCAGATTAACCGGTCGGGCACAGCTACGGTGGTAACTATGTATTGCACAATGGGAGTGGACTACTCCTGATTCAGTCGGTTTTTCGCCTCAATCCATTGCGCCATGTATTGAGTGCTCTTGTGCTGATGATGACGCAGCATGCTACCGGTGAAGTTATCTCGTCTGATGTTTGCCAGATCCCGTTGGCATTCGACCAGTCGCTGGATCAAGGCCGGGCCATGAACAGATTTCCGGTAGCGGCTGGCAAGCAGCGTGTGCGCGTGCGCCTGGGCGTGGAGCCAACGTGTCTTGTCGTTGTACAGTCGCACGGCATGATCGGCGAACTCCCGTGCCGAACGGGTCACTGCACCGGGCCACGCCTCGTCGCCGTGCATCGCCTCGGCACCCACTGGCGTCGTCACATTCGGCGTGCCACAGAGCATGGCATCGACAATCTTGCCCTTGATTCCCGCGCCAAAACGCAGGGGCGCCATACAGACCCGCGCCGATGACATGACTTGCAAAGCGTCCTCGGCCCAGTTCATCACATGAAATCCCTGGCTCGGGTTATGCAACGCAGTGGCCTTGGGTGGTGTGTAGGCACCATAGATATGCAATTGAGCGCCGGGTATCTGCTCGCGAATCAGCGGCCAGATAGCGGTTTTCAACCAGAGCACCGCATCCCAGTTGGGCGCATGGCGAAAGTTACCGATATGAAGAAAGTGCGCGCGATCTTCAAAGGGTACCGGCGCACGGGTCGGAACATCGACCATCAACGGGCACCAGTGCAATTGGTTACGGGGAAACCTGAACTGCTCGACCAGCAATTCGATTTCCACTTCGGAAACCATCAGCGTCAGATCACAACGATAGAATGAGGCGATCTCGCGCTTCGCCAGGTCGGTATCGGCCATGTGTTCGAACTCTTCACGCGCTGCCGGGGCGAACAGGTCGTTGAAGTCATTGTTGTCGTCACTGGCCTTTAAACGCTCCTTGAGGCGTTGATGCCGACCTTGCCTGAGGCTTTGCAGGTCGCAACTTTCGAGCACGCGCAAGGCATCGGGGCAATGTTTTTCGACCCGCCAGCCGAACTGTTCCTCCATCATGAATTGATCGAACAACACGATGTCCGGCGCCAGTTCGCTGATGAACGCGTCGAAACTGCTGTTGTTCAATTCGATAGGGACTTCGCGTATACCCAACGCCGCCAGGTCTGCGCGTTGCTCGCCGAAGCCTGCCGGGCTGCTGAACGTGATGTCCCAGCCTTGTTCCAGGAAAACCTCGAGCATCTGCATGACATGCCCGCTGGCCGCGGAAGAGCGGGGCTCGGGCCAGACGTAACCAATGATCAGGACTTTGGTTGCGCGGGGCTCAATCATGTACGGGAGTTCCTTGAAGCGAAGACAGGGCAGGGACGAAAAAGGCGCGCATTAAACCACAGCGCAGCGTAGCGTCACTCGAGAATACTTTTGACCTTGTCGCGCAACTGATCAATGGAGAAGGGCTTGCCGATCAAGTGCATGTCGACAGGAACTTCGATGTTTTCGGCATAACCGCTGGCGAACAGGATGGGCAGGTCAGGCCGTAGCGTGCGGGCGAGGGTGGCCAGCTCGCGGCCGTCCATGACCGGCAGGCCAACATCAGTCAACATCAGGTCAATTTGCTGGTTCACGTCCTTGAGCATTTCCAGTGCCTGGTCGCCGCCATCGGCTTCCAGCACCTTGAAGTCCAGTTCATCCAGTACGTCGACGATCAGCATGCGCACGATGGCATCGTCTTCGACGACGAGGATGGTGGAGGCGTTGGCGGATGACATGGTCGAATTCCCGAATAAGATAGGCATTGCCGGTCGCTGGAAATCACCGGTCTCTTGCATGAGTAAGTGGCGGATCCCGACAAGTTCCCTGCGCGATGGAAAAAGGATTGTCGGTGCAGGCGCAGGCAAGGATAACGCGGGCGCAGCGCATTTAGGACCCGGTGCGCAAACATGTCAGATAATTGGATCAATGTGCCAGTTTTGGGGCAAACTCCTTGCATTCTGACAGTTCGACAAGGCCTGCCCCATGACCTCAGCGTCCTCGGTTGATGAGCAACGATTTCGTAAACTGCTGAGCCGCAACATCAGCCTGCCTTTGGGGCTGGGTCTCATCAGCGCCGTGTTCTTCGTGTCGCTGATCAGCTATCTACTGTCGACGATCCAGTGGGTGGAGCACACCGACCGGGTGATCAATAACGCCAATGAAGCGGTCAAGCTGACCGTGGATCTGGAAACCGGGATGCGCGGTTTCCTGCTCAGTGGCGATGAACATTTCCTCGATCCCTACGAAACCGCCAAGCCGCGCATCGCCGTGGAGCTCAACTCCTTGCTCGAACTGACTGCCGACAACCCGGTGCAGACCGATCGCTTGCTACGGTTGCAGGCCTTGCAACAGGAGTGGACCCGCTACGCGCAATCGATGATCGATTTGCAGCGCAGCGGCGGCGATTATCGCGCCGTGGTCAAGGCCGGACGCGGCAAACGCCTGACCGATGAAATTCGCAAGCAGTTCGAGGCGGTGATCGACACCGAGCAACAGTTGCGCGCATCGCGTAATGATGAAGTGCGCCGTACCACGATCATGAGCATCAGCCTCTACCTGTTGTTCATCGCCGGGGTCAGCGGGTTGCTGGCGTATGTCGGGCGCCGAGACTTGATGACCCTGTCGCAGAAGTACAGCGTCAACCTTGCCGCCCAACAGGCCAGCGCCCATCGTCTGGAGCAACAGGCCTGGCTGCGCAATGGCCAGACAGAGCTGGCCGAACAGGTGCTGGGGCAATTGAGCCTGAGCATGCTGGGCCGCAACATCCTGCAATTCTGCGCGCAGTACCTGAGCACCGCCGTGGCGGCTATCTACGTGCGCGAAGACCATGGCGGCCTCAAGCGCATTGCCACCTACGGTTTCTCTCGCGAACAGGAGGAGCGTGAACAGCAGATCTACAGCGACGAAGGCATTGTCGGCCAGGTGGCGCAGCAGGCACGGCTGATTCGCCTGGATGAGGTGCCGCAAGATTACTTCAAGGTCAGCTCCGGCCTCGGTGACGGTTTACCCCGCAGTGTGCTGGTGGTGCCAACCAGCAACGACGAGCGGGTCAACGGCGTGATCGAATTGGGCTTTCTGCGTCCACTGACGGACCGTGACGTTGAATTGCTCGAGTTGATAGCCGGCAATATCGGCACCTCGATCGAGGCGGCCCGCTATCGCCAGCGTTTGCAGGAGGTGTTGGCCGAAACCCAGCAGCTCAACGAAGAATTGCAGGTTCAGCAGGAAGAACTCAAGACCGCCAACGAAGAGCTCGAAGAACAGTCGCGGATTCTCAAGGAGTCCCAGGCGCACCTGGAAACCCAGCAGGTGGAACTGGAGCAGACCAACGAACAGCTCGCCGAGCAGGCAGAAGTACTGGCCGAGCAACGCGACGCCATGGACCTGAAGAATACCGAACTCAATCAGGCCCAGGTCCAGCTCGAAGAACGCGCACTGGAATTGCAGCGTTCGAGCAAGTACAAGTCCGAATTCCTCGCCAACATGTCCCATGAACTGCGCACGCCGCTCAACAGTTCGTTGATCCTGGCCAAGTTGCTCGCGGAAAACCCGGAAGAAAACCTCACTGCCGAGCAAGTCAAGTTCGCCGAGTCGATCTACTCCGCTGGCAATGACTTGCTCAACCTGATCAACGACATTCTGGATATTTCCAAAGTCGAGGCCGGCAAGCTGGAAATCCGTCCGGAGAACTCCAGCGTGGCGCGCCTGGTGGATGACCTGCGCGGCCTGATCCAGCCATTGGCCACGGACAAGCAGCTGGATTTCCAGGTGAATGTGCAGGACGGTGCGCCGCTCATGCTGTTCACCGATCGCCAGCGTCTGGAGCAAGTGCTCAAGAACCTGCTGTCCAATGCCGTGAAATTCACGGAAAGCGGCAGCATCAGCCTGTCCGTCGCCGCTGCGCCGGGCGACGGCATCGCGTTCAGCATCCGCGATTCAGGGATCGGCATCGAGGTCGATCAGCACGAAAGCATCTTCGAAGCCTTCCGTCAGGCCGACGGCGCCACCAATCGGCGTTACGGCGGCACCGGGTTGGGGTTGTCGATCTCCCGTGACCTGGCGACCATGCTCGGCGGCTCTATCAGCGTGAGCAGCACGCCGGGGCAGGGCAGTGTGTTTACCCTGGTCTTGCCAGTGCAATACGTGGAACCGGGCGAAGTGCCTGTCGAACCGATGCGAGCCGCTCCAGGGGTGGCGCCGGGTGTATCGCCGCCCACGTTGTCGCCACGGGTGGCCGAAGTCGACATTCCGCGTTTCGACGATGATCGCAACAAGGGGCCGTTCACCACCCGCTGCATTCTGGTGGTGGAAGATGAGGCGAATTTTGCCCACATCCTTTACGACCTGGCCCATGAACTGGGTTATCAATGCCTGGTGGCCCACGGCGCCGACGAAGGCTACGAGCTGGCCAAGGCGTTCGTCCCCGATGCGATCCTGTTGGACATGCGCCTGCCGGATCATTCCGGCCTGACCGTGCTGCAACGTTTGAAGGAACACGCCGAAACCCGACACATACCGGTGCATGTGATTTCAGTCGAGGACCGGGTCGAGGCGGCGATGCACATGGGCGCCATTGGCTATGCGCTCAAACCGACCACCCGCGAGGAACTCAAGGACGTGTTTGCACGCCTGGAGGCCAAACTGATCCAGAAGGTCAAGCGCGTGCTGCTGGTCGAGGACGACGACTTGCAGCGCGACAGTATTGCCCGCCTGATCGGCGACGATGACATCGAGATCACCGCCGTTGGCCTGGCGCAGGAGGCGCTGGACCTGCTGCGCACGTCGGTCTTCGATTGCATGATCATCGACCTCAAGCTACCGGACATGCTCGGCAATGACCTGCTCAAGCGCATGTCCACCGAAGACATCTGTTCCTTTCCCCCCGTCATCGTCTATACCGGGCGCAACCTGACCCGCAATGAAGAGGCCGAACTGCGCAAGTATTCACGTTCGATCATCATCAAGGGCGCACGCTCGCCGGAGCGGTTGCTGGATGAGGTGACGCTTTTTCTGCACAAAATCGAATCACGGCTGTCCGATGAGCGGCAGAAGATGCTCAAGGTCGCCCGCAGCCGCGACAAGGTCTTCGAAGGCCGCAAGGTGCTGCTGGTGGATGACGATGTGCGCAACATTTTCGCCCTCACCAGCGCGCTGGAGCATAAGGGCGCTGTCGTGGTCATTGGCCGCAACGGCCGCGAAGCGATTGAACGACTGAATGAGGTACAAGATATCGATCTGGTGTTGATGGACGTGATGATGCCGGAAATGGATGGTTTTGAAGCCACTGTTGAAATCCGCAAGGACCCGCGCTGGCGCAAGCTGCCGATCATCGCGGTGACGGCCAAGGCCATGAAGGACGATCAGGAGCGCTGCCTGCAGGCCGGCGTCAACGATTACCTGGCCAAGCCCATTGACCTGGATCGCCTGTTTTCGCTGATTCGTGTGTGGTTGCCGAAGATGGAACGGATTTAGTGGAGCGCAATTCTTCAGTGGAGATAAACAGCGAAATCGAGTTGCGGTTGTTGATCGAGGCGATCTACCTCAAGTACAGCTACGATTTTCGCGATTACTCCAGCGCTTCGATCAAGCGCCGGGTCAACCATGCGTTGAGCCAGTTCGAGTGCAACACCATCTCGACGTTGCAGGAAAAGGTCCTGCACGATCCCACAGCGTTCATGCAACTGCTGCAATTGCTGACCATCCCGGTCAGCGAGATGTTTCGCGACCCCTCGCACTTCCTGGCCATCCGCAAGGAAGTGGTGCCGCTGCTGCGAACCTACCCCTCGATCAAGGTCTGGATCGCCGGATGCAGCACCGGTGAAGAGGTGTATTCGATGGCCATTCTACTGCGCGAAGAGGGCCTGCTGGACCGTACAATCATCTATGCGACCGATATCAATCCACGCTCGCTGGAAAAGGCCAGGCAAGGGATTTTCTCGATGGAGAACGTCCGGGCCTACACTGCCAATTACCAGCAGGCCGGTGGTCAGCGTTCGTTTGCCGACTACTATACGGCGGCCTATGGGTACGCGATTTTCGACAAGGCACTGCGTGAGAACGTGACCTTCGCCGATCACAGCCTGGCGACGGACAGCGTATTCTCTGAAACTCAATTAATTTCATGCCGTAACGTATTGATTTACTTTAATAAAAAGCTTCAGGATCGAGCGTTCGGACTGTTTCATGAGTCCCTCTGCCATCGCGGTTTTCTGGTGCTGGGCAGTAAGGAAACCCCGGATTTCTCAGCCTTCGGCGATCAGTTCGAGCCGTTGGTCAAACAAGAACGGATTTATCGAAAGTCATGAACAGTTCAACGAACTTGCCGGCAATCGAAGCGATCGTGATCGGTGCCTCCGCCGGTGTCGAGGCGCTGTTGAACATCCTCGGTCGTTTGCCTGTCGAGCTGGAACGAATCGCATGCTGAGTAGCCTCAAGTCCAAACTGCTGATCGTGGACGATCTGCCGGAGAATCTGCTGGCGCTCGAAGCACTGATCAAGCGTGAGGACCGTATCGTCTACAAGGCGCTGACCGCCGACGAAGCCTTGTCCCTGCTGTTGCAACACGAATTTGCCTTGGCCATCCTCGATGTGCAGATGCCCGGCATGAACGGCTTCGAGCTGGCCGAGTTGATGCGTGGCACGGAAAAGACCCGGAAAATCCCGATCGTTTTCGTCAGCGCCGCCGGACGTGAACTGAACTACGCCTTCAAGGGCTATGAAAGCGGGGCCGTGGATTTCCTGCACAAGCCGCTGGACATCCAGGCGGTCAAGAGCAAGGTCAACGTGTTCGTCGACCTGTATCGCCAAAGCAAAGCGATGAAGGAACAAGTGCAGGCCCTTGAGCAAAGCCGCCGCGAACAACAAGCGCTGCTCAAGCAACTGCAAAACACCCAGCTGGAACTCGAGCAGGCGGTGCGCATGCGCGATGACTTCATGTCCATCGTCGCCCACGAAGTGCGCACGCCGCTCAACGGCCTGATCCTTGAGACCCAGCTGCGCAAGATGCACTTGGCCCGGGACAACGCCGCCGCCTTCACCCTGGACAAGATGCACGCGATGGTTGACCGCGACGAGCGGCAGATCAAAAGCCTCATTCGGTTGATCGAAGACATGCTCGATGTCTCGCGCATTCGCACCGGCAAGTTGTCGATCCGACCGACGCGCGTCGACCTTTCAACGCTGGTTCGCGATGTGTTGCACAACTTCTCCCGGCAAATCGATGCCGCCGAGGCGTCGGTTTCGCTCGAAGCCACACAACCGGTGATCGGAAACTGGGACGAGTTTCGTATTGAACAGGTCATTTCCAACCTGTTGAGCAACGCCTTGCGCTACGGAGCCAGGAGCCCTGTCTCGGTGAAGGTCTACAGTGAAGGCGATCAAGCGCTGGTGGACGTGCAGGATCAAGGGATCGGCATCAGCGAAGCAAACCAGAAACGCATTTTCCAGCAGTTCGAGCGGGTATCGGCCAAGCACACCGTCGCCGGACTGGGCCTGGGATTGTTCATTTCAGAGCAGATTGTGGCCGCCCATGGCGGTACTATTACCGTCCAGAGCAGGATTGGCGAAGGCGCCTTGTTTCGCGTTTGTCTGCCGCTGTAGGAAAACAGCCAGGTACACGCAACCTCTGATCGGCCCCACGGTCGTATCAGCAGCAATTGACCGAACAAAGGCTTCCCATGAGCGAAGATGCACAAGATGTAGTACTCGTCGTCGAGGACGATCCCTCGATTCTGATGGTGCTGTCCGCTTATCTGTCGGGCGAGGGTTACCGCGTGTTGCAGGCCGAAAACGGCGAACAGGCTTTCGAAATCCTGGCGAGCAAACCGCACCTGGACATGATGATCACTGACTTCCGCCTACCCGGAGGAATCTCCGGCGTGCAGATCGCCGAGCCCGCCGTGAAGCTGCGACCGGAACTCAAGGTGATTTTCATCAGCGGCTATGCCCAGGAAATCCGTGAGACCGACAGCCCGATCACCCGCACGGCGCCGATCCTGGAAAAACCCTTCGATCTGGATAAATTGCAGGAACTGATGCAGGACATGCTTTCGTAAGCATTCAGACGCGGATTTCAGTCGGGGGTCAAAGCCCTTGTTGCAACGCCGGATCATCGGGGTTCATCTGTTCGAGTTGGGCCAACAGGATCTGCACATTTTGCAGCTGCCCGCTTTCCTTCCAGTAATTGATCAGCAGCACCCGTGCCTTGCGATCGTTCGGATGGCGCTGAACGACTTCCTGCAACTGTTTCTGCGCCGCTTCGAGCTCATGTTCACCGTGCAGCGTGGTGGCCAGGTCGTAGCGGTAATCCCGGTTGTTTGGCTCAAGTTCAACGGCCTTGGACAGGCCGAGCAGGGCGAATTCGCTTTGCTCGTGATGCAGTAGCCAGAGCCCCAGCGCGTGTTGCAGGTAGGCCGAATTGGGTTGTGCCTGCAGTTGCCTGGCCAACAGTTGCCGGGCAGCGTCGTTCTGGCCCTGTTTATCCAGCACCTCGATTTGCAGCACCAGCGCCGGCAGGTTGTCCGGCGCCAGGCGCAGGGTGTTGTCCAGCGCCTGTTGCGCCTCCTTGAGCTCGGCGTTGTGCAGGTGCAGCCGGGCCAGTTGGTATTGGTTTTCAGTGCTCTGCGGCTCGCTCTCGAGCACTTGCTCCCAGGCATCGATGGCTTGCTCCAGCGGCCCGAAATACAGACCCAGGTCATCCGGGGACAACCCCAGCAGCGCGTTGATCGCCGCCAGCCGCACGCTTTGTTCGCTGTCATCGAGCAGTGGCCCCAGCAGCAGGCTGCGCTGGCCGTTCGGTACCAGACTGCTAATGCTCCTGATCGCTGCGATACGCACGTCGGGCGACTCGTTCTGCAAGTCGGCATCCGCCAGCTTCAGGGCCACCGAGCTTGGATAGTTGGGCAGCTCGGCATGCAACCAGATACGACGTTTGGGGGACAGGTCCGGACGGGCCAGCTGCTGATAGAGCACCCGCGCGGCACCCGGTTGACCGGCCCGGGCAGCCGCCAGCGCTTCGCTGTAGCCATGCTGGATGGCTTCGGGAACCACCGGGGTGGTATCGCGCAGGGAGAACCACGCAAGGCCGATGACGAGCAGGGCGAAGGCGCTGATAAACAGAATGCGGCGGGACTTGGGCATGCAGGAATCCGGAAGCTGACAAGCTTTTGCAAAAGCTGCCAGCTTCGGTCAGGCCGGGCCTTGAGTCAAACCTTGACGACGTTCTCGCGCGATTCAAACCGTTGAACAGCCCTTCAGTCGACAATCAATGGACCGGCAAGCTGCGCCGACAGCAAAACCTGTCGAGGCACCGTGGCAGTGACTACGCTTGCTGGAGGTGTTTCGACGAGTGTTCCCATGCAAGGGTTGTTGCAGTACTTCAAGGCCATGCTCAACCCCGGGCCCGGGGTGTTGCTGTTTGCCCTGCGAACCATCACGGCCGGGTTGTTGACCCTGTACCTGGCGTTTTTGTTCGATCTGGACCAGCCCAAGTGGTCGATCATGGCCGTGGTCATCATCAGCCAGCCACTGGGCGGCATGGTGCTGGCCCGTAGCTTTGGTCAAGTCATCGGCACCACCATGGGGGCGGTCGTAGCGGTGGCAATCATGGCGATATTTCCCCAGGCACCGTTGCCGTTCATCACCACCCTGGCCCTGTGGCTGGCGCTGTGCACCGCTGGTGGCACGCTGTTGCGCTACACCAGTTCCGGGGCATTCGTGCTCAGTGGCTACACCGCCGTGGTCATCGCGTTGTTGGCAGTTCCCGATCAGGACGGCACCTTTTTGCTGGCGGTGACCCGCCTCACCGAAACCTTGCTGGCGGTTGCCTGCGTGTGCGTGGTCAGCCTGCTCACCGCCAGGCCGGAGGCCGTGGCCCGGGATTACTTCGCCAGGATCGATCAAATCACCCGGTTGCTGGCCACCCACGCCAGCGCCGTCATCCGCACTGAAGAGAGCGAAGCCGACTTCCAGCAGCGGCAAATGCAACTGTTGGGTCAGATCAGCGGCCTGGAGGGTGTGCGCCGACACATGTACTTCGATGCACCACGGTTACGCAGCGCCAACGGTCTGGTGCAACTGCTGGGCAACCAATTGGTGCTCTTGACCGCGCGGCTGACCGCCTTGCGCCACCAGCGGCTGCTGTTGACCGAGCGCTGGGAAGGTGAATTGCCTGAAGAAATTCAACGGCTGCGCGCCGAAGAGCTGGCCTTTCTCGATGAACTGGCGCGGGAGGGGCGTTCGCTGTCCAGTGAAAAGCGCCACCATTTCACGTCGCTGCAACAACGCTTTGATGAGCTGGCCTACAGGGCCGAACAATTGACCGAGCCGCTGCCGGCCACCTTGCGTTCCCTGGCCTGGTCGCTGCGCTGGGAGCAGGCGCGCCTGTTGCAGCAGCTTGAGCAGATTCTGGAATTGAGCGATGCCATCCAGAGCGGGCGGCCGGCCAGCAGCGTGTATCGCGGGCGGGAAAACCCGCTGCACCTGGACTTTACCCTGGCGACCATGAACGCTGTCCGGGCCTTTTGCGCGCTGTTGATCGCCGGCCTGATCTGGATCGAAACCGGTTGGGACGGTGCCCGAGGCGGGATGGTGCTGTTGGGCATCCTGTGCTCGCTGATGTCAACGTTTCCCCGGCCACTGATTGCGGTCCAAAGCTATGCCAGGGGATTCGGGCTGGCACTGGTGGCCTCGGCGCTCCTTCAGTTCATGTTTGTGCCGATGATCAGCAATTTCGAGATGCTTGCCTTGCTGCTGGCGCCCTTGCTCTACGCCGTCGCGGTGGGGCTGGCCAGCCCGCCCACCACGGGTACCGGCATTGGCCTGGGGCTCACGACGTTTTTGTTGCTTGGCCCGTTGAACTTGGGGATTGGGCAAAACACTGCCATCCAGTGGTTCGAGTTTGCCGGAGCCTATACCTGCGCGACCGTGCTGGCGTTGAGCGTCTACGCGCTGATCTTTCCGTTCATGCCGGACTTGCGCATGCGCCGGCTCCACAAAGAGAACGGCGAGCAGGTGTACGCCTTGCTGAAAACCTCGGCGACCGATGAACAGCAGTTTGCCTTCGAGAGCCGCATGGTTGATCGCCTGACCATGATGCTGGGGTTGCTGCCTGCGACCCGGGAGCCACAATCGCGTGAGCTGTTTCAAGTCAGCCTGGCCTGCATGGCACTGGGTATTGCCTTGAACCAGCTCAGGCAGCAGGGGCAGAACAACGCACTGCTGAGCCCGGATCTGCAAAGTCGCCTGTTTTCGACGGTCCGGGAAACGGGGAGGCTGGTCGCCGGCCGGCCCGGGGTCGAAGTGGCGCAGGTGCTTGATAGCCTGCACACTCTGGGTGACGATCTGGATGCTCTGCATACCGATGTCCATGAGCACTTGTGGTCGGTGTTCCGCATGCGTGTGGCGCTGTTGATCGTTGTGTCGTTCGTCGAGCGTTATCGCGGCTACTTTCAACCCTCAGGCGATGAAGGAGTCCCCGTCCTTGCCCATTGATCTGGAAGTGGGTGGCGCCTATCTGCCCCCGATTGCCCAGGCGCTGCTGCTGGGCCTGCCGATTTTCCTGCTGCTGGACTGGACGTTGCGGCGCCTCGGCGTGCTGCAGTTCGTCTGGCACGAGGCGTTGTTCGAAGGCGCGCTGTACGTCTGCGTCTGTGCCACGTTGATTCTGGTCATGGGAGCCTGATGTCATGAAGAACATCCTTTCCCGACTCACGACGCTGGCGGTGGTACTGCTGGCCTTCGTCCTGGGCTGGTTCGCCTGGGAGCATTACACCCGCGCGCCCTGGACCCGGGATGCCCGGGTGCGTGCCGATGTGGTGACCTTGTCCGCCGACGTTTCGGGGCGAATCGTCAGCCTGGCCGTGCAGGACAACCAGCATGTGAACAAAGGCCAGGCGCTGCTGGAGATCGATCCGGCGCGTTACACCCTGGCGGTGGAGCATGCCAGGCGCGCGGTGGAGGTGGCGAAAGCCTCGCTCGGCCAGGCCCAGGCGGCCATCATCGCCAGCGAAGCATTACTCAAACAACGTCAGAGCGAGGAGCAACGCCGGCGCACGCTCAAGGATCGTTCGGCGATTTCCGGCGAAGAGTGGGAAAAGGCCGCCACCGATGTGTCGGTGGCCCAGGCCGACTTGCTGCGTAACCAGGCCAATCTGGTGTTGGCCCAGGCCAACGTGCAACTGGCTATTGCGGCCTTGACCCAGTCCGAGCTCGACTTGCAGCGTACCCATGTCGTATCTCCGGTGACTGGCTATGTCACCAATCTGCTGACCCGGGAGGGCGACTATGCCTCGGCCGGCGGCCCCTTGCTGGCGCTGGTGGACAGCGAATCGTTCTATGTCAGCGGTTACTTCGAAGAAACCAAGTTGCCGCGGATCGGGGAGGGCGACCGGGTCCGGATCGAGTTGATGAGTGGCGAGACATTCGGCGGCAAAGTGCAGAGCATTGCCTTCGCCATCGCCGACCGGGAAAACCTGCCGGGCGGCCGTCTGCTGGCCAGTATCAACCCCAGTTACACCTGGATCAAACTGGCGCAACGGGTGCCGGTGCGGATCGAGATCGATGGCGACTATGCCGGTAAAAACAATCTGAGGGCGGGGACGACCGCCACTGTGACCGTCGAAGAACACCGCTAACCCTGTAGGAGCGAGCCTGCTCGCGAAAAACTCGATGACGACGAGGCGAATCAGGTTTGTCGCGTCATCGTTGACGTCCATCGCGAGCAGGCTCGCTCCTACATGGGGCAGGCGGTGTTTTTGAGGGCAAAAAAAGCCCCGCGACCGAATGAGACGCAGGGCAAAGGAATTTGGTTGGTTGCGGCCAACCAAAGGAGCGCTTTAAAACCGTATTACTTGCTCGCGACCGTCTCCGGCTGCCAGCCGCCACCGAGGGCCTTGTAGATCGCGACGATGCCGCGATACAGGTCGACTTCAGCCTGGGCCTGAGTGTCTTCGGCCGCCAGGCGTTCACGCTGGGCGTCGAGCAGCACGAGGAAATCGGTGTTGCCTTCGCGGTAGCGAATTTCCGCCAGGTCGGCGGCCGAGCGGCTGGACTCGCTCTGGCGAATCAGCGAAATCAAGCGCTGTTGGCGTTTGCCGTAGTCGCTGAAGGCGTTTTCCGATTCTTCCAGGGCCAGCAACACTTGCTGCTCGTAGGTCGCTAGGGCGCCTTCGGCATCGGCGTCGGCACCGCGCAACCGGGCCTTCACACTGCCCAGGTCAAACGCCGCCCAGGTGATGCTCGGGCCCAGCGCCCAGGCGTTGGCCGCCGAAGAGCCGATCTGCGAACCGCGCCCGGCGGTAAAACCGAGGAAGCCGCTGAGGCTGACCCGCGGGAACAGATCGGCCTTGGCCACGCCGATACGTGCCGTGGCCGACGCCAATTGGCGCTCGGCACTGCGAATGTCCGGACGGCGTTGCAGCAGTTCACCCGGATCACCGATCGGCAATGCCTTGGCGATCGCCGGCAAGTCTTTCGGGCTCAGGTCCACGGTCAACTTGTCCGGACGTTCACCCAGCAGGGTGGCGATGCGGTTTTTCTGCCGGACCTGTTCGGCCTGCAGTTGCGGCACGCTGGCTTCGACCGACGCCAGTCGCGCATCGGCCCGTTCCACGTCAAGCTGATCGCCAACGCCGGCATCACGCAGGCTGATGGTGATCTTGCGCGACTCCTGCTGGTTCTCCAGGTTGGCCAGGGCGATTTTTTCCCGCAGCTGCGCGCCGCGCAGTTGACCGTAGGAATCCACCAGTTCGGCAATCATGGTGACTTGCAGTTGGTACAGGTCGGCCTCGAACGCCTGTTGCTCGGCGTTGGCCGACTCGAGGTTGCGCTGGATGCGACCGAACAAGTCGATTTCCCAAGCCATGTCCAGGCCCAGGTCATAGCGTTCGCTGTTGACCCGGTCGGTGGTCTGCCCCGGAATCTGGCCTTTGCCCAGATCACTGCTGACGCGGCTGGTGATGGTCGGCATGGCGTCGTTGCTGACGTCATCGCGGATCGCCCGTGCGGCTTTCCAGCGGGCGAAGGCGACGCGCAGATCACGGTTGCCTTGCAGGGATTGCGTCACCAGCTGGTTGAGGGTCGGGTCTTCGAACTGTTGCCACCAGATGCCTTCGAAACGCGAGCGGTCAAAGTTCTTCTGGCCGGCGGCACCGTCGGTGGCGGTCGTGATGTTGGCCGGTTCAAGGGCTTCGGTCTTGTAGTCCGGACCCACGGCACAGGCGCTCAGCGCCAGTACCAGCAGGCTCGGCAGGAAGGCTTTCAAACTCATCAGTGCGACTCCAGCTTCAGGGTGGCCTTGGCTGCTTTGCGCTTCTCGCCGCGCTCGACAAAGTTACGAATCAGTACGTAGAACACCGGCGTCAGCAACAGACCGAAGAAGGTCACCCCGAGCATCCCGGAGAACACCGCTACACCCATGGCATGGCGCATTTCGGCACCGGCACCGCTGGAGAACACCAGAGGCACGACACCCATGATGAACGCGAAGGAGGTCATCAGGATCGGCCGCAGACGCAGGCGGCAAGCTTCCAGGACCGCCGCCAGCGGGTTCATCCCTTCGAGCTGTTTGTCCTTGGCGAACTCGACGATCAGGATCGCGTTCTTACAGGCAAGCCCCACCAATACGATCAAACCGATCTGGGTAAAGATGTTGTTGTCGCCACCGGAAGCAATTACCCCGGTAATCGCCGACAGCAGGGTCATCGGTACGATCAGGATCACCGCCAGTGGCAGGCTCCAGCTTTCGTACTGAGCTGCCAGTACCAGGAACGCCAGCAGCACGCAGAGCGGGAACACGAACAGCGCGGTGTTGCCGGACAGGATCTGCTGGTAGGTCAGGTCGGTCCATTCGTAGGTCATGCCGTTGGGCAGTTCTTCCTTGAGCAGTTTCTCGATGGCTTTTTCCGCCTGGCCGGAGCTGTAGCCGGGGGCTGCCGCACCGTTGATTTCAGCGGTGATGAAGCCGTTGTAGTGCATCACGCGGTCGGGGCCCGAGGTGTCGCTGACCTTGATGAAGGTCGCCAGCGGAATCATCTCACCCTTGTTGTTGCGCACTTTCAGCTGACCGATCTGGTCCGATTCGAGGCGGAACTGTTGCTCGGCCTGGACGTTGACCTGATAGGTGCGACCGAAGCGGTTGAAGTCGTTGGCATACAGCGAACCCAGGTAGATCTGCAGGGTGTCGAAGATGTCGCTGACGGCCACGCCGTGGGTCTTGGCTTTCTCGCGGTCGATGGCGGCATCGACCTGGGGCACGTTCACCGTATAGCTGGTGAACAGGCCGGCCAGTTCCGGCACGTTGTGGCTCTTGTTGATGATGTTCATGGTTTCCTTGTACAGCTCTTCGTAGCCCAGGTTGCCCCGGTCTTCGATCTGCAGGCGGAAACCACCGATGGTGCCCAGGCCTTGTACCGGCGGCGGCGGGAAGATCGCCATGTAGGCTTCCTGGATGTTCGCGTACTGGCCGTTCAAGGCACCTGCAATGGCCCCTGCGGACATGCTCGGGTCCTTACGCTCGTCGAACGGTTTGAGGGTCACGAACACGATGCCGGCGTTCGGGCTGTTGGTGAAACCGTTGATCGACAGCCCAGGGAAGGCCACGGCACTTTCCACGCCGGGTTGTTTCAGCGCCAGCTCGGACATGCGCTTGATCACGTCTTCGGTACGGTCCAGGCTCGAGGCATCCGGCAGTTGCGCGAAGGCCACCAGGTACTGCTTGTCCTGGCCGGGGACGAAACCGGTCGGGGTGCTGGAGAAACCGAAGAAGGTCAGGACCATCAGGCCGGCGTACAGCAGCAGGGCAATGCCGCTTGAGCGGATCACGCGGGCAACGGTGCCGACATATCCGTGGCTGGCCTTCTCGAAGAAGCGGTTGAACGGACGGAACAACCAGCCGCCGAAAATCTTGTCCAGCACCTTGGAGAAACGGTCTTTCGGTGCGTCGTGACCCTTGAGCAATACCGCGGCCAGAGCCGGCGACAGGGTCAGGGAGTTGAAGGCCGAGATCACCGTGGAAATCGCGATGGTCAGGGCGAACTGCTTGTAGAACTGGCCGGTCAGACCGGAAATGAACGCCGCCGGAACGAATACCGCACACAGCACCAGCGCCGTGGCAATGATCGGGCCGGTTACCTCGCCCATGGCTTTTTTGGTCGCTTCGACCGGGGTCAATCCGAGTTCGATGTTCCGCTCGACGTTCTCCACTACCACGATCGCATCGTCCACCACGATACCGATGGCCAACACCAGGCCGAACAGCGACAGGGCGTTGAGCGAGAAGCCGAACAGGTGCATCACGGCAAAGGTACCGATCAGCGAAACCGGCACGGCCACCAACGGAATGATCGAGGCGCGCCAGGTTTGCAGGAACAGGATTACCACCAGCACCACGAGGATCAGCGCTTCGAAGAGAGTGTGAACCACCGCCTCGATGGAGCCGCGAACGAAGATCGTCGGGTCATAGACGATGCTGAAGTCCATGCCTTCGGGGAAGGTCTTCTTCAGCTCGGCCATTTTCGCCCGGACTTCGTTGGAAATTTCGATGGCGTTGGAACCCGGACGCTGGAAGATCGGGATCGCCACCGCCGGCTGGTTGTTCAGCAGGGAACGCAGGGCGTACTGGCTGGAACCCAGTTCAACGCGGGCGATGTCCTTGAGGCGAGTGATTTCACCGTTATCGCCCGAGCGAATGATGATGTTCTCGAACTCTTCCTCGGAAACCAGACGGCCCTGAGTGTTGACCGACAACTGGAAGCTTTGGGCATTCGGGGCCGGGGGCGCACCCAAGGCACCGGCCGCCACCTGGCGGTTCTGTTCACGAATCGCGGTGACCACGTCGGTGGCGGTCAGGTTGCGCGAAGCGGTCTTGTTCGGATCGAGCCAGACACGCAGCGAGTAGTCGCCCATACCGAACAGTTGCACGTCACCGACACCGCCCAGCCGCGCCAACTCATCCTTGATGTTCAGGATCGCGTAGTTGGACAGGTAGAGCATGTCGTAGCGTTTGTCCGGTGAGGTCAAGTGCACCACCATCGTCAGGTCGGGCGACGCCTTGTCCACGGTGATACCGATGCGCGTCACTTCCTCGGGAAGTTTCGGCTCGGTCCGGGTCACGCGGTTCTGCACCTGCACCTGGGCGTTGTCCAGGTCGGTACCCAGGGCAAAGGTGATGGTCAGGGTGATCTTGCCGTCAGCAGTCGACTGCGAGGACATGTACAACATGTTCTCGACGCCGGTGATGGCCTGTTCCAGCGGAGCGGCCACGGTTTCACCGATGACTTTCGGGTTGGCGCCCGGGAAGTTGGCGCGGACCACCACGGTCGGCGGCACCACTTCCGGGTATTCGCTGATCGGCAACTGGAACAGCGAGATCGCACCGGCGATCAGGATCAGCAGCGACAGCACCGCTGCGAAGATCGGCCGCGAAATGAAGAATTGGGAAAAATTCATCGTAAAAATCCCTTAACCGCGTGGGGTCGTGGCAGCCAGTTTCACAGCCGTGCCCGGCGCAACCCTGGCAGGCGCGACTTGAGGCAGGTTGCTGGCTTCCAGCGCTTGGCGTTGTTGTGCGAGTGCCGCGAGGGTTTGTTCGCTGGCCATCGGAATCACTTCAGGGGTGACCGGTGAACCAGGGCGTACCCGTTGCAGGCCCTTGACGATGATGGTGTCGTCCTTGTTCAGGCCGTTGCGCACGATGCGCAGGCCTTCGATTTTCGGACCGAGCTCCACCGCGCGGTAGGCGGTCTTGTTGTCGGCATCCATCACCAGCACGAACTTCTTGCCCAGGTCGGTGCCGACCGCTTCATCGTTGATCAGCATGGCGCTGTAGGTGCCGCTGCCCACCAGTTTCAGGCGTGCATACAGGCCCGGGGTGTAGCTGCCGTCGCTGTTGTCGAACACGGCGCGACCACGGATGGTGCCGGTCTTGGGGTTGACCTGGTTGTCGACGAAGTTCATCACGCCCTGGTGCGGGTTGCCGTCCTCGTTGGACAGGCCCATGTAGACCGGGGTGGTGGCGCCGCGCTTGCCCTGGCGAGCGAGCTCGGTGTACTTGAGGAACACACGCTCGTCGGCGTCGAAGTAGGCGTACACCTTGTCGGTGGAGACCACGCTGGTCAGCGGGGTTGTATCGGCGGTCACCAGGTTGCCGGCGGTGATTTCCGCACGGCTGACGCGGCCGCTGATTGGGGCTGTCACGCGGGTGAAGCTCAGGTTCAGCTTGGCCAGGTCCAGTTGCGCTTGCAGGGCACCGACGGCGGCGCGGGCTTCCTGAGCGGCACTGGTACGCGAATCGGCAAGTTCTGCGGAAATGGCGTTGCTGGTGCGCAGGCGCTCGCCGCGCTGGGCTTCGTTTTCGCTACGGGTCGCATTGGCGCGCGATTGTGCAACCAGGGCTTCGAGGCGGCGGACCTCAGCCTGGAACGGACGCGGGTCGATCTGGAACAGCAGGTCGCCTTTCTTGACCAGGGCGCCTTCAGTGAACGCCACTTCATCGATCTGGCCGGAGACCCGTGGACGAATCTCGACGGTTTCCGGCGCTTCGAGGCGGCCGGTGAATTCGTCCCACTCGTTGACCGGTTGTTCCAGCACCTTGGCCACGCTGACCTTGGCCGCTGGCATGCTGGCGGCGGATTCCGGGGCCTTGCCGCACGCACTGATCACCATTACGGCCAACAGAGCCAACGGGAAGCGCAAATGTTTGAGTGACTGTTCCATGGATGCATCCGCCAATGTGTTGAGATTGGCGAATGATGCGCGGCGGGTTTGGATCTCACGAATCGAATGGGGCGAAGGTAACTATCATTCGGAATGATATAAGACCCAAGCCAGCCCTCTAGCCTGCGCCTTGCGTTCGGTCTTCATCAACTGGATTGATGACAATTGTGTGTTGCATTGGATGCAATAGTCAGACTTGGGACCGTGTTGCGGCTATCGCGAGCAGGCTCGCTCCTACACTGGATCTCATCAGCCATTGATTTAACGGAGTGCGACTGCCTGCGCTGTGCCAATTTCGTCACCGCCAATGCCCAAACCCATCAAGCCATGACGCCTCGGATAGACCACTCTGACCGGTCTGCCCAAGGAGATGACCATGATCCGACTGACCCTGATCGAAGCCCGTAAGTTGGCCGAATCGATCTTGTTGCACAACGGTTTTAATCTGGCCCATGCACAAGCGGTGGCGGCGACGGTGCTTGCTGGCGAACGTGATGGCTGCGCCTCCCACGGTTTGTACCGGATCCTGGGGTGTGTCAATTCCCTGCGGGCCGGCAAGGTGTCAGCCGATGCCGAGCCACAGGTGATCGACCAGGCGCCGTCGATTGTGCGGGTGGATGCTGGCGGTGGGTTTTCGCAGTTGGCGTTTCAGGCGGGGTTGCCGTTGCTGGCGCAGAAAACCCGGGCCAATGGCATTGCGGCGTTGGCAATCAACCGCTGTGTACATTTCTCGGCGCTGTGGGTGGAGATCGAGCAGCTGACGGCTGCCGGTCTGGTGGCACTGGCGTGTAATCCGAGCCACGCCTGGGTGGCGCCGGCTGGAGGACGATTGCCGGTGTTCGGCACCAATCCCATTGCCTTCGGTTGGCCGCGTGCGGGGCAAGATCCGTTTGTGTTCGACTTCGCCACCAGCGCGATTGCCCGTGGTGATATCGAACTGCACCGGCGTGCCGGCAAGGCGATTCCCGAAGGTTGGGGCGTCGACGCCCAAGGCCAGCCGAGCACCGACGCCAACGTGGTGCTCGACAGCGGTGCGATGCTGACGTTCGGCGGGCACAAGGGTTCGGCGCTGGCGGCGATGGTGGAGTTGATTGCCGGGCCGCTGATTGGTGACCTGACCAGTGCCGAGTCTTTGGCTTACGACGGGGGCAGCAAGTCGTCGCCGTACCATGGCGAGTTGATCATCGCCCTGGACCCTCGGCGCTTTCTGGGGGACGCCACTGAAGAACATTTGGCCCGGGCCGAAACGTTGTTCCAGGGCATTGAAGGGCAGGGCGCACGCTTACCGTCGCAACGACGTTACGCGGCGCGGGTACGCAGCCTGGTGGAAGGCGTGCAAATTCCCGAGGCGCTGTACAACGACCTGAAAGCACTGCTGGCTTGAATGGAATGGGTGCGCCCACTCCTGTGGGAGCGAGCCTGCCCGCGATGAGGGCATCAGATTCAACATTTTCGTCGACTGACATACCGCTATCGCGAGCAGGCTCGCACACAGTAATTTGAGTAGTTCGCAGATTTTGCATACAGCCACTGAACCTGTGGAAGCGGGCTTGCCCGCGAAGGGGCCGGTACATCCAGCATCCACATCGCCTGACACACCGCCATCGCGAACAGGCTCGCTCCCACAGAAGGTCGTGTTGTTAAACCGGGTCGCGTTGGCTGCGGCCATCCACCAGCCGTGCAATCCCCAGCGGGTTGGCGTTTTTCAAGGCGTCGGGCAGCAAGGCGTCCGGGCAGTTCTGGTAGCACACCGGCCGCAGGAATCGCTCGATGGCCAGGCTGCCAACCGACGTGCCACGGGCGTCGGAGGTTGCAGGGTAAGGCCCGCCATGGACCATGGCATCGCAGACTTCGACCCCGGTGGGGTAACCGTTGAACAGTACCCGGCCGACTTTTTGTTCCAGCAGTATCAGCAGGTCCGCATGGGTCTGAAGATCCGATGCTTCGCCAATCAATGTCGCAGTGAGTTGCCCGTGCAAGCTGTTCAAGGCCTGGCGCAGTTCAACCTTGTCCGCCACTTCAACGACAATGGTGGTCGGCCCGAACACCTCTTCCTGTAGCAGCGGATCCCCATTGAGCAGCAGGCTGACGTCGGCCTTGAACAGTTGCGGCCGCGCCTGATTGCCCTGCTGGTCGTGGCCCGCCAGGTGTGTCACGCCCGGATGCTCGAGCAAGGCCCGCAGCCCTTTTTCATAGCTGCCGAGGGTACCGGCATTGAGCATGGTTTGCGCCGGTTGTTCGGCCATCAGGTTGCTGAGTCGTGCAGTGAACGCCGTCCATTCAGGGGCGCGAATACCAATGACCAACCCCGGATTGGTGCAGAACTGCCCGCAACCCTGGACCACCGATGCCACCAGTTCACCGGCGATTTTCTCGCCGCGCGCACGCAAGGCTTCGGGCAATACCAACACTGGATTGATGCTGCTCATCTCGGCAAACACCGGGATGGGTTGTTGCCGTGCGGCGGCCATGTCGCAAAGGGCACGGCCACCTTTGAGCGAGCCGGTGAACCCGACGGCCTGAATCGCCGGGTGCTTGACCAGCGCTTCACCGACACCCGCGCCGTAGATCATGTTGAACACACCCTTGGGCATGTCGGTCTGCTCGGCGGCGCGCAGGATCGCATTGGCCACGCATTCGGCGGTTGCCATGTGCCCGCTGTGGGCCTTGAACACCACCGGGCAACCGGCGGCCAGGGCCGCTGCGGTATCGCCGCCAGCAGTCGAAAAGGCCAATGGAAAATTGCTGGCGCCGAACACGGCCACCGGGCCGACGCCAATCCGGTACTGGCGCAGGTCAACCCGTGGCAGCGGCTGACGCTCCGGCAGGGCACGGTCGATGCGCGCGCTGTAGAAATCGCCCCGACGCAGGACCTGAGCGAACAGACGCATCTGGCCGCTGGTGCGCCCGCGCTCGCCCTGAATCCGGGCGCTGGGCAGGGCGGTCTCACGGGTCACCAGGGCAACGAACTCGTCATCCAGGGCATCCAGTTGCGCGGCGATGGCTTCAAGGAACTCCGCCCGGCGCGTCGCCGGCAAATTACGAAAGGCTGGATGGGCGGCTGCAGCGGCCTGGGCGGCCGCGTCGACTTCTTGCGCAGTGGCTTGCACGAAAGAGTAGGGCAGTGCTTCGCCGGTGCTGGCGTCATGGCTGTTCAGGATGATGCCGCCGACGGCGCTGCGCGCTGCGCCGATGTAGTTGTGGCCAAGGATCTCAGACATCAAAAAAGCTCCTGTCGAAAAGTGGGGGAGCAACACAAAACCTCTGTGGGCGAGCTTGCTCGCGAAAAACGCAAGGACAACGCTTCCATTCAGACAACACGCGTTATCGTTGACGTCCATCGCGAGCAAGCTCGCTCCTACAGGGATTTACTCAGGCCAGAGAATCGGCCCGGCGTGGGCCAGTCGGGGCTGGGTCCAGCGCAGCAACCCGCGCCGCCGACTCGGCATCCACCTGGCGCAATGACTTGCCACGGGTCTCGCGGGTCAGGCCGACAGCCACCACGGAAATCAGCGCGGCACCCACCAGATACCAGGCGATCGGAGTCGAGCTGTGGTACTTGTTGAGCAAGGTGATGGCGATCAGTGGTGCAAGGGAGCCGGCGAAGATCGGCGCCACCTGGTAGCACAGGGACAGAGCGGTGTAGCGTACGTGGGTCGGGAACATTTCAGCCATCAGTGCCGAGTAAGGCGCATAAGTCATCGACTCGATGGCCAGGCCCAGGGTGATGGCGGCCATGATCAGCCAGTTGTTGCCGGTGTCCATCATCGGGAAACCGATGAAACCCCAGAACGCTGTGAGTACCGCGCCGGTCAGGTACACCGGCTTGCGCCCGACGATGTCCGACAGATAGCCCATCAGCGGGACCAGGAAAAAGTGCACCAGGTGCGCGCCGAACATCAGCAGCAGAATTTGCGAAGTGTCCTTGTGCACCACCAGTTTCAGATAGGTAATCGAGAACGTCACCACGGTGTAGTAGAGGATGTTCTCGGCAAAGCGTGCGCCGATTCCCACCAGCACCGAACGCCAGTGATGACGCAGCACCTCCACCACACCGAGCTGTTGCTGTTTGGTCTGTGCCTGACGGGCCTGGGCTTCCTTGAAGATCGGCGCGTCATCGACGCTGGTGCGAATCCAGTAACCGATCAACACCACTACTGCCGAGAACCAGAACGCCACGCGCCAGCCCCAGGCAAGGAACTGTTGCTCCGACAGGTTCGACGACAACAGCAGCAGGGCGACCGTGGCCACCAGGTTGCCGGCCGGCACCCCGGCTTGCGGCCAACTGGCCCAGAAGCCCCGACGATTGTCCGGGCAGTGTTCGGACACCAGCAGAATCGCGCCGCCCCATTCGCCACCGAAAGCGAAGCCCTGGATCAACCGCAACAGCACCAGCAACACCGGCGCGGTGTAACCGATCTGGTCGAAGCCAGGCAGGCAACCCATCAGGAAGGTGGTGATGCCGACCACGACCAGGCTCAGTTGCAGCAGGCGTTTGCGGCCGAATTTGTCACCGTAGTGACCGAATACCAGACCGCCCAACGGCCGGGCGAGAAAGCCGACCGCGTACAAGGCGAAGGCGGCGATGATGCCGTCGATGGGGCTGTCGGTCTGGCGGAAAAACAGCTTGCCGAAAACCAATGCCGAGGCGGTGCCGTAGAGAAAGAATTCATACCATTCGGCGACTGTGCCGGCCATGGCGGCGGCCACTACGCGTTTGAGTCCCGAGGGTGTGGTTGCGCTTTGCGTGTGTTGAGGATTCGACATGCTGACGTACCTTGTTGAGACGCAAAAAACGGGCAGCCGGGTCGGGCCGGTAAAGGCCCGCCCGGCAATCACTCAGAGACCGACGTCCGGCAGTTCCGGGCGGTTGGCCAATGCCTTGGCCATGATCTGCTCGACGAATACTCGGTCGGCTTCCGGCAGGGCCAGGCGTGGCGGACGGGTCAAGGCGCTGCCGCGACCGGCAATGGCTTCACACAGCTTGATGCACTGCACCAGGTCGGCACGGGCATCGAGGTGCAGGATCGGCATCAGCCATTCGTAGATCGGCATGGCTTCGGCGAAACGTCCGGCCTTGGCCAGGCGGAAGATGGTTTCGCCTTCTTTCGGGAACACGTTGGACATGCCCGAGACCCAACCTTCGGCACCCACGGCGATGCTTTCCAGCACCACGTCGTCGAGGCCGGCGAACAGCACGAAACGGTCACCGACTTCGTTGCGCACGTCGATGAAGCGGCGGGTGTCGCCGGAAGAATCCTTGAAGCACACCACGTTGTCGCAGTCGGCCAGGGAAATCAGGATGTCCGGGGTGACGTCGTTCTTATAGATAGGCGGGTTGTTGTAGACCATCAGCGGCACGTCGGCGTTTTTCGCCACGTAGCGGTAATGCTCGGCGGTCTCGAACGGCTTGGAACCGTAGACCAGCGCCGGCATCAGCATCACGCCATCGACGCCGACCCGGCGCACGGCATTGGCGACCTTGGCCGCTTGTAGGCTGGTGAACTCGGCCACGCCGCAGATCACCGGTACGCGACCACGGGCGGCATCGACAGCGACCTCAGTCACGGCGATTTTCTCTTCGGCGGTCAGCGAGGTGTTCTCTCCCACCGAGCCGCAGACCACGAGGCCCGACACGCCGTCGCGGATTACGTTGGAAATCACCTGATGGGTTTTTTCCAGGTTGATCGTGAAGTCATCGTTGAATTGAGTGGTCACCGCTGGGAAGACGCCACTCCAGTTAATGCGCTTGCTCATTGTTGCCTCCGGTTTGTTAATTGTATTTCGTATACGATATTTAAAATGACAAAGTTCGGCTAGTGCTTTTTTGGGTTTTCAGGGGGTTTTACTGGCCGTTGGTCTGGGGATTCAGGGATTGCATGATCAGGCGCCGGGCCAAGTGTCGGACAGGCGATAGCCTTGTGGCCACGGATCGCTTGGGTCGAGCAGCAATTGGTGGGTGCCGGTGATCCACGCCCGGCCGGAAATGCACGGGTAAATCGCGGCGCGGCCGGCGACTTCGGTCAGCGAATCAATGCGGCAGTGGAACTCGGAGCCGATAATGGAACGGCCGACAAAGCGCTCGCCAACCTGCATCAAGCCTTTGGCCTGCAACACCGCCATGCGCGCCGAGCAACCAGTGCCGGTGGGGGAGCGGTCGATCTTGCCCGGTTGAATCACCACCGCATTGGCGCCGGTGGCGATGCCGTTCTCATGGACAATGGGCGCGGCGATCTGGCAGAAGGAAATGTGCGACCACTCGGGGTTCAGCGGATGCACGAAGCCCAGTTGGTCGTTGGCCGCTCGAGTGATTTTCAGCCCGACCGCCACCAGGTCGGCCGCTTCATCCGGACGGATGGAGAAACCCAGGCCTTTGGCATCGGCAATCACGAAACTGTCGCCACCATAAGCGGTGTCAACCTTCAGCGAGCCGATGCCTTCGACCTCAATCCACGCATCCAGGCGATCAGCGAAGGACGGCACGTTTTTCACTTCCACCCGTTGCACCTTGCCATCCCGGCAGTCGGCCACGGCTTCGATCAGGCCGCCGGGTGCTTCCAGCACCAGGCGGGTTTGCGGCTCGGTCATGGGCAGGATGCCGCTGTCGAGCAACACGGTGGCGACGCACAACGAGTTGGAACCGGACATCGGCGGGGTGTCCGCCGGTTCCATGATGATCCAGGCCATCTGCGCCCGTGGGTCTTTGGCCGGGACCAGCAGGTTGACGTGGCGGAACACGCCGCCGCGGGGTTCGTTGAGGACGAAATTGCGCAGGGTTTCGTCCCGGGCGATCCAGCGCGACTGTTCCCACACGGTGGCGCCGGGCGGCGGGGCGACACCGCCGACGATCACATCGCCGACTTCGCCTTCGGCGTGGCAGCTGACGACGTGGATAACTTTTGATGAGCGCATGGTCTGATCCTTGTTTTGTCTGTGCGGGCCTCATCGCGAGCAGGCTCGCTCCTACACTGTTCGATATGCACCGCTAACCCTGTAGGAGTGAGCCTGCTCGCGATCGGGCCGTTAGTTATTTCACCGATTTGAGAAACGCCGCCGTTTCCGCATGCAGCGGATTGCCAATCACCTGATCCGGCGTCCCGATCTCATGCACCAGGCCATTGCGGAAGAACGCCACACGGTCGGACACGTCCCGGGCAAAGCGGATTTCGTGGGTCACCAACACCATGGTCATGCCGTCTTCGGCGAGCATGCGCATGGTGTCCAGCACTTCACCGACCAACTGTGGGTCGAGGGCCGAGGTGGCTTCGTCAAACAGCATGTAGTCCGGTGACATGGCCAGGGCGCGGGCGATGGCCATGCGTTGTTGCTGTCCACCGGACAGCTTGCCAGGGAAGGTCTTGAGCTTGTCGCCCAGACCGACGTGGGTCAGTTGCTTCACCGCTAGTTCTTCAGCTTCAGCCTTGCTTTTGCCCAGCACCTTGCGCGGCGCGAGCATGACGTTTTCCAGCACCGTCAGGTGCGGGAAGGCATTCCATTGCTGGAACACAATGCCGATTTTCTGCCGCAGGCGATTAAGGTCGGTGGCGCTGTGATGGACCTCGACGCCGTCAACGCGGATGTTGCCTTTCTGGATCGGTTCAAGGCCGTTGATGCACATCAGCAAGGTCGATTTGCCGGAGCCGGAGCCGCCGATGATCGACACCACTTCGCCCTTGCTCACCGTCAGGTTGACGCCCTTGACCACTTCGAGGTTGCCGAAGGATTTATGTACGTTGTCGATCTCAATCATTTTCTTGCCACCTTCTTTCCAGACGAGCGCCCAGGCGTGCGACCACCAGGCTCATGACGTAGTAGATAAGACCCGCGACGCACAGCACCAGCAACGGTTCCTGGATGCGGGTGACGATGGTTTGCGAGGCGCGCAGCAGTTCGACGATGCCGATCCACATCACCAGCGCGGTGTCTTTCATGACACCGAGCACCAGGTTCAGCCAGCCGGGGAACGCCACCCGGGTGGCCATCGGCAGGACGATCCAGCGCAAGTCCTGCAAGAAGCTCAGCCCCAACGAACGGCTGGCCCGGCGCACGGTGAACGGCACCGCCAGCACGCCGGCACGCACGATCTCGGTGAAGTACGCCGCCGCGTAAACCCCCAACACAATGCAGCCGACGCTGAAGGCGCTGATGTTCAAGCCGACGATGCTTTTGAGCGAGTTGAACAGCACGAACTGGATCAGCAACGGCACGCTGCGAAACACGTCCAGCACCCAGGCCAACGGCAGGCTGGCCCGTGGCAACAAGGCCCGCAGCAGGCCGAAGAACAACCCGGCCAAGGAGCCGAGAATGATCGACCAGAACGTCAGCTGCATCGTGACCCACGCACCGTTGAGCAGGAACATCAGGTCATTCGAGGAAAAATCGGTGGAAAACATGGACAGCTCCTCAGTAACGGAACAACCGCCAGGCCATCAGCCGGGCTGCCGCGACGATCGCCTTGGCAATCAAGTAATACAGCACCGCTGCGATGGCGAAATACTCGAAGGTGCGGAAGGTTTTGACGTTGTATTCCTGGGTCACACCGGTCAGGTCATTGTTCAGCCCAACGATCACCCCCAGCGACGTCATCAACACCGCCCAGACCATCTGGTTGGTCAGCGGGTAGAACACGATCCGCAGCAGTTGCGGGACGATGATCATGCGGTAGGCCTGGAAGGCACTCATGCCCAGGGAACGCGCCGCACGCACCTGGGTGTTCGGCACGGCCTTGAGGCCGCCGCGAAAGTTCTCCGCCAGATACCCGGCATTGTTGAAGGTGATCCCGGCCAGCAGGGCGAACCAGGAACTGACGTGCAGGTTCAGCGAGCCGAGGCCGAAGTAGAGGATGTAGATCTGGAACAGCGACGGGGTGTTGCGGGCAATCGATACCCAACCATTGCCGAACCCGCGCAGTAAGGGGTGTTTGGCCTCGCGCATCACCGTCAGGGCCAGGGCGATCAGCACGCCGAAGATCATCGACAGCGCGGCGGTTTCGAAGGTGACTATGGCACCGGCCAGCATGTCCGGCAGGGCGCGCAGGGCGGAGCGCCATTGGAAGCTGTAGTCAAACATGCGCAGGGCTCTCCAGTAGGGCAGCAGGTTGTAACCAGGCCGGCAAACGTCCGCTGGCCGTTGCGGTGCAGGCGGCGTCGACGCATTCGGCAAGGCTGGCGAAGTGCACCTGGCGGCCGACCAGGCCCGGTGCGTAGTGGGCGTATTTGCCCGAGTTGGTCATCAGGGTTTTAGCCGCCAGGGGGATGACGGGTTCGCCGAGCATGCACCAGCAGGTGTCGGTGATCAGGGTCGCGCCAAACGCTTCGATCACGGCGATGTGCCCGGCCTCGCGGGCCTGCTCCAACACGGCACGGCCGCAGGTGATGGCAAGCACCACATCCGGGTGTCTTTGTCGTCCCCGGCACAGACGCGCCAGGTGAGCGAACTCGCTGAGGGAAAAGTGCGGGTTACCCAGCGACACCACATCCACCCGGTTATCGCGAGCACTGTTGAGTTCGCGCCAACTCGACAGCAGGTCCTCCAGGCGGATTTTTTCCACGGCAATGCAAGTGTCCGCATCCAGCACCTGCGCCGGGTCAATGGCCTCCGGGGTGACCCCGGCGATGTGGAACAGTGGTGCCGCAGAGGTGGTGGCGAAGGCCGCGCCAAAGGCTTTGAGGTCGTCCAGGCTCGGTTTGCGTTTTTCCAGTCCCAGCACCAGCGGCACGCGACTGCCGGCCAGGGCACCCATGTGGTAACCCAGCAGCGGGTAGAAGGCATCGTCCAGTTCACCGAGGGCAGGCAACTCGATCAGCAACCGGGCCTTGCGTTGCGCGTCCAGGTGGCAGCCGATCAGCGGGGCGCGACCGGTGAGGGCGATGCAGATGTCCAGGTAGTCCGGGTATTTCAGGGTGCGTGCACCGAGCACGCTGTTGGCGTAGACCACTGCGTTGGATTCGGCCCAGACGATTTGCTCGCCAGCCTTCGGTGCTGTGTCGAGCAGGTACGGCGCGCAGGTGAAACTGAGCTGTGCGCCCATCGCCATATAGGCATCGCCCAAGGCACTGGCCGGTTCACCCAGTGCCGGGTCGATACCCAGTTCGCGCCAACGGCGCTGGTCGACGGAAATTGAATTGAGGGTGGTGGGCACTCGCACTTTTGCTCCCCATTGCACCAGTTGCCCGGCAAAGCGCAGGCTCGCCGGTCCCGTGTAAATGCAGCCATCGATGTGTGCTTGAGTGACATCCACCAAGTGGTCGGCACCCTGCAGTTCGGCCATACGCAAGACGATCTGCATGGCCATTTGCGCGGCCTTGCCATGCCGGCCATCGAGCAGCGCCCGATCGTGCTCGGTGAGCCTGATCGAGACAGTGCTGTCAGTGTTTGGTAATGGGCTGTCAAGCGCCTGCCAGGCGTCGCCCGGCAGGTGATCGAACAGGCTCAGCGTTGTATTTTCGACCCGGGCGAAGGCCTGGCCGCGCAAGGCGGCGAAGGCCTCCCCACCGATGCACAGCACCGGCAGGGAACGGGCAAAAATGGTCTGCGCCACCAGCACGCCCAAGGTCAGGATCTCGTCGGCTTCGGCCAGCACCAATGCCGCCGGTGCATGGCCGTTGCTGATCAGTTCCATCAACACACTGCTGCCGGTGCACGAGCCGCGACCACTGGGAATCGCCAGCACGCGGCCGGCCAGGTGTTGGCCGCTGAGCGGGTGATGGCGGTCGATGACTTCACCCGTGCAGGGATCGACGCCGCCCCAGAAGCTCAAGCCGACATCGGCGAACAGCAGGGCGCCTTGCGCGGCACCCGCCACCAGGCTGCGCCCGGTCAGAGAAATTGGCCCAGGCATGCCGGACATCTCAGTAGTAGACCTGAGGCACGGTCAGGTTGGTCGGCGGGATCTCGGTGCCGACCCATTTAACGAACAACTCCTTGTAGCGACCGGTGCGCACCTGTTGGTTGACGAACAGGTTGAGGTAGTTGAGCAGGCCGAACTCGCTGCGTTTGGCACCCAGGGACACGTAGTCGATGACGTACGGGGCGTTACCGGCGACTTTCAGGTTTTTGTATTTGCCCGACTTGAGGGTGGCGGCGGCCACGGTGTTGGTGACCACAGTGGCATCGATGTGGCCTTGGGCGACAGCTAGCAGGGTATCGCTCTGCGACTGGTAGGCTCGGAAACTGCCCGAACCCCAGTTCTTCACGTCTTTCTCCAGGGCGATGGCCTCATAGGTGCCGCTGGTGTTGCCCACTGCTTTGCCCTTGAGGTCGTCGAAGCCGTTGATGCCGGTGTCGTCGCGGGTCAGCACCACCATCTGGAAGGCAAAGTAGGGCACGGTGAGGCCAACGGTCTTGGCGCGTTCGAGGGTGTCGGAGGTGGATGCGACGATCACGTCAGCCCGCCCGGAGACCAGTGCCGGAATGCGATCCGGGAACGGCGTTTCCACCACTTCGGCCTCGACCCCGAGGATCTTCGCCAGGTCGCGGCAATAGTCCACATCGAAGCCGGCCGGCGAGTTGCTGGCATCGCGAAAACCCATGGGCGGGAAGTCCAGGGTCACGGCGCAGCGCAGCTTGCCCGAACCGATGATGTCGTCGAGCTTGTCGGCCTGGGCAGTGGCGATGAAAGAAGTACTGAGAACAGCGCTGAGGGCTACGGCAAATGCGGGGTTTTTCATAGAGGCCTCGTTGATGTGAAGTGCTGTTGATTATCGTATTGAGGATTTCGTATACGATATTAACAATAGCAATCAGCGTGCCCGATTCCAGTTTTAACAGTGAATAAATCGTCAGGCCTTGCAGTAGAGGTCTTGCGGGGGAGCAACGGGCGGGAGAGTGGAAGCCTGGGCAAACGATGGCAGTGTTACAGATGGGAGCAATGGGTGTGTGGGCGCACCTTTAAGGAACACTGGCAGGTGAGAGGTGCGTGCCGGTTTATCGGTTCATTGCGGGTTTTGTGGTGGATGAGGCCCGGAAGATCACTCTTCATCTCCCGCCTAACGCTGATTATCGCGATACTGACTCGGCGACAAACTGGTCAGCGCCCGAAACTGCCGGCTGAAGGCACTGTGGTCGGTGTAACCACAGCGCAAGGCAATCTCGGTGATCGGCAACTCGGTGTGCAGTAACAACCGCGAACCTTCTTCCAGGCGCGCCTTGTGAATCATTTGCCGTGGGGTGAGCTGGAACACCCGTTTGCAGTGCCGCTCCAATTGCGCCACGGAATAGCCAGCGATGGCGGTCAGTTCGGCGAGGCTGATGGCGCGGGCGAAGTGGCGGCGGATATGGGCATCCACGGCGGCGAGTTTCTGGAACGCCGGATGGTTCGACTGTGGCGATTGCAGGTCGCGGGAGATACCGGCCAGACCCACGATTCGACCCTGTTCATCCTTCAAGGCGAGTTTGTGGGTCAGGCACCAGATCGGCTGATTGCCATAATACAAATGCAGCTCCAGCTGATCGGCCAGTTCGCGACCGCTGGACAGCACTCGCCGATCCTGCTCGGTGTACAGCGGACCGAAGCGTTCCGGAAAGACCATTTCGGCGGTGCGCCCCAGCAGCTCGTCCCTGTGTTTGAAACCACAACGCCGGGCCAGGGTCTGGTTGACGAAGGCGTAGCGGGCCTCGCCGTCCTTGATGAAAAACACCACGTCCGACAGGGTATCGAGCAACGGCGCGATGGGCTGAAGGCTGTTCAGCAGCGTCGGCAGATCGCAAGGTTTAAAGGAGGTGAGCGAGGGATACATGGCGCTGGGGGTCTGAGGGTGACCCCCGGGATCATAGAGACTCGGCAGCGTGGCCGAAACCCCTGGCATGGTCATCACGCTGGCGGGGTATCGTCCAGGGACATCAAGGTTTCGATCCGCGCCGGGCTGAAGGGTGGACGCGGTGCCGAAGGTTGCCAGCCAAACAAATGCTGCACAGCACCGCCACACACCCGGCCCTGGCAGGCGCCCATGCCGCAGCGACTGGCGAGTTTGGCTTCGCGCCAGTCAGAGTGACCGGTCAATGCCGCGTAGGGCACGTCTTCGCAACGGCAAACCAGGGTGTCGGGGCGGGCCAGGGACTTGAGTCGCGGGTCGAGGGCGAACGCGCTGTTCAGCGCCTTGGCGAAACCCTGCCAGTGCGCCCGGCGCGGCCACAATTGCCTGGCGGCTTGCAGATTGCCGACTGCAGCGTGGCCGGCAATCGCACCTTCCACCAAGGCCAGCTCACTGCCGCCGAACCCTGTGCATTCGCCCGCCGCATAATGGTCGGCGCGGTTGCTGGCCTGCCAGGCATCCACCGCGATGGTTTGATCTTCGATGGCGCAACCCAGTGCCTGAGCCAACTGGATATTCGGAATCAACCCGAAACCACAGGCCAGCCGATCACATTCCAGTTCGACGATGTTGCCTTGTTGTTGCAGGCGCACGCCTTCCACTCGGTCGGTGCCGAGCGCGGCCAATACGTGGGTGGCGGTGCGGTAATGGTGGTCGAACAGACTGAACGATTGCAGCCATTTGCCGGGCCAGCGCGGCAGTTGCGTGGCGAAACCGGCGACGGCGCTACGGCTGGCTTGTTCGGCGATGCGTTGTACTTGCGCGCCATGCCGTTTGGCGGTGGCGGCACTGGCCAGTAACAGCGGGCCGCTGCCGGCGATCACCACGCGCTCGTTCTGCACCGGCAAACCGGCCTTGATCAGCGCCTGCAAACCACCCGCACCGGTGACACCCGGCAGGGTCCAGCCGGGGAAGGGCAGCAGCAATTCACGGGCGCCGGTGCACAGAATCAGCTTGTCGTAACTGATCAACCAGCCATGGTCGTCATCTTCCACCAGCAGTTGTTTCGCGCCGGGGGCGGCGATCACCCGAGTACCGGCGTGATGGCGGATGTTGTTGCACGACGCCAGACGCTCGCGCAGGCGCCGGGCCTGACCGGGCACGTTGGCTTGAGGGCCGTCGCGCCAGATTTGCCCGCCCGGCAACGGGTTGTCGTCGAGCATGACAATGCGGGCGCCGCTGGGGGCGGCGGCAAGGGCGGCGCTCATCCCGGCAGGGCCAGCGCCAATGATCAACAGATCAGCGTATTCATTCATGGGCGAGTCTCCACCTGCATGCCGTCACGGCACAGGGTCTGGCAAGCCAGGCGACGCCGGCCATCGATGGTCACCCGGCATTCCTGACAAATGCCCATGCCGCACAGCGGCGCACGGCGCTGACCGCTGACCGAGGTGCGCGTGCAGCCGTCACTGGCAAACGCCAGGGCCGCGGCGACGCTGGTGCCTTCGGCGACTTTCAGGGCGTGGCCGTCCAGCAACAATTCAGGCATAGACCGGTTCTCCGAGAAAACGCTGGGGCAGATAGGGTTGTGCGGCCAGTGGCGGGGTTTCGTTGAACAGTTGCGCCACCAGTAAATCGGCGGTGCCGGGGGCGGTGGTTACGCCCAGTCCTTCGTGACCGACTGCCAGCCACAAGCCTTGACGTTGTGGATGTTGGCCCACCAGCGGCAAGCCGTCGGGGCTGGCGGCGCGAAAACCGGTCCAGGCACGGATGCCATTGAGCCGGGCCAGCCCCGGCATGTACTCGGCGGCACGCTTGAGCATTTTCGCGAGCATCCAGCCTTCGACCTGCGGGTCGGTGGTGCCGAATTGCCGCGAGGCGCCGATGAACAGTTGCCCGGTGGGGCGCGGCTGGATATTGCAGGCGGTCGACGGCCCTGTGGCGTTGTGGGCACTGGTGACGTAACCCAGTTCCACCAGCGTATGGGTGACGCTGCCGGGGTAGCGGTCAGTGATCAGCAAGTGGCCTTTTTTCGGCTCGATGGGCAATTCCGGGCACAGCTCGCTGGCTTGAATACCGTTGGCCAACACCACGGCATCGGCACTCAACCAGTGACCGTCATCGAGGCAGACGCGGTTGCCGTCGACCGCACTGACCCGTGCCCGGCGCTGGCGGATGTTCGGTGTTTCGAGCATCCATCCGGCCGTCGCCGGGGCGTATAGAATGCCGTCGCCATTGATCAACAAGCCGCCTTCCAGTCCTTCGCTCAGTTCCGGTTCGCGCTGGCGCAGGGCACTGGCGCCGATCAGCTCGCAAGCCACGCCCTGGGCTTGCAGATTCAGGAACTTGCTGTGGGCCACTGCCATTTCTTCGGCATTCGCCGCCAGCCACAGCGTGCCGTTGCAGCGGTAGGCACAGCTGTCGGGCAGGTCCGTGCCCAGTTCGCGCCAGCGCTGCAACGAATATTGGCTCAGGGCCAGTTCGGCGGGGTTGTCGTCGAGTACCAGCAAGTGGCCCATGCCAGCGGCCGTGGCGCCGTGCAGGCCGGCGTCCAGCACCAGCACCTGCAAGCCGCGACGGGCCAGCGCCTGGGCACAGGCGGCGCCGATAATGCCGGCGCCGATCACGATCACATCGGCCACCTGGCCCTCGTTCATGGACGAATGCCCCAGGCGAACGGGTCGTCCTGTTCGATGATCAGGCTCGCCTCGGCACTGATGAACGCGCGCCCGCGAATGGTCGGCACGATGCGCTCACCCTGGAGTTCGTAGGAACCCTCGAACTCGCTGCCGATGACGCTGGCCTGGCGCCAGATCTGCCCCGGTTGCAACTTGTCGTCGGCCGCCAGGCAGGCCAGTTTGGCACTGGTGCCGGTGCCGCAGGGCGAACGGTCATAGGCTTTGCCCGGGCAGAGCACGAAGTTGCGGCTGTCGGCGTGATCGTCATCGGCGAACAACTCGACGTGATCGATCAAGCCGCCGTCTTCACCGCGAATGCCTTGGGCTTGCAGTGCTTGCTGCACGGCGAAGGTGTAGGCGGTCAGCGCTTCGAGGTTGTCGCCGGCCACCCGCTGGCCATGCTCGGCGATCAGGAAAAACCAGTTGCCGCCCCAAGCGATATCACCGACCACTTGGCCGATACCCGGCACCTGCACCGCCAGCGCCTTGCGATAACGGTAGGCCGGCACGTTGCGCACGCTCACCGAATGGTCTTCGTGCAGGGTTGCCTGCACCGTGCCCACCGGCGTTTCGATGCTGTGCACGCCGGGGCCGATCTTGCCCAGGTGCGCCAACGACGCCACCAGGCCGATGGTGCCGTGGCCGCACATGCCCAGATAACCGGTGTTGTTGAAGAAAATCACCCCGGCACAGGCGCCAGGGTCCACCGGCGTGCAGAGCAGGGCACCCACCAGCACGTCACTGCCCCGTGGTTCCAGCACACAGGCGGCGCGCCATTGATCATGCTGTTCGGCTAATACCCTGCGTCGTTCGGCCATGCTGCCAGTGCCAAGGTCAGGAAAGCCGGCGGTCACCAGGCGGGTCGGTTCGCCGCCGGTGTGGGAGTCGATCACACAGATGCGTTTCATGGGAGGGCCACGTCCATTCGGTTGAGTGAACGCAAGAGTGGCCCGTGCGGCGGGGTGTCGGCTTGATGGATTTAGTCTGTGTCGATGACGAAATCGGCACAGCGTCCACAGCGGTCAGTGGGTGTGGGGCAGGTGCTCGAACAGGGTCGTGCAGACGCCGGCAATGTGCTCGTCCAGAAGCTTCACCGCCAGGTCCACATCCCCGGCGCGGCAGGCCGCCAGGATCTCGCGGTGTTCGTGATCGGCCCGTTCCTTACCGGCCGACAAGCTCATCTGCATGCGTAAATAACGCTCCAGCTTGTCGTTGACCGAACGGATCAGACTCACCAGAAACGGTCGCTGCGCCGGCTCGTACAGGCAGGAATGCAGCTCCCAGTTGAGCTCGGCCCAGCGCCCCACGTCGTCCTCGCCGATGAATTCCTGACAGATGCGCTCGGCACGGGCGAAGGTTTCTTCGGTCATGTTCGGAATGGCCAGGCGCAGAATCTTGTCCTCCAGCAACATCCGCACTTCGAACATCTGCGCCAGTTCCGCATCGGAAACCCGCGTGACCATCGCCCCGCGATTGCGCTGGAACATCACCAACCCTTCGGCCTCCAGCCGCTTGAGGGCTTCGCGCACCGGGATCTTGCTGACATTGAACTGGCGGGCGATGTCGTCCTGGCGGATCGGCTCATCCTCGGCAAAATGCCCGGCGACAATCGCATCCCGCAGATGGCGGGTGATGATTTCCGAAGTCGAAGGCGTGTTACCAAGATCAGGTGCGTTGAGTTTGGTCAGGTTCACGGCGGCGGTCATGTGGAGTGAGATAGCGCTAGGGTATACGAAATTCTTTTGCCGATCTTCCCCGGTTCGACGTCGGTGTCGGTCCTGCAACCCGCTACAACAAAACGGGAACACTACGATTCTGAACGGCCGCCAAAAGTTAGCTCCATCCGGGGGCGTCCTTCTCCTTGGGCTTGATGATAGGTAAGTCCAGTAAACTGTGGCTAAATCTATAAAATAACCGATAAGACACAAAGTAATGGATTTACGCAACTTGATGGGACTTGGCGTTAATTCTATAATTTTGGGAGCTAACTCGCACAGAATGGGCTGGGTACACACTATGTTGGATTTAAGCTTCAGCAAGCCGAGTGAGGTCGTCAAGCGCCTCTGCGCTCGCTTGCGCACAGAGCGCTTGGCGCTGGACATGACACAAGCCGACTTGGCCGGGCGTGCCGGCATCGGCACCAACACCGTGTCCAACCTTGAAGCCGGGCGCAATGTCGGGTTCGAGAACGTTGTCCGGGTGGCGATGGCCCTTGGCCGAGCCAAGGAGCTCGAAGGCCTGTTCCTGCCAAAGCTGGAAAGCATCGAGGATATTCGGCGCTACGAAAACAGCGCCAATCGTCTCCGTACAAAGAGGAAGTCCGGTAATGCTTGAGCAGGTGAACGTCTTCTACGAGGGCTGGGGGGAGCGATGGCAATGGGGCACGCTGGTCTCCACCACCGCCCTGACCGGTCGCCCGCTGATCGTGTTCGAGTACAGCAATGAAGCCAGGCAAAGGGGCTTGGAACTGTCCTCCTACATGTTGCCGTTGGAGGGGACTCAGTTGCGCCGAGATTTTCCAGACCACCAACTGTACTTGCCAGGGCCTGTTTACGACTCGTTGCCGGATGGCTGGGGCATGTTGCTGATGGACCGTATGTTCAGGCGCCGCGGGCTCACCACGGCGCGCATCGGCTCACTGGAACGGCTGGCCTACATCGGTAGCAATGCGATGGGCGCCATGACGTTTGAGCCCGTGGCACCCGAAGGTCAGGAAGCTGAAGTCCACATCCCGCTGGAACAGCTTGCCGCCCAAGTGCAGGAAGTGCTCCATGGAGACGGTGGCGAGTTCCTGCAGAGGTTGCTGCTGGTGGGCGGCTCGCCTCAAGGTGCAAGGCCTAAGGCCCTGGTCTATCGCGATCCCGAAACTGGCGGGTTTACCACTGCCGTCACGCCGGACTTTGAAGCATGGTTGATCAAGTTCCCGGCCAAAGAAGAACATGCCGAGGTGTGTGCTATCGAGATGGTCTACGCCGAGTGCCTGCGCATGTGCGGTATCGAGACCCCTGACACACACTACTTCAGTCTGCCTAATGGGTTGGCAGCGTTTGCCAGTAAGCGATTTGACCGCCGGGATGGTCTGCGCATACCCATGCAAAGCCTCGCGGCCTTTACGGGGGCAAATTACCGGTCTCCGGGGGTGTTGGACTATGTCAACTTCTTGCGGGCAACACAGATGTGTACCAACGACGTGCGAGGGATGGCGGTGGCCTTCGAACGTGCCGTCTTCAATGTTGCGTTCAACAACAGAGACGATCATCCCAAGAACTTTGCCTACATCATGTCGCAAGACGGTCAGTGGAGACTGTCGCCGGCTTACGACGTGACCTTCTGCGAGGGGCCAGGTGGCTATCACCAGATGGATGTGATGGGGGAGGCCCTGTCGATTTCCCGCACGCAAATGCTTCGGCTTGCCGAGGAAGCCGAGGTGCCCCCGGACGCTGCAGGCAGAGTGATCGACGGCATTTGTGATGTAGCGAGCCGGTTTGCAACCATCGCCGAGAACCTTTACCCACGGGTTATTACTCAAGACACCTTGCGTACGATCCAGGGCCGCATCGATCAGAACGTAGCTCGGTTACACCGCGGTCACGCGGGCAGCGGTCGCCGTTGAAGATCGGAGCAACGGCGACTCTCATGATTGAAGCTGCCGCGTGCTTCGAGCACATAGGGTCCTGTGCTGTCGAAGACGGGGTGTTTGGTCTATTAAAAGTTGATCAGATAAACAGCCTGCCTGACGACGCCTAAAGACTGTCAGGGTCGCCAAAAAACAACATCGGTTCGAGTCAGGGTGGCTGATCGCTCCCTAGGCAAAAAATAAACCAATATCTCGATGTCTCAAGCGAGTTGGGCTCAGCGCTTAGGTATATTCGACTAAATCGCTTGAGTTCCGCTCGCAAACGACGCAGTGCAGAGTGCTGGTTATCTTTGCCGTTCTTCTTGAGGTTTCTGTAGCGCTTGATCCAAGCATAGTGGCTATGCGTCGACACACCAAGACGTGCCGCTACATCAGCAGCAGGTAGCTTCTTTTCGGTCACTTGATTGACCGCTTGGATTTTGAATTCTTCGGGGTAATGCGGGTTGCTCATGGCCTCTCCTAATTGGCCTCAGTTTAAGGCAGCGAGGTGTTTACGAAGCCCGGGGCGATTCAAATTGAGCCTTCCTGAGAAAAAGTACACGAATATGCCGATAGCCAAGGAGAACTGCAGAAACTCTCTATATCAATGCGCCCTGAGTTGGCTATATTGTCCATGTCCGAAAGTATATGGCGATGTCATAGCAGGGAGAAGTGGTAGGCATGGCTCCAGCTTCAAAGGCTGCTTATGATAAGTATAGATAATAGTGCGTAAAGCGGTTGAATACTTGGGAATCGTCAATGGTTTTATATAAAGTTATTGAATAATGGAGAGGGATGATGTTGGAGTTTGGGAGATTGAAGGTTAAATTTCAGAATATGAACTGGTCGGGGCGCTTTTACAGTTTTTCCGTCATTATCACAGTGATCGGAATGTTTTTGTCAGTGCTGGCGGGGTCTGCAATATTAAATAATGCTATTTTAATTGCTTCTATAGGGTTTGTTGTCGGCTTCATGTTTGTGTGTCTGCGCATATACCGCTGGTTTATCTCTGTATGGGATAAGCCTTTTGGTAAAGCACCCGTCATTTTGCTGCACTTATTGGTGTTGTTGATATCGACAGCCATTTCCAGATGGATTGTGGCTGAAGCCTTGGGGCTGCCACCGCAATCATTTGATATTACCGTCGGATTTCTAGTGCTTGCCTTTTATATTCCTGCATGGCTACTCTTGGGAGCCTTCGTGTTTACCCTACTTGGGTTCGTACTTTTAATTGGCGTCGGACTAGGAGCATTGTTTTTAATTCCACTGTCTGTTATTGCGAGCCTGTTGAACATTTTTAATCTGCTGCCGTACCTGCGCAAAGCATGGAGCAAAGTAGCGCCAGCCAGGCTCAGCTTCATCGATGTGCAGGGGCATTCGGTGGGCGCACTGTTGAGCGGAATCATTCTGATTAATCTATATGGAGCGCTCGTTTCTGATGTTCGGCCGTGGATTTACTCCTCGGTCAGGCTGATAGCTGTCCTCAGTGATTTTCAGCCTGCCGTTAACTATCCCGGCGTGCAAGCGGGTGAACGTGCCCATCCGTTAGATAACGGTTTTATTGCCGTAGCCAAGGTGATGGCCGATAATAGTATTGAAATCGTTGTGAAAAAACAGATTGAAGATTTTGAGTATCCGCAAAGTCACCCTGTCATCACTCCCATCCCTTCTATGAAACAGCTGACCGATCTCCTTATCCAACGCATGGATGACTATTTAACCACGTTACCCAGGCACGGACGCCCCGGCTGACCGTCAGACGGCATTGAAGCCGGCGCGGATCTTGTCTGCCAGCACCATCAACGCTTGCCGCTCCTGCGGGCTGATCGTCGCCAGGTAGGCGCGCCCCAGGGAGGTGAATTCCGTGGGCACATGTTGGTCGGTCTGCACGGTGCGCGGCGGGTTTTTGCGACTGATGCGGATGGACTCCAAGTAGACCATTTCATCGAGCTCGGCTGCGGCTATCCCGACATCCACCTTCAGTGCATGGGCCGCTTCTCGCATCAGCGGCGCGGCCAGGTGTACCAGCGAACTGCTGTTGTACATCGCATTGGCGAAACACAAGGTGGCGGGTGCGAGGCGATAAGCACTGCGCTGGCCGTTGTACACCAGCATGCCGCTGTGGATCAGGGTCTGAGTCAAACGACTGATGGTGGACTTGGACAAACCGGTGCGTTCGCTGATCTCACCATTGCCCAGATACTCCGTGCCTGCACGAAATGCCCGCATGATTTCCAGGCTGCGCTCAAGCGAACGGTTTATCGGCGCCTTGCCGGCACCGGGCGTATCAATCATGGGCCTGGCGGATTTTCCGTTGATCCTCCCAGGATTGCTCCACAGCAATCGGCGCCTGATCGAACAGGTGGCGGCGCAAAATTGCTTTCAGTTGAATGTCGTATTCGATGTCGACAGCGTCGGTCTGACCAAGCGCCTGGTGGCTGAGGGCATGGGCTATTCGATTCTTACTCATGCAGCAGTCCAAAAGGGCATCGCCAAAGGGATCTTGGTCGGCCATGCGATTGAACGACTGGGCATTCGCTCCACGGTTCCGTTGACCACACTCAAAGATCGCCGAAACAGTCGATTGGCATTGAGTTGGGAAAAGTTTCTGCTGGAGACCTTGGAAGACCTTGTGACGGTTGGAGCGTGGAAGGAGGCCACTCTTTGGCTTGGTCGAGAGTGATTTCGAGAGGGGATTGTTAGGGCTTGGGCTGGTGGCATCCTTTTCAAACCATCCAAAGTATGCCCTCAGATATGCCCCCGAGTGTGGCAATCCACTGGAAGTGAATGGGTCTCCATGGAACGTGAAAATGCAGAAATGATCAGTTGAACGGCTTGCCCGACGAAGCCTAGAGACTCTCAGGATCCCCAAAAAACATTTTGACTTGGCTCTAGGACAATGTTTTTAGGTCGATAACGCTTTTGTTTGCCCCCACTTTTGCCCCCATTCGCACCGAGTGTGCGAGTGATTGCGAATGGGGATCTCTGACGGACTACAGTATGGCAGTGGCTGGTATTCAGTGCGCCTCCGTATCTGGCAAATCCTTGGTCGTTCGGAAGAGGATATGGGTAATGAGTCGATATCCTTAAGTGGAGTTGTCGGGTCTGTCTCTCTGCACCTATCCTGAAATTGACTCGCGAGATGCTCGTGCTCTGCGTGATGTTGCCAGGGCTCTGGTCGCTAGGGGCATCGATCCGCGTGTCCATCGACAGCTGGAGCGTAATGCTAGTCGCCTGGTCACGGAAAACGCCTAAGAAGCGGTTGTTCTGCATTGAAAGTGGTACGCAAAGTTGAACATAGTGTTTCTGGTCGTGGGTCTCGATAGCCCGGTTGGACCCAGAACCTCCCGCCTCAATTGGCCGCCAAGTCGGCTGACAACGAGGGCGCTCAGGTTGAGATATAGAGGGGGCGCCTTACCTTCGCTATTCCTGGCCAGTTAAGCCGTTGGGCCAGGTCGCTGATCAGTCGTTAGGCAAGTGCAACTGCACTTCCATGGTGTCATGAAGGAGTCTGACGACCTCGATCACGTCGTCGTTTGCCACACGATAGAACACGATATGGCGTGGGCTTTTGACCGTTCCATGGGTTTGTTTGGCCTGCTGGCGTGAATAGATGAGGTGATAGCTGCGAAGGCCCGGTGCAAGCTCATCGCGGTCATGGCTGCCAATGCGATAAGGCGTGTCGGCAAGCGATTGCAGCGCCGCGAGGATCAGCGCCTGGTAGCGCTGGCGTGCTTGATCGCCGAACTGCGTCTGGGAGAGCCTAAGGATGTCGACAATGTCGGCGCGCGCCGGGTTGGAAATCCGATACTGCGGCATGCTCAGTGTTTCTCTCTCGCGGGGAGGGTTGCCTCCAGGCTCAAGCCCTCGAGGTAGTGCTCCAGATCCCCTTCGTTCACCTGAGTAAAGCGCCCGCGCTCAAGATCCATGATGCCGATCGAGGTCGCTTGACGCAGTGCCTCGATTTTGGCGGTGTCTTCGGCGACGCGCTGCTCCAATAAACGTAAACCTTCTCGCATCACTTCGCTGGCATTCTGATAACGGCCGGACTGCACCAAGTCATGGATAACTTGTTCCTGGTGAGGGGTGAGCACAACGTTTCGCGTCGCCATAACTAGCTCCAGTTCTATGCAAACAGGTACTTTTGATTGTTGGCATATTATGCCATTTTCGCTCGGGGAGAATAGCTTGGGGCCGACATTGGCGATCAGGTGATGGCTGACTCGGCGCCAATCAGCAAGGTTCAAAGTCATCCGCCCATAACAAAGCAATTGAATTTTAACGGTTAATTTCTTAGCTGGAAAACGAGTCTGTACGGAGGTGGTGTTGTTCGCTCATCGATTCCAGTGTCCACCATTTCGCTGAAAGCTTCAGGCCGGTCTATCGAATCGCAGAGTGTCCGGTCGGAGCTATCCTCATCAATAGCTCACTTGGCCTTAGGCTGGGGGCATCCTTTTCAAACCATCCAAAGCATGCCCTCAGATATGCCCTCGAGTGGAGCAATCCACTGGAAGTGAATGGAGCTCCAGGTTTGTGGAAAGGCAAAAATGATCAGATAAACTGCCTGCGCGACGACGCCTAAAGACTGTCAGGGTCGCCAAAAAACATTTTGACTTGGCTCTAGGACGGTGCTTTCAGCTAAAAAAATCAAGTTATGCCCCCATTTTTGCCCCAATTCGCACCGGGTGTTCAAGCGATCTCGAACGGCGATTCCTGATAAACACCAGTGTGGCTTTGGCTGTCTTTCAGTGTACGCCCTGAAGTCAGTATTTAATGTTCTTGTGACCGTCCTCATCCTGCCTCCGCGTTGCGTTGCAGTATTTTTATGCTGCAATGCGTCGGCAGCAGCCTTCCATCTGCGTGCAATCGATTTGGTTCTTGTTTCGGATGAGAGCGGATGTTGCAGTGGCCGAGGTCATCGAAGTGGTGGAGCAGGTCAGTTAGGTGGTGGCAGGCGAGGAGGGGATGCCTGCCAATGATCAGGCTGGCTCTTTCCAGGAGCTAAAGTAAGCGAATGTGGCCACCGTAGATGCCGCTGCGGAGTACGTACCGTACGAACCCGTGCGCTATCCGGTTTATCGGGGTACGGATCCTGCTCAAGCGGTGGAAGGGATGAGCTCTGATCAGTTCTTCGATTCGGCCTATACGCCGATTTTTGCAGAGCATGATCTCCCCCCGTCGTCAATGACGAAGGCCCAGTTCTGGCCCGACGTATAGCCTGTGCGCATGGCTGGGTGCGCACAGGTGCAGGTATCCAACATCGCGTTGACCAAGTCGCGCGCGCTCACTTCGGTTCACATGACGAGGAGCAGCTCGGCACCTTCTTCTGGCCGACCCACTTGTCACCGGAGGCATCTCCATCGTTCCGCCGACCAGGCGAGGAACAGTTTCAGACGGTTCAGACCATAGATGTGAATCGAAGCATTGGCGCGTGCTAGCTGTTGCGCATTGCCTGTGGCTACGATCAGGCCTGTGGGGTGCCGTGGATCCAGGCTATGCATCAAGTACGTGGCAGGATCATCCTCGCAAGGATTGATGAGTAGCGGCAGCTCTCTGGAAACGTCAGTCGTCTCCGCCGTGGCGCGCACGCCGTTGTCTTCCAGCGGGAAGCTATCTTTCTTACCTGCCTGGTTAGACACATCGCCTAGAGAGATGGCGGTGCGCTATCATCTGGGATCCTGAAAGCAAGCCAGCCGTTATCGGCTGTGTATTCCAGATCAGGGCTTTTGGCGGGGGTGTCCTCGGCAGATTTATCGTCAGATAGGAGACACGGATGCTCAGGCCTGTAGTGGCATTTTTCCATTCAGTTCATAAACGTGGCACTGCAATGATTTGCCAGGGCATTGGACAGTATCGGCGATACACCACGGCGTTGCGTAAGGCGCTGCAGGCCGCGCAGGATTTTTTGAGGGTTCCGAATGGCACCACGATCTTCGAGCCGCTGACGCCTGTTCTGTTAGACCTGCCTTCGTCGCAACGCTATGAGCGTGAGCTGTTGAGTGCGCTGGCCAATGACCAAGTGCGTAATGTCGCGATCACCGGTGAGTATGGCGCTGGCAAAAGCAGCGTGATCCGTACGTTTGTGGATAGGCATCCGGAATTCAACTTTGCGTTTATTTCATTAGCCGCCTTTGGCAAGGAGCGCGACCAGGCTGGGGACAACAAAGACCCCTCGGTGCCCGCGGCTAATGGCCAGCCCACTGCTCGGCCGCCAGAAAAACTAACCTCAGAACCTGCAGGCGACACCGATCTTTCAACGCGAATCGAGGAAGCCATCGTTCAGCAGTTGCTGTATGCCGTGCCGTCAAAGCAACTGCCCAAAACCCGCTTGAAACGCATCGTTCAAGCCTCATTGTCTGCGCTCTGGGGCTACACCGCGTTCTTCGTTTTACTGATGGTGTGCGCCCTAAGGCTATATGCGCCCGTGGCAGAGAAACCACTGATCATCATCCCTGAGTGGTTACGCGGCTGGCTGTTGCTACTTCCGGATTGGATGGCGGTCGCAGCGCTCGGTGTGGGCGGCGTGTACCTGGTGTTCTTTGGGCTAAGGTTGCTGTCCTCGATCAGCATTGACGGCTTCACCATCAAGGGAGGTAAGTTGGAAACGACGCACCAAGGTTCGGTGCTGCACAAAAATGTCGACGAGATTATTTACTGTTTTGAACGCAGCAATATCAATGTGGTGGTGATCGAAGACCTGGATCGCTTCGGCATTCAAGATGTGTTCACGCGCTTGCGTGAGATCAATTTCATCATCAAGCAGTCACCACAGATTCAGCGGCGCGTGTACTTTGTGTACGCGCTACGCGATGAACTGTTCGCAGTGGGTGAGAAAACCAAGTTTTTTGACCTGATTATTCCGATCATCCCGGTTGTCAACTCGGAAAATTCACGCGAGAAGATGATTGAGCTGCTGGGGTTGAGAAAGCTCAACGGGGTGCCGTTAGACACTGGGCTGAATCCGCATCTGCTTGAAACCGTGTCATATTTTATTGATGACATGCGCTTGATCAAAAATATCGTCAACGAATTTGACATGTTCTCCAGCATTCTGAGAGCGGGGTCGGGCTTGAAGCTGGCCCCCAATAAGCTATTTGCAATTATCGCGATTCGCAACTTGCACCCGAATGAGTATGCCGAGCTGGTAAAGCGCCGAGGGCCTATTTACGAGACGCTTCATGGCTTTCGCGAATGGCGGAGTCAACTGCACAAAAACGCTGAGAGTGTTTATCAGGCGCTGCGCGAGGAGCGCGAGCGGAAGGTGCAGGAAGTCGCTAGCAGCGCAGCCGAACTACGGACGCACGTTTGGTTGGCGCTATTAGAGAAATCTGGTGCTGAATTCGCTTCTCATGTGCGCATTCGAGATGCGGGCCACTACTCATTGCGCGAGTTTGTTCGCGATGACGTCTTTGACACCATTTTTTCTCAAAACGCTAAGTTAGCGATGATAACGCTTGACCGATATAGCCAGATATCAAACTCGACGTCGGTGCCCGATGCACCATTGGAACTGCTTGCTTCGACAAACTACCAAAAGCGTTATGACCTGCTCCAGCAAACGATGGGCAGAATTGATACAAAGATATCCGAGCAGCGTTTACAGTCGAGTCTGATCAATCGCCTGACCTTTCGTGGCGCCGCCAAACACGGCTATGGCGAAGTGATCCTGCAAAATCTAGCGGGTCTGGAAATTGTCATCTACCTGATGCGCCACGGCTACCTTGATACCGATTACCCAGATTACTTTGGCTACTTTTACCCTGGCTCGCTCACCGCGGAAGATAAAAACCTGCTGCTGGGGCTCAGAGGCGGCGCCATTCCGGACGTGACGACCGTCATCAGCGCGCCCAAGACAGTGGTGGAAAAACTCGATGTCGACGACCTTGGCGATGGAAGGGGTATCATCGCAACGCTGATCGATTACCTGGTGAGTGACGCCTACTCCGCGCCCGATTGGAGTCACGCGCGCGAGTTGCTCATGACCATTTTCAGGAGCGGATTGAAAGATCATCTGGGCAGGATGGCGGAGGCGGCCGAGTTACTGATTTCGGGGTCGAATTCACATCGTTTTGTTCGCGCCATCTTTGAATTTGAACCTGGTTTGTTTCGTGCACTGCTGACGGAGGCACCTCGATTCGAGACGGTGATCCTGAAGCAGTTGCTTATTGGCGCCATCCTGGATGGGTTGACCGCCGACCAGTTGCAGGCACTCGATGTTCATCCGAACACTGAAATTCGCAGCGCCATTGAGGCGCTTGAAGACAACTCGCGCTTGATGCCACAACTCAAAGTGGGCGAGGGCGGGTGGAGCTGGTTGAAGACTTTACCCGTTCAGTTCAATCACTTGGGCGAAACCACGCCTCTGGATGATCTTGCGCAACTGATCGAATGGCGCTGTATCGATTTTAACCTGCACATGCTTACCCTAGTTTGTCAGAAGGGTGACCCCAAAACTGCCGATGACCTACAAAGCAAATCCGCTCACGGCAGCGCGAGCGTCACTTACCGTCGCCTCAAGGCGCTGAATATTACGGGCCTTGATGAGCAGTTGCTTGAGTCGCCTGACGCGCTGGCAAATGTGCTTTTGAGTCAAACGGGTGAATTGGAGGAGTCAGCCGCGTCACTTTCAACGTTGCTGAAAGTGCTCGACGTTGCAGCGGAAACAACCAGCATGCACCTGCTGTTTGCGCGCACGATTTGTGAGGTTGAGCGCTTGGAGGACTTACCTCAAAAACTGTGGGCGATTGTGCTATCAACTGATCGCGTTTCGATGCGAGTTGACGCCGTCTGGTCTTTCTTCAACAACGTCTTGCTGCCAGCCCTTACTGATAAAGGTTGCGAGCCGGCAGACATGTTGGCCTTTGCGGATTTCATCAAGCTACACGCAAAATTGCTCAACCAACATTTATGGGTAAGCAATCAGGCCCGACATATAGATTTGCAGAGTTATCTACTGAGCGCACCAGCAGTCGACAACGAAACCGTTGTCGAGCTATTCGCTGGGCTGAACCTGAATAATCCGGTGATCCTAAGTGGTTCCTTAGGCAGATTGCCAGCAGAACGCTGGGCGATGCTGGCGAGCGCGGATTTCTTGGCATTCACTCCTGAGATCCGAGACTGTATCCGCACATACGACCTCAACTTGGAGGTTCCTTATCTCCTTGCGCACTGGCGTCAGGCACGAGAGCATATCGACTTTACCCAACTGCCCACCGAAATGGTGCTCACGCTCAGCCAAAGCAGCGTGCTGACACTGGATGCAAAGGTCACAATGTGGACCGCTATACCGGTTGAAATTTTTGATACCCACAAAGTGGTCGCCACGGAAATTGCCAGACTCTGTAGCAGTCTCAACGAAGGCTTCTCGCGTTTCCCTGTCTCGTTTGCTCCCATATTGAGAAAGCTCATAGCTGAGGATGGACTGTCTTCAGAACAGCGACAGGAAATGCTCGCCCATTGTTTAGCGTCAAGTACGTGGACAGATGTGGCGGCGTTGCTTGGGCTGCTAGCGGAAGGCTTTGACCGGTTAGCGCCTAACGTGAAAAAGATTGAGGTGGCACCCACTGCGGCCAATTTACGGTTTATGACGGCGCTGCGCGCAAGAGGTTTTGTTGGTAGCGTAACGACGAAGGGTGACATGCTCATAGCGAACACCCGGCCGAGTGAAATGAAGGATACGGAAAGCGCAGAGTAAACTGCTTGTTGGCCCGGTTTCATAAAAGCTGTTCTTGGATGAAGCGCAAGCACCGAATTCTAAGATGGTGCCTGAGGCCATTTTAAGTTGGTGTTTGCGAGAATCGTCGATTGCCCAAATTCGGGGTAGCACATGGATTAGGCGAAGGAGGGAACGACAACCCTGTGATAAGTCTACCTAGGAGCTCACTACTACTGCGGTGCCCTACCGCTTGGGCTCTCGGTCGTAAGGCTTGGATGTGTGCCAAGCCGCGTGATTGAAGCGGGTCGTTGTATGTCGCCTGTGCGAGGATGGCTCGCCACTTAAAGCAATCACCTTTGGAGTCCTTTATTGCTATGCAGCAGCTTGACTTCGTTGTGCCCTACGAAGACCGATGTGTACTCACGCCCAGTGGCTCGGCGGTGGTATGGCCGTTCATGAATGCGTCAAAAGGGCATGGCCCCCATGAGCTGTTCCTAGGCTCTGTACGAAAAGTACTGTCGCAAACACCGCATGGCACAAGCCAGCGAGACCATCGCCGCATAACTTTTCGCGAGTTTGTCGAACCGCGTAACGATGCGGCGATTCTCCTTTAGCCATCCGAACATGCGCTCGATGATGTTGCGCTGACGGTATTTAGGGCGATCAAACAGTCTCGGTAAACCCGGCTTGGGCTTTCGCTTCATGCTGCGCAACGGGATTACCGGCTGCATCCGATAACGGTCGCAGTAACGGCGCAACGCCTCGGCATCATAGCCCTTGTCAGCCAGCAACCATCGGCAGCGTTTGCGCGGGCGCCCACGCAGGCTTGGGATGTAAGCCTCATCCAGCAACGGCTGGGCATAAGCGATGTCGCTGGCTTGCCCACCCGACAGTAGAAAACGCAGGGGGACGCCATTGGCATCGCACAGCATGTGGATCTTGGTCGTCAGGCCGCCCCGGCTACGTCCGAGCGCATGGTCTTGCGGTTCTTCAGGCCCCCTTTTTTCCCGGCGCCTGATGAGGCTCGGGTTGCACGAACAGCCGTGGAGTCGATCATCCAGGTTTCCAGATCAATCAGACCTTGTTCGTTCAAGCGAATATGAAGCCGCCTAAGCATCTGATCGAAAACTCCGCGGTTGCGCCAGTCACGAAAGCGCTGATACACCGTCGACCATGGGCCGAAGCGCTCCGGCATATCGCGCCAAGCGGCCCCTGAGCAAAGCACCCAGAGCACGCCGTTAAGCATCAGACGATCATCTGTCCGTGGGCGTCCGTTACGGCGGGGCTCACTGAAGATATCTGCAACCAAATCCCAGGCTGCGTCGGGAAGTTCGTACCGTTTGACCATCATGGGCTCCTGCCTTTGATGGGCGCGGACTCTACTGAATCCCGGCGTTTGTGGGGCTCAAATGAGTTTCGGTAGATTTCGTACAGAGCCTAGATACCAATGCCCTGACCAAGACACAATGGGCGGCCGAGTTGCCAAGGGATGTTGTTGAGCGTTCGATCCTCAACCCCTGGCCGGCCATGCAGGAGCAATGGCTGTCCAATCCAGAGTTTCGCGCAGATCCGGTCAACAGAATTAACGCGATGATCAAGCCCTTGGTCGACCAAGGGTTTGTCTTCCGGGAAAACTTTGAGCGCGACCACGTGTCGTTACTGTGCAAGAACGAAGCTGCGCTGAAAAGCCAGTTCAGTTTGATATTTCCCTATATTGTGATCATGAAGGCATTGCTGTCGAAGAAAATGCCTCTGGACGAAGCGTTGCGTCAGCTTGATCGTATTGGTCAGGCCGATATTCCCCGATTCACCTCCAGCTTGATGTTGAGCGCCTTAGGCGTTGTCCTGAAGAGTAAGCAAGCGCTCAAGCTCACGGGAGATAGCAAGACTGCCTTTTCCTATTTGGATTCTTTCCTGGCCTTCCAGCCCGGACAAAAAGGTGAGGGTGATCACATCACTTTGCCGTACCTACGCAATCGGGCAGGCGACCTGAACCTCTGGTTGTTATTACCCACACTGCGCCAGCATAGGTATAAGTTTGTCGGCACTCCCGCAGTGGTTACGGGAGATAAGGTGCTACACCGATTGATAATGCGTGTGTTGCCGCCACGGCTTCATGAAAGCCAGCAAGCTTGTTTTTCCATCCTTCCAGAAGGGATGGAGGACGTGCAGTGGAAGAAAATTCTCCAGGTAGTAGAGTCGGTTCAAATTCGAGCAAATCTCACTGCCACGCAGCGTTCGCAGCGTATGAAAGCCTTGTTTGAGTTGGCGAAAGAGTTCTGTACCAGTGATGAGGAACGAGCGCAGTTGGATGAAGGGTGGGCACAGTGGTGCCTACCAGGACTTGCTCGGGGCATCCGTATGTGAACTCGCTCCAGTGATCGCGTGAAGACTGGGATACATAATTGCTGCAACAATGGAGTCTGGCTTCACATTGCGCCGTTCGATGTTCGCTGTGGACGACTACGGCTTTGTGCAGAAAGCCTAATGTTGGCAGTTGATTAATGGTAGGTAGCATGGTCATTTCCTTGGAGAGAACTCGTCGCCATCCTAGGGGAATGAGAGCTTCTCACTAAGTATCAAAACAGCGATACGTGCCAGAAGATGAAGTCTGAACTCACTAACCAGCTCAGCTTCCTGGCGTCCATTGTCACGGGGCTGGACGGTGGTCTTGGTGATGCATTCGCCGGGCACGAGGGCCGGATCGTGATGCTGGGTGCGTTGGGGCGTGCAGGACTACCTGACGCCGGTGCGCCTGCGCGAGGGCAACCGGCGCAGGTAGTAGAAGTGGTAGCGAGCGGCGATGTGATGGGAGAGGGCGGCCCTGTTGTCGGCATGCCGTTTCAGGACGTCGAAGTGGCAGATTGCTGCGGCTAGTTGGGCACGTTCAATTTTCGGGTCAGGGTCGCCCGGTGAAGCAGCCGTGTTCGTAACCAAGGCGATCCCGAGGTCGAATAGAGCTGCCTGTGGCCTGAAAACCGTTGAATGCATGATGACGCCACTCCTGGAAGGGAATGGCGAGATCCTGGGTAGTTTGACGCGGGCCCACAGCAATCAATACGGATTGCATTACCCCCCGATTGAATGGGCGGTGGTTGGCCCCAGTTCCAAGAGGGGCGCAAATCGAACGGTGGCCACTACCGTCCCCCAACGGTGGTGGCATATTAGTGCTATAGACAGGCAACATTCAGGGAATAGAGGTCCATGCCGACAAAAACTGCCGAAGATTTTCTGGCCGCGCTAGCGGATGAGCTTGCAATCAGCGAGTCACGTTACGACCAGGCCCGCCGCAGCTATGCATCATTGGGGGACTGGCTGCACCGTCCAGAGTCCACCGTCCTCGCATACGATCCTCAGGTCTATGTGCAAGGATCATTTCGGCTGGGGACGGCAATTCGTCCTTTAAATGATGAGGAAGAGTACGACGTCGACTCGGTGTGTTTGCTCCGGTTCCTTGGAACGAGAGATCTGACCCAGGCGCAGCTGAAGGAGCTTGTGGGGAACGAGATAAAGGCATACCGCAGAGCCCAGAACATGGTGAAGCCTGTTCGAGAGGGACGGCGTTGCTGGGTGCTTGACTATGCAGATGGTGCCCAGTTTCACATGGATATCGTCCCGGCTGTCCCAAACGCTGAGCGGCAGCGGTTGTTGCTCGAAGCTCGAAATCTTGACCTGAAATGGTCCGAGACGGCGATGGTCATTACGGATCTTGAGTCGCCTGTCTACCATGTGGTTTCCGATGACTGGCAGCGCTCCAACCCGAAGGGTTATGCCGAGTGGTTCAAGGGCAGGATGGGGGAAGTGTTCGAGCGCCGCAAGCGCGCATTGGCGGAGTCGATCAGAGCCAGCGTCGAAGATATTCCAGATTACAAGGTAAGAACACCTCTTCAGTCCGCCATCATGATCTTGAAGCGTCATCGTGACGGCATGTTCGAAGGGCGGTACGACGAACGCCCGATCTCGATCATCATCACGACACTTGCCGCCCATGCTTACAATGGCGAGGAAAAGATCGCTGATGCCTTGTACGCAATCCTCTCGCGGATGCATGACTTCATCGAGCATGATGGATCACACTGCATTATTCGCAACCCTTCCGATCCCCTTGAAAACTTTGCAGACAAGTGGCCTGTACATCCGGAACGGGAGGTCGCGTTTTTTGAGTGGTTGCATCAGGCACGTCAAGATTTTGAGAAGCTAGCGGGCCAGGTTGAGCGTCGCCGTCTGATCGAGAGTGTTCAACCCCGCATGGGGGCTGCCGTCGAGAGGGCTGCCACACGCCTCGGCCCTCTACCTGGCAGCATGCTGAGTCCTGCTTCAGCCGCCGCTGCAATCGCTTCAGCAGCCAGTGCCCTAGCTTTTCCGAATACTCGGCGGGAACCTACTTCGCCAAGGGGGTTTGCTTGATCTGGTGGGCGGAGCAACCACGCAGGGCACAGTCGGAGCGTGCTGCGATATCGGAACTGGCAGACAAACATGACTGGCTACAAGCGGTGGTCTGGAGGCTCACCGGGGAGCTACAGATCGCCGTCGACTTCGAGCTGGTAGTGAATGATAGGGTTATTCCACTGACACTGGACTTTCCTGAGTTCTTTCCGGATGTAGTGCCGTCGGTTGTGTCCCGCGAAAAGGAACGTCTGTCCGGCCATCAGTACGGCCCATCGGGTGAGCTGTGCTTGGAGTACCGCTCCGACAATTGGATGCCAGAGATCACTGGCGCCATGATGATAGAAAGTGCTCATCGTCTGCTTTCATCCGAACAGGAAACTGGTGAGCCCGCGCCGTCAGATCACAGAGTCCTCCCTGCGCAGCGAGCAAGAAACTCCAAATTCCGCTTCCTCTATTCCAGGGCTGTATGGGCTGGCCTGTTGTCGGTTGAAGAGGGACATGCAGTGGATGCTGAGCTGCAGGAGCATCACCTCGCCGGTGTATACGCCGCTCAGCTTGCACGAATAGGCCCTACAGAGGAGCCCATTTGGCAAGAGCCCAACAGACGTGGCTATGGTGCTACCTCATTGAAAGCAAAGGTAGTCCGCTTGCCAGAGGGGGCTGCAGTCAAGTGTCGAGCAGTCGATGAGCTTGTCGCACTACTAGAGCAGTTTGGCCTTGGAGAGTTGGCATCTGACTTGGTACAAGAGCCGAGCGAGATTGAAGTCATCCTCTTCGACGGACAGAGTATTCAAGCGCTGATGATGTTGGGCCAGGCTGGAGCAAAAACGCTCATCAACTACGACCTGGTATTTGCTGAGCGTGATGGCGCTCGTCTTGATCCCGCATACGTCAACCTCGGGTCTGCCAAGGTTGCGATTGTTGGCTGCGGATCTCTAGGTTCCAAGGTGGCCGTGCAGCTTGCCAGAGTTGGTGTGGGCAAGTTTGTGCTGGTGGATGGCGACATTCTGGCTGTGGGTAATTTGGTTCGTAATGAACTCGATTGGCGGGCGGTGGGGATGCACAAGTCGCAAGCACTGGCCGCTCGCGTGAATGAAGTAAATGCCGATTGCGAAGTCCTCACTCGTACTACTGTGCTCGGTGGCCAAGAGAGCGGAGGGTCAACCGCTACCACGATGGAGTACATCGCAGATTGTGATTTGATCATTGATGCAACCGCCGATCCCGCGGTCTTCAACCTTTGTTCGGCCATTGCACGAAGAGCCAAGAAATCGTTGTGCTGGGCTCAGGTGTTTGGTGGTGGGGCTGGCGGAATAGTTGTTCGGTTACGTCCAGATATAGATCCCACACCTTTGGAGACCCGTAGGCGCATTGAGGCGTGGTACGCCACTCAGGGCGTCGAATGGCCTGATGAACCGGCCGCCCAGCCTTATGCTGGGGGCGGCGAATCGGGAGTGCCGCTGATAGCCGACGATGCAGACGTCACTGTGATTGCTGCGCACCTGTCTCGCTTTGCCACTGATCTGCTTGCTCGTCCCGAAGCGACGATCTTCCCATACTCCGCTTATTTGATTGGCCTGTCTGGAAGATGGCTCTTTACGGCACCATTCGATGTTAGGCCGATCGATCTTGGCCCAACCGATGGTTGGAGCATGGAGGTACAAGATGGCGACGTTGAGGCCTTCAAGGAATTCTTCGCAGACCTTCTACCAAAGGCCAACGATGCAAGTTGAATTTGCGGATAGCGTCAAGGAGCAGTTGCGAAAGGCGCTCAGAGCGGCGGGTAGTCGAGAGATTGGCGGTGTGTTGATGGGGGAGCAGATTGAGCCCGGTCATTTCCGAGTTGTTGACTTGACGATTGACAGCCAGACGGGAGGGCAAGCCCATTTCGTCCGGAGTTCGGAAGCCCATGTCGAGGCATTGAATGCGTTCTTCTGCGAAACCGGGCATCAATATGATCGCTTCAACTACTTGGGTGAGTGGCATTCGCACCCTCGATTCCGGGTGACGCCTAGTGCTCAGGACGTTGAGTCTATGGTCGATCTTGTCAACGGTGAGCGCGGTATCGATTTTGCGGTACTGCTGATCGTTCGGCTGCAATGGTGGCGGAAGATCTCATGTTCTTGCACCTTGTTTCGTCGCCATTTTAGCCCATCACCGGTTGTCATTCTGGAGCATAGACATTGATAAATTACTTCATTAAATCGCTTATCGATTGGGTCTTCAGGCGACGTTCGCCGGGCGTCACACTGATTCGAGTAGGCGTGCCCCTCTTTGGTCTGGTGCTCGTAGGACTGACAGTCGGCATTACGATTCCAACTTCCCAGGGGCCGTTTAACTTTAGCTGGGATACCTCTGGAAGCTCCGGTGCGTTGAGCTGGGGTGTGTTCGCGATAGCTTGTGTGATTGTATTGCTAGGTGGATGGCTGGTCGTTCGTGATATCCGCCGAGAGAGCCGTAAAAAGGTCATCGTGATCGAGGCCAGAGGGTTGAGAGATTGGCAAGGTCAACCTCTGGCTTCAGCAGTTCCCTCATCAATACTCGGTCGCCGTGAGCAGGTGATCATCGACTTGAGGCAAGGAATTGTAGACGGACAGATCGTGAGCCCAGAGGCTGCAGTACGTCGAATTTCAAGCCTGCCTGATGACATTGCACGACGTTGCGATGGGTTGGATCGATCCGATATATCGTTTGTGCTCGGTGGGCTTGCACCGGTGCCATTGCTTTTTCTCCTCGGAGTGATCGTCGACGACGAGTCAAACACGGTCATCATGGACTGGGATCGGCAACTGCGTGCCTGGCGTGGGTTGACCGTTGATGATGACGGTAAACGCTTTGTGGTGGCAGGCTTGGATACCTTGCAAGCAGGGGCGACCCGCGTGGCGCTCTGTGTGTCCGCTTCGTACGATGTTTTGGATGTTGATGTGCAGATCGCTGAAGCAGGAACGCCCATTATCCGGATGGATCTGGAAGGGCGTGGTACCGACACGCATTGGTCCGAGTTGAAACAACAACAACTCGCTCAGCAGTTTCTCGATACAGTTATGTCCTTGGTTCGAAAAGGCGTTACAGAAATAACTTTGTTTCTGGCTGCCCCTGCAAGCCTGGCATTGCGGCTAGGCATGTTGTATGACAAGCGGAATCTCCCTCGCCTGGAGGTTAATCAGTACGAACAGGCCGATCCCAAACGATTCCCTTGGGTAGTGCGCATGCCTGTAGCGGGGGTGCTCCAGCCGGAAATCGCGCACCGATGATGTCGCTAAAGTTCTCTTGGCGCTTAGCGAAACACTGATGCTTAGGCAGGATTGCGGGCAGTGGGGGCATCCTTTTCAAACCATCCAAAGCATGCCCTCAGATGTGCCCCCAATGTAGCAATCCACTGGAAGTGAATAGATCTCCATGGTTTGTGGAAAGGCAGAAATGATCAGCCGAACAGCCTGCCAGACGACGCCTAAAGACTCTCAGGGTCGCCGAAAAACATCTGAATCCGCGACCGCAACCAGCGCTCCCCTGGATCATTATCCTGGGACCCACGCCAGGCCATGTGCAGCTCAAAGCTGCGTACCGGCAACGGCGGATCTTCGGCCCGCACACCGCCCGCGGCGGTCAGTGCCTCGGCGGTGTAGTCCGGCACCGTAGCCACGATGTCAGTGCCCGCGAGCAGGGTACTCAACCCGTTGAACTGCGGAACGGCGAGCACCACATGCCGCTTGCGCCCGAGTTTTTCCAGTTCTTCGTCAATAAAGCCGCTGAGGTCGCCAGCGAACGACACCAGGGCATGGGGGCGGGCGCAGTAATCATCCAGGCTCAACGGCCCCGGCACGGTGTCGGCGCGCAACAGCTTCGGCTGGCTGCGGCGCAGCACTTTGCGCTTGGCGTTGGCCGGCAGGTCGGTGGTGTAGCTGACACCGATGGATATCTCACCGGATGCCAGCAACCCCGGCATCAGGATGTAGTTGACCCGACGCACCACCAGCACAATCCCCGGCGATTCGGCACGCAGGCGCTTGAGCAGCATGGGCAGCAAGGCGAACTCGACGTCGTCCGAAAGGCCGATGCGGAACACGGCGGTACTTGTGGCAGGATCGAACTCGGCCGCACGGCTGACGGCGGTGGAAATCGAATCCAGTGCCGGCGAGAGCAGGGCGAAGATCTCGACCGCCCTGGCGGACGGCTCCATGCTGCGGCCGGTACGCACAAACAAAGGGTCATCGAACAACCCGCGCAGGCGCGAGAGCGCCGCACTGATGGCTGGCTGGCCGAGGAACAGTTTTTCCGCAGCGCGGGTCACGCTGCGTTCGTGCATCAATGTTTCGAAAACGATTAACAGGTTCAGGTCGACACGACGCAGGTCATTACGATTCATCTGGAGTCCTGGCAGAGTCAGCAAACTTGACGTGGGCGGCCATATGAGAACAATGGCCAGCAGGAATATTACGGGGAAAGGCTGGTACTCTGCACCGGGTAATTCAGTTTTTCCTACATAGGCTGCTTCGGTTTCTTACGACATTTGACGATGTTGCCACCGCTGCGGAATCAATGACAGGCATGTCGACTATTAATAGCCACTGATAGTGTTGGGTTGAAAGCCCAGCTAGAGTTCAAGGCATTAGAGGTTCATTTGGCGAGGTTTGCGATGTCCCGCACGATCCGTTTTCACAAGTTTGGTCCAGCCGAGGTGCTCAAATGCGAAGAGCATGCGACGGCTCTGCCTGCACCGGGCGAAGTGCAGGTGCGCGTCGAGGCGATCGGCATCAGTTGGTATGACACTCTCTGGCGCCAGAACCTGGCCTCGTCCCATGCCCGTCTGCCTTCAGGCCTTGGCCAGGAGATGGCCGGTATCATCACTGCTGTCGGTGATGGCGTCGATGACCTGGAAGTCGGTGACAAGGTCGCCAGCTTTCCGGCCCAAAGCCCGAACGACTACCCGGTCTACGGTGAGCTGATCGTTCTGCCACGCTCGGCGGTCACCCGTTATCCGGATGTGCTCAGCCCGATTGAAGCCAGCGTGCACTACACGCCGTTGTTGATCGCCTATTTCGCCTATGCCGATCTGGCACGAGTCAAACCCGGGCAATTCGCCCTGGTGACCGACGCCAGTCATTGCGCCGGACCTTCGTTCGTACAACTGGGCAAGGCCTTGGGTGTTCGAGTGATCGCCGCGACCAAGACGGCGGAAGAACGTGAATACCTGCTGTCGCTGGGTGCCGAGAAAGTGATCGTCACCGAGGAAGAAGATCTGCTGATGCGGATCAACAAAATCACCGATAACCGCGGCGTGGACGTGGTGTTCGATGGTTTGGGCGGTCCGCAGATGTCGTTGCTGGGCGATGTGCTGGCACCTCGCGGCAGCCTGGTGCTGTACGGCCTGCAAGGTGGCAACCAGACGCCTTTCCCGGCCTGCGCAGCGTTCCAGAAGAACATTCAATTCTTCGTACACTGCATCGGCAACTTCACGGGCAAGCCGGAACTGGGCATCACCCAGGACGAGGCCGCACTGCAACGTGCCTTGCGCGACATCAATCAGCTGACCGCCGACCGTGTTGTGCTGCCGCTCAAGACCCGGGTCTTCCCGTTTGCCGAGTTTGTCGAAGCGCACCGCTACATGGACGAATGCCCGTGCCGCGAACGGGTCGCGCTGCAGGTCGAGCCGGCCTGATACTTACCCAACAGTTCTCTCAACTACCCTCTCAAGAGTCCGTGCCCACACGGACTCTTTCGTTTGCGCCCCCCGAAACCCATCGATCCGCAGGCCGGTCCGGCAACTGAACTGGTTTTTGCCCGCAATCTGTAGCTTCTAATCAGCCACTAAGCCCTGATAATTGAATGATTACTTTCATCTCAAGGAATGAGTCATGGCTGGGTGTCAGGCTGAAACTTTTCACTGTGCGCCATCGGTGCAAATCTCCAAATTAGTTGGTTGTTGTTTAGTTGCCAAAAAAACAGCGACAACCTCCTTCCTTATTTCTTGTGTTAAGTGTCTGTGGGACCGTGTCGGATATTTCCTAAGACTTCCATTTAAAACGAGCAAACCCTTGCCGGCCGGGCGCTTCAGCCTTGGCTTTGTCGTTAGGAAGAGGGGGTGTTGCGATCATTTCAAATGATTTCAAGAAAATTCAAGTGTTAGCATTTGGCAATAAAGTCGATGACTCCATTCGTGCAGACAGTCCAACGGGATTGGCTGCCTGCACGATATTGAACTTACGAGTATCAGGTAAATAAAGATGACCAGCATCCATGACCAAGCGATGAACTATGTCTATCAACAAGTGCTGCAGCGATTGCTGGGTTTTTTCTCCCGTGCCGAACGCACTGCATTGCAATTGTTGATTCAGCGCCTGGCAGTGGCCGCCGGGGGCATGGAGCACATTGGCGATTACAAGGTGTTGGCGATCCAGTCCGGGGGGCGTGACAACTGCTACACGTTGGCACTGTTGCGTGCTGCGCAGTTGACCATCGCTACTCGCGCGCCAGCGACATTTCAGTTGCGCATCGCCTCGTTACGGTTGAGCGGAACAAACTGCGCGGCCGTGGAAAACATGCACCGGACCAACAGCGCGTTGTTTTTCTATGACGATCCCCGGGTCGAGGTGTTGATGGTCGATGATCGGGAAGTCTTGCCGTTCAACCACCTGACGCCGATTTCCGACGCCGGTCGCGAGTCCAGCCGCCTGAACCTGTTGATGATCGGCCATCGGCGGAAATGGTGCGACGGGTTCTTCCTGTGGGATGACGGTTATCTGGCCACGGGAGAGTTCTACGGGCAAATCGCCCGCTGGGACGGTGGTGTCGATGCTTTGCTCATCAGTGACACGCCGCGCCGGCAGAAGCAGTTCATCGAGGGTTTGAAACGTGCCGCCGCCAAAGCAGGGCTCCAGCCTTCCCACACGGGTGAAGCCGGTTGTGCGGGGTTGTTTGCATTGCTCGATGAACTGGGCAGCGACTGTTATCACAGGTTCTACGCCGATTACGGTCAGGCCCGGTGGCGCCCGCAAGAGCGCTTCGAAACCTGTCGTCGCGCGGCCTGCATCGACATTCACGACCTGCTGGTCAGCAATCTGGAAGACCGCTGGCCATTGCTGACTGAATTTCTCGGATTCCAGCCAGACGAGCTGTCCGCGCAGATCAGCGATAACGAATTCGTCAGCCCGTCGATCTCGGCGCACATCCGGGGGTTGCATGCGTGTTTCGTGCAGAATCGCAATTACGAATCCGGTGTTGCGCAATACCTGCAACGTGCCCTGGTGATGATGCGTCGCAAGCACTTGCCCGAGCGAATGTGCGAGCAGGCCATCGAGGTCTTCGGCAATCCGGCGACACTGGTCGAGCTGCGCGCCCGAGCGGCGGTCGAGGCACAAAAGAACCTGGGGCTGAGCGAAGCACAATTGGTGTGCCTGCTGTTCGCACCCTTTATCGAAAAAGGCGCGGGGCTCGAGCGTTTTCTGCGTCAATGCCATCCGGGCATGCTGGTGGCCATGCCCGAGCTGCACAAGGCCATGCAGGGGCATCCGGTGGCCGAGCAGATCATGCAATGGATGACGGATGTCAGCGGATTGCCCGTCAGCCTGATTGGCCAGCTTTACCGCATGGAGTGGACGCCCGTTGATGCTGACGGGACGGCTGAAGCGCACATTCAAAAGGGCGAGTCGCAAATGACGGCGGGCGATTCTGACGCCGGCATCACGCGGGAGGATGAATGGTCAGCGGGTCACTGAGCGTGGGCGGATTTTCAGTCAATGCAAATGGCCTTCGCCCATGAAAGGTCCACGAGAAACGGATTTCGCCTATCAGGCGGTTTATCGATACCTGGTCAGCCTGATCAACGAGTCTGAAGGGGATTCGCGCATCCGCCTGCCGTCGCTGCGGCATCTGGCGGAGCGCCTCAATGTGTCGATCTCGACCATTCAGTACGCTTATTCGCTGCTGGAGAAAGAAGGGCGCGTCTATTCGGTGGCCAAGTCCGGCTACTACGCGTTGCCGGTGTCCTCGATCAACCTGCAAGACAGCGGCAGCGACTTGCTGGAGGCGGTCTATGTCAATGCCAGGCGCCCGGGAATGCTGGTCTTGAGCACCGATGAGCCGGCGCTGCTGCAGCCGCTCGACAGCCCGTTGTTGCTGCTGGAACGGGAGTTGCTGCGCCAGTATCCCCGCCAGCCGCAGTCGCCTTCGCAACCCTGCGGCGAACTCGAGTTGCGCGCCGCCCTGGCAGCACGCTACACCACGTCGCCCATGCGTTACTGGCACGCCGATGATGTCTACATCGGCGCCGACCTGCGCGGCGTACTGGAAATCCTGATCGCCGTGCTGGGCTTGAAAGACGCCACGGTGGTGGTCGAATCACCGTGCGACTGGACGATCCTGCGTTTGTTTCAAGCCGCTTGCGTACGGGTGATCGAATTGCCTGTGCAAGCCGATGGTGGCCTGGATCCGCAACGTCTGACATTACTGCTCGATACCGAGCCGGTAAGGCTGGTGCTGTTGTCATCGGCCCTGAACATGCCCCGTGGCAGCCTGGCACCTGACGAAAACAGGCAGGCCATTGCCCGGCTGTTGGCCGCGCATGACAGTTGGGTGCTGGAAAACGACTGTTATGGCGAACTCGGATTCGATCTCGGTTGCGTGCGCTTTCGAGACTTGCTGGACCCTGAGCGGCTGATGGTGTTTTCCACATTCGAGAAAATCATCGGTCCGGAAGCGCCCTACGGTTATCTGCTTTCGAGGCATTTGAGCGCTGAACTGCAACGGCACTTTCTACTGCGTTCCTTCCGACTCTCGCCGATTCGCCAGAAAGCCATCGCCCGCTTGTACAGCAGCGGGCGCATCGATCAACACCTGCTGGTACTGCGACGGCTGCTCAAGGAGCGCAAGAGTCAAATGACCCTGCTGTTGCAAGAGCGATTGGGTGATGCCTTGCATTTCGTCGAACCAGAAGGTGGTGCAACGGTCTGGGCGCGTTCGTTGCGTCGGGTCAATGTCCGTCGCGTCTTCCAGCGTCTGCTGGCGCATCAGGTGGTGATCGCGCCGGGCGAGCTGTTCAGCCTCCACGGCCTGCACGGACAGCACTTGCGCCTGAGCCATACCTTCGGTGGCGAACACAATCTGGCGGCCGCACTGGGACTGCTGGGCGATGCACTGCGCCTGGAATCAATCGAGTGAGTAAGACAAAAAATAACAACCTCCACTGTGTTGGATCGATCCCATCGCGTTGCGGTCAAACTGCCAGTAAACTGCGACTCAATTCCTGAACCACTCTATTCCAGAGGTTTTGCATGACACTCAGTCCTTTTGCGGGTAAACCGGCACCGGCAGAATTGTTGGTCGACATCCCGCGACTGGTAACGGCCTATTACACCGGCCAGCCTGATGCCTCTATTTCCACCCAGCGCGTTGCCTTCGGCACGTCCGGGCACCGCGGCAGCTCGTTCGACTTGAGTTTCAATGAATGGCACGTACTGGCGATCAGCCAGGCGATCTGCCTGTACCGCGAAGCTCAAGGCATCGATGGCCCGCTGTTTGTCGGCATCGACACCCACGCGCTGTCAACGCCGGCAGGCGCCAGCGCCCTCGAAGTGCTGGCGGCCAACGGCGTGACCGTGATGATCGCCGAAGGTGACGAGTACACGCCGACACCGGCCATTTCCCATGCAATTCTCTGCTACAACCGTGGTCGCACCACCGGCCTGGCGGACGGCATTGTCATCACGCCGTCCCACAACCCGCCGCAAAGCGGTGGCTACAAGTACAACCCAACCAACGGCGGTCCGGCCGATACCCACATCACCAAGTGGATCGAAGCCAAGGCCAACGAACTGCTGGCCAACAAGCTCGCCGGCGTCAAGCGCATCAGCTACGAGCAGGCACTGAAGGCCGGCACTACCCATCGTCACGATTACCTCAACACCTATGTCGCCGACCTGATCAACGTGATCGACTTCGACGCCATCCGCGATGCCAAGCTGCGCCTGGGTGTCGATCCACTGGGTGGAGCAGGGGTGCGCTACTGGTCGGCGATTGCCGAGCATTACCGCCTGGACCTGGATGTGGTGAACAAAGAGGTCGACCCGACCTTCCGCTTCATGACTGTCGACTGGGACGGCCAGATCCGCATGGACCCATCGTCCGGCCACGCCATGCAAGGCCTGATCGGCCTGAAAGAACGTTTCGACGTGGCGTTTGCCTGCGATCCGGACCACGACCGCCATGGCATCGTCACGCCCTCCGGTGGTTTGTTGGCGCCGAACAACTACCTGGCCGTTGCCATTGACTATCTGTTCCAGAATCGTCCGCAATGGCGCGCCGATGCCGCCGTGGGTAAAACCGTGGTCAGCAGCGGCCTGATCGATCGCGTGGCCAAGCGCCTGGGTCGTCGCCTGTACGAAGTGCCGGTCGGTTTCAAATGGTTTGCCGACGGCCTGTTCGACGGCTCCCTGGGTTTTGGCGGCGAAGAAAGCGCCGGTGCCTCGTTCCTGCGCAAGGACGGCGGCGTCTGGAGCACCGACAAGGACGGTTTGATTCCGGCGCTGCTGGCCGCCGAGATGACGGCCCGCACCGGCCGCGATCCGAGCCAGGCCTACCGTGCCTTGACCGACGAACTGGGCGAGCCGTTCTCGGTGCGGGTCGACGCCAAGGCCAATCCGGAGCAGAAAGCGCTGTTGAGCAAGCTGTCGCCGCAACAGGTCACCTCGACCCAACTGGCCGGCGAGCCGATCCAGAGCATCCTCAGCCACGCACCGGGCAATGACCAGGCCATTGGCGGCCTCAAGGTCATGACCGAAAACGGCTGGTTCGCGGCGCGTCCGTCGGGCACCGAAGACATCTACAAGATCTACGCCGAAAGCTTCGTCAGCGACGACCACCTCAAGCAACTGGTGGCCGAGGCGCAAACGCTGGTGGATGGCGCGATTTCCTTGTAAGAGCGAGCCTGCTCGCGATGGTCGTCAACGATAACGCTGGCAGCCTGACACCCCGCGGTATTCTCGGGTTTTTCGCGAGCAGGCTCGCTCCTACATTGGACCGCATTCCCCATGTAGGCGCTGGCTTGCCAGCGAAGGCATTTGCACTAAAAAAGGGGCGACCAATACGGTCGCCCCTTTTTTTGCGATTTGCTCAGCGAGTCAAGCCAGATCCACCAGAACAATCTCGCTGTCCTCGATGGCCGTCACCCGCAACACGGGCTCATTGGCAACCGCGACACCATCTCGAGCTTGTGCACGCAAGCCATTGACTTCAATGACCCCGGTGGCCGGCACCAGGTACGCACGGCGCCCGGTGTCCAAATGGTATTCGGCGGACTCGCCGGCCTTCAGGTTGGCCGCTACCAGCCGGGCATCGGCGCGGATGCGCAGGCTCTGGTCGTCGCCTTCCTTGCCGCTGGCCAGGGTGACAAAACCTTCGCGGTCGCCTTTCGGGAACGGCTTGGCGCCCCAGGACGGGGCCAGGCCGGACTCGTTCGGGATGATCCAGATCTGGAAAATCCTCGTCGGCGTCGCTTCCAGGTTGTACTCGCTGTGGGCGATCCCGGTGCCGGCGCTCATGACCTGGACGTCACCGGCTTCGGTGCGGCCCTTGTTGCCAAGGTTGTCCTGGTGGGTAATGGCGCCTTCACGGACATAGGTGATGATTTCCATGTCCCGGTGCGGGTGTTGCGGGAAACCGGTGCCGGGAGCGATCACGTCGTCGTTCCAGACCCGCAGGTTGCCCCAGTTCATACGCTTGGGATCGTAGTATTCGGCGAACGAAAAATGGTGGTGAGCATCCAGCCAGCCGTGGTGAGCGCCGCCGAGCGAGTTGAAAGGTCTGAGTTCAAGCATGATCGTCTCCAGAAAAGGTTCGTCATGGGGCCAGGTGCCTGAGCCACGAAGCGAGACCGGTGAGTGATGACGGCCATCATCCAACAGGCAACAATCGATAAAAAGCGTAAAAAATGCCGCATTCCAATCGAATTAATTGATGTTAAATTACCTCGAAAGGCTCTCATTCAGCCTTCACTTCATCGTATAAGCCAATGAGCGATAAGCAATTGACTAGAACTCGACGGCAAATGCAGACACCATAGCGCTCAACAGCCTCACACCCTGGAGTCAGTCCGCGTGCCGCAACACACCCCCGATCTTCCGCCTGAACTTCGCCCCCTGGCCGAGATGCCGCTGATCAAGCGATGGCTCGCCCGATTCTTCGGCTACAGCCTGACCCGCCTGCACGCACAGCATCGTGCGTCGTGGTTGCATGGCCAGGCCGACGGTTTTCGCAGCGGTCACAGCGCCGGGGTCGATTACGGCTACAAGGAAGGCAAGCTCGAAGGGCTGGAGGAGGGTCGACAGGTTTTGCTGATCCGTGACTCGCGCAGCACCGAACACCGGCCGCCGAATGTCGATGACCTGCTGTTCGACGATTGGCGCCTGCCGTTGAGCGCCGAGTTGAAGAAACGCATGAAGGCCGATGTCGCCCGGTTGTTGCCCACCCATGCCCAACCCAGCGCCGCACAGTGGAAGATGATCTTCAGCGATACGCCGTCCACCTCGGTGATCGCGGGCGCTGGAGCCGGCAAATCGACCACGCTGGTGCTGCGTATTTTGCTGTTGACTCATTACCTGGGCTTTGAACTGAGTTCGATGACGGTGGTGACCTTCACCCGCGAGTCGCGCAAGGACTTCATCAACAAGCTGATCGAACTGTTTGCGCTCTGGGGCCGTGCGATCAGCTTCAAGGAGGCACGGGATCTGGTGCGCACCTTCCACTCGCGGATCCTGCCGATGGTGCGCAGTCTTCCGGGTTTCGAGCGTTTGCAGGCTTTCGAAAATCTAAGCCTGCGGGCCGCACAGGGTGATGAGGAGGTCGACAGCAATCCATTCGATCTGCGTATCAACGACGCTCAACGCCAACAGCTCAACGCCTGCTATCACCGTCTGCACAGTGACAATGAGCGTTTTCGCGAGCTGATCAAGCCATTGTCCCGGCATGCCCTGCAACTCAAGGAGCTGGAGCGCGATCACCCGGATGTACAGAAACGCATGGGCGTTACCGAACTGGCGGCCAAACGCGATGAAGAACTGTGCGACGCCATCGAGGACCTGTGGTTTCGCGCCGGTGCCTGGCCGATCAAGGGCATCGAACCCAATCGCCAGTCGTTCGATATCAACGGTTCGACCTTCCATTGTCACGGCTACATCCCGTCCCTGGATGCCTGGGTGGTGCTGGGGTTCGATCCTCGGGAAAACCCGCAGGTCACGCGACCCAACGCCAAGCTGTCGGTACGCGCAGAGTGGGCAGTCAAACGCACCCTGTTTCAAGCATTCTGCCGTAAACCATTGATATGGCTGGATAGTTACGAGTCATCCAGGCGTGTCCTGGCCTCACTGGCTGGCGATGCCAGTGCCGGGCCGGGCTTCGATTACAAGGTCAAGGGCGAGCTTGCTTCTGCGCCGCTGCTCGATTGCTTTGTCGCCGCCGCCGGGTTCATCGAAAACCTCGGGCTGGATGTGCCGAGCGCCGTCGGCCAGATGAGTTTCGCCAAGGACGATCCCGACCGGTTCTTCTTCGAGGCCTTGAGCCTTTACTGGCGGGCGCTGGAAGATCACTTGCTGGATCAGAAACCGCCGATCATGACCTACAACCGGATGTTCGCTCTGTTCAGCGAGCATTCGCCGCAGAACCTCAAGCTACTCGGCGATGAGCTGCTGCGGCCGCTGTCACACCTGATGATCGACGAATTCCAGGATGTCTCGCCGCAGATCGTCTCCTGGATCAGGGCCAGCCTGGCAGAGATCCGCAGTCGCGGGCCGGCCATGCATGTCGGGCGCGGCGCCCAGCGTTCCTCGCTGCTCTGTGTGGGCGATGACTGGCAGTCCATCTATGGTTGGCGCGGCAGTTCGCCGAGCTACTTCATGGAGTTCAACAAGGAGTTCCCGTCCCCGAGCACCACCAAGGTCATGCTCAGCGACAACTACCGCAGCCACCAGCACATCATCGATGCCGCCGAGCACATCGTGCGCGCAGCACCGGCGATTGCCGGGAAGAAAGCCAAGGCCAGCGGTGAACCCAAGGCATTGCTGCCAGTGAACGTCCTCGATCGTGATGACCAGGGCATGGCCCAGCGCCTGATGGAGCATTACCGAAAGGGCGATTCGATCTTGATGCTTTATCGAAAAAGTAGCGATAAGTTATTGATAGAAGAGCATATTCAGTCTGTACTTAATGTTGATTCTAGCTTGCCGCATGAGGCTCGCAGGCTCAAGCAACTGACCTATCACAGCGCCAAGGGCCTCCAGGCCGATGCGGTGTTTTTGTTGGGCGACTGCCAGCATCTGACCAGCTCGCCTTACAAGAATCAGGTTTACCGGATGGCGGGCCTGGGCAAGGCCGGTGACAGCGAACCCTACGACAACGCCCAGAAGGACGAGATCCTGCGGCTGGCCTACGTGGGTATTACCCGCGCTGTCAGCCATTGCTACTGGTACGTCGATGCACAGGACACCCAGGCCGCGAACATGCCCAAGGCCTCTGACCGGATCGGCAAGGGCAAGGCGTTCTTTGTCGATCATCGTAAAAGCCAAACCACTGCCTGACTTCTGTAGGAGCGAACTCGCTCGCGATGGTCGTTAACGATAACGCGGGTGGTCTGATTGAACGCGGCGCCCTCAAATTCATCGCGAGCAAGCTCGCTCCTACAGGTACAGGGAACAGCGCTCAACAAAAAGCCCACTTGAAGTGGGCTTTTTTAACATCTGAGCCTTCAGGCATAACTCCGGAGGGCTTGAGGTGGTACGAAGGCTTCAAGTTCATCCTCCACCGCTTCAATTATCAGTTCTACATCCGCGGCATTCATGACGGTGGCGCAGGGAATGCCGGCAATGGCGATCATGGTCTCGCCAGTGGCACGATCAAAAAGACGGGCAATCATGCTGCCCGGCGCGTCCATGCTCGCCTCGAAACCCATGGGATGAAAATGCCAGCGCATCAGCTGGCAGGCGTTTGGAAACGTGACCTTACTGAACCCTTTATTCATGTGTTGCCCGCCTTCATTATCGAGCGCGTCCGTTAGCTCATGGTAGGAGGGAAGAACCTTCATTGGTTCAACCAGTGACAGTTTTTAAAAGTAGCACCCGGATGTGAAAATAATGTGGAGTTTTCAGGTTGTTTGGCGATTGCCAACGTTTTTTTTGATCCAGCTCACGCTTATCGACCATTTGCCGGCACCCGTCACCCTCGGTTTAGTCGTTGAAGACAACGCGCAAGTTGGGCAAGCTCGGTCTTTTGCCGTCGAGATGTTCAATGCACGCCGATGATGATGGCCCGCTGCAAACCCAGGCCACGGGCGAGACGGTCATGCGCTATCACTTGCGCTGGAAGCACCGGGATCTGGACGGCGTCATGGCGCTCTATCACCCTGAAGTCCAGTACAACGATTTCTTCCAGAACAAAATCATGGGCCTGGCCGAATTGCGCGAGTACGTACGCAACAGCATGCCCCGGGATCCGGATGAGGCGCTGGAGCATTCCGACCGCATTCGACTGGACGGCAACACGGCGTTCATTCAGTACCGCATCACCCTGCGCGGCGGTGAAGGACTGGTGTCGTTCCGCGCCAGCGAAGCGATCACCGTCAAGGACGGGCTGATCTGGCGGGTCAATGAATATGCGTCATTGGTGCACGAGCAACCCGGCAGCAAAACGTCCGGCAACCAGCGCCCGGCGGTCAGCCGACTCGGCCTGTCGCCGCGCCAGTTGAGCTTCATGGCCGATGACCTGCAGCAGTATTTCCAGGGTCAACAGCCTTATCTGGACCCGGAGCTCGATCTGCAACGGGTGGCGAAAGAGTGTGGCTACAGCCGCAACCAGATTTCCTACCTGTTGAACCAGGTGCTGGGCCAGAGCTTCTACCGCTACGTCAACCAGGCGCGCCTGCAACATTTGCTTGCAGCGCTGGATGCCGCGACACCACCCGTGCGTATCGACGAACTGGCCTTCGCCGCCGGATTCAATTCGCTGTCGGCGTTCTACAGCTGTTTCCGCCAGCACACCGGCCAGTCCCCCAAGGCCTACGTCAAACAAATTTCTTTGCGTGCACGCGCGCAAGACAGCGCCTGAGCCCACGCACTAGGATCGACGCCATCGAAGTTTGAGTGGCGGAGTCTTGCATGCCGGCGTGGCGCACTATCAGTTTGTGGATGGACCAGCTCGACGAGCCGCTATTGGCGCGTCCGGCGCTGGAGCGGGACCTGGATGTCGACGTGGCGATCATCGGCGCGGGCTACACCGGGCTCTGGACCGCGTACTACCTCAAACAGCACAAACCTGATTTGAGCATCGCCATCGTCGAAGCGCAAACCGCTGGTTTCGGCGCGTCGGGGCGCAATGGTGGCTGGCTGATGGGCAATTTGCTGGGTGAAGATCGCCTGCTGGCCAATCTGCCGGCCGAAGATCGCCGCACCTCTTATGATCTGTTGCACAGCATTCCGGATGAAGTGGAGATCGTCCTCGAACGCGAGGGGATCGACTGTGATTACCGTAAAGGCGGCGTGCTGTATTGCGCAGCACGCTATCCGGAACAGGAGGCCAGCCTGCGTCACTATCTGGACGATCTTCATCGCCAGGGGCTCAACGACAGCCACTATCGCTGGCTGAACCCGGAACAACTGGCGCAACAGATTCGTGTCGCCAAACCTTACGGCGGCATCTACGCGCCGCACGTAGCGACCATTCACCCGGCCAGGCTGGTACGGGGGCTGGCCCGGGCGGTGGAGCGCCTGGGCGTCAGAATCTACGAAAACAGCGCGGTCACCCATTGGCAGTCCGGCAGTCTGCGCACGGCCAAAGCTTCGGTGCGCTGTCGCTGGGTGGTGCCGGCGGTAGAAGGCTACTCCGTGACGCTGCCGCCATTGGGGTGTTACCAGATGCCGGTGCAAAGCCTCATCGTCGCGACCGAGCCCTTGTCGGCGGCCACCTGGGACGAGATCGGCCTGAGTCGTGGCCAGGCGTTCAGCGAGGCCAGTCGCCAGGTCACCTACGGTCAGCGCACCGCCGACAACCGATTGATCTTTGGCGCCCGAGGCGGCTATCAGTTCGCCGGAAAGCTGCGGCACGACTTCAACCTGACCTCTGACGAAATACAGCTGCGGCGCTACTTGTTCGGCGAATTGTTCCCGCAGTTGAAGAACGTGCAGATCACCCATTCCTGGGGCGGCAACCTGGGTATGTCCCGGCATTTCCAGCCGCACATGCTTTGCGATCGGGCCAACGGCATTGCCCTGTCTGGCGGCTATGGCGGGGAGGGCGTCGGCGTTAGCAACCTGGGAGGTCGCACGCTGGCCGACCTGATCCTGGGGCGCGACACCGATCTGGTGCGCCAACCGTGGGTCATCCCCCAGCGCGGCCTCGATGCACTTCGGGCCTGGGAGCCGGAGCCGATCCGCTGGCTCGGCTACAACGCGATCATCCGCAGCTTTGTCCATGAGGACCAGACCCTGGCCAACCCGGCCACTGCGCCCTGGCGGCGCAAGCTGGCCAGCGGGGTGGCTGGTTTCATGGAAGGTTTCATGCACTAAACGCGCTTCTACATCGACAGGTATTCCCATGAGCATCACGCACTTCAAGAACACCGCAACCCTGAAACTGGACGAATCCAATCCGGTCGCCGTGCCCCTGGGTACCCCGGTGGCCGTGGCTTCGACCACCAGCGTCGAACGCGATGACGGTGTCGAGACCGGCGTCTGGGAATGCACCCCGGGACGCTGGCGGCGGCAGATCGTCGCCCAGGAATTCTGTCACTTCATCCAGGGCCGCTGCACCTTCACCCCGGACGGTGGCGAGCCCCTGCACATAGACGCCGGCGACGCACTGATGTTGCCGGCCAACAGCCTCGGCATCTGGGACATCCAGGAAACCGTGCGCAAGACCTACGTTCTGATTTTCTGAATATTCAATTCTTTGAAATTTGAAAGCTGATCCTTTGATTGCCTGCCAACAAAAAAAACCTACAGGAATCGACTCATGATCCGAAAGACACTGACCCTGGCCCCGCTGTTGCTCGTGGCATCGATCAGCCAGGCCGCCGAAACCGTCAAGATCTACAACTGGTCGGATTACATCGCGCCAGACACCACGAAAAATTTCCAGAAAGAAACCGGCATCGGCTTCACCTACGACGTCTATGACAGCAATGAGACCCTCGATGGCAAGTTGATGACCGGCAAATCCGGCTACGACGTGGTGTTCCCGTCCAACCACTTCATGGCCCGACAGATTGAAGGCGGCGCTTTGAAGAAGCTCGACAAGAGTCAGTTGTCGAACTGGAAAAACCTCAACCCTGTATTGCTCAAGGCATTGCAGACGAACGACCCGGGCAACGAACACGGCTTCCCGTACCTGTGGGGCAGCACCGGCATCGGCTACAACATTGCCAAGGTCAAGGCCGTGCTGGGGGACAACGCCCCGGTGGACTCCTGGGACCTGATCTTCAAGCCCGAGAACATGCAGAAACTGCAGAAGTGCGGCGTGGCCATCCTCGACAATGGCCCCGAGCTGCTACCGGCGGCGTTGAACTACCTCGGGTTGCCGCCTCACAGCAAGAACCCGGAAGACTACAAGAAGGCCGAAGCCCTGCTGATGAAAGTGCGGCCGTATGTCAGCTATTTCCACTCGTCCAAGTACACCAGCGACCTGGCCAACGGCGATATCTGCGTCGCAGTCGGTTTCTCCGGCGACATCCTGCAAGCGGAAAACCGCGCCAGGGAAGCCAACAACGGCATCGACATCGGCTACTCGATTCCCAAGGAAGGCGCCGCGATCTGGTTCGATATGGTCGCGATGCCGGCCGACGCTCCGGACGAAAAGGCTGGTTACGCCTTCATGAACTACCTGCTGCGCCCGGACGTCATGGCCAGCGTCAGCAACTACGTGCATTACGCCAATGGCAACGAGACGGCCGACAGTCTGATCGACCCGGCGATCAAAAACGACACCAAGGTTTACCCAAGCCCGGAAATGATGGGCAAGCTGTTTGCCCTGGAAGCCATGCCGCTGAACATCGACCGAGTGCGTACCCGGGTCTGGAACAAGATTCGCACCGGCAGCTAAAGCGGGGAGCGGCCATCGGGACAGGACGTCCCGATGCCATCGTCTTCAGCCGACCGGCTCGGCTGCACAACTCATCTGGCCTGAGCCGGGTATCTGGAAAAACACGTCATCGTCGATTTGCCAGAAGCTGTAGCTGCCTTTGTAATCCTTGCCCGTGTACCGGGTTCCGGAATTGTCGGGCACCTGATCCAGCGTCACCGAGGTGTTGGCCCATTTCAGGAACACCACGCCCGGTTCGACGGTAAAGAAGGTCGCGGCGACCAATGAGTTAAACCCTGCGCAACGATAAGCCAATGGGCCTTCCGTGAGCCTGCTGGGGTCCTTGGTTCTGGCAATGGCCGAACCCTGGCGCAGTTGGAACGCACGCTCGGCATAACTTCGCACGACGCACGCCCTGGCTTGAGCCCCGCCACCACACTGGTTACGGGACTCAATCCAGAACCGCTGATCGATCTCGACTTTATTCGGGCGCGGCACTGAATGGTCGTCGCTGAGCGCCAGGAGATAAAGGCGATCGAGTTCCAGGTCCATGCGCGCCAGTTGAGGGTCGTGACAGATAAGCTTTTCGGCGGATGCCTGGGGCGTGGCGCAATCGAAACTGGTTTTGTACGTTGGCAAAGGCTTTGGCTTTGGTTTTGCCTTTGTGGCGGCGTCACACAGGCTCGCCGTCACGCACGTGCTGACGGCGAGCACAGAGGCCAGAAGTGGCATGACCATTTTCATTTCGGCGTCACCTGAGTCTTTGCGTGATGCCCGTATTGCAACGCCTGTGCCGAAGCGTTGCACAGTCATTCGGTCGCACGGGGTCTATCGAGTGTAAAGCAGTGCTCGAAACCTGCCACATCGTGCCAGGAGAAACGTCAGTCTTCTTCTTCGCGAATCGTCGCCACTTCATCGGCCCTGACTTTCACCATCGCCCCCGAAATGTCCTCAAACTCAAAGAATCCGTCCTTGGTTTTGGTCTTCGGCATGTCTTTGGTCAGGTATTGAGTGCCGTTCTGCAGCGTCACCACCGTTTGCGTAGAGCAACCGCTCAGCGCCAGCAGGGCCGCTACAGCCAGGGGCAAGCCCAATGTCTTGATGTCCATGATCAACCTCCCGTTCGTTTAAAGCAGCGCCATCAGCCCGAGGCTGTCACTGCACCTCTATGGCGGTTGGTGCCGCCGGGGGGAAGAAAGTTCTACTGCCTTGGGAAAAATCCGTATTGCGCCGCCATTTATCCTTTTCCGATTGCGCCACGCGGCGTGGAACTGGTATCTGTATGCATAACCAGTACCCTCGCCATGGCCCATTTCCCAGTGACCGCAAATCCCCTCGACGATCCGTTCTATTACTTGAACAACTTCATGCAAGTGCTTGATTGGCTTGAGCAGCGCTTTGCCGATGTGCTGAGCGTCGACGAACTGCGTTTCATTAATGAGTTTAAGCGGTTGCCCCGTGAGTCGCAGGCACTGTTGGTCAGAATGGTCATGCGCAAGGGCGTTCATTTCAGGGCGAGCAAACTGCATTACGAGGAAATCGGCGATACCGGCAGCGCCGTCGAGCCGCTGTTAGCGCTTGGTTGGGTCGATGAGCAAATGCCATTGGCGGTCGAAGCGCTGTTTGAGGTGCTGCTCAAGGGGGAAATCCTCCAGGCCTTTGGCCCGGCGATCGATCAACCCAGAGGCAAGAAAGCCGATTGGTTGCCGGCGCTGTGCGAACAGTTTCCCCAAGTGCAAAGCTTCAATGATTGGTGCCCGACCCTGGACGAGCGCCTGTTCAGTCTGACCATCATGCAATTGTGCGATCGCCTGCGCCTGATGTTTTTCGGCAACCTGTATCAGGACTGGTCGGAGTTCGTGTTGGCCGACCTTGGTATCTACACCTACGAAAAAGTCGAATTCTGCGCCGAATCCCGTGGCTTGCGCAGCCGCGAAGACGTGGATGCCTGCATCCTCCTGCACGGGTACCAGCAACAATTCGAGGCCGGTGAAGCGCTGGAAGAGGTGGCCGAACGGATCAAGGAGCTGGCGCTGGACAATCCGTGGTTGCAACGCCGGCGCGGCAAGCTGCTGTTCCAGATGGCCCAGCACTGCGAACGCATCGCGGATTTCTCCATGGCCCTGAGCCTGTACCGCGAATGCGCTTATCCCGGCGCGCGGGCGCGGCTCATCCGCGTGCTGGAACGCAGCGGCCAGTTCGAGCAGGCCATGGACCTGGCCGAGCTGGCCGAACAGGCACCGGAAAGCGCCGCCGAACGCCAGCAATTACTCCGCGTGCTGCCACGCCTGCGGCGCAAGCTTGGCGGGCCGCCGATCAAGCGGGCAGCGCCTCGGGAAATGCAGCGTCTGGACCTGCAATTACCCCGGACAGACCCTGCGTTATCGGTGGAGTTCTACGTTCAGGCACACCTTGCGCAAGAGTCGGCGCCGGTGCACTACGTCGAAAACAGCCTGGTCAATTCACTGTTTGGCCTGCTGTGCTGGCCGGCGATTTTCGCGCCTTTGCCGGGTGCGTTTTTTCACCCGTTCCAGCGCGGGCCGGTGGATCTGCTCAGCGAAGACTTCCAGGTCCGCCGGGCCGAACTGTTTCAGGCTTGCCTGGCCGAACTCGACGACGGGCGCTACCGGCAGACCATCCGCGAACGTTATGCCGCCAAGTGGGGCGTGCAGTCGCCGTTCGTGTTCTGGAGCGTGCTCAGCGAAGCGTTGCTGGAGCAAGCCCTCGATTGCCTCCCGGCCGAACACCTCAAGCACTGGTTCAATCGCCTCTTGCTGGACATCAAGGCCAATCGCGCCGGCATGCCGGACCTGATCCAGTTCTGGCCGCAGCAAAAGACCTACCGCATGATCGAAGTCAAAGGCCCGGGCGATCGCCTGCAGGACAACCAGCTGCGCTGGTTGGAGTTCTGCCATGAACACCAGATGCCCATCGCCGTCTGTTACGTGCAATGGGCGGAGCAGGGCGATTGAGCTATAGCATCGCGGTGCGGGCGCTGTGCGAGTTCACCGCCAAGGTCGGCGATCTCGACCTGCGCTTCACACCGTCACCGACCGCGCTGGAAGGTATCGTCGGTCACCGCACCGTGGCCTCGCGACGCAGCGAGGGTTACCAAAGCGAAGTCGCCCTCGAGGGCCAGTATCAGACCTTGACGGTCAAGGGCAGGGCGGATGGTTATGACCCCGGGCAAAACTGCCTGGAGGAGGTCAAGACCTACCGCGGCGACCTGAGCAAACAACCGGCCAACCACCGTCAATTGCATTGGGCCCAGGTGAAAATCTACGGCTGGTTGATGTGCCGCAAACTGGATCTGGCACGGATCAATCTGGCACTGGTGTATTTCGATATCGTCAGCGAAAAGGAGACCTGCCTGGTCGAGCTTTTCGAAGCCACCGAGCTGCAACCATTCTTCGAACGGCATTGCGCGCGGTTCCTGCAATGGGCCGAGCAGGAAGTCGCCCATCGAGAAGGGCGCAATCGGGCCGCGCAGGGCCTGGCCTTTCCCCATGCCGGTTTTCGACCGGGGCAGCGCCATCTGGCCGAGTCGGTGTTCAAGGCCGTCAGCACGGGGCGCTGCCTGATGGCCCAGGCGCCCACGGGCATCGGCAAGACCCTGGGCACCTTGTTTCCCATGCTCAAGGCGCTGGCGCCGCAGCAACTGGACAAGGTGTTCTTCCTCACGGCGAAAACCCCGGGGCGGCAACTGGCCCTGGACGCCGCGCAAGTGATTCTTTCCAGCGTCGATGCGCCACCGTTGCGGGTGCTGGAGATGATCGCCCGGGACAAGGTCTGCGAACACCCGGACAAAGCCTGCCACGGCGAGTCCTGCCCACTGGCCCGGGGCTTCTACGATCGCCTGCCCGCCGCTCGGCAGGCGGCCAGCCAGATGAGCCTGTTGAACCAGAGCATCTTGCGCGAGATTGCCCTGGCGCACGATGTCTGCCCGTATTACCTGAGCCAGGAAATGGCGCGTTGGGCCGACGTGGTGGTTGCCGACTACAACTATTACTTCGATTTCAGCGCGCTGCTGTTCGGTCTGGCCCAGGCCAACAACTGGAAGGTCGCGGTGCTGGTGGACGAAGCCCACAACCTGGTGGAGCGCGGCCGGCAGATGTACAGCGCCAGCCTCGATCAGGCGACCTTCAACGGCGTGCGCAAAACCGCGCCTGAAGTGCTGAAAAAACCGATGCAGCGGGTCAACCGCGAGTGGAATGCCCTGCATAACGGGCAAACCGGCGCCTATCAGGCCTATGACAAGGCGCCGGAAAAGCTGCTTCAGGCACTGTCATCGTGCAGCGCCAGCATGGGTGACTACCTCAACGATCACCCTCAAGGCCTGGACAGCACGCTCCAGGGGTTTTACTTCGACATGCTGCACTTTTGCCGGGTCGCCGAACTGTTCGATGAGCAGTTCCTGTTCGACATCAGCAAGCGCGACCTGGAGCGCCAGCGCAACCTCTCGCAACTGTGCCTGCGCAATGTGGTCCCCGCCGGGTTCATCCGCCCACGCCTGACCGCCGCGCGGAGCACGGTGCTGTTTTCCGCGACCCTCAGCCCGCGGCACTATTACGCCGATTTACTGGGAACACCGGCGGACACCGTGTGCATCGACGTCGAGTCGCCGTTTCACGCCGATCAACTGCAAGTGCACATCGTCGACCAGATCTCCACCCGGTTCGTCCATCGCCAGTCGTCCCTCGAGCCGATCGTGGACTTGATCGCCAGACAGTTCTGCGAGCGCCCCGGCAATTACCTGGCGTTTTTCAGCAGTTTCGATTATTTGCAGCAGGTGGCGCAGTTGCTGGCCGAGAAACATCCGCACATCAGTCTGTGGTCACAGTCCCGAGGGATGGGCGAAGCGCAGCGCCAGCAGTTTCTCGACCGGTTCCACGCCGACGGCCAGGGCATCGGTTTTGCGGTGCTGGGTGGGGCCTTCGGTGAAGGCATCGATTTGCCCGGCGCCAGATTGATCGGCGCGTTTATCGCCACGCTGGGGCTGGCGCAGCTCAATCCGGTGAACGAGCAACTGAAACGGCGCATGGCCGCGATTTTCGGTGCCGGTTATGACTACACCTATCTTTATCCCGGTGTGCAGAAAGTGGTACAGGCCGCTGGACGGGTGATCCGTACGCAACAGGATCAAGGGGTGGTGATGTTGATCGACGACCGTTTTGGCGAGAGCAAGGTCAGGCAGTTGCTGCCGCGTTGGTGGGCGTTTCAAAATCCCGGCATGACGCATACTCCAAACCAGCGCTGCGGGCCATTGAGCAGCACCCCCCCAAGGCCTCAGCCAGACACTCAACGGGCGAATCACGGCGAACAGCACCAACGCGACCCGCAGCGCCCGCCAATCCCCGTGTGCGATCAGCACAATACCGACGCAGGTAAGGCGATGTGAGCGCCAGGGTCAGCAACACGGTCCCCTGCACCGCCACCCAGGCAGTAAAGTTCATCAACCGATAGTGGCGCGCAAGTACTCGGGGGTTAGCACGTTGAACCACATCAGGATCATCGTTACCAGAATGGTTACCAGCACCAATAACCCGACAGCCCAGACGCACGCGGCATTGAGCAAGCCCTGTTCCTTGCGCTCATGCATGAAAGTCGGCAGCCCGATGAACAGCAGGAACGTCGAATAAACCGAAGCCGCCGCCAGTACGATGATCGCAAGCCAGCGACTGGGGTACAGACCTGCAATACCTGCGATGAAGAAAGGCGTTGCGGTGTAAGCCGCGAAACCGATGCACTGGTTGATTGTCGGCCTGGCTTCGAAAGCGCGGGACATCCAGCGGATGAACGCGCCCATCACGGCGATACCGCCAATGATGGTCAGGTACAGCAACGCACTCAGTTGCAGTGCGCTGTGGGTGCTGAGCCGTACCGTTTCGTTTTCCGCCAGGCTCCAGCCGACGTAAGTCGTACCGATGAACAGGCACGTGGCGGGAATCAGGGCCAATAGCAGCAAATGAGCCAGGTAGTGGCGCGGATGGGCTTCCTCTTCCTTGCGAATATCCGTCCAGGCGAAGTTCGGTTGAGTGAACAGTTTGACGATAGGTGCGGACATGACGACCTCCAGGTATCAGGATCTATACGTTGTGGAGCGCTGGAGGTCGTCGCGGGTTCAACTTTTCAACGGCGTCACAGTATCGGTTTGCCACCGGTAACGCCGTAACGCTGGCCCGTGATGTAGCTGGCTTCATCCGAGGCCAGCAGCACGTAGATCGGTGCGACTTCCACGGGTTGACCAGGGCGGCCGAGTGCGGTGTTGGCACCGAAGTTTTCTACCTTTTCATCGGTCATCGTCGAGACGATCAGGGGCGTCCAGATCGGCCCCGGCGCGACGCTGTTGACCCGGATATTCCTGGGCCCCAGCAACTGGCCGAGGCCGGCGCTGAAGTTGGCGATTGCGCCCTTGGTGGTGGCATAGGCCAACAGGGACGGATTGGGCAAGTCGGAATTGACGGAGCTGGTGTTGATGATCGAGCCGCCAGGTCTCATGTGTTTCAGGGCCGCCTGGCAAATCCTGAAGATGGCGGTGATGTTGACGTCGAAGGTCATCACCCATTCATCATCCGAAATGTCTTCGAGGCTGTCGTGAGTCATCTGGAATGCGGCGTTGTTGACCAGCACATCGATGCGACCGAAGCGCTCGGCGGTTTTTTCCACCAGGGCCCGGCAGTGCGCCTTCTGCGCCACGTCCCCCGGCAGCAGCAGGCATTGGCGACCTGCCAGCTCGATCCAGCGAGCGGTTTGCCTGGCGTCCTCATGTTCATTGAGGTAGGCGAGCGCCACATCGGCGCCTTCACGGGCGAAGGCAATGGCGACCGCACGGCCGATGCCGCTGTCGCCGCCGGTGATCAGGGCGATTTTGCCGACCAGACGATCGGAACCCTTATAGGAGTGCTCGCCACAATCAGGCACGGGATCCATTGGGTGCTGAGCGCCGGGGACCGCTTGATGCTGCTTGGGGAAGGGTGGTTTGGGATAGTCGTTCATCATCGATCTCCGATCTCAAGGCTAAGGCGTCAGAGGGTTGACCCTGAGGTTTTAGCTGGAGTTCGGTTGGATTTTTGATGCCCCGGTCGCTGTAGGAGCGAGCCTGCTCCCACAGGGATCTTCGTTGTTGTTGAGGCGCGGGTCAGGCCTTGAGACGGTGCAAGCTGCGCTCCATCCGCGCAATGCCTTCTTCCAGCAACGACCGTGGGCAGCCGAAGTTCAGGCGTACGAACTGCTGGCAGTCATCGCCGAAATCCAGACCAGCGCTCAAACCCACCTTGGCCTGTTCGAGGAAGAACCGTTGCGGGTCGTCCAGCCCCAGCGCTGTGCAATCAAGCCACGCCAGGTAGGTGCTTTGCGGCAGGTTCATGGTGATGCCCGGCAGGCGGGTGCGCACGGCCTCGGCGAGGAAGTCGCGGTTGCCTTGCAGGTAGACTTTCAGCTCGGCCAGCCATGGCGCCGCTTCGCTGTAGGCAACACGGGTGGCTTCCATGCCCAGCGGATTGACGCTGTCGACCATGCCGCAACGGGCGTGGTTGACCTTTTCGCGCAGGTGGCGGTCCTGGATGATCATGAACGAGGTCTTGAGACCTGCGATGTTGTAGGCCTTGCTCGCCGACATCAGCGTGATGGTGCGCTGGGCGACTTGCGGGCTCAGGGTCGCCATCGGAATGTGCTGGCGACCGTCGAAGCACAGCTCGGCGTGAATCTCGTCGGAAATGATCCAGGCATCATGCTCAAGGCAAATGTCGGCAATGGCTTGCAGCTCTGCGCGGGGGAAGGCCTTGCCCAGAGGGTTGTGCGGGTTGCTCAGCAGCAGCGCGCCACCACCTTGCAGCGACTGGCTCAGGGTATCGAGCGGTGTGGTGTAGGTGCCGTCGGCTTGCGCATCGAAATTCAGTTCGACCTTGTTCAGGCCCCAATGGCCTGGTGCATGACGCAGCGGCGGGTAGTTCGGCACCTGCACAACGACATTCTGTGGTGCCTGTACCAGTGCCTTCAGCGCCATGTTGAAGCCGGACTCGACGCCCGGCAGGAAAGTCAGCTCCTGGGGCTCGACGCGCCAGGCGTACTTGTTCCAGAGGTCGGCAACGATTGCCTCGCGCAAGTCATCCTGGGCCACGCTGTAGCCGACCATCGGGTGTTCCAGTCGCTTTTGCAGGGCCTGGATGATCACCGGCGGCGCGGCGAAATCCATGTCGGCGACCCACATCGGCAACACGTCGGCCGGGTAGCGGCTCCACTTGGTACTGCCGGTGTGGTGGCGGTCGAACACCTGATCAAAATCGAAAGTCATGCGGGATCTCGTAGAAGCGGGGTTGAACATGCGCCAATGATAAACGCCAACCCCCTGTAGGAGCGAGCCTGCTCGCGAAGGAGTGTCAGATACGGTGATGTCGACTGACACACCATCGCGAGCAGGCTCGCTCCTACAAGGATTTTCACGGCCCGCTGGATTTGCCCGACGGTCGGTTTTCACACAAAGCACTAGTGCATTGACTACAGTTTGTAGTGTCGGCAGCCAGACTGCCCCGACCGTGGTTGTTCAAAAAAGCCCGGCCATGTACCGGGTTCCACCTGATCAGGAGTGCACGATGGATCTCAGCCGTCGTCAGTTCTTCAAGGTCGCCGGTATCGGCCTTGCAGGCTCTAGCCTGGGCGCGTTGGGCATGGCCCCGACGGTTGCCTTTGCCGAACAGGTGCGTCATTTCAAGCTCGCCCACACCCATGAAACCCGCAACACCTGCCCGTATTGCTCGGTCGGTTGCGGCTTGATCATGTACAGCCAGGGCGATGACGCGAAGAATGTCGCGCAAAACATCATCCACATCGAAGGTGACGCCGACCACCCGGTCAACCGCGGTACCCTTTGCCCCAAAGGCGCGGGCCTGCTGGACTTCATTCACAGTCCCAGTCGTCTCCAGTACCCGCAGGTGCGCAAGCCTGGCACCAAGGAGTGGGTACGAGTTTCCTGGGATGAAGCCCTCGATCGCATCGCCGACCTGATGAAGGCCGACCGCGACGCCAACTTCATCGAGAAGAACGCCAAGGGGCAAACGGTGAACCGCTGGTTGACCACCGGTTTTCTCGCGGCATCGGCGTCGTCGAACGAAGCCGGCTATATCACCCATAAGGTGATTCGCAGTCTCGGCATGCTGGGGTTCGATAACCAGGCGCGTGTCTGACACGGCCCGACGGTGGCAAGTCTTGCCCCGACGTACGGCCGTGGTGCCATGACCAACCACTGGACCGATATCGCCAACGCGAATCTGGTTCTGGTGATGGGCGGCAACGCAGCAGAAGCGCACCCGTGCGGCTTCAAATGGGTGACCGAAGCCAAGGCGCACAACAAGGCGCGACTGATCGTGGTCGATCCGCGTTTTACCCGGACCGCCTCGGTGGCCGACTATTACGCGCCGATCCGCACCGGTACCGACATCGCCTTCATGGGCGGGCTGATCAATTACCTGCTGACCGAAGACAAGATCCAGCACGAGTACGTGCGGACCTATACGGACGTGTCGTTCATCGTCAAGGCCAGCTACGGTTTCGAGGACGGGTTGTTCAGCGGTTACGACGCGAGCAAGCGCATCTACACCGACAAGTCTGGCTGGGGCTACGAAATAGGCGAGGACGGCTTCGCCAAAGTCGACCCGACCTTGCAAGACCCTCGTTGCGTCTACCAATTGATGAAGCAGCACTACAGCCGCTACACCCTGGAGCTGGCCAGTCAGGTCTGCGGCATGCCCGTGGACGCCATGCAGAAAATCTGGGAAGAGATCGCCACCTGCTCGCAACCGGGCAAAACCATGACGATTCTCTACGCGCTGGGCTGGACCCAGCATTCGACCGGCTCGCAGATGATCCGCAGCGCGGCCATGGTGCAATTGCTGCTGGGCAACGTCGGCATGCCGGGCGGGGGTGTCAATGCCCTGCGCGGGCACTCCAACATCCAGGGCCTGACCGACCTCGGCTTGCTGTCCAACCTGTTGCCCGGTTACCTGACCTTGCCGGCCGAGGCCGAACAGGATTACAACGCCTACATTGCCAAACGTGCGCTCAAGCCGCTGCGTCCCGGGCAGATGTCCTACTGGCAGAACTACGGCAAGTTCCACGTCAGCCTGATGAAGGCCTGGTACGGCGCCAATGCCACCGCCGAGAATCACTGGGGTTACGACTGGCTGCCCAAGCTGGACATTCCCGGCTACGACATCCTGAAAATGTTCGACATGATGGGCAAGGGCGAGGTCAATGGCTACCTGTGCCAGGGCTTCAACCCGATCGCCGCCTTGCCGGACAAAAACCGGGTGATGAAGGCGTTGGCCAAACTCAAGTGGCTGGTGGTGATGGACCCGTTGGCTACCGAAACCTCGGAGTTCTGGCGCAACGTCGGGCCTTACAACGACGTGGAAACGGCCAGCATCCAGACCGAGGTCATCCGCCTGCCCACCACCTGTTTCGCCGAAGAAAACGGTTCGCTGGTCAACAGCGGTCGCTGGCTGCAATGGCACTGGAAGGGGGCCGATGGCCCGGGGCAGGCGCGCACCGACGTGAAAATCATGGCCGAGCTGTTCTTGCGCCTGCGCAAGCGTTATCAGGCCGACGGCGGTGCCTGGGCGGAGCCGATCCTCAAGCTCGACTGGCCCTACAAAATACCGGATGACCCGACGCCGGAAGAGCTGGCCCGGGAATTCAACGGCTACGCCGTCGCCGATGTCACCGACGCCTCGGGCGCGGTGGTCAAGGCCGGACAGCAGTTGTCCGGCTTCGGCCAGCTCAAGGACGATGGCAGTACGGCGTCCGGTTGCTGGATCTTCTGCGGCAGCTGGACCGAGCAGGGCAACAACATGGCCCGGCGTGACAACAGCGACCCTTTCGGCATGAAGCAGAACCTGGGTTGGGCCTGGGCCTGGCCGATGAACCGACGGATTCTCTACAACCGCGCCTCTTGCGACCCTCAAGGCAAACCATGGGACGCGAACAAACGGCTGGTGTGGTGGAACGGCAAGGTCTGGACCGGCACCGACGTGCCCGACTACAAAGTCGACGCCCCACCGGAAGCGGGCATCAACCCGTTCATCATGAACCCCGAAGGCGTGGCGCGTTTCTTCGCCCTCGACAAAATGAACGAAGGGCCGTTTCCGGAACACTATGAGCCGTTCGAGACGCCCATCGGCATCAACCCGATGCACCCCAACAACAAGCAGGCGACCAGCAACCCGGCCGGGCGGATCTTCGATTCAGTCTGGGAAACCCTCGGGCAGGCCAAGGACTTCCCGTATGCGGCGACCAGCTACCGGCTGACCGAACACTTCCACTTCTGGACCAAGCATTGCCCGATCAATGCCATTACCCAACCTGAGCAGTTCGTCGAAATCGGCGAGGTGCTGGCCAAGGAGAAGGGCATTGCCGCCGGTGACCGAGTAAGGGTCAGCTCCAAGCGCGGGCATATCGAAGCGGTGGCGGTGGTGACCAAGCGGATTCGCCCATTGCAGGTCAATAACCAAGTGGTGCATCAGATCGGTATCCCGTTGCACTGGGGTTTCACCGGCGCAACCCGCCACGGTTATCTGACCAACACCCTGGTGCCGTTCCTCGGCGATGGCAATACACAGACCCCGGAATCCAAGTCATTCCTGGTCAACGTGGAGAAAGTCTAAATGGCCAGCCAAGACATCATTGCCCGCTCGGCCACCACCACGCCCGCGCCGTCGGTGCGCGGCGTGGAGGAAGTCGCCAAGCTGATCGATACCACCAAATGCATCGGCTGCAAGGCCTGCCAGGTCGCCTGTTCGGAATGGAACGAGCTGCGCGATGAAGTCGGTCACAACCATGGCACCTACGACAACCCGCAGGACCTCACCGCAGAAACCTGGACCTTGATGCGTTTCACCGAGCACGAGACCGACGCCGGCAACCTGGAATGGCTGATCCGCAAGGACGGCTGCATGCATTGCGCCGAACCCGGCTGCCTGGCGGCATGCCCCAGCCCGGGGGCGATCATCAAGCACACCAATGGCATCGTCGATTTCGATCAGGATCACTGCATCGGTTGCGGCTATTGCATCACCGGGTGCCCGTTCAACATTCCACGGATCTCGCAGAAGGATCACAAGGCCTACAAATGCACCTTGTGTTCGGACCGGGTGGCGGTGGGGCTGGAACCGGCCTGCGTGAAAACCTGTCCGACGGGTGCCATCGTGTTCGGCTCCAAGGACGACATGAAGGAGCATGCGGCCGAGCGCATCGTCGACCTCAAGAGCCGTGGCTTTGAAAACGCCGGTCTGTACGACCCCGAAGGCGTCGGTGGCACCCATGTGATGTACGTGTTGCACCACGCCGATACGCCAAGGCTGTACGCCGGCTTGCCCGATCACCCGGCGATCAGTCCGTTGGTGGGGCTGTGGAAGGGCATCAGCAAACCCCTGGCGCTGCTGGCCATGGGCGCGGCGGTGCTGGCCGGGTTTTTCCACTATGTGCGCGTCGGCCCGCAAATCGTCGAGGAGGATGAGCATCCGCAGCCGCCGGACAACGCCGTGCATGAGGTCGATCCGTCGGTGCATACCTTCGATCCCCGTGGGGAGGGCAGGCCATGAGCGACAAGACGATCCTGCGCTATACCAGCAACCAGCGCACCCATCACTGGTTGGTGGCGATTCTGTTCCTGATGGCCGGGCTGTCCGGGCTGGCGCTGTTCCACCCGGCATTGTTCTGGCTGAGCAACCTGTTCGGCGGCGGGCCATGGACGCGCATCCTGCACCCGTTCATGGGCGTACTGATGTTCGTGCTGTTTCTAGGCCTGGTGTTTCGCTTCTGGCGCGCCAACTACTTCATCGCCAATGATCGCCTGTGGCTAAGGCGCATCGACCGGGTCATGAAGAATGAAGAGGAAGGCGTCCCGCCCATCGGCAAATACAACCCCGGGCAGAAGCTGCTGTTCTGGACTTTACTGCTGTGCATGCTGGTGCTGTTGTTCAGCGGGCTGGTGATCTGGCGTGCCTACTTCAGCGAGTATTTCGGCATCACCGCGATTCGCTGGGCGATGTTGTTGCATGCGTTGGCCGGTTTCGTGCTGATTCTGAGCATCATCGTGCACATCTATGCCGGCATCTGGATCAAGGGCTCGGTCAGCGCCATGTTGCACGGCACGGTCAGCCGCGCCTGGGCCAGGAAACACCACGAACTCTGGTATCGCCAAGTGACTCAAGATGAGACCCGCGACGAAGCGCCTGAGCGACCGATCACCAAAAAGGGCTGACATTTGCCAACTATCCTGGAACCTGGAGAAATCGAAGCGGCGGCCAGTTCGCCGCCGTTTCTGTACATGCCACCGCATGAGCTTTTCAGCCTGCGTGCCCAGCGCCTGGAAAGCCTGGCCGAAGGGCACCCGCTGGCCGAATACCTGCGCCTGATCGCCGGGTTGTGCCGAGTGCAGCAACAGGTGCTGGACGACCCGCCGACAAGCGAACCCCTTGACCGACAACGCATCGAACTGTGCCAGCAACACGGCTTGCCGCCGTTCGCGGCCGACAGCCTGGCGCGCGAAGACGATTGGCAGCTTTACCTCGATGCCTTGTTGCAGCGCTATAGCGCACCGCCGCAATCGGCCGTGGTCGATGCCGTGGACACCTTGCGCCTGGCCGATGCCGGACAACGTCGCGCCTGGGCGGTGGCACTGGTCAGCGGTCAGTATTCGCTGGTGCCGGCCGCGCTGGTGCCGTTCCTCGGCGCGGCGCTGCAAACAGCCTGGAGCCATTGGCTGTTGAGCACGCCGAACTTGGCGCTGAGCGCAGGCGACAGTCTCAGCCAGTGTCCGGCCTGTGGCTCGCCGGCCATGGCCGGAGTGATCCGCCATCGCGGCAAGCACAACGGTTTGCGTTACCTGGTCTGTTCGTTGTGCGCCTGCGAGTGGCATGTGGTGCGGGTCAAGTGCGTGTATTGCGAGCAGAGCAAGGGCCTGGAATACCTCAGCCTTGAAGATGACCGTCATGCCGCCAACCAGGCACCGTTGCGCGCCGAAGTCTGCCCCGGTTGCAACAGCTATCTGAAGTTGCTCTATCTGGAGAACGATGCGGACGCTGAAGCGTTGTCGGCCGACTTGTCCAGCCTGATGCTCGACATGCGCCTGAGCCAGGACGGTTATCAGCGTCTGGCGCCGAATCTGTTGCTGGCGCCGGGAGACGAATAACCGCAGCGTCTACACTCTGGCGCGAGGGTCATTCGTTTTCAGGAGCGCCAGATGTCTGCTCGCAGTGCCAGCCAACCCCTGCGCCTACCTTCCATCGACAGTCTGTTGCGTCACCCGGCGTGCCGACCGTTGGCCGAGCGCTACGGGCGTGACGCCTTGCTGGGCGCCTTGCGGCTATTGCTGGATGAATTGCGCGAAGGGGTGCGGCAGGGTTTGCTCGAACCTGCAGAAGTCAGCACCGACGTGCTGGCGGGCAGGGTGGGCGAGCGATTGGCTAACGAGCATCGCAGCCATGTGCGCCGGGTGTTCAACCTCACCGGCACGGTCTTGCACACCAACCTCGGTCGGGCGCTGTTGCCCGAGGAAGCGATCGAGGCGGTGCAAATGGCCGCGCGCTATCCGCTCAACCTCGAATTCGACCTGCGTAGCGGCAAGCGTGGAGATCGCGACAACCTGATCGAAGGCTTGATCCGCGAGCTGACCGGCGCCGAAGCGGTGACCGTGGTCAACAACAATGCCGCGGCGGTGCTCTTGACCCTCAACAGCCTGGGCGCGCGCAAGGAAGGGATTATCTCCCGGGGTGAACTGATTGAAATCGGCGGCGCCTTCCGCATCCCCGACATCATGGCCCGCGCCGGGGTGAAGCTGCATGAAGTCGGCACCACCAACCGTACCCGTGCCCGTGACTATGAGGTGGCCATCGGCCCGCGCAGCGGCTTGATCATGCGCGTGCATGCAAGCAACTACAGCATTCAAGGTTTCACCACGAGCGTGCCGACCGCCGAACTGGCGCAACTGGCCCATCTGCACGGTTTGCCACTGCTCGAAGACCTTGGCAGTGGCAGCCTGCTGGACTTGACCCGCTGGGGTTTGCCGGCAGAGCCAACGGTGCGTCAGGCCCTGCTCGATGGCGCGGACATCGTCACCTTCAGTGGCGACAAACTGCTCGGCGGCCCGCAAGCGGGGTTGATTGTCGGACGCAAGGATTTGATTGCCAGGATCAAGAAAAACCCGCTCAAGCGTGCGCTGCGGGTCGACAAAATGACCCTGGCCGCCCTGGAAGCTGTGTTGGGTTTGTACCGAAACCCTGATCGCCTCGCCGAACGCTTGCCGAGCCTGCGCCTGCTGACCCGGCCACAGGCCGATATTCTCGCCCAGGCCGAGCGTTTGCAGCCGGTGCTGGTCCAAGTGCTGGGTGATGGCTGGAGCGTCAGCGCCATGCCGGCACTGGGCATGATCGGCAGCGGCAGCCAGCCGGTGGCACGACTGGCCAGCGCAGCGCTGTGTCTGCGCCCGCTGACGTCCAAGCGCTTGCGCGGGCGCGCCCTGTTGAATCTGGAAGAGGCCTTTCGCGCCTTGCCGATTGCGGTCCTGGGGCGCATCGACGATGACGCCCTGTGGCTGGACCTGCGGCAACTGGACGACGAGCCGGCATGGCTGGCGCAACTGAATCAATTACAGGTGGAGGGCCGGGCAGGGTGATTGTCGGCACCGCGGGGCACATCGACCATGGCAAAACGGCGCTGCTCCAGGCGTTGACCAGTCAGGCGGGTGACCGGCGCCGCGAAGAGCGCGAGCGCGGCATGACCATCGACCTCGGCTATCTGTATGCCGCACTGGAGCCGGATGCGCAGTTGACCGGATTCATCGACGTTCCCGGCCATGAGCGCTTCACCCACAACATGCTGGCCGGAGCGCAGGGCATCGATTTGGTGTTGCTGGTGGTGGCCGCCGATGACGGGGTGATGCCGCAGACCCGCGAGCACCTGGCGATAGTCGAGTTGTTGGGCATCCCCCGGGCACTGGTAGCGATCAGCAAGTGCGATCGGGTCGACAGCGCCCGGGTACAGGACGTGCGCGAGCAGATCCATACCTTGCTGGCGCCCGGCCCCTATGCCGATGCGCCGCTGATTGCACTGTCGAGCGTCACCGGCGAGGGCATCGAAAACCTGCGTCAACAATTGCTGCAAGCCCAGCGTGACGTTCAGCAACGCAGCACCGAAGGTGGTTTTCGCCTGGCGATCGACCGGGCCTTCAGTGTGGCCGGCACCGGTATCGTGGTGACCGGCACGGCGTTGTCCGGCCAGGTCACGGTGGGCGATACCCTGCTGCTGGGGCCACAAGGCAAACCGGTGCGCATTCGCGGCCTGCACGCGCAAAACCAGGCCGCCGAGCATGCCTTTGCCGGCCAGCGCGTGGCGTTGAACCTGAGTGCCGAACGGCTGGCCCTGGAACACATCCATCGCGGCCACTGGCTACTCGCCGAAGGTCTGTATGCGCCCACCCAGCGCCTGGACATCGACATGCAACTGCTGACCAGCGAACCCCGGGGCTTCGAGCACTTTCAACCGGTGCACGTGCACCTCGGCACCCAGGACGTCACCGGGCGCGTCGCCTTGCTGGAAGGCACCAGCCTGGCCCCCGGTGGACGGATGTTTGCGCAACTGTTGCTCAATACAGCGGTACATGCGGTGAAGGGTGATCCGCTAATCCTGCGTGACCAGAGTGCCCAACGAACCCTGGGCGGCGGCCGGGTTCTCGATCCGTTTGCCCCTTCTCGGCAACGCCGCAGCCCCGAACGCCTGGCTCAACTGGGGGCGCTGGCGAACTGTGCCGGGCTGGAAGATGTTTTGCCGGCGTTACTGGCCCATAGCGACACCGGACTCGATCCGCAGCGCCTGGAGCGGCAGTTCAACCGACCGCGCAGCCGTTGGGTGTTGCCCGCTGACGTGCGCCTGATCGAAACCCGCCAAGGCCCATTGCTGTTCAGCGCCAGTCGCTGGGAATCCTTGAAAGCGCCTTTGGTGGAGCAACTCGCGCGTTTCCATGAACTCGAACCGGATCAGATGGGCCCGGACCGGGACCGCCTGCGTCGATTCAGCGGCAACATGCTGGAGCGTTCGACCTTTATCAGCCTGCTCGACGAGTTGTTGGCCAGCGGCGACATCGCCAGCAGCGGACCATGGTTGCATCTGCCCGGGCATCAGGTGCGCTTGAACGAAGAGGATGAAGCCCTGTGGCTACAATTGCAGCCGCTATTCGAACAGGCCGGATTCGACCCGCCCTGGGTGCGCAATCTGGGACATGACGAAGCAACTGTCCGCGCATTGCTGCGCAAAATGGCGCGCCTGGGCTTGATGCACCAGGTGGTGCGCGACCTGTTCTACACCGACAGCATGATTCGCCGATTGGCGGCTATGCTGTTGCAACTGGCGGACGCCAACCCGGTGATCCAGGTGACGGCGTTTCGAGATGCGGTGGGCTTGGGGCGCAAGCGCAGCATCCAGATACTGGAGTGCTTCGACCGTATCGGCCTGACCCGGCGTTTTGGTGATCGACGCCAGATTCGCCTGGACAGTGCGTTTGCCCAACGCAATGAGCACTGATTCAAGGGCATGATTCAGAGGCAAGCATTCAAGGAAGGCAATCGCGCCCGGTGGCGCGGCCGGGCTTCAAACCCGGTTGGGGACGGCATCCGTTCCCGGGCAGGTTCGACTCCGGCTGCCTTCCGCCACTTTCCGTTCAGAACGGCCCGAAGTCCAACGGGTACTGAATGACCACGTACACCCGGTCGATGTCGTCGCCGACCTGGGCGGCGTTGGCCCGGTGTGACACATGGGACAGTTGCAGTGACAAGCCCTTGGCCGCTCCGGACTGCACGACGTAATGCAGGTCGATGTCCCGCTCCCAGTGCTTGCCGCCATCACCTTGTTGCGGCACGTAGGTGCCGGTCGCCGGGTCGAACGGGTTGTAGGCCCCGCCTTGTGGTGCATGGGTGCCGTCGATCTGGTCGCCGGTGACGTAGCGGGTCATGAACTTCAGGCCGGGTATCCCGAAGGTGGCCAGGTCCAGGTCATAACGAACCTGCCAGGAGCGTTCGTGGGCGCCGTTGAAGTCGGCGTACTTGATCGAGTTGGCGAGGTAGATGGAGTCGCCACCAACGAAATCGAATGGCGTGTCACCGTTGATTTTCTGATAGGCCAGGGTGAAACCATGGGCGCCGATCGTGTATCTGCCGGACAGGCTATACGCCGTATTGTCGATGGCACCGGCCAGCGCCTGGCCGGTGTCCCGGGTGTGATAGAGGTTGGCGTCGAGGAACACTTCGGACTGCTTGAAGTGCAAGTTGCCGTAGTACTGATGCCAGGTGTCGGTCAGCTCCGAGGCATACAGGGCGCCGCCAACCGGGCTTTGGGTAAACAGATCGGCACCGACAAACGAAATGCCGCCGGCCTCGGTGTTGGCGCCATAACCGAAAAAGTTGCCCTTGCCTGACGCACTGTCCTGATTCTTGAATGCCGTGAAGTGGCCGGCTTGCAGGTTCATGCCTGCGATTTCGCGGCTGTCGAGCAGAAAACCGGTGGCGTACTCCGGTTGCAGGCGTTTGTCTGCGGTGTCGAATACCGGGCTTTCGACCTCCATTTCACCAAACGCCAACGTGGTGTTCGAAGCCTTGAGCTTGATCGCGCCGCCACCGCTGGAGTAGTTGCTTTCGCTACGACCTTCACTGTCCACCGGCAGCAGACCGGTCCCGGAGTGGCCTTTGCCGCCGTCGAGCTTCAGTCCCACAAAGGCGTGGGCATTGAGACCGAAACCAACTGTGCCCGGCGTGAAACCGGATTCAAATGAGCTGATGAAACCTTGAGCCCATTCGGCCTTGTAGCTCTTGTCGGTCGGCGAGGGGGATCGATAGTCGCTGTTCAGATAGAAGTTTCGGCTGAGCACGCCAAGGGTCGCGCCGTCGAGAAAGCCTTTTGCGCCTTGTGCTGGTTCATCGGCCAGTGAGTGGGTGGCGAACAGGCAGAAGCACAGGGCAATCGTCACCCTGAAGTCTTGCGGGAAGAGGGTCATCAATGGCTCACCACAGGGGGGAGCGACTGCGATGATTCACTGTAGGAGCGAGCTTGCTCGCGATGGTCTCAATAGCGCCGTGTTCAGCCGGTAAACACGCATTATCGTTAACGACCATCGCGAGCAAGCTCGCTCCTACGGGAGTCCGCCTGCAGTCACTGTTTTTTTTTACGGACCTTAATGGCCTTCCGAGGCACCAAACATAGTCTTGGCGTAGATCAGGCCCAGACCGTAGGCACCGCCGTTGGCAATCGAGGTTTTCACCGTTTCGTCATAGGTTTCGCCGCGGGCCCAGTCACGTTGCAGTTCCAGCAGGTATTGCAGCGCGGTCATCGGCCGGGCGCCGATCTGGATCATGCGCTGCATGGCCATTTCATGGGCTTCGGTGCTGACGTCGCCACAGGCGTCGGCAATCACATACACCTCGAAACCCTGGTCAATCGCCGACAATGCCGGGCCAACGATGCAAACCGAGGTCCACAGACCGGCGAGGACAATCTTCTGTTTGCCGATGGCGTTGACTTCCACGGCGATGCGCTCGTCTTCCCAGGTGTTCATGCTGGTGCGGTCGATCACGTTGTGTTCCGGGAACACGGCTTTGATTTCGTCGAAGATCGGCCCGGAAAAACTCTTCTCGGCAACGGTGGTGAGGATGGTCGAGACTTTGAAGCCGCGGGCTGCCTTGGCCACCAGTGCGGCGTTGTTGCGCAGGGTGACGGCATCGATCGACTTGGTCGCGAAGGACATCTGCGACTGGTGGTCGATCATGATCAGAGTGTGGTCAGTCGGAGTCAGCAGGGTTTTGCCGGGAACTGCTTTTGCAATGGCCATGACAGGGTCCTTACGGGAGTGGAGTGAGGACGTCATGGTTACGTAGATCGAACCGGGAATATTGAATCGGTGTGCTGTCTTTGATGCCTGGTACTCAACACCTCCGTTGATTGTCACACTGCTATCGCGAGCAAGGATTGGGTGTATGCCAATTCCACTCAGTTCATTTTCACCACCGCCGGTGGCGTCCAGTCGCCGTCGAGGGCATCGGCTTGCGGCCAGTAGGCGCGGATGTACAACGAGAACTCGGCGCCTTTGGGTGAGGGCAGCCAGTTGCTTTCCTTGTCCTTGCCCGGTGATTCGCTCTGCACGTAAAGGGTCAGCGAGCCGTCAGGGTTGGTTTGCAGGGATTTGTTCTTGGTGCCGATGGAGTAACGCTTGAGCTCGTTCGGCGAGAAGAAGTGCTGTTCGTTGTACAGCGTCAGCGACCAGAACCCCTTGACTGGCGGCAGTTTGCCTTTGGCGAATGTCACGCTGTAGCCGTACTGACCGTTGAGGCGCAGGCCGTTCTCATCCAGATCCTGGTAGAAGTATTTGGTCTCTTTCTGCTGATTGACGAATATGTTCGAGCGCGCGACGGCGGTACGGGTGAAATAGTCGGTGCCGAACGCGGCACCGTTGCTTACCGTGCTCCAGTGATTCGGCAATTGCAGGCCGTAGTTGCGGAACTGCAACAGCGGGTCGATCACTTCTTTGTCGGCCTTTTTCGCCTCGTCGATCATCGCAGCGCGCAGTTGCGGGTCGGCCTTGGCGATGGCCGCGAGGGTGGCCATTTGCGCGTAGCGGGCCTCTTCGCCCGGCAATGGCTTGGCGTCCTTGAGCAAGGCCGGCAGTTCGTCGAAGAACTTTTCCGGCACCACCCATTTGGTTTCGGCGCTGCTTTCAGAAGCCTGAGCCGGGAATTTCGGCAGCCTGGCCCAGTTGCGCTTTTTCATATTGCCGTCGTACTGCGACAGCGGGTACATGTCGATGCCCGACAATGCCGGCTGCACGGCCAGGCGGTCGGCGGCGGTGTCGTCCTGGAATACCCGAGGGATCACGAACCCGGTGTTCGTGCGTGCCCGGTATACCCGCTTGATGCCGGGCGGCACCTTGCCGTTCCAGTCCGGGCCCACCAGCAAATAGAAACCTGGCTGGGTGTTATACATTTTGCCCAGCTCGGCAAAGCTGTCGGAACGCAGGTCCACCACCTGATACACCCAGAAGCGGCCGTCGAAGTCTGGCACTTGCAGCACCACCGGCTCAAGGTCCAGAGCAATGCTGCCGGCGCCGTACACCACGTCCTGATTCGGACAGGCTACCAGGCGCTCGGCCGGGTCGATGTAGTCGCTGAGCATCGACAGCCGATTGATCGGTGCCACGGGTACGATGCCGCCCATCAAGCCAGGTTCGGGCAGGTTCTTGAACGCCTGGCGACGATTGAAGATGTTGGCCATCGGCCAGGCCCAGAAATACGCCTCGCGCGCCATCATGCGTACGTACGGCTCAGTGACTTTGGTACCGGCGACAGGACCTGAGACAGGGCTGGTGGCCGGTGCGGCGACAGTGGCTTGTGCCGCGTAACCCGGAGTACCCGACAGGGCTGCGGCGGTGAGCGTACTGGCAAAGGTCAAGGCGAAGAGGGCATGGCGCCGGGGCAAACGATTCATAAAGCGTCCTTACTTGTTCGCAGTCACCTGATGCAGGTGATTCATTCTCAAGATAGCTCATCTTTACCCCGGTGCTGCTCAACGCAGGCGTGAGGACGTCAGATCGACCTCAGAGGTGATCGGCATCAATCACCGCCTTGGCGAATGCCTGCGGATCTTCCTGCGGCAGGTTATGGCCGATGCCGCCATTGATCAGCCGGAATTCGTATTTACCGGTGAAGCGCTTGGCATAGTCTTCAGGCGCCGGGTGCGGTGCGCCGTTGGCATCGCCTTCAAGGGTAATGGTCGGCACGCTGATGGACGGCGCCGTGGCCAATTTCTGCTCCAGCGCTTCGTATCGGCTCTCGCCCTGGACCAGGCCCAGGCGCCATCGGTAGTTGAACACGGTGATGTCGACATGGTCGGGGTTGTCCAGGGCCTTGGCACTGCGGTCGAAGGTGGCGTCATCGAACGCCCATTTCGGCGAAGCCAGTTGCCAGATCAATTTGGCGAAGTCGTGGGTGTTCTTCTCGTAACCGGCGCGACCACGGTCAGTGGCGAAGTAGAACTGATACCACCACTGCAATTCCGCCTTGGGTGGCAGCGGGTTCTTGCCGGCCGCCTGGTTGCCGATCAGGTAACCGCTGACCGAGACCAGTGCCTTGACCCGCTCCGGCCACAACGCCGAGACAATGTCGGCCGAACGCGAACCCCAGTCATAGCCACCGAGCACCGCTTGCTTGATTTTCAGGGCGTCCATGAAATCGATGACATCACTGGCCAGCGCAGCCGGTTGGCCATTGCGCAGGGTTTTATCGGACAGGAAATGCGTATCGCCATAACCACGGGCATAGGGCATCAGCACCCGATAACCCTTGGCGGCCAGCAAGGGCGCGACTTCGTCATAGCTGTGAATGTCATACGGCCAGCCGTGCAGCAGGATCACCACCGGCCCATCGGCCGGGCCTGTTTCGGCGTACGCCACGTCCAGCAATCCGGCGTTGACATGCTTGAGCGGGCCGAACGGCGAGGGCGCCGCCTGGGTGGTACCGGCAGGGGCCACTGCGGGCTGCGCGGTGACGGCCGTTTGTGCGTGGGCCGCGCCGAGCACGCCGAATAGCGACAGTACGAGGATCGAAGGACCGACCAAGTGGCGGCGAGTCTTGCCGGGGTTGCTGTTGCGCAGTGCCATCTTCATGGGATCTCTCCTTTACCAGCTATGGGTCAGGGGTTCCGTGCGAGCCCCTTCATACCTTGCATGCATTGAAGCGTGGCAACGTATCTGGCCTGTGTCCGATCGTCGGCCGGATGAAAGTCTGTGTATCGAGGTGTCGCGCTGACATACTGTGATACACAGCGGATCACCAAGGCCGACTGGTTTTCTGGACGAGGAGTTCGATTCGCAATGGCCAATGCTGAAATCGTGCCGGAAACGATTGGGTCAATTACGAAGAAATCGTGCTGTTGCACTGACAAAAACGAGGAAGACAATCAGGCCGCCCAGAGCGAACGACAAGGTGCTCAGATGGGCGACCGCCCCAATAAACACGGGACCGATCAGAATGCCCGCGTAGCCCATCGAGATGACAGCGGGGATGGCTACCGCCTGTGGCATACGTTGCTGCCGGCCTACAGCGGTAAAGAGCACCGGGACAATGTTCGAGCAGCCAGCCCCGACCAGGGCGTAGCCGATCAAGGACGCGGGCCAGCCATCGATTCCAAGCGACACGATCATGCCCGCGGCTGCGCAAAGCCCGCCAAGCGCAACGACGCGTACGCCGCCCAGTTTGCTGACGATGGCGTCCCCCGTCAGGCGGCCCACCGTCATCGCCGCGGCGAAGGATGCGTAGCCCAAACCGGCGATGCTCGGCTCTAACCCTCGGTTTGAGACAAGGAAGACTGCGCTCCAGTCAAGCATTGCACCTTCGGTGAGGAAGACGATGAAGCAGAGCGTCCCTAAAAGCAGCACGATACCTCTGGGCACCGCGAACAATGGCCCACCCCGTTCAGTGCCATAAGTCAGCAAAGCAGGCGCGGCCTTGTAAAGCGATCCCAAAACGGTGGCAACGATACAGAGCGCCGCAATCAGTGGATCCAGCCCCAAGGTCAATAAAGCGGTCATGGCCCCGGCGCCCACGATGCCTCCGACGCTGTAAAGGCCATGGAAGCCGGACTGAAGCGCCTGCCCGCTGTTTTTCTCGACGATGACGGACTGTATGTTCATGGCGCAATCAAGCATGCCCATACTGGCACCGAAGATAATGACAGCGATGACCAAGCCCGGCAGCCAGGTCAAGGTGCTCAACAGCGCAAGAACGGCACACAAGACAATCGTCGCCCAGATTACGACCGGTCGGCATCCATAGTGTGCAGTGAGATAGCCGGCGAAGGGCATGGCCACAATAGATCCACCGCCAAGGCCAAGCAGCAGCAACCCCAGGCCGCCATCGTCCAGGCCGGCGCGTGCCTTGACCAATGGAACCAGAGGCGCCCAAGCGGACATGAGCAAGCCCGCGATGAGGAAGGCAATGCGTGTAGACATCCGCTCGCTGTGGTTAGCCGTGGTTATCAACACCGACGATGGAGCATTCATGATTCTCGGTAATCCTTATCGATGATGTCAGCCACCGGTTACTCGGCTTGGACAGTGCGGGTTTCGTATGTTTTTTTCGTGCCCGGGCTTCGAAACTCAGCGCCTGCGCTCATACGTCGCTCTATAACTGCTTGGCGCTACGCCAAAGAAGTCACGAAAGCGCATATGGAAGTTGGCGAAACTACAGAAGCCGGTCGCAATCGCGATATCGGTGATCGGCCGATTGCTCTGCAGAATAAGCTGTCGTGCTCGAGTCAAGCGCAGCTCAAGGTAGTAGCGTGTGGGCGTGGCGCCCACGAAACGGCAGAAGCGCCGCTCCAATTGTCGTCGGGAAATTTTCACACATTCAGCCAGTTCGTCGATCGATAGTGGCTCTTCGATGTTCTTTTGCATCAGTTCTAAAGCGAGCTTCAGGGTTTGTGGCAAGGTGGGGTCAGTGTCAACGATGACAGTCGATATCCCGGAGACTTCAGCGGTTTGATCGCAACCGAGTATTTCCTCGACAGCGTGGGTCAGCGACACGCCTTGTTTAGAGGTGATGAGCTCCAGCATCATGCGTAACGAACTGCTGGCACCGGCGCATGTGATACGGTTTCTATCCAATACGTGAGTCCGACAAGTGACCAGGACTTTGGGGAAAACATCCTCCATCATCGCTCGCCCATCTGGATGGAAGGCACACTCGACACCGTCCATCAACTGAGCTTCCGCCAGAAAAAACGCACCATTCCACAAACCGCCCATGGTCGCGCCAAGAGAGGCGACGTTACGTAGCTTGCGCCGTAACAGCGGGTCGCTGATCAGCTTCACTCGCAAACCACCCGCGACAATGAGAACGTCGATGCGATCCGGTAGTTGGGATAACTCCAGGTCCGCTGAAATGGCGATTCCCAGATCGCTCATCACAAGACGGTTCTTGATGCCGACCGTCAACACCTCAAACGCCGGCGTCGAGCTAATCAGGTTGGCGGTCACCAGCGCATCGATAGCGCCGGTGAACGACATCATCGAGAAATTGTTCAAAAGCACGAACGCTACACGAGTCACCGCCGGCGGCTTTATTGGTTTCTGCGCCGTACAGGAGTACCCCATGTTCTTGTCTTTAAGCACGCTCTCGAATACGAATGGCATAAGCCCTCTTTGACACCTTTACCAATAGCTACGAAACCGTTGCTCAATCTAGACAGCGGTTTTTGGCGCAGACAGCAACAAGTCAAAGAATGACCGGCAGTCACCGCTCTCAGGCAGTGCTTCAACACTGCTCTTGATCGCGTTGCTGACCGCGGATCCCAGGCTGTCATCCGCCAGCAAATGATATTTAGCCGTGAGTTCGGCACTCGACATAGGGTTGCCGGGGTCGCCCTTGGCCGTCGCGGTTGGGCTCGTCAGACGCGTGCCGTCTTTCAGGGTGACGGTGACGCGGGAGAGGATTTCCTCAGGGAACCTGGCGGACAGGTCGGGCGCCTCATGAAGGGTTATCTTCGCGCTGATATTCAGGATGTCCGGCGCATGAATGGAGTCCCCGGTGACTTCGTCAGGGCCCAGCTTTCCACGAACGATCAAGGCGGCCAGTGGGAATGCCAGCGCGTATTGGGCCTCGTCCGCATTCTTCGGAAAATGCCCCTGCAGGCACACAGACTCGTGAAATGTCTCGACATCGATGGTCTCGATCAACTCAGCAGTGATGACAGGATGTGCTCGCATCAGATCGGTCATGGCCGTGAGTGCCGGTTGCGCCCAGCGACATACCGGCCACGGTTTGAAATATTGCTCGTCGATCTCCCAACGGGTTCCGATGTCCTGCCAGAAAGTGGAAATCTCCAAAGGTTCAACGGTGGCGGCTGGAGCGCCAGTGACACCGAGCTGTGCCATCAGTAATGCGTTCAGTCCGGCATACGCCCCGGCGCCGTGGGCATCGCGCAACATCGTCGGAAAGCTCACCAGGCGCATCATCGGGCACCTCGGGCCGAAGTATTCCGCGATACCCAGCGCATGACGGAAAGTCGTTTCATCAAGCTTCAGCAGGCGGGCTCCGGCGCAAACGACCCCGATCCCGGAAAAGGCGCCTGAGGCATGATATTCAGGGGCGGTGGCCATCAATGCCTGGCCCGCCCGCAAGGCAGTCTCGTAACCGATGCACAGTGCGCTGAGGAATTCTTCGCCGCTGATGTCTTTGCCCTGACTGCGATACGCGTCTACCAATGCCACAATGGCCGGGACAACGGTTGCACCCGCATGCCCCTTGGAGGTGAAGTGGCCTTCATGTGCATCCAGGCTATCAACGCAGAAACCGCCGGCATACGCGGCGCCCAGTGGATGTACGGCTCTGCCGTCGAACCAAAGGCGGCTGGACAGCTTGTTGGCAGAGTAGTGAGTGTCAGCGTAGGTTTTGAGCATCACACTGGTTTGATTATTGCGAGCTCCGGCGGCCACGCCAATGATGTCGAGCAGGCAAGTTTTAACCAACTCGCGTGTATGCAGGGGCGCGTCCTTGTAACTGAAATTCTGGACGAATGAATACAACTGCATTTCAATATTCCCGAGTGATGAACGCCGAAACGGATAAAAAAGTTGCCCGGTGAAGGACAACCTTTTACGCAGCTTTATAAGAGGGGACTAGTTCTTTGCGGTGGCGGTATTTGCCGCGGCACGTGCGTCTGCCAGCCAGCTGTCGTATTTCGCGCGATGAGCCGCGATCCATTCTTTGGCGTGCCGGGTAATGTCAGCTGCACTTTTTTCGCCATCGTGCATTTTGAGATTTTGCGCGCTTTCATCGTCGGTAGTGATCTGCATTTCCGACAGGAACTTCACGGCCGCCGGATTTTTCTCGGCGAACTCTTTGTTGATCACCGCTTTGACACTGTCTACCGCGAAACCAAGGTTTTTACCATTGAAGGTAGTGTTGACATCGTTTTTGCCGCCTGGAAGATCCGTACGCGGCACGGTCAGCCAGACAACATCCTTACCTTCGACCAGCACACCGGAGATCCACTGAGGCACCCAGGTGTAATAGAGAATTGGCTTGCCTTGTTTATAACGAGCGATGGTGTCGGCCATCAGCGCAAAGTAGGAGCCCTGGTTATTGGTTACGCTCTTTTCCAGGCCATAGGCTTTCATGTGGTGGGCAATGATGAGCTCACAGCCCCAACCAGGGTTGCAACCAGTGAGGTCAGCTTTACCGTCACCATTGGCATCGAACAGTTTGGCGATTTCCGGTTTCTGTAAATCTTCTATAGAGGTGATGTGGTGTTCATCAGCCGTTTTCTTGTCAATCATGTAGCCCTGCAACACGCCCGGCATAATGTCGCCGGTTTTCACCATCGTCTCATCGCCGCCGGCCTTCTGGTAGAAAGATTTGTGCAGTTCCTCCCACAGATGTACCGAGAAATCGGCGTCGCCATTGGAAATCGCCACCATCATGGTGGAGTACTCGGTTTCCTTGGGCGTCTCAACGTCGTAGCCCAACTCCTTGAGTCCCGCCATTGCAATTTCTCCGCGGAATCGCTCTTCGGCGATTGACGGGAAAATGGGAGTGATCGACACCCCTTTTCCAGGCAACTGCGCGGTGGCGGCCGATGCGAAAACAGGTGAAACCGCCAGTACTAAAAGCGCCACAGAGTGAATGAATTTCTGTTTTATTCCGACTGTTGTGAAGTTCATTATTGTTTACCTTGGCTGGATTACTAAGTTGGCATTTCTTTTGGTTCACGACGCGCCGCTTAGCGCAGTTAGCTTTCTTTGGGGCTGACTTCCATTTTCGTAACCGTGTTTTTTCTCTTCAGGCGATAGATGACACCCGCCGGACCGGTCTGGTACCAGTGCTCACCTTTGGTGGCTCTGTTACTGCGCTCGCCCATCGCCTGGGTCAGGCGGTCAAGGAAAATCGCCAGCAATACCAGGCCCAGGCCACCGACGGTTGCCAAGCCCATGTCAAGGCGGCCAATCCCGCGAAGCACCATCATCCCCAGCCCACCAACCGAAATCATCGATGCGATCACCACCATCGACAGTGACAACATCAATGCCTGATTCAAGCCCGCCATGATTGTTGGTGCAGCCAAAGGAAGTTGAACTCGCCTCAGCATCTGGCGTGGGGTACATCCGAAAGCCCGGGCGGCCTCAACCTTGTCTTCCGGCACCTGACGAATTCCCAGATTGGTGAGCCTGACCAGTGGCGCTACCGAAAAGATGATCGTGACCAGGACCCCCGGTACGTTGCCGATGCCAAACAGCATCACCACGGGTACCAGATAAACAAAAGCAGGCAGTGTTTGCATGGCGTCGAGCACTGGCCGCAGAAGCATCTCCAGCCGGTCACTGCGGGCACACAGGACACCCAGCGGTATGCCAATGACGGCACAGAAAAACAGTGAAGTGAGCACCAGCGCGAGGGTGATCATGGCGTCACTCCATACGCCGATCACGCCCAAGAGGGTGAGGGTGACGAGGCAAAGGACTCCGATCTTTTTCCCTCCTACCTGCCAGCCGAAGAGCGTCGCGATAATAATGAATATCGAGGGAGGAATAGCCAACAGTCCGAACTGAATACCATTAAGTACCTGGTCGATTGGCCATCTAATCGAGCGGAATACCTCGCGGAAATTATGAACCAGATAATTCAGGGCAATTTCTACCCATTGGCCCAAAGGGATGTTGATGGATTGGAACGGGTCGAGAAAACTGAATTCGTTCATGCTAATCACCTGAATGTCCGAGCCTGGCAAGCCAGCTAATAGAGACTATTAGTGTCGGCTCATTGTCTGAAGCAGTAGGCTCTTGGAGATCGTGCCTTTGAACACACCCTGGCGATCCAGGACGGCAACTGGATTAACTGCATCGGCGACGATGTGAAAGACGTCCTGCAGGAGTACATCGTCGCGCAGCGTAGGCGTGGATTGATCCACGGCGTACGGATGCTCTGCACAAATCCTGGCAACATCGCCAGCCTTCAGGATCTTCGAGGCATCGAACCCTTTGAAGAAAGCCCTGACGTAATCGTTCACCGGGTTGCAAAGCAGCTCTTGCGGGGTACCGATCTGTACGACCCGGCCACCCTCCATGATCGCTATGCGATGGCCGATGCGAATCGCCTCGTCGATGTCATGGGAGATGAAGATGATGGTGCGATGCTGTTCTGCCTGAAGGCGGATCAGTTCGCCCTGCATTTCGTGGCGAATCAACGGGTCGAGCGCCGAGAAGGCCTCGTCCATCAGCAGGATGGCTGGGTCGTTGGCCAGCGCTCGGGCCAGGCCTACCCGCTGTTGCATACCGCCGGACAGTTGGTGCGGGTAGCTGTAGGCGTGGCCATCGAGCCCCACCTGTTTAAGTGCCTCGAGTGCACGTTTATGCCGTTCGCTTTCCTCGACCCCCGAGATTTCCAGGCCGAAAGCAACGTTGTCGATCACACTCATGTGGGGCATCAGGGCAAACGACTGAAACACCATGCTCATGTCTTTGCGACGAACGCTGAGGAGATCGGCATCCGACAGACCGGTGATTTCCCGGCCGTTGAGATGGATTGTTCCGCAGGTTGGCTCGATCAGTCGATTGAACAAGCGCACCATCGTCGATTTCCCGGAACCGGAAAGCCCCATGATGACAAAAATCTCTCCACGTTTTACGGAGAAACTGGCGTCGAAAACGCCAACGACTTGACCGGTTTTGCTGAAAATTTCACTTTTATCAGCACCGCGCGCCAGCATCTCCATCGCGAGTTTTGGCTGAGTACCAAAGACCTTGTAAATGTTTTTTACCGAGAGTATCTCGTCACCAAGACTCATAATCCCTCCTGCTGCAATTACGACATAAGATCAAGAATTCAGGTGTACGTGTCTTGATCAATTCAGACGGTGCTTGTAGGGGCAGTCAAGCTGGGAGAAAGATTGGGAAATAGTCATAGTGACCATCCTCTTTATTATGTGATGTTTATTATTTTTGTTTTTGTCGGCGCTGAATTAAGCAGTTCCTTGAGAACCAAGTTATTACCTTATAGAGTCAGCGTCTAACAACATTTCTTCCCGCCAATCAATAACGCCATGTTATCAATTATTGAATCGAGTCAATTTGCGACTGCGGCAGTGCTAGTTGCGAAGACGAGTACGCCTGGCCCTGTCTTAGACCCTTTGTTTCAGCTACGCTCCAGCATTGGCTCCAGGTGGAACCTTCCCGCCGATCTCGTCCCTAACGGCCCTTCAAAGGGCCCCGAACCGGATATTCAATACTCTAGGTTATGGTTAAGCACATCGATCCAGACATGACGCTGCTGAAAATGCCGTCTCTGAAAGCAGTGAAGTCATTCGTAGCCGCCGCCAAATATCAGAGCTTTACGCGTGCGGCTGAAGCGCTGTGTGTTACTCAAGCGGCGATCAGCCGTCAGATTCGTGAGCTTGAGGCGTACCTTGGGGTGGATCTCTTCAAGAGGGTGGGGCGAGCTGTCGAGTTGACGGAAGCCGGATCGATCTTTTTTGATGCGGCACAGCTATCTTTCGTCAACATTTCCCAGGCGGCGGAGCGCATTCGCACCAACAATGCAGGCAAGCGCACGTTGACGCTTTGCTGTTCTCCCGCGTTTTCAGCTCTTTGGCTCGCAGCGAAGCTGCCAGGCTTTTTTACCAAGAACGCAGACATCGACCTCAATCTGGTCACCACTCAAAACTTTTTGTCGATGGAACCGGGTGTAACTCCGGACATCTTCATCACCAAAATGGCCAGGATTCAGGATGGCTACCGCAGTTATCCGTTGTTTCATGACGTCATCTATCCTGTGTGCACACCTCGCTACAAAGAGGAGCACCCTGAGCTGTCCAGCCTGGAAGGGTTACGCGACGGGGTTTTGCTCAACCTCAGCCCCTATGGCAGATCCCAGGTAGCGGAGCACGTTGACTGGGGCGTTTGGCTGGCTTATCACGATGTTGATATCGAGAAACGCCCCCACGACAGCCCTCACGTTTTCAACGCGAACGACTACAACCTGGTCATCAGCATGGTGTTGACCCATCAGGGTGTAGCCCTCGGATGGAATCACCTGGTTGCAAACCTGATCGAAAACGGCACGCTGATTCGGCCGATCGAAGAGGAAGTGGTTCTCCATGAAAGTCAGCACTATCTGACATTTCGTGAAGACCGGATCAATGACGACGCGTGTTGTCGGCTACGAGACTGGATTCTCGCCCAGTTTTCCTGAGCTGTCTGGAATACAGGAGTGCTGATTGAGCCGTGACTCGGGGTGCGAGGAGGGGAGAAGTTTGGGTATGCCGGTGGTGATCATTCGTGGTTCTCACCACCGGCAGTTTTGCTCTTAGCCGACAGATCTTAACGGGATCGTGTCATTGAGTTGCTCAAGCATCGTTTTGCAGTACCAATCATCAAACTGACACACACCAATTTCGCTGGCCACCGACAATGGGCCCGGCTCGTAAGCAGGAGAGCTGACGCCGACCTGTGCGCCTTCAACCAAGGTGCGATCCTGGTCATTGGTTGCAAGCCAAACCTTGGTCAGGCGATCGATGTCGTAGTCGACACCTTCCTGCGCGTCCTTCTTGACGATCCATTTTGTAGTGACCAACGTTTCGCCCGGACCGATGGGCAGAACGCGGAAGCTCAGCGCGTGATCGCCCAGAAAGTGGTTCCAGGTCGATGGGTAGTTGAAATACAGCAGCGCACCGATGTTGGCTTCACCGGTTGTGTCCAAGCGACCGGCAACCGCAGGCTTGCCATCCATTGTGTAGCTGACGGCACCGGAAAAAAGGGGGATGCGCGTCATGCGGAAGCGACCGTCTTCGTCCATGACCAATCGGCTGGGCAGGCCTGCCGCTTCGCAACGATCCCAATGCTCTTTGAGTTCAAGATCCTCATCGCCTCCGGCGCCACCCACTGATGGGTTGTCGACGAATGAGTGCATCAATTCCGGGTGAGTAAAATCGCAGTGGTAACACTCGCGGTTGTTCTCGAAAACCAGTTTCCAGTTACCTTTCTCGATGATGTTCGACTCAAACGCGACTTTACAGTCGTCCAGGTTATGAGGCGCAACGAAAGGCGTCAGAGATTTTCTGAATGACGAAAAGTCAGGCGCCACATCAGCGACGCACACATAGATGTACGTTTCGACGACCTCACAATGCACGGACTTCAAGCCATGCTGTGACTTGTCGAAGTCCTCCCCCATGTTTCCGGCGAAAAGCAGTCTGCCATCCAGTTCGAATGTCCATTTGTGGTAAGGGCACACCAGCTTGGCGACCTTGCCGCTCGCTTGCGGGCATACCTTGGAGCCGCGATGACGACAAGCGTTGTGGAATGCACGAATCTGCTTGTCTGCGCCACGGACGATCGCGACAGGGTAATCGCCGATTTGCAGCGACAGGTACTGACCCGACTTCTCCAGCTCAAATGTGTGCCCGGCGAAGATCCAGCTTTTGTGCCAGATCTGTTCCAGATCCTGCCTGTAGACATCTGGGTCGCTATAGAGGGTACCTGGCAGCGCATGGTCAGGCTTGCGCTGCGCAACAAGATTTGAAACTGCCGATTTAGTGCTCACGGTCAACACACTCCAAAATACCAAAGGGACGACAAAAGACCATTGTTTGCATCAATCTCGATATTGGGTAACGTCATTTCGCCGATAAAATATCGCTGTTGTAAAGACTACGTCTGCAATCACACCCCAACAAGAAACTTTTACGCTTATCAATGCATAAACAAATGTTATCGATCGATAGCGTAGCTTTAAGATGCTGTTCGTAATCAATTGATTTTAAAGGATTAATATTTTTCGACTCTGTGCGCTATATCGCTTTAAAGATGTCTATGCGAGGAAGACACGCTATTGACCACTCTATTGCCCCATGCCAGTCTGGATTCAACAGCTAACGGTACTTAGTCAGTAAAACAACCTCTGGCGATCTCGTGCTTGAGCATTGGGAACTGTCCCGTAAAGCATAGAGATCTTTATCGCGCCTCAAGGCATTAAAGCTGACGCGTTCGTTGATCTTCCACCTAACTCCCATTCGGAGCATTTATCTTGAAATTTGAAGGTATCTATACGCCAGCAGTAACTCCTTATAACTCTGATGGGGAGATTGACTGGGATGTGTACTCCCAAGTTTTGGAGTCGCTGATTGAGGCGAAGGTGCACGGCATTATTATCGGCGGGTCGACCGGCGAGTATTATGCGCAGACGTCGGAAGAACGCACCGAGTTGGCGGCCTACGCCAAAGACGTGATTGGCACGCGGGTGCAACTGATCGTCAGTACCGGGGCGATTCGCACCGAAGATGCGGTTCAGTACGCCAAGGATGCCAAATCGATCAAAGCGGACGCCATTCTTGTCACGTCCCCGCCTTATGCGCTGCCAACCTCACAGGAAAACGCGATTCACGCGCTCACTATCGATCGCGCAGCGAACTTGCCGATCATGCTTTACAACTATCCGGGGCGCATGTGCGTTTCGATGGATGAAGAATACTTCACGCGTGTCAGCCAATCGAAAAACGTCATCGCCATCAAGGAAAGCTCCGGCGACATGGGCCAGGTGCATAGGCTGGCCCGGCAGTTCCCCAATATCGCCTTGTCCTGCGGATGGGACGACCAGGCCCTCGAGTTTTTTGCCTGGGGCGCCCGCAGTTGGGTGTGCGCAGGTTCCAACTTCCTGCCCAGGGAACACGTTGCGCTTTATGAAGCCTGCGTGATCGAAAAGAACTTCGACAAAGGCCGTCAAATCATGTCGGCAATGATGCCGCTGATGAATGCCCTGGACGGTGGCAAGTTCGTGCAGTCGATCAAGTACGGCTGTGAAGTTGCCGGATTGAACGTCGGTAACGTGCGCCTGCCGTTGCAGCCACTTGAAGCGGACGAAAAACAGCGTTTCGCGTCGGTCATTACTGAACTCAAACGTAACGTAGCCAACATTACTTCGGGAGCCAGCCATGGGTGATCTTCTGAGCAAGGCCGAATACGCTGCTCTGGCCAAAGACATTTCGCTGCCATCCAGGGCGTTCATCAATGGCGCGTTCAAGCCCGCGATCTCTGGCAAAACCTTCGCCACGAACAATCCGGCAACCGGTGCCTTTTTGACCGACATCGCAGCTTGTTCGTCCGATGATGTCGACTTCGCGGTGAGCAATGCCAAGGAGGCCTTTGAGGATGGACGCTGGAGATCTGTTTCGCCTCGGGAGCGCAAAGCGGTTCTGTTGAAGTTTGCAAACCTGCTTGAAAGCCATCAACACGAACTGGCCGTTCTCGAAAGTCTCGATAGCGGCAAACCGGTCAGTGAATGTCAGTTGGTCGACATCCCGGACACCATCCACACGATCCGCTGGCACGCAGAACTGATCGACAAGATTTATGACAACACCGCCCCGGTGGGCAGCGACGCGCTGACCATGGTGGTCCGGGAGCCGATCGGCGTGGTGGGCTGCGTATTGCCCTGGAACTTCCCGCTGCTGATGCTGGCCTGGAAAATCGGCCCGGCGCTCGCTGCGGGCTGTTCGGTCATCGTCAAACCTGCCGAACAAACATCACTGACCACGTTGCGCGTTGCTCAGTTGGCGTTTGAAGCCGGTATACCCGCCGGGGTCCTCAACATTGTGACCGGCACGGGCAAAGAGGTCGGCGAGCCCATTGGCTTGCATAACGACGTCGACATGGTGAGCTTTACCGGTTCCACTGCGACCGGCCGCCGCTTCCTGCATTACGCCGCCGATTCGAACCTGAAGCGCATCGTCCTTGAGTGCGGCGGGAAAAACCCGGCCGTGGTGATGGACGATGCGCAAGACCTGGATCTCGTCGCTCAGCATGTCGTCAATGGCGCGTTCTGGAATATGGGCGAGAACTGCTCCGCGACCTCGCGTCTGATCGTCCATGCGTCTGTTAAAGACGAGCTGCTGGAGCGCATGGGCGCCTACATCCGCGAATGGAAGATGGGCGACCCACTTGATCCGGAAAACCGCGTAGGGTCGCTGGTCAGCCCTGAGCATTTCGCAAAAGTGAAGTCGTACCTTGAGCACGCCACCGTCGGAAAGCTTGAAGTGGTTTACGGTGGTGCGACCAAAGACGGTGCCTTCGTAGAGCCGACCGTGATAGACGGTGTCGGTCCAGACAACCGTCTGTTTCAGGAAGAGATCTTCGGCCCGATTCTTTCGGTCACCACCTTCAATACGATCTCGGAAGCGATTGCCCTGGCCAATAACACGGTCTACGGCCTGGCAGCCTCGGTGTACACCGCCAGTCTGCGCCGGGCGATCAGGTTGTCGCGGGAAATTCGCGCGGGCATCGTCACGGTGAACTGCTTTGGTGAGGGCGATGCTTCGACGCCATTCGGCGGCTACAAGGAGTCGGGCTTCGGCGGTCGGGACAAATCCATTTTTGCCCATGACCAGTACACCGAAATCAAAACAATCTGGATCGATGTGTCTGATCGGTCGGATGAAGAGACCGAAAAATGAGCACCCATACCATCAAGCGCCTGCCGGTAGATACCGGGGTTTCGGGTTGGGAGGCGATTTCCGCACGCACTGCGCCTGTCCGCATGCTTGATGGAAACGTGACGGCGGACTGGCTGATTATCGGTGCCGGTTTTGCCGGCTTGTCCGCCGCTCGCAGACTTTCACAGTTACACCCCGGTGACAGCATTGTTGTGGTCGATGCTCATGAAGTCGCCAAGGGGCCGGCAGGCAGGAACTCTGGTTTCATGATCGATGTGCCGCACAGTCTGTCGTCCGGGGAATACTCCGTGGCGAGTGAGTCTGCAACGGCGCTGGAAATCACGCAAAATCGTTTTGCGATTGATTTTGCCGCGCAAGCCGCACGCGAGTACGGCATGTCCACAAACACCTTTGACCCATCAGGGAAGATCAACGCGGCCGCCACTGAGCGGGGATTGAAGCTGAACGTCAATTACGCTCAATCCCTTGAGCGCATCGGCGAGAAGTTCGAGATGTTTGATGCCGCGCAAATGCGCGAAATCACCGGGTCCACCTATTACCACGGTGGGATCTACACGCCCGGTGCAGTGTTGATTCAACCCGCGCAATACATTAGAGACCTGGCAGCAGGGCTGGAAGGGAAAATCACGCTGTTCGAACGCTCTCCGATTATTGAGTTGACCAGGCAGGGAAGCGGTTGGAGCGCTCGATCTCATAACGGGACGGTGCACGCACCCAAGGTCATTTTGGGGGTTAACGGGCACATTGAAGACTTTGGACATTATCAAGGACGCCTGTTGCACGTCTTCACTTACGCCTCCATGACGGCCGCGTACAGTGATGATGCATTCAAGAAAGACGTGCCGGGTAGAGCCAAGTGGGCATTGTTGCCAGCCGATCCAATGGGAGCGACTGTTCGTAAAATCTCTACGGACGGTCTCTCGCGTATCGTCATCCGGACAAAGTTCACCTATGACCCGAGTATCCAGGTCACACCACAGCGTGTAGCGGCGGTGGCCAAGGAGCAGCGACACTCCTTGGACGCCCGCTTTCCGGAATTGAAATCCACTGCGTTGGAATTCAGTTGGGCCGGCCGTCTGTGTTTGAGTCGTAACAGCGCCGCTGCATTTGGCGAGATCGAAGAAAACCTGTATTCGGCTTGCTGCGAAAATGGGTTGGGAACGGTCAAGAGCACTCTGGCAGGTGTAATGGCGGCGGAATTGGCTTCGGGTATACGTTCTGATTTTTTGGAAAGTATCAGTCACGCGCCAGGGCCCAGCAGGCTCCCCCCCCAAATAATAACGAAGCTGGGTGTCAGTTCGGTCATTCGCTGGCATGAATTTTGGGCCGGGCGAGAAGGTTAACAAGTTTAAGTTGGTGGCTTTTCCTATATGGAGAGCATTTTTTCGATTCAGATCCGCGAGCGTGAACTGTCAGTGTTTATGTGCCTATCACGGACATCATTGCGATGGGTGCCGAGGCCAAGAATGGCAGGGGAGGAGCCATAAGCTGCACGCAGCGCTCTTGGCCATTTGTTACCCTGTGTACCAAAGAACAGGTCAGGGTAAAAAAGCGAGACGTAAAGTGATCGAACGACGAGATTTCAGCGGGTGTATGAAAGGCAAAAACCTGCGCTATGTGGAAGAGACCCGGAGTGAGCCGACGGCCCATGCCCGGGCAGGATTTTTACTGCTTGAGCACTTCTCGTTGCCTGCATTTACGCAAGCGCTCGATACGATAGTCACTGCCAACCTTTTGCGTCCAACGTTGTTCTCTTCACGAACCTTCGGGGTGCAGGACGGAGAGGTGACCAGCGACCTTGGCCTGGTCATTCGACCGGATGCGCGTTTGGACGTGGCAGCACTCAAAGACCTTGATTTGCTGGTGATATGCGGCGGCTATCGCACCGAACTCAAAGTCAATCACGAGCTGATCAGCATCCTTAAAACGGCATCGGAACTGGGTATCACCCTGGCCGGACTGTGGAATGGGGCGTGGTTTTTGGGCGTGTCAGGTTTGCTTGAGGGGTATCGTTGTGCGATTCATCCCGAACACCGACCTGCGCTCGCAGAAATTTCAAAAGTCACGCATGTCACCAGTGAAGCATTTGTCATGGATCGAGACCGGCTGACGGCTTCGAGTCCCGCGGGTGCCTATCATATGGCTCTCGAGTGGATCAAAGGACTGCACGGCAAGGCACTTGTCGAGGGCATCGAAGACATTCTGTCTTTCGAAGAGTCGCGGTATCGGCGTATCAAACCGACACAGAATATCTCGTTGAGTGCCCCCCTCAAAGAGGTGGTCAAGCTGATGGACGCCAACCTGGAAGAACCGTTGCAAATGGACCAACTGGCGGTCTATGCCGGACGCTCCCGTCGACAAATAGAGCGCTTGTTCAAAGAGCAACTGGGTACCACGCCGCAACGGTATTACCTGGAATTGCGTATTACCGAAGCACGGCGATTACTTCAGCACACAGAGCTGTCTCAGGTTGACGTGCTGGTCGCATGCGGCTTTGTTTCACCGAGCCATTTCAGTAAATGCTACAGCTCGTACTTCGGTTACCGGCCTTCGAGAGAAACGCGGATGGTGAAGTAAAAACCGGGCTGTCGAAAAAAATCAGGGAGGAGGGCATGACCGAGTTGCGATTGAAGTGTGACCGAACAAAAAATGCCGCGCCCACCGTTGCTGCGAGTCCTGGCGTCGCAAGGCCCCAACTCGGGATTTTTTTATGCCTGCTTTCAATGCTTATCTTTGCGAGCCAGGACGGAATAACCAAGTTGCTTGTCAAAGACTTCCCGGTTGCCCAACTGGTCATGGTGCGCTATTGGGTGTTTGTCGTTTTTGCCCTCGGATATGCCGCCTACCAAGGTAGGGGCAAAGAGTCATTTCGCAGTAAGCACCCTTGGCTCCAAATCATTCGAGCGCTGTTAGCCGTGGGTGAAACCATACTGTTTGCAGTGGGGCTACGATATTTGGGCCTGGCCGAAATGCATGCGCTCTATGCCGTATTTCCGCTGATGGCACTGGCATTGGCGGGGGCCGTGCTTGGGGAGTTCATAGGTCTGCGGCGCTGGATTGCCGCCGCCATAGGGTTCACCGGGACACTGATCATCCTTCGACCAGGCGCGGGCGTTTTTGAACTCGCGGCGCTGATTCCCCTGCTGGCTGCTTTAGCATTCGCGGTGTTCAACGTACTGACGCGCCGGATTAGCCAGCACGACGCCTTTGCTACGAACATGCTCTTTATGGCAAGTGTGGGTGCCCTGACAGTCACATTTGCGGGGCTACCCGCATGGGTTTCTCCGACTCCGGTCCAGGGCCTCTTGATGGGGATCCTGTCATTGACGGGCGTAGTCGCTCAGATTCTGTTCATTCAAGCACTGAAATACGCAACCGCTTCTACCCTGCAGCCTTTCAACTATGCGCTTCTGGTGTTCGCCACGTTGATTGGTGTGATCGTCTTTGCCGAGCGCCCTGACACATGGGTAGTTGTCGGAGCAGCGTTGGTGATTATCGGTGGGCTGTTTGCGATTAAAGCCAAGGCGTGAACACTCAATCTATCCTTTCGAGACGGATTGGCTCAGCTGATTTCTCTCCCCTAGACTGCCAAGGGGTCAGGGACTTATCCCGGACGACAGGAGCAAAAAGCGATGGTTGCGGACTGGAGTGGGCAGGTAGCGCTTGTCAGTGGCGCCGGTAGTGAGCGTGGAATTGGCTTTGCGATTGCGAAGCGCCTGGGCAGCTTGGGCGTACGGTTGATCGTCACTGGCAGCAGCGCTCGCATTCATGATCGAGTGGAGGAGTTGCGTGCCACAGGGTTTGAAGTGCAAGGGCGTGCGGCTGACCTGAGCCAGGAGGATCAAGTCCTTGAGCTGACCACCTGGGCCGAATCGGTATGGGGGCGAATTGATATTCTAGTGAACAATGCCGGCATGGCCGCACAGGGGCATCCGGAGCCTTTTGCCGATCTGGCGGACATGAGTGTCGATAGCTGGAATCTTTCGATTGCTCGAAATCTGACAACCGCCTTTTTGCTGACCCGTGGTGTTTTGCCGGGGATGCGTAACAGACGCTACGGCCGTATCGTCAATGTCAGCTCCACGACTGGCACTCGGGCAGGTAATCCAGGAGAGGCTGCTTATGCTGCGGCCAAAGCTGGGATGGTAGGTATGAACATGAGCCTGGCTCTTGAGGTCGCGCGCTATGGAATCACTGTGAATTCGGTCGCGCCGGGCTGGATCGCCACAGGGTCAAGCACTCCAGAGGAAGAGAATGCAGCGAAGTATGTTCCGGTTGGCAGGGCTGGTCGTCCGGAAGAAGTTGCTGCTGCTGTTACGTTCCTGGCCTCACCTGAGTCCAGTTACATTACCGGTGATTTGCTGGTGATCGATGGTGGCAATTGCTTGAGAGAGAACAAAGCGCCCAAGTAATGAATGCGACGCCTGGCGCACCGCACGCGGATCAACTTGAGCGGCGAGATATGCATCACTCAACGCGGAATTTATCCACCCTGGAGCAATGGCATTGCAGCGAATGCCGTCCCGCCCGAGATCGATCGATCGAGCGTCTCGAAAATGTACGCCCCTGTACATGCCGTGTACGCCACAGATCCTGAGGTGTACAGTGGCGAAGAATTTTCAAATAAAGGTGCACCCGAATGTCACAGACAGGAAGGGCGAAAACCAAAGCGCAGGATGCCGGCTGGCGAGGCTCCGTCGATGTTTGGCTGGACGCCGCCTACGATGCTCTTAAAGAGTCGGGTGTGGATGCTGTGCGGGTGATGCCGCTGGCCAAACGCTTGAATTTGTCCCGTACCAGCTTTTACTGGTTCTATGAAGATCGCGAACAGCTGCTCGCGGCACTCCTGGCTCGATGGCGGGACAAGAACACCGGCGGTATGGTCAGCCAATGCGAGAGTTACGCAGAAAGTATTTCCGAAGCGATTCTAAATGTCTTCGAATGCTGGGTGAACCCTGAACTGTTCGACTCGCAGTTCGAATTTGCCGTGCGCAGTTGGGCGCTGCAATCGGACGAGGTCACTGCTGAAATCGCTCTGGCCGATGAAACCCGGATGAATGCCCTGGCCGCGATGTTTCGACGGTTTGGCTACGACGGCGAGGGGGCCGATGTTCGGGCCAGGACGATCTACCTCACGCAGATCGGCTACATCTCCATGAAAACCAATGAAGATATCGTCGTACGATTTCGACGGATTCCTCAGTACGTGAGTGTGTTTACCGGCAAAGTACCCAAGCGGCGCGAGCTGGACCGCTTTTATGGAAAGTTCGGCTACGCGGAAAAAGAGCCCGGCGTTTTCGTTCCCTTGGTCGATACATTCGAGGAGTCGACTGCCGATGGAGAATAGAACTCTGGGCATCATCGGGGGCACCGGCTGGCTCGGCCGCGCTATCGCCCAGGCGCTGCTCGATAGCGGGTTCATCGGGCCTGACCGTTTGCTGATCTCGAACCGCTCCGGCGTCAGTACCTTCGAGCCAGGCGTGAGACTGCAGGCCGACAACCAGCAGTTGGTGGACCTCAGCGATATTGTCGTGCTGTCCATTCGGCCGGAGCAGTTTCGTGAACTGCGGATCAACGTTCGCGGCAAGCTGGTGATTTCCCTGATGGCCGGAGTTCCGGCGGCAACCATCAGCGCGGCCACCGGTGCGGATGCAGTGGTGCGGGCCATGCCGAATGCGGCCGTGGACATCAGGCAGTCGTTCACGCCCTGGCACTGTACCGGAAACCTTGTTGAACGCGATCGCCAGTGGGTGCAACGACTGTTCGAGTGCGTGGGTTCAGCGGACGAAGTGCCTGATGAAGACTGTATCGATTACCTCAGCGCGCTGTCCGGGACTGGGCCGGCCTTTCCGGCAATGTTGCAAATGGCACTGACTAATCAGGCGGTGGCTGCGGGAATTCCCCTTGCCATCGCCCAGCGCGCTGCACAAGGCGTGGTGGTGGGGGGCGGCCAGATGCTTGCCTGCCGCGATCCGCGGCAAATGATTGAGTCGTTGATGGCTTACCGTGGTGTGACGGCAGCAGCGCTGCAGTCGATGGCCGATCAGGATATCGAATCCATTGTGGGGCGGGCAGTCAATGCAGGCGCTGAGGTTGCGCGGCGGGGAATGTAGCCGGGGCAGGGGATATACAGTGAAGGCCCGCTGAAGGGCCTTCACTGCAGAAGGCGTCATGGGATGCTCCGTGCGGCCCTTGACCGCGCCAGACGTGCCAGGGATTCAGATTTCTTTCACCAGGCGCAAAGCGTCGTAGATGGCCGCGTGGGTGTTGCGAGCAGACACGGCGTCGCCGATCCGGAACAGCTGGAAGCGTCCTTCGGGATGGGTGACGATGTTCTGTGCCGTGCCGGCGATCAGGTCATGCTGCTCTACTGCGCCGCCATTGGTGGAGAGAGGACGCAGGTCGAAGTACAAATCGTCCAGCGGAAGGGTGCCGTGGTTGACGACCACCTGATCGACCACGCGCTGCTTGTGAACCTGTCCGTAATCGCTGCCAAAGGTTGCAACGAGCCCGCCATCACGTTTTTCCACGGTATCGACCCGGTAGGTCACGGTGAAGGTGACGTCCAGGTCCTGCAGGCTGCGCATGTAGGGCACCAGGTTCATGGCCATGACTTCAGGTGCGAACGAGCGGTCAGGGGTGACGATTTCGACGCTCGCACCGCTTTGCGCGATGACCTCGGCGGCCTGCAGGGCTGCATGATCCCCTGCATCGTCGAAGATCAGTACGTTGCGACCGGGCTTGATGTCGCCGGAAATGATGTCCCAGGTTGAAACCACGAGTTCGTTGCCTTTGCTGAGCACCTCGGTATCCGGCAGGCCGCCGGTCGCGACGATAACCACGTCAGGCTCGAAGGCTTGCACAGTGTCGGCTTCGGCCCAGGTATTGAAGTGAAACTTCACCCCCAGCCGTTCGCATTGCGCCATCCGCCAATCAATGATGCTGATCATCTCGCGACGACGCTCGCTCAGCGCGGTCAGACGAATTTGCCCACCGGGTTGGTCAGCGGCCTCAAGCACCGTCACGTCATGACCGCGCTCACCGGCGACCCGCGCCGCTTCCAGCCCGGCAGGGCCGGTACCGACCACGAGCACCTTGCGCTTGACGGCGGCTTTGGGAATGTCATGAGGCATGGTGGTTTCCCGCCCCGTCGCTGCATTGTGGATGCAGTAGGCCGCGCCGCCCTGGTAGATGCGATCCAGGCAATAGTTGGCGCCCACGCAGGGGCGAATGTCTTCTTCGCGCTTCTCGATGATTTTGCGCACGATGTGCGGATCGGTCATGTGCGCGCGGGTCATGCCCACCATGTCCACTTTGCCCGAGGCGATCGCGTAGCGCGCGGTGGCGACATCGGGAATCTTCGCCGCGTGGAAGGTCGGAAAGCCTGTCGACGAGCGGATCTCGCCAGCGAAATCGAGATGGGGCGAGTTGCGCATACCCTGAATCGGGATGACATCGGTCAGCCCTGCATCCGTATCGATGTGACCGCGCACGACGTTCAGGAAGTCGACCAGTCCGCTGTCCTTGAGCATGTGAGAAACCTGCATGCCCTCGCTGGCAGTGAAGCCGCCAGGCAGTTCTTCATCACCGGTGTAACGAACGCCCAGCAGAAAATCTTCGCCTACACGCTGGCGGATGCCACGCAGGATGTCGAAGGTAAAGCGCATGCGGTTTTCCAGCGACCCGCCGTAAGGGCCGTCGAGATCATTGGTCAACGGCGACCAGAACTGGTCCATCAAATGCCCGTAAGCCTGAAGCTCCAGGCCATCGAGACCTGCCGCCTTCATGCGTTCCGCGGCGTCTACATAGTCCTTGATGATCCGCTCGATGTCCCATTCCTCCATTTTCTTCGGGAAGGAGCGGTGCGACGCCTCGCGACGGTGTGACGGCGACACCACCGGTAACCAGTCGGCCTTGTCCCAGCGAGTGCGACGGCCCAAGTGAGTCAACTGGATCATCACTGCCGCGCCATGTTCGTGGCATTCATCGGTCAGGTCCTTCAACCAACCAACTACTTCGTCCTTGTAGGCGAGCACATTGTTGAACACCGGCGGGCTGTCTCGGGATACGGCAGCGGAACCGGCAGTCATGGTCAGGGCGACACCGGCTTTGGCGCGCTCCACGTGGTAGGCGCGATAGAGATCCTTGGGCATGCCGTCCACAGGGTAGGCCGGTTCATGGGAGGTGGTCATGATCCGGTTTCTGAGGGTCAGATTCTTGATTTTATAAGGTTGCAGCAAGGGATCGCTGGACATCGTGGTGCGCTCCAAAGTGGGCTTCATCAGGCTCGGTGACTTAAAACTAGGATAAATGTACACCTGTGTCAACGCTCGATGACACAGGTGTACATTTTGCTTGCATGCCGAAAAAACCAGGATTAACATCCGCCCAAACAAGGACGAATGTAGCTCGTCCGCGTCTGTCATCCATTTAGAAGGAGAGAAGCGTGACTGAGTTATTTGATATTCGTTTGGCCAGCAAACAAACTGCCTTCACTGAAATCCCGGTCATAGATATTTCGCCACTCATAAACGGCGAAAATCCGCTGCGGGTGGCAAGCCAGATAGGCGAAGCGTGCGAAAAGGTGGGTTTTTTTTATATAAAAAACCATGGCGTTTCGCAGCAACTGATAGACGAGATGTACAGGCTCACCAAACTTTTTTTCAAGCTTCCATCCGAAGAGAAGAACACACTTAATATCGTGAACTCCGGGCTAACGCTACGTGGTTACATCCCGATGTATGCGGAAAACGTAGATCCTGCCAATACGCGCGACTTCAAAGAGTGCTTTGATTACGGCGCCCATTACGATGAAGTTTCTCCGTTTTTTGGCCCTAATCAAATGCCGTCCGGACTGCCGCAATTCGAAACGGTTGCCGAGGCTTATCATTCAGCTGTATTGGCGCTTGCGAGAACGCTCATCGGCGGCATCGCGCTGAGTCTGGATTTGCCGCACAATTATTTTGAACAACGCCAACGCAAGCCCATCACTATTCAGCGCGTTTTGCGTTATCCGCCTCAGACAGGAAAGGTCTCCCTGGAAGAGATCGGTATTGGTGCACACACGGATTACGGCTTCCTGACAGTCCTGTCTCAAGACACAGTTGGCGGTTTACAAGTCAAGAACCGAGCAGGGGAGTGGGTTACTGCCCCACCCGTTGAAGGCACTTTTATCGTCAACATTGGTGATCTGGTTCAAACCCTCACCAACGATCGCTACACCTCGACAATGCATCGCGTCATCAATACGAGCGGTCTAGAGCGCTATTCAATACCTTTCTTTATTGATTTGGACTTCGATGCGGTTGTTGAGCCTGTGCCAACCTGCGTGAGTGAGGCTCTACCCGCGAAGTATGAAGCGTACACTTGTGGTAAACACAAATTTAAGCGTTTCGTTGATAGCTATGCGCATCTGAAAGTCGAATAGGGCGTTTTCTATGTGCATCCTGTATATGGCCGACCCCGCCGATGTGCAGAAATGGCGAGATTGCCTGTCAACGCTCGCCCCCGAACTAGAGTTCCGCCAATGGCCTGATATCGGTAACCCGGCAGAGGTGCACTACATCCTGGCTTGGGTGCCTCTTGCCGACATTGCGGAGCAGTTTGGTAATCTTCGACTCCTCTACGCTGCCGGGGCTGGAGTTGATCAGTTCGATCTGGCTCGTTTGCCTGCTAACGTGTCGCTGATACGGCTGGTAGATAGCTCGATGGCTGACATTATGGCCGAGTATGTTCTGTTTGGTGTTCTTGCCTTGCATCGAGACATCCTCGCTTACCAAGTGGATCAGCGCAGTGGTCGCTGGCAACCTCGACCAATCGTGCATGCTTCACAGCGGCGTGTTGGTGTCATGGGGGTTGGCAATCTCGGACGCGCCGCGCTTGATCGCCTTCAGCCATTGGGATTTCAGCTCAGTGGCTGGAATCGCTCTTTGAAGGAAGTGCCCGGTGGTCACTGTTACGTCGGCCCGGACGAACTGGAGGCGTTTTTAGGGCAGTGCGACATCCTAGTGAACATGTTGCCACTGACCCCCGAAACAGATGGGATACTCAATGCCGCGAGGCTCGATTGCCTGCCTCATGGAGCTGGACTGATTAACGTGGGACGTGGCGCCCACGTTATAGAAACGGCTTTGCTTTCCGCGTTGGATGAAGGCCGTTTGGGAGGAGCCGTACTGGATGTCCTGGTACAAGAGCCTCCTTCTCAAGACAACCCACTTTGGAAACACCCTCGAGTGCTCCTGACCCCTCATGTTGCAAGCGATGTGCAGATTGAAGGTGGTGTGGCAGTGATAGTTGAGAATCTTCGAAGAGAGCGTGAAGGAATGCCTCTGTTGAATGTGGTTGATCGGTCTAAAGGCTATTAGTTAGGAAGAGGAAGAGTGGAAGCTCCAGTCGAATACCATCGATACTGACCTATAACTTAGCTCAACTAAATGGTTGTTTAGTTTAGTTATAATTTCTGGTTATTAATGAAGGAGGGGAGTTGACCAGATGATCCAGAGGTAACTCATCCTTATTCGCTATCTTCCAAATATGTGCGATATCTTCAAAGCACAGGTGTAATCGATAACAAGCCCCGTAAATAAATGGCTCCAGCCATCCACGGCGGCCATTCAAAGGAGTATGCAATGGATCATTTTCCTAGCTGGATGCTTCAACGCGCTCACAATTACCTGAAAGCCGCTGAGGTTCTGAATGCGCAAAACCTACCGCACGTTGTCCAGGTCAATGCGGCGATTGGCATGGAAATCCTGCTCAAGAGCTTTATTTCCGTACCAGCATCAAGGTACATCCGGCGAGACCTACAAACTCGACGCCGTAGCGTTGGCCGAAGCTCACCAGCATCTGCAAAGCGCCGACAAAGCCAGCCGTAAAACTCCTGATAAGCACGATCTGTTGACGTTGTTCCATGCGATGCTCGAAGCGATTCGGAGCAGCTTGGCCCTGGACAGCCAGGAAGGTTCCTTTGAGAGATTCCGCGACGTGTTCACCAACAGCCGGTATCGGTATGAGTCGAGCAGCGGAAATTTTCCGACCCGGTAGTGATCGAGGCCTGGGCGTGCTTCAAATCTGGCCACCAGATGCTCCCACATCCGTATTGGACGTTACGCATAATGTATATTATGTTAAATCGTGTATTGAGGCAGATCCCCGCTTCACGTTCAGAGGTCCACATTTGTCAGCGTCCGAAATTAACCGGAATGCCCTGCTATTTTTTTTGTGACTGATTTTCAAGAAGAAAATCTGCATGGCTTGCTAGGTGTCACCGCAGTGATCGTTAATTCACCGGAATCGGGACTAGAATTTTATGCTGCATACGATGCTGTCGACTCGATTCCGGTGAATTAACTGCTTTTTTCCGGTTAATTACTGGTGTCTTTCCGGTGATTTAGATGTGCGTTTTTTATCGCTGATTTCCTTCGAACCCTTGTATGGCCGGCTTTACGAGCAGTTTCATAGGTGGAATATTCGGTAAAAAATTAGACGATGGTACGCGCATTTTCCGCTTAATTACGGCAATCGAGGACGAGGTTCAATGGACGCCTGCTGCCGATGAAATCCTGGACGACCTCACTTGAAACTTGACGTCACTTGCCCTATCAAGGTTACGGCGCAGCTTCGTGCCTATAACTGAGGGAAGCCGAATGTCTCTTGAAAACTTACTTCCGTCGCAGGTCGTGGATCTGCTCGACAAGGTTCACACCCCTGGTTCGCGCGCGGGTAATACCGTTGAACGAGTGGCCGCTTTGATCGAGGCAGGTGTAACGCCGGCAACGGTAGCAACCCAGATGACCAGCACGAGTTCGAGTGGTCAGATCTACAACGCTCAGTCGGTGGAGGTGCTGGTCAGCTTGTATGAGGACTGTAAAACTCGTGCCCCACTCACCAAAAAGGTTACTGAAGCCTTGATTCAGGATCAGCAGGAGTATGGGGGAAATCCGGCCGGCGCCCCGGCTTGACTTCATGGCTGCGGCAACGTCCATCGGACCTGCCGTAGCCTTCACCCGTTAACTGATCTATGTAATAACCGATAACGCGCAGACCCGGTTGTTGCAGATGGCTAGGGCGTTGCTTAACATCACATCAGCCGTTCCATTCTCTAACCTGGTTATCACATGCCTGCGTCTCCGATTCCTTTGTTTGACACCTACAAGCGTTTTAGAGACCTGAATTTCAGTCGTGTGTCTGATGAGCTACCTGTTGTAACTCAGTACCTTTTCTCCTTTCCGTCAGAACTAAAGGCTCAAGATGGTTACCTCGGGGTTCGCGGATTCCTAAAGTCCTATTCAAATAACGAAGCCACGTTCAATTCATATCGTACCCATGTTGAGCGCCTTCTGCTGTGGTCTCTCCTGATAGCCAAAAAGCCGCTTCTGGAGCTCAAACGCCACGATTGTGAGAGTTTCCTCGAGTTTTGCTTACAGCCCCGACCTGGGTGGATCGGTCCTGTCGTCAAATCAAGATTTATCCGGGTTGGTGGTCGTAAAGCTGCTGAAACTGACACCTACATCATCAACGACAAATGGCGCCCTTTTAACGTCAAGATCGATAAACAGATCCGCAAGGTTGCTGCGGAGAATAGTAAAGATGTAGATGACGTAGCGTACAAAATGTCTGCCGGCTCGATGGGCCAGGTGTTTGCCGTTTGTGGCAGTTTTTTCCAGTACACCATTGACGAAGGGCTGACCACTGAAGCCAATCCAATTCGAGCCGTCAAACAAAAATCCAATTTTAAACAGCGCAACACGGTGATGAACTCTGGAAAAGCACTCACTCCGCTCCAGTGGAATTATGTAATTGAAACCGCAGAAGTCATGGCTCAGGAGGAACCTCAACATGAACGGACGCTATTTATTGTGGCCACCCTCTTTTCTCTCTACCTCCGAGTGTCTGATCTCGTCGGTCGGGACAACTGGAAGCCTACAATGGGTTCGTTCGAGTACGACGGTGAAAACTGGTGGTTCAACGTTGTTGGTAAGGGCAACAAGGCCGCGAAAATTAGTGTGCGGGACGAATACATTGAAGCCTACTTGAAGCGATATCGGACCACCCTCTCCCTTCCACCGCTGCCGTCTCACAAGGAGAGTACTCCACTAGTCACAACGGTCGGAGGTCGAGCTGGCCTGTCAGATCGTTACATTCGTGCCCTTATTCAGATGGTGTTCGATAAATCACTTCAGCGCATGAAGGACGAGGGACAAACTGACTTAGAGATGGACAAGCTTCGATCGGCATCCCTACATTGGCTACGTCACACGGCGGCTACATTTGACGCACCATTTCGCGATATCAAAGATCTCCAGGCTGACCTACGCCACGAAAGTATGTCGACGACTCAGAACACCTATTACAATTCGCTGGATCAGAATCGTGCTAAGTCAGTGAAAGGGCTCGGAATTAAAGACAGAGGTTAGGATTTAGCTAAAAAAGCAAGCCGGGCTCTGCTGTTCATTACGTTCAGGACTAACCGCGGTTCGGGGACGATTTACACCAAACCGCCTCAGCGCGTCCATGCGGTGCGTCTAGGAGCATGAATGAATTGGTCAAGTAATTCTGTTCACCGGCTACGGTTTTCACGCTACCAATTTCTCCAAAACTATCGGCGAGCAGTAGCCGTTGTACCTATGGAACCCGATGTTGTTGCAACGCATCATGTAGCGTTGTACATCTACGCGGGCTTCATGCTCCGAGTTGCAGCCGTCTTCTAGCACCCACTCTTATTTAAGGCTCCCAATGAAATGCTCCATCGGGGCGTTGTCCCGCCACTCACCTTTGCGACTCAGGCTTTGCAAGAGTCCCTGCTTGCGCATCTCATTTCTGAATTTATGGTTGGTGTATTGGCAGTCTTGATCAGAGTGAAACAGTACTTCTTTTGGTCTTCCCCGCAGCTCGACTGCCATTCGTAACGCTTCGCAGGTCAGCTTGGCATTGGAAATCATCGACAGCAACCACCCCACAATCCGGCGAGCGAACAGATCCAGAACCGCCGCGGAATACAGGTATCGCTGAACAACTTTGATGTACGTCACAGCGTACAGTGACCCGAAAATAAGCTCCCTCGCGATTAAAATCACCCTCAGGGTATAAACGAATTATTCATAATTGATCATAAACCAGTAAAGCGGATTGCGATGATCAGGCAAGCTGACTATATGACCAAAGATGCTGCAGAGTGTACGGAAAATGTAGTTCGCAAATCACCGCTGGGATCAAGCATATCCTCCAATGCCACTGGCAAAGGTTGGCTTAATACCTTCACCGCTTTCTTCCATTTTCCATTAGCAATACTTGGCAAACCATCCCGAATCCTAAAGAACAAACTATCAGCGTCAACTGGACGAGGAGAAGACATGTGATGTGTATATGCAAAAAGATTCCGCCACGAATTCAGTTTAACGAAATCATTCATCATGCCATTAAGGGTTAGTCCGCCATTAGCGAACGCGGTGAGTAAAGCGTCAAAACTGATCCTATCTTTGTTCCCCGAAGCCATTCGCGCTCCGCTACGCGAAGTAAAATCCAGCATGTTTTGATCTGCACACTTAGCAGCAAGGAGCCATTCAGTAGCCCTATGTAAACAGAGAAGCGCAAGCACATGGTTTTTATTGGCATGGTGAATATCTGCAGAAATGGTCATGAAAGCGGATGCCTGTCGGAAAACGTCAGATTCTTTCTGCGTGGAAGTAGACTCCAAATGCAAACCGGCGGCTTCTTCTTCAATTGTTCTTATCCAGGTCTTGACCTTCTGCAAGCTGGGGGGAATTCCACCTGTCAGGATGGCGGCGAAGCGTTGGTTGGTCCTTTCAAACGAGCCAGCCAGCGACGAGGGTTCCTTCCACCAATTTCGATGTTTAGGCAACGCATCGTCATGGACGAAGAAGGCTGGCAGAGTCCACTCATGTAATGATGTCCGCCCAAACTCTGTAGCAAACTGTGCCAGCTTGACCAATAGACGCTGCGAGCTCGCAGGTAGAGCATTCGATGCACCGCCGAAAATCTCTAGACGCTCGCCCGAGGTGCATACTGCATTAACATCGAAACGCCTCAATCCGATTAACAATTCGCAGGCAGACTGGACTATATCTCGAACCGACGCTTGTAAAGTCGCGATGGCGGTAACGAAAGCTGGCGTATCGATCTGTTGCCGAACACAGTCATTAATGCTCTGCAAACGCACCAGAGCATCAATAACAGCGACATGTGTGCAACCCGCAGGGAGTACTCGGACCACCTGCTCCACGTCGGGCCAGTTGCCACAACTAATATTGAGTATCGCCTCGTCCATGTCACTATGCTTCACATAAACGATGCGGGTATCTTCTACTGAAGCTCCTTCTGTCCACAACACAACCTTACTCCACAGGCCAGAGGTCAGCCGGCACTTGTTCGAGTTGATTGGCGAAGCGGCTGAGTGCCTCTTCAAATTTCTCCATGGCCATTTTTCCAGTAATCTCTTCAAAGGCAACGGGATCGCTTTTGCGCATATCCCTAAGAGCGCCGGCTTCGGTTTCGCCAAAAAAATCAGCCAGGTTACGCTTAACATCGCGCAATATCTGATCAAGCAACGTTGAGGAGTAACGAAGCGCGGCCTCCGTACCCAAAGCGTACAAACGTCGATCAAAATTCCTGAGCTGATCTTCAGTCATCGCGGTTTTGAGCTGCTCCATTAAGGTTTCGCGGACATCGGTACGGAGTAGCGCAGCGACTTGTACATCGGTCCACGCGTCTCTAGCCCAATTCGCACTGAAGTTGATGGTGTCGTTCTTCCAAAGCACGCGACGCGTATATAATTGATGCTCACTCAAATAGTCGAAGTTGTGAGACGCCACGAACACATTAGACGCGGCTACTGCAGCATGCGCAATATGCATGTTGTCAACTCCCTGATGTATCAACTCGCGAGCTAGTGTCAACCAGAAACGCATGTAACCTTGCTGGAAGGCTTGCCGCATATAGATGATGTCGTTATCGGGGATTTGGGTATCTGCTTTGAATACTCCCCAGGCGCCCTGAGCCAGTTCGTCGAACATTTCGCGTTCGTTATACACAAACCGACCGAGATAAGTAGTCAGGCTTGCACTCGCAGGATTACCACGCTCCGCCTGTTGTTTAACCTTAGCAAATGCCTTGTCTAACCGAGTTTCAAGCTCTTGATAGGGGCGTAACTGACGCAATATAACATCTAGAGCGGGAGTCAGATGTAATTCGATTTGTCTACGAATGATAGGATCTACACGCAAACCTGGCACTTGGTTCCGCATTCCCGAAGGGTCAAATTCGGGATCGATCCCTTCAAGCTCTGCCTCACACTCTCCGAGCTTCAGCATCGCTGCGCCTAAACGCGGAACTCCAAACAAATGATTCTCAAGTATAGAAGCCACAATCGACACAGTGGTAATAGAGAAAGGTCGTAGTCTTGCGTCTGTGCTTTGATTTTCTCGGGTGTTCCACTCCAATAGATGGAGACGGCTCCAATCATTTGGCGCCACATCATATTTCCATTTGTTGGCCAAGGAGCGCACCGCAGAGGCCGCATTACTTGAGTCATCTAGGAGTAAGATAAAATGCCCACTGACCCGTTGTGGTTCTGAGTTGACGGTTACGAATATGTCGCGCAAGTCTTTGACAATCTGCTCATCGCCCTCCGCTGTAGCCAAAGGCATCCAGACAATACAAACAGGCTGTTCAATGTTAGCGACGACCTTTCTGGTTTCCGGCTGGCTATTGAGCAGCCTTAGCGCTTGAAGCCGGTGCTGCCCGTCCAGAGTGACCAGCTTCGTACGCTCTGGATTAACTCCGAGCATGGCCGCGTAGTCATAAAATTCTACCGACTCTCCCAGCCACTCTATGACCCGCCCACCCTGCCCTTGTTCGGCTTGGTATAAATCAAGCTGAAAACCATCGCGATCATAGACCGTACGCAGTGTTCCTTCCGAAATCGGTTGTTGAGTGACTGAGTCGTAATTTGGTTTGAGACCGTTATCACCGTCCATGACCGCCAGACACACCAGCAAAGGCGGGAAGAATACGGCCCTCTGGGCACCCATTTTCAGGTAACCCTCCGCTATCCGGACGACTCGAGAATGATCAATATCCCGTTGGATAAGTTCCTCGAAGGCAACACGGCGAATATTGAAAACATCTGCTGCCACCTGCAGCTTGTCGAGCTGGCCGATGCGAAATGTCGTTGACAGATAATTTAGCGTATGGCTCGAGTCGGTTTGAAACCGGCCAAACGACCCCCGCAATTTCAAGCTAAAAATGTCAACACTTCTAGGGCCCGGCGGCATTGCCATATGCTGTCATCCTTAAGATCAGTTAATGGCGTTATCTTGCCTGATCATCTGACTCTAAGCCAGACGGTAAAACCTGCAGCCTCACATCATGGCAGGCTGCTGCCCGTCTGCGCTCGCCGGCGCCTTGCCCCAAAGAAATCAACTCTGCCATCACTGAAGAAACCGGGATGAAGCCTTCCGCCTAGGGCCTGCCACATCCCAGACGCAGACACCCGCTCGCCTCCAGCTTCGTCCACTTGCTGTCGAATATCTAGCAAGCAGGGCAAGTTAACCAACTCACTTTCCGACGGCATCCGCTAGGTAACTATCACCCCGACCTGCGAGATAAGAAAGCCCCCTGTGTAAATGACCGGCGCACAGTTTTTTAATACTTTCCGAGCTTGCCGCAACACCATCTTGCTTAAGACGCTGCAATAACAAATTGATGTACAGCTCATCAAATCCGCCCGTAAACGTTTTCCAATCTATCTCAACTCCGCCGTTATAGCTAAACTCCTCCTCTGGCGGCATTGATGGCTCAGCCAGTGAAAGGCAAAGCGCATGCCGACAAATAGAATTGTAATGTTCTATACCTGTCTTACGTTTTAATGTAGATAGCTGAATTTTTGCGGCAGCGGTTAGACGAATTCGGTCAATCATTGGACGCTTTCCAAATGGAACTGATGAGCCCTTACTTTAGCAATACTCCGGCGACTGTCATCATCGAAGGTTAGCTCATACTCTCGGTTCATATGTTGCTCTAGAGCAGTATGGACACTACCTTCAACCTCTTCGTCCGTAGAAAGCACCAAAACCTGGTGTGAAACTTTGGCAAAGAAATTGTGGATCAAGGCCTCGCGATGTTTGCGATCCAAACGTGCCAGAGGGGTATCCACCACAACCGGGAAGCGACCTTTACGCTCTCGAATCAATGCACTTAATACTGCGATAGCCAGAAGTTGCCGCTCGCCGGCTGATAAACGCTCCATTGGCAACGTATGGCCGTTGATATCTTCAATGGACACCGAGTAAGTATGCGGCTCGACCAGCACTTGAGCGATAAAATTACGTTTGCGCAATAATTGTTTAAATTCGGAAGTTATCATTTCCGATAACCATTGTGCTTTGGACGCAAGCAGGCGCGCCCGGAAGACGTTAAGTGCATCTTTGGCGCGATCAGCGGCCTCCATAGCAATAAACTGGAAAGCGCCTTCCTTGAGTTCGGCGCGAACACGCGCCATTGCGGCGTTATAACGCAAGTTAAAGTGGACCTGCTTACCTCGTAGCTCTTCCAGTTCGCGACTTAATTCCTGCACTTTCCACTCAGCAGTCGCCACCGCTTGAGTATGGTTCTGCATCGCCTCGAAGACTGTACCGAGTTGCTCATACGCGGGTATCTGATCCACCGCGGACTGGGCTTCCTCCATGGCATGCTGAGTGACCACAACAGTTTCTTGCACGGCCTTCAAACGCTGCTTGGCTTGCTGTAGCCGTGGTTCTAATTCTGCTGGATCACCTCCCGGAAGGAACGTCGGCACATATTGATCGACAGCTTGTAACGCCTGCAGATCAGTCGCCAGTAATTCTGCAACCGTAGATTGAGCCTGTGGCGATTTCTGGTCCAGCAACGCCAAGATTCGCTGGTCACGACTAGCAAACTCCTTGAGCAGCAACTGCGCATGCCTGGCGTGCTGATCGCTCTGCCACTGCAGTTCGTAGCCAGACCAGAGAGGCCCCAGCCATGCAAGCGGTAGCAGCGGATCTTCCAGAGCTTCAACTAAAGCAGCACGTGCTTGTCTGTGCTGCAGCTCGCAAAGCTCGACACGTGCGCGCAACTCTGCAGCCTGCTGGTAGGCCTGCAGACCACTGCGCTGAGCTTCGATAGAGAAGCCCTCCAGCTTTCTTTGAGCATCATCCAACTCTGTTCTTGCCTGCGCCTGGCGCTGCAAGATTATTTCGATACGATATTCCAGCTCTTTGAGCTGCAGTTCGTATTCGTCGACCTGTTGCTGATCACCACCAGCGACTGCCGAGCCTCTTTTACTAGCGCGGCGCTCTAGAGCCTTAAGGTCTGCAGCCAGAGCATCAATTCCCCCAACTCCTAGGAAGACTTCGGTTGCCCGACGTAGCAGATCCGGTAGGCGTTCAGGGTTAGCCAATGCCTCGATCTTTTCACCATCGAATAGAAACAGGTGTACTAGCTCAGCCGGCATGATGCCGTTGATAAAATCATCCCAATCTTCAGCTAGCGCCAAGTCTTCCACATGCCCGGCAAAAACACGAAACTGCTCTCGGCAGCCCTTTTCCTTGGGCAACCATTCGCGACGAATCGTCAGTACTTGAGTGTAATCACCCACTTCAATGCCGAGTTGCATCTCAATTCGCGCAGGCCCGGTAGCATCCTTACGCTGCAGCCCATTGATTAATTGTTCATACTCGGACCGTCGTGCCAGGTTTATTGCTTTGTATCCATACAAACCAATTTGAAGCGCGGTAAGCAATGTTGTTTTCCCGCTTCCGTTTAGAGCCTTGATCAGAATAACGGGGCGTTTGGCTTGAACGGTCAAGTCGAAAGTCTGCTGCTCGCGAAATGGACCGAAATTCTCAATAGAAATGTGGTTGATCGTTAACTTTGCCATGATTAGTTTTCCTCTACCTCAACCGCTGCCAGAGGAATTAATTCCAGCTCATCATTTGCGCTCGGCTCATCCTGAGAGTCGTCACGATTATTCTTTGCAAACACTAAAGCCTCAAGCTCGGTTCGGAATGCGTTGGCTTTCAGTACTTCCTCCAATCGATCCAAATGGCGGGAACGCTTTTGAGTCTGCATCGATTGGAACTGCACAGCCAATAGATTACGCGTGAGCTGATAAAGACATTCACCTGCGTCCGGATCGAGCTCCGCCGCGACCTCATTAAGCAAGGCTAAATCCTCCGCCTCTAATGGAACCGGCTCCATCGCTCGACCAGGGTATTTCTCATGGAAAACGAGTTCGTAGATTTTAGGCAGCAAATCCTCAATCTCGCCTTTTTCTTCAACCCAGATACGCCGGATGACATCTAGCTCGTCGATTGAGATCAGCTCAATCTGGCCGTGTCCAGGAATACTGGCATCACGCACGGCACGCTGGGTACGTAGCAACTCCTCCAACAACTTAGCCCGGTAAGCCTGGAGATAAGGACCATGGATAAGTTCGGCAGTGTCCCCCTTCCCCATCAGCTTGACACGGCCATTCATGCGTTTGAAGTCGCGTACGCCCCAGTCCTGTACGCTAAGGTAATTATTGCGAAAATCTAGAATCGGCTGCATCCAAGATTTCTGATCATCATTCTGAATCATGGCTTGCATGGATTTGTCCTGCGAGACCATGGTGCAGACATAGCAGCCGAAGCGGCTATCACCACAACTTGGAGTGGACTTGTCAACAACTACCGGGCACTCGGCGTCCGGTGTAGCCCCCTTATAGATGTTGAACAGATCCTGATTATCCATGCCCCAAGGGTTCTCATCGGTGAGAACGTACATCCAGACATCATCACTGGTCCACGTTTCTATAGGCAGATAAACCCAGACACGCGAAAGTTTTGGGTCACTATTACGACTCAATCGATCCCGCGTACTGCCGCTGTAATTATCCATCACTTTGTCCCGCGCATGGCTCTCGCCACGGCGCTGGCCAAGCACCAAAATCGCCTCGCTGTTAGCCTCAGAAAGCTCTTGGATAAATTTAGTCGAAGCACTGATCTTTAAACGATCCGTACACCACCGAAAACGGTTGCGCGGAGCGGGATAGCCTTTACCTATTAAGTTGACCCAGAAACGATGCTCAAGACTGGGAGTGAGCCGATGCGGATGAATCGGCAATTGCTGACGCTCCGCTTCAGCCTTCATGTGCCGGAGCGAGGACTCAACCCAGGCGGCAATGACCGGATTCTCCACCAAAGTATCAGTACTGATGACGTGAATATCCTTGGTACGCTGCTCAGAGGGCAATGCTGCAACCGCTTTCCAAATCAATTGCAGGGAAGCCGTTGAGTCCTTACCACCGCTATACCCCACGATCCACGGTAGGGAGTCGGAGCGGTACAGCGATTGGATTTCTTCGATGATCGTTTCGGGAGGCGTCATAATTTTTTCCAGTGTGTAGCTTGTAGCTTTACTGGCGGGCAGCAGCAAAGGCGCTTTCGATAACTTGCTCTTGAGGAGTCAGAGAAAGCCCGAGCGTGTGTTTGATTTGATTGCAAGTTAGCGTGATATTTTGACTGGTTTTGGCCATTCGACCGCCAATCATTGCGCGACCCTCCCATGTAGCGATATTGGTGCGCGACCAGTCAATCTCACGGAGATTTCTGAGGACATGTTTTAGATTGGGTTTCCCTGCATCAGCGTCATAAATGAATTTCCCTACACGCCCTAAAGCATGCAGGACGATGGCGTGCGAGTGAATGAAGTCCTGCCGTACCTCCCCCGCTGTCATACGCCCCTCGCGCACATATATCCACTCGGGAATCTGATCGCCGACCACCTCCCAAAACTCATGGCACTTCTTCGATGCCGCGGAGAAATCTTCCAGCTCCCGATCGCTAAGCATTTCTAGAATGGCGAAGTGAAGAGCGCTGAGGGTAAACAGCTTGCGCGAGCGCTTAGACAGTGAGGAACGTTCTGACTCAATCAGATTTCTGAACACTCGCGAAGTCAGCCCGAGATGCTTAGCCACGCTAGCGGCCGCATTGCGGTGATCATAAAGAACGCTTAATGATGGCGAGGGCTTGACAGCGTGACGGTTGAGATCAGCAAACATTTGCTGACAACGCTCAAGCCCGCGGTCGTGGAAAAAGACTACCGCAATTGTCTCATCACCAAGCTCTGGGCGCTCCTCAATCGCCAGCTCAATTGCCGCGCGCCTATGCTGTCCATCATTGACGATAAACTTGGCATCCATATCGACCGTCAACGTGCCCATGCGAAAATGATTGGTATCGTTATCGCCTACTGGGTCGAAGCTGACTTTACCGTCGATAGACGCGGTGATGGCGGAGAACGTATAGCTATTCGAATTGGAGAGGATGTATCGCGCTAGCTCAGGAATGCGCGACCGATTGATTGACCGTTGCGCCCTCAACTCAGGCATCAGCTCCTCATTGTCAAAAACGAAAAGCTTAGCCAGCAACCGAAGCGGGCACATAGACACGTAATACTCCCGCCCCGCTTGAACACCGCGGATTGCAGGAAATGTATAGGAAAAAGGGCTAGTCATAGGGATAAAGCTTATCATGTTTGTCTCTCCACAGACAAACATGACGCCTATCACAGACATACAGCTGCATATTTCCACGATCTGTCGTACACACAGGAGAGCTTAACGAAAGCGATCAATGAAATCGACCTCACTCTTCCAGCAATTGGAAACTTCGCAGCCCGTACCACTGGTTTCTCGCCCTCGGTCATCACAAAAAATCCAGCCAATTGAGGCGACAGGCGGACAGCCCTCCGAAGCGATGAATTTCGATTAGGTCTCTCGAATGCTTCCGTGAAGCCCAATCGCATATTTTTCATTACGCGTTTTGACGGACGCCCGCTTATGCGACAGTTATGAAATCTAGCGCCCTCCGCCCCTCCATATTCAGGACAGACTGCCGACATAAGCTACACGGGGGTATCGGTGATTAGTTTCTGGAGCAATGCCCTGCCCCGCTGCTGCCGGTACCGATTGCGATCATGCCGCACGCACTCAGTTACGCTGCGGGCCTGGCGGGCATTCATGGGGAGCCGTTTAATCTCGACCAATGCCTGTTCAAGAAACCCTAATTCATCTCCCACCCTTAGAATCAGCTCGGTTTGCCCGGGCGGGCAGCACTTCAGGAAGAAGCTTACGATGCGCATGTTTAAGGATATCCACCCACGCTGGAAGCAACAGGCAAAGCGTTCTACCCAGCCACTGATCATCCTCTCACCCTATATCACCAAGGACGTTGCATTTACCTTGGTTAAGGGCAAGAGGGGCGCGCGGATCTACACGTTGTTTGACACCACAGTCTTTGCTACCGGCGGTTCGGATCTGGAGGACATCGTCGGGTTGATGAAAAACCATGAGGTCTACCAGCTCGATGGGCTTCACGCCAAGCTGGTGACTGACAACGCCACCTTTGTCACGGTAGGCAGCCAGAACCTGACTGAGGGTGGAAAGCACAACCTCGAGCTCAGTGTTCACCTCAAAGAAGAACCGGCTCGCCGGCAGACCATGGACATCGTTGAGCCCTGGCTGGATGATGCCGAGCGCATCACGCCAGAAATGGTCGCGGATATGAGGGTGGACATTGAGCGCTTGAAGGCCTTGTACAAAGAGTTCCAGAAACAATGTGCGGAGCACCAAAAGGATGTCGTTGACAAAGCCCGGCGACGCGCCCGCCGCGATCGCTTCGAAGCGCATGCAAAAAACCGGGCGGCGATCGCCAGCAAGCTCCAAAAAGCCTTGAGAGCGAGCATCATAAAAACCGCCCAGGTGAAGCGCATAGACCAGTCTTCAGTTCTCAAGACCGACGATAAAGCCAATTTACTGGTCTGGGAACGGCCGAACGGGAAGGTTGAGGCTACGTTAGATAAAGGCGACCGCTATTTGTGCTTCCTGGAATCGAATGACTTTGGCTGGGCAAGGGTCGCGGGCCAACAAATCAGCCTGATTGGCCGAGGGATCACTTTCGGTCCAGGGACATTTAACGCTTTCCCGAAGCTGTCTCTCCGGGTGACCTCGGCTGCCAGGAGCCTAATCGGCCATCCAGACGGCACTAACCTCGTTGTGAGTTTGTGGTGGGGGAAATCGCACGTATGCACAGTGCCTGGCTCTTTCCAGCTTGACGACATCACTTTGTTTGAAGCCAAACGACCGAAGCCAGCAAGGCCAAAAATCAAAGGGCGACCCGAACCAGTTCAACCCGCACCTGCCACGCTTACAAGGGAAGTGATGACGTGGATCGCGGAGAACTCTCGCAGTTTTGAACTGCTCGTTCGCCGGTGCGTGACCGAGAGTTTCAACTACACGGAGGGGCACAAGCTGACGGGTGTAAGGGCCGCGATGTTCTTTGGCAAGCCTGGTAGTCGAGTCAAGATCCGACTGGCCAAGGTCCGGAACAACCCGGTCCTGCATGTGAGTCCGTTACGCGGCTAAACTCTGATCGGAGAGCTGCATGCACCGCGGTTTAGCGTGAAATGTCATTCAAACCTTTACTGTTATCCCTTGCCTACTGTCCTTTATCACAACTCACCCCCCTTCCAAAGAAATCGCACTTCAGGTCATAGAGGTGGCGCGCCTGTTTGTATCTGAGCTGAACACAGAGGCGGTGCCGCCGAGTAATCCACACAACGAGGCGTACAACCTTGCTCTGCCATACGAGGTCGGTATGTACCTATAACGAATTGGTCAGAACCCAGACGCCCCCGTCGAGGCCATTCTGGCTCTTAACGATTCAACGCCAGATGAGGTGGCAGGGTTTCTGGTCTATCTGCCGATCCCGACGAATCCAAGAGGTGATACGACGACCGTACCCTTATGTTTGAGGCTTCAATTGACACGAACCATACAGCGACTTACTCCTTCGCGCTTCTTGTGATTGCAGTTCAAAGAACACTGATGTGATGAGAGCGTTTCGCTGCTACCAAGACCGAGAAACCTACTGCCTAGATGCTTTATTATCTGACTGGTCTACGCTTCTTATCCAATGCTAGGACTTGTCACGTGCCGCCGGCGCGTGATCGGCAAACGCAGCGGAAACGTCGATCGATATCAATAGGTGCTGGACGTATCTGCCAATTTGATGTGTGCTCAGTCTCGCTTTCGCGGAAAGCTCAACTCCAGTCCAGCCGTGACCCGATCACTGGCTAGCTAGACTCGACCTTCCCGGTTACAACTGTATGTAGATTAGCTTCCTAAACACAGTTCGTTCAGCCCCACACATGGGAGCGCGATAACGAGTCCGCACAATAGCTTCGTGCCATTATGCACTTTTTCGGTAATACTCTAGGGATGCTCAGGAAGCGTTTGGTATGGTTCGGCGAAGAGGGTCACCACTTCCTCGAATTTTCTAGAGACGCCGACGTAAAGCAGCAGTATTGCCTTACGCGCCCCTTTGCAAAGACTTTGAACGTAAAATTTGGAATGGTAAAATGAGCAAAACGATTTCATACGCTGCAATAAAAATACAACAGAGTGAAAATTCCAAACCGCTCGTTTTATTTGCCGCACCTGCTACAGATATAAATGACTGGGCTGGAGTGCCTCAAAAAGCAAGAATCTCAAAGGATGAATCTTTGGATGCAGAGCTATTAGGATTTCAGCGAGATGACGATGAGGAAAGGATAGTAAAAATATCTAAATTCTATTCCGATCCGCGAAACGTAATTCAAAACCCTCTTTTGTGTGCTATTCGAAATAAACTAGGCGTTAATATAACTTTCACCCCAGGCACGACAGGAGATGACAAGCCTGTAGTCGACGGAACAGTCACCATCACCTGTCCAGACCTCTCCAAACTCTCCTTGCTTGAGCTTTTCAATGGAGCAAAAGAACATCTAGAACAAAGAGTTCCTGATTTAACAGCGCAAGATCCACCTAAGCAATTAGCCGCGAAGCTAAGTAAACTTATAGGCCATAATTTCTTTCGTGATGACGAAGAACTAGATAACGACGAAGACGAACACGTCAACACGGACGATGAAGAACCTCTAGAAGAGGCTGTCTTAACGCAATCCCATGTTGTCGACTTCTGGAAGGAGCTATCAGCAAGAGTACTAATTCTGGAGAAGCTAGGAACTGAGTATGACGACGATGAGTTTCTGGGCTTTTCAAGAGAGGCCATGGAGGTATATCTAAAGCCTGTAATCTTAGTGGATGGTCAGCACCGCCTCAAAGGCGCAATCAAAGCCGCTGAAATAGCCTTGGAGTCAGATGAGGGTAGATGGGAAAAAATAAAAAATATGACCGGCGACGGTTTACCCGCTGATGACGTTAGTAATCTTTTACTGTCAGAGAAATCTCGCAATCTTCCTATTTCATTACTTTTAGACGAAAAAGCAGACGAACATGTATTTCAATTCGTTGTTGTAAATCAGAAAGCAACCCCTGTGAGGGCAGCTCTTCTTGGAACAATTATTTCCACTAGCTTAGCGGACAATGAACTTCAAAGAATTGCAGATCGTTTAGAGAGTGCAGGAATCCCACTGCAAAGCTCAGTAGCGGCCACCTATCTTGCAAAAAATCCAGAAAGTCCTTTTGCCGGTCTAGTAGCAAGGGGGCTTAGCGGTGACGGAGCAGATCTACTTCCATGGTCCGTGTTGAGTCAACTTGTATCAATTTTCCGAAATCTTCGTGGAGCTAGGTACTTTCATGACTCAAAGATTGATTACGCTGATCTATGGAAGAGAAAGTATCTGGAGCAATCTGTCATATGCGACAACTGGAACGCAGCAGACTTTAAAAGTAGAGAAGAATATTGGTCAAGTCCCGAGGGGCCATGGCGTGAGATATTTATTGAATTTTGGAAGGCAGTAAAAGAAAGACTTGCTAAAGTCGACTACTCTAAAGCCCCTAATTACTGGGGGAATCCGAGAACATCAAATATATTTAACAAGCCAACGCTATTTACCCTTTCCACAGACTTTTTTGCTTATTTGGTTGAGTCCAGACAGACTATTGACTCCTCATCTCAAATTAAAACAATAGTTGACGAGTGGCTGCAAGATATAAAAGTAGAATATTTCTCTCGTGATTGGAAACTCGATGGTGTAAAGAAAGACTCCACTGGAACTCGCAAGCAGTGGTCAAGTCTTTGGTTCGGCTATCGCAGAGACCCCAAAGCACTTCCTAACATCAAAAATTACTCAGTGCTATACAAAGGAAATTAATATGGCGCTTGAGAATATCAATCAATTTATAAGAGAAACCACAGAACTGTCGCTCAAGAATATGTGGAGCAGTGACACAGCCAAGGAATTATGCGGAAAGAAAGTTCCAGACGGAATTTTTCATGAAAACCAAAGCATCTTGCAAGCTGACGCAACCACCCTCTGGCTAAGGTGGTTTGTCGAAAGTGTATGCTCGCCAACTCACTATATCGAAGACACGTCAAAGAGCGAAGCCCACATATACCAAGATGCGCTAATAAATATCAATAGCGCGTTCCCATCCAGCCCTAAGGCCTACAGGGAGGAACTGGCCGCACTGATATCAAAAAAAATCTACAGCGATGTTAAAGTTGAAAGAGACATCGGGAGAACATTTGCAACAAACGAGCAGAAACTCAAACTCATCGCTTCCACCAGCGAACCGCGCTGCTGGATCTGCGGATATAAATTCACTGAAGAAGCCTTAGATCAATTCACTAAGAAAAAAGGCAGGAACCCTATAGAGTTGCCGAAGTTAGTTGATATTTTTAGGCCTAGAGGCATCCACACTAATGACGTCAGAATCGACATTGAACACGTAATACCAGTGAGTCAGGGGGGACAGGGGGATGAAAATCTAGCCTTGGGCTGCGGATGGTGCAACCGTTATAAAAGCTCAAGAACATCCATTTATGATGTCACATCAAAACCCTACCGAGTTAAATTTAAGCTGGGAGAAAACACTCGCTACGAACTTCCAAATCCTTTCTGGATTGTTCGGATGTCTGCTACGCACCAAAAATGCCAGCATATCGACGGCTGTGATAAAACCGTAAAAAATTCCGAACTTTTTATATCTCCAGCCAATAATAGCGGGTCACCAAACCCAACTAACTTGAAAGTTTTTTGCTCAGATCATGACCCGTTGGCTTTTGAACGTTCTGTGTCACGGGAATCAGCGAAAGAAATTTGGGCAAATAGACGCAGAAAAATAATATTTGATTTCAACGAGGAGGGCTAAATGCCATATTTTGGAAGAGCTTGTATACTCTGACGTAGTCGCATTAGCCTTAGGATTAAAGAGTTTTTTCTCAATCAGATTGGTCGCCCCCCCCCAAAAAAAAAATCTGCCGCTAAAAAAGCTCCACCTTGCTCGGTAGTAGGGTGCTGCCGCTGCAAGCACCCAACGACACCGGTCAAAGGAAGCGAGGGCTGCGCACCATATGCCTGACAAGCCAGCACTTTGGCGGAAAATCGCTGAGCGCCACAATTTTGTCCCGCCTGATCTGGCCAAGCTGGTCGGCTGGGGAGCGGGGATGCCATCTTTCACGTTGAGACGGACATCATTTCGGATCTGAACAAGATCCACCGATACAGTTTCATCGAAAGGGTCGACTCAAAAGCTTCGCTGTTCGAGGCAGTGGACAGCTTGAAGAGACAGCGCGTGCAGTCGCCTGGATTGCCGCTGGAGGACTGATTTCACCAGCGACCTTCTCGAAGGCACGCTTCAGAAGATTGGCGGTTCCCAACCTTCAAAATGTTTCAGCGCATTCAACTCACCAATCAAGTCTTTCGCCTGGGACAATCGCCCCAAGACAGCGTTTCGTTCCACATCACTGAGACTCTGTGCAGATTGCTCGATGTCGTCAAAGAACGCGCGAATACTGTTCACTTTCGCCCAAGTCTGAATCACAGACTCAAGCCGATCACGGCTATCCTGAATCACCTTGAGTCGGCGCTTTTCCTCGTCTTGTCTGCGCCTCTCCTCACACGCTAATAGAAACTGCTGATGCTCGCGCTCGCTCCGCTCACGCTCGATTTCGACTTTATTGGCCAGCACCGGGGCCTCGGTAATCAGCAGCTTAATGATGCCGGCAATTTTACTGAGCAAGTCGCCAGGCTTATCCTCGCTCCAACGCCGTATCCATTCTGCGCGATAGTAGGGAGAGTAAGCTTGTAGGCAAAGGCGTCCGGTGGGCATGTCATCGCTCATTACCCAGCCATCATGAAACTGAGATCGTCGTTGACTGGCAGGAAGTGAGTTGAGTCGAACGTATTGCTTGCCAACACTCTTCACCGGCACATACTCACTGATCTCGTAGACTGTTAATCCGAGTTTGACGCTTCCCATGTAAACCACGGTGGGGCGCTGCGGATGCCAGAGTGCAGGATGAAAGTACCTCTTGGACTCCTTTTCACGGTGATCCACAGGCGCACGACTCATGTGCGTGGTGGAATCAGCGAGCGTTACGGAAAAGCCTTTTTTCATCAGTGCCAAGTACAACTGATTGGCAAAATCCACGGCGTGGGCGAGTCCGGTGCGGCTCACGATGAGATCTGCCATGGCGCGTTTTGTCGGTCGCATATAACCGTTTTCGCCTTCCCGAGCTTTTCCAAAATGCTCTTCGATACCTAGCAACAATGGGTGTCTTCGAGGCAATGTTGCATTGGTGTTTGCTGGTTGGCGACCCAATTTCTGTGGCGCCTTAGGCAATGTCTGTGAAACCTTGATAGGGGCACCATTACGACTCCAGGCGATCAGGGCGTCTGGTAGCGCTACTGGCAGAGCCGGGCGAACTTTTGCTTTTCCCGCCGCAACTTGAGCCCAGTACCCCACTGGCGGTCGAGGGATATTCAAGCTTGTATAGACCCGAGCCAAATAACTGGAGGAGACACCATAGCGTTCTCCGATTTTGGTCATTGGCGTCGACCAAGCTTGTTCGTACAGTGACTCTCTTGTCACGACGTCTTCGGACGAGTCGTCGGCTGAATTGGGAGCGTCCGGCGTGTCTGCCATGAATAATCGCTTCGATGAAAGTGATCGTTGAAATCAGCTACAGCTACATCATCCTAGCCTAAGCGTCATGAGGATCCGAGGCGATTGCAGACTAAGTCGTCATCGCAGCGGCCCTACCCCTTGATTCAAGCAAAAAAGTTACCATTGCGCTCAGAATTAATTGACCACCACCTACAGCACCGAACATGTTCACCCCAAAACCTACAAAAACCTCTGCCACGCAGGTATAACCGTATGATTCAATACTTCTAGCGCCCACTCACCTCTTTCGCCTTCCAGATCAATTAGGGCTGACAACGCAATCATGGTTCTCATAAGCAAATGCACAGAGGCTTCGTTTTTTAACTCGTCGATCCAAAGTTGGGCAAGACCAGGCTTAGTTTTTAATATCCGGAATATTGCATAGGTGATAGGTTCAACCATTCCAGCCTCAAGCGCTGCAACAAAGCTTCCATCTGGCAATTGGAATGTGAATAGCTCCTTTGAGGACTCTGTACTTCCCGGCCTGCGCAGCACGACATTTGATTGACCAACAATCGTCAAAATTAGCTTATGTAGGAAGAACCCCGTTTCTTTACGGATGATATTTTTACCCGCCAGTAGATGCGAAAGAATAAGCCATGCACTAAAATTATCACTAAAATACACTCCTTCAGTGTACTTAATGTCTAACTCCAATGATAGCCGACCCCCAAAAGTTATATTGGCGTTGTTAGCAGTTGACGGTAAAATATCTTCCGTACGGATGGCAAATTTTGTTTTGGGTGCATCCAGTCCATTTATAGGTTTCTCAGCTATCAGCTCAGCCAATAACGAGGTGAAATCCTCGTTATCCACCATCCAGGTCGATATCGCGTGAGCGACAATTACTTCTCCGAGCGGTAGGTTTTCGGCCACAGTTAAAAGCCACAGGACTGCATCCTTCACGCCAACCATCATCAGCCGCTGAAGTTGATCAGAAACAACATATGCCAACTCACTGACCAGAAGCTCTGGAAGTCTCACGTACATAATAGGATCTTTGTCGGCATGCATTCCTGGTCTCAAATATCCATTCCTCTTCAAAGAGCCCATTGTGGCTGCCGCCAACCCGACGAATAGAGCCTCTTTGCGTACGATAAAGTTCGTTGCTGCATCAACTTCGAGCTCATCACTTCGATCTTTACTTAGATAATCACTCAGCAGTGCATGAGCCAGCTCACGAAATGCATGCCGAAGCTCTTCAGCACAAAAACGGTTACGCACTTGATTGATGAAGTCGAGCCCTAACATCGAAGGCACCAGAAACACCATACCAGAATCTGGTGAAATATTGTCCACTGCAATACGTGTAAGCGCCCGTAGAATCCATGGATGGCGATACTCAGATGAGCATTGTGCCCCTTTGATCATCACCGCACCATGGGTACTCATCAACGCCATTGCATCGAAAAATTCAGTGTCATTCAAAACGTCGACTTTTATGCGCTTTGCGCCTCGTCCCAACCTTGAAGGATAGCGCGAGTTATTCGATCTGGTCAGACGCTCAGCTATGGCATCATCCATTGCAATTACAATAGATATTCCGCCTCTTTGAGCTAATTCAACCAAGTCTTCAAGCTCTCGCCTACTCTCATCGTCCTCACCATTAAATTGATCAATCAATACAACAAGTTTCATATTTTTCGTTGTTGAAACTTTATCCATCCATGTCCGGGCTTCTTGTTTGGAAATACTCCACCCAAGCGCTCGAGATAAAGCATCTGCGACGCACTGAAAACAGCCGCCAGCTCCACTTTCGACTAAGAGGACTGCGATGTCTTGGCTCTCTGCAGTGCGCTGGACCATTTCGCGAAATATGTTACTTTTACCGGAAAACGGCTCACCATCCAGTATAATGTACTGGTGCCCTTCGCCTAGTTGACTTAACACCTCCATTGTCACGCTTCGGGGTATTAGAAAATCATTTGAGAACGGGAAATCGCTATCACCTAAAGAACCGGTCAACCCCTCGATATACTCTGTAGATATTTGTCGAACAACAGTCGCCCAAACAGCTGAGGAGGTACCCATCAAGGTGTCCACCGCATTACGCATGTCTTCACCGGCAAGCTTTGCCGCATTGTTCAACAACGTTTTCAAACTTGCTTCCACATCACCATCGACGCACCACTCCTCTCCTGAGTAGGTAACATAGAAGTTAGTTTCGTCTCCGTTTGTGACTATGACTAAGGGAGCTAAAGGGTCAAGCATGCGAGCGTAAGAAATCCCCTGACGCATATCAGCAGGTTGAAGTGGTATCCCCTTTCGCTTTAACTCCAGAACTGCAAAAGGACGATCATCTTTTCGCAGTATAATATCAGCACGCCCTTCCGCCACCCAGTCACTGGCACCGTCAAAAGAGACCTTCGCCCTACCGACGTGAAATTTGAACTGGGTTTGGTGTTCTATAGCAAGACCGCCAACAAAAGGAAACGTCCTATTTAGTACAGCATGAATAGCGGCTTCGAGATCTGCCTCAGTGGGTGCTCGCTTCACTTCATTTTCCAAAACCACGGTTGAGCTCCATTAATCGATTAATACAACGGGCGGCCCCGCCTTGCTTACACCACATGCCCTTGGCAAATTTACCCTCTTAAATTAAGTTTAAGCCACCATCCATCGATTTTCCAAAGCTGGTATTTCTGAAGGTAAGCCGAATCGCATTCTGCCTGGCAGTACCTAGCGAGAGCTGCGTACCAGTCGAAAAGAGGGGGTTATAGGCATGTGTGTAACTCAAATCGTCCCCTTCGGTGGGTCAAGTCTGCCAGAGTGAGCTATGGATCGCTCCGACGGACAACCCTGAGCACCTGCATTAGCAGTACACCAGTTGCTAGCCGCTTACCCTGCGCGATTTCGGTCAGCAGGGTGACAATTGTGAGCAGCAGATTGAATGGGCTGAAGCCTTGCAATAGGGCTCTCGCGACATGCGCCGCACTCCTCCCGGAGTGCCCCAACCAGTAGCGGACCAGCACCGATCATTGCTACGCATACCACTTTCGAATATTGCATGGAGGTGATCACCCGTGCATCGGCACCGAACTCATCGGATATCGAGACCATCGCAGAGGCTGTTCCGGGGCTGTATCAGAGGAGGCACTGGCCAGGAGCTAAGGCGGACCAGCACATGTTGTGTAATCGTAAAAGACGAGCACAGCCCTCCTCTCATGATTTAGCCCAACACGGCTATGGCTTTTGTTGAGCCGACGATGCACAACAACGACTTCGCTCTTGTCGTTCCGACGTAAAGGAACTCCCGCTGCTCCTCGGCTTCGATTTCGTCTCCGAGCCACATGATAACGATCGGCGCTTCAAGGCCTTTGAAACGACCGACTGTGTCCGCGAAAATAGCTTTGTTTTTGCCAGGGCTCTCAACTGCCCATTCCACACCTCCCGATAGGCGCTGAGCCTCGAGAAGTGCATAGAGGCGGCTTTTCGGACGCTTAGCTAGTAGGACGATAATGTCCTTTGGACTGACACCTTCCGCAAGAAACCCCTTGATCACACCAGCAATGGCTACAGCTTGTGCTTCGTCACCCTCAACTGCAAAGCGTCGGATCTCCTCTCCAGGTAGATCCGGCTCATCTATGGGTTCTCCTTTATAAAACGCGTATCCCAATTGGTGGATCGGAATTGTGTTTCTGCAGTTCGCAGTCAAGTGGTAAGGCTCGCCGTCCACCGGTAAGCAAGTATGTTTACGATACAGGGCCTGGTTCTCGTCGATAAAGATGTAGAAGGCGCCTTGTTTGGTGTCTCGAAGTAACTCTTCAACAGCGAACCAGTAGTCATCACTGAAGTCTTGTGCCTCGTCAACGACCAAGGCGTCGTACTTTGCTTCGAGCACTTCGTTCGACCGCGCGAGCGCGTACGGCATCTGCACTTCGAATACATGCTTAGAGTGACTGCCCGGATAAGCTGCCTGAGCTTCGGCAAGGAGATCCACCCTTGCGATCTGCAGGGCTTCACTAATTCGTCTGTCGCACAGCTGGTGGAAACTCATAACAGTAATGCGAGCCTGGTCAGCAACGCTTGCTGCCAAAGCGTTAGCCAGCGGGCGGTTGTAACACAAAAGCAGTACCAACTGATTACTCTCGGCCAACTGACGCGCTTTCTCGACAGCAATTAAAGTCTTGCCAGTACCAGCGCCACCCGCGATCACGGCTCGCTTGCGGCTGCCAATTATTCGAAGAATTTTAGCTTGGTTTGTGGTCAACCGAGTTCGGACCTGCTCGGCCACATCCAAAACTGAATTGAGTGCCGGCCGAATCTCAACGGAGCTGCACAAGATTTCCTCTACCAGTTGGACACCTTGGGCGCCAAGTACGTCGTCGTTCTCTCGAGTCCAAAAGGTTTGAAGTTTTACCAGCCATGCTGATAGCGCCGCCATATCCGTGTCGACACCAATGAAGTCGCGCTGTCGTTCTGGTGAGAGAAGCGGTTTTACGTCGTGAATGTCAGGTAGCATCACCGCGTGTCCAAGCGTCAAATACTTACCTCTCCAATAACACCATTTCGGATGGCCAAATAGTTGATCCTTGATAGCGTGTCGCTCATTGCTGGCTTGCCGGAAAGGATCCTTGATCTCGTGAGTGGCACCCTTACGGTCAATGGACTGCCATTTCCCGCTCGCAGCGTCGAAGGAAACACCTCCCCCTTTGACTTCAACCGTGAAGACTCCACTTTTTGGCACCACGATGGTGAAGTCGGCTTCACCTTCAAGCAATCGATCGCGGCCATCACGGTAAATCCAGTTAGCGGAATAAATGACCACAATGTCGTCCGGCAGTTGTCGGCGGCATTCGGCATAGAAGCGCGCTTCGGCCTGAGATTTCAAAGTAAGAAGCTGATCATTGGACAATTCAGGAAGCATGCGTGCCATGGCTATTTGTAACTCAACGTCATTGTTGTCGGATTGAAGACCTTACTGAACACTTGCTTACCGTGTTCAAATTCGATATGAAGCTTGGTGAATAGACCAGTGCCCTTCACCTTCACTATATGTCCTTTGCCCTCTCCGTTGACAGTGATGAACATACCCTGCTCAGGCTTCTGCGGCTGAGTGACAATGGCACTGGCGACCGCCTTCCAGCCTTTATCGAATCGAAATTGGGAGGTTAGTCCGAAGGGGTCATTTACCAAAAATAATTGATGTCGATTCTCATCTTGCGCATATTCAACGACGCATAGCCAATAACGGTGCCGAGCACTATGGGCCTTAATCAGCTCGGTAGGTGTGAGCGCAATACCTTCCTCCGTCCATGCGCCACCCTGCCCCTTGATTTCAATAAACTCCTCCTGTCCATCGAGGGATACAGCTTTGATATCAAATCCAGGATTATTCGGCGGCATTACTAGTACGTCCCGCCATAGACCAGCGGCGACCTTCAAGAAATGTTTGATCGCTGCCTGCTCTACCGCAGCCCGATGTTTGGCCAGTTCGGAGCTTTCCTCGGGTGAGACGACTGGGGCATTGGAGCCAGAAGGCTCCGCATAGCTCAAGAGCCTCCCTTTTGAGGATCGCGCAGTTTTGTGCTTTCCGAGCCGCCGAACATTGCGTCCAATGTGTGTGCCAGTCCCCATACCTATACGGAACGGTGCGAGCGTACCGTGCGTTTTATTTTCCAAAGTGCGGTGTGTTTCGTCGTTCTCGAACGGCACATTGCTAGCCAATAAATCCACCAATGACGCTGTTGGAGAGTCTTGGGACGTTCTCGGATTAGAGACCCCATCTCCGTTCGTCAGAGCAGCGCCGGGATTCGCGGGGTGGTGCGATGCGGCATCAGCACTCGACAATCCGCTAAACATGGGCGTAGCACTGGCAAGGGGCTCTGTTGGTGTTGGCAGCGACGTGCTTGGCGTGGCAAATTCCGACAGCGAAGTACTCGGTGCAGTCCCAGTGGATATACTTTTAGGATTCCACCCCAAAGGTTTTACCCAAGGATTGTCCCCAGCAGTAGCTGGCTGATCAGAATGGGGTCTTGGTGCTGTCTCGGCCTTCGCTGCGACATCTAACGTCGCCTCACGCGATTCGGTTTCAGGCAATGTTGGCGTCAGCACTTTTGCGAGTGCAGCAGCTTCCTCAGGCGGCAGCTGGCTGAAATTGCGAAGCAGCAGATATGCCTCTGCGTCCTGGATGGTGGGGGAAATCAATATGCGACTGATGATGTCCGACAGTATCGTCGGAAGCCGTAAAAGTTTTCGCACTTCCAGCGCAACGTAATCAAGATGGGATGGGGCGTTAGCGCAAAGCAATAGTTGATGGTTTCTTAGTGCAACTGGCCCAGTTGTTTGACGAACCGATCCACCAAGCGAGACATTTAGAGCCAGGCGGGGCACTGTGAGAACCTCTAAGTCACGTAGCGCGCCGAAGAGATTCTCTTTGAGGGCAACCTCGAAGCGATCATGGCTTTGACCATAAACTACACGTGCGATGCAAAGAACCATGTCCTTTATTTTTCGGGTGAGCACTTCATTGCGCTCACCTTCGACACCCGTCGCAACCACTACCTTCATGGCGGCCGAAAGCAGAGGTACACCCGTATTTTGAATGAGATTCACGACAGCCGGAAGTTGCTCCTGGGGAACAGCCAGAAACGAGATGCCGGGAACGCCGTCGAACAACTGAGCGTACTCTGGGGCGTCGTTAAAAAAGACAGCAGGCGAGCTCGTAACCGATAGCCCGTCACGCACGAGAAAAAGGGATTCTGTCTTGAATCTGGATAGCCAAGGGGCGACTGGCACGGTGCCCTTGCTGGCGGCAAGTGAGCCAAGCTCACGACTGAGTCGTCTGTAGATAGCAAGGGCTACGCTCTCTCGCTCGCTTGCCGGTTCGACCAATGAAAGTTCAGATAGACCGTCGATCCATCGGTCGAGCGCTAATTCGAAAGGAATATGCAACAGCTTCGTGAAGAAAGTTGAATGGTCGACATACTGGGTGCTCAGCGCTGGGTAACGCGCATCTAAATAGCGAACGCCAGTCGCACGCCAACACGCGTTTTGTGTCGTCACCCACGTTATTGTCTCACCCCGACCTAATGCTATGAGAGGCTCACCTCTAAATGCCGCCTCGATAGTCTGGTGTTCTGCGCTCCAAAGCGCTTCGAGATGACGATAGATTTTTCGAATTTGATCTTTGGTGCTCCCGCCAGCGGAACGGATCTGACGCAGTCGTTTAAGACACGCCGCCGCGTCGACTTTATAGGTAATACCACAGGCCTTTAAAAACCGTTCGTCACCTATCGCGGCGTTCACAAGCACAATATTTCCACCGAGGAGCTCTCTTACCTCCGCGCGGTCATGGTAGGCATGCTCTAACGGTGCCGAGATGCGCCTTTTGGAGGGGGCTACTGTTGCTCGGAGGCGCTCTATAAACCGAGTTGGCTGTAATTTGTTGCTGTACCGACTAACTTTCACCAAATACGTCGTCAAGTCGGCATATGACGACCAATGCCGATCTAGACATTCGAGCGTTGAACGCCTTATCGATTGGTCCTCTGCTCCCAACAGTGCCACTAGCTCCTCACTGCAATCCACATTCCCAGAACCAAGAAGCATGACCTTGGGCGCTTCGTGAACTCCAATCTTTACGAAAAATTCTCGCCATAGCATAAGTTCGATCGCCGCAAGGGGCTTGTCGACATGGGCAAATGTCTGGACGATGTACTTCTCAGATAGCAGCTTCCCTTGAGGAATTTTTTCGCCAAGTAATCCTTCGATACTGAATTCAGGTTGGTATTCCTTGCTGAGATAGAGGGTTTCAGGCCGTTCAAAATACCAGGGGCCATCGCCTTCACGTTTAGACCCTAGGTAGAGGCCATCACGGAGCATCTTCAACGCAGACTCTTCTGTTTGAGTCTCCCTGGCCTTCTGCAGGTACGAGTCAAGATTGTCACGGACGTAGCGGACATGACCAATCAGCGCAAGGTTCTTGGCTGCGGCAATCCCTTCCGGCGTATGCCGCTTCAGTATGTGAGACTGTATGAGTTCGAAAGGGTCGTCTCGCCGAACCCCCAATTCATCGAAAAGGTCTTTGATTTCAGGCGCTAGATCGATAGCACACCCGTAAAGCTCATCATCTAATATGGTGAGCTCGTCCTCAAAACCATACTTCTGCTTGGCGCTAAGCGGAAAAAACACAACTTGCTCTTCGGGAACCAGCATTTTCCCGCAGGTCGTTGGTAGACAAGGAAGCGCTACCATCGTCTTGATGTAGTTGGAACGGCTGGGAGACTTGGCAATGTATTCGAAAAATCTGGACCTCCATTCAATGTCCTTCAACTCAAACCATGCCCGATGCTTCCCGAAAACCTCCAGTACATCGGAGACCTGGAGGATGCGGCAGGAAAGACGTTTCAACGTACCATCGGTGCCTAAGAGCCCAGGTGCCGGGTAATCCGCTCCAAACAGGGCAATAGCGTCTATAGAAGGAAAAAGCTCGCGGATTGCAGTCGGGGCCAGGAGCACATCGGAAGGCTTGCGCCAACTACCCCCTTCTACAGGGATGCACTCAGAGTGCTTCAGTGCCTCGATGATTTGGTTGACCACGGGCTTGAAAAACGGATCCACGATTTCATGATCTGAGGGCAGAAATTTCAAGAAACTCTTACCTAAGGCCGGCTCCGTTTTGAACCGCTCGACTGCAGCGACAAAAGCCGGGGCTATCGCATCCCGCAGCCTCAAATTCCAAGCAAGGTCTTCATGGATGCCTTCGCGGCTTGAGATGAGAACAAAGTCGGCTTGAATGCAGAAGCTGAAACCGAACTCGCGAATAGGAAGAAAAGCGTAGGTCGGAGAGGTGAGGTTGGGGTCGGCAGCACCTTCGGTCGTGAGTGGAAACGCTACGACGATACTTCTCGTGAGAACCCCTTCCCGCTTGGGCTCCTCTATCATCGACATGTCGACAACAAACTCGGTACGAAGGTACGTGCGACTGGTCCTCGACTGCGCTTCGTTAATCGATGTTTGGATCGTTATCAGCTCAGTTTTAGAGCCCATGTCGTCACGTAAGTATTGGACTTGGGTGCCATCGGCCATGATCTCGATTCGACGCAGCTGAGCGAGAAACAGCAGCAAGGTAGCATCTAGATCGCAGAGCAATGCGCTCTGGAACTCTTGCCCGGGTTTCGATGGAAGTACAACCGTGGTGGCGTCGATGGTCGTTGGGGCGCACGGTTCGATCCAATTGGGTACGACATACCCAAGTAAGTCATTCGGATCGCTCCGATTAAACTGAAAGTGGTATCCATTGGAGTGAATTTCAGGGGCATCTGTGACTTTGAACACCGACTTGAAGCCAATCCCCTTCTCGCCAATATATCCTGACTTATTCTTCTTAGAGCTCTCGCCTGCGCTGCACAGGGCTTTCACATTTTCGGCGGTAAATCCGACCTCGTTGTTGGTCACGATCAGTTGAGCGGGTTCCAAACAAAAGGAAAGGCTGGGGGCAACGCCAATTGAATAGCGGTTGTCGTCAGCGTTCTGTACGAGTTCGAGTATGAAATGAGACGCCTTCGAGTTCAGATCTTCTGCCACTGTGGCCAACAGGTTTCGATATTTACGAACCATATTTTCCACGACAACACGTCCGTCGCCCTCAAGTAAGGCTCCAATGCCAAACTCGTAGCGCCGAATGTGTTCTATGACTGCTCTGGGAAGAAGGGGGGGCTGCAATTCCGTCTGTGCCATGATCTACGCTCCGCCACCTAATGGACGATCTGACTTACCTGCGTTGAACAGCCCAAGCTGTTCGTCTTTTATAGCGAAGCTCTGATCCTTCGTATTCATCGATCCGACCCGAGAAATTCCAGGCGGTTGCCTCTGGCCAAGCGCGCCAGTGAATCAAGACAGAAGGCTTGATCCTGATGCCGCTCAACCGCACTTACCCTTGAAGCATTCCCGCCAGCGTAGAAAGATGAATGCGTCTGGCGTCGTCATCGAGTTCTTCTGCTGCGCTCCAGATGTCTTCAATCTTGGGCTTCAACACCATCGCCACCCTCTGGCAGTCTGCAGCTATCAGGCGCCGCCCAAGCAATGTGGATGCAGGTTTCGCGAGATCAACCCAGCCGTTAATGCTGTTCTTCTTATAGACAAAATGGAGCTTGGTGTCCGTCATGCGACACGCACCATCGACTCTCACACTTCCGCGTTCAGTCCAGATAATGCACAGGTACTCATTTTTTTCAGTGGTATCGAGTGAATCTGGCCAAGTCTCGAACGCCCATCGCGCCACCCCCTCGCTCTTGACAGATTCGCCCGCATGGAGTCGCCGCTCTTGCTCTTCATGTTGCTGAGTGACGGCATCTGCTTCCGGTCCAGGCCTTGTCCTGTACAGAAGAGCATAGGCGTGACGCCCCTCAAGATCGGCCACTGAATAATTTTCAAAAGAGAATGGCCCTTTTCTGCTGTAATCAGGACGCCCTTCACGATTCTTTTCGTAGGCCGCGACGGCATCAGCCAGATCCTCAGTGCTTATTGCCCGAGTGTCAGTCGAAGACCAAAGATGATCGAACCATTGCTGAGCCGACTTGAGCTCCTGTTCGTCGACGGTGTGAATTGCCGCTTCCAGCCAGTGCGCCACCTCGCTGCCCTCAAGGCCCAACCCGTTCGCGGAAACATTTGCCGAGCCAATAATTGCCTGACTAGGGCCGATAACCAATTTCGCGTGTAACCGGTCGCACTGTCTTATTTCAACGTGAGCCAACCTACCTGCCCGGGCGACCAGTCTTTTGATGACCGCCGGATTGGACCCTCCACTTCTGAGGTTGCAGATGACTCGCAACGGTTTTCCATCTTCAGGATGAATAAACGCCTCAGCCCCTTCCCCCCAGAACGCGACAGCCACGTCCAGCGCCTCCTCCTTTGCTACCATCGCACGTAGACATTTCTGGTACTGCTCGGGACCAATAAACATTGCGTAGGCATCCTTGTCTGCTCGAAAGCACATTCACTTCATAGGTGAGGGAGGCAGCGGTATCGACGCCCTGCGGTTCAGCTTCTAATCCGACGGCATTTGTCGGTGGGAGACAGCATGTTATTACACGATTACTGCTTCTCGGTCCGCAGGTCCTGCGGAATGCCCAAGCAATGTACTACGGGCAAAGAGCGCCGTGTGAAGTGTGAAGTGTGAAGTGTGAAGTGTGAAGAACATGAGGCAGTATCTCCCCCCTCGACACGCCTTAGAAATTCCCGGCAACTTTTCTTTGGCCCTCTACGTATCGAACCCCTCCCTGCTCATTTTGGGCCTCAACTTCTTTGTACTTGATGCGATTCGCCCAATACGCTTCAGTGGCCCCGAACAATCGTTCGAAGAAATCATCTGGTTCAGACGCTCATGCGCATATTTCAGGTCAAGAGTACTTGCATCAGAACCGCTGCACACCGCGTTAAATTTGTTCAATCTAACTCTCCCTTGGTCTTATTTTGCGATGCTTTCGTTGTCAGTTTCAGGATGATTCGTGGTGTGTCGAAGCTGAGTGAGCTCCACAGAATATTGCTCCGACAACCTCGTGGCTTCCGCCAGTTGCGAGCTCGCCTGCGCCAAAACCTCCTCTAGCCGCTTGGATTCGGCACGCGACATGCCTAGCTGCTCCTGAAGCGCTTCTTTCGCCCCGTCTGCCTTGGCAACTGCTGTCTTCATGGCGGCAATCTCACCGCTCAAACGAAGCGCCGCGTCTTCATGCGTCGCCGCCGCCTTGGCCTGCTGTCGCGCCTCACTTAATAAGCGCTCGTTATCTCTGTTGAGTCGAGTCAATTCATCTTGCTTGAGCATCAACGTTTGCTGCAGCTGTCGCAGCTCAACCTGAACTTGTTGCACCTGCCCTTCATGTCGCTGTTGCTCCTGCTCCCGTTGTTCCTTGACCGCGTTACGGTAATGTTCCAGCGCATCGCGTGAATGCAGGTGCTTTTCCTCCAGGGAGCGGATCTGCTCGTCCTTTTCTTGAACACGGAGTTCCAAGTCACTGCAGTTTTGGCTAAGGCGTGCATTGCGGGTGAGTTCGGCCTGCAGGCTTGCCTGACAAATCTGTAACTCATCCGCTTGAAGCCCCAACGCCCCTTTCTGACTATCAAATTCCCGCTGCAAAGAGGTGAGTTCGGCACTCAAGCCGTCGAGCTTTTGCTCCAGCTCGATGCGCTGCTCGTCGAAACGCGCCTGGGCATGCGCGAGAGCTTCGCCGCCCTCCTCCGTCATTCGCTCTAAGAGGCCGGCCACAAGCTCGGTCAGTTCATCGCTCAATCGCTCTCTAGAAGCCCGCGGCCTCGGGTCAAAATCTTCGATTTCCTTCAAATATCGGTGAATAGTCGTCTTCGAGCCAGTATTGCCAAGCTCGATGCGCACGGCGTCGATGCTTGGGTTCTCGCCGCGGGCGAGCAGTGCTCTCCTAGCCTCCAGAACTATCGCCTTGTTGATTCCGCCGCGCGCCATTTTCCTCTCCTACGATTCCGTACTGTTTTACATACTATGTATATACATAGCACTACTGCGATCAAAAAAGAATAATTTACGCAGCTTTCTTTGATAAAATAATAGAGCGTTATCGCATCATAGGCATGATTTCCGCCTTTTCCACCACTCGGAAAGGTACGTTTCGCGAAGAAGGGTCGAGATGAACAAGGTTGATCGTTATCTGCAGGCCGGTACCCGGGAAAACACTCGGCGCAGCTACCGTGCTGCGGTGGAGCACTTCGAGGTGACCTGGGGTGGTTTTTTGCCGGCGACAGGGGATGGCATCGTGCGCTACCTCGCCGAGTACGCCGACAAACACACCATCAACACACTGAAGCAACGCCTGGCCGCGCTGGCGCAGTGGCACGTCACGCAGGGATTTCCGGATCCGACGAAGACGCCCACCATTAAGCAAATGATCAAGGGCATTCGGACATTGCATCCGACCCAAGAAAAACAGGCTGCCCCGCTCCTTCTACTTCACCTGGAGCAAGCAGTAGGCTGGCTTGAGGGACAGGCGGCTCTCGCGGCCGCGCGAGGAGAATCTGGAAATGTGATCAGACATAGACGAGACATCGCGTTGGTGCTGATTGGATTCTGGCGTGGCTTTCGGGGGGATGAACTGGCTCGTCTGCAGGTCGAGCACACCCAGGCGGAGTCCGGGATCGGCATCACCTTCTATCTGCCCCACACAAAGGGCGATCGACAGCACCTGGGAACGACATTCCACACCCCTTCCCTTAGGAAGCTGTGTCCCGTCCAGGCCTACATCAACTGGATCACTGTCGCCGGCATTACGCGCGGGCCGGTGTTCAGGAAAGTGGATCGCTGGGGCAATCTCGCTGATGGCGGAATTAACCCGAATAGCCTGATCCCGCTGCTCCGCCGCATTTTTAAGCAAGCTGGTGTCCCGGCGGAGATGTACAGCAGTCACTCAATGCGTCGTGGGTTTGCGACCTGGGCATCTGCTAATGGCTGGGATATCAAATCACTGATGAGTTACGTCGGCTGGAAGGACATCAAGTCAGCCCTGCGGTACGTAGATGCGAGCTCTTCGTTTGGAGGGTTTGCGATTCGAGCGCCAGCACCAAAAATGGATCTTCTTTAGGATGCTCCATCAACGGCCTGAAAACACTTCAGGACGTCTTTCGGTTGGTGGCTGATCCCAGCGATACGAATGCTGCCATCAAGGCATTAAAGCAGGACTTAAAGCTTATTCACTTCATTGAGAGGTATGAGCACGCTGGTCCTGCTGTCCGGCCCCCCTGGAGGGTCAGACTTTCACCTGAGCCAACCAAAACCCCACAAGCCAATCGAACATATCTCGCTATGTTTCTTTGATAGCAGTGACCTCCACCGCAGTCGTGTGCTTTTCAAATCACCTGTTTACCTAGGCAGAATGCTCGATATCTGTGCGATCTACCAAGAGCAGCGGGATGTCACGCCCCCCTTCCTCGACGCAAAGTTGCCAAGAGATGCGCGTGGCAGCCTCCGGCAGAACTTTACCGCCTAATTGAGATGCCCCGGATTCTGTAGGCACAAATGGCTGACAGCTAAGGATTGTCTGCTGCCTTTCGCGACTGGCAGCAACAGGCCGATTCTGTTGAAAAGGTCGGATGTCCAACTGGCCTGAACTCAGACATGGCTACCACCGGAGAACCTATGCTCCACATTGAGTGGTTTGTCGGGTCTTCGTTGACCTTTGCTGCTCTGTTATTGGGTTGGTTTGAGGTGTTTTGCTTCGTGCAGGCGCACCTATCCCATAGCAGTTGGCCTTGAGAGGTAAGTTTAGCCAGTCGACGCAGGTTCTGTACCGCAGCCGCCAACGTGGACTCGTCGGTCGCAGCACTCAGGCCCCGTAGTCACAGGCGATCAAGTTTCAGGATGCGATTGAGGTGGGCGAACAACATTTCGACCTTCTTACCACATCACGCGCGGCTTCATGGATGCTGCGAGCAATCTTGCGGAACGTAGTGTTCGGGCAACATTGGGCTTTCATTGGACACGCTACGCAGTCGGTCTGCCGGGACCGGAAGATGATGGTGTTGGCTTTGGTGACGTGCGAACGCTCGCTCTTGAAGGCTCGCCATTCGCTGCGTAATGCATTGCCGGCCGGACAGAGGTATTCCTCAGTCTCTTGATTCCAGTGGAAATCGTTACTCGAAAAACTGTCGTTCTTGCGCTCAGTTTTGCGCCCACACCGGTACGTGTGGTTCGATGTCTTTTTCCGGCGCGGTTCCGTAAGCGGTGTCGCCAATAAGGCGTTCCGGCTTGATGTCGAACTGCGCCTCGACCCGGTCGATCATGATCTTCGTGCTCTCTACCTCGGCCGTGCGATAAGCCGGCGTGGGTTCCACATCCACGATGACACCGTGCTCGGTATCGATCAGATAATTCGTGGAGTAAGCGTAGAACGCTGGGCCACCTGGAGCTGCCGTCCAGCGGGCTTGAGGATCAGTCGGCGACAAGCGCTTCGGCAGCGTTTCAGCCAGAGCCTCATCATCAAGTGCCTCAAAGTACTCGCGCACGGCGCGGGTGCTCAGGGACAGATCGCTCCATTTGACCTACTCATCACCCGCTACGCCGCGCTGCCGACTCGCATCCGCTTTGATTTTGCTGGCGTCCACGGCAGAGCCTTCACCTTTGACCAAGCCTGCGTCCATGCAACGACGCAGCGCTTCATTGAACAGCCAGCGAAACAGATCGCTGTCCCGAAAACGCCGTGACGATTTTTGGAAAAGGTCGAGAGGTTCGGACGTCATCTTCAAGGCTCAACCGGTAGAACCAGCGATACGCCGGGTTCAAATGGGCCTTTCGCACAACCGACGCTCTGAGCGAATGCCGTAGCAATAGCCCACGATCAGCATGCGAATCATCAGTTCAGGATCAATCGACGGACGCCCAATCGGGCTATAAAATTCGGCGAGGTAATGGCGCAGGTCGCTCAGATCGAGACACTGATCAATGCTGCGCAGAAGGTGATTGGCTGGGATGTGATCTTCAGGGCTGAACGAGTAAAACAGCCATTCCTACCCACTCGATAACTGTCCCATCATGTTGCGTGCTTCCCTGCTGGCCAATACAGATATTTTGCCGCAAGCCAGACAGGGGAGCTACTTTTTCAACAGAATCGGCCAGAAACTGCCGTTGACGAAATGTCCCCTTCTGGCCGACTTCTGCCTGTCACGGCCACCCAGTTTGCCGGTCAAATTCAGTGCAAACGACTGGTCAATTCGAATGCAAATAGAGTGGGCAAGTGCATTGCAAGAGGGGGGCAAGTGGAGTGCAATTACCCAGCTAGCGCCTAGTCGGTTCAATGCTTCCCCTTGCCTTGGTGCTACCTCTAAAAAACCAAACACATTCCGATACCGTTGGCCTTACTGCCGATCCATACGCCAGTAGGAGAAACCCAGTCGAGGCGGACTCCTACTTGGGGCAAGAACTAAACGTCAAGCGCAGCATTCAGCCGTGGTCGATTGCCAGCTCGCTTCGTACCTCAGAGATGAAACCCTCGTATTCTCTAGACCGACATACAATCTTTGGTGCCGATTTTGTTTGCGACTTTCACGATGCGGTGAGGCTGTTTAAGCAAATCTCCCGCTGAAACTGCGTCTTCCTCCGAAGCATGAACGCTAAAAGGTTCGCTCTCATTTTCTAGAAAAACCCCCCAACACAACTGCCAACCCGGCGAATCCAAGCTCGGCGCAAATGGTTGGATGTCGTATGCCCGACCCAGGTCCACCGCATAACCTCTGCCGGGAAGATCCCCTTCGGCTCGAATCGAACGGCTAACGATACCAACAACGTCTCCTGCCCGATTAAACACTGGACCTCCGCTCATGCCCGGTGGCCAGTCAGTCTCCACCTCAATAACCGGACTAGGGTTGGCCGTGCCAACCCCATTCAGGTGTACATCGACAATGCGTCCATATGCGCCGTACATCCCTTCCGACAAAAGCATTTTTTGAGATTCGGCCGAGAGCTTAGAAAGGTCCAATTCTGGGTACCCGATGGCAAGCAAGATATCCCCGACTTGAGGCCGCCATCCGTTAATACACACGCTCACCGTCTGGGGAGGGCGCACTCGTGGACCAAGTGGAGAGGCCTGCATAACTTTACGCTCCTGCCTCCCTCGCAAAGCCCCCATGGGGTCATCAGAATCCATCATGGCTATTTGATACCCGTTTACAGGTACGAAACAGTCACTGGGAATGGTGACTAAGCCAAACACTATCGCATGTATGCTCAGAAACAGGACCGGTCGGCTCGTTCCGCTTTCTCCAGAGAAGTCGATGACGTGATGGGCTGTAAGGAAGGTGCCAAACTGATTAATGTTGAATGCAGTACCAAACCCAAAAAGCTGTCCCTCTGTGTCTTGCCGGAATACGGGTACTACGGCATTCCTCAGCCCGAAGGGATCCTGAATTCTGAACGGATGAAAAGGTTTTTCGGGGGCGGGGTCAAGGGGGTAGGCCCTTTGTGACGACTCAGTCATTTCGCAGGTGGCAATCTCAAACGGTACGAAGTGTTCCATGGCCGCTCCTAAATATGATCCTGCCCGTACCTCCGCTGCTCTACGCAAGGTTCTCGGTCAGCTGAATGAAGCGTAAGCGGCGGCGCAGATGTGAAGCAAGTGGCTAGTTGTGGCCGATTTCTGTCGCTTCTAACCTGCAGCTACGTCGATTTCAGTCAATCGCGACAGGCAGCAATCGGCCAAGGGCAGGCTTTATTAGGGGAGCGACCTATACGGGGCCCCACTTCAGGAGGAAAGTCGAGGTTAGTCGGTGAACATCGGCAATGGTCTTTGGAAGACCTGAAAACGCTGGTTGACAACACGAAACCAACAGGCCTTTACGTCCGCGATACCCGAAAAATCAGACCAGGGTCAGCTTTGAGCACAGACAATGTCCAGCCATGGGCCAAGGCTATCTCTTGGCAAATGGGCAGGCCCAGCCCTGCACCATGATCTCGCCTGTGGGCGGCGCGCCAGAATCGCTCGAACAACAAAGGCAGTTGCGTACTATCGATGCCTGGTCCCCTGTCCCGTACGACCACTGTGTCGTTTTGAATGTCCATGCTTACAACTGTCTTGGCGGGAGCATGCTGGATAGCGTTCTCCAGCAGATTCTTCAGCAAGGTGAATAAGGCTCCGCGGTCGGCTCTCCACGTCACATCGTCTGCAGCGGATACTCTCAAGTACACGTCAGCGGCTTCAGCCATGCGCTGCAAGTAGCAGATGACTTCCTCGGCAATCTCTTGCACCCGAACGACGGTGAAAATGTAGTTGTGCGCCTCGCTTGCTTCCGCCAGGAGCAGGAGCTGCTGCACCTGGCGGGACATGTATGCGACGTCGCTCAACAGAGCGTCACGATGGTTCCCGACATCCTCCCTCAATTCGATCTGCGCACGGATCAGTGCCAGGGGCGTCTTCAATTCGTGCGCGGCGTTGCCGAGAAACTCCTGCTGCACGCGATAGCCTCGTTCGAGACGATCCAGCACTTGATTGAAACTGTCGACCAGTGGCGCGATCTCCGACGGTACGGCTTCGGTGTTCAGACGGGAATTCAGGGAGCGCGGAGAGATGGCTGTCGCGGACTTCGACACGTCTTGCAGGGGTTTGAGGGTGTAACGCAAAGTGATGTAGGTGCACACACCGAAAGCAACGAGCAGCACAAGGCTGAACACGATGATGCCAGCGCCTACCAGCGGCAAGGCAACGCGATGGAGCAGCCCCATGAACCTTGTGCTGACGGCGACCTGGAGATACCACGTCCTGCCATCATGCACAGCGGGTTCGGTGGCGCCGTACAGCGTCGCCCCCTTGTGCTCGAAGTCGAAGCGACCACGCTCCAGGCGAAGCAGGTCTCCGTCAGTTGGCCAGAATTGCTCTCCGGCACTCGATAGCAACGCCACGCGTCCAGCTTCGTCCAGAATTCGATAAGCGACTTCACGCTGCAGGCTGACGTAGACCCACCCCAGCTCATCAGCGTCCTCGTAGAATCCAACGGGCCTGCCATCGCCGTCGAAGCGGATATCCTCCGCCATTTCCTCCGCGAGGTTGGCGAAGTCCATTCGTGCCAGAACACTGCTCTGCAGCGCTACAGTAGCAGCGATCACCAGCAACGTGATGCTGAATAACATGCCGGCCACATAGGCCAGCAGGATTTTCAGTCTCAGGCTATTGGGCTGAATCATCTTCACGAAGCGCATAACCAAGACCTCTTACATTGGCTATTCGCTGGCGTGAACCAATGGCGAGCAGCTTGCGACGAATACGATGAAGGGCCACATCCAGAGCGTTCGGTGTGACCGCGTCACTTAGCCCCCATGCGGCAGCCTCCAGTGTGCTGCGACGCACGACCTCCTGATGCTTGCGCAAAAGCACCAGCATGATGTGCATTTCCGCCGGTGCGAGTGTGATGCTCTGCCCTGCGCAACACAGAGCACCGGTCTCGGGACGCAGGGTCAAATCACCGTGACTGAGATCGAGTGCGCGGAACACCACGGGGCGGCGCAGCAATGCCTTGACGCGCGCCACCAGCTCGTCCATGGCGAATGGCTTTGGAAGGTAATCGTCTGCCCCGGCGTCGAGGCCCTCTACGCGGTCATGCAGCGCATCGCGCGCGGTCAATACCAGGCAAGGAATACCTAGCCCGGCTTTGCGCAACTTCGGCAGCAAGACGAGACCGTCACCGTCCGGCAACCCCCGATCGAGGATCACCGCCTGATAGGGCATCTGCTGGACAGCAGCCCATGCGGCATCGATACGGCCGACCACATCGACAGCTATTCCAGCAGCCGCCAGCCCCTTGCACATCAAGTGGGCGAGTCGGTCATGATCCTCAACCAGCAATATCCGGCTCATCAAAAACGGTACGCATAACCGAAGGTGAGATTGTTTTGGGTGGATCGATCTACCAGCGGGCTGTCCTTGATTTCGGATGACAATTGGGTGACCTCAGCATCGACAAACACGGAATTATGATTATCGAACTTATAGATTCCTCGCAGGCCCACTTCGGTGTTTACCCCGGACTTGCCCTCATAGAAATCACGATTGGCGAGCACTTCGCTTTCGCGGACTCCGAAATAGTAGTCAACATACTTGCTGTCCTGCCATGTCGCGCCAACACGTGGTGTGAGCATGACGTGCTCGTTGATGTGCCATGTCCTTTCCAGGCCGAGGCTGACACTTTGCCCCTTGCTATGACCCGAGATGTCATGCACCCATTCCAGGCTAACGTCTGCCAGATCGTTCTGCCATTCGGCCTTCGCGCCAGCCCAAAAGCTGCTCTCGCGGTCGCTCATCCCTTCCAGGATGTCTGCATCGTCGTCTTCATAACCGCTTGAATCATATTTTCCGATGAGGCTGAAGTCGATTTTATTGGCCTCGTTTACCTCGAAACCGGGCAGTTTCAACGCCACGTTGGGGCCAAACAACCGAATGTATTGATTCTCGAACTGGATCAACGGCAGCGCCTCATTTTCACGATCGATTCCGGTGTAAGCCTTCTGGCTGCTCTTGGCGCCGATGCCCACGCCCCAGGACGACGAAGATTTTTCCGGATCTTCTTCAGCCTTCACTGTCGCAGGTAAAACCAGCGTTACGGCAAACATCGCGGCGAACGCTTTGCAAATGTACGGAACCTTGATAATCGAGACCGGCGACAAGAGCATACGCATAACCGTTTCCTGTAATTGCGTTGGGGAATCGCATCATCAAGGTGCTCTTCTTACGCATTACTTACAGGAGCCGTTTTTTTCGATTTGTCTGCCGGTAAGTATCTGGAAAGTCGCATTGCCGGAAAGTCTCTCCTGTCGCTGACACAGATGAGAGCACCGCATGCCATCGCTTACAACATCTATCATGGATTCACCCGGATCGCGTGTCGGGTTCGCGGTTATCGGACACGCATTGCCCGCCGCTACCCTGGCAAGTGTGGCGATAGTGCTGCTTTTGGGTTGCTCGTCTGGTATGTCCAAGCCGATTCCGGGTGGGATCAATCCTGTCGCGACACAATGGCACGCGCCTCTGCCCCATGAAGGGCAGCTTGAAGCGCTGGGCCAATGGTGGGCGCAGTTCGATGACAGCCTGCTGCTTCGCCTGCTGGAGGATGGTCAGCGCGCCAGCCCGACACTCGCCCAGGCAACCAGCAACATCGCCGATGCACGTGCAGCGCATATTGCCGGCAGAGCTGCCCTCCTGCCTTCCATTGAGACGAGCGCCAGCACAAGTCGAGGCCGAACCGAACTCGGCACCTCAACGGGCAATGCGTACGCGGCGGGCCTGCAGGCCAGTTGGGAGTTGGACATTTTCGGGGCGAATCGCGCCGCCACCGACGCCGCCTCTGCCAGGCTGGAGTCCCGCCAGGCTGGATGGCACGATGCGAGGGTTTCGCTGGCCGCCGAGATTGCGACGACTTATGTCGACTATCGAGCGTGCGAGGCACAGACCCGGGAGGCGGAGATCGATGCCCGGTCTCGGGCGCAGACCTCCCGCCTGACCAGACTGGCGGTCAATGCAGGCTTTCAGCCGCCGTCTGCAGCCGACCTGACCGACGCCAGCGCAGCCCAGGGTCGGGTTAACGTGGTGCAGCAAAAGGCGCAATGCGACCTGCTCGTCAAGACACTGGTTGCCCTCACTGCACAAGACGAAATGGCGCTGAGACGCGATCTTGTCAACGCTGGCGCACGCCTGCCGCGACCGGCTGAACTCAGCATCGCCAGCCTACCGGCTTCGGTGGTTTCACAACGCCCCGACGTCCACGCCGCCGCGCTGGATTTAATGGCCGCGAGCGCCGATTCGGATCAGGCACAGGCCCGGCGTTGGCCGCGCATTACCCTGAGCGGCAACATCACGCCAACCCGCCTTCACCGCGCTGGCGTCAGCACGGATGGCACTGTCTGGGGCGTCGGTCCTATCACGATCACCATGCCGCTGTTCGATGGTGGAGTGCGCAAAGCCGACGTGCAGGCAGCCCTCATCCGCTACGAAGCGGCAGCGACGATCTTCACCGCCCGCGTACGTGAAGCGGTACGGGAAGTCGAAAACGCGCTCGTCACCTTGCAAAGCACGGCGGCACGCAGCGCGGATACCGGTATCTCCGTTGAAGGATTTGAACGCTCATACCAGGCCACGGAATCTGCCTACCGGTCCGGGGTGTCCAGCGTGTTCGAACTGGAGGACGCCCGCCGTAGCCTGGTGGCTGCGCGCAGTGCGGCTATCGGACTGGATCGCGAGCGCGTCAACGCCTGGATCGCCCTCTACCGCGCTACAGGTGGCGGCTGGGCCGCCACGGACTTGCACAAGGCCGGCCTTCCTGCGACGTCAAACAGCCAAAAGTCACCCTAAAAGTCCCCACACGTGTTGGCGACTGCGCTGTATCGGGGCGGGCCGCCCTCAGGAAAGAGATGATGAACAGCAAATATTTTTACGTAGTGGTTATCGCGGGCATCGCTTTGCCTGTCACCAGCATGGTGATCACCGCCACCCTCCAGCCGGAGGACAGTGAACCCGTCGCCGTCAGACCCGCGCTCACCGTTACCCTGACCAAACCACAGTTCGACCTGATGCCCGTCAAGGTCTCGGCGAATGGCAACATCATGGCCTGGCAGGAAGCCAGCATCGGAACCGAGGCGAGTGGGCTCAGGCTGGCCGAGGTGAAGGTCAATGTGGGTGACGTGGTTCGGCGCGGCCAGGTCCTCGCCATCTTCGCCGCACAAATGGTAAACGCCGAACTGGCACAGAGTCGTGCGGCTACCGCCGAGGCCTCGGCTGCACTGAGCGAGGCGACCGCCAACGCCGGTCGTGCGCGTGAGCTACGGGAAACCGGGGCGATGTCCGGTCAGCAGATCCAACAATACTTCACCCAGGAACGTGCCGCCCAGGCGCGTCTGGAGGGTGTGCGCGCGGTCGAGAAGACACAGCAACTGCGCCTCGTCCAGACCCAGGTGCTGGCGCCAGACGATGGCGTGATTTCCGCGCGCAGTGCCACGGTCGGTGCCGTCCTCCCCTCCGGACAGGAACTGTTTCGAATGATCCGCGGTAATCGCCTGGAATGGCGCGCCGAAGTGGCGGCTGCGGACTTGGCGAAGCTGAAAGCCGGGCAAACGGTTCAGATCAAACCGGAGGGCGGTGGGCCGATTACCGGCACGTTACGCATGATTGCCCCGCTCATAGACATTCAGACCCGCAATGCAATGGTCTACGTAGACTTGCCGCAGCCTGGAGCTGCGCGTGCCGGAATGTTCGCCCGCGGGGAGTTCGAGATCGGAGCGGAGCGGCTGCTGACCCTGCCGCAGACCTCAGTGGTGCTGCGCGACGGATTCAGCCATGTGTTTCGCCTCGGCGCGCAGTCGAGAGTCGTACAAACCAAAGTCACGACGGGCCGACGCACAGCAGATCGCGTGGAGATCGTCAGCGGTCTCGACCTGTCCGCCCAGGTGGTTGCTGCGGGCGGAAGTTTTCTGGGTGACGCAGACCTGGTGCGCGTCGTTGCCGAAGGTCCCTTTTCTGAAGACCACAGGGCAGCCAACCCTGGCGTTGCTCCCCTCTTCTTGAAATGACGTCTTGCAACGAATAGGTGCCTACGATGAGCCTGAATATTTCCTCTTGGTCGATCCGCAATCCGACACCGTCGGTGCTGCTCTTCATCTTGCTCACGGTTGTGGGTCTGATGGGATTCGTGGCGATGAAGATACAGAACTTTCCCGATATCGACCTGCCGACAGTCAGCATAACCGCGACCCTGCCAGGTGCGTCCCCCGTGCAACTGGAAAATGACGTAGCACGCAAGATCGAGGACTCGCTCGCGACGATCCAGGGCCTGAAACATATCCAGAGCACGCTGACTGACGGCGAGGTCAACATCACGGTCGAGTTCAAACTTGAGAAACCTACGCAAGAGGCAGTCGACGACGTCCGCGACGCTGTTTCCCGAGTACGCGCCGACCTGCCTGGAGACCTGCGTGATCCGGTGATCCGCAAGGTTGAACTCGCCGGTTCGCCGATCCTGACCTATACGGTGGCTTCCACGGGCCTGGATGACGAGGCACTGTCCTGGTTTGTCGATAACGAACTCAGCAAAGCGCTACTCGCAGTTCCCGGCGTAGGCCAAGTGACCCGTGTCGGTGGCGTCACCCGGGAAATACGTGTGGATCTCGACCCGGCGCGGTTGCTTGCGCTTAACGCGAGTGCGGCAGACATCTCCCGCCAGTTGGGTCTGGTTCAGCAGGAAGCGTCCGGGGGGCGTGTCGATTTTGGCGCCACCGAGCAGTCGGTGCGCACCATCGCAACGGTAGACTCGGCGCAGGAGATGGCCACACTGGAGATCGCACTGAGCGACGGCCGACACGTCCGGCTCGGCCAGGTGGCGAATATTTACGATACGACGGCTGAATCACGCTCCGCTGCATTTTGGAACGGTGAGCCAGTGGTGGGTTTTGAAGTCGTCCGCGCAAGAGGCGCGGGCGAGATCGAGGTCGCTGAGGGCGTGCGTGCGGCAGTCGAAAAACTGAAGAGCAAGCGCGAGGATATCTCGATCGTCGAAGCATTCAACTTCGTCGATCCGGTGGTTGAGACTTACGATGGCTCGATGCAACTGATCTACGAGGGTGCGGTCCTCGCGGTGCTGGTGGTGTTCCTGTTCTTGCGGGACTGGCGAGCGACTTTGATTGCTGCAGTGGCGTTGCCGCTGTCGGTCATTCCGACCTTCGCGATGATGCATCTGATGGGCTTCACCCTCAATATCGTGACCCTGCTTTCGCTATCGCTCGTGATTGGCATCCTGGTTGACGATGCGATCGTCGAGATCGAGAACATCGAGCGACATCTGCGAATGGGCAAGGCGCCTTATCAGGCAGCCATGGAGGCCGCCGACGAGATCGGACTGGCCGTCGTCGCGACGACCTTCACCCTGATTGCCGTGTTTCTGCCGACGGCCTTCATGAGCGGCACGGTCGGCAAGTTTTTCGTCCAGTTTGGCTGGACGGCAGCTACTGCAGTCTTCGTCTCGCTGGTCGTTGCTCGCATGCTGACGCCAATGATGTGCGCCTACCTGATGCGTGCCCCCGAAAAACTGACCAAGCCAGAGCCCTGGTGGATGGGTGACTATCTGTCATGGGCACGCTGGTGCCTGCGCCACCGAGTTCTGACCATTACGGGCGCATCGGCATTCTTCTTCGGCGGCCTGATGCTCACATTGGCACTCCCTGGCACCTTTATCCCTCCGGATGACGACTCACAGACCCAGGTGACGTTAACCCTGCCGCCCGGTAGCAAGTTAAGCGACAGCATTGCCTTGGCGGAGCGAGCGCGACGGATCGTCAAGCAGAACGCCCATGTAAGGACGGTCTACACCGCGATTGGCGCTGGTACCGCGGGTGCCGATCCCTCGGAACCGGCAAGCGTCTCGGCCGCAAGCGTTCGCAAAGTGGTGTTGACGCTCAACATGACACACCGCAGCGAGCGTTCAGGATTGCGCAAGCAAGCACTTGAGCAACAACTGCGCGATGCGCTGGCGGTCCTGCCTGCGGTACGGGTCGCAGTCGGGATGGGAGGCTCCAGCGAGAACTATGTACTGGTGCTCGCAGGCGAGAACAGCCGTGAGCTTGAACAGCATGCGCAACACGTCGAGCGTGAGTTGCGCACCATTCCTGGCCTCGGTGCGATCACCTCGACGGCGAGTTTGGTGCGTCCGGAACTGATCGTCAGGCCCGACTTCGCTCGTGCTGCCGATCTGGGTGTCACTTCGGCGGCGATCGCCGAAACGCTGCGTGTCGCGACTCTGGGTGACTATGATCATGCATTGGCGAAACTTAACCTCAGTGAGCGTCAAGTGCCTGTACTCGTACGGCTCAACGATGCGGCCCGCAGGGACTACGAACTGCTGAAGCGATTGCCAGTGCCCGGCGCACGCGGCCCTGTGCCGTTGGACAATGTGGCGACGCTGATGATGGGCGGCGGGCCCACCGATATAACGCGCTACGACCGATTGCGTAACGTCAACTTTGAGATCGAGTTGAACGGTCGCCCTCTTGGCGAGGTGGAACGCGCCGTGCTTGCACTGCCCAGCGTGAAAACGCTGCCGTCCGGCATCACGCAAACTGCGAAGGGGGATGCTGAAGAAATGGGCGACCTGGCCACTGGCTTCGCTGTCGCCATGCTGACTGGCATCCTGTGCATTTACATGGTTTTGGTCATGCTGCTCAAGAATTTCGTACAACCCATGACCATTCTGGCTGCGCTCGTATTGGCAATACCCGGCGCGGTTCTCGCGCTCTACCTTACCGGTTCTGCACTGTCGATGCCTTCGATGATCGGGCTAATCATGCTGATGGGGATTGCGACGAAAAACTCCATTCTGCTGGTCGACTACATCATCATCGCACGGCATGAAGACGGCCTGGAGCGCGGTGATGCGATCCTCGACGCCTGCCACAAGCGGGCTCGTCCCATTGTGATGACAACAATCGCCATGGGCGCAGGCATGCTGCCGATCGCGCTCGGTTGGGGCGGCGATCCGAGTTTTCGTGCGCCAATGGCGATCGTTGTGATCGGCGGATTGATCTCTTCGACCTTTCTGAGCCTGCTGGTGATTCCAGTGATTTACAGCTTTGTCGATGATGCAGCGCAGGGGATAAGGCGCCGCCTTTGGGTGTCTCCACGCACAAGCGAATTCAATTAACCCGCAAAACTGTCGCGGTCAAGTTGATGGTGCCAGAGTGAGCCATTTACAGAATGGGACAGAGACGCTGCTCGACAGCGCCGATGATGGATTGGGCTACTAACGGCCCCTCCCTGTGGCCATTGGTTCTCAGTCCCATTCAATTCCCTTGTATCACTTTCGTACTATGACCGATCCAGACGCCCGTTCCATGATGACGCGTGGCACGGGAATCGTCGGCTAAAACGTGCAGAAAGCGGTCGATACTCAGCACCATTTGATCGTTACGCACGAGGTGACTAACGTCGGTTCAGACCGCGATCGAATCAGCTCGATGGCCAAGCAGGTCCGCGAGGCGATGGCGTCAGATACGTTGTCGGTGGTGGCGGACCGAGGTTATTTCAAAAGCGAACAAATCCTAGCTTGTCACGATGCCGGTATCTCCGCCTATGTGCACAAGTCGATGGCCTCTGGAGCCAAGGCTGACGGGCGTTTCAATAACGATGCCTTCGTCTATGATGCGGTAAAAAACGAATACATTTGCCCGGCTGGAGAGGCGCTGATCTGGCACTATTCCGATGTTGAAAAAGGCCTTAAATTGTATCGTTACTGGAGTTCTAGATGCCAGGCTAGGCGTTGAAATTGCGGTGCACACCGAGCACGGAACGACGAGACCGACGCGGGGAGCATGAAGACGTATTGGAGGAGATGCAGCTTCGGCTGAGCAAAGCTCCAGAGATGATGCGAGTCCGAAAACGGACGGTTGAGCATCCCTTCGGGACGCTCAAACAATGGATTGGTGCGACGCAGTTCCTGACGCGAAGCTGGCCAGGGTGAGTGCGGAGATGAGCTTGGATGTGCTCGCCTACAACTTGAAACGGGTCATGAAAATCATCGGTACCCATCACTTAATGAAGGCGCTAGCGGCCTATCGGCGGGAATGCCAGATACATCGGGTGCCAGTCTTCAAACAGCGGCGGCAACTCGCAGCTGACCAGGTGCGGTTTGGCCATGTACTGCGGTAGCCAGAGCATGCCCAGACCAGCCAAGCCGACGGGGAGGTACGCATTGCCATCGTCGACCGTCCGTTGCGGGCGGCCCTGGGCCTCGATGCGCTCCTCACCCCGCGGCATCGCGTAGGGCAAGGTTTTGCCTGTACGAAACCAGAGGAAGCCGACGGTATTGTGCCTAACCTCCTCCAGCTCACGGGGAGGCGCCGGCGTACCGAAGCGTTGCAGATAGCCGGGCGCGGCATAGAAGCCGAGTTCCAAGGCTAAAGCAGAGATCTGCGCGGACCGTACCGGGAGCCGCCTGTCTCCCGTTTCGACGGTATGGGATTGAGCCATGGCGACGAAGGTCCCGAGCTATATTGATTCTTGGTCAGCGAACAATTGTTCACTACGGGGAATGATGCGTTGCTGGATGAGCTACACACACGCTGGCATTGGGTTTTGATCCTGAGTCAGCCTGACAGACCACGGGACGACTTTGCGATAGACATCGCCACTGGACTGGTGGACCAGAGTCGTACGGGCAAATGACGCTGGCAAACTCGGACGCTCAATCTTTAGTGCGAAGACACGAAGACGGAGGGCGTGTTCGATTCAGGCAATGCGTAGGTCGCCTTCATCCATGCAATCTCGGCGTGGGGCGTGCGTCCGAAGAAGCGCTTGAACTCCCGGCTGAATTGCGACGGACTTTCATAGCCTACATCGAACGCAGCCGCGGCGGCCGACATATCGTTGCGCAACATTAGCAAACGCGCTTGGTGCAGCCGCGTCGACTTGAGATACTGCATGGGCGAGGAGTCGGTGACATTTCTGAAGTGCAGATGAAAATTGGGCACACTCATGCTGGCCTCCTGCGCCAAGGCCTCGACGTTCAATTGCTCCTGATAGCAACTGTGGATCTTGCGGATGGCGCGGGTGACCTTACCGAAGTGTCCCAGCCGGCTCAATGCCGCGCGCATGGAACCACCCTGCTCGCCAGCAATGATGCGATAGTAGATTTCACGCACCAGCGACGGGCCGAGAATCTTTGCTTCGATCGGATGGCTCATGGCTTCCAGAAAACGCAGGGTCGATTCGCGCAACCCTTCGTCTATCGGTGAGGAATACATACCTCTAGGCTGCGCATAAGTCGGACCGAACGTCTCGTCGATCTCCAGCATCAGTTCACCCGCCAGCTTGAAATCCAGCCGCATGTACATCGCGAACATCGGTTCCTCTTCGCTGGCGTCGGTTTCCATCGTGAACGGCAACGGCACCGGCACTACAAGACAGTGCTGAGCGTCGTATATGTAAACGTCGTCCCCCAGATAACCCCGTTTGCTTCCCTGGCACAAGATCACGATGCCAGGTTCATAAAGCACTGGCGTGCGGGTCAACGGCCGATTCGAACGCAGAAAACGTATGTCGTCAAGCGGGCTCAGATTGTAGCCCTCGAGCGGGGCCAGTTGGTCCATCAGCCGTACCATGCGTTGAGTGAGCGCTGCACAGTAAATCATAATCAATCCCCTTCTTCGCTACGCTCACAATCCGTCGAGCGGGTCAGCGTTTCCCATTGTTCGATATCTTTCAGAGACTGCTCGAGTTTGCCACGCACCAGACTCAAGGCGTCACTGCCAAGCAACAGATGGGCTGGGGGGCCGCTGCTGGCGATCAGTGTCAGCATGGCCTGCGCGGCTTTGAGCGGATCTCCCAGTTGCTTGCCGTTCTTCTCTTCGCGCGCTTGTCGCACCGGATCAAAGCTGGCGTCGTAATCAGCGATGCTGCGTGGTGTGCGCTGCATTGAGCGACCTGCCCAATCGGTACGGAACGAGCCAGGCGCCACCGCCGTGACGAAGATGTTGAAGGGTTTGAGCTCCTTGCTAAGCGTGTCCGAGATACCTTCCAGCGCGAACTTGCTGCCGCAGTAGTAGGCGATACCCGGCATGGTGATTGTGCCGCCCATAGACGTGATGTTGATGATATGACCACGGCGGCGCCGACGAAAATACGGGACGAAAGCTTTGGTGACCGCGACAGCACCGAATACGTTCACGTCGAACTGCCGGCGCATTTCTTCCAGCGGTGACTCTTCAAAAATACCTTCGTGACCGTATCCCGCGTTATTCACCAGAACATCCACCGGGCCATGGCGGTTTTCAACATCGGCTATGACGCTATCGATACGCTCAAAGTCAGTGACATCCAGAATGACCCCGTGTGCACGGTCAGCCGACAGCGATTCGAACACCTGTAAGGCTTCCTGATTGCGTACCGTGCCAATCACGCGATGTCCTGCCTTCAGCGCCTCGGTGGCGAGTGCCTTGCCAAAGCCGCTGCTGATGCCGGTGATAAACAGGGTGTTAGAGTCGCTCATGACTGAATCCTATTGATGGGTTGACGTCCATGATAGTGAGACAACGGCAGCCGACCTATGCCGGGTCATCTGCAAGCCTTGCCTATTTCTATCAGGACCGATAGAAATCCGTCGTTCGCTAGCGTGCTTTGGCGAAGGCTGCACTGCACAGTCCCCCTGCAATTGCCAACAGCGCCCCCGCCACTGCCATGCCTGGCCAGCCGTAATGCTGCGCAGCCGCCGCCCCGAACGATGAGCCCAAAGCGCCACCAACGAAATACACCATCATGAACACGGTGTTCAGACGACTGACGGCATCCGGCTGCAACGCGAGCACGCGGGTCTGATGGGCAAGCTGATTGGCACGATTACCCACATCGATGAATGTAGCGGCCAGAAGTACCAGCGGCATCAACGCCACCTGCCCGGAAAACCCCAGCGCGACGAATGCAGCCAACGCCAACCCAGCCCCAAGACAGGACAGCGACAGGCTGTATCGCCTCGTCAAGCGCCCAAGCGTTGAGGCGCAGGCGATACCGACCATTGCCGAAAGCCCGATCAAACCCGATTGCAATGTGCTGAACCCGTAAGGCGGTTGCGCCAGCAGGCCTGCCATCGAACCCCAGAACACATTCAGCGCGCCGAACAGCAGGCCGCCACAGAGCGACGAGCTCCATAGGGGCGGATACCGGCGGATCAGTTGCCACAACGAACGCAGCAGCGCCCCGTAGTGCAACGTGCTGGACACCTCGCTGCGAGGCATGCGCGTAGCAATGGCCAGCAACACCAATACATCCAGGGCTGCAGCGACGGTGAACATGCCGCGCCAGCCCAACCAGTGCCCAATCGCGCCACTGATCGTGCGGGCCAACAGGCCACCGGCGGACAGTCCGCTGACCATCTGACCCAACACCCGCCCACGATGCTCGGCATCGACCCATTTCATGGTGCCGGGAATGATGATCTGCGCGCTGATCGCCGATACCCCTATCGCCACGCTGCTGAACAGCACGGCACCGAAGCTGCAAGTGCTGGCACACCACAGCAGGCTGGCGATGTTACCGGCCAGCAATGCCATGATCACGTGCCGTCGCTGAACGCGATCACCCAAAGGCACGAACAGCAACAAGCCCAGCGCATATCCTAGTTGCGTTGCAGTGGCCACTTGGCCGGTGTGTGCACTGGAGACCGCAAAGCTTTCGCCTATCAGCGGCAGCATGGCTTGGTTGTAATACGCCGTGGCCACCGACAGGCCGCAGCAGATGGATAAAACGACACAATCAAGCGCGGTCAGCGCCTTCCTGGCTGGTGTCATGGCGTACTCCCCGATGAGATACCCGCCACGTTAGGCAAGGAACCGGCGGATTCCTACGCCTAAAAGCATCAGGCTCTTGCTCAATGCTATCGCGGCCCCATGAACGTCCAGCCATCGTGGATAAGCCTTCAATCGGTGCGCTGGTCAAGCCACTGTCGAAATGTAGCCAGCGCCGTCGATTCCGGTTTGTTCAGGGGCCATGCGAAGTAATAGGAAAAACTGTGCCGATCCACCACCCGTTCGAACGGCATGCGCAGCAACCCGGCCTCCAGATCCTTGCTCACCAGTGATTTCTGCGCGACAGCAACACCATGGCCTTCAATCGCTGCCTGATAGGACAGCAATGACGTTTCGTAGCGCATGCCACGATAGGGATTGACCTGAGTCACTCCGGCTTCGCGCAGCCACAGTGCCCAATCGTCCAGCCGTGCCAAAGAATGCAGCAGCACCTGATCCGCCAACTGCTCCGGCGAACGCAAGTCAGCGCTGAAGGCAGCCCCCACGACCGGCACCAACTCGTTGCGCGTTAGCATCTGGGTACCGATACCGGGCCAGTCGCCGCCGCCCAACTGAATACCGCCGTCGAGGTCTTCATGCTCGAAATCCAGAGCAGCCGGTGAGGTGGTCAACTGCACGTCGATGGCCGGGTGTGCGATGTGAAACCCTGCCAGCCGCGGAATCAGCCAACGCACGGCGAAGGTCGCGGGCGCCCGGATCTTCAGGAGTTGGCGCCGCGACGAGCCGCCCACGATGGCGTTGGTCGATTCGCGCAGGGCGTTGAACAACGGCACGATGTCGGTCAGGTACCGCTGGCCCGCTGGCGTTAGTTCCAGGCCGGTGGGCATGCGCCTGAACAGCTGCACAGACAGATAATCCTCCAACGCCTTGATCTGCCGACTCACCGCAGCCGGGGTGACCGAAAGCTCGTCCGCCGCGCGCGTCACGCTGAGGGATCGCCCGGTGGCCTCAAACGCCTTGAGCGGATTGAGCGGCGGCAAAGGCCGAGAATTCGCACCGTTGTTGCTCACGGAAAACCTCCATGCCGAAGCCGTGAATGGCTGGGCCTATTGAGTCTCGGAACTGCGCTTACGGTCAAGCCGTATACCCCAGACTGCCGCCACCAGAATACAGGGCAGCAGGGAGGCCACCGAATACACTATGCCCGCCAGCGGATCGCCACTCCAGTTGACCAGCGCCAAGCTGATCATCGGCAAGAACCCACCGAACAGGATATTGCCGATCTGCTGCGATAACCCGAACCCGGTAGTTCGGCTTTGTGGCGGAAAGCTGTCAGCAATGAACGCTGGCAGGGGCGCCATCACCATCGCCGTCAACGCCGCGAGCAACGTGACACAGGCGATCACCGTGGGCCATGACTGGACTTTCGCCGAATCGACGATCTGCGAAAAGCACGGATAGGCCACGACCGCCCAGAGCACCATGCCAATCAGCATGACCCAGGCGCGGCCATAGCGATCACTGACTGCACCGAACAGCGGATACAGCGGCGCGGCGATGAGGATGGCGACGCCAACGCACAGGTTGGCCTCGAACACCGGCACAGCCAGCACGTTCTGCAGGAAATACAGCATGTAGATGATCGAGGTGTACAGGGTCACCGAGGTACCGCCCTGTGCACCGAACACCGCCACCAGCAGATTTTTCCACGAAGCACGGCTAGTCAACGTGTCGGCCAGCGGTGAGCGCGACACCCTGCCCTCCTCCTTGAGTGCCTGGAAAACGGGTGTTTCTTCCATCCCGAGGCGGATGTACGTGGCGACGAGGACGATCGGTGCCGAGATAAGAAATGGCACCCGCCAGCCCCAAGCTGAGAAGTCGGCGGGTGTGAGGGAAACATTGAGCAGGGACACCACCAGCAGTGCCAGTAGCAGGCCGAGGCTGGCTGTACTCTGCAGGAAGCTGGTGAACAGGCCGCGCCGCTCACGCGGCGCGTGTTCCATGACGTAGACCGCCGCAGAGCCATACTCACCGCCCAGCGCAATGCCCTGGACAATGCGCAGAAGGACCAGGCACACCGGAGCGAACAACCCCGCCGACGCATAAGTGGGCAGGCACCCCATCAGCACGGTCGATGCCCCCATTAGCACGAGGGTGATAACGAACGCCCGTTTGCGCCCAATGCGATCTGACATCGGACTGAAAATCAGCGTGCCCAGTGGACGCGCGAGGTAAGCCACGCCGAAAGTGCCCGCCGTGAGAATCGACGAAACGAAGGGGTCGAATTCAGGCAGAAACAGAGCCTTCAGGGTGCTGCCCAAAGCGACGTACACGAGAAAGTCGTAGTACTCGAGCATGGTGCCAAAGCTGGCGGTGCCCACCACGCGCGACATGCTGGGCCGGTAAGATGAAGCGATTGCGGCGATGTTCATTGATTGAATCCTCTTATTGTTATGGGTCTACAGCGAACGGTCAGTGCGCGCAGGCGCTACTAGACGATGCTAGAAACGCGGATACGGCGGCTTTGTGTTCAGCGCCGCATAGCAGGATTGCCTGCATGCCGCCTGCAGTTTCCAAAGCCTGAGGCAGGTCACTGCTGGCCGCCTGACGGACCAGGCGTTTGGCCAGACGCAAGGCCTTGGGAGGAGCGTCGGCAATGGTTCGGGCCAATTCGTCAACTGTGCTGTCGAGCTCCTCCACTTCTACTGCGTGATTGATTAGCCCCATCTGCATGGCCTCTTCGGCGCTGTGGAACTGACTAGTCAGCGTCATCTCCATCGCCTTTGCCAATCCAACAGCACGGGTCAGAAACCAGGCACCGCCGATGCCCGAGATCAACCCCAGACGCAGGAAACTCTCGGCCAGACGGGCATTTTTGACCGCTACGCGCAGGTCACACATCATTGCCAGATCCAGCCCTGCGCCGACGGCTGAGCCATTGATCGCAGCGATGACAGGGACCTCGACGGCCTGCATGGCTAGGGTGATGCGATGCAGGTAACGGCGGAGGCTTTCGAGCACATCTTCGGTGGCGCCTTGCATCAGGTCTTCGCCTTTCTGCATGTCCTTGACGTTGCCGCCGGTACAGAAGTGCCGACCACTGCCCCGCAGGATTACGCAATGGATATCGGTACGATCGTTGATACTTTCCAGTGCTTCGGCCAGTGCAACGCACATGGGCGTTGACAGGGCATTACCGGTCTCTCTGCTGTTGAGGGTCAGGTGCAGCACTGCACCACGTTGTTCGATCAAGACTAAATCAGGCTTTACTGAGTTCATGGAACACACTCTCTCGTTGAACGTTGTTGTTATCGATGGCTGAAGAACGGCGCGCGGCGCTCCAGAAATGCCTCGCAGCCTTCGCGCTGATCCTCAAGCGCGAAGCTGCCGTGGAACGCGCTGCGTTCGTAGGTCAGCCCTTCTTCCAGAGACGTTTCATAAGCTCGCGCTGTGGCAGCCTTGATTGCCAGCAACACGGGCAGCGAATGTCGTGCAATGGACTGAGCGACCGATAGCGCCACATCCACCACCTCTGCGTCCGCCACGACTCTCGATACCAGCCCCGAGGCGAGCGCCTGGACTGCCGTGATGGGCTCTCCGGTCAGGTTCATTTCCATCGCCAGGGACTTTCCTACCGCACGGGGCAGACGCTGGGTTCCCCCCGCTCCAGGGACCAGCCCGAGTTTGATTTCCGGCTGTCCGAACAGCGCACTTTCACCGGCCACGACGACGTCGCAAATCATCGCCAGTTCGCAGCCTCCACCAAACGCATAGCCACGCACGGCAGCGACAACTGGTTTACGCAGCGCGCTGACGGCCTGCCATTCGGCCGCCAAATAATTTTCGAGCACTGCACGGGCGTAGGTCATTTCGGCCATGGCCTGAATATCTGCGCCAGCGGCGAAGGCACGTGATGACCCAGTCAGTACGATCGCGCGGGTTTCGGTATCGGCGTCCAGGGCTTGCAGCAACCTGCCCAATTCCGTCATCAGTTCACTGGTCAACGGATTGAGGGTGTTGTGACTGGTCAGCGTGACTAGTGCAACGGCCCCCTGCCGTTGCACCGTAACGATCGAGTCGCTCATGCCATTGACTCCTGAGGCAAACGAAGACCTATGGCGCCCGCAGCCTCGAACGCCTCTATCTGTTGTGCGCTGTAGCCGAGCGCGATGAGAATTTCGGTGGTGTGTTCACCCACTGCCGGAGGTGGCTTAAGGGGGGCGTCGGAATGACTGTTGATGGCGAAACCCGGCATGCGCAACACCCCAGCTTCGTCATGCAACAGCTCGACTTCCACACCGCTCTGAAGGTACTGGTCTGTGTCGATCAATTCGTCATAACGGGCGACTGGAGCGCACAGAATGTCCTGAGCCTCCAACCGCTGCAGCCAGCCTGCGGAATCTCGGCTGCTGAATCGTTGTTCGAGCAACGCATGCAACTGCGCCCGGTTTTTGACCCGTGACGGGTTATCGATAAAACGCTGGTCCTGCACAAGCTCGGGCACTTCCAGCAACGTGCACAGTGCGACCCAACGAGCCGGGTGATAGGCAGCCACCATGATCCAGCCGTCAGCGGTCTTGAACGCTTCGTTCGGAGCTGCATACGGCGCCGCGCTGCCTGTCTTTTCAGGCGTCTGCCCCGTCGCCAGGAAGCTGCTTATCGACAGGTGCTGCAACATCAACGTGCAGTTGTACAAACTCACGTCCAAATGCTCGCCTTGCCCCTGATGCTTAAGGCCATTCAATGAAGCAAGAATCGAGATCGCCGCCAAGTAAGCAGTCACCATGTCGGCGATTGGAATCGGCACTTTGGAGGGGTTGGATTGAGGATCGCCCAGCATGCTCATCAGCCCGGTTACAGCCTGGATAATGCCGTCAACGCCGGGACGATTGTGCCAGGGGCCTGTTTGCCCATAGGCCGACACCGAGCAATACACCACGTCAGGGTTAAGAGACTTGACCGTGTCGTAACCCAGACTCAGCTTAGCCATGACACCAGGCCGAAAGCTTTCGATCACGACATCTGCGCCACTCATCAACTCCAGCGCGATCATGCGGCCCTGTTCAGTTTTCAGGTCCAGGGCAATGCCGCGCTTGTTGCGGTTTACGCTGAGCGAAGTAACACTCTGGCGCTCTTGCCAAGGCGGCCCGATGGCGCGCCCCAGTTCACCGCCCAGCGGCTCCACCTTGATCACGTCCGCGCCCATATCGCCGAGTAACATGCCGCAGACCGGCCCCGCCACAATGTGCGAGAAATCCACGACCCTTATGTTTTTCAAGCTGTCGGTCAACATCGTCAACACCCTATGTGCACTCGTACGTGCCGTTTTTGTAATGGGTCGAGCATAGGGACGGGGGGGGCGAGGCGGCTATCGATTTTATAGTTGGGACCAGTTGAGTTTTTGTTAAGTGCGATGTCTCAATAAGCTTGCTCTCGAAGATGATTAGAATCTCCACCTAAACTAAGGTCGTAAGTTTTGGAAAGGCCTACTTGCTACAACTTACCCAACACGGTTTTGTACCGGCGACCGTGTTTCAAAAGCGTCAATGCCTCCACAATAGAAGGAGACCCCGTCATTCGGTCTTCGCGAGATAAGTCCTCAACGACCGGGAGGCACTTAACAAAACAGGACATCGCCGACGCTGTCAGAAAAGCGCCAGCGTATAGGTCAGGATCAAGCGGTTCTCGTCGACGTCGCGGGAAAAATCATTGCGTGCAATCCCGTTGCGCCAACGCACACTAAAATTTTTCAACGGCCCGCTTTGCACCACATACTGCACTTCGATGTCGCGCTCCCACTCATTGCCCTCCTCTCCATTCTTCAGACCGATGTTGTCACCGCTGACATACAACGTACGAAACGTTAGTCCGGGAATGTCAAGGCTGGCGAAGTCGAAGTCATAACGCAGTTGCCATGATCGCTCTTGGGGCTCGTCGAAGTCATTGATCAACACGAAGTTGGGCAGATAGATATCGGTGCCATTGACGTAGGGTACGGCGGTATCGCCACCGTTGTGCACGTATCCGAACGTGATCGCGTGGCTCAAGAGGCTGTAGGTGAACGCGCCGCTTAAAGAACGACTGTCCACCTTCCCGCCCTTACCCGATCCTGCTTCGTCACTGACGAAATAGCGGATATCACTCTTGAACTTGCTCTCACCAAATTGTGACGTATGCACCAGCCCGAAGTATTGCTGGCGGTAGATGCCTTCAAGTTCAGCGCTTTGGTAGGTCAGTGCGAGATTGGGCGCCACTTTGTAGGTGCCGCCACCCATGGTGAAGTGGTCAGATCCAACGGTGCCGCGAAAGCGTCCGTTTTTGTTGAATAGCGCCAAGTCCTCGGAGGCAACCTTTGCGCGGTCGGTTTCACGATCAAAACGCACACCGGTTAATGCTAAAGACCTGATATCGCCAGAGTCGAACGTGATTCCCTGGAAGACCTGAGGCAGCATCCGACCGTTATTGCCGATCAGAGTAGGCTGCACGGGCTGGAATCCGTTGCCCAACTTGACTTCCGTATTCGATATCTTGACCTTGCCTATCACTCCGCCCTTGGAAAATTCGCTGGGCGCGCGGCCGTTGCCATGTACCGGAAGCAGACCCGAGTTGGTGCGGTCCGGACTGGAATCCAGTTTCAGGCCCAACATGCCTACCGCATCAATGCCGAAACCGACCACCCCCCGAGTGTAGCCCGAGCGGTAATCGATCAAAAAACTTTGTCCCCACTCATCCCGCTTGCTCTGCCCAGAGCCATCGCGGAAATCGCGATTGAAGTAAAAGTTTTTGGTAATAAACGTCGATCTACTGTCCTCAATAAACCCTTCAGCCGACACAATCGTGGTTAATATCGACAAAGCCAAAACACCACCAGCAGTCCGGAAAATTTTGTTCTTGTTGTTCATGACGTCTCCAATGCGGTTTGCAGGCACGACGATAGCCGTCGCCGCCAAGCCAGCTGCTTTTTATAATTATGGAAAAGAGTTTTATTGCCTTAGAGAGATGGGCGATCGCGGCCTTGCTTTAAGGCAGTGAAATCGCAACTCGGCAACGAGCATCGGTGACCTCGAGAACAGGACCAATGCGCGATCAGCATGGAAGAAAGGAATTAGCGTCGCTATCGACTTTCTTTAATGTGGGGGTTGAGTTTTTATCAACGCGACAGGGCGATATTCGTGAATATTGGATTAGGCAAGGAACGAAGATGAAACGGCATTCGCAGCTATACGGGTTAACCCTAACGTGGGCACTCAGCTTTCGCGCTGAATTAATATTCAACGATTGGAGATCAGCCCATGTTAGTCGTTTACAACCCTGCCGATGGCAGCGAAGTTGGCCGTGTTCCGAAGAGCGATGCAGCCTCCGTCAGCGCAGCCATCGATCGCACCTGTGCAGCCTTTCCCGAATGGTCCGGGAAACTGGCGAAGGAACGCAGCGATATCCTTCGCCGCTGGTTTGAAAGCGTCAGGGCAGACAAGGAAGCTTTCGCCGAATTGATGTCGAAAGAAAACGGCAAGTGTCTGTCGGATGCCCGTGGCGAGATCGATTATGGCCTGGGGTTTATCGAATGGTACGCCGAAGAAGCCAAGCGCGTTTATGGCGATACCATTCCAACTCATGACAAGAACGCTTCGGTCGTAGTGACCAAAGAGCCGGTCGGGACCGGTCGCCGCTATCACGCCGTGGAACTTCCCGTTCATGATGATCACCCGCAAGGTCGCCACCGCCTTGGCAGCGGGATGCACGATGATCATCAAGCCCGCCGAAGACACACCGCTGACCGCTTTCAAACTGCTGGAACACGCCCGCAAAGCCGGCATCCCGGAAGGCGTTCTGGAGATGGTGGTCGGTGATCCGAAGCAGATTGGCGAACTCATCACGTCCGATCCGCGTATCCACAAAGTGTCGTTCACGGGCTCCACCAACGTGGGTAAGTTGCTGGCGGCGCAGTGCGCACAAACCATCAAAAAAATGACCATGGAGCTGGGCGGCAACGCGCCGTTCATCGTCTTTGACGACGCCAACATCGAAGAGGCTGTCAAGGGGCTGGTGGGCGCCAAGCTGCGTAACTCCGGTCAGGTGTGCATCTCTCCGAACCGGATTTTCGTTCAGGACACCATCGTCGATGCGTTTCTGGAGAAGGTGAAGGCAGCGGTCATCGCGATCGATGTTGACCAAGGCCTGCGCGAAGATTTTGTCGTTGGCCCGATGATCAATCAGACAGGCTTCGAAAAAGTCGCCTCGCTGGTCGAACAGGCCAAAGCTGCGGGCGCGAACGTAGTGCTGGGCGGTAAACCTCACACCAAAGGCGGACTGTTCTACGAGCCAACGATTCTGACGGGGCTCACCGACGTTTCCCCGCTTGCGAAAAATGAGATCTTCGGGCCGGTGTTCGCCGTCTACCCATTCTCCACCGAGGAGGAAGTCATCAAACGCGCCAACCAGACCGAGTTCGGTCTGGTTGCCTATGCCTACACCAGCGCGCTAGGCCGTTCGCTGCGCTTGTCCCGTCAGCTTGAGGCCGGCATGGTCATACTCAACTCGGGCTCTGTAGGTACCGTTTCGATTCCGTTCGGCGGGATCAAGCAGTCGGGCTATGGCCGCGAAGGGAGCTATTACGGCATTGAGGAATACGTGCACATCAAGTACGTATTGATGGCGGGCGCCCAATTGTAATATTCGCTCGAAACGCGGGGAGGCCACGCCCTCCCCGTTTTTCATTTTCCGTTTCCATATTACAAAGGCTCCGCGCCCGATCTTCCTCATGCTCGTCTTCATGCTCCAGAAGGTTTGCATCCAAGACATGAGCACCCAACGTTGCACTCTTCAGCGCATGACCTATACGATCGTCGCCACTCTGCGATATGAAATCGACTGGCGGTTGAGCATCCCTCAGGGACGCTCAAACAATGGATGGGGGGACGCGGAAGCTGGCCCGGGTGAGTACGAAGATGAGTTTTAATGTGCTCGCCTACAACACGAAACGGGTCATGAAAATCATCGTTGCTCACGGTATGATGAAGGTGCTGTTGGCATAAAAAGGCTAGTTTTGGCCCATCCCTGAGGCTGTAAAAACAGCGTTGACGTGTTCTAGGTCGCGACCTTTCTGATCCGCGGCATTGACCGCGCGATCGCTCAGCCAACGAATGTCGATAATCCAAAAAAATGCGCCCGTGAGCGTTTTACACACTCTGGCTAAAAGAGGTCACTCCAACTAATTGCCTATGTCTGGTGGCATAACACTGCCACTACCGGAAGGGCGAGCACAGAGGGCTGAGAACCAGGTCTCCCGCGCTTGGCCATCACAAAGCATATGCCAAATGACGCGATAGACGGATAGCCATCCTAACCGATTAATTTAAGTCAGGTTTTCTCGCAAGTTTCATGCAAAGCGTCATAGTTGTGATCTAGATATTGACATATCTCAATATCTAAAATAGCCTTTAGCTGCACCACCAATCCTATTATTTGGGAGAATCAAAATGCATAACCTTCGAGAAATCCCTCCAAGCTACCTTCCGGATCAGAGCTACGGCCTGTTCATCGACAACCAGTGGGTTGACGGTGAAAGTGGAGAAACTATCGATAGCCACAATCCGGCCAACGGCAAGTTTCTCACCCGTATTCCGAACGCGAATGCCGCAGATGTCGACCGAGCTGTACAAGCCGCCAATCGTGCTTTTCTGAGCTGGCGTACCACGACCGCTATAGAACGATCCAACGCCCTGCTGAAAATTGCCGACCTGCTGGAAATTGAATTTGAACGCTTTGCCATCTTGGAGTCGCTTGATGTTGGCAAGCCTATTCGCGAAAGTCGATCAATTGACGTGCCTTTGGCCATCGACCACTTTCGATATTTCGCCGGTGTGATTCGTGCCCATTCTGATGAAGCCGTGATGCTCGACGAGCAGACTCTCAGTATCACACTGAGTGAGCCTCTTGGTGTCGTTGGCCAGGTAATCCCGTGGAATTTCCCGTTGCTCATGGCAGCCTGGAAAATCGCCCCTGCCATTGCTATGGGGAACACCGTTGTCATTAAACCTTCAGAGATGACCCCAGTCACCATCCTGGAACTCGCAAAAATCTTCGCAAAAGTACTCCCGGCTGGCGTTGTAAATATCGTTACGGGTACAGGTGTTACCACCGGCCAACCCTTGCTGGATCACCCGCTAATTCGCAAATTGGCGTTCACCGGATCTACCGGTATTGGCGGGGTCGTAGCTGCCGCTGCAGCCAAGAAAATCATTCCAGCAACACTGGAGTTAGGCGGTAAATCAGCAAATATAGTTTTCCCCGATGCCAATTGGGAGAAGGCGGTTGAAGGAGCGGCCCTAGCCATTCTTTGGAATCAAGGCCAAGTTTGTGAATCCGGTGCACGCTTGTTCGTTCATGAGTCAATCTACGAGCGCTTCCTCGGCGAGCTGAAGAAAAAATTCGAAGACGTGCGGGTTGGAGATCCGCTGTCACCGGAAACCATGATGGGGGCCCAAGTTAGCGAAACACAGATGAATCGAATTCTGGGCTATATCGATATTGCTCAGACAGAGGGCGCAAACGTCCTAGTTGGTGGAGGTCGCCTGACGGGTGGTGAATACGACGCAGGATTTTTTATCGAACCAACAATTTTGGTCGACGTACGCAATGACATGCGTGTGGCGTACGAAGAAATCTTTGGTCCGGTTCTTTGTGTGATCCCGTTTACAGATGAAGCGGAAGTTATCGCCTTCGCAAACGATTCGGAATATGGGTTGGCGGGTGCCGTTTGGACCCAAGACATTAACCGAGCTCTGCGGGTAGCACGCGCCGTTGAGACCGGACGGATGTGGGTGAACACCTACCATGAAATCCCTGCCCACGCACCGTTTGGCGGGTATAAAAAATCCGGTATTGGGAGGGAGACGCATAAATCGATGCTAGAGGCGTACAGCCAGAAAAAGAACATCTATGTGAGTCTTAATGAGGCGCCGCTGGGGCTGTTTTGAGGCGAATTTACTCTTGGACATTTACTCAGTTAAATCGAATTATTTAGATATTTAGGTGAACGAAATGAAAAGCTCCGTATTGTTCAAAAAAGCTCATCTGGGTCCGTACACTCTGAAGAATCGAATTGTTCTCCCACCGTTGACACGCTCCCGCAGCTCCCAGCCGGGTAACATTCCTAACGATCTAATGGCTACTTATTACGGTCAACGTACTGGTGCTGGGTTCATGGTGACAGAGGGTACTCAAATCGAACCTCGAGGACAGGGATATGCCTGGACGCCAGGTATTTATAGCGCGGAGCAGGTATTGGGTTGGCGTAAAGTCACGGACGCCGTTCATGCAGAAGGGGGGGTGATCTTCGCACAGCTGTGGCACGTGGGTCGCGTTTCGCATAACTCTCTTCAGCCTGGTGGTGATGCGCCAGTGGCGCCCTCGGCGATCGTGGCTGATAACGTAAAGGTCTTTATCGAAACCGGGCCTGGCGAAGGTGCGCTAGCCCTGCCGTCGACACCGCGCGCACTATCTACTGCAGAAGTAAAGGAGTTGGTTCAGCTGTATGCCGAAGCCGCTCGCAATGCTCTTGACGCTGGTTTCGACGGGGTCGAAATTCACTGCGCCAATGGCTATTTGGTTAACCAATTTATATCGGCCCATACCAACCGGCGTGACGATGAATACGGTGGTTCACTGCAGAACCGGCTGCGCTTTTTGAAAGAAATCACGCAGGCGGTGGCGGAGGTCGTTGGCAATGACCGCCTGGGCATACGCTTTGCTCCTCTGTTTGCAACCACTGATGAAGATCGTGTCTACCTTGGTTTGGTTGAGGAGAATCCGCACGAGACCTATATAGAGGCGATCAAGGTACTCGAGAATATTGGTATCGCCTATTTGTCACTAGCCGAAGCTGATTGGGAGAACGCCCCCGAGTTGCCGGAGACTTTCCGAACGGCTGTACGGAAAAATTTCAGTGGCGCAATTCTCTATGCAGGCAAGTACACCGCCGAGCGTGGCATCCGCGTAATCGAAGAGGGCTGGGCCGACCTGATTGCCTTCGGACGCCCTTTTATAGCGAATCCAGATCTGCCCGAACGCATCGCTAACAACTGGCCGCTAAACCAAGTGGATCCGACCAGCATGTATGGCGGTACTCACAAAGGCTACACCGACTATTCCACTTATCAGGAATAGTCGCTGTGAGCCGCGCCCCCCAAGGCGCGGCTCAAGCTTCGAACTGGAGATGCGGATGGATGGCAATGGCCAAACGCATCAGTCGAAATCGATAAAAGGCTGGTCCACGGTTTTACAGACTGACCTTGCCAATATTAGAGACATGATTATGTATCAACCAAGTGCAGTGCCCTATGAACAGCATCGAGGTTTTCAACGTACGTTCAAAGCCGGACGCCTCAGTCTGGGCATTTTTTTCCCCCTTGAAGCCTTTGAGGGTGATACCCCAACCATGCTAAACCAGGTTGCATTGGCGAAGCGTGCAGAGAAACTCGGGTTCTCGGCACTCTGGTTTCGAGATGTGCCGCTCAGGGATCCAAGTTTCGGTGACGTAGGACAGGTTTTTGATCCATGGGTCTACATGGGGTTTATTGCCGCGCACACATCAGAAATTTCACTCGGCACGGCGTCCATTGCGCTACCTCTGCGCAATCCTTTGCATACCGCTAAGGCAGCCACAAGCGTTGATCAGCTAAGCGATGGTCGTCTTTTGCTGGGAGTTGCTTCAGGGGATCGTCCAGTTGAATTCCCAGCATTCGGCATTGATCCGGACAGTCGTGACAAGATTTTTCGAGAACACCTGACTGTGATAAGGCAAACACAACGCAGCAGTTTCGAGCCCCTTCAGTGGAGCGGTGGCGCTCTGGTTGGCGCAGATTTGGTCCCAAAGCCGACAACAACTGAAATCCCATTTTTTGTGACAGGACACAGCCGTCAGTCCCTGGACTGGATTGCCCGTAACAGCTGCGGATGGATTAGCTACCCCCGGCCTCCTACCGCACAGAAATTGACCGTCGAAAAATGGCGAGAAGAAGTCGAAAAGCAATGCGGAAGCGTTTACAAACCTTTTTTACAGTCGCTTTACATTGATTTGGACGCTTCCCCCCAATGGCCTCCCTCCCCTATCCACTTGGGCTATAGACTGGGTAGAGACCATTTGGTGACGCTTTTGCAGCTACTCCAAGATGCAGGTGTTGATCACGTCATTCTGAATATCAAGTATGGCCGTCGGCCTGCAGCTGAGGTAATCGAAGAAATTGGCACTTACGTAATGCCTCACTTCGGCTCAAATTGACCGGGCGCGCAGGATGGCAGTGTGAGATTGCTTAGAATTAGCCATTCGTCATGAAGGAACCGTATGAGCTCGTTCGATCTGATGGAACTGATGTGCGAATAGAAGCAAATTGTCGTAATATCGAGAAAAAGAGATACCGAGAAATTTATGAGCATCGATATTAGTGAAGCACTCAAGGCGCTCGATAACCCGACCCGTCTAGCGATCCTCGGTTGGTTAAAAGAGCCCCGAAAGAGTTTTCCCGAACAGGAAGTCGATCCAGACAAAGTTGGCGTGTGCGTAAGCATCATCCAGGAGCGCACGGGACTGTCTCAATCGACCGTGTCGCTTTATTTGGCGTCGCTGCAACGTGCGCAATTGATCACGTCCCAACGAATTGGTCCGTGGACGTACTACAAGCGGCACGAGGGGAATATTTCTGCTTTCTTTGAAAAGCTGCAAGCCCTGATCTAAAGCAGCGATAAAAGCCCTCCCTCTCTCTGCAGCGTCTGGCTTGATGGCTAGTTTCGCCGCTGCTCTACAAGCAATCAGCCATCAATGTTCAGCCGCCCCATGCGGATTCGCTCCAATTCCTCATCCATATACCAAGCTCCAGCGGTGCGTAATCAGCGCGTCGCATCGGCGATTGCCCGAGCCGGCATCGGCGCTACGAAACAATCTTGGTCGACCGGCAAGAACGCGTGGGTTTGCCCGCGATACCTTCACTCCAGTCGGCGGCGACTATGCCACTGAGCCAAGCTACCCCGTTATGAACTACGGCTCGATTCAGTTTCGATACTTTCAATACGGATGATGGTGTTCATCATTACCTCACTAATACTTGATGCCGTGCGGCAATTCAAAGGTGACCGCCAGCCAGCGAGTGGGCTGTCTGGCTGCTAGCTGGAAGCGCTCTCGTTGAACCGGCGGACAAACTGATCGAACCTGTCGCTGACGCCGCCCGCGAACAGTTTTTGCGGTTCACCCTGCGCACCTATCCGGCCTTCTTCAAGGAAAAGAATTCGGTTAGACACATCACGGGCGAAGGCCATTTCGTGGGTCACAATCAGCATCGTTCTGCCTTCGGCGGCGAGAATGCGCATGACCTTGAGTACTTCGCCGACCAATTCGGGATCGAGGGCTGAAGTCGGCTCGTCGAACAGCAGTACACGAGGCTTCATCACCAGGGCGCGGGCGATGGCTGCGCGCTGTTGTTGACCACCCGACAACTGCGCCGGATAGGCGTTGACGCGATGAGTCAGCCCTACACGCTCGAGTACTGACAGTGCCTCTTCGCGGACTTGCGCGCGATTGCGTCCTTGAACGTGTACAGGTGCCTCCATCAGGTTCTCCAGAACTGTCATGTGGCTCCACAAACAGAAGTTCTGGAAGACCATGGCCACTTCGGTTCGCAAGCGATCCCCCTGCTTGCGGTCGGCAATACGAGGCTCGGACGTTCCCAACTTCAGCTTGACTTGCTCGCCAAAGATATCCAGCGAGCCAGCTGACGGAAGTTCCAACAGGTTGAGGCAACGGAGGAACGTGGACTTTCCTGACCCCGAGGCACCGAGGATCGAGACAACCTCACCTTCACGTGCAGTGAAATCGATGCCTTTCAATACCTCGATTTCACCGTAGCTTTTACGCAGACCCAGCGTCGCAATCGCAGATGCGCGGGTGTTCAACTCATGGACGACAACAGACATGACATGCTCCTTGGCAGTGCATTGGCAGGATTAGGTACGGCGATGAGCGAGATGCCGCTGCAGCCGTCGCTCAATGAGTGAAAACGCCAGACTGATAAGGAACGTCAAAGTCAGATAAAGCGCCCCGGTGACTGCAAAAACTTCCATGACCCGGTACGTGGAAGAAATCAGTCTGTAGGCGATTCCCGTCACCTCGGTCAGCGTGATGATGCTCGCCAGAGACGTGGCCTTCAGCATGAGGATGACTTCACTGCCATACACTGGCAGGCCCTGACGAATCGCGATGGGCCACGTCACCCTCCGGCGCAGCAACAAGCCGGACATCCCGCAAGCTCGGCCAGCTTCGATTTCACTGGCCGGTACGGCCTGGATCGCACCTCTTATGATTTCCGCCGTGTACGCCGAAGTATTCAAGGCGAGTGCAAGGATCGCGCACCAATAGGGCTCGCGCAGATATGGCCATAGAAACGACTCTCGCAATCCCGGAATCTGCCCCAGCCCGTAGTAGATTAGAAATACCTGTACGAGAAGCGGTGTTCCGCGAAAAATCTCTACATGCGCGTTGGCTATCCAGCGAAGCAACCGATAACGGCTGCTGACAGCGGACGTAATCACGACAGCGAGAATAAAACCCGCAACAAGTGCCGTCAGCGCAAGTTGGAGAGTGAGCGGTATGCCCCCCAGCAATTGCAGGAAGACATCAGTCAAAAAATCCCAATCCATCATCAACGACTCCACGGTCCGGCAAGGCGCTTTTCCGTGCGGCACAACAGAGATCCAGTTAAACGACCGATAATGAAGAACACCGCCGCTGCCACGCCGTAGAACAACAACGGCTCTCGTGTCGATCCGGCTGCCGTGATGGATTGACGAAGGAGCTCAGTCAGACCGATGACAGACAGCAATGCGGTTTCCTTCAATACCGATTGCCAGATGTTGCCCAAGGCGGGCAATGCGAAACGCAACGTCTGAGGCGCAATGATGCGCCGGAGTAGAAGAAAATCGGACATACCGCATGACAGCCCGGCTTCGATCTGTCCGCGATCCAGCCGCAGAAAACCCGCGCGGTAGGCTTCGGTCTGATACGCCCCGGAAACAATACCAATCGCCAATACACCGATGAAAAATGCTGGGAGCGAGAAGAACCCTGGGAGTCCACTCAGGTTCATGATCTTGGTGAATGCGACGCTTCCACCAAAGTAAAACAGGTAGATGATTAGAATCTCGGGGATACCACGGAATACCGTGGTATAGAACATGCCTGCGGCTCGTAGCATGGGTTGCCGAGACAACTTCAGTGCAGCGCCGCCCACTCCGAGAACGCTTCCAAGTAGAAAGCCACTGATTGCAGCGGCGACGGTAATACCGGCGGCATGTATCAAGGGCATGCCCCATCCCTGAGGGCCGAAGCCGACGAGTTCGTAGATACCCAGCGTCATTGTTTTTAACCTTATAGTTGGGCTGAATGGAGACGGGAAAATCTTGTTGTATTGAATGGCTCGATCAATGGATGAACCGAGCCACTCACCAATGAATGAGCTACGGCTTCTCCCACTGCAGGCGCTAGCTGGAAGCCATGCCCGCAGAAGCCGAACACATGCCACAGACCTTTATGTTTTGCGCTCGGCCCGATGTAAGGCACGCCATCCGGTGTCGCCCCTTCGAGCCCTGTCCAGGTACGCAGCACGGGCACCCCGGCCAGGAAGGGAAACGCTTCAAGCGTCGCGGCAGCACTGGCCGCCATCCGATCCATGATGGTGAACGAAGTCCCCTCCTCCAGGCACGGCTTGCCGGAGATGCCACCGCCGATCACCAGAGAACCGACGGCGCTCTGTTTGAACGACAGCGGCCTGTCGATACCGATCACAACCGGTTCGATAAACGGCTTGACCTTGGCGGTCACCATCATGCTCAACGCCAACACCCTGATCGGCAGGTCTTCGCCAAGTTGCGCCGCTACTTGCGAGCCCCAGGCTCCCGCGCAGTTGACCACCCAATTGGCCTCGATCGCACCAACATCGGTGTCGGCTGACCAGCGCCCATTGGCGTCTTGATCCAGGCCGTTGAGTGCACATCGTTCATGAATGACTGCACCTGCCGCCTCCGCCGCCTGCCGGAACGCCAACGCCACATTCGCCGGATTCGCATGGCCATCGCCCCGGGAAATGAGCCCGCCCAGAGCCGAATCAGCAAGGCCTGGAAGCATCAGCCGCAACTCGTGGGAGTCGATGAACTCCTCGCAGTGGTAGCCTCGGCGCAGCATTTCCTGATGACGTGCACGAACCCACGCCATTTCGGCTTCATCCAGGGCGACGGCAATTTGCGACGCCCCCAAACGAACCTCGCAAGACTGCACAGCGGACGGTTCAACAAATCTCTCCAGGTTGTGCCACATTTCCATCGCGCGGATCGACAACGGATACTCGCGTACATCGCGCATGAGCAGTCGCAAGCCACCTGCGTTGACACCGGAAGCGTGTCGTCCCGGCACACCTTTATCGACGAGGGTCACTTTCCAGCCGGATCGAGCGAGGAACAGGCCGATCGCACAGCCCTGTAAACCGGCACCGATGATCAGTACATCGTCTGCAAACTTATTCATGGGGCTGCTCCATGGCTTCGGCTGCCGGTTTATCGCCCAGTGAAACGACCTGTGACAACTCCGGATCCAGCCCACTCAGGTTCGCCAGTGCAATGAGCGGCAAGGGGCGCAGCGGAGGCCGCGCGCGGAACGGTGCCGGTGTGTTTGCACCTGACGATTCCGCCAGCAAGCGAGCCACCGTCACCGCACAACTGCGCCCCTGACACGGCCCCATTCCACAACGCAGGATGCCTCGCAGGTGATTCATCTCGGTGGCGCCATTGCCGATGGCAGCACGGATGTCTCCCGCCGTGAGTTCCTCGCAGCGGCAAACAATCGTGTCGTCCTCCAGCACTTGCGTTGCGAGGCCGAGAGGAAAAGCCTTGTCTATAAACGGTCGGCCCGCGAGCGTGCGCACGACGTCATCGCCACCCACGATCACCTCGCCCGATAAGGCGGTCTGGTGCAGGTCAGCCACGATGCAAGCCGCGACGTACCGCCCGTGGGCAATGGCAGCATCGGCACCACCAATTCGTCTCGCATCGCCGGATACCCGGATCTTGCACGGGCCACCGGTCAAACCCGGGCCGGGTGCCAATTCTGCACGACCGTCTTCGGTTGTCCTGGGTTTCCAGCTCGATTCATCGCTCTGCCATTCCATTGCCAGGCCGGCGCAGTGCGTAATGTCGATCGCCGGCACGATCCCGTCGTGCACCACAAGCAGATCGCAACCGAGTTCGACGTTACGGCCGTCAATCGACAGACTCACGGACTCGACCTTGTCGTGCCCAAGCGCCCGTAAATCCGAAACGCCCGTGCGCATCGTGATACCGGCCAATTTCAGCTTGGTGAGCCATCCCAGCCCTTTGGCAAGGGGCGCCAATGCAGCGATCTTCAGTGATCCCAAGGCTGCAATCTTGTCGTTGAGCGTGTCAGTCCGCCCAATCAGACTCGGACGAATACCCAGACGACGCAACTGATCAGCCAAGAGCAGGATTAACGGGCCAGTACCCACCAATACCACGCGCCCGTCAGGCTGCAGTCGGCCGGCCTTCAGCAGCGTTTGCACCGCGCCTGCGGTCATGACGCCGGGCAATGTCCATCCCGGGAAGGGAACCGGTCGTTCCATAGCGCCGCTCGCAACGACCACCTGACGTGCCCGCAGATAGCCGGCGGCATTACCCTGCAGCCAGCCCACCGTGGCATCCGCGCGCAAATCCCAGACGGTGGTTTCTGGCCGGTAGTCGATGCCGGGGGTAGAGCGAAATTGTTCGATCAATGCCTGCCCGGCAAGATAAGTGGGCCCGAGCGCATCCAGCAGTTTGTTGGTTGCCGGGCGCGCTTGGAGATTGGACTCGAGCGAGCGAAAAATCTGGCCGCCTGGCGTGGGCTGCAGGTCGAGCACGATGACCTTGAATCCTGCCCGGGTGATCCCGATTGCCGCAGACATACCGGCCGGCCCTGCGCCGATCACGATGACATCGGCATCAAACTTGATGTCGCTGTTGTATCCCAGTGTCGGCAAACCGGTCATTGGTGCTCTCCAATGACGGTAGCGGCACCCGCCTGAGTGCAGACTTTCATACCTTCGCTAACGATCAGAAGGCAGGCCTGCCGGTTGCCGATTCCGTTGATTTCCACCAGGCATTCGAAACAATGGCCAATCATGCAATACGGCAATCGAGGAGCACCTGTAACAGGCGTCGTGCGAAAGGCTGGTGTATGTGCGCGCAATAGACAGGCTGCGACTGTCTCGCCGGAACGGGCCGGTATCGGCCGACCATTGAAATAAATAGTGATTGTTGCCTCGACGGCCCCCACTGGGATGAACATACCCTTACCTGCCAGAAATAAAGTTGCGGAGATGGCTGCTGTGTTCAACGACTGGAGAGCCTCTCCCAGTAGCCGGAAGAGGACTTCGTCCATTGATCAATCTCGTGTCGAGATATCCAGGCCGAACCACTTTTCCGTCAGCGCCTTGTTGGTGCCGTCGTTGTTCACCGATGTGATCGCAGCATCAAATGCCTGGCGCAAAGTATCGTCACCCTGCCGAAGCGCAATGTTGGTGGTCCCCTGTCCCAGTACGCCCCCTGCAAAGGTAGGCCCAGTGGACACCAGCACACCTTTGTTCGCTTCGATCACAGGCTTGAAGGTGGTGACGTTCGCCACGCCGATGTCCAGTCGACCGTTCGCCAGATCCAGTGCGAGCTGCTCAAAGGTTGGGTAATCACGAATCTCCATCCCTTTGAAGTACTCTCGAACGAAGTTCGATGCAGTCGATCCGGTCTGCACGCCGATAACCTTGCCTTTAAATTTCAACTTCAATTCGTCAATCGCAGCCTGTGCATCCGCTGGCGAATCAGTCAAATCAAATGCATGTCCGGCGTCAGCGAGACCCTTGAGATCATTGTCTGAAGTCGTGAGAAATCCGTTGGGGGCTTTGGCATACGACTTGGAAAAGGCTATGACTTTTTTGCGCTCCGGGGTGACGCCCATGGAGGCAATGATCGCGTCATACTTCCCGACGGTCAGGCCTGGAATAATGCCGTTCCACTCCTGACTGACGATGGTGCACTTGACCTTCATACGCTCACACAGCGCATGGGTCAGATCAATCTCGTACCCCGTCAGTGAACCATCGGCATTCGTGTAGTTCCACGGAGGATAAGCACCCTCGGTGGCTATCTTGATTTCTCCCGGCAATGTCTGGGCGCTGGCAATACCTGCAAACAAAGGCATAAAAGCCATAGCAAGCAACACACGTTTTTTTAACATCTCCATCTCCCAGCTTGTTCAAATTATTAAGGGCAGATAGCAAAAGCTTAAAAGCGGCTAGCGATCGTTGTGGGGTCACTATAACGACGGGCTGAGAAGTGGCACAGACACTATCTAGTTGACCTCAGCACAAGCTCTACTTATGCTGAATTCATGAGCAGATCACTAATTCCATCTCTGAATTGGCTTCGTGTCTTTGAGGCAGCGGCCCGCCACAAAAGCTTCTCAAAAGCCGGCCAAGAGCTTCACATGACTGGCGCGGCCGTCAGTCAACAAGTCCAGTCGCTAGAAGCCAGTCTCGGGCGTCCCTTATTCGAGCGGTTGGCGAATCGCATTCAGTTGACGCCGGAGGGCAGCGACTTCCTTCCGGCTGTACAGCTTTCCATTGGCGCTATAGAGAGCAAGGCCGCCGCACTTTTTTCGCCTCAGCGGATACAGCGCGTGTCGCTGCAGGCCAGCCATCTAATGTCCATGAGCTGGCTACCCATGGTTCTGGCGGACTTTGAGCGCGACAACCCTTCCATTCGGGTCGAGCTCTGGATGGAGGGCGCTCAGCAGCGAAGTATCGAACCTGATCTGGCAATACGTTTCGGCGAAGATCCGGATCTGGTACGCCACCCTGGCCGCCTCATGGGACTTTCCTACGTAATCATGTGCCGCAAGGTTGACCTGCCCAAGCTGACGTCAGTGGACGAACTGCTAAAACACCGTCTTCTGGAGATGATTCCGCATTCGATGGGCTGGATGGGGTTGCTAAGTCACAATTTTGGGCCCACCCGAAGTCGTAATCTGAAGTTGGAGCCTGTCGACACCACGCCGTTGGCGTTCATGATGGTCAGCCAGGGATTGGGGCTCGCGATCGGGCCTGTTCCAGCGTGCTTGCCGCTGGCAGACTCGCTGGGGCTGGTCGTCTGCCCACTTGTCCCACATACCCCGGGTCCTGGAAATTACTACCTTGAACATCCGGTGAACCGCCCGCAAAGCGCTGCGGTACTGAAGCTGGAGCAAGCGCTTCATATTGCAGCGCAAAGCTCAATGAAAGCTTCCGCAACGCATGTTCAGAGAGAGACTCGAAGTTAGTACATCATCACGATCCAGCTGTCGACTCCAATTGGAAAGGCTCTTGATATCTGAGGCGACACTAGAGTGTCTAAGGGCAGCGGGTGGGTGAGTGCTGAAGAGCTCCACTACCTCTCTTCTCTCTACGGCGGTGCGTTTAGCGGATGCCGGGAAAGACAGTGAAACTATGCTTGTAATCGACCTCGCGGAACGCATCCAAAACGCAGAAGAAAAGAAACGGAGGCACACGTAAGGCGCAGCACTGCGGAAACCTGTTGTTAAGTTCAGGTGCACACATCGTTCATCGGCCTGCCGGCAAAGCCTTAAATGGGCGCTGCGTTTTTATGCGCCTACCCTGGTATACAGGGGGAGATCCGACACGAGGACTACATCGACTCCTGGCTCGGCCTGCTCAAGGAAGACAAACGCTCGATCTTCCGCGCCGGTGGTCACGCCCGGAGCGCCTAGGAATATGTAATCAACCTGGAGCTGCAACTGAAGCAGACGGTAATGGCTGACTCGCGATGCATGAACGATGGCGCTTAATCGTTACCTCTCCTGTAAACGCGTCACAGGGCCCAACGCGAGTTGAGCCCTTTTTTCTGCGCCCAGAAAAATCCCCAAGCCGCGGGGGCTCTGACGCAAAGAATCAGAGATGGGTACACACCCGCAGCATGTCATTCCGCATCCAGGTTCTGCGCCAGAAAATCCACCAGCTCGAGCGGACTTCGGCTGTCGATCACGTTGTAGATCAGATCGCGTTTACTACGCGGCAACTTCTTGACCACGCTCTTCGCCGAGGTCCGGACCGCTTCGTCGGTCCCGTGGATACGTGCCGCAAGCAGCAGCACGAGCGTGGCGTCAGTGAGGTTCATGGCAAGACCCAAAAAATAGCACTGCAAAAAGGCCGGATCGCATTGGTGCGATATCTGCTAGACCGGACTGCGCCCATTGACAGGTGAGGCTGACCCGCCGTTTTTCAGAATGGAAAGCAGCCAGGAGTCGATGATGCATTTATCAGATCCGCTCTTCAAGGACAGCCTAAGTATTATCCTCACGCGGCGACCGGCCGAAAAAAGCTTTATAGGCACGACTAAATGCAGCTTCGGACTCATAGCCGATCGCGAAACCAACCTCTCCAATGCGACTGCTACCCTTCGAGAGCATGGCTTTCGCTAGCGTCAACCGCCATTCATTCTGGTAGCGCAGAGGGGGACGTCCCACTAGTGTATTGAACCGCTCGCAGAAATTTGATCGTGACATTCCAGCAATCGTCGCCAATGCATTAATGCTCCACTGTTTACCGGGCGCTTCGTGGATTGCTTTCAAAGTACGAGCGACACGCGCGTCAGACAATGCTCTCAGCCATCCTGACGCGGCATCCTGTTGAACCCATGTTCTCAGTATGCGAATGACCACGAGATCGATAAGGCGCGACACCATTAATGCTCCCCCTGGTTGTGTATCCCGGGCTTCGAGCAACATGAAATGCAGGATGCCTTCCGACCAGGCTGCGGCATCGGTTTGTCTGATATGAATCAACTTGGGCAGAGCGAATACCATCGCTTCGAAACTGCTGGCGTCGAACCAGAGTCGGCAGATGACAACCTCAACTGGTCCACCGCAAGCCGTGATCTTCAGCCCCGATGGATTGTGCGCAAGCAGAATGATGTCGCCTTGGCTTATTGTCACTACCGGCTGATCACCGGCCTCAATGTGTAGCTCCCCTTTGCGCAGCATACAGACGTGGGAGCTTTTTTCATCCAGCTTAAGCACGTCGGCATTCCCAAGAGCGGAGGAGTAGACCCCCCCGCCCCTCAGACAAATTTTCGCCAACACCTGGGACAACAGGTCGGCTGCAGCAAACCCTTCCAGCTGCATTTCCGGAAGAATGATCAAATTTTCAGGGGAATCCATCATGTTTGATTGACCTATCCTTCGCTAACCTCAGTCCGTCAGCATAACGCGCCGCACTACTTGAAACACAAGCTTCTGGCAGGTTTGCTGCGCCGGCGCTTATGCATATCATCCAATCAGACGGAAAAATTGTATGTTCGGAATATCTCCTCTTGGCTGGATACACACCCTCGGCAGTCTGCCAGCGATTCCGCTGGCAGCTTATATGTTCGTGCGCTACGGGCGAATCGTTCCTCGCTCAATGCCTGGTCTGTTCTACCTGATCACGATGTTGATCGGTGCGTGCACCGTGTTCCTGGTGGCGCACCAGCCGGCCAGCAAAATCATTGGTGCTCTGACTATTGCCATCCTGCTTGCCGGCTACGGGATAGGATTTTTGCGTTGGGCGGGACGAGTCGGCGTTTATCTGGAAACCATTCTCTTGAGCCTCACGGCATTCCTGCTGATGGTGCCCACAGTTTCCGAGACACTGCGTCGAGTACCGGATGGCCACCCTATTGTCACGGACCTGCAATCGCCATTGCTGCTTGGTGCGCAGGGCGCCATCTTCGTAGCACTCATCATTGGCGTCACCGCGCAAATCCTCTACTTACGGAAAAAAGGCACCCAGGTATTCCAGGCGAGGTCTGGCCACCTGACGCGGCATTCGGCACCGGCAAAATTCTAGACAAACCATCGAATAATCCCCCTGCTAAATGCACCAGTCCTACAAGGAGCCATGATGTTACGTAGTCTGATGTTTTCCATGTTTTTTCTGGCGCTGTCTGCTAACGCGAACGCCGGCCAACGATGGGAGGCACTTCCCGCGACACCAGCCGTCATTACGGGGGCCAACACGGGATACGCAACAGTTAATGGCGTCAAGATTTACTATGCGATAACCGGGCAGGGCTCACCGGTGGTGTTATTACACGGGGGGTTGTCGAATTCGGATTACTGGGGAAATCAGGTCAAGACGTTATCCGCTAAACACACGGTCATCACCCTGGACAGTCGAGGGCATGGTCGAAGTTCCAGAGATGCGAAGCCATTCGGTTACGACCTCATGGCTGACGATGTGGTTGCGGTCATCAATACGCTGAAGATTCAACGCTGCGATATCGTCGGCTGGAGCGATGGCGCGATCATCGGTTTGGACCTCGCGATGCGCTATCCCCAACGTATTGACAAAGTCTTCGCTTTTGCCCCGAATACGATGACCTCGGGAGTAAAGGATCACGTCGACAAGAATCCGACATTTGCCGCGTTCATCGAGCGAGCCGGCAAGGAATATGCGCATCTTTCACCGACACCCAAAGACTTTGATGGGTTCGTTGAGCAGATCAGCCACATGTGGGCAAGTCAGCCCAACTGGACAGATGGTGACCTCAAGAAAATCAAGTCGCCAGTCCTGATCGTGGACGGCGATCATGATGAGGCCATCAAGCGCGAGCACCTTGAATACATCGCAGCGACTATTCCTAATGCAGGTCTGCTGATTCTGCCCAATACCAGCCATTTCGCCTTCATCCAAGATCCAGCCTTTTTCAGTGCGGCGGTGTTGCATTTTCTGGGTGATCAATGATTTTTCCACTTGTTACGATGCCGGGCCGAACACTTTCAGTGGCGAACGAGTCGAGCTGACTCAAGCGTACCTGTGGCGCCAACCCCGTCAACGATCAGGGATGAATTTTCTTTTGCTTTCATGAATGATCGAAACCCTGGCAACTCCATCGCAGGCCCTTTCACAGACAAATAGATTGCCTACCAGGAGATCCGCAGATGAGTCTTTCCCGATATCGCACACTTGGCCAATCGGGGCTGATTGTCAGCCCCCTCGCCCTTGGCACCATGACGTTCGGGACTGGTCGATGGGGAACGGGTGAAAAGGACTCGCGTGCGATATTCAATGCCTATATCCAGGCAGGTGGCAACTTTGTGGACACCGCGGATATTTACTCCGGGGGGGAAAGCGAGGCGATGCTGGGTCGTTTTCTGGCTGAAGACGGCAACCGAGAGCGAGTCGTGATTTCAACCAAATCCGGTTTTCCGCGTCGTCAGGATACGCCGCTGGCGGGAGGCAATTCCGCCCGAAACATCCGGGACGGTATTCAAGGATCGCTAAAGCGTTTGCAGACCGATTACATCGATCTCTACTGGACACATGTCTGGGATCGAATCACCCCACCCGACGAAGTACTCCGTGCTCTGACTGATGCGGTCCATCGCGGCGACATCCTGTATTACGGATTCTCCAATGCGCCCGCCTGGTATACGGCGCAGATTGCTACGCTCGCTCGCGCTCAGGGCTTGCCACCTCCTGTGGGCCTGCAGTACTCCTATTCGCTGATAGACCGTGGCGTGGAACTGGATATAGTGCCTGCCGGTTTGGCGCTGGGGATGGGCCTGGTCGCGTGGAGTCCGCTTGGCGCAGGTTTTCTGACCGGCAAATATGGTCGGGAGAAGATTTCAGACAACCAGGCTCCCGGCCATTTGCCCAATAACGCAGGCGAGTCGCACACGGGCGCAAGCGATGGGCGTCTTAATGGCGACAACCCCATGGGCAGTTTGCTGTTTACCGAATCCAACTTTCGTATCGCTGACGAACTGCGCAGCGTCTCTAACGAACTGGGACGACCGATGGCCCAGGTTGCATTGGCCTGGGTCGCAAATAGGCCCGGTGTTTCGTCAGTGCTGATGGGCGCCAGCCGAGTGGATCAAATCATGCAAAATATCGCCTCGCTCGATATCGAACTTTCCTCGGAACAACAAACCAGGTTGGACACGGTGGGAAGATTGCCAATGCTGAATCCCTACTTTATCTTGAACTTGCCCAATGAGCGTATCTTCGGCGGTCATGCAATCCAGGCATGGCCTGCGCGCGGTCATTCTTGATATTCAGAACGATCGCAAAGCTTGTTTTGCATAAGGCTATCGTAAATCGTCTGACCATCGCGATACGAGCGAGATCATGAAGGGCGCTGGCAGTCTGCGTTGCCCCGTTGGCTGTCTGGATCGACATATCTCTACTGGAACTCAGGCTCTCGCTCACCTGCTGGGCAGCGTGGGATTGCTCCTCGGTTGAGCGCGAAGGTGCCTGACAAATCAAAGCGTCGCTGGAACCGGATGCGTGCCGGCGACCTTGATCGACTCGATCCTGATGATTGAGTGGAGACCAAGTGGTATGTACATCTGTCAGCACGACATCATCACGTTGCCCTGCCCTGCAAAACGCACCTCGATCTGCGAACCTTGTGCAGCCCAATAGAGGCCGGTTCAGCTCCCCGTTACGATCAGATCTCCGGATTTCAAAAGGCTGCCCTGAGCGGCGGCGTACCGAGAGAGCCATGGCATTGAACTCAGTGGCCGGAAAAGGGATGACTTGTAATATCAGACAGCTGAAGCTGGCCATTGGCTCATACTTTAACACGGTCATTGATCCAATCCGGTTTCGCCCCGACAGGCCCCCCAGTACCAGCGCGCGATTGAGTTTCCCACTCTATGGGTATCTCACACTCTCAGCCTTCATAACGTACTTAGTAGGCGCTTCATCCAGCCTCTTTCCAAAACACCTTGACCATGGCGCCCGTATCTACGGGTCATTCGCCGCATCTATGTTTCTCTACTATCGCTCGCTCCAACAGAGGAGTAGACAAATGGCCTGCATTGAAAACAATTCTACCTTCTAGTAGGTTCTTAAAACGTAAATGTTACCGCCATGGTGGCACACCTGTCTGGCACAGGTTTTTCTAGCGGACGGAGGCGAGATGATCGATAGCGGTTTACATCATCAACCAATAGCACCAAGCCATCATGATGCCACTTGAAAAGAGGAAGCCTTATGCAAACGCCAGACATCGCGACTCAACTTTCAACATTTCGACAGACCATCGACAATATCGACGCCGCGCTCAACCATATGCTCGCTGAACGCTTTCGCTGTACGGATCAGGTGGGCATGCTGAAAGCGGAACACCACTTGCCGGCAGTCGATAAAGACAGGGAGCAGCATCAATATGGCAAGCTGACGAGACTTGCCGAAGATGCCAACCTCGACCCTGCTTTCGTCGAGAAGCTTATGCAATTTGTAATCAGTGAGGTCGTCCAGCGCCACAAGCATATAGCGTCTGAGCACGAGGCCGCCATGGCGACGCAGGTACTCATTTGAACCGTGAGGGATGCATTGACGCTGCTCAGCGACTGTTAGCACCGCTGGCCATATCGGGCTTGGCCAGCGGTGTCCTCCTTCACCATTGCCGTCTGACTAAGACGGATTCATCGCGGCAAAGATGGCCTCATAATGACCATCACGCTCTGCCCAGCGACGCGAGCGATCCTGCTCAAGCAGTATTTCTCCGTTCGTGAATCCCCCCCCTTCCAGTAGCCTCATGACTACGGCTACGTAAGAGGCCACGGGCATTGCGCGCGGATCAACTGCCTGGTGAGTGCCGGTAAGCTCGGTCTGGACGTATGGAGGTGAGAGTTCAAGGACCTCAACGGGCACCTTGCAAAGCTGGTGGCGCAGCGATGTAAGCCACGAATGCAGAAACGCCTTGCTGGCGCAGTAGGTGGGGAAGTCCGCCCTCGGCACGAAGGCCAAGGCGGAACTGGTTGCCATAATGGTGGCGTTTTCCTGCGATTTCAGAACCGGTAGGACCGCCGCCGTTGCGCGTATCACCCCCATGATGTTTGTTTCCACGATCGCTTCGGCGTCCGATGCATCCCAATGATCGGCGCTGATGTCTTCGGATTGGGAGATGCCGGCATTGGCGATGAGCATGTTCAGGCAAGGGAAGCGGCTTCGAATTTCCGTCGCAAACTGCTCCGTCGAAACCCGATCATTGAGATCTACACAGACGCCGAGCATTCCCGGTCGATCCTCGCAAATCCGATTGATCAGCGCCTTTCGCCGTCCCGCTACGATGACCTGGTTACCCAGGTCATGAAAGGCTTCGGCGAGCGCGCGGCCAATGCCGCTGCTGCCCCCCGTTACAAGAATCGTATTGCCGGTCATTTTCATGGTCAATTCCTGGTTTTTTGTAGTAGGTCTGGATGAAGCCCGACCCACAATGATGGGGACAGCGCCCATTACTGCTATCTGAGGCGTTGCCCGAGCGCCTTAATCGGAGCCGACACGATGCAAAGAAGGAATTCAGAAGGATCCTCCAATAGTCTGCTGACGGTCAGAAATCCGAGAAAAGCCACAACGACTGGGTGTATAAGTCCCGTCACTGCGAAGGGTTCATTTGAACGAAAGGGAACAGCGGAGATATGGGAAGTCATTTCGAACACGCGCCTTTTGTTGGACCGAGACATACCCTGCTGGGATCCGCTCGACAAAGGACGCGTTGGATGACGGTTACGCCTACGGCAGCGCGGTGAGCACCGACTGCGACTTGAAATTTAGTGAAGGTCGCAGAAACGGTCAACCTGATCGTCAACGACAAAGCGACAGCAGCCCCTGTATTGAATGTCCCGCTTTTCGGCCGATCAAAACCATCGGTAATCGCGCAGCGGCGATTGTTCCCCGTTGCACTGGTTAGCTCTTATTCAGGCTCTAGCCCCCCCCTTTATGATGATCTGTCAGGTTTTTTAAACCTGCTGCAGTGCGTCCGTCGCGGAGGTTTCCAGTGTTTTTGTCATGACCTCGAAATGCAATCCAAGTCGGGTAGGTGTGCCAAAACGGTTGTCTTCATAAGGGAAAAGTTCAGTTTCACCGGTTTTGCAGTAGCCCCGTCGCTCATACCAAGCGATCAAGGTGGCGCGTGCTTCAAGTACTGTCATACGGATAAACTCAGCGCCTCGTTCTTGGCACCAATGCTCCGCTGCGCTGAGTAAACGACGTCCGAACTGAGCATTCTGGGTCTGTGGATCAATTGCCAATGACCCCAGATACCAGGTACCAGCATTCACTGGCTCGACCCATACGCAGCCGATGATTTTGTCACGCTGTTTCCATACCAATAACGTTGCGTGCGGTTTTTGAGCAATCTCAGCCCTGAGCACCGTTTGCGAGATACGGTCTCCGCGGATAAGGCCAGCTTCTGTTGTCCACCCCGCATTTTCACCCTCGCCACGATAAGCCCGATTCAATAACGACACGACTCCGGCGACATCCGAATCACTGGCAGGTAGCAACGTGACGGGATTAAGTCGATTAACTCTCTCTGCGAGGGATTCCTCGGCCAGGCGGTCTTCCAGAGAATCTATTTGTTCAAGAAAGGACCCCGACGTCCCGGTTAGCAAGTCACGAACCACCGCATCAATAAGTGGCCATACTATTTTACGGCCCTGATCGACCGCGATCCGCCCGGCTTCCGTTAATACGACGAAAGATTGTCGCTTGTCCGTATCGCCCTTGCGCGAGATGACCAACCCCTCTTCCGTCAGCTTGTTTACGCTCTTTGTCATAGCAGGCTGGCTCACCCTGATATTCCGAGCCAGGTCTCCAACGGTGCATCCATTTACGTTTGCGAGTAATGCAAGGACTGGAAAAAGGCCAGGCGGAACCGCTGTACCAACGCCGCAGGCCAAGAGGCTTGCATCTGATTGCATTTGCTCTGCAAGGCGCTTCAAGCGGCTGCCGAGGAAGACATGAGGCATCTCACGCAAAATATCCATTTGTACCTCCATAATTTGTATAACCAGTTATACAAATACGCACAAGCTTGTCAACCTCTTGCTTGGCGGATTTACTTTCGCGTTACCCCCCCGGCACAGTCCATCCTCGGCAAACTCAAGGTCAATTCACCTTTCGGGTTCGGAAGGCACTATGTCGCGCCGCCGGTTGCTGCCTTTCAGCGTCTGCATCCCGAAGTCGAGATTGCCCTCACGCTGTCAGACCAACCGATGCTTGAGGCAACCGACCGTTGCGATGTGGTGATCCACATTACCGAACTGCGTGCCTCCAATGTGATCTGCCACGCTATCGAGCCGAATCGGCGCTTCATCTGCGCCCAACCCGCATTTGTCGAGCAGCACGGCCTGCCCGAGAGTGCTGAGCAACTGGCCGACATGGCGTGTATCGCCCTGCGTGAAAAAAATAAAGATATGACGCGATGGCATTTCACCGCTGGGCGAAAAACCCAGAGCGTACGCATCAGCCCCACCTTGAGCTGCAAGGACAGCAGTGTCATTCGGCAATGGGGTTGTGAGGATCAGGGCATCATTTCGCGCTCCGATTGGGATGTCGCCAACGCACTAGCCGATGGCACCCTCGTGCGGCTGTTAACTGCCTGGTAACTTCCGGATGCCAGTATCGTAGCCCTGACCCACCAACGAGAGGGGCTCCCCGCGCGAACACTGAACTACATGCGGTTCCTACAGGATTTGTTCCGCCCGGCTCCGCCTTGGCGAGTATGAGTCCCTGCGCATCATCCGCACCGCTCCAGGCATGCAAGTGCTGTCGGCCACCTTTCCATTCAACCCGTCTGGGCATCGAAACGGCGGCGCGCATACTTGATCCGCTCCAGGTTGTCGCGAACCCAAGCTCCCAGGGCTTTGACCGGCACGACCATCTCTTTACCCAGTTCAGTCAGCGCATAAACAACGCCTGGAGGCTTCGTCGCGAGCACAGTGCGCGTAATGAAGCCGTCTCGTTCCAGATTGCGCAGCGTCAATGCGAGCATTTTTTGCGACACCCCAGTAGTGCCGCGACGTAACTCGCTGAAGCGCATTGGATGCGCATCGAGCTGGAGGACGATCAGGACTGACCATTTCTCGCCAATTCGCCCCAAAGCGCCGGGGACACGCAGACAGTCATTGGTTTCATTGATGTTACTTACTTCCATGAAAGTGCCTTCTTGGCAGAGCTGAGGGTGTCAAATATAAAGGGGGTAATCAAAAAAGATCACCCATCCTGAAGTGTTTGGAGCCAAGACATTATGAAACAGGTTGTCCTCATCACTGGAGGCACTTCGGGTATTGGTCTTGCCTTGGCCGATGCGTTTATTGCCCGAGGTGATACGGTCGTGGTCTGCGGTCGATCAGAGGAAAGTTGTGCGCGTTTCTCCCTGACTCATCCAGACGCGTTGGCTATCAAGGCCGACGTGACCAGCGTTGCGGATAGAGCCGCCATGCTTGAGACAATTGCCACAAGGTTCGGCCGCCTGGATATCCTCGTTCATAGCGCAGGGACTTTCATTGAAAGGGATTTTGTCGCAGACACTAACTCTACGCAGAACCTTGAACAGGAGGTGGCCCTGAACCTGACCGCCCCCATTCAACTGACGGCAGAGGTGCTGAAACGCTGGCGCGCAATGGCGGCCATCATATTCGTCACTGCCGGTTATGCACTGGTTTCCCCCACACGCGCGCCAACCTACGGCGCGGTCAAGGCAGGCCTGCACGGTTTTGCCGAGGGTTTGCGCGGACAACTTGCGGCGACGGGGACCCACGTTCTCGAACTGCTCCCACCACTCGTCGACACCCCCATGAACACTGCCGTGCAAGGGAAGAAGATGTCGCCTTCGGTCGTGGCGGCCATTACTCTAAGGGCCCTCGAGCGGCGCCAGCCAATGGCGCTGCCGGGCGCCACAAGGCTGCTCCCAATGCTGTTACGCATTGCCCCGAGCGCGATCAGGCGCATGGTTGCCGCTACCTGAGTCTCATCCCGCCGCCGTGCGCAGCTCGGTAACACTACTAAAATATCGGCTAATAGATTAATTAAAGTCATCAAGTAAAGTATGTGATGCAGCACTATAAATACTACGCAACCGCATACACCTTCCTCAAAGCCAGGCGGGCAGAAAGAAACGGCACCAACACGAAGGCGCAAACCGCCGACAGACAAAGAGCAAGTACCATGAAAGTGAAGCCGCTTGCGAATGTTCCCGATGTACTGACCAAATAACCGACTACAATCGGAGCGATAGCACCACCAATCAATCCCACGGTGTTGGAGGTCGCTGAATAGGTGGCACGACTATTTTCGGGTGCGAGATCGAGCAAGATTGCACCAAAATTACTAAGACTCCCGTATAGAAAAAACGCAGCGAAGGAAAGCCCGACCAAAGACGAGGTCAACGTCACTGAAGTGTAAGCGAAATAAAGCGACAACCCAGCCAGCAGATAAAAGCCTCCAAGCGTCTCAGCTCGATATCGGTACAGTATGGAACTACCGAGCCATCCCGAGAGAATTAATCCCAAAAAGCCAAAAACATACGGCACGCCTCCAAGCAAGCCGATTGACTTAATATCGATGCCATGCGCGAAGGATAAATAGGTCGGCATCCATCCCAGATAGGCCCAATACGCGATGCTGAAGCCGAAATAGGCGACGGAAATCAACCAAAGGCACGGATCACGAAGGGTTTGACGAAAAAAACTTTTGGTCACGCTGGTTCCCGTGGCGGAAGCAGCGGCATTGTCCGGTGATTTTTTTACATTTCCTGGAATAGCGAAGTAGTTCACCAGAGCCACGACCAACCCAGGAACAGCAAGCATCATAAAGACGGATTGCCAGTCGAACGATACAAGCAGGAATCCGATGACAGGCCCTGTTAATGCAGGAGCAACGGCAAAGGCTGTAACCCATATACTTATAGCCCGTGATCTTTCTGGCGAAGAAAAGTTATCACCGATTACCTTGTAGCACGCTGCATTCGACATCCCTTCAGCCAGACCAAAGAATAATCGGACCACAACAAAACCTGCGACGCCCGCGACAAGCCCGGTGGCGCCAGTGAACAGCGCCCAGAAAATTGGCCCGATCACGAGTAACAGTTTAGCGCCCCATCGGTCTGCCATCAGTCCGCCTGGAATCTGCGCGATGAAGTAACCTACCGAAAAGGAGGACAGCACAATACCAAACGATTTTGGCTCTATTGAAAGGGCCTTCATGATCACCGGTGCGGCAAAACCGATCGCCACCCGATCAACGTAGTTGACGCATTGAAAAAACCACAAGGCAGCTAACACTTGATACTTACTCATGACTCATTTCCTTTTTTAGGATAATCACGTTAAGGATTTCGCGACTTATTATTTCTGCTGCGTGACGCGCTTTGGCGCGAGCTTCAAAGTTGATAATCCCCACGCCCATTTTCAATACCGCCGATCTATCGTCTGCCCACGGCGGGGTTATGGGCATTATCCCGCTTCCGCGCAGCAGGATTGCAAACCAATGACTCTGGTGCCTGAGTGCGTTCCATACCAACGAGTGTGGATGTCCGTTAAGGGCAAACCTATTAGATCAATACGATTAATGATTAAGCCGCAGACTGAGATGCACGTATCTCCAGATGGCTTAAAAGTTAATCCCGTAGGTAAGCATCAAGCGATTCTCATCGGCGCCGTCAGCGTAATTGGAACGGTTGGTGCCGTTGCGCCAGCGAATGCCGAAATCTTTCAAGAGACCGCTCTGAACGACGTAGCTAATATCTGTGGTGCGCTCCCACTCATGCCCCTCCTCCCCCGCTGCTCGAAGCAAGCGGCCCTTGCGGGTAGCTAGGTGCTCTGGATCTACCTCATCGCCCTTCACGTAGCGCACATTGAACTTCAGGCCGGGAATACCCAGCGCGGCAAAATCATAGTCATATCGGGCGTGCCACACGCGCTCGTTCTGCGCAGAGAAGGTACTGGTCGTTTGTTCGCTGAACAAATACGTGCCGGTCCCGCCCACGTAGGCGTACGCCGTGTCGCCAGCGATTTTCTGGTAGCCACCGCTGAACGTATGCCCACCTAACTGGTAGCCGAAGTTAGTACTGATCACACGGTTGTCGACCTCGCCGATTTTTTCCTGCCCAGTCTGCTTGGTCCGGAAGTAACGAAGCTCGGTGAAGGCTTTGCCCGGCCCCACAGGTATGGCGTAGCTCAACCCTAGGTATTGGCGAGTGTAAAAGTCCTGCAGGTCACTGGCGTGTGCACTCAGCAGCAAGTTAGGCGATACCTTGTAGTCAACCCCTCCGTAATTGTAACCATCGCTGGTCTCCGTGGCCGAGTACGCACCTAACTGATCGGTGGTGGTAAGCGAGTCAAAACTGGCGGAATCCCGAAGTTTCGTACGATCTACTCTGCCAAAATGAAAGGTAAAGTTATCCACATCCTTGGATGTAATCTGCACACCGTTGAAATACTGGTCAAACAAACGCGTGTTGTTGGAGAGGAGCAGCGGTAATGCTGGGCTCAATCCACCCACGCGAAGTTCGGTCTCCCTGAATTTGGCTTTTGCCGTTACCAACAACTTGGAATAATTATCACCGGCCCCATTCTCTCCGCGAGTCAATAGCCCGGTGCCTGCGTGCGCGGGGCTTGAGTCGAGCTTGATACCGAGCATGCCTACGGCATCCACACCGAAGCCTACGGGACCTTCGGTGTATCCCGACCTCAAGCTGAGTTGAAACCCCTGCGCCCACTCCGCGCGCCTGGACTGCGACGGGTACCCATCGCGAAAATCCCGGCTGTAGTAAAAGTTTTTCAGTTGCAATTGACCTTTGCCATCGCTGAGAAAATCAGCGCAGGCCATTGGAGTGATAACAACGGCCGCCAGGAATACGGACGTTTCAATAAGAAGACCAGGCTTTTTTATCATTGGAATAACCCTTCTTGTTGTAGATCTTATTGTTGTAAATGCTTCAGGTGTATCTCCCGCCAGATAGGCAGACGCGTGCTCCCTCTTCGTCCATGGACGTCAAGACGTCTGAACATTCCCGTGGTGTTCGGTGAGTGAGTGCATACAGACGCCGTTATGCAGCCTCTTCCACCCACACCCCATAGTGCTGCGTCTACCTCGACTAGCGCCGGTCATGTGCACCGCGACGATGTCGTCATGCCGAGATGATCAGGCCGGGTTCGGCAAGCTGCTCGCAAAGGGGGGGCTGATCGCGTCGCCTCCTCTACGATGATTGCGAAACACTGACGTTATGTTGTTATAAACATATTACAACAAAAGCGCAAGTCAGCCTGTCGGGAGGCGCGTACCGGGGGCGCGTTGGAAGGCTTGATCAGGAGAAAATTGAACGGACAGCTCCCGATGTCTGCCGCGAACGCCTAATGATCAGCGCAGACTGCGGATCGGTATTATCGGGATGAAGTCAACCTGCTATGCTGGGCGCATGAACATACCGATCACTACCCCGCCGCTCACCAGCGCCCGGGGAACCGCACTGCATCGCCAGATATTCTTGGTATTGCGCGAAGAGATTGCGCGCGATATGTATCCCACTGGGGCTCTGCCTAACGAAGAAGCGCTGTGCGAGCGTTTTAGCGTGTCGCGCATCACCGTACGCCGTGCGCTGTCCGACCTTGCAGCCCAGGGCGTGGTTGAGCGGCGCCACGGACGCGGCACGTTTGTCATGGGAGGACCCTCCCACACACGCATGCCACCGAACCTCAACCTGATCGATAGCCTGCGCAAGGCTGCGATCGAGACGGTGGTGCAGGTGCTCGATGTGGAGCAGGCGGTGCCGCCGCCCGACGTGGCACGGCTGCTGCAGCTATCGCCCGCTACGAAAGCGGTACACGCGTTGCGGCTGCGCATAAACCACAAGGGTGAGCCGGCCATGCTCACCGACGCCTGGGTGTTGGCTTCGGTGGGCCAGCGGGTCACCCGGCGGGAACTCAAGAAAAAGGCCCTTTACGAAATCCTGATGGCGCAAGGCGTTGAGTTCGGCCGTGTTGTACAGGAGATCAGCGCGACCGTCGGCGACCCGCATCGCGCGCGCCTGCTGCAGACGGAAGTGGGGAGCCCGTTGTTGAGACTGATGCGATTGATGCATGACATGGACGAACGTCCGGTGATGCACATCACGATCCACTTGGCCGCCGACCGTGCCAGCATCTTGATGGAGATCGCGGGTACCGATGTGAATACGTTGGCCGCCGGCCAGGTAATGCTCGATGCCCCCCCGCCGGATACTCCTTCCTGACGTCATCGGCGTCCGATCCAGACAGAACAGTTGTCCATGCATCCAACTTTATTGGGGCACCGTGCCGAAATGTGGGGAAGTCGATCGCGTACTGCCGCGTGTAAGATTTCGCGCAGCAGCACGGGATCGATTTGTTCAAGTTACGTACGCAGTTTTCGCCCAAGACCTCAGGCAAAAGCGTAGGATTTATGCCAGGCCGACTCCGAGCATATTCTTCAGTGAAAATCTGTGTAAAGAATAGCGCGGCTTCTTATGACGTGGTTACTCCACGCCCCTGAGCGCGAACTCATTGAGATGACCCGATGGCAAGGCGCTCATGCCCGGATCAGCTGGAAGCTCTACGTCAAAGTACCTGCGCAGAACATCTGAGATCAGTTCATAGCAAGCGCCGATACGGATGACCTCCATAGTACCGAAGTTGATTACCGTTCCCGCCCGCTTGTAGACATGCCCTCGACGTAGACCATGATTGATCTCAATGTCCGCGACTTTTCGGAGTTCGTCGGGAATATCTTCAATAAGGAATGGAGATCCTGCTCCCGTATAGTTCGCTGATGAGCCGAGCAAAGGCACCACTTCCTCCTGGCTTATCCGACAGAGTTCAGAGTGGAAAGTACCTCCGTTCAATAGCACTGCAATCGTTCCGGCTGCTGAACTGGCCTTAAGCAGCTCCGGACCGAGCTTCTGGATCATTGGATGATCTTGGCGGAAAGGACCAACAACGGCGATCGGCAAGTTGTGATCAAGGATCAATGCGTCGACCATTTGTTGAGCACGCTTGTCGAGCGTGTGCAACTCTCGCTGCGTGTCAAGAGTGGCAGCCATCGCGTTGCGCTTGTGACTGCCACGCATCTTCGTCTCGAAAATTTTACGCATCGGCTCAAGCGTCGACCCGACAAAGGCATAGCCGGTGTCATTGGGTACAAGCCCGATACCTCCATCCTTAACGATGTCAATAACGCGTCGAGCGTCGCCTTTTATGTCATTGATTTTCATTGTTGTATGACTCCTGTTGAGTTGCAGTTGCACTGGATCACATTCACCAGCAAGTTGAAGATCATTCAATTTTGGGAGGGTTGGTTTAACTCTTCCAAAGAACGGCCACGCGTTCTCGGTCCAAACAGAACGACAGCCAACATCGAGACGGCCATCGCGCCACAAATGACTGTCAGCGCTCCAGACACTCCCGCATATCTGAGTGCGGCGGCGATTAGAAACCCACTCATCGCCCCTCCCAGACGCCCAACCGCTACCACGAAACCAGTGGCAAACGCGCGATTGCGAGTGGGGTACAGTTCATTTTGATAGGTGTGAACCACCATCGGCACGATAGCGACGGCCAATGTGACAGCCGAACCAGCCAGGATCAGTGGCAACGTGCTGCGCAAGTCAATAAAAAACAGGCCGCCAACAATCAGCAGACTACCGGCAAAGAGCAACTGCCATTTGCGCTCAAACCGATCTGCGAAAAAGATCGCCAACAATGGACCCAATGGGTACACGCAGGAAATGATTAGGCTGTATTCCAGGCTCTTGGTGATCCCGATGCCGTGTTCAACGAGGAATGTAGGCATCCAGTATGTGAACCCATATATCGCGATACCCATCCCAACCTGGCACACTAGTAACATCGCGGTGCGGGTGCGGTAAGGTCGGCTCCAGATCCCGGCAAAATGGACCGGCTCCCCGGCGTCGACTACAGCCACTGGCCTAGGCTTGGGCAGCTGTCGCCCATGATCCTTTTGTACTTTTGCCTCTAACTCACACAGTACCGCGTCTGCCTCCTCAAAGCGGTCACGGCTGGCCAACCAGCGAGGGCTCTCCGACAAATTGCGGCGCAAGAACCAAACGAACAATGCGCCACACGCCCCTATCCAGAACACCCAGCGCCACCCATCAAAGCCCAGCAGCTTGGTGGGCACCAACAGAAAAGCGATCAATGCAACAACGGGCGCGGCAACCCAACTGCACGTTCTCAAAATGGCAAAGGCGCGCCCCCTGATCCTGGCAGGGACAATCTCGCTCAAGTAGGTGTCGATGGTGATGAGTTCCACGCCAATGAACACTCCCGCCACCAGTCGCCATAAGCTGAGCGCATAGGCGTCAGTCTGGAAACCCATGATGGCTGAAGCGGCCGAGTATCCGAGTAGCGCGAATGTGAAAACAGCGCGACGACCCAATCGATCGGTGACTGGGCCAAGGAACAGTACACCCAGGAAGATTCCGACGAGCGTCGCCGCGATGTAACTCGCCGCGCCGGTCAAGCCAAACATACTTTCCGTCGTGGTGCTGAAGATTCCACTCTGAATTAACCCTGGCATGACATAAGCCGTAGACACCAGTTCGTAGAACTCAAAGAACGAACCTACCGATAGCAGCAGCACCATCGACCAGATCGAGCGCGTCGCCGGAAGGCGGTCAAGCCGAGCGGCTATGTCACCGGCCGACGTCTTGTGAGGCAAAGACCTCTCGACAGCGGCGGCTGACGCATCAAGGACATGTTCTCGCATAAAAATACTCCTGCTTTATTGTTGTCATTGTTTGGCTTGACCGTAGGTCTCGCTGCAGCAAGAAGCGCCAACAAGCGGCGCATCAGGAGCCTGCCGAGTAACTCAACCTGCTCCAGATTCACGACTACTTCGGTGACTCGGTGTGATGGGACATTCGAAGGGCCTGTACATCCGGCTCAGCCGGTGACGGCCAGGCCCAGGGTCTGCGCGTGCGGTCGGCCTTCTGCCACTCGACAATCAACGCCTCGTCTCGAAACGTCAGGCCGATATCGTCCAGCCCCTGAAGCAATGCCTCGCGGCGTAACGCATCGACCGTGAAGGTAGTGGTGACCCCTTCGGGGGGCTGGATGGTAAGCGTCTTCAGGTCGACCGTGAGCGGTTCCCCGCCAGCGCACGCCTTGGCCAATGCATCGACCTGAGGTGCTGGCAGCCGGATAGGCAGCACGCCGTTCTGAAAACAGTTGCCGAAGAAAATATCGCCGAAACTCGGAGCGATGACGCAGCGTACCCCCATGCTCCGCAGCGCAGCGACCGCAGGTTCCCGTGACGAACCACAGCCGAAGTTATCACCCGCCAGCAGGAAAGGCGCATTGCGAAACGCCGGCTGGTTAAACACGCAACCCGGATCTTCGCTGCCATCTTCGCGGTAACGCAGGGCTTCGAATGCGTAGGGCCCGAGTTGGTCTTTGGTGAGGGTGGTCAGCCGTTCGATACGGATAATCACATCGGTGTCGATATTGGCGCGCGGCAGATACGCTGCGGCGCCGCTGACTACAGTGAAGGGTTGCAGGCTCATGGGGTCACCTCATCGACATCCGTAATTACCCCGGCGATCGCCGCGGCGGCGGCCATCGCCGGACTTGCCAGATGCGTACGCGCCCCTGGCCCTTGTCGCCCGACGAAGTTGCGGTTCGAGGTCGACACCGATCGTTGTTGTGGCGGCACCTGTTCGCCGTTCGCCGCCACGCACATGCTGCAACCGGGCTCACGCCAGGCGAAGCCAGCGGCTTTGAACACCTCATGCAGCCCTTCGGCTTCGGCTGCGCGCTTAACGATCTCTGACCCCGGCACCACCCACGCCGTGACGCGGTCTGCCACGTACTTGCCCCGCACCACATCGGCAGCCGCGCGCAAATCGGACAACCGCGAGTTGGCGCATGAACCGATAAACACCCAGTCGATCGGGGTCCCTGCGATGGCCTGGCCTGCGGTCAAGCCCATGTAATCGAGCGCCGCGAGCAGCGTATCGCGTTGCGCCGCATCCGCCGTGTTACCTGGATCGGGCACGCACCCGTCGATGGGAATCGCATGTTCCGGGCTTGTCCCCCAGGTAATGGTCCGGCGCACCAAAGACGCGTCGATGATTTCTTCGCGGTCGAAGTTGGCATCGGCGTCACTGAACAGTTGGCGCCAATCGCCGACGGCGGCATCGAACGCCGCACCCTGCGGCGCGAACGGCTTGCCACGCAGAAAGTCGAAGGTGCGCTGGTCTGGAGCGACCATCCCGAAGCGCGCGCCTAACTCCACCGATAGATTGCACAGTGTGAGCCGCCCCTCCACTTCCATCGCCTCGATTGTCGGGCCCGCGAACTCGATGGCCGACCCCACCCCAGCAGCCGCCCCCAATTTGCCGATGACGTGCAGCGCCAAGTCTTTGGGCGTGACGCCGAATCGCAGCGTGCCTTCGCAGCGGACGCGCAGCTGTTTCGGCTTTTGCTGGCGCAAGGTCTGGGTGGCGAGCGCATGGGCGCTCTCCGAAGATCCGACGCCAAAAGCCATCGCGCCGAGACCACCGTTGGTGCAGGTGTGGCTGTCGCCGCAGATCACCGTCAACCCTGGCAATACGATTCCCAGTTCCGGGTCCATCACATGCACTATGCCCTGCCCCGGCTGACCGAGGTCGAACATGCGCACGCCCATGCGCTCACTGCTACCCTTGAGTGCCGCATGCAATTTGCCGCCGATCGGATACGTGGTTGGGTTACGCCCCGGCTGGCTGGAAACCGCATGATCAGGGGTGGAGAACACCAGTTCGGGATTGTGCAACGGCAGGCCACGTGCGGCGACGTCGGCCAGCGCAGGCGGCCCGGAGAGGTCGTGCAGCAAATGACGGTCAATGTGCAGCAGCGCCCATCCATCCCCGAGGTCACGAATAACGTGGGCGTCCCACAACTTGTCGAACAGGGTACGTGCCATGGTTAACACCCCATCGTCGAGCCGGCATTGAAACGCGTGCGCAACTCGTCCCATTCATCGGCACCGAAGCGGCGAAATACTTGGGCAACGGATTCAGTGGAACTGGGCGCAACGAGGGTGGCCTTGAGTTCGGCGAGCACGGCGTCCCCAGCTTCGATCGTCGCCTTCAAGATCAACCCAGGCAGGATGACCATCTTGTAGCCCATTTCCTCCGCTTGCCGTAGATCGAACACAGGCGTACGACCGCCTGGCACGATGTTCAACAAGCAGGGACCGTGAACACGCTTGGGCACGGCCGCCACTTCTTCGACGGACTGCATGGCCTCGACGAAGACCATGTCGGCACCGACTTCAAGGGCGGCATTGGCGCGCCAGATCGCTTCGTCCAAATCGTGCATGGCCCGTGCGTCCGTGCGGGCGATGATGATGAAATCCTTGCTGCGGCGCGCTTGCACCGCGCTGCGGATCTTCGACACGAACTCTTCGCGGGAGATCACCTGTTTACCGTCGAGATGCCCACAGCGCTTAGGCGATACCTGATCTTCGATGTGGATGGCCGCCACGCCTCGCGCCTCGAACTCGCGCACTGTGCGCGTCACATTCAGTTCATTGCCGTAGCCAGTGTCAGCATCGGCGATTAGGGGCACGCCGATAGCGCGGGCCATCGTCGCTGCGTTGTTGACCATCTCGCTCATCGTGAGCAGGCCGAAATCGGGATAGCCGAGTGCTGCGGAGGTGCCGGCGCCGGTCATGTACACCGCCCCGAAGCCGGCTTGTTCGATGAGTCGTGCACCTATGCCGTCATAGGCGCCTGGCGCGATGATCATGCCGGGTACAGCAAGCTGGTCCCTGAGGGTCAATGTGCTCATGTTGCTTCCTTAACCTTGACTGCGGAACGCTGAAGTTATGTTGTTATAAACATAATACAACCAATACGCAAGTCAACCCGCCGAGAGGCAGGTGAAAGGTCGCTGGTCGGCTAGACCAGCCGCGACAGGACCGAGGCGAGTTTTCTCCAGCGCAGCACTGTCCCAGTAGCCGATTTTTGCTAACTTGAGCCGCAACGCCGTGAGCATTTCAGATTTGGATTTTTGTCTGGCCGTAGTGGGGGCAGTGGTACGTCGGTAGCTCGATAAATTGATGCCTCATGCCAATGGATGAGCTGCATGAAGCTTGGGCTGATATCAGGAAGCTGAAGGGTGACGCTCGTACGCTAATAGCGGAGCGCTATACTTATGATTGCGCTAAAAAAGCCGCGTCGCCTCGTAAAGATTGAGCCAGCTAAGGTATTCGCTCAATCAGGCGACCTCGTTTCAGGGGCAATGAGAGGGAGAGCCAGAAGCGGCCAGAAGCGGCATCGGGTGGTGCACGAATAACTATTGGTTACCTAACACATAGCACGCTCGGTTTTTGCCCCCCCTTTTTTCAACATACTGGCCAACCTGGTGTGGTCCGCCAACATTCAATCAGGATGCTGTTGCCCCACCTGTGTCGAACCCAAACTGGCCGTATACAGACGTCACCCTCTCCACAGCTTTGGCGAAGCGGCTTGAAATTGACAGCGTCGGTCGTCGAGCGCCCCGGCTGATTACCCCCACAGATTGTTCCGTGACGTTGGAGTGCATGAAGGCCTTGATGAGTCTGAACGCAGCATTCGTTCCGGACTCAATTTAAGGACGGTCATTTTGCATTCATTAACTAACGGGAAATGGCCGTCATGCCACGCCAGGAAGTTATCGGTATTGAAAATCCCCCTGGCTAGCGCTTCGATTAGTAAGTCATACCAACCCAAGTGCTATCGATCCGGCTTGCCGGCGGAACCACTTGGTGTCTTTAAGCTACATATCGTGCCTCGGGCTAGTATTTTTCATTATCATCAATGAAGTTCATGATGCGATCGTCGGCGCCAAGAATATCGTCAGCAATTGCCTTGCGTGCTTTGGCTGGTTTCCTTTCGCGCAACGCTTTGATAAGGGTTAAATGCGCGCTGGCGCCGACGTATGTGTTGTGACCTTTGCTGTAAAACAAATTCAGCAAAACGATTTGAATACTCGCAGCTATTCAAGCCGCTTACGAAGGTATCGGACCCTACGATCAATCTCCCGGAGCAGCTTCTTGTTGTACTGGGAATCCGCATTCTCACTCCGGTCACCCAGTGAGGCCGCCGCGCCTCGGTCAGCAGCCTCCCTTACGCACCAAGAACATCTGTCAGTTATTCAAGAATTTGACCACCAGAGGGTTCAATTGAGCGGGGCACTCTTCCGGCAACCAGTGCCCGCAATTGGGCAGGACCTGTCCCTCTACGTTGGTCGCGTACTGTTTCATCTGATCCACTTGAAACTGCCCCATTCCGCCATGCCCTCCACCGCCGATTGCCAGAACGGACATATTCAAGGCGGTCTTCGATAGCTCGGCGTTTTCTGTGATCGATTTGTTAAGCGCTCGGTAGTATTCGAACGACGCTTTCAACGTGTGCGCCTTGGCATATGACTTGGCATAAAGATTGAGCAATGCAGGTGTAAAGGCTTCCTTGTTGGTCGCATGCTCCTTGATGAAATGCGTGAGGAAGTACTTTTCATGCCCGGTGATCAAAGTTTCGGCCAACTGGTTGCCCGCGGAAAAGAAGCTGAAGTGCCAGACTAGTGACTCACCCTGCGGTGAGAATGCTGGAAAGTCGTACATGCGCTTATCGGGAATAGGCGCCTCCATGTACACCAGCTTTCTTATCTGGCGTTGATGCGTCACTGCCATAGGATAGGTATTCCATATACCGATATCGTGAGCGACCAAATCAAATGGCTGATTGCCGCTGAACTGTGTAGCGAGGTCGTAAAGATATTTCGAGATGTTGGCACCGGTGTAGCTGGTCTTTGGCGGTTCAGACTCGCCCAAACCCGGTAAATCCACAGCGACTACGGTGTGACTCTTCGCGAGTTCAGGCATCAAGCTGTGCCACTCATACCAGGCTTGGCCAAATCCGTGGACTAGGTAGACCAACGGCCCGGAACCGCCTTTCACATAGTGAAGCTTGACGCCATCTATCGTTTTGAATTCACTCTTGAATCCCGCTGGAACAGGAAACTCTCCCGCTTGAGCGAAGCATGGTAAAGCCATGATGATGGCTGCGGCGGCAAGAGCCAATTTAAAGTGCTTTTTCATTCCATTTCATCCGTCGAGTTATGACTGAAAGATACGGCCATGCGCAGGTGTGCTGCCCACAGATCAATGACTAACCACCGTCTGAGCGGTATGCCTGTGACCTTGCGGAAAACCATGCCCCCGTGCCCGAGACGCAATAGCCAGGCTGATCAAAAGCAACACCAACAAAACGCATGGAAATGCACTCACTCCCCACTGACCGAGTAGCACCCCGCCCAGCAGTCCACCGCCAGCAATAGCACTGTTCCAGACCACTACGTTCATGGAGAGAGCAACGTCGGCGCCCTCACCTGCGGCGTCGGCGAGTGCGGTTTGCAGAAGTGTTGCCGCCCCACCAAAGGTCAGACCCCAGATGAAAACACCTGCATAAATCGCCACCGCAGAGCCTGAAAATAGTCCGAGAAAAATCGAAACCGCAGCGAATGTTGCAAGGCTGGCCAGCACTGCTGTTCGCAGATGCCGATCAACCAGCCGACCCGTGAACCAGATTCCCGCCAGCGCCGCGACACCAAATGCGAGCAGTACCAAATCAACTTGGTTGGCCAGCCCAGCCTTGGAAACAAAGGGCGCGACATAGGTGTAAAGCATGTTGTGGGCCAGCATCCAGGTGAAGACGACGCCCAAGACCGAACGCACGCCTGGTGTGATAAATACCTGACGTAACGCCATACGCTGTGAGGATGATTGGCCAGGGTAATCCGGCACTTTGATCAGCACCCAAGCGATCAATGCCAGGGTCAATCCAGACATCAATCCAAAGGCCATGCGCCAGCCCATGAATCCGCCAAGCCAGGTGCCCAACGGCACGCCCAGCGACAACGCGATGGGCGTGCCCACCATCGCTACTGCCAATGCGCGCCCCTGCAACCGGGAAGCAACCATGCGCCGCGCGTAGCCCGCGATAAGGCTCCAGGCTAGCCCCGCTGAGACCCCGGCGAAAAACCGCGCAATCAGCGTCAACCAATAATGGGAAGACAGCGCCGTGATGGAATTGAACACCAGGAAGCCAACGACTGTAAGCAGCAATACCGTCCTACGGCGCCAGCTTTGCGTGGCAATGGTCAAGGGTATTGCTGCCAGCAATGACCCCAACGCATAAACAGTAACCATTTGCCCCGCCAGGGACGCCGAGATACCCAGTCCGTTGGCAATTTCGGGCAGCAAACCTGCAGGCAACGTCTCGGTCACTATGCAAATGAAGCCGGTCATTGCTAGCGCAAGTAATGCCTCAAGCGGAAGCTTTCCGCCCTGTCGCTCATCTGTAGCCATTTGATCAACCCCACTAATATACCGATCGATATAAATATAGGGAGGAGCAAGCGAGTAGTCAACGACTTATGTATCGACTAGTATTTATGTAGCTAGGGAGGAGGTTCATATGGCACAGATGGGACGTCCACGCACCTTTGATCGTGACGTGGCAATCACTCAGGCTCTGCATTTGTTTTGGGAGCATGGCTTTGACGCCACATCGCTCAGTCAGCTCAAAGCCAATATCGGTGGCGGTATCACCGCGCCCAGCTTTTACGCAGCGTTCGGCTCAAAGCAGGCGCTGTTCAAGGAGGTCATGCAACGGTACCTGACCACTCATGGCCGGGTGACCGATAGCCTGTTCGATACATCCCTCCCCCCCAGGGAGGCAATCGAACTGACCCTGCGGCAATCAGCGAAAATGCAATGTGAGCCCGACCATCCCAAAGGGTGCCTGGTGGCGCTTGGTCTTCTAAGCGCCTGCTCGGAGGAGAGTAAGGTCATATCTCAGCCGCTGACTCAGGCGAGATCCTTGAACCGTGCTGGCATGGTAGCGTGTGTCGAACGCGCTATTGCATCCGGAGAGCTGGCAATAACGGTTGTGCCGGATGCGTTGGCCACGGTGTTTGACAGCTTTCTCTTGGGGATTTCGGTATTAGCCCGAGACGGTGTGCCCTTCAAAAAGATAGACGAAGCGGTGACGAATATTATGACTGTATGGGATGCGTCGTGTATCGGTCGCCCGGCTCCGGCAGACGTTCAGCACAATGCTTGAATAGCCGTGCATTTCAGTAAGTCGGAGCCCATCATATTCGCTGCGAGATCGGCGAATGCCGCTTGGGCGAAGATATCATGGAGATGACTATGCGAGCAGCTTTCAGCGACTGTCCGCTATCGGCCCAGAATGTGTAAAAACGCTTTCCCGAACACTTGCTATGAATTCTGAGGATTTCATCGCAAGGCTCGCCCATGAAGCGCTTTATCCAAGGTGAACATCGAGGCCAAGGCACCTTACTTCCCGAGAGCCTCGACGACTACGTCAGCGATACCAATCCGGTGCGCGTAGTCGACGTCTTTGTTGACGAACTCGACCTGGTGAATCTGGGTTTTGAAGGTGCCATTCAAGCCGATACTGGCCGGCCTGCTTACCACCCCGCGATCCTGCTGAAGATCTACATCCACGGCTATCTCAACCGCATTCAGTCGAGCCGGCGGCTGGAACGAGAAGCTCAACGCAACGTCGAGCTGATGTGGTTGACCGGGCGTTTGATGCCGGACTTCAAGACCATCGCCAACTTCCGAAAAGACAACAGCAAGGCCATCCGAGGCGTCTGTCGTCAGTTTGTTGTGCTGTGTCAGCAGTTGGGACTGTTTGGAGAAAATCTGGTCGCCATCGATGGCAGTAAATTCAAAGCAGTCAACAACCGCGACCGCAATTTCACCAGCGCCAAACTGAAGCGGCGAATGGAAGAAATTGAATCGAGCATCAGCCGTTACCTGGCGGTACTTGATGCTGCCGATCGGCAAGAACCCACAGCTTCCGAGCCCAGCGTAGTGCGGTTGGAAGAGAAAATCGCCAAGCTTAAAACTCAAATGGAGGAGCTTGAAGCGACCGAAACCCAGCTCAATGAATCGCCGGATAAACAGGTCTCACCGGCCAATCCAGACGCCCGTTCGATGATGACACGCGGCACGGTAATCGTCTGTTGCAACGTGCAGACCGCGGTCGATGCTCAGCACCATTTGATCGTTGCACTTGAGGTGACTAACGTCGGTTCCGAGCGTGATCAACTCAGCTCAATGGCCAAGCAGGTCCGCGAGGCGATAGCGTCGGAAACGTTGTCGATAGTGGCGGACCAGGGTTTCTTCAAGCGCGAACAAATCCTGGTTTGCTACGATGCAGGCATCACTTCCTACGTGCCCAAACCGATGACCTCTGGAGCCAAGGCTGACGGGCGTTTCAACATCGATGCCTTCGTCTATGACGCGGCAAAAAACGAATACTTTTGCCCAGCTGGAGAGGCGCTGATCTGGCACTACTCCTACGTTGAAAAAGGCCTGAAGTTGCATCGTTACTGGAGTTCGAAATACCAGGGCTGCGCGTTGAAATTGCAGTGCACACCGAGCATGCAACGGCGGGTTCGACGCCGGGAGCATGAAGCCGTATTGGAGGAGATGCAGCTTCGGTTGAGCAAAGCACCAGAGATGGTGCGAATCCGAAAACAGACGGTTGAGCATCCCTTCGGGACGCTCAAACAATGGATGGGTGCGACGCACTTCCTGACGTGAAAGCTGGCCGGGGTGAGTGCGGAGATGAGTTTGAATGTGCTCGCCTACAATCTGAAACGGGTCATGAAAATCATGGGTGGTAACGGTTTGATGAAGGCGATGTCGGCATAAAAAGTTGATTCTGGCCGATCCCAAGGGCTGTAAAAACAGCATTAATGTGTTAAAGGTCGCTACCGATGCGGCCCGCAGAGTTGACCGTGCGATCGCTCAGCAACCGAACATCGATAATCCATGACGATGAGGCCTGCACACGCTCGGCCGATTGCGGCCCTTCGTGGTAGGTAGCAACTGGCCGTTCTCTGTCCGTCATCGCTGCGGCGCCTGTTGATCAAGCCGAATGCAATTGGTTGGTCAGTGGTAATGCGATTGGTGGTCAGTGACCCTCTCTCCAAAGAATCCCATTTTCCCCGAATTACATCGGAACTCGCTCATGGAGTAGCGGCTGCGAGCGTCAGATGATGCCTATAATTGCCGTAGTCGCATGATGGCGTCTGTAATTCTTTGAGCATTCGTATCAAGTGTTTCCATAGCCGCAGTTACGTTTGCGGCGACACTCCCCATTCCCTTCCCTGAGAGCCACTTGGTCACTTCTTCTATGGCCGCAGCTAGGGCGTGCTGGTTGTGCAGGAGCAGTGTGAGAACGTCCGCGGTCGCTATATTGGCTTGAAAGTTATCTGGCATGCTTTTCGTCCTTGAGTAAATGGTACGGGGAAGGCTAGCTGAACTAGCCGATGGTTGGAGTCACTTCTCACAAACTTAAGGTCTGCAAACTTGTGCCCGGTGGATCAGTGATTCTGACCGCCACCATATGAGTCCGGGGCTAGACGCCTTTGTCGATTACCTGTGCTGGTTCTGGCGCTGGAAAAATTCGCACTGGTGGCAGACCCGTTACTCACTTAGCTGTCGGACGCTGAACAAGCCCGGCGTTCAATCCAACTTCGCGATAACGCACTTGCCAGTCTTTACACTGCGAATCTACTCACCATACGCTGCAGTTGAACGCCCAGCCGGGCGAGCTCGACACTCGACGATGCGGTTTCTTCACTGGCGAAAGCGTTCTGTTCGGAAATATCCCGAACACTCAGAATGCTTCGATTTATTCCTTCTGCAACCGCACTTTGCTGCTCCGCGGCTGCCGCAATTTGGACATTCATCGACTCAATGGTCGAGATTGAGTGGCTGATACTCATGATGGACGCCCCGGCATCGCGTGTCAGCTCCACGCTGTTGTCACTCAACGCTCGGCTGTTATCCAGGATCGCCGCAACCTGTTCCGTGCGGCGATGCAAACCGCTGATCAGTAACGCGATTTCCTCTGTCGATATCTGGGTGCGTTGGGCGAGGCTTCTCACCTCGTCCGCCACCACCGCGAATCCTCGTCCGGCTTCACCAGCCCGCGCAGCCTCGATGGCGGCATTGAGGGCCAATAAGTTGGTTTGCTCTGCCACCGCCTTGATCACATCCAGCACCCCACCGATCTTGTTGCTCTGGGTTTTGAGATCGTCCATGGCGGTTTTGGAGTGACCGACCTCGATCGCCAGCCTTTCGATTCGCAGGATCGCTTTTGAAACAACGTCGCCACCCTCCCGAGCCTCCAGTGAAGCGCTGATCGCCGCCCGGGAAGCTTGCTCTGCGTTCCTTGCAACCTCCTGCACAGTGGCAGACATCTCGTGCATGGCCGTGGCGACCTGGTCTGTTTCGCTCTTCTGGCTGTTGACGCCATGGTTAGTCTGCTCAGTCACCGTCTGAAGTTGTTCGGCAGCGCTGGATATCTGAATCACACCGTCACGCAGACCGCCAATCAACACGCGCAAGTTAGCCGTCATCTTATGCATGCTGGTCTGCAATCGCCCCAGTTCATCCTGACGAGTCGTGGTCTGTATGTCTGTCAGGTCACCATTCGCTACCTGCTCCGCGAGCCTTAAAGCATCGAGTAGCGGTGTAACGATCAAGCGGGTAATGATCCAGGCGATCAAGACGCTCATGACGAGAATGACGATCAACCATAGGACTAGGTATTTTTCCGCCTGCCGGATATCACTGACCAGCAAGGCTTCCTGGTTCTCAGTCAGTCGTGCAGTGGACGAGAGCAGGCTGGCAATATTCTGTTCGATACCGGTCTGGGCATCCTCGACAGCCACCTGCGCATCGCCAAACCGGGAAATTGCATCCTGATACGCATTTAACGACGTCTGGAGAGTGTTCACTGTGTTCGCTTGTAAGTCGAACCCCTCCAGATTGTTGATATACCCGATAGTCGTGGCGACGGAAGAACCCGCCACTTTTTTGGTCTCGGCATTCAGAGAGTAGGTATAACCGCGCACATCGAAACGCATTTTTTGAAACAGGCTGAGCGCCTGCGCCGTTGCAGCACGCTGAGCAATATTCCCTTCCGAGGAATTTGCGAAATCGTCCAGGTCATTTAGCGCATTGGTCGCTATTTCAGCCTGACGCCCCGCCGCTGCGAGATTAGCGACCATTGCGGCGATGCCACGAATGATGTCGTTGTAGTAATCACGCGATTGTTTCAAGGCGGAGGCTGCTGCCTCCAGATGTGGCGCATCGGACTCGGAAACAAGCACCGAGCGCACATAAACCAAATGGCTTTCCAGATTTTCCAGGTTGACCCGCCAACTGGCGGCATGATCAGCATCGTAGTTGATCGCATAGGATAAGCGGCCAATTAACATGTCCCGCGTCAACGTGCCGAGCTTTCCAATGTCTGCAATTTTTTCGCTTCTCTGGCTTAACGTTTGAATACCGCTCCAACCGGTAAATGCGATCAGAACGGTCAGGACGATAACCAGGGTAAAGCCGAGTATGAGTTTCGACCTTACAGCGATATTCAGAAGCGCATTAGTCAACATAACGCTTCCTTGCAGGGCGAACCCACATTAACCCGGCTGAGTAGGCCCTGAACGGTTTCAGTTGAAAGCCCCAGCGCCTCAATCAGGTCATTGGCCTTGAGCAACGCTTCGCCGACAATCAGCCCGGCTGTCGCAACGATGGCTTCTGTAGCGGGCATTGCAACGTTCGCAATACGCCCAAGCGCCAGCGTAAATAACAGGCCGTAGGGCACGTCCTCCCAGATATAACGCGTCTCTATATGGGTGGGGCCGGCGGGGCCGCCTCGTTTTCGGTGAAGTTCCCTGGCCACGTCGGCTAATTCGACCGATTCAATATTAAAGGACTGGCGCAGCTTCTGACTAAAGCTTGGGAGACTCCAACCAAAGACACTGGCGAGCGAACGGCGCTCGGCATCCAGCGCGTTGATCACATCTGCTGTGCTGGACGTCATGTAGTAGTACTGCGGCCAATCTTCACCGCGTTCGATTCGTGTCCAATTGAACAAGGCTAGCGGCACATGGCCCACGGCGCTGGTGTTGGAAAGCATCGAACTCAGTGGATTTTCTTCAGCTTTAAAGTCACTCCCGAACAGTGATTTACAAACATCCAACGCAAGCCCCTGTTGCGAAACGGGTAAACAGGAAACTCCTAAACTCGGACGCTTCGTCATGATGTGGACATGTACAGGCCCCTTGCGTCGAGCCGTTAATGCACTTGTACCAAAGCTCGCAACAGTGATCTCAATGCCACGTTTGAGAGCACGCTCATACAAATAAAGTGAGGAGAGAGAAGCCATGGAACTGACAATCACAATCTGCCCCGTTCGTAGATGCGATAACAGAGCGTCCATGACTGCGCGATGCCCATTAAGTGGCAAGGCAATGACAATCACGTCAACGCCAGTGGCGAGTTCTTCGGCACTTTTTGCGTAACTGACTTGAAACGCTTCTTCGAGCAATCCCGTTGCTCGCAGCGGCTCACTTCGCAGCAGTTCTGCACTGCCTGTCTGAGGCGACCAGACGGCAACATCATGTTGGCCATGTGAAATCCAGGCCGCATAGGCGAGACCTATCGCACCAGAGCCAGCTATTCCAGTTTTCAGGCGAAGCATTTATAAACCCCACAGTTCTGTGTCTACGATGCGTAGTACCGCGCTCGCACGGCACTACTTGCATCGCATCGTTTAAGATATGAATCGTTACTTCAGCTCAACTTGTCCTTGCGACCAGGTTTCATCCACCGAACATCAACTCACTTCCACTCGTCTCCCGGCTCCATGTAAAAGTGGTTGGGCCCCGCCTGATGGTAGGTCCTGACCGCAGGTTTGAAGTCGTGTGACTTGTAGGGGGTATGCAGTTCGCGGGGGGCCAGATGCCGAGTCTGACGGCGCGCCGGATCGGGGACCGGGACCGCTTCGAGCAGACGACGGGTGTAAGGGTGTCGCGGATGGCTGAAGACCTCGGCGCGGGGTCCTATTTCAACGATCTCACCCATGTACATGACGGCCACGCGATGGCTGATGCGTTCCACCACGGCCATATCATGGCTGATGAAAACGAACCCCAGTCCCATCTCTTGCTGCAATTCCAACAGCAGATTGACGATCTGCACCTTCACCGATACATCGAGTGCTGAAACCGCTTCATCCGCTACGATCGTTCCAGGCCGCAACGCCAGCGCGCGGGCAATGCAAACGCGCTGGCGCTGCCCGCCTGAAAATTCATGGGGCAGGCGCAACACTGCATCGGCCGGCAATCCCACTCTGGCCAACAACTCCACTGCCACCTGTTCGCAGTCGCGCGAACTGACCAGGCCATGCACCCGCAACGGTTCGATGAGTGCCTGCGCAACACTCTGACGTGGGTTGAGGCTTGAGTACGGATCCTGGAAAACCATCTGGATTTTCCTGGCGCGCTCCATCGGGGCGATGCTCCCAATGTCCTGACCCTCGACCTTGATCTGGCCACCCGTTGCGGATAACAGGCCTGTAATCAGTCGCCCCGTCGTCGACTTACCGCAACCGGACTCGCCGACTATAGCCAGCGTCTCACCGCGTCGGAGATTGAAGTTAACGTTCTCTACCGCATGAACACGCCCGGTCACTCGCTTGAAGAAAGACGAACGAACGTCGAAACGCGCGACCAGGTTTGATACTTCCAGCAAGTACGGAGCGTCATGTTGAACGCTGTCGCTGACCCGTGGAACCGGAGCGGTCGCGCCGGTTTTGATGTCATAGATCGGAAATGGCTGGGGAAGATTGTGCGCATTCATGGAGCCCAACTCTGGAACCGCCGCTATCAGTGCCTTGGTGTACGCCTTCTGCGGGCGCGCAAAGATGTCAGCGGTGACTCCGGTCTCGATCATGTCACCGCGGTACATCACCAAAGTGCGATCCGCGATCTCCGCTACGACTCCCATGTCGTGAGTGATGAACACCACCGCCATCTGCTCTTGCGTTTGCAGTTCTTTGATCAGTTCCAGTATCTGCGCCTGGATGGTCACATCGAGCGCCGTGGTCGGTTCATCAGCGATGAGCACCGATGGATTGCACGCCAACGCCATCGCGATCATTACGCGCTGACGCATGCCGCCAGAAAACTGATGAGGGTAATCGCTGAAACGCTGGTGACTTGCCGGAATTCGGACTCGGTCCATAAGGCGCAAAACTTCGGCGCGTGCTTCGGCGTGATTCAGCCGACGATGAAGGCGCAGGGGTTCCGCAATCTGCTCCCCAATGCTCATGACCGGGTTGAGCGAGGTCATCGGCTCCTGAAAAATCATGGCGATCCGATTACCGCGCAGGGTCGCCATTTCAGGTTCTGAAAGGGTCAGCAACTCCGTCCCATCCAGGCATATGCTGCCCTGGACGCGGCTGCTTTTTGGCGCCAGCAGTCCCATGACCGCCATCGCTGAAACGCTCTTGCCGGAACCTGACTCGCCGACGATTGCCAGGGTCTCGCCCCGCTCAACGCTGAAATCCAGGCCATTGACGACTGAGGCCCATGCGTCGCCCCGGCGAAACGCTACGTTGAGCCCGCTGACTTGCAGAACCGCTTGCTGGGTCCCGGCTGAAGCCGCGGCGCTGATGAGAGTGTCATTCATAGGGGTCTGAATGCTCCGAGAGCTGGAGGTGATGACGCTGTGCGTATTCATGAGCGCTCCGATCGTGTTTTGGGATCTATGGCGTCACGTAACGCATCGCCCAGCAGACTGAGCGCCAGGACCGTCAGTAGAATCGCGATGCTCGGGCAGACAGTCAGCCACCACGCATCCAGAATATTTTCAAAGCCTTCACGGATCATGCTGCCCCATGTCGGTGTGGGTGGCGGTGCACCCAGACCGATGAAGCTCAGCGACGCTTCGGTGCGAATCGCGGTCGCCATCCACAGGGCGCCCAGCACGACGACTTCTGAAATCATGTTCGGCAGTATGTGGATACCCATCAGGCGCATCGGCCCGTATCCCAATGAGCGGCCCGCTTCAACGAAATCCCGTTGTTTCAACACAATGGTCGGTGCGCGGGCGACGCGCACGAATGGGGCAATTTCGGTGATGGCGATCGCGATGATCAGATTCTCCAGACTCGCGCCCAGCATGGCAGCCACCATCAGTCCCAGGAGCAAGGTCGGGAAGGAAAGCAACACGTCAACCAGCCCCATAATGAACCGGTCCAGCACCCCGCCTACATAGCCTGCGAGAACACCCAGTGCAGAGCCGATAGTCATGGCAATCATGACCGCCACGAAACCGACAAGCAGTGACACGCGTGCGCCATAGATCAGTCGTGACAGGACATCCCGTCCGTAACTGTCTGTGCCCAGCCAGAACTCTGCGGACGGAGGCTCAAGTCGATAAGCAATGTTTTGCTGCAAAGGATCATAGGGCGCCAACAGCGGCGCAAACACGGCAGTCAATATGATCAGTAACAGCAATCCGATACCGATCCACGCCATTCGATTAGTAGCCAAGGCCTGCCAAAGCCCATTCGGCCTGGCGGCTAATGGTGCGGCTAAAGAGGTCATTTGAATTTCACTCGAGGATCAACCAACCCATAGACAAGGTCGGTCAAGATGTTGACGACAATGACACAGCAGGCGAACACCACCATCAAACCCTGGAGCAAGCTGTAATCACGAGTATTTAATGCGCCAAGAATCAACTTACCCAGCCCTGGTCGGTTAAACACAATCTCAGTCAGTACAGAGTTGCCAATCAACGTACCGAAATATAATCCGACCACTGTCACGATGGGGATCAGTGCATTGCGCAAGCCGTGCCGCAAGACCAGGCGCATCGCGGGGACACCTTTGGCTTTGGCCGTTCGTATGTAGTCTTCACCCATGACACCCAACATGGATGAACGGGTAACGCGCATCACGTAGGCCGTCATGATCAGGCCAAGGTTGAACGCCGGCAGCGCCAGCGCATGCAGCTGCGCCAGCCATCCTCCATCCACGGCACTGCCTATCACCGGGAACCACCGAAGATGAATGGCAAACACCAGCAACATCAGAATCGCCGACACAAACGCTGGAAATGACAATCCCACAAGCGACAGCACTCGGCCCAGGTAATCCGGCCAAGCGTTACGCCGCAGTGCCGCCCAGACGCCCAAAGGCAAGCCCAGGATCAGACCAATCACAATCGACGCCAACGTCAGTTGCAGTGTCCAGGGAAGCACCAGGGCCACTTCTTGCGCCACCGTCCGGCCGCTGGACATGGACACACCGAAGTTGCCCGACAACATATCGCCAAGAAACTGCAGGTATTGAACGTAAACCGGTTGATCCAGGCCGAGCTGAGTGCGCATGGCACTCAGTGACTCGGCGCTGGCCTGATCGCCGAGCATCACCGCTGCCGGATCGCCCGGGACCAGGCGCACCAATACAAACACCGCCGTCAACATGGCAATCAACGTAGGTATGGCCAGCAGGAGTCGTTTGATCGCAAATTGCATCATGACTTATCCTCATCGATATTAAGCGACGCCAATTCACCGAGCGTCAGCGGCTTCAACGGTGGGCGAATACGGAAATACCCCACGGTCGCAACAGACTGTTTTTGTTCCGCTGCAATGATGTTCGCGACCGTGTATCCGCACTGGCGGCCCTGACAGGGCCCCATGCCCGCCCGGCTAAACGCCTTGAGTTGATTGGGGCCAGGCAAAGCGATCGCAGCGACCTTGCGAATATCGCCTGCGGTCAGCTCCTCACAGCGACACACAATGGTGTCGTTGGATGGCGCGAGAATGCTTGCCCGAGGTGGATACAACGCATCAAGCATTGGCCGTAAACGCAGTAATGAATCCAGCTTCTCTCGAAGTTTTTTCTTCCTGGCGCTCGCTGCGTCTGCAGTGATACGTCCGGCACGCATGCCAATGCCCAGCGCAACAATTTCACCCCGTACACACGCCGCTTTCGCACCGCCGATTCCCGCGCCATCACCGGCCACGTAGATACCGGACTCGGTGGTTTGCCCCCACTCGTCAAGGTCAGGCGAGAGGCACGATTGCTGCTTGCTCCAACTGTGTTTACAGCCCGATGCCTGCGTAATGTGGATGGAAGGCACGATGCCCTCGTGTGAAAGCAACACACTCGCTTCGACACGAACCGACTTACCGTCGGACTGGACGTATTCCAATGCCTCAAGGCGTCCTTCACCCAGCGCTCGCAGGGCAGTCGCTCTGCGCACTCGGCGAACGCCGGCGCTTCTGATTTCATACAACCATTTAAGGCCCTTGCCGATTTCCTTCAGGTCGGCCAGCGCTGCGCCCGCCCAGGGTAATGCGCGGCGCCATCCACCCGGCGGCGAAGTATCAATCCACCCGGCGATACGTCCTCCCGCACGCAACAGCTGCGCCATATACAAGAGTGGCAGCGGACCGCAGCCGACCACCCACACAGGTTGTGAAGGCACCTGGCTTGAGGTCTTCAACAGGATCTGGGCTGCGCCGACGGTCAATACGCCCGGCAACGTCCAACCAGGAAACGGCGCCGGTCGCTCTTGAGCGCCAGTGGCCAATACAACCTGGTCGGCACGCACCGCCTCGACCTGCCCGTCACGCTTGAGGAACACCCTCCATGTTGGCTCGATCTTCCAGACCTGGGTCTGTGGTTCATAAACCGCGCCACACCCTCTAAATCGTGCAACGAGCTCGGCACCCGCGCGGTACTCATTTCCAAGAATCGCACCTGTCGGGGTGGGCGCCACGGCTTCGACTGCGCGCCAGATTTGTCCTCCCGGCGCAGGTTGCTCGTCGACCACCAGAACACCAAGGCCAAGCTCGCGTATGCCGATCGCCGCGCTCATGCCGGCGGGACCGGCACCGATCACGACCACATCAAATTTACGTGTCATGCCGTCACGCTCCGCCGACCATATTGGCGTTCCACCTGCATGCCCTCTTGCACTGTCACCAGACAGGATTGCGTGGAGGCGACACCATCGATGACCGCGAGGCAATCGAAGCAAACGCCCATCATGCAATAGGGCGCCCGCGGGGTGCCCAGCACCGGAGTCGTGCGGCTGGCCAGCGCTTCCTGCCGCAACAGCACAGCGGCGACCGACTCGCCTTCAGCCGCTGCAACGGATTTGCCGTCAATAAACAGCGTCAACGTAGCGGCTGGCGACTCAGGCAGTCTTTTGAACATTGAAACGCCCATGATGAAAGATCTCCAAAGAGGCAGGCAGTACCCCTTCAATCAGCGCCTTGGCGTAGGCGCCCGCATGAAAGGAAGCCAAGGTCACGCCGGAATGGCATAGCGCGATATCCGCGCCTGGATGGCTGATGGATTTCGCATAGACGGGATTGCCGTCCGGTGTCATGACCCGCAGGCAGGACCATTGGCGGATCAACTTCGCTTTCGCCAGATCCGGAACAATCCTCAGGGCTTTGCGCACCATGCGCGCGGCACCCTCAGCGGTCGTGGCCAGGTCGAACCCAACATCCTCCTGGGTGACACCGATCATGACCGTCCCTTCGCCTGTTTGACGCAGGCCGCTTGCCGGCACGGGCAGCAACGGGGCGAGTCGCTCGGTCACCAGGATTTGCCCCCGCTGGGGACGCAATGGCACATCGAGCCCCACCATCGGCCCAAGCGCTGATGATCCCAGACCCGCCGCAATCACTACCCGCTCAGCGCGCGCTCGGAACGTCCCGGCCAGCACTTCGAAGCCGCCACCCGACAGCTTGTGAATGGCCTTCACGGCATGATTGCTGCGTAGTGTCCCTCCCCTTTGCAGGAATGCCTTGTGCATCGCCGCCAGCACACGAAGGGGGTTTGCATGTCCATCCAGTTCACCAAAACTTGCGCCTGCCACCTCCTTGCCCAAACGCAATGAGGGGAAACGTCGATTGAGCTCGGCCCGATCCAGCATTTGAGTTGAGGGGGCAAACTCCGGGGTCTGGGCGTGCCACCTGGCTATGTGATGCGTGCGGGCGTTGAACTCATCTTCGCTCAGGCAGAAGTTCAATCCTCCGTTGCGCTCATACGCCAACTCCATGCCACTTTCCGCCTCCAGCTGCATGGCGAACTCAGGCCAGTCTTTTACCGCCTGAAGTGACATGCGCTGGTAAGCAGGGTGCCCGAAGCCTTTCCCATGGGCCCAAATCAAACCGAAGTTGGCCTTGGCTGCACGAAAATCCGTATCCGCGCCATCCAGCATCAGCACCCGGCGATTCATTCCGGCCAACCCATACCCGATGGCGGCACCGACCATTCCGCCACCCGCGACGATCACGTCATATTCGAAGGACATTCAGCGCCCACTCCCGGTAGCAGTTGTGAGTTCGGTAATCGGCGGTTGCAGGTTCAGCGCACCCTTGAAGTCGTAGCCGTAGTTCACGCGATCACTGTGTGCCCAGACTTGTTTCAGGCCAAACAGGGGGATGGCGCAGACGTCGTCATGAATCTGCAACTGTGCCTGCTTCCACAGGACGAGCTGCTCCTGCGAATTGGTTTCAACGCGTGCTTTGCGGATGGCCTCGTCAGCCACCGAACAATGGCCGAAGTTGGACATGGCCCCAGGAGCGCCAATCGATGCCGTGGAGTCATAGAATTCGGTCAGCCAGTAATCGGCATTAGGGAACCGCGCAGCTCCGTAAAAGACAATCGCACTCTGATCCTGGCGGCTCTTGGCTTGATAGGTCGCATGGTCGACGACCTCCATGTCCAGCTTGATTCCGACCTTGGCCAATTGCGCCTGGACGATTTCCATGATGGGTTGCTGGGCAGGCGCGTTGGATACCACAGCTTTGAGAACAATGCCGTTCGCAAATCCCGCCTCCGCCAGCAGCTTTTTGGCGCGATCCATATCGTATTTATAGCCACCCGCAGTGCAATCCACGCCGAGGTAGCCATTGGGTATGACCGAGCAGCCCTTGTCCGCCACATCCTTGCCCACATAGCGCACGATCTCGTCCAGATTGACGGCGGCGGCGATCGCCTGACGCACTTTCAGGTTGTCCAACGGCTTGATCGTTCGATTGAGAAACAGCGTTCGAAATTCGGCGGGTTCAAATACATCGACCTTCACGCCACGACTTCTTGTGCGTTCAACCCAGCGTTGCTCACGCTTGCCCGCAGTTAGATCCAGCTCGTTCGAAGTGAACGCGAGATCCCGTGCGCTATCTGAAGGAATCAACCGATAAGTGATCCCGCCGAGTTTTGGTTTACCCAGGAAATAGGCGTCGTTGGCGACCAGTTTTACGTATTGCTGCGTGACATGCTCACCGAATACGAACGGTCCGGTACCAATGGGCGATTGGCCAAACTTGTCGCCCAGTTTTTCCGCAGCGGCTTTGCTGATGATATTGCCGCCGTGATAGTTGGATACGCGACCGAGGAAGGTTGCATCCGGGTACTTCAACGTGATCTGCACCGTGTAGTCGTCTAACGATTCAACCTTGTCGATGATTGCGAAGTTAGCCGCGAAACTCGAACGGTTGGGATCCCCTGCACGCTGGATCGAATACACGACATCGGCCGCTTTCAGTTCACCGTAACCACCGTGAAACTGAACGCCTTTGCGCAGGTGAAAAGTCCAGATCCGGTTATCCGCTGACGCTTCCCATTTCTCAGCCAGGTCGCCCTGTAATTCCTTGGGGTCGGCGCTTCCTGGCGGGAAACGAACCAGCCCATTGAACAGTTCGGACACGACCCCCTTATCCCCAACCAATGTCGCACGGTGTGGATCAAGCGTAGTGATGTCAGAAGCGCCCGAGCTGACTGTGATAAGAGGACGGGCATCGTCCTGGGCGAACACCGAAGGACTTGAGCCATACAACGCCAGAAGTACTGCTAATGCACTCGAACGAATCGTCAGACCATGAGACTTCATCGAAGGGCTCCTTGATTATTGATAAGACCACAGCAGGGCTTTCCGATGACTACATGGATAGCCTAGATCGCAAGCGACTATTCCACGTCCCGCACCATCGTTAGCCTTACACCATGTTATTTAGCAATGCCAAGGCCTTCTTTATTTAAACTATTGATTAATAAAGATTTTTATTTTTCGATTGCTGATATCTAAAGCCTAATGATATGGGCCAATGCTTAAATGCTATGCACTTGCGATCCTATGGCTGAAAGCATGCCCAAGGCTGATGCACCTGCTACCCAATGTAGTGCTCAGGTTCTGCTACCGAGCATGCTTCGCTACTTGAGGTAACACTCTGGTGCACGTTGCGATCGATCAGATTTCGGCCCACAGATACAGGTGACCGCATGCCGCAAAATCCGGTTTTGCAGTAGTCGAACAGCGAATTTAAATGGTGTGAAAACACAACAGCCCCGGACGATGACGCACAGTGATGCGCCAACGTTCGAGGCTGTAGCCCTGCATTGCGAGGTTAGATAAATTAAAAAATCAGCGTTGAACTAGATGGTTATCTTTTGCGCCTACCAAAGTGCGTAGGTGTAATTTATATAGAACCGAGTTTGATCCTGATCCTTCACGATGGTCTCTGGAAGGTCAGTCCTGAAGTTTGCGCGACGCAGCGAGAAGTTCAAGTTCTTGAACGGCCCACTCTGCAGGGTATAGTCCAACCGGACACCCCGCTCCCACTCATCATAACGTCCAGTGGTTGCGTTACCCGTGCCACGCACGTCTCGACCACTCGCGTAGTAAATGGACGGCTTTAAACCGGGCACTCCAAGCCCGGCAAAGTCATAACTGTACATGCCGAACGTAGTGTTTTCGCCCGCCCTGGCAAAGCTGTTGATTGTCAGGTCGGTGTACAAATAAATGCTGGCGCCCCCCTCACCTTCGTTACGCCCGCGGCCATCCACAACGTTGGCATTATTAACGTACGCCATACCACCACTGTCGCTGACTCGCTGATGCCCCAACGTGAAAACGTTCCCGCCGAGGGTATAAATGAAAGCGGCGGACCACGTGTCATTGTCCACCTTGCCTAAGCCGCCGGCGTTATAGCCGTTCTTGTATTGGTAGTCCACGTCACTGCCGTTTTTCCCATCTGACTTGCTCTTGAAGTACCGCAAGTCCGTCTTGAATGTTTGATTGGGTGCTATCTGGAAAACATGAAGCAAGCTAAAGAAATTCTGGCGATAGTAGTCTTCAAGCTGTGAATGGTAGTACTGCAGCGTGAGATCCTTCGTTACCTTCCAGTCGGCGCCCACGAACCGGAAACTGTCAGAGCCCTTGCGACCACCCGCAGCGATGTCAGACCAGTTAGAGGACGCCCGCCCGATGACATGATTCAGCTCACCGGCTGTCAGCGTCACGTTATCAATCTCATTCGAAGTCAGAATGGCGCCCTGAAAGGCGGTCGGTACCAAACGTCCATCGTTGGCCACCAGAATGGGCAAGTTAGGCGACAGCGCGTTACCTGCAGTCAGCAGAGTCTTGGAGTACTTGATCTTGGCGTTAGCGCCCACACGCCCCCACGTTCCAACCGGTGTGCCATCCGTATCGAGGGGAGAAACGGTGTTGGTCGTCGCAGGCCCGTGCGGAGAAGTGCCGCCGCCCAGGGTAAAGCCCTGGACACCTTGCAGATCCAGACCGAAACCTACTGTTCCTTGAGTGAAGCCGGACAGAAAGTCAAACTTGAGACCGGTGACCGTTTGGCGCTGGTCAATACCGCTGGCGTCGCGCTGATCACTTTCAAAATACAGAGTGCGGGAACTGATGGAGGCTTTACTGTCTTCAATGAAGCCGGCGGCACTGACGTGTTGGGTCAGAATGCCCGTGGCAACCGCTAATGCCAGGGTGCTTTTTTTCAATTGTTATCGCTCCTGTGAACGTTATTTTTTAACGTGCTCCAGAGCAAGTACCCGATATGTCGCCACGCCCACATATCGAATCCTTGAACCGTAACACCCGTATTGCTATGGCATTCACGCTCCAATCAGCGTTAAATTTAGCGAGGTGAATTCCATACATGTTTTTTAGCAATAGAGGTGCCACCGGTATATAATATATTGATTTATATGAATTTATTAATATCAGATGGCGATTTTAATGTCGCTATACTATTGGCCCATGTTGTAATGCTATTTAGCCGGGAGAGACGTGTGGAGAATAGAATCACACTGCGTCACCTTGAGGCGTTTCGCGCCATCATGGTGCGCAAAACCGTTACGGGCGCAGCAGAGATGCTGGAAGTCACGCAACCCGTTGTGACGCGCCTTATCGCCGACCTGGAAGAGCGAATTTCCATTTCGCTCTTTACCCGAATCAAAGGGCGTTTGCTGCCTACGCCAGAGGCGGCGCTTCTGTTCAAGGATGTCGAGCAATCCTTGATTGGCATTGAGCGAATTGCGAATGCCGCGTCCAACATCAAAACGTTGAAACTTGGTCGTATTGAGATTGCGGCGGCACCGAGCATGGCGCTGTCGTTTTTACCCAAGGCCATCGCAAGTTTCACGCTCGAGCATTCCGATGCTGTTGTCTCAATGCACATGCACAGCTCTGCAACCGTACTGGATATGGTTCAGCAGGACCGATGTGATCTGGGGTTCGCAATGTTTCCCATGAGGGCTACGCGACTCGGGAACAGTGAGACACTGGTGACGGCGAAAATGGTAGGAGTTATTCCCGTCAATCACCGGCTGGCGCGCAAACGTGTATTGCGTCCGGAGGATTTCGAAGGCGAAAGCTATATATCGCTATTGCCGCTGATGGAGGTTCGGATGAAGATCGACTCTTTGATGGTCTCCTATGGTGTCAAACGCCGGATCAGCGCCGAAACGCAGACCACCATCGCCATACTCAAATTAGCCGAAGCCGGATTAGGCATTTCGATTGTCGACCCGTTGACGGCCAGTGGCTACTCGGGAAATTTGCTGAAATTCATCCCGTTCGAGCCTGTGATTATCAACGATTATTCGATAGTAATATCCCAGCGAAATTCATCGACGCTTATCTTGAAGCCCTTCATAGATCATGCGCGCCGAGAAATACGAAATATGGTTCCTGCTAATTTGATTGTTCGAGGCTGATTAACCAAGTGGCGCTATGCATTGTATGTCACTACAGAACGGTAAGGTGCTGAAGGTCATCAGCATCATTACCAAACAAACCGATTGCTGTCCACCTACGCCGACATCGAAGCCGCCCATGCTGGCAAGCGACTCCGTGATCGCCAACGAAGTGCGCAGCTTAGGGTAGCGCATGCTCATTCCACCAAGGAAATCAGGGCAATCTTAAGGCATTGCAGTATGGCGATTGCCCGGCTGTTGAAGCCATTAATGCGAGCCATGAAGGTGTGGCACGTTGTGTCGAAGACAGTCAATTAACGGCGACGCATTTTACTTCCGAACGATAACAACATCTCACATATCGATGAACTGATTAAGCGGATACTCACGACGACGAGGGAATAGTATATGGCAAGTTTAGAAATTGTTGGGCGGTTGCGGTCGGTGTAGATGATTGTGCAGAACATGGCGGATGATGCGGAAACATTAGCATTAAGCAGTCATCGGCTGCCGTCGATTGCAATTACGCTAGATGCGTTGGGGCGGACGTTTCATCGATGATGCAGAGCGACTGACTTTCTCCCGCGGTTGCTGCACCTTTGACAGGCAACAATCCTCCAATAGAGGTTCAAGGCAATGATCAGAAGCGGGGTCATCACGACGTCGATTTTGTTTTCGAGAAAAACACAGCATCGCCCCGAATGATGCAAGGCCAGCGACACTGCCATTTCACGCATCAGATCGAAGTCCACCGCAGAATGCTGCGAGGACGCTTCGTTCAAGCTAGTTCCCGCGCGAGAATCGTTGCGCGCAACCGTCATGAACTGTCCGCCCTCACCTGCTTTCTCAAGCCGCTGCCCCCCGTCCGCTGTTTTTACTCACCTCAAACTGCCCCACCAGTTTTTGCAGTTTGTTGGCATTGAGCCTCACTGTCTCTGCACTGCCTTGCAACACCACCACCGTCTGACGCATTTCTGCTGAAGACAGGTCGACCTGCTTGATTGTCTGGCCGTAGTCGAGGCTACGCTTGTTGAGCTGCTGAATGATCGCAAACATACTTTCCACCGCTTGATGCAACTGCACGTTTTCCGAGGAAGCATCCTCGGCCAGGCGCAGGCTGTTATCGACATCTTTTACGCCCCCCTTCATGAAACTGACGGCGTTTTGCGTTTCGCTCTGCAAGCCCTCGACCATCTGCCGAATGTCGTCGGCGGCCCGAGAGGTGCGTGAGGCGAGACTGCGTACCTCATCGGCGACCACCGCAAAGCCTCGCCCATGTTCGCCTGCACGCGCGGCCTCAATGGCGGCATTGAGTGCCAGCAGGTTTGTCTGGTTGGTGATGTCACTGATCAGGCCGGTGATATTGCCGATTTGTGTCATGCGGCTGTCGAGCAACTGCACGCTTGAAGAAGAGCGCTCGACCACATCCCGAATCGACTGGGTGCCTGTCTGCACGGCAAGGAACTGCTCGCGAGCACGGGTAACGACTTCGTCCATCGCCTGCTTCATTTGTTCGGCGCTGGCAGAGGCTTGCTGGATCTCACCCAATTGGTCTTCTACGATGATCAACATTCGTTGCACCGCTTCAGCCACCTCGGCCGACGTGACGCCGGCTTCCTGGCTGCGCCCCAACATCATCTGATTGGTGGCGCCGACGGTGCGACTGGCCTTCACCACTTGCCCAACAACCGAGTCCAGATTATCGATAAAGCTGTTGATCCAGCGTCCCATATCACCGGTCTCGTCGTTGGCCATGCGCGTGGTGTCCAGACGCTGACGAAGGTTTCCCTCGCCTTCGGCGATGGTCCTGATTACCCCAGTCATCTCTCTTAACCTTTGCGCAAGCCGTTTAGGTCCCAACACGCTGAACAGCGCAGTGGCGCAGATCATGCCCACAACCTCCACGGTATCGATTAGTACTTGTGCCAAGCCGCTGTAATGCTGGACCGTAAAGTTGCAAGCAAAGAGCCCTGTCATGGTTGCGAGATAAGGCTTCATCAAGCTGTAGCTGAGTGAGCGACGGCGGTAGACCTCCTCTAGGTCGGCCTCACACATCATTCCCCAGCGATCAGGTGACCCTGGCAGCTGGAACGTAACGCCCTTGCCGACCACCGGAATGTGCCGATAGTCCGAGTAACCGGGATAAGTCACAAACAGGTTGGAGCCCATGCGGATGGTTTCGCGCACACCTGGGTGCAACTCCTGGGTCGCCGGGTCGGTGAAGCGCAGTTCCAACTCAGTGTGTCGTTGAATCTGCACGGTCTTATAGGGTGTGTGTACGCCACTTTTCAGATTTTCGCCGCGGGTGAACGTACCGTCCTCGAAACGTGAACGCGACAACGCGGTTCCCGGCGCGATCGCGGGATCGAAGCGTGATTTCGCCATGAACACATAATTGTCGCCCGACTCGGCATAGATGTGCCCGGCCTCGCGCTGTATAAGATCGCCCAACACATCGTTTGGCACACGACCGCAGAGGCAGCCCAAGACTTTTCCCTCGACCTTCAAAGGTTGATAGAACATCAACGTGACTTCATCGTGAAAGCGTGAAGTCGATGGACCGATTTGCAAGGTCAATGGATCGCTGTAAGGTCCGTGAAGAAACGGTGCCTTCAACCCTTCGGCCAGCGCACGGGTTCTCTCAAGCTGATTTCTACCGCGTCCGCTCCAACTGGAAGCGATGACCGCACCGTCTACACCCGCAACAAACAGTTCGGAAAAATCTTCGGCTTGGCTGAGCTTATCCATCAGCGAACTACTGTCGATATGGGCAAAATCCCGACCTAGATTTTCCGCCAGTTCAGCCAGGTGCTCCCATTGCTCGCGCGTCCAATTTTGCAGTAACTGCATGCGCGTCTGCGCAATGGATTCAAATGTTTGTTCGATCACCGGGTAAGTCGACTGATTGAGTTGGCATGACCTCCTCATCGCAAATTTTCCAGTTTTGCCGAACCAGGGCAACCAATGCTTCTCGCCAGAGGATAACTGCATAAAATTACTTGAAAGCGACATCTGTCTCTCCAACCGCGACATTCGGATGGCGACTTAAGAGCAAATACCAAGCCAAGTCATAAGCAGGCTAAACATTAGCGCTTATCGAATGATATCCTGCAATCGACAGCCATCTGTTTGCCTAGCCCGCAAGGTCGCATGCTTCAACTCGGTGCGCCATGTACCATATGCTCTGAAAAAGCACTGATTTCAGACAGCGACAGCTCACCAAGGACTACGTGTTTAGTGAGCCTGGCAACCGCGGTATTACCGGGAAACAAACTACCGATTCAGAAGCCGCGGCAATGTCCGCCAATCGTTTCCGCATGGGCCAATTCTGGTCGATGCGAGGAACGTAACAGCGTTGGCGTGCAAGCTTTGCCATTGACCATGTGATCGTTCGGTCAGCAAATCAATGTTCTATGAATGATGCCCCCGAGCGCGTTTTACACACGCTAAATCAATTGCAGCCCTTCACGACAGACAGCAGTCGGCCAGAAGCAATGGGATGCCCCCCTCACCTCGGCATCTTGAGTGCCAAACTGAAGGTGCGAACCAGTGTAAATAGTGAGAAGGAGTCCTCACATGTAGCTTATGCGCATTGGGGCCGACTTGGCCAAGAACGTGTTTCAGATTCACGGCGTGGATCGTCATGAGCAGCCAGTCTGGCGGCAGCGTTTACCTTGCGATCGCTGGCTTCAAACGGTGCTGGAGACGATCGAGTCCGGCTGTGAAATTGGCATGGAAAGTTGTGGCAGTGCACACCATTGGGCACGGCAGCTACAAGCACGCGGATTTCGGGTGAGACTGATCGCGCCGCCGTTCGTCAAACCGCACTTTAAGAGCAACAAGAACGACGCCAACGATGCCAACGCAATCCGTGAGGCGATGAGCCGCCCCAACATGCGCTTCGTCGCCGTCGAGACCATCGAACAACAGGATATTCAGGCAACGCATCGCATCCGGGCCGACTTAATCGAACAGCGGACGGCCAAAGCCAATCAGATTCGTGGGCTGATCGCCGAGTACTGCCTCATTGCGTCGAAGGAATTACTGGTGCTGCGTCGCGCAATACTGTGCTGGCTAGAAGATGCGGATAACGGTTTGACGGTACGCTTTCGTCATCTGCTGCATGGTTTGTGGGATGACCTGCGTGCACTTGATGAGCGCGCGAGCGAACTCGATGTTGAGATATCTGCGATCGCAGCAAGTAAGCCATCGGCTGTCCGTTTGCAACATCTGCGTGGCGTCGGCCCGATGATTGCCACTGCGCTAGTTGCTGGTATCGGTGCCGGCGCGATGTCGGCCACCAGAAATTAGGGCGATCCGCGTGCCTTCAAATCGCTTGTCTAGGTTGCGATCCGGGGCCCGAGACTGAACACCAAACAACTCGCCGCCGAACCATAGATTACCTGGTGTCCATCCGCATGAAAGGCTATTAACTAATACGTTACTTTGATCGAAGGAGGTAAGAAACCCAATGCCAATACCGTGAATGCGCGCTCCATCGTATCTCGCTTTTCATTGTCATTGCCGACGGATATGCGATGGCCTTGGGCTCCCTACAACCCATGAGCCGATTAGTATAGTTGCTCCTTACTGAAAGGCTGACCAGTGTATCCATTTTGAGCTTTCCAGTGACTCCTCTGCTGGGATCGTTCCAATGCGGGCAAAGATTCAGTCGGCACCTGCTTGCGCCATACCACATCGGCCGCCATTGAATAAACCTACTAGTTGGTAGATAGTGAGCACTTAAACAACGGACTTCGTACCCTACAGACGTACCCTCGCACCGGAGAGACCGATGGAGCTGCCCAAACTACCCAAGTTGCTCACTCTCGACCTAACCAGCGCTCCGCTGATAATTATCTCCCTGCCATTAGCATATGCAGCTATCAGGAAGACCGGGGTTATGAATGGTACGTCAGCCTCTAATAATGAGGCTCTCTTATGACCAGCATTCCTGCTCTGCTGCCAGTTCCTTCTGTCTTGCCGAATGCTGCAGGGGCCGAAAACAATCCGCGAGCGATGATCACTGGCCCAGATTTTCAGTTCCAATTGAAGGCTCAGTCTAGGTCCCGTCTTTTGCCGCCCGATCCGGCAAGCGCGCAGGTACTGTCGGAGTCGGCCGCAAATGTGTCGCGCCGGCCGGACGTGGAAGCAATGCTTCAATTGCTGGCATGGCGGAAGATCACATTCAATGCCCCGAGCAGGATTGGTCGATCGGTACCTGGGGTTTTAGCGAGTGGCTTGGCTGTCCCGGACTACAGTTTCGCCGATCATGCTTTTCTGGTAAGCGCTGAGATGATCAACCTTGCTCGCGCCGACGAGCACAGTACCGTTCTGTGTCCAGAGCCTATCGAAGATCCGACCGCGTTGCGCGCCGATTCCTGTGGGAGCGATTTCATCGTCGGCGTTCCTTGCGAGGGCGGACTAAATGCTTCAGCAATTGCCGTGGCGCTGTCCGGAAGCACCCTCATCTGGATTCCATTCGAAACCGTTCGAGCGCCCACTGCAATCGCCCCGCGTTCGGCCTTGGCGCCGGCGCAAGCCTCCTTCAACCGAGGGCCATCCCCCTGATCAGTCGGATGCGAATTTCGACAATAATCATTGATGACTTGAAGCGGCGCTCGCTTAGTAGAGCGAAAGCCGCGCCCCCCCCCCCCCCGCGATGCGCTACTCGGCCGTATCGCCCGTACAGTGAAGCCTGAGCACCTGATTGCGCGCGCGTGACCGTTGGCATTTGCCATTCACTGTTCGTCGTGGCTTAGAAGTGCCATAGTCGTTTGTCTTATCACGCTAGGCTGAGTCCGGGTGTGAATTCGAAAACGCCATGGCTCATCGGCACTTGGCAGATGTGATGTTTTGAGTTTAATGCGTTATATAAATGCGAATGAAGCCTTGGTTTTAACTACGCTCAGGTCGAGAGCAGTGATAAGTGTCCTTAATCTTGTGCGATGACAAGCCTATCCAAGAGCGGTTGAGTGATCGAACCAAACATTTTTGCATCGCCATATGCACGAGCGGAAAGCATTGCGCCGTGTACGGTTGCCATAAACATCTCCGCCTCGGAACGAGCATCACAAGATAAAGCAAATTGCCCCTGCTTTGATCCGCGATCCAGAACGGAGGTAATCCAAGCAGAGAGGGCACGAAAATGAGCTCTCACCTCCAACACCACATCTTGAGGCAACACCGGAATCTGGGTTGCGAGCAAGGCACACACACAGTAGCCCTTTGTCACGTCGCCGATGCAGGCCAGCCAATAGCTGTTATAGGCACGAAGTTGGTCTACGGGATCAGGACAATGGCGTTCCAGCTCCGCAATCCCAGCCTCAGCTTCTCCGCGATAACGCTCGACCAGCGTGCGGACGAGATCTATCTTTGTAGGAAAGTGATAGTGAATACTTGCCTTGCGAATACCCACGAATTCAGAGATGTCAGCGTAACTGAATCCATTGTACCCACCTGCTACGATGAGTGAGCGTGCGCAATTAAGTATGTCATTGAAGGTGCTGGAAGGATTTTTCATGTCAAAAATCTATCTTGCAGTAGGTTGGGAGTCAAGCTTGGCGTCACTTAAAGCCTATCGTATCGGTGCAAATTAAAGCTGGCGCCGAGAGGGGGAATTGGCGGCCTCAGACGCTTAGTTTAAATCACGAAGTGTGAAAGTCAGGGACTAGAAAAACAATCGCCGCATCCGTCAAATTTAGTCGCCTGCCCTCCTAGATCAGATGCTTACTCTTTATGTGTTCGCTTCATCAGATCCCGCTAAACCAGTTGTAGCCCTGATCCTCCCAATACCCACCCGGATTATCATTACTGACAAAGATCTCGACGATATGCTTGGGGTTTTTGAAGCCCAACTTAGTCGGTACTCGAATCCGTAGTGGGTAGCCATACTCCGGGGGCAAAGCGACTTCACCGTAATCCAGAGCCAGCAGCGTTTGCGGATGCAACGCGGTCGGCATGTCGAGGCTAGAGTAGTAGCGATCAGCGCATTTGAAACCAACAAATTTCGCCGTTGTGTCAGCACCTATATGTTCCAGGAAGATCTTCAATGGCACGCCTCCCCATTGTCCGATGGCGCTCCAGCCTTCAACACAGATCAGGCGCGTAATGTCGCTGCGCTGCGGCAGTTTGCGCAAGCCTTCGAGCGTCCACGGTGCCTTGTCCTGCACTAGGCCGGAGACGGCGAGCGAGTACTGCGCCAGGTCGACTTCGGGGATATCGTCCTCACCGTAGAACGCATTGAATGGAAATGGCGTGGTCATTTGCGCCTTGGTGAAGGTCGGCGCCAGTTTCTGCCCGCTGAACAGCCAGGCCTGGACCCGGTCGTTCCAGCGCGACATGGCCCATAGCACCTTGTCCACCTGGTCGCCGTCCTGCAGGTTACAACCGCTCAGCATCGCCATCGCTCCAACGGTCAAGCCACCCCGAAGAAAATTCCGGCGCTGGAGATTTTCCAGCTGAAGTTGCTGTGCGGGCTCAAGTTTGATGCGCTGAATCGCGCGTTTTTTGGGCTCAATCATGGTCGGGGTTTTCCGCTTTCAATTGGCCGTACGCCGCCAGTGATCATGGGCAACAAGGTTTTCGGCACCAGCAGCACCAACGCCAGATGCACCACGACGAACGCGCCAATGACCGCCATCGCCGCGAAATGCACGTACCGGGCAATGTCATAGCCGCCCAGGAGCGCTACCAGCTCTTGAAGTTGAATGGGCTTCCAGATGGCCAGCCCCGAGATCACGACCAGTACACCTGCCGCCAGCACCACCCAATACATCAGGCGCTGCACCGCGTTATAAACGCCCTTCTCGTGCACCAGTCGAAAACGCAGTGCATCCGCCAAATCATGCTTCACCGCCTGAACACTGATCGGCAAAAAATCACGTTTGAAATGGCGGCTGATCAAGCCGTACAGCACATAGATGAGGCCGTTGATGAACAGCAGCCACATAAATGCGAAGTGCCAGGCCAGCGAGCCGCCCAGCCAACCGCCTACCGTCAACGCCACCGGAAACCGGAAGGCGAACAGTGGCGAGGCGTTGTAAATCGCCCAACCGCTCATGAACATGCAGATCATGCAGACAGCGTTGAGCCAATGGGTGAGGCGAACGGGCCAGGGATGGATTGATCTTCTACTCATGCTTTTGCCCCTCAGAAACCATCCGTACGCTGGAGCAATGCCGGACGGCGTCGCTCCAGCCTTTTCAGGTGATTACATCGGTGGCTGGAAGCCATCTTTACCGACAGCAATACCGCGTGCGGTTGTGCCATCCTGGGCCGCGAACACGACAATTTTGGCGCCTTTGACCAACTCATCGGCTTTGCCTGGCTCGACGTAGGCGATGGGCACGTCATCCGGCACGACGAGTTGCTTCTCGCCACCCTTGTAGTTGACGGTCAGCGTGCGACCGTTGGCCTTGGACAATTTGCCCACCGTACCGTTGGTCATGGTGCCCGTGCTGCCGTCCGCGTTCTGCCAACCGTAATGACCTTCTCCGCTGCCTTTGAGGCTGGATTCGAACACGGTGACTTCCAGTGCCTTGAGCGAACCGTCGGCCTGTGGAATGGCTGCCGAACCGACGAAGCTGTCGGCTTTGATCGACTCGATATTTGTCTTTGATACCCGCTTGATATCGGTCTTGTCAGTCAGACCGATGGTTTGCTGTGCGCCAGAGCGAGTGGTGAACGTCAGCGTGTTGTTGCTGACACTTTCGACGGTGCCGCGCAGCGGCTTGATCACTGGCATATCGGCCGCGGTGGCCATAACGGCAGCACTGAACATCAACAAACCGAACGTGGTAGACAGAGCAGTCTTCAACTTCATTGCGGCGATTCCTCACTGGTTTAAGTGCCGCCATCCTCGCCCCCCGTCCGGGACCTCACCATGACCGCCGGATGACATTTTTGTCATTCGCAACGACGTTTGTACGAATGACAGAAATGTAACCGACCCAGCCTTCTCAGCTCGTTACACTGCAATCCTGAGATACCCATGCCACGGGTTGAATCCCGCCATACAGAGACCCGAGCGCCCCCTGACGATGCATATTCTGCTGATCGAAGACGACACCAAAACCGGCGAGTACCTGAAAAAGGGCCTTGGCGAGTCCGGCTACAACGTCGACTGGACCCAACACGGCGCCGATGGCCTGCACATGGCACTGCAAACGGCGTACGACCTCATCGTGCTCGATGTGATGTTGCCCGGCATTGATGGCTTTCAAATCATCGAGCTATTACGTGCAAAACAAGACGTGCCCGTGCTGTTCCTCACGGCGCGCGATCAGCTGCATGACCGTATTCGCGGCCTGGAACTGGGGGCCGATGACTACCTGGTGAAACCGTTTTCCTTCACCGAGTTGCTGTTGCGCATTCGCACCATCCTGCGTCGTGGCGTGGTCCGCGAAGCCGATCATTTTCGTATCGCAGACTTGGAGCTGGACTTGGTGCGTCGTCGCGTTACGCGTCAGCAGCAAGTAATCGTGCTGACCAACAAGGAGTTCGCCCTGCTGCATCTGTTTTTGCGCCGTGAGGGCGATGTATTGTCCCGGGCGCAGATTGCTTCGGAAGTCTGGGACATGAATTTCGACAGTGATACCAACGTGGTAGACGTGGCCGTCAAACGCCTGCGCAACAAGGTCGACCTGCCCTACCCGGTCAAGCTGATCCATACCATTCGCGGTATCGGATATGTGTGCGAGGTGAGGTCATGTGGACCCGACGCCAACCATCCCTGACGCTGCGCTCGACCATGGCGTTCTCGCTGGTGGCAATGCTCGCTGTGGCTGGCGCAGGACTTTATTTATATCAGTCGATGAAAACCTCGGTATTGATTTACAGCGACCATGCGGTACTGGGTCGTCTGGATCATTTTCGCAAGCTGCTGCATTACGAGTTGGCCATTGAGAAACTGCGCGACAGTCCGCAGATTTTCAAGAACATGCTCGACAGCGAAGACGACATCTTCATCATTCGTGAGCCGGGCCAGCAGCCGGTGATCATGGTCAATCCGCTGAATGCGACGTTGCCAGACTTGCCAGTAATCAACCAGGATATGAAGCTGAGTGTCAATGACCTGCGCAGCGGCATGACCGACTCGGGCGCACCGTTGCGCGCTGCTTCCGTGCAAACGACCTCCGGCGGCCGCGAAGTACGCCTCACTGCCGCGCACGTCATGGGCAAAGAAATGGCCATGCTTGAGGCGTTTCGCGAACGTATTTACCTGGCTGTGACTCTGGCGTTTCTGCTCACGGCGTTGCTTGGTTACGTGCTGCTACATCGGGGCCTGCGCCCGCTGCGCAAAATGGCCGCGCATGCCGCAAACATAACGCCCCAGCGGCTCGACAGCAGAATGGACAGCAGGGCAACGCCGGTTGAACTTCAACAACTGAGCGACGCCTACAACGCCATGCTCGATCGCCTCGCCAACGGTTATCAGCGCCTGACGCAGTTTTCTGCTGACTTGGCTCATGAAATACGCACGCCCGTGGGGTCGCTAATGGGGCACTGTCAGGTCGCCTTGCGCCAATCGCGCAGCGAGGACGAATATCAGGCCCTTATAGCCTCGAACCTTGAAGAACTGGAGCGCATTTCACGGATAGTCGAAAGCATTTTGTTCCTCGCTCGCGCAGACGAAACGCAATCGGTAGTCGAGCGTCAGCCGCTGGCCCTGCATGACGAATTGCAGCGCATCGCCGGTTATTTCGAAGGCTTGGCTGAAGAGCGCCAAATGACTTTGCATGCCTTCGGCGATGGCATCTTGGAAGCTGACCCTTTACTGCTGCGTCGGGCATTGAGCAATTTAGTCGCGAACGCTATTCGCTACGCCGACGAAGGCAGTGAGATTCTGATGCGTGTCGTGGCAACCGACCGCGGATGGCGGATTGATGTAGAGAATCAGGGGCCGGTATTGAGTGAAGATACATTGCGCAAGCTGTTCGACCGCTTTTACCGCGGCGATGCTTCCCGTAACCAAAGCTCCGACTCATACGGCCTTGGCCTCGCCATCGTGGTGGCGATTATGCAACTGCATGGCGGTGAAGTGAGTGTGAAACAGCCCAAGTCTGGGACGATTCGTTTTTCGTTGGTTTTCCCCCAAGCATGAACGACGGTCTCCGCTGACGAAGCAAAAAATCGTTCGTGAATCCAAGGCCGAAGTGTTCGAAATTGGCGACCTTCTCACCCGAACGATTCCCGATATCCACCCCCCTCTCAACCAACCCCTCAGTTGACACGGCACGTACGCAGCAAGCAATTGCCCAGGCAAGTAGTGTTGAGTCCGTGAGCTAAGCCAGGGGGGCTCGCGCCTACTAAGATTTAGCGGACACGTGCATAACCTGGAAATGGCACTAGGCGGATGTCAACGACATCAAGGCGCGAGTTGTAGAAGCATACAAGCCACCAGGTGTTTCGATAGCCGCTACGGCGCTGGTCAATGCATCAACGCCAACTTGCTTTGCCGCAAGGTTATTCCTGCGCCCTCATATGACGACTACATCTCAGTGAACCATGCCCGCCACGCTTGAACCCCGCCCCAGATTCGCGTTGATGTGCAACGCGCTCGACCACGATTACCGTGCCGTGCCGTGGCCGAGCCGCGCTGCCGACGCGTACGAGAGTTGCTGCGTTGATTCGCACAGACACGGTTTGGCACACTTTCGAGCCGCTGAATATGCGCGCGGAGACCAAGACGGAGTTGGCCCGCGTCATGAGATATTCAAAATCTGATCGATATTTTCTGCCAACTGTGGTCGTCCAAGGAAATATCCCTGAAGATAATCACATCCCATTGTTTCAACAAAATCTGCTTCGTCCTCGTGCTCGACGCCTTCCGCAGTAACAGTGAGATCCAGACTTTTCGCTAGTAAAATTGTTGCCTGGAATATTTTCTGCGCCGAGAGGCTGCCAGCCAAACCCGTAACCATCGTCCTGTCGATTTTAAGTTTGCTAAACCTATATTTTCTTAAGTATCCAAGGCTAGAATAACCGGTACCAAAATCATCAAGAGCCACAGAGATGCCTTCTGCATTAAGGCGATCAATTACTGACTTTGATTGCTCTTGATGCTCGATAAGATATGTCTCTGTAACTTCCAACTCCAACTGACTTCTAGAAAGCCCGTTAGCGTTAATGATGGACAGGACCATCGATACGAATCCCGGGTTCTTGAATTGTGCAGGGGAAATATTTACTGATACCTTTAGGTTAGGCCATCGCGCAGCCTCCCGGCAAGCGAGCTCTAGCACCTGTCTGCCCAACTGGTCGATCAAGCCAAACTCTTCGGCTATCGGCACAAACTCTTGAGGCGAGACAGCGCCGTTTATTTCATGCGTCCATCGAGCAAGCGCCTCGACACCAATAATGCTGCGACTTGTACTCTCAAAAATGGGCTGATAGACAACCTTAATATCTCCCCGAGAAAGCGCGAGTCCCAATTCCGCGGCAAGCTTAGTCTTGCGATTTCGAGCGGCGTCCAGCTTAAAATCGTAGACACATACCTGATTGCAGCCTCTGCGCTTCGCTTCATACATAGCCACATCGGCGTGTCGAAGAAGCTCTGACTCGCGCCTATCTAAACCAAGATATGTAGATAGACCAATACTGGCACCAACGGATACCTTGCGACCATCTAAATCAAATACGACATCCAACTGCCTAATCAGCAAGTTGGCAAGTCGCTCAGCCGATCCTTTGGCATTATTGTCGGTTGTTACGATGATGGCAAACTCATCCCCTCCCAGACGTGCCAGAACCTCACCGCCCCCCAACACGCGACTAAAAGTCAAAGCTATTTTTTTAAGAAGGTTGTCACCAACCTCATGCCCGTATGAATCGTTTACCTCTTTAAAACCGTCCAGATCAATTAGAAGCAGTGCAGTATCCTTATCTGTAAAATTTTGTTGCTCTCGTAGTTTTTCATAAAGCATTAACCTATTTGGCAATCCGGTAAGCGTGTCTTTGCGGGCGGAAATCCTGGCAGCGTCCGCGCTAAACAATATATCTTTATAAGTTCCAATAGCGACTTTTAGCAACCATAGCGTATAAACAAAAAAGAACGCCAGTACGAAAAGCGTTGGTGGTTGAATATTGTTGCGCGCAACATCTCCCGGGCGAATATCATGCCAGCTTGCAAAAGCTACGATATCTCCAGAAAGATTTTTAAGAGGAGTGCTAAATCGTTCTTTCTCCTCAAAAAAAAACTTTTGAGAGAGACAAGTTCGAGACAAAAATTTTATCAGCGATATTAGCTAGAGTTGGAATATTTAGAACTTTTGCAAAAACTAGGAATCTTATTTTAGTAATAGACGGCAAATTGGAGTTTGAATCCGATATGATAGGTGCGGCCCCCATGACAAGCAGTGATCCGTTGTACCAAAATATATAAACCACGGGACTAGGCGACCCTCGGTGAGAGATGTCTCGGAAAAAACTGTCCATTCGCCCGCCAGCGTAGTCACTGAATTCGCTAACAGAAACTTGTTGTCCATTAGCGTGAGTCCACAGAGTCTGCCATTTATCATTTACCAGAAAAACAACATCATAATTCCCCTGGTTTGTAGAATTCCCCAAGTCGAATCCAGCCAGCTACGATCTTCCGCTCCGTAACAATGTTGAACGGCCTCGCTCCATTGTGAGTTATCCAATAGCACACTGGCTAATTTTGCCTGTTCAGTTTTAATCGCAGAGTCTATCCCCCTAGAAGATCGTAAGAATGCCTGTTGATTGGCAACCTCTGGCAATGTTTTCAACAGTCCAAAAACAATCATTGCGACGGCTACCAACGATAGTATTGACCCTAAAAAAATTAACCTGATTGATTTTTGCGCACCCATGAGTGGAAAGACCTTTAAACGGAGCAGTTAGCGGGTATGAAAGTCCCCGACCTATTAGAGGCAAAACTAGAACGAAGGTTGCCATCAGGCCGAAAACTATAAAAAGCTAGTGCTTAACATTGATTTTTTTGCCGTATCCAATAACTATTGATGTGCCGGTATCTAATTCCATCTACACGAAACCTGTGGTAAACACCTACGAATATTGTTGGCGCTAATTATTAGAGTTCTATAGGCAATAACAATATTGGCAATCAACTGTATCCAAAGGCTCGGCGGTTGACGTTGTATAGGCTGGCACGGATAGTAATCGTAGTGTGAACCGATGCCACTGGTTATCGTTGAACCTGGTTGCGCCCGTTATGCTTGGCTTTATAGAGAGCTTCATCAGCACGAGCAAGAAGAGTTTCCATGGTATCCCCATCGTTGAAAAGTGCGATTCCTAGTGAAGCCGTTATCGTGTCAAGTATCTTATCGGTACTACGAACCCTTATACGTAGAGACTGGATCTTCATCCGCAATCTTTCAGCAAAATTGTGGACATTTTCAAGATCGCTGCAGGCCTCTAAAATAACGCAAAACTCTTCACCCCCATAGCGTGCTGCAATAGCATGCGGCGGCAATGAAGTCCGCAGCACTTGGCCTACATGCTGGATTACTCGATCACCTAAAGGATGACCGTACAGATCATTAAATTGCTTAAAGTGATCAATATCCAACATTATCAGTGCAACCCCATCAGGGGCAGTGGTGAGTGCTTGGTCCAGCATTTGATTGAATGCATCACGATTGAAAATCTGAGTGAGGCCATCCAGCGAGGCGGCGATACTTGTTCGCTCTAGTTTATCGCGCAGAGCTTTAATCTCGTTTTGAGCAGCGTGCAGTCGAGACAGGAATACGGCTTGTTGTTCCTGCATTAACTGTGCGCTTTTTTGCAACTCATTGAGAATGTCAGGCTGAGTGTTGTCGATCGACGCATCAAGTTGTTCTAGGCAGTAGTCTAGTTTTGTTTGAAAGTTAAGGTTGCCTTGCACGCTATGTGAAACGTCGCGCTCCATGCCATCAACTAGATTTATTGTTTTCTGCTGCCAGACGCGAGCCGTCTCCAACTCATCGTGAATAATGTAATCGCGAAAAAGTTGTGCGGCGGATTCTGGAGGAAAGCAGTCGCAGTTTTTAACAATATTGTCCAAATGGCGATTTAGTTCCGGGTCTTTTCCTTTGCTGTAGGTGTACCAGAGAGCGTACTGCACCGGGTTAGGAGGAATATTGTTCCGTACCATCAACGGAACAGTTTTCTTCAGCAGGGCCACAGCTGCGCGGATTTCTTCGGTGTACAGCGCTAGGGCTGACGTACGCTTCTCTGATTGGTTCATAACATCGCTACATAGTTTGCTGATTTATGCCGGTGAATTTACAAAAAAGGGGTAGAACCTTCTGACTCCTATCTATTCGAAGTCATGCTATTGTAAATTTGTTTACCATCATCGACATAGTTGTCGCTATCCGGGCGAGTTCGTGGCTAGCGGTGGCGGTCTGCGTAGCCCCAGTAGCTGTCTGAATGGATGTGTCTCGAATAGAGCTCAAACTATCGCTCACCTGTTGAGCAACCTGGGACTGCTCCTCGGTTGCACTCGCGATAATCTGGTTCTGACTGTTTATTTGAGAGACTGCCATTGCGATCTGCTCCAATGCAGTTCCGGCAGCCCTTGCCACATCCAAAGTTTCATCGGACAGTTTGGCACTTTCCTGAAGCGAGTTCACTGTACTACTGCTTCCTTTTTGAATGGACTCGATCATCGATTCTATTTCAAGAATTGATGATTGGGTCGTGTGCGCCAAAGAACGAACTTCATCCGCTACCACCGCAAATCCCCGCCCTGCTTCCCCGGCCCTAGCGGCTTCAATTGCTGCGTTCAATGCGAGAAGATTGGTTTGTTCTGCGATTGCTCGGATTACATCAAGTACCTTGCTTATCGCCTTCGTCTGATGAAAAAAACCTTGAGCGTCTGATGAGCTCTTACGGACTTGTCGCTCCAGACTCTGAAGCCTTGATGTAGTTTCTTCTACCTGCCCTTTACCATTCTTGGATTCAAATTCAGAAACTTTCGAAAGTTCAGATGTCGAAACCGCATTCTTAGCCACCCCGCCTACAGCCAAACTCAACTCCAGAACCGACGAAAAAGCCCTATCAATGTCCGCGTTCTGCTGTACCAGTCCATCACTCATTTCAGAAACTACCGAACTTACTTCTTCTGCAGCAGCGGCAAGCTGAGACGCAGTTGCTCCAATTGTAGAAATCGTTGACCTAAGTTTCTCCTGCATGCCCTCCATTGCCACGAGCAACAAAGCAGGCTCATCAGTTCCGCTAGTGTCGATTGGCAACGTTAGGTTCCCATCCGCGATCGTCCTAGCAACAGTAAGGGCTTGTTGAATTGGCAATAAGATGCTTCTAGTAAGGCACCAAGCTAATAATATCGTGATGACGATTGCCAAACACAGCGTAACACCAATAAAAACCCTCGCCTTTTCATACAAAACTGCTGAGTTCGCTGCTGCCTCATTAGCCCCCTCTTGGTTACGAGCAGTAAGATCCTTCAACTGCTGCGTCAATTGCTGACCTAGCCTCCCCAAATTCATGGATATCTGCTGCGAAACTTCATCATTTATCTGATCTTGGTTAGTCAGGCTTATTAGCCGACCAAGCTCTTGAACATAAAGATCATAAACATCCATAATTTTGGAAAGTGCTTTTTTGTCCTTGTCATGGGTTTCTTGACTTATCAGAGTTGCCAGCGTCTTTCGAACCTCTTGATCGGCGCTCCCTATAAGTCCGGCGCTGGTTTGCCTCCCAGCTGCGTCTTTGGCAGCTCTGTACCGTTGCCCCTCAAGCCTTATACCGGATATTCCAGCATCTAATTGCTGAATTCGATCTAGACTCGGTAGCCAGATGCGGTTGAAATAATTAGTGGCATCCTGGATACGCTCCATTTGCTGCAAGCTAAATAGCCCGACGGCTATCAGGATAAGAGTAACGATCGAAAATCCCGCCATCGAACGCGTACCGATATTTAAGCGCCTCATAAATGTAAACATTATTGCATCCAATGATTGACCGAAAATAATTTTCTAAGGAAACCTTAGATATGAGCGTTCGAGTTCTGTAGTTTGAATAGCAGTTAAGGCATTCAGGCGCAGAACAGTAACTTTATTCTTAGTGCCGACTTGGTACTGGCCTTTTTCAGACATTGTGCAGACCTAAGAGGTACAATCGAAGGCGAGCCTAAAATTTACAGAGCGCGATAGTGCTATAGCTCTAAGTCAAAAAAATTTTGCTTCCCTGCGTTGCGAACGAATCGATAAAAACTGCAGCAAGGATCCCAGTAAAAAGATAACTAGCCACACTACTAACGCCCCTTGCACGAGCGGAGATTCTGGACCATTCGCAAGTGGATGAGCGACGGGCAGGCGCGTTAGCGTCTCATTAATACCTGGAACTAACAGTAGAAAGAAGCTGAACGTAAATCCGAACTGGGATAGGTATGGCCTCGCCCGCCCCAGAACGCGTAGCCATGTAACGGACAGTGCACAAAATATAGCGAGTAACGCCAAAATACCCAAAGCATGACCGACATTGAAGCCGCCGGTACTGGACAGACCGAAGGACGTCAACACTGATACCACCAAGCCAGTTAGATAGAACTTGGCGGAGTCTGTGGTGATATCGATTTTTCGGTAGCGGACGTAGCTATAAAGTCCGGCCGCGAACGTAGCCACACTAATGGCAGTATGAAAATCCCCCAATGTGGAGATAGGATTAGGCATGAGACGTTAACTCCTTTTGATATATGGACTCGCCCGCGGTGTAGCCCCCGACATCAGCGGCATAGGCATGAAACGCATCACCACAATCCAATTGCTTACACAAGACTACCAACTAGTTAGTAGTATTGTGATCATATAAAAATCTGCTTAGGAAAGAAGTAGTGTCTTTCCATATCGTTTATGTCGGACAGCACCGATTAGCGCACGTCTTTTTAGTTAAAGATGGTGATGGGAGTGCAACCGATGCACAAATTTATACCTGTTAATAGATCTTCCGGGAAATGTTTCTCTGAAATCAACATGGAACAAGATACTGATGATCATGGCACCGGTGGGCAATCTGCACTTTATCCACCGTAGTGGCCTTCGCTAGGCCTGGACTCGAGAACGGGGATGTCTAGCACTTTCACAAGCCCTCTCCTGTGGATTGGCCGTCGAGCCGACGAAACTGTTCACCGGAGCGAGTGATGAATGTCAGCGAGTTACTCTTGACACTTTCAGCGATGCCGCACAGCGGCTAGATCGCCGGCATGTCGGCCACTAAGAACACGACAGCGGTTGGTATCTGCAAACCTAACGAAGTGGCCATGGCAGTCTTCAGCTTCAATCGCGACGATTCCTCAGTTTTTATGCGCGACTATTTTCTGTCTCGGAGTGGGACATCACGATGACCGCCAGATTACATTTTTGTCATTTACGACAGCGCCCATGAATGACCGAAATGTAACTGACACGGCACTCAGCGGACTCTGTCACGTCGTCTGCCCCACCTATCAATTACTGGCAGATGAGTTGGACGGGCAACGGCGTCGGATCTGTCTCTTCAAGCAGGTCCTTGAAGGCCTTGAGGCCATCGTTAATCCCCCTGCCCACCTCGACCGTTGCCTGAACTGCCGCAACTACGAAACTGCCTGCTTGGCCAGCATCCTGAGAAAGTAGATAATTTTCACTAAACAATCTAACGCGGACTATCAGTCTGCTTAACCCTCTAAGAGACCTGCTCAGTCAAGGCTATCGTTTAAACCTCGCGATTCGTTCACCGGCAAAGCTACCGACCCAGAGTTCACGATTAACCATCAATGCGCCGGTCGCAGCACCAAGCCCTTCACGCCACGCTTCTAGATGCGATTTGCGGACGATCTCTCGCACGGCTAGCGTCTCTGGATCGAGAACTGCTACCACATAGCCGAGCGGGCACTCTTGGCCCGGCTGGGAGCACGTGAAAATACTTTCAGCGTTTGCAAGTTGCCCCGCTACTAGAACATGACGGCTGTCGATCCAACGAAGGTTGTCGGGCAAGAAATCAACGGTGACACTATCCTCGACACGGCCATCTAACGTCAGCTTCAAAATACGCCGAGCGGCCCATTCATTTACCAGAAAGTGTTCTCCGTCGGGAGTTATCTCCAGTCCGTTGGCACCTGACATCGGAGGTCCGAATTTCTCCCAGCCGGTCGACTGTGACCAGCGCCATAGGCTACCTGTAGGCTCAGCGGTGGCGAGTTCGGCTGGTGTCTGCTTGTCGAGTGGATTAAAAAAACCAGTCACCACGAAGCCGGCATCTGGCAGGAACGCAACCGCATTCCCTGAAACCCCTTGGGGTAACGGGAGGCGAGTGCCCTCGACGATCTGCGGGGCGGAACCCGAGACATCGAGCACCAAGCGATCGATAGCCTCCCGTTTTCCACCGTGGTCGACAACCAACAGCTCAAATCGGCCTCCGGGCAGGCGTTTGGCAACAATCCCATGCGCATCAAACTGCATCTTGTTTAGCCGCCCGCTTTCGGCGCCTGGTAACCATTTGATCTCAAGCGCGTGATCAGGGGTGCGGGTGTCGATAGCGAACAAAGCACCGCGTTCGTGCTGCAAACCCATACCACTCGCGATGACCCACGAAGTGCCGTCGAGATGGATCATATCTTCAGGGCTCCAGACCCCGTCTACAAATGCGGCGGGTGGACCACTTATCGGAACGATAGACTGCATTTTGCCAGTCATCGTTGCACTTAGATTATCCGCAAGTGCCACTGGCGCATGCGCGGAAATCGCGATTAGTGACGCTGTCATAGTGCATGACAGTAATTTTTTAATAATGCCAATGTCCATCATTTTCTCCATGAGCCTAGGTGACAGGTAATAAGTCGAAAATTCAAAAATTCGGAAACGCGTGATCAAGATGTAAATATTAATGGGTATACTGGCTTTCCCCAGTATTTGATCTAATCGGGCAAATCAATACAGACAACTTCTACCAGTTTACGAATGGTCAAATTGGGGCAATTAATGCACCGTCGAGTGCTCAGACTTTCTTTATTTATCTAGGATGAGTTCGGCAATGCCCATATGGTATGTGCTGTTCGTGGATCTCCGTAAATCCGGAAATAGATGCCATAACAAATCACTAGCACCCGCCACGCTTAAACAACCAACGTACCCAATGACGCTATGAATTCATTGCTGTGCGATAATCAGTAAGGGGAAATTTACACTAGGGATTTATCGATCGACTGGACTGCACTTGGCCCGGCGGCTTGATGGGCCACCGGGAAACATTTGTGCCTAAAGCCCCATTTCTTTAAAAACCTCCTTGGCAGTCCTGAAGCTGTCGATGGCAGCTGGTACACCACAATAAATAGCGGACTGTAGGAAGACTTCTGCGATTTCATCTTTCGTCAGGCCGTTGTTGATGGCCCCCCGCACATGAAGTTTGATTTCATGCGGGCGGTTAAGCGCCGTCAACATTGCAAGATTCAGGAAACTCCGAGTACGCCGATCCAAGCCAGGACGGTTCCAAACATCACCCCAGCAGTACTGGGTGACATGCTCCTGCATGCGGCGGTTAAAGTCGTCTGCGCTATTGATCGATGCATCGACGTATTCAGATCCTAAAACCTCACGGCGGGTTTGCAGACCCAGTTCGAATAGTTCTTGGTTCATTTGACTCTCCAGTGGTGGCGTTATTGAAGTAGTATCAGGTGCGCTCTCATGAGCATTTCAGTTGGGCAGAACGCAGGACTGCCGGGAGCGTCAGCGCGATGCCCGATGCAATCAGGAACGCTCCAGCCATTACGATGAGTCCGGTTTCATTTGCCCCAGTTACTGCCTTAGTCCAACCCAGCAGGACTGGCCCTATGAAACCGCCAAGACTCCCGATGGAATTCACCATTGCAAGCGCAACAGCGGCTTGTGAGCCAGCAAAATGTCGAGATGGAAAACTGAACAACAGTGGTACGGCTGCTTGGATGCACGCCGCCATGCACAAACCGACAAACGCGATCCATGAAGAAGTGGCGATGCTGGAAATGCTGAAGCCGATTGCGCAAAACAGAAGCACCAACACCAGCGAACGGCTAATCGACGCACCCCGCTCAACTTGCTTGGAAACGACTAGCAGCGATGCCCCAGATATGATCCACGGCACCGCGGAGAGCAACCCCGCCTGAACTGCATCGACCTTCATTCGGTCCTGCAAGATCTGCGGGAGCCAATAGGTGACGGTCCAGAATCCGATCATCATGAACAGGTAGCAGGCTGAGTAAGCCCAGGCGGCTCGACTTGCGAAGATGTCCTTGAGCACACGGCCATGGCTAACTTCGTTTTCTGGATCGCCAGCCGAGTCTTTCTTTAGAATTTCAGATAGCTGCTGTTTCTCTAGATCGCTAAGCCATTTGGCTTCGCTAGGCTTATTAGCCATAACTTTGAGCGTTAGCAGGCCCATGGCGACTGCCGCCCCCCCCTCGATCAGGAAAACCCACTGCCATCCCAGCAAGCCACCAATGCCATCAAGGCGCAGCAACTGGGCCGTAACCACGGATCCCAGAGCGAGCGATATTGGAATCCCAAGTTGAAACAACGAGTACGCCCGGGTCAGCGATCTCGCCGGTAGCCAGAAACTCATCCAGAACAAGATACCAGGGTAGAAACCCGCCTCTGCAATACCCAGAAGGAATCTGGCCACATACAGGGACTCGGCGGTGTTGACGAACATGGTGACGACCGTGATCAGCCCCCAACTGATCATGATTCGTGCAATCCACCGTCTTGCGCCGAAACGCCGGATTGCCATGTTGCTAGGTACTTCAGTCAAGATGTAGCCCAGATAGAACAGTCCAGCCGCCAGCCCAAAAGCAGCGGGGCTTAACTTGAGGCTGTCACTCATCGAGTGACCGGCCACACTTAGATTGGTGCGGTCAATAAACGCAATAAACAACCCTAGAATCGCAATTGGAATAATATGACGCTTTACTTTAGCGAACAAAGCCAGATGTTCGGAACTCACATCGTTCGCCGGCTCCACTTTGCTTGTCGCGCCGGCTTTGGTGACAGCCCGACCTATCAAAGGTTTATCAATCATGATGGATACCTTTTTATCATTATTTAGGTATAACATAGCCGTCCCCGTGCCAGGGCACGGACACCGACTCATCCAAAAACTAGCATTGGCAGCTATAACTTAAATGCCGGATATTCGCCGAGTTTGCACTTCAGCTAACAATTTCTTCCAAGATAGGAACTAGATACTTTTTGAACAGTGAGTAATTTTCACTTACAGGAAAGTGCCCAATACCAACCATCGTTCCACCTTTAGCGCCTGAAATGGCTTTAAGGGTAAGCTCAGTATCTGTGACAGTACAGGCGTGGTCATATTCCCCAGTCAGTAGGTATACCGGGCAGACTGTCGTATCAATCTCGGATTCTCGTCCACGTAAGTCCAGATCTTGGCTATAAAAAAAAGTATCGCCCCGATAAACCCCTGGGCCACCTTGACTATAGATCCACCAGACCTCCCTTTTTGCCTCTTCAGGACTCATAGGGGCCATCAAGCTCGACGTCCATGATGCGACACTTTGCTGCGCATTGATGTCAGGTGCCAGTGACCAGTCCTGAAATCTACCCGCTACCTTCGACGCACCGGACAGTCCAATCGCGCACCGCCAAGCTTGAGCGTTCCTGCGAACCAATTCCAGTACGAGGGAGCCGGCCATTGAGCACCCAATTACCACTGGACGATCCAATTCGAGCGCGCTCGCAAACGTTTCAACCGTCTGCGCGTAGACATCAGCAGTCAACAAATACTCATGTTCCCACCAGTTCTGCGGTGGAAGAGATTTTCCATGCCACGGCAAGTCAAACGCAATGACACGGAAAGACTTTGTGATCTCAGGGTCATTTAATAACCTGCGATATTGCCGTGAATCTGCACCAGCCGTATGCAGGCACAGTAGAGGAATACCCTGTCCTGCCTCTTCAAAATAGATGCGCTGATCCACGTCGGCAATTGTCAGATGAATGTATCGTCCAACGACATTTTCGATTTGAGCCATGATCATTCCTGCCTTGGTGCGATACTGAATAGTTTCAGGATCAACCGGAGATGCCGTAGGAGATAGACTCGATCCGAGACGATTGAAAAGTCCGGGTGATTCTTATCCATTGCCAGGAGATCATTGAGCAGAGGGTCAGGCATGGGCTTCAACAATTGCTCCCATGCCTTTACGCTGCCATTAATGTCTACTATGTCAACGTCATCTCCAGGAAGGCACTTTTCTTCTTTGAATGCACCACGATCAAAAAAAACAATCGCCGTACGCTCGCCAGCTGTTAGCTTCAACACTAACCGGGAGAGCTTACCTATGTGGGATAGTTCCTTATCCGAGGAAACGGCCGCCAACCAGCCAGCCATCCACGGATCAGTTAAAACTTCGGACATGATTGCTTGCCCTTCATTATTGTCCGAGTTCGTTTATGACTCAGCGAACTCACTCAGGATATGAAAATTTCCACGAGCGGCCTCGTATGCGGCTTGTACATGCTGTTCGCAGGCTTCCCTGGCAGCTACCGGATCACGAAGAACAGCAGTGGCTTGCGTAATGACCATGATTTCCTTGACGCTTTGGTGTGCTCGGCCTGGAACATTCAACGTGTAAGCCCGCAACAATTCTGTACGGGTATGGATGCCGCGCAATGCACGCTCCACAGCCTCATTGTCCGCCCCCTCAAGCAGCGCGTGATAATAGGCATCCTTCAGACGGGTTCGATCGGCGACAGGCATCGTTTCCAACGAGCTACTGATCTCAGATGTCAGAGCAATGAGCCTCTCGCGCTGTCGATCATTCGCACGAATAGCGAACAACTGGCCTATGAGACCTTCAAGGACACCACGAAGCTCATAGAGGTCGCGAATGTCCTTCTCACTGAGAATCGCTACCCTAGGGCCACGCCTTGGGATCATCTCCACGATTCCTTCAGTTTCCAGTTGGCGAAGCACCTCGCGGATAACCGTCCGACTCACACTAAACCGCTCACACATACGAGTCTCGATAAGACGCTCGCCCGGCTTGAATTCCATTGAAAGAATTGCAACGCGGAGCTGGTCCGCAGTCTGCTGACGCAAAGGCGCTGCAATTTGTAGGAACGGGTTTTGAGTCATATCGAGATCCTTAGCAAAGTATTTATCAGGAGGCCGTCAACGGTACTCCCAGGAAGGTCTCGTCATCCAGCGCCAACACCAGTCCGGTCAATGCCGCGACATAGCTGTACTGTCGCAGCCCCATCGCAACACCTGTCGCTGAACGGCTGAATTTCGATTCCCAAGGCCCACCTGGCAAGCCACGAGGCGCAGTCGGCGGGCAAACGATATTAGCAAAGTGAACCTCGACAACGGGCTTTTGAGTTTCTTCAAGAGCATGGCGCACAGCCTCGCCCCCCGTCGTTAAGCCAGCGGGATTGATGATGTACGCATCCACGCGACCGGCAGATTCATGAATGAACTCGAGGATCGCCCCTTCGTAATTGGACGCAAATGTCTCAACTTCGACACCGAGGTTGGCACCCGTTTGGACGACATAGGCCTGCAGATCGGCCAACGAATTGATTTGGCCATAAACCCGCTTGTTACGAGCCCCGAGGTTGGACATGTTTGGACCATCGATAACGGCAACCCGATGAGTGCGAGAGCCAGTGCGCAGTACGTGTTGGGACATTGCGGGTACCTCTTGGAATTATTTTTCGGATAGATGTGTTGTCGAGAAACGGTATTACGGTATTACGGACGTGCTGATAGTGTCAAGTGGTCAGGAATCATTCTTCCAGGTCGCCCTTTTCAGCAGGTGTCGAATTAAGTGGTCTAGGAGGCTACCCCGCCGGTCGCGCTGAGCCAGCATCAGGGTATTGCTCGCCATTGTGTCGACTCGAGGGAATTACGACCGCACCTTGTAGGCTCTCCAGGAAGCTCTTTCATGATGGCCGCCTCCCAACGAGGCTGGATGGTCCGCGAGAATGGAGCACGGGTATTGCAACTTAGTCCCCAGGGATACAAGGTTCCGGAAAAGGAGATGCCCATCAGATGGGGCGAATTAAGTTCGGAGTTGATTGCTCCTCATCTATGCGAGCATTAAAGGCCGCGTAAATCGATCACAGCCCTTTAAGGGAGTCGCTTTCGCGAAATCCATTAAGGCATATTCGATTTTGGCTAATCAGGTCATTCCCATAACCAAATAATGGATAATCGCGGCTAGTAATTTGTTGCCATCGCCTGGTTACGCCACGCCTCTAAATCTTCGCGGAACGACGTCAGTTTGCGCTCGACGATCCCGTAGGCGATGGGCCCTAGCGGAAGATGCAACGGCGGATGATCACTATCAACCGCTAGCAGAATAACTTCGGCAGCCTTTGCTGGGTCTCCTGCCTGTTGACCATTATTGGACCCGCTGTACTGGCGTAGCTTCCCGGATGTCTGTACGTATGCCGGAATTTCTTGTTCTGCCAAGACAATTGAGCGCCCTAGAAAAGACGTGCGAAAAGGCCCCGGCTCGGCAATTATCACTCGCATCCCCAGCGGTGCGACTTCTTGGGCAAGAGCCTCAGACAGTCCTTCGACCGCGAACTTGCTTGCATTGTAATAACCGTAGCCCGCTGCTCCGGCGACTCCTGCTCCGGAGGAGATGTTGACGATGCGCCCGGCATGTCGACGGCGCATCGCGGGTAACGCAGCGCGGGTGACTTCAATCAGACCAAAAACATTGGTTTCAAACAGAGGCCGGTACTCCTCAGATACTGCTTCTTCGACTGCTCCTATGAGTCCGTAACCAGCGTTGTTTACCAGTACATCCAGGCCGCCGAATTCCTGCTCTGCTATAGCAACTGCATCAATCGCTGCCTTAGGTTGAGTCACATCCAAGCAGGCAAGTCGTACCTGTCCGGGAAAGCGATCTTCAAAGTCTCGCAATGTTTCTATATTGCGGGCCGTGGCGACCAATTGATCACCCCGCGCCAGAACCGCTTCGGCAATATTTCGGCCGAGACCGCTGGAGCACCCCGTAATCAGCCAAGTCTTCTTCATAAATGTTCCCTCTTCGTCGGAATGTAATGCATGCAGCGCTTTTCTCGAACGGCGTTAAATCCTTCCGTACCGGCTATCGGCGCCCAATAGTTAGGCGGGGCTAATCATGACGCTTGGCTGGCGCGCGAGTCGACGCGGCGAGCCACTGCGATACCACCTTGAAGGCATCATCGGAGTTGCACTCGTAGATCAAGCCATGTCCATTGCCATGGATGCCCAGTGCTGGCAGATCCAGATGGTCGACGGATGCCCCGGCAGTCCGCAGGAACTGCAAAATGCTGGTAGTGAAGGAAACGAATACAGACGTTTCTCCGGTTAACAAGGCGACAGGTACGCCTTTGAGTGCAGGTATTTTCAGCGTCGAAGGATCTGCTGCGCGCACCTCCTCGGCATTTGCGTGCGGAGGATCAAAGGTGATCGGTGCTGCTGTCAGCCCCCAATCCAGAGAACCAATACCAGGCGTTTTACCAAACACCGGGCCCATTGGCTCTACCGCGACGATGGCCGCAATCAGCCCGGGCCTGCGATCCGCTAGCAACCAGCCATCGGGTCCCGATGCCGAGTGAGTAACGATGATCGCTTTGCCGATCCGGTCTAGTAATTGAGAGAGGCGATCCACATCCAACGTCTGTGAAGCCTCCAGATCTGCGGGCATGGGACCATAGGGCGCGATGAAGGCATCGAAAGCAGCGTCATCATCGATATCGAACGGCCATTGAGTTTCGCCGCCACCCTCTGGGAAGTAGACCTCACGAGCACGCTCGTAGGAAAACGCCGGCCCCATCGGCCCCATAATCTGAGCGTGATAAGGCGATCGCCCATGACCCGGCCGATCGACGCAAAAGACTACATAGCCGGCCTCAATGAAGCGCTGAGCCCATCCCGGACGACCATCTGGGGTATCGAGCCACTCAGTACCTTGCAGGGTACCGCCGTGTACTAGTACAACCGGATACGGCTGGGTAATCTGCTCAGGGGACTCCCAAGCCACAAACATGGGGCCCTTCTGGAAATTTTTGCCATCTTGCACAACGCGCGCCCCAGTCACCCAGAAATGGCCTCGACGCGAAGTAGTTGCCGGGGTGGTGTGCCACGGCGCAGCCTGAACCGAGTCATTTATTACAGGCTCCGTAGAGACGGTAACAAATGCCGACCAGTCATGGTTGCCCAGGCCTTGAGCCACCGCCGCTGACATCCTTGATCGCACGATGTCCGCAACAGGCAGGTGCAAGCCCTTGTTGCCGCTGGCGTCGATCGCCAGAGTGATGTCTTTAAGCCCTAGCGACAGCTTGAAACCCGGCTCAAAGCGACCGTTCACAATGTTTTGCCCATACCGTTGATAGCTGGGACAAGCAAACAGCGTTTGGGTGACGAGCTCAATAAAGGGCCTAGCACTCAGCCCATAGCGCTGGGTGAGCGCGGTCGCTTCGGCGAGGGACTCTATGGCCTGGGTAATCATCATGTTACCGGCGACTTTCGCAATACAGGCCTGTACGGGCTGATCTCCTAGCCGCCAGGTCTTCTTACCAAGTACATCGAACAGCGGCTGCACTTGTGCAATTGCCGCATCCGACCCCGCCGCCAAGATGTTCATTTCCCCTTTGGCTGCCACCGCTGGCACGCCGAACACCGGCGCGGCTACCAAGGCGATGCCTAGTTCTTCATGCCGCGTCTGCAGTTGTTCCATCAACCTAGGCGAAAGTGTCGACATCACGATATGCGTACAATATTTAGCTGCGGCTTCCAATACCCCGGGAACCAGCAGCACCTGATGCACTGCAAGATCATCGGCAAGCATGCTGATGACGACATCCTGCTTGAAAGCAGCTGCCGGAGAATCGAGTTCAATTACACCAGCCAGGTTCGCCAGTGACTGGGGAGTACGGTTCCAGGCACTTACGCGATGGCCCGAACTAATCAGCAGCGGGATAATTGCCCGGCCCATGCTCCCCACGCCAATAAATCCGATGTTCATCGATACTTCCCACCCGTAGCTACCTTACTGAAGAGGTCTATTCTGTGAGTCAGGGGCTTGCTACGGGACTGCCATTGCTGCATCTTCGGCGTTCATTTTTGTACGAGCAGCGCCATGGACTGGAATGATTTGCGCATCTTTTTGTCTATTGCCCGCTGCGGCTCACTGGGGGCGGCTGCAAAGCAATTGGGCGTAAGCCATCCCACCGTCGGACGGCGCCTGCATGTGCTCGAACAGGTCAACGGACAGGCCTTTTTTCGACGTACCAGTCAAGGACTGGTACTAACGGCCGCCGGAGAGAGCATTCTGTACCTGGCTGAAGAAATGGAGCGCAGCGCCTTGGCTATTGAGCGGCGTATTGCGGGTATCAGTAATCAGCCGGAAGGCTTGTTGCGAATCTCGTCCGCAGACTGGTTCGCCGGCTATGTACTCGCCCCCGTATTGGACGAACTGCTGCGGCGCTACCCCCTGATAGTCCCCGAAGTAATCGCAGGGCAACGGTTGTTTGATCTGGCACGCCGGGACGCCGATATTGCGTTCCGGATTGTTCCCTTCACCGAACCCGACATTGTTCAGCGTCGACTGATGACGATGAGCTACGGGCTGTACCGGGCCAATCATTTATCTTCTTTCCCAGATCCAGACGGTGAAGGGCTAGGTTTGATCACGATGAATACGGCGCAAGCTCACTACCCCGATGTTCTTTGGCTGCAGAAACAATTTCCCCGCGCGAAAACAGTATTCACCAGCAGCAGCCGTACCGTGCAGGCCCGAATGTGCGCGTTAGGACTCGGTGTGGCGGTGTTGCCTCGCGCGCTGGGAGATCAATCGCCCTCACTCAGGCTGTTGGACGTCGAAGAAGCGCCGCCTAGTCGCGATATATGGATGGGTTATCACCAAGATATGCGCCAGCTGGATCGGCTACGGGCACTAGCCGATATGGCCGCGGAGATGATTGGCACAGGTTGATTAGAGGCCATGGGTACCTGCCATGCGTCGGGAGATGGCTGAGACCCAGTTAAGAGCAAACAAATGGCCGTGCCAAGGATCCTAAGTGCGAATATCGGATCCCCTGCACTGCCCTTTCTGATATGCCACCGGTCAACCGGATTGCTTCTTAACCCTGAACCATCACAGATAAGAGTTTACGACTGCAGTATCGCCCCTCGAGCCAACAAGAGGCAGAGAGGCAAAATTACCAAGTGCCTGCCTAATGGCCTCACCGAACTTCTGTTGTTGTATGTAGCGTGCGAGTACTCTCGCTCCGCTGGCTCCTATATGCGGCAATCCCTTTATTTTTTGTTGGGTGCAGTGGCAGGCTGCCGAGCAAGCGTGATACTCAACCCTGCGCCAGCGGCGAGACAGAAAGCGATGCACAGGATCGAGACGATAAACGCCTGACTAATGGCTGCCGCGTCGGTGCTCCCACCAAGAACGGTGTAGAAAATTCCGCCGATCACCGCGACACTGAGCGAAGTGCTGATTTGCAGGGTCGAACTGGCGATGCCTGCGATCATGCCTGAAAACGCAGGAGCGACGCGGCCCGTGACCATCCGCATCAAAGTCGGCAGCGCAAGCCCTTGCCCGAAACCAATGACGAACAGGATAGCGGCAAGCGATATGGGTGACGGGGACACGCCTGTCGGTGTATCCACGATGAGGCAGGCCAAAGCGAGGAAACCAACGACCTCCAATCCCATGCCTATCGAATTGACATAAGCGCCGAGCATGCGTCTACCGAAAGGCGTCGAAAGGGGCCCCAGCAAAAACCCCGCACCGAACGGCAGGAACACAAGACCGGCGCTCAGCGCGGTTGCGTGCAGCGCATCTTGCAGATAAATCGAGAACAACAAGAAAAAGACGCCGATCGCATAGAACGATAGTGCGACCAGTAACGCGCGACCCAGCCCCGGCACCTCCAACAAGGCCGGATCAAGCAAGGGCGTGCCACCCACACGAGCAAGTCGAGCTTCATAGCGCCAGAAAAGCCACACCAGTACCGGCACAGCGCTGAGCGACAACCATGACCACCAAGGCCAACCAGCCTCACGCCCCTCGATCAGCGGCACGATCAGCGCGCCCAGCGTCACCATCGACAACACCATGCCGCCAAGGTCCAGCTTGTTTGCGTATGGCGCGCGCGTTTCTTTCAATACGGGAATGCCCAATAGTAGAACTAGGATCGCCACCGGCAGGTTGACGAGGAAGATCGCCCGCCACCCCATTCCCATGAGATCGAGCGAAATCAGGATTCCACCCAGCGCCTGGCCGACCACGGAGGCTAGACCGAACACCGCACCATAAAGACTGAGCGCGAAGGGCTTTTCAGATTCCGAGAATATCGCCTGTACCGAAGCTAGCGCTTGAGGTGCCATTACTGCAGCCGTAACGCCTTGCAGTCCACGCCCAATGATCAGTGCAGAGGGAGACCAAGCGAATCCGCACAGCGTCGAAGCGGCCGTAAAGCCAATTAGCCCTAAAAAAAACATCCGACCGCGACCATAAAGATCGCCAAGCCGACCGCCAGTAATAAGTGTTACGGCATAGAGCGCCGCGTAGGAGGAAATAACAAATTGCTCAGCAGAGGACGAGGCGCCCAAATCTCCTTGGATTGAGGGCAGTGCGACATTGACGATGAAGAAATCCAAAGGTGGTAGAAATGCACCGACCAGTAGAATTGCAAACATCGCCCAGCGGCGCCTGTCGGGTGAAACAATACCAATCTGAGTCATAAATCACCTTACTAAGGAACCATTCGATTCCTAATTAGACAAAATTTTGAAATTTAGTCGACGATACGCATCGCGCAATCAACCAATGCGATCATGTCTACTTCGAGTGCGCCAGCTTTCCCCAGGACACGCATTCCCTCGATCTGGCAGACCAGAAAACGCGCTAATACTTGTTCGTCACACTCGGAAATTTCACCGTTCGCCTGCCCGCTCACGATGGCTCCAGCATAGAGCTGTTGCATGCGCCGGAACATGCGATCGGTCCGCTGTGCGATCTCTGCGTCGTGACCAGCCATTTCAGTCGCCATCGCCACAACGAGGCATCCGCGGCGTCCTGCTTCGCCTGAGGAGAGCCGAGCGTGTCTCAGCAACGATTCCCGAATGGCATCCTTCACCGCCCCGGGCTGCGAAAGGATGCTCGCAGTCATCTTCAGACCTTCGGAGGTATAGATTTCGAGCGCCGCTAGTAGCAGGCCCTTTTTGTCGCCAAACGCCTTGTAGAGGCTGCCTCGTGACAACCCAGTGCCTTCAATCAGTCGAGGAAGGGACGCGCCCTCATATCCCCGATCCCAGAAGACGTTCATTGCATCGCGGGCGGCTTCACCCAGTTCGAATTCGCGTGGACGACCAATGTTATTCGGATGTGCCATTGATAAACCTCATGAAAAAACCAGGCATGCAGTAAACCGATCAGTTCCTATATTAACCGCAAATTCACGGTAGACCTCGTACAAAAATGAAAAACCAAGATGCAGTAATGACAGTCTCGTGGTAGCTCAACGTGTCGCAGAATCACAAATCCACTTGGCCGATCTGGCCGGATGAATATACCTATATAGGACCTTGTCATGAATCTCGAAAACCTGACGCGTCGCCTCGATGTTCTGGAAAGCCGCGCGGCGATAGAGTCACTCATTTCTGCCTATGCGAATGCATTTGATCGTATGGACACCGGTCTTCTACGCAGTATCTGGCATTTGGATGCGACCCTGGACCTGCCAGGCTTCGGGAAAGGGGGAAGTCGTGAAGAAATAGTGGCGATGGCCCAGAGAAACTGGCGGAAGATGCCACACATGCACCACTGGATGGCCAACCCCCTGATACACATCACAGGCGATACGGCCACGGCTACCGTCGCGGCAGATTGCCTATTTCATGACATCGAACAAGGGCCAGTGCAGGTCAGTGGCCTCTATCACGACCAGTTCGAGCGCCGCGACGGACAGTGGCGCTTCACAACACGACGCTTCGAACTGCATTTTCTCACACCGCTCGCGGGCTGGAAGCCTATCGCTGGCTCTGAAAGCTTCGATCAAAAATGAGTGAAAAGCGGATAACACGCAGAATCTGATTCGAGCTCGGCGCGGTGTCGCTTGAGGTCAACCGGCCGGGCATAGCTTCTATTCATAATCCAGATTCCATCGCTTTCAGCTTGGTCAATGATGCGATTTGTACCTGTCCATACTTCAAAATCACCGCCCCCTCTGCGGCCATGACCTTGAGCTCCAGTGCGAGGGTTTGCCGAGTGATGCCCAGCATCATGGCCAAAGAGTCCTGGGTTATATTGAGTACGTGGTACTCATTTAGCCACAGGGAGGTATCTCCGTGGGCCAAGTGTGTAAGGCGCCGAGCAATGCGTACACGGGTCGAGCGCAGCATACTGTCTTCAAGCATCTTGTGAACAAGGCGAGAGTGCATGGCCTGCAGCTTTGCGATTGATCGCGCGAAGTCATTGTTGCGCATCAGTCGGTCGAAATCAGCCGAATCGATACAGCGGACTTCCACCACAGTCACAGCGCTCATGTCGTGCATTCTCGGCAGTCCATCGAGCAATGAGGTCTCGCCAAACCAGTTACCGACTTCAAACACCGTCAAAATGGCTTCTTTACCGTCTTCACCCAAGGTTGACACCTTGAGCGCACCTTGGACCAGCCCGTAAAAGCAGCCGGGCGCATCCCCTTGGCGCAAAAGAAATTCACCGGGATTCAGTCGTTGGCTCCGGCTGGTGGCCAGCATCTCCTGTTGTACGTCGCGTTCGAGGCTGGCGAACCACTGATTTTCGGTCATCTTTTTCAGGAGTTGATCATCGGCTGGCATGGGCCCCCCTCTTTTCAGTCAATCCGCATAGTGCAGCCGCATCACAGCACTAACAACCCTCATCACTGAAGGTTAAAAAAGGCAATTGCAAGATCCCTTACAGTTTCCTGCCGCTCAACCCCCTACCCTCTCTCCTTGCGGCCCTTGCACTGGGTATCGACCAAAGGAGAGATCATGAGCAACCAAACCGCGTTCAAAAGCTTTCAGGAGAGCACCGGCGATGACTGGAAGCTGATTGGTTCAGAATTCATAGCGTACGCCCAAGGTTTGCCTGATCGAGTCATCGAACATTTGAAACAGCTTGAGGGTGACTGTGGCGGTTTTCCGATCGATCGCTATACGCACTCATTGCAGACCGCGACGCGGGCGTTGCGTGATGGACGCGACGAGGAATATGTGGTCTGCGCCCTGCTACATGACATTGGCGATACTCTTGGCGCCTACAATCATCCCGACATCGCCGCCGCCATCCTCAAGCCCTTCATCAGCGAAGCCAATCACTGGATGATCGCCCATCACGGAATTTTCCAGGGGCACTATTTTTTTCATCACATCGGCCTAGATAGAGATCTGCGCGATCAATTTGCCGACCACCCGCACTATGCACGTACCGCGCAATTCTGTGAGCTGTATGACAGCCCCGCCTTCGATCGTGACTACGACACCCTTCCCTTGGACGCATTCGAACCCATGCTGCGCAATGTCATGCGTCGACCGTTACGCAGCCTCTACGCCTCAACGATGACTGTCGGGGTTGCGCAATAGCACTTCGATCCGATAGCAACGCCCCCTATAAAAACAAGGAATTTCCATGCACATACCTTCGATTAAAAATACAGTCAGCCCTGAAGAATGGAAACTGCGCTGTGACCTGGCCGCTTGCTACCGATTGGTGGCCCATTTCGGCTGGACGGATTTGGTCTTCACTCACATCAGCGCCCGCCTTCCCGGTGACGAGCATCGTTTCCTGATCAATCCCTATGGCTTGCTGTTTGATGAAATTACCGCGTCTTCATTGATCATCGTCGACCAGCTGGGTAACAAGCTCAACGACTCGGCGTTTTCGGTCAACCGCGCCGGCTTCGTGATTCACAGCGCCATTCATGCGCTTCGCGATGACGTCCAATGCGTCTTGCATACCCACACTCGAGCCGGTATCGCGGTGAGCGCACAAAAATGCGGCGTATTGCCGATTTCCCAGCAGTCGACCTTCGTCCTGAGCTCATTGGGCTATCACGACTACGAAGGGGTGGCCGTTCGCGACGAGGAACGTCCGAGGCTACAAGCTGACCTTGGCGACTCGAGCTTCCTGATGCTGCGCAATCACGGCCTGCTCACGGTCGGCAAATCAATCCCGGATGCCTTCTTGGCGATGTATCTGTTCGAGACCACGTGCCAGATCCAGTTGGCGGCGCAGGTCGGCGGGGAGTTGATAACAGTGGATGAAGCCATCATCGAAGGTGTAGAGCAGGTTACAAAAGTGCAAACCGAGGACCAGGGTGGTGGTTTCGTCTGGCCAGCTTTACTGCGCAAACTGGAGCGAATGGACAGCGACTATCGTACATGACACCTGTTAGAACACGCCCTGATCGCCACTCTAAAAATAATGAGGCTCAGTTTATGAATGCGCAGCACTACCAACTGTCGTTCGCCTTATGAAAACGACCGCGCTTGATGTTTCCAGTCTTACTGCCATCGCGGCTACTGACCACTTGGACGCGACTTATCGCAAAGTCACCAGTCGGCTGATACCGCTTCTTTTCCTGTGCTATGTCCTCAACTACCTGGACCGTATCAACATCGGCTACGCCCAGTTGCAGATGCGTGCTGATCTCAGTTTCAGCGATGCCATCTATGGGTTCGGCGCAGGGATGTTTTACGTCGGGTACTTCATTTTTGAAGTGCCGAGCAATTTGCTCCTGCAAAAGATCGGTGCGCGCAAAACCCTGCTGCGCATTATGTTCTGCTGGGGACTGGTATCTGCCGCGACGCTGTTCGTGCAAACGCCGATCCAATTCTACGCCGTACGGTTCTTGCTAGGCGTATTCGAAGCGGGTTTCTTCCCCGGCATCGTGCTGTACTTGACCTACTGGTACCCGGTTGAACGACGCGGCCGGATCATTGCGCTGTTCATGACAGCCGCGGTAGCTGCGGGGATCATCGCGGGTCCGGTTTCGGGCTGGATCCTGCAAAACCTTGATGGCACATACGGCCTACGAGGCTGGCAATGGTTGTATGTCTTGGAAGGACTTCCCAGTTCAGTGATCGGCGTCGTCGTCTATTTCTGTCTGGTCGACCGGCCAGGCGATGCCAAGTGGCTCGATCCGGCGGAGCGCCTGCTCATTCAAGCCGCGTTGCAGGAAACACCGAGCGACGCTGCTGCCGATCATAGTCTCGTCGCAGAGGCGTTCAAAGATCCGAAGGTCTACCTGTTCGCCGTTCTCTATTTCGCTATCAATTTTGGTAGTTATGCCTTGAGCTTCTGGCTGCCCTCCATGATCCAGGAATTGGGAATTCAAGACGCCCAGCAGATTGGTCTCTACTCGCTGATTCCCTACACCTTCGGCGCCGTTGCGATGGTCTGGTATGGGCGACGCTCCGATAGACGCCAGGAGCGTCATTGGCATTTTGCAGTCGCCACCTTTTGCGCTGCCATCGGATTGATTATAACGACGTTGACCACCGGCCATTTGTGGACTTCGCTGATACTTCTGGCAATCACCACCGCAGGTATCGTTGCGGCCTACCCGGTGTTCTGGGCTGCGGCAACCGCGCAACTTTCAAAAAGAACCGCCGCAGCCGGAATCGCGATGATCACCAGTCTGGGCAGTCTCGCCGGTATTGTCAGCCCATCTGCAATCGGCTTGATCAAAACATCGACCGGCAGTTTCACCGTGGGCCTATACACAGTTGCCGCTGTCATGACGTTGGGCGGTGTGGTCATGCTGCGCAGTCGAACCTTGGCGGCATCCTAACTTCACTGTCGCTGGACACCACTATGGATGTCTATCGTCGGCTAATTGAGGTCTATCACACTGTAGAGTTCCCCAATCAATATTGGGCACACCGTGACTTTCTTTTTGACGGTGCCCATTTAGGGAGCTATTCGTGTCGATCGCTGAGTGAACCTCTGCATCAGACTTGGAAGCTCACATTAGCGGTGAGCGCATTCCCTACGCGGCCCGAGGCTGGTCACATGCCGATACGACCTTGCTCGGATACGTCGTGACTTACATCTTGGTACTTCCGCACGGATCAGGTCTTCCAGACAGGATCGGCGCATCCAGGGTCTCCATCGGATCCTTGATCTTCGAAACCTTTGAGCAAGTTACTCCTCTGGTAGCCCTCCTCACTGCCATCGTCATCCGCGATGGCAAGCTCGTAAATGCTTGATATACGAACACATTCCCTCTTCCTAAAATCGATCGCGATAAGCATTCGGTCGATGCTTGTCGTTTGCCGTCATATCTGATGGCAGCGCGATTTCTCAGGCCTCGGTTTTCCTACTTCATCGCAACCTAATGGTGTTCCTGTTGCAGGAAACTAAAGACATTCAACTCACCAGCGGCAACTGACCGTCACTGTCCAAGGAAAATATATGAGAAGCTTTCGAATCGGCCAAATCGTACCCAGCTCGAACACAACAATGGAAACCGAGATCCCGGCGATGCTGACTTCGCGTTACTCGCTGTTTCCCGAAGAGCGCTTCACCTTCCACTCTTCGCGCATGCGCATGATGCATGTCAGCCCCGAAGAGCTGAAAAAAATGGATATCGATAGCGACCGTTGTGCATTGGAACTGAGCGATGCCCGAGTTGATGTTATGGCCTACGCGTGCCTGGTGGCGATCATGTGCCAGGGTCCTGGATATCACAAAGTCTCGCAGGAGCGGTTGAGCAACACAGTCGCATCCAACCAATCACTCGCTCCGGTGCTCAGTTCCGCCGGTGCGTTGATCGATAGCCTGAAAATGCTCGACTACAAGAAAATCTCGATCATTACACCGTATATGAAGCCGCTGACCCAACAGGTCATCGACTACATCGAGGCTGCCGGAATCGAAGTGGTCGACTCCATCAGCCTGGAAGTTTCCGACAACCTCCAAGTCGGGCGTCTGGACCCGATGAATCTGGTGAACCACGTCGACCGACTAAACATCGGACAGGCTGATGGTGTGGTGCTGTCGTGCTGTGTGCAGATGCCTTCACTGCCGGCGATTCAAGTGGTACAGGATCGTCTCGACAAACCGGTACTGTCTGCCTCAGTCGCCACTGTTTATCAAATGTTGAAAACACTAGGCCTCAAAGCACAGGTGCCAAACGCCGGCCATCTCCTGTCCGGCGTGTTCTGAGGCGATGCCTGAAAGGGGTACTATGAAGGTCATTTCGGCCAGCAAAAATGGTACTGCCAATGAAACTTGATCCGGTCTCATTGCGACTCTTCATCAGTGTCGTCGAAGAAGGCACTATCGCTGCCGCAGCGAAGCGCGAGCACATCGCTGCGGCAGCAGTCAGCAAACGGCTCAGCGAATTGGAAGAACTGCTCGATTCGAAGCTGCTCAGTCGCACCAACAAAGGTATTACACCAACCGATGCCGGTCTGGCTCTTTTGTTCATGGCCCGCAGTGCGCTGAATAACCTAAACGAAATTGTCGTGCAGATGCGGGACTACTCTCATGGGCGCCGTGGTTCGGTGCACGTTTTAGCTAACATTTCTGCCATCACTCAATTCCTGCCCGGCCTGATCAAGTCATTCATGGAGCTGTACCCATTTATTAACGTCAACCTCGAAGAAAAGCCGAGCCTGGTCATCACCAAAACCGTGGCCGAAAACCAAGCCGACATCGGCATTTTCACGCGTTTGCCCCATGGGGCCGACATCGAGGTCTTTCCTTTTCGCACTGATCGGCTGGTGTTGCTTGTGCCCAATTGCGATCCACTTGCCGAGCTTCAATCCGTCAAGTTCAGCGAAACTCTGGAGCACGAATACATCGCCTTGCGCAGTGGCACCCATCTTAATTTTCAGTTAATCAAGGCGGCCAACGACTTAGGGCGCTCCCTGAAAATCCGCATGGAAGTCTCCAACTACGACGCGTTGTGCTTGATGGTTCAGGCTGGACTAGGCATAGGTATCATGCCTATTGGGAATGCGCAGGTTTTCCGATTGAACGGTGTGAAAGTAGTCCCGCTGGACGAGACCTGGGCCTCTCGTGAACTCAGCGTGTGCGTGAGGTCGCGAGAGGCATTGTCGGTCGCTGCAAAACTATTTCTGGAGCACTTGCTCGAAGGGTGATGACTCCCCGCAGTTAGGGCCCATGGACTGGTGGGCACTCCTGACTAGGGGCAATGGCAAGTGCTATACCCGGGCTACACCTCAGAACTTGTACCCCACCCCCACAGCGAGCATGTGCAGCTCCCCACCGGCCTCAGTTCCCTCGCTCGCTCCAGTGCCTTTGGTAATATGGCGGAAGTCGTACATGTAGGCGCCGCTCACCTCCAGGCTATCGGAAACCTTGTAGGTTAACCCCAGGTGGGCACTCTTGGGTTGGTTGGTGGGAGCTACGGCGATCAAGGTCGCCTCATGATCCGCGATCGGGTGATTGGCCAGAGACAAACCGGTGCGTACCTGCAGACGATCATTTACCTTGTAGTTGACCCCGAACCGGAAAACATTCTGATTACGCCATCCGAACCCCGGTCCGTTGCTGGCACCTGGGGCGCCGCCTTCAGTCAAGGAATTACTGAGGGACTTCACGCTGGCCCAGTTAATCCAGACGTAGTCAAAAGCGAACGTCCAGTCCCTGAAGTCGTAGGCAAGGCCGGCGCCCGCCTGTTGGGGAGCGTTCAATCGCCCTTCAGGAATGATGTCCTCGTGGGCATCAAGTTTCTGGAACCAGACCGGTGATGAGTACGTAAGCCCAACCCTGAATCCGGGTGCGATAGTGCCCATATAGCCGACACCAAAACCGATGCCTAACGCATGATCTGTATCGTTGGTCGCGCCAAAATTTTCCAGACCGTGCAGCATCAAGCTTTCATACCCCAACTTCACGGACAGCCCGAAATAATGGTCCGGTGCGAATTCATAGGTGGCCGTCGGGGAGATGATCACCTGAGCCAATTCTGATTTCACTTTCGATGTGCCAAAAGCCGGAATAGGCTTTCCGTAATCGACGCCGGCACCATAGCCTGCGACGGCAACGCCCAGCGTGACATCTGGACGATATTGATAGTTGGCCCCGAAGCCTGGGAGAAATATCAGCAAGTTATCGCTGTTTTTTGATCCATGGACATTGGAGCGTAACTGCCCTCCCGTTGCCATGATGTTCCCGTCTACCCGCGTTCCAACCGCTCCCATACCTGCCGGGTTATTAACCGCTGCTGTCGAATCGGTGGGGTTGGCAATGGAGGCCCCGCCCATCCCCATGGCCTGAATGCCATACCCCGCATACTGAGATCCATTTGAAGCCTCAACCCTGGCCGATAGAGCGACTGCACCCGCAAGGACGACTCCAAGCAAATTTTTCATGACCCTGATTCCTTATATTTATTTTAAACAGGTCAATGTCCACGGATTTGCGTCGGACAAGCCGAGCCCGCAACGCCTACTTAAGAGCAGACGCCGTTGGACACGATTTAACGCTTAAGAACGGGGCAGCTCGCAAAGCCGCCCTTTAGCAAACACAGAGATTTAGGGGCGTCCTTCGCCACGGCCCACTGCAACGCGGGTGGTAAAGATCGTGGTTTCGACATCCAAAGCGACCATCGCTTCGAAAATGTTCTTGTGATTACCTTTGAGCTTGGTGGCAGACATGAACAAGGTTTTACCGTCTTCACCGCCCAAGGTGCATGCCACCACTTCGTGGCCCGGAATATGAACACGGTCGGTGACATTGCCATCGCTATCGATGCGCACGTACTGTCCGGAACGCAGAACGCTCAGCCAGATACCACCTTCGGCGTCAATGGTTATGCCGTCCACGCAACCACGTTTTTGAGCGCGGTCCTCTTCGCTAGCAAAGACCTTGGTCATGTCCAGGAAGACCCGACGGTTCACCAGCTTCCCGTCGATGATGTCAACCGTTGAAAGCTGCTCGATAAAGGTCTCGGAGAACACTATTCGCTTCTTGTCCGGTGTGATCACGATGCCGTTCGGGAAGTGGCAATCCTCGAGCCCTACCGAGAACGTGCGATCAGGCTCTACGATCACGATGCGGCCGGGTTTCAGCCCCTCGCCTTCAAAGACGCGTGCACCGACATCGTCGACGTAGATGCGTCCGTTGTCATCGATCACCATGTCACCGATGTAACCGGTGAACAGGCTGGAAAGATCTGCGTACAGCTCGAGGTTATTGCCAACAGCCGCGTCAGGGAGGTAGCGGTAAAGTTTGTTCTCGTGCATCGAACTGAGAATGAGGTCGCCATTGGGCAGGAAACCCATGCCATTGGGCTTGTGTGGCTGTTCCGCGATAACTGTCTTGTTGCCCGCAGCGTCGATGGTGTAAACCTTCTTGCCTAGCATGTCGGAGACGTACAACTTACCTGCTCTCCAGCGAGTGCCTTCACCGAAGAACAGACCGCTGGCCAGCTTTTCCACTTTGTATTCTTTTTGTTGTGAGGACATGTCGCATACCACCTTTGTTGTTAGAGATTGTTTTCAGGTTCACCGTGCAGGTCCACGGCGTTTTTCATGCACGCAAAAATCCGCTTTAAGAAACTCGGCGACCTGGCGGGTCAGGCGATTTCGAACAATCCCGCAGCTCCCATCCCGCCACCGACACACATCGACACGACGACGTAGCGCGCGTTTCGTCGTTTACCTTCGATCAGTACATGACCGACCTGGCGCGCCCCAGTCATACCATAGGGGTGCCCGATGGAAATGGCGCCGCCGTTGACGTTGCACAGTTCAGGATCGATACCTAGTTGTTGCTGGCAGTAGAGAGCCTGACAGGCGAATGCCTCGTTCAGCTCCCAGAGGTCAATATCCTGAACCCGTAAACCGTGTTGTTTGAGTAGCTTGGGGATGGCGAACAGCGGGCCGATGCCCATTTCTTCTGGCGCCACCCCGGCCACAGCCATCCCTCGATAGATGCCCAGTGGCGCAACGCCTTGCTCTACGGCAAGGCGCCTGTCCATGAGCACGCAGGCGCTGGCGCCGTCGGACAGTTGGCTGGCATTGCCCGCTGTAACACTGCCGCCGACAATCACCGGCGCAAGACGCGCAAGGCTGTCGAGCGTGGTGTCCGGCCTGTTACCTTCATCGCGCTCCAGCAAGACCGATTGCAGGCTGATCGCCCCCGACTCCTTGTCGACGACACGTTGCAAGGCGTTGACCGGCACAATTTCCCCGCGCAAGCGGCCTTGCGCCTGCGCGTTGGCAGTACGCAGTTGCGAGGTGAGCGCGTATTGGTCCTGCGCCTCCCTGGATATGCCGTACTTGAGCGCCACGTTTTCAGCCGTTTGCAGCATGGGCATGTAGGCATCAGGCACTGCTTGCAAGACCGCAGGATCCAGTTCGTCAGCAACCCACCGGAAGTACTGCGCCTGCACTGCGGAGATGTTCTCCTGCCCTCCCGCCGCAACGACCTGCATGCCGTCGTGGACGATTTGCCTGGCTGCTGTTGCGATCGCCATGAGCCCCGATGAGCACTGACGGTCGAGCGTCATCCCGCTTACTGAGAGCGGCAGACCAGCAGCGAATACAGCATTACGGGCCAGGTTCGACCCGGCCGTGCCAGCGCCCAGAACAGTACCAATCACCACGTCTTCGATCAGCGCCGGATCGATACCAGCCCGGTCCACCGCGTAACGCAGGGCGTGCCCCATCAATGTCGGCGACTTGATGTTGTTGAGCGAACCTCTTATCGCCTTGCCAATGGGCGTCCGTGCGGTGGAAACAATCACGGCTTCACGCATGATCGCCTCCTGCCACGTCCCTTTGGTGCTCCCGCAAGACGTCGCGCAATGCCTGGGGTAGCGGCAAGCTGCGCATCTCCTGAGGCGCTACGCAGATGGGCGAGAAGACGCCCTCGAACGCCATCCGACCATCGGGTAAAAATGCATTCGCATGCAGGTCGAAGGTTCTTTCGCGGATTTCCCCGACTTGAATACGAATGTCCACTATGGAACCCGGAGGGAGACTCTTGTGAAACGTCAGAGACATATGCTTGCAAGCCAGCCCCCCATTGCCACCGCTTTTGGCTTCCGGTCCCCAGCCTATGTGTGCATAGAAATGCATGACAGCGCCAATCAAGTAATCGGTGAAGCGGCCGGTGTATGCGACCCCGGCCGGATCACAGTCAACCCAGCGCACTGTGCGCCGCACCGTGAACGGTTGTTGGGCGATGACGAACTCGATGCTTTCGTTCATTCCGCCCGCCCCAGGCGAACCATGAGTTCGGGATATTGTTCGCGCAGGCGCTCGTCATTCACCCGCCCAGTGCGAGTCATGAACTGATAGACGAATTCCTCTGGCGAGTAATTGTCCATCCACTGCCCCATACGCTCGTACCAGAGGTAGGAACGCTCGGAGGCGCTGATAAGCTTCTGCTTGCTGGGCCGGTGTGTACTTTCATAGGCGGAAAGCCCTGCCAGAGCGTCACCATTGCTCGCCAGAAGAGCGTTGGCCAGAGCGATGGAGTCGTTCATCGCGATGCGAGTGCCAGATCCAATGGAGAAATGCGCGCTCGCCAATGCATCACCCACCAGCACATAGCGTCCTTGGGTCCAGTGGGCATTGCGAATCACCGGGAACTGACGCCAAACCACACGAGCGTTACCGCTGATCAGCGGCGCGCCCTCAAGCTCAGGCGCGAAAATTTTCTCCATGAGCGTCTGGCGCTGTTCTTCGCTCAGGCTACCCAGGTTTAGACGCTCCCAGGTCGCATCGTCGCACTCGGCTACGAAGGTGCTCATCTCATCACTGTAGGCGTAGTAATGCGCGACGAAATGACCGCCCTCGTACTTGCGAAAGACCAGTGCCGAAGCTTCGAAGACTTTCGGCGTACCGTACCAGGCAAAGTGATTACCCAGCGTATTGGTCGTGGTTCCGAAGCCCTGCTCGAACTCCCGGCGAATCACAGAGTTGATCCCGTCGGCGCCCACCACCACATCAGCGTCCTGCAAGCCGAAGCGGGCCAGATCTTCGGTTCTGTCGATGCGCTCGCGGTAATGAATGACCACTCCGGCCTGTTCCGCATGCTGCTCAAGTATCTGCAGCAGCGTGAGCCGGGGAATCGCCCCACCTTTGACTGGCAGGCGGAAACCGATTGGCGTTTCCGCCTGCACGATAATCTGATGCTGGTGCTGACGAGTGGCCTCGGACAACGCATCGTAAGAGCCGGCATCAGCCTCGCGCAGTTGCTGCAACCCGGTATCTGCCAGCACGACACCGAAGCCGAATGTGGCATCCGCAGCATTCTGCTCGATAACTTCGACGACCCACTGCGGCTCACTGCGCTTGAGCAACAATGCCAGATAAAGACCAGACGGACCGCCGCCCACAATCGCCACTTTCATCAGTGCGCTCCCGGGCTGATCTGCAGCCGATAGCGATCGAACTCAGTGACTTCCCCCACAAAGCCACCAGTCAACGCGGCATTCCACAGCGCGGGGACAAAGCCCAGTTTCTTGCGCTCGAATACCAACGCGTCTTGGGCGCTGATTTTCCAGTAGCCATTACCCAGACGCTCGAGACCGTATTCCGGGTTCTGCCGGGCGGCGTCCACCAGCGGCTCGAACTCGGGAGCATCGAGCACGTACAACGCGACTTGATCGGTATTGTCTGGAGCGATCCCGCTTGCCTTGTCCAGCCAGACCTGATCGATGCTGTTGAAAGGCACTTCTCCGAACAGGTGCGAGTCTTCCCGAGCCATCGCCGCCTCTAACGTACGGGTCGCATCTTCAGCGTCGAGAGCGTTCATCGGACGTTCCTGGATGGTGATTTCCAGGTAATACCCGTTCGGGTCGTTGAAATAGATCGACTCGATCAGCTCATGGCGGATCTGAAAGATCAGCGGGATGCCCTGGCGTTCGAGGCGATCCCGCCACTCAAGCAGTTCCTCGCGAGTGTCCACACGCCACGCGGTATGGGTTGCCTCGTAGCGGTAGTCGTCCACCGGCTGCGTGAAATCGGGTTGTTCGGTATTGATATAGTAGAAAAACGCGATGGTGCTGTGGTTGCCGCTGTCGAAAAAGAAGTGCAGGAAGTCCGGATGATTGGCTGGCCCCCAGGCACGCGCCGAGATGGCATGTACCAGAGGCAGGCCCAGCTTGTCCCGATAGAATTCCACAGTTTCACGCAGCTTCCAGGTTGGCCTGGCGCTATGGTGAACGCCTTTGAGAACAGGCTGTTTTACAGTCATGTGAACTACTCCTCTGAACAGCGTTTCAATTTGCTTGTTGAGCCCGCTCGCGCTCGACGTTTTCTTTAACGATCTCGCGAAGCTTCTCTTTGCTGAGCTTTCCGGAAGCACTCAGAGGGAACGCAGCAAGCACCTCGATACGTTCCGGCCACTTGAACTTGGCCAATCCGTAGTCCAGGAGAAACTCGCCTAACTGAGCGACCGTGGGTGCCGTGAAGCCGTCGCGCAAGACAATCGCTACGCATAGGCGCTCGTCGAATACCGGGTCCGGGTAACCCACGGCAGCGATGGCGGCGACTGCTGGATGACCAGACACAGCCATTTCAACTTCTTCGCAATTGATCTTTTCGCCACCGCGACTGACCAGATCCTTGAGGCGACCGCAGAAGACGTAGTAAGTCTTGCCGTCGATAAGCTTGGTGAACATGAGGTCGCCGGAGCGGTAGTAGCCATCGCTGGTGAAGGTTTCGCGATTGCGCTCTTCGGCGTTGTAGTAACCGTGAATGGTGTATGGGCCCTTGAACACCGGCTCTCCAATTTCGCCCGGCTTGGCGTCTTGCTCGGTACCTGGAACCAGAATGCGAATTTCGTCGAACTCCGATACCGGACGACCATTGGTGGTGTCGTGCGCCTCGGCGGCGTCATCCTTGTGGGTGAGAGTGATCACTCCCTCGGTGATGCCGAAGATGTTGTGCGTGCGCACACCCAGCAGTTTCTGTAACTTGGCAGCACTGTTGGCCACGATCACGCCACGCGCATTGGACAGGTTGACGCGCCCTTCGTGGATAGCGGATTCGAGACGCGCGATGATCGGTCCGCCCAGCATCAGCCAGGTCGGCTTAGTGGTGGCAATCAGCGAGATGAGCGTCTCCGGCAAAAGATCGGGAGTGACGGTCACCGTGCCACCGGTCATCAGGAACGGACCGAAGCAGCATCCCATGTTGAGGTTATGAACCATGGGTTGCGGCATGAACAAAGTGTCGTCCGGCTTGAAGTCCAGCCAGTTGGCCACGGAACGCATGTTGTAGAGGTATTCGTTGTGGAAGCGCGGAATGATCTTTGGCACGCCGGTGGTGCCACCAGACAACTGGAAGACGGCGACCTGGAAAGGATCCAACTGCACGTATTGCAAAAGGGACTCGGCTTCGACCAAATCAATGTCGGCGATCAGCGAATCCTGCTGCAGTACACCATCTTGCGGCTCGCCGCGAACCTGCATGATCAGATTCAGCGATGGGGTCAGCTCTTGCATCTTGCGGGCGAAAGCGACGCTGTCGAACTTCGGGTCGTCACCTTGAACGATGTGCAGTTTGGCCTCGCCCAATTCGGCCAGGTAGCCGATTTCGCGCTCACGGTGAGCAGCCATCGTACAGATCGGAATCAGCCCTGCCTTAAGGCAGGCAAAAAACGCGATTACCAGTTGCTCGCTATCTCGCAACTGGAAAATAACTCGATCCAGAGGCTTCAGACCTTGCTTGAGGAAGGCTGCAGCCAGGCGAGTAGAGAGCCCATCGAGTTCACGATAAGAAATGTGAAGGTCCGGTCCCAGCAAAGCGACGTTGTCCGGGTACTGACGTACAACTGAACGGAATCCGTCCACGAGGGTTTCGAATCCCAAGGCTCCCTGCGCGACGTAACGATCCAGTTCACTTTGCTTCGGATAAACGACACCAGTGATCGGCGCCGCGACTCGATTCAGCCTTTCGTTCCTGACAGAGCTCAAAGTACTAGCGGTTTCATTTTTTGTAATTGTCATGATTGCACGCTCTTTTGTTTTAAAAATTGTCCTGAAGCCAACGTTGCAGGTGTTTGCCGGCGAGGATTTGGCCGGATGTCTCACCCTCTTCCAATGCCTGACCATGGTGGTTGCCGCGCACGCGATACCGCTCTTTTCGGGAAGCGGGTATGAGCCCATAGATGGTGTCCGCATCCTCCGGGAACACGCAGTTGTCACCGGTGTATTCGATAAGCAACGTCGGTTGCTCGATGGCAGTGGCACACTTGCCCAACGAAGCGTTCGATGAGAGACCTGACCACGTCGACAACCATGACTCTGGCGTGACAACTCGTCCGAAGCCGACACTGCCCAAGTTGGAAACAAAGGGATCGCTGCCCCACAGAGAACCAACGAAGCGGTCAGATGGATCGAGTGAGGTGTCCCAACAGCGAAGGTCCGCGTCAGTACGCCACACCTGGAAAATCGGGCTATGCCCTGCTAGAGCCCGGTCTTCTTTGGCGCCTTTCGACTTCAATCGAATTCGAGCGACCTGGCGCCGCTCTACCAACTCCCTGGCGTGCGCATCGATGCGTGCCACACGCTGACGCTGCGCTACCCGGTAGCGGTCGATGAAGTCCGCGCTGTAGCTGGCCGAATCCGGGGGCAGCCGGAAACCGTTCGCTTCACTGAATGGGTCCAGCTCTGGGGCGACTGAGAACGGATCCAGCTCGTCGACCACCGATGGATCCAGTGCATTCATCAGCAAAACGCCCTGCCCCGGATGAGGTGATACTAGGGCGATACCGTCAGCCACCGGAAAATCTGCCGTTTCAAACTTAGTCGCACGCCCGGCAGGTGTTTTGCCGAGACGTTTTTCTGGTGTGCTCACCGATTGCTGGTTGTAAAAGGCGAACAGACCAGCGCCACCTGAGTTGCCCAGCAGCACGATAGTCTCGAACCCCAGCGCTCGTAGGTGGCGCATTCCGGCAGCTACGTCATAAAGCGCGAACTCATGCTCGAGCCGCAGATCGTTGCCAATGGATCGAGCACCTTGAACCCAGCATGCCCAGCCCGCATCCAGCGCATCCGGAACCAGGTAGTGGGTCACTACCAGCTCCCGGGGATGCATGATGAAAACGACTTTGCGCTCCCGACCTCTGGAAAACAGCACACCCAAAGCGCCTTGTCCGTCCTGCGTCGTCAGCGGTGTGGGTATCGAACTGAAAGGAGTGCTCATCCGCGCGCCCTGCCAGGATGCACCACGTAAACCTGCGGTAACCGCAACTTTCTTGTTATTGGGACTCGCCCCCATATGCCCTCCTACATGATCCTGAGGATCGTTGAAGTCGTTTTTTGAGATAGCCTCAATTAACCGTAAAGCAAAGATAAGCCACAATCTGAGAGGGTGTCAATTATCCCCTATATAAATTCTTCGGACAGCCGAAATGGGTCGTCTACTGACCATCTAATGGGGGGGGGCGACAAGACGCTGAGCTGAGTCGTAGACCGCCGCCGCAATGCGGTCCGATGCTCAAAGTCATCTGATAGCAGCGTTTTAGGTTTAGAAAAGCGGTCAGCTGGTGATAATCTGAGGCGGTGTCAATTAAACTCAGGGAAAGTCGGGATGTCAGATGAAACCAAATCCGCTGCTGCTGCCATGACGACGTCGACAAAAAGAGTCGGTCGTCGCCCCAAAAGCAGTCAGGATGTGTCGCGTGCGGCTATGGTGGAGTGCGCGATCAATATTGCCCGTACCGAATCCCTCGCCGAAGTCAGCATGGTCAGAATCGGTAAGGAACTGGGGGTGGCGGCAGGAATGGTCCACTACCATCTGGGAAGCCGCGACGAGTTGATCAGCGCCGTGATCAATGCGGCTTTCAAAGAACGGCTTGAACGGCTGCCCGCGCTAACGGGTCGGTGGAGAACAGACCTTGAGCAATTCGCGCGGTCTTCGCTCGACACAATGGGACGCTGGCCGGACCTAGCAACTTATATCCTCACCGAAAACAAGTTCCGGCTATTCCAACGAGTTCAGCCTGGCGAAGTCGATTATGGCTTGGCGTATTTTGACCATATGGGCAAGATCCTCAAGGCCATGGGCCTTTCAGGTCCGATGGGCGCCATGGTTTATCACCTCTTGCTGCTGTTTGTTTCTGTCATTGCTGCCGAAAAGGAGAACCGGCAATCACCGCAGACTCACGGCGAATTCATCAGTGGTTACCTTAAGAAGTTCGACCAAGACACCTACCCAGGGGCCGCTTATCTGGCGGCACCGTTTTCTGCACTCGACAGCCCAGCAGCTTACGACGCAGGCATCGCGATCCTGCTGGATGGGTTTGAAAAGTGGATTGGGCCACCCGCTGATGCATGACAACTCCTTCCTTGGCCCGTCGGCGCGTAGATAATTATTCGGCATCTGCATCCGGGAAATCTTGCTGGCTGCCACGCCGCAGCCACCCATACTGCGATCAATCGGTGCGCCTCGGCGTCTCTTAGGCCTACTGTGAAAAATGCTGGTCCAGCCATCGCTCACACACCGCCCATAGCTGGGGCGAACCTCTTTTGATTACAGGGCCATATCGGGCGACCACTTGTTCAAGCAAGACGCCTCTCTCTGCCCAGGTCCCGCCGCCGGTGAATACATTGATAAGCAGAGGCTGAAACCGATCGAGCGCTTTTGCGAATTTCGCATCCTCTGTTTGCGCATGCTCAAACTCGCGCCACAGAGTGAGAAATTCATCGTGTTGCGGCTGTGGCAACAGGCCAAACAATCGTTCCGCCGCTTTAAATTCCTGTTCAGCCTGCAGTTCACTTGACGACCCGCCATGAATCGGAAAATCACCGACGTCAATCTCGACGATGTCATGCAGCAAAAGCATCTGTATGACCCGATTTTTATCCACGTGTTCAGCGGCATATTCATTCAAGATCAAAGCATACATAGCTAAATGCCATGAGTGCTCAGCTGAGTTTTCCTTCCTGCTTTTATCCAGCAGCGGCGATTGTCGCCTGACGGTCTTCAGGCGATCGATTTCCTTGAGAAAATTCAACTGCTTTTCCAATGCCGTCAATTGCCTGATCTCCTGCCTTACTTGTCGCTCATGAGGTGGGAAAGCGATTTGAATATAGGATGCCACAAACCCATTCAATCCAGCGATAACGCTCCACGCTCTACTGATATACGCTCCCCTGCCTACACGTTTATCCTTATTTATCTTGAGGGGCTTTCGCTTGAGCATCGATTCGAAAAAAACTGAAAGCGGATGCGCAGAACACTTGACAGGGTACAACGATCGTTTTACTTTTCTGCTCATGAACATTAAAACTCAAATTATTTCAAGCGCCGAACGCGTCTTCGACCATCACGGTTTTGCAGCCACCGGGATGGACCTAGTGATTCAAGCAGCGGAAGTCTCCAGCAGAACGCTCTATAAACACGTTGGTAACAAGACAGCGCTGATCGTGGCCGTTTTGAACGAGCGATCTCGACGTTTTTTTAGCCAATGCCAGGTTAACAGTGTTGATGGTCTTTTCGATGCCCTGGAGAAGTGGACGCAGACGGAGGGGGCTCGCGGGTGTCTGTTTTTAAGGGCTCTGGGGGAAACGGGGGGAAATATTCCTGATATCGCCAATGCCGTTTCTGCTTATAGAAACGAACTGCGCGAACTCATTGAAAAGCTCGTGACCAGCCAGATCGGATGTTCAAGGGATGATGATCTCGTGGAGCAAATTCTTGTGCTTTTCGAAGGTGCGATTTCAACTTCCACTTACTGCGGCACCAAAGCCATATCCACGGCAAGGACTGTCGCGACTTTTTTAATGTTCCAGACAGATCAAATTCGATAACAAGCGCGGCAGTCCCACGCGGCTGGTTATCTGTTGAAAGCCAATTGAACGTCTGCTGTTTTTTGAGAGTACTGCCGCCTATTCGCCACTAGATGGAGAAAGATCCCATGAATCTGTTGACCGTTTTCTCGCATCCTTTTACCGACAAGTATCCAGCTGCGGTTATGAACGCCTTTCACGAACCATTTCTAGAGGCGGGTCACCATATAGACATACTGGATTTGCACCGTGAGGGTTTCGACCCCCGCTTCACGGAAGAAGATCACGCACATTTCTGGGGCGGTGCGATTCCGGCAGAAATTGCGTCGATGCACCGCAGGGTCGAAAACGCCGACCGCCTTGCCTTCGTTTTCCCTGTGTACTGGTGGAGCATGCCAGCATTGATGAAAGGATGGATTGAACGGGTTTTCACGGGGGGCTGGGCATATCAATTCGGTAAAGGAGTTGAAGATCGCGGGATAGAGCCTCCTACTTCGCTTCTCGGGAACGTCCCGACAACGCTGATTGGCATTGCCGGTTCCACTCAACGCACTTATGAAAAATACGACTATGCGCAGGCCATGCGTACCCAACTCGACGTGGGTATCTTTGCATATTGCGGCATTACTGATGTTGAAAGTCACTTGATCTACGACGTGGAAGGAGATCACAACGCGCCAATACGTGAGAAGGGTTTACAAAAAGCCAACGAAATCGCAAGAGCGTTCTTATCGGAACAGCGCGTCGTACGCAACGCGAAAGAAGATCATCTTCGAGATCGACTCTGAGTCGCCTGTCTTATGGCTTTATCTTGATGCAGCAAACGGCTGACCTGCAGTGCCGTTTATAACTTGAGGCGCACTTGGAGGATTGATAATGCAAAAGGCGATACCTGACACCATGCATGCCGTTTTGCTTACCGGGCTCGGCGGCCTAGAGAAACTGAAATATTGTACTGATGTACCAGTACCTCATCCGAGAGAGGATGAGGTACTCATTCAGGTTCGGGCGTCGGCTGTCAATAACACTGATATCAATACGCGAATTGGCTGGTATTCAAAATCGATTAGCCAGGACACCGCCGCGGGGGCCGCTGCGGGGTTTGATACCGTAAACGACTCAGATGCGTCGTGGTCAGGTGCCTCTCTAGATTTCCCGCGAATCCAGGGCGCGGACTGCTGTGGATACATAGTTGCCGTGGGAGGTAACGTATCGCCGTCCCGCATTGGAGAGCGCGTGCTGGTGAGGAATATGCTGAGGTCTTATGTCGATTACCGTCCTTTTGAATGCTGGACGTTCGGCAGTGAATGTGACGGCGGCTTTGCGCAATTTGCAGTAGCTCCCTCCAGAGAAACACTCAAGGTGACATGCGATTGGTCCGACGCCGAACTCGCCTCAATTCCCTGCGCCTACTCCACCGCCGAGAATATGCTTCATCGGGTAAGACTCGGAGCGGAAACGGTCTTTATCACCGGGGCTTCTGGCGGAGTCGGATCAGCGGCCATTCAACTTGCTAAACGACGAGGCGCGACTGTCATTGCGCAAAGCTCGACAGGAAAAGCCTCTGCGCTTTACGCAATGGGCGTTGATCGAATCATTGATCGCGATACGAATTTTGTACATGTACTGGGCGAAAATTCCGTTGATGTTGTCATTGATATCGTCGGTGGCGAGCATTGGCCGGATATGCTCAAGATCCTGCGTTTGGGCGGTCGCTATGCGATTGCGGGAGCAATTGCAGGTCCGATTTCCAAGATTGATCTCAGGACCCTCTATCTTAAGGACTTATCTCTCATGGGCTGCACGTTTCAGGAGGAAGAAATTTTTGCGAACTTGGTCTCTTACATCGAAAAAAATGAAATCAAGCCTCTAGTGGCCAAGGTGTTTCCATTGCGACAGATTCGCGACGCCCAGAACGAGTTTTTGAAGAAAGGACACGTTGGAAAAATTGTTCTGGCGATTCCCGAGCCGAGTGAAAAGTAATCAACAGTTTTTCATCCGACTGTAAAGACTATATGAGCTAGCAAAGAGCGCCTGTGCTGATGTATTCAGCACATCGAATGATGTGGCAAGAACGGTAGCCTTGGCCCAGCTTGTAGGCAAAGACGTGCAAGCGATACTGGCACCGTTCACACCGAACACAATGGCCGCAAGCATCGGTCCCCAGACACTGCTTTCAGGCACCTCCGGTCTTTGTCAGTGCAACCGCTCGATTACTTAGGCAATAGTCAAACCAACATCGGAGCTTGTTCTGCGTATTCAGCCAGATAGCGCGCGACACTTTAGCCTGAGGCGGGCAACAAGCCTTCCCAAGCCCCCTCAAAATGCTCGAGCGCTTGCTGATAACGCCGCTGCGTGCTTTCACACCGCGCCGCCTTCAGGTAACGATCAACTTGCGCGGTCATGCCGCCCCCTCCTCGCATACTGCAGATACGTCAAATTTTCCAAAAAAAACCTTTCACGCGTGAGAGTTTTGCATTCTCACACCTCATCGCTGTTTGTGGGCTGAAGCCTAATGCGTGCTACGCCTAGGCCAAAGAGAGGCGATTTGCAGTACCTCACAGCCAGCGCTCTTGAGCGTACCCGATGAGCCTCGTAATGCAGGTCAGTCATGTCGCCGTGGTCTGGGGACTTAGCAGTGGCGATGAGTAGGCGGTATACCTCTCCTGTACTGTCTACAATTCATGACGTACAGTACGAATATGCCAGTTAATGTCTAGGAAAGCAGACACTATGCGACTTCGCGTGCAATCGGATCAAGTGCTCGCCGCCACAGTAGGGGCACACCTTCAAACGCTGCGGTTAAAGAGGAACATCAGCCTCGAGGCGGTGTCGGAGAACGCGGCGATCAGCCGTCAAACCCTGCACCTGTTGCTCAATCAGGGTAAAGGTACCTTGATCAATCTGATCGCCGTTTTACGCGCCCTCGGCGAACTGGAGCGCCTGAGTTCGTTGTTGGAGGAGGTGCGGCCCAGTCCGCTACAAGTCATACACATGGAAGGTAAAAAGCGACGGCGCGCCTCCGGCTCTCGTATTACCTCCGACGAAGCCAAGGCGGAGGTTGTTCACTCCAGCAAGCACAAAAATCACGATTGGTGATTACATAGCCTGCAGTCCAGCTTCGAGTTTTGTTGAAGGTGGGTAAGTCGTTAGCCCATCTGGAGTCTGGCGAGTCGACTTTTCCTTTATAGTGGACTCCCTTGACAAGGGTTTGCGACCAGCTCATCTCTTCTCGAGTGAAGTCACTGGATGCTGAGTGAACCGTGGCAAGTCAAAAGGCGAGCTATGTTGGCTGAATTACCGCCCCGACACGCTTACCGTCAGTACCGGCTCCGTCATCGCCGCCGACGCTTCAGAGCAGGAGCCCCACGAGCTTATTGCGGCGGGACTCTCAGCCGAGCGAGTCAAATTGTTTCGTGAGTTTGGCGTTTACAACGCGGCAGCCCTCCATCAGATTATTCTGCTTGGCACCCTTAACACCCGATTGACTCGCTGTCAGCGCTAGACCTTGAGGGACAGTGATTGCTTGTTCCATCTTGCACATGTGACAGCAATGGCCGAGTCGCTGTTTGGGAATGACCAAAAAGCCCAGCACTGGCTTAGCAAGCCTGAACAGCGCTTTGCGCGGGAACCCCCCATCGCTCTGCTGTCCACTACCCAGGGCGCTCGTATGGTCAAGGAGCTTCTGATTCAGATCGCCGAGGGGTTGGCCTTATAAGGGGAGGCATCAAGATGTCGGTGGGAGCGCCGACCCATAACGAAGTGTTGTGAAGTCACGCTACATCGACTTTACAGAAACCACTTCCACAAACCTGAATTTCTTCCTGGCCGCCTTGGTCGCTTCTTGCTCTGCTAGTAGAGTACTCAGCGTATCCGCTTCATGGAGCATTTCGTGCGTTTTGCCCTCAAATTCATTGCCGACCCGCAGCGTGACTCTCAACCTGGGCGTGAACGCTTTCACGACCTTCTTTTTCTCCGTTGCCGTTGCCGGCTGTATAATCGCGATATCCGAGAGGGTGTCTTGCAAAGGTAAGGCACTAGCCGGCGCAAGGGCCTCGGCACCGCCGAACAGTGCTCGACGCATCTCTTCTTCACTTAGTTCTTCGTTCATGCAATTTCTCAGAAGGGTGTTATGTGCAAACGGTCTGATTCTATCAGCATGATTGGTCTCTATCGCTGAGAGTTTATGGGGCAACGCCTGAATCAGCCCTGAACCGATGGCGATAGGAATGGCCAATTTGTTCGCTTGTTCGCCCATGCCGCCGGCTGAAGTCGAACCTAAGCTGACGTTACTGATGGACAGTAGTCGACCCAAAACTCCCATCGCAAGAGGAAGAAAACGGACAAGAGCGGACAGCCGCTCTAAGTTGCAATATTCAGACTGTAGGAATCGTGCCGCCATCTATCACGTATTCGACACCGGTTATAGCGCTCGCTTTAGAGGACGCTAAAAAACTTATGAGATCAGCGACTTCCTGTGGTTGATTGGGTCGTCCGAGGGGAATCCCGCCCAGGGAGTCCATGACCGATTGCTTCGCAGCCTCTTCGCCAATGTCACCTGAATCCGCAATTCGCTTAACCAGACCGATTGCCGCCTCTGTTTCTACCCACCCAGGAGATACCCGCAAAACCCTCACCCCTTGCGGACTAAGCTCTTTGGATAAAGCCTTGCTGTAATTTGAAAGCGCCGCCTTCGCGGCCGCATACGCTGTAGTGGCCTCGGAAAGCGGCAATTGGCTCTGGATCGAAATTACATGGATGATTACCCCAGACCGTCGCGCAAGCATCAGCGGCGCCAACTTGCGATCGATTCGAACCGAGGGATAGAAGTTTAAGTCGAAAGCTGCGCTCCAGTGCTCCTCTGTCAGGGCCTGGAATCCACCACCTGGGGCAGAGGACCCTCCCAGAACATGTACGACAACATCGATATTCCCCCATCGTTGTCGCACCTCGCCCACGACTGCCTCGCAGCCGTGCTGCGTGGTCAGATCTGCTGCAAAGAAATGCTCATCTGAAAGCCAGTCAGGACGATGTCTGGAAGTCGCAAGAACATCTACGCCCAGCCCTTGCAACGTTCGAACGACGGCTTTGCCTATTCCCTGCGTGCCACCGGTCACGAGAGCGCGGCAACCTTCTAGACCGTTACCAGTGTTCATTAACGGATCTCCAGGGAATCTATCTTCCCATCGTGCACACTGAAGGTGTAAGTCACTACCGCAGGGCTACCGGGAAAGTTGCCGGAGAGTCGCACCTTGATCACCGCCCGCCATTCACTTTCTTGACTGTCCAGAGGTTCGGCAGTGTATTGGTACTTCGCTTTCGCGGCCTGTCTCCACGAAGTGATCGCATCGATACCAACGATAGTTTTTCCCTCATCTAAAACGGTCGCGTCATGCGTGAATACTGTATCGAGGGCGACGATATCTGTGTCGGCCTCGCTTGCGAAATATGCTTCAATGGCTGGGTGTTGAGTGATACTCATCGATTTTCTCCTGGTGGATAAACAGGCACTCATGATCAGCGGTACAGCCGAACTCGACAAGAACGCACGAAAAAGTAAGTGATAACAATGAGCCATAGCAAACTCTACACTCCTGATTCCGCCGCGGAAGATGTCAATGCCGTACTTACACTACTTCGTGGAAGATGGAAATTGGTAATTTTGTTTCACCTGTTCGATGGCAAAATTCAACGTTTCTCAGATCTTGAACGTGTTGTCAGCGGCATATCTCAGAAGATGCTGGCGCAACAGCTGCGTGCCCTGGAGCGGGACGGACTTGTGATACGTACGGTCTACGATGAGAAACCGCCTCGGGTGGACTATCGTCTGACATATTGGGGGCAAAGACTTTGTCCAGTGCTTGATGGGATGCTGAAGTGGGCGGGGTCACCCACTTGAATGACCAGGTTTGCGTCTCACCCGACGTCAAACTTTACCGGATGACATATAGCGTCCTTGATGTAAGCTTTGGTTTGTGGATTTCGGTCAGTCGTGACACGCAGCAATCGGCCAGAGTGTGTAAAAGCGTTAGATCCTGTTTCGATCTTCAAGGCTGAGCGGCTGTCTGGCTTCGTAGTATGATCAAGGCACGATGTCCCTTCCTGATGAGCTAAACCGCCCCAGCAACGCGCCAGATCATCGGGACACGTAAAAACAGGCCGTTTTTTAGGCCGTTAGCGCCTTCATCAAGTGATGGGTACCGACGATTTCCATTACCCGTTTCAAGTTGTAGGCGAGCACATTCAAGCTCATCTCCGCACTCACCCCGACCAGTTTCGCGTCAGGAAGTGCGTCGCACCCATCCATTGTTTGAGCGTCCCGAAGGGATGCTCAACCGTCCGTTTTCGAACCAGCATCATCTCTGGTGCTTTGCTCCGCTGAAGCTGCATATCCTCCAATACGTCTTCATGCTCCCAGCGTCGAACTCGTCGTTCCGTGCTCGGTGTGCATGCAATTTCGACGCGCAGTCCTGGCATTTCGAACTCCAGTAACGATGCAACTTCAGGCCTTTTTCAACGTAGGAATAGTGCCAGATCGGCGCCTCTGCCAAGGAGTCTTTACTTTTGATGCGCTAAAAGCCCTCACCTGATGACGGGCCGGGATGTTATTCGGAGACGACAAAAAGGCCAAGCGTCTAATAATCAACAAAAAGGGCCCTGAAAGGGCCCTTTGTTTACATACGAACAAAGATCAATTTGTCAGCCAGGACTCTACAACGTCTGAGCCATGATCAGTTTTCCACTGCTTGAGTGTCTTGTGGTTCCCACCCTTGGTTTCGACGACTTCACCTGTCTTAGGGTTCTTATAGATTTTCACTTGGCGCGGCTTGCGTGCGCCGGACTTGAATGCAACTGCAGGAACGCGACGACCGGCCTGAGGATCTAGCAAATTGACAATGTCTTTCAGGCTATAGCCATACTTAGCAAGCAAAGCGCGCAGCTTGGTTTCGAATTCGATTTCCTGCTTAAGACCCGCGTCACCCTTCAAGGCTTCTAGTGCTTGCAGTTGCTCGGAAAGGTGCTTTTCTAGCTGTCGAAATTCTGCGAGTTTAGACATAAAAATCTCCGTTTATTAGCTAGCTAACATTACATCATATATAGCGACAAAAAATACACGAGGCCACGTTTTATCGAAATGCCCGTCCGCGTTCGGCACAGATGTCATCGGCTGGGGGCATAGGCGGTGATGCCTGCCTCGTGACAACCTAGGACCACTTCGTTCCTAAAATAACCTCGCTCAGCCACTACCGACAACGTTTTCGATACCACCGCCTCACGGGCCCGCGTCGCCATAAACTGAGTTGATCGCGGCCGAAGCCGACATTGCGTATCTCATGCGCTACGATCAAATGGTACTAGGTAGCGCTGTGTAGACTTGCTTAATGAAGAATTTCGCATCATCACATGCACCTATGCGCTCACAAAACAATTTGCCACGATCGGCTCAACGCTTTTCTGCGAGGAGAAAGCGACATTACTTTTTCGTACTCATCTAGTTCTGGCGGTGGACGTCATAAAAGCGTCTTGATATCGTGGGTTTATACGAGTTAAATGGTGGTATGTCAAAATTTTACGAACCGATAATAGCCTTTCTACAGGGAGTGGTTTTATGAGCAATTCAAGCCAATATATTCAGATTTTTCTCAAAGATGGATTCCGATCGGGGACAGTCCACGGTGATGATGTTGATACTGTACTAAAGGCAATTGAAGGGCATACAAAGCCATCGTCGGTTGGATTCGACCAAGGTGGCAAGCCCCTAGGGGGAGATTATATGGAAATTACATCGAATCTCAGAGTCCCATTAGATGCGCATCGTGCACAGTATTTTCATGAGGGTCAAATTCTGGTAGTTGTCGGAGCTTACAATAAAGCTAACCTGCACTGATCGGAATTCTACGATTGTGACTTACGTTGATAATTTTCTCTAAAAGCGAGTAAAAAAGTGCCTTCAATTTGGACAATAGCTGCAACAGTGGTGGCTGCAATTCTTGTGGCGTTAATGGCTCGCCAGCTTAAAATATCGGAGTTTAGGCAAGCATGGATTGATGGTATAAGGGAAGACATTTCCGAATTCATCAGTAAGGCTCATGAATGGATTGATCTATACTTAGTCTCTAATAGTGAAACCGATCAAGATATAAAGGCTGAACTTTCGGTCGAGCTCAATCGCATAAAATATGATTCTTTCCACGTATTCCGAAGAATAGAGTTAAGGTTCAAACCGGATGATTCAAAAGCTAATGATTTGTTAGCTTCACTGATAAATCTTCTTGACCCAGCAAAGCTTGCACCAAGTCGTCAATATAGCAGCTGGCGTGATTTGGCCAACATCGCGGTCATGAAGTCTAGGCATCTTCTTAAAGAGGAATGGGAGAAGACAAAAAATCCTTTTCAGAGTCTCCAAACGAATATTTATAATTCTGTCCGCAAACGCATTTCCAATTAGAATAACGACCACATAAAGGGAAATACAAGCGTGCGACAAGGATGCTTAGAGCGCTAATTAAACAACCTAATATTTGTTTAATTAACTTCGCCTACCGTATACCGTTGCATCATGTTCATTGTGTTCATTGTGTTCCACAATTGAGGGTGCGCTTTTATGGAAAATACCGATACGCTTGAATATTCAAGACATGGGCGTTGGGCACATCCTCAATCTGCCGCTGTACACGGAGCAACTCCGACGGCATCAAGACTCATGATGCACAAGGGCAATGGGAATTGTTCTAATCCATTCAGGTCGCCGCATGCTGCAAGCACTAAACGACGCATGACGATATTTCCGAATATGCAGGTAAACAAAAATATTCAGATTTATGCAGCCTCCGTGCTCGATCCGGCGAGCAACCGGACAATGCATTGAAACTAACCAGTTCGAAACGGAGCTCACCAGTCGCTGCCCTACTCTTTCTTGAGTGCTTGCACTTAAGGCTCAAGCCCAGGAAGCGCGGCGATTTCTAAGTATAAAAGAAGAGAGTCATTGGCAAGGACGCTTTCGTAAAAAATGTTCCCCCAGGAGTTGATCGATTTTCTACGTGATTTATTCCGAAACAAAGTCAGTTGCTGCCGCATGTTGAGTTCCTCCTCACGAATGTCAGCGGCAGATCCAAGAAGATGGGTGTATTGCTCACGGAAGAAATGATAGTAGCGCGTGCTGATGCCAAGGTTCTCGATATGCCGTGTAATCAAAGCCTGCAGCGCCGGGCTCAAGGTTTCGCTTGGCTTCAATTCCATTGAGGCAGGAGCGTGGTACGGCTCGCCAATGGTCAGCTGCAATACTTGCTGGTCAAGAAACTCGTCGAAATAGGGATGAAGAAACAGGCGCTCACCATCCTGGCTGAGTACCTTCTCGAGCTTCCAGCCTTGGCAGGTATCGCACATCGGGAAAAGATTGACTGCCGTCACTGCAAAATCTGGAAACTCGGTTTTGGGCAAGTAATGATCCAGAGTATTGGGTGTACCGTCCTCACCACAGGCTGGGCACATTTGTAGCGTGCGTTCTCGCAGTTTTTCGAGCACAGGCTTCTGCGCTGAGTTGGCTTGCGGACTGCTGTACAGCGATAAGAAGCGAGTCTTGAATTGAACTGCCCGAGCCCAAGGCGTTACAACTTCAGGATTTCCACGGGCATCAATGTAGTGTTGAACCCGCTGCTTCCAAGGTGCTCGGATCCGCTCGAAATACCCTCGATTGAGTCCCCGCTGCCGCTGATCGACGACTAGATTCACCAAGTTGATGTCATCGACGGCAGGACGCTGAAGGCGGGTTACCATTTCCCTGCCCCCATAGCGCTGATCTGAATGATCATCTCTTCGTTGATATCGTCGCCCAAAGCCTCGATGAGCGCTTCGGCTGTACCGAACTTTTTGAGTTGTTGCCGGATCCACGCTTCAAACGGTTTCGACACCGATTTATCGCCAAACACATAAGAAGAAATGCGCTGCATATCCCCCCCGAAAGTTTCGAAGGGTGGATGGTTGATGAAAAGCTCGTCATTTTCCATCTCAAAAACATGTACACAGCTTCGGGGCAACTCTCTAACCGTCACCAACGAATGCGTGGCCAACAAGGCTTTGGATCTATAGCTGGTCAGAAGATCTTTGAGCATTGAGATAAATGCGATCTCCAGTGTCGGGTGCAGAAACAATTCCGGCTCGTCGATCAGTATCAGGCTGTTACGGCGAATCGCACCCAGCACATTAATAACGATAAAGGAGAACAACCGCTGCCCTGAGCTCAGCTCGACGATTTCCCCATTTTTTAGAAAGACAACGCCTTTGCCCTCAAGGAGTGCCGAAGCGAGCGCTTCTGAATTAAGCGCGTCAATGCGATCGCTGGCGATCGGAATCAGGATGCGCTCGGGACTATCCGAGTCTTTTTCATCCGGACGAAGTCTCACCACCACATCGTTATCGTGGATTTCTTTGTCAAGTAAGAACAACGAATCGCGCAGGAACAACGTGCTCAAATCGGTTGCGGGATCCACGGCCACCGCTGCACAGTCGAAGTCAATGGCCGTGCGGAGGACCCGGTGCATCGTGGTTACCTTGGCCGACCAGTCTTTGATCGCTCCGTAGGTTTGATCATCTGTCAGACAAGCTAGTAGGGAACGTGCCGCATTTATCTTCGGCCGGCTGTGCGACAGGCGAATCTTTTTCTGACGATTCCCTGCCTTATCGAAGACAGATTGCCAGCCACGCAGCCCAAAATAACGGTACACCCCGAGATCCTGGCGCCCGCCCGACTGCTTCACGCTGTTTTCAGCATCAATTGGAAAGCGTTCAAACGGACTGTATGAAACGACGACCAGCTGGCTGATATTTGGCGGATGGCTGAATCCCACACCCACATCGTTTTCAGTACTTAAATCCAGCCAGTGCTCTACCATCTGCATCAGCGTTTGAGATTTGCCAATTCCGTTGGGTCCAATGAGCACATGGATGTCACGTGGCAAGAGCCGATCGGTAGCGTCGAAGCCCAGATCCAATGTCTGATATTCCCCCTGCGGGTCGACAAAACGAAACTGTAGGTCCCCCACATTCAGGCTGCCAGCAGTGAGCAACTTCCAGACACTATGGTAAGCCGCCTGGGCTCCGCGTTCTCGCAGTAAGGAGTGTCTAAACCCTTCAGACTCAATCAAATCAATGCTCTCGAGATCTTCGTCAATCCAGCGCTTTAGGCTTGCATCATTGAGAAAGCGTGCAACTTGAAGTGTGCCAGCGTGATTAAGATGACCGTCAATTTGCTCATAAAAAGTCGTGGCAGCTGGTACCGAGACGTAGCTGGCGCCAGGCACTGGAAACTCACCATCCCATCCTTGATCCACCAATTCATCCAAGTAGACGGAGGATACTTTTACCCCGCGAAAGAGGATCTTGAGATCGCCTGTTAGTACGGCTTCGCCCGCGATGCGGCACTGCACGGGAAAGGATGTCTTGTAGTCGTAGTCATCCCAGCGATCGTAGCCGAGAAGCAACAGATCCGCGTCCTGGTTCAATAACGCCTGGCGCTTTCGTGAATTCAGACCAACATAAAACACTCGCACGTGACTGCTCCTTCCCTGAATTCCGTGCGCCTCAGTCAGGCTGCGGCGCTAATTGTGGATCGTATTCTAAGGACTACGCGACTAATGCAAAACTCTGTAATGTCCCAGTGCCTCCCAAGGCAAAGAGTACGACCTTCGGCCCCTCCCCTTTTCTTGCCTCAGCGTTGTGACGAACGAAAGAATCAGTTGTTCCCTGGGCAGCACGGCTGGGCTACCAGACAGTGCCTTCAGGCAGATCCTCTGGGTTGGCCACCATGAGCAGGTGTTCAGGAGCCAATTCCCGCTCCGGCTCCACGGCGGCGCGAAACGATTGAATCAAGTATTTGGCCATGGATGCTCGAACCGTGAAGACTCTCGCTGCGGTTCCACCCATGTATTCCTCTCTGACCATCATGGCTTGAGCAGCAGAAAGCCCACGGTGTGGAATCAGACGGACAGAGACCATTTTATGCCAGGCAACATCATGGTCGCCGCTCAGCAAATCTGCTCGCTCCGAAGCACTCGCCGCCGAAATGCGCCCCAGGTTGAAATCCCTGAACGCTTGCGCCTTCGCACAGTAAGCCCGTACATGCCACCGCGGGCCTGCCTGGATCAACGCATGGGGTCTGATCACCCTTTCATGACCCTCTGGATGGGTCATCGAGCGATACCGTACCCCAAGACATCGTCCAAGCGAAATGGCCCGATGGATCTGCGAGAACAGTTGGTACCGGATCGCTGTCGCGTCAATCTGGGAGTGCTCGAAAGGGACGGATGCCGCTGTCGCGCTCAGTCCCCGTGAGGCGCCAATAAGACGTTGGTAGTCCTCGAAAACACCGCGGGTGAGCTCTGGTCGAAGCCCCCACGACGCGAGGTAACTCTTGCTGGCAGTTTCGGGATCACAGGCTTCGGGGTACTGCAGGCGATAGCTGCGGATGTCCCTGCTGGCCAGCGTTTCATGGACGTCGAACAAATCCAGCAGACGCGAGCGAGAAACACGCCCTTCCCATAGCAGCAGAATTTCTATGGCTTCAAACCGCTCCTTCGGAGCAGAGGTACGGCGGGGCATGAGCAGTAAACCTAAAAAGATGCGAATTACCATAGCATAGGGGTATTAATAGACCTATGCTACGAATCCAACCTAGCAGTCTCGAGTGTCAGGCATGGAAAACAGCGTCCCTCCACTATTTGACCGCATTCCAGAAAATCTTTTCAGTCCTCTGGCCGCGAATAATAATCGACGGTACTGGGACCTGCTCAGTAGGCTGATGGCCGAGATATGGGGGGAAGGTGGGCGTTCACCGGGAGAGGACGCTCCCAAACCTGTGGTGATCCGTGCCATCGAATCCTTGCTGGTAGCAGACGACCCGTGGGGAGATGAGCGCGCCAGTAATCTGAACACCCGGGCACATAATGCCTACACCACCTTTTCCGGAAGCGGATGGCTTAGTGAGCGACGCCGAGGAGTAATTGAGCATGTGACGGTGCGGCCGATCATTGCCCGCTTCTTCACCGTACTTTCGGACTTTGCCTATCATCAGCCTGAGTTCATTAGCGGCGAAGTACACTCCATTTGCGTCAGCCTGCGTGAGGTCGCCAAAGGGGCATCCCCTCAGCTTTACACCGTGGCCGCAAAGCATGCAAAACAGTGCCTGGCCCATATCGCGAATACCGGTTGCCGTATCCAAGATGTGATGGATGAACTGGTCACGAAAACCGCAGCGCGAGAATTTACGCAGGGTTTTTTTGAGCATTATGTCGATAAGGTGTTCATCGCTGACTACAGCGACATGCGCACCAACAATCATCCTCTGCAGCACCGGTCGGAGGTTATCAAGCTCACACTGCAGTTGCAGCATGACCTAGAGTCCCGAGATGCTCTGATTGGTTGGTACGCACAAAAGCTGACCGCCAATGATTTTCTCAGGGCCGAATCATTGTATGAACGCGACACCCGCCAGCTCCTTCGCCTACGTGAGGTCGAAGAGCATCTACATCGGCTCGACGAAGAAATCCGCACTGCCTACCAGACAGCACTGGCGCTGTACGAGTACAAACTGCGTTCGCCGGGCAACTTTGATCAGTTGATCCATCAGGCGATCCGCGCAGCACGAGACCTACCGGAAGGACACGTCGCTCTACCCAACATTACCGGTTTTTATCATGCCTCTGGAGTCGGTCTTGCGAAACCTCGGGCTGCGTCCCGTGAACAGCGCTCAACCCTAGTGGAACAGGAGCAGCCGACCATCCAGGAACTTGCGATGGAAGCGCTCAGGCAAAAAATGAATGCCGATCGCACTGTCACCCCAGTCAAGCTTGCGCATTATGTAGCTCGCCATCTGCGGAACAAGCTTGTCGTCCTTTCGGATGACCTGGAGATCGGGTCAATCCTCGACCTGTGCTGCTACCAGAAATTGCTCCTGATCGCTTCCCGCGATAGCTGCCCAGCCGATAAGCGAACTGACGATCCCCATCTGCAGATGGTCCAAGGCATGCACGTAAGTTATGTGCCAGATGCTGTCACTCGTAATGAATACATGGAACATCAACAATTCGTGATTCGCGCAAGGAGTGCCTAATGGTCAGTTGGGAACGATTGGCAGAAGATTCGACAGAAAATTACGTGGCCGAGGACTTTGAAAAAGCGGCCTACCGTCTCATGGTCTCCCAGGCCATTTACGCGGGAGATCACGGAAGCCGACTTTCGTATCATTTGATCGTGAAGTACCTCGCCGCCTTCAAGGACGTTCTGTCTAGACTTGGGATGACTCTAATCCACAATCCCCATCATTCTTACCTGGTGGCCATACCAAACCATCACGTCGCAGAGAAAATGCGGCTCAACGAAACCCGCATGGCGTTGGTTCTGCGCCGATTTTACGATGACCGGATGCACACTGCCGAAGTCACCGAAGGCGAAGCCTACATCTCCCTAGAAGAACTCGAACGCGCCTACAGGGAATGGCTCGGTCGCGATCTACCTGACCGCGCAGACCTCAAAGAACTCGTCGTTGCGTTAAAACGCTACGGGATGGTGCGCCTGCAAGATTCGGGTGACGCTCAGCCATTCAAGATTGTCATTCGCCCGGGAATTACCGATATCTTGGGCGAGGCCGCTCTGCACCAGCTTGCAGCCTACGCATTCAACGATTCTGACGCGGATGCCGATGATGAAACTGCTTGAGCACATCGTTCTGGTCCAATTCTTCCTGTACGGCAGTGAGGATCTAGAGATTGGCCTCAACACTGCTTTACTCGGCCCCAACGGAACGGGCAAGTCGGCGATTCTCGATGCCATACAAGTTGTGATGCTGGCAGCGGACAGCAACCGTACGCATTTCAATGCCGCGGGTGAAAGCAAAAAACGCTCGCGGACTTTGCGGGACTACTGCCTCGGTGCGTCAGTCCCGGGTATGGCCGAGTACGCCAGACACACAGCAAATACATACATTGATCTGGTCTTCAGGGATACAGAAACCGGTATTCCTTTCACTGCCGGCGTCTCGCTCAGCGCCCGAGTGGAAGACACTCATGCTGAAGTGCAGGGCCTTTACATCCTGCCGGGGGTAGCATTAACACCCAAACACCACCTGCAGACCGAAGGTCAGCGGGAAACGGTTATGCCTTGGCGAGAGTTCCGACACGTCGCAGCCGACCTTTGTCGGCTGGAGGGGCATGGCATTCCTGTCATCACACGGGATAAAGAGGCATTTATTCGTCAACTGCTAATCGACCACCTTGCAGGACCGGGGGACAAACCTAATTCAAGATCCCTTCGTGCCGCATTTGCTCGCTCGCTGAAACTCGGCGAGGTAATAGACGATCTGAGCGATACCCTGCGTCAACACTTGATCGAACCGATGCCTTCCCATGTCAAAATTTTCCGAGATCGGCTGGATGATGTGCGCAAGCTGCGCGACTTGATCAGCACGCTCAAAGAACGCATCAGACATGCGAGCGAAGCGATCGACAGATATGCCTCGGTCAAACACGAGCGGACTACCGAAGCCAACCTGATAGTGCTCAAGCACACTTATGAGATCGAACAGCAGGGAGCAGTTCTAGATGCAGCGGAAGCGGAAATAGAACAGATAGCCGAAAATATCGAACTGGGCTCGCTGGAAAAGGGCCGCTCGGATACCGAATTGCTTAATGCCAAGGCCGAGCGTGACCAGGCTATCGCGGAGCTGCATGGCAATCCCGAATATGTAAATCAGTTAGCGCTCGCCCAGAACCTGAAGCAACTGGAAGACTCGCAACAAGGAAAACATCAGGAACTTCACCGGCAATTCGCCACAATGCTCGCGGCGCTCGCCTCCTGTGCACCTCAACTTCAAGGCGAAGTGCATGCCGAATTACTCGGGCACGCCAGGCATCAGGTGACGACGCTTTTGCAGATGCAAGAACAGAGTCAGTCGCCTCCCGTCATCTTGGTTCAGACAGCATTAAAAGCACTGAGCGATGTCCATGACGTGGTCCATCATGAACTGACAAAAGCCGAGCAGGAACAACGTCAAGCGATCGCCAGACACCAAGACGCATTGACCTCTTCTATACGCGCTGATCAGGGGCTTGCCGAGCTCAACGACAACACCATCCGACTGATTGGAGTGCTGAAAAACGCGGGCATCGATGTCACGCCTGTGTGCGACCTTGTTACGATCTCCGATCCGGAGTGGCAACCGGCAATTGAGTCATGGCTGGGGCGCCATGTGGAAGCGCTGTTGGTGCCTGCCGACAAGGAGCTGGCGGCGATACAGGTTTATCGCAGTGATGCCGCGAGCGGCATTTATGGGGTAAAACTCGCCCTACCCTCTCGAGTGCGGCAGTGGACTGCATCCGGCTCCGAACGCTATGCAGCACAACTTATTCAAGGTGAAACCGTCTCGGCTGTCCGGTACCTGCAGGGTGAACTCGGCCGGACCGCATTGGTAGAAACCAATGAACAACTACGTGTCGGCGACAAAGTGATTTCCAAAGAGGGTATGGCCAGTTCCGGCGGCGGCATCGAGCGCCGACGGCTACCAGGGATTCGTCAGATACGCATTGGTCGAAACGATGCTCATGCCGCGCGTCAGCGCTCAGCGGAATACGTGCGAAGCACAACCGAGGAATTGCAAATGGCCAATGAGGCTGTCAGTCGACTGGACACTTGCCGAAAAAAAATCTCCCACTTTTCCGATGCGACGACCTTACAACACGTTATTGAACACCAGCTCAACGAACTCGCCAAAACAACCAACCAGACGAGGGTTCAACAAACCGCTTTCGAGAGCTCCCTGACCGATTCGTTGGCTGCCTTGACAGAGAAAAAGGCCGCCGCAGATAACCGTCAGGTGAATGCTGAGAACGCTGTGAATGCGTGGACCGCTGAACTCGCCAAGTTGACCGAGCAGCTAAGTAACAGGCGAACCCGCATACACTCACTCAAGGAATTGCTGGAGCACAGGTCATTGGCCGAACGTCAGTCCCGACAAAATATTTTCTATGGAGCGAATGAGGTCGAGCGACTGCGAAGCAAGTTGGATGTAAAGCATGGGGAGAATTGGCAGAACAAACTTGATGACCTGGGCGAATCTTTAAGGCGGGCTGGTGATGCGGCTGCCAGGGCGCATCGCGATGCATGGGTGTCGTTTTCCGGATATGCCGCCACTTACAGCCTGCAGAACCACGACATCACCAACGAAAACTGGATCGGCGCATTTGAATTCATCTTCAAAGAACGCCAACGCCTGGAAGATCTCGAGTTGGTCGAGCAGGAGCAAAAGGCTAAAGAGGCGTATGAAGCTGCTGTGAAGGTTTTCCGGACCGACGTTGCGCAGGCGATGCTCTCAGGCTTCGACCAGCTCGAGGAACAGATCAAAACCCTCACCGCGGTATTGAAGGCCGCACCGCCATTCACTAACAACGAACGCTACGAATTCCAGTACAAGGTGATCGACGAGCACCGTAGCCTGTACGACTTTCTCAATCGCATCCGTGCCCATGGCAGTTCAGAGGACGATCTGTTCGGGGGCGCCGGCGAAACACCTGAAGCGTTTCGAACGCTTGTAGATGGGGACATCAGTTCCACCCTGCTGGACTAGACAAGCCCCCTGAACGATCACCGTAGGTTCTTCAGCTATGACGTTGAAGTGTTTCAGCACAATGTCTCGGTGGGGATGCTGAGCAAGCGCTTTGGTACCGCGTCAGGTGGTGAACATCGCACTCCGCTTTATCTGATTTTTGGAGCGGCCTTGGCTGCCGCATACGGAAAATCAAAAGGTAGTACATCCGGTGGCGGCATCATGCTGCTAGATGAAGCCTTCGACAAAATGGACCCGCAGAACATTCGCGCCGCAGTTCAGTACCTCAACGCGCTCGGCCTGCAACTGATCATGGCAGGACCAGAAACTGATCAAGGTAAACTCTCGTCGTTCCTGAACATCTACTACGACATGTCGCGCTATGGGAGCAAAAAGATTCAGCTCAAGAAAAACGTGGTGTTGGACAAGACGCGTGAACTGCTTCGCAGCGATAACTTCTATGCGCACCCCGATCTGCTGCAGCAGGAAATAGACCGGATGACGGAAGCTGAAAATGAACCTCACTGAACATGCGCTCTCACGTCTTTTGGAACGCGGTGAACGCGCACGACTCAGTGGCAATAGTCGTATCATTCGGGAGTCGTTTGCTTCGCATACGTCGCCTTATTGGAAGCAAAATCTTGAAGCAAGAGACGCTATGCACCTCCGCATGCGCAAGGCAGCAGCAGCGGGGGCGGTGAGGCTGGAATGGTCGGGGCAAGGAGGTGACGATCGACCTTTGGATGCGGTCGTACTGGTTGATGTGGATTTGCTGGCAGCTCATCTAGGGCGATCAACCAATGGCGCGTCTGTCGCGCAGGCACGCGATCAGCTGAAAGCATGGCACTCGAATATTCGGGTTGAAGAACTTTTGGGACGTTGGGCGAATCTCAAACAGGTACGCTCGCTTGGCCCTGAATCTGTTCATGACTTTGTCGACGCACTGCGCGTGTTGGATGCTATGGCGACATCTCTTGATGACCAAGTCGTTCGTCAATTGAGCGTTCATCTGTTTCGTAATTCAAAGCGCATCGAGGGCCTTCTCAAACACTTGGATGTGCTGACTGGTGAGGCGCTGAACTCGCCGGCTCGGCATTGGAGTGAGGTGTTCGGCGCAATAGACCTCACCAAAGACCCACAACCGTTTCTGATTTCCGGCGCAGGCGTCCTCAAATTGTCCGATGGCGTTGACTGCCCAATAGTGCGCCCTTTTATCGGCGTGGCAAACTCGGTCATTGACGGCTATTCCGGTACCCCCGAATGGCTGCTTACCATCGAAAACCTCACCACCTTTCATCAGGCAGCCAAAGCACTTGCGCCGACACGACAGGGACTTGTGGTCTACACCGCCGGCATGCCCTCCCCAAGTTGGGGCAAGGCCTATAGCAACATTCTTGTATCGCTACCGGAGAGCACCCGGATTCTTCACTGGGGGGACCATGACGAAGGAGGCTTTCGAGTTGCTGCGCGCATCGCCCACTTTGCTGGCGGTGTCGACCGACGCCTCGACCCCTGGTGCATGGATGCCGTGCAGTGGACTGACAAAGGTACGGAGGCCAACGCAGGACAACATCGTTCGATGATTAGAAGCGCTGGCCGGGCAGGCTGGTCAGATCTGGCATTGAAATTGAGCGCGATCATCCTTGAGCAGGAAGGCTTGCCAATAACATTGCCGTAGCGGAAGCGAGGACAGCAGATCTGTGGCAAAAGCCTGCCCACAGGACTCAAACGTTTTACTGGGTACAGCCAGCGGACTGTTTCCCCTAACGCAAGATCCCGCAGCCTACCCTTCGGATGCGCAGAATAGCTTCGATTTCCATATCCACTTCTGTTTTGTCGCCTTCACCACACAGCCCTCCTACCCTCTCCCATTCGGCAACCAGTAATTCACCGGCATGCGTCACTGCATCTACGGTATGAGCGAGGAGATCTGCAAGGTTCGAATTGAGCATGGGACGCGGGGACCTGGGAGCGGTGTTAATGATTAATGGTTGCCTAAATTGCCTAAATTGCCTAAGGTGCCGTTCGGCATGCCCATCCGGCAAGTCTTCCACAAGGTTCGCTTTCCATTACAAACGGCGAGACAGAGTCCAAGAATCTATTGGAGCCTTTTTTCGATCGCTTTGCGCATGTACGACGGGCTTCGACTTGAAATTGAATCAATAAAAGCCATTTGGCGTTTTTGATCTTACGTTTTCCTTTCATTTTAGGACCCGTATAGATATTTGGTACGACCAACACAGCACTGTGGACGGAGCAAATGCCAGGACGCGCCAAGAAGACCACGGTGTAGATTACTCAAAAACGCCTGGGTCCTCTGGAGTATTAACAGCATTCACCAACCGGCAGATGACAACGGACAGCCAAGTCTGGTGGGCAAGCAGCTCTGCACCCTCCGGGCCATCAGGTGTACACACTTCATAAAGTGAACGCCACTCTAGGATGTCCACTGGATCTACCTTCTCGTTGTCTCCGAAAACGTCCTTGGAGGCGAGGCGATACACAAAGGTATCCTCGCAAGGATCGTCGGAAGTTCGAAGTTTTACTTGAGCGAAATCGACCACAGTCTCCGCAACCCACTGGGGTGAACCATTTAGCAGCGGGGGAACCGCTAGCACGATACCAACGACGCCTTTTTCAGAATCTGGATGATCCAGTTCTAGAAAGAGCTCGACCAGATTTTGACCCGACAGGCGTTTGACTATTTCGACCCCTCGCTCCGGATGAATGACATTAGCAACAGCTACCAAAACCATGGTTAAGGAGCTATCCGCATTGCTCGTTGCAGCTACCTGCCTGGAGCCAATTTGCAGTGAGGTCATACGACTCTCCAAGAAAATGAACACTATAGATTGTAGCCCTATAGATCTCAAAAAGGCCTCATCGTTCCTTTTGTGGATCGAACACAATGGAACTCAAAGAGGCATTTGCCATCGCATTACGCACCACACGACTTCGTCGCGGTTTAACACAAGAAGACTTCGGAATAATCAGTAGCAGGACCTACCTCAGCACGCTCGAACGGGGGCTTAAGAATGTCACGTTAGAGAAGGCGTCTGAGCTTGCTCAAAGGATGAACGTGCATCCTCTCACCCTCCTTGTTGAGAGCTTCTTACTCCTCGACCCAGAAACTGATTTCGATTCGCTGATAGAACGTATTCGGCGCGAGATTGAAGACGGCCGGCGCGGGTGACTGCATCGTTCTCTCCTCTAAACAAACACGCTTCGGCCTCATCGACGCACGCCTTTAAGTGCTCCCCTGTGATACCGCATTCAGGGGCGCCGTGGCGCTCTAGTCCGATCGCGTATTTGTTTTTGCGCTACCAATAAGCACCGCGGTGTCGCAGATCAAAATGTGAAACCTTCTGCTGCCTGGAACAATACTTCCTCAACCAGTTGAGAGCCTTGTAAGGTGCAAAACATCGCGAACGGACTCTTGCCCGAAAAGCGAGATTTGGAAGTGGAAAGCCAGCGTTTTGCTTTCTGCTGGTCGCCGAACAGTTCCTCGGCTATGGCAATGACGCGTACAACACGAAACAATCGATCACTTTCGAGGGCTGTGAGCCGGCTGCCATGCGCCAACCTGCGCTTGAGCGTCTTGTACGGAATAATTTGATCGCGCACCATAGCGCTGATTACGCCACGCTCAAAAAGAATACAGACAGTCTCTCTCGAGAAACCAGCGTCGATCAGTGAGTGAATGTCTTGATCGGAAGCATCAATAGGAATAAGAAGCAACGTTTTCAAGCGAACTCGATAAACAGAGCGATTGATAGTTCTCATCGTGCTTCCAGCATAAGGAGCGAACTCTGGGTATGCATCTACCTGCTAGCATCCTGCATTATTGGTCAAGAATGAAGGCGATCTGCCAATTTTAAGCAGTATGTCCCAGTTTGCTATCAAGTAAATCGGCCAAGCACGGTAGAAGCCTGATGAACATCGAAGATGCTTTCATTAAAGTACTAAATGGTGGGTCAGAAGATACCGGCAGTACACTAGAGCGTACGATGGCAGTCGTGTGGCCACTGATTCTTTTACTGGAAATTGCAGTACGCAACGTTAAGCTGGGTAAAAGCGTGAGCAGCGTTGTACCGCAATAGTATGGTACTAATGTGATGCGACATATAATTTATCCGATGTAACTACGACTCAATATAGCATAGGCCCAACATAGACCCGCTGTTGCTCACATCCATGTGCGCTTATGGTAAGATAATCGCTGGACTGGCGGTGGATGAAATCATGCGACCCATTATTAGTGAAGAGATGGTTGAACAAGCGTTATTCAGACTAGAAGAGAATGGCGCCAAGCCAACTTTGGACGCTATCCGTGCGGAGCTGGGTAATCACGGGTCGAAAACCACTATAGTAAAACATCTGCGAGCTTTGAAAGCTAAAAATACAGACAGCTTTTCAGAGCAATCGCGAATGACTACCAGGCTCAATATTCCTGACGTTCGTTTCAAAAACCCCTCAGATTCGTGGAGTCGGAGCAATGACTTCGTTCGCTTGCTAGATACCATTAACAAGCTTCGCGCTGTCACTTCCAACCCCCAGGTGATAGAGGAAATCACCACGATATTTGTCGAGCTAAAGGAAGAAAATCTAAAATACCAAAACCTTTTAAGCACATTACAATTTTTTCAGCAGCAGCTTATAGAGTCACTAAATAAGCCCGCCAAACCTTAACTATACATCAATAAATCAATTGAGAGCCTGTGCGCACTCCGAATAAGTTTGTATCGACGATTTCGCACTTTCTTATAGATTTTTATTCGTTCCGTCTTTTTCTCATCGGAATCGCAAGGCGAACAGTCACTTATAAATTCTAGATATGTTTTTCTCTCTAACCAATCTAAACGAGATACCGAACTGCACCATACCGCCCAGGCGGCAGGGCTCAAATCCCTCTGGCTCTTCTTGTAATCATCAAAAATAGCGTTCCAAAATTTATGGTTCGTTTCATTGTTGGATGAAATGAACCTGGCGGAAGAAAACCAAGGAACGCTTTCAAACCTTATTAGCATTAAGCTTGACAACGCCTTACTCAAATAAAACCATTCAGCCTCCAGGCTAAGCTGAGCGTAGCCGTCAGCTAACCAATTAGTCACTGTAGGGGCAATGTATTTATGATCTTGAGCCGACAACATCATTAAAACGAATAGCGCAATACGATCCAGCGCTGACATCATGCTAATATCATCTTCAAGTGAAGACAAGTAATAAGATTTTGTAGGATATATTCTATTTTTTAATAAAGAAAAAATGTCTACTAATTCAGATTGTTCTTTCATGATACTCCACAAAGGATGATTCAATAAGTTTATTAGCGACGGTTCCAAATCAAGCAATATCGCCAACCTAGCTTTTTGGGGCATTAAACCTTCAAGAAACCTTCCCCAAGTACTATTAGATTCAGACTCATGGGGCAATCCCAGTCTCCTCTCATACCACCTCGCGAGTTGATACCCGTTAGGCTTAACACCCGCAAGCACCGCAAGTAGGTGAGCTAAAGCGGATGCTTTCAGCTCCTGTAGTAGTGTCTTTCTCTTACGCCCCATCGCCTACCACCGTATCGAATATTCAAAAATATAATTCCGTACAAAATGGTACTGAATCAAGGATTTTTTTTCGTCGCCGATGCGTAAACATTTGAACACCATTTCACCCCGTGTTTACTGGGTTTCACGGTAAAAAAATATTTATATTTCGCCCCTAGACCGCTTCCGAATTCCTTCGCTAGTATTTTAATGGCGGCAACGGTATCAGCAGACACGCTAGCGACAACGTACTGTATGAAAATGCGTCGAAACCCATACTGCTGATATTAATATCTTCTAGGAGTTTATATTGAGGATCGCAATTAAACGAGGCCACCTCGTGGTGGCTAATGGAGTGTTGTCGATCGTTAGGGATATAGGAAAAAAAGGCGACGTCACAGTCAGTGGCTTTGGTTGCGGAACCATATCAGTTGTCGACGTCGCAAATATCCAACCTATTCCCCAATCTCGTGACAGCCTCGAAAACCATAAAGAAACAGAGGGTTTTCTTACCGAGCATAACGCCTCAAAAATGATACTGGCTGGCGAACGATCAGTCGTTATTGAGCTTTATTTAAGCGGCTCGTTATCTGCAAATCAAGCTGCCGACATGCTTGGCTTAAAAAAAACCGCGTTTTACGATTTGAAAAAAAAATACAGTCCCGATCTAGGCCCGGTCACATTAATAAAGAACAGCCCTGGGCCTCACAAAGGGAGCATGAGAGTTACTGATGAAATTAAATCCATCATTACGGATTGCTACAACGAGCACTATCACGGCCGGTCCGCCTCATATTCAAATGTGTGGAAACATGTACAAAGCGAATGCTTTGCACAAGGATTGACTTCTCCTAGCAGGGCATCGGTAAAAAAAATAATCGAGGGATTTGATGAAAAAACCACTTTTAGAAAAAAACACGGTGTTGATTCTTCAAATCAAATTTTCCAGCCTCGACCCGGTATTGCTCATACCGATTATCCCTTACAAGTAGCTCAAATGGATCATACGCGCGTGGACCTTCTCCTTCGTGCCGAACATGACCGCACAATAATAATTGGAAGGCCCTGGCTGTCGGTAATAATGGATTTACACACGCGTGTCATATTGGGTTATTACTTAACCATGTTCGCGCCCTCAATTATATCGGTGCAACAGACAATGGGCATGGCGATGCTTCCTAAGAATACCGGTTATTTTCAGTTGGCCAGCGAGTCATGTCACTACCCGTATTTTGGATTTCCCGAACGTTTATTGATGGACAATGCTGCGGAGTTTCGCTCTCCGATTGTTGAAGCTGCAATGCGTAAATACAAAATAATCCCTGAGTGGCGAAAGATAGGTAAGAAGCACATGGGAGGCCATATCGAGCGTCTAATAGGCACATTTATGACTTCGGCTGTTCACTTCTTACCTGGCACCACGTTCTCAAACACTGAACAGCGTGGTGACTACGATAGCGAAAAACAATCTGCACTAACCTTCAAGGAGTTTTGTACTTGGTTTGCCGGGCAAGTCCTTATATATCACGGCACAGTCCATGCCGAGTTGGGGACCTCTCCTAAGGATGCTTGGGAGAAGGCGTTCGATAGCACCGAAATTAAACTTCCTGAAGTAGCGATAAATCCGCGAGCGCTTTACTTGGACTTTTTACCAGAAACAATAAAGCCCGTGAGAAATAACGGTATAACATTGAATAAAAGGCGCTACTACTCAAATCAGCTAAATCGCATACAGGGACGAGGTAGAGTCATCGTAAAATTTGACCCGTTTGATATGTCCATAGTATGGGTGAGCGTTGATGGAGAATACGTTCGAGTTCCACAAGTTTCCTCAGAGCAAGACTATATCAGCTACGAAGAGTACCGATGCGACCGCCAGCACAATAAAAAACTACCACCAGGCACAATCACAGACGAGGATGCACTCAGGCAAATGCGCTCCAACAACGCACTGGTCAAAAATAGCCAGCGGAGCACTCGTAACGCCAAAATAACAAATATACATTCGGAAGCAATCGCCCATCACTCAGAGCAGAATAAAAATGGCATCCCTAAATCTATCTTGGATGCATATACGATGCCCACCAACGAATTCGCCGTTGACGAAACTGAAGTCAACTTCTCATTAACCCCTAGACTATTTGACCAAAATGACTGATACCCCTATCGATGTAAGCCATGTGCGTCAATCAAGGCAATATTTATTGAACCTCCCTACGGAGGAGCGACTTATGATTTGTCTGCAAGATGTATTTATCGAGTATCCTAACTCCCATGCGATCTTGAGCGCAATGCACTACATGTTACGTACTGAAAACAAGGTTCAGGCACCCTGTATGTTGGTTTGGGGCAGCGGCGGTTACGGAAAAACAAGCATCATCAATAAAATTAAAGAAATTAATAAGAATGAAGAACATAAACTGGTGTTTATGAGTTTTAGGCAGAACCCAAACAATTACAACTTCAGAGAACTGTTGCTCGAAGCATTTAGTATGGAGGTAACAAGAAAATTTAGCGGATACAATGCGTCAAGAGAATTTGCACGTACTGTAGAACGAAACAATATCAAAGGTATTGTCATTGACGAGATCCACGACGCCGTAACCCTATCGACAATGCAACAAAAAATCAACCTCTCACTACTTAAAAATCTGTCCGGTGATCAGTACAATCTTTCTGTTTTCGCCTTTGGTGTAGATAAGGCAAGCGAGGCACTTCGCCTAGACCCGCAATTGGAACGCCGGTATTTGCAGTGGCCTTTGGAGAAATGGAAGATGAACGAAGACTTTAGGGGATTTATTGCAGCTTATGAGCGCACATTACCCTTAAAACAACCATCGCACTTGCACAGTAAAGAATTAGCAACCGCCATATTAAAGCAAGCGAATGGTGTGATGGATAACGTGGTAAAAATTATTCAAGTATGCGCCGCGGAAGCTGTTTCGTCTGGCATAGAAAAGATCACAAAAGAACTTATCACTAATGCGCCTTTTTTAGCAGCAAAATACGGAGTGTCTTTAATTCGGCACGTCAAGCGACAACAACCAAATGATCCAACATAACCTCGACTCCAAAATCAAACGAATTCATAATAAGTTTAAGGTATTAACCCCCCAAGTAATAAGCGCCGTCAACACTATCGTGTCAACTCTTTGGAGCACAAACAAAGCAGGCTCACTGCAGATTATTTTAGGCAAGACTGGCTCCGGGGGTTCAACTGCAATTCAAATGTGCCACAAACGCTTGCGGCATAAATTTAATAATATAGTTGTGCTGCGCTCTTCCCCACTCAATGAAGAGTTCAATCCATGGAAGCTTTTATTGCAGTATTATGGTCTTTATTTCGATGAATCTGATCTTAAGGTAAAAACGACTGATATACCCCGCGTAGTGATTGATTTAATTGAGCGCGCGGCAATTGATTGTATTATTTGTGAAGATTTCTCAGAGGGCCTTGATAAACCGACGGACAAGCAACAAGCAATTCAAGCTTGGCTTGGTGTTGCCCGTCATTCCGCTTGCGTGAATGTAATCATATCAACTCATGATTCCACGTACGCTACAAGATTTGCGAATGAGGGGTCAGTTACAATCCATCAGATAGACGAGTGGGATAATGACTGTAAATTCTCATTATATATTAGCGATCTTCAAGAGATTCTTCAGACCAAATTTAAGATCATGGTAAATTTGAGCATCTCTACAACCCAGCTTTATAAACATTGCAATGGAAACACCGGAAATTTATTAAATTTGGTTCGGGAATACGCTGTGGCAGAATTACTGCCCTCAAATGCGAACACAGACTTAACAGAGCATTTACCCCTAAAAACCAAGGTCAGACAAAATGCAATTTCATTCGCTTTTAAACCCAGTCGATGATGAGTCTTTTACATCCTGGATAGTGAGATGTGAGCTTAAATTATCGCCACGCTGCTTTTCAGCCGCAAAAATAAATACAATGTTTTCCTCCTGTATGGATTTTTTTCCAATCCTTGATCATGATTTTTCTCCGGAAATACTAGCATCAACCACGGTTGGTGACTCGCTTAGGATCGATCCGCAAATATTACTCAATTTTTTCCGTCCTAAATCTACATGGGTAATCCCTTATTCAGGTTGGCAAAATGCTTGTACACTCTGCCTAATGGACTCTTTAAAGAAAAAGCGCTGCTATGTATTCTTAAAACGCTGGAGATATGTTGCGCACCCTATCTGCCCTGTACACCAGACTCTATTAAGACCATTGCCATATAATCAGCGTTACAGCATAATGGCATTTCCTGGCAGGCTAATTTCAACTAACAAGTGTAGCCTTGACAAACTAAGTTTTAAAACGCTCGTATTTCTTGCCCTGAAAATACAGCGGCATATTTGTCATTTGGAAAACTCACAAAATAGTAGCGCGCTGCAAATGACAACCGCTTACCGCTTTGTCATGGAGTTATTCTTGAGTGCAGGAGAATATAGGGGGCTTGCCTGCTTTCTGTATTCGAAGCCCACTCCACAGCGGGGAGCGCTACGATATTCAGGCGCGCGGGCGCTAATGCTCATAGGGGCATTTACCGCTTCGTCTTTTGAACGCATGTGTGCATTGATATTAACAGGCTATGTCATTGGCGCATTTTCACAGTTAGAGGCTCGTGTGTATGAATCAATATCAAACGAACACAGCGCAATCTATTCGTGCTCGGCCCATGCTATAGGCAGGTTTAGCAATGTTTTTCTTCCCTATGAGTCTCCTGCAATACTACGTCGCCTTGAAAGATTGTGCGACGTGTTTTCCAGCCAAAAATATTTGGAGTTTTTGAAAGGCTTTAAAAATGCATGATTTATATAGGAAAGTTGATTTTTTTTATATCGATCTCGGCTTAGTGGTCACTGACATTTACGGCGTTTCGTGCTCTAGGCTATGCATGACCTATGCAGCCGTAGACAACCAAATAATCGGGTATATTTTGCTAAATCAAAAACCTTCATCCTCCTCGTTTACTTTGCTCAAACTACAAATATCAGAAAACGTAAAGGATATGAAAAGGTGGATGCAGAATCCGATCAGCTACAACCCATTATTTAAAACGTCTCCCTATTTCTCAAGCGTACAAGACTTATATTTTAGCATTGAAATATCAAACCAACCTTCAAATATGATATTGAAGGCTGGTTCGGATAAATTTTTAGACGCGATTCTTGATATGCCGTCAGAGTATCTAAGTCCATTGTTAGAAATTTGGATTCTCCCACCACGACTAGCGTTGCAATTAGTTCGCGATCAAATAAAGCGAAATTGCTGCCTAGTAGTTGCAGATATCTAGAGATAGCTGAAGACCATGAAAGATCCCGGCTGATTAGATCGATTTTTGATGTGGTGGTGAAACAAGATAAACCAATCGAACCAAACTCTCAGTTGCTAAAGTACAGTAAGAGCGCTCAGAGATATAGCCGTACGAAGTTAATGTAAATGCCTTCAGCTCCTCAGCAGTCTCCTTAATAGGTCGTTGCCATCTGCTGCGATGAAGCTATCTTCAAGAGAGTACCGGATCATTAGCGGCTAAAGTGTTAACGTTCCCGCACCAGCTATCCGCACCACTCTCGCTACTCGAACCAGCTCCGACAACAGAACCATCTTCCATCACACGACTTTCAAGAGATCACGCAAAACGCCTGGATCAACCACTATCTGTGTAAAGTTTTCATCGAAGCGTTAGCTGCGAACACGGTTATTAAAGTGGTTTGTCTATTGTGCTCAAGCGCTCCCATCGTCATATCGTGGCATGGAGCCAATCTTACGTCGGCAATCTATGAATGAATTGGATTGAACTTCGTTTGTACATCGGCCCCTTTGAAGGGGCGAGCGGTATATGGCTTGTGCGGTGAAGGTCTGTTCATAGTTTTCTGAACAACGTCGCCATATGTTTAGCATTTGCCGAGAAAGCTTAGGCAAACTTATCGGTGATACAAATACATCTGAGTCATCTTCAATAAAAGCGACAAGGAGCGCTGTGCCGCACTGTATTGGGAACTGATAGACCACAGAGTACAAGGGGAACGATGCCAACATTGAATTACGGCGATGTCTAAGTCATGGAGCATGAAGTCCACCTTGATCTGTAATTAACCGGAAAGCATTAACTATCAATAAGTTACCGACCTCCGGTTAATTACAGACGCTGACCGTATTCATGAGAAGCGAAGCTCATGAACACAATGTCAGTGAACGTGCTTCGAATATGACGTGTTATCGGTGAGAGGAGCGCTGCATTTTCTCTCGCGTTCTTGCTGGCGCCCTCTAAAGATCAGGCTACGCTGGCTATTAGCTACGTACTGCCCGCTTCCCGATTTGCCTCCTCCCTTCAATTCAAAGCCTTGGTGCGATTCGGCTTGGGCTAGAAGGACTTAGATAACTCATTCGGACAACTATTCAAGGAGCATTGCCGATATGCCTTTAGTGTTCATACATGGCGTCAACAACCGCGACGGTGAGGCCTACCATGAGAGCGAGGTGGGCCGGAATGGATTCATCCGTGAAGTGGTCGCGCCGGCCTTAGGCGTCGACCGAGATAGCCTCAGTATCCTTAGCCCCTACTGGGGGCAGCACGGGGTTCAATTCGCCTGGAACATGGCCGTGTTACCCAACCCGGACGACAAGTTTGAAGCATTTGGTGCTGATGCCGACGGTGAGGCATTTGGTCGAGTCGCTGGTCTGGTCGCGGAATCCCCAATTTCCGGAGACATTGTCGCCGAAGCTCATAAGGATTTTCCGGCCACTGTAGATTTACTGTTCGCCTCTGCTATAGCAGGCGCAAAATCGGAAGGAGAAGCTCGAGATCTTTCGCGCGCTTACCAAATAAGTGCGAGTTACGCGGAAAAACACCCTCACCCGAGCTGGCTTTCTACTGCCACCAACGACAATTTCCTGGATCAGTTGAATTACGAGGCCGATGCAAGCAGTGAAGAGAGTTTCGGTGGCGGTGGCATACTCGAATCTCTCAAAGAAGGTCTTTCACGGTTAAAAGGCGCGACCGCCGATCAAGTCACCGCTGTCGCCGGCAAACTTCTGCGCAAGAAACTCAATGCAACGGTTACCCGCTTCGCTGGTGATGCCTTCGTCTATTTGTCGCGACGGGGCACCAAGGAAGCTCCAGGCCCAATCGTCGCCACCGTGCTGCAGGCGTTGCGAGATGCTGATCAAAAACGTATCGATAAAGACGACAAGCTCATAGTCATCGCCCACAGTTTTGGCGGCGAAATCATGTACGACATTCTCACCTATTTCGCACCCGACATTCAGGTTGACTGCTTGATCACAGTCGGGTCCCAGGTTGGGCTTTTCGAAGAGATGAAGTTGTATGTAAACAGCAGTCCCGATGTACCGCCCAATCCACCAACTGGAAAAGTCAGCCGGCCCGCTAGCGTCAAGAGATGGCTCAATGTCTTTGATACCAATGATATTTTGAGTTATCGACTTGAGCCTGTTATCAGCGATGTAACGGATTTTTTCTATGATACGGGTTATAGCTCAACCGGTGCCCACGGAGGTTACTTCCTGCGGCCCAGCTTCTATCGACGCCTAGCCGCCCGGTTATCGCAAGCATGACCTTGATCTACCAGGTGGACCCCGCGGCCGTCACTCCAGGCACCCATGTTTTAGCCATTGCGGTCGGCCGCTATCCACATCTTCTTGGGGGAGATCCTGGTGCGCTGGCGAATAAACCTCTGGGTCTGAAACAGCTGAAGTCCCCACCTGTATCCTTAAGACATCTGCTGGACTGGTGTTTCGCACCTGAACTCCATCCTGACCCGCCGGCATCACCTGGGTTGGTGAATAACCAGGCCCCTCTCGCTAGCGTGGAAGTACTCGTTTCCGCAGACGAACCCTTCGTTGCACAAACGCCGGACGGACAATGCGATGTCGAGAGCGCAACCCGTAACAATATCCAGCTGGCTTTCGAAAACTGGTTAGCCCGGATGCGTACCCACCCGGGCAATATTGGTGTGTTCTATTTTTGCGGTCACGGCATCATGGTCTCTGATCATTATTTGCTAGCCGATGACTTTGGAGCGAGTCCTGCTCAACCTTGGGCGAACGCCTTTGATATTTCCAACACGATGAGGGCTGCAGAACGCGAGGTTCAAGGAGGCATGTACTTCTTCATCGATGCATGTCGCGAAATATCGCGGGATGTGGCCATGACTCTCGCCGCTAACCCCTCCCCCCTCTGGGCACCAGATCTGTCCAAGCGACTGATTAGTAGTTCGCTGACAGCTATTTATGCGACAGGAGAAGGCGAACTGGCTTACGCCCCGCTGGGCGGTGAAGTATCGAGATTTACTTCTGCACTGGTATGCGCGCTTTCGGGATATTGCGGAATCAAGGCACCAGGTACCCAAACTTGGAATGTTACGGGCGAAACGTTGGCTGCGGCGGTAAGGAATATCCTCAATGTTGAACACGAATATACGCAAGGTAAACCAAACCAAAAGCAGGTGAGCGAACAGCAAATTCGCGGCGAGCCAGTCCCCATTTTGACCCTGTCGCGCCCTCCTCTCGTCAAGGTGGTTTTAGATTTGGATCCAGTGCAGCGACGCGCTATGTACGATCTGTACCTTCAGTCAGTATTAGGCGGGCGTTATTCTCAAAGCTGCTTGAACCAAGCATTCCGAATCGATCTGCCAAGGGGGTTTTACGAGGTAGGAGCACTTGACCCAGCAGGTGGATTGCCTCATGTGCATCACCAGGAGGAAGAGCTCATTCCCCCGTTTTATACGCTCACTATGCGGTCACAGCCATGAAACGTATCCGAGTGAATCTGAACTATCGCGCGAACACTAACAGCTCTAAACAGCTCAACACTTCGGGTCCTGCCTTTCCAGTGCGAGCGTTGGACTCGGAAGGAACTGTCCTGGCCGAAGGCGTGGCCAGTAACTCGATTGCCGCTGATTTACAGATACCGGCAGATTCAACGCAGGTCTTCATTCGCTTGACTTGGCCTTCGGGTCGGGCCGAGATCCAGCGTGCCTCCTTTGACGTGGGCCAAGACGATCAGGCTGTTGAAGTCAGCTTTTTTGATGAGGGCCCCGTCTCCGATGAGCGCACCGGTTGGGCCATTCCCAAACTGAACGCTCGCACACCTTTAACAAGGTCGGAAAACGACCTGAGTCTTGATCTAGGTAAGTTTGATCGTGTCTGGCTTCGCCTGTGGCGATTTGCTAACGGAATCTGGCAGCAAGAGCGCTTGAAGCCGGAGGAAACGTACCGTAGCGGCGCTGCCTGGCAGTTCGACCTGCGGCTCGATGCGTCCGCTTGGTTGCTGCAAATTGGCGGATCTCAAATTATCTGGCGATTTGTGGCTATTCCGTCTGGTGGACCTGCAAGGGTCTTGATCACCCCCAGTGCCTCAAAGGACCTGCACGCCGACCTTTTAAAGGTCGTTGTCACCGGGTTTCGCGAGGAGGCCGAGAGCCTCCTGGAATTTTTAGCACGTGATTCTGTGCAGGCTGCCGGAGCAATGGCCGAATTCCAGCGGCGTGCGACGCACCTGTTCACTGAGAAGTATGAAGACCCCGTCGCGGCAGTAGCCGCCGCTTATTATCTGCTACGGGTTAATCGTTGGTACAATATTCCGGAGCGTTGGTTTGATAACTTGGCAAACTCGTTCACATGGATTGCCGATCCGGCGATCATTTTCTGCGTACGTCATTTAAGGGATGGCTTTGAGAGCCAAAATTCTGAACAGCGTGCTCGGAGTATGTTGGTTGACAGCCTAAATCGAGGCTGGCCTATTTTCGCCGAAGGGGTTTCTTTACTCGAAGAAGCCGCGGCCTTATTACGAGACGGGGCTTCGCCCTTGGAGAAAAAGCTCTTCAAGCAAGTGGAGGCACTGGGCGCGGCTAAGGCTTGGGCGGGAGCTGCGACTAGTTTTTACGGTCGCTATCCAAATGAGCCAAGCGCGTTGAAGTGGGTAGGTATGCCTTCTGCTCCCCGCCGCTATAGTCTGAAAAAAGAGTTGAGGAACTCCAACCCAAAAAATGTTCCGCTCACACCAGACACCCCGCTTGTTCCGCAATCGCAATCACAACCCCTGTCAGGGCGCGGATTAAGCTCACGATCTTATAAGTCTGGCGTCTCCAGCGTTAGCGTGGGGACCAGTAATCGAAATGAAAACGATGAGTTTTTCTTGGGTAACATTCCTAGAGGACTCGACATTGGGCCGTGAAATTATAATAAACCATCGGCCGTGCTTGCCTAATCCCAACGCTTGCTGACGCAGTAACGTGTGAGATCAGCCAACTGCTACCGCACAGTGGGTCGCGCTGTAGCTATGAATGCCACAGATCGCCGTCTACATCTCTCAATTCAGGTAGCGTATTCACATCGTTAATGGTGATGCGAGGGTCTACTGACAGGACGTTGGGGAATTACTTTCCAGTTATGCTAGTAGCTCTTGGGGGACGTAGGGGAATGTTGCCGGTTTTCACGCCTTAATAATCCTAATTAAGTTGGCCCCGCGTGGTCGCAGGGCCCGGTAGAAAATTAGGAATCGCCTTGGGCGGAAGGATTACCCCATCTTGTCGGTTTCGTATCCTGCACTGGCTTTGGGGACTGCTTGGGGGGAGCGACCGTACGGTTCTGAATCAATTTCACAGCGTCCATCAAAGGCACCCCATCCAAAAAAGCGGCCTTCGCAAAGGCCTTTTCGGCAGGAGACAAGGGTCGACCGAGAATGTCTTCCAACAAAAGCGAGTAAGCACGCTCCAGCAACGAAAATGCAATATCTGCTGCATCGGCACCTGCTGGGGCTAGCTCAACTAAGAACGCTTCATATTTGGTAAGCGGTCTTCCGATGCTGCGTTCGACTTCGGCAACTGTAGTAGGGGTCATAATGCTCGGCTCGAGGCAAAAAGCCATTATAAGCAAAACTAGAAAGCCCCGGACGTTTCGGTCATTATAATTTTCGAAGCAATGATCCAATACGTGACGAACTAGCAGCCCAAAGCAAGTAGGCTTGAGAGCCGTTTTCTGGCGGAACACGAATGCGCGTGGCGAATGTAAAAAGCGTTTATGCCCGTTAGCTCCGAAAACCATTTTACCAGCGTCCACAACGGCACCGCCGACTGCTCGAAATCGATCCACCCTCTCAACCGCCCCAGGTGTGGTCATAATGCATGCTTTCGAGGTAGTACAGACTGGGTGCGCAAGTATCTGCGTTGAGCTCTGGCGCGATGCAGCAAGCGCCTACCCTTCTCATCCGGCTCGATCCTCATGCCTCGAAGGCAGCGGTCATCACCGAAACGCAATATCAAACACTTGCGAGAACCTCCGGATCATACCGGGCGCATCCTTGTTGGTGGCGCCAAACATCATTAGGAAAAACTCGCGCAAATCGCTGGCATCGCCCAGGGGCTCATTCTTACCGGGCCTGCCATTCAGGAGCACCTCAGCGATTACGCCGGCGTTGCAGCAACTGATGTCCCGATCGGCGCCTCCCAACAGCCGAAGATCCCCGGCGTTCATCCACAGCCCGTCCTCCGGCAGGAATACGGTCACGGCCCGGCCACCATCGCGCACAAACCTGCCGACGATCAGGAGATACCGGTACTGTAGAAGGACGTCACCGGTCGCGCCAATAAACGGCGCGCTGGCCACTTCCGCAGCGTCGAATGAGAATGTTCCTTGCCCGAGTCTAACGATCTTAAGTGAATCGCTCCGTGGGTTCAGCTCATCGCTGTCAGGTAAAGTGTAGAGGGGCAAGGCATCGCTAACCGCGCTACTAAGCGGCGCGATGGTGCTGTCGCGCAGCAGCGCTCCGGACGGAATATCGAGCAGCCGGCTGAACTCCACAAAAAGGTTGTAATGTGGTGGTGTCCCGGCTGGGGGGTAGACTACGAATCCTGTTGCATTCGCCATCGCCTGGCTACTACCCCGGTCCAGGGAAAAGCCGAACGGTCCGAAACAGTCGAGATCATCGGCCAGTAGCCGGTCGAGTTCCGCGCTTTTGAGCGGTAGTACGTTGTGGTCCGGCAGCGGACCGTAGCGTAACTCTGTAGGTTCGGAATTATCCCCTATCTCTGTCTTCACATGCGCCACTCGCGCTCGCAATCGCTCACCTATTCCGTACTCTCTGAACCATGGTTCATCGAGAACGACCAGGAACGCAGAGCCGGCGCCTTTATCGGCCGTGCGCGGACTGGCGTTCATCGCGCGAATTAGCGGCAATACGGCCAGCAGTTTGGGCGGTTTGATCCGCAAAGGATTGCCGCGGAACGGCACTGCTATTCGGCGCGGTCCATGGCATCTCCATCCTTTCGCTGCAAAACGCCTCGATAGCGCGAACGCAGGACCAGATGGTATCGAAGGTAGTCGGCGGCCGTGATGCCGTCGCGCCGATCGACGTAAAGGGCAATTTTGTCGCTGTAGTCCCGTGGAAACCTCAAGATGACCTCTTCGCGTCGCACAAAACCTTGGTCAAGCCCGACCAGTTCGTCAAAGTAGCTGACGAGCTCAGAATCGGGCGCATCCCGGTGCGCCGAATCCATGATTTCCGGTGGCGGGCCGCTAGCTAGCCGCCGACGCCACTCGGCAGGCGACGTATTTCCATCAAAAGTGGCTCTTGCAGGCACTGGCAAGTTACGCCAAACCCAGCGCTCACAGGAGATTCTCATCTGATGGACATGTTGCAGACGACGCTGCTCCTTGGCCTCTAGGCGCGAGAACTCGTACCGGAGTTCGACATTTCCCGCTCCGTCCGCCGTGAGCAGCAGATTGTCTGCATGCAAGTCCGGAAGTTCACCGCTAGCGCTTTCTGCAAATACGACACTCTCAGCGAAGGCCCGGTACGGTGTTCCGTCACCCGCGAGCCAAGGCTCGCGTTCGAGAAGCCTGCTCAATGCCTCCTCGTCCATGCGTTCGAAATCATCTGGCGCGATCAATGGGACGAAGCCGAGCCTCACATGGCTGCCGGGCGCAATGAGAAAACGAAGCTTGTGCGTGCGCGCGTCGGCCTCGAATTGGTCGGCATCGCCACAGGCCAACGTGATGCTGGCCACCTGAGCGAGGTTGATGTACTTCGTTTCAGCTTGGCTGTCGAAGCGGTACCGTATACCCAGCGCCGTCACCGCTGGGTCGCACGGAAGTCCGCCAGATTCGGCACTGCCCCCGTCGGCGAGCAAGAAATCACGGGTTTGGTATATCGAGGTCAATGCCTCCTTCAGTGCGTCCACTGCGGCTTTTTGCGCCACCGGCGCCAGGGTCGTTGGCGGTATGCTCCAGCGCAGCAGCGTGTGTTCGTCCACGCGTGGCGCCTCCACGCGGAAGGTTACCGAGGACGGCCATCCGGCGGCGTTGTCGACAATTTTTTTTTCGCGGAACACTTTGCGGTCAGACGGCACAAGCAAAACCGAGGTGGGCCGCGCGACATTCTCGGCGGGAGGGGGTGCCTCTTCCAGGCAGCGTAGCCATACCTCGTCGGGCGTTTGCGGCCAACCGTCTATGGGCGGTAGGATGTTGCAATGCCCGACGGCTACCCGACGCAGGAAGCGCACACGATCCCGCTGTGGCGGTGAGAGACGGGAGATGCTGGTAGGGTCGAACGCCCAAGGTTGATCGGCCAAGCACAGCTCGGTCGCTTGGCCTCCGGCCCGGTCGATCACGCTCGCCGCGAACTCGTAGTGGTCTCCGTATCGCAGCGGCAACGCCCGCAGCGCCCAAGTCGGGCTGGCGAGCCTTTTCAACTGCGCGAGCATCATGCCGACCTCGTCACCGTCAGCCTCCCTCAGATTTTCGCGATGCACGCGCTCCATTGGGTTATGACACACGAGGTTGGCGCCGCTGTACGTCAGTTCCCGGCACAGCACTTGATCGACGTAGCCCGCTGTCACGCCGAGCACCCGATCAGACGAGGTAATCAAGGTGCTTCCCCCGTCGACGGTCGTTATTGCGTATCGCCCTCCACTCAATGCGTGCCAACCGGCAGTCGACGTGTCATCCGGGACATCGAGCGCCGCAACCTCTGAACTGCGGCGCCCGAAAAACTGGATTGCTGCAACGTCGTCCACTGCCGGGGCCAACTGCTGGTCCTCGTGCCGCAATCGCATGAGCTCGTCGCCCACGATCAACTCGATGCCCTCGTCCGGTCGGCACGGACCGGGATCGCGTGGAGTGAACGCGGGCAGGAGTCGATCACGCAGCAGGATCAGCAGGCGCGGTTTTGCTTCGCTACGGATTTCCGTGTGAATGCCCTTCTGCGAAATGTCCATCAGACTGCCCAAGGTGCTGGAGGCCTGTTCGAGATAGCCTTGGCGAATGGCCTGCACGGTGTCGTCCTTGCTGAGCAGCGCGTCGCGAATGATGCTCCGACGCTTGTCTGCAACCCACTTACTTACAGTGTCGACCCCTTCTTTCCACCGCTCCAGAGCCGCCTTCGTCTCGACGACGGTCGCGGGGCGGGGAGGTAGGGCCACGCCGCTGGATTCACAGGCATTCGTCCATTCTTCGATGCTGAGAGCGCTCAGCATCGCGCCGGGCCCCAATGCCGTTTCGACGCGCGTGGCCAAATCCAGCAACGAGTCGTCGCGACTGTCGCGGATGCTCAGCCAGTAGTTGTCCAGTTCGTCTAGACCGTGGGCCAACGCGCCCTCCAGTACCAGTAATTGGCAGTACGCCCGGACATCCGCGGTGCTGTATGAATGGACATGCACCGTGGGATCAACTCCGGCCTGGGTACCGGTGTAGTTAGACCCTAGCACGCTCACCGGGGAGGCAGAGATTGCCATGCCGGGATTTAGCTGCCAGTTCCCGTCGGCATCCAAAGACGCCAGTCGATCCCTATCAACGTTGAAGAACCAAGTGCTCTTTAGGGTCGACGGGGTGGGTTGGGCAAGGGTGTTCAAGGTATTCATCAGGCCTGGCCATGAGATGGGGACCATTTCGTCTGCGTCTTGGAGTTCCTGAGACGTTCCATCGTAGGTAAATGTCAGGCGGCCATCCTGTGCCAGACGTTCACCACGAGCGAGCACAGTGGCTCGAAGGGACTCTATAAATGGCACGTTGTCTGGCAGCGGGGCTATCGGGGTGCACCGCGTTATTTCGATGCCGTTCTGGTCGACAATGACGACCTCCGGGAGCGCATCGCTCCAAACCATCCAAGGCAACGTGGGCAGGATCAAGTCTGCGCCCGCCTGCGGCGAATCTGGCTCGGCAGTCATTCCGATGGCAATACGCAGCGCCATCGGCCAGGTTGGATTGTCCAGAAGATCCTGTCGGGGACCGACAAGTGATAGCGTCAAGCCCAAGCTGAGAGAAGTCACGGTTCGCTCCTGTAAACGGCCAGGGTGTCAAAGAAGTCCTTCACGGCGGCAGCCACATCGGTGGGAGGCCGCGAGCCGTAGTCCGGTGGATCCGCCAACTCCGCTGTTCCATTGCGCGCCGCCGTGGCGTCCGAAAATGCCGTCGGCAACCCTTCGGACAATGTCGTGATCTTAGGGCGACTGGCGTTCACTCGAGCGCCAGAGCCGTTGCTGTTGCTTGCGCCCGAGAAGACCTTCTGCGCCGTACGCGAGACACGCAGCGTGTAGCACCAGCAAATACGGATGCTCACGCTGAACGTTCCCGTGCCCACCATGCCGCCGTTGTCGGTGTATGTGATGCGCAGCACCAGGCGAATCGACGCCGAGGCGATACCCATCACAGAAAACTCGCCCCAGATGAGGATGCCGACCGAAATGGCGGTGCTTCCAACGCCGCTTTGCCAATCGCGGTAGAAATCGACCCCGCTCGTGAAGAGAATGCCCGCGCTCCCTTGGGCAAACCCGAAATTAAGGGCGACAAAGGCGCCGGCCGACACGCCCACCGACACTCGCGTGACAAAGTGAGACGGCGGCTTATACGTAGCGTCGATGCCAAACCAGCCTCCCCCGCCAAGGAACAACACCGCCAGAGCGAAAGGTCGGTCGGGCTTGCTCAGCCAAAGACCGGTGCTGATCTCGAATCCGTCGCTGATGAGCAGATCCAGGTGTGTATTGAGCGTGACGCCGGTCAATGTGAAAGCACCGGTGCCAATGTCGGGGAGAGGCAAACTCAAGGCGGCGCTGATGCCGGAGGGCAGCATCGGCGTTATGGTCGCCCCCTCCACCTGAGGCATCAGGGCCTTAAGTGCATCGGTAACGAACTGGAGTTCCGGTGACAACTCCAGTTTCTCGCTGTCGAAGTCGAACTTGAGTTCGCCCCGCTCGTCGAAGTTGAGGCTGGCCTCGCGCAATGTGACCATGGGCTTGTCGTTCAACGACAGCTCGAAATCAGCGTTTAGTGCTGCAGCGGTACGCTGCCAACGTGTCCCGTCCTGCGCCACGCTGACGTCGCTGTCAGCGATGAAGTGCGGATCGATCAACCTCAACTTGACCGGGCCCAGGTCGAACAACGTCGCGGGCTCATCAAACTGTTTGTTGATTGCGACCTTCGCCCAGGCGCGCAGCCTGTCCTTGTCGAAACCATGCTGCAGCTTTATCCACTCGTACTCGTGAGATCCGTCTAACGGAACGTCTAGGTCAGGCAGGAAATAGGTGAGCTTGATCCCGCAAAAGTCGGGAAACAGGTCGCGAAACGCTAAACCATCTAGCTTTGGCAAGAGGCGATCCCGGATCTGATCAAACGGCATGCTCGCACTCAGCGAGTTAAGCATGTCCTGCCCAAGGTGGTTGAAGTATGCACTTGAGCGTGTGAGGCTCAGGGCCTGCTCCGCCTGGTTGTAATAATAACCGGCCAATTCGCGGCTCGACTCCAGTGCATCTGTGACCGGCCCCTCGGCTAGCATTCGAAGGGTCTCGAGGCCGGCGCCTAGATTTTGCTTTGCGATTTCGACCGTGGGACCGAGTGACGTCCGGGCCCAATCTTCCAGCTGTCGCCCGCCTGCCTGGGCATAGTTTTCCGCAATTGCCGCTTGTTCGCGGACCGCTCGTTCTAGGTCACCCAAGGTACCCGACAGTTGGTTTTTTATCTCTTCCAGCGCGTCGTTGGTCTTTGTTTGGAAATCGTTCAAGGCGTCCATGGAACCTTGAAGATCACCGAACGACAGCATGGCAAGCTCATCTGCTAGGGAATCTTTCACCTCCTCGGCCGCCCTGCCAAGCTCATAGACCACTCCCTTTGCCCCGTCGAGCAACGCGTCTCGCAAACGCTCTACCGATGCCGCGTCCTGTAACTGCTCCATCAAGTCCTTTGCCCATCGATCGATCCGGGCGACGGCAGCGTTCATCAGGCTCGTGATGTCCGCCATTTCGTCCCACATCTCTTGGAACAACTTGGAGGCCTGAGCTAGCAACGCCTCGGCCAACGGCCTGCCCACGTTCTGAGCCAATGCCATGCGCATACCCTCAAAGTCGGGGGGCGCGGCGTCAAAAGGCGGTAGGCTGTCGTTCCAACGTTCGAGCCAGTCGACCACCGGCCCGAGCTGGCCCTCGACGCTTTCCCGCAGGCGCTCGTAAACGGTGGCAGTCTTATTCTGCGACAAGCGTGAGAACCAGTCCGCCAAGGCGCCGTCGGCTATCTGATCGAGCATGTCGAGAAGATGGCGCAGTTGGATAGGAAGGCCAGCAAACCCCACGCGCCACTGAACTTCCAGGTCTGCGGCACTATCCACATCGTGCTGGTAGGCCTGTTCGATGCGGTTGATCTCGATAACTAGGTCCCCAGACAACTGCAGGAGCTTGGATTCAAAACCGTCGGCCAGCGACTCCAGCAGGCGACGTACCGCCGCTAGGGCCTGCTGTGGCACAAAGCCGACTTCACCAACACGCTGCTTCGCCTGTTGCTGGATCGCATCGACTATGGCGCTAGCCTGATTACGCGCCAACTCGATGCTCGCTGGGGCACCCTTCCCAGAAAAGTGGACTGCAAGATCCTGCATCTGCTGGCCGAGACGTGCCGCATCACCCATGCCGCCATCGACACCCTTGATGGCGTTCAAGTACTGGTCGCTGCGTTCCTTCTGTTGATCCTGCCAACTTCGCGCCGGGGCATCCTGCGGGACCGGGACCTTACCCACGACCTTCTGAAGTCGATCAACGAGCTTCCTGACGTCCTCCCGGATTTGAGGCTGCGTGTCCAACGGCGCGTTGTCTCCAGCAGCAACCCGTTCGCGCAAAGTCGCTCGCAGCTCGGCGAGACCGTCGACGAGTTGCGCTTGTGCATTGCCAAACTTGTCGGCAACGTACTCGACCTCGAATGTCTGCTTTCGCTCCTCCGTCGGCAGGCCGCGAGCCAAGTTGATGTTCGTGACCTTGGCTTCGAGTCCGGGCACGTTACGCCCGTGCATCAGGTTTACCGCTTCTTCGGCAGGGTCCAGTGTGAATGTGAACTTGCCCATGCCAAGTTCACTCGCTGCGGCATCAGGCTGACGTGCGCGGCCCCGGAAGCTACTCGTAAACGGCAGTTCTGGGGGGGCAGGACGTTTCAGAAGAGGAAAATCCACGTCTGGCCAGGCGGGCCAGGTATCGGTGTCTCCGCCATCCTGGTCCCGCGTGCTGCTAAAGAACACGAGGCGTTCCGTGCTCTTGATGCGATGTGCAATCGAGCCCTCGCCCTTACCTGACGCGCGCGCTAGATCCAGAAACACGCGGGGGTCCGGGAATTCCAGTTCGTGGCCATCCGGGATCGGGCCGCGCAGCGCAATAATAAAGCCGTCGCGTATGTCCTGCCCCCAATCGGAACGCACCGGGACTTCAATGCTGCCAAAAACGCTTTGGGTCAGGGGTCCGCAAATGGGCGTGGTCGCATCGTGGTCGGGATATCGGCGTCGCGGTTCGGTGATTTCAACGAATTCGCGAACCTTGCGTAATGCGGCGATACCGGCGAATTCCGGCTGCGCTTCGAAAGTATCTTGCTCGCCGGTAGGTTCGACCTCACTGTACCGTTTCGAACGTCGCGTCGTTCGTTCGTAGACGATCACATGCCGCGCTTTGTTCCACAGCATCGTGATACGGCCAATGCGTATCAGCGTAAGCGAGTCGAGCCGGCCCTGACGCGTGTTCGTGATGATCAGCGTCTTGCCATTGTTGAAAGCCGCCGTCTGTGTCCCTTCGCCACCCAAGCTGCCGAACACTAGCCCCTCAATGGAACCGGCGCTCGACGTCGGTTTGCCGATCAGTTCTTCGTAGACGTTGCGGGACTGGAATGGCCAGTCCACACCGCCACGCAAAGGCTCGCGGTCGGTGGCTGATCCGTCGTGGCGACTGCCGATGTCGAATGGGTGCGCCGTGTCACGCGTCGGCCGTAGGCTATATTCGAGCCCTTGATCGATTAGCAGGCGCCCCCGTTGCGCGATGTCCCGGTAGACACGCCACCACGAAGGCCGCGCCCAAAGACCGGTCAGCCACTGCGAGGCTTTTCCTGCATATGCCTGCTTGATGCCTGCTGTGTCGCGGTCGCGCAGAAGGGCCTGTAATTCGTCCGAGAACGGCACCCGCCCGATGAAACCGTCGAGCTCGGCAATGCGGAGCCCCTCGGTTTCCAGATGCGCTGCCAGACCATACAGCAACTCGAAATCCGCCGACTCCAGCTTGACACCGACCGCACCCAAGCGCCGCGCCAGTAGACGGCGCAGCGACCAGGGCGCTTCCGAGCGCGCCATGTCTACATCAGTTCGGTCCAGCCGCAGCAGCGCTGTTGGGGTGAGGCGAAAGTCAAATAGCTCGCCATTAACGGGCACACACGTTCTGACCTTAGTGCCTGGCTTGGTGGGGTTGTCTCGATCCAGGTGCAGGTAGCCCTTGACCATTTCCTCGCCGATGCCTTGAGGCGGCAGGATCACGCTCATACCACCTTTGTTCGAGAAGAACCGCCACTCTGGTGCCTGATCGGCGTCGTCCAAATATTCGGCGAGGATCTCCTCGCCTTTTTGCTCCTCAGACGTCTGGACGCGTACGACCGTCAGCGGGCTAGGATCGACCAGGATTACATCGGTCTTGTGCTCACCAGGCTTATGGAGCTGGAGTGCAAGGCGCAGCAGACGGCTTTGATGCTGGTTTGCAAATTCATGGATCGTGAGCTTACAGGATTGGGCCGCAAGGAGGTCGAAGGTCCAGGGTCGTTCGCGCCGAACCACATCGGAGAGCGTCTCAAACCCCAGCTCTGGGTCCATGCTCAGCGCCGAATACGTAGCGTTGTCGAAGCCGAGTTTGAGTTCGCTCTCCAGCGGAGCGCGACGGTACGGAGAACCCGCGTCAGCAACACTTAGTTTCAAGTGCCCCTGGTTAAATGAATCCATTGACAGTAAGACGGCGCCGATACCCAGCTTATGCGACGCCTGAGCGAGGCCTTTGCCGTCAAGTTTCCAGGAAACCATCGCCCTAGGCGCCGGTTGGTCGTCCTCGGCCCACCCACGCAACACCAAGGGCCGGCCGTCCAGGTCGAGTGCTCCGCCACAGTGGAGCGCGATCTTCCTCCGATTCCGCAGGTCGATCGACTCCAACCGCGTATCGATTAGCTTCTGGTCTGCGTCCGCCAGCAGCCGAAAGACTAGCGTGACGGGCTCGTCCGGAACATCGGTGGTGATCCAGGTCGGGACTAGGCTCAGTCGATTGCGCGAGCGGGTCGTTGCCAAGCCGAGCGCGTGGCCTTCCAGCAATGCTTGTGTTATCGATTCCAGCGTAAGCGTATCCGCCGATCGGGCACCGCGGCCGCCGGGGATATTCAACCATTCAAGTCGCCAGCCTTTACGGCCCGCCTGTTGCAAACACCGCAGTTGTAGACCATTCGCCACCAGCGGCGCGCGCGCCCGCTCTGCAAAGTCCAGTCGTAAGGCATAACCGCTGACGGGTGCCACTGGGACGAAGGCGGACGCGATCACGAATTCTGTGCAAACGTCGTAGGCTCCGTCCCCTGCAACAAGCACGAACGCCAGCGAATAATCAGACGAATCTTCCGCATCGAGGTTGGCATCGATGTGCACGAGATTCCTACACCCCGGTTGACCTGCGATGGACGCACACAGCAACGCATTGCCGCGGCTCGGCTGGCGTTTCTTGTCGACGACCCAGCGATCGCTGATCTGGGACAACCACTTGGGTGTGCTGCGGTCCAAGTCGGGTCCATCAGCGACATGAGTTCCGCTGCCCTCCATCGGCATGTCCACGAATTGGAGGTTATCGTCTTTGACTTTCAACCAAAGGCGAACCCAGATCCCCTTCTCCTGCGGACTGAGCGGCGAACTGACGTGGAATTCGAGTTTTAGGTGCCCATTCTTTGGCAGCTTGAGCGTGTTATCGGGAAACGAGCCGGATGCGGTGGACACACGTTCGAACTGGGGCACATCGCCGGCGCCAGCCGGCGTACGCTGATCCAAACGCCAGCGGATGCGGGTCTTGCCAATAACGAGAAGTATCTCGTCGAACAACGTCGCCTTGAAGTCCCCGCCAGCCAGGGTGGAGGAGATCTCCTTCCCCAACAGTTCGATATATTGATCCGCCTTTCGCGTTTGAATAATCATACGACCACCACCTTCATTGCCGTCTCTCCGACGGCCCCGAACATTGAGTTGGCGTGCCAGATCCTGCCGTCCTGTCCGATCGCCGCAGCACCACTGAGACTCAAACTCAGCGCCGGGATGGGTTGGTCCAGCCAGAGATACTTCTGAGTGCCGACGTGGAACGCGCGATGGCAAGCCTCGCCCCATTGCTGGACGATGGCGTCGGGGTGGTTGTTGCAGAGCGTCTGGAGGTCGGCCCCGGGCTGGAGCGCCGCAACGTGGGCGAGGAAATCGCTGGCGATAACCTGCTGCGCTGCATCGCGCGGCAAACGGACGTTGCCGAACCAGCCGAGCACAATCGGTGACGCCTTGAACGGAGCCAGCCATTCGCGCCACTGCACGCCACTGCCCGGAAGGATATCAGTGGGAATGCCGTATCCAGTGTAGAGCATCAATATCCGGCATTCGGCCAACTGCGGCCGGATCTCGGTGATGTCGAGTAATGACTCTTCCAGCGCCCTTCCTCGCAATCGCTGTCGTACTAGGTGCAACTGGCCCGTTTTTCGAAGGGTCACACCGATGTAGTGCCGATCGCCGCGCGCCACGACCAGATGATTGCCCGACATGGCCGCGGGCAACGGCGTCGACTGCCCCATAACGGCAAGTATCCCAACGGGCTCGCGAAACATGAGGTTAATGCCGTGCAGCAATGCGTCACCCTTGGGCCCGATCAATGTCGTCCCGCTGGCTCCAAGTAGACCTCTGAGGCTGAGCGACTTCACATCTCCGGCTGCCACTGGTTCAATCCCGTTTCCGGCCGGCCATGTGCCGGCGGCCAAAAGGCCGACGCCCGGCTCGGTCAGACCCAACTTCCCTGCGCCGATAGCGAGGTCGATCTGCTCGGCCTGCTGTGTGGGCTCGATACTGAGCATGCCCAGGAACATTTTGATTGGTTCGAGGGGCGGCGCTGGTATGGGAGGCGGCACTGGTGGCACAACGGGTGCAGCGTCGAGCTCAATCCCCCATCCGTCCAGCCGGAAATCCTTACCGTGCACGCGACCGAATCCATTGGAGATTGTGCCCTTGCGTTCGATGATGTCCTTGGCGAATCTGGGTCGCGATTTCGCGAGCGCCCCCGTGATCGCGTTCAGCTTTTCCGTCAATGTCGCCTTTGGTTTCTCTATCAGCAAGTCCTTCAACGCAGCCTTGACGCTCAGCTTTTCCTGCTTGCGCCCCAGCCCACCGTTGTTCACCTGGATGTCGAAGAACAACTGGTCCGTACGCTCGGATACCATGTCGAACTCTTTGCCGAACTCCTTGGCCTCCAGGATGGCAGGGTCGTAGTACAGCCGCTTTGCGTACGAACGCTGCAGCTCTCGAATCGCGGGAACTTTGCCCAGTTGCGCAAACGCTTTCTGCCATTCGGGTTGGAGTACAAAATTCTTCTTGCCGTCCGAGATCTGGACGGCAAACTTGTAAAGATTCTCGGGAGTGGCATCGAGTATCGACTTCAACATCTTTGCCTGGACGTCCCCGAACGCTGCGATCATCGCAGGCTCATACTTGCCAAATACCTCTTTTAACAAGGCGCGCAGTGGCCCGTATTGCAGGACTGTCTTCTTCTTGATTTTGCTGCGTGTGATCAAGATGAATCCGATAACACCCCAGGTAATGCCGGCTTTATCCCAGTTACCGGCCGCCTTGGTGTACCCGTGCCCTTCGAAGGCCGCCACCAGGCTGAGGTTTCGCTCGAAGCTGTCGGGCCAATCTGTCTCGGTGAGCTTCCTCCAGAGCGCCGCGTCGACGACCCCGGTGATGGGTAGAACCAGTTGGGACTGGACTCTCTGGACCGCAAGCTGTGTCGTTCGACCGAAGTCACTATCAATAACAGCAAGCGCTGGCTCTAGTCCCCCGTCTTCCGCAGGAACCTGAATGTTGATCAGTGCCGCTTGCAACTGCTCGACCAGATCACCGCGCATACCACGTGCTAGAACCGCTGTCACATTGATCTCTCCTTAGACGCTATGAACTCGGTGCAGCATGTGGCCGAACGAGTGGCATCATGCGAAAGCCTCTGAAGGTATAGCACTCACTTTGGCAATTGATCGGTGATCTGCAGCGAATAGTGATCATAGGACCAAAGCACGCCATTTAAGCCAGGCTGATCAGGTCGGGCGTTTTGATGGTGTTTGCCCTTCAACCCGATCCGAACAATCGACGGTTACAGTGTGCCGTGCAAGCGATCCGAGCCAACAGCTGCAAGTAGTGTTGCGGTATAGGCGGTCAGAACCATCGGCTACAACTGCACTGCAGCTGGCATCTGATCAACAAAAGATCTATTCGGTTGATTCAGAAAATCGGCCCTGAACTGTAATTAACCGGAAAAATGGAGAAATATTCGGTATTTTTTCCGGTTAATTACAAAAATTAAACGGAAATTTCTAATTATCAATAGGTTAGCGACCTCCGGTTAATTACGGATGCTGACAACATTCTCAAAAAATTGTGGCTTTCGATAAAAAAGGAATGCCCTTTCCCGAAGCGTTACAAAACATCAGCCGGCAACCCTAAGGCGACAAGACCGGCGCAGCGAACTTCGCCTACGGGGCATCGAAGGACTCTATAGATCTCAGAAACCACCTGCATCGTTGCGTCTTCGATCGTTCCTTCATTACGGCATAAAACCCAGCCGTGATCTGCAATCGCTCGCTCGAACGCCTTGGTACAAGCGACATGTTCTTCCAGCTTATGGATCACGGTACTACTCAGCCCACGCCGTCGTGCCGCGGCCCTGGCCCATGAAATTTCAGGCGTGGTGACAACCCCGACATGCAGGTCTGGCACTCGCACGTTTCGATCGATGTTCAGCTGTAGAATCTCTGCAAACGGGACTATCCGGCGAAACGCGGCATCAGACGGGTACCAGCGATCGATCAAGATGATGCTGTCTGGTGGCTGTTTAGCCAGCACGTGCCGGGAAATCCAGGTACGGCTATCGGCAAAGCGCTCACAAACCTCCAACTCCAAATCCCGGGTGGGATTTCTCACGAGTTTGTTCACGAGGGCCATTGTTTCACCCCTATAGGGATCGCTTTTTTGCTCGCAAAGTCGGATCACCTTTTTGTTGTCTGCCCTCAGTACTTTCGTAACGGCCTCCAACAGTGTGGTTTTGCCGGCGCCTTTGGGCCCATCTAGAGAAACAAACAGCGGACGATTCATTCTTCACATAACGATTGATATACGGTTTTTTTTCCATCTGGTCGGCCGTGACAACTGGCGGCCAACAATGGGAGATTTGCAGCGGATCAGCGTGAGAGACGAGTACGTCGAGCACTATCTCATGAGCTATCGCCACATCCAACAGCTCTCTCCCCTGCCCTCACCAGTCAGTTTTTTATACTCGGAACGAACATTCCGAGACGCTAGGGTTTGTGCAGCGGCACCCTACTGGTTCGTCCGTCTGCGCGCGAAGTACCTGGCGTCTCAACGTTCTGTCCCTTGAACGCCAGCGAAAAACAGAAAAAAATCGCTAAGGCAAAACCTGCCGGAAACAACCAGATGCTTTTCCAGTCATGGCTGTCCGCCAACGCGTAGTGATCGGTCACTTGCCCGGCGACCCAGAAGCCGATCAGCATGCCCAGACCATAGGTCGCCAGGGTAATCAGGCCTTGGGCAGAGCTTCTGAAGTGTTCCGAAGCTTTGGCATCGGTGTAGATCTGGCCCGAAACGAAGAAGAAGTCGTAGCAGATGCCGTGCAGGGCGATGCCGGTGAACAGCATAAAGGCCAAGTCGCCATTGTTTCCGTAGGCGAACAACAGGTAGCGCAAGGCCCACGCCAGCATCCCCACCAGAAGCGCGATTTTGATGCCGAAGCGCTGAATGAACAGCGGCAGGAGCAGCATGAACAGCACTTCCGAGACCTGACCGATGGCCATTTTCGCCGTGGGGTTGGTCATGCCGATGTCCGCCAGAAACGGATTGGCATTCTGGTAATAGAACGCCAGCGGAATGCAGATCAAAATGGAGGCGATGAAGAACACCAGGTAGCTGCGGTCTTTGAGCAAGCCCAAGGCGTCCAGCCCGAGCATTTGCTTGAAGCCACCGCTGCCTGACGCTGGCTTCAGGGGTGCGGTGCGCGGCAAGGTGAAGCTGTAAAGGCCCAGAACCAGAGAAGCAACCGCCGACATCAGAAAGGTATTGCGTAATCCGCCTGATGAAATTGCGACTTGAGAGTCCCACGCAAACACAAAGCTTATGACCACACCGGCCACAATCCAACCGAGGGTGCCCCACACGCGAATACGGGAAAATTCCAGGGCCGGGTCGCTCATCTGCCGGAACGCGACCGAATTGACCAATGCCAGGGTCGGCATGTAGGTCATCATGTAGGCCAGTACGAACGGATAGAACGTGCTGAAATCTGGCGCCCGATAAAGCTGATATAGCAACACGGCGCCCACCAGGTGCAGCACGGCGAGGATGCGCTCGGCATTGAAGATACGGTCGGCGATCAAACCGATCACAAACGGCGCGATGATCGCGCCCCAGGATTGTGTCGAGAATGCCATGCCGATCTGCCCGCCGCTGGCGCCCAGATTACTGGCGAGGAATGTACCGAGGGTGACGAACCATCCGCCCCAGATAAAGAATTGCAGGAACATCATGGCGCTTAATCGCGCGGTCATCATGGTCATAACAATCACCGTCTTATTGTTTTTCTTTTTGGAGAGAGGAACGAGCAACGTTTTATTCAGGCATCGGGTAAACCCAGCAGTCGACGATTGAAACCTTCGTCGGACGTCACGCTGGCGAAGTCGTCGAACGCCTTTTGTGTCTTGGTGATCATGTGCTGCTCAATGAACGCCGCTCCTTGCGCGGCACCCTGTGCCGAATCCTTCAAACAACACTCCCACTCCAGCACGGCCCAACCGGTAAAGTCGTATTGGGTCAGTTTGCTGAAGATCGATTTGAAGTCGATCTGGCCATCGCCCAGAGAACGGAAGCGGCCCGGTCGATCGACCCATGCCTGATACCCGCCGTAGACACCCGAGCGGGCATCGGGCCGGAACTCGGCGTCCTTGACGTGGAACATGCGGATGCGGTCGTGGTAGCGATCGATGAACCCCAGGTAGTCCATTTGCTGGAGCAGCAGATGACTCGGGTCATACAGAATGGCGGCGCGTGGATGATGGTCGACAGCCGCTAGAAAACGCTCGAACGAGGCACCGTCGTGCAGGTCTTCGCCGGGGTGGATCTCGTAGCACAGGTCGACGCCGGCCTCTTCGAAACACTCGAGGATCGGCAACCAGCGCTTGGCCAATTCTGCAAAACCCTGTTCGACCAAACCGCTCGGCCGCTGCGGCCAAGGGTAGAGATACGGCCAGAGCAGCGCGCCGGAAAAGGTCGCATGGGCCTTCAACCCCAACCGCTGACTGGCGCGGGCCGCCAGCTTCAATTGGTCGATGGCCCATTCGGTCCGCGCCTGCGGCTGACCGCGTAAGTGCACCGGCGCAAAGTCATCGAACAAGGCATCGAACGCCGGATGCACCGCTACCAGTTGGCCTTGCAAGTGCGTCGACAGCTCACTGATTTCGACGCCCGCTTGAGCACAGATGGCTTTCAATTCGTCGCAATAGTCCTGACTGTCGGCGGCGCGCGCCAGGTCGATGTATTGCGTGCCCGACGTGGGCAACTGAATGGCCTTGTACCCTTGGGACGCCGCCCAACGAGCAATATTGGCCAGTGTATCGAATGGCGCTTGAGCGGACATGAACTGCGCCAGGAAAATACCTGGCCCGCGCAAGCCTGTCGGGGGTTGGGGCATAGGGTTCACGGGGGGATTCTCCGGGTTCATGGATGGCAGACCAGTTCGGTCCACTTGGTGTCGCCACGATGGTTGGCGATCACGGCTTCGATGAAGGCCATGCCGCGCAGTCCGACTTCGATGCCTGGTACGCCGGGGGCATCGTTGCCTTCGACATTGCTGCGGATCGCGCTGGCGAAATCGCCGTAGAGGTTGGCCATGGCCTCCAGATAGCCTTCGGGATGTCCGGCGGGCAGACGCATGCGTCGGGTCGCGGCTTCGCACAACCAGGGTTGACCGACACCCGAACGCAGGATGCGCAAGGGTTGATCAATAGAGCGATGAATCAGGCTCGACGGGTCTTCCTGACGCCATTCCAGCCCGCCCTTGTCGCCGTAGATGCGGATCTTCAACGGGTTCTCTTCGCCAGCGCAGACCTGGCTGGCGATCAATACACCGCTCGCGCCGTCGGCCATCTTGAACAGCATCGCGGCGTCGTCGTCCAGTTGCCGGCTTGCAAGGTGCGTATTCAACATCGCACACAGTTGCTTGATGGGTTGGTCTGCCACGAATTCGGCCAATGAAAAGGCATGGGTACCGATATCGCCAATGCAGCCTCCCAACCCCGACTGTTCGGGTTGATCGCGCCAGCCCGCCTGCTTGTTGCCCTGCCCGGCCACATCCTGACTCAACCAGCCCTGGGGATACTCGACGATGACCTTGCGCACCGTGCCGATCACACCGTCGCGAACCATTTCCCGAGCCTGCCAGACCATCGGATAACCGAGGTAGGTGTGGGCCAATCCATAGAGGCGGTCGCTGCTCTCCAGCAGCTTTTTGAGGGGTAACAGCTCAGACAGATTCAGCGCCGCGGGTTTCTCGCTGAACACATGAAACCCTGCACGCAGCGCCTGGCTGGCAATCGGCGCATGCAAGTGATTGGGGGTGACAATGACCAGCAGTTCCATGCGTTGATCAGCGGGTAGCGCGCGCTCGGCATTGAGCATCAGTTGCCAGTCGCTGTAGCAGCGGGAAGCGGGCAATCCCAGCGCCGCGCCCGTGTCCTGGTTGTTGCGGACGTCTCGGCTAAACGCACCGCACACCAGTTCAAAGCGACTGTCGAGCGCGGCGGCCTGACGATGGGCTTTGCCAATGAAGGCGCCCTCGCCGCCACCGACAAACCCCATTCTTATTTTTGGCACTGGAACATTCATCGCGACTTTTCTCTGTTTGAGGCGGTGTCAGGCTTATCTTTCGCCATGATGTAACCGGTTACATCGTGGCGAGAATTTAGGCGCAGTTGTGCGAGGTGTCAAATACCCGGATTAAAATCCACGAACATTTCAGGGCTCGGCCGACCTGCGCTAAGCTCGCCAACCGCACAGTTCGATAATGAGGTGGTCTTGTCCAATATCCGTGAAGTAGCCCGGCTTGCCGGCGTCTCGGTGGCCACAGTATCCAGAACACTGAAGTCGCCTGAGCGCGTGCTCCCCGACACTCGGGACAAGGTCAACGCCGCCGTGGAAAAGGCCGGTTATCGACCGAACCTGATGGCGGTGCAGTTTCGCTCGCGCAGAACCGGCAATCTGGTGATTCTGGTGCCGACCATCGCCAATACCTTTTTCGCCCGGGTGATCAGCGGTGCCCAACAGGCTGCCCAGGCCGCCGGGTACCGACTGCTGCTGTGCGACACCCAGGGCCGCGAGGAAGTAGAACGGGAATTCGCCGAGCTGGTGTACGCCCATCAGGCCGACGGCGTGATTCAGTTGCGCGCCTACGACCCTTTTGAAGCCCCCTTCCCCAGCGCTGAGCTACCACCTATCGTCAACGCCTGTGAGGTGATTCAAGGCGGCCGCCATCCGACGATCAGCCTCGATAACCGCGCGGCCGCCAAGACCATGACCGAGCATCTGATCGAACTGGGCCACCGGCGGATCGGTCTGATCAAAGGCCCGAAAAGCAGCCCGCTGACCCGCGACCGTGTGGCCGGCTATCAGGATGCATTGCGCCAAGCCGGCATCGCGTCCGATCCCGCCCTGATCTGCCACGGTGATTTCAGTTTGAAGGCGGGACATGACGGTGCTGCAGCGATGCTGGAGCTGTCTGATCGTCCCACCGCGCTGTTTTGCGAAAACGATGAAATGGCCATCGGTGCGTTGAAGCGAATCAAGCAACAGGGCATGCGGGTACCGGAGGATATTTCATTGGTGGGTTTCGACGACATCCCCTTCGCGGCGTACTGCGATCCGCCTCTGACGACCATCGCGCAACCCGCCGAAGTCTTCGGCCAGAAAGCCGTCGATATGCTGATCTCTCTGATTGAGAAGAAACCGATTGCACAGCGTCATGTGGTATTGCCGTTTGAGTTGACGTTGCGCAATAGCACAGCTGTGGTCAACGAGCGCTGACCACATCCATTTCAGGAGATTTTCTGATCAGGCAAACGCAATCCAGCAGAACCGACAGATCGTCAGGCGTTGCCGGGCGGACGATCATCGCACTTGTTCCTGGACTGAAGAGATCAGGCCTCTAGCGTTTCCGTCATTGCAATGCCTTTGCGACCCAATTGCTTGACGCCATACATGGACTGATCCGCCGCCTTGAGCAACGTGTCGAGACTCTGGCCGTGAACAGGAAATAGCGAAACCCCGATACTGCACGAGAGCGATCGTTCTCCAGCGGTTGTCATGACTGGCTGCGCGATGGCTTCAAACAACCTCCCCGCCTTTTTTTCAGCACTCTCAGCGCTGGTAATGTCCGTAAGCAGAATGACAAATTCATCCCCGCCATAGCGTGCGACGGTGTCACGCGAGCGAGTTGCCTGAAGCATGCGACTTGCGACTGTTTGAAGCACTTGATCGCCGACTTCATGGCCGCATTCGTCGTTGATTTCCTTGAAGTGATCCAGGTCGATCAACAACACGGCAAACTGTGTCCCATCCATTTTCCAGCTGTCGATGGCCTGCTCAAAACGATCGGCAAAGAGGTAGCGGTTGGGCAATTGCGTGAGTACGTCATGGGTTGCCAGGTACGTTGCTCGTTCGTGCTCGACTTCAGCCCTTTCTATCGCCTTGAAATGCCGAATCAACACAAGCGGCATGAGGACAAGCGCCCCGGCCAACACGGCAAGGATCACCAACGTTTCGGCAGTCAGAACATCCCCAAACCGCAGCTGACGCTCAAACAGCAACGTCATGGGTTGTGAAGCGTTTTTAATGTCGACCCGATCGGTCAGGCGCGGCAGGAAAAGTTGATCCAGGAAACCAGCCTGTTCTGTGTCCGTAGAAAACACGTTGTTTTCTGAACCGGCACCGGTTTTCAGAACAGCGCTGATATGGACGAAAGGATCAACGTTCGCATCGTTCACGGCTTCCAATAACGAGTCCGTTCTGATCAACAGTAAGGACAACATCGTGCTGCCGAAAAAATTGGGGCGCGTGCTCTCTCTTGCGTCCTCGGTTCGACGGACAGACTGCATAAGAATGTAGGCATTACCACCTTCGAACATCGAGAAAACGGGTGATACGACGGGTTTCTGGTGACTACGGGCTCGAGCCAGTGCAGATGAAAGATGCCCAACGGTTTCCAGCCTGACACCATAGATTGAACTGGACTCCGGGAGTGGCGGGTACATGAACAGCACGGGCCAGGTCTCATTGAGATGGACCTGGTGCTGGGCGGGTTGCCGAGCGAGGCTCGGGAAATCCTTGAGTGCAAAGTCCGGGCGCCAGGTGCGTCTCAACAGCTCTTCAAATGCAGTCTGCTCGGCAATGGGTACCGCCCTCGCCGCCTCGAGCATGTAAATATGAGGGTACGCGGATAAAACCGCTGCAGCATAACGAACGGCTGCTTCCGTATCGCTCTGGTCGACGGCCTGGAGAAATGCTGAAAAACCCGCCAATACCGCTTCATTGGTATCCAGCTGGTTGCGCACGATGCCAGAGATGTTCTGTACGTATTCTGAAAAACGCGTTTCCCGGCGTTCCGTCTCGGATGTAAGCAGTAGCAGGGTCGAAAAACCAACCAGTCCGACCGCCAAAAGAATGAACCCCACCAGCGAACTGCGTCGCTTGGTAAACATCATTCGGGCTTCTCAATGCGCAGTGCGTGCAGGGTGCCGATGGGAATAAGTAAAGCGAAGGCAAAGGCTATGGTTTTCAAACGAGGTGCAATCCATGCAGAAAAAGGGAAGTCCGAAGTCTTACGCTGCCATTATCTCACTAAACCTCGCGGTAGACGTAGAGCCCACTTGAATCGCACCGATTCTCCATTTTCGTCTAACGTCATTGGATGCAATTGCATGATCCACTTCCTCTGAAAATGGAGTTCGACGATGAAAACAATCGCTTCCTGGCTGACGATTACGCTTTTTGGTCTGGTGCTTGGCGGCTGTGCCGCGGTGGGTGCCGGGAGCGGGGGCGCTGGCGAGATGGAAATTCGCTCGGGGAAAATCGAGCAGATTACGCAGACCCAGATGCAAACCAATCACGATAGCGGCGTCGGTGCCATAATGGGCGGTATTGGCGGTCTGGCCCTGGGTAGCCTGATCGGCGGGGGCACCGGCCGGGATGTGGCGATGGTCGCCGGTGCCCTCGCGGGTGCGGCAGGCGGCAACTACGTCGAAAAGAAAAAATATGATCAACCCGTGGACGCACAGCAGATCATCGTTCGCACCCAGAGCGGCGTACTGGTTCAGGTGACCCAGCCGATCAATCCGGCGCTGAGAAAAGGCATGAACGTGTATGTCGAGGGTGCCGGAAACGAAGCGCGGGTGGTGCCACAAGGCTAGGGGGCGGCTACAGGATGTTGCGCAGCGGACAAGTGGCCGTAGTCACTTGCTGCGCAACATCATCATGTCGAGCAAGTTCGGTTGACACTCAATCAGTCATGCACGAACTCATGCCAGTTGCTGGCAACCCTTGGATCTATGTGTCCTGTGGACCTAAACTTTGTGGTCCCTGCCCTCCTCGCCGATTATTGAACGGGTTTCATGACTGAGCATGCCAAGTACCATCACGTGTCCGAAGTACCAGGCCTGGTGCTGGGGTCCGCACGTTTTGCGAATGTCGGCTTCGATCGCCATTACCACCTCGACTTCCACATCGGTTTTGTCACCGAAGGCATCCAGCGTCATCGTTCGAAGGGCGAGTCGTTTCTTTTGGGTCCGGGAAATGTTGCCCTGATGCCTCCGGGTGAAATCCACGATGGCGTGTCCGAGGGCGGCGGCGCTTATACGCTCAAGACATTCCGTCTGTCCCAGGCGCTGGTCGCGAGCCTGACCGAGGAGATCAGCGGTCAACCGAAAGAGCTTGAATTGGCCGGTGTGCTGCTCGAAGACACCGGGCTTGTTGGTAACCTGCGGGGGTTTCACGAAGCGATGCAGCAGGTCGTCGGCCCCGGCACCCTTGCGGTGCAGACGCAATGGTTCACCCTGCTTGAACACCTGTTGAACCAGTCACGGGCGATCAGGCCCGAAACGGTTACAGGGACGCTATCGCCGCTGCAATGGTCTCGCGTCAGGGACTATTGTTTCAGCCACATCGATCAGCGAATCACCCTCGATGATCTCGCTGGCCTGTGCGGGCTGGGCCGCTTCCCCTTCCTCAAGCAGTTCAAGCGGACCATCGGCATGACGCCACACGCCTGGCTGCTTCGATTGCGTCTCGAACGGGCCTGTGGCCTGCTGTCTGGCAGCGAGCAACCGATCATCGATGTCGCCCACGCCGTCGGCTTCTACGATCAAAGCCATTTCAACCGTGCCTTTCGGCAGGCATTCGGCGTCGCGCCATCGCGTTACAGGACTTAGTCCGTCGGCCGTCAATTTTTTACAAGCGCAACAACCTTCCCTCTCCATAGGATGCGCCAATCCGGGCGAAACACCTTCGCCTGCGCAGCCGAGAACTGGAAGATGAACGGTGAAGCAAACAGACCGCCCGCGCTGGGTTTTTCAAGTGACAACATCGCCGGCGCATCACCGGAGGTGGTACAAGCCCTCGTCAAACACAGCACGGGCCAGGCGAGCCCCTATGGCACCGACGAGTTGACGGCACAGGTCCGGCGCATGTTCTGCGAGATTTTCGAACGCGACGTGGAGGTCTTTCTCGTGCCCACCGGCACCGCCGCCAACGCCCTGTGCCTGAGCGCGATGACGCCACCCTGGGGCAACATCTACTGCCATCCGGCCAGCCATATCAACAACGATGAATGCGGCGCGCCGGAGTTCTTTTCCAACGGTGCCAAGCTGATGACCGTCGACGGCCCGGCGGCCAAACTGGATATCGTTCGACTGCGCGAGCGCACTCGCGACAAAGTCGGCGACGTGCACACGACTCAACCCGCCTGCGTCAGCATCACCCAGGCCACCGAAGTCGGCAGCATCTACACCCTGGATGAAATCGCAGCCATTGGTGACGTCTGCAAGTCCTCTTCCCTGGGATTGCATATGGATGGGTCGCGTTTTGCCAACGCCCTGGTGTCGCTTGGCTGCTCCCCGGCGGAGATGACATGGAAGGCCGGCGTGGATGCCCTGTCGTTCGGTGCCACCAAGAACGGCGTGCTGGCGGCGGAAGCCATCGTCCTGTTCAACACCTCCCTGGCCGCCGAGATGAGTTATCGGCGCAAGCGCGCAGGCCATCTGTCTTCCAAGATGCGATTTCTGTCGGCGCAGATCGATGCGTACCTGACCGACGATCTCTGGCTACGCAACGCATGCAAGGCCAACGCTGCCGCCCAGCGCCTGGCGCAAGGGCTTGCTGGCCTGAGCGGCGTTGAGGTGCTCGGCGGTACCGAGGCGAACATCCTGTTCTGTCGGCTGGACTCGGCAATGATCGATGCGCTGCTAAAGGCCGGCTTCGGGTTCTATCACGATCGTTGGGGGCCGAACGTCGTTCGCTTTGTCACCTCGTTCGCCACCACCGCCGAGGATGTCGATCACCTGTTGAACCAGGTGAGGCAAACTATAGATCGGGAACGCGAGTAACACTCGCCACCCAGCACTGGGATTGGTGGGCGTCTCCAGTATCGACGCCCAACTCCAGGAACTACCACTGGCAACCACTTACTTCGCGGTATCGAGAACAAGCCTGCCACGTAAGTGACGACCCATGCTTTTCTCGATCGCGACTTTCGCCTCGCTCAAGGGGTAAGTCTCTACATTGACCGTGAGGTGTCCCTTATCGAACAGTTCGGCGATGAGCGAAAGCTGCCGGCCATCCGAGCGGGTGGCGAAGTTCACGGGGGTTACGCCGTAGTCATTGGCCAGCGACATGTTTGGGGCGCTCACCGGCGATACCAGTACACCGTGCTTTTTCAGTACCGCAAACGAACGGGTTTGTGTTTCGCCACCCACCAGATCCAGTACCACATCGAGGCCGGATGCCAGTTCCTCGAAAGCCTGGGTGGTGTAGTCGATGGTGTAGTCCGCTCCGATTTTCTTCAGGTAGGCATGATGATGTGCCGAGGCCGTTGCGTAGACTTCAGCGCCCAGGTACTTGGCAATCTGCACGGCCATGCTGCCCACGCCACCGGCCGCGGCATGGATCAACACTTTCTGGCGACGTTGCACGCCAGCGTGTTCGGTCAGCGCCTGCCAGGCCGTCAGGGCCGTTGCCGGGACAGCGCCAGCCTGCAAGGCACTGAGTGATTTTGGTTTGAGCGCCAGTTTGGAAACCTGGGCAACGGCTTTGGTCGCGTAACCGCCGACGATGTTGATGAAGCCGAACACTTCATCACCGATGTTGAATTCAGTGACGCCCTCCCCCAGCGCGACGACAGTGCCGGCCACTTCAACGCCCGGGGTAAAAGGCAGCGGCAACGGGATGAACGCTTTCATGGCGCCGGACAGGATCTTCCAGTCAATCGGGTTGACCCCGGCGGCGGCGACATCGATCAGCACTTCACCGACACCGACGACAGGCTCTGCAATCTCTTCCAGGTGTAAAACTTCAGGACTGCCGTATTCGTACACGCGTAGGGCTTTCATGGAGGCCTCGATAATCGAAAAGAAGGGAGAAAACATTGGCGCTGCGAGGGCGCGTGCCGTGCGCAGCGCGGGGGGATCAACCACGGCGGGCGTCGAGGCTGAAGCGACCGGCACCGAAGGCCACGACCTGCAACAGGCCACCGGCCATGGCGATGTTCTTGAAGAAGTGGATGAACTGGTTCTGATCGCCCAGTGCGTTATGGAACGCCAGCGCAGTGAACACGCTGAACACGGCCAGTACGGCGGCGACCGTGCGGGTGCGGTATCCGGCAATCAGTGCCAGGCCACCGCCGACCTCTACAATGATCGCCACCGCCAGTGCCAGTTGAGGAAACGGAAGCCCGACCGAACCGATGTAGCCGACCATCATTGCCGGAGCGGCGAGTTTCGAAAAACCGGAAAGGATGAAGATTGCGCTGAGCAGTACGCGGCCGATCAACGAGGCCGAGGCTTGGGTGACGTCGGAGCGGCTCTGTTCAGACGTGGTTGTTTGAGCGATGTTTGCAGAAGTCGTCATGGGGTATTTCCTTCAGTTGGGTGCGATTCAACAGGAACCGCCTTAGTGAGGAAATGTTGCGCTGCATCAGCTAATCTGAATAGCTGACTAATTTAGATCATTAAGTTCGATTTATTAGAAAAGAACACCCGCTCAACCGGTAAGGAGAGATCAATCGTGCAATTTTCCGAGCGACGTCTGGATCAAGGAAACAGGCATGATCTCTGATCCGGGAACACCGACACTGGACCAACTGCGAGTGTTCCTGACGGTCGTGGAAGTCGGCAGTTTCGCGGCGGCCGCCCGAAAACTGCACCGCGCCACTTCGGTTGTCAGCTACTCGATCGCCAACCTGGAAATGCAGCTCGGTGTGTCGCTGTTCGACCGCCAGACAACCCGTAAACCCCAGCTCACCGATGCCGGTCGCACCGTACTGGCCGAAGCCCGGACCATCGCCAACGGGGTTCATGGACTACGTGCCAAAGTGAAGGGCCTGCTTCAGGGGCTCGAAGCCGAAGTGCACGTGGTGCTCGATGTCATGCTGCCCCCCGAGCGTGTGGTCGACGCACTCAAATCCTTTCGCGAAGAGTTTCCGACCGTTGCCCTGCACTTGCACATGGAAGCCCTCGGCGCCGTCACTGAGCGTGTGGTCAACCGTGGTGCGATCATCGGTGTCAGCGGCCCCATGAACGAGGGCATCGACGGTATCGAGAGAATGGGGGTCGGCAGTGTCGAGTTGATTCCCGTGGCGGCCCCGAATCATCCGCTGGCTTCAAACGACGCGAATGTTCCGGGTGCCGGGCGAGAGCACACGCAACTGGTGCTGTCCGATCGCTCGCTTTTGACCAAGGACAAGGATTTCGCCGTGCTCAGCAACCGCACCTGGCGCCTGGCGGACCTGGGCGCCAAGCACATGCTGCTGCGTGAAGGCATCGGTTGGGGGAACATGCCAGCCCCGATGGTCCGGGAAGACCTGGAGAGCGGCCGACTCGTTCAGTTGAACATACCGGAATACAAAAGCGGAATTTACCCCTTCGACGTGATCTACCGCACGGATTTGCCGCCGGGGCCGGCTGCGAGGTGGTTGATTGAGCGCTTCGGTCAACAAAGCTCCGCGCAGGAGACATCCCTTTGAACCTGGAAACAGAATGCCGCTCGAGCCGCCCGCGATGAAAATCGGCGTCATTTCCGACACTCACGGCTTGCTCCGCCCCGAGGCCATTGCCGCCCTGCAAGGCTGTGATCGCATCCTTCACGCGGGCGACATCGGCAGCGCGATGATCCTCGAACAATTGGCCGCAATCGCGCCGGTGGATGCGGTGCGTGGCAACAATGACCTGGACGCCACCTGGGCCCGGGAGTTACCCGATTGTCTGCGCCTGGAGCTCAATGGCTGGGCGGTTCTGCTGGTGCATGACATCGCCGACGTGGCGCTCAATCTTGATGACGGGATCAAGCTGGTGATCACCGGTCACTCGCACAAACCCTGCATCGACTGGCGCGGTGAACGGCTGTTCCTGAATCCAGGCAGCGCCGGGCGCCGACGTTTCAAATTGCCTGTCACTCTGGCGGTGCTGGAAGTGGTTGCCCAGTCAATCGAACCGCGGCTGGTGTCGCTGCTCGACTGATTCGCCTTCAACCGTTCGATTCACGACTCGTCGGCAACCACCCTCACTCTGTGGCAGTCGGACGGTCCAAGTTTTTGGCCGCTCGCGGAGCGAACTTCCATCGGCATCAGGGACTGGCCGTACGCATTGTCCAGCAACACCGAACGCGTCTCTTCCCGCGTGAACTGAAACCGTTCTCCCCACTGCCTCATACTGACCACCACAGGAAAGATCTCCCGTCCTTTCTCTGTAAGGACGTATTCCTTGTAGGCACTTCCATCCGACGCAGGTTGAACGTCGAACACACCGACCTCAACCAGCGTCTTCAGGCGTGATGCCAGAATGTTCTTGGCCACCCCCAGGCTTTTCTGAAATTCGCTGAATCGGCGAATGCCGTCGAATGCGTCGCGAATGATCATGAGCGACCAACGATCCCCAATGGCTTCCAGTGTTCGTGCCACCGGGCATTCGCTGTTTTGCGAGGAAGGGTCTACGACCATCGTGTTTACCTTTCGGATAAGGACTGCCAGGTCTGTCACCTGGCCTTGAGCAACGTGGTTGCAATATGAAACCTGATTCGATAACAATGAATCAAGTTGCTAATTGAAACCAGTTTAGCGCCACGGAGGCTCACGTGAAAGCAGATACCGATTCAGCCACCCATCCTTTCGTCGCGCAGGCTTCGGGGCTTTCTGCGCAGCTCACGTTTCTGTTTTCGGTCACCTGCGCGCTCGCCGTCGCCAACGTCTACTTCGCCCAACCCTTGCTCGACTCAATGGCCCGGAGCCTGGATGTTGCCCCATCCATGATCGGGTTTGTGGTGACGGCGACTCAAGCCGGTTACGCGCTGGGTTTGCTGTTCATCGTCCCTCTGGGCGACTTGTTGAACCGTAAAGGGCTGATTCTGACGCAAATGCTGCTGTCTGCGATTGCGCTGGCGGGAGTCGGTGCCGCGCAGCAATGGCTGACCCTGTTGGGCGCCATGATTGCTGTGGGTTTGCTGGCCGTGATGGTTCAAGTGCTGGTGGCCTGCACCGCCGCGCTGGCAACGCCGTCACAACGTGGCCAGGCCGTGGGGACCGTCACCAGCGGCATTGTCCTGGGCATTCTTCTGGCGCGGTTCACCTCCGGGCTGATCGCCGATCTGGCGGGCTGGCGCGCCGTGTATTTCGTTTCTTCGGGATTGATGCTGACCCTCGCGGCGGTGTTCTGGAAAGTCTTGCCTCCCGCAGTGACGCCATGCAGTCGATACACCTACCCTGCACTCATCCGCTCGGTCTTCACGTTGTTCATGACCGAGCCGGTGTTGCGAACCAGAGGGCTGCTGGCCTTGCTGATCTTTGCCGCTTTTTCCGTGCTGTGGACATCCATGGTGCTGCCGTTGAGCGCCCCACCGCTGTCGCTTTCACACACGGTCATCGGCCTGTTCGGCCTGGCTGGCATCGCCGGCGCGCTTGCTGCCAGAAGATCCGGACGCTGGGCCGACCAGGGGCTGGGGCAACGGGTCACCGGCATTTCGCTGGCGATCCTGACGCTGTCCTGGCTGCCTATCGCCTTTGCACCGTCGTCACTGATCGCGCTGGTTGGCGGAGTGGTCTTGCTCGACTTCGCGGTGCAAGCCGTACACGTCACCAACCAGAGCCTGATTTTTGCGGCGCGACCCGACGCCCAAAGTCGCATGGTCGGCGCCTACATGTGCTTTTACTCGGCGGGCAGCGCACTGGGTGCCGCCGCCGCGACCCAGGTGTATGCGTTATGGGGCTGGGTTGCCGTCAGCCTGTTGGGTGCCTTGATCAGTGCAGCGGCCTTCGTGCTGTGGTTTTGTCAGCAACCCCGGGGACCGAGCAGTGAACTGGCCAACAGTGCCTTCAAGGCCATCGGCTTGGCAAAATGATAACCTTGGGCCTGCCCTGCCCCTATTTCACGCAGCAACTCCAGCGTCGCTTGATCCTCGACGCCTTCGGCCACCACACTCAGGTCCAGCGATTCGGCCATCCGTACTATGGCCCGGACGATCGCGCGACTGCGGGGGCTGGTAGTCAGTTCGAAGATGAATGACTTGTCGATTTTCAAGCCGCTGAAACGGTACTGATGCACATAGCTCAAGGATGAAAACCCTGCGCCGAAGTCATCGAGCACCACCGTCATGCCGTTATCGGCCAGTTGCTGCATGGTCTGGCGGGCAATCGCCGGTTCGGCTACCAGTGCCCCTTCGGTCAGCTCCAGGCAGATTCGCGATGGCGAGACCCGGTGCTGCGCCAACAGTGCCAGCACCTCGGCGGCAAAATCCGGACGCGTCATGCTGTAGCTCGAGCAATTGACGTGCACCGGCGGCCAGTCGGCGTGTTCGGGCTGTGCGAGGATCGTGGCAATGCTGGTGAGCATGTACAGGTCCAGTCGACCGATCAGGCGCAAACCCTCGACATCCGGCAGGAACTCGCCCGGTGCGATCACCCGGCCGCCCGGCTGGTGCCAGCGGATCAGCGCTTCAAGGGCCAACAGTTCGCCGGTTTCGACGCTGACGATCGGCTGGAAATACGGCAGCAGTTCGTCGGTGCGTTTGAGTGCATTGCGCAAGGCCCCTTCTCGCTCGACCTGGTCCGAGACTTCACGGCGCACTTCCTGGTTGAACACCGCGTAGCTGTCGCGTCCGGCACTCTTGACCCGGTACATCGCCGCATCGGCATCGCGCAGCAAGTCGGCGGGTTCGTGATGAAACTGACTGTCGGCGCTGACGATACCGATACTGCAGGACGAAAAAACTTCATGGCCATTGATGAAGAACGGCAGATCGAATGCCACCAGGATCCGTTCGGCGATTTCTATCACCACCTCCAGCGACGCCTCGGGAGCCAGCACCGAAAACTCGTCGCCTCCCAGGCGCGCCAGCATGTCGGTGCCGCGCAGGCAACCGCGCAAACGGTGGGCGGCCTGCATCAACAGCAGATCGCCAAAATGGTGGCCGAGGCTGTCGTTGACCATCTTGAAACGGTCGAGGTCGATGAACATCACCGCCAGGTGCCCGCCTTCTCTGCCGAACCGTGACCAGGCCAGGTTGAGGCGCTGCTGCAGATAGGTGCGATTGGGCAGCCCGGTCAGCGCATCGTGGGAGTTTTCGTGCTGCAACTTGGCATTGGCATGATCGAGTTCGCGGGTGCGGCTCTGCACCCGGGCTTCGAGCTTGAGGTTGGCGACATGGATCGCTTCGGCGGCCGTGCGTCGCGATAACGCGGTGTCTATGTGCCGTGACACGAATGTCAGCAGTTCCTGGTCACGCAGGGTATAGCGCACCTGCGAGGTATAGCTCTGCACCGCCAGCACACCACGTACCGCGTCGTCTTCGAACAAGGGTATGCCCAGCCAGGAGAAGGAACGCACGGACTCCTGGGCAATTTCGATTTCACCCTGCGCGGACAATCGCTCAGCTTCGCCGACGTCAATCAGGCAAGGGCGGCGCTGACGGATGACGTACTCGGTCAAGCCCCGGCGCCCTCGGCGTGCCGCCGGGCAGGTCGTCTGCCGTTCATCCACGTAATAGGGAAACGTCACTTCGCCGGTCGAGACGTCAAAGAGCGCAATGTAGAAGTTCTGCGCGAACAGCAGATCACCGACGATGCCATGCAGGGTCTGGAACAACTCGGTCATGTCACCCGGCTGGCTCGACAGTTCGGCAATCTGGAACAGCGCGCTTTGCAGATGTTCGGCGCGCTCCCGGTCTGCGACCTCCTGGCGCAATGCGTCGTTGACTGCCGAAAGCTCCAGGGTGCGACGCAACACCGTTTCTTCCAGGTCCTCCCGGTGCAGAATCCGGTCCAGCGCCATGGCCACGTGGCGGGCGACCACCAGGAACAGCGCGCGGTCTTCAGCGCTGTAGATGCGAGACACGTCGTAGACCTGCATCGCCAGCATGCCAAACACCTCGTCCGAGGCATTTTTCAACGGCGCGCCCATCCAGTACTCGGGACGATCACCCACGCAGTGGAAACGGTCCTCGGCCTGGGCCGCGAGAATACCGGCGGCATCGATCAGCAACGGCTGGCCGGAGGTCAACACCTGGCCCGTCAGCGACAGGCGCGAAGGATCAAGGTATTCGTAGTTTTCGGATTCCAGGGCATCAACGTCGATGATGTCGACGTAATACGGGTAGTCGATCTTGCCAGTGTGCGGGTTATACAACGCGAGATAGAAGTTCTCGGCGTCGATCAGACTGGCCAGCAGCCGGTGAGCCCCCACCAGAAACTCTGACCGGTCACGGGTCGAGCTGGCCAGATAGGTGATTTCATACAGCACACGCTGAGTGATCTGCGCACGGGCCAGGGTATTGGTCTGTAGCTCAATGCCCAGGCGCTGGGCAAGTTCAGCAAGCGCCGGTTCCGCAGCATCGGCGGCTGGCGCGAGCAGCCAACCCAGCTCACTTTCGCCCCTGCCGGTGGGCCAGCGGTGCAGGTTCGAAGCCAGGCAAAAGGCTTCAAACTCATCATTCGCAACGCTTGAAGGCCAATGTACCCGTGGGTCTCCCTGGCCAACCCGATGCAACTGTTCACCGGCGCGGTAAAACGCCCAAGCGGTGGTATGGGCCCAGTTGCGCGCCGAGTCCAGCAGTTGTCCGATCCTGTCGTCGTTGCCGGCGCAAACCCTGCCGACAGTATCCGGCTTCCCTGGGGAGTGAAATGCGGCAACTGCGTCATTGCTCGATTGCCGCGGGGAGCCGGTTAGTGTACGAAAACTCATCAGCGCTCCCTGAGCCAAAACTGCTGAAACTCACTGGCTGATTGCTTGCAATGTGCCATTTGGCTTTCCGTTTAAAGCTTATGGCGGTTTTTTTCAATAATTTTGTTCACTTTAGTGCCAGGTATGAGACGGGCTGCAAATTATTCGCTGTGTTGTCCAGACCTGGCGTCTATCACTCGAAGCTAACGTATCAGTCGTCGTTGTCATCGCGATCACGGTAGCGACGGTGGTCGCGATCATAGTCACTACGATCATAGCCACGACGATCATAGTCACGGTCATAACCTCGGTCATCGTCCCCTCTCTGATCGTAACCACGTCGATGGTCATGATCGTGATATCGGCCGTACCGTTCTCCGTCATCCCAATGCGGGCCGCAGCCTCCCAACAAGACGGCGCTGGAAATGGCCACGATCAAGATTGCTGCGCGATTCATAAGAACGTCCTAAACGTCGGAAGTATGGAAGGGTCATGGCTATGACCATTCAGTAACCCGATGATTCCTTTGAGAAATACAAACAAGTGATGGTCGCTCTCCCCATCGGGTGCGCGCCGAGGCAACTCAGGTCTGTCATCAATAGCCAAGGGGCTGTCGTCAAATGAAAAGCGCCCCTGATACGGGGGCTATCTAATGGCAGAACTGAAAAGGTCTCTGGCGATGAGTCGACGTAAGCGACGCTGTGCCTGAGTCACGAGTTGCCTGGTACGCCAGGCAGGAGAATAACAATATGAAATTCGTGAAAAGTCTTCTGGCTGCTGTCCCCCTCATGGCGCTGGCCATCGATGCCCAAGCCTATGTATCGAACCAGGAAGCCACCCGGCTGGGCACCAGCCTGACGTGGGTGGGAGCCGAAAAGGCCGGTAATGCCGATGGTTCCATTCCGCCCTACAACGGCGGCCTGACCACGGCCCCCTCCAGCTTCAAGACCGGCGACAGCATGCGGCCGGACCCCTTTGCGGGCGAAAAACCGTTGCTGGTGATCAACGGCAGGAACGTCGACGCGTACAAAAGCATGCTGACCGCCACCACGGTGGCATTAGCCAAGCGCTACCCCGACTTTCGCATCGACGTCTACCCGACCCACCGCACGGCATCGCTGCCACAGGCGATACTGGACAACAGCCGCAAAAATGCCACCAATGCCAGGTCCCTCAACGGCGGGATCGCGATCGACAATGTGATGCCCGGGGTGCCTTTCCCGATCCCGCAGTCCGGCGCCGAAGCGATGTGGAATTTCCTGCTGCGCTACCAGGGCGTGAACATCCATTCCAAGTACGACTCCTGGAGCGTCGACACGGCGGGCGTACCGAGCCTGGCGGTCACCGGCGAAGCATTCATCTCCTTCCCGATCTACGAGAACCTGTCGAAGCCGTTCAACAGCTCCGACATCTACTATCAGTTAAAACTGTCCTATACCGGACCTGCGCGCCGAGCCGGCGAGTCGATCATGCTCAAGAACGCCACCAACCCGACGCAGTTCCCTGGCCGCGCCTGGCAGTACATGCCTGCCCAGCGCCGCGTCAAACAGATCTCGATCCTGGCCTACGACACCCCCAACCCCGGTACTGCCCGTGCGCTGGAACTGTATGACTGGACACTGGTGGGCAAGCAGGAAATGATCGTGCCCTACAACACGTACAAACTCACCTACGCCCGCGCCGCCAAGTCGCTGACCACGCCCAACTTCGTTGCCCCGGACTTCGTACGCTGGGAAAAGCACCGGGTCTACGTCGTGGAGGGCAACCTCAAGCCCGGGGCGAAGCACATCTACCAGAAGCGGCGCTTTTACCTGGATGAAGACACTTGGGCCGCGGTGGCCTCCGATCAGTACGACACCCGTGGCCAGCTGTACCGTGGCTCCTTCGCGTTCTTCAGCCAGAGCTACGACCAGCAGGTCCCGGACGCCACCCCTTTCATGACTTACGACCTGTCCAAAGGCACCTACAACATCAACGGCGTGGTGGGCCCGCATGGCGGCATCCGCTACATCGAGCCGCTATCGACGGCGCAGTGGGTGCCGGAGTCCATGGCGGGTGCCGGTATCCGCTAGGTCTGCCGTGATGCAACGCATCGATGATGCATGACCGATACAAGACAAAGCCCCGGGTTCTAAAGAACCAGGGGCTTGAGTTTTCGAGTGGTGCGCGAGCTACAAAGATCAGCTCTCAGCGCAAATGACTGGGTCATGACTGGATTCAGTCGCCAGCTTCAATCGGTCGGCTTTACAAATGTATTTAGGTTTGCTTTTCGGTGCCAGTTTGGCACTGGCCTTTTTGGCCTTAGCCTTGAACAGCTGCTTCAGTTTCTTTTGACGGTTCATGTTGTTCTACTCAGCCAGTAATTTTTGAATGATACCAGCTAAATTTACTGGCCCGATTCAACGTTGGTGTTCCACGATCCTGAGCCAGGGCCAACGAGCCTGATAACTTTTCGCCTTCTGATCGAACAGCTCCGGCTTCGGATTCCTTGGGTTGATTCGAAGTAGCCCGTGCTCTGTGTCGGCCAGGCCGTTGGGTGCATAGACCTCGCCAGTTTCGATATCCAGGCCTATGCAGGTACCGGCAATCAGGTAGCGGTCAATCCCGTCTTTTGCCGACTGTAGCCTTGGATAATCCCCGCCAAAGCGCTGGCCGTACCATAGGTGGACGCGAGCCTGATTCTTGAACTCAATGTTCACGTCGAGGTCGCGGAACAGACGCTGACCTGATTGGATGACCTCATTCTCGGCTTCCCACGACAGGTCATCATCGAAGTAAAAGACGTCGTAATCCTTCACGCCCCACTCCGGCGGGCGCTGTGCCTGATGATTCCAGACGGCCTGGAACAGGCAACCGGCCGTGAGCATGCACTGGTTCAAACCGAGCTCAGGCAAGCGAGCGGAAATTTCTGCGTTTACCGGATTGGCCATTGCGATCCTGAGCAGGCTTTCGGCAGTCAATGTCATCTTCATCCCTTCTGATTGATCTGATCCCTGCGACCGACAATACCCTCAACGCTTTTCAAATTTACTAAAAAAATTGCCCTTTTCTCTCCCTCGGCCAATCTGGCGCGAATCCTGCCTGACTCAACGGCATGAAGTCGGTACTGACTATGTGGATGACACTTTTGAAGTGAGCCACCTCAGGGCCAGCCCCGATAATCGATAGCTTACTGACGAACTGTCGAGGTCAAGCATGACGAGCGCAACTATGGAACAAGTCAGCCCACAAACGCTGAGAAGAGTGATTGTGGCCGCCGGGATCGGCAATTTCGTCGAGTGGTTCGACTTTGCCGTCTACGGCTTTTTGGCCACGACCATCGCCCAACAATTCTTCCCCAGCGGCGATGCCAGTGCCGCGCTGCTCAAGACCTTTGCGGTGTTCGCCGTGGCCTTTGCGTTTCGGCCCCTTGGCGGGATTTTCTTCGGCATGCTGGGCGACCGGATCGGCCGCAAGCGCACCCTCGCGATGACCATCCTGCTGATGGCCGGTGCCACGACCTTGATCGGTCTGCTGCCCACGTATGCGGCGATCGGGGTCATGGCGCCGATTCTTCTGTCCCTGATCCGTTGCGCCCAGGGCTTTTCCGCCGGGGGGGAATACGCAGGTGCCTGTGCCTACCTGATGGAGCATGCACCGAGTGATAAACGCGCCTGGTATGGCAGCTTCATTCCGGTGTCGACATTTTCCGCCTTCGCCGCGGCCGCCGTGGTGGCCTACGCGCTCGAGGCCTCATTGTCGGCCGAAGCAATGGGGAGCTGGGGTTGGCGCCTGCCGTTCCTGATTGCCGCGCCCCTGGGCCTGGTGGGGCTTTACCTGCGCTGGAAGCTCGATGAGACACCGGCATTCCAGGCGGTGACTCAGGAACACGCTGTCGCACACTCTCCTCTCAAGGAAACTTTGCGCAACCATGGTGCGGCGATCTGTTGCCTGGGCGCTTTTGTGTCACTCACGGCACTCTCGTTTTATATGTTCACCACCTACTTCGCGACCTACCTGCAAGTCGCCGGTGGCCTGAGTCGCGCCACAGCCTTGCTGGTGTCACTGATTGCATTGCTGTTCGCCGCGGCGATCTGCCCGCTGGCCGGGCTGTATTCGGACCGGGTCGGACGTCGGATCACGGTAATGACCGCTTGCGCGCTGTTGATCGTGGTCGTGTATCCATCGTTCCTGATGGCCAGCTCCGGTTCGTTCGCCGCGTCCATCGTCGGCGTCATGCTCCTGGCGATTGGCGCGGTGTTGTGTGGCGTGGTCACCGCGGCCTTGCTCTCGGAAACCTTCCCTACCCGTACTCGGTACACCGCCTCGGCGATTACCTACAACATGGCGTACACCCTGTTCGGCGGCACCGCGCCGCTGGTAGCGACGTGGCTGATCAGCACCACCGGCAGCAACCTGTCGCCGGCGTTCTATCTGATCGCGATTGCATTGCTCGCATTGGCGGGCGGGTTGGCATTACCGGAGACTTCAAGGATTTCCCTGCATGACGTTGCGTCGCAGGAGAAAGCCGAAGGCGTAGGCGCATCCGCCTGAAACACGAACGAGCCGGTCCGGCGAACCTTCGACCTCGGGCCGGCCTCATCATATAGCTCGATACACAGCCACTCGTCTGCTGGACCCGGTGATCATGCGCAGCGCGACTCAAAGCTGGCTACAGTCATGATTCCACTTTGATATCGCCGACTTGTCATGAAATGAAAAGAAATTGTCGTCGAATGAAGGGTCCACCGCCTCCCCCGTCCATAAATTCCTCTTCGGGCCCACGCGTTGAATCCCGCGATTTGATGCCAGGCCCAGTTGGCGCTACAACTGGGCGCCTTTGCGATTTATATGCTCAGCAAAATAATAATTCGAGGGGTCGCAGTGTATGCGTGTGAATTTACCCGTAACCGAGCATGAAAGAGTTTTCTCCACCGAACAGCGATTGATCTCCACGACCGATCTGGATAGCCGAATCACTTACTGCAATGACGCCTTTGTTGCCATCAGCGGTTTCACCTACGACGAACTGGTTGGTCAGACCCACAACCTGGTTCGACACCCCGACATGCCACCCGGGGTATTCGTGCATATGTGGCACACCATCAAGCAAGGCAAACCCTGGATGGGGATTGTTAAAAACCGCTCGAAAAATGGTGACTTCTATTGGGTCAGTGCCTACGTCACGCCCATCTATGAAAACGGACGCATGAGTGGTTACGAGTCGGTCCGCTCGGTGCCCAGCCGCGACCAGGTCCGCCGGGCATCAGCGCTCTATTCAAGGATGCGGGCCGGCAAGCCGATCGTTTCGCTGAACGCACGGATTTTCCGGCCACTGCAACAGAGCTGGCCAATATTGATGGCTGGCGGGGTTTCACTGCTGGGGAGTCAGTGGCTACCTCAAACAGCGGCACAAGGGCTCCTGGTCGCGAGCCTTGGTGTTGCCTGGTACCTGATCGAGTCCCGAAATCGCAGGGCCATCGAGCGCACCCTGGCCGAGCATCCGAAAGCCTTTTCCGATCCGTTGGTCGCACTCACCTATAGCGATAATCACGGCCCCCAGGGGCAACTGGACATGGCCATGGTCAGTGAGGAAGCGCGCCTGCAGACAGCCCTGAGCCGGCTCGTCGATGCCGGGGTCAACGTCAAGGCCAAAGCGGCGCAGTCATCCGAGCTTTCAGGTTCCCAGGCGCAGTCGCTGGATCGCCAGCGCAGTGAAACCGATCAGTCTGCCGCCGCCATTTCACAGATGGCCGCCACCATTCAGGAGGTCACGCAAAACGTCATCAGCACCGCACATGCCGCCTCGGAGGCTGACCAGTTGACCCGTGACGGCAGTGAACTGGCCCGGCAAAGCCTGAGCGCCATGAAAACCATGCACGAGGCAGTCAACGAGATTGGCCAGGCGGTCAATGCATTGGCGAGCGAAACGCAATCGATCGGCAGTGTCGTGGACGTCATCACCTCCATTGCCGAACAGACCAACCTGCTGGCGCTCAATGCCGCCATCGAGGCGGCCCGGGCCGGCGAGCAAGGACGCGGTTTTGCCGTGGTTGCCGACGAGGTGCGTTCCCTTGCACAACGCACCCGCACCTCCACCGAACAGATCCACGGCATCATCGCTTCACTGTATGTCGGTGCCGATCGCGCTGTATCTACGGCCAATCGTGGCGAGCAGATTTCCCGCGAAAGCATGCAAAGTGTCGAGGCGGTGCAGTCGGCGTTGGTCGGCATCAGCCAGGCCGTCACCCGGATAACCGGCATGAGCCAGCAGATGGCCTCGGCGTCTGAAGAACAAAGTCACGTGGCTGAAGACATCAATCAACAGATCACCCGCATTGCCCAACTGTGCGATCACAGTGCCGGGCAGGCCAAGCAAGGTGCCGCCATCAGCCAGGATCTGGAAGTCATGGCCGATTACCTGCACAGCCTGGCCGAACGTTTCAGCCGATAGCCATTGGCGCCTGTTGACCCTATTGCATTCGGGCAACAGGCCCTTTGTAGGTGTTGCGCCTGGCGCAAAGGCGAACGTTCACGGGGACAGCGCTCTGACCGCAGGCAACGGCCGTACTATAATTAATGTCTGTCAATGTTTGCATGGCGAGCGCTCCAAAACCAACCAGGTATCCATAGCGTTCACCTGACAGGCACTGGGCAGCACAGCAAATGGGATGGACAGTACGTCTGATTACGCGAGAGAGGGTTCAGCCATGAAAATTCACTCCTTCCAGCATTACTCTCATGGTCTGGAAATGGCCGTTCACGATGCATGGATTACCGCCAAGGTGAAGTCGGCCCTGGCATTTTCCGATCCGACCCTTAGCCTGCATATCAATGTCAAAACCCATGCGGGCAAAGTGGAGTTAAGCGGTCGCGTCAACACTCATAGACAGTGTGAACAGGCCATTGGTCTGGCCCGTTCGGTTCATGGTGTCGCCGACGTCGATGCCAGCGACCTGCAGACCCATGTGTTCACGCCAGGGAGTTTTCCAGAAGCGCCCAATGCCGAAGAGAGCACTGACCGCCGACCACAATCGTCGACAAGGAAGGACGACAAATGATAATGGCAACTTTGTAGGCGCCGCGCCCCCGGTCGGGAACCGAGGGCGGAGGGAAGCTGAATGCCTGTGTACCCCAGAGTTAATCGCCCATGGTTTCGTGGACATTTGCGACTGGCTGCCTATGGCCGATTCTGTTGAGAAAGTCGACCATGGTTTGCGCAGCAAAACGTATGCGTCCGAGATTGATATCTTTAGCCTTTAACTAATGCCCTCGAAACCTGCACAATTGCCGGCTATTTTCGCGACAGGAAGTCCGACCATGCAACGGATTGTAATTCTGGGCAATGCTGGTAGCGGCAAATCTACCCTCGCCCGCGCCCTCGGTAAGCGCCTTGGCCTGCCCGTAGTGCACTTGGACACACTGTTCTGGGAGCCCGACTGGGTCGAGCCCGACGCCGAGCAGTTCCACGCACGGGTCAGCGAAGCGATCGCACCGACTGCCTGGATTTGCGAAGGCAATTATGCCCGGCGTACCTTCGATCTTCGCCTGCCCCGTGCCGACCTGATCATCTGGCTCGATACACCGCGACTCACCTGTTTCACCCGGGTGATCATGCGCGGCATATTGAATCGCCCTCGGTCCGACCTTGCAGCAGGTTGTAAAGAGAAGCTCGACCGAGCGTTCTTTACCTTTCTGAGCTTCGTATGGAATTTCGATCGAGGCTACCGCCCAGGTATCGAGGCGGTGCGTCTGGCCTTGGGCCTTCAGATTCCTACGGTGCACTTGCGGCATCGCCGGCAGATTGCCGTATTTCTTTATAACTTGCCCCCAATGCCCTCAAACCTGTCTTGAATAGGTGGACAGCGGCACTCGACACCTAAGATTCTATAGAGGCACCGGCTCGCGTGCCTTGCTCTCTACCCTCTTATGTTGTTCTGGCCGTCCGGCTGGGCCTGGCACGTCGGTCACTCGGACTACCCGATGATGATCGTTGGCATCTACGCCACACTTGGCGTGTTCTTGATCCTGGCCGCACGTGATCCATTAGCCAATCTGAGCCTGATCTGGTTCATCGTGTGGCCCAGCGCCATACACGGAGCAATCATGGCCGTCCAGACGGTCACCCAGCCGGGGCAAATGGGGCGATTTGGGCTTCGATGCTGTACTCATCGCCGATGGGCATACCTGCTCTGATACTCCAACGCTTAAAGCAGAGGCCATCACTGCCCACCACAATGCAACTTTGGCGGGGCCATTCTGCCGAGTCGTCCAGGCTAAGGAATGGAGTTTTTAGGACACTCCCCTGATCGACCCAAGCCAAGGGTCGATCAGACCGCTTGGGGGCCGACGCGACGGCTGATATCTTTCCCGCGCACCAGATCGCGTCCGATCGACGCTGAGCCCATCAAGGAAGATAAAAACAATGAAAATACTATTCATCGCTTCGCTAGGAATTTTATCGCTGACTCAAACTTCACTGGCCTTCGCGGATAATGCCAATGGAAAAAATCTCTATCTACAGCGATGCAGCATGTGCCACGGAACAGGTCTCAAGGCAACAGGACCACTGGCCAAAAAAAGCAATCCGCCTACGCCTGATCTGACAACGTCCGCTTTCAAAAAGCGATTGAATGATTATCCGGGCGTGATTGTCTCTTCGATAATACTTCGCCCAAATGGCGACTTGATTCCAAGAACCTTGCGTGAGAATGGAGTAAAGCTATCGCCGCACTCATGGAGCGTTAAGGATCTGCGCGATTTGAATCAATACATGAGTGGTGTGATTTCACAAAAACGATGATCTTCAAAGTGCCTGGTCCTGACGCCAGCGCTTGACTCTGCCCCTTGGGGCAACCCCTACCCTGCCTTGTCCATTTCAGGTTCCGCCGTCAGCGGATAAGGCAATCCATGAATACGTTATCGCTGGTCACCGGTGCCAATGGGCATCTGGGCAACACCCTGATCCGGGCACTGCTCGCCCGGGAGCAACAGGTGCGCGCCGGGGTCCGTGACCCGCAGCGAAGCGCAGCCCTGAACGGGCTCGACTGCCAGGTGGTACGCGCCGAACTGCAGGACCCTGACTCCCTGCGCCAAGCCCTGCAAGGGGTGGACGTGCTGTATCAAGTAGCGGCAGTGTTCAAGCACTGGGCGAGGAACCCGCAGGCCGAGATCGTCGACGTCAACGTACAAGGCACGCGCAATGTACTACGGGCCGCGGCAGAGGCCGGGGTCCGGCGCGTGGTCTATGTGAGCTCCGTGGCAGCGGTGGGACACAACGGCCAGCACCTGGATGAAAGCAGCTGGAACAACGACCAGGACAACCCGTACTACCGCTCGAAAATCCTCTCTGAACGCGCGGCCTGGGAAACCGCCCAGGCCTGTGACCTGCCGATGGTCGCAGTGTTGCCCTCGGCAATCTCGGATTTCTCGTAGCAGCGTGCAAAAAAAAACGTTTTAACCAGTCAATGATCAGGCAGTTTGGGCAGAGCGACTGTTTTCAACAGAATCGGCCAGAAGCAGTCATTCGAAGCCAAGTTCAGACCACTTTGCACGTCAACCAAGCCCCCCAGAAAAGGCTGCTGAAGAAACGGGTAGCGTCTCCAAATCCGGCGTCATGCAAGAGTTTTTGAACCGCCGCCTCGGAATGTGGAGGGTCAGCACCTTGAAGGATTTTCCCAAGCTTGACCTTCACTTCATCCGCGCTGGCTCCATGCTGCCGCCACCGCTGCCCCCAAGCCGCAAGCAGTAACGGCTGGCTGGCATATGCGTATTGATTCCCCGCGACAATCAGCGGCGCACCCGGTTTTAGATGAGCTCGAATGGATCGTAAAATTTGTCGCTTGGTTTCATCTCCATCGAGATGATGGAGTACACCCATCAAGGTCGCTGCGTCGTATGACTCGTCTGCTGCCAGGTCTTCAACTTGCCCAGGATGCATGGTCGTTCTTTCAAGCAGTTTGTTTGCCTCTAATTGCTGCTTCGCAGCCTCCAACATCGGCTCGGATGGATCAACCGCCGTGAAGCGCCAACCCGGCTCAAGCTTGGCCATAGCAACAATTTCCTGCGCCGTACCGCCAGCGCCAACTACAAGTATTTTTGCCGAACTTGTATTGCCCAGGCTTGCCGCCAACATGCACGCAGCCAAGTCTTGGCAGGCGTCATATCCAGCTAGTGCAATACGGCTCTGTCGTCCGTACTCATTGGCTCGTGAGGTATCAAATTTTTCAGCTGAGTTTAGAGGGGATGATTTCAAGGCGGTTCTCCATGTCCTGAAATCAAGCTACGCCAGACACAGCAATAATAAAAATTCATTAATTTTATGTGGCGTATTCCTGCAAGGAATGCATGGAGCAAAAAATTGCTGTTTGCTTGAGCGGATTCAGCTGTTTGTCGACAGTCAACTTTGGGTCCAGGCTGTGTGAAAACGCCTGCGATTGTCTAATCTTCTGATCGTCTAGATCGTGGCGGGGACGATCATGAAGCGTTTCATTGAAGGTGAGGCTCGGACGCAAGTCACGTTGCTGCCGGAGTGCCTGGACGATTACGTTGCCGAAGAAAATCCAGTGCGAGTGGTCGACGTTTTCGTTGATGAACTCGACCTGGGTGCACTTGGTTTTGAGGGCGTCGATCCTGCTGCAACGGGGCGTCCGGCCTACCATCCAGCGATCTTGCTGAAGATCTATATCTACGGCTATCTCAATCGGATTCAGTCCAGCCGCCGGCTGGAGCGTGAGGCCGAGCGCAACGTCGAGTTGATGTGGCTGACGGGTCGACTGGCTCCAGATTTCAAAACCATCGCCGACTTTCGCAAAGACAACGGCAAAGCCATTCGCAGCGTCTGCCGACAATTCGTAGTGCTTTGCCGCAACCTCAATCTCTTCTCCCAGTCGATCATCGCCATCGACGGCAGCAAATTCAAAGCTGTGAACAACCGCGACCGTAACTTCACTCAGGGAAAAGTGAAGGCACGCATGCAGCAGATCGAGCAGAGCATCGATCGATATCTGGCGGCAATGGATTCGGCGGATCGGGCAACGCCCGAAGTGGCCGAGGCCAAAGCAGAACGGCTGAAAGAAAAGATAGAAACGCTGAAAAAGCAGATGCAAAAACTCAAGGACATCGAGGCGCAGCTTCACGAAAGCCCAGACCAGCAGATCTCCCTTACCGATCCAGATGCACGCTCAATGGCCACGAGCGGACGAGGCACCGGAACGGTTGGCTACAACGTACAAACAGCCGTCGACGACAAGCACCATTTGATCATTGCCCATGAGGTGACCAACGTTGGTAATGATCGTGGTCAACTCAGCAATATGGCGAACCAGGCGCGTGAAGAGATCGGCGCTGAGTCGCTGACGGTGGTCGCCGACCGAGGCTATTACAAAGGGCTGGAAATCCTTGCCTGCGAACAGGCGGACATCACCACCTTCGTACCGAAACCCCTGACATCTGGCAGCAAAGCCGAAGGCCGATTTGGTAAGCAGGACTTCATCTACGTTGCTGCATCGGACGAGTATCGATGCCCTGCGGGGCAGTTACTGACCAGGCGGCATTCGTCGATGGAAGACGGCATGTTATTGCATTGTTATTACTTCTCGGGCTGCCAGTCCTGCGCAATGCACAAGCAGTGCACTACGGGCAAGGAACGCCGTGTGAAACGCTGGGAACATGAAGCTGTAGTCGACGCGATGCAGGCTCGGCTAGAACATGATCCGGCGATGATGAGGGTTCGGCGACAGACCGTTGAACATCCGTTTGGAACGCTCAAGTACTGGATGGGAAGTACCCACTTCCTGACCAAGACCCTGCCGAGGGTGAGCACTGAGATGAGTCTTCATGTGCTCGCCTACAACCTCAAGCGAATGATGAGCATCTTCGGCATCGCAGGACTGCTTGAGGCGATCAGGGCGTGAATCCAACCGTTTGCTCGCCCGTTAGTGGCCGTTTGGGCCGCTGACGCGGCACAAACGGCATTACGAACATCTATGTAGCTGACTAAGGTAATTCGCGCTTCCGCCGGCTGATTCCAAAGGCAACCCTCGCGACTCTCAGTTTCCGACGTATTTAGCGCGTTTTCACACAGCCTGGGTCGTTTTCTGCCTCTCGCCAAAGGGCAGTATCCGTCCAATATCCGACATTTCTCCCGTGGCAAGATAGCAGGCGTTCGCATCGCGAGGACTCAGCCGACTGAGTTGAAACACGGATTCACCTTGCGTGAAAATCCATCATGACATGTCATGACCTCCCTCAAAAAATGGACTTTGACCAACAAATACGGGGTTTAAAGGACGAATGGTCGAGAGGCGTCAAGCGCGGGGAATTGCCGGGAGTTTGCAGCCACTACAGGCTTTTCAGGCGGGCGCGTTCGTCGCGGTAAAGTGAACTTCACCTTCTCGACGTGTCACATTAGGTCCCCGTCAAGCGAACTTCAGCAGAGGTACAGCCTAATGAGCATGGCCACAATTGTCAGTGCCGTGATTTCCAGTCTCGCACCAAGCGTCTTCGACCAGAACGGCCTGCAAGAGCCCGGCGCGCATGTTTCGGCCGTCGATTACCACTACGGAATGGACATCGATGTGAAGCAGGTACTGCAGCGCACCGATACATCCGACAAGACCGGCATAGTGCCGGTGACCCTGGTCTACGAAGACAGCGAGGGCGAGGTTCACAAGATTCGTTTCCTCGAATGGGGCGCAAGCCCGGCCAACCCCGCCAGCATTGTCTGATCAACTCGTCGATAGCGTTCCGGGCCTCGTCTGCCCCCCAGAAGCGGAAGTTAAACCTCATATGCACTCAGTGCGGATGATGTTTTTTGTTACCTGAAAATGGACATCATCGAATGACTAAAAGTTCATTCGAGAAACTCACCGTTATCTTGGCGGCGTCATGTCGCAAGATTAATTAATAGTAATTGCTGGATATTAATTGAAATCAGCAGCGGCAAACTCCAATCAAGCCGTGCTGAGAGTCAATTGATTCACCATTACAATCAAGAGGCAACCATGGAACTTAGTATGTTCTCTTCGTCCACCGTGGAATATGTGCGTTTGGGCGTTGTATATTTTCATCTTATCGCCTGCTGTGTGGCAATCGGACTGGTTTTGACCAGTGACATTGCAATGGTCAAGCAACTCCTGAAGGGGGATGCGTCAGGTCACCACGATGACGCGCACATGGAAAGCCTTCAAAAAACCGTATCACTTGCACTTGTAGCGCTTTGGATTACGGGCATTGGCATTGTCGGGATCGATTATGCCGGCAAAGGGATGGAGTATTTCCTCAATCCAAAATTGCAAGCCAAAATCGGCATCGTTGTGCTGTTGACCTTTAACGGTTTCCTGTTGCATAGCGCTGTATTGCCGGCGCTGAAAAAAGCCGGTTCGTTGCTCAAACTTTCCTTCAGCCTGCGCATGCTGGCGCTGTTCTCCGGCGCCCTCTCGGCCGTGTCGTGGTTCTATGCCGCCATGCTCGGTGTGGGTCGTCCGCTGGCCTGGAAGTACTCGCTGGTGGAGTTGCTGGCCGCCTATCCGGTGCTCATCGTCGGTGGATTCGGGGCGATGGTACTGCTCACTGCCTGGGCAAAAAGCAGAGACGCTCAAGCGCGCATGGAACAAGGCACCTGGTCACCAGGAAACGCTGCCCTGGCTGGATGGTGAAGCCAGGTTGAACAAGGACGTTCAGCGTCAGTAAATGAATCACGTTTTAGCTGTTATCAACATCTCATCTGAGGATACCCAAATGAAATCCATGAAAACTCTCTTCGTTATTGCCGCTCTGACCGCTTCTTCTCTGGCCATGGCCACAGGCGGCGGTGACAAGACCTTCGCACGCATGGAAGCGGCCCGGAAAGTCTCGATGGAAACCTACCAGGTCGCGCAGAAACAGAAGACTGAAGGCGCTGTCGCTGAAAGCAAGGCCAAGGCAACCGACCGCGTCAAAGGCTGACCTGTGTAGCGTCCCCTCGGCTAACTGAAATGTGCGGCCTCAAGGCTCAAATGGACGCCTCGCAAATCCTCCCCTCCCCCGCGCCACTGCTCAAGCCAGGAGAGACCGTGGTCTTGTTCGACGGTGTCTGCAAGCTATGCAATGGCTGGGTGAGGTTCTTGATTCGCCATGACCGCCAGCGGCGCTTGCGGTTGGCGACGGTTCAGTCACCCGAGGGGCAGGCTTTGCTTGCGTGGGCAGGTTTGCCCGTGGATCAATTCCACACCATGCTGGTGATCCGCGATCGACGCTACTGGGAGCGTTCGCAAGCTTTTTTCGAAATCATCGCCCTGCTTCCCGCACTCTGGCGCCCTGTGAACCTGTTGCGCATCGTCCCTCGCAAGCTTCGAGATTGGGCATACGACCGCATTGCGCTTAATCGTTATCGGCTCTTCGGGAAATACGACTCCTGCCTGTTGCCGGACCCTGATCATGAACAGCGTTTTTTGAAAGCGCCCCCCCTGAGAAACTGACTATCCCTTCAGGGGCAATCCCCCCAAACAAACGCCCGACAATGCCGGGCGCCTGTACTTCAGGTCTGCACTCAGAAGCGATAGTTGGTGCTCAGCTCCAGCGTCCGTGGAGCACCGGGTGTGATCAGATCCACTGAACCATGCGCCGAAGCGTAATAGTCCTTGTCGAAAACGTTGCGCAGCCGCAGGGCCATGTCCCATTTCGGCTCGTTGTACAGCAGCGCGGCATCCACGGTTGTGTAAGCCGGCATGACCACATTGTTGTCCAGCGCGGTATAGCGATCATCGACATAGTTGGCCCCCATGCCCACACGCCAGGTTTGGGTCAGCGAACGCACCAGCCACAGGTTGGCGCTGTGGCGCGGCGTCAAGGTGGGTACCTGGCCTTCGTTGGCGACACCATTGGTAAAGCTGTTGGACTTGGTGATCTCGGCATCCAGAAAGGCGTAACCGGCATAGACCTGCCATTTGTCACTCAACTGACCGCTGGCGGTCAGCTCAAGGCCATCGGTGCGTTGCTCACCCGCAAGCACCAGCTTGGTCGGGTTCGCCGGATCGCTGGTTTTCATATTGGTGCGTTCCAGGCGGAACAGCGCCGCCGTCAACGCCAGGCGATTATCGAGCAGGTCCCACTTGCCGCCGATCTCGAAGTTGGTGGTCTCCTCTGGTTCAAGGTCCTGGTTCGTCGTACTCAGGGCGAACATCTCGGCGGAGGGTTGATAGGAACGGCTCACCGACACGTAATAGGACTGCACTTGATCAGGCTGGTAGACCAGGCCGACTCGCGGGCTCCAGGTCGTATCGGTGCGGGACAGTTCGCTGTGCGTCAGGTCATCGGCGTACTCCTGGTTGAATACGTCATAACGCACACCCAACAGAGCCTTCCACTGTGGTGCCAGTTCGATCATGTCCTGCACGTAAAAGCCGGCGGTGTCCTGGGTGTTGGTGCCCTTGGCGGTTTGCCGATTGGCCTGGAACGGCACGTCGACCAGGCCATCGCGGTACACCGGCACCCTGGCCACATTGGATTGGTTGAATACGGACTGATCCTTTACCTGGCGCCCCAGTTCCACACCATAGAGCAGGTTATGATTCATCCCGGCGAGCACGGCGCGCTGCTTGAGCTCGGTCTGGTTGAACCAGCCGTCTTCCTTGCGCTGTACGTTGCCGCGGTTCAGTTTCACCAGCAGCTCACCATTGGGCGCAGTGACGAAACGTGTCGGGCTGGAGTCAGCCAGTGTGTTGTTGCGATCCAGGTCGTAGTGGTAGTAGCGGCTGGTATTGCTCAGGGTGAAGTCGTCATTGATGCGGTAATCGACACCCGCCGTGAACGAGAACACTTCGCTGCGGGTGTAGTCATCATCCGGGTCGGCGGCACCGAAGCGCTTGTCGCGGTCCACATCGACCGGACGGTCGCCGAATGCCGGGATGCCGAAGTCGATCAGACGCTTGTCATACAGATAGGTAGCGCCCAGGTTCAGTTCCAGATCATCCGAAAGCTTGAAGTAGGCCGAAGGCGCGATGGCCTTGCGGTCGGTGTAGCCGTCATCCCGGTAGGTGTCACTGTTCTCCAGTGCGCCTGTCACACGAAAGGCCTTATCGCCGTGCTGCTGATCGGCCCAACCGGCATCGAACTGAGTGCGTTTTTCGCCCTCGCTGTCGACACTGACGCCGACCTCCTGCCTGGGTGCGAAGTTGGGTGCCTTGCTGATGCTGTTGATCAGGCCCCCCGAAGAGCCGCGGCCATAGAGCACCGCAGCCGGCCCCTTGATCACTTCCACCCGCTCGACATTGGAAAGATCCCGGAAATACAGCGCATCGTCACGAATGCCGTCGACATACATGTCGCCAATGGCACTGAATCCACGGATGGTGACCTGGTCGCGCTGTCCGTCACCATTGGACAGTCCGATACCAGGGACATTCTTCAGCACGTCCTCCATCGACCGTGCCCCCTGATCCTTGATGACGCTCTGGGGAACCACGTTGACGGTTTGCGGGATATCACGTAGCGGAGCATCGATCTTCAGTGCGCTCCTGCTCTCGGTCGGCATGTAACTCAGCTCGTTGTACTCACTGTTCACAGCGGTTGCCGGTAGGGTTAGAGCAGACTCCGTTTCTGCCTGTAGATCAGGTACAACCAGAACACCCAGCAAAGACAGAGAGGCTGGGTAAATGCGCGATCGAGCCACCATGGACACCTTTGTATGAATTATCGCGCGAATAATAACGATTATCTTTTGTAAGTAAATAAAAATCATTCCTATGCGTAAATAAGAACGATTGTTCCATTTGGTCGAGGGTGCAGGTTTTGGGGGCGCTGCTCATCCAGCCATCAGGTACGCCCGGCCGAACCGGTGACGGGCAGGTTCCCGAGCAGCTTGAGCCCGGTACTCTTCACGAACGTTTCATAGTCCATGGGTTTCTGAATACGGGTTTCTGCGTTAGGCAGCACGTAGGCCCAGGCACGTTTGGACGATGCGTCGTATACCAACTTGAACAGGCGGCTCGGCACCCAGACCTGGTTGTCTCCGATGGTCGAGTAGCCGGGATCAAAGAGCGGGCCGGTGAAGACAAACACATTGCCATCGGCGCGCTTGGCAAACTTGCGCACATCAGACTCGACCTTGCTCCAGATCTTGCGGTTGTTGGTCGGGTCTTGCGGCACCATGTTCGACAGCGCAAAGGATTGGGCCATGGCCTTGGGGCTCGGGGCATCGGCTGCCGGGGATTGATGGCCACGGTCCACGGCCGGATGCTGGCTGCGGTAGTCACTCAACTCGGCGCGCCCTCCCTTGGGAATGCGTGGGTCCGGGTAGAATTGATTGGTGCGCTCCTCCCCTTTGGCATCCTGCAACTGGGCGGCATTCAGGCGCTCGACCACCACCAGCGGGGTCTTGCTGGTTTGCGAGTACAGCACCGCGAAGTTGTCGGAACACAGCGCCAGGGGTTTCATCGATGCAGGCACTGTGGCCGTGTTGATCGGTTTCGCTGCCGGGAACAGATCGGCGCAGCCATCAAACGAGGCCTGTTTCTGTTTGCTTGAATAGAGGTCCAGTGCCGCGTTCCGGCTGATCGAGCCGGAGCGGGACGTTTGCTCATGTTGCGCGGTGGGTGGCTTGAGGATGTCCAGCAGACTGCGGGCTTGTGCCCCGGACGAGAGCAAAACAAGGGCCGACAGCCCAACTGCAATTTTGCGTAGGTACATGGGTTAAATCTTCGAAAGGAATTGAGGGGTAAACGTACGGCGGGCCCGATTCACGGAACCGGGTGGAGGGCGTTACTGACTATGTAGCGGCGTTCATGCTTTCGCTGTCCTTGATCAAGTTATCGATGCGGGCCGGTGGGTACGACGGCCGAGGGTCGAGCGAGGTGTATGGACCATGACAAGATCGGTTAGTGCAATGCCGTACTCAGCAGCCCTATCATTGTGACGCTGTGGTGGATGACTTATCCAGCACCCCTCGATACCCTTTCGCACCCGGGTGCCTGACGGCAATTCAGGCCAAACCACACTTCATCCAGACGAACCAAAAATGAAATCCTCCGCAGGTTTGTTGTTGTCAGGTATCGAGCTGGACCGTGCCAGTTCCATCCCCTTGTACCGCCAACTCTACTTGCAGATTCGCAAACAGATCCTCGGTGGCAGGATTCAGGGAGGCGTGCGCCTGCCGTCCACCCGGACCCTGAGCAAGGAGCTGCAGCTGTCGCGAATCAGCATTCTCAATGCGTTCGATCAACTGATTGCCGAAGGTTTTCTGACGTCGCGGACCGGGGCCGGGACCTATGTCGGCCATGAGTGGGAAAACCGCGGTATCGATGACGATGAGCACAAGCGCCAGCCCCCTCGCCTGTCCGACTTGAGCCAGTCCATGCTGTCGTTGCGCAGCGATCATTTCCGCGGTGTTTCCTATGCCGGCTGGGCGACCGGGAGCCCTACCTCGTTCCTGCCCAGCCACTGCGCCTACGATGCGTTCCCGCAATCGGTCTGGAAGCGCCTGTTGAACCGCCACCTGCACAAACCCACCAAGGCCATGCTCGGCTATGGCGAACTACAGGGATTGCTGGCCCTGCGCGAGGCGATTGCCGAGTACGTCTTCGATGCCCGGGGCATTGATTGCAGTGCCGATCAGGTGGTCATCGTGTCCGGTGCCCAGCAAGCCTTCAACCTGCTGGGCATGCTGTTGCTCAATCCGCAGGACAGCTTCTGGATGGAAGATCCGGGGCACATCGCGGCGCGCATTGCGCTCCAGGCCCAGGGTGGCCGGGTCGTGCCGCTGCGTATCGACGAACAGGGGATCGATGTCCGGCAAGCGCCTGGCCCTGTGTCCTGACGCCCGTCTGGTGTTTACCACCCCCTCTCGTCAGCATCCCCTGGGCGTCACCATGAGTTATGGGCGGCGCCAGGAACTCATCGACTGGGCCGCGCAGAATCAAAGCTGGATCATCGAGGACGACTGCGACAGTGAGTTTCGCTACAACGGCCGCCCCCTGCCGGCACTCTATGCCATGGACCAATGGGCCCGGGTCATCTATGCCGGAACCTTCAGCAAGGTGCTCTTCCCCTCGCTACGACTGGGTTACGTGATACTGCCGAACGCCTTGATCGAGCCCTTCTGCACCCTGCGGGCGGTCATGGATCGCAGCCCGCCCACACTGCTCCAGGCCGTCACGGCGGACTTCATGCGCGAAGGCCACTTTCTCGGCCATATTCGTCGAATGCGCGCCCTGTACCAGGCTCGCCAGCAGGCACTGGTCGAACAGCTGCAGAAACGGCTGGGGACTTTCTTCAGGATCACGCCGGTGGAAGCCGGCATGCACCTGATCGCCTGGTTACCCGCGCATCTCGATGACGACGCCCTTGCCAGGGAACTCGGCCGGCATGACATTCATACCTATCCCCTGAGCGACTACTGCGTCGAACATGTCTTGCCGCCGGCGCTGCTGATCGGCTTTGCCAGCACCCCGGAGGACCAGGCCGAAGCGCGTGTCGAAGCGCTGGCCCAGGCCCTGGACGAAATGGGCTACCTGCAACCGGCCACTTGATCCAAGGCAAGTGGTCTTATGAATTAACTGATAATGGATCTATCGAGAGTTCCTGACTGGCGCGATAAAGGCTGCGCCGGTAGACCCGGTGTCTGAACCAGGAACGACTCGAATGAACAATAAGATCCAGGAACGATTCAACGCCTTGCTCAGCCATAAGGCTGTCGAGGCCGAGGCTCCCCCCCTACTGACCGAGGCACTGGCCCGCCAGTTGCTCGACCGACTGGCGCAACTGCGCCTGTTTGCCCATGCCTACCCCTTGCTGACCAATCTGACCCACGGTCGTGTCACCCCTGGCGACCTGCTGGACTTCGCCTATCGCCATGAACTGCAGGGCTTGAGCCTGCACCTGCTCGACGGCGAGGAAAACAGCCTGAGCCAAATGACCGTCGCGCAGCTTCAGGCGTTCGCGGCCAAGGCCAATGCCCTCGGGCTGGACGTGCATCTGGAAATCAGCAGCACCCTGAAAAAAGATGTCGACCAAGTGATCGCCATCGCCAAGGCGCTGGGTACCCGCAACATCCGTGTCTACTCACGCTACGAAGGGGCGCTGTCCCGGGTCATGGACGTGATCGAGTCAGACCTGCACTACCTCGCGCAACAGGCAGACGAGCACGACCTGTTCTTCGACTTCGAGCAGCATGAAGAACTCAAGAGCGGCGAGATCGCGCAACTGCTGAGCCGGCTGAACCACCCTCGCCTGCACGCCCTGTTCGACTTCGGCAACATGATCAATGCCTGCGAACAGCCCCTGGCGGCACTGCGCGCCCTGGCCCCGCACATACGCCAGACCCACCTCAAGGGTGTGCGCATCGTGCCTGAGCAAAACGGCTTCGGGCATTACGGCGTGCTGCAAGGCAGTAACGAAGACGACCTGCCCAGCGCACGCATGTTGTTCGAACTGCTGATGCTCGGCGAATCAACCCCGCAAGTGATCGCTTTCATTCTCGAGCAGGAAAACCACTACGTGGCCCCGGCGTTCCGCCAGCTCGACGAAGCCGCCGACCCGTTCATTGCGTACCGGGAAATGAGTGAAACAGCGCTGCCGGAAGGCTTCTCGCTGGAACGAATGCTGGCCGATGAACACCGCTGGGCCAACAACCAGGTCGCCTACATACGCGGTCTGCTGGCCGAGTTCCGCACCCTGGCCGAGTTGACCCTGGCCCATTGCGCTAACGACTGAACCTGGCGTGCCGACCAGCACTGCCTACCCAATTACGCCTGGAGAACAATAATGACATCCCAAGACAAGGCCAAATGGCTCAGATTCCTGATTCTCATCCTCGGTGGCGGCACCATCTACAAACTGGCGAATCTCAAAGACGCCTTCTACATCCCCATGCAAGAATTCATGGGGCTGTCCCACACTGAAATCGGCGTGCTGCTGAGCGCCAACGCCATCATCGCCACCGCGTTGTTCGTGGTGGGCGGCATGCTCGCCGACCGGTATGACACGCGCAAGCTGATCCCCCTCGGCCTGATCGGTACCGGCGGCCTCGGGCTCTACCTGGCGACCTTTCCGCCCTTCAGCAATCTGCTGGTGGTGTTCTGCCTGCTGGCCGTGTGTGCCGACTGCCTCTTTTGGCCTTCGCTGCTCAAAGCCATCCGCAACCTGGGCGACGATAAGGAACAGGGTCGCCTGTTCGGCCTGCTCGAAGGCGGACGTGGCGTCATCGATACCCTGGTCGCCTTCTCTGCACTGGGTGTCTTCGTCGCCATGGGCTCCGGTGAAAACGGCCTGAAGTCGGCGATCCTGTTCTACTCGGTCATCGACATTCTTGCCGGTACCCTGACCTGGCTGCTGCTCAAGAGCGGCAAAACCCAGTCGACCGTCAAGCCGAAGAACGGGTTGTCGAACCTGTTCGAAGCCATCAAGGTGCCGGGCATCTGGCTGGTCAGCCTCAACGTGTTCATGGTCTACATCGTGTACTGCGGCCTGACCTATTTCATTCCCTACCTCAAGGAAATGTACGAACTGCCCGTGGCCCTGGTAGGCGCCTACGGCATCATCAACCAGTACTTCCTCAAGATCCTGGGCGGCCCTGCCGGTGGCTTCATCGCCGACAAACAGTTCAAGAGTTCCAGCCGCTATCTGAAGTGGGCATTCCTGGCGTTGTTGCCGCTGATGGGCGTCATCATGCTCATCCCGAAAAGCCCGGATTACATCTACGCCGGCATGGCGGCCACCCTCTCCTTCGCGCTGATTGTCTTTTCCATGCGCGGCGTGTTCTGGGCCCCCATGGGTGAAGTCGGCATTCCCCAGCACATCACCGGTTCAGCCTTCGGGATCGGTTGTCTGATCGGTTATGCGCCTGGCATGTTTGCCTACGTCATCTATGGCGCCATCCTTGACCACTTCCCGGGTCAACAAGGCTACAACTACGTGTTCTCGTTGATGAGCGTATTGGCCATTGTCGGGTTCATGGTGTCCAGCCTGCTGTATCAAGCGGTCCGCAAAAACGCCACGATCACTGGCAAGGTCAGCGCCGCGCAAGCCTGAAAACAGGTGGGTGTATGCGCTGCGGCGGTAACCGAAGCTTCTCGGTGACCGCCGCACTGGCACCGCCATCAAAATGCGAAACCCGCCTCCTCCAGGGCCATCAGGCAATACCAGGTGCAACGTCAGGAACGACGAATTTCCAATGTGGCGCGTAACCCTCCAGGGCTGCGGTTCTCCAGCTTGATCTGCCCACCCAAGTGATCGGCAATGGCTTTGACGATGGTCAGCCCCAACCCTGCACCCTGAGCATTTCCTCGGCTGTAGAAACGCTCGAAAAGCCGATCGCGATCCTGCTCGTTGATGCCCGGCCCTTCATCCTCGACAGACAGTTCGTAGCTATTTTCCTTTTCGACCAGCCTGACAGTGATGACTCCATGCCGGGGGGAGAAATTCGCCGCATTGGTCACCAGATTGTTCAAGGCAATATCGATCGCGGCCGGGTCGACTCGCGCAAGGCTGATGTCGTCGCTGACATCAAAAACCAATTCAAGCCCCTTGCTCAGCAACCAGGGCGTCAACTGAATCAGACTGTCGCGAACGGTGCTGGCCAGATCAATGGACGCAGGCGGTTCAGTCCCTGTTCCAGGCTCTATACGAGCCATCGTCAGCAATTGATTGACCAGTCGACTGGTACGGTCCACGCCGGCAATCAAGAATTCGAGCGATGCGCGACGATCCTCTTCACTCCCCGCCTCCATCAGGTTTTGCGCGTGGATCCTGAGCACCGCCAGTGGTGTACGCATTTCGTGGGCGGCGTCAGCGATAAAGCGTCGCTCGCGCCCCATGACTTCCTGAATTTGCGCGAGCATGCGATTGAGGGCGGCCTGCATGGGCTCGAGTTCAGTGGGCAGTGGTGTCAATTGCAAGGGTTCGAGCGAGCCGGGCTTACGGGCTCGTAGCGTTGCAGCCATATTGACCAGCGGTTTCAATCCCCAGCCGATGGCCAGCCAGATCATGGCGGCCAGCAACAGACTCCCCAGGATATTGGGCCACAGCGTGTGGCGTACGATCCGGTCCACCAGGTCCATTCGCACGTCGTCCCGTTCACCCACCCAGATGCGCAGGTTGTTCTGCTTGTCTTCAAGCAGGAAGGCGCGCCAATGCCGGTCGTTCAGGTCGACTACATCGCTGAAGCCTGGTGTGACCGCCGGTGTGCTGAAGGACGGAGAACTGGCCGTATGCACCAGCACTTCGTTCCTGGCGTTCCACACCTGAAACGCAATCTTCGTTTCATACGGATGCCCCCCGCCCCCGGGCGTCGCCTCGTTCAGGGCCTGGTTGAAAGCCTTGTACAGATCCGCATGGTCCTTGCTCACCATGGGCATACGCATGACGCCTTGCAGCAGGCGAGCATTCTGGGCCAGCTGGGCATCATAGACTTCGGCGATTTCATGGTTGCTGTCGTGCAGATTGAACACACTGATCACGGCCACGCCGGCGAGCATCAGGCCGATGATCAGGGTCAGGGTGCGACGCCGGATCGAGGTCATCGACGCTCCTCCACCAGATAACCGATACCACGGACGGTGCGGATCAGATCGGTGGAGAACTTCTTGCGCAGGTGATGGATGTGCACTTCCAGGGTGTTGCTTTCGGCCTCCTCGTTCCAGCCGTACAGCAACTGCATCAGATGATCGCGAGTCATTACCCGGCCAGGTGGCGAGAGCAGTTCGTGGAGCAACTGGTATTCCTTGGGTGTCAGGGCCACCGGCTCGCCTTTGTAGCTGACTTGCTGTGTACCGGGGTTCAGGCTGATACCGGCGTGCTCGATCAGCGATTGTCCACGCCCGGCGCTACGCCGAAGCAACGCACGTATGCGCGCCTTCAACTCTGCCAGGTCGAAAGGCTTGATCAGGTAGTCGTCGGCGCCGGCATCCAGGCCGGCGATGCGGTCTTCGGTGGCATCGCGTGCGGTCAGGATCAACACCGGCAGATTGGAACCGCTGTCACGCAAGCGCCTCAGCACTTCAAGACCGTCCATGCGTGGCAGGCCAAGGTCGAGCACCGCCAGATCGAAGATTTCACTGAGCAACGCGTGCAAAGCGCTGTTGCCGTCCTGCAACCAGTCGACGGTATAACCTTCACGGCCGAGGGCCTGATGAATGCCCTCGCCGAGCGCCACGTCGTCCTCTATGAGTAATAAGCGCACAGGGTCTCCTGTTAGCCGTAATGCTGTTCAGTTAAGCGAATGTGGTCCTCTGTAGGAGCGAGCTCGCTCGCGATGGTCGTTAACGATAACGCGTATTAACTGGCTAAACGCGGCGCTCATGAGTCCATCGCGAGCAAGCTCGCTCCTGCATTTTCCAGCATTATCCCGTCAACCGAGTTTCTTGTTCACATCCACCAACAGTGTCTCGATCTCCTTGCGGCGCCCGGTGTCGGCGCTCTCGCGGCCAGGTCGAGGCGCAGCCAGCAAGGCTTTTTGCAGCGCTGCCCTGGCTTCGACATAACGCTTCTGACGGTAGAGGTGATCGCCCCAGAAGTACAGGCTGTCGATACCATTGGGGTTCATTTGCAATGCCAGCTTGAGTAACTGTTCGGCTTTGTCCGAATCGCCGAAACCGATGGGCCAACCCGGTACGCGGTCATAGAGTGCCCCCAGACTGGTATAGGCTGAACCTTGCAATGCCTTGGGGTCCAGTGTCAGGGCTTTTTCAAGGTCTGCCTTGGCATCCTTGACCTTGCTCAGCGCCCCAAGCCCTCCCTGGGCGCCCGCCCAGCTACTGGTGACAATGCCAGACCAGATCCAGGCCTCAGCCAGCGTTTGGCGTTCCAGCTTGAAGCTCGAAGCCTGGGCGGCCAGTTTTTCAAAAGCCGCGGTTCGTTGCCCTTCGGGCAACTCGTATTGAATATGCGCCCAGCTTTGCTGGATACCGTTGAGACGCTGCTGGTCGGCAGCATCCAGCGCCCAGACACTCTGGCTCAATGCGCCAAGCAACAGGCAAGCGATGATCGTTTTCATGGTTCGAGATTCTCCTGGTCGGGTTTCTGGCTCAGGCGGCGGATCAGTGGCAATTGTTTGCGCAAACCACGGTCCACCAGATGGGGCAGGAGGCTGTTCAGCCGTACAAAAAAACGCTCGGGCCAGCCCAGGTACAAGTCGCGACGTTCACCGGCAATGGCGTGAATCACTGCGGCCGCCACGGTTTGCGGATCATCGACATTGGTCTTGAGCGCATCGTTCAGTGCCTGGGCCGCCGGGCTGTTCATGCTGGTACGGGTTGCTCGCGGGGCAACGTAAAGCACACTGACCCGGGTGTCTGCCAGTTCCCGGCGCAAGGCTTCGGAGAACCCGCGCAGGGCGAACTTGGTGGCGCAGTAACTGGCGTAACCGGGGTAGCCAATGGAGCCATAGGTCGAACCGACGTTCACCACCATGGCACTGTCGGCTTGCTTGAGCAGTGGCAACATCAGTTTTGTCAGGCACATCGGCGCGCTGATGTTCACCGCGAGCATCGAATTGATCTCGCTGTCGTCCAGCTGTTCGAGCATGGCGAAATGATTGACCCCGGCGGCATTGATCAGCAGGTTGATACCGCCGATGCTCTGGGTCCGCGCCAGCACCTCGCGGCGGTCGGTGAGCAGCGTCAGGTCCGCACGGACCCAGCACAGGTTCCGGGGATAGAGCTCAAGCAGCGGCACCAAGGGTTCCCGATGTCGAGCCACGGCCAGCACCTGGGCACCACGGGCGCACAGTGCGGTGGCGATGGCCAGGCCGATGCCGCCGCTGGCACCGGTCAATACGACGCGAGCTTCAGACAGGCGCATGCAGGTTCTCCCCGTTACGCGGCAAGCCACGAAACATATCGGTGTAGAGCCGGTACACCACTTTGGAGGCATGAATGACGGCGGCCTGGTCGGCCGGGTCTTCAAGGCTGTTCATCAGTCGACGGTAGGTCTGCATATGTTCGATATCCAGCGAGCCGTGAGAGCTGAGGTAGCTGAAGGCGCTTTCCGGCAAGTCCAGGCGCTGGCGAATACTGCCGGCGGCGTGGGTGGCCAAGGCGATGCTCGTGCCTTCGAGCACATTGACCATGCCGAACAATCCCACCGGATTGTCCCTGGCGATCAGGTCGTAGAGGAAGCTGACCATCAACTCGATCGGCAATGACGGGCGCCCGTCGCGTACAGCGTCCCTGTCACCGCCGCAGGCTTGAATGTCATCGAGTACCCATTGTTCGTGGCCGTATTCGTCCTCGATGTATTCACATACCGCTTTGCGCAGCCATTCCAGACGCAATGGCAGGCGCGCACCGCAAGCCATCATCAACGGCACGGTATGGCGCACGTGGTAATAGGCCTGTGCCAGAAACGCCCGGTAACTTTCCAGGCTGACGTCGCCCAGCAGCGCATCACGAATGATCGGCAGGTTGAACAGTTCAATACGTTCTTGCTCAGTGGCTTGTTGCAGCCTGTCAAAAAAACTCATGGTGCGGATTCCTCGGAAAATGCAGATTCGCTCAGTTGCCCCCGGTAGCGCTCGACGATGGCATCACGGCGGGGCCGGCCATTGGCGGTGAGCATGCCGTTGGTGGCAGTGAAGGGTTGGTCGAGCCGGCTCCAGTGATGGACCTGGGCGTATTCGGGCAACGCCTCATTGGCCTGAGCCACGGCGGCGGCCAGTTGTTCGTCAGTGCAGTCCGGGCGATGGGGCCAGAGCAGCGCATGGTTGCGGGGCATGGCCTCGCCATGGACGAAGGCCTGGGCGACAGGCCCGCGCTGGGTCAATTCGGCTTCCACCCATTCGGGGTTTACGTTGCGACCGAAACTGGTGACGAACTGATGTTTCTTGCGTCCCTTGAGGTAGAGAAAACCTTCGGCGTCGAACTCGCCGAGATCGCCGCTGGGCCACCATTGGGCGGTGTGCGGCGCCTCTCCCAGATAGCCCAGCAAGGTTGAACCCTTGATCAGCACTTCGCCGTCGTCCGCCAGGCGAATCTCCACATGGGGCAATGGCCGTCCGACACTGCCGGGACGCCGTGCTTGCGGGCGATTGAGGCACACCACCGACGCGCACTCGGACAGCCCGTAACCTTCATAGACGGGGATGCGCAGCCGTTGAGCGCGATTCAGTAGATCTTCGCTGACCCGGGCACCGCCCACGGCGGCAAAGCGCAGGTGCTGTGGATCGAAGGCCTGCAGCTCGGCAGCATTGACCAGCATCAGCAATAACTGCGGTACCAACACCAGACTCTGGGGCGATCGGCTGGCCAGGCAACCCAACAATGTCGGCACATTCACACCACTGGCGCCCTCAATCCCCAGGGTTTTCTGGCCCGGCAGGCTCAAGATGGCGCCGGCATACAACGCGGCGTAACAACCGATGTTCTCCAGCAAAATGGCCAGCGGGAGCAGCGCCAGGTGATGTTGCGGATCGGTGGGCTGGCTGGCCAGGTGGAGCTCGCGAGCGACCCGCAGAATGCTGTCGCCACTCAAGCACACGCCCTTGGGTGTGCCTGTGGTGCCCGATGTGAAGGTCAACTTGGCGGTGCCTTCAGGCATCCGGTTCGGGCCACTGAAGGTGCGGTGCCAGAACTCGCCGCGCTTCTCATACCCGGTCGCTAGCAGTTCGTCGTCCAGTTGCGGCTCGGCAATGACGAGTTCGGCCTGGCTCTGCTCCAGGCAATGCTTGCGTTGCGCCGGACTGAAAAAAGGCGGCAAGGCCACGCAGGTCAAACCCTCGAACAACGCGGCCAGGTCCCAGAGCATGGCTTCGACGCCATTGTCCAGGGCCAGGCCGACCACCCTGACCTGTTCATCGCGCAGGCGCTGCTGGCGATAAATGACCTCGGCATACAGCGTGGCGTAGTCCAGCTTCAGATGATCGCCCCACAAGGCAATGGCATTGGTTTTTTGCTCGGCATGATGACGCAGGGTCTGTTTGAAACGCTCCATTTCAGGCGACATGGCAAGACCCTTCAATAGAGGTTGGCAAGCCCAGGCGACTGAACAGGCCGATGTTGCGCAAATGGATGAAACCGGAGCGGATATTGCCGAAATGAACCCACGGCTTGCTTTCGTAGTAACTGCCCCAGGCGTGGCGGTTCTCGCCCAGACGCGCCGGGTCGGCAGCACACAGCGTCACGGGCTTCAAGCCAAGGCGATGAAAGCTGTTGACCAGCCCCAGGTTCCCGGTGAAGGCGACCCATTCCAGCCCCCCCATGGCGAGCAGGTAGGTCATCGCGATGATGCTCATCCGTGCGCTGCCGGTGTCGCTGGCAGCCAGGTTGCCTACCTCGACAATGGTTGAGCGACTTACGGTATGGTCGGCCGCGGCACTGATCAGCGGATCGATCGCCTCGTCCAGGTAACCTTCCAGAAACAGCGGCCCGGCGCTCGCCAGACGTACCCCGACCACCGCACAAAGCGCGCCGGACGCATCGCTCATGCCAAACAGCTGCGGCATGAAATGGCGAATATCGGCACCGTGGGCCTTACGAAAACGTTGCTGGATAAAGGCTTCGAATGCGCTCCGTTGCGGGGCGTCCGGCAAGGCCTTGACGAGATACATCTGCTGCGCTTCGGCCAGGCCAAAGTGCAGCGGCAACTGAACGTTCCAGTTGAAATCGGACATTGAAAATCATCTCCCCCGGATCAATTGGGGGAGAAGTATCAAAGGCATTTCTTAACGAAGTCTGAAGCTGACAAAACAATAGTCGCCGCAGGCACCCGTACAAGGAATGTCGAACGACGCTGGAGTGCTACATTCCGCCGGGCTACAACGTGTAGGAAACACCAACCTGCACGGTTCTCGGCGCCCCTGGATAGGCGTACACGTTGCCGAATGCGCCCTCTTCATAATCTTCGTCCGTCAGGTTTTTCACATCCAGGTTGAGTCTGATCCTGTCGTTCACCTTGTAGTAGCTCAGCAGGTCGACCACGGTGTAGCTGCCCATCGAAAACGCCGTGTTGGCCGTTTGCCCTGCACGCTCATCGACGTACTTGAGCCCGGTGCCAAGCCCCAGTCCCTTGAGCGCGCCATCCTGGAATTCGTAGACATTGAGCAGGCTGAAGCTGTGCTGCGGGATGTTCATCAGCCGGGTCCCGGACTGAATGACATTGTCCTTGGTCACTTCGGCATCGACATAGGCGTAACCGCCGATCACCCGCCATTGCGGGGTCAGGTTGCCGGCAATATTCAGGTCCAAACCACGGCTGCGCACCTCGCCTGCCGCCACGCTGAAGGTCGAGTCCACAGGATCGGTGGTGAGTACGTTACGCTTTTCGATCTGGTAGATCGCCGCGTCGACACTCAACTGACTGTCCAGCGCTTCCCACTTGATACCCAGCTCATAGGACTTGCCCTTTTCCGGTTCGAACCCACCGCCCTGGCGACTGGCGCCGGTATTGGGCTTGAACGAGCGCGCCGTGTCGGCATAGATCGCCACGGTGTCGGTGAGGTCATAGGTCACCCTGACACGCGGGGTGACCGCATTGTCGCTGGCCTCCCAGCTTCTGCCGCCGGGCACAAATGTTTGGTAGTCATGCTCGAAGCGCTCGAAACGGGCCCCGGCCAGGACTCGCAAACGCTCGGTCAAGGCGACCTGATCCTGGACGAATGCCGCGTAGGTCTTGAGGTTTTCCTTGTCGTTGGTCGGGGTGCGGGTCAAGGCTGGACGCGGCTGGCCGTATACCGGGTTGAAGATATCGATCGGGTAGGCACTCACCGCGCCGCTGGAACGCTGGATGATCGACTGGTAGTCGTAATCCTCGTACTCGACGCCGGTCAGCAGGGTGTGATCGAAACCGCCCGCGGTGAAATGGCCGGTGAGGTTGAGCTGGGTGTCTTTGTCCGTCCACTCCAGCTTGCGGTAATTGAAGTTGCGGCCCAGGGTGCGTCCGTCCGCGGCCACACCGTTGGCTTCGACCGCATTACCCTCGAGGGTCCCGTCGAGCCATTGGAATCCGCCGCCCAACGTCCAGTTATCGCTCAGCAGATGCTCGAACCGCAGTTGCGCCATGTTGTTGTCGTTGTGCAATTTGCCAGCGTCTTTTTCGCCGAAGAAGGTATCGCGCGAGGCCGTGCCGATCTGGTTTGGAAAGCGCGTCAGGCCGCGATCGAGCGGGTGATTGTTGCGCATGAAGTCGCCTTCGAAAATCACCTTGGTGTCATCGGTGGCCTGCCAGGACAGCACCGGTGTCACGCCGTAACGTTCTGTTTGGACATGATCGCGGAAGGTATCTCCGCCCTCGCCCACCACATTCAGGCGATAGGCCAGGCGCCCCTCTTCGTCCAACGGGCCGGAGGCATCCAGCGTGCCGCGCTTCATGCCCTGGTCATCGAGTTGGCTGCCCAGGGTCACCGTGGGCACGGCCAGGGGTTGTTTGGAAATGACGTTGAAGGTACCGCCCGGATCGCCTCGGCCATAGAGCATGGTCGCCGGCCCTCGCAGCACTTCCAGTCGCTCGATGGTGTTGGCATCGGGCATGTTCGGATAGCCACGGTTGATCGGAAACCCGTTGCGATAGAACTCCCCGGTGGTAAAGCCGCGCACGGTAAAGGTCGTCAGGCCCTGGCCGCCGAAATTGTTGGCCCGCCCCACCCCGCCGGCGTAATCGAGGGCGTCCTGCAACCTTGTGGCACTGATGTCCTCCACAACATCCCGGGTCACCACACTGATGGACTGTGGCGTTTCGTGGATCGACGTGTCGGTGCGCGTGGCGCTGGCCGAACGCGTCGCGCGATAGCCGTCCACGGGTCCCATGGCGGTTTCAAAGTCTGCTGTGCCAACGATGTCGGTCGCTTGCAGCTCCAGACTGGATTTATCGGGAGTTGCTTGCTCCGCCCAAGAGGCAGCGGAGAATGCCTGAAGCACGCAAATAGACACCAGAGTACGACGCATCTAGGAAACCTTGTGAAAATAGCCAAATGGGACGGCATACATGCCAACAAATTGCGGCGCATGGTATACCACGTCATCACGGTTTGATACGTATTCTCATTTGTATTTTCTGAAGGTGACCTGCGTCATTTCAAATCGCCGCAGCCTCAAGCCCCGCCGCCCCCGCACACTTGCACCCGGTATTGGGGGATATACCCCGTCATTGGGGCATTCATCCTGGCTGACCCTGCGCAGCGTAAAGCCAGCGGATAATGGGGGCGTGGCGTAGAGCCACTAGTCGCTTCCTGTCAATTTTGGTGGGAAATTTGCATCGTTTTCATCCCGGCTCGGAGTCAAATGTTTTACCAGCCGGGACTGGAAGCAGTGGCTCGTAACCCAGGTACTGCCACGCTCCGAGGAACACGTCAGAGGTGTTTGCGATGAAACTAGATGCCGGAAGGCTCAAACCTAGTCCATTGTCCAAAACCAGGCTGGCGCTGAGTATCTCTGCTGCCGTGATCGTGTTTGGGCTGGGTTTGTCCCAGACCCGGGCAGCCCCCCTCGACAACACCGATCCACCGCCGCCCACCGACCCATCGGCGTTCACCAACCCGCCCGCCGACACCGATGCCGCATTGCGGGACTTGCTCAAGCCGCCTCTCGCAAACGTCGGGGCCTTCGACCTGCCTAATGGTGTGGTCGGTAACCGCCGGACCCCCTTGGTCGACAATGTGCTGCCACCCGATCTGCAGCCCAGCTTCAATATCCCCACCAACGGGAACGCCAGCCCGGTGTTCGGGGTTCAACCGTTCACCCAGAAGCTTGAACTGTTCGAGGAGTTCGGCTCGAACAAACTGGATGCGACCGACCCGCCATCACCCGTTCCGTTTCCGGTTCCGACGCTGGGACCCGCACCGGCGCAAGACCCGTTGAACGTGGCGCGAAGCGGCCCGTCGCCGGCGGAGCTGGATGCCTTTCTCAGGCAGCCGGCCTTGACGCCTTTCCCGACAGAGTTCTCCAATGTGTTGGACCGCAACCCCTGGAAGGCGCAGATCGAGCTTTTCCTCAATCGCCGGGTCGATTCGCCCGCAGAAGGCCGGCCACCGGGAAAAGGCTGGTCGCACCAGCGTTTCAATGAGTTTTTCCCGCGCGACGCCTTCAAGACTGTGCAAGCCGGCGCGCACGTCAACAGCGGCCTGCGTGATCGCATGCAACGGCATAACTACGCCGTGGGGGAATTTGCGCCAGGCGGGCTCTACCACAACACCAACGGCAACCCGAACAACGAGGGCACCACCAAGGGTATTCAAGTGCAGTTTCACGCCAACTTCCCTGTCCAGGACCATAATGCGTTGTGGACCTTCGACGGCACCTTTCCGCCCAAACTGCTTTTGGTACGCTATGGCCAGGCGATGCTGATGCGTCATTACGATGCCTTGCCCATTGACCCGTCCGCCAACCGGGGCTTTGGCCTGCACACCCTCACCACCCATGAACACAACGGCCACACGCCCGCGGAAAGCGACGGTTTTACCAACGCGTTCTTCTTCCCGGGCCAGTACTACGACTATCGCTGGCCGATCCAGTTGGCCGGTTACGACACCATCAACACCACCGCCGAGGACCCACGGGCAGCATTCCCGTGCGACCCCGGTGAAACCCTGTTCGTCAACGATGCAACGCCAGGCCTCAAGACGTGTAACAACGGCACCATCAAGATCCGTGGCGACTGGCGCGAAACCATGAGCAGCCACTGGTTCCACGACCACATGCTCGATTTCACCGCGCAGAATGTCTACAAGGGCAATGCGACGATGATGAACTACTACAGCGCCGTGGACCGTGGCAACGAGGCGGTTGACGACGGGGTCAATCTGCGCTTACCCAGCGGCTCTGGGCTGGGCTGGGGTAACCGCGACTATGACGTCAACCTGATGATCACCGACAAGGCCTGGGACCAGGCCGGTCAGTTGTGGTTCAACCCCTTCAACACCGACGGTTTTCTCGGTGACCAGGTGCTGACCAACTGGGAGTACAAGCCCTTCCTGGACGTACGCGCCCGCCGCTACCGTTTCCGCATTCTCAACGGATCGGTTTCTCGCTACTTCAAGCTGGCGGTGGTGCGTCAGGTCAATGGCAATGGTGGCGAGTTTCCAGGCCTGAACGGCTCCGGAGTTTCCTATGACCGGGTGCCGTTCCACATGATTGCCAACGACGGCAATATCATGGAGCACGCGGTGCCGTTCGATGGCAGCCTGGACCTCGATGGCGACGGTGACACACAGAACCATAACGCCATCCTGCCGATACAGGGCATTTCCGAACGCTATGACATCGTCATCGACTTCGCGAAAAATGGCATCAGCCCGGGCGACAGGATTTTCTTCGTCAACATCGAAGAACATCAAAATGGCAAGCGTCCTGAACGCGACATTCCATTGGCCGATGTCCTCTCCGGGAACTACCTGCCCGTTGTCAGGCAAACCAGCCAGGGGCCACAGTGGGTCAACGGTGATCCGGGCGTGGGCCTGTTCCTGCAACTGAACGTCCAGCCTTACACCGGCCAGGATGTCAGCATGAACCCGGTCGACTTCGAGCCCGCCAAGCCCGGCAAGCCCGAGGGCAAGGTCATGATCCCCCTGCCCTTGCACCGTGATGACCCCGCCGATATCGCCCGGCTTGCCCAGGCGCGGCACCGCACCTTTATCTTTGGCCGCTCCAACGGCACGGATTTTACACCCTGGACGATCAAGACCGATGGCGGCCAAGGCTTCAACATGGACCCGCGGCGGATTTCAGCCGCGCCGCAATTGGCCACTGGCCCGACACCGGCGGGGTTCAAGGGCGAAGGCACGCTGGAAGTCTGGAAGATCCAGAACGGCGGCAATGGCTGGAGTCACCCGGTGCATGTGCATTTCGAGGAAGGGATCATTCTCACTCGAGGTGGCAAACCACCAAGCGAATGGGAAAAAGGCGCGCGCAAGGATATCTACAATATAGGCCGCCATCCCGAGAGTCTCGACAATGTGGAAATAGCCTTACACATCCGTGAGTTTGCCGGTACCTACATGGAACACTGCCACAACACTCAGCATGAGGACACGGCGATGCTGCTGCGCTGGGACTCCGAGCACCCGGGCCAGATCCAATTGATGCCCACACCCTTGCCCAGCTGGGACGGCGTGAAATTCGTGAACTCGGTTGCGCTACCGACATTCCGTACGGGAGATGGTGTCGGGCCACAGGTCGGGGGTCAACGATAACCAGGAAGATAGCAGCGGCAGTGGAGACAGTGGAGACAGCGGAGACAGCGGAGACAGCGGAGACAAAGGCTAGCGTCGTCTGTCGAACGGCTGGTCATGTCGTCAGCAAACGCAAAGAACCGGCTGCATGATCGTTTCAATCCCATAGCCGACTGTCATCACGGTCGGTTATGGGGCGGTAGCTGCCCCTCGTCAGAGGCAGAAACCGGTCAGTAGCGGTCAGTCGCTCAAAACACTTAAAAACCACTGATTGCTAAAGTAATCAGGATCCGAAAATAGCTCACTCGGTCGAAGGGACGGATGCTTTGCTGCCCAAGCGGATCAGTTCATTGGAGAAACACAGGCCGACGATGATCAGTGCCGCTCCCGCGTACAGGCTTTCGCGCGGTACTTCATTGAGCGCCACAAACGCCAGCAGCGCGGCGAACAGTGGCTCGGTCAGCTCCAGCGCCTGCACTTGGGATGGCTTGAGATACTCGATGGCCTTGGTGGTGCAGAAAAAGCCCAGGATTGTCGGCAGCGTGGCCAGCGCCAGCAGCGCGGCGATCGCCAGCGGCGATAGCTCGCCCATCGCGAAACCATCGGCCGCAGCCGGCATCAGCAGGTACAGGCTGCCAAAGAACAACAATTGTCGGGTGAAGTGCAGCCCCCCCGACACCCCCATACGCTTCATGGCAACCGAAAAGGCCCCATAGCCGCAGCCGGCCATGGAGGCGAGCGCAGCACCTTGCAGGGTAAAGCCCTGCTGCAGGTCGCCGCCGAAGATCACCGAGATCCCGGCGATAGCCAGTGCGGCGCCCACGGTAGCGTTCGCTGTGATGGCATCCTTGAGGAAAATGCGCCCCAGAATGATCGAGGAAATTGAGGCACTGGCCATCAGCACCACCACCACACCTGCTGCAGCGTAGTGTCGATAGGCGGACGTTTCGAAATGGAACAGCACAAAGATGCCAAGGAATGCGCAGATAGCCGCCTGAGTCCACTTGGTCGACGCCGCCGGGCGCTTGAGGAAAAACAGTAAGATCGAGAGAAGCACGCAACCCAGTACGGTCTTGATGACGGCGACACTGCTAGCGGTGAAACCATTACTCATGAGTACTTTGCTGAGTACACCGATCGTTGCGTTCAATGCCGCAGCGGAGAGTGCAAATATGACGCCTTTGCTGAAAGTAGATTGCATGGATGACGATCCCTGTCGCTGATTTGTCGTTCGATGGAATGCCGCCCCACATCGACGGCGCAAAGTTTGAGGATACGAAGATCCCACCAACCCCGGTATTTATTCTGGCATAAGCGCTGGATCGCCCAGTAGTCCGCTATTCGCTTTCTTGTCGCCGCCAAGGGAGAAGTCAGCGGGCCTCGCCCTTGGCTATGCAATATGAGTTGACGAACGCTGCAGTGTGCTGCAAAGACTGGCGTATATCCGGTTTGGCTATTCCATGCCTGTTGGCAAATTGCTCGACCGCTGCTGTATCAAAACGAGTGGTCTGGATAAAGTCCAAGGCTTCGGGTTTTGTATTCAAAAACCACGCGACGGGAGGAATACTCAGTAGTAATTTCAGCAATCGGAGTGAAATGTGATGCTTGGGAGATTTTAAGCCCAAAGGTTGTGCCACCTGTATCAGGAGTTCTCGCAAGTTGGGAGTCTGGTCATCAAGCGCCAGCAGTTCCTGGCCCGCCATGGCAGGATCAAAAGCACAAACTGCCACCAGCTCAACCAGATAATCCACGGTGACCAATGGCAGCCAGTGCTCGGCGGTACCGGGCACCGCAGTCAGCTTTCCCTGTACAAGGTTGCGTATCAGCTCCACCAGTGGCTGACCATCAAGGATATGCCCCGTGCGGCTGTGGCCGCAAACCGTCGCGGGGTGGACAACGGTAATCTCCCCGCCCTTGGCGGACATGACCTCCAGGGTCGCAAAATGCGCCTCCAGCTTGCTCCCCTCGTAACCACCGACATGCCGGTAGACGGCAGGCCAATTCGTCAGCTCCGGATAACGAGGATCAATCCCGATGCGTTGCAGATGTTCATGATTTTTCAGCATGTACCCGCCGATCATCACCAAACGGCTTTTTTGCTCAGCCGCCAACAGCGCCACGCGCTTTGCCCCTTCTACATTCACCGCCCGAGAATGCTCCACTGAAAGCCCCCATGCGAAGTGGGCGCCCAGGTGGAATATGACTCTGGCGCGCCTTAGCACTTCTCGGTCAGCAAGACTCAGCCCCAGGTTGTCCCGTTCCAGATCGCCAGCTACGGCAAATACCCGGGTTGCGCATCCTCCCAAATTATCGACTTGCTCCCGCAGCGCAGCCAGTCGCTCCGGGCGACGCATCAACACCCGAATGGTGTGACCTTTTGCACTCAGGTTCGCCACCAAATGTTGACCGACGAAGCCGGTACCCCCCGTGACAAAGCACTCCACGCTCATTTCCCTGTTCCTTGTTTAAGGTGAGAAATCAAGCGTAAACTATCGACCCAACTCTACAGTCAAGCGGTGTTTTCATGAAAATCGGCGAACTCGAGGCCCGAAGCGGCGCCAGCCGCCATACGTTGCGTTACTACGAGCAAATCGGCCTGATCTCACCGCTGCGGCAAAATAACAACTATCGCGTTTACACAGTGCAAACTCTGCAGGATCTGGACTTTATCCAGCGCGCGCAAAGCATGGGATTTTCCCTGGGGGAAATAGGCGAGATTCTGGGTGCGCAGCGGAACAAGCTGATCGATTGTGCTGACGGCGCTAAGCTAATTGAAAAGAAGATGGCAGAAATCAAACAGAAAATCGCCAACCTCCAAAGCATTTATCAGTATCTGGATGAAGAGCGTACAAACCTCGAAGCCAGTGCTGCCAAGCAACTTGAGCTTCAGCGGCTGAACAACTCTTCCAACTGAACTGTCAGCATCCGGGAAACGGAAGCTGCAGCCTGCTTCCAGTTTCAAGCCAATCGCAGGTCCTAGCCGAGCCGATCCCGTTAATATGGGCAAACTGGTCACCTATACAGACATCGAGCCCTGACGCTCTATTTTCGACGTCGATGCCGCTGACCGTATCGTGCCTTACCAAGGTAACTGCCATACGGCCAGATAGCCTGGATATCAGGGTGGTGGAAAACCGCCATGAGGAGACATTGGTTCGGTACGCAACAGCAGTGTGATCGATAGGGCTAAAATCATGACTTTCATCAGATTTGTATGTGCTCGCCCCCTGACCTTCCTGGTCTTGTTGTTCGGGCTTGGATTGGGATGTGTGCCATTCTCTCAGACTTCGGCGTACGAAAACTGCCCTCCCGAGATGAATAGCCGAGCAGGGGCTTTGTTAGTTGATGTACGCGGAGATTGGTCTTCTCTTTTTAAGCATCAGAGCGTCTTCGCTTCTTGTGATGATGGTGAGCTTGGCGAGGGCTACTCTGAAGCCGTGGCGAACCTCTTCGCCCAAAAATGGGATCAGTTTAGTACATTTGTCGCACTTGCAAAAACACACCCCGACTTTAAAAGTTGGGCAATACGACATATCGACGCGACTGTCTCAGATGATGATCTGAATAGGATTATATTAAATTCCAATACATGCATTAATAATACAGCCATGGAAAAACTTTGCAGGGTTATTCGGCAGCGTGCTGCAAATGCCTTGATGGAATCCGAACGGATGCGACGATAACATTTGCGGGATAGTTTCTATGTCAAAGACACTCCATTAAATTATGTTGACCCACTTGGTCGCTATCTGCCAATTTTGAGTCCAGTGCTACCCCTCACAACAGGCGACAATTGGCCAAAAAGAGATGTTCTTGAAAACCGTCGACTGTAATAGATCCATGAGTCTCAAAATCAGAACAACTAACTTCCTGGCTATTCATTTTCTCTCCCCACAGAAAAAACTCTTGAAAAGTTAGCCAAGCACCAATAAAACAGCGCAAACCCATACCCCAAAAGCATAGAGGCCGCGATGCCGGCCGCCCTGTTTTACAATCTATTTCGGGACGTATTTGGACAGGGTCGCCTTAAGTGCCTCGGTAACAAGAGCAATCAGAATTGGCTCGGAGCTCGACTGCATATCTCTACCAATTTCGGATTGCTGTTCTATCACTTTTACCGCGTATTTTGATGCACGGCCTTCAGATACGAGTGATGACAACTCTTCTTGAGAGAATGACTTCTCATAGGCTGCTGCAAGGTTCTCATCCCACTCAGGCTGATACTGCGGCAGCAATGCTTTGATTTCACTAGACACGGCACGGTTTGCATCTGCACTTCCCAGCTTCGTGGCGATCATCACGTAGGTATTCGTTCTTTTCGCTGCCAAAAGTGCAAGGATAGAGAGGTTTCTGCCTATCTGTGCCTGGGCAACGAATGTGCGAGCATCCTTATGAGAGGGTGTTTCAGCAGACACTGTATTTGAAAGCGCGACGAGCACTGTGAGCATGATAGTGGCAGCAGAAATCCTTTTCATTTTCCAGCTCCACAGGGGGGAAATAAGTGTTTCATCAGCGTAGTTTCATCCCGAAGGTTGTGCCACTTAATGACCACTGCTGTGGCAGGCGGATTGAACACGGCGAGACTGTGAATACCCTGGTTGAGGAAACTTGAATCACGCCGGATTTTTAGGCATTACGACGACATGTTCATTCCCTGTAGTAAGCGCTGGCGTCGTCGAGTTTCAACTTCGAGGGTACCGCCTGCTTCGCCGTCTCGGATCCGGTCGACAGGGGTACGCTCTGCGTGACGTTGGCCATCCGGGTGATTTCCACCTGCACTTTATCCTTGCCGAGCAGGTAGTCGGCGAGTTTCTGGGAAAACGGCCAGTAGTTCAGATCGGCTGTCAGGGTCAGCGGTCCGACGGCGTCGGCCGGCACCAGGAAGGAAAACTCTCCGATATCGTAGCCCTTGGGCAGAATGCGGTTGTCCGAGAGAATCTGCGTGGCATTCCAGACCTCGACGTCCAACGGATTGCCGTCCTTGTCGCCGATGTGCACCTTGAAGTTTCGCGTGTTGACCTCGGTCTTGCCATCCTTGATCGACCCCAGACGATAGATCTGACGACCATTGGCATCCTGCACCCGGAAATCGATCCACATTTCCCGGCCCTCGGGAAAGCCGGTCGGCAGTTTGTGCCCGGCGCCGACGTTCGTCACTTTGACGGCTACCGAGGTGTATTGCCCAGGCGTCATGGCTGCCGGCACTTGCTCGAACTTGATGTCCCCGGCACGCGCAAGCATGTCGCGTGCGCGTTGCGCGCCCTCCTCCTGACCGAGATGCTTGAGCATCATCGCGTTGGCACCGCTGAACCAATGCGAGGCAACCTCTTCGCGATCTGGCCCCATGATCGCGGCCTTGCCCGCAAAACCCGGCATGTGGCAACTTTGGCAAGTCACATTGTTGAGGCTGTAGCTGCTCTCCTGCCATTCGTCATAGGTGCGCTCCACCGCCACGCTGCTGAAGGGGTGCGTGACGTTGTGGCAGGTGCCGCAAAAGTCCGAGCGGGTGTGCAGAGCGGAATACACAGTGTCGTGATAAGGCGAAACCGCATCCTTGCGCGGGCCGAACTTGGTCGGTTTACCGTTCGCTCGCGGACTCAGGACATAGGCGCCATTATCGAGGCCCGTGCGGGCACTGATGTTGTGGCAGGTCTCGCAATCGACCCCGGGCATCGGATGATTCCTGGCACTGTCTTCAATCGAGGAGCGGTTGACTTGCGAAGTGATCTGCCCGGTTGTGAGACCGATCGGGGTATGACAGCCGGTGCAGAAGTTATCGACCTTACCCTCGGTGGCCGTACTCGCACGCTTGAGCAAGGCCCGATAGATGGGTTCATCCCAGGCCTGGGACATCATCGATGAACGCCACTGTTTGTAGATCTCCGTATGGCAAGCGCCACAGACCTGGGCATTGTCGAAGTCCTTCACATTCAAGACCAGATTGTCGGTGGTATTGGCCCGATGGGGAAAGAACGGCATCCCGCCAATCACATGCATGAGCCTGGAGCGTGCCGGCTCCAACCACTTCTCATTGCTTTGATTGTCATTGCCCTGAGGCTCGTCCGCCGCCACCAGTGTTACCGCGAGCAGGCAGGTTAGAAAGCACAACCGGTGCAGCACAACCTGCGCACACGTCTGTCTGGAGTGGCTCATGAGCATTTCCCCTGGATGGTTGCCTGCGGTACTTTTATTGAGTAACCCAAGTCTCGAGTCGCCAGAGCTACTTCGTGATGCAAACCGATGGTTACAGGCAATCACTCAATGGCGTACTGACAGTCCCACAGCATCCCGACCCTGCACCTTGCATGAACGGGGCAAGCTCACTCAGCAATTACTCTGCCAGCGTTGTATAAAATGTGCGCGGAGACCTGAAAGACCCGCAGACATAGGCCAACGACTGAAGTAACTGGCTAATGAAGATGTGAATAACGCGGAGCAATAGAACCCATTAGTGGGGGGGCTCACTCCGAAATCGGGGGGGGGTCAGACGGGAGGGCCAGGGCTTCTCTGCGGGGTACCCCTCGGAAAACCCGGCCCAATCACTTTACTCGATACGACTTACTCTCTGTCCTTGGTCGACCGAATGAGACTGCCCCGTAACTTCACGATCGCCTTCTGCATCTGCACGAAGTCGTCGGGATCAAGTCCGGTTTGCGGGAAGCCATCTTCGGTTAGGCCTTCGCGCAGTTTTCGGCCCTCTTTGGTAAGACTGATCCGCACCTGGCGTTCGTCTTCCGGGTCGCGCTGGCGCAGCAGATAACCCATCGCTTCCAGTTTCTTCAGGATCGGCGTGAGGGTATTGGATTCGAGAAACAGCTTTTCGCCGAGGCTGCCAACGGTCTGGTTGTCTTCCTCCCACAGCGCAACCAGGGTGATGTATTGCGTATAGGTCAGGCCGAGCCGTTCGAGCATCGGCTTGTAGGCCTTGCCGAAGGCCAGGTTAGTTGAATAGACCGCAAAACACAGGAACTCGGAGAGTTTGAGATCCAGGGCGGATGTCTTGGCGGTGTTTTTCATGGACGTTCTCTTGGGTCAATCTGGCGAGGCTGAAACTATACGTCGTACGCGATGATATCGGAAGTGCGTATAAACACCGACGGCCGGCCCACCGGGAAAATCCCCGCTGAGCCGGCCATGCAGTGGGTTATGCCGTCAGTACGTTGATATCGACATCAATATTGCCGCGTGTGGCCTTGGAGTAAGGGCAGATTGCATCGGCGGTGTGGGCCAACTCGGTCGCCACCCCTTGGTCCAGCCCCGGCACGCGCAAGGTCAGTCGAGCCTGCAGGAAGTAAGCCGCGCCGGTCTGGCCCAGATCCACTTCAATGTCGACGGCCATATCCGCCGGCAACACGATATTGCGCTCCTGGGCCACCAGCCCCACTGCCGCTGTGTAGCAGGCAGACCAGGCCCCGGCGAACAGTTGCTCGGCTTTCGGGTGCGGCTGCGTGGCGGCAAAGACATGGGCCGGCTGGGTGGAACCAGGAGACGACAGTTCGATATCGAGGTTGCCGTTGTGACCGCCGACACCGCTGTGAGTGGTGTGGGTTTTGCCGGTTGCCAGTACTTTTTCGATTTTGCTCATGGGGACTTCCTCAGAATTTAATATTTCGTGCGATTACATCGCATGCGATATTTGTGCCGTCTAAAAAGACAACGTTCATCAATTGGCGTGTGCAATGATCCAGTTGTTGCCGTTTTGGCCAAGGGAAGCGTGAGCGGTCGAGATAAACATTGTGCGGCGGCTTCCGGTGTTCATGGTTGAGTCTCCAAACGGCCTGGGTTGTCGTTGACTAATATCGCTTTCGATTAGATCGCATGCGATGCGTTGAATATTCAACCAACGCCCCAATGATGTCAAAGCCTATTTTATGCCTTGGCGATGAGCGGTAGACGCGCAATCAACCCGGCAAAAAAACACGGCCATTCGAGCCTGCTCGCGATGAGGCCATCGGCTTCAACATCACCGTTGGCTGATACGCCGCCATCGCGAGCAAGCTCGCTCCCACAGATCTTGCGCCTTAACTGACTGGCATTAGCCATTCGAGCCGGTTTTCCTTGACTGGCTGATACCCACACACAAAAAACCCCTCACAAGGAGGGGTTTGATGTTTGAACGGTTCAGACAGTTTCAACCGTCCTTTCCCGAACTCTCGTCAGCTCAGCGCAGCGCAGGAATTCCTGCAAACATCCAGGTAGATTCCTGGACCGGCGTTGCTTCGTTGCGCTTACGCGCCCACTGAGTCAGCGCCACCATCATCGCAAAGCCGAGCACGATCAACACCGGATAGGCCATCAGCAACTCGGTGAGCGAATACTTCCAGGCCAGCGGTCGACCGACGCCCAGCATGGCGGCATACAGCCAGGACACGCCCGACAGTGCGCCAGAGAACAGGGCAAACATCCGTACATTGACCTGAAGATCAAGCAACGAACCGGCCTTCAACATTGCAGGCAATACATAGCGGTGCAATAACATGCCGTTGAACGTCAGCAACAATACAATAATAACTTTGGCTTGAAGTTTTGGATTGGCAAAATAGGTCATGCCTTTTTCAAGGTAATCAATGCCTATTACCGCAGCTCCGGTGACCCACAAGAATATCAACGCATTGGCAACAGACTTCTGCAGACTGGCCATATGGTCATTATCGTGTCCCGACGAAACACGACCTTTCAATAAATCCTTGACCATGGCGGCATCGCTCGCAAACACCAGGCCGATAGCTACGCAGCAAGCCAACAGATGAACGTACACAACGCCTAAACGCAACAGCTCCATGGATTCTTTCTGGCCGATAAGGCCGATCATTGTATTAATATCCAAGTTTACATCTCCACTTATAGCAGCAGTGCAAAATGACCATGCCCCAGGCATGCGAATTATTTATTCGCATCTGCAAGGTCAAGTTGGCAAAGATTGAAGCAACTAAATAATTTGGTATTACAAGAGAGAGCGACTCGCCCAGCGAGTCAGTGATGACGGCATACTATCACTCCAGGTCTCAGGTAAAAAAAATCCCCATGTGCATTCCATTCAATGCAGATGAGGTATACGTCCATTTTTCTAGTGAGTGCAGCGCGTCCCCAAGGATCCGCCTGCTGGAAATCAGAGCCCAGCATATCCCGATCGTTCAATTTTTGAACAAAAACATCGACAAACGGTACTGTTTCCAGCACCTGGGGATCCCTGCCTCTTTGGCTGAAACCCGCGGCGTTAAGCGGCTGAATCGTTTCTTGTCATATGCCGAAAAAAATACCGCTATTTCGCTGAACTTTCGTCGCCAGACCCGACCAACGGCGAAAATTGCTTCCCGCGAAGGCCTGTGCAAGTTCTCGAAAATGGGCCAACTGGACTCTTTCGACCAGGCTGTCGGCGAGTTCTCCATCGCCGATGCCAATCAAAATGCGAAAGATCATGCCGCGCTGATAGCTGCTGAAAAATCAGGGAGGATCAATGATCAGCGCCCTTCCAGCTTTTTCACGACCTCCTCGGTGGTCATCAGGCCGTTGGCGATGTAGCGGAAATTGACCAGCGCGCTCCCGTATCCGTCGCCGTCAGGCAGCTTCGGGCCAGCGACCGCATCACGTACGACTACCACCTCGAAACCACGCTCCAGAAACTCGCGAAGGTGCGATTCGACGCAGAGATTGGACGCCATGCCGGCCAGGATGATTTTGTCGACCCGCTGTTTGCGCAACTGCAGCATCAGGTCGTTGCTTTGCGGGCCATACAGCTTGTGCGGTGAGGCGACGAGAGTCTTGCCGTCTTCGATGAAGGGCTTGAACTCCTTCATGAAGTCGGCACCCGAATTGCGGAATCCATCCAGCGTCAGGGCACCCTTGCGGTCGAACATGCCCAGCTTGTGCTGAACGGTCTCCGCCGGCGCTTCAAACTCCCACTGATGATCGTGGGGATAGTAGTAATGCGGCGAGATGGCGACGGTCGCTCCGGCCTGCTTGAACGCCGTGAACAGCCGGGTCAGATTCGGCACCAGGTTCTGCTCGGTAACGCTCTGGCCGAAGATTGACCAGCCCGCACCCTCCGGGCTCATGAAGTCGATCTGTGGGTCAATCACGACCAGTGCGGTTCGACTGGAATCCCATTGAAAGGTGGAAGCCGGGAGCGCGGGTTTGGCTGGATCGGCGTAGGGGTTCTCGGCGGCGAAACCGATGCCGGGCGCCATCAGGATCGCCCCCAGCAAGGTGGCGCAGGAGATGAGTCTGGCTGGTTGAATTCGCTTGAAGGTCATTTTGCATGTCCGCAATGTGGGGGTGATGCATTTACGGTACGGCGAGAAGACGGCACGAAATGGACATTTATCCCTGGATTTCGGCCGACATGCCCGGCCCCGTGACCTTCCCGACAGCAAGCGCGTACCATGGCCTCATTCAGACTGTGGATGTTCCGTGCATGCAACGTCACATATGCTTCCTGGTCTACCCGGGCTTCGTATTGCTCGATCTGAGTGGCCCGCTCGAAGCCTTCTCCAACGCCAATCGTGCACGCCCTCCCGGCTATCGGTTCACTGTCGCTTCCCTTGAAGGCGGATTGATCAGCGCTTCGAGCGGACTGCAAGTCGCGACCGACGCCTTGCAGGTGGTCGAACACCTCGACACGCTGATCATCGTCGGCGCCCCCACCGCGCCGATCGAAGACAGGATGCTGCCGATGGCAGCAGCGATACGGCAGATGTCCCCGCGTGCTCGCCGTACAGCCAGCGTCTGCACTGGCGCCTTCCTGCTGGCGGAGAGCGGCCTGCTCGACGGTCGTGTCGCGACCACGCACTGGAACTACGCGCCGCAATTGCAGGCACGCTATCCGTCACTGCGCGTGGATGGAGATCGAATCTGGACCGAAGACGGGAATGTCTGGACATCCGCCGGCATGTCGGCGGGCATCGACATGGCTCTGGCGATGATCGAGCAGGACCTGGGCAAGGACGTGTCACGCTCCGTCGCACGCATGCTGGTTGTCTACTATCGGCGACCCGGTGGTCAGTATCAGTTTTCTTCGTTGCTGGATTTCGACCCTGGCTCGGACCGGATCCGCACGGTGTTGAGCTATGTGCGCGATCATCTGCGTGACGATCTGTCAGTCGAACGCCTGGCAGACGTCGCACATATGAGTGTGCGCCAGTTTGGCCGCGTGTTCGCGGCATCGGTCGGGGTGACGCCGGCAAAAGCTATCGAGCGCCTGCGTATCGAGTCGGCGCGGCCACTGGTCGAGGACGGGCAGCAGACATTCGAGGAGATCGCCAGGTGCTTCGGATTCGGTGATGCCGATCACATGCTCCGCAGCTTCGTGCGAGTCGTGGGGCGCACGCCACAGGAACTGCGTCGCAGCGCCCGTCAGGCTAAAGGCAATGGGGCCGGGAAAAAGGTCGATCCATCACCCGCGTAAGCGCAGACACGTACAACTCCCGGGCCTGGCTCAAGCCAGCAATTGGGTGATCCACCGAGCCTGCCGCGCGATGTCCTGCACCGTCTCTTCGGGTACGGCCTGCTGCGCCCGGGCAAAGTGGCTCAGGGTCTTCTGTTTCTGGCGCAACTTGCGCTGCCACTTGACCAGGAACGCCGGACTGCGGGCCTGCATCAGCAACGGGCCGAAGTACAGCTCTTGGGCGGTGTAGATCACCGGTCCGGCACGCTCGGCGACGATGATTTCGTAGTCGAAACGATTTTCCCGCAGCACGTCCTCGCAGAGGATGCGGTAGCCGTTGTCCATCAGCCATTGGCGCAATGGCTGCTCGCCGCCGTTGGGTTGCAGGATCAAGCGCTCCTGACCGCTCAGGTGAGCCTTACCGCTGTCGAGGATATCGCGGATGGTTTCGCCGCCCATGCCGCAGAGGCTGACCGCCGTAATCCCGTCTCCCGGCTCGATTGCCGCCAGGCCGTTGGCCAGGCGCACGCTGACCTGCGAGTCCAGGCCGTTCTCGCGCACGGTGCGGTTGGCCGCGTGGAACGGCGTCAACGCGACCTCGCCGGCCACCGCGGCCACGATGGCGCCACGGCGCATCAACGCCACCGGCAGGTAGCCGTGATCCGAGCCGATATCGGCCAGCCGCGCACCGGCTGGCACATGTGCCGCCACGCGCTCCAGGCGCATGGACAATGTCTGTTCGTTCAACTGCGGCCCCTTTCACCACGAACGTCCGGTGCCTTTGGCCGGATCGGGGCGTGATTCTGTCGAGCAATGCCGCGCATTTCAAATTTATGTGACCGGGGTCATGCCCCCTTCACGCAATCACTCGTGCATACACCGATCTGTCGACGTTGCCACCGGACAGAATCACCCCCACCCTTTTTCCCGACATGGCTTCACGCTCCGAGATGAGCGCTGCCAGCGCCGACGCACCGGCCCCTTCGGCAAGGTTATGGGTATCGGTGTAATACACACGCATGGCTTCGGCGATCTGGTCATCGCTGACCGATACGATCCGCGCCGCACCTGCCGCGTAGACGGCAAAGGCTTCGGGAATCGGCTTGCGCACGGCAAGGCCGTCGGCAAAGGTGTTGGCCGAGGCGGTTTCGCGAATTGCGCCAGCATCGAACGACAACTGTGCGGCCGCCGCCTCCGTGGAAACCACGCCAACCACCTCTGTTCGCAGACCCAGCGCATCGCGAGCGGCGATCACCCCGCAAATCCCCGATCCACAGCCAATCGGTACATAAACGGTGTCCAGGTCCGGCGCGGCGTTGAACAGCTCCAGCGCATAAGTGGCAACGCCTTTGACCAGTTCGGTGTGAAACGGCGGAACCAGGAACAGATCATGGGCCTGCGCCAGGCGTGCAGCCTCTTCACGGGCATCATCGAAATCCCGGCCATACTCGACCACTTCAGCGCCAAAGCTGCGCATGGCGTTGTTCTTTTCTACCGAGTTACCTTGCGGCACGACGATCAACGCCTGCAAACCCTGTGTGCGAGCCGCCAGTGCCAGGCTCTGGCCATGGTTGCCGCGAGTAGCGCTGACAATGCCCTTCGCGCCTGGGTGCTCGCGTTTGAGCCAATGCATGAACGTGATACCGCCACGTACTTTGAAGGCACCGGTAGGCGTGTGATTTTCGTGCTTGACCCACACCGTGCAACCCAACCGCTGAGCCAGCAAGGGCCAAGGGTACTGGGCGGTGGCGGGCATGACCTGGTAAACGTGGCGAGCGGCCTGTTCGATATCTTCGCGAGTCAGTGTGTGCATGAGTGGTCCCCCTGAGGTTTTGCCCAGTCTGAACAACGATGCCGTATTGCGGCTTTCAAAAAACCGACCTGACTTTTGTCCCCGCTCTTCACTACTATGGTGCTCATGAGTGCTCGAAATCCCCTGTCGCCAAAGCCCCTGTCCGAACCGGTCCGTCGTATCGAGGCCGGCCCCTGGGCGATCGAATTGCTCCCCGGCTGCGCTTACGCGACCCGATATGTCGCGACCCAGGCGGGAATCGGCTTTGCCTTCGACAGCCAGCGCGGCCTGCACGCCATCGGCAGCGACCGCATACGCCCCTTCGAGGCCGTGCCCAACGGCCTGGCGTTCGTTCCCGTCGGGTGTGACGTGTTGTCCGAATCACCCCAGGGCGGTGAGTACCTGCGGGTGATGCGCACCGATGGTGTTGCATTGGACGGGGATCGTGCCTTCAACAATCGCATCGACCAGCAGGCCACTGCCCTCGCGTGGCGAATGCGCGCCGCGCTGTTGCAGCCCTCCGTGGAGGATGATTGGGAAGTCTGGGCACTGGCATTGTCCGAGCGGGCGACGGGTAGCGAAGCGGTGTCGACAGCCCCCCATGGCTCGATAACCGGCAGCCGCATGCGCTTGCTCGATGAGTTCATTGATGCAGGCCTCGAAGGCCCGTTGAGCGTACCGGCGATGGCGGGCCTGCTGGGATTGTCCGAAGGGTATTTCATGCGGGCCTTCAAGAGCGCCACCGGCAAAAGCCCGCACAGTTACCTGATCGACCGACGCCTGGCCAAGGCCCGCGCGCTGATGCGCGATTCGACCGCCACTCTGACGGAGATCGCCTACACCTGCGGTTTCAACTCCCAGGCGCACATGGCGACCACCTTCAAGCAACGCCTTGGTGTGAGTCCGGTGCAGTTGCGTCAGTCTTTTGGGTTCAGTTAGCGCCTGGTCATCAACCGTTTTTTTGCTGTTTCATGGGACAGCCTTACCTGGAATCCCTGGCCCGCTTGCGCGCGGCCTTAGCAAACAGCCAGTAGAGGACGAGGAGCAAGGGTATTGGCAGGACCAACAGCAGCAATGCGCGAGTAACGTTCGACAGGTCATTGCTACCGAAATTATTGTCGAGTTCGGCCAATGGAATCATGATCATCACAACCGCTCCCAGGTTGCACATGCAGATGGCCATGACCCGGTAAAAGATTCGCCATGGCCTGGAGGGATGGTCGATGTTCTTGGTAGATGGCGGGATAACGCCGGGGCTGGGCATCACGATACAAGTACCAATGCCCCCGACAATGGACTGAAAGAAAAAGACGAACATTGTCAGTGTCATGAGGGGCCAATCAAGTAGGTGAAAGCGCGCATAAGGAAAACGCACTCGATCCCGACTCAGCTACAGGGCCATGTTTTGTCATGACCCTGTAGTTGTGTTTGCAGAATTGTTTACCAGCGCATGCCTTTAAACGGGTTCCATCCCTGTTCGCCCTTTTGTTCCTTGAGGTAGTAGGCGTAGTTGGTCGAAAGGGCATAAAGCAGATTGAAAGCGAAGCCCACGGCAAAGTTGACCTGCTTGGTGAAGCCAAAGTCGACCAGTGCGAATACAGCGTCCAGAGCGAAGGAAATTGCAACCATGATCGCAATCAGCGTCAGGTTCTTTTTCCAAAGTCCCAGCACAAACAGGTAAATCGGCCCGAAGAAGAACGCAATGATGTTTGCGTTGATGCTCATCTTCTGTTTCAGGGGAAGTTGCTGCAGTGCCGGTTTGTAACCCGGTGCATTGGGCGCACCGTGAGCATCGAAGAACGCAAAACGCGCCTGCCATTTTGCGCTGTACTTGCTGCTGCCTTGCACTTGATCTGTAGAGTTCATTCGATAAGTCCTTTAGTCCCTGAATGGTGTGTTGCTTCCAGATATCCCTGGTGTTGCTCCATGCCTGGCCTGGCAGGCATGTCGAGTGGCCACCAGGACAGCCTATGGAAGCGATTTTCGAACTAAAGTTCCCACGCCAAAGCGATTTTTTTAAACACCCGTTACTGGTTGCGGCGCAAACGTGCTGCTTTCGGCCTGGCACGGCCTTTCAGGCAAGGTTGAAAATACTGTGCAACCCAGGGAATCGAACGGTGCCGCGGCGGTCCAACACGCGGCAGGGCAATGGGCGCGAGATGCCCAACGTATCGCCTGCCGACCGCCATTGCCCATGGGAGAACCCATTGTCAGCTGTATTTTTGCGTCAAGTTTTCCGGTTCGCGATCGTGCTCTTTTGCGCAGGCACCTCGTCCTCGGTACTCGCCTGCCCGGCAGGGCAGTCCCAGGTCTGCATGGTCGCTTGTTTTTGTGCTCCAGGTTCCGAAGAGGAAGCTGGATCGATCTTCGACGACATGAACCAGATGGCGGCCTCCGGATTGCAGAGCTGGATCGTGCAATCGCGCAACTCCGCGGCAACGGGCGATATCCGGCCAATCCCGCTGAATATCCGGGCCCAGCTCGAACCCTTCTATGACATTCAAGTGCTCGATTCGGCGCGCTACAAGGTCGGCGATGATGTGGAGCTGAACGCCGCACACACCATGCTGCAGAATCCCGATGTACGTGCGGTCACCCTGATAGACATTATCGTCTTTCGAAATCCCGACGATGCACTTAACGATGTCGCGTTGTGGGCGCATGAGTTGAAGCACGTGCAGCAGTACCAACAATGGGGCGATCGCGAGTTTGCCACTCGTTATACCCGTGATTACGAAGCCGTCGAGGCGCCTGCCTACGAGATTCAAGCACAGGTCTCCAGAGCGCTGCGGGCCAGCCAGGCTCGGGCAGAATCGACTCGACTTCCTTGAGTTCAAAGGGGCATGTCTTATATGTGCCCGTTAGTCTTCAAAACGCCCCGCGCTCTCTCGATCGCGTTCATAGCGTCGGGTGAGCGCGAACGCCGGCAACCAGGCCTCACGGCGCACCGTCCAGCTCTCGTAGGTTGGTGTCAACTGATCAGGGGCATCCAGGGATCCGAGGTTTACCTCGACTTCGTCTGCGCTGCGTGAAAACACCGACGAACCGCACTGCGGACAGAAATGCCGCCCGGCGTAGTCACGGGTTTCACCTTCGATCGTCACTGCATCCTGATGAAATATCGCGGACGCGTGGAACAGCGCCCCATGATGCTTGCGGCAGTCGAGGCAGTGACAAACGCCAACCCGGAACGGGCGCCCCGACGCGACAAGGCGCACCTTGCCGCACAAACAACCGCCGGTGAATCGGTCCATGCGATGTCTCCTCCAGGCCGTGCGAAACGGCGTATCAGCGTGGAAACAGGAGCGTCACGGCGGCGCGAAAGCCCCAGCCTTGCGGCCCGTCTTCCGGACTGTCAAGCCAGTAGCGCGGGCCGGCTTGCACCGTCAACGGTTGACCGCCGATCTTCAACAATTGAGTCACCGTCAGGTTGACCGGTACCGCCCACTCGCGCGATTGCCAATTGTAGGTCGACTCGGTGTTTACCCCGTAGGTCGTGTATGTATGAGTGGTGTACGAGAGGAAGGGTTGCAGGAAGGTCTGGTTGACCTTTTCCTTGTCGTCCGGCGGGCTGTCGTCCAGGCCCCAGATATGGTTGGCCAGAATGCCTCGGGTCCAGCCATTGGATTGCTTCAACGCCACCGCCGTCGGGCCGAGGCCCCATTGCTCGCTGCCGAGCAATTCATCACTGCCGGTCGGTATCAGCAACGCCGGGCCGCCACCGAGTATCCAGCCACTTTCCGTGGGCTTGGTCGGTGAGAAGAAAAAACTCTGGGTGATATCCCCGGTGCCGGATTTGTCCGCCGCGCCATTGGGGGCCAGGCCGTGCTGGTCGATAATCGGAAGAATGGTTCGGGAGATGAGGTTCCAGTCTTCGTTCAAGGCAAACGGCAGTACAGGCTGGATATTGGTGACACTGTGCATGCCCTCCCCGGTCGGTCCCATCTTCTGGTCCCAGTTGTACTGCACCGGCAGGCTGTACATCGCCGCGACCGGGTTGAGGGCTTTCTTCGCCAACTCTGCCGAATCGTCGGCCTGAACCATCGGGATGAAGCCCAACGCAACGACGAGTGTCGACGCGGTACCCATCCATTGTTCTTTCAAATCCATCTCACTCACCTTTAGACGCCAAAACCGGCGCTGCAAAGGGTTAGCGTAGGCAACTGTGATCGAAGTGCAATTTCCCCCGCCCCGTGTTTAACAGTTTTTGAGAGTTATTGATTCGGATTATCCCGCTGCTACAGGCAGCATTCGGCCCGCATTGACCGGCGTGCAAGCACCTGCTTTGCGTAACCGTGCGGCGAGTACCCGTGCCTGAATACAAGGCGCGCGGACCAATGCCCGGGGCCAGGTCGGAACCCGAATGACAACTTTCATCACTTGAGAACCAAAAACATGGGCATGTCGAATAAATGGATTGCGGGTATTGCTTTGAGCTGTGTATTTCAGGTCGGCTGTGTCTCGAAAGTCGCGCAGCAAGAGCAATACTCGGGCTTCCTGGGCAATTACCAGGGCCTGGAGGAGCAAACTACGCCGAGTGAGCAGAAAGTATTGCGCTGGGTATCGCCAGGGTTCGATCCACGCGCGTATTCCACTGTGGTGTTCCGGCAGATGGAACTGTATCCATCCCCGCAGCCGACCGCGCGCGTCAGCCTGAAGACCCTGCAAGACCTGCAACTGATGGCCAGCAACAGCGTCAAAACCGCCTTTGCCCGCCGCTATGCGATCGTCCCTTATCCGCAGCTGGCGCCAACCGATTCGCGGTCGCTGATCCTGCAGGCGGCGATCACTCACGTCAGCGCCAACAATGAAGGCATGCACTGGTACGAGGCTGTTCCAATCGGCGCCATTGTCGGGGCGACACAAGCAGCCACCGGGCATCGGGACCAGACCGCCGAGATGTACATCGAAGCCAACCTGATCGACGCCAAAACCGGTATGCCGGTCGCGAAGATCGTGCGCAAGGTATTCGGCGAGACCATCAAGAATGCCGAACAGCCGATTGTTGCCAATGACTTCAAGGTTGCACTCAAAGGCATGACGGACGACATGCAGGCCCTCCTCCTCAAGCGTTGACGTTCAGGCAAACCCCATCGCTAGCAGACCGGCATGGGGTTTCAATCTGATACCCCGCCGCGTTTTCCCTCTGACAAACCGTTAGCCGTACCAACGCCTGACGCGAGACTCAATGATGAAAATTCTGGCCCATACCCTGGCGATCCTGATGCTGTCCCTGAGCACCAGCGCCCTGGCTGCGACCGTGGTTCCCCTCAAAGGTCAAACCTCCCAGACCATCCAGCAGGACACCAGTGCCTGCCAATCCCAGGCCAACGCGCAACATCCGGTGCAAAGCACCGTACCCTCCGGTGGTCGGGTCAAGGGCGCCGCTACCGCTGCGGTAGCCGGTGCGACCGCGGCAGAAGTTCGCGGCCGCCAACATGAAAACCTCTATGACCAGATCGACGACGATACCAGGCAAGACTATCGCCAGAACCGCGCACACAGTGCCGCGGTTGCCGGCGCCGTCGTGGGGGGCTCCAGGCAACGCCAGGAGCGCCGGCAGAATATGAAAGAGAGCGAACAAAGCATCACCGCCAACAATTCCGTCTACAGCAGCTGCCTGCAACAACGTGGCTACGATGTCTTGCCTTGATCGCCGACGACAATGGCGTGAAGTGTTTGTGCCCCTGCCGTCATACTCGCGTCCTGGCTTCCGGCCACCTGCGCCCGCTTAAAAAAAAGCCCCGGGCCCTTCATGAAAGGACTCGGGGCAAAGCCGTAGAACGAGAGGTGAGGATCGTTTACGCCGCGACAAACAAACCATCGACGCGATGTGCGTCAACGCTCCTCGAGATCCATTTAAATCGGTAACGCCCCTGCTTCAAAGCTAATAAGAATCAAAAATAATCTTTAGCAAGCCAGGTGCACAAAAATACAATCATTGATTTGTATCCTGATAGTTCAGGCTGAAACTGAAGCCTGTCGGAACAACGAGGTTAGTTGATTCAGGCGTGGCTGCGCGCAAACCCACCTGCCCCGGCTTGCAGTTTTCGGATAGCGCAGCTAATCCATTCCAAGCATTATTCATGGTGTCAAAATCGAAAACCATGGGTCATCCGGTAATGCTTTTTCTTTGTTTGATTGAACTGATACCTCTGACAGGCCGGGCTGCTTGCCGAACCGCACGCCTCTGAAACGAGCCCGTCCGGCTTTGTAAATGCAACACACCGTGCACCCTCCGCCTGGCCCTCATCTTCGTTCACTTCCCAGACCAGAATGTACCGAGCCAAATCCGGCCCCTATACTCAGGCCAGCACCGCCTGAACGGAAGATTTCTATGAGCTACACCTTCAAGTTGAAAAATGGCGCCATGGCGGTATTCGACCCCGACAACGCCATGCTTTCCATTACAACACCCCATGGAGATGTACAGAATTCCACGCTAGGTAGAGCTGAGTCGCGTCTGTTGGACCTGCTGCTCATGGAGCCAGGTGTCACTAAAAGCCGCGATGAAATCATCGACTACACCTGGAATGACCGCGTGGTTGCCTCCGGCAGTTTGAATCAAACGGTTTTCTCACTACGCAATATTCTCAATGACAGTCGAGATCACGAGATATTGATGACTGTTCCTCGACGAGGATATTGCTTCAACCGGCAATGCGTAGTCGATGCCGAGGCAGACGTACCGGCACCCCGAGAGGAAACAGCGCAGCCACCCGCGCCCATCACTGAGCAACTACCGCCACCGGGTGGCGGTGAACGACTGGTACCTTCAGGTAAAACCAGTAGATCCACCCGCATTACAAAGGCCCAGCTGATCGCTTATGTCGTTACGCTGGCAGTCGTTGCCTTTACTATTTTTCAATTCGACTTCGACGCGCCAAAAATTGAAATTTCCAGTATCGACAAGAATGGACTGGTCATACACGCCGTGGGCAGCGATCTTGCCGAGGCCCAAGCGCTGATGGATCTTTCGGTCAAACAAACTGAACAGCTACCGCCAAACCTGAAGGGCCAGGTCTGGATCAACCTCTATAAAGCCAATTATTCCGTTTCGTGTATCCGCCAGGATCAAAGCACTGCAAATCTGCAATTGAACAGCAGCGAAAGAGACCTCGCCTTGATGATTCGTCAATGTCTGGAAGTCACCTTATGAAGTTCGGAATTCCACAAGCCCTTCACTGGCCTCTTATAGTCTTGATCAATGCACTGTGCGTTTTTTCTTTTGTCTATTCACCTTCGCACTACATGGAAAATACCAGTTACCAGACGAAATCCCGACAATGGCTGGAGGATCTCAACCAACTCAACACGGAAGAGTACCTCACTATCGGGCATGGTCGACTCACGGGGACCACACTGGAAAGCCTGAATGGAAAAATCCGCAACGCGACCATCTCGGCAAATATAATCGGAGAAAACAATACACACGTCGAGATCAAGGTCAGCAATATCAAACTCAGCCAGGACAATGAACTTTTTGCCATTGAAAAGACCCCCGACCTGTTCTTCAGGCGTCAATATGTCTTGCAAGAAGGCGCCATTCTAAACTATGAGTTGATTCCGACCCAGGATAAAAACGCCGTGTGTTTTTACATCCATGAACTTGGCCGCCTGCGCTGCATGAACCATTGATCGGTCTCCCGCAGCGACTCGACACCCGCCTGGCACAGATTCAAATCAAATAACTCTCAAACAAAAATAACACTTATTGATTTGAATCAAACGTCTCTCCTGTCAAAAATCCCTCGCCGATCATCCTTGGAATCGAGCCAGCTTGATTCTCGCCCGGGACAATGCCCTATACAGGAGAATCAAGTGAAAACCATGCATTTCCTGCGACCCCGCAAATCGACGACTTTCGGATTCATGGCGGTCTTTTTTTTGTCTGCCATGCCACTCTACTCGTTGGCGCACGACGAGCGTTCCGTCGAAAGCACGACCATTGAATATTATGAAATTGAAACAAGCCCGGATGACAGCCAGAAACTGTCGCATCTGAAGATTCAAAGTGAGAATGAGTATCATACGGACGAGCAGGACAATGATTCTGCTCTCCCTGCCCCACCACAAAGTGATGCCGGCATGAGCTACGCCAACTGGCTCATACTACTTTGAGGCGCGTTGGATTCGCAGGGGCAAGCGCTGACTGGCCACTTCCGGCGACCTGAAAAATATGAGTTATTGACTTTGGCAGGTGCCATCGAAGTGAGATTATTTGCAGCCCAAGTCGTGGCAGAGATGCAGCTGACATTCTGCACTGCCTGAATAAACTGTTAATAAGGAATCGCCTCGATGCTACTGAAAAACTTCGTCACCGTGTCGTTTGGTTTATTGCTTTCCCTCAAGGCCATGGCCGACGACAAGGGCGTCTACAGTGCCAAATTGACGAGTATCGAAACCAACAAGAAGGCCCCAAGTACCGTGAAAACTGGCTATCAGGTAAAAACCGGTTATCGTATTGACGACTTTTACTCCTTTACAGCAGCAGCCATTGACCCGATGAAACCCCAATCGCAGATTTTCAGTTCGAAAATCGATCCGCGCAACGTTCAACACATGGACGACTCACCGTTGAACAGCAAGTACGCATTTTCGGCAGAGCTGGAACTGATCCGGGGACTCTGACTCCCCGTTCGAAGTGGGTCGATCTCACCGACAGCAAGGACGCCCAATCGCGTATCTACTCCATGTCTGCCTGTCAGGCTTGACCCTAATCATTTAACAGATGAGCCTTCAATTTCATGAGTATCGCACCGCCCGACGAGATCTTTCATTTGTCTTCTGCCTTGCCGAGCCAACTGAATAGAACAATAGGCAAATGGGAAATGAGCCTTATTCCGACCGAGCATGAAGCGCGCATTCGGCAACACAAACTCTTTCACAGTCCGCAACTGCAGTGCAGTCGCCTTGAGTTCGACTCTTCCGTGACGCTGGTCAGTTCTGTCCCTGCCGGATGCGTGACATTCGCCATCTCCCAGGCCCCGATTGGGCGCCCCGTCGTAAATAATCACAAACTACGGCCTGACGAAGTCATCGTACTGCACAGCGATGAATCGGTGCATTACACCTGCGAACCGAATGAAACACTGTTCACCATCACCACGACACTGGAAAACTATAACCGGTGCCGCCAACACCACCCTGTCATGGATATCCTTGCAAACCGGACACAACACAGCTTCCAGGCTGAAAACTTTCAATTCATACAATCGGCCATTCAAGCCATCAGCGCTTGCTGTGACGACATCAATGACGCGGCTTCAGCACAACGCAGCGAAGCAGAGGGTTCGGCGATTGAAAGTGCAGTACTCGCTTCTCTGTTGCAGTCGTTGACGCCCGCAGGCGGTGTCAGCCGCAAAGTCCCGACAAGAAGAAAAGTGGCGATAGAAGCCATACAGTACATCCATGAAAACACAAAAAAAACCCTCACTATAAAGTCGCTCGTAAGGCAGCTTGAAACCACCACTCGCACCTTGCACTTTGGCTTTATTGAAACCTTCGGGATATCGCCAATCGCTTATATCAGAAACTTGAGGCTCGCCAGTGCCCGTCGCGACCTGATCAATAAAACGTGGCCCACCGTCACAGAAACCGCGATGTTCTGGAACTTTCACCATCTGGGCCGGTTTTCCAAGGCGTATCAGATCGCTTACGGAGAGACGCCGTCGGAAACGGCCAGGCGCAACTCAGCCAGGCCCAGGAACACACCCGTTTACAATCAGGCCGCCGGCGATAGAAATCATCGTTAACAGGTATTTATCAAAACCCTGTAAATGATGATTAATGATTTTCCTTGATTAACCACGGGTATCCAAAATTGCTTATTTGCCTACTCAAGGAGATAAGCATGCAACATCGAATAAACACGCTGCCACTCAAGCAGAAAATCGCACTGTGCATAGCCGTCTATGCAAGCGGCATCTTATTGGCCTGGGTAATTGACTGGTACTGAAGTCGTTTAATCCACGACGACAGGATGCACAGTGAAATAATGATAGCTCGGGGTTTGTCGATGGTTGCCGCATATAAAGCGTTACTTGGAAGGCACGCAGTCACTGTCTGTCTGATTGCTGCAGCGGGTTGGGCCGCTTGGCTCTGCGCTGGAGGATTGGCGGAGCCATTCATTGCACGGAAGTTGAATAACGTTTATGCCGATCTGCGTGCTGCTCAAGTGGAGCCCAATGCGCAGATCGACAAAGTACTGGAAACCCTCGGCGATCTTGATCGCTCGGGTCAAGAGTGCTCCGCCGAGCAATACTCGCAACTGGCTAACCTGGTCAAGAACCTGCGATTCGTTGACCAAGCGGCAATTCAGTTGCCCAATGGCAAGATCTGCTCCTCCTACGGACAGGAACTCTCGTCGATACTACCCGGTAACGACAAACGCAAATTCTCCGTTGGCAAGCGAACCTACTGGGTCGATTCCGGCCATACGGTTTCTGCGGACACCGACTTTATCGTTGTGTCGGAACAGTCAACCTACGTCTGGGCAAACAAGAAGATCCTGCTCGACAACTTGAAGTTTCCCGAGGACCTGCAACTGGACCTCATCGGCCCCGGCGGCGCGGTACCCATTGCTTCCACGGGCCCCACGCCGCTGACGATGCGCAAGCCCTTCCACCTGGAGGAACTGGTTATCTCGGCAGACAAGGTCCTGATCGCCTTTGCAGGCAACCGAAATGAACTGATCTCTGTCGTTTCTCTTCCGTTGAGCTACCTGACAAGTCTCAAATTCAAATTATTCATTGGCCTTGCGTGCGTGTTCGCAGCGCTGCTCTTGCTCGCAAGGTGTATTCAACGACATTACACCTCTACCGCCGTACGGCTGCGCAATGCCCTTAAAGCCAACGCGCTGGGGGTTCACTATCAGCCTATCGTCAACTTGACGACGGGCTATCTGGTGGGCGCCGAATCACTTTCCCGATGGAACGACAACGGCACTCAAGTGCCTGCGGATGTTTTCATTGCGGTGGCCGAGAAGTCCGACTTGATCCGCAAACTGACGCGTTCGGTGATTCGGCAAGTGGCGGAGGATTACAGCACCTACCTATGGGCCTGCCAGGACTTCTACATTACGGTCAATCTTTGCGCCCAGGATATTCAGGACCCGAGCTTCCCGGACTATGTGGCCAGCGTGCTGGCAACCTACAACATGCCTGCGTCCGCCATGGCCTTTGAAATCACCGAAAGGACCCTGCTCGATCACAAACCTGCCGCCCTGCAATTGCGACGGCTTCGGGCCTGCGGGCATCGCATTGCCGTGGACGATTTCGGCACCGGTTATTCCAACCTCTCGCTCCTCGATTCAGTGCCTTTCGACATTCTGAAAATAGATCGCTCGTTCATCGCAGACGACAAGATCGCAGCCAAGGACGCCTTGTGGCGCCACATTGCCCAGTTGGCCAGGTCGCTAAGGCTCAAGGTCGTGGCCGAAGGTGTGGAGAGTCAGGAACAACTGCCGCATCTGGTTTCGGAAGGGGTTCTACTGGCGCAAGGCTGGTTGTTCTCCAAAGCACTGCCAATCCAGGCGTTGGCCAGACGCTACTTTCAATGCCCGGAAAACGTGCCGCCCTACGACCCAAAAATATCAATCAATGATTTCTATTAACCCCTTATGGCCCTTCAAATGTTCGCCGAACCCTAACACCAGACAAACCTGTACAAGGACTCCACCACACATGCTACTTCGAAACCTTGGCTTCGCTTCACTGCTATCGCTGCTGTCTTTTCAGGCGCTCGCTGATGACAAAGGTTTATATCTTGGAGCTGGCGTAAGCAGCATACAGACCGACGAATCCAGACTGGACGACGACGACACCAGCTACAAGGTTTATGCCGGGTATCGCGTCAATAGCTACCTGGCCTTCGAGGGTGCCTACGTCGACCTGGGTCAATTCAAGGACAAGAATGTCGATTTCGAAGGCAAGTCGGCCCAGGCTGCCGCCCATGTGGGCTTTCCACTGGGCGATCGGATGCGGGTGTTCGGCAGTGTCGGTGCACACGCCTGGGACGCCGACGGCAATGCCACCGACGATGATACCGGGGTTGATCTGACCTACGGTGTCGGCCTGGAGGTCGATGTCTTTCGCAACATCGGCCTGCGCGCCGAATACGAAGTGCTGGAGGTCGGAGAGATCGACCTGAATCAGACGACTGCATCCGCCTATATGCTTTTCTGACAACGCTACAACTGAGCGACCTTGCGGGTCGCTCAACTCTCGATCATGGTGCGAACTCCCTTTCAGGCGAAATCAGGATTCCTTCGGTTCTTCTGCCGGGGCCGGGTACCACTTGTCCCTGGGCACCCATTTCTCTTGTTGCGGATCGCCCAGGTAGTGCGGCGACATGATCTGCACGCCGTACTCGTTGAACACATCCTGGATATTGGCGTGCAACATGCTCAACAGCACGGCGCGCGGCCGCGGCTGGCTGGGAATGGCCTGGGCCACCAGCCGGTATTCCGGGTAGAAGTCCGACAATGCCGTCTGGAACACCTGGGCCGGCGGTACTTCGAGAACCCCCGGCGTGCGTTTCGCGGCCTCCAGCAACATCGCCTCCACCTGCCGCCACGGCGTGTCGTAGCCGATGGTCACGATGGTGTCGACCACGTAGCCGGGGCCTTGTACCACCCGCGAGTAGTTCTTGGTGACGGTACCGGTGATCATCGAGTTGGGCAGGGTCAGCACCTCGCCCAGGCCGGTGCGAATGCTGGTGGTGAACATGCCCAGTTCGGTCACCGTGCCTTCGTAGTCGCCGATGCGCACAAATTCGCCGGGGCGCAGGGTTCGGGTGTAGGTCAGGATCAGCCCCGCCGCCGCCTGGCCCACCACGCTGGTGGCGCCCAGGGAAATCATCAGGCCGATCAATACCGACAAGCCTTTGAAGGCATCGGTGCCGGCACCCGGCAGGTACGGATAGGCCATGGCCAGGGCAAACAGCCAGATCGCCAGGGACGTGAGGCGTTGGGTCGGTTGCAGGGTTTCATGGTTCAGCCAGCTGAGGGTTCCCGGTGCAGCCATGCGCCGTAGTATCCGCCGCATGAACGCGGTTGCGCCGCGGGCGATGAAGAAGATCGCCAGCGCCACGCCCAGCCCGGGTATGGCGCCGACGATCCCTTGCAACAGATAGCCGCCGAGCTCCAGCAGATAGTTGTTGAGGCTTTCGCCCCAGGGACGGGTATAGGGAAAGCGCGACAGGACAAAGCCCAGCCATTCGTAGGTAAGCAGCAACACGACGATCCAGCGCACCAGTTCCAGCAGGCGGCTGGCCAACGGATACAGGTAATTGGCGTCGAGCAGCGGCACCCTTCCGACTTTCAGGGCCTGGGTGTGCCGATGCATCAGCTCGGGCAGTTTCTTCAGCACTCTGCGGCGCAGGTACGACATGCCGAACAGCAGCGCAATGTAAATGCCGGTGGCGAGCAACGCGGCGACCATGGAGCGCAGGATCAACTGCAGGCTTCGAGCTTCCCGGGTTTCGGCGACGACCTGGCGCAGCTTGTCGGCCGCGGCTTCGGCGGCCTGCTGAACCGAGTCGTATTCGGTCTCGTCGAAGTCCTTGGGCGAAACGATAAAGGCGCGCCGGCTACCCAGCAGCACCATGTAGCTCTTCATGATCGGATCGATAGAGACATTGAGGTCGTCGGCGTCATCCAGCGCCTCACCGATCACCGCTTTCGCCCGTTTGACCCGCGAGGCCGGGGCTTCACCGAGGAGGGTCGCGCGAAACACCATGATGCTGCGGTTGGCCACTTTCAATTCAACGGGAGCATCAACCGCTTTCGGTGCGTCTTCAGCCCACAATTGCACCGACCAGAACATCCCGAAAACAGTAAACATTACAGCGAGCAGCCTGCTCCGCATGTGTCGGATCCTTACGTCACGAAATTCAAATCGAGAGTACGTACCGCAGCGTAGTTCACCGATGAACGGTTGTCAGATTTGAGCTAGTTGCGCACCTGGCTCAAGGATTGACCTGATACCCCTTGCCCTGCAGACAACTGCTATAAGCCGACGCGGTATTCGCCTGGGTGGTTTTCTCATCCGCCCGACGTTCCTGGCGCTGGCGCGAGCCGCCAACCACCATCCCGGCCGCTGCCGTCGATTTGGCCCGGTCCTGGCGATAGTCCTGTTTTCTGTCATCGTCGACACGATCATAAGCATCGTCGTGCTGATTGCCGCGCACCTGGGCCGCCGTCGCTCCAGCGACCGCCCCCACAGCGGCACCCTTGACCCTACCGCCGGAAGACGTGGAAGACGTCGAGGCGCTTTGGCTGGCGGCAATGCTGTTGCATTCGTTGATGTCGGCCTGGGTTTGTTGCGAACTTTGCCCTTTCATCGGCACCACCGATTGTGCCCATCCAGGGCTACTCAAAACGGACAATGCGATGCACAGGCTGACCGGTGAAAACCTTTTCATGATGACCTCCGACAGGCTTGCCACAATGGGCAGGCCTTGGGGCGACTGGCGGGCGGCAAGCGACGTCGTGCGTCGCCTGCCGATCGGATGGAGCAACTGAAAAGTGTAGTTCAACGGCACCGCAGAGAAGGACTTCCGAACAAGCGGTGGGAGTTGCTCCCACAACTCTATGTGTGATCTGCGGATGCGCGGTTACTCAGGCGGATCGAGTTGATCCAGCGCCCGATTCACCGCCAGTTCTCCGAGCATGATCACCTGCGCAATGCCCAGCAGCGCATTGCGGCTAGTGCCTTGCAGATGATCCACCAGATCGTTGGCCATGACATGGGCCGAAGCCAGCGACTCGCAGGCGTGCACCAGCAGGGTCTCGGTACAGAGCTCGGGATTGACGATGAACATGCTGCCGGGTTTGCGCGGTGTGGCCATGATGCCGGGGCCGGGGTTGAGGTAATGATCGAGGGCGCGCTCGGCGGCTTCGTGGAGTTTTTGGGAGTCGAGGCTTTCGTACGGGGATGTAGGATCGGTGTCCGGCGGGTTGGGTGTGACTTTGAACATAGTGAAACTCCAGTACTTATTAAGTTGGAGCCATCACTTTCGCTACCAAACGAAGGGTGGTGGCCATACGCAGGTTGGTAGACCGGAGTACTGGAGCCGGCGCCTCCGAAGAGGCCCTGCGCATGACCACCATAAAAAACAGAGACCAAAATGAGCATCTGCTTAATGTGTCGTTACGCGCCAGACTCCGGGCTACCAAACCCGATCGCTGCTGTTTTGCAGCGACCGGCCAACGATAGAACCCGCCCCCAAGACACACAAGCCGGCGGATTCTGGCGTAGCTGTAGGCAATGACGCAAGCCGTTGTAGCTTGCCAGACGTAACGCTGACAGCCGTTAAACAACCTCTTAAACACCCCCAAATAGGACAGCCAACACAAAGAACTGTAGGAGCGAGCCTGCTCGCGATGAGGGCGTGTCAGTCAACATCTTGCTTACTGACCCACCGCTATCGCGAGCAGGCTCGCTCCTACAGGGTATGTGGTGTTAGTCAGGCATTGGTGGTCAGCGGATAGAGCTTGTCATCGAACTGCGCCAACTTCGGAAACACCAACGGCTGATCATCACTCAGATGCTGCAACCGCTGTCCGTAATCAACCAGAAACTGCTGGCGCGCTTCGTCGCTGATGTACGGCACATGCCAGGCCACGAACGGTTCCAGCACGTCAAAACCGACATACGCCAGCGTGCCGCGCAGGATCGGCCGCAGCATGTCCTCCAACGGCCCATGAATCGCGCCCTCTCCAAACATGTGTTCACGCCCGCCCAGGGTCACGGTCACCAGCGCCTTCTTCCCAGCCAGACCACCCTGATCGTAGAAGCGCTTGCCGCCATAGCAGATGCCGGACACCAGCACCCGGTCGATCCAGCCCTTGAGCATGGCCGGGGCGGAGAACCAGAAGATCGGGAAGTTGAGGATCAGCAGGTCGGCCCACAGCAGTTTGTCGAGTTCCGCCTGGATGTCCGGCGCCAGCGACTGGCTCTTCACGCCCAGGCGTTGTTCCAGGGCGTAGACCAGGTACTCGGGGTTTTCCCGATTCGAGAAGTCCGCGTCGCTGGCCACCGGGTTCCAGTTCATTTTGTACAGGTCGCTGACCTGCACTTCGTGGCCCTGGGCTTCGAGGGTGGCGACGGCCTGGTCGCGCAGGGCGGCGGTGAAGGATTGCGGTTCCGGGTGGGCGTGGACGATCAGTACTTTCATGGTGATTCCTTAGACTTTTCCCAGCGTATCGATTGGAGGTGGAGCAGTGGGTGATGGACAGTTCGAGTCGCCAACCGTCACACCTGGATCGCCTTCACTTCGACGAACTCGTTGAGCCCCTCCTCACCCCATTCTCGACCATTGCCCGACTGTTTGTAGCCACCGAACGGCGCCTGATAGTTGAATGCCGCGCCATTGAGGAAGCACTGACCAGCGCGCATCTGCCGCCCCAAATGCAAGGCGCGCTTGGCACTGCCGGCCCAGACGCCGCTGGACAGGCCGAACGGCGAGTCATTCGCGATCTGGATCGCCTGTGCTTCGTCGGTGTAGGGAATCAGGCACAGCACCGGGCCGAAGATTTCTTCCTGGGCGATGCGCATGCGGTTGTCGACATCGGCGAACAGCGTCGGGCTGACATAGAAGCCACGCTCGAACGTTGATGGCGAGTCACCGCCGCACAGCAGCCGTGCGCCTTCCTGCTGACCGACCTTGATGTAGTCGAGCACAGTGCGTTTCTGCCCGACCGAACACATCGGGCCGAGGAAGCTTTGCGGGTCGAGGGGATCGCCCATGCGCAGGCTCAGGGTTTCGGCGAGCGCCAGTTCCACGGCCTCGGCGTAGCGGCTGGCCGGCAGCAGCATGCGGGTCAACGCGGTGCAGGTCTGGCCGGAGTTGATCATCACGTCCTGCACGCCATAGCGCACGGCCGATGCCAGATCCGCATCCTCGGCGATCAGCAACGGCGACTTGCCGCCCAGTTCCAGGCACACGCGCTTGACCGAAGGTGCCGCCGCCTGCGCGACGCGAACGCCAGCGCCGGTGGAGCCGGTAAACGACACCATGTCCACGTCCGGGTGTTTGGCCAACGCTTCGCCGACTTTCGAGCCCGGACCACTGACCAGGTTGAACACTCCGGCCGGCAGGCCGATGTCCTCGATCATCTGTGCCAGCAGGAAGGCATGCAGCGGGGTTTCCTGGCTCGGCTTGACCACCACCGTGCAACCGGCGGCCAGGGCCGGGGCGAGTTTACCGATCAACTGGTGCAGCGGGTAATTCCACGGGTTGATGAACGCGCAGACACCCACGGCCTCGCGGATCACCAGCGAATTGCCGACTTCGCGCACTTCGTCCATGAGATGAGCCAGTTCGATGTACTGCTCAAGGCCAGCGATCGGTCCATCGACCTGCACCGAACGGCACCACTGCACCGGCATGCCCAATTCAGTGGTGATGACAGAAGCCATCTCATCGGCACGATCGCGCAGTTGATCGGCCAGTGCGCGGATGTAGCCGGCGCGCACGCTGGCGGGGGTGCGCGACCATGATTCGAAGGCCTTGCGCGCTGCGGCAACCGCGTTGTTAACGTCGCGCTCATCGCCCAGCGGCACGCTACCGGCGACTTCTTCTGTGGCCGGGTTGATCACCTCGGCGATGCCCTGCCCTGACGGGGTTCGCCAGCGACCATCAATAAACAGTGTCTTGTGATTAAGCATGAACCTGGGCCTCCATCAACTCTTGAGCACAACGGGCAATGCGCTGGCAGGCATCGCGCAACGGTTCGGCGCCGACCACCAACCCCAGACGAATGTGCCCGGCGGCGCTCGGGCCAAAGGCTTCGCCGGCCAGCACCGAAACGCCGTGACCATCAAGCAGGCGATCGGCGAACGCTTGGGCGCTAAGCCCGGTTTCACGGATGTCGACCATCACGAACATCCCGCCATCGGGCTTCAACGCGCGGATGCCGGGGCAATCGGCGAGGGAGTCACACACCAGGTCACGACGTTGACGATAGGCTTCGCGCATCGCTTCCAGTTCCGGCAGGTTGCTTTCCAGCGCCACCACAGCAGCGTCCTGAATGAAATCAGGCGAGCCGTAAAGCATGCACAACGCGAGGTTTTCCAGGTGCGCGGCCAGGGATGGCGGCGCCACCACCCAGCCGACGCGCCAGCCGGTCATGGCGTGGGATTTCGACAGGCTGTTGAGGGTCGCGGTGCGTTCGGACATGCCCGGCAGGCTCGCCGGGCTGACGTGTTCGCCTTCGAACAGCAATTCGCTGTAGACCTCATCGGAAATCAGCCACAGGTCGTGGGCGATGCATAACTCAGCCAAAGCTGCCCAAGTGCTGCGCGGCAGACTCGCGCCGGACGGGTTGTGCGGGCTGTTCAGTGCCAGCGCCCGGGTACGTGGAGTGATGCGCGCGGCGACATCTTCGGGCAGCACGCGGAAACCGTTTTCCGAGCGCACCGGCACCGGTACCACCACCGCGCCGCAGGCACCGAACACCGCTTCGTAGGTGACGTACATCGGTTCGGCGACGATCACTTCGTCACCCGGATTGAGCACGCATTGGGCCACGCTGAACAGCGCGCATTGCGCCCCGGCCAGCACGGTCACCTGATCGGCCGAAACGGTTTGGCCGCTGCGCTGCTGATGACGCTTGGCAATGGCCTCACGCAGGGCACGCTTGCCGCGCACCTCGGCGTAGTGAGTGTTGCCGCTCAACAGGCTGTCGATGGCGCCCTGCACGATAGGCTGTGGCGTGTCGAAATCCGGGTCGCCCACGGACAACAGCAGAATGTCTTCGCCCTGTTCGCGCAGTGCCAGGGCGCGGTAATGAATATCCCACGCGGCGGCGCCGTCACCGGCGATACGTTGAGTCAGATCGGAAAAGCGCATGGCTTCATCCCCTTAAAATGCAAATCACTGCGCACAGGCATGCTTGAGTTCGATCAGGGTCACGCCGTTACGCTTGAAGCCTTGGCGCAAATCGGTCTGCAACTCGGCCAGGCTTTGCGGCTGAGTCACGGTGCAACCGAAGGCACGAGCGAGGGCGGCGAAATCCGGGTTGCGCGGCAGCACGCCGATGGGCTCGATGTCGAGGCCGAGCATGTCGTCGCGGATTTGCCCCAGGGCATCGTTGTTCCACAGCAGCACCACCAGCGGGCTGTCCAGTTCTTCGACGGCAGTCGCCAGTTCCTGGGCGGTGTAGAGAAAACCACCGTCGCCCACCAGCACCAGGCCTGGCCGCTGCGGCGCGCCGAACTTGGCGCCGATGCCGGCAGGCAGGCCGTAGCCCAAGGTGCCGTAGCCGGTGGGGTGCAACCAGCTGCGGATGGCCAGGCTGTCGAAGGCGTAGTTACCCGTATACGCAAGCTGGGTCATGTCGGTGCTGATGAACGCGTTGTCCGGCAGCTCTGCGGCAATGCGGTCAAGAATCGATTGATGAATCGACTGCAACGGGCCATGGCTGGCCTTGACCGCTTCGCGCAGGGTGGCGACCGAGGCGATCGCTGCGCTGGCATCGCGCACGTCGCTCGGCAGTCGCTCAAGCAAAACGCTGAGGGTTTGTTGGGCGTCGCCATGCAAGGCCATTGCACAGGGGTAGAAGTCGTTGAACTTGCGCGGGTCGATGTCGACACGCAGCAGTTCGGCGTTCAGCGGCAGGCGTTCACGCCAGTAGTCGGTATCGGCCATCTCGGTGCCGACCGCCAGCACCACGTCGGCCTCGGCGATCAGGTTCCAGCCCGGTTCCACACACAAGGATGATCCGGCATTGAGCGGCGCACCCGGCGGCAACAGGCCCTTGCCGGCGACGCTGGTGAACAGTGGCGCGGCGAGTCGGGTGCTGATTTCTTGCAGTTCAGCCGTGGCATTCAACGCACCGCCACCGGCGATGATCATCGGGCGTTTGGCAGCCTTGAGTTTGGCCACGGCTTCATCGATGGCGCTCGCAGATGCCGGGCCGCGACCCGGGCGACGCACCACCTCATTGCTCCAGTCACGGGCAATCGGTGCCGACAGCACGTCCAGCGGCACCGAGATGTGCACCGGGCGCGGGCGCTCGCTGTCGAACACCGCATAGGCACGGGCGATCAGTTCCGGCAGGTCTTCGGCGGTCAGCGCCACGGCGGAAAACGCGGTGATCGGCGCGGTCATCGCCCGTTGATCCTGGCACTCGTGCAGGCTGCCCCAGCCCTTGCCGAGGCTGGCGCTGTGGTTGACGCTGGAAATCACCAGCATCGGAATCGAGTCGGCGTAGGCTTGGCCGATGCCGGTGGCGGCGTTGGTCACGCCGGGGCCGGTGATGACGAAGCACACGCCGGGCTTGCCGCTGACCCGGGCATAACCGTCGGCCATGAAGCTGGCGCCCTGCTCATGGCGTGTCAGCACGTGGCGAATGCCGCTGCCGGGCAAGCCGCGATACAGCTCCAGGGTATGTACGCCGGGGATGCCGAACACGGTATCGACGCCGTAGTTGGCTAACAGACGCACCAGGGCCTGGCCACCGGTCAAGGTTTTGCTTTGCATGTTCATGTCCTCACTCGTGGCCGAGGCGAATCAACGCATCGACCGCAATCGTGCCTTGGGCACCGACCAACAATGGGTTCACATCGAGTTCCAGCAGGTGTGCGGCGTTTTCGCAGGCGTAGTCGGCCACGGCGCGGATGGCGGTCACCAGGGCGTCCAGGTCAGCAGACTCGCGACCACGGAAACCTTGCAGCAACGGGGCACTGCGCAGGCTGAGCAAGGCGTTGCGGATCGCGCCGTCGGTGGTCGGCAGCAACAGGCTGCGACTGTCCTTGAGCAACTCCACCAGAATGCCGCCGGCACCCATCACCAACGCCAGGCAAAAATCGTTTTCGCGTTTGATGCCGACGATCAGTTCGGCCAGTGGCGGCTTGGCCATGGGTTCGAGTAACACTTGATCGAACGGCACGCCCGGCGCGAATGCCGCGATGCTGGCGTGCATCTTTTGCAGTGCAGCGCTCAATCCCGTGCCGTCCTTGAGGTTCAGCGCCACCGCACCGGCCTCGGTCTTGTGTGGCAACTGTGCGCTGACAGCCTTCAACACCAGCGGATAGCCCAGCGATTCTGCGTCTTTCAGCGCATTGACCGCCGTACTCAGAACGCCGTTGGGCGTCGGTAGGCCAAAGGTTTTTAATGCCTGTTTGGAATCCCATTCATTGAGCAAACGCCCCTCGCCTTCCAGCGCGTGCGGGCACAGCGGAACCAGTGCCGACTCACCCAGCGCCAGCAACGCCTGACGATTGCGCTGATAACCGGCGATGCGACCCCACGCGGCCAAGCCGTCTTCAACGCCCTGCAAGGCCGCAACGCCTTGCTCGTGCAAACGCTCACGGGCATGGGCCGGCAGCAACTCGGGGAAGGCCGAGGTGACAAAACCGGTCTTGCCGTGTCGTTGCAGCGCCGCGCAGTACAACGCCAGCAGCAGGTCGCATTCCTTGCGCTCGCCGGTGAATTCCGATGGGTAGTCGAGCACCAGCATCGCCGCGTCGGCTTCGGTGCGCAGCGCGCTGTCGAGCATGCGGTTCAAGGCTTCGCCATCGCCCCAGATCGCCGTAGTGAAGTCCAGCGGGTTGACCAGGTTAGCGTAGGTCGGCAGCACTTGCGCCAGTTCGCCGACCTGCCCTTGATCGAGTTTCGGCAGGCCCAGGTCGTTGCGTTCGGCGTAGTCGGCAATCAGCCCGGCGTCGCCGCCGGAGCATGCCAGCGCGATCAGGCTGTTGCCCGCCGGCAGATTGCCACAAGCAGCGGCTTTCAAGGTTTCGACAAAACTCACCGGACCGCTGACGCGAATCACCCCGAGGCGGTCGAACAGTGCGTCGTACAGCGCATCGGAACCCGACAAAGAACTGGTGTGACTCAACGCCAGTTCGGCGCCAATCTGCGACACGCCGGTTTTCAGCGCGATGATCGGGATGCCCTTCTCCAGCGCCTTGTGCGCGGCGCGGGCAAAACCCGGCACGTTCTTCAGGCCTTCCAGGTGCAGGCCGATGGCGGTGACGCGCGGCTCGTCGAGCAACACATCCATCAATTCGGCCACGCCCAGTTGCGCCTGATTGCCCACCGAGGCCATGTAGGCCACCGGCAGCGAGCGGTCGCTCATGGACAGGTTGTAGGCGAAGTTGCCGCTCTGGGTCAGTACCGCCACGCCCTTCTCCACCGCTTTGCCGCCATGGGCCACCGGCCACAACGCGGAACTGTGCAGGTAGTCGAGCAGGCCGTAGCAGTTGGGGCCGAGCAAGGCCATGTCGCCAGCGGCCTTGAGCAATTGCTGTTGCAGGGCCTGGCCTTCGGCGCCGGTTTCGGCGAAGCCGGAGGCGTAGCAGATCGCCCCGCCCGCGTTGATGGCGGCCAGCTCGGCCACGCAGGTCAGGGTCAGTTCGCGGTTGGTGGCAATGAATACCGCGTCCGGGCCGCAGGGCAACTCGGCAACGCTGCGCACGCACGGCACCCCTTCAAGGCTGTCGTGTTGCGGGTTGACCAGCCACATTTGCCCTTGGTAGCCGCCTTCGGCACAGCGCTTGAGGGCGCGGGCCATACTGCGGCCGCCGACGAACGCCACGTGTTGCGGCGCGAGCATGCGTTTGAGGTTGTCACGAATGGTTTGGGACATGGGAATTCTCCGGGCCGATCAGCGCAGCAGCGGCCGCAGCAACTCGCGGGAAATGATGTGGCGCTGGATTTCCGAAGTGCCTTCCCAGATCCGTTCGATCCGCGCGTTGCGCCAGATGCGCTCCACCGGACCTTCGTCCATCAGGCCCATGCCGCCGAAGATCTGCACCGCTTCGTCGGCGGTACGCCCGAGCACTTCACTGGCGAACAGCTTGGCCATCCCGGCCTCGCCATCGGTCATGGTGCCCTGGTCCATTTTCCAGGCGGTGTGCAGGGTCAACAGTTCGGCGGCGCGGATTTGCGTGGCCATGTCCGCGAGCTTGAACGAAACGCCCTGGTAAGTGCCGATGGGCTGGCCGAATTGCTTGCGGTCCGCCGCCCATTGCAACGACACGTCCAGTGCGCGCTGGGCCTGACCGACGCAGTTGGCCGCGACCATCACGCGCCCGGCGGTCAGCCAGGCGTTGGCCACCTCCCAACCCTTGCCGACTTCGCCCAGCACCTTGCTGGCCGGCACGCGGCAGTCGTCGAAGAACATTTCGAAGGTGTGGTAACCCCGGTTGCTCACGCACTTGGGCCCACGGCGAATGGTCATGCCCGGGGTGTTGCGGTCGACCAGGAACGAGGTCACGGCGTTACGCTTTTTGCCGTTGTGTTCGTAGGTGTCGGTCACGGCGAAGACGATGGCGAAATCGGCATGGCCGGCGTGGCTGATGAAATGCTTGCTGCCGTTGAGAATGAAGTCGTCGCCTTCACGCACGGCACGGGTCTTGATTGCATTGGCATCGGAACCGGCACCCGGCTCGGTCAGGGCGAAGCAGTCGATTTTCTCGCCCTGGATGCACGGCAACAGGTAGTCGTTGATCTGGTCGCCGGTGCAGGCCATGAGGATTTTCGACGGCCGCGCGACGAACACGTGCAGCGCCCAGGACACTTTGGACAGCTCACGTTCGATCAGCGCCTGGGACAGGTAGTCCAGGCCACCACCACCCACTTCTTCGGGCATGTTGAAAGCGTAGAAACCGGCGGCAATCGCCTTGCCGCGAATCTGTGCCGCCAGTTCCGGGGACACCTCGTCGGCGCGGTCGACTTGCTCTTCATAGGGCAGCAGTTCCTTCTCGACGAAGCTGCGTACCGAGTCCACCAACATTTCTTGTTCTTGGGTCAGTTGGAAATTCATGCGGCTACCTGTTGTTCATGTTCTGGGAGATGGAGAGGAATCAACGACCGATGAAGCGTGCCGGGCGTTTTTCCATGGCGGCGCGCAGGGCTTCGTTGCCGTCTTCACTGCGGCCGCAAAGCAGGCCGGCGGCGAGCTCGGCTTGCAGCTGTTCCGGCAGGCTGCGTTCGGCGCCTTCACGCATGAGTTTTTTGGTCTGGGCGAAAGCGAAGGTCGGGCCGGCAGCCAGGCGTGCGGCGAGTTCGCTGGTGACCGTCAGCAGTTGATCGTCGGCACAGACATCGCTAACCAGTCCGGCATCGAAAGCACGGTCGGCACCCCACAATTCGTCGAGGAACAGCAGGCGCTTGGCCTGTTCACTGCCGATCAAACGCGGCAGGTGCCAACTGGCGCCGGCGTCCGGCGAGTACGCCATGCTGGTGTAGCCGGCCTTGAAGCGCGCCGATTGCCCGGCGATGCGCAGGTCGCAGCACAGGGTCAGGTCCATCCCGGCGCCGACGGCGGTGCCGTTGATGGCGGCGATGGTGGGTTTTTCCAGGCTGTGCAGGCGGGTCATCAGGGCGTGGGCGGTTTCGGTCCAGCCGTAGGTTTCCAGAGCGCCCCGGGCTTCGGCATCGGCCCATTCATCGAGGTCGGCGCCGGCGCAGAAGCTGCGGCCGCTGCCGGTGAGCACCACCACGCGCACCGCCCGATCGGCGTTGAAAGCGTCGAGCAAGCCATGCAGGTTTTTCAGCGTCGGAATGTCCAGCGCATTGCGCTGGGCAGTGCGATTGAGGGTGATCCAGGCAACGCCTGCTTCGACCTGGCTGAGCAGCGACGATTGAGTGGTCATGGGTATCCTCGAAATTGTGATAGGTCTGAGGTGATGCGACTTGAGGCCATACTAAACGAGTGTTCAGTAAGGCGGCAATCGGGGGAGAAATGGGCTGTAACAAGCGCAATAATTCGATAACACATTGGTTTTATTGAATTATTTCAAGATTGGCGAGTGTAGGCCGTAGGCGCTGTTACAACTTCGAACAACTGGCGACACGCGGTCTTTCCCTCCCCCACAACCCCCCTGTAGGAGCGAGCCTGCTCGCGAGGGACGTAAGACCACCGCGGGAAACCAGACAGCCCGCGTTATCGTTGACGACCATCGCGAGCAGGCTCGCTCCTACAGGGAATCTGCGGTGTGCATAGAAGCTGTGGATGTCACAAAACACTGTGGGAGCGGGCTTGCCCGCGAAGGCGGCATCACATTCAACATCTCTGTTGACTGATACACCGCTATCGCCAGCAGGCTGGCTCCCACAGGGGATGGTGTTATTTCAGGGCATCAAGTAGTCGGCAAGCTCGGCGCCAGCACCCCCTGGCGTTTGCGATGGATCAGGAAGTACGCGCCATAGCACAGGGCAATGAAGCCAAAGCCCCAATACAGCGACGGACGCTGGGTTTCATCCAGGGCCAGGAACACGAACAGCGAGCAGCACAGCGTGATGCACATCAGCGGCAACACCGGGAACCACGGTGCGCGGTATTTCAGGTCGCTGAGTTTGTTGCCGTCACGCAGCCAGGCCTTGCGGAACTTGTACTGCGCCAGCGCGATGACAATCCAGGTCACGGTGCCGGACATGCCGCTCACCGCCATCAGCACCATGAACAAGGTGTCGGCGGCGACGAAGCTGGTCATCAGCGACACCAGCGCGAAGCACAGGGTGATGCTCAAGGCGCGCAGCGGTACGCCACGTTTGCTCAATGTCGACAGGCTTTTCGGCGCCATGCCGGTTTTCGACATCGCCCACAGGATGCGCGTCGAGGCATACAGGCCGGAGTTGCCCACCGACAGGATCGCAGTGAGGATCACGAAGTTCATCAGGTCGGCCGCATAAGGAATGCCGACCATGTCGAACACCTGCACGAACGGGCTTTCCATCAGGCCGGCCTGCTGCCACGGCACGATGGCCGACAGCACGATGATCGCCAGCACGTAGAAGATCAGCACACGGAACACCACGTTGCGCACGGCGCGGGGAATGCTCTTTTCCGGCTGATCGGTTTCACCGGCCGCCACGCCCATGATCTCGCAACCCTGGAACGCGTAGACCACGGTCATCATCACCGCGAACACCGCCGACAGGCCGTTGGGGAACAACGAATCGCCGATCAGGTTGCTCGCCATCGGCGCCGGTGCGCCACTGCTCAGGGGGACCACGCCGAAAATCACCAGCACGCCGACCACGATGAAACCGAGAATCGCCGCGACCTTGATCCCCGAGAACCAGTATTCGGCTTCACCAAAGGCGCGGGTCGCCATGGCATTGATACCGAACAGCACCACCACGAACAGCGCTGACCAATACCAGATCGGCACCGCCGGAAACCAGCGGGTCATCAGCATGCCGGCGGCGGTGAACTCCAGGCCCACGGTGGTGGCCCAGCTCATCCAGTACACCCAGCCGATCATGAACCCGGTGGCCGGGCCGATGTATTTTGTGGCGTGGGTCTGGAACGAACCGGACACCGGCATCTGCACCGACAGTTCGCCCAGGCAGACCATCACCAGGTACATCAGGAAACCCGCGACCAGGTAAGCCAGGATCGCCCCCACCGGGCCGCCCTGATTGATGGTCACGCCAGAGCCCATGAACAACCCGGTGCCGATGACACCGCCCAACGACAGCATGAAGATGTGCCGGCTCTTGAGGGCGCGGGTCAGCTGTATGCCTTTACGATCAGTGTTTTCGTTCATGTCGGCACCTCAGCAGTCGGTGAGGTGTGCAGCGCGCGACAGGACGTCACGGCGCAGGGAGGGATCAGCTTTGCGGCAAGTCATTATTATTATCTCCAATAAGCTTCGAAGACCGCGCTGCGGCGGTTGCGTCGATTATTGGAAAGCCATGTAAGTTCGCGTTGACCGTAAAGATCGAAGTTGTACAAAGTCGTAACAAACTTGTACGTCAGCTCTGCAACAGGCCTTTCAGGGTGGTCAGTGCCTGCTGCATTTGTTCATCCAGCGCGAGGCTCATGTGGCGGATCGCCGATTCATCGCTGCCCAAGGCCAACGTCTCCAGCGCCCTGAGCATCGTGGCCAGTAAGCGAAACCCCAGCGAGTCGCAACTGCCGGCCAGACGGTGCGCCAGTTGCGCGACCTCGGTGCAGTCGTCGGCGGCAATGGCTTCATGCAGCGCATCGCGGTGCTGAAGAATCGAGTCACGCAGTACCGCCAGCAAACTCTGGACTTTTTGCTCGCCGAGCAGACTGCGATGAGTCTGCAACAGCGGCCAGTCCATTGCCTCATCGCTCGGCAGCGACTCGGCCACGGGCGCCTGCCCTTCCAGCACCTGGCGCAGGTTTTCCAGCTTCAAGGGCTTGGCCAGGACACCGTCCATGCCGGCCTCCAGATAACCGCGCACCAGTGCCGGTTGCACGCTGGCGGTCAGGGCGAAAATGCGCGTATGGCGGTTCGGCCCGTCGCTGTGGCGGATCTGCCGGCATAACTCGACGCCGCTGATGCCCGGCAGGTGCACGTCCAGCAGCATCAGATCGAACACCCGCGCCGCGCAGTGTTGCAGTGCCTGATCCGCTTCTTCGGCGAGCCACACCCGGTGGCCGTCCCGTTGCAGCAAGCCCTTGGCCACTTCGCGGTTGAGCGCCACGTCTTCGACCACCAGGATGTTCAGTGCCGGCCCCGCCGCCCGCACAGGCGGGGCCTGAGCCACGCCGCTGGCCGGTTGCAGGGACAGCTCGAACCAGAAACAACTGCCGCGCCCCTCTTCACTGTTCACGCCGATACGGCCGCCCATCTGCTCCACCAGATGTTTGCAGATGGCCAACCCCAGCCCGGTGCCACCAAAACGTTGCGCAACTTCTTCGCTGGCCTGGGTGAAACGCTCGAAAATCTTCGCCTGCATCAAAGGGGCAATGCCGATGCCGTCGTCCGTGACACTGACCCGCAGCCGCTGCCCCGTCTGCTCGCCGGTTTCGCTGAGAAGTGCTACCTCGACGCTGACTTCGCCGCCTTCGGTGAACTTGATCGCGTTGGCCAGCAGGTTGCTCAGTACCTGACGCAGGAACTGCTCGGCGCCGTGGTGATGCTCGGCAATGCGCTGATCGATGCGGCAACTGAGGATCGTGTCGTTGTTCAGCGCTCGCGGTTCCAACAGCGTGAGTACCTCGTCGAGCAACTGGCGCAATGAGAAATCCACCGGTTCGGGATGGCTGACGCCCTCCTCCAGCTTGGCGAAATACAGCACTTCGTTGAGGATCGTCAGCAAGCCTTCGCCAGCCTTGTGCAAGGCATCCAGGCGTTTGCCGTCCTGGGCGTCCAGACGCGCGCCGCGCAGCAGCTCGGCCATGCCGAGAATGCCATTGAGGGGCGTGCGCAGTTCGTGGCTCATGGTCGCCAGGAACCGCGACTTGGCAAGGTTGGCCGCTTCCGCCTCGTCTTTGGCGCGCATCAGGCTGGCGGTGCGGCGCTCGACCATTTTCAGCAATTCGTCACGGTTGTCCTGCAAGGCCAGACGATCGGTTTCCCGGCGCTCGATGTCCCGCAGGATCGCCCGGCGCATATCGTCCAGCGCATGGGCCACGGTATCGATTTCGTCGCTGCCGTGACGCTTGTCCAGGTGCAGGGGCTCGTGCCATTCACCGGCGGCGATGCGCCGGGCAAACTCGGCCATGACTTTCAGGTGCCGGGTCACCAGTCGATAAAACAAGCCCGACAACGCCACGGCCAGGCCGCAGAGAAACACCGCCATCCACAACAAACTGGTCAAACCGGTGGCGTAGAGACGCTGGTACACCGCGCCCAGATCCGTGCTCACTTCCAGCTCGCCAAGATTGCGCAAAGGGCCGGATGGCGGCTGATAGTCCAGGACAAAGCGCTCGATGCGCATCGGCCCCGTGGGGTGTGGATTGCCCTGAATCAGATCGAAATCGGCGCTGGTCAAGTGCACCCGGGCGACGTCGGAGAAGTCCACCAGCCCGCGCAACTGCACGTTCAATTGCTCCTGATTCAAATCCCAGAGGCTGCGTTCCAGGCTGGCCAGGTAGCCGGCGCGGATCAGCTCCATGCGCGAATCGATGTCGCGCATTTCCCGTCGATACTCGATGTACAGTTGCACGCTGCTGGCCAGCACGGTGAAGCACAGGCTGAACAACAGAATGAACAGCAACAGGCGCCGCAGCAGTCCACCGGGACGGGCGCGAATCATTGCGCATCCGCCGGCAGGTTGATCATGTCGCGGTAGGTCACTTCGCTTTCGTTGAGCCAGCGCTCGATGTCACCGGCATCGACCATCCGCTGCAACTGCGCATTGATCTCGGGCATGCGAGCGGCCAAGGGCGAGTGCCGCGACACGGCGACCCGCAGATAGTCCACGTTCAATGCCTTGGGCAAGGCAACGATGTCCTGGCCGCCGGGCAGGTTTTCCACGTACAGCTGGCCGGTGCGTCGCTCCTGGGTGATGAAATCGATACGCCCGCGAATCAGCTTGCCGAAGTTCTGGCGGCTGTCGGACACCCATTCGATATTGTTGTTGCGCGCAACCATGCGATCGAACTCCACACCATAGCTCTCGCCGAACAACAGGCCGCCACGGTAACGGGCCAGGTCGTCCAGCTGTTCGAATTTCACCGGATGCCGGCGGTTGATGAACAGCGCCACTTCTTCGCGCAATACCGGCACCGTCGAGAACAGCATGCTTTGCTCCCGTTGCGCGGTGCTGTAGGCCAGCACCACATCGACCCGGCCTTCGGCGGCGTCCAGCAGACAGCGTTTCCAGTTACCCAGCACGACTATCTCGACCTCGTAACCCAACTGGCCAAACAGGTTCTTCACCACGCTCGGCGCCAGGCCGCGCACCTGCTTGCCATCACTCCATGAGACCGGCGGGTACACCGGGTAATCGCAATAGCGAACCTTGTCCGCCGCGACGGCATGGCCGGCCACCAGCATCGCCAGCAGGCAAAGCCATCGCGCCATCAGCTTCAGGCCGCCACGCTGGCGGTGAACAGGTAACCGGCGCCGTGAATGGTGATGATCAACTGGGGTTCGGCCGGATCGTCGTGCAACTTGCGGCGCAGGCGCCCGACCAGCACGTCGATGGAGCGGTCGTTGGGCACCCACTCGCGGTTGCGGATCTGGTCCATCAACTGATCGCGGCTGAGGGTGTGGCCGCTGTTACGCAGGAACACGCTGAGCAACTGGTACTCGCCGTGGGTCAGCAGGGTTTCGCTGCCCGAAGGATCGATCAGGCGACGGCGGTCGGTGTCCAGCGACCAGTCGGCGAATTGCTTGACCGGTTTGGCCGCAGCGACGACCGGCGCAGGCGTTTGCGCATGACGTACCCGGCGGATCAGGTTTTTCGCCCGGGACACCAGTTCCCTTGGGTTGAGGGGTTTGATCACGTAGTCATCGGCGCCGCATTCGAGGCCGACGATGCGGTCGATTTCGTCGTTGCGCCCGGTGATCAGGATGATCCCGACTTCCGAGCGCACCCGCAGCTCGCGGGTCAGGGTCAGGCCGTCCTTGCCCGGCAGGCGGATGTCGAGCATCACCAGGTCGACGCTCTGGCTGGCGAGGAAGGTTTCCGCCAGTTCCGCCGTGGCGGCGCAGTGGACGTCGTAGCCTTCCTGGGACAGGTAGGCGTGCAGCAGATCGCGAATCAGCGGATCGTCATCGACGATCAATACCCGAGGAGTCATCGCTTGGTGTCCGGCATAGGCCCTGAGGGCCCGTTTCTTATTGGAGTGTTTTCCTGCATCGGCGCCAGAGAGTATCCAGTACTGAACAACTGATCAACAGTCGCTCGTCCGCACGCAAAAACGCTGGCGTCCGCCGGCCTGTAACCCGTCGACCCAGGCCTCGCAAATCTGGATGCCCTGCTGCGGCGTGAAGGTACCCGAGTTCAGCCCGAACTCCAGCCACAAGCCGTCGAGCAAGGCACTGAGGCTGATAGCCGCGAGGTCGGCGTCGAAGTTTTCCCAACCCTCCTCCCGAGCCAGTTCCGCCAGCACCCTGCCGAGGATGCCGCGATACTCGCCATAGGAATGATCGTGGACCTGGTTAATGGCCTCGGCGGTTTTCACCGCACCCCAGAACGCCAGCCAGGCATCGATCAGTTGCGGATCGAGCAGCTCGGCGGAAAACGACCCGCGGAAAAACGCCGACAAGCGCTCTCGGGCATTCGGCGCGGCTTGCTCCATGGCATCGCGCAGCAAGGTCATGACCCGTCCGGTGATCGCCATGTAGGCCTCGGCCACCAGTTCATCCTTACCGGAATAGTGATGGCTGATCAGCCCCACCGAAACCCCGGCCTCGGCGGATATCTTGCGGATCGACGCGCCCTGGAAACCATGACGCTTGAGGCACACCAGCGTCGCCTCGATCAGGTTGGCTTTGCGCAACTCCGGTTCCATGCGGGAAAAACGGGCTTCCTGATTCATGGGCGACACGCTCCTTGGTTCAATCGTTCAGGCCTGTGCGGGTTAGCGGCGGGCTGAACGACTGTACAGCAAGAGCGGGCCAAGTCTCCAGTCGGGTGTAAGCCAGATGGACCGTGGCGCGCCCATCGCGAGCAGGCTCGCTCCCACCTTTGATCCGGGTGACCACATATTTGGTGTACGACGCAAATCCCCTGTGGGAGCGAGCTTGCTCGCGATGGCGTTAGTCCATTCAACACAGGATCTGGATCAGTCGCGGTAACCCGGCGCCACTCGATCCAGCAACCGCAACAACGCCGCCCAGGCCAGTTGCATGGCATCCGGATCCGCGAGTTGGCCTTCTTCCAGTGGCCGACCGGGGTCGTTGAACTGCCGCTCGGTATGCGCGCAAACCTCCGCCGGCGGCAGCACCAACTCACCGGCAGCCATGGCCGCCAACTGAATTTCACAGGCCTTTTCCAGGTAATGCATGCGCAGGAACGCCTGGCTCACCGTCTCGCCCACTGTCAACAAACCATGGTTGCGCAACATCAGTACCGACTTGTCACCCAGATCCGCCACCAGACGTTGCTGCTCGCTCAGGTCCAGCGCCACGCCCTCGTAGTCGTGGTAGGCAACCCGGCCATAGAATTCCATGGAAATCTGGTTCACCGGCAATAGTCCGCACTTCAACGCCGCCACCGCGCAACCGGATTTGGTGTGGGTATGCAGCACGCATTGCGCATCTTCACGGGCGCCATGGATGGCGCTGTGGATCACGAAGCCGGCCGGGTTGACCGGGTACGGCGAAGGCTCCACGGCATGGCCATTGAGGTCAATCCTGACCAGATTGGACGCGGTGATTTCATCGAACATCAGCCCGTAAGGGTTGATCAGAAAGTGATGCTCCGGCCCCGGAATGCGCATCGAGATGTGGGTGAAGATCAGATCGGTCATGCGAAAGTGCGCAATCAAGCGATAACAGGCTGCCAGTTCCTCACGCAGGCGCTGTTCGGTGGCGCTGCGTTCAGCAGTCGGTGCCATCTGAATATTGTTCATTATTGGAGTTCTCCACACTGATCGGCTGGGGCAGACAGTAATGCTGGACGCTTCCCTGCGTCCAGCCGCGGGCGGTTATTTACTGGCCCATGCATTGAAGCGTTCTTCGAGCTCCTCACCATGATCGACCCAGAAACCCACGTTCATCGACAGTGCACCCTTGAGGTTCTGTGGCGCAGTGGGCACCCATTGCGCCAGTTTGTCGTCCAGCCGCGCGGCGGCCTGGGTGTTGGTCGGGCCGTAGGGGATCTGCTGCACGTAGTTGACCTGGGCGTCCGGCTGGTTGGCGAAGGCAATAAAGCGCTTGGCCTGATCCACATGTCTGGACCCTTTGATGATCGCCCAGTAGTCCATGCCGTACAGGCTGCCAGGCCACACCAGAGCGAGGTGGCTGCCTTTCTGTGCGGCGTCGGCGATGCGCCCGCTGTAGGTCGAGGTCATCACCACATCGCCGGCGGTCAGCCATTGCGGCGGTTGTGCGCCCGCCTCCCACCACTGGATGTAAGGCTTGAGTTCAGTGAGTTTGGCGAATGCCCGGTCCACGCCCTGCGGGGTGCCGAGCACCTTGTAGACGTCTTCGGTTTTCACCCCGTCGGCCAGCAAGGCGAATTCCAGGTTGTACACCGCGCGTTTACGCAGCCCACGCTTGCCAGGGGTTTTCTTCACGTCCCAAAAATCTGCCCACGAGGTCGGGACCTGGGCCAGTTTGTCAGTGTCGTAGGCAATGGCCACGCTCCACACCAGCGCAGCGGAACCGCATTCCTGCGCCGCTTCGGGAATCAACTGGTCGGCGTGGCCCAGGCGAGTCCAGTCCAGGCGCTCATACATGCCTTCCTCGCAGCCGCGCATCAGGTCCGGGCCTTCGATCTGCACCACATCCCAGTCGACGTTGCCGGTGTCGACCATCACTTTGATCTTGGCCATCTCGCCGTTGTATTCGCTCTGGATCACCTTGCTTTGATCCACGGCGGCGAAGGGTTGAAAGAACGCCACGTCCTGGGCTTTTTGTCCGGCTCCGCCGTATCCGACCACTACCATGTCCGATGCTGCCTGAGCACTGCCCAGGCCCATGGCCACGGACAACACCAAGGGATAAAAACCGTGCTTGAGCATGTGCGATTTCATCAATGGTTCCTCTTGCAGGTGCCACGGGACCCAAGGCCCGCGCAGCCCTTTTTTATTGTTGTGAGGTTCGGCCCGGGAGCGGGCTCGAGATGAAACTACTCCACGCCACAGTAAAAAAACAAGTTGATTTTTTACTGAAGGTAAACTTCTATAGACCAATAATAACAACCGAAACCTGATGCCTCTGTAGGAGCGAGCCTGCTCGCGAGGGACCTGAGAACGCCGCGGGGTATCAGATACCCAGCGTTATCGTTGACGACCATCGCGAGCAGGCTCGCGCCTACAAAGAGCAGCCTGCCTGGAGTAATCGCACCATGCCGACACCCGCCTTCGCGCACCTGTTCGAACCCCTGGAGATCCGTGGCAAGCGCCTGAAGAACCGCATCATGTCCAGCGGACACGACACCTCGATGCCCACCGACAACCTGGTCAATGAACAATTGATCGCCTATCACCGGGCGCGTGCCGAAGGCGGTGCGGGGCTGATCGTGCTGCAGGTGGCTGGCGTGCATGACAGTGCGCGCTACACCTCCCACGTGCTGATGGCCACCGACGATGCATGCATCGAGGGCTACCGCAAACTGGCGCGAACCTGCCATGCCCACGGCACTGTGGTGTTGTCCCAGGTGTTCCATCCGGGGCGGGAGATCATGGAGTCCAGCGATGGCCTGCTGGCGGTGGCCTACTCTGCATCGTCGGTGCCCAACGAACGGTTCCGGGTGATGCCCCGCGCGCTGGACCAGGCGATGATCGACGAGATCGTCGCCGGTTATGCCGCTGCCGCCCGGCGCCTGCACCAGGCAGGCATCGATGGCGTCGAGGTCGTGGCCAGCCACGGTTACCTGCCGGCGCAATTCATCAATCCGCGGGTCAACCGGCGTACCGATGGCTACAACGGCGAACTGGAGCAGCGTTTGCGTTTTCTGCGCGAGGTCATAGCCGCTGTGCGCGAGGCGACCGACGAGCAGTTCATCGTCGGCCTGCGCATCTCCGCCGACGAGCGCGACCCTGAGGGCCTGACCGAGGACGAATCCCTGGCCGCCGTGCAGTCACTGCAAGCGCAGCTTGATTACGTGCATATCGTCGCCGGCACCTCGGCTTCCCTTGGTGGCGCGGTGCATATCGTGCCGCCCATGGCGATCGAAGCGGCGTACCTGGCCAGGGAAGCCGGAACTTTCAAGGCCAGTCTGGACATTCCGCTGTTCGTCACCGGGCGCATCAACCAGCCCCAGGAAGCCGAGCTGATTCTGGCTCGCGGCCAGGCCGATGTGTGCGGCATGACCCGGGCGCTGATCTGCGATCCGCAAATGCCCAACAAGACCGACACCGGCCGCGTCGAAGACGTGCGGGCTTGCATTGCCTGCAATCAGGCCTGCATCGGCCACTTCCACAAGGGCTTGCCGATTTCCTGCATCCAGCACCCGGAAACCGGGCGCGAACTGGTCTTCGGCGAACGCCGACAAGCGCCACAGCGCAAACGCATCATGATCGCCGGCGGTGGACCGGCCGGGATGAAAGCCGCCACCGTCGCGGCCCAGCGCGGCCATGAGGTGACGCTGTACGAAGCCAATTCGCAACTGGGCGGTCAGGTATTGCTCGCGCAACTGCTGCCACGGCGCAGCGAGTTCGGCGGAGCGAGTACCAACCTGCAGCGAGAAATGGAACTGGCCGGCGTGCGCGTGGTGCGCAATACCCGAGTCGACCGGGCACTGGTGGAGCAGGAAAAACCGCACGTGGTGATCGTCGCTACCGGAGCCGAGCCCTACTGGCCGCCCTTCGAGCGCGGCGGTGAATTGCAGGTGGTGGACGCCTGGCAAGTGCTGCGCGATGAAGTACGGATCGGCCGCTCAGTGGTGGTGGTCGACTGGCGTTGCGACTGGATCGGTCCCGGTATCGCCGAACGGCTGGTGCGCGCCGGGCACCAGGTGCAACTGGCGGTCAACGGCACCCATTGCGGGGAAAACCTGCCGCTGTACGTGCGCGATCAACTGGCCGGCGAGCTGCATAAGCTGGGTGTGCCGATCACCCCTTACGCGAGGCTGTATGGCTGCGATGACAACACGGTGTACCTGCAACACACCGCCAGTGGCGAACCGATGTTGATGGAAAACATCGATACGCTGGTGCTGTGCCAGGGGCATCAACCGGTGGATACCCTGGGCGCTGAGTTGCAAGGGCTGGTGGAGTTTCGCCGAATCGGCGACTGCCTGGCACCGCGTACCGCCGAAGAAGCGATTTATGAAGGCCTGAAAGTCGCGTGGGAGCTTTAAGGCTGTTTATACTCCGGGGCTTTAACGGCTAACAACGCCCCTGCAGGAGCGAGCCTGCTCGCGATGAACCCGAGAACACCGCTGGGTGTCAGGCTTCCAGCGTTATCGTTAACGACCATCGCGAGCAGGCTCGCTCCTACAGGGGGATGTGGCCCCTTCCCGGTTCGGAATTTTCCATGAGCAACAACAGCAAGTCACAGCCCGCAACCGGCAGCGCCGAACCGCATTTTCTCGGCACGCGCATTCGCGGCCTGCGCAAGCGCCGGGGCATGACCCTGGCGGAACTGGCGCAACAGAGCGAACTCACCGCCGGCTACATCAGCCAGCTGGAACGCAACCTCGCCTACCCGTCGATTCCGGCGCTGTTCAACATTGCCCGCAGCCTCGGCGTTACCATCCAGTGGTTCTTCGCCAGTGAAGCAGTCACCGCGCCAGAGGATGACGGCGTCGTGGTGCGCAAGAACAGCCGCCTGAACGTGCACTACGAAGACGGCATCGTCGACCAGTTGCTGACACCGCAGGCCAACCGTCAACTGGAAATGCTCCACTCGCGTTTCCCGCCCGGCACCTACAGCCAGCAAAGCTACAGCCACGACGGAGAAGAAGCCGGCTACTTGCTCTCGGGGCGTTTCGAGTTGTGGGTCGGCGAGCGCCATTTCCAGCTCAATGAAGGCGACAGCTTCAGCTTTTCCAGCCAGGAACCGCACCGCTACGGCAACCCCGGCGATGTCGATGCAGTGGTGATCTGGGTGATTACGCCGCCGACGTTCTAACGTCGGCTGCGACTGTTTGCCTGAGTGGTACTCGCACGCTTGAGGGTGTCGCTCGGCAGCTCGTTGAACAACGCGCGGTAGCTGCTGGAAAACCGCCCCAGATGCCAGAACGACCAATGCATCGCCACTTCGGCCACGGTGGTTTGCATCGGCGTGCGGCTGAGCAATTCGCGACGGGCGCTGTTGAGGCGGCGCAGGCGCAACCATTGGGTCGGCGACATGCCGGTGTAGGTTTTGAACGCATGCTGCAACTGGCGCAGTGAAACCCCCGCGACCTGGGACAACTCCAGCAGGTTGAGGTGTTCTTCCGGGGTGTCCGCCGCCCATTCCCCTACCCGCTTCATGATCGACCGCTCCCCGGCACGGCGCTGCAACGCGCCCTGGTCGAGGCCGACACAGGCGTTGTCGAGGATGAACAGGCAATCTTCCAGCAGTTGCTGGGTCAGCGCTTCGCGACTTGGTGGATCGAAGGTCTGCGACAGCCGCGTCAAGGTCCCGCTGAGCCAACGGCAAAACAGCGCGTTCTGCCGGGAGTTGAGCGGTGCCATGAACAGCCCTTCGAGCCTGGCGATGTCGAGGCTGTGGCGCTTTACAAACTCCGGCCCGAACACCACGGCGATTTCCTGGTAGTTCTCCGGGGTGATCCAGATGTTGCGGCTTTCGCCATTCAACACGTACAGCGCGTTGTCGCCGCGATCAAAACAGAACGACAACGAGCCCTGGGGCGCGCTGAAATTCTGCTCGACCCGGGTGTTCATCGACTCTTCGTAAATTTCCACGCCCTGCAGATCCAGATAACGCACCAGGCCTGCGAAATGCCCAGGCGACATCTGCTGGTATTGCTGCACCCAACCTGGCGTGGCGCGGATTTGCTCGGCGACATCGGCGGTGTTGAACGCTTGGACCTGAAGGGAAGTGGAACCTGTCATGGGGCGACCTTGCGCACTCTTTTGGTGCGCTTTGTGCTGCTTAAAGTGGATAGATGGAACCGCAAGGCTCGCACAAGATAGTCGTCAACGCGCTACAGGGGAAGTGTCCGGCGGATGAAACCGGTCTCTCCTGGCGTTAATAAAACCAATAACGAGGTCTTTATGAATGTCCCTTTCGATCAGCTGTTCACTTGGCTGAAAGATCACAAGATTACCGAAGTCGAGTGCGTCGTCAGCGATCTGACCGGCATTGCACGCGGCAAAATCGCACCCACCAACAAGTTCCTGCATGAGCGAGGCATGCGCCTGCCGGAAAGTGTGTTGTTGCAAACGGTAACCGGGGACTTTGTCGACGACGACATCTACTACGACCTGCTCGACCCGGCCGATATCGACATGGTCTGCAAGCCCGACGCCGACGCCGTCTACGTGGTGCCATGGGCCATCGAGCCGACCGCCATCGTGATCCACGATACCTTCGACAAGTTCGGCAACCCGATCGAACTGTCGCCGCGCAACGTGCTGAAGAAAGTCCTGCAGTTGTATACCGACAAGGGCTGGCGGCCGATTGTCGCGCCGGAAATGGAATTCTACCTGACCCAGCGCTGCGAAGACCCGGACTTGCCGCTCAAGGCGCCGATGGGCCGTTCTGGCCGCGCCGAAAGCGGTCGCCAGTCGTTCTCCATCGACGCGGCGAACGAATTCGACCCGCTGTTCGAAGACGTCTATGACTGGTGCGAACTGCAAGGTCTGGACCTCGACACGCTGATCCACGAGGACGGCCCGGCGCAGATGGAAATCAACTTCCGTCACGGCAACGCGCTGGACCTGGCCGACCAGATCACCGTGTTCAAGCGCACCATGCGTGAAGCGGCGCTCAAGCACAACGTGGCGGCAACCTTCATGGCCAAGCCGGTCGGCGACGAGCCGGGCAGCGCCATGCACCTTCACCAGAGCGTGGTGGACATTGCCACGGGCCAGCCGATCTTTGCCGATGCCGATGGCAACATGAGCGAGCTGTTCCTGCATCACATCGGTGGTTTGCAGAAGTACATCCCGAAAGTGCTGCCGATGTTCGCGCCTAACGTCAACTCGTTCCGCCGCTTCCTGCCGGACACCTCGGCACCGGTGAACGTCGAATGGGGCGAAGAGAACCGCACCGTCGGCCTGCGCGTGCCGACTTCCAGCCCCGATGCAATGCGCGTGGAAAACCGCTTGCCGGGTGCCGACGCCAACCCGTACCTGGCCATCGCCGCCAGCCTGCTGTGTGGTTACCTGGGCATGGTCGAGCGCATCGAGCCGAGCGCCGCGGTAGAGGGCCGCGCCTATGAGCGTCGCAACCTGCGCCTGCCGATCACCATCGAAGACGCCCTGACCCAGATGGAAGAATGCGACACCGTCAGCCGCTACCTGGGCAGCAAGTTCGTGCGCGGCTATGTCGCGGTCAAACGCGCCGAGCACGAGAACTTCAAACGGGTGATCAGCTCCTGGGAGCGTGAGTTCCTGATGCTCAGCGTCTGAGATTTGCGCTGTCCTTAAGACCTTCGCGAGCAGGCTCGCTCCCACAGGGGAACGCATTCCAAATGTGGGAGCGAGCCTGCTCGCGATGACGGCCGACAGAACACCAAAGAATCACCTGAACAATCCAATAATTCCAAGAGGTATCGATATGCGTCTTTTGAAATCCGTGGTCCCGGCCGCGCTGGCGATTCTGTTCAGCGCCGTTGCCCAGGCCCAGCCACAGGTCAGCGTCTACAACTGGACCGACTACATCGGCGAAACCACCCTCGCCGACTTCCAGGCCAAGACCGGGATCAAGGTGATCTACGACGTATTCGATTCCAACGAAACCCTGGAAGGCAAACTGCTCGCCGGTCGTACCGGGTATGACGTGGTGGTGCCGTCCAACCACTTCCTCGCCCGCCAGGTGAAGGCCGGCGCGTTCCTCAAGCTCGATCGCGAGCAACTGCCGAACTTCAAGAACCTCGACCCGAAACTGCTGGCTTTGCTTGAGAAAAACGATCCGGGCAACGCACACTCTGTGCCGTACCTGTGGGGCACCAACGGCATCGGCTATAACGTCGACAAGGTCAAGGCGGTGCTGGGCATCGACAAGATCGATTCCTGGGCCGTGCTGTTCGAACCGGAAAACATCAAGAAGCTCAGTGCCTGCGGCGTGTCGATGATGGACTCGGCGGACGAAGTGTTCCCGGCGATGCTCAACTACATGGGCATGGACCCGCGCAGCGAAAACCCCGAGGACTTCAAAAAGGCCGAAGCCAGGCTGCTGCAGATCCGCCCCTACATCACCTACTTCCACTCCTCCAAGTACGTCTCGGACCTGGCCAACGGCGACATCTGCGTGGCGTTCGGTTACTCGGGCGACGTGTTCCAGGCCGCCAACCGCGCCAAGGAAGCCAAGAACGGCGTGAACATCGCCTACGCCATTCCCAAGGAAGGCGCCAATCTGTGGTTCGACTTGTTGGCCATCCCCGCCGACGCCGGCAATCCAAAAGAAGCTCACGCCTTCATCAACTACCTGTTGGACCCGCAAGTGATTGCCAAGGTCAGTGAGTCGGTCGGCTACGCCAACCCGAACCCGGCCGCCAAGCAGTACATGGACCCTGAGCTGGTCGGCAACCCCGAGGTTTATCCGCCCCAGGAAGTCCTCGACAAACTCTACATCTCCACCACGCCGCCGCAGTCGATCATGCGCCTGATGACCCGCTCGTGGAGCAAAGTGAAGTCCAACAAATGAATCAGTACACCAAGGAACACACCCACTCCTGGTACGCGGCATCCGCCAAGGGCATGAGGCAGCGTCCCGCGCTGGCCTCGGACCTTACGGCCGACGTCTGCGTGATCGGCGCGGGTTTCACCGGCATCAACACCGCCATCGAACTGGCCCAGCGCGGGCTCTCGGTGATCTTGCTGGAAGCCCGGCGAATTGGCTGGGGCGCCAGCGGGCGCAACGGTGGCCAGTTGATTCGAGGCATCGGCCATGACGTCAGTGGTTTCGCCAGGCACATCGGCGCCGATGGCGTGCAATACCTGGAGCATGCCGGGACCGAGTCGGTGCAAGTCGTGGCCAATCGCGTCCGCGAGCACGGTATCGATTGCGATCTGAGCTGGGGCTTTTGCGAGCTGGCCAATACCCCGGCCCAATTCAAGGCGCTCAAGGCCGAGCAGACGGAACTGATTGAATCCGGCTACGCCTTTGAAACCCGATTGGTGGCACCGGAGCAAATTCGTGAACAGGTGGTGAATTCCGCTGTGTATGCCGGTGGCCTGGTGGACATGGGCTCGGGGCATTTGCATCCGCTGAACCTGGTCCTTGGCGAAGCGCAAGTTGCCGAGGCCCTTGGGGTGCAAATTTTCGAGCAGAGCCCGGTGCTGGAGTTGATCCATGGCAGCACGGTGCAGGTCCGTTGCGCCGGTGGCACGGTGCGCGCAGACACCTTGGTGCTGGCCTGCAACGCGCACCTCGAAGAACTGGAACCGAAGCTCAGCGGCAAGGTGCTCCCGGCGGGCAGCTACATCATCGCCACCGAGCCGTTGTCGCAAGATGCCGCGGCAAAACTGATCCCGCACAACGTCGCGCTGTGCGACCAGAAAGTCGGCCTGGATTACTACCGGCTCTCGGCTGACCGGCGTTTGCTGTTCGGCGGTGCCTGCCATTACTCCGGGCGCGATCCTTCGGACATCAGCGCCTACATGCGCCCGCAGATGCTCAAGGTATTCCCGCAACTGGCCGATGTGCGCATCGACTATCAGTGGGGCGGCAAGATCGGCATCTCGGCCAACCGCTTCCCCCAGGTCGGGCGCCTGAGCCAGCACCCGAACGTGTTCTACGCCCAGGGTTACTCCGGCCATGGACTGAACGTGACCCACTGGTGCGCGAAGTTGTTGGGCGAAGCGATCCATATCGGCCATAGCAAAGGCTTCGACGTGTTCAGCGCCGTGCCGCACATGACCTTCCCCGGCGGACGCGCTCTGCGTTCACCCTTGCTGGCCCTTGGCATGTTCTGGTATCGGATGCGGGAAGTGCTGGGTTGACCACCGGGCGCCTGAGGCGAGTTGTCCCTCGCTTCAGGCGTCCCGGCAGGTCAGGCGGGGGCTGCAGCGACCTCAAGTGGCCGCTGCGACACGCCTATTGAGGTATCGGAATGTGAATGCCTTCCTTCTGCAAATCCTCCCGAACCGACTGGAACTTCTGATACTTGGACAACTCGATCGGCCCGTCATAGGTCATGCTTTGCATCTTGCGTGGCGGATACTTGATGTAGGTCTGCATCAGCTTGTTGATCGCCTGACTGATCGGCACCATGGTCCAGGTACGCTCGGTGACGTTACTCATGAAGATGTCATAGCGCTCCTGTGGGTCCTGGTACAAATCGAAGACCTGAGGCACTGTCGCCACGTACTTGGTGGCACCTTTCCAGCCCAGGTTGGTGTCCACGGCCAAGCCACCGGTTTGGGCACCATCGTCGCCGCGCAGGTTGAACACGGCTTTGTAGTTGCCTACACGGGCCGCCCCTGGCGATAACTCGTTTTCGGTAAAGTAGAACCACTCTTTGCGTGGGTTGGGGCCAGTGCCGGTAATCACCGGGGTCATGTCATAGCTGTCGAAAAAGATCGGCTGACCTTCGCGATCCTTCTCCGGCAACTTGATACCGGCCACCGAGGCGAAGGTCGCCATCAGATCGAGCCCGCCGAGAATGTCGTGGTTCTTGGCGTTCGGTTTGATTTTTCCAGGCCAGGTCATGATCGCCGGCACCCGGTTGCCGCCCTCGCGCACGGTGCCCTTGGTGCCACGGAACGGCGTGTAGCCGGCATCCGGGTAAACGTCCTGCCAGGCGCCGTTGTCGGTGGTGTAGACCACCAGCGTGTTCTTATCCAGGCCCAGCGCCTTGAGCTTGTCCATGATATGGCCGATGCGCGTATCCAGTTCGACCACCGAGTCGGCGTATTTGGACTTGGAGATCGACTTATGAACGAACTCCGGTGCCGGCAGGTTCGGCTGGTGCACTTTCATGAAGTTGACGTTGATGAAGAACGGCTTGTCGGATTTGGCGGCGGTGTCGAGGAATTCCAGTGCGGCCTTTTCCACATAGCCGTCAAAGTAGGGAATCCCGACGACACCGGGTTTGCCATCGATGACCGGCGTATCAACATACTGGCCGTTGATCTTGAACTCTTCGACGGGCTTCTCTCCGGCCTTGCCCGAGAGTGCGCCCTTGGTCACCTGGGCAAACATCGCCCGGGTTTCCGGGTCCATGTCGGGGAACCAGGTCGGGTCGGCGTAGGTGTAGGCATTGAGGTGATAGAGGCCGACGTACTTCATCACGTCATAGCCCTGGGCATTGGGCATCGCATAGTCGGCTTCACCCAGGTGCCACTTGCCGGTGAAGTAGGTCTCGTAGCCGCCGGTCTTGAGCACCGAGGCCAGGGTCCATTCAGCGGCGGGCAAACCACCGCCCTGACCCTGAAAGGCCACGGTGGTCATGCCGCTGCGATTGGGGATGCGCCCGGTCTGCATGGCGGCTCGCCCAGGCGTACAACTCGGTTGCGCGTAGAACGAATAAAAGGTTGTACCCTCAGCGGCCAGTTCGTCGATGCTGGGGGTCGGCATGCCTCGACCGACCCCGCCACCGTATGGCCCAAGATCACCGTAGCCGGTATCGTCGGACACGATGAACAGGATATTGGGCTTTTCTGTTTGTGCTGCCTGGGCCATACCGTTGAGCGCTATCAGTAATGAACCTGCAATGTAGAACCTTGAGCGATGCGAGAGTCTTTTCATGGCGACCTTCCTTTATCGGGACGGATCCTTGCGGCCGGCGACTTTATTTCAAGTAATCCGAGACCGGACCCTGGTGAGTTACCCCCAAACCATGCCCTCTGATTAGTTCCAAGCGTTCAACTGCCAAAAAAATGAAAAGCCTGTTGCTACTCAAGGCACCCGAATCAGCCTAGTACGGTTATTATCAAAACGCGCATGGCCGGCAGAAGAATTAAAAATCGTCCGCCGCTTGTTTCCCCCATGAAATACCCTGGGTCGAGTCATCCCCGGGCGGCGGATAATGTTAAGCTCGCGACTTTCCATTTGCTCAATCGCAAGTCACCTCTATATTGAGGGGGTGCTCTGAACTTCCTGCCTCTTATTGAGCTTGACCAATGGCAACTACTGATCAGTTGATCATCTGCGAGCACTGCGACAGCGTTTTCCAGAAAGTCACGCTCGCCAAACACCAAAAAACCCTGTGTACGCGCTGCGGCGGCGTACTTCAGCGCTATAACGGCCTCACGGTGGAACAGCGTCTTGCGTTGACCTTCACGGCGTTGATGCTGTGGATATTCGCCAATTTCTATCCGGTGATGAGCATCAACCTCAAAGGCGTGAAGAACAGTGCGACGCTCTGGGACTCGGTGCTGGCGCTGAGCCAGGGGCCTATCACCTTCATCGCCATGGTGGCGGCAATCGCCATGATCATCGCGCCGATTTTCCAGCTGTTGCTGCTGATCTGGGTGCTCGGCTTCGCCCTCGCCCGTCAACGCTCGCCCGGATTCAGGTTATGCATGCGCTGGCTGGAAACCCTGAGGCCCTGGAGCATGCTCGAAGTCTGTCTGCTGGGTGCCATGGTCGCGGTGATCAAGCTCGCCGGACTGCTCGATGTGCTGCCCGGCATCGGGTTGTTCGCCCTGGCTGCGCTGAGCCTGATGATGATCCGCATCGCCGGGCGCGATATCCGCGAACTATGGGACCTTGTATGAGCACGCCTCCTTACGCCGACGAGCTCAACCTGTGCCTGTGTCACACCTGCGGGCTCGCCTGCGACATGACCTTCGAGCCCCACGAATGCGAGCGATGCGGTGCACCGCTGCACCGGCGCAAAACCAATTCGCTGACCCGCACCTGGGCCTACATGATCGCGGCTCTGGTGTTCTATATCCCGGCCAACCTGCTGCCGGTGATGAACACCCAAATGGTCGGCAATGGCGCCGACAGCACGATCATGAGCGGCGTGCTGGAGTTCTGGGAGGCTGGGGCCTGGGACATCGCCCTGATCATTTTCATTGCCAGTATCGCGGTGCCGGGCATCAAGTTCGTTGCCATCACACTGCTGCTGGTCACCGTGCAACGCGACAGCGAGTGGGCTCGCAAGGAGCGGTCGACGTTGTACCGTTTCGTCGAGGTCATCGGCTATTGGTCGATGCTCGATGTGATTGTGGTCGCCCTGGTGGCTTCGCTGGTCAAGTTCCAGGCCCTGGCCGATATCGAGCCGCGCCCGGGCATTCTGTTTTTTGGTCTGGTTGTGGTGTTTACCATGCTGTCGGCAATGAGTTTCGATCCACGCTTGATTTGGGATAAAGAACGGGAAAACCCACACAATGAGGAGGTCACGGATGAAGTCACAAGCCACTGACGGGCCGCAAGCCCCCGGGCAGGCACCGATCAAGACCCGCCGCTTCAGCGTTTCGCTGGTCTGGATCGTCCCGATCGTCGCGGTGCTGGTGGGTATTTCGCTGGTGGTTCACAGCATTTTGCAACAAGGCCCGACCATCGTTGTCACGTTCAAGACCGGAGACGGCCTGACCGCGAACAAGACCGAGGTCAAATACCGCAATGTCGTGATTGGTCATGTCTCCGATGTGGAACTGGCCAATGACCAGAAGAGCGTCAACGCCACCATCAAGCTGGAAAAGCAGGCCGAAAGCTTTACCCGCGAAGATTCGCAGTTCTGGGTCGTGCGGCCGCGCATTGGCGCGGGCGGTGTGTCCGGTATCGATACGCTGCTGTCGGGCGACTACATCGGTGCCGATATCGGCCAGGCCAACGGCCGGGCAAAAAACTTCAAGGGGTTGGAAAACCCGCCGCCGATCACCTATGGCGAGCCGGGCAAGCGTTTCACCCTGTTCACCCAGGACCTGGGGTCGCTGGATATCGGCTCTCCGGTCTACTACCGCAAGATCCCGGTGGGCCAGGTGGTGGCCTACGCACTGGACGCTGATGGCAAGGGCGTGAACATTGAACTGTTCGTCCATGCACCCAATGACAAATACGTCACCGAAAACACCCGCTTCTGGAACGCCAGCGGCATTGACGTGAACGTCGGCGCCAACGGTTTTGCGGTCAAGACCGAATCGTTGTCTTCCTTGCTGGTGGGCGGCATTGCCTTCCGCGCGCCCGACTACAGCCCTGACGATAAACCTGCGGCTGCCGAGTACGCCTACGAACTGTTCGAAGACCAGCAAACCGCCCTCGCCCCGCCAAACGGCAAGCCGCAGTACCTGGCCATGCGTTTCGACCAGGCAATGCGCGGCCTCAAAGTCGATGCCCCGGTGGAGTTCCTCGGCGTGGACATCGGCAAGGTGGTGGCGGTCAATCTGGATTATGACGAGAAAGCTCGCTCCTTTCCGGTCAACGTCGGCATCGTGATTTACCCGCAACGCCTGGGCCAGGCCCACATCAAAATGCTCAAGGTGCTCAAGCATGATCCCAATGACGAAGCCGCTGGCGTGCGGCTGATCGGCACCTTCATCGAGAACGGCCTGCGTGCCCAGGCCCGCACCGGCAACTTCCTGACCGGCCAGTTGTACATTGCCCTGGACTTCTACCCCAAGGCCGACAAAGTCGCCTTCGATGCAAACGCGCGCCCGGTCATGATTCCGACCATTCCCGGAAGCCTCGAGCAATTGCAGGAAAAACTCGAATCCATGGTCGACAAGATCAACAAACTGCCGATCGAGCGTATCGCCGGCAATCTCGATGGCAACCTCGTCGAACTGCGCAAAGGCATGATGCAATTCAACGGCAAGATCCTGCCTGGCGTGCAAACCACCCTGTCGGATGTCAGCAAGACCCTGGAAACCGCCAATTCAACCCTGCAATCGGCCAGTTCGACCTTGGCAGATGATTCGCCACAACGGGAAAAACTGGGGCAGACCCTGGATGAACTGGGACGCACGTCGAGATCCTTGCGTGATCTCTCGGATTACCTGGGACGGCATCCGGAATCGCTGATTCGCGGCCGTCCGAACAATGCCGCCCCCATGGATCTGCAAGGGCCACCGCGCAATTGAACACAGGAGCAACACCCATGGCTTTACCGCTGAAGTTCACATTGGTCACCGCGATGTTGCTGCTAGCCGCCTGCCGCAGTGACCCGATTCAATTCCACACCCTGACCCCGGCGCAGCAGGGCGATCACTCAAGGACCACTGTCGGGGTGATCCAGATCGAGACGATCAGCGTGCCACCCCAGGTCGATCGAGCGCAGATCGTCATTCGCGAAGGCAACAGTGGCCTGGCGATCCTGGAAACCCAATGGTGGGGCTCGACTCTCGTGGACGAATTGCGCAGTGCGCTGGTCGACCAACTGAGCAACAGTCCTGTACAAGGCCGACATTCGGTGCGGATCGATGTGCAGCGTTTTGACTCGGTCCCCGGCCAGTACGCCTTGATGGACGTGGAATGGCGCCTTCGCAGTGCCAGCACCGGCGACACGGCCCGGGTGATTTGCCGCAGCACCTTGCAAACGCCCTCGGGCGCGACCATCGATGACCTGGTGCTTGCCCAGCAAAACAACGTCAAACGCCTGGCCGCGCTGATCAGCCAGGCGGCAGTCAGACCACAGGTGAGTTGCCCCGCGCCCTGAACGCCTTCACCTCCGGCTTAACGGCGACAAGTTCGCCGTTAAGCCGTCCCTTCTGTGTTCCGCTGTAATTCTGCGCAACAGAAAAAGATAACAACCCCCAGTAACCGACTAATGACTCGCTGGCCCCCTCCCCTGCAGTTTTTTCACATTCCTTTCACTGTGCCGACACTTGCAGAGATGTAACTTTCGCTGCAGTTAATTCGCCGAACTTAGTCTCCGTGGAATTTTTGTACTGTTTCGTGTTTTGTTTAAATAGAACCGTCGCCGTGCCGGTCACCGGTTTTGTCCTGCGACCAGGATCCCCGACCACCCTGGCCCAAGAGAGCCTGCAAACCCGGGTCCGATCACGGACGCGCAGCACGACAGCGCGCTGTTTGTCCGCGTCGATGGCCACGGGCAGTTGTAAGTGCCAGGCCATGTAAATACCGAAGACTGGAACACTCTGCTACAAGAGTAAAACTTGAGCCATAAGGGATCGAAAACTTTGGCAATAAGTCATTTCAAAGCTAACTGAATAACAGCTGAACAAACAACGAAAAGCATGAATTAACTTCTTGCCATTCAATATCATTCCGATTTTCGCTCTGCAAGTTACCCATCACTCTTTAATCAGTCATCCGAGTGCCAAGGTCGAGCCATGACGACAATTCAGCCATTGCCCAAATTTGCCGGCCATTCTTCCCCCCTGCACGCCCCGATGGCGCCTGCCAGCGAGCGCTGGATGCTATTGGCCTTGCTCCTGGCGTTCATCGCGTTCTACTTGCTGCCGCTGATGAGCCACGGTCTGTGGATTCCCGATGAAACCCGTTATGCCCAGATCAGCCAGGAAATGCTGCAGGGCGGAAACTGGATTTCGCCGCACTTCATGGGCCTGCGCTATTTCGAAAAACCCATTGCCGGGTACTGGATGATCGCCATCGGTCAGGCGGTGTTTGGCGACAATCTGCTCGGGGTGCGTATCGCGTCTGCACTGTCTACCGGGGTGAGTGTGTGGCTGACCTGCCTGATTGCCCGCCGGTTGTGGAACGATCCGCGCAAAAGCTTCGCCTGCGCACTGTTGTACATGAGCTTCGGGCTGATTGCCGGTCAGGCCGGGTACGCCAACCTCGACCCGCAGTTCACCCTGTGGGTCAACCTGAGCCTGATCTGCCTGTGGTTCGCCATTGACAGCCGCACCACCCGTGCCCGACTGGGCGCCTGGGCAGTGCTGGGCATTGCCTGCGGCATGGGCTTCATGACCAAGGGTCTTCTGGCCTGGCTGCTGCCGGCGGTGATCGCCCTGCCCTATATGGTCTGGCAGCGCCGCGTTGGCGAGTTGTTGCGATACGGGCCACTGACTGTCGTGGTCGCCGCGGCCGTCTGCCTGCCCTGGGCGCTGGCCATCCATCATCAGGAACCGGATTTCTGGAATTTCTTCTTCTGGAACGAGCACGTACGCCGCTTTGCCGCCGACAATGCGCAACACGCCCGTCCGTGGTGGTTCTACCTGCCGATGCTGGTGGTTTCCGTCCTGCCCTGGGCCGTGTTGTTGCCGACGACATTCATCCAGGCCTGGAACAACAAACGTCAGCCTGCCGGCGGTTTTCTCCTGCTCTGGTTATTGCTGCCATTGGCGATTTTCAGCATGAGCAGCGGCAAGCTGCCGACCTACATCATGCCTTGCCTGTTGCCGCTGGCGCTGCTGATGGGGCACGCGCTGACCGGCCTTTTGGAACGATCCAAATCACGGACCATTCGTTTCAACGGTTGGCTCAACGTGATCATTGCCACGACGGCCATGGCTGCTTTGCTTTACCTGCAATTGAGCAAAGAGATTTTCGAGAATACCGAGATGTTCAGCCTGTCCCTGGCGTTCATCGTGCTGCTGGGCTGGATCATCGCCAACGCCCTGCAGATCCTGCGGCCATTGACGTTATGGGCGATGCCGGCCCTCGGCATATGGCTGCTGGTAGCGCTGCTGCCCGCCGCCATGCCGGGCCGGATCGTCGACAGCAAGATGCCCGACCGGTTTATCTCCGAACACCTGGACAGCCTGAACCAGACCACCACGCTGCTGAGCAACGACCTGGGGGCGGCTTCGGCCCTGTCGTGGCTGACCAGGCGACCTGACGTTGCGCTGTACAACGTGGTCGGTGAAATGAAATACGGCCTCTCTGATCCGGCGGCGGCTTCGCGCAAGGTGACCCTGCAAGACGTCGGGCAATGGATGACCGAGGCGCGCAAGAAGGGCTCGGTCGGGGTGGTGATGAGGGTCAACAGCGTCGCCGAGGTTCAGGAAGTCGAGGCGCTGCCCACCGACGGCAAGCGCTATCGGCGCGGCAACCTGCAGGTCCTGATCTTCCCGCCCATCCAGCCCTGATGGAGAAGACGCCAAAAAGGGCCGGCAGGCACCCGGAACTGCGTCATATCCTGATCAACGATCATCCTTTTATGGACGAGTCGAACCGCAGTGGGCACAGTGCTGCTAATCTGAATGAAAATTACATGTATTAACGGTTTTTTTGACGTTATTTTCTCATTTGGACCTCTACATTTCCCGCACTTCAAAAACATGCAAATGATTCGCATTGGTTTACAGGCGGCTCAATGCGCATGACTTTCAAAAAAATGCACCAGGAGCAGCCCGCAGAATGATTCCAAAAATCCCTTCGTTCTTGAAAAAAGCCCTGTTGGCCACCGCTTTGCTGAGCGCCGGCCAGGTCTATGCCGCTGACTCCGTCGGCATCGTGGTGTACAACGCGCAACACGAAGGCCTGACCAAGGCCTGGGTCGAGGGCTTTACCCAGGAGACCGGTATTCCCGTCACCTTGCGCAACGGCGACGACACCGAGATGGGCAACCAGATCGTGCAGGAAGGCGCGGCTTCTCCGGCGGACGTGTTCCTGACCGAAAACTCCCCGGCCATGGTCCTGGTCGACAACGCCGGGCTGTTTGCGCCTGTCGACAAGGCCACGCTGGAACAGGTTGACTCTGCCTACCGCCCGGCCCATGGCAAATGGGTCGGGATCGCCGCGCGCTCCACGGTGTTCGTCTATAACCCGAGCAAACTGCCGGAAGCCGACCTGCCGAAATCGATCATGGACCTGGCTTCGCCGAGCTGGAAGGGTCGCTGGGGGGCATCGCCAGGCGGTGCTGACTTCCAGGCCATCGTCGCGGCCATCCTCCAACAAAAGGGTGAAGCCGCTACGCTGGATTGGCTCAAGGGGATGAAAACCAACTACGCCAACTACCGCGGCAACAGTTCGGTACTCAAGGCGGTAAATGCCGGGCAGATCGACAGCGGCGTGATCTACCACTATTACAGCCTGGTGGATCAGTCCAAGACGGGCGAAAACAGCAAGAACACTACCCTGCACTATTTCAAGCACAAAGACCCTGGCGCTTTTGTTAGCATCTCCGGCGGCGGCGTCCTCGCTTCCAGCAAACACCAGGAACAAGCCCAGGCGTTCCTCAAATACATTACCGGCAAGGATGGCCAGGCCGTCCTGAAAAACGGCAAATCGTTTGAATACGCCGTGGGCAAAGACGCTGCATCCAACCCTAAACTGGTGCCTCTGAATCAACTCGATGCGCCCACTGTCGATGCTTCGAAACTCGACAGTAAAAAAGCCGTGGAGCTGATGACACAGGCCGGACTGCTCTAAATTGATGCCAGAAACCCTGCCTGCGGGGGTCGCTGAGGCGACGCCCGCACATTTGCGTCGACGATCCCGCGGAGTCTTTGCGGGACGTGGCGGTGTATGGGTGATCGGTTTGTCGGTGCTGGTTTCATTACTGGCACTGCTACCGATCGCTTACGTGATTGGCGTGTCCCTGCAGACAGGCTGGTCAACCGTTGTGGCCCTGGTGTTCCGCCCTCGGGTCGGTGAACTGCTGGTCAACACCGTGTTGCTGGTGCTACTGACGATTCCTTTGTGCGTGGCGCTGGGGGTGACACTGGCCTGGCTCACGGAACGCACGAATCTGCCGGGGCGGCGTTGGTGGTCGTTGCTGGCCACCGCGCCGCTGGCGGTGCCGGCGTTCGTTCACAGCTACGCCTGGGTCAGCCTGGTGCCACCGATTCACGGTTTGTTTGCCGGTGTCCTGGTCTCGGTCATCGCCTACTTCCCATTCCTGTATTTGCCGGTAGCGGCCACCTTGCGCCGGCTCGACCCGGCCATCGAAGACGTCGCCGAATCCATGGGGCTCAAACCCTGGAAAGTGTTTTTCCGCGTGGTGTTGCCGCAATTGCGCCTGGCGATCTGCGGCGGTGCCTTGCTGGTCGGCCTGCACTTGTTGGCCGAATATGGCCTGTACGCCATGATCCGCTTCGACACCTTCACCACCGCGATCTTCGATCAGTTCAAATCGACCTTCAACGGTGCGGCTGCACACATGCTGGCCAGTGTGCTGGCGCTGTGTTGCCTGGCGATGTTGACGGCCGAATCCGCCGCCCGGGGCTCCGCGCGTTACGCTCGCGTCGGCTCCGGAAGCGCCCGGGAGCAACGGGTCGTGCGCCTGAAACCGGCCTCCACCCTGCTCTCGCTGACGCTGCAAGTCGCGACCTGCGCCCTGGCCCTGGGCGTGCCCTTGATCACCCTGGGCAAGTGGCTAATTGCCGGTGGCGTGGAAGTCTGGAACATGGCCGAATTGTTGCCCGCCCTGGAGCAAACCCTGCTGCTTGGCATTTCGGGCGCGGCGCTGACCACCTGCGCGGCAATCCCGATTGCCTGGCTGTCGATCCGTTACCCCGGCCGACTGCAGCGGGTGCTGGAAAGCTGCAACTACATCACCAGCTCCTTGCCGGGCATTATCGTCGCGCTGGCACTGGTGACCGTCACGATCCATTTTGCCCGGTCGATCTACCAGACCACCTTCACCGTGCTGCTGGCGTATCTGTTGATGTTCTTGCCCCGTGCGCTGGTGAGCCTGCGCGCAGGCATTGCCCAGGCCCCGGTGGAACTGGAAAACATCGCCCGCAGCCTTGGCCGCTCACCGGCCCGGGCACTGTGGCTGATCACCTTGCGCCTGGCTGCCCCGGGGGCGGCCGCCGGCGCGGCGCTGGTGTTCCTGGCGATCACCAACGAATTGACCGCCACCCTGCTTCTGGCCCCTAACGGCACGCGAACCCTGGCGACAGGTTTCTGGGCCTTGACCAGCGAAATCGATTACGCAGCCGCCGCGCCCTACGCCGTATTGATGGTTGTGCTGTCGCTTCCGTTGACCGGACTTCTTTATCACCAATCGAAAAAAACGGCTGGCCGATGAACACTCTTGAATTGAATGCCCTCTACAAGTCCTATGGCGCCCATTGCGCCCTGGACAACGTCAGCCTGTCGGTGCCCAGCGGCAGTCGCACGGTCATCGTCGGCCCTTCCGGCTCGGGCAAGACCACGTTGCTGCGGATGATTGCCGGCTTCGAGTTCCCCGACTCCGGGCGTCTTTCGCTCAATGGCCAGACCCTGGTCGACGGCACCCACGAAGTGCCGGCCCATCAACGCCTGATCGGCTACGTGCCACAAGACGGCGCGCTGTTCCCGCACATGACCGTGGCGGCGAACATCGGCTTCGGCCTGGCGATCAAGGGCACTGAAAAACACCAGCGTGTCGCCGAACTGATGGACAGCGTGGCGCTGGACGCGAAGATGGCCGGGCGCTGGCCCCACGAGTTGTCCGGTGGCCAGCAACAGCGCGTGGCCCTGGCCCGAGCCCTGGCGCAACAGCCACGGCTGATGCTGCTGGACGAGCCGTTCTCGGCACTCGATACCGGATTGCGCGCCGCCATGCGCAAGATGGTTGCGCGGCTGCTGGAGGACGCGGGTGTCACCACCATCCTGGTCACCCATGACCAGAGTGAAGCCCTGTCGTTCGCCGATCAGTTGGCGGTGATGCGTCATGGCCGACTGGTACAGTCCGGGCATCCGCTGGATCTTTACCGCTATCCCGAAGACGAACAGACCGCATTGTTCCTGGGGGATGCCGTGGTGATGCCTGCACGCATCGAGGCCGGTTGGGCCCATTGCGACCTGGGGCGGATCCCGGTCAACAACCACCGCAACAACAGCTCGGCGCAGATCATGCTGCGCCCCGAACAACTGCTACTGGCCAGCATCCTCCCCAGCGACCCTGAAGCCAGCGGGTGCCGGGCCGTGGTCACCGATCGGGATTTCAGCGGCAACACCTGCACGCTGACGGTGGAGCTCCAGCCATTGACCCGCAACGAGCAATCGGGCCGATCATTGCTGGTGCGCAGTTCAGGCATGTATGCGCCACCGGCCGGCAGCGCGGTTCAAGTCTCGACCATTGGCCACGCCCATGTACTGAGCGAGATTTAATCGCTTACAGATCGAATCGATCCACCGCCCGACGCCGCTCGTTGTCGTCGCGCACATCGTAGTTGGCCGTGGTCTGGATGTTGCTGTGGTGCGCCAGTTTCTGTGCAATCGACAAGTCATGCTCTTCGATCACCCGGGTGATGAATGAACGCCGGAAGTCGTGGGGCATGATTTTCACCCCGACCTGCGCACCCCGTTGCCGGGCGATGTAGTAGATCGCATGCTTGGTGATGCGCTCACGAGTAATGTGGCTGCCGCGGCGGATGCGGTTGAACAGGAACGGGTCGTCCGGCTCGCCGTCCTTGAGCAGCGAACGGCGCAGCTCAAGCCAGGCTTCAAGCTTGGCGAAGGCCCAGGCCGGGGCGTACTTGATCAACTGTTTGTTGCCCTTGGCCGTCACCCGCAGGCTGCGCTCGGTGAAGTCGACCTGGTTCAGCTCCAGGTTCACCGATTCGGATTTGCGCATTCCCGAACCGTACAAAATCCCGATGATCGCGGCATCCCGCAGGCCTTGCGGCCGCGGATCGGCGGCGCAGACCGCCATCAGCTCCTGGATCAGTGTGCGCCTGAGATTACGCCCCTGGGACAGCCGCGTACCGGCCATACCCTTCACCGAACGCATCTTCAGCAAGTGATCCTGAGAGATCAGGCTCATGCGCCACGCTTCGTTCATCACCCCGCGCACCGCGTTGACGTAGAGCGACGACGTGTTCGGCGCATAGCCGTCCGAACGCAAGGTGGCCACCAACGCAATGACGTCCTCTGGCTGCAGGTTGTGCCAGGGGATTTCCTCTATATCGTGGTCTTCGAAACCCAGGCGGTCGGCGGCGTCCTGCAGCACATAACGCATGGTCAGTTGACTGGACGGCGCCAGTCGCGCCAGATACAGGGTCAGCGGATTGGTGATGGCGGTGCGGGAATCAGTAACAGGTAAGTCAATCAAACGAAACGGCCTTGAATGTAAACAGTTCAATGAAACAACTAAGAAGTGAAATAACGATGAAGTAAAAGACATTGCAGCTGTAGGATTTTTCCTAGGAACTACCATAAATAGCGGAAGTCTGAACAGCAGCTTAATAGCTTTCAGATAAACGATTCCCCAACCGTTTTTTCATGTTCCTTTCACAAAATCGGGCATAACCTTCTATAAAGTCGAAGCAACCCGAATGGACGTCCAACCTGCCGCCCGTGGCGAAAAAAGTCAACCGATGCAGTTTTTTACCGCCAACCGGTAACTGGTTGATTTGACGCAGGTTCTGAATTAGCGTCTAAGCTGATTTTTGGATCCCTTTTAGCCTCAAAGGCTATTTACGTTTCAGCCCCTGAGGTGCCCATGAGTCAGGCGTTTCTCCCTTTCTCCCGTCCCGGTATCGGCGACGAAGAAATCGCAGCCGTAGAGCAAGTATTGCGTTCCGGATGGATCACTACCGGGCCGAAGAACCAGGCACTGGAAGAACACTTCGCCAACTACGTCGGTTGTCGACATGCCGTGGCACTTTCCTCGGCCACCGGCGGGATGCATATCACCCTGCTGGCATTGGGTGTCGGTCCCGGCGATGAAGTCATTACACCGTCGCAGACCTGGGTTTCCACCGCCAACATGATCACCCTGCTGGGCGCCACGCCGGTGTTCGTCGACGTCGACCGCGACACGCTGATGACCGACGTGACCGCTATCGAAGCTGCGATCACGCCGCGCACCAAAGCCATCATCCCGGTGCATTATGCCGGTGCGGCATTCGACCTCGACCCGCTCTACGCCCTGGCCGACAAACACGGCATTGCCGTGATCGAAGACGCCGCCCACGCAGCTGGCACTTACTACATAGGTCGTCACGTCGGCTCCAAAGGCACGGCGATCTTCTCGTTCCACGCAATCAAGAACATGACCTGCGCCGAAGGCGCCATGTTCGTCAGCGACGACGAAGCCCTGGCCTCGCGGGTACGCATGCTCAAGTTTCACGGGCTCGGGGTTGATGCCTACGATCGCCTGACCCATGGCCGCAAGCCCCAGGCCCAAGTGATCGAGCCAGGCTTCAAGTACAACCTGGCCGATATCAACGCGGCCATCGCGCTGGTGCAACTGGAACGCCTGGACGAGATCAACGCCAAGCGAACTCAATTGGCGCAGACCTACCTGCAGCGTCTGGAAGGCTTGCCGGTGCAACCCCTGGCCGTCCCCGCACATTCGCAAAAACACGCCTGGCACCTGTTCATCCTGCGCATCGACGCCGAGCTGTGCGGGCTGGATCGCGAAGCGTTCATGAAAGCCCTCCAGGAACAGAATATCGGCACCGGCATTCACTTCATTGCAACGCACCTGCACACCTACTATCGCCAACGTTTCCCCAACCTGTACCTGCCCAACACCGAATGGAATTCGGCGCGGCTGTGTTCGATCCCGTTGTTCCCCGACATGACCACCGATGATGTCGAGCGCGTCGTCGGCGCCATTGAAAACTGCATGGACAGAAGCCTTTGAGACCTTACCCAATCAACTTCGTTTCGATCGTCATTCCGGTCTACAACGAACAGGAAAGCCTGCCTGAGTTGCTTCGTCGCACCGAAGCAGCGTGTCAGCAACTGACCCATCCCTATGAGATCGTTCTGGTCGACGACGGCAGCCGCGATGATTCCGCGCAGATCCTGGAAGATGCCGCATCCCGCGAAGGCAGCACGGTGGTGGCGGTGATCCTCAACCGCAACTACGGCCAGCATGCGGCGATCATGGCCGGTTTCGAGCAGTGCAAGGGCGATGTCGTCATCACCCTCGATGCCGACCTGCAAAACCCGCCCGAAGAAATCCCACGACTGATCGCGCAGGCCGAACTTGGCTATGACGTCGTCGCGACGGTGCGCAACAACCGCCAGGACTCGGCCCTGCGCCGCTGGCCATCGAAGCTGATCAACCTCGCCGTGCAACGTTCCACCGGCGTGGCCATGAGCGACTACGGCTGCATGCTGCGCGCCTACCGGCGCACCATTGTCGATGCCATGCTTGCCTGCCGTGAACGCAGCACCTTCATTCCGATCCTGGCCAACAGCTTTGCCCGCCACACCACGGAAATCCCCGTGACCCACGCCGAGCGTGAACACGGCGATTCCAAGTACAGCCCCATGCGCCTGATCAACCTGATGTTCGACCTGGTCACCTGCATGACCACCACGCCGCTGCGACTGCTGAGCATCGTCGGCGTCGGCATGGCGGCCCTGGGCATGCTGTTCGCCATCGCCTTGATCGTGCTGCGCCTGGTGTTCGGCGCCGGCTGGGCCGGTGGCGGCACCTTCGTACTGTTCGCCGTGCTGTTCGTCTTCACCGGCGGTCAATTCATCGGCATGGGCCTGCTGGGTGAATACCTGGGTCGCATGTACAGCGACGTGCGCGCGCGTCCGCGCTTCTTCATTGAAAAGGTGCTGCGCAGCCAGCCCGCCGCGCCCGCTTGCGTTGTTACCGTCGACGGCCTTACTTCCACTTCTTCAGACCAGGTTCCTTCATGAGCGCAAAAGCTGTTGTCTTCGCCTATCACGATATTGGCTGCGCCGGCATCGAATCCCTGCTCTCCTCCGGTTTCGAGATCGCGGCGGTGTTCACCCACGCCGACGATCCGAAGGAGAACGCGTTCTACGGCTCCGTCGCGCAACTGTGCGCCCGCCACGGCATCGCCGTGCATGCACCGGAAGATGCCAACCACCCGCTGTGGATCGAGCGCATCGCCAAGCTCGACCCCGACTACATTTTCTCCTTCTACTACCGCAACCTGCTGAGCGAGCAGTTGCTGGCCACGGCGAGCAAAGGCGCGTTCAACCTGCACGGTTCGCTGCTGCCACGCTATCGTGGTCGCGCACCGGCCAACTGGGTGTTGGTCAACGGCGAAACCGAGACCGGCGTGACCCTGCACCGCATGGTCAAGCGCGCCGACGCGGGCGCCATCGTTGCCCAGCAAAAGGTTGCGATCGAGCGCAACGACACGGCGCTGAGCCTGCACGGCAAATTGCGCACGGCGGCCGCTGACCTGCTGCGCGACACCTTGCCAGCGCTGCTGCAAGGCAAGACCAGTGAAACACCGCAAGACGAATCCAGGGCCACGTTATTCGGCCGTCGCACTCCGGCCGACGGCAAACTCGCCTGGGCCAGGCCGGCCGAAGAACTGTTCAACCTGGTCCGTGCCGTTACCCAGCCGTACCCGGGCGCCTTCTGCGCGGTGGGCGAGCACAAGCTGATTGTCTGGAGCGCCGATGTTGCCAAGGGCAACGAAGGCCTGGCGCCGGGCCGCGTCATCAGCGTCGACCCGCTGCGCATCGCCTGCGGTCAAGACTCGCTGATCATCAACGCCGGCCAGCGCAACGACAACGGTCTGTACCTGAGCGGCCCACAACTGGCCAACGAACTGGGCCTGGTGGACGGTTCCGTGCTGCGCGGCGCCGAATCCGGTCGCGCCCCGCGTCGCACCCGCGTGCTGATCCTCGGCGTCAACGGTTTCATCGGCAACCATTTGTCCGAGCGCCTGCTGAGCGACGACCGCTACGAAGTCTACGGCCTTGATATTGGCTCGGACGCCATCGACCGCCTGCGCAGCCACCCGAATTTCCACTTCGTCGAAGGCGACATCAGCATCCACTCCGAGTGGATCGAGTACCACATCAAGAAGTGCGACGTGGTGCTGCCGCTGGTGGCCATCGCCACGCCAATCGAATACACCCGCAACCCGCTGCGGGTATTCGAACTGGACTTCGAAGAGAACCTGAAACTGGTTCGCTACTGCGTCAAGTACAACAAGCGTGTGATCTTCCCGTCGACATCGGAAGTCTATGGCATGTGCCAGGACAACAACTTCGACGAGGACAACTCCAACCTGGTGGTAGGCCCGATCAACAAGCAACGCTGGATCTACTCGGTCTCCAAGCAACTGCTGGACCGCGTGATCTGGGCTTATGGCCAGAAGGGCCTGAACTTCACCCTGTTCCGTCCGTTCAACTGGATGGGCCCACGCCTGGACCGTCTGGATTCCGCCCGTATCGGTAGCTCCCGAGCGATTACCCAACTAATCCTGAACCTGGTGGAAGGCACGCCGATTCGCCTGTTCGACGGTGGCGAGCAAAAACGTTGCTTCACCGACATCGCCGACGGTGTGGAAGCACTGGCGCGGATCATCGACAACGATAACGACGTCTGCAACGGCCAGATCATCAACATCGGCAACCCGGACAACGAGGCCAGCATCCGTCAGTTGGGCGAAGAGCTGCTGCGTCAGTTCGAAGCTCACCCGCTGCGCGCAAACTTCCCTCCGTTCGCCGGTTTCCGCGACATCGAAAGCAAGGCGTTCTACGGCACCGGCTACCAGGACGTGTCGCACCGCAAGCCAAGCATCGCCAACGCCAAGCGCCTGCTGGACTGGACGCCAACCGTTGAGATGAGCGAAACCATCGGCAACACCCTGGACTTCTTCCTGCGCGAGGCCATGCTCGAAATCGCGGACAAGCGTTGATGCAGGCGGGACTGCGGATTGATGTCGACACCTACCGGGGTACCCGTGTCGGGGTGCCACGGTTGCTGGAAATCCTTGATGAAGCTCAGGTCAAGGCGACGTTCTTCTTCAGTGTCGGGCCGGACAACATGGGGCGCCATTTGTGGCGTCTCATCCGTCCACAGTTTCTCTGGAAAATGCTCCGTTCCAACGCAGCCGGCCTGTATGGCTGGGACATTCTGCTGGCCGGTACCGCATGGCCCGGAAAACCGATCGGCCGCGACCTGGGGCACCTGATGCGCCAGGCCCGGGATGCCGGGCATGAGGTGGGTTTGCACGCCTGGGATCACCATGGCTGGCAAGCCAATGCCGGAACCTGGAGCGACGCGCAACTGATCGAACAGATCCGCAAGGGTGTAGACACGCTCAGCGACATTCTCGGCGAGAAAGTCGACTGCTCGGCGGTCGCCGGCTGGCGTGCCGACGAGCGCGTGATCGAAGCCAAGCAGGGCTTCGCTTTTCGCTACAACAGTGACTGCCGCGGCCAGAGTCTGTTCCGGCCGCGACTGGCCAATGGGCAATTGGGTACGCCGCAAATCCCGGTGGATCTGCCGACCTTCGACGAAGTGGTCGGTCCGAGCGTCGCAGCCAAAGATTTCAACCGTTTCATCCTGGACCGGTTCACCCCGGAAAAACTCAACGTCTACACGATCCATGCCGAGGTAGAAGGGATTCTGATGGCCAACGATTTCCGTCAACTGCTGAACGATGCGCGTCAGCGAGACATTCGTTTTCACCCCTTGGGCGACTTGTTGCCCCAGGCCCCTGACAGTTTGCCGATCGGCCGCGTGGTACGCGGTGCGCTCGAAGGTCGCGAAGGCTGGCTGGGAGTGCAAGGCGCATGAGCAAACGCTGGGCTTTGCCGTTATTGCTGGCCATGATGGCGCTGGCGTACTTGCTGCCACTGGGCAGTCATGGCTTGTGGATTCCCGACGAAACCCGCTACGCCCAGATCAGCCAGGGCATGCTCCTGAGTGGCAACTGGGTGTCGCCGCATTTCATGGATGTGCGCTATTTCGAAAAACCCGCAGCCGGCTACTGGATGATCGCCCTCGGGCAGGCGCTGTTCGGCCAGAACCTGTTCGGGGTGCGCTTCGCCTCGGCGCTGAGCACCGGCCTGGGCGTGCTGCTGTGCTATCTGGTCGCCCGCCGGATGTGGAACGAGCCGCGCAAGAGTTTCGCCTGCGCCATGATCTTCATGAGTTTCACCATCATTGCGGCCATGGCGGGGTATGCCAACCTCGATCCGCAATTCAACTTCTGGGTCAACCTGAGCCTGGTGGCGCTATGGTTCGCACTCGACAGCACGAGCCGTGGGCAACGCCTGGTCGCCTGGGCGGTGCTGGGCCTGGCTTGCGGCATGGGCTTCATGACCAAGGGTTTCCTGGCCTGGCTGTTGCCGGTGCTGATCGCCCTGCCCTGGATGATCTGGCAAAAACGCTGGCGTGAACTGCTGGTCTACGGACCCGTGGCGGTGGTGGTCGCCATCGTCGTCAGCCTGCCGTGGGCACTGGCCGTACACGCCCAGGAGCCGGACTACTGGCGATTCTTCTTCTGGCACGAGCATATTCGCCGTTTTGCCGGGGACGATGCCCAGCATGATGCGCCGTGGTGGTTTTACCTGCCGTTGCTGGTGGGTTTCAGCATGCCGTGGGTTGCCTTGCTGCCGCCCGCGTTCAAGCAAGCCTGGCAGAGCCGCCGCCAATCCAATATCGGGTTCCTGCTGCTGTGGCTGTGGATGCCGCTGTTCTTCTTCAGCCTGAGCAAGGGCAAGTTGCCGGCCTACATCCTGCCGTGCCTGCTGCCCCTGGCATTGTTGCTCGGCCATGCGCTGGCTGACCGATTGAAGCTGGAACAAGGTCGCGCCCTGGGCATCAACGGCCTGCTGAACCTGGCAGTGGGTGTGGTCACCCTGCTGGCTTTGGTTTACCTGCAATTGAAAAAGCCGATTTACGATCATGAACTGCACAACCTGATGTTGGTGTTCATCGGCTTGATCGGCTGGATCATGGCCAACCTGCTGCAGGCCTTCCGCCCGTTGCAGTGCTGGGCGGCCCCGGCGTTTGGCAGCCTGTTGCTCGCCGCCGTGCTGCCCGCCGGACTGCCCAACTCCGTCGTCGCCAATAAAACCCCTGACCAATTCATCCTCGATCATGCCCAGGAACTTGGCCAGAGCGCCAAATTGTTAAGCAACGATCTGGGGGCCGCGTCGGCGTTGTCCTGGCGGGTGAAACGGCCTGAAGTGGCTTTTTTCAACACGATAGGCGAATTGAAATATGGCCTTGCCTATCCTGACTCGCTTAAGCAGCGCGTCAACTCCGATCAGGTGCAACAGTGGATGCACGACGCCCGCCAGCAAGGCTCGGTGGGTGTGGTCATGCGGGTCAAGGGCGAAGAAGAGTTGCGCGAACTTGAACAGTTGCCCAAAGAGGGCAAGCGGTATGAACAAGGCAATCTGGTGATTTTGATTATTCCTCAGGCGGCACCATGAGCCTGCTATTGCTGTTAGTGGCCTGCCTGCTGACCTGCCTGGGCCAGATCGCCCAGAAACATGCGGTAGAAAGCTGGCGCGGCCAACCTGCCGGATGGGCGGACAAACTGCGTTCGCCCTGGCTTTGGCTGGCCCTCGCCTCTTTGGGCCTTGGCCTGCTGGTGTGGCTGCTGGTGCTGCAACGCCTGGAAGTCGGGATTGCCTACCCGATGCTGAGCCTGAACTTCGTGCTGATCACCCTGGTCGCGCGTTTCGTGTTCCACGAAACCATCGACCGCCGCCACTGGTTGGGTGTGGCACTGGTGATTGGCGGTGTGGCATTGCTGGGGCAACACGCATGAACCTGAGTCGCGGTATCACCTTCGCACTGGGCAGTGTTTTGCTGGTCAGCGCCGCCCAACTGGGCATGCGCTGGAGCATGAGTCACCTGCCGCAACCCGAACAATGGCTCAGCGCCCCCATCGACCTGACAGCAGTTGCCGTGGTGCTCCTGGCCATCGTCGCTTACGCCCTGTCGATGCTCTGCTGGCTCGCCGCCCTGAGGGACCTGCCCCTGGGCCGCGCCTACTCGTTGCTGAGCATCAGTTACGCATTGGTGTACTTGCTGGCCGCCAGCCTGCCGCTGTTCAACGAAACGTTCAGCCTTACAAAAAGCCTTGGCGTGGCATTGGTCATCCTCGGCGTCATCACCATCAATTCTCGACCTGCTCGTGCGCCCGAATCAAGGAGTGTTCCATGAAAATCAGTGTGTTTGGTAGCGGTTATGTCGGCCTGGTGCAGGCAGCGGTATTGGCGGAAGTCGGCCACGATGTGGTCTGCATGGATGTTGACGAGAATAGAGTCGACCTGCTCCAGCAGGGCCACGTGAGTATTTTCGAACCCGGGCTGGCCAACCTGGTACGCGAAGGCCTGGATGCCAAGCGGTTGCAGTTCACCAGCGACGAAAAACTCGCTGTCCAGCACGGACAGGTGCTGTTCATCGCGGTCGGTACTCCGTCCCGGGACGACGGCTCGGCGGACTTGCGCTACGTGATGTCGGTGGGCGACGCCGTGGCCCGTCATCGCGAGCAACCGGCGATCCTGGTGGAGAAATCCACCGTCCCGGTCGGCACCGGCGATGCCTTGCGTGCACACATCGACAAATGCCTGCTCAACGCCGGGCGCGTGTTGCAGTTCGATATCGTCTCCAACCCGGAATTCCTGAAAGAAGGTTCGGCCGTGGCCGACTGCCGACGCCCGGACCGTATCGTCATCGGTTGTGAGCGCGAAGAAGTGCGTGACGTGATGCGTGACCTGTACTCGCCCTTCAACCGCAATCATGAACGCATCATGTTCATGGACCTGCGCAGCGCCGAGCTGACCAAGTACGCCGCCAACTGCATGCTGGCGACCAAGATCAGCTTCATCAACCAGATCGCCGAGCTGGCCGAACACCTGGGTGCCGATATCGAATCGGTACGCCTGGGCATCGGTGCCGACTCGCGCATTGGCTATCACTTCATCTACCCCGGTTGCGGCTACGGTGGCTCATGTTTCCCCAAGGACATGCGCGCCCTGATCCACAGCGCCGAAGAGGCCCATTGCTCCAGCGACCTGCTGCAAGCGGTGGAAGCCATCAACGAGCGGCAGAAATACAAGCTGTTCGAGCGCATCAACGCGTTCTACAAGGGCGACTTGCGTGGCAGGACCTTTGCCTTGTGGGGCCTGGCGTTCAAGCCAAACACCGACGACATGCGTGATGCGCCGAGTCGGGTGTTGCTCGAATCGTTGTGGGCCGCCGGGGCGAATGTCCGTGCGTTCGATCCGGAAGCCATGCAGGAAACCCAGAAGCTGTATCCCGATGAATCGAAACTGATGCTCATGGGTACGCCCGAGTCGGTCTTGTCCGGCGCCGATGCACTGATCATCTGCACCGAATGGCAACAGTTCAAGGCGCCGGACTTCGAGCTGATTCGCCAGCGGCTCAACGCACCGGTGATCTTCGACGGCCGCAACCTGTACGACACAGACCGTCTGGCACGCATCGGTTTCACCTACTTCCCGATCGGTCGGGGCGAGTCGAGCAAATTGCCGATTCCGCACCAGCAATGGTTTGCCGAGTCAGTGGTCGCCTGAACACCATGCGCCCTCACATCCGCCAACAGTCCCTCGCACTGGGTCTGTTGGCGCTGTTGTTGTTCTGCGCCGGAACTTACCAGCAAGCGGCCATCGGCTTCGATTCGCGCTTCGTGCTGTTCGCCCAGGAGATGCTGCGCAATGGGCCGTCTTTTTTTCCGACGACCTATGGTCAGCCCTACGCCGACTATTCGGGTCTTTCAACGGTATTCATCTGGCTGCTTTCACTGCCGTTCGGCCAGGTCACCAGCCTGACCGCGTGGTTGCCGAGCGCCATCGCCGCAGCGGTTATCGTCACCTTGATGTACCGCCTGCTGGCGCCTTACTCCCCGCGTTGGGCGCTGCTGAGCATCGCCTTGATGCTGCTGACCAACACCTTCATCACGCAAACCCGCGCCGTTTCCCTCGACCTGATGCTGGCGGCCGTCTCGTTCAGCGTGTTCTACCTGGGCTATGCCGCCGACCACTTCTCGGCGCCGCGCCGTCAGGTTTTGATCTTTGCATTGCTGATGCTGGGCTTCTGGATTCGCGGGCCCATCGGCCTGGTCATCCCTACGGGGATGCTCTGCAGCTATTTTCTGCTCAATCGCCAATGGCGACGGCTGATTGTCTTCGGATTGCTGGCGTCCATGCTGTTGGTGGTGTGCATTGGGGTGTTGTTGTGGCTGGCGGACGTCAGCGGCGGCCCGGCCTTCTTGCAAGACGTGATTCGCATGCAGTTCATGGGCCGCATGGACGGTAGCGAAGGAAGCAACGGTCTGTTGTATTACTTCACCAGCTCGCTGGGCAATTACTCGCTGGCCTGGCCGTTGGCCGTGCTGGCGCTTGTGGCCGTTGCGTTAACCGGCCCGAAGGAAGCCGGGCCGGCATTGCGCCTGATGCAGTACTGCGTAGCGGCCGGACTGATCGTGATGCTCGGCCTTTCCGTCCCGCAGGCGAAAAAGGCCCGCTACCTGCTGCCGATGTTGCCCATGGCGGCCATCGTGGCCGCGTATCCGTTTTACGCGACTCAGGGTCGATGGTTTGCCTGGCTGCGGGGGTTGATGCAGGGGCTGTGGCTGCTGATCCCGAGCCTGCTGATCGCGGCATTGCTGGTGGTACGGCAAAAATTCCCCGAGGACGAGGCTCACTTCACTTCCTTGTTCATCCTGCTCAGTGTGCTGCAAGTGATCGCCCTGGCAGCGCTCAAGCACTTGCGCTGGCGAGCTCAGACACTGGCCCTCTGCGCGGTCCTGGCACTTTGGTCGTTCTACATCCTGCAGTTCGAGCCCATTCAACAACAGCTCTACGACACCCGGACCTTCAGTCGCGAAGCTTTTGAACTCGTGCAAAAAGACCCCGCGCCGCTGGTCATCCACGGCATGGGCAAAGACGCGAAGGCCATCAAATTCATGGTCAACATCCCGCAGGACCTGCACCCGGTTTTCACCGACACCCCACCGGAGCTTGAAACCCTCAAGGGCCCGGCGTGGCTGATGATGGACCTGAACGTCTACACGTCACTGCAAGGCACGGCTATAGGGGCGTTGCCACCCGTGCTGAGCGGGCGGTTCGACAAGAATGATTTCGTGCTGCTGCACCTCAATTAAATCCCGTTGCAACGACCGAGTGTCCGACTGCTAGAGTAGCGCTCACGATCGGGCTGATGCCGGCCCGATCGAATAAGGATATTCGCGCCGTGACCCGCTACTCCCCCCTCATTCACCGCCTGCTGATCTGCTCGCTGACCATCGTCGTCAGCCGCGCCATCACCAGCCCGTTGCTCACACTGTTCGTCAGCGACAAGCTTGGCCTCAACCAACAGGACGTTGGCGTGCTGCTCGGCATCGCGGTGTTCATCGCCACCCTGCTCTCCCTATATGGCGGCTACATCATCGATCGCTTCGAAAAACGCCGGTTGCTGATTCTCTCGATGGCGTCCAGCGCTGTCGGCCTGGTGTTGCTGACCTTTGCTGAAAACCTCTACCTGACCACCATCACCCTGATCGTCACCGAAACCGCTTCATCGCTGTTCCTCATCGGTTCGAAAGCGATCCTCAGCGACAACCTCCCGGTGGGCCAGCGCACCAAGGCATTTTCCCTGAGCTATACGCTGACCAACATTGGCTACGCCGTCGGGCCGATGCTCGGTGTGCTGATTGCCGGCGCCTTTGCCAGTGCACCCTTTCTGATCGCTGCGGCCATTGCTTTTTTCAGTATTTTCCTGATGACCGGGATCGAAAAGAACCCGGCACGCTCGCCTGTCGGCGGCCAGGGGCAGAGTTTCCTCAAGACCCTGATCACCCTGAAAAACGACCGCACCCTGATCCTGTTCACCGCCGGCTGCCTGCTCAGCACCGTGGTGCACGGGCGATTTACCTTTTACCTGTCGCAGTACCTGCTGGTGACCAGCAATCCCCAACACACCATGGAAATCATGGCCGCCCTGCTCGCCTGCAACGCCATCAGTGTGATCTTGCTGCAATACCAGATCGGGCGTTTTCTCAAGCGCGAACAGTTGCGTCAATGGATCGTTGTCGGCACCGGCCTGTTCATCCTCGGGCTGATCGGCTTCAGCGTGGCGGACAGCCTGGTGAGCTGGTGCGTGGCGATGTTTATCTTCACCCTCGGCGAAATCATCATTTACCCGGCCGAGTTTCTCTTCGTCGACACCCTGGCCCCGGAAGAATTGCGTGGCAGCTACTACGGCGCGCAAAACCTTGCTGCCCTTGGCGGTGCGCTGAGCCCGGTGATTTGCGGCTTCATGTTGATGCACACCCCAGCGCCGACGATGTTTTATGCCTTGAGTGCACTCGCGGCCCTGGGCGGTTTGCTGTGCTACACAAGCGGCCGACGAGGCAAATTACAGCAAAGATAATGCACTGAAAGCTCATTAATATGAATTTGTCAGCAGCTGGATTGAACGGCACACTGTGCGGGTTCCTCCCCCAACAGTTGGAACAACTTCAAGGGCTTTCTGGGTTCCCCAGTTAAGCCCTTTTTTTGCCTGGACTTTTTCTACCGGAGTCGTCTCGAAATGCTTGCTCGCTGGTTGCCCGCCGCCATCAACACCCGCCCCACCGAATGGAGCCGCGCTGCCATCGGCATGGCCTTGGGGACTCTGATGAGCGTGTGGCTCTGTAGCCAGGTGTTCGGCATCGAGGTGGCCCAGCACCTGATCGGCCCGTTGGGGGCCTCGGCGGTGTTGTTGTTTGCCGTGTCTTCGGGCGCGCTCGCCCAACCCTGGTCGATTCTCGGCGGCTACCTGAGCGCCGGGGTGATTGCCTTGCTGGTGGCCCATGTGTTGGGCCGAACCCTGGGTAGCGCTTGCCTGGCCGCGGGCATGGCGTTGATCCTGATGTGCTGGCTGCGGTGCCTGCATCCACCGGCCGGTGCCTTGGCCCTGACCCTGGTGCTGGCCGATCCGGCGACCATTGCCATGGACTGGAGAGCCATGGGACCTGTGATGCTCAGCGCGGCGACGATGCTGCTCTGCGCCCTGGTCTACAACAACCTGACCCGCGTTCGTTACCCCAAGAGTGCCAGCGAGCCGGTGGCCAGGATTCCTGCCGATCACCCGCCGGTCGACCGTCAGGCCATCACCGCCGAAGACCTGAAACTGGCGTTGGCCGACATGGAAGCGTTCTATGACGTCACGCCCGAAGACCTCGAACAGTTGATCCAGGCCAGCCAACTGCACGCCAAACGCCGCAGCGTGGGCGAAGTGCTCGCCCCACGACTGTAAGTCGCTGTTCTGGAGGTTCTTTTGCCGTGGCCGGGCGGTTCTGGCATCCTGCGCCTCCATTTTCTGACCCGGCCCGCCTTCTGGCACGCAAACCACCATGACCGCCTCCGAAAAAGCCCCCGCTCCACGCCATAGCGACCTGATCTACGGCCTCGATGACCGCCCGCATCTGACCGCCACCGTCTTTGCCGCCCTGCAACACGTGCTGGCGAGCTTCGTCGGCATCATCACCCCGACGCTGATCATGGGCAGCGCCCTGGGCCTGCAAAGCGAAATTCCTTACCTGATCAGCATGGCGCTGTTCGTCTCCGGTCTGGGCACCTTCGTGCAGGCGCGGCGCTTCGGCCCGGTAGGCTCCGGCCTGTTGTGCCTGCAAGGCACCAGTTTCTCTTTCATCAGTGTGATCCTCAGCGCCGGTTTCATGGTCAAGGCCCGCGGCGGCGGCACCGATGAGATTCTCTCGACCATCTTCGGCGTGTGCTTTTTTGCCGCGTTCATCGAGGTGGTGTTGAGCCAGTTCATCGGCAAACTACGCATGCTGATCACTCCGGTGGTGACCGGAACGATCATTACGCTGATGGGCTTGTCGCTGATCAAGGTGGCGATGACCGACATCGCCGGCGGCTTCGGCGCTCCGGATCTGGGGGCGGCCAGTCACCTGGCCCTGGCGGCGCTGGTGCTGGGCACCATCGTGGTGCTGAACCGGGTGGATGTGCCGTTTCTGCGCCTGGGAGCGATTGTCATCGGCCTGACCCTGGGCTACGGGGCGGCATGGTTCATGGGCCAGGTGGATTTCAACAGCCTCCCCGAAGTGCCGTTGATGAGCGTACCGGTACCCTTCAAGTACGGGTTCTCCTTCGATTGGGTGGCGTTCATTCCGGTAGCGGTGATCTTCCTCGTGTCGCCGCTGGAGGCCGCCGGTGACCTTACGGCCAACTCGATGATCTCCCGGCAACCGGTCAAAGGCCCGGTGTACATTCGCCGGATCAAGTCCGGCCTGCTCGCCGATGGCCTCAACTCGGCCATGGCCGCAGTATTCAACAGCATGCCGATGGTGACCTTCGCCCAGAACAACGGGGTGATCCAGCTCACCGGCGTGGCCAGCCGCTACGTGGCGTTTTTCATTGCCGGATTGCTGGTGGTGCTTGGTCTGTTCCCGATGATCGGCGCGGTACTGCAACTGATGCCGAAACCGGTGCTCGGTGGCGCGGAACTGGTGATGTTTGGCACCGTCGCGGTGGCCGGGATCAAGATTCTCGCCGAGGCCGGCCTGCATCGGCGCAACATGCTGATCGTGGCGATCTCCGTCGGCATGGGCCTGGGCGTGGCCGCCGTGCCGGAAGTCCTGCGTGAACTGCCCAAGGCCCTGCACAACATTTTCGAATCACCCATCACCGTCGGCGCGCTGTGCGCTATCGTTCTTAATATCTTCCTGCCCGAGGAATTCATCGAACTGGAAGAGGACGAATTCGAACCGGAGGCCTCCGTGCTTCAGGTGATGCAGAACCCCGATGTGACCGCCAGAGATGAACCCACAAAGGCTGCGGTGGTCGCACAGTCGAACCACTAGACCGGCTCAAGGGCTGAGCCGCTGGCGGTTCAGCCTTTTTCAGATGAGAGCACGTCCATGCGCAGCCTCCACGCCGTCCTGATTTCCCTTCTGCTCTGCCTGAGCGCCTGTTCCTCGCTGCCCAATCGAGACCCGTTGAAAATCAACGTCGTGGGTGTCGAGCCCCTGCAAGGCGAAGGTATGGAAGTGCGCTTTGCCGTGAGAATCCGCGTGCAAAACCCCAATGACACCACACTCACCTACAGCGGCGTCGCCCTGGACCTGGACATCAACGGCCAGCCTTTCGCCTCCGGCGTCACCGATGAGAGTGGTACGATCGGGCGTTTTTCAGACACCGTCGTGAGCGTGCCGGTCAGCGTTTCGGCGTTTTCGGTGATCCGCCAGACCTATGGCATCAGCCAGATGAAAACGCTCAACAACATGCCTTATGTCCTGCGCGGCAAGCTCTCGGGTGGGGTGTTCAACACGATGCGTTTCGTCGACAGTGGCACCCTCAGTCTGCCAGGGCCGACCACTGGCAGCCGTAAAACGCCTGCAAAAAAATGACCGTTGCGCCGCTGAACTTACTCGGTGTCATTGAGTATCAGGCTGCGGTAATGCCCCGGATTTGACCCCGACCATTTGCGAAACGCCTTGTAGAACGAACTGACGTCAGCGAACCCCAGCCGCGCGGCGATTTCACTGAAGCTGATCGCGGGTTCGGCCAGCCAGACAATCGCCAGTTCCTTGCGCACACTGTCCTTGAGGCCTTGATAGGTTTGCCCTTCTTCGGCCAGTCGGCGGCGCAAGGTTGAAGCCGACATGCACAGGCGTTGCGCCAATGCTTCGGTTTCCGGCCAGTGTTCGGCCGGCAGGTGGCGCAAGTCGTGTTTGATGCGGCTGGCCAGGCTCTGCGGATCGCGGTACTTCACCAGAATGTTCGCCGGCGCACGGGCCAGGAATCGCTCGAGCTCTTCAGGGCTGCGCTTGATGGGCAGGTCCAGGCAATCGGCGGAGAAAATCATCCGTGTGCGTGGGCGGTCGAAGCGCAGGTTCTCGGAAAACATCACCTGATAGTCATCGCAGAAATCCGGCTTCGAACAGCGCAGTTCGATGGCCAGGATCGGAATCCTCCGCCCTGCCAGCCAGCAGGCAACACCGTGCACGATCATCCAGTAGGTGAAATAGGTGAAGGCCCGGCGCGGGTCCTTGTCGTCCTCCAGCAGGACGATTTCCGCCAGGCTTTGCTGGCGCACCAACTGTGCCGGCAAGTGTTCGAGGATCAACGACAGAAACCCCAGGCCGCTGGCCACTCCCGCCGCCACGTTGGGCTGGAGCATGGCGCTGCGACACAGGAACGCAAAGCTGCCGGATTTGAGTTTGCGTGGGTCCATGCCAAAGAACTCATCATCGCCGCGCCGTGCCAGCAACCGCCACAGGCGCGCATAAGCCGTGGCCGGAACACGGGCGGCGGTGCTGCCCAACAGTTGCGGGTCGATGCCGACCTTGCTCAACACCTCGTCCGTGGCGACGCCCGGCGCGCAGCTTTGCAACAGTGCTTCACGCACCAGTTGAATGGAGATGGTGTCTTTTTCCGACATGGATCGCGGCAAGCCCTGTTCTTGTTCGAGTGGGGGCATATTAGCCGAAACCACCCGCCTGGCGCTGATCCCTGTGGGAGCGAGCCTGCTCGCGATTGTTTTTCTGAGGCCCACCGGGTTTACAGAATGCGATAAAGCAACCGCTCGATCCGCACACGGCTCACGCGCTTGAGGAACTTGGCCACGCCCGCCGGGTATTCGGCCAGGGTTTCCAGGTTCTGGAATTGCTCGATTCGACGGGTGTGCTGGAAGATCTCTGCCAGCTCTTTGCCACGCGGCTCCAGCAGTTCGCCATGGGGATCATCGATCAACAAGGCGTTTTCCAGATCGAGTCGAAACGCCCGCGGGTTGAGGTTGTTGCCGGTCAGCAAGGTATAGCGCCGGTCAACCCACATGCCCTTGAGGTGATAGGTGTTGTCACCATCACGCCACAGGTGCAGGTTCAACTGCCCGCTGTCGATGTTGCGCTGATGACGCTTGGCAAACCGGCGCAAACTGATTTCGTAAAGGTACGGCAGCGCCGAAATGACCCGGAACGGTTCGCTCGGCGGAATGTAGAAGTCGTTGGCCGTCTTGTCGCCGACCACAATGTCGATCTTCACCCCGCGGGCCAGCGCGCGGTTGATCTCGCGGATGATCGCCAGCGGCAGGTTGAAGTACGGGGTGCAAATGGTCAGTTGCTGCCGGGCGCTGGCGATCAGTTCACAGATCACCCGGTTCAGCGGATTGTTCTTGCCGACACCGAGCAGCGGGCTGACGGACAGACCGCTCCTGTCGGTGGTGCCCTGCGTGGTGTCGTACGCCGCGTGCTTGAGGCGGCTGCGCAGGTCACCGATGTCATGGCGCAGGCTGCGGGTGGTCGGCAGGTTCGGCAGATCGAGGCGATGCACCGCCTTGGACGCCACCAGGCCGTGCTGCACCAGGTGCTGCATCGAATCGGCCAGTTCACGATTGTGCAGCAGGTGATAGCGGTCGTAGCGGTACTTGTCGAACTTGTGCAGATAGACGTTGTTAAGGCTCGCGCCGCTATAGATCACGCAGTCATCGATCACGAAGCCTTTAAGGTGCAACACACCGAACAGTTCGCGGGTTTGAACCGGAACGCCGTAGATCGGCACTTCGCTGGCATGGGTGAGGGTCATTTCCTGATACCAGGCGGAGTTGCCCGGTTGCTTGCCGGCACCGATCAGCCCGCGCTGGGCGCGCAGCCAGTCGACGACCACCACCACGTCCAGTTCCGGACGCGCCAGCTTGGCCGCGTGCAAGGCATCGAGAATTTCCTGGCCGGCTTCATCCTGTTGCAGGTACAGCGCAACGATGTAGATGCGCCGGGTCGCGCTGGCGATTTTCTCCAGCAGGCAACGACGGAATTCGGCAGCGCCGGAGAGGACGCCAACGGCATCGGCCGTCAGCGGAAAACTGCGCAACTTGGGCAGCAGGGAGCGTTTGAAAAGCGACGGCATAGGGCTCGCAATGGGTCGAATCCGAAGAGCCCATGAGCTTACACCATCGATGGGGTCGGGTCTTGTTACCGTCTGTAATGTCCCCTTCGCGAGCAGGCTCGCTCCCACAGGAGAATGCATTTCAATGTGGGAGCGAGCCTGCTCGCGAAGACAATTTGTCAGACACCACAAAAAACCGATTGACCAAGGAGAACGATCGTTCTACTGTTTGCAACATGAACGAAATCACTAGCAATGACACACGCGACATCATTCTGGATGTCACCGAAAAGTTGATCTACAAAAGTGGCATAGCCGCCACTGGCATGGATCTACTGGTGAAAACCGCCGGCGTCTCCAGAAAAAGCATCTACCGCTACTTCGCCAACAAGGACGAGCTGGTGGTAGCCGCCCTGCAACGCCGCGACCAGCGCTGGATGCACTGGTACAGAGGTGCAGTCGACCAGGCACAAACACCGGCCGAGCGACTGCTCAACCTGTTTACCGTGCTCAAGTCGTGGTTCGCCTGCGAAGGTTTCCGTGGCTGCGCTTTCATCAACACCAGCGGCGAAACCGGCGACCCGCAGGACCCGGTGCGCCTGGTCGCCAAAGAGCATAAACAGAAGCTGCTCGACTACCTGTGCGAGCTATGTACCGAACATGGCGCCGAGGATCCGCAGCTGCTGGCCAGACAGCTGCTGATCCTGATCGACGGTGCCATTACCGTGGCGCTTGTAATGGGTGATCACAGTGCCGCCGATAATGCGCAATGCATGGCGCGAAAGTTATTGGACCTGTAGCAACTCAATCAAGCTCGACACTATGTTTCAACTTTAACTTGATACGGAGACTTGAAATGTCTAATGCCGAAGTTCGTCCGCCATTACCCCCTTTCACCCGTGAATCGGCCATTGAAAAAGTTCGCCTGGCCGAAGACGGCTGGAACTCCCGGGACCCGGAGCGCGTGTCCCTGGCCTACACCCTGGACACCCAATGGCGCAACCGCGCCGAGTTCGCCCACAACCGCGAAGAAGCCAAAGGCTTCCTGACCCGCAAATGGGCCAAGGAGCTGAACTACCGGCTGATCAAGGAGCTCTGGGCCTTTACCGGCAACCGCATTGCCGTGCGTTATGCCTATGAATGGCACGATGATTCCGGCAACTGGTTCCGCTCCTACGGCAACGAAAACTGGGAGTTCAACGAGGACGGACTGATGGCCCGCCGCTTCGCCTGCATCAACGACACGCCGATCAAGGAAAGCGAGCGCAAGTTCCACTGGCCGCTGGGGCGTCGGCCTGACGATCATCCAGGGCTGTCGGATCTTGGCCTGTAATTCAGCTTCACGCTAAACCCTGTGGGAGCGAGCCTGCTCGCGAAGAGGTCGTCAGATCCAGCATCAGTGTTGGCTGACAAACCGCTTTCGCGAGCAGGCTCGCTCCCACAATGGTGTTGTGTTGCGCAGGTGGTTAAGATGCTGCCCTTCCCCGCAGCCTCTTTCTGCACCCGCCGAATAAGCCGATCCCATGCCCTTCGAACTCAGCGTTGACCTCTCCACCCTGGCCATCCTGGCCCTTGTCGCTTTTGTTGCCGGTTTCATCGACGCCATCGCCGGTGGCGGTGGGCTGTTGACCACCCCGGCCCTGTTGACCGCCGGCCTGCCGCCGCACCTGGTGCTGGGCACCAACAAGCTCAGCTCGACCTTCGGCTCGGCCATTGCCAGTTTCACCTTCTACCGGCGCAAGCTGTTCCACCCCGCGCAATGGGTGCACGCCATCGTCGGTACACTGGTCGGCGCGCTGACCGGTGCCGTGGTCGCCCATTACCTGCCGGCGGAATGGCTGAACAAGATGCTGCCGGTGATCGTCTTCGCCTGTGGCGTTTACCTGTTGTTTGGCGGCACGCCGAAAGCGCCGTTGGACAGCGAGGCACCGATCAAGAAAAAGTGGCAGTCGACCCAAGGCTTCAGCCTCGGCTTCTATGACGGCGTGGCCGGTCCCGGCACGGGTGCGTTCTGGACCGTGAGCAGCCTGCTGCTCTACCCCATCGACCTGGTCAAGGCCAGCGGCGTGGCGCGCAGCATGAACTTCGTCAGCAACGCGGCAGCGCTGTCGATCTTCATCTTTTCCGGTCAGGTGGACTGGATCATCGGCCTGTGCATGGGCTCGTCGTTGATGGTCGGCGCGTTCTTCGGCGCCCGCACCGCCATCAGCGGCGGCGCGAAATTCATTCGCCCGGTGTTCATCACCGTGGTGCTGGGCCTGACCGTGCGCCTAGCCTGGCAGCACTGGTTCAGCGTGGCCTAAACGCCGGGCCACGTAGACGTCTATCAGGTAGCGGGCAATCGAGCGTGACGCCGGCAACGGCGGCAGCTCGTGCACGTTGAACCACTGGGCGTCCTCGATCTCGTCTTCCTGACAGACGATCTCGCCACCGGCATATTCGGCGTGAAAACCGAGCATCATCGAGTGCGGGAACGGCCAGCACTGGCTGCCCATGTACTGGATGTTCCTGACCTCGATGCTCACCTCTTCGCGAACCTCGCGAATCAGGCAATCCTCAGCCGATTCGCCCGGCTCGGCAAACCCCGCCAATGTGCTGTAGACACCGCTGACGAAACGCGGCGAGCGTGCCAACAGCACTTCATCGCCTCGAGTGACCAGTACGATCATGCTCGGCGAAATCCGTGGGTAGCTGCGCAGATCGCACGGCTGGCAATACATCGCCCGTTCGCGCGGCACCTGGGTCATGGCCTGACCGCAGTTACCGCAAAAGCGATGCTCGCGGGCCCAGGTGCCAATCTGCGCGGCGTAACCGAGCACCTTGTAGAGCGTGTGATCGCCTTCGAGCATGAACGCCCGCAGGCCTTTCCAGTTGCAACCCGGCACTTCGCTGTGACTGCGCAACTCCAGCAGATAGACCGGCTCGCCATCGAGGTGACCGATGCCATGCTCGGCCAGAATCGACAGGTCCTGACGTTTCAGCCATTCGCGCGGGAACAGTGCGCCATTGTCATCGAACAGAAAGCCTTCGGGGCTGCGCGCGACGGCCCAGCCGCCGGGTTGATCGGTGTCCAGTACTGCGGTGGTCCAGCGAGGAATCATGGTTAATCAATCCAGAAATTCGGGTTTCTGTTTGCTCATATGGGCGGCCATGGCCACGCGCAGATCGGTGGATTGCAGCATGGCGGCGTTCCAGGTGGCGATGTATTCGAGGCCGTCATCGATGCGATGGTCGCGCATGTAGCTGATCATCTCCTTGGTGCCGGTGACGGCGATCGGCGACTTGCCGGCGATTTCCCAGGCAATGCCCATGACGCCGTCGAGCAGGCTGGCGTTGTCGCTGTAGACGCGATTGACCAGGCCCATGCCCAGCGCTTCGTCGGCGCCGAAGGTGCGACCAGTGTAAGCCAGTTCGCGCAGCATGCCGTCACCGATGATCCGCGGCAAGCGTTGCAGCGTGCCGACGTCGGCGGCCATGCCGATGTCGATTTCCTTGATCGAGAACTGTGCGTCCTCGGCGGCATAACGCATGTCGCACGCGGCAATCAGGTCGATGGCGCCTCCCAGGCAGTACCCCTGAATGGCCGCAAGCACCGGTTTGCGGCAGTTATCGACGGCATTGAACGAGGCTTGCAGGGTAAGGATCTTGCGTCGCAGCAGGCGCGCATTGCGCCCGACGTCCTTGCCCAGTTCATTAGCCACACCGGCCAGCATCATCAGGTCGATCCCCGAGGAGAAATGCTTGCCTGCCCCGCTGAGCACCACCACGCGCACTTCATCGGTGTCGTCGATCCACTGGAAGATCTCGACGATCTCGCTCCAGAACGCCGCGTTCATCGAGTTGATCTTCTCCGGGCGGTTGATCTGCACATGGGCGATTTTATCGGCCAGTTCGACGTTGAACGCTGTGTACTGCGACATGCCAGTGATCCTTTTGCGGGCAAAAATGAGGCCCGAACTATAACAAGGCATCAAGGTGGGCAGTAAGGCAGCGGTTCGGCCAAATGCGGGACTCAAAAACGCGCACCGCAATGGTGCGTTCCTGATAAATCACGTCGCACATTTATGTGACTGCCCAGTGACTTTTTGCGCCGCAATCGCAAAAAAACATGCACTTCGTCGGGGCGTTTGCACCTCGATCAGGCACGTCCGTACCGCTACAAACCGATTGTCGAACAATTTTGCCATCCGGCCTTCACCGCTCTAAGTTCTGGCCTAGACTCATTTTCTCAAAGCGAAACCGGTCGGTCACAAAGTGGAAAAATAGTCGAAACTTTTTCCAATCCCGATCGGTCCTCTGACAAGAAGGTGCGTTGCGACTGGTGCAATCTTTGCAACGGCTGATTCAACCCTTTTGCTTCGACGCATTGGGCAGCGCTTGCTCACTGATGCGCAGCGCGTTTGCGCCGGCCACGGGAAATCGGCCATGAAACACCGTTTGCCAGACCTAAGAATTAGATCAACAACACGGGAGATTCATATGATCAGTACGGCTTTGGAAATACAGGGAGAGCGTGCTCATCAGGTCGGCGAATCGAGCGCCGTTACTGCCGCAAACACCCAACCCGTCAGCGTTCCAGGCACAAGGACCCTGACCCCGGCAGCCAACCAGAATCCGAACCGAAAAAAAGTCCTGTTCGTCACCTCGGAAATTGCCGATCTGGTGAAAACCGGTGGCTTGGGCGACGTCTCCGCGGCGCTGCCACGGGCCATGGCCCATCTGCACGATGTACGGGTGTTGATCCCCGGTTACCCGCAGGTGCTGCACAGCGAAAATCCGATCCATATCATTGGCGAGCTTGGCGGTCATGCTGCGCTGCCACCGTGCAAGATCGGGCGCATGGACATGCCCGATGGTCTGGTCATTTACGTACTGATCTGCCCCGAACTCTACGAGCGCGAAGGTTCGCCCTACGGCGCCAACAACGGCCGCGACTGGCCGGACAACCATATCCGTTTCGCCCGCCTGGGCCTGGCGGCTGCCGATGTTGCCGCCAACCTCGCGCAGATCCACTGGTGCCCGGACCTGGTGCACGCCCATGACTGGCCCGCCGGCCTGGCCCCGGCCTACATGCACTGGCGTGGGCAGCGCACGCCGACGCTGTTCACCATTCACAACCTGGCCTACCAAGGCGTGACGAGCCTGGGCTCATGCCCTGAACTGGGCATCCCCCATCACGCGCTGCAACAGGAAGGCATGGAGTTCTACGGCAAGATGTCGTTCCTCAAGGCCGGCATGGCCTATTCGAGCCACATCACCACGGTCAGCGCGACCTATGCCCAGGAAATCACTACCCCGGATTTCGGCTGCGGGCTGGACGGTTTCCTCGCCGCCAAGACCCAGCAAGGCCTGCTCAGCGGCATTCCCAACGGCATCGATGAAAGCTGGGATGCGGCGACCGATCCGCACCTGTTCTGCCCGTTCGACATCGGCGACTGGGAGGGCAAGGCCGTGAACGCCGCCCATGTCCGCGAACTGTTCGGCCTGCAAGGCTCCGAAGGGCCGCTGTTCGCCGTGGTGTCGCGACTGGTCTACCAGAAAGGCCTGGACCTGACCGAAGCGGTGTCCGAGTACATCGTCAAAAACGGCGGGCAGATCGCGATCATCGGTCGCGGCGAGCCGGAAGAAGAACAGGCCATGCGTGAACTCGCCCTGCGTTTCCCCGGGCAGATCGGCGTGCGCATCGGCTTCAACGAAACCGACGCCCGGCGCATGTTCGCCGGCAGCGACTTTCTGCTGATGCCTTCGCGTTACGAGCCATGTGGCTTGAGCCAGATGTACGCCCAGCGCTTCGGATCGTTGCCGGTGGCACGCAACACCGGCGGCCTGGCCGACACCATTGAAAACGGCGTGACCGGTTTCCTGTTCGATGAATCCACGGTGCAGAGCTACCAGGAAGCCCTGAGCCGCGCGTTCAAGGTGTTCGCCTTTCCCGACCTGCTGCACGCCATGCGCTGCCGAGCCATGGCGGCGCCGTTCAACTGGTGCAAGGCGGTCGAACCCTACGCCGAGCTCTACGAACAGCTTGTGGCTAAAGCATTGGGGAAATCGAACAAACAGTAAGAGGCTTTCAAGATGCCGTTACGGACCCTTGAGACCTGGCCCCACGGCGCAATCATGCTGGACGCAGAGCACACGCGATTCGCGTTGTGGGCGCCAGATGCGTTCTACGTCAGTGTCGAACTGGAAAATGGACAGTCCTTGCCGTTGCTGCCCCAGGCCGACGGCTGGTTCGTGAGCAACACTCGATGTGCGGCGGGTACGCGTTACCGCTACAGCATCGATGGCGAACTGGAAGTGCCCGACCCGGCCTCCCGCGCTCAGGCCGGCGATATCGACCGACACAGTGTGGTGGTCGATCCGCTGGCCTATGCCTGGCAACACAGTGCCTGGTTGGGACGGCCGTGGAACGAAGCGGTAATCTACGAGCTGCATGTCGGTGCGCTCGGCGGCTTCAGCGCCGTCGAGCAGCATCTGGCGCGGCTGGTCGAACTGGGTGTCACCGCCATCGAACTGATGCCCATCGCGCAGTTTCCCGGTGAGCGCAATTGGGGTTATGACGGCGTCCTGCCCTACGCGCCCCAGGCGTCGTACGGCTCCCCCGAGCAGCTCAAGCACTTGATCGACACCGCCCATGGCCACGGCCTGGCGGTGATTCTCGACGTGGTCTACAACCACTTCGGCCCGGACGGCAATTACCTGCATCGATATGCCAAGGGCTTTTTTCGCAAGGACAAACACACACCGTGGGGTGCGGCCATCGACTTGCGCCGTCGCGAAGTACGGGACTTCTTCATCGAGAACGCCTTGATGTGGCTGCTGGAATACCGTTTCGACGGTTTGCGCCTGGACGCGGTGCACGCCATCGAAGATCCGGATTTCCTTCAGGAGCTGGCGCGACGGGTGCGCCAGCAGACGGGACCGACGCGGCACGTGTGGCTGATGGTGGAGAACGAACACAACCAGGCCAGCCTGCTCGAACAGGGTTACGACGCGCAGTGGAACGATGACGGCCACAACGCCCTGCATGTGTTGCTGACCGGCGAAACCGACGCCTATTACGCCGACTACGCGCAAAACCCCACCGAACAACTGGCGCGCTGCCTGAGCCAGGGCTTCGTGTTCCAGGGCCATCTCAATCGCCATGGTGTGGCGCGGGGCGAACCCAGCGGACATCTGCCGCCCAGTGCCTTCATCCTGTTTTTGCAGAACCATGACCAGATCGGCAACCGGGCCTTCGGCGAGCGCCTGCATCAACTTGCCCATCCGCAAGCGCTGCGGGCCGCTACGGTGTTGTTGCTGTTGTCGCCGATGATTCCGCTGCTGTTCATGGGCGACGAGTTTGCCGTCGAACAACCCTTTCTGTATTTCACCAGCCATCACGGTGAATTGGCCAAACAGGTTCGCGACGGCCGGCGCAATGAGTTCGCGGCGTTCAGCACTTTTGCCGACCCGATCCTGCGCGAACAGATTCCTGACCCCAATGATCCGCGGACGTTTGCAGCGTCCCGCCCGGTCCTGCCATTGACCGGCCAGTGCGAGATGCACGACCTGTATCGCCGACTGTTGCAGATCCGGCACCGCCACATCCTCCCGCGCCTGCCAGGCGCCCAGGCTCTGGGCACCGATGTGCTGGGCGAAGGCGCAGTCAGTGCTTCCTGGCGTTTGGGCGATGGCAGCCAACTGCGCATTGACCTGAACCTCAGCGCCAGGCCCGTAGTCCACACCTCACAGACCGGTGCCACGCGCTTGTTCGAATACCCGCCACTGAACCCCGACCTGCCGGCCCCAGACACCCTTGCCCCGTATTGCGCGCTCGTCAGCCTCGCCGCCGCAGCCCCCTTTGCTACCTCGTTTGGAGAGCGTCCATGAGTGATGCGCAACTGGAAATCCTGGCCAGCCGTGCCGGCCTCGCCGTCGACTGGATCGACGCCAACGGCCGCCCGCAAAAAGTCCCGCCGTCCGTGTTGCGCAACGTGTTGACCGGCCTTGGTCATCCGGCCGGCAGTGCCCAGGAAATCGATGCCAGCCTGCTGGAACTGCAAGAGGCGCAACAGACTCATCACTTGCCGCCATTGATCACCGCCGATGTCGGAGCGGGCCTGGACCTGGCGCGTTTTTTCGAGCCAGAAACCCCTTGCGAAATCCACCTCGAAGACGGTTCGCGGCTCAACCTGAAACTCGACGCCAAGGCGGTGCTGCCGGGGCTGGTACCGGTCGGCTATCAACAGGTCAGCATCGACGGACAAAACTTCACCCTGGCCGTGGCCCCGGCCCGTTGCTACAGCGTGGCCGATGCCGTGGACAACCCCATCCCGCGTGCCTGGGGCCTGAGCGTGCAGTTGTATGGATTGCGCCGCGCCGGCGATGGCGGATTTGGTGATACACAAGCATTGGAGGACCTCGCCCGGGTGGCCGGCGAGCGTGGCGCCGAGGCACTGGCGATCAGCCCGCTGCATGCGATGTTTTCCAGTGACACCCAACGCTACAGCCCGTACTCGCCGTCCAGCCGTTTGTTTCTCAACAGTCTTTACTGCGCCCCCGGCACCATTCTCGGCGAACGCGCGCTGCGCACCGCCATCGATGCGACCGGTCTGGCCGCTGAACTCAAGGCGCTGGAAGAGCGCACGCTGATTGACTGGCCGGCCGCCGCTGCCGCCAAGCATCGGTTGCTGCAGTCGCTGTACGAAGGTTTCGTCCAGGGTGAACACCCGTTGCACGAAGACTTCAGCAGTTTTCGTCACGCCGCCGGCGAAGCGCTGGAAAACCATTGCCGCTTCGAAGCCATCCAGGAAGCGCGCGCCGCCCGGGGTGAACACCTCGACTGGCGGCAGTGGCCCGAACCCTGGCGTAATCCGCGTAGCGCCGAATTGGCGGCATTTGCCGAGGAGAATGCCGGGCGCATCGGCTTTTTCGCTTTCTGTCAGTGGCTGATCACACGCTGCCTGGAGCGTGCGCAGACCGCCGCCCGCACCAGCGGCATGAGTATCGGCCTGATCGCCGACCTGGCCGTTGGCGCCGATGGTGGCGGCAGCCAGGCCTGGAGCCGTCAGGATGAACTGCTCGCCTCCCTCACCGTCGGAGCACCACCGGACATTCTCAACCGTACTGGCCAGGGCTGGGGGATTTCCGCGTTCTCCCCTGAAGGCCTGGTGCGCAATGGTTTCCGGGCCTTCATCGAAATGCTGCGGGCCAACTTTGCCCACTCCGGTGGCTTGCGCATCGATCACGTCATGGGCTTGCAGCGTTTGTGGGTGATCCCCAATGGTTCGCCGCCGGCCGACGGCGCCTACCTGTATTACCCGGTGGACGATCTGCTGCGTCTGCTGACACTGGAATCCCATCGCCATCAAGCCATCGTCCTCGGCGAAGACCTCGGCACCGTGCCGGACGGCCTGCGGGAAAAACTCATCGCCCGCTCGATGCTGGGCATGCGAGTGTTGCTGTTCGAACAGGACAACACCCACTTCAAGCCGATCCTCGACTGGCCGGACAACGCCCTGGCCACCACCAGCACCCATGACCTGCCGACCCTCAACGGCTGGTGGCATGGCCGCGATATCGACTGGAACGCCCGGCTCGGCATGGTCGATGCCAGCGGCGAAATCGAATGGCGCCAGCACCGCGAGCGCGAGCGTGAAGGCCTGCGCCGGGCGTTGAGCCAGGACCCACAGAACTTTCGCGAAGAGTCCCACGAAACCGACCAGGTGCTCGATGCCAGCGTGCGTTTTCTTGGTCATACCCGGGCCCCCTTGGTGCTGCTACCGCTGGAAGATGCCCTTGGCGTCGAACAGCAAGCCAACCTGCCCGGCACCACCGACACCCACCCCAACTGGTCGCGGCGCTTGCCCGGTTACAGCGAAGCCCTGCTCGATGGAGCGGATGCCGCACGACGCCTGGAGTTGCTCGCCTGTGCGCGACTCCAGGCGGCCGAGCGTGATCGATGACCCAGGTGCCGACCCGTCCACTGCGCGCCACCTTGCGCCTGCAATTTCACAAAGGCTTCACGCTCGAAGATGCGGTGCCACTGGTGCCGTATTTCGCCCGCCTCGGCATCAGCCATGTCTACGCCTCCCCGCTGCTTCGTGCCCGCGCCGGGTCGATGCATGGCTACGACGTTGTGGACCCGACCAGGGTCAACCCGGAACTGGGCGGTGAGCCGGCGCTGCGCAGCCTGGTCACTGCCCTGCACGGGCACAACATGGGCTTGATCCTCGACGTTGTCTCCAACCACATGGCGGTCGGCGGCAGTGACAATCCCTGGTGGCTGGATTTGCTGGAGTGGGGACGCCTGAGCCCCTACGGCGAGTTTTTCGATATCCAGTGGCACTCACCCGATCCGTTGATGGAAGGCCAGTTGCTCCTGCCGTTTCTGGGCAGCGACTACGGCGTCGCGCTGCAGGACGGCACCCTGCCCCTGCGATTCGATGCCTGGCACGGCAGCTTCCATGTCGAGCATTACGAACACCGCTTTCCCATTTGCCCCAGCGATTATGGGGAGCTACTCAGGACCGATGCACCGCTCGATACACAACAGGCCGAACAACTGAAATACCTCGCCGATCGCTTCAGCACCCTGCGCTACCAGACCGATGCCCACAGTCTGGCCCTGCCGCTTAAAGCGGAACTTCGCGATCTGGTCAGTGATCCGGCCCTTGCCCAGGCCATCGAGCAACACCTGAGCAACTACGACTCACTGACCGGCGAAGGCTTCCAGCGCCTGCACAACCTGCTGGAGCGCCAGAGCTATCGCCTCGCCAGTTGGCGCACCGCTGCCGATGACATCAACTGGCGGCGCTTCTTCGATATCAATGAACTGGGCGGGCTGCGCGTCGAGCGTCCCGCCGTGTTCGAAGCCACCCACGCGAAAATCTTCCAACTGGTGGCTGAGGGGCTGATCGACGGCTTGCGCATCGACCACATCGACGGCCTCGCCGATCCCCGGGGCTACTGCCGAAAACTGCGCCGCCGGGTCGACAGCCTGTCAGCGGGCCGCCACCTGCCCATCTATGTCGAAAAGATTCTCGGCGAAGGCGAAGCCCTGCATCGCGACTGGTCGGTGGATGGCACCACCGGCTACGAATTCATGAACCAGGTGTCACTGCTGCAACAGGATCCAAGGGGCGCGCAGACATTGACCGAGCTCTGGCACCGCCACAGCGAGCGGCCCGCCAACTTCTGCCAGGAAGCACAACTGGCCCGCCAGCAAATCCTCAACGGTTCCCTGGCCGGAGATTTCGAAAGCGTTGCCCACGCCTTACTCCAAGTGGCCCGGGACAACCTCATGAGCCGCGACCTGACCCTCGGCGCCATTCGCCGGGCCTTGCAGGCGCTGATCGTGCATTTTCCGGTGTACCGCACCTACATCGGCCCCCTTGGCCGGTCGGCCCAGGACGAGGCGTTTTTCCGCCAGGCCATGGACGGTGCCCGTCAAACCCTCGGCGAAGCGGACTGGCCGGTGCTCGACTGTCTGGCCGGCTGGCTCGGCGGTGAACCCTGGCGGCAGCGCCCGGCCGGTCGCGAGCGCAAACGCCTGAAGCACGCCTGCGTACGTTTCCAGCAACTGACCTCGCCGACGGCGGCGAAAGCGGTGGAAGACACCGCACTCTATCGTTCGGCCGTCCTGCTCTCGCGCAATGACGTTGGTTTCAACACCGAACAGTTCAGCGCACCGCTCGCCGACTTTCACCAGGCCTGCATCGAACGCCTCGACACCTTCCCGGACAATCTGCTGGCCAGCGCCACCCACGACCACAAACGCGGCGAAGATTCACGGGCGCGGCTGGCGGTACTCAGCGAGCGCAGCCACTGGTACGCCGACCAGATCGGCCTGTGGCGCGCCCTCGCCCGGCCCTTGCGCAACGACGACCAAATGCCGTCGACGGGGGATGAATTGATTCTGTACCAGGCGATCCTCGGCAGCTGGCCGCTGGCGCTGGGGATCGATCATCCACCGGCCCTCGAGGACTACGCAAAACGCCTGTGGCTTTGGCAACGCAAGGCCCTGCGCGAAGCCAAACTGCAAAGCAGCTGGAGCGCACCCAATGACCCCTACGAGCAAGCGACCGAGGACTTCATCCAGCATCTGTTGCTCAGCCCCGAAGGCGAACTGTTGCGTACGGCCCTTGCCAAGGCTGCCCGCTCGATTGCCGTCCCCGGCGCACTCAACGGTTTGGCGCAAACCTTGCTGCGCATGACCGTGCCCGGCGTACCGGATTTGTATCAGGGCAACGATTTCTGGGACTTCAGCCTGGTCGACCCGGACAACCGTCGCCCCGTGGATTACGCCAGCCGCCAGCAGGCATTGCAGCAAACGGTGGACCTGCCAGACCTGTTGCTGAACTGGCGTGACGGGCGCATCAAGCAAGCCTTGATTGCGCGCACCCTGAGCCTGCGTGCCGAGCATGCCGAGCTGTTTCGGCGTGGCACTTACAAGGCCCTGGAAGTGGTGGGCAGCGAGGCCCATCGAGTGCTGGGTTTTGTCCGTGAACGGGGGGGGAATCGCGCCATCGTGATTGTGCCGATACGTTGTGCCGAACTGCTGGAAAACGGTGCCGACCCACTGGTCCACGCGCTGCAGTGGGGCGATACCCGGGTCAAATTGCCGTTCACCGCCCCTGACGAACATCTGCAGGGACTTTTTTCCGGCATCACAGTCACAAAACACAGGGAGCTGCCGATCAGCACCGCGCTGGGGGATTTCCCGGTCAATCTCATTTTTCAAACTGCCCACACTTGAGTTCAGTTCAGGAGCATTGCGATGAGTACCGACGATAAACGCATCCGCGAATTTGCCTATCAGATCTGGGAATCCGAAGGCAAACCCGAAGGCCAGGAAGCCCGCCACTGGGACATGGCGTGCAAACTGGCGGAAGCCGAAGCACTGGCCCCGAAAAAGTCCACGAAGGCCCCCGCCAGCAAGGCAGCGCCGAAGAAAACCGGCGACGCAAAACTCAGCCCGGACAAGACCCTCAATGGCAAGACCGCCGCGCCGAAAGCCAAGGCCAAACCTGCGGCAGCTTCGAAAGTCATCCCGCCCGGAGAAAAGGCCGCCGAGAAAAAAACCCGGGCTGCGCGAAAACCGCCAGCGGTTTGAGGCGCACGCCGTTTGACCTGATTGAAGGGGTGCCGAGTCCGCTTGCCACGTTGGGTAATGCTCGCCCTGAAAAACTGTGGGAGCGAGCCTGCTCGCGATATCGGTCCACCATCCAACACCCATGTGGACTGACACACCGCTATCGCGAGCAAGCTCGCTCCCACAGGTTGCAGTACAGACAAGTATTTGTGGGAGTACCTATGACCAGTCCGAAGAAAGCCGCGCCAGCCCCCCGCGCCGAAGCCACACGAATCCGCGAAGGCCTGCCCTTTCCGCTGGGTGCCACCTGGGATGGTCTGGGAGTCAACTTCGCCCTGTTTTCCGCCCACGCCACCAAGGTTGAACTGTGCCTGTTCGACGACGCCGGCGAGGTGGAACTCGAACGCATCGAACTGCCCGAATACACCGACGAGATCTACCACGGCTACCTGCCCGACGCCCATCCGGGACTGATCTACGGCTATCGCGTCTACGGCCCCTACGACCCGGCCAACGGCCATCGCTTCAACCCCAACAAACTGCTGATCGACCCCTACGCCAAACAACTGGTCGGCAAACTGAAATGGTCCGAAGCGCTGTTCGGCTACACCATCGGCCACCCCGACGCCGATCTCAGCTTCGATGAACGGGACAGCGCGCCCTTCGTACCCAAATGCAAGGTCATCGACCCGGCTCACACCTGGGGCCACGATCATCGGGTCAGCGTGCCGTGGGACAGGACGATCATTTATGAAACCCATGTGCGCGGCTTCAGCATGCGTCACCCTGCCGTTCCCGAAAACCTGCGCGGCACCTTTGCCGGGTTGATGGTCGATGATGTGGTGGAGCACATCCGCAAGCTCGGCGTGTCGACCGTGGAGTTGCTGCCGATCCACGCGTTCGTCAATGACCAGCACTTGCTGCACAAGGGCATGACCAATTACTGGGGCTACAACAGCATTGCGTTCTTCGCCCCCGACCCACGCTACCTGGCCAGCGGCAAGATCGCCGAATTCAAGGAAATGGTCGCGCACCTGCACGAGGCCAACCTGGAGGTGATCCTCGACGTGGTCTACAACCACACCGCCGAGGGCAACGAGCAAGGCCCGACCCTGTCCATGCGCGGTATCGACAACGCGTCCTACTACCGCCTCAAGCCCGACGACAAGCGCTTCTATATCAACGATTCCGGCACCGGCAACACCCTGGACCTGAGCCACCCGTGCGTGCTGCAAATGGTCACCGACTCCCTGCGCTACTGGGCCTCGGAAATGCACGTGGACGGTTTCCGCTTCGACCTGGCGACCATTCTGGGGCGTTATCACGACGGTTTCGACGAACGCCACAGTTTCCTGGTGGCCTGCCGCCAGGACCCGGTGCTGCGCCAGGTCAAACTGATTGCCGAACCCTGGGACTGCGGCCCCGGCGGTTATCAGGTCGGCAATTTCCCGCCGGGCTGGGTCGAGTGGAACGACAAGTTCCGCGACACCGTGCGCGCCTTCTGGAAAGGCGACGACGGCCAACTGGCGGACTTTGCCAGCCGCCTGACCGCTTCGGGCGAGATGTTCAATCAACGTGGTCGGCGGCCTTACTCATCGGTCAACTTCGTCACCGCCCACGACGGCTTCACCCTCAACGACCTGGTGTCGTACAACGACAAGCACAACGAAGCCAACGACGAAAACAATCAGGACGGCAGCAACAACAACCTGTCCTGGAACCACGGCGTCGAAGGCCCTACCGACGATCCCGAGATCAACGCGCTGCGCCATCGGCAGATGCGCAATTTCTTCGCCACCCTGCTGCTGGCCCAAGGCACGCCGATGCTGGTGGCCGGCGACGAGTTCGCCCGAACCCAGGACGGCAACAACAATGCGTACTGCCAGGACAGCGAAATCGGCTGGGTCAACTGGGACCTCAGCGAAGACGGCAAGGCCCTGCTCAAGTTCGTCAAACGCCTGATCAAGTTGCGCCTGACCTACCCGGTCCTGCGGCGCGGGCGTTTCCTGGTGGGCAATTACAACGAGGACATCGGCGTCAAGGACGTGACCTGGCTGGCGCCGGACGGTACGCAAATGACCACCGAGCATTGGCACGATGCGCACAATCGATGCCTGGGCATGCTGCTCGATGGCCGCGCCCAGGAAACCGGCATTCGCCGCAAAGGCGTCGACGCGACGTTGATGCTGGTGGTCAACGCGCATCACGACATCGTCAATTTCCGGCTGCCGGAAGTGCCTGACGGCGGTTTCTGGACGTGCATGATCGACACCAACCAGCCGGCGATCCGCGGCCAGGAGCGCTTCGAGTTTGGCCACGAGTACTCGGTCACCGGCCGCTCGTTGCTGCTGTTCGAGTTGCAGCATGAGGAAGAAGAGTAAAAAAACCTACAGGCATTTATGGTCGCAACACCGCAGAGCGGAAAAATCATTCTGGACAGGTTCGCGACGCGACGAACAGCGTTACATGAGCAATACTCGATTCGCGGCAATCCGGAGTCTGGCTTGTCGCACGGCTATCAACGAGCCCTCACGGGTCTGCCGGGCTTGTCCCGTGCACGACTGAAGGCGACGCAGAACAAGGACGTATCCACCATGAAATCCGTTTCCCTGAGCGAAGCCAGCCTGCCATCACAGATCTGGAACAGCGCCCCGCAACTGGACAGTATTCCGGTCATCAGTACCCAGTCGCTGGTGCCTACCGGCGCACGCGCGGTGCTCATTGCCCCGCACCCCGGCGATGAGGTCGTGACCTGCGGCGGCCTGCTGCAGTTGCTCAGTAACCTCGGTCACCCGCTGCAATTGATCTCGATCACCGACGGCAGCGCCAGCCATCCGGGCTCTCGGCAGTGGTCGGAAAAACGCCTCAGCGTATTTCGTCCCCAGGAAAGCGTCGAAGCCATCCGCCGACTCGGGTTGCCGATGCACAGCCTGAAGTGGATTCGTGGCGGGTTTACCGACAACGCCCTGGTGGAACACGAAGATCAGATCGCCCAATTCATCATGCGCTACCTTCGCCCCGGTGATGTGGTGTTCAGCACCTGGCGCCAGGACGGCAACGTCGACCACGACACCGTTGGCCGCGCCAGCGCCAGGGCGGCGGCCGCTATCGGGGCCACCTACAACGATGTACCGTTTTGGGCCTGGCACTGGCCGGCACGGGACCGGGAGCTGATTCCCTGGCACCGTGCCCGCAAGGTGCGCCTCGATACCTGGACCGTCGCCCGCAAGAGCCACGCCACCCATGCCTACGCCAGTCAACTGGACGGCGAACCGGCCATCGGCCTCGCGCCGTCGCTGCCCCGACCGCTGCTGGAGCGTATCCGTTTGCCTTATGAAGTCGTGTTGGTATGAACTCATCTATTATCGGTTCGACTCAGCCCATCGGACTGAACTGACTGCCGTCGCATCAGTCGCATACATAAGCAGCCCTGAGTCAGAGGAGTGTAAGTGGCCAGTCATTCAAAACGGCAGGCAGCCGAATCGACACCCTTGAACACGCCCCCGGCGATTCATCGGCTTCGGGTGCTGACGGTCAACACCCATAAGGGGTTTACCGCACTCAACCGGCGTTTCGTCCTCCCCGAGTTGCGTGAAGCGGTGCGCAGTACGTCGGCAGACCTGGTGTTTCTGCAAGAAGTCGTCGGCGAGCACGAGCGCCACTCCTCCCGCTACAACGATTGGCCACAAACCTCGCAGTATGAATTCCTCGCCGACAGCATGTGGAGCGACTTCGCCTATGGGCGCAATGCCGTCTATCCCGACGGTCACCATGGCAATGCCCTGCTGTCGAAATACCCGATCCGCGAGTATCGAAACCTCGATGTTTCCATTACCGGCCCGGAACGCCGTGGCCTGCTGCACTGCGTGCTGGATGTGCCGGGGCATAGCGAAGTGCATGCCATCTGCGTTCACCTCAGCCTGCTGGAAAGCCATCGTCAGTTGCAGTTGCAGTTGCTCTGTCAGCTCCTCGAATCCTTGCCGGATGATGCGCCGGTTATCATTGCCGGCGACTTCAACGACTGGCAGATGCAGGGCAATGCCGCCCTTGCCCGCCGCCACTACTTGCACGAAGCCTTCGAACGCCACCTTGGGCGTCCGGCCAAAACCTACCCCGCACGGTTTCCCTTGCTGCGCCTGGACCGCGTCTACCTGCGCAACGCCAGCAGCCATGAGCCGAAAATACTGGGAAACAAGCCCTGGACGCACCTGTCTGACCATTTGCCGCTGGCGGTGGAAGTGCATCTCTGAATCACGGCCATTCATTGCCAGGTGTCGGCGTCGACTGCACCGGCCCCTTCGCGAGCAGGCTCGCTCCCACACTGGATTGATGTCGTACTCAAAACCCGTATGGGAGCGAGCCTGCTCGCGAATAGCAGCAGCACTGCCGACTTCGGATCAGCCCTGCGGCCTTAACATCAACACCGCCAACGGCGGCAAATTCAGCACCAGCGACAACGCCTGGCCATGGCTCGGCGCTTCCTCGGCAACCGCCCCGCCACTGTTGCCGTAGTTGGAACCGGCATAGATGGACGAATCGCTGTTGAACACCTCGTTCCACTGCCCGGCAAACGGCACCCCGACGCGATAAGCTTCCCGTGGCACCGGCGTAAAGTTGGCCACCACCAGCACCGGTTCGCCATCCTTGCTCCAGCGCATCCACGCATAAACGCTGTTGATCGCGTCATCGCCGATCAGCCATTGGAATCCCTGTGGCACATCGTCCTGCTCATGCAGCGCCGGCGCTTCGCGGTACAAGCGGTTGAGGTCGGCCACCAGTTTCTGCACACCTTTGTGCTCGGGGTATTGCAACAGGTACCAGTCCAGTTGCTGGTCATGGTTCCATTCGCGCCACTGGCCGAACTCGCAGCCCATGAACAACAGCTTCTTGCCCGGATGCGCCCACATGAAACTCAGGTAGGCCCGCAGGTTGGCGAATTTCTGCCAGCGATCACCGGGCATCTTGTCGATCAATGAGTGTTTGCCGTGCACCACTTCATCGTGGGAGATCGGCAGGATGAAGCGCTCTGACCACGCATACACCAGGCCGAAACTCAGCTCGTTGTGGTGATGGGCGCGGTACACCGGGTCTTGCTGGATGTAATGCAGCGAATCGTGCATCCAGCCCATGTTCCATTTGTAGGCAAAGCCCAGGCCGCCCTGTTGCGTGGCCTGGCTGACACCCGGCCATGCGGTGGATTCCTCGGCGATCACCAGCGCCCCGGGCGCCTCGAGGGCCACTACGTCATTGAGGTGGCGCAGGAAGTCGATGGCTTCAAGGTTCTCTCGCCCGCCATGGCGGTTCGGCACCCACTCGCCGGCCTTGCGCGAGTAGTCGCGGTACAGCATCGAGGCCACCGCATCGACCCGCAGGCCGTCGACATGAAAATGCTTGAGCCAGTGCAGCGCCGACGCCAGCATGTAGCCGTGCACTTCGGTGCGGCCCAGGTTGTAGATGAGTGTGTCCCAGTCCTGGTGGAACCCTTCCTGCGGGTTGCCGTACTCGTACAGCGCCGTGCCGTCGAACTGGGCCAGGCCGTGGATATCGGTGGGAAAATGCGCCGGTACCCAATCGAGAATCACCCCGAGTTCGGCCTGGTGGCAGGCGTTGATGAACGCGGCGAACTGGTCCGGCGTGCCATAGCGCGCACTCGGCGCGAATTGCGACAGCAACTGATAACCCCACGAACCGCCGAAGGGGTGTTCCATGATCGGCATCAGTTCGATGTGGGTGAAGCCCAGGTCTTTGACATAGGGAATCAGCCGCTCGGTCAATTCGGGCCAGGTGTACTGGCGCGCCACTTCGCCCAGGTCGTCCAGCTCGCATTGCCACGAGCCGGCGTGCAATTCGTAGATCGACAACGGCGCCGTCACCCGCTGACGGTCGCCCCGGGACATCATCCAGTCCTGGTCCTGCCAGTCGATGTTCAACGGCGAGGCGACTTTAGAGGCGGTGTCCGGTGGCAGACTGGTGGCCAGCGCCACGGGATCGGCCTTCAACGGCAGGATGCCGTGGGCGCCGAGGATTTCGTATTTGTAGGTGTCCCCGGCTTGCAGGCGCGGGATGAACAACTCCCAGACGCCGGTGGGATGACGTAGGCGCATCGGATGCCGGCGCCCGTCCCATACGTTGAAATCGCCGACCACCGAGATCCGCCGGGCATTCGGCGCCCACACGGCGAAACGCACGCCGTCGACGCCGTCCACGGTCTTGAGTTGCGCGCCCAGGCACGCGCTGAGGTCGCGGTGATTGCCTTCGGCAAACAGGTACAAATCCATTTCGCCCAACAACGGGCCGAAGCTGTAAGGATCTTCTGCGGTCTGCTCGCCGCCGGCCCAATGGGTACGCAGCAGATACGCCTGCGCATGCTGGAAATGCCCGACGAACAACCCCGGCGTCTGCGTGGTTTCAAGTTGACCCAGCTCCTCGCCGGAGTCCCTGGCCAACACCTGGACACTCAGGGCGCCCGGCAGGTACGCGCGAATGAATTGCCCGCCGGCACCATCGGCGTGGGGGCCGAGTATGGCGAAAGGATCGATATGCTCGGCACGCACCAATGCATCGATATCCCGTGCGCTGGGCAGCAGCGTTTCTTTGTGATGACCCTGTTCCTTGTTCGAGACACTCATGACTACTCTCCACCAAGATCGGAAAAGGGTTTAAGCCCACTCAATAATCCATATAAACCGTGCAACGGCACGGGCAACCAGGCGGGGCGATTTTCCGCCTCATAAGCCACTTCATACGCCGCCTTCTCCAGCCCGAACAACGCCAGCGCGGCCTCCTCGCCTTCGGGATCTTGCCATGCATGGGCAAGACTGGCTGCCGCCAGCCGATAAGCGTCGACAAATGCTTGCCGCGCCTCGCTCAAGTAGCGATCGGTGACCCGCAAGCGCGCAGCATCGGCCGCTGCGGTGTTGTCGACGCTCTGCACATTGATCGCCATCGCCGCCGCATAGTCGAAGGAACGCAGCACACCGCTGACATCCTTGTACGGGCTGTGTTTGCCCCGTCGTTCATGCAATGGCCGGGCCGGCTCGCCTTCGAAGTCGATCAGGTAGGCATCGCCCTTGATCACCAGCACCTGCCCCAGATGCAGGTCGCCGTGTACACGAATGCGCAAGCCGCCCGCGGTCTTTTTGCCCAACGCTTGAACATGGCCGAGGATGGCTTTCCTGTTGTCCAGTAAACGGCCGACCAGGGTCTGGTCCGCCGAATTCAGTTGATTCTTATGCTGCTTGAGCAAGTTCAGCGCGTGCTCGATTTGCGCCGTAACATCCCTGGCCGAGGCCAGCGCCTCTTTCTGCGTGGTGATCTGGGGCAAGAAGTCCGGGTTGGCACTGGGCGCCGCCAGCACCTGATGCATTTCCCCCAGGCGCTGACCGAGCATAGCGGCGAAATCTTTCAGTTCGCCGAGCGCGTTGTAATGTTGCTCCTGCTCGGACACGGCGTCGGCCAGTTCATCGCGTAGCGCCCGCTCGAGGTTATTCTGCGTCCATTCCCAGGCGTCACCCTGGTTGTTCAGATAGCCTTGGGCGATCATCAGCAAATTGTCTTCGCCCGCCCCGTCCCGGCGCACCACGGCCCCCAGCAACGGCGAAATATTGCTGAACCCGGCTTCGGTCAGGTACGCACTCATTTCAAGCTCAGGGTGCACACCGGAGGCGACCTTGCGGATCAGCTTCAGCACCAGGCTGTTGCCGATCACTACCGAGCTGTTGGACTGTTCGGCGGACAGATAACGTACCGGCGACTCGGCATTGAGGCCGAGTTTTTCCAGCTCCGCGGTGGACTCGAAGCGGATGTCGCCATCGCTGGAGGCCAACACGGTACCGGCCTGAATGCCCTGCAATACGGCGTGCACAAAGGTGTCCAGGCTGAAGGCATCGGTGATCAGGCCGACCTGGCGTCCGCGCCGTACCCGTGACAATGCCAACTGCTGCGGCAACGGAGTACCGACCTGATCTTCCGAGATGAAGCCAAACGGCAACTGGTAACGGTTGCTCTGGCCAGCGCTGGTGACATTGATCTCGCTGAACAGCACCGGATGCTGCGGATCACCGAAGCGCACGCCATAGGCCATATCGACCTGTTCGATGGCGGCGTCCTTGCCAGCGAACCAGCGACGGTTTTGCAGCCAGCTGGGCAGAATGCTTTGTTCCAGCGTGGTGCGCGACGGCGCCTCCAGCAGTTCCTCCATGCGCTTTTTCAGCACCAGCGTGGTGAAGTCCGGCAGGCCTTGTGCGGGCTCCACGTGCCAGCTCGGCATCTGGTTTTCCGCGGCAAGGCCGAACCAGTAGAAGCCGTAAGGCGCCAGTGTCAGGAGGAAATTCAACTGGCCGATGGGTGGGAACGCGTTACCCCCGAGCATTTCCACCGGCACCATGCCGACGTAGGCCGACAGATCCAGCTCGGCGGCCTGGGCACTGCGCGACACGTTGGCCACGCACAGAATGACTTCGTGCTTGCCGTCCACTCCGGTGTATTCACGGGTGTAGGCCAGAATCCGCCGGTTGCTCGGCGACAGCATCTTCAACGTACCGCGTCCGAAGGCCTTGGATTGCTTGCGCACGGCGAGCAGACGCCGGGTCCAGTTGAGCAGTGAATGCGGATCGCCGGCCTGGGTTTCGACGTTGACCGACAGGTAGCCATACTGCGGGTCCATGATCGGCGGCAGCACCAGGCTCGCCGGGTCGGCCCGGGAGAAACCGCCGTTGCGGTCGATGGACCATTGCATCGGCGTACGCACACCGTCGCGGTCGCCGAGGTAGATGTTGTCGCCCATGCCGATTTCGTCGCCGTAATACAGGGTCGGCGTGCCGGGCATGGACAACAGCAGGCTGTTGAGCAGCTCGACCCGGCGGCGGTCGCGCTCCATCAGTGGCGCCAGGCGACGGCGAATCCCCAGGTTGATCCGCGCGCGACGGTCGGCGGCGTAGTAATTCCACAGGTAGTCGCGTTCCTTGTCGGTGACCATCTCCAGGGTCAGCTCATCGTGGTTGCGCAGGAAGATTGCCCACTGGCAGTTGGCGGGAATGTCCGGGGTCTGGCGCAGAATGTCGGTAATCGGGAAGCGATCTTCCTGGGCCAGCGCCATGTACATGCGCGGCATCAACGGGAAGTGAAAGGCCATGTGGCATTCGTCGCCGTTCAGGCCTTTCCTGTCGGTATCGCCGAAGTACAGCTGTGTGTCCTCCGGCCATTGATTGGCCTCGGCCAGCAGCATGCGGTCGGGGTAGTTGGCGTCGATTTCGGCACGGATCTGTTTCAGGACGTCGTGGGTTTCCGGCAGGTTCTCGTTGTTGGTGCCGTCACGCTCGATCAGGTAGGGAATGGCGTCCAGGCGCAATCCGTCGATGCCCATGTCGAGCCAGTAACGCATCACCGACAGCACCGCTTTCATGACTTGCGGGTTATCGAAGTTCAGGTCCGGCTGGTGGGAGTAGAAACGGTGCCAGAAGTACTGGCCAGCCACCGGATCCCAGGTCCAGTTGGACTTCTCGGTGTCGAGGAAAATGATGCGGGTGCCGTCGTATTTATGATCGTCATCGGACCACACATAGAAGTCCCGCGCCGCCGATCCGGGTTTGGCCTTGCGCGCCCGTTGGAACCAGGCGTGCTGGTCGGAGGTGTGGTTGATGACCAGTTCGGTGATCACCCGCAGGCCGCGCTTGTGCGCCTCGGCAATGAAACGTCTGGCATCGGCCAGGGTGCCGTAGTCGGTATGTACGCCGCGGTACTCGGCGATGTCATAACCGTCGTCGCGCCGTGGCGAGGGATAGAACGGCAACAGCCAGATGGTGTTGACGCCCAGGTCGGCGATGTAGTCGAGCTTGGCGATGAGGCCGGGAAAGTCGCCAATCCCGTCGTTATTGGAGTCGAAATACGATTTGACGTGGACTTGATAGATCACCGCGTCCTTGTACCAGAGCGGGTCCTTGATGAACGTGGCTGCCTTGGGTTTCTTCGCCATGTGAAACTCCTGGTGAATTCGATAAAGCCGCTGGACCGTTCGCCTGCCTCGAACGCGATGACTTGCCTGTGGGAGCGAGCTTGCTCACGATGACAATTGAACATTCAACAAAAAAGTTGCCCACAAAATTGCTATCGCGAGCAAGCTCGCTCCCACAGGTTTTGCGTTTAAACAGTTATCCTCCAAATCCCGAACGGCTGATACGCCGGGTCGATCCGCATGAATTGCTGTTTGCCATGCCAGGTCCAGCGATGGCCATTCATCAGGTCCTCGCCGTGGGTGCTGGCGTAGTCCGGCAAGCCCATTTCCCACAGCGGCAACTCGAAGTTCGCCTCCTGCACGTTGTGCGGATCGAGGCTGACCGCCACCAGGATGAAATTGCCTCCATCGGCGCTGCGTTTGCCGAAGTACAGGATGTTGTCGTTCCAGGCGTTGTAGACCTTCAGGCCCAGATGCGTGTGCAGCGCCGGGTTCTGCCGACGGATACGGTTGAGTTGGGCGATCTCGGCAATGATGTTGCCCGGCGCGTTGAAGTCCCTGGGGCGGATCTCGTACTTCTCGGAGTCAAGGTACTCCTCCTTGCCCGGCACCGGTGCCGACTCGCACAACTCGAAACCCGAGTACATGCCCCACAGGCCAGAGCCCATGGTCGCCAGCACGGCGCGGATGAGAAACCCGGGGCGCCCGGATTCGTGGAGGAACGCCGGGTTGATGTCCGGTGTATTGACGAAAAAGTTCGGCCGGTAGCATTCGCGCCAGGGCGACTCGTTGAGTTCAGTGAAGTAGGTCGCCAGTTCGGCCTTGGTGTTGCGCCAGGTGAAATAGGTGTAGCTCTGGGAATAACCGACCTTGCCCAGGCGCGCCATCATTGCCGGGGTGGTGAAGGCTTCGGCAAGGAAGATCACCTCGGGGTACAGCGCCCGTACATCGGCGATCAGCCACTGCCAGAACGGCAACGGCTTGGTGTGCGGGTTATCGACGCGGAAGATCTTCACGCCCTCCTCGACCCAGCCGACCACGATGTCGCGCAGTTCCACCCACAGGCTCGGAATTGCCTCCGGGGCATAGAAGTCGACGTTGACGATGTCCTGGTACTTCTTCGGCGGGTTCTCCGCATACTTGATCGTGCCGTCCGGCCGCCAGTTGAACCAGCCCGGGTGCTGCTTGAGCCACGGATGGTCCTGGGAGCACTGGATGGCAAAATCCAGGGCGATTTCCAGGCCATGGGCCGCGGCGGCCGCCACCAGTCGGCGAAAGTCTTCGCGGGTGCCCAACTGCGAGTGAATCGCCTCGTGACCACCCTCCTCGCTGCCAATCGCATAGGGGCTGCCCGGATCATCGGGGCCCGCCGTCAGCGAATTGTTCGGGCCCTTGCGGTAGCTGCGCCCGATCGGGTGGATCGGCGGAAAATACAGCACGTCGAAGCCCATGTCCTGGATCATCGCCAGCCGCGAATGCACGTCATTGAAGGTGCCATGGCGCGCCGGGCTGTCGGTGATCGAACGCGGGAACAATTCATACCAACTGGCGAACTGCGCCAGTTCGCGCTCCACATCCACCGGGTACTCCGGGCTCAGGCTCAAGTAGGCGCGATGATCGACGCGGGCCATGAGGTCGGCGCTACGCGGGTGCAAAAACAGTGCAATCTGCTCGGTTTCAAGCAGCCCTGACAGTTCATGGTGCAACGCCGCCAGTTGCTCGCTGAGATGCCCTTCGCTGCGTTCGGCGGCTTGTTGCACATGAATCCGCCCTTCCTGCAATTCCAGGCTGACTGGAACGGCAGCCGCATGTTTTTTTTCCAGCTCGTAGCAAAAACTGGCGAACTGATCGATCCAGGCTTCGATACAGAACAGATAACGGCCCTGGCTGGCGACCCGGAACTGCCCTTGCCAACCGTTGTTACCCAGGTCGTGCATGGCTGCGCTTTGCCAGGCGCCCTCGTCTTCGGCCCGCCAGCGCACGCGAACCGCCAGCTTGTCATGCCCGTCGGCGAAGACCTTGGCCGTCACCACTACGTCCTGCCCCACCACGGCCTTGACCGCGAATTGTCCGCCCTCAAGGGTCGGCATGATGTTTTCAATGACGATACGTGGCAGCAACAGCGCCTGCGACAGCGGCATGTGCGGGTTGTAGCTCAACTCAGTCGGTTTTTCAGCCGTCATCGAGCCTCTCTCCTTACGCCCCATGGACGCGCTTGTGTCTGGTCGCCACCCCGCCGGGCGATCCGCCCCGGAATGCACTCACTTAGGTTCCGAGCGACAGCCGCCGGGAAAGTTTCATCGACAATTTCCGGAATCAAGTCCTTCGTGCCGCGGTCAACCGACCAGTCCATCTACTTAAGCACGACTCACGCCATGTGCCACTGAGGCTTGACAATGAACAATCCATTCCCGGCGGACACCCCCGATCCCAACATCGACAACCCGGTGATACCGCCGAGCGAACCGCAGCCGATACCCGAACAGGATCCGCCCGACAAGAACCCGCCGCCAAGGGAAGAACCGCCACCGACGATGCCACCGGTGATTGTGAACCCTGAATGACGACAGTTGATCGTTCCCCCGTGCTGGCAGGAGAACAGCTCATGGGTGATCCCTGTCGATCAGTTTCACAATCCCCGGCATCACACTGAACACCCCCAGCGCCAACAACGTACTGAGCACCGCCGTCGCCTCCCGGCCCAGTCCGGCCGCGACGCCGATGGCGGCGGTCATCCACAGGCCGGCGGCGGTGGTCAGGCCTTTGACGTGGCCCTCATCGCCATCGTGGTTTTTCAGGATGGTGCCGGCCCCCAGGAAGCCGATCCCGGCAATCACGCCCTGCACCACCCGGCTCATGGCATCGGCCTGCGAACCGGACATCTGCGGCACCAACACGAACAGCGCCGCCCCCATCGCCACCAGCATATGGGTACGCACGCCGGCAGCCTTGCCCTGGTGTTCACGCTCGAACCCGAGAATCCCGCCCAGCACCGCGGCCATCAACAGGCGCACGGTCACTCGTGTCAGTTGCGAGGCATCGGCGATGTCGGTGAACTCGGCTTGCAGGGTCAGCCAGACTTCGTGCCACCAGGTATTCATGGGGTTGTCCTTGTGAGAGGCCATGGAGGGTGGACCGCAGCGACCTTTAATCGGTTGCACAGAACGATGACCGGTGGTTGCGGCCTGAAACTTTAGATTCCATTTAAAAAAGGACCCCGCCATGACTGTGCGCATCGAGAACCAGACCTGCTTTTTCACCACTGAAAATGGCGAACTCATTCGTCTGTGTCCCGACGTGACCATCATCACCGACGGTGCCAAGGCCATGTCGGCGGTGGACATCGAAGGTCAGCGCATCTACATCACGGAAGCCGAGGCAGACGCCTTGACCGTCGCAGGCGCGGTGGATGGACGCCGGCACCTGAAAGCCACCGACAGTGGTTCGGTAATTTGACCGGGATTGATCCGCACCTGCCGTCACTGTTTTGGAAAGGCCCTTGGGCCCGACAACGACGGGTGCTTCAAGTTGTCGCAGGTGGTGCGGACACGACCATCTGATCCGCTTTTTAATGCAATACCTGAGTCTGTTATGCAAACAGATCGCCGCTCATAGTGCTCATGCCTGATGGAGGCTGATGAGCGAAAGACCATGAGCGAAAGAATCCCCGTCCGAACCGTAGAAACCTTCGAGCCTTCGCGTCCAAAGATAAAGGCCAAATCCAGCGACAACCTGATCCACACCCGCAGCTTCACCGGGCTGTTCCGCAACCTGCGCATCAGCGGCGCCGGTTTTCTGTTTTTGCTGTTTTTCGGCACTGTGTGGCTGAACTGGGGCGGCCGCCAGGCGGTGCTCTGGGACCTTTCCGAAAGCAAGTTCCATATCTTCGGCGCGACCTTCTGGCCGCAGGATTTCATTCTGCTTTCGGCGTTGTTGATCATCGCCGCGTTCGGCCTGTTTGCCATCACCGTATTCGCGGGACGGGTCTGGTGCGGCTACACCTGCCCGCAAAGTTCGTGGACCTGGATCTTCATGTGGTGCGAGAAGATCACCGAAGGCGAACGCAACCAGCGGATCAAGTTGCACGCCGCGCCCTGGGGCCTGAACAAGCTGATGCGGCGCTCGGCCAAGCACACCTTGTGGCTGGCCATCAGCCTGCTGACCGGCCTGACGTTCGTCGGCTACTTCACGCCGATCCGGCCGTTGGCCGAAGAGCTGCTGACCTTCCAGATGAGTGGCGTCAGCCTGTTCTGGGTGCTGTTTTTTACCGGCGCCACGTACATCAATGCCGGTTGGCTGCGTGAAGCGGTGTGTATGCACATGTGCCCCTATGCGCGGTTCCAGAGCGTGATGTTCGACAAGGACACCCTGACCATTTCCTACGACGTGGCCCGAGGCGAAAACCGTGGCCCGCGCAAGCGCGAGGTCAAACCCGCCGAAGTCGGTTTGGGCGATTGCATCGATTGCCAGCTGTGCGTACAGGTCTGCCCGACCGGCATCGACATTCGCGATGGCTTGCAGATGGAATGCATCGGTTGCGCCGCATGTATCGACGCCTGTGATTCGATCATGGACAAAATGGGCTACGCCCCGGGGTTGATCAGTTACACGTCCGAGCATCAGTTGCAGGGTGGCAAGACTCACCTGCTGCGTCCGCGCCTGATCAGCTACACCGCCGTGCTGCTGGTGATGATTGCCGCCCTGGTGATGGCGCTGGTGGAACGGCCGATGGTGTCCCTCGACGTCAGCAAGGACCGGGGCCTGTTCCGCGAGAACAGCCAGGGGCAGATCGAAAACATCTACAGTCTGAAGGTGATCAACAAGACCCAACAGCGTCAGGACTATCAATTGAGCCTGGTCAATGCCGGTGATTTCCAGTTGCAGGGCAAGACCGAATTCAGCCTGGCGCCGGGCGAGATTGTCGATGTGCCGGTGTCGGTGGCAATGCTCACGGAGCGCCCTGCCAGCAGTTCGCAGAGCATCGGCTTCAAGGTGGTCGACAGCGATGAGCCTGGTGTCTACAGCGTGGCGAAGAGCCGGTTTGTTGCGCCGATGAATCGCTGAGCCTTTACACTGCGGTGCTGCCATTCGCGAGCAGGCTCGCTCCCACACAAAACGGCGCAGTACCTGTGGGAGCGAGCCTGCTCGCGATGAAGTCACCTCGACTTTCTGAATGACCTCAATCGGGCCTCTGATGAAACGCTACGAAAAATTCGCCGACGACATCGCAGAACTGATCCGCTCCGGCGTCCTGGGTCCCGGCCAGCGGGTGCCGTCGGTGCGCTACGCCAGCCAGACCTACGGCGTCAGCCCGTCCACGGTGTTCCAGGCCTATTACCTGCTGGAACGTCGTGGCCTGATCCGCGCCCGTCCGCGCTCCGGCTACTTCGTCAACGCCCATGCACCCCGGCCGTTTTCCGAGCCGGTGATCAGCAATGAGGTCAACGAGTCCACGGAAGTCGACGTCAGCGAACTGGTGTTTTCGGTGCTCGACTCGATCAAGGACCCGAACACCGTGCCCTTCGGCTCGGCGTTCCCCAGCCCGACGCTGTTTCCCCTGCAACGCTTGTCCCGCTCCCTGGCCAGCGCCAGCCGCGAGATGGACCCGCGCATGGTGGTCACCGACATGTCGCCGGGTAACCCGCAACTGCGTCGGCAAATCGCCCTGCGCTACATGGTCGGCGGGCTGATGCTGCCCATGGAAGAACTGCTGATCACCAACGGCGCCCTCGAAGCACTGAACCTGTGCCTGCAAGCGGTGACGGAGCCCGGCGATCTGGTGGCCATCGAAGCACCGGCGTTCTACGCCTGCCTGCAAGTGCTCGAACGACTGAAACTCAAGGCCGTGGAAATTCCCGTGCACCCGCGCGATGGCATCGACCTCGGTGTGCTCGAACAAACCCTGGAGCGCCATCCGATCAAGGCCTGCTGGTGCATGACCAGCTTCCAGAACCCCATGGGCGCGACCGTGCCCGAGGTAAAGAAACAGCAGCTTGTTGAATTGTTGCGGCGCCACCAGGTGCCCCTGATCGAAGACGATGTCTACGCCGAACTGTATTACGGCCAGCAAGCACCGAAACCGGCCAAGGCCTTCGATACCGAAGGCCTGGTGATGCATTGCGGCTCGTTCGCCAAGAGCCTGGCCCCCGGCTACCGCATCGGCTGGGTCGCCGCCGGGCGTTACGCGCAGAAAGTCGAACGACTGAAACTCATGACCTCGCTGTGCGCTTCGATGCCGGCCCAGGCCGCCATCGCCGATTACCTGCAACACGGTGGCTACGACCGGCACCTGCGCAAATTGCGCCACGCCCTGGAAGACCAGCAAAGCGCCATGCTCGCCGCCATCGCTCGCTATTTCCCGGCACAGACGCGGGTGAGCCAACCCGCCGGCGGGTACTTTCTGTGGCTGGAATTGCCGGAGCAGATGGATTCGTTGAAGTTGTTCCAGATGGCATTGGCTCAAGGCATCAGCATCGCACCGGGGCCGATCTTTTCGCCGACCCAGCGTTTCAGGAACTGTATTCGGTTGAATTATGGCAGTCCGTGGACCGAGGAATCGGAGAAGGCGATGGAGACGTTGGGGCGGATTGTGCGGTCGTTCTGATGGTTGGATGTTGCCTGCTCTATCGCCTTCGCGAGCAGGCTCGCTCCCACAAGGGTTTATCGGTGCACACAATATCTGTGAACACTGGAGATCCACTGTGGGAGCGAGCCTGCTCGCGATGAGGCCATATTCAACAACACAAAACTGAAGCGTTAACGCCCACCCCCCAGATCAACAAAAGTCCCCGTCGCATAAGAAGCCTTGTCCGACAGCAACCAGACAATCGCCTCCGCCACTTCATCCGGACGTCCGCCCCGGGCCATAGGAATCGCCGACTCCAGCTTGCTGACCCGATCCGGATCGCCGCTCAAGGCATGGAAATCGGTGTAGATGTAGCCCGGACGCACGGCGTTGACCCGAATCCCCTCGCCCGCCACTTCCTTGGACAGGCCGATGGTGAAGGTGTCCAGCGCGCCTTTGGACGCTGCATAATCCACGTACTCGTTGGGTGCCCCCAATCGCGAGGCGACCGACGATACGTTGACGATGCTGCCACCCTGCCCGCCGTGCCTGGGCGACATGCGCAGGATCGCGTGCTTGGCACAGAGGATCGGCGCCAGGACGTTGGTTTTCATGATCTTGAGAATGCGGAACTCGGACATCTCGTCGACTCGGGACTTTTGTCCGACGGTGCCGGCGTTGTTCACCAGCGCGGTGACCCGGCCCAGTTCACTGTCCACCCGATGGAACAGCGCGATGACTTCGTCTTCGATGCTGACGTCGGCCCGCACTGCAATGGCTTGCGCACCGAGTGCGCGGACTTGCTCCAGCACGCCGAGGGCGGCCCGTTCGTCCGCCTGATAGTTGATGCAGATCCGATAGCCCTGCGCGGCGGCCAACAGAGCGGTGGCCGCACCAATGCCGCGGCTACCGCCGGTGATGACGATGACTTTGTCCATGCGAGCTTTTCCCCCAATCGAAGCTTAAGCGGTCGGGGGCAAGAATAACCGCCATTGGCGTTTTTTGCATGGCTTCACGTCAGCTGTCATGTCACCGACATTTCACGCTCGGTACTGGCTTTGAGCGGTTCGACCAATTGCTCCCCGCGATGGATTTCCATCATGAAACCCGCGGCCGGCAGCGGATGCCCCAGCAGGTAACCCTGCAACGAATCGCAGCCGAGCTGAGTCAGGAAATCCTGTTGCACACCCGTCTCCACACCTTCGGCGACGATGCGCAGCCCCAGCGCCTGGCCGAGGGCGACGATGGCCGAAACGATCGCAGCGTCGTCGCTGTCGTGCTCCAGGTCCCGCACAAACCCCCGATCGATTTTCAGTTCGTTGGCCGGCAAGCGCTTGAGGTACATCAAGCTCGAATAGCCCGTACCAAAATCGTCGATGGACAGGTCGACACCCATTTCCGACAGTTCCTGCAGCACCGTCATACTCGCATCGGCATCGCTCATGGCGGTGGTTTCGGTGATTTCCAGGGTCAGACTGTTGGCCGGCAGATGGTGGGTCGCCAATGCCTTGGCGACGCTCTGGACCAACCCGGCATGGCAAAACTGAATGGCCGACAGGTTCACCGCGATGCGCCAATCGGTGTAGCCCAACACGTACCACTCGCGCATCTGGCGGCACGCTTCGTTGAGCACCCACTCGCCGATTGGAATGATCAGCCCGGTTTTTTCCGCCATGTCGATGAATTTGTCCGGCAACAGCATCCCTTGCGTCGGGTGCTCCCAGCGCAACAAGGCCTCTGCGCCCACTGGCCGGCCATTGGCGGCGTCGAACTTGGGCTGGTAATGCAGGCTGAATTCCTGCTGTTCCACGGCATTGCGCAGGTCCTGCAGCAATTGCAGCTGTTTGCGGGCGTTGCTGTTCATCGAAGCATCGAAAAAGCTGTAGCCGTTTTTACCCGCGCCCTTGGCGTGGTACATCGCCGCGTCGGCGTTCATCAACAATTCGTGGGCGGACTGGCCGTTACCCGGGTAGAGCGCGATACCGACGCTGGCGGAAATGTGCAAATCATGTTCGGCAACCCGGAACGCACGCGCGATCAACCCGACCTGACGGGCCGCCAGGTTCAAGGCGTCATTCTGTTCGCTCAACTGCACCAGCAACACGAACTCGTCGCCGCCGATGCGTGCCAGGGTGTCCTGGCTGCGCAAGTCTTCGCGCAGGCGCACGGCCACTTCGCGCAACAGCAGATCACCCATGTGGTGGCCGAAGGCATCGTTGACCGGTTTGAAGCCGTCCAGGTCGATGAACATCAGGGCAAAGCACCCTCCCTGTTCCCGGACACGCGACATGGCCTGGTCGATTCGATCGGCAAGCAACGTCCGGTTCGGCAACCCGGTGAGGGTGTCGTGCAGGGCCAGTTGGGTCAGTTCACGGTTGGCCTCGGTCAACGACTGGGCCAGACTCGCAGTGCGAGCCTCCAGGCGTGCATCGAGGATCGAGGTCAGCAAGGCAATGCTCAGCACCGCCAACGTGGTGATCAGCACCAGGTTGTCCAGGCCATTGCCGCTCAATCCATTGACCGCTGCGCCACAAAAACTGCCATCGGCAAAGCGTGCGGCGGCCATTCCGGTGTAGTGCATGCCGACGATGGCGATGCCCATGATCACGGCGGCGCCACCACGGATCAGTCGGACATAAGGCGTGTGCTGGCGCAGATGGAAAGCGATCCATAATGCCGCGCCCGATGCACCGACAGCGATCATCAGCGAGGCGCCGAACAGCGTCGGGTCGTAGTCGATGCCCGGTTGCATGCGCATGGCGGCCATGCCGGTGTAGTGCATTGCGCTGATGCCGGCGCCCATGACCAACGCGCCAAAGGCCAGTTGCCAGGCCGGCAATTGCGGCTGGCTGACCAGCCACAGCGCAAAACCGCTGGAAAGCACGCCGATCAGCAGCGACAACAGGGTGATGGCGCCGTCATACCCAAGATCGATCGGCAACTTGAACGCGAGCATGCCGATAAAGTGCATCGACCAGATGCCGATGCCCATGGCAACGGCCCCGCCCGCCGTCCACAAATGCACGGCGCGGCCTTTGGCGGTGGCGATGCGTCCGGTAAGGTCGAGTGCGGTGTATGAAGCGAGAATCGCTACGCAGAGCGAAATGATGACCAGGGTGGGGGAATAGCTGCCGATGAGCATGGAGACTTCTCGCGAATGCCCCCCCTTACTGGTATTGATTCTCGCTGGGGGGAAAATGCGGCGATTGTACTGATTCCAAATGAGAACGCACTCACAAAATGAGCAAAGGGCCATCAGTCCGATGAAACGCTTGTTTTAAGGTTTTACATTAACTCCTTTCTAACGCACAAAACCTGTGGGGGTGAGCTTGCTCCCACAGGGATTGCGCTATCGGCTATCGCTCACCTCAAGCTGCCCGTCCCAGCCACCCCCCAACGCGGCAATCAACTGCACGCTGGCGATCAGGCGGCTTTGCAACAGGTCCAGGTTGCTGCGTTCATTGCTTAGCGCCGCCGCCTGGGTCACCACCACATCGATGTACGCGATCAAACCGGCCTTGTACTGATTCTGGGTCAGGCGCAACGATTCCCGGGCAGCATCCAGTGCTTGTTGGCGCACGACAGCTTCGTCCTCAAGCACCTTGAGCTGCACCAGGAAGTTTTCCACTTCGCGGAATCCGTCCAGCACGGTCTGACGGTACTTGGCCACCGTTTCGTCATAGGCCGCTTCACTGCGGTCGACTTCCGCCGAGCGCTGGCCGCCGTCGAACAGGGTCATGGCCAATTGCGGTCCGACCGACCAGAAACGGTTCGGCAGACTGATCCAGTTGGCGTAGGTGCTACTGCTGTAACCGCCGTTCATGTTCAGGGTCAGGTCGGGGTAATAGGCGGCCTTGGCCACGCCGATATTAGCGTTGGCGGCCATCACTGAACGCTCGGCGGAAGCAATGTCCGGGCGACGCTCCAGCAGCTGTGAAGGCAGTGCCGGCGGCACTTGCGGCAACTGCGGGATGTCCTGGCTTTCCGCCAGGCTGAACTGCGAAGGCGGCAGGCCGATCAGCACGGCGATGGCGTTCTCGAACTGGGCGCGTTGCCAGATCAAGTCGACCATATCGGCTTCGGTGCCTTTGAGCTGCGTCTGGGCCTGGGCCACCGCGTCCTTGCCCGATACGCCGGCGCGGTACTGGTTTTCGGTCATCTTCAACGAGCGCCGATAAGCCTCGACCGTGTCCTGGAGCAGGCGTTTCTGGCCATCGATCACCCGCAATTGCAGGTAATTCTGCACCAGCTCCGACTGTTGGCTCAGGCGCATGGCCGCCAGATCGGCAAAGCTGGCCTGGGCATTCGCGGTGTCGGCTTCGAGGCCCCGGCGCAGCTTGCCCCAAACGTCCGCCTCCCAACTGACGCCCGCCTGGGCCGAGTACGTGTCGCGAATACCGCTGGACGAACTGCTCAGGCTGGAGTTGCTGCTGCCGGTGCCCTGGCTTGAACGGTTTTTGCTGACGTTCAGGTCCACCGTCGGGAAAAACGCCCCCCGTGCGCTGCGCACCAAGGCCTGGGCCTGGCGGTACTGCGCTTCGGACTGGGCGACGGTCTGGTTGGCGCTGTTGAGTTTTTCGATCAGGTCGTTGAGCTGCCGGTCGCCATATAATTCCCACCACGCGCCGCGCGCCAGGGCATCGCTCGGATTGGCCTGACGCCAGCCCTCTGCGGCCTTGTACTGCGCCGGTTCCGCGGTTTGCGGGCGCTGGTAATCCGGGCCGACGGCGCAGGCACTGAGCATCGCCACGCACAGTGACAGGCTCAACAGGCGCGAGCCTCGAGCCGTGAGCAGCGGCGCAGCCAGGTTGAAAAGCGAACGTTCAGTCATAGCGGAGTTTCCAGGGCAGCATCGGTACGCACGCCACGCCATTTATTGAAGCGATGGCGCAGTCTGTCGAGATAGAGGTAAACCACCGGGGTGGTGTAAAGCGTCAGCACCTGGCTGAAGATCAGCCCGCCGATGATGGTCAGGCCCAGCGGCTGGCGCATTTCCGCCCCTTCGGCGCGGCTGAGCAGCAACGGCAAGGCACCGAGGATCGCCGCCAGCGTGGTCATCAGGATTGGTCGCAAACGTTGCAGGCAGGCGCTGCGGATCGACTCCAGCGGGGCCATGCCCTGGTTTCGTTCCAGCTGCAACGCCAGGTCGATCATCAGAATCGCGTTCTTCTTCACCACGCCGATCAGCAGAAACAGCCCCAGCAACGAAATCAGACTGAACTCGCCACCCAGCGCATAGATCGACAGCAATGCGCCGACCCCGGCCGACGGCAGGGTCGAGAGAATCGTCAGCGGGTGAATGTAGCTTTCATACAACACACCCAACACCAGATACACCGCCACCAGCGCCCCCAGAATCATCCACGGCTGACTTTTTTGAGTCGCCGCGAAAGCGTTGGCGGTGCCGGCCATTTTCGCGATCACGTCTTCCGGCAGGCCGACCTTGGCAATCGCCCGCTCGATGGCGGCACCGCCCTGCTCCACGGTCACGCCTTCGGCCATGTCGAAGGCAATGCTTTCCGAGGCGAACTGACCTTCGTGGCTGACCCGGTCGTTTTCCAGGCTGTTCTCGTAATGGGCGATGGTCGACAGCGGGATCCGCGCGCCATCGGCGGTGATCACCTGGACCTGCTTGAGCGTGATCGGGTCCTGGGCGTACTTCGGATTGACCTCCATCACCACCTGATACTGGTTGAGGCTGTCGTAGATGGTCGAAATCTGCCGCTGGCTGTAGGCGTTGTTCAGCACCGCCGTGACCATGTCCATGTCGACACCCAGGCGCTTGGCCTGGTCACGGTCGACGATCAGGGTCACTTGCCGGGCGCCCCGGCCTTCCCGCGCATCGATCGCCGTCAGTTCCGGCAAGGCCTTGAGCGCGGTGACGACTTTCGGGTACCACTCGCGCAATGCCCCCAGATCCCCGCTCTGCAGGATGTACGAGTACTGCGAGGTGGTCTGCTCGCGACCGCCACCGAATTGCAGGTCCTGGTCCGCCATGAGCATCAGTTGTGCCCCGGGAACCTTGGGCATTTCCTTGCGCAGGCGCTCGATGACTTTCTGCGCCGAAATGCTGCGCTCCTTGATCGGCTTGAGGCGAACCAGCATGAAGGCGTTGTTGGTGCCGTTATTGCCGCCAATGAACCCGGCGACGCTTTCTACCGCCTCATCCTTCAACACCGCCCGGCGGAAAATCTCCATCTTCGGCTGCATCACGCTGAACGACAGGCCATCGTCGCCGCGCACGAAACCGATCAGCTGGCCGGTATCCTGCTGCGGTAAAAATGTTTTAGGAACAACGATATACAGCGCGATGTTCACACCAATTGTCACAAACAGACTGAGCAATGTCAGGCGCTTGTGGCGCAGCACCCAGTCGAGACTGGTGGCGTATTTGCCGACCATCCAGTCGTTGGTTCGTCGGCTCCAGCGTTGCAGACGGTTCTCCTGCCCCGGCGTGTGCGGCTTGAGCCAGCGGGCGCAGAGCATCGGGGTCAGGGTCAACGACACCACCAGCGAGACCACGATGGCCGCCGCCAGGGTGATGGAGAACTCGCGGAACAGGCTTTCAATGATCCCGCCCATGAACAGGATCGACAGGAACACCGCCACCAGCGATACGTTCATCGACAACAAGGTAAAACCGACTTCCTGGGCACCCAGGTACGCGGCCTGCATCGGCCGCACGCCTTCGTCGATGTGCCGGGAAATGTTCTCCAGCACCACGATGGCATCGTCCACCACCAGCCCGGTGGCCAGGATCAGCGCCATCAGCGACAGGTTGTTCAGCGAAAAGCCATAGAGATACATCACGGCAAAGGTGCCGACCAGCGACACCGGCACCGCCAGGGTCGGGATCAGCGAGGCGCGGAAGTTGCCGAGGAACAGGAACACCACCAGGATCACCAGCGCCACGGCGATCAGCAGGGTCATTTCCGCTTCGTGCAGCGTGGCCTTGATCACCGGCGAGCGGTCCATGGCCAGGTTCAGCTTGACGCTGGCGGGCAGCACCGCCTGCAACGCCGGCAACTGCGCCTTGATCTCGTTGACCGTCTCGATGATGTTGGCGCCGGCCTGCCGGTTGATCACCAGCAGCACCGCCGCGTCGTCGTTGAAGAAACCGCTGTTGTAGCGGTCCTCGACGCCATCGCTGACCTTGGCCACATCCTTCAGGCGCAGGGCCGCGCCGCCGTTGTAGTGGATGATCAGCGACTCGTAGTCCCGGGCTTTTTCCAGCTGGTCGTTGGCCTGGACCTGCCACAGCCGTTGATCGTCTTCCACCGACCCCTTGGGCCGGCGCACGTTGGCATTGGCGATGGTGTTGCGCACATCGTCCAGGGCCACGCCGTACTGGTTCAACGACTGCGGTTCAAGCTCGATACGTACCGCCGGCAGCGAACTGCCGCCGATCTGCACTTCACCAACGCCCTGCACCTGGGACAGGCTCTGGGACAGGATCGTCGAGGCCAGGTCATAGAGCTGGCCTTTTTCCAGCACATCCGAGGTCAGCGACAACACCATGATCGGCGCCTGGGACGGGTTGACCTTCTTGTAGGTCGGCATGCTGCGCATCCCGCTCGGTAGCAATGTGCGCGAGGCATTGATAGCCGCCTGCACTTCCCGCGCTGCGCCGTTGATGTCGCGGTCCAGGTCGAATTGCAGGATCACCCGGGTCGAACCCTGGCTGGAGCGGCTGCTCATGGTGTTGACCCCGGCAATGCTGCCGAAGGAGCGTTCCAGAGGCGTGGCCACGGTGGACGCCATCACCTCGGGGCTCGCCCCCGGCAGGCTGGCCTGGACCACGATCACCGGAAAGTCCATTTGCGGCAGCGGCGACACGGGGAGCAAACCGAAGCTCACGCCGCCCAGCAGCATGATCGCCAGGCTCAGCAACATGGTCGCGACCGGGCGCTTGATGAAAGGTCCGGAAAGATTCATGGTTGCTCTACCGCTTCCACGGACTCAGGCTTGCGGCCCCAGCGCCGACCGAGACGGTCGAAATACAGATAGATCACCGGCGTGGTGAACAGCGTCAGAACCTGGCTCAGCAACAGCCCGCCGACCATCACCAAGCCCAGCGGCTGGCGCAGTTCCGCGCCGGAACCGGTGGCCAGCATCAATGGCACGGCACCGAACAGCGCGGCCAGGGTGGTCATCAGGATCGGCCGGAAACGCAGCAAGGCCGCCTGATAGATCGCCGTTTGCGGGTCCATGCCCTGGTTGCGCTCGGCGTCGAGGGCGAAGTCGATCATCATGATCGCGTTCTTCTTCACGATGCCGATCAGCAGAATGATGCCGATGATCGCGATCATGCCCAGGTCATTGCCGCTCAGGATCAACGCCAGCAAGGCGCCCACCGCCGCCGACGGCAGGGTCGAAAGAATGGTGATCGGGTGGATGTAGCTCTCGTAGAGCACGCCCAGCACGATGTACATGGTCACCACCGCCGCCAGTATCAGCAGCAAGGTGCTCGACAACGAAGCCTGGAACGCTTGCGCCGCGCCCTGGAACTGGGTCTGCACGCCAATCGGCATGCCAATGTCCTTCTGCACCTGCTCGATGATCTCGACCGCATGCCCCAAGGCCACGCCGGGCGCCAGGTTGAAGGACATCATCACCGCCGGGAACTGGCCGATGTGGGTGATCGCCAGTTGCGCCTGACGCTCTTCGATGTGCGCCAGGCTTGACAGGCGCACCTGCCCGCCATCAGTGGTCTTGACGTGAATCTGCTCCAGCGCCTGCGGGCCGATCTTCTCGCCGGACTGCGATTGCAGCACCACGCGGTACTGACTGGCCTGGGTGTAGATCGTGGATATCTGCCGCTGACCAAAGGCGTCGTACAACGCATCGGTGATGTTCGACACCGACACCCCAACCCGCGACGCCGCATCGCGGTCGATCACCAGGTAGACCTGCAAGCCCTTGTCTTGCAAATCGCTGGCGACGTCGGTCAATTCCGGCCGGTCGGCCAGGGCCTCGACCAGACGCCCGCTCCACAGGCTCAGCAACGCCGAGTCCGGTGACGACATGCTGAACTGGTACTGCGTGCGACTGACCCGGTCTTCGATGGTCAGGTCCTGCACCGGCTGCATGAACAGGCGAATGCCCACCAGCTTGTCCAGCTCCGGTTGCAGCCGGGCAATCACTTGCGTGGCGCTCAGGTCGCGGTCGTGGTGCGACTTGAGGTTGATCAGCAATCGGCCGCTGTTGAGCGTCGAGTTGTCGCCATCCACGCCAATGTAGGAAGACAGGCTCTCGACCGCCGGGTCGGCCAGGATCACCTTGGCCAGTTCCTGCTGGCGCTCGCTCATAGCCGTGAAGGAAATCGATTGCGGCGCCTCGGAAATGCCCTGGATGACGCCGGTGTCCTGCACCGGGAAGAAGCCCTTGGGCACCACCATGTAGAGGATTACCGTCAGCGCCAAAGTGCCAATGGCCACCATCAGGGTCAGCGGTTGGTGCTTGAGCACCCACTGCAACTTGCGTCCGTAGGCGGCGATCATCCAGTCGATGAACGCGCCGCTGGCACGGTAGAAACGGCCCTGCTCTGCTTCCTTGGGTTCACGCTTGAGCAACCGCGCGCACATCATCGGCGTCAGGGTCAGGGACACCACCAGGGAAATCAGGATCGCCACCGCCAGGGTGATGGCGAATTCGCGGAACAAACGCCCGACCACATCCGCCATGAACAGCAACGGGATCAGCACGGCAATCAGCGACAACGTCAGGGAGATCAGGGTGAAACCGATCTGTTTGGCGCCTTTGAGCGCAGCGTTCAGAGGGCTGTCGCCTTCTTCGATGAATCGGGAAATGTTCTCCAGCATGACGATCGCATCGTCCACCACGAAACCGGTGGCGATGGTCAGGGCCATCAGGGTCAGGTTGTTGACCGAGAAGCCTGCCAGGTACATCACGCCGAACGTACCGATCAGCGACAGCGGCACGGCCACCGACGGAATGATCGTGGCGCTGGCGCGACGCAGGAACAGGAAGGTGACCATGACCACCAGGGCGATGGCGATCAGCAATTCGTGCTGCACGTCCTTGACCGAGGCGCGGATGGTCTGGGTGCGGTCGGTCAGCACCACCACGTCGAGGCCGGCCGGCAGGTTGTCGGTGATGCTCGGCAGCAGGGCCTTGATCCGGTCCACCACCTCGATGACGTTGGCGCCGGGCTGACGCTGGATGTTCAGCAGCACGGCCTGGTTCTCGTTGGCCCACGCAGCGAGGCGCTCGTTCTCGGCGCCGTCGACGATTTGTGCCACGTCCTTGAGCCGCAGCGGTGCGCCATTGGCGTAAGCCAGGATCAGGTTGGCGTAGTCCTTGGGCGACGTCAGTTGATCGTTTGCATCGAGCATCGAGACCCGGGTCGGGCCGTCGAAGTTGCCCTTGGGCTGGTTGACGTTGGAGGCGCCGATCAGGGTGCGCACGTCCGACAGGTTCAGACCATTGGCGGCCAAGGCCTCCGGATTGACCTTGATCCGCACGGCCTGGCGCTGGCCGCCGGCAATGCTGACCATGCCGACGCCGCTGATCTGCGCAATCTTCTGCGCCATGCGCGTATCGACCAGGTCATTGAGCTTGGGCAGCAGCATGGTCTTGGAGGTGATGGCCAGGGTCAGCACCGGCGTGTCGGCCGGGTTGACCTTGTTGTACACCGGTGGTGCCGGCAGGTCCTTGGGCAACAGGTTGGTCGCGGCGTTGATCGCTGCCTGCACCTGCTGTTCGGCCACGTCCATGTTGATGTCGAGGCTGAACCGCAGGGTCAGCACCGACGCCCCGCCCGAACTGGTAGAAGCCATTTGCGTCAGGCCGGGCATTTGCCCGAACTGCCGCTCAAGCGGTGCGGTCACCGCGCTGGTCATGACATCCGGGCTGGCGCCGGGGTACAGGGTCATGACGCGAATGGTCGGGTAATCAACCTGGGGCAACGCCGACACCGGCAGCAGACGATAGGCGATGACGCCGGCCAGGATAATGGCCAGCATGCTCAGCGTGGTGGCTACCGGGCGAAGGATGAACAGCCGCGAGAGATTCATGCGCCGCCCTTTTTCGCCTTGTCAGTGGTCGCAGGCTCAGCCGCGTTGACCGCTGACTTGCCTTGCAGGTGTTCGGTTGGCGTGGTCGGCACGTCCTGGCTGTCATTGACCACCTCCACGTCGCTGCCGTCCTTCAGGCGGTCGGTGCCCTCCAACACGACCCGGTCGCCCGCCGACAGGCCTTCGGTGACCACAGTGTTCACGCCGTCACTGGCGCCGACTTTCAACTGACGGATCTTGACCTTCTTGTCACCGTCCAGGGCATAGGCGAACGTACCGTTGGTACCGAACTGGATCGCGGCCGAAGGCACCAGTACTACATCTTTGAGGGTATCGGCCAGCAGGCGCACATTGACGAACTGGTTGGGGAACAGCGACTGATCGCGGTTCTCATAACGGGCCTTGAATTTCAGGGTGCCGGTGGTCACGTCGATCTGGTTGTCCAGACTCTGCAGCACGCCAGTGGCTTGCAATTTGGTATCACCGCGATCCCAGGCTTCAGCCGGCAACTTGGCGCCGCTGCGATAACGGGCCAGAACGGTGTCGAGGCTGTTTTCCGGGAGGGTGAAAGCCACGCTGATCGGTTGGGTCTGGGTGATGATCGCCAAGGCGGTGGTGTCGTTGGCGGCTACCAGGTTACCGACGTCCAGTTGACGCAGGCCGACGCGACCGGTGATCGGTGCGCGGATCCTGGTGAATTCGAGATTGAGTTTGGCGTCGTTGACCGCCGCCTGATTGGTCTTGACCGTGCCCTGGAACTGACCAACCAACGCTTCGGCGGTGTCCAGGGTCTGCTTGGCAATACTGTCTTCGCGGTACAGGCCGCGATAGCGCTCGACGTCGACCTGGGCGTTTTTCAGCTGCGCCTGATTCTGCAGCAAAGTGCCTTCGGCCTGAAGCAAGGCGTTCTGGTAAGGGCGCGGGTCGATTTCGGCCAGCAGGTCGCCGGCCTTGACCATCTGCCCTTCTTCGAAATGGATCTTGACCAGCTCACCGCCGACGCGGCTGCGGACATTGATGGTATTCAGCGCCGTGACCGTGCCCAGCGCCTTGAAATAAAGCGGGAAATCCCCCTTGACCGCCGGCGCCACTCGCACCGGTACCGGTCCGGACGCGCCACCGAATCCAGGTCGCATTCCGCCTGACCTGCCGGTTTGCCCGGCGACGGCTTTCTGCCCCGCAGCCTCTTTGGGTGCAGCGCTGCCGGGCCAGAACTTCCAGCACAAGCCAGCGATGACCAACAGGACAAGCAGGCCGAACAGCCAGCGACGGGGACTACGGGAAGCGGAGGATTGCATTGAGTGATCAACCATTGGGCGCGTGGGCTTTTTTACATGAGGCTGAACGATAAGCACTGGCGGGTTTTAAGCAAAGCGCCTTTACCGGCAATTTACCTTTGGCTTACGTAGCAGGAGATTTATCCAAGACACTGAAACACAAATGAAAACGGCCTGGACAGAGCCAGGCCGTTAACAATTGTAAAGCTTTACTTACTTCAATACGGCAAGGGCTGCTTCGTAATTCGGTTCGTCAGCGATTTCGCCAACCAGCTCGCTGTGCAGCACGTTGTCGTTCTCGTCCAGAACCACCACGGCACGGGCGGTCAGGCCTTTGAGCGGGCCGTCGGCGATGGCAACGCCGTAGTCCTGGATGAACTCGGCACCGCGCAGGGTCGACAGGTTCTGTACGTTTTCCAGGCCTTCGGCGCCGCAGAAACGGGCCTGGGCGAATGGAAGGTCAGCGGAGATGCACAGTACGACAGTGTTGGCCACGTCGCTGGCCTGGGCGTTGAACTTGCGCACCGAGGTGGCGCAGGTCGGGGTATCAACGCTTGGGAAGATGTTCAGCACTTTGCGCTTGCCGGCAAAGTCTTTCAGGGTGACGTCGGACAGATTGCCGGCAACCAGGGAAAAGGCTGGCGCCTTGGAACCGGCTTGTGGCAGTTGGCCGTTGACTTGAACCGGGTTGCCTTTAAGGGTGACTTGAGCCATGAACGGAGTCCTTCTGAACGTTGTGGTGGAGAATTTTGACGAGGCCGAAGTTAACCATGAAATTGTCCTGCGACCTATGGCCAAACATGAATTGTCATGTAACAAGATACAAAACTGGATACAACCCACAGACCCGTGGCAGCGAGCCTGCTCGCGAAAGCGCAATGTCATTCAACATCGCGGGCGACTGATCTGACGCCATCGCGAGCAAGCTCGCTCCCACAGGGTTTGTCTGTTAGCCGAACAAGTCGGCAAAAGTACAGAGTACGCCCTCACCCGCCGCCACCCGATGTTCATGACGAAAGGCACGTGACACGTCATCGGCGAAAACTTTTGTTAACACTCTGTCGAATTGCTCCACCGTCGTTCGACTATAAATCGAGCCACTCAACTGCAACGGAGACGACACCATGCGATTCATGATCATCATCAAGGCCAGCCAGGATTCCGAAGCCGGCGTCATGCCCAGCCAGGAACTGCTGACGGCCATGGGCAACTACAACGAGGAACTGGTCAAGGCCGGCATCATGCTCGCGGGCGAAGGCCTGCACCCGAGCAGCAAGGGCGCACGGGTAAAATTTTCCGGTGACAAACATACGGTAATCGACGGCCCCTTCATCGAAACCAAGGAACTGATCGCCGGTTTCTGGTTGTGGAAAGTGAAGTCCAAAGAAGAAGCCATCGAATGGGTCAAGCGCTGCCCCAACCCGATGCCGGGCACCGAGGCCGAGATCGAGATTCGTCAGGTGTTTGAAGCCGAAGATTTTGGTGCCGAGTTCACGCCGGAACTGCGCGAGCAGGAAGAGCGTGTGTGGGAGCAGGCGAAGAAAAACTGAATCCCCGGCTGGGGCGAGCCTGCTCGGGATAGTGCCGATCAGTCGCCCCTGTTTACTGGTTGCAAACCTCAGTCGCAAGCACGCTCTGTCCCTGCGGGATATTGCCTACACCCCCTAGCCACCATCCTCCCCCGACAGATCACCTTCAGACGGCAACCCCTTGTTTCGTATTAACTTCTTAGTACACAAAAAAACAACGAGAACCTGCACACAAAACGAAAGAATTAACTCATTCGACTGGCTAACTCATATTTAGATGCTTAACTCTATCTGACGCGTCCTACGGCTCGTTCAGAAAGGGATTACGGAGTAACGGCCAAAAATAAGGCCGAGTATCCAATGAGCCACTAGGGAATCGGGGGAATCATGTCGAAAAATATGGAGATGCGCGCCTTTTTTTTGGTGAGTCTGCATACGCCTTGCCTTTATACCCGGGCACACCCCAACACCCCGTCCAACCTGTCGCACGCCGCAAGGCTCTCGACTGATACGCCCTCCTTTTCTGTGCTCCATTCCATCCGGTTTGCGTACGCACCACGCGCTCGATGTGTTCGCCGAGCAATCGCCGCACTAACCCGCCCAGGCCATAAAACAGCTATCCATGAACGCTGGTATTTGCCAAAACCGCAAGTCAGCAACGGCGAATGGAAAATGCCGCTGTTGAACCCCGTCAATCAAAAACAATAAGTGGAGTCAGTCATGATCAGGCCTCTCGTAGTGCGCCCCCTGTTGTTGGCGCTGTGCATGGTCAGCGGCAGCCCGTTGGTACTGGCGGCTGAAGGTGGTGTCGGACGGCCGATCACCGGCCAGCAAGTGTTCTCCAATGCCGGGATCGTGCCGCCGGAACCCGGCTGGGTCATGTCCCTGACCAGCATCTGGTACGACGGCGACCTCAAGGGCAACGCCCAGGTGCCTTTGGTGGGGGCCACCAGTACCGGGCTGGACATGAAGGTTTCCTACACCATGGCCAACTTCACCCATGTCTGGGACACCGGCAAGGGTCGCTGGAACTATGCATCGGCCGTTGGCGTTCCGGTGCAGTACACCGACATCACGGCCAACATCACCGGTCCCCGAGGCAGAACACTAGGCTCTTCCGACACTGGCACGCAGTTCGCCGACATGCTGGTGACGCCGATTGCCGCCGGCTATCACTTCGACGAACTCAATCACATATCGTTCTCGCTGCCGATCTACGTGCCCACCGGCGCCTACAACGACGATCGCCTGGCCAACCCCGGGCAGAACAATTACACCTTCATGCCGACCGTGGCGTTCACTCATCTGGACGGCAAGGGCGGCGAATTCACGCTGTCGAGCGGCCTGGAGTTCTACACCGAGAACGATGCCACCGATTATCGCAACGGCAACATCTACACCCTCGATGCGTTATGGACCCACGGCTTTGGCAACGGCTGGAACGCCGGTATCGCCGCCGGTTACATCCAGCAAGTTACTGATGACTCGGGGGCCGGTGCCGACAGCGGTTTCCGCGGTCGTTCCGTGGGCGCCGGCCCGACAGTTGGCTGGACCGGCAAATTCGCCGACGCCCAGGCCAACTTCAACGCGCGCTGGGTGCCGGAGTTCGACACCAAGAACCGCCCTGAAGGCAATGGAATCAGCGTCAACATGACCCTGGCGTTTTTCTAGGAGAACCCATGAGCGCACTCAACGACCTCAACGCCCTGCAAGCGAGCATCGCCGAAGCGGTGCTCGGCCAGGACCAGGTAATCCGGCAGATGCTCGTCGGCTTGCTGGCCAACGGGCATTTGCTCCTAGAAAGCCTGCCCGACCTGGCCAAGACCCGCACGGTCAAGTCACTGGCCAGACACCTGGACGCGAAGATGAGCCGCATCCAGTTCACCCCGGACTTGCTGCCGTCGGACATCACCGGTGCCGAGGTGCTGCATCAGGTCGAGGGCAAGAACGAAATCCGCTTCCAGCCAGGCCCGCTGTTCGGCAACCTGATCCTCGCCGACGAAATCAACCGTGCGCCGGCCAAGGTCCAGGCAGCGTTGCTCGAAGCCATGGAAGAACGCCAGATCACCGTGGCCGGCAACAGCCATGCGCTGCCGGACCTGTTCATCGTGGTCGCCACCCAGAACCCGATCGAACAGGAAGGCACGTATCCGCTGCCGGAAGCGCAGATGGACCGCTTCCTGATGAAGGTGCTACTCGATTATCCGAGCGCGGAAAACGAAAGCCAGGTGCTGCGCCTGCTGCGCGAAGAAGAACAGGCCCTCGGCGCCAAAACTGCCGCCGTGCAGGGCTTCTCCTTGTCTCAGGACGTGGTGTTCGCCGCGCGCCGTGAAGTCAGCGCCGTGCACGTCTCCCCGGCCATCGACCGCTACCTGATCGACCTGATCAACGCCACTCGCCACCCGACCGATTACGACGCCGACCTCGGGCGCTGGATCAGCATCGGCGCCAGTCCGCGCGGCGGCATCGGCCTGGACCGTTGTGCCCGGGCCGACGCCTGGTTGCAGGGCCAGGATTTCGTATCGCCTGACAACGTGCGCGCCATGGTGCACCCGGTGCTGCGCCATCGTCTGCAACTGAGCTACGACGCGGTGGCCGATGGTGTGAGCGCCGATCAGGTGCTCGACCGCCTGCTCGATAAAGTGGCGATTCCGGCCTGATGTCCATGAACAGCGCGGACGGGCTGGTGTATGTCTCTCTGGCGCAATTGATGGCCCTGGAGTTCAAGGCCCGTGACCTGAGTTTTCTGGCGCGTCAGCCCCAGGGCAGCATCCTGGCCGGCAACCACGCCTCGCGTTTGCGTGGCCGGGGCCTGAACTTCGATGAACTGCGCCGCTATCAGCCGGGAGACGATTTGCGTCATCTCGACTGGCGCGCGTCCCTGCGCACCGGCAAACCGGTGGTACGGACATTCACCGAAGAGCGCGACCGCCCGGCGCTGATCCTCGTAGACCAGCGCATGTCGATGTTCTTTGGCTCGCAACGCAGCTTCAAATCCGCCGTCGCCGCAGAACTCGGCGCCCTGGCGGCGTGGATGGTGTTCAACGCCGGCGACCGCGTCGGTGGACTGGTCTTCAACGATCAACGCATCGACAGCATCGCCCCGCTGCGCAGCCGCAAACGGATCGAAGCGCTGTGCAGCCGCATCGCCCGGCAGAACCAGGCACTCAATGCGGCCAACCCGGACGCCGAAGGCGAAGACCAGCTCGACAAGGTCCTGCAGCATTGCCTGGCGGTGGCCGGTCACGATCACCTGATCTGCATCGTCAGCGACTTCGCCGGGGCCGGCGAACGCACCTTGCAACTGATGCGACAACTGGCGGCCCACAACGATGTGATTGCCATGCAGGTGTACGACCCGCTGGCGCTGAACCTGCCGAAAAACGGTCGTTTGCTGATCACCCAAGGGCAATTGCAGGTGGAACTGGCGGTGGATCGGCAGCAAGTGCATCAGCCGCTCGGGGATTTCCTCAGCGGACGCCTCAAGGACGTCGCTACCCTGCTGCGCCGCAGCCAGGTGCCGTTGATGATGTTCAGCACGGCGACAGAAGCCCACGAACAACTGCGCGCCGAACTCGGCAAGTTTGCCGGAGGGCGCCGATGAACCCCGCTATCCCGAGCATCGACCAACTCAAGGAAATGGCACTGCCGGCGCCGGTCAGTTATGCACCGCAAACCTGGGGTTGGTGGGCGTTGCTGGCGCTATTGATCGTTACGCTGGCAGTAATAGGCGCGCGGCGCTACTGCCAATGGCGGCGCGATCGCTATCGGCGCGAGGCGTTGGTGCGCCTGGAGGAACTGCAACAGCGCAGCAATGACCTGAGCGCATTGCGCGAGCTTCCCGAACTGCTCAAGCGGGTCGCGATCTCTATGCCTAACGCGAAACCTGTGGGAGCGAGCCTGCTCGCGAAGAGGGCCCTACATTCAACGTCGATGGCGTCTGATACGACGCATTCGCGAGCAGGCTCGCTCCCACAGGGACTTCCTGCGGCGTTGGGGAACGAGGACTGGCAGGTGTTTTTGCAGCGCCACATTGAACAACCCCTGCCATCCGACTTCTGCCAACAACTCTCGCTGCTGGCCTACGCCCCCGACGCCACATTGCGGGCCATGCCCAACGAGCAGCGCCAGCAGCTGTTCAGCACCTGCAAAACCTGGGTGGAGCGTCATCATGTGGCAGCTTGATTACCCCTGGTTGCTGATCCTGCTGCCGCTGCCGTGGTTCGGCTATCGCTACTTGCCCGATTACCGCGAGGCGCGCAGCGCTGTGCGTGTACCGTTTTTCGGGGCGATGAGCCGTGCCGTCGGCCAGGCACCGAGCCAGGCTGGCACCCGCGGCAACCGCTGGCAATTGCTCCTGAACCTGCTGGTCTGGACGCTGTTGCTGGTGGCGGCGAGCAGGCCGGTGCTCGTGGAAAAACCCATCGAACGCCAGCAGCCGGTGCGGGACCTGATGTTGGCCATCGACATTTCCCAGTCGATGGAAACCACCGATTTCACCGACGCCAACGGTCAAAAGATCGATCGCCTGGCCGCGGTCAAGGAAGTGGTGCACGGGTTCATCGACAAACGTAAAGACGATCGAATCGGACTGATCGTGTTCGGCACAGGTGCCTATCCGCAGGCGCCGTTGACCCTCGACCACGCCAGCCTGTCTCTGCTGCTGGACGACACCGGCATCGGCATGGCCGGCCCCAACACGGCCATCGGCGACGCCATCGGCCTGAGCCTGAAACTGCTGGACCAGGCCCACGAGCAGGAAAAAGTGCTGATCCTGCTCACCGACGGTAACGACACCAGCAGCGCCATCACCCCGGATCATGCGGCCGCCATGGCCGCGGCCAAAGGCGTGGTGATTCACACCATCGGCATCGGCGAGCCGAATGCCGAGGGCGAAGCCAAGGTCAACCTGCAAGGCTTGCAGGACATTGCCCAAGCCACGGGCGGACGCTTCTTCCGCGCCGAAGACCGCAATGCCCTGGATCAGGTCTACAGCACCCTCGACAAACTGACTCCGCATCAGGTGAAAACCCTCAGCCACCAGCCCAAACGCGATCTGTTCTGGTGGCCGCTGGGCGCGTCCATCGCCCTGCTCGCGCTTTATCACCTGGGCGCCCTGCTGCTTCCACGGCTGATGCTCACCCGTCAACGGCAGGAGGCCTGACATGGACATCAACCTCAGCGACTTCCATTTCCTGCGCCCCCTGTGGCTGCTGCTCGCAGTGTTCGGCGCATTGCTGCCATTGCTGTGGCGGCGCAACCAGGACCTGCAACGGCGCTTGCGCAGCAACATCGCCGCGCACCTGCTGCCGCATCTGCTGATCACCCCGCAAGACCGGCAACGCCTGCGTCCGGTGCATCTGGTGTGTGCGCTGCTGGTGCTGGGCGCCATCGCCGCCGCCGGGCCGACCTGGGAGCAGGACCGGCCGGACTTTCTGGAAAACCGTGCGCCGCTGATCATCGCCATCGACCTGTCACCCTCCATGGACGCCGGCGATGTTCCACCCAGTCGCCTGGAAGCGGTCAAGCACAAGCTCCACGACCTGATCCAGCGCCGCGCTGGTTCACGCAATGCCCTGATTGCCTACGCCGGCAGCGCGCATCTGGTATTGCCCGCCACCGACGACCCGGCGCTGCTCGATACGTTCATTCAGGCCCTGAGCACCGACCTGATCAACAAACCGGGGAAAAATGTCAGCGCGGTCATCGATCAGGCCAAGCGCCTGCTCGCCGCCGAGAAAACACCCGGCACCCTGCTGCTGATCACCGATGGCGCCGACACCTCGGCGTTGAACGGTCTGGACAAGCAACTGGCAAACAGTGCGCTGCAGGTGTTGATACTGGCGGCTGGCAGCAGCGACGGCGGGATCATCCGCGATGCCGACGGCCAGCCACGCATCGACAGCAACGGTCGCCCGCAAATGGGCAGCTTCGATCAGGACGCCCTCAAGCAGCTGGCCTCGGCGATGGATGCGCCGCTGGGCAGCCTGACCCTCAACGATGACGACCTGGACTGGATCGAATTGCACGCCGAGCAGCATTTCCAGTCAGCCAGTGACGAACAGCGCGAACTGCACTGGAAGGACGCCGGTTACTGGCTGTGCTGGCCGCTGTTGCTGATCGCCTTTTTCAGCGTACGCAGGGGCTGGAGCCTGAACTGGATGGCCGCACTGCTGCTGGCGGTGGGCCTGGGCCTGCAACCGGCGCCGGCCCAGGCCAACGCGCTGACCGATGCCTTTTTCACCCGCGACCAGCAAGGTCGCTGGGCTTTCGAACATGAGCACTACCCTCAGGCGGCGGCGCTGTTCGTCGATCCGTACTGGAAAGGCGTGGCCGCCTATAACGCGGCCGATTTCGACCTGGCACTGGCCAGCTTCGCGCGGCTCGATACACCGCAGGCGTATTTCTACCTGGGCAACATCTACGTGCGTCGGTTCAAGTTCGATCAGGCCATCGCGTCCTATACCCAGGCGTTGAAATTGCAACCGCAGTTCCCGCAAGCTTCGGCCAACCTGGCGTTGGCCATAGCCTTGGACAAGGACACTGAAAGCGCCGAGAAAAACACGCCAGAGGTCAAACCCGACGAAATCAAGATGGACAAGGCGCCGGGTAAAGGCCAAAGCAAAAAGGTGGAGACCCAGCAAGCGGCCTCGGATGAGCAATGGTTGCAGAACCTCACCACATCGCCGGCGAAATTCCTCAAGCAGAAATTCAGTCTGCAGGATCAGGCGGGGGCTAAACCATGATCAGCCTTCAAGACCGAGTCGCTGCCATCGCGAGCAGGCTCGCTCCTACAGAGGATTTGCGGTGCGCCAGGATCAAATGTAGGAGCGAGCCTGCTCGCGAAGGCGCCAGATCAATCACCACAACACTCGGCGCCCTGCTCATTGGCCTGGTCAGCCTCAACACATTCGCTGCCGACCCGCAGTTGAAGGTACAGGCCACCCTGCAACCCGCCACCCCCGTCATGGTCGGCAGCCTGGTCAGGTTGCAACTCGATGTCTTCACCGACGCCTGGTTCACCAGCGCCCCCACCCTGCCCGACCTGAAACTGCCCGGCGCCTTGGTGATGCCACCGGACGGCCATGCCGAGCACATCAATCAGACCATCGAAGGCCAATCCTTCAGCGGCATGCGCTACAGCTACCTGATCACCCCGAACCAGGCCCAGGGCTTCGACATTCCGGCACTGACGGTACACGCCACACCGGGCCAGGCCAGCCACGCACTCAGCGCCCAAAGCCAGCCTTTGCATTTCAACGCCGCGCAACCACCGGGGTTCCAGCCCGGCGAGGCAGTGCTGGTGGCCCAAGGGCTGCGTTTTACCCAGAAGACCACCCACTCGGCCACGCCGCTCAAGGTCGGCGACAGCATCACCCGGGAACTGACCTTGCAGGCCGACGGTGCCCTGGCCATGTCACTGCCGACACCGGCACTGGACGATATCAAGGGCCTGAGCCGCTACCCGAAAACTCCGCAAATCCACAATCTGGATGACGGTCGGGGCAATTTCAATGGCGGGCAGCGCATCGACAGCGTGACTTATCGAATCGACACCGAAGGCCACTACCGCCTGCCATCCGTTGAACTGAAATGGTGGGATGCCAGCAGCCAGCAAACCCGCACGGCCACAGTGCCTGCCGTAACCTTCGACGCGGCCGCCAGCAGCGCTTACAAACCGGTGTTTTCGATTACCGAAGACCTGAAAAAACTCGGCCAGCAGAATCGCCTGCACCTTACCGGACGCTGGTTCGGGGTATTGGCACTGGTTTTGGCGGTGGTGGCACTCGGTTGGTTCAGTCGCCCGCTCGTGCACCGCGCGCACCTCAAGTGGCAAGCCCGACGCCACGCCCGGCACAACGCTTGGCTCGAGTCCGCCGACTACGCGTGGCGGCAGATCCCGGCGCAGATCGAAGGCAATCCGGCGCAACTCAGCGCCCTGTACCTGTGGACCCGACGCAGCTACCACGGCCTGAAACTGACCGGCCTCGGCCCGCGCCTGCAAACCTTCCTGCGGGCCTGTTATGGCCGCGAACCGGACAAAGAACAGGCACTTCGCCAAATCGGGGAATCCTTGTCTACGCTGCATAGTCAGGCCGGACGCAACAGAGAATCAGTCTCTTGCGCACTGCATCCACTCAATCCTGTTCACGACAAGGACTTGCCATGACGAATTCGATATCTCAACGCCATCATCGCGCATTCAGTTTCCTGCTGACCCTGGCCTTGAGCCTGCCGCTGCTGGTGCAGGCGGCCGAGCCGCTGCCCTCCTGGAACGACGGGCCGTCGAAAAAGCAGATCATCGAGTTCGTGCAGACGGTCACCGATCAAAACAGCAAGGACTTCGTCAAGCCCGAGGACCGCATTGCCGTGTTCGACAACGACGGCACCCTGTGGAGCGAGCAACCGATGTACTTCGAGTTGCTGTTCGCCCTCGAGGAAGTCAAGCGCACCGCATCGCAGCACCCGGAATGGAAAACCACCCAGCCCTTCCAGGCCGTGCTGGAAAACGATCACAAGGCCCTGGCTGCCAGTGGCCTTGAAGGCATGATGAAAATTTTCGGTGCCACCCACACCGGGATGACCACCGAAGCCTTCGATGACTACGCCAAGACCTGGCTGAGCCAGGCCCGCCATCCGAAAACCGGCAAGCCCTATACCGAGATGATCTTCCAGCCGATGCTGGAGATGCTCGACTACCTGCGCGGCAAGGACTTCAAGACCTACATCGTCTCCGGCGGCGACACCGGGTTCATGCGCGCCTTCGCCGAGAAGGTCTATGGCGTTCCGCCCGAACAGGTGATCGGCACGACCTTCGTGACCACCTTTGATTACAAGGATGGCAAGGCGTCGATCCTGCGCACACCGAAACTGGCCCACAACGACGATGGCCCGGGCAAACCGGTCAGCATCGATGCGGTGATCGGTCGTCGGCCAATCCTCGCCTTCGGCAACTCCGACGGCGACCTGCAAATGCTCCAGTGGACCGCCGCCGGTCCCGGCAAACGCTTCATGGACCTGGTGCATCACACCGACGCCAAACGTGAATGGGCTTACGACCGGCAGTCGCAGATCGGTCGTCTGGACAAGGCCCTGGACGAAGCAAACAAACGCGGCTGGACGGTCGTCGACATGGCCTCCGAATGGCGTCGGATCTACCCGTTCGATGCCGCCACTCCCGAGCAAGCGCAATAAAAAGACGTCATGCAGGACCGCAATAAACGTTTGTCGCTGTACGCGACGCAAGTGAGCATAAGGAGCCAGTCAGATGACTCGCATACGTAAGTGGATACCGAAACTCGCCCTGATGGCGACAACGGTCATGGCAATGGCGGCGAATGCCGCTGACAAACCCAACATCCTGGTGATCTTCGGCGACGATATCGGCCAGACCAACGTCAGCGCCTATTCCATGGGCGTGGTCGGCTACAAGACCCCGAACATCGACCGCATCGCCAAAGAAGGCATGATGTTCACCGACTACTATGCGGAGAACAGCTGCACCGCAGGACGGTCTTCCTTCATCACCGGGCAGACGCCACTGCGTACCGGGCTATCGAAAGTTGGCGTGCCTGGCGCACCGGTCGGTTTGCAAAAGCGTGACATCACCATCGCCCAGGCACTCAAGTCCCAGGGCTACGCGACCGGCCAGTTCGGCAAGAACCACCTGGGCGACAAGGATGAATACCTGCCGACCAACCACGGTTTCGACGAATTCTTCGGCAACCTGTACCACCTCAACGCCGAAGAAGAGCCTGAGCGTCCGTACTGGCCCAAGGACGACCCCGCGTTCGTCAAGGCCTACTCGCCGCGCGGTGTGATCCACAGCTTTGCCGATGGGAAAATCGAGGACACCGGCCCGCTGAACACCAAGCGCATGGAAACCATCGACGACGAAACCACCGCCGCCGCGCAAGCGTTCATCGAGAAACAGGCCAAGGCGGACAAGCCGTTCTTCGTCTGGATGAACACCACCCGCATGCACTTGTTCACCCACGTGCGTGAATCGATGAAGGGCCAGAGCGGCATGCCCGGCAACGATTACGCCGATGGCATGCTCGAGCACGACGGCGACGTCGGCAAACTGCTGAAAACCCTCGATGACCTGAAAATCACCGACAACACCATCGTCGTCTACACCACCGACAACGGCCCGAACCAGTTCTCCTGGCCGGACGCGGCGACCACGCCGTTCCGTAACGAGAAGAACTCCAACTGGGAAGGTGCCTACCGAGTGCCGGCTATGGTCCGCTGGCCGGGCAAGATCAAGGCCGGTGAAGTGTCCAACGAGATGTTCTCGGGCATGGACTGGTTCCCCACGCTGCTCGCCGCAGCGGGCGAAACCGATGTGAAAAACAAGCTGCTCAAGGGCTGGGCGCCGACTTCCGGTGGCACCAACTTCAAGGTGCACCTGGACGGCTACAACCAACTGCCTTACCTGACTGGCCAGGCGCCAAAGGGTGAGCGCAAGGAGTTTTACTACTTCAACGATGACGGCGTGCTGGTTTCGATGCGCTTCGGCAACTGGAAAGCCGTGTTCTGCGAACAGCGCGCACCGGGCGGTTTCAAGGTCTGGAGCGAACCATTCGTATGCTTGCGCGTACCGAAGACCTTCAATCTGCGGATGGACCCGTATGAGCGAGCCGACATTGTTTCTGACCAGTACTACGATTGGCAAACCAAGAACGTCTACCTGACTGCGCAAGCAGTTGGCAAGTCGGCGGCGTTCCTGCAAACCTTCATCGAATACCCGCCTAGCCAGAAACCGGCGAGCTTCAGCATCGACCAGATCCGTGCTGCGGTAGACGCCAAAATCGCTGAAAAAATGAAAGCTGCACAGTAAGACCGCTGGACCGCCGCTCGCCCTCATTGGCGAGCGGACTTATTTTCGATCCGGGACCGCATCGACTTCATTCGCGAGCAGGCTCGCTCCCACAGGGGCAGCATTGCAAATGTGTGCGAGCCTACTCGCGAAGGGCCGGTGCGGTCACAGGCTATTTCGAATTGGAACAAGGCAATCCGCAATGACCTCACGTGTCGCCAGCAAGTCGTCGGCCATACCTGCCCCTCAAGTCGCCTCCCCGGCGCTGTTGATCCCCGCCCTGCTTCTGTTTGTCTCCGGCGCCGCCGCGCTGGTGTACCAGGTGCTGTGGATCAAGCAGCTGTCGCTGGTGGTGGGCGTCGAGGTCTATGCCATCACCACCGGGATCAGCGCGTTCTTTGCCGGGCTGGCCCTGGGCGGCTTGCTGTTCGGCCGCTGGGCGGACCGGATGCAGCAACCGGTTGTGCTCTACGCCGGGCTGGAAGTGCTGGTGGCGGTACTCGGCGTCGCCGCGACCTTTGCCATGAGTCTGGCGGCCAGCCCCTTTGCCTGGCTGGAAGCACACGTAGGTTTGCTGGCCTGGGTGCTGCCGTTCGCGCTGGTGGGCATTCCCGCGCTGTTGATGGGTGGCACCTTGCCGGTGCTGGTTCGCTCCCTGGCCACTGACCCGCAACACCTGGGCAAGGCCGGCGGGCAACTGTATGCGGCGAACACCGCCGGGGCCATTGCCGGCACCCTGCTCGCCGCGTTCGTGCTGATCGCCACCCTCGGCGTGCGCGGCAGCGCACTGGCCGCCGCCATGCTGAACCTTCTGGCCGCCGCGGGAGCCTTGTGGTTTCAGCGCCGGCGCGTGGCAACCGTCGATGCCCCGGTGAAACATCACACTGAAAAAAACCCCGACCGCCTGGCCCTGTGGCTGTACTCCATTGCCGGTGGCGTGGCCCTGGGCTACGAAGTGGTGTGGTCACAATCGATCGTGCAATTCATGAGCACCCGCACCTACGCCTTTGCGGTGGTGCTGGCGACTTACCTCACCGGGTTGTTCCTGGGCAGCATGCTGCTGGCCCGTCGAGTCGATCGTCTGCGCGATCCCTGGGGGGTGTTCGGTTTGCTGATTGCCGCAGCCGGAGCGATTGCCTTGCTGGAAGTGGCGTTGCTCGGACGCTGGCTGGTGCTCGCCCAGACCCTGGTCGAATCCTGGGTATTGTCATTGGGCGGCAGTGAGCTGGCGGGCATGAGCACGCGGTTTGCGGTGGCCGCCTTGAGCATCGTGTTTGTACCGACCCTGTTGCTCGGTGCGGCGTTCCCCTTGGCCCTGCGCTTGAGTGTCGGCGGCGAACGGGTGGGGCGCAACGTCGGCGAAGTCGTCGCATTCAATACCCTTGGCGGGATCATCGGGGTGATGCTCTGCGGCTTTGTCCTGATCCCGATGCTCGGTCTGGTGCGAACCCTTGGACTGCTGGCGATGATCGCCGCCGGTATCGCCTACCTCGCCGTACGCAAGGGCCATGGCGTGAAAAAAGGCCGACGCCAGGCAGTGGTTGCCATCGGCCTGGTGTCGCTGGCACTTGCCGTGTTCACGCCGGTCAACAAGCTGGCCAGCCTGCTGCCGGGGGCGCGCAATGGTACGCTGACGTTCTACGAAGAAGGCCGTGGCGGAACCGTCGCCGTGGTCACCCAGGGCAAGGGCGAAAGAGCGTTCCAGCGCTTGTACATTCAGGGCGTGTCCAATACCGGCGACGCCATGCCGTCCCTGCGCTACATGCGGATCCAGGCGCTGTTGCCCCTGTTGATTCACAACGGTGAGCCGCGTTCGGCACTGGTGATCGGGTTCGGTACCGGTATCACCGCGGGTGCCCTGACCCGCTACCCCGGTCTGGAACATCGCGTGGTCGCCGAACTGCTGCCTTCGGTGGTCAAGGCGGCCCCCTTGTTCAAGGGCAATTTCAATGCCGCGACCGATCCGGGGGTCGATGTGCGCTTGCGTGACGGGCGTCAGGAACTGCTGCGCAATCCGCAGCGCTACGACCTGATCACCCTCGAGCCACCACCGCCTTCTGCTGCCGGCGTGGTCAACCTGTATTCCCGGGACTTCTACCAACTGGCCGCCAGCCGGTTGCACAAACAAGGCCTGGTCGCCCAATGGCTGCCGCTACCGACGCAGAACATCGACGACTCGCGCTCACTGGTGCGCAGCTTCCTCGACGTGTACCCGTACGCGACCCTGTGGACCAGCGAATTCCACGAGATGCTGCTGGTGGGTTCGATGGAGCCGATTGAACTGGATGTGGCAAAGATCAACGCACGCTTCCAGCAAGACAGTGTTCGCGGCACCTTGCAGGATGTCGGCGTCGGTTCGGCCGCGGCGTTGCTCGCCACCTGGGTGACTGACCGTGGAGGGCTCGAACGCTTCGCTGGCGATGCGCAACCGGTGACGGACGATCAGCCCAGGATCGAATACGCGCCCTGGGTTCGGTCGAAAGAGATCAGCCGCGTGTTGCCCGCCCTGCTCGACCTGCACCAGCCGCCAGCCGTGTTGAACGCCGACGCCGGGTTCATCGAGCGCATGAACACCCAGCAACAACGCCTGATGCAGTTCTATCGGGCGAGCCTGCATGCCTACGACGGCGACCGTGACGCCTGGGCCAGGGATATGCGCGAGGTGATGCGTTGGGATTCCGGGAATCCGTATTACCGGTGGTTTGTCGGGGAGTGATTGGGCGCCTTGGCGGCCGCCATCCCGAGCAGGCTCGCTCCCACAGGGGACTTGTGGCGCTCACAGATCCAGTGTGGGAGCGAGCTTGCTCGCGATGGGGACATCAGCTTCACAGCATCTGCCATTTGACAGACGCCGACCATCCGGCAAAGCTGAATCGAGCTTCATCGCGCGCCGCAAGGCAATCGCACCTGGACCATGGAAGTCGTAATGCCGAACCATAAAAATAAAGCTGCAATCCCAAACCCTGATTCGCAACCGACCCTGATCAACCGTTACCTGTTCCCTGTCACCATCGGCATCCTGCTGCTGGCAGTGGCGGGTATTGGCTGGTTTTTGCTGGGCGGTACACCGACGCCGCTCAAGTCAGTTCCCGTCAGCGCCCCTGCCGTGCAACCGGCCAAACCGCAACCGGTCGCTGCCGCGCCTGCGAAAATGGTCGATGAGCAACAATGCCAGGGCTGCCACGGCGAGCAGGTCAAGGACTGGCAAGGCTCCCATCACCAACTGGCGATGCAGCAAGCCAACGCGGACACCCTGCTCGGCGACTTCAACAACGTCACCTTCAAGGCCGAGAAAGAGACCACGGTGTTCTCGCGCAAAGGCGACGAATTCTGGGTCAACACGCCGGGAATCGATGGCAAGAATGCCGATTTCAAAGTGGCCTACACCTTTGGCATCGCCCCCTTGCAGCAATACCTGATCGAGGTCGGCGAAGGCCGCTTGCAGGCTCTTGCGGTGGCTTGGGATACCGAGAAGCACCGCTGGTTTCACCTCTATCCGGGCCAGGGCGTCACCTTCAAGAACCCGCTGCACTGGAGCAAGCCGAGCCAGAACGCCAACTTCATGTGCGTCGAGTGCCACACCACCGGCTACAAGCGCAATTTCGATACGGCGAAAAACACCTTCGACAGCCACTGGAACAGCCTCGGTGTCGGCTGTCAGGCCTGCCATGGCCCGGCGTCCAGTCACCTGGAATGGGCCGCGAAGAAAACCGACCTGATCCATGCCGGCTTTGCCGTCGATCTCAAGGACAAGAACGCCACCGTCGAAATCGAAACCTGCGCCCGCTGCCACTCGCGTCGTGCGCCGCTGGACGATGGCTACACGGTCGGCAAGCGGCTGATGGACGACTACCTGCCGAGCGTCCTGACCCGCGAGTTGTACGCGCTGGACGGCAAGATCAAGGATGAAGTGTTCGAACACGGCTCCTTTGCCCAGAGCAAAATGTTCGACAAGGGCGTGCGTTGCAGCGACTGCCACAACCCCCACAGCACTCAGCTGAAAGCGCCTGGCAACGGAGTGTGCCTGCAATGCCACAACACCGCCGGCAAAACCACTGTGGAAGGTGTCGACGGCAAGGGCCTGCAAGCGAAAAACTACGACTCCATCGAACACACTCGCCACACCCTGGGCCAACCGGGTTCGCAGTGCGTGGATTGCCACATGCCCGGCAAGTTCTACATGGGCAACGACTTGCGGCATGACCACAGTTTCAGTATTCCCAACCCCGAGCGGGCGAAAAAACTGGGGACGCCTGACGCCTGCCTGACCTGCCACCAAGGCAAGGCCGGCGACAAGGTCACCGAGCAGTTCAAGCTGTGGAACACCGCCAACGCCAGCGTGGTACAGGCCCCGCGCTACGACGAAAGCCTGTGGTTGATTCGCAATGGTCAGGCCGGCGCTGGCGAGGCATTGTTCGAGCAACTGCAACGCAGCAACCTGCCGGCGATTCAGCGGGCGACACTGCTGGCCGAGCTGCCGGCATACCCGAGCGAACAGGCGTTGAAACTGGCCACCAAGGACTTGGGTAACCCGGCGCCGCAAGTCCGCGAGAGCGCGGTGCGAGCGGTCAGCGCCTTCCTGCCGCCAGCGGAGCGCGCGCCATTGCTGACGCCGTTGCTGAGAGACCCGGTGCGGGCTGTACGCATCGCCGTCGCCCGGGACCTGCTCAGCGTGGCACGCAATGGCCTGGGCACCGCCCAGGACAGCTGGAATGCCGCCATCGCCGAGTACGAGGCGGTGCAAAAAAGTCTGGCCGAGCGCGCCGAGGCCAACCTGAACCTGGCCATGCTCTATCAGGCTGATGGCCGCAGCGCGGAAGTCGAAGCGTTGCTGCGTACCGCCCTGCAGCGCGATCCGGACTTCTACCCGGCGCTGGTCACCCTGGTGCAATGGCTGGAGGCCAACGGTCGCCGTCAGGAAGCTCATGCCCTGCTGGCGCAAAGCCTCAAGGACCACCCCGACTCAGGTCTGCTGCAACACACCCAGGGCCTGGCGCTGATTCGTGCGGGCCAGGCCGCTCAAGCCTTGCCGTACCTGCGCAAGGCCGCGCAACTGGAACCACAGAGCGGACAGTTCGGCTATGTGCTGGCGGTGGCCCTGCATGACAGCGGCAAGATTGACCAGGCGTGCGCAGAACTGGAACGGCTGTTGAAAGAACAACCGGCGAACCGCAATGCCCGCTTGTCGTTGATCCAGTACTACCTGGACAACGGGCAGGAGCCCAAGGCGCAGGTGCTGTTGCAGGGCTGGAAGAAAATGAACAGGGGGGATCCGGCGTTGAAATGAAACCGGGGCTCAAAGGTCTGTCTGACCTGAGTTTTGTTTCGGCATTACTGACGTCTTCGCGAGCAGGCTCGCTCCCACACTGGATCCGGATACACCCGAGATCCCCTGTGGGAGCGAGCTTGCTCGCGATAAGGCCGGTACATTCAACATCAATGCCGCCTGACTCTCCGCCATCGCAAGCAAACCTGGTCCCACAGAGTCATGTGTCGTTGATCAGAGGCTCAACTGCGATCCCGGGGAATCAAACCCTGCAACTGCTGCGCCAGAAAGTTCGCATCGAATGGGAACACATCCGGGTCTTTCAAACCGTTGGTCTTGCGCCATTGCCAGCTATTGGACGGTGGCTGGCAAACCAGCGAAACACTGCCGAAACGCGCAGCGGTCAAGCCCATCACCGCCAATGAAATCTGCCCGCCCGCCCCCATCACCTCCGGGACGAATTCCACCGGTTTGCCAGCAATCACAATGGATAGCTTCTCGGTCTTGAATGTCGATGTCTCGACAGGGACGCTGGGACCGAGGCAACATAAGCTTCCCGGCTCACCTCCAGCAGGTGCGGCGCCTGCACCGGCTCCAGCCATTGCCCGATCTGATCGAACAGCTCGCCAATACGCGCTGCCCAATCCGCCGACTGGGACTCGAACAGTTGCTTCTTGTGCGCTTCGCTTTCTGCGTAGTGGCGCAGCATTTCACCCAGTTGCTGTACATCGTCCATTGCAGTGTTCCTTTGATTGCAGCGGTGCTACGGACATTGAGCATGGCAGATGCGTGAAGCCGGTGTGCGACTAACAGCCAGGAGGTATGCCAGGGGGGGCGCTCTGGGCGACTGACTCAACCGGCCCTGGGCGTACGACGCAGGCGCGCCATGCTCAAGGTGTCCACCAGTACGCCGTCGCGCACGGCGTAATCACGGAACAGGCCCTCGGTTTCGAAGCCGAACTTGCGGTACAGGGCAATGGCCGCTTCGTTGTCGGCATATACCGACAGCTCGATGCGCTGCAGATTCATCCAGTTATCGGCAATATCCAATGCCGTTGCGAGCAACTTCGACCCTACGCCTTTGCCCTGCCACGCCACCGCAACGCCCATGCCGAAACTGCCGGCATGGCTGCGACGAATGCGTGAGAACTGCTCCAGGCCAATGTTGCCGACGACCGTCCCTTGATGCAGGGCCACCACTTTCACCAGGCGTTCGTTATCCACTGCCAGGCGACTGCGCCAGAGTTCAGTGGGTTGAAACGGCATTTGCAGGGTTTGGCGGGCGATTGCCGGATCATTGTACAACGCGGCAATGCCTTCGATATGGGACTCGTTGAAGCGTTCGAGAGTGATAATGGGTTCGGTGGCTGGCATGGGTGAATCATCCTTGAAGCAGACATGGCCGTTCACTCTATAACGCTACCTTCGGCCGTGGCGAGAACCAATGTGGGAGCGAGCCTGCTCGCGAAGGCGTCATCACATTCAACATTGAAGGTGTCTGGACAACCGCATTCGCGAGCAGGCTCGCTCCCACAGTCAGATTGCACTCAGCTTTCGAACCACTCCCGGCGCTCGCTGAAGGTGTTTTCGATCAATTCGACGATCATCCGTACCTGCGCGTCGTCCCCGGAATCGGCGTTGACCGCCATCCACACCTGACGCCGCATGGGTTGGTCAAACAAGCCCGGCAAGGCAATCAGCCCGCGGTCGAAGTGGCTCATGTAGTGCGGCAGCAGGCCGATGCAGGCGCTGCATCGGATCATCTCCAGCATCAGCCCGTAGGATTGCAGTTGCACCGCCCCCGCCAGGCGCTGGTCCACCAGTGCATTCCATGGCCGGAAACTTTCGACATGGCCGTCCGGCCGCCATTGCACCAGGAGAAAATCGGCCAGGTCATCCAGGTATTCCGGCCTGGAGGCAACCCGCGAGTAGCGCTTGGCAATGTGCGGAAGGTAATCGAGTGGCGCCAGGCGCCGGGGTTCGGTGGTGGCAAAGCTTGGTCCCGGTAACGGCGATCCGGTCTCGCCCAGCCACACCACGACGTCGGCGCTGATCGCCTGCAATGACATTTCGCTGTCGAGCGTGATGATGTCCAGCCGAACGCTGGCGTTGCGCCGCAGCAGTGCAACCAGGTCGCGTCCGAGAATGTCATGCAGGATCGAATCCGCCACGGCCAGGCGAATCAACGGTTGCTCGATCACCGGCAAATTGCGTTCATGGGCCAGGGCGATCAGTTGTGCGTGCAAGCGCAAGCCATCGCGGCTGAGGCTGAATCCATTGTCAGAATGGTTGAACAGCGAACACTGCAACTGCGTTTCCAGCAGCACCAGTTGCCTGCGCAGACGGGTGGCCTTGATGTTGAGACTACGGGCGGCCTGCATGAAGCAACCGCAACGGGCGCTGACGGTGAAACACAGCGCCAGTTCGGGGTCGATACCCGCTGCCAACTGGCGCCAGGACGCGTTTTTATCGATGGCTACACGATACTCGGCAGCACCCTGTTGGGTGCAGATTTCCATGACTGACATCGAGGACTCCCTGTCGATCGGACACTGACAGGTCCATCCTGCGGATCCTTCATGAAGCTGCTGTGACAAAGACTCAGGCGCTGGGTGCCTGCCGGAAGCTTACGGCCAGGCGATTCCAGCTGTTGATGGTGGTGACGGCGATGGTCAGGTCGACCAGTTCGCTTTCACTGAACTGGTCCCGGGTCTGGACGTAGACATCGTCGGGCACATGGCTTTCGGAGAGCAAGGTGACCGCCTCGGTCCAGGCCAGCGCGGCTCTTTCCCGGGGGTTGAAAAAGTTACTGTCGCGCCAGACCACAATGGAATACAGGCGCCGGTCGCTTTCGCCCAGGCGTCGTGCATCCACCGAGTGCATGTCGGTGCAAAAGGCACAGCCATTGAGCTGCGAAGCACGAATCTTGATCAGGTGCAGCAGGCCCTGCTCGATGCTCAGGCTGCTGGTCAGGGCCTCCATGGCGATCATGGCTTTCATCGCCTTGGGGGACGCGCTGTAGTAATCCAGACGGGGGTTCATGGAGCGATCTCGTGCAGCCGTGAGGTGATTTTCACGGTAGTCGCTGGCGCGCAGGCATGACAGATCCAATCAGGCGATTTCCCCGGTGACCAGCGCCACCAGACCAATTGACGGTTTTTCCACTGCACAACTTCTGTACTGCAAGCGGATAAGGGTAATCTTGCGCGACGCACACGCGCCTCAACAGCCCCGGAGCCTCGCCGGTATGGAACTACATGTTGTCATCAACGGCCGCAAGGATCTGGCCGGCCAGCTGTACAACCAACTGCGCAGCGCCATCGAGTCCGGTCGTCTGACCGCCGGGACGCAACTGCCGCCCAGCCGTTTGCTGGCCGAACAACTGGGTATTTCGCGCAAGACCATTTCCGATACCTACGCCCAGCTGACCTACGAAAACTTCCTCACCGGGGTGGTCGGCAAAGGCACTTACGTCAACGCGCGCGCGTCGAAGGTGCAGCGCAAACAGAGCCACACCGAGCTTGGCGGCTTCGAGGTGATCGAGTCCTGGCGCAACCTGCCGGTGTTTCTGCGTCATCCGACCCTGGAAGGCTCGCTGCGCTACGACTTCATTGGTGGCGCCACCAGCAAGGGCCAGTTCCCCCAGGATGACTGGCGGCGCTGCACCTCTCATGCGCTGCGCCAGATGGCCGGTTCCAAGGGCCTCTACAGCCTGCCCGAGGGCTTGCCCGCCTTGCGCAACGCCATTGCGCAGCACATCGCGTTCTCCCGCGGGGTCAATTGTCAGGATGAGGATGTGGTGGTGTGCAACGGCGCGCAGCAGGCGCTGGACCTGATCGCCCGGGTGCTGATCAGTCCGGGCAGCCTGGTCGCCATGGAGGACCCCGGCTACCCGCCAGCGCGTCTGCTGTTCGGCACCCATGGCGCCACGGTGATAGGCGTGCCGGTGGACGCCGAAGGCATTGTGGTGGACCGGATTCCTCGCGGCACGCGCCTGATCTACGTCACCCCGTCGCACCAGTTCCCGCTGGGCATGCCGATGAGCCAGGCGCGCCGGGAAGCACTGCTGGCCAAGGCCTATGAGTTGGGCGCGATCATCATCGAGGACGACTACGACAGCGAATTCCGCTATGAAGGCCGCCCCACCGATTCCCTGCAGAGCATGGATGAACGGGGGATCGTCGCGTACGTCGGGACGTTCTCCAAAACCCTGTTGCCGGAACTGCGGCTCGGCTATGCGATCCTGCCGCCGGCGATCCTCGAGGCCGTGGTGCGCGCCAAACAGCTCACCGACCTGCACACCTCGACCCTGCCGCAATGGGCACTGGCCAAATTCATCGCCGAAGGCTGCCTGCTCAAGCACATCCGGCGCTGCCATACGATCTATGCCGGGCGCCGCGAGCGGATCCTGACGCGCATGGCCGGCGACCTCTCGTCCTGGCTTGAGGCGGTGCCGTCTACCGCCGGCTTCCACATGGTGGTGATGTGCAAAGTGCCGATAGATATTCCATTGGTGATCGAACTGGCGAAAAAAGTCGAAGTCGGGCTCTATGCCATCGACAGTTTTTTCTATCAGGAAACGCCCAGGGCCGGGCTTTTCTTGGGTTTTGGCGCCATCGAAACCCTCGACATCGACATCGCCCTGGACCGTTTGCGCGACATCCTGCAGCAGGTGGCCTGACGGATTGGCCTGCGGCTTTATCCGGCGATTGGCTATTGGCGGTCCCAGGGGGCGGGCCTATCCTGCATAGGCGTTATCCCTCAATGAGCAGGATTCGTCCGGCCTGATTCAGGAGTGTGAGCAATGTCCCATGAAGTGATCAATACCGTACAGGTACAGGCCGCCGCCGGCCGCTCGGATGAACTGGGTAAGCAACTGCAAAAGATTGTCGAAACCCTGCGTGAACTACCGGGCTGCGAATCCTATATGGTCGACCGCTGCCCCGAGGACACCAATCGCTGGACCGTCAGCGCCCACTGGCAATCGGAAGCGGCCATGCGATCGCATTTCAACTGTCCTGAAGTCCAGGGCTTCATCAGCCTGATAGATAGCCAGTTGGCCAATGCCGTGGACTTCAACAGTTTTCCGATCGTTTAACCATTTCCCGTGGTGAGGGAACTTGCTCCCTCGCCATCATTTTTTCTCCGTTTGCCTTCCTGCAATTGGCCCCCTCGCCTTCCAGAATATTGGCTGTTTAACCTCTACAGCTTGCGCACTACTGTGGATTGCAACAACCAACCACCGCAGGTAAAGAACCATGAACGTGTTGCGCTTTTGTGCTGCCCCTCTCGTCGCCCTGGCCCTTATTGCATCCGCATCGGCCTTTGCCCATGCCCCTTCGGAAAAAGTTACCGTCCTGCAGGACGAAATGCTGAAGAACGTCCCTGGTAAAAAAGCGCTGATGATCGAAGTCGATTACCAGCCCGGTCAATCGTCCATCGCCCACAAACACGATGGCACCACCATGGCCTATGTCATTTCCGGACAAATCACCTCCCAGGTGAAGGGCCAGCCGGCGAAAACCTACAAGGCCGGTGAGTTCTGGTATGAGCCGGCGGGGTCGGAACACCTTGTGTCGAAAAACGCCAGCGCGACCAAGCCTGCCAAGTTGCTGGTATTCATGGTTTTGGCCCCGGACGAGAAAGTGTTGATCCCATTGGAACACTGATGGCTGAACGTACAGCTATAAATAAAAAGGCTCGAATCGTGAATTCGGGCCTTTTTATTTCCCGACGCAATTAGCCGGAGACTTTTAAACCAAACAAAACTATTGACCGCCGGATAAGTGCGGACATTGGTTATTTAAATAAATCATCCAGGGTTTAGTCTTGAGTCACCGCCGGCACAGCACCGGCAACTTTAACTTTCGACTAAAGTTGTTTCACTGGAGAAACACCATGAAACTTTCGCTTGCTAGTACGTTGACCATGGCTATTGTATTAACCGGTTGCTCAGTCCCTACTGCACCGACGGCAGTCTCTTCGCTGAACGGCATCTTCACCGAACCGGTGGGCCGTAGCGGTGCCGCCCGTGTTACCAACGGCAGTCATGTCTCGCTGGGCATTGTCTACAGCCAGAACACTCAAACCAACCGCGCCTATCTTCATGACTACCAGGCCAACGCCGGCACCGGTTTCGGCCAGAGCCTGCTGGTGCAGCCTATTCATGACGCCTACGTAGCCACCTCCAGGCCAGACATGGCCGTTGACTGGGTCAAGGCTTCCATGCAGCGGCAGTTCGGCTCGGTTATCGTATACCCGGACATGCAGAGCCTCAGGGCAGCGAAACCGGATGTGATGGCAGTGGTCGACACCCGCAGTCAACTGATGACTTCGCGCAGTTCGGACATCCAGGCGGATGTCAGTGCAGACTTTTATGACAAGAACTTCAACTACATCGGTACTGCACAAGGGCATGATGCCAAGGCACTTAGTCCTGTGTGGGCCGACTTCAAGCGCAGTGAAGAGATAGTTTCCGATATCAATGAACAACAGAATGTGCAAGTCAGGGCGCTGCAAAAATTTGACCAGTCGCTCAGTAATTTATTGACCACGCCGACAAGTAACGTCTCGATGATCGACAAGGCGACAGAGCAAAAATCGTATTGAAAGTGCGGCAATCATTGCGAGCAAACCCGGACCGGGAGGCAGAAGGGTTTGCTCACAATTAATCAAAGTCATATTTTTTGAATAGCGATATCTTCCGTTTGGCGCAACAGCGCCAACAATAACCATATGTAGACAAAGGACGTCTTCATGACCAAAGACCAGGAAAGATCCTTCATCGCCCGCCTCACTTACGATGGAATCAACATGACATTTTTTGACCAGATATTAAGCTCTGGTCACTTTGTATATAACGGAAGAACATCTCCCATACCACCAAACATAGTGACCACATTCGAAGCCTATGACCCTGTAACCCAAGAGATGCGCCCCGTATTCCGAAGAAAAACAACGACCATGGTCATACACTTCCAGTGCTATGACGACTACTACAACATGCAGATTCTGAGCGAAGCCTACTATCAAAAATATTTCAGCAAGGACGGACAAGGCGTCCTGGGCGCCTTCCCGGCCGCCGGCGGTGATACTACCTCCTTCAATTTACTGGATAGCAATCATCAGATCATCACGCTGGATGATTTGAATGCCGCTACAGCGACCATTCATTTGAAAGCACGTAACGCCGGAATTATCAGAAAAGAAATCTGGCGCGATCCGGCGTACAGCCGTTGCTTTACCGATAAGTCCGGAGACATCGCCACCTTCAAGCTGGATATTCTGGAAAGGCATGCCTCAACACCACAACGTTCAACGCCCTACACTTGAGTGGTCGAGCCATGGCCCAACTTATCGTCCGCCCTTAAATAAAAAAGCCCCGCATCTCTCAATGCGGGGCTTTTTCATTCAACGCCTGATCAGGCAGCCGGTTCCAGCTCGGCGGCGACTGCGGCAGGCACTACCGCCTGACCGCTCAACGCCAGGTCCAGCAGTTCGCGGTTGGCCACCGCGTACATGGCGTAGTCGGTGCCGCTGGCGGCACGGATTTCCACCAGCATGACGCGCCAGCGTTCGATCATGCTTTCGTGCTGCGCCATCCACAGGGAGAGCCGTGTTTCCACGTCCTGGGTGCCGTCGCCCTGTTGCAGGACCGAGATGGTGATCGCGCGTTGCTGCCAGTCGACGTCATCGCGGAACGCTTCACGGGCCAGGGCCTGCCAGTTGTTTTCAACCGGCAGAGCGCTGATCTGTTGGATGTACCAGGTGATGTCCAGCGCGCTGCCCACGGCGAAGTAAGCCTTGGCCACCTCAGCCGGGTCCTGGCCAGTCACGTCGGAAGCCTCGATGATCGGCAGCAGGGTATACAGGTGCGAGGTACCAGCCACCATACGCGCCAGAAGCTCCGGAACACCGGCTTCGACGTAAGCCTGATAACGGCTCTGCCAGGTTTCACGGATCTCGCCACTGAGCAACTCGTCAAGCTTCAGACCCAACTCCTTCAGGTGCGGACCGAAGTGGGCGACATCGCGGGCAGCATTCTGCTCATTGCGACGGGCACGCAGGAACCAGCGCGTCGCGCGACGCCCCAGACGCATCAGCTCGTCCATCAGCTCCAGTTGCACGTCGGCGGAGACCTGGTAGTCCAGGTTCTCGATCTGACGGAACCAGTGCGGGAGATGGAAAATGTCACGCACGATCACATAAGCGCCGGCCACGTTCGCCGGGCTCATGCCGGTCGACTCTTTGAGTCGTTGAACGAAGGTGATGCCCATGTGGTTGACCAGATCGTTGGCGATCTGGGTGCTGACGATTTCGCGCTTCAGGCGGTGACGACGCATCGCCGCGGAGAACTTGCTCACCAGGGTTGGCGGGAAAGCGGTTTCCATGTCGCGGGTCAGGTAGTCGTCGTCCGGCACCAGGGAGCCCAGCAACTGCTCCTTGAGGTCGATCTTGCTGTAGGAGATCAGCACCGACAGCTCGGCACGGGTCAGGCCATGGCCTTCGGCAATGCGCTCGTTGATGGCTTCTTCAGCCGGGAGGAACTCGATGGCGCGATCCAGCTTGCCGCGGCCTTCCAGATCGTTCATCAGGCGCTTGTATTCGGCAATCCGCGGCAATGCACGGCGGGCTGCCAGAGACAGGGCCTGAGTCTGCTTGTAGTTGTTGCCCAGCACCAGACCACCGACTTCGTCGGTCATGCTCGCCAGCAACTCATTACGTTGCTTGTCGGTCATGTCGCCGGCCTGAACCACTTCGTTCAGCAGGATCTTGATGTTCACTTCGTGGTCGGAGCAATCCACGCCACCGGCGTTGTCGATGAAGTCGGTGTTGGAACCGCCGCCATTGAGGCCGAACTCGACGCGACCCAGTTGGGTCATGCCCAGGTTACCGCCCTCGCCCACGACTTTGCAGCGCAGTTCGTTGCCGTTCACGCGCAGCGCATCGTTGGCCTTGTCGCCGACATCGGCGTGGCTTTCAGTGCTGGCCTTGACGTAAGTACCGATACCGCCGTTCCACAGCAGATCCACTGGAGCCTTGAGCAAGGCATTGAGCAGTTCGGTCGGTGTCAGCTTGTCGGCCTTGATGTCGAAGCGTTCCTGCATTTGCGGGGAAATCGCAATGCTCTTCGCGCTACGGGAGAAAATGCCGCCACCTTCGGACATCAGGCTGGTGTCGTAGTCCGACCAGGCCGAACGTGGCAGGTCGAACAGGCGCTGACGCTCGGCGAAGCTGCTGGCTGGTTCAGGGTTCGGGTCGATGAAGATGTGCAGGTGGTTGAACGCTGCGACCAGTTGCAGCTTGTCGGACATCAGCAAGCCGTTACCGAACACGTCGCCGGCCATGTCGCCGACGCCCACCACGGTGATGCTGTCTTCCTGGACATTGATGCCGCGCTCGCGGAAGTGGCGCTGTACGCCAACCCACGCGCCCTTGGCGGTGATGCCCATTTTCTTGTGGTCGTAACCGGCCGAACCACCGGACGCAAACGCGTCACCCAGCCAGAAGCCGTAGTCGATGGCGATGCCGTTGGCGATGTCGGAGAAGGTCGCAGTGCCCTTGTCCGCCGCCACCACCAGGTACGGGTCATCGTGGTCATGACGCACGACGTTGGCCGGCGGCACCAGGACGCCGTCTTTCAGGTTGTCGGTGATGTCCAACAAGCCCGAAATGAAGATGCGGTAGCAGGCGATGCCCTCGGCCGCGATCTCGTCACGGCTGCCGCCCAGTGGCAGGCGACGCGGCAGGAAGCCACCCTTCGCACCCACCGGCACGATCACCGAGTTCTTCACTTGCTGGGCTTTTACCAGGCCCAGGACTTCGGTACGGAAGTCTTCTTCACGGTCGGACCAGCGCAGGCCGCCACGGGCCACGTTGCCGAAGCGCAGGTGCACGCCTTCGACGCGCGGCGAGTAAACGAAGATTTCGAACTTCGGAACCGGCTTCGGCAGTTCAGGAATCAAGTGCGGGTTGAACTTGAAGCTGAAGTACGACTTGTTATGGCCGTTGGCGTCGGTCTGGTAGAAGTTGGTGCGCAGGGTGGCCTTGATCAGGTCCAGGTAGCGACGCAGGATGCGGTCTTCGTTCAGTACCTGGACGTCGTCCAGGGCGCTGAGGATCGCGTGTTCCAGGCGTTGCTGCTTGTCGTCCAGATCGTCGCCGGTCAGCTTGCGCGCCAGGTAGAAACGGGTCTTGAACAACCGGGTCAGCTCGCGAGCGATGTCGGTGTGGTTGTTCAGGGTGCTGGCGATGTAGCCCAGGTCGAAGCCCAGACGAATCTGCTTCATGTAGCGGGCGTAGGCACGCAGCAGCGCAACGTCGCGCCATGGCAGGCCGGCGGTCAGCACCAGACGGTTGAACGCGTCGTTCTCGGCTTCGCCACGCACGATGTGGACAAAGGCGTCCTGCAGCGTGTCGTTGAGTTGCTGGATGTCGAGTTCCAGGCCTTCGGCGGCAGTGAACGCGAAGTCGTGAATCCAGAACTCGCGGCCACTGTTGTGGCGCAGGCGATACGGGAACTCACCCAGCACGCGCAGGCCGAGGTTTTCCAGGATCGGCAGCACGTCGGACAGCGCCAGCGGGGTATCGGCGTGGTACAGCTTGCAGTGCAGCATGCGCTGGCCGGACACCTGGCCCAGCGGCTGGTAGAAGCTCATCACCAGCGGATTTTTTTCGTTCAGGCTCAGCAGATGCTGCATATCGACCACAGCCGAATGCGCTGCGAAACGCTCGCGGTAACCGGCCGGGAAGCCTTTCGGGAAGTCGGCCAGCACGTTGGTGCCATGGGCTTCACCGAAGCTTTCAACAGTCAGGGCGGCGTAGTCGTCCTGCCAGCTGCGGCAGGCCTGCACCACTTCTTTTTCCAGCAGCAGCGGGTCGATGTCGAGGCGGTTTTTCGGGTCGACGCGCAGGATCAGTTGCACGCGGGCCAGCACGGACTCCGAGAAGAAGGTCCAGAACTCGCAATCGGTCGCTTTCAGGCGATCCATCAGCACTTGCTGGATCTTCTGGCGCACTTCGGTGGAATAGATGTCGCGCGGCACGTAGGCCAGGCAGTAGCAGAAACGACCGTACGGATCTTTGCGCAGGAACACGCGAATCTTGTTGCGTTCCTGGATCTGCACGATCGACATCACGGTGCTGAACAGCTCGTCCACCGGGGTCTGGAACAGATCGTCGCGCGGCAGTACTTCGAGCACCTGTGCCAGTTCCTTGCCCAGGTGAGCCTTGGCCTGGAAGCCGGAGCGGCGTTCGATTTCCTCGACCTTGCGGCGGATGTACGGGATGACCCGCACGCTCTCGCCATACACCGACGAGGTGTACAGGCCCATGAAACGGCATTCCTTGATGACCTTGCCGTCGGCGTCGATTTCGCGGATCGACACGAAATCCGGGTAAGCCGGACGGTGGACACGGCTTGGGTGCGAAGCCTTGGCGAACGACAGCAGGGTCGGTTCGCGCAGGTAGTTCACGGCGTAGTCTTCGATACGCAGGTCATCGTAGGTCAGACCGGTACGCAGCAGCTTGGTCAGGCCAAGGAAGGAGTCCTTGTCATAGACGATGTGGCCGCCATCGGCTTCATCGCTGACCACAAACTCTTCGTAGCCGAGGAAGGTGAAGTGGTTACCCACCAGCCATTCCAGGAAGCTCTTTATTTCGCTCTTCTCATCGCCATCGACGGCGAACCGGCTGTTGTCCAGCATGGTCAGGATGTCCTGGACCTTGGCCTTCATCGGCTCGAAATCACCGACGGCCACGCGGACTTCACCGAGCACCTGCTCCAGCTCTTTGCTCAGCACATTGAGCTCGGCGGTGTTGGCGCAGCGGTCAATTTCCAGGTACATCAGCGACTCTTGCTGAATGTCGTCGCCCTGGGTGCCTTTAGGCAGGATTTCCAGCAACTCGCCCTTGCTGCCACGACGCACGCTCAGCACGGTGGTTTGCAGGGTATGGATGCTGTAGCCGCGGCGGTTCAGCTCGGTACGCACCGAGTCCACCAGGAAAGGCAGGTCGTGGTGCAGCACTTCGACCGCGGTGTGGGTCGACTGCCAGCCGTGGCGTTCGTAATCGGGGTTGTAGACGCGCACTTGCGGCTGCGCGTGATCGAAGCGCTCAAGCAGGCGCCATGCAGAAAGGGTGCAGCCAGCAAGGTCGGACAACCGACGCTGAGTCAGCTCGTCAAGGGAAATGATGCCGAAGAATTGTTCAGCGAACAGCGCCACTTGTGGCAGTGCCTGTTCACTGATGTGCTGCGCCAGTGCCGCTTGCAGTTGGTGCTGGAAGTCGGCTTTGCTGGCTGCGGTGAAGAACGCCATCTGTGGTACTCCGCTTGGGCTTGTTATTGATGGAAGCGTCGCGCGAAACCCCTTTCGGGGCTACGTTTCAAAGCTAGCCGTCACCCGGTTCCTGATTCTCGGGCAGAGGAAACAGGGTGACAGGTGGGTGAAGCTGGACGAGACACTCAGGTCACATTCACCTTCCGTGAATGGGCATCTGCAAAAACGACTGGACTGCGTGCAGCGCAATGTCTTTACGGGTGCTCATCCGTTGCGCAGCTTAACCAGTGCGGCAAGGCCCGTGCTTGCGGTGCTGCGACATATTCGGTCATCGGTACGCAGCTCAAGGCATGCGCATCGAACAACACTAGCATTTGCACAGGAAAATGACGGTTTTCCGTCCGGTTTTACGGGACATTCGTACCAGAAATGACCAGTAACACTCTGTCCGCCCACGACCCGGTCATCGACACTCAACCAAGCAGAAATGTGCGCGGGCTGGCAGAATCGCCCTTTGCTGCGTTTACCACGCCCGTCGAGCCAGGAATTTCCCATGAAAATGAAAACCGCCCTCTTGATCGTCAACCCTTGCGACGACGAAGAAGACAACATGGCCATGCTGTGCTGCCACAGCGAACAGGGCGAAATGTTCCTGATGAGCCGCTACCCCGATGAAGACGAGCTGGAAATCACCCTCGACGGCGAGCCTTCGACCCTTGATGGCGTGAAAGTCACCCTCAGCCCTTCCCTGCTGAAGATCGAAATTGCGGCTGCCGATGCCGATGTGCTGAATGGGGATGATGTGCTGGAAATCACCTTCGACCCGGACATGGTGGATTTGGCTGAAGTTGAGCTGACCTTGAAGACTATTCTTGATGGCACTGGCACCTTTATCCGCCAGATTTGAGGTGTTTGATCTGCCCTCGTCGCGAGCAGGCTCACTCCTACAGTTGATCGTCGTACACCGTGAATGCAGGAGTGAGCCTGCTCGCGATGGGGCCGGTACAGCCACCCAGCCGCTCCACTGCTACAAAAATCCAGCAATTGCCCCAACCATTTCCCGCACTTTGCGCAAAATGCCGTTAGTCGCCGCCCCCCGCGATGGATTAAAGTAACGCCCCCAGCCCTGGCGTATTTCCAACGTCCTCGGCCACCCTTTTGCAGGAACAGTCATCGATGGAACATCGTGAAGCGCTGCTGGCGCTGCGAACCTTTCTTTCAACGCAGATTCTCGGCCAGGAAAAGCTCATCGAGCGCTTGCTCATCGCCCTGCTCGCCGACGGCCATATGCTGGTCGAGGGGGCTCCCGGCCTGGCCAAGACCAAGGCCATCAAAGAACTTGCCGAAGGCATCGAAGCTCAGTTCCACCGCATCCAGTTCACCCCCGACCTGTTGCCGGCCGACATTACCGGCACGGAAATCTACCGCCCGGAAACCGGCAGCTTCGTGTTCCAGCAAGGCCCGATCTTCCACAACCTCGTGTTGGCGGATGAAATCAACCGTGCCCCGGCCAAGGTCCAGTCAGCCTTGCTCGAAGCCATGGGCGAGCGGCAAGTCAGTGTCGGGCGCAGCACCTATGAGCTGTCGCCGCTGTTCCTGGTGATGGCCACGCAGAACCCGATCGAGCAGGAAGGCACCTACCCGCTGCCGGAAGCCCAGCTCGACCGCTTCCTGATGCATGTGAAGATCGGTTTCCCGGACGCGACGGTTGAACGCAAGATCCTGCAACAGGCCCGTGGCGAAGCGCTCAACGGCGAAGCGAAGCCTGAGCGTCGGGTGACTCAACAGACGATTTTTGTCGCGCGCAAGGAAATCCTCGGTCTGTATATGGCCGACGCCGTGGAGGAATACCTGGTGCAGCTGGTCATGGCCACTCGCACCCCGGCCAAGTTCGATCCGGAGATGGCCGAGTGGATCGCCTACGGCGCCAGCCCCCGCGGTTCGATTGCCCTGGACCGCTGCGCCCGCGCCCACGCCTGGCTCGCCGGACGCGACTTCGTCAGCCCCGAGGATATCCAGGCCGTGCTGTTCGACGTGCTGCGCCATCGCATCATTCTTTCCTTTGAAGCCGAAGCCGCTGGCATCGATCAGGACCGTGTGGTCCAGCGGATTCTCGACGTCGTAGCCGTCGCTTGACCCCGATGAACGCCAGCCTGCCGCCCGAGCCGGGCATCCGCGTCAGCCTCGCCGACCTGATCGAGATGCGCCATCGCGTGCGCGAAGTGCAGCTGTTTTCCACGCCGAGCCAACGCAGCCCGCTGATCGGCCTTCACCATTCCAAATTGCGCGGGCGTGGTGTCGACTTCGATCAGGTGCGGGTCTATCAGGCCGGCGACGATGTGCGCACCATTGACTGGCGCGTGACTGCGCGCACCCAGGAGCCACACACCAAGCTGTTCCACGAAGAACGTGAGCGGCCGATTTTCATCATGGTCGAACAAAGCCGCCGGCTGTTTTTCGGTTCGGGCCTGATGTTCAAGTCGGTGCTCGCCGCCCAGGCCGCGAGCCTGATCGGTTGGGCGGCCCTGGGGCACAACGACCGGGTCGGCGGCCTGGTGTATGGCGACAATGTGCATTACGAAATCAAGCCTCGGCGCAGCAAGCAAAGCCTGCTGCAGTTGCTCAACCGGCTGGTGCGGGTCAACCAGTCGCTGACCACCGAAGGCGAACCGGACCGCGACGCCTTCGGTATCGCCCTGCGCCGCGCCCGGGAAGTGTCACGCCCGGGCAGTCTGGTGATCGTGATTTGCGATGAACGCGCCCTGTCGGACAGTGCCGAGCAACAGCTGAGCCTGTTATCGCGCCATTGCGACCTGTTGCTGCTGCCGCTGTCCGATCCGCTGGATCATGCCCTGCCCGCCGCCGGCCTTTTACGTTTCGCCGAGCGCGGTGCGCAACTGGAGCTCGACACGCTGAATTTCGACCTGCGCCAGACCTACCGGGCCCAGGCCGAAGCACGCATCGCTCGCTGGGAGCTGCTCGCGCAAAAACTGCGGGTGCTGATGATGCCCCTGAGCACCCAGAGCGAGATGGTCGAGCAATTGCGCGAATACCTGAACCCACAGAATGCGGGGAAAGGTCGATGAGCAGCCTTGACCAACTGCAACCACTGATATCCCCGCCACCGGTGGAGTTCTGGCCTCCGGCACCGGGTTGGTGGCTGCTGCTTCTGTTGGTGCCACTGATCGGTTTTGGCCTGTGGAAGCTGCGGCACTTCATTCCACGCAAACGCCCGGTGGTACGCGCCGAACAGCCGCTGGACCCGGTGCGCCTGGCCGCCCTGGCCGAGCTGGCCTTGATGCCCAAACCCTACGACGGTGCGCCGGCCGGTGCCTGGCTGCAGCAACTCAACGGTTTACTCAAGCGCCTGTGCCGCAACCACTACCCCTACAGCCAGAGCCACACCCTCAACGGCCGCAAGTGGCTGGCATTCCTCGACAATCGGTGTCCGGCAGCCGGGCTGACCCGCTGGATGGTGCTGGTCGAAGGCGCCTACAAACCCGAATGCAAACTCGACGACAAGGCCATCGCCGGCCTGACCCAGGCCGTCGACACATGGATTCGCAAGCATGTTTGAGTTCGCCTGGCCGTGGATCTTCGCCCTGTTGCCGCTGCCGTGGCTGATGCGCATCGTATTGCCGGTGGCCGACAGTGGCGAACCGGCGCTCAAGGTCAGCTTCCTCAGCGATCTGGAAGGCCTCGCCGGGCGTCGCGCCCGGGCCAACCTGCCGGCATGGCGCCAGCAGGCACCCTTCATACTGCTGTGGCTGTTGCTGTTGCTCGCGGCGGCGCGCCCACAGTGGCTCGGCGAACCCTTGCCGATTGCCGCCAGCGGCCGTGACTTGCTGGTGGCGGTGGACGTTTCCGGTTCCATGGACTTCCCTGACATGCAGTGGCAGGACGAAGAAGTGAGTCGACTGGCGCTGGTCCAGCACTTGCTCGGCGATTTCCTCGAAAGCCGCGAAGGTGACCGGGTCGGCCTGATCCTGTTCGGTAGCCAGGCCTACCTGCAAGCCCCGTTGACTTTCGACCGCCATACCGTACGCGTCTGGCTCGACGAAGCGCGCATTGGTATTGCCGGCAAAAACACCGCCATCGGCGATGCCATCGGTCTGGCCCTCAAGCGCCTGCGCTCGCGCCCAGCAACCAGCCGCGTGCTGATTCTGGTCACCGACGGCGCCAACAATGGCGGTGAAATCGACCCGCTTACCGCTGCGCGGCTGGCGGCCAGGGAAGGCGTGAAAATCTACCCGATCGGCATCGGTGCCGATCCGGAGCAAAGCGGCTCCGTGGGCTTGCTCGGTGTCAATCCGAGCCTGGACCTTGACGAGCCGTCCCTCAAAGCCATCGCCGAAGCCACCGGCGGCCAGTATTTCCGCGCCCACGACGGCAACGAACTGCAATCGATCAAGGACACCCTTGACCAACTCGAGCCCGTGGCCCAGCAACCGACCCAGGCCCGCCCGGCCCAAGCCTTGTATCACTGGCCACTGGCCCTGGCGCTGTGGTTGAGCATGCTGCTGCTGGTCCCCGTACTCTGGCCGGACAACCCGTTGCAACGCTTGCTTACCAAGGATCTGTTTTTGCAGACGCAATTGCTGCCCGACTGGCGCCAGCGGCTCAAACGCCTGCGCCTGCGGAGGCGCCGATGAGTGCGCTGTGGCCTTACTGGTTCCGCCCCTGGTGGCTGTTGTTGCTGCCGGTGCTTGGCTGGCTGCTCTGGCAACTCTGGCATCGCAAGAAGCGCGCCGGGCGCTGGCAGATAATCCTGCCACCGGCCTTTCACGCAGCACTGCTCAGCGGTGGCAGTGGTCGCGACAGTAAATTGCCCTGGATCGCCCTCGGTCTGGCGTGGCTGTTGACCGTGCTCGCCTTGTTGGGTCCGAGCTGGCAGCGTGTCGAGCAGACCAGTCAAAAGCCCGCCGACCCGCTGGTGGTGATTCTCGAGCTGACCCCGGAAATGCTCGCCACCGACGTCACGCCCAACCGACTCGAACAGGCACGACGCAAGCTGCTTGATCTGCTGCAGATTCGCAGCGACGCGCAAACCGCCATCGTCGTCTACGCCGGCAGTGCCCACACACTTGTACCGCTGTCAGATGATCTTTCCACCAGCCGCAATCTGCTGGATGCACTGAAACCGTCGTTGATGCCGGAGGCCGGTCATCGCGCCGATCTGGCGGTGCTCAAGGCCCTCTCGCTGCTCGATCAGGCTGCTTTGGGCGACGGCCGGATCCTGCTGATCGGTTCGTCCCTGACCGACCAGGAGCGGCTGGGCATCCGCCGCGCGCTGATCGGCAAATCGACTCAATTGCTGATGCTCGGCATCGGCACCGCCGAAGGCTCGCCGATCACCCAAGAGGACGGCAGCTTCCTCAAGGACGAACAAGGCGCAATCCTCGTGCCGCGCCTCGACGAGCCCGGCTTGAAAAATTTTGCCAGTGACCTGGATGGGCGCTATCGCCAGGCGCGCCTGGACGATAGCGACCTGCAAGCCCTTGGCCTGCTCGACGGTCCACGCCACTTGCGCAACGACGGTCAGACCTTGCGTCTGGACACCTGGGCCGATCAGGGTTACTGGCTGCTGCTGCCACTGTTGCTGCTCGCGGCCTGCGCGGGACGTCGCGGGTGGCTGCTGTGCCTGCCACTGCTATTGGCGCTGCCTCAACCGAGCTACGCCTTCGACCTCGCGGACCTTTGGCTTCGCCCTGATCAACAAGGCCTGCATTTACTCAAGCAAAAGCGCCCCGCCCAGGCCTCGCGACGTTTCGAAAACCATCAGTGGCAAGGCGTGGCGCTCTATGAGGCCGGCGACTACACGGGCGCCGCCGAGCGGTTTGCCGAAGGCGACGATGCCCACGCCCACTACAATCGAGGCAATGCCCTGGCCAAAAGCGGTGAACTGGAGGCTGCCCTGGACGCTTACGAGCAGGCACTGGAGCGTCAACCGGATCTGCGTCCGGCACTGACCAACAAGGCGCTGGTCGAACGTCTGCTCAAGGAGAAAAACACGCCACCCCCTCCTGAGCCAGACGCCAGCAAACCCCGGACCGAAGCCGAATCCCGGGAGCCGCCGCCCGGTGCCGCCGCCCAGCCCTCGAGCAGCGGCGAACCGAAAACCGAGGGGCAACCGCCCCGCCCGGGTGAGGAGCAACCCGCCACCAGACCGCCGAAACCGGGGACCAACGAGGTACCGGGCAGCGAACTGGGTGACGAACAACACACCACACCGCCCTTGCGCCCGGCCACCGACAGCATCGAAGGTGAACAGCGCCAGGCACTGGAGCAGTGGCTGCGACAGATCCCGGATGACCCCGGTGAACTGCTCAGGCGCAAATTCTGGTACGAACAGCAACAACATCAGGATCAGGAAGAAACTCGATGACCCGCTTCACCGTTTTATTGCTCGCGCTGCTGCATGGCCTGTTGTTCTGCACGGTTCAGGCACAGGCAGCAGAACTGGTCGCCAGTGTTGATCGCAGTCGCCTGAGCTCGGGCGAGACGGTCGAGCTGACCCTGGAATCCAGCGATGTCACCCAGTTCGGCAAACCTGACCTGGCAGCGCTTGAGCCTTTGTTCGAAGTACGCGGCACACGCCAGGTCAACCAGCTGAACACCCTGAGCGGTGAAAACCAGGCCACTACTCGCTGGATCGTCACCCTTTTGCCCCGGCAAAACGGCAGCGTGGTGATTCCGTCACTGCAACTGGGTGAACTGCAGAGCCAGCCGATCACCCTGCAAGTGGTCGAGAGCGAAACACCGGACATCCCGGACAAGCGTGCCGCGGTGTTCATTGATGCCAGCCTCGATCAAACCAGCGTCTACGTGCAGGCCCAGGCGGTTCTGACCCTGCGCATCTACCATTCGGTATCGCTGTACGACGACAGCAGCCTGCCACCCTTGCAGATACCTGACGCGCGCATCGAACAATTGGGCGAATCGCGCACCTACGAAAAAGACATCGACGGCCAGCGCCACGGCGTGATCGAAATGCGCTACGCGATCTACCCGCAACACAGTGGCGAACTGATCATTCCGGCACAGGTCTTCAACGCCGCGCTGGTCGACCCGCAACCGGTACAGGACGCCGCCCAGGGACCGAAAGCCGGCAAGCTGATGCGCGTCACTTCGGCCGAACTGTTGTTGACGGTCAAGGCCAAGCCCATCACCTATCCGGCCGATGCCCCCTGGCTGCCAGCGCGCAGCCTGACCCTGAGCGAAAGCTGGAACCCGGAGCCGGATCACACTCAGGTCGGTGATTCACTGACCCGCAGCCTGACGGTAAAAGCCGAAGGCTTGTCCAGCACCCAACTGCCACCGCTGCCCGGCACCGATGTCGGTGGTCTGCGTCGTTACCCGGATCAACCGGTGCTCGGCAACCAGAACAGCGAACGCGGCCTGGTCGGCAGCCGCGAAGACCGCGAGGCCCTGGTGCCGACACGGACCGGCGCCATCGAATTGCCCACCGTCGACGTGGTCTGGTGGAACACCTTTGAAGACCATCTGGAACACAGCAGCCTGCCGGCTCGCACACTGCACGTGACGGCCAACCCGAGCCTGATGGTCGACACCCCAGCCGGTGCCTCACCGGTCGATGCCGGCACCGACAGCGAAGCACTCTGGCGCTGGAAGCTCAGCACCCTGATCCTGGCCTGCACCACCCTGCTCGGCTTCGGTCTCTGGTGGCGTGGCCGCTGGCAACCGGCGGTGGCGCGCGTCGCTCAAACCGGCCCGAGCCCGCGCACCGTACTCGACGACCTCAAGCGCGCGTGCCAGGCCAACGATTCCCACGCCACCCGCCAGGCCCTCGACGCCTGGGCCCGCCAACAACCGGAAACCCTGGCCGACATGGCCGCCCGCTTCGTGCCACTGTCCAACGCCCTCGACGGCCTGAACGGCGCGCTGTACAGCGAAACCGGCCAATACTGGCAAGGTGACGAGTTGTGGCGGGCGATCAAGGCGATCCCGATGGCCGAACGGGTGCAGGACCCGGTCGGTGACAGTGGGTTGCCGCCGCTTTATCCCAAATAATCTAAAAGCAGCGTCAGTAACTGACTCTGGCGCTGCTTCTGTATGGAATTGCTCATGCGTCTGTTTCACACCTCCGACTGGCACCTCGGGCAGAACCTGCACGGCCAGGATCGCGATTTCGAGCACGGCTGCTTTCTCGACTGGCTGTTGCGCCAGCTGAAACTGGATCAACCGGACGTACTGTTGATCGCCGGCGATATCTTCGACACGGTCAATCCGCCAGTCAAAGCCCAGGAACGCCTCTACGACTTCATCGTCAGCGCCCACGAACAGCAGCCGTTGCTGACCATCGTGATGATCGCCGGCAACCACGACTCCGGCTCGCGGATCGAACTGCCCGCACCCTTGATGCGGCGCTTACGCACTCATGCGCTCGGTCGTGTGCTGTGGCTGGACGACGGGCAACTGGATGCCGAGCGCTTGCTACTGCCCTTACCCGACGCCAATGGTGAAGTCGCCGGCTGGTGCCTGGCGCTGCCGTTCCTGCGCCCGGCGGAAGTCACCGGCGCGCATTTGGGCGACAACTACCTGCGCGGGATCGGTCAGGTTCACGAATGGCTGATCGAAGCGGCCAATGCCAAACGCCAGCCGGGCCAGGCACTGATCGCCATCAGCCACGCACACATGGCCGGCGGCTCGGTGTCGGAAGACTCCGAGCGCAGCCTGATCATCGGCAATGCCGAAGCCCTGCCCGCCAGCCTGTTCGGGCCGAGCATCAGCTACGTCGCCCTCGGTCACTTGCACAAGCCGCAGAAGGTCAATGGCGAAGAACGCATCCGCTACAGCGGCTCGCCGATCCCGTTGTCATTCTCCGAGATCAGCTATCAGCACCAGATTCTCGACATCAAGCTCGACGGCGAAACCCTGGTTAGCGTCGAACCGAAACTGATCCCCCGCGCGGTCAACCTGCAGCGCATCGGCCCGGCGCCATTGAGCGAGATCCTGCTGCAACTGGCGGACCTGCCGAACATCGACCTGTTGGCCGAGATCCAGCGCCAGCCTTGGCTGGAGGTGCGGGTGCGCCTCGACGAACCGCAGCCCGACCTGCGCAATCAAGTGGAAACCGCCCTGCAAGGCAAGGCCGTGCGTCTGGTGCGCATCGCCGCCGAGTACGCCGGCAACGGCGGCCGTGACGGTGCCGACGAAGGCAGCACGCTGATCGAACTGGACCAGCTCACGCCTCAAGAACTGTTCAGCCGCGCCTGGCAGGACAACTACGGCAGCGAGGTGGACGAGCAGACCCTCAAGGACTTTGCCGAGCTGCTGCAGGACGTGCAGATGGAGAGCGAACAACCATGAAAATCCTCGCGATCCGCCTGAAAAACCTAGCCTCGCTGGCCGGGCCATTTGAAATCGACTTCACCGCCGAACCCCTGGCCAGTGCCGGACTGTTCGCCATCACCGGCCCCACCGGCGCCGGCAAAAGCACCCTGCTCGATGCCCTGTGCCTGGCACTGTTTGGCGCCGTACCGCGCCTGAACAACACCGGCCGCGACGCCAAGGTGCCGGACGCCGACGGCGAAATCGCTACCGGCGACCCGCGCACCCTGCTGCGTCGCGGCACGGGTGAAGGCTATGCGGAAGTGGATTTCGTCGGTGTCGACGGCCGTCGTTATCGCGCCCGCTGGGAGGCCAATCGTGCCCGGGAAAAGGCCGCCGGCAAGCTACAGGCCAGCCGCCAGAGTTTGCGCGACATCGATCAGGATCAATTGCTCGCCAGCCAGAAAGGCGAATACAAGACTCAGCTCGAAGCCGCGCTAGGCCTGAATTTCGAACAGTTCACCCGCGCGGTGATGTTGGCGCAAAGCGAGTTCAGCGCGTTCCTCAAGGCTGACGACAACGACCGCAGCGAACTGCTGGAAAAACTCACCGACACGGCGCTCTACACGCGCCTGGGTCGTCGCGCCTTCGACAAGACCAAGGAAGCCCGCGAGGCGCACAAGCTGCTGCAGGATCAGGCCAGTGGTGTGACGCCGCTGTCACCCGAAGCCCGTGCGGAACTGGATGCACGCTTCAACGAAGCACAGCAGCAGCTCAAGGCCCGGCAGGCGCAACTCAAACAGCTTGAACTGCAGGACACCTGGCTCAAGGACCTGCGTCGCTTGCAGGACGAACATCTGGCTGCGACTGAACAGCTGCAATCGGCACAGACCCACTGGGAAGCCCTTTTCAGTGAGCGCTTGAGGCTCACTCGCCTCGAACAACTGGCCCCGCAACGGCACCAGTTCGCCCGTAAAGCCGAGGTCGATGCGCTGCTGACACCCTTGGCAACGCAAATTGCCCTGCACACGCAGCAGCACGGCGAACTCGGCGAGCGCCAGACGCAGCTTGAGCAGCAACTAAGCAGCGCCCGGATCGCCTTGAGCGAAACCCAACAGCGACAAGCCGACAGCACGCCGTTGCTGCGTCAGGCCTTCGAAGCGCAAAGCACCCTCGCCCGCCTCGTCAAGGACACCGCCCTCAGCGCCGAAGCCAGGCAACAGGCGCAACAGGCCTGCACCCAGGGCCAGGGCACGATTCAGACCTTGCTCGATCAGCAAGCCCGTGGCGCCGCGGACTTGCAGCGCATCGCCACCGACCTGGAGCAAAGCACTCATCTGGCACCGTTGAGCGATGCCTGGAATGCCTACCGTGATCGCCTGCAACAGTTGATGTTGATCGGCAACCGGTTGAATCAGGGCCAGACCGAACTGGCCAGCCTCGAACACAACGCCGCGAGCACCGAACAAGCGCTGACCGCGCAGAAGCAACAACTGGAGGTGCTGTTCAAGGAGGCCGGCGCCGAACCGGATGCCGTCGCCGAGCAGATCGGCATCCTGGGCAGCCTGTTGCAGGATAACCGCAAGCAACTGCGCGCCGTCGAAGACCTGGCGCGCCTGTGGGCCAGCCAGCAGGACCTGGACAAGCGCGGCGCCGAACTGCAACAACGCCAGCTCACCGCGCAGCAGGAACGTGAACGCCTGACCCAGGACGGGGTCAAGGCCAAGGCTGAGCTGAGCGTTGCCGAACAGACCCTCAACGTCACGCGCGAACTGCTGGAGCGTCAGCGTCTGGCGCGCAGTGCCAGTGTCGAAGAGCTGCGCGCGCAGTTGCAGGACAATCAGCCTTGCCCGGTCTGCGGCAGCAACGAGCATCCCTATCATCAGCCCGAAGCCCTGCTGCAGAGCCTCGGTCGTTTTGATGAAAGCGAACAGGCCAACGCGCAAAAGGCCGTCGACCTGCTCAAGGAAAAGCTCACCGACCTGCGCGCCGAAGTCGGCGGGCTGATCGCCCAGCAAAAGGAACTGCTGCAACAGCAGGAGCAACTGGCGACCCAGCAGCAGGCCCTCGCCCCGAGCCTGGAAGCTCACCCACTGGCGACCCAACTGCTGAACCAGGATGCCGCCAAACGCGACGCCTGGCTTATCCAGCAAAACAGCCAGCTCAACCAGAGCATCAGCCAGGACGAGCAACGGCAGAGCGCGCTGCTCACCCTGCAACAGGATGCCGCACGCCTGACCCAGCAACTGCGCCATGCCGAAACCGCACACCAGCAAGCGGCCCAGCACCTGAGCAATCAACAGCGCGAACTGGACAACGACCGCCAGCGCCTGGATGAAGAACTCAAGGCATTCGCCAGCCTGCTCCCAGCCGAAACCCTGCAAGCGCTGCGCGTCGAACCGGCCGCGACCTTCATGCAACTCGACCGGCAGATCGCCGAGCGCCTGGCGCAACTCGAGCAACAAAAGGAAGAACTGACCGAGCAGCAACAGCGCCAGCAAAACCTGGAGAAGGAACAGGACCGCCAGCAAATCCGCGTGCAGCAATTGCAGACCGCCGAACAGCAGTTCACCGAGCTGGCCGAGCAGCAACAGGCGAGCCAGCACACACTCGGGCAATTGCTCGGCGAGCACAGCAGCGCCGAGCACTGGCAGCAGCAACTGGAACAGGCCGTGGAACAGGCGCGCAGCGCCGAAGCCACGACCGGCCAGGCCCTGCAAAACGTCCACACGCAATCAGTGCAAATCGCCGCCGAGCTCAAGGCCCAGCAGGAGCGCTTGCACGCACTGCAAGGCGAAGAACGTGAGCTCGCCGGCAAGATCGGCGACTGGCGGGCTCGCCATCCCGAACTGGATGACGGCGGCCTCGAAGACTTGCTGCGCGTCGACGATGCCCAGGTCAGCGAACTGCGCCAGCGCTTGCAGCACAGCGAAAAAGCCATCGAACAGGCCAATGTGCTGGTGCAGGAGCGCGACAAGCGTTTGCTCGATCACCAGGCGCAACACAACGGCAACCTCGATGCCGAACAACTGGCCAGTGCGCTGGTCGACCTGCAAAACCTCGCCGCCACCAGCGAGCAACACTGCGCCGAACTGCGCGCCGAGCAGGCCGAGGATCAGCGCCGGCAAAACGCCAATCAGGCCCTGGCGCAGCAGATTGCCGATGCCTACAACGAGTACCAACGCTGGGCACGCCTGAACGCGTTGATCGGCTCCGCCACCGGCGACACCTTCCGCAAGATCGCCCAGGCCTACAACCTCGACCTGCTGGTGCATCACGCCAACGTGCAATTGCGCCAACTGGTGCGCCGCTATCGCCTCAAGCGCGGCGGCAGCATGCTCGGCTTGCTGGTGATGGACACCGAAATGGGCGACGAACTGCGTTCGGTGCATTCGCTGTCCGGTGGCGAGACCTTCCTGGTCTCGCTGGCGCTGGCCCTGGGCTTGGCGTCGATGGCGTCGAGCACGTTGAAAATCGAGTCGCTGTTCATCGACGAAGGCTTCGGCAGCCTCGATCCGGAATCCCTGCAACTGGCCATGGACGCCCTCGACGGTTTGCAGGCCCAAGGGCGCAAGGTCGCGGTGATTTCCCACGTACAGGAAATGCATGAACGGATTCCGGTGCAGATTCAGGTCCAACGTCAGGGCAACGGCCTGAGTACCCTGGAGGTGAAATGAACACCCTGTATTCCTTCCGCCGCTGCCCATACGCCATGCGCGCACGCATGGCCCTGCGTTATTCGGGCGTGGCCGTGAACATCGTCGAAGTCAGCCTGAAAGCCAAGCCCGCCGAAATGCTCGCGCTGTCGGGCAAAGGCACGGTGCCGGTGCTGAGCGCCGATGACAGGGTGATCGACGAAAGCCTCGACATCATGCGCTGGGCCCTGGCACAGAACGATCCGCAGGACTGGTTGCTCAAGGCTGATCCTGCTGCTGCGGCACAAATCGCCCCCCTGATCGAACACAACGATCAGGTGTTCAAAGTGCACTTGAATCGCTACAAGTACGCCGAGCGTTATCCCGAGCAGCCGATGGAGGTTTATCGCGGCGAGGGTGAGGTGTTTTTGCAAAGGCTGGATGATTTGCTGGAGGGACGCGACTACTTGCTGGCCGATCATCCAAGCCTGGCCGATGTAGCGTTGATGCCCTTCGTGCGCCAGTTCGCCCACGTCGACCGCGAATGGTTCGCGCAGACACCGTATCGACGGTTGCAGGATTGGTTGCAGCGGTTTCTGGAGTCGGAACTCTTTACTTCAATCATGAAGAAATAGGCCTGGCACTTACGCCAACACCCCACACATCCCGATCGCCGAGCAATCCACCTGGAACGGCCCGAAAACCACCCCTTCAGTCCTGACCGGCGGATTGCCGGCCAACATCCCCTGGGCACTGGCGTTTTCGATGTTGCGGGCGATGTTGTGGTTGGCTTCGATGGCGCGTGCCACCGAGCCCGCCGAACCTTGGCCGATCCCCAACAGGGAGGATCCGTTGGTCATGAACGCCAGGAAGGCGATGACCCAGAGTCTGTGCCCTTTCATGCGCCGACGACTCCCGCGAGTTCAGCCTGATCAACGCCGGCGTTTTGCGCACGGTATTCAAACTGAATGCCGGGATGAGCGACCTGGATCGGTGCTTCGAAGGTGACTTGCGACTGGGCTGAAAGACTGACCAGCAGCACCATGGCAAGGTAAAGACCGATCGCCACATAGGCGCCGTGTTTGGCAGAAGTGAGAATTGCGCTGGCCATGATGTTCTCCGCAGGCATGTTTCAATACCCACAGAATCGATCAAAAAAGCCTGGGTAACCACTCAGGGTTATCCATAGTGACCATCAGCTTCATTGATCATTAAGCCAATCTATTTCAGTCTTCAATAAAACTCATCAAGCGTTCGCGGGCAGCGTCCGGTTCACTCGGAACAGGGTCGACCGCCGACAGAATGGGGGTTGAGTAGAGAAAAAGAACTACCAATGCCAGACGCGTCACCATGCTGCCGATCCTTGCCGTGAGGAGGAGTCAAAAAATCAGCGTCAATTTAAACGCATGGCAATGTGATATCAAGTGCGACATTGATGGCAAAGTGATGCTGTCGCAAATGCGTTATGCAGGAGCGACATCACTCTGATCGTTTTCAACACCCGTGTTTCAACATCAGGGTCTTCGATCATCAGTGACTTCGCTCCTGCATAAAGGCAGGGATGGGCATTCAGGCCTGGGTTTTGTGATCCAGCGCGGCGTAGAAGTTGGCGCTCTGTTGCAGGTACTTCTGGGTGTAGCTCTGGGTGTGGGCTTTTTTGTCGCTGATTTCAACGTTGGCACTGGCTGGCAGCGCAACGGTGGCGGAAATGGCGGAAGCGGCGATGACAGAGAAGATGTTGAAGTTCATGGCGGTATTCCTCGGATTCAGTTGGCTTGCTTGCCCGGTGGGGCCGTGAAGCAAACTTAACCCTCGAGGGTTCGTGCCTTGAAATGCTTTGTAGCAGTACCAGATATCAGCGTCATTGATAAAAGCGGACAGGCCCCATCAACCGGGGCCTGCGGCTTATTGACGCAGAAGAAACCTGAGGTCGCTCGGGGCGTCCATTGGCAGCTTTTGCACGGTCTTGCCCAGCAGACCGGTCTTGGCGTCGCGTTCGACGACGACAATCTGGTTGCTCTTCTGATTGGCGATCAACAGGAATTTGCCACTCGGATCGAGGCTGAATTCCCGTGGATGATCACCCTCCACCGCCCGACGTTGCAGCTCACGGAGGTGGCCGGTGGCCGGGTCGATGGCAAACACCAACAGTTGATTGGCCGTGCCACGGTTGCTGACGTAGAGGAACCTGCCGTCAGCCGAGGCATGCAACGCCGCCGCAGCCTTGTCCGAGACCGGTTGCCCGGCAGCCAGATCGACGATCTGCGTCTGTTTGAGTTGGCCGTCGTGGTAATCGAACACCGCCACTTGCGCGCTCATTTCCAGGGTCAGCCAAGCGTGTTTACCACCGGCGCTGAACAGCAAGTGACGCGGCCCGCTGCCCGGCGGCAGCTGCACGAATGCCGGGGTGGCCGGGGTCAACGGCAGCTCCGGGTTGGCCTTGGGGTCGAAGCGGTAGGCAAACACCTTGTCGGCACCAAGATCGATTGCGAACACGTATTGGCCATCCGGTGACGGGATGGCCGAATGCACGTGAGCCGAGGCCTGCCGCTCGGGATTGACCCGGCTCGCCGGGTGGCTGCTCAACTGCACCACCGGTTTGAGCGTGCCATCGGCCGCCACCGGCATCACCGCGAGGGTGCCGCCCGGGTCTTCGGCCACCGAGTAATTGCTGACGAACAGATGGCTGCCATCAATGCTCAAGCTCGAATGGGTCGGCTCATTGCCCAGGCTTTGCACCTGGCTGATCAGGCTCAGCGCATGGGTCTCGGGATCGATCGCGAAACGGCTGACGCGCCCGACCGGATCGGTCTGGCCCGGACCGTTTTCGTTGACCACGAACAGCTGTCGCTGGTCCTTCGACAGGGTCAGCCACGACGGGTTTTCGCTCTTGATCACTTGCAGGGGCCGGGCATCGATCTGCCCGGTGCTGCTGTCGAACGCCAGGCGGTAGATGCCCTGGCTTTGACCGGCGGTGTAGGAGCCCACCAGCAGTTGATAGTCGTCGGCGGATGCAGCCTGAATCCCCATCGCACCGATACTGCCAGCCATCAACAGTGGCCAGAGGTTACGCATCGCCTTGGTCGTCATCTTCGTTGTCACCGCTGACGACATCGCCCAGGCACACCAAACGGTGTTCACCCGAGTCACCGGTGATCAACCAGCTTTGCAGCGGGGCATCGAAGGTCGCGGCTTGGACCTGCGCGGGGGTGAACTCCCAGTGTTTGGCCGCACGGCCATCCATGCATTCAATGTGCAGATTATCGAACTCGTCGAGGGCGAATTCGAAGGCATGCAGGCCGTCGATCTCAACCATTCCGCAGTGTTCGAGGGCATTGAGCAAGGTGTCGGTTGGGGCAGTCATGGCAATCAGTCTTTGAATGAGAAAAACGCAATGATAGCTCATGCACCACCTCCCCTGTAGGAGCGAGCCTGCTCGCGATGGCGGCAGTCCAGTCGATTTAAATGTTGACTGATGTTCCGCTATCGCGAGCAGGCTCGCTCCTACAGGGATTGTGGTCAGCCGCTACAACGCCTCGCGGGTCGATTGCCCATCCACCAGTCGCTGGATGCGCAGCGGATTGCCGTTCTTCAGCGCATCCGGCAGCAAGCTGTCCGGGTAGTTCTGGAAACACACCGGGCGCAGGAAACGATCGATGGCCAGTGTGCCCACCGACGTACCGCGGGCATCGGACGTTGCCGGGTAAGGCCCGCCGTGGACCATCGAGTCGCAGACTTCCACGCCCGTCGGATAGCCATTGAGCAGGATGCGTCCGACCTTCTGTTCCAGCAACGCCGTCAGCCCGGCGAACTGTTCGAAGTCTTCCGGCTCGCCAATGACGGTGGCGGTCAACTGGCCGTGCAGGCCGTTCAAGGCGGCCATCAGTTGCCCATGGTCTGCCACTTCAACCACTACCGTGGTCGGACCGAACACTTCCTCCTGCAACACTTCATCGCCATCGAGCAGCAGGCTGACGTCGGCCTTGAACAACTGCGGCTGTGCCTGATTGCCCTGTTGCGGTTTGCCGGCCAGGTGCTCGATCCCCGGATGCGCGAGCAGTTTTTGCAAGCCTTGGCCGTAGCTGCTCAGGGTTCCGGCATTGAGCATGGTTTGCGCCGGCTGGTCACCCATCAACCCGGCCACTTGCTGCACAAACGCAGCGAATGACGCCGAGCGAATGCCGATCACCAGACCGGGATTGGTGCAGAACTGGCCACAACCCTGAACCACCGACGCCGTGAGGTCCCGGGCGACGGTATCAGCCCGCGCCTGCAACGCCTGTGGCAACACGATCACCGGGTTGATGCTCGACATCTCGGCGAACACCGGAATCGGTTGCGCACGGGCCGCCGCCATGTCGCACAAGGCTCGACCGCCCTTGAGCGAACCGGTGAAGCCTACGGCCTGAATCGCCGGATGCTTGACCAACGCCTCACCGACGCCACCGCCGTAGATCATGTTGAACACGCCGGCCGGCATGCCGGTTTTCTCGGCGGCGCGAATGATCGCGTCAGCCACCCATTCAGCCGTGGCCATGTGACCGCTGTGGGCCTTGAACACCACCGGGCACCCGGCGGCCAGCGCCGACGCGGTATCGCCGCCAGCGGTAGAGAACGCCAGCGGAAAGTTGCTGGCACCGAACACGGCCACAGGTCCCAGGCCGATACGGTATTGACGCAGGTCCGGACGCGGTAACGGTTGGCGCTCCGGCAATGCCCGGTCGATTCGTGCGCCGTAGAAATCACCGCGACGCAAGACTTTGGCGAACAAGCGCATCTGGCCGCTGGTACGTCCACGCTCGCCTTGAATCCGTCCCGCCGGCAACGCCGTCTCGCGGCAGACCACCGCGACAAAATCATCACCGAGGGCATCCAGTTCATCGGCAATGGCCTCGAGAAACTGCGCCCGCCGCTCCGCGCTCAGGCTGCGATAGGCCGGGTACGCGGTCGCCGCCGCGCTGGCCGCTGCATCGACTTCCTGCGGGGTCGCCTGATAAAAGTCGTCGGGCAATGCCTCACCGGTGGTGGCATCGACACTCTGCAATTTGACGTTGCCAGCAGCGCTGCGTTGGCCGCCGATGTAGTTGTGACCAAGGGTCCGGGTCATGGGTAATTCCTCAAAGTGTGCCGACGGTGCCGGGCGCGAAAGCCGCTGCGACCGGTGCGATGCCGTTGATCAATGGCGCGCCGAATTCGGCCTGAGTGATCTCGAACACGTCACCCGGTTGCGTGCGAATGCCGTCGGCAAAAGACAAGGTCGCCGTACCGAAGAAGTGAATGTGCACATCCCCCGGGCGCAGGAACTGGCTGTATTTGAAATGGTGGAATTCGAGGTTGGCGAGGCTGTGGCACATGTTCGCCTCGCCGCTGAGAAACTCGTTCTGCCACAGCACCTCGCCGTCGCGCAGGATGCGGCTGGTGCCCGCCAGATGTTGCGGCAACTCGCCCACCCGCAGTTCCGGGCCATAGCTGCAACTGCGCAGTTTCGAGTGGGCCAGGTACAGGTAGTTCTTGCGCTCCATGACGTGGTCGGAGAACTCGTTGCCCACGGCAAAACCCAGGCGATACGGCTTGCCGTCGTGACCGATCACGTACAGGCCGGCGATCTCCGGCTCTTCACCGGCATCTTCGGCAAACGGCGGCAGGGGAAACGGCTGGCCCGGCCTGACGACGATGCTGCCATCGCCTTTGTAGAACCATTCCGGTTGCACACCGGCTTGATCTGCTGCCGGTTTGCCACCCTCCACGCCCCATTTGAAGATGCGCATGGTGTCGGTCATCGCCGTTTCGTCGCCACTTTGCTGGTGCATCTTGTCCCGGGCCGACGCACTGCCCAGATGGGTCAGGCCCGTGCCGCTGACCAGCATGTGCGCCGGGTCCGCATGGTCCAGCGGCGGCAGGATGCGCCGTTGCGTCAGCAGTTCGGCATAGTCATGGCTGATGCCCAGCCCCAGGCCTTGCACCTGTTGTTCAAGGCTTGCGCCCGCCTCGATCGCCGCCAGTGCCAGATCGCGAACGGTGCGCGCGTCCTGCACTTCACGGACCAGACCGTTGTCGATCACGCCGACACGGCGTTCGCCGTTACTCAATTCGAACTGAACCAAACGCATGAAATTTCTCCTATTCCTTCAAAAACACCGCAGATCTCTGTAGGAGTGAGCCTGCTCGCGATAGCGATGTATCAGTCGCCGACAACATTGGCTGTGCCGACGCTATCGCGAGCAGGCTCACTCCTACATTGGATTAGCGTGCACTTGCTGCAAATTGATCGGCTGGCAGGACGTGTTTGCGTTCCAGCAGGCGATAGACAACGCCAGTCAGAATCAGGCCGAACACCATCACCCCGCAGAGGAAATACAAGCCGGACGCAAGATTGCCGGTGTATTCCTTGAGTGCGCCGATCACGAATGGACCGAGATAGCCGCCAAGGTTACCCACCGAGTTGATCAAGGCGATCCCCGCTGCCGCACTGGCGCCGGCGAAGAAGCGGCCCGGCAAGGTCCAGAACACCGCCGTGCAGGAGAACAATGCGAACGCCACCAGGCACAGCGCCGCCAGTTGCAGCACCGGCACCGACAACCAGGCGCTGAGGAACAAGCCAATCGCACCCAGCACGTAAAGCACGGCGAGGTGGCCGTAGCGGTCGTTCAAGCGGTCGGAACTGCGCGGAATGATCAGCAGGCCGACGATCCCGAAGATATACGGCACCGCGGAAACAAAACCGGTCACCAGGTCGCTGCCGCCGAACTGCTTGATCAAGGTCGGCAGCCACAGACCCAGGCCATAGATGCTCAGGGTCACCGGCAGGTAGAACAGCGCCAGCAGCAGGACGCGCTTGTCCTTGAGGGCGTGCAACGGGTTGCCGTGACGGGTCTGGCCGTAGGCATCCAGATCCTTTTTCAACTCACCGCTCAGCCAGTCCTTTTCCGCCTGGTCCATCCACTTCACTTGCTGCGGGCCGTCCGGCAAGTAGCGCAGCACCGGCCAGGTCAGCAGGATCGCCGGGCAGCCGATGACGATGAACAGCCACTGCCAGCCGTGCAGTCCCAACACGCCGTCCATGCCCAGCAAGCCACCGGACAGCGGGCCGGTGATCATCATCGCGATGGGCTGCGACAGGATGAACAACCCGAGGATCTTGCCGCGATGGCGCACCGGGAACCATTGGGTGATGTAGTACAGAACGCCCGGAAAGAACCCGGCCTCGGCGGCGCCGAGCAGAAAGCGCATCACATAGAAGCTGTTCGGCCCCTGGACGAAGGCCATGCCGATGGTGATGGCGCCCCAGGTGACCATGATCCGCGCGAACCAGCGCCGTGCGCCGAAGCGGTCGAGCATCAGGTTGCTGGGAATTTCCAGCAGGAAGTAGCCGATGAAGAACAGCCCGGCGCCAAGACCGTAGGCGGCATCGCCCAGTCCGATGTCGGCGCCCATGTGCAATTTGGCGAAGCCCACCGCGGAACGGTCCACATAGGCGATCAGGTACAGCAGGATCAGGAAGGGAATCAGTTTCAGCGTGATGCGACGGATAAGCCGCAGTTCCTGGCTCATGAGATCGGTCTCCGATTGTTGTTGTTATAGAACCTCGGGGGACGCCTCTCACGAAAAATTCGTCAGGGCCATCCCTCCGTTTGAGCGGACTATATAGTAATACTATTTACTCAACAACACTTCCAAAGCGCAGAATTTGCGCTTATGTTACGCCTCAGCTCGAACAATATAGTCATACAATAAGAGAACCGATCATGTCTGATAAGAAACCCACCCTGCGCTCCGCCCAATGGTTTGGCACCGCCGACAAGAACGGCTTCATGTACCGCAGCTGGATGAAGAATCAGGGCATCGCCGACCACCAGTTCCATGGCAAGCCGATCATCGGCATCTGCAACACCTGGTCGGAACTGACCCCGTGCAACGCGCATTTCCGCCAGATTGCCGAGCACGTCAAACGCGGGGTGATCGAGGCCGGGGGCTTCCCGGTGGAGTTTCCGGTGTTTTCCAACGGCGAATCGAACCTGCGCCCGACCGCCATGCTCACCCGCAACCTGGCGAGCATGGATGTCGAAGAAGCCATTCGCGGTAACCCGATCGATGGCGTGGTGCTGCTGACCGGTTGCGACAAAACCACCCCGGCCTTGCTGATGGGCGCCGCCAGTTGCGACGTACCGGCCATCGTCGTCACCGGCGGGCCGATGCTCAACGGCAAGCACAAGGGCAAGGACATTGGCTCCGGCACCGTGGTCTGGCAGCTCAGCGAACAGGTCAAGGCCGGCACCATCAGCATCGACGATTTCCTCGCGGCCGAGGGCGGTATGTCCCGCTCGGCGGGCACCTGCAACACCATGGGCACGGCCTCGACCATGGCCTGCATGGCTGAAGCACTGGGCACTTCCCTGCCCCACAACGCGGCGATCCCGGCGGTGGATGCGCGCCGTTACGTGTTGGCGCACATGTCCGGCATGCGTGCCGTGGAGATGGTGCGTGAAGACTTGAAGCTGTCGAAGATCCTGACCAGGGAAGCCTTCGAAAACGCCATTCGCGTCAATGCCGCCATCGGCGGTTCGACCAACGCGGTGATCCACCTGAAAGCCATCGCCGGGCGCATTGGCGTGGAGCTGGACCTGGATGACTGGACCCGTATCGGTCGCGGTATGCCGACCATCGTCGACTTGCAACCGTCCGGGCGCTTCCTGATGGAAGAGTTCTATTACGCCGGTGGCTTGCCAGCCGTGCTGCGTCGCCTTGGCGAAGCCAACCTGATCCCGAACCCGAATGCCTTGACCGTCAATGGCAAGTCCATCGGCGAGAACACCAGGGACGCGCCGATCTATGGCGAGGACGAAGTGATCCGCACCCTCGACAACCCGATCCGCGCCGACGGCGGCATCTGTGTCTTGCGCGGCAACCTGGCACCGCTGGGCGCCGTGCTCAAACCGTCCGCCGCCACGCCCGAACTGATGCAGCATCGCGGCCGCGCGGTGGTGTTCGAGAACTTCGACATGTACAAGGCGCGGATCAACGATCCGGAACTGGACGTGGATGCCAACTCGATCCTGGTGATGAAAAACTGCGGGCCGAAGGGTTATCCGGGCATGGCCGAAGTGGGCAACATGGGCCTGCCGGCCAAGTTGCTGGCCCAGGGTGTGACCGACATGGTGCGTATTTCCGATGCGCGCATGAGCGGCACCGCGTATGGCACGGTTGTCCTGCACGTCGCCCCTGAAGCCGCGGCCGGCGGCCCGCTGGCCGCAGTGAAAGAAGGCGACTGGATCGAACTCGATTGCGCCAGCGGCCGTTTGCACCTGGATATTCCGGACACCGAACTGGCCGCGCGCATGGCCGATCTGCAACCGCCACAGAACCTGATCGTCGGTGGCTATCGTCAGCTGTACATCGACCACGTGCTGCAAGCGGACCAGGGTTGCGACTTCGACTTCCTGGTCGGTTGCCGCGGGGCTGAAGTGCCGCGTCACTCCCACTGACACCACCCTTCCCCTGTGGGAGCTAGCCTGCTAGCGATTTCGGTCTATCAGTTGATATTAATGTTGACTGACACTCCGCTATCGCCAGCAGGGCTAGCTCCCACATTTGGTTTGTGTACCCACCTCAAGTTTGTACCGCGCCTGCTATCATGCGCGACACCTATTCGCACAGGACCGCGCCGCTCCCCATGGATTACCGCAAACCCTCCGACCGCAAAAGCATGCACTCGCGCATCGTCCAGGAACTGGGCATGCAGATCGTCTCGGGACGTTTCCTGCCGGACGACAAACTGCCCGCCGAGGCGCTGTTGTGCGAAGAATATGCGGTCAGCCGGCCGGTGCTGCGTGAAGCCACCCGGGTGTTGGTTGCCAAGGGCCTGGTGTATTCCCGCCCGCGTGTCGGCACCGTGGTCAAGCCGCGCAAGGACTGGCACATGCTCGATCCGGACGTGCTGCACTGGTTGATGCAGAGCAGTCCGCAGAATCAGTTTTTCGATCTGTTGACCAGCGTGCGCAGCATCATCGAACCGGCCGCCGCCGCCCTCGCCGCGCAATTCGCCACGCAAGCAGACATCGCGTCCATCGGTGAGGCCTACCAGCGTATGGAAGCCGCACCGACGCCGGAGGCGCTGCTGCAGCCGGACCTGGACTTCCACAGCCGAATCGCCGATGCCACGCACAACGACTTGCTGGCCAACCTGTGCAACATGCTCTCGGTGGCCATCGCCGAAGCCTTGAAGCATTCCAACCAGCGGCCGAACCTGCATGAACTGGCGCTGCCCCGGCACAAGGCAATCCTCACCGCCATCGAGAATCGTGATGCCCTCGGCGCGCGGCATGCGACGCTGGTGCAGCTCGATGATGCGCGCAGTGCGTTGAACGTGGTGCTCGGCTCCGAGCTTTCCTGAGCTGCACATCGCCCGCTCGCCGAGCGTGCGACCGGGCACATTTTTCGAGTGGTCAGGTGGTAGCGGGATACCGCACAGCCCACCGACGAACTCGCCATTCTGGCAGCGAAAACCCTATCTTTTTCGCTACAGACTGGAATCCGACATGCAAAATCAATCCGCCATTACTCCGCCAGGCGCGGTCTCGCCCCCTCCCTCAAGTCTCGATACCGGCAACGCCCCTGCTCAAGCGGTCGCCCTTGGATTCGCCAGCCGACCGACTCTGCGCCAGGTCGCCCGGCAAGTCCTTCAAGCCAGCATTCTGGAACACTACCCGCCTCTTGCCGTGGATCTGGATATCACCCGGCTGGCCATACCGAATCAGACCGGGGGATGGGATCTCAAACTGTTGATCGATGTGGCCCTGGATTATCTGGGCAACGACACCCGCCTGAATCTCACGGAAGAAATTGACGGTCGCACACACTTCCTCACCAACCGGGTTCCCTCGCGCCTGACCTATGAAGCGCAAGGGCCTAAACGCCCCGACATGGGGGTTATCCAGGAAAAAATCCAGGCTCTGGCGTTGACCCTGGGCACCCACTTTCAGGAAGCACTGACGGCCTACTGGAACCAGGCTGACGAAACAGGTGCAACCCGCTGGAAATGGCTGGGTGACCTGTTGGCGACCGGTCTGAACAGCGCGGCCAGCCTTCTTCCGGCGGCGCAAAAACAGTGCAGGGCTGCACTCTACGAGCTGGCTCGTCATCCTGACCGCCGGGAGCGTCAGGCCATCCCCCACCCTGACGGTTTTGTACATGCCTATTGCCTGGAAACCTGCTTGATCCGCAACGGCGAAAGCAGGTCTTTCATGACGCCGGACCTGCTCGTGGTGCAAGGAAACCAGATCTTTTTGTACCGGGCTTCAGGCCGTCTGGAGTCACACCCGACCATGGAAGCGTTCAATCAGGCCTGGGGCCGCGAGGTGGAGCGCCAGTTCATCGCCGACAAAGTCGTCATCAAGCGTTCTGAACCCGATGGCAACATCTTCGATATCCAGGCCGCGTTGCTGCTTGAGTGTCAGTTGGAGAACCTGGACGCCATTCGGCTTCCGGCCGACCAGGGTGTTCGCCCATTGGAAGACCTTTTCGCCGCCAGCACCGACCCGACCCCTTACTTCAGCCTTGCCCCGGTGCCGGGCCAACAAGCTGCGGAAAAAATTCGCTCGACCCTGCCCCAGTGGCTCAAGGACGCCAGCGCCAACGATCGCGCCGAATATCGCCAATGGCTGGTCGAGCAAGCGCGATTGCAACGACAAACCGCGGGTAAGTCGTTCCTCGACGGCATCGAAAACCTGCATGATTTCACCGCCAACGCCTTGCGTGATCAGTTACGCAAGGATCATCCCGACGCCGATTGTGAACCGGACGATCTGTTGCTGAATTTCCAGGTGGCGGCAGGCGATCTGGGCAGCGGTTTCATAACCCGCGTCCCCATGACGTTGATCGAACTGGCCATCCAGAATCTCAGCGCTGCCCCCTCCGGCAGCATGACCATCACGGACAAGACCGGCAAAGCCGTCCCGCAGTGGCTGACCCCCGACTACATTCTGGGTGAAAAAGGTCTGTTGAGCAGCACCGAGGGACTGATCAGCCGGGTGAACATCGGGGAACGCTATCCACAAACCCTCAAAAAGCTGCTGCTCGATGACAACAGCGAATCACAACGCCGCGAGATGCGGTTTGGCCAGGCCTTGAAGGTACACCTGCCGCTCCAGGCCCTGGAGCACAAAATCCGGGGCGAGCACGGCGTGAGCGCCCTGGGCTACCGTTACGTCAAGGCTGTCATGCACACCCACGCGCCCGAACGCGTCGTCGACGGCAACGACATCGTCGTTCGCGCACTGTCCTTCATCCGCAAGCCGGGCGCCGCCGCCGATGTGGTCGACAACATGTTCATCATTGAACCGCGGGACATCGCCATCGGGCCGCATATCCTGTATCGACCGGTGTACCAGGACTCATTGCGGCAGTTCGCGAGCCGTGAAGCGCTGTTCAATGCCATTGCACAACCCGGTGCGCTGCAAGACAGCGTGCTGAACTGGTTGCCGGACAAGGCCCGGCCGATCTACAGCCATGACGGATTCAACAGCCCTCATATCCTGCGTTTTGGCCTGGGGGACGACACCGTCCGTTGGGAAAAACCGGAGCCGGCACAGTTGGGGCAAGACTCTGACACCGACGCAGTACCGGGTTCGCTGGCACAGGCACTGACCAACGGAAACCTGACGCAGTATCTCTACGGCAGAAACGCCCGAGCCCTCATCGACTTGTCTGACAGAGAGTCCGTTTCCAACGCCGAAAGCCGTTGGGCCATCCTGCGCGAGGGCGGCTGGTTACTGTTCAACGCCGTGCTTTTGCCTCTGCTACGTGGACCTGCGATGGTAGCCGGCTGGATGCTGCAAATGGCCGCCAGCCTGGAAAACGATGTGACTGCGCTGCACAGTAATGACCCGACAGCCAGGGAACTGGCCTGGGTCGATCTGCTGCTCAACATTGGTTTGATCCTGTTGCACGCTCCGTCCCGGGCCCACCCTTCCGATCCGTCGGCGCCCAGACTCCACCCCGTAGAGCCGCCGCTCAAACTCGCCGACCTGCGCCGACCGCTCCTCGATGCCACCCCACTCACGACTGTCATCGAGCAAGGCATGATCGGCTTGCCGGCCGAACCCCCGGCCGCCGACAAAACACAGGTCGATTTCATCCACTCCACCGCCAGGGACTCCTCCGGCCGACGTCTGTTGAATGCATTGCTCGAGCTGAATGTCGCTTGGCCGGTTCCGGTTCCCGCCCCCGCCGAAACCGGAACGCTCAAAGGCTTGTACCGTATCGACAACCAATGGCATGCCTCCGTGGGAGGGCTGCTGTTCAAGGTCAGTGTCGTGGCGGGAGTCGGCGACGTTTACATCATTCATCCCCAAAAGCCGCTCCATCCCGGGTTCAAGCTCAAGACTGACGGACAAGGAAGATGGTCGCTGGACCCAGGCTTGAAGCTACAGGGCGGTGGACCTAAAAACCGACTCAAAGCCAAACTCGCGGAAATAGACAAGAAACGTGATCAAGCCAACATTGAGGTCAGCCGAATCGGTGGGATCATATCGACGCTGGCAACACAGGCAAAGGATATGGACCAGCAACTGGATGCGGCAAAAAAGCAGTACGAAAGCGCCCACAACGAACTGGGAGCCGCTCGTGTGCGTCTTCGCGCATCGCCCGAGGACCAGGCTCTGCTCGATGCTCACCGGCTCAAGGTCATTGCGCGTTCACACAACCGGCTGAACTTCCAGATATTGCAGGAAAGAGATCAAGTCATCGTCGACCAGTTGATCCAGGCCCGTCGCGACTTGATCCAGGCCTATCGCCAACTCAAGGACGTTGACAGCGGCTTCGACTACGAGCAGAAAGCCACCGACGAGTACGGCGCGATCCTGATGCATCATGAACTGAGGATCTACCGACTGGCGTCCCTTTACCTGGCCAGCTTCATTTCCGAACAGGGCGAGTCGCTGATTGAGTTGCAATACAACATCAATGACATCGAAGGCGCCCAGCGCATGTACGACCTTCTGGAAACCAACTTCGCCGCCTCCGAGCGACATGCACAGGCAATCATCGCACTGGATGAAGCGCTTACCGAGCTGGCGCAAAACTTCAAGACCGGGCCGGCGCAACGCCTGAAATACCTCAAAGGCCACCCTGACCGCAGGTTCTCCAACCGAGTGACCGCCCTCCTCGAATCGCTCGACGTACTGAACACCTTGAGCATTGACACCACCGTCGAGGCGAAAACGCCGCAGGAACAGTACTTTCTCAAAGTTCATGAAGACCGTCTGGGCGCCATGTCAGCGCTCGAAGACTCCCACCTGGACCTGCTGAGCACGGATGGCTTTACCGCTCAGGAGCGCAAGGACGTCCTGATCAACCTGATCAGGCACTACAAAAGGCGCCTGCAAATCAACACCTCACTGCTGGAGCTTGAGTCCCCGTTGATCCGCCCCCGCTACATGTCGCTGCTGATGGAGCGTCTTGAAATCGTACGGGACAATGCCGAGACCGAACTGGCCGACCTGTTGCGCGAGGACGAATTTTTGCCGGTATTGCCCGTCGCCTTCAAACCCGTCAAAGCACCGTCGCAGACCAAACGGGTGTTCAAGTCGCGGGATAACGGCGACCTGGTCGGAGAGCTGGAACCGGCGACCACCGGCATGCCGTTTGCGACAATCGTCACCCGAAACCCGCTCACCCTTCAAGTCAGTGGTCGGTTCATGGAGCACCCCAATGAGGGATGGGTCGAGATTGTCGACGCCGCGCCTGTGCGGCCGACTCCGACACCGCAACCGCGTTCGTTTGCCGCGCTGCGCACGGAGGGGCAGCGGCTGATCGACGAAATCCCGGCCATTGAGCGCTCGATCGAATTTCAGAAAAGAAAGCTCAGTGATCCGCAACGGCGCGATGAACTCAACCCCCGTGACTGGAGCGATATGCTGGAACACCAGGCCGAACGGATCGAAACGTTGGCCAGCGAATTGGAACAGGCCCACCCTGCCAACCCCGGCATCAGTGCGGTACTTGAATCACTGCGTAACACGTCTGCCGCCACCCGGCTCAAAGGCCAGCAACATTGCATCGAGGGATACAAGGCGCAGCGCCCCCGGCAGGAAAGCATCGAGTACCTTCGCGACCGCCAGGCGGTAGACATCGGCCTTGTGCAGGCGCTCAAACGCACGGCAGCCAAGGACTACCTGACGGAGTTCGCCATTCGGGAGAAGAATTCGGTGAAGGTGCTGTGGTACGCCCATTTCCACTACGCCCAGTCGAACAGCGCGCCTTCGACTTACACGATTGCCCACCTCAAGCGTCCCGAACATCGCTTCGTGACCCTCAAGGATCTGATCGCCCAGGCCGGGCCTGACAACCAATTGATCATCCGTGGCCTCTACAGCCCCATTACCCCGCCACGGGATCAACGGCTGTTTCTGGATCTGGTGCCTGATCAATAACGTCTGAAACGCCGAAAGCCGCGCCTTTTCGAGGCAGCGGCTTTCGGTGTCGGCACAACCACGCAATCAGTGGGCGAACAACGAATTGCCCTTCTGCCCCGCCAGTTTCTCCGGTTTGATCAGGAACCGTGCCAGTGCCGGCAACAGCCACAGCGCACCGAACATGTTCCACAGCAGCATGAAGGTCAGCATCAGGCCCATGTCGGCCTGGAACTTGATGGCCGAGAAGATCCAGGTGCACACGCCGATCGCCAGGCACAGACCGGTGAACAGCACCGCCTTGCCGGTGGACTTGAGCGTCTGGTAGTACGCCTCTTGCAGCGGCAGGCCGGCACGCAGGAAGCTTTCCAGGCGGCTGTAGATGTAAATGCCGTAGTCCACGCCAATCCCCACCCCGAGCGCCACGACCGGCAGGGTCGCGACTTTCACGCCGATGCCCATGAAGGCCATCAGGGCGTTGCCCAGTACCGAGGTCAGCACTAGCGGCAGCACGATGCACAAGGTCGCCGCCCAGGAACGGAAGGTGATCATGCACATGACCGCCACACAGATGTACACCAGGATCAGGATGATCAGCTCGGACTTCTTGATCACCTCGTTGGTGGCCGCCTCGATCCCGGCATTACCGGCAGCGAGGATGAACTCCAGACCTTCCTTGTTGTTTTCCCTGGCGAACTCTTGCACCGCATGCACCGCGCGATCCAGGGTCTCGGCCTTGTGATCGTTGAGGAACACCAGCACCGGCGCCAGGGAACAGCTGTTGTTGTACAGGCCGTCAGCACGGGCGATGGAGTTGTTCAGCACATCCGGGTTACGCGACAGGGTTTCCCATTTCAGGTTGCCCTCGTTCATGCCCTTGATCATTTGCTTGGACACGGTCACCAGGGAAATCGCCGACTGCACGCCCTCGGTGTTCTGCATCTTCCACATCAGTTCGTCGATCGGCGCCATGGCTTCGTAGCGCGAGCACCCTTCGGACTTGGTCTTGACCATCACCACCAACACGTCGGAACTGGTGGAGTAGTTGTTGATGATGAAGTTGTTGTCCTTGTTGTAGCGCGAGTCCGGACGCAGCTCCGGGGCTCCCTGGTCGAGGTCGCCGATTTTCAGGTTCTGGCTGTACCACAGGCCGCCACCAAAGGCGATCAGCGCCAGCAAAATGGAAACCGGGGCCACTTTCGCGCTGGCAAAGTTCGACAGCAGGCGCCAGAACGGGTGTTCGCGCACCGCGTCTTTCTTGCTGCGCTCGACGGCACGCTTGCTGATGCCGACATAGGAAATCGCCACCGGCAGCAGGATCAGGTTGGTGAACACGATCACCGCCACGCCGATGGATGCGCCGATGGCCAGTTCACGGATCACGCCGATATCGATGATCAGCAGCGTGATGAAACCCACAGCATCGGCGAGGATCGCGATCATCCCCGGCAGGAACAATTGACGGAAGGTGCGGCGTGCCGCCGTCAGGGCGTTGTCCGCTTCACTCGATTGCAGGGCGATCCCGTTGATCTTCTGCACGCCGTGGGAAATACCGATGGCGAAGATCAGGAACGGTACCAGCATCGAATAGGGGTCGAGCCCGAAGCCGAAGAAGTGCATCAAACCCAGTTGCCAGACCACCGCCACCAGCGTCGTGCTCAACACGGCGACGGTACTGCGCAGGCAGTTGGTGAACCACAGCAGGAGGATCAGGGTGATGACGAAGGCGATGCCGAAGAACATCACCACCATCACCAGGCCATCGATCAGGTCACCGACTTTCTTGGCGAAACCGACGATGTGGATCTTCACGTTCGGGTTTTGTGTTTCGAACTTGGTGCGGATCTTGTCTTCAAGCTCGTGGGAGAACTGGCGATAGTCCAGCGCCAGCAGCTTGCCCTGGTCCTGCGGGTCCGGGTAGGACTCCAGCAACGGAATGTCGACGATGCTCGACTTGAAATCGTTGGACACCAATCGCCCGACCTGACCGGACTTGAGCACGTTGTTGCGCAGCAAGTCGAGGCTGGCCTGGGAGCCGTTGTAACTCTGCGGAATCACTTCACCGCCGGCGAAGCCCTCTTCGGTCACTTCGGTCCAGCGAACGCTTGGGCTCCACAGCGACTTGAGGCCGGAACGGTCGACGCCGGAGATGTAGAACACCTCGTCGTTGATCTGACGCAGGGTCTCCATGTACTCCTTGGAGAAGATGTCGCCATCGGTGGCTTCCACCGAGATCCGCACGGTGTTGCCCAGGTTCGCCAGGTCGTTGCGGTGCTCCATCATCTTCTGGATGAAGGGATGCTCCAGCGGGATCATTTTTTCGAAACTGGTGGACGGACGGATCAGCGTCGCCTGCCAGAACAGGAAAATACTGACCAGCAGGCAGATCGTGATCACTGCCGGGCGGTTGTTGAAGATCAGGCGCTCGAGGAACGTCGCCTTGTCCTGGTGATGAGTACTCAAGGAAGTCATAGCTCCGCCTTCTTATTATTAACCCGGCTCATTTACCCGACTCGGTACCGTTTGGCGAAGTGACGCGAACGCCGCCCTGCCCGGCCAGAACCAGATTGCCATTGCCTGCCGCAGTCACTGCCGAGACCGAAATACGGTCCGAACGGTTGACCACCTTGAAGGTCTCGCCATTGTCACTGCTGCGAATCACCGAACCGCCATTGCCGACGATCACGATGGAACCGTCGTCGAGCAGCGTGCCACCGGATAGCCCGAACTCCAGGTCGCCACGTTCAGCCTTGAGCTCGACCTGCTCCCAGTTGCTGCCGAAGTCCGTGGAACGGTAAAGGTTGCCGCGCAGTCCGTAGGCCAGCAGCGTATTGGGCTGCGCCGTGCCGATCACGCCGAACAGCGAGCCTTCGTACGGACCTTCGATTTTCTCCCAGGTCTGGCCCCAGTCCGCGGAGCGGAACATGCTGCCCTGCTCGCCGACAATGAACAGCCCGGCGTCCTTGACCGCGGCGATCGCGTTCAGGTGGTACTGGTCTTCATTGTCGAGGCGGTCGCTGGCGTTTTCCCAATGTTTGCCACCGTCGGTGGTTTCCATCAGCGAGCCGTAGGCGCCCACGGCAAAGCCACTGTCGACGTCCTTGAACCAGACATCGAGCAGCGGCGATTCGCGCGTCAGGTCTTCGAACTGCTTGGTCCAGGTCGCGCCACCATCATCGCTGGCGAGGATCTGCGCATCATGGCCGACGGCCCAGCCGTGCTTGTCATCGACGAAAAACACCGACGTCAGCAGGGCCCGGGTCGGGACCTTGGCCTGGGTCCAGGTGGCGCCCTGGTCATCGGAATACAGGATGTGCCCACGGTCCCCGACCGCCACCAGGCGCTTGCCGGCGTGGACGACATCGAGCATCAGGCTTTTGGCAGCCTTGGCCGATTCAATGGAATAAACAACATCGGATGCAGGCGCCGCCGCGGCCAGCGCAGGCGCCGACAGCATGGCAGAGCCCAACAGCGAGAGCGCTGTGGCCAGCAACGCGATTTTGCGTAGTGCCGGCGGGCGGCAGATACCCACACCCATGACAGGCTCACTCATAGACCTTCTCCCATTATTATTGTTAGGTCGTTCAACCTTTCTGGGCGCCGCAAGGGTGCGTGTCTGGACCGGCTGTTTCAGAGCATAGTCCTGAAACCCGCAATCCAGAGCCCCTTCGGAAGCTGGCTTATCCTATCGGTGTTTTTTAATGCCTGACAATCGACGCCATGTTATGTTTTGTTAACCGGGGGGGGATGGGGGTTGTTCTGAATGGTTGGGTATCAGGTGGGGTGATTGCGGTTTTGGTGTTTGGTGTTCGGTGTTCGGTGTTCGGTGTTCGGTGTTCGGAGTACATATCCGTTGCTGTCGTAACGGCTACTTATCGAATCGGTGTACATATCCGTTGCTGCGGTAACGGCTGCTGACGGTTTCGCTCTTACAGCGACTCACTTTTCCAAACGCCGAAAAGTAAGCAAAAGGCTTTGCCCCGACGTACGGCACCTCGCCAAGGCTCGGTGTTCCCTCGCTACGGTGTCCATCAGGGGGCATCGCCTCCGGTCTGCTTCGCGACGACCTCCTCTCGATGTGTTCGACTTCGTCGAACGGCGCTGCGCGCCTAACCCCCTGATGAACACCTACGCTCGGCCTGCCGAAGGGGCAAAAGATCAAAAGCCAGATCAAGATCAAAAGCCATAGCCAAAGCCAAAGCCAAAGCCAAAGCCAAAGCCAAAGCCAAAGCCAAAGCCAAAGCCAAAGCCAAAGCCAAAGCCAAAGCAGCTATGGATCTCTGAAAAACCGGGTGCAAGCAGATGGGACTCGGTCGACTGTCATACCGCCATCGCGAGCAGGCTCACTCCCACAGAAAAGCAAAGGCAGAGCGGCGTACACCGCGCCGCTTCTCACCACTCATCAGGCCGAGCGTTAGCTCGCCTGCAGCTCTTGATCTTGATCCACCCGCCCCATCGGCAGGCTGAGTGGAGGTGTTCATCCGGGGATTGGCGCGCAGCGCCGTTCGACGCAGTCGAACTCATCGCATGTAGGTGCCAGCGAAGCCAACCGGAGGGCGATGCCCCCGGATGAATGCCGGAGCGAAGGAACGCCGAGCCTAAGCGAGGGGCCGTACGTAAGGGGCGAGCGTTTTTTGCTTACTTTTTTAGGCGCTTGTAAAAAAGTGAGTCGCCGTAAGGGCGAAACCATAAGCCGCCGTTACCGCAGCAACGGATATGTACTCAATCAACCCACGAACCTGGTCGGCCCGAAGGCCGCCAAGTTCAAAAGCCAAGATCAAGCCAAACTCTTGCTGACCACTTCAAACACATCGCTGGACAACTGCCCCGAAGCCCGAATCCGCTCCAGCTCCCCCTTCATCAAAGCCTGACGAGCACTGTCGTACTTGCGCCAGCGAGTCAAAGGCGCCAACTGCCGAGAAGCAATCTGCGGATTGAAGCCATTCAACTCGATCACCAGATCCGCCAGGAAGCGATACCCGGAACCGTCGGCGGCATGGAAGTTGATCAGGTTCTGCCCGGCAAACGCACCGACCAGCGCCCGCACCTTGTTCGGGTTCTTGATGTTGAACGCCGGGTGCTGCATCAACGCTTTGGTCCGTGCCAAGCCACCGGGCAGCACGCTGCCGACCTGGACGCTGAACCACTGGTCCATGACCAGCGGGTTGTCCTTGAAGTGCTCGGCGAAGCTGGCCAGCGCCTTGGCCTTCTCGGCTTCGAAGGGCGAATTGACCAACACGGCGAGTGCAGTCAGGCGCTCGGTCATGTTGTCGCACGCGTCGAACTGCTCCAGGGTCGCCGCCAATACTTCTGGCTTGCCGCTGAGCATCAGGTAGGACAGCGCGATGTTCTGCAAGGCACGACGGGCAAAGTGCTCGGCTTCGGCCACGTACGGCGTCTGCTTCGACAAATCGCGGTTGGCCTGATAACGCAGCCACAGGCCTTCGAACAATGCGTCAGCCAGTTGCTTGCGGGCAAACTCCCGCGCCGTGTGAATCGCTTCGACATCTGCCACTTCGCTGATCTCGGTCAGGTACGCCTCGCTCGGCAGCGACAGCATTTCGGCGACCATGGCCTGATCCAGCGACTCATCCGAGAGCACCGTGCGCAGCGCCGACACCAGACGCTGATCGAGTACCAGCGCTTCGCCCTTCTGCTGCTGGGAAATCAGCTCTTGCAGCACCTGCACCGACAGTTGCTGGCCGGCATCCCAGCGGTTGAAGCCGTCGCTGTCGTGCTGCATCAGGAACATCAGCTGATCACGGTTGTACGGGAAGCTCAGCTTCACCGGCGCCGAGAAGCCACGCAGCAACGATGGCAGCGGTTGTTCGGCAATGTCGACGAAGGTGAAGGTCTGCTCGGCCTCGGTTACCGAGATCACGCGGGTCGTGCCTTGGGCGGCGGCTTCACCGGCAAGACGCAAGGCAATCTCGCCGCCCTTGCGGTCCAGCAGGCCTAGCTCGACCGGGATCACGAACGGCAGTTTTTCAACCTTGTCCGGGGTTTGCGGGCAGCTCTGGCGGAAGGTCAGGCTGTAGGTTTTCGCGGCTGCATCGTAGGACTCGCTTACCGCCAGACGCGGTGTACCGGCCTGGCTGTACCAGCGCTTGAACTGGGTCAGGTCGACACCGTTGGCATCTTCCATGGCCTTGATGAAGTCATCGCAGGTCACGGCCTGGCCGTCGTGGCGTTCGAAGTACAGGTCGCTGCCTTTGCGGAAGCCGTCGGCGCCGAGCAAAGTGTGGATCATGCCGACCACTTCCGAGCCCTTTTCATACACGGTCAGGGTGTAGAAGTTGGAAATCTCGATGAAGCTGTCCGGGCGCACGGCGTGGGCCATGGGGCCGGCGTCCTCGGCGAACTGGTGGGTGCGCAGGTAGGCCACGTCCTGGATGCGCTTGACCGTGGCCGAGTTCATGTCCGAGGAGAAACCGGCATCGCGGAACACGGTGAAGCCTTCCTTGAGCGACAGCTGGAACCAGTCGCGGCAGGTCACGCGGTTGCCCGACCAGTTGTGGAAGTATTCGTGGGCGACGATCGCCTCGACACGCTGGTGCGCGGCGTCGGTGGCGGTTTCCGCCTTGGCGAGCACGGCGCTGGAGTTGAAGATGTTAAGGCCCTTGTTCTCCATGGCACCCATGTTGAAGTCATTCACGGCGACGATCATGAAGATGTCCAGATCGTACTCGCGACCGTAGACCTCTTCGTCCCAGCGCATGGACTTCTTCAGGCTGTTCATGGCGTGCTGGCACTTGTCGATGTTTTCCGGCTCGACGTAAATGCGCAGCGCCACGTTGCGCTCGCTCATGGTGGTGAAGCTGTCTTCGACGCACCACAGGTCCCCGGCCACCAGCGCGAACAGGTACGCCGGTTTCTTGAACGGGTCTTCCCAGGTCGCCCAGTGCCGGCCCTCTTCACCGGGACCGGAGGCGATCGGGTTGCCATTGGACAGCAGCACCGGATAGCTGTGTTGTTCGGCGACGACCGTGGTGGTGAAGGTGCTCATCACGTCCGGGCGGTCGAGGTAATAGGTGATCTTGCGAAAGCCTTCGGCCTCGCACTGGGTGCAGAACATCGTGCCGGACTTGTACAGGCCTTCCAGCGCGGTGTTGGTTTCCGGGTGGATCCGGACACTGGTATCGACCGTGAAGGTGGTGCTGGCCGGATGCAGGGTCAGGTGACTCTCGCTCAACTGATAGTCGGCGGCGCTCAGCTCACGGTCGGCCAAAGTGACCGACAGCAGTTCCAGCTGTTGGCCGTCCAGCACCAGCGGCGGCAGGCCCGGGCCACGCTCGGGGTTGCGGCGCATCACCAGTTGCGCATGGACCCGGCTGTGGTCCTCGTACAACTCGAAGGTCAGGTGTGTTTCGTCGATCAGGTACTCGGGTGCCTGATAGTCCTTGAGGTAGATCATCTTCGGTTGTTCGGTGCGCATGCTGGAGTCCTTACTGATGCACGGCGAGCTGGTAAGCCGTGTATTTACGAATGTTGATCACGCCGGTATCGAAGATCAGGTATTGGCCCTTGACCCCCATCAGCGTGCCTTCGGCAATCGGGTTCTTGTCCAGGTTGAAGCTGACGATCTTCGCCGGGTACTGCTCGACCGGGTAGCGGATTTCCAGCGGTTCGACGTCGGTCACCGGCTGGATCGCCTGCAAGCCAAATCGCTGCTGCAACCCGAGCAAGCCTTCGGCGCAGCTGTCGAACAGTCGATCGCGGACTTCGGCCAGGTTCACCGCCGCTGCATCGCCCTTGAGTAAAGCACGCCAGTTGGTCTTGTCGGCCACCTGACTGCGGAACAGGTCTTCAACGAAACCGGACTGCTGGCGGGTCGAGACGCGCATGATCGGCAACGCCTGGCTCGCACCCTGGTCGAGCCAGCGGGTCGGTAACTGGGTGGCGCGGGTAATCCCGACTTTCACCCCCGACGAGTTGGCCAGGTACACCACGTGATCGGTCATGCAGAACTTCTCGCCCCACTCGGGTTCCCGGCAGGTTCCGGCCTCGAAGTGGCAGCGCTCCGGGCTCATGATGCACACGTCGCACTGGGCCAGTCTGGTCATGCACGGGTAGCAGTAACCCTGGCTGAAACTGGTCTTGGTCTTGCGCCCGCAATGGGTGCAGTGGATCGCCCCCAGGTATTCCAGGCGCACCGTGGTACCGATCAACGGATTGACCGGGACCTCGGTTTCGCCCAGACGAAATGCGTATTGCACATTCGGCCCGTCCAGACGCGCCGACATTTTGCTGATTGCACCGCGACCAATCTCGATCAATGGATGGCATCCGACTTGAACAGGATATTCGGTACTTGAATCGACTTGGAGCTGCATTCCTGCGGGCCCATGTAGCCGGTGCGCTGGTCCTCGGGCAGGTTCTGGATTTCCCAGGCGATCATCGCCTGCAGCGACAACTCGCGTTGTTCGGCGGTGAGCTTGCCACCGTCGGACCATTTGCCAATTTCCACGGCCAGCTTCAGGCTCTCGTAGATATCGGGGGTGATGTTGTTGATCATTTCGTTAAAAGAGGACATTGGGTCTCCGTCTCTTTATTGCATGTTCTTAAATTAGGCGGCCAGTTTACGGCGGTTATACAAACCGCCCAACAAACCGGTGAAGCATCCGATGAGTAACCCGCTGACGTGGGCCGCGTTGGCGATCTCGCCGAAGCCGATCATCGAGACCAGCCCGGACAGGCACAGCAGCAACCACACCAGCATCATCACCAGCACGCCGCGCGGCAGGCGATAAGCCGGGTTCGGCGCCAGCAGCTGGAAGATCCAGCAATGCCCGAGCAGGCCGTACAGCACGCCGGACAAACCGCCGAACAGGGTCGGCCCGCTGAACAGATACTGGGCGAAGTTGGACACCAGGCTGAACAGCAAGGTCAGGCCGATCAGGTTGATACTGCCCTGGCGCGACTCGATGCGCCGCCCCAGTTCCCAGTACCACATGCCGTTCATCGCCAGGTGCAGGATGCCGAAGTGGATCAGCATCGGCGTGACCAGGCGCCACCACTGCCCCGCCGCCAGGCTGTCGGCCAGTGGCGTGAAGTGGATGTATTCGCCGACCACGCGGAATTCGAGGAAGGTCAGCCAGCGCATCGTTTCAAGGTTGTCGCCCAGCAAGGTGACCGCGCCGACGATCATGCTCAGCAGCAATACCAGCGCGGTAGCCCTGGCGTATTTCAACTGCTCGACGAACCCCGGACGCTTGATGGTTTGCGCCAGCGGAATGTCCAGTTGCCGGTCGGGGTCACCCGCCGGAAAACGTTCGTACAGCGCACGCACGTCTTCGCTGATGTTGTCCGGCACCCACAGCACCTGCTCGCCAGCTTCTTCGCTGACCCGATGGGGCACTTGCATGCGCTTGAGCAAAGTGACGAACCCGCTCAAGTCCACCGCCAGGGGCAGACGCAATACCGCTACAGCACTCATTGCAGCACCTCCGGCCGCTCGACATCGACCCAGACGAATTTTTGCGGATCCAGGCGGGTTTCCTGATCCAGTCGGTAGGCAACCAGTTTGCCGTACAGCACCGCGCTGTAATCCAGACAGGCCAGGTTCGGCCGGATCGGCGCCGGCTTGCCGCTGCGCCAGTAATGGCCGACGAACAACAGCGGCTCATCGATGCCGTAGCGCAGCAAACTGTTCTTTTCGGTGGACGTCAGCGGCGTCCGGGCCACGGGTTCGGGCAGCGCATCCGGCTGGAACACGATATCGCCGTAGGTTTTCGGATCGTCTTCCCAGAACTTGGTCCGGAAGAACGAACGCACCAGGCCATCGCCGCTGGTCATGGTCAGGCCATGGGGCAAGCGCATGTCCGTGCCACGCAGCAGCCGGTCGAATACGGTGCAGGCAAAGGAGCCCGCCTGCGCCGACGCCTGGACAAAATGCTCGTCGACGCAGCCGTTGGGGAACAAGGCCCGCAGCGGCTCGATCAGGCCGGCGTCCCAGCAGGCGTGGACCACGCGAAAACGCCCGGCATCGACGAACAACGGCAGCTCGTAGAACCATTGCTGGAAGTCGTGCCAGTCACCCGGATGGTGTTCGAACTGGGTCAGGGTTTCGTGCAGCAGGCGGGCATGGCGCGGCGTGTGCTCGCGCACGAACTGCTTGCCGCTGCCGGGCAGCGCCGGCGTGCTCCAGCCCAGTGCGTTGAATTCATGGTTGCCCATGATGCACAGCGCCTGACCGGCCTCGACCATGTCGTGGACGATATGCAGTGCCTCGCGAATCCGCGGGCCGCGGTCGATGATATCGCCGACGAACACCGCCATGCGCGAGGCATGCCGCCAGACACCTCCCTGCTTGTGATAACCGAGTCGGTCGAGCAAGTGCTCCAGGGTCAGGGCGCAACCGTGCACGTCACCGATCAGGTCGTAGCTACGCGCGGGATCGAGCATCAGTCGCCTCCACCCCCCAACTTGCTGCCCCAGCCGAGCTTGGTCCGGCAGACTTCATAGTAGTTGTGGTCAAGCGGATGGATCAGCCGCAGTTTCTGGGCTTTCTTACTGACGGTAATGGTGTCCCCCGGCGCGCAGGTAAAGTGGTTCTGCCCGTCGCACGAGACTTGCGGGTAAATCTGCATATCCTTGGACACGACGATTTTCAGCTCACTGTTGCCATCGACCACGATGGGTCTACCCGACAAGGTATGGGGGTACATCGGCACAATCACAATAGCGTCGAGCTTTGGATGCATGATCGGTCCGCCAGCGGACAGCGCGTAGGCGGTGGAACCGGTCGGCGTCGCGACGATCAGGCCGTCGGCCTTTTGGCTGCAGACGAACTGGCCGTCGATGTACAGCTCGAACTCGATCATTCGCGTGGATTTGCCGGGGTGCAGCACCACATCGTTCAGTGCGTCGCCCTGGCCGATGGCCTCGCCGTGGCGACGGACTTCGGCCTGCAACAGGAAGCGGTTTTCCACCAGATAGTGGCCGTCCAGCACTTCGGCGACCTTGGTTTCCAGCTCATCGGGACGGATGTCGGTGAGGAAACCCAGGCTGCCGCGGTTGATGCCGAGCACCGGAATATTGTGCCTGGCCAATGCCCGGGCGGCACCGAGCAGGCTGCCGTCACCACCGACCACGATGACCATGTCGCACACTTCGCCAAGCATCTTGCGCGACGAGGTTTGCAAGCCGTGCCCTGGCAGCACTTCGGCGATGGTGTCTTCGAGGATCACGTGCAGGTGACGATCGAGCAGAAACCGTTTCAGTCGGCGGACGGTATCCAGCACCTGGGAACTGCCCAGGCGACCGATGATGCCGATATTGCGAAATTGCTCCATGGGGCTCCTGCGGGGATCTGCGTGGCGGCGAAAACCACGATTATGGGCGAAAGCCGCCCGTAGACAAAATCCTTTCAGCTTCAAGGGTGTGCCCGGGTTTCGGGCTATGCTCGCAAGATGATGCTATTTCCCGATTTGCTCCACCTGCCCCATCAGTTACGCCATCCCGAAGTGCGTGACCTGGCGTGGGTCATCCTCGCGCCGCCCATGCTGGACGATACCCCGTGGCCGCAGCGCCACCCGCTGGCCGGCAGCGACTGGGTGCAGGCACCGGATCGCCTGGAGCACTGGTTGCGGCAACTGGATCGGGACAGTTATGGTCTGCTGCACTGGCTGGCCCAGGCCCGGACCCGACGCCTGGGTTTGTACTACGAACGCCTCTGGCAATTCGCCGTGCAGCATGCGCCGGGCATTGAGCTGATTGCCGCCAACATGCCGATTCGCCGCGAGGGGCACACCCTGGGTGAACTGGACATGCTGCTGCGCGACCGCGACGGCGTGCATCACCTGGAACTGGCGATCAAGCTCTACCTCGGCCCGCAATCCGGCGACGGACACGACACCTCCCAGTGGCTGGGCCCCGGCTGCCACGACCGACTCGACCGCAAACTGGCGCATCTGAGCCAGCATCAGTTGCCGATTTCCGCTCGCGCCGAGAGCCGTGAAGTGCTGGCGGCGCTGGATATCCAGGCGTTCAGCGCCCATTTGTGGCTGGGGGGATACTTGCTGTACCCATGGCCCGGACAAGCCGCCCCGCCATCGGGTGCCCATCCGCAACATTTGCGCGGTCGCTGGTTGCATCAAAAGGATTGGCCGGCGTTGTTGGCCCAGAGCCCGCCCGGCCGCTGGCAACCCCTGCCCCGCCACGCCTGGCTGGCGCCGGCGCATTATTCGGCCGAGCACACCTGGAACCCCGGACAGATGCAGGCATGGCTGGATGACCTGGACCCATTGGCGCCGGCACAACTGCTGGTGCGCCTGACGGAAAATGCCAATGGCGACTGGGAAGAGGCCGAGCGATTGTTTCTGGTGTCGGACCTTTGGCCCAATGTGCCGGGTAATGCCTGAGTTCTGCTGTGTCTGAGCCGGCCTCATCGCGAGCAGGCTCGCTCCCACAATGGGTCCCAGCCGAACACAAATCTTGTATCCACTGAAGATTCCTGTGGGAGCGAGCCTGCTCGCGAAGGGGCCAGCCCGGCCTAAAGAGATAACCGCCCAGCGCCTGGCAGGACAATACGCTGATCAATGACCATCAAACCTTCTTGTGCTGCTCAACCCATTGCCCATAGGCATTGATGAAATTTTGCAGGAACGGCTTGACCGACTCAGAAAGCTTGCCCGCCTCGTCGAATGCCGAACCGGCGTTCCCCAGATAGGCCTCCGGCTGCTGCATCATCGGCACATTCAGAAACACCATGGATTGACGCAGGTTGTGATTGGCACCGAACCCGCCGACGGCCCCCGGCGAAACACTGATAACGGCGCCAGGCTTGCCATTCCACGAACTCTTGCCATAAGGGCGAGAACCGACGTCAATCGCATTTTTCAACGGTGCCGGCACCGATCGGTTGTATTCCGGGGTCACGAACAACACCGCGTCGGATGAGCTCACCTGTTGTCGGAAAGTGCTGTAGGCTGCCGGCGGTGAAGCGCCATCGATGTCTTCGTTATAGAGCGGCAGATCGCCAATTTCGACGATGTCGAGCTTGAGATTGGCCGGCGCCAGTTCTATCAGGGCCCGTGCGACCTTGCGGTTGATCGATTCCTTTCTCAAGCTGCCGACCACGACGGCGATCGTATAGACGTTGCTCATAAGAGTTTCTCGACTGTCCGATAGGAAGAGCTTGTAGTTATAGATGACGATTCAAGCAGCGGGCGACCGAAAACACCGTCCCTGACTATTTTTTTCCCGTAGGAAAACTTACCTCGCCCATGCACGGTCTACAGTGCCGCAAATTGAGTGATTTATCTCCAGAGGTTCTAAACAGATGGCAGCAGTACTCGTCGGTCAGTTCCATGCAAGAGATGCGCAAGGCCGTATTTATTCGGTGCACGAGTTCCAGGACTCCACCCCGGCGGTAGACGGCTCAGGCCCTGTCACCACCTACAAGCTGGCCATTGGCGACCGTGTCAACAAGGTCGACGACAATGAATTCATGCTGGTGCAAACCGGCGTGACCATTACCCGCGAACCGCAAACCGCCAGCGTTTCATAACCCGTCGTTATGAGCAGAAGTCATATGCGCGGACTTGGGGTAGGATTCAGCCACTGACTCCTCCACCTGCTGAACATGGACTTCACGCATGCGCTTACGCCATATCGAAGTGATCCAGGCGCTCTTGCAGACCGGTCACCTGGGCACCGCCGCCGAATGGCTGCAGTTGCCGGTGGCCGAAGTCGAGCACTTGCTGCGCGACGCCGAGGATCAGTTGGGTTTTATGCTGTTCGCCAGCGTGCGCGGACGATTGCAGGCTACCCGCGAAGCGCGGGAGTTGCAGGTGGAAATTGCCCGGGTCTACGATGCGCTCGAACCGGTGCAGCGTCTGGCCAACAGCCTCAGGCAATACCTGGCGCCGCCGCTGCGCATCATCTGCACCCCGCCTCTGGCCAACCAATTGTTGCCACACAGCATCGTGGCCCTGCGCCGGCGCCTGCCCGATGCGCCTTGCACACTGCTGAGCCAGCCCACCCGCGACATCGTCAGAAGCCTGCTGCTGCGTGAAAGCGATCTGGGCCTGAGCCTGCATGACCCCGATCACGCCGACCTCGACTGCCAGGTGATTGCCCAGGGCAAACTCCAGTTGCTCGCGCCCCATGGCTGGCTGCAACCGAAACAGAAATACATTTCACTGCAGGATCTGGCCGGCCAATCGATGATCGGCCTGGAGGGGCACGATCCGTTGAGCCCGGCGCTGGAAAACAAATTGCACGGCTTGCGCCCTGCCCCGGTGATTCAAACCCGGGTCCAGACGCATCAGATGATGCGCAGCATGGTCGAGGCCGGCGAAGGGCTGGCCATCGTCGACCCCTTCACCGCCCTCGGCGCCAAAGCCTCGGGCCTGGACGCCTGCCCACTGGCACCAGCGGTCCCGATCAGCCTTTACGCCCTGACCCTGAAAAACGCCGAACCCTCTGCGGCGGTTCAGGCACTGTTGGCCATCGTCACGGAACAAGCCGCGGCGATGCTGACGAACTGAACGGGTTTTCCAGCGGGTTTTCAAACAGTCGATACCAGAACAGCGCCACTTCGGCGGTGTTCGGATCGATGCCGCGATAGCGCAGGTGGTCGATCCCGCCAAGCACGTAACCGCAGCGTTCATAGAGCCGGCAGGCCCCCAGGTTGTTGTTCTGGGTTTCGAGCATGATGCCCGGAAGCTTTTTCTTGCGGCTCCAGAAATGTGCCACATCCAGCAGGGACTTGGCCACGCCATGTCGCCGGCCAGGTGCGTGCACCGCCAGCTCGTCGATATGGGCAAAGCCGTTCCAGTTGGTACTGACTACCAGGTGTCCCACAGGCTGGTCATCCAGATACGCCATGAAAATCGCACTGTCGGCGGCATCGCGAAAGCTGCTGAACTCTTCGGGATCGATGCCGTAGCACTTGCGATAGGGCGTGATCGGAGTGACCGGCCATTGTGCCACTGGCTTGCCTATTTCCGCCGCTCCGTAGGCCGCGACCTCGAAACTGAAATCACTGCCCCAGATGTAGGCGGCAAAACCCTCGTCGGCAACCCGTACCGACAACCCTGGGAAATTCGGATTTATAACCGGCTGCATACTGGGAAAGGTCCTCATTCCTTGATGCAATCGACGGTGTAGCACCGCCCACTGCCCTGATCTTCATGTTGCAATCCGTGCACATCAGCAACGAACCCCGGAAAACTGCTATCGAACGTGCGGGCAAAGGCCAGGTAATCAATGATCGAGCGAGTCGACTCGGTAAAACGCTCGCCCGGCATGATCAGCGGAATGCCGGGTGGATACGGCACCAGCATCACCGCGGCGATCCGCCCGTCCAGCGCATCGATCGACACGGCCTCGACTTCACCTCGCACCAATTGATCATAGGCGTCCGCCGGCTTCATCGCGACTTCCGGCAGTACGGTGTACATGCGTTTGAGGTGCCTGGCGGTGGCATTGCTGCGATAACAGGCATGCAACTGATCGCACAGATCACGCAGACCCATGCCCTGATAGCGCGCGACATTCTCTTGGGCCACGCAGGGCAGGCAACTGGCCAGACCGACGTTGGCGTCGTAACTGCGCTTGAACTCCAGCAACTCGGTGAGCAGCGTGCTCCACTTGCCCTTGGTGATGCCCATGGAGAACAACACCAGGAACGAATACAGCCCGGTCTTCTCGACCACCAGGCCGCGCTCCCAAAGGAACTTGCTGACCACCGCCGCCGGGATCCCGCGCTCGCTGAGGGCGCCACCGGCCGTCAATCCCGGCATCACCAGCGTGACCTTGATCGGGTCGAGCAGCACATAATCGTCGGTCACGCCGCCAAAGCCGTGCCAGTCGGCATCGGGTTGCAGCAACCAGTCCTCGGTGACGACCCGCTCGATGCCTTCTGCCGACGGTGGCTGCCAGATCGAAAACCACCAGTCATCGGCGGCAATGTGTTGGCGCAAATTGGCCAGCGCCCGGCGAAAACTCAGGGCCTCGTCGAACATTTCCTGCAACAGCGAACGCCCGGCTGGCCCTTCCATCATCGCCGACGCCACATCCAGCGAGGCGATGATGCCGTACTGCGGCGAGGTCGAGATGTGCATCATGAACGCTTCGTTGAAGCGATCCCGGTCCAGTTGCCGCGCACCGCCATCGCGCACGTGAATCATCGATGCCTGGCTGAAGGCCGCCAGCAACTTGTGGGTCGAATGGGTGGTGAACACCAACGGGCTGTCTTCATCACGGGACGTACCCATGCCGTAGCGCCCGGCAAAGAACTCATGAAACGCCGCATAGGCGTACCAGGCCTCGTCGAAGTGCAATACCTCAACGCTATTGCCCAGTTGCTGCCTGATCAGCTCGGCGTTGTAGCAGAGGCCGTCATAGGTCGAATTGGTCACCACCGCGAGCTTGACCTTCGGTGAACGGCCCTTGGTCAGCGGACTGGCGTCGATCTTGGCCTGGATCGATTCGCGGCTGAACTCACTCAGGGGAATCGGGCCGATGATCCCCAGCTCATTACGCTCCGGACACAGGTACAACGGGATCGCGCCGGTCATGATGATCGAGTGCAGCACCGACTTGTGGCAATTGCGATCCACCAGCACCAGGTCATCGCGGGCAACCACCGAGTGCCAGACAATCTTGTTGGCCGTGGAGGTGCCATTGATCACGAAAAAGGTGTGATCGGCGCCGAAATTGCGTGCCGCGCGGGCCTCCGCTTCAGCCAGGGGGCCGGTGTGATCGAGCAAGGAGCCGAGCTCGGGCACCGACACCGAAAGATCCGAGCGCAGGGTGTTTTCCCCGAAAAACTGGTGAAACGCCTGCCCGACCGGACTTTTGTGATACGCCACGCCACCACCGTGACCGGGAGTGTGCCAGGAGTAGTTGGAGTCCGCCGTGTGCTGCACCAGCGCCTTGAAAAACGGCGGCAGCAGGCCATCGAGGTATTTGCGCGCGGCACGGGCCACCTGCCGGGCGAGAAAAGGCACGGTGTCCTCGAACAGGTAAAGAATGCCGCGCAACTGATTGAGCTCGGCCATGGCGTCGGCCGGCGCGTTTTCCAGTGTCACTTTTTCGCCCAGGGCGAAGATCGGCAGATCCGGCGCACGCACCCGCGCCAGACCGATCAGCTCGGCCATGTTTTGTAAAAGATGGGAATGGGAGCTGGCGTCTTCAGAGGCAATCAACATGCAGGACAAGCCATGGTAAGTCGACGCCACCAGACGTCCTTCGGTGTAGTCCACCGCCGAGACCACGCTGAACCCTTCCTGCTCCAGCTCCCGGGCAATTCCCCGCACACGGTCGCCGGCGACGCTGTCGGCCTTGATGTCGCGATGGACAATCAGGACCGGGAATTTCAAGTCTTTGTACATGAGGCTCAGTGTCCCGAGGCGGCAGACCAGAGCCTGCCAATCACCTCAGGGTAGAGTGTTGCAGCGGATGTGGCGAGCGGGATGCCCTGAAATGGGTCACAAGGTGTCCCTTTTTTTGAAAGGGTCAAGCCTGCGCTTCAGCCTCGGCCAACTGCACCCACAACGCCGGAGCACCCGCGGATTTGCCGATGATTTCCAGGCGCGCCGCGTGGCGGGCCAGGTCGTCTTCGCTGGCGCGGATGATGCGCGTCGGCTGGCGGCCCGCCGGCAAACGGCGAATCTCGGTGGCCGAGTTGTCCGCCCCTTCACCGGAGCCATTACCATCGGAGGCGTTGCCGGCCAGGGACAGGCTGGTCTGGCCGCCGGTCATGGTCAGGTAAACGTCGGCGAGAATCTCGGAGTCGAGCAAGGCGCCGTGCAGCTCACGGCCGGAGTTGTCGACGCCATAGCGTTTGCACAGGGCATCGAGGCTGTTGCGCTGCCCCGGGTGACGTTCCCGGGCCATCATCAGGGTGTCGAGGATCGAGCAGTGCTGCGTGATGTCCGCGCGGTCCTGCTGGCCCATCAGGGCGAATTCGTTGTTGATGAAGCCAACGTCGAACGCCGCGTTATGGATGATCAGCTGCGCGCCCTTGATGAACTCGAAGAACTCTTCGGCCACCTCGGCAAAACGCGGCTTGCCCACGAGGAATTCGTTGGTGATGCCGTGGACGCCGATGGCGCCCTCGTCACTTTCGCGATCGGGTTGCAGGTATACGTGAAAGTGCCGACCCGTCAGGCGTCGGCCGATCAACTCGACACAACCGATTTCGATAATCCGGTGGCCGTCGGTCACCGGCATGCCGGTGGTTTCGGTGTCGAGTACAACGGATCTGGTGGCCATCAGTGCTCAGCTCTCAATCGGTCAATCGTGCAAAAGCGGCGATGTTAACACGCTCGCCGGGGTCTTTCAGTCAGACCGTGTGACGTCCATCGCGAGCAGGCTCGCTCCAACAATTGATCTCCATATGCCGAAGATCCCTTGCGGGAGCGAGCCTGCTCGCGATGGGCCGCGACTCGGTGTATCGGTTGAACGGAATCAGCCCTGCTTGTACCCGCGCACTTCATCGACGCCACGGTTGGCCAACTGGTCGGCCCGTTCGTTGCCGTGATGGCCAATGTGTCCGCGCACCCATTTCCAGGTGACCTTGTGGCGGTTGACCTGCTCGTCGAGCAGCTTCCACAGGTCAGCGTTTTTCACCGGCTCCTTCGCCGCGGTTTTCCAGCCGCGCTTCTTCCAGTTGTCCATCCACTCGTTGATGCCTTTCATCACGTACTGGGAGTCGGTCACCAGCAGCACCTCGCAGGGACGCTTGAGCTCTTCCAGGCCACGGATCGCGCCCATCAGTTCCATGCGGTTGTTGGTGGTATTGGCCTCGCCGCCCCACAGTTCCTTTTCGACGCCCTTGCACACCAGCAGTGCGCCCCAGCCGCCAGGGCCAGGGTTGCCTTTGCAGGCGCCGTCGGTGAACAGTTCTACGCTATCGCTCATGCCAATCTATCCAGAAAATGCGTTGGCCCGCCGATCGCTGACCGACGACGCCCGAAGCCGGGACAGGCCCGGCCGCAAATGAAAAGTGTGTATTACGGTTCGATGTTGCGCCGGTTGACCTTGGCCATCGGCAACGGGATCAGCTTGCCCATCGGTTCGCGCCGCTCCTGGCGAAGCGGACGCAAGCCCACCACGATCTTGCGCGCCACCAATAAATAGAAGCCGCCGCCCGACAATTGCCAGTCTCCGGCCTTGCGCTCCCAACCGGCCAGGCGGGTCTGCCACGCCGGTGACGCAAGCGGCGGACGATAGCACCCGAAGCGGCGTTTCTCCAGCGCGAAGCCCAGCAGGTTAAGCCAGTCCGCGACCCGTGACGGCGAAATACAGCGCGCCTTGCGCAGTGCATCCTGGGCAAACACATGCCGCAGGCCCCAACTGCTCCAGGGGTTGATGCCGATGATCAGCAAATGCCCGCCAGGACGTACGCTGCTGGCCGCCTCGCGAAGCAGACCGTGGGGTGACAGACAGAAATCCAGGCCATGCTGCAGCACCACCACATCGGCGGCATGTTCGCTCAGCGGCCAGGCCTGTTCCTCGCAAACGATCTCGACCCCCGGCAACGGCGCGCCAAGGCGCACATTGCGCTGCACCTGGGGAGCCGACGGCGGGGTCTGGGCCGAGGGGCCGTAATGCACCAGATAGCCACCAAAGAACCGTCCGAGCTCGTCTTCGAGCATGCGGCGCTCTTCGTCCAGCAAAAATTGCCCGATGGGACCGGCCAGCCACTCGCGGGCGGCGCTGATCAACGCCAGCCAGTCAGGATCGGCTTGTGCGAACGCTTTATCAGTCATTGCATTCTCCAACGCGCCAGGAAGTTCTAAGATGCGCCAATGTTTTCCGCTTGGCGAATCCGACGATGATACAGATCACTGCCCTGCCCGCCTTCACCGACAACTACATCTGGTTATTACAAGATCACGGCAGCAAGCGCTGCGCGGTCGTCGACCCGGGTGATGCCGCCCCCGTGCAAGCCTGGCTCGGTGCCAATCCGGGCTGGGTACTGAGTGATATTTTGATCACTCATCACCATCATGACCACGTCGGCGGCGTCGAACAGCTGAAAAAAGCGACGGACGCGAAAGTCTATGGTCCGGCCAGCGAAACGATCCCGGGGCGGGACGTTGCGCTCAAGGACAACGACAAGGTCAGCGTGCTCGGCTGGGATTTCGACGTCATCGCGGTCCCGGGTCACACATTGGGGCACATCGCCTACTACCATCACGGCTTGCTGTTCTGCGGTGACACACTGTTTGCCGCCGGCTGCGGACGCTTGTTCGAAGGCACCCCACAGCAAATGTACAGCTCGCTGACACGCCTGGCCGGCTTGCCGGATGACACGCTGGTGTACTGCACCCACGAGTACACCCTCAGCAACCTGAAGTTCGCCGCGGCCGTCGAACCGAACAACCCGGACACCGCCGAACGCTTGGCCAAAGTCACCCGCCAACGGGATTCCGGGATCATGACGCTGCCCTCGACACTGGCGCTGGAAAAGCTCACAAACCCGTTTTTGCGCTCCGGTGAAACATCCGTTAAAGAAAAAGCGGACGAACGGACCGGCACCGATAACTCGGCGCCCGATATGGTTTTTGCTGCGCTTCGAGCGTGGAAAGACAGGTTCTAAAGGGGTCTCTCAAGATTGCAACAATTCTGAAAGGTTGACCGCGCAGGGTGCGCTTTCTAGAATCGCCCGACATTTTTGCCCGGAACTTACTTCCAGCCAATGTCGTCACCTATTCGCAAAGCCATCAGTTCAGACGCATTGACCCGCTTGGCTCAAGCCATAGCGGTGGCTGTGTCCGCCACCCTGGCGGGCTGTTCCAGCCATGCGCCGCAGACCGATGCGGCGCACGCGCAGAACATCGCCGCGCGCGCCAAGCAGAAGCCGATCTGGCTCAGCGAAAAACCCAGCCCGCAAATCCCCCAGGACGTCTGGGAGCGCATGCGCCAGGGCTTCCAGCTGCAGGACGGGCTGGGCGTCAACCCGCGCATCGAGCAACAGCGCCTGTGGTTCGCCAGCAATCCATCTTTCCTCGAAAACGCCGGCGAACGTGGCAGCCTCTACATTCACTACATCGTCGAGCGCCTTGAAGAACGCAACATGCCGCTGGAACTGGCCCTGCTGCCAGTGATTGAAAGTGCCTACAACCCGATGGCCTATTCCCGGGCCAACGCGGTGGGTCTTTGGCAGTTCATCCCGTCCACCGGGCGTTACTTCAACCTGCGTCAAACCCGTTTCTATGATGGCCGCCGCGACATCACCGCGTCGACCACCGCCGCGCTGGATTACCTGACCCGCCTGCACGACATGTTCAACGGCGACTGGATGCTGGCCCTGGCAGCCTACAACGCCGGCGAAGGCACCGTCAGCCGGGCCATCGAGCGCAACGAACGCCTCGGCCTGCCGACCGATTACTGGAACCTGCCACTGCCCTCCGAAACCCAGGCCTACGTGCCAAAGTTGCTGGCACTGTCGCAGGTGGTAATGGCGCCGGAAGCCTACGGCGTGAACCTCAACCCGATCGCCAACGAACCGTATTTCCAGGTCGTCGAAATCAATCAGCGCATGGACCTGTCCAAGGTTGCTGAAGTCGCCAACATCGACGAAGACGAACTGTTCCAGCTCAACCCGGCTTTCAAGCAGCGCACCACCACCCTTGATGGCCCGCAGCACCTGCTGGTTCCGACCTCCAAGGCTCAACTGCTGACCAGCAGCCTGCAGACCATGCGTCCTGAAGAACTGATCAGCAAGAAATCGCTCAAGCCGGTCTTCGAAGGTGCCGACGACACCCAGGTCGCCAGCGTCAAGCGCGCCTACCGGGTCAAGCGGGGCGACAACCTCGGTTCCATCGCCAAAGCCAACAACGTCGACGTGAAGGACCTGCAACGCTGGAACAAACTGAGCGGAAAGAATCTCAAGGCCGGTCAGACCCTGGTCATGCAGGACACCGGCAAACGCAACTCCGGGCGCGTCAACACCGTAATCGCAGCCAATGCGAAGAAGCAGCAGACCAAGTACAAGGTCCAGCAAGGCGACTCGCTGTACATCGTGGCCAAGCGCTTCAACGTTGAGATGCAGCACCTCAAGCGCTGGAACCCGCGTGTCGGCCAGGCGCTCAAGCCTGGCCAGATGTTGACGGTGGCCAATCCGCATTAAAAAACAGCCCCTGAATCCAGGGGCTTTTTTATGCCTTCACAGTTTTGTGGGCAGCACAAAAACCTGTGGGAGCGAGCCTGCTCGCGATGAGGGCTTATCAGTTTGCATTGATGGCGACTGACACGCCGTCATCGCGAGCAGGCTCGCTCCCACAGGGATTGTTGCTTGGCCGATACCGCGCATTAATCTCCCGTCTTTTTCCTGTCCATACAAGCTGTTACTGTACGGTGCACAATGCCCAAGCCGCCCGGACCGGATCCCTTATTTGAAGCGTCCCCTGCCCCTGTTCCTGATCAGCCTGGCCTTGAGTTCCACCGCAAGCGCGACGATCAGCGAAAGCCATGGTTATGCGCAATTCGGCACGCTCAAGTACCCGGCCCGATTTACCCACTTCGACTGGGTCAACCCGCAAGCGCCCAAGGGCGGTACGTTGCGGGTCATGGCGTTTGGCACCTTCGATACACTCAACCCCTATACCTTCAAGGGCACCAGCCCGGTCACCACACCGAGCTTCCTGCAATACGGCATCAACGAACTCAACGAACCGCTGATGGTCGGCACGGGGCAATACGCACCCTCGGGTGACGAGCCCGCATCCAGTTATGGCCTGATCGCCCAGTCGGTGGAGTACAACGAGAACCGCAGCTGGGTGGTGTTCAACCTGCGTCCCGAAGCACGCTTCCATGACGGCACGCCGATCACCGCCTACGACGTCGCGTTCTCCTATCGCGTGTTGCTCAAGGAAGGCCATCCGCTGTACCGCACCAGCCTTCAGGAAGTGTCGCGGGTCGATATCCTCAACCCCCGGCGGATTCGTTTCGTGTTCAAGCGTACGGGCAATCCGTTGTTGATCCTGCGCCTGGGTGAAATGCCGGTGCTGGCGCAACACTACTGGAAAGGCCGCGACTTCAAGGCCACCACTTTCGAGCCGCCGCTGGGCAGCGGGCCGTATCGCATCACCTCGGCCACACCGGGGCGGCAGATCGTCTTCGAACGGGTCAAGGATTACTGGGGCAAGGACCTGCCGGTCAATCGTGGCAAGTACAACTTCGACCGCATGGAGGTCGAGTTCTACCGCGACAGCGACGTGGCGTTCGAGGCGTTCAAGGCCGGTGAATTCGACATCTACATCGAACATCAGGCGAAGAACTGGGACACCGGCTACAACTTCCCCGCCATACGCCGCGGCGAGGTGATCAAGGCACAGATTCCCCATCAGATCCCGACCCAGACCCAAGGCCTGTTCATGAACAGCCGCCGTCCGGCGTTCTCGGACACCAGGGTCCGTGAAGCCCTGGGGCTGATGTTCAACTTTGAATGGACCAACCGCACGCTGTTCGGTGGCGCCTACCAACGCGCCATGAGCTATTACCCCAACAGCGAATTCTCGGCCAGCGGTTTGCCGGTCGGGCATGAATGGCTGTTGCTCAAGCCCTATCGCGAGCAACTGCCGGCCAGGCTCTTTACCGAGCCGTTCAGCCTGCCGCAGACCGATGGCCGCGGCATCCCCCGGGAAACCTTGCGCAAAGCCCTCGGCCTGCTCGGCGAGGCCGGCTGGAAGCTCAATGGCCAGCGCCTGCAGAACGCCGCCGGACAGCCCTTGCGACTGGAGCTGCTGCTGGTCAACCCGAACCTGGAACGCATCCTCCAGCCTTACGTCGAGACACTGGCCGGCATCGGCATCGATGCGCGGCTGCGCACGGTCGATCGCGCGCAATACAAGCAGCGCCTCGACCAGTTCGATTTCGACATGATTCTGATGACCCTCAACCAGACGCTCAGCCCGGGCCTGGAACAATGGCAGTACTTTCACTCCAGCCAGGCCGGGGTCAAGGGCAGCAAGAACTACGCCGGCATTGCCAACCCGGTGGTCGACCATTTGCTCGAGCAGTTGCTGGCCGCCCAGACCCGCGATGAACAGGTCGCCGCCGGCAAGGCCCTCGACCGCGTGCTGTTGTGGCAGCACTACATCGTGCCCAACTGGTACCTCAATAATCACCGTCTGGCGTACCGCAATCGGCTCGCCTTCGTCACCACGCCGCCCTACACCCTGGGCCTGAATGCGTGGTGGCTGAAATCTTCGGAGAAAGATCAATGAGACCCATCCGTACCCTGCTCCTGCAGGCCAGCGGTCTGTTGTTCGCCGGGCTGGCCTGCGCCGCCCCGCAACATGCCGTGACCCTGTACAACGAACCGCCGAAATACCCGGCCGATTTCAAACACTTCGACTACGTCAACCCGGATGCGCCCAAGGGCGGGATTTTCCGTCAGGCCGGTTTCGGCGGCTTCGACAGCCTCAACCCCTTCATCAGCAAAGGCGTGCCGGCGGACGATATCGGCAACATCTACGACACCCTGGCCAAGCAAGGCCTGGACGAGCCGTTCACCGAGTACGGCTTGATCGCCCGACTGATCGAAAAAGCCCCGGACAACGCCTGGGTGCGCTTCTACCTGCGCCCCGAAGCACGCTTCCATGACGGCCATCCCGTACGCGCCGAGGACGTGGTGTTCAGCTTCCAGATGCTGACCAGGGACGGCGCGCCGATGTACCGCGGTTACTACAACGACGTGGCCGAAGTGATCGCCGAAGACCCGCTCACCGTGCTGTTCAAGTTCAAGCACACCAACAACCGCGAACTGCCGCTGATCCTCGGCCAGTTGCCGGTGCTGCCCAAGCACTGGTGGGCCGACCGCGACTTCAACAAGGGCAACCTGGAAATCCCGCTGGGCAGCGGCCCGTACAAGGTCAGTGAAGTGAAGGCCGGACGCTCGGTGCGTTACGAGCGGGTCAAGGACTACTGGGGCAAGGACTTGCCGGTCAATCGCGGCTTCTACAACTTCGACGTGATGACCACCGATTACTACCGCGACAACACCGTGGCTCTGGAAGCGCTCAAGGCCGGGCAGTTCGACTACTGGCTGGAAATGACCGCGAAGAACTGGGCCAACGCCTATAACACGCCGGCGGTCACCGAAGGTCGATTGGTCAAGGAACAGATCCCCAATGGCAACCCGACCGGCATGCAAGGCTTCGTGTTCAATCTGCGCCGCCCGGTGTTCCAGGATGTGCGCGTGCGCCAGGCCTTGTCGCTGTTGCTGGATTTCGAATGGACCAACAAGCAACTGTTCAACGGCGCCTACGCGCGTACCCGCAGTTACTTCGAGAACTCGGAAATGGCCGCCACCGGCCTGCCTGACGCCGATCAGGTGGCGATCCTCGAACCGTTCCGCGCCAAGCTGCCGCCGCAGGTATTCAGCGAAGCCTTCCAGAACCCGACCACCGACGGCAGCGGCATGATCCGCGCCCAGCAACGGCAAGCCTATCAACTGTTGCAGGAGGCCGGCTGGCGCATCGTCGATGACAAGATGGTCGACGCCGCCGGCAAGCCGGTGGTCATCGAGTTCCTGTTGGCCCAGACCGAATTCGAACGGGTGCTGCTGCCCTTCAAGCGCAACCTGAGCGACCTGGGCATCGACCTGGTGATTCGCCGGGTCGACGTCTCGCAGTACATCAACCGTGTGCGTTCCCGGGACTTCGACATGATCGTCGGCAGCTTCCCGCAGTCCAACTCGCCGGGTAACGAACAGCGGGAATTCTGGATGTCGGATGCCGCCGACAAGCCCGGCAGCCGCAACTCCATGGGCCTGAAAGATCCGGTGGTCGATCAACTGGTCGAGCAACTGATCAACGCCGATTCGCGCAACAACCTGGTGGCCCACGCCCGGGCGCTGGACCGGGTGCTGCAATGGGGCTATTACGTAATACCCAACTGGCACATCAAGACCTGGCGCGTGGCGTACTGGAACCACATCGGCCATCCCAAGGTCTCGCCCAAGTACGACATCGGCACGGCCACCTGGTGGGTCAAGCCCGATATCAAGCCGGCAATAGAAGTCGAAACCACACTGCAGGCCGATCCTGCGGGCACGGAGTAATCAGATGCTGGCGTACATTTTTCGGCGACTGTTGCTGATCATTCCGACCCTGTTCGGCATCCTGCTGATCAACTTCGTGATCATCCAGGCTGCCCCGGGCGGGCCGGTGGAACAGATGATCGCCAAGCTCGAAGGCTTCGAAGGCGCCACCAGCCGCATCGCCGGCGGCGGTGCCGAAGTGTCGGTGGCAGGCTCGGCCTATCGCGGCGCCCAGGGCCTGGACCCGGCGCTGATCAAGGAAATCGAGCACATGTACGGCTTCGACAAATCGGCGCCGGAACGCCTGTGGATCATGGTCAAGAACTATGCGTCCCTGGATTTCGGCGACAGCTTCTTCCGCGACGCCAAGGTCATCGACCTGATCAAGGAAAAGATGCCGGTGTCGATCTCCCTCGGGCTGTGGAGCACGCTGATCATGTACCTGGTGTCGATCCCGCTGGGGATCGCCAAGGCCAAGCGGCACGGCAGCCACTTCGACGTCTGGACCAGTTCGGCGATCATCGTCGGTTATGCGATCCCGGCGTTCCTGTTCGCCATCCTGTTGATCGTGGTGTTCGCCGGCGGCAGTTACCTGGACTGGTTCCCCTTGCGCGGGCTGACCTCGAACAACTTCGATGAACTGAGCATGGGCGGCAAGATCCTCGACTACTTCTGGCACCTGGCGCTGCCGGTGACAGCGCTGGTGATCGGCAACTTCGCGACCATGACCCTGCTGACCAAGAACAGCTTCCTCGACGAGATCAACAAACAGTACGTGATCACCGCCAGGGCCAAGGGCCTGACCAACCACCGCGTGCTTTACGGCCATGTGTTCCGCAACGCCATGTTGCTGGTGATCGCCGGCTTCCCCTCGGCCCTCATCGGCATCTTCTTCACCGGCTCGTTGCTGGTGGAGGTGATCTTCTCCCTCGACGGCCTCGGGCTGATGAGTTTCGAGGCGGCGATCAACCGCGATTACCCGGTGGTGTTCGGCACGCTGTTCATCTTCACCCTGCTGGGACTGGTGGTGAAACTGATCGGCGACCTCACCTACACCCTTGTCGATCCGCGCATCGACTTCGAAAGCCGGGAGCATTGAGATGAACCTGTCCCCTCTCAATCGCCGACGCTTCGAACTGTTCAAGACCAACAAGCGTGGCTGGTGGTCGCTGTGGCTGTTCCTGATCCTGTTCGGCGCAAGCCTGGGCGCCGAGCTGATCGCCAACGACAAGCCGCTGGCGGTGCACTACGACAACAACTGGTACTTCCCGGCACTCAAACGCTACCCGGAAACCACCTTCGGCGGCGAGTTTCCGCTGGAGGCCAACTACAAGAGCCCGTACATCCGCGAACTGCTCAAGGCCAAGGACGCCTGGGTGCTGTGGGCGCCGATTCCCTACAGCTACCAGAGCATCAACTACGACCTGAAAGTCCCCGCTCCAGCCCCGCCCTCGACGGACAACCTGCTGGGCACCGACGATCAGGGCCGCGACGTGTTGGCCCGGGTGATCTACGGCTTCCGCATTTCGGTGCTGTTCGCCCTGACCCTGACCGTGCTGAGCTCGATCATCGGCGTGATCGCCGGCGCCTTGCAGGGTTTCTACGGCGGCTGGGTGGATCTGGCCGGGCAGCGGTTCCTGGAGATCTGGTCCGGACTGCCGGTGCTGTACCTGCTGATCATCCTGGCCAGTTTCGTGCAACCCAACTTCTGGTGGTTGCTGGGGATCATGCTGCTGTTCTCATGGATGAGCCTGGTGGACGTGGTGCGCGCCGAATTCCTGCGCGGGCGCAATCTGGAATACGTACGCGCCGCCCGCGCCCTGGGCATGCAGAACGGTGCGATCATGTTCCGCCATATCCTGCCCAACGCGATGGTCTCGACCATGACCTTCATGCCGTTCATCCTCACCGGCGCCATCGGTACGCTGACCGCCCTGGACTTCCTCGGCTTCGGCCTGCCGGCGGGCAGTCCGTCCCTGGGTGAACTGGTGGCCCAGGGCAAATCGAACCTGCAGGCGCCGTGGCTGGGCATCAGCGCCTTCGCCGTGCTGGCCTTGATGTTGAGTCTGCTGGTGTTCATCGGCGAGTCCGCTCGCGATGCCTTCGACCCGAGGAAGTGAAATGAATCAGCACAATCTGATCGAAGTGCGCGACCTGTCCGTCGACTTTGTCATCGGCAACCGCTGCCAGCGGGCGGTCGAAGGCGTCAGCTTCGACATCAAGCGCGGTGAAACCCTGGCGTTGGTCGGCGAGAGCGGTTCCGGTAAATCGGTCACCGCACATTCGATCCTGCGCCTGCTGCCCTACCCGCTCGCGCGGCATCCGTCCGGCACCATCTTGTATTCCGGGCAGAACCTGCTGGATCTGAAAGAAAAAACCATCCGCCACATTCGCGGCAACCGGATTGCGATGATCTTCCAGGAGCCGATGACCTCGCTCAATCCCTTGCACTCGATCGAGAAGCAGATCAATGAGGTGCTGGGCATCCACAAGGGCCTGACCGGCAAGGTCGCGACCAAGCGCACCCTGGAGTTGCTGGAGATGGTCGGCATCCCCGAGCCGCACAAGCGCCTCAAGGCCCTGCCCCACGAGTTGTCCGGCGGCCAGCGCCAGCGGGTGATGATCGCCATGGCCCTGGCCAACGAGCCGGAGCTGCTGATCGCCGACGAGCCGACCACCGCGCTGGACGTGACCGTTCAGCTGAAAATCCTCGAACTGCTCAAGGAACTTCAGGCTCGTTTAGGCATGGCGTTGTTGCTGATCAGCCACGATTTGAACCTTGTGCGAAGAATTGCGCATCGCGTATGTGTCATGCAGCAAGGTTGCATCGTCGAACAGGCATCGTGCGAAGAACTGTTCCGCGCGCCGCAGCATCCGTACACTCGGGAACTGCTGGCAGCGGAGCCTGGTGGCAAGCCTGCAAGCAACGTGATCGGCCCGCCCTTGCTGGCGGTCGAGGACCTGAAAGTCTGGTTTCCGATCAAGAAAGGCCTGCTCAAGCGCACGGTGGATTACATCAAGGCGGTCGACGGCATCAATTTCAGCCTGCCCCAGGGCCAGACCCTGGGGATCGTGGGAGAAAGCGGTTCCGGCAAATCGACCCTCGGCCTGGCGATTTTGCGGTTGATCGCCAGCAAAGGCGCCATTCGCTTTGAAGGCCAGCCGCTGGACTGTCTGACGCAACAACAGGTCAGGCCGCTGCGGCGGGAGATGCAAGTGGTGTTTCAGGACCCGTTCGGCAGCCTGAGCCCGCGGATGTGCGTGAACGACATCGTGGGCGAAGGCCTGCGAATCCACAAGATGGGCACCGCGGCGGAACAGGAACAAGCGATCATTGCGGCACTCAGGGAGGTAGGTCTGGATCCGGAAACCCGGCACCGCTACCCCCACGAATTTTCCGGCGGGCAACGGCAGAGAATCGCCATTGCCCGGGCATTGGTGTTAAAACCGGCGTTGATTTTGCTGGACGAGCCGACTTCGGCCCTCGACCGCACGGTACAACGCCAGGTAGTGGAGCTTTTGCGTTCACTGCAAAGCAAGTACAACCTGACGTATCTGTTTATCAGCCATGACCTGGCTGTGGTGAAAGCGCTGAGCCACCAGCTGATGGTGGTCAAGCATGGCCAAGTGGTCGAACAGGGAGACGCGCAAAGCATTTTTGCCGCCCCCCAACATCCGTATACACAGCAGTTGCTGGAAGCCGCTTTTTTGGCTCCGGCCACTGCGCAATAACCTGAAAGAGGAGCAACACATGGGTTTTCTCGCCGGTAAGCGCGTACTGATCGTCGGTGTCGCCAGCAAGCTGTCCATCGCATCCGGCATCGCTGCCGCCATGCATCGCGAGGGCGCTGAGCTTGCCTTCACTTATCAGAACGACAAACTCAAGGGTCGTGTCGAAGAGTTCGCACAAGGCTGGGGTTCGAGCCCTGAGCTGTGCTTCCCGTGCGACGTGGCCAGCGATGAAGAAATCGCCAAGGTCTTCGAAGCGCTGAGCAAGAAGTGGGACGGCCTGGACTGCATCGTGCACTCCGTAGGCTTCGCCCCGGGCGACCAACTGGACGGCGACTTCACCGAAGCCACCACCCGTGAAGGTTTCCGCATCGCTCACGACATCAGCGCCTACAGCTTCGTGGCCCTGGCCAAGGCCGGCCGCGAAATGATGAAAGGCCGCAACGGCAGCCTGCTGACCCTGTCGTACCTGGGCGCCGAGCGCACCATGCCGAACTACAACGTGATGGGCATGGCCAAGGCTTCCCTGGAAGCCGGCGTACGTTACCTGGCCGGCTCCCTGGGCCCGGACGGTACTCGCGTCAACTGCGTATCGGCAGGCCCGATCCGCACCCTCGCCGCTTCCGGCATCAAGAACTTCCGCAAGATGCTGGCTGCCAACGAAGCGCAAACCCCGCTGCGCCGCAACGTCACCATCGACGAAGTCGGCAATGCCGGCGCCTTCCTGTGCTCGGACCTGGCGTCCGGCATCAGCGGTGAAATCATGTACGTGGACGGTGGCTTCAACACCACGGCCATGGGCAGCATCGAAGAGTAATCTTCGGTCAGCCAAAAAAAACCCGCCTGTTTTGGCGGGTTTTTTATGCCTGCGATTTCCGGCCGATGCCGTCCTCCTGTAGGAGCGAGCTTGCTCGCGAAAAACCCGGGCACGCCGCGCTCATCCAGACTGCGCGCGTTATCGTTGACGACCTTCGCGAGCAAGCTCGCTCCTACAGGGTTAGTGTTGTGTCAGGCATTGCGCAAACAACTGCTGAATCGGCTGCATTCGCTGGCTGTACCGCTGCAACAACACAATCTCCCGATAGAACGTCAACTCGCCCAAGGGGATGACTCGCACCCTGGCCCCATGCTCAAGCCACAACCCCGCCTCGGGCAGCAGAGAAATCCCCAAGCCACACTCGACCATTTTCACAATCGCCTCCAGCTCATCCAGCTCCAGCGCCACCTGCACCTCGATCTTCTGTTCGCGCAGAAACCGCGTCACCAGCCGCCCGCCGAACGAATTGCGGTCGTAGCGCACATGCGGGTGCTCCGCAATCAGCTGTAGCGGATCATCACCGTCCAGATCCGTCGGTACGATCAGCACGAACGGCTCTCGGCGAATCACCTGCGCGGACAATTCCTTGGGCAACTCAAACGGCGGCTTGATCAGGACCGCCAGGTCCACTTCCCCCGTGTCCACCTGACTCAGCAGGTTTAATGACACACCGGGCACCAGCTTGGGCTCCAGCAAGGGCGCCTGTTGGCGCAATTTCAACAATGCCTGGGGCAGCAGCCCGGTCTGGGCGGTCGCCACCGCGCCGATTTTCAGTTCGCCACGGTACTCGGTGACATCGTCACTGACGGCCATGCGGCTGAAGGTTTCGAGCATTTCCCTGGCCATCGGCAACGCTCGCTGCCCCGCCGCATTGAGCAGTGCCTGACGACCGGTGCGGTCGAACAGACGGATGCCCAGGGCCTGTTCCAGGTTGCGAATCTGCGCGCTGACCGCCGATTGCGTCAGGCCGATGTGCATGCCGGCCGCGGCGAAGGTGCCGTAACGCGCCACGGCGATAAAGGTTTTCAGTTCTCGCAGCATGGCGACCTCGATTGATCGAAATAATTTGAGCTCGCTGCAAAAATTATCGTCTTTCAATCAAAAAGCACAGAGATAAACTCAACACACGCCCACCCACCACCGAGGTACGCCCGATGCAACTGTCCCCTTTTCACCTGGCCATTCCGGTCTACGACTTGTCTGCCACTCGGCACTTTTACGGTGAGGTATTTGGCCTGGAGGAAGGCCGCTCCAGCGACCACTGGGTGGATTTCAATTTTTTCGGCCATCAACTGGTGATTCACCTGGCACCGAAAAGTCCTTCACAAGAAGCCGCACACACCAATGCCGTCGATGGTCACGATGTGCCGGTGCCGCATTTTGGCGTGGTGCTCGGGATGGCGGAATGGGAGGCTCTGGCCGAGCGGCTGAAGTCACTGGAAACACGCTTCGTGATCGAGCCGGGGATTCGCTTTCAGGGGCTGGTAGGGGAACAGGCGACGATGTTTCTGTTTGATCCTTGCGGTAATGCGCTGGAGTTCAAGGCGTTCAAGGATATCGGGCAGTTGTTTGCCAAGTGAAAGTTGTTATGCCTGTTCGGGTCTCTTCCCGGGCAAGCCCCCACAGGGTTTTGTAGTGACCAGACATATTCGACCTGGGTAACACTGAACCGAATGTCATAACCATGATGCGCCGTAGCCCGCAACGTCACCATCGAAGAGTAATCTTCGGTCAGCTAGAAAACCCGCCTATCAAGGCGGCTTTTTTACCAAAACCATGTGATCAACATCAACTTTGAACCCCTATGACTTTAGGGTGCTTCTCTCCAAGGTACGGCCCCAGATCAGCGGCAAAGATGATTCGGCCACTTTCACGCTGAACAATGCCGTCACTCAAATAGCCTTCGGCATATCTGGACACTCCTTGATCTGCGAAGCCCTTATCGACTACACCCGCTTCGCTAATACGCAGCCAGAACAACACTTGCTGACCATCAAAAGTAATACCGGCAACCACGATTTTCCTGTCTGACTGCACAGCAATGGACATGGGAAAAACGGAAGGTACCTTTAGATCGATCAATACCGCTACTCCACCGTTAAACGACAGATCTACGGAGCCATCCGCCAGCAGGCGGTTCACTACAAGGTTATCCACATCATCGATCGTTCTGCTCGATGAAAAAATCACTTTGTCTTCATACACCTGCATCTGGCCTTGACGACTGGAGTCGCCTGCTTCCCAATACCCATCCGTCGCAAACGTCCGATCCAGCTCGCCTTTGGGTGTATAGCAAGCTAACGCAGGCCTTGGGTTGGACTGGCCTTGATCCGGACGATCAAGACTTCCGAATACCACAATGCGATTGTCAGACAAGATATCGACACTCTGGATCGTCGAATTTTCGCCGTTGAATCGCACTTTGCGTGTTCCAAAATCCAGGTCGGGCTCGCCCGACGCATCAAATCGATGCAGCAATCCCACCTCCTCTCGAAATGAGCCAGTCAAGGAACTCAACAAATAACCGGAAGCCAGCAGAAGTTGACCATCAGCACTGATGCATCCCACCGGAGCTGGAGTGGTCAGGGCATGCTCCGGGGGTACGGGATCAACCGGAAACGGGAGAATCTTTGTGCCGAAGATCAAATCCGGGGTGCCGTTTTCATTGAATCGCGTTACAGCGACACGCCTCATGAATGGGTCGCTGCCCGTTGAGCCGATCAACAGGAGCTTGCCATCGGCTTGAGCCAATAGTTGTGTGGGTCTGGCTTCTGTGTTTACTTCAAATTGCCATTTTGTAACGCCTTCCTGTTGGCCGAACCCAGGATCGTCTGAGCCATCAGCCATCGCTCGACGCAACCAACAAGCACGACCCTGGTAGACGACGTAAACCAGTTTCCCTTGCCGCGTTTCAACAACACATCGAGTCGAGCCATGGCTCTCGCTTGGAATATTGATCAAACCCTTTTCGGCAAAGCTCTCATCCAGCTCACCCGCCTTTTTTGGTGTTTTTTTAGCTTGTGCAGTCATGTTCCCATCCTCTGAAATGTCAGATTTTTATCTGGTGACAAATCACTTTGAGGTAATGGGGAAACGATAACTACTGACATAAATGACAGTTCAACCGTCTTCACGAGCCAAAAAACTGTCCTGCTGGCACATAGCGTGTCAGCACACCGATGCAAGCAGCACGCAACCCAAGGGCGTTGTCCGGACTGACGCCTTCGCGAGCAGGCCCGCCAATACAACGCAGCCCTAACGGCTCATCAGCCGCTCGGCCTCCCCCAGTAGCTCCTCGACTGAGTCATGAACAACGGGGTCATATTCGACCTGGGTAACACTGAAGCGAATGTCATAACTGCGATGCGCCGTGGCATTGCGCTCATCGAGCATCTCATTGAGCCGTACCTTGATCGCCGCAATCTCCACGGCGCTGGAACCGGTCAGCAGCGCCACGAACCGGTCGCCTTCGAGACGTCCGATCACATCGTTTTCACGAAAGCCGATCCGCAGGACATCGGCGAACGTCCTGAGCGCATCGTCACCTTTGGCCCGACCGTACAGATAGCAGATGAGTTTGAATTCATCGAGGGTGAAGTACAGCAGCGTCGCCGACGTCCCCAGTTCCCGACAGGCGTCCAGCCCGAGCCGGGCCAGCTCGGTGAAACCATGGCGATTGGACAGTAGCGTCAGCTCGTCCATGCTCGCCATCTGCACGCCGGCCAGTTCTCGCTCGGCCTGGAGAGCCAGTTCGCGCAGCCGTTCGCGTTCTTGCTGTGGCGTGAGCAACGGGTTGGCTGATCGGCCCGATTTGCCCGTTTTGCCTGAGATCAACATCGTTCACTCCTTGGCAGGTATGTACGTTAGAGTCGCCCACACCCGCATTGACTCCCTTCAAGCGCGCCGCTGGTCAGCTACCCGCCACCGGGCACGGCCCTCCTGCATCGGCCCAGGTTTTGAACCGGGCGACGAAGATATCGTGGGGCACCGGCACCGGCGCGCGATTGCCGCCGGGGCTCCAGCCCCACAGCACCAGCTTGTCGTCGCTGACGTGCTTGATCAGCGCGGCGAAATCCCGATCGCCGTTGCTGGAGCGATCCTTGATCATCGCGCACAGCCGATCGGCGGGCAGGCCGATCCAGGCCATCCGTTGCGCTGCCGGTGGCAGGCTCCAGTGTGGCGCCCCGGGTGGCGCGTGGGGACCGTAACTGGCCGGCGGATTGCTTTGCGCATGGCACGTCGCACAGGGCAACCCGGCCGAGCCCTTGCCGTCCATGCCCCGCACGACATTCATGGCGTGGGGTACGCCGGCATCGAACTGCAGCGGCGAATCCCCGGGAATGTGGCAGTTCTGGCAACGGGGACTCTGGAAGACCTTCTGTACAGTGTCGAACGCCTGCAAGGCCTCGCGGTCATCGGCGAACACACGGGATGCGTAGGCGACGAGAACGATCAGGATCAACGCCCCAAGCAACCAGTGATGTCGTTTCATCTCACACCCCCGACAGCTGCAACGGCAGCTCCCGCAGGCGCTGTCCGGTCAAGGCAAACACCGCGTTGGCCACCGCCGGCGCCGTGGGTGGTACACCGGTTTCGCCGATACCGCCGGGTTTGTCGCTGCTGGGCATGATATGCACTTCGACCACCGGCATTTCGTTGAGCCGCAGCACCTGATAGTCATGATAGTTGGACTGCACCACCTGCCCGTCCTTGAGCGTCAGTTTGCTGTGCAAGGCGAAACTCAGGCCAAAAGCGATGCCCGACTCCATCTGCGCGGCGATGCTCTGTGGGTTCACCGCAATGCCACAGTCCACCGCACACACCACCCGGTGCACGCGGATGGCGAGGTTGTCCTGGGACACCTCGGCCACCTGCGCCACGTAGCTGCCGAACGATTCATGCACCGCCACACCCAGGGCGTGGCCGTCCGGCAGCGGCGCAGTCCAGTTGGCCTTTTCCACCGCGAGGTTCAGCACACCGAGGTGACGCGGATGGTCCTTGAGCAAGGTACGCCGGTATTCCACCGGATCCTTGCCGGCCGCCGTGGCCAGTTCATCGATCAACGACTCCATGACAAACGCGGTGTGGGTGTGCCCCACCGAACGCAGCCACAACACGCTGATACCGGTTTTCGGGGAGTGCAGTTCGATCTGGTGATTGGCCAAGCCTTCGAAGTAAGGGCTGTCGGCCACGCCTTCGACGGAGGTTTTGTCGATCCCGTCCTTGACCATGGTCGCTTCAAGCGAGGTCCCGGCCATGATCGACTGCCCGACCATCACATGCTTCCAGGCCAGCGGCAGCCCGTCAGCACCCAGCCCGATACGCGCATGGTGCAGGAACGCCGAGCGGTAATAGCCGCCGCGGATATCATCCTCCCGCGCCCACACGGTTTTCACCGGTGCACCGGCGGCCTTGGCGACGTACACCGCTTCGCTGACGAAATCCGACGTCGGATTGGCCCGGCGCCCGAAGCCGCCGCCGAGAAACTCGGTATGGATCTCGACCTGTTCGGGTTTGAGCCCGGTGATTTTCCCGGCGACCATCTGGTCCAGGGTCTGGAACTGGGTGCCGGTCCAGATTTCGCATTTGTCCTGGGTGATGCTCACTGTGCAGTTCAGCGGTTCCATCGGCGCGTGGGCCAGATAAGGCACACTGTATTCAACGTCGATCTTCCTGGTCGCTTTCGCCAGCGCCGCCTGGGTATCCCCCGCCTGACCGGCATTGATGCCGGGGGTGGTGGCGAGTTTGCGGAAGTTTTCCAACAGCGCCTGGCTGTCGAGCCCGGCGTTCGGCCCCGGATTCCACTCGATTTTCAGCGCATCGCGCCCCAGCTTCGCCGCCCAGAAATGATCGGCAATCACCGCGATGCCGGTCGGCACTTGCACCACTTTGTGCACGCCCGGAATCGCCAGCGCCTCGGCACCTTCAAAGGATTTGACGCTGCCGCCGAAGGTGGGCGAACGGGCGACCATCGCAGTCATCAGCCCGTCAAACTGCACGTCCATGCCGAATTTCGCCCGGCCGGTGATTTTTTCCGGCGTGTCCAGACGCTTGGTGGGTTTGCCGATCAGCCGCCAGTCTTTCGCGTCCTTGAGTGTGATCGAGGCCGGGTCCGGCCGAGGCAATTGCCCGGCGTCATCGGCCAATTCGCCATAGGTGGCACGGTGCTCACCGGCAATGACCATCCCCGATTCGGTACGGATCTCGGATGGCGCAACGTTGAAACGCTTGGCCGCTGCGTCGATCAACATCAAGCGCGCCGCCGCGCCGGCCTGGCGATAGCGGTCGAACTCCATCCAGGTCGAGGTCGAGCCGCCGGTGATCTGCATTCCGCCAAAGCCAGGCAGGCCGTAATCGGCGGCCGAAGCCGGGGCATGCTCGACACGGATCTTCGTCCAGTCGGCGTCCAGTTCTTCGGCGATCAGCATGGTCAGGCCGGTCCAGATGCCCTGGCCCATTTCCGAGTGGCCGAGCAACACGGTGACGCTGTTGTCGTTGCCAATGCGCAGGAAGGCATTAGGCGCAAACACGTTGCCCTGGTTCTCCGCGCCCATGGCGAAACGGTGGGCACCGGGCATGGCAAACGCCACTACCAGCCCGCCGCCCAGCATGGCACTGCCCTTGAGAAAACCACGACGCGATAACGTATTGATGCTGTTCATGGCCACCTCAACCCAGCTCGGCGGCGCGTTTGACCGCCGCGCGAATTCGCGGGTAAGTGCCGCAACGGCAGATGTTGCCGGACAGCGCCTGATCGATGTCGCTGTCGGTCGGTTTTGGAATCTTCGCCAGCAACGCCGCCGCCGACATGATCTGCCCGGACTGGCAGTAGCCACACTGAACCACATCAAGTTCCGCCCAGGCCTGTTGCACCGGGTGCGAACCGTCTGCGGAAAGGCCTTCGATGGTGAGAATCTTTTGCCCATGGGCCACGACCGTGGCCGGTGTGATGCACGAGCGCAGCGGTGCGCCATCGACGTGTACGGTGCAGGCGCCGCATTGGGCTATGCCACAGCCGAATTTGGTGCCGGTGAGGTGGGCGACATCACGCAAGACCCAGAGCAGCGGCATGTCGGCGGGGACATCCAGCTCCTGATCCTGGCCATTGATGTTCAGGGTCAGCATGGCGCAGTTCCTCAGACTCAGGGTGATCTGAAGGGGCGTCGCTACGGCCTTGTAGAACCTGCGCGCGCCTCGGGTTACCCCTTCAGCTAAGCGCAAATTTGCCGGCAGGCCTTGGCGCATCGACCACCGGTCATGAAAAAGCCGCCTCGAAGGGCGGCCCTGAAGGTCTTCGCTAGAGCCTCGGCCCCAATAAAATGCCGGTGTAGCGCCAGACAAAAACACCAAAAGCGCTACACCACAGCAACGCCGACAGCGCCAGACCCTGACCGGAAAAAGGCACCAGCCACACTCGACACGCACCCGCCAGCAACAACAGGGCAAACCCAGCAACGACCGCCTTGGACGGCTGCAACAAACGCCCGGTATGCCCCAGGCTGACCCGCGCGATCATCGCCAGAACCAACCCGCCGATACCGCCGACGGCCAGAGAATGGGTGGCCAGGCTTTGTTGCGACATCCAGCCCAGGTGCCACAGCGCCATGGCCAGCGTTGCCACCGCGAGCCAGGCATAAGCCAGATACAGCGACCACAGCAGCGGTACGCGCCACAGACCGTGATCATGCCAGCGCCACAACCGCAGCAGATGCAAACCGCTGATCAGCGCAAACAACAGCGCCAGCCACACCCGTGGGACGTCATTCAAACCGACGGCAAAAGACAGCGCCGCCAGCATGGCGCCGATCAGCAACACCTTGCCCGGCAACGGATGGGCAGCAGGCGTTGCGGGACGGTTCAAGCCGCGCTGGATAAAGAACGGAATCACCCGCCCGCCGATCACGCTCATCAGCGCGCCCGCCAGCCACAAGGCGGCCAGCACGCCATGGCGTTGCAGATTGGCGTCATCAACGGCGAACCCCAACAACGTCAACGCCTGACACCCGGCCAGCAGCATCACCATCACCAGAATCGGATAATTCTCGCGTTTGCCCGCAGCCAGCAGATCGCGCCCCAACACCCACGCCAACAGCGGCAGAAACGGAACCTGCAAGGCCAGCAGCAAGGGTGCCGGTATCGGCAGGCACCAGGCCAGTCGCCCCAGCAGCCACATAAGCACCAGGCCGATCAGCGGCCAGCCCTTGAGCCCAGGCCGACCAGTCCAGTTGGGCACCGCCGTGAGCAGGAACCCGGCAATGACGGCCGTGGTAAATCCGAAAGGCATTTCATGGCGATGCCAGGCGAGCATGCCGCCCACCGGTTGCGCTCCGGGCAAGCAGCCGTACAGCCACAAGGCCCAGATCGCGATGGCGAGGGCCGCGAACCCGGCCCCGGCCAGAAAGAAGGGTCGAAAGCCCAGGCTGAAGACCGGTGCAACGGCTAGCCGGCGCATCAAGCCACCACTCGGGCCGGGAAACGGCTCAGGCGATACGCGCCGAGCATACGGCTCGACCATTGAAGAACGTTCCGAGGGTTGCTGAAGAAGTTGAACATTGTGCGTACTCCTGAAGGTGCTTTACCTCATCAAGTCCCGTGCCAGCTTTTTGCCCCTTTAGATCCAGGCACTTGCGCATATACGAGTCATAAAGACCCACATCAAAAATAGTCTGTTTGACTCCACTCAAAGTCATTTTGACTACCACCATGCTACCCTGCGGCAATTTTCTCGATCTACGGTACGGCCAGACGACCAGAGGCTGACTACGCTAAAAGCCCGGAACATGCGTTACCTGCAGAGGAGCTGGCACCATGCTACGCGTACAAAAACTCACGCCCTGCCTGTGGTTCGACGATCAGGCCGAAGAGGCGGCGAAGTTCTATTGCTCGATCTTCGACCACTCGAAAATCACTGCCATCACCCATTACGGCCACGCCGGATTCGAGTTCCACGGCCGGCCCGAGGGTTCGGTCATGACCGTCAGCTTCGAGCTCGACGGGCAGAGTTTCACCGGCCTCAACGGCGGGCCTTTATTCAAGTTCAGCGAAGCGGTTTCGTTTCAGGTCAATTGCCTGACACAGGATGAAGTCGATCATTACTGGGGCAATCTGTCGGCCGGTGGCGCGCCCGAAGCCCAGCAATGCGGCTGGCTCAAGGACAAGTTCGGGCTGTCGTGGCAGATCGTCCCCGTGGCGATGATGGACATGATCAAAGACCCCGACACGAAAAAATCGCAACGGGCCATGCAGGCGATGATGCAGATGAAAAAACTCGATATCGCCACGCTGCAACGAGCCTTTGACGGCGAGAGCTAATACACTCTGGCATCGACCTGCCGAGGAGTGAGCGAGCATGAAGCACGCCGTTGCCAAAAACGCCGACCAGGCCCCGCGCTTCTGGCGCGATGATGCCCTGCCCTTCATCGAAGCCCGCTCCATCGCCGACGGGCGCGAAGTCTGCTACACCCGGCACGCCCACGAGCACTTTTCCATCGGGGCGATCACCGCCGGGCGCAGCACTTATCTGCATGAGCAGTCGGCATTCGAGGTCAGCGTCGGCACGGTGGTGCTGATGAACCCCGGCGACGTCCACGCCTGCAACCCGATCGAAGACCAACCCTGGTCGTACCTTATGCTGTACGTCGATACACCGTGGCTGACCGATTTGCAGCATCAGCTCGGGTTCAGCGATGACGCGGCGTTTCGCCGCTTTTCCCTGACCCATACCCGCGACGCCCATCTGTTTACCGGCCTCGCGGGTTTGTATGAGGTGCTGGTCGATCCACAGCAAGATGTGCTGCGCAAACACAGCGTGGCCGTGGAGTTCTTTACCGAGGTTCAGCTGCGACTCAACCCGGCCAACCCGCCGCTGCGCGAACCCAACTTCAAGCTGGAGCGCGCGGCCGACTACATCCGTGACCACTGCACGCAAACCCTCAGGCTCGAAGACATATGCGAGGCGGCACAATTGTCGCCGTCCTACCTGATCCGCGCCTTCAAACAGCATTACGGCATGACGCCCCACGCGTTCCTGGTGAACCGGCGCATCCAGTTCGCCCAGGATCAATTGCGCAGCGGCAAGCTGATCGCGGACGTGGCACTGGAGGCGGGTTTCGCCGATCAGGCGCATTTTCAACGGGCGTTCAAACAGCATTTGGCGGCGACGCCGGGGCAGTATCGGGGCTGAATCCGCCGTGATTGCCGTTACGGCAACAACAGGTACACCGCACTCACCACCAGCAACAACGCCATGGCGCGATTGAACAGGCGCATCCCCGCCGGGTTGTTCAAAAACCCACGCAAAAACGTCCCGGCATAGGCCCAGCAACCGACCGACACATAACAGATCACCAGATAAATCGCAGAGAACTGCCAGACCAGGCGCGCCTCGCCATCGGCGACAAACGCGCCCATGCCGGCCACGCAGGCCAGCCAGGCCTTCGGGTTGAGCCATTGCATGATGGCGCCATACAGCATCGACGGGGCTTGCGCCGACTCACTGGCCTGCACCTGCCCATTGTCAGCCGCCAGCTTGAACGCCATGTACAACAGGAAGGCGACGCCCGCCCATTGCACCACCTGCGTCAGTGCCGGCCACTGTTGCAACAGCTCATGCAGGCCCAATCCCATCAGCACCAACAGCAAGACAAACCCCAGCGTGGCTCCGGCCACGTGACGCTGGCTGGCCCTGAAGCCAAAGCGCGCGCCGGAGCTCAACGCCACGATATTCACCGGCCCCGGCGTGATGGACGCGACCAACGCAAACGCCGCCATGGATATCATCAGACTCATTGCACACCTTCTTCCATCGAGTTGAACAAGGTCCCCAAGGTAATGAGCCCGCCGGCTCGCGTATTGAACAAAACGCCCCTGTCTAGCTATGAGTAGTAACCCACGACACTTTTCACTTTGGCCAAGGCCAGGCGCAGCGAATCCATGTCCACCGACCCCAACGCCAGGCGTATCGCGTGCGGCACATGAGCCGAAATCGCAAAGGGCTCGGCGGGCGACACCGACACCTGCTCGCGCATCAGCGCCATGGCGATCTGGTCGGCCCGGGCGTCTTCCGCCAACGGCAGCCAGATGAAGTAGGAATTCGGGTGACTGATGGTTCTGAGCCCCGCCAGCACCTCGCGGGCCAAGGCCTGCCGGGCTCGGGCGTCCGCGCGTTTTTGCGCCTCCAGTTGGCTGACGGTGCCATCGTCGAGCCAGGCCGTGACGATGGCGGTCATCACGCCGGGGGTGTTCCAGGTGGTCGCCATGATCGTGCGCTCGAAGGCGGCGACCCATTGCGCGGGCGCAGCGATGAAACCGACACGCAACCCGGTGGCAACATTCTTCGACAGGCCGGACACGTACACCGTCCTCTCAGGCGCCAGCTCGGCCAGCGGTGGCGGGACGTTTTCGGCCAGGAACGCGTAGGCGGCGTCCTCGATGATCGTCAAGTCATGCCGGCGCGCAATCGCCACCAACTGCTCGCGCTGATCGAGGTCCATCACCCAGCCCAAAGGGTTGTGCAAGGTCGGCATCGAGTAGACGGCCCGTACCGATCGGCTGCGGCAGAGTTTTTCAAGGGCAGGCAGATCAGGCCCGGTATCCGTGACCGGAATCGGCAAGACTTCCAGATGCAGGGTTTCGGCCAGGGTCTTGAAACCGGGATAGGTCAGCGCATCGGCGGCGATCACATCACCGGGCTTGAGCATCGTCATCATCGCCACCGCCAGGCCATGTTGGGCGCCGCTGACGATCAACACCTGTTCGGCCGGCACGCTCAGCCCGCGATCAAGCAGATGACGCGCGACCGAAGCTCGCTCGTGCAGGCGTCCCGCGTGGGGCTGATAACGCAGGAGGGACTCCAGGTCCCCGGACAAGGCCAGTTGACGCAACGCCGTGCGCAACAGGTCGGCCTGACCGGGCAATGACGGGTAGTTGAAATTCAGGTCGATCATCCCCGCCGCCACCACGTGCTGCGAGATGCCCTGCCCCGGCGGCAGCGAGGTTTCCCTGACAAAAGTCCCGCGTCCGGTTTCGCCGCTGACCAGGCCCATGCCCTCCAGCTCGGCATACACCCGGCTGGCGGTGACCAGCGCCAGACCGTGCTCCGTGGCCAGTTGCCGGTGAGTCGGCAGGCGCGTGCCGGGCGGCAGACGCCCGGAGCGGATGTCGGCGGCAAAGGCATCCACCAGGGTCTTGTAGCGGGATCTGGGCATGTCGAGATGTATCCATGACAATTTTTTGATTGTATCGATAGTCGCTCATAGGATGAGTTTCGTGCAATCAGACAATGAGCGTGAGCCAAATGGAACGGACCTCGGACCTGCAACACCGGACGCTGGAAAACAGCACCAGCGGCTGGATCAACGGCCTGATCGGCGTGGTGATCTTCAGCGGCTCGCTACCGGCGACACGGGTGGCGGTGCTGGAGTTCGATCCGGTATTCCTGACGGTCGCGCGCGCGACCATCGCGGCGGTCCTGGCGCTGTGCCTGCTGTGGTTATTCAAGGAAAAACGCCCGGCGCGCCAGCAACTGATACCGCTGATCATCGTCGCCCTGGGCGTGGTCATCGGTTTTCCCCTGTTGACCGCGCTGGCGCTGCAATACGTGACGTCCGCGCACTCCATCGTCTTCGTGGGCCTGTTACCGCTGGCGACAGCGGTGTTCGGCGTCCTGCGCGGCGGCGAGCGGCCACGGGCGGCATTCTGGATTTTCTCGGTGCTGGGCAGCCTGCTGGTGGTCGGGTTTGCTCTGTCCCAGGGGCTGACCGCCTCCCCCCAGGGCGATATCCTGATGCTGCTGGCCATCCTCGCCTGCGGTCTGGGTTATGCCGAAGGCGCAAAGCTGTCGCGCACACTGGGTGGCTGGCAGGTGATCAGCTGGGCGCTGGTGCTGTCGCTGCCGGTCGTGGCGGTGCTCAGCTGGATGCGCATGCCGGCTTCGTTCACCGGTATCAGCACGCCGGCCTGGTTCAGCCTGGCTTACGTTTCGCTGTTCAGCATGCTGATCGGTTTCGTGTTCTGGTATCGCGGGCTCGCCCAAGGGGGCATCGCCGCCGTCGGGCAACTGCAGCTGCTTCAGCCGTTTTTCGGGCTGAGCCTGGCCGCCACCTTGCTGCATGAACAGGTCAGCGTAGGCATGCTGGGTGTCACCGTCGCCGTGATCCTGTGCGTCGCCGGGGCGAAAAAGTTCGCCAGATAGCCCTGTGTACGGTGGTTTGCGCCCATGACTGTATGGGTCTGGCCAAGGGTGAGCCGTGATAAAAATAGCGCTCTTGCTACAGGAGCCCACCATGGACCTCGCCACCCTCACCCTGTTCCTGCCGGCCTGCTTTGCACTCAACATGGCACCCGGCCCCAACAACCTGCTGTCGGTCAGCAATTCGACCCGCTATGGCTACCGCACCGCGTGCGTGGCCGGCATCGGCCGGTTGCTGGCGTTCGCCGGGATGATTGCCCTGGCCTCGGCGGGGCTGGCGGTGGTGCTGCAAACCTCCGAGCTGCTGTTCTATGCCATCAAGATCCTCGGCGCGGCCTACCTGTTCTACCTCGCCTGGCAATTGTGGCGCGCCGATCCGGGTGTAGAGAACGTGGTGACCTCAGCGCCTGTGGGCACGCTGGCACTGGCCCGGCAGGAATTCCTGGTGGCGGCCGACAACCCCAAGGCCATCCTGATTTTCACTGCGTTCCTGCCGCAATTCGTCGACTCGGCCCACGCCATCGGACCGCAGTTCGTGGTGTTGGGCGCGCTGTTTCTGGTGCTGGAATGGATCGCCATCGGCGCTTACGCCTACATGGGCCTGCACATGCGCCGCTGGTTCTCCAGGCCGTCGGGCAAGCGGATGTTCAACCGTTGCTGCGCCGGGTTGTTGTCGGCTGCGGCGTCGGTATTGCTGATGGCCAGACGCGCCTGAAATGTTGGTAATCCGTGTGGGAGCGAGCCTGCTCGCGAAAGCGTAGTGTCATCCAATATCGAGGTGACTGACACGCCGCCTTCGCGAGCAGGCTCGCTCCCACAGGGTACTGCCTGCAATCAACGAAATTCACTGTCGATTCTCCGGTGGAGGTCGCCCATGCCGCGATCTATGCTGCGCCCATGAACCTACAAAAAACGCTGCTTCCGCCCCGTGCCGAGATGGTGCGCGCCATGCTCGAGCGAGACACTTCCTACGAGGGAGTGTTCTTCACGGCGGTCAAGACTACAGGCATTTTCTGCCGCCCCGGTTGCACCGCCCGCAGCCCGAAGCCTGAGAATGTCGAGTTCTTTGCCAGCGCCGAACAATGCCAGGCGGCGGGCTATCGCGCCTGCCTGCGCTGCAAACCACTGGACACCGCCGCCAGTGCGCCGGACTGGGTGCGAGCACTGTTCAAATCGGTGGACGCCGACCCGGAACAGCGCTGGACCGACGCCCAGCTAGTGGCCGAAGGCATCGAACCGCTGAAACTGCGCCGCTGGTTCAAGCAGCACTTCGGCATGACCTTCCACGCCTGGCTGCGCGCCCGGCGCCTGGGCATGGCGTTGGGCGGAATCAAACAAGGCGGCTCCATCGATGACGTCGCCTTCGATTCGGGCTACGAGTCCCTGAGCGGATTTCGCGATGCCTTTCAGAAATCGTTTCACATCACCCCGGGCCGCGCGGCCAACAGCGAGCCGCTGCTGTTCACGCGCCTGACCACGCCGCTGGGGCCGATGATCGCCATGGCCGAACGGCGTGGACTGGTGCTGCTGGAGTTTCTCGATCAGGCATCGCTGAGCCCTGCGGTCGAAGCGCTGCAAAGCCGTTTCGGTTATGCCGTGGCGCCGGGGCACAACGCGCATTTGCAGCAGATCGAAGAGCAGTTGTCCGCGTACTTCGCCGGCACGCTCACTGAGTTCAGCGTGGCCTTGCACATGCCCGGCAGCGAGTTCTCCCGCCAGGTCTGGGCCGAACTGGCGAAGATCCCCTACGGCCGGACCACCACCTACGGCGCCATAGCGGCGAGGCTAGGCAAGCCCGGCGCCAGCCGCGCGGTGGGCCTGGCCAATGGGCATAACCGCTTATCGATTGTCGTGCCGTGCCACCGGGTGATCGGCGCCGACGGCTCGTTGACCGGCTACGCTGGAGGCCAGCCACGCAAGGCGTTTCTGCTCAGGCTGGAAAACGCCGCGGTGCAGCTCACAGAGCAACTGGCGTTCTGATCCCCCCACAGGTTTTTCATAAGGAAGGAAACTCGATGGACAGGCTCGACAATCAACTGCACCACCTTCATCAAGAGGGTTTGCTGATTCTCACCAACGTCGCCGATGCCGCCGGTGCGCGGCTGGTGGAGCAACTGGGCAACAAGGCCGTGGCCACCAGCAGCGCGGCGGTGGCCTGGGTGCATGGTTATCCGGACGGCAACACCCTGCCCCTTGAGCGTCTGGTTTCGACGGTCGAGTCGATTGCCCGGGTCATTTCCGTGCCGCTGACCGTGGACATCGAGGCCGGTTATTCCGATGACCTGGAGCGGGTGGCCCAGGTGGTTGGCGCGGTGATCGCCGCCGGTGCGGTCGGGATCAACATCGAAGACGGTTCCTCACCGCCGGAATTGCTGGTACGCAAGATTGAAGTCGCCCGTCAGGTGGCCGACCGACGCAACGTGAACCTGTTTATCAATGCGCGCACCGATGTTTATCTGCGAGGTCTGGTGCCCGCCGAAGATCGCGTCGCCGAAACCCTCAAGCGCGCCGCACTGTATCAGGCAGCCGGTGCCAATGGCCTGTTTGCCGCTGGCGTTACCGCCGAGTACGAGATCAAGGCGCTGTGCCAGGGCACCTCGCTGCCATTGAATGTGCTGGGGTTCCCGGGCTTGCCGTCGCCCGAAGCGCTTGAAGCACTCGGCGTACGCCGCCTGACCGCGGGTTCAGGCATCGCCGAATTCCTCTACGGCGCCATGGCCGGCATCTCCAAAAGCTTTCTACAAACCGGCCGGTTCGATACCCACGACCTGAAGGCCTTGACCTATGGCGAAGTGAACGCCCTGTTGAAACCGTCCGGGAATGCCTGAGCCCATGGCTGACGCCTATCAGGTGGCCAGTGCCTTCCTGGCCGCCATCGATGACGACTGGCGCCGCCACATCGACGCCATCGGCACGTGCCTGCACCAGCCCCATGCGGCCCGTGACCCGTATGAGTCGCTGGTGCGGGCGATTGCCTATCAGCAACTGCACGCCAAGGCCGGCGACGCGATTGTCGGCCGGCTGCTGGCGCTGTTCGGTTCGGCTTCGTTTCCCCGGCCTGAACAGATCGTCGCCACGGATTTCGACCGACTGCGCAGTTGCGGATTTTCCGCGAACAAAATCGCGACCATTCAAGGCATCGCCCAGGCGTCGCTGGACGGCGTGGTGCCGGATTACGCCACGGCGCTGGCCATGGACGATGAAGCGCTGATCGAACGGTTGATCGCGTTGCGCGGCGTGGGTCGCTGGACCGTGGAGATGCTGCTGATCTACAGCCTGGAGCGGCCGGACATTTTGCCAGCCGATGACTTTGGCGTGCGTGACGGTTATCGACGGCTCAAGGGCCTGGAGGTGCAGCCGACGCGCAAGCAGATGATCGAGATCGGGTTGGCGTGGAGCCCTTACCGGACGGTGGCCTCCTGGTATTTGTGGCGGGTGCCCGGGCGGTAGACCGCGTTATCGTTCATCGCGAGCAGGCTCGCTCCCACATTCGACCGCATTCCCATCTCAGAACTCGGTTAAAGGTGGGAGCGAGCCTGCTCGCGAAGGCGTCCTTACCAACAACACACACCCAAAGCCAATCACAACCCCGACTTCAACCGACTGAACGCCCGGATCAACGCCCGGTTGAACGCCGCCGCCCGGCCGAAATGGGCGTGGCGGGCGGCGCATTCGAAGGTTCGCAGGGCTGCCAGGGAAGGTAAACGTCGCATCAGGTCATGTCCCGGTTTTGAGGGGGACATGCTGACTTGGCCTTTGGTGGGCGTCCAGTGGGACCGCGTGATCGTTCATCGCAGGCAAGCCAGCTCCCACATTTTGGAACGCGATCCCCTGTGGGAGCGAGCCTGCTCGCGATGAGGCCAGCCCATTCACCACCAACCCACCAGCCCATCACCTTCCCTTATGGACCATGACATCCACCCAAACCCGGCGCATGTTGAACCCTCAAGCGGAGGGATTCGCCATGCTCAACACACTCAAGCACATCAACTCGACATCAGCCTTCAACCGCTGGGCCGGCTTCGAAGTCACCCGCGCCGAAAGCGGCGAAGCCGAGCTCACCATGGCTTTTCGCGAGACCGACATGGCGCAATACGCCGGTTTCCTGCATGCCGGCCTGATTGGCGCGATGCTCGACACCGTCTGCGGTTTTGCCGCCGGCACCGTGGCGGGCAACGTGCTGGCCTCGCACTTTTCAGTCAACTGCCTGGCGCCTGCCATCGGTGAAGTGTTCATCGCCCGGGGCCGGGTGGTGAAAGCCGGCAAGAAACAGGTGTTCGCTCGCGCCGAGTTGTTCGCGCAAAACGGTGATCAACTGAAACTGGTGGCTACCGGCGACGCGATCCTGGTGCCTGTCGAGTCGACCTGACGGTCTAGGCTGTCCTGAGTACGCTCAATCCAGCCGGAGGTTCCCATGCAACTCGAAGGTTCCTGCCATTGCGGCGCGGTGTCGTTCAGCCTGACCAGCGCCCACCCCTACCCTTATCAGCGTTGCTACTGTTCGATCTGCCGCAAGACCCAGGGCGGTGGCGGTTTTGCGATCAACCTCGGTGGCGATGCCGCCAGCCTCAAGGTTCGCGGGCGCAAGCACATCGCGATTTACCATGCGCGACTCAAGGAAGAAGGCGACAAACGCGCCCACAGCAGTACCGCCGAGCGGCATTTCTGCTCGGTTTGTGGCTCGGGATTATGGCTGTTTAGCCCGGAGTGGCCGGAGTTGATCCACCCGTTCGCCTCGGCCATCGACACCCCGCTGCCGGTGCCGCCGGAGCACACGCACCTGATGCTGGGTTCAAAGGCATCATGGGCGGAAGTGGAGGCGCAGCCTGCAGATCTACAGTTCGATCTGTACCCCAAAGAGTCCATCGCGCAATGGCATGAACGGCTGGGTCTGTGTTGCTGATGGCCCCTTCGCGAGCAGGCTCGCTCCCACAGGGAAATACATTCCAATGTGGGAGCGGCGGTGCGTTCAGGCCGCAGCCGGCACACCACTATGAAAACGGAATTCCACATCCGGTGACTCGATCAGTTCCTGCTCGGCGGCACGGACCTTGTCGATCACCTGGGCGATGTCCTTGGCATCGCCGTACTGGTAAGCCAGTTTCAGGTAACCCTGGAAATGCCGGGCCTCGCTCTTGAGCAGGCCGAAATAGAACTTGCCCAGTTCTTCGTCCAGATGCGGCACCAGGGCTTCGAAACGCTCGCAACTGCGGGCCTCGATGAAGGCCCCCACCACCAGGGTGTCCACCAGTTTCACCGGCTCGTGACTGCGCACCACCTTGCGCAGCCCCGACGCATAGCGCCCGGCGGACAGCTGGCGCAACTCGATCTTGCGCCGTTTCATCAGGCGCATGACCTGTTCGTGGTGCACCAGCTCTTCCCGGGCCAGGCGCGACATCATGTTGATCAGATCGACGTGGGAGTGATACTTGGCGATCAGGCTCAACGCAGTGCTCGCGGCCTTGAATTCGCAGTTCTTGTGGTCGATCAGCAGGGTTTCCTGATCGGCCAGCGCGGCCTGGATCCAGCCGTCGGGGGTGCGGCAGCCAAGGAACTCGTGAATTTCGGGAAGGATCATGGGGCTCACGGAAAAATAGGTTCAAAACGAAGGGCGCCGATTATACCGGCCTGCCCGCAGACCACCAGTCGCCAACCGTTGATATGCATCAAGTCCCCGAATCGCAGACAGCAACTATAGTTGTGCAACGCCGTGCTTTTTATTTTCAGGAGATCCCGCACATGCAAGCCGTTCGCAGCATTCTGGTGGTCATCGACCCCGAACATTCCGAAAGCCTGGCGCTCAAACGGGCGAAGTTGATTGCCGGTGTGACCCAGGCACAGTTGCATCTGCTGGTGTGCGACCGCAAGCATGATCACAGTGGCATGCTGGGTGTGCTCAAGGCCGCATTAACGGAGGACGGCTACGTCGTCACCACCGAGCAGGCCTGGAACGAGAGCCTGCACGAAACCATCATTGAAGTGCAGCAAGCCGAAGGCTGCGGACTGGTGGTGAAGCAGCACTTTCCCGACAGCGCGCTGAAAAAGGCCCTGCTGACCCCCGAGGACTGGAAATTGCTACGCCAATGCCCTTCCCCGGTACTGCTGGTGAAAACCGCCGGTTCATGGAAAGACAAAGTGATTCTGGCCGCCGTGGATGTCGGCAACGCCGACGGCGAACATCGCCATCTGCACAACACCATCATCGATCATGGCTATGACATCGCCGGCCTGGCCAAGGCCCATCTGCATGTGATCAGCGCCCACCCGTCGCCGATGCTGTCGGCGGCCGACCCGACGTTTCAACTCAGCGAAACCATCCAGGCGCGTTATCGCGAACAGTGCAGGGCGTTCCAGGCGGAGTTCGACATTGACGATGATCACCTGCACATCGAGGAAGGCCCGGCGGACGTGTTGATTCCGTTCATGGCGCACAAGCTGCAGGCAGCGGTGACGGTGATCGGCACCGTGGCGCGTAGCGGGTTGTCAGGGGCATTGATCGGCAACACGGCGGAAGTGGTGCTGGATAAGCTGGAGAGCGATGTGCTGGTGCTCAAGCCGCAAGAGATCGAGGATCATCTGGATGAAATTGCCGACAAGCATTGAGATTTTTGCTGTCGGGTCGAACGCCATCGCGAGCAAGCTCGCTCCCACAGGGGATTTGTGAACGACACAGGTCCAGTGTGGGGCGAGCCTGCTCGCGATGCTCTTAGCCGCCAAAGGCGTCTTTCAGGAACCCAGGCGCAATGTAGCGCTGGTAATGGGCTTCGGAGAGCAGGAAAAATTCCCGATCAATGGCATCGCGCAGTTCCGGCAGGTTCCACTCGCGAAACTCCGGCAGCAACACCATCCCGTAGGCTTCCAGGTTGTTGATCACCCGCGCGCCTCGGGCGATCAACTGGTAGGCCCAGCAATATTCCGACTGATGGGGCACGAAGCGGATCTTGCGCTGTTCCAGCTGCATTCTCAGCAGCACCGGATCGAAAATTTCCACCTTGGCGGCCATCACTTGCGACAGCAACTGCTCAAGACGCAGCCATACCGCGCGTTTTTCTTCCTCGTTGTAACCGTTCCAGTGGATCACTTCGTGGTGGAAACGCTTGCAGCCACGGCACACCAGGTCACCGTAAACAGTGGAGCAGAGGCCGACGCAGGGTGTCTTGATGGTCTGATTGGGCATAGATAGGCATAAACGCGAAAAAGCAGAACAGGCCGGCATGTTAGCCCTTTGTCGGCCATTGATCACCCCTCAAAGTTCAGGGCCCATGGAGAATGGGGCTCCAGTGAGCGCCACCACCAAAGTCCAATAAACACTGACTTACCTTTAATTTTTTTTTGCCGTAGAATCAGCCTGCCTTTTTAGGCGCCAATGTCCGTTAGAAGCTGTTTTCAAAGCGTCACGAGCACAGTCGTTCCTTCAGAGCGGTGTTGGCGAGGGGTTTTTCCAGCGGGGAAAAACCCAACGCCAACCCTCATCAGCTCCCGTTCTGCAGGCGTAAAACTTTGAAAGCAGCTTCTGTAAGGAATTGTCGGTAATTCTGGCTAAGTGGCTCACAACGCCATGCTGCGCATGAGTACGGCAATTTCGGGATGAGCGTCCCGGACACCCATTTGGGACCACTGATGAGGGTAATAACTGTGCTTGAAGCCTACCGCAAACATATCGAAGAGCGCGCAGCACTGGGTATCGTTCCCCAGCCGCTAAACGCCGAACAAACTGCAGGCCTGGTCGAGCTGCTGAAAAATCCCCCGGCTGGCGAAGAAGCATTCCTCGTTGACCTGATCACCAATCGCGTTCCGCCAGGAGTGGACGAAGCAGCCTATGTCAAGGCCGGCTTCCTGTCCGCCATCGCCAAAGGCGAAGCCAAATCCCCTCTGATCGACAAGAAGCGCGCTGTTGAACTGCTCGGCACCATGCAGGGCGGCTACAACATCGTGACTCTGGTTAACCTGCTGGACGACGCCGAACTGGCTCCAGTAGCGGCCGAAGAACTCAAGCACACCCTGCTGATGTTCGACGCCTTCCACGACGTCGCTGAAAAAGCCAAGAACGGTAACGTTCACGCCCAAGGCGTGCTGCAATCCTGGGCTGACGGCGAGTGGTTCGTGAAGCGCCCGACCCTGGCCGACAAGATCAGCCTGCGCGTGTTCAAGGTCACCGGCGAAACCAACACCGACGACCTGTCCCCTGCGCCTGATGCCTGGTCCCGTCCAGACATCCCGCTGCACGCCCTGGCCATGCTGAAAATGGCTCGCGACGGCATCGTGCCTGACGCACAAGGCGTCACCGGTCCGATGAAACAGATCGAAGAAATGCGCAACGCCGGCTTCCCTATCGCCTACGTCGGTGATGTGGTCGGTACCGGTTCTTCGCGTAAATCGGCCACCAACTCGGTTCTGTGGTTCTTCGGCGACGACGTTCCTTACGTGCCGAACAAGCGTGCCGGCGGTTTCTGCTTCGGCAGCAAGATCGCTCCGATCTTCTACAACACCATGGAAGATGCCGGCGCACTGCCAATCGAATTCGACGTTTCCAACATGCACATGGGCGACGTGATCGACCTGTACCCGCATGCTGGCAAAGTCTGCAAGCACGGCACCGACGAAGTCCTGACCACCTTCGAAATGAAGACCCCGGTCCTGTTGGACGAAGTTCGCGCTGGCGGCCGTATTCCGCTGATCATCGGCCGTGGCCTGACCGAGAAGGCTCGCACCGAGCTGGGTCTGCCACCTTCGACCCTGTTCAAGAAGCCTGAAGCTCCGGCTGAAAGCACCAAGGGTTTCACCCTGGCGCAGAAAATGGTCGGCAAGGCTTGCGGCGTGACCGGCGTTCGTCCGGGCACCTACTGCGAACCGAAGATGACCACCGTCGGTTCCCAGGACACCACCGGTCCGATGACCCGTGACGAACTGAAAGACCTGGCGTGCCTGGGCTTCTCGACCGATCTGGTGATGCAGTCCTTCTGCCACACCGCGGCTTATCCAAAGCCGATCGACGTGACCACCCACCACACCCTGCCTGACTTCATCATGACCCGCGGCGGCGTTTCCCTGCGTCCGGGCGACGGCATCATCCACTCGTGGCTGAACCGCATGCTGCTGCCGGACACCGTCGGTACCGGTGGTGACTCCCACACCCGTTTCCCGATCGGCATCTCGTTCCCGGCCGGTTCCGGTCTGGTCGCGTTCGCCGCTGCCACTGGCGTCATGCCGCTGGACATGCCTGAGTCGATCCTGGTTCGCTTCAAAGGCGAACTGCAGCCAGGCGTCACCCTGCGTGACCTGGTTCACGCCATTCCTTACTACGCGATCCAGGCTGGCCTGCTGACCGTAGAGAAGAAAGGCAAGAAAAACGCCTTCTCCGGTCGTATCCTGGAGATCGAAGGTCTGCCTAAACTGACCGTCGAGCAAGCGTTCGAACTGTCTGACGCCTCGGCTGAACGTTCGGCTGCCGGTTGCACCATCCAGCTGTCCAAAGAGTCGATTGCCGAATACCTGCAGTCCAACATCACCCTGCTGCGCTGGATGATCGGCGAAGGCTACGGCGATGCACGTACTCTGGAACGTCGCGCTCAAGCGATGGAAGCCTGGCTGGCCAACCCTGAGCTGCTGCAAGCGGACAAAGACGCCGAATACGCCGAAATCATCGAGATCGACCTGGCCGACATCAAGGAACCTGTGCTCTGCGCGCCGAACGACCCGGACGACGCTCGCCTGCTCTCCAGCGTTGCTGGCGAGAAGATCGACGAAGTGTTCATCGGTTCGTGCATGACCAACATCGGTCACTTCCGCGCTGCCGGTAAACTGCTGGAACAGGTCAAGGGTCAGCTGCCAACCCGTCTGTGGCTGTCGCCGCCGACCAAGATGGACGCTCACCAGCTGACCGAAGAAGGCTACTACGGCATCTACGGCAAGGCCGGCGCGCGCATGGAAATGCCGGGCTGCTCGCTGTGCATGGGTAACCAGGCACGTGTAGAGCCGAACTCGACCGTTGTGTCGACTTCGACCCGTAACTTCCCGAACCGCCTGGGTGACGGCGCGAACGTCTACCTGGCTTCGGCCGAGCTGGCGTCCGTGGCTTCCATCCTGGGTCGCCTGCCGACCGTCGAGGAGTACATGGAATACGCTGGCAAGATCGACAGCATGGCGGCCGATGTCTACCGCTACCTGTCCTTCGACCAGATCGCCGAGTTCCGTGAAGCTGCTGCGAACGCCAACATCCCGGTCGTTCAAGCCTAACGTTGCAACGCAATGAAAAACGCCGCCCATCGTGAGATGAGCGGCGTTTTTTTATGCCTTCAATTTGAACACTATCCCCGTGGGAGCGAGCTTGCTCCGAGCGGCGTTCCGACGATAGCGATCTGTTTGCTACATCCTTATCGACTGACCATCAAGTTTACTGGCGCCTTGACTTCTTTTACGACAAAGGACGTGCACACGTCTTTGACACCTGGGAAACCGTTTATATTTTTTCTGGCGAACTCACTGAACTCAGCCAGATCGGTCGCCAGGATCGTTAACTGGTAATCGTAGACCCCAGAAATACAGTGACAGCCGATCACCTGTTCGAAGGCAGTAATCGACTCCTCGAATGCTTTCATATGGTCAGTATCTTTTTGATCCAGCGCCACCTGGACAAAGGCAGTGATAGCGTAGCCAAGCATTTCGGTATTGATACTGGCGTGGTAACCACGCACCAGACCGAGCTCTTCGAGCCTTTTGACCCGTCGCCAACAAGGAGATGCGCTCAGTGACACCAACTCAGCAAGTTCTGCACTCGAAAGCCTGGCATCCCGCTGTAGCGCCGCCAATATTCGGCGATCCGTAGCATCGATCTTTACCTTTGGCATAACCATCCCCCCAAAACACAGAACATACACTCCATATCTTATCTATAGTCAAGGGGATTTTAGTATAATTAAGTTGCAAGAAAGTCGTAGTATCTTCTGCTTGCCTATTCGATACTTGAAGCACACTGATAATAGGCTGCTTGTGGTGAAAATCGACACTGGTGTCAACGCTCACAGGATCGCACAATAAAAATCAACATAAGCAATAATAGCGGCGAATTAACCAGTACTTTATCTAAGTTAGCCTTGGACAAATCCAAACGAAACACCTTCAGTTTGGTCAGTAGCATTGTAACGCAGTGATGACGAGACTCTTTCATGCCCACCCCAAAAGCTCTCACACTTTCGATTAATGCATCCCTGACACTACCGGCGACATACCGTAGCACCAGCCCTCACTTAACAAACTCGAATCAACATTCCCAAGGGGCTGTTTCGTTAAACTTGATGTCGTACTTTTCAATGGCACGAGAGCAGACATCGGCACTGAGTTTTCCTTCATGCACCAAACCCCATAGCGCACTCAGCACGATCTGATGACGGTCTATTTCAAAAAACTTGCGCAGAACTGTGCGCGTATCGCTACGACCAAAGCCGTCCGTACCCAGGACAACATAGTGATCTTCAACATAGGAGCCAATCAGTTGCGGTAGCGCGCGCACATAATCGGTCGCGGCAATGATTGGACTCCCCTTCGGCAAGCACTCACTAACGTGGCTCGTTTTCTGTTCGTCTTCAGGATGATGTCGGTTCCAACGCTCTACACCTCTGGCGTCCCTCGCAACTTCTGTGAAACTGGTGACACTCCACACCTGAGAGCCGACCTCCCAATCTGCGCTCAGGAGTTCTGCCGCAGCCAACACTTCGCGCAAGACAGTGCCTGATCCGAGCAGCCGCACTCTGTTCAATCCCGCTCCGCACGCGTGTTCGCAGAAGAGGTACATGCCTTTGATGATGCCTTGCTCGACATCAGCAGGAAGATTGGGCTGGGCGTAGTTTTCGTTCATCAGGGTGACGTAGTAAAACTCGTCAACCTGTTTCTCCAGCATCTGGCGCATGCCATGATCAAGAATTACCGCAAACTCACCCGCGAATGCCGGGTCGTACGCTCTGCAGTTTGGTACCAGAGCAGCCATCAAATGGCTGCTGCCATCTTGATGCTGCAGACCTTCCCCTCCCAGGGTTGTACGGCCTGCTGTGGCGCCAAGCAGAAAGCCTCTGGCCCTTTGGTCAGCCGCCGCCCAAATAAGATCACCTACTCGCTGAAATCCGAACATTGAGTAATAGATGTAGAACGGCAGCATGGGCAGGCCATGGGTGGCGTAGCTGGTCGCCGCCGCCACCCAGGAGCTGATGGCACTGGCCTCGCTGATGCCCTCTTCAAGTATTTGTCCATCCAGCGCCTCTCGGTAGCTCAGGATGGAGCCGATGTCCTCTGGCTCATAATGCTGGCCGACACTGGAATAGATACCAATTTGCCTGAACAGATTCGCCATCCCGAACGTCCGGGCCTCGTCAGCCACGATGGGAACTACCCGTCGCCCCAGGAGAGGATCTTTCAGCAAGTTGCCGAGCATCCTCACAAACGCCATCGTGGTAGACATTTCCTTGCCTTGCGCGTGAGTGGCAAAGCTTCCATACACCTCCAGCCCCGGCACGGCGACCACAGGGACATCCGTTTGCCGACCGGGCGTGAACCCCCCAAGGCTTTGGCGACGCTCAAGCAGATAGCGCATTTCACGACTATCAGCGCCAGGTTTGTAGAAAGAGAGCGTCTCAACCTGCTCATCGGTCAGGGGCAGATTGAATCGATTTCTAAAGCCGATAAGCGCTTCACGATCCAGCTTCTTCTGCTGATGAGTCGTCATTCTTCCCTGGCCGGCTTCACCCATCCCGTAACCTTTTTTGGTCTGGGCAAGAATGACCGTAGGCTGCCCCTTATGAACAGCCGCCGCTTGGTAGGCGGCGTAGATCTTCACCATATCGTGGCCGCCTCGTTTCAGCCGATCGATCTGTTCGTCTGTGAGACCTTGGGCAAGCTTTGCCAATGCTTCGTTTTGACCAAAGAAATGGTCCCTGTTGTAGCGCCCGTCTTTCGCGGCAAACGTCTGGAACTGCCCATCAACGGTTTGCGAAAGGGCGCGCACCAGACTTCCATCCGTATCGCGGGCGAAAAGCCCGTCCCAATCAGACCCCCAAACCAGTTTTATGACATTCCAGCCTGCCCCGACAAACAGTGCTTCCAACTCGTCGATGATTCGCCCGTTGCCTCGCACCGGCCCGTCTAATCGCTGTAGATTGCAATTGACGACCCAGATCAGATTATCCAGCCCCTCCCTTGCGGCCAAAGTAAGGGCAGACATGCTTTCCGGTTCATCCATCTCACCGTCACCGAAAACGCCCCACACTTTTCGCTCAGAGGTGTTTAGCAGGTCACGGTTGTGAAGGTAGCGCATGAAACGGGCCTGGAAGATCGAACTGATTGGGCCGATACCCATCGACCCTGTCGGAAATTGCCAGAAGTCCGGCATTAACCAAGGGTGTGGATAGCTGGACAAACCCTGCACCCCTTGCCCGGTCGCGGTGATTTCCTGCCGGTAGTGCACGAGGTTCGTTTCTTCCAATCGCCCCTCAAGGAAGGCGCGCGCATAAACACCTGGAGCCGAGTGAGGTTGATAGAAGACCAGGTCGCCTCCAAAAGACTCGCTCCTTGCTCTGAAAAAATGGTTAAAACCGACCTCGAACAAATCCGCCGCACTCGCGTAACTGGCGATGTGCCCCCCCAAATCACCATAGGCCTGGTTGGCACGCACGACCATCGCGAGCGCATTCCACCGAATGATCGATGAGAGACGTTCCTCGATTGCCAGATCGCCCGGGAATGCGGGCTGCTTTGCTACGGAGATAGTGTTGATGTAGGGCGTAACCAACGAAGGTTTCCAACCGATGTTGGGATCGCGAACAAGACTGACCAGTTCATCGATGATGTGGCGAGCCCTCTCAGGGCCGCTATTGGCAATCAATGAAAGGAGTGCATCACGCCATTCTGCGGACTCTTGCGCGTCGTTTTCATCGGCGCAAAACTCGGGATTTTCAGGAGTACCGTGCAGGGACCTGTCCATGCTTGCTTCACCTCACACCAAGAATTCCAGCCACTGCCAGGAACGTTTAAAAATTCCTTTGAGCGTTGATGTTCATTATTGGTTATCCACCTGGATACACCATTTTTATACAATCGGTGAGTCGACTATCAAACCCAGGTCAACCAATGGGCGTACCTTTCATTCGTGCCATGCACCGCAGAAAAGTAGACCTCTTGAAGTTGCTGAGTGATCGGGCCTCGCGAGCCGGTACCGAGGGTCCGACCATCGAGTTCACGAATGGGTGTAACTTCAGCCGCAGTGCCTGTAAAGAAGGCCTCGTCACAGCAGTACAATTCATCGCGTGTAATACGCTTCTCTCTAATTTCGAAGCCCAGGTCTCGAGCAATAACCATCACCGAATCACGGGTGATGCCATCCAGGCAAGAGGCCAGGTCGGGCGTATAAATAACGCCATCTCGAACCATGAAAACATTCTCGCCCGCGCCTTCACTGACATAACCTTCAGTGTCCAGCAGTAGCGCTTCATCAAAGCCGAGCGAAGTCACCTCTCGATTAGCCAGGATGGAGTTGATGTAATAGCCACACGCTTTGGCACGCACCATGGATACGTTAACGTGATGGCGGGTAAACGATGACGTTTTTACCCGAATCCCCTTTTCCATGCCCTCTTCCCCCAGGTAAGAGCCCATGGGCCATGCTGCTGTCGCGACATGAATGGTGTTGTTTTTTGCCGCGATACTCAGAAAGTCTGAACCGATCCAAACCAAAGGCCGCAGATAACATGACCGGTAGTTATTTGCCCGGATGACGTCCATGCACGAGTGACGAATAGTTTCTTCATCAAACGGAATATCCAACTGAAAGATCTTCGCCGAATTGAACAGTCGACGAATATGCTCTTTCAGGCGAAAGACTGCAGGTCCGCGTGTGGTTTCATAGGCACGCATGCCCTCGAACACCCCCATGCCGTAATGAAGTGTGTGAGTCAAAATATGGGTATTGGCTTCACGCCACTCAACTAACTCTCCGTCTTTCCAGATTTTCCCGTCACGGTCTGACATCGACATTTACAACCTCCAGTCTAAATAATAAAAATCGCGCTATTCATCGAAACTTTTCGATGATCAGGCGGGTATTATTTTTTTGGATCAAGTGCGTCCAAGGCGTCCATCGCGCCCTTGGTCAGCCATCCAACATCAGAGTGCAGCGCGATGAAGGTCACACCTTTCTCCCGGTATTGGCGTGCCTCTTCCACCGACGTTGCAAAGATGCCTACGGCCTTGGAGTGCATGCGCGCCCCCATCAACACCTTCTCGACTGCGGCCTTGACCTTGTCATGCCTGGTTTGCCCCAGTAGCCCCATGCTTGCCGACAAATCCGCCGTGCCGATGAACAGACAGTCGACACCCTCGACTTGAGCGATAGCGTCGACGTTCGCCACCCCTTCCACTGACTCAATCAGGACAATGGCGCACGCCTGGTTGTTTGCGGATTTGACATAGTGGCTGTCCAATCCATACGCCCCCGCCCTGACCATTCCAGCGACGCCTCTGACACCCCCTTCATCGTGTAGCGGGAATAACATCGATGCCACGGCGGCTCGCGCGTCAGCCGCACTGTTGACGTTCGGGAAGACGATGGTCTGCGCCCCACAATCCATAGCGCGCTTGACCAGGGATGGATCGTTGGCGGTGACTCGCACGGCACCGGCCGCTCTTGCCCCTTTAAAGGCGGCCGCGTCAATGGCTCTCAGTTGAGCCGCAAGATCCTGGGTATCGCTGGGGCCGTGCTCAGCGTCAATGACCACCCAATCAAAACCGCAATGGGCAATCAGTTCGGCGACGGCTGGGCTTGCGAGCGTCAGCCAGCAACCTACGGTCGGTGTAGCGCTTTTTAAACGCTGCTTGATTGGATTTACGAGGTGCACGGCAGGCCTCCTGACATCGTGATGCGGCGCTAACGGATGGTTCATGTTAGGCAGATGTCAGGGGTATTTTTTGCGCATTTTCGTTATCAGGAACGACGTGTAGCAGAACATTCATTCTGTTTTTTTCGTTGCCTCAAAATCTTTATGCTGATATCAGAAAATGTTGGTGAGATGTACGCCGACTGGATCGTCCGCTGATACGCGCCAAGAGACTTTCAATTCCCCGACACGCCCAATGAGTTCAATTGAACGTTGTATTGGCCATAAAAAAACGCCGCTCCTGGTCGCAAGAGCGGCGTTTTTTTTATGGGAGGAACCCGGCTCGCGAAAGCCTGTTCACTCCTTCACAGGGAAACTCAGGCCAGTAACGAGTAGATCAACGCCGTGATCGCCACCAGGCCCACCGCCGTCACGAAGACGTTGGACGCCTGACCGCGATAGCGTGCCATCGCTGGCACCTTGCGGATGGCGTACATCGGCATCAGGAACAGGATCGCCGCGATCACCGGGCCGCCGAGGGTTTCGATCATGCCGAGGATGCTCGGGTTCAGCGTGGCGACGATCCAGCACACCACCAGCATGAAGGCGGCGGTCATGCGGTCCAGGGCCTTGGCGGACGGACGCTTGCCGCTCTTGACGATCAGCCCCTTGAGGCCTTCGCTGGCGCCGATGTAGTGCCCCAGGAACGACTTGGAAATGGCCACGAAAGCAATCAACGGTGCCGCGAAGGCGATGGTCGGATTGCTGAAGTGGTTGGCCAGGTACGACAGGATCGACAGATTCTGCGCCTTGGCTTCGGCCAGTTGCGCTGGTGACAGGGTCAGCACGCAACTGAAGACGAAGAACAGCACCATCACCACCATCAGCAGGTGGGCGCGGGACAGGATCTGTGAGCTGCGCTCCTCGGCATGCTCACCGTAGCGACGCTTCTGGTCCACGGCGAACGCCGAGATGATCGGCGAGTGGTTGAACGAGAAAACCATCACCGGAATCGCCAGCCACAGGGTATGCAACAGCGCCGATGGCGCCGGCACGCTGCTCGCGGTGGCGAGGATGCCGCCGTTCCAGTGGGGAACCAGGTACACCGCCAGAAACAGCAGCGCGACGATGAACGGGTAGACCATCAGGCTCATGGCCTTGACGATCAGTTGCTCACCGCAACGCACCACCGCGAGCAGGCCGAGGATCAGCACCAGCGACAGCACGACGCGCGGCGGCGGCGTGATGTGCAGTTGATGCTCCATGAAGCTGCCGACCGTGTTGGTCAGGGCCACGCTGTAGATCAGCAGGATCGGGAAAATCGCGAAGAAATACAGCAAGGTAATCAGTGCGCCGGCCTTGATGCCGAAATGCTCTTCCACCACTTCAGTGATGTCGGCGCCTTCGCGACCGGACAGCACGAAACGGGTCAGCCCGCGGTGTGCGTAGAACGTCATCGGGAACGCCAGCAATGCCAGGATCAGCAGCGGCCAGAAACCGCCCAGGCCTGCGTTGATCGGCAAAAACAGGGTTCCGGCACCAATCGCCGTGCCAAACAGGCCCAGCATCCAGGTGGTGTCCTGGCGATTCCAGCTCGACAGCGTCGCGGGTGTCGCTTCTACATAGCGTTCGTTAACGCTATTGGCCTGATCATTCATCCGGTGGGATCTCCACATTCCGGTCACTTGCCACCCGGCCAGGACGCGTCGGAATACCCGACAGGCGGCGTCCGGCCGAAACAGGGGCGCGATTCTGGAGGATTAGTGAGCAGAAGCAAAGACTTAGGTGAGGAACGGCGGTACCAGATAGACGAAAGTCCCCTGTGGGAGCGAGCCTGCTCGCGATGGGTGCGGTACATCCACCATTTGTTTGACTGACACACCGCTTTCGCGAGCAGGCTCGCTCCCACAGGGAACTGCGGTGATTTCGTTATTTACGGCACCTGTACTTCATCGCCAAAGCGCAATGCGCGCTTGATAAAGGTCTACCATCATGTATTTTTAATCAATCCGCATTCCTTCTGGAGTCTGCCCATGCCACTGGTTCGCGTCGACATCAAAAAACACCGGGACCCCACCCACGCCAAACGCATCGGGCAACTGATCTATGCCGCCATGCGCGGCACCATCGGCGTGCCGCAGAACGATAATTTCCAGATCCTCGCCGAACACGATGAGCAGCATTTCATCTTTGATCCCGGTTACCTGGGCATCAACCGCACGGACCAGTTGGTAGTGATCCAGATCACCATGAGCGAAGGCAGGACCGTCGAGCAGAAAAAACTCCTCTACAAAACCATCGCCGAAAGCCTTAACGCAGAGCTGGCCGTGCGCCTGGAGGACGTTTTCATCAATCTGGTGGAAGTGAAAAAAGAGAACTGGTCGTTCGGCAACGGGATTGCCCAATACGCCCTCTGATATTCAACCTGCAAACCGAGAATGACCCATGCCCCGAGTTTCCCGTAAACAAGCCGACCTCAACCGCGAAACTATCGTCGATGCCGCCACCCGGCTGTTTCGCGAGCGCGGCTTGCACGGGATCAGCGTGGTCGATGTGATGGCTGCCGCGGGCCTGACTCACGGCGGTTTCTACGGGCACTTCGAATCCAGGGAAGCCCTGGCGCAAGAGGCCAGTGGCCGGGCTTTCGAGCAGGCCGCGCAACGCTGGCTGGGGCGGGTGGCCGAGCAAGACAGCAAGGACGCCGCCCGCCGTGCCGTGGTCGAAACCTACCTGTCCAGCGAAAGCCGGGACAATCCGGGCGACAGCTGCCCGGTGGTCGCCTTTGCCGGGGACATGTGCCATGAGGCCGCCGAGAGCGGCTTGCGCCAAACCTATCTGCTGGGCCTGAACAACCTGCTCGATTCCCTCGGCTCGCTGCTGGACGCAGAGGACGAAGCCGGCAAACGGCAGCAGGCGCTGGTGCAATACTCACTGATGTTCGGAGCGCTGATGCTGTCCCGGGCCACCCGCGGCGATCCGCTGTCGGATGAAATCCTCGAAGCTGCCCGGGCCGTCCTCACGCCGTCGAAACAAAGCGACGTTCGAGCCGAATTTTCGATGCCCACAGGGAGCCCAGCATGCCTGTAACCGTTCTGGTACTGGTTGAAACCATTAATGATTACCTGCCTATCCTCGAGCATCAGGGTTTTCACCTGATCCTGGCCCCGACGCCCGCCGAACGCGCCGAAGCCATCGCCCGCCACACCGGGCAGATCGACGCCGTCCTCACCCGTGGTCCGTTGGGGCTGTATGCCGATGAAATCGCCGCGCTGCCCAACCTCAAGATCATCTGCGTGATCGGCGCCGGCTATGAACACGTCGACCTGCAGGCCGCCGCCAACCGGGGCATCACCGTCACCAATGGTGCCGGAGTCAACGCCTCGTCCGTCGCCGACCATGCCATGGCACTGCTGCTGTCGCTGGTGCGCGACATACCTCGCTGTGATGCCGCCGTACGACGCGGCGAGTGGCCGAAGATCATGCGCCCTTCCCTGGCCGGCAAACGCCTGGGCATCCTCGGCCTCGGCGCGGTCGGCATGGCCATCGCCAAACGCGCCGGCGCCGGTTTCGACATGGACATTTGCTACCACAATCGCCAGCGTCGCAGCGATGTGTCCTACACCTTCTGCTCGACGCCGACGGAACTGGCGCGGGCCTCGGACTTCCTGATCGTCGCCACGCCCGGCGGCCCGGCCACCCGGCAACTGATCAATCGCCAGGTGCTCGACGCGTTGGGCCCCAAGGGGTTTATCGTCAATATCGCCCGGGCCAGCGTGATCGCCACTGCAGACCTGATCAGCGCCCTGGAGCAACGCCGGATCGCCGGTGCAGCACTGGATGTGTTCGACGCCGAACCGAAGGTGCCGGATGCACTCAAGACCCTGAGCAACGTGATCCTCACCCCCCATGTCGCCGGGCTGTCCCCGGAAGCGACCCAGGGCACCGTCGAACTGGTAGGCAAGAACCTGGTGGCGTTTTTCTCCGGCCAACCGGTGTTGACGCCCATCGAACTGCCGTCGGCCGAGAGCCAGCTCGCCCATTGAGCGGCGATTCAAACAGCTGTATCAAAAACAATGATTGGCCGGCAACACGCTCACCTATAAGAGCCGTTTGCGGTTGTGGGGGCGCCGTGTGCGCATTAGATTAGCCAATAGTTCAAGGCCTCCAGAATAAGCAGAAGGGATAAGCATGGCGCTTAACGACCAGTCCACCCGTATCCGCACCGGCGAAGAGCTCGATGCCAGCCTGATCGATCCGTACCTCAAGGCGCACATTCCGGGGCTCAGCGGCTTGCCACGGATCAGCCAGTTTCCGGGCGGTGCTTCAAACCTCACCTACTTGCTGGAATACCCCGAACAGGAATTCGTCCTGCGTCGTCCGCCCTTCGGCCACAGGGCCAAGTCGGCCCACGACATGGGCCGTGAATTCCGCATCCTCAATCAACTGCGCGACGGCTTTCCTTACTGCCCGAAAGCCTACGTGCACTGCACCGACGAATCGGTGATCGGTGCCGAGTTCTATGTCATGGAACGGGTCAACGGCATCATCCTGCGCTCGGACCTGCCGCCGGAACTGGGCCTGGATTCGGCGAAAACCGAAGCCCTGTGCAAGAGCTTCATCGACAAGTTCGTGGAACTGCACCGCGTCGACTACAACGCCTACGGCCTGGGTGACCTCGGCAAACCCGAAGGCTACGTGGCGCGGCAAATCAAAGGCTGGAGCGATCGCTACGAAAAGGCCCTGACCCCCGATGCGCCGCAATGGGACGTGGTCAAGGCCTGGCTCAACGACAAGATGCCGGCCGACCATCCGACCTCCAGCATCGTGCACAACGACTACCGCTTCGACAACGTGATCCTCGACCCGAACAACCCGATGCAGATCATCGGCGTGCTCGACTGGGAACTGACCACCCTCGGCGACCCGTTGATGGACCTGGGCAACACCCTCGCCTACTGGATCGAAGCCGATGATCCGGCGCCGGTGCAGATGATGCGCCGCCAGCCGAGCCATGCGCCGGGCATGCTGACCCGCCGCGAGTTCGTCGATTACTACGCCGAACGCTCGGGCATCCGCATCGATAATTTCGACTTCTACTACACCTACGGCCTGTTCCGCCTGGCCGGTATCGTGCAGCAGATCTACTACCGCTTCTACCATGGCCAGACCCAGGACAAACGCTTCGCGCAGTTCATTCACATGAACAAGCTGTTGGAGCAGATGAGCTTGCAGGTCATTTCGAAATCCAGCCTCTGATCAGCGTCATCACAAGGCTTCATAACAAGGGAATCCCATGTCCAAGACTCAGTTGTTCGACCTCGACGGCAAGATCGCTTTCGTCTCCGGCGCCAGCCGTGGCATCGGTGAAGCCATCGCCAAACTGCTGGCCCAGCAAGGCGCCCACGTGATCGTGTCGAGCCGCAAGCTCGAAGGCTGCCAGCACGTCGCCGACGCCATCATCGCCGCCGGCGGCAAGGCCACCGCCATCGCCTGCCACATCGGTGAAATGGAACAGATCAGCCAGGTCTTCGCCGGCATCAAGGAACAGTTCGGCCGTCTCGACATCCTGGTCAACAACGCCGCGACCAACCCGCAGTTCTGCAACGTACTGGACACCGACCTCAGCGCCTTCCAGAAAACCGTCGACGTGAACATCCGCGGCTACTTCTTCATGTCGGTCGAGGCCGGCAAGCTGATGCGCGAAAACGGCGGCGGCAGCATCATCAACGTGGCCTCGATCAACGGTGTTTCGCCGGGCATCTTCCAGGGCATCTACTCGGTGACCAAGGCGGCGGTGATCAACATGACCAAAGTCTTCGCCAAGGAATGCGCGCAGTTCGGGATTCGCTGCAATGCCTTGCTGCCGGGCCTGACCGACACCAAGTTCGCTTCGGCACTGGTGAAAAACGAAGCCATCCTGAACACCGCGTTGCAACAGATCCCGCTCAAGCGCGTGGCTGACCCGAGCGAAATGGCCGGCGCAGTGTTGTACCTGGCCAGCGATGCTTCGAGCTACACCACCGGCGTTTCGCTGAATGTGGATGGCGGGTTCCTGTCCTGATCGTCTGAACAGCACAAGTCCCTGTGGGAGCGAGCCTACTCGCGAAAGCGGTGTATCAGTCGACATTGATGTTGAATGTGACGCCGTCATCGCGAGCAGGCTCGCTCCCACAGAGTGATGCCCCGGATTTACTGCGTGACGCAACGCGTCGTGGTGGTGACGCGGGTCACCTGCCCTTCTTCGCCCCGCACATCGCCCAGGACATCGGTTTTATCCATGGCCTGGCAGGTGCGTTCAGGAGGCGGGGGAGTGATCGCTGGAGGTGGCGGCGGACTGGCACAGCCGCCGAGGATCGCCACGCACAATGCCAGCGACAAGGGTGAGATAACGCGTTTCCCAAGAGTTTTCATAGGTTGACCCGCGATAGTGATAGACACATTTTTTGTGACAACAAAACCGGCGTGCAAAGTCCATGCACCTGTCAAAAAAATAAATATCTGCGAATCACTTATAGCCCAATCCGTGGCAGCACCCGTAAAAGCTGACAGTTCTTACATCGCCGGATCAGGCCGTTGCCGGGAATTGCCGTCCAGTTCGTAACGCTGATCTTCGATCCAGTGCACCTGCACCTTAACGCTGCCCCTTGGGCCGCCATTCACTGGAAAACAGTCCCCGCTCCCGCGCCCACACAATCGCCCCGCTGCGACTGTGCACATCGAGCTTGGAATACACCGTCGCCACATGGTTGCGCACCGTGTTCGGCGCCAGTTTCAGGCGCGCGGCGATGTCCTTGTCGGCCAGACCTTCGCAGATCAGGCCCAGCACATCGAGCTCACGGGCGGTCAGTTGCCCGCTGCTGGCCCGGTCGGTGACATCGTCCATGATCAACACCAGCGATTCCGGCTTGCCACGACTGTCAACCAATACCAGGCTGCGCACGCGATGGACCCAGCTACGCTCTTTGTCCCGCGCCGATGTCACCTCCACCAGCACATCGCTGAACGTCTCGCCACGGGCCACTCGATTGATCGGGTAGCTGTCGGCCGGCACTAGGTGATTGTTGCGATAACGCAGGGCGAAGCGTTTGATATAGGCCTTGGCGTTGCTGCCAAGATCGCTGATGTGCGCTGCACCGTGCATGACTAGCGCTGCGTCATTGGCCCACAGGATGCGCTGATCGGGGGCCAGCAAAATCACTCCGTCGGACAGGCCGGCGATGATCGGCTGCAACGGGCGGCGATTGGCTTGCGTGGTCGGGACGTCCTGGCTCATAGCGTCTCCACACGTAGGGTGACCCTGTGAAGAGTACGACCGCCGGAGTTTTGGTTAGTGCAACGAGCCTTGTGGAATCTCCATCGTTTTCAGGGTGCGTTGTGACGTGCGCTGAAAATTCTAGCGCACGTCCCTCGGCTCAGGCCGCCAGTTCGCCCTTCGCCACCGCCGCCGAAGCCGCCAGCATCGCCCGCAACAGCACCGCACACCCGGCCGCCAGGTCATCCGGCGCGGCGTTTTCGATTTCGTTGTGGCTGATGCCGCCTTCACACGGTACGAAGATCATCCCGGCCGGGCCGAGCTCGGCGAGGAAGATCGCGTCGTGGCCTGCGCCGCTGACAATGTCCATGTGCGACAGGCCCAGGCCTTGGGCGGCCCCGCGCACGGCTTCGACGCAGCCTTTGTCGAAGTACAGCGGCGGGAAGTCGGCCGTTGGCGTGAGTTCAAAGGTCAGGCCGTGTTCTTCGCAGGTGGTTTCGATGACCTCGCGCACTTCGGCGATCATCGAATCCAGGCGCGCCGGTTCCAGGTGCCGGAAGTCCAGGGTCATGCGCACTTCGCCAGGGATGACGTTGCGCGAGCCGGGATAGGCTTGCAGGCAGCCGACGGTGCCGCAGGCATGGGGTTGATGGCTGAGGGCGGCGCGGTTGAGCGCACCGACGATCACCGCGGCGCCGACCAGGGCGTCCTTGCGCAGGTGCATCGGGGTCGGGCCGGCGTGGGCTTCGACGCCGCGCAGCTTGAGGTCGAACCATTTCTGCCCGAGGGCGCCCATGACCACGCCGATGGTCTTGCGTTCGTCTTCCAGGATCGGGCCTTGCTCGATGTGGGCTTCAAAGTAGGCACCGACTTTGTGGCCGGTAACCTGACGCGGACCGGCGTAACCGATGGCGTTCAACGCTTGCCCTACGGTCACGCCCTCGGCATCGACCTTGGCCAGGGTTTCCTCCAGGGTGAATTTTTCCGCGAACACGCCCGAACCCATCATGCACGGGGCGAAGCGCGAGCCTTCTTCGTTGGTCCACACCACCACTTCCAGCGGCGCTTCGGTCTCGATGTCGAGGTCATTGAGGGTGCGCAGCACTTCGACGCCCGCCAGCACACCGAAGCAGCCATCGAACTTTCCGCCGGTGGGCTGGGTGTCGATGTGGCTGCCGGTCATCACCGGTGGCAGGTCAGGATTGCGCCCGGGACGCCGGGCGAAAATATTGCCGACGGCGTCGATGCTGACGGTGCAGCCGGCATCGATACACCATTTGACGAAGATGTCCCGGGCCTGGCGATCAAGGTCGGTCAGGGCCAGGCGACACACGCCGCCCTTGACCGTGGCCCCGAGCCTGGCCAGTTCCATGAGCGATTGCCACAGGCGGTCGCGGTTAATGTGCTGATGGCTGGACTGCAGAACGTCTACGGCCGCGTTCATGATGATCTCCTCAGGCTGTTCTTGTGTGTTTCTTCAGGCGGATTTTTGGTGATTTTGAAGCCCTCATCGCGAGCAGGCTCGCTCCTGCATTTGGAATGCATTCCCCTGTAGGAGCGAGCCTGCTCGCGATGGGGCCAGTCATCACACCGCAGATTTCGCAACAGACGGGCTGGGCCGCATCACACTCAACCCATAATAAATAACCCCACCCAGCGCCGAGCCGGTGAACCAGCCATAACTGTAGAACCAGCTGAATGCATCGCTGCCCAGGGACAGCAACGTCAGCACCACCGGCACGCCAAACGCGATGAACCCGCTCCAGTTCCACGCCGGATACACGTCATCGCGGTACAGGCCGGCAAGGTCCAGTTGCTGTTTCTTGATCAGGAAATAGTCCACCACCATGATCCCGGCAATCGGCCCCAGCAGGCTGGAATAACCGAGCAACCAGTTGGAATAGACAGTTTCGAGACTGACGTCCGAGACGATCAGGCCAAGTTTTTTCAGCAGTTCATGGGCCATCAACCCCAACCCCACCAGCCCGGTCAGGATCACCGCTTTGGTGCGGTTGATCGCCTTGGGCGCGATGTTCTGGAAGTCATTGGTTGGCGACACGATGTTGGCCGCGGTATTGGTCGACAGCGTGGCGATGATGATCAGCGCCATGGCCAGTGCGACCCACACCGGGCTCTGGATATGACCGATCAGGGTCACCGGATCGGACACCGTCACCCCCACCAGTTTCACCGAGGCCGCGGTCATCACCACGCCGAGGGAGGCAAACAGGAACATGGTCAACGGCAGGCCAATGATCTGCCCGACAATCTGGTCTTTCTGGCTTTTTGCGTAGCGACTGAAGTCCGGAATGTTCAGTGACAGCGTGGCCCAGAAGCCGACCATCGCCGTCAGCCCGGCGGCGAAGTAGCTGGCCACGCCGGCGCCTTCGGGACGCTTGGCCGGAATTGCCAGCAATTCGTTCATCGACACGTTGGGCATGGCCCAGACCAGCAGGCCTGCGCCCACCAGCACCAACAGCGGAGCAGACAAGGTTTCCAGCCATTTGATCGACTCGGCGCCGCGAATCACCACCCACAGGTTCAGCGCCCAGAACACCATGAAGCCGATGACCTCGCCGGTGCCGCCCAGGGATTTCCAGCCCTCGAACACCGAGCCGAGGAACAGGTGAATCGCCAGCCCGCCGAACATGGTCTGGATGCCGAACCAGCCACACGCCACCAGGGCACGGATCAGGCACGGAATGTTGGAGCCGAGCACGCCGAAGGACGAGCGCAGCAACACCGGAAAGGGAATGCCGTACTTGGTGCCGGGAAAAGCGTTCAGGGTCAGGGGAATCAGCACGATGATGTTGGCGAACAGAATCGCCAGCAGCGCTTCACCGACGGTCAGGCCGAAGTACGCGGTCAGTACCCCGCCGAGGGTGTAGGTCGGCACGCAGATCGCCATGCCCACCCACAGCGCGGTGATGTGCCATTTGTTCCAGGTGCGTTCGTGCACCTTGGTCGGTGCGATGTCGTGGTTGTAACGGGGACTGTCAAGGACATCGCTGCCGGCTTCGAGCTCGAACAAGCCGTCGCGCTCGGTCACTTGCGATCTGATCTGTTGCATGGCCGCTCCACTGTTCTTTTGATTATTGTTGCTCATCAGGGTCTGGCGACATCAATAAACGTGCCGTGTACCCCGATCAAGCATCGGGCAGTTCCATAAACACATTGCAACCCACTGATGTTTATCAGTTTTATTCGCTGACTCGACTATTTGTCAGGCCACTCAGGCCGAATGCCAGGCAAGTTGTCGAAACAGTCAGGACTCAAACTGGTGCGTTGATCTTTTTTCAATGGCTGCGCATCAACCATAGACCATACTCAAACAGCTGATTTCACATAGGAAATCTTGACTATTTTTCGATCCTGTCAAGTGCGTCAAAATGGTGAGCGGCCTCACCATTTTGGTGATTCTTGAATTTAATCGTTAAATATCAATTAGTTGATAACCGTATAAGCTTATAAAAAATATTCTTGCCGATTCGGATAACTGCAGCTAGCGTTTAATCCTGACAGCGCTGACAGGAATCAATCTGTCCGGGCTGTTTTTATATAGAACATCTAGAACCGGCATAAGCCGGTCATTGCCTGCGAGGAACTCGGAATGTCTCTGTTGATCCGTGGCGCCACCGTTATTACCCATGATGAAAGTTATCGCGCCGATGTGTATTGCGCAGACGGCGTGATCAAGGCCATCGGCGAAAATCTCGATGTTCCTGCTGGCGCCGAAGTGCTCGACGGCAGCGGCCAATACCTGATGCCCGGCGGCATCGATCCGCACACCCACATGCAGCTGCCGTTCATGGGCACCGTGGCCAGCGAAGACTTTTTCAGCGGCACGGCGGCGGGACTGGCCGGCGGCACCACGTCGATCATCGACTTCGTGATTCCCAATCCTCAGCAATCCTTGCTCGAAGCCTTCCATCAGTGGCGCGGCTGGGCCGAAAAGTCGGCGTCGGACTATGGCTTTCACGTCGCCATCACCTGGTGGAGCGAACAGGTCCGCGAGGAAATGGCCGAGCTGGTCAGCCAGCACGGCGTCAACAGCTTCAAGCATTTCATGGCCTACAAGAACGCGATCATGGCCGCCGACGACACCCTGGTGGCGAGTTTCGAACGTTGCCTGGAACTGGGCGCGGTGCCGACCGTTCACGCGGAAAACGGTGAACTGGTGTATCACCTGCAACGCAAGTTGATGGCCCAGGGCATCACCGGGCCGGAAGCGCATCCCCTGTCGCGCCCTTCCCAGGTTGAAGGCGAAGCCGCGAGTCGGGCGATCCGCATCGCCGAAACCCTGGGCACGCCGCTGTACCTGGTCCACGTCTCGACCAAGGAAGCACTGGACGAAATCACCTACGCCCGGGGCAAGGGCCAGCCGGTCTACGGCGAAGTGCTGGCCGGGCACCTGCTGCTGGACGACAGCGTCTACCGCGATCCGGACTGGCAGACCGCCGCCGGGTACGTGATGAGCCCACCGTTCCGTCCTCGCGGCCATCAAGAGGCGCTCTGGCATGGCCTGCAATCGGGCAACCTGCACACCACCGCCACCGACCACTGCTGCTTCTGTGCCGAACAAAAAGCCGCTGGCCGCGACGACTTCAGCAAGATCCCCAACGGCACCGCCGGCATCGAAGACCGCATGGCGGTGTTGTGGGATGAAGGCGTGAACAGCGGACGCTTTTCGATGCAACAATTCGTCGCGCTGACCTCCACCAACACGGCGAAGATCTTCAATCTCTACCCACGCAAGGGCGCGATTCGTGTGGGCGCCGATGCCGACCTGGTGCTGTGGGACCCGCAAGGCACGCGGACCATTTCCGCCAAGACCCACCATCAGCAGGTGGACTTCAACATCTTCGAAGGCAAGACCGTGCGCGGCGTGCCCAGCCACACCATCAGCCAGGGCCATGTGGTCTGGGCCGACGGCGACCTGCGGGCCGAACGCGGCGCCGGGCGCTACATCGAACGGCCGGCGTACCCGGCGGTGTTTGATTTGCTGAGCAAGCGGGCTGAGTTGAATCAGCCGGTTGCTGTGAAACGCTGAAATCGAGGCCTACGGCCATCGCGAGCAGGCTCGCTCCCACATTTGAAATGCATTCCCCTGTGGGAGCGAGCCTGCTCGCGAAGAGGCCGGTACAGACAACACAAAAACAATGCCCATTCAGAGGCAGCACCTCAAATAACCGTGAGGCCAAAACCGTGATCAAGACCCTGGACCACCTCCCGCATCCCCAAGAGAATGCGGCCGCCCTCGCCAGCCACTTCACCGATCTGGCGCCACAGCTCAACGAGCGCCAGGCGCACCTGGAAGCCTCGCGCTGCCTGTATTGCTACGATGCGCCCTGTGTGAATGCCTGTCCGAGCGAGATCGACATTCCCTCGTTCATCCGCAACATTTCACAGGACAATGTGCAAGGCGCCGCGCAGAAAATCCTCTCGGCCAACATCCTCGGCGGCAGTTGCGCACGGGTTTGCCCGACGGAAATCCTTTGCCAGCAAGCCTGCGTGCGCAACAACGCTCACGAATGTGCGCCGGTGATGATCGGCCTGTTGCAACGCTACGCCGTGGACAACGCCCACTTCAGCACTCACCCCTTCCAGCGTGCTGCCGCCACCGGCAAACGCATCGCCGTGGTGGGTGCCGGTCCGGCAGGTTTGTCCTGCGCCCACCGCAGCGCCATGCACGGGCATGACGTGGTGATCTTCGAGGCGCGGGAAAAGGCTGGCGGCCTTAACGAGTACGGGATCGCCAAATACAAACTGGTGGATGACTATGCGCAAAAGGAACTCGACTTCCTGCTGGAAATCGGCGGCATCGAAATCCGCCATGGGCACAAGCTCGGGGAGAACCTGACCCTCAGCGAATTGCATCAACAGTTCGATGCGGTATTCCTCGGTCTCGGGCTCAATGCCAGCAAACAGCTGGGCCTGGCCCACGAAGACGCACCGGGCCTGCTGGCCGCCACCGACTACATCCGCGAACTGCGCCAGGCCGATGACCTGAGCCAACTGCCCCTGGCCGATCACTGCATTGTCCTCGGCGCAGGCAACACCGCCATCGACATGGCGGTGCAAATGGCCCGCCTCGGCGCCCGTGATGTGAATCTGGTGTACCGCCGTGGCATCGAGGACATGGGCGCCACCCATCACGAGCAGGAGATTGCCAAGGCCAATCAGGTGCGGCTGATGACCTGGGCTCAACCCGAAGAAGTGCTGCTCGATGACCAAGGCCGTGTGCGCGGCATGCGTTTCGCCCGCACCCGTCTGGTGGAAGGTCGCCTGCAAACCACTGGTGAAACCTTCGAACTGGCCGCCGATGCGATCTTCAAGGCCATCGGCCAGGCCTTCGACAGCAGCGCCCTCAGCGATCCGCTGGCCCGTGAGCTCAAGCGCCAAGGCGAACGGATTGAAGTCGATGAAAACCTGCGCACCAGCATCCCCGGCGTGTATGCCGGCGGCGACTGCACCAGCCTCGATCAAGACCTCACCGTGCAAGCCGTGCAGCATGGCAAGCGCGCCGCCGAGGCGATCAATGCTCAACTGATGCTCAACGTGGAGGCTGCGTAAATGGCCGATCTGTCGATTGTCTTCGCCGGCATCAAAGCACCCAACCCATTCTGGCTGGCCTCCGCGCCGCCGACCGACAAGGCCTACAACGTGGTCCGCGCCTTCGAGGCCGGCTGGGGTGGCGTGGTCTGGAAAACCCTGGGGGAAGACCCGGCAGCGGTGAACGTGTCGTCGCGTTACTCGGCGCACTTCGGGGCTAACCGGGAGGTACTGGGCTTCAACAACATCGAGCTGATCACCGACCGCTCGCTGGAGATCAATCTGCGGGAAATCACCCAGGTCAAAAAGGACTGGCCGGACCGTGCGCTGATCGTGTCCTTGATGGTGCCCTGCGTCGAAGAATCCTGGAAACACATCCTGCCGCTGGTGGAAGCCACTGGCGCCGACGGCATCGAGCTGAACTTCGGTTGCCCCCACGGCATGCCGGAGCGCGGCATGGGCGCGGCGGTCGGCCAGGTGCCGGAATACGTGGAACAGGTCACCCGCTGGTGCAAGACATATTGCTCGTTGCCGGTGATCGTCAAGCTCACGCCGAACATCACCGACATCCGCGTCGCCGCCCGCGCCGCCCACCGTGGCGGTGCCGACGCGGTGTCGTTGATCAACACCATCAACTCGATCACCAGCGTCAACCTCGAACGCATGGTCGCCAACCCCATGGTCGGCAGCCAAAGCACCCACGGTGGTTACTGCGGCTCGGCGGTCAAGCCGATTGCCTTGAACATGGTCGCCGAAATCGCCCGCGACCCGCAGACCCAGGGCCTGCCGATCAGCGGCATCGGTGGCATCGGCAACTGGCGCGACGCCGCTGAATTCATCGCCCTGGGCAGTGGCTCTGTACAGGTGTGCACGGCGGCGATGCTGCATGGCTTCCGGATTGTCGAAGACATGAAGGACGGTTTGTCACGCTGGATGGACAGTCAGGGCTACGCCAGCATTTCGCAGTTTACCGGCCGCGCGGTGGGTAACACCACGGACTGGAAGTACCTGGACATCAACTACCAGGTGATCGCGAAGATTGATCAGGAGGCGTGCATCGGTTGCGGTCGTTGCCATATCGCCTGTGAGGACACCTCGCACCAGGCCGTGGCCAGCCTCAAGCAAGCGGACGGCACTCACACGTATCAAGTGATCGATGAGGAATGCGTGGGCTGCAACCTGTGCCAGATCACCTGTCCGGTGCAGGACTGTATCGAGATGGTGCCGGTGGAGACCGGCAAGCCGTTCCTGGACTGGAATCATGATCCGAGGAATCCGTATCACGTCAGCCCTTGAGGTCAGCAGCGCCTGAACTGACGCCATCGCGAGCAGGCTCGCTCCCACATTGGATTGCATTTCAATGTGGGAGCGAGCCTGCTCGCGATGAGGCCCGCCGCTACACCACAAATCTCAAGGCTCCAGCCCAATCCCCCGCAAAATCACACTGGTCACCGTCTGCACCGCTTTCTCGAACTGCATGTCCGACAGTGGCTGATGATCATTGAGAATGTTCACCTGGTGATCGAAGTCGGCATAGTGCTGGGTCGAGGCCCAGATCATGTACAGCAGGCTCGAGGGCTCCACCGGCAGGATGCGTTTGTCCTCCACCCACTGGCGGATTTTCGCTTCCTTCATCTTGGCCCAGTCGTACAGGCTCGCGTCCAGCGCTGCGCCGAGGGTCGGCGCGCCATGGATGATTTCGTTGGCCCAGACTTTCGAGCCATACGGCCGGCTGCGGGAATGGTTCATCTTGGCGCGGATGTAGCTGCTGAGCACCACGCGCGGGTCGTCGAACATCTCGAAGCACAGCGCGTCCTGCTTCCAGACTTCCAGCAGGTCGAACAGCACGGCGCTGTACAACTCGGTCTTGGTGCTGAAGTAATAGTGCAGGTTGGAACGCGGCAGTTGCACCTCGGCGGCGATGTCGGCCATGGCGGTGCTGCCGAAGCCCTTTTCAGCGAAGACCTTTTCCGCCCCCAGCAGGATTTTTTCGACGTTACTGCGACGAATCTCGATCTTGTGATTGCCCATGCGGATCCCCGACAACAACGTTGAGCAAGACTAGCATCCGCTCTAGCTCGCGGCGACAGGGTCAAACCAAACATTTCACTCCCCCGCCTCCCGGACAAGTCATCGTATAACTTCCGATTGACAACACTGAAACGGCCTGTAAATAATCGCCGCCAATGTTGTACGACGACGTATGACAAACAATAAAAACAAAAAAGAAAGGGAGCGTCACAGTGAGCAAGCTCGCCCGCAATTCGTCCATCCGTCGTTCACGGCCTATCCTCACCCGTCGCCATTCACTGAGCCTGATCGGCTGCAGCGGCCTGGCCCTCGTCCTGCCCATCACCTGCCAGGCCGAAGGTTTCACCGACGACGCCAAGGCCACGCTGAATCTGCGCAACGCCTACATCAACCGCAACTACACCAACCCGGCCTACCCCCAGGGCAAGGCTGAAGAGTGGACGCAGAACTTCATTCTCGATGCCCGCTCCGGGTTCACCCAGGGCACCGTGGGTTTTGGTGTCGATGTACTGGGCCTGTACTCGCAGAAGCTCGATGGCGGCAAAGGCACTGGTGGCACGCAGCTGTTGCCGATCCACGACGACGGCCGCCCCGCCGACAATTTCGGCCGGCTCGGCGTGGCGCTCAAAGGCAAGATCTCGAAAACCGAATTGAAGGTCGGTGAATGGATGCCGGTGCTGCCGATCCTGCGTTCCGACGATGGCCGCTCGCTGCCGCAGACCTTCCAGGGTGCTCAGGTGACCTCCACCGAAATCAGCGGCCTGACGCTCTATGGCGGTCAATTCCAGAAAAACAGCCCGCGTAACGACGCGAGCATGGAAGACATGTTCATGAACGGCAAAGCGGCGTTCACCTCGGACCGTTTCAACTTCGGCGGCGGTGAATATGCCTTCAACGAAAAGCGCACGCAGGTCGGCGTCTGGTACTCGGAACTCAGTGACATCTACCAGCAGCAATACTTCAACCTGACCCACAGCCAGCCCCTCGGCGACTGGACCCTGGGCGCCAACCTCGGCTACTTCATCGGCAAGGAAGACGGCAGCGCCAGGGCCGGTGACCTCGACAACAAAACCGCGTTCGCCCTGCTCTCGGCCAAGTACGGCGGCAATACCTTCTACGTCGGCCTGCAAAAACTCACCGGCGACGACGTCTGGATGCGGGTCAACGGCACCAGCGGCGGCACCCTGGCCAACGACAGCTACAACTCCAGCTATGACAACGCCCGGGAGAAATCCTGGCAGGTGCGCCACGACTACAACTTCGCCGCCCTGGGTGTTCCGGGCCTGACCCTGATGAACCGCTACATCAGCGGCGACAATGTGCACACCGGGAAAATTACCGACGGTGAAGAATGGGGTCGCGAATCGGAGCTGGCCTACACCGTGCAGAGTGGTGCGCTGAAAAACCTCAACGTGAAATGGCGTAATGCAACTATTCGCAAGAGCTTCAGCACCAACGAGTTTGATGAGAACCGGATTTTCATCAGCTATCCGATTTCGTTGTTGTAATCCGGTGTGAACACGTCCTCCCCCCTGTAGGAGCGAGCCTGCTCGCGATGGTCGCCAACGATAACGCTGGCTGCCTGGCACCCCGCGGTGTTCATGAGTTCTTCGCGAGCAGGCTCGCTCCTACAGGAAAACAGGAAAATGACCCTCCGTCCCTTTCAACCAAAGTCGCGTTGACAAGAGCCGGAAACCCTAACGATACTTCGCCACAGTCGTACGACAACCTACAACGAACCTAAAATAATAACCAAGCGCCCGGGATTCCCATGACGACCACTGCAACCGCCCGCACCCCTTTCAATCGCCTGCTGCTGACCGGCGCCGCCGGTGGCCTCGGGAAAGTCCTGCGCGAAAGCCTGCGCCCTTACGCCAATGTGATTCGCCTGTCGGACATCGCCGATATCGCACCTGCCATCGATGATCGCGAAGAAGTCGTGCCCTGCGATCTGGCCGACAAGCAAGCGGTGCATCAACTGGTCGAAGGCGTGGACGCGATCCTGCACTTCGGCGGCGTGTCGACCGAGCGCTCGTTCGAAGAGATCCTCGGCGCCAACATCTGCGGCGTGTTCCACATCTACGAAGCCGCGCGCCGCCACGGGGTGAAGCGGGTGATTTTCGCCAGTTCCAACCATGTGATCGGCTTCTACAGGCAGGACGAAGTGATCGATGCCCACTCCCCTCGCCGCCCGGACAGTTACTACGGATTGTCCAAGTCCTACGGCGAAGACATGGCCACCTTCTACTTTGACCGCTATGGCATCGAAACCGTCAGCGTGCGCATCGGCTCGTCGTTCCCGGAACCGCACAACCGCCGGATGATGAGCACCTGGCTGAGCTTCGGCGACCTGACCCAACTGCTCGAGCGTGCCTTGTGCACCCCGAACGTCGGCCACACCGTGGTCTATGGCATGTCCGACAACAAGGACATCTGGTGGGATAACCGCTATGCCACAGCCCTGGGTTTTGCCCCGCGGGACAGCTCCGAAGTGTTCCGCGAAAAAATCGAAGCCCAGCCGATGCCGGCCGCCGATGACCCGGCGCGGCTGTATCAGGGCGGCGCCTTCTGCGCAGCCGGCCCGTTCGGCGACTGAACCTTCACGCGTTGCTTGATCCCCACAACAAAAACCAAGGGAATGAGTTGCCATGCTTGCCGAATTGATTGTCGACGCCCGCAACGCGGTCGGTGAAAGCCCGGTCTGGGTACCTCAGGAAAACGCCCTGTACTGGGTGGATATTCCCGCTGGCGCTTTACAACGCTGGAGTGCCGACACCGGGCAAGTGGATGCCTGGACAACCCCGCAGATGCTCGCTTGCATCGCCCGTCACCGTGACGGTGGCTGGGTCGCGGGAATGGAAAGCGGGTTTTTCCGCCTGCATCCGCGCAATGACGGCAGCCTCGATACAAATCTGTTGGCCCACGTCGATCACGCCCGCGACGACATGCGCCTGAACGACGGCCGTTGCGACCGTCAGGGGCGTTTCTGGGCCGGCAGCATGGTGTTGAACATGGGCGCCAACGCCGCCAACGGAACCTTGTATCGCTACAGCGCCGGTCATAGCGGGTCGCTCGAGACCCGACTGAGCGGCTTCATCGTGCCCAACGGCCTGGGCTTCAGTCCGGACGGGCGCACGATGTACCTGTCCGACTCCCACCCGCAGGTCCAGCAGATCTGGGCCTTCGACTACGACATCGACACCGGTACGCCTTCGAATCGCCGCGTGTTCGTGGATATGAACCAATACGAAGGTCGCCCCGACGGCGCGGCGGTCGACGCCGATGGCTGCTACTGGATTTGCGCCAACGACGCCGGGCTCATCCACCGCTTTACCCCCGACGGCCGACTCGACCGTTCCCTCGCGGTACCTGTGAAAAAACCCACCATGTGCGCCTTCGGTGGCCCTCGACTGGACACGCTGTTCGTGACCTCGATCCGCCCTGTCGACGACCATGACCCGCAATCACTGGCCGGTGGCGTGTTCGCCCTCGACCCCGGCGTCAAAGGTTTACCCGAAACCCTGTTCAACGACTGACTTTCTCGAAAGAAAAACGCTCCTGCCGGATCGCTGTGCCTTGAATAAAAACAACAACAAAACTGGAGACACCCCCATGGACTTCAAACGCACCTTGCTCGCCGCTGCACTTCCATTAGCCTTCTCCCTCAGCAGTGCCGCCCAGGCACTGGAAATAAAATTCGCCGACATCCACCCCGCCGGTTACCCGACCGTGGTGGCTGAAGAGCAACTGGGCAAAACCCTGGTGGCCGACAGCAACGGCGCGCTAACCTTCAAGATGTTCGCCGGTGGCGTGCTCGGCTCGGAAAAGGAAGTGGTCGAACAGGCCCAGGTCGGCGCCGTGCAGATGGCCCGGGTCAGTCTCGGCATCGTCGGGCCGGTGGTGCCGGACGTGAACGTGTTCAACATGCCCTTCGTGTTCCGTGACCAGGCCCATATGCGCAAAGTCATCGACGGCGCGGTCGGCGACGAAATCCTCGACAAGATCACCCACTCCGAATTCAACCTGGTCGCCCTGGCCTGGATGGACGGCGGCACGCGCAACCTCTACACCAAGAAACCGGTGCGCAGCCTGGAAGACCTCAAGGGCATGAAGATCCGCGTGCAAGGCAACCCGATGTTCATCGAAACCATCAATGCCATGGGCGGCAATGGCATCGCGATGGACACCGGCGAAATCTTCAGCGCCCTGCAGACCGGCGTGATCGACGGCGCGGAAAACAACCCGCCGACCTTGCTCGAACACAACCACTACCAGAACGCCAGGTTCTACAGCCTGACCGGCCACCTGATCCTGCCAGAGCCGATCGTGATGTCGAAAATCACCTGGGAAAAGCTCACCCCCGAGCAGCAAGCTCTGGTGAAGAAAGCCGCCAAGGCGGCCCAGGCCCAGGAACGCACCCTGTGGGACGCGAAATCGGCCAGCAGCGAGGAAAAACTCAAGGCCGCCGGCGTCGAGTTCATCACCGTCGACAAGAAACCTTTCTACGAAGCGACCGCCTCGATCCGCGAAAAATACGGCGCGCCCTACGCCGACCTGATCAAACGCATCGAAGCCGTTCAGTAACCCTCCCTGCATTCAAGAAAGGCCCGGCGCCGCTGAAGTTGGTGTACGTCAGCGCGCGCCCGGTTACGGTGGAACCCGATGAAGAATCTGCTGCTAGGCATCAATGACAAGCTCTACATGACCTGTATCTGGGTCGCCGGGCTCTCCGTTCTGGCCATTGCGTTAATCATTCCCTGGGGCGTGTTCGCCCGCTACGTCCTCGGCACCGGTTCCAGTTGGCCGGAGCCCACGGCAATCCTGCTGATGATGGTGTTCACCTTCATCGGCGCCGCCGCCAGCTACCGCTCCGGCTCGCACATGGCAGTGGCGATGCTCACCGACCGCATGCCGGCGCATTTGCGCAAAACCATGAGTGTGCTTTCGCAATTGCTGATGGCAACGATCTGCCTGTTCATGGCCATCTGGGGCAGCAAGCTGTGCCTGTCCACCTGGAACCAGTTCATGAGCGCCCTGCCGACCCTGCGGGTGGGCATCACCTACATGCCGATTCCGGTGGGCGGCGTGCTGACGCTGGTGTTTGTCCTGGAAAAACTCTTGCTCGGTGACCAGAGCAACCGTCGGGTCGTGCGTTTCGACCTCGTTGAAGAAAACGAAGGGGCTGCCTGAATGGACGCTTTTATTCTGTTGGGCAGTTTTATCGCATTGATCCTGATCGGCATGCCGGTCGCCTACGCCCTGGGGTTTGCCGCACTGATCGGCGCGTGGTGGATCGACATCCCGTTCCAGGCTTTGATGATTCAGGTGGCCGGGGGCGTGAACAAGTTCTCCCTGTTGGCCATCCCGTTCTTCGTCCTGGCCGGCGCGATCATGGCCGAGGGTGGCATGTCCCGGCGCCTGGTGGCGTTCGCCGGGGTGCTGGTGGGCTTCGTGCGTGGCGGCTTGTCGCTGGTCAACATCATGGCCTCGACCTTCTTTGGCGCGATCTCCGGTTCCTCGGTGGCGGACACCGCCTCGGTCGGTTCGGTGCTGATCCCGGAAATGGAGCGCCGTGGCTATCCCCGGGAATTCGCCACGGCGGTGACCGTCAGCGGTTCGGTGCAAGCGCTGCTGACACCGCCCAGCCACAACTCGGTGCTCTACTCCCTGGCCGCCGGTGGCACGGTGTCGATTGCCTCGCTGTTCATGGCCGGCGTGGTGCCGGGCCTGTTGATGAGCGCGTGCCTGATGGTGCTGTGCCTGATCTTCGCGAAAAAGCGTGACTACCCCAAGGGTGAAGTCATCCCGATGCGCGAGGCGCTGAAAATCTGCGGCGAAGCGCTGTGGGGCCTGATGGCGATGGTGATCATCCTCGGCGGCATCCTGTCGGGTATTTTCACCGCGACCGAGTCGGCGGCGATTGCGGTGCTGTGGTCGTTCTTCGTGACCATGTTCATCTACCGCGACTACAAATGGAGCGAGCTGCCAAAACTGATGCACCGCACCGTGCGCACGATCTCGATCGTGATGATCCTGATCGGTTTCGCCGCCAGCTTCGGCTACATCATGACCCTGATGCAGATCCCGGCGAAGATCACCACGCTGTTCCTGACCCTGTCGGACAACCGCTACGTGATCCTGATGTGCATCAACGTCATGCTGCTGTTGCTCGGCACCGTGATGGACATGGCGCCGCTGATCCTGATCCTCACGCCGATCCTGATGCCGGTGATCCTCGGCATTGGCGTGGACCCGGTGCAGTTCGGCATGATCATGCTGGTGAACCTGGGCATCGGCCTGATCACACCACCCGTGGGTGCGGTACTGTTCGTGGGGTCGGCGGTGGGCAAGGTCAGTATCGAATCCACCGTGAAGGCCCTGCTGCCGTTCTATGGCGTGCTGTTCCTGGTGCTGTTGGCCGTGACCTACATTCCGGCAATCTCACTGTGGTTGCCGCATCTGGTGTTGTGAAGTTCAAGGCAAGGGAGGCGCATCCTCCCTTGCCACCACCCTTTTTGAAGCAGGTCAACATGTCGCTAACACTGATCGAACTCGAAGACGAACTCACCCACCTCACCCTCGCCCCGGAACTCGGGGCGAGCATCGTCAACTGGACCGTGCACAGCACCGGCCAGCCCTTGTTGCGACACACCGATGGAGACGCCTTGAACACCGGCCTGCCCGGCAAGCTCGGCTGCTTTCCCTTGGTTCCCTGGTCCAACCGCATCGCCAATGGCGGTTTCGATTGCCCCGATGGCTGGCTGGCATTGGCGCCCAACAGTCGCACTGATCCCCTGCCGATTCACGGCAGCGCCTGGCAGCAGCCTTGGGAGGTGGTTTCACAATCGGAAAATGAAGTGGTCCTGCAACTCGACAGCACAACCCCCTTCGCTTATCGCGCCCGGCAACGTTTCCATTTGAGCGCGGGCAAACTGGGCATCGAACTGCACGTCACGCACCTGGCTGAACACGCTGCATGGCATGGCCTGGGATTGCATCCGTATCTGCCGCGCACCGCGAACACCCGACTACAGGCACCCGCCCGACACGTGTGGTTGTGCGACGGGGCAAAACTGCCGACAGAACTCAGCCCATTGCCGGTCGAGTGGGATTTTCAGCAACTGAAGGCATTGCCCGAAGCGCTGGTGGACAACGGTTTCTGTGAATGGGACGGTCACTGCCTGATCCGCCAGCCCGACCTCGGCTATGAACTCGACTGCCAGGCCACCGGCAGCGATTACTTCCTGCTCTATTGCCCCGTGGGCCTGGAGTTTTTCTGCATCGAACCGGTGAGCCACCCGGTCAACGCGCATCACCTGCCCGGTCGGCCAGGCTTGCGTTTGCTGGAACAGGGTCAATCCACCGAACTGGGCTTCACCCTGCAGTACCAGTCGCTTCAGGCAGAGGCCCCCAACAGTTGACTCAACACCGCTCGCAACTTGCCGGGCTTCACCGGTTTGTTCAGCAAGGGGGCGTTGAGCCGCTGCAACGCACGCCGACAATGGTCGGTGCGGTCGGCGGTAATGATCACCGCTGGAATGTCCTGGTGGAAATGCTCGCGCAAATGTCGCACCACATCACAGCCGACCACCCCGTGATCGAGGTGATAGTCCGCGAGAATCAGTTCCGGCGCCTGCCCGCGCAGCGCCGCCAGCGCAGCCGCTTCATCGGTGGCGACCAGAACGTCGCAGCCCCACTGCCCGAGCAACGCGCCCATGCTGTCGAGAATGCTCACTTCGTTGTCGATCACCAGTAAACGGCGGCCCGGCAGCGGATTGCCGGTACCCGGTTGTGGCACCGCCTGGCTCACGGGCAGCGGAACCTCGTCGGATATCGGCACCTCGATGCTGAACATCGAACCCCGCCCCGGCAACGAGTACACGCCGATTCTATAGCCAAGGATCTTGGCGATGCGCTCGACAATCGCCAGCCCCAGGCCCACGCCCTTGCGGTCGGCGGCCCGACCGACGTCCAGCTGGTTGAACTCGAGGAAGATCGAATCGAGCCGGTCGTCGGCGATACCACGCCCGGTGTCCCAGACCTCCAGGCGCAGCATCTTGCCCCGACGCCTTGCCGCCAGCAGGATGCTGCCTTCATCGGTGTAGCGGCAGGCATTGCTGAGGAAGTTACGCAGGATCCGCGTCATCAGGCGCAAGTCGGTGCTGATGGCGTACTCGACCATGCGCACCCGCAGGTTCAAGCCGGCCGCCTGGGCGACGGACTGAAACTCCGAGACCAGCGGCCCGAGCAGTTCGTCGAGGCGGTACGACGCGATGTCCGGCTTGACCGCGGCCTGATCGAGCCGGGAAATGTCGAGCAGATCCGTCAGCAGGTCTTCGGCCCCTTCCAGGGCCTGGTGAGTGCGTTCCACCAGCACCTGTTCGGCTTCCGGCAACGTGCGTTCGCGCAAGGTCGAAATCAGCAACCGCGCGGCGTTCAGCGGTTGCAGCAGGTCGTGGCTGGCGGCGGCGAGGTATTTGTCCTTGCTGTGATTGGCGGCCTCGGCGGCATCGCGGGCGTCGCGCAAGGCCTTGGCGATCTGTTTACGCTGGGTGATCTGCTGCTGAAGGTTACGGTTGGCCTCGAGCAATTCATCGGTGCGCGCGACCACGCGCTGCTCCAGTTCGTCATTGAGTTGCTGCAGGCGTCGCTGGGCCAGCTTGCGCTCGGTGATATCGGAGACGAACCCTTCCACCAGCCCTTCCTGACCGGGCTTGAGCAACAGGTTCATCAATACATCCAGGTGACTGCCGTCCTTGCGCCGCAAACGGGTTTCATAGCCGTGCAGGCTGCGCTGGTGCCGGAGGATTTCGCCGATGGTTTCCAGCTCCTGCGCGCCGTCGACGAACAGGGTGCTGGCCAGGTCGGTCAGGGAGAACAGCACCTCCTGCGGGTCCTGGTAACCGAGCATGCGTGCCAGCGCCGGGTTGGCGGCGCGCATGCCGTCGTGCAGGCTGGCCTGGAAGATCCCGTGAACCGCGTTCTCGAACAGCCACTTGTAGCGGTTACGCTCGGCTTCCAGATCATCCAGGCGCGCGGCCAGTTCCGGGTAATGACTCTTGCGCGCCGAATGGCTGCCCAGCCCCAGCAGCCCGGCCAGAGCCCGTTGCTGCTCGTCAGAGGGCTTCGCCATAGACGACCTCGACATCACGCTGGCTGGATTCGCGCGGGTTGGTCAGGATGCACGGATCGTGCATCGCATGCTGCGACAGGAACGGAATGTCCGAGGTCCGCACGCCATGCAAACCGAGGGTTTCGTGAAAGCCGATGGCGTGCTTGAGGGCGATCAGGTGTTCGACCAGGCGCCCGCAGATCTGCCGGTGATTCAGGCCTCGGCAGTCGATGCCGAAGGTCTCGGCGATCACCTTGAAGCGCTCCGGCGCCGAGTTGTAGTTGAAGGCCACCACGTGCTCGACGAGCACCGCGTTGCACAGGCCATGGGGCAGATCGAGAAAGCCGCCGAGGCTGTGGGACATGGCATGCACCGCACCGAGGATGGCGTTGGAAAACGCAAGCCCGGCCTGCATGCTGCCGAGCATGATCTTCTCGCGCAGGGCGATGTCGGTCGGGTTGGCGATCATTTGCACCAGGTTGCCATTGATCAGGCGCATCGCCTCCAGCGCGTGGGGGTCGGTCAGCGGCCCGTGACCGGTGGACACAAAGGCTTCGATGGCATGCACCAACGCGTCGATGCCGGTACAGGCCGACAGGAACGGGTCCATGCTCAGGGTGGTTTCCGGGTCGATCAGCGAAACGTCCGGCACCACGGCCTTGCTGACGATGGAGAACTTCATGCGTTCCTGCTGGTTGGAAATGATCACGAATTGCGAGACGTCGGCCGAGGTGCCGGCGGTGGTCGGGATCAGGATCAGCGGCGGGCTGGGTACGCGGATGGTGTCCACGCCCTCGAAATCGAGAATGCTGCGACCATGGGCGACGACGATGCCGATGCCTTTGCCGCAGTCCATCGGGCTGCCGCCACCGACGGCGACGATCACGTCACAGTGGTTTTCCCGGTACATCTCGGCGCCGAGCATCACCTCTTCGACCCGAGGGTTGGGCGAGACATCACTGTAGAGGCAGTATTCGATGCCCAGGGCCTGCAGGCTGGCTTCGACATCGGCGACCCAACCGGCGGCAATCACGCCGGGATCGCTGACCACCAGGACCTTGCGCGCGCCAAAGGTCTTGGCGTAATTGCCGACACTGTGCCGGCTACCGGCACCGAAGATGATTTCAGGTGAAACGAACTTACGCAGCTGGTTGAGACTCTGGCTCATTGGAAAGCCTGTTTTTATTGTTTTGGAAGGTAGAAACCACACTAAACCATCCAGCTGCGAATGCAATCAGACCAAAGATCAAAGCGCCGCCCTTGTAGGAGTGAGCCTGCTCGCGATAGCGGTTCAACATTCAACATGTTTGTTGGCTGACACTCCGCCATCGCGAGCAGGCTCGCTCCTACAGGGGATTTGTGTCGCTTGGCTAGCCGCGGTAGATCAGTTGCGAAGCCTTCTCGTTGCGCAGTGTCAGGTGTTCCATCCCCAACCCCGGCGCCTCGGCTTCTTCGCGTGCCTTGAGGATCACGCCGTGATGGGGCGACTTGCTGCACACTGGATCGGCATTGCCGGCATCACCCGTCAGCATGAACGCCTGGCAACGGCACCCGCCCAGGTCCTTGTGTTTTTCGTCGCAGGAGCGACACGGCTCCTTCATCCAGTCATCGCCGCGAAAACGATTGAAGCCGAACGAGTCGTTCCAGATGTGCGAGAGGCTGTGCTCGCGCACATTGGGAAACTGTACGGGCAACTGCCGGGCGCTGTGGCAAGGCAGCGCCGTGCCGTCGGGGGTGATGTCGAGAAACAGGTTGGCCCAGCCGTTCATGCAGGTCTTGGGACGCTCCTCGTAGTAATCCGGGGTGACGAAGATCAACTTGCACGGGTGGCCCTGGGCTTCCAGGCGCTCGCGGTACTCGTTAGTGATGCGCTCGGCACGCTGCAATTGCTCGCGGGTGGGCAACAGGCCGACGCGATTCAGTTCGGCCCAGCCATAGAACTGGCAGGTGGCCAATTCGACGAAGTCCGCCTCCAGCTCCAGGCACAACTCGATGATCTGCGCGATCCGGTCGATGTTGTGCCGATGGGTGACGAAGTTCAGCACCATCGGATAGCCCTGGGCTTTCACCGCACGGGCCATGGCGAGTTTCTGGGCAAAGGCCTTGCGCGAGCCGGCGAGCATGTTGTTCACCGCCTCGTCGGCGGCCTGGAAGCTGATCTGGATATGGTCCAGCCCGGCCACCTTGAAGTCGCGCACCTTCTGCTCGGTCAGGCCAATGCCGGAGGTGATCAGGTTGGTGTAGTAGCCCATGTCCCGGGCGGCCTTGATCAGTTCGGCGAGGTCCTGGCGCACCAATGGCTCGCCGCCGGAAAAGCCCAATTGCGCGGCACCCATGTCCCGCGCTTCACGGAATACGCGAATCCATTCTTCCGTGCTCAGTTCTTCGTCGTGCCGGGCAAAGTCCAGTGGATTGGAGCAATAGGGGCATTGCAGCGGGCAGCGGTAGGTCAGCTCGGCGAGCAGCCACAACGGCGGTCCGGGCAGCGCCTCACTCGATCCAGAATTGCGCATGGGCCACCTCCAGAAACGCCAGCACGTCTTCGTCGATCCCGGGTACGCCGGGGAAACTGGCGTTCAATCGATCAATGATCGCCGCCACGCTGCGCTGGCCATCGACCAGGTCGAGAATCTGTCCGGCACTGGCGTTGAGCTTGATCATGCCTTCGGGGTACAGCAACACATGGCAGTCCTGGCGGGGCTCCCATTGCAGACGAAACCCGCGACGCAAGGCCGGTGACTGCTGGCGATCGATCAGGCTCACAGGACGATCCCCCGGTGCCAGACGTTGTCGCCGGTGACCGTGTGATACGGCGGGCGACCAAGCTCGTAGGCCATGCTCATGGCATCGAGCATGCTCCACAGCACGTCGAGCTTGAATTGCAGGATCTGCAGCATGCGTTGTTGCCCCTCGGCCGTCACGTAGTGCGCCAGGGTGATGCGCAAGCCATGCTCGACATCGCGCCGTGCCTGGCTCAGGCGCGTGCGGAAATAGTCGTAGCCGGCGACGTCGATCCACGGGTAATGGGTCGGCCAGGCATCGAGTCGCGACTGATGGATCTGTGGCGCGAAGAGTTCGGTCAGCGAACTGCTGGCCGCTTCCTGCCAGCAGGCGCGACGGGCGAAATTGACGTAGGCGTCCACCGCAAAACGCACCCCGGGCAGCACCAGTTCCTGGGAGAGGATCTGCTCGCGATCGAGCCCCACCGCTTCGCCCAGGCGCAGCCAGGCTTCGATTCCGCCCTCGCTGCCGGGGACGCCGTCGTGGTCGAGAATCCGTTGCAGCCATTCCCGGCGCACGTCGCGGTCCGGGCAGTTGGCGAGAATCGCGGCGTCCTTCAGCGGAATGTTGATCTGATAGTAGAAGCGGTTGGCGACCCAGCCCTGGATCTGCTCGCGGCTGGCGCGGCCGGCGTACATGGCTTGGTGGAAGGGATGATGGATGTGGTAGTAGGCGCCCTTGGCGCACAGGGCGGTTTCGAATTCTGTGGGGGTCATTGCGTTGTCAGTCATTTCGGTTCTCCGGGAAGTTCTGCGGCGTCTGCACTGCCCTCATCGCGAGCAGGCTCGCTCCTACAGGGTTTGGTGTTTGCCGCAGATCCCTGTGGGGCCTGCTCGCGATAGGGCCAGCGGCTACAGCTCAATACTCATGCCGTCATAAGCCACTTCAATACCCCGCCGCTCCAGCAACGCCCGCTCGGCCGAGTCTTCATCAAGGATCGGATTGGTGTTGTTGATATGGATCAGCACCTTGCGCTGGCGGTTGAAACCCTCCAGCACTTCCAGCATCCCGCCGGGGCCGCTTTGTGGGAGGTGCCCCATTTCGCTGCCCAGGCTCTGGCCGACTTCGCAGATACGCATCTCGTCGTCGCGCCACAGGGTGCCGTCCAGCAACAGGCAATCGGCACGCTGCATCCAGCCCAGCACTTCTTCGTCGATTCGGCCAAGGCCCGGCGCATAGAACAGCGACGTGCCGTTGCGCAGGTCTTCAATGAACAAGCCAATGGTGTCGCCCGGTTGCGGGTTGCCGCGATTGGGCGAATACGGCGGCGCGTTGCTCACCAGGGGAATCGCGCGAAATTGCAAATGCCCGCAGGCCGGGATGCTGAACGGCTGACGATCGAGGCCGACCGGTTGCCAGTGCAATCCGCCGTTCCAGTGCCCGAGCATGTTGAACAACGGGAAACCGCTGCTCAGGTCCTGGTGCACGCGCTCGGTGCACCAAACGTCATGCGGGCAGCCTTCACGCAGGCTGAGCAAGCCGGTGCAATGGTCGATCTGGCTGTCGAGCAGCACGATGCCGGCGATGGCGCTGTCACGCAGGCGCCGCGCCGGTTGCAGTGGCGCGAAACTCTCGAGTTGCGCGCGAATGTCCGGTGACGCGTTGCACAGCACCCACTCCACGCCGTCGTCACTCAGGGCAATCGACGATTGCGTACGGCGCTGTGCCCGCAGGCTGCCATTGCGCACGCCGGCGCACTGGCGGCAGTTGCAGTTCCACTGCGGGAAACCACCGCCGGCGGCGGAACCGAGAACGCGGATGTGCATGGCGGATGCTCCAGAAGGCAGGCCCGGCCAACGCAGCGGCTGGCCGGGTGATCAATCAACGGTTGGCGAAATACATCGTCACTTCGAAGCCAATGCGCAGATCGGTAAACGCGGGTTTAGTCCACATGGGTCATTCCTCTTCTTGTGCCCGGGTGATTCCGGTAGAGCCATTAATGCACGGGGCGATGAGGGCCCGAATGCTACTTTCGAAGGAGTTGGCGGGGTGATTTGGTAGGGGGTGTTGCGCGGTCACTGGCATCACGCAAACCCCATGTAGGAGTGAGCCTGCTCGCGATGAGGTCAGCACATTCAACATTAATGTTGACTGTCGGACCGCTATCGCGAGCAGGCTCGCTCCTACAGTTTTTGCGTCGTGTTCAAGGAATCAGAAGAACCCCAGCGGATTGATGTCATAGCTCACCAGCAGGTTTTTGGTCTGCTGGTAATGATCGAGCATCATCTTGTGGTTTTCCCGACCGACGCCGGACTTCTTATAGCCACCGAACGCGGCGTGCGCCGGGTACAGGTGGTAGCAGTTGGTCCATACGCGACCGGCCTTGATCGCCCGACCCATGCGGTAGGCGCGGTTGATGTCGCGGGTCCACAGGCCGGCGCCGAGGCCGAACTCGCTGTCGTTGGCAATCGCCAGGGCTTCGGCTTCGTCCTTGAAGGTGGTGATACCCACCACCGGGCCGAAGATTTCTTCCTGGAACACACGCATCTTGTTATGACCCTTGAGCAGTGTTGGCTGGATGTAGTAACCACTGGACAGATCACCTTCCAGACGCTCGGCCGCGCCGCCGGTGAGCAGCTCGGCGCCCTCCTCCTGGGCAATGGTCAGGTACGAGAGGATCTTGTCGTATTGCTGCTCGGACGCCTGGGCGCCGACCATGGTTTCGGTGTCCAGCGGGTTGCCGCGCTTGATCTTGACGATCTTCTTCATCACCTCGGCCATGAACGGCTCGTAGATCGATTCCTGCACCAGCGCCCGGGACGGGCAGGTGCAGACTTCGCCCTGGTTGAAGAACGCCAGCACCAGGCCTTCAGCGGCTTTTTCGATGAACGCCGGTTCCGCGTTCATGATGTCTTCGAAGAAGATGTTCGGCGACTTGCCGCCCAGTTCGACGGTGCTCGGGATGATGTTCTCAGCGGCGCAATGCATGATGTGCGCGCCCACCGGGGTCGAGCCGGTGAAGGCGATCTTGGCGATGCGCTTGCTGGTGGCCAGGGCCTCGCCGGCTTCGCGACCGAAGCCCTGGACGATGTTCAGCACGCCGGCCGGCAGCAGGTCGGCGATCAGCTCGGCGAAGACCATGATCGACAGCGGCGTTTGCTCGGCCGGCTTGAGCACGATGCAGTTGCCTGCGGCCAGGGCCGGGGCGAGTTTCCAGGCGGCCATCAGCAGCGGGAAGTTCCACGGAATGATCTGCCCGACCACGCCCAGGGGCTCATGGAAGTGATAGGCCGTGGTCAGCTCGTTGATCTCCGCAGCCCCGCCTTCCTGGGCGCGGATGCAACCGGCGAAGTAACGGAAGTGGTCGGCAGCCAAGGGGACGTCGGCGTTCAGGGTTTCGCGCACGGCCTTGCCGTTGTCCCAGGTTTCGGTGACGGCCAGCACCTCAAGGTTCTGCTCGATGCGATCGGCGATTTTCAGCAGCACCAGGGAGCGGTCCTGGGCCGAGGTCTTGCCCCAGGCATCGGCAGCGGCATGGGCGGCGTCGAGGGCCTTGTCGATGTCGGCGGCGCTGGAGCGCGGGAACTCGGCGATCACTTCACCGTTGACCGGCGAGGTGTTGGTGAAGTACTCGCCATTGATTGGAGCGACAAACTCGCCACCGATGAAGTTGCCGTAGCGCGGTTTGAAGGTAATGACGGCGCCTGGGGTTCCGGGTTGTGCGTAGATCATGGTGGGCCTCTGTCTGGGTCGATGCCTGTCGTACTGACAGGCGATGAGCCGATACTAGAGAGCCCCGCGTGCCAGACGAATGCATCGTTGGCAGGAGGGGCTCTCGTTATTTGGTCGTAGATTTCACATAGATCACTGTAGGAGCGAGCCTGCTCGCGATGGTCGTCAACGATGACGCTGGGCACCTGACACCCCTCGGTGTTCTCAGGTTCATCGCGAGCAGGCTCGCTCCTACAGGGGGAATGCGGTGATTTTTGAATCAGTGCCTGGCCACCAGATCCTTGGGCAGCTTGAAGGTCCAGAGCATGCCGCCCTGGTTGAAGTCCTTCACCCGTTTGGCTACTTCGCCGCCCCACAGCGGTACCGCGCCGCCCCAGCCGGAGAGCACCGAGACGTACTGTTCGCCGTCCATTTCCCAGGTCACGGGGGAGCCGAGCACGCCGGAGCCCGTCTGGAATTCCCAGACCTTTTCGCCGGTCTTGGCGTTGAACGCCTGCAGGAAACCTTCAGGCGTGCCGGTGAACACCAGGTTGCCCTTGGTGGTCAGCACCCCGCCCCACAGCGGCGCGTAGTTCTTGTGGCGCCAGACTTCCTTGCCGGTTTTCGGATCGATGGCCCGCAGCACGCCGATGTAGTCTTCGTTCAACGGCTTGATGGTGAAGCCGGCACCTAGGAACGCCGCGCCTTTCTTGTAGGCGATGCCTTCGTTCCAGATGTCCATGCCCCATTCGTTGGACGGCACATAGAACAGCCCGGTGTCCTTGTTGTAAGCCATCGGCATCCAGTTTTTCGCGCCGAGGAACGCCGGCGCCACGAACACCGAGCTGCCCTTGGCTTCGGAACCCGGGGCACCGGGACGGCTGGCTTCGTTGTAGATCGGCCGGCCGTTCTTATCCAGGCCGGTGGCCCAGGTGATCTTGTCCACGAACGGGAAGCCACGGATGAATTTGCCGTTGGTGCGGTCCAGCACGTAGAAGAAACCGTTACGGTCGGCAGTGGCTGCCGCCTTGATTTCCTTGCCGCCTTCGCTGTAGTTGAACGACACCAGCTCGTTCACACCGTCGTAGTCCCAACCGTCGTGGGGCGTGCTCTGGAAGTGCCACTTGATGGTGCCGTCGTCCGGGTTGAGCGCCAGGCGCGACGAGGAGTAGAGGTTGTCGCCAGGGCGCAGGTGCGAGTTCCACGGTGCCGGGTTGCCGGTACCGAACAGCAGCAGGTTGGTTTCCGGGTCGTAATAGCCGCCAAGCCAAGGGGCCGCGCCGCCGGTTTTCCAGAGATCGCCCGGCCAGGTCTTGCCCGCCTCGCCGCCGGAGATGCCGTTCTCCACCGCTTTGCCGTCCTTGTAGACGTAGCCCATATGGCCTTCGACCGTTGGCCGGGTCCACAGCAGGTCACCGTTTTTCGGGTCGTAGGCCTCGATCTTGCCCACCACGCCGAACTCGCCACCGGCCACGCCGGTAATCAGCTTGCCGTTGATCACCAGCGGCGCGGCGCTGATCGAGTAGCCTTCCTTGTGGTCGGCGACTTTCTTGCTCCACACCACCTTGCCGGTGTCCTTGTTCAGCGCCACGAGCTTGGCGTCGAGGGTGCCGAAAATCACCAGGTCGCCATACAGCGCGACGCCACGGTTGATCACGTCGCAGCAAGGGCGGATGTCATCGGGCAGGCGTGCATCGTATTGCCAGAGTTTCTTGCCGGTGCGGGCATCCACGGCGAACACCCGGGAGTAGGAACCGGTCATGTACATCACGCCGTCCTTGACCATCGGCTGCGCTTGCTGGCCCCGCTGTTTTTCACCGCCGAAGGAAAACGCCCACGCCGGGCGCAGCTCCTTGACGTTGTCGACGTTGAGAATATCCAGCGGGCTGTAGCGCTGCCCTTGAACGCCGAGGCCATTGGTCACGACCTGTTCCGGGTTCTTCGGGTCCTGGAGAATGTCCTGGTCGGAAACCCCGGCCAATGCCTGGCCGGACAACAGCATGGCAGTGAGCAGCAGGCTCAAGACGAAGGGCTGGCGACGTGCGGGTTGGGTCATGACGGCTTCCTCTGCGGATTTTTGTTATGTCCGGAAAATTTTCCCGGTCTGGTGCAGATTCTTGAGCGCCGCCGCCCTGGCAACAATTGCCCGCAATGAGGAGATTGCTAGTTCCTTGGTACAGGTTCGGAGGAGATGGACACGAGATTTTGTGAACGGCACCGGCCCCCTGTAGGAGCGAGCCTGCTCGCGAAAAACGTCAGACCACCGCGTTCATCCAGGCAGCTTGCGTTTTCGTTAACGTCCATCGCGAGCAGGCTCGCTCCTACAGAAAAGCATCATTTTCCGGCGGCGGAATCCACCCGCGTCATCCGTTCCCGCTCGTATCGCGGGTACAAATGACTGACGCTACGGATCAGTTCGTAGCGGCTCAGGCTGATCCCGGCGAAACGTTCGGGGATGGGGCTGCGGATCATCTCGGCCATGTCGCTGCCATTGGCGGCGCCGTCGCGCATCAGCCGATCGAGCCAGGTCAGGTAATCGCGCATCTGCTCGAAGGGCTGCGGGTCACTGGCCACCGGGCCGTGGCCGGGCACCACCTGCGTCCAGGGCAAGCCTTGCAGGGTCGCGATGTCCGTCAGCCATACGGCCAGGCCCGGGCTATTGGGCGTGGTCAGTGCCCGTTGATAAAACACCAGGTCCCCGGCAAACAGCACGCCGGTTCGCTGGTCGAGAATAGCCAGATCCGCGCCCGTATGCCCACCCAGGCTCAGCAGACGCAGATCGTGATTCCCAAAACTTTTCACGCCGGCTGTCAGCGTCTGGGTCGGCAGCACCACTTCGGTGCCACGCATCCAGTCGCCGACCATCCGGTACATGTTCTCGGCCATGGCATCGCCTTGCCGGTGCAGCAATTCAGTGGTGCCGGCCAGGGCGCCGATCGGCACGTCGCTGAAGGCTTGATTGCCCAGCGCATGATCCGGGTGGTGATGGGTCAGCAAGACCTCGATCACCGGCTTGTCGGTGGTGGCGGCAATGGCCTTGCGCATCGCTTCGCCGTAACGCCGGGACGGCCCGGTGTCGATCACCACCACACCGCGTTCGGTGACGATGAACGCGGTGTTGACGATGTTGCCGCCGTTGGCCTTGGCAAAATTATCGGTGCTGCCTTCCAGCAGCCAGGTGTCCTGGGCGATCTGCCGGGGCTTGAGTGAGTAGTCGAGATCGGCCAGGGCCGGCAGACTGACGCTTAACACCATCAACAGGATCCAGCGCATGCCACGCTCCTTGGGGTCACGCTTCTTGGGATCAGAGAATCGACGCATCGAATTCATTGCCGCTGTTGTCCCGTAGTAGCAGCCGCGTTTGCCCTGTTCCTTCGATGTCGAAGGCCAGGTTGGGGTTTTCGCTGACCGCCGGAAACAGTTCCAGCCGGGCCAGCACTTGCTCGTTGCGGTCGCGCAGCTCGGCATGGTTGATGAAGAATTCCGGGATGCCGCTGACCATGCCGTTGTCCATGGGATGGGCCACCTGCAAACGCAAACGGCTGAACTCACCCCGGGGATAGCGCCCGCCGAGTACTTCACCGATATGCTCCTCCCAGCCCGGTTGAGTCCGCACCACGCTTGGCGCGGTGCAACCACCACCCGCTGCGTCGATCAGGGTCGAACCGACATGCCACACACCGTCGCGGGTCAACACCGCCGCGCGCAAGGGCGTGGCCTGTTCGATACGAATGCGCAACGACAGCCAGGGCAAAACCGAATTCAGCGGCTGGAAGTCGACGATTTTCGGCAACGGGTTCAGTTCTGCCCAGGCGAGGATTTTCACCACCTCGCCCTTGAACGCCCGGGCGTCGATTTCCAGCGGCACCTGCCGGGCATCTTCGGCAAACGGCGGCGCCAGCAACTTGACCCGCTCATCGAAAACGAACGGCGCATTGCCCAGAAACTGCTGCTGATAGAAGGCCCACATCACCGATGGCACCGGGTCTTTACCGGGATCGATAGCGCCAGCCTGTGCCGTCAGGCTTAACCAGCAGGCCAACAGACAACTCCCTCGCCATTTCATCGCCTGCTCCTTATTGATACATCTCGGGCACGTCGTAACGCAGGCCGTAATGGCCGTAGATGGTCTTCACCGAACCCTCGCGGATCAGGCTTTCCAGCGCCTCTTCCACGGCATAGGCCAGTTGCCGGTTGCTTTCGTGCACCGCCATGCCAATTTCCCAGAGCTGTTTGCCCATGTTCGGGTAGGCATTTTCTGCCAGCGCCACTTGCGGGTCGGCCGCTTCGTGAACTTGCCAGTCGATCTCGCCACGCATGGCCATCACCGCGTCGACCTCACCGGCCTTCATCGCGGCAAACGCCTGGGGTACGCCCGGATAGTGATGGGTCTTGCCAGCGAGCATGCCGTTGAACACCGAGGTCAGGTAGAAAGACGGCACGCTGTCAACTTCGACACCAATCGGGTGATGCTCGAACACCGCAACGCTGGCGACCTTGTCCAGCCTTCGGCGGTCATAGGCCACCTGCCATTGTTCGTTCTGGTACGGACCGAACATCACTACCTGGCCGTTGACCCGTTCGCCGAACTCGTTACGCTTCTGCGCGTAATCACGGTCGTAGGGCACGCGCATCATCAGGTCGGCCAATTGCTGGTTGTGCAAGGCACTGGCACGCCAGATGTAGTCGCGCAGGTCGTCGTCGAGCTTTTCCCCGGCCGGCGCCCAGATCAGCGTCAGGCGCACGCCGAGTGCCTTGGCCAGGGCCTCGGCGAGTTCGACATCGACACCCTGGGGCTTTCCGGCGCGTTCAAAGCTGTAGGGGGCGAAGTCCTTGTAGACCGCCACCTTCAGTTCCCCGGCGGCGATCATTTCATCGAAGTTGCGAACCTGCGCCTGCGCCGCCTGGCAGCACAGCCACAGAGCGCTGATCAGCACCGCGAGCAGGCGCATGGGTCACTCCTCGACGTGCACAGTGTCCAGATAAGTGCGCACCGCCCACAGAGCTTCCTGGCTCAGGTAGTCGGCCATCTTCGGCATGTACACCCGGCCGTCGCGCACCGCGCCATGGCGCACCCGTTCGGCGAACCATTCATCACCCGCCTCACCGACATCGAGCATGCGCAAGTCGGGAGCGATACCGCCGGACTTGGCTTCCAGGCCATGACAGGCCGCGCAGTTCTGGGTATAGGCCGAGGAGCCGATTTCCACTGCCTTGTCGTGTTCCGGGGCAGTGCGATACGGGTTCACCGCGGCCCAGCCGTCGGCATCGAGTTGCACGCCAGCGTCCTTGATTGGCGTCAGCCCCTTGGTTTCCACGGCCTGTGGCACCACGTTGCCGTGGGCCCACACGGAGCCTGCGCTGATAAGACCGGCCAATAGCCCGGTCACGAGCAAGGCGTTGCGTTTTGTTGTCATTGTTATGCCCTCTGGATTGCACGCAAAACCTCTTGGCAGAGGCTATGGCAGCTATCTTAGAAACGGCATTGCACTCGCCCCATGCTGCTTTGGTGGTCGCCACCTAGTCCCTTGGTAGTAAGGCGCTGGATGGACACCACCGGTACTTTCTGCATATTTCCTCAGCTTCACGGGCTACCTAAGCTGGCGCTACCTGTAATGGAGTGCCCCATGCGCCAGCTCATCCCTTACGCCCTGATCTACCTGCTGGCGATTGCCTGCGCCGCCGGCCTGGCTACCCAGAGCCAGGCCGGCGATGCGCCCTTGCAGGTGCGGATCGGCTACCTGGGTTATCGCCCCGACCCCGGGCCGTTGCTGTCCAACGTCATCCCCGAGCCCAGTGATGCCGGGCTGCGCGGCGCCGAACTGGCGATCACCGACAGCAACAGCACCGGGCGTTTTCTCAACCACGGCTACAGCCTGGTCAGCGCCAGTGTCGACAGCCCCGAGGCCTTGCTCGAGGCGGCAAAGGCTCAGCACGAACAAGGCCTGCGTCTGTTTGTGGTGAACGCACCTGCTGCCAGCCTGCGCCAACTGAGTGCGGCACTGCCCGACAGTTTGCTGTTCAACGCCGGCAGTGCCGATGACAGCCTGCGCACCACCGACTGCCTGTCGAACGTGCTGCACACCTTGCCGAGCCGGGCGATGCTCGCCGATGCACTGGCGCAGTTTCTGGTGCTGCGCAAGTGGCAGCGGGCGCTGCTGATTGTCGGCCCGACCCCGGACGATCAAGCCTATGCCGCCGCCCTGCGCCGCGCCGCCAAGCGCTTCGGCTTGCAACTGGTGGCGGAAAAACCCTGGAGTTTTGATAACGACCAGCGACGCAGTGCTCAGGCCGACATGCCGCTGTTCACCCAGAGCGCCGAGTACGACGTGGTACTGGTGGCCGATGAGCGCGGCGACTTCGGTGAATACGTGCCCTACCAGACCTGGTATCCGCGCCCGGTCGCCGGCACCCAGGGCCTGACCCCGGTGGGCTGGCACAAGACCGTGGAAACCTTCGGCGCCGCGCAGTTGCAAAAACGCTTCGAAGCCCTGACCGGGCGCTGGATGAACGACCGCGATTTCGCGGCATGGATGGCCGTGCGCAGTATCGCCAGCGCCGTGAGCAAACTGCGCCAGGCCGAGCCGACGTCGATCCGTACGCTGGAAGTCAGCGACCAGTTGCCCCTCGACGGTTTCAAGGGCCGCAAGCTCAGCTACCGGTCGTGGAACGGTCAGTTGCGCCAGCCGATTCCCATCGTCCAGCCCCGGGCGCTGGTCAGCACCTCTCCCCAGGACGGCTTTCTGCACCCCTTCAACGAAATGGACAGCCTTGGCTACGACAAACCCGAGGTCAGTTGCCGTTTTCCCTGATCCGAACATCACAACAACAAGGAATCCGCCATGCGCCGCACCCTGCTCTCTTGCACCTTGCTGCTCGTCGCTGGCCATGCCGTTGCCAGCACTGCCTGGGTCTCCAACGAAAAGGACAACAGCCTGAGCCTGATCGACCTGCAGACCCTGCAAGTCACCGACACCCTGCCCGTCGGCCAGCGCCCCCGCGGTCTGCTGCTGTCCCATGACAACAAGCTGCTGTACATCTGCGCCAGCGATTCGGACCGGGTCCAGGTGATGGACGTGGCCACGCGCAAGATCATCAAGGAACTGCCCTCGGGCAAAGACCCTGAACAATTCGCCCTGCACCCCAACAACCGCTGGTTGTACGTCTCCAACGAGGACGATGCGCTGGTCACGGTGATCGACACCGAGACTTCCAAGGTGCTCGCCCAGATCAACGTCGGCGTCGAACCTGAAGGCATGGCCGTCAGCCCCGACGGCAAGTGGGCGGTCAACACCAGCGAAACCACCAACATGCTGCACTGGATCGACACCGGCACCCAGACCCTGGCCGATAGCACCCTGGTGGACCAGCGCCCGCGCTTCGTCGAGTTCTCCCCCGATGGTGCCCAGCTCTGGGCCTCGGCGGAAATCGGCGGCACCGTGACCATTCTCGATGTCGCCAGTCGCACCGTGCTCAAGACCCTGAACTTCCAGATCAAGGGCGTGCACCCGGACAAGGTCCAGCCCGTCGGCATCAAGCTCAGCGCCGATGGCAAGTACGGCTTCGTCGCCCTTGGCCCGGCCAACCATGTGGCGGTGATCGACGCCAAGACCTTCGAGATTCTCGACTACCTGCTGGTGGGTCGACGGGTTTGGCAGATGGCATTCACCCCGGATCAGAAGCAACTGCTGGCTACCAACGGCGTCAGCGGCGATGTCTCGGTGATCGATGTCGACAGCCTCAAGGTCAGCAAGTCGGTGAAGGTCGGGCGCTATCCCTGGGGCGTGGTGGTGACGCCATGAACGCCCTTGAAGTCAGCGACCTGAGCTTCGCCTACGGCGCTCGAGAGGCCTTGCGCAAGGTGAGTTTCAGCCTGGAGCCGGGGCGTTTCGCCGCGCTGCTGGGCCCCAACGGCGCGGGCAAGTCGACCCTGATTGCCCTGCTGACCCGGCTCTATGATCTGCAGCAAGGCGAGATCCGCATCGGTGGCTGCTCATTGCGCAGCGCCGCACGCCCGGCACTCAGGCAGTTGGGTGTGGTGTTCCAGCAAAGCACTCTGGACCTGGACCTCAGCGTCGAGCAGAACCTGCGTTATCACGCTGCATTGCATGGCTTGTCCCGGCGCCAGACCGACCTTCGGGTCGACGCCGAACTGGCTCGCCAGGCCCTGACCGAACGCCGCCGTGAACGGGTGCGTGAACTCAATGGCGGCCATCGTCGTCGGGTGGAAATTGCCCGCGCTCTGTTGCATGAGCCGCGTCTGTTGCTGCTCGACGAAGCCAGTGTCGGCCTCGACCCGGCGAGTCGCCTGGCGCTCAACCAGCACATCCGCAGTCTGTGTCGCGAGGAGCGCATCAGCGCGCTCTGGACCACCCACCTGCTCGACGAAGTACAGCCCAGCGATGACTTGCTGATCCTGCATCAAGGCCGGCTGGTGGCCAGCGGACAGGCCGATGCCCTGAGCCTTGAACACGGAGGCGATCTCGGTTCGGCCTTCACCCGCCTGACAACAGCAGGAGCTGCCCAATGAACGCTTACTGGCAATGCTTTAGCGGTATCGTGCTGCGCGAATGGCTGCGCTTTGTGTTGCAACGCACGCGTTTTCTCAGCGCCCTGGTGCGGCCGTTGCTGTGGCTGCTGGTGTTCGCCGCCGGTTTTCGCGCAGCGCTGGGGATCGCGATCATCGAGCCCTATGACACCTACATCCCCTATGAGGTCTACATCATCCCCGGCCTGGCCTGCATGATCCTGCTGTTCAACGGCATGCAGGGCTCACTGTCGATGGTCTACGACCGCGAGATGGGCAGCATGCGCGTGCTGCTGACCAGCCCCCTGCCCCGCACCTTTCTGCTGTGCAGCAAGCTGCTGGCCACCTCACTGATTTCGCTGTTGCAGGTGTATGCGTTCCTGACGATTGCCTGGGTCTATGGCGTGCGGCCACCGGCCATGGGCCTGTTACTGGCGTTGCCCGCGCTGCTGCTGGTGGCGTTGATGCTCAGCGCCCTGGGCCTGTTGCTGTCGAACGCTATCCGCCAACTGGAGAACTTTGCCGGGGTGATGAATTTCGTGATCTTCCCGCTGTTTTTCCTGTCATCGGCGCTGTATCCGTTGTGGAAGATGCGCGAGGCCAGCGAGTGGCTGTACTGGCTGTGCGCGGTGAATCCGTTTACCCATGCGGTGGAGCTGGTGCGTTTTGCCCTGTATGAACGCTTCAATCCGCTGGCACTGGCGGTGTGCGCCGGGCTGACGCTGCTGTTTGCCTTGCTCGCCGTACTGAGCTTCAACCCGCAGCATGCGGCCTTGCGCAAGGCCAACTGACAACACAATCCCCCTGTAGGAGCGAGCCTGCTCGCGAAGGTGGCACATTCAATAAATGAGTTGACTGACACAACGCTTTCGCGAGCAGGCTCGCTCCTACAGAGGGATTTTGATTGAACAGGGTGAAATTACTACTTTAGTACTGGTCTCCCTGTCTATCGTCGCATTCCCAACGCCCCCCGACTGGCATGTAATAGGTCCATAACTATAAGGACCGACCCCATGCCACGTGCCCGACGTTGCCTGTTGCGCCCTGCTCTCACCGCCCTGTCCCTGAGCCTGCTGCTGAGCACCGCGCAGGCCGACACAGTGCTGTTCTCCGCCGAGGGCTATCGCATCGGCCTGTACCGCAGCCCGACGCCCGACCAACTGCAAGGCGCAACCATCGTCGACACCCCCGCCCTGCAAACCCTGCTCGGCCAAACCCCGCGCCCGGTGTTGATCGACGTCTACCGCCGTCAGTGGCTGCAAGGGCAATTCATCGAAGACCAGCCCCATGAAAACCTGCCCGGCAGCCATTGGCTGGCCAATACCGGGGACGGCGACTTGACGCCGCAATGGCAGGACTATTTCGCCGCCAACCTGAAAAAGCTGACCGCCGGCGACCCGACGCGACCGCTGGTCTTCTACTGCCGCTCCGACTGCTGGTTGAGCTGGAATGCGGTCAAGCGCGCCGCCACCATGGGCTATAGAACTCTGTATTGGTATCGCGATGGCCTGGACGCCTGGCAAGCGGCCAACCTGCCGGTTTCGCCAGCCAGGCCCGAACCCTTTCCCTGAGCTTTACGCGTGCGTGTTATTGCCACACCATAATCAAAATAATGAGGTGAAAGGCCATGTACAAAATCCTGATTGCCGACGATCACCCGCTGTTTCGCGAAGCCATCCACAACGTCATCAGCGACGGTTTTGTCGGCAGCGAAGTAATGGAAACCGCCGACCTGGACAGCGCTCTGGCCCTGACCCAGGAACACGACGACCTGGACCTGATCCTGCTCGACCTGAACATGCCCGGCATGCACGGGCTCAATGGCCTGATCAACCTGCGTAACGAAGCACCGACCATTCCGGTGGTGATCGTCTCCGCCGAGCAGGACAAACAGATCGTGCTGCAAGCCATCACCTACGGCGCGGTGGGTTTCATCACCAAGTCGTCACCCCGCACCCAGATGACCGATGCCATCCAGCAGATTCTCAATGGCAACGTCTACCTGCCCCCGGACATCATCCGCACCGCCAAAAGCAGCACCCACCGGCGGATGAACGACACCCCGAGCTTCCCGCCCGAACTGCTCCAGGCCCTGACCCGCAAGCAACTGCAGGTGCTGGAACGCATGACCAAGGGCGAGTCGAACAAGCAGATCGCCTACACCCTGGAAATCGCCGAGACCACGGTCAAGGCCCACGTCTCGGCGATCCTGCGCAAGCTCAACGTGCACAACCGGGTGCAGGCGATCCTGAGTGCCGGGGATATTGATTTCGGGTCATATCTGCGGCGTTGAGTCGGCAAGACCGCGTCGCTCTTATCGCGAGCAAGCTCGCTCCTACAGGATTGCGATGTACCTGTAGGAGTGAGCCTGCTCGCGATAGCGGTGGTGAAAACACCGAGATATCAAGGCCTGCCAAGTAGATGACTCATCGCCGTCTTCAGCTTCATCGGCCGTACCGGCTTGTGCATCAGGGTGTGGCCCAGTTCGCGGATCTGCTGCTTGAGTTCATTGCTGTAGTTGGCCGTGATCATCATCGCCGGAATCGGTGACGCGCGCCGGGCATTGATCCGGGCCACCGCATCGACACCGTTCTGATCGTTGTCCAGGTGGTAATCGGCAATCAGCAGGTCGACCTCGGCATGATAATTGTCCACTTGCCGCGCCAGGTCTTCCTCCGACAGCGCCGTCACCACCCGACACCCCCACCCCTCCAGCAAGGTGCGCATGCCTTCACAGATGGTCGCGTCGTTGTCCAGCACCCATATCCGCGCGCCGCGCAGGCGCTCAAGCATCGGTTCGCTCATCTGCAACGTCGGCGGTGGCTTCGGCGCGGTGGCGCTTAACGGCACTTCGACCGAGAACATCGAACCCCGGCCCGGCCATGAGCGCACATGAATGGGATGCCCGAGGATGCCGGCAATCTTTTCGACGATCGCCAGGCCCAGGCCCAAACCGCGATCCTGATCGGGCCGCTGCACATCACCGCGCTTGAACTCCTGGAAAATCTCCTCCAGGCGATGCTCGGCAATGCCCATGCCGCTGTCCCAGACTTCGATCGTCAGGCACTGATGATGCCGCCGGCAACCGAGCACCACGCGACCGCTGTAGGTATAGCGAATCGCATTGCTCAGCAGATTGCGCAGAATCCGCGCGAGCAGCTGGATGTCGCTGCGCACCAGTGCCGAACAGCCGATGAAGTGCAGTTGCAGGCCTTCACTGCGCGCCACCTGGGTGTATTCGGCGGCCAGGTTGTCCAGCAGTTCACTGAGGGCGAACGGCGCGATGTCGGCCTTGATCACCCCCGCATCGAGCTTGGAAATGTCCACCAGGGTGCCGAGCAGGTTCTCCACGTCTTCCAGGGAATTGCTCACGTTGCGCACCAGAATCTCGCTGGACATCGGCTCGCGCCGTTCCAGCAAGGCACTGGTAAACAGGCGCGCGGCATTCAACGGTTGCAGCAGGTCGTGGCTGACGGCGGCGAGGAACTTGGTCTTCGACAGGTTGGCCTGCTCGGCTTCCTGCTTGGCCTCGCGCAAGCGTGACTCGACCAGGCGTCGCTCATCGATCTCGCGCAGCAGCTGGTCGTTGAGGGTGGTCAATTCCGCCGTGCGCTCGCGTACCCGCAGTTCCAGGTTCTGATACGCCTGATGCAGCGCCTCGGCAGTGCGGCGGCGTTCGGTGATGTCGCGGATCAGCACGAAGATCCCCACCACCTCACCACTGGCCAGACGGTTGGGCACATAGGAGCGCAGCATGTAGCGCTCCTGGTTGTTGACGTTGGTTTCGGCGAACTCGAAGGTCACGCTCTCGCCGGCCAGCGCCCTGGTCACGTAGGACTCCAGTCGCTGGTAATGCTGTTCGCTGTGCACCTCGCGCAGGCTCTGGCCGAGCATCACGCCCCGGGGCCAGCAGTACCACTCCTCGTAAACCTTGTTGGTGAACTCGTAGACCAGGTCGGCATTGAGGTAGGCAATCAATGCGGGTACGTGATCGGTGATCAGGCGAATCCAGTGTTCGCTTTCGCTCAGCGCCTCGGCGTGCTGGTAGCGTTCGGTGATGTCGGTGAACGTGTTGACGAAACCGCCGGTGGGCAACGGATGGGTGCGGATCTCCAGGACCCGGCCATCGTACAGGCGCTGCTCGCATTCGCGCACCGGTCGTCCGTTGCCATCGCGACTGGCCGGGGTCAGCAGTTTCAACTCGCTGTCGGCGATCACTTCGGCAAACGGGCGATGGGCCGCCACCGGCGCCAGGCCGCTCAGCTCCAGGAAACGCCGGTTCCACAACTCCAGGATGCCCTCGGCGCTGACCATCGCCACCCCTTGGGACAGGTTGTCGACCGCCCGTTGCAACAGGTGCGACTTCTGCGCCACCGCCTGTTCACGGCGCATGGTTTCGCTGAGTTTGACGTCGGTAATGTCGGTGAACAGAATCACCCGCCCGCCTTCCTGGGTCGGCCGTTCGCTGACTTGCAGCCAGCGCCCGTTCTGCAGGCGGTAAAGCGGGTTTTCGTCGGCATGCCCCCGAGGCTCTTCGGTGAACAGGCCGTTGTTCATTATCAACCGCTTGACCTCGGTCAGGCGCATGCCGGCGTTGATCCGCACCCGGCTGTTGCTCCAGAACGCCTTGAAGCGACTGTTGAACAGCACGATGCGCTGCTCGGCGTCGAACAGCACGAAGGCGTCGGAAATGCTTTCGATGGCATCGATCAGGTGTTGATGCGCCGTTTCCGCGCGCAGGCGGGCTTCGCTGAGCAAATGATTACCGGCCTTGAGTTCGGCCATGGCCTGGTTCAAGGCATCGGTGCGTTCGCGCACTTGCTCGGCCAGCACCACCGAATGCTGGAATGCCGCGTAGGGATCGTTGCCGCGGGTCCCCCCGGACTCGACCCGTTCGATCAGCGCACCATTGATGCGCTGCAGTTTATGGTTTTCCAGGCGCAGCCTGGCCAGTTCGGCCTGCAGCTCAGCGATGTCCTGGGGCACGGCCACGGGCAATGGCAACGCCGGTGAAGGTCTGGTTGATGTGCATGCCATTGAACTGTTCTCCATAGGTGTTGAACCCCATCACCCGTTGCTCGCGCAAAAACGTGCCGATCTGATCGAGACTGCCGTCGTCTTCGAGTTCCAGACGCCGCAGGAAACAGTCGCAACCGATGGTCAGCAGCAAATCCCCCAGGCGTTCCTGCAACCCTTCGAACAGGCTCTGCAGGTTTGGCAGCATCGGCCCAGGGGTCATGGCGGTGAGGACGATGCCGTTTTCCACGGCGCAGTAGAAACTCAGGCTCAGGTCCGGATGCACCTGCTGGATGGCCCGCACGTAGTACTGCTGGTTGATCCGCACCGCCAACGGGTGCGCGGCGAAGATCCGGTGATCGAGCTGCGCCACCGGCACGCCGATGTGCCGGGCGTACTCCTCGGCGGCCGGCTCGGCATTGAGTTCGAAGACCCGGCGCAAGGCGCTGTCGGCCCCGGTGACCACCAGCTTCTCGGCGCGGGGCAACACGTGGTGGGTGGTGAACACTTCGAAATCCAGCCAGGTATTGACCAGCACCACCACGGCCGCGCCGCTGTGGAACTCGCCATCGAAGTACACATGGGTATGGGTCAGGTAGTTGTCGTCGCCGGCCGAGCCGCCGAAATGCGGAATGTCGCCCAATGCCGCGCTCAAGGCCGCCAGGACCATTTCTTCGCGGCTGGACAGGCCATCGAGCAGGGTCAGGGCAAAGCTGTTGCCCTTGATCGGGGCCAGGGTGTTGCTGCGACAGCCACTGACCAGGCGCTCGACCATTTGCTGGGCGTCGATCAGGCTGAAGTGCTCCATCTGGTCGATCAGCTCGATCGCGATGGAAAAGTGCCGGTGATCGAAACCCACCGCTGTCACGCAATTGCGCCCGTAGCCCAGCGGGGTGATTTCCCCGGCGCTGGTGCAGCCCGCCAGGCGAATGCCGCCGAAACTTTGCTGCAAGGCCTGGCCCAGCGCCTGCAAGTCGTACTCGGCGGAACAGAAGAACAGCACGAACCCCAGGTGCGGATGCAACAACTGGCGTGCCAGTTCCTGCGCGACCTGCCGGGCATCGGTGGCCTGGGACATTGCACTGACGACGCCTTCGCTCTGCTGCATCCTTACCTCCCGCAGGTGCGTGTGTATGAGGCACGAGTGTACGAAGTCTGTGGGGTGCGACGAATGCTACTTGGGTAGCGGGTAGCCGCTTCGATGGGATGAGACGGTTGGCGACCCTCGCCGCGATGCGCACGGCCAGGGCCACCTCCCGGGGTTACCAGGTCAGCACCGCGCCCACGGCAAAGGTGTCGGTGTCTTCGTTCTGCTCGTCGGTGTCGTGGCCGTTGATTTCGAACTGGTTGTACTCGGCCACCAGCTTGAGGTTGTCGTTGACGTCATGGAACAACGCGATGCCGCGGGTCTCGTAGTCCGCGCCGCTGCCGACCACGCCGTTGCCATCGTCATTGGTCTTGCCATAGGACAAGGCCAGGCGGTTCTTGCCCAGTTTGTAGGACCCCTGCATCAGGTAGCCGTCGCTGTCGACGTTGCGCAGGGTCGGCTCGCCGGCATTGTTGGTGAAAAACGGGTTGATGCCCTTGGCCTGGAAACCGGACCCGGTGAGGGACAAGCCGCCCATCTTCGCCTGCACGCCGTACCCGACACCCTTGGAGGTGACGGTCTCGACCGTGGAATCGGTGTTGTCCGAGGTCTGGTAGCTGCCGTTGACCCAGCTGTAGATCTTGGCCCCGGCCAGGTCGAACTGATAGGTGACCTCGCTCTCGGTACGCGGGTTTTCCTGGTAGGCCTTGCCCGTCGGGCTGCTGTCGTTGGTGTCCACCGGGTCCATGATGCCGACCGCCACGCGCAGACCGTCCATCACCGGGGTGCGATAGGTGATCTGCGAGGTCGGGAACGGATACGGGTAACCGGTGCCGATGTTGCCGAACGACACCCCGCCGCCATCCACCAGCCCCAGCGTATCGCTGACCTGACCGTAACCGGCGAGCATTTCGTCGAGCAGGATATTGGAACGGGCGAACAGCCCGAAGTCTTTGCCGATCAGCACTTCGCCCCACTCCGGGTTGGCCACGGTGCCGAAGAACTGCCGCACATCGATGGCGGTGTCGGTGCCGTTGGTCTGGCTGTCGTTGATGGTGACCCAGAACGAGGCGCGGGCACCGAGTTTGAGGTCGTCTACCTGCTTGCCCATGTTGAACCCCAGGTAGTTGGGCAAAAAGCCCATTTTGACCCGCGACTGTCGACGGTCGAACTGATCGCCGGCGCGGTCGACATCGCTGTTCACGTAGAAGGCGTTGATGTAGCCGTCGGTGGAGAACGTGGTCTGGTCCTTGTCGTACAGCATGATATCCGCCTCGGCCATCTGGCTCAGGCCGAGAGCAGACAGGCTGGCGATGAAGGCCGGCAGAAAACGATGCGTGACGTTCTTATTGTTGTGCATGGCGCGCTCCGAAACGGGGACTGAGTGTCGGAGGCGATTATCGAAACCTGACGAGCGGTGCCATACGCTGCCTTGGGGCTGGTTTGCAGGTGCTTTGGATGGGCCGGCGGTGCGTGACCACTATGGTGTAAGACCGCTGGTCGGCAAGGCTCGCCACTTAGGGCGTAGGCCTGTGGACCCCACTGGCGTCCACAGGAACCGCTACCGATCAGGCGTTGGCCCTGAACAGCATGTAGCCGGCGACCACGATGCAGATGCTGGCAAACCCGAGCTGCAACGCCCGCGCCGGCACCCGGGCGCAGAGCTTGCGGCCGATGATCATGCCAACGATGCTGGAGACGATGAAGGCAATGCCCAAGCCATCGATGCGCACCCCGGCATTGAACGCGCCGATCACGCCGATAGCCGAAATCAGGCTGATCACCATCAGCGAAGTGGCGATGATCCCGCGCATCTGCACGTCGGTCAGTTGCTTGAAGGCCGGGACAATCAGAAAGCCGCCGCCCACCCCCAGTAATCCCGAGACCACGCCGGTCACTGCCCCGAGCGCGGCAAGGGTCGCGGTGCATTTGGCGGTCCAGGAAAAGCGCCCGGTCTGTTGATCGAGCATGCAGTTCTTCTGGCCCCAGTTGGCCTGGCCGTGGTCGCTGGGGCCCTGGTCCTTGCGCTCGCGGCGCAACATCCGCCCGGCCACCACGACCATCAGCAGACTGAACAGGATCATCAGGATTTTTTCTGGCAACCGGTGGGCAAAGTAGATGCCCAGCGGCGAAAACACTGCGCCCAGCGCGGCGATCAGCAGCGCCGCGCGATAACGCACCAGACCATGGCGCAAACCGTCGATGGCACCGACCGCGGCCGCACTGCCCACCGCGAACAACGCCACCGGAGCGGCCTGGGTCATGCTCCAGCCCAACCCCAACACCAGCGCCGGGACCGCAAGGATACCGCCGCCGGCGCCCGTCAAGCCGAGCACCAACCCCATCACTACACCAAACAGACTTGCCAGCAACATAAGGAATTCTCAGTAGTGCCGGGAGTCGGGTTCGATCACGGTGATGTTCAGATGCGGACTACGCTTGAGCAGGCTGGCGAAAAAGCCGATACCCGCCGTACCGCCGCCGTCGATGACCACGATATCTGCACTGATGGATGGGCCCCAGTGTTGATCGTTCATTGCTTGTTCCTTTTGCTGCACTGTAGGAGCGAGCCTGCTCGCGATGGTCGCTAACGATCACGCGTGTTATCTGTATACACGCGGTGCCATTACGTCCATCGCGAGCAGGCTCGCTCCCACAGGTTCGGTGTGTTGAACAGGATCAGGGTTGAACCCAGCTTTTAAGCACCGCCCCGCAATAAAGCCCGGAGAGGGTTTTCATCACCTGGATCACTTCGTGACTGGCGAGACCGTAAAAAATGTACTTGCCTTCACGACGGGTGGCGACCAGTCCTTCATCGCGCAGGATCCCCAATTGCTGGGACAGGGTCGGTTGACGCACGCCGGTCATTTTTTCCAGCTCGCCCACATTGCGTTCGCCCTGGGTCAACTGGCACAGGATCAGCAGGCGATCCTCATTGGCCAGGGCCTTGAGCAGCGCACACGCCTTGGAGGCCGAGGCGCGCAATTGGGCGACTTCACATTCGTTCAGACTGGATTGCATTTGCAGGATGCCTTCAACGTCACTTAAGCTGCGAACATTATGTCTTTACATAAAGTGTTGCAACCCATGACTGACTTTTCTCCCCCTGCACAGGTTCGTGTCCATGCCCGCGCTGATTGAAGCTTTCCTCGACCCCGCCTCCTCGACCTACAGCTACGTGGTCTACGAGGCCGATGGCGGGCAGTGTGCGATTGTCGACCCCGTGCTCGACTACGACGGTGCCGCCGGGCGTACCGCAACCACCCAGGCCGAGAAAATCATCGCCTTCGTCCGCACCCACAATCTGCAAGTGCAATGGTTACTGGAAACCCACGCCCATGCCGATCACCTGTCCGCAGCGCCGTATCTGCGCAGGGTGCTTGGCGGCAAAATTGCCATTGGCGAGTCGATCAGCAAGGTCCAGGACGTGTTCAAGGCGCTGTTCAATCTGGAGCCATCCTTTCGCATCGACGGTTCGCAGTTCGATCACCTGTTCACCCCCGACGAATCGTTCATGATCGGCAACCTCAAGGCGACCGCCCTGCACGTGCCCGGCCATACCCCGGCGGACATGGCCTACCTGATCGGCAACGATGTGATCCTGGTCGGCGATACACTGTTCATGCCGGACGTGGGCACCGCGCGCTGCGACTTTCCCGGCGGCAATGCCAACCAGATGTTTGCCTCGATCCAGAAACTGCTGGCCTTCCCCGCCAGCGTGCGCCTCTACGTGTGCCACGACTACCCGCCCGAAGGCCGCGCACCGGAGTGCATGACCACCGTTGGCGACCAGCGCAAGAACAACATCCACGTGCGCGACGGCATTGATGAAACCGCCTTCGTTGCCATGCGCACCCGGCGTGATGAGGGGTTGGGAATGCCGACGCTGTTGCTGCCGGCGATCCAGGTGAATGTGCGGGCGGGGAATTTGCCGCCAGCCGAAGACAATGGCGTGACCTACCTGAAAATCCCCTTGAACAAACTCTGACCTGTAGGAGCGAGCTTGCTCGCGAAAAACGTCAACGATAACGCGGCAAACCTGACGCCCCGCGGTGCCCTCAGGTTTTTCGCGAGCAAGCTCGCTCCTACGGCAACGTCAACCCATTGGCCGGCAACGGTAGCGCGGTTTTGTACCGCACCTGCTTGAGCGCAAAGCTCGAACGGATGTTCGCCACCCCCGGCACCTTGGTCAGAAAGTCCATCATGAAGCGCTCCAGCGACTGTATGGTCGGCACCAGCACCCGGATCAGATAGTCCGGGTCGCCGGCCATCAGGTAGCACTCCATCACCTCGGGGCGATCGGAAATCGCCTCTTCGAAATGCTGCAACGCCTCCTCCACCTGTTTCTCCAGGCTGACGTGAATGAACACGTTCACATGCAGCCCCAGCAGATCGGCATCGAGCAGCGTCACTTGCTCGCGAATCACCCCCAGTTCTTCCATGGCCTTGACCCGGTTGAAACACGGGGTCGGCGACAGGTTCACCGAACGCGCCAGGTCGGCGTTGGTGATGCGTGCGTTCTCCTGAAGGCTGTTGAGAATGCCGATGTCGGTACGGTCCAGTTTGCGCATGAGATAAAACCACCTGTTTTTTATGTTTATGCAGGTTTTTTATCTGCAAATGAGCTTCAACGCAATGAAACAGAGAGAAATATTCTTCTTGGCCGGGCCTATGATTGTTGTAGGACAAGATTTCTTCTACCGAACGAAATCTGTCAGCTCACTACAAGAAATTCACAAGATCGAGCGTAGAAGCCATGACCCAAGCGTATGAACCGCTGCGCCTGCACGTCCCAGAACCCTCGGGCCGTCCAGGATGCAAAACCGACTTCTCCTACCTGCATCTGACCGACGCGGGCACGGTGCGCAAACCCCAAATCGATGTTGAACCGGCTGACACCGCTGACCTGGCCCGCGGCCTGATCCGCGTGCTCGACGACCAGGGCAACGCCCACGGCCCCTGGGCTGAAGACGTGCCGGTGGCGATACTGCGCAAGGGCATGCGTGCCATGCTCAAGACCCGCATCTACGACAACCGCATGGTGGTCGCCCAGCGTCAGAAAAAGATGTCGTTCTACATGCAGAGCCTTGGCGAAGAAGCCATCGGCAGCGCCCAGGCCCTGGCCCTGAACATCGACGACATGTGTTTCCCGACCTACCGCCAGCAAAGTATCCTGATGGCCCGCGACGTACCGCTGGTCGACCTGATCTGCCAGTTGCTGTCCAACGAGCGCGATCCGCTCAAGGGCCGGCAATTGCCGATCATGTACTCGGTCAAGGACGCCGGTTTCTTCACCATTTCCGGCAACCTCGCCACCCAGTTCATTCAAGGCGTGGGCTGGGGCATGGCTTCGGCGATCAAGGGCGACACCAAAATCGCCTCGGCGTGGATCGGCGACGGCGCCACCGCCGAGTCGGACTTCCACACCGCCCTGACGTTCGCCCACGTGTACCGCGCGCCGGTGATTCTCAACGTGGTCAACAACCAGTGGGCTATTTCGACCTTCCAGGCGATTGCCGGCGGTGAAGCCACCACCTTCGCCGGTCGTGGCGTCGGTTGCGGTATTGCCTCCCTACGGGTCGACGGCAACGACTTCTACGCGGTCTACGCCGCCTCCGCCTGGGCCGCCGAACGTGCGCGCCGCGGTCTGGGCCCAACCATGATCGAATGGGTCACCTACCGCGCCGGCCCGCACTCGACGTCTGATGATCCTTCCAAATACCGTCCCGCCGATGACTGGAGCCACTTCCCGCTGGGTGATCCGATTGCGCGCCTCAAGCAGCACCTGATCAAGATCGGCCAGTGGTCCGAAGAGGAACACGCCGCCGTCAGCGCCGAGCTGGAAGCCGAAGTGATCGCCGCACAGAAAGAAGCCGAACAGTACGGAACCCTCGCCGGTGGCCAGATTCCGAGCGCCGCGACCATGTTCGAGGACGTCTACAAAGAGATGCCGGAGCACTTGAAGCGCCAGCGTCAAGAGTTGGGGATCTGACATGAACGATCACAACAACAATATCGAGCTGGAAACCGCCATGACCACGACCACCATGACCATGATCCAGGCCCTGCGCTCGGCCATGGATGTGATGCTTGAACGTGACGACAACGTCGTGGTCTTCGGCCAGGACGTGGGCTACTTCGGCGGCGTGTTCCGCTGCACCGAAGGCCTGCAGACCAAGTACGGCACCTCCCGGGTGTTCGACGCGCCGATCTCCGAAAGCGGCATCGTCGGTGTCGCCGTGGGCATGGGCGCCTACGGTCTGCGTCCGGTCGCTGAAATCCAGTTCGCCGACTACGTGTACCCGGCCTCCGACCAGATCATTTCCGAAGCCGCCCGCCTGCGTTACCGCTCGGCCGGCGAGTTCACCGCACCGATGACCCTGCGCATGCCTTGCGGCGGCGGCATCTACGGCGGCCAGACCCACAGCCAGAGCATCGAGGCGATGTTCACCCAGGTCTGCGGCTTGCGCACGGTGATGCCGTCCAACCCGTACGACGCCAAGGGCCTGTTGATCGCCTCCATCGAAAACGATGACCCGGTGATCTTCCTCGAGCCGAAACGCCTGTACAACGGCCCGTTCGACGGTCACCACGACCGCCCGGTAACCCCGTGGTCGAAGCACCCCGCCGCGCAAGTGCCGGACGGTTACTACACCGTGCCGCTGGACGTCGCTGCGATCACCCGTCCGGGCAAGGACGTGACCGTGCTGACCTACGGCACCACCGTGTACGTGTCGCAAGTCGCTGCTGAAGAAAGCGGCGTCGATGCCGAAGTCATCGACCTGCGCAGCCTGTGGCCGCTGGACCTGGAAACCATCGTCAAATCGGTGAAAAAGACCGGCCGTTGCGTGGTGGTGCACGAAGCCACCCGAACCTGCGGGTTCGGCGCCGAACTGGTGTCGCTGGTGCAAGAACATTGCTTCCACCACCTGGAAGCGCCGATCGAACGCGTCACCGGTTGGGACACCCCTTACCCGCACGCGCAAGAGTGGGCGTATTTCCCAGGCCCGTCCCGAGTGGGCGCGGCATTGAAACGGGTCATGGAGGTCTGAATGGGCACGCACGTCATTAAAATGCCGGACATTGGTGAAGGCATTGCAGAAGTTGAATTGTCGGTATGGCACGTCAAGGTCGGCGACATGGTCGTCGAAGATCAGGTGCTGGCCGATGTCATGACCGATAAAGCGATGGTGGATATTCCGTCGCCGGTGCATGGCAAGGTCATCGCCCTTGGCGGCCAGCCGGGCGAAGTCATGGCGGTCGGCAGCGTGCTGATCAGCATTGAAGTCGAAGGCGCGGGCAACGTTAAGGAATCGGCGCAGCCGGCACCTGTTAAAGAAGCGCCCGTGGCTGCACCTAAAGTTGAAGCCGTGGCTGAAAGCAAACCGGTTGTTGCCCCGGCACCGAAAGTTGCCGTCTGCCAGGGCCCGATGGTTGCTCGCCAGGCCGATGAGCGTCCGTTGGCCTCTCCGGCCGTGCGCAAGCATGCACTGGACCTCGGCATTCAATTGCGCCTGGTACGTGGCAGCGGCCCGGCCGGTCGCGTACTGCATGAAGACCTCGACGCCTACCTGGCCCAGGGTCAGTCGAACGCCTCGACGGTCAGCAGCGCTTACATCCAGCGTACCGATGAACAGCAGATCCCGGTGATCGGCATGCGCCGCAAGATCGCCCAGCGCATGCAGGATGCCACCCAGCGTGCCGCCCACTTCAGTTATGTCGAAGAAATCGACGTCACCGCCGTGGAAGAGCTGCGCGCGCACCTCAATGAAAAACACGGCGCGGCCCGTGGCAAGCTGACGTTGCTGCCATTCCTGGTCCGCGCCATGGTCGTCGCCCTGCGCGACTTCCCGCAGATGAATGCCCGCTACGACGACGAAGCCCAGGTCATCACCCGCCTCGGCGCGGTGCATGTGGGCGTCGCGACCCAGAGCGACGTCGGCCTGATGGTGCCGGTGGTGCGTCACGCCGAAGCCCGCAGCCTGTGGGACAGCGCAGCGGAAATCGCTCGCCTGGCCACTGCCGCGCGCAACGGCAAGGCCAGCCGCGACGAACTGTCCGGCTCGACTATCACCCTGACCAGCCTTGGCGCCTTGGGCGGCATCGTCAGCACGCCGGTGCTGAACCTGCCGGAAGTGGCGATTGTCGGCGTGAACAAGATCGTCGAACGGCCAATGGTGATCAAAGGCCAGATCGTGATCCGCAAGATGATGAACCTCTCCAGCTCCTTCGATCACCGCGTGGTCGACGGCATGGACGCGGCGCAATTCATCCAGGCCATCCGTGGCTTGCTCGAACAACCCGCTACCCTGTTTGTGGAGTAACGAATGCAAACTTTGAACACCACGCTGCTGATCATCGGCGGCGGCCCCGGCGGTTATGTGACGGCGATCCGTGCCGGCCAGTTGGGCATCCCGACCATCCTGGTTGAAGGCCAATCCCTGGGCGGCACCTGCCTGAACATCGGCTGCATTCCGTCCAAGGCACTGATTCACGTTGCCGAGCAGTTTCATCAGACGCAGCACCACCATCAGCTTTCGTCCCTGGGCATCAGCGTTTCGGCGCCGACCCTCGATATCACCAAGAGCGTCGAGTGGAAGGATGGCATCGTCGATCGCCTGACCACCGGCGTCGCGGCGCTGCTGAAAAAGAACAAGGTCCAGATCGTTCAAGGCTGGGCCACAGTGGTTGACGGTAAAACCGTCGACGTCGGCGACACGCGCATCCAGTGCGAGCACCTGGTGCTGGCCACCGGTTCGACAAGCGTGAACCTGCCGATATTGCCGATTGGCGGGCCGATCATCTCGTCCACCGAAGCCCTGGCGCCGACGTCCGTGCCCAAGCGCTTGATCGTGGTCGGTGGTGGCTACATCGGTCTGGAGCTGGGCATTGCCTATCGCAAGCTCGGCGCCGAGGTCAGCGTGGTGGAAGCGCAGGAACGCATCCTGCCGGCCTACGACGCCGAACTGACCCAGCCGGTGTACGACGAACTGAGAAAACTCGGCGTGAAGCTTTACTTGAAACACAGCGTGCAAGGTTTTGATTCACAAGAAAATACTTTGCAAGTACTGGCCCCGAACGGCGCGACCCTGAACCTGGAAACCGATCAGGTGCTGGTGGCCGTCGGTCGCAAGCCGAACACCCAGGGCTGGAACCTCGAAGCGCTGAACCTGGACATGAACGGTTCGTCGATCAAGATCGACCACCGCTGCCAGACCAGCATGCGCAACGTGTATGCCATCGGTGACCTGAGCGGCGAACCGATGCTCGCCCACCGGGCCATGGCCCAGGGCGAGATGGTCGCCGAGCTGATCAGCGGTAAGTCCCGCGAGTTCAACCCGACCGCCATCGCCGCCGTGTGCTTCACCGACCCGGAACTGGTGGTGGTCGGCAAGACCCCGGACGAGGCCAAGGCCGCAGGTTGGGACTGCATCGTGTCGAGCTTCCCGTTCGCCGCCAATGGCCGGGCGATGACCCTGGAGTCGAAAAGCGGCTTCGTGCGGGTGGTCGCCCGCCGCGACAATCATGTAATTGTCGGCTGGCAGGCGGTGGGCGTTGGCGTGTCGGAATTGTCCACGGCGTTTGCGCAAAGCCTTGAAATGGGCGCGCGGCTGGAAGACATCGGCGGCACGATCCATGCGCATCCGACGCTGGGTGAGGCGGTGCAGGAAGCGGCGTTGCGTGCCCTTGGGCACGCATTGCACCTCTAGCCCGAACCTGTAGGAGCGAGCTCGCTCGCGAAAAACTCAGGACAACGCGGTCACTCAGACGAGGCGCGTTATCGTTGACGTCCATCGCGAGCAAGCTCGCTCCTACAAGGAATGCAATCCGGGCTGCGAAATGGGCCCGGAATGAAGTATTGTTGTCCCCATCCAAAAAACGTCAGAAGCCTTGAACCGTTTCGACGGTTGTTCAGTGATAGAGGGTGTCATGGGTAACGAAAGCATAAATTGGGACAAGCTGGGTTTTGACTACATCAAGACCGACAAGCGCTATCTGTCGTATTTCCGCAATGGCGAGTGGGACAAAGGCACCCTGACCGAAGATAACGTGCTGCACATCAGCGAAGGCTCCACCGCCCTTCACTATGGCCAGCAGTGCTTCGAAGGCATGAAGGCCTATCGTTGCAAGGACGGCTCGATCAACCTGTTCCGCCCGGACCAGAACGCTCTGCGCATGCAACGCAGCTGCGCCCGCCTGCTGATGCCGACAGTCGACACCGAGCAGTTCATCGAAGCCTGCAAGGCCGTGGTCCGCGCCAACGAGCGTTTCATCCCGCCGTACGGCACCGGCGGCGCGCTGTACCTGCGCCCGTTCGTGATCGGCGTGGGTGACAACATCGGCGTGCGTACCGCCCCCGAGTTCATCTTCTCGATCTTCTGCATCCCGGTCGGCGCCTACTTCAAGGGCGGCCTGACCCCGCACAACTTCCAGATCTCCAGCTACGACCGCGCCGCGCCACAAGGCACCGGTGCCGCCAAGGTCGGTGGCAACTACGCCGCCAGCCTGATGCCGGGTTCCAAGGCCAAGAAAGCCCACTTCGCCGACGCCATCTACCTGGATCCGATGACCCACACCAAGATCGAGGAAGTCGGTTCGGCCAACTTCTTCGGGATCACCCACGACAACAAGTTCGTGACCCCGAACTCGCCTTCGGTACTGCCGGGCATCACCCGTCTGTCGCTGATCGAGCTGGCCAAGACCCGTCTGGGCCTGGAAGTGGTTGAAGGCGATGTGTTCATCGACAAGCTCTCCGACTTCAAGGAAGCCGGTGCTTGCGGTACCGCGGCGGTGATCACGCCAATCGGCGGCATCGACTACAACGACCACCTGCACGTGTTCCACAGCGAAACCGAAGTCGGCCCGGTCACCCAGAAGCTCTACAAAGAGCTGACCGGCGTGCAAACCGGCGACATCGAAGCGCCAGCGGGCTGGATCGTCAAGGTTTGACCTGACGCCACACGCACAAAAGCCCCCCATCGGGTGACCGATGGGGGGCTTTTTTGTTTGCATTGTACTGACAAACCCACCCCGCCCCCTGTGGGAGCGAGCCTGCTCGCGATGACGGCATTTCATTCAACACAAAGACAACTGGAATACACGTATCGTCAGTCAGCGAATATTCCCGAACTCCACCGATTCTGCTGCAGTTTTCGAAACTTTGACATTACCCTCAACCACCAACGGCAACCCGATTCCAAACCGCCTTCCAAACTCCTTGCGCCCCAACGCCGTCAACGCCAACGCCCGACTGTCCAGATCCTGAGTCACCCACTTGCGCTTGAGCGCCGTTTGCAACACCGCCGCGCCCAGCGACCCGCCCAGATGTGGCCGACGCATGCTCCAGTCCAGGCACGGGCAGGCAAAGCGGCGGCGCAAGGTGCTCAAGTCCTGTACCTCGATCCCGAGCCCTTGAAACATTGCCGTACCGCTGTCGCTCAAGCGATAGGCCTGTTCGTCGGTTTCCTCAAGCCAGCCCGCTTCAAGCATCCGGTCATGCAGCAGCACGGCCAGGGTGCCGGCCATGTGGTCGTAGCAGGTGCGGGCAAACTGCAGGCGGTCCGGGGTGCGCGAGTTAAAGGCCGGCGCAGCGTTTTGGCCAATCACCATCAATGCCTCCAACGCCCGGGCCACACGCTTGTCCGCCAGGCTGTAATAGCGATGACGGCCCTGAACGTGCAACCGCACCAGCGCCAGCTCCTTGAGTTTGGCCAGGTGGGCGCTGGCGGTCGATGCACTGACTTCGGCCACCGCCGCCAGTTCGGTGCTGGTGCGGGCGTGGCCGTCCATCAGCGAACAGAGGATTTTCGTCCGCGCCGGCTCAGCGATGGCCGCCGCCACTTGAGAAACACCGATGTCATGTTGTTCTACGTTCATATTTCGCTCCCGGACGAATCATCGCCTGTTCGGACTGGAGATAGTAGCAACACTTCCCGACAACAAAAGGCTGCGACCATGGACCCGATCACCGCTGCGACTCACACCGATCCTTATCCTTGCTATGCGCAATGGCGCGCCGAGGGTGGGCTGGTTTTTCACCAGAGCCTGAACCTGTGGGTCGCCAGCAGTGCCCACGCTGTGGCGGCTGTGCTGGCGCATCCTGACTGCCACGTTCGTCCGGCCTCCGAACCCGTGCCCAAGGCCATTGCCGACGGCATGGCCGGCAAGGTGTTTGGCCAATTGATGCGGATGAATGAAGGCGAACGCCAGCATTGCCCCCGTTCGGCAATCCAGCCGGAGCTGCAATTGATCGATGCGCAGGCAGTCGAGACATTGGTTGCAGCGCGCCTGATCACGCCGGGCGCGGACGGGATACAGGCCGCCATGTTCCGCGGCCCGGTCTGTGTAGTTGCAACGCTGCTGGGTTTTTCACCGGCACAGGGCCGCATCATCGCCGAGTTGACCGCGGATTTCGTCGCCTGCCTGTCACCGCTCAGCACCCCGGCACAACTGGTCGTCGCCGACGCTGCCGCCGAGCAACTGAGCGGCTACTTTGTCGAGTTGCTGGATGAACAGGCCGATCAAAGCCCCCTGCTCGCCGGCATCCGCCAGCGCTTTGCCTCGACATCCGCGCCATCCGAAGTGCTGATCGCCAACCTGATCGGTCTGCTGTCCCAAACATACGACGCCACGGCCGGATTGATCGGCAATGCCGTTCTGGCCCTGATGCAAAACCCGTCGTTGCGGCACGATGCGATGCATATCGGTGACCTGATCGCCGAAGTCCAACGCTTCGATCCCTCGGTACAAAACACCCGGCGCTTCGTCGCAACGCCTTGCGAAATAGAGGGTGTGAGCCTCAATCCTGGCGATGTGATTCTGGTGCTGCTGGCCTCGGCCAATCGAGATCCACAGCTCAATGACCGAGCCGACAACTTATGCCTTGACCGCGCGCAGCGCCGCAGCTTCACGTTCGGGGCGGGGCGTCATCACTGTCCGGGGCAGGCGCTGGCTCTGAGCATCGCCATCGCCTCAATCAGGCAGATACTGGCGGTGAACCCTGAGCTGGACCTGGATTGGCAGTACCGCCCGTCACTGAACGGGAGGGTGCCCCTCTTCAAGGATCTGCCGGCAGCCTGATAATCGTTGCCGATTGCCCTGCACATCACACTCGCCAGTACGCGGCACGGAACCGAACGCGCGGTGCCCGGATCACATCAGTATCGCCCGCTATCACGCCAGGGATGCACTGATGACCGACTCACGAGCACTGCGCAGTTTTATCCCGCCCTACATTCTCAATCGCATCATCGCCCACGGCTCAGAGCCGCAGCGCACGGCGGCGATGATCACCCTGCATCATGTGCAAAGTCTGCTGCCCAATCCCGGGCCACCTTCGCGGCCGCCGGAGCGGGCGATTCTGCCGCCGCGCGGCAAGCCGGGCGTCGCCCAGCGCAGCGTGCACGACGCCCAGAACAAAATGCTGCTGCCAGGTATGCCGGTGCGCCTGGAAGGTCAGCCGGCCACAGGCGATGCGGCCGTCGATGAAGCTTACGACGCACTGGGTGCCAGCTATGATTTCTTCTGGAAGGTGCTCGGCCGTGACTCGATCGATAACAACGGATTTGCCTTGGTCGGCAGCGTGCATTATGGCCAGGGATACGAAAACGCCTTTTGGAATGGTGCGCAAATGGTCTTCGGCGACGGTGACGGGGAAATTTTCCAGCGTTTTACCCGCTCGCTGGATGTAGTCGCCCATGAACTGGCCCATGGCGTGACCGAAAGCGCGGCCGGGTTGATTTACGCCAACCAGTCAGGAGCCTTGAACGAGTCGCTGTCGGATGTGTTCGGTATCCTCACCAAGCAATTCGTCCTCGGCCACACCGCCGAGCAGGCGGACTGGTTGATCGGCGCTGACTTGTTGAGCGCAAGGATCAACGGCAGAGGCCTGCGCTCGATGTCCCATCCGGGCACGGCCTACGACGACCCGCTGTTGGGCAAGGATCCGCAACCGGATCACATGCGTGAATTCGTCATCACCCAGGAGGACAATGGCGGTGTGCACATCAATTCCGGCATCCCCAATCGCGCGTTTTATCTGGTGGCCAGAGCGCTTGGCGGGTTCGCCTGGAAGAAAGCCGGAGTAATCTGGTACGACGCCCTGTGCGACAAACGCCTGGATCCGGACGCCAGCTTCGATGCCTTCGCCCGACTGACCGTCCACCATGCCGGCCAACGCTTCGGTGCGCGAGAAGTCGAGGCCGTGCGCCAGGGGTGGGCTCAAACGGGCATCGAAATCACGGAGACCCTATGAAAACCCTGCCTGCATTGGGCGACGACACCCGGGTTCGCCTCTCCCGCCAGGGTGGTTTCGCGGCGATTCACGCCTTGAGCCGCCCTCGGGAGATTGAATTTGCGCAATGCGACATCAGCCAGCGCACCCGCATCTGCTCGGTACTGGAGGGTTGCCTGACCCTGGACAGTTCGGTACCCGGGCGTGGCGACCAGCGCTTTTACCAGATAGAGGTGAACTATCGGCTAGGCGAGCGGGAAGACCGGATGGTGCTTAAAGTGCCGGAGGACCGGGCGCCGGGAGAACTGGTACATCTTTGGGATACGGGGGAGTTGCTGTAGATCCCCCCTGCCCGCGGTCAATCATCCCGCGTCAGCACTTCCAGCAACTCGATCTCGAAAATCAGGTTCGAATTCGGCGTGATCTTGCCCATGGTGCGCTCGCCATAGGCCAGGTGCGCCGGCACCAGCAACTTGCGCTTGCCGCCGACCTGCATGCCCATGATGCCCAGGTCCCAGCCCTTGATGACCCGCCCTGTGCCGATCACGCACTGGAAGGGCTTGCCACGGCTGTAGGAGGAATCGAATTCGGTGCCATCCTCCAGCCAGCCACGGTACTGGGTGGTGATGAGCGCGCCTTTTACGGCGGCTTTTCCGTCACCCACCTGAAGATCGATTACCTGAAGCTCGTCATTCATTGAATTCACTCGTATGCTCTCTCGCCCTCAAGGGCCGGATGGGCGCCGTTTTCCCAGATTTACCCTCGATTGGCAACCATTGCCGCCTCTGCGCGCAGCGTTTAAAGCTGTTTACTGAACTAAAATAATCAACAATTACCCGTACGGTTCACCGCCCTGATGGCCATCCCCGAATGATCCTGCTCTGGACCAGTCTCATCCTAGGTTCAACGACGCTCAGCCTGATCGTCGCGCTGGTCTGGCGCGGGCGCTCGTTGCAAAAGCGACTGGCGGAGTATCGCGCGATCATCAACAGCCTGGCCGAAAGCCGGAACATCCACCAGGATAGTGACGCAGAGCGCTTCAAACGCAGCCAGTACTTTGCCCGCATCGGCACCTGGGACTGGGATGTCGACACCGACCGGTTGTATTGGTCGGATGCGATTTTCGGCATGTTCGGCTTCAAGATCGGCGAAGTGACGCCCTCTTACGCCCTGTTCTGCTCCTGCGTGCATCCGGACGACCGCCTCAGGGTACGGGCCGGCGAACTGCGTTGCCTGGAAACCGGCGAAAACCATGACGAGGAATACCGTGTGGTCTGGCCCGACGGAACGATCCGCTGGCTGCGGGAAACCGGCAACGTGGTCAAGAATGACCACGACGATACGATCAAGATGATGGGCGTGGTTCGCGACATCACAGAAGAAAAGGCCTCGGCCAACTACCTCAAGCACCTGGCCCATTACGACCCGTTGACCGGCCTGCCCAATCGTCTGGTGCTCGAAGAGCGCCTGTCCGAAGCCCTGGAGCTGGCGCGCACCGGTGCCACGCGGGTGGCGCTGGTGTTTGTCGATCTCAATGGATTCAAGGCCATCAACGACCGCTATGGTCATGCGGCCGGCGACCGCGTGCTGGTCACGACCGCCACCCGGCTCAAGCGCATTCTGCGTGGCACCGACACCGTCGCCCGGATCGGTGGCGACGAATTCGTGGTCATCCTCCAGGGCCTGCCCCAGGGCAAAAGCCTGCAAGACGAAGCGCGCACCATTTGCCAGAAAATCTTCGTCGAACTCTCCCCGCCCGTGACCATCGGCAACGACCAGCGCCATATCGGCACCAGCCTCGGCGTCGCCGTGTTCCCCGATCATGCGCCGAGCATCGACCGCTTGCTGCACATTGCCGACCTGGCGATGTATGAGGCCAAGCGCAGCGGGAACAATCAGTATCGGCTGGGCACCGAGAGCGTGGTGCGGGCGCATAGCGAATAGCGCTTCGTCGACGGGAGCCTATCGCGAGCAAGCTCGCTCCCACAGTGATTTGTGCCGTACACAGAATTTGCGTACGACCAGGAAACATTGTGGGAGCGAGCCTGCTCGCGAAGGCCGCGGCCCGACTGTAAAGATCTAACTGACAACCCACGGTAGATCTTCGGCGAGCCCAGCCTTTATCCTTGACGCCCCCGCTGTGTCGAGTTCTGGAGTTTCACCCATGCCCCATGAAGGCAACCTGCTACAAGCCGCTGTCGTGTTTCTGATGGCGGCCGTGCTCATCGTTCCCTTGGCCAAGCGCCTGCAACTGGGGGCGGTTCTGGGCTATCTGTTTGCCGGAGTGATCATCGGCCCGTCGGTGCTGGGCCTGATCGACAATCCGCAAAGCGTCGCGAACATTTCCGAACTCGGCGTGGTGTTGCTGCTGTTCATCATCGGCCTGGAGCTGTCGCCGCGACGCCTGTGGGTGATGCGCAAATCAGTGTTCGGCGTGGGTCTGGCGCAAGTGTTGTTCACTGGCACGGTGATTGGCGTGGTCGCGCTGTGGCTGTTTGGCCAACCGTTGAACACCGCGATCGTCCTGGGCCTGGGCCTGGCGCTGTCGTCCACGGCGTTCGGCCTGCAAAGCCTGGCTGAACGCAAGGAACTGACCAGCCCCCACGGGCGGCTGGCGTTCGCGATCCTGTTGTTTCAGGACATCGCCGCGATCCCCTTGATCGCCATGGTGCCGTTGCTGGCCGGTGGCGACCACAGCACCACCGCCAGCGAAAACCTGAACCATGGCCTGCAAGTGCTGGCCAGCATCGCCGTGGTGGTGATCGGCGGGCGTTATCTGCTGCGGCCGGTGTTTCGCGTGGTGACCAAAACCGCGTTGCCAGAAGTCTCCACCGCCACGGCGTTGCTGGTGGTGATCGGCACCGCCTGGCTGATGGAGCTGGTCGGCATTTCCATGGCCCTGGGCGCCTTCCTCGCCGGCCTTTTGCTGGCGGACTCCGAGTATCGCCATGAACTGGAAGCCCAGATCGAGCCGTTCAAGGGCCTGTTACTCGGGCTGTTTTTCATCAGCGTCGGCATGGGTGCGAACCTGAGCCTGTTGCTGAGCATGCCGGTGGCGGTGCTGGGCCTGACCCTGCTGCTGATCGCGATCAAACTGCCGCTGCTGTTTCTGGTCGGTCGCCTGGCCGGGGGCTTGAAAAAAGTCAGTGCGATCCGCCTGGGCATCGTGTTGGCGGCCGGTGGTGAATTTGCCTTTGTGGTGTTCAAGATCGGGCGCGACCACGGGCTGTTCGCCACCGAACTGTATGACTTGCTGGTGCTGACCATCACCCTGTCCATGGCCGTGACGCCGCTGTTGCTGCTGGTTTGCGCGCGGTTGGTCAGCCCGAAAGTGCAACCGGTGGAAGTGCCGGAGAAGTTCCGCGAAATCGACACCGATGCGCCACGGGTGGTGATCGCCGGCATGGGTCGCATGGGCCAGATCATTGCGCGGATTCTGCGCGCACAGAACATCAAGTTCGTGGCCCTCGACACTTCGGTGGAAACCATCGAACTGTCCCGCAGTTTTGGTGGCGTGCCGGTGTTCTATGGCGACCCGATGCGCCCGGAAATCCTCAACGCGGCCAAGGTCGGGGAAGCCGAGTATTTCGTGATCGCCACCGACGACCCGGACACCAACATCAAGACCGCGGAACTTGTGCGCAAGCTCTACCCGCACATGAAAATCATCGCCCGTGCCCGTAACCGTCAGCATGTGCACCGACTAATGGACGTCGGCGCTCACGCCGTGCGCGAAACCTTCCATTCGAGCCTGGAAATGAGCCGCCAAACCCTGATCGGTCTGGGATTGACCCAGGCCCAGGCGGATGCGCGGATCAAGCGTTTCAAGCAGCACGACGAAGAGGTGCTTGAAGCCCAGCATGCGGTGTACGACGACGCGGTGAAAGTGATGCAGACGGCGCAGGAAGCGCGGGTCGAACTGGGCCGGTTGTTCGAGTCGGATCAACTGCAGGAGCAAGCGGGCAAGAATTGAGGTGAATTTGAGCGCCTCATCGCGAGCAGGCTCGCTCCTACACTGGATCTTTGTCGCTTATACGCTCTTCTGTAGGAGCGAGCCTGCTCGCGATGAACGATAACGCGGTGTGATGGATCAACAACAATTGCCAGGGAGCCACCATGACTGACCAACAATCTCCGGCGCTGAAGGAAATCTTCAACCCCGAGCGCCTCCAGCACATCGCGAGCGAAATGACCGCGGTCTATCCGTCATTCGAGGCCAGGCGCTTCCTGAAGCTGGCCCAATCCGGCCTGGCAGACCTCAGCGTCATGCAACGCATGGCCCGGGTCAGCGAGTGCCTGCATGCGGTGTTGCCGCTGGACTTTGAAGCGTCGCTGCAGGTGCTGCGCGCCCTTGCCCCGCGCCTGAACAGCGGCTTCGTCAGCATGTGCCTGCCGCACTATGTCGCCAGCTACGGCGCCCATGCGTTCGATCAGTCGATGGACGCGCTGAAGTACTTCACCACTTTTGGCTCTTCGGAATTCGCAATCCGTCACTTCCTGCGCAGTGACCTCGAGCGCTCACTCAAGCTGATGCACGCCTGGTCCCTGGACGACAACGAGCATGTACGGCGCCTGGCCAGCGAAGGATGCCGGCCACGCCTGCCCTGGTCATTCCGCCTGGAACCCGTCCAGGCCGATCCGACACTGGCCGCGAACATCCTCGACAACCTCAAGGCCGACAGCAGCCTGTACGTGCGCAAGTCCGTGGCCAACCACCTCAATGACATCACCAAGGATCATCCCGACTGGGTGCTGGACCTGATCGAAAGCTGGTCGCTGGACAACCGGCACACCGCATGGATCGCCAAACACGCCCTGCGCAGCCTGATCAAACAGGGCAACCAGCGGGCACTGGCGATCATCGGCGCGGGCGGCAAGCCTGAAGTCGAGATCGTTGATGTGAAAGTCGAACCGCCGGTGATTGGCCTGGGAGAAAAGATCACCCTGTCGTTTGCCGTCAAATCCACCGTCCAAAGCAGCCAGCGCCTGGTGATCGACTACGCCATCGATTACGTCAAGGCCAACGGCAGCACCTCGGCGAAGGTGTTCAAGCTCAAGGCATTGACGCTGCCGGGCAACGCCGTCGAAGCCGTCAGCCGTGGTCAGCAGATCAAGGAACTCACCACCCGCCGGCATTATGCGGGGCGCCATGCGGTGCATATCATGGTCAATGGTGAGCGGCTGGCCAGCACGGCGTTCGAGATTCTCGGTTAAACCATAAGATCAATTCTGTATGTGCCGCCGCCATCGCGAGCAAGCTCGCTCCCACATTGGAATGCGGTCCCCTGTAGGAGCGAGCCTGCTCGCGATGGCGCCAGCTCAGGCACCGCCCAACAACAACCCCTGCTCCCGCTCACACATCTGCACCACATAATCCCACAACACCCGCAACCGCACCGACTTGTGCAGCTCCCGGCGGGTGCTGATCCAGTAGCTGCGCTGGATGCTTTCGTCCGGCAACAAAGGCACCAGACCGGGATCGGCACTGGCCATGTAGCACGGCAACACGGCAATCCCCAGGCCTGAGCGGGCCGCCTGTTGCTGGGCAATCACGCTGGTGCTGTGAAACACCACCCGCGGATTGCGGCAGAAGCTGTTGAGGAACATCAGTTCCTGACTGAACAGCAGGTCGTCGACATAGCCGATCCACGCATGACGCCCCAGGTCCTCACGACTGCGCAACGGCGGTGAGCGGTCGAGGTAGTCCTGGCTGGCATAGAGCGCCAGGCGATAATCGGTGAGTTTGCGGGTGACCAACATGTCGGCAGCCGGACGCTCAAGGTGGATGCTGATTTCCGCCTCGCGGTTGAGGATGCTGACAAAGCGCGGCACCGCCACCAGTTCCACCTCCAGCCCCGGATAGCGCTCGAACAAGCCGTTCATGCGACTGGCCAGGAACATGATCCCCAGCCCTTCCGTCACCCCGACGCGGATCTTGCCCAGCGGCGCGGTGGACTGGGTGATTTCCTCCTGGGCCAGCAGTGCCACGTTCTCCATCGCCTCGGCGTGTTTAAGCAATGCCTCGCCTGCCGGGGTCATCTCGTAACCCTGGGCATGCTGGACGAACAACGCCGTACCGAGGCTTTTTTCGATGGCCTCGATATGCCGCGCCACGGTGGCGTGGGTGGTATTCAAGCGACGGGCAGCCGTAAGCAAACGCCCGCTGCGCTGCAATTCGAGAAAAAACCGCAGGTCATTCCAGTCGAACATGAAGCGTCCTTGTTCTTTGCCGTTCGGGATGCTGTTTAAAAACGCACAGCGGCTGCGCAAAAACTAACATTCTTTTGACGAAAGCTAACAACTAGGATGACAGACAACAAGAACAACAACACGAGGTCAGGGATGCAGACTCCCCTGGATGAATACGATTACATCGTGGTCGGGGCCGGGCCGGCCGGGTGTCTGCTGGCCAATCGACTGTCGGCCGATGCGCAACATCGCGTGTTGCTGCTCGAGGCCGGTGGCCGCGATAACTACGCGTGGATTCACATCCCCGTGGGCTACCTGTTCTGCATCGGCAACCCGCGCACCGACTGGTGCTTCAAGACCGAAGCACAACCGGGCCTGCAAGGTCGCGCCCTGAGCTACCCGCGCGGCAAGGTACTGGGCGGTTGCTCCTCGATCAACGGCATGATCTACATGCGCGGCCAGGCCGGCGACTACGATCGCTGGGCCGCCGACGGCAACCCTGGCTGGAGCTGGCAAGAGGTGTTGCCGCTGTTCAAGCAGAGTGAAAACCACTTTGCCGGTGCCGCCGAATTTCACGGTGCCGCGGGCGAATGGCGGGTCGAACGCCAGCGCCTGTCTTGGCCGATTCTCGATGCGTTCCGCAGCGCCGCCGAACAAAGCGGCATCGCCAGCATCGATGACTTCAACCAGGGCGACAACGAAGGTTGCGGTTACTTCCAGGTCAATCAGAAGGCCGGCATCCGCTGGAACGCGTCCAAGGCCTTTCTCAAACCCATTCGCCAGCGTCCCAATCTCACCGTGCTGACCGCTGTCGAAGTCGACCGCGTGCTGCTGGACAATGGCCGCGCCTCAGCGGTCAGCGCCCGCTGGCAAGGCCAGGCGAAAACCTTCAAGGCACGCAAGGAGATCGTCCTGTGTGCCGGCTCGGTCGGTTCGCCCAGCATCCTGCAACGCTCCGGCATCGGCCCGCGACCATTGCTTGAGCGGCTGGGCATCGGCGTCGCCCATGAGCTGCCCGGTGTCGGCGGTAACTTGCAGGATCACCTGCAACTGCGGCTGATCTACAAGCTGGAAAACGCCCGCACCCTGAACCAGATTGCCGGCAGCCTGTGGGGCAAGATGGGCATGGGCCTGCGCTACCTGTATGACCGCAGCGGCCCGCTGTCCATGGCGCCGAGCCAATTGGGCGCCTTTGCCCGCTCGGGGCCTGAGCAGACGTCAGCGAACCTCGAATACCACGTGCAACCGCTGTCACTGGAGCGTTTTGGCGAACCGCTGCATGCCTTCCCGGCGTTCACCGCGTCGGTCTGCGATCTACGTCCGCAAAGCCGTGGCCGGGTGGAAATTCGCTCCGCCGATCCGCAAGAAGCCCCGCTGATCCAACCCAATTACCTGAGTCATCCGCAGGACCTGCGGGTCGCCGCCGACGCCATTCGCCTGACCCGGCGCATCGTCGCCGCTCCGGCCCTGCGCGCCTTCAATCCGGTGGAATACCTGCCCGGCGACAGCCTGCAAAGCGAGGAGCAACTGCACGAAGCCGCCGCACGGATCGGCACCACGATTTTCCATCCGGTGGGCACCTGCCGCATGGGCAACGACGCCGACGCCGTGGTCGATGCGCAACTCAAGGTCCATGGCATCCCCGGCCTGCGCATTGCCGATGCCTCGATCATGCCGCGCATCACCTCGGGCAACACTTGCTCGCCGACGCTGATGATTGCCGAGAAGGCGGCGCGGATGATCCTCGACTCCGCTGCACACACAATCCCTGTAGGAGCGAGCCTGCTCGCGATGACGGAATGACAGTCAACATCTTCGTTGTTTGACCCACCGCCATCGCGAGCAGGCTCGCTCCTACAAGGACCCGCATCAGATTCACGGACACTGAGCATTACCCCTGAAATGGAACACGCAGCACCAGTGGAACAACAAAAACAATCACTGTGAGGGATACCGGAATGTCAGAAAACGTTCAAACCCTGGAAGCCGTGCGCAGCGCGGGCACCAGCCAGGAAACCCAGAAAGTCATCTTCGCCTCGTCCCTCGGGACGGTCTTCGAGTGGTATGACTTTTTCCTCTATGGCGCCCTCGCGGCGGTGATCAGCAAGCAGTTCTTCGCCGGGGTCAACGACACCACGGCGTTTATCTTTGCCCTGATGGCCTTCGCCGCCGGCTTCATCGTCCGGCCGTTCGGCGCGCTGGTGTTCGGGCGATTGGGGGACATGATCGGGCGCAAGTACACCTTCCTCGCCACCATCGTCCTCATGGGCCTGGCGACGTTCTGCGTCGGATTGCTGCCGACCTACGCCAGCATCGGCATCGCCGCGCCGATCATTCTGGTGGTGCTGCGCATGCTCCAGGGCCTGGCCCTGGGCGGTGAATACGGCGGCGCCGCAACCTACGTCGCCGAGCACGCGCCCATCGGCAAGCGTGGCTTCCACACCAGCTGGATTCAGTCCACCGCGACCCTGGGCCTGCTGCTGTCGCTGCTGGTCGTGCTGGGTTGCCGCTACTTCACCGGCGACCAGTTTGAAGTCTGGGGCTGGCGCATTCCGTTCCTGTTTTCCATCGTGCTGCTGGGCATCTCGACCTGGATTCGCCTGAGCCTGCACGAGTCGCCAGCCTTCGTGAAAATGAAAGAAGAAGGCAAGCTGTGCAAACAGCCGATTCGCGATTCCTTCGGCAAATGGGAAAACCTCAAGGTGGTGTTGATCGCCCTGTTCAGCATCAATGCCGGGCAAGCGGTGACCTTCTACGCCGCGCAATTCTACGTGCTGTTCTTCCTCACCCAGTTCCTGAAAATGGACCCGGCCGTGGCCAACGGCCTGCTGATTGTCAGCGTGACCATTGGCGCCCCTTTCTTCATTTTCTTTGGCTGGCTGTCGGACAAGGTCGGGCGCAAACCGGTGCTGATGATCGGCCTGCTGCTGGCCACCGCGTTGTACTTCCCGATCTTCAAGACCCTGGCCCACTACGCCAACCCGGCCATCGACCAGGCCAGCCGCCAGGCACCGATCACCGTGATGGCCGACCCGGCCACCTGCACCTTCCAGTTCGACCCGGTGGGCAAGGCGAAATTCGACAGCCCGTGCGACAAGGTCAAGACCTTCCTGGTCAAGCAGGGCCTGCCGTACCAGAGCGCAGCGGCCCCGGCCGGCAGCGGCGTGCAGGTCAGCGTCGGTGACGTGAAGATCGATGGTTTCGACGAAGCCGCCCTGCGCGGTGCCGTGACCCTGGCCGGTTACCCGCAAAAGGCAGACATGCAGCAGATCAACAAGCCGATGATCGTGGCACTGATCGTTGCCCTGATCATCATCTCCGCGATGTGCTACGGCCCGCTGGCGGCGTTGATGGTCGAACTGTTCCCGACCCGCATCCGCTACACCTCGATGTCCCTGCCCTACCACATCGGCAACGGCTGGTTCGGCGGCTTCCTGCCGACCGTGTCGTTCGCGTTGGTGGTGTACACCGGGGACATCTTCTACGGGCTGTGGTACCCGGTGGTGATCACCGGGGTAAGCCTGGTGGTGGGGATGATTTGCCTGCGTGAGACGCGCAACGTCGATCTCGACAAGAACTGAGGTCATTGTTCGCGACGAGGGAGCGCCTCCCTCGTCGCGGTAACCAGCCCCAATCAAACCTCGGCATCGAGCAGCTCGAACTTCACCTGATCCGGGTAGAACGCCACGTACTCACGAATCTGTTCGACAGACACCTTGGGGTTCTCGTAACTCCACACCGCGTTGGCAGCTTCATGCCCTGGCACCTGCAAACTGAAATAACTGGCATCGCCCTTGTACGGGCAATAACTGGTGTGGTCGGTGCGGGCGAAATACTTCTCGTCGATATCCTCGCGCGGCACGTAGTACACCGGCGGGTAATTGGCCTCCAGCAACACCAGGGCCCGCGCCGAGGCAGCCACTTGAATACCGTGAAATCTCACCAGCAGACAGCCAGGCTGCTCGGCGATGGTGATGACAGGGCTAGGACCGGAGCTTTTCATGGAATGCGTTCCTCATGACGGTGATGGACCTGCAAATCGATGATGCGGGAGCGTGGCTTGCCCGCGATGGGCTGCGCAGCGGCCCCAAAACCTGAAACCTCGATTTATCAGGTATAACCCAAGTTTTACCCTCACGACTGCTTCGCAGCCGAACGGGAGTGACACACCAAGCTGTACATCCATACAGATAAAGATTGCTCCATCGTCCATCAAGCGCCATTCTGTGCACCCTTGGCACATTGATCGACGATGGTGGTTATGCGGCTGTACCTCTGTGAAAAACCTTCCCAGGCCAAAGACATTGCGGCTGTCCTCGGCGCCCGGCGCCGGGGCGATGGCTGCTGGCTGGGAACGGACGTCACGGTGACCTGGTGCATCGGCCACCTGCTGGAAACCGCACCGCCGGATGCCTACGACGCGCGCTACAAGCGCTGGGTGCTGGCGGACCTGCCGATCATTCCCGAAAAGTGGAAAATGACCGTCAAGCCGCGCACCGCCAGCCAGTACAAGGCGGTCAAGCGCCTGCTCGGTGAAGCGTCCGAACTGATCATCGCCACGGACGCCGACCGCGAGGGCGAGATGATCGCCCGGGAACTGGTAGAACATTGCCGCTATCGCGGGCCGATCCGCCGGCTCTGGTTGTCGGCGCTGGACGATGCGTCCATCCGCAAGGCCCTCGCGGCCCTCAAACCGGGCAACGAAACCTTCAGCCTCTATCACTCGGCCCTGGGGCGGTCCCGGGCCGACTGGCTGATCGGCATGAACATGAGTCGATTGTTCACCCTGTTGGGGCGCCAGTCCGGCTATCAAGGCGTGTTACCGGTCGGCCGGGTGCAAACGCCGACCTTGCGCCTGGTGGTGGATCGCGATCGCAGCATCGCCGACTTTGTGCCCGTCCCCTATTGGGCCATCGACGTGCAATTGCTGCACAACGGGACCACGTTCACGGCGCAATGGCGCGCGGCATCGGAGCTTTGCGACGATCAGGACCGCTGCCTGAACCAGGCGCTGGCCCAACAGGCGGCAGCCGCCATGCGCGGCGCGGCCAGTGCGCGGGTGATCAAGCTGCGCACCGAACGGATGCGCGAAGTGGCCCCGCTGCCGTTCGACCTGGGCACCCTGCAGGAGGTCTGCTCGAAGAAGCTCGGCCTCGGCGCCCAGGAAACCCTCGATATCGCCCAGGCACTCTACGAAACCTACAAAGTCATTACCTATCCGCGCAGTGATTGCGGCTACTTGCCCCTCAGCCAGCACAGCGAGGCACCGGCCATTCTGGCGGCGTTGCGCCAGGCCGATTCTGCGTTGAACGCCTTGCACGATCACCTTGATCCGCAACGGCGCTCACGGGCCTGGAACGATGCCAAGGTCAGTGCTCACCACGGCATCATCCCCACCGCCGCGGCGAAGAATCTCGACAGGCTGGCGGGCAAACAGCGTGCGGTCTACACCCTGATCCGCGCGCGGTATCTGGCGCAGTTCCTGCCCAATCACGAATACGACCGCACCCAGGCCGACTTCGATTGCGCCGGCGAGGCCTTGCGGGCTGTCGGCAAGCAGATCATCGAGCCTGGCTGGAAACGCGCCCTGCCCGAAGCACTGGCGCAGGCCAAGGGGCGCGAAGCCCCGGCGCCGCAGACACTGCCCAACCTGGCCGAAGGCATGGATTGCGCAGTGGCCGGCGTGCAATTCAAGGACCTCTGGACGCAACCGCCAAAGCCGTTCACGGAAGGCGACCTGATCAAGGCCATGAAGAATGTCGCCAAACTGGTGGAAGACCCGCTGCTCAAGCAAAAACTCAAGGACACCACCGGCATCGGCACCGAAGCGACTCGCGCGTCGATCATCCAGGGCCTGCTCGACCGTGGTTATCTGGTCAAGAACGGCAAGGCCCTGGCCGCCACGCCGGCCGCGTTCAGCCTGATCGACGCCGTACCGCGGGCCATCGCCGATCCGGGCACCACGGCGATCTGGGAGCAGGCCCTGGACATGGTGCAAAGCGGGGAAATGAGCCTGGAAGAGTTCGTCACCAAACAGGCGGCGTGGATGAGCAAACAGGTCAGTCGCTGTGCCGGGCTGAGCCTGACCATCAGCGGCCCACCGCCCGGTGGCTCCGCCGCGGCCCCCTGGAAGAAAAAACGCAAGAGCACCCCACGCAAACCAGCAAGCGGCACCAGGCGCAGGGCAAAGCCGGCAAGCAAAACCTGAACCCGGCACCGAACCCTGTGGGCAACCATAATGAACGGTGTCCCTGCCCCGGCGTAACTGGAGCCAACCCGCATGCCTTCGATAGAACTGCACGCCGCCGAACGCGATGAACTTGAAACCATCGAGAACCTGATGCAGTTCTACACCTACGACTTCAGCGAATGGTTGCCGCTGAAACTGGGCGAATACGGTTTGTTCAACATCCTGCCCATGCCCGACTACTGGCGAAACCCGGCCACCCGGCCCTTCCTGATCAAGGTCGACAGTGAACTGGCCGGCTTCGTGACCGTGGATAACCAGGTCCATCTACCCGGTGCCGACTACAACATCGGCTATCTGTTTGTCAGCCGACGCTTCCGTGGCCAGGGTGTCGCGCGATTTGTCGTTTCCACCCTCTTGAGCCGCTTCCCCGGTCAATGGCAGATTTTCCACATCAAGGCGAACCAGCCGGCGCGCCTGTTCTGGGCCGCCGTAATGCCGGGGCTCAACGTTGGCGGGTTCACCTTGCATCAGCAGGTAGTTGACGGTCATCCCTGCACTTTTTACCGCTTTGAGTGTCCGCCTTTGTCGTCCTGACCGACACGACCTCGCCCCCCGCGCTAATTCCCAACAGCTTTGTCCGACAATATGTAGTGACTGAAAATATTCACTACAAAACCGTTGACGCCTCCGATTTGCCCTTGCATGATGCAGACGTCTCCCCGATCGGGAGTACAGGCAACACGTTTGAGCAAGCTCGTCTGACCGCCGAGCTGTTTTTCCCGGATACACGCTGCCCACAAGGCAGATTGAAGAAGCTGACCTGGCCTGAACGTCCAGTACAAGGGCGAGAAGTCTTGGCGAGCAATCCTCATGAAGCTTGTGGCCGACCCTGAAAACGTCGGCAGTGGCCTTAAGGTTTTCGCCGCTTCTCTTCGTTGTGACGCTATTGCGTAGCAGTTATTCAACACGACTACATGCAACAGACGCAGGACCCCGCCCGATAAGGCGGTCGAACGCTGACGTCCTGGTTTCGGTGCCAGGGATCAACTAACCGATGGGCTACCTGTATTAGCGAATCAACTTTGAAAGATCACCAATTGGTCAAGGGGCTTTATGATGAATTTGAACAATCAACCAACTATCGATGAACTGGCTCGTATCTTCGCTGCAAAGAAAGACAGCCACGACAACCATATTCTCTGGATCAGCAAGTGTGGCCAGGTTCATATCGACTGCCTGTCGCCGCACGCCCATGAAGCAGAGTTCGACCAGAACAACCAGAACCTGTTGGCCCGACTGAAGATGTACCGTCGCGGCCAGGGCTATGTCGGCAAGAAAGCCGCCGCCGACAAGGACTTCATCGGTAATGTTCTGCAAACCCTGAAACAGGCCTGGGCCTCGATGCAGAATCAGAACGAAGTTCGGGTGATTGACCGGTTCTACTAATTGAAATGAGTCATGACTGACTTATTGATAAACAAGGCCTGCTCCCGATAAGGAGCAGGCCTTTTTTATGCCTGAACGGAGATCAACAGTGGGAGCAAGCCCGCAGGGTTTTGTAGTGATCAGAACCGTCGTCCATTCAAAAAGTGACCGCCCTTGCAACGGTCACAGGCTGGGCCATCTCAGCGTTTGACACCCAGATCGACCTGGGTCATGCGGCTGCGAATGGTGAACACGCCATCACCGGAGAGAATCGCACTGCGAGCAAACAGGCGCCCGCTCTCCCAGTTCGAAAGCCCCAGTTCCGGCTTGTTCAGCGCGTACTGGCCGTCGACCCAACGAGTGATGCCATTGCCGACAAAAGGCGCGTTGACCGCGTTGTAGAAACGCTCCTGGGCCTCGGCACTTTCACTGATCAGCGACACCGTGAATTGCGGGCTGTAGCGATTGAACAAGTCAATGGCACTGTCCAGGTCGTCGACGATCTTCAGGCTGACTTCCGGGGTTTCTTCCCACTCCCACTCACGGCCCAATTGATCTTCCGGCAACGGCTCGGCCTGTGCCTCGCTCTGATAGCCTTCGGCGCGGTACACCTGGACCGTTGCAGCCAGCCAGTCCTGCGGCAGGTGCGACTCGCTGCCTTCGACGATGTGCAGCTTGCATCCCTGGCCCCTTGCGGTGCCGGCCTGCTTGAGTGCGTCGAGGAACAGCGGCACCAGTTCAGCGGCGCGGTCGCGGTGAATCAGGCAGACGTTCAGGGTGTTGCAGACCTTGCGGTCCAGGGAGTTGCGCACCACGGCGGCAAAGCGCGAGGCATCGGCATCGGCGTTGGCAATCAGCCACGCGCCACCGGTGCCGTGCAGGCTGACCGCCGTGCCGGCCTGCTGGGCAATGCTGCCCAACTGGCTGACGGCACGACCCGAACCACGGGCCACCGCCAATGACAGGCGCCGGTCAGCGAACATCGCCCAACCGGCGGCGTGGTTGACACTTTCCACCAGCGATACGGCACCGACCGGCAGGCCGGCGTCGCTCAGTGCGCGATTCAGTGCATGGGTGACGATCGCCTGGGCGGTGCCCAACGCATCACTGCCGATGCGCAGCACGGCGGTGTTGCCGGTGCGCAATACACCGGCCGCGTCGGCAAACACATTCGGCCGGCCTTCGAAGACGAACGCGACAATGCCCAGGGGCGAGACCACTTGCTCGACTTTCCAGCCATCGTGCTCGACGCAACTGATCACCTTGCCACGGCTGGCCGCTGCATCACGCCAGGCGCGCAGGCCGGCGATCATGTCGCGACGCATGCGCTCATCGGCCAGCAAGCGGGTGGTCGAGCGACCGCGTGCCTTGGCCCGTTCGATGTCGGCCAGGTTGGCGGCTTCGATCAAGGCCCAGCATTCCGGGGTTTCCAGGCGTTGGGCAAACAGGTCGAAAAACGTGCTGATCGCTTGATCGGACACTGTCGACAGCGCGGTAAAAGCCGCCTGGGCGCGCTCGATCGCGATGTTGGCCGCTTGCTGGTCCGCCACGGGGATCAGCAGCAGCTCGCCATTGACCTGCTCCACCAGCAGGTGGTCACCGGGCTGGAAGCGTTGCGCCAGTTCGGGGCTGACGACAGTGACACGATTACCGGCGAAAGGGATCGGCGTGCCAGCGACTAGACGTTCGAGCGCGAGGGACATGAAGCGGTATCACCATGCTGTGGGTGGCCGGAAAATGTATAGCAATTCCCCTGTGGGAGCGAGCCTGCTCGCGATGAACTCCGGAACACCGCGTTTATCCAGCAGGCACGCGTTTTCGTTAACGACCATCGCGAGCAAGCTCGCTCCTACGGGGGACAGCGGTGGCCGCTTACGTATCTCAATGTATACAGCCCCACCCCCGACACACCCCGCACGCAAAACCCCGCCACAGCGACACACCGCAGATACACCCCATTGATGAAATACGCCTGTCGATTGGCCACGCCGATCAAAGCGCTCAACTCACGGGGCATGCCGTTGCCCCGCCGCCCTGACCTGAAAGAGAGCAACGTCCATGAGCACCTCCATTTCTTCGGCCGTCAAAGGCCTGCACCTGAACCTCGACCGTGCCGGCGACTGGGTTGCCCCCCTGGCGCTGCGGGTATTCCTCGCCTGGGAATTCTTCGAGTCCGGTCTTGAAAAATTCAACGGCCAGAACTGGTTTACCGATATCCAGACGCGCTTCCCGTTTCCGTTCGACCACCTTCCAGCGACACTGAACTGGGAACTGTCGATGTGGGCCGAACTGATCTTCGCCTTGACCTTGCTGGTGGGCCTGGGCACACGTTTTTCGGCGTTAAGCCTGATGGTGGTGACCCTCGTCGCAACCGCTGCGGTGCATTGGCCCGCCGACTGGCACACCCTGAGTGAACTCGCCCAAGGCTATGCCATCAGCAACAAGGGTTACGGCAACTTCAAACTGCCTCTGATCTACCTTGTGGCCCTCACGCCCCTGCTGCTGTCGGGTGCCGGCAAGTTCAGCATCGATGCGCTGCTGGCTCGTTTGTTCTGGCGTCGCTGAAACGAAAGCTGCAACGCCCTCAGCCCCGTCACCCAAAACAGACGCGACAACCCCCTACCACTCATCGGAAACCCCTCCAGACCTGTCAGATCTGACAGTAGGCAGCCTCCCTTTTCAGGCTTTAAATCCCTCCACCGCGCCCCTCTTCCGTTCGCGACAGGAGTCCTTGTCATGCTCGTTCAACCCGTGAAAAACCTCAATCCCCTGGCCCTGCTCGCCCCGGACATTCCCGGGCGCACCGAACCGCCACTGCCTTCCGGCGAATGGGGCATCAACCGTGCCGCGGCCCAGGGCAACTTTCCGGAACAGGGGCTGAAAGTGCAGATTCCCGTGTGGTCGACCCAAGGCCTGGGCGACAAGGTCGAGTTGTTGCTCAACAACGACCCGGTCGACCTACGCACCCTTACCGATCCGGCCGAAATCGGCGAGCGCACAATCTTGTGGGTCGCGCCGGCTCGATTGCCGACGGGTTCATACACCCTGGCCTACCGGGTCACCCGGCTCAACCAGGCACCCGAAACCTACGCCCCGCCCCTCGAGCTCTACGTCAAACTGGAAATCCCCGGCGGCCAGGACACCGACCCGGATTTCGGCCACTCCAACCTGTTCATGTTCATCCCCCCGGACATCGTCCAAGGCGGCGTGGACAAGGACATCGCCGAAGAAGGGGTGCCCATTGTGATTCGCGCCGCCTCCGGCACCGGCATCCCGTACCCCGACGCCGCCGAGGGTGATGTCATCTTCGTCAGTTGGGGGGGCGTGCTCCAGCAATCAGCGCCACTGACGGCGCAGCAGATCAGCGACCCGGTCAATCACCCGATCGAGGTGCGGATCACCAAAGACACCATTGAGCAGGCCGGTGACACCGACAGCGCCGGGTTGGCCGTGACCTTCATCGTCCGCGACAAGGTCGGCAACTACTCGGAGGATTGGTGCAAGGAAACCCGGATCGTCGTTTCCATCGGCACCAGTCTGCTGCTCGCCCCTATCGTCAAGGAGACGCTGAACAATGTCCTTGACCTCGATGCCCTGGGTGATAAGCCGGTCACGGTTCAAGTGTGGGCCACCCCGCCGTCGTTCGAGCTGAACGATGTCATCGTCGTGAAGATGCGCGGCACCACCCTGGACGGTGACCCGGTCGAAATCACAGCGCCCGAACAAAAAGTCGACAACCTGCCTCACACTTACGAGCCTGAACTGTCTAGCGAAGATGTCCGCAAGCTGGTGAAGACCCAGGTCATTTTCTCTTATGAAGTGCGACGGGCCGGCAGCCCCGCCCCTCTGCGTTCCAAAGGGCGGTTTGTCCAGGTCGTGGGCGAGGCCACCCGCCTGGACGCGCCGATTGCCGAAGATGAACAACAGGGCAGCCTCGACCCCGACCTGCCCAGCACCCGCATCCGGATTCCGTTTAATCCACTGATCGTGGTCGGGACGGCGATCGAGCTCAAATGGTTCGGCACCCGACCCAATGGCAGTACCTATGATCCGGAGCTGGAGTGGTTCTCTCCGGACAAAGATGAAGCCGCCGACCCGGAAGGCTTTTTCATCACCGTCGACGGCAAACACCTCAAGACGCTTGAGGGTGGCAATCTGGACCTGTCGTACAACCTGCTCACTGATGAAGACGGCACTGTCGTCCGTCGTGGCTCAGAGCACGCCGCCAAACTGAAGGTCGGCGAGCCGCAACTCGAACTGGTCAAGCCCATCGTCCTCGGTGAAACCGATGGCGCCCTGGAGCCTGGCGACCTGCCCAACGGCGCCAGCCGATTGACCGCCCCCAGACCCACGGAAAACCCGAGCAAAAGCGGGGATATCGTGACCTACACCTGGATGGGCGAAGTCAGCGGCCGAACCGAAGACTCGATCACCCTCAATGCCCTGACCGCCGACAAGGATGTGAACTTCACCCTCAATGCCACGTTCGTCGCCACCCACATCGAGCCCAATCGCGGGCAAAAGGTAACGGCCAGCTATCGCATCCTGCGCAAGGAGACGGGGAATACCAGTTATTCGAATCCGTTGACGTTCCTCGTCGGCACCGCCCTGGAACTCGCCCCGCCGAAAATCCGCCAGGCCGAACCGGACGGCAAAACCTTGCTCCCGATGAACGCCGTGGAAGCGCTGACGGCCGAAGTGCCGCCCGCCGGGTTGCTACAGACCGACCTGCTGAGCGTGACCTGGGCCGCGGCGGCCGGCAGCCATGCCGAGGGCTCCCACACCACCGAAGCCAGGCCGATCAGTGAGACGGGCCTGAACATTGAACTGCCGGTCACGGTGCTGGCGTTCAACCTGGGCAAAACGGTGACTGTGACGTTTACCATTACCCGCGATGGCAAATCTGTTACGTCGTTGCCGTTGAGCCTGGCGGTACAGAATCTGCCGCAAAGCGAATTGCCCAAGCCCCTGATCCTGGCTGCCGACAACGATGGCGAAGGCCCCGAATTCAATGTGGGTAACCTGACCGCCAATACCGCCTCTCGCATTGGCGTCTGGCCGTTGATCAGCGCTGGTCAGCGTGCCTGGATGATTCTGAGCGGTACCTACGCTGACAACAGCCACTATTACTACAGTATCGTACCGGGTTCAGCTGTCTCTCAGCAGTGGATCGACAATGGCTTTCAAAATCGCGGCCTCACTGCCGCCAGCCTTCGAACCTTGAAAGATGGCAGTACCCTGACCATCGAGTGTAAAGCGACGCTCAACAAGAGCACGAATGAGAGCGAGGCCGTGGTTTTTCCCGTACGCACTTACACGATCAAGGCCTTCAAGCTACCCGTGGCCACCTTCTGGGAAGCCACCGGTGCCGGCAACGACCTACTGAACCCGGACGATGTGTACCCTCTGGGCGCCACTGTCGTGATTGCCCAGACAGCCCTGCTGAAAACCGATGACTTCATCACCGTGCAGGTGCAAGGTAAAACCGTCACTACCTATACCCACCAGGTCCAGCCAGAGGAGGCCGACAAGGAACTGAAGACCATCAAAGTGGCGTATTCGGTGATCGCCGACAACGTAGACTCGAGCATTAGCCTCAGTTATTCCATCGCGCGCAAAGCCGGGGGCACCGATGGCCCGGCTGACCCGAGCGTTTACGATGTGCGCCGGGTGATTGGTTCGGGCAATCTGAAGGTCATGGGTGCGCGCAATATCCGCAGTGCCTGGGAAGCGTCCCGTTCCTCGCAGGTGTTGAGCGCCTTCAACAAAACAACGGGGGAGCCGGTGCAGGCGCAATGGAAATACCCCGGCGACAGTGACTGGACAACGGCGGCCACCTGGCGCGATAGCAAACCGCAGGAGCCGCTGCAGGTTCGTACCAGCGATGATCAGCTCACGCTGAATCCGGCCAACATCATTGGTAACGGTGGCAGCGCTAGCAGCTGGGCTGCGTTTGTTGCGCTTCGCGATGCGGGGGATGTCGTCGCTTGGGGCAAGGATACCCACGGTGCAACAATTCCCGCTCCCATCATCACCCAGGACGACATCGTTGAGGTGAGCTGCACCACTAGCGCCTTTGCGGCACGCCGGGCGGATGGCGAGGTCGTGGCGTGGGGATCAGCCGAAGATGGCGGGGACATGACTGACTCGCCCTTGGACTTTGTTGAAGTTGTCGGTAACGGCAGGGCGTTTGCCGGCCTCAAAACCACGGGACACGTGGTGGCCTGGGGGAATGCTGGGAGCGGCGGCGCCGTTCCTGCGCCAATCGCTGCACTGAATGACGTTGTCAGGGTTGTCACCGCCCATGACGCCTTCGTCGCACAGCGAACAACCGGCCATGTACTGGCATGGGGACGCGCAGTATGGGGCGGTACGGTGCCAGAGGACATTGCCAGGCTCACCGATATCAAGACCATCATTGGCAACATCGGTGCATTTGCAGCACTTCGCGCCAACGGCAGCCTCGTCGCCTGGGGCTACGAAAGCGGAGGTGGCAAATTGCCGGACAACATCGCTGCCATGACCGACATCATTGAGCTGTGTTGCGCCACCAATCATTCCTTTACCGCACGACGCGCCACTGGCAAGCTTATTTGTTGGGGGCAGGAACCGTTGTTTGGCCAGATAGGAGAACTGATCGACATCGTTGACGTCAGCGCCGCAATGGAGGCATTCGCCGCTCGCCGTGGCAATGGCCGCGTCGTAGCCTGGGGGAACTCAATGTGGGGAGGAACAGTACCTGGCGACATTGCCGCTCTGGAGGACATTGTTCAAGTATGCGGTTCATCCACGGCGTTCGCCGCCTTGCGTAAAAACGGCACGGTGGTAGCTTGGGGGTCTCGAGGTACGGGAGGCGATACCTCAACGGTGGTCGACCAACTGACCAACGTACTGGCGCTTTACAGCAACACTTTCGGTTTTACCGCCCTCACCTCCGACGGGCGTGTCGTGACCTGGGGCGCCCCGGACAGTGGCGGCGACAGCAGTGCGGTGCAAGACCGTCTGCGCGGCCACGTCTCTTACCTGGCCAGCCCGGCGTCACGGGGGCGGGCACTCAACGCCAGTCGCCGGGCGGCGCTGAACGCGAACCCAAACCTTCAGGATCGGTGATCTTCCGCGCCTCACCATGGCGCTCCTTCGGGAGCGCCATTTGCGAGCACAAGGCTTGCGTCTTCTCGATACCATACCTGAAGTTCAGGCCAGAAGACCTGTACTCTAACCCAAACAACAGGCGCCGGACATCAGGCTGGAGTCCCTCGCGCATTGGCCGATGGCGACCGATAATCAAGTGCTTTCCATCTCACCGAGGAATAGAAGGATGTCACTGACTCTTTATTTCCATCCGCTCTCGTCGTTCTGCCACAAAACGCTGATCGCGCTCTATGAACTGGAAATCGAGTTTGAAAAACGGATCATCGACCTGGGCAACGAGGCTGACCGGGCCGAGCTTCAAACGCTGTGGCCGATCGGCAAGTTTCCGGTGCTGCGCGATCACGCCCGGCAAAAGAATGTGCCGGAGTCGAGTGTGATCATTGAGTACCTGGACCGGCTCCATCCCGGCCAGGCACACCTGATTCCGGATGATTGGGAAACCGCGCTGGAAGTCCGCCTGTGGGATCGCTTTTTCGACCTGCATGTCCAGGTGCCGATGCAGAAGATCGTCGCCGACCGAATCCATGCCGCAAACGGCGACCTGACCCGCGAACGCGCCGCGCTGACAACGGCGTACGGCATGCTTGAACGCCAGTTGGCCGCCAACACCTGGGCAGCCAGCCCCGCATTCAGCATGGCCGATTGCGCCGCCGCCCCGGCGCTGTTCTACGCCAGCACCCTCGTACCCTTTGCCGCCGATCACCACCACTTGAGTGCGTATTTTGACAGGTTGACACAAAGGCCCTCGGTCAAGCGGGTGATCGACGAGGCACGGCCGTATTTTGCCTTGTATCCGTTTGCCGAGGCCATCCCGGAGTGCTTTCGGTAGTGGTAGACGGGGGAACGGGAGGCAAAAAAACAACGAATCGACGAATAATAACCGTCGGTCGAGTGTTATCTGATTAGGCAGGAATAAAAAATGGCAGGGGCGGCTGGATTCGAACCAACGCATGGCAGGATCAAAACCTGCTGCCTTACCGCTTGGCGACGCCCCTGTATCTGTTGCGATGAGTGCCTGGCACTCGCTTTCTTGAGTAGCAACAAGACCTGTTGCCTGCTCTCGCGACTGGTTCCCTGAGGGCCGCTGCAAGAGTGGGCGCAAATTTACCAACATTTTCCTCGTCTGGGAAGCCCAAACAAAAAAAATTGTTCATTAAAACAGGTGCTTAGTGTTGAGCCGAATCTCGGGGAGTTATCGGCGCACATTCACCCCGAACAGCTCTGCTACGCTTTTCTTTACTCGAATTGAATCGGGAATCGTTTGTGCAACACCCTTCCCTTGCCATTTGAGGGCGCCAAAAGTGAAAGGCAAATTAATGGGGGCCGCTGCAACCCTTCTGGTACTCGGGACCGCGATTTATGGGTTGAACACCTGGGAACACATCCAGAGCCAGCGACAGGAAGCGGTCTGCAAGGCCGCCCGCGAGCATCTCAATCGCCTGGAAACCCAGACGCGAGCGTTGGCCTCCGGGTTGACGGTCGAAGCCTATGCCGAAGCCGAAAAAGCCGAGGCCGGCCAGTTGGTTTTAGCGCTCGATACGGCCAAAAATGAAGCCGAGGTCGATGCCGTCATCGACAGGCACGCCGCTGCCATCGAGGCGCAGATAACCGCCGAGGACGCAGAGGTCCAGTCCCGAGGCGAACAACCCTTCCTCGGTCAGGAAATGAAAAAGCAGCGCATCCCCACCGACGTCAAACAGGAATTCAAACGCGCTGAAAAGGCCGTCGCCGAGACCTGCGGATAGTGTCGACCGCCAGCTCCAGGTTGGTCGCCAGCGTCCAGACTTCAGCAAAAGCAGGTTTCAAGCCGGAACAGGTGAGCGCGCCGTTGCGGCGCACTCACCAGTCACTCAGTGCGGTGCGCGCGGGATGGTCTTGAGCAGGTCTTCGGGGCTGATGTGACCCACCACGCTGCCCGGTTGCGGCAGGTTGAGGATGTGGCCTTTCATCTTGCCGATGATGTGCATTTCACAGGGCTTGCAGTCGAACTTCAGTGTCAGCACTTCATCGCCGTGGATCAATTGCATCGGCGCGACCTTGGTGCGCACGCCCGTCACGCCCTTGGCCTGTTTCGGGCACAGGTTGAAGGAGAAACGCAGGCAGTGCTTGGTGATCATCACCGGCACCTCGCCGGTTTCCTCGTGGGCCTCGTAGGCCGCGTCGATCAGCTTGACGCCGTGGCGGTGATAGAAGTCGCGGGCCTTCTGGTTGTAGACGTTGGCCAGGAACGACAGGTGCGACTCCGGGTACACCGGCGGCGGCGTGGTTTCGGCCTTGCGGCTGCCACGGGGGTGGGCGGCAATCCGCGCTGCGGTCAAGGCTTCAATCACTTCACGGCGCAAGGCCTTGAGCTGCGAGTTCGGAATGAAGTACGCCTGCGGCGCGTCCAACTTGATGTCGATGGCGTGGTACTGCGTTGTGCCCAGTTGACCGAGCAGATCCTGCAATTGCTCCAGCGCCTGTTCCGGCTTGTTGGCGGCGCCAAACGGGCCGGCCAGGATGACGCTGGCGCTGATGCCCTCTTCGCTGGTAGCGGTCAGTTCCAGCTGCTCTTCACGCAGGCGAGCGACCCAGCTCAGGGCGATGCGACGCTCGGCGGAGGTCTTTTGCAGCGCCTGTTGCCAGTTGTGATCGAGATTGCGATTCAGCGGATGGTTGGGGCGCAGCTTGTACATCCCCTCCGGCATCTCGTTGGGCTCGACGCGATAGCGATAACGCTTCTCGCCGTCCTCCTCGAATTCGCCTTTGGGTTCGGCGATGTTGGCGCGGAACCCCACCACTTCACGCTTGACCAGCACGTTGAGGCCGTCGCCGTTGGACAGCGGCTCGTGCGTCACGACCTGCATGTCACGCTTGGCGACTTTCTCGACCACACCCACCGGCAGACCGGTGAAGGTCGGCGAGTCAAAGGCGCCGATATCGATCTTGCGGTCAGTGACGAAATAATCGGTGCTGCCACGGTGGAAGGTTTTTTCCGGGTCGGGCAGGAAGAAGTGCGCGGTGCGGCCGCTGGAGGCTCGGGCCAGGTCCGGACGGTCTTCGAGCACGGCGTCGAGGCGCTGGCGGTAGTAGGCGGTGATGTTTTTCACATAGCCCATGTCCTTGTAGCGGCCCTCGATCTTGAACGAACGCACGCCGGCCTCGACCAGGGCGCGGATGTTGGCGCTCTGGTTGTTGTCCTTCATCGACAGCAGGTGCTTTTCGTAAGCGATCACCCCGCCCTTTTCGTCCTTGAGGGTGTACGGCAGACGGCAGGCCTGGGAGCAGTCGCCACGGTTGGCGCTGCGCCCGGTTTGCGCGTGGGAAATGTTGCACTGACCGGAAAACGCTACGCACAACGCGCCATGGATAAAGAACTCGATGGCCGCGTCGGTTTCGTCGGCGATGGCGCGGATCTCCTGGAGATTCAGCTCGCGGGCCAGCACCAGTTGCGAGAAGCCGGCCTGATCGAGGAACTTGGCCCGCTCCAGAGTGCGGATGTCGGTCTGGGTACTGGCGTGCAGTTCGATCGGCGGAATGTCCAGCTCCATCACACCCAGGTCCTGGACGATCAGCGCATCGACGCCGGCGTCGTACAACTGGTGGATCAGCTTGCGGGCCGGCTCCAGTTCGTTGTCGTGCAGGATGGTATTGATGGTGGTGAACACCCGGGCGTGGTAACGACGGGCGAATTCCACCAGTTCAGCGATATCGCTCACTTCGTTGCAGGCGTTGTGGCGGGCGCCGAAGCTCGGGCCACCGATGTAGATGGCATCGGCGCCATGCAGGATGGCCTCGCGGGCGATGGCGACATCGCGGGCAGGGCTGAGCAATTCCAGGTGATGTTTGGGCAAAGACATAATTTTTTTAGTCAGGCTTGTCACGGTCGAGGCATGCATTGTAGCGGCGAAACGCTCGAACGACACCTATGCGCTGATTCTGACGACTGGTACCAAGCACATATTATATCGCCAAGCAACTGTCATATCTGACAGTAGATTCTTCAGGAGACAACGGATAAGTTCAAAAAGGATCGCGCTATCCCACAAAGCGATCTTGGTTAGTCCACATTTACCCATTAGAGAAAACTTCTCATGAATAACATTGAAGATAAATACTATGCTTCCCTTGATATTGATAAAGAAACCATGTCAAGCGCTGGTGCAAAAAGCGTGGTAGTGCCGACATTTCAGGCGACCTACACCCCCCCGCACCCTCTTCTCGGAACATACTACTCGGCAAACACATTCATTTACGCGTCCTTAACCGAGCGTTCGATTAGCGTCATTGGTCGCTATGAGGCTGCCGGCGTATTTGAACAAATCTCGATTGTTTTTCCCAGAGACATAGAAGACGGCAAGCATCCTGTAGTTCCACAGGAGCAAAACGGTGTACATATTACCGACATAATGAATGGCGAGTTCAACCATGCAACCAAAGGTGAAATCACCATAAAACGAAACAGTGAAAAAAAAATATTTGAGGCAATATTTGATGTAGAGACAAAAAATAACGGAACCATATATAAAATAACACATGGAATTGTCATTTTAGAGGCTACTGGCCCACTTTGACTTTGATATTCAGGAGTGCCTGCAAGCTAGCTTTATATAAAAAACCATTGAGGCATGCTACAAATTCGTTAAACATCCTTATCAAAACGAGCTTCACCCTACAGCCACCTCAGTGCTGGACAGAGGTGGCTGTAACATTTTTTGCAGACTCAGCCCTTGGCCGCCATCGCGGTCACTTCCACACGCATGCCTTCCACCGCCAACGCGGCAACCCCGACAGCGGCGCGCACCGGCCATGGCTTGGCGAAGTAGCGCTTGTAGACCTCATTGAACGCAGCGCGGTCGGCCATGTCGGTGAGGTAGATGGTCAGGTGCATCACGCGGTCCATGGAACTGCCGGCACGCTCCAGCGCGACCTTCAGTGCTTGCAGGGTGCATTCGCTTTGCAGGGTGATGTCGCCCAGTTCCAGGCTGCCGTCGGCGCGGGTGGGGATCTGGGTGGAGACCAGCACACCGCCGAAACCGACGACGTCGGAGGAAATCGAATCCGCATCGGGATCGGGGGTAAAGGTCAGGTCGTGGTTTGCCATGAGGACTCTCTTGCTTGAAGTGATGAGGCTGGCGCCTTGTGCGCGGCCAGTTTACAGGGCCATTGGCGGTCCGTCGCTAATCCAGCCCGGACGGCTGCTCGTGGCCCAGCCTCATGGCCTGCCGACGACTGCACCGTACCGGCTGGATCGTTTCTGAGGCCCCCGATCGAGCCACACCCGGGTCATTGCAAGGGCGAGAACGTCGCGGGCAGGTAGCGCTCGCGCTCCGCGTGCCTCAGGTGTTCGTCGGCGTAGCCACGCAGCACGGCAATCTGGTTCAACTGACCGATTTCCGAGGCCCAGCAGCCCATCAACACCCCGCCGACTTCCGGCTTCGCCCATTCTGCCTCGATGCGTACCAGCGCATCAGTCACTGTGCGCACCCGCACGGTAAAAGTGATCCGTTCAAATAAACGCATAACGACTCCGCCCACCGGCCATTATCGGCCCAGCCGATTCAAACCTGCGAATTATCGATTTGTGCAGCCGTCCGTGGACCGCGAGCATGGCGTCACTTCCAACAACAAAAACAAGGACCCGCCATGACCGCCCGATTTCACAATCCAGTGGATACCCGTTTCGGCTGGGGCAGCCTGCAAGAGCTTGCCGCCATCACCGAACACCAGAACGTTGCCGTCGTGACCTTTCCCGAAGCCCGTGGCCTGGGGCTGGTGGATCGCCTTCAAGCGCTGCTGGGCGAACGCCTGGTCTACGTGATCGAAGATGTCCAGCCCAACCCCGATGTCGCGCAACTTCGCGCGACCTATGAACGCTTCTGGCAAGAGGCCGGCGAATGCCACGCCGTGATTGCCGTCGGTGGCGGCAGTGCGATCGACACTGCCAAGGCGCTGATTGTCGGCACCGAATCAGGTCGCTTCGATGAGCTGCTGGCCTTGCTGGCCAGCGGTAAACCCTTCGTTCCGGTTCGCAGTAAACAGCTGATCGCGGCCCCGACCACGGCAGGCACCGGCAGTGAAGTCACGCCCTGGGCGACGATCTGGGACGCGGCCAACCACAAGAAGTACTCGCTGCACCTGGACTGCACCTGGCCAAAGGTTGCGATCATTGATCCGCAACTGATGCTCACGGTGCCGGCCAGCGTCACCGTTTCCACCGGGCTGGATGCACTGTCCCACGCACTGGAGTCGATCTGGAACATCAACGCCAACCCGCTTTCCGACACCTTCGCCATCTCTGCCATCGAGGACATCCTCGAATGCCTGCCCTTGCTGCGGCGTGACCTGTCCAGCCAGGAACTGCGCTCACGGATGGCCCTGGCCGCACTCAAGGCCGGCATGGCGTTCTCCAACACCAAGACCGCACTGGCCCACTCCATCTCCTATGAGATGACCTTGCGCTACGGCCTGCCCCACGGCATCGCCTGCTCCTTCACCCTGCCACTGGTTTTGGGCCTTGCCTGGGGCCACGACGCAACGCGCGACAAGACCCTGCAACGGGTTTTCGGGCCAGATCTGGATAAAGCCCAGGCCCGTTTGCGCGCCTTCCTGCACAGCCTGGAGGTGAAAACCGAGTTCGCCGACTATGGCGTGACGGCCGAAGAGGCCCAGACCATGATCGATTTCGCCCTGCAGGGCGCACGCGGCAAGAACTTCATCGGCGCACGAGCGGCCTAGGGCTCGCCAGCCCCCCAAAGACACTACACTGCCAGCGGCGTAACGAGCCGCGACGATTTCCTGCTGCACCTGAAAAAGAGTGCACCCTGCGATGCAACTCGCAGGGACCGAACAAGAATAAGGAAAAGATCATGAATCGTGCCCAAACCATGCCAGGTCTCGCCGTACATACCGCATCGTTTCGCGTCGCCCAGTGGCGCATGCTGCTGGCAGCCATGTTTTGCTATCTGTTTTTCTATACCGGGCGACAAACGTTCGGTTTCGCCATTCCCGGTATCCAGGCCGAGTTCGGCTTTACCAAAGAGCACCTTGGCTGGGCATCGGCCGCCATGCTCTGGGCCTACGCCATTGGCCAGGCCATCAACGGCAACCTCGCCGACAAGTTCGGTGGCCGACGCATCATGACCCTGGGCGCCGTGCTGTCCTGCGGCGCCAACTGGGTGACCAGTTTCGCCAGCGGTTTTGCCGGGCTGATCCTGCCCTGGGGTATCAATGGCTACTTCCAGGCATTGGGCTGGGCACCGGGCAGCCGGCTGATCTCCAACTGGTGGAGCGCGGGCGAACGCGGCAAGGTCTACGGCTTTTATGTGTTCGCGGCCGGCTGCGCGTCGGTACTGTCCTACGTGACCTCGATCGTCGTGCTGGAAGTGATGCATCTGGAGTGGCGCTGGATCTTCCGCCTGCCCGTATTGCTCATGCTGGCCGGCGGCATCATCTTCTACCTGGTGGCCCGCGAGCGTCCGCAGGACATGGGTTTCGAACCGCCTGCCGACACGGGCGTGGCCAACGCCGAGGACAAAGGCCATGAAGTGGCCCATGGCGAAGTCGAAACGTCCGCGCAGCGTTACAAGGCTGTTCTGAAAAACTTCCGCCTGATCATCGCCGCCGTGTCCCTGGGTTTCCAGAACGCTGCCCGCTACGGTTTGATCGTCTGGGTGCCGGTGCACTTCCTGGGCGCCAACTGGAAGACCGGCGACAGCATGATCGATCCGAAGTGGATCACCGTGGCCCTTCCCGTCGGCATGGCCATAGGTGCACTGAGCAACGGCTGGATCTCGGACAAACTGTTCGGCTCCAAACGCTATCTGGCGATCATGCTCTACATGTTCCTCGGTGCAGCGACCAGCTTGTGGATGTGGACCCTTGCCCCCCACAGCGCGACCGGTCTGGTGGCGTTGTTTCTCTGCGGCTTCTTCGTGTACGGCCCCGCCTCCAGCTTCTGGGCGCTATGCCCGGACCTGGTCGGCGCCAAACGCGCCGGCACCGCGACCGGTGTGATGAACTTCTCGTCCTACCTGTTCGCCGGCCTGGCGGAACCGCTGATCGGCAGTATGCTCGACAGTACCGGCAACACCTCGCTGATCTTCATCGTGGTCACCGCGGCTTGTCTGTGCAGCGCGTCGGTGGCGCTGTTCATCAGGCGCTGATGGCCCGGCTGGACAGATTGAATCAACGGCAGCGGCTCAGGAACAGGATCGTCTATGTACCAGTACCACAAGTGGCTACGTTCATTTCATGCCGTGGCCAAGACTGGCAGCTTCACCCTCGCCGCCGAGTATTTGAGCGTCGGCCAGCCCACGGTCAGTGAGCAGGTCAATGCCCTGGAAAAGAAGTTTTCCGTGGAGCTGTTCCATCGCCGCGGCCGCTTTATCGAAATGAGTGCCGCCGGGCACCAGCTCTACGCGATCACCCAGGGCCTGTTCGGCCAGGAGGATGAAGCCGTGCAATTGCTGCAAAGTTTCAAGCAACGCAAGACCGGCATGCTGCGCCTGGGCGCGGTGTCACCGCCGATTGCCATGAGCCTGACCTACGAACTGATGCAACGGCATCCCGACATCGAGCTGGAAACCTCGTTCTCCCCGGAAAAAGAGACCCTGGATCGCCTGTTCAACTTCGATATCGATGTGGCGATCCTGGCCCTGTCCGAATTCGACCAGCGTTTTGACACGCAGCTTTACCGACGCTACCCGATCATTGCCGTGGTGCGTGACGACCATCCATGGGCCCGGCAGAAAGAAGTGCATGTCGAGCAGATCAGCGAAGAGAAATGGGTACTGCGGGAAAAAAGCTCCCGCACTCGTCAACTGGTGGAGGAAAGCTGCAAGCACCTGGGCGTCGCACTGAACTGCGTCATGCAGTTGAACAGCCGCGAGGCCATCGTGCATGCCATCGCCAAGGGCATCGGCATCGGTTTCGTCTCGGCGGTCGAATACGCTGAAACGCCCGGTACCAAACCGATCACCTTCGTCAATCACCCGTTTTCCATCGACTACCACCTGTGCTGCCTGGGCATTCGCCGAAATCGGCCAATGATCGCGGAACTGTTCGACTCGAGCCCGACACCGACCACCTGATTTTGCCTCACCCTTGAGCAATCCATAGGTCTACTTCCTGGCGACAGGAGGGACGGCCTGCCCACAACAAAAAATGGAGCAATACCATGAACTACCAACAACCGACCCAACTGCAAGCCGTGGTCCTGGACTGGGCCGGCACCGTCGTCGATTTCGGCTCCTTCGCCCCCACGCAGATTTTCGTCGAGGCCTTTGCCGAGTTCGGCGTCGCCGTTTCGCTGGAAGAGGCTCGGGGGCCGATGGGCATGGGCAAGTGGGATCACATCCGCACCCTGTGCAATCAACCGCAGATCGCTGAACGCTACCGTGCGGTGTTTGATCGCCTGCCGACCGATGACGATGTCACCGCACTGTACGAACGGTTCATGCCGCTGCAGATCGAGAAAATTGCCCTGCACTCGGCCCTGATTCCCGGCGCGCTTAACACCATCGAAGCCTTGCGCGACAAAGGCCTGAAAATGGGTTCCTGTTCCGGTTACCCGGCCGTGGTCATGGAAAAAGTGGTTGAGCTGGCGCGACACAATGGCTACGTGGCGGACCATGTGGTGGCCACCGACGAGGTGCCGAACGGCCGCCCCTACCCGGCCCAGGCCTTGGCCAACGTGATTGCCCTGGGGATCAGCGACGTCGCCGCCTGCGTAAAGGTCGACGACACCTGGCCCGGCATTCTCGAAGGCCGGGCCGCCGGGATGTGGACGGTGGCGCTGACCTGTTCGGGCAATGCCCTGGGCTTGACCTACGAGCAATACAAGGCCCTGCCCTCCGACCGGCTGGACAGCGAACGGGTGCGCATCGTCAAGATGTTCGAAGGTTCCCGCCCGCACTATCTGATCGACACCATCGTCGATTTGCCGGCGGTCATCGAAGACATCAATGCGCGACTGGCGCGAGGTGAAACGCCGCAAGGGTCCTGAGCTGATTCAGGCATCGAGCGGCCGTCCCGTGGGCGGCCGCCTCACTTGAAAAAATCACTCGGCGTCTTGCCGAACTGCTTCTTGAACATGGTCGTGAACGCGCTCGGGCTGTCGTATCCCAGCTCCCCGGCGATGTCGATGATCTTCTCCCCCACGGCGATTCGTTCCAGCGCCAGCAGCAGTCGTGCTTGCTGGCGCCATTGGCCGAAGGTCATGCCGGTTTCCTTGCGAAACCTGCGCTGGATGGTTTTGGCGTCGAGGCTCAAGCGGGCGCTCCAGTCCGACAACGTCGAGCCATCCCCGGGATCACGCTGCAACGCAGTGCAGATCAGGTTGATCCGTGGATCGGTGGGCTGCGGCAGGTTCAACGGCAAGGTCGGCAGGATCGTCAGTTCATCCAGAATCAGCCGCAGCACCCGGGCTTCCCGCGAGTCCGGATCGCAGTAGAAATCGAAATCGACCGAGACCTTGATCAGCTCACTCAACAATGCGGACACACTCACGGCCCGGGTTTCGGTGGGCAGATCCAGGCTCGCGTCGGGGTGCACGAACACGCTGCGCATCTTGATCGGCCCCACACAGCGAATCGAGTGCACTTCCCCACTCGGCATCCAGATGCCGCGGCTCGGCGGTACGGTCCATTGGCTGCTTGCGGCGTGCACCACCATCACACCTTCGATGGCATAGATCAGTTGATGCTTCTCGTGGGAGTGCGGCTGGATAAACCAGTTTTCCGGGTAATCGGTCGCGCTGCTGCGAACGTCCCAGTCGCCTTGGTCGATGTCCGCGAGAAATTTATCCAGTGGTTTGATCATGACGACCTTTTTGCGATAGTCGATGCCCGATCTACGCGAGACGGGCGATTTCAAGGCCCATAGGATAACGCCGAACCCTGAAATTGACTGCTTCGCAGTTAGCGTTTATCCGGAAGATCGCCCATGTCGACCACCACCCTCAGTTCACCCTCACCCACAGCTTCGGTGGCCAGCCAGGCCAGCCCGCTGGTTATGCGCGTCATTGGCGCCTGTGCGCTGGCGCACCTGATCAACGACCTGATCCAGGCCGTGCTGCCGTCGATCTATCCGATGCTCAAGGCGAGTTATGGCTTGAGTTTCACCCAGGTCGGGCTGATCACCCTGACCTTCCAGCTCACCGCTTCACTGCTGCAACCGTGGATCGGTTTCTACACCGACCGTCACCCCAAGCCGTGGCTGCTGCCGGCCGGCATGGTCTGCACCCTGATCGGGATTCTGATGCTGTCGATGGTCGCCAGCTTCCCGGCGATTCTCGTGGCCTCGGCGCTGGTGGGGGTTGGCTCGTCGACCTTTCACCCGGAGACCTCACGGGTGGCGCGGCTGGCCTCGGGCGGTCGCTATGGCCTGGCACAGTCGACCTTTCAGGTCGGTGGCAATGCCGGTAGCGCCTTCGGCCCATTACTGGCCGCCGCGATCATCATTCCCTATGGCCAGGGCAACGTCGCCTGGTTCGGCCTGTTCGCGGTGTTCGCCATCTTCGTGCAATACGGCCTGAGCCGCTGGTACCGCCATCACCTGAACCTGTTCAAGCTCAAGCAAGGCGGCAAGGCCACCCACGGTCTGTCCAAACGGCGGGTGACCTTCGCCCTGGTGGTGCTGGCGTTACTGGTGTTCTCCAAATACTTCTACATGGCCAGCTTCACCAGTTACTTCACCTTCTACCTGATCGAGAAATTCGACCTGTCGGTGTCCAGTTCGCAGTTGTACCTGTTCCTGTTTCTTGGCGCCGTCGCGGCGGGCACCTTCTTTGGTGGCCCGATCGGTGACCGGATCGGTCGCAAGCAGGTGATCTGGTTCTCGATCCTCGGCGCCGCGCCCTTCACCCTCGCCCTGCCCTACGTCGACCTGTTCTGGACCGGCGTGCTGAGCATGATCATCGGCTTCATCCTCGCCTCGGCGTTCTCGGCCATCGTGGTCTTCGCCCAGGAACTGGTGCCCGGCAACGTCGGCATGATCGCCGGGGTGTTCTTCGGCCTGATGTTCGGTTTTGGCGGGATCGGTGCTGCGTTGCTCGGGCACCTGGCGGATATCCATGGCATCGAATATGTCTACACCTTGTGTTCGTTCCTGCCGCTGTTGGGAATTCTGACCATACTGTTGCCGTCTACTGGACAACGCTCGTCGGGAGCGTGAACAGCCATCAGGAGGAACCCCCCATGAAGATCGTAGTCACCAGCGTGCTCGTCGATGATCAGGCCAAGGCGCTTGCCTTCTACCGGGATGTGCTCGGTTTTGAACTCAAGCACGATATCCCCATGGGCGAACATCGCTGGCTGACGCTGACCTCTCCCGGCGATCCCGATGGCGTCGAGCTACTGCTGGAGCCCAATGCCCACAGCGCGGCAAAGACGTTCCAGAGCGCGATCAAGCAGGACGGTATTCCCTGCACGTTTTTCGGTGTCGAAGACGTGCAATTCGAGTATGCCCGGCTCAGCGCCGCCGGCGTGCAGTTCACCCGCCCGCCGACGGTGATGGGGCCGGTCACCCTGGCGGTACTGGACGACACCTGCGGCAACCTCATCCAGATCGTCCAGCACCACTCAACCGCCTGATCATTTCTGCTACCCGCCCTGTAGCACTCGGTAACACCCGGCCCCAGTGCGGTGCGTCTTTTAAACGCCATACCGTGCGCCACCCCGCTCCATACGGGGGCCACCTGCCATGGCGTACTTTGTGCATCCAAAGGCCATCCTCTTCTGCCTGTAGTCGCCATGCGCCCCAAGGAACTGAAACTCTGGACCACCGGTGTCGCCCACCTGCTCGACCTGCCTGCCGGGCATGGGCGGCTGTCGGGATTGAGCCATTGGCTTCGGCAAATCTGCCCGGTCGATCATTTCGTGTTGTTTGTCTACGAAGGCAATCACCGGCCACTGGCGTTGTTCGATACGTTCTCGGCGGACAAGCGCGCAGTGTATGTCGACGACTATCAGTGCGGGCCCTACCTGCTCGATCCGTTCTACCTGGCCTGCACACGCGGGCAGGCGCCCGGGCTGTGGCGTTTGCGCCAGTTCGCCCCCGACCACTTCTACCTCGGCGAGTACTTCCTGACCTATTACCAGCAAACCGGACTGGCCGAGGAAGTGGCGTTCTTCGTCGACCTCGGTGGCGGTGCCACGGCGGTGTTGTCGTTGATGCGATCCAGCGCCAGTTGCGCGTTCAGCCGTGACGAAATGCAATTGGTCGAGTGCGCGCAAGCGGTGGTCGAGCAAGTCATCAATGAAGCCTGGCGCTTGCGTCAGGCCCAGCAACCGCGCCCGGCACAGGACCTGGACTTCAAGATCCGCGAAGCTTTCGACCACTTCGGCGCGCACATCCTCACCGGGCGCGAGCAGGAAATCGTTCAACTGTTGCTGCGCGGTCACTCCAGCGCCTCGGTGGCCGAACAACTGAACATCAGCCCCGGCACGGTGAAGATTCACCGCAAGAACATCTACGCCAAGCTCGGCATTGGCAGCCAGTCGGAATTGCTCGGGTTGTTTATACGGGAGTTGACGGAAGATCCGTTGCAGGCGCCAGGCCTCAAGCTGCAAGCCTGAGACCTGCAGGTTAGTAGAGAACCCTGTAGGAGCGAGCCTGCTCGCGATGGCGTCAGTACGGCCAACATCCCTGTTTCTGATACACCGCCATCGCGAGCAGGCTCACTCCTACAGGTTTATCGGTGTTCTGGAGAGTATGGTCAGGGCGGATCAAGCTGATCCAGCGCCCGGTTCACCGCCAACTCCCCCAGCATGATCACCTGCGCAATCCCCAACAGCGCATTGCGGCTCGTCCCCTCCAGATTATCAACCAGATCGTTGGCCATGACATTGGCCGAGGCCAGCGACTCACAGGCGTGCACCAGCAGAGTTTCGATATTGAGTTCGGGATTGACGATAAACATGGAACTGGGCTTGCGCGGCGTCGCCATGATGTGGGGGCCGGGGTTGAGATCGAGGCTTTCGTATGGAGATGCCGGATCAGTGTCCGGGGGATTGGGTGTGACTTTGAACATAGTGAAACTCCTCGCATCGTAAAAAGGAGCCATCACTCTCACGCTACCAAACGTAGGGTGGTGGCCATACGCAGGTTGGTAGACCGGGATGCAAGGAGACCGGCGCGCCCGAAAGCGCCCTGTGCATGGCCACCATAAAGCAGAGTAGAAAAACGCTGCAGATGATGACGCTTTGCACCTCACATAGCCGGGCTACCAAACCCGATCACTGTTGTTTTCCAGCGACCGGCCAACGATAAAACCCAACCCCAAGGCGCACAAGCCGGCGGATTCTGGCGTACCTGTAGGCAACGACGCAAGGTGCTGTAGCTTGCTGGAAGTAACGCTGACAGCGCTTAAACATACATATCTCAGCCCTGAGTTTACATGGCCTACCTACGTTGAAATTCCTAGGACTGCAGAGGAAATATCTGACGTATTTTTAAGGTTGGCGGCCGAAAGCATGAGGTTTAACTTGGCCGCTCTGATCAGGGATAACGATTTCTCGCCTGATGCAGGCGTTCTTTCAGGCATTTAGGGTGAAACGATTACATGCGCGAGACAAGGATCGACAAAGGCAATTACCCGGCTGGCGACATTTGGCGTTATGATCGCGTCAAATGTCGCATGGAGGTAATCGATATGCCCGCCGTCAAAAATGAAGTCGTAGGAACGGAGACAAAGCGTGTCGCCCGCAAGCCTACCGAAGTGCTGCTACATGGCCGTAGTGGCGATACGCGCATGTTGATCATTCGATACACACAGGAAGGCTTTGATCTGAGCGACGTCAGGGACATGATTTCCATATCCGGTCTATACATGGAGCACGACCTTGTTCAGCGCATTACCGGGAAATCCCTCAGAACCGTGCAGCGCTTGGCAAAGGAGACGCAACCGGTTCGGCTGAACCAGCAACAAAGCACTGTCGCCTTTCAATATGCGCAAGTACTTGAGCACGCCATCAATGTGTTTGGCGATCAGCCGTTGGCTGAGGACTGGCTGAAGAAACCCTGCAAGTATCTGGAGGGTCATATTCCGCTGGAACTGATCGACAACTCGCTGGGTTTCCAGGTGGTAGAGGACTACCTGACCAGAATTGAACACGGGGTTTATCAATGAATCCTTTGCCTTGGGATGGGAAGTGGCACGCCTGGCGTCTGGATCGTGCAGTTTTCAAGGATTCATGGGATAGCGGCATTGGTGCGCAACAATCCGGCGGCCGATGGAATCCTCCTGGCCGCCGGGTTATTTACGCTTCGGCCGACCCGGCTACGGCGATTTTAGAGGTCGCCACCCACGCAGGCTTCGATACGCTCGACAGGGTGCCTTATGTGCTGACGTGTTTCGAAGTGCTGGATTCGAATGTCATCAAAGTTGTTCAACCTGAAGATGTACCGAACCCTAACTGGCTAATCCCATCTGAACTTTCGCCCAATCAACAGCATTTCGCTGATGAGCTACTGGCCGAACACCCGTTCGTGCTTATCCCGTCCGCAGTTACCCGCCACTCTTGGAACCTACTCGTTAGCTGTGATTTGGCGGCGGATCAATTCAAGCTTGTTTCGCAGGAGCGTTTTGGACTGGATACCCGCTTACTGAAATGAATGAGAATGTCGAACTTGCCCACCAGAACCTCAAATGCAGCCTGTCGCGTGTGATCTCTACGCTGCACACCTACTGAACACCTGCTCCACCCCCCTCCTATCCCCCAAGGGATATATACACCGCAAAACCCCGATTGCTAGTTTGGCCCCCGACGCACTGATTCATCACTGCAAGGGAGCCCGCCTCGTGAACAACACCCCGCCAAGCGATATCGAATTCTGCAATGTGGTCAAACGCTATGGCGAGGTGCAGGCCGTCAGCGGTCTGGATTTCGCGGTGCGGCGTGGCTCGTTTCATTCCTTTCTCGGCGGTTCGGGCTGCGGCAAGACCACCACCCTGCGCATGATCGCCGGCTTCGAGCAGCCCACCAGCGGCGAGGTCCGTCTGGCCGGCAAGAGCGTGGCCGGTGTGCCGGCCTTCGAGCGGCCGGTGAACATGGTGTTCCAGCATTACGCGTTGTTCCCGCATCTGACCGTGGCGCAGAACATTGCCTACGGCCTGCGTTATCGCAATCCACGCCCGGACAAAAAGCAGCAACTGCGCATGGCCGATGAAGCGCTGGAGATGGTGCGTCTGAGCGGCTTTGGCCAGCGCAAGCCGAGTGAATTGTCCGGCGGCCAGCAACAGCGTGTCGCCCTCGCCCGCGCCTTGGTCAACAAGCCGACAGTGTTGCTGCTCGACGAGCCGCTGGCCGCGCTGGACCGCAAGCTGCGCAAGGAGATGCAGTCAGAATTGCTGCGTCTGCAACGGGAGGTCGGCATCACCTTCGTGCTGGTCACCCATGACCAGGAAGAAGCCCTGTCGATGAGCGACAGCATCAGCGTGATGCACAACGGTTCGATCATCCAGACCGCCACCCCGGAACAGCTCTACGAAGCCCCGGCCAGCCGTTACGTGGCCGACTTTATCGGCGAGTCCAACCTGTTCGACGGCACCGTGCGCCAGCTCAACGGCAACTCGGTGGTGCTGCGTACCGAGCAGGGGCTGGAGCTGACCAGCCCCCTCACCCCCACCGGCAAAGGCCTGACCGCCAATGCCGCCGGTTGCATTGCGGTGCGCCCGGAACTGATCAGCATCGCCGGCGCCAACGCCGAGATGGCCCGGGAAGTGAAGCTGCAAGGCAGTGTCGAAGACCGCATCTACCTGGGCAATTGCACCGAATACCGCGTGCGCACCCAGGCCTTCGGCGTGGTCTGCGTGCGGGTGCCGCGCCAGCAGGATCACGGCGCCAATGCATTCGAACACGGCGCAGCGGTTCGCGTCGGCTGGGATCACGCCAATGGGTTGGCCATGGCGTTGTAAATCATCGATTCGTTTCATCAACCGGATGTGGAGCGTGCTATGGACCAGAAGACTTTTATAAAAACCCTGCGCAGCTGGCAGAACGGCTCGATCAGTCGTCGCGATTTCCTTGGCCGCACCGGCCTGGGGATCGCCGCCGCCGTGGTCGCCACCCACATGCCCGGCCTGCTGACCTCCACCGCCGAGGCTGCCGAGCAAACCAAGCTGGGTGATCGCCTGTCGCTGGCGACCTGGCCGAACTACCACAGCCAGGAAAACCTCGATGCTTTCGCCAAGACCACTGGCGCCCGGGTGTCGATGAGCGTGTTCGGTTCCAACGAAGAAATGCTCGCCAAACTGCAGGCCGGCGGCAGTGGCTGGGACGTGCTGGTGCCGACCAACTACACCATCAGCACCTACGTCGGACTGGGGTTGATCGAGCCGCTGGACCTGTCGCGCATTCCCAACTTCGACGCCTCGGCCTTCCAGCAGAAATTCATGGCCCAAGGCACGGTAGACGGCAAGGTCTACGCGGTGCCGAAAAACTGGGGCACCACCGGCATGCTCTACGACGCCGGCAAGCTGAAAAACGGCCCCGCCAGCTGGAAGGAATTCTGGGCCGCCGCCCAAGGCCCGGCCAGTGGCCGCACGATCGTTCACGACTACCAGTTGACCGCCATCGGCAACGCGCTGAAAAGCTTCGGCTACAGCTTCAACTCCCTGGACCCGAAAGAACTGGCCGACGCGGAAAAACTGCTGATCGAGACCAAGCCGCACCTGTTCGCGATCAGCTCCGACATCCAGCCATCGATGCGCAGCGGCGATGTCTGGCTGGCGATGTCCTGGACCGGCGATGCCTCGCAACTGCACCGCGACAACGCGCAAATGCAGTTCGAACTGGGCAAGGAAGGTGGCGAGTTGTGGAGTGATTTCTTCGCGATTCCTAAAAGCTCGGAGCACAAGGACGCCGCCTACGCCTTCATCAACTACCTGCTCGATCCGCAGCACAACAAGCTGGAAGTGCTGAGCCACGGCTACCCGAGTGGCGACAAACGTGTCGACGCGCTGCTGCCGGTGGCGATGCTCGACGATCCGATCATGTACCCGGCCGCCGAGGCCCTGAGCCCGCTGGAGTTCGGTGCCGCCGCGACGCTGACCAGCCCGGCGCGCGCCGAACTGATGGCGCGCTTCAAGTCCGCCTGATCGCCTGACCATGGCCAATGAGGAGTCACCCATGAATGCCGCCGCCCACCCGCAAACGGTGCAGCCGGGCCATGCCCTGCCGGTCGAGGTTCGCCAACGGCGCAGCCTCGGCCGGCGCATCACCCTGCTGATGCTCTTGCCTTCGACCCTGTGGTTCCTGCTGCTGTTGTTGATGCCGCTGGTGATCATCCTGGTCTTCAGCTTCGGCGAGCGCAGCGCCGTGGGCGGTTACGCCGGTGGCTTCACCCTGGCCAACTACCTGAACCTCGGCTCTCGCGGCGCGGCGTTCAGCAATACGCTGATGCTGGCGCCGCTGGGCACCCTGGTGTGCCTGGTGGCGGCTTATCCGCTGGCGTACTTTCTGGCGGTCAAGGTCACGAGGAACCGTTCGCTGTTGCTGACCCTGGTGATCGTGCCGTTCTGGACCAGCTTCCTGATCCGCACCTACGCGTGGATTTTCATCCTCAGCGGCAAGGGCATTCCGGCGCTGCTGGCCAGCCTGGGGCTTGAGGATGTGCGGCTGATCAACACGCCATGGGCGGTGCTGATCGGCATCGTCTACGGCTACCTGCCGCTGATGGTGTTCCCGATCTACGTCAGCCTGGAAAAACTCGACAAGCGCCTGCTCGAAGCCTCGGCGGACCTGGGCGCCAGCGCTTTCGAAAGCTTTCGCCGGATCACCCTGCCGCTGTCCGCGCCGGGGATCATCACCGGGGTGATGCTGGTGTTCATCCTGTTGATGGGCGAGTTCCTGATCCCGGCCATTCTCGGTGGCGGCAAGGTGTTCTTTGTCGGCAACGCGCTGGTCGACCTGTTCCTGCAATCGCGCAACTGGCCATTCGGCAGTGCGCTGGCCATGACGCTGGTGGCCATGATGCTGCTGATTATCGGCGTGTACTTGAAACTGGTGGCGCGCTACGGCGGCCGCCCTGCCGACGGGGGCCTGTGACATGTGGCTGCGCAGCTATTCGACCTCGCTGTACCTGTTCCTCTACGCGCCGATTGCCTTGATCGTGCTGTTCAGCTTCAACGCCGGGCGCAGCGGCCTGGCGTTCCAGTGCTGTTCGGTGCAATGGTTCGGCACCGCGTTCGGCAACCCGTTCATCATGGAAGCCCTGGGCAACAGCGCGCTGATCGCTTTCAGTTCAGCGGTGATTGCCACGCTGTTCGGCACCCTGGCGGTGTTCGGCCTGCAGCGCTGCGGCGCCAAAGTACGCCTGCTGTTCGATGCCCTGACCTACTGCGCGATCATCGTGCCGGGCATCGTCATCGGCATCTCGACGCTGATCGCCTTCATCAGCCTGTTCGACCTGATCAACCCGCTGCTGGCGAGCTGGCTGCCGACTGTGCCGAAGCTGAACATGGGCTTCTTTACGGTGATCGCCGCGCATTCGTTGTTCACCATGGCCCTGGTGATGGTGATCGTGCGCAGCCGCGTCGATTCGCTGGACAAGGCCTTGCTGGAAGCGTCGGCGGACCTGTACGCGCCACCGATGGACACCTTCTGGCGGGTGACCCTGCCGCAGATCAGCCCGGCGATCATGGCCGGGTTCCTGCTGGCCTTCACCTTCAGCTTCGACGATTTCATCATCGCGTTCTTCGTTGCGGGCTCGGAAACGACGCTGCCGATCTACATCTTTTCTTCCATCCGCCGCGGCGTGACGCCGGAGATCAACGCGATCTCCACGGTGATCATCTGTGTGTCGCTGGCCCTGCTGTTCACTTCCCGCCATCTGCAAATCCGCCGTACCGGCGTTCAGGAGTCGCACCATGCGTGATCAGCTCTACATCAACGGCGAATGGGTCAGCCCGGACCTGGGCGGCTATCTGGATGTGATCGACCCGGCTACCGAACAGGCCTTCCACCGCGTGGCGGCAGGCACTGAAGAAGACGTCGACCATGCCGTGCGTGCGGCCCGTCGTGCCTTCGACAATGGCTGGGGCCAGACCAGCGGCGCCGAGCGCGGGCAGTGGCTGGAGGCGCTGGCCGATGAACTGGAAAGTGGCCAGCAGGTGCTGGCGGAACTGGAAGTGCGCGACAACGGCAAGCCCTTGCCCGAAGCGCAGTGGGACATTGGCGATGCGATTGGTTGCTTCCGTTACTACGCCGGTCTGGCCCGCGATCTGGACCAGCAACAGGACCAACCGCTGGCCTTGCCGGATGAGCGTTTTCGCTGTCGCCTGCGCCACGAGCCGATTGGCGTGGCCGGGCAGATCATTCCCTGGAACTACCCGCTGCTGATGGCCGCGTGGAAGGTCGCGCCAGCCTTGGCCGCCGGGGCCACAGTGGTGTTGAAGCCGTCCGAGCTGACGCCGCTGACCGCCCTGGAACTGGCGGCCGCCGCCGATCGTATCGGCTTGCCCGCCGGGGTGTTGAATCTGGTCACCGGCCTCGGTGCCGATGCCGGCAGCCCGCTCACCGAGCATCCGGGGGTGGACAAGCTGGCCTTCACCGGCAGCGTGCCCACCGGGGCGAAAATCATGTCGGCGGCGGCGCGGGACATCAAGAACATCAGCCTGGAACTGGGGGGCAAGTCTGCGTTCATCGTGTTCGAGGACGCCGATGTCGACGCCGCCGTGGAGTGGATTCTGTTCGGGATTTTCTGGAACCAGGGCCAGGTGTGCAGCGCGACTTCACGCCTGCTGGTGCAGGAAGCCATCGCCCCGCGCCTGATCGAACGGCTGGTGGAAGAAACCCGCAAGATCAGCATTGGCCCGGGCATGCAGCCCGGCGTGCTGCTCGGGCCGCTGGTCAGCCAGGGCCAGTACGACAAGGTGCTCGGTTTCATCGACCAGGGCCTGGCCAGCGGCGCCCGTTTGCTCACCGGCGGACGGCGACCGGCGCATCTGGCCGAAGGGTATTTCATCGAGCCGGCAATCTTCGACGAACCGGGGCACAGCAGCATTCTGTGGCGTGAAGAAGTGTTCGGCCCGGTGCTGTGCATCAAGCGCTTCAAGACCGAAGAGCAGGCGCTGCAAATGGCCAACGCCAGCCGCTTCGGCCTGGCCGCCGCCGTGATGAGCGCGGACCTGCAGCGCACCGCCCGGGTCGCCAACCAATTGCGCGCCGGCATCGTCTGGGTCAACTGCTCGCAACCGACCTTCGTCGAAGCGCCCTGGGGCGGCATGAAACACAGCGGCATCGGCCGGGAACTGGGGCAATGGGGGTTGCACAATTATCTTGAGGTCAAGCAAGTGACTGAGTACATCAGTGACCAGCCTTGGGGGTGGTATTTGAAGTAAACGGGGGATCAATCAATATTTACGTTGACTGACCCGCCGCCATCGCCAGCAGGCTGGCTCCCACAGTGGGTCAGTGCCGAGCACAAATCTGCCGAACGCGCCCCCCCCTGTGGGAGCTAGCCTGCTAGCGATGGCGGCATGCCAGACACCGCTTTCGCGAGCAGACTTGTGACACCAGGTCGACAGCGGGTAATTTGGATAACCCGCCCTTCAAGACACGCCGGAGTTGATCCATGCGCATCGCCTTGCTGTCCGACATGCACCTGTCCGTCAACGCGATCCCCTTTCCCGCCGTGGAAGCCGACATCGTCGTGCTTGCCGGGGACATCGCCCGGCCGGCCAAGGCCATCGAGTGGGCCATGGCGTGCCCGGTTCCGCTGCTGTATGTGGCGGGCAATCACGAGTTTTATGGTAGTGACCTGATCTCCACCTACGAGCAACTGAACAGCCTGGCGCAAGGCACGCAGATCCACGTTCTGGAACGCTCGGAGTACGTCCACGACGGCGTGCGTTTTCTCGGCTGCACCTTGTGGTCTGACTATCGCCTGCTCGACAGCCCGGATGATCGGGCGCTGGGCATCGATCTGGCGACCAATCTGATCCGTGACTTCAGCCACATCAGGATTGCCCCCGACTTCCCGGACCTGTTCACACCAGCCATTTCCCAGTGGGTGTTTCTGCAGACGGTCGCCTGGCTGGAGGACTGCTTCAGCCGCGACAGCAGCACGCCCACGGTGGTGGTCTCGCATTTCGCCCCGACACGGTCGAGCATCAGCCCGACCTTTGCCGGTTCGCCGATCAACTCAAGTTTTGTCTCGGACCTCAAAGCGCGGATCAAGGACTGGCAGCCGGCACTGTGGCTGCATGGCCATACCCATGGCAGCTTCGATTATCGGGTGGGCAACACCCGCGTGGTCTGCAACCCTCGAGGCTATGCCAAGAATGGCATCAATGAAAATCCTGATTTCAATGAGGCTTTCGTGATCAATCTGCAGATCTGAGGCAACTCCGAAATCAACAGTCTCCAGGCTCGCGCCTGATGCAACGCCAGCAACCCGCTACACTTTCCTCGCTCCGCCGCTGCACCAAAGCGGCCAAGACCCCTGACTTCTGATCTGGAGGTATCCCATGAGCGACAGCAGCGAACTCACCACCTTTACCGGCTGGGCCGCCACGGCAGCAGGCGCGCCACTGGAACGCTACAGCTACGACCCCGGTTCGCTGGGCAACGATGAGGTAGAAGTCGCCGTGGAATACTGCGGCGTCTGCCACTCCGACCAGTCGCTGATCGACAACGATTGGGGCATCAGCCACTACCCGTTCATCCCTGGCCACGAGGTGGTCGGCCGTATCGTGCGCCTGGGCGACCAGGTTCGCGGTCTGGAAATGGGGCAACGGGTGGGCATCGGTTGGTACAAGGGCAGTTGCATGCATTGCACGTCGTGCATCGAAGGCTCGCATAACCTGTGTCGCACCGTGCAACCGACCATCATCGGCAGCAACGGCGGCTTTGCCGACCGCATTCGTTCGCACTGGGCCTGGGCCCTGCCGATCCCGGCCGGGCTCGATCCGGCAATGGCCGGGCCGTTGTTCTGTGCTGGTTCCACCGTGTTCAACCCGCTGGTGGAGTTCGGCATCAAGCCCACCGACCGGGCCGGCGTGGTGGGCATCGGCGGTCTCGGTCACCTGGCGCTGCGTTTCCTCAACGCCTGGGGTTGCGAAGTCACGGCGTTCACCTCATCGCTGGGCAAGCAGGACGAAGCCAGGCGCCTGGGCGCGCACAAGGTGGTCGCCTCGACCGACACCGATGCGCTCAATGCCATTGCCGGCACCCTGGATTTCCTGCTGGTCACCGCCAACGCCAACCTCGACTGGACCGCCATGCTCGCCACTCTGCGCGGCAAGGGTCGCCTGCACTTTGTCGGCGTCGTGCCCGATGCCATACCGGTGCATGTGTTCAATCTGATTCCCCAGCAAAAAGTCTTGTCCGCCTCACCGGTCGGCTCACCCGCCAACACCGCGATGATGCTGGAGTTCTGCGCCCGCCATCAGATCCTGCCGCAGGTCGAGATGTTTCCCATGAGCCGGATCAACGAGGCCGTCGATCATTTGCGCAGTGGCAAGGCGCGCTACCGCGTGGTGCTGGACGCCAGTCAGTGACAGGCGACGAACGAAGACTGGTTTGGAAGTCACTTCATATTCGACTCAAACGCGGTCTCTTGTAGGAGCTGGCTTGCCAGCGATGGTCGTTAACGATAACGCACGTAAGCTGGATAAACGCGGCGCATTTGAGTCCATCGCCGGCAAGCCGGCTCCTACAAGTCCCCTCAGGGATTGGCTACCTGTACTGGTGCCGATGGCATGTGCGGGTCATTCCAGGTAAACCGATAGGCTCTACCGGCCTCTTGCGGCAGGCATTTGCCGTTGTCGGCATCCGCGCCCACGATCGACCAGTTCGCCCGGGCGTTTTCCCCCAGTTCACGGGCCGCTTCGGGCTTGAAGCACTGCCTGAGTACGTCATCCGGCACCAAAGCGTAGGCCTTGGGGTGTTCGCGCAGGTACAGCGCGGCCTTTTCGATGGTCGAATTGTCCATGCCGAAATGTACGATCGGCTGCCGGGCGAACAACCAGTGCCCCTCCTCCCAGTTGACCAGCACCAGATCGGCGCCCTGAGTCATGGTCGCCGCCTGGGTCATGAGCACCTGATCAACGTTGGTGCCGTCCTTGAGCGGTTCGATGAAACCACGGGCGAACCACAGCACGAACCAGGCCGCCGCCAGTGCCGGGAACACCCGACGCAAACCCGGGAGCCGTTTGAACCAGCGCTTGAGCAGCCACGGGATCAACGGCGCGGCGACCAGCACCAGCCCGGGCAGTGCCGGGTAGATGTACAACTTGCGCTTGCCCGTGCTGATGCAGAAGAACAGCACCACCAGCACCACCCAGCCGAGCAAGACCAACACCCGGCCGTCGCGTTTTTGTAGCTGACGGCGCCAGGCCGGCACCAGCCATGGCAACACCAGCACCAACGGCAGCCAGTACTGCGGAATCACCTTGGTGAAGAAATACCAGAACGGTTCGCGGTGATGCCACGCAGCGGCATAGCGGCCTGCGGTCTGACGCAGGAGGATCTCCCGCGCATAGGCAATTTCGTCTGCGCTGCCATTGAAGAGAATGGACAAGGCCAGGGGCAACAGCCAGATCGCAATCGCCGCGAGCATCACTGCTAACCCGAGCAACCACTTGCGTGCTTCACCGGGCATGGCCACCACACCAGGCCAGTCCTTGCGCATCCCATAGGCATAAGGAATCAGCAACAACGCCGGCAGAAAACCCACGCCTTTGGTGATCACGCCAATGCCCATGGCCGCGCAGCCGGCGTAAAACCAGCGCCATGCAGGTCCCAGTAGCAGGTGTCGCGCCAGACCGTACAGGCCCAGGGAGGTGAACAGAATCAACAAACTGTCGATCTGACCGGTGCGCAGAATGCTGTAGGTCTGGTACGTCGCCAGGTACAACAACGCGGCGTTGCGCCCGGTACGCTGGGTCCACAGGCGACGGCCCAGGTCATAGACCATCGCCGTGACCGTCACCGCCGAAAACAGTCCCGGGATATAAAGGGCGATGTTGGGCTTACCGGTCAGCCAGGTGAAGAACGCCACCGCCCACATGAAAATCGGCGGTTTGTCGCCGTAGATCTCGGCGGCCCGATGCGGGATCAGCCACGAGCCGTTCTGCAACATCTCCAGTGCGACACCGAGGAAACGTTCTTCATCCACATTCTGCGCCTGACGCAGGCCCATTCCCGCGCCGATCAGCAACAGGGCAAGCAGCATCACCCCCAGGCACTCGACCCTGGGCGACAACGATCTACGCATGGCTTATTCCTTTGCGCTTCTGCTTTTGGCAATCAATTGCAGGTTGCGAAAATAGACGAGGGAGCCAAAGGCCTGCCCAACGATGAACACCGGGTCCTGGCGGTATATGGCGTAGGCGAGCAACAAGGTGCTGCCGACGATGCTCAGGTACCAGAAGTTGGTCGGGATCACGCTGCGTTTCTTGTACTCGCTGTACAACCACTGCAAGACAAACCGCCCGGTAAAGGCAGCCTGCCCGGCAAAGCCGACCAGCAACCACAGGGTTTCACGGGTCAAAATCATCCTTCGAGCTCCTGGGCGTGGGTGTTCAGGCGCGTGCGTTTGATCAGCCACCAGACACCGATCAGGTCAAGAATGCCGACCAGCGCGCGGTCGAGATTGCCGTATTTCGACACCCCGGCCGTGCGCGGCCGGTGGTTGACCGGGTGCACGATCATGCGTCCGTTATGGCGCTGGATCAGCGCCGGAATATAGCGATGCATGTGGTCGAAGTACGGCAGCCGCAAGAACGCCGCGCGCTCGATCAGCTTCAGGCCGCAACCGGTGTCCGGGGTGGCGTCCTTGAGCAGGCGCCGGCGCAGGTTGTTGGCGAACCGCGAGGCGTAGCGTTTGCTCGCGGTGTCGCGGCGATTGACCCGGTGCCCGGCCACCAGTTGCACGTCGACCTTGCCTGGCTCGCCGCGCACCAGCGCGAGCATGCCGGGAATGTCCGCCGGATCGTTCTGACCGTCGCCATCGAGGGTCGCCAGCCACTGCCCGCGAGCCTCCCGTGCCGCGTGATACAGCGAGGTGCTCTGCCCCAGCGACCGCTCGTGATGCAGGATACGCAAGGTGTTCAGGCCGTTTTGACGAATCTGCCGCAGTTCCTGCAGGGTCGAATCGGTGCTGCCGTCGTCGACCACGATGATTTCGTAGGATTCATCGGCCAGCGCCACGCGGATTTCCTCCAGTAGCGGCTTGAGGTTGTTCGCTTCGTTCCTGGCGGGAATCAGTACGGATACAAAAATGTCTTGGCTCATGGGGTCTCTCTCGCCTTTTTTGATTTTTTGGAGATCAGAGGCGAACGCTTCAAATCCGGTAGAACTGCCGATACCACTTCACAAATGCTCTGACGCCGGTTTCCAGCGTCACCTGCGGGCTGAAGCCCACCCACTCGGCCAGCGCCGAGACATCGGCCCAGGTCTTGACCACATCTCCGGCCTGCATCGGCAGGTAGTTGCGCCGGGCTTGCAGGTCCAGGGCTGATTCCAGGCACTCGACGAAATCCAGCAACGCCACCGGCATGCCGCGACCGATGTTGAACAGCCGGTTGACCCCGGCGGCAGATCCTTCCGGCACCGGAGGCTTTGGGCGCAGTCGGGCGATGCCTTCGACAATGTCGTCGACACAGGTAAAGTCGCGGGACATCTGCCCCTGGTTGTAAATGTCGATGGGCAGGCCTTTGAGAATGGCGTCGGTGAACTTGAACAGCGCCATGTCCGGGCGCCCCCACGGGCCGTAGACGGTAAAAAAGCGCAGGCCACTGGCTTTCAGGCCATACAAATGGCAGTAACTTTCGGCCAGCAGTTCATTGGCACGCTTGCTGGCGGCATACAGCGAAACGGGATGTTCGACAGGGTCCTCGACACTGAATGGCAGCTTGCTGTTGGCGCCGTACACCGAACTGCTCGAGGCGTAGATCAGGTGCTCGGAGCGATGGTGCCGACAGGCTTCGAGCACATTGAGGAAACCCACCAGGTTCGATTGCCCATAGATATCCGGGTTGTCCAGCGAATAGCGCACTCCAGCCTGGGCGGCCAGGTGCACCACCTCGGTAAAGGCGTGTTCCTGAAACAGGCTCATCAGGGCCGTTTTGTCGACGATGTCCATTTTCCGGAAACGAAACCCCGGCAGCGTCTCCAGCACCTTGAGGCGTGCGTGCTTGAGTTCCACGTCGTAGTAGTCGTTGAGGTTGTCGATACCGACGACCTCCTGACCCTCGCGGCACAAGCGCTGGACCGTATGAAAGCCGATGAAACCGGCCGCACCGGTGACCAGGACGGTCATGGGAAACGCGCCGGCGACTGCGCCGCGATCGACGCGAGGTTACTGATCCGGACCCTCGTCAACTTCATGTGTAGTCCCTGTTTATGGCTTCATTCGCGCACGGTTGCGTTATGAAGCTTATAAAACAGGCACATTTCAGTTTGGATAACGCCTGGCACTACCTCGGAAAAATAAAATATCCGGCCGAAAACACCGCGGCTATCTGGCCGATCCGCCATGGGGTTTGTAAAACCGGAACAAACCGATATCCACGGTCTTGATGTATTGCCTGGCCCAATCCGGCTTGACCGTACGATCATGGAAATACAGGGCACCGTTGGTGCGATCCGGCAGTTCCTTGTTCAGGGCCTTGCGCGCGATTTCCTTGGCCATCGCGTAAGGCACCTCTTCCTGGACCGAATCGGATTTGCCGTCGCACCACCAGGAGAACTGGCAACTCTGGGTCTGCGAACCCTGTTTGACCACTTTGCATACCGTGTCCGGAAAACCTTCGTGGCCCAGGCGATTCATGACCACATTGGCCACCGCCTCCATGTCGGCGGCGTCCTTGCCCTTGGCTTCCCAGTAAATGGACCGGGCCAGGCAGGTGATTGCATCGTCCAGCGGCGCGGTGCCGACCGGGTCGACGGCCTGGACTTCGGACGGGGTAATGGCTTCGGCCTTGGGCGCCGGTGCGGGGCTGTTGCTCTCGGCGGCTTTCTGTTCCAGCACTTCGGCCTTGTTCTCGGCCGCTTGCTGCTTTTGCGCTTGATCCGTAGCGGATACCGGGCCAGCAAGCAACGTCAGTGCGAAGCAGGTGGCGATCCAGTCGAGGCGCATGGTCGGTGTCACTCGGTGAGTGGTTCAATTGAGTCTAGTAGTGAAATGATTTCGCCCACCCCACTACACTCTGGATAAATCCGTTGTCTTAGCTGGGCCAACTTCGCGCATCATGGGCGCAATCTGCTCAAGGGGATATTCATGGGTTTCATCTCATCCGCAATGCGTTTGGCCGGTGTGTCACTGGGCCTGGTATTCGCCGCCAACGTCGTGGCGGCCGACGAAACGCAATTGATCGAATCGATCAATGTCTACCGCAGCCAACTGCAGCGCTGTGCAGGCCAGGTTTCATCGGAGCTTCCACCGCTGTCGGCCGACCCGCGCCTGGTGCTGACCGCCCCGAGCATCGGTAATCTGCAGCAGGCCATGGCCACTGCCGGTTATCCCATGAAAAATGTGCAGGCCATCAGCCTGTCCGGGCCTCGTGATGCGGCGTCGGCGATGAAGGCGATCCAGGAGAGCTTTTGCCAGATCGTCCTCGACCCGCAATTCGTCGACGTCGGCGTCAGCCGCCAGGACAATCAGTGGCGCATCGTCGTGGCACGACCGTTATTGAGCGCACGCCTGGGCGACTGGCAGACCGAGGGCCAGAAGCTGCTCATCGAGCTCAACGCAGCACGGGCCAAGCCGCGTCAATGCGGCACCCAGTCTTTCAATGCGACCGCGCCGCTGGCCTGGAACGCCACGCTGGCCACCGCCGCCGAAACCCACTCGCGCGCCATGGCCAACAACAACTTCTTCGACCACAAGGACCGCGACGGCCGCACCCCGGGCGACCGCGCGGAACTGGCCGGCTACAACTTCCAGCAGATCGGCGAAAACATCGCCGCCGGGCAAGACAGCGTACGCAAAGTGGTCGAAGGCTGGCTGACCAGCCCCGGTCATTGCGCCAACCTGATGAACCCGCAGTTCAACGAATTGGGCGCGGCCTATGCGAATGATCCGAAGAGCGATGCGGGGATCTACTGGACGGCGATGTTTGGGGCCCAGTGAGCAATTTGGCAAGTTTCTTTACGGTGACAACATGACAAGCATCCCGATAGGTTTGATTGTCGGCATGCGCGGTGGCGCTCGGTTTTGGAGAAAATCACACCGCCTACCCAGGGAAAAATCTGCTCCATCATGGTTTTTTCTTTATTTTCAGTCGCTTGAATTAACTAAAAGTAATTTTTAAAGCCAAATTAAGTTCATCATAGAGCTGGTCGATCAATCGGTTATTAATAGTGATTGGACACCTCTCGAAGCTACTCTTAGCCTGCGCTCAACAAATCCGCAAATAACGGAATTCGTAACTGTAGGAGCGAGCCTGCTCCGGGCGGCGATCCGACGATGGCCCCAAGGACACCGCGTTCAACCAGAAACCGCGCGTAATCGTTAACGACCATCGCGAGCAGGCTCGCTCCTACAGATTTTTCGGTGCCTAGAGAAAAAATCATGTCCGAACGAGTCTTGATCGATGGCTTCTCCCGGCGCGTGGATTATCTGCGGATGTCGGTCACCGACCGCTGCGATTTCCGTTGCGTGTATTGCATGGCCGAGGACATGCAGTTTCTGCCGCGCCAACGGGTGCTGACCCTGGAAGAGATCTATCAACTGGCACAAAGCTTCGTGGCGCTGGGCACCCGCAAGATCCGCCTGACCGGGGGCGAGCCGCTGATCCGTCCGGGCGTGGTGCAGCTGTGCGAGAAGATCGCCGCCCTGCCCGGCCTGCGTGAACTGTGCATGACCACCAACGGTTCGCAGCTGGCAAAACTGGCCGAGCCGTTGTTCGACGCCGGGGTCAAGCGCCTCAACATCAGCCTCGACTGCCTGGACCCGCAACGTTTTCGCGAACTGACCCGCACCGGTGATCTGGCGCAAGTGATCAAGGGTATCGACGCCGCCAACCGGGCAGGATTTCGCAATACCAAGCTCAACTGCGTGGTGATGAAGGGCCGCAACGACCATGAGATCAATGATCTGGTGAACTTCGCCATCGACCGCAATCTCGACATCTCCTTCATCGAGGAAATGCCGCTGGGCAGCATCGATGAACACAGCCGCGCCGAATCGTTTTTCGCAAGCAGCCAGGTCCGCGAACGCATCGCCGAACGCTACACCTTGATTGATTCCGCCGAGTCGACCCAGGGGCCGTCGCGCTACTGGCGCCTGGCCGAAGCGCCGCAGATTCGCCTGGGCTTCATCTCGCCCCACAGCCACAACTTTTGCGGCACCTGCAATCGGGTGCGGCTGACCGTGGAAGGGCGCCTGCTGCTGTGCCTGGGCAATGAACACTCGGTGGATCTCAAGGCTGTCCTGCGCAGCCATCCCGGACAGCCCGAACGCCTGGAAACAGCCATTATCGAGGCGATGAAACTCAAGCCTTATCGACACAACTTTGAAGTGAACGACGATGTCCAGGTTGTTCGCTTCATGAACATGACGGGCGGCTGAAACCCATGATCGTGAGAACCTGTTCTGCATCCTTTTGCCCTTCGCCATGGCTGAACCCCTGGGCTGGAAGAGCCCTTCGGCCGCGATGAAAACGACCTGCCAACCGATGCCATCGTGCGCAACATCGAGCATGATGTGCTGGCTGCGCAGGGCATGACGGAGTTGCCGCCAGAGCTGGAGCCTGTCGGAGCGGTGTCGCCCATTTCCACGGTGCAGCCCCGGCACTTCAACTCAGGCGGCTATGCAACGCGCTCCGGCATAGCTACAGTCGTTGGCTCAAAGCTCCTCTGCACAAGGAATTTCCGCTTGAGCCCCACGCCCTCCCCGGTTACCCAACAGGATGTGCCGCAGCCACGGTCCATCAGCCTGCGCGAAGCCTTTCTATTCTGGCTCAAGCTTGGCTTCATCAGTTTCGGCGGGCCGGCGGGGCAGATTTCGATCATGCACCAGGAGCTGGTCGAGCGCCGGCGCTGGATCTCCGAGCGGCGTTTTCTGCATGCCCTCAACTACTGCATGTTGCTGCCCGGGCCCGAGGCTCAGCAGTTGGCGACCTACATCGGCTGGCTGATGCACCGGACCTGGGGCGGCGTGATCGCTGGCGTGCTGTTTGTGTTGCCGTCGCTGTTCATCCTGATTGCGCTGTCCTGGGTGTACATCGCGTTTGGCGAAGTGCCCGTGGTCGCCGGACTGTTCTACGGGATCAAGCCCGCGGTCACGGCAATCGTGGTGCAGGCGGCTCACCGGATCGGCTCGCGGGCGCTGAAAAACGGCTGGTTATGGGGCATCGCCGCCGCGTCCTTCGTGGCCATCTTCGTGCTCAATATGCCGTTTCCGCTGATCGTGCTCGGCGCGGCGGTCATCGGCTTTTTCGGTGGACGCCTGGCGCCGGAAAAATTCAGGACCGGTGGCCACAGCGCGGCGAAGAAGTCCTTCGGTCCGGCCGTGATCGACGATGACACCCCAACCCCCGGACACGCCCGTTTCAGCGGCTGGAAACTGGCGCGCCTGGCCGTGATCGGTGCGATCTTGTGGACACTGCCCATGGCCATGCTCACCGTACTGTTCGGCTGGGAAGGCACGCTGACCCAGATGGCCTGGTTCTTCACCAAGGCCGCGCTGCTGACCTTTGGCGGCGCCTACGCGGTGCTGCCGTATGTCTATCAGGGCGCGGTCGGTCACTATGGATGGCTGACGCCGACGCAGATGATCGACGGCCTGGCGCTTGGTGAAACCACCCCGGGTCCGTTGATCATGGTCGTCGCCTTCGTCGGGTTCATCGGCGCCTACGTGCTTCAGGTCTTCGGGCCGGATCAAGCGTTTGTCGCCGGTGCCGTGGCCGCCACGCTGGTGACCTGGTTCACCTTCCTGCCCTCGTTCCTGTTCATCCTCGCCGGCGGGCCGCTGGTGGAATCGACGCACAACGAACTCAAGTTCACCGCGCCGCTGACGGCCATTACGGCCGCCGTGGTCGGCGTGATTCTCAATCTGGCCTGTTTCTTTGGTTACCACGTGCTGTGGCCCAAAGGCTTCGAAGGAGCACTGGACTGGCCTTCGCTGCTGATCGCGATTGTGGCGGGCATTGCCTTGCTTCGGTTCAAGCGCGGGGTGATCGAGGTGTTGATCGGCTGCGGGTTGATCGGCCTCGGGATTCACCTTGCAGGTTGAAGGGCGACCCCCTACTATCCAGCATCCCCGGAGGCTTCGGCCTCCAACGTTGTCCGCAGCCGGAAACACGCGCATGAAGCGTATTGTCAACCTGCCCATGGCCCTGCGCCGCTCCAAATTGCGTCACTCCGCACGTCCGCCGGATAGCGCCCTGCTCGCCTGATCGGCGAGCCCCCTCCTTCGCTATCCCTGCGTTTGCTCAGCGTATGCCATCCCTGTGGGAGCGAGCCTGCTCGCGATAGCGGAGTGTCATTCGACATCAACGGTGAATGACACTCCGCATTCGCGAGCAGGCTCGCTCCTCCAGGTTGTGCACTTCGACTGGCTGGCATTGGGTTCTCCCAAATTTGCGTGGACACCGACATGACTCAACGTTGCAATTCCTATTACACCGCCACCCTCAACCAGGACACCGATTACCCGACGCTGCAAGGCCGGCACCGGGTTGACGTGGTGATCATCGGCGGCGGTTTCACCGGCGTGGCCAGCGCCGTCGAGCTGGCGGAAAAAGGCCTGAAGGTCGCCATCGTCGAAAGCCACAAGATCGGTTGGGGCGCCACCGGGCGCAATGGAGGCCAGGTCACCGGCAGCCTGTCGGGCGACGAAGCCATGCGCAAACAGATGCGCCGCAGCATCGGGGATGAAGTCGACGATTTCATCTGGAACCTGCGCTGGCGCGGGCACCAGATCATCCGGCAGCGCGTGGAAAAATACGGCATCGCCTGCGATCTCAAGCAGGGTCACCTGCACGCGGCGTACAAACCCGCGCACATGGTCGGCTTGCGCAAGGATTACAAAGAGGCGGTGCACCGTGGCATGGGTGACGAGGTCAGCCTGCTCGACCGCAGTCAGGTGCGTGACCTGCTGCAAAGCGACCTCTACCACGGCGCGATCAAGAACACCCGCAACATGCACCTGCATCCGTTGAACCTGTGCATCGGCGAGGCCCGCGCAGCCGAGAGCCTGGGTGCGTTAATCTTCGAGAACAGCGAGGTGCTTGAGATCATCCATGGCGACATGCCGGGTATACGCACCGCCCACGGGCAGATCGACGCCAACCAGGTACTGCTGGCCGGCGACGTCTACCACAAGCTGGAACCGGGCAAGCTCAAGGGCAAGATTTTCCCGGCCATGGGCGGCATCGTCACCACCGCGCCGCTGGGCGATCTGGCCAGACAGATCAACCCCGAGGACCTGGCGGTCTACGACTGCCGTTTCGTACTCGACTACTACCGCCTCACCGCCGACGGTCGCCTGTTGTTCGGTGGCGGCGCCAACTACAGCGGCAAGGATTCACGCGACATCGCCGCCGAACTGCGCCCATGCATCGAGCAAACCTTCCCGGCGCTCAAGGGCGTGGCCATCGACTACCAGTGGAGCTGCGCGATGGGCATCGTGATCAACCGCATTCCGCAACTGGGCAAGCTCTCGGACAACGTCTGGTATTGCCAGGGCTACTCCGGCCACGGCATCGCCACCACCCACATCATGGGTGAAATCATGGGCCGCGCGATCACAGGACAAATGCAGCAGTTCGACACCTTCGCCGCCTGCCAGCACATCCGCGTACCCATGGGCGACCTGCTGGGCAACCCGATGCTCGCCGCGGGCATGTGGTACTACCAGATGCTGGAGCGATTGCGCTGAGGTTACTGGCCAATACATTCAACATGGATGTTGTTTGTACTGGCCTCTTCGCAAGCAGGCTCGCTCCCACAGGGATCGATGTCGACCTCAAACATCAAGGCCGGCAAACACCCCTTGCAGGAGCGAGCCTGCTCGCGAAAGCGGTGTGTCATTCAGTAATGATGTCGGCTGAAAGTACGTCATCGCGAGCAAGCTCGCTCCCACAAAGACCTACTCAAGCCTGCACCACCTCAACCCCCAGCGCCTGGTAGTCCTCGACATTGCCTGACGCCACATGCCGTTCGCTGATCAGCGTGTGCACGCGGCTGCAAGGTGGTGGTGCCGGAATCGAACACCACGATCTGACCGCCCTGTACCCGTTGCGCGGCCAGTTGCGCCAGATGGGTTTTCACCTCGTCGGTTTCGCTGATCCGGGTGAAACGAACCGGCCAAGTATCATTTTTTTCGATCTTTCAAATCATTACGCCGAATTTTTTATTTTCCCGTGACCTGTTCAAGATGGCGCCGTCACTCATGTTTCGGATGGAAACCTCATGAATATCAATTTTGCTTTTGCCTGCATGATCGTGGTCTCGTTCACCATTGCGCTGGTACACGCCTGACCGACAGGGCGTGAGGCGTCACACGTCAAGATGTGCAAGGTCGCGGTCAAAAGCCTGACAGATCAGGAATATGCTCTATAACCAGTGGTGACCCGATTTCCGAGCAGGGGAACTGGAAGGCTCTCCCGGAAGTTGATCTCTAAAAAAGCTGCGGACAATTGAGTGCCCGCCAGGAGACACCACCGATGAAAGCCCTGAAAATCGCCGCCAGTGAAGGCGCATCTGAATGTTTCCTGAACGCTCGGGAGGTGGTCCCGCTCGGTCACACCGACTTCACCGACGTCGCCGTGGCCGTGGTGTCGGTCAATGATGTGTTGGCCGGATCCCTCGACGTCATTCAGCGCACCGGTTTTGATATTCCAATCTTCCTGGTGGCGTCCCCCGGCACCAGCACCCACCCCCGAGAAGTCTACAAACACCTCAACGACGTGCTGCTGCAAGTGAACGGCATCTTCGACCTGTCGCCCAGCAACATCGAATACCACGGCAACCAACTGGAGACCGCCGCCAAGGCCTACGAAGCAAGCCTGCTGCCACCGTTCTTCGATGCCCTCAAACACTACACCGAATCCGCCAACGCCACCTTCGCCTGCCCAGGCCACCAGGGCGGTCAGTTCTTTCGCAAGCACCCGGCCGGGCGGCAGTTTTTCGACTTCTTCGGCGAGACGCTGTTTCGCGCCGACATGTGCAACGCCGACGTCAAGCTTGGCGACCTGTTGATCCACGAAGGCCCGGCGCTGCTGGCGCAGAAACACGCCGCGCAAGTGTTCAACGCCGACAAGACCTACTTCGTGCTCAACGGCACCTCGGCTTCGAACAAGGTGGTGACCAACGCCCTGTTGACCCCCGGCGACCTGGTGCTGTTCGACCGCAACAACCACAAGTCCAACCACCAGGGCGCGCTGCTGCAGGCCGGTGCCACGCCGGTGTACCTGGAAACCGCGCGCAACCCCTACGGCTTCATCGGCGGCATTGACGCCCACTGTTTCGAAGAAGACTACCTGCGCGAACTCATCGCCGAGGTCGCCCCGGACAAGGCGCAACAGCCGCGGCCGTTCCGCCTGGCGATCATTCAGCTGGGCACCTACGACGGCACCATCTACAACGCCCGGCAAGTGGTCGACCGCATCGGCCAGCTGTGTGACTACATCCTGTTCGACTCGGCATGGGTCGGCTACGAGCAGTTCATCCCGATGATGAAGGACTGCTCGCCACTGCTGCTCGATCTCAACGAGAACGACCCGGGCATCTTCGTCACCCAGTCGGTGCACAAGCAGCAGGCGGGTTTTTCCCAGGCCTCCCAGGTGCACAAGAAGGACCGCCACATCAAAGGCCAGGCGCGCTATTGCAACCACCACCGGCTCAACAACGCGTTCATGGCCCAGGCCTCCACCAGCCCGTTCTACCCGTTGTTCGCCTCGCTGGATGTCAACGCGCGCATTCATTCGGGCCGCAGCGGCCTGCGCCTGTGGGAAGACTGCGTGAAGTTCGGCATCGAAGCGCGCAAGTTGATCCTCGAAGCCTGCACCCTGGTCCGCCCGTTCGTGCCGCACGCTATTGAAGGGCGGGCGTGGGAAGACTATCCAACGGAAGAAATCGCCAACGACATCCGCTTCTTCGAGTTCCACCCCAAGGACCGCTGGCACGCCTTTGCCGGCTACGCCGAGAAGCAGTACTTCATCGACCCGTGCAAGTTGCTGTTCACCACGCCGGGCATCGACCCGGTGGACGGCAGCTACACCGACTTCGGCATACACGCCGGCATCCTCGCCAACTTCCTGCGCGAGAACGGCATCGTCCCGGAAAAATGCGACCTCAACTCGATCCTGTTCCTGCTCACCCCGGCCGAAGACTGGGCGAAGATGACCCACCTGGCGGCGCAAATCGCCCGTTTCGAACGATTCATCAGCGATGACGCGCCGATGAGCCGGGTGCTACCGGCGATCTACGCGCAGCATCAGGAACGCTACCGCAACTACACCATTCGCCAGCTCTGCCAGGAAATGCACGACCTGTATCGCCACCACAACGTGCAGCAACTGCAGAAGGACATGTTCCGCAAGGAACACTTCCCGAAAAAGGCCATGAACCCGCAACAGGCGCAAATCGAGTACATCCGCGGCAACGTCGAACTGGTGGCGCTGGCGCAGGCCGACGGGCGCATTGCCGCCGAGGGCGCGCTGCCTTATCCGCCAGGCGTCTTGTGCGTGGTACCGGGGGAAATCTGGGGCGGCGCGGTGCTCAAGTACTTCCTGGCCCTGGAAGAAGGCATCAACCGCTTGCCCGGTTTCACGCCGGAGTTGCAGGGGGTGTACCTGAAGCAGGAAGGCGGTCGTACCCGGGCGTATGGGTACGTGATCAAGGCCTGATGGCATGCAGCAGGAGTTGGCGTGGGCCGGCTCCTGCCCGATGCATCGGTCTAGAATTTTTCCGCGATGAACTTGAACGGATAGTTCGGATCCCGATAGTTGCCGGGACTTTGGCGCTTGGGCAGTTTCACTTTTGCCCGCGGTACTTCCTCATAAGGAATACTGCCCAACACATCGCTGATGATGTTCAGCCGCGCCCGGCGCTTGTCATTCGAGTTGGCGACCCGCCACGGTGCAAAATCGGTGTCGGTGGCCTCGAACATGTCGTCCCGGGCACGGGAGTAGTCGTACCAGCGGTTATAGGACTTGAGGTCCATGGGCGACAGCTTCCAGATCTTGCGCCCGTCAGTGATGCGCTCCTTGAGGCGTCGGGTCTGTTCCTCCTGGCTTACTTCAAGCCAGTACTTGATCAGGATGATTCCCGATTCGACCAGTGCCTGCTCGACGCGCGGCACCGAGGTGAGAAAATTGCGCACCTGTTCTTCGCTGCAAAAGCCCATGACCCGCTCCACACCGGCGCGGTTGTACCAGCTGCGATCGAAGATCACCACTTCGCCAGCCGCCGGCAGGTGCGGCAGATAGCGTTGCACATACATCTGGCTTTTTTCCCGCTCGGTCGGTGCCGGCAACGCCACCACCCGGAACAGCCGCGGACTGACCCGCTCGGTCAGCGCCTTGATGGTCCCGCCCTTGCCAGCGCCATCACGGCCCTCGAAGATAATGCAAACCTTCGCGCCCGTGTGCTGCACCCACTCCTGCAGCTTGACCATCTCGACATGCAGCCGCGCCAGTTCCTCGAGATACACCTTGTTCTTGAGCTTGCCGCTTTCAACCGGTTTGCTTTTGCTTGCCGCCTTCTTCTTCGCCATGCCCGTTAACTCCTTCAATGCGTCACATAGCGTCCGGAGTGCCCCCGGCCGCGTTCATTCAGCGTCGACTGCGCTGATAATGTTCAACCGCCAGTTCCAGGTTCAGGAACATGCGCGCCTCGCCCAGCGCATGGCCCAGGGGGGCCTTGATGACCATCTCCCATACGCTCGGGCTCATGCCCACCAGCCACAATGAAATGCCTTTTTCCTGCAGTTGCTGTTCCGCCCCGGTGAGCATTTTCAACGCGGTGTATTCCAGGTCGAACACACTGCGCAGGTCCAGGACCACAACCTTTGGGTTCGCCTCGTCAATCAGCGGCCGGATCTTGTCGGCGATGCGCTCGGCATTGGCGAAGAACACCCGCCCTTCAGGCCTGAGCAACAGCAGCCCGTCAAAGTGTTCGTCGTCTGCGTGTTCGGTGGCCTGCGGGCGATAGACGTTGGTGCCGGGCTTGCGTCCCAGGACATGCACGGGCGGGTCCGAGACCTGATAGGCCAGGGCCAGCAACGAGACGATGATCGCCACGACGATCCCTTGCAGCGTGCCCAGCAGTATCACGCCGATCATGGCCACCACGGCCCAGGCAAATTCGGTACGACGAACCGACAGGATCTCGCGAAACTCCGCCGGCTCGATCAGGCCCACCGAATACACGATCACCACGGCGGCGAGCGTGGCATTGGGCATCAGGCCAATGAGCGGTGCCAGCAGCAGGCACGTGCCCAGTGCCAGTGCAGCGGTGACCAGTGCGGCCAGTTGCGAACGGGCGCCGGCCAGGCGGTTCACCGCTGTCTGGGTGGTCCCGCCACCGGCTACCATGGCCCCGAGAAACGCGCCACCGATGTTGGCGACGCCCGTGGCCAGCAGCTCCCGGTTCGGTTGTGGCGCGGGCTCGTCACTGCGGGCGAAAGCGCGCCCCGCCGCGATGGTTTCGGTGAAACTCATCAACGCGATACCCATCGCCGAGGACCACAGGGTCTCGACCATCGACCAGACCGGCAGGGTCGGCGCAGGCAATCCGATCGGCACCACACCGACGGCGGACACACCAAAGCGCTCCAGGCCAAACAGGCTCATGCCGATGATGCCAAGCGCCACCGCAATCAAGGGTGCGGGCAGCCTTGGCGTAAAACGCTTCATGCCCACCAGCAGCAGGACCATGAACACACCGACCGCCACGGTCGGCAACGAAGCATGGCCGACGCTCTGGACCGTGGCCACCAGGTTGTGCAGGAAGCCGCCTTTGTCGATGTGCGTGCCCAATAGCTTGGGCAACTGGTCGAGCACGATGACCACGCCGATGCCGGCCTTGAAACCCACCAGCACCGGTTCGGAAATGAAATTGGCGACGAAGCCCAGGCGCAGCAACCCTGCAACGATCAGGATCGCGCCCACCATCAGGGCCAGCGTGGCGGAGCCGGCGAGCAAGGTCGCCGCATCGCCATCAGGGCTGATCTGGCCCAACGCGGAGCCGGCGAGAATGGCCAGGGTGGTTGTGGTGCTGACACTAAGCGGGCGCGACGTGCCGAGCACGGCATAGATCACCATCGGCACCAGCGCCGTGTACAACCCGACTTGCACCGGCAGGCCGGCAATGGTGGCGTACGCCAGCGCCTTGGGAATGACCACCGCCGCTGCCGTCAGCCCGGCGACCACATCGCTGCGCAGCCAGTCTGGCCGGTAGTTGTCGAGCCACTCCGGGATCAACAGGCTGCGCAAGGTTCCCCGCTGTGGAGTGCCTGTAATCCGCTCTTGCGGATGGCCGCCTTGTTGGTTCATCAGTCACTCCAGTGGCAAATCTTCCACGCAGATGATGAGTGGGCTCAACTGACCGCACAATCCTTTAACTGCACGCGCCCCCCTTGCAAACCTTCATTGGCATCGAAGCGCGTGTGCCGGCAGGCAATCCATGCAGACTCGACCAGTTACAAATGTAGCGGGTTTGCGCGGCTACGCCGCCACATGGCTGGCGAAGGAGATAGATGCCCCACCATCACCACTAAAAAATGAAAAGCCTTATATGGACGACGTCATGAAAGCGATAAATGAGCTATACCCGCTAATTCTCCCCATTGCAGTTCTTCAACTCAGGAGTTTGGCAATGAAGCTCAAAACCTCACTGGCAGCACTCATGGTTGCGGCAAGCCTTTTCGGCTGCACCACTTCATCGACCCACGGCGTAAACGTCAACCTGGCCGCCACCCAGCAAAACGCCGGTCAGATCGGCACCGTCACCTTGACCGACTGGGACAAGAAAACCGGGCTCAGTTTCTTCATCAGCGGTGCTCCAATGGGGGTTACCCTGCCCCTGCGCCTTTACTCGTTCATCAATAACGGCACCTGCGAGCAACCCGGGTCAGTCGCCTACGCGATGAACGACACCGTCAACACCGAAGCCCAACCCGTACGCGGCTGGACTTTTACCAGAACCGCGCCTGTGCCGTTGCAAACCCTGGTTGACGGCAAGTATTCGGTGGTCGTGCGAACGGCTGCGACCGATGGCAACGTCGATATCTTTTGCGGGGATATCAAGGCAACAGAGCCGGTGAAATAGCCGCGCCCCTTGCAGGCCAGTACCGCTCGCGCCACCGGTTGTCCGGTGCGAGCGGTGGCGTCGGGTGAACGGAAACGGGGCCCGCGGCAACAACCAGTAACAAACCTGTCATTACTCACTGATAACGTCCAAACGCTTTCCCGAACCGCTTCCGCTCGATCTCCGATCGCCCAGTTTCCTGTACCAGGGCTTTGCCCATCCGCTCAAGGTGCCACTTCAGGTGTACGCAAGCACGACGCGCAAGCAAATCATCATCAGGTCCAACGACATGAGCTGCGACGACTTTGGCGCGTTGTTCTCGAACCTGTTCGGCAACCTCTATTCAGACTCTCCACCGCCGCCGAAAAACATCATCATTGGCGGGGTCTATGGCCGGCACGAAGGTGTCAGTTTTCGTCGCATGCACTATCGCGGTGACTTCACGGTGGCGTTTCCCGCCCCCCTTGATGAAATCACCTTCGTCATTCCCACCGCCGGCAAGATCATCTTCAACCACGTCACCGAGTCGGTCGGCTTCGCACAAATAGGCCTGGCGATCGACAAGGCCGAAGTCCGCTCGACGCGCTTTGTCGACAACCACGCACAACACGGGATTTCGATCAGCCGCCGCCTGATCACCGAGCGCCTGTCGGCTCTGTTGGGCAAACCTATCCTGCAAAAGGTGCATTTCGAGCCGGTGGTGGATCTGAATGTGGCGGCCTTGCAGGGCATCCGTGCGTTGATTGAACTGGCCACGGGCACTGAGTTCGACCTGCTGATCAACACGGGTTCGCTGATGCCTTCGCGCCTTCGCGAAATGCTGGTCGATGCGGTGCTGGAAGCCTGGCCGCACAACTTCACCGAAGCCCTGCGGCGCCCTTCCCCACTGATAGCGCCACGGCATGTGAAGCTGGCCGTCGAGTACATTCAGGCGCATCCCGACCACCTGGCCAGCGGCACGGAACTGGCGCAGTTGACCAACGTCAGCCTGCGCGCATTGCAGGAAGGTTTTCAGCGTTTCATGGGCACTTCGATCGTCGCCTATCAACGGCAGGTACGCCTGGAGCGCGCCTTTGCCGCGCTGTCCCAGGGGGTGTCGCCTTCGGTGACAGACGTGGCCCTGCAACACGGCTTCAGCAATGTCGGGCGGTTTTGCCAGTATTTCCAGAGTGCCTACGGCATCAGCCCCGCAGATGTGAGAAAGGGCCTGCGAACGCGGCCAATGAGTTCAGCTATACCTGAACCCTCGGGGGTTCAGGTATAGCAATGAGCCAATGTGGCAGCGAGCCTGCTCGCGAATAAGTCATCACATCCAACATCCATGTTGACTGACACTCCGCCATCGCGAGCAGGCTCGCTCCCACAAGGATCTCCAGTGAATGGTGCTCCGTCAGAACAGATAACTGGCCTTCAGCCCGCCATTGAAGCCGTGGCTGTCGCCGCCACCGCTGGCGCCGATTTCTGCCCCTACGCTCCACGGGCCAAGGTTGGCCATGACGTTGACGCCACCGCTGAACTGGTCACGGTTGTCGAAGGCGGCTTGCTGTTCGATGTCCAGGCCCAGCAGTTGCCCTTCGCTGTCGACTTCAGGGTCGCCCAACACATGCTCGTAGCCCACTTGCACGCCTGGCACCACTTGCCAGGAACCGAGGCTGACAGGTGCAAAGGATGCGTTGAGGTTGGCCACCGCGCTCTTGCGGGTCTGGTGGATGCCGTCGACGTCCAGCGCCAGTTCGCTGCCTTTTTCCTGGAAGCCCGACAGGTTGATGTGGCTGATCCGCACGCCGAGGCTCGGCTCGAGGGTCACGCCGTTCACCGGCACACGGTAACCGAGCGCCAGGGTCGCGCCGGTGAGGTTGCCATGGCTGTCACCCTTGGCCGTGCCCAGACCGCTGCCGAGTTCGCGCTTGCTCTCGTAATCGAGGTAGCCGGCGCTGGCATCGGCATCCACAAACAGGCCGCGCTCCAGGCCGTTCGGGGCGAAGCGTGCGCCGACGCTGAAGAAGGTCAGGTCGGTATCGGCCTCGCCACCTGCGCCACCGACATTGCCGCTGCTGTAGCCGAAACCGGCATGGGCGCTGAGCTGCTCGGAAAAGCGCTGGGTCAGGCCGATCATCATGCCCTGGCCATGCTCGTTGCTGCTGGAAGCCTGGGACGAACCGTCGGTGCCCAGATACCCCGCCAGCGCGGTGCTCCACAGGCGATATTGCCCGGTCTTGAGGTCGATGCCGCTGGTGAACGGCGCGCTAGCCTTTTCGATCATCGCACCCTGGCGCAGCAGGTAGCTGGCGGCGTCGGCATGCACCTGACCGCCGACGGTGGACTCCACGCCCCCGAGGCTGCGGGCATCGATGGCCGACTGCAGGTAGTAGTTGTAGGCGCTGTAGGTGCCCGACAGGTTGCTGCTCTGCAGTTGCTGCAACAACTGCGCGCCCGCCGCGGCGTTGCCGGCCAGGTCCGCCGCGCCCGGCAGGCTGTTGTAGAACACCATCTTGCCGCGCAGCACGTAGATGGTTTCCTGGGACAGGCCCAGGCCTTCCTTGAGGTAGTTATCCATGGTGCCGTATTGCGCGGTCACCTCGTCCAGGCCGGCTTGCAGGTAACTGGCCTCAACACCGATCAGCGGCCCATAGATGGTCGCCAGGCTCGGTGGCAACGCCGCCAGAGTCGCCTTGATGCGCGCGGCGGTGTAGTCGTTGGTCGCCAGGTAGTTGCTCATGATGGTGGCATCGTCGACCCCGGCGATGCTTTGCAGCACAGCGGCGGTCCAGCCCGTGCGGTCCTTGCCGGCGGTGCAGTGGAACAACGCAGCGCCATCGACCGTGGCCAGCTCATTGAACAGCTGGTTGAACTCGCTGCGCATCCCTGGGTTGCGGACGAAATCACGGTTGGTGTCCTGCATCATGGCGGTGGCTTCGGCGGCACTGTGGAACGCGATGTTGGTGATGTTCGCGCCCGACGTGGAGCCGCCGATGATGTCGATGTTGGTGTACGTCGCACCCGTGGGCATCGTGTCGGGCGTGGCGGCGATCTCGCTGGGCGTGCGCAGGTCGTAGACCGCCTTGATGCCCAGGCCGTTGAGGGTCGCCAGATCCGCCGCCGACGGCGTCAGCGCGTTGGAGCGGTAAAACACCCCGCCACGCATCGTGCCGTCATTGGCCGTGGAGTACGCGGTGGTGAGACCGGCGACATCGCGCAAGTTATCGATGCTCTTCAGGCGTGGGGTGTTGAGGGGGACAGTCTCGGCCGCCTGGGCGGCAGCGATGGACAGGCTCAAAACAGACAGCGAACACACAAGTCGTTGGAACACAGTGCAGCCTCATTGAAATCGCGTTGGGCTGACTAATATCTAGATTGAAATGGCGCTGAACATGACAAATCGCCTGCACACGCAAATCACTGCGCGATGTGTCCAGGTGGCTCGTTTTCTGTCCGTGTAATGCCTGTTGTGCGGTCAACCTGGGAGGCAGGTTATTGGGGATGTGCTGGTCGGGAACGAAATACGCGGTGGTCGCCGATCAAATGCCTGTCGCAATGATGGGTGATCCGACCTGCGCAGACCGCTCATCGGTAATCACGCCTACCTGTAATTTCTGACAGTAGATACACGGCGCGTCCGTCATTAGCATCGTGTTGTACGGGTACGAACTGACCTGCAACTGATGCCGTCTAACATTGAAAGGAGATCGATCGTGGCGACCAACAACAAGAGTATTGTGTACCGGTGTGAACCCTTGTTGCCTTATGCATATATCAAGCAGGCCTTCGCAATGAAGGTTGATCAAGGGTTTATGAGTAACGGCTGTACCGTTGTCATCCCGGGCTCTGACTACCTGAAGCCGGGGGATGAACTTATCGCTAATTTATATATTGAAAATACAGGAGATTTTTTCAGGTCTTTTACTTTGGACGAGACTAACGTCCTGAATGGAATAACCTGGAACGTTATGAAGTTTACAGGGATTGTTTATTTGGACTCCAGGGTTGAACTGTATTACACCCTACCCACGCTTGAGTTGTGTTCTCGGACCCAACCCTATGTCGTCGCGACATTGTCATAGGCACAGAGCGCCCCGCCAGTTGTTGTTTTAAGTAAATGAGGGCATTTGTCTTGAAGTTGAGTGGGGGCAGGAAAAGCTTTTCGGCAGTCGATCAATGCTGGGCGACCAGCACGTAGTGAGCCCGCTCATGAGGTTGCCAGACGTTTGAACAATTGCGTCCAAAAACGGATGACTGATCATCTTTTGGCCCGCATCGGTGACAGGCAGACAGTTGGCGGAGTTGAGTAAACGTGTTGGTGGGTTGTTTCTGGATCACCGCCCAAGGCCGTCAAGGCCAAGGACGGTGAACATTTCAAAGACCCGAATTCCAGTAGACCGTAAGGCTGCTCCGCTTAAGTGAACAGCATTACGCCTCTCAGCGAGTTTTTTGCTTCTCTGAAACTGATCTCTACGGCTGCGAACTCAGTGGGTTTTTTTCGAAGTCGACAGACCGGCCTTACTCAAGCCTTTGGTGTTGTGCTCACCCGGCGTCGAGGCCGAAATAGCCGTGGCCTTGGCAACACCACGGGTATCGGAGTGGGCGAGGCCTGAGGTCGTGGCGCCATGACCGTTGTCATCGTTGCGTTCATTACCGTAGTGGTTCCCGCTCAGGCCACGGTCGCGCACGGATTTGCCGGCATGGTCGCTGTCCAGCCCGTTAGCGCGGCCGTTACTGCCAGAGTGGCCGGTGCCGGCGTGTCCGCCGCCCATACCGCCGCCGTGGCCTCCACCGTTTCCGCCACCATTGCCTCCGCCGTTTCCACCGCCGCCACCGCCGCCGTTTCCGCCGCCACCACCGCCGCCGCCGTCCTTCGCGTATGCCGACCCCATGATCGACAGGCCATCAGGGAGTAACGGGGCGGCTGCAAGCATCATGGCGCATGACATTACAGCAACGAGACTCTTGTTTTTAAAAAGCATGATTGCTTCCATAGGAGGTTGATATCGCGTGATGTATGACGCGATATCTCCCCAACAGTTCAAGAACCACGACAAACGGCTGCAAATCCCTCAACTCGCTGTAGCCCTCGGCCAGAGCGGCACTGAGGCCACGAAGGCCGCCATTGCCCTGTCAATCAAACGCACCGTCAAGAATTTCATAGACAAGCCCGGTGGCCAGCGCAACCAGGATCAGGTCCGTGCCGACCTGCTGCCATTCGTAGCCGTCATAGTGGGGCAGCCTGCCGACCAGTCGGCCATCGAGTTTTTTGGCGATGCCGGGTGGAAGCGGTTTGCCCCGGGCAAGGTTCTTTTGAATACCCGGTGGCAAATCGGGTCCTGGGCTCCAGTAGCCTGTGTTCACGCCAATGATCTCGAGCACGCTGCCACGGTTGATGCTCGGGCCGTTGCTCCAGTCCCCACCGCCGCCGGAACTCTTGCTCTTGTTGCCATGGCCGCCCTGGTTGCCCTGGCCCTGGCTTCCCTGACCCTTGTTGCCTTGGTTGCCATGGGTGACCTTCCCGCTACCCTGGCCATTACCGGGATCAGCCAGCGCCGTCACCGAGCCACAGACCAGCGTCAAACAAGTAACCGCCGCAATCAATGATCGAGTCCTGAACATGATTCATTCCTTCGTGGTGGGGAATATTCCCTGAAATTTAGACGTTATAGACGAAGATGGTTCCATCGAGTCACCCACCGTCAAACCGTCTACGCTGATCCGTTCGAAGCCTCGCAGGTGTTTGCCGAAATCTGCCCCGCTGACTCAGCCCCTGATACAACCCCGATACCCGCTTGTAACACCAAGACACTTAGCCGCCCTGCCCCTCGCCCCTAGAGTGAAGCCGTCAATGGACTGCAGCGCCAAGCGCCGGCAGCCCATTGTTTGCCCAACACACCACCAAGGAAGAGGGAAACCATGAGCAAATCAATCGCTGTCAGCCAACAGAGCCAGCAGCTTCACAATGATGTGCAAGAAGCCGTCAAGTCGATCATGGGTGCAACGCAACTCAAGGCGTCGGATTACGGCCGGGTACTGAGGTCGGCCCTGGCGGCTTCGCAAAAAACCGTCACCATCGAAATCGCCGCCGGCGACCTGTCGCTGCTGAAGAAGTCCGGCTACAAGCTGTGCTTTGCCAAGAAGGTGGGTAACGCCGACTACAACGTGGTCTGGCAGTCCTATGACGCTTACCTGAGTAACAACGAGTTCAGCTGGACGCCGCAGTATCAACTGTTCGCCTCCAACGTGTTCAAGGAAAACGTGCAAGTCAAAGTCTCGACCAACATCGTCAACATTGGCCTGGGGCAAACATCGACACTCGATGAGCACGGTCTGTTGAGTTCGGCGGTTACCGGTGGCCCGGACATGTCCCTGACTTTCGTGAACAACTACGCGCCGATTCATCCGGGGGTCAACCAGTTGTCCACCGGCATCGATGGCAATCAGGTCAGTACGCCAATCTACGTGGCCGTAAACCAGGTCGTCACCGGCAATACCGTACTGACGCCGGTGGAAACCATCCTCGTGTGGTTCGAACAGAACGTACAGACCAGCACCATGTTCAGTACCTCACGCTCCAAGGCGATCGAAATCGACCTGACGTTCGATAACACCGCAGCTCGCCTTTACGAAGGCGGTCAGTGGAAAACCGTGTAACCGTCATGCCGGGGCAACCTTGCGGTTGCCCCTTCACTCCTCTTTGCCCGCCGTGGCGAAGTAGCCCGTCAGCGAGCGACAGATCGACTGCGCGAGGTCCTCCTGGGTGGCGATGCCATAGGGTCGATCACGATCGAACTGCGCCGACCAGCGAATCCGCCCCTGCGCCACATCCACCAGGCGCAATGACGCTCGCACCCGCGAAGGCTCGACCCGCACGCTGCCCTCCAGGCAATAGCTGTAACGCCCACCACGCTTGAAGTTCAGTACCGGCTCGACGTTGCGTGCCACCCGCATCAACACATGATTGGTCCCGGTCTGCGCCTGCTCGAACGACTCGAACAGCCGGCAGCTCAACTCCTCGCACAAGCCCCGGGTAAAGTCATCGCCATCGCGGGTGAGGCAGGTAAACGGCTGGATCTGGACCACAGGATGGCGAGTGCCGACGCCCTTGGGCCGCAGCCGCTGATAGGACAAGCGATAGCACCCGGGTGGAATGCACAAACGCACCGGGTCTTGCTGGCCGTTGCCGGCGTAATGCGCTGCGAGTTTGCGTCGCAAGCGCCCCACCTGCACTCGCACCACCGGATCGTCGCCCGTGCAATAAACGGCCGGGTCACGACGAAACACCGCGATGCCAATGGCGTGTTCGGTCAGCGGCGTTTTGCAAGCCTGAAGGTCGTGCTCGACCAGAAAGCGCAACAGACTGCCCATGCGCCTGGACTTGGCAAACAACGGGCTGACCAGCAACAGCGCCAGCACTCGCTCGATTTCTTCCCGATCGGGCGGCTCGGGAACCCCCGCCGCAGCTGGATCGGCCATGCTTTTGATCACCATCGCCTGCCTCCGTGCAGGTTGCCGACAGGAATGGATGTCGCGCTCCGTGATAACCCTTGCAGCGTGAGCGGGAATAAGGCTCGGACACTGCAACGACCAAGCGTAGCAGCCGTGTTGATATCGGCAGGCAATTGCGGTGATAGCAACCCGCCATCCGACGAACGTTCAATCTTGACGTCTGAAAAATGTGTAGGACTTGTTCCTTTGTGGCGAGGGAGCTTGCTCCCGCTTGGCCACGAAGCGGCCCTCATCCCTTGCAACTCATTTCCTCAGACACACCGCACCGTCCCGCTTTGCGGCGGCAGAGCCGCCGAGCGGGACGGTGCGGCGATCCGACAAGCTCCCTCGCCACAGGGGCCGTATGGCCTGCACCAGCCTCCCCGACTACGCCGAAAACGACATCAACACCGTCACTAATATTGTTTACAAGTATTCAGTTTTTAAACCCTTTTGCCATTACTTGCAAAACTAATAACTCTTGCATATGCAGGATCCATGTCTGATCCATCAGGTCGCCCACCTTCAGTCCATACGTTAGTAAATTGACCATGTATTTTCCCTTCAACAGGGTTCATTTCAATAAACCGTACTGTACCACCTACTATGAACCCTCCACTTACCATATCGTTTCCACCTTGAATCAACAGAGCGGAAAACCCTCCTGAGCCGACCTTGTAGTCAACATTTAATTCGAAGTCAAAATGCGAAAAGTTTACTCGAAGCACCCAATCGTTAGGTTGCATTTCGCGGTCATACCCATAAAAATAACGCTGCCCCTCTGCAGTAAATCTGCCACCGAACTGAACCTCACTGACAATATTTTGAAATTCACTATCCGTCAGTACAATTTTAAATTTTGCCTGCCAGTCACTTTCCATAGGGAACCCATCGGAAATAATATTTTCTGTTATTACTGTTTTCATGATCGACACCTATAATTAATTAAAACACCGAAGCTTTACGAGCTCACTGAGAATAATCAAATATCAGCCCATCAACACCTGTCATAAATAACAGTTTTTTATATCATTTCTCTATATCAAAACTAAAATTACATCAACAAAGCAACAGACATTTCCTTCATACTTTTTGCGGTTTCAATCGACGAATACAGAGGCATCGCCTACGCAGTCAATTACGTAGATCCGCTGGGTTTAAATGGCTACATCAGCCACCAGTAAATCTCTGGCGAGACCGAAGCTCATTGCCCACGCCCTGCATTCGGTGCAGGCCCTGGACTGATCAGCGACTGAGACGCACAAAAGCGCTTTTTTGAAAAACGTCTAAAAAATTCATCTCCCCCGCCGATTCATTTAGACTCGGCTGTTGGCTCATGGGGCCAGGCCAAGCCCTGTAACGGATATCCAAGACAGTTCTTCATGAAAAAAATAATCAGTTATTTGCGAAACAGTTACTGGAAAAGATGGATTCGCAAACACAAATGCAAAGTGGCAGGCGGTGTATTGTCACTGCACAAAAGAACGGCACTGACCATAGAAGAAGGCGTGACGCTTGGGCATATGGTCATAGAGTCGAAAAAGCTGGAAATCGGTGCGCATACCTATATCCGCAGTGACTGCTTCCTTTCGGCGGTCTCCTCCATTGGCAGGTTTTGCTCCATCAGCAGCAGCTGTTTTATCGGCCAGCAAAAGAGCTCACATCCGCTGGACTGGCTCAGTTCACATCCCTTTCAATATACCGATACGGCGCTGGTTTACGACCCGGAGGTTGCGGACATCACGATTGGGCATGACGTCTGGATCGGCCATAGCGCGATGATCCTGGAAGGCGTGACCATTGGCACCGGCGCTGTCATCGCAACCCGCGCCCTGGTTGCCCATGACGTGCCACCGTACGCCATTGTTGCCGGCACCCCGGCAAAAGTCGTCAAGTATCGGCACACACCCGAGTTGATCGAAGCGCTGATCAACAGCAAGTGGTGGGATGTCGATGTCGAGGTACTCAAGACATTACCGCTCAATGATCCACAAGCCACTTTGGCTCTGTTGGCCACCCTGCAGAAAGAAAACCGCGCCGACTACCAACAGATAGAGATAACCCGCAAAGGGTGCAGTGTTTTGTCTTGAGCAGCAGGAATGACCGATTCGAATGATAAAAAAACCCGCATCAGCTGCGGGTTTTGACGACGGGTTCCTGATGAACCCTGCCTGCAAAGCGCTTATCAGAAGTTCGCCGGCGTGTTGGCGCTGATGATTTCCGCCTCATCCGCCCCGATATTGCGAAACCGGTGCGGCAAGGTCGTCGGGAAATAATAGCCATCCCCGGCGTTGAGTACACTCACCTGGCCATCCACGGTCAATTCCACGGTACCCCGTGTCACCAACCCACACTCCTCGCCTTCGGAATGCACGATCGGCTCTTCGCCGGAGCTGGCGCCCGGTGCGTATTGCTCGCGCAGCAAGCGCATCTGCCGGCTTGGCACGGATGCACCGATCAGCAGCAGGCGCAGGCCGTGGCGGCCGAGGTCGGGCTGTTCGTTGGCACGGAAGACGTACTGGTGTTCGCGCGGTGGCTGATCGAAGGTGAAGAAGTCGGCCAGGGACATGGGGATGCCCTCCAGCAATTTCTTCAGGGAGCTGACGGAAGGACTGACCCGATTCTGTTCGATCAGGGAGATGGTTGCATTGGTGACGCCGCTACGCCGGGCCAGCTCGCGCTGGGACATTTTGTAGCTTTCGCGTACTAATTTGAGTCGTGAGCCCGTGTCCATGACAGCCTTATGTGCCAACCCGTAGGAGCGAGCTTGCTCGCGATTGCGATCCGCCCTTCAACATTGATGTCGACTGAATCAACGCTTTCGTCGGATCGCCGCCCGGAGCAAGCTCGCTCCTACAGGGATAATGGATGGGTGGAGTGCAGGCGCGGATCACGCCGTTTTCCGGTCCCGGAAACGTGAAAGGCGGCTATTAAATCACGTTTGTTCGTAATGCTCAGCAGGTTCGATAAACGGTGCCGGAAAAGAACCTGTGGGAGCGAGCCTGCTCGCGATGGCGGTGTGTCAGGCAGCATCCATATTGACTGATATGACCTCATCGCCAGCAGGCTGGCTCCCACAGGAGACAGCGGTGTTGCTGATGTAAAAAGCCGGCGGCACCCTTTGGGGAGATGCCGCCGGCGAGGTAAAGCTTAGATGCCGAAACGGTCACGCAACGAGTAGTACACGGCGCCGAGGGCGGTCAATGGCGCCGAGAAGGTGCGCCCGCCGATCATCGGCATGTGCGGCAAGGATGCAAACGCGTCGAAGCGCTCGGCGTCGCCACGGATCATTTCCGAGATCAGCTTGCCGGCCAGGTGCGAGCAAGTGACGCCGTGGCCACTGTAGCCCTGCATGTAGTAGGCGTTCTTCTCGATACGGCCGAATTGCGGCATGCGCGACATGGTCAGCAGGAAGTTGCCGGTCCAGCGGTAGTCGATCTTCACGTCCTTCAATTGCGGGAAGGTCTTGAGGATCTTCGGGCGGATCAGTTGTTCGATGTCGTCCGGCTCGCGTGCACCGTAGACCACGCCACCGCCGTACAGCAGGCGGTTGTCGGCGGTCAGGCGGTAGTAGTCGAGCAGGTAGTTGCAGTCTTCGACGCAGTAGTTGTTCTTGATCAGGCTGCGGGCCTGCTGCTCCGACAACGGCTCGGTGACGACGATCTGCGAACCGCACGGCATGCTCTTGCTGGTCACGCGGTTGTCCAGGCCCTGCGGCAGGTAGGCGTTACCGGCGATCAACAGGTACTTGGCCTTGACCACACCTTTGGCGGTGCGCACGGTGATGGGCTCGCCGTAGGTGATGTCCACCGCCGCCGATTGCTCGTAGATCTTGCCGCCCAGGCCAATGATGGCCGAAGCCTCGCCGAGTGCCAGGTTCAGCGGGTGAATGTGGCCGCCCTGCATGTCCAGCAGGCCGCCGACGTAGGCATCGGAACCGACTTCGCGCTTGATGTCGGCCGCGTCGAGCATTTTCAGGTTCTTGTTGCCGTAGCGTTCCCAGCTCTTCTTCTGTTCGGCCAGACCCTTGAGTTGCTTCTTGTTCATCGCCGCGAAGATACCGCCGGGACGGTAGTCGCACTGGATGTCGTAGTGCTGTATGCGCTGACGGATGATGTCGGCGCCTTCGAAGATCATGCTGCCGAGGACTTCGGCAGTCTTGTCGCCGTAGCGCTCTTCGATGACATCGACGTCGCGGCTGTAGGAGTTGACCAGTTGGCCGCCGTTGCGACCGCTGGCGCCGAAGCCGACTTTGGCCGCTTCGAGCACGGTCACGCTGTAGCCCGCTTCGGCGAGGAACAGGGCCGAGGACAGGCCGGTGTAGCCGGCGCCGATCACGCAGACGTCGCAGTCCACCGCGCCTTCCAGCACCGGGAAATCGCCGGTGAAGTTGCGGGTGGCGGCGTAGTAGCTGTTTACATGCTGTTGTGTTGAAGAGTTCTGTTTCATACGTTTCTCCGATGGCCGCCGACAGAGCCGGCGACCGTCGCTTTATTGTTATCAGAGCTTGATCCAGGTCGCCTTGAGTTCGGTGTACTTGTCGAACGCGTGCAGCGATTTGTCCCGACCATTACCCGACTGCTTGAACCCGCCGAACGGCGCGGTCATGTCGCCGCCGTCGTACTGGTTGACCCAGACGCTGCCGGCACGCAGGCCACGGGCGAAGGTGTGGGCCTTGCTCAGGTTGCTGGTCCATACGCCGGCGGCCAGGCCGAAGATGCTGTCGTTGGCAATCGCCAAAGCTTCTTCAGCGGTGTCGAAGGTGATGACCGACAGCACCGGGCCGAAGATTTCTTCCCGAGCGATGGTCATGGCGTTGGTCACGCCGTCGAAAATCGTCGGTTCCACGTACTGGCCACCGGTGTCTTCGAGGGTGCGGCTGCCGCCGGCGATCAGTTGGGCGCCCTGCTCTTTGCCGATGCCGATATAGCGCAGTACGTTGTCCAGTTGACGCTGGTCGACGACCGCACCGACGGTGGTTGCAGGATCGAGGGCGTGGCCTGGTTTCCAGGCTTGCAGGGCTTCCACCAACAGCGCAATGAACTGCTCGCGGATCGAACGCTCCACCAGCAAGCGAGAACCGGCGGTACAGACTTCGCCCTGATTGAAGGCGATGCCACTGGCCGCTGCCTGTGCTGCCGCGCGCAAGTCCGGCGCGTCGGCGAATACTACGTTCGGGCTCTTGCCCCCGGCTTCAGCCCAAACGCGTTTCATGTTGCTCTGCCCGGCGTAGATCATCAGCTGCTTGGCAATCGCCGTGGAACCGGTGAAGGCCAGCACGTCGACGTCCATGTGCAATGCCAGCGCCTTGCCGACGGTGTGGCCGTAGCCCGGCAGGACGTTGAACACACCTTTCGGGATGCCGGCATCCAGTGCCAACTGCGCGATGCGTATCGCGGTCAGCGGGGATTTTTCCGAAGGTTTGAGGATGAACGAGTTGCCCATCGCCAGGGCCGGGGCGAATTTCCAGCTGGCCATGATCAGCGGGAAGTTCCACGGCACGATGGCCGCGACCACACCGACGGCTTCGCGGGTCACCAGGCCAAGCTGATCCCGGGGGGTGGCGGCGACTTCGTCGTAGATCTTGTCGATGGCTTCGGCGGTCCAGCGGATCGCGTTGGCGGTCGCCGGAATATCGATGCTCATGGAGTCGCTGATCGGCTTGCCCATGTCGAGGGTTTCGAGCAGGGCCAGTTCTTCCTGGTTGGCCAGGATCAGGTCGGCGAAACGGATCAGGATGCGCTTGCGCTCGGCCGGGGCCAGGTTGGCCCACACGCCGGATTCGAAGGTACGGCGCGCCACGGCGACCGCTGCATTGGCGTCGGCTTCGTCGGTGCTGGCGACATTCGCCAGGAAACGACCGTCCACGGGGCTGATGCATTCGAACGTCGCACCGCTGGCGGCTGCGCAGTATTGGCCGTCAATGAATGCGCGACCTTCGATGGTTAGGGACTGGAAGCGCTGCTCCCAATCGCTGCGAGTGTTTGTCATGGTTGTGACTCGACGCAGGGGATTGGATGACGGACGAGCGAACGCCCATCCATCAAAACTTGGTAATCCGACCCCTGTAGGAGTGAGCCTGCTCGCGATAGCGGTGGATCAATCAACATCACTATTGAATGTGATGACGCTATCGCGAGCAGGCTCACTCCTACAGGGATTTGAGTGGTTCTTTAGACCGTGTGCAAGTACCAGTTGTACTCAAGGTCCGAGATGGAGTTCTCGAACTCGGCCAGCTCGCTTTCCTTGCACGCCACGAACACGTCGATGTACAGCGGGTCGATGTACCTGGCCATGACTTCGCTGTCGTCCAGCTCGCGCAGGGCGTCGCGCAGGTTGTTCGGCAGGCTCTGCTCGTTTTGCTCGTAGCTGTTGCCTTCCACCGGGGCGCCCGGTTCGATCTGGTTGGTCAGGCCGTGATGTACGCCCGCCAATACCGAAGCCATCAGCAGGTACGGGTTGGCATCGGCGCCCGCCACGCGGTGTTCGATGCGCACCGAATCTGGCGAGCCGGTCGGCACACGCACCGCCACGGTGCGGTTGTCGATGCCCCAGCTCGGCGAGTTCGGCACGTAGAACTGCGCGCCGAAACGACGGTAGGAGTTGACGTTCGGGCAGAGGAACGCCATCTGCGCCGGCAGGGTCTCGAGCACACCGCCGATCGCGTGTCGCAGCGCGGCGTTCTGCTCGGGATCCTCGCTGGCAAAGATGTTGTTGCCTTCTTTGTCGAGAATCGAAATGTGCACGTGCAGACCGTTGCCCGCCTGGCCAGGATACGGCTTGGCCATGAAGGTGGTGTCCATCTCGTGGTCGTAGGCGATGTTCTTCACCAGACGCTTGAGCAGGACGGCGTAGTCGCACGCCTTGATCGGGTCAGCCACGTGATGCAGGTTGACTTCGAATTGCGCCGGGGCGCTTTCCTTGACGATGGCGTCAGCCGGGATGCCCTGCTCTTTTGCGCCTTCGAGGATGTCTTGCAGGCAGTCGACGTATTCGTCGAGGTCGTCGATCAGGTACACCTGGGTCGACATCGGACGCTTGCCGGACACCGGCGAACGTGGCGATTGCGGACGACCGTTCACGTTGTCCTGGTCGATCAGGTAGAACTCCAGTTCGAACGCGGCGCAGATGGTCAGGCCCATGTCGTCGAACTTGCGCACGATATTAGCCAGCACTTCACGCGGGTCGGCGAAGAATGGCTCGCCTTCGAGCTCGTGCATGGTCATCAGCAGTTGCGCGGTCGGGCGCTTCTGCCAAGGCTCGATACTGAGAGTGCCGGGGATCGGGAAACAGATTCGGTCTGAATCGCCGATGTCCAGACCCAGGCCGGTGCTTTCCACCGTAGAACCGTTGATGTCCAGCGCAAACAGTGACGCCGGCAGGTTGATGCCTTTTTCGTAAACCTTATGAAGACTGGTGCGCTCGATGCGCTTGCCGCGCACCACACCGTTCATATCCGCAATCAGAAGGTCGACGTACAAAACCTCAGGATATTTCTTAAGGAATGCGTTTGCTTCGTTGAGTTGAACGGCACGCAGAGGGACCGACATGATGCACCTATTTTTAGCTGTTAATTATTATGTTCACTACCCTTTCACGAGCCCAGTCAACCCGAACGGCAAAGTGAAGTCAATAGCGAACACCTGGCCTTTCAACGTTTATTTTAGGGCCTCTCAGACGGACGAGAGTGCCATATACGCCCTCAAACACGCGTAAAGCCTGAAGATCGGACGCGCGGCGTTTAGAATTTTTTACATGAGAGTTGTTAATTAAAATCAACAAGGCTAAGCTCCAGAAAAGCTCGTTCAAGTGTGAAACTTCGAGGTGATAAAAATGGCACTCAAGCCATTGATCGGCGTTACTGCGTGCGTCAAACAGATTGGCCTGCACCCCTACCACATCAGCGGTGACAAGTACTTGCGTGCTGTCAGCGTTGCGGCGCTGGGGCTGCCTGTCGTTATTCCTTCCTTAGGCGACCTGACCGAAATCGATGACCTGCTGCCGCAGCTCGACGGTCTGTTGCTGACCGGCTCGCCATCGAACGTGGAACCCTTCCACTATCAAGGCCCCGACAGCGCCCCCGGCACGGATCATGATCCGGCGCGGGATGCCACCACCCTTCCCCTGATCCGCGCCGCGATTGCAGCGGGCGTGCCGGTGCTCGGCATCTGCCGTGGCTTCCAGGAAATGAACGTGGCGTTCGGTGGCAGCCTGCATCAGAAGGTCCATGAACTGCCTGGCTTGCTCGACCATCGCGAGGCCGACCATCCGGACCTGGCCGTGCAATACGCTCCCGCTCACGGGGTGAATGTGCAGCCCGGTGGTGTGTTCGAAGCGCTGGACCTGCCTGCGGTGTTCCAGGTGAACTCGATTCACAGCCAGGGCATCGACCGACTCGCGCCCGGCCTGCGCGCCGAAGCCGTCGCACCCGATGGCCTGATCGAGGCGATCTCGGTCGAACACAGCAAAGCGTTTGCCCTCGGCGTGCAATGGCACCCGGAATGGCAGGTGCTGGATAACCCTCCTTACTTGAGTATTTTCCAGGCGTTCGGCGAAGCCTGCCGGCAACGGGCGGCACTGCGTCACTCGAGCTGACGACCTGATACCCGCATTCAACGATTGACTGCCCAACGCGAGCGGGCAGGCGCTTGTGCGTGCCCCGCTCGCGAAAACAACACACTGCAATAACAACAAGTACGACCAGGCAGCCAGGATGGCGGCGCCGAATAAACCCAGGGCGGGAAACGCAATTCCCTGTAGGAGCGAGCCTGCTCGCGATGGATGTCCGGACACCGCGGGCACTCAGACTGCCAGCGTCATCGTCAGCGACCATCGCGAGCAGGCTCGCTCCTACAAGGGATCAGCGCGGACCGGCTTCACGGGTTTGCAATCCACTATTAAGCCGGGCCGTGTTGGCCGGGCGACTGAAACCTGTTGGGAGTTTCACATGGCAAACGCCTCCAGCATCTACAGGAAGGCTCTTGAGGGTCACCAGGCACCGAAAAAGGTGTTGGTGAAAATCGATCGCGTCACCAAGAAGTTCGACGAAACCACCGCTGTGGACGATGTGTCCCTGGAAATCCACCAGGGTGAAATCTTCGCCCTGCTCGGTGGTTCCGGCTCCGGTAAATCGACCCTGCTGCGCATGCTCGCCGGTTTCGAGCGCCCGACCGAAGGCCGGATTCTGCTCGACGGCGTCGACATCACCGACATGCCGCCGTACGAACGACCGATCAACATGATGTTCCAGTCCTACGCGCTGTTCCCGCACATGACGGTGGCGCAGAACATCGCCTTCGGCCTCAAGCAGGACCGTTTGCCAGCGGCCGAAATCGAAGCCCGGGTGCAGGAGATGCTGCGCCTGGTGCACATGACCCAGTACGCCAAGCGCAAACCGCACCAACTGTCCGGTGGCCAGCGTCAGCGCGTGGCCCTGGCCCGTTCCCTGGCCAAGCGTCCGAAGCTGCTGCTGCTCGACGAGCCAATGGGCGCACTGGATAAAAAGCTGCGCTCGCAAATGCAGCTTGAGCTTGTCGAGATCATCGAGCGCGTCGGCGTGACCTGCGTGATGGTGACCCACGACCAGGAAGAGGCCATGACCATGGCCGAGCGCATCGCGATCATGCACCTGGGCTGGATTGCCCAGATCGGCAGCCCGGTCGACATCTATGAAGCACCGGTCAGCCGCATGGTCTGCGAATTCATCGGCAACGTGAACGCCTTCGACGGCACCGTTGTCGAGGACCTGGAAGGTCACGCGATCATCCACAGCCCGGACCTTGAGCAGAAGATCTACGTCGGTCACGGCGTAAGCACTTCGGTGCAGGACAAGTCGATCACCTACGCGATCCGCCCGGAAAAGCTGCTGGTCAGCACCGTCAAGCCCGAGAACCGCTACAACTGGTCCGCCGGCAAGGTGCACGACATCGCCTACCTCGGCGGCCACTCGGTGTTCTACGTCGAGCTGCCTGGGGGCAAGATCGTCCAGTCGTTCATGGCCAACGCCGAACGCCGTGGCGCGCGTCCGACCTGGGACGATCAGGTCTACGTGTGGTGGGAAGACGACAGCGGCGTGGTACTGCGCGCATGAAAACCTTCAATCAGCAATTTCTGAGACTGGTCCCCAGCGGGCGCAAGCTCGTCATCGGGATTCCATTCATCTGGCTGTTCCTGTTCTTCATGTTGCCGTTCTTCCTGGTGATGAAGATCAGTTTTTCGGAAGCAGCCCTGGCCATTCCGCCGTACTCGGAGATCTACACCTTCGCTGAGCAAAAATTTCAGCTGCTGTTGAACCTCGGTAACTACAGCCTGCTGACCCAGGACGAACTGTACATCTCGGCGTACCTCGGCTCGTTGAAAGTAGCGTTGCTCAGCACGATGATGTGCCTGGTGATCGGTTTCCCGATGGCCTACGCGATCACCAAGGCCAGCAAGGAAGCGCAAAACGTCCTGCTGCTGTTGATCATGATGCCGACCTGGACCGCGATCCTGATCCGCGTTTACGCGTGGATGGGCATCCTCAGCAACAACGGTTTGCTCAACGCATTCTTGATGTGGACCGGACTGACCTCGGCGCCGATCGAGATCCTCAACACCAACACCGCCGTCTACATCGGGGTCGTTTACGCCTACCTGCCGTTCATGGTGTTGCCGCTGTACGCCAACCTGGTCAAGCACGATGGCAGCCTGCTGGAAGCCGCGTCGGACCTGGGTTCGAGCAACTTCAACAACTTCTGGAAAATCACCGTGCCGTTGGCCAGGAACGGCATCATCGCAGGCTGCATGCTGGTGTTCATTCCGGTGGTCGGTGAGTTCGTGATTCCGGAACTGCTGGGCGGCCCGGAAACCCTGATGATCGGCCGTGTGTTGTGGCAAGAGTTCTTCAACAACCGCGACTGGCCGGTGGCGTCTGCCCTGGCGGTGGTGATGCTGTTGATCCTGATTGTGCCGATTCTGCTGTTCAACCGCAGCCAGGCCAAAGAGATGGAGGCACGGGGATGAAACGCTTCGGATTTTCAAAGTTCATGCTGATTTTCGGCTTGTCGTTTATCTACCTGCCGATGCTGATTCTGGTGATCTACTCGTTCAACGCATCCAAGCTGGTGACGGTGTGGGGTGGCTGGTCGATCAAGTGGTACGCCGGTCTGCTGGACAACTCGCAATTGATGGGTTCGGTGGTGCGCTCGCTGGAAATCGCCTGCTACACCGCCATCGCGGCAGTCGCACTGGGCACCCTGGCAGCGTTCGTCCTGACCCGCGTTACGCGTTTCAAGGGCCGCACGCTGTTCGGTGGCCTGGTCACCGCACCGCTGGTGATGCCTGAGGTGATCACCGGTCTGTCACTGTTGCTGCTGTTCGTGGCCATGGCGCAGTTGATCGGCTGGCCGATGGAGCGTGGCATCGTCACGATCTGGATCGCCCACACCACCTTTTGTGCCGCCTATGTGGCGGTGGTAGTCTCCGCCCGCCTTCGCGAGCTGGACCTGTCCATCGAAGAAGCGGCCATGGATCTGGGGGCGAAGCCGTTCAAGGTATTTTTCCTGATCACCATTCCGATGATCGCGCCGTCGCTGGCGGCCGGCGGCATGATGTCGTTTGCCCTGTCGCTGGATGACCTGGTGCTGGCGAGCTTCGTGTCTGGCCCGGGTTCCACGACCCTGCCGATGGAAGTGTTCTCGGCGGTGCGTCTTGGGGTCAAGCCCGAGATCAACGCCGTGGCCAGCCTCATCCTGCTGGCGGTATCCATCGTGACCTTCATGGTCTGGTACTTCAGCCGCCGCGCCGAAGCCACCCGCAAGCGCGCGATCCAGGAAGCCATGGACCAGACTGCCAGCGAATCCTGGCAGCAGCCTGAAAAGAAAATGGCGGGAGCGACGGCCTAGTGCCACCCCCCCAGTAGGAGCGAGCTTGCTCGCGATGGACGTAAACGATGACGTGGGCTGTCTGAATCAACGCGGCGTCCTTGTGTTTTTCGCGAGCAGGCTCGCTCCTACAAATGAGCGCTCTCGCCACAGGTTTTGTGTTTTTGAATAAAAAAGAAATGGAGTTGTACCGATGAAAATGTTTGGCAGGACTCTGCTGACACTGTCCTTATTGGGCGCAATCGCCACTGGCGCCCAGGCCAATGACAAGGTTCTGCGCGTCTACAACTGGTCGGATTACATTGGCCCGGACACCGTCAAGAAGTTCGAGGACGAGACTGGCATCCAGGTGACCTACGATGTCTTCGACAGCAACGAAACCCTTGAGGCACGCCTGCTGGCGGGCAAATCCGGCTACGACATCGTGGTGCCGTCCAACAGCTTCCTGGCCAAGCAGATCAAGGCCGGTGTCTATCAGGAATTGGACAAATCGAAGCTGTCGAACTGGAAAAACCTCAACCCGGTGCTGCTGAAAAACGCCTCCGCCAGCGATCCCGACAACGCCCATGCCATTCCGTACATGTGGGGCTCGATCGGTATCGGCTTCAACCCGCAGAAGGTCAAGGAAGTGCTCGGCGCCAACGCCCCGACCAACTCCTGGGACCTGTTGTTCAAACCGGAAAACGCCGAGAAGCTCAAAGCCTGCGGCATCAGTTTCCTCGATTCACCGACTGAAATGATCCCGACCGCCCTGCACTACCTGGGCTACCCGGTGAACGATCAGGACAAACAGCACATCGCCCAAGCCCAGGCGCTGTTCATGAAGATTCGCCCGAACGTGGCGTACTTCCATTCCTCGAAATACATCTCGGACCTGGCCAACGGCAACATCTGCGTGGCCGTCGGTTACTCCGGCGACGTGCTGCAGGCCAAGGCCCGCGCCCAGGAAGCCGGGGACAAGGTGAAGATCGACTACAGCATCCCGAAAGAAGGCGCCGCCAGTTTCTACGACATGCTCGCCATCCCCCGCGATGCCGCCAACGTCGAGAACGCGTACCTGTTCATGAACTTCCTGATGCGCCCCGAGGTGATTGCCGACATCACCAACAACATCGGCTACAGCAACGCGAACGCGGCGGCCACGCCGCTGGTCGATGAAGCGATCCGCAACGATCCGGGTTCCTACCCGCCAGAAGCGGTGATGGCCACGCTCTACGCCGTGCCGGACCAGCCGATTGCCGTCCAGCGGGTCATGACCCGGGGCTGGACCAAGGTGAAACTCGGGCAGTAATTCACTCGAAAATGCCTTCGCGAGCAGGCTCGCTCCCACATTGGTCCGTGTTGAACCGGTGATATGTGAACGACGCTCCCCCCTGTGGGAGCGAGCCTGCTCGCGATGAGGCCAGAACATCCAGCACACATTTCAGCTTTACCAATTTCCGTTCACGCAGCGCCTTACCACCGCTGCCTCTCCTGCAAGTAGAACGGCCTCACCTGGCTCCCTCGGTTCAGGTGAATGTTGGCGCCCTCGGGCGCCTTTTTTTATGAGCGGTCAACAACAAGCAGCGGCCATTCGGCCAGCGCCCGATAGCGTCCCTTGTGGGATTCGAACAAGGTGAACCGGTCGGCACGCAGGAAGAACTCCGGCGCCGTTGCGGACTCCGGCACCGGCGCCCGATAGTCCCGCGCCAGGGTCAGATGCGGACGGTATTCCCTTGGCGCTTGCTCCAGCCCAAACGGCAACATCGCCTGTTCCAGGGCATACACCAGGCGCAGCAATGCCGGGGGCGCCTGCTGCGGCGCGAGCACCAGCGCTCCTGCCCTGCGCCACACGTCCAGCCGGTCCAGCACCACCGTCAAGCGCTCGCCCGGTGTGCGGATCGACGCCGCAGCCGTGCAGATCTCGGCGATCTGCGCCACGCCCACCGCCCCCAGAAACTTCAGCGTCAGGTGAAAGTTTTCCGCCGGCACCGGCCGTCCGTTGCGCAGTTGCAGCGCACTGCGCCACTGCGCTATCTCCCGGCGCTGCGCCGGGGCGCAGTTCAGCGCAAAGAACAGACGCTTGAACGGCTCGCGGGATTCGTCGTTCATGCAGGGCACCTCGTGGGAAGACTGCATGAGTGTACCCAACACCCGCTTATCGACCAGCGCATTTCTGGCATCGTGGGACATGCGCGTTATAGTTCTAGGGGGCGTTCTCAATTAGTTTTCCCGCCGCGTTGTCGCCTTAAAGCGGGCCAGGCAAGGCGCAGGCCGCTGGGAATGGTTGTTCCCTTTCCAAGGCCTGCAACGCAGCCTGGCCCGCTTTAAGGCACAACCCGAAGGGCCGGGCCTGCTGTTGTGCAGGGCTGCGTTGCTCGAAGCTTATTTGGAATGACCAAACCACGCTTCTCGCGCCTTGCCCTGCACAACAGCAGACCCGGCGCGGCGTGAAAACTAATTGAGAACGCCCCCTACCATCCCGAAAAACCGGAGGGGGCCATGCGACAGATCATCAGCAAGGAACCATGGTGGGCCAGGCCGCCCGAGCCCGGCCAGGATGAACTCAAGCTGGAATGGGGCTGGCTGGTGCATTACAGCGAAGGCGAGCCGCGCTTCGAGTTCATCCGTGAGCGGCCGACGGACGACGAAATCCGCGAGCGCAAGAGTTGCAGGATCACCCCGACGCCGGAGTGATCCCACGTGCGACGTCAGGCCTGGAGGAGTACTTCGAACCCGCCGTAGACCATGCGCTGGCCATCGAAGGGCATCGGATTGACGTCCGGCTTCATGCGCGGGTCCTGCATCATCCTGTCCATTCCGGCATTGCGGGTGGCCTTGTCAGGCCAGATGATCCAGCCAAAGGCAACGGTTTCGCCTTCCTTGAGCTTCACCGACATGGGAAACGAGGTGACCTTGCCTTCCGGGACATCCTCGCCCCAGCATTCGACAATGCTCAAGGCACCGTTTTCCTTGAAGACCAAGGCGGCGATTTTGGCGTGCCTGATGTATTGCTCACGGTTGGCGGTGGGTACGGCAGCGATGAAACCATCGACATAAGACATGAGTATTTCTCCTTGGGTCATGGGGTGTTCTGCTGCGTAGTCGGTTGCGATGGCGTCAAATCGACAGTCCCGGCGCTCAATCCGACCGGCGGTGCAGTGCGGTCCGCCAGGCTGCCCTCGATCTGCCCCGCCATGTACAGCGTGCCGGCCATGACGCCGCTGGTCGGGTTCTGCACCAGCTTGAGCCAGGCCTTGTCGAAGGTATTGCCCAGGCTGCTGCGAATCAGCGCCTCGCTGTCGGGCCGGTCATTGGCCTGAATCAGTGCGCGAATGCCCGCCACCCCTACCGTGATCAAGCCACCGGCGAGTTTCCCGGCTGCCGCGGCCACGGCGCTGGCGGCCCCGCGCGGGGCCATCTCGGCTTCCATCCGCCGGCTGGCGCGCCTGGCCACCGGCGCCATCGCGGTGTCTGTTGAACCCACGCCCCTGTCGCCACCGGCCTTGTGGACTTTATCGATCAGCGCGGCGTAGGCCGGCAGAGTGTTCAGCGGTTCGGTGCGCACGATCTGGTACAACGAGGCGTTCCGCGTCGGCGGCGGTCCGAGGGCGATGGCCGGGATTTTCTGGATACGCCCATTGAGCTGGGCCATCGGCACGCCGTGGCGGGTGGATATCTTCTGCAGTTCCTCCTTGAGGATGTCAACGTAGAACGCCACTGACAGGCCGAGAATCGAATCGGGATCGACTTCCTGTGCCACGGGGGCCAGCACCTTCTCCTGATAGGCTTCGAGCAGGTAGGCCGCCAGACGTTTTTCCGATGCGTCCTGCTCGCCCTTGGCGCTGAGGGTGTACCAACTGACCTTCATCGACAGCCATTCCTGGGTCCAGTAACTGCTGAACCACGGAATGAAATTCTGTTCGGTCAATTCATAGACCCGGGTGCGCCAGTAATCCATCGCACCGCGGGAGTAGATTCGGGTCTGCTCGGTGGCCGACTGCGACGCGGCGACGATTTCCCGGTCCACTTGTTGCCAGGTGCTCGCTGAAACGATGACCGGCGCCACTTCCACCGGCGCACGCGGCGGTGTGGCGCACCCTGCCAACACCACCAGTACGGCAATGATCAGTGAACGCAGGCTCAAGATCGCGACTTCCTGCAGTGTGCACCGGGCAGAATGCCCGACACCCAAAACCCTCGGTTTAAGTATAGGTGGCGGTGTCCGTGAGGCCGCCTTCGCGAGCAGGCTCGCTCCCACAGGTTCACCGCCAATCAGGGTGGGAGCGAGCTTGCTCGCGATGGGGCCCGCATCAACAGCGCAAAAACCACCATCACTGGCGTCGATATTCACCATCGCCGCGATTGCCTTCCGCTTTAACGCCGTCAGCGTAGGATCGATCCCAAGCCAACTCGAAACCCCGAATCGGAGGGAAACCTCATGCTGATCCATCTGCTGACCTGCCTGACCCTGACGGCGTTCACATTGAGTGTGTTTGCCTGGTACGTCCTGAGCGAGGAGCAAACGTCATGATTCACACGGTCACCCTCGCCGTACGTTTCCCGGTGTTCGGCAACAATTTCTACGCTCAGGAATTCGAGTCATGTAAAGAGTTGACTCTGCTCTTCGACGAGAAGTTCGAGGCGTTGCTGATGCCGGCAGCCGATCATCACTTCAGCAACGAAGTGGTCGGGCTCAATGATCAGTTCCGCTTTTTGAATGATGTGCTGGTCGAGCATCTGCTGGATGTCGAATTGGCAAAAGGCTCGGCCCGTTCGTTCGGGTTCTGACAGCGACCGCCGGTCGTCCGGGCTCACAACGATCGCTGGCTATTACCGATCCCCTTGGCAATATCGATCCCCCAATCCATCGCTGCTTCCATGTCCAGCATGTGCGGCCGTGGGTCGTGGTTTTCATTGATGGCCGTGCCGTCCGGCCGATAGACACCGATGAACATGCTCAACGAACCGTCCTTCAATATCTCGGCCTTGACCTTGATGCTGCATCCGTTCGATAGCGTTTCCTTGTGCTCCACATGGCGCTCGGTCATGACTGCATTGCTCCCCTGACTGAATTCAAACCCTACTGGCCATGCTAGCTCAGCCCCCGGAACTGCGCCGACCCGCTGGACCGGAGGGCCTGCCCTGACAGCGGCGCAATGCCACCTATACTGAAAACCACCTCCCCCCAGGGGGATCTGCACGTTCAACAATAAAAAGCAGAGGTGGAACATGGTCTGGCAGCAAGTCTACGATCCGTTCGGTAACCCGGTGCTTTCAACGCTCATGGCGGCTGTGCCGGTGGTGGTGATGCTGGCGTCCCTCGCGTTTTTTCATGTCAAGGCGCACCTGGCGGCGTTGCTCGCCCTGGCCTCGGCCTTGCTGATCTCGATCTTCGCCTTCGGCATGCCGGCGGGCATGGCAGGTTCGGCGGCGTTGTTCGGTGCGGCCAACGGCCTGCTGCCAATTGGCTGGATCGTGTTGAACATCATCTTCCTGCACCGCCTGACCACCGAGAACGGCTCGTTCAAGGTGTTGCAAGACTCCCTGGCGCGCATCACCGATGACCGACGCCTGCAATTGCTGCTGATCGCCTTCTGCTTCGGCGCGTTTTTCGAAGGCGCCGCCGGTTTCGGTACGCCGGTGGCGGTGACCGGAGCGATCCTGATCGGGCTGGGCTTCTCGCCACTCGCCGCCTCGGGGCTGGCGCTGATCGCCAACACCGCCCCCGTGGCGTTCGGCGCCCTCGGTACGCCGATCATCACCCTGGCCAAGGTCACCGGGCTGGATGAAATGGAACTGTCGATGATGGTCGGCCGGCAGTTGCCCTTCTTCTCGGTGTTGGTGCCGTTCTGGCTGATCTGGGCTTTTGCCGGCTGGCGCAAGATGGTGGAAATCTGGCCGGCGATCCTGGTGGCCGGGGTCAGTTTTGCCGTGCCGCAGTTCCTGGTGTCCAACTACCACGGGCCAATGCTGGTGGACGTAATCGCCGCGCTGATTTCCATGGCCTGCCTGACCGGCTTCCTCAAGGTGTGGAAACCCGCCACCGTGCACACTTCCGCTGCGCTGTCCGGCCGTGTCGACGACTCGAAGATCGACGCCGAGCACGACGAAAAACCTGTACCCACTGCAACCTTTGCCAACGAGGCAAAACCGGCCGTGATGCGGGCGTGGATGCCGTGGCTGATCCTCACGGTCTTCGTGTTCATCTGGGGCACCCAGGGCTTCAAGAACACCTTCGACACCCGCCCCGCCATCGACCCGCAAACCAGTGCCGCCAAGCTCGATCCCCAGGGCAAGCCGATGCGTGAGGCGAACCCGGTGTTTGCGCCGGTCGTGACCTTCACCACCCTGCACTTGCAGGTCGAGAAAGTCCCGCCCGTGGTGGCCGCGCCGAAAACCGAAGAAGCGGTGTACAAGTTCACCTGGTTCACCGCCACCGGCAGCGGCATTCTGCTGGCGGCGATTGTCGGCGGTTTGCTGATGGGGTACTCGATCCCGCAACTGATACACCAGTACCTGCGCACCCTGTGGGTGGTGCGTTACTCGCTGATCACCATTGCGGCGATGCTCGCGCTGGGCTTCCTCACGCGCTACTCGGGACTGGACGCGACCATGGGCCTGGCCTTCGCCGCGACGGGCATTTTCTACCCGATGTTCGGCACCCTGCTCGGCTGGCTCGGCGTGGCATTGACCGGCTCGGACACCGCGTCCAACGTGCTGTTCGGCGGCTTGCAACGGGTGACGTCCGAGCAACTGGGCATCAGCCCGGTGTTGATGGCCGCCGCCAACAGTTCCGGCGGGGTCATGGGCAAGATGGTCGACGCCCAGTCGATCGTGGTCGCCTCCACCGCCACCCGCTGGTACGGCCATGAAGGGGAAATCCTGCGTTACGTGTTCTTCCACTCGATTGTGCTGGCGATCCTGGTCGGCGGGCTGGTGACATTGCAGGCCTATGTCGCGCCGTTCAGCCATATGGTGGTGGGCGGGCATTGAGTCTGCGCTACCTGCTCCCAACGCTTGCAACGCCCGGGCTCCGTCGCCCGGGCGTTGGCATTTTCCGCGCAGATTTATTGAATGAATGCCCGTTTCAGGCTGACAAACATCCCATGGACAGTCGGCCGTTACAGGCCAATGATGTACATCAGTGGCCTCCAGCGGGAGTCATGAACCAATGAACATTCTCTACGATGAACGCGTTGACGGCGCCCTGCCCGACGTCGACAAACAGGCGCTGTTGCAGGCCCTGCAAACCCGCTTGCCGAAGCTGGAAGTCTTGCATCATCGGGAGGAACTCAAGCCCTACGAGTGCGACGGGCTGTCGGCCTATCGCACCACGCCGATGCTGGTAGTGCTGCCCCGATCCATCGACGAAGTCCAGGGGGTGCTGCGGGTCTGCCATGAGCTGCGCGTCCCCGTCGTGGCCCGTGGCGCCGGCACCGGTTTGTCCGGTGGTGCACTGCCCCTGGAGAAAGGCGTGCTGCTGGTGATGGCGCGCTTCAACAACATCCTGCACATCGATCCTGCCGCCCGTACCGCGCGGGTTCAGCCCGGCGTGCGCAATCTGGCGATCTCCCAGGCGGCGGCGCCCTTTGGCCTGTATTACGCGCCGGATCCGTCCTCGCAAATTGCCTGCTCCATCGGCGGCAACGTCGCGGAAAATGCCGGTGGCGTGCACTGCCTCAAGTACGGCCTGACCGTGCACAACGTGCTCAAGGTCGACATCCTCACCGTCGATGGCGAGCACCTGAGCCTGGGCTCCAATGCCCTCGACGCCCCCGGTTTCGACCTGCTGGCGCTGTTCACCGGCTCCGAAGGCCTGCTCGGGGTGATCACCGAGGTCACGGTCAAGCTGCTGCCCAAACCCCAGACCGCCAAAGTGCTGCTGGCGGCGTTCGATTCCGTGGAAAAAGCCGGGCGCGCGGTCGGCGACATCATTGCCGCCGGCATCATCCCCGGTGGCCTGGAAATGATGGACAACCTGGCGATCCGCGCCGCCGAGGACTTCATCCACGCCGGTTATCCGGTGGATGCCCAGGCCATTCTGCTGTGCGAGCTCGATGGTGTTGAAGCCGATGTCTCTGATGATTGCGCCCGGGTGCGCCAGGTGTTGCAACAGGCCGGCGCAACTGAATTGCGCCAGGCCAAAGACGAAGCCGAGCGCGTGCGCTTCTGGGCCGGGCGCAAGAATGCCTTCCCGGCGGTGGGCCGCCTCTCCCCGGACTACTACTGCATGGACGGCACCATCCCCCGCCGCGAACTGCCCGGTGTGTTGCACGCCATCGCCGAGCTCTCTAACGAATACGGCCTGCGGGTGGCCAACGTGTTCCATGCCGGCGACGGCAACATGCATCCGTTGATCCTGTTCGACGCCAATCAACCCGGTGAACTCGATCGAGCCGAAGCCTTGGGCGGCAGGATTCTGGAGCTGTGCGTGAAAGTCGGCGGCAGCATCACCGGTGAACACGGCGTGGGCCGCGAGAAGATCAACCAGATGTGCGCGCAGTTCAACAGCGATGAGTTGACCCTGTTCCATGCCGTCAAGGCCGCCTTCGACCCCGGCGGCCTGCTCAACCCCGGCAAGAACATTCCGACCCTGCACCGCTGCGCCGAATTCGGTGCCATGCACATACACGGCGGTCAATTGCCCTTCCCTGAGCTGGAGCGTTTCTGATGCGCAGCCCTGAAGATTTCGATGACAGCCAGTCACTGCTGGAGCAGGTCAATCGGGCGCTGGAAAACACCACGCCGTTGCGCATCCAGGGTTCCAACAGCAAAGCCTTTCTGGGCCGCACCACAGCCGGGGAAATTCTCGATACCCGGTCGCACCGGGGCATTGTCAGTTACGACCTGACTGAACTGGTGATCACCGCCCGTTGCGGCACGCCATTGTCGCAACTGGCGCGGGTGCTGGACGCCGCACAACAGATGCTGCCCTGCGAGCCACCGTCCTTCGGCGACGGCGCCACCGTCGGCGGCATGATCGCCTGCGGACTGTCCGGGCCACGGCGCCCGTGGGTCGGTTCGGTGCGGGACTTCATTCTTGGCACGCGGGTCATCACCGGTCAGGGCAAACTATTGCGCTTTGGTGGCGAGGTGATGAAAAACGTCGCCGGCTACGACCTGTCGCGCCTGATGGCAGGCAGTTACGGCAGCCTGGGACTGATCACCGAAGTGTCCCTCAAAGTGCTGCCAAAACCCCGGCGAGCCTTAAGCATCAGCCTGGAAATGGACGCCGAACGGGCCTTGCTGCGCCTGGCGGAATGGGGCCAGCAGCCGTTGCCGATCAGCGCGGCCTGTCATGACGGCTCACGCCTGCACCTGCGGCTCGAGGGCGGTGAAGGTTCGGTGGCGGCGGCCCATGAGCGCCTTGGGGGCGAACGGCTGGAGGCTTTTTTCTGGGACGATCTCAACGAACAGCGCTTGAGTTTCTTCGATCAAGACCAGCCGCTTTGGCGCCTGTCGCTGCCGCACAACACACCGCTCCTGTCGCTGCCGGGGCGCCAGTTGATCGACTGGGGCGGTGCCCAGCGCTGGCTGAAATCCGATGCCGATGCAGCGTACATACGCCAGGTCGTCGACGAGGTCGGCGGCCATGTCACCTGCTTCAGCCACGGCCTGACCGACAACCCCTTCCATCCGCTACCCCCAGCGCTGATGCGTTATCACCGCAACCTGAAACAACAACTCGATCCACGGGGCATCTTCAACCCCGGACGCCTGTACGCGGAGCTTTGAACCATGCAGACGACCCTGAGTGAAAGCGCCAGCCATCTGCCCCGCGCCGCGGAAGCCGAAAGCATCCTGCGCACCTGCGTGCACTGCGGGTTCTGCAATGCCACTTGCCCGACCTATCAATTGCTCGGCGATGAACTGGACGGCCCACGGGGCCGAATCTACCTGATCAAGCAGGTGCTGGAAGGCAACGACGTCACGCAAAAGACCCAACAGCACCTGGACCGCTGCCTGTCGTGCCGCAACTGCGAAACCACCTGCCCCTCGGGCGTCGATTATCACAACCTGCTGGACATCGGGCGCGCGGTGGTCGACGCGACGGTGCCACGCCCCCTCGGCCAGCGCCTGTTGCGCGAAGGGTTGCGCCAGACCGTGCCCCATCCAGAGCTGTTCAAGAGCCTGGTCAATGGCGGCCAGGTGTTCCGCGCACTGCTGCCCGGCACCCTGCAAAGCAAGTTGCCGCGCAATGTCTACCCGGCCAAGCCGCGTCCCATGACCCTGCGTGAGCGTCAGGTGCTGATGCTCGAAGGTTGCGTGCAGCCCAGTCTGTCGCCCAACACCAATGCCGCGGCGGCGCGGGTGCTGGACCGGTTGGGGATCAGCGTCATCGCGAGCCGCGAAGCCGGTTGCTGCGGCGCCGTGGACTACCACCTTGACGCCCAGGCCGTTGGCCTCGACCGTGCCCGGCGCAACATCGACGCGTGGTGGCCGGGCATCGAAAAAGGCGCCGAGGCGATTGTGCAAACGGCCAGCGGTTGCGGCGCCTTCATCAAGGATTACGGCCACCTGCTCGCCAGCGACCCGGCCTATGCCGACAAGGCGAAAAAGGTCAGCGAGCTGGCCCGGGACCTGGTGGAGGTGTTGCGCGACGAACCGCTGGAAAAGCTCGGCATCCACGCCTCGCAACGCCTGGCCTTTCATTGCCCCTGCACCCTGCAGCACGGGCAGAAACTTGGCGGTGCCGTGGAAGCGCTGCTGACCGGACTCGGCTTCAACCTGACCTGCGTCCCCGACGGACACCTGTGCTGCGGTTCGGCGGGCACCTATTCGCTGACCCAGCCCGAACTGTCGCGACAACTGCGCGACAACAAGCTCAACGCCCTGGAAAGCGGCCATCCCGAGGTCATTGTCACGGCCAACATCGGCTGCCAGTCGCACCTTGACGGCGCGGGGCGAACCCCGGTGCGGCACTGGATCGAACTGGTCGAAGCCGCCCTGCCCTAACCGAACCCTGGAGATGCCCATGAACAGCAAAGCCGTTCTGAGTCTGAACGAAATCGGCCACATCCTCGCCGCCGCCCGCGCCGAAGCACAGGCCAATCAATGGGCCGTGACCATCGTGATCGTCGATGACGGCGGCCACCCGCTGGCCCTGGAACGCCTCGACGGCTGTGCGCCCGCCAGCGCGTATATCGCCACCGAAAAGGCACGCACCTGCGCCCTCGGGCGACGCGAATCGAAAAGCTATGAAGACATGGTCAACGCCGGGCGCTACGCTTTCCTTTCAGCACCCTTGCTGACTTCGCTTGAGGGTGGTGTACCGATTGTCTTCGATGGCCAGGTGATTGGTGCTATCGGTGTCTCTGGCGTCAAGCCTGAGCAGGATGCGCAAGTGGCCAAGGCCGGGGCGCAGAGCCTGAAATGAACAGAATGCACATCAAACATCCACCATAGAGCCCTGTGGGAGCGAGCCTGCTCGCGATGGCGGCAGATCAGTCGACATCCATGCTGAATGACACTCCGCTATCGCGAGCAGGCTCGCTCCCACAGGGACGGCGTTTCGCCAACAAGATTGATCCGTGTTAAACCAGCCGAGAGGAGTTGCAGCAATGACCCGTCTAACTGCCAAAGACTTTGCCCCCGAACTGCTGGAACTGTACGACTACTACGCCCACGGCAAGATCAACCGCCGGGAGTTTCTCGACCGTGCGGCGCTGTTTACCTTCGGCGGGTTGACCGCCGGCGCCCTGCTCGCCGCGCTAAGCCCAAACTATGCGCTGGCCGAGCAAGTCGAGTTCACCGATCCGGACATTCTTGCCGAGTACATCACCTACCCCTCGCCCAAGGGCCACGGCCAGGTTCGCGGTTATCTGGTGCGTCCGGCCAAGGCCAGCGGCAAGGTGCCGGCGGTGGTGGTCGTGCACGAAAACCGCGGGCTCAACCCCTACATCGAAGACGTCGCGCGGCGTGTGGCAAAGGCCGGTTTCATCGCCCTGGCCCCGGATGGCCTGAGTTCGGTCGGCGGTTATCCCGGCAATGACGACAAAGGCCGCGAACTTCAGGCGAAGGTCGACCCGGAAAAGCTGATGAACGACTTTTTCGCCGCCGTCGAGTGGATGATGAAACACCCCGCCGCCACTGGAAAAGTCGGCATCACCGGGTTCTGCTACGGCGGTGGCGTGACCAACGCCGCCGCCGTGGCCTATCCGGAACTGGGAGCCGCCGTGTCGTTTTATGGCCGTCAGCCGACGGCCGAGGAAGTGCCCCGGATCAAGGCCCCGGTGATGCTGCACTACGGCGAACTGGACACGCGGATCAACGAAGGCTGGCCCGCCTATGAGAAAGCGTTGAAGGCCGGGGGCAAGACCTATGAGGCCTATATCTATCCGGGCTGCAATCATGGTTTCCACAATGATTCGACGCCGCGTTATGACGAGGCGGCGGCGAAGCTGGCGTGGGAGCGGACGTTGGGGTGGTTTAAAAAGTACCTGGTTTGAATAAAAGTCCTGGGCCAGCAGGACTGGCCCCATCGCGAGCAGGCTCGCTCCTGCATTGGGCTTCAGTCGTAGACAGACTTTGTGTTCACCGAAGATCCCTGTAGGAGCGAGCCTGCTCGCGATGGCGGTCTCACGGCTGATGACTACTTCGGCTGAGCCACGGTCCGCAGATACGGCTTCAGGGTCTTGAAGCCATCCGGGTATTTCTTCTTCGCGTCTTCGTCAGACACCGACGTCGGGATGATCACGTCTTCACCCGGCCGCCAGTTCACCGGCGTGGCGACGGTATGTTTGGCGTTGAGTTGCAGGGAATCGAGCAGACGCAGCACTTCATCGAAATTGCGCCCGGCGCTCATTGGGTAGATCAGCATGGCCTTGACCTTCTTGTCCGGGCCGACGATGAACACCGAACGCACCGTGGCGTTGTCCACCGCCGTGCGCGCACCGCCGCTGGCATTGGGGTGGATCATGTCGTAGAGCTTGGCCACCACCAGGTTTTCGTCGCCGATCAGCGGATAGTTGACCGCGCAGCCCTGGGTCTCGGCGATGTCGCCTACCCAACGATTGTGGTCACTGACCGGGTCGACGCTGAGGCCCAGGACCTTGGTGTTGCGCTTGTCGAATTCCGGCTTGAGTTTGGCCAGGTAACCCAGTTCGGTGGTGCACACCGGGGTGAAATCCTTGGGGTGGGAAAACAGAATGGCCCAGCCATCGCCGACCCATTGGTGAAAATTGAGGGTGCCTTCGGTGGTGTCGGCGGTGAAGTCCGGTGCTTCGTCGCCAATACGGATAGCCATGTTCGATCTCCTTGCAGTGATGGACAGGGACGCCGCCAAGGCTGTGAATGCACTTCCGGCGGCATGGACGCGAAACAGTATAGGAGAGGTTCGACGACTCGCCGCAACGCTTGGAACAAGTCGCTAACCCACCAGCGCAATCAGTTGCTGACGCTGGGCATCGGTCAGCATCGGGCCGAATCCGGCGCGGGCGTTTTCCGCCATGTAGCGCGGGTTGCCGGTGCCGGGAATCACGCAGGTCACCGCCGAATGCGACAGCAGGAACTTCAGCGCCAGTTGCGGCCAGCTCTTGACCCCGACTTGCGCCGCCCAGCCTGGCAGCGGTTTGTCTTTCAATTTGGCCAGCAAGCCGCCACCGCCAAACGGCCGGTTGCAGATCACCGCCACCCCCCGCTCGCGGCACAACGGCAGCAGGCGTTTCTCTGCGCCGCGATCATCCAGGGCGTAGTTGATCTGCAAGAAGTCCAGGGGTTCGGCCTTGAGTACCGCCTCCACTTCTTCATAGGCCGACGCCGTGTAATGGGTGATGCCGATGTAGCGAATGCGCCCTGCTTCTTTCCAGTGGCGCAGGGTCGGCAGGTGCGTCTGCCAGTCCAGCAGGTTGTGGATCTGCATCAGGTCGATCCGGTCGGTCTGCAACAGGGCGAAGGATTGTTCCATTTGCGCGATGCCTTCTTCGCGGCCCCGGGTCCACACCTTGGTGGCCAGGAACGCCGGTGAGCGCGGCTCATGGATCGACAGCAACTCGCCGATGGTCTGTTCGGCGCGACCGTACATCGGCGAGCTGTCGATCATCTTGCCACCCTTGTCGAATAACGCATCCAGCACCGCGGGCAAGTCTTTGTAGGCCAGTTGCGAAGGCTCGACATCGAATCCGCGATAAGTGCCCAACCCTACGATCGGCAAGGACTCATTGCTGGAAGGAATGGCGCGGGTCTGCATGGTCTTGCCTCCTGTTCCCGTCAACGGCTCGGGTTGTGCACCCACCGGACCGAACGTGAAGACCGCCGAAGCACCGGCAGCCAGCGTGAGTACTTCTCTACGGGTGTAACCCTCAGGATGGCTCATAAAACGCTTCTCACCAGTCGCAGGGGGCCGGCCTGTTGCGCCGACAACCCGGATTACCCGCGCCAAGGGTCGATTGACTACACTCAGAAAGCCTTGCGGCACCAGCCACTTTCAAACCCCGAGCCGTCAATGCCGCCCACTAACGTTAGTCGAATGTCACGTACCCTGGTGTTACTCATCGTCATCATCGCTGCGTTGTACCTGGCGCTGTGCGTGGCGCTGTTCGTGTTCCAGCGGGCGCTGATTTATTACCCGCAACCGCGCGCCGTCGGGACCACCGCGACGCTAATCACCCTGCCGGTCACCGACGCGCAGGTACTGGTCTCCATCCGACCGCACGAAGGTCCCAATGCGCTGATTTATTTTGGCGGCAATGCCGAAGACGTCTCGCGCAACCTGCCCGAGTTCACCCAAGCGTTCCCTGACTACGCGCTGTACCTGCTGCATTACCGTGGATATGGCGGCAGTTCCGGCTCGCCCTCCGAAGAGGCCAATGCCCGCGACGCCATCACCTTGTTCGACCTGGTACATGCCAGCCATCCGCATGTGGCGGTGGTCGGTCGCAGTCTGGGTTCCGGGGTGGCCGTGCGCCTGGCCAGCGAACGCCCGGCCGCGCGACTGGTGCTGATCACGCCCTACAACAGCCTCGAAGGGCTCGCTGCCCGTCAGTTCCGCTGGTTTCCGGTGCGCTGGTTGTTGAAGGACAAATACCCGTCCTGGCAGTACGCCGCCCGCATCACGGTGCCGACACTGTTGATCGCAGCCGAGCATGACGAAGTGATTGCGCGTTCGAGTACTGAACGTTTGTACACACACTTCGCCAAAGGCGTGGCGTCACTGCGGGTGATACCGGGGACGGGGCATAACTCGATCGGCGAAAGCCCTGAATACTTAAAGGTGCTGAGGGATGGGTTGTAGCCAGCAAGGTAGAACATACCTGTGGCCTGAGAGCCTCCACGGTTAAGGCTCTGTCGGCGGCCGTTCATCCGAGAGTTTGCCAACACCCAATAAAAACATATTTTTATGCCTATATTGATATTGTCGAACGTTCCCATTCTCAGAGGGTGCCGTCATGAATATCAAAACCCTGGCTTTGCTCCTGCTGGCGTTGTGTGCGCAACCGGTCTGGAGCCAGACGCCTGCCGCCTCACCCGCCACTGCCGACAGCCCCGCGCTGACCACGCGCCTGGCCGAGCGTGACCTTTGGGTCGAACACATTTTCTGGATCAGAAACTACGCGCTGGCCAATCAATCCGCCGACAAAAAACAAGCCAAAGTCGCGGCGGACCAGGTCGTCGACAACGCCACCAAAATCGCCAACAGCATCGCCCCGCTCTACGGTCAACCGGCGGCGGATCAACTGCTCAAGCTGCTTGCCGGTCACTGGGGCGCGGTGAAACACTACAGTGATGCCACTGTGGCCAAGGACGCCAAGGGCAAGCAGGCCGCCGTCACCGAGTTGACCGCCAACGCCAAGGCGATTGCGGCGTTTCTCGCTACGGCGAACCCCAATCTGCCTGAAGCCACGCTGGTCAACATGTTGTCGGCCCATGGCGGTCACCACGTTGCCCAGATCGACGAGTTTGCCGCGCACGATTACGCTGGCGAAGCCCGCACCTGGGCGATGATGCGCACGCACATCCTGGCCCTGGCCGACGCCTTGACCGGTGCGCTGGTCAAGCAATTCCCGGACAAGTTCTGATACCGCGCGAGGGCACACCATGCTGGAAGGACTGGGCCGAACACAGCAGGACCTGCTCAATGCACTGCTGCACCATGGGGGCGGCATGAGCATTGACGAGTTGGCTGAGCACTTGGCAGTCACGCGCACGGCGATCCGCCAACACCTGGCGGCGCTGGAGCGTGACGGCCTGGTGCTGCGCGGCGATACCCGTCCGACGGGCCGTCGTCCGGAGCAGCTGTATCGGCTCACCGACCACGCGCGGGAGCAGTTCCCTCGCCACTATCAGCTACTGGCCAGCGTACTGATTGATGAAGTCGCCACCATCATCGGCCCCGAAGCCCTGGCCTCGCTGATGCGCAGCATGGGCCGCAAGCTGGCTTCGGACCTGGAACAACAGGTCGTGGATGAAGCCAGGATCGTGCAGCACATGACCCAGACGGGCTACGAAGCCGAGGTGTTTTTTCGCTCAGGCGGCACCCCGGAAATCGTCGCCCATAACTGCGTGTTCCATCGCCTGGCCGCCGAGCACCCGGTGGTCTGCGAACTGGACCTGGCCTTGATCGGCGCGTTGGGCGGCGGTGAAGTCGAGCACAGCGAGTGCATGGTGCGTGGCGGGCATGTCTGTCGCTTCAGGCTGCGACCGACAGAAGCCCCTGAACCACCACTCGAACACTGACCTTACAGATCGACCATCTGCATGTTCGCTTTGAGAAAGCCCATCAACTCGGCTGCCGCTGGCGACAGGCTGTGCCCCTTGCGGCACAGAATGCCGATCTGGCGTTCCAGTCGCGGCTCTGAAAGCGGCAGGAACGTCAGTTTCTCATTGCCCTGTGGGAACGCCAGGGACGGCAGCGTCGTGATGCCAATGCCCTCTTCAAGCATCGCGATCAGCGAAATCATGTTGGAGACGAACAGCAGACTGCTGTCCAGCAACCCCGCCGCTTCCGTGCCTGCAAGCAAGCGCGAGGTGCCATTGCGCACCAGCGGCCAGGCTTGCAGGCTCGACCAATGCAATGCCTCGCCTTTGGCCACCAACGGATGATCGTGGCGGCAGACCACCCCCACCCGATCACTCAGAATCGGCACGAACTCAATGTTTTCGTCCGCCGCCCACACGCTGCTGATCGCAAAATCCACCTGCCCCTGGACCAACAGCTGCTGCACGCTGTCGGCATTGCCGTCCTGCATGCTGATGTGCATTTTCGGGTGCTCGCTGACAAACCGTGCGAGCAGATGCGGCAACAACCGACTGGCCACCGACGGCACCGTAGCGATGCTCACCTGACCGATTTCATGCCTTGCCAGCAAACTGACTTCGCGGGCGATGCGGTCGTGATGCGCCAGCAAATCCTGGAACAGCGGCAAACAGTGCTCGCCGAATGGCGTCAGTTCGGTTTTGCCGCCCTTTTCGAACAATGGCTGGCCGAGCTTCTGCTCCAGCTCGCGCACAGCCAGGGACAGCGCCGGTTGCGTGCGATAGGCCTGCCTTGCCGCGCCGTGGAAGCTTTTCAGCTGGGCAACCAGGACGAAATAGCGCAGCTGGGTAATCTTGAGCTCGGGAAGCACGGTAAGTTTTCCTTATCATTTCATATTTATTATTAATTTTTATTTGCAGATTAATACTCTCAAGATGGGACCAACGCAATCGGAGGTTCCCATGGCACTGCAACCCTACAAAAACTACATCGGCGGCAACTGGTGCGAAGGCCAGGGCGTCATCGCCAACCACAGCCCTTCGGATGTTCAAGACCTCATTGGCCATTACCACCAGGCCAGCGCCGAACAGACACTGGATGCCATCGCCGCCGCCCGCGACGCCCAGCCGCAATGGGCGACCAGTGGCCTGGAACAGCGCCAGCACGTATTGATGGCCATCGGCAACGAGTTGATGGCGCGCAAGGAAGAACTCGGCGAACTGCTCTCCCGGGAAGAAGGCAAGCCGCTGGCTGAGGGCGTCGGCGAAGTCAATCGCTGCGCGCAGTTCTTCCACTACTACGCGGCTGAAGTGCTGCGTCAGATGGGCGAGACAGCCGCCTCGGTACGCCCTGGCATCGAGATCGAAGTCCAGCGTGAACCAATCGGCGTGATCGGCATCATCACGCCGTGGAATTTCCCCATGGCCACCGCCGCGTGGAAGATTGCCCCGGCCCTGGCCTTCGGCAACGCCGTGGTGTTCAAACCGGCAAACCTGGTACCGGCCAGCGCCTGGGCCCTGACTGAAATCATCAGCCGTCAGGCCTTGCCCGCCGGTACCTTCAATCTGGTCATGGGCAGCGGCGCTGTGGTCGGCGAAAGCCTGATCCAGTCCGCCGACATCGATGCGTTGACCTTCACCGGTTCCCTGCAGACCGGTCGCCGCGTCGCGGTCGCCACCGCCAGTAATCTGGTGCGTTGCCAACTGGAAATGGGCAGCAAGAACGCCTTGGTGGTGCTCGATGACGCCGACCTCGACATCGCCGTGGAATGCGCGTTGAACGGCGCCTTCTTCGGTACCGGGCAAAAGTGTACGGCCTCGTCGCGATTGATCGTCTGCGACGGCATCCATGACCGCTTCGTCGAGGCGTTGGTGGCACGCATGCGTCAACTGAGGGTCGGCCATGCCCTCGGAGATGGGGTGCAGATCGGTCCGGTGGCTGAAGCCCGGCAACTGGAACAGAACCTTCATTACCTGCAACTGGCAGAAGGCGAAGGCGCAACCCTGGTCGAGGGTGGCCAATTACTGAACCTGGAGCCGGCCGGGTACTACCTGCGACCCGCCCTGTTCACCAACACCCACAACACCATGCGCATCAATCGCGAAGAGGTTTTCGGGCCGATTGCCTGTGTGATCCGGGTCAGCGATTACGAAGAAGCCCTCGCCGTGTTGAACGACACCGAATACGGCCTCACCGCCGGGATCATCACCCAATCGCTGCGTTATGCCAGCGACTTCAAGCGCCGTGCCCGCACCGGTTGCGTCATGGTCAACCTGCCCACCGCCGGCACCGATTACCACGTGCCGTTCGGCGGCCGCAAAGCCTCCAGCTTCGGGCCGCGCGAGCAAGGGCAATACGCCCGCGAGTTCTACACCGTGGTCAAGACCACCTACGTGCGTCCTTGAACAGGAGATCGCCATGCACGATTTATTGATGATCGACGGCCTGCAATATTCCCACTGGAACGAAGAGATCTTTCGCCAGATGCAGGCCGGTGGCCTGAGCGCGGTGCACGCCACCATCGCCTATCACGAGAACGCCCGGGAAACCCTGTCGCGCATCGGCGAATGGAACCGCCGCTTCGAAACCTGGCCCGAGCTGATTCGTCCGGTGCGCGAGGCTTCGGACATTCGTCTGGCGCATCAGGAGGGTCGCGTCGGGATTTTCTTCGGCTTCCAGAACTGCTCGCCGATTGAAGACGACATCAGCCTGGTGGAGGTTTTCCGCCAGCTCGGCGTGCTGATCATGCAGCTCACCTACAACAACCAGAGCCTGCTGGCCAGCGGTTGCTACGAGACCGAAGACAATGGCATCAGCCGTTTCGGCCGCCAGGTGATCCGCGAGATGAACCGCGTCGGCATGCTGATCGACATGTCCCACAGCGCCGAGCGCAGCACCCTGGAAGCCATCGAGTTGTCGAGCCGGCCGGTGATCGTCTCCCACGCCAACCCATCGAGTTTCCATGCGGCCAAACGCAACAAGTCCAACGCGGTGTTGCGCGGCATCGCCGAGTCCGGCGGCCTGCTGGGTTTCAGCACTTACCCGTTCCACCTCAAGGGTGGGTCGGGCTGCACCCTGGAATCGTTCTGCGACATGGTTGCCAGCACGGCGGAGCTGATGGGCGTCGAACACATCGGCATCGGCACTGACCTGTGCCAGCAACAACCCCTGCAAGTGCTCGAATGGATGCGCAACGGGCGCTGGAGCAAAGACAAGGATTACGGCGAAGGATCAAAGGACAACGCCAACTGGCCGACACCGCTGCAATGGTTCCGCGACAGCCGGGATTTCCCGATCATCGCCCAGGGCCTGCGCGACCGTGGCTTCGCCGAGGACGAGGTACGCAACATCATGGGACTCAACTGGTTGCGCCTGCTGGAAAACGCTACGACGGCGCAAGACTGACTCTTGATCGACACCGTGAGGACAGCATGAAAAATAACAACAATAGCCTCCCGTTCATCTCCCCGACCGGCGATGCACAGCCCCAGGCGCGTATTTTGGAGGCATCATGAAAACATCCGACTCCCTGCAAGCCGACGTCCAGCCACTGGACCTTGCACCGCCGAAAAAAGACATCGACTGGCCGCTGTTTTTAATCAGTGGCGGCTTCCTCGGCGCCTTCCTGATCGCGGCACTGATCGACATCGATGGCGTATCGCTGTTGGTGAACACGCTGTTCGCCTGGTCGACGAAGTTCTTCGGGTTGTACTGGCAGATCCTGATGCTGGCGACCTTTGCCATGAGCCTGATCATCTGCTTCAGCAAGTGCGGACGCGTCAGGCTGGGCGGCGTCGACCAGAGGCCCGATTCCAGCACCTTCAACTGGATCGCCGTGATCATGTGCGCCCTGCTCGCCGGGGGCGGCGCATTCTGGGCGGCAGCGGAACCGATGATGCACTTCGCCAGCCCACCACCGTTGTTCGCGGGGGTGCAGCCTCACACCGAAGCCGCCGCACACGCTGCGCTCGCGCAATCGTTCGTGCACTGGGGCTTCCTGGCCTGGGCAGTGTTGGGCAGTCTGCTGGCCATCGTGCTGATGCATTTGCACTACGACAAAGGCTTGCCACTGGCACCGCGTACCCTGCTCTACCCGTTGTTCGGTGAACGTGCGCTCAAGGGACCGATCGGCACCCTGGCGGACGCCACCTCGATCATCGCCGTCGTCGCCGGCACCATCGGCCCGATCGGTTTCCTCGGCCTGCAAATCAGCAGTGCATTGCATTCGGTCTGGGGCATTCCCAATGACCTGATGGTGCAGTCCATCACCATCGTGCTGGTCACGGTGATGTACACCACGTCCTGCCTGGTCGGGCTCAAGGGCATCCGTTTCGTCAGTGAAATCAACGTCTGGCTGATGATCGGCCTGGCGGTGTTCATGGTGTTGCTGGGGCCCACCGCGTTCATTCTCGGCGGCTTTCCCAGCGCGTTCGCCTTGCATCTGGAGCAGTTCATTCCGATGACCCTGTTCCGCGCCGACCCGAAATGGCTCGACTGGTGGACGGTGTTCTACTGGGGCTGGTTCATTGGCTACGCGCCGATGGTCGCCCTGTATGTGGCGAAGATCTCCCGTGGCCGGACCATCCGCGAAGTGATCATGACCCTGTCGATCATCGCCCCGCTGGTGACCATGTTCTGGTTCACCGTGGTCGGCGGCGCCGGCATCGGCATGGAATTGCAGACGCCAGGCATCGTCACCGCCCACGGCGCGCAGCCCGAAGACCTGCTGCTAGGCGTGACCCAGAACCTGCCCCTGGGCGGACTGATCTCGGCGCTGTTCCTGTTCCTGAGTTTCATTTCCGTGGCCACCAACGGCGATGCGATGGCGTTCACCGTGGCGATGGCGATGTCCCGCAATGACAAGCCGAAACCCTGGCTGCGGGCCTTCTGGGCCATCGGCATGGGCCTGGCCGCCGTGGTGTTGATCACCATTGGTTCGGGCGGGGTCACGGCGCTGCAATCCTTTATCGTAATTACCGCCGTACCGGTTTCACTGCTGATTCTGCCGTCGCTATGGGATGCACTGCGCATCGCCCGGCAGATGGCTCGCGAACAGGCAGTCTGATGATGAACAGCTCAGGAATCGCAATGATGTCGCACACCGACACAAACACCGCTTCGGCCTTGCGGCCCGCCGCTCGGGTCATGGACCTGGAGCGACTGGGCAGCCACTTTCAAAGCCGCTTGAGTTTCGTGCGCAGCAGCATGCGGCGGATGATGAACGAGCAGTGGCGCATCCAGCGCACCTGCTTCGACCTGGATGCCGAGGGCTTCGGTACGGCGATCTACCGCATCGACACCGCCAATGCCCACTATCACTGCGTGATTTTCTCCATGTACCTGCCGCCGGAGAAGCGCAGCGACCGGGTCATCGCCGATCAGTGGGATGTCACTTTTGTCCTGCTCGCCGGCGATGTCGATGAGCAGCAATTGGCTGACCTGCGGCGCAATGTGCCGTTGCAGGAAGCCGGGCGTTTTGATTCGCGAGTGCTGGTGCTGTCGCGGGCCAACCGCAGCCTGCGCAACTTCGAGCGCTTCCTCGAAGCGCTGGCCGAAGGTTGTCAGCCAGACCCGCGGCAACTGGCCGAGGTCGGCTACCTGTATCGCACCACCGCGGTGTACGGCAACGGCAAGTTCGGCATCGCCGACTTCAGTTGCCTGCAAGGCACTGCGGACTTCACGCAACCCTTCAGCGCCCAGATGTTTACCGTGTACCTGCTGCGGCATTTCAGCATCGAGCAGATCGAACACATGGCCCGGGCGCGCAACCCACAGCGGGCGGTGGGCCTGGACCCTGCCCTGCAGCGTTACCTTGGGGTCGGCAATTCCACGGGGCTGGGGATGGCACCGTTCCTGATCAATCACCCGCAACTGGTCAACCAATGGCTGTGGGCCAGGGAAACCGCACTGGCGCAGGTTGTGGTGCAAGCGGCTGACTTGCCTCATGCCCAACGCTTTCAGGCGTTGCTGCTACGGGCCCGTCGGCACTTGCAGCAAACCAGCACCGAGGACCCACGGCAAAGCGCCATCGACCAGCAGACGCTGGCCGACCTCGAACAACTGGCCGAGTGGTTCGCGGGCCAGTCGGTCAACGCGGGTTTGTGGTCGCGCCTGCAAGCCTGGGCCGAGGTGAACGTCGGCGCCGGTTGCCAGGAACTGCTGGTCAGCCTGCTGCTGGAGTTGTACCCCGAACAGGTCGATCCGCTGGCCGAGCAGATGTCGGTCAACGAGGGGTTTCGCCTGAACGCCGAGATGCCATTGGATGAGCTGTGCGATCTCATCGAGACCGAGTACCGCTGGGCGCTCGACTACGACTTGAGCGGCGCCGAGGCCAACCACTTTTTCTGGTATCGCTCGGCGGAAAAGGAAGAACCACGCCTGGGCGAACGGGCCATGGAGCCCGGTGCCGAGAAGGAAATGCAATTGGGGATCGCGCACAACATTCAACGCTGTCATCGCGCCCTGCTTACCTACCGCGAGCAATACCCACGGCAATTGACCGCGCACTTTCTGCTGGCGCAGCCGCAGTTCAAAGGCACGGTCTGCCGCCTGCAAGGCATGGCCCGCTGCGCCTTCGGGGAGATCCGCGCCAACCTGATGGACCGCGGCATGCTGCCGATCCATTTGCTGCGCTGCAAGCTGGCGTTCTTCGGCGCCGGCAAGTTCGACCCCAAGTCCAGCCGCTGGGTGCGCATCACCTTGTTTCAGGGGGCACCTCTGGTCAGCGAGATCGGCCAGCCATTCCCCGACGACTGGAATTTTGCGGTCATGCCTGAACTGACCAACGCTGCCGGAGCACTCTGAAATGCGTGTATCGCTCAATGAAATCCAGGTGATCTGCCGCAAGGCCTTCGAAGGCATCGGTTTTGCGCCCGGTGATTGCGACGACGCCGCCGAGATGATTGCCAGGCTGCAACAGCAAGGCCTCGACGGTATCGGCGCGCTGAAAAAAGCGTTGGACTTCCTTCACGATGAAGTCGATCGCCCCATCGAAACCTGCTACGAAGACGCCACGCAACTGACCCTCGATGCCCATGGCCAGAGCGTGTTGCGCTGCGCCGCCCAGGCCATCGAACTGGGGGTAGGCAAGGCCTTGCGCGGCGGCAGCGCGCTGATCCGCGTCCGCCATTGCCACAACCGCATCCTGCTGCTGGGCTACCTGGCGCGCTGTGCCGGAGAGGGTCTGAATTTTTGTGTGTACTGGCGCGATGCCCGGCAGGAACTGGTGGCCACCTTCGGCACCGGGAACGCCAGCCCGGCCTTGCGAGTGTATGACCTGCCGCAACCGGCGCAGGGCGATGAGCAAAGCATCAACGTGCTGATTTCCAGACACTTCGCGCTGCTGCCACGCCTGAGTGCCGAAGACGCGGCCCCGACGCTTGAATTCAGTCAGCCAGCAGTCGCGGGCGGGCTGCAGGTCAATGATGAAGTCTGGGCCCAGTTGAAAAAACTGGGTGAGCGGGTGCTGGTGGAAAGCACCGAAGAATCCCGTCGCCGTGGCGCCGGTGAAGGCAGCGACGCCCGGTAATCCCCTCAAACCCGCATCAGGAATCATCAATGAAACAGGCAATCAAAACCGACCTCTTTGCCTCGCGCGCGCCATTGGAATGGGCCGTTGTCGGCAACGGCACGCTGTACACCGCGCAAATCCCCATCGACCGCCAGGGCCAGGTGGTGAGCGGCGGCATCGAAGCACAAACCCGGCAGACCCTGGACAACCTGCGCCATACCCTGCAAGCCGCCGGCAGCTCGCTGGACGCAGTCACCCAGGTGCTGATCTACGTCACTGACCGCAGCTACCTGGCAACCGTGAATGCGGTCTACGCCGAGTACTTCCAGGCGCCCTACCCTAACCGCGCCGCCGTGGTCGTGGCGGGCCTGGCCCGGGAAGAAATGCTGGTGGAGCTGGTGGTTTACGCCTGCATGGACTGATCCGGCCCTGTAGGAGCGAGCCTGCTCGCGATGAACTCAAATACAACGCGTTGAATCAGCAAGCACGCGTCATCGTTAACGTCCATCGCGAGCAGGCTCGCTCCTACAGGGGTCCGCGTTGCCCGCCCGTTTCAATACCCTTCGTCGGACATTCGGCTCCGGCAATAAACAGGTTCACGCCCGCCGTGAACCTTGTTTCAAGGCACCAGTCATAGCCCAGCGCTTTTCCCCACTTTCCTCGTTGTCATCTCATCAGAGTTGTCCGTCCATGCGCCAAACTGTCGTTGCCTTGCGCTTTTCTTCGCTGTGCCTGTTTTCCCTGCTCCCCGTTTTTGCAAGCCCCGCCCACGCCGATGGGCAACGGCAACTGGTAGACGCCATCAACGACTATCGCGCCCATCCGCAACGCTGCGACCGGCGGCCGACGCAACGCTTATCCCCCCTGACGCTCAAGTCGAACCTGGCCCTGCCCGTTGGCTATGGCGGTGGGTTGCGGGACCGGTTGAAGGCTTCCGGCTATCAGGCCACCATGGTGCGGTCCATCCGCGTGGTGGGTGCACGGGATGCCGAAGAAGCTTTCGATATGTTCCAGGACGAGCACTGCGCCGCACTGCTCGACAATCAATACGCCGACATCGGCGTCAGCCGTGCCGGGAGTGAGTGGCAAGTGGTGCTGGCGCGCCCGGTGCTCGACGGGCAGACCGGCGATCCACGTAGCGCCGCACAGGCGTTGCTGGCGCAGGTCAACGCCGCCCGGGCCAAGCCGCGCCTGTGCGGTCGCCAGCGTTTCGCCGCCGCACGGCCGCTGTCCTGGAGTGCAGCCTTGGGCTCCGCAGCACAAAGCCACAGCAAGGATATGGCCTACGGCAACTATTTCGCCCACCAGGACCCCGACGGTGACATGCCCTCCGACCGCGCCAGGGCAGCCGGCTACCGTGGCCGGCAGATCGGTGAAAACATCGCCGCCGGGCAAGGTTCACCCAGCAAGGCCATGGCCGGCTGGCTCGCCAGCCCCGGGCACTGCGCCAACCTGATGAACCCGATGTTCACCCAGGTTGGCGCCGCTTACGCCGCCAACGCGCGCAGCGACAACGGTGTTTACTGGACGATGCTGTTTGGCGCGCCTTGAGCCGCTGACCGAACTCACTTTGCGGGCATTAAAAAGCCCGCTCTGAGCGGGCTTTGTGGGTGGATGTAACAAGTAGGTGGCCGGTGCTGGTCTCCGGCTTACAAGGTTTATCAGGCCTCCCACAAAAGAGTCGTGAAACTGTAATGGAACTCTTCTGCTTCACACGGCATAAGGGCTGGATCCCAGCGCGGGGATCTTTCTAACCGTGTACCCTTCGGAACGCGCCCCACGTCTCCTTGCTATCCTTTTGCGCATCAGTCTGCGTCTTCACCTACAGGGTTGAGGATAGCAAAACAGGAGCGATTGCCAACCGGGCTTTTAGACCGATTTTGACCAGCAGAAAACATGGCAGGACGGAAAAATGCTATCGGTGTGCAGATGACTGTATATGGATGAATTTCGCCAAGGCAGTTGCCTTTGTGAGAGCGAGCCTGCTCGCGATGAGGCCAACACATTCAACATTGATATCGACTGAACCACCGCCATCGCGAGCAAGCTCGCTCCCACAGTGATTTCGGCTGCTCGCAGCTTTTGCGTACACCCACCAACCCTGTGGGAGCGAGCCTGCTCGCGATAGCGTCAAATCAGTCAACATCAATGTTGCCTGACACTCTGCATTCGCGAGCAAGCTCGCTCCCACAAAGGTTGTACCTGGTGACCTGGCAGCAGCGCCTCACGAAGGCCGGCGCACCACCCTCACCTTGCCGCTATCGCCGCCACCGCAGAACAACCGTTCGCCGCCATCGGACTCCAGTCCCGACACGCCGACGCCTTCCGGCATCTTGAGGCTCTGCAGTACTTCACCGGTTTGCGAGTCGATGCGCCGCAGTTCACTCTCATCGCCCTCCCAGGTACCATGCCACAGCGCGCCATCCACCCAGGTCACGCCGGTGACGAAACGGTTGGATTCGATGGTACGCAGGATTTTGCCGGTCTCGGGGTCGATCTGGTGAATCTTGCGCTCACGGTACTGCCCCACCCACAACGTCCCTTCGGCCCAGGTCAGCCCCGAGTCGGTGCCGGCGCCGGGGGCAGGAATGGTCGAGAGGATACGACCGGTGCGGGGGTCGATCTTGTGGATGCGGTCTTCGGCGATCTGGAACAGGTGCTCCCCGTCAAACGCGGTGCCGGCATGAGCAGCGACATCGATCGAGCCCAGCACCTTGCCGCTTTCCAGGTCCAGGGCGTTGATTTTACTGTTGCACGCGAACCAGACCTTTTCGCCGTCCCAAGTGACGCCGCACACGTGGTCGACATCGGCAAACGGGCCATACTCACGAATGATTTCAGCAGTTGCGTGTTTCATCCTGGCATTCCTCATTGGGGGTTGGTGGCGTTCATCCTAGCCACCGGGCAGCGGCGCCGGGAGTAACAAGGTCGTCGCGAATCCCGGCACGGGCGGCGTCATCCAGCGCCGTGCGCGACCACGGCCAAACCACTGCACCTTGCCCTGCTCCGCCAGTGTATCGAGCGCCCGTTGCACGGTGCGCTGGCTGGTACCCAAAGCCAGTGCCAGGGCGGAACTCGACCACGACTCGCCATCAGCGAGGCAGGCCAATACCGCAGTAAATTTTTCCTCGACCGGTTGCGCCAACGCCACCACCTCCGTACACACCGACGATTGCAGGGCATAACCGCGGGCTGTCGCGATGACGTCGGCCAACGGCTTGAGCGCCTTACGCAGCCTGCCGATTTCCACACGAAGCCGGGCGCGATGGGATTCATCCGAGAGCCTCAGACGGAACGCCCGGGCGATCAGCGTTTCCCGCGCAACGTCGGCGGGCCACGCCTCGGCCAACGCACGGGCGAGCACGAACAGGATAGGCCGCGTCACGAGCGGCACCGACATGCCACAGCCATGCACAACGTACCGGCAGGCATCCACCACCAGGGACGTTGAACAGAACAACGCTTCAACGTCATCGAGCAACAGTGGCCGTACTTCACCTTGGGCAATCAGGCGTGCCGCAGGGGCATCCAGCAGATACGCCGCGTGTTGGACCTCAGCGATCAGCGCGGCAATCCCCGTTTGACTGGCTGCCTGCCCGGCCCTGTTCAACGCCTCCCGGGCTTCGTGCGATTGCAGGCGACGAATGGCAATCCCCGCCAGCACCAATTCATGGGTTGCCCGCAAGGCCGGCGGCAACGGGTCGGGGTCGAGTTCGGCCAATAACCGCTGTGCCTCGTCGAGATGCCCGATCAACAGCAAACGGCGGATTTGCAGATAGCGCGCATGGGCGGCATTGACCCGGTCACCGTGGTGCTCAAGGGTGACCCGCGCCGTTTCGAGCGCTTTGACCGGCCACCCGAGTTCCCGCGAAGCCAGGGCGATTTCGGCCTCGGCCACCACACAGCGCGCCCGGGCCAGCACTTCCCTGGGCGCAAAGGCCCGTTGCGCACGCTTGACCAGCGCCCTGGCCCGCACCAGATCGCCCAGTTGCGCCATGGCGATACCGCGCAGGGCAAGCGCCGGCGCATCGTCGCGCAAGGCCACGCGGTCCAGTGCACCCAGCGGATTGCCCGCCGCCAGCGCCTGTGCGGCGGCCGCGATCATCGAGTCCATGGAATTCCCGCCACGCTTGTCACTCCCATCATTTGACACCCGGGTTTAGTCTAAATCACGACCTTTCACCAGGAGCGCAGAACGATGAACACGCACAAAACCGCGACCCGGGACCAATGGCTGGCGGCACGCCTGCAACTGCTCGAAGCGGAAAAGGCCCTGACCCGACGCAGTGATGAAGTGGCCAGACAACGCCAGGCATTGCCTTGGGTTCGCCTCGACAAGGGGTACCGTTTCGATACCGACAACGGCAGCGCCACCCTGGCCGAGCTCTTTCAAGGGCGCTCGCAGCTGCTGGTCTACCACTTCATGTTCGGCCCCGACTACACGGCCGGCTGCCCTTCCTGCTCGGCCATCGCCGATGGCTTCGACCCCCTCGTCGTCCACCTGGCGAACCACGACGTGACCCTGATGGCGATATCCCGCGCGCCGTTGGCGAAACTGCAGGCCTACAAGCGCCGAATGGGCTGGACCTTTCCCTGGGCCTCGGCTGCCGACAGCGACTTCACCGCTGACTTCAACGTCTACTTCACCGAAGCCCAACAGCGCGAAGGCCTGGTCGAGTACAACTACCAGCGCGGCGGGCACGCCATGGATGCCAGTGAAATACCGGAACCGGTGAAACAGTTCGCCGCGACCTGTGGCACCGATGCGCCGACCTATACCCGCGACAGGCCAGGACTGAGTACGTTTGTGCTGGAAGACGGCGAGATCTATCACACCTATTCCACCTACGCCCGGGGCCTGGACGGATTGTGGGGCATGTACCAATGGCTCGACCGCGCGCCCAAGGGCCGCAATGAAACGGGGCCCTGGTGGCGGCGGCATGATGAGTACCGGTAAGCGCGGAGGCGGGGTCGACACTCTATGGGTACGGAGCTGGCACGCCAGGCAATCAGAGTGATCTGCGGTGTGTAATCACGCCGGCGGAATCGTCGCCAGCATGCCGATCAGGATGGTCAACAGCAGAAAACCGCCGAGAAAAATCGTCATCTTGGCCATGGGGCCTCCCACACTATGAATTGGCGGTACAGGGGCCGCGTGCGCTGCCCCGACGGCGTACCGAAGACTTATTGTGGGCTGGCGGCTGTATCCGTTACAGAGGCAGATTGCGCTGAAAAATACGGATCAGATCCGCTTTGAGGCTGTGCTTTCGGGCGTTTTGCAGAGATGAGTTTGCGCGCGATATCCACGAAAGGCGTGACGATCAATCCCCGTAGCGTCAGGTAACGCTCGTGATCGTTCTCACCAGTGCCGAAGTGAATGGCCTCGGGTGTGGACCGGGTGACGTAGAGCGTGCCGAACATCCAGTCCCACAGTGACAGATTGATGCCGAAGTTCTTGTTGAAGTGTCGCGGTGCATCGCTGTGATGAATCTGGTGTTGCGCCGGGCTGCTCAGCACCCGCTCCAGCACCGGCCCGAAGGAACACCAGACGTGGCTGTGGCGCAGGTTGGCCGCCAGGCTATTGAAGATGAACACCATGTAGGTCACGCCAAACAAGGTGTAGCGACTGATCTCGCCCCCGCAGGCGTACCAGAAGACACCGGCAAAGGCGCCGACGCAGATGATGTCCGTGAGCTTTTCGACCACCTCTTCCAGAAAGTGCACGCGGCTGGCCGTCGCCGGCACCAGCACCGGCGCCGAATGATGGACTTTGTGGAAGGCCCACAGATAGCGCGAATGGAAAGCACGATGGCCCCAATAATGACTGAAGTCCTTGACCAGAAATACGCCCAGCCCATAGAGCAGGGTCAGCGCCAGGTGCTCCTCCACTTGCGTACGCGCGCCCCACAGCTGGGTGAAGAACGCGATGTAGTCCGCTGAGCGCAAGACGTACGGATCCACCAGACCGACGATGGGCAACACCAGGGCAACCTTGAGGATGGCGAGTACAAAGTAGTAGCGGTAGTCGAGCAACGCCGAGCGATGCAGGTACACCCGGCGGCCGCCGATGAACTGCCCGAATGAACGCGCGTCGGTCAAACCCCGGGATTTTCGGTGGCGGAACAGGCAATAGGCGACGCCGTAAGACATGCAGAGAAAGGATAGACCGAGTCGCCCGTTGACATCGAAAATGCCAAGGAACTGCCGGGTGACCGGCTCGATCACCCACTGGGAAAAATAAAGATGGATTGCGGCGAGAACATCCATACCGGGCTGCCCGACGTAAATGGAAGGGCAATAGTAAATGAGAATGAGTCTTTAGTGTGTTGAATTATGTCCGTCTGTCAGCCGCCCAGCGCAATGATTGCAAAGATCAGCACACCCCCCGTGGCGGCCATGATCACCCCACCCTGCCATTGCGTGGCGCCAGCGTATCTGGCGAGCATCCAGCCTGCGATGAACAGCACCACGAGCCCTATCAGGTTGGACAGGCGAATGGCGAGTGCCGTCTGATCGAGCAGTATGAACGGCACCACCAGCGGAAATGTCGAGCCCACGACCAACAGGAAAACTCCGAGGGCGCCCCTGAAGTCGCTCCAGCCGAGACCGGCCCTGATCGGCAAGGAGGGCTGATCGAGCAGCCGACGGCGCAACAACTCCAGCCCCTCGCTGCCGGCCGCCGTCGCCAATTGCAACGGCAACACCTGCGCAACGAGCGCCTGGCCGGCCGTGGCGTCCGCGCCGTTGCGCAAGGCCATGTACAGCTTGATCCTGCGCGTGCGCTCGACCAGTGCGCGCAACAGGTACATGACCGCATCGGCCAGTCCCCAGGCGAGATTGCAGCCGAGCGCGGTAATCATCATCGTGCGTTCGGCTGCCTGGTCCGCGGTGGCCACGCTGATGGTGCCGGTGAACGTCATGGCCATCAGCAGGCCGAAGATCACTTCGGTAATGCGCTCGACAGGGTCCAGTACAGGCGCCCTCTCGAATTGTCCATTGGTTGGCATGAATTCACCTCGTCGGGGAGTGCTTGCACGTCATCGGTCGACGCTTCGGCCAGGCACCGGCTGCCCAGGCTGGAGATCCGCATCCCCGTCAAGTGTAGATTGAACGACTACACTCAGGCGCACACGTTATCTGCTTCAAGAGGAGTGGTTCATGCTTGATTACTTCGCCCTGGGCCTGCTGGTCTTTGTCGGGCTTGTTCTGTTCTACGGGATCATTCTGCTCCACGACATCCCCTATGAAATCGCCGTCCACCGCAACCACCCTCACCAGGATGCGATCCACGCCACCGGCTGGGTCAGCCTGTTCACCCTGCACGCGCTGTGGCCGTTCCTGTGGATCTGGGCCATGGCCTATCGAGAGGACCGGGGCTGGGGTTTCAGTGACGGACATTCAGCAAAAAGTCATGTGGTTCACCTCGAACAGCAGGTCGCCGAGCTGCAAGGCCGGATCGAGCGCCTGGAGGCAGCGACGGGCACGCCCCAGAACCGGGTGCCAACGGACAATCTCGGCGAGGGCATTTGAGCCATGGATCTCTTACTCATTCTGACGTATGCCGCTCTGTGCGTAGCCATCTTCAAGATCTTCCGCATCCCCCTGAACAAATGGACGGTGCCCACGGCGGTGCTGGGTGGGATCGTGATTATCGGCGCGCTGATTTTCACGATGAACTACAACCACCCCTACTCCGAGGTGGCGCGTTCCTATTTCGTATCGGTTCCGGTGATACCGGTGGTCAGCGGCCAGGTGATCGACGTGCCGGTAAAGACCAACCAGCCCCTGGAAAAAGGCGATGTGCTGTTTCGCATCGACCCCGCGCCGTTCGAATACCGGCTCAAATCCCTCAAGGCACAGCTGATTGCCGCCCAGGCCGATCGCGCGCGGATCACCGAGCTGATCAAGCGTAATTTCAGTACCCAACGGGAACTGGACATGGTGGTCGCGCGCAGTGATGACCTGAAGGCACAACTGGACAGCGCGCAGTACGAACTCGACAACACCACGGTCCGTGCGCCGAGCAAAGGCTTCGTCACCCATGTTTCGCTGCGTCCGGGCATGATGGCGACCAAGTTGCCGCTGCGCCCTTCGATGGTCTTCATTCCCGCTGAAGGGCACTACTTCTCCGCGTGGATGCGTCAGAACAGCCTGTTGCGCCTGACAGAAGGCGACGAGGCCGAAGTCGCTTTCGACGGCATTCCAGGCAAGGTTTTCGAAGGCAAGGTCAAGACCGTCGTTTCGGTGATCGCCGAAGGCCAGATCCAACCGTCGGGCACGCTGATCAGCTTCACCGGCTCACCACCGGCCGGCCGGGTTCCGGTGATCATTGAAATCACCGACCCCGACTATGCCCAGTACGCCAGCCAGATGCCCGGCGGCGCCTACGGTCAAGCGGCGTTGTACAGCCAGCATTTCCATCACATCGCGATGATGCGCAAAATCCTTCTGCGCATGGCCGCCTGGATGAACTACATCTTCCCGTTCCACTAACCGGGTAGCGATGGCAACTGACTCAATCCTTGAATTGGGTCAGCTGCCGCCGCCACGGCCGGCTCGACGTTCTCTGCGGTCGCCGAGGCAACCCGTTGCATGGAACACGCCTTGATTCTGCGCTGCTGGTACAACTGCTCGGCGACCTGCAATTGCTCGCGGTCATTGACCCCGATCACGTCGAATCCATCCACTTCCACGGCCGTTACCGCAAGCCCCGACTCGTTGGCCACCGCCACCGCATCGGTGAGGTAGTACTCACCCTGGGCGTTGCGGTTGCCGATACGCTCCAGCAGCCACAGGCAGGTGTCGGCACGCAGGCCCATGACGCCGCCATTGCAGAAGTTGATGTCCAGCTCCTGCGGGCTGGCGTCTTTGGCTTCGCGGATGGCCCGCAGACGACCGTCCTTCACCAGCAATCGCCCATAGGGTCCCGGTTGCTGGGTATGGAAACCCGCCACCGCCACCGCTGCGCCGTCAATCAATGCCCTGCGCAAGCGATTCAAGGTCTGAGGGGTGATCAAGGGTGAATCGCCAAACAGCACCAGCACACACCCCTGTTGCGCCTGCAAGGCCGGTCGGGCCGCGAGCACCGCATGGGCCGTGCCCAGTTGTTGGTGCTGGGTGAACACCTGCACCGTCGGTGCCACCTGTTGCAGGTACTCGACCACCTGCCCGCCGCCGGCGCCTACCACTACCGCCCGTTGCTCGATGCCCGCCGCCTCCACCGCCGCCAGCACATGGCCAAGCAGCGGCTGGTTGGCCACCGGGTGCAAGACCTTGGGCAGCGGCGACTGCATGCGCGTGCCCTGCCCGGCCGCGAGAATCACCGCCAGGGTCGGCCATCCCATGTTGTCGCTCATCACAATCCTCCTGTGTGCATCGGGCTTCAGGCCGGATCGCGATAGAACACGTCATCGGCGTAGGGATACCACCAGTCCTGGATTTTCGGCTGGTGGTCGATGATGACCATTTTCGAACGGCGGAACGCTTCCAGCCCCTGACGCCCGAGTTCGCGCCCAAGACCCGACATCTTCCAGCCACCGAACGGCAGCGCATCGTTGTCGATCAGCGGGTTGTTGACCCAGACCATCCCCGCCTCCAGACGCTCAGCGGCTTCCATGGCTTCGGCCAGGTCCGTGGAAAACAGCGAGGCGCCAAGGCCGAACGGCGAGTCGTTGGCCAAGCGCACCGCCTCATCGAAATCGCTGACCCGACAGATCGCCGCCACCGGACCGAAGCACTCTTCCTGCAGAATCGCCATGTCGCCGGTCACGCCGGTGAGGATGGTCGGCTCATAGAACCAGCCGACGCTGTGCCCGGGCGGAATCCGCCCGCCACACACCACCGTCGCGCCCTTGGCCACGGCGTCATCGACCAGGCGCATGACCTTGTTGCGTGCCGCCTCGCTGACCATCGGCCCGATCTCCGAACGCTCCAGGCCATGGCCAATGCGCAAGGCACGGGTGCGTTCGGCGAATTTCGCGACAAACTCGTCATGGATTTCATCAACGACGTAGAAGCGTTCGGCCGACGTGCAGATCTGCCCGCTCAAGTGGAACGCCGCCGTCACCGCTCCCGCCACCGCCACGTCCAGCGGCGCATGCCTGGAGATGATCAGCGGATCGCTGCCACCGGCCTCGATCACGCAAGGTTTCATCCGTTCGGCGCAGGCCACGGCCACCGCTTTGCCTGCCGCAACGCTGCCGGTGAACGCCACCGCGTGGGTCTGCGCTGACTGCACCAGCAACTGCGCAGTCGCTGCATCACCTGGCACACAGGACACCAGCCCCGGCAGTAGCGCGGCGAAGTGCTCCATGAACTTGAGGGTGCACAGGGTCGTGGCTTCCGCCGGCTTGATGATGCAGGCATTGCCCGCCGCCAGTGACGCGGCGACCGTCCAGCACATCAGCAGGATCGGAAAGTTGAACGGCATGATGTGCACGCTGACGCCGTACGGCTCGTAACGCACATGCTGGAACGAGCCGATCTGCGTGGTACCGGCGACCTTGCCGGCATCGTCCCGGGCCATTTCCGCGTAGTAGCGAAAGATCGGCGCGCAGTTGGCCAGCTCGCCCATGGCTTCGGGAAACGGCTTGCCCATCTCCAGGGTCATCAGGCGTGCGACTTCACGGTTGCAGGCCAGGTTCTGCTCGATGGCGTTGGCCAGTTGATGCAGGCGCGCGGCGCGGCTTTTGGCATCCACTACGCGCCATTGTTTTTGCGCGGCGGTGGCGGCATCGGTGGCGGCTTGCACATCGGCTTCGCCACACACGCCGACTTGCCCGACCGGTTGCAGGGTCGCCGGGTCGAGCACTTCGCGCACACGACCGGCGGTTAGCGGCAGAAACTCGGAGTTGATGAAACGCAATGCGGTGTCAGTGTTGAACGTGGCCATGGGATGATCCTTGAACCAATCGATAAGGGGTTTCGCGCAACGTCGCCAGGGTCTCGGCGGGCAATTCTTCACGCCAGCCCGGCACTTGCAGGTCGAGCCATTGGCGCAGCGGCGCAAAGGCCTCGGCGTCCAGGGCGCGGACAAACAAACCCAGGGTGCGCGGCAAGTGCGCCAGGTAACCGTGCTTGCCGTCACGGCCGGCCAGGCGTACGAAAATCCCCAGCACCTTGGCGTGACGCTGGGCGGCCAGGCGCCGGTAGTCTTCGAGAAAACCCGGCGCATCCAGCTCCGGGCGCTGCAACAGGTAATGGCTGATCAGTGCTGCCCGCAGCGCTTCGGGCACATCGCGCCGGGCGTCTTCGAGCAGGGACATCAGGTCATAGGCCGCCGCCCCGACCAGGGCGTCCTGGAAATCCAGCAAGCCGCAGGCCGCCACGCCTTCACGGCCTTGCAGCAGCATCAGGTTGTCGACGTGAAAGTCGCGCAGCACCAGGGCTTCGCGGCGTTTTGCAACGTCGCGACAAGCATCGGCAAACAGCGCCAGATACTCATCGCGCAGGTTCTGCGCCGCGTCCTTGCCGATCAGCAGCGGCACGTACCAATCGATAAACAGCGCGTACTCGTGCGCCAGTCGCGGTTCGTCGTAAGGCGCCAATTCCGCCGCTGGCGCTGCGCGATGCAAGGCCACCAGCGTATCGACCGCCAGGTGATACAGCGCCGACTCCGAGTGCCCGGCCAGCAGCAGCCGGGTGTAGGTGTCGTGACCGAAATCCTCGATCAACGCCAGCCCCGCCGCCTCGTCCACCGCCAGCAAGGCCGGCGCGGACAGGCCCAGCCCCTGCAACTGCCGGGCGATGCGCACGAACGGGCCGATGGGCTCACTGTCGGGAGGCGAATCCATCAGCAACAGACCCGCGCCCTCCAGGCGGAAATATCGCCGGGTCGAAGCATCCGCCGGCAAAGCGACCAGCAGGGCCCCGGCGTAACCGGCGCGGGCCAGAAAGGCGGTGCGCTGGTCTTCACGGGTTGGCAATGACGCCAAAGCATCTGTCATGGCGATCACCGGATCATGTAGACCTTTTTGATGGTCTCGTGGACGGTGCACACACCCTTCCAGTCCTTGCCGAAGAAGGCGGCGGTGTCCGGCCTGATCTCGATCACCTCGCCGGACTCATGGACGTAAGTGCAGCGACCTTCGAGAAAGTGGCAGAACTCGTCGCTGGTGACATGGCAGAACCATTTGCCCGGGGTGCAGATCCAGATACCACATTCGGACTGGCCTTCGGGGCCTTTGTGGAGCACCACGCCGGAAACACGGGATTCACCCTCGAGCATGGTCGGGATCACGCCCCAATCCTTGACATCGGTGATGCTCAGCGGGTCGTATAGAAACGGGGTAGTCATTCATCTTCTCCAGTTTTTTGTAGGAGCGAGCCTGCTCGCGAAGGACGTCAACGATGACGCGCGCTGTCTGGATGACGGCGTTGTCCTGGCGTTTTTCGCGAGCAAGCTCGCTCCTACAGGGGTGGGGTATTCAGGTTCAGGCCAGCATGTACACGTTGCGCAGGGTTTCCCGGACGTGGCACTCACCGGTCCAGCCGGCCGGGAAGAGCACCAGGGTGTTGGGGCGCACTTCGATCACTTCACCGTTGTCGTTACGGTAAGTGGCGTGCCCCGCGAGGAAATGGCACAGCTCGTCCCGTGGAATCGACAACCGCCAGCGGCCGGGGGTGCACACCCACAGTCCGGTTTCCGGGCTATTGTTCGGGCCCTTGAACAGCAAGCGTCCGCTGGAATGCGAGACGCCTTCGACGGCGTCGCTCTGCACGCCCCAGTCCACCAGGTCGGTGCGGCTGCTGACGGCTTCGAGGTACGGCGTGATACCCGCCGTGGTGGATGAATCAGGCATCGTTGAGCACCTTGTCGAGAATCGCGGCCGCGTCTTGCGGCCCCTTGCGCGATTGCATCTGCGCGCTGGTGCGCTGCAGCCGTTGGCGCATCGCCTCGTCGTTGAGGCACGCGTGGAGTTTTTCCGCGAGCTGTTCTTCGTTCCACTCATAGCGATCGAGCTTGAAGCCGTGGCCGCTTTCTTCGGCGCGCATGGCATTGTCGTGGCCGTCCCAGACGTAGGACATGACAATCGCCGGTTTGCCGAAGAACAGGCACTCGGTGAAGCTGTTGTTGCCGCCGTGGTGGATCACCGCGTCGACCTGGGCGATCACCGACGGCTGCGGGAACCAGTTGGAAATCTGCACGTTGTCCGGCAGGTCCGGGTACTCGTCGAGGTGTTCGCCGACGTTGAACAGCGCCCGGTAAGGCAGCTTGCCCACCGCCTCGATCAGGCGCTTGAGCAGCTCGACATCGCCGGAACCGAGGCTGCCGAAACTGGCGTACAGCAGCGGCTTGTCGTTGTGGGCGCGAAACGGCGGAATCTCGTAGGGCGTGTCGTGGCGCACGCAACCTTGCAGGTAATGGAAACGCTCCGCCGGTAGCGGATGACGCCGCTCGAACTTGACCGCATCCGGGTACAGCAGCAGGTTCATGAACGGTGAGGCTTCAAAGAATGTGCCCAGCGGATAGGGTTCCTCGCCGTGGACCTGGAGGAACTGGTTGAAGTCGTCGTGAATCGGCCCGACCACCTCCTCGAAACGCTGGCGGAATTGCGCGTGGCCGGCCTTGTCGTCGATGCTCATGCCCGACAGGTGCGGCGGGATATCCGGGTCTTCGATCTCGTTTTCCGAGCAGGAAATGATCCGCACCCACGGCTTGCCGTATTGCTTGATCGCCGGGAACAGGATCACGTTGTCCACGCAGATCAGGTCGGGCTTGACCTTGTCCAGCACCGCCGGCAGGTCCTTTTGCGCCCACTTGGCGGTTTCGACGATGGCCGCCCAGCATTCCATGACGTAGTTGTCGATCTGGTCGAGCGGCGACTTGCGGAAGTTCGGAATGTGGCCGTTGATGAAATCCACCCAGTAGCGGGCCATCTCTTCGGCCGGCATCGGCGCCGACATGTTGACCATGTGCTCTTCAAAACCATAACCGGCGTAGACACCGCTCATGCCCGGGTCGGTGAGGAACACCGCTTTGTGCCCCAGGGCTTCACAGGCCTGGGCGATACCCACTGAGTTCAGCGCCGGGCCATAGGCGGCTTCCGGAAAGAATGCGATCACTTTCTGTTTCATCGAGTGCTGCTCCTGCCTGGTCTTTTTATTGTTCAGCGCGTCAATACGCGGGCATGCCGGGCCTGCCAGCCCAGCCGGATGGTCGTGTCGATTGCAAAATGGGCGAATTCGAACTGTGAGGACGGCACGCGTACGATCAGCGGCTTGTCGCTGAGGGGGGTCTGCACGTGCAGATTGGTGTCGAGGCCGTGGTAGGCGACTTCGACGATCTTGCCGCTGACCTGATTGGCGCAATCGCCGCCCTGTTCCGTCAGCACTTGCAGGCGTTCGGGGCGAACCACCACGGCGACGGATTGACCGGTCACCAGCGGTGCGTCGGTTTCGACGCTCAGCTCGTGGCCGTTGACCCGCACCGAATGCTGGCGCGAGCGCACGCCTTCGAGCAGGTTGCTGACGCCGATGAAGTTGGCGACAAAACGGCTGTTGGGGTTTTCGTAGAGTTCGGTCGGGCTGCCGCACTGGCACACCTTGCCGCCGTCGAGCACGGCCATGCGGTCGGACATCACCAGGGCTTCTTCCTGGTCGTGGGTGACGATGATGAACGTGATGCCGCTCTCGTGTTGCAGGCGCTTGAGTTCCAGCTGCATCTTTTCCCGCAGCTTCTTGTCGAGGGCGCCCAAGGGTTCGTCGAGCAGCAACACTCGCGGGCGTTTGACCAATGCCCGTGCCAGCGCCACCCGCTGACGCTGGCCGCCGGACAGCTGATCGGGCTTGCGCTCGGCCAGTTCACCCAGTTGCGCGGTGCTCAGCACTTCATCGACCCGGCGGCGGATTTCGCTTTCCGGTAGGCGCTCCATTTCCAGGCCGTAGGCGATGTTCTTGCGCACGGTCATGTTGGGAAACAGCGCGTAGGACTGGAACATCAGGTTCAGCGGCCGCTTGTTCGCCGGCAGCGGCGAGATGTCATTGCCATCCAGATAGATGCAGCCACCGCTGGGGGTCTCGAAACCGGCGAGCATGCGCAGCAACGTGGTCTTGCCGCAGCCCGACGGCCCCAGCAGCGCGAAGAACTCGTTCTCGCGGATGCTCAGCGACACCTCGTTGACCGCCAGGCCGTTGCCATAAGACTTGCTGACCTTGTCCAGGATCAGTACCGCAGATGAATTATTCATGGGTGCGAGGAGCCTTGTTGAGACGCTGCGAAGCCAGCAGCGCGGTGATGCTGACCAGCATCACCAGCGTCGCCAGAGCGTTGATTTCCGGGGTGACGCCGAAGCGGATCATGGCGTAGATCTGCATGGGCAACGTGGTCGAGGCCTGGCCGGAGCCGGAGTTGAAAAAGGCGATGATGAACTCGTCCACCGACAGGGTGAACGAGAGCAAACCGCCCGCCAGCACACCGGGAAAAATCACCGGTAGCAGCACTCGGCGGAACGTGGTGAACCAGCTCGCGCCGAGGTCGATCGAGGCTTCAAGGATCGAATAATCGAAGTGCTTGAGCCGCGTGCGCACCACCGCGCAGACGAAGGCGATGTTGAACACCGCGTGGCTGATGATGATCGAGTGCAACCCCAGGCCGACCTTGAGCAGGTTGAAGAAGCTCAGCAGCGCAATCGCCAGCACGATGTCGGGAATGATCATCGGCGCCATCAGCAAGGTGTCGACCACCTGGCCTTTGTGGTTGTCCTTGCGGCGCAACTCGATGCCCAACGCCAGGAACGTGCCAAGCACACAGGCAATGAAGGTCGCCGACAACGCAACGACCAGGGTGTTGAGCGCCGCCGACAGAATCGCCGTGTTGTGCGCCAGTGCCGCGTACCACTTCAGCGATACGCCGCCCCAGGCGGTGGGCAAGCCGGACTTGTTGAACGACAGCAGGATCAACACCAGGATCGGTATATAAAGGAAGGCGTACACCAGCCCCAGGTGCGAACCCAGCACGGTGGCGCTGACAGAACGAGACTGACTCATGAGCGCGCCCCTTCTGCACGACGGGCCACCAGTGCCTGGATGAATAACAGGATCAACATGATCGCGATCAGGAAGAAGCTCAGCGCCGCGCCAAACGGCCAGTCCCGCGCCGTGAGGAATTGCGAGTAGATCAGGTTGCCGACCATCTGCACCTGCTTGCCGCCCAACAGGTCGGCCGTGATGAAGTTGCCGATGCTCAGCACGAAGACAAACACCGCGCCCGCAGCGATACCCGGCACGCTCAGCGGCAGGATGATCCGGCGAAAGGTCATCCAGCCCGAGGCGCCGAGGTCTTTCGAGGCGTCCCACAGTTCGTTGTTGATGCGCGACAGCGAGGAGAAAATCGCCAGGATCACAAAGGGGATGTAGTTGTAGACCAGCCCCAGCACCACGGACGATTCGGTGTACAGCAGGCTGATGGGTTCGCCGCTGTAGCCGAGCATTTGCAGCAGTCGGTTGATCAGGCCTTCGCGGTTGAGCAGGACGATCCAGGCATAGGTGCGGATCAAGTAGTTGCTCCAGAACGGCAGCATCACCAGAAACAGATACACCGCCTGACGCCGCCGTGGCGCGCGGGCAATCGCATAGGCCGCCGGGTAGCCGATCAACACAGCAAACACCGTGGCCAGCCCGGCGATCTTCGCCGACTTGAGCAGGATGCCCAGGTACAGCGGATCGAACGCGCGCTGATAGTTTTCCCAGGTGAACAACCAGTCGATGCCACCGTAGGCGCCGCGTTCAACGAAGCTGTAGACCAGCACCAGCAGGCACGGAATCACCAGGAACATCAGCAGCCAGCCGAAGCCGGGCGCAAGAAGCCAGGCCGACAGACGCCTGTCAGCATGCAAAGCACTCATTGACCCTATCCTCCCGCCTCAGGACAGAGGCGGCTTGCGAGCGTGGCGAGGCATGCCGGGCATGCCTCGAATCGACGTGGCGTTAGTTCTGCGCCGCCATGATTTCGGTGACGGCGCGGGTGTAGGCCTTTTGCGTGGTGCCGCCCAGGTCGCGCAATTGCTCCATTTTCAGCAGCTCGGCGGGGGCGATGGTCAGGTTGGGGTATTGCTTGAGCAAGTCAGCGGACAGCCCGGCCATGGCCGCCTGGTTGGGGACTTTGTAGAGGATGTTTTCAGCGACCCAGGCGTGGTTTTCCTTGGCCAGCATGAAGTTGATGAACTTGAAGGCTTCGTCCTGGTGCTTCGAGCTCTTGAGCACCACCATGGTGTCCACCCACAGGTCGGAACCTTCCTTGGGCACCACGAACTTGATCGCCGCGTTGGCCTGGGTGCCGTAGTTGCACCAGCCGTCCCAGGCGTGGGCCATCAGCGATTCGCCGGAGGCCAGCTTGGAGTAGAAGGTGGTGTCGTCGAAGGAGAGAATGCGTTTTTTGGTGGCGATCAGTTGGTCGCGAACGGCGGCGATTTGCGCGGGGTCGCTGTCGTTGACCGACCAGCCCTTGGCGAGGAACCCGGCGCCGAGCATCCAGCGGTCGGTGGCGAGCATCGTCACCTTGCCCTTGAGCGCGTCGCTCGGGTTGAGCAGTTCGTTCCAGCTCTGTGGCGCCGGTGTCACCTTGTCGGAGCGGTAGCAGATGCCGGTGGTGCCCCAGGTGTAAGGCACGGAGAACCGGTTGCCCTGGTCATATTCCAGGTGCGTGGCTTCGGGGTAGAGGTTTTTCAGGTTGGGGACCTTGACCGGATCGATGTCCGCCAGCAGCCCCTGTTTGTGCAGGACTTCGGCGAAGGGCGAGGAGACGAACACCACGTCGTACCCTTCACCACCGGACGCCATCAGCTTGCCCATGACTTCTTCGTTGGTGGCGTGCAGCGCCTTGTCGACGTCCACACCGCTGGCAGCCTTGAACTTGTCCAGGGCATCCGGGGCCATGTAGCCGTCCCAGATGGAAATCACCATGTCTTTCGCACTTGCAGCCTGTGAAGCGATCGCCAGGGAAACGGCCAATCCCACGCACAGAAGATCATTCAGCTTGCTCATAAATACTCACCCGACGATTGATTATTGTTGTGTTCGAAGGCAGTACGGCAAAACGAGAAACGATTGCTTGTGTTTTTTTTTAGAAATTAGGACCAGTATCAAAAGATGTCAACGCATTTTTTCCAGCCTGACGATTACCCGGCGCATGACATAAGATGAGCACCTGAGTCCGACAGCGGATCACAACGAGAAAAGACGCTTGAGTACGACAGTCGAAAAAAAACCGCGCACCAATCACCTGGAACTGGCCCGGCGCATCCTCGAGCACACCCAGGAAAGCGGCCTGGTGGCCGGCGACCCGGTGGCCGAGCAGGCCCTGGCCCGGACCTTCCAGGTCTCGCGCACGCTGATTCGCGGCGCGTTGAAAGTGCTGCTGGAAGAAAACCTGCTGAGCCACGAAGCCGGCAAGGGCTACCGATTGCTGGCCTCGCCGGCGGGCCAGGCCTTCAACGCCGCCCTGCCCCAGGCCGAGGAAGAAGAACTGGCCGCTTCGGTGCTGCGCGACCGCATGGCCGGACGCCTGGGCGACAGCATCAGCATCAGCGAGTTGATGCGCCGCTACGCCATCGGCCGGCCAGCGGCACAAAAGGCCCTGCAGCAACTGAGCGAAAGCCAGGCCATCGAGCGCGGCCCCGGCCAGTCCTGGCTGTTTCGCCCGTCGCTGAACAGCCTCGCCGCCCTTGAAGAAAGCCTGAAATTCCGCCTGATTCTCGAGCCCGAAGCCTTGCTCAGCCCGAGCTTCAATGCCGACCCGCAACGCCTGGCGCTGTTGCGCAGCGCCACGCAAAGCCTGCTCGCCCGCCCCGTGGAAGACTTCGATATCCAACAGTTTCGCGAACTGGACATCAGCTTCCACGAACTGCTGGCCCAGAGCTGCGGCAACCGCTTCATCAGCGACGCCCTGCTCCAGCATCAAGGCCTGCGGCGCCTGCCGAACCTGCTGCCCTCGGTGAGCGTGCATCGCCTGCAGGAGGCGCTGCGCGAACACCTGCAAATCATCGCGCAGATCGAACGCGGGCAGATGGAGATCGCCGCCGACCTGCTGCGCCTGCACCTGCGCCTGAGCGCCGCGCAACGCCCGCAAACCGCCAACCGTGGCATCCCGCAAAGTCATCTGTTCGGGCGTCGCTAACCGGCTCGCAAAAACATGATGATTTTTTTTTGAAAATAAGACAGCATCAAAAACACCTTCAGGAGCGGCGGGTCTGACCCGCCATGGACAGTCCCTCGCCATGCAAAAACAAAAACTGATCGCCCTGTTTCCGGAAGCCAGTTTCGGCGCGGCCTTGAACTGCATTGGTATCGCTCAGTCGCTGCGTGAACTGGGTGCCAGGCCAGTGTTCATCTGCCATGAACATTTCCAGGGGTTGTTCGCCGAATACGGTTTCGACGAGTACCCGATTCCGCAAGCGAGCCCATTGTCGGCGGCGGAACACCAGCACTACTGGGAGCGCTTCATCGAGCGCAGCATTCCGTACTTCGACCAGACCCCGCTGGCGCAGATCGACAGCTACGTGGCGCCGGCCTGGGAAGCCATCATCGACACCGCGATCGAAGCGGAAAAACCCTTGCAGCAGTTGCTCGGCCGCCTCAAGCCCGACGTGATCGTGCTCGACAACGTGGTGATGTTCCCGGCCATCGCCAACGCCGGTTGCCCCTGGGTGCGGGTGGTGTCCTGCGCCGAAACCGAACTGCCGGATGCGGCCGTTCCGCCGTACCTGTCCGGGTGCATGGCCAGCGACACCCAGGCCTGCGAGCGCTACACCGAGCAGTACCTGAAGGCCGTCGCACCGGCCCATGAACGCTTTTCGCAATTTCTCCTCGGCAACAATACGGCGCCGTGCCCAGCGGGGCAGTTCCTCACCGACTCGCCATGGCTGAACCTGCTACTGTCACCGACGCCAGTACGCTATGAGCGCCAGCAACCGCTGGACCCGCAACGCTACATCTACCTCGACGGTTGCGTACGCCGCGAAGCGCCGTACATCGCCCCTGACTTTCCACGGCACAACGACGCACCGCTGATCTACCTCAGCTTCGGCAGCCTCGGCGCCGCCGACACCGGGATGATGAAGCGCCTGATCAGCACAATCGAAACCTTACCGTATCGCTTCCTGGTCAACGTCGGCGCCTACCGCGACATGTACACCACCGTGCCGGACAACGTGTACCTCGACAGCTGGTTTGCCCAGCCGGCGGTGCTCAAGGAATGCCAGTTGTTCATCCATCACGGTGGCAACAACAGCTTCTGCGAAGCGCTGTATTTCGGCCTGCCATCGCTGATCATTCCGTACTGCTGGGACGGCCACGACAACGCCGCCCGCGCCGAGGAAGTCGGCGTCGGCCGCTACCTGCCGCGCTTCGCCGATCCCCTGGCCGCCCTGCCCGCCGCCCTCGAACAGATGCTGGCCGATCAAGCGATGAAACGACGCCTCCAATCGTTCAGCGAGCGCATGCAGGCGACCCGCGGCACCGACATTGCCGCCCGCGCGATCCTGGCGCTCTAGCCATAACAACAAAAACCGTCGGGCAACCGAACGCAATCGTCGCTGCCCGACACACCGCCGGAGTTTCAGCATGAATGCCCCACCGCGTCTTGATGCGCTTGACCGAGCCCTGCCTCACCCCTTTTGGCAGGACACCGTAACCCCACAGACCGCCGCGCCCGCCGTCATCGGGTCCATACAGTTCGATCTGGTGGTGGTCGGTGGTGGCTTTACCGGCTTGTGGACGGCCCTGCTGGCTCGCCAGCGCCAGCCCGGTTTGAGTATCGCGATCATCGAAGCACGTCGCTGCGGGGGTGAGGCCAGCGGGCGCAATGGCGGATTCTGCGCGCCGAGCATTTCCCATGGTGTGTCGAACGCGCTGAAGCGCTGGCCTGATGAAGCCGAACAGTTGATTCGTCTCGGCCGACAGAACCTCGACGAACTGGCTGCCGACCTGCAACGCTTCGGCATGAACGTTGAGTTCGAACGCCAGGGCAAACTCAACGTCGCGGCCCGGCCGTGGCAGGTCGACGGGCTGCGCTCGATGCAGCGCAACTATGCACGGTTCGGCATCGACTGCCAGTGGCTCGAAGGCAGCGATCTGACACGCAAGCTTGATTCACCGGCTTATGTGGCCGGCCTGTTCGAAACCAATTACGCCCTGCTCAACCCGGCGAAAATGGCCGCTGAACTGCGCCGTGTTTGCCTTGAGCAAGGCATTCAACTGTTCGAAAACAGCCCGGTCCTGCAATTGAGCGCGGACAAAGACAACCTGCGCCTGCGTACAGAAGGCGGCGAAGTGAGCGCCGGAAAAATCGCCCTGGCCACCAACATCGCCCCGCCGCTGCTCGGCCATCTGGCATCGAGCGTGATCCCGGTCTACGACTACAGCCTGGTCAGCGAACCCTTGAGCGATGCGCAGCTGCAAGCCATCGGCTGGATCGGCCGCTACGGCATCGCCGACGCCGGCAACCAGTTCCACTACCTGCGCAAGACCGCCGACAACCGCATTCTCTGGGCCGGCTTTGATGCCATCTACCATTTCGGCGGACGCCGCGACGAAGCCCTGACCCAGCGTCCGCACAGCTTCCAGCGTCTGGCCGAGCAGTTTCAACAGACTTTCCCGGCGCTGCGCGATGTGCGTTTCAGTCATGCCTGGGGCGGCATCATCGACACCTCCGCGCGCACCACGATGTTCACCGGTTGCGAACACCAGGGCCGCGTCGCCTATGCCTTGGGCTTCACCGGGCAAGGGGTGTCCGCCAGCCGTTTCGCCGCACTGAACATGCTCGATCTGTTGGCCGGCGAGCGTACCGAACGCACCGAACTGCTGATGACTTCCAAGGCGCCGTTCCGCTTTCCGCCCGAACCCTTGCGTTATGTCGGCGTGAAACTGGCCCAGCGTTCACTGGCGCGGGAAGACCGCGACGGTCACCGCGACCTGCTGCTCAAGACCTTCGATGCCTTTGGCATCGGTTTCGATTCCTGACCCGGAGACCCCCATGTCCACAGCCCTGCCCCGGCACGTCATCGACTTCGCCAGCGACCTTACTCCCCGTGAAACCGAAATCAGCGACCCGGCCGTGGTCGACGCGCCTTATCGCAGCAAGAGTTGGCGGCACTTTGTAGCACCCGGGAAAAACGCCGTGGCCGGCATCTGGGAGGCAGGACCGCACCGGGAGCGTTGCCAGTGCGATTACGACGAGCTGTGTCACATCCTCGAAGGCAGCGTACGCCTGACCGATGCCGAAGGCGTCGCGCGCACGTTCGGCCCCGGTGATTGCTTCGTGGTCGCCAGCGGATTCAATGGCACCTGGGAAAACCTCACGACGGTGCGCAAGGTTTACTTCATCCTCGGCTAAACGGCCCCGACCGCTACATCAGGCTGCTGACGCACCTGATTGCGCCCGTTGCGCTTGGCCTGGTAAAGCGCATCGTCGGCGCGGGTCAACAGGCTTTCCGGTGTGTCGCCGGGTTGAACATGAGCCACGCCAAACGACGCGGTGATGGTGTCCAGCACCGTGTCGGTGCCCCGGGCCTTGACCCGCAGCGACTGGATTTTCAGCCGCAGGCGCTCGGCAAAAGCGCCCGCGGCGGCCAGGTCCGGGCAATCCTTGAGCACCACGCAGAACTCCTCGCCGCCATAACGCGCCGCGAACGCTTCTTCGGGCAGCGAATCGCGCAACACCCGGGCGACATGCTGCAGCACGCGGTCGCCCAAGGGATGGCCGTACTGGTCGTTGAACTGCTTGAAGTGGTCGATATCCAGCATCACCAGCGCCACGCCCTTCGCCACGTTGCCCATGGCCTGTTCAAGCTGGCGGTTGAAGGTGGCGCGGTTGAGCAATTCGGTCAGGCCATCGAGGGTCGCGGCCAGTTGGGCGCGCTGCAGTTTGTCCCGCAGGCTTTTGATTTCATGCTGCGCCGACTGCAACTGGGCGAGGAAGTGTTCCTGCTGCCCCTGCATCAGCCGGGTGCTCTGTTGCAGCTCGCTCAGGATGCTCGGCAAGCGCTCGCTGGCGGGCTGTTCGAGCATCTGCAGGTATTGGCCCAGGCTGGCCTGGAAGTTCTGGTTCCCCCTCACGCTGCGCGAAACATCGCGCTCCATGTCGTCGACCAGGTTGATCGCGTCCTGCTGCCCGGAGCGGGCGTCCGCCAGCTCATCGCGGATGATGTACTCGCGAAACAGCTTGGCGGCCGACTCCGGCGGGAAACAGTCGAAGTCGTTGACTACCCGGTCCAGGTGCCGGTTGAGCTCCGGCTCCTGGCCCTTGCTGTAGGTGTACCAAAGCGCGTAATGCACCGGGTTGGGCGGAATGTTATGACGAACCATCAGCGGCACGGCCTGCTTGAGCAATGCCGCAGCCTCGCGGGAGTCTTCTGGATACAGCGCTAGAACAGTCGCTCGCGTGTCTGATTGGCTCATGGTTTCACTGTGGTTGTTATCATTGGCGTTTGGCAAACTCGCAGAGCATAGCGATACGCCCGGCAAACGACCATCCCGAATGACACAATCATTTCATCCCGGTACGCCCGAGGTATTGCCCCCGGCTTTTTTGTAGGAGCCGTGTGCGCCACATTACTATTGTGGGAGCCAGCCTGCTGGCGATGGCGGTGTATCAATCAACGACGATGTTGGATCTGATGGCCTCATCGCGAGCAGGCTCGCTCCTACAGGGGGCCATGTGCGCCACATCACTATTGTGGGAGCCAGCCTGCTGGCGATGGCGGTGTATCAGTCCACGAAGATGTTGAATCTGATGGCCTCATCGCGAGCAGGCTCGCTCCTACAGGGAGCCGTGTGCGCCACATTACTATTGTGGGAGCCAGCCTGCTGGCGATGGCGGTGTATCAATCAACGACGATGTTGTATCTGATGGCCTCATCGCGAGCAGGCTCGCTCCTACAGGGGGCCGTGTGCGCCACATCACTATTGTGGGAGCCAGCCTGCTGGCGATGGCGGTGTATCAGTCCACGAAGATGTTGAAACTAGTGGCCTCATCGCGAGTAGGCTCGCTCCTACAGGGGCCTGCGGTGCCTGTGTTATCGCGCAGCCCAGGCATTGAAGCGCTGTTCAAGCTCCTCGCCATGGTCGACCCAGAACTCCGCATCCACGGCCCGGGCGCCGGCCAGGTTGGCCTCGGCGGTCGGCAGTTGCTCCTGCACGTCCTTGGGCAGCAATGGCAGGGTCTGGCGATGCACCGGCCCGTAGGGGATGGTTTCCGAGAAGACCTTTTGTGCCTGCGGCTGGCTGGCAAACGCAATGAAGTTTTCCGCCAATGCCTTGTTCGGCGTGCCTTTGACCACCGCCCAGTATTCCGGGTCGTACAGGCTCTGCGGCCAGACGATGCTCAGCTTCATGCCTTCCTTTTGCGCCGAGGCTATCCGGCCGTTGTAGGCGGCGCTCATCACCACGTCCCCGGCCACCAACCATTGCGCCGGTTGCGCGCCCGCTTCCCACCATTGGATGTTCGGCTTGATCTGGTCGAGCTTGGCAAAGGCCCGCGTCACGCCTTGCGGGGTGTTCAAGACCTTGTACACGTCGTCCGCCTTGACGCCGTCGGCGAGCAAGGCGATTTCCAGGGTGTACTTGGCGCTCTTGCGCAGGCCGCGCTTGCCCGGGAAATCGGCGACATTCCAGAAGTCCGCCCAGGACTGCGGCGCCTTGGCCTGCTTGCTCTGGTCGTAGGCCATGACCATCGACCAGACGTATGTGGCCACCCCGCACTCGGTCAACGCACCCGGCACGAAGTTCGCCGAATCACCGAAGCGCCCCGCATCGAGCTTCTCGAACAGGCCCTCCTCGCAGCCGCGCAACAACTCGGGGCTTTCGACTTCCACCACGTCCCAACTGGTGTGACCGGCGGAGACCATGGCCTTGATCTTCGACAGCTCGCCGTTGTACTCACCGGCGATGATGTTGCCCGCGCCGCTGGCGTTGAAGGGCTGGAAATAGGCCTTATCCTGGGCCTGTTTGGTCGCGCCACCGAAGGAAATCACGGTGAGGTCCTGGGGGGCCGCCCACACACTGGCGCTCAACACCGCCAGGGCAAACGGAACACTGCAACGCAAGGATCTGGACATGGATCGCTTCCTCGGGCCTTGTCGACCCTTTGTTGTCATGGGTGTTCGGATTCACTCAAGTACGCCGCCAGGCGATCCATCAGGCGGTCGCAAGCCGCCATCTGTTCGACGCTGACAAATTCATCGGGCTTGTGTCCCTGGTCCATGCTGCCAGGACCGCAGACCACCGAAGGAATGCCGGCCTGATCGAACAGCCCGCCTTCGGTGCCAAAAGCCACGGTGCTGAACTCGTCACTGCCGCATAGCCGGGCAATCAGCCGGGCCGCCGCGCTGTCGGTGGGTGTCGCAAGGCTCGGATAGGCCGATATTTTTTCAAAGCGGATACCGGTATCGGTGTCCACGGCCTGCATGCCCGGCAGCAACGTCTGCTCGGCGTAGTCCTGCAGTTCGTCGACGACCACTTGCGGGGCGAAGTCCGGCAAGGCGCGGATCTCGAAATCGAAACGGCAGTCCGCTGGAACGATGTTCAGCGCCGTACCGCCCTGGATCACGCCGACCTGCACGGTCGAGAACGCCGGATCGAAACGCTTGTCGTGCAATGGCGGCCGGGCCAGGGTGGCGCCGATGTCGCCCAGCCGACCGATCAGGCGCGCGGCCTGCTCAATGGCATTGACCCCATAAGGCGCATAGGCCGAATGACAGGCGGCGCCGCGCACGTGACAGCGCATCGCCAGTTTGCCCTTGTGGCCGAGCACCGGCTTGAGTTCGGTCGGCTCGCCGATCAGGCACAAGGTCGGTGCCGGGATGCGTTGCGGCAGCACTTCGAGCAAGCCGCGCACGCCGAGGCAACCGACTTCCTCGTCATAGGAAAACGCCAAGTGCACCGGGCGCTTCAAAGGACTGGAGAGAAACATCGGTACCGCCGCCAGTACAGAAGCCAGATAGCCCTTCATGTCCGCGGTGCCGCGTCCGTAAAGCCTTCCGTTCGCCTCGCTCAGGCAAAACGGCTCGACCGTCCAGGCCTGGCCGTCCACCGGCACCACGTCGGTGTGCCCGGACAGCACGATGCCGCCGGCCACGCGCGGGCCGACCGTGGCCAACAGATTGGCCTTGGTCCGCTCGGCGTTGTAGATCAGTTCGCAATCCACGCCCAGTCCGTACAGGTAGTCGCGCACGAACTCGATCAGCGCAAGATTCGAATCGCGGCTGACCGTGGCGAACCCGATCAATCGCGCGAGCATGGCGCGGCTGCGCAACTCACTCATCGCCGGGCACTCCATAGGCGGGGGCCAGAGTCGGATTGAGGGCGCGGGTCAGGTAGTCCTGCAATTGCGGTTCGTAGGCCGTCCACAGTTTGCCCAACTCGCCGATCGGGTTTTCATCGGCCCAATCCACCCGCAGGTCGACCATCGGCCAGGTCAGGTCACCGACCACCGACAACGCCGCCGAGTGCACCGCGCCAGCTTCGCCGCCGGCATCCTGCCCGGCCTGCAAGGCGATCATCAGCCGGGTGGCGAGGCAGCCTTCGCTGTTTTCGAACGCCGCGACCATCGCCTCGATCACCCCGCTGTTGGCCAGCAAATTGCCGGCCGCCACACATTGGTCACCGGCCACCGCGTTATTGATGCCCAGGGCATGGTTGCCGCTGAACACCGCCGTGCGTCCGTGGGCATCGACCACCGCCACCTGGCGGTATTGGCTGTAGCCATTGCGGGTCAATGAGTGGTCCAGCGCCTGGGGCGGCGCCGAGCCGTTGGCCAGTTCATCGAGGATCTGCGGGCCGAGGGCCGGCAGCGTGATGTTCTGGCTCGACACCGCGCCGACACCGGCCCGCAGCCACGGGCAGCGCGCGCCGACAGCAATGCTCGAGGAGCTGATGGCAATGCCCAACTGACCGGTCTCGGCGCAGCGACCCACGATGGAAAAAGTCATAGCGAATTCCTTATTCAGGGATGACAGCGATCACATCGATTTCCATCAGCCACTGCGGCTGGCCGAGGGCGCTGACCACAAGGCCAGTGGAAATCGGGAACACGCCCTTGAGCCACTTGCCGACCTCCTGGTACACCGGCTCGCGATAGCGCGGGTCGATCAGGTAGGTGGTGGTCTTGACGATATGGCTCAGGTCGCTGCCCGCCTCTTCCAGCAGTTGCTTGACGTTGCGCATGGCCTGTTCGGCCTGGGCGCGCGGATCGCCGAGGCCCACCAGTTGGCCGTTGAAATCGGTACCGACCTGACCACGCACATACACGGTGTTACCGGCGCGCACGGCCTGGCACAAATCATTGTCCAGCGTCTGGTTCGGGTAGGTGTCCTTGGTGTTGAACATGCGGATGCGGGTATGAGTAGGCATTAACGAACTCCCATGAGGCTGGCTTTCTGAAGAGGTGCACGGGCGGCTTCGGCTTGACGCTGGGTCGCATCCCGATAGTTGAGATAGGTGTGCTGTTTAACGATGTGGTCGGCGATGTGCTTGGCATCGTGCCAAACGCCCCAGATAAACGCGGAGCCGCGGCGGGACTGCCAAGGTAACCCGACGAAATACACCCCCGGCTCGGCCGACACGCCGCGCTGGTGCCGGGGTTTGCCGTTTTCCTTGAAGGCATCGACCTTCAACCAGCTGTAATCGGTGGAGTAACCCGTGGCCCAGATGATCGTGGTAACACCGGCCTTGAGCAGGTCCAGTTCCAGGATTGGATGGGTCACGCAATCCGGATCGGCCAGCATGGCCCGGGCTTCGGGCTCCAGCGGCAGGTCCAGGCCATTGCGTTCGACATAGGCGTCGGCCTTGTCGAGCAGCGCCAGATAATTTTCATCGCCGCGCCGGATGTTGTCGGCCAGGTTGTCTTCGAAACTCACCACAGTGCCGTTGAACGATTGGGTCAGGCCGACCAGCGTCATGCCCTGATGGGCCAGCCGGCGGAAGTCCACGGTGTGGCCGCCTCGGGCACCGCTCACGGCGATGGTCACGTGCTCTTTACCGGGCTGCATGGTTTCGGCATCCCACTCGCCGAGCACCCCCAGCCACCAGCAGAAATCACGGTTACGATAGGCACGTGGCGGACGGTCATGGGCGCCGACTGACAGATAAACCTGTTTGCCGGAGCGTTGCAGTTCATCGGCGATCTGCACGCCCGAAGAACCGGCGCCCACCACCAGCACCGCGCCTTCGGCCAGTTGTTGCGGGTTGAAGTATTGGGCGGAGTGAATCTGCGTGATGCCGGCGATTTGCGGGGCAATCGGCGGGATTGCCGGGCGTTGGAACGGACCGGTGGCGACCACTACGTGGCGGGCCTCGATCACGCCTTCAGAAGTTTCAACAGTGAAGCCTGGACGATCAGCGTTGCGTTCCACTTTCCTGACTTCAACGCCAGTACGGATCGGTGCGTTAAATTTGCGAGCGTAGGCTTCGAAGTACTGAGCCACCTGCTCTTTCCCGGCGAAGGCATCCGGGTCCAGACCGTCGAATTCCAGCCCCGGGAAACGGTCGTGCCAGGCCGGACCGTTGGCTACCAGCGAATCCCAGCGACCGGTGCGCCAGGCTTCGGCAATACGATTGCGCTCCACAACGAGGTGCGGCACACCGAGCTTGCCCAGGTGTTCACTCATGGCCACGCCGGCCTGGCCGGCGCCAACAACAAGCGTATCAATTTCGGTCTTGTCTACTGTCATGGCTGTGCACTTCTGAAAGGTGGTTTGATTCAGGTCGGTCATGGCTGCCGCCTCGATGCTGATCACTGTTGTTCTTCTGCTTGAGCTATCGGTGCAAGGGTGTTGGCCGCATTCTGTTCGGAGCCGGGGATTAGCGAAATTATGTTTTTTGTGGTTGTTGGCGAGGAAAAAGCGTCGAGCCGACCGACTGGCCGTGCAAGGTTGCGGTCGACCCAATCCCGGCCTATGGTCCAAGCGATGCATTGCCCGCGACCGACGCGAAGACCCGGCGCGGATTGCTGTCCATCCAGTGCGGATTTACGCAAGGAGTGATGACATGCCCGACAATTCCCGTCCTGCCGTGCTCGAACTGATTGGCAATACCCCCCTGGTACGCGTCAGCCGTTTCGATACCGGCCCGTGCACACTGTTTCTCAAACTCGAATCCCAGAACCCCGGCGGTTCGATCAAGGACCGTATCGGTCTGGCCATGATCGACACCGCCGAGCGCGATGGTCGCCTCAGGCCCGGCGGCACCATCGTCGAAGCCACCGCCGGCAACACTGGCCTGGGCCTGGCCCTGGTCGGCCGCGCCAAGGGCTACCGGGTGGTGCTGGTGGTGCCGGACAAGATGTCCACCGAGAAGGTCCTGCACCTTAAGGCCATGGGCGCCGAGGTGCACATCACCCGCTCCGACGTCGGCAAGGGCCATCCCGAGTATTACCAGGACGTCGCCGCGCGGTTGGCGGCGGAGATTCCCGATGCGTTCTTCGCCGACCAGTTCAACAACCCGGCCAACCCGCTGGCTCACGAATGCAGCACCGCGCCGGAGATCTGGGCGCAAACCCAGCATGATGTGGACGCCATCGTCGTCGGCGTCGGCTCGGCCGGGACCCTCACCGGCCTGACCCGATTCTTCAAACGGGTGCAGCCGGACCTGGAAATGGTCCTGGCCGACCCGGTCGGTTCGGTGATGGCCGAATACAGCCGCGGCGGCACCCTTCCAACCCCCGGTTCCTGGGCGGTGGAAGGCATCGGCGAAGACTTCATTCCGTCGATTGCCGACCTGTCGAGCGTGCGCCACGCCTATTCGATCAGCGACGAAGAAAGCTTTGACCATGCTCGCCAACTGCTGCGCGCCGAAGGCATTCTCGGCGGCTCATCGACCGGCACCTTGCTGGCGGCGGCGTTGCGTTACTGTCGCGAACAGACCCAGCCGAAACGGGTGGTGAGCTTCGTCTGCGACACCGGTACGCGTTACCTGTCGAAGGTCTACAACGACCAGTGGATGAACGATCAGGGCTTGCTGCAACGCAAGCACTACGGCGACCTGCGCGACCTGATCGCGCGGCGTTTCGAGGATGGCCGGGTGATCAGCGTCGGCCCGGATGACACGCTACTGACGGCTTTCCAACGCATGCGCCTGGCGGATGTCTCGCAGTTACCGGTGCTGGTGAACGGCAAACAACTGGTCGGCGTGATCGACGAGTCCGACATCCTGCTGGGCGTGCATGAAGACGTTGCGCACTTTCGCAAGGCCGTCTCCAGCGCCATGACCGACAAACTGCAAACCCTGCCCCCCGATGCCACCCTGGCTGAACTGGAAGCCGAGCTGGGCCGTGGGCTGGTGGCGATCATCCAGGACGCCTCGGGCTTCCACGGCCTGATTACCCGAACCGACATGCTCAACCATTTGCGGAGATCCCTGCCATGAATCAACAGGACAAAAACGCCCCGCCACAGGGTTTCGCCACCCGGGTGATCCACGCCGGGCAAGCACCGGACCCATCCACCGGGGCGTTGATGCCGCCGATCTACGCCAACTCCACCTACCTGCAACAGAGCCCCGGGGTGCACAAGGGCCTGGACTACGGGCGTTCGCACAACCCCACGCGCTGGGCACTGGAGCGTTGCGTGGCCGACCTCGAAGGCGGCACCCGGGGTTTTGCGTTCGCCTCGGGGCTGGCGACCATTTCCACGGTGCTCGAACTGCTCGACGCGGGCTCGCACATCGTCTCGGGCAACGACCTGTACGGCGGCACCTTCCGCCTGTTCGACAAGGTGCGCCAGCGCAGCGCCGGGCATCGCTTCAGCTTCGTCGACCTGACCGACCTGGCGGCGTTCGAGGCCTCCCTGCAAGACGACACCCGCATGGTCATGGTCGAAACCCCGAGCAATCCGCTGCTGCGCCTCACGGACCTCGCCGCCATCGCCCGCACCTGTCGCGCCCGCGGCATCATCTGCGTGGCCGACAACACCTTCGCCAGCCCGTGGATCCAGCGCCCGCTGGAGCTGGGCTTCGACATCGTGCTGCACTCGACCACCAAGTACCTCAATGGTCACTCCGACGTGATCGGCGGCATCGCCGTGGTCGGGCAGAACGCCGAACTGGCCGAGCGCCTGGGTTTCCTGCAAAACGCCGTCGGCGCCATCGCCGGCCCGTTCGATGCCTTCCTCACCCTGCGCGGCGTGAAGACCCTGGCCCTGCGCATGGAGCGGCACTGCAGCAACGCGCTGGAACTGGCGCAGTGGCTGGAACGCCAGCCGCAAGTCTCACGGGTCTATTACCCGGGCCTGCCGTCGCACCCGCAACACGAACTGGCCCAACGGCAAATGCGCGGTTTCGGCGGAATGATCTCCCTCGATCTCAACAGCGACCTGGCCGGCGCCAAACGCTTCCTTGAAAGCGTGCAGATCTTCGCCCTGGCCGAAAGCCTGGGCGGCGTGGAAAGCCTGATCGAACACCCGGCGATCATGACCCATGCCACCATTCCGCCCGATACCCGCGCGGAACTGGGGATTGGCGACGGGTTGGTGCGGTTGTCGGTGGGGGTTGAGGATGTGGAGGATTTGCGGGCGGATCTGGCGCAGGCGTTGGCGCGGATGTAAGCAAGCTGGCTCCCACACTTTTGAATTTCTGTCATACGCAAATTTTGTGTTTACCAGAAATCCATTGTAGGAGCGAGCCTGCTCGCGATGGCGGCGGATCAGTCGATATTGATGCTGGCTGACACTCCGCAATCGCGAGCAGGCTCGCTCCTACAGTTTTGAATTTCTGTCATACCAAAACTTGGTGTTCACCAGAGATCCCCTGTAGGAGCGAGCCTGAACTGGCCTAATAATTCCGGACACCTCTTAAGGGCGATATGATTTCGCCAACTTGGAGGTTCCATGAACGAAAGAAAGGTCTATACCCGCGAATTCAAGCTGCATGCTGCCAGCATGGTGCTTGATGATAACTGCCCGGTTCCAGACGTGTGTGCATCGCTGGACATCGGGCCCACCGCTTTACGGCGCTGGGTCGATCAGGTTCGCAAGGAACGCGAGGGACAGCCCGTCAAGGGCACCAAGGCGATTACCGAAGATCAACGGCAGATCCAGGAACTAAAGGCCAAGATCAAGCGCATGGAGATGGAAGCCGAGATCTTAAAAAAGGCTACCGCTCTCTTGATGTCGGATCCCGATCGTTTTCGATGATTGCGGAACTAAGAGAGTCATTCCCGACTGCCATTGTGTGTCGTGTTTTCGAGGTGAAGCGCAGCAGCTTTTATGAGTGGCTTCAGCGGCGAGCCAAACCGCGGATCAGACGCGAAGAGCTCAAGCTGAAAGTGGTTGAACTGCACAGCGAAAGCCGGGAAGCCATGGGTTCCAGAATGATCAGCAAGAACCTGAAGTCCCAAAACATCGCGATCGGAAGAGGCCTTGTCAGAGTGCTGATGAGGGAGGCCAACATTGTCAGTAAACAACGTCAGCCTCACCCATTCAGATCCAAAGGCGTTGAAGCATTTGTCGCGCCCAATCGGCTCAAGCGCAATTTCAAGCCGGCTGCAGTCGATCAGGTTTGGTGTGGCGACGTTACCAGCTTGATGGTGGGCAAACGCTGGGTTCATCTGGCCATCGTGATCGACTTGTTTGCTCGCCGCGTCATTGGCTGGGCGTTTTCGCTGGTCAATGACGCCCACTTGGTCAGCAAGGCGCTACGCATGGCAGCAGAGGTTCGAACGTGTCCTCCGGGACTGATGTTCCATTCGGATCAGGGCTGTCAGTACACCAGCCGCAAGTTTCAAGAAGAACTGAAGCGTCGTGACATATTGCAAAGCATGAGTCATCGCGGGCAGTGCTGGGACAACGCTCCAACAGAGCGGTTTTTCGGCACGCTGAAATCAGAATGGGTGCCTCGCAGTGGTTACAGCAAGATCGAGGAAGCAAAAACCGATATGGTGCGCTTCTTCATGTACTACAACCGCACCAGGCTCCACAGCTACAACAACTATCTGTCGCCAATAGCCATGGAGCAAAAAGCGGCATAAACACCGTAACCGGTGTCCGGGATTACTTGACCAGTTCAGCCTGCTCGCGATGGCGGCGGATCAGTCGATATTGAAGCTGGCTGACACTCCGCAATCGCGAGCAGGCTCGCTCCTACAGTTTTGAATTTCTGTCATACCAAAACTTGGTGTTCACCAGAGATCCCCTGTGGGAGCGAGCCTGCTCGCGATGGCGGCGGATCAGTCGATATTGATGCTGGCTGACACTCCGCAATCGCGAGCAGGCTCGCTCCTACAGTTTTGAATTTCTGTCATACCAAAACTTGGTGTTCACCAGAGATCCCCTGTGGGAGCGAGCCTGCTCGCGATGGCGGCGGATCAGTCGATATTGATGCTGGCTGACACTCCGCAATCGCGAGCAGGCTCGCTCCTACAGTTTTGAATTTCTGTCATACCAAAACTTGGTGTTCACCAGAGATCCCCTGTGGGAGCGAGCCTGCTCGCGATGGCGGCGGATCAGTCGATATTGATGCTGGCTGACACTCCGCAATCGCGAGCAGGCTCGCTCCTACAGTTTTGAATTTCTGTCATACCAAAACTTGGTGTTCACCAGAGATCCCCTGTAGGAGCGAGCCTGCTCGCGATGGCGGCGGATCAGTCGATATTGATGCTGGCTGACACTCCGCAATCGCGAGCAGGCTCGCTCCTACAGTTTTGAATTTCTGTCATACCAAAACTTGGTGTTCACCAGAGATCCCCTGTGGGAGCGAGCCTGCTCGCGATGGCGGCGGATCAGTCGATATTGATGCTGGCTGACACTCCGCAATCGCGAGCAGGCTCGCTCCTACAGTTTTGAATTTCTGTCATACCAAAACTTGGTGTTCACCAGAGATCCCCTGTAGGAGCGAGCCTGCTCGCGATGGCGGCGGATCAGTCGATATTGAAGCTGGCTGACACTCCGCAATTGCGAGCAGGCTCGCTCCTACAGTTCCGTTTTGGCCCTCTCCCCTGCTTCAACGCTGGTCAAGCCCGCAAGAGTCCCTATAATCGCGCCGTTTTCGTCTACCCTCACGAAGCGTCGTGCAGCAATCAGCTTGTGCGGGGCGCATCGACATTTTTCCGCTATTGAACCGGAGAACTTCCATGCTCAAACGTACCCTGGCAATGGCCGTCGGCCTGACCCTGTCCTTTTCCACCCTGCTGGCACAGGCCGCCGACACCCTCAAGGTCAGCGCCATTCCCGACGAAGCCCCCACCGAATTGCTGCGCAAGTTCAAGCCCCTGGGCGAGTATCTGGAGAAACAGCTGGGCATGAAGGTCGAGTTCGTACCGGTGTCCGACTACCCGGCGGTGGTCGAGGCCCTGGCCACAGACCGTATCGACATGGCCTGGCTGGGCGGCTTCACCTTCGTGCAGGCGCGGCTGAAAACCGGCAATGCCATTCCATTGGTACAGCGTGAGCAGGACGCGCAGTTCACCAGCAAATTCATCAGCGCCGACCCGGCCGTCAAGTCGCTGGCCGACCTCAAGGGCAAATCGTTCGCCTTCGGCTCGGTGTCGTCGACGTCGGGCAGCTTGATGCCGCGTTACTTCATGCTGCAGGACGGCATCAAGCCTGAAACCTATTTCAGCCGTGTCGGTTACTCCGGCGCCCACGACGCCACCGTCGCCTGGGTTCAGGCTGGCAAAGTGGACGCTGGCGTACTCAATGCCAGCGTCTGGGCAAAACTGGTCGCGGCCGGAAAGGTCGATACCGACAAGGTCAAGGTCTTTGCCACCACGCCGGCCTACTTCGACTACAACTGGACCGTACGCGGCACCCTCGACCCGGCGCTTGCGGCCAAGATCAAGGCAGCCTTCCTCGCGCTCGACCCGGCAAAACCCGAAGACAAGGCCATCCTGGACCTGCAAGCCGCCAGCCGTTTCATCGAGACCAAGCCGGAGAACTACAAGGGTATCGAGGAAGCCGCGCGCGCTGCCGACCTGCTGAAATGACCTTGCATCTGAACCGGATCAGCCTCACCCACGGCAATGGCGTGCGTGCGCTGCATGAGATCGACCTGCACATCGCTGCCGGTGAGCAGGTCGCAATCATCGGTCCGTCCGGTGCCGGCAAATCGAGCCTGCTCAACGTGCTGGCCACCGCCCTGCGCCCGGACAACGGCGCGGTCGAGGTCCTCGGCGAGCACGCCTGGCAGCTTGGCGCGCATCGGCGTCAGCAGCTGCGGGCGCGCATCGGCCTGGTGCATCAGGCGCCGCCACTGCCACCCCGGCAACGGGTGGTCACGGCGGTGCTGGCCGGAAAGCTGGGCCAGTGGGGTTTTGCCAAAAGCCTGCTGAGCCTGCTGCATCCGGTGGATGTTCCGGGGGCGCGGGCGGCACTGGTCAAGCTGGACCTGGGTGACAAGCTGTTCGCCCAGTGCCAGCAATTGTCCGGCGGCCAACTGCAGCGCGTGGGCATTGCCCGGGTGCTGTACCAGGCGCCCGAAGTGCTGCTGGCCGATGAGCCGGTGTCGGCGATGGACCCCGTACTGGCCGGGCACACCCTGTCGATCCTCTGCCGCCACGCCCGGGAGCACAAGGTGACACTGGTCGCCAGCCTGCATGCCGTAGAACTGGCCTTGACGCACTTCACGCGCATCATCGGATTGCGAGAAGGACAGGTCCTGTTCGACCTTCCCGCCAGCGACGTCGACCACGATTTGCTCGACAAGCTCTACGCCAACGAGCAACTGCTGTCGCCACCCACGCCAGTGACGCCCTTGATCCTGCAGATTCCCCGATGCTGACCCGCGATACACGAGACCCGGCCACCCTGCCCCGCCTGCTGCTCAGTCTGTTGGCACTTGCTCTGCTGTGGCCCGGCATTCATTTCAGCGAACTGGACCTGGGTGTGCTGCTCCAGGCCGACAGCCAGAGTGAGATGGGCCGGTTTGTCTCAGCCTTCTGGCCGCCTGCCCATGGTGAAGAGTTCCTTCAGCTACTGTGGCAAGCCACGTTGCAAACCCTGGCCATCGCCACCGCCGGCATGGCCCTGGCCTTGATGTTGGCCGTGCCCGCCAGCTTGTTGGCCAGTCGAGCGCTGTCGCTGTCCGCAGCCTCGCGCAGTGGTCGTCCGAGCGCACTCGGGCGGCTGTTGCGCTGGCCGGTGCGCGGGCTGCTGATCTTCCTGCGCAGCGTGCCGGAAATCGTCTGGGCCTTGCTGTTCGTGCGCGCCGTCGGCCTTGGCCCGACGGCCGGGGTGCTGGCGATTGCCATCACCTACAGCGGCATGCTGGGCAAGGTCTACGCGGAAATCTTCGAATCCGTCGACCAGCGTCCCGCCCACTCGTTGCTGCAAGCCGGCAGCGGCCGGTTGGCGGCGTTCTGCTACGGCATCCTGCCCAATGTCGGCGCGGAGTTGCTGTCGTACACCGTGTACCGCTGGGAATGCGCGATCCGCGCGTCGGTGGTGATGGGCTTCGTCGGCGCTGGCGGGCTGGGCCAGCAGATCGACTTGTCGTTGCGCATGTTCGCCGGCGGTGAAGTGGCGAGCATGTTGCTGACCTTTTTCGTCCTGGTGCTGTTCGCCGATCAGATCAGCCGCCTGCTGCGCTGGAGGTTCGCATGAATCGCCTGATCAACCTGCTGCTGATCCTGTGCATTGGCGCAGCGGTCGTCGCTTCGTTCCGCTATCTGGGCATCGATCTCGGCGAACTGATGGGCAGCGGTAACCTGAAGCAGATGGGCGCCTACGTGCTGCGTTTTCTCAGCCCGGACCTGAGCGCCGGCCATCTGCAAGCCATCGGCCGTGGCGCCGTGGAAACCATGGCGATGTCGGCCCTCGGCACCCTGCTCGCGGCGGTGTTCGGCCTGGTGCTGGCACTGCCGGCAGCCGGGCGTTTCGGCTGGCCGCTGCAGAGTGCGGCGCGCCTGGTGCTGAACGCCCTGCGCGCCATTCCGGAACTGGTGTGGGCCGCGCTGATGGTGCTGGCCGCCGGACTCGGCCCCAACGCCGGTACCCTGGCACTGGCCATGCACACCACCGGGGTGCTGGGTCGATTGTTCGCCGAAGCACTGGAAAACACCCCGCCGCAACCGGCCGAAGCTATTCGTTTGCAGGGCGGCAACGTGGTCTGGGCTTTCTGCTACGGCACCCTGCCCAACCTGTTTCCGCAGTTGTTGGCGTACATCCTGTACCGCTGGGAAAACAACATCCGCATGGCCAGCGTGCTCGGCTTTGTCGGTGCCGGCGGTTTGGGGCAGATGCTCTATGTCAGCCTCAGCCTGTTCCAGGAAGCCCAGGCGAGCACGGTGATCCTGGCCATGTTGCTGCTGGTATTTGCCGTTGATGGGTTGAGCAGTTGGAGTCGCCAGCGCTGGGTTAAGGCGTGATGGGGGATTGAATGGATTTACACCTATATGACCGGTGATTGAGCTACTCGGCCTTTTTACCGGAGGTCACGAGTTCAATCGGATCAGTTATGTAGAACAAACAGGTAGATATGCAGGGTGAGGTTCAACCTGCCTGTACCGATCAACCATGATTACTCGCTGGCGGATCACGTTGAGGGTAAACATGCGGAGCCTCGATTCTCTCCTTGAGCCTGGCAGCAAAGTCGTGAGCACTTTGTTCATGCCGAAACTGGACTCGTCTGATGCCAAAACACACAGACCAAAGAGCTTCTCTTTGACTGGACAGGTACTCGACTTTCACTGACATGATCATGTCTCCAGGGCGCGATCCAAGGGTTAAAAGTGGATTTCAGCGGTCTTGAGGCCCAAGTCTCGAAGCTCGGCGATCAGGTCATCCAGATGCCCGAAAGACTCGACTTCCTCGTTGTCATCAACCAAAAAATAACTTCTCCCTGCGTCCTTCTTGAAAAACACGATCCACTCCTTGGGGTTGGTCGGGTTTGCGATCACATGGGTGTCAAAGGTCACGCCTTCGGCGTGTTTGCTTTTCACAGCTTTACGATTCATGTCAGTCACCACGCTACACGCGCTCTCAAGATTCTCTATTTACAGTGCATGCCCGCCCAGCTCCATCTGAACTTTCTCTATAAACATCTCCAGCCGCCCGAAGCAGTGGATCAAAGGCATTTCAATTATCACTGTATGTTAATATTATGCACATGCATCCACTGAGGAGCTAGCCATGATTGCGATAGGTGAGGCATGGAAGGCGGGGTTGTTGGGGCGAGAGCATTGGCTCCGCAATCTGGTGTCTGGCGTGATCGTCGGGGTCGTGGCGCTCCCTCTGGCAATGGCGTTTGCCATTGCATCTGGCGTCAAACCTGAGCAAGGCATCTACACCGCAATCATCGGTGGTCTGCTGGTTTCGCTCTTTGGGGGAAGCCGCTTGCAGATTGCCGGGCCGACAGGTGCGTTCATCGTGATCCTGGCCGGAGTCACGGCCGAGCACGGTATAGACGGTCTGCAAATCGCGACGATGATGGCGGGTGCCATGTTGATATTGCTGGGGATGGCCCGGCTCGGTGCAATCATCAAGTTTATCCCCGATCCGGTGATCGTCGGATTCACCGCAGGCATCGGCGTGATCATCTGGGTCGGACAGTGGAAAGACTTTTTCGGTTTACCGAGGATCAGTGGAGAGCATTTCCATGAAAAGCTCTGGCATTTGCTCCAGGCGCTCCCTGATCTTCATATGGCCACGACCCTGCTGGCGGTACTCAGTCTTTTCCTGGTCATCACCGCGTCCAAAATTCCCGGACTCAAACGGGTACCTGGCCCATTAGTCGCAATGGCGGTCGCTACAGCGATACAGTCAACCTTTCATTTCGAGGGGGTAGCCACGATCGGCAGCGCATTTGGTGGCATACCTCAAGGCCTTCCAGCGTTGAGCCTGCCTGAAATCACGCTGTCTCGCGTCATCGACTTGATCGGTCCGGCGTTCACTATCGCCATGCTTGGAGCGATCGAATCGCTGCTGTCCGCCATGGTGGCCGATGGCATGGCGGGCACTAAGCACGATTCCAATCAGGAACTGGTCGGTCAGGGTGTGGCTAATCTGGTCACGCCATTGTTTGGCGGTTTCGCAGCGACCGGAGCCATTGCCCGTACTGCAACCAATATCCGTAACGGCGGCACGAGCCCGCTGGCCGGCATTACGCACGCGGTCACGTTGGTGCTTATTATTCTGTTTCTGGCACCTCTGGCCTCAAACATCCCACTGTGCGCCCTGGCCGCCATTCTTTTCGTGGTCGCGTACAACATGAGCGAGTTGAAGCACTTCAAACGCATGGTCCAGCGGACCCCGCGCGCAGACGTAGCTATTCTGCTCATCACTTTCAGTCTCACAGTGTTCAGTGACTTGGTGATCGCTGTGAACATCGGCGTCATCCTTGCGATGCTGCACTTCATGCGCCGCATGGCCTCATCTGTTGAGGTACAACAGGTAGTCGAGCACGAGCTTGAAGAAGAATTGAGGGCCAATGGGCACACTCGCCTGCCGCCTGGGACAATGATTTATACGATTGAAGGGCCATTGTTCTTTGGCGCGGCCGAGACCTTCGAGCGAGTCCTGGCACAGACCCATACCGATCCACGTCTGCTGATTATTCGCTTGAAGCGTGTACCGTTTATGGATATCACTGGTTTGCAGGTACTGGAGGAGGTCATTCAGCAACTGCACAAGCGCAATATCGTGGTGAAACTCTGCGAAGCGAACACGAAGGTGCTCAACAAGCTCGATAGGGTGGGTATCTTGCAAGAAATCGGCACGGAGCATTACCACGCCGACTTCAACACCGCGCTGGCTAAAGCGGTCAGTCTCGCAGAGGGTCCATCGACCCTTTAAAGGCTTGCTGCCCGTGCCAGGTTATGACTTGGTACTGGCGGCATGCTTGCTTTTGGTCGAATAGGTGGCACCGTGGGTGTCCAGGTAGTCACGAATCAGTTGACGGACCACCTGAGAAGGCGTCAGGTCTTGTGCTGCACAGAGTTCCTCGAAGGCTTTTTTCTTGACGGGATCAATGAGCACAGTGAGGCGCGCAGTCTTGCTTTCCATGGGGTATTCAATCGCTCAATTCGCTAGATGTTAATCAAATTGTAATTGCCTTGTCCGGCGCTGTCACTGTGCTGCTCGTTACTTCGACTTTACTCACAAGAAAAGATTCGGCTCTCACGGTGGGTGATGAGTCGGATCTGCTTCGACTCGCGTGGATAGTCCCCATCCGCGAGGAAGGGAGCAAATTTATTCCAAGCTAGCCGACTGCCTGCCAAACCAATACTTTCAACGCAAAAAACCTTCCTGCGCGTCAACACAGGAAGTTTTTTTGTTTGCGGCCGATCAGTCTTTAGCCTGGCTCAACTTGGTGAACAACTCGGTCGGTACTTTCTTGCCGTTCGAGGTGAACTGGTTGGTGCGGAACTTGTACACCTCACCCTCGGACAGGAAACCATCGCCATTGGTGTCCATCGCCTTGAATTCCTCGGTGCCCTTGGGCGCCACCGCCAGCAGTTCCTTGAGCGACACGCGGCTGTCATCATCGGTGTCGGTGCGCGCAAACGAAGCATCGCCGCATTTGCCTTCACCGCACTTGCCCTCGGCCTGGGTCTTTTGCGCGCCGGCTTCGGCACCGCACTTGCCTTCGCCACACTTGCCTTCGCTGGTCTTTTCCGCGGAAGCCAGTTGATAGCCCTGAGGCAAGGCCTCGGCGGAAAACGCCGAGGACGCGAAGTTGATACCGCCGACCAGTGCAACAGCGATCAGGCCAATGCGGGTTTTGTTCGACTGGATACGAGACATGTTGATACTCCGGATCAATGGTGCGGCGGGACCTCTATTGGTCGTACCGCAAGGGTTGATAAACCTGGTGGCGAGCTGCGTTGTGCATCTCGCTTTGCCAGGTCTATTTGGCCCCGGTGGTGTATCCCGGCTGTATCCGTAAAGCGCTGGTTTTGTATGGCTGTATGCGGATGCCGCGCCCTGATACACGGCGATACACGAAAGCCGATACTCCGTTGCTCATGTCCGCAGGAGCGCTTGTTTAAAAAGGTTGTAGGGTATTTCCCGAGGGCTACAACACCTTGCGTCGTTGCCTACGGTTACGCCAGAATCCGCCGGCTTGTGCGCCTAGGGTCCAGGTTTTATCGTTTGCGCGTCGTTGCCAATTCAGCGACCAGGCTTGGAACCCTGATGATTAAACGGCGCATAACGCCCTTCATAACCTATGGTGCACACTTTTGAGTGTGTACTCCGTTATGGCGGCTGTGCGTGGGAGACCTTAGGGTCTGCCGGGTTTCCGTTTCCCGGGTTCCAACCTGCGTACAGCTGCCACCCTTCGCTTGGAACCGAATGGTGCAGCGCTAACTCGTAGACGGAGAGTTACCATGTTCAAAGTCACCCCCAACCCGCCGGACACCGATCCAACATCCCCGTACGAATCCGATTCAAACAAGCTCAACGAGGCTGCCGAACGCACGCTCGCCTACCACTTCCCGTCGACTGCCGACATCAAAGCCACACCGCGCACGCCTGGCTCTCTGTTTACCGTCGACCCCAAGATCGATACCGAAACCCTGATGGTGTATCTGGTCGAAACGCTGGCCTCGGTCGATGTGATGGTGCACCAGTTGGTGGATCACCTGGACGGCGGATCGCGCAATGCCCTGCTGGGGATTTCCAACAGTGTGATGTTGGCGGAGATCACGGCGAATCGGGTGCTGGACCTAATCGACCCGCCCGCATAAATACGGCTACCTGAGGCGAGGGAGTTTGCTCCCTCACTTCAGTTCCTGTGTTTTTGATGTTGGCTGGGCTATCACTAGTTCGGGTCCAGCAACCCCCCACTCCAATTACGCGACACCCGGCTACCGGTGAACTTCGCCACCCCCATGCCCTGGGGGATCAGGCGGTCGCGATAGCGCGTCACCAGGCGCCCCGCTTGTTCGGCGTGCAGTACCACTTCGGAGGACGGGTCGCCCGGCCGCCCAAGGATTCGCGCAAAGCGTTGCCCTTCCTCGACAAAATCCCCCAGCTCTTTTTCGAAGATCAGCACCCCGGGTTGCGGCGCGATGATGGTTTCCATGTTGCCCATTTCCACGGCCTCAACGGGCCAGTCCGTGGGCGCCACTGACTCATCGATGACACCGCAACCGCACAGCCAGTTGTACAGCCCTTCGGCATCCTGTTCGGCAAAACGATCGCTGACATCGCCCTGCCCGCGCAGCTCCAGGGTCGCAGCCAAGCGCCCCGCTGTGACTCCGTCGCGTATCCAAGGAGCAATGATGGTTTCCTCGAAGGAGCCATCGCCGCCGTCATCCCAGATGATCGCCACGTCCATCTTCATCGCCGCCGCCAGTTCGCGGCCACGGGGCCAGAAACTGCGGTGCATGTACAGGTACGGCAGCGCCTCGTCATCGGTGTGCAGGTCGAGCATCACATCGGCCGGGGCGGCCAGTTGCACCAGTTGCTTTTGCCATTGCTGAACGCAGGTCGAAGGTCGTTCCATGGCCGCCGACTGGTCGAACCCGCGATTGAAGTTTTGCCCGGTGGCGTCGTGATAACGGCCGAGGATCCGCCCCTGGCGAAACTGCCCGATGCCCAGCGGATTGGCCTGCGGCACCACGGTAATGTTGCCTTTGAGCCGGCCCTGGGTTTCGGCGGTGTGCAGTCGTTGCATCAACAAGTGAAGCACCAGCATCCCGGCGATTTCATCGGCATGAACGCCGGCCTGCAGGTGCACGTTTGGCCCGCTGCCATCGCCTGTATAACGCCAGGCACCGACCCGCACGGCGTCACCGTTGTTGTTGCGAACACTGAACGAAATATCCTGCGGCATTGGCTTTCCCTCCCGTCATGAACCTTGAAAAACGTTGTATCGCTGCTGCCGAGGCTGGTGATTGAACAGACGTTCAACTAAGCTCGGCATCGTGGAACCTCACCCAAGGACAGCCTTGTGACAACCGATGCCCCGAAAAACCGCCGCGCCGAACCCGAGGACCGTCGCGAAATGCTGGTGGCCGCCACCCTGCGCTGCCTGGGCCGCGACGGTCACGCCGGGATTTCCGTGCGACGCATTGCCACCGAAGCCGGGGTGTCCGTGGGGTTGCTCAACCATCACTTCGGCAGCATCGAAGTACTGATCGCCGACACCTACCAGCGGCTGGCGAGCGAACTGACCACGGCCCTGCTCCAGGAAATCGAGCAGGCCCAGACACCCGCGCAAAAGATCGATGCCTTTCTCGAAGGCTCGTTTTCCCCCAGGGTCATGGACCCGAAACTGCTCGGCGTGTGGGTGGTGTTCTGGAGCCTGATCCGTCACTCCGAACACGTCAGCCAGTCCCACGAAAAAAGCTACCGCGCCTACCTCGACCTGATCCGCCAGTTGCTCGAAGGGCTGGCCGCCAGCGAAGGCTTCGTGATTCACGACACGCGCCTGGCCGCCATCGGCTTATCGGCGATGCTCGACGGTCTCTGGCTCGAGTGGTGCCTGAATCCCGAGACCTTCAGCGCCGCCAACGGACTGCATATCTGCCGTTGCTGGATAAAGGGGCTGCGTCACGGAGCATTCAGCACCGACGACGTCTTGTGACACGTGTCGGCCGAAGATCATCGCCAGAGGGCCGCTGACGGAGGTCAACCCGTGGCGAACTCATCAGGCCGACCTGCGTACCGGCGTTCCGCGCCGTTCGGCAAAGGCAAACAGCGCTTCGATCAGGAACGTCAGGCAGACGTAGACACCGGCCACCAGCAACAGGGGTTCGTACACCTGCAGGGTTTGCGCGCGGACCACGTTGGCGGCGCCGAGCAGATCGATCACGGCGATGGTCGAGGCCAGCGCCGTGGACTTGAGCAGCATCACGGTTTCCCCCGCCAGAGTCGGCAGCAACAGGCGCATCGCCCGGGGCAAGCGCACCCGCAGCAAGGACTGGCGCGCGGTCATGCCGAAGGCCGATGCCGCTTCCATTTCACCCTTGGGTACCGCCAGCAGGCCACCGCGAATCACTTCGCCGACATAGGCCCCCACCGACACCACCAGGGCGAACACGATGTACCAGTAACCGTCGCGCAGGTACGGCCAGAGGAAGCTGCCGCGAATCAGCGGGAACTGGGCAAACAGGCTGCCCAGGCCGTAGTAGAAAATGTAGATCTGGATCAGCAACGGCGTCCCGCGCGTGACGCTGGTGTAGAACAGGCTGACCTTGGCGATCACCCTGTTTTTCGAGATCCGCGCCAGCGCCACCAGCACCGCCAGGACAAACCCGAACACACTGGCGATCAATAGAATCGTGAGGGTGGTTTGCAGCCCCCGGCCCAACAGTGCCGCGTATTCAACTATCCACGCTGGAATCATTTCATTCTCTCTGCCGGTTCAGTCAACAAGAGGCATCCAGCGACGAATGCGTCGCTCCAACCGTCCCGAAAGGTAGTTGGACACCAGCGTCACCGCGTAGTACAGCGCGGCAGCCGTGAGGTAGAACAACAGATAGTGGCGCGTCGACCCCGCGCCTTGCTTGGCGGTGTACAGCAGTTCGTTGGTGCCGACCACGCTGATCAGCGCACTGTCCTTGATCAGGTTGATCCACAGGTTGGCCATCCCGGCCATGGCGTAAGGCGCCATGATCGGCAGCGTGACCCGGCGGAACAGGCCGAAACCATTGAGGCCGAACGCCTTGGCCGCTTCGATCTGGCCGAAGGGAATCGCCTGGATCGCCGCGCGGAAGATCTCCGAGGCATAGGCGCCCTGCACCAGCCCCAGCACCACGATGGCCGCCAGCGGTCCGCTGACATTGACCACGCCGTAGCCCAGGTGGGTCATCAGCGAATTGAGGAGCATGGAGCCGACGTAGTACAGCAACAGAATCAGCAGCAATTCCGGCACCGCCCGGAACAAGGTGGTGTAGCCGCGCATCAGCGCTGCAATCGGCTTTGGCGCGCCAAGCTTGAGGCACGCCACCACCAGCCCGATGGCCAGCCCGAGCACAAAGGCCCCGGCGGAAATCTGCAGGGTCATCCAGAGCCCCTTCAACAGCGCACTGCCCCATCCCTGCTCGGTGAAATTGATCAGATCGAACATTGCCGGCATTTCACTCTCCAGTCGGAGGACACGGTCCCCTGTAGGAGCGAGCCCGCTCGCGAAAAACGTTAAAGATGGCGCGGTCACTCAGATGACCCGCGGCGCTTTTGCGTCCATCGCGAGCAGGCTCGCTCCTACAGGGTTTTTTGTGTGCCTGGGGTCAGAACGCAGGCTTCACGCTGGTGCCGAAGTAGCTCTGGGACAGGTCGTCGTAGTCTTTGCTCGCCAGCAACTCCTGGATGGCCTTGTCCAGTTTGGCCTTGAGTTCGGTGTCGTCCTTGCGCAGGTCGGCCCCCACGCCTTTGCCGAAGATCGGGTCATAAGGCACGGTGCCGAGGTAGGCCAGGTCCTTTGCATCCGGGGTCTTGATGAACGCGGCCATGGCAGTGCCGTCGGCCATCATCAGGTCAATGCGCCCGGCAATCAGGTCGGCGTTGGCCGAGTCCTGGGTGTCGTAGTACTTAACGTCGGCAATTTTTTCGTAGTAGGTCTTCAGGTAGCTGGCGCTCACGGTCGAGTTCTGCACGCCGATGATTTTGCCCTTGAGGTCATCCGGGTACTTCTTCACCGACGCTTCTTTCGGGCCGACGACGGCAATCGCCGAATCGTAGTAGGCCTTGCTGAAGGCGATCTGTTTTTCCCGTTCTTCGGTCACCGACATCGAGGAAAAGATCACGTCGATCTTCTTCGCCAGCAGCGACGGAATGATGCCGTCCCACGCCACTTCCTTGATCTCGCAATCGGCTTTCATTTCGCTGCACAGCTTGTGGATCAGGTCGACTTCGAAGCCTTTCCACTCACCGTTGGCCTGTTTTTCGGTGTACGGCGGATAGGGTTCAGCCGCCACCGCGAACCTGATCGGCTGTGCTTGCGCCGCACTCATGCCGGCCAGCATTACGCAGGCCGCACCGGTCAACCAGTTTGCAAAACGTCGATTTCCCATGTTGTTTTCCCGTCTTTTTATGATGAGTTAGCGAGTCTGATGAGCGTTGACGAATTGTCGGCAACGCTCGCTGCGTGGGTGTACGAACACTTCGTCCGGCGAACCGGTTTCCTCGATCAGCCCTTGATGCAAAAAGGCGACTTTGGAAGAGACATCGCGTGCGAAAGCCATTTCATGAGTCACCAGGATCATGGTCCGGCCTTCTTCGGCGAGGGAGCGGATCACCCGCAGCACTTCCCCGACCAGTTCCGGGTCGAGTGCCGAGGTGGGTTCATCGAACAGCATGACCTTGGGCCGCATGGCCAGGGCCCGGGCGATGGCCACCCGTTGTTGCTGTCCCCCGGAGAGAAACGCCGGGTACTCGTTGCGCTTGGCCGCAAGGCCTACGCGTTCGAGCAGCGCTTCGGCCCGTTCCGTGGCCTCCGCACGGCTTTCACGCAGGACCTGGGTCGGCGCTTCGATGAGGTTTTCCAGCACGGTGCGATGGGGCCAGAGGTTGAAGTTCTGGAACACCATGCCCAGGCTCGACCTTATGCGCACAAGCTGTTTGGCGTCCGACACCAGCGGTGCACCGGGGCGATTCTGGTTGAGGTGAATGCTTTCGCCATCGACCAGGATGCGTCCCTGATCCGGCACTTCGAGCATGTTGATGCAGCGCAGCAAGGTACTTTTGCCCGAGCCGCTGGCACCGATCAGGGAGATCACCTCGCCCTCGCGGGCGGTCAGGGAAACGCCCTTGAGCACTTCGATATTGCCGAAGCGTTTGTGCAGGCCATCGACCTCGATCATGGTCTTGGCGGCGACCGGTTCGACGGTCGCGGTACGGGTCACCGTGCCGATCACCGGCCTCGGCGCTTCACCGTTGAGCACCTGGACAAAGCCACAAATGCGCTGGCAGGCCTGGGCCAGTCGCTCGTCGCTCAGGGTGAACGACAGCCGTACAAAACCCTGAGCCGGCTCACCGAATGCCGCCGCATCCAGCACCGAGACACCGGCTTCGCGCAGCAGGCGCCAGGCGAATTCCAGCGAGGTCAGGCCGGTGCCGCGCACGTCCACCAGCACGAACATGCCGGCATCGGGGTTGAGCACGCTGATGCCCGGGCAATTCGCCAGGCCGGACACCACCAGGTCGCGGCGCCGACGATAGATCTCGCGCATGCCATGGCTGACTTCGTCATGGGACTGCACGGCCTTGAGCGCCGCTTCCATGACAAACCCGGGCAAGCCGTACAGCATGCTCAACACCAGGGTTTCGACATGATTGACCAGGGCTTCATTGGCCACGACCCAGCCGATGCGCCAACCGGTCATCGCATGGGATTTGGACAGGCTGCCGATCACCACGCAGCGCTCGGCCATGCCCGGCAACGCTGCCAGGCTCAGGTGTTGACGCTCGTAGGCGAGGCTCTCGTAGACCTCGTCCACCACCACCCACAGATCATGGGCGATAGCGAGTTCGGCGATGGCTTGCAGCTCTTCGCGATTGAGTACCACGCCGGTGGGGTTGTTCGGGTTGGAGAAGAAGATCGCCCGGGTGCGTGGGGTAATGGCCTTTGCCAACACGGCGGCATCAAGGCGAAAACCCGAGTCCGCCGCGCAAGGCACCCGCACCAGCGTGGCGCCGGACGCCTTGAGCGTCGCTTCGTAGGTGACGTACATCGGATCGAAGGCAATCACTTCGTCGCCGGCACCGAGCAGGCACATCGAGGTGGCGAACAAGGCGTTCTGCGCACCGGCCGTGAGAATGACGTTGGACGCCTGCAGTTCGCGGTCGATCAACTGGCTGTAGCGACCGGCAATCGCCTCGCGCAGGGCCTGACGGCCGGCGATTTCGGTGTAGTGGGTATCCCCTTCACGCAGGGCGTGGATGGCGGCGTCGGTGATGAAATCGGGGGTGGGGAAATCCGGGTCGCCGACGCTGAGGATGATCACGTCCTCGCCTTTGCGCTGCGCCGCACTGGCCGCGTAGTGGATATCCCAGGCGGCAACGCCTTGGCCACTGATCCGTTCAACAAAGGGTGAAAACCGCATGCCAGTGCCTCGTTCGAATTGAAGAAACGCAAGCCCGCAACCAGCCGGGGGAAGGTGGTCCCCAACATAGTCCAGACTGAACACTCGTTCAACAGAAAACTCGCAAGGCTTCGCGTTCAGCGCAAACAGGTCGTTTTCACGACAGTCGCGCCGTTTTTCAGCACGGCGCGATCAAGCGACGTGAAACGATTTTGCTGACGGCTCCCATCATCAGAGCCGCGAAAATCAGCCCCGCAGCCACCGCAAACGTCAACCGCATCCCCTGCGCGATGGCCTCGGGTTGCGCCTGCAAAATATCGCCGCTGGCCGTGCCGAAGGCGAACACAGCGCCCATGACCGAGGCGCCGGTAATCAGCCCCAGGTTGCGAGACAGGCCGAGCACACCGGACATCACGCCCCGTTGATCCGGCACAATGTCCGCCATCACGGCGGTATTGTTGGCCGCCTGGAACAGTGCATAGCCGGCCGTGAGGAGCACCAGCGGCACGACGTAGCCGAGCACGCCGACGCTCATCGGCACGACGGGAAGGAGGCAAGCGCCGGTCAACATGGCAATCAGCCCGACCGTGCTCGAACGCTGCGGGCCCAATCGGTCGACCAGGCGTCCGGAGGGCACACCGGCCAATGCCGCCACCAGCGGCCCGGTCGACATCACCAGCCCGACACTTGCCGCGCTCAAACCCAGCGCACCCGCCAGATAGAACGGGCCGACCACCAGGGTGGCCATGACCACCGTGGTCACCAGGCTACTCATGGCGAACCCTGCGCTGAGCAGCGGATTGCGCAACATCGCCAAATTGATCAGCGGCGACCCGGCGGTCTGCTCGACGAACACGAACAGTATCAAGCCGATCACCGCGACCAGCAGCAGCGCCGTATTGAGCGGGCCAAAGCTGCCGCGTCCGAGGGTCATTGCCAGTGCGTAAGCCAATAGGGTCAGGACCAATACCAGAGTGCCAAGCGCGTCGAAATCGGGCCGAGTGGACGTCATCTCGTGGCGATCCTGCGGCAAAAAGCGCCAGGCCTGTCCGATCGCCAGGACACCCAAGGGCAGGTTCAGCAGAAAAATCCCCTGCCAGCCCACCTGGGCAATCAACACGCCGCCAAGCGCCGGCCCCAGCGAAGTGCCAATCGCCGACATCGTGCCGAGCACGCCCATCGCGCTGCCCATTTTTTCCTTGGGCACCGCCCCGCTCACCAGCGCCATGGTCAGCGCCATCATGGTCGCCGCGCCGATGCCCTGTACGGCCCGGGCGGCAATCAGCAACCACAGATTGGGCGCCAGCGCGCACAGAAGCGAGGCGACGGTGAACAGCGCAATGCCGATCAGCAGCAATCGCCGCCGCCCCATGAGGTCGCCGAGCCGGCCGACGCTGACGATCAGCACGGTGATGCTCAACAGATAGGCGAGCACCACCCACTGCACGGCCTGGAACGACGCTGAAAACGCCTCGGCCAGTGTCGGTAAACCCACGTTGGCAATGCTGGTGCCCAGGGACGACAGCAGCATGGAAAGCGACAGGCTGGCCAAGGCGCCTCGAATCGATATGGACTTCATTTTCTCGCGACTCCGCAAATAGTTGTCCCGAGCCTAAGCCTGGCCATAACATGGCGGAAGACGCAGCATTTGCACTTTATTCATGCACCAGACGCCATATAGCTGCAAACCCTTGTGGGAGCGAGCCTGCTCGCGAAAGCGGTGTGTCAGACAACATCATTTTTAATGTGCCACCTTCGCGAGCAGGCTCGCTCCCACAAGGATTCACTCCATGCCAGACCTGAATCTGCTGATCACCCTGAATGTGCTGCTCGAAGAAGGCAGCGTGGCCCGCGCCGCGCAGCGTTTGCGCCTGAGCCCGTCGGCCATGAGCCGGGCACTGGCGCGATTGCGCGAAACCACGGGCGATCCACTGCTGGTGCGGGCCGGTCGCGGACTGGTTCCCACGCCCCGGGCGCTGGAGTTGCGTGAACGGGTCGGCGTGCTCGTGCAGGACGCCGAAGCCGTCCTGCGCCCCGCCGAGGCACTCGCCCTCGATCAACTGGTGCGCACCTTCACCCTGCGCACCAGCGATGGCTTCGTGGAAAATTTCGGACCGCCACTGATCGCCCGCCTCCACCAGGACGCACCCGGTGTGCGCCTGAATTTCGTGCAGAAGCTGAACAAGGACAGCACCCTGCTGCGCGAAGGTGCGGTGGATCTGGAAACCGGTGTGATCGGCGAATCCACCAGCCCGGAAGTGCGCACCCGGATGCTGTTTCGCGACCGGTTCATTGGCGTTGTGCGCAAGGGGCATCCACTGGCTCGCGGCGAGATGACACCCGCGCGTTATGCCGCCGCCCGGCACATCCTGGTCTCGCGCCGGGGCCACGAAAAAGGCGTCATGGACGACGCCTTGCATGAACTGGGACTGAAGCGGGACATCGCCACCATTGTCGCCGGTTTCTCTTCGGCGATTGCATTGGCGCGGGCTTCAGACCTGGTCGCCAGCGTACCGCAGCGGCACGTCGGCAACCTGTGCCAGGGGATGCACTGCTTTGCCCTGCCGTTCCCCACGCCGCCCATCACGGTTTCGATGCTGTGGCACCCGCGCATGGACGCCGACCCGGCGCACCGCTGGTTGCGCGGTTGCGTGTGGGAGGTTTGCAGTCAGTAACGCCACCGAAAAACGTAGGAGCGAGCCTGCTCGCGATGGTCGTTAACGATAACGCGTGTTTATTGATTAAACGCAGCGCTCTCAAGACCATCGCGAGCGAGCTCGCTCCTACATTACTGCTTCATGATCAGCAGCGGCTCGCCTTTCTTGACAATGTAGGTCGCCAGTTCCGAGGCCTTGCCCTGGCCCACGTTCTTCGCCACATGGGCCACGCCTTCGGGGATGTACAACGAATCACCGGCCTTGAGCGTTACCGGTGCCCGCCCTTCCAGCTGATACTCAAAGGTGCCGCTGATCACGTGCGCCACTTCTACGCCCGGGTGAGCATGTTTAGGCGACGTCACGCCCTGATCGAAGTCCACGAGCACCTGCAGGACTTCGCGGTTGGCGGCGCCCAGGTCTTCGCGTACCAGGTCGGTGCGATGCAGGCCCTGCTGCCAGCTTTTCATCGCCGGGGCCGGTTGTGTTTCCTGGGCTTGAGCGAGGCTCGCAATAGTCGCGAGCCCTGCGGCGGCCAGGACCAGACCAAGCTTGCCGAGGGTGTGACGGGTGTGGGTACGCGACATTGTCTTTCCTCCAGTTGAACCACGCCAGGCCGCGCCGAAAGTGGCGCGATGCCGGTGATTCCATTTGAAGGCCGCCGTGTATCGCCCAGGTGTCGGGAAACGGCGGTTTTGTATGCCCCGGTAACGGCGGGCGTTGCGGATACCTGCTGATACAAACCCGTATCGGCGGGTACGGCATCGCGGTCAATGGCGAAGATCAAGTGACCGCGACCCGCTCCCACTCAGGTCGCGGCTTTCAGGCCCTCAAAAAACCCTCTTTGGGGTTTGTATGTGCCCACAGGTCATAATTGATCAACTAGCGGCTGTACTCATCACAGATTGGTTGATCCAAATTCATGCACCGTCGAATATCTGTTGACCTGACTGTTTCGTACCAACAAACTTTTCTGTTCTTGTGTATTTCTAAAGGTTTGTCTGATGCGTAAATCATTCACTGTCGTTGCACTAAGCCTCCTTGTATCGCAGTACTCCCTCGCCGGCGAAGCCACCAACACAGCAATCGGTGGCGGTGTCGGTGGCGCCCTTGGAAGCGCGGTCGGTCAGGCTATGGGAGGTAGCACTGGCGCTGCGATCGGAGCCGGCGTAGGTGGCGCAGCTGGGGGCGCAATATCTGCGAAGAGTGGCAACAAGACCGAATCAGCCATTGGCGGGGGGCTCGGTGCAGCGGGTGGCCAGGTAATCGGCAACAGTGTTGGTGGTTCCACCGGTGGCCTGATCGGCGCTGGACTGGGCGGCGCAGCAGGTGGTGCTATCGGCAACAATCTGGCCAAGGACAACGATAATGACAATGACAACGACCACTACAACCACAAGCATAAAAATAAGTACAAGAACAAACATAAACACAAGCATGACGACTGATCTCGGTCGCCAAGCAGTTCGGCCACAAAGACTTGGACCCTGATCGCCAAGGTTTATGGCCGCTGGCTGCCCTCCGCTGATGCAGGAGCCGGAGGGCGAGCCGGGGTACTTTTTGCCGGCAATACCAACGTTACGACAACCTCCCCTATTTCAGATCGAAACGATCCAGGTTCATCACTTTTGTCCACGCAGCGACGAAGTCCTTGACGAACTTCTGTTGCGCATCGGCGGTGGCATAGAACTCGGCCAACGCACGCAACTGCGCATTGGAACCAAAGACCAGGTCAACCCGGGTCCCCGTCCACTTCACGGCACCGGTCTTGCGATCACGCCCTTCATACTCTTGCCGGGCATCCGACACGGGCTTCCACTCCACCCCCATATCGAGCAGGTTGGTGAAGAAGTCATTGGTCAAGGCTTCCGGCCGTGAGGTGAACACACCGTGTTTGCTTTGGCCGACATTGGTGTTCAACACCCGCAGCCCGCCCAACAGTACCGTCATTTCCGGCGCACTGAGCGTCAGCAGTTGTGCCTTGTCGATCAGCAGTTTTTCGGCCGGAACACGGTACTGTTGCTTCAGGTAATTACGGAAACCGTCGGCAATCGGTTCCAGGAAACCGAAGGATTCGACATCGGTCTGTTCCTGGCTGGCGTCCATGCGGCCCGGGCTGAACGGCACCGTCACACTGTGGCCGGCGTTTTTTGCTGCCTGTTCAACGCCCGCATTACCGGCGAGCACGATCAGGTCGGCCAGGGAGATTTTCTTGCCGCCACTGTTGAACTCGTTCTGGATGCTTTCGAGTTTTGCCAGCACGCGGGCCAGTTGCTCTGGCTGGTTGGCCTGCCAGGACTTCTGCGGCTCCAGGCGCAAGCGTCCGCCGTTGGCACCGCCGCGCTTGTCGGAACCACGGAAAGAGGAAGCCGCCGCCCAAGCTGTAGATACAAGCTGCGAGACCGTCAGCCCGGATGCCAGCACCTTGCTTTTCAGGCTCGCCACATCGCTGTCATTGACCAGCGGATGATCGACAGCAGGGATCGGGTCTTGCCACAGCAGCTCCTCGTTTGGCATTTCCGGGCCGAGGTAACGCGAGAGCGGGCCCATGTCACGGTGAATGAGCTTGTACCAGGCGCGAGCGAAGGCATCGGCCAGTTGATCGGGATTGGCCAGGAAGCGCCGGGCAATCGGCTCGTAGATCGGGTCCAGACGCAGGGCCAGGTCAGAGGTCAACATCGTTGGATCACGGCGTTTGGACGGATCATGGGCATCCGGAATGGTCCCGGCACCCGCGCCGTTCTTCGGCTTCCACTGATGGGCGCCGGCCGGGCTCTTGGTCAGTTCCCAGTCGAAACCGAACAGGTTTTCCAGGTAGTTGTTGCTCCACTTGGTCGGCGTGGTGGTCCAGGTCACTTCCAGGCCGCTGGTGATGGTGTCGGCCCCCTTGCCGGTACCGAACGTGCTTTTCCAGCCCAGGCCTTGCAGCTCCAGGCCAGCGGCTTCAGGTTCTGGCCCGACGTTGTCGGCAGGCCCGGCGCCATGGGTCTTGCCGAAGGCGTGGCCACCGGCGATCAACGCTACGGTTTCCTCATCGTTCATCGCCATGCGGCCGAAGGTTTCGCGGATATCCTTGGCCGATGCGACCGGGTCCGGCTCGCCTTCCGGACCTTCCGGGTTCACGTAGATCAGGCCCATCTGCACCGCGGCGAGCGGGTTTTCCAGATTGCGTCCCTCCTCGGTCCGGCTGTCCTCGTTGCGCCCCGGCTCGGCCACGAGCGGGACGTCGCCAGGTTTCTGTACCGGCTTGTCCTCTTTGCCGTAGCGCGTGTCTCCGGCCAGCCACTTGCTTTCAGAACCCCAGTAGACGTCCTCGTCCGGTTCCCAGGCATCCGGGCGGCCGCCGGAAAAACCAAAGGTCTTGAAGCCCATGGATTCCAGTGCGACGTTGCCGGCGAGGACGATCAGGTCGGCCCAGGAAATTTTGTTGCCGTACTTTTGCTTGACCGGCCAGAGCAGCCGACGGGCCTTGTCGAGGCTAACGTTGTCCGGCCAGCTGTTGAGCGGTGCAAAACGCTGCTGCCCGGAGCCGGCGCCACCCCGGCCGTCACCGGTGCGATAGGTGCCCGCGGCGTGCCAGGACATGCGGATAAAGAGAGGCCCATAGTGACCGAAGTCCGCCGGCCACCAGTCCTGGGAATCGGTCATCAGCGCAGTCAGGTCTTTTTTCAGCGCCTGGAAGTCCAGGCTCTTGAAAGCTTCGGCGTAGTTGAAGTCGCCCCCCAGCGGGTCAGACTTGGGCGAGTGTTGACTCAGGATCTTCAGATTCAGTTGGTTCGGCCACCAGTCGCGGTTCGTCGTGCCACCGCCAGCGGCGTGATTGAACGGGCATTTCGATTCAGTTGACATGGCATCTCCTCTTGATTTTGTTTTCAGCTAACCATCCTTAAGCGTGGATCCGGATCACCGATTGAAGAAATAGCTTTTCGGTATGGGATCCATAGCCTTGAGGCTATGACGGCCCAGTGATCAGTCGCTCCAGACCATCCATTAAAGTACCGGTCGGGGAAACTGTCGCTTCATTTGGGGGAGATAGCTGATAAACAGCTCAAATCAGTCTGGAGGTTGGCAAAGCTTCCATGACCCACGGGGCCTGAAATGTCCACGCCGTTACTGCACGCAATAAAAAACCGGCCTGTTTCAGCCGGTTTTTTTCGTTTCTCTCAACAGCACTTCGGTCCGGCTTTACTGCCGTAACGGGCCTCCTGGCGCTCGCGGAAGAACGCCTCGTAGTCCATCACCGGTTTGTCCGGGTGCTTGGTCTGCATATGCTCGACGTAGTTGTCGTAGTCGGGCATGCCGACCATCAGGCGCGCGGCCTGACCGAGGTATTTACCGAGGCGACTCAGGTCATTGAACATGATCAGGCATCCGGCAGCGCCTGGAATGGCGCTTCCTTGTCCGTGCGTTCCTTGGTGCCCCAGGCGGCAATACCGACCTTGAGTGCAAAGAACAGGATGCTGAACACCACGAACAGGAACAGCGCGGTCAGCGTCGCGTTGGTGTAGGCGTTGAAGATCACGTGCTGCATCTGGTCGATGCTCTTGGCCGGGGCCAGCACCTGACCATTGGCCAGCGCATCGCTGTACTTCTTCGCCAGTGCGAGGAAGCCGATCGCCGGGTTGGCGTCGAACAGCTTGATGAAGCCGGCGGTGGTGGTGCAGATCAGCAGCCACACGGCCGGCAGCAAGGTCACCCACACATAACGCTGGCGCTTCATCTTGATCAGCACCACGGTGCCGAGCATCAGCGCGATACCGGCCAGCATCTGGTTGGAGATACCAAACAGTGGCCACAGGGTGTTGATGCCACCCAACGGATCGATCACGCCCTGGTACAGCAGATAACCCCACATGGCCACACAACCGGCGGTGGCAATCAGGTTGGCGGTCCAGGATTCGGTGCGTTTCAGCGCCGGAACGAACGAGCCGAGCAAGTCCTGCAGCATGAATCGACCGGCACGGGTACCGGCATCCACAGCGGTCAGGATGAACAGCGCTTCGAACAGGATCGCGAAGTGGTACCAAAACGCCATGGTGTTCTCGCCTGGCAACACGTGGTGCAGAATCTGCGCGATCCCCACCGCCAATGTCGGCGCACCACCGGCACGGGCCAGGATGGTGGTTTCACCGATGTCATGGGCCACCGCTTGCAGGGCTTCCGGGGTAATGGCGAAGCCCCAACTGCTGACGGTTTGTGCAACGGCTACCGCATCGGCACCGACTACAGCGGCCGGGCTGTTCATGGCGAAGTACACACCCGGATCGATGACCGAAGCCGCGACCATGGCCATGATCGCCACGAAGGATTCCATCAGCATGCCGCCGTAACCGATGTAACGGGCATGCCCCTCACTGGCGAGCAGCTTCGGCGTGGTGCCGGAAGCGATCAGCGCGTGGAAACCCGATACCGCGCCACAGGCGATGGTGATGAACAGGAACGGGAACAGACCGCCCTTCCATACCGGGCCGGTGCCGTCGATGAATTGAGTCAGGGCCGGCATTTTCAGCTCGGGCATGGTCACCAGGATGCCGATGGCCAGGGCGACGATGGTGCCGATCTTCAGGAAGGTGGAGAGGTAATCACGGGGCGCCAGGATCAGCCACACCGGCAACACCGCTGCGACAAAACCGTAGCCGATCAGCATCCAGGTGATCTGGAGACCAGTAAAGGTAAAGGCCTTGGCCCACACCGGATCCGCGGCAATCTGCCCGCCAAGCCAGATCGAACCCAGCAGCAACAGCACGCCGATCACCGAAATTTCGCCGATGCGACCCGGGCGGATGTAGCGCATGTAGATGCCCATGAACATCGCGATCGGGATGGTCGCCATCACCGTGAAAATCCCCCACGGGCTCTCGGCCAGGGCTTTCACCACGATCAGCGCCAGCACCGCAAGGATGATGATCATGATCAGGAAGCAGCCGAACAGCGCGATGGTGCCGGGGATGCGGCCCATTTCTTCACGGACCATGTCGCCCAGGGAGCGGCCGTTGCGGCGGGTGGACATGAACAGGACCATGAAGTCCTGAACCGCACCGGCCAGCACCACACCAGCGATCAGCCAGAGCGTGCCGGGCAGGTAGCCCATCTGCGCCGCCAATACCGGGCCGACCAGAGGGCCTGCACCAGCGATGGCGGCGAAGTGGTGACCGAAGAGTACGTGTTTGTTGGTCGGCACGTAGTCCAGACCATCGTTATTGAGCACAGCCGGTGTGGCCCGATTGGGGTCGAGCTGCATCACTTTATTGGCGATGAACAGGCTGTAGTAGCGGTAGGCAACGAGGTAGATGGCGACGGCTGCGACTACGATCCACAGGGCGTTGATCGCTTCGCCGCGGCGCAGGGCCACAACACTCAGCGCAATCGCTCCCAGGACAGCCACGGCAAACCAGGCGAGGTGTTTAGCCAGACGGGGCATAGCGTGTCTCCTGCCGACAGCCAGTGACTGCGGCGGTAATTTTTATAATTGTGTCCGCAGTGCGGAGCTGGCCCAATATCTGCGCATGGCGTCCACAAATAAATCCGCGTTACTACGTACGTGGCGTCTACGTAGTTCTACGTAGACGATACCGATCTTCTGTGGGTTGACCATTGACTCTGGGGCGATCCACGATCAATTGTGGGAGCGAGCCTGCTCGCGATGGTATTTCAGGCGCCGAGTCGCGTCGGCCGTACCTTTTTCGCGAGCAAGCTCGCTCCTACAATGCGTATCTTTGGCATATGATCCCCACCCCTCGCGCGGGCAGGAGTGAACATGCAGCTCAAACACAAGATCGTCGCCCTCGGCATTTTGCCGCTGGTGCTGGCCATTGCGGTCATTTGCGCCCTGGTGATTTCCCTGAATCGCCAACTGGGTGACCAACAGGCGCAGCTGATCGAAGACAGCATTCTGGCGAGCAAGCGCGCGGAGCTGAAGAACTACGTGGAAATGGCCCAGAGCCTGATCGAGCCTCTGTACGACGACGGCCACGGCGATGCCCATGCCCAGCAACAAGTGCTGGAGGAACTGCGCAAGCTCAGCTTCGGCATCAACGGCTACTTTTTCGTCTACGACCACGAAGGCCGCAGCCTGATGCATGCACGCCAGTCGGAACTGGTGGGCCAATACCTGTGGGACATGAAAGATCCCCACGGCTTGCCGGTGATCCAGGCGCTGCTCAAAAGCGCGCAATCGGGTGAAGGTTTTCAACGCTACGCCTGGAACAAGCCCTCCTCCGGCCAGGTGACCGACAAGCTCGCCTATGTAGTGATGCTCGATCGCTGGGGCTGGATGCTCGGCACCGGCATCTACCTCGAAGACGTCGAACGCGCCACCCAGCAGGCCCGTGCCGAAGTGGCCATGGGCATCCGCAAGACCATGATGGCCATCGCCGTGGTCGCCCTGGTCGCGGTGCTGTTCGTGTTCGCCACCGGCATGACCCTCAACGTCAGCGAACATCGCCTGGCGGACAAGAAACTGCAGCGCCTGACCCAGCGCATCGTCAGCCTGCAGGAGGAAGAACGATCCCGGGTGTCCCGCGAGTTGCACGACGGCATCAGCCAGGTGCTGGTCTCGATCAAGTTCCAGTTCGAACTGGCCAGCCATCTGCTGGAACGCGGACAAGCCCACGACAAGGGCTTGAGCACGCTAAAGGACGCTACCGAGCGCCTGGGCGATGCCATCGGTGAAGTGCGCAGCCTCTCCCACGACCTACGCTCATCCTTGCTCGACACCCTCGGCCTGCCGGCAGCCATCGGCCAACTGGCCGCTGAGTTCGAGCAGCGCAGCGGGCTGACCGTGACCTATGACGAAAATGAATTCGACTGCCAACTGGTCGACGGCGCGGCTGTGTCGCTGTTCCGCATCGTCCAGGAAGAACTGACCAACATCGAACGCCATGCGCAGGCGAAGAACGTGTCCATTACACTGCGCGGCTGCAACGAATCCGTACGGCTGACGGTGGTCGATGACGGTATCGGTTTCAACGTCGCCCAGGTCGAACGTCGTCAGGCGGGCATTGGCTTGCGTAACATCCGCGAACGCGTCGAACATTTTGGCGGGCGCTTCGATTTGATCTCGATGCCGGGCAGAAGTGAGCTGGACGTACGGCTGCCGATGAAACCTGGCGCAAAACTACAAGAGTGAAACCTTGCATGAACCTGCCCTCCCCGATCCGCGTCGCCCTGGTCGACGATCACTCCCTGGTCCGCGACGGCATCAAGGCGCTGCTGGCCGTGATGTCGCCCCTGGAAATGGTCGGCGAAGCGGAAAACGGCGCCGAGGCCATCGAGATGGTCGGCCGCTGCCAGCCCGACCTGCTGCTGGTCGACATCAGCCTGCCGGACATGAACGGCCTGGAACTGACCCGCGTGCTGCGCAGCCAGTACCCGTCGCTCAAGGTGCTGGTGCTGAGCATGTACGACAATTACGAATACGTCAGTGAATCGGTGCGCTCCGGGGCCAGCGGCTACGTGCTGAAAAACGCCCCGTCACGGGAAATCATCGCCGCCATCGAAGCCATCAGCAGCGGCGGAACCTTCTACAGCGCCGAAATCGCCCAACGCCTGATCGCCGACAGGAACACCGACAACGAACTGACCCCGAGGGAAAGCCAGGTGCTGTCGAAAATGGCGCAAGGCTTGAACAACAAGGAAATGGCCCGGGAACTGGACATCAGCGTGCGCACGGTGGAGACACACCGCTTGAGCATTCGGCGCAAGCTCAACATCGACAAGCCGGCGGCGTTGGTCAAATACGCCCTTGATCATGGGCTCATCTCCCGCTGACACCTCGAAACCTGTGGGAGCGAGCCTGCTCGCGAAGAGGCCGGCACATTCAATATCCATCGCGACTGACACACCGCCATCGCGAGCAGGCTCGCTCCCACAAGGATCAGCGAATCAGCCATTGACTGCGTCGATAGTCACCATCAACTCAATGAAGTTCTCTTAAAAAATCCACGGCGTAACATCTGCTCCATACCAACCCATAAGTACCCCCGGAGCACACGATCATGAAACGCCAGACCCTCCTCAGCATCGCTTTCTCGGTTTTCGCAGTTAACGCTTTCGCCGCAAACTCCGCTCAACCTGTGGTCGCTGAAGGCGGCTCGGATCGTCTGATTGAAAGCCGTGTGGCCGAGGGTGGTTCCGATCGCCTGATCGAAAACCGCGTTGCCGAAGGTGGCTCTGACAAGCTCCTGCAAAACCGCGTTGCCGAAGGTGGCTCGGATCGTCTGATCCAGAATCGCACTGCCTGAATAAGGCGCTCTACTGCGGTCCCACAAAAAAACCGGCCTGATCAGCCGGTTTTTTGTGATGGTCAGAGATCCTCAGGCCAGGCTCGGAACAGCCTCACCGCTGCTTGCCCGTTGAGCATCCAGCAGCACATCCAGAGTCGTGAGGAACAGGTCATGGCTCATGATGCCGGTGCATACTGTTGATAGAATCTGTCTGCCGGTTGCATCTTTGATAGTGACCATCTCGGTCCACTTATTTAAATCAACTGTGGAAAGTGTCGACAGCGGAACTTCACTACCTTCAACTTTCAGAAACTCACGTGTCATAATGATTGGCCGAGTAGTGATATTCAGGAAGTCCCCCGCAATTCGCTTGCGCCATACCTGTCCGGTAGGCACATAGTTGAAAGTCACTGCACCGTCAGACTCAAGCTCCTTCATCACAACCGGCAAACGCTCGCGGACGTGCAGCTCACGCACCAGTTCCTGAAACTCAAAAAAACCTTTGAGCGACGCGATAGCTCGATGAAATGGCTCACTATCATTACGACGATACGCCAAGTTAGTGATCAAGCCAGAGATTGCGGTTTGTCCCGAACTGAACAGATACAGGTCTTCTATTTCAGCAAACGCCGTGTATTGATGATCAGCTCCGCTAATAGCAACAATACCGTGCTCATAAACCTCATAATGGGTCGCGCGCAACTTCTTCTGCCACGCATAAAGTCCGAATAGAACTGCCGAAATGACTATCAGTAAGCCACTAGTAGAATAGATCCAGAACTGCGGACTGAAATCACGACTGGTGTTCGCCCCAGCACTGCCCGCTGGCAGGATGGTACCCAGGTACAACACAAATCCTGACAGGCACAACATGATGATGCCGAACAACAGCGTGAAAACCAGAAAGCCCTTGCCATGGTGGTAGGTTTGGATCAGTTGACCTGTCTCGGTGGGAGAGTGTGTGGTTGATTGCTGCATAAGGTGATTACTTCCCTAGTAGTTGATTTAAAAACACGGTAATCCAGACTGGAGCCTGCAAATACACTGTCGATTCCATTACGAGGCTTCAGATACAGGTTGTACGGTTCAGGCCGTTGATCACAGAATCAAAGGACTGCCCAAGAGATTTGGCGTCTCGCAGGATGGGATTATTCATTTTCCACATCATTTGTCGTTGTTCATCAGGCTTGTAGCCACCGTTTCTTGCCGTATTGATCGCTTCACGCCCTTTACCGACAAAACGGTTCAAATCATTGAGCAAGACACTGCATTTGAGCGCTGGTGTCTGAGATTTGCCTTTCTTGTCCCAGCCTTCGATCATTTGGGCAGTCTTATTCAAACTGTCCTCGAACGCTTTGGCAGCCTCTTGCGCCCCAGCAGACCGGAAAAACTCATCGGATAAGCGTACAGATTGCTTGGCATAAAGCACGATCCCCGCGCGGTAATAACCCAAACTGTCCTTCTCGGAGTTATCAAAGGCGGCCTTGGTATTGATCTCGTCGCGCTTGCTGATACCGTCATAAAACTTCGCCTGCTCCATGGCGACATCTTCCAAGGCAGCCTCCAGCAATGGCTCCATTTCCCTGGCTTTTTTCCCGCCATCGCTCAGGTATCCTTTGGAATTGGCATAGTTGGCGAGTTCTGCGTGAATTGGCTGCAATTTTGCCAGCGCCACAATCATGCTTTTCGCAGGGTCATCGAGCTCTGGCATTGGGTAGGAGAGCTGCAATGCCTTGTTAAGATTTTCCTGCAAAATGCTAATGTCATAACCACTGAACATGTAGTAACTCGTCAGTTTCTTGCCTGACGCGAGCGTTTCAGAATACTCGACCTTACGCTTCTCCAGCGTGGAGGCAAAATCTCCACCCTTGTTCGCGGCTTCAACATATATGTTGTATTTTTCTATCTCCGCCTGGCTTGAATTCTTCTCCGCTTGGTGTGCCTGATTCTGGGGCGCAACGCCTTGGGCATTGTCGGACTTGTCACATCCGCTCAGAAAAACCCCTAACAACATCAACATCCCTGCCAGCATATTTCTTGAGTGCATGTTATATTTCCCTATTCATACTGAATCTTATCTTTTTCAACCCAAACGAATTTCCAATACAACCCCCTGCCCCCTCAGACAAAGTCTAGGCTGTCTGAACAAAAAATACCCCGGATCCACTCCTATCTTTTTTTAAGAACAGATAACCAACAGCATCGGTAAGATAGAAAATATCCTTAAATGGGTCTGAAAAGTCCGAGGAATAGAACTGACACAAAAAATCGTATTCCGCAAGAAACACATCGGGAAGAATAACGCCATGCGGGACTACATTTGATATCATAGAAAAAACAGGAAAATCGTCTGCACCTATATCTCTATCTTTCAACTCCGTCGCAGTCTCAGGAATGCTATCAACAGGACTTTCTTGAAATACACCGCCTTGCCCGCGGACGACTAGAGTATAACCACTTAATATTGTCTCTAACTCTGAAGGATCGCCACTGTATGTCACATTTTCAAGAAAATAATCTGATTTACTGTAGGTGGTAAATACGTGTAATTTACCTTGGCCGGGGACATTCTTTGCACACTCAATACCTTGAATTTTAGAAAAATCAATAGTAGCGACCAGAGTAAGCGGCTCACCATCAGGGTTAACCGGCCAATCTTCGACCTCAGCCTTGCTCCCGCCAAAAGTCAAACCAGAGTTAGTAACTACGCCACCCGATGGAATAATTTGCTTTACCGTTATCATATTGATCTCATCTGCAAGTACCAAGACTGTTATGGAATTTTTTCGCGATTCTTTTAAGTTGTTTTACCCGTGAACTAGGCACGCCGCTTTTCCTAAGAGCACCGGAGGTTATATCTAGCTCCCGTTTGAGAGAAGGCGCAAACTCGTTTCTGCCGAGACCTTGACTTCCACGGATCTGTGTTTCATGCCAATGAGCTCCACCTACACCTCTAGTATCTTTTAGAGGCCCTCTAGTGTGATGATCTAGATCAAGAGCAATAGATGGACTCCCTGAGAGTCTAGTTCCTTTTTCAGCAAGATTTTGTTGCACCAAGTACTCATGGCGAAGGAGTTCGTGCGCCTGCATACCATCTCCTATGTGCGTCCCCCCGTTTAACTCACCATATGTTCCTAATTCGAAAAGTGTAGCTAGCCCTAGAGGGTCAATCCAACCAATAGCGCTAGGAGCATATTGGTAAAGATTGACCCCACCCAACAACCCAATCGGATCCTGCGTTACAAACCGCCCCACCTCCGGATCGTAATACCGAAACGTGTTGTAGTGCAGCCCCGTCTCGTCGTCGAAATACTGCCCCTGAAACCGCAAATTCTGCTCGACGTCATTGACCGCCAGCTTCTCAACCGCCCCCCACGCCTTATACGTCGCCTGCCAGACAATGCTCCCGTCCGCGTCCGTCATCTCCAACGGCGTACCAATCTGATCGGTATGAAAGTAATAAAGCTTCTGCTCCTCACCTTCCGCCTGATCCACCCGCGCCAACGGCGCATAACTCCCCGGCTCATACAGGTACAGACTGCTCTGCCCCGGTCGCTCCTCCCACAGCATGCGCAAGCCTTGCCACAAAAAGTGTTTCTGCTCGGTTTTACCCTTGACCTCTGAAACCTTGGCCACCCGCCGCCCGAGGCTGTCGTACCGATACGCACCGGTACTTTCCAGCTTGCCGTTGACCACCGTCTCGGCCCGCACCAACCGATTTTCACAGTCATAACCAAACGTCTGCAGCGTGCCCATGCCGCTGCGTTTTTCAATCAGGTTGCCCCACGCATCGTAGGCATATTCCTGATCCCGCCAGCGCTGGAGGCGGTTGTCTTTGACGTGGTCAAACTGGCTGGTGTTGAAGTTCAGCCGGTTCGCCGCAGCGTCATAGCGGAATTCTTCACTGTCGATCAGCCGGCCGGTGTCGCGGCTGTGCAGCTGGCCGTTGGCTTCGTATTGGTACTTGATCTCGCCGCGCAGTTTGTCGAGGGTGCGGGTCAACTCGCCGGCCGGATCGTACTGGTGACGGCGGTGGATCGGGTTGTAGGCGTGCTCCACCAGCAGGTCGGGCTGGATGCCGGGGTTGTGGATTCTCGAGAGTTTTTCCGCCGGCAGGCGCGAGGCGAACTGCCAGCTCTTGCGGCCCATGGCGTCGTAGCCGAAGCAGCTGAAGTGACTGAGAGCAAATTCCCAGCCACTTAATTAGATAAAACTCATGGAATTTTAGCCAACGCCTTTTCAATCTTGCTTGTATTATTAATATCTCCACCTTTATCCACGTAGGCGTGCCAAGCTGGAACTGCCTTCTTGAATAGTTCGAGACATTGGGAGGTAACATCTGATTTTTTTATAACCAAATCCATCTTCAAATTACCATCACTATCAAATGGCTCCTTAAAAATCAGACCACGCACCTTAAGGAAACTCATTAAAACTGTATACCGCACAACTATCTGCCTCTGATATTCGGCGCTTTTATTTCTAGTCATTAGCATCGGTATGCTGCACAAAGTAAAATCCAGATCACTCATTACCAAACTCCTATTACCTTGCACGAATCACTGTCGACACATCAGTTACTTCAATCAATTTTTTGGTACCCGGCTCGCGCACAAAAACTCCACCCGCCTCTCGAATTCTCATTTCTTTTTCCAGCTGCGCAAATTTCGAAGCGGTCAAATTTGTAATTTCTTTAGCTGTGCCGGAACCATCAGTATTCTTAACAACAAAATCAACTCGACGCCCCTCACCAGTTAACGGGTCCTTGACTATTTTCCCCTCAGCATTACGTAGATACCTTTCGCCGAGAACATTTTTCTTACCGTAACGTTTCTCGAATATTGCTTTGGCCCTAGCCTCTCGAGCAGAGCCGGCCACTTTGTTTGGTATGCATTCCCATCCCCACGGATCAGTCCATGCAGTCGTGTTTGGAGCATAGCTGTAGAGATTGTAACCCCCAAACAATCCTATCGGATCCTGCGTAACAAACCGCCCCACCTCCGGATCGTAATACCGAAGCGTGTTGTAGTGCAGTCCCGTCTCGTCGTCGAAATACTGCCCCTGAAACCGCAGATTCTGTTCGACTTCGTTTACGTCCAGTCTCTCAACCGCCCCCCACGCCTTGTACGTCGCCTGCCAGACAATGCTCCCGCCCGCGTCAGTCATCTCCAGCGGCGTACCAATCTGGTCGGTATGGAAGTAGTAAAGCTTGTGCTCTTCACCTTCTGCCTGGTCGACGCGCGCCAACGGCGCATAACTCCCCGGCTCATACAGGTACAGACTGCTCTGCCCCGGACGCTCCTCACGCAGCATCCTCAGGCCTTGCCACAAAAAGTGCTTCTGCTCGGTTTTACCCTTGACCTCTGAAACCTTGGCCACCCGCCGCCCGAGGCTGTCGTACCGATACGATCCGGTACTTTCCAGCTTGCCATTGACCAACGTCTCAGCCCGCACCAAGCGATTTTCACAGTCATAACCAAACGTCTGCAGCGTGCCCATGCCGCTGCGTTTTTCAATCAGGTTGCCCCACGCATCGTAGGCATATTCCTGATCCCGCCAGCGCTTGAGGCGGTTGTCCTTGACGTGGTCAAACTGGCTGGTGTTGAAGTTCAGCCGGTTCGCCGCGGCGTCGTAGCGGAATTCTTCACTGTCGATCAGCCGGCCGGTGTCGCGGCTGTGCAGCTGGCCGTTGGCTTCGTATTGGTACTTGATCTCGCCGCGCAGTTTGTCGAGGGTGCGGGTCAACTCGCCGGCCGGGTCGTACTGGTGACGGCGGTGGATCGGGTTGTAGGCGTGCTCCACCAGCAGGTCGGGCTGGATGCCGGGATTGTGGACTCTCGAGAGTTTTTCCGCCGGCAGGCGCGAGGCGAACTGCCAGCTCTTGCGACCCATGGCGTCGTAGCCGAAGCAGCTGGTGAGCGTGCCCTGGGTGCGCAGGACTTCGCGGTGCAGGTCGTCGCGCTCGATGTCGCTGATGAGCTGGCCGTCGAGGTTGAGTTGGTGCAGGTGGCCGCTGCCGTAGTACAGGTGATTGAGGTGTTGGCCGCTGGGCAACGTCAGGGTGGTGAGGTTGCTCAGTGGATCGTATTCGTAGGACAAGGCGCCTTGCGGTGTCGTCTCCTGGACCAGCCGGCCGAGCAGGTCGTAGGCGAATTCCAGCGTTTCTTCGTTGACGCCGATTTGCTTACCCTGCGCGGTCGGCTGGCGCTGGATCGACTGCAGGCGATCAGCGTCGTCGTACACATAATCCTGACGCGCATCGGCATTGAGTTTGGCCAGCAGCCGGCCAATGCTGTCGCGCTCGAATTCGGTGCGGCGCTGTGGCCGCTCACCGCGTTCGCCGTAGCCGGTTTCGTCGACCTGGGTCAGATGCCCGCCGAGGTTATAGCTGAAGCGTCGGGTCAGGTTGTCGATGCGTTTTTCTTCGATCAACCGGTCCGAGGCATCGTAGGTGAACTGGTACGCCGCGTTGTTTTCGTTGATCAGCGCGGTCAGGCGAATCGCCGGGTCGTATTCGTAGCGGATGCGCTGGCCCTTGGCGTCCTGACGGCTACTCGGCAGACCGCGAGCGTTGCGTAGCAGCCGGGTGGTCTGGCCCTTGCCGTCGGTGTGCGTCAGCACCTGGCCGAGGGGGTTATAGGTGAACGATTCGGCGCTGCCGTCCGGGTGTTTGATGCGCAGCACTTCGCCGTCGGGCTTGCGTTCCAGGGTGGTGGTCTGGCCCAGCGCGTCGGTGACGGCGACCAGATGCTGGCGCTCGTCGAAGCGGTAGGTGGTGTTTTTACCCGAGCAATCCTGAAAGCGTTCGACCTGGGCCAGGGTGTTCCACTACAGGCATTTGGGCATGCGGCTGGCGTCGATTATTAATATAAAGAAAGTGATTGAGACAATGTTGGCAGCCACTTTTTCAATGAGTTTTGAAAGAGCGAACGACAGAAAGCGTTAGTGACCGCATCACAAACAGAAATAGCGTCGAAAAATATCAATTACTCAAGGTCTGACAACCAAAAAACTATTAACCTCTTTTTGTGCAAAATCCATTTTTTCAAGCAGCGGGCTCTCATAATCACTATATATATCTAAATACTAGGCGAAAACCTGATTAAATTATCGGTCAAAGCACCTCCAAGCAAGAGAACTATAACCCTTTCGTAATTTTCAATAATAGAGTGAAGATCCGTCCCTCCCCGCACTACCTGAACTTGTTTAAGCTCATTCAATACTTCTCGCAACAAATCAATCAACTCAGTTTTTTTCATCTCACACCCCTTATATAGCGCTTATATTTCTGATACCTACAATCCAACTTTCCGGCCAATTTTGCGGCATTAGTATTTGGTCCGCACCACCTTTAAATACTGTTCCTGACCTGGTGACGTCACAGTTCCTCTGGCCTTCGATTTTACAGGTCGATCTCAGATTCGTCCTTTAAACCTTCAACAAAAGCGTCAAACGAACTTGCGAGCCAACGATAGGCCTTTGCATGATTGGCGGCATAACTACTATTCGAATCAAAGGAATCAGTTGCGTAAAAACATACATCACCATCAGTCAAATCCAGACAGAAAAAGTTACCACCATCGTCAGTCGCAAACGGCAGCAATGTTTTAGGTATCACATTTTTAGAGGTCATCGCTGCATAACAGCCGCTTAAATATTTTGACTCTGCAGCATCCAAAGCACCACTAGCTGCAACTGCTTTAAATTTCTTTATTCGAACAGGCTCATATTCATCACCACTATCCCACCAATCTCTATCTGCAACCCCACCATTATGAGTTAAATAAAAATTTTTAAAGCCTTCAGGCAATGTATGTCCGATCTCGTCCTCCAGCAAACTGAGATCAGAGCTATTCACTTTCGGATCGGACTTCGACATTTTCAGTACACCCATCATTGTCTCCTTACTAACAAGTTGTAGAGGCAGCTTTCGGAGCCCGCCCATTCAGCCAGCCCTTAGAGTGCGAGATACCTACAGCATCAGTATTGCCATAAGAACCAGAAGGTAGACCGAAATGCTTTTCAAACTGAGCTACAGAGCCGCCATGTGGAAATGTCGCTTCATGGGCTGATGTTTTGACTAACTGCATAGTGGTCTTACCGGTTTTCGGATCAAAGTCATCAACGTGATGCCAAGTATAATCATCGGCTGCCGAAGCTTTGATACCTGCCTCTTTATATGCCTGGGTGAAGTCCCGTCCCCTCGCACCCTGCATTGTGATTGAAACGATATTTTTTTGATTACCGGTCACCGGAAACAAATCAGGAGAGCCCGTAAAGTCAACGCCCTTGAAAGCCCAACCCCACGGATCAATCCAAACGTTCGTATTAGGGGCGTAACGGTAGAGGTTGAGCCCCCCATCCAACCCAATCGGATCCTGCGTAACAAACCGCCCCACCCCCGGATCGTAATACCGAAACGTGTTGTAGTGCAGCCCCGTCTCGTCGTCGAAATACTGCCCCTGAAACCGCAGGTTCTGTTCGACGTCATTGACCGCCAGCCTTTCAACCGAACCCCACGCCTTGTACGTCGCCTGCCAGACAATCTGCCCTTCACGGTCAGTCATCTCCAACGGCGTACCAATCTGATCGGTATGAAAGTAATAAAGCTTCTGCGCTTCACCTTCCGCCTGATCCACCCGGGCCAACGGCGCATAACTCCCCGGCTCATACAGGTACAGACTGCTCTGCCCCGGACGCTCTTCGCGCAGCATCCGCAAGCCTTGCCACAAAAAGTGCTTCTGCTCGGTCTTGCCGTTGACCTCTGAAACCTTGGCCACCCGCCGCCCGAGGCTGTCGTACCGATACGCACCGGTACTTTCCAGCTTGCCATTAACCAACGTCTCAGCCCGCACCAAGCGATTTTCACAGTCATAACCAAACGTCTGCAGCTTGCCCATGCCGCTGCGTTTTTCGATCAGGTTGCCCCACGCATCGTAGGCATATTCCTGGTCCCGCCAGCGCTGGAGGCGGTTGTCTTTGACGTGGTCAAACTGGCTGGTGTTGAAGTTCAGCCGGTTCGCCGCGGCGTCGTAGCGGAATTCTTCACTGTCGATCAGCCGGCCGGTGTCGCGGCTGTGCAGCTGGCCGTTGGCTTCGTATTGGTACTTGATCTCGCCGCGCAGTTTGTCGAGGGTGCGGGTCAACTCGCCGGCCGGGTCGTACTGGTGACGGCGGTGGATCGGGTTGTAGGCGTGCTCCACCAGCAGGTCGGGCTGGATGCCGGGGTTGTGGATTTTCGAGAGTTTTTCCGCCGGCAGGCGCGAGGCGAACTGCCAGCTCTTGCGGCCCATGGCGTCGTAGCCGAAGCAGCTGGTGAGCGTGCCTTGGGTGCGCAGGACTTCGCGGTGCAGGTCGTCGCGCTTGATGTCGCTGATCATGACCGCGAGGGTGGAAAATAGAAACTCCTCAGGTCAGGCCGACATTCGAAATTAATGACGCACACAATGCAATAAATGAACAAAAGAGTGACTGAGGTGAAGCTTACAGCCACTCAATAGATTAAATTTTAAAGAACTTGATTAACTCTACAGATTATCTCAAAAGGTGAACCATTCTGATCGATATAGAGGAAATAAATCTGGAATTCTCAACCGTCCTCCTGATCCACCCCCCAATGGCGCATAGCTACTCGGCTGACTTTTCTTAAAAACTATGCTATCTGAAGAAGAGTCATCCGCCGCTAAAAATCATCCCAAGGCGCATATTGATAACTATCATCTATTTTTTTAAAACCCAGGCCATATATTTTTTTATTAACACACTCATTCAAGAAGCGTGCAGAGCAGACAACTTCGTTAATTTCTTCAAAATAGAACAAGTCAGAATCAATATTTTCCGCAACTACAAGCCTATCAATACGTTCAAAATTTAGGCCTCTCGAATCGGGACCCTCTATTTTCACATTATTATCGAGTACAAAAGAGGAATTATCCAAATCCATGGCCCTCAACCTTTCGATAACAGCGAAGAAAAAATATTCCTTATCCTGCTTAGCCTCGCCATGAACAAAAAGTTCAACTGGCCGGCTCACATATTTACACTCACAAAAATCACAAACAGCTAAAAAGGCCTTGGACGCTAAAAAATGATCAGGCAACCAATCTGCCCTTAGCTGTGGAATGTCAGCCATAGCTCGGTAGTGAGTACTTAATATATCAAGCCTTGGATTTTCGGTTGGATAGTGAAAAGTTGGTAAATCGGGAACCCAATTCAAATCAAAAAAATAGGGCGCCCCTTCACCATCTGGTTCGTACTTAATGATATATAGATCTTTCATTTTCTCACCTCAAAGCAGCCGACCAGTTATAGAATCAAGTTTGAATAGTCCGCTTTCAAGCCCCTGAGCGGCCCACGTTTGGACATTTTTCACGCCCAGCGCAAGATCCATGTCGGTCAAACTACTTAAGTTATTGTTAAGTTTTACGAGTTTATTTTTTACAGCCTCAGTGTACTGACCATGATTCGACCAGTGCCCCGGCATGCCAGTAGTTTGGGCTAGTTCTTTGGAACCAGGCAGGAAAATGCCATTGGAAGCCCCATCAGGATCCCAGCCAATTTTCTTCAATCTGTCAAACATACTTTTGAATTGAGTACTTTTAATCAATTCTTCGGGTACCAAATGATGATTTGCCATTCCATCGCCAGATTTCATCCCCATGTTGTTACCTAACTTCGTAGAACACCAGCCTAATGGATCAACCCAGTTATTAGGGCTTGGTGCGTACGAGTAAAAATTCATTCCTCCTGATAGAGCAATCGGATCCTGCGTAACAAACCGCCCCACCTCCGGATCGTAATACCGAAACGTGTTGTAGTGCAGCCCCGTCTCGTCGTCGAAATACTGCCCCTGAAACCGCAGGTTCTGTTCGACGTCATTGACCGCCAGCTTCTCAACCGCCCCCCACGCCTTGTACGTCGCCTGCCAGACAATGCTCCCGCCCGCGTCAGTCATCTCCAGCGGCGTACCAATCTGGTCGGTATGGAAGTAGTAAAGCTTGTGCTCTTCACCTTCTGCCTGGTCGACGCGCGCCAACGGCGCATAACTCCCCGGCTCATACAGGTACAGACTGCTCTGCCCCGGACGCTCCTCACGCAGCATCCTCAGGCCTTGCCACAAAAAGTGCTTCTGCTCGGTTTTACCCTTGACCTCTGAAACCTTGGCAACCCGCCGCCCCAGGCTGTCGTAACGATACGCACCGGTACTTTCCAGCTTGCCATTAACCAACGTCTTAGCCCGTACCAACCGATTTTCACAGTCATAACCAAACGTCTGCAGCGTGCCCATGCCGCTGCGTTTTTCAATCAGGTTGCCCCACGCATCGTAGGCATATTCCTGATCCCGCCAGCGCTTGAGGCGGTTGTCCTTGACGTGGTCAAACTGGCTGGTGTTGAAGTTCAGCCGGTTCGCCGCGGCGTCGTAGCGGAATTCTTCACTGTCGATCAGCCGGCCGGTGTCGCGGCTGTGCAGCTGGCCGTTGGCTTCGTATTGGTATTTGATCTCGCCGCGCAGTTTGTCGAGGGTGCGGGTCAACTCGCCGGCCGGGTCGTACTGGTGACGGCGGTGGATCGGGTTGTAGGCGTGCTCCACCAGCAGGTCGGGCTGGATGCTGGGGTTGTGGATTTTCGAGAGTTTTTCAGCCGGCAGGCGCGAGGCGAACTGCCAGCTCTTGCGGCCCATGGCGTCGTAGCCGAAGCAGCTGGTGAGCGTGCCCTGGGTGCGCAGGACTTCGCGGTGCAGGTCGTCGCGCTCGATGTCGCTGATGAGCTGGCCGTCGAGGTTGAGTTGGTGCAGGTGGCCGCTGCCGTAGTACAGGTGATTGAGGTGTTGGCCGGTGGGCAACGTCAGGGTGGTGAGGTTGCTCAGTGGGTCGTATTCGTAGGACAAGGTGCCTTGCGCCGTCGTCTCCTGGACCAGGTCTGCCGAGCAGGTCGTAGGAAAACTCGAGCGTTTCTTCGCTGACGCCGATTTGCTTACCCTGCGCGGTCGGCTGGCGCTGGATCGACTGCAGGCGATCAGCGTCGTCATACACGTAATCCTGACGGGCATCGGCATTGAGTTTGGCCAGTAGTCGGCCAATGCTGTCACGCTCGAACTCGGTGCGGCGCTGTGGCCGCTCGCCGCGTTCGCCGTAGCCGGTTTCATCGACCTGGGTCAGATGCCCGCCCAGGTTGTAGCTGAAGCGTCGGGTCAGGTTGTCGATGCGTTTTTCTTCGATCAGCCGGTCCGAGGCATCGTAGGCGAACTGGTACGCCGCGTTGTTTTCGTTGATCAGCGCGGTCAGGCGAATCGCCGGGTCGTACTCGTAGCGGATGCGCTGGCCCTTGGCGTCCTGGCGACTGCTTGGCAGACCGCGAGCGTTGCGCAGCAGGCGGGTGGTCTGGCCTTTGCCGTCGGTGTGCGTCAGCACCTGGCCGAGGGCGTTATAGGTGAACGATTCGGCGCTGCCGTCCGGGTGTTTGATGCGCAGCACTTCGCCGTCGGGTTTGCGTTCCAGGGTGGTGGTCTGGCCCAGCGCGTCGGTGACGGCGACCAGGTGCTGGCGCTCGTCGAAGCGGTAGGTGGTGTTTTTACCCGAGCAATCCTGGAAGCGTTCGACCTGGGCCAAGGTGTTCCACCACAGGTATTTGGACTTGTGGGTCGCGTCGATGATGGTGTGCGGCAGGCCGTCGTCGCCGTTGAGGTATTCAGTGGTGTGGCCAAGGGCGTCGACTTCGGCGATGAGGTTGCCCTTGTCGTCGTAGCGGGTTTTCCAGACGCTGTCGTCCGCGAAGATCGTCTCGGTGATCAACGTAGTGTTGAGATGGTGCTTGTATTTGACGGTCCGGCCGAGCGGATCGGTCTCTTCGATCAGGCGGGAGAAATCGTCGTACTTGAAGGCCAGCTGATTGCCATCGGGCAGCGTAATGCCAATCAGATTTCCAGCTTCATCCAGGTCAATGGCGTAGCGCTCGCCGCCGTAATCGCGGCTGGCAATACCCCGACGGTCTTCGTTGTAATGCACTTCCAGTTCACACCCCAGCACATCAACAGCCCAGGACGTGCGCTGTTTGAAGTCGTAGCGGAAGTGAAAATGCTCGCCGTCGCTGGTCCAGTGTTCGACCACGCGAGGCTGCTGATCAATGGTTTCCCAACGGTAATGACAGCCCAGGCCCAGAGCGTTGCTGTGGCTGGCCATCAGGTCTTCGGCGTAGCTGAAACGACGCATCGAATCGCCGTTGCGGTTGATCACTTCGCACAGCTGGCCGTTGTCGTCGTAACGATACTGGACTAGGGTTTCAACCGCTTGATTGTCCACCACGCGCCTGACATCGGTGAGGCGACCCAGCGGATGTTCGTAGTTCAGATGGATACGTACGCCACCGGGCGCACTGATATCGGTCAGGGTGCCTTCGACGGTGCGGGTGAAATGCAAATAGCCCCCGAGGGCGTTTTCAATGCGTTGCAGCGGGACGTTGGAGTTATCGTCCGGCACTTCGCCGAAGTAGAAGAATATGTTGTCGAGGGTGTGCAGGAGGTAGTGGCCGCCTACCGTGCAAACCAGATACACCTGTTCATGGGGGTTATAAATACGCTCGCCCGGTTGCACGTCCACAAACGGGATGGTGCGACCCTGGTTGTCAGTGAGGTAAACAAACTTGCCGTTGCGGCGCAGGCTTTGTTCTAGGGCCAGATGCAGTCCCAACCTGACCAGCAATCCAGAATGCTAAAAAACATCTGCAGAAACGACTTACATCGATGACGGAGTTTGTATCCGCGATACATCTATCTAATCCGCAAGAACAAAAAAAGACAAATACATGCGGGACACATAGAGCCCCGCACAATTACATCAACAAATTCTTAAAGATCGGCTGCACCACCTAAAAATCACTAACAACCCGATGCGAAAGTATATAGCACAGAAAGCGTCGCCACCTTAAACCAGCACTCACCCTATCATTCAAGCAACTAAAAACTCATAAAATCATCATTTTCCTGATAGTAATTTAACGCTTTAACATAATCATCATGGACAGCATCTGGCTTCTGCTCCAATAACAATGTCACTACGTCAGCAAATTGCTGCCCAGAATATAGATAATCGAGGCCTTTCTCTTGAACAGATCCCGGATAGATTTCCCTATCATTATTTACCTCCGGGTAATCGGCAATGAAATAGCTAGTGGCTAAGTCGAGCTGTTCTTGATCATCACCATACAGACAAAAATCGTCACCCTGCTCCCCGGTAGCCTTCAGGCAATCAATTATTTCAGACAATTTGTAGTACTGATTTCGCGGTAACATATAATCACTCCAATCATCATTTATCCGCAGCAAATTTTTCCTGTAGCCCCATTAAGCTTACCTTTTCGACCCGGTGCACCTCCACCCCATATGTCCCGCCCGCCTTTTCCTGTGGGATGGTATAGCGCATGATTAGACCTATGGTCCACCCGATCCACAAGAGAAAGTCTGTTCACATCCTCATGATGGTGCCAGGTGAGATCTGGAGGACTAACGCTTTTATTTCCTGACTTAGCCCATTCGTCAAGTTTCGGATAACGGTTCAGCATGTCTTTTCTGAATTCAGGGTTTGCTTCCATTCGATTCAAGAGATCTGTATTTGCTCTATTGAATTGAACAGAATCACTAGAATATCTATACTGAGGATCTAAGGTGTGATCATGAAAAATATTATACTGACCATTATTAGGTCGGTTAGCCAATCCGAGCGGATCAATCCACATCTGTGCGTTGAGAGCATACTTGTAAAGATTCTCCCCACCCAACAATCCAATCGGATCCTGCGTAACAAACCGCCCCACCTCCGGATCGTAATACCGAAACGTGTTGTAGTGCAGCCCCGTCTCGTCGTCAAAATACTGCCCCTGAAACCGCAAATTCTGCTCGACGTCATTGACCGCCAGCTTTTCAACCGTCCCCCACGCCTTGTACGTCGCCTGCCAGACAATGCTCCCGTCCGCGTCAGTCATCTCCAGCGGCGTACCAATCTGATCGGTATGGAAGTAGTAAAGCTTCTGCGCTTCACCTTCCGCCTGATCCACCCGCGCCAACGGCGCATAACTCCCCGGCTCATACAGGTACAGACTGCTCTGCCCCGGACGCTCTTCGCGCAGCATCCGCAAGCCTTGCCACAAAAAGTGCTTCTGCTCGGTCTTGCCGTTGACCTCTGAAACCTTGGCAACCCGTCGCCCCAGGCTGTCATACCGATACGCACCGGTACTTTCCAGCTTGCCGTTAACCAGCGTCTCGGCCCGCACCAAGCGATTCTCACAGTCATAACCAAACGTCTGCAGCTTGCCCATGCCGCTGCGTTTTTCAATCAGGTTGCCCCACGCATCAAAGGCATATTCCTGATCCCGCCAGCGTTTGAGGCGGTTGTCCTTGACGTGGTCAAACTGGCTGGTGTTGAAGTTCAGCCGGTTCGCCGCGGCGTCGTAGCGGAATTCTTCACTGTCGATCAGCCGGCCGGTGTCGCGACTGTGCAACTGGCCGTTGGCTTCGTATTGGTACTTGATCTCGCCGCGCAGTTTGTCGAGGGTGCGGGTCAACTCGCCAGCGGGGTCGTACTGGTGCCGGCGATGGATCGGGTTGTAGGCATGTTCGACCAGCAGGTCGGGCTGGATGCCGGGGTTGTGGATTTTCGAGAGTTTTTCCGCCGGCAGGCGCGAGGCGAACTGCCAGCTCTTGCGACCCATGGCGTCGTAGCCGAAGCAGCTGGTGAGCGTGCCCTGGGTGCGCAGGACTTCGCGGTGCAGGTCGTCGCGCTCGATGTCGCTGATGAGCTGGCCGTCGAGGTTGAGTTGGTGCAGGTGGCCGCTGCCGTAGTACAGGTGATTGAGGTGTTGGCCGGTGGGCAACGTCAGGGTGGTGAGGTTGCTCAGTGGGTCGTATTCGTAGGACAAGGCACCCTGAGCCGTGGTCTCCTGGACCAGTCGGCCGAGCAGGTCGTAGGCGAATTCCAGCGTTTCTTCGCTGACGCCGATTTGCTTGCCCTGCGCGGTCGGCTGGCGCTGGATCGACAGCAGGCGATCAGCGTCGTCGTACACGTAATCCTGACGGGCGTCGGCGTTGAGCTTGGCCAGCAGCCGGCCGATGCTATCGCGCTCGAACTCGGTGCGGCGCTGTGGCCGCTCACCGCGTTCGCCGTAGCCGGTTTCGTCGACCTGGGTCAGATGCCCGCCGATGTTGTAGCTGAAGCGCCGGGTCAGGTTGTCGATGCGTTTTTCTTCGATCAACCGGTCCGAGGCATCGTAGGCGAACTGGTACGCCGCGTTGTTTTCGTTGATCAGCGCGGTCAGGCGAATCGCCGGGTCGTATTCGTAGCGGATGCGTTGGCCCTTGGCGTCCTGGCGACTGCTTGGCAGACCGCGAGCGGTGCGCAGCAGGCGGGTGGTCTGGCCCTTGCCGTCGGTGTGCGTCAGCACTTGGCCGAGGGGGTTATAGGTGAACGATTCGGTGCTGCCGTCCGGGTGTTTGATGCGCAGCACTTCGCCGTCGGGCTTGCGTTCCAGCGTAGTGGTCTGGCCCAGCGCGTCGGTGACGGCGACCAGATGCTGGCGCTCGTCGAAGCGGTAGATGGTGTTTTTACCCGAGCAATCCTGGAAGCGTTCGACCTGGGCCAGGGTGTTCCACCACAGGTATTTGGACTTGTGGGTCGCGTCGATGATGGTGTGCGGCAGGCCGTCGTCGCCGTTGAGGTATTCGGTGGTGTGGCCGAAGGCGTCGACTTCGGCGATGAGGTTGCCCTGGTCGTCGTAGCGGGCTTGCCAGGTGCTGCCGTCGGGGTAGTCCACCTGCGTGACCAGCGGGGTCAGGTGGTGATAACGGTATTTGATCGTGCGCCCGAGCGGGTCGGTCTCTTCGAGCAGGCGCGAGTACTCGTCGTACTTGAGCTGGAGCCTGTTGCCGTCGGGCAATGTCAGGCCGGTCATATTGCCGGTGTCATCGATGTCGATGACGTAGTGCTCGCCCCCGAAGTCGCGGCTGGCGGTGACGCGATGATCGGCGTTGTAGTGAATCTCCGTTTCGCGCCCGAGCACGTCGGTGACTTGTGTGGTGCGTGCCTTGATGTCATAGCGGAACTGGAAACGTTCGCCATCGCTGGTCCAGTGCTCCACTACCCGTTGCTGGCCGTCGATGTGGTCCCAGCGGTAGTTGCAGCTCAGGCCCAGGGCATTGCTGTGACTGGCCATCACGCCGTCGATGTAGCTGAAACGGCGCACTGAATCGCCGTTGCGGTTGATGACTTCAGCGAGCTGGCCGTTGTCGTCGTAACGGTACTGCACCAGGGTTTCAACGGCCTCGTTGTCGACCACGCGTCTGACGTCGGTCAGGCGGCCCAGCGGGTTGTCGTAATGCAGGTGCACCCGCACGCCGCCGGTGGCGCTGATGTCGGTGAGCGTGCCTTCGGCGGTGTGGGTGAAATGCAGGAAGTGGCCCAGGGCGTTTTCGATGCGCTGCAGCGGTACCGGGATGTTGTCGTCCGCGACTTCGCCGAAGTAGAAAAACGTGTTGTCCAGGGTTTGCAGCAGGTAGTGACCGCCCTCGGTGCAGACCAGATGCACCTGTTCATGGGGGTTGTAGATGCGCTCCCCCGGCTGCACGTCCACGAACGGAACGCTACGCCCCTGATTGTCGGTGAGGTAAACGAACGCACCACTGCGACGCAGGCTTTGCTCCCAGGGCAAGACCCAGCCCTGGCCAAGCACGCTGTCAGCGCTCAGGTCACTGGCATAGAAGCGGGACCATTGAATCGGCATCAGGCCCGGCAGGCTGAAGTCGGTTTCGTCGGGAATGACCTTGCGGCCGGTGGTGGCGTCGACCGGGTTGCCGATCAAGCCTCCCACCGCGCGCTCGATGGCCGGCCCCACGACGTAACGCGAGGCGACCTCACCGGCGACGAAACCGGCGGTGAATTTCAGTGCGCAGGGCATGACGGCTTTCATGCCGGCCTGGGTCCCGGCCTTGATCAATTGGGCAATACCACCGGCCGCACCGGCGACCGCCATGAGGATGTCGACTGTGGTCCGCAGCCAACCGGGGATCTCGTCGTCGACTGGCAGATAGCGGTGGGTCCCACCCCCGATGTAGACGTTGTCCGAACCGCTGGAGAGTGTCGCGCCGCAGGTCAACTTGTCGCCCTTGCGGGCGGCGGCTGTGCCGTTGATGAAGACGTTGGTCGAGCCTTCGGCGACCTTTACCGGCCCGGGATGCTTGTCGCAGGCGCCCGTGCTTTTTTCGACATGGGCCGCCTTGCGGCTGTTGATGAAGACGTTGGGCGACGCGGTGACGATGGTCCCCGCGGGTGAAGAAAACATACTGCCGATCTTCTCCCCGGCCGCGGTGAGCAGGCTACCTCCGACGCCTGCGGCCAGGCCCGCCAACAAAGCCACGCCAAACCCACAGGTGAACGTCGCGATCGCCACCGTGGCAATCAGCGCGATGCCGAGCGCCGCGCCGATGAGAAACCCGCCCAGGGCACTGGTGTGCGACAGTTCATCGCCAAACCTTGCGGCTTCGAACATGGCCGTTACTCCTGTGCGCTGGAGTCGGTCTTGGGGCCGCCGGGCTGGCGAGGTTGAAAGCTCGCCAGCAGGTCAATCCAGTTCTGATTCTGCTCGCTGCTGAAGTCAGCCTGGGCTGTGGTGGAAAAAATGATCGCGCGTCCAGGCTCGATCAGAAACGCCGCCTGGCGCTGATAGAAAGGTCGGCCATCAGTCATGTAATACGCATCGATCTGCACGCCCTCGATCGGTGCCGTGGTCGACAGCGCAACGGCCTTCTTGCCCAGCAGCGTATAGCCGCGCAACTTGGACGCGAGCATCTTGATCTGACGCTCGACGTAGGCCTTGAGCGCTTCGCCGGGCAGTAATGTGTCCCGGGAAATAGTGATGCTCAACGGCGCCGGAATGCTCGCCCCCAGCACAAACATGTTCACCGTGCGGTCCTGAAAACCTTGCGGCAACGCGATGCTGCCTTCCTGCAACTCATAATCCATTTTGGGTAACTTCCTTGAATCAAAAAAAGGGTGTTCAGCGGACGGTAAGGCCATCGAGCATGCCGTCAAAATCAACCAGCCACAGACTGAGCGCAGGCCGGACCGGATCAATCTCGCAAGCAATGCTCAGCCATTGCGCATCGTCACGCCCGGCAACAGGCACCAGGGCACCGACAAGGCGCGCGTGGCGATCGGCATGACCGGACTTGAAATGCAGATCCACGGCTTTCGCCGCACTGCCGGCCACGCTGACATCGCGCTGGCGGATGATGCGCAGGTCCGGGTGTTCCTCGCGAAACGCCTGCACCGCGACCTCGAAAAGCTGCTCCAGCGTCTGCCCCTGTTGCACATCTCGACGCTTGATCATCAGGCTGACCGGCTCGCCTTCGTGCTCGAGGGTGGTCTGGACCTCGCGGAAATTGAACCCCGTCGGGAATGCCAGGTTGAAGCCACCGAAGCTGAAACTGCTGGGCGTGTCTTGCAGCGCCACCACAGGTTCGGGTTCCGGCTCGGGCTCAGGCTGAACGAGGAGCGCGTTCTGCTGGGCAAGGCGTTCGGCTTCTTCCCGCGCAATACGCTTTTCGGAAATACGATCGTAGAGACTGACTCTGGTCATGGCGCCGTTACCTCAATCATTGACCCTGACCTCGGAACCGGTGATCTGGGTCGTGCCGGTACTCGTCGTGGTGATCGCCTTGCCCTTGATCTCGATGCCGTCTGGCGTGAGGGTGATGCTGCTGTCTCCCACCTGAAGAATGATGTGCTGTTTGGCACTGACCTGAATGAACTGGTTGTCGACCTGGATCGTCAGCGAGCCTTCCTGGACATTCATCACCGTGTCTTTCTTGATCGTTTCGGTGTGCGTGCCGCCGACCGTGATCGTGCGGTTGCTGCCGACACTGTGGGTCTCGTCGACCTCGATCTCGGTGTCCATGTTGCGCTCGGCATGCACGATGATCTGCTCGGCACCGGACTTGTCTTCGAAGCGGAAGAAGTTGGCCGTGCCGCCATTGCCTTTCATCGACCGGGTCAAGAAACCACTCTGGGTCTTGTTTGCCGGGAGCGACCATGGTGGCGTGTTCTGGCTGTTGTAGAGGCTGCCCATGATCAGCGGGCGGTCAGGGTTGCCATCAAGGAATACCACGACGACCTCGTCGCCTACACGAGGGATCTGAATGCTACCGAAACCGCCGCTGGCTCCAGATTGGGCGACGCGGACCCAGCAGGAGCTTTTGTCGTTGAACTCGCCATAGCGGTCCCAGTGGAACTGCACTTTTACGCGACCCAGTTCGTCGGTGTAGATCTCTTCGCCGGGTGGGCCGACGACGATGGCGGTTTGTGGGCCACTGATCAATGCCCGCGGGGTACTCATCGGTGCTTTGAATGGGATCTTGCGGCGGATACAAATGAATTGATTCTGGTAGAACGCCTCTCCGTCACCGGTATAGTTATTACGCCCAAAGTGTTTCACGCTCAAAATCAGGAACTGCCTATCCTCTACAGCACCTTTGTCATGATCGTAATGTTGAGTCAATTCGAAATAATAGCCAGGCTGCATGGCACGACAGTTACTTTTGCCCTGAAAGGTCTTGCCCTGTACTTCCATTGCCTCCAAACGATTGCGTGCTATTTGCTGACCATGTTCTGGATCTGAATAGCCGTAGAGCCCTTCGTATTCAAACACCTCATACTGCCCCACATCGCCTTGCCTGGCGATAGTCTGGAGTTGCACCTGATTTTGGAAATTAGGCTGTTTGTAATCAAATGACTTCAATGACAGTCGTGTCGAATGGAGAGTACGCTGCGATGACCATTCGGTAATGGAGTCAGACTCTTCAGTGACAGAGGCCGTGTGGAAACGGATAGTCGGCTGATCGGGCAACGGTTCAAAGTTAAGGCTCTCATCAAAAATGACCATGCGATGATCATCTTTACTGTGCTCGAAATTAAAAAACAAGCCTTCCTGCTGCAGGAGTCTGAGTACAAAATTGAGGTCCGACTCCTGATACTGCGTGCAATAACTGACAGGTTTTAAAGGCCGGCTCAATCTAAATTCATAGCTGGCCAAACTGAGGTAATAGGAAAAAACCTCCTTGATGATCTCTTCAATGGTCTTATCTTGAAAAATCCGCGAATCACGACGCCGACTCAGTATCCATAACCAAGGTACAACCTTGGCCACGTATTTGGCGACACCGGCGTTGGCACCAACGTGATTGAAGTGTGAACAATGGCCATTGATAACTTTCGAGCCACCATCCGCTAAAGCTATTTCCATGGACACTTTCTTGCCGATCAACTTTTTAAGTTCGATCGTTGCGTCGGTGGACAAAAGCTGCAAATCATATTCAAACAGAATCGAAAGCCCCTCCTCACCGCCAAAGCTCTCCAGGATCAGTTCCTGCTCGGGTGGCAACGGGGAATCGAAGGTGATGAGCCGATTATTCTGGGCGGTAATCTGCCCGATGAGTTCCGATATCATGCGTTGCATCCTGCAAAAATTGGCCTGAAGTCGGCGATGGAAACCTCTTGAAAGTTCTTTGTCAAGGCAACGAAACACTTCAGAATGATGGCAATTCGCCTGTTTGATTTTATTTTTCTGTCAGTGCACCCTTCGCCACGGGAGCTTGCCACGCAAGGCGAGTAGACACACTGACAGGGAGTTCGTCATGAGTTTGAGCGAGACACAACTCAAGCAGCTGGACCGAGACATGGACAGTAATCAACGCGAAATGGTCGTCCTGAGCATGGACGACGCAAACGCGATGATGGCAGAACGCAATGCCTCCTCAAGTATTGGCACACAGTCACCGCAAATTTGTTACCGAACGCAACCGGGCATGCTGGATGGTCTCTGGGGGAACACTCAATCCATCTACAACGCCACCGTACATCAGTTCGTCAATACTACCTGGGGCGTACCGGCAGCGTTGGGCGCTTATGATGCGTACAACGTCAGCCGCTTGCTCAGCGATATTGGCGGGTTCGGGACCAAGATTAAGGTTTTGATTAATAACGGCAAGCAATATGTCGTTCTAACCGGATATCCAGGATTGCGGAACCGTTTGAAAGGAACCCGCTATGGGATTCGAAACGCTCAATTAATTGAAGTTGGCATAGGTCGATATGGCATTCGAGGGTCGTCGATAAAAGGATTTAAACTTTCCTGCTATGTTGCGGTTGGCATTGAAGTAGCGGAGTGGGCGTTCAATGACGAGGCCGTACTTACTGACTTGTTTGCGGGTGTTGGCGTTGAATTGATTAAAGCAGGGATTGCGACTGCGATTGGGTATGCAGTTGCAACGTTAGTCGGAACCTCTCTTGCCTTCGCTGCACTACCGGTCATAGCCGGAGCAATCCTTGTATTCGGCATCGGCATTGGATTGAACGCACTAGACAACAACTACGGAATAAAAAACAGTGTAAAATCCGGAATGCGCTATGCCGTGGACAACATACGTTACCTACATGAGCAAGCGACCAGAGTTAGTGCTAAAGACTTGCAAATTTATACGGAAAAAGTCGCTGCCAGTATCATTAACCAACTTCTTGATCAGGCATACGACGAAACAAAATCCTGGATCCTCCGAAAAATTCAGCCCGGCGATCTACCACTACCTAGTTGGCCAAAAGCCCCGGAACTACCAAACTTTTCAAATTTTAAGCTTCCTAAATTTTAGGATCCAAATGAAATCTTTCGCACCTGAACACATCATGTCTCCGCTGGCCTTCAGACTCAGCGCTTTGGCACTTGTTTTTATCATGACCCTGATGGGTGCATTTTCATTGTATTGGCTTTGGGAGCACGTGCTACCGATTTACGGGCGCATCTACCGAAACGCTCCAGTTGTAGAGACCCCCTACTTAGCATTCTGCCTCCTAATGGCACCGCCTGCTGTTTTGCTCACGATCATAGGAGCTTCCATTGCTGTATGGACTGGAAAAAAATTTGACCCACCAAATAACTCATTTTTACACAGATTCTCAGCACTAATGATGTATCTCTCGGTCAAGACAATAATTTATATTGTTCCTGCGATTATGATCCTGACCACACTTACATTGCTCTACAGAGACTACACCCCTTGCCCTAAACTTCTTATCTCCGGGTCGGCGTGGCAGTTGTTTTGGGTAAACGACAAAAATGCCTGCTTCAAGCCGACTCGCTACATCAATGACAACTGGCCTTGCAAAATGATCGGCAATCAGGAAGTGTGCATCCAAGTGGATGGCAGGTGAATGGCTATTCCGAAGGGTGAGCGTTTCGCCAATGAAGACATATTTGTTGACTACCCCTACGAAGAAGTCACCTTTCGATGGGACCATCATTCGAAGCAGGTATTCGTACGATTCTACGGCGACGAAGAGAGCATTCAACCAGTCCCTCATGACAACCGTTTATTCAATGAAGCGCTGCGCTTTGGCGAGGAGATCAACCGCCAGGACTACGATAGAGGTCGCTCTCGTCGATAATGTTGTGTGACGACAAGCTATTCATTGAAAACTATTGAGGGAAAAGGGGTCAACTCAGACATAGCATGGAGCTAACGTCACCTGAACATGTCAAAAAAAAAGGAATAGTTAGCACAACTGATAAACGTCACGAATGCAGCGCATGACAAACTCAAACCTGACAGCACTGCTTATTACGCTCAAAGAAATCTTTCACAGTGAGAGCTGCCGAAATTTTGATTCAGGAATAAACGCGATAATCCGCCTGCTTTCCGACGACCCTTTACCGGACAGTAATGAATGGGCACAAGCGAATTCAATGTATAGAACAATGGCAGGCAGTAAATCAGGTTTCTCAGACGTCTACATTGATCGAGGTACCGCCGAACAGCGAGTCGCTGCCAATGCAAGACTGGATGCTTTGCGACAGATATTGTGGGACGCATTTGAACGGATCTGAAGTCAGACGATATGTCGTGACAGATCATTGCCTGGTGCCGAGATGTTAAACAAACTTATTGATCTCAGAAGCTCAAACGAAGCGCTCACCCAATACACCGAGCGTTACGACCACCTGCTTCCACCGCCCTCTCCTCAACTACGTCAGCGCATGGACCCTATATTGCAGCCGGACGCCCCCAGATATCCGAACAGGAAGCCTGAGTGGCTGACTTCCAGGCCTTGCACCCTCACTGAAGAGCAGGCGCTGGACCGCGCAAAAGGTTGCCTGCTGGGGCTCGCGATTGGCGATGCCGTGGGTACAACGCTCGAGTTTCTGCCCCGTGATCGTCAACATGTCAGTGACATGGTTGGCGGTGGCCCTTTCAATCTGAAACCGGGAGAGTGGACCGACGACACCAGCATGGCACTGGCTCTCGCAGACACCTACGTGGCAAACAAGGAATTCGATTTCCGCGACTACACGCAGAGGCTTTGTCGCTGGTATAAAAATGGCGAAAACAGCCACAACGGAAAGTGCTTTGACATTGGCAACGCCACTCGTACCGCACTGGAAGGCCTGATGGCGCAAGGCGTCGACTGGTACGGCAATGCTCACCCGTCCACAGCCGGCAACGGAACAATCATCAGGCTGGCACCCACCGCTATTTTCCGTCGCCACTCCTTGTCCGGTACCTGGCGGGAAAGCGCGGCACAAAGTCGCTGCACTCACAGGGCAGCAGAAGCCGTAAATTGCTGCGAACTGCTCGGCGCTCAACTGCACCTGGCCCTTAATGGCGCGAACAAGGAAGAGACCTTGTCTTCAATGGTTCGTGCCTTGTATCCCCGCCCCTTGATCATTAACGCTGGCGAATACAAACAAAAAACCCGCGATCAGATCCGCTCCTCCGGCTATGTCATCGATACGCTGGAAGCCGTTCTGTGGGCGGTCTGGAACACCGACAACTTCAAGGATGCAGTCCTGTTGGCGGCCAATCTGGCGGACGACGCCGACAGCGTGGCAGCTACAGCCGGCCAGATAGCCGGGGCGCTTTACGGGGTGACGGGCATGCCTGAAGAATGGGTCAAAACGGTCGCCTGGTCAGAACATATTCAAGACCTGGCGCAAAAGTTATTCGAAAGCGCCCCTCTCCATGAAGAGATGGACGAAGTGATTTATGGGAATCCCTGAAACGGAAAGTGCTCCTGGAAATTCTTGTCAGCGGATAGTTTTCCTCAAAATCAAATTCCCTGAACGGCTACTCCATGTCAAAACTATTGCATCGTTTGAAAATCCTTTTAGGACAAAAGACAGAGCTCCCACCCGCCCCCACCGAGCAGGTTGTCGATGCAGCCCCCAACACCGAAGTGGACAAGCCACTTTCCCGGGTGGAAAGGAACCTGTCCTGACTACCGATCAATCGTGGGCCAGAAGTGTTTGTCCCGCTGATGCCCCCCGCCTGCCCGGACCTGACGCTTGTGGATGCCCTCCTATTGCAGCGTTATCGGGTTTTCGTCATAGCGAATGACCCGGCCGACCGGACTTCAGAGACCACGATAAACCGCGATTACGCCAGCCAACTGGCTCAAGACTTGTACGGCAAAGCGACAGATCTTGGCTATTGTCGAGGCACCGAATCCTCGTTCGAAATTTACTGGCTCGTGCAATGTGCGGCGATTGTTTCGCTGCTGACCCATGGACCAGAATCAGAACAATTCCTGACCTATAGAAAACACGTTGGTTATGATCGAGACTCTGCCCGGACCGGTGAGCAGGTTCGAATGTTTGATGAGTACGTAGCGTCGCGCAGCTATCAAACCGCTGGAGCCGATAAGGACCGCCGTCTGAAAACGCCGATAACGGCCCTCAACTACATCGACAATGCGATAACCATCACCGCCCTGAGATACAACGGCTGTCCAGAGTTCCAGATTTACTCAAGCTCGCTGATCCAATTGCAATTCATCAGAAACGTGTTGCTGGGCGTTGAAAAAAATAAAGCCAGGCTGCACCAATTGACTATCGGCGCGTGGGCCAGCAAAGAGTTTGAAGCCGACGATCCTGAACTTGCCGGCGCACTGGGGGATGCCTTCTACATAGGCATTCAGATTGCACGCGGCCTGAAGATTCAGCTGCCGAATGGATTGCCGCCGGAAAGTCTTCCTCGTACACGACATTGCTGCGACTTCACGGATAGCGCTAGAGGTAATGTAATGACCGAAACGTGGTACCGCGTTGACAATGGAATCCTATGGATAGCGAATCAACCCATTGATCTGCCTCACCCGGTCAAAGTCGCCTTGCCGCATGACGACAGGCTCGCGGTATTGATCGAACCCGCTCCAAATGTCATTTCCAACAAAAACATCCTTGCACTATCCAGCCATGGAAAAGTGCTTTGGTACATCCAGGAAAGTCCCCACGGTACACAAGCCGATAAACCCTACATCAGTCTTCACTGCGACAAAAACGCGGCGCTGATCGCTGGCAACTGGAATGGCCTCAGTTACTCGGTCGACTGGAGTAATGGCTCCATCAGCGTTGTGAGCGTTGAAAAGTGACCCTCCGAAAACACAACGGCTCAGGGCTGTCACCATGAAAGACCTCCACAAGATCTCCTCGAACATCGCCCGAACAGCTGAACTGCTGAGGACATTCGACCACCCGCAATGGGCGGACAGACTTGAGGAGTGCAGCCTTGCGCTGCCCCGGGATACGACGTACGCGCTGTCTCGATTGATGCCGCTGTACGGTGGCATGGGCTCGATCAACGACGTTGTTCTGTATGAAAACGCAAAACCCTTGCTGGACGAAAACAACGAACTGCAAGGGCTGCTTTCAGACCTTTATCGGCTTTGCGCAGGGAGCCATTGAACCCGGCGCCCCACGCTTGCCGATGCTGAAAGCCTTCAGGCCTGCTCGAATCGTTGCTGCAGCAAGTGCCGCGCAGTGCCTGCATTGAGGTAGGTGCCGATCAGTTCCGCCAATTGCTCATTCTTGAGCTTTTTGTCGTCCTGGCAGAACTGAATCAACTGTAACTGGACCCAGCGCTTTTTCTTGTCGAGCTTCGCATCAGGCGAAAAGAACGAGCGCGAGGCCAACTCAGGCATCGGCGCATCGTCTTCCAGCAGCAGATTCAAGTGCAGCCCCTGGCCCATTTGCAGAGCAAAATCGGCGATGTGCCGGATCGGCAATGGCGCCTTGAGATTAGCGAAAACGAAGTGCTCGGGAGTCAGTAGCAACGCAGTCTTGTTCGCCCGCTTGAGCATGCGCAGCGAGAACGGCAGCAGGCACGCCATCAAGACGACCAGCCCGCCGCCAGCACCCTGCATCATCGATTTGCTCTCCGTCAAAGCCAGCGGCGACAGCAACGGCAAAATCAGTAGGCCCAAGCCCGACAGCAACAGGAGTGTGAAGCAAACCAGGGTAATCCACCCGCGCAATCGTGCACCTTCATGCAGACGGACTTCGTCCGCGACACTGTCGGCCTGGGCACGCAATTCTTCCACGACCGTGGCGTCCTGCTCCACGTAATGATCGAGAAAATCCTCGGTCATGCGGGCACGCAATGCCTGGGGATCGGCGAAATAGCGATCCATCGCGGCGCAGGCTTGTGCCGCGATGATCGGGCGAGTCCCACGGTTCACCGCCTCTTTAAGCGCGACTTGCAAAGAAGTAACTCGCTCGCCATTGGATGGATGAGTGTCCGACGGATGAGGCAGGCTGGTTGCCATTTCCTCCTCGGGCAGGGTCAGTGACTGCGCGGCCAATTCCTGCACCACACTGGTTGGCAAGTCACGGGGCAGGACGTGCCCTGTGCTCGAGTTGGTCGCGCGGGCCACATGGGTAAATGCACTCTGCTGCAACAACGGGTCGATGGCAGAGATGCGCACCAACGCCGAGGCCGCGGCGACATTCCCCACCAACTCTGCGCCCGCCGCGTCCGCCGCCAGTTCCCGAACGCGGCTCCAATGGTTCACCGCATGGTCGAACCGCTCGAGAAAATACTCTCCGAGCATGAAGGCCGGCCACAGTATCGTTCGTTGCAGCACATCGCTATGGAGCATGGTCTCGGCAATCACCCCAAGGCTGTTGCCAATGCCATCGTAGATCGGCACGAAGCGCAAGCTGTACTCGGTATCGGCGCCGGCGAAGTGCGCCAGTTCGTGCCCGATCACCGCGCTGGTTTCTTGTGTATCGAGCAGTCCCAGATACACCATCGGCACGTGCAGGGTTCGGCCCTTGAGTGTGGTCTGCGAGGGGAGCAGATCGACGTTGCTTGAGGTGACGTAAAAACCTTCGGTCATGCCCAGAACGATGTGCTCGGGAGGTAGTGCACCGAGTCGATCGGCCAGGCCGCGAACAAACGCCCATAGCTGCGGAGCCTGTTCTGCCGAGATCTCCTGACCGAGGACGGGCATCGGCGTCGACTCGAACATGTGCAGCATGACGGGTAACTGCTTGCCCATCTGCCAGATCGAGTACAGGAAGCCGAATATCACCATCATTGCAATGGCAATCAACTTGATTTCACCGGCAAACATTTGTCCCGCACGCCAAAACACCAGGCTTTCGAAAGCCAGGATGGCCGCGGCCGCCGCGCCCATGAAGACGACATGGCCCACCAGCAAGTAAGGCAGGATACGACTGACTTCCGTAAAGTTGTACAGCAGTTGTTCACGAGACCGGCTCGCGCGCAATCCGGCCCAACCGAGCCAGAGTAAGCCCGACACGCCGATCAGCGAGGCCGTAAGGCCAAGGACGACGACACCTTTGGCCAGAGAGATTCTCACCGTATTTACCGGGATCAGAGTGTCAAACGCATCCTCGGCTTCTTCCAGGCGAGACAAGCCCAACGCAACGTCCACCCGTTCACCGTCGACATCGACTACGAGAGCGCTGGAGCCTCGTTTCCTGGAAAGCGCTTCGAGCTGCGGACGAATATTGTTCAGGTCAGCCCGGGCCTTGGCGAACTGCCGGCCGGCGTCACTGCTGCGTTGCAACTCCCAGATGCCAATCAATCCAAGGCAAAGCGGCAACAGCACAAGTACGGCAAAGAGTTTCAGATGTTTCATGAGACATGGCCTCAATCGTTGCATCGCCCATATAGCCATGGCGAGCAGAAAGTCCGTTTAAAAAAGGCGTGGAAGTCCTTTCGCGATTGCACAACCGGCCATGAAGTTACCGGGCGAAGTTGTACCTGGCGCGTTATACAGAAATGCCAGCGACATGTAACCTCTCCCCCCCCCAAACACTCGTTCACTCACCCATTCCTTCCGAACAGCGCCTCCCTGCCTCATCGATACTTCCTACAAACAACCTAAAAACTTCCTACAAAACTTGTTTTTTCAGCGATGCCCCTCCTCGTATTGAGTGAACCGGTTCACCTATTTACAATTTGAATTGTACAAAAAATTGGATCCAACACACTTCTCAAACCCTTGATACAGCTGGGTTTCACGGCTGTTTTCAGGTTATTTCCTACAAATAGTGGCATGTAGACAGTATTGCGATATGTATCAAAAACGCGAAAAAATCCGCTCCCGATTTGAACTTCTCGATTTCGTTGCTGCCCTACACAACGCTGATGGCAACTCAATATCTTTATGCCATCAAGCCAGACTAAATCATTTCTGGCCGCAAGTTTTTTTGATGTCAAACATCAGCAAGCACAACTCGTGAACAGATGTTCAATCGAGAAATTAGTAGCTCTTCACGCCCAGGTTAATCCGGGAATCCCTCGTGAAGTGTTCAAGGACGAAGTACCGATGACCCAAACGTTTTTTGATGTTGAAGCACTGATCAAGCTGCGAAGCCAGACCCGGGCCATTTCCGATGTGCTCAAGGCGCAGGCCTCGGATTATCTGGCGACCCTGGCTTTGCTGATTCGTCCTCAGGCGTTTTTCGGTGAGTACCTGCAGGGCGCGCAACGCAGCAGCGGGCGTGAGACCCAGCACCATTTCAAGGAACTCAAGGAGCTCTACGACCGCATCGGTTCTGGCGCGCCGTTCCAGCTGGTCAACGAACTCGAAGTCCCCCTCAACCTGCTCAGCACCACCCCGCAACTGTTTGCGCTGGAGTACGACAAGGTGCTGTCGCAAAGCGGCCAATCCATTCGCATCACCAGCCCCGTGCGCTGGGTGGTGGGCTTCAGTTCGTTCGACCTGGCCCGCTTTCGCACCGTCATCAAAGACCCCAATCGCAGCAGCGCTGAGCTGTACCGCTTCGTGGTGCATTACCTGGTGCTGTTCTACTGCCTGAGCAAATCGCCCGGCATCAGCCGCCTGCTCGAAGGCCTGCGCTTTCCCGTCAGTTTCGAACGTTTGAAGGAGTTCGGCGACCTGCCCTTCTGCGTCATCGGCTCGCCGGTTCGCTCGCAGTTGCCCGACGAGGCGGTGATCCGCAGCAGCACCCAGATCGCCGGCAACACCAGCTTCGAAGAGTTGGTGGGCCTTGAGAACATCATGGAAATGAACGATGAAATCCGTCAGCGCCTGCTGCTGACGATCGAAGGAATGTAACGCGCTCGGCCACCCATTGAACCGACACGCAAACGACTTGCAGCGAACTGTTCGCACAGGAGATCACGATGGCGAAGAAGGAAAGTACCCAGCACAAACTCGACCGCGTTCGCGCGCCTCGGGTCCACATCACCTACGACGTGGATATTGGTGACGCTCAGGAAAAGAAAGAGCTGCCCTTTGTCGTCGGTGTGCTGGGCGATTTCGCCGGCAACCCGCTGGAGCCGCTGCCGAAGCTCAAGGACCGCAAGTTCATTTTCATCGACCGCGACAACTTCAACGGCGTGCTCAAGGGCATCAAGCCGCGCCTGACCTACCGCGTCGACAACACCCTGGCCAAGAACGGCACGCAGCTGGGGGTCGAGCTCAACTTCAACGCCCTCGAAGACTTCGAACCGCAGAACGTGGTCAAGCAGGTCGAGCCGCTGCGCAAGCTGCTGGAAGTGCGCAACAAGCTGGCGGACCTGCGCAACAAGATGGGCGGCAACGACAAGCTCGAAGAGCTGCTGATGGACGTGTTGCAGAACACCGAGAAGTTGAAAACCCTGGGCAAGGAATTCGGCCGCGAAGCCGCCGTTCCGGCCACCGACGGCAAAGCGTAGGAGCCTGATGATGAACGACAAGCAAACCGTGACTCAACAGGACAGCACCCTGGTCGAAGTGGACAGCTTCACCGCGCAATCCTCGTTGCTCGACAGCATCATTTCGCAAAGCCGCGTGGCCCGCTCAGAAACCGAGCGCACCCGCACCCGCGACCTGATCGGTGAATTGGTCAACCAGATCCTGGAAGGCGAAATGACGCCGAGCAAGGACCTGATCGCCGTGCTCGATGCGCGCATCGCCGAGATCGACGCGATGCTCTCCGAGCAGATGAACGAGATCATGCACGCCAGTGAGTTCCAGCAGCTGGAAGCGTCATGGCGCGGCCTGAAGTATCAGGTCGACCAGACCGAGACCAGCACCACGCTGAAGATCCACCTGCTCAATGCGTCGAAGAAAGACCTGGTGCGCGACCTCAAGGCCGCTTCCGAATTCGACCAGAGCGCGCTGTTCAAGAAGATCTACGAAGAAGAATACGGCACCTTCGGCGGTGCACCGTTCGGCATGTTGTTGGGTGACTACGAGTTCAACCGCAGCCCGGAAGACATGTACCTGCTCGAAGAGATTTCCCACGTTGCCGCGGCCGCCCATGCGCCGTTCATTTCGGCGGCCTCGCCTGAGCTGTTCGGCTGGGATTCGTTTACCGACATGTCCGGCCCGCGGGATCTGGCGAAGATTTTCGACACCGTCGAATACGCCAAGTGGAAGTCGTTCCGCGCCTCCGAAGACTCGCGTTATGTCGGCCTGACCCTGCCCCACGTACTCGGTCGCCTGCCTTACGGCCCGGATACCACGCCGGTCGAGGAATTTAACTTCGTCGAAAGCGTCGATGGCCGTGACCACAACAAGTACCTGTGGATGAACGCCGCCTACGCGTTGGGCACCCGGGTTACCGATGCGTTTTCCCGCTACGGCTGGTGCGTGGCGATCCGTGGTGTCGAGGGAGGTGGTCTGGTGGAAGGTCTGCCGACCCACACGTTCAAGACCGATGACGGTGAAATCGCCCTCAAGTGCCCGACTGAAATCGCCATCACCGACCGCCGTGAAAAAGAGCTGTCTGACCTCGGCTTCATTCCGCTGGTGCACTGCAAAGGCACCGACTACGCCGCGTTCTTCGGCACCCAGTCGGCGCAGAAGCAGAAGCAGTACAACACCGACATCGCCAACGCCAACGCCCGGCTTTCCGCACAGTTGCAGTACATCTTCGCCACCTCGCGCATCGCGCACTACATGAAGGCGATCATGCGCGACAAGATCGGCAGCTTCGCTTCGCGCAAGGACGTCGAGTTGTTCCTCAACAAGTGGCTGTCGAGCTACGTGTTGCTGGACGACACCGCGAGCCAGGAAGCCAAGGCCAAGTTCCCGTTGCGCGAAGCCCGCGCCGAAGTGTTCGAGGTGCCGGGCAAGCCGGGGGTGTACAAGGCCGTGACCTACCTGCGCCCGCACTACCAACTGGACGAGCTGACCGCTTCGTTGCGCCTGGTCGCTGAATTGCCGCAATCGACCCGCGGCTGATCGAGCACATTGCCAGGGAGGCACCATGACCAGTCAACACAAGCTGTTGCCATCACTGCTGGACCGATTGCTGGACGATCGTCCACATCAGTCCATCGAAGCGTCATCGCAGCGCTTGTGTTCGCTGGCCGATTACAAGGCCAGCATCGTTCGCGACCTGGAAATCCTGGTCAACACCCGCCAGTCCCTGGTCGCCAACGAGCTGGAAGGGTTCGTCAACCTGAGCGGCAGCATCCTCGATTACGGCATGCCGGACTTCACCAGTCGCAGCGTGCTTGATCCGAAGGATCGCCTGCTGATCCAGCGACAGCTGGAGAAAGCGATCACGGTCGGCGACCGGCGCTTTCATAGCGTCAAAGTGCAACTGCTCGCCCAACAGACCGGCCAACGCATGCTGACCTTTCGCGTGGACGCGGTCCTGCGTCTGCAAGACGTCACCCGTCAGGTGTCCTTCGACGCGGTGCTGCAGGTCAACACCCAGGAATACAAAGTACAGAACCTCAACTGATGCTCGACGATCTGCTGCCCTATTACGAAAAGGAACTGTCGCACCTGCGCTTTTTGGGCCAGGAGTTCGCGAGCCAGTATCCGAAGATCGCTTCGCGGTTGCTCATCGAGGGCGATAACTGCGAAGACCCGCATACCGAGCGCTTGATCGAGGCCTTCTCGTTCCTGTCGGCGCGGGTGCATAAAAAACTCGACGACGAGCTACCGGAAATCGTCGAGTCGTTTCTCGAAGTGCTGTACCCGCATTACCTGCGCCCTACCCCGTCGATGTCGATCGTCGAGTTCAACCTGGGCAAGCAGGAAAAAGTCACCGAAGCCTTCCGCGTGCCCCGGCATACCGAACTCAATGCCAACCCGATCGATGGCGTGGTGTGTAAATTCCGCACCTGCTACCCGGTCGAGCTATGGCAGGTGGCGGTGCAACAAGCGTCGTTCATCGAGATGGAACGCTCGGCGTTCAATGGGCATAGCGCCGACCTGGTCGCGCGCTTGCGCATCGGCCTGGTGGCGACCTCCGACGTGATGTTCGGCAAGCTGGAGCTGGACAGCCTGCGGTTCTTCCTCGACGGCGAAAGCACGTTGATGCTGCAGCTGTACGAGCTGCTGTTCAACAACCTGGCCAAGGCCACGCTGACCTTCGAAGATCAGGGGCGCACCCGCGAGGTCGTCTTGCCGGCCAACGCGTTGAAAGCCGTCGGTTACGGCCTGGACGAAGGCCTGGTGGACTACTCCGAGCGCTCGTTCCTCGGCTACCGCCTGCTGCACGAGTACTTCACCTTCCCCGACAAATTCATGTTCTTCGACCTGTCGGGTTTTGCACGGATTCTGGCTGGCAAGAACCTCGAGAAAATCGAAGTCAATTTCTACTTCTCCGACTACGACTTGAACGACCGCCTGGCGCGCCTGACGCAAAATATCGGGCGCAATAACTTCAAGCTCAATTGCACGCCGATCATCAACCTGTTCCGCCAGCAGGCCGAGCCGATCAAGCTGACCCACGCCCAGCACGAGTACGCGGTGACGCCGGATGTGCGCCTGCAAGGCTCGGCCGAAGTGGTGTCCATCGATCGCGTACGACGGGTGCGCAAGGTCGGCGGTATCGATCAGGTCGGCACCTGTCATCCGTTTTTCGAACCCCGTGGCGATCAGGGCCCGGGGCAAAGCTTCTGGATTGCCCGGCGCCGCGCGGTGCACAGCGGCCAGCGCGACGGCTCGAACGTATTTATCCGGGTGGTGGATCGTGAGCTGGGGTTGATGGAGGCCAACAACGATACGTTGAGCATCCGCCTGACCTGCAGCAACCGCGACCTGCCCCTGATGCTGCCGTTCGGTGGCGAACGCGGCGATTTCCATATCCTGGGCAACTCGGTGATCCAGGACATCCGTTGCCTGCGCAAGCCCACCGCCACCGCCCGGGTGCCGCTGGGCAACGGCGTGATCTGGCGACTGATTTCGCACCTGTCGCTCAACCACATGTCGCTGGTGGCCCGTGGTCGCGAGGTGCTGCTGGAGCTGTTGTCGCTCTACAACTACCGCAACGTGTCGGCGATCCGCAAACAGATCAACGGCATCGTCTCGGTCAGCAGTGAACCCGTAGTCGCACGCATCGGCCACCCGCGGCCGAACTTCGTTCGCGGCGTCGGCATCACCCTCAATTTCGATGAAAGCCAGTACACCGGTAGCGGTGTGTTTTTGTTCGGCATGGTGCTCGACCACTTCTTCGGTCAGTACTGCTCCATGAACAGCTTTACCCAATTAACCCTTCGCACCTTGCAGCGCGAAAAGAGAGTCGTCCAATGGCCACCGCGAACCGGCGATCAACCCCTGGTCTGATCGACCAGGCACGGGCTGAGCCGCACCGATTCGAGTTTTTCCAGTTGGTGCGCTTGCTTCGCCTGCATTACAGCAGAACCGGGCGCATGGACCTGGAAACCCGACCGCACGAAGACCCTCTGCGTTTTCGCTCGCAGCTGTCGCTCAACTTCCCGGCCAGTGAAGTCAGCGACTTGCAGTTCGAGCGTGAAGGCAAGGTGTCCGTGGCCGGCCTGCCGCTGTCCGAGATGCAAGTCACCTTCATGGGGCTGGTCGGGCCGTCAGGCGTGTTGCCGCGCCCGTACACCGAGTTGTTGATCGAGCGGCACATCCAGTACCGGGATGACGCGGCCCACGCGTTCCTCGACATCTTTTCGCACCGCATGACCACGCTGTTCTACGAGGCCTGGCAAAAGTACAAGTTCTACATCGAGTACGAACGCAACGGCACCTCGGACTTCGACCGCTACCTGCTCAACCTGGTGGGTTTCGGCCCCGAGGCGCAGAAGCAGAAATTCGACAGGCAAGGCTCGCCCCTGCGCCGCGAATTGTTCAGCTATTTCTCCGGCCTGTTCGCCCAGAAACCGCGCAACGCCTTGAACCTGGTAGTGATGCTCAGCTTCTATTTTTCCCTGCCGTTCAAGGTCAAGCCGTTTGCCGGTCGCTGGCTGAAACTCGACGCCAGCCAATGCACGCAGCTAGGGCGCAAGAACGCGGTGCTGGGGCAAAGCGCCGTCGCCGGCAATCGGGTCTGGGATTACCAGTCGTGCGTACGCATCGAAACGGCACCACTGGAACTGGCCGACTATCAACGCTTCCAGCCAGGCACCGAGGACTACCAAAAACTGGTGGAACTGGTGCGTTTCTACGTCGGTGCGGAACTCGACTTCCAGTTGGCGCCAAAGCTCAAACCGCAGTCCGTACCCGTCGCCCGCCTGGGTCGCCAGGGCAACGTTTCCCTGGGCCGGCTCGGCTGGCTCAAACGACCAGGCGTCGACGTGGAGCCTTCCCGTTGCGCGCTCTTTCACATTCCTTTTGATGGGGTCTCCCTGTGAACCTGAAGTCCCTGTTCGCCAAGCTGAACGACACCAGCCGTACCGCCACCGAAAGCGCCGCGGCGCTGTGCCTGTCGGAACACCACTACGATGTCGAAATCGAGCACCTGTTGTTGCAGTTGCTCGACAGCCACGACAACGACCTGCCGGCCATCCTGCGTCATTACGACGTGGTGCCTGAGCGCTTGCAGGCGCAGTTGGTGACGGCACTGGGGACGTTCAAGAAAGGCAATACGCGCACCCCGGCGCTGTCGCCGCACCTGACCCGCATGATCGAACAGGCGTGGGTCCTGGCCTCAATCGAGTTCGGCCAGGCGCAGATCCGCACCGGCCATCTGTTGCAAGCCTTGCTCGATGACGATGAGCTGCGCCGGGTGGTGATCGCTGGCGCCGCCGAACTGGAGAAAATCAACGCCGACGATTTGCGCGTGAATCTGAACGCGTTGGTGGAAAGCAGCGCCGAGTCCGCCCTGAGCAAACCGCTGGGCACTGTCGACGTCGCCAACCCGGTAAAAGGCAACGGCAAAACCCCGGCCCTCGATCAATACACCATCAACCTCACGCAAAGCGCTCGCGAAGGCCGGATCGATCCGGTGCTGGGTCGCGAATTCGAGGTGCGGCAGATGGTCGACATCCTCACCCGCCGCCGCCAGAACAACCCGATCCTCACCGGTGAGGCCGGCGTCGGCAAAACCGCAGTGGTCGAAGGCCTGGCCCTGCGCATCATCCAGGGTGACGTGCCGTCGGTACTCAAGGGCGTCGCCATCCACACCCTGGACCTGGGCTTGTTGCAAGCCGGAGCCGGGGTGAAAGGCGAATTCGAAAACCGTCTCAAATCGGTCATCGAGGAAACCAAGCGCAGCCTGCACCCGATCATTCTGTTCATCGACGAAGCGCACACCCTGATCGGCTCTGGCGGTCAGGCCGGGCAGAACGATGCCGCCAATCTGCTCAAGCCAGCCCTGGCTCGCGGCGAACTGCGCACCATCGCGGCGACCACCTGGGCCGAGTACAAGAAGTACTTCGAGAAAGATGCCGCCCTCGCCCGCCGTTTCCAGGTGGTGAAGGTCGAAGAGCCGGACGAGGACAAGGCGATCCACATGTTGCGCGGCCTGCTGGCCAAGATGCAGGAACATCACAAGGTCACGGTGATGGACGAAGCGCTGCTGCAGGCCGTGCGCCTGTCCAATCGCTACATCACCGGGCGCCAACTGCCGGACAAGGCCGTCAGTGTGCTGGACACCGCCTGTGCCCGGGTCGCCCTGGGGCAATCGGCGCAACCGGGGCCGCTGGAAGACTGCAAGCGCCAGATCGACAACCTGCAGGCGGAAATATCGGTACTGCAACAGGAAGCCGCCAAAGGCAGCGACCATGCCCGCCGCCTGACCGCCCTCAACACCGAACTGCTGAGCGAACAGCAGACCCGCGATGCCCTCGAACAACAGTGGCAACGCGAGCTGCAACTGGTGGATCAACTCGGCGCCCTCAGCCACCCGGAGAATCAGGCACCGGATACCCAGGAGATTGCCGCGGTACGCGCCGAACTGGCCAGCGTCCAGGGTGAACAACCGCTGGTGCATGCCCTGGTGGATGGCGGCACCATCGGTGAAGTGATCTCCGGCTGGACCGGCATTCCGTTGGGCAAGATGCTGCGCGACGAAATCGAAACCGTGCAGCGCCTGCCGGCATTGCTGGGCGAACGGGTGCTCGACCAGGACCACGCACTGCTCGAAATCGGCAAGCGCATCAAGATTTCCCGCGCACGCATGGAAGACCCGAACAAGCCGATCGGCGTGTTCCTGTTGCTCGGCCCAAGCGGCGTCGGCAAAACCGAAACCGCACTGGCGCTGGCCGACACCCTGTACGGCGGCGAGCGTAACGTCATCACCATCAACATGTCCGAGTACCAGGAAGCCCACACCGTCTCCAGCCTCAAGGGTTCGCCTCCGGGTTATGTCGGCTATGGCGAGGGCGGCGTGCTGACCGAAGCCGTGCGACGCAAGCCGTACAGCGTGGTGCTGCTCGATGAAGTGGAAAAGGCCCACCCGGACGTGCTCGAACTGTTTTTCCAGGTGTTCGACAAAGGCGTGCTGGATGACGGCGAAGGTCGCGAGATCAACTTTCGCAATACCGTGATCATCCTCACGTCCAACACCGGGACCGACCGCATCATGCAGTGGTGCCTCAATGCCCAGCCGCAACCGACGCCGGACGACATCGTCGAAGGGCTGCGTGACGAGTTGAACCAGGTGTTCAAGCCGGCCTTCCTCGGTCGCCTGACCATCGTCCCCTACTACCCGGTCAAGGACGCGATTCTCGAGCGCATCGTCGCGCTCAAGCTTGCGCGCATTCGCCAGCGCTTCGAGCGCAATCATCAGGCCGTCCTGAGCTATGACGAGGCGCTGGTCAAGGCCATTGCCTCGCGCTGCACGGAAGTCGACAGCGGCGCGCGCAACATCGACAACATTCTGTCCAAGACCCTGATGCCGGAACTGGCCCAGCGGGTCCTGGAGCGCATGGCGCAGGACAAACCGATTCAGAGTCTGAACATCGAGTTGGGCAGCGACGGCGATTTCGCCTATCGCCTGAACTGATCGGGCATTTACAGGTAGTGGTCATGGACAAGAGATATTCAGGGAAGCGTCCCGAAAAGACAGCGTTGGCTAAATGCCTGACGGCGGTGGCGATGATGGCGGTACTGAGCGCCTGTGGCGTCACCGACCGGGTCGGCAAGCGGGTCGACAACACCTGGGCCGGCGACATGCTGTTCCAGGACAACGAGAAAATCATCCTGACGTCCGACGGCGGCAACCAGCTCAATCCCGATGCGTCCGGCCAGCCACTTTCGGTGGTGCTGCGCGTGTACCAGCTGACATCGCTGGAGCGTTTTGCCTCGGTGGACGCCGACTCGCTGTGGGACGACCCACAAAAGGCCCTCGGCAATACCTTGCTGGAAAACCGCGAAATCACCTTGTTGCCGGGTATGGGGCAAGTCGACAAGTGGCCGCTGAACAAGGCGGCGGGCTATGTCGGCGTCGCGGCTTTTTTCCGCACCGACGAGAACAGCCGCTGGAAGGTCGCGTTCGACGCCAACTCCCTGCGCAAGGACGGCATCTGGTTCTCCTCCGACGGCCTGCGGGTGCTGGTGGACAACAACACCGTGTCCGCCGTCAGTGGTGTCGACGTCCTGGACAAACCCAAGACCCAGGAACGACTGGCCAAAGCCACCGCCCAGCCCGACCCGTCTGCCGAACCGACACTGACCGAACGAGTTCAGGACGCCGTGGTGCAAAAGGCCCAGGACAAAGCCGTCGGTTCTGCGCAAAAAGCCGTGGACTCGAAATTGAATTCATTATTGGAAAGCGCTCAATGAGTAAGCAAAGCCGGGTGATGTGGTCCGAAGGCATGTTCCTTTTACCGCAACATTTCCAATATCAGGATGAGTTCCACCAGCATCAGCTGGCGCAGGCGACCCTGCGCAACACGCCCTTTCACTGGGGCGTGCAGTTGCTGGAAGTGGACGAGGAAGCCCTCGCCAGCGGTTCCCTGCAGCTCAAGCGACTGAAGCTGGTGTTTCCCGACGGCAGCCTGTTCGACGCGCCGCAGCACGATCCGCTGCCGGCCGCCCGGGATTTGAAGGACTTGCTCAAAGGTAACGACCTTAAGGTCTACGCCGCGCTGAAACTGCCTGAGCCCTTCGGCCTGAACTACGTCGAAGACGGCCAGGAGCAGAAGACCGGGCGACGCTTTCGCAAGCAATTCGATACCTTGCCGGACCTCAACGAAGGCGACCTGGAAAACGAAATCACCAGCCTGCGCCTGAACGTGGTGATGCTGATCGACGGCGACACCCTCGATGGCTACACCTGGTGCCCGATTGCCCGGCTGTCGCGCAACAACATCGGCGGCTTCAACCTCGACGGGCATTTCGTGCACCCGACGCTGCACCTGGGCACCCACGACACACTGATCGGGCTGGGCAAGCGTTTGCTCGGCGCCCTGCAATCCAAGAGCAAGGCGCTGTCGGGCCGTCGTCGCGAGCGCGCGGACCAGATTGCCGAATTCGGCTCCAGCGACGTGACCCTGTTCTGGCTGCTGAACACGGTGAACCGTGCCCACCCGGCCCTGGCGCACCTGCTTGCGCACCCGCGCCTGCACCCGGAGCGCTTGTATCTATTCCTGGCCGAACTCGCCGGCGGCTTGCTGACGTTCTCGCTGGACACCCAGCTCAACGACATCCCCGAGTACGACCACCACGACCCGGCGGCCTCGCTGGTCAAGCTCGACGAAATGATTCGCGTGCTGCTCGACAACGTGGTGCCGAACCAGTGTGTGGTGATCAACCTGACCCAGACCAAACCCTCCTACTGGCAAGGGCAATTGCACGACCCACGGCTGGCGGAGGCGGACTTCTACATCTCCGTGCACGCCGACATGCCGGGCGCGAGCCTGCTGGAACTGGTGCCACGGGCGTTCAAGGTCGGCTCGCCGGAAGACATCGAAGTGGTGGTCAACAGCGCCATGCCGGGGGTCACCCTCAATCATTCGACGCGCCTGCCCAATGCGATTCCGGTGCGACTGGACAATCACTACTTCTCCATCGAACCCCATGGCCGGGTGTACGAGCGAATGATGAGTGCCCAGGCCATCTCTTTCTATGCGCCCAGCGCGTTCACCAACCTCAAGCTTGAACTGATGGCGGTACTCAAATGACCGAAGCCGTACTGCAAGGCGCCGTTGCGGCCGCCCGTGAAAAACCGACCCTCAAAGACCTGGTGCAGGACTTCATCAGCATGGCGCTGATCGTGCGCAAAGGTCGCCAGGTGACGTCGGTCAGCGCCTTCGAGGCGAGCGTCGACACCTTCTTCAAGGCGCTGGAACGCAATGCCCGCAGCGCCGACTACAGCGTTGAACAGGTGAAAGACACCCAGTACGCCCTGTGTGCGTTCCTCGATGAAAGCGTGTTGCGCTCCGGGGACAACGAGTTGCGTCGCCACTTTGAATTGCAGCCGCTGCAGTTTCGCTACTTCGGCGTGCACCTGGCCGGCGAAGGTTTCTTCGAAAAGATCGACGCACTGCGTGGCGACGTCAAACAGAACCTCGATGTGCTCGAGGTTTACCACCTGTGCCTGGCCCTGGGTTTCGAAGGCAAGTTCAGCCTCGGGCAAAAGGACCAGCTGCGCTACCTGGCCAATACCCTGGGCCAGGACATCGCGCGTTTTCGCAAGACGCCCAAGACCCTCTCGCCGGACTGGGCGTTGCCCGACCAGGTCTCGCAGATGCTGCGTCATGAAGTGCCCCTCTGGCTCTACCTGGCGCTGATTGCGCTGGTCTGCGCGGGTGTCTACCTGACGCTGGACTGGCTGCTGGGCAAAGACCTGGCCGCATTGTCCGAACAAATCAGCCAGCTGTTCAGTGCCTGAAAACAGGTCAGGTAATCGAGTCAGGAAGACATGAAGACATTATTGCGCTCGTTGAAAAGTTTTTGGTTCCTCGTCACCGTCCTGTGGCTGGCGAGCCTGGCGGTTTGCTGGTTCGCTGCGCCGCACGTGAGCTGGTTGCGCGGTTATACGCTGGAGGCGATGGCGATCCTGTGCGCCTTTTACTTGCTGATCATCGTAATGCGTCAGTACAAGCGTATCCGGACTGAACAACACCTTGAGAATCTGGTGCAGCGTGAAGTGGATCGTTCGTTGAAGTCGAGCGGCGAATTCCGTGACCGCCAGGTATTACATGAACGCCTCAAGCACGCCATCGCCATGCTGCGCGCCGACCGTTCGGCCGGCGGCGGTGGCTCGTCGGCGCTTTATGATTTGCCGTGGTACCTGGTGATCGGCATGTCGGCAGCGGGCAAGACCTCGTTGCTGACCCGCTCCGGCCTGTCCGCAAGCATTGCCAGCAGCGCCAACGACACACAAAGCGGCACCCAGCATTGCGATTGGTATTTCAGCCCCGAGGCCGTGATGATCGATACGGCCGGCCGTTACCTGCGGGACGACCCGTCGGCCAGCGAATTCGCCGCCTTCCTGCGCATGCTGAAAAAGCAGCGCAGCAAGGCTGCGGTCAACGGTCTGGTATTGGTGGTGAGCCTGCCTGAACTGCTGGCGAACAGCGCGGCCGAGCGCAACGAGCTCGCCGCGCAACTGGTGTCGCGCATCGAGGAATACAACGATTGCCTGGACGCCAATCCACCGATCTACCTGATGCTGAGCAAGACCGATCAACTGCCAGGCTTCAGCCAGGCGTTTGAAGGCCTGGACCTGAACGAGCGCCAGCAACCGCTGGGCATGACCTTCGGCTTGTCCGAAATCCGCAACCAGGGCCTGCGCCCGGTGCTGGATGCCAAGCTGGCCAATTTGCACAGCCACATCCGTCGTCACGTCGACGCGCAGATGATTGCGCTGGGTGCCGACGCCAACAGCGCACTGCTGAATTTCCCGAACTATTTCGCCGAGCTTTCAGGCGTGCTGGAGAAGTTCCTCCAGCACTTCGCCGAGACCGGTCGCAGCGGCGCGCCGCTGTTACTGCGCGGGCTGTATTTCACCAGCGCCCTGCAGACCGACCAGCAACTGAGCCAGGTGTATGAAGACGACCTGGCCGAGTCGTTCGCCTTGCAAGCGGACCAAGAGCAATCGGAACAAGAGCAGCCCGAGCCAAGCAGCGGCAAGAAAATCAGCGAGCGCAGCTACTTCATCACCGATACGTTCCGTCGGGTGATCTTCCCGGACCGCGACCTGACCCTCTATCAGTCGCGCCTGGGCAAGAACACCTCCGCCAGCCCTGCCCTGCTGGGCCTGGCGGTACTGGCCGGGGTTGCGTTCATTGGCTGGCAAGCCCTGTCGTTCCAGAACAACCGTCAGTGGCTGGCCACATTGCGCGAGCAACTGACTGAGCTGCAACAGTCTGCGGACCGTGCCGGGCTGCTCGCCTCGGGCCAGGGCCTGGAACTGCTGCGCGAACAACTCTCGGCCATCGAGAAGCATCGGGCCAAAGGTGTGCCGCTGCAACTCGGCGCTGGCCTCTATCGTGGCGACGACCTCTACCGCGCCGCGCAGGCCGCCTATTTGCAGCAACTGCGCACCCAGGCGCTGGAACCTGTCACCTTGCAACTGCAATTGCAGATGCGCGCATTCAATGAGTTCGCCAAGACCATGGATGCGCAGAACAGCTTTGCGCCTGTGCCTTCCAAGGCCAATTCTGCCAAGGCGCGGGCACTGGGGCAGAAGCTGCCTACCGGCTTGAATAACGTGCCGCGCAGCACCGGCGATGTGGCCAATCGGCTGAGCGGTGCGGCCAAGGGCGCCGCCAACAAGGCTCGTGGCGAAGCCCTGACAGCGTTGCGCAACCCTGCCACGGCGAGCGATGCCGCTGAACTGTCGGCGACCACCGGCGGGCTGTCGTTGTCCGAAGAAATGTTGGGCCGACTGGATGAGCGCCAAGTGGCGTCGATCATCGAATCCTATAACGCGCTCAAGCTCTACCTGATGCTGACTCAACCCACCACTCACCCGGATCCGGAGTTCGTGGCGGCTGCGTTGCCGGCTGCCTGGGCCAATACCGCCAGTGCCGACAACCCTGTCAGTACAGCGGTGATTGAGGACAACGCGCCGGTCTACGTGCAATTGCTCAAGAATGGTCAGGCACCGACCTTGTCGCGCAACGAGCAACTCATCAACGAGACCCGCAATAGCCTGAAGTCCTTCATGATTTCCAGCTCGCTGGTGGACCGTGAATACCTGCGTCTGCAACTGGAATCCAGCCGACAGTTCCCGGCCGTCGGCTTGAGCGACCTGGTGCCAATGCCGGGCCGTCAGTTGCTGTACGGCTCCGAAGCGGTCCCGGCGATTTTCACCCGTCAGGGCTGGGAACAGTTCGTCAAGCCCGAGCTGATCAAGCTGGTGTCGGGCAACCTGCAAAACGAATCGGACTGGGTGCTCGACGGCGAAGGCGGCGACAGCATCGTGCAGAAAGCCAACTTCATCCGTGAGTTCATGACGCGCTACAAGCGTGACTACACCCAGGCCTGGTACACCTTCATCGACAGCGTTGGCGTTCGTCATTTCACCGACATGGCCAATGCGACCCAGCAACTGTCGCTGCTCAGCGACGTGCAGAACTCGCCGGTGAAAACCCTCCTGGCGGCGGTCAATGACAACACCCAATGGGACGTCCCCGCCCCTCGCGAAACCCTGCAAGCGGGCATCAAGCCCGATGACGGATTCTGGAGCAGCGTCACCGGGATCATCGACGGCAAGAACACCTCGCCAGGCGCGCTGATTTCGCCTTTGCCGGCGGTCGACGACGGCAGCCTGGCGAAGCGCTTCGAATCTGTGTCGCGGGTGTTCGCGGTGCAGAACGCCGAAGGTGCCGACAGCACGATCATGGACCGCTACCTCGCGGCCCTGCGCAAGCTCAAGGTGCGGATGAACAACATCCAGCGCTCACAGGATGTTGGCAAGAGCAGCAAGCAGCTGATCAGTGAAACCCTTGAAGGGCTGCCAAGTGAAGTGACCAGCGTGCGCAACTATGTCGAGACCACCGTCGACACCAGCCAGGGCGGTCTGTCCGATTCGTTGCAGGGCCTGTTCAGCCTGCCGATCCAGTTTGCCTGGGAAACCCTGCGAGACCCGGCCGGCCAACAGATTGCCAAGGCCTGGGCACAGCAGATTGCCAAGCCCTGGGAGCAGGTCATGGCGCACCGTTACCCGATTGCACCCGGCAGCCGCAATGAAGCCTCGGTCAAGGATCTGCAGCGTTTCGTCGACCCGGAATCCGGGCTGCTGCCGAACTTCAAGCGCAACGAAATCGGCAACCTGTCCGGTGGCGAAGGCCTGGGGATGAGCAGCAACAGCAAGGCTACGCCGCTGGTCAACCCGAACATGGTCAACAGCATCGACAAGGCCAGCTCGTTGGGCCAGGTGATCGCCAGCCTGTCGGACCGCGACAACGGCTTCGAGATCATGCTCGAACCTTCCGCCAACCTCACCGACATCATCTTCACCCTCGACGGCCAGGTGCAGCACTACCGCAACGGCAAGACCAGCTGGAGCCGTTTCTCGTGGCCGGGCACGACCACCACGCCGGGCGCTCGCCTGGATGTGGTCACCCTGAGCGGCGAGCGCATCACGGTGTTCGACTACCCGGGCCGCTGGGGCCTGCTGCGCATGAACGACAGCGCACGGGTCAGCGATCTGGACGGCATCCAGCAACGCTTCAGCTGGAACACCAGCAGTGGACCGGTCAGCCTCGCCGTGCGCAACTACGGTGGCGTCAAGCTGACGGACCTGGCCAACGTCAAGGCCTTGAGCGCGCTCAACGCCAAAGAAGGTCAAGCGCTGTGAGCCGCCGAACCTTGAAGCAGGGTTTTGGCCAATGATCGGCTGCTTCGGCAAGGTGCCCGCGAGCCCGGACTTCGTCAGCCTGCAAGGTGCGGGCGACGACGTCTGCGAGTTCGATAGCTGGCTGCAAGGGGCGCTGGCCGCCCTGCAGCATAGCGAAGACTGGCGCAAGCTGTTCGACGGATTGCCGCTGTGCTTTTTCAGTTACCGGGCGCGCAGCGGCAACTGGCTGCTGGGCGGGCTGATCAGCTCGAAGGATTCGAGTGGGCGGCGCTATCCGTTTTTCATTTTCCAGACCCTCAAGGCCAGCGAAGCCGAGCCTCTGGTCAATCCGTTCACCCTGGGCGAATTGTTCAGCGGGCAGATCAGGCCCTTGCTGCACATGGCCGTCCAGGGCGAAAGCACTTCGGTGCTGTTCGACCGCATCAAGGCCCTGCGCCCGTTGCAAGGCCAGGACTTCGAGTTGTTCCGGCGCGTGCATGACAAGTTCCTGGTGAATTTCAATCTGCGGGACATCGCTTGTGCGCTCCAGGGCACCTACCCCGAGTTCGTCACCAACGCCGTATTGACCCGGCTTCAGGCCCTTAAAAGGCATCTGGATCACGCAACGTCCATAGGCATCGCCCTGCCCTTGCCGGCGGAAAGGGGTTTGAAAAATCCGACTGCCGATCTGTGGGTCACCTGGCTGACGCAAATGACCCCGGAGCGCGCCGTGCCACAGATCAGCCTGCTGGCGGACGACTTCATGCGGCCCCGGCTGATCTGTTTTGCCTCACGCAATACCAGTGATGCCTATCGCCTGCTGACCGGCATCGCTGACCGTTCGCAGAGCTATGACGTGCTGGCGTCTTTCGATGCCTTTGACGAGCACCACCGCACACACGCCTTTCCCGAAATCGACCGCCCTCTGGGTGACGTTATCGACCGTTTTGTCGATGCCCTGGATTCGAAGCCTGTATGAACAAGATCAAGTATTACTTCTTGCGCTATCAACCCTACATCCTGGGGGTGTGTTTTTTCCTCGCGATCTTCGTGGTGTGGGGCATCGGGCGTGCGTTCGGCTTCAGTTCGCTCAACAGTCTGCTGACCGGCATCGGTGTGTTCCTGGTGTTGTCCGCCGGTTATGTGCTGCTGCTTAATCGAGGCGTGTCCCGGCATCACGACCTCGAAGGCCTGCTGCGCGAGGATGCCGATCAGGCGGTATTGAACGCGAGCCCGGCGGATCGCGAGGAAGTCAGCCTGTTGCGCGAGCGTCTCTTGCAGAGCATCGAGCGCTTGCACAGCAACAAGCCACGGGGCAGCAACCCCAAGGATGCGCTGTATGCCCTGCCCTGGTACCTGGTGGTCGGTCAGCCAGCAGCGGGCAAAAGCACCATGCTCTACCAGTCGGGACTCAACTTCCCCTATGCCGAGCGTGAGGGCGTGCGAGTCGCCGGTCTGGGTGGTACGCGCAACTGCGACTGGTTCTTCAGCTCCGAAGCCGTGCTGCTGGACACCGCCGGCCGCTACATGAACAACCAGGAAGAGGCCGGCAAATGGCGCGCGTTCCTCCAGCTGCTGCGCCAGCATCGCCAGCGTCGGCCGCTCAATGGCCTGATCGTCACCGTCAGCATCCACGACATCCTGCAAGCCTCGCTCGAAGATCAGGAGCGCATCGCCAAGCGTCTGCGCGAACGCATTCAGGAAACCCATGCCTTGCTGGAAGTGCGGTTGCCGGTGTACCTGGTGTTCACCAAGTGCGACCTGGTGCCGGGTTTCGCGCCCTTCTATCGCCAACTCGATGAAACCGCGCGCGGCGAAGTGATGGGCAAGACCTTCTCCCACAAAGGTTACGAACAGGCCGACTGGGGCCAGCGCTTCGGCGTCGCGATGGACGAACTGGTCAGCTACTGGCACCAGGTGGCCAGCCAGCAATTGGTCACTCAGGACATCCAGATCACCCGCCAGGATTCGGCGGTGTATCGGTTCCCGCTGGAACTGGCGGCCCTCAAGCCACGGCTGCAACTGTTCGTCGATGCCCTGTTGCGCGCCAACCCTTATCAAAGTGCAGAGCTGCTGCGCGGTTTCTATTTCACCAGCGCGCTGGATGCAGACCAGCCGGAAATGGGCGGACACGCACGGCAGGTGACAGAGCGCTTTTCCCTGGAAGGTGATCGGGAGATCGCCAACGGTCACGCGCAACCGCGCCCCTTGTTCATCAACAGTCTGTTCCGCAAAGTCATCATTCCCGACCAGCATCTGGTGGCGCTGTACACCACCAACCACCGCGAGCGTCGGCGCCGGGCGACCTGGATCGGCGGCGCCGGACTGGTCGCGGTACTGCTGTGCAGCCTGTTGGGCTGGTCGTACGTCAACAACAAAAACACCCTGCAAAGCCTCTCGGCAGAACTGACCCAGGCTGGCGTCGACGACCGTTCAATACCCGCTCAGTACACCGATTGGCAAACCCTGGATCGCCTGCGTTTCTGGACCGCGCACTACTACGCGCAACACCACGACGAAGGTGTGCCGCTGCGCATGCGCCTGGGGCTCTATCAAGGCCACAAGGTAGAACCACTGGTGCGCAGCCGCTATTTCGACCGGCTGGAAAGCGTGATGCTCAAGCCCACGGCCGACAACCTGACCCGCTCGCTGTACTTGCTGACCACCCTCAAGGTCTATCAGCGCAACGCCAAAGAGTTGATGCCCGTGACCGGGGTCGACAGCGTTGAACCGAAGGCGCTACCCAATGACAACCGGGCGCAGTCCATCGCCGGTTTCGGCAAGGCGACGCTGGACACCTACGTCATGCTGTCCCGTGCACAACGGGAAAAGGCCGACCCTGGGTTCCTGAAAGCGAAAATCCCGGATTACTGGTACCCGGCAATTGCCCGTCAGGTCGGCAATGCCAGTATCGCCGCCTCTGACTATGAATTCGCCAGCCGCCAGATCAATTTCTACAGCGACCAGATCCACCAGCCGGACGTGCCGCGGATCCTCGATAACGCGTTCCTGATCTCCAGCTCGCGCAACTACATCAACAGCCTGCTGACCCAGTCGTTGCGCTCGATCGAAACCATCACGCTGGAGTCGGACACCCTGTTCGCTTTCGCCCGTGCGGATTTCCAGAGCCTGAAGACCGAAGGCCAAAGCCAGCTCAGCGCGATCGCCGGCAAGCTGCTCAGCACCCCCAACATCGGAAAAATCATCATCGCCGGGCATGCCGATCAACTCGGCGATCCCCAAGGCAACTTGCAGGTTTCCAAACAGCGGGCACAAACCATCAAGACCTACCTGGTGGGCAAAGGCGTGCCCGGCGAGCTGGTCGAAGCCGTCGGCGAAGGCAGCAACAAGCCCTTGGTCAAGTGCGATATGCAACAGCCAAGAGCGCAGCTGATCCGCTGCCTGGAGCCTAACCGGCGGGTAGAAATCGAAGTGCGGGCACTCAACTGAGCATGCGCGCCTTGTGAAGAAATACCGGTACCCGGGTCATCTCGACGAGAGGCCCGGGCCGGCATAAGACACCTCTGTTGATCGATTCAAAGAGGTTAAAACGAAGGGCTGCGACCTGCTTGCAGGTGACATCCCTTTAAATGAAGGTAAGGAGAAAAAAGAAATGGCATTTGACGCATACATCCAGATCGACGGCATTCCTGGTGAAGTTCTGGACGACAAACACAAGGATTGGATCGAAGTGCTGGGCTACGAGTACGGCGCAACCCAAGCGACTTCCGCGACGGCCAGCTCTTCGGGCGGTGCTTCGTCGGAGCGTGTTGCGTTGAGCGACTTCAGCATCCGCAAAGCCGTGGACAAGGCTTCCGCCAAGCTGTTCGAAGCCTGCTGCAAAGGTACGCACATCGCCAAGATCCAGCTGAACGTGAACCGTGCCGGTGGCGACAAGGTCACCTACCTGACCATCAACCTGGAAGAAGTCGTGGTGTCGTCCGTGAAAGCGGTCGCTGGCGGCAGCCAGAACGGTGAAGACAAAGCGGTTGGCGATCTGCCGATCGAGGAAATCAGCTTCAACTTCGCCCGCATCAAGACCACCTACACCCAACAAAGCCGTGCCGATGGCCAGGGCGGCGGTAACGTCACCGGTGGCTGGGATCGCACCGCGAACAAGGTTTTCGCATAACACCGCAGTAATGACGGGCCGCGCACGCGGCTCGTTTTCGGCACCGCGCCTGCCCGGCAGGCGCGGTGTTCTTCTATTCTGATCAGAGTTTCCCATGTCTGAATTTCTCAACGACCTTTCGCTGGCCGAACTGACCGCGCCCATCAATGAGGGGAGTGGCGAAGACCTGAGCTTTTCCACCTTGTTCGATCAGGTGAAAGAAGCCCGGCGAGCAGACCCCGATTACCTGACCCAGGGTGACTGGCAAACCGACCTGAAGTCATCCGACTGGGATCTGACCCTCACCCTGGCGGCCCAAGGCCTGGCTCGACAGAGCAAGGACCTGATGCTCGTCGCCTGGCTCAGCGAAGCCTTGGCGCACAAGCATCATTTCACCGGTATCACCTTCGGCCTGACCCTGGCCGAACGCCTGCTGGACAATTTCTGGACCGGCCTCTTCCCCTCCCTCGAGGATGGGGTCGATGAACGCGCTGCCCGTCTGGCGTGGATGAAAACGACCCTGGCGGATGTCGTGGGCGGACTGCCGATCACCCAGGGCCAACAGTACGGCCTGCTGCGCTATGACGAGTCCAGGCATGTCGAAAACCTGGCGTTGCAGAACCCCCAGGCCATGCGCGCCGCCCTCGACGAAGGCAAGATCAACGCCGAGGTGTTCCAGCGTTCGGTGGTGCTGACCGACTCCGATCACCTGCGCCAGAAAGCCGGCGAAATCGCCGCCAGCCTGAAGGCCTGCCAGCAACTGCAGAGCACCGCCGACAGGCTGTTCGGCAATGACGCGCCAAGCTTTGCCGAGCTCCATGACGTGTTGTCCCGCGCCGGCCAACTGGCCGAGAAACTGCTCAAGGATCGCGGCATCGAATTGCACCCGGCGCCTGCCGCGCCCACCCCGGTCGTATCCGAAAGCGCTGGCGCACAACATGCAGGTGCCGCAATGACCCAGACCCAGCAAGACATCCCAGTCACACCGCTGCGCACCACGCCACAGACCCGTGACGAGGCATTCACCCTGCTGGCGGGCATCGCACAGTTCTTCAAGCAGACCGAACCCCAGAGCCCTGTCCCCTACCTGATCGAACGGGCGATCAAATGGGGCAACATGCCGCTCGAGGGTTGGCTCAACGATGTGATCAAAGACAGCAATGTGGTGGACAACATCCGTGATGTGCTGGGGACGAAGGAGGCGAAGTCCTGATGGACAGCCGGTAGCAAACCCGACGCACCGCTTGACGCCGCATCACCGCTGATCCCCTTCCTTACCTTTCTCTCCTCCCCCATGCCGGGCCTGTGCCCGGCGTAAGCCTGTGCCTGCCGTTTGTCCGCTGCTGCCCGTGACGCACATTTTTGCGTGCCATCCAGCCAGAAACTCCGTTCAGGGTCTTGTGCTTACGGTATTATGGTATACCATCAGACGCACAGACACCCAAAACCTCTACGGAGCAGCTCATGAGTTTCGAAATCCGCAAGATCGTCAGCTATGTCGAAGAAACCTTTATTGAAGGCGGCAAAGCCACCGATAAGCCCGTGACCATGGTCGGTCTGGCCGTGGTGATGAAGAATCCCTGGGTGGGCAACGGTTTCGTCGAAGACCTGAAACCACAGATCCGCGCCAACTGCTCCGACCTCGGCGCGCTGATGGTCGAGCGTCTGGTGGGCATCATTGGCGGTGCCGAGAAAATCGAGGCTTACGGCAAGGCTGCGGTGGTCGGCGCCGATGGCGAGATCGAGCACGCTTCGGCGGTGATCCACACCCTGCGCTTCGGCAACCATTACCGCGAAGCGGTCAAGGCCAAGAGCTACCTGAGCTTCACCAACAAGCGCGGCGGTCCGGGCACTTCGATCCAGATCCCGATGATGCACAAGGACGACGAAGGCCTGCGTTCGCACTACATCACCCTGGAAATGCAGATCGAAGACGCCCCTCGTGCCGACGAAATCGTCGTGGTCCTGGGTTGCGCCGACGGCGGCCGCCTGCACCCGCGCATCGGCAACCGCTACATCGACCTGGAAGAACTGGCCGCCGAAAAAGCCCAGTAACCGGCCAGCAGAACGACAACAAGAAGGCATTGCAGGAGCGCTCCATGATTCGGCTCACCGCTGAACTCACCCCGGCTGGCACCAGTTACCTGGCGACCGGCCAAGGCCAGCCCGTGGTCTTGATCCACGGCGTGGGCCTGAACAAAGAAATGTGGGGCGGCCAGATCGTTGGCCTGGCCACGAAGTACCGCGTCATCGCCTACGACATGCTCGGCCATGGCGCCAGCCCGCGCCCGGAAAGCGGCACGCCGCTGCTCGGCTATGCCGACCAGTTGCTGGAGCTGCTCGACCACCTGCAATTGCCCAAGGCAACGGTGATCGGTTTTTCCATGGGCGGGCTGGTGGCGCGGGCGTTTGCCCTGCACTACCCGCAACGCCTGGAAGGCCTGGTGGTGCTCAACAGCGTGTTCAACCGTAGCGCCGAACAGCGCGCCGGGGTCATCGCCCGCACCAGCCAAGCTGCCGAACACGGGCCGGACGCCAATGCCGAAGCGGCACTGTCGCGCTGGTTCAGCCGTGAATACCAGGCCGCGAACCCGGCGCAGATCGCCGCGATTCGCCAGACCCTGGCCGGCAATGACCCGCAGGGTTACCTGACCACTTACGAACTGTTCGCCACCCAGGACATGTACCGCGCCGACGACCTGGCCAGCATCAAGGTGCCGACGCTGATCGCCACCGGCGAGCTGGACCCCGGTTCGACCCCGGAAATGGCCAGGCAACTGGCCGAACGCATTCCCGGTGCGACCGTTGCCGTGCTCGCCGAGCAACGGCATATGATGCCCGTAGAGTCTCCGCGCCTGGTCAACCAGCTGTTGCTGGAGTTTCTGCAGACCGCGCACTCCCAACAAAACCAGATCAAGGGGATCGTTGCATGACACTCGCACGCTTCCAGATGTGCATCGGCGGTGAATGGGTCGATGCCCTGTCCGGCAAGACCTTCGAAAGCCTCAACCCGGCGCTGGCCGAGCCTTGGGCCGAATTGCCCGACGCCGACGAAGCGGATGTCGAGCGCGCCGTACAGGCCGCGCAAACCGCTTTCGACAGCCCGGCATGGCGCGGTTTGACCGCCACCGCGCGCGGCAAATTGCTGCGACGCCTGGGCGACCTGATCGCCGAAAACAAAGAACAACTGGCGCAGCTGGAAAGCCGCGACAACGGCAAGCTGATCCGCGAAACCCGTGGCCAGGTCGGCTATCTGCCGGAGTTCTTCCACTACACCGCAGGCCTGGCGGACAAGCTCGAAGGCGGCACTCTGCCGCTGGACAAGCCGGACCTGTTTGCCTACACCGTGCACGAAGCCATGGGCGTGGTGGCCGCTATCATTCCGTGGAACAGCCCGCTGTACCTGACCGCGATCAAACTCGCCCCGGCCCTCGCCGCGGGCAACACCATCGTGATCAAGCCGTCGGAACACGCCTCGGCGACCATCCTCGAACTGGCACGCCTGGCACTGGAAGCCGGGATTCCACCGGGAGTGGTCAACGTCGTCACCGGTTACGGCCCGAGCACCGGCGCCGCCCTCACCCGCCATCCGCTGATCCGCAAGATCGCCTTCACCGGCGGCGCGGCCACGGCGCGGCATGTGGTGCGCAGCAGCGCGGAGAACTTCGCCAAACTGTCGCTGGAACTGGGGGGCAAATCGCCGAACATCATTTTCGCCGACGCCGACCTCGACAGCGCGATCAACGGCGCCATCGCCGGGATCTACGCCGCCTCCGGGCAGAGTTGTGTGTCCGGTTCGCGCTTACTGGTGCAGGACGAAATCTACGACGAGTTCGTCGGTCGTCTGGTGGAACGCGCCCAGCGCATCCGCATCGGCAACCCGCAGGACGACAGCAGCGAAATGGGCCCGATGGCCACCGCGCAGCAACTGGCCGTGGTCGAAGGGCTGGTGGCCGATGCGATTGCCGAAGGCGCGCGCCTGCGCCTGGGCGGCAAGCGTCCGGAGAATCTGGGCGACGGCTGGTTCTTTGAGCCGACGCTATTCGAGTGCGACCGCAACTCGATGAAGATCATGCAGGAAGAAGTCTTTGGTCCGGTGGCCTCGGTCATCCGGTTCAAGGACGAAGCCGAAGCCCTGGCGATTGCCAACGACTCACAGTTCGGCCTCGCCGCCGGCATCTGGACCCGCGACCTGGGCCGTGCCCATCGCCTGGCCCGGGACGTGCGTTCGGGGATCATCTGGGTCAACACCTACCGCGCGGTCTCGGCCATGGCGCCGATCGGCGGTTTCAAGAACAGCGGCTATGGACGCGAAAGCGGCATCGATTCGGTGCTGGCCTACACCGAGCTGAAAACGGTGTGGATCAACCTGTCCCAGGCACCGATGCCTGATCCCTTCGTGATGCGCTAGGAGTCCTGGAAAATGATCGAACCCGGCATTTACAAAGACGTGATGAGCTCGTTCCCTTCCGGGGTCACGGTGGTCACCACCCTGGACCCGGAAGGTGGCATCGTCGGCATCACCGCCAGCGCCTTCAGTGCGCTGTCGATCGACCCGGCACTGGTGCTGTTCTGCCCCAATTATGGCTCCGACACCTACCCGGTGCTGCGCGACAGCAAGCAGTTCGCAATTCATTTGCTGTCCGCCGACCAGACTGCAGAAGCCTATGCCTTCGCCGGTAAAGGCAAGGACAAGGCCAAAGGCATCGAGTGGCACCTGAGCGAATTGGGTAACCCGATTCTGGCCAAGGCCACGGCGATCATCGAGTGCGAGCTGTGGCGTGAATACGATGGCGGTGATCACGCGATCATCGTCGGCGCGGTGAAGAACCTGATCCTGCCCGCGCAACCGGTCACACCGATGATCTACCACAAAGGCAAGCTGGGGCCGCTGCCCACACTGGCCTGATGCCCATACACAAAACCTTGTGGGAGCGAGCCTGCTCGCGATGGTCGTGAACGATAACGCGTGCTGCCTGACAGCCCTTGGCGTTCTCGGGTGCTTCGCGAGCAGGCTCGCTCCTACAGATAACCACCCTTTTTTCTTGGGAGCCGGCATGAGCCCAGCAGCCTCGTTATTGTTCCGCCAACAGGCCTACATCAATGGCCAATGGCTGGACGCGCCGGATGGCGCCTGTCAAGACATCTTCAATCCGGCCACCGGTGAACTCATCGGCCGGGTGCCGAACCTTGGCGCCGAGCACGCGCGCCTGGCTATCGAGGCTGCCAACAAAGCCTGGCCAGCCTGGCGCGCACTGACCGCCAAGGAACGCAGCAACACCCTCAAGCACTGGCACGCGCTGATGCTGGAAAACGCCGACGCCCTGGCTGAAATCCTCACCCTGGAACAAGGCAAGCCACTGGCCGAAGCCAAGGGTGAAATCCTCTACGCCGCGAGCTTCATCGAGTGGTTCGCCGAAGAGGCCAAGCGCATCTACGGCGACACCATTCCCAGCCACAAGGGCGATGCGCGCATCGTGGTCAGCAAGGAGCCGATCGGCGTCGTCGCGGCCATCACACCGTGGAACTTCCCGGCGGCGATGATCACCCGCAAGGCCGGCCCGGCGCTGGCCGCCGGTTGCCCGTGCATCGTAAAACCGGCCCCGGAAACACCGTTTTCGGCACTGGCCATGGCGGCACTGGCGGAACAGGCCGGGATTCCAGCCGGGATTTTCAATGTAATTACCGGCGATGCCATCGCCATCGGCGGGGAGCTAACCGCCAGTCCAAAGGTTCGCAAACTGTCGTTCACCGGCTCCACCGCCATCGGCAAGCTGCTGATGGCCCAGTGCGCGCCGACCCTGAAAAAAGTCTCGCTGGAACTGGGCGGCAACGCGCCGTTCATTGTCTTCGACGACGCCGATCTGGAACGTGCCGTCGATGGCGCGCTGATCGCCAAATTCCGCAACGCCGGGCAGACCTGCGTCTGCGTCAACCGCTTCCTGGTGCAGGACGGCATCCACGACGCCTTTGTCGCGCGCCTGGCCGAGCGGGTTTCGCAGCTCAAGGTCGGCAGCGGTTTCGAGGATGGCGTCACCCAAGGGCCGTTGATCAATGAGCGTGCCGTGGCCAAGGTCGAAGACCATGTGCAAGACGCGCTGGAGCACGGTGCACAACTGCTGTGCGGCGGCGAACGTCATGCGCTGGGCAACGGCTTCTTCCAGCCGACCGTGCTCAGCGGCGTCACCCCGCAGATGAAAGTCGCCCGGGATGAAACCTTTGGCCCGTTGGCCGCCGTTTTCCGTTTCGACACCGAGGCCCAGGCCGTCGAGATGGCCAATGACACCGAATTCGGCCTGGCCGCCTACTGCTACACCCGCGACCTGGGCCGCGCCTGGCGCATGAGCGAGGCGCTGGAGTACGGCATGGTCGGGATCAACGAAGGGCTGATTTCCACCGAGGTCGCGCCATTTGGCGGCATCAAGTCCTCGGGGCTGGGTCGCGAAGGGTCGAAGTACGGCATCGAGGATTACCTGGAACTCAAATACACCTTGATGGGCGGCCTCTGAGCCCACGGGAGCTACGCAAATGAACAACGAAAAATACGAAAAAGGCCTGAAGATCCGCACCCAGGTGCTGGGCGAAGCCTACGTCAACCGCTCCATCGAAAACGCCGACGACTTCACCCGGCCCTTACAGGAAATGGTCACCGAGTATTGTTGGGGTCATGTCTGGGGTCGTGAGGGTTTGTCGCTCAAGGAGCGCAGCATGATCAACCTGGCGATGATCTCGGCCCTCAACCGGCCCCATGAACTCAAGCTGCATGTGCGCGGCGCCTTGCGTAACGGCCTGAGTCGTGAGCAAATACGCGAAATATTGCTTCAGGTCGGCATTTATTGCGGTGTCCCCGCTGCCGTAGACAGTTTCCGGCTCGCCCGTGAAGCCTTCGCCGAAGCCGATGCCGAGGCCTCCAGTTAACCCTTGGCTGTTTGATCCGACCGGGCACCCAGATTCCCGTAATCGAAGTGCTCTTTTTGCATGGACAGCCACAATCAGAGCGGACCCCATGAAACGCCTGCCACTCGACGACAGCTTCAAGGTCAATCGCAACCCCGTTACCCTGCGCGAAATCGTGCTGGATAAACTGCGAAGCGCCATCATGAACTTCCAGCTCCTGCCGGGAGACCGTCTGGTCGAACGCGATCTGTGCGATCGCCTGGGCGTCAGCCGTACCTCCGTGCGCGAAGCCTTGCGTCACCTGGAATCCGAAGGCCTGGTGGAATTCGCCGATGCCAAGGGCCCGCGTGTCGCGATCATTACCCTGGCCGATGCCGTGGACATCTACGAGCTGCGCTGCGTGCTCGAAGGGCTGATCGTGCAACTGTTCACCCTGCGCGCCAAGGCCAAGGACATCAAGGCCCTGGAAAAAGCCCTGGAAGAGAACCGCAAGGCGCTCAAAGACGGCGAGCTGCAACAGGTCATCGACTCCGTGCAGGGTTTCTACGACGTGCTGCTCGAAGGCTCGGGCAACCATGTCGCGGCCACTCAGCTGCGCCAGTTGCAGGCACGCATCAGCTACCTGCGCGCGACCTCGGTGTCCCAGGAAAACCGTCGCGGCGCCAGTAACCAGGAAATGGAGCGCATGGTCGAGGCGATCAAGGGCGGCGACCCGCTGGCCGCCCACCAGGCGTGCGTCGACCACGTGCGCGCGGCCGCCGCCGTGGCCCTGGACTACCTCAAGCGCAAGCAGGAAGAAACCGGCGACATCCCGGCAATCACCCAGCCCATCGCGCTGAAAGAACCGCGCATAGGTCGCTGACATGTTCAGCCCGAGCTTTTGCCCCAAGTGCGGCAGCGCTGATCTCGGTCAGCAGATGCCGCCGGGCGATACGCACGAGCGCCTGATGTGCCGCGGCTGCGGCTACATCCATTACATCAATCCGAAGATCATTGCCGGCTGCATCATCGAGCAGGACGGCAAGTACCTGTTGTGCCAGCGCGCGATTCCACCGCGTCCGGGCACCTGGACCCTGCCGGCAGGCTTCATGGAAAGCGGCGAGACCACCGAGCAGGCGGCCTTGCGCGAGGTCTGGGAAGAAAGCGGCGTGCGTGCGGAAATCGTCTCGCCCTATTCGATTTTCAGCGTGCCGCAGATCAGCGAGGTGTACATCATCTTCCGCGCCATCGCGCTGGAGATTACCGGGCAATACGGCCCGGAAACCCTCGACTACAAGTTCTTCGCGCCTGAGGACATTCCCTGGGACAGCATTTACTACCCGGCGATCCGGCAGATTCTTGAACGCTATATCGAGGAGCGCCAAGCTGGGGTTTATGGCATTTACATGGGTAATGACGATAGCGGCAAAATCCATTTCATCCGCTGAAAAATCCCCCATTCCCCTGTAGGAGCGAGCCTGCTCGCGATGGTCGTCAACGATGACGCGTGCTGACTGACCGAACGCGTTGCTCTGACGTTTTTCGCGAGCAGGCTCGCTCCTACAGGGTCAAGCGGTTGGTTAGAGCGGCGCCACGCCCTCGACAATAATCACCTCAACCTTAGCCACGCCTTCGCGGTGCCCCCTAGCCTCCTGATACAACGCCGAGTGGTAGCACGCCACCGCCTGCTCATAGGAATCAAACTCAATCACCACACTGCGTTGCGGCGTAGACCGTCCTTCCATCGCCTCGCTACGCCCACCCCGCGCCAGAATCCGACCGCCATACAACGCAAACGCCTGCGGCGCCCGCCGGGTGTATTGGCTGTATTGATCAGGGTCAGTGACATCCACATGAGCAATCCAGTACGCCTTCATAGTGACCTCTCGCTTTGTTTTGTATTATGGTATACCACATTACCAATCCAACAAACACAGAGACTCCAGCATGGCCTTCAACAGCATCGAAGAAATCATCGAAGATTACCGCCTCGGCAAAATGGTCCTGCTGGTCGACGATGAGGACCGGGAAAACGAAGGCGACCTGTTGCTGGCCGCCGACTGCTGCACGCCCGAGGCGATCAGCTTCATGGCCCGCGAAGCCCGTGGCCTGATTTGCCTGACCTTGACCGACGAGCATTGCAAGCGCCTGGGCCTGGAGCAGATGGTGCCGAGCAATGGCAGCGTGTTCAGCACCGCCTTCACCGTGTCCATCGAGGCCGCCGTCGGTGTCACCACCGGTATCTCTGCTGCTGATCGTGCATGCACCGTCGCCGCCGCCGTCGCCGCCAACGCCGGCCCCGCCGACATCGTGCAACCGGGCCATATCTTCCCGCTGCGCGCCCGCGAAGGCGGCGTGCTGACCCGCGCCGGCCATACCGAAGCCGGCTGCGACCTGGCGCGCCTGGCCGGCCATACGCCCGCCTCGGTGATCGTCGAAGTGATGAACGATGACGGCACCATGGCCCGGCGCCCGGACCTGGAAGTGTTCGCGCGCAAGCACGGGATCAGGATCGGCACCATCGCCGACCTGATCCACTATCGCCTGAGCACCGAACACACCATCGTGCGCATCGGTGAGCGTGACCTGCCGACCGTGCATGGCACCTTTCGTCTGATCACCTTTGAGGATCGCATCGAAGGCGGTGTCCACATGGCCATGGTCATGGGCGATCTGCGCCGCGAGCAACCGACACTGGTGCGGGTGCATGTAATTGACCCGTTGCGCGATCTGGTCGGTGCCGAGTACAGCGGCCCGAGCAACTGGACGTTGTGGGCCGCCTTGCAGCGTGTCGCCGCCGAAGGCCACGGCGTGGTGGTGGTGCTGGCCAATCATGAATCCTCCCAGGCGTTGCTCGAGCGGGTGCCGCAATTGACCCAGCCGCCCCGGCAGTTCAGCCGTTCGCAGTCACGGATTTATTCGGAAGTAGGCACCGGTGCGCAGATTCTGCAGAACCTGGGTGTCGGCAAGTTACGCCACCTCGGCCCGCCGCTGAAGTATGCGGGCTTGACCGGGTATGACCTGGAGGTGGTGGAGAGTATTCCATTCACCGACTGACGCTTGGTTTAACGCAATTCATTGTAGGAGCGAGCCTGCTCGCGATGACGGTATGACAGTCAACACTGATATCGACAGACACACCCTCATCGCGAGCAGGCTCGCTCCTACAGGGGATTGCGTTGCCTGACCGGCTCAGGCCAATCCCCAGAACCCCAAAAACCACCTTTGGCTGATAGCCGGTACGGCAAAATGCTTGCACAAAGTTTGGAATACCATAATATGATATTCCATAGACCGGACAGTCAGCACTGACTCGACGGACTGATGCTCCCGATAGGCGGGCACTCGAAAGCCCCGCTCATAAACACAACAATGAGGGCGTGAAAATGGTGTTGAACAAACGTGCGACCGCGGTTCTTTTTGCGGGACTGCTGAGCGTGACCAGTCAGGCCTTGCTGGCGGCTGAAAGCGTCAACTTCGTCAGTTGGGGCGGCAGCACCCAGGATGCGCAGAAGCAGGCCTGGGCCGACCCGTTCAGCAAGGCCAGCGGCATCACCGTGGTGCAGGATGGTCCGACCGACTACGGCAAGCTCAAGGCCATGGTCGAGAGCGGCAACGTGCAGTGGGACGTGGTCGACGTCGAAGCCGACTTCGCCCTGCGCGCCGCCGCCGAAGGCTTGCTCGAACCCCTCGACTTCAAAGTGATTGAACGCGACAAGATCGACCCGCGCTTCGTCAGCGATCACGGCGTCGGCTCGTTCTTCTTCTCCTTCGTCCTCGGCTACAACGAAGGCAAGCTTGGCGCCGGCAAGCCTCAGGACTGGTCCGCGCTGTTCGACACCAAGACCTGGCCCGGCAAACGCGCCCTCTACAAATGGCCAAGCCCTGGCGTGCTGGAACTGGCGCTGCTGGCCGACGGTGTAGCGGCGGACAAGCTCTACCCGCTGGACCTGGATCGCGCGTTCAAAAAGCTCGACACCATCAAGAAAGACATCGTCTGGTGGGGCGGCGGCGCGCAGTCGCAGCAGCTGCTGGCCTCCGGTGAGGCGAGCATGGGCCAGTTCTGGAACGGCCGGATTCATGCCCTGCAAGAAGACGGAGCCCCGGTGGGCGTAAGCTGGAAGCAGAACCTGGTCATGGCCGACATCCTGGTCATTCCCAAGGGTTCGAAAAACAAGGACGCGGCGATGAAGTTCCTGGCCAACGCCAGCAGTGCCAAGGGCCAGGCGGACTTCTCCAACCTGACCGCCTACGCCCCGGTCAACGTCGACAGCGTGCAGCGCCTGGACTCGGTGCTGGCCCCTAACCTGCCGACCGCTTACGCAAAGGATCAGATCACTCTTGATTTCGCGTACTGGGCCAAGAACGGTCCGGCCATCGCGACACGGTGGAACGAATGGCTGGTCAAATGAAAATGACGGTAACCGCATCCCGTCCATCCACGTCAGTCGGGAGCGCCCCTGGCGCTGCCGGCAAGGCAGTTGCGATGACGCAATCGCCGAGTCTGGCACAGCGCTGGCGTGGCGCGAGCAACCTGGTGCCCGCCCTGTTGTTCCTCGGTCTGTTCTTTCTGGCGCCGTTGATTGGCCTGCTGCTGCGCGGGGTGCTGGAACCGGTGCCGGGCCTGGGCAACTATGAACAACTGTTCGCCAACTCGGCCTATGCCCGGGTGTTGCTCAACACCTTCTCGGTGGCCGGCCTGGTGACGTTGTTCAGCCTGCTGCTGGGCTTTCCGCTGGCCTGGGCAATCACCCTGGTGCCCCGTGGCTGGGGTCGCTGGATCCTCAACATCGTGCTGCTGTCGATGTGGACCAGCCTGCTCGCCCGCACCTACTCCTGGCTGGTGTTGCTGCAAGCCTCGGGGGTGATCAACAAGGCGTTGATGGCCATGGGCATCATCGATCAGCCGCTGGAGATGGTGCACAACCTCACCGGCGTGGTGATCGGCATGAGCTACATCATGATCCCGTTCATCGTGCTGCCGTTGCAGGCGACCATGCAGGCCATCGACCCGATGATCCTGCAGGCCGGTTCCATCTGCGGCGCCAGCCCCTGGACCAACTTCTTCCGGGTGTTCCTGCCGCTGTGTCGGCCGGGGCTGTTCTCCGGCGGTCTGATGGTGTTCGTGATGTCTCTCGGTTACTACGTGACCCCGGCGCTGCTCGGCGGTGCGCAGAACATGATGCTGCCCGAGTTCATCATTCAGCAGGTGCAGTCGTTCCTCAACTGGGGCCTGGCCAGTGCCGGCGCCGCGTTGCTGATCGTGATCACGCTGGTGCTGTTCTACTTCTACCTGAAGCTCCAGCCGGAATCCCCGGTTGGCGCCAGCAACGCGAGGTAAGCCGTCATGCTCCTGACCCCCAATGCCATGAGCCGGCGCATGCGCTTCGGCCTGTATGCCACCACCGGGCTGATCGGTCTGTTCCTGCTGCTGCCGATCGTGTTCATCGTGCTGCTGTCGTTCGGATCGTCCCAGTGGCTGGTGTTCCCGCCACCGGGCTGGACGCTGAAATGGTACGGCCAGTTCTTCTCCAATGCCGACTGGATGAACGCCGCCATGGCCAGCCTGAAAGTCGCGGTGCTGACCACGTTCTTCGCCGTCGCTTTGGGCCTGCCCACCGCGTTCGCCCTGGTGCGTGGCCGCTTCCCCGGCCGGGAAATGCTCTACGGCCTGTTCACCCTGCCGATGATCGTGCCGCTGGTGATCATCGCCGTGGCGGTGTACGCGCTGTTCCTGAAACTGGGTTACACCGGGACCATGTTCGCCTTCGTGGTCAGTCACGTCATTGTCGCGTTGCCGTTCACCATCATCTCGATCATCAACTCGTTGAAGCTGTTCGACCAGTCGATCGAGGATGCGGCGGTGATCTGCGGCGCCTCGCGTCTGCAAGCGGTGTTCAAGGTGACCTTCCCGGCGATCCGTCCGGGCATGGTGGCCGGCGCCCTCTTCGCCTTCCTCGTCTCGTGGGATGAAGTGGTGCTGAGCGTGATGATGGCCAGCCCGACCCTGCAAACCCTTCCCGTGAAAATGTGGACCACCCTGCGCCAGGATCTGACGCCCGTGATCGCCGTCGCTTCGACGCTGCTGATCGGCCTCTCGGTCCTGGTCATGGTGATCGCCGCCGCTCTGCGCCGGCGCAACGAAATCAGCGCTTGAGCGCCAGGAGTACGACATGAGTGCAGTGATCAAAGATTCCGCGCAGCAAAATGACAAACCCCTGGTCAGCCTGCGTAACCTGAACAAGCACTACGGCGACTTTGCCGCCGTGGACAACATCTCGCTGGACATCAAGGACGGCGAATTCCTCACCTTCCTCGGCTCCAGCGGCTCGGGCAAAAGCACGACGCTGTCGATGCTGGCCGGCTTCGAAACCCCGAGCAGCGGCGAGATCCTGGTCAACGGCCAGTCACTGGTGAACGTGCCGCCGCACAAACGCGACATCGGCATGGTGTTCCAGCGCTACTCGCTGTTCCCGCATCTGTCGGTGCGCGACAACATCGCGTTCCCGCTGGCCATTCGCAAACTGGCCACCGCCGAACGTGAACGCCGCGTGGATGCGATGCTCAAACTGGTGCAGCTTGAGCCATTTGCCCATCGTCGCCCTTCGCAACTCTCCGGTGGCCAGCAGCAACGGGTCGCCATCGCCCGGGCGCTGGTCTATGAGCCACGCATCCTGCTGATGGACGAACCCCTCGGTGCGCTGGACAAGAAACTGCGTGAAGACTTGCAGGATGAACTGCGTCAGCTGCATCGGCGCCTGGGCATCACCATCGTCTACGTGACCCACGACCAGGAAGAAGCCATGCGCCTGTCCCAGCGCATCGCGATTTTCAGCCACGGCAAGATCGTCGGCCTGGGCAGCGGCTTTGACCTGTACCAGAACCCGCCGAACGCCTTTGTCGCCTCGTTCCTCGGCAATTCGAACTTCCTCAAACTCAAGGCCCAGGGCAATGCAGTGGCGACCTTCGAAGGGCAGCCGCTGTCGATCCGACTCACCGCCGGCCTGCAAACCGATCAGGACGTGCTGCTGATGGTGCGTCCGGAAAAAGCCCTGGCCCTGAGCACTGAACAAGCCCTTGCCGAAACGCTGGCCGCCGGCTGGAACGAAGTCTCGGCCAAGGTCGTGGAAGTGCTGTTTCTCGGCGAGAGCCAGACCTGCAGCGTGGTCACCGCTGGCGGCACCTCGATGACGGTCAAGGCACTGTCCGCCGCCGGCATGCCGCTCAAGGCCGGTGATCCGGTGCGGGTGCGCTGGGCCACCGCCGATGCCTGCGTCTACACCGAATGGGCCGAAAGCGACCTGAACAAGGCTGCCGGCGCTCACTGATCCATTGGCCTGCGCGCGCGGGCCACTATAATGAGTCACCCTCGGGCCACCACAACGTCGGGTTGTGGTGGCCTTTTTTCTGTCGCCTGTAAGATAAATTGGACAACGGATTCCTAAAATCCCGGTTTAATGCTAAATAGTGCTCAGTATTTTTAACACCCGACCCTGTCGTGCCACACAGTGCAACGAGAATAACGATATGAAAGTCCATTTCGAGAAAAGTGAAGTGTTTGGGACCCTCCACCTGCAAGCGGCGGTGGCAGCATGATCGAAGTTACCGAAGTTTCCATTGCCGAGTTGCGCGCGGCGCTCGAGTCCGGCCAGACCACCTCGGTTGAACTGGTCCAGGCTTATCTTGCGCGGATCGACGCCTTTGACGGCCCCGAAACGCCGACTGCGCTGAACGCGGTCGTGGTTCGCAACCCCGAGGCGCTCGCCGAAGCGCAGGCGTCCGACGCCCGTCGCGCCAAGGGCCAGACGCTGGGAGCGCTGGACGGTATCCCTTACACCGCCAAGGACAGTTATCTGGTCAAGGGGCTCACCGCTGCTTCCGGCAGCCCGGCTTTCAAGGACCTGGTCGCCTATCGCGATGCGTTCACCATCGAACGCCTGCGCGCCGCCGGGGCGATCTGCCTGGGCAAGACCAACATGCCGCCGATGGCCAACGGCGGGATGCAGCGCGGTGTCTACGGCCGCGCCGAGAGCCCGTATAACGCTGACTACCTCACCGCCCCTTTCGCCTCCGGCTCGTCGAACGGCGCGGGTACTGCCACTGCGGCAAGCTTCGCAGCCTTCGGCCTGGCGGAGGAAACCTGGTCGAGCGGTCGTGGCCCGGCCTCGAACAATGGCTTGTGCGCCTACACCCCTTCTCGCGGGGTGATCTCGGTGCGCGGCAACTGGCCGCTGACCCCGACCATGGACGTGGTCGTGCCGTTCGCCCGGACCATGGCCGACCTGCTCGAAGTGCTCGACGTGGTGGTGGCCGATGACCCGGACACCCGTGGCGACCTGTGGCGCCTGCAACCCTGGGTGCCGATCCCGAAATCGTCTGAGGTACGCCCGCAATCCTATGCCGCGCTGGCTGCGAACAGCGATGCGCTCAAAGGCAAGAAGTTCGGCATCCCGCGCATGTACATCAATGCCGACCCTGAAGCCGGCACCTCCGAAGCCCCAGGCATCGGTGGGCCGACCGGTCAGCGCATCAACACCCGCCCTACGGTGATCGGGCTCTGGGAGCAGGCACGCAAGGCCCTCGAAGACGCTGGCGCCGAAGTACTCGAAGTGGATTTCCCGCTGGTTTCCAATTGCGAGGGCGATCGCCCTGGCGCGCCGACCGTGTTCAATCGCGGCATTGTCTCCAAAGAATTTTTGCACCATGAACTGTGGGACCTGACCGCTTGGGCGTTCGATGATTTCCTGCAAGCGAACGGCGATCCCAAACTGAATCGCCTCGTCGATGTCGACGGCCCGCAGATCTTTCCTCACGACCCGGGCACCCTGCCCAACCGCGAGGGCGACCTGGCTGCCGGCATGGACGAATACGTGCGCATGGCCGAGCGCGGCATCACCCCATGGGACCAGATCAGCACGGTGCCGGACGGCCTGCGCGGGCTGGAGAAAACCCGCAAGATTGACCTGGAAGACTGGATGGATCGCCTGGGGCTCGACGCAGTGCTGTTCCCGACGGTTGCCGATGTAGGCCCGGCGAATGCCGATGTCGATCCAAAATCGGCGGACATCGCCTGGAGCAATGGCGTATGGGTCGCCAACGGCAACCTCGCCATCCGTCACCTCGGCGTGCCAACGGTCACCGTACCGATGGGCGTGATGCCGGACATCGGCATGCCGGTCGGCCTGACGTTTGCCGGACGCGCCTATGACGACTCGTCGCTGCTGCACCTGGCGTCGGCGTTCGAGTCGACCGGCAGCAAGCGCATGATCCCGCCCCGTACCCCGCCATTGGTCGCCGACAAGCGCTGACCGGTAAAACCGTGGCGGCTCACTCGAGCCGCCACGGCTGGCCAATCAGGGATCGACCTGGGCCATCAGTTCCGGAATCGATTCCGGCCGCTTGGCATAGCGCTGCGCCAACACCGCACAGACCATCAGTTGAATCTGGTGGAACAGCATCAGCGGCAAGATCAGCAAACCAATGGTGCTACCGGCAAACAACACCTGCGCCATCGGCACGCCGGTCGCCAGGCTTTTCTTCGAACCGCAGAAGAGAATGGTGATGCGGTCTTCCTGGTTGAAGCCGAATGCCTTGCCCAGCACGGTCGAAGCCACCAACACCAGCGCCAGAACGATGCAACAGACCACCACCAGCCCGACCAGATCCAGTAACGGAATCTGCTGCCAGAGGCCTTCGATTACCGCTTCGCTGAACGCGCCGTAGACCACCAGCAAAATCGAACCCTGGTCGACGAACTTCAACCAGCTCTTGTTGCGCGCCACCCAGTTGCCGATCCAGCGCCGCGCAATCTGCCCGGCAATGAACGGCAGCAGCAACTGCACGCTGATCTTGAGGATGGCGTCGAGGGTCGAGCTGCCTTCGCCGTGCACATTGAGCAACAGGGTCACCAGTAACGGCGTGAGGAAAATCCCGAACAGGCTGGACGCCGCCGCGCTGCAAATCGCCGCCGGGATGTTGCCCCGTGCCAGCGAGGTAAAGGCAATCGCCGACTGCACCGTGGCGGGCAGCGCGCACAGGTAGAGCATGCCCATGTACAGGTCATTGCCGATCAGCGGCGACAGCAGCGGCTTGAGCGCCAGGCCGAGCAGCGGGAACAGCACGAAGGTCAGGCTGAACACCAGCAGATGCAGGCGCCAGTGCCCGGCACCGGCAATGATCGATTCGCGGGACAGCTTGGCGCCATGCAGGAAAAACAGCAGCGCGATGGCGATGTTGGTCAGCCAGCCAAAACCGACCGCGACCTGGCCGCTGGCGGGCAGCAGGCTGGCGAGTGTCACGACGCCGATCAGGGTCAGGGTGAAGTTGTCGGGTAACAGACGGGGGCGAGTCATGGGGTTGATCATCCGGGGGTTGCCAGTACGTGAAAGCGACTCTAACGTGACTGGGAATTACCGACTAACGCCGATGAGCCAGCCGATGCCGCCTAAAGGACATGACAAGAGTGTTCGACGCAGTGTTCCCGGGATTTCCAGCCTGCCACGACCGCTCTACGGCCGTACCGAATCGCTGCCCAATCGCGCCCTGACCCGGCGCCACAGCCATCCGTGGGTGCAGCTTTCCTATGCGATTGCGGGCGTGCTCGAAATACAGACCGGCGTCGGGCGTTTCGTCGCCCCGCCAGAGCGGGCGGTGTGGATACCGGCGGGCATGCCGCACCGGGTGTTCAGTTCGCCGCGCACGGAAATGCGCAGCCTGTACATCGATTGCAGCGTCTCGACCTGGGCGCCACCAGGCTGTCATGTGTTGGGGGTCAGCGATCTGTTGCGCGAGTTGATCCGTGCCTTCAGTCAGGTTCCGGTGGAGTACGATCAGAGCGGGCCGCACGGGCGGTTGGCCCAGGTGATTCTGGATCAGTTGGCGCAGGCGCCACAGATCGATTTGATGCTGCCCCTGCCCCAGGACAGCCGATTGCGGCAAATCGCCCAAAGCCTGGAGTCGCACCCCGAGCAACAGACCACCCTCAGCCACTGGAGCGACCAATTCGGCGTCACCGAGAAAACCCTCAGTCGCCTGTTCCTGCGCGACACCGGCCTGACCTTTCGCGCCTGGCGCCAGCGCTTGCGCCTGCTCGGCGCCCTGACGCCACTGGAACAGGGCGAGCGAGTGACCGACGTCGCATTGGCCTGTGGCTACGACTCGACGTCGGCGTTTATCGCGGCCTTCCGCCAGCAGTTCGGCGAAACACCGGGGGAGTTTTTTCGATAAGCCCTACACAGAACAAACTGTGGGAGCGAGCCTGCTCCGGGCGGCGTTCCGACGATGGACTTAAGAGCGCCGCGTTTAGCCAGTAAACACGCGTTATCGTTAACGATCCCGCTGTCCTTGGCGAAATCCTTGGGCACGGACGGCAGGATGTAATCCGCTCAGTTGTACACCCGCAATTCGCGCTGTTCGGCATGCACCGCGCTGGCCAGCAGCGACAGTCCGCAAATCAATCCCCGGTTAGTCCAAACTGCCGATGCCTGCGCAGCCTGTTTGCTGCTTATTACGCATTACACCAATAACAAGATCGCGAGGCTTCGATGCGTGCTCCACTCCTGCTTGCCCTGCCCCTGCTCGGCCTGCTCAGTGCCTGTTCCGAACCCTATGACCCGCAACCGCTGGCCAGCACCGGTAATGCCCCGCCATTGATCGGCAGTGCCGCTGTCGCGCAACCGTTGAGCGGTGCCGTGCCCGCCAACCCCTACATGGCCAGCAATGGCAGCAGCTACATGCATTCCGACGGCTACAGTTCCGACTCGCACCCGGGCCCCGGTCCATTGGGCCGCGACATGCAAACGAGCAGCCGCGACGGCAGCCGCAAACCGGGTGGCATGTGCCCGATCCATACCTTCGATCAGCAGGGTCGCCTGGTGGTGCTGTGCGCCAACCTGATGCAGTTCGAACTGCAACTGCTCGAACCACGCACCCTCGAACTGCTGGCCCGCTACCCGCTGCCGCCGCGTCCGTCGACTTTCCACGCGCTGATTACCCTGGACCCGGACAAGATCATGGCCGACACCTCCGGCGCCTATTTCTATGTCGACGAACAGAATCGCGTGGTCATCGCCGATGCCGAGCAGCACATCCGGCGCGTAGTGCATCGTCAGGATGAATCCGGTGCGTGGTCGTTCGAAGAAGTCGGCAATTGGGACCTGAGCGACAAGGTTCCCCACGATTGCGTGAGGCCCACCAACTGGTTTCCCAAAGGTGAATGCGACCCCATCACCGGGGTCATGCCCGATCATCAGGGCTTGATCTGGTGGATCACTCGACGCGGCCGCATCGGCACCCTGAACCCGGACACCGGTAAGGTCCAGGGCATTCAACTGACCAACGAAGAAATCCAGAACGGCATGTCGGTGGCGGCCGACGGTGTCTATCTGGTGTCCGACCACGCCCTGTACCGCTTTGCCGCCGATGCCGAGGGCAAGCCCGTGCAAGACTGGCGCGAAGTGTACGACCGTGGCACCAGGCGCAAGGTCGGCGCGATCAATCAGGGCAGCGGCACCACACCGACCCTGCTGGGCGAGCGCTACGTCACCATCACCGACAACAGCGACGGGCGCATCAACCTGCTGGTCTACCGCCGCGAGCAGGACTACGCCGGCAACCGCCTGATCTGCAAACTGCCGGTGTTCGACCACAACGCCTCGGCCACCGACAACTCGGCCATCGGCTGGGGTCGCTCGATCATCCTCGAGAACAACGCCGGCTACACCAGCGCCTTCGCGCAAAAGGACTGGCAGGCCGTGCATGGCGGCATCAGCCGCATCGACATCCGCACCGATGAGTCGGGCTGCGACCGGATCTGGGAATCGAAAGAGCGTTCGCCTTCGGTGGTCCCCAAACTCTCGGTAGGCAACGGCCTGTTGTACTTCTACACCTTCGAACCGCAAGCCAACGGCGAGAACGCCTGGTACCTGATGGCGCTGGATTTCGCCAGCGGCCAGACCCGATTCAAGGCACTGAGCGGGGTCGGCCAGGCCTTCGACAACAACTGGTCGCCGATCACCTTGGCGCCGGATGGCACGGCTTATGTCGGGACTTTCGGTGGGTTGGTTGCGCTTTGGGACAAGGAGCAACCACGCGTGAGCGCAAGCAGCGGCCAACCTTGATTTGTGGGAGCGAGCCTGCTCGCGAAGAGGCCGGCACATTCGACATCGATGTCGACAGACACTCCGCCATCGCGAGCAGGCTCGCTCCCACAGGTCCAGTGGCTGTACGCAAAATCTGCGAACCACCCAAATCACAGTGGGAGCGAGCCTGCTCGCGAAGAGGCCGGCACATTCAATATCGATGTCGCCTGACATACCGCCTTCGCGAGCAGGCTCGCTCCCACAGGTCCAGTGGCTGTACGCAAAATCTGCGAACCACCCAAATCACTGTGGGAGCGAGCCTGCTCGCGAAGAGGCCGGCACATTCAATATCGATGTCGCCTGACATACCGCCTTCGCGAGCAGGCTCGCTCCCACAGGTCCAGTGGCTGTACGCAAAATCTGCGAACCACCCAAATCACAGTGCGAGCCTGCTCGGGAAGAGGCCGGCACATTCGACATCGATGTCGCCTGACATACCGCCATCGCGAGCAAGCTCACTCCTACAGGGGATTGTGGTGTGATTACAACAACGACAAGGTGTAATTGATGATGAACCGGTTCTGATCCACATTGCGCCCGGCGTCAGTATTGGACTTGGCATTACGCAGCGTGAACCCCACCCCCTTGAACGTGCCCGATTGCAGCACGTAGTCCAGGGTCATGTCGCGCTCCCACTCGGACTGGTCACTGGCGTTTTGCGCCTTGATGTCCGTGCCCTTCAGATACACGATCGAGGCTTTCAGGCCCGGCACGCCCAGGGGCGCGAAGTCGTAGGTGTATTGCCCGAAATTGGTCTGCTCACCGGCCCGGGCAAAGTTCTGGATCATCTTGTCGGTGGGCAGGTAGACGCTGCCGCCACCCGCCCCCTTGTCCACCAGGCTGCCTTGGTTGGGCTGGACAAAGTTGCTGCCGTCGCCCACCCGTTGATGCCCCACCGATACCGCGTGACCACCGTGTGTGTAGGTGATCATCGCTGACCAGGTGCTGTTGTCGATTTCACCGTCGTTGTCGTCGGTGTAACCCGATACCCGATAGCCTTGCGCGCGGCCGGAGGCAGAGCTGTTGGCGCCGCTCGACGTGGTGCGGAAGTAGCGCAGGTCGGTGGTCAGAGAGCTGGCGCTGTCGATTGGCAGGATGTGCGTCAGGCCGAGAAAATTCTGGTTGTAGAAATCCTCCAGCTGCGCGAAGTAATACTGGGTCTTGAGATTCCTGGTGAGGTTGTAGTCACCGCCGGCGTAGTAGAACTTGTTGCTGTCCTGCGTGCTACCGGCCACCGACAGGCCTGTGCGGTCCGTCGAGGCCCGCCCTACCGCGTGCTCGAGCACACCACCGGTCAACGTCAGGCCATCGATGTCGTTCGAGGTGACCTGCGCGCCGGTAAACGATTGCGGCAACACACGGGCATCGTTCGCCAGAAGGATCGGCAATTTCGGCAGCAAGGTGCCGTAGCGAAATTCCGTCCTGGCCAGGCGCATCTTCGCCGTAGGGCCGAAGCTGCTCCAGGCGGGGATCGCGCCGTCGCCGTCGGAAGGAATCATGCCGCTACCGACGTGGCGCCCCGCGCCGCTGTCCAGCGTGATGCCGAGCAGCGCCTGGGCATCGAGCCCGAACCCCACCGCGCCCTGGGTAAATCCGGATTCATAGCGCAACACGAAACCCTGGGCCGCCTCTTCGGTTTTCGAAGGGGCCGCGCCTCCATCGCGATTGTCGCTGTTGAAGTACAGGGTGCGCATCGAGAGACTGGCCTTGCTGTCTTCGAGAAAACCATGGGCTGCGGTGTCAGCCGCCTGTGCGCACACCGAACCGGCGGCCAGCAGGACTGCGGTGGGAATCGCTCGTTTGAACATAGGGTGCTCCTGGGTGTTTCTTATCGTTATTTGAAGGTTTCACCGCCAGCCAGGACCCGATTGCCGCCCACGCAGCAACGCTCAACACGGGCGCGAAAACAGGCGCGCTCGATGAGTGGCATGAGCATCGGACGTTCGAGGTGAAGGTTGGCTGACTGGCTTGTGAAACTCTTAAAACATTTCGAGAGGCTATTATCAAACGCGGTGAAAGTAGTTTTCGTGCAGGGATAAGGCTTGTCGCGCAGGGGTATGGACGATCACTGTTTTTGCATATCGGTGCGGCGGATTTTCATCATACTGAGATCATCGGCAGCGTTCGTCGGCTGCCTGTTTGTCCCGACAAGAGCAATGGCCCATGAACAATCAAATCGAACTGTACGGCGCCAACACCGGCAACAGCCTGCGGGCAGCGATTGCCCTGGAAGAGTCAGGCATCGCCTACACCGCACGCAGGCTCGACCTGTATGCACAGGAGCATCGTGGGCCGGCCTTCCTGGAGCTTAACCCGGCCGGGAAAGTCCCGACCCTGATCGATCACGGTACGACACCGGCGCTGGTCATCAACCAGTCCAATGCCATCATCCAGTACGCCGACTCCATTGCCCCCGGAAAGCTTGCACCGGCGCAGCCAGGACCTGCACGCACCCGGGTGATCGACCGCTATTTCTTTTTCGTGACCGATGTCATCGCCCCCAGCCATGCCGCGTTTTTTCTGCACCAGGCGGGGCAGGACAAGGCGGCGGCGATCATCGATCTGCGGGTGATCGAGCAACTGACCTACGCGGAAAGTTTTTTGACGGGCGAATTCATGGCCGGTGCGCAGTTCTCCATGGCCGACATTTCGGCGTTCACCATCGTCACTGCGTTTCGTGACCGGCTGGACTGGAAGCAACTTCCACAGCTATCGCGCTGGTTCGACACCATCGAAGCCAGGCCGGCGGTACAACGCGGCCTGAATGCGTTCAAGCAATCCTGAGCGGTCAGCGAAAACAAAAATGCCCGGCACATCGCCTTCACTGTAGGAGCGAGCTCGCTCGCGATGGTCGTTAACGATTACGCGTATTTACTGGCTAAACGCGGCGCTCTTGAGTCCATCGCGAGCAAGCTCGCTCCTACAGAATCCTTAACCGAACAGCATTATGGCAACGCGCCGGGCATTTTCAGACGAACATGAAAGGTTTTTGCCTCAGTCGGTGTAGCCGAGCGCTGCCGAACGACTTTCCTGCGACTGATTGCGTGTAGCCAGGCAGTAATACAACGGGCACGTCACCACCAGCCCTACCAGCCACGACAGGTCCGCGCCCTCCACCAGATTGGCGTACGGCCCGACGTACAACGACGTGTTGGCAAATGGCAGCTGCATGATGATGCCGATGAAGTAGGCAACGATCGCGTGCAGGTTGAAACGACCGTAGATACCGCCGTCAGCACGGAAGATCGAGGCGATGTCATAGCGTCGACGCTTGATCAGGTAGAAGTCGATCAGGTTGATCGAGGCCCACGGCACCAACACCAGCAACAGCGCCAGGATCAGGCCGATGAACTGCGAAATGAAGTTCGCCGAGGCACCCAGCGCCACCACGCAGCAGCCCGCCAGCACGATGCTCGACAACACCATGCGCACCTTGATGCTCGGCGTCCACTGGCTGGCGAAGGTCTGGATCGAGGTGATGATCGACAGCACCGCGCCATACAGATTCAAGGCGTTGTGGCTGATGATGTTGAGCAGGAACAACACCATCAGGATCGGCCCCAGCCAGCCGGTGGACTGTTTGACCGCCGCCATCGCCTCGGTGCCTTCCGGGGTTGCCAGTACCGCCACGGCACCGAAGGTGAACGACAGGATCGTGCCCAGGGTCGCCCCCAGGTAGGTGGCGAAGAATGGCCGGGTGATACCGATATCCGCTGGCAGGTAGCGCGAGTAGTCCGACACGTACGGCGAGAAGCTGATCTGCCAGATGATGCCCAGCGACACCGTGGCCAACCAGCCGGACAGGTTGAATCCGCCGCGCGTGAAGAAGTCCGCCGGCAGGTCATGGGCGAAGATATAGAGGAAACCGGCGAGCAAGGCACTGCCCATCACCCAGGTGCCGATGCGGTTCAGGGTATGGATGAAGCGATAACCGATCACCCCGATGGCCGTGGCGCTGAGGGCACCGATGAGGATGCTGGCCGGCACCGGGACCGACGGCGCAATGCCGACAATCGACTTACCCGCCAACACGATGTTGGAGATGAAGAAGCCGATATAGATCAACGCCGCGAAGAACACGATCAGCAGCGCGCCGTAGCGGCCGAACTGACCACGACTCTGCACCATCTGCGGGATGCCCATGCACGGCCCCTGAGCCGATGCCAACGCAATCACCAGACCGCCGACCATATGCCCGAGGGCAATCGCCAGCAAGCCCCAGAACAGATTGAGGTGGAACACCTGGACCACCATGGCGCCGGTGACGATGGGCAGTGGCGCGATGTTGGTGCTGAACCACAGGGTGAAAAGATCGCGGGCCTTCCCGTGGCGCTCTGCGAGTGGAACGTAGTCGACCGTATGGTTCTCGATCAACGGATCTTGCCGGGACATCTGGGACATGTGCATGAACTCGAGTTTGTCTGTTCTTATCTTTGTATGAAGTCAAACCGGGGGGACTCTCTGGCCGCCCTCAGATGCCGACCATATTATGGTATTCCAAACTTTAAACAAGACTGATCCGGTCTTTGAACAAGCATCTGAGCCGGCATCCTGCCCGATTCACGCCAGCACTTTCCAGCTGAAAGCCTCGTAATCATTGAGTTTCCGACGAAAACCATACGTTTATCGGTTCACCTAAAAAGACCTTGCAATAGATGTATTACGGTATACCATCAGACCTACAAACACATAAAAATGCGTCACACCATCCGAGGACCGTCCAATGATCGATGCCGCCATCTACAAACAAGTCATGGGTTCGTTCCCTTCCGGAGTGACCGTGATCACCACCCTCGATGACGACGGGCAAATCGTCGGCCTGACTGCCAGCGCCTTCAGCTCGCTGTCGATGGACCCGGCCCTGGTGCTGTTCTGCCCCAACTACAGCTCCGATTCCTACCCGGTGTTGATCAAGAACAAACGTTTTGCCATCCACGTGCTGTCTGGCGGCCAGCAAAACGAAGCCTATGCCTTCGCGCGCAAAGGCAAGGACAAGGCCCTGGGGATCGAGTGGACGCTCAGCGAATTGGGCAACCCAATTCTGGCCAACGCCACGGCGGTCATCGAATGTGAGTTGTGGCGCGAGTATGAAGGCGGTGACCACGCGATCATGGTAGGTGCGGTGAAGAACCTGATCGTGCCCAACCAGAATGCCGGCCCGCTGGTGTATTGCCACGGCAAGATGGGCGCCCTGCCCGTTCTGGCCTGATTTGACATTTCAGTTGCAGCTATCCAGTATTATGGTATACCAACAATCATCAATGCCCTGCGCCGACGGGCCAATAACAAAAGATCCGAGGTAAGCGTCATGAAGTTTTCCCTGTTCGTACACATGGAGCGTTGGGACGAAAGCGTCAGCCACCGCCAGTTGTTCGAAGACCTGACCGAACTGACCCTGATGGCCGAGGCCGGTGGTTTCAGCACCGTGTGGATCGGCGAGCACCACGCCATGGAGTACACCATCTCGCCAAGCCCGATGCCGCTGCTGGCTTATCTGGCGGGCAAGACCACCACCATTCACCTCGGCGCCGGCACCATCATCGCGCCGTTCTGGCATCCGCTGCGGGTGGCCGGTGAATGCGCGTTGCTCGACGTGATCAGCAATGGACGCATGGAGGTCGGCCTGGCCCGTGGCGCCTACCAGATCGAGTTCGACCGCATGGCCGGCGGCATGCCTGCCTCCTCCGGCGGCCAGGCGTTGCGGGAAATGGTTCCGGTGGTGCGGGCATTGTGGAACGGCGACTACGCCCATGACGGCGACATCTGGAAATTCCCCACCTCCACCAGCGTGCCCAAGCCGATCCAGCAGCCCAACCCACCGATGTGGATCGCCGCCCGTGACCCTGACTCGCATAACTTCGCCGTGGCCAATGGCTGCAACGTCATGGTCACGCCGCTGATGAAAGGCGACGAAGAAGTCCTCGACCTGAAGAACAAATTCCAGGCCGCGCTCGACAACAACCCTGGCGTACCGCGCCCGCAATTGATGGTGCTGCGTCACACCCACGTGCACACCGCCGACGATCCGCAGGGCTGGGAAGTCGGGGCCAAGGCGATCTCGAAGTTCTACCGCACCTTCGATGCCTGGTTCGGCAACAAGACCACTCCGGTTAACGGTTTCCTCGCGCCGAGCCCGGAAGAGAAGTTCGCCGGTCGCCCTGAGTTCGAACTGGAAAGCCTGCACACGACCGCCATGATCGGCACCCCGGAAGAAATCATTCCGCGCATCAAGTACTACCAGGAACTGGGGGTCGACGAATTCAGCTTCTGGTGCGATAACAGCCTGCCCCACGCGGAGAAGAAAAAATCCCTGGATCTGTTCATCAAGCACGTGGTGCCAGCGTTCCGCTGATTGCGGCGCCCTGCGACATCAACTGTAGGAGCGAGCCTGCTCGCGATGGACGCCAACGATAACGCGCGCCATCTGAATGACTGCGTTGCCCCGAAGTTTTTCGCGAGCAAGCTCGCTCCTACAGGCATCATTTGTCCTGTGGGAGCAGGCGTTCCCACAAGGGTCGATTTCAATGATGACTGGTCGTCTCCCACCACTCGCCCTTCCCTGCTGCGCCGCGCGGGCTTACCTGCGCGGCGGATGGACCGCTTCGCACCTGCATTTCAAGCGCCTGCGCGCCAGCGTTGCGGCCAAGCAGAACGGCTTCTGGCAAATAGTTCACTGAGCCCACCCGAACAGCCAATCACGCACCTCGCGTCTCGCCATTGCATGGCGCGTACGGTGCATCGTGTTTCGCCTTGATCAGGTTTGCCCAATGAACAATAACAACGCGCTGTTGATCATCGACATGCAGCAGGAGGACGCCTTCGTCCTGGAAAACCTCGACAGAGTGGTCGCCCATACCGCCGCCCTGCTCGATACCGTCCGCCGTCAGCGGATGCCTGTCTTCTATACCCGCCACATCAATCAGGCCGACGGCAGCGACCTGCCCTACGGCGAACCCCTGGCCGCCGACGGTGGCCCCGGCACTTACCGCGCCGGCACCCGACAAGTGGAAATCATCGAGTCGCTGACGCCGCAGCCCGGTGAATTGATCATCGACAAGGGCCGTTACAGTGCCTTTCACCGCACCGACCTCGATGCACGACTCAAGGCAATGGAGGTCGACACGCTGATCGTCTGCGGTGTGCTGACCGACGTCTGCGTGCTGACCAGTGTGTTCGATGCCTTCGCCCTCGGTTATCGCGTGCGCCTGGTCAGCGATGCCTGCACCACGACCACCGAGGCCGGGCATTACTCGGCCCTGCTGATCATGGCCAACTGGGTCTACGCGCTGGAAATCCTCACCACGACCGAGTGCCAGCGCGCCCTGCAACAACAAGATCACATCAGCCTGATTCCCGAGCGCCCAGACCTGTTCGCCCACCAGCCCCATGAGCTGCAAAGCACCATCGCCCGTCTGCAATCCCGTCTCGTCCGGACTCAGGAGTGATCGCCATGCAAGTCGAAAAAAGAAGCATCGATTTCATCCCCGAGCCTGAACGCCACGGCAAGCCGGGTTCGCTGTTCTATATCTGGTTCGGCGCCAACATGAACATCACCACCATTGCCTCCGGCGTGTTGCCGGTGGTGATGGGGCTCAACCTGTTCTGGAGTGCGCTGGCGATCATCATCGGCTCGTTGCTGGGGGCGATCTTCATGGCCTCCCACTCGGCCCAGGGACCGAAGCTGGGCATTCCGCAAATGATCCAGAGCCGGGCGCAATTCGGCGTGTTGGGGGCGGTGCTGCCGCTGCTGTTCGTGATGCTGATCTACCTGGGCTTCTTCGTCAGCAACACCTTGCTCGCGGCCCAGGCGCTGGAGTCGGTCAGCCCGCTGTCGATGTCCGGCAATATCTACCTGATCGGCGCGCTGTGCTTCGTCGTCGCGCTCTATGGCTATCGGTTGATCCACCGCTTGCAGAAGCTGCTGTCGATTCTGTCGCTGGTGGTGTTCGTGGCGGCCACGGTGCTCGCCTTGCAGTTGCCGATCCCGGCCGAACAATGGCTGCCAACCGGCTTCTCGCTGTCGAAGTTCCTGGTGGCGGTGAGCATTGCCGTGACCTGGCAACTGTCCTACGCGCCTTACGTCGCCGACTACTCACGCTACCTGCCGAGCAGCACGCCGACTGCCCAGGTGTTCTGGTACAGCTACGCCGGCACGGTCAGCGGCGGCGCGTGGATGATGATTCTCGGGGCGATCCTGAGCGTCGGCATCGGCGACTTTTCCAGCAACGTCGGTGGGCATGTCGCCGGTCTGTTCGGCGCTGGCGCGGTGCTGCTGTTCGCCTTCATCGTCTACGGTCAGGTGTCGATCAACGTGTTCAACCTGTACGGCGCGTTCATGTCGACCATCACCGTGATCGAGCCTTTCGCCCGACTCAAGGTGACCCCGCGAGTACGCGGTGTGTTCATGCTGCTGATCAGCCTGGTGGCCACGGCCCTGTGCACCATCAGTCAGGACGATTTCATCAACTTCTTCCTCAACTTCATCTTCTTCATGAGCTATTTCCTGATCCCGTGGACGGCGATCAATCTGGTGGACTACTACTGCCTGCGCAAAGGCCAGTACCGGATTGACGACATCTTCGACCTGAACGGGATCTACGGACGCATCAACTGGATCGCCTGCGGCAGTTTCCTGCTGGCGATTGCCCTGGAAATTCCGTTCATGAACACCACGCTGTACGTCGGCCCGGTGGCCACGGCGCTGGACGGAGTGGATCTGGCGTGGGTCGTCGGGTTGCTGGTGCCGGCGTTGAGTTATTACTGGCTGATGAAGCTCGGCAAGCGAGCGCCGATGATGGAGTCAGCGGCCGACTAAATTTCAGACAAAAAAAATCCCAGGCAGCTGATGGACGCCTGGGATTTAAAAATGCATAAACCGTGGTGGTGAACGCGGCGCGGATATTACGGAATATTTCGGCCTGTAACAAGATATTTTTATTCACTATCCAGTTACTAATCCTTCTAACCCCTTCAATATCCACATATTTTCTAAGGAAGACTAGAGAAACCAGCGATACTCCCGCGCGCTGATGTCATGCAGAAATGCCAGATGATCCTGACGTTTGTTTTCGCAGTAGACGTCCACAAACTCCGCCCCCAAGCCTTCGCGCAGCGATGCATGATTTTGCATGGACTGCACCGCTTCGAGCATTTCCAGCGGAAAATCGATGCCACTGCCGCGGTCTTCGTTGAGCGGTGCAATCGGCTCGCGCTCCCCTTCAAGACCCTGTTCCAGCCCTACCAGAATCGCCGCCAACGCCAAATAAGGGTTGGCATCGGCGCCCGCCAGGCGATGTTCGATGCGCAGGTTCTTGATGTCCGACTCTGGAATACGCAAGCAGGCATCGCGATCCTCGAAGCCCCAACTGGCGCGGGACGCGACGTTCACCGTGCCGCTCAAACGGCGCATGGCGTTGTGGTTCGGGGCAAAGATCGGCATGCAGTGCGGCAATACATCCAGGCAACCGGCCACGGCATGACGCAACGCCCGCTGCCCGTTCGCCGCCAACAGGTTGTTGCCGGCCTGGTCATACAGGCTGACGTGCACGTGCATACCGCTGCCCGGGTGCTGCAGGTAGGGTTTGGCCATGAAGCTGGCGCGGTAGTTGTGCTTGAGCGCCACGCCTCGGGTGCTGCGACAGAACAGGGCCGCCCAGTCGGCGGCGCGCAGGCCGTCATCGCAATGGCCGAAGTTAATTTCGAACTGGCCCGGGCCGAGCTCGGCGGTGATCACCGTGGCATCGACGCCTTGCTCACGCGCGGTCTCGACCATTTCATCGAGCACCGGGGCGAATCGCGACAAGCGTTCGATGTGCATGTTCGGCTGATCATCCGCATCGCCGCTCAGCTCGTCACGGGGAAATTGCGGCAAGCCGTCCTTCAGGCGGCTGTCGAACAGGTAGAACTCCAACTCGAAGGCCACCACCGGGAAAATGCCCTTGTGCTTGAGCCGGTCCAGCACCCGCGCCAGCACTTCGCGGGGTTCGAATTCGATGGGTTTTTGTGTGCCGTCGGAGGTAATCAGCATCTGGCCCAAGGGCTGCTTTTCCCAGGTCACGAGCTTCAAGGTGCCAGGCACCAAACGGCGCAGCGCATCCGGGTCACCATCGTTGAAGCAGTAATCGCCGATCTTGAACAGCCCGCCCTGGGTGCCGAGCAGCACGCAGTTCTGCGGCAACTTCAGTGCACTGCCGGCAGCGACTTTTTCCAGCATCTCGATCGGGTAGCGCTTGCCGTAGAAATGCCCCGGAATGTCCAGGGAGATCAGGTCGACGTATCGCACTTCGGGGTTGCAGTGGCGGAAGTTGCGAACCTCGGCCAGCAGTTCAGAGCACACAGCATCCATCGTTTTGTTCCTTGTTGTTATCAGGTGTAAACCCAAAGCACGCGGGTCAGTTGGTCGGACAGGTTGCCGTAGCGGCAGTGCGCATGGCTGGCCAGTTGAAAGCTGTCGCCGGGATGCAGGGTCACCGGTTCCTTATCGTCGAGCCACAGGGTCAGCTCCCCTTCCAGGACATAACCGCCCTGCTCGGAACTGTCCTTCATGTGCCGGTCGCCACTGCTGGCACCGGGCTCCAGCTGGCTTTCGAGCATCGAGAACGATGCGCGCATCTTTGGCGAAACGAGGATGTCGGTGATGCCGTCGGCGTAGTACAGCGTGCGGCGCTCGTCGGGGCGGGTGACCCAGGACAAGGCCATGGGTTTGGGCAGGCTGTAGAAATAGGTGGTCGGCACCCCCAGGGTTTCGCTGATGGCAGTCAAGTCCGCCACCGTCGGGCGCGACAGGCCGCGCTCGACCTGGGACAGAAAACCCACGGAGCGCCCGATTTTGTCCGCCAGTTCCTTCAGGGTGTACTTCTTGTGCTTGCGCAGGTCCTGGATCAGGATCGCCAGCGCCGAGATTTCTTCTTGCATGTCCATCTAGAGGCTTCCAGAAAGTGTCGCTTCAAATGCTGTCGCGCAGTCGATACCAGGCCTTGCCGATGGCTTCCAGCGGCGCGGCCAGGTATTTGCCGCCGGGAAAACTGCCGTTGTTCAGTCCCTGGTACAGGGACAACTCGTCGGGCTGACCGAGTACCGCGTCGGACACCGCCCGCGCCGCGGCCAGTGTCGGCAGCACACCATGCCCGGAATACCCCTGCATCCAGTACAGATCGCCACGGCGGCCGATATCCGGCGTGCGCTTGAGGGTCAGGTCGATGTGGCCGCCCCAGGCGAACTCCAGATCGACGCCGGTGAGTTGCGGGAACACCCGTTCCAGGAACGGCCGGGTCGCGGCGGCGATATCCTTCGGCATCCCGCCCAGGTAAGTGCAACCGCCGCCGAACAGCAGGCGGTTGTCCGGGGTGCGGCGGAAATAGTCGAGCACGAACTGGTTGTCGGTCACGCACACGTTACTCGGCAGCAACGCGGTGGCTTGCTCCTTCGTCAGCGGTGCAGTCGCGACCTGATAGGTCCCGACCGGCAATACGCAACTGGCCAGTTGCGGGTCGAGTCGGTCGAGGTAAGCGTTGCACGCCAGCACCAGCACGTCGGCGCGAATACGACCGCCCTCGGTGGTCACCACAAACCCGTCGCCCTCCTCGCCATAGCTCAGCGCCTTGCTTAGCTCATGGATGCGGCCACCGGCACGCTCGATCGCATCGGCCAGGCCCAGGGCCAGTTTCAGCGGATTCAGATGCCCGCCCTCGGGATCGAACAGGCCGGCCTGATAGCGCTCGCTGGCAACCCACCGCGGCAAATCACTGCGCTCGATAAATTGCAGTTTGTCATGGCCCCACTTGTGGCTGGCCTCGTGTTGCCATTCGGTCAGCAGGCCTACCCGACGGGGCATCACCGAGGTCCAGAGATGGCCGGCGCGGTAGTCGCAATCGAACTCATGCCGGCCGGGCAAGTCACGCAGCTCGCGCGCGGCCCAGCGCATGCCGTCCCACAGGCGCCGAGCCCGCTCGTAACCCAGCGCCGCTTCCAGCGGTGGCATGTCGCACGACCAGCCGAGAATCGCCTGCCCGCCATTACGCCCGGACGCGGCCCAGGCCACCCGGCTGGCTTCGAGCAAGGTCACGCGCTTGCCGGCCAGCGCCAGGCGTAAAGCCGTGTGCAATCCACTGAAACCGGCCCCGATGATCAGCACTTCGGTGTCTTGCTCACCTTCCAGTGCGGCTCGATCGACCAGACGATCGGCGCAGGTATGGGCGTAGTAACTGGCGACATGCCGGGTGGATTGCTGAAACATACGGCCTCGTGAAATTTTGTATTTTTAATTTCATGAAAAAATACACGGTAAATTTCACACAAGCAATCAACGCGTAAAAAATCCCGCTCAGGCCAACCCGAGCGGGATTTTTTATTCAGACGTGATGTTCGAATCAATCAGGCCACAGGAATCATCGGATCCGCCGAAGCCAGCGCCGAGGCGCGATCAGCCGCCGGTGGGTAGATCCACTGGGTGTTGATCTGGGTCTTCAATACCTTGGCTTCGTGCTTGACCAACTTGACCTGACGGTCCCAACCCTCGGTGTACACCGCGCCCCAGGCACCCAGATCGAGGCAGGTCACGTACTTCGGCTGGCTGTAGGGCGTCGGGTTCACACCGAGAAGCTGCGCGGCGACGTTGTTGCCGGCATGGCGGCCGAGCGAAATAGCGTGCTGACAGGTCATCAAGGCGTAGTTGCCGATCTCGTCACTGGCCGCATAGGCAACGTCGCCGGTGGCGAAGATGTCGTCCTGACCAATGACTTTCAGGTGTGCATCGACATGCAGACGGCCCAGGTGATCGCGTTCGGCCGGAATCTGCTCGGTCAGGGAGCTGGCGCGGACGCCGGTGGTCCAGACCACGGTATTTGCGTCGATGCGAGCACCATCGGACAGGGTCACGCCGCTGGCATCGACCGACACCACCGAGGCTTTCAAGTGCCATTGCACGCCGGTTGCCAGGCTGGCCTCGACGATTGATTCGGCAATTTCCTCACCCATCGAGCCACCAACTTTATCGCCGCGGTCGACGATGAGCACATTGATGTCGGCACGGTCGCCGAGGATGGCCCGCAGGCGGCTCGGCATTTCAGTCGCCGTTTCGATCCCGGTGAAACCGCCACCGGCCACCACCACCGTGTTGCGCGCCTTGCTTTCGGGCTGATTGGCCAGTGCCTTGAGGTGGTTTTCCAGACGCACGGCCTGTTCGATCTGATCGACGTCGAACGCATGCTCAGCCACGCCCGGCGTGTTCGGCGAAGCCAGGCGGCTGCCGGTGGCCAGAACGAGTTTGTCGTAGCTGCAAACTTGTTGGGCACCCGCCGCATCGACATAGCCGACCCGTTTCTGTTCGACGTTGATGGTCTGTGCCGCGCCCTTGATGAACCTGACCCCTACGGCATCGAACAGCTCGCCAATCGGCGCGGCCAGTTGGTGGGCGTTCGGCTCATAGAAGCGTGGGCGCACACGCAGCTCGGCCTGGGGAGCCAGCACGGTCACTTCAACGTCGTTGTGGCCGTGAATGTCGAACAGGCGCGTGGCACTCAAAGCGGTCCACATGCCACCGAAACCTGCGCCGATTACCAGAATGTGCTGCTTCATCTTTAACTCCAGGGGGATAGCCAAGTGTTGAAAATCGTTGAGGGGTTCAAGGACCGACGCCGGGTTGTACCTGGATAAGCGCCTGCCACTGCGACCGAGAAACTACGACTGTATTGATCCAAGTTAAATCCTGCAACAGGTTTTTATCGAGGGCGGCCATCGAAAACCGTGACCCATGAGCCGAATACCCTGTATTCAGCGAGTCACAGGAGCGTTTTCGGTCATGAAAAAAAGATTGGGCGAGGAGGGATTCGTTGCCTTGCTTGCTTTCTGCTGCTAGAATTTGCGACTAATTCAGTCGGAGATTTGCATGTCTCTTTACAGCGCGGGTGTCGAATACGGCATTCACTGCCTGCTTTTTCTGGTGGGTAACGGCGGCGACTCACGCGAAGCGAGCGTGCGCGACCTTGCCGATCTGCAAGGCGTCCCCCAGGACTATCTGGCGAAAATCTTCACCAAGCTGGCCAAGGCCAATCTGGTGGTCGCCACTGAAGGCATGCGCGGTGGCTTCAAGCTGGCCCGGCCGGCTGACGAAATCACCTTGCTGGATATCGTCAACGCCATCGACGGTCGCAAGTCGATTTTCGACTGTCGGGAGATCCGTGGTCGTTGCGCAGTGTTTGACGGCGCCCCGCCTGAATGGGCATTGGAGGGGCTGTGCGCCATCCATGGCGCGATGATGGTTGCGCAAAAACGCATGGAAGAGGCCCTCGCCCAACAAACCATCCTCGACATCGCCAGGAAATTCGGACGCAAGGCCCCGCCAGAGTTCGGCGTCAAAGTGGAAAGCTGGATGACCGAGCGCCGAGAACGCAAAAGTGCCGTCCAGACCGGTGAGCAAATCATCCCGACGACCAACCTTTCGGACTGATCTACACAAAAAAAACCGGATGCACGCCAGGCATCCGGCTTTTTCTCAATGGAGTCGAAAAACGGTCGGTGACCGATTTTCACCCTCTCGCGCTTACAAACAGTCGCGCACGATTTTGCGCAGGTCGCCGGACTTGGCCCAGGGCGGCCCCTGATACAGCGAAACCCGGCTGCCGTCCTTGTACTTCACGATATCCACCACTTCGTCGGCCGTGATTACGCTGGGCGCGGTGATGCGGTATCCGTTGGATATCGAAATCTGGGTCGTATTCGATACTTCCTTTTGCCAGGCAGGCAACACGCACGCCGCATACTCTTTTGGCGCCTTCTCGCTGTGCTTACTGACATTCGGCTCGCCCGGTACCAGCGACGCCGGCAACGAACACCCGCCCAGCAATGCCAACACGACTCCCCCCATCAACATCCGCATGCTGTTTCCTTAAGTTAGAAAAAAGAGAATGTAGCTCGCCGTCGTCCCTACAGCCATCCCCAACGATTCGGCGTGTCATTGATATCGCTTGTCAGGGTTAGTTCCTTGAATTCAGATAATCCATCCATCTTTCGTAGGCTTCATGCTGGCGTTGTGTGACTTGCTCCCATTGCGGCCCGCTGAGTTGACGGGCCGATACCAGTTGCATCATCTCGTTGGTCGCCGCCTCCAGGTCAGCGATCAACTCGTGGGCCCGAGCCCTGAAATCATCGGTTGCGGTCATTTGACGTCGCCCCCCGTAGGAAAAACCGGCTCTAGAGTAGGACAGCTTATTTCCTCGTTCGCTGTAGTTTTCCCGACCAAAGGAAACCCCACCGATTCAGACGAACACAACATCCTGTGCGGTAAAGAGGTCTAAAATTTCGGTGTGCAGAGTTCAGGAGGTCATCATGTGGCTTAACGAATCGGAACAGGAACTTCGGCGTGATCTGCAAGGGCTTGCGTCAGATTTGCGCTGGTCGGCCGTGGAGCTTCTGCGAATAGAGCAGCAATTGCGCCTGCTCGGGAGCGAAGCCGACGCGCAAGCCGTTCAAAGATTGTGTTCTTTGTTTCAGGGCGATGAAGAAAAACTGTCCGGCTACGCCGAGGAAGTGAAAGCCAAGGTCATTAGCCGCAACAAGGCTCAATAGCGGGAGCGCTGCCATGAACAGGCCTCTATTCACGCTGGTCGTCGCACTGACCGCGTTGGCAGGCTGCAGCACCAACTCGATCTACCAGGACCAGCCGCTGGTCGCGAAAGTCGACACCGGCATGACCCAGGAGCAAGTCCGGCAAATCGGCGGCCAGCCCCTGGCGGTCACCGACCGGACTGTCGAACCCGGCACGTGCTTTGACTACAAGCTGAGTCAGTCCGGCCATCAACAGGCGTTCAATGTCAGCTTTGACGACCGCGGCATGGTCGACCACAAAAGCTTCATGACCTGCGCGGAATGGAGCCACACACAACAAAAGGCCCGGGAACCCTCCCGCCCCAGCGGAGGCGGTGGCTACTAGCGCCCTTAAGGACTTTGCAGGAGCGAGCTTGCTCCGGGCGGCGTTCCGACGATGGACTCAAACGCGCCGGGTTTAGCCAGGAAGCACGCGTTATCGTTAGCGACCATCGCGAGCAAGCTCGCTCCTACAGGCTTCATTTTGCTTGATGGCTGCCCGCAGTCCTGCCGACACGTGCCTTGTAGCCGGGCAGCGAAGCGGCAAATGCCAGTGCTTCTTCCCGACTGTCAAACGATCCCAGCCGGTCACCTCGTGTGCACACCCGCCAGGGGCCATTGTTCACGCAGAGTACGTCATAACCGTTCATGTGCATTTTGTTCAGCATCGGAACACTCATAGTCACCTCCTCCTGGGCAGTGATATCAGGTTGACTTGCGTACCTTACACCCACCCTTGTCCAAAATACCGACCAGACGTCGCCATGAAAATTCCCCATTCCGGTTGCACTTGAACCCTAGCCCTTGGCCAACGCCGTCGCTGCCCTGTCGATCAAGGCCGCTACTTCAGCGGGCATCGAGGCCAATGATGCGTGACTGGCATGCAAGGTCAGTATCTCCCGGGCGTTCAGCCGCGCAGCCATCCACTCCTGGTTTTGCGGCGCGATCATTCGGTCGTCAGACGAAATCTGGTACCACGATGGCTTTTTCTTCCAGGCCACCGTGCCAATGGTGTCACCGAAGGTGCTCGCCAGCGGCGCTTTCTGGGTGATGCCCATGACCAACCCTTCGGTCGCCGGCAGATCCTGGCAAAAGCTCTCGTGATAGAGCTCTGGCTTGACCCACAGGTAACCGTCGCTGTCGGGAGCCAGGTTGGCCGCCGCCGCCGGAAAATGCCGCTGCGTGATGCTGTCGGGGCTTTCACCGGCGTCCGGGGCGAACGCGGCGATGTATACCAGCCCAACCACATTCGGCAAATCACCCGCTTCGGTGATCACCGCGCCGCCATAGGAATGCCCCACCAGCAGCACCGGACCGGGCACCTGGGCGACCATCTTGCGCGTGCGCTCGGCATCTTCGGCCAAGGACGTCAGCGGCAACTCGACGGCACGAATGTGCGTGTCACCCCGGCTGAGCAATTTGACGATGACTTTGTTCCAGTGGGCGGCACCGCCCCAGAAACCATGGACCAGCACGATCGTGGGTTTGTCACTCATCACCATGTCTCCGTTTGCCGATGGGGTTGTTCGCCGTTCGCCTCAGCCCTGATCGCCACCGCCCACGGGCATGACCATGCCGGTGATATAGGACGCATCGTCGCTGGCCAGAAACAGAATAGCCCCCGCCTGCTCATCCAGGGTGCCGTAGCGTTTCATCAAACTGCTGTCGAGGGTCTGGTCGACGATCTGCTGGTACCAGAGCTTTTCCTGCTCACTCTGCTCGGCACCGTTGCGGGGTATGCGTCGCGGCGGTGCTTCGGTGCCGCCAGGCGCCGTGGCATTGACCCGCACGCCGCGACCGGCGGTTTCGAATGCCAGACAAGCGGTCAAGGCATTGACCCCCCCCTTGGCCGCACCGTAGGGCACGCGGTTGAGGCTACGGGTGGCGATGGAGGATACGTTGACGATCGCACCACTGCCCTGCTCCAGCATGAACGGCAACGCGGCATGGCAACACCACAAGGTCGGGAACAGCGAACGGCGAACCTCGGCCTCGATCTGTGACGCTTCATAATGTTCGAACGGCTTGGCCCAGATCGTCCCGCCGACGTTATTGACCAGCACATCGAGGCGTCCGAAGCGCTCGACCGCGGTTTGCATCACCCGACTGCACTCCTCGTATTGCTCAAGGTCGGCGGTCAGGGCCAGTACCTGGGTGGTTGGCGCCAGCTGTTGCTGGACTTCGAACACCAGGTCGGAGCGATCCACCAGGATCAGCTTCGCCCCTTCGGCGGCCATCCGCTCGGCCACCCGCCGCCCGATACCTTGGGCAGCGCCGGTGATCAGGGCGACTTTTTCGTGAAATTTGTTCATGTGTACCTCATGAAGAAGGTTGCAGTTCAACTGTGGGAGCGAGCCTGCTCGCGAAGAGGTCCTTCCAGTCGACACAGTGGGTGACTGCCGGACCGCTTTCGCGAGCAGGCTCGCTCCTACATTGGATCTTTGCCAATCAGGGAGTTGGTGCAGGACTCAAGCCGCGCTGGCGGCGAATTTCTCGAAGTAAAAGTTCGCAGGTTTGATGCCTTGTTCGCGAATGAACTGGCTGACCGCCTCGACCATCGGCGGCGGGCCGCACAGGTAGACGTCGACGTCGCCATCGTTCAAATGCTTCGGCTCGATGTGCTGGGTCACATAACCCTTGAGCGGGTGCTGGCTCTCAGGGCTGGCGACGCAAGCGCTGAAGGTGAAGTTAGGGATGCGCGCGGCAAAGGTTTCGAGGCGGTCGATTTCCACCAGGTCGAAATCGTGGGTCACGCCGTAGATCAGATGCAGCGGGTGATCGCTGCCCTGCTCGGCGATCTTCTCCAGCATCGCGGTGAACGGCGCCAACCCCGTGCCACCGGCCAGCAGCAACAGCGGCCGACGGATGTCCCGCAGGTAGAAGCTGCCCAAGGGACCAGCCAGGCTCATGCAGTCGCCGGCCTTGGCCATGCCGGTCAGGAAGCTGCTCATCAGGCCGCCGGGCACGTTGCGGATCAGGAAACTGACCTCACCGTCGCGCTGCAACGAGCTGAACGAATAGGCACGGGTCTGCTCGCTGCCGGGAATCCCCAGGTTCACGTACTGCCCCGGCAGGAACGCCAGCTTGCTCAGGGCTTCGCCCTTGATCGACAGCGCGATGGTGCTGTCGGACAACTGGCGCACGGCGCTGATGGTCGCGTCGTAGCTGGCCTGACGGGTGCGGCAGACCTCGGAGGACGTCGGTACTCGCACCACGCAATCGCTCTGGGCGCGCATCTGGCAGGTCAGGACAAAACCCTGCGCGGCCTCTTCAGGGCTGAGGGCGTCTTCGATGTACTCCTCGCCCAGATCGTAGGTGCCGGCCTCGGCAAAACACTTGCAGGTGCCGCAAGCGCCGTCGCGGCAGTCCAGCGGGATGTTGATGCCCTGGCGGTACGCGGCATCAGCCACGGTTTCGCCCACGTTGGCGTCGATGAACCGGGTGACGCCGTCTTCGAAATTGAACGCGATGGAATGGGTCATGACGGCCGCCTCACAAGTGGTAAACATCGATGACCTGGCGAACGTAGTCGTTCTTCAGGATCACTTTCTTGGCCTTGATCAACGGGTTTTCACCGCGCATGTCGAGGGTGTAGAAGCTACTGCCGAAATAGCTGTCGACGGTCTTGTAGCGAAAACTCAGGGTGTGCCAGTTGAAGCGCACCTTGCACAGTCCGTCGGCCTGTTCGAGCAGCTCGATGTTGCTGATGTTGTGGGAGGTGCGGGTGTCCGGCACGCTGGCGCTGGAGCGCTCGGTCTTGATGCGGAAGATGCGGTCTTCAAGACCCGTGCGGTTGCCGTACCAGATCAGCGAGATTTCCCGCTGCGGGTCCTCGGTCAACTCGTCGTTGTCGTCCCAGGACGGCATCCAGTACGTCGCGTCGGGAGCGTACATTTCCAGCCATTCGTCCCACTGGCGGTCATCGAGGTAGCGCGCTTCGCGATAGAGGAAATCGCGCACCGCTTCATAGGAAATGCTCATAACACGTCCTCCACGGCGATCAGCTTCGACTGCTCGGCCGCCAGGGCCTTGAGCATGGTCTGCTGCCAGTACTTGTGCTGCAGCACGAACAGGCCCTCATCTTCGGTGCGCACACCGCTGAGCAGCGGATGCAGGTCGATCTCTTTGGCGGCGTCGTCGGCACCTTCAATCCAGTGCTCGGCACCACGGGACATGTCGTTCCAGGTGGTGACGCTGCCCTGGTAGCTGGTCTGGCAGGAGCGGAACTCTTCCAGATCGTCGGGCGTTGCCATGCCGCTGACGTTGAAGAAATCCTCGTACTGGCGAATCCGGCTGGAACGGGCATGGTCGCTCTCGCCTTTGGGGGCGATGCAGTAGATGGTGATTTCCGTGCGGTTGACCGAAATCGGCCGGGCGATGCGGATCTGCGAGCTGAACTGGTCCATCAGGTACACGTTCGGGTACAGGCACAGGTTGCGCGAGTTCTCGATCATCCAGTCGGCGCGGGCCTTGCCGAAGTCTTGCGCCAGTTCGTCGCGGCGCTCGTACAGCGGACGGTCCTCGGGGTTGGCCCAACGGGTCCAGAGCAGCATGTGGCCCTTGTCGAAGGAATAGAAACCACCGCCCTGCTTGGCCCAGCTGCCGGCGCTCATGGTCGGATTGGTGTCACCGGCTTCGCGCTGCTTGCGCTGGTTCTGGGTGGCCGCGTAGTTCCAGTGCACGGAGCTGACGTGGTAGCCGTCGGCGCCGTTCTCGGCGGTGAGCTTCCAGTTGCCTTCGTAAATGTAGCTGGAGGAGCCGCGCAGTACTTCCAGGCCATCAGGCGACTGGTCGACGATCATGTCGATGATCTTCGCCGATTCGCCCAGGTGCTCGACCAGTGGCAGTACATCGGCTTTCAGGCTGCCGAACAGGAAGCCGCGATAGGACTCGAAACGCGCAACACGGGTCAGGTCGTGGGAGCCTTCGCAGTTGAAGCTCGCCGGGTAGCCGGCGTTGGCCGGGTCCTTGACCTTGAGCAGCTTGCCGGAGTTGTTGAAAGTCCAGCCGTGGAACGGACAGGTGTAGGAGCTCTTGTTGCCGGACTTGTGCCGGCACAGGGTCGCGCCGCGATGGCTGCAGGCATTGATGAAGGCGTTGAGTACACCGTCCTTGTTGCGCGCGATGAAGACCGACTGGCGCCCCATGGTGGTGGTGTAGAAATCGTTGACGTTGGGGATCTGGCTTTCGTGGGCCAGATACAGCCAGTTGCCCTCGAAGATGTGTTCCATCTCCAGATCGAACAACCGGGGGTCGGTGAACATCTCGCGTTTGCAGCGATAGAGGCCCTGCTCGGGATCATCTTCAAGCAGGGAATGCAGGTATTCGGGTCGCAGGGTCATGGCCGCCGCCTCCATTGTTATTGTTCAGGCAGGGGTCATGCTAGGACGGGGGGGCAGGCTGGAATATCCGCGGGGTGCAAACCTTTATCCGTTTTGTGCAGGGGTTTGGCGTTGTGTCAGGCGCCATCAATGTTGAATGTGCCGACCTCTTCGCGAGCAGGCTCGCTCCCACAGGGGTGAAGCAATCCAATGTGGGAGCGAGCTTGCTCGCGATGGCGCCAGACCAGACAACATCAAACTTGAAGGTTCAGTGCCGACGCTTGAGGGTATCGGACGGCAGTTCGCCGAACTGCTTGCGGTAGCTGTCGGAGAACCGCCCCAGGTGCAGGAAGCCGTAATCCATCGCCACTTCGGTGACGTTGCGCACGTTGCAGGTCGGGTCGCTGAGGCAGGCGTTGATGCGTTCCAGGCGTTTCTGGCGCAGGTAGTTTTTCGGCGTAAGGCCGGCATTGCGCTCGAACAGTCCGTACAACGAACGCAGGCTCATGTGCGCCTGGCGCGCCAGTGCTTCGCTGTCGATGTCCTGCTTGAGGTTATTGGCGATGTAATCGGCAATCGCCTCGAACGTGGCTGTCTGCGAGCCCAGTTCGAGGCGGCAGACGTTGGTTTTCATCAGGCTGAGCATCTTGCTGACGATAATCTGCGTGTAATGCTCCTGCACCCTGGGGATCTGCTCGGTGGATTCGGCTTCCTGGCAGATCATCGCCAGCAGGTTGACGAAACCTTCCAGTTCATTGAGCTGATAACGGTTTTCGAGGAACCGCACGCCCTGCCCCGGATAGCGCCAGCGCTGCTCATCGCAGACCGATTCAAACAAGCGGGTCGGGACTTTGAGGATGAATTTTTCGCAATCGGCGGAGTACGTCAGGTCCACCGGATCGTCGGGGTTGATTAGCAGCAATTCGCCGGGAGCGAAGTAATGTTCCTGGCCGTGGCCGCGCCACAGGCAATTGCCGCGCAGCAGCACTTGCAGGTGATAGATGCTGTCCAGCGCACCGGACGTCACGCGCACACTGGCACCGTAGCTGATGCGGCACAGGTCGAGGCTGGCGAACTTGCGATGATCGAGACTGGCCAGCGGGCTGCCGGCACGGGGCATGAGAATGCAGTGGTTACCGACGTGCTGATTGACGTAGCCCGACACCGCGTAAGGGTCGGCATGGTCGAACACTCTGCTGCGCTGACTCAACAGTTGCGCTGGCATCATCAGGTCACTCTCGTTGTTGTTATAGGTTGCGTCGTTTCATTCTAGATCCGAAACCCTTGTAGGAGCGAGCCTGCTCGCGATGGACTCAAGGACGCCACGGGGCATCAGGTACCCAGCGTCATCGTTGACGTCCATCGCGAGCAGGCTCGCTCCTACAGGGGGCGGTGATCAGTCCTCGAGTGCGCGGACCCGCTCGTGGCGCTGTTGCTCTTGCGGCTGGGCCGACGACTGCAGGGTGAAATCGAACTCGATTTCGGCAAAACGACCGCTGACACCATGGGCCGCCGCGCGCTGTTGATCGTCGCTGAAGGTGATTTTGGCGATCAGCTCGTCACGGGTGGCGTAGGCGAAATCGTCGTGCAGGTACTTTTCGCCATCGAGGTTGATCTGGGTGGTCAGGTGGCGATGATCCGGCGCGGAAATGAAGAAGTGCACGTGCGCCGGGCGCTGGCCATGACGCCCCAGTTGATCAAGCAGTTGCTGGGTCGGACCGTCCGGTGGGCAGCCGTAGCCCGAGGGCACAATGCTACGGAAACGGTAGCGGCCTTCGGCGTCGGTAACGATGCGGCGACGCAGGTTGAATTCCGACTGCGTGGTATCGAAGTACGAGTAAGTGCCGCCGGTGTTGGCGTGCCAGACGTCCACCACAGCGCCGGCCAGGGGCTCGCCAGCGGTGTTGAACACACGGCCTTGCATGAACAGAGTCACACCCGGATCGACGCCATCGTCCAGACGCGCTTCGCCTTCCGACAGCGGCGCACCCGCCACGTACAGCGGGCCTTCGATGGTGCGCGGGGTGCCGCCGGACTTGCCGGCCTGCTCGTCTTCGGCGTCCATCAGCAGGTCGAGGTAATGCTCCAGACCGAGACCGGCCACCACCAGCCCGGCTTCCTGGCGAGCGCCCAGCACGTTGAGGTAGTTGACGGCTTTCCAGAACTCTTCCGGGGTCACGGCCAGGTCTTCGATGATGTTCACCGAATCACGCAGGATGCGGTACACCAGCGCCTTGGTCCGTGGGTCGCCAGCGTCGTTGAGCAGGCCGCTGGCCTCTTCGAGAAATTTCTGGACTTCGGCAGTGTGGGAAATCTTGACGTTCATTTTGAAGGGTTCCTCATCTTGTAATTATTAGCGTAGCGCGCTGAACAGGCTGGGCTCAGCGGTCGTCGTCACGGATGGAAGAAGGATGCCGGCACATCGCGTCGATCTCGATGGCCATGTACGGAAACAGTGGCAATTGCATCAACAGGTCGTGCAGTTCCTGAACGCTGTCGACATCGAACACGCTGTAGTTGGCGTAGTGCCCGGCGATGCGCCACAGGTGGCGCCACTTGCCTTGATCTTGCAGGCGCAGCGCCAGGGCCTTCTCGTCAGCCTTCAATTTGGCCGCCGCTTCGGGATTCATGTCGACCGGCAGGTTCACGGTCATTTTTACGTGGAACAGCATAATGCTCTCCTCAGGCTTGATGAATGGTCTTGTCGCGGCGGAAGAACGCCAGGCGCTCTTCATCCAGGCTCAGGCCCAAGCCCGGTGTTTTCGGCACGTGCAGTTCAAAATCGCGATACACCAGCGGTTCGCTGAGAATGTCTTCGGTCAGCAATAGCGGGCCGAACAGCTCGGTGTCCCACGCCAGTTTGTTCAGGGTGACGAAGGCATGGGCCGAAGCCATGGTGCCCAGGCCACCTTCAAGCATGGTGCCGCCGTACAGGGCGATGCCGGCCGCTTCAGCGATGGAGGCGGTGCGCAATACAGCGCGTGGGCCGCCGTTCTTGGCGATCTTCAGGGCGAACACCGAAGCCGCGCCTTCGCGGGCCAGGTTGAACGCATCTTCCACGCATTCGATGGATTCGTCGGCCATGATCGGCGCCGGGCTCATGGCGTTGAGGCGGGCCATGCCGGCGCGGTTGTTGCGCGAGATCGGCTGTTCGATCAGGTCGATGCCATTGGTGCCGAGAATCCGGCAGGCGCGTAGTGCCACCGCTTCGTCCCAGGCCTGATTGACGTCGACCCGAACGCTGGCGCGGTCACCCAGGGCTTTTTTGATCGCAATCACGTGGGCCAGGTCGCGGTTGACCTCCCCGGCGCCGATCTTCAGTTTGAAGATGCGGTGACGGCGCAGGTCGAGCATTTTTTCCGCTTCGGCGATGTCCTTCTCGGTGTCGCCGCTGGCCAGGGTCCAGGCCACCGGCAGCGCATCGCGAACACGACCGCCGAGCAATTCGCTGACCGGCAGGCCAAGGCGTTTGCCCAAGGCATCGAGCAGTGCGGTTTCGATACCGGATTTGGCGAAGGTGTTGCCGCGAATGCTGCGTTCCAGGCGCAACATGGCAGCGTTGACGTTGTTGCTGTCCTGGCCGATCAACAGTGGTGCGAAGTGCGTGTCGATGTTGGTCTTGATGCTGTCCGGGCTTTCGTTGCCGTAGGCCAGGCCACCGATGGTGGTGGATTCGCCGATGCCTTCGATGCCGTCGGCGCAACGCACGCGGATGATCACCAGGGTCTGGTTCTGCATGGTGTGCATCGCCAGCTTGTGCGGGCGGATGGTCGGCAGATCGACGATGATCGTCTCGATCGACTCAATGGCTGTTGCAAGCATTTCGATACCCGTCAGGTTCTTGAAGTTCTGGAATCGATTCTCGTACGGCTTTTTTCCTGAAGCCAATATAGAATTGGTCTGACTTGATACCTTAAAGGTATGCAACCGATCCGCGTCTGGAGGCTCCATGGAACTGCGTCACCTGCGTTATTTCCAGGTATTGGCTCAAACCCTCAACTTCACCCGCGCCGCCGAGCTGCTGCACATCGCCCAGCCGCCCTTGAGCCGGCAGATCCAGCAACTGGAGGACGAACTGGGGGTGATGCTGCTCGAACGCGGGCGACCGCTGAAGTTGACTGACGCCGGGCGATTTTTCCATGAGCACTCCACCGCCCTGCTCGAACAACTGAACAAGGTCTGCGACAACACCCGGCGTATCGGGTTGGGTGAGAAAACCTGGCTGGGTATCGGCTTTGCGCCTTCAACCTTGTATGGTGTGCTGCCGGAACTGATCCGGCGGTTACGCAGTGGCGAGCCGTTGGAGCTGGAGCTGGGGCTTTCGGAAATGACCACCCTGCAACAGGTGCAGGCGCTCAAGGCCGGGCGCATCGACATCGGTTTCGGCCGAATCCGTATCGACGACCCGGCCATCATCCAGACCGTGCTCACCGAAGACCGCCTGGTCGCCGCCCTGCCCGCCGGGCATCCGTTGCTCGCAGGTCCCATCAGCCTGCGGGATCTGGCCGGGGAACCCTTTGTGCTATACCCCGGCAATCCACGGCCGAGTTACGCCGACCATGTGATTGCCCTGTTCGAGTCTTACGGCGTGAGCATCCACGTCGCGCAATGGACCAACGAACTGCAAACGGCGATCGGGCTGGTGGGGGCAGGCATCGGGATCACGCTGGTACCGGCCTCGGTGCAGTTGCTGCACCGCGACGACATCGGCTTCACCCCGCTGCTGGAAGACAACGCCACCTCGCCGATCATTCTCAGCCGACGGGTGGGCGATGTGTCGCCGGGGTTGAACCATTGTTTGCGGATGATTGATGAGCTGTTGCCGCCGGCAGCGTAAGACGACGATCAGCCGGCAAACGCCCGGCGCCCTGCCTTCATCTCGGTACGCAACTCGCCGACAAAGTCAGAGATGGCGCGCACGCTGGTCAGCTCCGCCGTCGAAACACCGCTGATCAACAGCTCCACTCGCTTGGTGACGGGGTCGCAGACTTCGATGCGCAGCAGTCCGAGATTCTCCGTGCACTCGCACGACAGCGGCTCAAAACCGGACTCCACGATGTTGCAAAGCACTGAAATCGGAAGCATGGCCGGTCCCTCGGGCGACAGTTAGCTGGATTGGATCCGTTTCAGCATAGTTACACTTTGCCGATTTTGCGCCAGTAAATTGCCGTCAATTTTGTTATACCCCTCGCATTTCCGGCCATTCAGTGGGAATTACCACCCCAGATCCAGTTCCAGAACCCCGGTAATTCGACCGGCTGCGAATCGTCGCGCACGGTTCGCGCCATGGCCGCCCGCTGTAGCGCAGCCTGATCGTCGTAAAACGGCTTGTCGGCGGTTTTCACCCCGGTCTGTCGGGCACTGTCGAGCAAAATCTGCAGGTACTCACGGGTATGCCGGGCGGTATAGCGGTTGAGGTCGTGGAAGGTCACCACCACCGGAATCACGCCATCGACCACCGGCAATTCACCACGGGCAATGCGTTCGCGAACTTCGGACATCGAACGCAGCATGTGCGACCGGCGCCGGGGGCTGGCGTTGAAGCCCCAGATCTTGCCGTCATTGGCGCTCAAGTCGGTGAGCAACACGTGCAGGCCATGCTGCCGATAAGCGGCGAAGGTGCGTTTGTCGTAGTTCCAGAATGGCGGGCGCAACAGGGTTGGCGGGGCGCCGGTAATCGCGGCGATGTCGGTGCTGCCATCGGTGAGGGCCTGCTCCAACACTGGCGGGTCGAGGGAGCGATGATTGGTGTGCCAGGGTGTCGCCGTGTGAAAGCCCAGGACATGACCTTCGGCATGTTCACGGCGCATGATGTCCCGGCCCAACTCGCTGCCTCCGGCTCGCGGAGCGCGGGTTTGCACGAAGAACACGGCCTTGATGTCCGGTTGCAGCGGGTTTTGCGCCAGGCTCTCCAGTACCGTCACGGTCGGATTCCACCAGCTCGATGCACTGGGACCGTCATCGAACGTCAGCAGAAAGCGGATGGGGGGTTGTGCCTGCAAACGCTGCTCGGTCCGCGGAGTCATTTCAATCGGTGCGGCGATACAACCCAGCAGCCCCACTGCCAGGGCGCACACCGTCAAACACTTGAACAATGGTTTCATCTTTTGCCTTGGGCCAGACCATCACGGTCGGTTGGATAGAGTACACAGGGTTTGGTTCCGGTGCTTGCCAGGCCCGTTTCGTCGCCACCAACTAAACTGAAAAAAATGCTCAACCAGAGTGTCAGGCCATGTGCGGACGACTGTCGCAATACCGTGGAATCCACGACTTCGTAGCGGTGCTGAGCATCCCCGACGCGCTGATCAATCACGTCGGCAACGAACCCCTGGGGCACTATAACGCCGCCCCCACCACGCAACTCGCCCTGCTGCACCTGGAAAACGAGCGGCTGCACGCCGACGCCGTGCGCTGGGGTTGGCGACCGCACTGGGCGACGGATCGCACGGAGCCGGTCAATGCCCGGGTCGAGAAAGTCGCCCACGGCCCGTACTTCCGGGCGATCTGGCCCCATCGCGCGATCTGCCCGATTGATAACTGGTTCGAATGGGTCGACACCGGTGAGGCCAACAAACAACCGTGGTTGATCCGGCGACGGAACCGGGCACCTATTTACTGCGCGGCCATCGGCCAGTACCCCATCGGCGGAGCGCCTCACAGGGAGCACGACGGTTTCGTCATCCTGACGGCCGACAGCGCAGGCGGCCTGCTTGACGTGCATGACCGCCGGCCGGTGGTGTTTTCGCCCGAACTGGCGCGGGAATGGCTGGACCCGGCCACGCCCAAGGAGCGGGCCGAGGAAATGGCGCTATCCCAGGGCGAGGTCAGTGATGTATTCGAGTGGTACAAGGTCGACAGGGCCGTTGGTAATGTCAGGAACCAGGGCGCCGCGCTGATCAAGGAAGTTCCATGAACCTGTCAATCACGACAAAGCCCCGCGCAATGGCGCAATGCTGATTCTTTTTTGTAGGAGCGAGCTTGCTCGCGATGGACTCAGGAGCGCCGCGTTTAGCCAGTAAACACGCGTTATCGTTAACGACCATCGCGAGCAAGCTCGCTCCTACAGAGGATCTCATTCGCTTAACTGAACAGCATTACGCGCAATGGCGGGGCTCTGTTGTATTCCCGTACGACTCAGAACTTGCGGTCAGGCTCTGACAGTTCCTTACCGTCGTCAGGATGTTTCCAGTCCGGTACCGAACGTTTCTGCTCGTCAATCTCTTCCTCCGTGGGTTCGTCCTCGTCGTCTTCCAGGTCCGGTTGCTTGGGTTCATTGGCCATGTTCACCTCTCTTCCTGAAGGGATCGGTCATCAACTTAAGCTTAGATCAGTTCCCCTGCCCCGCTCAAAGCCACCAGCGCAACAAAAAGAAGAAGCCCATGCTCAACAGCATGCTGAGCAACGTATTGCGCGTGTAGAGCACCAGAGCGACCGCCACCAGCGAGCTGATCAGGTAGGGATTGTCCCAGTGCAGATTCAGCTGTTTTTCCGGCATGAACACAATCGGCCCGCAGATGGCGGTCAACATGCCCGGTACGGCAAACCCCAGGAACTGCCGGGCGTTGCTGCTCAAGCGTAGCGGCAGTCGCGGTTCCAGGAAAACATAGCGATTGAGGAACACCAACACGCCCATTCCGATAATCACTGCCCAGACCATCATGTGCGGCCACCGTAGAATTTATTGCAGACAAAACCGGCGGTCATGCCCGCCAGCCCCGACAGCACCAGCGCCGAACCCCATTGCCAGTAGCTGAACAACACCGAGCAGAACAGCGACACCGCCACGCACACCACGGTCGGCAGGTTGCGCACCACCGGGGTGATCAGGGCAATGAAGGTCGCCGCGATGGAGAAATCCAGGCCCAGGTGCTCAAGGCCGGGAATACTGCTGCCCAGCACAATGCCCGCCAGGGTGAACAGGTTCCAGGCGATGTAGAACGTCAGGCCCACGCCCAGGGCGTACCAGCGGTTGAATTGCTGTTTGTCGTGCTGGCAGGTCAAGGCGAACAGCTCATCGGTGAGCAAGAACCCCAGGCCCGCGCGCCAGCGTCCCGGCAAGGGCGAAATCACCGAGCGCATGCTCATCCCGTAGAGCAAATGCTGGGAGGTCAGCAGCAGCGTGGTCAGCAGGATCGAAAAAATCCCGGCACCGCCCTTGAGCATGCCGATGGCCACCAGTTGCGCCGCGCCGGCAAACACAATGCTCGACAGGCCCTGGCCTTGCAGGGGCGTGAGGTTGGCTTCGATGGCCATGGAACCGGCCAGCAAGCCCCAGGGCGCGGTGGCCAGGGACAACGGCATGATCGCCGCTGCACCGCGCAAAAAGGCACTGCGCGGCATGATTGAATTGGGCATGACGTTCTACAGACAGGGAAAGACCCCAGACTGTGCCAGCAGTCGCGGCCGAAGGCTTGAACAATCTTGCTCACTGATACGCGGCGTACCATTCATCGGCTGCCCGCTTGATTCGCCAAAGTGCTAACAACATGATGGCGCTGCATTTTCATCGAGGCAGGCCCTTCATGAGTTCAGTGGAAACCGACAGCGACGTTTATAAAACCCTGCTTGAGTCGACCCGGGCGATTCCCTGGCGCATCGATTGGAAAACCATGACGTTCAGCTACATCGGACCACAGATCGAAGAACTGCTGGGCTGGAAGCAGGACAGTTGGGCGTCGGTCAACGACTGGATCGAGCGCATGCACCCGGATGACCGCGACTACGTGATGGACTTCTGCGTCTCGCAATCGCGCGCCGGTATCGATCACGAGGCCGACTATCGCGCACTCACCGAAAGCGGAGAGTACGTCTGGATCCGCGATGTGGTGCATGTGGTGCGCAAGGACGGCGAAGTCGAGGCGCTGGTGGGTTTCATGTTCGATATCAGCGAGCGCAAGAAAACCGAAGAGCACCTGATCCGCCTGCAAAAACAGCTTGAAGAGTATTCCTTCCAGGACGGCCTGACCGGCATCGCCAACCGGCGCATGTTCGACACCGTGCTGGAACGGGAGTGGAACAATGCCCAGCGCACCGCCTTGCCGTTGTCGGTGATGGTGCTGGATATCGATTACTTCAAGCAGTACAACGACCATTACGGCCATATCAAGGGTGACGAATGCCTGCGCCGCGTCGCGCAAACCTTGTCCCTGGCGGCGAATCGGCCACGGGATTTCATCGCGCGGATCGGCGGTGAAGAGTTTGTCTGGTTGCTGCCGGAAACCGATGCCGAGTCCGCGCGGCTGGTGGCGCACAAATGCCTGCACCTGATTCGCCAGCAGCAGATTCCCCATGAATTCTCGAACGTGTCGAGGCTGCTGAGTATCAGCCTCGGCGTCGGCACCACCCTGGCATCGATGCATGCCACGGCCCTGGAATTCGTCGAACAGGTCGATCATCTGCTCTACCAGGCCAAGCACAATGGCCGGATGCGCGCCGAGTTCGCTGATTTTCGTGATTGACAAACGGCGCTCCGGCTTTTAAAACTGGGCGCCTCACTCAGGGTATAAGCAAGTATGTCCGCAACTTTCAATCTCGACTCTTCCGTCATTGGCTTGATTGCCAAGGCGCAAGGTTGCGTTGCGCACGCCCTCAAATCGAAGAAACAGTCGCTCATGTGACCGGGGCGCGCTGTCCCGTCAGATGAGCTGACAGGACATTGAGCGCGACGGACCACCCTCCCCTTGCTTACTCTCCTTCCATGCCCCTGACGGTGACGAAATCGGTCAACCATCAGGAGAAAGTGCATGTCAGCGTTTCAAGGTATCTGGGTTCCACTGGTCACACCCTTCCACAACGGCGCCATCGATTTCGTCGGTTTGCGCCGGCTGGTCAGCCATCTGCTGGAAAAAGGTGTCGACGGCCTCATCGTTTGCGGTACCACCGGCGAACCGGCGGCGATGGGCAAACATGAGCAACTGGCGGTGCTCGATACCGTGCTGGAGCTAGTGCCGGCGCAACAGGTGGTCATGGGCCTGGCCGGCAACAACCTGACCGAGTTGTTGCAGTTCCAGAGCGAGATCCTCAAGCGCCCGGTGGCTGGCCTGCTGGTGCCGGCGCCGTATTACATCCGCCCTTCCCAGGCCGGCCTCGAGGCGTTTTTCCGCACGGTCGCCGATGCCTCCAGCGCTCCGCTGATTCTCTACGACATCCCTTATCGCACCGGCGTGACCTTCGAGCAGGCGACCCTGCTCAACATCGTCGCCCACGAGCGGATTGTCGCCATCAAGGATTGCGGCGGTAATTTTTCCAACACCCTCGCTTTGCTCAACAGCGGCCTTGTCGACGTGCTGTGCGGCGAAGACAACCAGATCTTCAATGCCCTGTGCCTGGGCGCCAAAGGCGCGATTGCCGCGTCGGCGCATGTCCATCCCGAACTGTTCGTGCAGTTGCACCGGCAGATCCGCGACAACCGACTGGCTGAGGGCCGCGCCACGTTTTTCCGTTTGCTGCCGCTGATCGACAGCCTGTTCCTGGAACCCAACCCGGCCCCGGTGAAAACCGCGCTGGCCCTGGAAGGTTTGATCGGTGACGAGCTGCGCGCGCCCATGCAACGCAGCAGTGAATCGATGACCGAGCATTTGAAAGACGTGCTCGGTGCATTGGGCCGCGACAATCGATAGAGCGCCTGCCTGCGGCCCGAGTACCATGGAGCGATTCGTTCAGCCTTCAGGGGCACCGACATGCTGTACCGAATCGCCGCCGATGGGCTGATGCTGTTCCACTTGCTGTTCATTGTGTTCGTGTTGTTCGGCGGGTTGCTGGTGCTCAAATGGCGCCACCTGATCTGGTGGCATCCGCCGGCCGCCGTCTGGGGTGTGGCAGTGGAGTTGTTCCACCTGCCCTGCCCGCTGACCGACTGGGAGAACCGCATGCGCCATGGAGCCGGGCAAACCGGCTATGGCGGTGGATTCATCGAGCATTACATTTGGCCGGTAATTTACCCGGCGGGCCTGACGCCCGGCATTCAGTTGGGATTGGGCGTCGTGGTGTTGCTGATCAACGCGCTGATCTATCTTCGATTGATCAAGCAATGGGCCACCTGAATCTTCAACCAGTCTGACGGACCGGTTTGTCTGACTCCGGCCCCTCAGTTGGCAATCACGCTCATGTTCCGCCCACTGGCCTTGGCCACGTACAGCGCCTTGTCTGCCGCACCAATCAGGTCGTCGGGGCGGATCTGGGAAGCGGCGGTGCTGGCACACACACCGACGCTGACGGTCACGGTGCCTTCCGGGCTGTCACTGTGGGCAATGTCGGCCTGCAGTACCGCGCGGCGGATTTTCTCCGCCACCAGAAATGCCCCCACGTAGTCGGTGCCGGGCAGCACCACGGCAAACTCTTCGCCACCATAGCGGGCGGCCAGGTCACCGGGGCGCTTGATGTTGTCGGTGATGATCGCACTGACCTTGCGCAGACACTCATCACCGGCCAGGTGGCCGTAGCGGTCGTTAAAGGGTTTGAAATGATCGACATCAATCATCAGCAGCGCCAACTCGGACTGGCTGCGTCGGGCTCGGCCCATTTCGGCATCGATGAAAGCGTCGAGCTGACGCCGGTTGGCCAGCCCCGTCAGCGCGTCCTTGAGGGCCAGGCCTTCGAGGTTGCGATTGACCTCCAGGAGCTTGTCCTGGGTGTCCAGCAACTCGACCTGCACCAGGTTCTGCTGCTTCATCAGCTTGATAAGCCGAAACCCCAGTACCCCGAGAAAACCCAGCAACAGCATGACGATGCCGGTGCTGAGCAGTGTCTCCTTGCGCCAGCTGTCGAGCACTTCATCCTTGTTCAACGCGGTAAAAACGATCAGCGGATAACCCTCGACCCGGCGATACCCTATCACCCGCTCGACACCGTCGATGATCGACCTGATCGTGGCCGTACCCGCGTCGCCTTTGGGCAACAACTGAGTGAACAACGGGCTCTTGGCGAGGCTGGTGCCGATGTCCGCCTCCTTGAAGGGTCGGCGAATGACAACGGTGGCATTGTCGGCGATCAGGTTGATCACGCCGTTACTGCCCATGTCGATGCTGTCGTAGAGCTGCAGGAAATGACTGAGGTAAATCGACGCCAGCGCCACCCCGGCGAAGCTGCCGTCGGGATGATTGACCCGACGCGAAACCGTCACGATCCATTCGCCGCTCGAACGGCTCTTGATCGACGGCCCAATGTGCGGCCCACGGCTGGGGTTATCGCGATGGAAGATGAAGTATTCGCGGTCGGAATTGTTGACGCCGGTCTGGCCGGCGCCATTGGAATTGGCGATCCACTGCCCTTTTTCGTCGAAAACAAATACACCATGGAGCTGGCTCAGCTCACTGCGCTGGGCGCTGAGCAAAAGCGGCAGCCGGGATTTATCCACGCCGTCGTGCTCCAGACGATCGACCAGGGTGAACAGCAGCGTATCGGCTTGCTTGATCGAGGCCTGCGCTTGCGATGCCAGGGTCTGCGCAAGGTTGGACATCGCCACTTCCTTGTCCCGCAGGTGGTACTGGCGTGAGCTCCAGGCTTCCCAGATCACGATGACCACCATCGACAGGCACACCGCCACCAGCAGGATCACCGCCGAGCGGACCTTGAGCCGGGGCACGGCTGGCCGGAGCATTTCAATATGATCGTGGATCGACGGTTGTCCCATGGTGCTCCCTGATTGTTGGTGACAGGGCGAACTTTCCTGATCGCCGCTTTTGCTCACAATGCCTGATCCAGGCTCGCAATGATGTTAGCCCCTGACCTGCTTTACCGCCTCCAGCCATGCAGGATCCAGCCGCGTCTGTTCGATATCGATGCCCAGCGCTTGCATTCGCTCCTCGTGCCGGTCCATTTCGCGGATCAATTGGCCGTGGTCGCTGGAGTTGCCGTCGAGCTGATGCATCTGGTTCAACCCCAAATGGTAGAAACGCAACAGCTTCATCGCAACCGGATCGCCCTTTGCTTCGGCCGCCGTTACATGATGCATGACATTGGTGACGCTCATCAGGCTGCGCTTGAGTTGCCAACTGTAGACCGCGGGCTTCATCCATTCCTGTTGCCAGAATACCTTGCGCATCAGCACCGCCATCACCAGTACCGCAACGAACACACCACCGACGTTGAAACGCAGGTTGTCGCCCAAAGGCTCGCCGAACAGCGCCACCGCGGCCGTTGAGAAAGCCATCGCCAGCGCCAGAAAGATCAGGGCAATGATGACCGTGCTGCGCCGTGTCTGTTGCCGGTAGGTGTCGGCGTTCATCGGCTGGATTTCGAACATTGCGTCGGGTTTCCTTGGGTCCGGGACAAAAAGACAGCGAGCCATTATCGCCTCTGCGCGGGATTTAGCTATGCTGGGGCTCCATTTCATCTTTTCATCGTCAAGCCGGGGACATGGCAAGACCGCGCAGTTCGTGCCATCTTCTTTCATGAATACACATTATTCGGATGCCATTCGTAGTTGCTGTGTGAATGACATCGTTTTAAGGATCATTGAATGACCCAACGCCAAGTTATCGACGCCTCCGTCAGTCCCAAAGGCAGCCTGGAAACGCTCTCGCAACGGGAAGTCCAGCAATTGAGCGAAGCCGGTTCCGGCAGCACCTACAACATCTTCCGCCAATGCGCCCTGGCCATCCTCAACACCGGCGCCCATGTCGACAACGCCAAGACCATCCTTGAAGCCTACAAGGATTTTGAAATCCGCATTCACCAGCAGGACCGAGGCGTGCGCCTGGAACTGCTGAACGCCCCGGCCGACGCCTTCGTCGACGGCGAAATGATCGCCAGCACCCGGGAAATGCTGTTCAGCGCCCTGCGCGACATCGTCTACACCGAAAACGAACTCGACAGCCAACGCATCGATTTGAGCAGCTCCCAGGGCATCAGCGATTACGTCTTCCACCTGCTGCGCAATGCCCGCACCCTGCGCCCCGGCGTCGAGCCGAAGATCGTGGTGTGCTGGGGCGGACACTCGATCAACACCGAAGAATACAAATACACCAAGAAAGTCGGCCACGAACTGGGCCTGCGCAGCCTGGACATCTGCACCGGTTGCGGCCCCGGCGTGATGAAAGGCCCGATGAAAGGCGCGACCATCGCCCACGCCAAGCAACGCATCCACGGCGGTCGCTACCTGGGCCTGACCGAACCCGGGATCATCGCCGCCGAAGCGCCGAACCCGATCGTCAATGAACTGGTGATCCTGCCGGACATCGAAAAACGCCTGGAAGCCTTCGTCCGCGTCGGCCACGGCATCATCATCTTCCCGGGCGGCGCCGGTACGGCCGAAGAGTTCCTGTACCTGCTGGGCATCCTGATGCACCCGGGCAATAAAGGCCTGCCCTTGCCGGTCATCCTCACCGGGCCGAAACATGCCGCGCCGTACCTGGAACAACTGGACGCATTCGTCGGTGCAACCCTGGGCGACGCCGCCAGGCAGCACTACCAGATCATCATCGATGACCCGGCCGAAGTGGCACGGCAGATGACCCAGGGCCTCAAAGCGGTCAAACAGTTCCGCCGCGAGCGCAACGATGCGTTTCACTTCAACTGGCTGCTGAAAATCGATGAAGGCTTCCAGCGCCCGTTCGACCCGACCCACGAAAACATGGCCAACCTGAAGCTGAGCCTCGACCTGCCCGCCCACGAACTGGCGGCCAACCTGCGCCGCGCGTTCTCCGGCATCGTCGCCGGCAACGTCAAGGACAAGGGCATCCGCCTGATCGAAGAACACGGGCCGTACCAGATCCGTGGCGACGCGGCGATCATGCAACCGCTGGACCTGCTGCTCAAAGCCTTCGTCGCCCAGCACCGCATGAAACTGCCGGGTGGCGCGGCGTATGTGCCGTGTTATCGGGTGGTGGCGTAAGACTGAGCCATGGCTATCGTGAGCAAGCGCTCACACATTGGGTTCCCGGTTTTACTCGGGACTTGTGGCCACTGAAGATCCCTGTGGGAGCTTGCTCGCGATGACTGCTTGGCAGGCGATATGGATTTTTGAGGGTGTACATATCCATTTCTGCGGTAACGGCCGCTATTGGTTCCGCCCTTACGGCGGGTCACTTTCGAAAAGCGCGAAAGTAACCAAAGCGCTCTGCCCCTGACATTCGGTGCCTCGCCGTGGCTCGGCATGCCCTCGCTCCGGTCCTGCTCCGTGGGCCCGCCGCCATCGGCCATCCATGGCCGGCGGCGGCTAACCCGGCATCCATGCCGGGTTGCCCACTGCGCAGAACCTGCGCTCGGCCTCACGAGGGAGCGTACACCGCAACAGCGTCCGAGGCGGCCTACCGGCCGGCCTGTTTGCTGGGTGCGTTCGTCTGTGATGTATCTTATCGACCGGAAGGCCACCATCGCGGGCAAGCCCGCTCCCACAGGTATCGAGTGCATCTGCAAGATTTCGGTCGACTGGCAGGCCGCTATCGCGAGCAGGCTCGCTCCTACAGTTGATCCAGGTATGCCTGCAAGAGATTGGTCGGCTGACAGGCCGTCATCGCGGGCAAGCCCGCTCCCACAGGTATCGAGTGCATCTGCAAGATTTCGGTCGGCTGGCAGGCCGCTATCGCGAGCAGGCTCGCTCCTACAGTTGATCCGGGTATGCCTGCAAGAGATTGGTCGGCTGACAGGCCGTCATCGCGGGCAAGCCCGCTCCCACAGGTATCGAGTGCATCTGCAAGATTTCGGTCGGCTGGCAGGCCGCTATCGCGAGCAGGCTCGCTCCTACAGTTGATCCGGGTATGCCTGCAAGAGATTGGTCGGCTGGCAGGCCGTCATCGCGGGCAAGCCCGCTCCCACAGGTATCGAGTGCATCTGCAAGATTTCGGTCGGCTGGCAGGCCGCTATCGCGAGCAGGCTCGCTCCTACAGTTGATCCGGGTATGCCTGCAAGAGATTGGTCGGCTGGCAGGCCGTCATCGCGGGCAAGCCCGCACAGGTATCGAGTGCATCTGCAAGATTTCGGTCGGCTGGCAGGCCGCTATCGCGAGCAGGCTCGCTCCTACAGTTGATCCGGGTATGCCTGCAAGAGATTGGTCGGCTGACAGGCCGTCATCGCGAGCAAGCCCGCACAGGTATCGAGTGCATCTGCAAGATTTCGGTCGGCTGGCAGGCCGCTATCGCGAGCAGGCTCGCTCCTACAGTTGATCCGGGTATGCCTGCAAGAGATTGGTCGGCTGACAGGCCGTCATCGCGAGCAAGCTCGCTCCCACAGGTATCGAGTGCATCTGCAAGATTTCGGTCGACTGGCAGGCCGCCTTCGAAAGCAAACTCACTCCCAAGGTTCAAGGCTGCAATGCCTGGGGCGCGGTGGACGGGTCTTTCGGCGGCCCGCCGGTATCTTCGAGGGAGACTTTCTCGGCCACGAACTGCCAGTCCTTATAGCTGGCCATGCCCTTGAAGTCCGCCCACTGGCTGGGAAAGTTATCTTGCTTGAGCGGCTTCTGCTCGGACGGGCAGTACACACCGCTGATCCGCCCATCGAAATCGCGCATCAGCTCCCACTCGCCCCCCGTCATCGGCTCCGGGTACAACTGCCGCAGATGGTGCCTGGCCGTCGGGAAACGCTCGTCCTGCAACAGGTCCTTGAGTTCTTTCGGGTACTGGGCCATACCGGGCGAACTGTGGTAATAGCTGCGCAACGCCTGGGCATATTGCGTACCGACCCAGAGCAACTGGTTTTCGCGATCGCGGCGCGAAGCGGTGGCCCACAACTCGCCGGCACTGGCCAAGCCCATGCCTATCACGACGATCAGAAACAGCACACCCAGGTAGGTAAAGCCGTCCTGGCTGGAAGGTTTACCACTCGGAATACAGGCTGCCATCACGCGCCCTCCCGCCGGCCCCACTCTTGATATCGGCCACCCCGCCCGCCACGCCATCCGGTGGCGCGACTATGATCCAGGTATCCTTGCGCTCGGAAATCGGGTCCAGCGGCTGGTTACGCAAGTAGCGCAGTTCGACCAGTTGTTCGATGGAATCGGGATAACGCCCGGTGTCCCCGTAATAGTGATCCAGTGCCTCGCGCATGGACGACAGGCTCTGGTGCAAGGTGGTCTCCCTGGAAGACTCCAGGCTGCTGAAGTAGCGTGGCAAGGCGATTGTCATCAGGGTCGCGATGATCGCCATGACCACCATCAGTTCAATCAGGGTAAAACCCTTGTGCCGACGCATAGGCTCACCACTCTCGGTAGGCGATACCGTTGAGACCCTTGCCCCGGGCCTTGGAGTAAACGTCAAAGACGTCCTGGCCCTCGCGCGGGTTCTCAGCCGAACTGTCATAGGAACGCAGGCCCCAGCCGCCTTCGTCGTCACGCTTGACGGTTGCCAGCGGGTCATGGGGGATGCGTCGCAGGAAGTAGAACTTGGCGCCCTTGGGGCTGCGCACGTCACGCACCCCCTCCACCAGCACTTGCAGGTTCGGCGGGTAGCCGCTGCTGTCGAGCGACTTCTCGATGTAGCCCGCGTCGAAGGCCTGTTTGTAAGCGTCGATGGCATCGCGGATCTGGTACAGCGCAGTCCGCAGGTCCTGCTCTTTGCCCCGGCGCACCACGGTCTCGGTCAGCGGTGCGGCCATGCCGGCCAGCAGGCCGACCAGGGCGAGCGTCACCACGACTTCGACCAGGGTAAAACCGCGTTGCGAGACGTTCATGATCAAGGCTTCCCAACGGTAACGGTGGTGGCGATCGGGGCGTTCATGGGGTTGGTCTGAACCGCCGTGTTCATCGAACGGTCCGGTGCCTGGATGTGCATGCTGGTTTCGGTACCGGTCTGGAATTCCATGTCCGACGGGCTCTGGTACGGCAGGTTGCGCACGATCCGAGGGGTGATCGACAGCACCAGTTCGGATTTGATGACGTCGTCCCTGTTGCTGCCGAACAGGCGACCCAGGCCGGGAATGTCGCCAAGGCCGGGAATCTTGTTGCCGGTAGCGCCGTGGTCGTCGCGCACGAGCCCTGCGAGAATCTGGGTTTCGCCGTCATGCAGACGCAAGGTGGTCTGGGCGTTGCGGGTATCGACCTGGACCGGAATGGTGCCCTGAGCGGTCGGCGTCAGCGGCGTGGCGTTACTGACTTCCAGCGCGATCTTGATCGCCACTTCGTTGTTCAGGTGCACGATGGGCTGCACTTCGAGCTTCAGACCGACGTCGAGGTAGGTCACGCTTTCGGTGATCACCGGGCCCTGGGTCGAAGGCACCGAGGTGGCGCTGATGATCGGCACGCGCTGACCGATGTGGATGCGCGCCTGTTCGCGGTTGCTGACCCGAATCACGGGGCTGGCCAGGGTATTGATGTCCTTGTCCTGGGCATTGATCTTGGCCTGGGGCGATGGCGAGATTGTGATGCGGCCGGAGTTGATGCCCTTGAGCTGATCGAGAAGCGTCACCGCCGACCCGTCGCTATTGACCACGCCGAAGGTGTTGGGCCATTGCAGGCCAAGGTCGAGGATGCGTTGGCGGGCGACTTCCATCACTTCCACTTCCAGCACCACTTCCGGATTGGACTGATCCTGCGATTGCAGGAGTTTTTCCGCCATGCGCACCGCGTCACCGGTATCGCGCATGGTCAGGGTGTTGAGACGTTCATCGACGAACACGTCACGGGTCTTGAGCATGGTCTTGATCATGTTCAGCGCCGTGTTGGCATCGATGCTGGTCAGGTAGAAGGTGCGCATCACCAGCTCCTGGTAATCCTTGATCTTCTGCGGCGAGTCCGGGTAGATCAGCACAGTGTTTTCATTCACCACTTTCTGATGCAGCTGGTTCTGTTGCAGCAGCAGTTCCACGGCGTCTTCGATACGCACGTCACGTACGAAGATCGTGGCTTTCATGTCCGGGCGCAGGTCCTTGTCGAAGATGAAGTTCAGGCCGGCGACCTGGGACAGCACCTCGAAAATGGTCTTGAGGTTGGCATCGCGAAACTCCAGGGTCACCGGCCGGTCAAGGCGCGTACGCAGTTGCGGGTACTGCACCACGTTGCGGCTCTGCACCAGGCGAATGCTGTCTTGCAGTTCCAGGGCGCCGTCGTTCTTCGGGTCCAGTTCGAGAATCTGTTTGACCTGGCGGTCGGCACCGTAGATGTCACCGCGACGCAGGTCGCTACGGGCCAGTTCGAGTTTCTCATCCATGCTGCGCAGGTAGTCCAGCTGGCGCAGGGAATCCTGGGCACGACGGTTGTTCGGTTCGATGTTCAAGACCCGGCTGTAAGTCATGCGGGCCCCGGCGAAATTACGTTGGGCCCGGTCCATGTCGGCCTGGGAGAGCAACGACGTCACGGCGAGGGCCCGTCCGCTGTTGAGAGCCATGTGCAGTTCGGTATCGCGAGGGTTTTCTCGCAATCCCTCTTCGATGCGCGCCAGACCGGCTTCGTACTGGCCCGATTCGATCAGGGCCGAAGCTTCATCTCTGGCAACCTGCGCCGAACTGCATGCGGCCAGCCCTGCGCACAGAAAAAGGCTCATCAGCAAACGGGATTTGTTCATTCCGTACTCCCCACAGACAAGGTCTGCGCCAAACGCAAAGGCAGGTAGACCAGGCTCAGTTCCTTATCGGAAATCCGCTCGATCCGCCAGGTTTCGTCGATGACATCCCCTTTGCGCACGACGTATATTTTTTCGCCGCTCTGCAGGAACACCTGCAGATCGGATCGATCATGCAGCCTGCCGACAAACTGGAAGGGCAACGGTGGCGCAGTGGGGACTTGCACCACCGGCGTAACGACTACCGGTTGTTCAGTGACGGTGCCGGGGGCCGGCTCCGCTTTCCAGCTGCGGGCGGCGAACAGGTCGCCTGCCGGGCTCAGGTCCTTGATCGGCGCCAGCGCAGCGGTGCTCGATGCAGCCGTCGATGCGCCAGGGGTCTTGCCCTTGGCTGGCATCGCCACGGTGGCCACCGCAGGGTCGCTGTCATCGGTCTGACCGAAGAATGCGGGGAGCCAGGCGAACGCTGCCGCTACACCGAAGAACGCCACCCAACCCACCACTCGCTTGGTATTCATCATGACCTCGACAGGTAAAGGGTCATGCGAATCCGCCCGGTCAGGTCGGTTTCGGCGATATTCTTGCGCGAAAGCTCCACATCCTCGAGTACCACCGCCGGCAACTGGCCGAGCAAGGCGTGCAGGAATCGCCGCAGTTGCGGATAGCTGCCACGTACCGGCAGCAGAATCTGATAACGGGCCAGGTGGGTCTTGGGGTCCACGCCCAGGGAATATTCACCCCGGGACAAGGTGATGTGTTCCTGGGCGGCCATGGCGTAGATCTTGTCGATGGCCACGGTGGCCTGGGGCTGGGACGGCAACTTACTGCGGAAATCGTCGAGCTGGCGCTGGGGCACCACCGGCGCGGCCACTGTGCCGTCTTCGACCCTGGCCAGGTACTCGGTGGCTTCGCGGGTCTGCTGGCTGAGGTTTTGCAGCGACTCCCAGTCCGGCAGCAACCCCACCAGGCCATAGCTCAGCGCCAGCACCAGCATGGTCATCCCTGCCAGACCCGGAACGCCCAGGCCTTGCAGGTATTCGTGGACGATCAATTTATGGATTTGCATCGCCGATCTCCCACGTAGCCGACAGGCTGAACTGCACCGGGTGTTCCGGCACGTTGGCGACAATTTCGTGGCTCAGCAGTGATACGTCGGACAGCTCGTCGCTGGCTTCGAGGCGGCGGTGGAAATCGAGCATGGCTTCCAGGTCCAGCGCCTCGGCGCTGATCCGCAGCTGGCCCTTGCGGGCGTCCGGGGTCAGGGTCAGCAGGGCAATGTTGTCTCGCGGCATGGCTTCGAGGGTGGCGAACAGACGCTCCCAAGGGCGGCGCAACTGTTGGGAGACCTTGCGCATTTCCGCCAGGTTCTGCGCCTGCTCGCGGATTTGCGCCGGGGTCAGGCTGAGCTTGCTGCCGGTATCGCCGGTGAGCACCCGCTGAGTAGTCTGCAGGTGGCCTTGCTGTTGTTCGGCCTCGTTGCTCAAGTGCTGTTGCACCAGCAGGCAGGTCAGTGTCAGCACCACGCCAGCGGCCAGCAGGCTCCAGCCCAGAGGGCCTGCACGGCGTCGCGGCTGAAAGTCGAGCATCAGGGGGCGCATGTCAGGCCACCGCCCGAGACATGAGGTACAGGCAATCGCGTACGGCTGTCCGGTCTTCTTCGAGGGTGCGCAACTGCACACCAGGCACGTCGGGTGGCGAATCGATGCGCGCCGGTGCATGCAGGTAGACATTCAACGGCCGTTCGCTGGTGGACGCCTGCAACTGGTGTTCACGACCGATCAGCGCGGTCAGCGCGGCATCGCTGTCGCTGCTGCCCACCGAGCGCACCGAAGTCCAGCGCCCTTCCCGGGCCAGCAGCAACACGCTGCGTACCGGTTCGGCGACCACGAACAGGAAGTCCCCGGCCTCAAAGCTTTTATCGAAATGGTTGAACGCCGTCATCAGGTACGGCTGCACCGAACGCAGGCGCAAACCGCGAGCGCTGACCAAGGCGCGCAGGCGTTCGAGCAAGTCCTGTGGCAGCGCGGTGGCGATGCGGTCGTAACCGGCGGGTTCGGCCGAGAGCACCAGGCTCCAGGGCTGCGTCGAGGCACCGTAGAGGTCTTCGAAACACAGTTGGGCGAAGCCCTGTAATTCGGCCGGGCTGCTGATCTGCTCACTCCAGGGCACCAGGCAATAGCGGCTGAAGTGCCCGGAAATCACCACGGTCAGTTCCGCCCTGGCAACGCTGTGATCGGCCAGCAAATGGTCGAGGGTATCGAGGGCCACCGCCCAGGCCTGGAAGCCTTCGTCGATGTAGCCGACGCTGCCCAGCCATTGGGTTGCAGCGCCTTGCCGTTGCCCCAGGCCAACACCGCTGGCGCCGAGCACGGCGACAAATTGCTCACGAGATAAAAGTGACACGATTGATCTCCTCGAGCGTCGTCCGGCCTTGCTCCACCATCTCCAGCGCCGACTCGCGCAACAGGCGCAAGCCACGTTTGCAGGCGTGCGCCTTGATTTTCGAAATGGGTTGGCGCTCGACGATCATTTGCCGCAATTCGTCGTCCAGGTGCAGCAGTTCGGCAATCGCACTACGCCCGCGATAACCGGTGCCCCGGCAATGCCCGCAACCCTTGCCGTGGACGAACTGGTAGTGAGCGACCTTTTGCCGATCCAGCCCCGAGACCTCCAGCTCTTCTTGCGTCGGGCTGTAAGGGCTGCTGCAACTGGTACAGACCAGTCGGATCAAACGCTGGGCCAGCACGGCATTGAGTGCCGAGACCAGGCTGTAGGGATCGATTTCCATCTGGGTGAAACGGCCGATCACGTCGAACACGTTGTTGGCGTGGATGGTGGTGAACACCAGGTGGCCGGTGAGCGCCGATTGCACGGCGATCTGTGCGGTGTCCGGGTCGCGGATTTCACCGACCATGATCTTGTCCGGGTCATGGCGCAGGATCGAGCGCAGGCCCCGGGCGAAGGTCAGGCCTTTCTTCTCGTTGACGGGGATTTGCAACACGCCCGGCAACTGGTACTCCACCGGGTCTTCAATGGTGATGATCTTGTCCACGCCATGGTTGATCTCGGTGATCATCGCGTACAGGGTGGTGGTCTTGCCGCTACCGGTCGGCCCGGTCACCAGCACCATGCCGTAGGGTTCGGCAGCCAGCCGGCGCAACTGGCGCAGGGTTTCTTCTTCAAAGCCCAGGGCCTGCAACTGCACGCCGCAGACCTTGTCCGCCAGGTCCTGTTTGTCGAGCACCCGCAGCACCGCGTCTTCCCCGAAAATACTCGGCATGATCGACACCCGGAAGTCGATCTGCCGGCCGCTGATGCCGATCTTGAAGCGGCCATCCTGGGGCACGCGTTTTTCGCCGATGTCCAGTTCGGCCATGACCTTGACCCGGGAAATCACCTGCTCGGCGAACTCGCTGCCCTGGATCTTGCTGATGTTGTTGAGCACACCGTCGATCCGGTATTTGATCACCAGGCCGCTGCCGGTGGTGCCGAGGTGGATGTCGCTGGCGTGCATTTTCAGCGCATCGTACAGGGTCGAGTTGACCAGTTTGACCACGACGCTGGAGTCTTCGCTGATGCTGGTCAGGGACAGGCTTTGCAGATTATCGATTTCGGCGCCGGCGTCGCTCTGGGCGTTGAGCGACTCCACCGCATGGAAACTTTCTTCGTGACGCGCCAGGTAGGCCTTCAGGTCATCGGCATGCACCAGGTACAGCGGCGCGCCTTGCAGGCATTCATCGATCCAGGCCAGGCGCGCACTGTCGAAGGGGTCGGCGAACACACCGATGACCGCATCGTTATGACGCAGCAGGATGAATTCGCGCTTGAGGCATTGGGCCAGGGTCACCCGGTCGAACACCGGGGTGGCATTGAACAGGCTGTCGGTGTCGAGCACCGGGTAGTGCAGGGTTACGCCGAGGCTTTGAATGAAAGGCATGGGAGCCAGATCGCACAGTCCCCCCAGGGCGTCCAGCATCCGCTCGCCGGAACGGGTGGCCAGGGCTCGGGCCTGGGCCAGTTGTTCACTGCTGAAACGAGTCGGTGCACATTCCGGTTGCGCCGGTTCTACGGCAAGGGATAGACGGTCCATGGCTTGCTCTCCAACGCCCGGGGCTTTGGGCCCTGTCGACGCGGCGAGCCATTTCGGCGGGAGCCGGAACGGCTTGTCGCGCCACTACTCCCCGGTGAGCAATTGTTCGTCGTCTGGCGCCATGGAGGCCGATGTACTTTTTCGGCGATCTGCCAGCACCCAGCTACCGTCGTACAACTGCAGCGGGAAACTCTCGGTCCTGCTCTGGCGTCGTTCGACAAAGCCTTCAGAAGTGCTCACCCCCGCTTTGGGTTCGCGCTTTACCCCTAGAAGATCAAGCACTGCACGGGCCAATTCCGCCAAAGGAAACGGCTTGAACAGGATATGGCTGACGCCCAGTTGCCGGGCCCGCTCGCAAACCTCTGCGGTTGGATGCCCTGTGATCAGCACGAAATGACACTTCCTGTTCTGGCGGACGACATCGAGCAGCTGAAAGCCTTCCATATCGGGCAAACGGTAATCGAACACCATCACATCGGGCGCGAAATCGCCAGCTTCAGCGATTCCCTGCGCACCGTCGTGGGCAATCCGGACTTCCAGTGCTTGCGCCTGCAGGTAACCCTGGAGGTTCTCCGCCAGCAACTGTTCGTCATCAACAACCAGTACTTTGTTTAACAAGGTGGACTCCTTGAAACCGCAGGTCCGGGTATTGAACCTGACGGAGTACGCGCCCTGACAGGACTAACGCACACTTCATGCCAGGCTGGGTGCCAGTAAATTTAGGTCTTCATGTCCTTGAATTTAAAAAACAATGCCTTTTCGTACCGCAATTCCATCCCCCAAAAACGGGGAAAGCGACCGGATTGGCACTGGATTTTTCCCCCCACTGTTGGGGAAACCCCCTATTGATCGTCAATCCGTTCGATTCGATTGCGCGAGCGCAATGGCGCCGACGCCCTCATGGCGATTAAGCGTACCCCTGCGGTTTCGACAGTGGAAGCGTCGGTACCGGACGGTATCGAGTTTCATGATCGGCCTCCGGTCAGGGTTTTGCGGCAATGGGTTTATAGGGTGCAACCAGATAGAAACGCTGGTCCGGCAGATCCACCGTGACGATATGGGCACCGCTCAAGCCCAGACGCCGGCCCGGACCAAAGCTCATCAGCGGCGTCAGCCCGGTATCGAAGTCATGCAGGCCCTCCAGGGCCCTGACCAGTTTCTCGCGACTGGCATCGCGCCCGGCCTGCTTCATGCCTTCGCTGAGCAGCATCATCGAACTGAACGCCCCCACTTGCAGCACCGCGTGCTGACCGCCGAGACCCTGATGTTCGCGCAACTGGGTCAAGGCCAGACGCCCGGCCAGGGTCCAGTCGCTGGGCACGAACGGAAAGGCCAGGAACACCCGCCGGGAAAATCCGCTGGGAACCTGCATCAGATTGCCTGCCACCTGGTTCGAGGCGGCGAACAGGTAAGGCACCTGTCCCGCCGTTTGCAAGCGCTCGGCCAGTCGACTGAAGCCGCTGCTGCTGCCCAGGTAGAACACCGAGCGCGACCCCAAGGGAAAGTCATCCCCCGCCGGGTCATAGGCTTGCAAGCGCACCTTTTGCCAGGCGTGCCCCTGCAAGTACCTGCCAAGTTCCTGCGCGGCCAGCCGTTGCCCGGGTTCGTCCGGGTAGGCGATCAGCGTCGGCCCCTGAAGCACCCGCAGGCTGGCACTGGCGTAGTCGGCCAGGGCGATCAATTGCTCTCGAAGGCCCGGCAACGGCTCGAATATCTGCGGGCTGGCGTGGGGCGTGCCCTGCAGGGACAGCGGCCCGATCAGGGGAATGCCGGCCTGTTCCAGACGCACGGCGAAGTTCACGTCCAATGCCGGTGCCAGCGGTGCGATCAGGGCAAACACCTGCTCTTCATCGATCAACCGGTCCAGCGCCTTTTCGGCACTGGCGCGATCGACGCCGGGGTCAAGGATGGTCAGGCGCAACTGCCGGCCATGAATTCCGCCCGCCTCGTTGATGCGCGCCACGCAGCCGTTGAGCACCGCCGCCACCGTGACGCCCTCCTCGCCCAATGGCCCGGAACCCGGCAACAACGTGCCCAGGTGCAGACTGTCGGGGGCCAGTCCCGGAACGCGGTCTTCGGCCAGGTGCTTGAGGTACGCCGTGAGGTTGCGTTGATCGGTCATCGACAACACGAACCGTGGCATCGTCGAATCGAGCCGATTGTTGCCCGGATCGCGCCCCTCCTGTACCGCCCGCGCCAGGGTGCTTTCGCTGTAGGCCGGATAACTGCGGCCGTTGACGTGCTGCTGGCCATGGCTGCTGGCCAGGCGCGACCAGCGCAGGTCCGGCGGTCGCACCTCGCCTTCCACGCGTCCGAGGCCATCTTCGCCATGACAACCGGCGCACGGCAGGCGGGTGGCCGGCAGCATGCCCGCTGCGCCGACCCGGACCATGACCGGTTCGCCGCTGGCCGACACGCCTTCGTGGTACAGCCGTTTACCGGCACTTTCGCTGAGGCTCAGCGGCAGTGCCTGGGCGGTGAGCACGATGCCGCCGAAGAGCAGCAGGCCAAGGACCAGGGCAGTATTCATGGCCGTGGCTCAGCGGCCGGCCACGGGCATTGCCAACCCCATACAAGGTCCATTTGCACCTTGTCGTCGGTAAGAAAAAACCAGTGGGGCCCATTGATGCCCTGTTTCAAGGTGCAAGCCTTGAGTACCGCCGCAGGGTTGCGCAGCGGATCACTGGTAAGGGAGATAAAGGTGCTGCCGTTCCGGTGGAACCCATCGATGGCGCTCATGGCTGATGCTCCATGGCGATGGCGGTGTGCTTGGCGTGGGCGTTGCGTTCACCCCTGAGCCTCTCGACGGCCCGGGCCAGCTCCGTCGGGTCGGTGAGGCCGTAGTAGCGGGTCCAGATACGGTTGTTGCCGTCCCCCACCAGAATCAGCGGCGAGTGGTTCTCGAAGCCACCGCTGTAGGCGCCCAGTCCCTTGAGGGTGGCATCGACCGACTGTGGCGAACCGGTCAGCCAGCTCCAGCCCGGCCCTTTCTGGAAGGTGCGGGCGTAGTCGTTCAGGCGTTGGGGATCATCACGCTGCGGGTCGATGCTGATCGACACCAGTTGCACCTCGGTGCCGACCCGTGCGCCCAACTGTTTTTGCACCCGGCCCATGATCGAGGACACCACCGGGCAGACCGTGGTGCAGTTGGTGTAGATGAAACCCATGACCACGATCTTGTTGCCCACCAGGTCTTTTTCCAGGCTGACGACCTTGCCGTTCTGGTCCAGCAGGGCCACATCGGCAAACCTGATCCGGGCAGTCTCCGGGCTGGCGGTGTTGGTCGTCATGTCGTGCCCGGTGTGCTCGTCCATCGAGTGAGCCAGCGCCTGGTCGATACCGAAGGCCAACAGGCAGAACGTCAGCAGGCCGCGATGCGCGAATCGGTCCATGTCAGTTTCCTCTTGGTGGTGTATCGCCACTTCTCGACAAATCGACCGGAGCAATCCGCATGCCACAATAAAATACGTTATTAATCAGCTTGTTATAGTCACGACTGGATAGATCGGGGGGATATTCCCCACCCAGTCCCCCCACTTTTTCGCCGGGGCCACCATTCCCCACTATTGGGGAAAATTCCCCGGGCTTTCGATCACAGCGGCGAATCCGCGGGCAGCCCCTGCAAACGCCGATACTGGTTCAGCACGCTGGGCACATAACGCTGGGTTTCGGCGAACGGCGGGACCACGTTGCCCCGGCTGAGCACCGCTTGCGGGCCGGCGTTATAGGCCGCCACGGCGAGGCGGATATCGTTGTCGAACATCGTCATCAGGCGCTTGAGATAGCGGGCGCCGCCCTGGATGTTGGCCTTGGGGTCGTAAACATTGGTCACACCCATTTCGCGGGCGGTGGCGGGCATCAACTGCATCAGCCCGCGAGCGCCCTTGGGTGAGGTGGCGCGGGCGTTGTAGCGCGATTCGGTCTTGATCACTGCGTGAATCAGCGCCGCCGGCAGTTCGTTGGCCGTGGCCGCCGCCGCCACCAGCTCGGCATAGGGTTGCGCGGCGATCATCTGCGGTTGCTGATCGAGGCTGACCACCGCCGCATCGGGCTCACGAATCACCCGTTCATAGTGGCGTCCGGGGCGGTGGACATTGGACAGAACGTAGCTGCCATTGGCGTCCACGGAAACAAAAACATCGGCCTGTGCGGCGCCTGCCAGCACAAGAAGACCCAGCAATCCGGTGGTGAGTGTTTTCATTGTTATACCTCCCCTTCCGGCCCCGAAAATTGGGGGTATTGCCCCAATGGCCAGTCGTGCACCAGCCATACGCAAGCACTGTGCCGTAAGCGAAAAGGCCCGTAGTACGGGGGAGTCGCCAGGATCAGCAATCGTGAGCATGGCAATTGCATGGAGTTATCTGGCTACTCTGCTGCCGACTGTGTGAGGTCATCATGAATCAGCGACTGCGTTATGCCAGGCGAACCCAAAGCGGGTTCACCTTGCTCGAACTGTTGGTGGTGCTGGTGGTACTGGGGTTGTTGGCCGGCCTCGTGGCGCCGAAGTATTTCGCCCAACTTGGCCGTTCCGAAGTGAAAGTGGCCAAGGCGCAAATAGAAGGCTTGAGCAAAGCCCTGGACCTTTACCGCCTGGAGGTCGGCCATTACCCATCGACCGAACAGGGTTTGCAGGCACTGGTCACCGCCCCCGCCGACGAACCGCGCTGGACCGGCCCGTACCTGCAGAAAAAGCTCCCGCAAGACCCCTGGGGCCGCAACTACAGCTATCGCTATCCCGGTGAAAACAGCGAGTACGACCTGTTGTCCATGGGCAAGGACGGGCAGCCCGGTGGCGAAGGCGAGAACGCCGAAGTCACCAACTGGAACTGACGGGAATGGCGACCATGCGCTTTCATCTCAAGGCCGTCGGCAAAGCCGGTGTGGTCTCGATGACCGTCGAGGCACCGGGGCACAGCGAAGCCAGGCGCATCGCCGAGGACCAGGGCCTGCGGGTGGTCAGCCTGCACGCCGAGCGACATTGGCGCGCGTTGCGCCTGCACAGGCGCGAGACGTTCAACCTGGTGTTGTTCAGCCAGGAACTGACCACCTTGCTCAATGCCGGCCTGCCGTTGATCGATGCGCTGGAAAGCCTGGCGGAAAAGGAAAACGCGCCACAGGCCCGCAAAACTTTGAATGAACTGGTCCGCCTGCTGTACGAGGGCAAATCGTTTTCCCAGGCCCTGAGCCAGCTGGCGGCGGTTTTCCCGCCGCTGTATGTAGCGCTCGTGCAGTCCAGCGAGAAGACTGGCGCCGTGGGCGATGCCCTGGGCCGCTATGTGAGCTATCGCCAGCGCATGGACGAGGTTCGCCAGAAGATCATCAGCGCTTCGATCTACCCCTTGCTGTTGCTGGTGGTGGGCGGTGGCGTGGTTTTGTTTTTGATGGGGTATGTCGTACCGCGCTTCAGCCTGGTGTTTGAAGGGCTGGGGTCGAACCTGCCATGGATGTCGCAGATCCTGATGAGCAGCGGCATGTTCCTGCACACTCACCAGGGTGAATTCTTCGGTGGCTTGCTGGCCATCATCGTCGCCCTCACCCTGCTCCAGCGCCAACCGGCCTTTCGTCGGGGGCTGGACCGCCTGATCGAAAAACTCCCCGCGGTGCACCAGCGCATCTTCATGTATGAGCTGGCGCGCTTCTACCGTTCGCTGGGGATTCTGCTGCAAGGCGGCATCCCCCTGGTCACCGCCATGGGCATGGTCCGTGGCCTGCTCAGCGTCGCCTCCCGCACGCGCCTGGACCAGGCCTGCGACCGGGTGCGCGAGGGGCAATCACTCTCTGCCGCGCTGGAACTCAATCACCTGGTGACCCCAGTGTCCCTGCGCCTGCTGCGCGCCGGCGAACAGTCCGGCAACCTCGGGCAGATGATGGAGCGCAGCGCCGACTTCTACGACGAAGAAATCAGCCGCTGGATCGAATGGTTCGTACGGCTGTTCGAACCCTTGCTCATGACCTTCATCGGCCTGTTGATCGGGGTGATCGTGATCCTGATGTACATCCCGATTTTCGAGTTGGCCTCGAGCATTCACTGACCCTCTGAAACAGGGCCTGCTATACGTCGCTTTTTCAACGTTCCAGCCGAATAAATCGGTTCGCTGAACTGTTCATCAAGTTCCTGCGGGGAAAAAAGCAGCACATTGCAATATTCATCAACGTTCCAATCTGAATAAAAAGACGGAGAACGACATGCTCATCAATAAGCTTTTACTGGCAGTAGCTATTGGCGCGGTTCTGTCGGCGTCTACCGTGTTGATTCCGGACAGCCTGTCCGGAGTTTCCAGTGCTCAGGCCAAGGATGGGGGTAGTGGCGGCGGTGGTGGTGGAAGTGGTGGTGGCGGCGGCAGTGGAGGCGGCGGCGGTGGTAGCGGTGGTGGCGGCGGCAGTGGTGGCGGCAGTGGAGGCGGCAGCGGTGGTGGTGGCGGTGGTGGTGGCGGTAGTCACGGTGGAAGCGGCAGTGGTGGCAACAGCGGCAGCGGCCACAGTGGCGACCATGGCAGCAACAGTGGCCACGGCAGTGCCAACAGCGGTTCGAGCCACTCCGGATCGACCTCGTCCTCAGGACGCAGCGGCACCCATGATGAACCCGGGGATGACCATGGCGTCCATGCCAATGGTGAGCCTGGCGATGACCGTGGCGTTCATGCCAATGGCGAGCCCGGCGATGACCGTGGCGTCCATGCCAATGGCGAGCCCGGCGATGACCGTGGCGTCCATGCCAATGGTGAGCCTGGCGATGACCGTGGCGTTCATGCCGAGCCCGGTGATGACAAAAGGAGCTGATTTACACTGACTCCCACACAACACAAAACCCTGTGGGAGCGAGCTTGCTCGCGATGGCGGAGTGTCAGGCAACAGAAATATTGCATGACCGAATGTCATCGCGAGCAAGCTCGCTCCCACAGTGGTCAATGTACGTCAGACAATCCACCGCTCTACAACCCACCCTCAGACTGATCCAGTTCCTCGCGCAAGAACTCAACCAGCGCCTGCACCGGCCGCGAACTCTGCCGGTGTTGCGGATAGACCGCCGATAACGTCAACGGCTCCGGCCGCAAATCCTCCAGCACCTCCACCAGCCGTCCATCCTTGAGTGCCGAGCCGACAATGAACGTCGGCAAATACGTAATCCCCAACCCGGCGATCGCCGCGTCCTTGAGCACCTCGCCGTTGTTGACCCGCATCCGCCCGGTGACGTTGGCAGTCAGCGGCTTGCCCTGCCCCGCAAACCGCCATTGCACCTGGCGACCATGGCCGTACGGCAGGCAGTCGTGACCGTGCAAGTCTTCAGGCTTGAGCGGTGTGCCACGCTCGGTCAGGTACGCGGGGCTTGCGCAGTACACCCGTTCAATGGAGGCAATGCGGCGGGCGATCAGTGTCGAGTCTTCCAGTGTGCCGATGCGCAGCGCCAGGTCGTAGCCCTCACCGAGCAAATCCACGGGACGATCGCTCAAATCCATCTCCACCGTCACGTCGCGATAGCGCTGCAAAAACACCGGCAACAGGCAGCCCAGATGCGCCAGTGCGAACGACAGCGGCGCACTCACGCGAATGGTCCCCCGTGGTTCGGTGGTCTGGCCGGCAATGCCCTGCTCCACCTGCTCGACTTCGCTGAGCAGGCGCAAGGCTGACTCGTAATAGCTCTGCCCCAGCGGCGTGACGTCCAGGCGCCGGGTCGAGCGATTGAGCAAGCGCACGCCCAGACGCTCTTCGAGTTGCATCAAGCGGCGGCTGACAAACTGCTTGGACAGCCCCAGTTGATCGGCGGCCGCCGTGAAGCTGCCGGAGTCCATGACCTGGCAAAAAATACGCATATCTTCGAAGGGGTTCATTGTCACTTCCCGGTTGACAGTCAAACACTTTATAGCCGCTTTTTCCCTTCCAGGCATCCTATTAATCTGTGTTCAGGGTGTTGCTCAAGCCTGAACCACAGAGCTGGCAGCGACCTCATCCCAAGACGCTCAACGCCATCGGTTAAAAAGGATTTACCCATGAACCTCGTCCAGAAAACCCTGACTGCATCCCTCCTCGCCCTTTCCGTCGGCAACGCTTTTGCTGCTGGCAGCCCGGGTGTCGAACACAACACCCAGGCCTTCCTCGAAGCCCTCGCCGCCGGCGGTGGCAAACCGCTGGAACAACTGAGCCCGAAAGACGCCCGTGGGGTGCTGACCGGTGCCCAGGCGTCGGTGAAGGTTGACCTGTCCGGCGTGGAAGTCAGCGACAAGGCAATCAAGATTGACGGTCAGGCGATCAACCTCAAAGTGGTGCGCCCGGCCAAGGTCAAAGGTGAACTGCCGGTGTTCATGTTCTTCCACGGTGGCGGTTGGGTGCTGGGGGATTTCCCGACTCACCAGCGCCTGATTCGTGACCTGGTGGTAGGTTCCGGCGCGGTCGCGGTGTACGTCGACTACACGCCGTCGCCGGAAGCGCATTACCCGACCGCGATCAACCAGGCCTACGCCGCAACCCGTTGGGTGGCCGAACATGGCCATGAGATCGGCGTCGACGGCAAGCGCCTGGCCGTGGCCGGCAACAGCGTCGGCGGCAACATGGCGGCGGTCGTGGCCTTGATGGCCAAGGAACAAAAAACCCCGGCCCTGCGTTTTCAACTGCTGATGTGGCCGGTGACCAACGCCCGGTTCGATAGCGCGTCGTACCAGCAATTTGCCGAAGGCCACTTCCTGACGCAAAGCATGATGAAGTGGTTCTGGGACAACTACACCACCGACGCCGGCGAACGTGCGCAGATTCATGCCTCGCCGCTCAACGCCAGCACCGAGCAGCTCAAAGGCCTGCCGGCCGCCCTGGTGCAGACCGCCGAGTTCGACGTGCTGCGCGACGAAGGCGAAGGTTATGCCCGCCACCTCGATGCGGCGGGTGTGCCGGTGACTTCGGTACGCTACAACGGCATGATCCACGACTTCGGCCTGCTCAATCCGCTGAGCCGGATTCCTGAAGTCAAGTCGGCGGTGCGCCAGGCTGCGCTGGAGCTCAAGACTCATTTGCAGTGAGTCCATGCCCTTCACCACACACTGGTGAAGGGCTTTTCTGTGGGAGCGAGCTTGCTCCCACAAAAAGCTCCCTTGCCACAAAAACACTCTCCACCTGCGCGACCTCATTTCTACCGGAGCATGCCCATGTCCTTTCTCTTCGGTCACCTGCTCTCCCTGAGCACCCTGCTGCTGGCCATCGACGCCCTGCTCTGGCACCTCGCGCCATTCAAGCATCGCGTCAGCCGGGTCGGCGTGCGCCTGGCGCTGTTTGTGCTGTTCAGCGCAGTGCTCATCAACGCCGGCGTCAGCCCGTTGCAGGCGCCGTTGTTTGCCGATGATCCCGTGGCGCAACTGGGGGCCACGGCACTGGGGATTCTCTGGTGGCTGTACACCGCGCGGGTGCTCACCGAAGTGATCGGTCTGGCCCTGATGCGGCGCATCGGCCACAGCGGCCGGCTGTTGCAGGATGTCATCGGCGCACTGGTGTTCCTGATTGCCGTGGTGGCCGCCGCCGGCTACGTGCTGGAGTTGCCGGTGAAAGGCTTGCTGGCGACCTCCGGTGTCGTCGCCATCGTGGTGGGCCTGGCATTGCAGAGCACCTTGAGCGACGTGTTCTCCGGCATCGTGCTCAACACCACCAAGCCGTACCAGGTCGATGACCGGGTTTCCATCGACGGCATTGAAGGCAAGGTGCTGGACATCGACTGGCGTGCCACCCACCTGCTGACCAGCGCCGGCAGCACGGCGGTGGTGCCCAACTCGGTGGCGGCCAAGGCAAAGATCGTCAACCTCAGCCGCCCGTTCAATGTGCACGGCGTGTCGATCAGCATTCTGGTGCCCAACCACATCCGCCCGCGCCGGGTACTCGATGCGCTGGACCGCACCCTTCAGGGCAGCAGCAGCCTGCTGCTCGATCCACCGCCGAAAGCCGTGCTCAAGGAGGCCGGCGAAACCATGTCCGAATACGTGGCCAGTGGCTTCATCGCCGAATTGGGCAAAAAGGGCGAAGTGCGCAATCAACTGTTCGACCTGGCCCATCGGCACCTCGAAGCGGCAGGCATTTCCCGGCAACCCGATGGCGTGATCGAGCCGTCGACCCGTGCACGGGCCTTGCTCGATGAAGTGAAAATCTTCCGCTCCCTGAACGCAGAGGAACGTGATCGACTGGCCCAGAACATGGTGGCGCAGCAATACGCGGCCGGTGAGGTGGTGCTGGATCTGGATGAAGTGCCGGACAGCCTGTTCGTCATCGCCACCGGCGTGGTCAGCGCCACTGTCCCCGACGGCGGCACGCAGATCGAAGCCGGGCGCATGGGGCCGAGTGAAGTCATGGGCGAACAAAGCATCCTCGCCGACACGCCGTCCCAGGCACGGTTCACCGCCATGACCTCAAGCATCATCTACCGTCTCGACAAATCCCTGACCCGCAGTTGCATGGTGCAACGACGGGAAGTCGACCGGGCGTTGAACAAGCTGCAGGCGGTGCGCCAGCAGAACAGCCGCATGGCGTTGATGGCCAAGCCGGTGGCGGTCAGGAAAGGTGGGTTTTTGAGTTGGTTGCAAAAGCGTTGATCAACGGTTCACACAACACCTTGTAGGAGCGAGCTTGCTCGCGATAGCGGTGGATCAGCCAGCATCGATATTGAATGGCAGACCGCAATCGCGAGCAGGCTCGCTCCTACAAGTGCAGCGTACTTACTTGGCCGTGAACTTTGTGTAGCTGTTGATCAGGTTGCGATAGTTCGGCAAGCGCTCGGACAGCAGGTTGGCCAGGCCTTCCATGTCGTTGCGCCAGTCACCTTGCAGCTCGCAGGCCACGGAGAACCAGTTCAGCAGGTGCGCACCGGCGGCCGACATGCGTGCCCAGGCCGCTTGTTGCACGGTGGTGTTGAAGGTGCCGGAAGCGTCGGTCACTACAAACACTTCAAAGCCTTCGGCAATGGCCGACAGGGTCGGGAACGCCACACACACGTCGGTTACCACACCGGCGATGATCAGTTGCTTGCGACCGGTGGCCTTGATCGCCTTGACGAAGTCTTCGTTGTCCCAGGCGTTGATTTGGCCCGGGCGTGCAATGAACGGCGCGTCCGGGAACTGCGCCTTGAGCTCCGGCACAATCGGACCGTTCGGACCGCTGTCGAAACTGGTGGTGAGGATGGTCGGCAGTTTGAAGAACTTGGCGATGTCGCCCAGCGCCAGCACGTTGTTCTTGAACTCGTTGGGCGAGAAATCCTGTACCAGCGAAATCAGACCGGTCTGGTGGTCGACCAGCAAAACCACGGCATCGTCTTTGTTCAGGCGTTTGTACGGAACGTTGCTCATTGGAAACTCCTTGATGGATGGTTGTCGCAGTCAGCGCCGACCGGTTGGGCCGGCGCTTTTTTTGAATTCGTCAGAAGGCAAAACACGAGCAGCCAAAGGCGCCCCAGAAACCGGCGAAATCGCTGACCGGCGCGTTCGACAGACGCGCCCGTTCATGACTGTGGGAATGCACCGCACACGGACCGCTGCAATGGTGAACCTGGGCCTGCATTGGCGAGGTCGGACGCCAGTGGCCCGGCACCTTCACCACCGGCGACCAGTCCGGCAGTACCGGCACACTGGCCGGCCCGAGCTTCTCGAAGTCACCGGCGCCGTACACCACCTTGCCGCCGACCACGGTCAACACCGATTCGATCCACTTGATGGCCTCTTCATCGACGCTGAAAAAATCCGCGCTGAGGGCCGCGACGTCGGCCAGTTGCCCGACCTTGATCTGGCCCTTCTTGCCTTGCTCCGACGAGAACCAGGCGCTGCCGTGGGTGAACAGTTCCAGCGCCGTCAGGCGTGAAAGGCCTTCGGCGTGCAACTCCATGCCGCCGACGGTGCGACCGCTGACCATCCAGTACAACGAGGTCCACGGGTTGTAGCTCGACACCCGCGTCGCGTCGGTACCGGCGCCCACCGGTACGCCCTCGGCCAGCATGCGTTTGATCGGTGGCGTGGCTTCGGCCGCTTTCGCGCCGTAACGCTCGACGAAATATTCCCCCTGGAACGCCATGCGATCCTGGATCGCAATGCCGCCACCCAGCGCCCTCACCCGCTCGATGTTCTGCGGGGTGATGGTTTCGGCGTGGTCGAAAAACCATGGCAGGCCATTGAACGGAATGTCGCGGTTGACCTTCTCGAATACATCGAGCATGCGGCTGATGGATTCGTTGTAGGTGGCGTGCAAACGGAACGGCCAGCGTTGCTCGACCAGATGGCGCACCACCGGTTCCAGCTCGGCTTCCATGGTTTGCGGCAGGTCCGGGCGCGGCTCGAGGAAGTCTTCGAAGTCCGCCGCCGAGAACACCAGCATTTCCCCGGCGCCGTTGTGCCGCAGGAAATCGTCGCCCTGGTGCAGCTTCACGCTGCCGGTCCAGTTCTTGAAGTCGGTCAACTCTTCCTTGGGCTTCTGGGTGAACAGGTTGTAGGCGATGCGCACGGTCAGTTGCTCGTCCTTCGCCAACTGCTCGATCACCTGGTAATCGTCCGGGTAATTCTGGAAACCGCCGCCGGCATCGATGGCGCTGGTCAGGCCCAGGCGATTGAGTTCACGCATGAACTGACGGGTCGAGTTGACCTGATACTCCAGCGGCAGCTTCGGCCCCTTGGCCAGGGTCGAATACAGAATCATCGCGTTGGGCCGCGCCACCAGCATGCCGGTCGGCTCGCCGTTGGCGTCACGCACGATCTCGCCACCCGGCGGGTTCGGCGTGTCGCGGGTGTAGCCGGCGACACGCAACGCGGCACGGTTGAGCAAGGCGCGGTCGTACAGGTGCAGCACGAACACCGGCGTGTCCGGTGCCGCCTGATTGAGCTCCGCCAGGGTCGGCATGCGCTTTTCGGCAAACTGGAATTCGTTCCAGCCACCGACCACCCGCACCCACTGCGGCGTCGGCGTGCGGTCAGCCTGATCCTTGAGCATGCGCAAGGCATCGGCCAGGGACGGCACGCCTTCCCAGCGCAGTTCCAGGTTGTAGTTCAAGCCGCCACGGATCAGGTGCAAGTGCGAGTCGTTGAGCCCGGGGATCACGCAGCGGCCCTTGAGGTCGATCACTTGGGTGCCGGAACCCCGCAGGGCCATGGCTTCGGCATCGCTGCCGACCACCACAAAACGCCCGTCGCTGATCGCCACGGCGCTGGCGAGCGGTTTTTCGCGGTCAACGGTATGGAATTGACCATTGAACAGAATCAGATCGGCGTTCATCACGGTTCCTCGTGCAATGTTGAGGGAGACAGCCAGGGCGCGAACAGACGCGTCGCCATGGGCATGAAGATGTAAACCACCGACAACACGATGGTCAGGGTGATCAGGAAGGTGGCCACCACGTAATTGGAGAGCAAGGCGTTGAGCTGTAGCAGCGGCCCCCAGAGCAGCGGCACCAGCAAGGTGTGCGGCAGGATTACCAGCAGCGTCACCACGGCCTGCTTCCAGCGCGGCGGTGGCGTACCGGCCTCGACCTGGGGCGAGAACCAGAACTCGTTGACCGGATTGACTTCGGTCTGGTCGCCATCGGCGAGCATCGGCGCGGCTTCGTTGACCAGTTGTTGGCGCTGCGGTGAGTCGAGCCAGTTCTGCATCGCCTCGGTCGAGCAAAAGCGCAGCACGCAGGTGTAGGTGTCCAGGCCGGCATTCTTGCCACGTACCACATCCACGCCCAAGTGCCCGACGTTCTGCGCGGCCACCTTGACGATGTTGCGCAGCCAGGCTTCATAAGGCACTTCGAAACCGGCCTTGACCCGGTGCTTGACGATCAGGGTCACCACCTCATCAGGCCCGGGACTTGCCGGCTCACGGCGATTGGATTCAGACATAACGCAAGGCTCCGGCGAAACGGACATTGAGCGCCAGCCGTCCCGGCCCGGCGATGAAAATGCTGGTGAACACGATCAGCAACAGCCAGCCGAACTGGCCCTCGAAGAGCGTCCACTGCGGATGCACGACCAACATCGACACCCACAGCAGAAACAGAATAGGAAAACACGCCAGACGCGCCAGCAACCCGGCGACGATCAGCAGCGGGCACACCACCTCGGCGAAAATCGCCAGCAGCAGCGTCAGGTTCGCGCCCAGCTGGAAAGGGTCTTCGATGTTTTGCAGCTCGGCGCTGTAGTGCAGCAGCTTGGGCAAACCATGCACCCACAACAGGAACAAACTGCCGCTGACCCGCAGGAACAGCAGCCCCCAGTCTTGCGCCCGATCATCGCGTCGCGAAGCGTCCATGGCCTACCCGCACAAATGAAAAACCACCGGCGTCGATGCGCCGGGACTGGATTCGATAGTGCCGGGACGGGGGGAGGAAAAATTGAATGTACGTGCTCTGTTTGCGGGAAGACCGAGAGTGGCCAATCGGCATGGAACCCTGTGGGAGCTTGCTCGCGATTGCGGTGGGTCAGTCGACTCCATGCTGAATGTGATGCAGCCATCGCGAGCAAGCTCCCACAGGGTTACTCGTTGCTTGCGGTTACTCGGTTAGCCTTGCGGATCGAGATTATCCAGCGCCCGATTCACCGCCAACTCGCCCAACATGATGATCTGCGCAATGCCCAGCAGCGCATTGCGATGAGGACTTTGCAGAAACCCCGCAAGGTCACTGGCCATGATACTGGCCGAGGCCAGGGATTCGCAGGCGTGGGCCAGTAGCGTTTCGGTATTGATGTCGGGGGCGATGACAAACATCGTGCTGGGTTTGTGCGATGGAGCCGGGTCTTTTGCGGGGTTCAGGTAGTGATCCAGCGCGCGGTCGGCGGCTTCGTGGAGCTTTCTGGAGTCGAGCGAGTCGTAGAGGGAAACGTCGTCGGATTGCGGGGGATTGGGGGTTGGTTTGCACATGGTCAAGCTCCTTGATCAATGGAGCCGCCACAGGTCGCTGCTAAACGAATTGGGTGGCGGCTGTACGCGGGTTAGCAGACCAGGGATCAAGGAACCCGGCGCACCGAAGTGCCCCACGCACAGCCACCAAATTGCAGACCGAAATGATCTTGAGGTGACACTGGCGAGCCTTGAAATTTACCGAGCTGCTAAACCCGATCGCTGCATAGACAGCGACACGGAGAACGTTAGAGATCATGACCAAGACTCACAAGCCGGCGGATTCTGGCGTAGTTGTAGGCAACGACGCAAGGCGGTGTGGCTTTCAGGAATAGAGGCTGACGGCTTTTAAACAGCGCTGTCGGAACACTGCGTATTCCCTATGGGAGCGAGCTTGCTCGCGATGGCGGCATTACATCCGGCATTGGCGTTGACTGGTCCACCGCTATCGCGAGCAGGCTCGCTCCTACAGTGGATCAGCGTATGTCTGTGAGAGATTGGTCGGCTGGCCCGCCGCCTTCGCGTTCAAGCCCGCTCCTACAGTGGGTCAGCGTATGTCTGTGAGAGATTGGTCGGCTGGCAGGCCGCCATCGCGAGCAAGCTCGCTCCTACAGAAGAGCAAAGACAGAGCGCGTACACCGCGCCGCTTCTCACCACTCATCAGGCCGAGCGTTAGCTCGCCTGCAGCTCTTGATCTTGATCCACCCGCCCCCTCGGAAGGCTGAGCGGAGGTGTTCATCCGGGGATTGGCGCGCAGCGCCGTTCGACGCAGTCGAACTCATTGCATGTAGGTCGAAGCGAAGCCGACCGGAGGGCAATGCCCCCGGATGAATACCGCAGCGAAGGAACGCCGAGCCTCAGCGAGGGGCCGTACGTAAGGGGCGAGACCTTTTGGTTCCTTTTGGGGCGTTTGCCAAAAGGGACTCGCCGTAAGGGCGAAACCGCCAGCCGCCGTTACCGCAGAAACGGATATGTACTCAGTCAGGAGGGAATATCCAAAGCCACAGACATGAACTCACCGATCCGCGACCGCAACCACCGCTCCGCCGGATCATTGTCATGCACCCCACTCCAGGCCATCGACAACTGCGCCGCCTCAATCTCGAACGGCGGATCCTCGGCCCGCAACCCACACCCCTCAACCAACGCACACGCCGCATAATCGGGCACGGTGGCAATCATCTCGGTCCCGGCGAGCAACGCCCGCAACCCACTGAACTGCGGCACCCCCAGCACCACACGACGACTACGCCCGACCTTCGCCAGATCCAGGTCGATATTGCCGCTCAAGTCCCCCGAGAACGACACCATCGCATGGGGCCGCTCGCAGTACTCATCCAGGGTCAGCGTCCCCGGCCGGGTGTCGCCGCGCAGCACTTTGCAGGGAATATCGCGCAGCTTCTTGCGCTTGGCATTGGCCGGCAGATCCGTGGTGTAACTCACGCCCACCGAGATCTCTCCCGACGCCAGCAGCGCCGGCATCAACAGATAATTGGCCCGCCGCACGACCACGACAATCCCCGGCGCCTCTTCCTGCAATTGACGCAGCAATGGCGGAAACAAACCGAACTCGGCATCGTCCGACAGCCCGACGCGGAACACATCGCAACTGGTCGCCGGATCGAACTCCTTGGCCCGGCTGACCGCGCCGGAAATGGTATCCATGGCCGGTTGCAGTTCCTTGAGAATCGCCAGCGCCCGCGCCGTCGGTTCCATGCCGCGACCGTTGCGCAGCAACAAGGGGTCGTCGAACAGATCCCGCAGACGCCCCAGCGCGGCGCTCACCGCCGGTTGGCCCATGAACAGTTTTTCCGCGACACGGGTCAGGTTCTTTTCGAACATCAAGGCTTCGAAAATCACCAGCAGGTTCATGTCGACGCGACGCAGATCGTTACGGTTCATTGGCACGGGTTCCTTGTGTGTTCGGCCAGGCGCGAATGCCGTCGACTTTACTCGATCAACGGCACGTTTGCCGCTCGTTTGTACGGCCCGTACTCCACCGGCACCCACTGGAAATGCTTGTCTTCGGCGGTGATATGACCGATGCCGGGGAATGGCAGGTGCGCCGCCGTCACCCAGGTCTTGCTGGCGGCAGCGGCACTGAACACCTGGTTGCGGCTTTTGATCGCATGCTGGCTGTCGACGTCGAAACCGATCGACACCTCAGGATGCAAGAACTGCACGGCGAGGTTGTGCACCAGGTCGCCCATGAACAGGATGCTTTGCCCTTGAGACGTGAAACGGTACGTGGTGCTCCCCGGCGTGTGCCCGGCTTCCAGTTGCGCCTCGACCACACCCGGCAGCGGTGACTGGCCGGGGGTGAAGGTCTTGAAACGGCCAGCGGCAACGTAAGGCGCGGTGGAGTCCTGGGCGACCTTGAAGAAGCCCTTGGCCGCTTCCGGTGCCTTGGCCAATGCCTGCGGATCGAGCCAGTAGTCAGCCTCGGCCTTGACGGCATACACCGTGGCGTTGGCGAACACCGGTTGCTGTTGGCCGTCCACCAGACCGCAGACGTGATCCAGGTGCAGGTGGGTGATCAGGATGGCGTCCACCTGTTCCGGTTTGTAGCCGGCCGCTTGCAGGTTGGCCGGCAGTTGGCCGGCGGTAGGACCGATGCACTGCCCTGCCCCGGTGTCGATCAGGACAAGCTGTTTACCAGTGTTGACCAGAAAGGCGTTGAAGGCGGTCTGTACCCCCGGGGTTTCAATCGAACGACGGGCCAGCAGAGCGCGGATCTGGCCCTGGCTCATGCCCTGCAATAGCTTGGGCGACAGATCGTTGTAGCCGTCGAACAGCGCCGTCACCTCGTAATCCCCCAGCGCCAGGCGGAAGTAACCGGGTACTTGTGTACCAACCTGCGCGGGCGCCTGAGCCTGTGCACCGGCGCAGATCAGAACCAGGCCGATGGCGCCGAGCGTTCCCTGCATTGTCCGTTTCATCTGTTTACCTTTTTCAGGCCAAGCGGCGGTCCGTTATAGCCCGCTCCATTGTGCGCATCTTGTGCCAATCGCCATTGCCGGCACTTGCAACGATGTGCTGTGTTCACACCCTCGGGCATGGAATTAACAACGTTTAACTCGTCAGCCATAGCGGGCGCCTCCAACAATGAAGCCCTCAGCGCAGAACAGTTTTTTTCCAGAGTAACGGTGCTGATCGCTCGAACCGGGCGCCAGCGCTTTTCCTCCCCGACCGGACAATGGCCATGGCTTACCCACAGCAAACCACCGCCCGCGCACCTGCCAGCGAACCTCGCAAGACCCACACCGGCGGCCTCAGCCCGCAACGCGAAAAACTGGTTAAACAACTGATCCTCGAACGTCTGGGCGACAGCCTGGAGGTCACTGAACTGGCACAGGCCTGCGCCCTCTCGCGCAGTCATTTCTCCCGTGCATTCAAGTGCAGCACCGGCCTCTCGCCACAGGACTGGATTCGCCAGCAGCGCATTGCCCTGGCCAAGCAATTGATCCAGTACACCGGCCTGAGCCTCACGCAGATCAGCCTCGAATGCGGCTTCTGCGATCAGGCGCACTTCTGCCACATCTTCACCCGCAGCGAAGGCATCAATCCGTTTGCCTGGCGCTGCCAGGTGGTGCATGGCCTTAAAAGCAAAAGATCGCAGCCTTCGGGCATGCACGCTAGCGTGTAGGCGCTGGCGAAGCCTGCGATCCTTCAGTCACACATCAACCCTTGAGGAACGCCAACAGGTCAGCGTTGAGCTGATCCTTATGCGTGTCCGTCAAACCGTGAGGGGCGCCCGGGTAAATCTTCAGGGTCGAGCCCTTCACCAGTCTGGCGGAGGAGACGCCCGCCGCTTCGTACGGCACGACCTGATCCGCGTCGCCATGCACCACCAGGGTCGGCACGTCGAACTTCTTCAAGTCTTCAGTGAAGTCGGTTTCCGAGAATGCCTTGATGCAGTCATAGGCGCTCTTGTGGCCGGCCATCATGCCCTGCATCCAGAACCAGTCGATCATGCCCTGGGACGGTTTCGCGCCGGGTTTGTTGAAGCCGAAGAACGGTCCGCCGGCGAGGTCGATGTACAGCTGCGAACGGTCGGCCAGCGAGGCCTGGCGGATGCCGTCGAACACTTCCAGCGGCAGGCCGCCGGGATTGGCTTCGGTCTTGAGCATCAGTGGCGGCACCGCGGAAATCAGTCCGGCCTTGGCCACGCGGCCGGTGCCGTGGCGACCGATGTAGCGCGCCACTTCGCCACCACCGGTGGAGAAGCCGAACAGCACGGCGTTTTGCAGATCGAGCAGCTCGATCAACTGCGCCAGATCGTCGGCGTAATGGTCCATGTCATTGCCCGACCACGGCTGACTGGAGCGCCCATGACCGCGTCGGTCGTGGGCGATGACCCGGTAGCCCTTGGAAGCCAGGAAAATCATCTGCGACTCCCAGCTGTCAGCGTTCAGCGGCCAGCCATGACTGAAGACAACCGGCTGACCGGTGCCCCAGTCCTTGTAGTAGATCTCGACGCCGTCGCGGGTAGTGAAGGTGCTCATGGGTGATGCCTCCTTAACGAGGGTTGGGGGGTGAATCAAACCGGTGACGGCTTCATGCGGTCCGCCAGGCGCGCCACCCGCTCGCCCAGGTGCGCGGCGGTGCAGCGATCCTCGGGCGGCGGGGCATCGTCGGGGGATTGCTCGACATTCGATTGGGCCATGGCGCCCAGCGAGCTGCCCAGGCGATTGAGCTGGCCGTTGAACGCGCCGATGCTGGAACGTGCCGGCAGCAGATCGAGGCCGACCCAGATCATCGAGTGCTGGGCGGCGAACACCGCGATCTGCAGCAAGGTGTTGAGCTTGTCGCCGCACAGGCTGCCGGAATTGGTGAAGCCCGCCGCGAGCTTGTCGCGCCAGGGTTGGGTCAGGTAGAACGCCGACGTGGCCTCCATGAACGCCTTGAAGGCCGCCGAGGCACTGCCCATGTAGGTCGGCGCGCCGAAGATGATGGCGTCGGCGCGGTGCAGCCGCGCCCAGTGCTCGTCCACTTCCTCGACCGGGATCAACCGGCAGGTGCTGCCCAGGTGCCGTTCCACGCCCGCGGCCACGGCTTCGGCCATGACCCGGGTATGCCCGTAGCCACTGTGATAGACCACCACCACGTTGCTCATTCAGGTGTCCTAGTGATGAGTTGATCTCCCTTGTAGGAGCGAGCCTGCTCGCGATGGTGTGTCAGCCACATTGGTGTCGACTGATACTCCATCGCGAGCAGGCTCGCTCCTACAGGACCAGAGTTTTGGCGTAGACCGGACGCACGACGAGTTAAACGTTGTTAATTTTCCTTGGCGCGCAAAAAGCCCCGGCAAGTCCTGCCCATCTGTCGCAGCCAATGTTTTCGGGACCGACAGCCGCTGCCTGATACGCTAGAGTCATTGCCTGCCCCTTCAGTCACTCAGGTGGCGCATTGCGCTCCGTAAAAAACCTGAGGAATATGCTCGAAAACCGCGTACTAGACGGATGCAGCAGGAGCGACTCGTTGACCCTTTCCCCCGAACAGGCTGTGCATTTCGGCCCCTACCGGGTCTACCCCGGACAACGCCTGGTGATGGAGGCCGACCAGCCTTTGCGCCTGGGGCGGCGTGCCATGGACATCCTGTTGATCCTGCTCGAGCACGCCGGCAACGTGGTCAGCAAGCAGCAACTGATCGCCCGGGTCTGGCCCAACAGCGTGGTCGAAGACATCAACCTGCGGGTGCACATGGCCGCGTTGCGCAAGGCGCTCGGCGACGGTCAGGCCGGCCAGCGCTACATCGTCACCGTGGCCCAGCGCGGGTACAGCTTCGTCGCACCGCACTCACTGGAGCAGGCCGAGCAACCGCCAGCGGCCGTGATTTGCGCACCGAACCGGCATAACCTGCCTGTGCGCCACACGCGCATGATCGGCCGGCAGACGCTGGTCGACAATCTGGTGGTGCAACTGCCACACCAGCGCTTCATCACCCTCGTCGGTCCCGGCGGCATCGGCAAGACCACCGTGGCCTTGCGGGTCGCCGAACAAATGATCGGTCGCTACCGGGACGGCATTCGCCTGCTGGACCTGGCCCCGATCAACTGCCCGCTGATGATCGACGGCCACCTGGCGACATTGCTCGAACTGGCCCTGCACGATGACGCCCCCCTGAGCGGTCTTGCCGACTGTCTGCGCGACAGGCAAATGCTGTTGGTCATCGACAACTGCGAACACCTGGTCGACGCCATCGCCCTGCTCTGCGAAAACATTCTGCGCAGTGCACCGCACGTGCACATCCTGGCCACCAGCCGCGAGAGCCTGCGGGCCGAAGGGGAATTCGTTCAGCGTCTGGAGTCGCTCGACTGCCCGCCGCCCATCGCCGTCCTCGACCGCGCCCAGGCCATGACCTTTTCCGCCCTGCAACTGTTTGTCGAGCGGGCCATGGCCAGTCATGACAGTTTTGAACTGACGGATGATGAACTGCCACTGTTGATCGACATCTGCCACCGACTGGACGGCATTCCACTGGCCATCGAACTGGCAGCGGCGCAAGTGGGCAACTTCGGATTGCCCGGCCTGCTGGCGCAGTTGCAAAGCAGCTTCCGGGTGTTGACCCAGCCCTGCCAGACGCCGCTGGCACGCCATCAGACGTTGCGCGCGACACTGGACTGGAGCTTCGAACTGCTTAACGCCTGCGAAAAGACCTGCCTGCGCCGACTCAGTGTGTTTCGCGGCAGCTTCACCCTGGAGTCGGCAGCGGCGGTGATCGTCGGCGAACACATCGAACCCCGCGAAGTGTTCGGCTCGATCACCCAACTGGTCGCCAAGTCCCTGCTGAACGTGGAGGTGGGCGACGAGGATGTTTACTACAGCCTGCTCGACACCACCCGCGGCTATGCCCTGGAAAAACTTGCGCAAACCACCGACCTGCCCGGCACTCGGGAGCGCCATGCCGAGCGTTGCCTGACGCTGATGCAACAGGCGCAGGACGACTGGGAGAGAAGCTCGACCGGCCTGTGGCTCGAACGTTATGGCCGGGCCCTGGAGGACATCCGCGCGACCCTCGATTGGGGTTTGCACGCGCAAGGGCCGCAGGCGCTGGCTGTACGTCTGGCCGCGACGTCTACGCCCCTGTGGCAGGAGTTGTCACTGCTCAAGGAACACGGCGGTTATGTGCGCAAGGCGCTGGCCTTGCTCGAGCAGTCGGCCGAGCCTTGCCCGCGCTTGCAGATGGCCCTCAAGCTGGCTCTGGGCAATGCCTGTTACCACGCTCATGGCGCCAGCACCGAAACCATTGGTGCTTTTGTCAGCGCCAGAACCCTGGCCAGCCGACTCAACGATGTGGCCGGTCAGTTGCGGGCGATTTCCGGACACCTGGCGGTCAATCTCAGCGGCGGCCAATACCAGATGGCCCTGGAACAGAGCCGGCAATTCGATCAACTGGGGCTGCATGACGACGCCCTGATGTCCCTGAGCATGCATCGATTGCGGGTGCTCGCCCTGCACTTCAGCGGCGACCAGCGACAGGCCGGGGAGCATGCCGAACAGGTGCTGCAACGCATGGCCCACAGCGGTCATCTCAACCGGTTCACCCATGGCTTCGGCGTGCAATACGACCAGAGCGTCGCGGCGTTGACCATCCACGCACGCATCCTCTGGCTGCAAGGCCAACCGGAACAGGCCTGGCGCGCAGCCCGACAGGCGCTGGACATCGCGCTGCAGATCAACCACGGCACGTCGATCTGCTACACCCTGGCGCTCGCCGGCTGCCTGATCGCCCACTACAACGGCGACACCCGCAGCGCCCGCGAGCTCCTGCGCCTGCTGCTGCAACAGACGCAGAAACACTCGGTCCTGCTGTTCCATGGCTGGGCACAACACTACGCGCGGGTGATCGGCGGCACCGATGTTCGGCCATCCAGCCGCAAGCGTGTCGGTTTGATCAAGGACATCATGGTCACGCTGGATTCGACCTGTGTCGACGATGAACTGCTCGAACGTGCGCAAAGCGGTGTTTCGGACTGGAGCACGGCAGAAATTCTGCGGGCCAGGGCCAGGACGTTGCTGGCAACCGATTGCCCGCTCAACGCCGCGACGGCCGAAACCGTGCTGCTCAAGGCACTCAACGTGGCAAAGGCCCAGGGTGCGCTGGCCTGGGAGCTGCGTAGCGCCACGTCACTGGCGCAGTTGTGGCAGCGTCAGGGCCACAGCCAAAGGGCGTATGACCTGCTGGCACCGGTCTACCAGCGCTACACCGAAGGTTTCGCCACGCCCGACTTGATGACCGTTCGCCGGCTACTCGACGAGTTGCAATGCCACCTGCCCGCCTGAAGGCCAGCACGTCTGAGTGACGTAACCGGCATAACGAATTTCGAGGGCGCGCAACTCACCACTGAGCTCGAGTTTTTCCAGTGCGTAAGTGCGGGTGGTGTTGAGGAAGCGGTAGCGGGTCACACCGCCGCCCTGTTCCTGGGACAGCAGTGACTTGAGTGTGAGGTTGTCCAGCACCTCGATCAGCGCGGCGACCGGCAACGCGTCGCAGCTGATCACGCCGATCGCGGTGTCCTGGGTGAAGGCCATCTTGAACACCGCCAGTTGCTGCAACACGGATTGTTCCAGCGGACTCAGGCGTTCATAGCTCCAGTCCAGCGCAGCCTTGAGCGTCTGGTGCCGGGGCACGGCCGTGCGGCGGCCCTGGGACAGCAGCTGAAAACAGTTATCGAGTTGCGCTTGCAACCCCACCAGCGCCAGCGCATCGATTTGCGCCGCCGCCAATTCAATCGCCAGCGGCAGGCCGTCGAGGCGCCGGCAGATTTCCCGTACGGTCTTGAGGTCTTGCTCGCGCAGGGTGAAGCCTTGCTGACGAGCCCGGGCACGGCTGACGAACAACTGCACCGCCGAATAGCCCATGACCTCGGCGACACTGCGCAGCGCTGAAGCCGGCGGCACCGCCAGCGGTGGCAGGCGCAATACGGTTTCACCCGCCGCCTTGAGGGGCTCGCGGCTGGTGGCGAGGATCGACAATCGCGGCAGCGAAGCCAGCAGCGTTTCGATCAACGTCCGGCAGCGTTCGAGCAGGTGTTCGCAATTGTCCAGGACCACCAAGGCATGCCGCTGCGCCAGCGCCTCCAGCGTGGTGCCGACCTCCAGCCCAAGGGTTCGGGTGAGGTGATCGGTCACTTGCGCCGGGTCATCGATTGCCGCCAGGTCCACCAGCCACACGCCGTGCCGATAGTGCTGCAACAACAGCTCGGCCACGCGCAACGCCACGGTGGTCTTGCCGATCCCGCAAGGCCCGACCAGGGTCATGAATCGCCGCACCGGCAGCTGCCGCACCAGGCTGCCGACAATTGCATCGCGCCCGGTGATCGGAGTGAGCCGCGCCGGCAGGTTGTGCAGGGGCTTTTTTACGGTCTCGCTCGGGAACGCTACAGGCTGCGGCAAATGCTGTACCGGGGCGACAAAACTGTAGCCGCGCTGGGGAATGTTGACGATGTAGCACTGTCCGTTCTGCCCGTCGCCCAGGGCTCGGCGCAGGGCGGCAATGTGTACCCGCAGGTTGATTTCTTCGACCACTGAGCGCGGCCAGACCTGTGCAATCAACTCTTCCTTGCTGACCACCGAACCGGCGTGCTCGACCAGCACCTGCAACACGTCAAGGGCGCGGCCGCCCAGGCGCAGCGGTCGATCGCCCTCCAGCACCAGTCGCTGACTGAGGTGCAAAGCGTAGGGTCCGAATTGCAACACCGCTTCGCTGTTTATATCTCTGAGGCTGTTCATGCGCTGTCACCCGCTGGAAGCCTGGCTCGGTACGTGAGTCCATCCCAGGCTCCGCACCTTCCTTGCAATGAGTTCACCGGTATCTTGGCAGGCCTCGGTAACGGTACAACTGCCATGGGGGGAGCGTCACGGCCATTGCGGTGCGCATGACGGACACGCGCGTTAGCTGAACTGCTCGCGGTATTGGGTCGGGGTCAGGCCAAGCTTTTCACTGAACAGAAAACGCATGTGCCGCACGCTGCCGAAGCCGCTTTTGAAGGCCACGGTCTTGAGCGGCAATTCGGTGGTCTCCAGCAGGTTCCTGGCACAATCGATGCGTGCGCTTTGCAGAAATTCCATCGGCGTCATGCTCACTTCCCGGGCGAACACCCTGGCGAAATGGCGCGGGCTCATGTTGGCCAGACCGGCCATGCGCTCGATGCTGTAGGTTTCATCGAGATGTTCGAGCACATGGTTCTGCACCCGGGTAATCGCCGTTTCGTGGGGGGCCACCGCCGCCATCAACGGGCTGAACTGCGCCTGCCCGCCCTGGCGTTTCATCACCACCAGCAACACTTTAGCCACGTCCTGGGCGACTTTTTTGCCGTGGTCCTGGGCCACCACTGACAAGGCCAGGTCGATCCCGGCGGTGACGCCACCGGACGTGATCAGGTTGCGGTCCTGGACGAAGATCCGGTCGGTCTCGACGTTCGCCTTCGGAAAGCCCTTGATCAGCCGCTCGGTGTAGTGCCAGTGGGTGGTGACACGATAGCCGTCGAGCAAGCCCGCATGCCCCAGCACGAACGCCCCGGTGCAGATCGAGCCATAAGCGGCGGACCGGCTGACGTTGTGCCTGAGCCAGTCGAGCAATGGCGGATGCCGTTCGTTGTAGGCACCGGGACCACCGGGCACCAATAGCAAATCAAAACCCTCGCAAGCCTGATCGATGTGCAGGTCGGCGTGCACGCTCACCCCGTTGGACGCCCGCAGTGCGCCGGGCTCGGTGCCGATGGTCGACAGCACATAGTGATCGTCGGGTTTCAGATAGCGATTGGCGATGGAAAACACTTCCATGGGCCCGGCCATGTCGAGCAGGAGAAAGTCGGGAAACAGCACCATTGCCACGGTTTTCATGGGTTGGAATTCACTGGGATCAAATAAGGTCGGTCCGCCAAACACCGGGCCCTTGTGGGAGCGAGCCTGCTCGCGAATGCGGTGTATCAGCCAACGTTGATAGCGACTGACACGACGCCTTCGCGAGCAGATCCGCTCCCACAGGGTCTGCGCCCGGCATCAGGGAGTGCTGTGCATTATGGCCAAGTACGACGTAGAGGTTGGAAAATAATAGCTGATTCGCTCTCATAAACTGTCAACCTGACCGAGACAGTATTTCAGTTTCTACCTACTTATTGCATCAATCAGTAACCATTAACCTTCTCCTCACTCGGACGAATTCACGTCCCCACAGGAGATTTCATCATGCTGACTCTTCGCAAAGCCTCGGATCGTGGCCTGGCCAATCACGGCTGGTTGAAGTCCTTCCATACCTTTTCCTTCGCCAGCTATCGCAACCCGAAAGAGCAGGGTTTTTCCGACCTGTTGGTGATCAATGACGACCGCGTCGCTGCCGGCAAGGGCTTTGGCCAGCACCCGCACCGCGACATGGAGATTTTCTCCTATGTGCTTGAAGGTGCCCTGGAACACAAGGACACCCTGGGCACCGGTTCGGTGATCCGCCCCGGCGACGTGCAACTGATGAGCGCAGGCAGCGGCGTGGCCCACAGTGAGTTCAACCACTCCAGCACCCGGCCGGTGCACTTTCTGCAGATCTGGATCGTGCCCGACGTCAGCGGCGCCAAACCGCGTTATCAGCAAGAGCATTTCAGCACCCAGAAGAAACGCGGCCGCCTGCAACTGATCATCTCGCCGGACGGCGCCAAGGGTTCGCTCAAGGTGCGTCAGGATGCACGGGTGTATGCCGGCCTGATCGACGGCAAGGAAAGCGCCACCCTGGAACTCGCCGCCAACCGCTACGCCTATGTGCACGTGGCCCGGGGCAGCGTCGAACTCAACGGTGTGTTGTTGCAGGAAGGCGACGGTGTGCGGGTTCGTGATGAACAGGCGCTGACCTTGAGCAACGGCGTGGATGCTGAAGTATTGGTCTTCGACTTGCGCCCACAGGAACTGCCGCAAATGCCATGACAAAACCCTGTAGGAGCGAGCCTGCTCGCGATGCGCTGGGTCATTCAACAGTGATGTCGTCTGACACTCCGCCATCGCGAGCAGGCTCGCTCCTACTGGTTATTCACCAGTCCCGGCGAACCCCGCGACAATCTCATCGATCACCGCCCGGACCCTGGCCGTATGCCGCAGGTCCGCGTGGGTCACCAGCCAGATGTCATAAGGCATTGGCCGCGAGCGCTCCGGCCACAACCTGACCAGCCCCTCCTTCTCCCCGATGTACACCGGAATCTCTCCGACCCCGATCCCCGCCGCAATCGACCGACGCACCAGCAGGCTGGAACTGAGGCTCGCGACAATCCGCCCGCGCGCCACCGGTTCCGAGACCAGCGTCAGGTCTTTGTTGCCCTGCAAATATGGTTGATACACCACCAGATCATGCCCGGCGAACGCCGAACCCGGCTCCGGCACGCCGTGGGCATCGACATAGGCTTGCGAGGCAAATAACCCCACCGGCCAGCGAGCAATACGTCGGGCGATCAGGTCAGGGTTTTCCGGCCGGGTGTTGCGTACGGCGATGTCCGCTTCGCGTTTTGCCAGGCTGAGGATCTGCGTGGTGGCGTCCAGTTGTACCCGTACATCCGGGTGTTGCCGATGCAGACGGGCAATCGCCGGGATCAGGAAATCAATCGCCAGAGAATCGGTGGTACTGACGCGAACCGTGCCGGTCAAGCGATCGTCCAGGCCCTGGATTTGGCGTTCCAGTTCCAGCGCCGAATGCTCCATTTTCTCCACGGCCTTGAGTGCCGCTTCGCCGACAGCCGTCAGCGCATAACCTTCGGAGGTGCGCAGGAACAAGGTCGCACTCAATGACTTTTCCAGTGCCGTGATGCGCCGACCGACAGTAGCCTGGTCGACCCCCAATACCCGCGCCGCCCCGCGCAACGTGGATTCGCGGCAAACCGCGAGAAATACCCGGGCGTCATCCCAATTCATAACGCTCTCCTGATGATGCAATTACGCATCAGCATAGCGCGTAATCGCTGCATTAATGCTTCGAAAAACCTCGATATGCTAAAGGCCTGAGTGACCTTACAGGACAATGCACATGCACAGTTCATCGCCTCCCCTTACCCCGGCGCCCGGTACGATCTGGCTGCCGATCTTCGCCGGCCTCTGCGCCAGCCTGGTCAGCATCGGCCTGGCGCGTTTCGCCTACACGCCGCTGATTCCCTCGCTGATCCAGGCCCACTGGTTTTGCGCCAGTGACGTGGTGTACCTCGGCGCCGCCAATCTGGTGGGTTACCTGATCGGTGCACTGATCGGCCATCCGCTGGCACGCCGGACCTCGAAAAAGACTGCCCTGCGCCTGATGATGCTCGCGGTGACCCTGGCGTTTTTCGCCTGTGGCTTTCCGTTGTCGGTGGGCTGGTTCTTTGGCTGGCGCCTGCTGTCGGGGATTGCCGGTGGCGCGATCATGGTGTTGGTGGCGGCCACCGTATTGCCCCAGGTCCCGGCGGCCCGCAAAGGTCTGGCCAGCGGCGCGATATTCCTGGGTATCGGCCTGGGCATCGCCGGATCGGGGACAATCGTGCCGCCGCTGCTGAGCCTCGGCTTGCAGCAAACCTGGTTCGGCCTGGGCTTGCTGGCCCTGATCCTTACGGCTGCCAGTTGGTTTGGCTGGCCGACCACTGCGCACCCAGGCACCGTAGCGCCGTCGAATGCATCGTCGTCCACCCCCACCGACCCGAACGTTTACCTGCTGTTCGCCCAATACGCGTTCATGGCGGCCGGGCTGGTGCCGGCCATGGTGTTCCTGGTGGATTACGTCGCCCGCGGACTCAATGCCGGGGCACATGTCGGCGCGCTGATCTGGGTGATGTATGGGCTGGGCGCGATTGTCGGGCCGGTGAGCTACGGTTTTCTGGCCGACCAACTGGGCGCGAAAACGGGGATCCGTATCGTGCTGGTGCTGCAAGCGTTGGCGGTCGGCCTTTTATCGATCAGCAGTTCGTTCGCGGCGCTGGCTTTACTGGCGGTGATCCTCGGCTCCTTCCCGCCAGGCATCGTGCCGCTGGCGTTGGCGCGGGTGCATGAACTGATCCCCGGGCATCATCAGCAACAGGTTGCCTGGAGTCGCGCCACCGTGTCGTTCGCGACTTTCCAGGCGCTCTCGGGGTTCGCTTATTCGGCGCTGTTCAATGCCAGTGGCGGCCATCATGCCTTGATGTTCGTGATTGCCGCCGGGGCGATCGTTGTAGCGCTGTTACTGGAACTGGGCAGTCGATTGCTCAATCGCTCGACCGAATCTTTAACGCTCAATACAGGTGTATGAAAGTTGATGGCTCAGGGCTCCTGAAGGGTGGCGACCTCTGCGCCCTGCTCCCCCTGATAACGGGCCCGATAGCGCCCCGGGCTTTCCCCGGTCCACTTCTTGAATGCCCGATGGAAGGCGCTGGGTTCCTGGAAACCCAATTGCTCGGCGATATCGCTGATGCTCGCATCGCTCTGACGCAGTTGCTCAAAGGCCACGCCCCGGCGTACTTCGTCCTTGATCTCCTGATAGGAACAGCCTTCACGCTCCAGTTTGCGGCGGAAGGTGCTGGGGCTCAGGTGCTGTTCCAGAGCAAAGGACTGCAACGTCGGCCACTCACTGTAATGACTGCCGCGCAAACGCTGGTGAACCTGGGCTGCGAGGCCATGCTGGTTACGGAAGCGGATCACCAGCCATTGCGGCGCGGTACGCAAAAACACTTTCAGCGAAGCCAGGTCCTGAACGACGGGCAGACGCAGGTAGTGGCTGGCAAATTCGATTTCGGTGCGCTCGGCACCAAAGGTCAGGTTGGGACCCCAGAGCAGGCGGTCGTCACCCAGCGGCAGGCGCGAATGGCGGAAGTCCGCACGGTCAATGGGAATGCGCCGCCCGCCCAGCCAGCACAGCAGGCTGATCATCAACACCAGGAAGGTTTCTTCACCAAACCGGCTGGCATCGTCGTCCGTCGAACGGGTTTCCAGGCTGATGACCGCACGCTTGCCACGCACGGCCAACGAGCCGCGAAAGTCGCGCAGGAACAAGCCGAAGTTGGCCAGGCACTGACGCATGGCCTTGTGCAGATCGGGTTCCTGAATCAAGGCGCGACAAATCAGGGCGAAACTGCCCGGCGGCATGCCATGGGAGTCGAGCCCGAAGAATTCATCGTCGAGTTCGCGGATCTGAATCAGCCACAACGCCGCAAACGCGTTGGCCGGCACCCGCGCCGTGGGTTGGTGCATGACCGCCGGATCAATGCCCGCCTGTTCGAGCACGGCCGTCACGCGCTGCGGGTCATCCCTCAGCCCATGGATCATTGCCTGCACGAAATAGGCGGCAACCGAGTCCTTTTCCCGCATTGGTTCGCTTCTCTCTCATCACCCGAATGGCAAAAAACATCAGTGCCGTTGAACAGTTTTGGCATAGGACAACCGCCCTGCCGGCTCTAGACTCGCGGCAATAGTACGCCTTCGGCTGCAGTCGCGGCCAAGGTATCGCAGGGTTTGATCGAAGGATGGGAAGATGAATCTGCAAAACATCGGGGTGATCGGTGCGGGCACCATGGGCAACGGCATCGCACAAGTCTGTGCCATGGCCGGTTTCAACGTGACCTTGCTCGACATATCCGAAAGCGCGTTGCAAAAAGCCGTCGCAACGGTCGGTAAAAACCTGGACCGGCAGATCGCCAAACAAACCCTGACGCCAGAGCAGAAACAGGCCACCCTGGACAGAATCCGAATCAGCACCGATTACAGTGTCCTGGGTGACGCGCAATTGGTCATCGAAGCGGCCACTGAAAATCTCGACCTGAAATTGCGTGTGCTGCAACAGATCGCCGCGCAGGTCAGCAGCGAATGCGTCATTGCCTCCAATACCTCGTCGCTGTCGATCACCCAACTCGCCGCCAGTGTCAGCCAGCCTGAGCGTTTCATCGGCCTGCACTTCTTCAATCCGGTGCCGGTGATGGGCCTGATCGAAGTTATCCGCGGCCTGCAAACCAGTGACGCGACCCACCAACTGGCGCTGGACATGGCGACCACCCTCGGCAAAACCGCGATTACCGCGGGCAACCGTCCGGGTTTCGTCGTCAACCGGATCCTGGTGCCGATGATCAACGAAGCGATCCTGGTGTTCCAGGAAGGGCTGGCCAGCGCCGAAGACATCGACGCCGGCATGCGCCTGGGCTGCAACCAGCCTATCGGCCCGCTGGCCCTGGCGGACCTGATTGGCCTGGACACCCTGCTGTCGATCCTCGAAGCCTTCTATGACGGTTTCAATGACAGCAAATATCGCCCGGCGCCGTTGCTCAAGGAAATGGTCGCCGCCGGTTACCTGGGACGCAAAACGGGGCGCGGCTTCCATGCCTATGCCTGAGCGTTGCTCGCGCTTTGCCGAGTACCGGGACAAAGTCCTGGAGCTGTTTGCCTGCAAGGGGTTCGGCCAGGTCGGCATGCGTGAGCTCGCGACGTGCCTGGGGCTCTCCCCGGGCTCGCTGTATCACCATTACCCCAGCAAACAGCATCTGCTGCTCGACTTGATCGAGGAGTTCTACGAGGAGCTGCTGGCCACCCTGGGGCGTATCCAGCAAAAAGCTCCGGGCAAGCGCGACAAACTCAACAGCCTGATCCGCGCCCATCTGAATCTGCATCGGGAGATGCCCTGGCATTTCCGCCTGGTGGAGCGCGACAGCGGTTGCCTGAACGAAGAGCAACAGGCTCGGGTCCGGCAATTGCGCGAGCAATACGAACGCACGTTGCTGAGGATGCTGGGCGCGAAGTCGCGCTTCAGCGAGCAGGGCCTGCTGGCCGCCGGGCATGCCATTGGCGCCCTGCTCAACAGCGCTCCCAGCTGGCTGACGCCACATGTGCTGGACGAGCAGGAACGTGATGAGCTGTTGGAGAGCATGGTCAGTGGCGCCATTGAGCGTGTGCTGGCGCCACGGCGTGTGCCGGAGGCGATAAGCATCGCGCGTCCTATCGAAAAAACATCTAAAGAAACACAAGCTTCGACAAAGATTTAGCGCTTTGCTTGTCGGCTCGACACAATCGGAATTCGCCGAAAAAACCGGCGTCCAAACCGTTGTATGTACTCGAGCCACTGGAGCCGACCATGAAAATCAATCCCTACCTTATCTTCAACGGCGACTGCAAAGACGCCTTCACGTTCTATGCGCAGTGCCTGCAAGGCCAGCTCGAAGCCATGCTGACCTTCGGTGAAACCCCTGCAGGTGAGCATTTCCCCAAGGATCTGCACAACCTGATCATCCATACCCGCCTGATCGTGGGCGATCAGGCGATCATGGGGTCGGACACCACACCGGATCGCCCCGTGGATAAAATGAGTGCCTGTTCGATTTCACTCAACGTCGACAGCATTGCCGAGGCCGAGCGGGTCTTCAATGCGCTGGCGGGCGGTGGCTCTGTGCAAATGCCACTGGAGACCACGTTCTGGGCGGCGCGCTTCGGCATGCTGGTCGACCGTTTTGGTGTGTCGTGGATGGTCAACTGCGAAAAGGATCAGTGAAAGGCCTTGGTCGATCGGCAGTCTTCAAGGCACAAAAAAGCCCAACCTGAAAAGGTTGGGCGTTCTGGCAACTCCCGGCCTGTCTGCTACCGTCAACTAGCCACATGGATAGCAGCGAACCAGAGGAGAGAACCCACTATGCCGGCCCACGACCTGTCCTGGCCCACCCGTTTCAAATACTTGCTACTGGCCGGTGGACTGATCACCAGCCTGCTGACTCTCAATGGCTGCGCCACTGTCGATGCACAGACCACCGCCTACGTCGGCGTAGAACATCCGGCACCGACATCGCCGGACGAGGTTGTCGTGCTGCGCTCGGAGCCTCCTCGTCCGCATGTGCGCCTGGGTGAGGTGTTGATTGACGCCAGCATCGACCCTGCCCCGCCGATTACTGAAGTCGAACAGAAGCTGCGGGTAGAATCCGCCAAACTCGGTGGCGACGCCGTGGTGGTCGTCTATGACCACATTCAGGCGGTGGGTGCCTATGCCAGCGGACCGCTGTGGGCTCGCGACGTGACGACCATCGAGGGACGCAAACTCAAGGGCATCGTGATCAAGTACCAGTAGATATCTCCCCCCACGGAAGACAGCGTCAACGGAGGTTGAATTTGAATGACGTGGTGATCGCCCTCATCGTTTTCGCCTGTCTGTCCGCCAGCGCACTGCTGGGCTCGTACGTAAGGGAGCGATTACCGAGCCATCACCTGAGCGACGACTCCGTGACCGTGGTGAAACTGGCCACCGGTCTCATCGCAACGATGTCGGCGCTGGTCCTCGGCCTGCTTGTCTCCTCTGCCAAGGGCACATTCGATACGGCCAATGCCGAACTGGAGGGCGTGGCGGCGAAAGTGGTTCAATTCGACCGTTTAATGGCCCGCTATGGCACCGATACCCAAGACATCCGCACCGAGCTCAAGCACAACTACGCCGAAGTCACGAAAGTACTCGCCTCTCGCGATCGCCGTCAGATTGCAACACTCGATAGCCCCGAAGTCATCCATCGTTCTGAAGGTCTGCAGCGCCAGGTCGGATCACTGTCGCCGGGCAACGATGATCAGCGCTCACTCAAGGCTGAGGCATTGCAAGACATGGACACGGTTTTTGCCACCCGCTGGCTGACTCTGCTGCAATCCAATCAATCGATCCCGCCGGTGATGCTGGTGATCCTGGTGACGTGGCTGGCGATCATTTTTGGCTCGTTCGGCCTGTTTGCACCATGCAACGGCACCATTGTCGTCGTATTACTGATGTGTGCCCTGTCGACGGGGGCAACCATCTTGCTGGTAGAGGAACTCAATCGTCCGCTTGATGGTTTTATCTGTGTTTCGCTGGAACCCTTGGAGCACACGCTGAAGCGGTTGGGGCTGTAATTTCGCTTTCCCGCGGACAAAAACAAAACCCCTACCTGCATACGCAGATAGGGGTTTCGGAATTTAATCTTGACGATGACCTACTCTCACATGGGGAAACCCCACACTACCATCGGCGATGCATCGTTTCACTGCTGAGTTCGGGATGGGATCAGGTGGTTCCAACGCTCTATGGTCGTCAAGAAATTCGGGTACCGAATCGTGGCCGGTTGGCCGCGCTTCAGCAAATTGGGTAGGTGATAGCTTCGGTGTTTTGTGAGCATCTCGAACTTTCGGTTCGTTTCGTCTTCACACACCGCAATCTGGTCTCTTTCGTTTCTTCAACTAGGAGCATCAAATTGCTTGGGTGTTATATGGTCAAGCCTCACGGGCAATTAGTATTGGTTAGCTCAACGCCTCACAGCGCTTACACACCCAACCTATCAACGTCGTAGTCTTCGACGGCCCTTCAGGGGACTCAAGGTCCCAGTGAGATCTCATCTTGAGGCAAGTTTCCCGCTTAGATGCTTTCAGCGGTTATCTTTTCCGAACATAGCTACCCGGCAATGCCACTGGCGTGACAACCGGAACACCAGAGGTTCGTCCACTCCGGTCCTCTCGTACTAGGAGCAGCCCCTCTCAAATCTCAAACGTCCACGGCAGATAGGGACCGAACTGTCTCACGACGTTCTAAACCCAGCTCGCGTACCACTTTAAATGGCGAACAGCCATACCCTTGGGACCGGCTTCAGCCCCAGGATGTGATGAGCCGACATCGAGGTGCCAAACACCGCCGTCGATATGAACTCTTGGGCGGTATCAGCCTGTTATCCCCGGAGTACCTTTTATCCGTTGAGCGATGGCCCTTCCATACAGAACCACCGGATCACTAAGACCTACTTTCGTACCTGCTCGACGTGTCTGTCTCGCAGTCAAGCGCGCTTTTGCCTTTATACTCTACGACCGATTTCCGACCGGTCTGAGCGCACCTTCGTACTCCTCCGTTACTCTTTAGGAGGAGACCGCCCCAGTCAAACTACCCACCATACACTGTCCTCGATCCGGATAACGGACCTGAGTTAGAACCTCAAAGTTGCCAGGGTGGTATTTCAAGGTTGGCTCCACGCGAACTGGCGTCCACGCTTCAAAGCCTCCCACCTATCCTACACAAGCAAATTCAAAGTCCAGTGCAAAGCTATAGTAAAGGTTCACGGGGTCTTTCCGTCTAGCCGCGGATACACTGCATCTTCACAGCGATTTCAATTTCACTGAGTCTCGGGTGGAGACAGCGCCGCCATCGTTACGCCATTCGTGCAGGTCGGAACTTACCCGACAAGGAATTTCGCTACCTTAGGACCGTTATAGTTACGGCCGCCGTTTACCGGGGCTTCGATCAAGAGCTTCGCGTTAGCTAACCCCATCAATTAACCTTCCGGCACCGGGCAGGCGTCACACCCTATACGTCCACTTTCGTGTTTGCAGAGTGCTGTGTTTTTAATAAACAGTCGCAGCGGCCTGGTATCTTCGACCGGCGTGGGCTTACGGAGCAAGTCCTTCACCCTCACCGGCGCACCTTCTCCCGAAGTTACGGTGCCATTTTGCCTAGTTCCTTCACCCGAGTTCTCTCAAGCGCCTTGGTATTCTCTACCCAACCACCTGTGTCGGTTTGGGGTACGGTTCCTGGTTACCTGAAGCTTAGAAGCTTTTCTTGGAAGCATGGCATCAACCACTTCGTGTTCCAAAGGAACACTCGTCATCAGCTCTCGGCCTTAAGATCCCGGATTTACCTAAGATCTCAGCCTACCACCTTAAACTTGGACAACCAACGCCAAGCTGGCCTAGCCTTCTCCGTCCCTCCATCGCAATAACCAGAAGTACAGGAATATTAACCTGTTTTCCATCGACTACGCTTTTCAGCCTCGCCTTAGGGACCGACTAACCCTGCGTCGATTAACGTTGCGCAGGAAACCTTGGTCTTTCGGCGTGGGTGTTTTTCACACCCATTGTCGTTACTCATGTCAGCATTCGCACTTCTGATACCTCCAGCAAGCTTCTCAACTCACCTTCACAGGCTTACAGAACGCTCCTCTACCGCATCATCCGAAGATGATACCCGTAGCTTCGGTGTATGGTTTGAGCCCCGTTACATCTTCCGCGCAGGCCGACTCGACTAGTGAGCTATTACGCTTTCTTTAAAGGGTGGCTGCTTCTAAGCCAACCTCCTAGCTGTCTAAGCCTTCCCACATCGTTTCCCACTTAACCATAACTTTGGGACCTTAGCTGACGGTCTGGGTTGTTTCCCTTTTCACGACGGACGTTAGCACCCGCCGTGTGTCTCCCATGCTCGGCACTTGTAGGTATTCGGAGTTTGCATCGGTTTGGTAAGTCGGGATGACCCCCTAGCCGAAACAGTGCTCTACCCCCTACAGTGATACATGAGGCGCTACCTAAATAGCTTTCGAGGAGAACCAGCTATCTCCGAGCTTGATTAGCCTTTCACTCCGATCCACAGGTCATCCGCTAACTTTTCAACGGTAGTCGGTTCGGTCCTCCAGTCAGTGTTACCTAACCTTCAACCTGCCCATGGATAGATCGCCCGGTTTCGGGTCTATTCCCAGCGACTAGACGCCCTATTAAGACTCGCTTTCGCTACGCCTCCCCTATTCGGTTAAGCTCGCCACTGAAAATAAGTCGCTGACCCATTATACAAAAGGTACGCAGTCACCCAACAAAGTGGGCTCCCACTGCTTGTACGCATACGGTTTCAGGATCTATTTCACTCCCCTCTCCGGGGTTCTTTTCGCCTTTCCCTCACGGTACTAGTTCACTATCGGTCAGTCAGTAGTATTTAGCCTTGGAGGATGGTCCCCCCATATTCAGACAAAGTTTCTCGTGCTCCGTCCTACTCGATTTCATGACCAAGAGATTTTCGCGTACAGGGCTATCACCCACTATGGCCGCACTTTCCAGAGCGTTCCGCTAATCTCAAAGCCACTTAAGGGCTGGTCCCCGTTCGCTCGCCACTACTAAGGGAATCTCGGTTGATTTCTTTTCCTCAGGGTACTTAGATGTTTCAGTTCCCCTGGTTCGCCTCTTGCACCTATGTATTCAGTACAAGATAACCATCTTATGATGGCTGGGTTCCCCCATTCAGACATCTCCGGATCAAAGTCTGTTTGCCGACTCCCCGAAGCTTTTCGCAGGCTACCACGTCTTTCATCGCCTCTGACTGCCAAGGCATCCACCGTATGCGCTTCTTCACTTGACCATATAACCCCAAGCAATCTGGTTATACTATGAAGACGACATTCGCCGAAAATTCGATTGAGCTCCTAAGAGCAACTCACAAATTTTACCTTAGCCTGATCCGTTACCAGTGAAAGTAACGTTCAGTCTATCTTTCTATCACATACCCAAATTTTTAAAGAACGATCTAATCAAAAGACTAGAAATCAATATTCACGCTGGAATATTCATTTCTAAACTCTCAAACGCTTCGAAGCAGTTAATGGTGGAACCAAACGGGATCGAACCGTTGACCTCCTGCGTGCAAGGCAGGCGCTCTCCCAGCTGAGCTATGGCCCCATACAAAATTGGTGGGTCTGGGCAGATTCGAACTGCCGACCTCACCCTTATCAGGGGTGCGCTCTAACCAACTGAGCTACAGACCCAATTTCGAGCGCGTAACTGTTAGCTTGGAGCTATCAGCTTGGAGCTTAAAGCTGCTTCTATCGTCTTCTTCAATGAATCAAGCAATTCGTGTGGGAACTTATGGAGCAGCTGAGTCGTCGATTAAGGAGGTGATCCAGCCGCAGGTTCCCCTACGGCTACCTTGTTACGACTTCACCCCAGTCATGAATCACACCGTGGTAACCGTCCTCCCGAAGGTTAGACTAGCTACTTCTGGTGCAACCCACTCCCATGGTGTGACGGGCGGTGTGTACAAGGCCCGGGAACGTATTCACCGCGACATTCTGATTCGCGATTACTAGCGATTCCGACTTCACGCAGTCGAGTTGCAGACTGCGATCCGGACTACGATCGGTTTTGTGGGATTAGCTCCACCTCGCGGCTTGGCAACCCTCTGTACCGACCATTGTAGCACGTGTGTAGCCCAGGCCGTAAGGGCCATGATGACTTGACGTCATCCCCACCTTCCTCCGGTTTGTCACCGGCAGTCTCCTTAGAGTGCCCACCATGACGTGCTGGTAACTAAGGACAAGGGTTGCGCTCGTTACGGGACTTAACCCAACATCTCACGACACGAGCTGACGACAGCCATGCAGCACCTGTCTCAATGTTCCCGAAGGCACCAATCCATCTCTGGAAAGTTCATTGGATGTCAAGGCCTGGTAAGGTTCTTCGCGTTGCTTCGAATTAAACCACATGCTCCACCGCTTGTGCGGGCCCCCGTCAATTCATTTGAGTTTTAACCTTGCGGCCGTACTCCCCAGGCGGTCAACTTAATGCGTTAGCTGCGCCACTAAGAGCTCAAGGCTCCCAACGGCTAGTTGACATCGTTTACGGCGTGGACTACCAGGGTATCTAATCCTGTTTGCTCCCCACGCTTTCGCACCTCAGTGTCAGTATCAGTCCAGGTGGTCGCCTTCGCCACTGGTGTTCCTTCCTATATCTACGCATTTCACCGCTACACAGGAAATTCCACCACCCTCTACCATACTCTAGCTTGTCAGTTTTGAATGCAGTTCCCAGGTTGAGCCCGGGGCTTTCACATCCAACTTAACAAACCACCTACGCGCGCTTTACGCCCAGTAATTCCGATTAACGCTTGCACCCTCTGTATTACCGCGGCTGCTGGCACAGAGTTAGCCGGTGCTTATTCTGTCGGTAACGTCAAAACACTAACGTATTAGGTTAATGCCCTTCCTCCCAACTTAAAGTGCTTTACAATCCGAAGACCTTCTTCACACACGCGGCATGGCTGGATCAGGCTTTCGCCCATTGTCCAATATTCCCCACTGCTGCCTCCCGTAGGAGTCTGGACCGTGTCTCAGTTCCAGTGTGACTGATCATCCTCTCAGACCAGTTACGGATCGTCGCCTTGGTGAGCCATTACCTCACCAACTAGCTAATCCGACCTAGGCTCATCTGATAGCGCAAGGCCCGAAGGTCCCCTGCTTTCTCCCGTAGGACGTATGCGGTATTAGCGTTCCTTTCGAAACGTTGTCCCCCACTACCAGGCAGATTCCTAGGCATTACTCACCCGTCCGCCGCTGAATTCAGGAGCAAGCTCCTGTCATCCGCTCGACTTGCATGTGTTAGGCCTGCCGCCAGCGTTCAATCTGAGCCATGATCAAACTCTTCAGTTCAAACATCTTTGGGTTTTGAGAAAACCCTAAACTTGGCTCAGCAATCGTTGGTTACATCTTTGATTTCTCGCGGAGTAACTTGTGATGCTGATAATCTGTTGACTAGCAGTCTGACTCCACAAGCACCCACACGAATTGCTTGATTCAGTTGTTAAAGAGCGGTTGGTTAAGATCTTTCGTCTCAACCGAGGCGCGCATTCTACAGCAGCCTCATTTGCTGTCAAGTGATTATTTTCTGAAGTTTTCCAAGTTTCCTTTTCAACTTCAACCACTTGCGCTTCAGATCTCTCGTCAGCGGGAGGCGAATTCTACAGCGTTACACGCTGCTGTCAACACCTCTTTTTCAACTCCCTTTCGGCTTCAATGAACTGAAGCAACCCGCTGCCGAAAACTGCGTAACTCATTGTTTACCAAGGAATTTTCCGTTTCGACTGCGCCGGAAGTGGGGCGAATTATAGACACTTGTAATCTGCCGTCAAGCATTGATTCAGGCTTTCTATCAACAAGCTGCAAAAAGCAGCAAAGCGCCCCAATGGACGCCTGTATAGAAGGACCAGAACGCCCCTCTATATAGAAGAGCTTCCTCATAGGCAGCCACAGCCCATGTCATAGCCAAAAAACAAAAAAGCACCCAAGGTGCTTTTTTGTTATCGCTATCAGCTGGACAAGGCCGCCACCCTCGCCCGCGCCGTGTGCAGCTTTTTATAGCTGTCGATCAGGCGAAGGTGTCTGTCGAGACCTTCCAGTTTCATGCTCGTCGGCGTCAGACCGTAGAAACGTACGCTGCCATCCACGGACCCTATCGCCGCGTCCATCCGCTCGTTACCGAACATCCGGCGGAAGTTGACCTCGTAGTCGCTCAGTTCCAGATCATCGTCCAGCTGCATTTCCAGCACGACGTTCACGGCTTGATAAAACAAACCGCGTTCGACGGTGTTGTCGTTGTATTGCAAGAAGGCTTCCACCAGATCCTTGGCCTGGTCAAACTTCTGCAAGGCGAGATAAATCAGCAGCCTCAGCTCCAGGATCGTCAACTTGCCCCAGGGCGTGTTGTCGTCGAACTCGATGCCGATCAAGGTGGTGATGTCGGTGTAATCATCCAGCTCGCTGTTTTCCAGACCCTTGGCCAGCGTTCTCAGGCCGACCTTGCTCAGGCTGTGCAGGTTCAGGATATCGGCGCGGAACTGCAGCGCTTTGTTGGTGTTATCCCAGATCAAATCTTCTACCGGATAAATTTCCGAGTAATCCGGCACCAGAATGCGGCAGGCCTTGGCGCCGATGTGCTCATAGACCGCCATGTACACTTCTTTGCCCATGTCTTCGAGAATGCCGAACAAGGTCGCGGCCTCTTCGGCATTGGAGTTTTCTCCGTGACCGGAGAAATCCCACTCAACGAATTCGAAATCCGGCTTGGCACTGAAGAAGCGCCACGAGACCACACCGCTGGAATCGATAAAGTGCTCGACGAAATTGTTCGGTTCAGTCACCGCCTGACCTTCGAAGGTCGGCTGAGGCAGATCGTTCAGGCCTTCGAAACTGCGGCCTTGCAGCAGTTCCGTCAGGCTGCGCTCCAGCGCCACTTCCAGGCTTGGGTGCGCGCCGAACGAGGCAAACACGCCACCGGTACGCGGGTTCATCAAGGTCACGCACATCACCGGGAACTCCCCGCCCAGCGATGCATCCTTGACCAGCACCGGGAAGCCCTGCTCTTCCAGGGCCTGGATACCCGCCAGAATGCCCGGGTATTTCGCCAGCACTTGCTGCGGCACATCCGGCAGGGCCATTTCGCCTTCGAGGATTTCGCGCTTGACCGCGCGCTCGAAGATCTCCGACAGGCACTGCACCTGGGCTTCGGCCAGCGTGTTGCCAGCGCTCATGCCATTGCTCAGGAACAGGTTTTCGATCAGGTTGGACGGGAAGTACACCACCTCATTGTCCGACTGGCGCACAAACGGCAGTGAGCAAATGCCCCGTTGGGTGTTGCCAGAGTTAGTGTCGTACAGATGCGAGCCACGCAACTCGCCATCCCGGTCGTAAACCTTCAGGCAGTACTCGTCGAGGATTTCACTCGGCAGTTCGTCCTTCGGGCCCGGCTTGAACCAGCGCTCGTCCGGGTAATGCACAAACGCAGCGTTGGCGATGTCCTCGCCCCAGAACTGATCGTTGTAGAAGAAGTTGCAGTTGAGCCGCTCGATAAACTCGCCCAGAGCCGATGCCAGCGCACCCTCCTTGGTCGCGCCCTTGCCGTTGGTAAAACACATCGGCGAGTGCGCATCGCGGATGTGCAGCGACCACACATTGGGCACGATATTGCGCCACGAAGCGATTTCAATCTTCATGCCCAGGTCGGCCAGAATGCCCGACATGTTGGCGATGGTTTGTTCCAGCGGCAGGTCCTTGCCCACAATGCAGGTGCCCGCTTCGCCAGTCGAGTGCGGCATCAGCAACGCCTGGGCATCGGCGTCGAGGTTTTCGACCTCTTCAATCACGAACTCAGGCCCGGTTTGCACCACCTTCTTTACCGTGCAACGGTCGATGGAGCGCAAGATCCCCTGACGATCCTTGGCGGAGATGTCCGCCGGCAATTCGACCTGAATCTTGAAAATCTGGTTGTAGCGGTTTTCCGGATCAACAATGTTGTTCTGCGACAGGCGGATATTTTCGGTGGGGATATTGCGGGTTTCGCAATACAACTTCACGAAGTACGCCGCGCACAATGCCGACGAAGCCAGGAAGTAATCGAACGGCCCCGGTGCCGAGCCATCGCCCTTGTAGCGAATGGGTTGATCGGCAATCACCGTGAAGTCGTCGAACTTGGCCTCAAGTCGAAGGTTGTCGAGAAAGTTGACCTTGATTTCCATGCGTGCTTACCAGAATAACGAGCTATACAATTTGGCCGCCATTATCCGGTTTTTCAGCACAGACCGTTAACTTTCCACTATTTTTCGACCAACACCACCCCGCGCTCCTCAAGCAAGCGCACAAACATAGTCAGGCTCTGCGACACCGTCCCCCTGCGCCACACCAGCCAGGTGCGTAAATAGCGGAACGACTCCGACAACGGCCAGACGCTGACCGTCGTGCAACCAGGCATGCTTTCGAGCATGCTGCGGGGCATCAGCGCCAGACCGGCACCGGCGCTGACGCAGGCCAGCATGCCGTGATAGGACTCCATTTCGAAAATCTTGCCGGGCACCGCCGCGCCATTGGCGAACCAGCTTTCGAAGTGGTGGCGATAAGAGCAGTTGGAGCGGAAGGCATAGATGTTTTCGCCATTCACATCCTTGGCCCGATGAATCGGCTCATGGTTGAGCGGTGCGATCAGGACCATTTCCTCTTCGAAAGCCGGCACGCCCTCCAGCGCCGGATGCAGCACCGGACCATCGACAAATGCAGCGGCCAGTCGCCCCGACAGCACGCCATCGATCATGGTCCCGGAGGGGCCGGTGGACAGGTCCAGTTCGACCTTGGCGTGCTTCTGGTTATAGGCGGCCAATAGCTCTGGAATACGTACCGCCGCAGTACTTTCCAGCGAGCCCAGGGCGAAGGCCCCCTGCGGTTCTTCACCCGCCACTGTCGCGCGCGCCTCCTGAACCAGGTCGAGAATACGACGAGCGTAATCCAGAAAACTCCATCCGGCCGGCGACAGGCGCAGGCGACTCTTCTCGCGGATAAACAGGTCCACACCCAGATCCAACTCAAGCTGCTTGATTCTGGTGGTGAGATTCGATGGCACCCGGTGGATATGCTGGGCAGCCACGCTGATGCTGCCGTGCTCGGCGACAGCCTTGAAAATTTCGAGCTGAACCAGATCCAAGTCATTCTCCAAACGTGAACGTTACGCTCAGTATTATTCAGTTTCCAGAAAACATACAGCCCCATACCCTGAGCACATTCCTACCTCGCAGGACGGTGCCATGACCCACGTACCCAGCCTTACCCATGCCATTTCGATCAACCCGACCACGGGCGAGCAGATCGGCCATTACCCTTTCGAATCCGATTCGGTATTACAGGCCGCGCTGACGCGGGCCGCTGCCGGGTTTCGCGCCTGGCGCAGCAAACCGGTTGAACTGCGCGCGCAGCTTTTGATCAACCTCGGCCAGGCCTTGCGCAACAATGCAGAGGCCATGGCGAACATGATCACCCTGGAAATGGGCAAGCCGATTGCTCAGGCCCGCGGCGAAATTGAAAAATGCGCGCAGCTCTGCGAGTGGTACGCCGAACACGGCCCTGCCATGCTGAACCCGGAGCCAACCCAGGTGGAAGGCGGCAAGGCACACATTGAATATCGCCCCCTCGGCCCGATCCTCGCCGTGATGCCGTGGAACTTCCCCATCTGGCAAGTCCTGCGCGGCGCGGTCCCGACATTGCTCGCCGGTAATACCTTTGTGCTCAAGCACGCGCCAAACGTCATGGGCAGCGCCTACCTGCTGCTGGACGCTTTCAAGCAAGCGGACTTCCCTGAAGGAGTTTTCGAGGTCATCAACGTCACCCCGGAAGGTGTATCCAGGGCGATCGCCGATCCACGCATCGCGGCCGTCACCCTCACCGGTAGCGTGCGTGCGGGCATGGCCATCGGTGCTCAGGCCGGAGCCGCACTGAAGAAATGTGTATTGGAGCTGGGTGGCTCCGACCCCTTTATCGTGCTCGACGACGCGGACCTCGATGAGGCCGTGAAAGCTGCCGTGATCGGACGTTATCAAAACACCGGGCAAGTCTGCGCCGCTGCCAAACGCCTGATTATCGAGCAAGGCGTTGTCGAGGAGTTTACCCGTAAGTTCGTCGAAGCCACCCAACAACTGGTCGTCGGTGATCCGCGGGCTACCACCACCTATATCGGCCCGATGGCTCGCTTCGATCTGCGCGACGAACTGGATCAACAGGTGCGAGCCACACTGGAAGAAGGCGCGACCTTGCTGCTGGGTGGAAACAAGACGGAAGGTCCTGGCAACTACTATGAGCCCACCGTACTCGGCGACGTGACCGATCAGATGACTTCATTCAAGCAGGAATTGTTTGGCCCTGTGGCCTCAATCATCACAGCCCGAGACGCCGCCCATGCGCTGGAGCTGGCCAATGACAGCGAGTTCGGCCTCACCGCCACCCTCTACACACGCAATGCCGAACTCGCCCGGCAGATGGCAGGCGAACTTGAAACCGGCGGCGTGTTCATAAACGGCTATAGCGCCAGCGATCCGCGTGTCAGTTTTGGTGGCGTGAAGAAGAGCGGCTTTGGCCGGGAGCTCTCGCACTTCGGGGTACGCGAATTCTGTAATGCACAGACGGTTTGGCTGGATCGGCGTTAAGGGAGCGTAGTGCTCCGAACTGGCTCAACTTGCCGACTGTTTCTCTGGAGCTCAGAAGTAAAGAACCCGGCTCGGTGGCCGGGTTCTGTTTTCATTCTTGAATGGGAAGGTCAGCTCGCAGTTCCTGCATGGTGAGCAATCCCAGCTTTCTGGGATTGCCACACATCCAGCAGGAACATACCTTCCCATGGTTTGCAAAAAGACCTGCGTTTTTCTCGCTGGTTGACCAGCATTCATACGCCTTTTGCTTTAAATAGAAGCGAGCCTTTATGCGGCGCGTATCGTGTCGTCGTTGAGCTCTAGACATGGTTTTCTCCTAAGCCGAATGCGACGAAGCCCCGGCAGATTTCTCTGGCGAGGCTTTGTTCGGCTCATTCCTAAATACATAGAAATGACAGGATTAAATTAATTTCGCTCTTCCACTCATTGATGTCAACAGGCATTCCACCTCCACGTCGAAAACCCTGAATTATCCGGGACAGTCCGCAGCCTTTTGCTCGCTTCCGATCAGAGGGATCACTTGTTTCAAGAGAATCAGAAACTGCTTATGGAGAAGCGAGAGCGGTCGAATCAATAGTCCGCACGAAGGTTTGGCGCGCCGCCCGTTATCACTCCTTGGCACCGGCGCGATGATTCCCGCAATGCGGCGAGCATGCACTGGGGCAAAGTCGACGACCTGCAACGGGTTCTTAGCCAGCAAATCAATTCTGCGCGACAAACTATACGACGAAATGTATCCAAAATTACACATTTCCGTGCAATCGGATAGAATCCGCGCTTTCAGTTACCAGCACACCAGATGCACGGAAGCTTTCCACCTCAAGGACAGATGATGAAAACATCAATCCCAGCACTTACATCGCTGAGATTCTTCGCAGCTGCGATGATCGTGATACAGCACTCAGCCAGTTATTTCCATATTTGGGAAGATTTCACGAAGACTTTCACCCTCATCCAGGGCGTAACGTTTTTCTTCGTTTTATCTGGATTCATCCTGACTTACGCCCACAGCAACCTTTCAGGCGTAGGAAATTCCATTAAATTTATTTGGGCCCGGATCTCTCGGATTTGGCCGGCCCACATTTTCACAATGGGGTTGCTGTACTACTTGTGGGCATATCCATACGCCACCGGGCTTGTTGTCACTGCTGAGCAGACCTTGTTCAGCGCCACGCTGACACAAGCGTGGAGCCAACTACCATCTAACTTCTTCGCGTTCAACGGAGTTGCCTGGACGCTGTCAGTCGAAATGTTTTTTTACGCATTGTTCCCATTGCTGATTCTCAACTTTTCAAAGACTTGGCATATCAAGCTTGCGATATCGTTTGCCATGGCAATGGCGGCGGTCTTCATCGCGATATCCACGAACGCCCCGGCCTACGCTTCCGGTGACGAGGTAACCACAGCCTCTTGGGTTTATATCTGGCCGCCTGCCCGATTGTTTGAATTCGTCCTCGGCATGGTCGCGGGCAAGGCGTTCCTGGTGTATGGGCACAAGGTAAAGGAGTCAGGGTTTAAATCGGTTGGATTGGTGGCACTTTTGGTGATTCTCGCTGGCTCCTACTATATGCCTGCAATCGGCTGGAGCCTCGACCGACAAGGCTTGATTGGCCCGGCTTTAAAAGGGTGGATAACGGTTAGTAGTTCGTCCGTGTTCTATGCCGTCGGCCTGTTCCTGCTGGCATCGAGCACCGGAATGGTTACGTCGATCTTGAGCTGGCGACCGCTCGTTCTGCTGGGGGAAATCAGTTTTTCCATTTACCTGATTCACCAACTGATTATTCGTTCGCTGATGATCAACCCCACTTGGACAGCGGGAATTGACCCTGTTGTGGTCATGATCGGCTACTGGACAGTCACCATTGTCGCGTCTTATTTGCTGTGGGTCCTGATCGAGAAACCCTCCCAACGCACCATGCTGAGGCTGATAAAGCGTAGACCGGCGACCAAAGCAGAGCTACAAAAAGCGTAAAATAAGGCCCCCGCAACCGCTGCGGCCTTTTCGTTTCATCCAACGAAATGCTTCGTGCCCGGGCCAAACCCGATCACGCCACTGCAAATCTATTTCCCAAGCAGTGTGAGATACGCCTCAAGCTGAGGCGATCTCGCACAATGAGGGCAGACCAGCCCGGAAGAGCTGTTCAATGCGCTTCCAGTCGGGTTGCCTTGTTGTCATAGTTATCTCTGTAACTTAAAATAATGGCGGATTGCCGGCATCGTTAAGGTTCACCCGTTACCACCGATTTGATCTTACAGGGACGAACAATGCATAAGTACACATTGAGCTATGAGCACATCAACACACCAAAAACCAAAACCGGCCAGGCGCCTGAGCGAATAGATGCCCATGAGTTGCTGCTGGAATTGCTGGGAGTGGGCGGTAAAGATGGCCCAATAATCTTCGGGACAAAGTCGCTGCAGGAATCGCTCGAGCTCATGAAATTCAAAAACGTCCGAGTTACCTGGTTGTAGGATGATCCGCCACGAAGAGCTTCCGAACCACGCCGCCAGTTGAAGTATCCCCCCGCTTCTTCGCCATCTCGACTGACTCAGCCGCGGTGGCGCCCATATCCATCGCGGTCATCGCGTGATCCGAGCCGCTACCAATGACGTACGGCCTTTCGAGCCAGATTGGCGTTTTGCAAAGGCCATCCGTCTCGCTGTACCCGGCATAGCAAAGTTTCTCGCCGTCGAACGCCCAGCCTGCAATGGCGCAGATCGCACCGGGCATGAGAAGCGTGCCGGTCATAACACAGATTGACCATGTCTATATCCTCGTAGCAGGCCGCGACACTTGCCACTCGGCGATCAACACCAGGAACGCGCCTACACTGAGATGTACAACGATTGAGAGGACATGGGGCTCCACTCATGCGCACTAGCACCCTTGTGATACTCATCATCAGCTATGCCGTGCTGATGGTGGTTTTTTTCAAGCTAAATGCTCGAAACAATCGACGCCGCAGAGAAAGTCTTTACGAAGCCTTTGAAACTACAATGCGCGAGCATGGGATCAAGTCATTCGAGATCATCAAGGAAAGTATTTATATCGGTAACAACTTTCGGTCATCAGAACTGCACCGGATATTGTTAGACGATTCCGGGCACTACTTTCTTTATTTCCAGGCCAGTGGAACACAGCCAGTTTTCATGCCGCTGACCGAAGAGCGAGCCTTACAAGCTGCACAGGGTGACATGGGAATTCAGGCATAGATCATCGCAACCGCTGATGCTGACCTGTACCAGAGACACATGCAGCCTGCCGATGAGCAGCGAGTAATCACCGACACCACTGCTTCTCACAAGGTATCCCGTCGTTGTCGCCATCCATTTCCATTCCTGGGCAATTTTGCAGAAAGTTTGTGGCCTCTGCGCACGAGGTCATCTGCGAGCAATATTTGCGCCCATCGCATTTGACTGGAGCCGAAACAGGCTTTGGCGCAGTCACGAGCGTAGCGGTGATTTGGGGACTCGATAGCCGAGCTTCAGCCCAGGACTGTAATTGAGGGGAAAACTTCCAAGCCAACAGACCAACAACAAGCACAACCAAAATCAGTTTCATCTTGATCCATCCATGATGAGAGACCGTTTGTGTTCACACGTTGCCTGCTTTCAGCGTAACCCAATAATTCACATACAGCCTGCCAGAGTAGCTGCAAACTGCTACGCGGGACGGAAGGAAGAAGAAAGGCCGGGATCGCAATGTCCCTCTCCTCTGCCCACTCGGTGTGGGCAGTTTTCCATATCGTTCATCGCGGGCAAGCCTGCTCCCACAAGGTTGACGCATATCCTGTGGGAGCAGGCTTGCTCGCGATGAGGCCCTGCAGAAGCCGTATCACACTCAGGCGATAACGATCCCGCCGCTGGACAGACTGTCCAGCCCCACGCCAACCAGCGTCACCGAGTCATTGCCAAACGTCAGCACGGTATCCTGCCCCACCACCGAGGCATGGGTCCGGAAGTCGTCGTTCGGCGTCACGTCCTGAACCCCGAGAAACACCAGTTTGTCATTCGCCTGATACCCAACCACCCGGTCCTGGCCGAACGCGCCGCTGAACAGGAACGTATCGATCCCGCCCCCTGACTCCAGCAGGTCGTTGCCTGCCCCGCCGACAAACACGTCGTTGCCCTTGCCACCGATCAGATGATCGCTGCCGTCCAGGCCAAACAACCAATCACCAACAGCCTGTGCCTTTAGCGTATCGGCCCCTGCACCGCCCTTCACCGTTGAGGCGTACTGTGTCAGTTGATTGCCGATCGCGAGGCCATTGGCGGTCACGCTGTAGGTCACGTCATCCTTGAACAGTCCCCACAGGAAACCCGGCTCTTCGGTCACGATGCTACCGATGTCGCGGGTGATGCTGATGCCGCCATTGGCGTCGCGGATGTACAGGTGGCCGGCGCCGTCATTGGCAAAATCGAAATTCTTCACCGACTGCTGCAAATCGAACACGTTATTGCCCTTGCCGCCCAGCAGGATGTTGTAGCCACCGCTGTCTCGAAAGGTGTCGTTGCCGTCACCGCCGTCCAGATAGTCATTGCCCTTGCCACCCTGAATCAGGTCGCTGCCGTCACTGCCAATGATGAAGGTACTGCCTTTGTGGGTTTCAGCATTGCGGTTCAGGTCCTGGACCCAGGTGTTGGCGCGTGCCGGGTCCGAAAGATTGGCAACGATGATCGTCGAGTCTTTACTGGTGAGGTCGTAGAACTTCGACTCCAGCACCCGGGTCATGCCGTCGCCGTAAGCGGTGGGCAGGTGCGAAATCCAGGTCGGGATGTTGAGGATGGAAAATGGCAGCAGGTTCCACGCCGTCGACGCGTAGTGGTCGTTGAAGCTGACGATGTTGTTGGTCGCCGAGTCTTGATGGGCATCGTGTACGCCGACCGACGCCAGGTTGAACGATGAACCGTCGAGCGCACGGAACACCGGATCGTTTTCATAGCCGATATTCAGCACTTTATCGGTGGCGCTTTGGGTCGGTGAGGCATAAGCGACGTAGTTCGAGTCCTTGAAGAAACCGCCCCATTTATCGTTGCTCAAGTCCGCCAGGCTGTTGACTGCCAGCCCGCCGAGGCTGTGCCCGCTGACCAGTACGTCCTTGCCTGACAGGCCATTGGCGCTGGCGAACGCAGCAACGTCGCCGAACAGTTTTGCGAAGGCCTCGCCTGCGTAGTTTTTCGCATAATCCTGGGGACCCAATGCCGCCAGCAGGTCATTGATCACATCGCCGATGGAGTCGCTGATCTGGCTTTCCCGAGGGCCGCTGGTGCCGCGAAAGGCGATGCCGATTTCCGTGAGATGACCCTGTGCATCGTACTTGCCGAGGATCTCTACCTGAGCGCTGGTGTACCCGGCCTTTTCACCAAAGAAGGTTCCGCGCGCATCCGTCTTGCCGTCATAGCCCAGCTGCGTGGCGGTGATGGGTGTCCAGCCGGCCTTCTGCACCGCATCCAGCGCGGCTTTTTCGGAATCGGGGTTCCAGGGAATGCCGGGAATCACGCCTTGGGAATCGGTGCCGCCAATCAGCGCCGTGACCAGGGTTGCCGGCAAACCTGCGCCGAATCCGTTGTGCTGGTAACCGGTGGCAAAGCCGTTGTCGAGGTTGTGATAGGAATACAGCGTGATTGCCATCGCGTCGGTAAACAACGCTTTGGCGTCTGCTGTGCCGAGGTTTTTGTAGTCGTATACACCCATGGGTATTGCCTCTCTCTCTTTGTTGGAATTGTCAGAGATAGCTCACGACCGGGACGCCTCGATCACGAGGCGTCCCGGAGCATCCAGTGCAGTTGTTTGAACCCGTTACGCAAACACGAACCCGGAAGCCGAAAGGGTATCCAGCCCGACGCCTACCAGGGTCACGGAAAAGTCGCCGACCTTAAGCAGCGTGTCTTGACCGGCCTGTGACGCATGCTGCCGGTAGTCGTAGCCCTGCCCCGCGCCTTCCACGCCCATGAACACCAGTTTGTCGCTGCCCTGGTAGCCATTGATCGCATCGAACCCGAAGGCGCCGCTGAACAGGAACATGTTGCTGCCGCCACCGGAATGCAGCACATCGTTGCCGGCGCCGCCGACGAAGGTCACATGGCCCATGTCGCTGCGCAGCAAATCATCCCCCCCGTTACCGAACAGCCAGTCGCCCACGACACTGGCCACCAGCGTGTTGCCCAAAGCGTCACCGTTGAGCGAATGGCTGTAGTGGGTCAATTCGCTGTCATTGAGCAGACCATTGGCAGTCACGCTGTAGGTGACTTCCTTGCTCCCCCACCACGACCCGGCCTCCTTGCCCACCAGCGCGCCGATGTCCCGGGTCATGCTGATGCCGCCATACGCGTCGCGCACGAACAGCGTGCCGTCGCCGTCATTGGCGATGCTGAAGTTCTGCAACGGTTTCTGCAGCTCGAAGGTGTTGACGCCCTTGCCCCCCGACAAGATGTTGAAGCCGCCGTCATCACGGAAACGGTCGTTGCCGTCACGGCCTTCGATGAAGTCATTGCCGAGGCCGCCCTTGAGCAGGTCACCGCTGTCGGTACCGATGATGAACGTGCTGCCGGTGTGTGGTTCGCCACTGCGTCCGAGATCCTCGACCCAGGTCGAACCCCGTGACGACTGCGACAGGTTGGAAACGATCAGGGTCGAATCCTTGTCGGTCAACTCGTAGAAGCGCGAGTCGATCACCCGGTTCAATCCGTCGGCGTAGCCCAGCGAGCCATGGGCCGACCAGTTCAACGGATTGAGAATGCTGAATGGCACCAGGTTTTGCGCAGTGGACGCGTAGTGATCGTTGAAGTTGACGATGTTGTTGGTGGCCGACGCTTGGTGAGCGTCATGTTTGCCCAGCGAGCCGCTGCTGAAGGTGGTGCCGTCGAGTACCCGAAACACCGGATCGTTCTCGTAACCGATGTTCAGCACGTTATTGCCAGTGGAGCTCTGGGTTGGCGAAGCGAATGCTACGTAACTGGCATCCTTGTAGAAGCCACCCCAATTGTTCCCGCTCAACTCGGCGACGCTGTTGACCCCCAAGCCACCGAGGCTGTGACCGCTGACCAGCACGTCCTCGGCACCGAGGCCATGGGCGATGGCAAACGCAGCCACTTTACCGAGCAGCGTATCGAAGGCGTTTTTTGCGTAGTGGGTCGCGTAATCCACTGGGCCAACCGCCGCCAACAGGTTGTTTTTCATATCGCCGAACGTGTCGTTGTAGCCGAGCCCGCCGGTGCCACGAAAAGCAATGCCGATACCGATCAGATCTCCGGCGGCGTCGTACTTGCCGAGCACTTCGGCTTCGGCGCTGGTGAAACCGTCCTTCTCGCCAAAATACGTGCCCTGCGCCCCGACCTTGCCTTGATACCCCAGGGCATTGGCGCCGATCGGTGCCCAGCCGTTGGCCGGTAATGACTGGCCGGTAGGTGCGTAGGCATACAATGTCAGGGCAATGGCATCGCTGTACAACACCTTGCCCGCCTCGCTGCCGGCATTTTTGTAATCAAACAGTCCCATGTTGTGCTCTCTCTTCCTTCAAGTCAGAACTGCCAGGCCAGGGTCAGGCCCACACCATGGTCCTTTTCCTTTGAGCCAAGCAGTCCGTTGTAGTCCAGGCTCAACCGGGTATCGCGGCCCAGCGCCAGACCGGCCCGAGCGCCGACCAACGCAGCATTGCGATCCAGCGACACGCTCTGCACGGTGAAACCGCTGTTGCCATTGGCGAAAGCCAGGTGGCTTTCGGAACTTGTATTGCTCAGGTTGTGCTGCCAGCCAAGCGTTGCCGCCAGTTCCAGTTGTTTGTCCCCGGACAACGCAAAGGCCTTGCCGGCCCGCACGCCGAGCGTCGACAGCAGCACGTCGCGATTGTCCTCGCCGCCCTTCAGCGCGGCGGCATCGCCCTTCTCGGTGAAGCTGTCGCTGTGCAAGTGCACGTAGGCCAGATTGGCGAACGGCTCCAGCGCCAACGGTTGCAGATCGAGGCGATACGCCGCTTCGGTGAACAGCTGCGCGGTGGTCCCATCGCGTTTGGATTTCTGCTGGCCGCTGACCGCGCCCAATTGCAAGTCGCGTTTGACGTCGATGCGATGCCAGCTATAAGCGCCACCGACGCTCAGACGCAGGGCATCGATTTCATGCCCCAGATATGCACCCAGGTGATAGCTGTCGACCGAGGCCGACGAGTGCGTGCCATCGCCCATACTCAGCGAGCTGTCGCTATAGCCGGTCACAAAACCGAGCCGGGTATCTTCAGCGATCAAGCCGTCGACACCGGCCAGCAAACCGCCGATGGAGCTGGTGGAATCGGCATTGTCATGCCCACCGTCACTCTTGCCCCAGGCGCCGAGCACCTTGAGCCAGGCGTTGCTGCGATCATCGGTCGGTGCGCCGGTATCGAACAGATCGCGCTCACGCAGACGCTCGCCCACCGCATCGCGCAGGTAACGGCTGTCGTTGATCAGCAGCGTGCCGATCGCCGGGTGAATCTCGCCGGACAATTGCTGGAAGGCTTGTTGCGCGACGGCTGCGGTTGGCGACAGCAGCAAGGTTTCGTACAGCGGATTGCCCGCGCCCAAATGCTCGGCAGCCGCGCCGACGGCACGCTGGTTCGGCGTAAGGCCGACACTGGCGAACGACGCGGCACTGCGTTCCACCGCCAGTTGAATACCGTTCGCCGAATAGTCGAGGGTACCGCCGAGGAACACATAATTGGGCACCACCTCACCGAAGCGCCCTTCGATGCCATCAGCCGCCTGCAGGATGTTGTACTGGATGCCGAGCAGGGATTTCGCCTCGCTGGTGGTCAGCAGCGTCGGGCTGTTTTCCAGCGCCAAGCTGACGGTGGCGCCTTCAATCACTGCTTTACCGCCCGCAATGATCTGATCGCTGCGGGTTGGCGATAGCTCGACCGCATAGGTCGAACCGGGTTCGAAGGTCACGTCACCGGCCACATTCAAGATGCCGATGGAGTTGCCCGGCGCCACGGTACCGCCGCCGTTCGCGGTCAGCGCGCCGATCCGCCCGGAACCGCCGAGGGTGCCGCGGTCATTGACGGTAACGGCCGACGTCAGCGAACCGTTGACTGTCAGCAGACCGCCATTGACCGTGGTCGCGCCACGATAGGTGTTGTCACCGGTGAGAATCAGGCGACCGGCGCCGGATTTGATCAGGCTGCCCTGATAAAGCCGGTTGGCTGCCGCTGCATCACGGGCCATGCCGACCGCGTAGTCGGACTGCTCCTGCTGACCGGCACCCGCCGCAACGCCATGCTGCCAACCCTTGTCTTGCAGGGTTTGCTGCCAGGCGTTGTGTTCGGCGAGGTCTTCGCTTTGCCGCTGAATCAGCGCCTTGTCAGAGATGTCGTTGCTCCAGACATCGCTCTGCCCTGCCTCCAGGTTAGCGTCAAACGTTGCGAGCAATTGCCCTGGCCCGCGCATCGCCCTGCCCAGGTTGGCCACACCCCAGCCTATCTGCCCGCCCGGCGCATCAGTGACCGAGCCATCGAGCTGGGTGGCGGTGGTCAGCAACACTTCGAGTGCCTGCTGATTGTTCATATACGGGTAGCGTTCCATCACCAGTGCCAGCGCGCCAGTGGCATGCGGCGCCGCCATCGAGGTGCCGGACTTGATCGCGTAACCGCCGCCGGGAATGGTGCTGTCGATCTTCGCCCCCGGTGTGGTGATACACCAGTATTTGGCGATGCCGCACTGGTTGTACTTCTGCCGATTGCTTTGGTCCAGCCCCGACACCGCCAGCCAATGGCCCTCGAGATCCGGCTGAAAGTACGGCAGCGCCGAACGCACGCTGGCGTTCGGGTAGCCACTGTTACCAGCGCTGAACACGTTGATCACGCCACGGCGGGACACATCGGCAGCGGCATCGAGCCAGGTGCCTTTATTCCAGTGTTGGGCGTAGGCGTTGTGCAGATCGGCCAGTGTACGGTAGCTGACGTCAGGCGGCTGACTGCCCCAACTGTTGTTGATCGCCCGCACGCCAGCATCTGCCAGGGCGTTGTACACCGCGCTGAAGTAGCGCGGATCGGGGTTGGGGCCGAACAGGAAACTGTCGTTCCTGTTGGTGTTGCCGACATGGATTTGTGCGTTGTACGCCACGCCGTGCATGCCGAAACCGTCGCGGGAGGCGCCCATGGTGCCGACCACGTGGGTGCCATGGGAGTCGTTGTTGGCGTTGAATGAACCGTCGACGTTGAACGCTGAGCCATCAACATAAGTACCGCTGGCCATGACCGCGTGATATCGGTCAGTGGCGAATTCGGGATGGGTGGAATCGAAGCCGGAATCAAGGGCGCCGATCTTCACGTTTTTACCGGTGATACCCGCTGCGTAGGCTTGATCGGCTTGCATCCTGCCCAGACCCCAGTCGCGTTGAAACTCGGCGCTGCGCCAACTGGCGGGATCGCCGAGGGTGCCGGTATCCAGCCAGGCCGCGGCGGCCGGTTCCGAGCCCGCGCCAATCAATAGCAACAGCATGCCGACCGGGGCCGGTTTGATGCGTACGTCCATGTTGAACACTCACTTTTTTGTTTTGTGTAGGTTCTGCGGTGTTACCGAGTCCTCGGCCCCTGGCCAAACGCCTCGTCCACCCGAGCCAAATCCTGCTCGCTCAAGGTGCCCGCGTAGTAATGCAACCTGGTCCAGGCCATCAGGTAGTCGTAGCGGGTCTGGGCCAGGTCTCGGCGGGTGGTGAACAGTTGTTGTTCGGCGTTCAGCGCATCGAGGTTGACCCGCTCACCGCCCAGGATGCTTTGCTTGGTCGACACCACCAGCGCTTCAGCGGAAGTCAGGGCTTTTTGATAGGCCCGCAGCTTGCTCACCCCCGACAGACAGGCGCTGAACTGCCGACGTAGCTCGATCAGGGTTTCCCGGGTCTTGCCGTCCAACTCGTACTCGGCCTGCTCCATCGCACGGCTGGCCTGTCGGGTCGAAGCCGAGACCCCGCCGCCGGCATACAACGGCACATTGACTTCGATGCCGATGGTGTTGGTGTCGTAACGCTGGTTGTAGGTGTTGCCGCTTTCGGATTCGTTCTGGCGCACCGTGGCGTAGGCGCTGACCTTGGGCAGGTGCCCGGCGCGGTTGCGTTCGACTTCGTGGCGCGCCACCTCCAGCGCCTGACGCTGGGAGGCCAGGTTCGGGTTATTGGCCACCGCCATCTCGTGCCAGGTGTCGTAATTGGCCGGTTGCAGGGTGAAGGTCTGGAAGTTTTGCTCCAGCGGTGCCAGATCAGCGATGTCGATAGTGGGCACGCCGACGAGCGCACCCAGTTCGCGCAAGGACGCATCCTGTTCGTTACGCGCCTCGATTTCCTCGGCAGTTGCCAGTTCATAGCGCGACTCGGCTTCGAGTATGTCGGTACGCGTGCCTTCGCCCTGGCGAAACATCTGCTCGTTCTGCTGGAACTGTTGCTCGAAGGCTTTTTTCCTGGCCAGGGCAATGTCGATCTGGTCCTGGGCGAACAAGGCCTTGGTGTAGTTTTCCAGCACCCGCACCAGCAACTCCTGGCTTTTGCCGCGAAAGTTTTCATCGGCGAACAACGCCTGCGCCACGCCCTTGCGATAAGCGGCGTAGGCCTCGTAGTCGAGCAACGGTTGTTGCAAGGTCAGGCTTGAGCCGTAACTGCTGTAGTGGCGGTCATCGGTCTGGTTTTGCCGGTGCTCGTTCAAATAGGTGGCCTTGGAAGAGTTGCGGCCCTTGTTGTAGTTGTAACCCACTCTCGGCAACAGCCCGGCGCGGCCGATGGCGCGATTTTCCAGGCCGGCGTCGCGTTCCTTGATCGCGCCGAGGAATACCGGGTCGTTGCGCAACGCCTGTTCGTAAATCTCGAACGGCCCCATGGCCGCTACTGCCGGGTTGCCCGCCAGCAGCAGGAGTGTCGCCCCAAGTATGGAAAGCTTATTCATACAACCGAACATCCTTATTCCTCGGTCAACGCGGAGCCTGCCCGGTCGAGCAGCGGTTTGAACAAATAGTTGAGGAGTGAACGTTCACCGGTGCGCACAAACATTTCCGCCGGCATGCCGGGTTTGATCACCAGACCGTTGAGCTTTTCCATGGCCTGATCGCTGACGCTGCTGCGCAGCACGTAATACGGTGCGCCGGTTTTCTCGTCGAGCATCTGGTCCGCGGAGATCAGGCTGACTTCGCCTGGTACTCGCGGGGTGCGGCTCTGGTTGAACGCTGTGAACAGGATGTCCACCGGCAAGTGCGTGCCAACCTTGTCGACCAGGTTGATCGGCAAGTGCCCTTCCACTTCCAGGCGCGTGCCCTGGGGCACGATCTCCAGCAGAATTTCGCCCTGGCGCACCACCGCGCCGACCGTGTGAACCCCAAGATTGACCGCGACACCATCGGCCGTGGCGAGGATCTCGCTGTGTTGCAGGTCGAATCCGGCGGAGGTCAGTTGCTCCTCCAGGGTCACGCTTTTGAGCTGCGCATCGGCCAGTTGGGTGCGGACTTCCTTCTGATACTCCTCGATGTGTTGTTGCAACTTCAGGCGCGATTCGAGGATTCCCTGCTCCACACGACCGCTTTCACCGGTGTTTTCTGCCAATTGCTGTTGAACTTGCGACAGCTGCCGCTGGTACTCCATCAGCCGGTTGCGCGGGATGTAGCCGTTGTCCGCCAGGGGTTGAAGATTGCTCAGCTGTTGTTGCAGCGAGTTGGCCTGGGCGCTCAGGTCGGTACGGGCGCGGCGCATGCCGGCCAATTGCGCGCCAGCGCCGTCGATGCTGGCACGCAGGGCCGCTTGTTCGCGGGAGAAAGCATCGCGGCGGCTGCTGAACAACTGGCGCTGGCCTTCCAGCACCAACGCCAGGCGCGGATCGGGATCGTTGCTCAGCTCGGTGGGGAAACTCACTTGTTTCAGGTTGTCCCGCTCGCTCTGCCAACGCGCCAGGCTGGCCCAGGCCATGCGGTACTGCGCTTGCAGGGATTGCACGTCGGCGGCGACCTGGGTCCGGTCGAGCTGGAACAGCGGCTGGCCCTGTTTCACCACCTGACCTTCGCGCACCAGAATCTGACTAACGACGCCGCTGCTCATCGATTGCACCGCCTTGCGCTTGCCCGACACCACCACCGTGCCTTGCACCGCAATGCCCTGATCGAGCGGCGCCAGACTGGCCCAGGCGAAGAAACTGCCAGCGCCGACGATCGCCAGAATCCAGCCCAGCCGGGCAAAGTAACGTGCGTCGCGCTCAGGACGTTCCGCGAGGTAATCGTGTTCCATCGTGGCTTCATTTTGACTGTTCATGTGTGCGCGGCTCATACACCCGAGTTCCTTGTCGTGGGCTGATACTGCCGGCTCATGCTGAGCCCGCCCGGCGTCTGTGCAGCTTTTTCACGTTGCTGTTCCTGGGCGCCGGAAAGTGCCTTGAGTACCTCCTGGCTCGGGCCGAATGCCTGCAAGCGACCGTCATTGAGCACCAGCAGCTTGTCGGCCTGGGCCAGCGCGCAGGAGCGATGGGTGACCAGAATCACGCTGGTGCCCTGGGCCTTCATTTGTGCGATCGCACCGGCCAGGGCCGCTTCGCCCACGGTGTCGAGGTTGGAGTTCGGTTCATCCAGCACCACCAGGCTCGGTTGGCCATACAGCGCACGGGCCAGCGCCACGCGTTGTTTCTGCCCACCGGACAAACCGCTGCCGTCCTCGCCGAGTACGGTGTCGTAGCCCTGGGGCAAACGCAGGATCAGTTCATGGACGCCGGCCTGCTGCGCGGCTTCAACGACTTTATGTGCATCGGCTTCGCGGAACCGCGCGATGTTTTGCGCGATGCTGCCGCTGAACAATTCGATGTCCTGTGGCAGATACCCGATGTAGGGACCGAGGTCGTCGCGGTTCCAGCGATGGATATCCGCACCGTCGAGCCGCACCGTACCGCCGAGGGTCGGCCAGACACCGACCAGCACCCGGGCCAATGTCGACTTGCCGGAACCCGAAGCGCCGAGCACCCCCAGCACCTCCCCCGCAGCGAGGCTGAAATTGACCATATGCAGGGTCGCCGCACGTTGCCCCGGAGGACTTGCGCTGACTTGCTCGAAACTGATCTGGCCCTTCGGCGCCGGCAGCGCCATGGCTTCGTCACTCGGTGGAAACGCTTGCAACAAGGCATCGAGACGGCGGTAAGCGAGTTTGGCGCCGCTCCACTGTTTCCACACGGCGATCAACTGATCGATGGGGCTCAGGACGCGGCCCATCAGGATGGAACCTGCAATCATCATCCCGGCAGTCATGTCGCCCTTGATCACCAGCAAGGCGCCAAGGCCCAGTACCAGGGATTGCAGACACAGGCGCAGGGTTTTGCTCAAGGAGCTGATAACGGCACCCGTGTCACTGGCCTGGTTCTGCAGGCCGAGGAAAGCTGAATGCACCTGGAACCAGCGGTTGCGCAAAGCCCCCAGCATGCCCATGGCCTGGATGGTTTCGGCGTTATGCAGGTGACTGGTGGCCAGTTGGCTGGACTTCTGGGAAAAACCCGCCGCTTCGCCCAAGGGATTTTTGGTCATCGCCTCATTGAGCCAGGCCAGCCCGAGCAGCAGCACCGCACCCGCCGTGGCAAAGACCCCGAGCCAGACGTTGAACAGATAGATCACGAACAGGTAGACCGGAAACCAAGGCGCATCGAAGAAGGCAAACAACGCCGGGCCGGTGACAAACTGACGGATGTGCGTCAGGTCGCCCAATGCCTGCCCTGCGTTACCCTCGCCCTTGAAAAGATTACGTTCGAAAGCCGCCTGATAGACCCGCAGGTTGAAGCGCCGCTCCAACTGACTGCCAATACGGATGACGATAAAGCTGCGAATAACTTCCAGCAAACCGATAAAGGCAAAGAACCCGACAACCATCAGCGACAACATGGCCAATGTCGTTTCATTTTGCGAAGACAAGACCCGATCATAGACCTGAAGCATGTAAATAGAGGGCACTAACATCAGAATATTGATCAGTGCGGTGAAACTGGCGACGCTAATCAAAATACCCTTGTAATCACCAAGCGCTCGAACTAGCGGTGCAGCAGGAGTGGTCTTCGCCATCTTCATTAATCTTCCTTGAGTTGATTACTCACAGGCACAACCCATTACGCCATTCGTTAAACGAACAGACCCGCTTTTTAGATAGAGGCATTGGGCCGCCAACTTGACCTGATGCTTTTACTCTGGTGCTCGCTGCAGCGACACATTGAATCCAACAGGCAATGTCAGCTTATAAAACTCACTCTTCTGTCGACTGAAAAATGCTGTTTTCGAACCTTCATGGTTAGTCAACGCAATCCCGTCCGGCTCGGGAAACCAGCCGGAGGGAGCCTGCCCCAGCCAGCGCACCATACAATCGAGTTGCCCGCCCAGCGTATGGTCCAGTTTCAATTCAATCAGGCAACCATTTGACTTTCGGTCCTGCAACAACGCGGACGAGCCTTCCCGGACTTGCCATTTTCCGGCGAGTTCCGACGGGTCCGCTAATTTCAGGCTGTTTGCCATGGTTACATCTCCAAAAAACATCATCAACGTCGCCGAAAGCCATACGCTTTTTTTGCAGGTAAAGACGCGTTGCGTCATAGGACGTTTTACTCCCCACCGTAACTTTGTTCGCAGCGAGGACAGAGGGCGGCGCATGAAGCGCCGTCCTCCTTTCTCACGTCACATCACGCCGCGATGTCAGAGTACGCCGCCTGGCCCACGGTGCTGACCAGGAAGTCAGCCACGCCATGCCCGGAGAAGTCCACCGACAACAGGCTGTTACCGCCCGAATTGCTCAACACCGCATCGCCTGCCGCACCGGTGAATGCACTGACAAAATGCAGGCCTGCGCCGTTGGTGATGCCGGTCAGGTCGATTTTGTCCAGGCCGCTGACAAAATCGAGGATCTGGTCGACCGCACCGGGTTTCGAGTCGCTGCTGGCCGCGAACACGAAAGTGTCCGAGCCGACGCCGCCCCACAACTTGTCCGCACCACCAGCGCCGTAAAGAATGTCGTTGCCGGCACCGCCCTTCAGCTCGTTGGACAGGTTGTTGCCGATCAGCAGGTCGCTGCCCGAACCGCCGATAGCGTTCTCGACAGTGACGCCCTTGGCAATGGAGACGTTACCCACCATGCCGCCAACGTCGGAGAACGAGGCTTCATTGAGGTTGATCTTCTGGTTCTGGGTGAAACCGGAGAAATCCAGAGTATCCTTGCCGCCCGCGTCCCACACCGAGAACACCACTTTATCCGACGATGAAGACGCGCTGAGGAAATCGCGTCCGGCGTTGGAATTGAAGCCGTAGGTGGTGTCGCCGGTACGGAGCGTGGTGTTGGCGCCGTAGAGCTTCTGAATGGCTGCGATATCGTCCATCAGCGGGCCGGACGAATAGGCTTCGACGCCACCCTTGCTGAAGTTCTGACTGGTATTACTTTCACTCCAGTAGCTCATGACGCTGTAGCCGCGGGTGTCTTGCCCGTAGGACGCGTCGTTGTAGGTCGGCGCGCCTTCGCCGGCGTTGTAGTCGCCAGGGTGGGCCAGGCCCAGGGAGTGACCGATTTCGTGGGTCAGGGTTTGCCGGCCATAGTTATTCAGGTCCGGGGTCTTGTTGGGCGTGTAGCTGCTGTTGATCAGGTACCAGGAAGTTCCGTCATAACCGGCGCCCGTGCCAGGCAGGTAAGCAAACGCCGCTGCGCCATCCTGGCCGCCGCTGTAGTTACCGAAGGTCATGTGACCATCGCCGCCGGCAGTCTTGTCAGTGAAGGTGACATTGGCCACGTCCGCCCAGGATTGCATGGCGAGCACAGCCTGGGCTTTCTGTTGCGCGCTGAACTGACTGAACCCGGTAATCCCGTGCTTGTACAGGGTGCTCGACGAGGCCGAGGTCAGGAACGTATAGGTGAGTTCGATTTTGCCGCTGCCGTCCTTGTCCTGGTAGGCAGCACCGTCGCGCAGCAATTGGGTGGCGGCTTGGTCGACGGAGAACGAGGGTTTGCCATTGACCGTGAGGTTGCCACCTCGATCATATTGATGGCTGAAGCTATTGATCTGGTTGAAAGCCGAACTGGCTACAGCCAATGCTTGCAATGGCTGGAATGCCTGTTCGGCGGAATCAATAGCGTGGACTTTTACTTTCGACATAAACACACTTCCTTGTTTAGCTATGGAACAGTTTTTGTCAGATAGCGACAATCTCTGGCGAGATTGCCTTATCACTCGCCCATTGAAGGCGAAAGAAAACTGACACAATTCGAAATCAAACGTCTACTACTTTTTTGACGTCAAATTGTGTTGCCCAAGCAAATGCCCGAAAACAATAGGCGTGATGTAGGCTCTGTTATCTAAAAAATAGGCGGAGCGGAATAATTGTCTGACAATCGACAATTTAATTATTAAATAATGGTAAATTTATTTTGTAGACTACTTCGCACTTCTCACATTTATTCTAGATGTGCCCGCACACTCTTTTCATTGGATTAAACGTTTAGTGAGTTATCTCGGTGGTGTTCTATCCAACACCTTGCGAACCCCTCATTTCACCCTGGATGTGGCGGGTTTTGCGCACTGCCTTACACTGCATTACACCCAATGCGCACGAATGACTGTGCAACGGCTCCCATCAGGCAGATATGACCGGTACGGCTCATGTGCTCACCCTTTGAGTGGGTATTTGATAAGCGCTCCACGCTCATCGCAAAACCCAGTCTATTGCACGGAGACCCGTACGCAGTAGAGATCGTTATTGTTCCGATACTCACGGATCACCCCCTCAGAGGTAACCTTCGACATTTTCCATGGACAGGGCTTCGAGCAACACCTGCTCCAGGATGGCAAAAAAACCTTTGATGTGGGCCTGTTTTAATGCCTGAGGCCGGGTCACCAGATAGACTTCCATATCCGGAAGGTGGAGATCCGGGAACAACCCGATCAGATCCTTCGCCACTATACGGGGCAGTACGGCCACCCCCATGCCTCGCCTCACCGATTCGAGCTGCACGGCGAACGAGTTCACGCTGATCTGCGCGCGGTCCAGACCACCGGCTTTTGCCGCACGCATTTGCGGCAACATGTCCAGCGGGGGAAGCAAGGCAATATTGAGTGCAGTGGCCGGGGTCACCCCTGGAAACCGCTTCAGATAACCTGCATCAGCGAAGACGCCGTAGGCGAGCCGGCCTATGGGTCGATAAATCAGCGACGGCTCACCCAGATGAGCTGTACGTACAGCTATGTCTGCCACGCCGCGGACGATCTTGTGAAAGTCGGCGGTGACCATCAGCTCCACCGAGCAACGCGGGTGTACAGAAGTGAAACGACTCGCGGCTTCCAGCACACAAGACGAGAACCCCTCACCTGCACTGACCAGGACACTGCCAGACAGCTCTGTGTGTAGCTCGGATAAGACGCCAGCAGCGGTTTGACGCCTCAAGCCCGCTTCCGCCGCCTGGGCAACTTCCACGAGGGATTGACCCCGCGAGGTCAACCAGCATCCTTCAACGCCCCGCTCGACGAGCGGCTCGCCCAGTGCGACCTCAAGTTGGGTCAGGCGGCGGGACACGGTAGACGCCGCAATACCCAGCAACTGGCCAGCTTGAAGGAAGCTGCCACGCCGCGAGACTGCCAACAGCAGACGAAGATCGTCCCAATTTGCTTGCAATGCCATGCGTCCTTTCCTCCCTGGTCTGCATATGTGCAAATCCATTATGCAGTAGTCGCTGTTTTTCGGCAGAGGCCTCAAAGGTATATCTACAGGCCCTCGAAACGAATGGAATGGACTGTAATGACGACTGGCCCCAACGACTATGCGCAACGCGCCTCAAGCGCCTTCAATTGCCGTGATGTGGAGGCGATGCTTGCGTTGGTTAGCGAAGACTTCATCTACCTCGACGGCATGGGGATTCAAACCGGTCGCGACGCCATGCGCAAAAGAGAGACTGCGCTGTTCTACGCGTTCCCCGATGCCCAGGTGGCCTTCACCCCATTCATGGTCGCTGACGATCTTTTGGCGCTGACGGCCTTACTGACCGGCACCTTCGCCGCACCCCTGGTGCTGCCAGGCCGGGTGATTGCACCCCATGGACGCCATATTGCCGTGCACTACGCCGCACACTTCACCTTCAAAGACGGACTGGCCATCCGTGAAGAGGTCTACTTCGACAGTGCGGTGTTGATGCCGTTAGCCGAACAGGGTGAGGATTGAGCCATGCGTAGCGCATTTGTTACTGGAGCAACCGGCTTGCTGGGCAACAACCTGGTGCGTGAATTGGTCGCTCGTGGCTACACGGTCAAAGGCCTGGTCCGCTCAAGAGCCAAAGGTGAACAGCAGTTCAACGATCTGCCGGGGGTGGAGCTGGTCGTGGGCGACATGGCCGATGTCGACGCATTCGCGGCATCGCTGCAAGGTTGCGATACGGTGTTTCACACCGCGGCGTTCTTTCGCGACAACTACAAGGGTGGCAGCCACTGGAAAGAACTCGAAAAGATCAATGTCGCCGGTACACGGGACCTGATTCACCAGGCCTGGCGCGCCGGTATACGACGGTTCGTCCATACGTCTTCCATCGCCGTGCTCGACGGCGCACCTGGCGCGTCCATCGATGAGACATGCCTGCGGGCCGATGCCGACGCGGATGACTACTACCGCAGCAAGATCCTCGCCGACCGTGTCGTCCTGTCGTTCCTGGAAGCACATCCCGAGATGCATGCCTGCATGGTCCTGCCCGGCTGGATGTGGGGTCCTGCCGACATTGGCCCAACCTCCTCGGGACAATTGGTCAACGATGTCGTGAACGGCAAGTTGCCCGGGCTGATCCCTGGCAGCTTCTCCGTTGTCGATGCCCGTGATGTGGCATGGGCGCTGATTGCTGCCGCCAAACACGGCCGACGAGGTGAGCGCTATCTCGCGGCGGGCCGGCATATGACGATGGGTCAGCTGGTCCCTGTTCTAGGACGTATCGCTGGCGTCAAGACGCCCGTTCGACAACTACCGCTGCCCTTTCTATACACTTTGGCGGCTGTGCAGGAGATCTATGCGCGCCTGACCGGCAAGCCCATTCTGCTAAGCATGGCTACGTTGCGCCTGTTGATACGAGAGGAGGAGCGCACCTGCTTCAACCACCGAAAGAGCGAGCAGGAGCTTGGCCTGAGTTTCCGGGCGCTGGAGCTGACAATCACTGACACCGTGGCGTGGTACCGCGATCACGGCTGGTTTGAAAAGCACAGTGCTGGCACGCGAGGCGTACCTTGAGTTCCCGAGACCGCACTTCCTGGTCATTTACCACACGCCAGAACAAGGACGTAAATTTGTGAACAGGGAAATAATCCTGATGCGTCACGGCCAGCCAAAACTGGCCGCAACCGACAAAATCTCAGCGCTCGAGATGAAAGACTGGATCGAGCAATACAACCGATCCGAAATTACCCACCACCCGGTCCCGCCTGCCAGCATGCAACTCGCCGCAACCGCCACGGTGATTGTTTCAAGCAGCGCGCCTCGTGCGCTGACCTCCGTCCAGGCGCTCGGCCTGAAGCCTGCACTGGTCGCCGCACTTTTCTGCGAAGCACAACTGCCTTGTGGTCATTGGAAACGGCCAAGGCTATCGCCGTTTACCTGGGCATTTATCCTTCGAGTCTTATGGCTGTGCGGTTACTCACGCAACGTCGAATCCGCCGGCACTGCGAGGATGCGCGCCAGTGTGGCAGCCAAACGATTGCAGTCCCTTGCCAGCGATGGACCGGTTCTGCTGCTCGGTCATGGCATCATGAATCGAATGATCGCCAATCAACTGGTGGCCGACGGATGGGCTCGCCAAAAAGGTACCGGCAACCAGTATTGGAGTGCGACCGTGTTGCGGTACGGCGGTGTGTAAGAGGCGCCAACGGGTCGGCAGAGTTGCCTGTTAAATCGCGCATTGGGCCGGTGACCAAACCGACCCAATGCCATACGAGCTGATCCATTTGCCGCGAATCGACTAACCCAACGTGTTAAGGCACACCACCTTGGGTTGGGTCATTTCCTCGTAGGCAAACCGCACCCCTTCCCTGCCCAGGCTGCCGTACTTGGAACCGCCAAACGGCATCGCATCGAAGCGATAATCGGAAGAGTCGTTGATCATCACTCCCCCGGCTTCGATCCTCCGTGCGGCGCTCATCGCGGTTGCCAGATCATTGGTGAAGATCCCGGCATGCAGGCTGTATTCGGGTTCATTGGCCAACGCGATGGCTTCATCGAAGGTTTCGAAAAGCTGCAATACCACCACCGGAGCGAAGACCTCATTGCGCCAGAGTCGACTGGCGTGATCGACGTTTTCCAACACGGTGGCGGCGTAGCACGATCCTGCACGCCGATGGCCGCAGAGCAACGTGGCGCCCTCTTGCAAGGCCTCGTTCACCACTTGCTCGGCATTCTGCGCGGCTTGCGCCGTAATCATGGGGCCGATATCGGTGTCGGCCAGCAATGGATCGCCGACCACAAGCGCACGGGCCTGACTGACAAAACGCTCCCGGAACGCTTCATAAATCGACGCCTGAATCAGCAAGCGCTGAGTGCCTACGCAGTTCTGCCCCGCGGCCCAAAAGGCTCCGGACACGCAACTCTCGACAGCTGCCTCAAGGTCACAGTCGCCCATGACGATGACCGGCGCATTGCCGCCCAGGTCCATGGTCAGTTTCTTCAACCCGGCCGTGCGGGCGATCTGCTCTGCGGTGACGAAACCGCCGGTGAAGGAAATCATCCGCACCTCACGGGCGGCGACCAACGCCTTGCCCAGTTCCGCGCCGCCGGTGGCGACTGTGACCACTGATTCAGGCAAGCCTGCCGCGACCAGATAAGACACCAGTTTAATGGCCGACAATGGCGCAAGCTCGGAGGGTTTGAGAATCACCGCGTTACCGCCGGCAATGGCCGGGCCGAGTTTATGCGCCACCAGGTTCAACGGATCGTTGTACGGCGTGATCGCAACGATCAGACCCAGAGGCTCACGGGAAAACCAGCCCTGACGCGATTCGGAACCTTCATAAGCGTCGAAAGGCACCACCTCCCCGGCATTGCGCCTGGCCTCCTCGGCCGACAGCTTGAGGGTGTTGACGCAGCGTTTGACCTCCTTTTGCGCCTGTTTGAGGGTCTTTCCGGCCTCGTCGACAATCAGCCTGGCAAACACGCCGGCATCACGTTCGATGTCGATTGCGGCTTGCTCAAGAATGCGAGCCCGACGATGACGTGCCAACGCGGCGCACGCTCGTGCACCACTGCGTCCTGTCTCCAACAACTGCGGAACTTGCGAGGCACAGACATTCGTTACGCTGCCGATGACGGAACCGTCATAGGCGTTAAAGACTTCAATGGGCGGCTCTACGATATCCAGAACCAGGCGCGATAATTTCACAGGGTTTACTCCTGGTTGCGGGCAGTGGATTGATGGATGCTGATGATGTCCGAGAGCAACGCAAACGCTGTTTCCGTGCGCCCGGCTCCAGGCCCCGAAACCGTCACCGCACCAAGCAGTTCGGAAGTAAATGACACCGCGTTGGTCGCGCCACCGACACTGGCCAGCGGATGGTCGTTGTTCAACAGCCGCGGTTCGACACTGGCACTGATCGAGCCGTCGGCGTGGCGCATCGCCGACCCGATCAGCTTCCAGCGAGCACCGTCCTGCCGGGCTTTTTCGATATCGCCAAGGCTGAGGGACGAAATGCCGCTGCATGTGACGTCGCTGACCGTCAGCTTCGCGTCCAGCAGTTCATTCGCCAGGATCACCACCTTGAGGCGTACGTCATGACCCTCGACATCCGCCGTCGGGTCGGCTTCGGCATAACCCAGCGCCTGAGCCTTGGCAACGGCCTCGGCAAACCCCAGGCCGCCTTCCATGCTGGTGAGCACGAAGTTGGACGTGCCGTTTAGAATGCCTTCAAAACCGACAATGGAGCTGCCTGCCAGCGCCTGCCGGGCCAGTCGAATAACCGGCGTTCCGCTCATGACCGAGCCTTCGTATTCAAAGGCGACATGCTTGCGTCGAGCCAGTGCCTTGAGCTCGGCGCCGTGCAAGGCGATCGGGCCCTTGTTGGTGGTGACGACATGCTGGCCGCCCTCCAGCGCCCAACGACAGAACGTCGTCGCCGGTTCTCCGTCCACCGGGTTGGTGAAGGTGGCTTCAACAATAATGTCCGCACCGGAATCCTTGATCACCGCTTCATTGAGGGCTGTGACGTCGCCACCCGACAGTTGCGCCAATGCACCTTTGACTGCCGGCAATTGGGCGAGCGCATTGGCATCCAGCCCTTCGCGGCCAATCACCGAGCCGAGAAACAAGTCAGTCACACCGACGATTTTCAGGGTGAAACCCAGTTCTGTTTTCCACTGTTCGTTACGATCGGCAATCAGCTGAGCCAATGCCCGGTTAACACCACCAAAGCCAACCAGCGCCAATTTGTATTCAGTCATTTTGTTATGCCCTTGATCCGGGGGATGGGTTGTTGGGCACTAGGTTAGGGCTGGGCCCAAGGCAGTGAAATAGGCCAATTTGCTCTATTTTGTGGGCGTTTTGACCAGTGTCAGGACAGAGCTTCGGAATCGGGTAGGAGGCGGACCAATCTTGACCACCACATCCCCCCTGTAGGAGCGAGCTTGCTCGCGAAAAACCGGAGAACGCCGCGGGGTGTCAGGCTTTCAGCGTTATCGTTGACGACCATCGCGAGCAAGCTCGCTCCTACAGGTTTTGGGCCTATAGATAGGGCCTGTTCAACGCCTGTCAGTGTTACTCGATGAAAGCTACAACGCCTTGCGTCGTTGCCTACAGGTACGCCAGAGTCCGCCGGCTTGTGCGCCCTGGAAGCCATCGGGCGCACGCAAAAAAGCCAACACCGGTTGGCTTTTAGCGGTACGAAAAATGGCTACACGACAGACGACAGCACAAAGGAAGTCACGGTATTTTCCACTCCGGGCAACGCGGCAATTTCAGTCCAGACCTTGTGTACCCGCTGCGGGCTCGCAGCGCCCACCCGCAGCATCAGGTCGAACTCGCCGCTCATGACATCGCACTGGATGACTTCCGGAATGGCCCGCAACGCTTGCAGCACTTCCGCACCCCGCATCCGGTCGTAGCGGTAGACGAAAATCACCGCGTTGATGTTCGACGTGGCTTGTCGCCCCTCCCCCGTGCGTACCGTATATCCCTGTATGACCCCGTCGCGCTCGAGTCTTTCTATACGTTGGCGCACAGCATTGCGTGACAGATTGACCTTGGCCGCCAGTTCGGCGTGTGCAGCCCTGGCATTGAGCTGTAGTTCAGCGATGATGTGTTCATCGAGAGGGTCCAGAATTCGCTTCACTTGGCCTCCTGTTGTCGCGCCTTCACAGCGCGCCGAGCAGCTCATGGATGGTATCGAGGTCGTCCGGTTGAATCCGGTAAACCTGCGCCTGTCCTTGCATCGCGACCTCAGGGTGCAGCCCCGCCACACTGATGCCCAACTCGCCAAGCAGTGCCGCCGACTTGACCGGTGAGATTTCCCCCAGGGTCACCATGGGCGCCACCAGGCTTCGCCGATACAACCTGGCGGCCAGCACGCCAGTGGCCGTGTGCGGATCGATGGCGTATCCCGTGTCGCGATACAGCGAGGTGATTTCCGTCAGCGTCTGCTCATCACTGACCGCATAGGAGTCGATGATCATCCGCGCCTGCAACCAGAACTCGTTGGCGATGACCATCTCGCCGCTGGACTCGAACCCCTCCATCAGCGCACACACCGCCTGGTCGTCATGCCCGTAGAGCTCCCAAAGGAAGCGTTCCAGATTGGAAAAGATCGACAGGTCCATGGCAGGCGAAAGCGTCTTGTTGGCGCGTGACCTGCTGTAGTGGTTCTTCTGGAACAACTGATGCAACGCGTCGTTCTGGTTGGTCGCAACAATCATCTGGGTGATCGGCAGGCCCATTTTTTGCGCGATGTAGCCGGCATACACCTCGGCAAAACTCGCCGCCGGTACGCTGAAACCAATCGGTCGCTGGCCGCCTCCCAATTGCAACACGGCGTGGAAGTAGAACACCAGTTGCGCCAACACACTGACCCAGTTACTGGAGTTGAAACTGATCGCCTCGTGCTGCGTATTCGGCCATTGTCGGAACAGTCGGGTGACGATGGTCTGGCACTCGTCGAAGCTGCCATTCACTGCAAACTGATGAACCCTTGGGTGCGCCGCTGCTTGCAGATGCTGGAGTTGGTCCAGGGGTACGCCCTTCTCTGGGTAAAACACCACCACAGAGGTGTCCTCGCAGTGCTTGAACGCCTCGATGGCCGCCAGCCCGGTATCGCCGTTGGTGGCACCGATCACCACCCCGCGACGCCCGCGCTTGCGCAGAAAATACGGCACCAGCCGCGCCTGCAACTGCGCGGCGAAATCTTTCGAGGAGCGAGTCGGTCCGTGGAACAGCTCCAGCACCCACTCGTTACGATCGACCTGATGCAAAGGTGCAAGGGATCGATGGCGGAATTGGCTGCCCGCCTCTTTGAGCAGGCGCTTGAGGTCTGTTTCGCAGATCGCCTCCCCCACGAACGGACTGATCACCCTGTAGGCCAGTTCGTCATAGGGCAAGGTCGACCAGTTGGCGATGTCCTGCGCTTCAAACAGCGGCAGTTCCAGCGGTACGAACAGCCCTCCGTCCTGGGCAATGCCAGACAATACGACCTGTTCGAAGTCGACCTGCACGGCCGAATTTCGGGTACTCACATAACGCATGGTTGGCTCCGGCCATTCATTTGAAACGATGTGCCTGCTCGACCAGCCAGGTGGAAAACATCACCGCGTCGGGGTGCTGCTCGGCCCCGGAACCGCGCACAAGGTAAAAAGACTCGCTGGCTTCGATACGCTGAGTAAAGGGTTCGACCAACCGTCCGTCCTGAAGCATCTCCTCCACCATCGAGGACCGCGCCAGGGCGATCCCCTGCCCTAACTCGGCCATGCGCAAAGTGGAAATCAATGTGTCGAACTGCATGCCGGTCGAGGAGTCGACGCTGTCCGCACCGACCATGTTCAACCAGTATCCCCAACCCTCTTCGTAACCCAGGACATGCAACAGCGGATGGTGCGACACGTCCGCCGGGACCGTCAGCGGCGACCTTGCCATCAGGTCCGGCGAGCAGACCGGGAACAACGTGTCCCAGGTCAGGCGCTGCGACACCAGGCCGGGCCATTGACCGTGGCCCCAGCGAATCTCCATGTCATCCTCACCGTCCAGTTCCTTGACCCAGATATTGCTGATGTAGCGGATATCGACATGCGGATGCGCCTGGCTAAACCCCGCCAGCTTGGGTGCCAGCCAATGCACGAAGAACGCCAGGCTGCCACGCACCTTGATCGGCCGACGTTTGTGCTGGCCAAAAATCTCGTTGGTCCCCACGGCCAGTCGCGTGATCGCATCCTGCACCACCGGCAGATAAGCCTGGCCTTCCTCGGTCAGTCCCAAGCCACGGGGCAAGCGCTTGAACAGTGCCACTCCAAGGTGGCTTTCCAGTTGGCGGATCTGTTGACTGACGGCGCCCTGGGTCAAAAACAGTTCTTCGGCAGCATGGGTGAAGTTCAAACAGCGGGCAGACACCTCGAATGCCCGTAGCCAGTTCAATGGGGGTAGCGTCTTTTGCTTCATGACTTGAACCTCTTGGACGCCCCCTCCACCGAGCACGCTTGCCCATCCCGTCGACGCTGACTAGAACGCATCGGACGGTTGTGCCAAGGGGGCAACCGACAAGCGTCGCTCGCGGCTTTTGCGGGTAATGTAATACACGAAATAGCACCAGGCGATGAAGGGCAAACCGAAGTACAACGCCACTCGCTGCTCCGGATCGAACGCAATCCCGACACACGCCAGACTGCAGCAGACCAGCGCTCCCAACGGCACCCATGGATAACCCCGGACACGGAATTTCAAGTCGCGGATGTCACCGCCGTTGGCCACATAGTGACGGCGGAAAGCAATCTGGCTTGCGGCGATGCTCATCCAGACCACCACCACCGCCAATCCGGAGATCGACACCAGCGCCAGATAGATGGTGTCGGCGGCAAACACACTGCTGAGCAACGAGGCAGCCCCACCCGCCATGCTGATGATAATCGCGTTGAGCGGCGTGCCCATACGCGTCAGTGCCGAGAATTGCTTGGGCAGGTGACCCTGATCACTCAGCGTCCAGATCATCCGTGACGCGGCATACAAACCGGAGTTGGCGGCCGACAGCAAGGCACTGATGATCACAAAGTTCATGATGTCTGCCGAATAGGGAATCCCGATGTAGGTGAACACAGTCACGAATGGACTCTCTACCAGGTCGGCCTGCTCTCGAGGCAATAGTGTTGCCAGGACAAAAATGGTCCCCACGAAAAAGATCGCCAGGCGCAGCACCGTCGTGCGGATGGCACGCGGCACGTTGCGTTGCGGGTCCTTGGTTTCCCCGGCGGCAATACCGATCAACTCAGTACCGGAGAACGCAAAAGACACCGCCAATAACGTCATGGCGATCGGCATGACGCCGGTAGGAAAAAGTCCTTCGCGAGTGAAGTTGCTCAACCCGATGCTGTGGCTCTGATCGATGTGCAGCAAACCGAGAATCGCGCCACCGCCAATCATCAAAAACACGATGACGGTCACCACTTTAACCAGAGACAACCAGAACTCGGTCTCAGCGAACAAACGCACCGAAATCACATTGGTCAGAAACACCAGACCTGCAAACAACGCACTCCAGATCCATACAGGTGTATCCGGGAACCAACGCACCATCAAGATACCGGCGGCGGTGAATTCAGAACCGATGGCCACCGTCCAGGTCAGCCAATACAGCCATGCGACGGTATACCCGGTACCAGGCCCCAGAAAGCGGGTGGCATAGGTACTGAACGAACCGGTTTCCGGCATCTGTACCGCCAGTTCGCCCAGGCACATCATCACCATGTAAACCATGAGCGCGCCGATGATGTAGGCGATCACCGCACCCAGGGGACCGGCTTGGTTGACCGTATATCCAGACGTGAGAAACAGCCCGGTACCGATGACGCCACCTAATGCCAACATGACGATATGCCGTGTTTGCATTTCCTGTTTAAAACCGGAACGCAAGTGAAGTTGTTCTTCTTTTATGGACATGGTTGCTCTCATGAAAGTTATTAGGGCGCGGATTAACGTCTGCGATGACTGACTGGGCAGAGAAAAAACAGATCGCCACTAAGTTTTATTATTATTCCACTTCATGAACGCCCCACTCACATCCTTGCAGTGAGGTTTAACGCTAACGCTTCAGTTTGCAACTTCGGCGCAACTTTCATCGATTGAAAGCTGCGTGTTTGATGGTGCGGGTGCGTTGCCCGTCTCCCGGACAAATGCGAACGCCTGTTTCAGGTCGTCGAGCAGATCGTCGGTGTCTTCGATGCCGACAGAGATCCGCACCAGCCCTTCGGAAATACCCAGGGCCAGGCGTTCCTCCAGCGTGTTCTCGACATGGCTGGTGGTGCGGGCCGGACCGTAGATGGTTTCCACCGCACCGAGATTGCCCGCGCAGTGGGCGAATCGCAGTCGTGGCAAGAGCACTTTGACCGTGTCCATGCCGCCCGCCACGACAAAGCTGACGATGGCACCGAAGCCGGACATTTGCGCGCACGCCACCGCATGATTCGGATGGCCGGGCAAACCGGGATAATTGACCGACTCCACCAAGGGTTCGACGCAGAGGTACTCGGCCAGCGCGCGGGCACTGCGTTGCTGCTGACGCATGCGCAGCACCAGGGTTTTCATGCCGCGAATGATCATGTAGGCGGAGAACGGGTCGAGCGTCGCCCCGTTGATTTCCCGGTAATGACGCACCTTGGCCATCAGTGATTCGCTACCGCACACCAGGCCGCCAAGCACATCGCCGTGGCCGCTGAGAAACTTGGTGGCACTGTGAATGACCACGTCCACACCCAGCGCCAGCGGGTTCTGATTCAATGGCGTGGCGAAGGTGTTATCCGCCACCACAATGGCGCCGACGCGCTTGGCTGCAGCCACCAGACGCTCGATATCGAGTATTTTCAGCGTCGGGTTGGTTGGCGTTTCCAGATACACCAATTGGCAACCCTTGGCGATTTCGCATTCGATTTCTTCGTGATCGAACGTCTCGCACAACGTCACGTTCACACCGGTGCGAGGCAGAAACTCTTCGAAAATCTTGTTGGTGCCGCCATAGCTGTCCCTGGTCGAGACCACCCGATCGCCATGGGCCAGGAAGGTGTAGAGCACGCTGCTGATCGCCGCCATCCCGCTGCTGAAAGCCACGGCCGATTCGGCCAGTTCCAACTCGCGAATCTTTGCCTCGAGGGTCTCGACTGTCGGGTTGCTCATGCGGCTGTAAATAAAGCCGGGCGCCTTGCCCAACGCAACGTCGTACCAGACATCGATGTCGTCATAACCATAGGCGGCACTGACCACGATGGGGGTTTGAGTGGCGTTGTAGGGATGCCTGACCTGCTCCCCGCCCCACACGGCACGGGTTCCCGCACCTGCATTAACAAACCCTGCGTTGTCTGGTTTTTTATTCATAAAGACTACTCGCACTGAGGGTGGCGAATGTTGAGTCACTCACCGGATCTGGTGGCCAATATAGTGAAATGCAGCGCCGCCGAGAAACGATGTTATCGGTGCCAAAGGGCTGCTTTTTTTAATGGCTGTGATGGCGCAGATTCAGGTCAGTTGCGGCAGCGAAACGATCTCTTTCAGGAGCGACATCGGCATTCAATACTCCGATAACGTGAATTTTTCCTTGGTCTCGCGCGCCTGCCGCCCCCCCGGCCTCAACGGCGAGTGCAAAGTTTCCCGTGTCGATATCAGGCACGGAGGTGGCGCGATCAGGTATCTGGATTGTCGGACAAGCCGGGTAAGGTGGCGCAACTTTTCACTGCGGTGGCCACATCGCGGTGACAGAGCTTCTAGAACAGTAGCGTTGAGGACTGTCGCTTTCAGGAGGGGCAACAGCAAGCCCCCATGATCGCCCACCCCTCACTCAGAACGCTTGAATGTCGATCGCCAAAGAGTAAAAAAAATGATCAGCCCGAGCTCCAAGGATTCGAGTGGCCAATTGGCGCAGGGCTTCAAGCCTCGTCACGTCACAATGCTGTCAATCGCCGGTATCATCGGCGCCGGTTTGTTCGTTGGCTCAGGACATGCCATTGCAGCTGCCGGGCCGGCCGTCCTGCTGGCCTATCTATTCTCCGGCCTGCTCGTCGTTCTGGTCATGCGCATGCTCGGTGAAATGGCGGTGGCCAACCCGGACACCGGTTCGTTCTCCACCTATGCCGATCAGGCCATCGGACGTTGGGCGGGCTTTACCATCGGTTGGCTGTACTGGTGGTTCTGGGTGCTGGTGATTCCTATCGAAGCACTGGCCGCCGGCCATGTGTTGAACCAGTGGTTTCCCCAGATCGATGCCTGGCTGTTCGCCCTGGTGTCGATCATTGCGTTGGTGATCACCAATCTGTTCAGTGTCTCCAAGTACGGTGAATTCGAGTTCTGGTTCGCCATGGCCAAGGTGGTGGCGATCATTGGTTTCATCGGCGTGGGTTTTGCCGTGCTGATGGGCTGGGTGCCCGATCGGGAAGTCAGCGGACTGAGCGGGCTGATGGCCGAACATGGCGGGTTCGCCCCCAACGGCCTGTCGGCGGTAGTCGGCGCCTTCATCACCATCATGTTCAGCTTCATTGGTACTGAAGCGGTCACCATCGCCGCCGCCGAATCCGACAACCCGTCGCAGAACATTGCCAAGGCCACGCGTTCGGTGATCTGGCGCATCGGCGTGTTCTACCTGTTGTCGATTTTCGTGGTCATCTCCGTGGTGCCCTGGAATGATCCTCTGTTGGCCTCGGTAGGTTCCTATCAACGGGCCCTGGAAATCATGAACATTCCCCACGCCAAGTTCATGGTGGACGTCGTAGTACTGATCGCCGTGGCCAGTTGCATGAACTCCTCGATCTACATTGCCTCGCGCATGCTGTACTCGCTGGGCCGTCGGGGCGATGCGCCGAAGGCGCTGAAGGCGACCTCCTCTGAAGGCGTGCCGCGGGCAGCCGTCATCGCCAGCACCGTGCTGGGCGCAGCGATCACCGTGTGGAGCTACTTCATGCCCGCCGGGCTGTTTGACTTCCTGCTGGCCAGCTCCGGTGCGATTGCCTTGCTGGTGTACCTGGCCATTGCGGTGTCGCAGCTGCGGATGCGCCGGATGCTACGTCGGCGGAATGTCGAACTGGCCTTTCGCATGTGGCTGTTCCCGTGGCTCACCTGGCTGGTGATCGCGTTCATTTGCGCAGCGTTGGCGGTGATGATGATCACCCCGGAGCACCGAAGCGAAGTGAGCTCGACCATTGGCCTGGCGCTGGCAATTTCCTTTATCGGTCTGGTGACATCGCGTCAACCTGCGCGGGATGCAAGGGCGACGTCGGTGGGATAAAAACAGGGCGGTAGTTGCGCCGAACCTGATACCCCCACGCGCCAAGGCTGGGGGTATTGCAAGCGCCTGTGTCTCAGTCCGTAATCGCTCTTTGTGAGGGCATGACCCCCGATGTCATCGAAATCCACCGTGTCCGACAGTACCCCTACAAAATCAGTTGGTTTTCTGCTGCTGGATAAATTCACGCTGATTTCCCTGGCGTCAGCCGTAGAGCCCCTGCGCATGGCCAATCAGTTGTCGGGACAAGAGCTGTATCGCTGGCATACGTTCAGCCCCGGTGGAGAGGCGGTCTGGGCCAGTGATGGCGTGCCGATCACTCCGGATGCTTCGTGGAGCAATCCGTTGGTGGCGGACACTGTAATCGTGTGCGGCGGCGTTGGAATCCAGAACGTGATTACCCGCGAGCACATTACCTGGCTGCAAGCCCTTGCGCGTAAATCCAGACGGCTGGGAGGCGTGTGCACGGGCAGTTGGGCACTGGCCAAGGCCGGGCTGCTCGACGGTTATGAATGCAGTGTGCATTGGGAGTTTCTGGCCGCCATGCAGGAAGCTTTTCCGCGAGTCAGCGTCAGTTCGAGTCTGTTCACCCTCGACCGAAACCGCTTCACCAGTTCCGGCGGAACGGCCCCTATGGACATGATGTTGCACCTGATCGGTCGCGACCATGGTCGTGAATTATCGGCTGCCATCTCTGAGATGTTTGTCTACGAGCGCATACGCAACGAACAGGACCATCAGCGCGTTCCGCTCAAGCACGTGTTGGGAACTCACCAGCCCAAGCTGCAGGAGATCGTTGCGTTGATGGAGGCCAACCTCGAGGAACCGCTCGACCTGGATAACCTTGCACAATACGTTGATCTGTCACGTCGACAACTAGAGCGGCTATTTCAGAAATACCTTCACTGTACGCCGTCACGCTACTACTTGAGGTTACGTCTTGTTCGAGCGCGACAACTGCTCAAGCAAACATCACTGTCGATCATTGAGTTGGCGTATGTCTGCGGTTTCGTGTCCACACCCCACTTTTCCAAATGCTACCGCGAGTACTTTGGTGTTCCACCGAGCGACGAGCGTTCCGGCTCTGAAATGAGTCGCCTACCGGCAACGCTCGCGACTGCGCAGCAGTCATCGACCAGACCGCTGACAGCGCTCGACCAGGCTCGAAACGAATCGACTTTTGCCAGTGTTCGAATGATTGATCGTTCCGATTTGGCGCAATCGTGCTGATCGGCCGTCCTTGCCACCCCCATTCATCCGTAGTGCCTGGGTTTACTCAACAAGATCACGCAGGAGATTTGACGTGCACATTGGTGTTCCTCTCGAAACCCAGACCGGTGAAACACGGGTTGCTGCAACCCCGGAAACCATCAAGAAGCTGATCGGCCAGGGCCATAAGGTCACTGTACAAAGCGGCGCCGGCATTAATGCCAGCGTTGTCGACAGTGCCTATGAAGCGGCAGGCGCAAACATTGGCAGCGCCAACGATGCGTTTGGTGCAGAGCTGATTTTGAAGGTGGTCGCGCCCAGCGACAGCGAGCTGGCGCTGATCAAGAGCGGCACCGTTGTGGTGGGCATGCTCAATCCGTTCAGCAATGAAACCATCGCCAAAATGGCCGAATGCGGGATTACCGCCTTTGCCCTGGAGGCGGCGCCGCGCACCTCCCGCGCCCAGAGCCTGGACGTACTGTCCTCGCAAGCCAACATCGCCGGCTATAAAGCCGTGTTGCTGGCCGCTCACCACTATCCGCGCTTCATGCCGATGCTGATGACCGCTGCGGGCACCGTGAAAGCGGCGCGCGTGCTGATCCTTGGTGCCGGTGTGGCCGGCTTGCAGGCGATCGCTACGGCGAAACGCCTGGGTGCAGTGATCGAAGCATCCGACGTGCGTCCTGCGGTAAAAGAGCAGATCGAATCCCTCGGCGCCAAGTTCGTCGACGTGCCGTACGAGACCGATGAAGAACGTGAGTGCGCCGTCGGTGTCGGCGGTTACGCCCGCCCGATGCCGGCCAGCTGGATGCAGCGCCAGGCCGCGGCCGTGCACGAGCGCGCCAAGCAGGCGGACATCGTGATCACCACCGCACTGATTCCCGGCCGCAAGGCACCGACGCTGTTGAGCGCGCAAACCGTGGCCCAGATGAAACCGGGCTCGGTGGTCATCGACCTCGCGGCCGCCCAGGGCGGCAACTGCCCGCTGACCGTGGCCGATCAGGTGGTCGTCGCACATGGCGTGACCATCGTGGGCCCGACCAACCTGGCCAGCGCCGTGGCGGCTGACGCTTCGGCGCTGTACGCCCGCAACCTGCTGGACTTCATGAAACTGTTGTTCGATAAAGACGGACAACTGGTGATCAACCTTGAAGACGATATCGTCGCCGCGTGCCTGATGTGCCGCGACGGCCAGATCGTGCGCAAGAACGGCTGAGGATAAAAATAATGGAAGACATGCTGATCTCTCACGGTATCTACAACCTGATCATTTTCGTGCTGGCGATCTATGTCGGCTACCACGTGGTCTGGAACGTCACACCGGCACTGCACACGCCGCTGATGGCGGTGACCAACGCCATTTCGGCCATTGTGATCGTCGGCGCCATGCTCGCCGCCGCCCTCACCGTGACCCCGCTGGGCAAGACCATGGGCACCCTGGCCGTGGCCCTGGCCGCCGTCAACGTGTTTGGTGGCTTCCTGGTGACCCGCCGCATGCTGGAAATGTTCAAGAAAAAAGCGGCCAAAGCGCCGGCGGCCAAGGCCGAAGCAGTCAAGGCCGAGGTGCAGCAAGCATGAGCATGAACCTGGTTACTTCCCTGTATTTGATCGCCTCGGTCTGCTTCATCCAGGCGCTCAAGGGCCTCTCGCACCCCACCACGTCGCGTCGTGGCAACCTGTTCGGCATGCTCGGCATGGGCCTGGCGATTCTCACCACGGTGGGCCTGATCTACAAGCTGGGCTCCGAGTTGGCACAAGACGGCATCGTCTACGTGATCGTCGGCCTGCTGATCGGCGGCACCGCCGGTTCGATCATGGCCAAACGCGTCGAAATGACCAAGATGCCCGAACTGGTCGCCTTCATGCACAGCATGATCGGCCTGGCAGCGGTGTTCATCGCCGTGGCTGCCGTGGTCGAGCCGCAGTCGCTGGGCATCGTGCAGAACCTCGGCGACGCGATCCCGGCCGGTAATCGCCTGGAGCTGTTCCTCGGTGCCGCCATCGGTGCAATCACCTTCTCCGGCTCGGTCATTGCCTTCGGCAAGCTGGCGGGCAGCTCTTTTTTCATGAAGCAGAAGTTCCGCCTGTTCCAGGGTGCGCCGGTCCAGTTCGGCGGCCAGCACAAGCTGAACCTGCTGCTGGGCCTGGCCACCCTGGGCCTGGGCGTGACCTTCATGCTCACCGGCGACTACACCGCTTTCGCCGTGATGCTGGCCCTGGCCTTCGTGCTCGGCGTGCTGATCATCATCCCGATCGGTGGCGCGGACATGCCCGTGGTCGTGTCGATGCTCAACAGCTACTCCGGCTGGGCAGCGGCAGGTATCGGCTTCTCGCTGAACAACTCGATGCTGATCATCGCAGGTTCCTTGGTAGGCTCGTCCGGTGCGATCCTCTCGTACATCATGTGCAAGGCGATGAACCGCTCCTTCTTTAATGTGCTGCTCGGTGGCTTCGGCAACACGGCAGAGGCGGCCGGCCCGGCGGGCTCGAAAGAAGCCCGTCCGGTGAAATCCGGCTCGGCTGACGACGCGACCTTCCTGCTGACCAACGCCGACACCGTGATCATCGTGCCGGGTTACGGCCTGGCGGTCGCGCGGGCACAACATGCGCTGAAGGAACTGACCGAGAAGCTGACCCACCGTGGCGTGACCGTGAAGTACGCGATCCACCCGGTGGCCGGTCGCATGCCCGGGCACATGAACGTGTTGCTGGCCGAGGCCGAAGTGCCTTACGACCAGGTGTTCGAGATGGACGACATCAACTCCGAGTTCGGCCAGGCCGACGTGGTACTGGTGTTGGGCGCCAACGACGTGGTCAACCCGGCGGCGAAGAACGATCCGAAATCGCCGATTGCCGGCATGCCGATCCTCGAGGCGTTCAAGGCCAAGACCATCATCGTCAACAAGCGCTCGATGGCCAGCGGCTACGCCGGTCTGGACAACGAACTGTTCTACCTGGACAAGACCATGATGGTGTTCGGCGACGCTAAAAAGGTCATCGAGGACATGGTCAAGGCTGTCGAGTAAAACTTGCTTCGCCGATCCCTCATTGCGGCCATTGTTCGAGCAGTATTGAAACGAACTTCTCCGCAGCGGGGGATAGTGATGCCCCGCGACGGTAAACCAATCCCAACGATCGATTCACCACAGGTTCTATCAAAGGGACGCTTACCAGCGTTGGGTGATCCCCGGCAGGCATTGCCAGACTTGGCATCGCCGATACGCCTAGCCCAGCCTCTACCAGGCCCAGAGAAGTAGACAAGTGCTGTACCTCGTAGAACCACTGTGGGCGCCAACTCAAGCCTGATAAAGCGTGATCCAGCAGCATACGGTTTCCGCTCAGGCGACCCACGCCGATAAGACGATAATCGCTGAGTTCAGACCAGGTCACCGAGCTACGTTCAGCCAACTCATGATCACGCCTGCAGGCCAACACAAAAGGCTCATTCACTAATGGCACGAACTCGATATCCGGGTGCTGGCCGCTCATCATATTGATGCCGAAATCGGCTTCACCCCGCAGGACTGCCTCAAGGCCTTCATTCGCACTAAGGTCCAGCAGTCGGATTCGAATTTTAGGATAGCGCTCGTTGTACAGGCGGATCACCGAAGGCAGAAAGTAGAATGCGGCAGTCGGAATACACGCCAGGGTCACCCTGCCAATTTGACGTTCCGCGAGCTCGCGGATATTGAGAATCGACTCATCGAAATCGTCCAGTAATCGCCGTGCCTTAGGCAGAAAATCCCTACCTACGCTGGTCAGGCTGACCTTGCGCGTTGTGCGATCGAGCAATGAGGTTCCCAACCCTTCTTCCAGCTTTTTGATACGCCGGCTCAAGGCTGGCTGAGACAGATGCAGCGCATCAGCCGCTTCGTGAAAACTGCCCAGTTCGGCAATCTTCACGAAAGATCGTATGTCGTTAAGCTCATAGTCCATTTTTTGTCATGCCAGCAACGAGAATGGATAGCAATCTACCTCAATTTAATCATTCGTCAAACGCAATAATAGCGACGATATTTGCATTGGAAACATTTTTTAAAGCCTGACACTCTTGCCTCAAGAACATCAATTACCCCGATTGATCAACAAGAGTCTGTGTCATGCAAAGAATTCCCTGTGTGCTAATGCGTGGCGGTACTTCCAAAGGCCCGGTATTTCTCGCTTGGGATTTACCTGTAGCCATCGAAGCCCGTGACGAGCTGCTGCTCAACCTGATGGGCTCAGGTCATGAACTGGAAATCGATGGCATCGGCGGCGGCAGCCCGCAAACCAGCAAAGTAGCTATTGTCAGCCCTTCGTTGCACCCGGATGCGGATGTCGACTATCTGTTCGTACAAGTGATGGTTTCACAACGTCGGGTGGATACCGCTCCCAACTGCGGCAACATGCTGTGCGCCGTGGGTCCATTTGCTATTGAACAGGGGCTGGTCAAGGCTACCGGCGAGCGTACTCGCGTACGCATTCGCAATTTGAACACAGGGACATTTGTGAATTCCGAAGTGCAGACCCCGGATGGCAAGGTCAGTTACGAGGGAGAGACTGCAATCGACGGCGTGCCGGGTACCGCTGCACCGGTGCAACTGACCTTCCTCGATGCCGCCGGCAGTAAGACTGGCAAACTCTTCCCTACAGGAAACACACAGGATGTGATCGATAACGTTCCTGTGACCTGCATCGACATGGCAATGCCAATGCTTCTTGTCGAAGCTGGCCAGTTGGGCAAACGTGGAGATGAAAGCCCGGCCGAACTGGACGCCGACAAGGAATTTTTGCGGCGCCTCGAGTCGTTGCGGCTTCAAGCAGGCCTCGCAATGGGCCTGGGTGATGTCAGCGACAAGGTCATTCCCAAACCCGTATTGGTATCACCGGCCAAAGCCGGTGGCACGATCCAGGTTCGCTACTTCATGCCCCACAACTGCCACCGTGCCCTTGCCATTACTGGCTCCATCGGCCTGGCCACCGCTTGCGTCACTGAAGGCAGCGTAGTCGCGCAGATGCTGGGTGGAATCAGCACCCCTCGCCTGGAAAATGTTCGAATCGAGCATCCAAGCGGCGCAATTGACGTCGTGTTGTCCTATACCGGCGACAAGGCTGAGACCATTCGTGCCTCCGTAGTACGCACCGCTCGCAGGCTTTTCGCCGGTTACGTCTACGCCACTGCCACTGCGCGACTTGCCGGATAAATCTCGGTATCAGTTGGCATTTTGCATCAGCACAATTCTAAAAATGGGTGATGCCATGAAAGTTGTTAAATCGCTCTATTTCCAGATCTTCTGCGCTGTCCTGCTGGGCGTAATCGTCGGGCATTTCTGGGCTCAGCAAGCTATCGCTCTCAAGCCGCTCGGTGATGCCTTCATCAAACTGATCAAGATGATGATTGCACCTGTCGTGTTCTGCACCATCGTCACTGGCATTGCCGGGATGAGTGACAAGCGTTCACTCGGTCGCCTGCTCAGCAAGACCATGTTGCTGTTTCTTGGGTTGACGGTGATCAGCCTGATCATCGACCTGGTCGCTGTCTATGTGTTCAAGCCTGGCGCCGGCATGAATATTGATCCGAGTCAGTTAAGCACCAGCGGATTGACTCAATACACCGAGTCGGCTGCGAAGCTTGGGGTGGTCGAGTTTTTCATGCACATCATCCCCGATACCTTTATCGGTGCATTCAGCAAGGGTGAAGTACTGCCGGTGCTGTTCATTGCGGTGTTGTCTGGCTTTGCCCTGTCCTCGCTTGGCGAGCGTGGCAAGCCGGTGCTTGACGTTCTTGAAGCCGCGTCGCACATGGTGTTCAAGATTTTCTCTTACCTGATGCGTTTTGCACCCATCGGCGCTTTCGGCGCGTTGGCGTTCACGGTAGGGCAGTACGGCATCACTTCGCTTGGTTCGCTGGCGAAATTGATCATGACCTTGTACATCGCCTGCGGTTTCTTTGTTTTCGTGGTGTTGGGAAGCATTTGTCGCGCTAATGGCTTCAGTCTCTGGAAGCTGTTGCGATACTTGCGTGAAGAGTTCCTGGTGGTACTGGGGACGTCTTCCACTGAACCTGTGATGCCGCGCATGCTGGAGAAGCTCGAAGCCTTGGGTTGCAAGAAAGGCGTGGTGGGCCTGGTATTGCCGACAGGTTATTCGTTCAACCTGGATGGCACTGCCATCTATCTGTCGCTGGCCGCCATTTTTATTGCCCAAGCCTGCAACATCGACCTCACCTTCACCCAGACCATCACCATGTTGGCGATCATGCTCTTATCCTCAAAAGGAGCTGCTGGCGTTACCGGCAGCGGTTTTGTCGCACTGGCCTCTACGCTGACCGTGATTCACGACATACCTTTGGCCGGCTTGGCCTTGCTGATTGGCATCGATCGTTTCATGTCCGAGGCACGTGCACTGACCAGCCTGGCCAGCAATGCTGTGGCAACTGTCGTGATCTCTATATCGGAAAATGCTTGCAACCGGGAAACGCTGATACAAACCCTGGACGGAAAACCTGTTCCGGCTGAGGCGCTGGCCAAGAAAGAATCCTGGGAAGACCTGGAAGTCGCCAGGAACGCCAAGATCGGATAGTTCCTACTCCTGACTTTACTCAAAACCCACCCGCCAGGCACCGTTGATCGTGTCGCTTAGCGGGTTGGGGTGCGTATGCCTCGGCGTCAGCCACTCTAACGATAACAACAAGAGAATCGTCCTATGCTCGCTTTCCTTGGCTTAGCCATGGTGGTCGTATTCACCTTCCTCATAATGACTAAGCGTTTGTCGCCCATTGTCGCACTGACTGTTGTGCCCATTGTATTCGCCGTCATTGGCGGATTTGGCGGCACCACCGGCAAGTTGATGCTCGACGGCCTGAAAATGGTCGCCCCTTCAGCTGCACTCCTTTTATTCGCAATCCTGTTCTTTGGCTTGATGATCGACGCCGGTTTATTCGATCCACTGATTCGCAAAATATTGAAGCGAGTCAATGGTGACCCAATGAAGATCGCTGTTGGCACTGCCCTCCTCTCCTTGCTTGTAGCTTTGGATGGTGACGGCACAACCACTTACATGATTACTTGCGCGGCAATGCTGCCGCTGTACAAGCGCATCGGCATGAACCCGATGATATTAGCGACCATCGCTATGTTGTCTCTTAGCATTATGAGTGGCATGACGCCATGGGGCGGCCCCGCGACTCGCGCGATCGCGGCATTGGGCCTGGATGCAGGTGAATACTTCGTGCCTTTGCTACCGACCATGATTGGTGGTGCGATGTGGGTAGTCTTTACCGCGTTTTTGCTGGGCCGTGCCGAGCGTAAGCGTATCGGCAATGTTCAGCTGCAAAGTGGTGGCGGCGATTGCTACATCGAGGCGATTCTCGAGGACACACCGCACAAGCGTCCCAAGCTTGCGTACATCAACCTGCTACTCGTAGCCGCAGTGATGGCAACTCTAGTGATGGGGCTGATGCACTCCGCGATTCTGTTCCTGATCGGCTTCGTTCTGGCGCTGATGATCAACTATCCACAATTGGACATTCAGAAAGAACGCATCCTTGCCCATTCGGGCAATGCCATGACCGTCGTGTTGCTGGTGTTTGCAGCCGGGATTTTTGCCGGGATTTTTTCTGGTACAAAAATGGTAGACGCCTTGGCCCAAACCCTCGTCGACTGGATCCCGCCGTCCTGGGGGCACCTGTTCCCACTGGTCGTTGCGATCACCAGCATGCCGCTGACCTTCGTACTGTCTAACGACGCCTACTATTTTGGCGTATTGCCGATCCTGGCCAATGCGGCCACAGCTTACGGCATTGATCCCGTGGAGATCGCCCGAGCGTCTATTCTCGGACAGCCTGTACACCTGATGAGCCCACTGGTCGCTTCTACTCTGTTGCTGGTGGGAATGGTCGACCGCGATATTGGCGACTTCCAGAAAGCCACTGTCAAATGGGCGGTGCTCACCTCGCTGGTGGTTACTGCACTGGCCTTGTTAACCGGGGCAATCAGCCTGTTCACCTGATTCACCCAAATCTTATGCCGTTGTCCAACGCGCCTCACTAGCGAGGCGCGCGCTGTCCTGCACTCTAAAAAACAATAATGAGTAATTTGCCATGAGCTTTTTGTATTCCCGTCAGGCTTTGTTTTGCGTTTTAGGTTTGTTGCCAATGGCCGGTGCCAGCGCCGAAGGCTTTATCGATGACAGCAAACTTAAACTGCAACTACGAAATGTGTATTTCAACGAAAACTTTCGTGACGAGCACGGCATGAGCGCACGAGCAGCGAGAACCGCAAAAAGTGAGCGAACCGAGTGGGCTCAAGGATTCTTGCTGGACTATCAGTCAGGATTTACACAAGGGACGATGGGGTTTGGCATTGATGCCCTTGGCCTGCTTGGGGTCAAGCTCGACTCAGGTCGTGGCCGTAGCGGTACCGGACTATTGCCGGTTCATGATGACGGTCGGGCGGCCGACGAGTTTGCCAGTGCCGGTGTTACAGCAAAAGCACGGTTTGCAAAGACCACCGTCAAATACGGCACCTTGCTGCCCAAGACCCCTGTGCTGATTTACAACGATGCGAGATTGTTGCCACAGACCTATCAAGGCACCCAAATAAGCAGCAGCGACATAGAAAACCTTACCGTCACCGGAGGGTACCTGGACCGTTTCAAACTCCGGGATTCTACCGACAGTGTGCCGATCGTACCTGACGGTTTCAGTGGGGATAAATCAGGAGACTTCAGCTACGCCGGTGCCGAATATAAATTGGGCAAGGACATCCGTCTGAGCTATTTCTATGGCGAGCTCGACAACTTCTACCGCCAGAACTTCGCAGGCATCCAACACGACCTGCCTTTGGCCGGTGGAGTGCTCACCAGTGACTTGCGCTACTTCCATAGCGCTGATACTGGATCTGCCTTCGACGGCAAAATCGACAACGACATGCTCAGTGGCCAACTATCGTATGCCATCGCGGGCCATACGATGGGGGGTGGCTATCAGACCCTTAGCGGCGATGCAGGCTTACCCTTCATCAGTGGTGCTACCGTCTATTCATTCAGTAACGCCGGCATTGGCAAATTCATTGAGGAAGACGAGAAGACCTGGATGCTTAATTACGGCTACAACTTCGCGGCCGCAGGCGTGCCTGGCTTGACCTTTTCCGCGCGCTACCTGAGCGGCAATGACGGAAAATCCGATACCACCGTCAAGGAATGGGAGCGTGATACCGAGCTGGCTTACGTCGTTCAAGGAGGCACTCTCAAGGGCCTGGGCGTGCGCCTTCGCAACTATGTCTACCGCTCGGATTTTTCCCGGGGGCGTGATAGCAACCGGATCTACCTTACCTACGACATTGTCCTTTGGTAGGACACGGATCACGACCGGATACCAAGGCTCGGGGCCGTGATCACGAACCAACTCATTTGAACGATGGCTTGCAGATCTCCCCCGACGCCGCCATGCACAAAACACCGCTCGTGGTAACCGGCATCGTTGGCGGGGGAAGCATTTTTTTGCCTGCACGCAAATTTGTGACGCCGCCGCAGACCAAAGGGACTCTGCGGTTTTCAATCACTCCATCAACCCATTACAGCTGACCGGCAGACACCGATCGCTCTGCTGCGGCGATGGATCCGACGGATCGGGCTATATCCGAACGCTGGCAAAAGTTGATTCGTTGCGCGCCTGGCTCAGCGCCGACAACGGTCCGGACAACGGCGACAGCACCAGCGCTTGCGGCAATGGCGTCATCGCGACCTGTTGTGTGGTGTTGGAACTTACACGCTCGTCGCGTGGCGGAATACCGTAGTACTCGCGGTAGCACTTGGAGAAGTGCGGCGTGGACACGAAACCGCAGACCGACGCCACTTCGATGATCGACATCGGCGTTTGCTTGAGCAATTGCCGGGCGCGGATCAGGCGCAGCTTCAGGTAATAGCGCGACGGTGAGCAGTGCAGGTACTTCTGGAATAGCCGCTCCAGCTGACGTCGCGAAACGGCGACGTACACCGCCAGTTCGTCGAGGTCGATCGGCTCTTCGAGGTTGGCATCCATCAGCGCCACGATTTCCTGCAATTTCGGCTGGTTGGTGCCGAGCATGTGCTTGAGTGGCACGCGTTGGTGATCCTGCTCATTGCGGATGCGCTCGTAGACGAACATCTCGGAAATGGCCGCCGACAGTTCACGCCCGTGATCGCGGCTGATCAGGTGCAGCATCATGTCCAGTGGCGCGGTGCCGCCGGAGCTGGTGAAACGGTTACGGTCGAGAGTGAACAGCCGGGTGCTCATGGTCACCCGGGGAAAGGCTTCCTGCATCGCCGCCAGGCATTCCCAGTGCACACTGCAATCGAATCCATCCAGCAAGCCGGCACCGGCCAGCGCCCAGCTACCGGTGCACACCGCGCCCAAGCGTTTGGACTGACGTGCCTGACTCTGCAGCCAGGACACGTGTGCGCGAGTCACCGTGCGTTGAATGCCGATCCCGCCACAGACAATCACAATGTCGAGCGGCGGTGCTTTGTGCATGGCGGCGTCAGGGGTGATCTGCAGACCGTCACTGGCCCAGACTTGACCGCCATCGACGGTGAGCGTGGTCCAGCGATACAGCTCGCGACCGGACAACTGATTCGCCATGCGCAGGGGTTCCACTGCGGACGCCAGGGAAATCAGCGTGAAATTGTCCAGCAGCAGAAAGCCAATGGATTGAGGCGCACTGTTCTGGGGTTGGGCCCCGGAGTTGAACGTCGTCATCGCGGTATCTCCTCACACAAAGCGGGTAAACGGCCTCAGGCGCAGGCTCTTTTTATTGCTCGTCGGGCGAGCTATTTGTATTTATCTGCAAAACTCACACCTGACTTCAATGGATTCTTCCATGCGTTCAAAAAACGACACTCCGATGTCTCTATCTCGATGGTCGCAAGGCGCAAGGTTAAAAGCGAAGGAGATGGGGTCAACCGCTCTACTCATTGGCAGTGAGCAATAAGGTAGCGTTTTTGGTAGGGAATGGCCGAAAACGACAACCTGCCTGCTACCGACATGCACAGGTCGGTTTTCGAAAAGAACAATGGGCGACAACGTTGGTGATTGCAGCAGCCTGAAGTATTCGAGGTGATGGCTCTGAGATACTATCTAAAGGTCAGAGAGTAGGATTGCGAACGGATATGCCAAAAAAACAATCGCCTTTAAAAATGAGTGGCCCAGGAGAAATCAACACGAGTCCATTTCGAAGCCTCCCGGAAGTGGTTGATTTTATAGGTGGTTCGTCGCAGAGGGTATTCCAGAAAGCAGGCCTGAGTTTAGAGCAATTCGTCAATGAAGAGCGGCACCTCGCCTATATGGACGCTGCTCACCTGTTCAAGGCTGCATTCGAACACACAGATTGCCCCCACATTGGCTTACTGATAGGCGAGCGTTTTACACTGGATAAGTTGGGGCCGGTGGGCCAGCTTATGCGTCTGGCGAATACACCAGGCGATGCATTGATCGATCTGGTCGGGCATGCAAACCTCTATGATCGTGGCGCGACCCCACTCCTTCTTCCTTTGGCGGGCCAACATAGTTTGCTGGGATATGTCATTTATCGCCACGACCTGCCCAATCAATCATTACTTGTCGACACTGCCGTCATGGTTGGCCTGCAAATGTTACGGACATTGTTAGGCGCTAACTGGACACCCGTTCGTGTGCAGTTTTCATATCGCAAGCCATCGGATATCACCCCGTACGTCAGAAAATTTCGCTGCAACATTCAGTTCAACGCAAGCATCTCCGGACTTGTAATAAACAATCAGCAACTCCGGCAAATTCAATGTACGGCGAACCCACGCTTACACCATCTGCTAAAACTGGCTATTTCGACCGCCACGTCACCTTTGACGATTTCAGAACAAATAAAGAGTCAGGCATACGCTCTATTATTGAAAGGCCAGGCAAACTCCAGGCACATCGCCAGTCAGTTTTCATTGAATGAAAGAACATTGCGACGCCGGCTGGATGCGGAAGGTTCTCACCTTAAAGAACTGATCACCGACTCCAGAAGCAACTTCGCGCGGCAGCTCTTGAAAGATACGGATTTGCCGATATCCACAATCTCTCAGGCCCTTCAATACCAGGATCCAAACACCTTCTCCCGTGCATTCAAAACGTGGACAAATACGTCACCGCAGCATTGGAGAAATGGACTGGAGTAGCCTCCATTGAGGGGTGATTCGCCAATTTCCATACCACCGAGATACCGCGCGCACTGTCCGAAAATGCAAGATGCCTTTCTGATGATTGCCGTAAAGTGAACGCAACAACAGGCTGATTGCAAAGCTGATCTTCGGTTTTTTGTGCTGTTCATGAGGTTGGCGATTAGTTGCACCTGCGGGTGGAGTTCCGCGCAGATACTCAAGAAGGCCACACGAGAAAAAAACGATGCCCTGGCCTTCGGGCGATGCAAGCGACATAGACTGAGTGATCTGATAGAGAGGGATTTCATGCCATTAAATAAAAGTGTGTTGTCGATTACTGTTCTTGGTGCGCTGACACTTTTGACCAGTGGCCGCAGTGTTGCCGGTGGCCTGATGTTGTACGAAACCGCCACCGACAACGTCGGACTGGCCAATGCCGGTGCAGCGGCCCGGGCACAAGGCCCTTCGACCATCGCCAGCAACCCCGCAGGCTTGAGTTACCTCAGCGGAACACAGATCTCCGCTGGCGCTCAGGTTCTTTTTGGTGACTTATCTTTTGATAAAGACAGTGAAACCAATACACCGGGCACTGGCAGTGGTAACGCGCTCGATCCCATACCAGGTGGCAGTTTCTTCATCAGCCATCAACTGGATGATCGGTGGTCCGTCGGTTTCGGCTCCTATGGCGATTTCGGCCTGGCTGAAAACTATGACAACGACTGGTCCGGCCGTTATTTCGTACAGAACGCGAGCATTGCGGGACTGTCACTGGTACCCAGTGTCGCCTATCGCTTCAACGATCAATGGTCCGTCGGCGTCGGACTCAAAGCCATGTACGGGATGCTGAAGAGCGAAGCCGCCATCGATCAGGCGCCGCTCGGACTGACACAACGGGGTGACGGCCAATACAAATACCGGGACAGCACCTGGGGTTACGGCGCCAACGCAGGCGTGATTTATGCCCCAAAGCCCGGTACCCGGATTGGCCTGGCTTACACCAGTCAGGTTGACCTCGACTTCGAGGATCGCCTGGATGTGAAGAGCAGTGCTCCGTTGGTGAGCCGCCTCAACAGCGTCAATACCAGGATCGATCTGAAAGTACCGCAAACGGCAACCCTCAGCCTGTACCAACAACTGGATACGCAATGGGCTTTTCTGGCTACAGTCAATTGGCAGGATTGGTCGAAATTCGGCGACATCGGCATTGACGTAGACACGTCCAGAACCGGTTCAAGGGCCGCCTCAATCGATGCGCATTACAAAGACACGTATCAATTGGCGCTTGGCGCTCAATACCAGATGAACCAGGACTGGATCTGGGATTTCGGTATCGCCTATGACACCTCCGCGGTGTCCGATGGTGATCGTACGCTCACCGTGCCCATGGGCGCCGCCTGGCGCTTCGCCACAGGCTTTACTTATTCGCTGAATAAAGAGACAGACGTGAATTTCAGTTGGGTCACGGTGTGGATGGGGGACATGTCAGTCGATCAGCAAAAAACGCTGTCTGGCGATCATGTATCAGGCGAGTTCGACAACGCCTGGATTCAAGCCCTGACCGCCAACATGACTTGGCGCTATTAAAAAATCGGCGAGGGTTTCAGGTCTTCAGATGACTTGACCGTGGATATGAACACTCACGACGTCAGCTTGCACAAAACCAACGAGGTGAACATGAACAGGAAGTCTAACAGGGGCTGGACAATGGCTGCGGCGGTCGTCGTCGTGGGTTCAACGCTTTTCGCGGGGTGTGCGGGCAAGAACGATCCGATCGCGCAGGCCGACAAGGCGGATGTGGCCAAGGGCGTGGCCGCGCCGAGTCTGGAGCAGACCAAGGCGATCGCCGAGGAAGGCTTTATCTACGGCTTGCCGCTGGTCATGAACTACGCCGTGATGAACGAATTCGCGGTGGACGCCAAGTCCAGCCAGTTCAAGGCCCCCTTCAACCAGCTGTACAACGAGCATCGGGTTTCTACTCCCGCCGATACGGCCGTCATTACGCCCAACAGCGACACACCGTACTCGATACTCTGGGCCGACCTGCGCGCCGAGCCGCTGGTGATCACCGTGCCGGCCGTCTCCAAAAAACGTTACTACTCGGTGCAGTTGATCGACGGCAACACCTATAACTACGGTTACATCGGCAGCCGTGCCACGGCCAGCGCAGCCGGGAGCTATCTGATCGCAGGTCCCGACTGGAAGGGGGCGACACCCCCTGGCATCGACAAGGTGTTCAGTTCCACGACGCCCTTCGCACTGACGCTGATCCGCACCCAGCTGTTCAATCCGGCCGACATGCCGAATGTCGAGAAGGTGCAGGCGGCTTACAAGATCCAGCCGCTGTCCGCTTTCCTCCATCAACCCGCGCCGCCCGCTGCGCCGAAAATCGCTTTCGTGCCGGCCACCACGGAGGGCATCAAGGCCAACTTCTTCGAGTACCTGTCGGCCGCGCTGGAGTATGTGCCGCCATCGGCTGAGGACAAGGCGATCCGGGCGAAGCTGGCCAGCATCGGCGTAGGCCCCGGTCGCAGCTTCGAATTCAAGGACCTCTCGCTCGAGCACAAGGCCGCGATCCTGCTGGGAATGAAGGCCGGCGACGAGCAGGTCGACAAGTTCCTCGCGAGCGGCATGAAGAACATCAACGGCTGGAACGTCGGCGCGTTCTTCGGCGACCAGGCGTTCTACAAAGGCGACTGGCTGATGCGGGCTGGCGCCGCGAAGGGCGGTCTGTACGGCAACAACGCCACCGAGGCGACGTACCCCTACACGCGCACCGACGGCAGCGGTCAGACGCTGAATACCGGCAAGCGCAACTACACGCTGACCTTCCCGGCCGGCAAACTGCCGCCCGTCAATGCCTTCTGGTCGGTGACCATGTACGACGGCAAGAGCCAGCTGCTGATCAAGAACCCGCTCAACCGCTACCTGATCAATTCGCCGATGCTGTCGGCGATGAAGAAGAACGCGGATGGCTCGCTGACCCTGTACATCCAGAAGGATTCGCCGGGCAAGGCCAAGGAAGCCAACTGGTTGCCGGCGCCTGACGACACGGTCTATCTGGTGATGCGCCTCTACTGGCCGAAGACCACGGCACCTTCGATTCTTCCCGCAGGCAGCGGCAGCTGGCAGCCGCCGGCAGTGGTGGCATCGAAGTAACGCGAACTTGCGGCTGCTTGCAGTTGGCAAGCAGTCGTTCGATTGCTCAGGCAGAGATCCAGCGGGCTTATTGCCGAAAGGGCTGAGGCCACAGGGTCTGGCCTTGAATAACAGACATTCAGGAACACATCCCTCAAGGAGTACCGTTACATGAACTTCTCGCACAAATGGATAACGGGTGCCGCACTGAGCAGCTTGTTATTGACCGGTTGCGTATCGAAAGTTACCGAGCAACAACAGTACTCCGGCTTTCTGAAGAGTTATGGCGGCCTGCAGGAAACCACCTCGCCAAGTGGCGTGGAGGTGCTGCGCTGGGTGGCGCCAGGATTCAAGCCTGCGGATTATTCCACGGTGGTCTTCGAGCGTTTGGAACTGTATCCGGCGCCCAAGCCGGATGAACGCGTGGACCTGAAAACATTACAGGAACTGCAGGCCTACACCACTGAAAGCGCCAAGCAGGCATTGTCCCAAAACTACCTGGTCGTTCCAGACTCCAGAGATGTTCGCAAAGGCGAGCGAGCGCTGATCCTGCAGGCGGCAATCACTGGCGTGACAGCCACCAATGAAGGCATGAAATGGTACGAAGTGGTGCCGGTCGCGGCAGTCATAGGTGCAACTCAGGCCGCCACGGGGCATCGCGACCAGAATACCGAACTGTATATCGAGGCGGACTTGATCGACGCCAAAACCGGTGCACCGGTCGCAAAAGCCGTGCGTAAAGTGTTTGGCGAGAACCTGAAGAACGCCAGCCAGAAAATCACCGCGAATGACTTCAAAGCGGCCATCAAGGGAATGACCAGCGACATGCAGACGTTACTCAAGTAATCGTCACTGCAGCGGTAAAGTTTTACGACTCCTCGTGCCCGGGCTCGACAAGACCTGGTTACGGGGATCACGTAAAACAAAGACTTACAGCAAGACAAGGAGCGTTATGAGATATCAAGTCGTGAGCAAACGCGACATTGAATCTCGCCTGATTAGCAGCTAGCAGACCGACTCAATCATCTAACACGAAAAATGGAGTTTCAGGTTCATGATAACCACACTACCGAGAACATTTGGCTGTGCGATGGTATTGCTCGCGTCCTTGGGATTTACGCACGCCCAGGCAGCGGACATCACTCCCGCCGAGACGAAAGCCATCGCCGAGGAAGGCTACATCTACGGTCTGCCCATCGTGATGAACTACGCGACCCTGTATGAATATGCCGTGGACAAAAGCTCCAGCCAGTACAAGGCGCCGTTCAACCACATTTACAACATGCACAAAGTCTTTAGCTACAAGGACACGGCCATCGTCTCGCCGAACAGCGACACGCCGTATTCCTTGATGTTCATGGACCTGCGCAGCGAGCCGGTCGTGCTCTCGGTACCGACGGTGGAGAAACCGCGGTATTACTCGGTGCAGTTGATCGATAACAACACCAACAACTTCGGTTACATCGGCAGCCGTACCACCGGCAGCGAAGCCGGCGATTACCTGGTAGTCGGCCCAGACTGGAAGGGCGCGACCCCGCCAGGCATCAAGAAGGTGTTTCATTCCCAAACACAACTACTCTTCGCTATCTTTCGCACCCAGCTCTTCAATCCGGCAGACATGCCAAACGTCGAAAAGGTCCAGGTCGGTTATGCGACCCAGCCGTTATCGGCTTATCTCAAGCAGCCCGCGCCGCCTGCCGCGCCGGCGATCGACTTTCCGAAGTTCGACAAGGCCCTGGCCAAGACCGACTTCTTCAAGTACCTGGGCTTTGCCTTGCAGTTTGCCCCGGCCACCCCGGATGAAGTGGCGATCCGCGCGAAGCTGGCCCGTATGGGCATTGGCGCCGGCAAAGACTTCAACTTCCAGGCGCTCTCCGCCGAGCAAAAGGCCGCTGTGGTCGAGGGCATGCAGGCTGGGCATGCGAAGGTCCAGGATGCGGTCAATCATCTCGGCACGCAGGTCAATGGCTGGAACATCGTGAGTTCCGGCGGTGATGCCGCGTTCTACAACGGTGATTGGCTAAAGCGCGCCGCCATCGCACAAGCGGGCATCTACGCCAACGACGCCGAAGAGGCCACGTATCCGATGGCCAAGATCCTGTCCGATGGTACGCCGCTTGACGGCAGCAAACACAACTACACCCTCACCTTTCCCGCTGGACAGCTCCCGCCGGTCAATGCCTTCTGGTCGGTGACGATGTACGACGGCAAGAGCCAACTGCTGATCAAGAATCCGGTCAATCGCTACCTCATCAACTCGCCGATGCTGCCTGACATGAAGAAAAATGCAGACGGCTCGCTGACGCTCTACATCCAGAAGGACTCGCCCGGCGCGGACAAGGAAAACAACTGGCTGCCCGCACCGAATGATCTGATCTACATGGTGATGCGCCTGTATTGGCCAAAGACCGAAAACCCTTCCATCCTGCCTCCTGGCAAAGGCACCTGGAGTCCGCCCGCGATCGTCAAAATCAATTGAGCACCTGACGACCGGTTGCAGCGGACGGCGCGGGCGTGCCGCCGCTGGACCGGGGCGTCGGCTGTGATTAGCCAAAGGCCTGCGGTGGCCGCAAACCGTAGATATTGTTGTTTGGGCGTTATTTGCACGGCACTGCGCATGCCGCGATTCAACGCCATTGGATGGATCCCCCTCCTCAGGAGGGGGGCGGTGTGAGCACGGTCTGTTCACGATGCTCTTAATGCATCGCGCAGTTCCTTCCACCGTCCAATAGAGAACAACAAGCATGTTTTATGAAAACATCGACACCTCCTCCATCAACGACGAGGACCTGCCGTGGGTTCCGTTCGCACCTTACAGCGATGAAATCTTCATCAAATACATCAAGTGCGACCCGGTTCGCGGGGAAACCATCACCCTGCTCAAGGCCCCGGCCGGGTCTTCTCTGCCCAAGCACTATCACTCCGGTACGGTCATCGTTTACACCGTCAAGGGTGGCTGGAAATACCTGGAGCACGACTGGATCTCGACACAGGGCGGCGTAGTGTTCGAAACCGCAGGTTCCAGCCACACGCCGATCGTGCTGACTGAATATGGCGATGAACTGATCACCTTGAACATCACCCAGGGCGATCTGCTGTATTACGACGATAACAACAACGTCGTGGCCGTCGAGAACTGGAAATCCAGCGTGGATCGTTACCTGGCGTTCTGCAAAGCCAATGATATCGAGCCCAAAGACATCACCAGCTTTGCGGTCTGACCAGCCCGCCAATCTCTCGGCCGTCCGGTCTTCGACCGGGCGGCTGCGCCGTTGCCATGAATAAAAAACGGAGACACCCATGTCCCAGAAGCTGCAACCCGCCGGACGTTTCACCCTGAAACTCTGCGCACTGTTGGCCAGCTCGGTCGCATCCGCACAAGACTCACTGCCCTTCCCGCCGACGCCTTCGGCCAGTGACGCCAAACCGACGCTGCAAGAATCGAAGCACCAGAAACGTCAGCATCAATCCCGCCTTCCTCCCGAGGCTCCCAATATTCTGGTGATCATGCTCGATGACGCCGGCTTCGCGCAGTCCGACACCGTCGGCGGCGCAGTCCATACGCCGACCCTGAGTCGAGTCGCCGACAGCGGTGTGCGCTACAACGCTTTTCATACCGCTGCCATCAGCTCCGCAACGCGTGCCGCATTGCTCACCGGACGCAACCATCACCGAGTTGGCAACGGCGTCATCGCAGAGCTGGCCACTGACTGGGATGGCTACACCGGCAAGATCCCCAAAAGCTCGGCGACCATGGCCGAGGTGCTCAAGCAATATGGCTACAGCACCGCCGCGTTCGGCAAATGGCATAACACGCCCCCCCTGGACACCACAGCGGCCGGTCCTTTCGATACATGGCCGACGGCCTACGGTTTTGAACATTTCTACGGTTTCCTGGCCGGCGAAACCTCTCAGTACGAACCGCGTCTGTACCGCGACACAACGCCAATCGAACCGGCGCGAGATCCGAAATATCACCTCAGCGAGGATCTCGCCAATCAGGCCGTAAACTGGCTGCAAGACCATCAGACCTACGCGCCGGAAAAACCATTTTTCATGTATTGGACACCGGGTGCCGTACATGGCCCGCACCAGGTGAATGCACAGTGGGCCGATAAATACAAAGGCAAGTTCGACGGTGGTTGGGACGCCTATCGTGAGCAGACATTCGCTCGCCAGAAAGCGCTGGGCTTTATCCCGCAGGACGCCGTCCTCACCCCACGCCCGGCGGAACTCCCAGCCTGGGACAGCTTGTCGTCCGAACAGAAACAGTATCAGGCACGGTTGATGGAGGTGTATGCCGGCTTCCTGGAACATGCCGACACGCAGGCCGGCAAGATCCTCGACGAACTGGAGCGTGAAGGTCAGCGCGACAACACGCTGATCTTTTATGTCTTCAGCGACAACGGCGCTTCTTCCGAGGGGATGGAGGGGACGATCAATGAGTTGCTGGCCCAGAACGGGATTCCAGTCCCCAAAGAGCAGCAGTTGAAAGTCCTCGACGAGATGTATGGCGGCTTGTCCGCGCTCGGCGGTCCTAAACTTGAAAGCATGTACAACGCCGCGTGGACCTGGGCAGGTTCAGGGCCATTCGCAGGCACTAAACTGGTCGCCGGCTACTTCGGCGGTACGCGCACGCCGCTGGCCGTTTCCTGGCCGAAACAGATCAAGGCCGACGCCAGGGTTCGCGCGCAATTCCACCACGTCAACGACATTGCCCCGACGGTCTACGACGTACTGTCGATCACGCCACCCAAAGAGGTCAACGGTATCGCTCAGGACCCAATGGATGGCATCAGTCTGCGCTACACCTTCAACGACGCTCAGGTGAGGTCGAAAAAGCCGGCGCAATACTTCGAAGTCCTGGGCAGTCGTGGCATTTACAAGGATGGCTGGATGGCCTCGGTTTTTGGCCCGCGCAAACCCTGGGTGCAAGGCTTTGCGCAGTTCATGGGCTGGAATCCGGCGAATGATCGATGGGCGCTCTACAACCTGCAAGACGACTACTCCCAGGCCAACGATGTAGCCGCGAGCAATCCGCAAAAGCTTGCAGAGCTCAAGGCAGAGTTTGACGTGCAGGCCAAGGCGAACCATGTCTATCCGATCGGTGCCGGTCTCTACCCCTTCCTCGATCCGACTGCACGAATCTCCAGCAGCCAACGCGAATGGCACTTCAGTGATCGCGTCCAGCGCTTTCCGGAGTTTGCGGCCCCCAACCTGCGCAATCAGAACAGCAAAGTCGTCGTCGACGCCGACGTTCCGGCTAACGCCACCGGTGTGTTGTATGCTTTGGGCGGTATCGGCGGCGGGGTCAGCCTGTACATGGATGACGGTTTCCTGATCTACGAGTACAACGCGCTGGCTATCTCTCGCGTCAAACTGCGTTCGGCCGAACGAGTACCCGCCGGCAAAGTCAGTATCGAAGTGCTGACGACCCTGTCGTCAGCCAAGCCCGGAGCGCCGGCCAATCTGAGCTTGCGACTTGACGGGCAGGAAGCCGCCAAAGGGGTGACGCCGTTTACTCCGGCACTGACGTTCACCGCCAGCGAAACCTTCGACGTCGCTCAAGACCTCGGTTCCCCCGTCACCCTGGACTATTTCGAGCGTGCGCCCTTCGCATTCAATGGCAAGGTCAAGGATGTACACGTGACGTATTTGCCTTGACCCTCAATGCCGCCCGGATAACCGGGCGGCAGATTGATGACTCCCGGACCCTGCCCCCATGCCTACCCACGAAACCCCGCCCCAGGGCTTGCATCTCATGGCCAAACCCGTCGGGCCGATCTGCAACCTCGATTGCAGTTATTGTTTCTACCTCGAAAAAGAACAGCTTTACCCGCCCAGGGAACGCTTCAGCATGACCGACGAGGTGCTGCGTCTGTATGTGCAGCGCTACATCGAGGCCCAGCCCACGCCTGAAGTCGAATTTACCTGGCAAGGCGGCGAACCGACGTTGCTGGGGTTGGATTTTTTCCAGCGCGCGGTCCTGTATCAACGCCAGTTCGCGGGCAACAAAGTCATTCGCAACACGTTGCAGACCAATGGCACGTTACTCAGTGACGACTGGTGCGCATTCCTCGCCCGTGAACGCTTCATGGTGGGGATCAGCCTCGACGGCCCTCGATTCGTCCACGACCTCTATCGCCCCGACAAGCGCGGGCACTCCAGTTTCGATGACGTGATGCACGGCCTGGAACTGCTCAAGCAGCATGGCGTCGACTTCAATGTGTTGGTGACCGTGGCGCGTGATGTCGCCAGATATCCCTTGGAAATCTATCGATTCCTCAAGTCTGAAGGCGTTCGTCATATTCAGTTCAACCCCGTGGTAGAACGCGAGCCCAGCGCCTCACAGGTCAGTCAGGGTCTGCATTTCGCTATCCCGCCGGAGTTGCGCTTGCACGTGGTACCGGAGCCGGCGATGGTGACGGAGCAAACGGTTGCCCCCCAGGCCTATGGCGATTTTCTCATCACGATTTTTGACGAGTGGGTACGCCAGGATGTCGGGGAGGTTCATGTCATGAACTTCGAATGGGCACTGGCCTCATGGTGTCAGCTGCCGGCCTCGGTGTGCCTGTTCAGCCCGCGCTGCGGCAAAGCGGCAATCGTGGAGCACGACGGCAACGTGTACTCCTGCGATCACTACATGTATCCCGAGTATTTGCTGGGCAACCTGAAGACCGATGACCCTGCCGAACTACTCGCCTCTGCTGCGCAACAAGCCTTTGGCGCCGCCAAGGAAGAGACACTGCCGACGTATTGCCAGCAGTGCGATTACCGCTTCGCCTGCCATGGCGAATGTCCGAAAAACCGCTTCATGAATGCGCCCGACGGCGAGCCGGGCCTGAACTACCTGTGCCCGAGCTACAAGAAATACTTCCGTCACCTGACGCCCTACATGAACGCCATGGCCCAACTGGTCAGCCACCGGCAACCCGTGGCGTTGATCATGCAGGCCTTCGCCGGCCCGCTGATCGTGCCCCTGGATAAATAACCTTTCAGGGTTGATCAAGGAGCACGACGGAGCAGGAAATGCGACAGCGCCGGGATCAGCACCAAGGCGCCGACCATGTTCCAGATGAACATGAAGGTCAGCAGGATGCCCATGTCGGCCTGGAACTTGATCGGCGACCACGCCCAGGTGATCACGCCCGCCGCCAGGGTGATGCCGACCAGCGCCACCACTTTGCCGGTGAAGGCCACGGAGTTTTTGTAGGCTTCGGTCAACGACAGGCCGGCACGCTGCTGAGCCAACTGAACGCTGAGCAGGTACAGCGCGTAATCGACACCGATGCCGACACCCAAGGCAATCACCGGCAAGGTCGCGACCTTCACGCCCATGCCCAGCCAGACCATCAACGCCTCGCAGAGAATCGACGTCAGCATCAACGGCACGACCGCCACCACCACCGCCCGCCAGCTGCGGAAGGTGATGAAGCACAGCACGATCACCGCGCCATACACGTAGAACAACATGGTGCGATTGGCCTCGCGCACGACGATATTGGTCGCCGCTTCGATCCCGGCACTACCGGCGGCGAGCATGAACTGGCGATCGTCGTTGCTGTGTTCACGGGCGAATTGATCGGCCACTTTCACCACGTGATCGAGGGTTTCAGCCTTGTGGTCGGAGAGATAGGCGATCACCGGCATCATCGAACAGTCACTGTCGAACAGTTCCGGGTTGTTCACCGAGGCCTGTTGCGCGCCGTAGTTCAGCACGTTCTGGTTGCGCGCGACGGTCAGCATTTTCGGGTTGCCTTCATAGGAACCCGCCGTGATCTGGCGCACCGCGTTGACCAGCGACACGGTCGTCTGCACGCCCGGTTGCTGTTGCAGCAGCCAGCCGAGACGATCGGCTTCCACCAGGGTTTCGTACTTCAGGCAACCTTCGCTGGCGGTTTTGACCATGACCGCAAACTGGTCGCTGGACAGCGAATAGTTGGCCGTGATGTAGGCGTTGTCACGGTTGTAACGTGAGTCGGCGCGCAGTTCGGGTGCGCCCGGATCGAGATCACCAATCTTCAATTGGGTGCTGACCATGAAGCCACCTACCGCCAGCAACCCGGCCACCACCACCGCCACCGTCGCCCAGCGACGCTCGGTAAAGCGATCAAGCAGGCTCCACACATTGCCCAGCCCTTTGCCTTTCAGTTCCTGACTTTCCTGACGCAAGCTGCGCGCCGCCGCCTTGGGACTGACACCCCAATAAGACAGCAGCACTGGCAGCAACACCAGGTTGGTAAAGATCAAGACCGCCACACCAATGCTCGCGGTGACGGCCAGGTCCTGGATCACCGGAATGTCGATCAGCATCAGTACCGCAAAACCCACGGCATCGGCCAGCAATGCGGTCAGTCCGGCCAGGAACAGGCGGCGGAAGGTATAACGCGCGGCGACCAACTGGTGGGTGCCGCGTCCGACGTCCTGCATGATCCCGTTCATTTTCTGCGCACCGTGGGACACGCCGATGGCGAACACCAGAAACGGCACCAGAATCGAAAACGGGTCGAGTGCATAACCGAGCAAGGTGATCAGGCCCAGTTGCCAGACCACCGCAACCACCGAGCATAGAATCACCAGCGCGGTGCTGCGCACGCAACGGGTAAAGCCAAAGATGATCGCGGTGGCGATCAGCGCCGCGGCACCGAAGTACATCATGATCAGCATCAAGCCATCGATCAGGTCGCCCACCAGTTTGGCGAAACCGATGACGCGGATTTTGATCGGGCCCTTGCCCTCTTCGCCCGCCTTGTGTTCCGCGCTGCTGTCGGCAAACTCGAACTTGTCACGCAGTTGTTCTTCGAGCGTGCGCGAAAAGCGGTGATAGTCGATGGCGGCGCCCGTGACCGGATCCTTCTCCAGCAGCGGCACCACAATCATGCTCGATTTGAAGTTGTTGCCGACCAGGCTGCCAATGATGCCGGAGCGGGCAATGTTCAAGCGCAGTTGCTCGACCCCACTGGCTGACCCGTCGTAGGAGTCCGGCATGACCGGGCCACCACGGAAGCCCTCCTCCGTGACCTCGGTCCAGCGCACGGCAGGCGTCCACAATGACTTTATCCAGGCCCGGTCCACGCCCGGGGTCAGGAACAAGGTGTCATTGACCTGCTTGAGCACCTCCAGGTATTTCGGGTCGTAGATGTCGCCGTCGGTGTTTTCCACCACCACTCGAACCGTATTGCCCAGCCCGCGTAACGACTGGCGATTCTCAAGGTAGTTTTTGATGTACGGCTGACTCTGCGGAATCATTTTTTCGAAGCTGGCATTGAGCGTCAGCCGAGTGGCCGCGAAGTAGCTCAGCAGCACCGTCACGATAAGGCAAGTCAGCACCACCAACAGGCGGTTATTGAAAATCAAGCGTTCAAGGAAGTTGCCGGAGCGTGCATCGAAGCCCTTGAGCTCTCGGATCACCGGCATCGTATCGAGGTTGTAGTTACCCATGACGTGGCTCGTCTCTTTTTATTGTGTGAAGTGGGCTTATTCAAAGGGCAATTGACGCAAGCCCTGTGCGCCCGCGAGCACGACGGAACTTGACCCGACGGCTTGCGCAGCAGCGGCTGGCCCTAGGCGTTGTTGTGGCTTTTGCGTGAAGCTAGCACCGTCGTCGGCGCTCACCAGCACGTGACCGGCTTGGCTGACCAGAATGATTCGGCCGTCTGCCGTGACCGTACTCGCGGTGATGCTTGAGGACAGACCCAGCTCAACCTTTTCCCAGTTCACGCCGTGATCGACGCTGCGATAAACATTGCCACGCAGGCCATAAACGAGCACCGAGCCCGGCTTGCCGGTGATGCCGAAATAGCTGCCGCTGTAGGGTGTCGGGATGTTGATGAAGCGTTGCGTTGCCGGGTCCAGTTTCAATACCAGACCTTGCTCGCCGACAATGAACAGGTCATCGCCGATGGCACGCATCCCGTAGAAATTCAGCGCCCCCGGATTGTCGGTGCGATCCATCAATGGAACCCAGCTGCGGCCGCCGTCTTCGGTGCGGAAAATCAGATTGAACGCGCCGACGATATAGCCGGTTTTATCATTGGCGAACCAAACGTCCAGAAAAGGTTTGTCGGCCCCTTCATCGACCATTCGTTGAGCCTCAGCCAACAACGCATCATTGGGCTGTTGCCCTTCCTGCCTCTGAAAATGTTCGAGCATAATCTGCCCCACCTGACGGCCATCGAGCTGACGCTTCCAGGTTTCACCCCTGTTGTCGCTGTGCAACACAATGCCGTCATGCCCGACCGCCCACCCCTGCGTCGGGCTCGGAAACTGCACGGCCACCAGATCGGAACTCACCGGCACTTCTGCCTGGTGCCAGCGGCCGCCGTTATCATCGGAATAAAAAATATGACCGCGTTGGCCCACGGCGACCAGACGCTGACCTGCACGGGTCAATCCGGTGAACATCCCGCTAATCGCCTTGTCACTCTGAATCGCGGGGCTCGACAGCACGTCGACAAAATCGGCGGCGACGACGGCTCTGGTGAATGGGGCAGCCAACGCCACAATTAGCGCAGTGAGCGCAATCCATCTAAATGTATTCATGAGATCTACTCGGCAAAAAAAGCCGCCAAACAGTGCGGCACACACTGTCGGCGACAAAAAACACCTGCGTTATGGCTCAGCGAATACCCGTGCCGGCCAATGACTCAGGCGCCCATTGCGCTTTCGAAAGCGGGTCGATGTACTTGACGCCGCCGTACGGCCCGTAGACGCCGGTGATGTTGTAGCTGCCAGAGACCAGGTCATAAATCATGTGGTTATCGGAGTTCGGCGCCTGCACGTCATAGCTGTATGCCAAGTGGGCAAAGGATCCGCGGTACAGCTTGCCGCTGGCGTCATATTCATCCGAAGCCAGTGCGATCCAGCTGTCTTCGTCGAGGTAGAAGGTGCGCTTGCTGTAGATGTGGCGTTTGCCCGGTTTCAGCGTGGCTTCGACCACCCACACGCGGTGCAACTCCCAGCGCATCAGGTCCGGATTGACGTGATGCGGCGTGGTGATATCCGCAGCGATCTTGTGATAGTTCAGCTTGTAGGTGTTGTAAGGAACGATCATTTCCTTCTTGCCGACGAGCTTGAAGTCGTAACGGTCAAGTGCACCGTTGAATACCCAGGCATCGTCATAGGTCGAAGCACCGGCCGAGCCAGGGTTTGGCGTGTCGTAGGCGATATCCGGGGCGAGTTTCACGCGGCGCTGACCTGGCAGGTATTGCCAGCCACGACGCTCCATTTTCAGAGGGTTGACGGCATCCTGCACCAGGATGGCTTCGCCTGCGCGACGGGCCGGGGCCTGGTAATAGAGTTTGGTCTTGAAGAACAGATCCGTCTCTTTCGCCGGTTCCGTACGCTTCGGATCGTACAGCGGGTACTCCAGATAGCCATTACCGGTCGTGGCCAGAATAGCCCGGCCGGAACTGTCGACGTTCCAGGAGTCATACTTGATATTGGTGGCGTACCCCTGATAACGCAGCAGGTGGTTCCACATGGCCTCGTAGCCATCTTTCGGGATCGGGAACGGAACGCCCGGCAACGCGTTTTCCAGTGCTACCCCGCCGTCGAGTGTTTTGGTGCCGACGGCATTTTTTGCGGTGTTATCCAGCAACCGTTGCGGCAGAGCAACGCTGCGATGGGTGGGAAACACATCGACCCGGAACGTCGGGTAACGCTTGAGCAGTTCTTGCGTGGTCGCAGTCAGTTTGTCGGTGTATTGACTGACATTTTTGCCATCGACGACCACGCGTGGTTTATCGGCCTCGTAAGGGTCCGGACGGAACGAACTGCCCGGTTGAAAACTCGCCGGCGCCGTGGTGAGACCACCGGTGTAGGACGGAATGGTGTTGTCGGCATTGCCGGCCTTTTCAGCGCCGACGCCTGTCAGGCTGTTGCCGAGTCTGGCCGCTTCATCGGAGGACACGGCCGCGTGTGCCGAACCCGCGATGGCAACGGTCAATGCAGTGAACAAAAGTGTGTTGACGAATTTCATGGAGTGACTCCTGCTATCAAGCGAATACTTCGATCAAATGGTCGTTTTGAAGGTAAAAGTGACCATGCCCCGATCCTTGAGCTGAGGCTGAGTACCGCCGAAAGCAGTGGTCTGCCCCGGTACGCAGTTGTATTGGCCGTTGGCCCCTGGTGCGGCACCCTCGCCCTGTGCACCTGCACCACCGGCTGAGCCGCAGGTGTCGAACGGACCAAAGTTGTCCACGTACTTCAGGTCGAACCGGTACTGGTTGTGCACGTCCATGCCAACGCCCACCGAGTAGCTGCCGGAGTCCTTGTTACCCCCGAGCTGAACCGACGAGTTGCCCGCAAGGCCGACGCTGTAGTTGGCCGGCAGGTACATATCGATGCCGGGGAACACCTGATACCAGGTCGGGTTGAAGTTGACGCCCAGGACGTAGTTGTCCTTGGTGACCTTGTCGACACCGCGATACCAGTCTTCGCCTTTGAACAGCTGCTTGTTCTCGGTGACGTCCAGCCAGCGGCTGTAGGCGAGTTCAACCAGCAAGGTCGAACTGTCCCAGACCGGTGTCGCACCGAAAGTGGTCAAGCCGTTGAGCACCGCGTGCACGGTGTTGCCTCGGGCCACGCCGTTGTCACCATCAAAACTGCTGATGAAGCCAGGCAAACCGGCAGCACCGGCTGCCGGACTGACCGTTGCCGGCACGCTGGCCAGCGGCATGTTGTGGCGATAGTTCAGGTCGAGACCGACGCTGACACCTTCGATGCTTTTCGACAGGCTGATGCCGTAGATATCGATGTCGTCGACATAGAACTGGTTGTAGCTGCCGGCATTGCCGGAGATCAGTTGCGCAGGGCCGACCGCCGTTGGCTGCAACACCAGGTTGGGCAGAATGTCGGAGGTTTTGCGGTAGTAGAAACCCAGCGTACCCTGCAGCCATTCCGGGCTCCACTTGGCCATCAGGCCAAAGTCACCCTGGTTGTCCGGGGTAAACGTATGCCCGTTGGACAGCCGTAAAAACTGGTTGGCACCCAGTGGGCCAGGTGTGCCGAACAGCGGGTTTCGGCCGCCGATCAACGACAGGTTGTGCCCGCCATTTTGAATGCCGTCGTTGAACCCCAGATAAGTGCCCGACTCCGGCAACCGCGCGGCGTCCCAGTCCAGGAAGTATTGCGCGACGAGGGTCAGTTCCGGATTGACCGTGAGGCTGGTGGACAACTGATTACGCGGAATGAACAGTTCTTTGGCTTCTGTTCCCGGGACCGCCAGCGACTTGGAAATATCCAGACCGGACTGGCCATAACTGTTGCCATGGGCAAAGGCGAGGATGCTTTCGCCCCAGTAAACGGTGTGCTTGCCGAGCTTGCCGCTGAGCAGTGACTCATCGCCGACTTCCGTGCTGCCAAACACGAAGGCATCAAGGATTTCCGAAGAAGGACCGTTGTAATACCGATCGGCGTAACCGCTTTGATGACGAGAGTCCGGCTTACCGTCGTTGAGCTGATTGGTCGAGGCGTTATCGCTGCCAATATCGTCGTAGGCGTGGTCGTACCAGGTGTTGGCGCTGACACGGAAACCGACTTTTTCTTTGTAAACCACGTCCAGTTCGGTCAGCACATCCAGTCGTTGAGAAACGGGACTGCCGGAGGAGAAATTGCGATCTCCGTCATTGTTGTTCCACGAATTGGCCAACTTGCTGTTGGGGGCTTCCACGCGCTGGGCGTAGTTGAACTTCAGGGTGTTGTCGAAGCGAACCGCAAAGTCTTCATTCCCCGTGTTGATCTCCACAGCCCCTACGGGCGCGATGCCCAGGCCGGTGAGAATGGCGGAGGCCAACAACCCTTTGCGAAGGTTTGCATGGCAGATCTTATTATTTTTGTTCATCTAGCTTGCCACCTGCTCTATGGTTTACGAAAAGTCATGGGTTGAATCACGGCGTAGTGAGCCTCCTCTCAGGTGCGCTGCAAAAGGGTGACCGACACTGCCCGGCCCAGGGCGGTGCTATGTTGTAAAGCCGTGCGGGCATCAGCAATTTGCCTGCCGTCGGCCATGCCGCGCAGTTGCCAGACCAACTCGACCAGTTGCGCCAACCCGGTGGCACCCGGGGCGTGACCACGTCCCAGCAAGCCACCCGATGGGCACACCGCATTCATCTGTCCTTTCAGGCAGTGTCCTTGCTGCACGAATCGATCGATCTCGTCCTCCCGGCAAAAGCCCAGCGCGGCGCTATTGATCATGAAGTCGCCGACGCTTTGGTCGTGCAGTTCAACCACGTCGATGTCTTCCGCCCCGAGGCCCGCCTGCTGATAGGCCAACTGTGCGACTCGCCGGGTGGTCGCCTGTCCGAGCACATCCAGCACGCAACCCGATTCCTGCTCTGAAGCGCTGTCACTGCCCCTGACACTGGCCAGCACGGTGACGTCCGTCCGAGCGCCGAAGCGCAGGGCGAAGGTCGGGGTACAGAGCAGGATGGCCGCCGCACCGCAAGCGGGCGGGCACAGATAAGGCGCGAGCCAGCCGTCGCGATCCGGCAGGCGGTTCAACACGGCGTAGGGATTGCGACCGGCCTGGACCCGTGCCCGTTCAAGCACTTGATCGAAGCTGCTTTGAGCAATGCCCATACGTGTCAATAACCAGCTGGTTTGGGCAGCGAACAACAGCGCCGGTTGTTGTCGACGCTCGATAAAGCCGATGGGGTTCTCACCTTGCCTGACCTTTGCCGACTCATCGCGAGCGAGATCTTTCAAACCGAAAAACTCACGATGGGAAATACCTGCCGGCATGCACTCGACACCCACCAACAGGACACATTCAGCCTGGCCGCACAGCAGGCTATTGCGGGCCAGCTGGAAAGCACTGCTGGCCGACGCACAGCCATCGCCGAGGCTGAAAATCGGCACGCCCGAGTAACCAATCTGCGACAACATTTGCTCGGCGATACCGGCTTGTGCGTGTACGCAGGAAGTAAACACCTGGTCGACCAGGTCATAGTCGATCCGCGCATCGGCCAGCGCCGCACGAATGGCTTGCCCCGCCAACGTCGCATGGCTGTCAGAGCCACCCAGCGGTAGAAACGGCACCATTGCTGCACCGGCGATCAGCACTCTTTCAGACATAAACCTGCTCCCACTCACCGATACGTTGGCGCTTTTGTGGGGTCAGACTATTGCGAAGTCGAAAAGCGCACCCCCCCATTGACTGGGGGGGCGATTGGACATCGGATGTGGGGGGCGATTGAAGGATGATCCGAACGGATCATCTCGGGTGGTGAGTTCGCATCAGCCCGCTGTCTCGAGAATTCCCAGCATGTAGGCACGCGCGACTACATGCTGTCTTGTGCCGGCCTGGAATTTTCCAAACAGGTTTTTCAGGTGCCACTTCACGGTTTCCTCGCCGACATTCAGCGCCAGGGCGATTTGCTTGTTGGACAGGTTGCGAGCCAACAGCTGCAACACCTCGCGTTCCTTGGGCGTCAATAGACGACTTGGGGACACGGTCAATGGGGTGGATTCCGGTCGCGGAACAGGTGCGGGCGTAGAGGTCGCCGCGAGCAAATTGACGGTATCACGCTGGAGCGTCTGCTCCCATTTGATCAGGTCCGGATGGGTGTCCTGCACCACGCGCAACATACCGTTTTCTTGCGCGAGGCTGACAGCCTCCAGCAAATAGTCGGTGCCGCCCTGTCCGGTTGCCCGAAGTGCCAGTGCCCTGAGCAACTTGATCTGTACGATGTCTCGTCCACGACGCAGGTATTCGGCCGTTTCGCCAACCTTGTCCAGCACCGCCAGCATAGCCTCCCAATCACGTTGGGCCAGTAACGCGTAAGCGTTGGCTACCCCGGCCAGCAAGTCCAGCTCCGGCCCCAGCAACCCGGCTCGCTCACGGGCAATAACCGGCGTGAAACTGTCCAGCCGTCGCCATAATGCCTGACAGGTATCGCTGCGTCCCAGCAAGGCATGCAGGCGTATTTGCTCTCCCAGGGAGGCAATGCAGAATCGTGGAATATTTCGCTCTTCTCCAAGGGCGAATAACGCCTCGAGCAGATCCTGCCCTCGATGCCCCTGCCCCTGGATTGAAGCCAGTCGAGCGGCGGCGAGAAAACCCTGCACAATGGCATCGGGGGACGCCAATCGTTCAACGATATCCAGCCTGTTCGCCAGCACCGTAGCGGACGCCTGAATGTCCCCCTGCTCCAGCAACACCGTCGCCAGAGCGCTCGCCAGAATGACCGCCACCGGACTGCGCCGACCGATGTCCCGTTCGGCAAGCAACAGGCTGTCGTGCAACGCGGTGCGCGCCGACACCATTCGGCCCTCGTATAAATAAGCAAGACCGACCACCCACTCGCCATACCCGCGTATGGCATCAAGGCCAGGTCTACCGGCGTAAAGCGGTGCTCGCTGAAGAATTCGTCGGGCTTTCTCCGGCTGCCCCTGCAACAGCGTCAGCCGGGCGATCAGGTTCGCGACCAAGGCTTGCACCGTGGTTGAGAATGAAGGCAATCGATCGACCCAAGGCATGATGAGCTCATGGGATTGATCCGGATGGTCCGCAAAGAAGGCGGCTGCGGCGGCGATGGTGGCCGCTTCACAACGTGTCGCCTCGTCGGCGGACGGATGCTGTTCAATAGCCGCAATCAATTGCGCCGCTTCTGCCTGACGCGCTCCCATCGCTAACGTCCAGGCCGCCGCCAGGCAGATGCGCGGATGCGCCAACACGTCAGCGGGGCCAAGCTCCTCGACCCACTCCAGCACCCGGCTGAACTGCCCTTGCAACGCGACTTCGTACAGGCAGTTGCCGATCAACGTATAGGCCGGCTGGGGCATGCCGGCCAACAGATATTGCCGGGCGGCCTGCTCCAGGAAACCGTGTTGTTCCAGCCACACAGCGCCTCGCCGGTGATAACCCTGACGCTCCTCCAACGGCAAGTCGGCAAAACGGCCGAGCAGAAATTCCCGCGCCAATGGATGGATGCGCACCCAGTCACTGTCGATACTTTCAACAAAGATCGGTGTCGAGGCACACAATTCCTTCAGCAATTCGCCCGAGCGCGCGTTGCCCGTCAGCGCCTCGCATAACAAGGGCTGGACCATTTCCAGCAATGCAATGCCGGTCAGAAAACGAACCTGCTCCTCCCGAAGATGTGCGAGCAGACTGTCGACGAAATAACGCTGGATATCCCCCAGACAAGTCGACAACCCTTCGACTGCCGCACTCCGGTTCGGGCTCTTCTCCAACGCCGAAATCGCCAATTGCAGGCCAAGCGGCCAGCCCTCGGTTATCTCGTGCAGCCGCACGCAGAGGTCGGCATCAACCCTTGCGCCGAAACGGTCATTGAGGATGGCGAGCGCCTCTTCCACATTCAGTCGTAAGGCCGCTGTCATGATCGTCGTGAAAAGCCCCCTTGCCGCGAGGTCCGTCACGTGCAGATTCAACCGTGCGCGAGAGGCCATGACGATGCGCAAATTGGCCGGTGCGTTGTGCAGCAGGTACGTCAGGGAGTGCCGGATCGTCAGCTCGGGCAAGGTATCCACTTCATCCAGAATCAATACGGTTTCGCTACCCAGGTCAGCCACTTCCACCAACCACTGCGTCAGCCTCTCCTGTTCGTCACGCCCCGGTCCTGCAATAGGCTCGAATACGCGGGCAAACGACGGCCGACCGCTGCCAATGGCCATGGCTGCTCCCAGCCCCTGGACAAAACGCGCACCATCATCCTGTGCATCCAGCGTCATCCAGGCCACCACGGCGCCGTGAGACAGACATTCACGGCGCCATTGGGTCAGCAGAAAGGTTTTGCCGAAACCTCCCGGCGCTTGAACGGCGATCACCACTTTGTCTGTCAGCTCCTGGGTATGGATACCCAGGCGGTTTCGCATCCGTGCTGATTTCTGACTGCGCGGCGGTGTCGTTTTGAGGATCAGTTGGGGCTCTATGCAGTCCATTGTTTCAGACCTGAGTGGTTGAGAGACGCTTACCCAAGGAGCGTCTGAAGGTCCCTGGATACAGTTCCAAACGGTCGAACACTACCATGGAATAGTCCGAGGGCTTGAACCCCGGTGCAATCCAACACAAGCCGCTTGCGTACTTTCGGTGCAGTGACCTGCTCGCCACGCCAAAGCATCCGCTACCTTCCAGCCAGGGCTCTGTATTCGGCCGGCGTACTGGCGTGCGCAACCTTGAACGCAGCAGTCAGGTGGCTCTGCGAGCTGAAACCACACTCCAGTGCCACATGCAAAATAGGTAGATCGGTCTGCATGAGCAGATCACGTGCATGTTCCAGTCGTAGATTCATCACATAGCGATGGGGCGGCATACCCATGGCGCGCTGGAACAGCCGTCGGAAATGAGCCGGGCTGACACCCGTCTGGTCAGCCAGCGTGCTGATCGAGAGTTCCTGCCCAAGATTCTCGCGAATGAAGACCAGCACTGTATGCAGGCGCGCCAGATGAATATGCGGCGGATAAATACCTCTGCTCGCGTCAACTCGCAGCGCACGATACACCTGCTCAAGCATGACCATGGCCAGTCTTGCCATGAACCCCTGATCAGCCCCTTTCCCAAGACTTAGCTCATCCATCAATTGCCGGGCCGCTGCGCTCACCAAACCATCACTGACGGGCAATGGTGCCTGCGCGCCAGCGCATAGCTCACGCAATTGCCCAAACACGCCATCAGTGCGCTCGGGCAGATAAAAAACCGCGAAATCAATGCTGCCGGAATAGTGCCATTGAGTGGCACAACCGGCAGGCAGCAGCATTGACAAGCGGGGCATCGATGTCGAGCGCAATTCGCCCCCTGCCCCCTCATCCGCCCGCGAGCCACCGAACTGGGTCAGCAGGGCCATGAAGTCAACGGGCGGGACGGATAGATCAGTCGTGTGCAGGAAATAGCGCTCCGCATACAAGGGGATGTCACTGCACACCAGGCCACCCAGCAAGGGTAATCCCAGTGTTTCATGGACCTGTTGTTGCGGATTCATGGGCATCTCGGGATGAGCATATTTTGACAAATATGACCGCTTTTCCGGTGAGTTGTCGATGCCGGGAAGAACAATAATCGACCAAATATTCCGCCACTCGCCTTAAAGCGAGGCAGGCACAACCGCCCGCCCGCATGACTGATCACAGCCAGGAGAACAGCATGAACAAGAAGACCGTCACTGTATTCGGCGCCACCGGGACCGCCGGCGTCGCGTGCGTCAATGAGTTCATTCGCCAGGGCCTGGTCAATATCAATGTGCTGGCGCGCCGCTCCGGCCAGGTGGAACACTCATCGTCGGGCATCAGCAAGAGCGAGGCGCAAAAACAGCTGCAGTACGCCGAATGGGCGCGTCAGGGCGTGACCATCAAGGAGGTCGACGTCACCATTGCCCAAGCGCTGGTCCCGGCGCTGCGTGGCACCGACTACCTGGTGTCCTGCGTGCCGCTCTACGCCACCGAATCGCAGATGCCGCTGATCTTTGCGGCCAAGGAAGCCGGGGTCGAACGCTTCGTGCCATCCGAATACGGCGCGATCTACGAGTTCGAGCAGTTCTGGCAGACCGACACCACGCACCGCTTGATGGCCCGGCAGAAGGCGTTCATCCGACGCATGATCGAACTGGCCGGCATGGACTACACCATCATTCCGGCCGGTGCCTGGATCGAGTACTACATGCTCGAGCCGGTGATGGTGATGGGTGATCCCGACGCCAGGCTGGCCTGGTCGACCGGCGCGGATGTCGGCCGCATCATTCCACATGTGCTGGCCCACCCGGCCTCGCGCAATGCGATCTGCCCAGTCGCGGCCACGGCCTGGTGTTCGTGGAACGAGCTGCTGGCCGCGCGCGAACAGGCCGCGGGTCGCCCGATCGAGCGTAACGAGTTGACGCCCGAGCAGTGGCGCGCAGCCTACGCGGCTTCCCATCCCGGCGCCATCCAGACCCTGCTGGCGATCGGCGTCGCCATGGTCGATACCCCAGCAGGCATGTCGCTGTGCGGCCACTGGAACAAGACCTTCCTCCCCGAATTCAAGGGGACACCGCTGCAAGAGCTGTTCGTCGACACCGTAGAGCCTTTCGTCGAGGCCACGCGTGCCGCGCTGATCGCCGCCGGCGAACTGCCGACCGACGCCTGACGCGTCTCGATGCCTGGCGTGCAGGCCATAAGAAAAACCGAGCGATATGACGAGGCCCATGATGAAACTGAGTAACCGGATCAACCTGCCTGACATTTCAATGACCGGCTTTGAAACGCCCCTGAACGAGGTCGAGCGCGGCATCCAGGACAGCGTGCATCGCTTTGCCAAGGACTTCATGAGGCCCCTTGGTCAGGAACTCGACAAGATGACCGCAGAGCAGGTGGTTGCCCCCGGCTCGCCGTACTACAGCCTGTTCAGCGAAGCCGCCAAGTTGGGCCTGAGTTCCGATCTGCTGGCCGAACTGCCGCCGGAAACGGCTGTACGCGTCGAGTCTATGATCGGCGAGGAAATGGGCTGGGGCGATGCCGGTCTGGCGGTTTCCCTGGGCGTCAGCACCTTCCCGAACGAGATGGCCAAAGCCGTAGGGAACCAGGAGCTGATCGATCTGAGTGCCGGGAAAATCGGCTGCTGGATGATTACCCATCCGGACAAGGGCACTGATGTCAGCGCCTTCGACTTGCAGCGCGACTGGGTGCCAGGGCAGTTGGGCAACAAGGGCAATCTCTTCGCCAAGGTCGGCGAGCACGAGATCGTCATTAACGGCCAGTGCTCGGCCTGGGTGTCCAACGGTGCGGTGGCCCAAGTGGCTCTGGCCTACATGACCGCCGACTATGGCAACGGCTTCTACGATGCCAATGGCTTGCCCTATGGCATCTCCGTCATCGTGCCCCTGGACTTGCCCGGTGTCAGCAGGGGCAAGCCCCTGGAGAAGATCGGTCAGCGCGCCCTGCCCCAGGGCGAGGTGTATTTCGACAACGTGCGGATTCCCAAGCGCTTCGCCGTGGCCCTGCAGGACGAGTACTACGGCAACGTCGTGTCGACCTGGTCGTTCGCTGGCACCCACATGGCGCAATGGTTCACTGGCGTGGCACGTTCCGCCTTCGAACTGGCCCTGGCCTACTGTCATGAGCGCAAGCAGGGTGGCCAACTGCTGATCAACCACCAGCTTACCCGCTACCGCATCGGCGACATGATGCGTCGTGTCGAGCTTTGCCGGGCTGTCGCCCGGCGCACCCTGGCCTATGCGCGCCTGTCCCCGCAGGGGCACCCCTGTGCCACGGCTTCCGGCAAGGTCACCGTGACCGAAGAGGCCATGCGCGTGGTCAGCGATGCCATGCAGCTGTTCGGCGGCAACGGCCTGACCCGCGAGTACCCCATGGAGAAGTTGTTCCGCGATGCCCGCGCCGCGCTGATCGAGGATGGCGAGAACATGATGCTCACCACCCGCCTTGGGTTCCTTGTCCAGGAGCTCTACGAAGACGGCTGGCCCCAGTACTGATCCCAAACCCGACTGACAATAAACGTTGGAGACAATAGAAATGGCTAAGTATCCCGTAGTTGTCTATGGCGCCAGTGGCTACACCGGCATGCTGACCATGGACTGGCTGATCGACCAGAACATCCCCTTCACCGCTGTGGCGCGCGATGCCAGGCGCGCGCAGGAAATGATGGCGCAACGTGTGGTACGCCTGGAGTCCGCGACCTATGAAATCATCGAGGCCGAGCACAACGTCGAGTCGCTGAGCGCCGCCTTCAAGGGAGCCAAGGTCGTCTGCAACACCGTTGGGCCCTTCGTCAACTTCGGTCTGACCACCGTTGAGGCCGCGCTCAAGGCCGGCTGCCACCACATAGATACCACTGGCGAGCAAAGCTATGTCCGCCAGGTTCGCGAGCAATTTGGCGAACTCTATCGTCAGGCTGGCTTACTGGTTTCACCCTCGCTGTCCTACATGTTCAGCTTCTCCGAGATCGCCGCCGAACTGGCGCTGGAAACCCCCGGTATCGATGTGTTGGAAACCGCCGCCCTGTGCCGCGGCCCGCGTGATGTCGCAGGGGTCAGCCTGGGCTCGGCGGCGTCGATTTTCGAATTGTTCCACAGGGAGCAGTTCTACCTGTGGGAAAACAAGCTGGTGCAGCACCCGGCCACCGCTTCGTTCAACATTGTCGACCCCAACTTCATGCAGCCGGTTTTCTGCCTGCCTTGGGGGGGCACCTCGCTGCCGATTTACTTCGAGCATGATCCGCGCGTGCGCGCCTGCACCTCCGCGGTCGGTTTCTACGACAACAATGTGATGCCGATGGTGCATGGTCTAAGCCAGAAGTGGGAAGCGGAATACAAGCACCTGTCCAAGGAGCAGCAGGACGCGGTGGTGAGGAGCCTGGTAGAGGCCACCACGCCGAGCATGCCGCCCCGCGAACGCACCACCTTGCAACGCAGCGTCGACATCGCTATCGGCCGCGGTCACCTGGCCGCTGTGCGCGCTACCGTGCATGGCGTCACCCCCTATATTTCCACCGGTGCCCTACAGGCCGCGGCGGCGATCAGGCTGCTCGACGACGACACCAACAAGGTCGGCTTCGCTTCCGGCTCCAAGGCTTTTGGACATCGCTATCTGCTCGGTTTCCTGGAAGAGCGCGGCCTGGCCCGTGCCACCGTTACCAAACTCTGATTACCGGCACAGGAACCACTTATGGCCATCATCGACTTTTACGATCGCGGCTGGGGCATCAACCCTGGCGGGGTCGCCTACATCCAGGGCGAGCGCTCTTACACCTTCGACGAAATCGGCGAACTCTCGTGTCGCATCGCCAACAAGCTGCTCGCACTGGGCTTGCCGAAGGAAACCAAGGGTGCCGTCTGGTCAGGTAACGACGTCACCGCCTGGGCCTGCACGCTGGGTCTATGGCGCGCCAACATGACCTGGATTCCCGTCAACGCGCGCAACTCGAGCGAAGAAAATCACTACATCCTCGACGCATTCGATTGCGAGGTGATGTTCTACCAAAACGATTTCGCGCCAATCATTGCCGAGCTACGGCCCAGGCTGCCGAAGATCAGGCACTGGATCTGTATTGATTCCGAAGCTGTCGATGCACCCTCGTTGGAACTATGGAGTGCCGGCCAGGCATCGAGCCGTCCCGAAGTCACCTATGACATGGACGACGTAGTGGCGGTCTCACCCACTGGCGGCACTACAGGCACGCCAAAGGGAGTGATGAACACCCACCGCAGCCTGCAGACGTTCATCGCCCACTTCATGCTGACCTGTGCTTATCGCAATGGTGAAAAGCCGGTGAATATGGCCGCCGCACCGATGACCCACACTGCCGGCCTGTTGGCCGTACCCTGCACGGCGCAAGGTGGCACTGTCGTGGTCATTACCAAACCCGATCCGGCATTGATGTTGAACGCCATTGCGCAACACAAGGTCAGCGAGCTCTTTCTGCCGCCAACGGTGATCTACAGGCTGTTGGAAATTCCCGGTATCGAGAAGCTGGACTTCTCTTCGGTGAAGTACCTGATGTACGGCGCGGCTCCTATGTCGGTAGACAAGCTGAAGAAAGCTATCGGGGTTTTCGGCCCGGTCATGACCGGCGGCTATGGTCAGACCGAAGCACCGGCCAGTATCGCCAACTTTCGTCCCGACGAGCATCTGGTGGACGGCCAATTCGCCGACGACGAACGCCTGTCCTCGGTCGGCCGCCCCAACCCGCTGGTCCGCGTCGAAGTGATGAGCGACACCAACCAGATCCTGCCGCGCGGTGAAACCGGTGAAATATGCGTGCGCGGCGACCTGATCATGAAGGGTTACTACAAGCAGCCGGAGAAGACCGCCGAGACCATCATCGACGGTTGGCTGCATACCGGCGACATCGGCCATATCGATGCCGAAGGCTATCTGCACCTCACCGATCGCAAAAAGGACATGATCATTTCCGGCGGTTTCAACGTTTATCCCAGCCAGGTCGAGCAAGTGCTGTGGGGACATCCGGCCGTTCAGGACTGCGCCGTGATTGGCGTGCCCGATGAAAAATGGGGCGAGGCCGTCAAGGCCGTGGTCGAGCTCAACCCAGGCCAGGAAACCACCGAGCAAGAGCTTATCGAGCTGTGCAAAGCCAGGCTGGGCAGCGTGATGGCACCGAAGTCGGTCGACTTCACTACCAGCCTGCCACGCAGCCCGGTGGGCAAGGTGCTGAAAAAAGAACTGCGTCAGCCGTATTGGGAAAACTCGGCTCGCAAGATCTGACACAACCGGAGGGATGCGAACTGGACACCAACCAACTGAATATAAGGAATTTTCAATGAGCAATATCTATATCGCCGGCATCGCCATGACCGTTTTCGGTCGCCACATCGAACGCAGCCTCGACGACTTGGCACGCGAGGCTTTTCAGGGCGCATTGAAGGACGCCCACTGCAGTGCCGCCGATCTCGATATCGCATTTTATGCCGGCATGACCAATGGCCCGTTGCAAGGCCAGCTCTCGATCCCCGGTCAAGTCGTGTTCAGCAAGATCGGTATTCAAGGCATTCCTATCTATAACGTCGAGAATGCCTGCGCCTCGGGTAGCTCAGCCTTCAATCTGGCCGTGCAAAGCCTCAAGGCCGGTACAGCCAGTATCGCGCTGGCGTTGGGCGCGGAAAAGATGAACATCCCGGATAAACTCAAAGCCCTCTCGCTGTTCGAGGCTGGTTGGGACGTATCTTGCGCCGAAGAGAATTATCAGACGCTGGTGAAAATGGGCGAAGGCGTGGTGCCGCCCGCCGGGTCGGAATCGGACAAGCCTTACAGTAAGTTCATGGCCATCTATGCCGCATTGTGCCGCCAGCATATGAAAACCTACGGCACCACACAGCGGCAGATCGCAGCGGTGTCGGCAAAAAACCACACTCACTCGGTCCATAACCCTTACTCGCAATTTCGCAAAGCCTTCAGTATCGACGAAATCCTTGCCGCCCCTCCGATCACCTACCCGCTCACCCTGCCAATGTGCGCGCCGCTGTCGGACGGTGCAGCCGCCGCCATCCTGTGCACCGAGGAAGGACTCACACGCATCGGTGCCGACAAGAGCCGCTGCATCAAGGTAGCGGCCAGTGTCATCCGCAGCTTCAGCCATCGCCGGCTCGATCAGCCGGAACTGAACGTCGGTCACCTGGCAGCTAACCTGGCCTATGACCTGGCGGGTCTGGGGCCACAAGACATGCATGTCGCCGAAGTCCATGACGCCTCGGCGATGGGCGAAATCATTCAGGTCGAAAACCTGGGCCTGGTCCCGTTCGGTCAAGGCGGACCCGCGGCTGAACGTGGCGAATTCACCCTGGGCGGACGCATCCCGGTCAATACCTCGGGTGGCCTGGAATCGAAAGGTCATCCGCTCGGTGCTACCGGGATTGGCCAGCTCTACGAACTGGTGACGCAACTGCGCGGAGAGGCTGGCGCACGCCAGGTTCATGGCGCACGCCATGCAATCCAGGAGAACGGCGGCGGCTTGCAGGGTATTGAGGAGGCAGCGGTCGCGATCCACATTCTCAGCAAATAGTGCTTGTCAGCAAAAAAATTGTAGTGGCGAAACCAATCAAAACAAGAAGGATAAAAACATGTTCCGAAACAAAGTGGTCGTCATCACTGGCGCAGGATCAGGCATCGGTCGGGAGTTGGCTATCCAGATGGTGGAAGCTGGCGCACATGTCGCCCTGTCGGACATCAACCAGGTGGGTCTCGACAAAACCATGAAGCTGTTGCCTGACGCCAGCAAAGCGAAAAGTTACCTCCTGGACGTATCGTCCTGGGACGCCTTCCAGGCTCATGCCGACGAAGTGAAGCGCGATTTTGGCACGGCGCACTTCGTCATCAATAACGCGGGCGCCGCCGTCATCGGGACAGTTGCCAATACCTCCATCGATGAGTACGAGTGGCAACTGGGTATCAACCTGTGGGGCGTGTTGTACGGTACCAAAGCGTTCCTGCCGATGATGCAGGCCCAGCGGGAAGGCTGCATCGTCAATATTTCCAGCGTATTTGGCCTGGTGGGCTTCCCGATGCAAAGCGCTTACAACATGTCGAAGTTCGCCGTACGTGGTCTGACCGAAGCCTTATGGTCGGAACTCGAAGGTAGCGGTGTACGCGCCGTGTGTGTGCACCCTGGCGGAATCCGAACCAATATCGAGAAGTCCGGACGACGTTGCAAAGCCGCCGGTAACACAGAAGAAAGGTTCACGGCACTGGCAGACAAGATGCTGCTGACGCCAGCGGCGGATTGTGCCGGCGACATCATCAAGGGGCTGCGCAAAGGAACCAAACGCATTATCACAGGGAACAAATCGAGCACCTTGTTCTGGATAAGCAGGCTGTTCCCCAATAGCTATCCGGCACTACTCAAGCTGCTTGGCTGAGCCCCAGAAGTTACAAGATGTCTCTGCATGGTGCGAGGCGTCACCACCTATCAGGAACAACCCCATGATCGACAGTTATACCCGCAAGCTTTTTATTTCTGCCGCTTGTTTCAACGTACTCGCGGGTCTTCCATTACTTGTAGCTCTGCGCCCCGTAGCTGCACTGTTGGGGCTGCAAATTACCCCCACCTCAACCCTCTTCATTCAACTCACCACGTGCCTGGTTATCGTATTCGGCTGGGCCTATTGGATGATCGCTCGCGATCCGCTGCACTATCGTCCCTATATCCTGCTCGGGGTAATCCTGAAAGTACTGTTCGTTGTGGTGGTTTATGGTCACTGGCTGGCGGGCAGCATCCCCTGGCCATTACCAGTAGCGGCATCGGGAGACATCGTCTATGCATTACTGTTCTGGCGTTATTTCCAGCGTGCTGAGCGTTGAACTACGTCGTGCTGACCGTCGATGCTGCCGGAGCATCAAGGATTGAGCCAGGAAAATCGAGAGTGTCAGATTTTTTGTGTACGGGCCGGTAACGACCTGCCGTCGGGCAGACCTGGCTCTTCTGTGGGCGAGCTTGCTCGCGATAGCGGCCTGCCAAGACAAACGCACCCAGCAACCAGGCCGGCAGATGTACACCCTCAAAAATCCACACCGCCTGAAAATCGGCGTCCTTGATCTCACATTTTGTTACCGCATACCCCAGCCGGGTGTAAAAAACTGCCTTGGTAACAGCCTCGCAGGCAGCCTCCCTCCCTGCGCTCACTTGCCTGTCAAGCCCATCCCAGAGCGCTTTACGCACTTTCTCAAACGCCCAATCCGCGAATTGGCCGGGTGATTGCATATGCTTGTCTGTACAAGTATCTGCGTGTGCATAAGACATATTGCCAAGCAGTACTCGTTCTCTTGCGTCACAAGCGCTTTCGATGGTCCCTGGGAATAAAATAATGAAAAAAGCATTTCTCACCCTTTCTGCATTAGCTTTGTGTGTAGCTGCAGGTTCTGCGCTGGCCAAGGAGTACAAGGAGTTGCGCTTTGGCGTCGATCCCTCTTATGCCCCGTTCGAATCCAAGGCCGCCGATGGCAGCCTGGTGGGCTTCGATATCGATCTGGGTAACGCGATCTGCGCCGAACTGAAGGTCAAGTGCAAGTGGGTCGAAAGCGACTTCGACGGCATGATTCCCGGCCTCAAGGCCAACAAGTTCGACGGTGTGATTTCCTCCATGACCGCCACGCCAGCACGTGAGAAAGTCATCGATTTCTCAAACGAGCTGTTCTCTGGCCCGACCGCGCTGGTATTCAAAAAAGGCGTGGCCATCGGCACCGACCCGGCCTCCCTCAAGGGCAAGAAAGTCGGCTACGAGCAAGGCTCCATCCAGGAAGCCTACGCCAAGGCCGTGCTGGACAAGGCCGGGGTAGAAACCCAGGCCTACGCCAACCAGGACCAGGTCTACGCTGACTTGACTTCCGGTCGTCTCGATGCAGGGATCCAGGACATGCTGCAAGCCGAACTGGGCTTCCTTAAGTCGCCACCAGGCGCCGACTTCCAGGTCAGCGAGCCGATCGAAAGCCCCCTGCTGCCAGCCAAAACCGCCGTGGGTATCACCAAAGGCAACGCCGAGCTCCAGGCCTTGCTGAACAAAGGTATCCAGGCACTGCACGACAATGGCACCTATGCGGCCGTCCAGCAGAAGCACTTTGGCGACCTGAATCTGTACAGCGGCAAATAATGACCCTGCGCCCATTTGCGGATGGGCACTTTTTTGATCGATGTAGGGCTGCCCAATGCTAGAAAACCTGTTGATGATCCTGGGGCTGTCAGGCTTCAGCCTCAAGGGCTTCGGCCCGCTGCTGCTGCAAGGCTCCTGGATGACTGTCAAATTATCCTTTCTGTGCTTGCTGGTGAGCGTTGGCCTGGGCCTGATCGGCGCCAGCGCCAAGCTTTCGAAATCGGCACTGCTGCGCGTCCCTGCGCAGGCCTACACCACGCTGATCCGCGGGGTGCCGGACCTGGTGCTGATGCTGCTGATCTTCTACAGCCTGCAAACCTGGCTGACCTCGTTTACCGATTTCATGGAATGGGAATACATCGAGATCAACCCGTTCAGTGCCGGGGTCATTACCCTGGGCTTCATCTACGGGGCTTATTTCACCGAAACCTTCCGTGGCGCCATCCTTGCCGTACCGCGAGGGCAGATGGAAGCGGCTACCGCCTACGGCCTGACCCGCGCTCAGCGCTTTCGCTTGGTGGTGTTCCCGCAAATGATGCGTTTTGCCCTGCCGGGTATCAGTAACAACTGGATGGTGATCCTCAAGGCCACGGCGCTGGTGTCGATCATTGGCCTGGCCGACCTGGTCAAGGTGGCCCAGGACGCGGGCAAGAGCTCCTATCAGCTGTTCTTCTTCCTGATTCTGGCCGCCTTGATTTATCTGGTGATAACCACCGTTTCGAACTACGTCTTGCGCCGGATGGAAATCTTCTACGCCGCAGGTACCCGGGAGGCCGTGCGATGATCGAACTTCTACAGGAGTACTGGAAACCTTTCCTGTTCCAGGACGGCAATCACATCACCGGGCTGGCCATGACCCTCTGGCTGCTCAGCGCCTCGATCTTCTTCGGCTTCGTGATGTCGATCCCGCTGTCGATTGCCCGGGTCTCGGACAATGTCTGGGTGCGCTGGCCGGTGCAGTTCTACACCTACCTGTTTCGCGGAACGCCGCTCTATATCCAACTGCTGATCTGTTACACCGGCATTTACAGCCTGGCCGCGGTGCGTGCTCAGCCCGTGCTGGACGCGTTCTTTCGCGATGCGATGAACTGCACCATCCTGGCCTTCGCCCTGAACACCTGCGCCTACACCACGGAGATCTTCGCCGGGGCAATCCGCAGCATGGCCCACGGTGAAGTCGAAGCGACCAAGGCTTACGGACTGACCGGCTGGAAGCTGTATGCCTACGTGATCATGCCGTCGGCCCTGCGTCGTTCGTTGCCGTACTACAGCAACGAAGTGATCCTGATGCTGCACTCGACCACCGTGGCCTTCACCGCGACCATCCCGGACATTCTGAAAGTCGCACGGGACGCCAACTCGGCGACCTTCCTGACCTTCCAGTCGTTCGGCATCGCCGCGTTGATCTACCTGGCAGTCACTTTCTCTCTGGTCGGCCTGTTCCGCCTGGCTGAACGCCGTTGGTTGTCTTTCCTCGGCCCGGCTCACTAATTCAGGATGCTTGCTCATGTACAAACTGACCGTTGAAAACCTGCACAAAAGTTATGGCAACCATGAAGTCCTCAAGGGCGTTTCGCTGAACGCCAGGACCGGCGATGTGATCAGCCTGATTGGCGCCAGTGGTTCGGGCAAAAGCACCTTTCTGCGTTGCATCAACTTCCTGGAAACGCCCAATGACGGCGCCATGAGCCTGGACAACCAGCCGATTCAAATGGTCCATGACCGCCACGGCATGCGCGTGGCTGACGCCAATGAACTGCAACGCATCCGCACTCGCCTGGCCATGGTGTTCCAGCACTTCAACCTGTGGAGCCACATGACCGTACTCGAGAACATCACCATGGCCCCACGCCGGGTGCTGGGCGTCAGCAAGAAGGACGCAGAGGATCGCGCCCGGCGCTACCTGGACAAGGTCGGTTTGCCGGCACGGGTGGCCGATCAATACCCGGCGTTTCTCTCGGGTGGTCAGCAGCAACGGGTCGCCATTGCCCGTGCCCTGAGCATGGAACCGGAGATCATGCTGTTCGATGAACCGACGTCGGCCCTGGACCCGGAACTGGTCGGCGAAGTACTCAAGGTGATCCAGGGGCTGGCCGAAGAAGGCCGCACCATGATCATGGTGACCCACGAAATGAGCTTTGCGCGCAAAGTGTCGAACCAGGTGCTGTTCCTGCACCAGGGGCGGGTCGAAGAACAGGGTGCGCCCGAGGACGTATTGGGTAACCCGAAAAGCGAGCGTCTGCAGCAGTTCCTCAGCGGCAACCTGAAGTGACAAGAGCGCCTTCGAGCAACCGCAGGGTCGCTCGAAGGCATACTCAATGACGCTTTACATCTCAACCTGTGTACCCAGCTCTATTACCCGATTCAATGGCAATTTGAAGTACTTCAGATTGCTATTGGCATTCTTCAGCAAAAACGCGAACAGGCTTTCTCGCCATCGGGCCATACCGATGCGCTTGGTCGGGATCACCGTTTCCCGGCTCAGGAAATAGGTGGTGCGCATCGGGCTGAAGTCCAGCTCGGCCAAGTGACAGAGACTCAACGCCAAGGGGACATCGGGCTCCTCTATAAAGCCAAAGTGCAGACTGACCCGGAAGAACCCTTCACCATAGGCTTCAACCTCGAACCGCCGTTCAGCGCTAACGCGAGGGCTGTCTTCAGACACCACGGTGAGCAATACCACCTGCGCATGTAAAACCTGGTTGTGCAGCAAGTTGTGCAGCAGCGCATGCGGAACGGCATCGGCCCTGGCTGTCAGAAATACCGCCGTGCCTTGTACCCGATGAGGAGGCTGCGTACGGATGCTGCCGATGAACAGTGGTAGAGGCAGCGTGGTTTCATCCAGTCGTTCAACGATGATCTTGCGACCCCGTTTCCAGGTGGTCATCAAAATGAACAGGCCAATGCCGGCAATCACCGGGAACGCACCACCCTGAAAGATCTTCGGAGCATTGGCCGCGAAGTAAAGGCTGTCTACCAGCAGAAAACCGAGCAGCATCGGAATGGCCAACCAGCGAGGGGTTTTCCATAGCAGCAGGACGACGGCCGAGGACAGGATGGTGGTGATCAGCATGGTGCCCGTCACCGCGACCCCATAAGCAGCGGCCAAAGCACTGGAAGACTCGAAACCAAGCACCAACAGCACAACACCGACCATCAACGCCCAGTTGACCGTGCCGATGTAGATTTGCCCCTGCTCCTGGCTGGAGGTGTGCTGGATAAACATGCGAGGGACATACCCAAGCTGGATGGCCTGGTGGGTCAGGGAAAATGCGCCTGAGATCACGGCTTGAGAAGCGATGATGGTCGCCAGTGTGGAGAGTGCGACCATCGGCAGCAGCGCCCAGCCCGGCGCGAGCAAATAAAATGGATTGCGCACCGCCTCCGGGCTCTCCAGGATCAAGGCTCCCTGGCCAAAATAATTGAGTAGCAGTCCTGGTAAAACCAGAATGAACCACGCGCGGGCAATGGGGTTACGACCGAAGTGCCCCATGTCGGCATACAGTGCTTCGGCGCCCGTCAGCGCGAGTACCACTGCACCAAGGATGGCCACGCCGATTCCCGGATGGGCAATAAAAAAATGCGCTCCCCAGTATGGATTGAGCGCTTGCAGTACTTCCGGTCGCTGGGAAATGCCATAGATCCCCAGCACACCCAGCACGACAAACCACAGCACCATCACTGGGCCGAACAGAATACCGATGCGAGCCGTGCCGTGTTTTTGTATCAAGAACAGCGCCACCAGCACGATCAATGACAAAGGCACCACCCAGTGCTCTATTCCGTCAAACGCCAGCTCTAGCCCCTCAACCGCAGAGAGCACCGAGATAGCCGGGGTGATCATGCTGTCCCCGTAAAAAAGTGCCGCACCGAAGAGGCCAAGCAGAACGAGTACTTTACTCATAGCCGGATAGGGGGCTGCCGCCCGACGGGCCAATGCCGTCAGCGCCATGATCCCGCCTTCACCCTGGTTGTTGGCGCGCAGAATGAACAGCACGTACTTGATCGAGACCACCCAGATCAACGACCAGAAGATCAACGACAGAATGCCCAGCACGCCATCGTGGTTGGCCTGGACACCGTAGTGACCGGCAAACACTTCCTTTAGGGTGTACAGGGGGCTGGTGCCGATATCTCCGTACACCACTCCGACAGCTGCGATGAGCAGTCCCACCGCTGAAGTTTTGCGATGGGGTTCTTCAATTGCATGGATCGCTGTTTCGCTCACTTTCTACGTCTCGAGTATTGAGGGCCGAAAACGCATTCCGTGAGATTTCAAGGCCGGTGGACTTCAGTGAAACCGCCATCGACTTCAGATGAGCAGCAAATTGCACAGCCAAGTGCTCACTCTTTCCGAAGGGCCTGCGACAGCCCCACGCCACCTTCTACTCCCCTGCAAGCAGCGTCGAAAACCCTGAGGAAATTTGAGGGTAATAACGTAGAAGTTGAGAGATATGAGGCATAAAAGCAATGTCGGTTTTGCCAGCCAGTATCGTTGCGAGTAACAAAAGCCACCGTAAAAAAAGCGTAAATTTAGAGCCTTTTTTGCATCCCAGGTTGAAGATATTTGTATTTTCAAAAAGCTATCTGCGGTTGCGCCAATCGCTAATCAAGTAATCCCGGAAAACTTCGCTTGAGGGACGATGCGGCGCATAAAAGGCGAGCTCACGCTCGACCTCGTAGTTTGGTGGCGCACGCGTTTCCCTGTAGGAGCTGCCGGAGGCTACTCCTACGGATATTTCGTTATATGTGTTCCCCCGGATTCCGTGAAGAACCTTATCTTATGCAGTCTGTCGACGCAGGGTCAGGATGGCTGCTGCGAAGCAGATGAAGGTCGACCCTACCACCCAACTGACCCACCGGGACAAGTCAGGCCGCGTCAGCACGCCCCTGGCCCGGGAGGCAAGCGCGGCATACAGGCTCAGCGACGCAACCGACAACGCCATGAAGATCGAGGTGAGGATCAGGAACTGCGGCAGCAACGTCGCACTCTGGTCGATGAATTGCGGGAACAACGCAGTGAAGAACATCGTCGCCTTAGGGTTGGTCAGCGCCGTCAGGAAAGCCGACTTGTACAACTTCAAGCGCGTGGGCCTGCTCTTCTTCGAACCATCCTGCATACCGTCCACGAGCATCGGGCTCTTTTTGAACAACTGCCTGACACCCAGGTAGAACAGATAGCCGGCACCGATGACCTTCACCGCATTGAACAGCCATTCGGAACTGGCAAGCAACGCCCCCAGGCCCAGCATGGCAGCGGCAGACAGGCAGAACAGGCCACTGGCATTACCAAGGGACGACCACACTGCGCTGCGCTGTCCGTGGGCCAGGCTGTTGTTGATCGCCATCAGGGTCGCAGGCCCTGGACTGGCAATGGCAATCGCAGCAACCAAGGTAAAAGCAAGAATCGAGTGAAATTCCATTTTCAAAGCTCTTAGTGGGATCGGCGCTGCATATTACAGCAGGTGATGGGTCTACACGTCACATGACACTCAGCTACCTGGCTAAAGAGGTGAGAGGTCGGCGCGCTCATCCGCACTCGAGCCGAAAGCTCATCGACACGACGCGCCGAGGTGTAATTCAACTTCAGCCAATCGATGGCTTTCGCGATCCGATACCCCTGGCCATCGACAGACGTTATTTGTCGAAGCCGGCTCGCCTGATCACTCTGCAAGAGACGGTAATGAATCTCGCGCTGAATCAAGGGGGCCAGAACAGGGATGGACTCAGGCTCATCGAGCAGTGCCAGTAAACGCTCGAACGACGCCAGCATCGCGGGGGTCACTCAACCAATTCCTACCCCCTTCGCAACCGGTCGATCACGGGTTGGCGGCAAGTCACTTTGCGTTATCAGCTCCGCCAGCATGCGCAGATCGAGTTTCAACGTCAGCCCCACGCATGGCTGTTCCGGGCTTGCCGCCAGCACTTCTGAATTGGCAGGCAAGTCCAATGAGGTGATCAGAAATCGCGACCTGTCATAGGGGTAACCTTCGCCACCTACCCAGAGCAGTTTCTGATTGACTGGCAGAGACCTTTGGAGCCCAGTAATCAGCTGACTGATCAGAAGAGAATCCTCCTCTGGATTTTCACAAGCGAGTATTTACTTGAGCCCCAGTGGTCCTCTGCGCTACGAGAGTCCAGCAACAGCCGGTGGGGGGAAAAGTAGGGGGAATCCATTTCATGGACCAAAATCACCCTCGAAGAACCCGAGTTGCTGACTGCCCATTGGCCCACTGCCGATTCAAGTGGTGCGCTTGCATTATCACGCCTGTTTGCAAGCCAACGAGTCAGTCCCCACGCAGAATCAGTGCATGCGCGCCATCCCACTCGGCGAAGATTTTTTGCCCGCAGTGCACGCCGAGCAAGTTGTAATCGGCATGCCGTTTCTGCACCTGCAACTCAAGCCCGCCGCTGGCTTCGAGATAAATGTTGACCATCGAACCGATGAACTCTTCACCGATGACGGTGCAGTTCAGCCGGTTGCGTCGCATAGGCTGCGCGGTCAGGTCGATATGCTCGGCGCTTACGCAGACCGTAACGTGCTCAGCGGGAACAACGGTTTTACCCTCCGGCAGCCGCGCCAGGAATCCACCGTGCTGCGAATCGAGGCAAACCAAACCGCTATCGTCGAAGCCAACGACAGTGCAATCAAGGATGTTTTTACCGCCAACGAACTCGGCAACGAAGCGGTTGTGAGGCTCAAGGAAAACTTCCTGCGGCGAGCCGATCTGTTCGACCCGGCCTCGACTCATGATCACTACTCGATCGGCCATTGCAAAGGCTTCGGATTGACTGTGAGTGACGTAGACAAAAGTGATACCCAGGTCCTTCTGCAGTCCAGTCAGCACGCCTTGCATGCGCACACTCAGATGAGCGTCGAGGGCGCTCAGGGGCTCGTCGAGCAGCAGGATCGGCGGTTCGGTGACCAACGAGCGCGCCAACGCCACGCGTTGCCGCTGGCCACCGGAGAGCAGGCTTATATCGCGAGTGGCGAACTCCTCCAATCCAAGCCGCTCAATCCACAGTAGTGCCTTCTTGCGTCGCTCAGCCTTGGCCATCCCTCTCATTCGCAGACCGAACTCGACGTTCTCCAGCACGTCAAGAAACGGGAACAGTGCCAGGTTTTGCCAGACCAGCGGCGTCTCCCGTTCCCAGGAGTAGAGATCATTGATGCGCTCACCGTTAAGACGAATTTCGCCTTCACTGGGTTTATCCAGCCCCGCGAGCATGCGCAGCGTTGTGGTCTTGCCGCAGCCGCTCGACCCCATGATTGCGACGAACTCACCTTTGTAAATCTCCAGGTTCATACGCTCGACAGCCTGATAGCTACCGAAATGTTTAACCACGTTGTCGAATACCACCAACGGTTGAGTCATGGCTGAATCCTTCGTGTTCGGATGATTGTCAGGTTGGTATCAGGCACTGGCGGGCTTACGCCGCCGCATCAACAGCAGTTGCGCGAGGATCACCAGGGTCATGGTCGTGATAAAGACGATGGTGCCGATTGCGTTGATGGTCGGGCTCACCTGTCCTTGCAGCGTATTGAGGATGCGCACGGGCACCGTTTCGTTAAGCCCCGACACGAACCAGGCGACAGCGAACTCATCGAAGGAAACGGCCATGGTCACGAACAGCGCGGCGAAAATGCTCGGCGCCGTGAATGGCAGGATCACATAACGCATGGCCTTCCATTGATTGGCCCCCAGGTTCCAGGCCGCCGCCTCAATGTTCGGATCCATCTGCGCCAGGCGCATCCTGATGACCGCCATTGCGAACGGTGCGCACATCACGATATGGCTGATCATCACCGCGTAGATCTCGCCGGAAAGTCCGACCCGCGACAGGAAGGCCAGCATCGCCAGCCCCATGATCACCACCGGAATGGTGGGCGGCAGTAGCGCAAGCGCCATGTAGATCGACTTGCCGAAGAACGAGTAACGGAAGTCCGTGTAAGCCGCCGTAAACCCAAGCAGAGTTGAGACCAGCGACACGACCACACCCACCGTCAGGCTGTTCCTGAATGCCTGCCAGACCGCCGGATCGCTGGCGATCATCTCGTACCAGTGCAGGCTGAAGCCGCCCAGCGGCAAGGAAGGGAAACGGTCAATGTTGAACGAGAACACGAAGCTGCCGGCAATCGGCAAAAAGATGAAGAGGAACACCAGTACGACAAAGCTGCGAAGCAAGAAGTTAATCAGCCGATGCTCGTTCATGCGCGCCTCCGGTAAGCGAAGCGAACCGCACCAAAAGCCGCGATGAGCAACGTCACAATCATCATCGTTGCGATCACCGCCGCGCGTGGCCATTGCTGGCCGGACTTGGTGGTGTCAGTAATCAGCGTACTCAAGGTCGGCGGCTGACCACCCCCCAGGTAGAGCGGGCTGACAAAGTCGCCGAAGGTCAGGATGAAACAGAACAGCGCCGCAACCACGATGCCGATCCGCGCCGACGGCACCACCACCAGCAGCACCGTTCGCAATCGTCCGCAGCCGAGGTTGTGCGCGGCCTCAATCAACGAACGATCGATGTACATCAAGCTGAACAGTTGCAGCAAAACCACCAATGGCAGACACAGCGTGAAGTAGCCAATGTAAGTACCGAACGCTGTATTGAGCATGGCAAACGGCTCCAGCCCAAGCAGACCGAGCGCTGCATTGAAGATGCCGTTATCGCTGAGGAACACCTGCCATGAATAGGTGCGCACCAGATAGCTGGTGAAGAACGGAGTGACCAGCAGCAACACCAGCAGCTGCTTTGCCGACTCGCGAAACTTGAAGGCGATTGTGTAAGCGCAGGGAAAGGCCACCAGGCTGACCAGCACAGTGGCACCCGCCGCCATGGCGAGTGTATGGACGTAAGCATCCCAAAAGAAGCCGCGGCTGAGCATGTAGCTCCAGTTTTGCCACTCGAACGTCGGCACCATCCTGAAGTTACGTACAAGCCAAAAACTGATGGCCACCAGAAATGCCAGCGGAAATACGAAGAAAATCAATTGCCAGATCAGGATAGGCATCGAGAAACAGAGGCCAAACCAGGGCAAGCGCCACACCCTCCTTGAACGGCGCTCTGTTCGGGCACCTGCATTACCGGAGAGTACCGACGGTGAAGTCTTCAACTTGTCTGAAATCATAGCGACCACCTCCACTCGTCTCGTCAAGCACCCTTGTATTGCGACCAGAAGTCATTCCACTCATCCAGACTCTGCCGGACCGGAAGTTCGCGGTACTTGATACGACCATCGCGTATGTCATCCATGACGTTGCGCTGACCGAGCAGCATGCCCTGGCGCTTCGCCTCGGCGGGATCGGTCTGGTTCAGCAGTTCCCAGCCCTTTTTGCTCGGGATCAGCGCGGGATAAGCGGCCATCTTCGCCGACTTGACCTGGCCTTCAGGTGAAGTGATGTATTGGATGAACTTCTTCGCCAGCTCCGGGCTGTGGGCTTTTTTAGCGATGCAGTAAGACTCCGTCCATTGCAACCCGCCCTCCTTCGGCAATACGGTTTTCACCGGTGCGCCGGCACGTTGCAAGACACCGGTGATCCAGTCGCCGATGCCGCACATGGCATGGACCTGACCGTTTTTCAGTGAAGAAAAGGTTCCGCCGTAATCGAAGAAACCGCCGATTTGCGCACGCAAGCTCATCATCTTCTGCTGCACCGTTTGCCAGTGCGCGGTATCGATGTCGTACGGGCGCGCGTTGCCATTCATCAAGCTGATCTGTCCGAGATTCGGCAGGTGCCAGTCGAAGTGTCCAACCTTGCCCTTGAGGCTTTCGTCCCAGAACACGTCATAGCTGTGCACCTTGGCTTCGGGAACGAGTTGGGTGTTGTAGGCGATGCCGAGGAAGCCAAAGCGAATCAGGACCGAGTAGAGCTTGTCCCCCTGCCAGTGGCCGGGGAAATGCTGGAACTCTGGGTAGAAGTCATCGAAGGGGTAGTCAGCGGGGTCAAGTTGCTCGATGTACTCGGCGGCATTGAGTTGCTGGACATATTCGGCATCGGACAGAATCAGGTCGAAAGTGCCCGGCGGGGACTGTGAGATCAACCCCAGCATGTTGTCGCCGCCGGTGTAGTACTTGGCCCGGACCTTGACCCCATATTGGCGCTCGAAATCAGCGACGATGTCCGGCTCTGCGTGTCCAGCCCATGCGAGTATGACCAGTTCTTTTTCCGCTACGGCGAAGCTTCTCAAGGGCAGCAAACCAGAAAGCGCGGCGGTGCCTGCCAGAATGCTGGTGGTCTTGAGGAATGTACGGCGTGAATGGTCGATGCGATTTTTCATTATTGTCTCGCCTGGTGATGGAAAGTGGCTCAGATGAAAAGTGCTCCTGTCCGTCTCATCCTTTTGCTCTTGCCTGCTGCCTGCTATCGCTGCCAACCACGGCATCATTCGCTGGCTGGATGCATTGCAGCAGGTCGCCATCACCCGTTTTTGTGCGCGCTCGACCTGGACTTTGTCAGATCCGACTCATGCCCCTTCTCACGCAAAAGCGACGAGCCTTAATCCGATAACCGGACAGAAATGACAAATCAGAGGGTGATTTGTCATTTACGGGTCGGATTTAGACAATTCTGCACCCTCTCCCTCTGATCGAATTGATTCATGCGCCGCCTTCGATTCCTGCAATCTGGAAGGTCGGCCAGACGATAGGCAAACGCCCCCAACCACCGGTTAAAAATGACCAACGGTCAAACGCTTTCAGAGGCTGTATAGATGAACAACAGTGTCGTTATTGGAGAACTCACCTGGCCTGCGTATGCAGAGAAGGTCGCTGCCGGCAGCCCAATCTTTCTGCCCGTGGGTGCACTGGAACAGCATGGACATCACATGTGCATGGAAGTCGATGTGCTGCTGCCTACCGCGATATGCAAAGCGGTAGCGCAGAATGTCAGCGGCCTGGTCTTGCCTGCCCTCGCCTATGGCTACAAATCTCAGCAGAAATCAGGCGGCGGCAACCACTTCCCGGGAACAACCAGCCTCGATGGCGCCACGCTGACCCATACCGTGCAGGACATCATCAGAGAACTTGCCCGCCATGGCGCACGCAAACTGGTGATGATGAACGGGCACTTTGAAAACTCGATGTTCATTGTCGAGGGCATAGACCTTGCCCTTCGGGAGCTTCGCTACGGTGGCATCAACGACTTCAAGGTCGTTGTGCTGTCCTATTGGGACTTCGTCAACGATCCTGCCGTCATCGAAAAGTTGTATCCCGAGGGATTCCTCGGCTGGGATATCGAGCATGGCGGTATTTTCGAAACCTCTTTGATGCTGGCCCTGCACCCCGACAAGGTCGATCTGAGTAGTGCGGTTGATCATCCTCCCGCGACCTTCCCGCCTTACGACGTATTTCCCATCATCCCTGAGCGCACGCCGGCCTGCGGAACACTGTCATCCCCTAAAGGTTCTTGTCGCGAGAAAGGCGAGCTGATTCTCGAAGTCTGTGTCTCTGGCATCAGCGCCGCTGTGCGCGAGGCTTTTGATTTGGACACCTGAAGAACACACGGACGTGCCGAAACGAGTACTCACGGTTATTGCTTCACCCTCTCCAAGTAAAATAAAAAGGGTAAGTCTCATGTCCAGCAGCTCAACCTTGGCCCCAGGCCTCAAGCAGCGTCACGTCACCATGCTGTCCATTGCCGGTGCCATTGGCGCCGGCCTGTTCATCGGTTCAGGACACGCCATCGCCTCGGCGGGGCCGGCCGCCATCCTGGCGTACATTTTTTCCGGCACCCTGGTCGTGCTGGTGATGCGCATGCTGGGAGAGATGGCCGTAGCGTCGCCCGATACAGGATCGTTTTCGACCTACGCCGAGCGGGCGATGGGACGCAGCGCCGGCTTCACCATCGGCTGGCTGTACTGGTGGTTCTGGGTACTGGTCATTCCGATTGAAGCCATCGCCGCTGCCGCCATCTTGCACGCCTGGTTTCCCGCCATTCAGACCTGGGAGTTCGCCATAGCGGTCACGGGCCTGCTGACATTGACCAACCTGTTCAGTGTCGCCCGGTACGGGGAGTTCGAGTTCTGGTTCGCCATGCTCAAAGTCATCGCGGTTCTGGGGTTTATCGCGCTTGGCGCACTTGCCCTGGTGGGCGGATTACCGGATACGACGGTGAGTGGGGTCGTTCAACTAAGTCATGAGTTCGGTGGTTTCATGCCCAATGGCATGACCGCCGTCATCGGCGCGATGCTCACCACCGTGTTCAGCTTCATGGGCACGGAAATCGTCACCATTGCCGCTGCCGAATCGCAAAACCCCTCCAAACAGATCACCCGCGCGACCAACTCCGTCGTCTGGCGAATGGGGATTTTCTATATCGTCTCGGTATTCCTCATCATCTCCATCGTCCCCTGGAACGACCCCATGCTCATGGAAGTCGGCTCTTATCAGAGGGCGCTCGAGTTGATGAACATTCCACACGCGAAAATGATCGTCGATATCGTCGTGCTGATTGCTGTAGCCAGCTGCCTCAACTCAGCCATCTATACGGCGTCACGCATGGTCTACTCCCTGAGCAAACGCGGTGATGGTCCTCGAGTGCTGCAGAAGACGTCGTCTTCAGGGGTGCCTTATATCGCGGTGCTGGCCAGCACAGCGGTCGGTTTTCTGACCACGGCACTCAATTACTTTGCACCCAACGAAGTCTTCTCCTTCCTCCTGGCCAGCTCCGGTGCCGTTGCGCTGCTGGTCTATCTGGTCATCGCTGTTTCGCAACTGGTACTGCGCAAGAAAATGAATGCTTCGCGGCAACCGATCGCGTTCAAGATGTGGTTTTTCCCTTGGCTCAGCTACCTGGTCATTGCCTGCATCTTGAGCATCCTGGTGGTCATGCTGATCTTGCCGCAGCATCGCATGGAAGTGGTTGCGACGGGTGCGCTGACACTGTCCATCGTCTGTATGGGCGCAATCTTCAACTCCAGGAAGAAGACAGTGCAAGCCGTCGACATCGCACGAACCGAAAACGCTTGAAGCGCTATCCCCGATAGCAACACTCATCCTCGTTCACCTCTTTCCGGCCGCTCTCCACCACAGAGCTGGCCGGTTTTTTTGTTGATCACTCATGCCTTGCTCCCCACGTTTTCTACACCCCTCCAGCCAATCGAGACTCATGACATCTTGCGTGCATAATCCTTTCGTCACGGTCTATTGACCGGACACACCGTGTAAAATCCTGAAGCCTGTAAACAGGGCTTACAATCATAAAAACGAGATGACGTTGCCCGTGTCGGCAGCTTGCCGCGGCGCATGTCACTGATGCAGTTGAGGAGCGTTAATAATGGCGAAACTCCAGGTGGCGAAACCCGCCGCAGGACGTTCGGCGAATGAACAACGACCGGTGAAAACCGTGGGTTTTCTGGTCATCCCCAACTTCACCACCATCGGCTTCGCCTCCGCCGTGGAAACACTGCGCATGGCCAATCTGGCCGCACGCAAACCGATGTTCCGTACGGTCATCATCGCCGCCAGCCTGGAGCCGGTGACGGCCAGCAACGGCATGCGCATCCTGCCTGACCATACCATCACCGATGCACCCAAACTCGACATGCTGTTCGTTGTCGGATCAAACCCGATCGTCTCCAATCACGGCAGCCGACCACTGCTCAATTGGCTACGCAAGCTGGCGCATGATCAGGTACCACTGGGCGGGATCTGCACCGGCAGCCACTTGTTGGCGCGCGCCGATCTGCTCAAGGGCTATCGCTGCACGATTCACTGGGAAGATATCGAAGCACTGAAGGAGCGTTTTCCGGGGATCATCATTTCCAACCAGTTGTTCGAGCTGGACCGTGATCGCTACACCTGCTCCGGTGGCGTGGCCTCCATGGACATGACCCTGCAGCTGATTGCCCGCGAACCTGGTGGTCGCGATATCGCAGCCCATGCGGCCGAGTTGTTGTTGTGTGATCGGGTACGTAATGCACAGGAACAACAGCGAGTGCCATTGCGGCAAAAGCTGGGTACCTCGCAGCCCAAGCTCAGCCAGATGGTGGCGATCATGGAAGCCAATCTCGAGGAGCCGGTGGGCCTTGAGGAACTCGCGCGGTTGAACGAGGTGTCGGTGCGCCAGCTCGAACGCCTGTTTCACAAGCACCTGCAGCGCACGCCGAGTCAGTACTACCTGGAATTGCGCCTGGCACGGGCGCGTCAATTATTGCTGCGCAGCGAATCGCAGGTACGTGATATCGCCCTCGCCTGCGGCTTCGTTTCCCCGGCGCACTTCTCCAAATGCTACAGCCGTTTCTTTGGCGTATCGCCGATGGGTGAGCGCAAGCAAGTAGCGGCGGTGCATTGATTGGCAGGTTGGCATTCAACATTGATGTCAGCTGGAATGGCCTCTTCGCGAGCAGGCTCGCTCCTACATTTATCTTTAGTGAACACAGAATGTGTGTCCGCTAAAGATCCCTTGTGGGAGCGAGCCTGCTCGCGAAGTCATCCTCGAGGACACCTCAGTCTGTCAGTCCTGCAACGCCTTATGCGCCGTTTCCCGGCTCGCCAGCATGGCAATCAATGCCACCGCCGCTGCCGCCAGCAGATACCAGGCCGGGGCCATTTTGTTGCCGGTCAGTTGAATCAGCCAGGTCGCGATAAACGGCGCGGTGCCGCCAAACACCGCGTTGGCGATGTTGAAGCTGAAGGCGAAACCACTGAAGCGGACGCGGGTGGGAAATATCTCGGCGAGGAAACACGGCAAGGTGCCGTCGTTCATCGCCAGGATCGCGCCGAAAGCAATCTGGATCATCAGAATCACCATCAGCGGTTGATTCTCCAACATCCCGAACAGCGGAAATGTCAGCGCCAGGAACAATACTGAAGCGGTCAGCAGCATGGTTTTGCGCCCGAACCGATCCGACAGTTTGCCCATCAGAAAGATCAGCCCGATGTAGGTCGCCAGGGATACCGTGGACGCCAGGAACGAATCACTTTCGCTCATGCCCATTTCGGTGGACAGGTAGGTTGGCATGTAGCTGAGCAACAAGTAGAACGCTACCGCATTCAGGCAGGTCGCGCCGATCCCGATCATCACACTGCGTCGGTGCACGGTCAGCAATTCGCGAACCGGAGCGTGGGTTGCGCATTCCTTTGCTTCAAGGCGTTTTTCCATCTCCAGGAACTTGGGCGTGTCTTGCAGACTCATGCGGATGTAGCGCCCCACCAGCCCAAATGGCGCTGCCAGCAGGAAGGGTAAACGCCAGCCCCAGCTGTGCAGATCCTCGACACTCATCCACGCATGCAGGCCGGCGACAAAGACCGCGCCGAAGAGCAAACCAGCCGCCGTACTCGCCGGGACAATGCTGGTGTACAAACCGCGTTTACCCTCGGGCGCATACTCGGCGAGAAAGGCCGATGCCCCGGCGTATTCACCTGAAGCGGAGAAACCCTGGAACAAGCGAATCAGCAACAGCAAGGCCGGTGCCCACAGGCCGATATGGTTGTAGGTCGGCAGGATGCCGATACAGAAGGTCGAGATCGACATGATCAGAATCGACCAGGACAGCGCACTACGCCGCCCGTATTTGTCACCGAAGTGACCCCAGACCAGTCCCCCCAGCGGGCGGACGATAAACGACAGCGCAAACACGGCGAACGTCGCCAGTAGCGCGGTCGTCTTGTCGGTTTGCGGAAAAAACGTGAGCGCGATGACGGTTGCCAGATAGCCGTAGGCCGCATAGTCGAACCACTCGACGAAATTGCCCATGAAGCTGGCACTGGCCGCGCGCCGCAGGGCCTTGCGCTCGGCGGTCTGTTCAAGTTTCTGCGCCAGGGTCGGCGTCAGGCTTGCGCTTTGGGTGTTCATTGGGCACCTCCGGTGTCAGAGGTGTGGTTATCGAAACGAAGAGTCGCGTAGAACATGACAAAACCCTCTATTGTTTTACTTGGCAGGGTTAAGGTTCAGTAGATGCTGCGCGTTTTTTAGCGTGCATACGTTATTTTTTCGCTAGTACACAACCATTCCTCAAAAAGAAACGCCGCACAGGTTCACTGTGCGGCGCGGGATCTTACTTCTTGATGATGTTGTGTTCCGGGCCATACGGGAACTTGGTGATGTTTTCCCCGCCCTGCTCGTTGACGATCAGGATGTCGTGCTCACGATAACCGCCGGCACCTGGAAGGCCTTCGGGCAGCATGATCATCGGTTCAATGGACACCACCATCCCTGGCTCCAGCACCGTGTCGATGTCTTCGCGCAATTCCAACCCGGCTTCGCGTCCGTAGTAATGGCTCAGCGTACCGAAGGAGTGGCCGTAGCCGAAGGTGCGGTATTGCAGCAGATCGTGTTCCAGGAAAATCTCGTTCAATTGCAGCGCGATATCGCAGCAGCGCATGCCTGGCTTGATCAGCTTCAGACCGGCCTCGTGCACTTTGACGTTAACTTCCCATAAGCGCAGATGCTCATCGGAGCAGTGGTCCAGGAACAAGGTACGTTCCAGTGCGGTGTAGTAACCGGCAATCATCGGGAAGCAGTTAAGGCTGAGGATGTCGCCCTTGTTGACCTTGCGCGACGTGACCGGGTTATGTGCACCATCGGTGTTGATACCGGACTGGAACCAGGTCCAGGTGTCCATCAGTTCGGAATCCGGGAAAGTGCGGGCAATTTCGCGCACCATCGCCTGAGTGGCATGCAGGGCTACTTCGTATTCTGGCACCTGATCACGCAAAGCTTCGACGATGGCCGCACCGCCGATGTCCGCGATGCGCGCGCCATGACGGATGATCGCGTGTTCTTCGGCGGACTTGATCATGCGCATACGCATGCACGGTGCGGCGATATCCACCAGCTCAGCCTGCGGATAGCGGCTGGCGAGTTTGTCGCGATTGAGCAAGTTCAGATGGTCGAATTCGATGCCGATGCGCCCGGCCTTGGGCAAGGCCTGCTGGATCGCGACGAAGTAATTGTCGCGCTGCCAGTCGGTGTAGACGATGTTTTCAGTGCCGACGGTACGGCGCCATGGCTGACCGCCATCAATGTTGGCGCTGATGGTCACGGCGCTGTCCTGGGTCACGACCAGCGCGTACTGACGCCCGAAGGAGCAGTACAGGAAATCGCTGTAGTAGTTGATGTTGTGATAAGACGTGAAGACTGCCGCGTCAATATTGTTCTGCGCCAGATACGCCCGCAATTTGGCCTGGCGGTTGGCATATTCCTGAGCCGAGAACGTCGGGTTCACTTTTTCGCCGTTCTTGATCTGGATGGTTTTCGGCATTTGCATGTCATTTATCCTTGTCAGTGATTGAGCAACAGAAGGCGCCAATCTGGCGGGTCGCTGAAGATCATTCGAACAGATGCAAGGTGAGTTTTTTTGTGCGAATCCGACCTGTAGTTGGTCATACCCGCTGTCTGCGAATCGGGTCCCCGAGTCCCCCGGCAGAAACAAAAATGCCCCCGGCAAGCGCAATAAAAGCCGCTTGGCGGAGGCATTGGCAACGCAGTCAGTGCGCGAGCGTGCTTGCTCGCGATGTGGCCGGTGTGTTCAACATTGCTACCCGCTGATTCTGCGCCTTCGTGAGCAAGCTCGCGCCCATATGATCGCGAGGGTGCGCTCCGAAGTATTGGCGATAGCAGCGCGAGAAATGTTGCACCGAGACGAAACCACACTCCCCGGCGACATCTGACAAGGCATGTTCACCGGCCCGCAACAACTGGCGCGCCTGTTGCAGCCGCAAGTCCAGGTAGTGTCGGGACGGCGAACAACCCAGGCTGCGCTTGAACAGCCGTTCCAGATGTCGCCGGGAAATGCCCATGGTTTCGGCCAGTTCGTCGATACCCAGCGTTCGGCGCAAATGCTCGCTCATCAATGCCAGTGTTGCTTGAAGTTTTTCCGGGGCGTCATGCAGGGGAAGTAGCGGCCGGGCCTGGCGTGCTGCATGTTTTTCCATCCGCAGTATCAGACCACGACCGTGGGTCCGGGCGAGAAGCTCGTGCATCAAGCCTTGAACGGCCTGCGGGCCGACGCAGGTCAGACGTTGGCGATCGACACAGAACGGTGCTGCTACCGGCGTCAACCCGCGCAAAGCAGCAAAGGTCGGTGATGGGGTGGGCTCAGGCAAACTGCAGCGGAAACCATCCAGCGCGCCAATCTGCGCCAGCAGCCAACCGGCCTTACCCAACGCCCCCAGGCTGATCGGTTGCCTCGCCCAGTGGTTCAGCTGCTGGAGCAAGTCTGGATATTCGGTTTGAAGATGCAGGTTATCTCCACCGCAGAGGATTAATACATCGAACATTTGTGCCTGATCCAGTCGTGCAGTGGCGGTTGCGATGCCGTTGCTGGCGTTCAGTTGCTGTCCGTCCAGGCTAAGCATTTGCCATTGGCAAACATTGCACCCCGCCAACTGATTGGCCAGGCGCAATGGCTCCAGCGCATTGGCAAGGGCATACAAATCGAAGGCTTCCATCAACCAGAAACCAATACGCAGCACCGGCGGTTGTGGCCGGCCAGACTCGGTCAGTTGCAGCATGTTCCACTCCCCCGTTGGTCAAGGTAACTCAGCACTCGATGGAGCTGACCGCCAGCCCGCCACGGGAGGTCTCTTTGTATTTGTCATGCATGTCGGCACCGGTATCGCGCATGGTGCGGATGACCCGGTCAAGAGAAATGAAATGTGTGCCGTCACCGCGCAAAGCCATTTGCGTAGCATTGATCGCTTTCACCGCCGCAATAGCGTTGCGCTCAATGCACGGTACCTGCACCAGGCCCCCGACGGGATCGCAGGTCAGTCCGAGGTTGTGTTCCAGGCCAATTTCCGCAGCGTTTTCCACTTGCTCGGGACTGGCTCCGAGGATTTCCGCCAAGCCCGCAGCAGCCATTGCGCAAGCCGAGCCGACTTCGCCCTGACACCCTACTTCCGCTCCGGAAATCGAAGCGTTGCGTTTGCACAAAATGCCCACCGCGGCAGCAGCGAGGAAATAGTCCACGACGTCGCTGTCCTTGGCTTCGGGGCAGAACTTCATGTAGTACTGCAATACCGCCGGAATAATCCCTGCCGCTCCGTTCGTGGGGGCGGTCACCATACGCCCGCCGGCAGCGTTTTCTTCATTGACTGCCAGGGCAAACAGATTCACCCACTCCATGGCGCTCAAGGTCGATCCGATGACATTGGGTTTGCCGATTTCCAGCAGGCTGCGGTGCAGACGCGCCGCGCGGCGCTGTACATTCAATCCTCCGGGCAAGACACCTTCATGCCGCAGGCCCGCGTCCACGCAATTGCGCATCGCCTGCCAGATCTGCGCCAGCCCGTGGCGGATGTCTTCTTCACTGCGCCATACCCGCTCATTGGCCAGCATCAGCTGGGAAATACGTAGCCCATGAGCCTTGCACTGGCTCAGCATCTGCGCGGCAGTGCCGAAGTCGTAGGGCAGTTCGCTCTGATCCCGATCGAGCCGGCCACTGGCGGCTTGCTGTTGATCTACGACAAAGCCACCGCCGATGGAGTAGTAGGTTTCGCACAACAGCGGTTGATCCTCGGCAAATGCGCTCAAGGTCATGGCGTTGGGATGGTATGACAGGTTTTCATCCAGCAGTCGCATGTCCCGCTGCCAGATAAAAGGCACACGGAACTCGCCGGCCAATAGCAGGCATTGTGTCTCGCGCAGATCCAGCAAGCGTGGCTCGATCAGCAGCGGGTCGACGTTATCCGGCCACTCCCCCATCAACCCCATGATCACCGCTTTATCGGTGCCATGGCCGATACCCGTGGCCGACAGCGAACCATACAACCGCACTTCGATACGCTGCACTTGCGCCAGCATTTCCCGTTCGCGCAAGGCCTCGACAAACAGAGCCCCGGCACGCATCGGGCCGACGGTATGGGAGCTGGAGGGGCCGACTCCAATCTTGAACAAGTCAAAAACACTGATAGCCATCGTCGATCTCCGCGCCGCTTCAAAGGTGACAGGAACTCACCCGATTGTCGGCGTCAGGAATCATCAAGGCGTGTCAGATATCGACCCCTAAGTGCTCGCCACTACCAATGGCGAGCTGGATGTGTTGCTCGCACTCGCCTTTGCGGTTGCGCAGAAGACGTTCATCGTCAATGGCGGTGCATTGAGCTATGAGGCGCAATTCGTCAACGCAGTGATCACCGCCAAGGCTCCAGTCAAGGGTCGCTTGAACTTCGAGTGGTTCGGCGCCTGGGAAAACGTCATCGGCAAGATGCGCGAAGTCACCAGCAGGACCAAGAAGGACGAGGACACTGGCGAGTTCAAGAAGCACCGTGTTCCGGGCTGGAGCTTTGACGACGAGAAAGGCCTTGGGATTAAGGTCTGGGCAACCTTCAAGGGTGAAGACGAGCCACGCATTCTGGAGCCTCTGCTCACTCAGGTCCGCACGCGGAACTCCACACTTTGGGCGGAAGATCCCAAGCAGCAGATTGCCTACCTGGTAACTAAAAAATGGGCGCGACTCTTCTGCCCTGACGTCATACATGCGCGAACTGTGCTTCGAGCGATTGGCGAAGAAGTCCAAGCACAACGTCAGCAGCGCTTCCATAAAGTGGGGTCACATCGAAGAACAGAAGGCTCAGGACGCCTACGAGATGCTGACCGGCAACATCGTCATACCGTCAGAGTTCGTCGTCCACCCGAAGTACGACTGGCTCGGCTGCTCGCCAGACGGCCTGATCAACGATGACGGGGGCACCGAGTCAAAGTGTCCCTTCAACGAGGCAATACACGTCAGGACCTGGCTCGAAGGCATGCCCGAGGAACACATGCCTCAGGTGCAGGGCTGCATGTTCGTAACTGGGCGGAAATGGTGGGACTTTTTGTCGTTCGATTCTCGTCAAGATGAAGAATGCCAGCTCTACGTCGAGACGATTTACCGCGACGAAGAGTACATCGCCAACCTTCACAAAGAGCTCGTCCAATTCAACCTGGAACTGAATCGCATGGTTGATGAGGTCGCGGACAAAGTGCGGGCACAAGCCCACAGATTAGGAGCTTGAGCATGATCAGCAACCTTAAATACGACATAGAGTTCCGGCGCGATAAAGCCCTGGAGCTTTCCAGTCAGGTCGAACAGTACCTGGCCGCGGGCGGACGGTTCTCCAGAGCGGAACCTGCTCAACTCAATCCACCACCAGCGGTGCGCTCGACGAAGATCGATCCGGAAACAGTCCTCAAGTCCCGCCGCCCCGCCATCACAGCGGCAGAAAGAAAGGCGCTGCGCAAACTCGCGGAGGCCGTATGAAGAAGCGCAAAGCAAATAATGGCTTCGCCCGTGCCGAACGCAGCTGCCGGGCGCTGCTCAGTACCAACCACGTCGCGATCGTGAACATCGACCCCAGCGGCAGCCAGATCATGGCGAACTGGAAGAGCTGCCGGCAGATTCGCAGTCTGGCGATCGCCAATGCCATCTTCGATTTCTCCTACCGCTGGACGATCTACATCGCCGCCATGTGTCGAGACGAGCGCGGCGGTGAATACGTCAAGTCAGTGGAGATATCGCCGGAGGGCATTTACAAGGTCGAGCGCCTGACGGATGCCATCGAGCACTACTACCTGGAGATCCGGAACAGCTGCAACCCAAACCATCTGGTTGCGTCTGGTTGGATCGCCGTTCCCGCCGAGATATCGCTGGCGGAAGACCAAGCCGCCCGGGTGTTCGACGCCGTGGGTGTCTGGAATCAGCAGAGGGCAGCATGAGGCGCATCAGCAACCAGGTGCGCCAGCGCCGACGACAGACATGGCTGGATCTACCAGCCCACGGAATTGAAGAGGCAGGCCATGGCCAAAGACAATGCGCAGACTCAGCGGGGTAAGCGCGCCAAGGAGGAAGCTCTGCTGGACCGGATCGGTGCCGAGAAACGATAGCTGATTGTGTCAAAGGCGCTGGATGATGTCCTTCAGATCCTCGGCGAGCGCCACGACTTGGAGGAGTGGCAGGAGACGGTGTCGACGCTCTTGATCAACCTCGCCGCCGCGCCCACCGAAGAGTCCGCCCGTTTCATCACCATGTCGCGACCTACATTCGTCATCGCTGAAAAGCAATCGCGACATCTTGAAGAGTTCGCAAACACTAGGTGTGACCCTATTGGCTAAATTGGGGAGATTTATAGTTTTCAGGAGCATCTACGTCAGCAATTTGCTGAAGCAGCATCAAATTAAACATTTCACCTGGCTTTATCACAAGGGTATGCCGCTTGAACCCGGCATCGATACAAACCAATCTATAAGCCTCAACTTTTTTACCGTAAATCTCTCTTGGACCAGAAAAAACAAGCCAGCCGTGCAACGGAACTCCATGTTGAACTGGAGCGTCTTTTTTATATATCAAATTACTCTTGAATTTATGCAAGGTTATTTTTTCGCCGTTCACGTCGTTAAAACTCAGAACGTCATATTTTTCCATGCCATAGACGCGCAACAAACGCACCCAACTACCAGATATTTTGACACACATCTCATAATCCAAAATGTGCATCACATTCTTTCTTGAGTTCAGCAAATATAAATAAGGAATAAAAATTGAAACATTCTCGCCTGGATCCCCATCAGAATTAGCCTTTATTACATTCAGCATACTTCCGGTTATTTTTGGCTTATTAGCTTGATGATCAATAAATACTTTAAACCACCCTGACAATGCGATGAGAACTCCGACTAACTTAACCGTGAGATCCATATCCATTAATTCCGCCCCTATCTAGCGCCAACTGCGTTTGACATAAATACCCCACTTCAACGAATCACGCCAGCCGGCGAGGATCAGTTGAGGTCGAGGATGAGCAGCAGTCGCAAAGATTCTTCTATCGACTGAATGCTGACTGCCCAGTGCTCAGCATCCTTGTGTGATTTGTCGGTAAAGGTATCCGGGAAAAGAGCCTTTATTGCGTCTATCTGAGGTCGATACCGGTCAACAACTGGCGGTCGCCAATGAAAGAGCAGTTTTTGTCGAGAAGGCATGATCGAGAAGCACCACGCATCACCCTTGGTGATAGCAACAGAGCGGACCTTTCCCTGATGAGCCGCCCTGCAACTGACACTTTTCAGGCAGGTGAAGGTGCCAACCAATAAAGCGAAGGCCTCTCTTACTCCGTTATCCCTGATGTACTCGTAGAACTCCGCGATTCGCTCCGAATCCTCTGCACCGTTCAGCATCACCAATCCTCCACCCTACCCCTCAAACACTGTAGCCGTTTGGCGACGAGGCACACCTATGTCCGCACAACAGAAGAAACACCCCTTCGATTTCAAAACCCAATACGGACTCGGCTTCAGCACTCAGGACGATGAGATCGTTGTCGACTTCTTCTGTGGTGGTGGCGGCGCCGGTACCGGACTGGAAATGGGCCTGGGCCGCGCGGTGAATGTGGTGAAGAACCACAGCGCCAGCGCTATCAGCATGCACACCGTGAATCACCCGGGCGCGGTGCATTACACGACCGACGTGTTCGACGGTGACCCGGACACCGAGTGCGATGGCAAGGCCGTTGGCTGGTTTCACATGTCACCTGATTGCACACACCACAGCCAGGCCGCCGGCGGCCAGCCGCGCAAACGCGAGATTCGCAACCTGTCGTGGATCGGCCTGAAGTGGGCCGGAAAGAAGAAGCCCCGCGTCATCAGCCTGGAAAACGTGAAACAGATCCTGCAGTGGGGGCCGTTGATCGCCAAGCGTTGCAAGGCTACCGGCCGCGTCGTGAAATTGGGCGGCGGCGTTGCCGAACCGGGAGAAGTGGTTCCGGTTCACCAGCAGTTCCTGGTGCCCGACCCTAAACGCCGCGGTCAAACCTGGGCCGTGTTCGTTGCTGAGCTGCGGCACCTGGGATACGTCGTTGAGTGGCGGGTGCTGAAGGCCTGCGACTACGGCGCGCCGACCAGCCGGGAACGCCTGTTCATGATCGCCCGTTGCGACGACCAGCCTATCGTGTGGCCTGAGCCGACCCACGCCAAGCACCCTGCCAAAGGCCAGAAGAAGTGGCGCACCGCCGCCGAGTGCATTGACTGGACGATCCCAAGCAAGAGCATTTTCGACCGGCCGAAGCCGCTGGCACCAGCCACCCTGCGCCGGATCGCCAAGGGCATGAAGAAGTTCGTCATCGATGCCGCTGACCCGTTCATTGTACCGATCGCAAACTGGTCCGGCGAAAGCGTGCAGTCAGCGCATGACCCGCTGCGCACAGTGACCTCCTGGCCTCGCGGCGGTTCGTTCGCCATGGCCAGCCCGATCATCGCGCCAGCCACGCACCAGGGTAGCGACAGGATAAATGATCCACACGCCCCGCTGCCGACGGTGACTTGTGCCAATCGCGGCGAGCTGACGCTCATCAGTCCAACCCTGATTCAAACCGGTTACGGCGAGCGCGCCGGACAAGAGCCGCGGGTGCCTGGTCTGGATCAACCGCTCGGTACAGTGGTCGCTGGCGGAGTGAAACATGCACTCGCCGCAGCGCACCTAGTGAAGTTCCGGTTTGCAGACGAGGGCAAGGCGCTCGATGAGCCGCTGCCAACCATAACCAGCGGCGGCAACTACCAGCGCCCGGCCGGGGCCGCCCACGCGATGGGCATTTCGACGGTGTTCATGGCCCAGATGAATGGCGGCTTCAACACCACCGATGCCAAGAGCATTGAAGACCCGATGACAGCGGTGACCAACACCGGTAGCCAGCAGCAGCTGGTGACCGCGAACTTGGTGCACCTGCGCGGCAACTGCGATGCACGGGACGCCACTGATCCGCTGCATACCATCAGCGCCGGCGGCCCCAATCACGGGCTGGTCACTGCGTTCATGGAGCGTCAGTTCGGCGTCAGCGTTGGCCAGGAGGTGGACGTGCCAGCGCCAACGATCACCGCGGGCGGAGGCGGCAAAAGTTCGCTGGTCGAGCTCCAGCTCTCGCCAGAGGTTGAAGCCGGCGCGCTGCGGGTCGCGGCATTTCTGATCAGCTACTACGGCACCGAGAACATGAGCGCCGCCGATGCGCCAGCACCAACGATCACCACCAAGGACCGGCTCGGCCTAGTCACCGTCACCATCAAAGGCACGCCGTATGTGATCGTCGACATCTGCCTGCGGATGCTGCAACCCGCCGAGCTGTACAAGGCCCAGGGCTTCCCCGCCGACTACATCATCAGCCATGGCGCCGACGGCAAGCCATTCACTAAGACCCAACAGGTGGTGCACATGTGCGGGAACAGCGTCAGCCCTCCACCGATGGCAGCGCTGGCTAGGGCGAATGACCCATGGCGGCAGGCAACATACCAAGTTAAAGCAGCGTAACCCATAAGGCGGAACTTTAGCTCTGCTCAGCCTCCCATTACTGCCAAAGACTATCGTCCAGATTTCTAACGATTTTGTAGTTTTTAAATGCTGTTCTCACCTTAAAACACTCAACTTCACCGAAGCGCTCTCCCAACGAACGCTTTAGTTGCTCCTTAGACACCGAAGAATTACAACCCAGTATCACCTGGCGCAACTTACCGATCTCCGAAAATGGCTTGAAATAAAGTTCGCCACCTTTTTCCGCTCCAGACAACAGAAAAATTTGGCGAACTTCCTTCTCATACGACCATTCAGAGTGCTTTATACGCAGTTGCCTTAACATAATTTCAAAACGTTCATCTTTTGACTTTTTGATGAAAGTTTCGGGAGCAAACTGCATACGACCGCGTCGATACTCGACCGTGTGTAGATTCTCGGTGCTTACATCGAATGCCAAGCATAATCCCTTATGCCTGTCTCCATAATGCCCCCATTGAACGGGACTAACATAGGTTTTACTAAAACATAACATCCCATACAGTTCAGCCACACGTCTTTTGAAATAAGAAATGGCTTTCCTCATACCTTCCTCAGGGGAGGAGTAACACATCATTTCAAACGGATCATTTAAATCCATAACCGTTGCAACTTTCAGCCTTGATCTCTCTATGTTTTGCAAGCCATATTCTTGATTGCAAAAATGATAAACCCTAATCGTTGACGCATTTGTCATGTTCTCCCTCACCTGACAGAGGACAAAGCGCCAAATATACCGCCGAGGCTTCTCCATGCCCACAGAAAACAAACCGGCCGAACCGCTTCCCAGCCTGGCGACCGGTGCCGAGCTCAATCCAGCATCCTGGGCTGAATTCGTAGAACGCCTTCGCCATGACTGCAACGGTGCCGGCGTTAAATGGCACCACATAGCGGCCGCGCTTTTCACCGTACAGACCAAGCGAATCGATTACAGCTTCGAGCCGGACTATGCGGAAGGCTTGGTCGTGTGTCGCGAGGACTGCTCGTGGTTCAACCCTGAAGATTACTGGGAGGATTGCGACGAAGAAGACCAGGCTGAGTTGAACGCCAGGGTCCAAGAAGACAACTATTGCGACTTCCTGGAACTCGCCACCGATGATTAGTGGGAGCTGCTCGGCGAACTCGATGATCACACCGTCACCGGATGGAACAAGCGCTGGGAGATCGTGAACAGCCACTTCACAAAGGACGCCGCCGAGGCATTCATCCGCCGGAAAAAACACGACTACGGCGAGATGCGCGTCTACGTCGAATCTCAGTATTACGCCTGGGAATTCGAGGCCATCAAGGAAGCCATCCTCAACGGCACGCTGACTTACACGCCGAAGGTGGCCGCATGATCATCCCAATAGCCGCCCCGTTCTATATGCTCTTGCTCATCTACAAGGGCCCGCGACGATGACTTCAGGCTCGCTTACTTCCCTTCACCCAGCCCGCAATCATCAGTACCAACCCAGGAATCCAAAGACCGGGCGCGGAGATAGCAATACCGCAGATCGCCAGCGGCAACCCGGTTAAGAACAACGAATTTCGAAACGCCTTTTCCATAGCAACAACTCCTTTAAGAACTTATCTCATTAAACCACAAAGCCTGCCGGTGAACGCGGGCGAGGAATTCATGCATGCCTGAAATTATGTGCGAATACGGCCACGTTCAGCGGATCGGCACTGATGATTGGGTTGCGCAGCTAACTCTCGATCAGCTTCGTTACGCACGCCAGCAGATGGACGAGAAAATCAGATCCGCCGAGGAGCAGCCGAGACGAACCGTCTGGTGCGTGGATAACGGAATTGCCGTCATTACCTGGTATCGAGAGGGAGATTACGAAAAGGCAGCTGATCATCTGTTGCGGATTTACAAACAGACGTTTCTCGAGGAAGCGAAGGATTTCAAGGGCGGCCCGGGCTCAGTCCATGATTTCAAAGAGTCCATCCCATCAGTCAACCCTCGGCGTGTGACCCAGCTCGAATACGACACCGAGTGGTTTCCCGCCAAATCCGAATAACCACCTTCTGCCGCCACACGCGGCATGGAGCATTTCCCATGGCAAACGCTACAGCGGCCAAGGCCAGCAGCATCCCACCGAGGTTCATTCGGTTCATGGATGCGCCAGGTTATCTCGGCATGTGCCGGGATGAATTCAACAAAACGGTCAGGCCGAACGTACGTGAATTCCCTATCGGGAAACAGGGCGTGGCGTTTGATCGCATCGAGCTGGATGAGTGGGCAGACGCCTACATCGAGAGTAAGTCGATTGAAAAGACCGTGAATCAGGACAACAATCGCCCTCGCAGCGAGCGCCAGGGTGGAGCCAAAGGAGGTAAACCATGGCGAGAAAAGCGATCTCTGGCCTCTACCAGAAAGGTGGAGTCTGGCAAATCGACAAAGTGTTCCGAGGCGAGCGCCTTCGAGAGAGCACTGGAACTGGTGACCGGCAAGAAGCCGAGCAGTACCTGATTCACCGGCTGGAGCAACTTCGACAGCAGAAAGTATACGGCGTACGCCGCACCCGAACCTGGGAGGAAGCGGCGACAAGGTTCCTGATAGAGAGCAAGGACCAGCCCTCTATCAAGTTGACGGCGCACCACCTGAAGCAGCTCAACCCTTATCTCAAGGATCTGCCGCTGACGCACATCGATGACTAGGCGCTTGAGCCGTTTGTGAAGGATCGTTTGAAGGGAATGGTGTTGCCATGCGGGAAGCAGTTGAAGCCGGTGGCACCTCGGACGATCAACATCTCGATCGAGCGGGTGATACGGGTTCTTTCGCTTTGTGCGAGGAAATGGCGGGACGAAGAGCGACGGCCCTGGCTTGATTCGGTGCCGATGCTGGCCAAGCTGGATCTGAAGAAGAAGGTTCGCGAGCCCTACCCCATGACATGGGAAGAGCAATCGATCCTTTTCGGGGAGTTGCCGGCGCACCTGCAAACGATGGCCCTGTTCAAGGTGGACACGGGTTGCCGCGAGCAGGAGGTCTGCAAATTGAGGTGGGATTGGGAAATCTCGGTCCCGGAGCTCGGGACCAGTGTTTTTCTGATACCGGCTGATTTTGGCGGGAGACACGAACGGTCCGGGGTGAAAAACGGTGATGAGCGACTGGTCGTGCTGAACAGCGTGGCGAAATCGATCATCGACAAGCAGCGCGGCCAGAGCAAGGACTGGGTATTCCCTTTCAACGGCAACGCGATGCACCGGATGAATGACTCAGCCTGGAAGAAAGCGCGGGTGAGAGCGGCGAAACTCTGGCAGGAGGAAAACCTTCGCCCCGCTCACCCTGGATACGCATCCATAAGGGTGCACGACTTGAAGCATACGGGAAGATCGAAAGGCCTTGCTGGGACACAAGAACGGCAGCATCACCAGTCACTACTCGGGCGCTGAGCTCGGGCATCTGATTGAGGCTGCAAATATGGTATCAGCAACTGACTCGCGGGGGCCGGTGCTGACGATCTTGAAGAGGAAACAGGCGTGAAAAATAGAGAAGTCACGCAAAAGTCACGCACATGAAAAAGGCCAATGCTGTGAACATTGGCCTAAGTCATTGAAAAATATGGTCGGGACGGAGTGATTCGAACACTCGACCCCTAGCACCCCATGCTAGTGCGCTACCGGACTGCGCTACGCCCCGACTAGGCGTGAAACCTGTTCCTCACCTCGAGGAACGCTCAAGAATATATCGCAAGCTTTTGAAAACTGGAAGTATTTAAAAGCGAGAATTTATTTCTTGAGTACCACCAGAACATCTTCGAGCTCGGCGATCATCTGGCGGATCATTTGTTTGTATTGGGTGGTGTCGTCTTTGGCTTCATCGCCAGACAAACGCAAGCGTGCGCCGCCGATGGTGAACCCCTGATCGTAAAGAAGCGCGCGGATCTGCCGGATCATCAGCACGTCCTGGCGCTGATAATACCGGCGGTTTCCGCGGCGTTTGACAGGGTTGAGTTGAGGAAACTCCTGCTCCCAGTAGCGCAGCACGTGCGGTTTTACCGCACACAGCTCGCTGACTTCACCAATGGTGAAGTAGCGTTTGCCCGGGATGACGGGGAGCTCGTCGTTATGACTTGGTTCCAGCATAAGCCTCAACTCGGGCCTTCAACTTCTGCCCTGGACGAAAGGTGACCACACGGCGAGCCGTGATCGGGATTTCTTCCCCCGTTTTCGGATTGCGGCCAGGCCGCTGGCGTTTGTCCCGAAGGTCGAAATTGCCGAAACCGGACAATTTGACTTGTTCGTTGTCTTCGAGAGCGTGCCTGATTTCTTCAAAAAACAGTTCGACCAATTCCTTGGCCTCCCGTTTATTCAGGCCCAGCTCCTCATACAGACGTTCCGCCATCTCAGCTTTCGTCAGAGCCCCCATACGTCACTTCCTTAACGTGGCGTTCAACCTTTGTTCGAGCGAGGTGAGGATGTTTTGCGTTGCGGTATTCACCTCATCGTCATTAAGAGTGCGCGATGGATGCTGCCAGGTCAAGCCGACTGCGAGGCTTTTTCTATCAGGATCAATGCCTTTACCCTGATACACGTCAAATAGCCTGAGGTCTGTCAGCCATTCGCCTGCATTTTCACGGATTACGTCCAGTACAGCCGTGGCTGCAACGTCTTTATGCGCAATCAGTGCAAGGTCACGACGCACTTCAGGAAAGCGCGATAACTCGTGGAATTTTGGCATTTTGCCCGACGCCACTTCCGCCAGAACCAGCTCGAAGACGAAGACCGGACGGTCGAGACCGAGGGTTTTCGACAATTCAGGGTGGATCGCGCCAATGAAGCCGACCAGACGACCGTCACGCTCGATGCGCGCGGTTTGACCCGGGTGCAGCGCTGGGTGCTTGCCCGGCACGAAAGTGAACGCATCCAGGGCACCGGCGAAGCCCAGCACCGCTTCCACGTCAGCCTTGACGTCGAAGAAGTCGACGGTATCGCGCCCCTGCGCCCAGCCTTCCGGCAGGCGACTGCCGCAAACAACACCCGCCAACATCGGCTCTTGCTTCAGACCTTCAAGCTGACCCACGAAACGCAGGCCGCTTTCGAACAGGCGCACGCGATCCTGCTGACGGTTCAGGTTGTGCTGAAGCGCCTTGACCAGACCCGGCCACAGCGACGAACGCATGGCAGCCATGTCATTGGAAATCGGATTGGCCAGCAACAACGGCTCCACACCCGGATTAAACAGTTCGAACTGTTTCGGATCGATGAAGCTGTAGGTAATTGCTTCCTGATAACCACGGGCAACCAGCAGGCGACGCAGTTCAGGCAGGTCGCTACGCGCCTCTGCCTTGGCTTGCGGCGCCAGACGCGCTTGCGGATAACGAACCGGCAAACGGTTGTAGCCGTACAGGCGTGCCAGCTCTTCGATCAGGTCGACTTCCAGGCTGATGTCGAAGCGATGGCTTGGCACGTCCACACGCCACTGCCCTGCCCCGTCGGCAGCAATGGTCAGGCCCAAGGCATTGAGCAGACGCTCCACTTCGGCCGAATCCATTTCCATACCCAGCATCTGGGTAATGCGCTGGGCACGCAGGGTGATCGGAGCAATTTTCGGCAGGTGCTGTTCGCTGACGGTCTCGATGATCGGACCCGCTTCACCACCGGTGATTTCCAGCAGCAAGCCAGTCGCGCGCTCCATGGCTTCGCGGGCCAGTTGCCAGTCCACGCCACGCTCATAGCGATGGGACGCATCGGTATGCAGGCCATAGGAACGGGCCTTGCCTGCTACGGCGATCTGATCGAAGAAGGCACTTTCCAGGAACACATCACGGGTGGTCGCGCTAACACCGCTGTGCTCGCCACCCATGACGCCGGCGATGGCCAGTGCGCGGGAGTGGTCGGCAATCACCAGCGTATCGCTACGCAGGCTGACTTCCTGACCGTCGAGCAGCACCAGCTTCTCGCCGTCTTCGGCCATGCGCACACGGATGCCACCGTTGATTTCGGCGAGATCGAAAGCGTGCAGCGGCTGACCCAGCTCCAGCATCACGTAGTTGGTGATGTCGACGGCAGCATCGATGCTGCGCACATCTGCACGACGCAGGCGCTCAACCATCCACAGCGGCGTAGGCCTGGACAGGTCGACGTTACGAATCACACGACCGAGGTAGCGCGGGCACGCGGCGGGCGCCAGTACTTCTACCGAACGCACTTCGTCGTGGGCGGCAGGAACCGAAGCCACCACCGGACGGACCACAGGAGCGGCGTACAGTGCACCGACTTCACGGGCCAGACCGGCCAGGGACAGGCAGTCACCACGGTTCGGGGTCAGGTCGACCTCGATGCTGGCATCTTCCAGGTCCAGATAAACACGAAAATCCTTACCTACCGGCGCATCGGCCGGCAGTTCCATCAGACCGTCATTGCCTTCACCGATCTGCAGCTCGGATTGCGAGCACAGCATGCCGTTGGACTCAACGCCACGCAGCTTGGCCTTCTTGATCTTGAAGTCGCCTGGCAGCTCGGCGCCGATCATGGCGAAAGGAATCTTCAGGCCCGGGCGCACGTTTGGCGCACCGCAAACAACCTGGAAGGTTTCCGAACCGTTGCTGACCTGGCACACGCGCAGCTTGTCGGCGTCCGGGTGCTGCTCGGTGCTGAGCACCTCGCCAACGACCACGCCACTGAAAACACCGGCGGCCGGCGTAACGCTATCGACCTCAAGACCGGCCATCGACAGACGAGCAACCAGCTCATCGCGACTTACCTGCGGGCTAACCCAGCCACGCAGCCATTGTTCACTGAATTTCATCCTGCTCTCCTAAGAATTCGTTACGACTAGCGAAATTGCGCGAGGAACCGCAAGTCGTTGTCGAAGAACAGACGCAAGTCGTTCACGCCGTAACGCAGCATGGCCAGACGCTCTACGCCCATGCCGAAGGCAAAGCCCGAGAACTCTTCCGGGTCGATCCCGGACATGCGCAGCACGTTCGGGTGAACCATGCCGCAGCCCATCACTTCCAGCCAGCCGGTCTGCTTGCAGACGCGGCAGCCTTTACCGCTGCACATCACGCATTCCATGTCGACTTCAGCGGATGGCTCGGTAAACGGGAAGTAAGAAGGACGGAAACGCACCGCCAGTTCCTTTTCGAAGAACACCCGCAGGAATTCTTCGATGGTGCCTTTGAGGTCGGCGAAATTGATGTCGCGATCGATCAGCAGGCCTTCGACCTGGTGGAACATCGGCGAGTGGGTAATATCGGAGTCGCTGCGGTATACACGGCCGGGGCAGACGATGCGGATCGGCGGCTGTTTCGACTCCATGGTGCGGACCTGTACCGGCGAGGTATGGGTGCGCAACAGCATGTTCGCATTGAAATAGAAGGTGTCATGCATCGACCGGGCCGGGTGGTGGCCTGGGATGTTGAGCGCTTCGAAGTTGTGATAGTCGTCTTCGACCTCAGGGCCTTCGGCGATGCCGTAGCCAATACGGGTGAAGAACTGTTCGACGCGTTCCAGAGTGCGGGTAACCGGATGCAGACCACCGGAGGTCTGACCACGGCCAGGCAGGGTCACGTCAATGGACTCGGCGGAGAGTTTGGCAGCCAGATCGGCTTCTTCAAACAATGCCTTGCGCGCATTAAGGACCTCTGTGACACGCTCCTTGGCAACGTTGATCAGCGCACCGACCTGCGGACGCTCTTCTGCCGGCAAATTCCCCAGGGTCTTCATCACCTGAGTCAATTCACCCTTCTTGCCAAGGTAGTGAACCCGGATTTGCTCCAGGGCATTGATATCTTCAGCGCTTTGCACAGCCTCTAGTGCTTGAGAGACGAGCGCATCCAGGTTTTCCATGTACAGACTCCAGATACAAAATAGGGGAAGAGCTTGAAGGCTCTTCCCCTATTTATGACGTTTAACACCTGGCCCCACAGATGCGAGGCCGGGTGACTGTCGGGGGTACTTAAGCCAAGGTGGCTTTAGCTTTCTCGACAATCGCAGCAAACGCCGCTTTTTCGTTCACTGCCAGATCAGCCAGAACCTTACGGTCGATCTCGATGGACGCTTTTTTCAGGCCGGCGATGAAACGGCTGTAGGACAGACCGTTGATACGAGCACCAGCGTTGATACGAGCGATCCACAGAGCGCGGAACTGACGTTTTTTCTGACGACGGTCACGGTAGGCGTATTGGCCTGCCTTGATTACCGCTTGCTTGGCAACACGGAATACGCGGGAGCGTGCGCCGTAGTAGCCTTTAGCAAGTTTCAGAATTTTTTTGTGACGCTTACGGGCAATGACGCCACGCTTTACACGAGCCATGAGTTACTTCCTCTATTCTTGACTAAAATTAACGAAGGCGCAGCATGCGCTCGACTTTTGCCACGTCAGACGGATGCAGCAAGCTGCTACCGCGCAGTTGACGCTTACGCTTGGTCGACATTTTGGTCAGGATGTGGCTCTTGAAAGCGTGCTTGTGCTTGATACCGTTAGCAGTTTTCAGAAACCGCTTAGCAGCACCACTTTTGGTCTTCATTTTTGGCATGTTCGGATACTCCGCATTCAGTTGATAAACATAATCAGAAGGCCTGCCGTGCCCTGTTGATTACTTCTTCTTTTTCGGGGCGATGACCATGATCAGCTGGCGTCCTTCCATCTTAGGATGCTGTTCGACCGAACCGTACTCGAGCAAGTCACCTTCAACTCGCTTGAGGAGTTCCATCCCCAGCTCCTGGTGGGCCATCTCACGGCCGCGGAATCGCAAGGATACCTTGGCCCTGTCCCCATCACTCAGGAAACGTACCAGGTTGCGCAGTTTTACCTGGTAATCCCCTTCCTCCGTCCCTGGACGAAACTTGATTTCTTTAACCTGGATCTGCTTCTGGTTTTTCTTGGCCGCAGCAATCTGCTTCTTCTTTTCGAAGATCGATTTGCCGTAGTCCATCAGTTTGCAAACAGGTGGTACTGCATCGGCGGAAATCTCCACCAGATCCAGCTTGGCCTCTTCAGCCTTAAGAAGCGCGTCTTCAATTGACACAATCCCGAGCTGTTCACCTTCAGCTCCAATTAACCGAACCTCGCGTGCCGAGATATTCTCGTTGATCGGGGCTTTCGGTGCAGCTCGTTTATCTTGTCTCATTTCACGCTTAATAATAATTACTCCGAATCTGGGCGACCACGCCGGGAAACCGCTTGCGCGAGGAACTCAGCGAACTGGGCGACGGGCATCGAGCCCAGGTCAGCACCTTCACGAGTACGCACAGCGACAGTCTGCATCTCGACTTCCCGATCTCCGATAACCAGGAGATAAGGAACCTTGAGCAACGTATGCTCGCGGATTTTAAAGCCGATCTTTTCATTTCTCAAGTCAGACTTGGCACGAAACCCGCTTTCGTTGAGAGTTTTTTCCACTTCGGCGGCAAAATCAGCCTGTTTATCAGTGATATTCATCACCACTGCCTGGGTCGGAGCCAGCCACGCGGGGAACGCGCCCTCGTAGTGCTCGATCAGGATTCCGACGAAACGTTCGAAGGACCCCAGGATCGCCCGGTGCAACATGACCGGGTGCTTGCGGCTGTTGTCTTCGGAGACGTATTCGGCTCCCAGACGGACAGGCAGGTTAAAATCGAGCTGCAGGGTACCACATTGCCAGACGCGACCGAGGCAATCTTTCAGCGAGAATTCGATCTTCGGACCGTAGAACGCACCCTCGCCCGGTTGCAGATCGTACGGCAGGCCCGCGCTATCAAGGGCTGCGGCCAGTGCAGCTTCGGCGCGATCCCAAAGCTCGTCGGAACCGACGCGTTTTTCCGGACGAGTGGACAGCTTCATCTCGACATCTTTAAAGCCGAAATCGGCGTAGACGTCCATGGTCAGCTTGATGAACGCGGCGGACTCGGCCTGCATCTGCTCTTCGGTGCAGAAGATGTGGGCGTCGTCCTGAGTGAACGCACGCACGCGCATGATGCCGTGCAAGGCGCCCGATGGCTCGTTACGGTGGCATGCACCGAATTCGGCCAGGCGCATCGGCAACTCGCGGTAGCTTTTCAGACCCTGGTTGAACACCTGCACGTGGCAAGGGCAGTTCATTGGCTTGATCGCGTAGTCGCGGTTTTCCGACTGGGTAGTGAACATGTTGTCGGCGTAGTTGGCCCAGTGCCCGGATTTCTCCCACAGGCTGCGGTCAACGACTTGCGGCGTTTTGATCTCCAGGTAGCCGTTGTCACGCTGAACCTTGCGCATGTACTGCTCGAGCACCTGGTACAAAGTCCAGCCGTTCGGGTGCCAGAACACCATGCCCGGCGCTTCTTCCTGGGTGTGGAACAGGCCCAGGCGCTTGCCGATCTTGCGGTGGTCGCGCTTTTCAGCTTCTTCGATGCGCTGGATGTAAGCCGCCAGCTGCTTCTTGTCCGCCCATGCGGTGCCGTAGACGCGCTGCAACTGCTCGTTCTTGGCATCACCGCGCCAGTAGGCGCCGGACAGCTTGGTCAGCTTGAAGGATTTCAGGAAACGCGTGTTCGGCACGTGCGGACCGCGGCACATGTCGACGTATTCTTCGTGATAGTACAGGCCCATGGCCTGCTCGTTCGGCATGTCTTCGACCAGGCGCAACTTGTAGTCTTCGCCACGGGCCTTGAACACTTCGATCACTTCGGCGCGCGGAGTGACTTTCTTGATCACGTCGTAATCTTTCTCGATCAGCTGCTGCATGCGCTGTTCGATGGCGGCCAGGTCGTCCGGGGTGAAAGGACGTTCGAAGGCGATGTCGTAATAGAAACCTTCATCGATGACCGGACCGATGACCATCCTGGCGGTCGGGTACAACTGCTTGACCGCGTGGCCAACCAGGTGGGCGCAAGAGTGGCGAATGATCTCCAGCCCCTCTTCATCCTTTGGCGTGATGATTTGCAGCGACGCGTCGCTGTCGATGATGTCACTGGCGTCGACCAGCTTGCCATCGACCTTGCCGGCAACGGTGGCCTTGGCCAGGCCTGCACCGATGGATGCGGCGACCTCGGCTACGGAAACCGGGTGATCGAATGAACGTTGACTGCCGTCGGGAAGAGTAATAGTTGGCATGGCGCCTCCTCTCCTAGTGGTGACCCCTACCAAAGGTCACGTGGGTTGGGATGAGCCAGTACAAGATCCGGTCCAGGCCATTCAATGACGAACGCCTGCCTTACAGCGGCAGGAGCCTTGCGGCCAACCGGAAAACCGAACCAGAGTGACTGGGATTCAAATCAGGGTTAATCGTGCATCTGCCGCCACCGGGACTGAAGGTCCGTCGGAGCCTGCAAACGCCCGAGCGAGGCATGCTAGCACAGATGAACGGTCGTCGATGCACGCAGACTCCGTGCGGGGGCAAATCGGGCATTTTTATGCCAGAGTGCTGAACTTGAACACTGCTTCGCCCCTCAGATAACACGTCATTGACCCACAAGGAGCATCCCAGCATGCGTCTGAACCGTTTGTTCGCCGTATTCGCACCCATCGTTCTGCTGCTGCCACTGGCCGCCCATGCCGATTGGCCAAAGGGTGAGCGCGAGAAATACATGGCGCAATGCGTCCCTGCAGCGGCACAAAAGATCGGTGATGCGAAGGCAAAAGCCGTCTGTGGTTGCGGCGCCGATCAGCTCAAATCCTATCCTGCCAAAGACCTTCAGGCATTGATGGACGGCACGGCAAGTCAAGAACTGGGAAATAAGGCGATGCAGAAAATCGCCACTTGCAGGGTGGATGCCGGGGCGAAGAAATAAGCTTCTCCCATTGATTTTTTCACCTGCAATGACCGAAAAACAGGCCGAATGTCGCTTTGCCTGACATTTTTTGAAGGTTTTACAGCTTTTTTTTCGTCTTTTCTTTCGGCTGAAAGCCTTTTAAAACGGGGCTTCCAGCGATAAGAAGCACCAAAGACCGCTCAACAGCAAGGCAAACAGCTCGCCCGGGGGGCTCCCAAAGCGAACATTTCGACTATGATACCCGGGTGTGCCCAGTTGGCCTGAGCAGCACAGTACTACTGAAAATATATGTTTCTTGGAGATACACCATGTCTAATCGCCAAACCGGCACCGTTAAATGGTTCAACGATGAAAAAGGCTTCGGCTTCATCACTCCTCAAGGTGGCGGTGACGACCTGTTCGTACACTTCAAAGCTATCGAAAGCGACGGTTTCAAAAGCCTGAAAGAAGGCCAGACTGTTTCCTTCGTGGCTGAGAAAGGCCAAAAGGGTATGCAAGCTGCTCAAGTTCGCCCAGAGTAATTTCCAGGCGCACTAAAAAAACCCCGTCCATGTGACGGGGTTTTTTATGGGTGAAACAAAAGCCGGGCGATCAGCCGCAGTTGACGCGGGTCACTACCCGGCCGGCATCGGTGTTCAGGTTCAGGCGATCGGAGCGGTATTCCAGCGTCACCATATCGGTTGGCAGCAGGAACCTTGCGCTTTGCGCCCCTGCGCGGGTACGTGCCTGCTCGAGCAGTTGCGGCGACGCCTGTTTGCCGATGGTGAATTCGGCAGCCTTTGCCTCACAGCGACTGTGACCCGTGTCAGTCGTCGCAACATCCGTTGTTGCCGACTCCGTAGAGGGAGTGCTGCAACCGGCCAGCGTGGCAACGGCCAACAAAGTACCCAATGACGCGCGCTTCCAAGGCATGAAGCCTCCTTTTTCAATGATTAAGCTGAGATCGTGCGACAACCAGACTGGCGTTTGGTTTCACAGGCAGCACCCTGCCCATGATCCGGACGAGCCGCGATTCTGCCTGAGCGTCGCCCTGCCCTTAATCACTGAATCGTGACTGAATATGAACGACGCTCAATAGACGTCGATATAGTCGTAAGGCGGATTGGGCCAGTTCTCTTTCAAGGCATTGAAGATTTGCATGACCCAGACTTCATCGCTGGCCGCGACCCGCCCGACATAACCGGAGCCCTTGGCCCAGGTTTCGAGCCGGAACAACAACCCGTCGATATCGGTACCGCCCACGACACCCGAGGAGATGTAGGCAATGCCGCCTTTGGTGACCCGCAACTGGGTGTGCTCATCGTCACTGGCGCCGGCCAGCAACCGACGCACCGCCTCGAGGGTCAGGCCATCCGGGGAGTTCAAATCGATCTGCACAGCGCGTTCCTTGAATATTCGTCAGAGACCAAGTGTCGCACAGCCCTCCTTTCATGCCTAAGTCGACGTGTCAAAAGCCCCGCAAAATGGTTAACTCGGCACTCAGACTTCCCCGACCTCACGAGCGCCATCATGACCACCGTAAGCATCGACGCCGACATCAAGGCCAAGTGGCAAGACGGCCACAGCTCCTACAGCCCAAGCAGCACGGAAGAGCTCGCCATTATCGGTATCGACCTTCTGGTCAGGGACCTTGGAACCGAAGCCGCCCAATCGTTCATCGAGCAGATTTTCGAGAAACACCTATCGGACCAAAAGACCGAAGCGGTTAGCGCGAGGGAGTGAAGCCCGCAGGCAAGCACCTGCGGGAGATGATGCTTACTTCAGACGGGCCAGACGCTCGGTCAGCAGATCGAAGAAGCCCTGTGCGTCGCCGCCTTCTACCCAGAAAGCGTTCTTTGGCGCGTTCAAGCCGTCATACCAGTCGACGATGGTTTGTCCAAAGGTCGGTCCTTCGCGGCTGTCGACCACCACGTTGACCGAACGACCGCTGAATAATTGCGGCTTGAGCAGGTAAGCGACAACCGTGGCGTCATGCACCGGGCCGCCTGGAATGCCGTAGTGCTCCATGTCGCCTTTGATGTACTCATTGAGAATATCGCCCACCAATCGGCTGGCATTGTTATTCAGCGCGGCAATCTGTTGCAGGCGCGCTTCGCTGGTAAGGATCTTGTGGGTCACATCCAGCGGCAGGTAGGTCAGCTTCACGCCACTCTTGAGCACCACTTCGGCTGCTTGCGGGTCGGCGAACAGGTTGAACTCGGCCACCGGCGTGATATTGCCGCCGTTGAAATGCGCTCCGCCCATGACCACCACTTCCTTGATCCCCCGGACGATGCCCGGCTCCTGGATGAGCGCCAGGGCCAGGTTGGTCTGCGGGCCCAGCATGGCGATGGTAATACTGTGGGGCTCGGCAGATTTCAGGGTGTCGATCAGATAAGTGATAGCGCTGCCCTTGTCCAGACCTTTCCTGGGCTCATGCACGGCAATGCCCGACAACCCTTCCTTGCCATGAATGTCCTCGGCGTAAATGGGTGTGCGCATCAGGGGCCTCGACGCCCCCGCATAGACCGGCACCTCTTCGCGCCCCGCCCACTCCCGGGCCAGTCGCGCATTGCGCGAGGTCTTGTCAAGGCGAACGTTGCCGGCAACGGTGGTCAATGCCCGAACGTTCAGTTCGTCTGGCGACGCCAGGGCGAACAACAGGGCAACAACGTCGTCAGCCCCCGGATCGGTGTCGATGATCAGATCAATCTTTGGTGCCGCGTGGGCGTTGGTTACGGTCATCAGGGACAAAAGCAGCAGGCTCCGGAGCAGTGGATGCAGTTTCTGAGCATAGCGATACATGGCGCACTCCTTGTGCATGGGACATCAAAAACGCGGACAGCCCGTCAAAACGTAACGCCGGCGACCAGCACAATGTTGCAGTACGGCTGGCATTCGCCTGTACGAACAATCGCCCTGGCTTGTCGGCTCAGGACCTTGAATTGTTCATGGGTGAGCACCTCGCGCCGCCCCAACGCACCTTCGCTGTCCAGCTCTTCCAGCGCGACCAGGGCCGACGGCTTTTTATCGAAGATTTCCTGAGCCAGCACATGGCTTTCAACCTGCATCTCACTGAGCACGATCTTCAAGGTGCTGACAAAATCCGGAATGCCATGGGTCAGGGCCAAGTCGATCAATTCAACGCCCGGAGGAACCGGCAGCCCCGCATCTCCGATGACGACCATGTCGCCATGTCCCAATGAAGCGATCAGCCGCGACAGCGCAATGTTGAGCAGAGGGGTCTTTTTCATGGGGCTTTAAACGCCTGTACATCGCTCAAGGCGGGAATCGAAGGTTGTGCGCCAGCACGTGTGACTGACAGCGCCGCAGCCACCTGCCCGAAGCGAATCGCCTGCGCCTCATCTTGACCCGCGGCCAGTGCCGCGGCGAAACCGCCGACAAACGTATCGCCGGCCGCCGTGGTATCGACAGCCTTCACCACGGGCGCGGGGAAATGCTCGAAGCCTTGGCCATCGGCAAACAGCGAACCTTGCGCGCCGAGGGTGATGATCACCTTGCCGGCGCCCAGGGCAATCAGGCGGGTCGCCGCGGCTTGTGCGGTGTCCAGGGAGTCCACCGACAGACCGCTCAGGGCCGATGCTTCGCTTTCGTTGGGAATCAGGTAATCGATGGACGCGTACCAGTCCGGTGGTAACGGGCGGCTGACCGGTGCCGGGTTGAGGATGACCGTCTTGCCCAGCTCGCGGCCGCGCTTGAGCGCATGGCCAACAGAAGCATCGGGCACTTCCAGCTGACAGATGAGCACGTCCGCCGCCTGTATCACCGAATCAAAACGGTCGATGGCTTCAGCGGTCAATTCACCGTTGGCGCCGGGGACGATCACGATGGTGTTCTGACTGCTGTCGTCGACCACAATCAATGCCACGCCGCTGGAGCCATCAACGGTGCTCACCGCCTGGCAATCGATCTGCTCGGCCAACAACGCCCCGCGCAGCGCCTCACCATAAGCGTCATTGCCCACGCAGCCGATCATCGACACCCGAGCTCCCAGCCGCGCCGCAGCCACGGCCTGATTGGCGCCCTTGCCGCCGGAGACGGTGGTAAACGACTGACCTATCAGCGTTTCGCCGCCCTTGGGCAAGCGTGGTGCCCGGGTCACCAGGTCCATGTTCAAACTGCCTATTACCACTACTTTTGCTGGCATACATTGCTACTCATCGAGTCTGTTTCGGCGGCGCTGTGGATTCAGCGGCTTTCTGCTTTCAACGGCTTTCTATTTTCAACGGAAGTGGTCAAACACGCCGGCCAGCGGCGCCGTCGATTCACGGATGACGATACTCGGCGTCACGATCCGCTGATCGGTCGCCAGGTCCGGCGTGGCGATTCGCCGTAAAAGCACTTCGGCGGCCATTTCGCCGAGTTGCAGGATCGATTGCCCGACCGTGGTCAACGACGGATAGACATACCGACTCATCTGGATATCGTCGAAGCCGATCACCGACAACTCGCTCGGTACGCGAATATTGCGCTCGGCGGCCGCCCGCAGCACGCCGATGCCGATCATGTCGTTGGCCGCAAAAATGGCACTAGGCGGATTGCTCTCCAGCAGAATCGCGGCGGCGCTGTAACCGCCGGTGCTGGTGAAGTCGCTTTCCAGCATGCGCTCGGGAGAGACTTCGACGCCCGCCTCTTTCAAGGCCCGGCGATAACCCGCCAGCCGCATCTGCGCCACACTGGTGTTTTCCGGCCCGCTGATCGTGGCGATGTCCCGGTGCCCCAACTCCAACAGGTGCCGGGTCGCCAGATACGCACCGTATTCATGGTCGATGCGCACCAGGTCCGCATCGATACCGTCCAGTCCGCGGTCGACGATCACCATGGGTGTGCGGACGCCTTTGAGCCCTTGTACCAGGCCACTGTCACCACCGGCCGAGGCGACAATCAGGCCGTCGATGCGTTTTTCCAGCAGCACACGCAGGTAGCTGCGCTGCTTGTCCGGATTGTCGTCGGAGTTGCACAGGATGACGCAGTAACCGTTTCGCTCACAGTAATCCTCGATACCCCGGGCCAGTTCGGCGAAATACGGGTTGAGGCTGTTGGGGACAAGCAGGCCGATGGTCGCCGTGGTCTTGGCCTTGAGCGAACGGGCCACCGCGCTGGGAACGTAGTCGAGGGTCTGGATGGCCGCTTCGACTTTGATCCGGACTTCTTCACTGACCGGGCGGGTCTTGTTCACCACATGGGAAACCGTGGTGTAGGAAATGCCGGCAAGGGCTGCCACATCTTTGATAGTCGCCATGACTCAGGTCCGCCGGCTTGCGCGCTGACTGCGATAAGTGTCCAGCACCACCGCCACCACGATCACCGCGCCGGTAATGATGCGCTTGGTCGGCTCGGTTGCCCCGATCTGCGCCAGCCCCGCGGCCAGCACGGAAATGATCAGGACGCCAAAAAACGTGCTGATCACCGAACCGCGACCGCCCATCAGGCTGGTGCCGCCGATCACCACCGCGGCGATCACCTGCAGCTCAAGGCCGGAGCCGGCATTCGGGTCGGCGGCCTCCAGGCGGGAAATCTGGAACAACGCGGCAATGCCAGCCAGCAACCCCATCAGGCTGAAGACCAGAATTTTGTAAGGCTTCGGATTGATCCCCGCCAGCCGCACGGCCTCTTCGTTGGTGCCGATACCGATCAGGTAACGACCGAACACCGTGCGGGTCAACACGGCCTGGGCAATGAAAATGATCAGCAAGGCAATGATGAACGACGGTGAAATGCCAAAGGCGATCGGATTGGACAACCAGGCGAACGCATCGCCAATGTAGGCCGTACGCGAACCGGTCATCTGGTACGCCACCCCACGGGCCATTTCCAGCACGCCCAGGGACACGATGAACGACGGAATCCGCCACGCCACCGTGATCGAGCCGGTGACGGTACCGGCGAGCGCCGCGACGGCCATGCCCAGCAGCGCCGCCGGCAGCACGCCCCAGCCCCAGCCGAGAATCGCCACGCTCACGGTCGAAGCCGCCAAGGCCAGCACCGAGCCAACCGACAGGTCGATGCCACCGATGATCAACACAAAGGTCATGCCGACCGCCAGCACCATCAGGTCCGGAATCTGGTTGGCCAGGGTGCTGAAGGTATCGTAGGACAGAAAGTGACTGCTCAGCACCGAGAACAGCACGATCATCGCCAACAAGGCACCCGCCAGGCCCAGATAGGTGCCCAGGCCGTAGAAGTTGCCACTGCGTTTGCCGGCGTAAGAAGCGGTATTCATGGAAGATCCCTAGGCGCGGCTTCGTTAAGCAGCGCATCACGTTTTTGGTAGCCCGCAAAAGCAGCGGCGAGCAACTCATCCTGGGTCCAGCTGTCGCGATCGAATGTATCGATCAGGCGCCCGGCCGACAGCACGCCGATCCGGTCGCAGATCAGCATCAGCTCACGCAAGTCGCTGGAGACCACCACCAGCGCCTTGCCCTGGCGGGTCAATTCGCCGAGCAGGTTGTAGATATCGAACTTGGCGCCGACGTCGATGCCGCGTGTCGGCTCGTCGAACAGCAGCACCGAGCAATCGCGCTCCAGCCAACGGCCGATGACGACTTTCTGCTGATTACCGCCGGACAACTCGGACACCAACTGTGCCGGACCGGAGCTGCGAATGCGCATGGCATCGATCTGACGCTGGGCCAGGGCGTTTTCGCCATCGTTGTCGACAAAGCCCGCTCTGGAGATGCCGGGCATGTTGCCCAAGGCGATATTGGCGCCGATCGACTGCGTCAACAAAAGGCCTTCGCCCTTGCGATCTTCAGTGATCAACGCGATGCCATGCCCGACCGCATCCACCGGCGAGCGCACATTGATGACCTGCGCCGGCGCCCCCAGGGCAATCGTGCCGCTGTCGGCGATATCGGCACCGAAGATCAGACGCAGCAACTCGGTGCGCCCCGCGCCGATCAAACCGGAAATGCCGAAAATCTCTCCGGCACGGACTTCGAACGACACGTCGCGAACCTTGTCGGCACGGCTCAGGCCCTTGACCGTCAACACCGGAGCGCCGATCTTGCGCGCCCCCATATCGATGTGTTCGCCGAGCTCGCGGCCGACCATCAGCGTGACCAGTTGCTCGCTGTTGTAGTTGGCCATCGGCTCGACGCAGACCAGGTTGCCATCGCGCAGCACGGCAATGCGTTGCGCGACTCGCGCCAGCTCTTCAAGGCGATGGGAGATGTAGATGATCGATACGCCACGAGCCTGCAGACGGGTAATCTGCTCGAACAGCATTTCGACTTCGCGGGCAGTGAGCATCGCGGTCGGCTCATCGAGAATCAGCACATGACAATCGCCAATCAGGTTACGGGCGATCTCGACCATTTGCTGGTGGCCGATACCCAGTTCGCCGACCAGGGTGTCCGGGTCAATGGCGTCGAGCCCGACATGCGCCATGGCCTCGATGGCGGCCTTGCGCAACTGCTTGCGACTGATCCAGCCGCCCTTGCTGGGCAGGTTGTCGAGAAACAGGTTTTCCGCCACCGACAGGGTCGGTAGCAGATTGAGCTCCTGCATGACCATGCGGATACCCAGCGCCTCAGCCTGAGCCCGGCTACCCGGACGATAGTCCTGCCCCTGAAACCGCATCTGGCCGGTGGTCGGCGTGACCAGCCCGCCAATAATCTTCGAAAGCGTGCTTTTGCCCGCACCGTTCTCGCCGGTCAACGCCAGCACTTCCCCGCGCATGAGCGTCAGGTCGATGCCGGCCAGGACCGGTTGGGCGTAGGTCTTGCCGATACCGCTGACCGAAAGGACAGCGTTCGGAGCGCAAACTGACATAAAAACTCTCCATGCGCTCGTCCGGCTGGACGAGCGCCGTTGCGTCGCCAGAAGGTTACTTGGTGACCAGTTCAACCGGCGTTTCGATCACGCCATTGGCGCCGCCTTCGACCTTCTCGCCCTTGAGAATCTTCAATGCAGTCTCGATGCCGAACACCGCCTGCCTGGCCGCAAACTGGTCCGCGGTGGCCAGCACACGGCCATCCTTGAGCATTGGCTGGATGGCATTGATGTTGTCGTAGCCGACCACTTGCACCTTGCCGGCCTTGCCCGCGGCGCGCACCGCAGACACCGCACCGACCGCCATGCTGTCGTTGCCGGCCAACAGGGCCTTGGTTTGCGGATATTCGCTGAGAATCGATGCAGCGACCTTGTTGCCCTTGTCGATCTCCCAGTCACCGGATTGCAGGGACACGACCTTGATCTGCGCCGCCTCCATCGCATCCTTGAAACCTGCGGTCCGCTGTTGGGCATTGGTGGTGGTGGACACACCTTCGATGATGCCGACTTCGTCACCGGCCTTCAGCTGTTTGGCCAGGTAATCGCCCACCAGCCGTGCGCCCTTGCGGTTGTCCGGGCCTACGAACGGAACATTGATGTTTTTGCTTTTGACGACAGCGGGGTCCAACTGGTTGTCGATGTTGATCACGGTGATACCGGCATCGATGGCTTTCTTGATCACCGGGACCATGGCCTTGGAGTCTGCCGGTGCAATCACCAAGGCATTGACCTTGGCTAGGATCATCTGCTCGACGATGCGCGTCTGGCCCGCGGTGTCGGTTTCATCCTTGATGCCGTTGGAGATGAGGTCGAATTCGCCGGAGTGATCTTTCTGGTAGGCCTTGGCGCCGTCCTCCATGGTCAGGAAGAACTCGTTGGCCAGGGATTTCATGACCAGAGCGACTTTCGGTTTTTCAGCGGTTTCAGCAAAGGCCGAAGAGACAGGCAGTGCAGCGGGTGCGGCAGCCAGCATAGCGACAGCGAGAAGACGTCCAGCGAATGGCAGCTTCATGGGTTCACTCCGATCTTATGATTATTGTGAGCAACGCTTGCGCTGGCGTAAGCTTCACGGCCCACCGCGATGAAAAGCCATCATTGGAGCCGCGCAAACGTTTGCGTTAACCAAACTATGCGAACCCTGCCTGTATTTGTCAACGACCTGAAATGCGCTTTCAGAGATGCCTGGCAAAAAAACGGCATTCAATTCATGCCGTGGTGTTGACCACCGTTCCCGTGCCGGAACCCTTGGCCAGCTCCTTGATCAGGCTTGCGCTCACTTGCAGGATGGCGCCGTTGGTGTCGGCAACCTGCCCCTGAATGGCCGCTACCGCGGTGGTCTTGGCTTCCGGGGTTGGATAGGACGCTGCCTGGGTTTGCGCCAGTTGCTGCTGTTGCTCGCGCAATTGCTGCTGCAACTCCTTCAGACGCTTGAGCAAGACCTTCACCGCAACGCTGGTGTTATCGCTGGTTTGCGATTCAGCCTGTGCGCCGGCGCTCTCCCCCAGACCTACCGGGCCCGTCTTGACCTGAGTGCCATCGCTTTTCTTTGTACCCAGCGCCTGGGCGGCCGCATCAGCTGCTGCGTCGCTCAAGGCGCGAAGGGTAGTGGCCGATTTGCCACCGATGGTGACGCCGGCGGCATTGGGTATGCCAACAGATAACGACATGTGAACTCCTGAAGAAAAAGATCCCTTGAAGGAGCATCGACCGGCGCGGGCGTTTCTTGAGTCGTCAGTGATGATTTGATCCGTTGAAATCTTAAACAAGACCGCGATCCGTTTCGGAGAGCCGAACGCGAAAGTTAAACATGTTCGGCATTCCGGACGCCCCACCCCCGAAACCGGGTTGGCTACAAACATAAATATCGTTACAAATCATTAACTTAAACGAGTTTTTCGATTCACGACATTACTGGTACAGATCCTGCTCTTCCTCTCGCACCTCCGGCATTCAGATTCGCCCGGGGCGTATCTAGATGAACCTGCATCTGCACCGTCTCACAACTAGAAGAGAAAAATAATGACATCTGCACTCAAGACCTTTGTTCCGGGAGCCTTGGCCCTGCTGCTGCTTCTGCCCACCGCCCTTCAGGCCAAAGAAGCCGAAACCCAACAGAAACTGGCCAACGTGGTGATCCTGGCCACGGGCGGCACCATTGCCGGCGCGGGGGCCAGCGCCGCCAACAGCGCGACCTATCAAGCGGCGAAAGTCGGCATTGAACAGTTGATCGCCGGCGTTCCTGAACTGAGCCAATTGGCTAATGTTCGCGGCGAACAGGTCATGCAAATCGCCTCCGAAAGCATCACCAACGAAAACCTGCTGCAACTGGGTCGCCGCGTAGCCGAACTGGCCGACAGCAAAGACGTCGATGGCATCGTGATCACCCATGGCACCGACACCCTGGAAGAAACGGCGTACTTCCTGAACCTGGTGGAAAAAACCGAGAAGCCGATCATCGTCGTGGGCTCCATGCGCCCAGGTACCGCGATGTCCGCCGACGGCATGTTGAACCTGTACAACGCGGTGGCCGTGGCCAGCAGCAAGGACGCGCGAGGCAAAGGCGTGCTGGTGACCATGAACGATGAAATCCAGTCGGGTCGCGACGTCAGCAAAATGATCAACATCAAGACCGAAGCGTTTAAAAGCGCCTGGGGTCCGCTGGGCATGGTGGTAGAAGGCAAATCCTACTGGTTCCGCTTGCCAGCCAAGCGCCACACCATGGATTCCGAGTTCGACATCAAGACCATCAAGAGCCTGCCTGACGTCGAGATCGCCTATTCCTACGGCAATGTCAGCGACACTGCTTACAAGGCCCTGGCTCAATCCGGCGCCAAAGCCATCATCCACGCAGGCACCGGCAATGGCTCGGTATCGTCGCGGGTAGTTCCATCCCTGCAAGCCTTGCGCAAGGACGGCGTGCAGATCATTCGCTCCTCCCACGTCAACGCCGGCGGCTTTGTATTGCGCAACGCCGAACAGCCTGACGATAAATACGACTGGGTCGTGGCTCACGATCTGAACCCGCAAAAGGCCCGGATCCTGGCAATGGTCGCGCTGACCAAAACCAATGACAGCAAAGAGCTGCAACGGATGTTCTGGGAATACTGATTCGCCCTCGCCTGACCGATCCGGTCGGGCACCCCGTGCGCCACTCGCCAGCCTTGGCGAGTGGCTGCCGCTGGATCTTACAAAAAAACTTCCTTCGCCTTACGCCAAACGGAACAAATCGCTGTCAGAGGATTTTCTTGGTTTTTAAGCAGTTGCGAAATGGCCTACAGTTAAATACTGTATGCACGTACAGCTTAATAAGGATAATTCTGTGGACACCACCTCTGACTCTCCTGACACCTATGTACGCATGGGCCTGCGCGTTCAGAAAATCATCAACTCTCCCACCGCACAAAAGGCCAGGGCGGCACTGATCTTCCGCCTGCCTGACGAACCGGTGGATGAATGGGAACGCTTGCTGGAAGAAATCGACGAGAACGACAACGTCACCCTCGCTTATCGCGACGATGGCGGCGTGCAGATTTTCTGGGTTGTGCCGAAGGAAGATTGAGTCGATGAGTGTCCGCTGGTTTGCTTTGCTGTTTCTGTTTTTTGTCATGGGCGCGCAAGCTGACGCGCCGCGCACCTTCACCGAAGCGAAAAAGGTCGCCTGGACGCTCTACGCGCCCCAGTCCACCGAGTTTTACTGTGGCTGCAAGTACACCGGCAACCGGGTGAACCTTGCCGCCTGCGGTTATGTGCCCCGTAAAAATGCCAAACGTGCAGCCCGCATCGAGTGGGAGCATATTGTTCCGGCCTGGCAAATCGGCCATCAACGCCAATGCTGGCAACAGGGCGGCCGCAAGAACTGCACCCGCTACGACCCGGTTTACCAGAAGGCCGAGGCTGATTTGCACAACCTGGTGCCCAGCATTGGCGAAGTCAATGGCGATCGCAGCAACTTCAGCTTCGGCTGGCTGCCCGAGCAGTCGGGGCAATATGGTTCCTGCCTGACCCAGGTCGACTTCAAGGCCAAGAAAGTCATGCCCCGCCCTTCCATTCGCGGCATGATCGCCAGGACCTACTTCTACATGAGCAAGCAATACGGCTTGCGTCTGTCGAAACAGGATCGGCAACTGTATGAAGCCTGGGACAAGACCTATCCGGTACAGGCCTGGGAGCGCCAACGCAACCAGAGCGTGGGGTGCGTCATGGGACGCGGCAACGAGTTCGTCGGCCCGGTAGACATGAAGGCCTGCGGCTGAATCCAGAACGGGACACCTGAAACGACAAAGGCCTCGAGGTTAAACACCCGAGGCCTTTTTTGTATCTCCAGCGTCTGCGCTACGTTATTGAGCGGCTGGACGCTCAAGCACCAGCAATTCGATATTTTGTTTCTTCGAGCGAGTGAGCGCCGCGCGAACCTCATCCTGTTTGGCTTCGGCCTCGGCTTTCGAATTGAACGGCCCCATCAGGATTCGGGTATTGCCATTCTCCTTGACGACGCTGGACATGAAGCTGTGCTCGATCAGCCAGCCACTCAAATCGCTGACCGCCTGAGGGGTTTCACCTCGCACTTCAAGATCCCATTGCGGGCCGGACACTGGCGCAGGCACGACAGCCATGGCCGGCTTGGGCTTTGGCGCATCCACACTGCTGCCCTCGCCACATCCCGCCAGTGCCAATATCGCGATGACCAAAACCATTTTGCGCACGACGCTTCCCTCCAAATGCATAAAGCGGCGATTTTAACACCCATGAATACTTCACGAGTGCCGTAAAATGGGCTTAAAACAACGAGAATGATGGTTGCGGCCTCTGTATAGTTACGCCTTGGGAATTAATGCCGCATCTGCGCGTCAGAATGAGGCACCCAAACCGCGAGACTTCGCACTAATCTATACATAACACCGACCTCTGCACTGTCCGAATCAGGTGCCCCACAAAGCAATCAAGGAGAAGACCATGCTGATACTCACCCGCAAAGTCGGTGAAAGCATAAACATAGGTGATGACATTACGATCACCATCCTCGGCGTAAGCGGCCAGCAAGTCAGGATCGGCATCAACGCTCCGAAGGACGTTGCAGTGCATCGTGAAGAGATTTACCAGCGTATTCAGGCCGGCCTGACCGCCCCGGAAAAGCCGCAATCCTGAATCCTGTTGCAGTCAGTAGCCAGCCCGTTCAGTCCGGAATCACGGCTGGCTAAAGATTCAGTACCCCATCGCCCTGCACTTTCGCCCCCACCCAAACCCCAGGGGCTGATACTAGCGGCAAGCCTCACTCCATTGCTGTCAGACTTTTCTGGTTTACCCCAGGGAAGGATGCGTTCACTGCGCGATCAACCCAGCATCACGCCTCGCGCCATGCCCGTCGCCGCCACCACCATCAGCAGCACCAGCAGCGCCTCGATATGACTGATCCGTGCAAACAGCTTCGCACGGCCGGTATCGATCGCCATTTTACGGGCAAGCGCTATTCGCCACTTGATCAGCGTCACCATGGGTGCGATTTCCAGCAGCAAGATCAGGACGAACAGCGTCATCTTCAGATGAAACAGCGGCTGATGCAGGTAATAGTCCGTGCCTTTCTCGTACCCGCCAAACGCTCGCACCCCCCCACTGATCAATAAAACGACAGCTGAGATACCCCACATATTGTCCGCCATCAGAACACCGCGCACCTCTGCGGCTCCATCGGCCAAACGCCGAAAAGCCGTGCCTCGAACCAACACGGCCCAAAACCCCAGGGCAAATGCCAGAAGATGAACCGCCGCCAGAAACCAGTGAGTCAGCATCGAGAAACTCCTGCCAGGTCGAAGTTGTTTGAGCCTGTCAGTAGTAGCCCATGAAATGACTGCGTGCACGGCATCCGCAGACAATGCCCGAAACAGAATATGACAGACCAACTAGACTCCACTGCGCTGGTACTGAGCGTCCGCGGCAATACCCGCCCCAACAGCAACTCACTCCCACCGCATTGAACTGAGTAAACAAAATCATGTGTGAATCATGTGATTCAAGCTCTGCTTCAAACACAACAGGCCGTCGTCGTTTTCTTCAATTTGCCGGATTGAGCGCAGGCGCCCTGCTGCTGACCGGCACACTGCCCGGCAAGATCATCCAGGCAGCCGAAAAAGCGTCAGCCCCACCCAAACCTCAAAACGTAATCAATCCCGACATGGCGTTGCAAAGACTGATGGAGGGCAATGCACGATATGTAGGCGGTACTTCCACAACGCACGATTTCAAGGCAGAGCGAGAGGCCCTGGTGTCCGGCCAAAATCCGTTCGTGGCCGTGCTGAGTTGCTCTGACTCGAGGATCGCCCCGGAATATGCGTTCGACACCGCGCGCGGCGATCTTTTCTCCATTCGCGTCGCGGGCAACTTCGTTACACCGGAAGGCTTGGCCAGTCTTGAATACGGAGTTGCCGTATTGGGCGCCCCGCTGATTCTCGTACTCGGGCATGAGAGCTGCGGCGCCATCGAGGCCGGTATCAAGGCCGTCAAGGATCAGACGATTTTCCCCGGGCATATCCCGAAACTGACTGAGGCACTCAAGTCGGCAGTCGAGGCAGTACTCAAGCAGCCCGGGAACCTGATGGAAAACGCCACCGCGCAAAACGTCAAGAATTCGGTCAACAGCCTGAAGCAGGCCTCACCATTGCTGACCGATGCGCAGAGCAAAGGCGTGCTGAAGATCGTAGGCGGTATCTATCGCCTGGCGAGCGGCAAGGTAGAGCTGATCGCTTGATCCACGAAGCGCACCTCGCCGGCATCGGTGCATGACCCCGCATCGGCAAAGAGCCCAGCGCGACGGCTGGGCTCTGGTTATCTTCGGTTTTGCATCATTTTATCCGCGAGGGTTCTGGCCCTCTCGATCAACAGGTTCTGCCTGTCCTCGTGGGTAGCCCCACCCACAATCGGAGCAGTCAGATTGCTTTCGGCAATCAATGCAGCGCAGAAATATCGATCCCAGACAGCCGTGTCCACAGGTGCCTGCTTGCTCATTTGATCGGCGTTCATAGACGGCTCCTTTTGATGAGGTCCCATCGCTAGTTTACGCCTGAATAACAAAAAATCCGGGCCGTCATTCACAGTGGCTCGCCATTCGTCGCCTGCCAGAACACCACGAGGAATTCGCCCCTATCTGTGGCTTGAGGCTTGCTAAGATCGCCCGTAGCAGCGCCGTAACGACAGGATTCTGACGCCGCAGCCCTTCAATCAATGCTTAAGGACGCCAGCGATACGCTTGGTCAGTCACCGGGAGATGTAACGTGTCAACGCTCAACGAAATCGCAATGAACCACGCGAGAATGGCCAGGGAAAAAGCAGAAAAGTCGATCGAACTGAGCGAGCAACACTTCCAGATCGTAGCAAGCTTCGAAGTACCGTCCATTGAGGTACAGCAGAACATCCCAATGCACCTGATCGCGGGAGTACAGGAAGGCCACCACAACTCCCGCCAGTCAACGCCTTCTGGTCGGTGACGATTTACGACGGGTCAACGACAGGATCATCGACGCGGCCGCTTTTTCCAGCTTCCGGATACTCACTCGTCACCGAGTTAGCGGCATCTACATCTACCATTTCTTCATCGACAGGTGCTTCGTCGTCCGCGGGCAGCGGAACTTCAGATTCTTCACGCCCGGGATCATCGCTCTGCCGGGAAGTGTTTATAGGAGCGTTCTCATCAATGTGCATGCTGACTCTCCATACTGATTCGCGGATGTTTAGCCCGAACTAACCGCCCTGGGTATCTATATCAGCATCTTGAACCGGTTTATGTTCAGGCTCGGATTTGAAATCGGGGCTGTAAGAGTTTCCTTTAGCTACGGGATCGTGCTTTGGATTATTAGGCGCAGTGGCTGAACCAAACGGATCAGACACATAGGTCGAATCCTGATCATTCCCCAGCTCATTTTTCCCACTGCCGGGGTTGATCCGGGATTTCTTCAGCGGCACATCAGGCCGCCTTGGATCATGGCCTGTTTCGTTATCCGCACTGCTGCCCGCGCCACCCTGTTGCGATATGTTTCCTGGAGCATTCTCATCAATATCCATGCTGGCTCTCCGTATGGTTACGTGAAATGTCCGTGCTTGAACATGAGAGACGCTGAAGCGCTGGTAAGTGCAAAGCAGTGGACGAATGGCGAGAACGAAAAACCCGGCTCACTGGCCATATTGCTGTTCAGTTGAGGAAATTGTAGGAGCGAGCTTGCTCGCGATGGACCTGAGAACACCGCGGGGTATCAGGTTTGCAGCGTCATCGTTAACGACCATCGCGAGCAGGCTCGCGCCTACAGGGGACCACATTCGCTTAAGTGAACAGCAGAAATTCCCGCAGGAGTACATTCAGGCGCTGATGAGGCATGCAGACGAGAGGCCAGGTTGGCGTTTTGAGTGAGGACTTTGAAAATCTCAGCCAACAAAAAAGGGCCCACCTTTCGGTGAGCCCTTCCAGACCGCCCAGCAGAGCGGATTTTGTTTGGTAGGCGCGATTGGACTCGAACCAACGACCCCCACCATGTCAAGGTGGTGCTCTAACCAACTGAGCTACGTGCCTGCTGTGAGGCGGCATTCTACGGAATTCCCGAGGGGTGTCAACACCTTTTTTCGCGCTAACCCTATGAATATGCAAAATATTTAATTTTGCCGGTACAAAGAAGATTTTCCGGGTGGCTGGCGGGCGATTTTCAACTCGGGTAGGATCAATGCACTCGTAAAATATATTAAACAGAGGCTGCCGGATGGCTAACACTCCCTACCCCGAGTCCTATTACGCCGCATCGGCCAATGCGGTTCCGCCGCGACCGGCGTTGCAGGATGACGTCGAGACCGATGTCTGTGTGATTGGCGCCGGTTATACGGGGCTGTCCTCTGCCCTGTTTCTGCTGGAGAACGGCTTCAAGGTCACGGTGCTCGAAGCCGCCAGGGTGGGTTTCGGGGCGTCCGGGCGTAATGGCGGCCAGATCGTTAACAGCTATAGCCGCGATATCGATGTCATCGAGCGCACGGTCGGTCCCAAGCAGGCCCAGTTGCTGGGGCAGATGGCGTTCGAGGGTGGGCGAATCATTCGTGAGCGAGTCGCCAGGTACAACATTCAGTGCGATTTGAAGGACGGTGGCGTGTTCGCCGCGATGACCGCTAAGCAGATGGGCCATCTCGAATCCCAGAAGCGCCTGTGGGAGCGTTTCGGGCATACCCAGCTTGAGTTGATGGATCAACGTCGCATCCGTGAAGTAGTGGCCTGCGATCAGTACGTCGGCGGGATGCTCGACATGAGTGGCGGCCACATCCATCCGCTTAACCTGGCGCTGGGTGAAGCGGCGGCGGTCGAGTCCCTGGGGGGGACGATTTATGAGCAGTCGCCGGCGATGCGCATTGTGCGTGGCGCGAATCCGGTGGTGCACACGCCGCAGGGTAAGGTCCGGGCCAAATTCATCATCGTCGCCGGCAACGCTTATCTGGGCAACCTGGTGCCGGAACTGGCCGCCAAGTCGATGCCTTGCGGCACACAGGTAATTACCACCGAGCCATTGGGCGAAGAACTGGCCAAGACCCTGTTGCCTCAGGATTACTGTGTCGAAGACTGCAATTACTTGCTCGACTACTACCGCCTCAGCGGCGACAAGCGTCTGATTTTCGGCGGTGGCGTGGTGTATGGCGCGCGGGATCCGGCGAACATCGAAGCGATCATCCGGCCGAAGATGCTCAAGGCATTCCCGCAGCTCAAGGACGTGAAGATCGACTACGCGTGGACAGGCAATTTCCTGCTGACCCTGTCGCGCCTGCCCCAGGTCGGACGGCTGGGCGACAACATCTACTATTCCCAGGGCTGCAGCGGCCATGGCGTGACTTACACACATCTGGCGGGCAAGGTGCTGGCCGAGGCATTACGCGGTCAGGCAGAGCGTTTTGATGCGTTTGCCGACCTGCCCCACTACCCGTTCCCCGGCGGGCAAATGCTGCGCACACCGTTTGCGGCATTGGGTGCGTGGTATTACGGATTGCGGGATAAGTTCGGGTACTAAGCGGCACGCAATACATTGTAGGAGCGAGCCTGCTCGCGATATCGGTCTAGCAGCCAACGAATATGTTGGATGCTACGACCTCATCGCGAGCAGGCTCGCTCCCACAGGGGTTTTGGGTTAGAGACGTTCCCGTGGGATACCGCTGCGAATCCGCAGGATGTCCGCCAACACCGCCAAGGCAATCTCTGCAGGCGTCTTGCTGCCCAGGTTCAAACCGATCGGCGCATGAATCCGCCCCAACTCGACATCTCCCAGGCCACCAATGCGTCGCAAGCGCTCGAAGCGCTTTTGCGAAGTTTGCATGGAGCCCATCACACCGATGTAGAACGCCTCGGTGCGAACAGCCTCCATCATCGCCAGGTCATCGATACGTGGATCGTGGGTCAACGCCACCACCGCCGTGTCGCTGTGGCAACCGCCGTCGGCGATGAACACCGACGGCAGTTGGCGACGAATCTCCACATTTTCCAGCACGACGCCTTCCAGCACTTCGTCCCGCGGGTCACACAGAATCACCTCGAACCCCAGGCCCACGGCAAACTCCGCACAGGCCAGGGCGACACTGGAATACCCCGCCAGCAGCAAGCGCTGGGCCGCGCCGACGCGCACGCGCACCCGGTCGATTTCACGCTCGATACGCACACCCTGCTCACGATCATCGAACAGACTGCGCGCACCGCTGAGCAAATCAACCTCGCGGATCAACCGACGTCGGCCCAACAGCGCCGCCTCCAGTTCCCGCAGATGCGCCTGCACCTCGCAATCGGCCTCAAGCTTCTCGACCAGCACATCCAGCACCCCGCCACAGGGCAGGCTGACGCGTGAGCGGGGGTCGTCGCCTTCGCCGTAACGAACAACGCTGACCGGCTCCAGAAACGCGCCCTCGGCGACTCGCTCGAGAAAGTCTTCCTCGACACAGCCACCGGACAGCGAGCCAATCCAGTGCCCCTGCGTGTTCACCGCCAACAGCGAACCCGGTGCCCGCGGTGCCGAGCCGTAAGTGGCCAGCACCGTACACAGCCAGATGCGCTGTCCGGCCGCCGACCACTCCAGCGCCCGGCGTATCACTTGCAGATCCAGATGCTGCATGTCAGTGGGCCTTGTGCTCGAGCGGCGGCGCATCGGCACGCAACTTCTGCACGTCATTCACAGCCAGATCATTCGGCTGACCGCCCCAACCCTGACGCAGGTAGTTCAGTAGATCCGTGAGTTGCGCGTCGCTCAACTTGTCGACAAATCCCGGCATCGGTTGCATGTGTTCGAACCCGGAGAACTTCTGCTCACCGATACCGTCGTCGATCACCCGTACCAGGTTGCGCGGATCTTCCAGGCGCAGCGTGGTGTTGCCGCGCATGGCCACCGCGATGTGCGGCTTGCCCTCGCCGCCAGGTGCATGGCAACCGGCGCAGACATTCAAATATTCCTGACGGCCGCGCTGGGCACTTGGGCTCAGCTTGTCCAACGGCACTTCGGTGAGCACTTTCGCCGCAGGTGGCTGATCGCCGAGCAGGAAAGTCGCCATCGCCGCCAGGTCCGGATCACTCAGGCCCTGGGTGCTGTTGTGGAACACCGGGAACATCTCGTTGAACATCGTGCCCTGGGCGCTCATGCCGTGCTTGAGGAACGAGCTCAGGTCCTGATGATTCCAGCCACGGGCCGCCAGGTCAGTGGCCAGCAGGCTTGGCGCCAGATAACCATTGAGAATGCCGCCGGTCATGCGTTTGTCCTGCTGCATCGCGCCAGGCAAGCCGCGTGGGGTGTGGCACTCGCCACAGTGACCCAACACGTCGACCATGTACTGGCCGCGCTTCCAGGCTTCGCTTTTGCCTTCGGCAGGCTCCAGCTTCACATCCTTGCCGTACACCATGTTCCAGCCCATCAGGCCCAGGCGCACGTTGAACGGGAAGCTCAGGCTGGTAACCGGTGCTGCACGCTCGATCGGCTCGACGGTTTTCAGGTAGGCATGAATCGCGTCGGAATCTGCACGCGGGATCAAGTGATACGAGGTGTAGGGCATCGCCGGATACAGGTTTGCGCCGTCGCGGCGCTTGCCTTCGGTCAGCGCGGCGAAGAACTCGTCATCGTTGTACTGGCCGATGCCGTGCTCTTTACTCGGGGTGATGTTGGTGCCGTAGATCGTGCCGAACGGCGACACGATCGGCAGGCCGCCCGCGTATGGGGCGCCACCCGGTGCGGTGTGGCACGCCATGCAGTCGGCGGCGCGGGCGAGGTACTCGCCTTGCTTGACCTGCGCATCATCCGCGTGAGCCGCCACCACAGGCGCAACCAGACCAACCGCCAACGCCAGGCGGCTAAGTAGAAGCTTCATGCTTAACCCTCCTTGACCAGGCCGAGATCGGTCAGCACGTTGCGGGTGGCGCTGTAGTAGCGCACGTACCCGGTGCAACGGCAGATGTGATGACCGAGGCTGTCCTCGATGACTTTTTCCAGCTGGCTTTTGACGATCGGCTGGCGCTGCAGCTTTTCCACCAGCACGGTCGCGGCATTGACGAAGCCTGGCGCGCAATAGCTGCACTGGAAGGCGAACTCGTCGACGAAGCGCTGCTGGATCGGGTTCAGTTCGGTGACCTTGCCCTGCTCGTCGCGGGTCGCATGGCCTTCGATGGTCCGAACCTTCTTGCCTTCGAAATAGTGTGCGCCGGTGATGCAGGTGCGCACTTCTTCGCTGGTGCCGTCCGGGTTGTCGACGATCACCACGCAAGCGTGGCAGATACCCTGGCCGCAACCCAGGCGCGAACCGGTGAGGTTCTTGTACTCGTGCAGGTAGTCGATCATCGGCAGGTCATCAGGGATGTCCACCGGGCCGACGGATTGACCGTTGAGGGTCAGTTGAAGCGGACGGTTAGCCATTGAGGGCCTCCTTGATGCGTGCAGAAGTGATAGGCAGGTCGCGGACACGTTTACCGATGGCATGGGCCACGGCGTTGCCGATGGCACCGACCACCGGGATCATCACCACCTCGGCGATGCCCTTGGACGGGTCGCTCGGCGACAATGGCGGCAGGATGTCCGCCGTCTGCTTCCACACCGCGACGTGACGCGCCATCGGCAAACGGTAACGGTTGAAGTTCCAGTCACCCTCCCCCGGCCCGCCTTCGTACAGCGGCATCTCTTCCATCAGCGCGTGGCCGATGCCCATGGCGATACCGCCTTCGAGCTGGCCCCTGACCAGTTCTTCCACCAGCACCCGACCGCACTCGACCCACGAGTGATGGTTGAGTACCGACACTTCGTTCGAACCCTTGTTGACCTTCACTTCCACCAGCGTCGCAACCGGGCTGTAGTAAGTCACCGCCGCGTTGTTCAACTGGGTCGCCGGGTAGGCGATGCCCTGCCGATCCAGCAGATGGAAACCGGCGCTGTTCATCTGCGCCTTCTTCGCCTTCGGTGCACCGTCGCCGTACTTCACGGCCAGGCCGTCGAGCGGCAAGCGCTCACGCACGCCGTCGATGCTGAACTCGGCCTCGGCCCAGCTCCAGCGATTGAAACCGTGCACGGTGGCACCGCTCACCAGGCCACGTTCGTGAACGCGCCTGGCCAGCATGGCGAATGGCAGTGGCTCCATGCCGTTGGCCGTGAGCTTGCCGTCGACCCAGTGGGCGTCTTCGCGGCGCACCACGTAAGGGTTGGCCTGGCCGCCGTAAGGGCCCTGGCGCCAGATCTCCAGCGCCGCCGGCCACAGGCCGTGGTTGAACAGCACGCGCGCCGCTTCACGGGTGGCGTGGCTGAAGTAGTACGCCGAGTTGGTGGCCGACGAAGCCGAAGCGACCTTGCCGACCCAGCGTGGATTGCGCAGGAAATTGTCCTGCTCGGCCTGGCTCATGATGTACGGGTTGCCGCCACTGACCAGCTGCAACTCTTTCCATTCGGTTTCGCCGGTCTTCACTTCGTGCGCCGGGATACCGAGGAAATCGGCCACGACCATGGCCTGGGAGGTGGACATGCCGGTGCCGATTTCGATACCGATGTGGCGCAGGCTGATGCGACCTTCGGCAGTGAATTCAATGCTGGCCATCGGCGCTTCGGAACCGGTGCCGAAGTCTTTCTGGCAGATGGCGAAACCCACCCCGTACCAGTTGTCCGGATCGGCTGCTTCGCGTTGTTTCTTGATCGCGTCGCGGTTTTTCCAGGTGTCGTGGGCCGCCGCCTTGTCGAGAATCTCGTGCAGGCGCAAGGCACCGGCCGGGATCGCGCCCTGGGTGTTTTTCATGCCCGAGCGCAGTGCGTTCTTGCGGCGCAGTTCGATGGCATCGACACCGAGGCGACCGGCGATTTCGTCAACCATCATCTCGGTCGCCGCCATGCTCTGCAGGGTGCCGTAGCCACGCATCGACCCGGCTTCAACGGCGCGGGAGTGATAGGCCGTGACCTGCAGATCGTTCTGCGGCATGTAGTAGATCGACTGTGCCGCCGTGGCGCCCACCGCCGCCACCGAAGGGCTGTAGTTGATTCGCCCGCCACCGTCGACGCTCATCTCACAGCGGAAAATCTTGAAGCTGTGGTCGGTCTTGTCCACCGCCAATTGGTAGCGGATGTCGAACGGGTGACGCTTGATCCCGCTCTGGAACTGCTCGTAACGGTCGTTGGCCAGGCGAACCGGCACACCGGCGCCGTACAACGCCGCCAGCGCTGCGTAGTAGACGAAAATGTTGTGGTCTTTCGAGCCATAACCGACGGTGTAACCCGGGTGCATGTTCAGGTTGGCCAGGCCGAAACGCGACGGCGCGATCATCTTCGCGGTTTCGGTCGCCGCTTCCAGCGGACACTGGGTGGCGACGACGAAATGCAGGGTCTTGGTCGCCGGGTCATACCAGCCGTTGCCGTTGTCCGGCTCCAGGGCAGCCGGTTCGATCGACGGGGTCTTGTAGCGCTCGTCGAAAACCAGCCAGTTGTCCGGTGGCGTATCGATCTGCTGCTTCATGCGCTCGGCGTAGAATAACCCGCGCTCGGTCAGGTTGCCGTGCAGGTTCGGCTGGGCGTTCCACACCGGACGACGGTTTTTCAGCATCGGGAACAGGATCGAATCCTTGAGGCTGGCGAACTCGTCTTCGTCGGCCGAGGTCGCACCGCCGACGCGCACGTAGCGGAAGCTGCCGTAGGGATCGCCTTCGTAGAACGGCGCTTTCTCGCCGTAGCGGATTGCCTTGTCATTGAACTTGAGTTGGTTCTTGGCCTGACGGAAGCGCTCGAAATCGTTCCAGATCAGGATCGCCACCGGGTGCCCGATGAACATCGGCACCTTGCCGGCCGGCAGCAACGGATCCGGGGCGTGCTCCTCAGGGAACACGATGCCGTCCTTGACCAGGTCTTCGGCAGTAACGATGCGGTCCGGCTGCAACCCGGCATCGAGCCACGACAGGTCGATGCCTGCAAAGATGTGGTCGGCCTTGATGGTTTTGAGCAGCATGGCGTGGCCTTGCTGCTGCGGCCAGCCCGGCATGTCCTTGGCGCGGATGTCGCGGGCAAAGACCTTGCTGCCGCAGACCTTGGACAAGGCATCGTTACGGGCCCGCGCCTTGCCATTGTTGCCGAGCCACTGCTCGGACGGCACGGTCACGCTGTTTTCCATCAAGGCGGCCAGCGCCTGGCTGCTCAACGGCGTGAGCGTCACGCTCACGCCCGCTACCAGCCCGCCCTGAAGGAACGAGCGCCGGGATATATCACGGTTGGACATGGATCATCCTCTGGGCGGTTATGGGGTCCGCCCTTCTGGTTATGTTCTGGAAAATCTCGAGTCTTGCAGAAGCCCTTTTCGACGATGCAAAGGGCTGTTGTTGACAGTGCAAAGCTGACCGAAAGGTTAAGTTTATAGGCTTATGGCCTTACGGAAAACCAAAAACTGACCAGAAAATCAAAAAAACGCGACTATTCGACGCAGCACAGTAATAGTAGACGTGAATCTCGGTAGCGCGAGGTCAGGGGGGGCGCTGAACGACGGCGTCGTCAGCTCCAATCGGCCATTCATGCAAAGGGGCATGCAGAAAGGTCCGCCTGGAAAAAGGCGAGAGGAGAAAAACCTGAATTTCAGACACAAAAAACCCCGGCCTTTCGACCAGGGTCTTTGCTATCGACTCGAAGTAAACCTGCGGTTTTCTTCGTAGCTCCAAGGCGTTCAGTGGGCCTCGGGGCAGATATGGCGCAGCGGACGGGACTCGAACCCGCGACCCCCGGCGTGACAGGCCGGTATTCTAACCGACTGAACTACCGCTGCGTATCGCTTTGGACTTTCGTCCAAGTAACTCGTCTGATTGAAAACTCAGTAGCTTTTCAATCTCGAGCCAGGCATGCCTAACTCGGAAAATATGGCGCAGCGGACGGGACTCGAACCCGCGACCCCCGGCGTGACAGGCCGGTATTCTAACCGACTGAACTACCGCTGCGCGTCGGTGGAGGCATTTCAGCCTACCTCTTGCTTTCGCAAGTATCTCGGAAGTGGTGGGTGATGACGGGATCGAACCGCCGACATTCTGCTTGTAAGGCAGACGCTCTCCCAGCTGAGCTAATCACCCGTTTGCATCTCCGAGGCCGCGAAATTTACGCAGGTAGCGAACCTAAGTCAATAGCAGGATTGAAGTTTTTCTGAAAAAGACAAAATCATTTCATTCCGGCCAGTGTCGGCAACCATCAGTCCGCCTTCGCGGGCAAGCTCGCTCCCACAGTTAAAAGCATGCTCTCTCCCTCTGTGGAGCTTGCTCGCGATGAGGGCAGCACATTCAACATCAAATGCTGAAGACCGCACCCTGCCCCCATCACTCGCTGTAAATCATCTTTTTGGTCATGCCGCCATCGACCACGAATTCCTGGCCGGTGACAAACCCGGCATTCCTCGACAGCAGCCAGGCTACCATCGCCGCTACGTCCTCGACCGTCCCTACCCTGCCCGCCGGATGCTGGGCATGATCGGCTTCGGTCAAGGGCTCGGCACGCCGCACCGAGGGGTCGCGTGCATCGATCCAGCCCGGGCTGACGGCATTGACCCGGATCTCCGGACCCAGGCTGATGGCCAACGCATGGGTCAGGGCCAACAAACCGCCCTTGCTCGCCGCATAGGCCTCCGTGTCGGGTTCCGACTGCCCGGCGCGGGTCGAGGCCAAATTGACGATGGCACCGCTGTGAGCGCGCAGGTACGGCGCACAGTGTTTGGCCAGCAACATCGGCCCGCTGAGGTTCACCGCCAACACCCGATTCCAGTGGGCCAGATCAAGGCTTTCCAGGGTGATATTGTGCGGATCGGCAACCGCTGCGTTGCATACCAGCGCATCCAGTCGCCCGAACTGGCCGAGCACCTCGGCCACGCCAAGTGCGACTTGCCCTTCATTCGAGACATCCATGGCGATGAACCAGGCGTTGTCGCCCAGCACTTTCGCCACCTTCGAACCGCGCTCCCGGTCCAGGTCCGTCAGCACGACTTGCCAGCCTTCGCTGATCAGCCAGGCCGAGATCCCCAGGCCAATGCCCCGCGCAGCACCGGTCACCAGCGCTACGCGACCATTCGAGCCGGTGGTCGGCGCAGACAACTCGATCACAACGCAGCCAGACCGCGCGCCAGATCGGCTTGCAGGTCCGCCACGTCTTCCAGACCGACCGCAACGCGGATCAGGCTGTCACGAATGCCCGCCGCTTCACGCTCCTGAGGCGCCAGACGACCATGGGAGGTGGTGCTCGGGTGGGTAATGGTGGTCTTGCTGTCGCCCAGGTTGGCAGTGATCGAAATCAGACGCGTGGCATCGATAAAGCGCCAGGCGCCCTCTTTGCCGCCCTTGACCTCAAAACTGACGACCGCACCGAAGCCCTTCTGCTGGCGCAGCGCCAGTTCGTGCTGCGGATGGCTCTTGAGGCCGGCGTAATGGACTTTCTCGATGCCGTCCTGCTGCTCCAGCCACTCGGCCAGTTGCTGGGCGTTGGCGCAATGGGCCTTCATCCGCAGGTTGAGGGTTTCCAGGCCCTTGAGGAAGATCCAGGCGTTGAACGGGCTCAGGGTCGGCCCGGCGGTACGCAGGAAGCCGACCACCTCTTTCATCTGCTCGCTACGACCGGCGACCACGCCACCCATGCAACGGCCCTGGCCGTCGATGAACTTGGTGGCCGAGTGCACGACGATGTCCGCGCCCATTTTCAGCGGCTGCTGCAACGCCGGGGTGCAGAAGCAGTTGTCGACCACCAGCATCGCGCCTTTGGCGTGAGCGATTTTCGACAGCTCAGCGATGTCGACCAACTCGGCCAGCGGGTTGGACGGCGACTCGACAAACAGCAATTTGGTGTTGGCCTTGATTGCCGCATCCCAGCCGGACAAGTCCGCCAGGGCCACGTAATCGACTTCGATGCCGAAACGCTTGAAGTACTTTTCGAACAGGCTGATGGTCGAGCCGAATACGCTGCGCGACACCAGCACATGATCACCGGCGCTGCACAGGCTCATCACCACGGCCATGATCGCGGCCATGCCAGTGGCGGTGGCCACGGCCTGCTCGGCGCTTTCCAGCGCGGCGATGCGTTCTTCGAACGCGCGTACGGTCGGGTTGGTGTAGCGCGAATAAACGTTGCCCGGCACTTCGCCAGCGAAGCGCGCAGCGGCGTCGGCGGCGGTACGGAACACGTAGCTGGAGGTGAAGAACATCGGATCACCATGTTCGCCTTCCGGCGTACGGTGCTGACCGGCGCGTACGGCCAGGGTATCGAACGCTACACCTTCGAGGTCGCTGTCCAGCCGACCGGCATCCCATTCCTGACTCATGCTGTCACTCCTTTCCTTATTCTCGTAAATAAAAAGCCAGATACAAAACCGGCCCCTCAGGGCCGGTAGAAACTCAGTTGTTGTACAGATCGATGATCGCACTGACTGCCTGCGTCTTGACCTTGGAGGCATCGTTGCGTGCCTGCTCGATCTTGTTCAGGTAAGCCTCGTCGACGTCGCCGGTGACGTACTGGCCGTCGAACACCGCGCAATCGAACTTGTCGATCTTGATCTTGCCGCCACCGACCGCTTCGATCAAGTCAGGCAGGTCCTGATAGATCAGCCAGTCGGCGCCGATCAGGTCAGCCACGTCCTGGGTCGAACGGTTGTGGGCGATCAGCTCGTGAGCGCTCGGCATGTCGATGCCGTAGACGTTCGGGTAGCGAACCGCTGGCGCCGCGGAGCAGAAGTAGACGTTCTTGGCGCCGGCTTCGCGGGCCATCTGAATGATCTGCTTGCAAGTAGTGCCACGAACGATGGAGTCGTCCACCAGCATCACGTTCTTGCCACGGAATTCCAGTTCGATGGCGTTGAGCTTCTGGCGTACGGATTTTTTCCGCGCGGCCTGGCCTGGCATGATGAAAGTCCGGCCGATGTAGCGGTTCTTCACGAAGCCTTCGCGGAACTTCACGCCCAGATGGTTCGCCAGCTCCAGCGCCGCGGTGCGACTGGTATCCGGAATCGGGATGACCACGTCGATGTCGTGATCCGGACGCTCGCGCTGGATCTTCTCGGCCAGCTTCTCACCCATGCGCAGGCGGGCCTTGTAGACCGATACGCCGTCGATGATCGAGTCCGGACGCGCCAGGTAGACGTGCTCGAAGATGCACGGCGTCAGGGACGGGTTGGTCGCGCACTGACGGGTGTACAGCTTGCCCTCTTCAGTGATGTAGACCGCTTCGCCCGGTGCCAGGTCGCGAATCAGGGTGAAGCCCAGCACGTCCAGGGAAACGCTTTCCGAGGCGATCATGTACTCGACGCCTTCATCGGTGTGACGCTGGCCGAACACGATCGGGCGGATGCCGTGCGGGTCGCGGAAGCCGACGATGCCGTAGCCGGTGATCATCGCCACGACGGCGTAACCACCGACGCAACGGTTGTGCACGTCGGTGACCGCGGCGAAAACGTCTTCTTCGGTCGGCTGCAACTTGCCGCGCTGGGCCAGTTCGTGCGCGAACACGTTGAGCAGCACTTCCGAATCGGAACTGGTGTTGACGTGGCGCAGGTCAGATTCGTAAATCTCCTTGGCCAGTTGTTCAACGTTGGTCAGGTTACCGTTGTGCGCCAGGGTGATGCCGTAAGGCGAGTTGACGTAAAACGGTTGAGCTTCAGCCGAAGTCGAGCTGCCCGCGGTTGGATAACGCACATGGCCAATGCCCATGTGACCGACCAGGCGCTGCATGTGACGCTGCTGGAACACGTCACGCACCAGACCATTGTCCTTGCGCAGGAATAACCGGCCATCATGGCTGGTCACGATACCGGCAGCGTCCTGGCCGCGGTGCTGGAGGACGGTTAGCGCGTCATACAGCGCCTGATTGACGTTCGACTTACCGACGATACCGACGATGCCACACATGCGACGCAACCCCTACTTAATGGATCTGAACTGAGCACTACTCACTGAGGCGTTTTGGCCGTCGGCAAGAGTTGCTCCTTGAACGGAATATCAGCGGGTACGCTGATTCCGCTGGCAAGCCACTGACTGCTCCACCCGAGGATCAGGTTTTTGGACCAGTCTGCGACCAATAGAAATTTTGGCACGAGCTGTGACTCTTTCCACCACCCGTCCTGCTGTACCGGCCCCAGGCTCAACAGCCCGACGGCGATAACGACCAGCAACCCGCCACGCGCGGCGCCGAAGGCCATGCCGAGGAATCGGTCGGTCCCGGAGAGCCCGGTGACGCGAACCAGTTCGCCGATAAGATAATTGATCATTGCGCCTACGATTAAAGTGGCGACAAACATGATGGCACAGCCCGTGATTATACGTGCCGATGGCGTTTGAATGTACCCGCCGAGGTACTCGGACAGTGAGCCACCGAACATCCAGGCTACGACTCCTGCGATGATCCAGGTCAACAGCGACAGAGCTTCTTTGACGAAGCCGCGGCTCAGACTGATCAATGCGGAGATGGCGACGATTGCTACGATCGCCCAGTCAACCCAGGTAAATGGCACAGTGCAGCCTACAGACGGATAAGGCGGCGCATTTTAGCAGAGCCCATGCTTATCGGTAAGCTGCGATTGTCAGTGCATTTCATATCGGGGCGATAGTTTTAGCCACGTTCCGGCTGAAAGCGCACCACAAACCCCTTGAGGTTCTGCTGGCGGTTCAGCAAGTCACGCAGCCGGTCGGCTTCAGCGCGTTCGATCAGCGGCCCGACAAACACCCGGTTTTTGCCGTCGGCGGTGCGGATGTAGGCGTTGTAGCCCTGGCTGCGCAGGGTTTTCTGAAGCTTTTCCGCGCTTTCACGGCTAGACAGGCTGGCCAGTTGCACCGACCAGCTGACAGACAAGCCATTGGCATCGACACGGCTTGGCGTGGTGTCCGGCTTGCCCGGTGCCGCAGTGATGGGCTGGGCAGGCGCTGTCGCAGGTTTGGCCGCCAAAGCCGGGACCGGCGCAGGTGCAGCCGGCTTGGCTGCCGGCGCTGGAGCCACCGGCGCAGTTGGCACCGCCGATTCCTGCTGGGCGATTTCGTCATCGCTCGGCACGGGTTCCTGAGGCAAGGCTTGCGGCTCAGGCACCACCACGGGCTCGACCTGCACCTGGGGCAACGCCGGCGCCTGTGGAGCCGCAGGCGCTTCGACCGTCACCTGGCGCTGTTCGTCCTGGCGGGAAAACAGCATCGGCAGAAAAATCACCGCCAGCGCGACCAACACCAGGGCGCCAACCATGCGCTGTTTGTATGCCTTATCCAGCAATGCCATTTGCCGCTTCCTCCGTGGAGCGCCGGGCCAGCCACTCAAGGGCCTCGGCGACACAATAAAATGATCCGAACAACAGGATTTCGTCGTCGTTCGTGGCCTGCGCGCACTGCCCTTCCAGGGCGGCCGCTACGCTGCCGTATGACGTGACCGACGCACCAAGACCTTGCAACGCATCGTGCAAATCCGCAACCGGACGCGCCCGAGGCGAGTCCAGCGGTGCGACAGCCCAGTGCTGGACACTAGCATTCAATTCGCCGACAACACCACCCAGGTCTTTGTCCGCCAGCAGCCCGAACACCGCCAGGCGCCTGCCGACCGGCGGGCGACTGGCCAGGCGACGAGCCAGATACTCCGCCGCATGGGGGTTGTGTCCCACATCCAGCAATAGATTCAAGCGCTTGCCTTGCCACTCGATCTCACGGCGATCCAGACGACCGACCACCTTCGTTGCCTGCAGCGCCTCGACAATCTGCGCATCCACCCAAGGCAAACCGAGCAGCTGGTACGCCTGCAACGCCAGCGCAGCGTTTTCCATCGGCAGATCGAGCAGCGGCAAGTCGCGCAGTTCAACCGCGCGCCCTTGCCCATCGACACCGCACCATTGCCAGTTGTGATCGGTCACACCGAGGTCGAAATCGCGTCCACGCAGGAAAAACGGGCAATTGAGCTCGCGCGCCTTATCCAGCAGAGGTTGTGGAGGATTCAGGTCGCCGCAGAGCGCAGGCGCGCCCTGACGGAAAATACCGGCCTTCTCGAAGGCCACGGACTCTCGGGTATCACCCAGGTAATCCGCATGATCGACACCAATACTGGTGACCAGCGCCATGTCGGCGTCCACCACGTTGACCGTGTCCAGCCGACCGCCCAGACCGACTTCCAGCACCACCGCATCGAGCCCGGAGCGCTGGAACAGCCAGAATGCCGCCAGGGTGCCCATTTCGAAGTAAGTCAGGGAAGTGTCGCCGCGCCCGGCCTCTACCGCGGCAAAGGCCTCGCACAACTCGGCATCCGTGGCTTCGACGCCATTGACCGTTACCCGCTCGTTGTAACGCAGCAGGTGCGGGGAGTTGTAGACCCCCACTTTCAAGCCCTGTGCCCGCAGCAGGGACGCCACGAACGCACAGGTGGAACCCTTGCCGTTGGTCCCGGTGACCGTGATCACCCGAGGCGCCGGCTTGCCCAGTCCCATGCGGGACGCTACCTGTTGCGACCGCTCCAGGCCCATGTCGATGACCGAAGGGTGCAACTGCTCAAGGTAGGCGAGCCATTCGCCAAGGGTTCGTTGGGTCATAGGTTGGCAGGTACCGGTGGAACCACGATCGGCTCGATGGGTGCAGCCACGAACTTCGGCGTCGGCAGGCCCATCATTTGCGCCAGCAGGTTGCCCAGGCGCGGACGCAGTTCCTGACGGTCGATGATCATGTCGATGGCACCGTGCTCCAGCAGGAACTCGCTGCGCTGGAAGCCTTCCGGCAGTTTTTCACGCACGGTCTGCTCGATCACACGTGGACCGGCAAAACCGATCAACGCCTTCGGCTCGCCGACAATCACATCGCCCAGCATCGCCAGACTGGCGGAAACGCCGCCGTAGACCGGATCGGTCAACACGGAAATGAACGGGATGCCTTCTTCACGCAGACGAGCCAGCACCGCGGAGGTCTTGGCCATTTGCATCAGGGAAATCAGCGCTTCCTGCATCCGCGCACCACCGGAAGCGGAGAAGCAGATCATCGGGCAACGTTTTTCCAGGGCGTAGTTGGCGGCGCGCACGAAACGCTCACCGACGATGGCGCCCATCGAACCACCCATGAAGGAAAACTCGAACGCCGAAACCACCACCGGCATCCCCAGCAAAGTACCGCTCATGGAAACCAGCGCGTCTTTTTCGCCGGTCTGCTTTTGGGCAGCGGTCAGGCGATCCTTGTACTTCTTGCCGTCGCGAAACTTCAGACGGTCGACCGGCTCCAGGTCCGCACCCAGTTCGGCACGGCCTTCAACATCGAGGAAGATGTCGATACGGGCGCGGGCGCCGATACGCATGTGATGGTTGCACTTGGGGCAAACGTCCAGGGTCTTTTCCAGCTCCGGACGATACAGCACAGCCTCGCAAGACGGGCATTTGTGCCAAAGACCTTCAGGCACCGAGCTCTTCTTGACCTCGGAACGCATGATCGAAGGGATCAGTTTGTCTACTAACCAGTTGCTCATGCTTTCTTTCTCCAGTACCGGCGGCCCGAACGCTCTGGTTCGCGGCCCCGTGTATGCCCTAGCGCTAAATTCATGTGTGCGAAGAGGGTCGAGGACTGCCACGGTCAGCGCGAAACATGACCTGCGTGCAACCAAAAACCCTCGGATCTGCCTGCTGTGTGCAGTGCATCCGCTTTGTACAGTGCAGTGGACGGCGGCAGTCTGCCAGCCGTCACATCAACAGGTGCTACCGCGTACCGCTTTGATAAATGCCCGGATCCTTGCGTGATCCTTGATGCCCTTGCTCGCCTCTACCCCACCGCTGACATCCACGGCATAAGGCCGGACGCGGGCAATCGCTTCGGCGACGTTATCCGGCGTCAGACCACCCGCCAGAATGATCGGCTTGCTCAAGCCTTGCGGTATCAGTGACCAGTCAAATGCCTCGCCGGTTCCTCCGGGAACGCCTTCGACATAGGTATCGAGCAAGATGCCGCTGGCACTGGCATAGGCATCACAGGCCGCGGCGATATCATCCCCCGCCTTGACCCGCAGCGCCTTGATGTACGGGCGGTGCCAACCCTCACAATCCTCTGCGCTTTCATCGCCGTGAAATTGCAGCAGGTCCAGGGGCACTGCGTCGAGGAGCTCACCCAATTCGCAACGGCTCGCATTGACGAACAGGCCCACGGTGGTCACGAACGGCGGCAGCGCCTTGATGATCGAGCGCGCCTGCTGGAACGTCACCGCACGGGGGCTTTTGGCGTAGAACACGAATCCGATGGCATCCGCCCCGGCCTCGACGGCCGCCAACGCATCCTCTATGCGGGTAATCCCACAGATCTTGCTGCGAACGGCTGACATGTCGACACAACTCCAAGACAAATCCGGGAAAGTCCCGGATGGTAACAAAAGCATTCGAGGGCGTCAGCCGCCAAGTTCCGAGAACCCGGTCAGGAAGTGTGGACCGATGTAACGCTCGGGCAATTGGAACTCGTCACGGTACTCGACCTGAACCAGATACAAACCGAATGGATGCGCGGTCACGCCACCGGTCCGTCGAATCCGACTCTCCAGCACCTCTTTCATCCACTCCACCGGACGCTCTCCGGCGCCAATGGTCATCAGCACGCCGGCAATGTTGCGCACCATGTGATGCAGGAAGGCGCTGGCGCGGATATCCAGCACGATCATCTTGCCGTGACGGGTGACGCGCAGGTGATGCAGTTCCTTGATCGGCGACTTGGCCTGGCACTGGCCGGCACGAAAAGCGCTGAAATCATGGGTGCCGAGCAGGTATTGAGCGGCCTCGGCCATGCGCTCGACGTCCAGCGGACGGTGGTTCCAGGTCACTTCTTCGTTCAGGTGCGCCGGGCGGATCTGATCGTTGTAGATCACATAGCGATAACGCCGGGCAATGGCCTTGAAGCGCGCATGGAAGTGCGCCGGCATGACCTTGGCCCAACTGACACTGACGTCGTGGGGCAAATTGATGTTGGCACCCATGGTCCAGGCCTTCATCGAACGCTCGACCTGGGTGTCGAAATGTACCACCTGTCCGCAGGCATGCACCCCGGCGTCGGTACGCCCGGCGCACATCAGCGAAACGGGTGAGTCGGCGACTTTGGACAAGGCGTTTTCAAGGGTTTCCTGCACGGTGAGGACGCCGGAGGCCTGGCGCTGCCAGCCGCGATAGCGCGAGCCTTTGTATTCGACGCCCAGCGCGATCCGGAAAAAGCCGTCGGCAGCCATTTCGGCGGCCGGGTTATCTATATTTGCCAAGGAGGGACAGCCTGATGATGTACCAAAGGCGGGCATTATAAGGCCGACTGGAGGGGATGCCAGTACAACTGAGGGCCTGGAGTGAATGTCAGGGCCTCTTCGCGAGCAGGCTCGCTCCCACAGGGGATGGGTGCAGAGCCCAATATTGCGGAAGACATTGATCCAATGTGGGAGCGAGCCTGCTCGCGAAAATCCCAGGGAGCACGGGGACTCACTGCAAAAACGGCAGCCTCTATGGGCTGCCGCTTTTCTTACAACCTACCGATCACTCAAGCCAGGCGCGACAGCATTTCCTCGGCTTCACCCTTCTGCTCGGCATTGCCTTCGCTTACGACCTCTTTGAGGATGTCACGAGCACCGTCGCTGTCGCCCATGTCGATATAGGCCTGAGCCAGATCGAGCTTGGTAGCGGCCTCGTCAGTGCCCGAAAGGAAGTCGAAGTCATCATCGTCGCCCAGTGCGGCATCTGCTTCGGTGAAGGTCGGTTCGCCAATGCTGCTGGACAGGCTCTCCAGTTCAGCGTTGACATCATCCAGCTCTGCCGCGAACGCATCCGGTGCGTCCAGCTCATCGGCCAGCGACAGATCGAAATCGGCCGGCAATTCCAGGTCATCCAGCGCGACCTCAGGAACAGACGGTGTTTCGGCAACCGGAAAATCCTTCACGCCCTCATCCAGGTCCAGCAGGAAGTCGTCTTCAGCCAGCATCGCCGGCGACGGTTGCGCACCGAGATCCAGGTCAAGGTCAAGGTCGAAGTCCGACAGATCGTCGAGGTTTTCCTTGATGTCAGTCTGCTGCTGCAACACCGACTCAAAACTCAGGTCGTCGTCCAGCGGGAACTCTTCCAGGTCTGCCAGCCCCGCTACTTCGGGCTCCGGTGCAGGTGCGGGTGCGGGCGCCACAGGTGTAATCGAGTCCAGATCATCCAGGCTCAGGTCGAAGGCGCTGTCGAGGTCATCCTCGAACGGCGCAGGCGCAAGCTCTGGTTCTGGCGCTGGTGCTTGCGGCTCATCGAGCAACAGGTCCTTGACGTATTGCGCGTCCAGCTCGGCGGCAACGGCGGCTGCGGCGATACCACCGGCAGCGACCAGCGCCATGGCCGGGAAGCGGCTTTTGAGCTTTTCAACCTGGGCGAAGTTGTCGCCATTGGCCACCAACTGACGCTCCTGGCCGACGAATGCATCGCGGTCGCCTTGCTGGCCGTAGACTTCCATCAGTTTCAAGCGCAAGTCGCTGCGCTTGGGCTCTTGCTTGACGCCGTCCTCCAGCAATGCGGCAGCCTGGTTCAGGCGACCGGCATCGATGTGCGACTGAGCCTGGCCCAGCACGTCGTCGGAACGCTCGGCAGCGGGTGCCACCAATGGCGCGGCGATCGGCGTGGTCATCACCACCGGAGCAACTACCGGCGCTGGCGCGGGAGCAGGCGTCGGGGCTGTCGCCAGTTTCACGCTCGGCGGCGGAACTTCCAGGCCATCGAAGCTGCTTTCCGGCAAGTCGAAATCGGCCGAGAACGGCTGTTCTTCGGCCAGGGCACGGGCCATGCGCAGATGTTTTTCGGCTTCTTGCCGGGCTTTGCGGCGACGCGCCAGCAACAGCAGCAGGAGCAGCAGAATCACCGCACCGCCACCGACCAGGCCCAGCAACACCGGATTGGTCAGCAATTCATTGAATTTCTGATCGTCGGATGCGGCCGGTGTCGCCTCAACAGGTTTTTCGGCGGGTGTCGGAGTTGCCCCGGGCGCTGGCGCAGTGTCAGCGGGAGCAGGCGCTGCCCCTGGGTTGGCAGCCAGTTCGGCCGACATTGCCGGCGCTGTCACGGCCGCAGCGCCCTCGGTTTGCAACTTGGCCAACTGGTTGTTCTTCAACTCGATCAGGCGCTGCAGCTTGTCCACCTGGCTTTGCAGGTCGGCCATGCGACTTTTCAGTTCGGCGTTATCACGACGGCTGGTGTCGAGGCTTTCCTGAGTCACCGCCAGCTTGTTGCTGAGGGCCTTGGCATCTCCGACAGCTCCTTTGCCTGGGTTCTTGCCGGATTCGGCCGACACCAGGCTCAGCTTGTCGGTGGCCGCTTGCGCCGGCGCGCCATCAGTACGCGCGCGATGGGTAGCGTCGAGCTGTTGCTGCCCTGCCCCGGGTTTGGCCACATAACGGCGACCCTGGCGCCAGGCCTTGTTCTGTGCGGCCACTTCGGCAATCGCCTTGGCTTGCGGCAGGTCCGTGCTCTGCGCCTGGCCCGGCAGGCGCAGCACCTGGCCGGTTTTCAGGCGGTTGATGTTGCCGTCGATAAAGGCATCCGGGTTCAGCGCCTGGATGGCCAGCATGGTTTGCTGGATCGAACCACCATTACGCGCCTTCGCGGCGATTTCCCACAGGGTATCGCGCGCCGTGGTGGTGTATTGGGACGGTTTGGTCGCACCGGTGACGGGCGCGGCAACCGTTGACGCCGGTTGTGCGGCCGCTTCAGCGGTTTGCGGCGAGAATTTGGACGGATCGAGCAGCACACTGTAGTCGCGCAGCAAACGGCCGTTCGGCCACATGACCTGAACCAGGAATTTCACCATGGGTTCGGAAAGCGGCTTGCTGGAGGTCACGCGCAGGATGCTTTTGCCGCCGGCGTTGAGCACAGGGGTGAAGGTCAAGTCATTGAGAAACGCCTGGCGGTCGACACCGGCCTTGGCGAAATCGTCTGGTGAGGCCAGGCTCGGCACCACTTCGGCGGCGGTGAGTTCCTTGACATCGAGCAGCTCGATTTCCGCTACCAGCGGCTGGTTGAGCGTCGATTTCAGGGTCAACTCCCCGAGCCCGAGGGCATGCGCCATACCGGAGGACAGCGCCGAGGCGGCCGCTATTGCTAACACCAGTTTGCGAACTTGAACCATTAGCTCATCCTTAGTTTGAACATTCCTCGGCCAGCGAGAAGGTATTGATAGCCGCTGCCGTAAGGCACTGCGCGCAACGGCGAGGGTCGTCACGCGGAATTATTCGACAAATAGTTGCAAAGTATCTTTTACAGCAGGTCTTTTATCAACAACTCGGCCAGCTGCACAGCGTTGAGCGCCGCGCCTTTGCGTACGTTATCTGACGTCAGCCACAGATTAAGTTCCGACGGGTCGTCGATACCCTGGCGAACCCGACCCACGTAGACCACATCCTGCCCTACCGCATCGCCCACCGGTGTCGGGTAATCGCCGGCTTCCACCAGCTCGATGCCGGGCGCGTCTTCCAGGGCCGCATTGATTTTCCCCAGGTCGATCTCACTCGCGGACTGCAGGGCCACGCTATAGCTATCGCCAAAAAACACCGGGGCTTGAATGCAAGTGACGGAAATCTTCAATGAAGGCCGCGCCATGACCTGGCGCAGCTCACGCACCAGGCGTTTTTCCAGCAGCGTATGACCTTGCTCATCCGGTTTGCCGACCTGGGCCAACAGGTTGAAGGCCATCTGCCGATCAAAGAATTTCGGCTCCAGCGGCCGCACATTCAGCAGCTCGGCGGTCTGCCGGGCGAGTTCGCTCACGGCTTCGCGCCCCTGGGCCGATACCGCGAGGCTGGCGGTCAGGCTGATGCGCTGCAAATCGAGCAAATCCATCAGCGGCGCGAGTACCACCGCCAGCGTGGTGGCCGATGGGCTTGGACTGCTGACCTGAAAGGGTTTTTTCAAGCCGGCCAACACTTGGGCGTTGGCCTCAGGCACGACCTGTGGCGCCTTTTCGGCCGGCAGGGCACCGGAGAGATCGATCACCGAGCAACCGGCGTCTGTCGCCCGGGAAGCAAAACTCAACGAAACCGCCGGGCCGGCGGCAAAGAATGCCAACTGCACCTTGCTGAAGTCGAACTCATCGACCTCTCGCACCCGCACGTTCTTGCCGCGAAACGGCACCGAACTGCCGGCCGATTCGCTGCTGGCCAGCAGGTGAAGGGTGCCGATCGGGAAATCGCGCTCTTCGAGAATCTGCACGAGTGTTTCGCCGACAGTACCGGTGGCGCCGATCACGGCAATATCAATGGACTGGCTCATGGTTTGACCTCTGGCGAAACGGGGGGAGCGGCACTTTACCGGGTGGGTGACATGCAGGCAATTCTGTGGTGCCTGACCTGGCCCCTTCGCGAGCAGGCTCGCTCCCACAGGGGTTGATGGTGTACACAAATTTCCTATTCAACTGCAACTCTCTGTGGGAGCGAGCCTGCTCGCGATGAGGCCAGCACTGACGACGCTACTTCCATAAAAAAACCCGCGCCTCTTGCAAGGCGCGGGTTCTTTCATTTCATCAATCGATCAACGCTCGAGCAGGATCCGCAGCATGCGGCGCAGCGGTTCGGCCGCACCCCACAGCAACTGGTCGCCGACGGTGAACGCGCCGACAAACTGCGAACCCATGTTCAGCTTGCGCAGACGGCCAACCGGGATGTTCAGGGTGCCGGTGACCTTGTTCGGGCTCAGCTCCTGAATGCTGGTTTCGCGGCTGTTCGGCACCAGCTTGACCCAAGGGTTGTGCTGGCTGATCAGCCCTTCGATATCAGCGATCGGTACGTCTTTGTTCAGCTTGATGGTCAGCGCCTGGCTGTGGCAGCGCATGGCGCCGATGCGCACGCAGATGCCATCGACCGGGATCGGGCTCTTGAAGCGACCGAGGATCTTGTTGGTCTCTGCCTGGGCCTTCCACTCTTCGCGGCTCTGGCCGTTCGGCAGTTCCTTGTCGATCCACGGGATCAGGCTGCCGGCCAGCGGTACGCCGAAGTTTTCGGTCGGGTACGCGTCGCTGCGCATGGCTTCGGCCACACGGCGGTCGATGTCGAGGATCGCGCTGGCCGGATCGGCCAGTTGATCGGCAACAGCGGCGTGGGTCGCGCCCATTTGCTTGATCAGTTCACGCATGTTCTGCGCGCCGGCACCGGAGGCCGCCTGATAGGTCATGGCGCTCATCCACTCCACCAGCCCAGCCTCGAACAGACCACCGAGGCCCATCAGCATCAGGCTGACGGTGCAGTTGCCGCCGATGTAGTTCTTGGTGCCTGCATCCAGCTGCTGGTCGATGACCTTGCGGTTGACCGGATCCAGAACGATCACCGCGTCATCCTGCATGCGCAGGCTGGAAGCGGCATCGATCCAGTAACCCTGCCAGCCGGCTTCGCGCAGCTTGGGGAAGACTTCGCTGGTGTAGTCGCCACCCTGGCAGGTCAGAATCACGTCGAGGGTCTTCAGCTCTTCAATGCTGTAAGCGTCCTTGAGCGGAGCAATGTCCTTGCCCACGGACGGGCCTTGGCCACCGACATTGGAAGTGGTGAAAAACACCGGCTCGATAAGATCGAAATCCTGCTCTTCCAGCATCCGCTGCATGAGCACGGAACCGACCATGCCGCGCCAACCGATCAGACCTACACGTTTCATCGCAACTACACCTTCTTGAAATGTGGACCGCTACCTTGTCTTGAATTTGGCAGCGGGCCCGAGAGATTACAGATTCCGCAGCGCGGCGACTACTGCGTCACCCATTTCCTGCGTACCGACTTTAGTACAACCGGCCGACCAGATGTCGCCGGTGCGCAAGCCCTGATCCAGCACCAGGCTGACGGCTTTCTCGATGGCATCGGCCGCGGCTTGCTGGCTGAAGCTGTAGCGCAGCATCATCGACACCGACAAAATGGTCGCCAACGGGTTGGCGATGCCCTTGCCCGCGATGTCCGGCGCCGAACCGTGGCACGGCTCGTACATGCCCTTGTTGTGGGTGTCCAGAGACGCCGACGGCAGCATGCCGATCGAACCGGTAAGCATCGAGGCCTGGTCGGACAGGATGTCGCCGAACATGTTGTCGGTGACGATCACGTCGAACTGCTTCGGTGCGCGCACCAACTGCATCGCGGCGTTGTCGACGTACATGTGGCTCAGTTCGACTTCAGGATAATCCTTGGCCACTTGTTCGACCACTTCACGCCACAGTTGGCTGGAGGCCAGTACGTTGGCCTTGTCCACCGAGCACAGCTTCTTGCCACGAACCATGGCCATGTCGAAACCGACACGGGCGATACGACGGATTTCGCTTTCGCTGTACGGCAGGGTGTCATAAGACTGACGCTCGCCGTTTTCCAGGGTGCGGGTGCCGCGAGGCGCGCCAAAGTAGATACCGCCGGTCAGCTCACGCACGATCAGGATGTCCAGCCCGGAAACGATTTCCGGCTTCAGGCTGGAAGCCTCGGCCAGTTGCGGGTACAGGATCGCCGGGCGCAGGTTGCCGAACAGGCCCAGTTGCGCACGGATCTTCAACAGGCCGCGCTCAGGGCGGATGTCACGTTCGATGGCATCCCATTTCGGACCGCCAACGGCGCCCAGCAATACGGCGTCGGCCGCGCGGGCACGTTCCAGAGTCTCGTCGGCCAGGGGCACGCCGTGCTTGTCGATGGCAGCACCACCGATCACGTCATGGCTCAGCTCGAAGCCCAGGGCGAACTTGTCGCTGGCCAACTCCAGCACCTTGACCGCTTCGGCCATGATTTCCGGACCAATACCGTCACCTGGGAGAATCAGAATCTGCTTGCTCATGCTTTCCTCATGTCATCAGTCGGTGCGCCTTTGGCGCACCCGGAAAAATTCTATCGATCGGTGCCTATCTTTCTACAAACAGCACCAATACATCGGTACTGAACGAACCATCGGCCTCAATCTCGAAATATTCGCGTACTTCGTTGCCCATCGACTGCTGCAATTCGCGGATCGCCGCGCGCATCACTTCAGGCGTGCGCATGCGCTCGACCCAGCTGTTGTACTCCAGGCGCAAACGCTGACGCGTGGTACTGCGGGTGTGCAGCCCCGCCTCGCTGACCTGGCGCAACCACTCGCCGGCGGAATAATCGCGCACATGGCTGGTGTCGCGCAGCACTTCGACGCTTTGCAGGTAAGTGTCGAACAGCGGGCTACCCGGTGACAATACGTCGACGAATGCCGCCACACCGCCCGGCTTCAGGACTCGACGCACCTCCCGCAGGGCCACGCCCAGATCGCTCCAATGGTGCGCCGAATAACGGCTGAAGACGAAATCGAATTCGCCATCGGCGAACGGCAGGCGCTCAGCGGCACCGTTGACCGTGGACACGTTGCTCAAACCACGATCGACAGCGGCAGCGGTCACCACGTCGAGCATCTGTTGGGACAGGTCGTAAGCCACCACTTCTTTGACCAATGAGGCCACATGAAAACTCACGTGACCGGCACCGCAGCCCAGGTCCAGGACCCGGGCATCGCCCTGCCCTGCCAGCTCGGCCTGTAGCAGCGCAAATTCAGTGCCTTGAGCGTGTACGGCGCTGCTCAGGTAGGCCGAGGCCTGTTCACCGAATTGCTTCTGGACTACCTGGGTGTGCTGGGCGGTGCTGGTCATGGGGACTTCCTTTTGGGGCTTAGTCTTGGGGTGTCTCTACTGCCGCCATCGCTAGCAGGCTAGCTCCCACATTGGATCTATGGCGTACACAAGTCCCCTGTGGGAGCTAGCCTGCTAGCGATGAGGCCAGAGTGGCCTACATCAATGTCGGATCAATCAAGCGTCGCGAAACAACCACGGCTGGCTAGCCCGGTGCTTGGCCTCAAACGTCGCAATCGCCTCATGGTCCTGCAACGTCAGGCCGATATCGTCCAGGCCGTTGAGCAGACAATGTTTGCGGAAGGCATCGATTTCGAAGCTCAACACCTTGCCGTCAGGGCGGGTCACGGTCTGGGCTTGCAGATCGACCTGCAACTGGTAGCCCGGATTGGCCTCGACCTGCTGGAACAGCTCATCGACTTCGGCATCGCTCAAAATGATCGGCAGCAAGCCGTTCTTGAAGCTGTTGTTGAAGAAGATGTCGGCATAGCTCGGCGCGATGATGCTGCGGAAACCGTACTCTTCCAGCGCCCACGGCGCGTGTTCACGGCTGGATCCGCAACCGAAGTTCTCCCGGGCCAGCAACACGCTGGCGCCCTGGTAACGTTCGGCGTTGAGGACGAAGTCCTTGTTCAGCGGACGCTTGGAGTTGTCCTGGTAAGGCTGGCCCACATCCAGGTAGCGCCATTCATCGAACAGGTTCGGGCCAAAACCCGTGCGCTTGATCGACTTCAAGAATTGCTTCGGGATGATCTGGTCGGTGTCGACGTTGGCACGATCCAAAGGCGCGACAAGACCAGTATGTTGGGTAAATGCTCTCATGCTTACTGCGCTCCCTGAATCAATTCACGGACGTCGATGAAACGACCGTTCACAGCGGCTGCGGCGGCCATGGCCGGGCTGACGAGGTGGGTACGACCACCGGCGCCCTGACGGCCTTCGAAGTTACGGTTGGAGGTCGAGGCGCAATGCTCGCCGGACTCCAAACGGTCCGGGTTCATCGCCAGGCACATCGAGCAACCCGGCTCACGCCATTCGAAACCGGCTTCGAGGAAAATCTTGTCCAGGCCTTCCGATTCAGCCTGGGCTTTGACCAGACCCGAGCCCGGCACGACGATGGCCTGCTTGATGGTCGAGGCCACTTTGCGGCCCTTGGCGATCACGGCCGCAGCGCGCAGGTCCTCGATCCGCGAGTTGGTGCACGAACCGATGAACACGCGATCCAACTGAATGTCGGTGATCGCCTGGTTGGCGGTCAAACCCATGTACTTCAAGGCACGGACGATGGAGTCGCGCTTGACCAGGTCCATTTCCTTCGCGGGATCCGGCACGTTCTGATCCACCGCCAACACCATCTCAGGCGAAGTGCCCCAGCTGACTTGCGGCTTGATGTCGGCTGCATCGAGTTCAACAACGGTGTCGAAGACGGCGTCGGCATCGGAAACCAGGTCTTTCCAGGCTTCGACGGCCAGGTCCCATTCGGCGCCTTTCGGAGCAAATGGACGGCCCTTGACGTAGGCCACGGTTTTTTCGTCAGCCGCTACCAGGCCTACGCGAGCGCCGGCCTCGATGGACATGTTGCAAATGGTCATGCGGCCTTCGACGGACAGGTCGCGTATCGCGCTGCCAGCGAATTCGATGGCGTGGCCGTTGCCGCCGGCGGTGCCGATCTTGCCGATCACCGCGAGCACGATGTCCTTGGCGGTCACGCCGAACGGCAATTGGCCTTCGACGCTCACCAGCATGTTTTTCATTTTCTTGGCGACCAGGCACTGGGTGGCGAGCACATGCTCGACCTCGGAAGTGCCGATACCGTGAGCCAATGCGCCGAATGCGCCGTGGGTCGAGGTGTGGGAGTCGCCGCAGACCACGGTCATGCCCGGCAAGGTCGCGCCCTGCTCCGGGTCGATGACGTGGACGATGCCCTGGCGAACGTCGTTCATCTTGAACTCGACGATGCCGTATTCATCGCAGTTGTCATCGAGGGTCTGGACTTGCAGGCGCGAGACCTGGTCGACGATGGCGTCGATGCCACCCTTGCGCTCCGGCGTGGTCGGTACGTTGTGGTCCGGGGTCGCGATGTTGGCATCGATGCGCCATGGCTTGCGCCCGGCCAGACGCAGGCCTTCGAAGGCTTGCGGCGAGGTCACTTCGTGGATGATGTGACGATCGATGTAGATCAGCGCGGAGCCATCGTCGCGCTGCTTGACCAAATGCGAATCCCAGAGCTTGTCGTAGAGCGTTTTGCCGGCCATCAGACGGTTCCTCATCAGCTTGTTTCTATGCCAGAGAGGTCTGTATAGCGAGTTTCGTTAGTCAACTTCGGCGCCAGAAGCCCATATCCTGCGTTGCTGCTCCTCGCCATAGCGCGCTATGACTCGTCGCAGCGCCTTGGCTATGGACTTCTGGCATCCGAATTTGAACTAACAAACTCGCTACACAGACCTCTGGGTTTTGAAAGTCTCAATAACCCTTTGGCTTGTGAGGCTGATCCTATGGGGTTACATTAAATAACTCAAATTCATATTTTTTATGCTTTGGATAACCAATTGGAATGCGACTATGGATCTGGCCAACCTCAATGCTTTTATTGCCATCGCCGAGACCGGAAGCTTCTCCGGCGCCGGCGAACGGCTGCACCTGACCCAGCCTGCCATCAGCAAACGCATCGCCGGGCTGGAGCAGCAATTGAAGGTGCGGCTGTTCGATCGCCTGGGGCGTGAAGTGGGCCTGACCGAGGCCGGGCGCGCCCTGCTGCCGCGGGCCTACCAGATTCTCAATGTCCTCGATGATACGCGCCGCGCCCTGACCAACCTCACCGGCGAAGTGACCGGCCGTCTGACCCTGGCCACCAGTCACCACATCGGCCTGCACCGTTTGCCGCCCTTATTAAGGGAGTTCACCCGGCGCTACCCACAGGTGGCACTGGATATTCAGTTCCTCGATTCGGAAGTGGCCTACGAGGAAATTCTCCACGGCCGCGCCGAACTGGCGGTCATTACCCTGGCACCGGAACCCCACGCGCTGGTCAAGGCCACCCCGGTGTGGGACGACCCGCTGGATTTCGTGGTTGCCCCGGAGCATTCGCTGCTCAATAACGGCCAGGTCAGCCTGGCGGACATCGCCCGTCACCCGGCGGTCTTCCCCGGCGGCAACACCTTTACCCACCACATCGTGCAGCGGCTGTTTGAAGCCCAGGGCCTGACGCCAAACATCGCGATGAGCACCAACTACCTGGAAACCATCAAGATGATGGTCTCGATCGGCCTGGCCTGGAGCGTTTTGCCGCGCACCATGCTCGATGACCAAGTGGCGCGCATACCTTTGCCGGGCATACAGCTCACTCGCCAGCTAGGCTATATCCTGCACACGGAAAGGACACTGTCGAACGCCGCGCGGGCCTTCATGGCCCTGCTGGATGCTCAACTCGATCCGCCAGGGACTCAAGGCTAAGTTGTGCTACTCCTATAGAGCCGCGAATTCCCGTGCCAAACGCCCATTCAGCCTAAGGCTTGCCAATGCCCAAATCTGTTGACCGTATTCCGCCAATGCCGCGCATACAGGCACTTGACCCGAAAAACTCCGAACAGAGCTGGGAAAGTGCCTCGCAACTGTTGGCCGCGCTCAACGGCGCACGCCTGGGTGCCTGGTATTGGGACATCGAGCGCGGGCAGATCAGTTGGTCTCGGGGTACGCAGGCGCTGTTCGGCTTCGATCCCCGGCAACCGCTGCCACGGGATCTGGAATACCTTGACCTGCTGCCCCCGGAAGATCGCGCGAAAACCCTTCGCGCATTCCACGCGGTCATCGCTGGCGCACCACTGGAGCAAGCGATGCATCACCGCATCCGCTGGCCCGATGGCAGCCTGCACTGGCTGGAGATCAACGGCAGCCTGTTGCCGGACAAACACGGCCGGCCACGGATGATCGGTGTGATCCGCGAGATTACCCACCAGCGTCAGCGCGAACAGGCGTTGAGCAGCTCGGAAAAGCGCTTCGCCACCCTGTTCCACCTGTGCCCGAACATGGTCCTGCTGACCCGCCAGGAAGACGGCCTGATCTCCGAAGCCAACCAGTATTTCGAAAGCCTGTTCGGCTGGCCGGTGCAAAACGCGATCGGCCGCACTACCCTGGAGCTGGGCCTGTGGGTACACCCCGAGCAACGGGACGAACTGGTCAAGGCCACCAAAGCCAAAGGCGACCTGGTCAGCATGGAAGTGCAGTTTCGCGCCAGCAATGGGCAAATCCATGATGGCATCCTCAGTGCGCAAAAGGTCGAGCTCGAAGGCCAGCCCTATCTACTGAGCACCTTCCTTGACACCACCGAACGCAAAATCGCCGAACAGGCCCTCAAGGACAGCCAGGAACGTCTCGATCTGGCCCTGGACTCGGCGCAACTCGGCACCTGGGACTGGCACATTCCCAGCGGCATGCTCTACGGATCGGCACGGGCCGCCCAACTGCACGGCCTGGACGCCAAACCCTTTCACGAGTCCTTCGACGAGTTCTTCGAAGGCGTGCCCGGCGAAGAGCGCGACACCATGCGTGACGCTTACCGCAGCCTGCGTGAAGGCCCGGCCGGCAACTACCAATTGACCTACCGCGTGCAATTGCCCGACGGCAGTTCGCGCTACCTGGAAAGCCGTGCCCGCCTCTACCGTGATGACAGCGGCGTGCCGGTGCGCATGGCCGGTACATTGCTCGACATCACCGACCAGGTGGAGCGCGAACAACGGCTGGTGGCCTCCGAAGAAAAATTCGCCACGCTGTTCCAGGTCAGCCCCGATCCGATCTGCGTCACCCACCAGGACACCGGCCAGTTCATTGAAATCAACTCCAGCTTCACCCAGACCTTCGGCTGGAGCACCGCCGATGTGATCGGCCGCAGCGCCGACGAAATCGGCCTGTGGGACGCTTCGGCGAAAAGCCTGCGACGGATCGAACAAGTGATCCGCGAACAAGGCCTGAACAACGTGGCCATTCTCGTCCAGCACAAGGACGGACAGGTCCTGACCTGCGTGATTTCCAGCCGCCAGATCAGCGTCGGCGACCAGGCCTGCATCGTCACTACGCTGCGCGATATCACCCAGCAACAGCGCTCGGAAGCGGCGCTCAAGGCCAGTGAAGAGAAATTCGCCAAGGCCTTCCACTCCAGCCCCGACGCCATCACCATCACCGAGCGCGACACCGGACGCTATCTGGAGGTCAACGACGGTTTCTGCCGCCTGACCGGTTACCGCGCCGAGGAAGTGGTGGGCCGCACGGTGTATCAGGTCGGGATCTGGGCTGAAGAAAAACAACGCTCGGCGCTGCTGGCCGAATTGCAGATCAAGGGTCGGGTTCATCACCAGGAAATGCTCGGGCGCAACAAGCGCGGCGAACTGCTCACCGTCGAAGTCTCGGTGGAACCGATCACCCTCAACGAAACCGCCTGCCTGTTATTGACCGCACGCGACGTCAGCCTGCTGAAAAACGCCGAAGCGCAGATCCGCCACCTGGCCTACCACGACCCACTGACCAACCTGCCCAATCGTGCCTTGCTGATGGACCGTCTGAGCCAGCAGATCGCCCTGCTCAAACGCCACAACCTGCGCGGCGCGCTGATGTTCCTCGACCTCGACCATTTCAAGCACATCAACGACTCCCTCGGGCACCCGGTGGGCGACACGGTGCTGAAAATCATCACCGCGCGCCTGGAAGCCAGCGTGCGCATGGAGGACACCGTTGCGCGCCTGGGCGGTGACGAGTTCGTGATACTGCTCAGTGGCCTCGAAGGCTCGCGCAGCGAGGTCAGCGATCAGGTTCGCGAAGTGGCCGACACCATTCGCGAGCTGCTATCCGAACCAATGTTCCTCGACGGCCAGCGCCTGCAGGTAACCCCAAGCATCGGCATCGCCCTGATCCCCGATCACGGCTCGACCCCGACCGACCTGCTCAAGCGCGCGGACATCGCGCTTTATCGCGCCAAGGACTCGGGGCGCAATACCGCACAGATGTACCACAACACCATGCAGAAGGCCGCGAGTGAACGCTTGCGCATGGAAACCGACCTGCGCCTGGCGCTTTCCCGGGGCGAATTTCGCGTACATTACCAACCCCAGGTCGACGCCCGGGGCGACCGCATCGTCGGCGCCGAGGCCCTGGTACGCTGGAATCATCCGGAGCTCGGCCCGCAGTCACCCAACGAGTTCATCAAGGTACTGGAAGACAGCGGACTGATTCTGGAGGTCGGCACCTGGATCCTCGACGAAGCCTGCCAGGCCTTCAAGCAATTGATCGAAAACGGCCTGATAGACCCGCTAAGATTCAGCCTGTGCGTGAACATCAGCCCGCGCCAGTTCCGCCAGAACGACTTCGTCGAACGCGTCGAAAACAGCCTGTCCAGCCATGGCCTGCCCTGCTCCCTGTTGAAGCTGGAAATCACCGAAGGCATCGTCATCCAGAACCTGGAAGACACCATCAGCAAAATGCGCCGCCTGAAAAAACTCGGCGTAAGCTTCGCCATGGACGACTTCGGCACCGGCTATTCCTCGCTGACCTACCTCAAGCGCCTGCCAGTCGATACCCTGAAAATCGACAAGTCGTTCATCCGCGACGCCACCAGCGACCCGAACGACGCCGAGATCATCCGCGCCATCGTCGCCATGGCCCACAGCCTGGATTTGAAGGTGATTGCCGAAGGGGTGGAAACAGCGGAGCAGCTGGAGTTCTTGCAGGGGTTGGACTGTCACTTCTACCAAGGGTATTTGCACAGTCAGCCGTTGCCGGTGGAGGAGTTTCAAAAACTGCTGAAGTGACGAGCACAAAAAAGGGCGCCAATGGCGCCCTTCTTCTTGCTCTGACTCAGTGTTGCAGAGCCTTCTTCTGCGTGCCGTTGATCGGGATGCGCTTGGCTTTCGCCTCTTCCGGTACCACCCGCAGCAGGTCGATGCTCAACAGACCATTACTCAGACCGGCAGCCTTGATCTCGATGTGATCAGCCAGACGGAAGGACAGTTTGAAGGCACGTTGCGCAATGCCCTGATACAGATAAGTGACGTCTTCGTCCGCGTCGCGTTTACCGCCACTGATGGTCAGCACACCTTTCTCGACTTCGAGTTCCAGATCTTCTTCCTGGAAACCTGCCGCGGCAATTACGATGCGGTATTGATCGTCGCCGTGTTTCTCCACGTTATAGGGTGGATAGCTGCTGCCTGGCTCGTTGCGCAGGGCGGTCTCGAACAGGTCGTTGAAACGGTCGAAACCTACCGAGGAACGGAACAGTGGGGCCATGGAAAATGTAGTAGCCATGATGCAAATCTCCTGAAAACAATCAGCAAGGTTTTTTGTCTCCGCGACCCGAATTCGGCATCGCGTAATCCTTAGATAGGGACCGCTGATTGCATTTCAAGAGATTGTTTTCTGCTTTTTTCATAAAAAGTTTCAGGCCGCTGCCGCCACCGGCAGCCCCAGCAAACGCGAGACGTTATCCAGCTCGGTCTCACGACGCAGCACGGTGAACAGCTCTACCGCCTCGGGATAATTGCGGGTCAGCATCGCCAGCCATTGCTTCAGGCGGCCCGGCGACTGGCGTGGCGTCATCTGTGCCTTGGCTTGCAGCCAGAAGTCCTGGATCAGCGGCAGCAACTCGGCCCACGTCATCTCGACCACTTCTTCACCGGCCCGCGCTGCGGCGATCTGCCGGGCAAGGTCCGGACGCGAAACCAGGCCGCGACCAAGCATGATGTCTTCAACGCCGCTGATCTCGCGGCAGCGACGCCAGTCTTCGACGCTCCAGATGTCGCCGTTGGCGAACACCGGAACCTTGACCACGTCCTGCACCCGCGGAATCCACTCCCAGTGCGCCGGCGGCTTGTAGCCGTCGACCTTGGTCCGCGCGTGCACCACGATGTGTTCGGCGCCGCCTTCGGCCAGGGCCGTGGCACATACCAGCGAACCGTCCGGGCTGTCGAAGCCCAGGCGCATCTTGGCGGTGACCGGAATGTGCGCGGGGACGGCACGACGGACATGCTCGACGATCTGGTTGAGCAGCTCGGGCTCCTTGAGCAATACCGCGCCACCACGGGATTTGTTGACGGTCTTGGCTGGACAGCCGAAATTCAGGTCGATCACTTCGGAACCCAGCTCGCAGGCCAGCGCGGCATTTTCCGCCAGGCACACGGGATCGGAACCGAGCAATTGCACACGCAGCGGCACGCCGGAGGCCGTCCGGGCGCCGTTGAGCAACTCCGGGCCGAACTTGTGGAAATAGGCAGGTGTCAGCAACTGGTCGTTGACCCGAATGAACTCGGTCACGCACCAGTCAATACCACCCACGCGGGTCAACACATCGCGCAGGATGTCGTCGACCAACCCCTCCATGGGCGCCAAAGCAATTTGCATGAAAAACACACTCGAGGAAAAACGTGCGGCAGTTTACTGGATTGCGCGAAGAATCTGCAGAACATCACAAATCCCCCCTGTAGGAGCAGCCGGTCGACGCTCGATTGCTCGCGAAAAACCTGAGACCACCGTGGGGAGCCAGGCTGGTCGCGTTATCGTTGACGACCATCGCGAGCGAGCTCGCTCCTACATTGGTTAGAGCGATAGCAACGCCGGGCCATAGCCTTCGATGAACTCCGCCGGCATGCGCTTGGGTTTGCCGCTCGACAGTTCGATACAGACGAAGGTGGTTTGCGCGCGCAGCAAGGTCGAATTGTCACTGGGTCGGATCAACTGGAAGTGCCGGGTCATTTTCAGGCGTTGGTCCCAATCCACGATCCAGGTCGCCAATTGCAATTCATCGTCCTCATAGGCAGCCGCCAGGTAATCGATCTCGTGCCGCACCACCGCCATCGCCCGGTCCAGCCGACGATATTCGACCAGGTCCAGGCCCAGGCGCTGGGAGTGGCGCCAGGCACAGCGTTCGAGCCAGGTCACATAGACCGCGTTGTTCGCGTGCCCCAACCCGTCAATGTCCTCGGCGCTCACTTGCAGATCAATGATGAACGGCGTTTCCCGATCCCAGCCCATGCCCGACTCCCTGGTCAGATAATTTCGACCAGGGCAGTGTAACGGAAGCTCAGGCGGATTGGCGTGATTGCAGGCTGCGCCCGGCCAGCAGTGATAACACACCATCGATCACCCGAGGGTCGGCCAACACTCGCTGATGACCACCCTCTTTCAAACGCAGCAAGCGGCTGTCGAACCACGCTTCGTGAATCAGCTGGGATTCCTTCACCAAGACGAAGTTGTCGTCTTCGGCGTGGACAACCAGACCGGGCATGTCGAGTTGATAGTGCGCGACATCCAGCGTCGCGGCTCGCATGCCGACGTCTTGCTCGACCTGGCGAATGAACGCCGAGCGGGCCTTCGGTGGCAGCCCGACATAGCGGGCAAAGCCACGCAACACGCCGAGAATCCGCGCCGGAGCCGCAATGGTGACCAGGGTTTCGGTGCGCAAGCCCAACTGGACCGCGAGCATGGCGCTGGCGCCGCCCATGGAGTGGCCGATGACCGCTTGCAGAGGTGGCAGTTCGGCGGCCGCTTCGAGCATGGCGCGAGCGAACAGCACCACATTCGCTTCGCTGCCCGGCGAGCGACCGTGGGCCGGACCATCCAGGGCCACGACCGAGTAACCGGCATCGACCAGCGCCGTGATGAGGCTGGCAAACTGCGTCGGCCGCCCTTCCCAACCATGCATCAGCAAGACTGCCGGGCCTTGGCCCCAGCGCAGGGCCGAGAGGCCAAAACGCAGGGTGATCCGCTCGGACTTGGCCAGCAGTGGCAACTCCCAGTCACGCAGCGGCAGATCCCTTGGCGTCATGAACGCCTGTCGCATTTTGCTTGCGACCAGTTTCGGGGCAAACCAGCCCAAGGTGCCATTAACGCCACGAACCCACTTTAACGCGCTCATCGCATTCTCCTCAGGCCGCAGCCTTCAGGTCAACGCACTGCCGATTTGGCGGCACGCAGTAATCGATCGGACAACTCTCCAGGCCCCAGCGCCCGCGCCAGAGCCAACCCACCCACCATCAAGGCCATGTCGGCCAGGGCTTTTTCGGTTTCTTCAGGGCTGGCCGCCAACTGCGCGACCATCAATTCCACATGCTCATTGAGCGCAACACGAAACGCTTCCGGCAGCCGCCCCAGTTCGCCGACCGATGCCGGGATCGGACAGGCCGATTCGGAGGAATCACGGTGCTTGCGCGACAGATAGAACGCTGCCACCAGCGCGCGGCGCTCTTCGCCGGTCAACTGCGCGTCCATGTCGGCAATCAGGTCGCGGCGGTGACCGAGCAATTGCCTGAACGCCTCGAGCATCATCGCGTCCTTGCTTTCGAAGTGGGCGTAGAAGCCGCCGACCGTCAGGCCCGCCGCACCCATCACTTCGCCCACACTTGGCTCGGCCGGGCCGCGCTGAATCAGCGCTGCGCTGGCGGCCTTGAGGATGCGTTCGCGGGTTTGAGCTTTTTTATCGTTCATCGTCGCCTCCGAATATTACGATTGAAATATTATTCTCATAATAAATTTTAGCAAGTCATGGACATGACCGCTGGTCTGAAGAACAGTTTTTTGGAAATGGGAGGGTTTTTGTCAAACGCCAGACAAACAAAAGGGCCATTCAATAATTGAATGACCCTTATAAAATCCCGCAGAGCGGGTAATCGTGGCGTCCCCTAGGGGACTCGAACCCCTGTTACCGCCGTGAAAGGGCGGTGTCCTAGGCCACTAGACGAAGGGGACACAAACCCTTCTATACAACTGATCAGTGCTGAGTGCTGATCGATTCAAGGCCGGTGTGGCCAGACCTTGAACTGTAAAATTGGTGGAGCTAAGCGGGATCGAACCGCTGACCTCCTGCATGCCATGCAGGCGCTCTCCCAGCTGAGCTATAGCCCCGGATTTTTCGCCTCGCGGCGGAGCGACATCTTGCAACATCGCTTCTGTAAAACTGGCGTCCCCTAGGGGACTCGAACCCCTGTTACCGCCGTGAAAGGGCGGTGTCCTAGGCCACTAGACGAAGGGGACGCAAACCCTTCTATACAACTGATCAGTGCTGAGTGCTGATCGCTTCAAGACCGGTGTGGCCAAGTCTTGAAGTGTAAATTGGTGGAGCTAGACGGGATCGAACCGTCGACCTCTTGCATGCCATGCAAGCGCTCTCCCAGCTGAGCTATAGCCCCTCATCGTTGATGTCATCGCTGAGGACGGGGCGAATCTTAAGGGCGTATCGAAAGTCTGTCAAACTTATTTTTGAAAAATTTCAAAATTTTTTGCCGACATAACAACCACTTACCGCCCTCCCCCTCGTAAATTCAGGGGGAGCGCCGAAGAACGGGAGCAAAAGATCCCGGCCTTCGGCCATTACCGCAGAGGCAAACGCAATCAGGCGATAGCGCCCAACAGCTTTTCCCACTCTTTGTTTTCTTTCTTCGACACGCCGCCCAGCAGGTCAATGGCCTGGCGCAGACGGAAACGGGTCAGGTCCGGCCCGAGGATTTCCATCGCATCGAGCACCGACACCGAGCTGGCCTGGCCGGTGATCGCAGCGAACATCAGCGGCATGGCATCACGCAGCTTCAGCTCCAGGGACTCGACCACAGCCTGAATGGTTGCGGTGATGCTGTCCTTCTCCCACTGACGCAGGCTTTCGAGCTTCCACAGGATCAACTGCATCAACTGGCGGACCTGATCGCCCGACAGCTTCTTGGATTCGAACAGCTTGGCATCGGGGTTCACGCCACCGGCAAAGAAAAACCCGGCCAGTGGTGCCACCTGGCTGAAGGTTTCGACCCGGCCCTGCACATGCGGCGCGATTTTCATCATGTATTCGGAGTTGAACGCCCACTTCTGCACGCGCGCGGCGAACTCTTCCACCGGCAGGTCGCGCAGCCACTGGCCGTTGAGCCACGACAGCTTCTCGATGTCGAAGATCGGCCCGCCGAGGGACACGCGCTTGAGGTCGAAGTTGTCGACCATTTCCTGCAGCGAGAACTTCTCGCGCTCGTCCGGCATCGACCAGCCCATGCGCCCCAGGTAGTTGAGCATCGCTTCGGGCATGAAGCCCATGCGCTCGTAGAAGGTCACCGAGGTCGGGTTTTTGCGCTTGGACAGCTTACTCTTGTCCGGGTTACGCAGCAGCGGCATGTAGCACAGCTCCGGTTGTTCCCAGCCGAAGTATTCGTAAAGCAGGATCAGCTTCGGTGCCGATGGCAGCCACTCTTCGCCACGCAATACGTGGGTGATGCCCATCAGATGGTCATCGACCACGTTGGCCAGGAAGTACGTCGGCAGGCCGTCGGTCTTCATCAGGACTTGCATGTCCATGCGGTCCCACGGGATCTCGACGTCGCCACGCAGCATGTCCGGCACCACGCAGACGCCTTCGCTTGGTACTTTCATCCGGATAACGTGGGGCTCGCCAGCCGCCAGGCGACGGGCGACTTCTTCCTTCGACAGCAGCAGCGCGCGGCCGTCGTAGCGCGGGGTTTCACCACGGGCCATCTGCTCGGCGCGCATCTGATCCAGCTCTTCGGCAGTGCAGAAGCACGGGAAAGCATGACCGAGCTCTACAAGCTGCTGGCAATACTTCTGATAAATATCGCCGCGCTCGCTTTGACGGTACGGACCGTGCGGGCCGCCGACGTCCGGGCCTTCGCTCCAGTCGATCCCGAGCCAGCGCAAGGCGTCGAAAATCTGCTGTTCGGACTCGCGAGTCGAACGCAGTTGGTCGGTGTCTTCGATCCGCAGGATGAACTCACCGCCGTGCTGCTTGGCAAAGCAGTAGTTGAACAAGGCGATGTAAGCGGTACCTACGTGGGGATCCCCGGTAGGCGATGGCGCGATGCGAGTGCGGACGGTGGTCATGGCATGTCTCGAAAAGAAAAAAAGCAAAGTTCAAACAAGGCGCGAATGGTAACAGGCGATACCCGCCCGGCTCCAGCGAACAGGGCATTTAAGCCAAGGTTGCGGCTGTAACGCCCGTATGTCGCGGATATCGGCCGACGGCATTTACCGCTTATCGGCTGTATGCCAGATTTGCCTGCTGATAACTTCCCTTACAATTTCTCGACTACAGTTTGCCTCATGCCTGCCCAACTCAAGCGTCGCCTCTTCACGTTCCTGCTGATTGTCCTGCTGATTGCCGGGGGCCTGTTTGCCCATTGGTTCTTCAAGGGGCGCTTTTATGAAAGCACCGACAACGCTTATGTCCAGGGCGAGATCACCCGCGTGTCGAGCCAATTGGGCGCGCGCATCGATCAGGTGCTGGTGCAGGACAACCAGCATGTCGAGAAAGGCCAATTGCTGGTCAAACTCGAAGGCGACGACTTCCACCTCGCTGTCGACCGCGCCAATGCCGTCCTGGCCACCCGCCAGGCCGAGCGCCTGCAAGCCACGAGCAAACTGACCCAGCAGGCCAGCCTGATTGCCGCCAGCGAAGCGCAAGTCGCCTCCAGCCAGGCCAGCCTGGGCCGCTCGCAGATTGACCTGACCCGCGCCGAGACCTTGCGCAAACCCGGTTATGTCTCGGAAGAACGGGTGACCACCCTCTCCGCCGAATCCCACATTGCCCGCTCCCAACTGGCCAAGGCCCAGGCCGACGCACAAAGTCAGCGCCAGCAAGTCAACGCACTCACCGCAGAGATCAAACGCCTCGACGCGCAGATCGCCAACGCTAAAACCGATTTGGCCCAGGCCGAACTGAACCTGACCCGCAGCGAAATCCACGCCCCCATCAGCGGCCTGATCGGCCAGCGTGCGGCCCGCGAGGGCCAATACGTGCAGGCCGGCGCTTACCTGTTGTCGATCGTGCCGGACGAAGACATCTGGATTCAGGCCAATTTCAAGGAAACCCAGATTGGCCACATGCAGCCCGGCCAGGAAGCCGAACTGACCTTCGATGCCTACAGCGATACCCCGATCAAAGCCCGGGTCGACAGCCTGTTCGCCGCCTCGGGTGCGCAGTTCAGCCTGTTGCCGCCGGACAATGCCACGGGCAACTTCACCAAAGTCGTACAACGGATTCCGGTAAAACTGACGTTCGCCGCGGACAATCCACTACGCGGCAAGATCCGCCCGGGCATGTCGGTCACCGCCAAAGTGAACATCAAGGACGCGCCTGAAGAAATCACCCCCAAAGTGAGCCACAAAGACGCCCCTGACGATGGCCGGTGATCAACTGATCCGCCCGGTCGGCGAACCGACCCGGCGGGACTGGATTGCGGTGATGAGCGTGATGCTCGGTGCGTTCATGGCGGTGCTGGACATTCAGATCACCAACTCCTCGCTCAAGGACATCCAGGGCGCGCTGTCGGCGACCCTGGAAGAAGGTTCATGGATCTCCACCTCGTACCTGGTGGCGGAAATCATCATGATCCCCCTCACCGCCTGGCTCGTGCAGTTGCTGTCGGCGCGGCGCCTGGCGGTGTGGGTATCCCTCGGGTTCCTGGCCGCATCCCTGCTCTGCTCCATGGCGTGGAGCCTGGAAAGCATGATCGTGTTCCGCGCCCTGCAAGGTTTTACCGGTGGCGCGCTGATTCCGCTGGCGTTCACCCTGACCCTGATCAAGCTGCCGGAACACCACCGCGCCAAGGGCATGGCCATGTTCGCCATGACCGCCACCTTCGCCCCTTCCATCGGCCCTACCCTCGGCGGCTGGCTGACGGAGAACTGGGGCTGGGAATACATTTTCTATATCAACATCCCGCCTGGCCTGATCATGATCGCCGGCCTGATGTACGGCCTGGAGAAGAAAGAAGCCCACTGGGAATTGCTGAAAAGCACCGACTACGCCGGCATTCTCACCCTCGGCGTCGGGCTCGGTTGCTTGCAGGTGTTCCTGGAGGAAGGCCATCGCAAGGACTGGCTGGAATCGAGCCTGATCGTGACCCTGGGCAGCATCGCGCTGGTCAGCCTGATCAGCTTTGTGATCGTGCAGTTCTCCAAACCCAATCCGCTGATCAATCTCGGTATCCTCGGCAACCGCAACTTCGGGTTATCCAGTATTTCCAGCGTCGGGATGGGGGTCGGTTTGTACGGCTCGATCTACCTGTTGCCGCTGTACCTGGCGCAGATCCAGAACTACAACGCCCTGCAGATCGGTGAAGTGATCATGTGGATGGGCGTGCCGCAGCTGTTTCTGATCCCGCTGGTGCCCAAGCTGATGAAATACATCTCGCCCAAATGGCTGTGCACCCTGGGGTTCGGGCTGTTCGGGCTGGCGAGTTTTTCCTCGGGCGTGCTGAACCCGGACTTTGCCGGGCCGCAGTTCAATCAGATCCAGATCATCCGCGCCCTGGGCCAACCGCTGATCATGGTCACCATCTCGCTGATCGCCACCGCCTACATCCTGCCCCAGGATGCGGGATCGGCCTCGAGCCTGTTCAACATCCTGCGCAACCTCGGCGGCGCCATCGGCATCGCCCTGCTCGCCACGCTGCTGGATGCGCGGACCAAGGTTTACTTTGACTACTTGCGTGAATCCATCGTGCCGAGCAATCCGCAGGTGGCAGAACGGATCGCCTCGCTGGCTGACCGGCTGGGCAATGAAACGGCAGCACTGGGCAAACTCAGCGAGATCGCCCACCAACAGGCGTCGATCATGGCCTACAACGATGCGTTTCATTTTGTCGGGATTGCGCTGGGGATCAGCATGCTGGCGGTGTTGCTGACCAGGAAATTGCCGGAGGGGTTGAAGGCTGGGGAAGCGCACTGAGACCGAGTTGCCCCAATCGCGAGCAGGCTCGCTCCTACAGGGATCACATTGAACCCTGTAGGAGCGAGCCTGCTCGCGATGAGGCCAGTTCAGACACTACAAATCAAACAGTGATCAACCGCTCGCGCAACTTGGCAATCTCGTCGCGCATCTGCGCCGCCGCTTCGAACTCCAGATCACGAGCAAGCTGATACATCTTCTCTTCCAGGGCCTTGATGCGCTTGGCGATCTCGCCCGGCGAGCGCAACTCGGCTTCGTATCGGGCGTTTTCCTCGGCGGCCTTGGCCATGCCCTTGCGCTTCTTGCTGCGCGAACCGGGCACGGTGGCGCCTTCCATGATGTCGGCGACGTCCTTGAACACGCCTTTGGGGGTAATGCCATTGGCCAGGTTGAAGGCGATCTGCTTGTCGCGACGGCGCTCGGTTTCGCCGATGGCCCGCTCCATGGAACCGGTGATCCGGTCGGCATACAGAATCGCCCGACCGTTGAGGTTACGCGCCGCGCGGCCGATGGTCTGGATCAGCGAGCGCTCGGAACGCAGGAAGCCCTCCTTGTCGGCGTCGAGAATCGCCACCAGCGACACTTCCGGCATGTCCAGGCCTTCACGCAACAGGTTGATCCCCACCAGCACATCGAAGGTGCCCAGACGCAGGTCGCGGATGATCTCGACCCGCTCCACGGTGTCGATGTCCGAGTGCAGATAACGCACACGCACACCGTGGTCGGCCAGGTAATCGGTCAAATCCTCGGCCATGCGCTTGGTCAGCGTGGTGACGAGCACCCGCTCTTCCAGAGCGACACGCTTGGTGATTTCCGACAGCAAGTCGTCGACCTGGGTCAGTGCCGGGCGGATCTCGATTTGTGGATCCACCAGCCCGGTCGGACGCACCACCATGTCAATGACGCGCCCGGCGTGCTCGGCTTCATAGTTGCCCGGGGTCGCCGAGACGAAAATCGTCTGCGGGCTGATGCTTTCCCACTCATCGAAACGCATCGGCCGATTGTCCAGCGCCGACGGCAGACGGAATCCATATTCCACCAGCGTCTCTTTACGCGAACGGTCGCCTTTGTACATCGCACCGACCTGCGGAACGCTGACGTGGGACTCGTCGATCACCAACAAGGCATCGGCCGGCAGGTAATCGTAAAGCGTCGGTGGCGCCGCGCCGGCTTCGCGGCCGGACAGATAACGCGAGTAGTTTTCGATGCCGTTGCAATAACCCAGCTCGAGGATCATCTCCAGATCGAAACGGGTGCGCTGCTCCAGGCGCTGGGCTTCCACCAGTTTGTTGTTGGAGCGCAGGTATTCCAGGCGCTCCTGCAACTCGACCTTGATGCCTTCGACCGCGCCCATCAGGGTTTCCCGTGGCGTCACGTAGTGGCTCTTCGGATAGAAGGTGAAGCGCGGCAGTTTGCGAATGACTTCGCCGGTCAGCGGATCGAATGCCGACAGGCTTTCCACCTCATCGTCGAACAGCTCGATGCGGATCGCCTCGAAATCGGATTCCGCCGGGTGAATATCGATCACATCGCCACGCACGCGAAAGGTCGCACGGGCAAAATCCATGTCGTTGCGGGTGTACTGCAGGTCGGCCAGGCGTCGCAGCAGTTCACGCTGATCGAGCCGGTCGCCGCGATCCACGTGCAACACCATTTTCAGATAGGTTTCCGGGCTGCCCAGACCGTAGATGCAGGACACCGTGGTGACGATGATCGCGTCCTTGCGTTCCAGCAATGCCTTGGTCGCCGACAGACGCATCTGCTCGATGTGGTCGTTGATCGACGCATCCTTCTCAATGAAGGTGTCCGAGGACGGCACGTAGGCTTCCGGCTGGTAGTAGTCGTAGTAGGAAACGAAATATTCCACCGCGTTGTTCGGGAAGAACGCCTTGAACTCACCGTACAACTGCGCCGCCAGGGTCTTGTTCGGCGCCAGCACCAGCGTCGGGCGCTGCACCTGGGCGATCACGTTGGCGATGCTGAAGGTCTTGCCCGAGCCGGTCACACCGAGCAGCGTCTGGTGCGCCAGCCCGGCTTCGATGCCTTCGACCATCAGGCGGATGGCTTCCGGCTGATCGCCGGCGGGCTCGAAACGGGTGACTAGCTGGAATTCAGACATGAAATACCTCTGGATCACTCTTGCCGGTATAACCGACACGAACGAGAAAGACCGTAAACGACCGACTGTCGCCCGAAGAAAAAACTGGATTGTGCTCAATGTGGAGCCGATTGCCAGCGCTTTCAAGGCAAACGTCCTACATCGCGCAAAACCTTTGCCGACGCCATTCGACTAACGGTCGAAAAATAATCGGAAAAACTTAACCGAAAAGCCGAATCGCCTGTCGCCATTGATCGCGGATGGCCTCTATACTAGCTCCCCGTTTGTGCACCGCTCTAGTGCATTCGGCTGGAGCGCGACACGTCCCTCCACTCTCCATTCAGAGCCGCCGCAATAATGAGCCTGTTCTCCGCTGTCGAAATGGCACCACGCGATCCAATCCTGGGCCTCAACGAAGCATTCAACGCCGATACCCGGACCAACAAAGTCAACCTGGGGGTCGGTGTTTACTGCAACGAGGAGGGGCGAATTCCACTCCTGCGCGCCGTTGTCGAAGCCGAAACGATTCGCGCCGCTCAACACCTTTCCCGTGGCTACCTGCCAATCGACGGCATCGCCGCCTACGACCAGGCTGTGCAGAAATTGCTGTTCGGCAATGACTCGCCGCTGATCGCCGCTGGCCGCGTGATCACCACCCAGGCCGTTGGCGGTACGGGTGCTCTGAAAATCGGTGCCGACTTCCTCAAGCAACTGCTGCCGAACGCCGTTGTGGCGATCAGCGACCCGAGCTGGGAAAACCACCGCGCCCTGTTCGAAACCGCCGGTTTCCCGGTGCAGAACTACCGTTACTACGACGCCGCGACCCACGACGTGAACCGTACCGGCATGCTGGAAGACTTGAACGCACTGCCAAACGGCTCGATCATTGTGCTGCACGCTTGCTGCCACAACCCGACTGGCGTGGACCTGAGCCCGGCGGACTGGAAAAACGTCCTGGACGTCGTTAAAGCCAAAGGCCACGTGCCGTTCCTCGACATGGCGTATCAGGGCTTTGGCGATGGCATCGACGAAGATGCCGCCGCCGTACGCCTGTTCGCTGAATCGGGCCTGACTTTCTTCGCCTCCAGCTCGTTCTCCAAGTCGTTCTCGCTGTACGGCGAGCGCGTGGGCGCCCTGTCGATCGTCAGCGAATCGAAAGAAGAAAGCGCGCGCGTGTTGTCGCAAGTCAAACGCGTGATCCGCACCAACTACTCCAACCCGCCGACCCACGGTGCCAGCGTTGTCGCTGCTGTGCTGAACAGCCCGGAACTGCGCGCCCATTGGGAAGCCGAACTGGCCGAAATGCGCTTGCGCATTCGTGGCATGCGCACCCAGATGGTCGACCTGCTGGCCAAAAAAGCACCTCAGCGCGATTTCAGCTTCGTCGGTCGTCAGAGCGGCATGTTCTCCTACTCCGGTTTGACCGTTGAGCAGGTTCACCGCCTGCGCAACGAGTTCGGCATCTACGCCCTGGACACCGGCCGCATCTGCGTGGCCGCGTTGAACCAGAGCAACATCGAGGTGGTGACGGACGCTATCGTCCAGGTCATCTGATTACGCCTTGAAATGAAAAACGGGAAGCCATGTGGCTTCCCGTTTTTTTATTTGTCGCCTCTAAACTCCACACAATCCAAAATGTGGGAGCGAGCCTGCTCGCGATAGCGATGTACCAGTCACCACTAATGGTGAATGTGCTGTTGCCATCGCGAGCAGGCTCGCTCCTACAGGTTTTGTGTACACCCTGGAATTCCTGCGAGAACCCACATGAAAAACGATGACCTGCGCGCCGACCGCGATGACCTGGATGACCTTGATCACTTCATCCCCCGCGCCCCGACAAAACGCGGCAACAACCTGGTGATGCAAGTGGCCGCCGGTGTGTTTCTCGGCGGCCTGGCTCTGTGGCTGGTGCAATTGGGGGCCACGGCGCTCTACGCCAAGCTGATGCTTGCCACGATCACCTTCGGCGGTTAAGCCAGTTCGGTCGCACGCTGGCTGGCAGCATCGTCGTAGGCGACATACAGCGATTCCGCGACCTGGCTCTTGATCGCTTTAGTGCTTTCCAGGCCCAGAACAAAACCTTCGGCCTTACCGCCAGCACGGTTCAATGCTTCAGCGGTGCTGGCTTGAGTGATGGCGTCGAACAACTTTTCGGCGTGGGGGCCGACACCTTTGGGCAGGCTGATCTGAGAGATGCTCATGAGTGCACCCCGTGGTATCGAGGTGTGAGGGTCAAATGATTCATGGCGCGTACCTTTTCGGCGAATGGCCGGCAGCGCGTGTCACCACTTCCGGGCGGCCATGGTAGACCTCTGGTGCGATTCTGGTAACCGCCAATGTCCGCGAAACCACCGTCCGCCACCACGAATCCGTCCAATTGCCATTCGGTGCTTGACTTCTCTTTTTGAATCAGTAACATAGGCGCCATTCCGCGATAGCTCAGTTGGTAGAGCAAGTGACTGTTAATCACTGGGTCCCTGGTTCGAGTCCAGGTCGTGGAGCCAGACAGAAGCATCGAAAAGCCCCTGAATCGAAAGATCCAGGGGCTTTTTTGTGGCCGATGACTCGCCGGGTTATTCACGCATTCCGACCATCCGGTTCGGCAATCGCTACGGCGCCTCTTAGGTTCGCCAGACCGAGGCAATTGGCTCAAGGGTTTTGGACAGGCTGACAGCCGCGTCGGTAATCGCCTTCAAATCGTCGATCGTGGTCTGTGGAGCAAGATCAAAGAGTCTTGCATAGTGGTTGATGTTACGAAGCAGCGTATTGGCTTCATGCAAATAATCGACCTTCAAGCCTTCTACCGATTTTACCTGCCTCAAGATATCAACTCTGGTTTCTTGATCTGCCTGCAGTTTCTGGTACTCATTTTTTTGTTCAAAATAATGTGCACGCTTAATCCGCAAACCGTCTCGGGCCCGTACCATCTCAGTGTATTTTATATACTCAGAAGCCTGTTCAAGAATCTTGCGCAGCAGTTCCAATCCTTTTTTCACTAGCTCAGCCTGCGGAGTAGATATCTCAAAACTCTTGAAAAAATTGGCATCCGGAATCCATGGCAACAGGTGATCGATCAGGTTTTTATCATCTATCACACGGATCAAATCATCTAGAATCCTGCATTGCACCTCAACCTCTTCAATCCGCCTGTCCAGATCACTGAGCGCCTTCACAATATCCTCATCGAACCCAGGCAAAATACTTGAATCACCTTGCCCCTCCCCCAGCACATCGATATCGCCCAGACTATTGAGATGAGCATTCAGTGCAAGCATGCCCCCTCGAATCTTCCCCGCATCGGCATTAATACTTTTTATATAATCAGCCTTAAGACCTTCCAGGGTCTTCATTCGCACATCACCCGACAAATCCGGCTCATGGCTCAACCGCTGAAATTCGGTCATGAAACTCTTGAAATTAGCCTCCCTCAACATAGGCATTACAGCCACTGCCACCCCAACGATACTCGCATGCGCATCATTGAGCGCTCCATCAAGCCGCCCCAACTTTGCTTTCAAATAATCGGAAAAATCCAGATTCAATTGAGCAACAATTTTATTGATAGCCTTTTTATTAAATTTCATCAACGAATAATTTGGCATACGCTGCTCATGAACCATTACTGCACCGTCCGTATTCATACCACCCCCTCTTCCTGAAGAGCACTCTGTTCATTAAAATCCTTGATCGCCTTCCTCAGGGAACTCAGCAGCGTATCAGCCACATTCTGAACTTCACTCCAAGGGGAAATACCGCGATTAAAACTCTGCTTAAATCGGATCAGGCTTACGCCATCCTCTATCAGTGAAAACTCAGTGGCAGACCTGTCGATCTCGGCCACGACGGAGTTCCAAACTAACACCAATGCGTTCGACGCCCTTGCGGCAGCCGCCATGTGAGCGGATAGATTGTCCAGCGACTTGCTGTGAGAAAGAATCAACCCAGGCAACTTCTCCTGCCCGTCAATCAGGCTCAACAGCCTCCGCTTTTCCATGATGAAGCTGTAGAGCTTTTCCTGGGCCTCAAGGAACGCCTTACCCAGGAGTGCCTCTTCAGGACTGGAGAAAAGCGCATTCAAAAGCACCCCAAGACCATCGATACCCCTCACAATCTGCATCGCACTATGCTTAACTAACTCCTTGTTTGTCTGATCGATATTTTTTTCAATCCACTCAAGTTCCGCACGAAATTTGTCAAGATCAATCGCAAAATCAACGGTATCGAGCTTGGCTACCTTCTCACTTATCAATGGAATGAGCTTATCATTCAATATCCTGTTGAAGTTTTCTATTTCAACTTTCAATCCCAATGCTGGCTTACTGGCAGCAACTACACTTTTTTTAAGGTCTTCGAACACCAACCCAAGCTGGGTGTGAATAGCCACATCGCTCTGGTCAAGCTCCATGAATGGCGCGTTCTCGACCTCCAGATCATTATATGGCTTGAGGCGCTCGACTATGGGCATTTGATCAATATCGCTGACCAGATTCTGACTGAACTCAACCAGATCCTTTGCCAACCCGCTCAATCCACTACCGACCTGAACCAATCCACTTTCTATGGAAGGCCACCCAGCAGCGTGATCTTTTACTTTTACATTCAAATCCTGAATTTCCAACCACCCAAAATTCGGATGATCAATGACCCCTCCCAGGTTTTTTTCTATCTCTCCACGCTCAGTCGGCAGCGTTCGACCAAATCGTACATACTGCTTTATTTCCAGCAACTGCTCTGGTGTGACCACCAGCCTTGGTTGATAAACCGATTCATCACGCCTCCCTGAACTCACGTCAATCGAAGGTTGAGCCCCCTCATGACTGGCCGGACTATAAATCTCGATATCTTCCATGATTACTCCACGCCCAAGTTATTACATTCAATTTCTAGAGGAGCTATCAATTTGTGAGAGCAGACCTTGAAAACTACCAGACAATGGTAGCCATTTAAAAAAAACAGCGAAATGTAATTCTTCACTTCCGCGCGTAGGAAATCAGACTTTATAACAGAAACCTTTTACACAATTCGAAGCAACACATTAATACAAAGAGCATTAAACCAAGTCAGCCTGCGAAACACTTGGCATACCCAGGCGTTATCCTTATTCTCGCTAACAACAAGCCATACCGCTGCATTTCCCGGATACAAAAAAAAGGCCGATCTACCTGTTGGTAAATCGGCCTCGTTCATCAAGCCTTGTTGTCAGACATGCTCACTGCTTTTCGCATGCACCGCATGTGGCTCGCCATGTCCGTGGTCCACCTCAACCACCGGAATTTCCTTGCCGTCGCAATCATGCAGTTTACCGTCGCTGAAGTAGTCCCCCTCACGCAGCGCCGCCAGATCCTGATAACGCAGCACTCGCTCGGTACCGGCCGCAAACACCGATTGCTGGTCGGAGTTACCGGCGGTGAGGTGGTTGAAGGTCAGGTTCAGCACGATGGCCATGATCGCCGAGGAACTGATGCCCGAATGGAAAATGGTCGCGAACCAGCTTGGGAAGTGATCGTAGAAGCTTGGTGCCGCGATCGGGATCATGCCGAAGCCAATCGAGGTGGCAACGATGATCAGGTTGACGTTGTTGCGGTAGTCGACCTTGGACAAGGTGCGAATACCGCTGGCGGCGACGGTACCGAACAGCACGATGCCGGCGCCACCCAGTACCGAGGTCGGCACGGCGGCGATGACCCGGCCCATGAAGGGCAGCAGACCGAGGATCACCAGGAACAGGCCGCCAGTGGCCACTACATAGCGGCTCTTGATGCCGGTGACCGCCACCAGCCCGACGTTCTGGGCAAAGGCACTCTGGGTGAAGGAACCGAAGATCGGCGCGAACATGCTCGACAGCATGTCGGCGCGCAGGCCGTTGCCCAGGCGTTTGGAGTCAACCTTGGTACCGATGATTTCACCGACAGCCAGAATGTCCGCCGAGGTCTCCACCAGCGTCACCATCACCACGATGCACATCGACAGGATCGCAGCGAAGTGGAAGGTCGGCATGCCGAAGTGGAACGGCGTCGGGAAGCCGAACATCGGGCCCTGGGTTACGGACGAGAAGTCCGCCATGCCGAGGAACACCGCGATGATCGTCCCGATGACCATGGCCAGCAGAATCGACAGGCGGGAGATGGTCGCACTGCCGATTTTGCTCAGCAGCAGCACCAGCACCAGCGTAACCGCCGCCAGACCGATGTTCGCCATGCTGCCGAAGTCCGGCGCATGGCTGTTGCCGCCCATTGCCCAGCGCGCGGCGACCGGCATCAGCGTCAGGCCGATGGTGGTAATCACGATGCCGGTCACCAGCGGCGGGAAGAACCTGGTGATGCGTGAAAACACCGGGGTTATCAGCAAACCGATCAGGGATGCCGCTATGACCGCGCCCAATACCGATTGAAACCCGCCCTCCCCGCCACTGCTGACAATCGCCACCATGGTCGCGACGCCGGAGAAGGACACGCCCTGCACCAGCGGCAACTGACAACCAAAAAACGGTAAGCCCAGGGTTTGCAGCAACGTTGCCAGCCCCCCTGCAAACAATGAAGCAGCAATCAACAAACCGATGTCCGCCGGCGAGAGCCCGGCCGCTTGGCCGATGATCAGTGGCACAGCGACGATACCGCCATACATGGTCAGAACATGTTGCAGGCCATAAGCCATATTCGCGCCGATCCCAAGATTTTCGTCCTCGGGCCGTTGGTGTGAAACATGGGGCGTTTTCATGGTAGGGGGTTCCCTGGTTTTTGTTATTCGCACACTGTATTCAATAGTCAGGACAAATGTCTATAGAGTTGTATACAACTTATCGGTCACAAAATGGATACATGTCCATTTCACCCTGCTACCCATCCTCCTGGCCCTGCCAAAAAACCTTGAAATACACCCCCTCCCTGTCCAACCCCTGGTGCTGACCAGTCTTTCGAATTCCTGGCGACCATCGGTAAGGGTTGCCTTTTTATACATATAAAATATGCATAATTAAGTCATTCAAAATGCAGTTCCGCATCGCCACCAAAAGCGAGCGCCGTCAGTACCTGGAGGCATGACCGATGAAAGACGAATACGATTTCAGCAACGCCAGGCGCGGGGCCGTGGTGCCCGCCAAAGGCAAGACCCGCATTACCATCATGCTCGATGACGCGGTCATCGAAGCGGCCCGCGCACTGGCAGAACACGAGGGGTACGGCTACCAGACGGCGATCAACAATACGTTGCGCCGAGCCCTGCTCAACGAAGGCAGAACCGCGCACTTGAAACACCCCCTCACCCCTGCCGAACTCAAGGACCTGGAGCAGAAACTGGCAGAGGCCTTGCGCGAAATCCAGCGGGTGATGGAGCCGGGAGTCCGGCCCTGAAACACAAAAGGCCAATCAATCGGATCAGCCCATTGTGATGCCTGTGATCAGCCGGCTATTGCGGCGCTGCGATCAATCGCTCCAGCGTCCGCGCCAATTGCGCCTGTTCCGGCACGCGAATGCCGAACTCGCTGCCCAGCAGGCCAATCAGTTCCAGCACATCCGTCACCTCCCGCCGTTCGCTGTCATGGCCAATCCGGTGAATCGCGAAACTGCCGTTGTTGAGCGTGCGCCGCCACCCCTCTCCGGTACGCGCCACCATCAACTGCTTGACGAAAGACGACTCGGGGTGGGTCGAGACGTACCAGTTGCCCACAGCAAAATCGATATCTTCCTGGCGTTGCAGGTCGAAGATGTACATCGCTCGCCACTCGCCCGCAACGTTGGCGCGCAGGGTAAAGCCGTCGACGTTCAGGTCGATGCGATACGGCTCGTGCGGGGTGAGTTGTTCGGCGCGAGTATCGAGTAACAGGGGCGCGGTCGGCACCATGCCGCCGAAGCCGACGTCGGTGATGTAGCGCACGTCATCGATGATGACCAGGCTCAGGCGATGGGTCCGGGCCGTCCATGCACCCTCCGGCTGGCCCATCACCACCCGGCCGCTGATGGCACGGGCGTCGAAACCCAAATCCTGAAGCAAGGCCAGGAACAGGTTGTTGAGTTCGTAGCAGTAACCGCCACGACCCTCGTGCAAGACCTTCTGCTCGATGGACGGCAGGTCGATCAGCACCGGCTCGCCGGATAAAGTGGTGAGGTTCTCAAACGGGAAAACGCTGGTATGGCGCAGTTGCAGTTGGCGCAAGGTTTCCAGGGTCGGTGCCGCAGGTGCATCGAAGCCCAGGCGTCGCAGATACAAAGCTAGGTCGGTCAGGCGTGGCTCGCTCATCGTTCAATCCTTTTGCACGCAAGCGGCGGATTGCTCCGCCAGTGGCCGTTATGTATACGGGATCAAGCACTGTCGCCGACAATTGATTTAGCCAATCAACCGGCATGAAAAACTCAACGCCGCTTGTGCGGGCCCAATTGAATCCAGGTCGGCGCGTGGTCGCTGGCATGAGGCTCGTTACGCACCCAGGCATCCACCCCGGCGTCTTGCAGATACGGACTCAGGGCCGGGTTGAGCAACAGATGATCAATGCGCAGCCCGGAGTTTTTCTGCCAGTGCTGACGGAAATAATCCCAAAACGTGTAGAGCCGATCCTGCGGATGCAAGTGCCGCAATGAATCGGTCCAGCCCTGATCCAGCAATCGCTGGTAACACTCGCGACTTTCCGGTTGCAGCAAGGCGTCCTTGAGCCAGGAACGCGGGTTGTAGATGTCCAGGTCGGTGGGCACCACGTTGTAGTCTCCCGCCAGCACCACCGGATGTTCGCTGCCTTGAAGTGTCTGCGCATGACGGATAAGCCGTTCGAACCACGCCAGCTTGTAATCGAATTTCGGCCCCGGTTGCGGATTGCCGTTGGGCAGATACAAGCAACCCACCAGAACCCCGTGGACAGCGGCTTCCAGATAACGACTGTGGCTATCGCTGTCATCGCCGGGCAACCCGCGTCGGCTTTCCAGTGGCTGCGCATCCCGCGCAAGGATCGCCACGCCGTTCCAGGACGCCTGCCCCTGCCAGATGGCGCCGTAGCCGGCCGCTTCAAGCTCGGCAGCCGGGAATGCGCTGTCCACCGCCTTCAATTCCTGCAGGCAGGCGATATCCGGTTTTTCCCGCTCAAGCCAGGCCAGCAGATTCGGCAGCCGTGCGCGCAGGCCATTGACGTTGAACGTGGCGATCCGCAGTTTCTTCATGAATGGACACTCCTGAGGACGAGGTGCCTGACTTGTGACACCAGCACGTTTCGCAGGTTGCGTCAGCAATCTCGGGTGCGGTAGTACCTTGAGCGTAAACTGGACGATGATGGCCGGCGTTGAGACAGCCACTCGTCAACCGAATGGCACCCACCGCGTGCCCCTTCACACCAACATCAGGTAACGGCTCATCCCGGGAGACGACCATGATGAACATCAAAATGACTTCTCTGCTCATGGCCGGATGGTTGTCGGCAGCGTCCCTGGCCACCTTTGCGGCGTCCGGCGATGGCCCTGGCGCGCCCGGTACGGCACCCGGCGCAACCCGCAACTCAACCCTGCTGCCAGACAACAACCGCCCCAGCGATCCCTCGGGCAACAACAGCCGCGGTCAGCGCCCCAGCTCGTCAAGCGGCAGCACCGGCGTCAATGGTCCGGGCAGTGGCGCGGGCGGCGGCACCGGTGCGCCCGGTGGCGGAACCGGCGGTGCTGGCGGCGGGACGGGTAGCTGGACAGGCCAAGGCCGCCAATGACCTGCAGTCGTTGGCGGCTTCAGATCACCTGAGACTTACATCGGCTTGACCGCCGGCGGGACCGGCAGCGCTAACGGAACTCTAGATGATCAATACCACCAGGCCCGGGAGACGGACCACCGGCGGAAAAAACTTCAACGGTCAGAGCGCATCAATGCCTCGACGCCACCGGCCATCGACAACGTTGCCACGCGGTTTCGCCCCGAATGCTTGGCCTGATACAACGCCGCATCCGCCCGCTCGACGAACACGTCCATGCTGTCACGCCCCGATGGCACAAACGCATAGCAACCCAGACTGACCGTCACGTAGCCGTTGGGCGAGCCGGTGTGACTGATGTGCCTGTCGATGACGCTGCGGCGGATCTGCTCGGCAATCGTCATGGCGCCGTGGATGTCGGTGTCCGGCAGCAACACCGCAAACTCTTCGCCGCCGTAACGCACCGCCAGATCGGCTTTGCGTTGGCAGCAACCCTTCAGCGCCCGTGCCACCTCGGCCAGGCAGTGATCGCCCACCACGTGCCCGTAGGTGTCGTTGTAGCGCTTGAAGTAATCGATATCGAGCATGATCAGGCTCAAGGGGTTCGCCTGCCTGGCGCCGCGCCCGAACTCGATGTCCAGCGCCCGCTCGAATAATCGTCGGTTGGCCAGCCCGGTCAGACTGTCGTGGGTGGCGATCAGCTCCAGCGCTTGCTGGGCCCTGCGCAAATCCGACTCGACTCGCTCGCCGACACGCACCTGATGCAGGAACACCCACCCGAACAGCCCCACGCCCACCAGCACCAGGGCAACGATGAGACTGGAGCGAAACGCCGTGTCGTACCAGCCCGCGAGAATGGACTCCGTGGACGACGCCGCGGCGACCACCAGCGGATACCCCTCCAGCTGTCGGTAACCGTACATGCGTGTCACACCGTCGATGATGGACGTGAACATCGCATTGCCGGAGGTGGCCAGCGGCAGGAACTTCTGGAAGATCTCGCTCTGGGCCAGCGACACGCCGATCTGCGCCTCTACAAAAGGTCGACGCGCCAACAAGGTGCCATCGGTCAGGCCGAGAAACATCGAGCCGTTGTCGTCGAGGCTGAAGCTTTTGAAAAACTGGTCGAAGTACGACATCTTGATGCCGGCCAACAACACGCCCTGAAAATGCCCGTTCCTGTCGTTGATCCGCCTGGATATCGGAATGATCCACTCACCGTTTTCCCGGCTGCGGATGGCCGGGCCGATATGCGCCACCGACGATACGTTTTGCTGGTGATACTTGAAGTACTCGCGATCCGCGACACCGGCACCCCGGGGCAGATTTTCAAACGAGCTCACCACCCACTGGCCCTTCTGATCGAACAGCAGGATGCCGTGCAACTGATCCAGCGCCAGCACTCGCCGGGCGAAGGTCTGCTGCAAGCGTGGCCGTTGATCCGGGCCGAAACCGTCGACCTGAATCCAGTCCACCAGGCTGGTCAACACCAGGTCGGCCTTCATGAAGGTGTCTTCGGCTTGCTGCGCCATGGCCCGCGTCAGGTTCGAAGACGCCACTTGCGCCAGGCTCAGGTCATGGCGACGGGACTGTTCCAGTTGCAGATAAAGCAAACCACACAGGCACAGGCACACCGTGGCAATGAACAATACCGCGGCCTTGCGCAGCGGTATGCGTTTCAATGCGACGCCAGGGGCGTGGTCCGGGTCGTTAAAGCGCGTGGGCAAAAATTCATCCTGTCGGGGGGGCAAGGCATGGGCAACAACCCAAAGCCCTCAGTCTTTGTGGGGCGTAGTTTACGGGGTTATCCAGGACAAATGGGTGGCCACTTGCCCGGCGGTATCACACCTGTCCGGCCTAAGCTGCAAACATGACCCAGGGCAAGCGCTGCCTGTGCGTCAACGAGCTACGATTAGACTGACTTCAATAAAGGGAATCGACATGAGCAAAGCAGACGAGCTCGCCGCAAAATTGAAACAGGCACGGCTGACCAGTGCGGATCAAGCGATCGATGGCTGGCCGGGCCAGGTCTACGAACTGTATCAACGGATAGAGGCCTGGCTGCTGCCCTTGACCGAAGCGGGCCTGGTCCTGCGGCGCAACCCCACCCACGTGTTCGAGAGCCACCCCAATGGCGACGCTTACGACTACGCCATCGACCAGTTGGTCATCTCCGGCAACGAGCACAGCATTACCTTTGACCCGGTTGCACGCTTCACCGCCGATGGCGAGGGACGGGTCGAGATCCACACGACAGGCAACGAACTCGCCCTGTTGCGCACCGTGGACGAGCACGGTGAAACACACTGGTGGCTGCAGACGATCGAACAGGCCACCGCGCAGCCGGATGCGGTGGCGCTGACGGAAACCGATCTGCTTGTGGTGGTGCAACAAGGGTTGGCGCTTTAGGGGATTGGCTGAATACCAGTTTGTTGAATGCCACAAACCCTGTAGGAGCGAGCCTGCTCGCGATGGTCGTTAACGATAACGCGTACTTACTGGCTAAACGCGGCGTTCTTGAGTCCATCGCGAGCAGGCTCGCTCCCACAAGGTCCGGGGTGTGATTCATTACTGTTTGCTCTGCCCCGTCACCACCAGCGGCACCTCTGCAAGACGCAAGTCCAGGGCGGGTAATTTCACAGGCTGACTCAAGCCCTGCAACACCCTGGCATCGTAATCATAAATGTCAGGCTTGAACGTCACCCGCCCGTCCTTGCTCAGGTCCACGGTCCAGTAAGCCAACAACACCGGCACTTTCACCGGTAGCAGGACGTTCTCGGTCCGGCCATTGGCCAACTGCTTCTGGATGCCGGCGCTGTTCCAGCGCACCGGGTCGTTGAACAACAGTTCGACCAGTTGCAGCGGGTTTTCCACACGGATGCAGCCTGAGCTGGTGGCCCGGACCGTTTTGGCGAACAGCTCGCGGTGCGGTGTGTCGTGCAGGTAAATCGCATAGTCGTTGGGGAAACGGATCACCACCTGCCCCAGCGAACTGTCGGGGCCGGCATCCTGACGCAGATGGATGCCTCGCGGATTGCTCCAGTCAACGTCCGACGGGTCGAGCACATTGCCTTCGCGATCAAGCACACGAATCCGGTTCGCCGCCAGGTAGCCCGGATCGTTCTGGACTTTCGGAATCACGTCCTGCTTGAGGATGGTCGGCGGCACGGTCCAGGTCGGGTTGAAGGTGATGTAGGTGATTTCGGCCTGGAACACCGGCGTACTGCGCACCGGTTTACCGACTTGCACCCGCGAATGCCAGATCGGCAGACCGTCGCGATACATCGCCACCTTGTAGCCGGCGATATCGACGATCACAAACGTGCCCTGAAGCTTGTACAACAGCCAGCGGGCACGCTCCATGTTGACCCGCACCTGATCGATCCGCGCCTCGACAGGCACGTTCAGGGCCGCCAGCGTCGCCGCCCCCGCCACACCATCGGCCCCCAGGTATTGCTCGGCCTGATATTTCTTCACCGCGGCAGTGACCTTGTCGTCATAACCGGCTTTTTTCGACAAGTGCGGGTCCAGGTAACCGCCCGCCACCAGACGCGCACGCAATTGTGCGACCGCCACCCCGTCCATGCCCGGCTTGAGCGATTGACCTTCGGCGACTTTCGGCCAGCCGCCCGCATCACGCACCTGGCGCAACCGGGCCAGGCCCTCACGCAAGTTGCGGTAAATCTCTTCCTGAGGAGGTGCCTCGGCAAAGGCACGCGCCACGTCATGGTCATCGAGGGCGGCGAACAGATTGTTCATGTCCTCGCGGGCATTGCCGCCGGCAGGTTCGAAATTCCAGTGAATGTCCAGCCGCGACGGATCGACTTTGCCGCGCCGCAATTGCAGCAGCGCGGTGATGAAGGTGCGGGTCGCCGCCATGTCGAACATTGCCCGTTGCGCCGTGGAAGGCATGGCCGCCGCCAGCGACTCATGGGCCTGGGCCAGTTCGGTGATGCGAAAATCCGCCGGGTTCAGGCCGTCGATCCGGGTGTCTTCGAGGCTCTTGAGTAATTGCGCCACGTCACGATCATCCGTCCACGCGGCGCGATAGTTGCGATGCATATAGAAATCGAGCACCACCCGGCTGACATCCACCCGCTGATGGCGCCTGGAGGTGAGCAACGGCGGAAAAGCCGACCGCAGCGGTTCCAGCGTCGCCTGAATCACATGGCCGACCGCATCGCCGGGCGCTGCGGCATCGATTGTGCTGCGCGCCACCGATACCGGCTCAATCGGCGAAATTTGCCCAACCGCCGCACCGCTGATCAGAAAGCCCATAAAAAACATGCGGCTTATGACGAATGACCTTGTTAATTGCACCATGGATAATCCTTAATCCCCCGTTTCAAACGGCTAGCTTTCCACTCGCCGCCAGCTAGACTCGAAATTATCATGATGAGACCCGACTATGGCGCTAAACCGCTTTGGCCTTTTATTTGCCATTTTACTGACGTGCCTTTCAGTAACGTCAGCCTACGCCGATTCGCTTGAAAACGCGCTGGTCAAAGCAGCCCCCGGCGCCGACGCCAAAGTGATTGCCCTGGCCGTTCGGGCCACCCAATGCATCCGCGCCCAAGGCGTTGCCCCCGCCCAAAGACTGGCGGTGATCGATTACTCCCTGCCCTCGACCGAACAACGCCTGTGGGTCTTTGATCTCAAGCGGCGCAAGTTGCTGTTTCACGAACTGGTCGCCCATGGTCGCAACAGCGGTGAAAACATGGCCACGCTGTTCTCCAACCGCAACGAAAGCCATGCCACCAGCCTCGGTCTGTTCCGCACCCAGCAAAGCTACCTCGGCCAGAACGGTTACTCGTTGCGCATGGAAGGCCTGGAGCCCGGCTTCAACGATAACGCCTTTGACCGGGCCATCGTCATTCACGGCGCGCCCTATGTCAGCCCGGTGCTGGCGCGCGCCAATGGCCGTATCGGCCGCAGCCTCGGTTGCCCGGCCGTCAGACCGGCGATTGCCCATCGGCTGATTGATTCGATGAAGGACGGGCAATTGTTGTTTTCCTACTACCCGGACCAACGCTGGCTGAAGTCGTCGTCCTATATCAACTGCGGCGGCGACACCGTGGCCTCGAGGGAAAAGTCCACTTCAAGCCAGAAAACGACGCCCAACCTGTCAAAAATGTAATCTTCGCCTCAGCCTGCTGAAAGCACCGCCCGCTAGACTCATCGGCAAGTTCAACAGGCTGACGGGCGGAACACACGGCATGCACTCCCACACTTCAAGACGCACCTTCGTCAAAGGCCTGGCCATCGGCGGGCTCTTCGGCGGCCTCGGGTTATGGCGCACGCCGGTCTGGGCGATCAGCAGCCCCGGCGAACCGCAGGTGTTGGCGGGTAGCGACTTCGACCTGTTCGTCGGCGAATCCCCGGTCAACTTCAGCGGCAACCCGCGCACCGCCATGACCATCAACGGCGGCATTCCCGGCCCGCTGCTGCGCTGGCGTGAAGGCGATACGGTGACGCTGCGGGTGCGCAACAGACTCAAGGACAGCACCTCCATTCACTGGCACGGCATCTTGCTGCCAGCCAACATGGACGGCGTGCCGGGGCTGAGCTTCAAGGGCATCGAGCCCGGCGGCCTGTACGTCTACCAGTTCACCGTGCGGCAGAACGGCACCTACTGGTATCACAGCCACTCAGGGTTCCAGGAACAATCCGGCGTCTACGGCCCGCTGGTGATCGACGCCAAAGACCCGGAGCCGTTCCAGTACGACCGCGATTACGTGGTGATGCTCAGCGACTGGACCGACGAAGACCCGGTCGGCCTGATGAAGACCCTGAAAAAGCAGTCCGATTACTACAACTTCAACAAACGCACCGTGGGCGACTTCATCCACGACGTCAGCGAAAAAGGCTGGGGGCCGGCCGTCGCCGACCGCAAGATGTGGGCCGAGATGAAGATGAACCCCACCGACCTGGCGGACGTCGGCGGCGCCACCTACACCTACCTGTTGAACGGACAGGCGCCCGATTCGAACTGGACCGGGGTATTCCGCCCGGGGGAAAAGCTGCGGCTGCGCTTCATCAACGGCTCGTCCATGACCTACTTCGACGTGCGCATCCCCGGCCTGAAAATGACCGTGGTCGCTGCCGACGGCCTGCACGTCAAACCAGTGAGCGTCGACGAATTTCGCATTGCCGTGGCGGAGACCTTCGACGTTATCGTCGAGCCGACCGAAGCGGTCTACACCCTGTTCGCCCAGGCGATGGATCGCACCGGCTACGCACGGGGCACCCTGGCGGTGAAGGCGGGACAGGTTGCACCACTGCCGCCACTGGACCCGCGCCCGCTGGTGACCATGGAAGACATGGGCATGGGCGGCATGGACCACGGCAGCATGGCGGGCATGGATCACAGCAACATGGACATGGGCGACATGCCCGGCATGCAGTCCCACCCGGCCTCGGAAACCGACAACCCACTGGTGGACATGCAAGCCATGTCCACCTCACCGAAACTCGACGATCCGGGCATGGGCCTGCGCAACAACGGTCGCCGCGTGCTCACCTATTCCGACCTGCGCAGCACCTTCGAAGACCCGGACGGCCGCGAGCCTGGCCGCACCATCGAACTGCACCTGACCGGCCACATGGAAAAATTCGCCTGGTCGTTCAACGGCGTGAAGTTCTCTGATGCAGAGCCCCTGCGCCTCAAGTACGGCGAGCGGCTGCGGATCGTGCTGGTCAACGACACGATGATGATGCACCCCATCCACCTGCACGGAATGTGGAGCGACCTCGAAGACGAGAATGGCCAGTTCATGGTGCGCAAACACACCATCGACATGCCGCCGGGCTCCCGGCGCAGCTATCGGGTCACCGCCGATGCGCTCGGCCGCTGGGCCTATCACTGCCATCTCCTGTACCACATGGAAATGGGCATGTTCCGTGAAGTTCGCGTGGAAGAATGAGGTGCACCCCATGATTCGATTCACCCCGTTTTTTTTGGCACTCGCGACCTCGACGGCGATGGCCGCCAGCGATGACATGCAAGGCATGGATCACAGCCAGATGGACCATGGTCAGATGCAAGGCATGGACCACAGTCAGATGGACCACACCCAGATGCAAGGCATGGACGACGGCCAGATGCAGCCCGCCGCGCCCAGCGAAAGCCGTACGCCGATCCCGGTGCTGACCGATGCCGACCGCGCTGCGGTGTATGCCGATCCCGCCGGCCACCACGTACATGACAGCACGCTCAATTCCTTTTTCCTCGCCGACAAACTGGAGTGGCAGGACGCCGACGACGGCAGCACCCTGGCCTGGGATTTGTCCGGTTGGGTCGGCGGTGACATCGATCGCCTGTGGCTGCGCTCCGAAGGTGAACGCACCAACGGCGTGACCGAAGACGCGGAAATCCAGGCCCTGTGGGGCCACGCCATTTCCCCGTGGTGGGACGTCGTCAGCGGCGTGCGCCAGGACTTCAAACCCGGCGCCCCGCAAACCTGGGCCGCGCTCGGCGTGCAAGGCATGGCGCTGTACAACTTCGAGGCCGAAGCCACGGCCTTTATCGGCGAAGGCGGCCAGAGCGCAGTGCGGCTGGAGGGCGACTACGACATCCTGCTGACCAATCGGCTGATCCTGCAGCCGACCGTCGAGCTCAACGCCTACGGTAAAAACGATCCGCAACGGGGTATCGGCGCGGGCCTGTCCAACACCGAAGCCGGCCTGCGCCTGCGCTACGAAATCCGCCGGGAATTCGCGCCCTACCTCGGCGTAACCTGGAACCGCACCTACGGCAACACCGCCGACTTTGCCAACGACGAAGGCGAGGACCGCAGCGAAACCCGCCTGGTGCTCGGTGTTCGGCTGTGGTTCTGAACAGACTCACCCAAAACCAACAACAACCGCTTCAAGCGGTAAAGGACCTTGCATGCGCCTCATCAAACCCACCGCTATCGCAGTCGCGTTGCTCAGCGGCCTGCTTGTCAGCACCCTCGCTCAAGCGCACCCCAAACTACTCTCTTCCACCCCGGCGCAAGGCGTAGAAGGTGCATCGCCGGACAAGATCGAACTGCACTTTTCCGAAAACCTCGTCACCCAGTTTTCCGGCGCCAAACTGCTGATGACCGAAATGGCCGGCATGGCCCACGCCCCGATGCCGGTCAAGGCCAAAGTCAGTGGCGGCAGTGACCCGAAGACCATGCTCATCACACCGACAGCGCCTCTGACTCCCGGCACCTACAAGGTCGAATGGCGCGCGGTGTCGTCGGACACCCACCCGATCACCGGCAACGTCACCTTCAAAGTGAAATGATCGATGAGCGACTCGGCCAACGTCGTGCTGCGGTTTGTGTTGTATGCGGATCTGATGCTGTTGTTTGGTGTGGCACTGTTCGGGCTGTATAGCCTCAAAGGACGGGACCGGCGTTCGGGGACCGTGCTGCCCTTTCGCGGGTTATTGGCGGGTTTTGTCGGACTCGGGGCATTGTTGTCGAGCGCCGGCATGGTGCTGATGGCGAGCAACATGAGCGGCGAATCAGACGTTGCCGAGTTGCGTCCTCACATCGAGATGATGCTGTTCGAGACAGACGTCGGGTTGGCCTGGGCTGTACGGATGATTGCATTAGCGGTCGTGGGGCTGGCGTTGATACTGAACCCACGCGCCCCCGGTATCAGCCTGGTGATCGCTGCCACGGCCGGCGGCATCGCCCTCGCCAGCGTGGCCTGGAGCGGGCATGGCGCCATGGACGAAGGCAGTCACCGCTACTGGCACTTTACGGCAGACATCCTGCACCTGTTGGTGGCCGGCGTCTGGTTCGGCGCGTTGCTCGCGTTTGCCCTGATGGCTCAACCCCGGGCCCTGCAAACCGAAGCACACATTCGCTTGCTGGCCGACGCGGTCAAGCGATTCGAACTTGTCGGTGCGCTGATCGTTGTGATCATCACCGTGACGGGCTTGGTGAACTACCTGTACATCGTCGGGCCGAAGCTCGATGAGGTTTTACTCAGCCACTACGGAATTCTGCTGGCGATCAAAGTGCTGCTGTTTGCCGGGATGCTGGCGTTGGCGGCGTTGAACCGCTTCCATCTTGGCCCCTTGCTGGAGCGGTCATTGCGGGAGGGGCAATATCGCGCGGCAGCCCATGCACTTCGGCGCAGTGTGGTGGTGGAAATGGCCGCGGCGGTTTTGATTGTGGGCTTGGTGGCGTGGCTGGGGACGTTGAGTCCGGAAGTGGAATGAGCCATCTTCAGGAGACGTTGATTTTTCACAGCGGTGAAAGTTTCACTACACTCCCCTTCAAATCCACTCCAGCACAAAAGCCCGATAACAATGACGAAAATCAAAAGAGCAATGATGCTCGGCGGCTTGCTCGCACTCACCCTTGGCGCTCAGGCAGAACCTTCGCATCTGGACAGCGTCATGCAACAGGGACAACTGCGGGTCTGCACCACCGGCGACTACAAGCCCTACACCCTCAAGGCCGCGGACGGCGAATATTCCGGCATCGACATCGCCATGGCCCGCGCACTGGCCGACAGCCTTGGCGTCAAGGTCGAGTGGGTGCCCACCACCTGGAAAACCCTGATGCCCGACATGCTCGCCGGCAAGTGCGACATCGCCATGGGCGGCATCTCGGTCACCCTGGAACGGCAGAAAAAAGCCTTTTTCAGCAGCCTCCTCGACGTCGACGGCAAAATCCCCCTGGTGCGCTGCGAAGACCAGGCGCGGTACCAAACCGTCGAACAGATCAACCAGCCAACGGTTCGCCTGGTCGAACCCGCCGGCGGCACCAACGAAGCCTTCGTCCACGCCTACCTGCCCAAGGCGCACTTGCGACTGCACGACAACGTGAGCATCTTTCAGGAACTGCTGGATAAAAAAGCCGACGTGATGATCACCGACGCCTCGGAGGCGCTGTACCAGCAGAAGCTCAGGCCGGGCCTGTGTGCGGTCAACCCCACGCACTACATGCAGTACGGCGAAAAAGCCTACCTGCTGCCCCGCGACGACATCACCTGGAAGCTGTACATCGATCAATGGCTGCACCTGGCCAAGGCGACAGGCAACTACCAGAAGATCCTGCGCCAGTGGCTGGCGGTGCCTGACGCCAAGTAACGGATCTTTTTTTCGCACATAGAAGGGCGCCCCCAAAGGAGCGCCCTTCTTCATTGCGGACCCCGCCCCGTATCAGTCGTCGTGCAGCAAACCTGAACCGTATTCGCCAAAGCTGTTGCCGAGTGCGCTGCCGTGGAAATTCATCTTGTCGGGAGTACGGCTGGTCGGCCCCGGGCCGAAGCCGGCAGGTTGCACCGAGTCGATCGAATAATCGTCGTGGGAGCTCACACCCGAACAGGCGCTCAACAACAAAGCACCGGCCATCAGCGAGACTTTGACGAGGTTTGCGATCATTTTTTTGTTCCTGTGGGTTGAGGCGCGGGGGGGCATGATCTTTGGTGGACATGCTATGCCTCACCTCAACGAAACATCGTGAAACTTTTCGGCAAGTCAGCGTTGGTTCAGGAACCGTGATCACCTGGAGATCTGTCATCCCAACTGCCTTGGGGATCGACATTGTCCAAAGCTCGATTCACCAACAACTCCCCCACCACCGCCAGTTGCTGAATCGACAGCGCCAGACTGCGTGTTGAACCTTCGAGCTTGCAAGCCAGATCAGTGGTCAAGACGTTCAACGATGCAAGGGTTTCGCAGGCGTGGCACAAGAGCGTTTCAGTATCGACGTTGGGCAAAATGGTGAACACATGGCAGACGGGATCAGCGTGATTCGGATTTCGCAGACGTTTGCTGACCACCCGCTGAGAGTCAGCGGAGAGTTGACCAAGATCGAGAGAACCGGAAGCCGTTGCGGTTTCCGGAGGATCAGGCGTGATCTTTTTCATCGTGTGAGTTCCTAGAATTAACCAAAGGAACTGCCAGCATCACTTCCACATGATGGGGTGGCAGCTGTGCGCAGGTGTGGAAGACCGGGGATCTAGGAACCCGGCGCACCCGAAAGTGCCCCGCGCACAGCCGCCATAATTTAACAGCAGACATGAAAAAAGCGCCTGCCTAAATTCAGGTGGCGCCTGTGCGCCTAGATCTTGTGAAGGGCTTCCACACCCTTGTCGCTGAATTTGCAGCGACGGAGGGAGGTTAACTGGGTGATCAGAGTGAGGGCAATATGGGCAATGTGGACGCGATTTGAGGGAAATCTCCTACTTTTTCGTGATGCTTTCAACGCAATACCCTGCACTGACTCAATCGTCCTGAGGCACGCCCAAGTCCCGCCGCCCCATTCCTGATAAACTCCCCACCTCCTAGCCTCACCGATTCCAGATCCCCCATGTCCGTAACCACCGCCACACCCGCCCCGCTCTCCCGCCGTTTCTCCGTCGCGCCGATGATGGATTGGACCGACCGCCACTGCCGCTTCTTCCTGCGCCTATTGTCGAAAAACGCCCTGCTCTACACCGAAATGGTCACCACCGGTGCCCTGCTCAACGGCGATCACGAGCGCTTCCTTCGCCATAACGAAGCCGAACACCCGCTCGCCCTGCAGCTCGGTGGCAGTGTGCCGCTGGACCTGGCCGCGTGTGCGCGCATGGCGCAGGAGCATGGTTACGACGAGGTGAACCTGAATGTCGGCTGCCCGAGTGATCGGGTGCAGAACAATATGATCGGTGCGTGCCTGATGGGGCATCCGCAGTTGGTGGCCGATTGTGTGAAGGCGATGCGGGATGCGGTGTCGATTCCGGTGACGGTCAAGCACCGTATCGGGATCAACGGGCGGGACAGTTACGAGCAGCTGTGTGATTTCGTCGGCACGGTGCGCGATGCCGGGTGCACCAGTTTTACCGTGCACGCGCGGATTGCGATTCTGGAGGGGTTGTCGCCGAAGGAAAACCGCGACATCCCGCCCCTGCGTTATGACGTGGCGGCGCGGCTGAAGGTGGATTTTCCCGAGCTGGAGATCATTCTCAACGGCGGGATCAAGACGCTGGAGGCCTGTCACGAACATTTGCAGACGTTCGACGGTGTGATGTTGGGCCGCGAGGCGTATCACAACCCTTATGTGATGGCCGAGGTGGATCAGCAGCTGTTCGGCAGCACGGTGCCGGTGATCACCCGTGCCGAAGCACTGGCGCAGCTGCGGCCGTATATCGCTGCACACATCGACGTTGGCGGTTCGATGCACCACATCACTCGCCATGTGCTGGGGCTGGGCACCGGGTTCCCGGGGGCGCGCAAGTTTCGGCAGTTGTTGTCGGTGGATATCCACAAGGCCAAGGAGCCCCTGGCCTTGCTGGATCAAGCTGCGGAGCTGCTTGAAGGGCGCTAATGCCCGGTTGTTCTCGTCACTTCAGCCAGGCGGTTTGATCCGCCTGGCTCGCCTGTCAGCCGGCGGTCGCCGCCGTCCAGTTCACCCATCCGAATGCCCAGGTTGCCAGGATCAACAATCCGAAAACGATCCGGTACCACGCGAAGGCGGCATAACTATGGTTCGCAATGAACTTGAGCAGGCCGCGTACGGCGATCATGGCGAAAAAGAACGCCGTGACGAAGCCCAGGGCGAAAACCGGCAGGTCGCCAGCCTGGAACAGCTCTCGGTACTTGTAGCCTGAATACACCGCCGCACCGACCATGGTGGGCATCGCCAGGAAGAACGAGTACTCGGTGGCTGCCTTGCGCGACAGGCCAAACAGCAAGCCGCCGATAATGGTCGATCCGGAGCGGGAAGTGCCCGGTATCATCGCCAGGCATTGCGCGAAACCTACCTTCAGTGCATCCGACCAGCGCATGTCGTCGACATGGTCCACGTGCACCACGTGGTCCCTCTGCTCCGCCCACAACATGACAATACCGCCCACGACCAATGCGACTGCCACGGTGATCGGGTTGAACAGGTAGTGATGAATCTGGTCGGCGAACAAGACACCCAGAACCACGGCCGGAAGAAAACCGATCAGCAAGTTCAGCGTGAATCGTTGTGCATTGCGTTGGGTCGGCAGTCCTTTGACGATCTCTGTAATCTTGCGGCGAAACTCCCAGACAACAGCAAGGATTGCGCCCAGCTGAATAATGATATTGAACGCCATGGCGCGTTCACCGCCAAATTCCAGCAAGTCCGCAACAATAATCTGGTGGCCCGTACTGGAGATCGGCAAAAACTCAGTCAGGCCCTCTACCGCGCCCAGGATCAACACTTTGAAAAGGGTCCAGAAATCCATCAATCCTCCGTCAGACCGTTCTGCGGGAACGATCCGTCAACTGCACTCAGATATTGAGTAGCTCAAGCAAAACATTCGAGACATCCACACCCATTACCTGATGTAGCAAGGGAGAATATGTCTTATCAAAAGACACACTCAAGCCATGTTAATAATCGTCCGGGTACGAACAGCTAGGAAATATATTTAGCTATTTAGTAGAAAAAAGCCTCGCCACTCAATAAAGTGTGATCGCTCTCACACTAATTATGTGTCTTACTGGATTCAGCACCCTGGCATGAATGGTGGCACGCAGTGGGCCAAACAGTGGCAAAAGGACACAAAAAACAAATCGCCATCGTTTCAAAATAGTGGCACAATTTCATATTGCCACCATCTAACGATGATATTTCACTAGTTCAGCTCGCCGAGAAAATCAACTAAAAGCTTGAAAAGCTTAAACATTGTTAAAAAACTCGGGAGCCACGTCTAAAATTCGCGCAAATGTTACCAATTGTCAGTCACAGATGAGAACCGGTGCTTTAACATCCCGATGTCAGCACCTATTCGAGTCAATGCATGATGCTTACAGGGAACTTAGCGACTAGAAGCCAGCGCCAGACAAACGATGAACCCGGAGTTCTCACTCTAGGTCGTACCCGTGGCGTGGCTGAACATTTTAGAGCGCTAGTCGCAAGGCATGTGCGGACCGATATGGCACTAGAGGCCAACTCTTACACTAGTTCATTCAAGAAGAATGAACGCCCTGGTTCGTATCGCGCCATCTTCATCATCATCGACAGCCCCCAAGCCCTCGAGGAAAGCCTCGCGCTAGTGGAAAACCTGCGCACCGGCAACTTGAAACCCATCATTTGCGCGGTCATCACGGGCCGAGGCACCTACAACAAGATCAAGTACTATCTTGCGGGGGCCGACTACTGCATCAAGCTCAATACCCTTTCCGATGAAAGCTCTGAGTTGCTTGCCGAGTTCTTCAACAGTGAAGAATGGCAAAGAGATATCAATTTGATATTGGACCCGACCCGTATTTGTCTACTGGGCACCAGCAAGAAGCTGGACATCTCCTTTGCAGAAATGAAGATCCTCGAAGCCTTCGCGCAAACCAGTAACCACATACTAAGTCACGATGAAATCGCCAACATCATGGGGCTCAACACCAACTTTTATGACCCCAGGGCGTTGGAAAAGTCGATCAGCCGCCTTCGTGGAAAAATCAAGGACATGTATGGCACAAACGCCATCCAGAGCATCCGGGGGCATGGTTACCGGTTGATGAGGGGGCTGATCTCAACCCCCTGATACACAGAAGAGATGGCGCTTTAGTATCAATTAATCAGGCGATTTCCTTAACGACAAAAGTCTAGACTTCATCGTTTTTTTTGTATTTCATACCAAAGGCATTTATCGATTCCATGACCGTGGCAACATCGAACCATAACAATAAAAGTTTATTCTATAGCAGCAGATCGAGTGGAACCTATCGAGGGCCAAATTTGGGCCCAGACCCTGCCTTTCGACCACTTCCCAGGGAGTCATTGCTCCCCTGCCGATCATCTTTTCGCCAAATTTGGTGTGTACTTCAGGAGAGAGACATGGAAACTAGTACAACCCTCCCAAGGAAATACTTTGTCGTCGTGACCCACAGCACTACGTCGCAGCGTGAACTTGAGACCATCCTGTCCAGTGAGCGCTTCAACTCGTTTGGCACCTCCCAGGCACAAATGTTTATTGAAGGTGCTGCGTCGCCCTCTTCCGCTCCCGTGCTGATGGAGTTCCGCTACCCAAGCGTTTCAAGGAAAAACGTTGCGCGCAGTATCGAGCATGATACACAGCGACTATTGGCCACCCTGGAGTCCGAATGGCTGGCAGCGCAATCGACGAATCCATTCCACAGCATGCCGGCAACAGCCGGGGCAGCCAACGATATTGCGCAAACAATCGAGGGCGACACGCCATACAGCGAAGCCTGGCAACTCGACAAGGATCAAAGCGTATTGGTAAAAGAGGGCGTCGAGATCAGCCTGACCGGATTGGAAGCTGCACTGGTAAAGAAAATGCTGCACCATGAAGAGCGTGTCGTCAGTCGAGACGAACTGATCCTCAGCATCGGCAGGGAGCCGGAACAATACCGCGGCCTGGAAATGTGCCTGAGTCGACTGCAAGACAAATTCAAAAGTGCCAGCAATGGTGAACGGCTGTTTCGTGCAGTAAGAAATCGCGGCTATTGCCTGATCCAGGAAGTCGTGGCGTAAACACCTCCACCTTTAACGAATAAAACAAACAGAAACAGTGCGATTACAACAATAAAAAAGCACTCTGTTTGGTTTCAACCTCCGCGCCAGTCAGACCGCCCTCATCCCCACCCCTCCTACAATACCAAAGACCACTCTAATTATTCACCCCCTTCCATTCGACCTTTTCTAACGCTCGGCTTTTTCTAAAATACTGATAGTTGGCACTTTGCCATCTTGTTAGAACTCGTCAGACAGCATCTCCGCCAATAACTTAGTCTATTGACTGACGACAGTTCGGCATATCGACGTTGTTGCCTCAGGACACTCGCTCTAACAACAATAATAAGTCTGTTTAACAACTCGGATTTCAACTGTCGAAACCTGAATGGACGTCTTTTGGGGATATTGTATGGATCTTACTCTTGGTATCAATCGAAACACCGGCCTCAAGGGACTTACCTTTTGGGGGCAATGGGCGCTGGCACAGGGCTTTGTAGTTTCCCTGTTGTTCATACTTGCCGAGCGGCACACTGGAACGGTCGAGTTCTATTACAGAATGTGCGCAACGCTCGCCGTACTGGCCTCGGTTCCGGCTTATACGTTCAGTGGTGTGTACCGCAAAAGAGACAATTATCTGTCAGGGCTGGGACGCCTGTTCATGGGCTGGTCCATGACGATGGCGGCACTGGCCTGCATCGCGTTTATCTGCAAGGCCGATGAGCTGTTTTCCCGACAAGTCATCCTGGGTTGGGCGGTGTACGGCTTCCTCGGCCAGGCGTTGCTGTATGCGCCGCTGCATGCGTTCTCGAAGTTCTACCAGCGGTCACGTAAAAGCGAGCATAAAACCCTGATCGTCGGCACCGGTGAACTGGCGCTGGGATTGGCGAACAAGCTGAGCGACCTCGAAAACCTGCCGTTGGTGGGCCTGGTCAGCAACGGTGCCCTTCCTGCCCTGGAGCCGGGCTCACCGCGCATCGTCGGTGCCCAGGAGGACTTGCTGGAACTGATCAAGACCCATGACATCCGTCGTTTGTACATCACGCTGCCCCTGTCGGAAGCGGCAAAAATCGAAGCCCTGTACGTCGATTTGCTGGATGCCAACGTTGACGTGGTCTGGGTGCCGGACTTGAACAGCCTGACGCTGCTCAATCACTCGGTGAAAGTCGTGGACGGCCTGCCGGCGATCTACTTGAACGAAAGTCCGCTGACCAGCCGGCCCACTGCCGCGCTCAGTAAAAGCCTGGTGGAAAAGAGCGTGGCCCTGCTGGCCATTATCCTGTTGAGCCCGGTGTTGCTGGTCATTGCCCTGGCCGTAAAGCTCAACTCCCCCGGCCCGGTGTTCTTCAAGCAGGACCGCCATGGCTGGAACGGCAAGGTGATTCAGGTCTGGAAGTTCCGCTCCATGCGTGTGCACGACGACCATGAAGTCAAGCAGGCCAGCCGTAACGACTCGCGTATCACCGCCGTCGGACGCTTCATCCGTCGCACTTCGCTGGACGAGTTGCCGCAACTGTTCAACGTGCTGCAAGGACAAATGGCGCTGGTCGGCCCGCGCCCTCATGCCATCGCGCACAACAACTACTACTCCGGGAAAATTCTCGCCTACATGGCGCGCCACCGAATCAAACCGGGCATCACTGGCCTGGCGCAGATCAACGGTTGCCGTGGCGAGACCGACACCATCGACAAGATGCAGAAGCGTGTCGAGATCGACCTCAAGTACATCAACAACTGGTCGTTGTGGCTGGACCTGAAGATTCTGGTGAAGACGCCGTTCACCTTGTTGTCGAAGGACATCTACTGACGGTTTAGGGCTGCACAAGGCAACACCGCAAGGGGACGCAAGTCCCCTTTTTCGTCGCTGTGAATCGGCAGATTTTTTCTCCCTGCTACCAGAGCAAGAGCATCCAGCGACCAATCGTCTCAGGCAAACCCGGTGAAACAGGATTACAGTTAGAGCACACCGTCGGACAAGAACGGTGGCTTTAAACCGGACCTCTGAGGAACACCGTATGCCGTGGAAAAACTCCAAGTCGCGCTACAGCACCGTATCGATCGCGCTGCATTGGTTGATGCTGGTCCTGCTGGTGCTGGTTTACGCCTGTATCGAGTTTCGCGGGCTCTTTCCCAAGGGCAGTGGTGGGCGCACGCTGATCGTAGAATCACACTTCATGCTCGGCCTGACCGTATTCGTTCTGGTCTGGCTGCGATTGTTCGCGCGCAGCCTCGGCCCGGCGCCGCAGATCTTCCCGGCCTCGCCGCACTGGCAAACGACGCTGGCCAGGCTGATGCACTGGGCGCTGTACATTTTCATGATCGTCACGCCGATTCTCGGCTGGCTGGTCACCAGCGCCAAAGGCAATCAGGTGATGTTCTACGGTTTCGACCTGCCGATGCTGGTAGCGGAAGACAAGGACCTGGCCAAACAACTCCAGGACTGGCATGAGCTCGGCGGCACTATCGGCTATTGGCTGATCGGCCTGCATGCCGCGGCCGGGCTGTATCACCACTATGTGGTGGGCGATAACACCTTGCTGCGGATGATGCCCAAGCGGGTGAACCGCGACGCCTGAGACCAATGAACTCCAATGTGGGAGCGAGCTTGCTCGCGATGAGGGTGTTGCATTCGGCGCATTTGTCGACTGATACACCGCCATCGCGAGCAGGCTCGCTCCCACATTGGTTTTCGGTGACTTTCAGACTTGAGAGTTGAACCCCCGCCGCCCTTGCAAGCCGCCCGTGTGGACGAATATCAGCCGAGTGCCCCGGGCGAATTTCCCCGCCTCGACTTGTTGCTTGAGGGCCATGAGTGCCTTGCCGGTATACAGCGGCTCCAATGGAATACTTCCCGCCTGCTCTGTCTGTTCGATAAAGTCGAGCAGCAGCGGATCAACCTTGGCAAACCCGCCGCGACTGGCCTCGAACAGCTCATACACTGCATCGATCAGCCCCGTTTCCTGCACGATCCTCTCGACCTGCTGCGCCACCCCGTGGTCGTCAGGCACCGCCAGGGCACCGTACACCGGATGATCCCCCGCTTCGGCCAGCACCAGGCCGGCCAGGGTTGTGCCGGTTCCGCAGGCCAGCCACCAACCGTCATAGTCACGCCAATCCAAGCCCTCCAGTTGCGCGCAAACGCTGGCCCGCAGTTGCATGCAGCCCAGGGCGCCAGGCAAACCGCCTCCCCCTTCAGGCACCGGATGCAACGTCGGGTAGCGGGTTTGCCAGGGTTGCCAGAAACCCTCTTCATGCCTGGCTCGATAGCCTGCGTAACCGAGCCAGTGCAACTCCATGCCGAACGCCTGCAAGTCCTTGACCGTCGGGGTTTGCTGCGGATGCCCGCGCAACAGGCCGACAGTGGCAAAGCCCAGGCGCTTGCCCGCCGCCGCCAATGCGTGGAGGTGATTGGAGTGCGCACCACCGAGACTGATGATGCCCTCGGCACCCAGGCGTTCGGCGGTCTTCAGGTGTTCGATGAGCTTGAACCATTTGTTGCCACTGATCAGCGGGTCGATCTGGTCCAGACGCAGTACCGCTACTTCGATGCCGGCTTGAGTGAGCCAGTCGAGATCAAGGCGTTGGAGGGGAGCCTGGGGTAGCCAGGTGGAGAGAGGGAGAAGCATTGGCGCCTGATTGAGCTAAAAAAGAATTTACATTCTAGTCGCTCAAAGACAGCCATCGCGAGCAGGCTCGCTCACACACTGAATCTGTGTCGTTCAGCAGATCGAAGGTGGGAGCGAGCCTGCTCGCGATAGCCATTGGTATGCTGAGCCTGCTATTACAACTGCGCCGCCAACCGCGAACCCTGATTGATCGCCCGCTTGGCATCCAGTTCTGCCGCAACATCCGCGCCGCCGATCAGGTGCACACTCTGCCCCGCCGACACCAGACCGTCATGCAATTCGCGCAGCGGATCCTGCCCGGCGCAAATCACGATGTTGTCCACTGGCAGCACCTGCGGCTCGCCGGTTTCGCCGATGCGAATGTGCAGGCCTGCGTCGTCGATCTTCAGGTATTCGACACTGTTGAGCATCTGCACCTGCTTGTTCTTAAGGCCCGTGCGATGAATCCAGCCGGTGGTCTTGCCCAGGCCGTCGCCGACCTTGGACGTCTTGCGTTGCAGCAGGAACACCTCGCGGGCCGGCGCATGGGGTGCCGCCTTGATACCCGCGACACCGCCGCGCGCTTCAAGATGCGTATCGATGCCCCATTCTTTCCAGAACGCGGCGCGATCCTGACTGGTGGCGACACCTTCATGCACCAGGAACTCGGAGACGTCGAAACCGATACCACCGGCACCAATCACCGCGACACGCTTGCCGACCGGTTTGCGCGCCAGGATCACGTCCAGGTAGCTCAGCACCTTGGCGTTTTCCACCCCTGGAATGGCCGGCACGCGCGGCGCAATGCCGGTGGCCAGAATGATCTCGTCGTAACCGCCCTCGACCAGCCCGGCCACGTCGACGCGGGTGTTCAGGCACACCTCGACATTGGTGGTCTGCAACTTGCGGTTGAAGTAGCGAATGGTTTCGTAGAACTCTTCCTTGCCCGGAACGCGCTTGGCAATGTTGAACTGACCGCCGATCTCGCTGGCCGAATCGAACAGCGTCACCTGATGGCCACGCTCGGCGGCCACGGTCGCTGCAGATAAACCGGCCGGACCGGCACCGACCACGGCAATTTTCTTCAACTGCTGCACCGGCAGATAGTTGAGCTCGGTTTCGTGGCAGGCACGCGGGTTGACCAGGCAACTGGTCAGCTTGCCGCCGAAGGTGTGGTCGAGGCAGGCCTGGTTGCAACCGATGCAGGTGTTGATTTCATCGGCACGGCCTTCAGCGGCCTTGTTGACGAAATCCGGGTCGGCGAGGAACGGCCGCGCCATGGACACCATGTCGGCATCGCCGTCGGCCAGGATCTGCTCGGCCACTTCCGGGGTGTTGATACGGTTGGTGGTGATCAGCGGAATACTGACCGAACCTCGCAGCTTGGCCGTGACCTTGCTGAAGGCCGCGCGTGGAACTTTGGTGGCGATGGTCGGAATCCGCGCTTCGTGCCAACCGATACCGGTGTTGATGATGGTCGCGCCGGCCTGCTCGATGGCCTTGGCCAGTTGAACGATCTCTCCCCAAGTGCTGCCGCCTTCGACCAGGTCGAGCATCGACAGGCGGAAAATGATGATGAAGTTCGGACCTACCGCTTCACGCACGCGACGCACGATCTCCACCGGCAAGCGCATGCGGTTTTCGTAGCTGCCGCCCCAGCGGTCGGTACGGTGGTTGGTGTGGGCGGCGAGGAACTGGTTAATGAAATAACCTTCGGAGCCCATGATTTCCACGCCGTCGTACTCGGCGGTTTGTGCCAGTACCGAGCAGGTAACGAAATCGCTGATCTGCTTCTCGATGCCTTCCTCGTCCAGTTCCCTGGGCTTGAACGGGTTGATCGGCGCCTGGATCGCGCTGGGCGCAACCTGTTTCGGGCTGTAGGCATAACGACCGGCATGGAGGATCTGCATGCAGATCTTGCCGCCCGCGTCATGCACGGCACGGGTGACGATACGGTGCTTGAGCGCCTCTTCTTCGGTCGTCAGCTTGGCCGCGCCGGAATACACGCCACCCTCGTCGTTCGGGCCGATACCGCCGGTAACCATCAGGCCGACACCGCCACGGGCACGCTCGGCGAAGTACGCCGCCATGCGCTCGAAGCCACCCGGTTTCTCTTCAAGGCCAGTGTGCATCGACCCCATCAGGGTGCGATTGCGCAGCGTGGTGAACCCCAGGTCCAGCGGAGCCAGCAGGTGCGGGTATTGAGCGGCGGTCATCGGTAACTCCACATCGAGCGATCACGGAAAGTGCGGGAGCTCTGTGGCCCCCATCAGTCATGTTCGACAGACTAAGAGTCGCACCGCCATCGCTCAATGACCGTAAGTTACAACTTATTGATCAAAATGAGCAGAAACTCAGTACCGGCCTAGCATGCGCTTGCTACTGCCCGCGCAGGCGCAACGTAGTCGTCCTGTTGTTTCGCTCGCTGGGTCAACACCAGCATCGTCAGGAACCCGAGCGCAATCAGCAGCGGATAAGCCATCAACAGTTCGGAAAGGGAATACTTCCAGGCCAAAGGGCGCCCGACTCCCAGCATGGCGGCATACAGCCATGACACTGCTGACAACGACCCGCAGGCCAACGCCATCATCCGTGCACTGAATCCGAGATTGAGCAAGGAGCCTGCCTTTTTCAGGGCCGGCAGTACCAGGCGATGCAACAGGACGCCGTTGTAACTAAGCAACGCCACAATAATGACTTTGGCTTGAAGCTTTGGATTCAAAAAGTAATCGGCTCCTTTACCCAGGTAATCGATACCGACGACAGCGACACCCGTTACCCATAACGCTATGAGTGCAACGATGACAGACTTCTGAAGACTTTCCATGTGAGCATTATCATGCTCAGTAAATACTTTCCGTTTTAAAAGGTCCCTGACCATCGCAACATCACTGGTCAGCACCAAACCGATGGCCACACAACACGCCACCAAATGAACGTAAATAACGCCCAGACGCAAAAACTCCAGGAATTCCTTATTTTCCAGCAGACTCATAATGGTATTTATCGCCACGGTAATTTCTCCACCTTATTCGAGAGTACGGATCGACCACTTGACAGAATCTTCAATTATTAAAAACCCTGTACGACCTTACTTCTAAAAGATAAGCCAAATCATGGACTCGGCACTGTCAACCTCATTGACGCACTTGGAAAATCAATGACCGGTTGGTTTATTGCCTCCCTGAGTTTCAGATAAAAAATCCCCATTTGCTTTCACTGCATTTGAGATTCCATTTCCACTTCTTTTTTTGCAATCGCGGAGGCAAGTCATGGCTGACGTGCTCAAGGATCAGAGGCCGCAGACGCTGCAATGTTCATTTTTCGCACAAACCACCGACAAACGGTGCACAGCGCAAGTTCGCCTGACGCGACAGCAATGAGTAAACTTCCGCGCTATTGCCCACGACAACTGGCCTGCTTGACTAGATGCACTTCGACAATTGAAAATTGGATCCGCTAGTTGTTATACATCTCACAACTCGCGCTATAGCGAGCGACTCTCATCCAGAGCAAACTTCAACTGCGGATTCACCGTGATCCAGCCACCCTTTCAGGTAGACGGCAACGCAGGATTAACTGAAACAGACAGGATGCCAATCAGGTCAGTTAATTGTCAGCGAATAAAACTGTGCACAGTCAAACCCTATCGAATGGAAAGTACATTAAAACGGAATACCCGCCAGTTGTGGTTACGCTCAAAACCCGAAGTAGATAAATGCCGTAGCTGCCACGATACCCCATGCGACCAACGCCATTACCGTTGAGTTTTGCGTCGACCAGGATTCGTCCAATCGCTGCAAGCCGAACTTCGAAAATCCGGCCTGGTCATAACAGTAATGCATGATCGCCCGGTAGGTATATCGCAGGCCGGCCAACAGAAACAGGGTAATCAGGCCAAGGAAAAGTGCATGCCTGAAAGCCGGTTTAACCAATGGCGCAAGATGATCCTGTTCGCAAGCAACGCTATCGACTTCCACAACGGTTATTCGCTGATAGTCCGCCGAAGACCGCTGTTGGCCAATCTGAATCACCGCCTGTTGCTCCAGATCCAGCGCCTGGTACTTCCAGAGCGTTGATGATCCTTCCCGGCAGTAGGTAAACGCAGCAGGACTTGAGACGGCGATAATACAGGCGTCGTTGATGCCCATTTCTTTGAGCGTTTGCGTGGCTGATCGGGTGAAGTCCAGGTCGAAGAGCGGAGTGACCCCGCTGGCAGATGCCGCGACCGAAACCAATAGGCTGCTCAAGAGGCAGATGGCTGAAATGTTCAAGGCCGGGTTTCCTTTTTCCATTGTTTCTTTGATTTCGCAGTTCGGTTCCAACCTGCTTTGATGAGTTCCAGTACGCTGCTGGCACCCCGATAGCTAATGGGCAATCGAATGGAAGGAGAAAGGGAGGGCATCCATTGCCCTCCCCTGCGCTGTCCATGCTCCCTGCGACAGTACTGACCAGGACCTCAAGTGGCCAGAATGAAGTCCGTCTGATCAACGGCCGCGCTGGCGACACCCACAAGGCGGATGGAGTCCGCCCCGATCCCCACCATCGTGTCCGCCCCGTCAGCCGTTATGCTCACGTTGGCCGCGAACGTCGCACTGGTGATCCCCAACCCCGTGATGTTGAGCAAGTCGTGCCCTGCGACCAGATTGGCTCCGAAGTTAAAGATCGCATCGGTGCCGAAACCCGCGGCAGCAAACACGAAGGTATCGTTGCCGCCGATACCGCTACTCAACAGGTCGTTACCACCACCACCGGTGAGCACGTCGTTACCCGCACCACCCACGATCGTGTTGTTGAGCGTGTTACCCGTGCCCGCGAAGTTGCCGCTGCCGCCGAAGAACAGACTCTCGACATTGGCACCCAGGGTGTAGCTCGAGAGCGAGGTCCAGACCGTATCGTTACCACCACCGGCGGCCTCGGTCACCACGTCCCCAAGGTCGGTGACTTCGTAGACATCGTTGCCGGCACCGCCGGCCATCGTGTCGGAACCTGAACTACCGATGATGACGTCGTTACCCGCACCGCCCACAAGCGTGTTGGCGAGCCCGTTACCGGTGCCCCTGAAGTTGCCGCTACCGCCGAAATACAGATTGTCGACGTTGGCGCCCAGGGCGTAGTTCACGAGCGAAGTCCAGACCGTATCACTACCGGCGCCGGCGAGCTCGGTCACCACGTCTCCAAGGTCGGTGACCTCGTAGACATCGTTGCCGGCACCGCCGGCCATCGTGTCGGCACTTCCGCCACCTCTGATGACGTCGTTACCCGCACCGCCCACGACCGTGTTGGCCAGCGCATTACCGGTACCCGCGAAGTTGCCGCTGCCGCCGAAAAACAGATTGTCGACGTTGGCACCCAGGGTGTAGTTCGCGAGCGAGGTCCAGACCGTGTCGCTACCGCCACCGACAAGCTCGGTCACCACGTCTCCAAGGTCGGTGACTTCGTAGACATCGTTGCCGGCACCGCCGGTCATCGCGTCGGCACTTCCGCCACCTCTGATGACGTCGTTACCCGCACCGCCCACGATCGTGTTGGCCAACGCATTACCGGTGCCCGCGAAGTTGCCGCTACCGCCGAAATACAGATTCTCGACGTTGGCACCCAGGGTGTAGGTCGCGAGCGAAGTCCAGACCGTATCGCTGCCGCCACCGGCGAGCTCGGTCACCACGTCCCCGACGGAGGTGACTTCGAAGGTATCGTTGCCAGTACCGCCGGCCATCGTGTCGCTACCGTTACCACCGACGAGAATGTCATTGCCTGCATCACCATTGATGATGTCGTTGCCACCCTGGCCGTTCATGATGTCGTTGCCGTCACCTCCGCTGGCCACATCATTGCCCGCCGTGCCGATCCATGTGTCGACACCGACGGTACCGGCAAATGTAGTACCGACGAGCACAGGGGCCGTGGCGTCGGATGCGATGCTTTCGGTCACACCGAAGTCATCCACGAAACTGACCACCACGCGCACTTGATCGCCGACCTGAGCCTGACCAAGCGTGAAGGTGCTACTGGTGGCTCCGGCGATGTTGACGAAGCTGACCCCGTTGGTCTCCTGCCACTGGAAGGTGAACTGCGGATTGCTGAGGCCATCGACGTCGACGAGGGTCGACAGGTTGGCGGCCAGCACTTCGTTCAGGAACGCAAACCCGAGGATGCCCGGCCCTGCGATCGGTGCGTTGTTCGCCGACGAGTCGACGATCTCCAGCGTACCATTGGCATCCTGATACACCGCCCGAACACGGATGTTCAGACCGGCGACATCGTCCGCCACCAGATAGGAGGCGCCGGTCGCCCGTGAAGCCTCGCCTGCGGCGATAAAGGTGATGTCCTCAAAGATGCCCGAACCCGGGACGTTTTCGACCTGCCAGTAGTAAGACACGGCCCCGGTAATCGCACCGGTCACATTGGCCACGCCCTGGTTGTTGGCGTCGCGTACCGTCTGGCTGCTGACGCGCAGCAGCTGGCCGGCGACAGGCGCATCGACACGAGCACCGGTGGTAGCATCGAGGATCGCCAGACGCCCCACAGGAGCGCTGTTCGTGGCGGTGCCAACACCGGAGGCCTGCGCCTGGTCAGCGAACTGCAGGCGCTCGATGCCCGTCAGGCGATCGACGCCATCACGCCCTGCAACCAGGTCGGTCACGATGACAGCGTTGCCATCGACAGTGACGGTGTACTCCGACGCATTACCGGAGAACACCGCAGTGTCGAAGTCGTCAGTGCCGGTCAGGATCTCCCGCACGATGACCAGTTGGCCCGGGTTGTAGGTACCGTTCAACATCGCCTGGACCATCGGCCCCATGCTGTCGAACGTGGCGATTTCCGCGCCGGTGCCATCAGCGTTTGCCCGTACGCTGATGCGTACGTTCAGCCACTTGTCACCGTCGATGATGTCGTCACCGCCGCGACCTTCGATGAGGTCGCTGCCGCTGCCACCGAGGATGATGTTGCCGCCGTCGTAGAACGTCGCGCCGACCGGCAGCAGACCCGCCAGACCGTTGATCAGGCTGATGTTGGTCAGCACACTGCCGGTTGCACCCAAAGTGGGTAGCGTTGTTGCATCGGAGCTATCACCGCGCAGGAAGTCACCGTGTGACGAGCCCGACAGACCTTCCGTGGCGTCGAAACGCACCAGCGCCGAGGCTCCCGAACCCGGCATCGGTGGCACATCGAAGAAGCGGTCGCTGAAATCGATGCTAACGCCTTGGGCGAGATCCTTGAAGGTCGCCCAGTCATAGCCCGAGCCGCCGATATAGCGGTCACCAAAGCCGAGACTGCCGACCATGATGTCGTCACCGCCTTCGCCGTTGAACTTATCGTTCTCGCCGCCGCCGATGTAAACATCGTGGCCGATCACAGGGTCGTTGCCCAGCGGGTCGAAGTTGTCGCCAGGTGCACCGTCCGAGGTGCCCTTCTCGATCCAGTCGTCGCCTTCGTTACCCATGTCCTGTTCGTTGGCTTTGCTACCCAGGATGAAGTCATTGCCCTGGCCACCAATGGCCTCGGAGGCGTCCTCACCGGTAATGATGAAGTCGTTGCCGAACCCGCCAATGATCAGGTTGACGCCGTTGCCTCCGTGCAGTACGTCGTGGCCGTCGCCACCCTGGAGGTTATCGTCGCCGCCGGTGTCGGTGATGATGTCGTCGCCGGCACCACCGCGCAGTTGGTCGTTGCCGTCACCGCCATCGATGCGATCGTTGCCACCATCGCCCCAGACCGTGTCATCGCCTTCACTGGAAATGAGGATGTCTGCGTTGTCGGTGCCGCCCAGCACGATGTGCTCATCACCTGTGTACTTGATGTAGTTGGTGTCCGCCCCCACGGTCAGCGGGTTGTCGCGGAACACTACCTGCGCGCCGTTCGGGCCGAGCGGATCGGCAGTGAGCAGGCCTTCGTTGAATTGCCTGCCCTGGTCCACTTCCAGATAGAACCCCGGATCCGAGAACACCAGGCCCGGCAAGTGAGTGGCGGAGGTGTTGGCCATGATCAGCTTGGCGAACGAGTTGCTTTCAAGCTCGGCATTCATCGATAGACCAGAGGTACGCTCCAGGTAGTAGAAGCGATCGCCGTCCTGCAGTTTTTCCAACTGGTTCTCGAACACGAAGTTGAAGGTCGAGCCGAGCATGCCGCCGAACGGGGTTTTCGCTTCGGCCAGACCGCCGATCCAGAGATCGATGGCGTCGACGCCAGTGACCGTCACGTTCCTCAGATCGTCGGCGGTGCCCAGCACGCCATCCGTGCCGGCCAGCGTTACGTTGGCAAAGGCACCCGTGCTGTTGAGGAAGTCCAGACGGTCAGCCGGTGCGCCCACACCACCGAAGACCAGCGCCAGAGCTGCCGCGCGCTTGCCTTCCAGAGTGGTCGCCGCCGTGATCGTGTCATGCGTGCCATAGGCCGCGATGAAGTTGATCAACGACTCCGGATGTTTGAGGTACTGCACCAGATCGACCCAGCTGGTGTACGGCTTGAGTTGGGTATCACCGGTCTGGCTGTAGATGTCGCGGCGGATCGCGTTGAGTGAGGGAATCCCCACGTCGCGGCCACGGGCGATGTTGATCGCCGGCAGGTCGAGCGGCAGGCCGAGCAGGTTATTGCGCAGCGCCTCGGTGACGAACTCGTCGATTTCGTTACCGGCTTGCCGAGTCACCCCACGTATGATCGCACTGGTCGCATCCTCTGGCGACACGCCACTGGCGGCGTACGCCAACGGGTTAAGGAACGCCGCGATCAAGCCCAGTTGCTGATCGGGATTAGCGCTGGCCGGATCGCCTATCACGTTGAAGTCGATGTCGTAGCGATCGACGGTCTCGGTCAGCATCGAGTGCCCAAACCGGTACACGGTGTGGGCGAACTCGGCGACGATCGAGGCATCGAGGTCGACGTCGTAGACCTGGGTCGGTGCGAAGAACAGGTCGACTCGAGGCTGGATGGTCCGCGCAAACTCCTCGAACACCAGGTGCTGATACTGCATTTCGGTGCCGAACTTGGCCGCCTGGAACAAGCGCTCGCCATTCCACTGCAGCGCATCGAACTCGGCCTGGGTGGTTGGCAATGCCGCCACCGGATTGAGCAGCCACTCGTTGAGGAAGGCCACGTCACCCGAGTCGAGCACGGTGTCCTTGGTCTGCTGGACCAGGCGGTTGTGCTCGGAGTGGAAGATCGCATGCACCGCGGTCAGGCCGATGTTCTCGTTGACCCGGCCGTCGCCAGCGATGTAGTGAGCGTCGAGCAGTTCGTTGTCATAGGTCAGGTTGTTGCCGCCTGGGCCAACGGGCTGAGCATTGCCGACAAGGGTGTCGGCATCCGCCTGCAGAACCCCGCCGGTAACGACCGGCACGGCGTTGTGGGCGATGTCGTTGAGGAAGGCATGGCTGGTGCGCACCGCGTTCACGAGGCTTACCGGACTGGCCGGATTGCCTTCGACAAGCGTAGTGACGTCATCGGCGTTGCCGGCAATGCCGTCCGCCCCGTTGTTGACCCGAATGACAACCTGCGGGAAGCCGTTCGGCCCTTTGATGAAGTTGCCATAGGCGTCAGTCGCCAGCAGCGGGCCGCTGTCGATATCGGCATCGGTAAGGTTGATACCCAGGATGTCGCGGGCTTGCGCCTTGACCACCTTCCAGGTTGCCATGCCACCGATTTCGACGTCGTCCGCGGTACCAAACGTGCCATCCACACCCAGATCACGGTTGGTGATCAACCGGCCAGTCGCTACGGGGCCGTTGGCGGTCAGTTCATAACCGCGCAGGAACACCTGATGCGACGGGTGCGAGCTATAGGTCTGGTTCTGGTCCACGAACGGCGAGGTGGTGTTGGTGTGCTCATGGATGTCGTCGGCCGTACCAAGAACGCCATCCGCCCCTGGTTGGTTGGTCGCGCGGGTCAGCACCATGAAGTTCGTCGGGCTGCCTGGGACAAAGAGTGGATCATCCGGCTGAAGCGGAATGAAGACAGTGCCCGAACCACCTTTGGTGACCAGGTCCAGACCATGATCGAAGAACTGCCCGAAGAAGGTCATCCAGGCGTTGAACGGCGCGGATAACCCCGCGTCCGCCGTGGTGTTCTCGAACAGGTACACGTCGTGGTCGTCGGCCGTACCGAACTGTCCATCCAGCCCGGGGCTGGCAACTATCTGTACGCCATCCTTGAGTACGTCGTCATTACCCACGCCCACCACGCCGAAGTTGAGCACGCCGTCCAGACCCGGGTTGAATGCCGTGGCATAGGCCGCCGGGTTGTTCGCCGTCTGATCGACGATCAGGTTACTGATGGTGCGCGGCTGCGAGTCAATCACCAGGCCGCTGTTCTGCGTATACGAAGTTCCCTGCTCCGCCGGATTGAACACCGGATCGGTCAAGCGCGGGAAGAGGTTATCGGCTGCACCAAACTCGGTGTTGTCAATGCCGTTGAGGTTCATCAGATTGTTGTTTGACCCGTCGACCGTACGCAGGCCCAACGGCGCGCGGATGTTCGGAATCAGCGAGAGGATGTCCTGTCCGGCCGCATCCGCCTCGGCAATCCTGATCTGGTCAAGAATGAAATTGAGGTCGGAGCGGACCATGTTCAGGCCCGCACCACCCGCCGTGGCATCGACCACTGGCGTCGGCGCCGTCGGCACGACCGGCGCGCCGGGAGCTACCACTGAAGTGGGTTGCGAGAACAACACTTCAGTCGTGCCATGACCGTCCTGGTAGATCGCCTTGACCCGCAATGACAGCCCGGCAAGGTCGGGAGAGACCTTGAACGTAGTGCCGTCGGCACTCTGGAACGCCAGGTCGCCAGCCGGCAACAGGATGATGTCCTCGAATATGCCGCTGCCTGCCTCCGCCTCGAATTGCCAGTAGTAGGACACCGAACCGTTGATCAAGCCCTGCGGATTACCCCCTGTGACGTTGTCGTCATCGCTCACCCCGGCCACGCTGACAGTCAGTATATCGCCCACCGTGATCTCGCCGCCGTTGCCATCCGTGACAGTCGGGCTGCCATTCGGTTGGGCATTGAGCCCCGCCACCAACACTTGCTGGTTATCGGCGAACTGCAAGCGTTCGATATTCAGCAGCGTATCGATGCCGTCGCGACCGGCTACGCTATCTGCCACAGTCCAGACATCGTCCGTCACATCGTCCGTGCCACGGTCGTCGACAGTCACCGCATACTCGGCCTCAAGCCCGGAGAAAATGGCCGTGTCGAAGGCCTCCCCGTCAGTCGAGGCGCCGGGCATGATTTCCCGCACGGCCTTGAGCTGACCGGGGTTGATGGTGCCGTCCAGCATAAGCGGGATCATATCCACCATGCTGTCGAAGGACGCGATTTCGGGACCGGTATGGTTGACGTCAGCCGGGTCGTAAACGGCAATCCTGACATTGATCCATTTGTCGCCATCGATCAGGTCATCGCCTCCGCGCCCCTCGATCAGGTCACTGCCATCGCCACCGAGGATGATGTTGCCAGTAGCAAAGCCGGTGGTCGGCAACCCGGCATCGGCCAGGAACTGGTCCAGTCCGCGGATCAACGCCACATTGGTCAGCGCACTGCCTGTGGTACCGCCGTGGTTGATGATAGTGTCCGCATTGATATTATCGCCTTTGAGCACATCGCCAAAACTCGAACCGGACAAGCCCTCGACCTCGGCAAAACGGTCGAGAATCGAGGCCGGCGAGGCGCCGACCGGATTGAACACCCCGGTGTTCTGGTTTGGCGCATTACCGTGTGGCTGTGCCAGCGCGGCCATGGTCAGGTCGGCGGTCACGCCGATCCTGTCATTCTTGTAGGTCACCCAGTCGAAACCGGACATGCCTTCCATCTTGTCCTGAGCGTCGCTGCCGGTAAATATGTCATCGCCACCCTCGCCGATCATTTCGTCGAAGCCGGGACCACCGACAAAGATGTCGTTGCCGATCACATCGTCAGTGAGCAGTGGCGCGAAGTTATCGCCAGGCGCACCGTCCTGGGTGCCCTTCTCGATCCAGTCATCACCTTCGTTGCCGGTCGGTGGCAGGTTGGTCTTGGCACCGAGGATGAAGTCGTCACCCTGGCCGCCGAAGGTGGTGGTGATGTCTTCGGTGGTGATGATGAAGTCCTGACCATCGCCACCCAGGATCAGGTTGCCTGCAGCAAGCATGCTGCCGGCCACGATCACATCGTTACCGGCATTGCCTTCCAGACGGTTGTCACCGAACGAGTCGCTGATGATGTCATCGCCATCGCCACCCAGTACCGCATCGTTGCCCGCACCGCCTTCGAGGCGGTCGTTGCCTGCGTCGCCGTAAAGGGTGTCATCACCGTCACCGGAAATGATGATGTCATTGCCGGCGGTGCCACCCATGACGATATGGTCTTCACCGGTGTACTGCAGATAGTTGGTGTCCGGACCCACGGTGTCGGGGTTGTCGCGAATCACAAGGGACACGACTTCGACGCCGTTGATCAGGATGCCGCCAATCGGGTCGGCACGGCCATCCACGCCAAGGCCGGTGAACTGAGAGGCCTGATTCACTTCGAGGGTGAACGTCGGCGTCAGGAACACGGTGTTCGACAGGTGGGTGACATCGGTGTTGAGCATGATCAGCTTGGCAAAAGAGTTGTTTTCCAACTCGGTGCCGAAGTTCAGGCCCGCGGTACGCGACAGGTAGTAGAAGCGGTCGCCGTTCTGCAACGCCTCCATCTGGGTTTCAAACACGAAGTTGAAGGTCGAGCCGAGCATGCCGCCGAACGGCATCTTCTGTTCGGCGAGGCCACCGACCCAGAAGTCGATGTCGTCGACGCCCGTGACCGTCACACCGGTCAGGTCATCGGCAGTACCCAGTACCCCATCCCTGCCGGCCGTCGTTACGTTGGCGTAGGCACCGGTGCTGTTGAGGAAGTCCAGGCGGTCAGCCGGCGAACCCACGCCACCCAATACCAGCGCCAGGGCTGCATCGCGTTTGCCTGCCAGTGTGGTCGCCGCCGTGATCGTGCTGTGCGTGCCATAGGCCGCGATGAAGTTGACCAGCGACTCGGGGTGCTTGAGGCTGTCTGCCAGGTCAGCCCAACTGATGTAAGGCTTGAGCTGGCTGTCGCCGGTGGATGCGTAGAACTCCCGGCGCGCCTCATTCAAGGTGGGGATGCCCGTGTCGCGACCACGTGCCAGGTTCAGGGCCGGCAAATCGAGTGGCAGACCGAGCAGGTTGTTGCGCAACGCTTCAGTGACGAACTCATCGATTTCGTTGCCGACCTGGCGGGTCACACCGCGAATGATCGCACCTGCCGCCTGGTCCGCGGTCAACCCGCTGCTGGCGAACGCCAGAGGGTTGAGGAAGGCCGCGATCAACCCCATTTGCGAGTCCGGGTTGGTGGGGTCAGTGAGCAGCGGATTGAACGCGGGGTCGAAGCGATCGACGGTCTCGGTCAACATCGAGTGACCGAAGCGGTACACCACATGGGCGAACTCGGCGAGGATTGCCGGATTGATTGAGGTGTCATACCCGGTGGGAGCAAGGAATGCGTCGACCTGTGGCTGGACGGTCCGCGCGAACTCCTCGAACACCAGATGTTGGTACTGCATTTCAGTACCGAACTTGGCAGCCTGGAACAGGCGTTCGCCGTCCCACACCAGCGCCGCGATCTCGGCCGGTGTGGTGGGTATAGCGGCCACGTCGTTCACCAGCCACTCATTGAGGAAGGCCAGGTCGCCAGCGGCAATGAGGGTGTCCTTGGTTTGCTGGACCAGACGGTTGTGCTCGGAGTGAAACACATGGTGCACGGAGGTCAGGCCAATGTTTTCGTTCGCCCGGCCATCGCCGGCAATGTAGTGGGCGTCGAGCAGTTCGTTGTCATACGTCAGGTTGTTGCCGGTAGGGCCAACGGGCTGCGCATTGCCGACAGCGATGTCGGCGTCCGCCTGCAGAACCCCGCCGACGACGACCGGCGCGGCATTGTGGGCGATGTCGTCGAGGAAACCATGCCCGGTGCTTACGGCATTGGCCAGACTGATGGGGGCTGCCCGGTTGCCTTCGACCAGTTGAGTGACGTCATCAGCCGTCCCGGCAATGCCGTCGGCACCGTTGCTGATGCGAATCACCACCTGCGGCATGCCGTTCGGCCCGCGGATGAAGTTGCCGTACGCATCGGTTGCCAGCAAAGGCACGTTGTGCACGTCGGCGTCGGTCAGGTTGATGCCGAGAATGTCACGGGCCTGGGCCTTGACCACTTTCCAGGTCGCCATGCCGCCATTTTCGCTGGCGCCATCATCGGCGGTGCCGAACAAGCCATCGGCGCCAAGGTCGCGGTTGGTAATCAAGCGCCCCGTTGTTACAGGATCGCCCGCCGCGTTGAGCACGTATTCGCGCAGGAACACTTGATGCGAGGGGTGCGAGCTGTAGGTCTGGCTCTGGTCGACGAACGGCGAGGTGGTGTTCGTCTGGCCATCATCGGCAGTGCCGACTACTCCGTCCGCTCCAGCGGTACGCACTGCGCGTGACAGCACCATGAAATTGGTCGGGCTGCCCGGTACGAACAACGGATCGTCCGGCTGCAGCGGAATGAACACAATGTCGGTAGCACTCTTGGTGACCAGGTCGAGACCGTGGTCGAAGAACTGGCCGAAGAAAGTCATCCACGAGTTGAAGCTGGCGGTCAGGCCGACGTCCGGCGACACGTTGGGAAAGAAGAATACGTCCTTGTCATCGGCCGTGCCGAACACGCCATCCAGTCCGGGGCTGGCGACTATCTGAACGCCATCCTTGAGTACGTCGTCATTACCCACGGCGCCGAAGTTGAGCACACCGTCCAGGCCCGGGTCGAACGCAGAGGCATAGGCCGCCGGGTTGTTGGCGGTCTGGTCGACGACAAGGTTACTGATAATCCGTGGTTGCGGGTCGACCACCGTCCCGGTTCCGGCATACTCCGCCGATAGAAAAGAAGGATCAAGCAGGCGCGGAAAGTCAGCGTCCGCGGCGCCAAAATCACTCTGGCCGGTGACCAGGTTGTTAAAGCTGCCATCGACGGTACGCAGGCCGAATGGCACCTGAGTATTGGGAAGCAAATCAATGAGGCTGGTGCCGGCGGCATTCGCTTCGGCGATAAAGATTTGCTTGAGGATGAACTCCAGGTCCGACTTGCTGAAATTGGCCATTTTGGATTGCCCTCGATCTGTCTGGGTAAAGGCGCGGGACGAGAAAATCCTCCCGCGCCAAGTCAAGTGCTGGCTTGCGCAGTTTGTTGGTTGTGTTTTTTTGCGAGAGCTGGCGTTACCCGGGACCCGGGATCAGCGCCTGGAATTCGCTATATGAATTGCTCGCCGGGCGATCAGGCAGAGCGGATTCGAGCCCTGGGCGGGCCATGGAATCTGGAAGTGAAGGCAAACGTCCTGGAAAGCCCCTTCCCTCTGCAAAAGAACGAAATGATCGACATATTTCTGCTCCTCTCGGGAAAATCACCGCGCCTTGCACTGCCAAAGCGATGGCAGGCTTCAGGCGGGCGGGCCCCCCGATAACTAAGACTAAAGTTCCATAGCAAATCTTTGTCAATATTACGTCGTTAAAACAGACGACTGGTGGCAGGCATTCCAACTAGCTGTTTTTAAAAGATATATAGAAAGTTGTGTGCTGGTATAGAGCGAAATGTTATTTCGGAGTGTTTAAGCGCCACCTACGCTGCTGCTTAAGGGAGCAACGCAGCGATTTCGGAAGACTCGCCATCCCCTAGAGCGACCAGCCTGCGTGTCCATAAGCTGTTTACAGGACTACATTTACTGTTAGCTGTTGCGCCCCAGGGGCAATCGGCTTTTCGCAGTGGGAGGATCAACATGCCCAAGCAGTCGAGCATCCGTTCCGAACTGGCCGACGCGCTCTTTCGCCTGCGCCGCAGTTTTTATTCGCTGGCAGCATTCAGCGGCGTCATAAACGTCATGATGTTGACGCCAGCTATTTATATGCTGCAGGTCTACGATCGAGCCCTGGTCAGTCGCAACGTTACGACGCTGGCAATGTTGACGGTCTTGGTGGTGGGCCTGTTCCTGCTGATGTCCACGCTGGAGATGGTCCGCACCCGCGTGCTGATCCGGGTCGGCAACTGCCTCGACATGGATCTCAACCGACGCATTTTCACCGCTGCATTCGAGCGCAACCTGAGCCGCGCCGGAGGTAACCCGGCCCAGGCCCTGCAAGACCTCGCCCAGGTTCGTCAGTTCGTCACCGGCAACGCCCTGTTCGCTTTCTTCGATGCACCGTGGACGCCGATCTACCTGCTGGTCGCCTATCTGATCCACCCGATACTCGGACTGATCACGCTGATCGGCTCGCTGATCCTGGTGGCCCTGGCCTGGCTCACCGAGAAGGCGACACAGAAGCCGCTGGCCGAAGCCAATCAGGCCGCCATGTCTTCCTCCCTATACGCCAACAACAACCTGCGCAACGCCGAGGTCATCGAGGCCATGGGCATGCTGCCGTCGATCAGCAAGCGCTGGTTCCAAAGCCATTTGCGCATCCTGGAAATGCAGACCCTGGCCTCCGACCGCGCCGCCTTGATCAGCAGCACCGGGCGCTTCGTGCGGATCACTTTGCAGTCGCTGATCCTCGGCGCCGGTGCGCTGCTGGCGATCGAAGGCAAGATCACCCCGGGGATGATGATTGCCTGCTCGATCCTCTCCGGCCGCGCACTGGGTCCGGTGGAACAGGTCATCGCGTCGTGGAAGCAATTGCTCGGCTGCCGCTCGGCCTGGGGCCGGCTCAACGAGATGCTGCAGGACTATCCGCGCCGGCCACCGAGCATGTCGCTGCAGCGGCCAATGGGCATGCTGGCGGTTGAGAATGTGTATGCCGGCGCCCCGGCTACCAACAACACGATTCTGCGCGGCGTGAGCTTCAGCCTTGTCCCCGGCGAAAGCCTTGGCATTATCGGCCCGTCCGCCTCGGGCAAATCCACCCTCGCCCGCCTGCTGGTCGGCGTCTGGCCGGCACAGGCCGGCAAGGTGCGCCTGGACGGTGCGGACATATTCAACTGGAACAAGGGCGAACTTGGCCCCTGGCTCGGCTATCTGCCACAGGACGTGGAGCTGTTCGAGGGCAATATCGCCGACAACATTGCGCGCTTTGGCGAAGTGGACAGCGAAGCGGTCATCCGCGCCGCCAAGATCACTGGCGTGCACGAGATGATCCTGCGTTTTCCGCAGGGTTACGACACCCGCCTGGGTACTGATGGCAGCCCGCTTTCCGGCGGCCAGAAGCAACGCATCGCCTTGGCCCGCGCGTTGTATGGCGAGCCCAATCTGATCGTGCTGGACGAGCCGAACGCCAACCTCGACGACGTCGGCGAAAAGGCCTTGGTCGATGCCCTGGCCGAACTCAAGGGCCGTGGCGCGACCGTCATTCTGATTTCTCACCGTCCCAACGTACTCTGTGCCGTCGATAAGGTACTGATGCTGCGCGACGGCAGCGTGCAGATGCTCGGCACGCGCGATGAAGTATTCGCAGCGCTGCGCAAGGCCAGTGTCATCCCTGCAGGCGCGTCGACTCCGCTGGCCTCCGTCAAAGCACGGGAGTGACCGATCATGCAAATGAGCCAACATACCGAGATGATTACAGCCGATTCCAGGAGCGTGGTAGACCTGGACGTTGGCAAACCCGCGCGGTGGGGCGTGTGGCTGGTGCTTGCCGGCTTCGGCGGCTTCCTCCTGTGGTCATGGCTGGCGCCGCTGGATGCCGGCGTGGTAGCGACAGCCACGGTCAAGGTCACCAGCAATCGCAAAGCCGTGCAGCACCTGAGCGGCGGCACCGTGGAGGCCATTCTCGTTCGCGAAGGCGATCTGGTGACAAAAGGCCAGGAGGTGGTCCGCCTCGACTCGTTGCGTGCCCTTGCCGAACAGGGTGCGGTCAGCGCTCAGTACATCGTCAGCAAGACGGTGGAAAACCGTCTGGAAGCGGAACGTGACGGTCGCGATGTAGTGAACTTCGATCCTGAACTGCTCAAGCGCTTCCAGGATGACCACCGCCTGGAAGCCGCCATGGACCTGCAACAGCGTCTGCTCGACACCCGGCGCGCCGGTCTCGCCGGCGAAATCAGCATCCTGCAGGAGAACCTGGCGGCGTCGGCCGTGCAGCTCAAGGGCCTGCAGCAGGTCTATAGTGCCCGCGCCTCGCAGATCAGTTTCCTCAACCAGGAACTGCAAGGCACCCGCGTGCTGACGGCCGAAGGCTATGTGCCGCGCAACCGCCTGCTTGAGCTGGAACGCAGTAATGCCGACCTCTCCGCCGGCCAGGCCGAGAACCTCAACAACATCGCCCGCGTGCGCAGCCAGACCACCGAAATCAAGCTGCGCATCCTGCAGCGCCAACACGACTACCTGAAGGAAGTCGAATCGCAGTTGACGGAAACCGCCAAGGAAAATACTACCCTGGCCGACCGCTTGCGCGCGCTCGACTATGAAGTGACACACACGGTGATTCGGTCACCGATCGATGGCATGGTCCAGGCTTTGAGCATCGCCACCGTCGGCGGGATCATTCAGCCCGGCTTCAAGATCATGGAGATCGTTCCAGTCAACGAACCCTTGCAGGTCGACGCGATGATTCCTGTGCAGGCCATCGACAAGATGGTCCCCGGCCTGCCCGTGGACATTTCCTTCCCGGCCTTCAACCATGCCAAGACACCAAACATCCCCGGCCGTGTGATGACCATTTCCGCCGACCGCCTGATGGACGAGGAAAGCAAGCAGCCGTTCTATCTGGCCCAGGTGGAAGTCACCCCCGATGGCATGGGTCTGCTTGGCACCAATCACATTCGCCCCGGAATGCCCGCCAGCGTCACCATAAAGACCGGCGAACGCAATATGTTGAGCTATCTTCTTAAACCAATGCTCGAACGTGTGGACAGCTCATTCAAGGAACAATGAAATGGATCGTCATTGCTTGCTCTTCTGCCTGATGGGGTTGGCCTTGCCGGCCAACGCCATGGACCTCAAGCAAGCCTGGGACCTGTTGCAGTTCCAGGGCCCCATCTACCAGGCCGCCATGCATGAAAAGGAGGCCGGCGGGGAAAACCGCGCCATTGGCACGGCCGGCCTGCTACCGCAGATCAACGCCTCGGCCTACGACAACAAGGTCAATGGCACGCAACGCCAGAGCGGTATCGAAAGGGATCTCGACTATGACTCCAAGGGCGCCAACGTGCGCCTGCGCCAGCCGCTGTTCAACAAACAGAAAATGGCCGAATACCGTCAGGGTCAGCAGCGTGCCGACTACAGCAATGCGGTATTCGATGCCAAGAGCCAGGATGCCGCGGTGCGCCTGGCCGAAAGCTATTTCGACGTGCTCCTGGCCAGCGAAACCATCACCTTGGCCAAGTCCAAGCTGACCGCCTTTGAAGAGCAACTCGCCTCGGCGAAACGGCGCCTGGAACTGGGGGCCGGCACCGTCACCGACGTCGACGAATCGACCGCTCGCCGCGACCTTGCCGAAGCCGAACTGATCGAAGCGCAAGACAACCTGGTCAACGCGCGTCGCAAGCTCGAGGAATACATCGGTGAAACCCCCGAATCGCTGACCACCTTGCGTCCGAGCTTCGATACACCACCGCTGCTGCCGAGCAACCTGCAGGACTGGCTGGTCAAAGCCCAGGTCGATAGCCCGTTGCTCCATGCGCGCCGGTACAGCCGCGACCTCGCCGAAGAAGAAGTGAACCGCGCCAGGGCCGGCCACTGGCCAACCCTGGATTTCGTTGCCGGCTACACCGCGGGTGAGAGCCAATCCCTCTCCGAGCTGAATCAACGCAACCGCTACGGTTCGATCGGACTGGAAGTCAACATCCCGATATTCGCCGGTGGCGGCGTCAGCGCGTTGACACGCCAGGCCAGTGCCAATAGCGACAAGGCCACGGACGAACTCGACGCCGCGCGACAGGAGGTCATCACCGGAACCACCCGCGAATATCAAGGCATCCTGAGCGGAGCCAAACGCATCCGTGCCCTGGAGAAGGCCGTGGCGTCCAACGAACGCTCACTGGCATCGTCACGCAAGGGCTTCAAGGAAGGCGGCACCAGCACCAACTCGGATGTCCTCAATGCAGAAGAACTGCTCTTCGTTGCGCGCCACGATCTGTTCGATGCCAAGTTGCGCTATTTGATGTCACGCCTGCGCCTGGCCTCCTCGGTAGGCAGCCTGGGCGACGACGATATCGACCAGATCAACAACTACCTCGGCCCGGAATTGCTGGTCACCAATTGACGCTCACTTGCCGGCCGGTCGCGCAAAATGATGGCTGACCGGCGTTCCACTAAGCTCTTGATTCCCTTTATGCTCGATCCGGTTCCAAATCAAAAGCCACGCCCGGCTCCAGGCTGTAAACTGTTTCCCCATGCGCAAACTTTTGTACCTGACATTTTCCATGGCGTTGCTCGCCGCCCTCACGACCTACGCGATGTGGGCCGCAGACCGGCCGGTGGGTCATTACCTTTCGGACCTGCGGATCAGCCTGGCTGTCGACCAGGGCACGCCCGCGGACCGAGGCAATCTGTTGGGCATCCAGCCCGAACTGTTTCCTACCGACTATCAAAGCCCCGAGCGTTTGCACCGCAAACTCGCGGCCTATCTGCAAGCAGCCCGGGACCAGGGTTTGCTGAACGGCAAGACCGTCGTTGTGTTGCCGGAGCACGTCGGTACCTGGCTGATGGTCAGCGGCGAGAAAGATGAGCTGTATCAGGCCAGCACCCTCAAGGAGGCCATGAACTGGCTGGCGGTGAGCAATCCCCTGAAGTTCGCCAAGGCGTTGATCGGTGCCGAAGGCGGCAATCGTCTGGACGATGCCCACCTGCGCATGAAAGCCAAGGCAATGGCCAGGGACTACCAGGCATTGTTCGGAGGTCTGGCCAGGGAGTTCCACGTGACACTGGTGGCGGGCTCCATCGTGTTGCCCGAACCAAGCATCATCGACGGCACCTTGAGAATCGGCCGCGGCGCGCTGTACAACAGCAGCGTGGTGTTCAACAGCGAAGGCCTGCCGATCGGCCAGCCCCAGCGCCAGATACACCCGCTCTTCGCGGAACAGAACGGGATCAAGGCGAACGGCGAGCACTCGCTCAATGTCGTTGATACCCCCGCGGGAAGGCTGGGCGTATTGATCGGCCACGACAGCTGGTACCCGGAAAACTACCTCAAGCTCAACGACCAAAGCGTGCAGCTGGTTGCGGTACCGGCCTATGTTGCCGGCCGTGGCACCTGGGATCAACCGTGGCGCGGCTACAGGGGCTCGTCGGCGCCGGCGTCGGTCAACTTGAAGCCAGGGGACGTCAGTGAAGGCCAGGCCTGGCAGCGCCTGACCCTCACGACCCGGATGCCGGCCAGTCAGGCGGTCGCTGGCATGAGTGTGTTCCTGCGAGGTCGGTTCTGGGACCAGGGCAGCGCCGGGCATAGCTTCCTCAGCAGCAATGGCCAGCACTTTGCCGATGGCAACGCCCATGGTGCACGCTTGCTGAACCTCTGGTTGTAAGCCATGAATCCACAGCCGATGCGCCTCGGCGATCTGTCGGTGGGCTTTGTTCATAGCCTGGCCGATGCCGTGCGCAGTCATGGCGTCGATCCGCAGCCGCTGCTCGATCAATACGGTCTCGATGCCGCGCGCCTGAGCGAAGCCGGTGCCCGGTTGTCGATACCGCGCTACATGCGTCTGGGCCACAGCGCCATTCAACTGACCGATAACCCTGCCCTTGGCTTGCGCATGGGGCGGCTCAGTCGCCTGAGTCAGGCAGACCTCGCCGGGGTCACCGCCGCCCAGGCGCCGACGGTACGTGAAGCCGCGCGTTGCCTGATTCGATTCGAAGCCTTGTACGGCTCCAATTATCGGGGCCAATCAAGCTTTCACGAAGACGCCCAGGGCGCCTGGCTGCGCTTCTATTCGATCAGCCCCTACAATGCCTATAACCGCTTTGTGGTGGATTCGATCATCGCCGGATGGTTGCAGCAATTATCCAGTGTCAGCCCTGCCCCGCTGCACGCCGAACGCATCGAGATCGAATTCGAGGAGCCCGGTTACCGTGCGGCCTATGACGTGTTGGGTGATTGTCCGATTCAGTTTGGCGGCGAGCGCAATCAACTGCGCTTGAGCCTGGCAAGTCTCGCCCAGCGCAATCCCGAGCATTGCCCGAGTACCTGGAGGCATTTGCTGCAACTGTGCGAGCGGGAACTGGAACAACTGACACGCACCCGCAGCCTGCGTGAACGCATCATCGCGCTGCTGGGACCCTTGCTCAATGGTGGCCGGGAGCCCGACCTGCAGGAAGTGGCGGCACGCCTGAAACTGCCCACCTGGACCTTGCGCCGCAAGCTCGCCGATGAGGGCACACAATTTCGTGCGATTCTCAACGACACCCGTCGCGACCTGGCCATGACTTACATACGCGACACCGAACTGGCGTTCGGAGAGATCGCCTACCTGCTGGGTTTTGCCTCAGCCGAAGCCTTTCAACGCGCATTCAAACGCTGGAACGGGCAGACACCCGGCGAATTTCGCCGCAGCCATCGCCAATCCGCCTGATGCCTACAACTCGGTAGCGTCTTCCGCTGGCTCCAGTGGATCCAGTTCAAACGCCTGGTACTCGAGCAGCTCTTCTTGATAATCGTCCATTTTTGAATCCCCCAAACCATACTGAAAAACGTCTGAATTAATGACCAGTTCCCTGAGCATAAAGTGCCCGCGTGAAAGAAAAATGACGCGGACACGACACTCTGTCGCTACTGAATAAAACGTAGCAGCTGGTCAGGAATTTATCATTGGTTTTTTTAGCGCAAGGCCGCAGAACAGCGGACCTCGTTGATGAGGGTCAATCTTTTGGCTGGCAACGGGATCGGGTCATCTGACCCGATCCCGTGACGTTTCCATCACTGGCCGGAGGCAGGCATCGCCGGGATGGGTTCGCTCGGCGGTGGCAAGTCACTCGGGTTCGACGGTGGCGTGACGATTTCCTGGAACGATGCAGGCTCTACGTGCTCGGTCGGCGTGATCGGCGTGATCGGCGCCGCTTCAGGAGGCGGGGCAACCGGCTCGGAGGCCGCTGGAACGGCTTCAACGGGTGCTGGTGCAGCAGGCTCTACAGCGGGAGTCGCTGCCGGGGCAGGTACCAACGGTGCCGGTGCTGCCTTGGCTTCAGGCATGCCCAGGTCCGTTTTCGGCTTTTCGGGGATGTGCGCAGCTTTTTTCGCTTCCGGCGGCAGGAACAGCTCGACCAGTGCGAAGAAACGCTCGTAAAACTTGGCAGACGATACGGTTTCGCTGGCGACCTTGACCATCGAGTCATCGGAGGAGCCGATCGGCATCGACACCGAGCCCAACACACCCACACCGAGACTGGCGGAGTTGTTGGTCTTCTTCAGCGCATAACGATCCTGCAGGGCATTGGCGAACACGGTCGCGTGGTGCCCTTCGCTGCCGTCATCGGCGCAGACCACACTGAAGCTGATCTCCATGTGATTCTCGCCGGTCTGCTGGAAACTCTTGTGACCGCTGACCAGCTTCGGATCGTTGCTGGTGATGATGTAACCCTGACTGAGCAAGGCGCGACGGGCGGCTTCACAGCTCTGGGTATCGGTGACCGGATAGTTTCTGGAAAAGGTACCTGAGTCGTCGAAATTCTCATGCTCATAGATGGCAGCCTTGTTCGATGAACAACCAGCCGCAGTGGCAAACACGGCTGCCAGCCCGACAACCCGCATGGGAAGTGATTTAAACATTGAACATCCTGAGGAAAACGGTTCGGGGCATATTGTGCAACAGATCGATGCTCAGCGGAGCATCGATCTGTCTTATTACGGTTACAGGCTGATTGACCCCGGTTTTGCGTAAAAGTCACCGCGGCAAATGACGTACGGCGCACAACAAAAAAAAGACCCCGGTCTTTCGGCCGGGGTCTTCTGTGCAGCGCTAAACCTGGTCAGGCATCAGTAACGCTTGATCTCCGCCTGGCTTTCCAGCTGCTTGCGATAGGCCGCGAAGTCTTGCTGGCCGATGCGCGAAGCGAGGTAGCGACGATACTGTGCTTTCTCTTCTTCAGTCGGCGCCGCTGCTTCGTTCACGCCATTGAGGCGCACGATCATCAGGCTTCCATCAGCCAGCGTCACGCTGGTGAAGGTCGGCTTGTCCTTGGCCACAGGCTTCGCCATGCGGAACAGCGCTTGCAGCACCGCCGGGTCGACACCTTCCTGAGCACGGGTCGCCGCCTCGGTGACTTTCCAGGTCTGGCCGTCGATCGCCTGATCCAGCGGGGTCTTGCCGTCGCGCAGACTGGCAATCAGGGTGTCAGCCTTGGTCTTGGCATCGGCGCTGGCGTGTTCCTTGGCCAATTGCACACGGATCGCGGCAGAAACGCTTTCCAGCGGCAATTGCGAAGGCTTCAGGTGCTCCTTGGCGCGCAATACGACCACGGTTTCCGGATCCAGCTCGATGGCGGTGCTGTTCGCACCCTCATCCAGCACTTCCGGGCTGAACGCAGCCGTGATCACGGCACGGTTAGCGGCAATACCCTCACCGCCTTCACGGCCGAACGGCTTGGACGTATGGACGGTCAGTTTCAGGTCCTGCGCCGGCTGAGCCAGATCGGAGGCTTCGAACGAGGCGTCTTCCAGTTGCTTGGTCGCCTCGACAAACCGCTGTTCGACCTGCTGGGCCTTCATTTCGCGGGTCAGCTTGTCTTTCAGGCTGGCGAATGTCGGAACTTCTGGCGCTTCCACGCCCAACAGCTTGATCAGGTGGAACCCGAAATCGGTACGCACCGGCGCGGAAACCTGATCCTTGGTCAACGAATACAGGGCTTTCTCGAACGCAGGGTCGTAGACGCCAGGACCGGCATAACCCAGGTCACCGCCGTTGTTCGCCGAACCCGGATCCTGGGAGAATTCCTTGGCCAGCGCCTCGAATTTCTCGCCCTTGGCCAGACGGGCCTGGATCTCTTCGATCTTCGCCTTGGCTTGCGCCTCGGTGGTCTTGTCGTTCACTTCAATCAGAATATGCGCCGCCTGACGTTGCTCGGACAGGTTCGCGATTTCTTTCTGATAGGCCGCCTGCAGGTCTTCGTCATTGACGCTGACCTGATCGAAGAAGGAAGCCTTCTTCAGCTCGAGGTAATCGATGACCACCTGATCCGGCGTCATGAATTCCTTGGCGTGCTCGTCGTAGTAAGCCTTGACCTCATCGTCGGTCAGCTTCACCGCTGCCGGGTCGGTCTTGATGTTCAGGGAGGCAAAATCGCGAGTCTGTTTTTCCAGACGGGCAAAGGCCAGTACCTGTGCGTCGGTCACGAAACCGCTACCGGCCAGGCCGGCACGCAGCTGACCGATCAGCATTTCCTGAGCCATCAGTTGGCGGAATTGCATGCGGGTGTAGCCGAGTTGGCGAATCACCTGGTCGAAACGCTCGGAACTGAACTTGCCATCCACCTGAAAGTCAGGCGTTTGCAGGATGACCTGATCCAGAGCCGCTTCGGAAAAAGCGAATTTCGAACTTTCTGCGCCTTGCAGCAGCAGCTTGCGATCGATCAGGCCCTTGAGAGCCGACTCGCGCAGCATTTTTTCATCGAGCAAGGAAGCATCGAAATCCTTGCCCAGCTGTTGCATGAGCTGGCGGCGTTGCATATCGACCGCCTGGCTCAGCTCGTTCTGGCTGATTTCTTCGCCATTGACCTTCGCCGCTTCATTCTTGTTCGTCGTGGCCTGAAAAATGGCGTCGAAACCGGTCAAAGCCATCAGTGCAACGATGACCCCGATAATAGTCTTGGCAATCCAGCCTTGTGAATTGTCCCTGATATTCTGCAGCATGCGTCCCCCAGAAACGGTTGAACTTCAAAAATTAGGCAACCGTGGAGCGTGGGTAGAATCCGGATAGAAGAAAGGCGCATCCGAGGATGCGCCTTCTCGTAACTGGCGGAGCGGATCGAGGGGCTCGAACTGGCGACCCTCGGTGTCTTGAACCGGCGACCTGCAGACAGGACTGCCGCTCCGCTGCCAAGTCAGGCATGACCCCGACCCGGATGGGTAAAAACCTGAATCGAACTTAGTTGACAGCTTCTTTCAGTGCTTTACCGGCTTTGAAACCTGGTTTTTTGGCTGCTGCGATTTCCAGCGTCTTACCGGTCTGTGGATTACGACCAATGCGAGCCGGACGATCAGTTACGGAGAAGGTACCGAAACCAACCAGAACAACAGAGTCGCCAGCCTTGAGAGCGCCAGTGACGGATTCGATTACAGCGTCCAGCGCACGGCCAGCAGCAGCTTTCGGGATATCAGCGGATGCAGCGATAGCATCAATCAGTTCCGACTTGTTCACTCTAAGTCCCCTTATATCTATTTGAGTATGATTCTAAGTTTTTTTGGTGAAAGCAAAAACGAGTGCTGAATGGCCTACAGACACTTAAGAGCCGCTTTATAACAAGGGCTCTAAAAAGCTGTCAAGAAAGCCCCCCAGGCAAATACGTACTAATGCGTGCTAATTCTTTCCTTAGAATCTGCGTCACGTTTCTCATCCTTCGCGACTATCTCCGGAGCCACGTCCGGCAAGGGCTCCGGCGCGTATTGCAACGCAATTTGCAGGACCTCGTCAATCCATTTAACCGGTTTAATCTGTAGATCCTGCTTGATATTGTCCGGAATCTCTTTGAGATCGCGCACATTCTCTTCAGGAATGATCACCGTCTTGATTCCGCCGCGATGGGCAGCCAGCAGTTTTTCTTTCAAGCCACCAATGGCCAGGACCTGGCCACGCAGCGTGATTTCGCCGGTCATGGCGACATCCGCGCGCACCGGAATGCCGGTCAATGCCGATACCAGGGCCGTGCACATGCCCACGCCGGCGCTAGGGCCGTCCTTGGGCGTCGCCCCTTCCGGCATATGGATGTGCGTGTCGCGCTTCTCATGGAAGTCCAGGGGAATGCCCAGGCTCTTCGCCCGGCTGCGAACTACGGTCAAGGCAGCGGTGATCGACTCGACCATCACGTCGCCCAGAGAACCGGTCTTGATCAACTGGCCCTTGCCCGGCACTACCGCGGCTTCAATGGTCAGCAGTTCGCCGCCCACCTGAGTCCACGCCAGCCCGGTCACCTGACCGATCTGATCCTGCTGCTCGGCCAGGCCGTAGCGGAATTTGCGCACGCCCAGGAAGTGCTCCAGCATGTCTGCGGTGACCTTCACCGAAAAGCGTTTTTCCAGCGCATGCTCCTTGACGGCCTTGCGGCAAACCTTGGCAATCTGGCGTTCCAGCCCACGCACACCGGCTTCACGGGTGTAGTAGCGGATGATGTCGCGGATCGCTTCCGCATCAAACTCCAACTCGCCTTTCTTCAGGCCGTTGGCCGTAATCTGTTTTGGCGAAAGGTATTTGACGGCGATGTTGATCTTCTCGTCTTCGGTGTAGCCCGGCAGACGGATCACTTCCATCCGGTCCAGCAACGCCGGCGGGATATTCATCGAGTTCGAGGTGCACAGGAACATCACATCGGACAGGTCGTAATCGACTTCCAGATAGTGATCGTTGAAGTTGTGGTTCTGCTCGGGATCGAGCACTTCCAGCAACGCCGATGCCGGATCGCCACGCATGTCGCTGCCCATCTTGTCGATTTCGTCGAGCAGGAACAGCGGGTTGCGGACACCCACTTTTGTCATCTTTTGAATCAATCTTCCTGGCATCGAACCGATGTAAGTACGGCGATGACCACGAATTTCCGCCTCGTCACGCACACCACCGAGGGCCATGCGTACGAATTTACGGTTGGTGGCGTGAGCAATCGACTCCGCCAGGGACGTTTTACCCACCCCGGGAGGACCGACCAGGCACAACACCGGACCACGAATCTTCTTCACGCGCTTTTGCACGGCGAGGTATTCAAGGATGCGTTCCTTGACCTCTTCGAGGCCATAGTGGTCGGCATCCAGAATGTCTTCTGCACGCGCCAGGTCCAGGCGTACCTTGCTCTGAGCCTTCCACGGCACCTGAACCAGCCAGTCGATGTACGAACGCACCACAGTCGCTTCCGCGGACATCGGCGACATCTGCTTGAGCTTGTTCAGCTCGGCCGTCGCCTTGGCCAGTGCGTCTTTCGGCAGGCCGGCAGCATCGATACGCTTTTTCAGCTCTTCGACTTCGTTGTGACCTTCGTCGCTGTCGCCGAGCTCTTTCTGAATGGCCTTCATCTGCTCATTCAGGTAGTACTCGCGCTGACTGCGCTCCATTTGTTTTTTGACGCGGCCGCGAATGCGTTTTTCGACTTGCAGCAGATCGATCTCGGCATCCAGCAACGCCAGGACGTGCTCGACCCGGGCCGACAAATCGATGATTTCGAGGATTTCCTGCTTCTGTTCGATTTTCAATGCCATGTGCGCGGCCATAGTGTCTACCAGGCGGCCTGGCTCATCGATGCTGTTGAGCGACGACAGGACTTCAGCCGGGACTTTCTTGCCCAACTGCACATATTGCTCGAACTGGGACAGCAAGCTGCGAACGAACACTTCCGACTCGCGCTCTGGTGCTTCGACTTCGTCGATCAGGGAGACTTCGGCACGGCAGTGGCCGTCCACTTCGCTGAAGCGCTCGACAGCGCCCCGCTGCTCGCCTTCGACCAGAACCTTGACCGTTCCGTCAGGCAGCTTCAGCAGCTGCAGAACGGTGGCAATCGTACCAACGCGGTACAGGGCCTCTTCACCGGGATCGTCGTCAGCCGGGTTTCTCTGGGCCAGCAGAAGAATCTGCTTGTCACCCGTCATCGCAGCTTCGAGGGCTTCGATGGATTTCTCGCGCCCCACGAACAGCGGGATAACCATGTGCGGATAAACCACGACATCACGCAATGGCAGGAGAGGCAATTCGATGGTTGTCTTCATGATTTCGCCTCTACGGCGGCCATAAGGCCGGAAACAGATGGAAGTAAGCTTGAAACCAAGATGGGGGCTGCTCTGGAAAAAAACAAGCGGATAAAAGTACGACTTAAAAGATTGCAGCTGATGGCAGCGTTTGTGATGGTCCGGACACATCCGAAAATCAGATGGGTTGTCAGCTCGCCTTCGCCAGCAGGCCAGCTCCCACAAAAGCAAAGGGGCCCGAAGGCCCCTTCTTTGTACCGGCTGCGCGACGCTTAAGCGTCTGGCGCTGCCTTGGCAGCAGGCTCACTGTTTTCGTAGATATACAGTGGCTTGGACTTGCCCTCTATCACGCTTTCATCGATCACTACTTTGCTCACCTCCGATTGCGAGGGGATTTCATACATAGTGTCGAGCAATACACCTTCGAGAATCGAACGCAGGCCACGGGCACCGGTTTTACGCTCCAGGGCGCGCTTGGCGACCGATTTCAGAGCGTCGCTGCGGAATTCCAGATCCACGCCTTCCATCTCGAACAGCTTGGCATACTGCTTGGTCAGGGCATTTTTCGGCTCGGTGAGGATCTGCATCAATGCAGCCTCGTCGAGCTCGTCCAGCGTGGCAAGTACCGGCAGACGACCAACGAATTCCGGGATCAGACCGAACTTGACCAGATCGTCAGGCTCGACTTCACGCAGGGACTCACCGACTTTCTTGCCTTCTTCCTTGCTGCGCACTTCTGCGTTGAAGCCGATGCCGCCCTTGGTGGAACGGTTTTGAATAACCTTTTCCAGACCAGAGAACGCACCACCGCAGATGAACAGGATGTTACGGGTGTCGACCTGCAGGAACTCCTGCTGCGGATGCTTGCGACCGCCTTGTGGCGGAACGGAAGCGACCGTGCCTTCGATCAACTTGAGCAGGGCCTGCTGCACGCCTTCACCGGAAACGTCCCGGGTGATCGACGGGTTGTCAGACTTGCGCGAAATCTTGTCGATTTCATCGATATAGACAATGCCCATCTGGGCTTTTTCCACGTCGTAATCGCACTTCTGCAACAGCTTCTGAATGATGTTCTCGACATCTTCACCCACGTAACCCGCCTCGGTGAGGGTGGTTGCGTCGGCGATGGTGAACGGAACGTTCAGCAAGCGGGCCAGTGTTTCGGCAAGCAGGGTCTTACCCGAGCCTGTCGGGCCGATCAGCAGGATGTTGCTCTTGCCGAGTTCGACGTCGTCATTCTTTTTGTCACGCTGGTTCAGGCGCTTGTAGTGGTTGTACACCGCTACGGCCAGAACCTTTTTCGCACGCTCCTGACCAATCACATACTGATCAAGGATGCCGCTGATTTCTTTAGGCGAAGGCAATTTATGCGCGCTGCTTTCGGCCTGTGCTTCCTGCACCTCCTCGCGGATGATGTCGTTGCACAGGTCGACGCACTCGTCGCAGATAAAGACCGAGGGGCCGGCAATCAATTTGCGTACTTCATGCTGGCTTTTGCCACAGAAGGAGCAATAGAGCAGCTTGCCGTTGTCCTCGCCGTTGCGGGTGTCAGTCATTCGTTCGATCCAAATCCGATAGGCTTGCAACACAAGATGAAGGCTATTGCGGGCTTTTTCAAGCCCGCAGGTGTCGGACCCGCCGACCAACCTTATTTTGAGCTGCTTATTTTAAGCAGGACGCTGGCTGATCACTTCATCGATCAACCCGTACTCACGCGCGGCTTCTGCACTCATGAAATTGTCGCGATTGGTATCACGCTCGATTTCTTCGAGAGTGCGCCCGCTGTGCTGGGCCATCAGCGTGTTGAGACGCTCACGAATGAAGAGGATTTCCTTGGCATGGATTTCGATATCCGACGCCTGGCCCTGGAAACCGCCCAGTGGCTGGTGAATCATCACACGCGAGTTCGGCAGGCAGTAACGCTTGCCTTGTGCACCGGCCGTCAGCAGGAACGCACCCATGCTGCACGCCTGACCGATACAGGTGGTCGCCACGTTGGGTTTGATGAACTGCATGGTGTCATAGATCGACATGCCCGCCGTCACCGAACCGCCCGGGGAGTTGATATAGAGATGGATGTCCTTGTCCGGGTTTTCCGCTTCAAGGAACAGCAGTTGCGCACAAATCAGGTTGGCCATGTAGTCCTCTACCGGACCAACCAGAAAGATCACCCGCTCCTTGAGGAGACGCGAGTAGATGTCGTAGGCGCGCTCGCCACGAGCGGACTGCTCGACAACCATCGGGACCAGGCCGCCTGCGGCCTGGATATCAGAGTTCTGCTGAATATACGAATTACGGAACATGCTCTGCAGTCACTCCCAAATAGTTATGTCTTGAATACGCATAAGCCAGCTCGAAGGCTGGCTTATGGTGTTTGCTTCTTACCGCAAAAGTGATCAGTCGGCTTGTGGAGCTTCTACCGGCTTGACCGCTTCTTCGTAAGAGACCGATTTGTCGGTCACGCTAGCTTTCTGCAGAACAGTATCCACAACTTGCTCTTCCAGCACAACCGAGCGAACTTCGTTCAGTTGCTGGTCGTTCTTGTAGTACCAGGACACAACTTGCTCAGGCTCCTGGTAGGCCGAAGCCATTTCCTGAATCATCTCGCGAACGCGGGTTTCGTCAGGCTTGAGGTCGAATTGCTTGACCACTTCAGCCACGATCAGGCCCAGCACTACGCGGCGCTTGGCTTGCTCTTCGAACAGCTCGGCCGGCAGTTGGTCAGGCTTGATGTTGCCGCCGAACTGCTGGACAGCCTGCACGCGCAGACGGTCAACTTCGTTGGACAGCAGAGCCTTTGGCACTTCGATCGGGTTGGTGGCCAGCAGACCGTCCATTACCTGATTCTTGACCTTGGATTTGATCGCCTGACGCAGCTCGCGCTCCATGTTCTTGCGAACTTCGGCGCGGAAGCCTTCCAGACCGGTTTCCTTGATACCGAATTGAGCGAAGAACTCTTCGGTCAGTTCTGGCAGCTTTGGCTCGGAAACGGTGTTGACGGTCACGGTGAACTCGGCGGTTTTGCCAGCCAGGTCCAGGTTCTGATAGTCCTCTGGGAAAGTCAGGTTCAGAACGCGTTCTTCACCGGCTTTTGCGCCAACCAGGCCATCTTCGAAACCAGGGATCATGCGGCCGGAACCCAGAACCAGCTGAGTACCCTTGGCGGAACCGCCAGCGAACACTTCACCGTCGACCTTGCCGACGAAATCGATGTTCAGCTGGTCTTCGTTTTGAGCGGCGCGATCGGCCACTTCGAAACGGGTGTTCTGCTTGCGCAGGATGTCCAGCATCTTGTCCAGATCGGCATCAGACACGTCAGCGCTCAGGCGCTCTACGGTGATACCTTCGAAACCGGCAACGGTGAACTCAGGGAACACTTCGAATACGGCTACGTATTCCAGGTCCTTGCCCGCTTCCAGGGATTTCGGCTCGATCGAAGGCTGACCGGCCGGGTTCAGCTTCTGCTCAACCACAGCTTCGTAGAAAGAAGACTGGATCACGTCGCCTACCGCTTCCTGGCGAGCGTCGGCACCGAAACGGCGCTTGATTTCGCTCATTGGCACTTTGCCTGGACGGAAGCCAGCAATCTTGGCCTTTTGGGCGGTCTGCTGCAGACGCTTGTTGACCTGGCTCTCGATGCGCTCAGCCGGCACGGTGACGCTCATGCGGCGCTCAAGAGCAGTAGTATTTTCAACAGAAACTTGCATGGATATTCCTCGTTGCACAGACGTTAGCCGGCCGTTTCCGACCCCAGAATCAAGGGCATGCATTCTAGTGGGTCAAACTCAAGAAGTCACCCTACTGAAAACGGGTAAAAACGCAGCAGGCAATTTATAGGTGCGAATGCACGAATGCACCTCGCCCCGATGGCAAATACAACCAATCACGCCAGGGCTCTGCGCCAACCTTTCCATATATAGAGGAGGTCGCCAATCATCTCCCTGACAGCCGAACTCGCAAGCAAGGCCGGCGGGCAGGACCGCATCATCGAGAAACATAAATACGACGAAACGCCCTGCCCCTGCGACCCGGAACCTGCGGCCGCTGAAACAAAAAAGGCGCCAGACTTTTCAATCTGGCGCCTTTCGAAATATGGGGTGGACGATGGGGATCGAACCCACGACAACGGGAGTCACAATCCCGTGCTCTACCAACTGAGCTACGCCCACCATATTGCCTGTTAAAGAAGCCAAACAACTTCTTTATCAAGCTCCAGCCAGGCCAACGACCTGAGTGAAGCTTTAATTGGTGCGGATGAAGAGACTCGAACTCTTACGCCTCGCGGCGCTGGAACCTAAATCCAGTGTGTCTACCAATTCCACCACATCCGCGGGTGAAGCCTTTAAAGCAAAGGCGCCAGACTGTTAATCTGGCGCCTTTCGAAATATGGGGTGGACGATGGGGATCGAACCCACGACAACGGGAGTCACAATCCCGTGCTCTACCAACTGAGCTACGCCCACCATATCGCGCTACTTGTGCCAAAGCTGCCTAATGGCGCACCCGGCAGGACTCGAACCTGCGACCATCCGCTTAGAAGGCGGATGCTCTATCCAGCTGAGCTACGGGCGCCTTGTTAGCTGTAACCTTGGAGGACTACAAACTAAGTGCTTTCCAGTCTCGCAGAACCGTAATCCCGCTCAACCTTCCTAACCAGTGCTAGGCTGTGCCCGACAAGTGCGACGAATAGTATAGAGCCACCCGAAGGTCGTCAAATCCTTTTTAAAAAAAATTCATTTAATTAAAGGAGTTAGGGGAATTTGCAGACCAAGCGCCTTTGCCCTCACCGCATGACATGCGAGAATGCGTTCTCTTTTTTTCCCCTCTCGATGGTTAATCACGCGCAATGACTGCACAACTTATCGACGGCAAATCGATCGCCGCCAGCCTGCGCCAGCAGATCGCCCAACGTGTCACCGAGCGTCGCCAGCAAGGCCTGCGCACGCCCGGCCTTGCGGTGATCCTGGTCGGCAGCGATCCTGCCTCTCAGGTTTATGTCTCGCACAAGCGTAAAGACTGTGAAGAGGTCGGCTTTCTATCCCAAGCCTATGACCTGCCTTCGGAAACCACTCAAGAAGCGCTGACCGAGCTGATCGATCGCCTGAATGACGACCCTGCAATCGACGGCGTCCTGCTTCAGCTTCCGCTTCCCGAACACCTGGACGCGTCCAGGCTGCTGGAACGCATTCGTCCGGACAAAGACGTCGACGGCTTCCATCCTTATAACGTCGGTCGCCTGGCCCAGCGTATCCCGCTGCTGCGCCCATGCACCCCCAAAGGCATCATGACCCTGCTGGAAAGCACCGGTGTCGACCTTTACGGGATGGATGCCGTGGTTGTCGGCGCGTCCAATATCGTTGGCCGTCCGATGGCCATGGAATTGCTGCTGGCCGGTTGCACCGTGACGGTCACCCACCGCTTTACCAAGGACCTGGCCGGCCATGTCGGCCGTGCGGACCTGGTCGTCGTCGCCGCCGGCAAGCCGGGCCTGGTCAAGGGCGAGTGGATCAAGGAAGGCGCGATCGTGATCGATGTCGGCATCAACCGTCAGGAAGACGGCAAGCTGGTGGGTGACGTGATCTACGAAACCGCCTTGCCCCGCGCTGGCTGGATCACTCCTGTACCGGGCGGCGTAGGCCCGATGACCCGTGCCTGCCTGCTGGAAAACACCCTGTATGCCGCCGAAACCCTGCACAGCTGAGTTACACCGCGGACGCTGGCAGCGTGACAAGGAACCCCGCCCTGGCGGGGTTTTTTTTGCCTGCGAGAAACACCGACCGCCCGCCGGAAAATGACTTTTTTTTCATGTTTCTCAGGACTTTCACCCGTTACTTGAACAACCATCGACAGTTATTCAGCCATACTCCAGAATGTCGCGCTTTTTACGAAATAGCCCGTTACAAAACGGCTTATCAACACCTTACGAGTCTGCCAGCGTGAAAATCCGTCTTTCCATCCTGAGCCTATTTTTTGCAGTTACAGGGACTTTCATCACGCCAATCGCCAGCGCTGGCGAAACCACCGCCGCGCCTCGGGATACCTCGCAACTCAAACTCGCTTCCGGCAGCTCTTTACTGCTGGATATGCAGACCAACAAAGTCATCTATGCCAGCAATCCGGACGTTGTCGTCCCCATCGCGTCCGTCAGCAAACTGATGACCGGCCTGGTCGTGGTTGAAGCCCGACAAAACATGGATGAATACATCAACATCAACATCAGCGACACACCGGAAATGAAAGGTGTGTACTCTCGGGTCAAGCTCAAGAGCGAACTGCCGCGCCGGGAAATGCTGCTGATTGCCCTGATGTCATCTGAAAACCGGGCCGCCGCAAGCCTGGCCCACCACTATCCGGGTGGTTATGCCGCGTTCATTGCTGCAATGAACGCCAAGGCCCGGGCCTTGGGCATGACCAATACCCATTTCGTCGAACCGACAGGTCTCTCGCCGCGCAACGTTTCGACCGCTCGTGATTTGAGCAAACTGTTGATCGCCGCGCACAAGTACCCGCTGCTGACCGAGCTGAGTACAACCAAGGAAAAGACCGTTTCGTTTCGCAAACCGAACTACAGCCTGGGTTTCCGCAACACCGACCATTTGGTCCGCAAGCCGGACTGGGACATCCAGCTGACAAAAACCGGTTTCACCAACGAAGCAGGTCACTGCCTGGTGCTGGTGACCCGAATGAGCAACCGCCCGGTGGCCTTGGTGATCCTTGACGCCTATGGCAAGTACACCCACTTCGCCGATGCCACGCGCATGCGTAATTGGGTAGAGAGCGGAAAGAGCGCGGAGGTGCCTTCCGTGGCCTTGCAGTACAAGGCAGACAAGAACCTCAAGCAGCGCCAGAGCGGCGTGGTTGAAGCCTCGAAGTAACCTTGCTGCAAACCCATGAAAAAGCCCCGAACATCCGGGGCTTTTTTTCGTCGCAACGTCAGTCGTTGGGCAGCGGCATCTGGTCGTCATCCGGGATGCCGTCGCCAGCACTTGGATCCCTCCACCCCTTCGGCTTTCCAGTGGGCACCACCGTTGGCCGCGCCAGGGGATCCCTCAAAGGGCTGTCGGGGTCCATCACCGGATCGGTGCTTTGCTCGGGAGTCGTGGGGACGGTTTCCGGACGTTTGTCGTCGAAACTGGAATCGGTAGACATACACACCTCCATTGAACCTAAGGCTTCAGGTTGCCCAGTGGATCATAGGGCTTGGCCGGTGCCTTGGGGTTGTCACCCGGCTTCACGTCCCTCGGTGCCTTGGCGGGCCCGATCGGGTCGACCTGAGGATCGGCAAGGTCCGGGGAATCGGGATCGAAACCCAACTCATCGCCAGACGAATGTTCAGACGAGTGCGGACCGACGGGGGTTGTGGAATCAGCCATGGAAGCCTCCTGATCTTGGCCCGAAGTGATGTTGCGGGCCCTTTAGATCAGAGGCTGGCGGTGGACAATGGTGCCCGGCGGGTGACCAACGGACTTACTGGCTGGCCAAGGCTTTTTTCGCCCTGGCGGCGGCCTGCTCCTGACCGGCCTGGGCCAGATCGTTGGCGGCCTTGAGCCATCGCTGCTGATCGACCTGGGCCGGTATTTGCGTCGGTTTCTGGATCAGCACCGCCCAACCACCGGCGTCCTTGAACGCCGACTCGAAGGAGCTGAAGCTCATCAGTTCGCGGCGGTTCATCCCGGCACGCAGCAGCACGGTCTGCTTCTGACGGTTGTAGCCGGCCAGAATGGCGTATCGCGGTTCGGCCCACATGGCCGAGCCTTCGGTAAAGCGCACCATCACCGGATAACCGGCGGCGACTTGCGTCAACAACGCCGCCAGGTTGCTGTCGAGGGGATAAACGACCATCCCGTACTCCCGGGCCAGGTTCTGCATGTTCTGTTGTAATTGGGCTTCGCCCCCCGGCAAATGCAAGGGTTTGTCGAGCAGTCCCGGGGTAATCACGATGCCCTGCTGGGACAGCATGCTGGCCAGCACCTGCGGCCCGCTTTGATACGCATCGCCCCGGTAGAACCGGCCACTGAGCTCGACACGCTCGGGCAAGCGCTTGATCTCGGGCGCAACGCTCCCGGCACAGCCCGCCAGGCTTGCCACGCAACCGGCGATCAGCATGGTCGACAAAATTCGAGAAAATCCCCGCACCATCATCTCTCTCTTGTTCAGGTTCAGACGCCAGGCAATCCCATTCCCGGCTTGGTCGTCGATCATAGGTCGCCGCGCCGCTACGGTATAGCTCTAAACGGTAGTGGAGTGAATTCGATAGAGCGAACTGGTTGGTGACAGGCGACTTTCGGTCAATAGCCTGAAATGCAGCAACGGCTAGACTGTTCCCTGAAGAGACGACAGCGAAGCGTGAGTGCCCAAAGAAGGGCAAAGAGGAGGCACAGATGAGCCTGACCATGATCATTGTAATGTTGCTTTGCGGCTGGCTGGCGGTCGCCGCCGCCATGCTGTGGGGCGTGCTGCGCATTACCCGCCGCCACCACCACCCTGTCCGGCCGGCCCCTGCGCCTGAAGCAGACAAGACGCCGAACCAACCCGCCAACGCTCACTGACCACACCTTTACCCCAGACCAACAAAAACGGCCGCCTGCACTCCTTCGAGTTCAGGCGGCCGTTTCCTTTAGCGTGGGTCAGGCCTCAGTGGCTGCCCGCTTCTCCCTGGACCGACGGGACATCATGTTCAACACCTCGATCGCAGCCGAGAATGCCATGGCCGCATAGACGTAACCTTTCGGTACATGGGCGCCAAAGCCTTCGGCAATCAGCGTCATGCCGATCATGATCAGGAAGCCCAGGGCCAGCATCACCACCGTCGGGTTGTCGTTGATGAACTTGGCCAGCGGATCAGCCGCCAGCAACATCACCAGTACCGACACCACCACCGCGATGACCATGATCGGCAAATGCTCGGTCATGCCGACAGCGGTAATGATGCTGTCGATGGAGAACACCATGTCCAGCATCAGGATCTGACCGATCGCGGCAGCGAAGCCCAGGGTCACGGTCGAGGTCGCCGACTTCGGATCTTCTGGCGCCGGGTCCATGCTGTGATGGATCTCGGTGGTCGCCTTCCACAACAGGAACAGGCCACCGGCAATCAGGATCATGTCTTTCCAGGAAAACGCGTGGCCCAGGATCTCGATCACCGGCGCAGTCAACTGCACGATGAACGCGATGGTGCTCAGCAAGCCCAGACGCAGGATCAACGCCATACCGATACCAATGCGCCGTGCGCGCTGGCGATTGTGCAAGGGCAGCTTGTTGGTCAGGATCGAGATGAAGATCAGGTTATCGATGCCGAGCACGATCTCCATCACGATCAGGGTGGCAAGGGCGACCCAGGCGGTGGGGCTGGCGGCAAGTTGTAAAAGGTAGTCCATGGGTCAGTCCTGACTCGTTGTAATACGGTTTAGATTTCCTGGGAGGAAGATTCGGTTTTTTCCGATTCTTTTTCCGATGATTCTTTTTTGCTGATCAACCCGCTGGTGGCGTCACTGAGCGCTTGCTCGGCGGCCTTGTGGGTATCGTCAATCGCCTGTTTGGCGCTTTCGGCAGCCTTGCCCATCAATTGTTGCGCGCTTTTCTCGGCCTGGTCGCAACCGGCCAGTACCAGTAAAGACGTGATCAGCAGTGCCGTGGTTTTAAGCTTCATGATGCTTTCCTCGATAGAACGAACGGGACCTAAACGATGGCCCGTTGATAGCGATGCATTCTAGGGAAGCAAACACTTCAGGAAAATTCGTATTTTCAGCGGTTATACTTCGGTTTTTACGAACTATAGATCGCCATGCTCAATTATCGACAATTGCATTACTTCTGGGTGGTGGCCAAAACCGGCAGCATCGTGCGCGCCTGCGAGCAGCTCAATCTCACGCCACAAACCATCAGCGGGCAGATTTCATTACTGGAACAGACTTTTGGCATCGAGTTGTTTCAGCGCGTGGGACGTCAACTCGAACTGACCGAGGCCGGCCGCCAGGCCCTGCCCTACGCCGAACAAATGTTTCAGCTGGGTGGCGAACTGGAACTGATGCTGCGGGCACAGCCCAATGAACAGCAGATCCTGTTTCGCGTCGGTGTGGCCGACGTAGTGCCCAAGTCCATTGTCTATCGCCTGATCGCACCGACCATGGAACTGAGCGAACCGCTGCGCATCACGTGCCGCGAAGACAAGCTTGAACGTTTGTTGGCCGACCTGGCGATCCAGCGCCTGGACCTGGTGATATCCGACAGCCCGATGCCGTCGCACCTGGACATCAAGGGCTACAGCCAGAAACTCGGTGAGTGCGGGATCAGCTTCTTCGCCACCCCTGAGCTGGCGGCCCGTTACGGTCGCGACTTTCCGCGCAATCTGCACGGTGCGCCGCTGCTGATTCCCGGCCCGGAAACCGTGGTGCGCAGCCGTTTGCAACGCTGGTTCGCCGAGCAGCAAATCCAGCCAAGAATTGTCGGTGAGTTCGACGACAGCGCTCTGATGCAGGCCTTCGGCCAATCCGGCAGCGGGATCTTCATCGGCCCGAGCGTGATTGCCGATGAAGTGCAACGCCAATATGGCGTGGAGGTGATTGGCCAGACCGACGCGGTGAGCGAGTCGTTCTATGCCATCTCAGTGGAACGCAAGGTCAAGCACCCCGGCATAGTCGCCATTACCGAAGGTGCCCGACGCGAGCTGTTTACAGCGCTGTGATTTCTTCGCGCGGCTTGAGGGTCATCAGGGCGATGGCCAGCAGGATCGACGCCAGAATGAAAGCGGCGGCTGCAAAGCCAAGGCCTTGCAGACCGACGCTGTCGATCACCCGACCACCGATCATCGCGCCCAAGCCAATACCGAGGTTGGCCCCGGCAATGTTCAGCGACGCGGCGAAGGCCGGCGCTTCGGGCGCTGCTTTCATCAGGCGCACATGGCTGACCAGGAACAACGCTGCCTGGGTCACACCCCAGATGCCCATCGCCGCCGCCAGACCGAGGGGCGAATGGATGTTCGGCACCAGCGCCACCAGGCCGGCAATCATGAATGCACAGAACATCATCGACGCCATCAGCGGATGACGATCCACCGCCCGGCCGCCCAGGGAGTTGCCGATCAACCCCACCGCGCCAAAGCCCATCAAGCACCAGCCGACCACGGTGCCGTTGAAGCCGGCCAGCCGCTCGAGAATGTCCGCCAGATAGGTGTAGGCGGTGAACATGCCGCTGAACACAATCACTGACAGCAGCACATGACCGAGCATAAGCGGACTGCGCAGGATCTTGAACTGCGAGCGAAAGCTCACCTGATGCTGGTGCAGGTTGGTCCTGGGCAGATAGATAAACAGCAACAACGCCTTGGCAAAGGCGATGACCGCCAGAATCGCGAAGGCGCTGCGCCAGCCGAATGCATCGGAAATCAGCGTGCCTACGGGAATGCCAAACACCGTGGCGCAGACGATGCCGAAGCCGATCTTGGCGATGGCGCGACCGGCGTAATCCGGCCCAACGATGTCCACCGCCGTTTCGCTGGCCAAGGCCCAGAACACCGGCAGCCCCAGCGCCGGGATCAAGCGGGCGAACGCCATCACCCAGATATTCGGCGCCAGCGCCGCGAGCGTGTTGGCCAGGCCAAACATGATCAGCACCGAGATGAACAGCTTGCGGCGCTCGAAGCGGGCGAAATACGCCGTCAGGAACGGCCCGAACGCGGCCACGGTGAAGGCGAACAGGGTCACCAGCAAACCGGCCTGCGGGATGCTGACCTCCAGGTCCCGGGCGATGGCTGGCAACAGGCCAACGATGATGAACTCCGTGGTCAGCACCGTGAAGCCGGCGGCGGACAACAGAAGAATGGGCAACAGCATGCAAAACTCCAGAAAACGAAAACACCAGCGATAGCCCGAAGGCCCACTGGCAGACATGAAAATGAGGATGGCGAATATTAACAGAGTGTTTTCGGATGCGGTTGCACGAACCTGCAATTCGCGTTGAATGCCAGGGTGGCAGTTCGTCACAGGTCTGAAAGATCGTTCCTGCGCTGTGATAAAGTTCGCGCCCTGAAAAACGTACACCCTGTGATCAATGCCGATCATTTAAGGGGCAAAACCTGCTCCCACAAGGAATGCGGCGTTCTACACCCTGTGTTCCCCTCTCGGTTTCCCGTCTGCGGCCTGCCCTGCTTGTTGCTGCAACTGCGACGAAACCATGCACTTATAAAAATTCAGAGATGCCGTTTTATGACTGTTTCATCCCCTTCTCTATTGCAACGCCTTAAACGCTTGAGCCTGGTCACACAGATCGTGATCGGCCTGATCGCCGGTATTGCCCTGGCGCTGATTGCCCCCGACATGGCGAAGTCCACGGCGTTCATCGGCAAAGTGTTTGTCTCGGCACTCAAAGCCGTCGCGCCGATTCTGGTGTTCGTGCTGGTCATGGCGTCGATTGCCAACCACAAGCACGGTCAGGAAACCCATATCCGGCCGATTCTGTTCCTGTATCTGCTGGGTACTTTCGCCGCGGCCGTAGTCGCGGTGGTTGCCAGCATGACGTTCCCGTCGAACCTGGTGCTGTCGACCCAGGACGTTGCGGTCACAGCGCCAGGCGGGATTGGCGAAGTGTTGCAAAGCCTGTTGCTGAGCGTGGTCGACAACCCGGTCAGTGCCTTGATGAACGCCAACTTCATCGGCATCCTGGCCTGGGCCATCGGTATGGGCATTGCCATTCGCCATGCTGGCAACACCACCCGTGAAGTACTGGGCGACCTGTCCAACGGTGTGACCGTGATCGTGCGAGTGGTGATTCGCTTCGCACCGCTAGGCATCTTCGGCCTGGTGGCCTCGACCCTGGCCACTTCCGGTTTCGGCGCCTTGATCGGTTACGCGCACCTGCTGGCCGTGCTGCTGGGCTGCATGCTGTTCGTGGCACTGGTGATGAACCCGCTCATCGTGTTCTGGAAACTGCGCCGCAACCCGTACCCGCTGGTGCTCACCTGCCTGCGCGAAAGCGGCATCACGGCGTTCTTCACCCGCAGCTCGGCAGCGAACATTCCGGTCAACCTGGAGTTGAGCAAGCGACTGGGCCTGCACGAAGACACCTACTCGGTATCGATCCCGCTGGGTGCGACCATCAACATGGCCGGCGCGGCAATCACCATCACCGTGCTGACCCTGGCGGCGGTGCACACCCTCGGTATCGCCGTGGACATCCCCACCGCGATCCTGTTGAGCGTTGTCGCGGCGATCTGCGCTTGCGGCGCCTCGGGCGTGGCCGGTGGCTCGCTGTTGCTGATTCCGCTGGCGTGCAGCCTGTTCGGCATCCCGAGCGAAATCGCCATGCAGGTGGTGGCGGTCGGTTTCATCATCGGCGTGTTGCAGGACTCGGCGGAAACCGCGCTGAACTCCTCCACCGACGTGCTGTTCACCGCGGCGGCTTGCCTGGGTGAAGAGCAGAAAGCCGAACGTCTGGCCTGACACTCACCCGCTGTAGGAGCGAGCTTGCTCGCGATGGACGTTAACGATAACGCTGGCAGCCTGACACCCCGCGGCGTTCTCTGGCTCATCGCGAGCAAGCTCGCTCCTACAAGTACCTGGCCGGTTTAGAACGCGCCCATGTAGTCGCGCTTGCCCACTTCCACGCCGTTGTGGCGCAGCAGTGCGTAAGTGGTGGTGACGTGGAAGAAGAACTGCGGCAGGCCGTAGGTCAGCAGGTAGGACTGGCCGCTGAAGCGCTTCTCTTTAGGCGTGCCCGGACGGGTGACGATCTCGATGCCTTCCTTGCCGTTGATCTGCTCTGGCGTGAACTCGCCGATATAGGCCAGAACCTTGGCGATCAGTGCTTGCAGCTCGGCGAAGGTGGTTTCAGTGTCGTCGTACTTCGGCAGTTCGACTTCGGCCAGACGCGAAGAAATGCCTTTGGCGAAATCAACGGCGATCTGCACCTGACGCACCAGCGGGAACATGTCCGGGAACAGGCGCGCTTGCAGGAAGGCGTTAGGGTCGATGTTTTTTTCGGTGGCGTGGGCTTCGGCCTTCTTCAGTACATCGCTCAGGGCGTTGAGCATTTGCTGGAAAACAGGGATGGAAGCGTCGTACAGGGAAATGGTCATGACAGGTCTCGTGTGGTGACTGGAGGGAAACGTCGGCCACCTGTAGGAGCGAGCTTGCTCGCGATGGACTCAAGCGCAACGCGTTTATCCAGAATCAACGCGTTATCGTTAACGTCCATCGCGAGCAGGCTCGCTCCCACAGGTGATCGGTTTTGGAACGTGGGCCGATTATAGCCATGCACGCCCCTCCCCGGACCGGACTTTTTTAGCTGCCGTAAACCTTCGCCGCCGGAACGGCCTGAGCCACCAGCTGTGCGACGGCTTCGCCCATCTCACCTACTGCCCAACGGCCCTGGCGATCCAGTTGCGGGCCACGACGCCAGCCGTCGGCAATGGACAACTTGCCGCCCTCGACTTCGAACATCTGCCCGGTCACCTCGGCGGAAGCCTCGGAGCCCAACCACACCACCAGCGGCGCGACGTTTTCCGGGGCGAAGTAATCGAAGCCCTCTTCAGGCTTTTTCATGGTGTCGGCGAACACTTGCTCGGTCATCCCGGTGCGCGCGGCCGGTGCCAAGGCGTTGGCGGTGATCCCGTAACGGCGCAGTTCAGCCGCCTGCACCAACGTCAGCGAGGCAATACCGCCCTTGGCCGCCGCGTAGTTGGACTGACCAATGGAACCCTGCAACCCGGCGCCGGAACTGGTGTTGATGATCCGCGCATCGACCTTGGCGCCGCCCTTGGCCTGCTCGCGCCAGTACTTCACGGCGTGGCTGGAAATGCAGAAGTGGCCCTTGAGGTGCACGGCCACCACGGCATCCCAGTCGGCTTCGCTGAGGCTGGCGAACATGCGGTCGCGGCAGATGCCGGCATTGTTGACCACCACGTTCAGGTCGCCGAAGGTTTCGATGGCCTGGCGCACGATCAGCCCCGCCGAGTCATAGCGGGTGATGTCGTCGCTGTTGGCCACGGCACTGCCGCCCTGGCCGAGGATTTCACCGACCACGGCCAGCGCCGCTTCGCGGTTGATGTCGTTGACCACCACTTTCGCGCCTTCGGCGGCGAAAGCCAGCGCGTAGGCGCGGCCCAGACCACCGCCGGCACCGGTGATGATCACCACGCGGTTTTCACAGGTTTTCATGTTCTACATCCTTCAAATTCATCACGGGTCGACACAATCCCCTGTAGGAGCGAGCCTGCTCGCGATGGTCGTTAACGAATACGCGGGGGTATCTGGATAACCGCGTCGTTCTTGAGCCCATCGCGAGCAGGCTCGCGCCCACAGGCTCGGTGTGCATCCTGGGTTACAAACGTTCGATAATCGTCACATTGGCCTGCCCGCCGCCTTCGCACATGGTCTGCATACCGAAGCGACCGCCGCTGCGTTCCAGTTCATGCAGCAAGGTGCACATCAAGCGGGTGCCGGTGGCGCCCAATGGGTGACCAAGGGCAATCGCGCCGCCGTTGACGTTGGTCTGTTCATGGGGATAGCCAGTCTCTTTGAGCCAGGCCATGGCCACCGAGGCGAAGGCTTCATTGATCTCCACCCGGTCGATGTCTTCGAGCTTCATGCCGGCGCGCTTGAGTGCGTAAGCGGTAGCCGGGATCGGCGCGGTGAGCATCCAGATCGGGTCTTCGGCGCGCACGCTCAGGTGATGAATGCGTGCCCGTGGCGTCAGGCCGTAACGCTTGAGCGCCGCCTCCGAGACGATCAGCATCGCGCTGGCCGCGTCGCAGGTCTGGCTCGACACCGCGGCGGTCACCCGGTCACAGCCGAACAGGAATTCCAGCTCCGCCATTTTTTCCAGACTGGTCTGGCGCGGGGTTTCGTCATGCATCACTCCGGCCAGTGGCACGATCTCGCGGTTGAAACGGCCTTGCTCGATGGCCTGCAAGGCACGTCGATGGGACTCCAGCGAATAGGCTTCAAGCTGGGCCCGGGACAAGCCCCACTTTTCGGCAATCATCTGCGCCGAACGGAACTGGGTCGGCGGTTGCGCGCCATAGCGCCGCACCCAGCCTTCAGAACCGCTGAACGGATCGGTGAAGCCCAGGGGCTCGGCAGCGATCATCGCCGAGGAAATCGGGATCTGGGTCATGGTTTGTACACCACCGGCGACGACCACGTCCTGAGTGCCGCTCATCACCGCCTGGGCGGCGAAGTGCACCGCTTGCTGGGACGAACCGCACTGGCGATCGATGGTGGTGCCCGGCACCGCTTGCGACAGGCCGGCCGCCAGCCAACTGGTGCGGGCGATGTCACCGGCCAGCGGGCCGATGGTATCGACACAGCCGAAGATCACGTCGTCGTAATCCTCGTCGGGAATGGCGTTGCGCTCGACCAGCGCGCGCAACACATGGGCGCCCAGGTCGGCGGCGTGGATCTGGCTCAGACCACCCTTGCGCCGCCCGGTGGGCGTACGCAGGGCGTCGACGATATAAGCTTCAGGCATGGTCTACCTCGGTGAAGAAATTGAAATCTGGTATTGAAAGTGCCGAAAATCCTGTGGGAGCGAGCCTGCTCGCGAAGGCGGTGTATCAGGCAACATGAATAGTGAATGTGCCGGCCTCTTCGCGAGCAGGCTCGCTCCCACAGGGATGTAGTCACCCTTAATGACTGGTTAGAACGTACTACCCGCTCCCAGCGCGAGCTTGCCGTCAAACAGCGCCGCGCGAATTCGCCCTTTGTGATACCCGCGATCACCCCAGACCTTGTCCAGCGCCCAGGCGCGCTTCATGAACAGGTGCAGGTCGACTTCCCAGGTGTACCCCATGGCGCCATGGGCCTGGATGCTGTTCTTCGCCGCGAGCATGGCCGCTTCCGCCGTTGCCAGCTTGGCGTGGGACACCTGCACGTCCTGTCCCGGTTGTTGCTCGGCCAACGCATACGCGGCGCGGTACAACGGGCCTTTGGCGAACTCGATCTGCACCGCGACGTTGGCCATCAAGTGCTTGACCGCCTGGAACGAACCCACCGGTTTGCCGAACTGTTTGCGCTCGAAGGTGTAGTCCACCGCCAGGTCAACCATGCGTTTGGCCAGCCCGAGCAATTGCGCGGCACTGGCGAGGGCGCCACGGTTGAACGTGGCCGTCCACAAGCGTCGGCCCTGCTCACCGCAGGCAACGCAAGTGGCGGGAGTTGGCGTCCACTCGACCTGGAACAATTGACGGCTCGGATCGACCGACTCGTTGCGGGTCAGGCGCACGGCATCACGCTCCAGCGCATGCACCTCATCGCCATGGGCCAGCAACAGCAGATCGGCGACATGGGCATCGCTGACCAGGGGATTACCCGGCTCGGCAACCGCGAGACGCGCACGGCCCTCGGCCACTCGCGACAGCCATTTTTGTTTGAGTGGCGCGTGTTGCTCATCGAGAGCGGCGAGCATCGGTACGCCGATCAGCATGGTGTCCACCAGCGGTTCGGGCAGCCCGGCGTAACCGCATTCCTGGGCGATCAGCACGACGTCCAGCTCATTCATGCCCATGCCGTCCTGCGCCTCGGGCACGGTCAGGGCGGTCAGGCCCAGTTCCACCAATTGCGCCCAGAGCTGATCACTGCGCCCGCTGTCGCTCTGCCACAGTTCGCGGATGCGTTCCGGGGTGACTTCGTTGATCAGAAAGCTGCGGACGTTGTCCTGAAACAGCAGTTGGTCGCGGCTGAAACTAAAGTCCATGGTCTATTCCTCAGGCACGCGGCATGCCGAGCATGCGTTCGGCAATGATGTTGCGCTGGATCTCGTTGGTGCCGGCGTAGATCGGCCCGGCCTGGGCAAACAGGAAACCTTCCAGCCAATGGCCGACGTCACCGGCGGCCGGGGCTTGCGGCAGCAGTTCGCCGCGCAGGCCAAGAATGCTCATGGCGGTGTCGTGCATGCGCTGGTCGAGTTCGGACCAGAAGATCTTGTTGGTCGACGACTCCGGGCCGATCTTGCCGCCCTGCACCAGTTGCGAAGCGGTCATGTAGGTGCTCAGGGTGTAGGCCTCGGCATCGAGCCAGGCGCGCATCACCGCTTCAACGATGGCCGGGTCGCGGTCGGCCTGCTCACGATTGGCCAGGTACAACTGCACCAGGCGCTTGGCGGTTTCCTGGAAGCGCGCCGGAGAACGCAGCAACAAACCACGCTCGAACCCGGCAGTGGACATCGCCACGTGCCAGCCCATGCCTTCGCCACCGAGGGCGTTTTCCACCGGCACCTTGACGTCGTCGAAGAAAATTTCGGCGAAACCCGGCAAGCCGTTGAGCTGCGGAATCGGCCGCACGGTAATGCCCGGCGTGTCCAGCGGCAGCAGGATGAAGGTCAGCCCGTGGTGACGCTGGGACTGCGAGTCGGTCCGGAAAATGCCGAACGCCCAATCGGCCCACACCGCGCGGGTCGACCAGGTCTTCTGGCCATTGATCACGTAGTGATCGCCCACCCGCTCTGCCTTGGAACGGATCGCCGCCATGTCGGAACCGGCGCCCGGCTCGGACCAGGCCTGGGCCCAGATGTCTTCGCCGGTGGCCATGCGCGGCAGAAAGCGTGCCTTTTGTTCAGCGCTGCCGTACTCCATCAGGGTCGGGCCGAGCAGGAAGATGCCGTTCTGGTTGACCCGTGCCGGCGCTCCGGAGCGGTAGTATTCCTCTTCGAAAATCAGCCACTCGATCAGGTCGCAGCCGCGCCCGCCAAGTTCGGTCGGCCAGGTGACCATGCCCCAACGGCCTTCATTGAGCCTGGCTTCCCAGGCGCGGTGCTCGGCAAAGCCCTGTTCGGTGTCGAACGATTGCAGCGGTTCACTCGGTACATTGGCCGCCAGCCAGGTCCGTGCCTCGGCACGAAAAGCCTGCTGGGCCGGGGTATAGGTCAGGTCCATGGATATGCCTTCAGCCGTTGAATCGGGCATCGCGTTTCTCGACGAACGAGTCGCGTGCTTCCTGAGAGTCCAGTGAGCGGTAGGCTTCGAGGGTGAAGCCCTGCTCCCAGCGGTATTTGTCTTCCAGATTGCCGTCTTCGATGCCGCTCAACGCCTCCTTGGCCAGGCTGATCATGCCGGGGCTCTTGGCGGCGATGGTGCGGGCGATCTGCAACGCGGCTTCACGCAGGTCTTCGCGCTTGACCACCCGCTCCACCGCACCCAGGCGGTAAGCCTCGGCGGCGTCGATGGCCTCGCCGGTGAAGTACATGTGGCGGACTTTCTGCACCGGGAACAGGCGCTGCAAATGCGCACCGCCGCCCATGGCCCCGCGATCCACTTCCGGCACGCCGAAGGTGGCGCACTCGGACGCGACAATGATGTCGGCGGCGCCGCAGATGCCGATGCCGCCGCCCAATACGAAGCCGTGCACGGCCACGATCACCGGTTTCGGGTTGCGGTGAATGGCCTTGAAGCTGTCGTAGTTGCCCTTGTTCACCGCGACGATCAGGTTGCCGTCGGCGGCCAGTTCCTTGATGTCGACCCCGGCGCAGAAACCCCGGCCTTCGGCACGGATCACGATCACCCGCACGTCGCTGTTGCGGCCCAGGCCCTCGATCTCGCTGGCGATATCGGCCCAGCCCTGACTGCTGAAGGCATTGACCGGTGGCCGGTCGAACACCAATTCTGCAATGCCGCTATCAATACTCACGCTAAATGGTTTCATGCCTTTCCCCTTCACGATACACGGCGGCACAGCTCGCCCAGGCGCGTTTCGGCGTCGCGGACGATCTGTTCAATCAATTGGGCGCAGCTGGGCAAGCTGTCGATGGAGGCGGCGATCTGTCCGGCGGGCAACACGCCCGCGGCCGGTTGCCCGTCGACCATGGCTTTCTGGATCACCATCGGTGCGTTGGCGGCCATGATGCTTTGCGCGGCGGTCAACTCTCCGGCACCGCGCATCTTCAGCGCGCTGGTGAGCAACTGGGTCAGGCTCATGCCGGTGTGGCGGCGGTAGGCCAGGCCACTTTGCAAGGCCAGCAACAGACGCTTGAGGCCGCCGCTGTTTTCCAGCTGGTTGAGCAATTCGTTGCGGATCATCCGTTGCGGCATGCCGTCGATGGCGCGGCTGATGATGATCGCCGCCGGGTCCTTGACCGCCAGGTATCGGGCCAGGGTCGCCTGGGGCACCGGGCTGTCGGCGCACATCAGGAAACGCGTGCCCATGGCGATGCCTTCCGCGCCATAGGCCAAGGCCGAGACCAGCCCCTTGCCATCCTTGAAACCACCGGCCGCCACCACGGGCACCGACACGGCATTGACCACTTGATCGAGCAACAACGAAGTCGGCACGGACCCGGTGTGACCACCCCCCTCGCCGCCCTGCACGGTTACCGCATCGGCGCCCATTTCCACGGCTTTCTGCGCATGCTTGAGCGCGCCCACGGTAGGAATACACACCACCCCGGCATCCTTCAGGCGGCTGATCATTTGCTTGCCCGGCGAACGGCTGTAGCTGACCGCCCGGACTTGGTGGCGCAACACCAGCTCGACGATCTCGCCGGCATTGGCCTGGTACATGTGGAAATTAACCCCGAACGGCTGATCGGTCAGGCGTCGGGTTTCGATAATCGCCGCTTCCATCTGCTGCGGTTCGATGGTCGCCCCGGCGAGAAAACCGAAGCCACCGGCATTGCCCGTGGCCGCCACCAGTTTCGGGTCGGCGACCCACCCCATGGCGGTCTGGATGATCGGGTAGCGGCAACCGAGCAGGTCAGTCAAACGGGTATTCAACGAGATTGCCATGTTCACGCCTCGCCCGTTTTGCGCTGGGAACTGGCCATGGCCTTGGCGTCATAGCCGCCGAGACGGTCGCCGGACACCAGTTCATTGTGGGCATGGGCGAAGTGATGCAGGCCGAACACCATGTCCATGGTCGCGCGCTTGCCCATCAGGTCTTCGGCGTTGTTCACCGCTTGCTTGCTCAGTTGCAGGCCCAGGCGCGGCATCTGGGCGATGCGCCCGGCGATGTCCAGGGTCTGTTGCTCCAGCTCGTCGCGAGCGACTACCCGGTTGAGCATGCCCATCTGATAGGCACGCGGTGCCGGCATGCGCTCGCCAAGGAACAGGAATTCCTTGGCGATACGCGGATTGAGTTCATGCACATGGGCGAAATACTCGACCCCGGGAATGCCCATGCGCACCACTGGATCGGCGAAGTAGGCATCCTCGCTGGCGACGATCAGGTCGCAGACCCAAGCCAGCATCAGCCCACCGGCAATGCACGCGCCCTGGACCATGGCGATCGTCGGCTTAGGGATTTCGCGCCAGCGGCGGCACATGCCCAGATAAACTTCATGCTCCCGGGCATAGAGAAACTCGCCGCCCGGTTTGTTTACATGGTCGTACCACAGGCTGGCGCGGTCGAAGGTCTTGTCGACGTCGCGGCCCGGGGTACCGATGTCATGCCCGGCGGAGAAATGCTTGCCGGCGCCACGCAGCACAATGACCTTCACTTCATCGTCATCGCAGGCCCGGCGAAACGCCGCGTCCAGCGCATAGGTCATCTGCGAGTTCTGCGCGTTGTGGAACTCGGGGCGGTTCATGGTGACCAGGGCCACCGCGCCACGCACCTCGTACAGCACCACCTCGGCCTGATTGTTATCGTTATCTTCAGCCATCACTTTTCTCCGCAACGCGTTGCTCAGCGTTGGCCTGGCGGGTTGTCTTTGAGTTGCAGGGCGCGCAGGTTGTGCGGGTCCAGACGCTGGATCAGCTGCAACTGCTCGGCCGTCGGTGCTGCCGTGATCGGGCAGGCGTCCGGCACGTGCAGTTCAAAGCCGGTGTTGTCCTGGACCTGCGCCGCTGTTACGCCGGGGTGCAGCGAACGGATGCGCATCTGCCGCTGCGGGCCCTGGAAGTCCAGGACGCAGAGGTCGGTGATGATCAGGCGGATGTCGATGTCATCCAGCGACCAGCCCCGCGCCAGACGGGCCGGGTTGTAGCCGACCGAGGCGACCATATCGACCTCGCCTTCGACGAACACCCGACGGTTATGGCTCGGCACGCAAAACGAGTTGGCGTGACTGATCGAGTTGCCGGGAAAACCGCGCACACCGAGCATCTGCGCCTTGGGTTTGGCGTAGTCGCCGATGCAGGAAATGTTGGCCTGACCGTAACGGTCGATCTGGGTCGGGCCGACCAGGGCATGGCGCTTGCCGCCCCAGACGTTGTCGAAAATCCGCGAGAAACCCATCCAGCTGTCGCGCTTTGGTTCGTAGCCTTTACGTGCGCCCAACGGCACCGGCTCGGCAACCATGTAGGCTTCGGAATCGGTCATCAGCAGTCGCGGGTTGCTGGTCAGCATGGCCAAGGACGCGGCCAGACGCGGGATCACGCCGATGCCAGAGGCCAATACTTCGCCGTCTTCGCGCCAGGCGTCGCAGGCCGCGCAGATCATCAACTCAGCGAGGCTGTAATCAATAGTGCTCATCGAAAGGCTCCTTAGAAAATCGGCAACGGCAGTTCACGGATCGCAGCCAGGCCGCCAACCTTTTCCAGATACTGTTCGTGGGTGCAGTCGACGTAGTCGCGGACATAGCCCTGCCAGCCATCGGCCGCCTGGACCGTGGCGTTGTAGGCCTTGAAGTGCGCGACATCGAAACCGTACAGCGGCGCGCAGGACGACGGATGCGCCCCGCCCGGCACGTGAGCCACGGCGGTGGTCAGGTTGCGTTCCCAGAACACTTGATGGGCATGGGCGCTGTCCTGATGGAAGTAGTCGCTGTCGACCAGCTCATCGCAGGTTACGTAGCTGTGGGTCGCGGCACGTACGAACAGGTCGTCCATGTAGTGATCCGGACCGCTGATCTGGCACACGCCGCGTTTGTCGGCGCGGTCGACATGCACCAGCGCCGCGTCGAGCTTGAGCGCCGGCATGGCCACCCAGTCCTTGCCATCGGCGTACGGCGAGGCAATCAACTTGATCTGGCGGTTGTGGCGCAGCACGTCAGTGCCCAGGCCCACGGCGGTCGGAATGAACGGCACATTCATCGCCGCCGCCCGCAGGCCGAGCAGCAGCATGCCTTCATCGATCTCCATCACTTCCAGCGCCGCTTCCTGGCGCGCCTTGCGGAAGTACGGCTCCAGCGGAATGAAATCCAGGGACACGAAGGCGAATATCAGTTTCTTGATCTTGCCGGCGGCACAGAGCATGCCGACATCGGCACCACCGTAGGCGACCACGGTCAGGTCCTTGAGGTCCGAGCGCAGAATCTCGCGCACCAGCGCCATTGGCTTGCGACGCGGACCCCAGCCACCGATACCGATGGTCATGCCGTCACGCAGTTGGCCGACGATCTCGGCGGTGCTCATTTGCTTGTCCATCGTCTTGTTCCTCATTGGCGACCGACACTGAAGTCGTGGCCCCAGTGGCTGACCAAGGTGCTTTCGAACGGCGTGTGGCGATCCCAGTCGACCACCAGGCCATCGCAGCCGTACTCCAGGTCAAACCCGGACGGGGTCTTGATATAGAAAGAAATCATCTGGTCGTTGGTGTGCTGGCCGAGGGTGGCCGACAGCTTCACGCCATTGGCGTGGACGCGGTCCAGGGCGCGGCCGACTTCGTCCAGCGCGTTGACCTCGACCATCATGTGCACGCAACCGTGGGGCATCGGGCACTCGAAAATCGCCAGCGAGTGGTGGCGGCCGTTGTTGCAGTGCAGGAAGTGGATGCGTTTTTGCGGCTCGGCCGGGTCCGGGGTGAAGCGGACTTTCATCAGGTCCGACAGGCCGAAACCCATCACCTGTTCGTAGAAATCGCGGCAGCGTTCGAAGGCCGGGGCTGGCAATACAACGTGGCCCATGCCGAGGTCGTTGGTAACGAACCCTTTGACGCCAACCGGCGAAACGAAACGGGCGAAGTCCTGCAGCGGGCCCCAGAAAATTTCGTGGCGATTGCCATCCGGGTCGCTGAAGTGCACCAACTCCTGGACCTTGCGCAGCTCGGCCTCGGCCGCTGTGCCACGGGTCACTTGCACGTCGGCCTGTTGCAACTCGCTGACCGCCTGTTCCAGCGCCGCCTTGCCGGCCACTTCCCAGCCGCAGGCACCGAAGCTGTTTTCGGCATTCTTCTGCACGAGGATGCGGTAATGACGTTCGTCCATTTTCAGGTACAGACGCTCATCATCGCCGCTGACCATCATGCCCAACACCTGGCTTGCGTAGTGGCGCCATTGCGCCAGGTCGCTGGACAGCAGGGTGACGTAACCCAGACCACGGATATCCATGGATGCACTCCTCGTTTTTCTCAGGCGGTGTCGCCCTTCGGCTGGTGCCGGGGGAGACTTTATGTAGGGCCTATTCAAACGGGTTCGGCGAGGGGCAACATCGTCCAATGGGACTAGCGGAAATGATGGCTTTTGATGCAAAAAAACCTGTGGGAGCCAGCCTGCTGGCGATAGCGGTGTGTCAGGCAACATGGATGTTGAATGTCAGGCCGCTATCGCCAGCAGGCTAGCTCCCACAGGGGGCAGTGGTATGGCGGGTTTATGCGGCTGGTTCGATTTGGTCCAGCACGCGGTTTGCCGTGATTTCGGCCAGCATCACGCTGTTTGAAATGCCTGGCAGGACATTGCGCGATGAACCTTCCAGATGATCGACCAGGTAATGAACCATCACATCCACCGAGGCCAGCGTCTCGACCAGATAGACCACCAGGGTTTCGGTCGTGGCCCCGGGGTCGACGATGAACAGCGTACTGATTGTTCGAGGGGTGGCGCGGATGTCGGCGTTTGAGGGGATGCGCTCGGTTTCCGGCGGATTAGGTGAAGGTTTGACCATAGTTGAATGCTCCAAAATGTGGAGCCGTCACCTACTTGCGACTAAACAAGAGGGGTGGCAGCTGTACGCAGGTTAGTCGACCGGCGGAGCACGAAACCGGCGCGCCCGAAGGCGCCCTGCGCACAGCTACCATGAAGTGCAGGGCATGAAATGGCCTGACTGTTTGGGATGCAAATGCGCTTCGTGTCACAACGGGCGACTAAACCCGATCACTGATGAGCAGTGACGCGAATCAAGTTACCGAGGGGGTCCAGGGCGCACAAGCCGGCGGATTCTGGCGTACCTGTAGGCAACGACGCAAGGCGTTGTAGCTTTCATCAAGTAACGCTGACAGCCGTTAAACAGGCGCTATCTATAGGCCAAAAACCTGTAGGAGCGAGCCTGCTCGCGATGGTCGTCAACGATAACGCTGGAAACCTGACACCCCGCGGCGCTCTCCGGTTCATCGCGAGCAGGCTCGCTCCTACAAGGGGTATGCGGTGTTCAATCTTATTCGGCAGGCATAAAAAAACGGGCCTTGGGGACCCGTTGGAAAGTTGACCTGACGTCCATGCCAGGCCTGAAATGCGATCAAACTGTGGGAGCCAGCCTGCTGGCGATGGCGGTGTGTCAGACAACATGGATGTTGAATGTAAGACCGCTATCGCCAGCAGGCTGGCTCCCACAGGGGTTGCGAGGTTTGACCCGCATCAACCCTTACGGAAGTGCGGAATCACCTTCTCGCCAATGTTCTTCAAAGTCTCCAGCTGCGCCCACTGCGGCACGGTGCCCATCTGGCAGATGAACAGGATTTCGTCGGCGCCGGCATCGATCAAGCGCTGCACGTAGCCGATGCAATCCTCGACGGTGCCGTAAGCATGGTTCGGGTTCATCATGGCCATGGTCGGGTCGGAGAAGTCGACGCTGACTTCTTCCGAGGCAAAGCGCGACTTGATTACGCTCTGGCCGTTGCCGTCGACGAAGGTGTCGTCCTTCCACTTCTCCGGGTCCGGACGCTCGCCACCGCCGTACCAGTAGCCCAGGGATTCCATGAAGTAACGCTGGCCACGGATACCGATGCGGCGCGCTTCTTCGTTATCTTCCAGCACGATGGCCGGGCACAGCGCGGCGATGTGACGGTTAGGGCGGAAGCCCACTTGCTTCTTCTCGTCACGGTTGTCGTAGGCCGTGTGATACACCTCGACCTTCTTGGCGATCTCTTCCGGGCCACCGAAGCCCAGCACCAGCGCGCCCATGCCACGACCGCCGGCATTTTTCAGCGACTCGGTGTTGGTGCATGCCAGGTACATCGGCGGGTGCGGATCCTGGTACGGCTTTGGATGGATCGGGCGCTTGGGGATCTGCACGAAGTCGCCGTTGTGCTCGATCTCGTCCTGCACGAACATTTTCGGAATCAGGTACATCATCTCGTCGATCTGCGGCTGCAAGGTCGCCAGGTCGTAGCCGAAGGTGCCGGCTTCCTGCTGAGTGCCGCCCTTGCCCACGCCGAAGTGCACACGGCCCTTGGACAACAGGTCGAGGGTGGCGATGCGCTCGGCGACTTTCACCGGGTGGTTCATCGCCGGCGGCAGACAGACCACGCCGTGGCCGATGCCGATGCGTTCGGTTTTACCGGCCACGAACGCCAGCATGGTTTCCGGCGCGGACATGTGCGAGTAGTTGCTCAGCGCGGTGTGTTCCACGCACCAGAAGGTGTCGAAGCCGAGCTTGTCGGCGAGCACGGCCTGCTCGACGGTGTCTTCGAAAATCTTGCGGTCGCCTTCGCGGCTGGAGTCCACCGTCTGGGCTTCGTAAATCAGGGAAAATTTCATGGTTGATCCTTGTGCTTATTTGGATGCGCAGTCGGCGCCGTAGACCTTCGCCTTACCGCCAATGCTCGTGCATCGACGGGGCGCTCGAATCACGCAAACGGACTAGCTGATTCATGCGTAACTGTCAGAGGAAAAAGTCGCTGCTGTCCTGACCCATGCTGACCCCGCCGAGGTTCCAGGCGTACTTGGCCGGGCTGTTGGCGACGTGGGCGCGACCGGTGTGAATGTCGCGGAACGCACGGTTGATCGGATGGCTGCGGAAGATCGTCGAAGCACCGCTGTTGAACATCAGGTCGCCCACAGTCTTGGCGCACTTATCGGCCACCAGTGCCGAGTCGTATCGCATCTTCACCCGCTCGGGCATGCTCAACGGCTCACCCTTCTGCGCGCGCTCCAGCATCAGGGCGAAGTTGCGATGCAGCACGGTCTTGCACTCGTCGACGCAGACCATGGCATTGGCCAACGCCGATTGCGCAGCCGGGTCCTGGACCATCTTGCGCCCGTCATTGACCCCGACCCGGGCACGGTTGTGCTCGACAAACTGATCCACCGCGCCTTGCAGGGCACCGATGGCCGACGACGAAACCGCACGCACGAAAATCTGCCCGAACGGCAGGCGGAACAACGGTGCGGTGTTCACCGCATTGCCCGGACTGTTCTGCATGAATCCGTCGAACGCGCGATGGGTGCGGTACTCGGGAACGAAGGCGTCTTCCACCAGAATGTCGTGGGAACCGGTGGCTTCCAGACCCATGACGTTCCAGTTGTCGAGGATCTGGTAGTCGCTGCGCGGCACCAGGAACGTCCGATAATCCGGCGCCCCGCCCGCCTCTGCCGGCGGCACCAGCGCACCGAGGAACACCCAGTCGCAATGCTTGCTGCCGGAAGAAAAGCCCCAGCGACCGCTCAACTTGAAGCCACCCTCGACCCGCTCGACCTTGCCCACCGGCATATAGGAAGAGGAGATCAACACGCTGGAGTCGCTACCCCAGACATCCTGGGCCGCGCGGTCGTCGAACAACGCCAGTTGCCAGTTGTGGATCGCCACCACCCCCAGCACCCAGGCCGAGGACATGCAGCCTTCGGCAAGGGTCATCTGTACGTCGAAGAAATCCTTGGGCTCCAGCTCATAGCCTTCCCAACGGGACGGTTGCAGGATGCGAAAGAACCCGGCGTCCTGGAAATCCTTCAGGGTTTCTTCAGGCAACTGCCCGGCTTGCGCGGCATTCAGGGCGCGTTCACGCAGGATCGGCACCAACTCGCGGGCACGTTGGCTCAGACGCTGGCGAATCAGGTCTTGGTTGAGCATTTTTATTGTTCTCCTTTGTTCACCCCATCCGCCGGGGCGCGCGTGCAACGGGGCGGGTGTAGCGCCCCTACACTGGCATTCAAACAATGCGCAACGCGGCGGGCATCCCTCAAACGGACCATGTGGTTTTGGGACAACAGTTACTTGGGGTACATCTGAAAGAGGTGTGTTGGTTGGCAGGCCGCCATCGCCAGCAGGCTGGCTCCCACAGGGATTAGCGTCGTACACAAAATCAGTGAACAACCACCAACCCTGTGGGAGCCAGCCTGCTGGCGATGGGGCCGGCACATTCAACATTGAAATGGCCTGATGCCTAGTCCCCTCGGACGATGTTTGCGCTAGACGTCAGCGCAAGAATCCATCGCACTCCCCAACCAACAAAAAGGCCCAGTGCGATGAACGACGTCAATCTCAAAGCCGACATGCTCCAGGCCATGCGCCGCCTGGCCAAGTCAGTCACCATTATCAGCACCAGCAACGGCACCGAACGCTTCGCCATGGCCGCCACGGCCGTTGACTCCCTGAGCACCGAGCCGCCATCGCTGCTGATCTGCGTCAACAAGACCGCCTCGCCCCACGCCGCACTGGCGACCGGCGCCGACTTCTGCGTCAACATCCTCGGCGTCGAACAACAAGACCTGGCCAACCTGTGCAGCGGTGCAATCAAAGGCGAAGCGCGCTTCGACCGTGGCAACTGGCTGACCAGCCCCGGCGGTATTCCTTACCTGGGTGATGCGCAGTCGGCAATCCTCTGCCGCCAGGACGGCCACTTCAGCTACGGCACCCACACCGTGTTCATCGGGCGCATCCTGCAGATCCACACCACCGCCGAAATCACCCCGCTGGTCTACCTCGACGGCAGCTACACCACCACCGCCAAACCCGCACCTTCTCTCGCTGCTGCTGGCTGAGGCCCGAACATGGACAGCCTGAACCGGTTGACGGCGTTGCGAGTGAACAGCGCCGACCAGTTGCCATGGGACGACCGCTGCGACTTGCTGATCGTCGGGTTTGGCGGTGCCGGCGCCTGTGCCGCCATCGAAGCCAGCGCTCGCGGCTTGTCGGTGCTCGCACTGGATCGCTTCGAAGGCGGCGGCGCCACGGCACTCAGCGGTGGCGTGGTGTATGCCGGCGGCGGTACGCCGTATCAGCGTCAGGCTGGCTACGAAGACAGCAGTGAAGCCATGTTCAATTACCTGCGTCAGGAAGTCGGGGAAGCCGTCAGCGGCGAAACCCTAAAGCACTTCTGCGACGGCAGCCGCGAGCAACTGGCCTGGCTGGAGCGACAAGGCGCGGCCTTCGAGGCCAGCGTGCCACCGCATAAAACCTCGTACCCGAGCGACCAGTACTATCTCTATTTCTCCGGCAACGAAGCCGTGCCGGCCTATGCCGCCAGCGCCAGGCCGGCGCCCCGTGGCCACCGCACCCAAGGCCCGGGTATGTCCGGCGCCAGCCTGTTCGCCCCGCTCAAGGCCAGCGCCTTGCGTCATGGCGCACGCCTGCGCAGCCAGTGCGAAGTGCGGCGACTGGTGCTCGACCTCGACGACAAGGTCATCGGCGTCGAAGCCTGGCAACTGCCGTCGGGCAGCCGCGCCGCCAAACAACATGCGCGCCTGTCGCGCTGGACCGCTGCCATTCATATGTACGCTCCGGCATTGGCCGACCGCTTGCGCGCCCGGCAGCGTCGCATCGAACAGAGCAGCGCCATTCGGCAATTGATTCGCGCCGAACAGGCAGTGCTGCTGAGCAGCGGCGGCTTTATCTTCAATCGCGATCTGGTGCGCCAACACGCGCCGCAATACCTGGCCGGCCTGCCGCTGGGCGCCACCGGGTGCAATGGCAGCGGCATCGCCCTGGGCCAGAGCGCCGGTGGCAGCGTGGCGCGGATGGACAAGGTCAGCGCCTGGCGTTTCATCAACCCGCCACTGGCCTGGGCCCGCGGGCTGATCGTCAATGCCCGCGGACAGCGTTACGCCAACGAAGAAATCTACGGCGCGACCCTCGGCCACGCCATGGTCGAAGAGCAGGATGGCCGAGCCATTCTGGTACTCAACCGTGAGCTGGTGCGCGAAGCGCTGCGCCAGGTCGGCCCGGGCAAAGTCTGGAATTTCCAGCGCCTGCCGGTGCTGCTCAATCTGCTGTTCAACGCCAAGCGCAGCAACAGCCTGGCCGGGTTGGCCAAACGCTGCAACCTGCCGCCGGAACTGCTGCGCCAAAGTGTCGAACGCTACTCCCGAGCAGCACGCGGTGAGGTCGCCGACGAGTTCGGCAAGTCCGCCGCGATGCTCGCCAACCTCGACCAGGGTCCGTGGTACGCCCTCGACCTGTCTTTCGACAGCAAGCTCTTCCCCTGCCCGGTCATCACCCTCGGCGGGCTGAAGGTCTGCGAGGCCAGCGGACAGGTGCTGGACCACGCCGGCCAGCCAATAAACGGTCTCTACAGCGCCGGCCGTAACGCTGTCGGTGTCGCGTCCAACCTTTATGTCTCCGGCCTGTCATTGGCCGACTGCATCTTTTCCGGTCGCCGGGCTGCCGCCCACGTGGCCGACCAATTCGCACTTCAAACCGCACGATCAGGAGAACAACAATGCAACGTGTAGAAGGCAAAGTCTGCATCATCACCGGCGCCGCCAGCGGCATCGGTCGCGAAGACGCCCTGCTGCTGGCCCGCGAAGGCGCCAAAGTGGTGCTGACCGATCTCAACGAAGAGGCTGGCCGTCAGGTTGCCGCCGAGATCGGCAGCAACGCGCTATTCATCCGCCACGACATCGCCAGCGAAAGCGATTGGCAACACGTGGTCAAGACCACCGTCGAACACTTCGGCCGTCTCGATGTATTGGTCAACAACGCCGCGATCCTGGCCCTGGGCAGCATCGAAGACACCACGCTGGAACTGTGGCAGAAAGTGCAGAAGATCAACGGCGAAGGCTACTTCCTCGGCTGCAAGTACGCGATCCAGGCCATGAAGGAAACCGGCGGCGGCTCGATCATCAACATGTCGTCGGTGGCGGCCTTGGGCGCAATGCCGATGTTCTGTGCCTACTCGGCGTCCAAAGGCGCAGTGGCGGCGATGACCCGCTCCATCGCCTTGCACTGCAAGCAACAGGGTTACCGCATCCGCTGCAACAGCGTGCACCCCGATGGCGTGAACACGCCGATGACCCAGGCCCTGGCCGGTGGTCAACCGATCCCGCAGGAAGCGCTGGACCAGGACCCGATGAACCGAATGGCCGCGCCACGGGACATTGCCAACGTGGTGCTGTTCCTCGCCGCCGACGAGTCGCGATTCGTCAACGGTGCCGAGATCCGCGTCGACAACGCCCAGCTGATCAGCGGGCTCTGAGGTCGAGGTGAACATGGGCACGCAACAACAGAACCTGACCCCGGCCGAACACACGACGGGAAGTGTCTCATTGCAAGTGTGCGCGGTGATCGACGAGACCGCCGATGCGCGCTCGCTGGTGCTGGACGTACCGCCAACCCTGCGTGAGCGCTTTCGCTACAAACCGGGCCAGTTCCTGAGTTTTCGCGTGCCCTTGGCCGGTAAACTGTTGACCCGTTGCTATTCCATGGCCAGCTCGCCCCTCGCGGACGCGCTGCCCAAGGTCACGGTGAAACGGGTCGACGGCGGCCGGGTGTCGAACTGGATGAACGAAGTGCAGGTCGGCGACTGGCTGGAAGTACTGCCACCGGCCGGGTTTTTCTGCCTGGACCCGCAGGCGGACACCGAAAAGCCCCTGGTCCTGTTCGGGGGCGGTTCGGGCATCACCCCGGTGTTCTCGATTCTCAAGTCGGTGCTGCACAGCAGTCGGCGGCCGATCAAGTTGATCTACGCCAACCGCGATGAAGCGTCGGTGATTTTCAAGGACGAGCTGTGCCGGTTGATCAAGGCGCATCCTGATCAACTGCACGTGGTGCACGTCCTCGATTCGGTGCAGGGTTTCCTGACGGACCATCAGGTCCGTCATCTGCTGCGCGGGTCGGTCGGCGGCGACTACTTCATCTGCGGGCCGGGACCGTTCATGGACACCGTGGAGCGCGCGCTGCTGGCACTGGGCGAAGCGGCCGAGCGGATCCATGTCGAACGTTTCGTCTCACCGCCGGACCCCGACGAACTATTGGCCGAAGAAGCCCTCGCCCGCGAGGCAGCGATGGGTTCGCAGTGCAAAGCGCTGATCGTCGAACTCGATGGCCAGCAACACGAAATTACCTGCCAGCCGGGCGACACCCTGCTGCAAAGTTGCAAGGCCGCCGGCCTGGATGTGCCGTCGTCCTGTGAAGAAGGTTTCTGCGGCGCGTGCATGTGTGTGGTCAAGGAAGGCGAGGTTCAGTTGGCACGCAACGATGTGCTGACGCCCAAGGAACTGGCCGACGGCTGGACCCTGGCCTGCCAGAGCCGACCAACCGGCGCCAAGGTACACCTGAAATTCCCCGATTGAAGATACGCATCCCCCTGTAGGAGCGAGCCTGCTCGCGATGGACGTCAACGATAACGCGCCCTATCTGAATGACCGCGGTGCCCGGGCGTTTTTCGCGAGCAGGCTCGCTCCTACAGTTGAAATGTGCCGGTCTTGAGATCTGTTGCTTAGTCTCATTGGACGATCACCCAGGCCCGGTCAGCGGTTAGACTCGGCCACAGCATTAGCCCACAACAATAAAGAGGTGCAGTTATGGCTCGTTTGCAGAATAAGGTCGCGGTGGTCACCGGCGGCGCTTCGGGGATCGGTCTGGCCTGCGTGCGCCGTTTCGCGGCCGAAGGCGCGCAAGTGGTCGGGCTGGACATCGGCAGCGCACCGGCAGACTTTCCCGGCCTGTTCATGACCCTGGACGTGCGCGACGAAGCGCAGGTGCAGCAGGTCATGCAAGAAGTCATCAACCGCTTCGGACGCATCGACGTACTGGTCAATGCCGCTGGCGTCGCCGACCAGGGCAGCGTGACCCAGACCACCACCGCCAACTGGCAACGGGTAATGGACATCAACCTGACCGGCAGCATGCTCACCAGCAAGTACGCGCTGGCGTCGATGGTTGAACAACGCAATGGCTCGATCATCAACGTCGGTTCGATCTTCGGCCTGCAAGGCTGCGACGGCAACGTGGCCTACAACGTGTCCAAGGGCGGCATCAACCAACTGACCCGCTCGATGGCCATCGACTACGGCTACGCCAACGTGCGCGTCAACGGTTTGTGCCCGGGCCTGATCGAAACGCCGATGACCAGCATGGTCCGTGACAACGACGCGTTCCACGCCTTCTTCGCCTCGCAGCATATGCTCAGCCGCTCCGGGCAACCGGAAGAAGTGGCCAACGTCGCGCTGTTCCTGGCCTCCGACGAAGCGTCCTTTGTCAGCGGCCAGATGATCGCCGTGGACGGTGGTTTCTCCGCCGGTCGCCGTTTCGCCCCGCCCGCCCAGTAATTCGTTATCCGGCCGGGCGCCCTGCCCGGCCTACTCCCTTTTTCGCAACTGTCTTCTAACCGGGGAGGCCCCATGCCGCCTGTCGCCACCGCACTGACCATCGCTCAACTGTTCGCCAACGCTGCCCAGGCCTACGGCGATCGCCCGGCCATCGAGGACGCGGGCCTCGTCATCAGTTACCGACAACTGGACCAACTGCGCCGCCAGGCTGCCCGCGCACTGCTGGCCCTCGACGTACAGGTCGGGGACCGCGTGGCGGTCTGGGCACCCAACGTGTGGGAATGGATTGTCGCCGCCGGTGCCCTGCAAAGTGTCGGCGCCGCCCTGGTGCCGCTCAATACCCGGATGAAAGGCAGCGAGGCCGGCTACATCCTGCGAGAAAGCGGCACCTGCGTACTGTTTGCCATCGGCGAGTTTCTTGGTGCGGACTATCCCGGCATGCTGGCGTCCGAGGATCTGCCTGAGCTGCGCCACATCGTCAGCGTACGCGGTGCCAACTCAGGCACCCTGGCCTGGGAACGGTTTATGGACCTGGGGATCGACGTGCCGCACCTGGCCCTGCGTACCCGCGAACAGAGCGTTGGCCCGCAGGCCTTGTCCGACGTGCTGTTCACCTCCGGCACCACCGGCAAACCCAAAGGCGTGATGACCAGCCACGGCCAGAACCTGCGCATCGTGCGTGACTGGAGCGATATCGTCGGCTTGCGCGAGAGCGATCGCTACCTGATCGTCAATCCGTTCTTCCACTCCTTCGGCTACAAGGCCGGTTGGCTGGCGGCGTTGATGCGTGGCTGCACTCTGCTGCCGCAGCAAGTGTTCGACGTGCAGGCCGTGCTCGAATGCGTGCAACGGGAACGCATCACCGTGTTGCCCGGGCCACCGACGTTGTATCAGTCGTTGCTGGCCCATCCGCAGCGCAACGAATTCGACCTGAGTTCCTTGCGCGTGGCAGTGACCGGGGCGGCGGCGATTCCCGTGGAGATGATCCACCGCATGCGCGACGAACTGGGCTTCGCCACCATCGTCACCGCGTATGGCCTGACGGAAGTCTGCGGTTTCGCCACGATCTGCCGCGCCGGTGACTCTGCGGAACGGGTCGCCAACACCAGTGGCCGGGCGATGCCGGGAGTTGAAGTGCGTTGTGTCGGCAGCAGCGGTCGCAGCCAGCCGGCGAGCGTTCCCGGTGAAGTGCAGATTCGCGGCTACAACCTGATGCAGGGTTATCTGAACAACCCCGAAGCCAGCCAGGAAATTCTCGACGCCGACGGCTGGCTGCACACCGGCGACATCGGCATGCTCGACGAGCAGGGTTACCTGCGCATCACCGAACGCCTCAAGGACATGTTCATCACCGGCGGCTTCAATGTGTACCCGGCGGAGATCGAACAGTGCTTGCTGACCTATCCGGGCGTGGCCCAGGCAGCGGTGATCGGCATTCCCGATGAGCGCATGGGTGAAGTGGCGATGGCGTTCCTGCTGCCCGCACCAGGTGTGGAAATCGAACAGGCGCGGTTCCTCGCCTGGTGCCGCGAGCAGATGGCCAACTACAAGGTTCCGCGCCGGGTGCAGGTGCTGCAGAAGATGCCGATCAATGCGGCGGGCAAAGTGACCAAGAATGTGTTGCGCGAGTGGGCACTGCAGCCCGCAGACTAAACGCAATCCCTGTAGGAGCGAGCCTGCTCGCGATGGTGTGTCAGTCGACATCAATGCAACTGATAGACCATCGCGAGCAGGCTCGCTCCTACAATGTTCGAGGGTGTACACAGATTTCGCGTCCGACACAGATCAACTGTGGGATCGAGCTTGCTCGCGATAGCGTCAGGTCAGTCAACATAGATGTTGAATGTTCTGCCGTCATCGCGAGCAGGCTCGCTCCTACAGATTTTTGTGTATGACTGGACGGCTCAGACCACCCGCGCCGGATGCTGCTGGCGCGGGTTGCCGAGCATGGCGCGGTGGGACGGTGGCTGGCGGCCTTCGGCTTCACTGATGCCGTAGCCGGGGGCGATTTCGGCGGTGATCAGGGTCTGCCCGGACAACGCCATCAACTGTGGATCATTGAGCAAGGCATGAATCACCCGCCCGTTGAACTGTGGGGTTTCAGCGTGAGCCAGGAACGCCTGGTACTGCTCGCCATGCTGCTCGCCGGCAATCTTCGTGCGTTCGGTCAGTTGCGGGCCGAGCCACAGCGATAACGCCGCCACACCCTGCCCTTCGAAATCGATCGCCATGTCCGCCGCCAGCTTGTCGACCCCGGCCTTTTGCGCGCCGTACGCCGGGCCATGCATGTAGCACCCGGCACCGAATGACGAGGTAAAGCAAATCAGCCCCTGGGCACTTTTCAGCAACAACGGTGCCGCGTAGAAGCTGGCGATGTAAGCCGAGCGCAGACCGACGTCGAGAATGCGCACCAGCTCCAGCGGTTTGGCCCAGAACGGCCCCGGTTCGATCAACCGGTCATGGATGAACGCGGCGTTGTTGACCAGCAAATCCAGATGCCCGCTCTCTGCTTCAACGCGGGCAAACAGTGCCTGAACCTGCGCGTCATCGGCGTGGTCACAGACGACCGCGATACCGCGTCCACCGGCAGCGGTAACCGCAGCGGCGGTGTCCTGCAACGAGCCGCGCAAGGCATGCCCATACAAATTCGACCCGCCTTGCGCCGGAGCACGACCGGTGACATACACTGTCATGCCCGCCGCCCCGAGGGCCTGGGCAATGCCCTGCCCGACTCCGCGACTGGCGCCGGTCACTACGGCGACCTGTGGATGCTGGTTGTTCATTCGACACTCCCGAACAAGGTTTTCGCCGACGCGGTTTCGCTCTGGCGTTTGATGTGATTGGCGGCCAGGTAACCGAAAGTCATGGCCGGGCCGATGGTAGAACCGGCGCCCGGATAGGTGCGGCCCATCATTGAGGCGGCGCTGTTGCCGATGGCGTACAGGCCGTTGATCGGTTCGCCGTCTTCATGCAACACGCGGGCGTGCACGTCGGTCAGCAGGCCACCCTTGGTGCCGATGTCGCCGGCGTCGATGCGCACGGCATAGAACGGTCCCTTGAGCAACGGCGCCAGGCACGGATTGGGTTGCACGTTCGGGTCGCCGTAGTAGCGATCGAACAGCGATTCGCCCTTGTGGAAATCCTCGTCGACGCCCTGCACCGCCATGCCATTGAAGCGCTGCACGGTGCGCACCAGCCCGCCAGCGTCGACACCGATTTTCGTCGCCAGTTCTTCCAGGCTCGACGCCTTCTGGAAGTAGTCGCGCAAATGCTCGGGCAATTGCCAATCGCGCTGGGCATAGCCCGGCAGCAACGCACCGCACGGGTATTTGCGGCGGAACTCGGCGTCAAACACCATCCAGCACGGCACGCTCGCGGCACCTTCGCGGTTATTGGCGTACATCGCGTAAACGATATCGGTATAGGGCGCGGCTTCGTTGACGAAACGCGCCCCCGCCGCGTTGACCATCACGCACCCCGGTAACGTACGTTCAACGAACAAGGCGCGCTGTTTTTCTTCCCCGCGCACGTAAGTGGTCGGCGCCCACCAGCTGTGCTCCATCAACGCGGTTCGTGCGCCAATGGCCTGACCCGCGCGGATACCGTCGCCGGTATTGTTCGGCGGCGTGGCGCTCCAGTTCACCTGGGACGGCTGCGGCAGGTACTGCTCGCGCATCGCCTGGTTACGCTCGAAACCACCGGCGGCAATGATCACCCCGTAACGCGCCTTGACGTTGAGCAACTGACCGTTGCGATTGACCCGCGCCCCACCGACCCGGTCATCAACCAGCAATAGTTCTTCGAGCGCACAGTTGAGCCACAGCGACTTGCCGCGATCGAGCAACGAACAGCGCAAGGCGCCGATCAAGGCATTGCCCAAAGTCAGGAAACGGTCGCGACGGGACAAGCGTCGGCCTTCGCGATCACGCCAGTAGCGCCACATCACCCGCAGGGTCAGGCGCAACCAGCCGGGCCCACGGCACAACAGCACTTGCGCCTCTTTCATGGTCATCGCCATGCGCCCCATCATCAGGGTGCCGGGGGACGGTGCGCGCATGCGCAGGAATTCTTCGCCGAGTTCGGCGGCATCGAACGGTTGCGGATCCATCGAGCGATAGCCCGGTTTGCCGCCCTCGACTTCCGGGTAGTAATCGGCGTAGCGCGGTTGCGCCTCGAAGCGCACACGGGTGTGTTGTTCCAGGTACTCGACCATCTCCCGACCATGCTCGACATAGGCTTCGATGCGCCCGTCATCGATCTCGCCATGGGTCACGGCGCGGATGTAGGCAATCGCTTCGGCCGCCGAATCACTGCCGCCGATCGCATTGATCCGGTGGTTGTTGGGGATCCAGATGCCGCCGCCGGACACCGCCGAGGTACCGCCGTACTCGCCGCTCTTTTCGATCAGCAGCGCATTGAGGCCCAGGTCGTGGGCGCGCAGCGCAGCGGTCATGCCCCCGGCTCCCGAGCCAATCACCAACACATCACAGCACTCATCCCATTTGATCCCGGCAGCGTTCATGCGATCACCCTTGTTCAGCGCCCATCAGGCAGAAACCGCCACCGCCGGATCTTCGCCCGGTGCAGTCGGTCTCGGGATTGTTCGCCGCGCGCGCCGGGTGTTCATCGTCCGATAAGACTAAGGCCAGGCCTGGGGCCGCCCCGTACAAATCGCTTAGTCCGCTTGGACGATGTTGCGCGCAAGTCGTGACTCCATAGTCGCCCACAGCACCAATCACCCCCCTGAAATGCAGGTCGGGCAGGTCTGACCTGGGCCATGAGGACGACATGATAAAAACAATAATCGCCCCACCAACACAGCACCCTCGCACACAGCTTGTTCTATTGATGCTGGCTGGTGGACTTAGCGCTCACGTTAACGCCATGAGCTTTCAGCAAAGCGAAGACTTGAGCATCGACTGGGACACCACACTGACGTACAGCCTCGCCTGGCGGACCGAGTCTCGCGATCACAAATTGACTGCCAATGCCAACGGCAACGACGGCGACAACGCGTTCGACAAAGGCAGCCTGATCAACAACCGCAGTGGCTTTCTCACCGAAGCCAACATCAAGTGGCAAGACGACTACGGCGTGTTCGTCCGGGCGACGGGCTTCTACGACAACGTCTACGATCAGGACAACGACAACACCACCGGCACTTCCAACTGCTTCGCCGGCGGCCATTGCAGCAAGCCTGACCGCTTCTCCCAGGACACCATCGACCAGCACCGCAATGAACTGCGCATGCTCGATTACTACGCCTATGGCACCTGGGACCTGGGCGGCCATGCCTTCAACGCGCGCCTGGGCAACCAGGTGGTGAGCTGGGGTGAAAGCCTGTTCTATCCGGGCATTTCCGCGGCCCAGAGCCCGGTGGACGCGACCAAGGCGACCACCCCGGGCGTCGAGGTCAAGGAAATCCTGCTGCCGGTCGGCCAGCTGTTCACCCAGTTCGCCCTGACCGAAAGCCTGGGTATCCAGGCCTACTACCAATACAAGTGGGAAAAGACCGAGCTGTTCGGCGTGGGTAGCTACTTCTCCACCACCGACTTCATCGACGAGGGCGGTTTCAACGACGCCTCCGGTTTTGTCACCCGTCTGAAGGACGACAAGCCGAGCGACAGCGGCCAGTACGGTGTGGCCTTCACCTACGCCGCCGAGTCGCTGAACAACACCGAGTTCGGCCTCTTCTATTCGCGCTATCACGACAAGACGCCGTCGCTGGATTTCGCGACGAACCTGGGCCGCTACCAGGTGCGCTACTTCGACAACATCGACCTGTTTGGCGCGAGCTTCGCCACCGTGCTGGGCGACGTCAGTTGGGCCGGTGAAGTCAGCTACCGCGACGGCACGCCGGTGATGGTCGACAACGGTTTCTCCAGCCCCGTGCGTGGCAAGACCGTGCAAGCGCAAACGTCGATGATCTACGTGCTCGGCCCGACCGCCTTCGCCGACAACACCAGCCTGACCGGCGAGCTGGTCTACAACACCGTGGTCAGCAACGACAAGTCGCAGCCGGTGACCCTGGCGCCGGGCTTCGCGCTGCCGGGAACCGACAGCCTGGTCTACGACCGCGATGCCTGGGGCTACACGGTGCAGGCGAACTTTGACTACAACGACGTGTTCAGCGGATGGGACATGTCGGTGCCTGTCACCTTCAGCGCCGCCGCTCACGGCGACAGCTCGATGGTCGGCTCGATCAACGCCGGCCAGAACGATAACCGCGCCAGCATCGGCAGCTCGTGGCGCTACCTGGGCAACTTCACCGTCGAGGCCCGTTACAACGCCTACCTCGGCAGCGCCAACAACAGCCCGTTGGCCGACCGCGACAACGTCGCGCTCAACTTCAAGTACCGGTTCTGATTCCCCTGTCGGAGGAGCACAGCATGTCCAGATTCACCCAAACCTTACTGAGCACGGCATTGACCGTCGGCCTGCTCGGCAGTGGCCTGGCCTACGCCAAGGTCAGCCCCGAAGAAGCCGCCCGCCTGGGCCAGGACCTGACCCCGATGGGCGCGGAAAAAGCCGGCAACGCCGACGGCAGCATCCCGGCCTGGTCCGGCAAATGGCTCGGCCTGCCGCCAGGCCTCAAGTTTGACGGCCCCGGTACGCCATACCCGGACCCCTATGCCGCGGAAAAACCGTTGTTCGTGATCGACTCGAAGAACATGGACAAGTACGCCGAGAACCTCACCGACGGCCAGAAAGCGTTGCTCAAGCGCTACCCTGACACCTTCAAGATCCCGGTGTACCCGAGCCACCGCGACTTCCGCGTTGACCCGAAACTGGTCGAGGCGGTCAAGCACAACGCCGTCAACGCCGAGCTGGCCAACGACAACAACGACACGAAAAACGCCTGGGCCGGTTCACCGTTCCCGATTCCCAAGAACGGCAGCGAGTTGATGTTCAACCACACCCTCGCCGGCCGCGCCGCCGCCGAAGAGGCCAACTACCGGCAGGCCGTGGTGTACTCCAACAAGGAGCGGGTACTCGAAGAGGTCAACTACAAGATCTTCTCGATCTGGTCCAACCCGGACCGAACCCTGGAGACATCCAACGGCATTCTCACCAACTTCCTGATCACCACGCTGGAACCGGTGCGCAAGAAAGGCGAGATCGTCGTCGGTCACGAGTTCATCAACCCGACCGCCTCCCCGCGTCAGGCCTGGCAGTACAGCCCCGGTCAGCGCCGGGTGCGTCGCGCGCCGACCGTGGGCTACGACTCGCCGACCGGCGCGGGAGGTTTTCGCGTGTACGACGAAGACCGTTTGTTCAACGGTGCCCCGGACCGCTACAACTGGACCATCGTCGGCAAAAAGGAAATCTACATTCCTTATCACAACTACAAGATCGATGATCCGAGCGTAAGCACCGATCAGATTCTGGCCACCACCGGCCATATCGATCCGCAGTACATGCGCTATGAAAAACACCGCGTCTGGGTGCTGCAAGCCACCCTCAAGGAAGGTGCCCGCCACGTGTACGCCAAGCGTGTGATGTACCTGGACGAGGACACCTGGGCCGCGACCCTGGCCGACAACTACGACAGTCGCGGCCAACTCTGGCGCACCAACATGCAGACATCGATCTACGCCTACGAGATGCAGCGTTACCACGCTCGCCTCGGGGTCTATCACGACCTGATCGCCGGTTCGTATCTGGTTGACCGGATGCTGATCGATCAGAAACCGGCGAAGCTCAACGCCACCGCCTTCACCGAAGACGAGTTCACCCCTGGCAACCTGCGCAAACTCGGTACCCGCTAAAACCTCAGCGCCCCGACCGATTCATTCGGTCGGGGCGTTATGCTTTTCCAAATCTGTAGATTTCACGGAAGACTGCCCATGAACAAACTCCTCACCGGCGTCATCGCCATGGCCAGCGTTGGCCTGTCGATGCACGCCAATGCCCTGAACATCCTGCTGACCAACGACGACGGTTGCCGTGCACCCGGCATCGATGCGATGTACCGCGCCCTGACTGCTGCCGGGCATAAAGTCACCCTGGTCGGCCCGTTGAACGACAGCAGCGGCATCAGCGCCGCCAGCGTGGTCGTACCTGGCCAGGCCCTGGCGGTGACCGAACTGGCGCCGGGCAAATTTTGCGTCGGGCCACCGCAGGGCTACACCCCGCCAGCCGGCAAGACGTCCGCCATCGGCACGCCGGTGGATGCAGTCAACGTCGGCCTCGATGTCATCCTCAAGGATTCGCCGCCGGACCTGGTGGTATCGGGCAGCAACTTTGGCGAAAACGTCGGCCCGCTGACGCAGATGTCGGGCACCCTCAACGCCGCCGTTCGTGCCATGTTCAAAGGGGTTCCAGCCGTGGCGGTGTCAACGGCCATCGACATGGACCTGATCATCCGCGACCAGCAGGCCGGCTACCGCAAGACCCTCGGCGCCATGGACGACACGGCGCGCTTTGCCGTGAAGGTGATCGAACAGGCGAGCCTGACCGGCGCCGAAGCCAGACAGGCCTGCGCCAAAAGCAAACACTCGTGTGAGCTGAACGTGCTCGGCCTGCCAGGCGTCAACGGCCTGAACCTCAACTACCCGCCCCTGAAACCCGATGAAGTCAAAGGCGTGAGCTTTGCGCCGATCGGCAACTGGGATCGGGTGAACTTCACCTCACAGCGCGGCGCCGACGGCGTGGTCCACGTCAACCTGGCCCCACCGTCGACACCGACCGAAGTCCAGCAAAAGGCCGATGCCTATCAACTGTGGCAAGGCCACGCGGTCATCACCGTGATCGACGGCAACATGACCGCGCCGCAGGCAGTGCAGGATCAGGCGAAGGAGATGTTGCAAGGCATCAAGCCTTAAACCGACGCATATCGACCGGCAAGTTCAACTCGACGTCTCTTGTTTCTGAATGACTCGTAGGACATTTCCTGTTCGTACCCGGACACCTTGAATTCCGTCGCTGCCCCGTTAGTTTGCGCTAGCCCGGCTCACACCCGAGCCAGTGCAAACCATCGAGCAGCAGCGCCTCCCTCACCGGGGGTGCCAAGGACACGGAGTTCGAATCATGGCTGAAGGATATTTTATTTGTCTGGGCGACTGGACCAGCTGCGGTGGCAAGGTGCTGGACGCCAAAGCAGACGTCGCGATGTTCGACGTCGCCCTTGCGTGTGAGGGCGATCCGGTTTCCTGTGGCGCGAACAACAATATTTACGTGATCCTCGGCGGTGTCCCGAGTATCGACAGCGACGGAAGACTGGTGGCCGGTACCCTGGACAGCTACAGCAGTTGCCCCTGCAGCGCCAGGCTGATCCCTTCGATACTCGATACCACTTATGAGTCCAGCGATGACGCTGAGGCACTGACTTCCAGAACAGTCGCTCAGCCGGCAACTTACGCTCCAGCCTATTATTCAACGACCGCGCGGGCTCCGGCCTCCCCGCCACCGCCATCGGGATGGGTGCAGAAACAGCCGACACCCAACAAAATCGGCATTGCACTGCGCATCGGCGTGTTTTTCGACGGTACTGGAAACAATGCCGACAACACCGCACTCGGGCTGGCTTGCGGGGCCCACCATGCCATCCTGCCTGAAGATCTGGAGGCCAGTTGCAAGCCGTATATGAGTGATCCGGGGAGTAGTTATGGGAATGATGTGACCAACATCAAAAAACTCAGCGAGCTTTACATCTCAGATGAAGGCATGGAAGAAGCAGGGTTAAGCAAGTCGGTGCAGCGAACACTTTATGTTGAGGGTATCGGTACTCGATCTGGCGAAAAGGACAGCCTGATAGGGTCCGGAACAGGTCGAGGTGAGTCTGGTGTTGTTGGGCGAGTTCAACAGTCGTTTGGAGTTATCAGTACCTTTATCGATGAAGTTGCAAGGGAAAACCCGGACGGCGAAATCACCTCACTGACCTTCGACACCTTCGGCTTCAGTCGCGGTGCAGCCGCTGCCCGTCACTTCGCCAATGAGGTGGCGCTGAGCAGTCAGGGACTGCTGCAAAGGGTTCTGATCAACAATGCACAGGGCTTCAGTCGCCAGTTCCTGGGGCAGTATCACCGCGACATCCATATGGGGTTTATCGGTCTGTTTGACACCGTCGCCTCCGTTGCCGGTATCAGCAACCTGGGCAATGTCCAGAGTTCGGTCGCTCCGGGTTTGCGCCTGCATCTGCCCCGCTCCCTGTTTCTCGATGTGGTGCATCTGGTGGCCCGCGATGAGCATCGCGCCAATTTCCCCTTGAGCCGGGTCGCACCCGATCATCCAGAAATTGCCTTGCCCGGGGTGCACTCGGACATCGGTGGCGGCTACCTCGCCGAAGCCCAGGAACGCGTACTCGTTGGCCCGATGCAGGGTTTGACCGTAGCTCAGGGCACGGATGTCAGGAGCACGTCGATCTACCGTGTTGCGCGGCAGCACAGGGCCAACATGATTACCCAGGGTTGGCCGGCCGACATGCTGGAAATTGTCACCCCCGAGCCAAGGCTGCTGCCCCCCGACCTGCAGGACCGTGCAAGCGCGCGGGAGCAACGGGTTTACGCTGGCTTGCAACTTACGCGCTCGGTCCGGGGCGAGCTGTCGCGAGTCTACCTGCGACTGATGCACGAACTAGCCAAACAAAAAGGTGTGAGGTTTAACGATCTTGATGAGCATGACCCTCAATACAGCCTTCCGATAGAACTCCAAGCGCTATGCGACAGGTTTGTTGCCGGTGCCTACCACGTTATGCCAGCCGAAGAACGCATGCTCAAGCACCGCTACATCCACACATCGGCACACTGGAATCACCCGCTGGATAAAACCGGGCAACGCGAAACCAGGGTTCTGTACATCAATGCGCCCACCGCCGATGCCGTACGTGTGCAGCACCCTCACGCACCACGCGGAGGTCAGGGATGATGAAAAAATGGATGACCCTCACGGGCCTTTTATTCCTCGGCGGCTGCCAGGCCACCGATCCGTTGTCAGCTGAGCACGACCCGCACTCGCCTTGGTGGAGCATTGATTTTCAAGGGCCGTCGTACATGCTCGGCTGGGTCGAAAACAGTACTGCAGAAGATATAAACGGCAAATTCTTCAACAATCATATGGGAGGAGTAATCGGGACTGACACCGCATTGGAGGGCTCGGAGGCCGCTCGTGGCTGGCACCGGGCCGGAGGTAATGTCAGGCCCGTGACCGGCGCCGCACTGCCCAAGCGCATCTTTGTCCGCTGGCAATCGGTCGTCGAACCCCAAACCTACAAGGTCTGGGTCGACATCCCCGAGCAAGCGCGCGAGATCATGCGCACATCCATCAGTCGACGCTGCCCGGACACCCTTCGATCTCGCTACTACGCCTCGCTGATTCTGGGCCTGGCCCCGGGCGGCGTGGTGCAGGTGTGGGTGCGCGATAGCTGTCATGACGCAATCAAGGTCGCCCGGGCTCAGGCCGAGGTCGAGCCCTTGGGTCCGCATCTGGGTAAGTCCAATGGACACTACTACCCACAATCCGAGAAATCGAAGCGCTACATCGAACGCTACGGCATCCCCTATGGCAGTTGGTAACCCTGCGCTGCCACTCCGAGGCCAAGGATGATGAAAAGTCTGGCAGACGACGCCCGGCGCACGCCCTCTCCCACCGGTTTATGGGCTTGCATTAGCCTATCGGTTGAAACGGCACGAATTCCGTCACTTCCAGGTCGAACCCGGACACGGCCTTGTACGGTACCGGGGAGCTCATCAAGCGCATTTTGCGTACATTCTGGTCGCGCAGGATCTGTGCGCCGATGCCCAGGGTTCGTTGTGGAAACTGTGGTGTGCGCTGCTTGCCGCCACTGCGCTGGCGCAACTGTTCAAGCACACCGTCGGCGCTTTCCTTTTGGGCCAGTAACACCAGTACGCCGTTACCGGCGGCGGCGATGCTCGCCAGTGAGCGATCCAGGCTCCACTGCTGCGCCCCGCTTTCGCTTTCACACCCCAGCACATCGCGCAACGTCTCGATGCCTTGCACCCGCACCAGCACCGGTTGCGTGCTGTCGATCCGGCCCTTGACCAGCGCCAGGTGCAGCGAGCCCTGGTAGGTGTCCTGATAGGTCGTCACGCGGAACTCGCCGTGGCGGGTATGCAAGGGATATTCGCCGCCGCGCTCGATCGTGCCTTCATGCAGGATGCGGTAGTGAATCAGGTCGGCGATGGTGCCGATGCGCAGGCCATGCCGATGGGCAAATTCATGCAGCTCGGCACCACGGGCCAGTTCGCCGTCCTCGTTGAGAATGCCCACCAGGGTTGCCGCCGGTTGCAGTCCCGCCAGGCGCGTCAGGTCGCACGCGGCCTCGACATGTCCGGCCCGCTGCATCACGCCACCGGGCAAGGCCTGCACCGGGAAGATATGCCCCGGCTGCACCAGGTCCGTCGGGCCGCTGGCCGGATCGACCGCGACCTGGATCGAACGCGCCCGGTCCGCCGCCGAGATACCCGTGGACACCCCGGTGGCGGCTTCGATCGAGCGGGTAAAACCCACGCCATGTTGCGCCCGGGAGTTGGGCACCATCAGGTCCAGGCCCAGCGCACGGCAGCGCTGCTCGGTCAGGGCCAGGCAAATCAGCCCGCGCGCCTGCACCGCCATGAAGGTGACGGCCTCGGCCCCGGCTTGTTCGGCGGCCATCAACAGCGAGCCTTCGCCGTTGTGTTCGTCGTCGGTGATCACCACCATCTGACCTGCACCAATGGCCTCGATCAGTTGCGGTACCGTGTTGAAAGCCAGGCCGCTCATTTGAGCGCCCCGCGCAGGTCGGTCGCCGCATCGGACAAGGCGCGTGCCGCCCCTTCGACAAATGCAGCCATGCTGATAAAACCGTGGATCATGCCGTCACAACGCTGTACCCGCACAGGCACACCGGCCTCGCGCAAGCACTCGGCCATTGCCTCGCCTTCATCACGCAACGGGTCGAATTCGGCGGTGATCAGGGTCGTTGGCGGCAATCCCGCCAGGCTCTCGGCGCGCAGTGGCGAGGCCAAAGGATCATCCGCCTGCCCGACGTCTTGCAGATATTGCTGCCAGAACCAGCGCATCATCCCGGCGGAAAGCAGATAGCTTTCGGCAAAGTCTTCGAAGGACTGAGAGTCGCAACCTGCGTCGGTAACGGGATAGAACAGACACTGATAGCTGATTTTCGGCCCCCGGCGCTGTACCGCCAACTGACTGACCGCCAACGCCAGATTGCCCCCGGCGCTGTCCCCGGCCACGGCCAGTCGACTGCCATCGACCCCAAGTTCGGCGGCATGTTCGACCAGCCAGCAGGTGGCCGCATAACAATCGAGGGGCGCCGCCGGGAACGGGTTTTCGGGGGCCAGTCGGTAGGCAACGGACACCACCACCGCCTCGGTCTGGCGGGCCAGCGAGCGGCAGAGATTGTCGTGGGTATCGAGATTGCCCATGACAAATCCGCCGCCATGGAAAAACACCAGCAATGGCAGATCAGGTTGTTCCGATGGCCGGTACAGGCGTGCGTCCAGTTCACCGTCCGCGCCGGCCACCCGCAGGTTGCGCACCTCGCTCATCGGTTCGCCGGGGATCGCCGGCAGCAGGTTGTCGGAGAACTGCCGGTACTGAGCAGCATCGACCTGGCTGAAATCGGGCTCCGGGATGTCGCGAAACTGCTGGAGGACCCCAGCGATCTGCTTATCGAGCGGCATGGGCATCATCCTCTACGTCGGCCATTTGGAACTGCGGATTGGTCTCGCCCAGAATGCTTTGGACCCGACGCTCAAGGGCCGGCTTGAAACCCTTGTGGGGCAGGATCCAGAAACGCTTTTGCGCGACGGCGGCGAACACCTGCGCGGCCAGTTCCGCCGGGGTCATGCCCTGGCGAATGGTGCTGTCGAGCAGTTGACTGAAGTCGGATCCGGCAGTGTCCATCACCTGGTTCGAGGCCATGATTTCACTGGCCACCGGCCCCGGGCACAGCACCGAAACCGACACCGGTGCACCGATCATTGCCAGTTCGTAATGCAGGGTTTCCGAGAGCGCGACCACAGCCTGCTTGGTCACGTTGTACGGTGCCATCAGCGGACTGCTGACCAGCCCGGCAAGGGACGCCGTGTTGATCACATGGGCCGCCCGGCCCTGGCTGAGCAACAGCGGCACAAAACTGCGAATGCCGTTGATCACGCCGTTGAGGTTGACGTCGAGCATGCGCTGCCATTGCGCTTCGGTGATTTCCCAGCTGAAACCGGTCTGCATCACCCCGGCATTGTTGAACAGCAGGTCGACCCCGCCAAAGTGCTCGACAGCCCGATCACGCAAGCGCTCGACCTGCTTCGCATCACCGACATCGGTGACGCAGGCAATCGCTTGCACACCGCAAACCTTCAATTCGTCGCACAGGGCTTGCAGGCCCGCTGCATCCCGATCCGCCAGCACCAGGCGCATGCCCAGCGTCGCCGCGTGTTCGGCCAAGCCGCGGCCAATACCACTGGCGGCCCCGGTAATCACCGCTACCGGCCCTTGTTCATTACTCATCGCCAACTCCTGCCATGGGTCCAATGGCACCAGTAGAGCGGGCCTACTTAACGCAGCCATCGTCCATTCAGACGATGCCCGCTTTTACAGGGGCGGCAGAATCCGTTACATGCGCCAACCCCGTGATCCCTTGGGAGAATAATAAGATGAGTACCCTGCACCGCATCGAAGCCAAACTGCTGGAAGACCGCTACGCCCGCGGCTGGCATTGCCTGGGCCTGGCCGCGCAATACCGCGACGGCAAGGCCCACCGCCTGGAGGTGTTCGGCACCCGCTTGGTGGCGTTCCAGGGTGAAGACGGCGAACTGCATATCCTTGATGGCTACTGCCCGCACATGGGCGCCGACCTGAGCACCGGTTGCGTTGAAGGCAACTCGATCCGCTGCCCGTTCCACGCCTGGCGCTGGGGCGCCGATGGTGTTTGCGATGACATCCCTTATGCCAAGCGCATTCCGCCACGGGCCAGGATCAAGAGCTGGCCGATCATGGAAGAGAACCAGTTGCTGTTCGTCTGGAATGACCCCGAAGGCAACCCGCCGCTGCCGGAACAACGCATTCCGCGCATCGACGCCTGCTACAGCGACGAATGGGCGGCATGGGAAGTTGCCGAATTGCAGATTGGCACCAACTGCCGCGAACTGATCGACAACATCGCCGACATGGCGCACTTCGGCACCGTGCACGGCGCGCCGGTCGAAGAGTTCATCAACATCTTCCAGGGCCACCTGGCCACCCAGATCATGCGCGCCCGCAGTGAGCGCCTGTCCGGCGACAGCGTGCTGACCACCGAAGCCACCTACTTCGGCCCGGCCTATCAGATCACCGAGATGAACGGCGCCATGAACGGCCAGCCGATCCATTCGATCCTGCTCAACTGCCACGTGCCGATCGATCTGGACAGCTTCACCCTGCGCTACGGCGTGCTGGTGAAGAAGATCCCGGGCTTGAGCGAAGAGCAGAACCAGGCGATGGCCAAGGCCTACGTAGCGCAGGCGCAGGCAGCCTTCTACGAAGACGTGGCCATCTGGCACAGCAAGACCCGCGTCGACAACCCGTTGCTGTGTGACGGCGACGGTCCGGTCTATCAGTTGCGCCGCTGGTACGAGCAGTTCTACACCGACGTCCAGGCGCTGTCGGCGGACGTTGCCGAACACAAGAAGTTCGTCGTGCGCGCCAGCGAACGGGTCTGACGCCAGCGGCTTTTCGCCCGCCCCGGGCCTGACCGGCAGCCGCCGGTCAGGCCCTGAGCCCGAGCGTTGCAAGGAGTCGATACCGGCGCTTATCCTCGGCCACCGCCAACGCTAATAATAAAAACGGTTTTTCCCTATGCAGCAGAGCCTCAGCCTCGATACGTTCAGTGATTTGATCGGCAACCTCTATCAGGGGCCGCTGGAAACCATTCCCTGGGCGACTTTTCTCAATCAGCTCAATGTGCATCTGAACAGCAAGTACGTGACCTTCATCCTGCGTCCGCCCAGCGCCCATGTGGACGGCCTGATGGTCAACACCACCGGCACCTCGACCGAGGCGACCGCGTCGTACAACAAACACTTTTTCAGCCTCGATCCGTTTGTCGACCTGCCCAACCGCCAGGTCGTGACCCTCGCCGAGTTCGTCTCCAACGACGACTGGCAGAATTCCGAGTTCTATAAGAATTTCCTCGAACCGGTGGACGTGTTCCACATCCTCGGCGCCGACATCAACACCGTCGACGGCGCCCAGTGCCGCATTCGCATCAGCCGCGGACGTGACGACAAGCCGTTCGGCAATGAAGAAAAGGCCATGCTCACGCATTTCATTGCGCACCTGGAACGCTCGATCAAGATCCACATGCAACTCAACCGCATCGAAGCCGAGCGCAACCTGTACGCCGGCGCGGTGAACCAGATGGCGGTCGGCACGATCATCCTCGACGAGTCCGGCAAGGTGCTGCAGACCAACCAGGTCGCCGACCGGCTGATCCAGGAAAAGGACGGCATCAAACTGGTCAACGATGGCTTGCAGGTCGGTACGGCCCGGGATACCCAGGAATTCCGCAGACTGGTCAAGCAGTCGCTACTGTCGCAAAAGAGCGGCAACCCGTCAGTGGTCGAGGCCCTGCGCGTACAGCGGCCGTCGGGGAAAGCGGATCTGGGGATCATCGTGCGCTCGGTGCCCTTGAGCGACTGGAGCGAAGGCAAGCAGTGTCCGACCGTGGTGATTTTCATCAGCGACCCGGAGCAGCAGTCCACCGCACCGCAGGATATTGTCCGTGCGCTGTTCGACTTCACCCCGGCGGAAACCCAGCTGGCGATGTTGCTGGCCAACGGCTTGACCCTCGACGAAGCGTCGGAAGAGCTGGGCATCAGCCGCAACACCTCCCGGGCACACTTGCGCTCGACCTTCTCCAAGACCGGCGTGACCCGCCAGACCATGCTGGTGCGCCTGATCCTGCGCAGCGTGGCAACCCTCGGCTAACCCTCATTGCTGCCCTCGTCCGCTCGGACGATGGCGGCTCCCGTTGTACAGCGCACAGTGTCTTTATCCCAAACAGGGGACTGCCCCATGCGCAACTGCCCAACCATCCTCAAGACTGAACTGCTGGCGCAAAGCGGCCACTTTCAGATCGAAGCCCTGCACCTGCAATTCAGCAACGGCCAGCAGCGGGTCTACGAACGCCTGCGCGGCACCGGTTATCGCTCGGTGATGCTGGTGGCGATGCCCGATCCTGCGCATGTGCTGCTGGTGCGCGAATACGCGGTCGGCGTGGAAAAAACCATTCTCGGCCTGCCCAAGGGCGGTGCCGAGCCCGATGAAGACTATTTGCAGGCGGCGCAGCGCGAGCTGAGCGAAGAAGTCGGCATGCGCGCCGAACGCCTCACCGAACTGGGCGAGCTGACCTTGGCACCGGGGCACTTGTGCCACCGCTACCGGGTGGTGCTGGCCGAACAATTGAGCCCCTGCCAACTGCAAGGCGACGAACCCGAACCCCTGGAATGCCTGCGTGTACCCCTGGCACAGATCCCCGAACTGGTGGCCCGTGGCGAACTGCATGAAGCCCGGGCGATTGCGGCGCTGTTCATGGCCATGGGCGCCCTCGCCCGACGCACCTGACACCACACAAAACCTGTAGGAGCGAGCCTGCTCGCGATGAGGCCAGCACATCCAACATCCATGCCGCCTGACATACCGCCATCGCGAGCAGGCTCGCTCCTACAGGGGATCACGACCAGGCACAGATCCCGGGAACACCACAAGGAACGGGGAAGCTTCAATTTGAACGGATAGTCCATTCGGACGAAGCCACTCGCGAACCGCCGCCATAACCTGTCTCTACAACAATAAAACCGTGTCGAGACTCACCATGCGCAAAACCACTTGTGCTCTGTTCATCATCCTCTGTGCGGGTGCTTCCACCAGCCTCTGCCAACTGTTCAAGAACGAAGCCTACCGACCGACCACCGCCTACTTCAGCTGTTCGAGCTCGGCGATCAATTGCTTTCCGCCCGTGGTGCGCAATCTGCTGCCTTGAGCATGGTTTCCACCGGCCATAAAAAAACCACCGAATCATCGGTGGTTTTTTCGTTGCCGCAATAATCAGGTCGGCAGTGCACCCCTGGCCCGCGACAGGGTCAGTGCCAGGTCTTCGATCATGTCTTCCTGACCACCCACGGTTCCGCGTCGGCCCAGCTCAACCAGCAGCTCGCGAGCAGCAATACCGTACTTCTGCTCAGCCCGCTTGGCGAACAGCAGGAACGAGCTGTACACCCCGGCATAACCCAACGTCAGCGCATCGCGGTCGAGGCGGATCGGCTGGTCCATCATCGGCACCACCAGGTCTTCGGCCACGTCCATGATCTTGTACAGGTCGACGCCACTGTTGACGCCCATGCGCTCCAGCACCGCGACGAACACTTCCAGCGGCGTATTGCCCGCCCCCGCGCCAAGACCTGCAACCGATCCGTCGATGCGCGCGGCGCCGGCCTCAATGGCCGCCAGGGAGTTGGCGATGGCCATGCCCATGTTGTGATGGCCGTGGAAACCGACTTCGGTCCCGGCATTCAATCCGGCACGCAGGGCGCCGATCTTCTGCGTCACTTCATCGGGCAGCATGTAGCCGGCCGAGTCGGTACAGTAGATGCAATTGGCGCCGTAGCTTTCCATCAGGCGCGCCTGCTCCAGCAGCTTCTCCGGGCTGACCATGTGCGCCATCATCAGGAAGCCGACGGTGTCCAGGCCCATCTTCGCCGACATACCGATGTGCTGGCCGGACACGTCTGCCTCGGTGCAGTGAGTGGCCACGCGAATGGTCGATACGCCGTGTTCGTGGGCCATCTTCAGGTGGTCGAGGGTGCCGATCCCCGGCAACAGCAGGGCCGAGACCCTGGCCTGTTTCATCTGCGGAATCACCGCGGCGAAATACTCCTCGTCGCTGTGGGCCGGAAAGCCGTAGTTCAGCGACGCACCGCCCAGGCCATCGCCGTGGGTGATTTCGATCAGCGGCACACCCGCCGCATCGAGGCCGGTGGCCACCGAGACCATTTGTTCAATGCTGATCTGGTGCTGTTTGGCGTGCATGCCGTCGCGCAGGCTCATGTCGTGCAGACGGACGCTCTTACCTTGCAAATTCATCGGAATTCTCCACTCAACGGACAGGCAGTTGCAGGGTGCCCTTGTGGGCTTCTTCGGCGAACATCTCGGCCGTGCGCAAACCGGCGGCGGTCATGATGTCGAGGTTGCCGGCGGACTTGGGCAGGAAATCGCCGAGGCCTTCGACCTCGATGAAAATCGACACCTTGCGCCCGTCGAACACCGGCCCGTTGATCAGTTTGTAGCCCGGTACATAGCGCTGAACTTCGCGGACCATCTCCAGCACCGACGTACGGATCGCATCCTGGTTCGGCTCGTCATCGGTCAGGCAGTGGATGGTGTCGCGCATCATCAGCGGTGGCTCGGCCGGGTTGATCACGATGATCGCCTTGCCGCGTCGGGCGCCACCGATCTTCTCCACCGCACCGGCCGTGGTGCGGGTGAACTCGTCGATGTTCTGTCGCGTACCCGGGCCGACCGAACCGGAAGAAACCGTCGCGACGATTTCGCCGTAGCTCACCGGTTGCACCCGCGACACTGCTGCCACCATCGGGATGGTCGCCTGGCCACCGCAGGTGACCATGTTGACGTTCATCGCCAGGCTCGACGCGTGCTCCTTGAGGTTGACCGGCGGCACGCAGAACGGGCCGATGGCCGCCGGCGTGAGGTCGATCATGATCACCCCCAGCTCGTTGAGCTTGCGGCTGTTTTCGGCATGCACGTAGGCCGAGGTGGCATCGAAGGCGATACGGATGTCATCGTCGAGTACGTGGGGCAGCAAGCCATCGACACCGCCGGCAGTAGTTTTGATGCCCATTTCCCGAGCACGTTTCAGACCCTCGGATTCAGGGTCGACACCGACCATCCAGACGGGCTCGATCCATTGCGATCGGCACATTTTCATCAGCAGATCGGTGCCGATGTTGCCCGGGCCGATAATGGCCGCTCTGAGTTTTTTACTCATGGGGTCAAACTCCAAAAGTCAGGCGCAGAAAGACACCCGGGCACTGCCCAGGCCATCAATGGTCAGTTCAAAACGGTCGCCGGCACGGGCCGGTTCCAGTGGCACCAGCGAGCCGGACAGGATGATTTCCCCGGCTTTGAACGGAATGCCGAAGGCACCCAGGGTGTTGGCCAGCCAGGCCACCGCCGTCAACGGGTTACCCTGCACCGCCGAACCCAGGCCTTCGCTCAGGGGCTCACCGTTCTTGAACACACGCATGCGCAAGTTCGGCAGGTCCAGCTCGCGGGGGGCGACCTTGCTGTCGCCCAGCACGAACACGCCGCAGGAGGCGTTGTCTGCGACCGTGTCCTGGATGCGGATGCGCCAGTCATGAATCCGCGAGTCGACGATCTCGAAGCACGGCATCACGTATTCGGTGGCGGCCAGCACGTCGGCCTCGGTAATGCCGGGGCCGACCAGGTCATGCTTGAGCTTGAAGGCGATCTCGCCCTCGGCGCGGGGCTGGATCAGTTTGTTGGCGGACAGGGAAATCCGGGCATCGTCATCGAACGACATCTGCCGCGTGATGAAGCCGAAATCCGGCTGATGCACGTTGAGCATCTGCTGCACCGCCGCCGAGGTCACGCCGATTTTCTTGCCGACGATCTGGTCACCCGCCGCCACCCGACGCTCAATGGCGTACAGGGAAATGTGATAGGCATCTTCGATGCTGATCGACGGCCAACGCTCGGTCAGCGGCGCCAGGGTGGAGCCGCTGAGCAGCGCCTGATAAAGCTCTTCGCCGAACTCTCGGCGCAATTGCACGCTCATCCGAGGGCCTCCTGAAAAAACGCCAGGCACTGGCGGTTGAAAAAGTCACGGTGCTCGACCTGGACCCAATGCCCGCACTCGCTGAGCATCACGAAACGGATTTTGCTGCAGTGCTCAAGCATGGTCTGGGCGCCGGAGGACGGGCAGAACTTGTCGTTCATGCCCCAGAAACCGAGGATCGGGCACTGCAACTCGCCCAGGCGTGACGTCATGTTCGGCACCTGCATGGTCGACAGCACGTACACCGGTTGCTGTTGCACCACAGCCACGCGTTCGTTGACCGTTTCGTCGCTGATCAGGCTTTCATCGAACAGTTGCAGCGCCAGCAGGCGACGCATGCCCGCCGCATCGTTCAGTTCACCCTTGGCGAAGGCCGCACCCATTTTCTGGATGCCTTCCATCTGCAGGTAGTACTGTTCCTTTTCCATCAGACCACCGGGCGCCATCAGCACCAGACGGCTGACACGCTGCGGTTGGTCGAGGGCCAGTTTGATCGCGATCGCGCCGCCCAGGGAGTTGCCGACCAGCACGCAACGCTGGATGTCCAGGGCGTCGAGCAGACCGTTCAGCGCTGCAACAAAGAAGTCCAGGGTGTAGAGGGTGTCGGGTTTGTCCGAAGCGCCGTAGCCCGGCAGGTCCGGGACGATCACCCGGTAACCGGCCTCGGCGAACACCGGGTAGTTCTGCTTGAAGTTGCTGTGACCGCTGGCACCCGGCCCGCTGCCATGGATGAAAATCACGGGGTCGCCGTTGCCGGTGTCATGCCCGCCGATGTCTTTGTAGTGCAGCTGCAAACCATCCGACAGCGTAACGAAGTGCCCTTGCGCTGAAGCGCCCATAAGGTGTCCTCCCGGCCTGTTGTTGTAGCCGGATTATTCCGAGGGGCCGGATGGTCAACATCGTCCGACAGGACTACGTGCCCCACCTGTAGGAGCGAGCTTGCTCGCGAAGGAGGCCAGGACAGCGCGGGGCATCAGGTTTTACGCGTTATCGTTGACGTCCATCGCGAGCAGGCTCGCTCCTACACCGTTCCTAGTCTCATCGGACGTTGGATTACAGGGACCACAGACCTAGCATCGATAGCATTCCCGAGCGACAAAAAGAGAATCCCCATGCTTGATCCGATGGACTTTCGCAGCAAAGTGGTACTGGTCACCGGCGGTGGCAAAGGTGTGGGGCGCGGTATCAGCCAGCGCTTCCTCGACTGCGGCGCCGAGGTGGTGATCTGCGGGCGCGAAGCACCACAGACCTTACCTGCCAGCGCCGGGCGCGAGGCGCTGTTCCTGCCCTGTGATCTGCGGGATGTCGAGCAGTCCGGGCGTTTGATCGCACACATCGTCGAGCGTTTCGGTCGCCTCGATGTGTTGGTCAACAACGCCGGCGGTTCGCCGAATGCCGATGCCGCCACAGCCTCGTCGCGTTTCAGCGAAGCGATCATCCGCCTGAACCTGATCGCGCCGCTGAACCTCTGCCAGCAGGCCAACCAGGTGATGCAGGCCCAGGCCGATGGCGGTGCGATCATCAACATCTGCAGCGTCAGCGCCACCCGCCCTTCCCCCGGCACCGCCGCTTATGGCGCGGCCAAGGCCGGCCTGCTGAACCTGACCACCTCGCTGGCAGTGGAATGGGCGCCAAAGGTGCGAGTCAACGCCGTGACCGCCGGGCTGATTCTCACCGAGCAGGCGGCCATGCATTATGGTGACGACGCAGGCATTGCACGGGTGGCGGCAACCATTCCGTTGCAACGCCTGGCGACCCCGGAGGACATTGGCGACACCTGCCTGTACCTGGCTTCGAAGCTGGCCCGTTACGTCAGTGGCGCGGATATCGCAGTGCATGGCGCGGGTGAGCGGCCGGCGTTTCTTGATGCCGCACAATCTCATTCATAAGAGGACTTTCGAGATGCCCGCGATTGCCAGCCACATCGTACTGCTTGACCTTTCACAGCCAGCCGCATGGGCCAAACTGCGCGACCTGAGCCTCGCTCCACACTACGTGCCGGGCCTGACCGGTTGCCAGTTTCATCCCGGCGCAACGCAAGGTGTCGGCGCCAGTCGCCGAGTGTTGCGCAAGAGTGGTCAGTATCTGGATGAAAGCGTGGTGCAGTGGCAGGAAGGCACAGGGTTCGTGTTGCGGTTGCACAAGGGCGGCAATGACTCGCCCTTTCCGTTTCGCGAGGCGAGTTTCAGTTATGCCTTGCAAGCCGAAGGCAACGCGACCCGCGTCACCCTGCAAATGCGATACAGCCTGCGCGGCGGCAGGCTGATGGAATTATTTTTGGGAAAAGCCTTCAACAAAGTCGTGCGGCAGATTGCCGAGAACCTCAAGGTTTACTACGAAACCGGCCGAACGCAGAATCCGGATATGGCTGTCAGCATATCCAACATCGATGTTGCCTGACACGCCGCCTTCGTCGGAACGCCGCCCGGGGCAAGCCCGCTCCCACAGGGGATTGGGGATACTCGCAATGTCGGCGTCACCACAAAAAACTGTAGGAGCGAGCCTGAACTGGTCAAGTAATCCCGGACACCGGTTACGGTGTTTATGCCGCTTTTTGCTCCATGGCTATTGGCGACAGATAGTTGTTGTAGCTGTGGAGCCTGGTGCGGTTGTAGTACATGAAGAAGCGCACCATATCGGTTTTTGCTTCCTCGATCTTGCTGTAACCACTGCGAGGCACCCATTCTGATTTCAGCGTGCCGAAAAACCGCTCTGTTGGAGCGTTGTCCCAGCACTGCCCGCGATGACTCATGCTTTGCAATATGTCACGACGCTTCAGTTCTTCTTGAAACTTGCGGCTGGTGTACTGACAGCCCTGATCCGAATGGAACATCAGTCCCGGAGGACACGTTCGAACCTCTGCTGCCATGCGTAGCGCCTTGCTGACCAAGTGGGCGTCATTGACCAGCGAAAACGCCCAGCCAATGACGCGGCGAGCAAACAAGTCGATCACGATGGCCAGATGAACCCAGCGTTTGCCCACCATCAAGCTGGTAACGTCGCCACACCAAACCTGATCGACTGCAGCCGGCTTGAAATTGCGCTTGAGCCGATTGGGCGCGACAAATGCTTCAACGCCTTTGGATCTGAATGGGTGAGGCTGACGTTGTTTACTGACAATGTTGGCCTCCCTCATCAGCACTCTGACAAGGCCTCTTCCGATCGCGATGTTTTGGGACTTCAGGTTCTTGCTGATCATTCTGGAACCCATGGCTTCCCGGCTTTCGCTGTGCAGTTCAACCACTTTCAGCTTGAGCTCTTCGCGTCTGATCCGCGGTTTGGCTCGCCGCTGAAGCCACTCATAAAAGCTGCTGCGCTTCACCTCGAAAACACGACACACAATGGCAGTCGGGAATGACTCTCTTAGTTCCGCAATCATCGAAAACGATCGGGATCCGACATCAAGAGAGCGGTAGCCTTTTTTAAGATCTCGGCTTCCATCTCCATGCGCTTGATCTTGGCCTTTAGTTCCTGGATCTGCCGTTGATCTTCGGTAATCGCCTTGGTGCCCTTGACGGGCTGTCCCTCGCGTTCCTTGCGAACCTGATCGACCCAGCGCCGTAAAGCGGTGGGCCCGATGTCCAGCGATGCACACACGTCTGGAACCGGGCAGTTATCATCAAGCACCATGCTGGCAGCATGCAGCTTGAATTCGCGGGTATAGACCTTTCTTTCGTTCATGGAACCTCCAAGTTGGCGAAATCATATCGCCCTTAAGAGGTGTCCGGAATTATTAGGCCAGTTCAGCCTGCTCGCGATGAGGCCGGCAAATTCAACATTGATGTTGCCTGTCATGCCGCCATCGCGAGCAGGCTCGCTCCCACAAGGGGGATCGGGTTGTACGCTAATGCCAGGTTCACCACAAAGAAACTGTGGGAGCGAGCCTGCTCGCGATGAGGCCGGCACATTCAACATTGATGTTGCCTGTCATGCCGCCATCGCGAGCAGGCTCGCTCCCACAGGGGGATCGGGTTGTACGCTAATGCCAGGTTCACCACAAAGAAACTGTGGGAGCGAGCCTGCTCGCGATGAGGCCGGCACATTCAACATTGATGTTGCCTGTCATGCCGCCATCGCGAGCAGGCTCGCTCCCACAGGGGGATCGGGTTGTACGCTAATGCCAGGGTCACCCCAAAAACTGTGGGAGCGAGCTTGCTCGCGATGAGGCCGGCACGTCCAACATCAATGTTGCCTGACATGCCGCCTTCGCGAGCAGGCTCGCTCCCACAGGGGCCACCTCTGGGGCGAGCGGTCTTCAGGAACGCGCCACTTGCGAGTGAGCGGTAAAACGGGTGGCGACTATCTTCCATTGGCCGGCGATACGCTGGTAACGGTCCTGATAGAAGCCACCCAGCTGCCGCGTCGCCCCGCTCTCGCCATCCAGGTTGAAATACCACAGGGCCCAACGGCCCTGGGCCTGATCCTCGTTCAGCACCTCGATTTCCGGGTTGGCGCCGTGATGCAGGTCGATCACCCGCTCATGGCAAGCCAGTTCGCGGTACAGCGCGACAAAACTGTCGCGCTCACGAAAGATCCCCAACGGCCCGTAATCGATCAGCACTTCACCTTCGGCGAAGCAGTCGGCAATCACCTCGACCTGCTTGAGATCGCAGGCGTTGAGGTAGCGATGCTTGAGTTGGCGGATATCCTCCAGTGCCTCCAGGCGGGCAATCCGCTGTTCCAGGTTCATGCTGCACCTCGCGCTGTTACGTTAACTTCACTCCAGAAGGCTTTCATCGAGCGGATCTTGCCGTCGGCGTCGAACTCCATCACGTCGATCACATGCAGTGAGCACGGTTGCCCGCCCCACTCCATATCGACCCGGAACGGCATCGCTCCGCAACCGTTGAGCGTCGCGCGCACCGGACCGGTCCGGGTCGCCGAGACCTTCATCGCCCCCAGTCCTTCACGGTAAAAGCGCGTGATGGCGTCGATGCCTTGCAACGGCGCCTGGCCGACCGGGTCTTCAACGGTGGCGTCTTTGGCGTAGAGCGCGAGGATGCCCTCGATGTCGCCGGCATCCACCAGTTCCACGTAGCGTGCCATGGTCGCCTGGATCTGCTGTGCGCTGATCATTCAGACCACCTCGAACAGGGCGGCAGCGCCCATGCCGCCACCGATGCACATGCTCACCACCACGTAACGCAAGCCGCGACGCTGGCCTTCGACCAACGCGTGGCCGACCATCCGCGCCCCGGACATGCCGAACGGATGGCCGATGGAGATCGCCCCGCCGTTGACGTTCAGGCGCTCGGCCGCAATGCCCAGGGTGTCGCGGCAGTACAGCACCTGACAGGCGAACGCTTCGTTCAACTCCCAGAGGCCGATGTGGTCCATGGTCAGACCGTGGCGCTTGAGCAGCTTGGGAATGGCATACACCGGGCCGATGCCCATCTCGTCGGAATTGCAGCCGGCGACGGCCATGCCGCGATAGATCCCCAGTGGTTCCAGGCCACGCTTCTCGGCCATTTTGGCGCTCATCAACACCGAAGCCGATGCGCCGTCGGATAGCTGGGAGGCGTTGCCGGCGGTGATGAATCGACCCTTGTCGCTCCACTGACCGCCGGGCCATACCGGTTCCAGGGCGCTCAGGCTTTCGCGAGAGGTGTCGATGCGGTTGCATTCGTCACGCAGCAAGGTGACGGTTTCATAGCTGGTTTCGCCGGTGGCCTTGTCGAACAGTGCCTTGCGGCTGGTCAGCGGCGCCAGTTCCCGGTCGAATCGCCCGGCGCTCTGGGCCTGTGCGGTACGCAGCTGGCTCTGGTAGCTGTATTCGTCCTGCTCGTCGCGGGAGATGCCGTAGCGCGCGGAGACGATCTCGGCGGTTTCGATCATCGGGATGTAGGCGTGCGGGTCCAGCTCGATCACCGAACCCGACTGGTTGCGATAGAGGTTCTTGTGCTTGTTCTGCACCAGGGATATCGACTCCAGGCCACCGGCCACGGCGATGTCGATTTCGTCGCACATGATGCCTTTGGCGGCCATGGCGATGCTCATCAGGCCCGACGAGCACTGGCGCTCGACCGCCATCCCGGCCACTGACGTCGGCAAGCCGCCGGCAATCGCGCAAAGACGCCCCAAATTGTACGACTGGGTGCCCTGCTGCGCCGCGGCGCCGATGATCACGTCGTCCACTTCACCCGGCTCGATGCCGGCACGGCGCACGGCTTCGCGCACCACGTGGCCACCCAGTTGCGGCGCTTCGGTGTCATTGAACGCACCACGAAAGGCTTTGCCGATCGGAGTGCGGGCGGTGGAAACGATGACGGCTTCTTTCATGCTGGATTCCTCGAAAATTCTATTGAAGGTCAAGCCGGGTAATAGCGACTGATGGTGTCGACCACGCACCCGGGACGTTCCTCGCCGTCGATTTCGACGCTGACGCGGATGGTCGCCTGCACGCCGCCCTTCACTTCCTCGACCGCGATCAATTGCGCACTGCCGCGCACCCGCGAGCCGACGCGCACCACCGAAGGAAAACGCACCCGCTCACAGCCGTAATTGACGCCCATCGCCAGGCCACGGACCTCGACGATCTGCGGCAGGAACAGATTGACCAGCGACAGGCTCAGGTAACCATGGGCAATGCAGGTGCCAAACGGGCCGCTGGCAGCCTTGACTGGATCGACGTGAATCCACTGGTGATCGCCAGTGGCGTCGGCGAACCGATCGATGCGGTCTTGTTCCAGCAACAGCCAGTCGCTGGCGCCGAGTGATTCGCCCACGGCATCGAACAAGGCCATCGGCGTGTCGAACATTCGTGGCATGGTCACGCCCTCTGGCTGGACACCGACAACACTTCGCCGGTCATGTAGGAGCTGTAGTCGCTGGCCAGGAACATCATCACGTTGGCCACTTCCCAGACTTCGGCGGCGCGGCCGAACGCTTCGTTGGCGGCCAGTTGATCGAGCACCGCCTGGGGCGCGGACTTGCGCAGGAAATCGTGCAGGGCAATGCTCGGGCTGACCGCGTTGATGCGGATGCCGTAGTCGGCGGCCTCGACCGCTGTGCAGCGGGTCAGCGCCATGACTCCGGCCTTGGCGGCGGCGTAGTGCGCCTGTTCTTTCTGCGCGCGCCAGCCCAGCACTGAGGCGTTGTTGACGATCACTCCGGCACGCCGCTCCATCATTTTCGGCAGCATGGCGCGGGTCATGCGCATGGTGCCGGTGAGCGTCACATCAATGACCCGATTCCACTCTTCATCGGCCATGTCCACCAGCAAGCGCGAGCCGCCGAGGCCCGCGTTGTTGATCAGCACATCCACGCCTTGCAAGTCACGTTCGGCGCAGGCGATCAGCTGCTGAACCTGGGCTTCGTCGGCAACGTTGCAGACCTGGCCGAACACGTGTTGCAGCCCGGTGGTTTCGCGGATTTTCAGCACCGCTTCGGCCAGCCGGCCTTCATGGATATCGCTGATCATCAGCGCACGGCAGCCTTCTTCGGCAGCACGCACGGCGGCGGAAAAACCGATACCGGCGCCTGCGGCGGCGGTGATCAGCACCGACTTGCCGCGCAGCAGGCCGCGACCTTCAACATATTGAGGTACAGACATGAACTCTCTCCTTTCAGGCACGCGGACGCGGCTCTTTGGGCATGCCCAAGGCACGCTCGGCAATGATGTTGCGCTGGATTTCGTTGCTGCCGCCGTAGAGGGTGTCGGCGCGGCTGAACAGGTACAGCGACTGCAAACGGGTCAGTTGGTAAGGTCCGGCTTCGAGCAATTCCGCCTCGGCGCCGAGAACGTCCATCGCCAACTTGCCGAGGCTGGCGTGCCAGGTCGACCAGAACAGCTTGTAGATGGTCGCCTCCTTGCGCAGCGATCCGTCCTGGCTACCCGAGAGCATGCGCAGCGAGTTGTAACGCATGATCCGCAGCCCGCTCCAGGCTTCGGCCAGGCGCTGACGCAGGATCGGATCGCGGTCGGCGCCATTGGATTTGGCGATGGCGATGATTTCGTTGAGTTCGTTCTGGAACTGCATTTGCTGGCCGAGGGTCGAGACTCCGCGCTCGAAGCCCAGCAGCGCCATGGCGATCTTCCAGCCGTCGCCCGGCGCGCCGATGATGTTGGCGGCGTCGGTGCGGGCATCGTCGAAGAACACCTCGTTGAATTCCGAGGTGCCGGTCAGTTGCTCAATCGGGCGAACGCTGATTTCAGCCTGGGCCATCGGCACCAGCAGGAACGACAGACCGCGATGGCCGACGCTGCCCGGTTCGGTGCGGGCGATGACAAAACACCAGTCCGACTCGTGGGCCAGGGAGGTCCAGACTTTTTGCCCATTGATCAGCCATTGGCCGGTCGCTTCATCCAGCGTTGCACGGGTCTTGACGTTGGCCAGGTCGGAACCGGCGCCCGGCTCTGAATAGCCCTGGCACCAGAACGACGTACCGCTGACGATCCCCGGCAAAAAGCGCTGTTGCTGTTCGACCGTGCCGAATGCGGCGATGGTCGGCCCGGCCAGGCCTTCGCCGATATGGCCCATGCGGCCAGGGCCGCCGGCGCGGGCGTACTCTTCGTTGAAGATCACCTGCCGGGTGATCGACAGGCCGCGCCCGCCATGCTCCGGCGCCCAGCCGACGCAGGTCCAGCCGCCTTCTGCGAGCTTGCGCTCCCAGGCTTTGCGTTCTTCGGGAAACATGTGCTCATCGCCCGGACCACCGCGAAAACGCAGGGCTTCGAACTCGCCGCAGAGGTTGGCGCTCATCCAGTCGGCGACTTCCCGACGGAAGCATTCGTCCTGCTCGCTGAAACTGATTTTCATGGCTGCTCTCCCAGAATCACCGAAGCAATGCGCTCGCGATGCCAGGCCGGTAGCCCGAGGAAACTCTCGCTGGCGCGGGCGCGTTTGAAGTAGAGGTGCGGGTCGTATTCCCAGGTGAAACCGACGCCGCCGTGCAACTGGATGGACTCGGAGGCGCAGTGGAAATAGGTTTCCGAACACTGCGCCTTGGCCAGCGCCGCCGCCAGAGGCAGTTCGGCCGCGACCTGAGGATCACCTTGGGGATCGAGGACCTCTTGGGCCACGCACGCGGCGTAATAACTGGCGGATCGCGCGCATTCGACTTGCAGCATCATGTCGGCGGCGCGGTGTTTGAGGGCCTGAAAACTGGCAATCGGACGACCGAACTGCTGGCGCTCCTGCATGTAGGCCACGCTGAGGTCGAGCACCTGTTGCGCGCCGCCGGTCTGCTCGGCGGCCAGGCCGATGCAGGCCAGTTGCAGGACGCGTTCAAGGTGCGACCAGCCGTTCCCGAATTCTCCCAGCAGGCAGTCGGCTTCAAGGTACAGGCCCTTGAGCTGGATCCGCGCCTGGCGCCGGGTCTGGTCCATGGTCGGCAGCATTTGCCGTTCGATGCCTGCGCTTACGGCGTTCACGGCAAACAGACTGATGCCTTTTTCGCCGGTGGTTCCGGGTTGTCGCGCGGCAATGATCAACAGGTCGGCGCCATGGCCGTCGAGCACATGCTTGAGGGTGCCGTCGAGGACGAACCCGTCGCCTTCGGCCACCACCGTTGTCTGGACATCCTCGGCGGACCAACCGTTGGCACTGCTGAACGCCAGGGTCCCGGTCACGCTGCCGTCTGCAATCGACGGCAACCAGCGCTGCTTCTGTTCATCATTGGCCGCCAGCAACAGTGCTGGGGTGGCCATGCAGGCGGTGGCGAAAAACGGCGAGCACAGCAAGCGCCGGCCCATCTGCTCCAGCAGGATCGTCAGCTCGACAAAGCCCAGGCCCAGGCCACCATAGGTTTCGGGGATATGAATCGCCGGCCAGTACATTTCCTGGCACAGACGCTGCCAGAGGGCTTCGTCGAAACCCCGCTCGCTGACCATCGCCGCGCGCACGGCGGCTGAATCCGAGACATCGGCGAGGAAACCCTCGGCCGATGCGCGGATCATTTCCTGTTCGTCGCTGAATGCAAACTCCATCGCGGCGCCTTCTGCTCGTTTGGCGGGGCGCGCGTGGCGCAACACCCCTTTGAGCATGAAGTTTGGCGCTGGCCGGACGCGGCAGAATCGTTAGCCTTGCCTAGTCCGAACGGGCGATGTCAAAGTGCGCTTACGCAAGTGAAAAACATGAATCGGCTAAGGATGCAGAACCATGAGCACTGAGCAAGAGACGACTTTCGACGAGCCGCGGCTCAACAGCACGGAAATCCGCATTCTGGGATCGTTGATCGAGAAACAGGCCACCAGCCCGGAAACCTATCCCCTGACCCTCAATGCCCTGGTGATTGCCTGCAACCAGAAAACCAGCCGCGAGCCGGTGATGAACCTGACGCCGGGCCAGGTCGGCCAGAGCCTGCGCGCCCTCGAAGGACGCGGTTTCGCCAGGCTGGTGATGGGCAGCCGCGCCGACCGCTGGGAGCACAAGGTCGACAAGGCCCTGGAACTGGTGCCGGCGCAAGTCATCCTGACCGGGCTGATGTTTCTGCGTGGTCCGCAGACCGTCAATGAACTGCTGACCCGTAGCGGCCGCATGCATGAGTTCGAAGACACCGAACAGGTGGTGCATCAACTCGAACGCCTGATTGCCCGGGGTCTGGCGGTGCTGATTCCGCGTCAGGCTGGCCAGCGCGAAGACCGATACACCCACGCCCTGGGCGACCCGGCGGATATCGAAGCGATCATGGCGGCAAGGAACAACCCGGCCGAGCGTGGCAGCAGCGGGGTTTCGGTTGAACGCATCGAAGAACTGGAAGCGCGGATTGCGGCGCTGGAAGAAAGGCTGGCTCGGCTCGAATAACCTGGATGTTTGCCTGGCAAAAAAACCTGTAGGAGCGAGCCTGCTCGCGAAAAACGTCCAGACGACGCGCTCATTCAGACAGCACGCGTTATCGTTGACGTCCATCGCGAGCAGGCTCGCTCCTACAGTAGCTTGAGAGGCTGCGCCTATTCGCCGTCCCAGTAATCCACCCCATCGGCTTGCCGGGCAACGGCAACAAAGCCTGACGCATTACCCTCGGCATCCACCTTGAAATCATCCATCACGGCATACTTGCCGGAATCCGGGTACTCACAGATCTCCGGTGATTGCTGGGTGCTGACGGCCAGGTATCGCAACTCGCCGTTGCTGGTATTGATGATCTGGTGCGCCTTTTCAGGCCCGCCCGGTGGACAGGCGATCACATCACCGGTGCGGATCGGAAAACGTTCGGTTCCCAGGCGGACCTCTCCTTCCCCGGCCACAACGTAGAACATTTCCTCATTGACCCGATGACTGTGGAACGGGCTGCCGCGCATGCCTGGCTCCAGCGCATACAGGCGATAACCCAGCTTTTGCGCCCCCAATTGCTGACCGACTCGGGCCAGGCGCTGTTGATAGCGCCCGGCGGTTTCACCGCCCGGCGCAAACGCTTCGGGCAGCGCTTCAAGTTCGACCGAATCCAGATTGAGAATGGGGGGATGCATGGACAGCTCCTAGCTGCGGGCAAACGCCACGGCCTTGTGAAATTGCTCGTCCGTCGGACGTACGCCGGTATAGAGCACAAATTGCTCCAGTGCCTGGATCGCGATCACTTCCAGTCCGGTGATGACCCGCTTGCCTTCGGCACGAGCACGCACGATCAACGGTGTTTCCGAGGGAATCGCTACCACATCGAAGACAGTTTCCGCTTTTTCGATCACATCAGACTCGAAGGCCAGTTGATCGGCCTCAGGTCCTCCCGTCATGCCGATCGGGGTGACGTTGACCAGCATTTGTGGGCGACGATTCCCCAGCTCGGCCTGCCACTCATACCCCAACGACTGTGCCAGCGCCTGCCCGGCGCGCTCGTTGCGGGCCACGATCAGGCCGTTTTCATAGCCGCCATCGCGCAAGGCGCTCGCCACGGCCTTGGCCATGCCGCCGCTGCCGCGCAAGGCAAAGCTCGAGTCCTTGGGCACCTGGTGTTTTTCAAGCAATTGGGCCACGGCGATGTAGTCGGTGTTGTAGGCCTTGAGATGTCCGTCGGTGTTGACGATGGTGTTGATCGATTGAATGGCGGCGGCAGACGCGTCGAGTTCATCCACCAGGGCAATGCAGGCTTCCTTGAACGGCATCGACACGCCACAACCACGAATCCGCAGGGCGCGAATGCCGGCGACGGCACCCGTCAGGTCCTGGCTGGCAAAGGCCTTGTAGTAAAAATTCAGACCCAGCTGTTCATACAGATGATTGTGAAAACGCAGACCAAAGTTCCCGGGGCGTCCTGAAAGGGACATGCACAGCTGGGTGTCTTTGTTGGGGTTCATCTGCATGGGCAAGCTCCTTCAAATGCACTTTTCGGATGGACGGGATTAGCCCTCCATCGGGTTCTGATCGATCATATAAGTGTGTTAACGCGGCCTTACAGGGGACGGTAAGAAAGTCGGTACAGACCTTACACAAAATTTACCTCGCCGCCGTGCTGTTTTTCGAAAAAAAGCTGTCTTAGAAGTATCCCCGCGACAATCCCTGGGTCTATTGCAGATACAGGCGCCGGGTGGAAGAACCGAGGAACTATCATGATCCGTAAAGTCCCCACAGTAGCCTTGCTGATCGGCACCCTCGCTATCGCAGGACAGGCGCAAGCCGGTGGTGGTAATGACGCCGCGGTATTTGGAGCGATCGTTGGTACTGCCATCGTCGGCTCGGCTCTGATCAACGCCAACCGCCCGGTCTACGTCGCACCGCAACCGGTCTACTACCAGCCCGCGCCGGTTTATTACGCACCACCGCCTCCGGTTTACTACCAGCCGGCCCCGGTCTACGTGCAGCAACCGATCTACTACCGTCCGGTCCCGGTGTACTACGGTCCACCCCGTGGTTACTATGGCCCGCCACGGGGCTACTACGGCCACGGCCATGGCCGCTGGTAACGAACTCATCAAGCCCCGCTGAAACTGCGTAATGCTGTTCACTTAAGGAAGTTGTAGGAGCGAGCTTGCTCGCGATGAACCTGAGAACACCGCGGGGTATCAGGTTTGCAGCGTCATCGTTGACGACCATCGCGAGCAAGCTCGCTCCTACAGAGGACCACATTCGCTTAACTGAACAGCATTACGCTGAAACAGCGGGGCTTTTTTATGCCCGTTTGTCGGTGCAGGTCTGAATAAATCTCGCCAAGGTCGCTATCGGGACAGTGCCCGTGGCTGAAACGGGCAAGATGAACTCGAGCCGATTTCTGCCGTGTGGCAAAAAACGGTCATATTTTTGTCATGACAGTTCCGCAAGCTCGCTGCTGTCCGTCGAAAACAGATTGATAACAACAAGGACGACCACATGCCAACGCAAAACCCGCACCGCATCGTCGGTCTGTGCACCTCCGGCAAGGTGTACAACGCACTGACCGAACTCAAGCACCTGGAAGGTCATCGCAGCGCCAAGTTTCTCTCGCTGCTGGCGCAAAGCCTGGTGCGCAAGGGCCTGCTCAACGAGCAGGAAGTGGTTCATATGCTTGATCAGGTGGTCAGCTGACCGTCCAAGGGTCGTTTACCCCCTCTGGCATCAATGACCACTATCGAAAGCGTTGATTACTCCTCAAGGCACCCGGACCTTACAGTAACTCCACAGATTGATGGAGGTACTTGTCATGTCAAAGGTTCAGATCATGTCCGTTATCGGCAGCGCCGTCCCCGCACAGCTCAGGGAGCTGGGCATGCTCGCCTGCTGGTATCTGGTGCAGGACGGCGTGCAGATCAGCGGCCCGCTCACTTCACTGCCCGCCGCCCGTGAACTGTCGCAACGCATCGGCACCGGCCAGTCCGGCAGGCTCAGCGCCTAAGGCAGCTGCATCCGCGGTTTGGTTTCAACGAAAATGGCCCAGCTCGACATGAACAGGGCCGCGATCAACGGGCCGATGACAAAGCCGTTCAACCCGAAAATCGACAGGCCGCCGAGGGTCGAGATCAAGACCATGTAGTCCGGCATTCTGGTGTCCTTGCCCACCAGCAACGGCCTGAGCAGGTTGTCCACCAGCCCGATCACGAAGACCCCGAACAATACCAGCAACACGCCCTGCCAGATCGCCCCGGTGAACAGGAAAAACGCCGCCACCGGCAGCCAGACGATTCCCGCCCCCACCGCCGGCAGCAGCGACAGAAACGCCATCAACACCGCCCAGAGCAATACGCTGGGAATGTCCAGGAACCAGAAGATCAGACCGCCCAGCGCGCCTTGGGTAATGGCCACCAACAGGTTGCCTTTCACCGTGGCCCGCACCACATGATTGAGCTTGAGCTGCAAACGGCGTTTCTGCTGCTCCTGCAACGGCACCGCCTGGCGTACCTTGCGTGCCAGTTCCGCACCGTCGCGCAGGAAGAAGAACAGCAGGTACAGCATGATGAAGATACTGACGATGAACTCGAACGTACCCTGGCCGAAACTGAATGCATGAGAGGCCAGCACCTGTCCGCCGGTCATTGCGCTCTTGACGATTTTCTCTCGCAGCCCGCTCAACTCGCCCATGCCGAAGCGATCCAGCAGATACTGGAAATACGGTGGCAGGCTGTGCTTGAACTGCGACACGTACCCGGCGATGTCGAGTTCACCGCTCTCGACGCGTTTGTAGAGTACCGCCCCCTCCTGAACCAGCAAGGCGCTGATGGTGATCACCGGCAGAATCGCGATCACCAGGCAAATGCTCAATGTGCACAGCGACGTGAGGTTGCGTGGCCAGCCGAACTTCAGTTGCAGTCGACTCTGCAGTGGCGCAAAGACGATGCCGAGGATCACCGCCCAGAACGCCGCGCCGTAAAACGGCAGCAGGATCCAGATGAAGGCAGCGCTCACCAGCACCAGCAAAACCATCAAGGACTTGTCTTGTAGGGTCGTTTCGTTCATGTCCGATCCGTGCGAGCCAGTCAGGACGAAAAACTTTCGTCTTGATGTTTAGTCCGCCACGGCTCGCGCGAGTGCCATCGGTTTGTTGATCAGGCATAGATCCAGGTCAATAAACCCTTGGCACAGGGCATTTACCCTGTGCGGCTTTTGCGACCGACACCGCCATGACCCTCACCGCGCCAGAACTGCTCGCCCCCGCCGGCACCCTGAAAAACATGCGTTACGCCTTCGCCTACGGCGCCGATGCGGTGTACGCCGGCCAACCGCGCTACAGCCTGCGGGTGCGCAACAACGAATTCGATCATGCCAACCTCGCCCTCGGCATTCGCGAGGCACAGGCCCGGGGCAAGCGCTTCTACGTGGTGGTGAACATCGCGCCGCACAACGCCAAGCTCAAGACCTTCCTCAAGGACCTTGAACCGGTGATCGCCATGGCCCCGGATGCGCTGATCATGTCCGACCCCGGATTGATCATGCTGGTGCGCCGGCACTATCCGCAGATGCCGGTCCACCTTTCGGTGCAGGCCAATACGGTGAACTGGGCGAGCGTCGAGTTCTGGCAGCAGCAAGGCTTGAGCCGGATCATCCTGTCCCGGGAGCTGTCCCTGGAAGAAATCGCCGAGATCCGCGAGCAAGTGCCCGCCATGGAACTGGAAGTGTTCGTGCACGGCGCGTTGTGCATGGCCTATTCCGGTCGCTGCCTGCTGTCGGGCTACATGAACAAGCGTGACGCCAATCAGGGCAGTTGCACCAACGCTTGCCGCTGGAAATACTCGGCGCAACCGGCCACGGAAAACCAGCTCGGCGAGATCGTCCAGACCTTCGATCCCGAACCGACCCTGGGCATCGGTACGCCCACCGATCAGGTGTTCCTGTTGCAAGAAGCCAATCGTCCCGGCGAACAGATGCCGGCCTTCGAAGACGAACACGGCACCTACATCATGAACGCCAAGGACCTGCGCGCCGTGCAGCACGTCGAACGCCTGACCCACATGGGCGTGCACTCCCTGAAAATCGAAGGCCGGACCAAATCGCACTTTTATTGCGCGCGCACCACCCAGGTGTATCGCCGGGCCATCGACGATGCGGTGGCGGGCCGGGCCTTCGACCGCGACCTGATGACCGACCTGGAGTCCCTCGCCCAGCGCGGCTACACCGAAGGTTTTCTGCGCCGGCATGTGCATGACGAATACCAGAACTACCAGAACGGCAGTTCGGTCTCGGAGCGCCAGCAGTTTGCCGGTGAACTGACCGGCCAGCGGCGGGATCGCCTGGCCGAGGTCAAGGTGAAAAACCGCTTCGGCCTGGGCGATCACATGGAGCTGATGACGCCCAAGGGCAACTTCCACTTCGATCTGCATCAATTGCAAAACGCCAAGGGTGAAGCGATCGAAGTTGCACCGGGGGATGGGCATACGGTGTATTTGCCGATTCCGGATGCGGTGGATCTGGAGTTTGGTTTGCTGATGCGGGACGTAGGTGTGAACTGACCTTCAAATACACACAAAACCCTGTGGGAGCGAGCTTGCTCGCGATAGCGGAGTGTCAGTCACTTTCAACGTTGACTGATGCACTGCTATCGCGAGCAGGCTCGCTCCTACAAGGAAATGCGTCAGACAAATTCCTCGCGCAGCATCGCCACAAACGCCTCACGCGCCGGATGCACCCCGGCGTTTTCATGCCAATAGAACAGGTTGTCGACGGCGGTCAGTTCGGGGAACTCAAACCCCGCGCACCCGGCGCCTTTGGCGTATTGATCGAACACGCCTTTGGGCACCAGCGCCACGCCGGCCCCGGCGCTGACGCAACCGACAATTGCGCCATAGCTGGCCAGGCTGACAATCGGCAGCGCCTGCCCCTGTCGCAACAGCCAATGCTCCAGCGCCGCCCGGTATGGACAGCCCTGGGGCCACATGAACACGGTCTGGTCCTGCAAATCGCTGACGTCCCGCAGCGGCCCCAGGGAGGTCGAGGCGATCAGCAGCAGCTCTTCGCGGTACATCGGCGTGCGCTTGAGGTGCGCACGCTCGACGTCCACCGCCACGATGGCACCGTCGAGCTTGTGATTGAGCGTGTCATCGAGCAACTGCCCCCAGGAGCCGGTGCTCAACTCCAGCGCTACCTGTGGGAAACGCTTGTGGAATTTCGCCAGCAAACGCGGCAATCGCCCGGTGGCCGACGACTCGATGGCCCCGATGCGCAATGGCCCCGACGGTTCGGCCGAAGGGTCGACCGCACGCTTGGCCTCGGCGGTGAGGGCAAGAATTTTCGAGGCGTAGGCCAGAAAAGTCTGCCCCGACGGGCTGATGCGCAGCCCTCGCCCCTCACGCAGAAACAGCGCGACACCCAGTTCGGCCTCCAGGGCCTTGATCCGTGCCGTGATGTTCGACGGCACGCAATGCAGTAATTCGGCCGCGCGGGCGATGCTGCCGACATCGGCCACGGTCTTGAACATGCGAATCTGTGCCAGTTCCATACATCACCCACAGTGAACGGTTCTAGCATTATAAGTCAGTTGTGGCGAACGATCCGCTTTCCGATACTCGGTGCATCCACCACAGGTGCACGACCATGACGCCGCTCACACCCTCCCCCGTTTCACCCTGGAAAATCATCCTGGCCATGGTGTTTGTCGTGGCGTGCTGGGGCTATTCCCCGACCGGCATCCATATCGGCTTACAGGCCTACGACCCCGTGCATCTGGCACTGCTGCGCTTCCTGCTGGCTTCCGTATTCATGGCCGTGGTCGCGATGTTCAAGGGCGTTCGCCTGCCGAGTCTGCGCGATCTGCCGCTGATGTTCGGCCTGGGTTTCTTCGCGGTAAGCCTGCACCACGTGGCTATCAACTTCGGACAGCAGGGTGTCAGCGCAGGTGCTTCGAGCGTGTTGGCGCAGACCACGCCGCTGTTCAGCACATTGATTGCACGCTTCGTGTTCAAGGATCAGGTGAGCCTGTGGCGCTGGGGGTGTGTGCTGCTCGGATTGTTTGGCGTGCTGGTTGTCGTAGCCGGCGATCACGGCCTGGGCAGCATCGACGCCCACGGCTTGTTGATCCTGCTGGCAGCGGTGTCCTGGAGCCTCTACTTTGCCCTGCAAAAGCATCACACCGGGCGTTACGACGGGCTGACGCTGGTGTGTTACACGGTGTGGTCCGGGACAGCGCTGTTGCTGGTTTTTTTGCCCGGCCTGGCGGATCAAGTCGCCCAGGCGCCGCTGCGCGTACAGTTTGCAGTGATTGCCCTGGGGATATTTCCCAGTGCCCTGGCGTACCTGGCCTGGGCCTATGTGCTGGCGCATGTCGATTTGAGCCGGGCGACGATGACCCTGTATTTGACGCCGCCGACGGCGATGGTCATTGCGTCTTATGCGCTTGGCGAGCGGCCGACGTCGATGATCGTGGTCGGCGGGTTAGTGGTGTTGGCGAGTGTGCTGGCGTTGAATCTGGAGCGGCAGCCGGTCGTTGCTCGGGTTGCCAGAATTTAATCTGATTTCTGCGCTGACTCGTCTGGCGTCATCGCGAGCAGGCTCGCTTCCACAGGGGTACGCATTCCAATGTGGAAGCGAGCCTGCTCGCGAAGAACGATGACGCGGTATCACTGACCATCAACTGGCCGAAAACCGGTCGCGACTGTTGGTCAGGTGCAGCCACATCGCCGCCCTCGCCGCGTCCGGATCCTGGCGTTTGATGGCGTTGAGAATCGCCTCGTGCTCCAGGTTGGCCAACTGACCGAGCTTGCTCAAATCCACCGCGCCACGCTCGGCGGCATTGACCCGGGTGCGCGGGATCATGGCACTGCCCAGGTGCTGCATGATTTCGGTGAAGCAAACGTTGCCGGTGGCTTCGGCGATCAGCAGATGAAAGCGCCGGTCCGCTTCGACACAGCTGTCGTTGTTGGCCAGCAGGCTTTGATAGTCATCCAGCGCTTCACGCATCTGCGCCAGCTGCAGGTCGGTGCGGCGCGTTGCCGCCAGCGCCGCCGCCTGGGTTTCCAGGCCCATGCGCAACTCCAAAATACTGCGCACCCCCAACGCCGTATCGACATTCAGCCGCAGCCCCTGCTCCGGCGCGCGCTCGATCACGAACGTGCCAATGCCGTGCCGGGTTTCCACCAGCCCCGAGGCTTGCAGCTTCGAGATCGCCTCACGCACCACCGTGCGGCTGACCCCGTGTTCCTGAACGATGGTGTTTTCCGACGGCAACTTGTCACCGGGCAACATCTGGCCGAGCAGGATGCGCTGGGTCAGTTTCTCCACCAAGTCATGGGCCAGGTTGTGGCTGCGCTTGCGGGCGGGTACTTCGAGGTCTTCTTGCATGGGAGTGTCCGAAATCAGGGCTATCGAATCGTAGCACCGCGCCGGACGGGAATCCTGAAAAATCTCGTCTAGCTTGTATGACAACACTCAACAACACGCCCATATTGAGCAGCCAGAAAGGCCATCAATCACCACTAATAGAATAAATAATCCCAGCAAAAGCGCTATTCTGTTGGACGAACGTAGTTGCGCGATCAAAAAATCTAGTTGTATGATGTCTATCAACAACACAACACCCAGCTTCACCCCGCATAAAAATAACGAGTGGGAGAAAACGCAGTGAATACATCCATCTCCGGGATGCACGACGACGCCAATTCAGCGCTGAAGTCCGCCATCGCCAAAGTCAAACGTCACGTCTTGCCGCTGTTCGTCATCATGTTCATCGTCAATTACATTGATCGCGTGAACATCGGTTTTGTCCGTGCCCACATGGAACACGACCTGGGCATTGGCGCGGCCGCCTATGGCCTGGGTGCCGGTCTGTTCTTCATCGGTTATGCACTGTTCGAGGTGCCCTCCAACATCCTTCTGCAGAAAGTCGGCGCGCGTATATGGCTGACGCGGATCATGCTGACCTGGGGCCTGGTCGCCGCGGGCATGGCGTTCATCCAGAACGAAACCCACTTCTACATCCTGCGTTTTCTGCTGGGCGTGGCCGAAGCCGGGTTCTTTCCCGGGGTGATCTACTACTTCACCCGCTGGTTGCCCGGCGTAGAGCGCGGCAAGGCGATTGCGATTTTCCTCAGCGGCTCGGCGATTGCCTCGCTGATCTCCGGCCCGCTGTCCGGGCTACTCCTGCAAATCAGCGGCCTGGGCATGCACGGCTGGCAATGGATGTACTTCATCGAAGGCATGTTTTCGGTGGGGTTGTGCGTGTTCGTCTGGTTCTGGCTGGACTCCAGACCCCATGACGCCAAATGGCTGAGCCGCGAAGAGCAGGATGCACTGGTCAAGGCCATCGACGACGAACAACTGGCCCGGGAGGCCGCCACGCCGATCAAGCCGTCGCTGGGCAAGTTGCTCAAGGATCGCCAGATCATCCTGTTCTGCCTGATCTACTTCTTTATCCAGCTGACCATCTACGCCGCGACCTTCTGGCTGCCGAGCATCATCAAGAAGATGGGCGAGCTGAGCGATGTCCAGGTCGGGCTGTTCAACTCGATCCCGTGGTTGCTGTCGATTGTCGGCATGTACGCCTTCGCGTCCCTGTCGGCCAAGTGGAAACACCAGCAAGCCTGGGTTGCCACTGCCCTGCTGATCGCCGCGGCCGGGATGTTCATGTCCACCACCGGCGGGCCGGTCTTCGCCTTTGTCGCCATCTGCTTTGCTGCACTGGGCTTCAAATCGGCCTCGTCGCTGTTCTGGCCGATTCCCCAGGCCTATCTGGATGCGCGCATTGCCGCCGGTGTCATCGCGCTGATCAACTCGGTGGGCAACCTCGGCGGCTTCGTTGCGCCGACCACGTTCGGCCTGCTGGAAGAACGCACCGGTTCCATTCAGGGCGGGCTGTACGGCCTGGCCGCGACCTCGATCATCGCCGCCATCATCGTGTTTGCCGCCCGCAACAAACCCAAATCCGCGCCTGCCGTCGAATCGGCCAAAGCTGCGCCACGTCACGCCTGAAAGGATAAAAAAATGACTGCACAAGAAATCGCCAAGGCCCCGATCATCACCAGCATGCAGATTGTTCCGGTGGCCGGCCACGATGGCATGCTACTCAACCTGAGCGGCGCCCACGGCCCGTTTTTCACCCGCAACATCGTGATCCTCAAGGACAACGCCGGCCATACCGGCGTTGGCGAAGTGCCGGGAGGCGAGCGCATTCGCCAGACCCTCGAAGACGCCCGCAGCCTGGTGGTCGGCAGCCCGATTGGCACTTATCAGAAGATTCTCAATCAGGTACGCCAGACCTTCGCCGATCGCGATGCCGGCGGCCGCGGTTTGCAGACCTTCGACCTGCGCATCACCATCCACGCGGTTACCGGCCTGGAAGCCGCATTGCTCGACTTGCTCGGCCAGCACCTGGACGTGCCGGTGGCCGCCCTGCTCGGCGAAGGTCAGCAGCGCGATGAAGTGAAGATGCTCGGCTATCTGTTCTATGTCGGTGATCGCAACGAAACCGACCTCGCCTACCGCAGCGAACCGGACGCCGACAACGACTGGTTCCGCGTGCGGCACGAGAAAGCCATGACCGCCGATGCGGTGGTGCGCCTGGCCGAGGCGGCCCACGCGCGTTATGGCTTCAAGGACTTCAAACTCAAGGGTGGCGTGCTCAGCGGCAACGCCGAAATCGAAGCCGTCACGGCCCTGGCTGAACGCTTCCCCGATGCGCGCATCACCCTCGACCCGAATGGCGCCTGGTCATTGAAAGAAGCCATCCGCCTGTGCCGCGATCAGCATCACGTCCTGGCCTATGCCGAAGACCCGTGCGGGGCGGAAAACGGTTACTCGGGACGCGAAGTCATGGCTGAATTCCGCCGGGCCACAGGCCTGAAAACCGCAACCAACATGATCGCCACCGACTGGCGGGAGATGGGCCACGCGATCCAGTTGCAGTCAGTCGACATTCCCCTGGCCGACCCGCACTTCTGGACCCTGCAGGGCTCGGTACGCGTGGCGCAGATGTGCCACGAGTGGGGCCTGACCTGGGGCTCGCACTCCAACAACCACTTCGACATCTCCCTGGCGATGTTCACCCATGTCGCGGCGGCCGCGCCGGGCGAGATCACCGCCATCGACACCCACTGGATCTGGCAGGACGGCCAGCGCCTGACCAAGGCCCCGCTGCAAATCGTCGACGGCTGCGTGCAGGTGCCACAGAAACCGGGGCTGGGGGTGGAGCTGGACTTGGACCAGGTCGCCAAAGCTCATGAACTCTACAAAGGCATGGGCCTGGGGGCGCGGGATGACAGCATGGCGATGCAGTTCCTGATTCCCGGCTGGAAGTTCGATAACAAGCGGCCGTGCCTGGTACGTTGAATCGACGGATGCGCATCTTGTAACAATAAACCCGACCCGCCTGTGGGCGGTCGGTTTTAAAAAACAGGGTTTCTTCCCCTAGAATGGCGCGCAACTAAATCAACGACGGACGAAACCAACATGGACAGGCTGAAAACCATCGTCGCTTGGATAGCGATATTCGCCGCGGGCCAGTGCGTGGCACAGGATCAAATCGAGACCGTGGTGAACGCCGCTGTACAACCGGTGATGCAGGCCGAGGGTATTCACGGAATGGCCGTGGCAGTCACCGTCAACGGCCAGGCGCATTACTTCAACTATGGCGTCGCCTCGAAAGAAACCGGCAACCCCGTTACGCAAGACACCCTGTTCGAAATCGGCTCTGTCAGTAAAACCTTCACCGCCACCCTCGCCGCCTACGCCCAGGCCACGGGCAAGCTGTCGCTGTCGGACAAGGCCAGTCATGTCCTGCCGGCCTTGCGCGGCAGTGCGTTCGACCACATCAGCGTGCTGCAACTGGGCACTTACAGCGCCGGTGGCCTACCGCTGCAATTCCCTGCTGAATCTGATTCGGCCGACAAAATGCTCGGCTACTACAAACAATGGAAACCGCTCTACGCCCCCGGCAGCCACCGACTGTATTCGAACCCCAGTCTCGGCCTGTTCGGCTACCTCGCCGCCCAAAGCATGGGCCAGCCGTTTGATGAGCTGATGGAGAAAACCCTGCTGCCGAAACTGGGCCTCCAGCACACCTATGTGCACGTGCCGCAGGATCAGATGGCGCTGTACGCCCAGGGCTACAACAAGGATGGCCAACCGGTACGTGTCACTCCGGGTGCGCTGGATTCCGAGGCATATGGGGTGAAAACCAGCGCCGCGGACTTGCTGGGCTATGTCGGTGCAAACATGAAACCGGCGTCCCTGGAAAAGCCGTTGCAGCAAGCCATCGCCCTGACCCATAGCGGTTACTACACCGTTGGCGATATGACCCAGGGCCTCGGTTGGGAGATGTATCGCTACCCGATCACACTGGATCGTTTGCTGGAGGGCAACTCCACGCCGATGGCCATGCAGGCCCATGAAGTCCGGTGGCTGAACCCGTCACAAGCGCTGCCGCTGAACGTGCTGATCAACAAGACAGGCTCAACCGGTGGCTTTGGGGCATACGTGGCGTACGTGCCATCGAAGGACATTGGCATTGTGATGCTGGCCAACAAGAATTATCCCAATGCAGAACGGGTCAAGATTGCCCATCAGATTCTGAGTACCCTTTCCCAATAGTGGCTGATCCATCTGTGGGAGCTCGCTCCCACAGCAAAACCTTCCATCGCCACAAGATTGAGGTTCAATCATCCGGCATTTCAGGCGGCTTGGCGGGCTTGGCCGGTTTTCCGGATTTTGTACCTTTGGCGCCTTTGGCCGCCGGTTCCGCTTCAGTGACGGGAGCGGCCACGGTCGCGGTAAATTCTTTCTCGGCCGCCGGCAACTGATCGACAGCGCTGAAAATCTCCTCCAGCTTGATGGCGTCCGACTGTTCAAGTTTCTTTTCGCCGTCCTTGCCGACCAGAATCACCTTGGTCTTGGCGCCGGCACCCAGTTTGAGCGAGCGGATCAGTGCCGCAGTGTCCTGCGGCCCCAGGTCCTTGCCGTCGCGCTGGCCCATCAGGTTCAGTACGGTGTAGAGCACCATGTTGCGGTCGGTGAAACCCTTGCGATTGGCCGGCTCATCCAGGGACTTTTTCAGGCTGACCCAGGCCGGATCAACCGTGCTCGGAGCGATGACGATCAGTGGCCGGGCCCTGCCCTTGTCCATGTCCAGTGGTGAGTCGCCATCGGCGGCGAACGAGGTGCCGGCAATCGCCAGCAAAGTAGCCAGGGTCAGTGACCTGATGAGCATGCGCATCTCCTTTTGATATCCACGCTCTAATGATTGCGCATTGCGGCGATCGTTCCGGGTGACGTACCGCAAATATGTCTCGCCTTGCCCCAAGCTTAGGTCAGGGCGGTCATTGCGCAACAGACTGGGCTAATCATGAGGGCTTATGACAGCCCGCTCGATCCGTGGCGCGGTGAGCAATGATTGAGGGAGGTCAATGATCAGACGGGAGGACGGCGGGTGTATTTCGATGACCCGGACGGGCATCTGCTGGAAATATTCACCCGCGAATGAAGCTTACGTGACGGCTTGAATCAGAACGCCAGTTTGTAGCCGATCATCAACAGCATGGTCGCCAGGCAAGGGCGCAGTACTTCGTCGGAGATACGCCCGGTCAGGTGGCTGCCCAGGTAAATCCCCGGCAACGAGCCCACCAGCAAGTAACCCAGGACGTGCCAATCCATGTTGCCCATGCTGGCATGGCCAAGGCCCGCGACCAGGGTCAGCGGCACGGCATGGGCGATTTCAGTCCCCACCAGGCGGCGGGTCGGCAGCATCGGATAGAGAATGAACAGTGCCACGGTGCCCAGCGCACCGGCACCGATGGACGTCAGCGCGACCACGGCGCCAAGGACCAGCCCGGTGATGACCGTCATCACGTTCAAGCGCAATCCGCTGGGGTTGTAGTTGCCGCCCGCACGTTTGTGGGCGAAGTCGAGCAGGCGCCTCTTGAACAGGATCGCCAATGCCGTGGCGAACAACACAAACCCGAGGGACTGCTTGATGATCGCGTTCATCGCCTCGGGGGCGCTGTGCAGTGTACTGAGGAACCACAGCGTCAACGCCACCGCGGGCACGCTGCCCAAGGTCAGCCAGCCGGTAATCGCCCAGTCGATGTTGTTGTTCTTGCGGTGAACCAGTACGCCGCTGGACTTGGTGATGGCGGCGTACAGCAGGTCGGTACCGACCGCCGTCGCCGGGTTGATCCCGAACCACAGCAGGATCGGGGTCATGAGCGACCCGCCACCTACGCCAGTCATGCCGACGATGAAGCCGACGACCAGCCCGGCAACGACCAACCCGATGTTCAGTAAATCCATGAATACGTCCACAACGATCGCAGGGGAAATCCGGCCCGCAGCATAACGGCATTTCTTATAACCAGCTATATCGATGCGATCTATCTTTATACCCTGAGCTCAATCCCCCCTGTGGGAGCGGTGCTGAGTTCACTGCACCGGCAGGAAATTCAGGAACAGCAGGCTCTGGGCATAGTTCAGGCCGATGCGCCGGTAGCGTTCGTCGAGCATCTGGGTCAGCAGGTCCAGCCGGGCGACGATCTTGCCGAACTCGACGGCAAAGCTCAGGTTGCTGCCCTCCTCCGAGATTTCATTGGAGAACAGCAAGGGCTGGCCCTCTTTGTTCTGTCGCTGGCTGAGGATCCAGGTGGCGATCTCGATGTTGCGCGCGGCATTGCTGACGAATACCGGGTTGATCGTATCGGTCATGTAGAACTCGAGGCGATTGCCATGGGCGGTCACCAGCATGCTGCCGACGGCATAGATGAACGCGCCGACCCGATCGCCCAGAAACTCCGGGCTCATGGCAAAACGCAGGGCCGCAAGGTCCTTTTTGCCGCCCAGGGTCGGTAAGGGCTGCTGCAACTCGATGGCCATGCGCACTTGCTTGCCGGCGGTGCGGGCATCGAGGAACCCGGATTTTTTCAGTTCATCGGGGTTACGCAGGTAGAGCTTGCTCATCAACAGGTAAAGGCTGTCGAGGTTGTCGCGCATGGTCAGGGTGGCCATGCGGTCGACGCTGGTCTGCAGGAACTCCTGGGGTTTGCCTTCGCGCATCTGGTCGATGATGTCGCCGCCCTGCTGCTGGCTGCAACCGGTGACGAAGAATATCGACAGACCTGCCAGCAGCAGGCAATGACGGCGGATTTTAGTAGTGATCGCGGGTGAAACTCGAGCCATGGGTTCTTGGACTTGGGCATGGGCCGGCGGTGGGGATCGCCGCAGGCTGCCATGGATAGAGCCGGACATTTCGAAAAAGTGCAGTATCGGCACAGAGCAATCGATCACCGGCAAGGTGCAGCTCAAGAGATCACAGCCCGCGGCGGAACCGATGGACTATTCTGCTGCCCACAGAAATAGTCATCGGCATTCATAAAGGAGGTTTGCATGCGCACGCTTGAACTGGCTGGCACCAGGGTCCCGGTCATCGGCCAGGGGACCTGGCAGATGGGCGAAGACCGTTCACGGCACACGCAAGAAGTCGCTGCACTGCGCCTGGGTATCGAACTGGGCATGACCCTGATCGACACCGCGGAAATGTACGCCGAAGGCGGTGCCGAGAAAGTGGTCCGCGATGCCATTGCCGGCCAGCGCGACAGCGTCTTTCTGGTCAGCAAGGTGTACCCGCACAACGCCAGTCGCCAGGGCATTCCCCTGGCTTGCGAGCGAAGCCTGCGCCGGCTTGGCACCGATTACATCGATCTGTATCTGCTGCATTGGCGCGGCCAGTATCCGCTGGAAGAAACCGTTGAAGCCTTCGAACGCCTGCGCGAAGACGGCAAGATCGGGCGTTGGGGCGTGTCCAATTTCGACCTTGACGACTTGCTGGAACTGGACGCCCCGGCCTGCGCCACCAATCAGGTGCTCTACAACCTGGCACAACGGGGCATAGAATTTGATTTACTGCCCTGGAGCCAGCAACAGCGGTTGCCGGTCATGGCTTACTGCCCGATCGACCAGGGCGGAAAATTGCTCGCCAATGCCACCCTCAAACAGGTGGCCGCCCGACACGACGCGACGCCTGCACAAGTGGCACTGGCATGGATCCTGCGTAAGGACGGCGTGATCGCCATCCCCAAAGCGGTCCGCTCCGAGCATGTGCGGCTCAATGCCCAAGCTGCCCGATTGCAGCTTGAAGCCGGGGATCTGGAGGCGCTGGACCAAGCGTTTCACGCGCCACAACGCAAACAGCGGCTGGCCATGGTCTGAACCACCGCAGTCAGTCAGAGAGCTTCACCATGAGAAGCACCGACCACCAGGACCCGTTCAATCTGCAACGTTTTCTCGATGCTCAAGACCCGGTGTTCGACCGGGTTCAAACCGAGCTGAACAACGGGCACAAGCGCAGTCACTGGATGTGGTTCATTTTTCCCCAGTTTGCCGGGCTCGGCGGCAGCGAGATGTCGCGCCGCTTTGCCATCCGATCGCGGGAGGAAGCTCTGGCCTACCTTGAGCATCCGTTGCTGGGCGCCCGGCTACGCACCTGCACCCAGGAAGTACTGAACATCCGGGAGCGTTCGGTGGCCGGGATTTTCGGCCATCCCGACGACTTGAAGTTTCATTCCTCGATGACCCTGTTTGCCCAGGTCACCGATGCCGACAGCCTTTTCCAGCAAGCCTTGAATCAGTACTTCCATGGCATCCTGGATGACTGGACCTTGTCGCTGATGGACTCAAAACAGGCCCAGTTGCCCCCCAACCAGGGTTGAGAAGTCGTCGTCGACAAACGGCAGTATGGCGTCCGCCACCGGTTGCAGCTGTTTAGTGATGTAGTGGTCGTAATCGATGGGCGCGCTGCGCACTTCCAGCGGTTCAGGGCCGGCGACGGTGATCACGTAGCTGATCCAGCCGCCGTTCTGGTATTGCCGCGGGCGGCCCTGGCGGTCGTTGTACTCGTCGGCCAGGCGTGCCGCGCGCACATGGGGCGGCACGTTACGCTGATAGTCATCGAGGGTGCGGCGCAGGCGTTTGCGGTAGATCAGCCGGTCATCGAATTCACCGGCCAGGGTCTTGCGCACGTAGTCACGCACATAATCCTGGTAGGGCTTGCGCAGGAAGATCCGCGAATACAGCTCCTGCTGGAATTGCCGAGCCAGCAGCGACCAGTCGGTGCGCACGGTTTCCAGGCCTTTGTAGACCATTTCGTCGCTGCCATCCTCCCGGGTGACCAGCCCGGCGTAGCGCTTCTTGCTGCCTTCCTCGGCGCCGCGAATGGTCGGCATCAAAAAACGCTTGTAGTGGGTCTCGAACTGCAATTCGAGAACGCTCTGCAGGCCGTATTCCTGCTGCACGTGCTCGCGCCACCACTGATTGACGTGCGCCACCAGCGCGTGGCCGATCTGCGCCGCCTCCTGCTGGCCATGGGCGCGACGCAGCCAGACGAACGTCGAGTCGGTGTCGCCGTAAATCACCGCATGGCCCTGGGCTTCGATCAACTGGCGGGTGCGCAGCATGATTTCGTGCCCGCGCAAGGTGATGGATGACGCCAGGCGCGTGTCGAAGAAGCGACAACCGCTGGAGCCGAGTACGCCGTAGAAGGCGTTCATGATGATTTTCAGCGCCTGGGACAGCGGCGCGTTGTGTTCGCGCTTGGCGGTTTCCCGGCCTTCGGCCACCCGGGCGACGATGGATGGCAGGCAATGTCGGGTGCGGGAAAAGCGCGCGCCACGAAAACCCGGCACCGACTCGCTGTCGTCCGGGTGCTTGAGCCCTTCAATCAACCCCACGGGGTCAATCAGGAAGGTGCGGATGATCGACGGATAGAGGCTTTTGTAGTCGAGCACCAGCACCGACTCGTACAGCCCCGGCTGCGAATCCATGACAAAACCGCCGGGGCTGGCTTCGGGTGGCTTGCCACCGAGGTTCGGCGCAACGAAACCCTGACGGTGCATCAGCGGCATGTACAGGTGCGTGAACGCGGCCACCGAACCGCCCATGCGATCGGCCGGCAAACCGGTGACGCTGGCCCGCTCCAGCAGGAAGGTGAGCAACTCGGTCCTGGCAAAAATCCGCGTAACCAATTCGCAGTCCTTGAGGTTGTATTTGGCCAGCGCCGGTTTGTCCTCGGCGAACATGCGATTGATTTCGTCCATGCGCTGGTACGGGTTGTCGATGGACTTGCCCTCGCCGAGCAAGGTTTGTGCGACGTTTTCCAGGCTGAACGAGGGGAAACTCCAGGTCGCCGAACGCAGGGCCTCGATACCGTCGATGATCAAGCGACCAGCGGCTGAAGCGAAGTAGTGGTTGCCGTTGCCGTGTTCACGCCACTGCATTTCCTCGCCGCCACGCCCCAGTTTCAACGGCACCGCCAGGCGTCGGGCGTGTTCGTGGAGCACCCGCAAGTCGAACTGCACGACGTTCCAGCCGATGATCGCGTCCGGGTCGAACCGGGCAAACCAGTCGTTGAGCTTTTTCAGCAGCAGGGTTCTCGAATCGCAGTATTCGAGCTGGAAATCCACCTGGCTGGCGTCGCCATTGGGTGGACCGAGCATGTACACCTGACGCTCGCCGCAGCCTTCCAGGGCGATGGAATACAACTCGCCCTGGGCGGTGGTCTCGATGTCCAGGGATACGAGTTTCAGGCTCGGCCGGTAATCGGCATCCGGTTTCATCTGGGCGTCGAGCAGCAGGCCCTCGGCATTCGGCGTGCCACTGAAACGCACCGGCGCGGTGATGAAGCGTTCCATCATGTAGCGTTCCGGCGGGCGCACGTCGGCTTCGAACACCTCGACACCGGCCCGGCGCAGCGCGGTTTCCAGGCGCATCAACTGGCCATGTTGCTGACAGTAAAGTCCGAGGACCGGGCGATGTTCGAAGTCCTGCAGGGCCAGAGGCCTGAGCTCGACGTTCTTCTCGCCATGCAAAACGCTTTCTGCGGGCTGACGCTGCGCAGCGGGGATGAACGCCACCGATGGTTGATGAGGCAAGCGCAGACGCCGGGGACCGCTGTCGGTCGCCAGCCAGAACTCGACTTCCGTACCGACCGGGGTGTCGCGCCAATGCCGGGTCAGGACGAAGCCCTGCTGTAGATCCACCACTGCAAACCTCGAAACTGATTCAGAGGGTGATTCTACCCGCCATCGGTGGCGATAGCGCGTTCGTCGCCGGTCTATCAGGCAGACACCGCACACAGGTGGTTCGTTGGCCTTAAATGAGGGGTTTGCCGAAAAAAACCGCCGAATGACGTTTTTTGCGTGTTATCTGCCGCATTCGCCCTTGCCCAGAACGCTCGCGTCTACGATTCTTCAAGAACAACGACAACACCCGAGTAACCACCATGAAAACCGTCGCCCAACTGCTCAAGCTCAAAGATCAGAAGAATCAGGAAGTGCACCAGATCAAACCCGACCACATGGTGCTCGAAGCACTGATGAAGATGGCCGAGAAAAACGTCGGGGCCTTGCTGGTGGTGGATAATGATGAAGTGCTGGGCATTATCAGCGAACGGGACTACGCGCGAAAACTGGTGCTGCACGGCCGCTCTTCGGTGGGCACGCCGGTGCGCGACATCATGGTGTCACCGGTGATTACCGTCGACACCCATCAAACCGTGGATACCTGCCTGGGCATCATGTCCGACAAACGCCTGCGTCACTTGCCGGTGGTCGAAGGTGGCAAATTGATCGGCCTGCTGTCGATCGGTGACCTGGTCAAGGAAGCCATTGCCGAACAGGCGGAGCTGATCAAGCAGTTGGAGCAGTACATTCGCGGGGAGTGAATCCGCACACGCCGCCCCCCTGTAGGAGCGAGCCTGCTCGCGATGGCGGTATGTCAGTCACTTAGATGTTGAATGATAAGCCGCCATCGCGAGCAGGCTCGCTCCTACAGGGGGGGGTCAGGCCGGCCAATGCCGGGCGAACACCGGTGCCAGTGCCGGGTGGCGGTCGATGCGTTCCAGCCAGGCGAAAAAACCAGGCCGGGCGTTGCGCAAATGTTCCCGGCTGCCCGCCCATCGCGAGATCACCGCCGCCAGCACATCCAGGGCCCCTGGCTTCTCACTGCCCAGGTACAACTCGCCCGAAAACTGATCGGCAAACACCTCCCAACTCCAGTGCAGGCGCCGGCGGGCGCCCTCCATGAGGTTCTGCCTGGACGACTCATCCGCCTCGGCCAGCCAGCGTTCGGGGTAATCGATGATGCCGATGGCCGCATAGCAATTGCTGACGATGTAGGCCATGCCGCGAATGGCCTGGCCTCGCTCGGCCGGATCCTGCGGCAACAATCCCGATGCGGGAAAGGTCAACCCGAGGTGGATCAGGATCGCCGCGCTCTCGGTCAGGACAGCGCCATCGGGTAGCTGCAAGGTCGGAATCTGTTTGAGCGGGTTGAGTTTTTCCAGCGTCTGGGCCGCCTCCGCGGACGTCTCGACATCGATGAAGCGATAAGCGACATCACAGAGTTCAAGAGCAGCCTCGATGGCCGCCGCCCCGGAGTTCTGATGGCCGTAGAGCTGGTACATAAACGTCTCCTTGCATACCTCGATCTCTGCCGGGCCACATCGACCGTCGCGGCAGAGGAACGCGCCAGCTATCCAGTGTAGAAGCCGCCGCCGACCACACCGTAGCCATCCGACGACCGCACCATCACGCTCACAAGAGGAGTGGCGTCGGTCCTATCATTGCCGTCGATGTTCACCATCACCTCAATGAAGTTCTCTTAAAAAATCCCCGGCGTAACATCTGCTCCATACCAACCCATAAGCACCCCGGAGCACACCATCATGAAACGCCAAACCCTCCTCAGCATCGCTTTCTCGGTTTTCGCCGTTAACGCTTTCGCCGCAAACTCTGCTCAACCTGTGGTCGCTGAAGGCGGCTCGGATCGTCTGATTGAAAGCCGTGTGGCCGAGGGTGGCTCCGATCGCCTGATCGAGAATCGCGTGGCCGAAGGTGGTTCGGATCGCCTGCTGGAAAAACGTGTTGCCGAAGGCGGTTCCGACAAGCTCCTGCAAAACCGCGTTGCCGAAGGCGGTTCCGACAAACTGCTGCAAAACCGCGTCGCTGAAGGCGGTTCCGACAAACTGCTGCAAAACCGCGTTGCCGAAGGTGGCTCGGACCGTCTGATCGAAAGCCGCGCTGTCTGAATGCAGTGCTTGACCGCGGGACTCAATGAAAACCCGGCCTTACCCGCCTAATGCTGTTCACTTAAGCGAATGTGGTCCTCTGTAGGAGCGAGCTTGCTCGCGATGGTCGTTAACGATAACGCGTATTTACTGGCTAAACGCGGCGTTCTTGAGTCCATCGCGAGCAAGCTCGCTCCTACAACTTCCTTAACTGAACAGCATTAGGCCTTACCCGCCGGGTTTTTTATGCTTTTTTGCGCCGCGATTACTTCCCCGCCCGCGCCATGCAGCGCTGGTAGCGTTCATCGACTCGCTTGGCGAACCAGGCGGTGGTGAGTTTGCGGGTGATTTTCGGGCTTTGCAGCACGATCCCCGGCAACACTTCACGGGGTAACGGCCGGCCCTCGGCCCGTTCGGCCAGTTCGAAAACCCGCCGATAGAGTTTACTGTCTTCGAACGCCAGGGTGTTCCCCTCTTCCAGTTGGTCGCGGATCGTCGGATTGCGCATGTCCAGTTGCTTGCCAAGGGTACGCACGGCCAGTTCCGTGGTGCCGGGCATGATCGAACCGTAGCGCACCAGGTCGCCATCCAGCGCCAACGGGATACCGGAAGCCCGGCTCACCGCGTTCTGGAATGCAGCGTTACGGCTGGCGTACCAACCCGCGTTGAAGTCCGCAAAGCGGTACAACGGCTGTGGGTAACTGACCGGATACCCGAGCAGATGCGCGATGCCGAAATACATGCCGCCGCGCCGGGTGAACACTTCATGACGAATCGAGCCTTTCACCGGATACGGATAGCCCTTGGCCTGCTGTTCGGCAAAATCAATGCTGACCTGCATCGGCCCGCCGGTATGCACCGGGTTGAAGCCGCCGAACAGCTTCTTGCCCATCGGCACCATGCCGATGAAGTCGTCAAAAACAGCGCTCAGTTCCTTTTCACTGCGCGCGGCATTCAGGCGGTTGCTGTAGCTTTTGCCATTGGGCGAATCGAGCATTAACGCACCGCTCACCAGCAGGCGGGGAATATGTGCCTTGGCGGCACGGCGGTCGATCTCGTCACGGGCGATCTTGCCAAGGCCCGGTACGTTCGGATCGACCTGAAAGGTCGACTCCTGTTCAGTCACCGCCAGCACCGAGCACAGGTTTTGCGTGGTCGGCGAGATGTCTTGCGCGGTAAACGCCACCTGGATATCCGTGGCCCAACCCTGGGGATCGGCGGCCTTGGCCGGCAGCAAACGAACAATCTCGGCCTTCACTTCGGCCGGGCTGCGCGCCGCCGGTTCCTGGGTCCGTTGGCTGCCGCAACCGGCCAATATCAGCAATACGGCAACGCTTGTGATCAATCTGATTTGCATGTCGTTCCATCTAATCCGTTTGTCCGGGCCAACCATACGACCAATGGCAGGTCAGCGGCTACGTCCGTGGCAGTCCGACGGTTGCCGCCCTCCCCGACTGGACCATACTTGACTCACACAGCGAGGAGGACAGGTCATGCACCGCAGCGACGTGTTGATCATCGGCGCCGGCCCGACCGGGCTGGTCCTGGCGTTGTGGCTAAGCAAACTGGGGGTGCGCGTGCGGATCGTCGACAAAACCTCGGCCCCCGGCACCACGTCCCGGGCGCTGGCCGTCCAGGCACGGACGCTGGAGTTGTATCGCCAACTCGGACTGGACGAGGCTGTGGTGCAACACGGCCATCAAGTAAAGGCCGGCAACTTCTGGGTCAAGGGTGAGCCCGTGGCACGCCTGCCTCTGTCCCGGATCGGCGAGGGCCTGACACCTTACTCGTTTCTCGAGATATTCCCGCAGGACGAACACGAACGGCTGCTGATCGAGCACCTGCAAGCCTTCGGCATTACGGTGGAACGCAACACTGAACTGGCAGGCTTCGAGCAAACCGCAGACGGCATCACGGCCACGCTGCAGCTGCCCGACGGCCAGCAGGAAATCTGCCAGGCCTGTTATCTGGCCGGATGCGACGGTGCCCGGTCGATAGTGCGCAAGACCCTGGATACCGGGTTTCCCGGCGGGACTTACCAACAGATTTTCTACGTCGCCGACGTGCAGGCCAGCGGCCCGACATTCAACGGCGAACTGCATGTGGATCTCGACGAGGCGGACTTCCTCGCCGTGTTCCCGCTGGCAGACACGGGTCGCGCGCGCTTGATCGGCACGGTGCGCGACGAGCGCGCCGAACACGCCGAGACCCTGCGCTTCGAGGATGTCAGCAGCCGGGCCATCGAGCACATGAAGGTGCAGATCGAGCAACTGAACTGGTTTTCGACCTACCGCGTGCACCATCGGGTGGCGGATCACTTCCGCAAAGAGCGGGCGTTTTTGCTGGGTGATGCCGCCCATGTGCACAGCCCGGCGGGCGGCCAGGGCATGAACACCGGGATTGGCGATGCCATCAACCTGGCCTGGAAACTGGCGGCCGTGTTGAGCGGCGGTGCCGAGGCCAGGCTGCTCGACACCTATGAAACCGAGCGCATTGCGTTTGCGCGCAAACTGGTGGCGACCACCGATCGGGTCTTCACGTTCGTCACTGCCGACGGGCCGATTGCCGATTTGCTGCGTACGCGCCTGGCCCCGTTCTTGTTACCGAAAATGACCGCGTTCGAAACCTCCCGCCAGTTCCTGTTTCGCACGGTGTCGCAGATCACCCTGAATTATCGTGGAATGCCGCTGAGTACCGGCGTTGCCGGGCATGTGCATGGCGGTGATCGCCTGCCCTGGGCCCATGACGGCGAGGGGGATAATTTCGAGTCGCTCAAGTGCCTGACCTGGCAGGTGCATGTCTATGGCGACACCAGCGACGAGATGATCGCCTGGTGCCACGAGCACCACCTGCCGCTGCACGTATTCGACTGGCGACCGGCGTTCGAAGCAGCGGGTCTGGGGCGCAACGGCTTTTATCTGTTGCGGCCCGATACCTATGTGGCAATTGCCGAAACCTGTTCGGACCCGAAAGTGATCGAACGGTACTTCCGTGATCACGGGATCCGGCCGTTTTTTGGCGCGCCCTGAGAACACCATATCCCCTTGTGGGAGCGGGCTTACTCGCGAAAGCGGTGGGTCAGTCGATACAAATGCTGCCTGACACTACGCCATCGCGAGCAGGCTCGCTCCCACAGGTTATGCGGTGTATCAGCTCGCGACAGGACTTGGAATCTGCAACCCGCGCACCACCGCCGGCCGCGCCAGGAAGCGTTCCAGCACCCGCGTGACGTTAGGGAAGTTCTGGATGCCCACCAGATCGCCAGCCTCATAAAAGCCGATCAGGTTGCGCACCCACGGGAAGGTGGCGATGTCGGCGATGGTGTAGCGCTCGCCCATGATCCAGTCACGCCCTTGCAGCCGGCCGTCGAGTACCTTGAGCAGGCGCCTGCTTTCCTCGACGTAGCGGTCACGGGGACGCTTGTCTTCGTAGTCCTTGCCGGCGAATTTGTTGAAAAACCCGAGCTGGCCGAACATCGGACCAATACCACCCATCTGGAACATCAGCCACTGGATCGTTTCGTAGCGCGCTGCCGATTCCTGGGCCAGCAGTTGCCCGCTCTTGTCGGCCAGGTAGATCAGAATCGCTCCCGATTCGAATAGCGCCAGCGGCTGGTCATCCGGACCGTGGGGGTCGAGGATCGCCGGGATCTTGTTGTTGGGATTGAGGGAAAGAAATTCCCGGGACATCTGGTCGTTGGTGTCGAAGCCTACCCGGTGAGGCTCATACGGCAGGCCGATCTCTTCGAGCATGATCGAGACCTTGACGCCGTTGGGGGTCGGCAAGGAGTACAGCTGAATCCACTCCGGATACTGGGCAGGCCATTTGCGGGTGATGGGAAATGCGGACAAATCGGTCATGGGCGGGATCCACGAAGACATTGAGAGTGACGATCATAATGTAGATATCCGCTCAGCGATCCCTTGAAACCATCAATCTCGCTGATAGAGGAGATCAAAAGAGATCACGACCGTTTCAACGCCATTGAGTGTAGGGTGTCCACAATTGTGCAACATCCTGTCGATAACCTTCGCTGCAAACCCATGAAGGTTACCGGTACATTGCCGCCCACTCGGCCGGAATCGAACCAAACGGGTTCAGGGGACTCTGAGCACCACCCCCTTTGATAACGGACCGGCTTCAATGACATGGAAAACACCCGACGCAGGACAATCGTGGTGGAAAGGTTTGTCAGCCTTAACTGAATTACGCTGAAGACCCTTTACTCATGAACCTGTTCAATTTTGCCCAACGTTTCAGACATCGAGCTTACCTGCTGTTGCCCGCCTTGCTGGTGGTCAGCGCGTTGTTCCTGTCGCTGGAATCCGGTCTGAGTCGCGCCCAACCGATGGATGGCACCCAGACGCTGGTCTTCCTGCGCCACGGGGAAAAACCCGACGGTGGCCTGGGCCAGCTCAATTGCCAGGGACTGAACCGCGCCATCGACCTGGCCACGCTGCTGCCGGAAAAGTTCGGCAAGGCCAACTATGTGTTCGCGGCGAACCCGACCCGTAACGTCGAGGAAGGCGAGCTCGACAATTCCTACAGCTACATCCGCCCCCTGATGACCATCAGCCCCAGCGCCATCAAGCTGGGCCTGCCGGTGAACATCAATTTTTCCGCCAATGACACCAGTGACCTGGCCGATGAGTTGCTGCACGACAAGTACCACAACTCGATCATCTACACCGCCTGGTCCCACGGTTACCTGCCGGAGCTGATCAACAAGGTGGCCGGCGACGCTACCGGCAAGAAAACGACCATCACCGATGACTGGGAGTCCAGCGACTATGACTCGCTGTATGTGTTGACCCTGACCTGGCATAACGGCAAGGCCAGTTTGCAGAGCCATGTGTACAAACAGGGTCTGGATAATGGCGCTGAAACTTGCCCGACCTGAGGTTTTGCTTTGTCTGAACGGGCGCCATCGCGAGCAGGCTCGCTCCCACATTCGATCTTCAGCGAACACAATTTTTGTGACCGCCGCTGATTAAATGTGGGAGCGAGCCTGCTCGCGATGGGGCCGGCAAAAACACCCTCAACCTTTCTGTCTGCCCCGCTCGCGCAGATACTCGAGAACCGCCCCCCGCTCCCCGGCAAACTCGATCCGCGCGTCTTTCTTCTCCCGCTGAAACGCGTACATCGGGTCGTAATACTCGCGCAGCAACCCTTCGATCCAGCCCCGGTGCAGATCCACCGCGCCACTGCGGGCCTGCTCCGCCAACGCATCCTCCATCAAAACCAGCATGCGACGATGACGTTCGCCACCCAGGCGTTTCTGCACATTGTTCAGGCTCGCCAGCAAGCGTTCGGAAAACAACGCAAAGCCCTCCTCGCCATGCACGTCGATGAATTCGGCGCACAGATCCACCACGTAATCGCGCAGGATCCGCTCGACCCGACCTTCCAGGCTGTCTTCCAGCCAGACCATCGGGAACTGCTGCATGCCCTGGTACAGTGGCAACGGCAGCGCACAACTGCCCACCGCACGGCTTTCGTCTTCCAGTACGAACTGCTCGATGCCCCGGGCGCGTTTTTTCAGCACGTCGATGGCCAAGCGGTTTTCGAAGTCGATATTCGAGGGTTGGCCCGTTGCGCGCTTGCCGAAACTGGAGCCGCGATGGTTGGCATGGCCTTCAAGGTCCACGGCGTTGCCCAGTTGCGTGAGCACCTCGGTCTTGCCGGTGCCGGTCATGCCGCCCAGCAGGACGAAATCACACTGGGTCACGGCTTGATCGAGGGTGTCCAGCAGGAAGGTGCGCATGGCCTTGTAGCCGCCGCCCACCCGTGGATAGTCGATACCGGCCTCGTCCTTGAGCCATTGCTGGACTATCTGCGAGCGCAGGCCGCCGCGAAAGCAATACAGCAAGCCATCCGGATGCGCCCGGGCAAAATCGGCCCAGGCCTGGATGCGTTCGGCCTTGACCGCCCCCGACACCAGTTGATGCCCCAGCACGATGGCCGCTTGTTGGCCGTGCTGCTTGTAGCAGGTGCCGACCCGCTGGCGTTCATGGTCATTCATCAACGGCAGGTTGATCACGCCGGGAAACGCGCCCTTGTTGAATTCGACCGGCGCGCGGGCGTCCATCATGGGCCGATCGTTGAGGAAGATATCGCGGTAATCAGTGCAGTCGACGAACATCAATACACCTCGACCGCGTTGCTCTGTCGCTCGACCAGTTCACCGATCGGTTCCAGGCTCAGGCCCAGTTCGGCGGCCACTGAGAGGAATTGCTCGTTGCCTTGCGGCGTCACGGCAATCAGCAGGCCACCGCTGGTCTGCGGATCGCAGAGCACGCGTTTGTGCAGTTCCTGAAGGCGTCCGAGCTTGCTGGCGTAGCTGTCGAAATTGCGCAAAGTCCCGCCCGGTACGCAGCCCTGTTCCAGGTAATACTCCACCCCCGGCAGGCGCGGTACGCGTTCATATTCAATGCGCGCCGTGAGCTGGCTGCCGTCGGCCATTTCCACCAGGTGCCCGAGCAAGCCGAAACCGGTGACATCGGTCATCGCGGTCACGCCGTCGAGCTTGCCGAAACGGCTGCCGGGTTTGTTCAGGGTGCACATCCAGTCCCGGGTCAGGCCGATGTCGGCGTTGCGCAATTTGCCCTTTTTCTCGGCGGTCGTAAGGATGCCGATCCCCAGGGGCTTGGTGAGGTATAGCAGGCAACCGGCCGTGGCGGTGTCGTTGCGTTTCATGTGGCGCTTTTCCACCAGACCGGTCACAGCCAGGCCAAAGATCGGTTCCGGCGCGTCGATGGAGTGCCCGCCTGCCAGCGGGATACCCGCCGCGTCACACACCGCGCGGCCGCCGCGTATCACTTCCCGGGCAACTTCCGGCGCCAGCACGTTCACCGGCCAGCCCAGAATCGCTATCGCCATCAAGGGATCGCCGCCCATCGCATAGATGTCGCTGATGGCATTGGTGGCGGCAATTCGGCCGAAATCGAAGGGATCGTCGACGATCGGCATGAAAAAGTCGGTGGTCGAGACCACGCCGCGTTCCTCGTCAATGGCATACACCGCCGCATCATCGCGCGAGGCATTGCCGACCCAAAGCTTCGGGTCGAGGTTCTGCGCCCCGCTGCCGGCCAGGATCACTTCCAGCACCTGAGGGGAAATCTTGCAACCGCAACCGGCGCCGTGGCTGTATTGGGTCAGGCGAATCGGCTCGCTCATAGGGGTACCTCATTGGGTCAATGGGGCCGATTCTAGCAGAGCGAGGCATGCGCAAGGTGTTGCACAGCCACGGACTTTGTGGGAGCGGGCTTGCTCGCGAAGAGGCCATGTCAGTCGACATGGATATTGAATCTCACTACGCCTTCGCGAGCAGGCTGAACTGGCCTAATAATTCCGGACACCTCTTAAGGGCGATATGATTTCGCCAACTTGGAGGTTCCATGAACGAAAGAAAGGTCTATACCCGCGAATTCAAGCTGCATGCTGCCAGCATGGTGCTTGATGATAACTGCCCGGTTCCAGACGTGTGTGCATCGCTGGACATCGGGCCCACCGCTTTACGGCGCTGGGTCGATCAGGTTCGCAAGGAACGCGAGGGACAGCCCGTCAAGGGCACCAAGGCGATTACCGAAGATCAACGGCAGATCCAGGAACTAAAGGCCAAGATCAAGCGCATGGAGATGGAAGCCGAGATCTTAAAAAAGGCTACCGCTCTCTTGATGTCGGATCCCGATCGTTTTCGATGATTGCGGAACTAAGAGAGTCATTCCCGACTGCCATTGTGTGTCGTGTTTTCGAGGTGAAGCGCAGCAGCTTTTATGAGTGGCTTCAGCGGCGAGCCAAACCGCGGATCAGACGCGAAGAGCTCAAGCTGAAAGTGGTTGAACTGCACAGCGAAAGCCGGGAAGCCATGGGTTCCAGAATGATCAGCAAGAACCTGAAGTCCCAAAACATCGCGATCGGAAGAGGCCTTGTCAGAGTGCTGATGAGGGAGGCCAACATTGTCAGTAAACAACGTCAGCCTCACCCATTCAGATCCAAAGGCGTTGAAGCATTTGTCGCGCCCAATCGGCTCAAGCGCAATTTCAAGCCGGCTGCAGTCGATCAGGTTTGGTGTGGCGACGTTACCAGCTTGATGGTGGGCAAACGCTGGGTTCATCTGGCCATCGTGATCGACTTGTTTGCTCGCCGCGTCATTGGCTGGGCGTTTTCGCTGGTCAATGACGCCCACTTGGTCAGCAAGGCGCTACGCATGGCAGCAGAGGTTCGAACGTGTCCTCCGGGACTGATGTTCCATTCGGATCAGGGCTGTCAGTACACCAGCCGCAAGTTTCAAGAAGAACTGAAGCGTCGTGACATATTGCAAAGCATGAGTCATCGCGGGCAGTGCTGGGACAACGCTCCAACAGAGCGGTTTTTCGGCACGCTGAAATCAGAATGGGTGCCTCGCAGTGGTTACAGCAAGATCGAGGAAGCAAAAACCGATATGGTGCGCTTCTTCATGTACTACAACCGCACCAGGCTCCACAGCTACAACAACTATCTGTCGCCAATAGCCATGGAGCAAAAAGCGGCATAAACACCGTAACCGGTGTCCGGGATTACTTGACCAGTTCAGGCTCGCTCCTACAGGGGTTGGGTCAGGGCAGCAGAATCACCTTGTCGCCACTGCCCTGATTCACCTCGGCATAACGCTCAAGGCCTTCGGCCAGTGGCGACTCGAACAAACCCTGGGGCAACGGCAACAGGTCCTGGTCGAAGAACCGGCCGAACTGGTCGAGCATCGCCGCACACGCCTGCACTCCGTACAGCAACGAGTTGATCCCCACCACCGAGCCACCCTTGCGATACAACGCCAGCGACGGCAAGTGCACGTGACCGTCCAGAGGCGCCGCGATGATCGCGATGCGGCCGAACGCGGCCAGAGCGGGTACCGAGGCCGGCAGCCAGAAACCGGTGGTGTCGAAAATCACGTCGGCGCCGCCGGCATAGACGGCGTTGACCTGAGCCCCGAGGTCTTCGGGTTTATCCAGTTGCAGGGTCTGATAACCCTGATCCTGCAAGTCCTTGACCTGCTCCGGACGCCGCGCGGCCGCCAGCACCCGGGCACCGCGCACCTTGGCCAAGGCCAGCGCGGCACTGCCGACTGCCCCGCCACCGATGACCAGCAATCGGGTTTCGGCCGTCACCAGGCTGCGTTCCAGAGCATCCCACGCCGTGGTGTAGGGCACACCAAGGCTGGCGGCCTGCGTGAAGCTCAAATGCGTGGGTTTGAGCGCCACGCCGTTGGCCGGCAGCTTGACGAACTGCGCGTGTGAACCGTCGGCGAAAAACCCCAGTTCCTTGCCCGTGCCCCAGACCTCCTGACCGATCAGCGCCTGCGGGCCGGCCACGACAACACCGGCAAAGTCACGACCGGGAATCCGCGGCAAGGTGGTGTAGGGAAAACGCCCCAGCACGTTCTTGACATCGCTCGGGTTGAGGCCGGCGGCCTTGATCTGGACCAGCACTTCATCGGTGCCTGGCACAGGTGTAGGCACCTCGACGTAGCGCAGGGCCGAGAGATCACCGGTTTTATCGAATTGCAGAGCTTTCATGGGCGTATCCATCGAGTCGAAAGGGTTCAGGAGATCCAGCCAGCCACCAGCCCCCGCCCCATCGGCCAGAGCTTTTCGCCGGCAAGCATGCCGAGCAGGCCCACCAGCGCGATGGCCGGGGGTGCGGGGGAACGAAAGTCCAGGGCGCCGTAGAGCAAACCGACACCCAGACCGATGGCCACTGACACGAGGTAGTTCATGGCAGACTCCGGGGGCAATTGAGGTATGCGCTGAGTCTAGAAGGCGATGCCTTTGAGCATCGGCCAAGTGCTTCTGAATTTCGGCCAAAGCCTGGCCTCGGCGAACTCAGTCCTGGCGTTGCGCCGCCGGAAACTGCGAAGGCGCAACGCCCAGTTCACGACGAAACATGTCGCTGAAGCTGCTCGGTGAATAGCCCAGCTCCCGGGCAATCGCGCTGACCGGTACGCCCTGGATCAACTCGGCCACCGCCGTCGCCAGTTGCACCTGACGCCGCCACTCGGCGAAGCCCATGCCCAAGCCGTCCTTGAACAGTCGCGCCAGGGTGCGCACGCTGGCTCCGGCGTTATCCGCATGTTGTTCGAAAGGAATATCCAGTGAAGGCGCGGCCATGACCGCCTGACACAAATTCATCAATCGCCGGTCGGAATCGTCCGGCAGCGGGATTTTCAGCAACGAGCGCCTGGCCCGCTTGAGTTCCAGCAGCGCCAGGCCCACCAGCGCATCGTAATACTCGGGCGCACCGTCGTTGCCCTGCTCCACCAGGCCGACGATCAGTTCGCGCAGCAAGCCGCCGACCTCGATCACCTGAACGCGGTCATCCAGGGTCGCGGCCAGGGACGGCCGCAGGTAGATGTTGCGCATTTGCAGGTCGGACACCACACGAATTCCATGAGGTACGCCGGGCGGCAACCACACCGCCCGCTGCGGCGGCACCACCAGCGCCTCGTGCGGCGTCTCGACCCACATCACCCCGCTCATCGCATACAGCAACTGGCCCCAGACGTGCTCATGGGGCTCGATGTACAACCCGCGCGGATAGGTGCGCGCCAGCGGCTGCACGGGCACATCGGTGTCACTCAGGTCAGGCGGTGCGGCGAGGGCCATGATCAATGTTCATTGGGGGTGCGGGAGGCTCAATGGTAACGGGGCGTAGAACTTGTCGCCAGCAATCGCCGCCGTCCGACAATCCGAATGAATTTTCCTGAGGGCGCGCGATCCTTCTATGTACAACAGGGAGGAACCGGGGCTTTATGAACAGTGCAAAATTATTCGTCATCGAGTACACCCTCCATGGCGCTCCGAAATCATTCATCATCCGCCTGGACAAAATGGATAACGCAGAAGCCTGGCATTGGGCGAGCTGTGATGCGGGGGTGGGGCGAATCCCCCGCTTCGGACGCGAGAAGGTGCAAAAGACCAGCAAGCCGATGGCTGAAAAATTCGGCGTGGAAAACGTCAAGTGGCGACCGACGAACTAATATCCGGTAACCATCAGGTTCGGGGGAAGGGATATGAGCGCAACATCCGTCAACAGCCCTGCGCAGCTGGACTACGGTCTGGACACACTGTTCGGCCGCATCACCAAAAGCGCCGAGTGCCGGATCGGGCTGGAACAGGTCGAAAATGCCCCATTCTGCTTCGCCATACGCGTCCCGGTGCCACTGCCGGAAGATCTGGAGCAAGCCAGGACCCTGGTGCTGCGGGTCGAAGGCCGGCGCTTGCAGGGCACCGTGCGCCACAGCGAACGCCTGGAAGATGACAGCCTCAGGCTGGAAGTGGAGCCGGATTAGGCTCCACTTTGGCGTGTGCCGTGGTTTTCAGTGGGCACACTTGCAGCCTTGGGATGCGCACTCCTCGCCGTGCTCGTGATGCTTGGCACAGGCTTCACAGCAGTAATGCTTGCCGTGACGCACGATCGGATGTTCACCGAGCTTGCAGTTACATTTCGGACAGTCGCAAGTACGTTCGGTCATGGGTTTGACTCCTTGGGTACTGATCTTCGGGGACGTTGAGGTACAACCCGTGTTGTCAGTGTAGGAGCTACCATCCAACGGAACCGGTCGGCTGTCGGATCGATTTGGCGTGAACCCTGTGGGAGCGAGCTTGCTCGCGATAGCGGTGGCTCAGCCAACATCAATGCTGAATGTGCTGCCGTCATCGCGAGCAAGCTCGCTCCCACAGGTTTTGTCTCTGTTCTGTCAGATCCGGAACTGCCCCACCAGACCACCCAGGCGCTGACCGAGGTCGGCCAGGCTGCGCGAAGTCTGCGCGCCAAGCTGGGTTTCGTCGGCGACGTTATCCACCGCCACGGCAATCTGATGCACGCTGCGGTTGATCTCCTCGGCGACGGCAGTCTGTTCTTCGGCGGCACTGGCGATTTGTGCGTTCATCGAGTTGATGGTCGCGATCAGCTGAGCCATGGTGTCCAGCGAAGCCCCCGCCTCATTGGCCTGGGCCGAGGTGCCGTCGCCGGCCTCGCTGGAGCGGCGCATCGCCTCCACCGCCGACTGGGTGCCGGCCTGCAAGCGGTCGATCATGCCCTGGATTTCCTGGGTGCTGATTTGCGTGCGGCTGGCCAGCGCCCGTACCTCATCGGCCACCACCGCAAAGCCGCGCCCGGCCTCGCCGGCGCGGGCGGCTTCGATGGCCGCGTTGAGGGCCAGCAGGTTGGTCTGCTCGGCAATCGAGCGGATCACCCCGAGCACGCTGACAATCGACGACACGTCTTTTTGCAGGCTGTCCAGGGACACGCCGCTGCTGCGGATGTCGTCCACCAGGGCATGAATTTTCTCGATGCTGCCGGCCACCACACGCTTGGCGGCCTGGCCTTCTTCGTCGGTCTGCTGGGCTGCCACCGCGGCATTCTGCGCGCTCTTGGCCACTTCCTGGGCCGCCGCCGACATTTCGTTGATGGCCGTGGCCACCTGATCGGTCTCATGGCGCTGACGCTCCATGGCCTGGTCCGAGCGATTGGCCTGGTCGGACACCTGATTCACCAGTCCGGTCAGTTGCGAGGTCATTTCGGTGATCTGCCGCACCAGGCCATGGATCTTGTCGACGAAACGGTTGAACGAGCCGGCCAGTTCACCGAGCTCGTCCTGGCTGGTAATGGTCAGGCGGCGTGTCAGGTCGCCCTCGCCTGCCGCGATGTCGTCGAGGTTGGCTTTCATCAGATGCAGCGGACGCAGAATGGTATTGGCCAGCAGCATCCCGGCAGCGGCGATCACCAGCAGCACCACGACTGCTACGCCAACAATGCTCAGCACCATGCCTTGCATGCGCTCCTGAACCTTGGCTTCGACCACCGCCACCTGTGCTTCAATGCCGTCGAGGTTGACCGAGGTGCCGACCGCCATGTCCCACTTGGGCAGGTATTCGGTGTAGCCGAGCTTGGGCACCAGCACTTGGGTGTTGCCGGGCAATGGCGAGCTGTATTGCAGGTAGTGCGTACCATCCTTGGCGACTTTCACCAGGTCGCGGTTGACGTAGACACCGTTCGGGTCGCGGTTGTCCTTGAAGCTCTGGCCCACGCCTTCGGGGCTGTTGGCCTTGAACAGGCGCACGGTGTTGGAGTCGTAGCCGAAGAAGTAGCCGTCCTTGCCATAGGTGATGCTCGACAGCAGCTTGATCACCTGGGCCCGCGCCGCCTCATCGCCGGGGGCGGCCGCGTCGTAGAGCGGTTTGATCGTGGTCATGGCCACGGCCACGTAGCTTTGCAGGGTTGCCTTGGCATCACTGAGCAGGCGCTCGCGGGTCTGCTCGACTTCCTTGCGTGCCTGATCCTGCAGAATGAACAGCGTGGTCAGGCTGATGACCAGCGCAAACAGCAACACCGGGAGGACGGCAAGGGACAGGACTTTGGCCTTGAGGCTCATGCGCATGACGTTCACTCTTTTGATTTTGTTAGCGTGGTTAAAAGCTTTAACGGCACGACAAATCAAAAGTTGAATTCAGTCATCAGGAGCACTGAAGATCCCTTGTAGGAGCGAGCCTGCTCGCGAAGGTGTGTCAGCTACCTTGGTGTCGGCTGACACACCATCGCGAGCAGGCTCGCTCCTACAGGGGTATCGGGGTTACAGGACCATCGCCGCTACCCAGCCAAACACCAGTAGCGGCAGGTTGTAGTGCAGGAAGGTCGGGACCACGGTGTCCCAGATGTGATGGTGCTGGCCGTCGATGTTCAGGCCGGAGGTCGGGCCCAGGGTCGAGTCCGAAGCCGGTGAACCGGCGTCGCCCAGGGCACCGGCCGTGCCGACGATGCACACGATCGCCAATGGGCTGAAGCCCAGTTGCACGCACAGCGGCACGAAAATCGCCGCCAGGATCGGCACGGTGGAGAACGACGAGCCGATGCCCATGGTCACCAGCAACCCCACCAGCAACATCAGCAAGGCGCCAATGCCTTTGCTGTGATCGATGTACGCCGCCGACGACTCGACCAGCGTCTGCACCTCACCGGTGGCCTTCATCACTTCGGCAAACCCGGAGGCGGCGATCATGATGAAGCCGATCATCGCCATCATTTTCATGCCTTCGGTGAACAGGTCATCGGTGTCGCGCCATTTGACGATGCCCGACACCGAGAAAATCAGGAAGCCGGCCAGCGCACCGATAATCATCGAATCCAGCAGCAACTGAATGATGAACGCCGCCGCGATGGCCACGCCGGCCACCACCAGGCTCAACGGGTTGTATTGCACCGCCACTTGCTCGACCTGTTCGATCTTCGCCAGGTCGTAGACACGCTTCTTGCGGTAGCTGACAAACGCGATCAGCAGGCCTGCCACCATGCCCAGGGCCGGGATGCCCATGGCGTGGGTCACGTTGATGCCGCTGATGTCCACACCGCTGCGGGCGACGTTGGCCAGCAGGATTTCATTCAGGAAGATGTTGCCGAAGCCCACCGGCAGGAACATGTAGGGCGTGATCAGGCCGAAAGTCATGACGCAGGCGATCAGGCGGCGGTCCAGTTGCAGCTTGGTCAGCACATAAAGAAGCGGCGGCACGAGCAACGGAATGAACGCGATATGGATCGGCAAGATGTTCTGCGAGGCAATGGCCACGACCCAGAGCAGACCGATCAGTAGCCACTTGACCTGGCCACCGCCATTGGCGTGCTGGCGATCGACCATCGCCAGGGCCTTGTCGGCCAGCGCATGAGCCATGCCGGACTTGGCAATGGCCACGGCGAACGCGCCGAGCAAGGCGTAGGACAACGCCACCGTCGCCCCGCCGCCGAGGCCGCTGTTGAAAGCCTTGAGCGTCGCCTCGATCCCCAGGCCACCGGTCAAGCCACCGACCAGCGCACCGACGATCAGGGCGATCACCACATGCACGCGGGACAGGCTGAGGATCAGCATGATGCCGACCGCGGCAATTACTGCATTCATTGTCATACCTCTGGGCAAGCGAAAAGAGTCCGGCCGGCAGTCTGCGAGAGCCGCCAGCGGATAAAAGGAATGGGTTTTATTAGAGGGCGCGCACTTTGAATGAAGCGGCTTCAAGCTGCAAGCCTCAAGCGACAAGCTTTTACGCTTTTTACCTGAAGCTTGCCGCTTGCGGCTCAAGAATGCTGTCTGTTGGCCGCTACAGTGCAAAGTCTCAGATATTTATCGAATAAGGACGCCTCCATGTCGCTCAGACAACTTTCCATTCAATGGAAAATCACCCTGCTGGCCGGGCTGTGCCTGGCGGGCATCGTGACCCTGCTGGTGGGTCTTTCGCTGTACCGCATGGAGCACAGCTCCGAGTTGGTGAAAGCCTCGAGCATGGAGATGCTGACCGAAGCGGCCCAGGTCCGGATCGAGTCCCAGGGGGAAAACCAGGCGCTGGGGATTCGCCAGCAGTTCATGGACGCCTATCAGTACGGCCACGGCTTCTCCCGGCAGGTGCTGTTCCTGCGTGATCAGGCCGAGAAGCGCTTTCTCGATGCCTTCGACCTGCGCGAAGACCTGACCCGCCAGGTCAAGTCGGCCCTGCAAGCCAACCCGGAGCTGCTCGGTCTATCCCTGGTGTTCGAACCCAATGGGCTGGACGGCAAGGACGAACTGTTCGCAGGGCAGGCCGAATTGGGCAGCAACGACAAGGGCCGTTTCGCCCTCTACTGGTCGCAGCCGACGCCGGGCAAGGTAACCTCCATGGCGCTGCCGGAAAAGGACATGGCCGACACCAGCACCGGCCCCAGCGGCGAAGCGGCCAACGCCTGGTTCACCTGCCCGCGCACCGCCCTCAAGCCGTGCGTGATCGAACCCTACTTCTATGAGATCGACGGTCAGAACGTGCTGATGACCAGCATCGTTTTCCCGCTGATGGTCAACGGCAAGGTCATCGCCTCGCTGTCGGTGGACATCAACCTCAACAGCCTGCAAGCGGTCAGCCTGGGCGCGAGCAAGAAGCTCTATGACGGCCAGACCAGCGTCAGCATCATCAGCCCGGCCGGCCTGCTCGCCGGCTACAGCCCGGACGCCAGCAAACTCAGCCAGCGCCTGGACGTCGTGGACAAGGCCAGCGGTGCCGAACTGCTGAGCATGCTCGCCGCCGGCAGCAAAACCGCCAGCCTGCACAGCCATCAGCAACTGAAACTGCTGGCGCCGTTCCAGCCGATTCCCGGCGGCAAATCCTGGGGCGTGCTGCTCGACGTGCCGGAGAAAGTCCTGGTCGGCCCCGCCGAAGCCCTGAAAAAGCAACTCGATGACAGCAACACCGCCGGTACGCTGGTCGAACTCGGCCTGGGCGTGCTCGCCGCACTGCTCGGCCTGGTGCTGGTGTGGTTGATGGCCCGCAGCGTCACCCGACCGATCCTCGGCGTGGCGCACATGCTCGAAGACATCGCCAGCGGCGAAGGTGACCTGACCCGCCGACTGGCCTACGACAAGCAGGATGAACTGGGCCAACTGGCCGGCTGGTTCAACCGTTTCCTCGACAAGCTGCAACCGATCATTGCCGAAGTGAAACGCTCGGTGCAAGACGCCCGCAGTACGGCTGACCAGTCGTCCGCCATCGCCGCACAAACCAGCGCCGGCATGGAACAGCAGTACCGTCAGGTGGACCAGGTGGCGACCGCCTCCCACGAAATGAGCGCCACCGCCCAGGACGTCGCCCGCAGCGCCGCGCAAGCGGCCCATGCAGCGCGGGATGCCGATCAGGCGACCCGTCAGGGTTTGACCGTGATCGACCGCACCACCGCCAGCATCGACAACCTCGCCGCCGACATGAGCGCGGCCATGATCCAGGTCGAAGGCCTGGCCGCCAACAGCGAGAAGATCGGCACGGTACTGGAAGTGATCCGTGCGATTGCCGAGCAGACCAACCTGCTGGCCCTCAACGCCGCGATCGAAGCGGCCCGTGCCGGTGAAGCGGGACGCGGGTTTGCCGTGGTGGCCGATGAAGTGCGCAACCTGGCCCGGCGTACCCAGGAATCCGTCGAAGAAACCCGTCTGGTGATCGAACAACTGCAAACCGGCACCCAGGAGGTGGTGGGTTCGATGAACAACAGCCATCGTCAGGCCCAGGGCAGTGTCGAGCAGGTTGGCCAGGCGGTGACGGCGCTGCGCCAGATCGGCGACGCGGTCACCGTGATCAACGACATGAACATGCAGATCGCCAGCGCCGCCGAAGAGCAAAGCGCGGTGGCCGAGGAGATCAACAACAACGTGGCGACCATCCGCGACGTGACCGAGTCGCTGTCGGGCCAGGCCAATGAATCGGCGCGGGTCAGCCAGTCGCTCAACAGCCTGGCGAACCAGCAGCAGAGCCTGATGGATCAGTTCCGCGTCTGAGCCTTGCAAGTCCCCTGTAGGAGCGAGCCTGCTCGCGATAACGGTGGGTCAGACAACATCTTTGTTGATTGACACTCCGCCATCGCGAGCAGGCTCGCTCCCACATTTTTCCCACATTTGATTCTGTGCCCGACTCAATCAAATAATGGCGAGTGGATATCTGCCGGACCTTGATTATGCTTCATGGAACCTTACAGCGTTTTCTGGCGTCAACCTGAATGCAAGCCACGTAATCCGATGACTTCAGCCCCAGGGCCTGGGTACGGTTAGTGATGGTGGGAACTCCGGCCTACAACAAGAGCAAGACGGAGAATACTCATGGCAACAATCGACACTACAGCCACCGGCAGCACGCCCAACCGCGGGCTCACCCGGGAGGAGCGCAAGGTCATCTTCGCCTCGTCCCTGGGCACCGTGTTCGAATGGTATGACTTCTACCTGTACGGCTCCCTCGCGGCGATCATCGCCAAGCACTTCTTCGCCGGTGTCAACGAAACGACCTCCTTCATCTTCGCCCTGCTCGCCTTCGCCGCCGGCTTCGCCGTGCGACCCTTCGGCGCCATCGTGTTCGGTCGGTTGGGCGATATGATCGGGCGCAAGCATACGTTCCTCATCACCATCGTGATCATGGGTATTTCCACGGCCGTGGTGGGTTTGCTGCCCGGCTATGCGACCATCGGCGTGGCCGCGCCGATCATTCTGATCAGCCTGCGCCTGTTGCAAGGCCTGGCGCTGGGCGGTGAGTACGGCGGCGCCGCGACCTACGTGGCCGAACATGCACCCAAGGGCAAACGCGGCTTCTTCACCTCGTGGATCCAGACCACAGCCACCCTCGGCCTGTTTCTTTCGCTGCTGGTGATCCTCGCCTGCCGTACCGCTTTGGGCACCGAAGCCTTCGAGGCCTGGGGCTGGCGGATTCCGTTCCTGCTGTCGATCCTGTTGTTGATCGTCTCGGTGTACATCCGCCTGCAGCTCAGCGAGTCGCCGGTGTTCCAGAAAATGAAAGCCGAAGGCAAGTCCTCCAAGGCACCGTTGACCGAGTCCTTCGCCCGTTGGGGCAATCTCAAGATCGTGATCATGGCCCTGCTCGGCGGTACCGCCGGTCAGGCGGTGGTCTGGTACACCGGGCAATTCTATGCGCTGTTCTTCCTGTTGCAGACGCTGAAGATCGACCCACAGACCGCCAACCTGCTGATTGCCGGCTCGCTGCTGATCGGTACGCCGTTCTTCGTCATTTTCGGCAGCCTGTCCGACCGCATCGGGCGCAAGGGCATCATCATGGCTGGCTGCATCCTTGCGGCCGTGACCTATTTCCCGATCTTCCATGCCTTGACCCAATACGGTAACCCCGACGTGTTCATTGCGCAGGAGAAGAATCCGGTCACGGTCATCGCCAATCCCGCCCAGTGTTCGTTCCAGTTCGACCCGGTGGGCAAGGCCAAATTCACCAGTTCCTGTGACCTGGCGAAGACCGTGCTGGCCAAAAAGGCTATCCCCTACAAGAACGAGAACGCCGAGCCGGGCGCCGTTGCGCAGGTGCGCATTGGCGAAAAAGTGATCGAAAGCTTCGAGGGCACCGGCATGCCGGCCGCCGACTTCAAGGCCAAAAACGACGCCTTTACCGCCACCCTGGTCACCGCCCTCAAGGACGCCGGCTACCCCGAAAAGGCCGACCCGGCCAAGACCAACTACCCGATGGTGTTGCTGCTGCTGACGATCCTGGTGATCTACGTGACCATGGTCTACGGGCCGATTGCCGCCTGGCTGGTGGAACTGTTCCCGGCGCGCATCCGCTACACCTCCATGTCGCTGCCCTATCACATCGGCAATGGCTGGTTCGGTGGCTTCCTGCCGACGGTGGCGTTTGCCATGGTGGCGGCCACGGGGGATATCTACTACGGGCTGTGGTATCCGATTGTCATCGCGGTGATGACGGCGGTGCTGGGTATCTTCTTCATGCCGGAAACCAAGGATCGGGAGATTCATCACACCTGACCGGCGCCGTCCCTGTAGGAGCGAGCCTGCTCGCGATAGCGGTGTGTCAGCCACAGTTAATGTTGACTGACATGGCCTCATCGCGAGCAGGCTCGCTCCCACAGGGTTCCTGGTGTGGCTTCAAGTGTGTTTTGGCAACTCGATGACGACCATCAGCCCGCCCCACTCGCTTTCGAGCAACGACAGTTTGCCGCCCCAGCTGTCGACGATGTCGCGCACGATACCCAGCCCCAAACCATGCCCATGGGTTTGCTCATCCAGCCGCGTCCCTCGACCGAACACCTGATCGCGACGCTTTTCGGGAATGCCCGGGCCGTCGTCTTCCACGCTGAGTTCAAAGCCCTCTGCATTCTCGGCCACGGTCAGGCGAACCTCGGCATCCGCCCATTTGCAGGCGTTATCCAGCAGATTGCCCAACAGTTCCAGCAAGTCCTCACGATCCCAGGGCAATTGCAGGCCGGTGGGTGCGCGGTAACTCAGCGCCAGGTGTTCGCCATGGATCATGTTCAGGGTGGCCAGCAATCCGGGGAGTTCGGCATCGCAATCAAACAGTGCGCCCGGTAAGGCATCGCCGGACAACCGCGCACGATTGAGTTCCCGATTGAGCCGTTGCTCGACCTGTTGCAGTTGTTCCTTGAGGGTCTTGCGCAGTTGCGGATGCGCGTCGAGTTGCTCGCTTGAAGCCAGGCTCAACAGCACCGCCAGCGGGGTTTTCAAGGCGTGGCCGAGGTTGCCCAGGGCATTGCGCGAGCGCTTGAGGCTGTCCTCGGTGTGGGCCAGCAGATGGTTGATCTGCGCCACCAGTGGCTCCAGCTCCACCGGCACCTGATCATCGAGTTGCGAGCGCTGGCCCTGTTGCAACTGCGCGATCTGCTCGCGGGCCTGCTCCAGCGGACGCAAGGCCCGGCGCACGGTAATCCGTTGCAGCAGCAGAATCAGCAACAACGCGGTTAGACCGAGGCCGAACCCGAGCTGTTGCATGCGCCGGAAGCTTTCGCGTATCGGCGTGTAATCCTCGGCGACGCTGATGGAGATCGGCACCCCCGAACGTCGATAGTCCGTGCGCAGCATCAGTAACTGTTGCCCCTCCGGCCCCAGTTGCAGGTTGCCGTGCAGGCCGGGGTGATCGAGCACCGGCAGTTCCTGATCCCATAGGGAACGGGAACGCCAGTGGCCGTCGACGAAATCAATGCGGAAATAATGCCCGGAAAACGGCCGCTGGTAGGCCGGTGACAGGCGTCGCTCATCCAGTTGCAAGCCTTGCGGCCCGCGCACCAGTGCCGCCAGCAGGTTCTCGCTGTCATTGCGCAACCCGGCTTCCAGGTAGCGCTGCAACCCCATTTCGAACAGCCACAGGCTGGTTTGCGCCAGCACCAGGCCAACGACCACCATCACGCTGATCAGGCCCAGGCTCAAGCGGCGCTGAATCGATTTCACCGGGCTTGCCCGCCGAACAGGTAACCCTGGCCGCGACGGGTTTCAATCACGCTTTTGCCGAGCTTGCGGCGCAAGTGGTTGACGTGGACTTCCAGCACATTGGAGTCGCGCTCGGTTTCACCGTCGTAGAGGTGTTCGGCGAGATGGCCCTTGGAGAGGATCTGCTCGGGGTGCAGCATGAAATAACGCAACAGGCGAAACTCCGCTGCGGTGAGCTGAATGTCGGCACCGTCGCGCACAACGCACTGGCGACCTTCGTCCAGATGCAGCCCGGCGGCCTTGAGCGTTGGCTGGTTGACCTGGCCATGGGAGCGGCGCAACAACGCCTGGATGCGCAAAAACAGCTCTTCGGGGTGGAATGGCTTGGTCAGGTAATCGTCGGCGCCGGCCTTGAGGCCCTCGATGCGTTCGGCCCAGGAGTCCCGGGCCGTCAGGATCAGCACCGGCGTGGCCAGCCCCGCCGCCCGCCATTGTGCCAGCACCTCAAGTCCCGGCACGCCCGGCAAACCGAGGTCGAGGATGATCAGGTCATAAGGCTCGGTGCTGCCCTGATACACCGCATCGCGACCGTCGGCCAGCCAGTCCACCGCATACCCTTGGCGATTGAGGCCGGCCAGCAGTTCATCGGCCAGGGGCACATGGTCTTCCACCAGGAGCAAACGCATGGATCAGTCTTCCTCGTCTTTCAATAATCGGCCGTCAGTCGCATCGATGTGCAGCTCACGGACCACGCCTTCGGGGGTCAGCAACTCGACATCATAAAGGTAGATGTTGTGCTTCTCTTCGAGCTCGGCTTCCAGCAGTTTCGCGCCGGGGTAGCGATCCATCGCCTGCTGCAGCAGTTGCTCCAGCGGCAGGATCACGCCCTGTTGACGCAGGCGCAGGGCTTCATCCTGATCCAGGTCGCGGGCCATCACTGCCGAGCAAAATGCCAGAAGCAGCAGCGCCATCCTGCGTGCGCAACATCGATTGAGTAGAAACACCTTCATTACCAATCCTGATGATCCTTGAGTCACTGCCCGCTGACCGGGTCTAATTCCATGCCCAGTGCCAGTGGTGTGAGCTTCTCGAAAGCCACAATGGTACCAGCGATGCGCTATCCCAGCGTTGCGTCGGGGTCCAGGCGAGCCACCCTAACCCGCTGAACTTAATTGAAACTGAATTGCCATCATCGACAACACCCCCCCCTCTGTGGGAGCGAGCCTGCTCGCGAAGGCGGCGGTACACTCAACTCAGCGGTGACTGACACACTGCTTTCGCGAGCAGGCTCGCTCCCACATAATCTGTCCGCTGGCCATACATCGAGAGCGCAATGACCGCCATCCACATCAAGTTCCCTTCCCTGACCCTCAAGGCCGGTCCGCGCGCCATTGCGCACATCCGCGCCAACGGCCTGAACGCCGCCGACGTCGGCACCCTGCCTGGCGCGGCCGGCGGTCCGAAGGCACTGGGGATTCAGGGTCTGGACCTGGCGCTGTTCGGCGAGTGGCTGCCGGCGTCACCGCGGGAACGCTCGCTGATTGGCGCATCGGTGGGTTCCTGGCGCTTCGCCAGCGCCTGCCTGCCGGACGCCGCCGAGGGCATCCAGCGTCTCGGGCAACTGTACACCGAGCAACACTTCGCCAAGGGCGTGACCATGGCGCAGATCAGCCAGAGCTCACAGCGCATGCTCAATGACCTGCTCGACGGTCGCGATGCCTCGATCCTCAGCAACAACCATTACCGGCTGAACATCATGGTGGTCAAAAGCCACGGTCTGCTGGCCGACGATCATCGCGGCCGCCTCGGGCTGGGCCTGTCATCGGTCATCGCCGACAACCTGCGTGGCCGGGCACGGTTGGCACGGCACTTCGAACGCCTGATCATCCACGACCCGCGCCTGGCGCCGCCGGTCAATGCCTTGACTGACTTCCCGTCGCGCTTCGTCGCCCTCAATACCGGCAATTTGCGCCAGGCCCTGCTGGCTTCGGGCTCGATCCCGATGGTGATGGAAGGCGTGCGCGACCTGCCCGGCGCCGGCGCCGGGACCTTCCGCGACGGCGGTCTGCTGGATTACCACCTGGACCTGCCCTACAGCGGCAACGACATCGTGCTCTACCCGCACTTCACCGACCGGGTGATCCCCGGCTGGTTCGACAAGACCCTGCCGTGGCGCCGCGCCTGCCCGGCTCGCTTGCAGAACGTGCTGTTGCTGGCGCCGTCGAAGGAATACCTGGCGCGCCTGCCCCACGGCAAACTGCCGGACCGTAACGATTTCAAGCGCTTCATGGGCGACGCCCCGAGCCGGCAGAAATACTGGCGCACGACCATGGACGAAAGCCGCCGCCTGGGGGACGAATTCCTCGAACTGGCCGCCAACGGTCGCCTCGGCGAGCGCTTGCTGACCCTTTAGTCAGGACAAACTGGTAAACTCGCCGCCTGCCCGAATCGCTGCGGCGAACGCCACCTGAACAGAGCTGAAAACACTGTGGAAATCTTCAAGGAATTTACTTTCGAATCCGCCCACCGCCTGCCCCACGTACCGGACGGCCACAAGTGCGGGCGCCTGCACGGTCACTCGTTCAAAGTGGCCATCCACCTGAGCGGCGACCTCGACCCGCACACCGGCTGGATCCGCGACTTCTCGGAAATCAAGGCGATCTTCAAGCCGCTGTACGAGCGCCTGGACCACAACTACCTGAACGACATTCCCGGCCTGGAAAACCCGACCAGCGAAGTGCTGGCCAAGTTTATCTGGCAGGAAATGAAGCCTCTGCTGCCAGAGCTGAGCGCGATCCGTATCCACGAGACCTGCACCAGCGGCTGCATCTATCGCGGCGAGTAAGCCAGGCAACACAAATAACCTGTGGGAGCGAGCCTGCTCGCGATGACGGCGGCACATCCAACATCAATGTGCCTGACCCACCGCTATCGCGAGCAGGCTCGCTCCCACAGGGGAACAGCGTTTTGTCAGAGAAAAAGAAAACAGCCTTCATCGGCTGTTTTTTTATGCCTATCCTTTTTGCCTCTTCCCCCCGCCAAGAGGACAAGCCCATGACTGACTGGCCACTGGATCAGGTCTTCGACTTCAACGGACATCAGATACCCAACGCCGGTCATCTGGTTCAGGAAGATGCACCTGAAGCCATAGTCGCTGCGCTGCTACGGTTTTTGCCACTGCAGAAATCTTCCTGAATAAACCCAATCCCCTGTGGGAGCGAGCCTGCTCGCGATGACTCTGGCACATTCAGCACCAAGGTGACTGACACTCCGCCTTCGCGAGCAGGCTCGCTCCCACATTTTGAACTGGCGGGATTCGCCACAGGCGAGCTAACGTAAGGATATTGCCTACACGATTCACGAAAAGGACTCGCCCGATGCACATCATCAATGCCCGTCTGCGCAACCAGGAAGGCCTGCATGAGTTGAACCTGGAAAACGGCCTGATCAGCAGCATCGGCCGCCAGACCGAAGCCCGGACCCTGGGCCCTGACGATCTGGATGCCGGCGGCAATCTGGTGGTGCCACCCTTTGTCGAGCCGCACATCCACCTCGACGCCACCCTGACCGCCGGCGAGCCGCGCTGGAACATGAGCGGCACGCTGTTCGAAGGCATCGAGTGCTGGGGCGAACGCAAGGCGACCATCACCCACGAAGACACCAAGGCCCGGGCGAAGAAAACCATCCAGACCCTCGCCGCCCACGGCATCCAGCATGTGCGCACCCACGTCGACGTCACCGACCCGCAACTGACCGCGCTCAAGGCGATGCTCGAAGTGCGCGAGGAGAGCCGGCACCTGGTCGACCTGCAAATCGTCGCCTTTCCCCAGGAAGGCATCGAGTCCTACCACAATGGCCGCGAATTGATGGAAGAAGCCATCCGCATGGGCGCGGATGTGGTGGGTGGCATTCCACATTTCGAGTACACCCGCGACCAGGGCGTCAGCTCGGTGAAGTTCCTGATGGACCTGGCCGAACGCAGCGGTTGCCTGGTGGACGTGCATTGCGACGAAACCGACGACCCGCATTCACGCTTTCTCGAAGTGCTCGCCGAAGAGGCCCGCAGCCGCGACATGGGTTCGCGGGTCACGGCCAGCCACACCACGGCCATGGGCTCCTACGACAACGCTTACTGCGCCAAACTCTTTCGCTTGCTCGGGCATTCGGGGATCAGTTTTGTCTCCTGCCCCACTGAAAGCATCCACCTGCAAGGTCGCTTCGACAGTTTCCCGAAACGCCGGGGCGTGACCCGGGTCAACGAGTTGCTGGAAGCGGGCATGAACGTGTGCTTCGGGCAGGACTCCATCGTCGATCCGTGGTATCCGCTGGGCAACGGCAACATTCTGCGGGTGCTCGAAGCCGGCCTGCACATCTGCCACATGCTCGGTTATCGCAACCTGCAAAGTGCGCTGGACCTGGTGACGGACAATAGCGCCAAAGCCATGAACCTCGGCGATCGCTACGGCCTGGAGCGCGGGCGGCCGGCGAACCTGCTGATTCTGTCGGCGGAAAGTGATTACGAAATGATCCGCAGCCAGGGGTTGCCGCTGTACTCGGTGCGTGAGGGCAAGGTGTTGATGAAGCGGACGATGCCGGTGGTGGAGTTCAGTGGGCTGAGCTGAAATTTGCGTTGACCGGATTGGCCCCATCGCGAGCAGGCTCGCTCCTACAGGTTTTGTGAACGACATAAAACCACTGTGGGAGCGAGCCTGCTCGCGATGGCGATATCAGCTTCACTCGATCAATCGAGCCGTACCAAACAGACTGACCCGACTCAACTCCCCCGACTCTTCCTCCAGCAAGATCGGCGCCGTGCCACCCGGCATTGTCACCTTCACCTCCCCGGCGCTCACCCAACCTACCCGCCAGGCCGCACAGGCCACCGCGCTGGCGCTGGTCCCCGACGACGCCGTCGGCCCCTCGCCGCGCTCGAATACCCGCGCGGCGATGTGCCCTTCGGACAAGCGCATGGCCCATTGCAGATTGATTCCCGCCGGACAGGGTTTGCCTGCACCGACCGGCAGGGCGTAGGCGATTCGCGTCAGCCCCTCACCCAACGCCGGCTCGCGCATCTGTTCGTTGCTCGGCAGGTCCTCGGCACTGTCCACCAGCGTCACGCAATGGGGATTGCCGACCCGCACGAACTGGCTGCGCGACCATGGGTCATTGAGTGCCGACAATTGCACAACATGGCTGAGTTCGCGGCCATTCAACAGCACCGTTTCAACGCCGACTGCACTGACTGCCGTCGGTCCGAACCCGGGCTGGCCAAGGTCAAGCCAGAAACCCTGCACGCCCTCGACTTGAGCGGCTTTCACTGAAGTCTGCCCTGGCGAAGGCGTATCAGCCTTGTCGTGGTGAACCCTGAGCAGACAGGCTTCGTTCTGCGGTAACAACCCTTGATCGCTGAGGGCCTGGGAAAAAATCGTCAGCCCGTTGCCGCTGCGTTCGGCCAGGGTGCCGTCGGTGTTGACGATCAACAGATCAAAGGGAGGCGAGGGCTGAAACGGTCCGACCAGCAAACCGTCGCTGCGATGATCCTTGCTGCCGGACGGTTGGGTACCTGGCGCCCAGCTGCAGCAAGCCTCGACCGCCGCCATCGCCCAGGCTTCGAGGGTTTGCGCTGCCTGGATGGCCTGATCGGGCAGGTCAATGCCCTGGCGGCGCAGTTCTTCGGGCGCTACCACGATGTAGATGTTGCCCCGTGCATCGTACCGCTGCGCCATGGCGCCCTCCGTGTGTCATTGAAATGGCTCAACATATCGCGAAAAGCAGCGGCGCTGTGCAACGATGTCGCTCTGTTTGACCGTAAACTTTCCGGGCACTGATCGAACCCTCACAGGCCGATCACTGTCCGTTGAGGACGCGACGCTTTTTGCCAAGGATTATTATGACCAGCCTCAACAGCCAGACCACCTTCGTTCCCGGCCGCCTGGAACAGATGTCCACGCGCATCGGTTTTTTCATCGCCGGAGCGGGCATCGCCGCATGGGCGCCGCTCGTGCCCTATGCCAAGGCCCGGGCCGGACTGGATGAAGGCACCCTGGGTTTGTTGCTGCTGTGCCTGGGGGTGGGTTCGATCCTGGCGATGCCGTTGGCCGGGATCCTGTCCACACGTTTCGGCTGCCGACGGGTGACGACCGGCGGAACCCTGCTGATCTGTGTCGCCTTGCCGCTGCTGGCGACGGTGTCGTCGATTCCGGCGCTGATCGCCGCGTTGTTCATGTTCGGCGCGGGGCTCGGCACCGTGGATTCGACGGTCAACCTGCAAGCGGTGATCGTCGAGCGCGCCAGCGGCAAAAACATGATGTCGGGTTTTCATGGCCTGTTCAGCCTGGGCGGGATTGTCGGTGCAGCGGGTGTCAGCGGCTTGCTTGGCCTGGGGATTTCACCCCTGGGAGCCACGCTGGTGGTGATCGTGTTGCTGCTGATCGCGCTGGCCAAGGCCGTGCCGCATCTATTGCCCTACGGCAGCGAGAGTTCGGGGCCGGCCTTTGCGGTGCCCCACGGCATCGTCCTGTTCATCGGCGGCATGTGCTTCATCGTGTTCCTCGCCGAAGGCGCGGCACTGGACTGGAGCGCGGTGTTCCTGACGCAGGAACGTGGCATCGACACGGCGTATGCCGGGCTTGGTTATGCGGCGTTTGCCCTGACCATGACGGCCGGGCGTTTGACCGGCGACAAAATCGTGCGACGCCTGGGCGCGACGCGGGTGATTGTGTTCGGCGGGCTGACAGCCGCTTCAGGACTGTTTCTGGCGACGTTCGCACCGAGCTGGGAGGCGGCGCTGGTGGGTTATGCGCTGCTGGGGGGCGGTTGCTCGAACATTGTTCCGGTGCTGTACACCGCCGTCGGCAAGCAGACGGTCATGCCCGAAAGCATCGCCGTGCCGGCCATTACCACCCTGGGGTATGCGGGCATCCTGGCAGGCCCCGCCGTCATCGGCTTCGTCGCCCATGGCAGCAGCTTGAGCTTTGCCTTTGCCTTGATGGCGTTGTTGCTGGTGGCGGTGGCCGTTGGCGGGAGAGTGTTGAAGGTCTGAAAAGCTTCCCGAGCAGGCTCGCTCCCACAGGGATCACACGGAACCTGTGGGAGCGAGCCTGCTCGCGATGGGGTCCACTCGGTCTGTCAGAACCCGACACTGGCCTGCACGAAGAACGTGCGCGGCGCACCGACGTACATCCCCGAGTTGTTGTCGCTGGAACGGGTGAAGTACTGCTTGTCGAAGATGTTCTTCACCCCCGCCCCCAGTTTCAGGTTTGACACCTGCGGACCGAAGTCATAGCCGGCACGTGCGTTCCAGAGCACGTAACCCGGGATATCACCGAACTGGCCGTCAGCGCTGCCTTCGGTGATGTAGTTGCCGTTGAAGCTGCCATCGGCGTTCACGCCGGTGCCCGGCGAACGCTGCTTGGACTGGGCGAACGCATCGAGGTTGTAAGTCCAGCGGTTGACGTCGTAACGCAGGCCGGCGGTGGCAACCTGGCGGGAGTAGAACGGCAGGTCACGGCCCTTGAAGCCCGGGATCTCGCCTTCGTAGGTGGCGCGGGTGTAGGTGAAACCGGCGTTGGCGGTCAGGCCGTCCAGCATCGGGTTCAGCGCAGCCATGTCGTAATGCACCGAGGTTTCGATACCCTGGTGCTTGGTCGCGCCGAGGTTGGTCCAGCCCACATCGTTGCTGATGTATTGCAGTTCGTCGTCGAAGTCGATGTAGAACAGCGTCACTTCGCCGCCCCACACGTCATCGTTGTAACGCGTACCGATTTCGTAGGTCTTGGCCTTTTCCGGCTCCAGGCCGTTGGCGGGCTCATTACCGATACCGCCCTGCCCCAGCTGGAAATACTGCAGCGCGCCGAACGAGGTTTCGTAGTTGGCGAACAATTTCCAGGCATCGGACAGGTGATACATCACGCTCAGGGCCGGCAGCGGCTCGTTGCTTTCGATGCTGCGTTTTTTCTCCGGCACCCGTTTACCGGCGGTATCGAGCACCGGGCGATCGTGCCAATCGGTGCTGATGTGCTCGAAGCGAATACCCGGCGTGACAGTCCAGTTGCCGACGTCGATCTTGTTGTCGACGTAGACCGAATTGGCCTCGGTGCCACCGGTGCGGTCCTGATAGACATGGCCGTCCGCTCCTGGACGCACGACTGGCTCGTTGTTGACCAGCGCCACACGACTGGCCTCTTCGTGCATGGCCTCTTTCAGGTAACGATAACCGACGCTGACTTCCTGGGTGGTCGGGCCCACATCAAACACATGGGACACCCGTGGTTCGATACCGTAGGTGTAGTAGCTGCGCGGATAGGAATTGAGTGTCTTCAGATCCCGCGAGGCAATGGTGCTGCCACGGAAACTGTCGGTGTAGTAGGTCAGCACTTCGGCCTGGGTGCGATCGTCGATCTGCCGCACCCACTTGAACGACACATCCTTGCGGCGGCCACTGAAGTTGTCGTGGTCGCGCACGGACTGGAACGGGTCGGCGTCGTATTGCGCCTGGGTCAGGCCGCCGGGCATGTCGGCCTTGGCGTCGTAGTAGTGGAAGTTGAGGCTGAAATCGTCGACATCGGTCGGGGCCCAATGGGTCTTGAGGATCACGTCGTCGATGTCGTTGCCGTTGTTGCTTTCACGGTAACCGTTGCCGTTCACCCCGGAGTACAACAGCGCCACGCCCATGCCATTGTCGGCGGTGCCGCCCATGAACGCGGTATCGATGTGCTTCCAGCCACCGTGCTGCGAGGTTTCCAGGGTGGTGCCGATTTCCGCCGAGGCTTTTTCCGGGATCGCGCGGGTCACGAAGTTGATCACGCCGCCCACGTTTTGTGGTCCGTAGCGTACGGAGCCGGCACCGCGTACCACGTCGATGCTGTCGAGGTTGCCGGAGGAAATCGGCGCCATGGACAGTTGCGGCTGACCGTAAGGCGCGAACGCCGCCGGGATGCCGTCGATCAGCACGGTGGAGCGAGGCGACAGGCGCGAAGTCAGACCGCGTACGCCGACGTTCAGGGAAATATCACTGCCACCGGTGCCGTTGGCGTCTTGGACTTGCACGCCCGGGACACGTTTAAGTACGTCGCCGACGTTCATCGCACCCTGCTCGATCATGGCTTCACGGCGCACCACCGTGCGTGCGCCGGGGTGGTTCTGCACCACGGCGGCATCGGCATCACCGAGCCAGTCGCCGACCACCTTGATGTCCGTCACGCCCAGCTCCAGCGGGCCGTTGGCCGTCGAAGTCGGTGCCGGCATCAACGTCACCGAACCTTCATCGATCTGGTATTGCAGGCCGCTGCCTTGCAGCAACTGGCGCAGCGCGTCTTCCGGGGAAAGGTTGCCATCCACCGCCGGGGCCTGCTTGCCGGCAACCAGTTCAGGGCTGAAGAACACCTGAAGCGAGGTTTGCTGGCCCAATTGGCTCAGGGCTTCTCCCAAGGGTTGCGCCGGAATGCGGATGCCGTCGGCAGCGAAGGCCTGGGGCAACGCAATATTGACCGCCAGCGCGAGGGCCAGCGGCAACCAGGGGAGTTTGTTGTTTTTAGCGGTGGAGTTTTTCACGTCGAACGTAATCCTGTGGATCGCAAGAGTGTGCGCTTGTTAATGCAAACCAGTTGCAGTTGAACAGGAAGACGATGAACTCGAAAAAAACCTGAATTTTATTTTGAGATTATTTCCTGGCTGCCATCGCCAAGGGTACGCACGGCCACCGGCAGGATGCTCGGCAAGGCCTTGAGCAGTGCGTCGGTATTGTCGGATTTGAACACGCTGGTCAGGCGCAGATCGCCCACTGCTGCGTTGGCGACCTTGAGCGGCTTCTCGCGATAGCGCGAGACCTGCTCGGCGACATCGGTCAGGCTGGCGTTGTTGAACACCAGTTTGCCATTGCGCCAGGCAGTCATTTCCGTCGGGTTGACGGCATAGGCGACGGCAACTTTGCCCCGGGCATCGACGTGGGTGCCAAGGCCTGCCGTCAGATTGATGAAATCGTTATCGCCGGCATCGCGCCCTTGAACCTTGACGGTACCCTGCTCCACCACCACCCGGGTTTCGCTGGCGCCATGGCGTACATCGAATCGGGTGCCGGTGACCGTGACCTTGCCGCTGCCCGCCGCGACCACGAATGGTCGGCTGGTGTCGTGCTCGACACTGAACATCGCTTCGCCTTCGCTCAGCTCAACGTTGCGCCGACCCTTCTCAAAGCGCACCTGGATCCGGCTGCGACTGTCCAGATCGACCACCGAGCCATCGGGCAACGCCACTTGGCGTCGCTCATTCAGGGACGTTGAAAACTCGGCCGTGTAAGGCGCCGGATGATTCAGGCCGCTGAACAAACCCAGGCCGAGCGCCACGGCCAGCACGCTGGCGGCCACTGCGTAACGCAGCATCGGGCGAGGCTTTTTCAGGGCTGGCGGAGTTTCACACAGGGCCCGCAAACGCGTCGCCGGCACCAGGTCGGCGGCGCTCCACAAGCCCTGGAGTACTTCGAATTCGCTTCGGTGCTGGGGGTGCTGGTCCAGCCAGAGCTGAAACCGGCGCCGCACTTCGACATCCGCAACAGGCTCCTGCAAACGCACAAACCACTGCGCCGCGTCATCGCGAACCGCTGTTTGCCCGCACGCGCAATCACGAGTATCCATCATGGAAGTTCCTGTTTGGCTGGGGAGGAGAAGGCGCGGCCGGTCATGACTGCAACCCGTCCAGGCGATCACGCAGGTGCCGAAGCGTGCGGATCATATACTTTTCCACCATGTTCTTGGACAGTCCCAGGCGTTCGGCGATTTCGGCCTGGGTCAGGCCCTCGATTTTCTGCCAGACAAACACCTTGCGGCAGTTGACCGGCAGCTCGGTGAGTGCCCGTTCGATGGAATCAGCCAGCTGGATCGCGTGCATGAAATGCTCCGGGTCGCCGGTCGGCGACTCACTGAGATCGATCGCCTCCGACTCCATGGCGCCCCGCCGGTCCTCGCGCCGATAACCATCCACGGCAATGTTGCGCGCGGTCTGGTGCAAATACGCCCGGGGCTGTTGCACCACCGCCGAATCGGACTCAAGCACCCGCACGAAGGTGTCGTGGGCCAGGTCCTCGGCCTGCTGACGATTCCTCAGGCGACGGGTCCAGGTACCAACCAACTCTTCGTAATGCTCGAAAAAGCCGTGTCTGCGGGGCAGCTTGAGGGTCATTGCGGTGTGCTGTGGAGACGGGGCGTGAATAGTAATGCTTCCTATTAACTTGAAGCAATGACTGCGCTCCAATGAACGAGCACTTTGTCCGCTTGCCAATGTGCCTTCCGTCAGGAAAGCTGGATCGCGGCACGGAACCCAAGAAATCTGGCAGGCATTCAAAAGCATCCATTGACGGGTTGTAACAAAGTGCAGGAGTGCCCGTACCCGGCTTTTCCCCAGGAATTCACCCATGTTCAGCCCCAAAGCGTCGCCCAAAAGAACACCGCTTGCCCGCCTCGCCCTGGCCATCACCCTGAGCACCCTCGGCCTGCCTTTCTGGGCGGGCAATGCCCAGGCCCACGGCGGTCACGCCGACATGGTGCCGCTGCAAGCGGGTCTTGAGGAATTTGGCGCCACGGTGAAATGGGACGATTACGCCAATCTGTTCACCATCGCCAAGGACGGGGTCTACCTCAAGGTCAAGCCCAACAGCAAAGTGGCGATGCTCAACGGCAAGCGTATCGAGCTGACGGTGCCGGTGGTGTTCAAGGACCATACGGCGTTCATGTCCAAGGACTTCATCAACCAGGTGTTCCAGTCAGGGCTGGACAAGACCTTCGTCGTCGAGACCCGCCCCAACCCGCTCAATCCCCTGAGCGCGGCCGAAATCACCACGGCCGTGGACATCGTCAAGAAATCGGAAAACTACAAGCCCGGCTTCCGCTTCACCGAAGTCTCGGTCAAGGAGCCGCCGAAGGATCAGGTGTGGAACTTCGTCTTTACCGGGCAGAACGTCGCCCAGCCGCGTGAGGCCTCGATCGTGGTGCTCGACGGCAAGCACGTGATCGAAGCCCTGGTCGATCTCGACAAGAAAGAACTCAAGTCCTGGAGGCCGATCGAAGGCGCCCACGGCATGGTCCTGCTGGACGATTTCGCCACGGTGCAAACCGCCGTGGAAACCAGCCCGGAGTACGCCCAGGCCCTGGCCAAGCGCGGCATCAATGACGTGAAGAAAGTCGTGGCCACGCCGCTGACCGTCGGCTACTTCGACGGTAAGGACGGCCTGGCTCAGGACAAGCGCCTGCTGAAAATCGTCAGCTATCTCAACACCGGTGACGGTAATTACTGGGCGCACCCGATCGAGGGCCTGGTGGCGATTGTCGACCTGGAACAGAAGAAACTGATCAAGATCGAAGACGAAGCGCTCATCCCGGTACCGATGAAGCCGACGCCGTATGACGGTCGCGGACGCCAGGGCGTGGCGGTCAAACCGCTGGAAATCATCGAGCCCGAGGGCAAGAACTACACCATCAGCGGCAACAGCATTCACTGGCAGAACTGGGACTTCCACGTTCGACTCGACTCGCGGGTCGGGCCGGTCCTGTCCACCGTCACCTACGACGACAAGGGCAAGAAACGCAAGATCATGTACGAAGGCTCGCTGGGCGGCATGATCGTGCCTTACGGCGACCCGGATATCGGCTGGTACTTCAAGGCCTACCTCGACTCCGGCGACTACGGCATGGGCACCCTGACTTCACCGATTGCCCGTGGCAAAGACGCCCCGCAAAACGCCGTGTTGCTGGACGCCACCATCGCCGACTATACCGGCGCACCGACGGCAATCCCGCGCGCCATGGCGGTGTTCGAGCGCTACGCAGGTCCGGAATACAAACACCAGGAAATGGGCCAGCCCAACCTCAGCACCGAGCGTCGTGAACTGGTGGTGCGCTGGATCAGTACCGTGGGCAACTACGACTACATCTTCGACTGGGTCTTCCAGCAGAACGGCACCCTCGGCATCGACGCCGGCGCTACCGGCATCGAAGCGGTCAAGGGCGTGAAATCGAAAACCATGCACGAAGACACCGCCAGGGAAGACACACGCTACGGCACCCTACTGGACCACAACATCGTCGGCACCACGCACCAGCACATCTACAACTTCCGCCTCGACATGGACGTGGACGGCGAGCAGAATTCGCTGGTGGAAGTGAACCCGGTGGTGCTGCCGAACGACCGTGGCGGCCCGCGCACCAGCACCATGCAGACCGAAACCAAAGTCGTCACAACCGAGCAACAGGCGGCGCAGAAATTCGACCCGTCGACCGTGCGCCTGCTGACCAACTCCAGCAAGGAGAACAAGGTCGGCAACCCGGTTTCCTATCAGCTGATTCCGTACGCCGGCGGCACGCACCCGGTGGCCAAGGGCGCCAACTTCGGCAAGGACGAATGGCTCTACCACCGCCTGAGTTTCATGGACAAGCAGCTATGGGTGACGCAATACAACCCGGAAGAAAAATACCCGGAAGGCAAGTACCCGAACCGCTCGGATAAGGACTCGGGCCTGGGGCAGTTCACCCAGGACAACCACTCCATCGAGAACACCGACGATGTGGTCTGGCTGACCACCGGCACCACCCACATCGCCCGCGCCGAGGAGTGGCCGATCATGCCGACCGAATGGGTGCATGTGCTGTTGAAGCCGTGGAACTTCTTCGATGAAACGCCGACCTTGAACCTCAACGCACCGAAGTAACCAGGCCGAACGCAATACCTGTAGGAGCGAGCCTGCTCGCGAAAAAATCAAAGACACCGCGATTCTCCAGCATTCGCGCGTTATCGTTGACGACCATCGCGAGCAGGCTCGCTCCTAAAGACTTCCAGTGATCGTCATTGATGTTTTGATAGCGGCAGACCGGTTTCCGGATCGAGGCTTTTTTCCTGACTGAGCTCGCGGATCATGTCCTCCGAAGGTTTCTCCGGTGGTGGTGTGGAGTCCCTTTTTTTCAGCCATTCGAAAGTACCGTCCCACTCAGGGAGTTTGGCTGGGGGAAGCGGAACGATGTTGTCGATGTCGGGGACCTTGGCGCCAAAATCTTCATAGCGATCCAGGAATTCTTCGATTGTTGCGTAACGACGGGAGCGCTCTGGATCTTCGGTCAATGCAAAATAATACAGTCGGTTTTTTGGATCTGGTGTTGCAAACCCTCCACTCAAAAACCCGGCACTGTTATTGCTGCCGTTTCGAACGCCGGCCTGAAAACCCTCAATAGCTTCAGGATAGGAATGCCGCACTTTCAAAAACATTCCGTAATGGTAGGCGCTCTGCGCATGCCCCTGATTCATCGCGCAACGACGCATATCAAGAACTGTTTGTTTCGCTGGCGCAATCCCTTCAAGTAACTTCGACACGTAAAACTGCGCATCGGGGTTGCCCAAGTCCGCAGCTCTTCGAAAATATGCATGTGCTCGACTGGTATCCTGTTTGACCCCATAACCAAGTTCCAGATAATGCCCCATATCATAGTAGCCACCAGGAACACCAGCCGCGATGAGTTTCTCGACAATATCGATCACTTCCTTGCCAGGGTGATCGCTTTTAATCAGGCCTTGCGATATCAGTGTATGCAGATTCGTCGCAGCCTTGTAGCTGCCTGCGGCGTAGGCCAACCGGTAGAATCTGGCTATCTGCTCATAGTCCTTTTCATCAACTCCGGAGTTTAGGAATCGTGCATAGTTATAAAGACTCTGAGCATTTTCACTAACAGGCGGCAGGCGCTCTGACTCTTTAACACAGGTAAACTGCAATTTACCCAAGGCATAGGCCATATGGTCATCTGTAATATCCAAACTTTCTTCCTTTTTACACGCTCCAAGACCAACCATTAGAAAAGATAAAAATAAAACCCTTAGAACCATTATCAATCCTTATATGTTCGACTAGGGCTTTCCCTTCTGAACTCGGTCAGAGAGCTCAACGGAGACTCTAGGTTTTCGCTATTGCTGCGATTTGCAGCGTTGTAACCTGCGATCCTAGTCCAAGTATGAAAGGCGACTCTAATATCATCCCCAGCCCCCTGCTCATCCGTATGTATCCCCCACAACTTCTTCCTCAACGGCCTGGCAACCGCCGGATCCTCAATACAGATATTCAGCTCACTGTCGACTTCCATACTCCGTGTATTGATGTTGGCCGACCCCAAAGTGGTGAACACATCGTCAATGATCAGCAACTTGCTGTGGATATACACATCCAGCCAGTTCTTGGGTGGCGAGTCCGGAGCGACCAGGGTGCACACCACGACCTTCAGGCCCGGAATCTCTTCGGGCAGCACGGGCTTGGCATCTTCCTGAGGAAGGTTGGCCACCAATTCCTCGTATTGTTTATGCGCCGCTTTCAGTCGAGCCTCGATGGGTTCGTAGGCCCGACTGACCCATTCGCCGTGAATGTGGCCATAACCGCAGTTGAACAGGGTGGATTCACGTTGGGCGTCGAGGACCTTCTGCCTGGCTTGAGCAACTCGTTCCTGAAGCTCATCGCGGCGCTCCAGTCGGGAGACCTCTGGAATGACATCCGGACGCCCCAGTTGCCTGAGCATCCGGTAGGTGTTGACCGTGCCATCGCCCTTGCCTTCATTGGAGGAGTTGGTCACGACAAACAGATAAATCGGGCCATGCACGGCCGTGTTTCGACCCCAGGCCACCTGGACCGCAGCGGCGTTCTTGATCTCCTCGGCCAAGGGTGGCCAGCGAAAGTACTGGTTCTCCAGATACAAAAACTGCGTCACATTCCTGGCCGCTTGCAGGTAGTTCGACTTGATGTCTTGCCGGCCTTCCTGAAGCTGCGTTCGCAAGACCTGCGCCATCATCCGTGGGCCGAACCCGGCCCGAGGCCGGAGCTAGCCGCCATCACGCCCAGCAGTTGGCCTATGCACAGCGAACTGGTATCCCCGCGCTTGAAGTACATCGATGGCTGAAATCCCCAACAGATGATTTCCACACTGCTTTTGGCTTCAAGGATGGCGTCATAGACCGCGCCGAATGCACACTCGCCGTTCACCAGCGGCTCAAAGGTGGCGGGCACTGGGCCATATTCGGTGCGCTGCGTGAACCACGGCAGGTTGAGCTGGCAGGTGTTGGTTTTGCTGGTGGCGATCGGGACGATGATCGTGGGAGTGGCCATCTTCAATCCTCCGTTTTGGGGGAGTTCCGTAGGGTATGGGCCGCCCGCAAGCCCGAACCGGGCAGCCATTGTGCTGAAGCGAATCTGTCGCTTGAGGTCCAGGGCAGGCAAAACAGTCCGGGGAGCCGAACGTTAATGACAGCAGGCAACGGTCACAAGTCGGCGCATTCCTGAAAAGGTGTAGGTCGAGTCCCGACATGGCGTAGTACCCGTCCGAGGACTAAACCTTAGGTGAAGCCTGAAGGGTCGGTTTCAGCGGGGCAGGATTTGGCAGGTACTGTTGAAACCTTGGAACTTCTTCGATGAAACGCCGACCTTGAACCTCAATTCACCGAAGTAATCGGGTCGAACGCAATACCTGTAGGAGCGAGCCTGCTCGCGAAGATCTCAAGGACACCGCGTTTCTCCAGAATTCGCGCGTTATCGTTGACGACCATCGCGAGCAGGCTCGCTCCTACAAGATTGACCGGTGTTCAAACAATCATGCATACCGCTTGCGATACTCTCCCGGCGCAATGCCGAAGCGCGATTTGAACGCGGTGGAGAAGTAGCTCGAATCGGAAAACCCCCACGAATACCCCAGCACCGACAACTTCTCGTCCCTGCCTGACCGACGCAGGGATTCGGCGCACAGGTCCAGGCGACGGTTCTTGATGTAGCGCGCCACCACCAATCCCTTCTTGGCAAACATGCGGTACAGGCCGCGGGTGGACATGCCGACTTCCCGCGCCAGCCATTCCGGGCACAGGTCTTCGGAGCGAATGTTTTCGTCGATGCAGGTGAGCGTCTTGCGGAAAATGCGCTCGTGGGAATCGGTGCAGTCGTCGGTCTGGCTGATCGCCGGGCGCAGCAGGCTGACAATCGCCTCCAGGGTCGCTTCGCTTTCCTGGCGGGTCAGGTGCTGCTGGCGGGTGGCATCAAGGATCAGCCGGTGCGAGAGCATCGCAATGGGCGAGGTCGCGGCAATCCGGTGGCCGCACTTGACCTGATTGAAGCGCAGGGTTTGTTCGACCAGTTGATACGGCAGGATCAGCGACAACTGCCGGGAGTTTTCGCCGTAGGTGAAGTCGCTGGGCCGCGCGGCATCGATCAGCGTGATGTCGCCGGGGGACAGCAAGACCTTGTCGTCGCCTTGGGCCATGCCCGCCGTGCCGTCGAGCTGGAACACCGCAAAATACTTGCCACCCTCGCCCGCCGCGACTTCCTGGGGCGTACGGTACAGCCGCGCCTGGCACGCGTCGACGAAACTGAGCTTGAGCGCATCGCTCTGGTATTCGCGGATACGCCCGGCAAATTCGCTGCCCAGGGGTTGTGCGTTGAAGGCGCCACAGATCTGGTTGATCTGATGGATCCACTGGTCGAACCCATCATGGCGCTGTGCTGTTGTAGAAATCATGTCAGGCCTCACGCAGGCTTATTTTTATTGTCTACGTCAATCCACACGACATCGGATGCTTCGAGTCTCCTGAACCGCACCATTCCCTGAACAATGACGTGCTATTTCAGTCCGCCAAAACGCCGATAGAAGCTTTCACCCACATCCGGCAACGGGCCGTCGGCCGTTTCCAGCGCGGCGTTCAGCCATTCTTCGGCCTTGGCATAGATCAAACGGTAAATATTACGGCACAACTGCCGGGCCGCACGGCCTTCCCAATCGCCGGGCAACAATTCGTCCGGCAGCTGCGGGTCGCGCAGCAGCAGTTTGCGGTATTCATGAATAAGCAGGATCCGCGCCAGGAAGCAGTCGGACGGTTGCAGGTTTTCCTGCTCGCGAAGCGCCTGCCAGAGCGGCCGGAACAGCTGAATGAACTCGCTGTAGTGCGCCGCCAGCTCCTCGATGTTCCAGCTCTCGCGCACCTGCAGGCGCAGGGCCTTGGAGGCCAGTACGTCCTGGGCGGTGGTTTCGAAGACGATGGTGTCTTCCTGGGCGCCGAGGTCGAGCAGCGTCGCGTTGACATCAGAGCGGTCACTGCGCGGACAAGCCAGCACCACCGGCGAGATCGCACCAAAACCTTGCCACTCCAGCTCCTCGCGCACCTGTTTGCGTTTGTCCTGTGTCAGCTGCGAGAGCATCACCAGGCACCAGGAACCATCCCAGGCCGGCATCGTGGTGCTGTAGACCCGCTTGAAGGCCTTGTCGAAACGCCGGCGACCGGTGCCAGTCAGGCTGTAATAGCTACGACGACCGACTTTTTCGGCGGTCAGCCAGCCTTCCTTGGTCAGGCGAAAAATCGAGGTGCGGATCAGTCGTTCGTTGATGCCGATGGGCTCGAGCAACTGAATCAGGCTGCCCAGCCAGACGGTGCCGCCATGGGGTTCGATGGCATCCCCGTACAACGTGATGATCAAGGAACTGGCGCGGATTGGCGTCTGTTCCTGGAAGCGGGTAATCAGATGGTTCAAGGGAGTCAGGGACGACATGGGCGTTCCGTGCGAAAAAAGAAAAGGAATATACCGAAAGCCAACCGGTTAAGCCCAACCCCTTGTAGGAGCCAGCCTGCTGGCGATGGTGTGTCAGTCAACGCCAAGGTAGTTGACCCACCTTCGCCAGCAGGCTGGCTCCTACAAGGGGCCGTGTTCACAAGGCACTGCCTTTCGGGCGCAACCCGCTGTCACTGATACGCGGGCGATCCGGCTCCGGTTCGCTCAGTGGATCGCAGACCTGCATCTGCGTCAGACAACGCTGGGCCAGTTGCTGATATTCCCGGGTGCCGGCCTGTTTCCACGCCACTTCCTGATCGCTGAGGCTGCGCTTGACGCTGGCCGGTGCACCCATGACCAGCGACTGCTCCGGGCATTCGAAGCCGGCCTTGACGAACGCCGCCGCCGAAACGAATGAACGCGGGCCGATCCGGGCGTTGTCCATGACCACCGCATTCATGCCCACCAGCGCATCGGCGCCGATCCGGCAACCGTGCAGCACAGCGCCGTGGCCGATGTGGCCGTTGCGTTCGACCACGGTGTCGCTGTCGGGGAAACCGTGCATCACGCAGGTGTCCTGCAGGTTGGCGCCCTCCTCCAGCACGATCCGCCCGAAATCTCCACGCAGGCTGGCCAGCGGACCGACATAGCAATGGGGGCCGATGATCACGTCACCGATCAATACGGCGGACGGGTGCACATAAGCGCTCGGGTCAACCACCGGAGTCAGGCCATCAAGGCTGTAGCAGGTCATGAACGCGTCCCTCACAAAGCGATGCAAATAATTACTAATTTTGTATCACATCAGTTTTAACAGTACAAAGACTAAAAACCGTATCACTTTAAATGCACCTTTCCGACGAATGCCAACGCGTCTCTAAAATCGCCGCCAAACCCAATGTTTTCTAGAAAAAACCCGCCATCAGCCCCCCTTCGGCAGGAAGCCTGAAAATCGAAACACTCACAAATAAGACACATTAAATCTATTTTCGTATTGCATTTACGTATCACGTTATAGCTATACTTGGGCAAAACCGGCCCCCGCGGCCGATCCAATAACGAGCCGGCACCACGCCGAGCGTGCACCGTGAGAGCATCCGCCATGCCTCTGACCCTTGCCGTCGAATTGATCGAGCCTGGCGTCCGTCTGATTACACTGCAGCGCCCGCAAGCCCTGAACGCCTTGACCACCGAGTTGCTGGGCGAACTGGCCGCCGAACTGAGCATTGCGCAAGCCGACCCCGACACCCGCGCCGTGGTCCTCACCGGCAGCCGCAAGGCCTTCGCCGCCGGCGCCGACATCAAGGAAATGGCCGAACGAAATCTGGTCGGGATCCTCGACGACCCGCGCCAGGCCTCGTGGCAAACCATTACCCGCTTCAGCAAACCGCTGATCGCCGCCGTCAACGGCTTCGCCCTCGGCGGTGGCTGCGAACTGGCGATGCACGCCGACATCATCATTGCCGGTGAAGACGCCCGTTTCGGCCAGCCGGAAATCAACCTCGGGATCATGCCTGGCGCCGGTGGCACCCAACGCCTGCTGCGCGCCGTCGGCAAATCCATGGCCATGCAGATGGTGCTGACCGGCGAGCCGATCGACGCCCGCCAGGCCCAGCGCGCCGGCCTGGTCAGCGACGTCACCCAACCGGAACTCACCGTCGAGCGCGCCCTGCACATCGCCCGCAGCATCGCGGCCAAGGCACCGCTGGCGGTGCGCCTGGCCAAAGAGTCGCTGCTCAAGGCCATGGACACCGACCTGGCCAGCGGCCTGCGTTTCGAGCGCCACGCCTTCACCGTGCTGTCCGGCACCCGCGACCGCGACGAAGGCATTGCCGCCTTCCAGGAAAAGCGCACGCCGACCTTCACCGGCCAGTAACCACTGAATTCGAACGACTGCCAAGAGAACGCCAAGACCATGAACTTCGAACACATCCTGTTTTCCATCGACGCCGGCGTCGCCCTGCTCAGCCTCAATCGGCCAGACCAGCTCAACAGCTTCAACACCCAGATGCATGGCGAAGTGAAGGAAGCACTCAAGCAAGTGCGGCAAAACCCGGACGTGCGCGTGTTGTTGCTGACCGGTGAAGGCCGCGGCTTCTGCGCCGGGCAGGACCTGAGCGACCGCAATGTCGCGCCGGGCAGCGCCGTGCCGGATCTGGGCGAGTCCATCGAGAGGTTCTACAATCCGTTGATCCGTCAGTTGCGCGACCTGCCGCTGCCAGTGATCTGCGCGGTCAACGGCGTCGCCGCAGGGGCCGGTGCCAACATTCCGCTGGCCTGCGACCTGGTATTGGCCGCGCGTTCGGCGAGTTTCATCCAGGCGTTCTGCAAGATCGGCTTGATCCCTGATTCCGGCGGCACCTGGACCCTGCCGCGCCTTGTCGGCATGGCTCGAGCGAAGGCCCTGACCCTGCTCGGCAACCGCCTGAGCGCCGAACAAGCCGAGCAATGGGGCTTGATCTACCAGTGTGTGGACGACGCCGATTTGCGCGACGAAGCCTTGAAACTGGCCCGCCACCTGGCGACCCAGCCGACCTACGGCCTGGCGCTGATCAAACGCAGCCTCAACGCCAGCCTGAGCAACAGCTTCGACGAACAGCTTGAGCTGGAAAAAGACCTGCAGCGCCTGGCCGGGCGCAGCGAGGACTACCGCGAAGGCGTCGGCGCCTTCATGGAAAAACGCACCCCAAGCTTCAAGGGACGCTGAGTCATGACCGCACTGAACACCAACGCACGCATCGCCGTGATCGGCGCCGGGGCCATGGGTGCCGGTATCGCCCAGGTCGCGGCCCAGGTCGGCCATCCGGTATTGCTGCTGGACAATCGTCCCGGCGCTGCCGCTCAAGCGATTGAAGGCATCGACCGCCAACTGGGCAAGCGGGTCGAGAACGGCAAACTGTCCGCCGACTTGCGCAGCGCGACGATTGCCCGCCTGCAAGCGGTAGAAGCCATCGAGACCCTGGCCGACTGCGATCTGATCATCGAAGCCATCGTCGAGAACCTCGAGGTCAAACGCGCGCTGTTCCGTCAGCTCGAAGGCATCTGCGGCACGCATTGCATCCTCGCCAGCAACACCTCGTCGCTATCGATCACCAGCATCGCCGCACAGCTTGATCATCCACAACGCCTGCTCGGCCTGCACTTCTTCAACCCGGCGCCGGTGATGGCGTTGGTGGAAATCGTCTCCGGCCTGGCCAGCGATCCAACACTCGCCGAGTGCCTGTACGACACCGCCAAGGCCTGGGGCAAAAAACCGGTGCACACCCGTTCGACGCCGGGTTTCATCGTCAACCGCGTGGCCCGGCCGTTCTACGCCGAGAGCCTGCGGATGCTGCAGGAAGGCGCGGCCGACTGCCCGACACTGGATGCGTTGATGCGCGAGGCTGGCGGTTTCGCCATGGGCGCGTTCGAGCTGACGGATTTGATCGGCCATGACGTCAACTACGCCGTAACCTGCTCGGTGTTTGACGCTTACTACCAGGACACGCGCTTCCTGCCGTCGTTGATCCAGAAAGAACGGGTGGACGGCGGGCGTTTGGGACGCAAGAGCGGTCGGGGTTTCTATAGCTACGCCCAAGGTGCGGAGCGCCCGCACGCCGCTGAAATCAGCAGCGATGCGAAGGTCGAGGTTTGTGCTGTGGAAGGCGACCTCGGTATCGCTAAAGGCTTGCTCGCACGCTTGCATGAACAAGGCGTCGAGATCATCCAGCGCGACGGCCAAGGTTTGCTGCGGGTCGGTGATGCCGTGCTGGCCCTGAGCGACGGGCGCATGGCCTGCCAGAGGGCTCACGAAGACGGGCTGCGCAACCTGATCCTGCTGGACCTGGTGTTCGATTACGGCAATGCCAAACGCATCGCCATCAGCCATGCGGCAGGCATTGATCCGCAGGCACTCGAACAAGGCATTGCCCTGCTGCAACGGGCCGGCCTGAAGGTCAGCCTGCTCAGCGACAGCCCCGCCCTCGCCGTCCTGCGCACCGTGGCCATGCTCGCCAACGAAGCCGCCGACGCCCTGCTGCAAGGCGTGGCCTCGGCCGCCGACATCGACCTGGCCATGCGCGCCGGGGTCAATTATCCGCAAGGGCCGCTGGCCTGGGCCGATGCCATTGGCCTGTCGCACATTCTTGAAACGCTGGAAAACCTGCAAGCCAGTTATGGCGAAGAACGCTACCGGCCGTCGCTGCTGCTGCGCCGCCACGTCGCCGAAGGGAGAAACTTCCATGACTAACCACGAATCCATGACCCTGGCCAGTGAATGCGCGCAATCGCTGTTCCAGCGCGACGCCGCCAGCCAGGCCATGGGCATGCGCCTGCTCTCGGCCGGCCCCGGCTGCGCGCGAGTGGGCATGACAGTGCGCGCCGACATGGTCCAGGGCCACGGCACGTGCCACGGCGGCTACCTGTTCGCCCTGGCCGACTCGGCATTCGCCTTTGCCTGCAACAGCTACAACGAAGCCACCGTGGCCATCGGTTGCAGCATCGACTACATCGCCCCGGCACGCCTGGGCGACACGCTGAACGCCGACTGCATCGAGCAGAGCCGCTCCGGTCGCACCGGCAACTATGACGTGCGCATCGAAAACCAGCAGGGCCAGTTGATCGCCCTGTTCCACGGCAAATCCTACAAAGTGCGCGGCCCGGTGCTGACGCAGGAGACCCCCAATGAATGACGCCCTGATCATCGACGCCGTCCGCACCCCGATTGGCCGTTACGCCGGTGTCTTGAGCAGCGTGCGCGCCGACGACCTCGGCGCGGTACCGTTGCGCGAACTGCTGCGCCGCCACCCGCAAGTCGACTGGAACACGGTCGACGACGTGATCTACGGCTGCGCCAACCAGGCCGGCGAAGACAACCGCAACGTCGCGCGTATGTCGGCGCTGCTGGCCGGGTTACCGGTCAGCGTGCCGGGCACCACCCTCAATCGCTTGTGCGGCTCCGGGCTGGATGCCATCGGCACCGCCGCTCGCGCCATTCGCAGCGGCGAAACCGGGCTGATGCTGGTCGGTGGCGTTGAATCCATGTCCCGCGCGCCGCTGGTGATGGGCAAGGCCGAGCAGGCGTTTTCCCGTGCCGCCGAGATTTTCGACACCACCATCGGCTGGCGCTTCGTCAATCCGCTGATGAAAAAGGCCTACGGCATCGACTCCATGCCGGAAACGGCAGAGAACGTCGCCGAACAGTTCAACATCTCCCGGGCCGACCAGGATGCCTTCGCCCTGCGCAGCCAGCAACGCGCCGCGGCCGCCCAAGCCAATGGGCGCCTGGCCAAAGAAATCGTTGCGGTGGAAATTCCCCAGCGCAAAGGCCCGGCCAAAGTGGTCGAGCACGACGAACACCCACGCGGCGACACCACCCTTGAACAGCTGGCCAAACTCGGCACGCCGTTCCGCGAAGGCGGCAGCATCACCGCCGGCAACGCCTCCGGGGTCAACGACGGGGCCTGTGCGCTGTTGCTGGCCAGCCCGGAAGTCGCCAAGCGCCACGGCCTGACCGCCCGTGCCCGGGTCGTGGCCATGGCCACCGCCGGCGTTGAACCACGGATCATGGGCATCGGCCCGGTGCCTGCCACCCGCAAGGTACTGGAGGTGGCCAACCTGAGCCTGGCCGACATGGACGTGATCGAGCTCAACGAAGCCTTCGCCGCACAAGGCCTGGCGGTGCTGCGCGAACTGGGCCTGAGCGACACCGACCCGCGGGTCAACCCCAACGGCGGCGCCATCGCCCTGGGCCATCCGCTGGGCATGAGCGGCGCCCGCTTGGTCACCACCGCCCTGCATGAACTTGAGGAACGCAATGGCCGCTACGCCCTGTGCACCATGTGCATCGGCGTTGGCCAGGGGATCGCGCTGATCATCGAGCGTCTATCCCACTAAAGAATCGCGATTCCCAAGGAGCCGAGAGGTATCCTTGGGGCATGCACTCAAAGCCCTTGTGCAAAAGGGCTGGAACACAAAAACAATTCGAGTGAACACATGAACATGCCAATTGCCAAAGCCGTGCTGGACCCTGTGCTGGACCCGCTGGAAACCGCCAGCATCGACGAGCTGCGCCAGCATCAGCTGGAGCGCCTGCGCTGGAGTCTGAACCACGCCTACAACAACGTGCCGCTGTACCGTCAGCGTTTCGATGCGCTGGGCGTGCACCCGGACGACATCAAGTCCCTCGACGACCTGGCGAAATTCCCCTTCACCACCAAGTCCGACCTGCGAGACAACTACCCCTACGGCATGTTTGCCGTGCCGATGCACGACATCGTGCGCCTGCACGCCTCCAGCGGCACCACCGGCAAACCCACCGTGGTCGGCTACACCCAGAACGACATCGACACCTGGGCCAACGTGGTGGCGCGCTCGATCCGCGCCGCCGGTGGCCACCGTGGCGACAAGGTGCACATTTCCTACGGCTACGGCCTGTTCACCGGCGGCCTCGGCGCGCACTACGGTGCCGAACGCCTGGGTTGCACGGTGATCCCGATGTCCGGTGGCCAGACCGAAAAACAAGTGCAACTGATCAAGGATTTCCAGCCGGACATCATCATGGTCACGCCGTCCTACATGCTCAACATCGCCGACGAAATCGAGCGCCAGGGCATCGACCCACACAAACTGGCCCTGCGCCTGGGCATCTTCGGCGCCGAGCCGTGGACCGCCGAACTGCGCAGCGCCATCGAGAACCGCCTGGGCATTACTGCGCTGGACATTTACGGTCTCTCGGAAATCATGGGGCCGGGTGTCGCCATGGAATGCGCGGAAACCAAGGACGGCCCGACCATCTGGGAAGACCACTTCTACCCGGAAATCATCGACCCGGTCACCGGCGAAGTGCTGCCGGACGGGCAGATGGGCGAACTGGTGTTCACCTCGCTCAGCAAAGAAGCCTTGCCGATGATCCGCTACCGCACCCGCGACCTGACGCGCCTGCTACCGGGCACCGCACGGCCAATGCGGCGCATCGACAAGATCACCGGGCGCAGCGATGACATGCTGATCATCCGCGGGGTCAACGTGTTTCCGACGCAGATCGAGGAGCAGGTTCTCAAAGTTAAACAACTTGCCGAGTGCTATGAGATCCATCTGTATCGCAATGGCAACCTGGACAGTGTTGATGTGCATGTCGAGTTGAAGGCTGAGCATCAGCACCTGAGTGATGAACAGCAGAAGGCTGTTTGCGGGGAGTTGAGCAAGCACATCAAGACGTATATCGGGATCAGTTCGCGGATTGTTTTGCAGCCGCTTCATTCGATCAAGCGATCGGAAGGCAAGGCTTGCCACGTGGTGGATAAACGTCCGAAAGCATGACCTCCCAAAGCATGACTGCTGCACCCCTTATGGCCCCGCTTTTGCGGGGCTTTTTTTTGGGTTTTGGGTGCACACCCATCAGCTTTTCTGTGGGAGCGAGCCTACTCGCGATGGAGGTCAACGATGACGCGCGCTGTCTGGAGGTATGCGTTGTCTGGAGGTTTTTCGCGAGCAGGCTCGCTCCTACAGTTGATCCGAGTATGCCTGTAAGGGATTGGTTGGCTGTCAGGCCGTCTTCGCGGGCAGGCTCGCCCCCACAGGTGGCCGTTACCGCAGGAATGGATATGCGCACCGACCATCCTGCCCCCCAAAAACAGCCCCCCACCCAAAGCGATACAAAAAACAAATACGACACGTCATTTTGTGTTTGATATTAAATTCTGTATCGCTTATAAAGTTCCCCATGCCCCAGAACAGATTCAAGGCGGGAACTCAAAAATGTACGCACAGCTCGTAGAAACCGGCGTCAAGCGCATCAAGGACCTCTCGGAAATGTCCGAACAGGAACGCGCATTCCAGGAAAAAATCGATTCAGAAATCAAGATCGAAGCCAAGAACTGGATGCCAGATGCCTACCGCCAGACCCTGATCCGGCAGATCTCCCAACACGCCCACTCCGAAATCGTCGGCATGCTGCCCGAAGGCAACTGGGTCACCCGCGCACCAAGCCTCAAACGCAAACTGCAACTGATGGCCAAGATCCAGGACGAAGCCGGCCACGGCCTGTACCTGTACAGCGCCATGGAAACCCTGGGCGCCGACCGCGATGAAGAAATCGCCAAACTGCACAGCGGCAAGGCCAAGTACTCGAGCATCTTCAATTACCCGACGCTGAACTGGGCTGACATGGGCGCGGTGGGCTGGTTGGTGGATGGTGCGGCGATCGTCAATCAGGTGGTACTGCAGCGCACCTCTTACGGTCCGTACTCGCGGGCGATGATCCGCATCTGCAAGGAAGAGAGCTTCCACCAGCGCCAGGGCTACGAAATTCTCCTGACCATGATGCGTCACGGTACTCAGGCGCAAAAAGACATGGTCCAGGACGCGATCAACCGACTGTGGTGGCCGTCGCTGATGATGTTCGGCCCGAGCGACGAACACTCGCCGAACAGTGCCCAGTCCATGGCCTGGAAAATCAAGCGCCAGAGCAACGACGAACTGCGCCAGCGCTTCATCGACCAGACCATCCCGCAGCTGGAACTGCTGGGCTGCACCTGCCCCGACCCGGACCTGAAATGGAACGCCGAACGCGGTCACTACGACTTCGGCGAAATCCAGTGGAACGAATTCTACGAAGTGCTCAAGGGCAACGGCCCGTGCAACCAGGAACGCGTCGCCACCCGCCGCAAGGCGATGGAAGACGGTGCCTGGGTCCGTGAAGCCGCCGTCGCCCACGCCCGCAAAAAACAAAACAAGAACGCCGCCTGATCCGGCCACCTGATGTGGAGTAACTGAAATGTCCGAGTGGACCCTCTTCGAAGTCTTCGTGCGCAGCAAGCACGGCCTCAACCACAAGCACGTCGGCAGCGTGCATGCCGCCGATACCACCATGGCCATCGAGAACGCGCGCGAGCTTTACACCCGTCGCAGCGAAGGCGTGAGCCTGTGGGTGGTGCCTTCGGCATTGATCACCGCCTCGTCGCCGGATGAAAAAGACCCGCTGTTCGACCCGTCGGACGACAAGGTCTACCGCCACGCCAGCTTCTACGAGCTGCCGGCCGAAGTCGGGCACATGTGAGGTCGACCATGAATAACAAGACCGATCTGATCGAATACCTGCTGCGCCTCGGCGACAGCGCCCTGATCCAGGGCCAGCGCCTGTGCCAATGGTGCGGCAAGGCCCCGGCGCTGGAAGAAGAGCTGGCGCTGATGAACGTCGGCCTGGACCTGGTGGGCCAGGCGCGCAACTGGCTGGAATACGCCGCCGAACTGCTGGACGACGGTCGCGACGCCGATCACCTGGCGTTCCGTCGTGACGAGCGCGCTTATCGCAACCTGCTGCTGGTGGAACAACCCAACGGCGACTTCGCGGTGACCATGCTCAAGCAGTTCCTCTATGACGCCTGGCATTTGCCGGTGCTGCAGGGCCTGAGCCAGTCCAGCGACGAACGCATTGCCGGGATCGCCGCCAAGGCGGTGAAGGAAGTGACCTATCACCTGCGCCGCTCCGGCGAGTGGATCGAGCGTATGGGTGACGGCACCGAGGAAAGCCACAAGCGCATGCTCGCGGCGATTCCCGAGGTCTGGCGCTTCACCGTTGAACTGATCGCCTTTGATGCCAGCGAGCAACGCCTCTGCAAAGCCGGCATCACCCCGGACATCGCCAGCGTGGCCGCTCAGTGGCAGGCCAGGGTCGAGCTGATTTTCACCAGCGCCACCCTGCCCGTTCCCGCGGCGCCGAACTACTTCTACCTGAATGCGCGCAAGGGCCTGCACACCGAACACCTGGGCATCCTGCTGGCCGAAATGCAGTTCCTGCCACGAGCGTACCCCGATGCAACCTGGTGAGCTGATCGCCAGCGACCTCGGCGCCCGGCCGGCACAACCGACCGACCTGGCTGCCGCGTGGGCGATTCTGGCAGAGGTCATGGACCCGGAAGTGCCGGTGGTCAGCGTGGTTGACCTGGGTATCGTCCGCGATCTGGATTGGCAGGCCGGTCACCTTCACGTGGTGGTCACGCCGACCTACTCCGGCTGCCCGGCCACCGAAGTGATCGAGAGCGACATCCGCGAAGCCCTGGAACTGGCTGGATTCAAGGCGCCGCAATTGGAGCGCAAGTTGACCCCGGCCTGGACCACCGACTGGATCAGCGACAGCGGCCGCGAACGCCTGCGGGCCTATGGCATCGCGCCGCCCGAGGGCAGCACCAGCAAGCGCAGCCTGCTCGGCAAAAGCCCGCAGGTTGTGTGCCCGCAATGCGGCAGCGCCCACACCGAGGTCCTCAGCCAGTTCGGCTCCACCGCGTGCAAGGCGCTGTACCGCTGCGTCGAGTGCCGGGAACCGTTCGACTATTTCAAGTGCATCTGAGCGGCGAATCGGCCGTCCCAGCTGGAGAACAACAATGAGCAAATTTCACAGCCTGACCATCAAGGACGTGCGCACCGAGACCCGTGACGCGGTGTCCATCGCCTTCGAGATTCCGCAGCACTTGCAGGACAGCTTCCACTTTACCCAAGGCCAGCACCTGGTGATGCGCACCCAACTGGACGGCGAAGAAGTACGCCGCTCCTATTCGATCTGCACCGGGGTCAACGACGGTGAACTGCGTGTCGCCATCAAACGTGTGGCGGGTGGGCGCTTCTCGGCGTTTGCCAACGAACAGCTGAAAGCCGGGCACACCCTGGAAGTGATGCCACCGGCCGGGCACTTCTGCGTCGAGCTCGACCCGGCGCGCCATGGCAATTACCTGGCCGTGGCCGCAGGCAGCGGCATCACGCCGATCCTGTCGATCATCAAGACCACCCTGCAAACCGAGCCCCACAGCCGCGTCACCCTGCTGTACGGCAACCGTTCCAGCTCCGGCGCATTGTTTCGCGAGCAGCTGGAAGACCTGAAAAACCGCTACCTGCAACGCCTGAACCTGATCTTCGTGTTCAGCCGCGAGCAGCAGGACGTCGACCTGTACAACGGCCGGATCAACGCCGAGAAATGCGAGCAACTGTTCAGCCGCTGGCTCGACGTCAAGGCCCTCGACGCCGCCTTCATCTGCGGCCCGCAGGAAATGACCGAGACCGTGCGCGACAGCCTCAAGGCCAAGGGCATGCAACCAGAGCGCATCCATTTCGAACTGTTCGCCGCCGCCGGCAGCGAGCAAAAACGCGCCGCCCGTGAAGCCGCCCGCCAGGTGGATGCGGCGGTCAGCCAGATCACCGTGATCAGCGACGGCCGCGCCCTGGCGTTCGACCTGCCGCGCAACAGCCAGAGCATCCTCGAAGCGGGTAACGAGCAAGGTGCGGAACTGCCCTACTCGTGCAAGGCCGGCGTGTGCTCGACCTGCAAGTGCAAGGTCATCGAAGGCGAAGTGGAAATGGACAGCAACCACGCCCTGGAAGACTACGAAGTGGCGGCCGGTTATGTGCTGTCGTGCCAGGCGTTCCCGGTCAGCGACAAGGTAGTGCTGGATTTCGATCAGCTCTGAATCAACACAAAACCCTTGCAGGAGCGAGCCTGCTCGCGATGGACCCGAGATCGCCACGGGGTATCAGGCACCCAGCGTTATCGTTGACGACCATCGCGAGCAGGCTCGCTCCTACAGGGGCCGAGCCGTAGTTTCACCCAAAACAAAAACAACAAAGGAGCGCGCGTCATGACACCCCATGAAGTAGAACTCATTCGCCAGCACCCGGATTTCATCCAGCTGGTTCGCCGTAAACAGAAGCTGTACTGGTCATTGAGCCTGGCCATGCTGGTGATCTATTACGGCTTCGTGCTGCTGGTAGCTTTCTCCCCTTCTACCCTCGGTCAATCCCTGAGCGGCGGCGTGACCACCGTGGGCATGCTGGTGGGTGTCGTCATCGTCGGGCTGGCCTTTGCGCTGACCGGGTTCTATGTCTATCGCGCCAACAACGTGATCGATCCGCTGAATGAAAAACTCAAGCAGGAGTGCGCCCGATGAACCGCCTTCTTGCGTTGTTCCTGCTGCCGCTGGCGGCTGTCACTGATGTTGCGATGGCCGCCGACGGCGCGTCCCGACCATTGAACTGGAACGCCATCGGCATGTTCCTGGTGTTTGTGCTGTTCACCCTCGGCGTGACGCGCTGGGCGGCACTTCGCACCCGCTCCACCAGCGACTTTTACACCGCTGGCGGCGGCATGACCGGTTTCCAGAACGGTCTGGCGATTGCCGGCGACATGATCTCGGCCGCCTCGTTCCTCGGCATTTCCGCGATGATGTTCCTCAATGGCTACGACGGTTTGCTCTACGCCCTGGGCGTGCTGGCCGGCTGGCCGATCATCCTGTTCCTGATTGCCGAACGCCTGCGCAACCTGGGCAAGTACACCTTTGCCGACGTGGTTTCCTATCGCCTGGAACAGACCCCGGTGCGCCTGACCTCGGCCTTCGGCACCCTGACAGTGGCCCTGATGTACCTGGTGGCGCAGATGGTCGGCGCCGGCAAGCTGATCGAGTTGCTGTTCGGTATCGACTACCTCTACGCAGTCATGCTGGTCGGCGTGTTGATGGTGTTCTACGTGACCTTCGGCGGCATGCTCGCCACCACCTGGGTGCAGATCATCAAGGCGGTGATGCTGTTGTTCGGCACCAGCTTCATGGCGTTCATGGTGCTCAAGCACTTCGGCTTCAGCACTGAGGCGATGTTTGCCGGCGCCACCGCCGTGCATGCCAAGGGCAATGCGATCATGGCCCCCGGCGGCTTGCTGTCCAACCCGATCGACGCGATATCCCTGGGGCTGGGCATGATGTTCGGCACCGCCGGCCTGCCGCACATCCTGATGCGTTTCTTCACCGTCAGCGATGCCAGGGAAGCGCGTAAAAGTGTGTTCTACGCCACCGGTTTCATCGGCTACTTCTACTTGCTGCTGATCATCGTCGGCTTTGGCGCCATCGTCATGGTCGGCACCGATCCAGCGTTCCGTGACGCCAGCGGCGCGATCATCGGCGGCGGCAACATGATCGCCGTGCACTTGGCCCAGGCAGTAGGCGGCAACCTGTTCCTCGGCTTCATCTCGGCGGTCGCCTTCGCCACCATCCTGGCAGTGGTTGCCGGGCTGGCGCTGTCCGGCGCCTCGGCGGTGTCCCACGACCTGTATGCCTGCGTGATGCGCAAAGGCCAGGCCAGCGAGCAGCAAGAAATGCGCGTGTCGCGCATCGCCACCCTGTGCATCGGTGTGCTGGCGATCATCCTCGGCCTGCTGTTCGAGTCGCAGAACATCGCCTTCCTCTCGGGTCTGGTGCTGGCCATCGCCGCGTCGGTGAATTTCCCGGTGCTGTTTCTCTCGATGTACTGGAAAGGCCTGACCACCCGCGGCGCCGTCCTCGGCAGTCTGTCCGGACTGGTCTCGGCGATTGTCTTGCTGGTGCTGAGCCCGGCGGTGTGGGTCAACGTGATGCATCACGACAAAGCGCTGTTCCCGTACTCCAACCCGGCGCTGTTTTCCATGAGCCTGGCGTTCTTTAGTGCATGGCTGTTTTCCGTCACCGACACCTCGCCTCGTGCAGCTCTTGAGCGTGGCCGTTATCTGGCGCAGTTCATCCGCTCGATGACCGGCATCGGTGCCACCGGCGCCAGCAAACACTAAATATTGGCAGGGAATAAAAATAATGAAGCCCGCACGTACCACGTCTTACCCATCACTGTTTTCGCTGGCCGCCGCAATGAGTCTGCCCATGATCGCCCCCAGCGCCATGGCCGACTTCATCGGCGACAGCAAGGCCCGCATTGATATGCGCAACCACTACATCAACCGCGATTTCCGTCAGGACAACGCGCCGCAATCCAAGGCCGAAGAATGGGCTCAGGGATTCACTGCGCGCATCGAATCCGGGTTCACCGACGGCACCTTCGGTTTCGGTCTCGACGCGCTGGGGGAGCTGGGGCTCAAGCTCGACTCCAGCCCCGACCGCCGTGGCACCGGGCTGCTGCCGTTCGGCCCGCAGAGCCATGAGCCCGACGACGATTACAGCGAACTGGGCCTGACCGGAAAATTGCGGGTATCCAAAAGCGTGTTGAAACTCGGCACCCTGCAACCCTTGTTGCCAGTGGCAACTTACAACGACACGCGCCTGCTGGGCTCGACCTTTGAAGGTGGCTTGCTGACCAGCCAGGAAATCGACGGCCTGACGGTGAATGCCGGGCGCCTGACCAAGGCCAACCTGCGCGACTCCTCCAGCAACGATGACATCGGCTTCGGCGCCGCCACCAGCGATAGCTTCGACTTCGGTGGCGGCAGCTACGCGTTCAGTCCGCAACTGAACCTGAGCTACTACTACGGCAAGCTCGACCAGATCTATCGCCAGCAATTCGCCGGACTGGTGCATACGCAACCGTTGGGCCACGGCTTCAACCTGCGCAGCGACCTGCGTTATTTCGACAGCCGGGGTGACGGCGCGGAAAAGGCCGGGCGCATCGACAACCGTAACTTCAACGGCATGCTCACAGTGTCCCACGGTGCCCACAAGGTCAGTGCCGCCTACCAGCAATTGTCCGGCGACAGCGCCTTTCCGTTCCTCAACGGCGGCGATCCGTATGTGGTCAACCTGGTGACGTTCAACACCTTTACCCGCGCCGACGAGGATTCCTGGCAGCTGCGTTACGACTATGACTTCGCGGCGCAAGGCATTCCCGGCCTGACCTTCATGACTCGCTACACCGACGGCACCCATGTCAAGGCAGGCACCGTCGACAACGGAAGCGAATGGGAGCGCGACACCGATATCAGCTACGTCATCCAGAGCGGTGTGTTGAAGAACGTCAGCCTGCGCTGGCGCAACGTGACCTTCCGATCCGGCAATGGCTTGACGACCGACCTGGATGAAAACCGGCTGATCGTCGGCTACACCCTGGCGCTTTGGTAATCCCTGAATGGCGCGGTCGCGACCGCGCCACAACCCTTCAAAACCAGGAGCAATCGTGATGTCCTCTTCACCTACACTGCATGCCCCTACCCTGCAGAGTTTCATCGCCGGTCGCTGGATCGGTCAACAGGGCGCACAAGTGCTGCGCAGCGCCATCGACGGCCATGAAATCGCCCGCACCCATGAGGAGCGCCCAGACTTCGCCGAAGCCATCGAGCACGGCCGTCGCCAGGGCATCAGTGGCTTGATGGCGCTGGACTTCCAGCAGCGCGCTCAGCGTCTCAAGGCCCTGGCCCTGTACCTGAGCGAGCGCAAGGAACAGCTCTACGCGATATCCCACCACAGCGGCGCGACCCGTGCCGACAGCTGGATCGACATCGAAGGCGGCAACAGCACGCTGTTCACCTACGCCAGCCTCGGTTCCCGCGAGCTGCCGTCGGGCAACATCGTCCACGAAGGCCCGGCCATGCAGCTGAGCAAAATGGGCACCTTCGCCGGTACGCACATCCTGGTGCCTCGCGGTGGCCTGGCAGTACACATCAACGCGTTCAACTTCCCGATCTGGGGCATGCTGGAAAAGTTCGCCCCGAGCTTCCTCGCCGGCATGCCATGTATCGTCAAGCCCGCCAGCGCCACCAGCTACCTGACCGAAGCCGTGGTACGCCTGATGGACGAATCCGGCCTGCTGCCGGCGGGCAGTCTGCAATTGATCATCGGCGGCACCGGCGACCTGCTCGACCGCCTGCAAGGCCAGGACGTGGTGACCTTCACCGGTTCCGCCGACACCGCGGCCAAGCTGCGGGTCAACCCGAACCTGATCCACAATTCGGTACCGTTCAACGCTGAAGCCGACTCGCTGAACTGCGCGATCCTCGCCCCGGACGTGACCCCGGATGACGAAGAGTTCGAGCTGTTCATCAAGGAAGTCGCCCGGGAAATGACCACCAAGGCCGGGCAGAAATGCACCGCCATCCGCCGCGCCATCGTCCCGGCCAAACACATCGATGCCGTTGCTACCCGCCTGCGCGATCGCCTGGCCAAAGTGATGGTCGGCGACCCGTCGGTGGAAGGTGTGCGCATGGGCGCACTGGCTTCCCACGACCAGCAGAAAGACGTGGCAGAACGCCTGGAAGCGCTGTTGCAGAGCAGCGACATGCTGTTCGGCGCCCGCGACGGTTTCGAACCCCGTGGTGTAAATGTCGACAAAGGCGCGTTCTTCGCCCCGACCCTGTTGCAGGCCCGCGACCCGCACGCCGAGGGCGGTGCCCACGATATCGAAGCGTTCGGCCCGGTCAGCACCCTGATGGCCTACGACGATCTCGACGAAGCGCTGGCCCTGGCCGCTCGCGGCAAAGGCAGCCTGGTGGCCAGCCTGGTGACCAAGGATCCGCAAATCGCCGCCAAGGCCATCCCGGTCGCGGCTGCCTGGCACGGCCGTTTGCTGGTGCTGGATCGCCATTGCGCCGGCGAATCCACCGGCCACGGCTCGCCGCTGCCACAACTCAAACACGGCGGCCCGGGGCGTGCTGGCGGTGGTGAAGAACTCGGCGGCCTGCGCGCGGTGAAGCACTACCTGCAACGCGCGGCGGTGCAAGGTTCGCCGACCATGCTGGCGGCGGTCACCGGCGAATACGTGCGCGGCGCCAAGGTCATCGAAACCGACGTGCATCCGTTCCGTCGTCACTTCCAGGACCTGCAGATCGGCGAATCGCTGCTGACGCACCGTCGCACCGTCACCGAGGCGGATCTGGTGAACTTCGGCTGTCTGTCGGGCGACCACTTCTACATGCACTTCGACGAGATCGCGGCCAAGGAATCGCAGTTCGGCAAGCGCATCGCCCACGGTTACTTCGTGCTGTCGGCGGCGGCCGGTCTGTTCGTCTCCCCTGGCGTCGGCCCGGTGCTGGCCAACTATGGCCTGGACACCTTGCGCTTCATCAACCCGGTAGGCATCGGCGACACCATCCAGGCGCGCCTGACCTGCAAGCGCAAGATCGATCAGGGCAAGAAGAGCCCCCAGGGCATCCCGCAAGGGGTGGTGGCGTGGGATGTGGAAGTGACCAACCAGTTGGGTGAGCTGGTGGCGAGTTATGACATTCTCACCCTGGTCGTAAAACGCGAAGACTGACGCAACACCTGCTCGCGATGGACGTGAATGATGGCATGCGCTTTCTGGATGAACGCGGTGCTCTCAGGTTTTTCGCGAGCAGGCTCGCTCCTACAGGGTTCCGGGTTGGTCAAAAAATCTGTGGCCGATCAATTACACCTGTAGGAGCGAGCATGCTCGCGATGCTCGTGAACGATGAAACTGGCTGCCTGACACCCCGTGGCGATCTCAGGTTCTTCGCGAGCAGGCTCGCTCCTACAGGGTTCCGGGTTGGTCAAAAAATCTGTGGCCGATCAATTACACCTGTAGGAGCGAGCATGCTCGCGATGCTCGTGAACGATGAAACTGGCTGCCTGACACCCCGTGGCGATCTCAGGTTCTTCGCGAGCAGGCTCGCTCCTACAGTTGATCTGCGTTGTCTGCTAATGCTTGCGCAACCACTCGATAAACAGCGCAAACAACTCCGACTGCGACCCCACCTCCAGTTTCAGGTACAGGTTCTTGCGGTGCATGCGCACGGTTTCCGGTGAGATGTTCATCTGGCTGGCCGTGGATTTCACCGAATGCCCGCGCAACACCATATGCGCCACTTGTCGCTCACGTTCGGTGAGCAGGTCGCTGCCGAAATGCTCGAACGCCGACTGCACCCGGTGCTTGAGATCATCGCGCAGGCCCTGGTCTTTATCGCACTGGATCTCACTACTGCGCAGCATTCCCCGTTGACTGAATTCGCTGATGAATTCGCGCACCAATGGCTCTACGGCACGCAGCAGATTCAGCTGTTCGGCGCTCAGGCATTCGCCGCCGAAACCCTGATAGAGGCTGACGGAAATCTTCGTGTCATTGCCGATATCGACGATGTAGTAACTGTCTTCCGAGCAACCCGCCTTCAGGTAATAGGACTTGTAGTAGTCGCTGTCGAAGAAGTTGTCCGGGGCAATCTCCTCCAGATGATAGAAGCCTTGCGCCAAGCCCTGCTCCACCGCCAGGCAGAATGGGTCGAGCAAATAACCACCGGCAAAATAGCGCTCCAGAATCGAGACCTGATACTCCTGGGCAATCCCGCGCTGATGCAGCAGCTGCGGTGCGCGGTCCTTGCGTTCCAGGCTGATCATCATCGACTCGACGGACACCATCTGCGCCAACGCCGACGCCAGGTGTTGCAGGGCGTCGGGCTCATCGATATGGGCGAATGCCTCGCGCATTCCCCCATGCCATTTGTGCAATGCCCCGAAGGGCACCGCGATCAGCGTATCGTCGTCTGGTTTGCTCATGCCCCGCAGTCTAGCGGCTGGACACGCCCTTGGTAACAGCCTGACTGACGAAATCATTGGCCCGCGTACTGTCCGCTCGCTTCAAGCTCGGCGGCCACTTGCAGAATGCATTCGCGCAAGGTCTCGACGATTTCATCGACCTGGGCAAAGGTCAGGATCAACGGTGGCGACATCACGTTGAGGTGCATGATCGGCCGCACCAGCAAACCCCGGGCCTGGGCCCGCACGTGGATCTTCTCGCCGATGTTGATCTCGTCGGGGAACAGCGCCTTGGTGCGTTTATCGGCGACGAACTCCACGCAGGCCATGAGTTTCTGGCAGCGCACATCCCCCACCAGCGGCAAGTCCCGCAGGGTCGCGAGGCGCTCTTCCAGGTACGCCCCCACCGTGTCGACATGGGCCAGCAGGTTTTCCCGCTCGATGATTTCGATGTTCTTCAGCGCCGCCGTGCAGCACACCGGATGCCCGCTGTAGGTGAAGCCGTGGGTGAAGCAGCGGCCCTTGCCCGGTTCGGCGATGACTTTCCAGATACGGTCGGAAAAGATGCAGGCGCCCAGCGGCAGGTAGGCCGAGGTCAGGCCCTTGGCGGTGGTGATGATGTCGGGCTGCACATCGAACACATCATAAGAGGCAAAGAACTTGCCCAGGCGACCGAACGAAGTCACCACTTCGTCGGCGACGAACAGGATGTCGTAGCGCTGGCAGACGTCCCACATGCGCTTGAGATAACCCCGGGGCGGAATGATCACCCCGCCCGAGCCCATGATCGGCTCGGCGAAGAACCCGGCGACCTTGTCCGCGCCAATCGAGAGGATCTTGTCTTCGAACTCCTTGACCAGGAACTCGAGGAACTGCGCCTCGTCCATGCCGTCCGGCGCACGGTACGGGTTGGGGTTGGAGACGTGGTGGATCAGCGGGTTGGCGTAATCGAACTCCGGCACCCGGTCGGCGGCCTTGTTGCCGATCGACATGGTCAGGGTGGTGGAGCCGTGGTAGGCGTTGAATCGGGCGATGACGTGCTTCTTCTCGGGTTTGCCACGGCAGTTCTGGTAGTACTGGATCAGCCGGTAGGCGGTGTCCACGGCGGTGGAGCCGCCGGTGGTCAGGAACACATGGTCGAGGTCGCCGGGAGCGAGGCTGGCGAGTTTTTCGCACAGCTGGATCGCCACGTTGTTCGACATGTCGGAAAACGGATTGGAATAGGCCAGTTGCCGCACCTGATCGGCGATGGCTTCGGCCATTTCCTCACGGCCCAAACCAATATTGGTGCACCACATGCCGCCTACCGCATCGAGAAAACGATTGCCCTGGGTGTCGTAGATGTAGGCGCCATCACCGGCGACGATGTTCAACGAGCCCTGCTCGGCGTGTTCGTCGAACACGTGATAGCCGTGCATATGGTGAGCCTTGTCGGCCTTGACCAGCCGGGACTCGTCCGCTGGGGAAAAAACGCTGCGTGTTGGAGTCGCCATAAATAAACCTCTAATCGAAATGACTAACGATCGAACCCATCAGATGCCGCTTTTCACGGTGCTCCAGACCCGGGTAATCGCCCGCATGTCCTTGGCGTCCTGGGTCTTCTGCGGGAACAGGCGCTCGCGGGTTTGCGCGTCGGGGTAAATCGCCGGGTTGTTGCGCACATCGGCGTTCAACAACGGCGTGGCCGCGGCGTTACTGTTGGCGTAGTTGATGAAGTCGCTCACGTCCGCCATCACCTGCGGTTGCATCAGGTACTCGAGAAACTTGTGGGCATTGGCGACGTGGGGCGCGTCGGCCGGGATGTACAGGTTGTCGAACCAGATCAGCGAGCCTTCCTTGGGGATGAAGTAGGCCAGGTCGATCTTCTTCTTGGCTTCTGCGGCGCGGGCCATGGCGGTGGCGTAGTCGCCGGACCAGGTCATGGCCATGCACACGTCGCCGTTGGGCAGGCTGGTCAGGTAATTGACCGAGTCGAACTTGCGGATGTACGGCCGCACCGACAGCAGCAAGTCCTGGGCGGCTTTCAGATCTTCCGGCGCGGCGCTGCGTGGATCACGTCCCAGGTACTTCAGGGCCATGGGAATGACTTCGGTCGGGGCATCGAGCAGGGTCACGCCGCAATCGGCGAAGCGCGAGACGATCTTCGGATCGAAGATCATCGCCAGCGAGCCGATCGGCGCGTCCGGCATGCGTTCCTTGATCTTGTCGACGTTGTAGGTGACGCCGTTGCTGCCCCAGGTGTAGGGCGCCGAGTACTGGGTGCCGGGGTCATAGCCTTGCAGGTCTTCGAGGATCTGCGGATCCAGGTTGGTCCACCCCGGCAATTGCTTTTTATCCAGCGGCTGGAACACCTTGGCCTTGATCAGCGGCGGCGCGAGGGAGGCATTCAACACGATCAGGTCATAACCGGAATGACCGGTGAGCAGCTTGGCCTGTACCGTTTCATAAGAATCGAAGGTGTCGTAGACCACCTTGATACCGGTGGCCTTTTCGAAGTCGGCGATGGTTTTTTCACCGATGTAGTCCGCCCAGTTGTAAAGCCGTAGCGTATTGCCGTCGTCCACTTGAGCGGCGTAGGCATTCAATGTCAGCGGTACAACAAACAGACTGGAAATCACCTTAAGCAGTGTCTTGCCCATAGCAAATGCACCTTATAGCGAGTTCGGCTCTGGATGAGCGGATGCCCCCACTATTGGTCGATTCGCCGGGCGCGGCCATACCCCGAATGGGTGTGTATCGCTTTTGGCACACCGGCATGGCAAAAAGCGGCAGTGCAGTTGACCCGTTTTGCCATAGATCCGGAGTTTGTCCGGCGCTTAAAGTGGCAGCCCTGAACCGACCCTGCAGAGCCTGCGATGACCGACCTGATCAAACACGAGCAACGCGACGGCGTGTTGACGCTGACCATCGACCGCCCGGACAAGCTCAATGCGCTGAACAACGCCATGTACACGCAACTGGCCGAGCTGCTGCAGGCCGCTGACGAAGACCCGCAGACCGGCGTGATCATCCTCACCGGTGGCCCGGCGTGCTTCACCAGCGGCAATGATCTGGTGGATTTCCTGCAGAATCCACCCACTCATCTGGACGCCCCGGCATTCCACTTGATGAAGGTCGTCACGCGCCTGCAAAAACCGCTGGTCGCGGCAGTCTGCGGGGCGGCCATCGGCATTGGCACCACGCTGCTGTTGCATTGCGATCAGGTGCTGGTCACCCGCAACGCCAAGCTGCGCATGCCGTTCGTCAACATTGGTCTGTGTCCCGAATTTGGTGCCAGCCTGTTGCTGCCACGCCGCCTCGGCCATGCCCGCGCCGCGAGCCTGCTGCTGTTGGGCAACGGCCTGGACGGTAATGAAGCGGTGGCCTGGGGTCTGGCCAACGAGGCCTTCGATGACGGCGCACAATGCCTGGCGGCGGCGACAAAAATCGCCCAGCGTTTTTTGGCCATGCCACAGCAAGCCTTGCGCCAGTCCCGCCAATTGATGAAACAGGCGACGTTGCCAGAATTGGAAGCCACCCTGCGCGAAGAAAACACGCTGTTCATCCAGCGCCTGAATACCGACGAGGCGAAAACCGCCTTGAACGCCCTGCTCAATCGCAGTACAGATAAGAATCCACCGAAAGGAAACCAGCCATGAACACTCCAGAAATCTACGTCGTCAGCGCCGCCCGTACCGCCATCGGTACCTTCGGTGGTTCGCTCAAGGACGTGCCACTGGCCGACCTCGCGACCACGGCCGTGAAAGCCGCCCTGGAGCGAGCCGCCGTGGACCCGGCGCTCGTTGGCCACCTGGTGATGGGCAACGTGATCCCGACCGAAACCCGTGATGCCTACATCTCCCGCGTCGCGGCGATGAACGCCGGCATCCCGAAGGAAACCCCGGCCTACAACGTCAACCGCCTGTGCGGTTCGGGCCTGCAAGCGATCATCAACGCCGCCCAGACCCTGATGCTCGGCGATGCCGACATCGTCGTCGGTGCCGGCGCCGAATCCATGAGCCGCGGTCCGTACCTGATGCCGAGCGCCCGTTGGGGTTCGCGCATGGGCAACGCCCAGGTCATCGACTACATGCTCGGCATCCTGCATGACCCGTTCCATGGCATCCACATGGGCATCACCGCCGAGAACGTCGCCGCGCGCAACGGCATCACCCGCGAAATGCAGGACGCCCTGGCTTTCGAAGACCAGCAACGCGCGGCCCACGCGATTGCCAACGGCTACTTCAGCGAGCAAATCGCGACCGTGGAAATCCAGGATCGCAAAGGCGTCAAACTGTTCAGCGTCGATGAACATCCGCGCGCCACGTCCCTGGAACAGCTGGCGGCGATGAAGCCTGCGTTCAAGAAGGACGGTTCGGTCACCGCCGGCAACGCCTCGGGCCTCAACGACGGTGCAGCGGCACTGGTCATGGCCAGCGGCAACGCGGTCCAGGCCAACAACCTGAAACCCCTCGCCCGCCTGGTCAGCTACGCCCACGCCGGCGTCGAACCGGAATTCATGGGCCTGGGCCCGATCCCGGCCACGCGCCTGGCACTCAAGCGCGCCGGCCTGACCGTCGCCGACCTGGACGTGATCGAAGCCAACATCGCCTTCGCCGCCCAAGCCTGCGCCGTCAGCCAGGAACTGGACCTCGACCCGGCCAAGGTCAACCCGAACGGTTCGGGCATCGCCCTGGGCCACCCGGTGGGCGCGACCGGCGCAATCATCGCCACCAAAGCCATCCACGAACTGCATCGCACCGGCGGTCGTTACGCGCTGGTGACCATGTGCATCGGTGGTGGCCAGGGGATCGCGGCGATTTTTGAACGCGTCTAAGCAATAGCTGTAAAAAAGGCCGGTGATCGCGCAGATCACCGGCCTTTTTCATTCCCGATTCTGTGTGGGAGCGAGCCTGCTCGCGATTGCGGCCGTTCAGTTGGCAATGATGTTGCCTGACACACCGCTATCGCGAGCAGGCTCACTCCCACAGTAGTTATTCATCGAATTCAAAATCTGATCCCCCTCTCCCACAGTAGTTATTCATCGAATTCAAAATCTGATCCCCCTCTCATTTATCACCTGACGACCGGCAGCAAAAACCAATTGCCTCAAAATATTACATGCGTCATATTACACTCATCATAAATAACCCCCGCTCCAGCAGGTAATCCTCCATGACCAGCATGCCCACCGCTGAACCCGACCTGGCTGCCCCGGTGCCTGCCGCCAAACCTCCCCAGCTTAAACGCCTGCTGTTGCCAACACTGGGCATCGCCGCACTGGTACTGGCTGGTGTATATGGCGTGCATTGGTGGTCTGCCGGGCGTTTCATCGAGGAAACCGACGACGCCTACATCGGCGGTGATGTGACGGTGATCGGGCCGAAAGTGGCGGGTTACATCGACGAAGTGCTGGTGGCCGACAACCAGAAGGTCAAGGCCGGCGACGTGCTGATCCGTCTCGATTCGCGCGACTACCGCGCCAACCTGGCCAAGGCCGAAGGCGCAGTGGCCGCCCAGGAGGCCCTGCTGGCCAACCTCGACGCCACCGAACAACTGCAACAGGCCGTCATTGGCCAGGCCCGCGCCGGCATCGACGCCGCCGGTGCCGAAACCGCCCGTTCGCGGGATGACGATGCCCGCTACAAAAAACTGGTGATCACCAACGCCGTCTCGGTGGAAAGCGCCCAGCGCGCCAACACCACGTTCAAGACGGCCCAGGCCCAAAGCAACCGCGCCCAGGCTGAACTGCTGGCCGCGCAGCGCCAGTTGAATGTGATCGACACCCAGAAACAACAAGCCCGGGCCGCCTTGATCCAGGCCAGGGCCGAGCGTGACCTTGCGCAATTGAATGTCGGCTACACCGAACTGAAGGCGCCGGTCGATGGTGTGATCGGCAATCGCCGGGCACGGGTCGGCGCCTATGCCCAGGCCGGCTCGCAATTGCTCTCGGTGGTGCCGGCCAGCGGTCTGTGGGTCGATGCCAATTTCAAGGAAGACCAACTGGCCCGCATGGTGCCGGGGCAACGGGTGGTGATCCGTGCCGACGTGCTGTCGGGCCAGGAATTCCACGGTCATCTGGACAGCCTCGCCCCTGCCAGCGGTTCGCAATTCAGTGTGTTGCCACCGGAAAACGCCACCGGCAACTTCACCAAGATCGTGCAACGGGTGCCGGTGCGGATCCACCTCGACCCGGCCGACAGTGTGCTCGGCCACTTGCGTCCGGGGTTGTCGGTGACCGCTGAAGTGGACACGCGCAAGGAGCCTGAAGCGCCAGCCGTGGCCAGCGCGCCATGAGCCGCGCCCTCGCCGCCCCGGCGCAACCGTTCAATGCCGCGGACATGGCGACGACAACCAAGGTCTTCGCCTTTGCCAGCATGTGCATCGGCATGTTCATTGCGCTATTGGATATCCAGATCGTCTCGGCTTCGTTGCGTGACATCGGCGGCGGGCTTTCCGCCGGCACCGACGAAACCGCGTGGGTGCAAACCAGCTACCTGATCGCCGAAATCATCGTGATCCCGCTGTCCGGCTGGCTGTCGCGGGTGTTTTCGACGCGCTGGCTGTTTTGCGCATCGGCGGTGGGTTTCACCCTGACCAGCCTGCTGTGCGGCGTGGCCTGGAACATCCAGAGCATGATTGCCTTCCGCGCCCTGCAAGGCTTTCTGGGTGGCTCGATGATCCCACTGGTGTTCACCACGGCCTTCGTGTTCTTTACCGGCAAGCAACGGGTGATCGCCGCCGCGACCATCGGCGCGGTGGCCTCATTGGCGCCGACCCTGGGCCCGGTGATCGGCGGCTGGATCACTGACATATCGTCCTGGCACTGGCTGTTCTACATCAACCTGGTCCCCGGCATCTTTGTCGCCGTGGCCGTGCCGATGCTGGTGAAAATCGACCAGCCGGAACTGTCGCTGCTCAAAGGCGCGGATTACTTGAGCATGGTGTTTCTGGCGCTGTTCCTCGGCTGCCTGGAATACACCCTCGAAGAAGGCCCGCGCTGGAACTGGTTCAGCGACCGCACGATCCTGACCACCGCGTGGATCAGCGGCCTGGCCGGGCTGGCGTTCATCGGCCGGACCCTGCATGTGGCCAATCCGATTGTCGATCTGCGCGCCTTGAAGGACCGCAATTTTGCCCTCGGCTGTTTCTTCTCGTTCGTCACCGGCATCGGCCTGTTCGCCACCATTTACCTGACGCCGTTGTTCCTCGGCCGGGTGCGTGGCTACGGTGCGCTGGACATTGGTCTGGCGGTTTTCTCCACCGGGGTGTTCCAGATCATGGCGATTCCGCTGTATGCCTTTCTGGCCAACCGCATCGACCTGCGCTGGATCATGATGACCGGCCTTGGGTTGTTCGCGTTATCGATGTGGGATTTCAGCCCGATCACCCATGACTGGGGGGCCAGGGAATTGATGCTGCCACAAGCCTTGCGCGGGATTGCCCAGCAATTGGCGGTGCCGCCAACCGTGACCTTGACCCTCGGCGGCCTGGCGCCGGCACGGCTCAAGCATGCGTCGGGGTTGTTCAATCTGATGCGCAACCTGGGCGGGGCTATCGGCATTGCCGCCTGCGCGACCATCCTCAACGACCGCACCAACCTGCATTTCACCCGGCTGGCGGAGAACCTCAACAGCACCAACGAGGCGCTCAACCAATGGCTGTCCCAAGTCAGTAACAACTTCGCCGCTCTCGGTCAGGGCGGTGACGCCGGGGTCACCGCCAGCCTGCATCAGTTATGGTTGTTGACCTACCGCGAAGCCCAGACGCAAACCTATGGCGACGCGTTCCTGATGATCATGGTCTGCTTCATTATCGCCACGGCGATGGTGCCCCTGATGCGCAAGGTGCAACCACCGGCCGCGCCGAGTGCCGATGCGCATTGATGCTTGTGCGGGTCAGGCCTGGGGCATTTTGCGGAAGCCGATGGCGAGGCGGTTCCAGGCATTGATGGTGGTGATGGCGACAGTCAGGTCGACCAATTCCTTGGCATCGAACTGGGCGGTAGCCAGCTCATAGTCTTCGTCCGGGGCATGGGTCTGGCTGATCAGGGTCAGGGATTCGGTCCAGGCCAGTGCGGCGCGCTCACGCTCGGTGAAGAACGGCGTTTCGCGCCAGGCCGACAGTGTCGCCAGGCGACGCTCAGACTCACCACCCTTGCGGGCATCGGCGCTGTGCATGTCCAGGCAAAAAGCGCAGCCGTTGATTTGCGAGGTGCGCAGCTTGACCAGTTCGATGAGGTTTTTTTTTCCAGCGGCAGCTTCGACACCGCTGTTTCCAGGGCGATCATCGCTTTGAGGGCGTCAGGGGAAGCGGTGTAGAAATCGATACGGGATTGCATGGCATGCTCCAGGGCAAGTGGGTGTGTCACTACGTTAGTCCCACGACCGGTCTGCACAAATAGCCAATCTTCCAGAAGTCGAGGAGGCCATTGCCGAGGGTGTGATGGGTTTCACTCTTCACTTTTGCTGAGCTCACTGCCGTCATCGCGAGCAAGCTCGCTCCCACATTTGACCGCATTTCCCTGTGGGAGCGAGCCGGCTCCGGGCGGCGATCCGACGAACCGCGCAGCGGCCATTCACACCCGATTGCGCAACCACTGCAAAAAGCCCTTTTTCGCCTGTGCCACCGGCAGGTCCTGAGTCAGGGTTTTCGCTTTGAGCAGCCGGTAATCGAGCAAGGTTTTCATTGCATCGCTGATGTCGTGACGGGCATCCAGGCACGGCTTGAGGTAGGATTTTTCGATGCGATACAGGCCACAGAAGGTCTTGGCGGTGAACTGCGCAGGCACCGAACTGTCGGCCAGGATCCCGGCCTCGCCGATCACTTCCCCCGGCCCCATGCGCCCTGATTCGAATGGCGCCCCGTGGCGCATCAACGTCACCGAGACCACGCCGGACTCAATGATGTACAAGTGATCGCTGACCTCCCCCGCTTCCAGAATCGTCTCCCCGGCACGGAAGGTTTGCAGTGTCATGTTCTGGCTGAAGGTGTCTTTCTCTTCCTGACGCAAGGTGGAGAAAATCGGCGAGCTGTCCAATAACGCCCGCTGCCGTGTCAAGTTGACCGGCGGGTCGAGTTCCACACTCGACAACAAGTTGATCCCGGATGCCTGTAAGTGCCGGTAGGCCAGATCGTATAGTTGATTGCGCACCTCACGCTTCTCGCTCATCGACGCGACAAACCCGCTGATTTCGTACTCCACCCCGGCGCTGCTGGCGTTTTTCAGGGCGACGTTAGGCGCTGGTTTATCCAGCAGCAGGCGACAGCCCTGCATGGCACGCTCCAGGGCATCGATCACGGTGTTCGGTCGCGCATGCGGACTCAGTTCCACAGAGATGGATATGCCGAAAATATCGCTCGGCCGACTGAAGTTGATGATCTTGGCCTTGGCCGCCAGTGAATTGGGAATCACCGCCATGCTGCCTTGAGAGGTCTGCATGCGCGTGGCACGCCAGTCGATGTCGGTCACCTTGCCCTCCATGCCATCGATGGAGATATAGTCATCCAGTTGATAAGGCTTGGTGGTGTTCAGGACGATCCCGGAGAACACGTCGCTGAGGGTACTTTGCAAGGCCAGGCCGACGATGATCGCCAACGCACCGGACGTCGCCAGCACGCCCTTGACCGGCAGATCGAGCACATAGGCCAGGGCGGCAATGATCGCAATCAGGAAAATCACCGCACCGAGCAGATCCTGAAGCAATCGCCCGGTATGCCCGACCCGTTGCATCATCACCGCGCCGATCAGCACGGTCAGGGTCCGTGCACCGAACAACCACCAGCCGATTTGCAAACCGGTGGCCGCCAGATGCAAGGGTACGTTGTCGGCCCAGGGCGCTGGCTCCATCGGGTTCATGCCTTCGTTGAACAACAGCAGGCTGAACAACGAAAAAATCACCACCCGCACCAGCAGCCGCCAGGCGCTGCCAACGGCACTGAGCAAGTACCACAACCCAAGATCGATCAGGATCAGCGCCATCGCGCAAAACAATGGGTGTTCGGTGAGCAATGACAGCATCAAGCAACTCCAGCCAGGGTCAATAACGCGAAGATCGCATGGATTGGCCATAGTGTAGGAGCAATTGATTTGGCTGGTTTCTGCAATCACCACAAAACCAATGTGGGAGCGAGCCTGCTCGCGATGGCGGCCTGACAGTCACTACATCAGTGCCTGTTGTACCGTCATCGCGAGCAGGCTCGCTCCCACAGGGGAAAGCGTGTTGGCTGGATTACTTGCTATTGGCCAGCGTGCTGTAGCTGGTCATCAGGTTGCGGTAATCCGGAATATGGTTGGAGAACAGCGTGCCCAAGCCTTCGATGTCGTTGCGCCAGTCGCGGTGCAGTTCACAGGCCAGGCCGAACCAGGTCATCAGTTGCGCGCCCTGAGCGGTCATGCGGTTCCACGCCGATTCGCGGGTCAGTTCGTTGAAAGTGCCGGACGCGTCGGTGACCACGAACACCTCAAAACCTTCGGCCAGTGCCGAAAGCGCCGGGAACGCCACGCACACTTCAGTTACCACACCGGCGATGATCAGTTGCTTCTTGCCGGTGGCCTTGATCGCCTTGACGAAATCTTCGTTGTCCCAGGCGTTGATCTGGCCCGGGCGAGCGATGTACGGCGCATCCGGAAAGAGTGCCTTGAGCTCGGGCACCAGCGGTCCGTTGGGACCGGTTTCGAAACTGGTGGTGAGGATGGTCGGCAGTTTGAAGTACTTGGCCAGGTCGGCCAGGGCCAGCACGTTGTTCTTGAATCGATCCGGGTCGATGTCGCGCACCAGTGACAACAGGCCCGCCTGATGATCAACCATCAGAACCGCGGCGTTGTCCTTGTCCAGACGCTTGTAGGAAGTAGTCATTGCAGTAGTCCTCGCGTGTTATCGATGCCGAGTGGAAATCGGCGTGGGGTCACCGATCAGCGCTGAGAGTCCAGCGCCTCGTGTTCGTTCGCCACTTGCTGGGCCTTGAGGTAACTCTCGATCAGCAATTGATAATGCGGCATGGCCTGGGCATAGACAGCCGCCCACTGCTCGGCATCCGGACGGTTCCACGAGCCTTGCAGTTCGGATAGCGTAGCCATGATGTCGATCGGCACCACCCCGGCCTGGGCCAGACGGGCAACAGTCAGATCAGTGGCCAGTTTCGAGTGGTTGCCGGAGGCGTCGACCACGGCAAACACCTTGTAGCCTTCATGCACGGCGGCGATGGACGGGAACGCCAGGCACACGCTGGTCAACGTGCCGGCAATCACCAGGGTTTTCTTGCCGGTGGCTTTGACCGCCGCGTGAAACTGCGGGTTGTCCCAGGCGTTGATTTCACCTTTGCGCGCCACGTATTGCGCATGGGGTGCGGCCTCGTGGATTTCCGGGATCAACGGCCCGTTCGGCCCCTGGGGAACGGAAGCGGTGGTGATCACCGGCATCTTCAGCAGGGTCGCGGCCTTGGCCAAGGCAATGGCGTTGGCGCGCAGTTGGGGCACGTCCATGTCCTTGACGATCTGGAACAGTCCGCTCTGGTGATCGATCAACAGCATCGCGCTGTCATTGGGGTCGATGGTCGGTTTCTGGCCGTTGAAGTTGGCCGCGTAGACAGTATTCATGTGCGTTTCCTCTTTCTTTTGGGCAACAGCCATCCCTGGCCTGAAAACCGGCCTACTCATCCTGTGTAGAGTCGGGTGTAAAAGCGCTGCGAATTAAGCGTGCATCCGGCCGAAGCGACCGGACTGGAAGTCGGCGAAGGCCTGGTGGATTTCTTGCTCGGTGTTCATCACGAACGGGCCGTGACCGACGATCGGCTCGTCGATCGGCTCGCCGCTGAGCAACAGCACCACCGCGTCTTCGCTGGCTTCGAGGGTCAGCTGATCGCCCTTGCGATCGAACAGGGCCAGTTGCCCCTGGCGCACCGATTCCAGGCCATTGACCTGAACCGTGCCGCGCAAGACCACCAGTGCGGTGTTACGCCCTTCATGCAGATCCAGGGTGAGCAACTTGCCGGCATTCAAACGAATGTCCCATACGTCGACCGGGGTAAAGGTGCGCGCCGGGCCCTTGTGACCGTCGAACTCACCGGCGATCAGGCGCAGGCTACCGGCGTTGTCCTGCAAGGCGATGCTCGGGATGTCGCCGTCGAGAATGGTCTGGTAGCCGGGGTCGGCCATTTTGTCCCTGGCCGGCAGGTTGACCCACAGTTGCACCATCTCCAGGGTGCCGCCGCTTTTGGCGAATCCCTCGGAGTGGAACTCTTCATGCAGGATCCCTGAGGCAGCGGTCATCCATTGCACATCGCCGGGGCCGATCTTGCCGCCACTGCCGGTGGAGTCCCGGTGCTCCAGCTCGCCCTTGTAAACGATAGTCACGGTTTCGAAGCCACGATGCGGATGCTGACCAACGCCACGTCGCTCGGTGGTCGGGGTGAATTCAGCGGGGCCGGCGTGATCCAGCAACAGGAACGGGCTGATGTGCTTGCCCAGGTTGTCATAGGAAAACAGCGTGCGAACCGGAAAACCGTCGCCGACCCAATGGGTCCGTGGGCTGGTGTAGATACCGATGATGTTTTTCATGGTGTCTCCTGATGAGGTGAGTGAAGCCATGGACAAAGCTTAAAACCGTGACCTTTGCTGCGCTAGACTGCAAAAATCAGCTTTAGCGTTCTATTTGGAGAACGATGGTGGAAGACCTCAACACCCTCTACTACTTCACCCAGGTGGTGGAGCATCACGGTTTCGCCGCGGCCGGCCGGGCACTGGACATGCCCAAGTCCAAGCTCAGCCGACGCATTGCCGAACTCGAAGAGCGCCTCGGCGTGCGCCTGCTGCACCGCACCAGTCGGCATTGCTCGTTGACGGAAATCGGCCAGGCCTATTACCAGCGCTGCCTGGCCATGCGCGTGGAGGCGGAAAGCGCCGCCGAACTGATCGAGCGCAACCGCTCCGAACCCCAGGGCCTGGTGCGTGTCAGTTGCCCGACGGCGCTGCTCAATTCCTGGGTCGGGCCGATGCTGACCCGCTACATGCTCAAATACCCGCTGGTGGAGTTGTTCATCGAGAGCACCAACCGTCGGGTCGACCTGATTCACGAAGGCTTCGACATTGCCCTGCGTGTTCGTTTTCCACCGCTGGAAAACACCGACATGGTGATGAAGGTGCTGGGCAACAGCACCCAGAGCGTGGTCGGCAGCCTGGCCTATTTATCGCGCCTGTCGACACCGGCCTCCCCGGCCGACCTCAGCGGTTTGCCGAGCCTGCACTGGGGCGCGGCGCAACGCGAATATCAGTGGGAACTGTTCGGGGCCGACGGCAGCACCGCGATGATCCGGCATGCGCCGCGCATGGTCACCGATGACCTGTTGGCGTTGCGCCATGCGGCGGTCGCCGGGATCGGCATCGTGCACCTGCCCAGTGTGGTGGTGCGCGACGAAATCGCTGCCGGGCAATTGGTGGAACTGGTGCCGGGCTGGGCACCGAAAAGCGGCGTGATTCATGCGATTTTCCCTTCGCGTCGGGGTTTGCTGCCTTCGGTGCGCACGTTGATCGACTTTCTCGGGGAGGAATTCAGCCGTAGTGATATTGCCTGAAAGCAGCTAAAAGCTTTTAGCTGCAAGCTGCCGATGATTCATGACTTTCGGTAAACATTGCTTTGCCGCTCCAGCGGTTTTTCTCATGGATGCAGGCGCCGATACTGCCGCCCATTCCCACTGCAACCTCTGGAGTCATCAATGTCCATTCCCGCCTTCGGCCTGGGTACCTTTCGCTTGCAAGGCCAAGTGGTCATCGATTCGGTGAGCACCGCCCTGGCGCTCGGCTACCGGGTGATCGATACCGCACAAATCTACGAGAACGAATCCGACGTCGGCGAAGCCATCGCCGCCAGCGGCATCGCCCGGGAGGCGTTGTTCATCACCAGCAAGATCTGGGTCGCCAACCTGGCCGGTGATCGTTTGATCGACAGCCTGAAACAAAGCCTGCGCAAACTGCGGACCGACTACCTGGACCTGACCCTGATCCACTGGCCGTCGCCGGAAGATCAGGTGCCGGTCGAAGAGTTCATGGGCGCTCTGCTCGAAGCCAAACGCCTGGGCCTTACCCGGCAGATCGGCGTGTCCAACTTCACCATCGACCTGATGCAGCAAGCGATTGCAGCCATCGGCGCCGAGCACATCGCCACTAACCAGGTCGAGCTGCACCCGTACCTGCAAAACCGCGAGGTCGTCGAATTCGCACGCAGCCAAGGCATCGGTATCACCTCGTACATGACCCTGGCTTACGGTGAAGTCCTCAAGGACCCGCTCATCCAGCAGATCGCCGAATGCCTGCAAGCGACACCGGCGCAGGTCACCCTGGCCTGGGCCATGCAATCGGGTTACTCGGTGATCCCGTCTTCCACTCGCCGGGCCAACCTTGAAAGCAACTTGAAGGCTCGCGAGCTGACCTTGAGCGAGGCCGACATGGCCCTGATCGCAACGCTGGATCGTGGCCACCGCTTGACCAGCCCGAAAGGCATCGCACCGAACTGGGATTGAGGCTCAATCCTGCTCCAGACGCTGGTCCAGACGGGCCATGGCCTGCTGCAACCGGTCGACGGCGCCATCGATCATTGCCGCGCGGCCGTCATTGCACGCCTGCTCCAGCTGTTCGCAACACTCGACCAGGGCGAGCGCGCGCACCATCAGCGCCCCGCCCTTGATCCGGTGTGCCAGTTCCTGCAAGCCCGGGCGATTGCCGCCGGCGTGCAAGGCCAGTAAATGCACGCGATCCTCGCGGTTGCTCAGCGCCAGATCGTGCAACAGTTGATCGATCAGCTCACGGTCCGCATCCGCAAAGCGCTCCAGCCCGCTCAAATCGAACTCGGCGACGCCAGGATCATCGATAGCCGTTAAGGGTGTGCTGGAAAACCGCTGGGCCAGCCACGCCTGCAAATCCACCAGGCGAATGGGCTTGAACAGGCAATCGTCCATGCCCGCCGCCTGGCACCGAGCCTTCTCCTCAGCCTGCGCATTGGCGGTGAAGCCCAGAATCAGCGTCGACGACAACCCCTGCACCCGCTCTTGCTCGCGTATCGCACCCGCCAATTCATAACCACTGAGCTGCGGCATGTTGCAGTCGGTGATGACCAGGTCGAACCCTTGCCTGCGCCACTGTTCAAGCCCCTGCGCCCCGTCCTCCGCCAGCACCACGCTGTGGCCCAGATAGCTCAGCTGCCGCGAGAGCAACAGGCGATTGGCCGGGTAATCATCGACCACCAGAATCGACAACGCCCGGGTCGTGAGTTGCGCCGGATCCTGGGGCATCCCCCCCGCTGGCAATGCTTGCAGCGCGGGCAGCACCAGGCTGATATCCACCCGCGTGCCGCGCCCAAGCTCACTGTCGAGGTGCAACCGGCCGCCCATCATTTCGCACAGGGTACGACTGATCACCAGGCCCAGGCCGGAACCTTGCCGGGCTGTCTGCTGACTGTTACCCGCCTGCACGAACGGGCTGAACAGACGTTGCTGGTCGAGCGCGCTGATGCCGATGCCGCCGTCCTCGATCTGTACGCTGACGGAGAGGTGCGCCGGGGCTTGAGGCCGCACCCGCAGTGTCAGGCTCACCTGGCCTTCACGGGTGAACTTGATCGCGTTGCTCAGCAGATTGGACAGCACTTGTTTGAAGCGCGTGGGATCGAGCATCACGTCACAGTCACTGTGTTCGTCGAGTTCGACCCGCCACTGCAGATTCTTCTGCACCGCCAGCCCTTCGAAAACCCGGCAGACCGACGTCACCAGCGCTTGCAGATTGACCCGCTCCGGCGCCAGCGACAAATGCCCGGATTCGATCCGGGCGACGTCCAGAATGTCGCCGATCAAATCCAGCAATTGTTGCCCGGCGTTGGACGCCACCTCGATGGCGGCGCGGTCGGTCTCCCCTTCATCGGCCCGTTTCAGTGCCAGTTCGAGCATGCCGATCAGCGCGTTCATCGGCGTGCGGATTTCATGGCTCATGGTGGCCAGGAACGTGGTCTTGGCCCGGTTGGCATCGTCCGCCGCGTCCTTGGCTTCCTGCAATTGCCCGAGCAATTGCTGACGCTGGCTAATCTGTCGGCGCTGCCACACAATCCCGGCCAACGCGAGCAACAGCAAGACACCCGCCAGCGCAAATGCCTGCACGATCGCCTGCCGGTGTCGTAGCCAATAGCTCTGCTCGACCATCGCGTCATAGCGCCAGGGTTGGGTCAGCTCGTCAATTTCTTCGGGGGGGATGCTCAACAGCGCCTTGTCCAGGATCGAATGCAGCTCGGTGGCCTCGCGGCTGGTCGCCAGGGTGCTTCGTGCAGGGTCGGTGCCCACGGTGCTGGTCACTTGCAGGCGATCGCGATACTGCCGGGAAATCAGGTAACGGGCGCTGATCAGGGAGTTGATGCCACCCTGAGTCTCGCCCTGGTCGACCATTTCCATGGCGTCCGTCGACAGGGGCGCATCCACCAGCTGGATCTGCGGGTAATGCTGGCGAAGGTACTCGCCGACAATGTTGCCCTGGGTCAGCGCCAACATCCTTCCCGCCATGTCATCCAGCGTCCTGGGGCTGTCCGTGTCCACGCGGGTCACCAGCACCGAAGGGCTGCTCAGAAACGCGCGGGTGAACAGCAATTCATCTTCACGCTGGGAGCTGAGGCCGATACCCGCCAGGACATCGATTTGCCCGCTTTTGATGCCGGTCATCATCTCGGCCACCGACTTCATGCCCCGGATGTCGAATTGCAAGCCGGTGCGCAAACTGATTTTCGTCAGCACATCGACGCCAATACCGCGGAACTTGCCTTCGCTGTCGACAAATGAAATCGGCGGGATATTTTCGTTGATTGCGACCTTCACCCGCGGGTGCCGTTTGAGCCAGTGCTGTTCGGCCACGCTCAATTGTAATGACTGAGTGCCCGGGAAAGACACCCCGTTGGCCCCCCAGCGGCGCAGGATGTTCATTTGTTCATTGGTGGTGATGGCCGCCAGCGCCTTGTTGACGATGGGCAACAGCGAATCGTTGTCGCGGGCCATCGCAAAGGCAAAACGCCCGGATTCCATGGGCGAGAAGTCCGTCAGTTGCACGTTGTTCAGGTAATTTTTGCTGATCAGGTAATGGGCATTGATCGCATCGCCCAGGTAGACATCGGCCTGGCCGAACGCTACGGCGCCCATCGCCGCCAATGTCGAGGGAAACAACTGGACCTGCGCCCTGGAATAGAACTGTTGCACGCTGTATTCGGGCAAGTAGTGATACAGCATCACCAGCCGCTTGCCGGCCAGTGTCGGGTCGAGCACCGGAGGGAAATCGGTGCGGGTGACCAGCACCGGTTGATCGACCGCATAGGCGCTGGACATCTGCAGCTGTGGATCTTCGGCTTCAAATCGATTGGCCGTTCCCAGCAGGTCTGCCTGCCCCTCCTTGATGGCCCGCACCGCATCGGCCCGGGACGGATAACGTCGGACCTCGATGGCGACGTTCAACAATTGTTCGAGCAATCCGGCGTAATCGGCGGTCACGCCTTCGAATACCTTGCCCGCCGTATTGAACTCGAAGGGAGGATAGTCCGGCGCCGAGACAGCCAGCACCAATCGGCCATTTTTCTGTAGCCAGCGCGACTCGGTTTGCGACAACCTGACGCTCAGGCCTTCGACGCTCGAGCGCCCCAACAGGGTCAACGACTGTTGTGCACAGACCGTCGATGCCCAGAGAAAAAGGCCGATCAGCACCCCACCTGCCAGTCGTCGGAGTGCGTTCATTCAGATCAGATGATTGCGCAGGGCGAAATCCCTCAAGTGCACCGACGAGCTCACGTTGAGCTTGAGGGTGAGTCGGGTCTTGTAGGTACTGACGGTCTTGTAGCTCAGGTGCATGATCTCGGCGATTTCCAGGTTTTTCGAACCCCGGGCCAGGTACTGCAAAATGGTCAACTCACGATTGGAGAGCTTTTCGATCAACTGCTTTTCGCTGCGTTGCAACTCCCCCATCGACACAGAGCTCGAGGAGATCTGGGCGAAATAGGTATAGCCGGCCATAACGGAATTCACCGCCGCCTTCAGATCATCCAGGTCCTTGCTCTTGGAAACATAGGCAACAGCCCCGGCACGCATGCAGCGGTCCTGATAGAACTGGGCCTCCAGTGAAGTGAACACCACCACGCGACATCGCGTGTTTTCGGCCTTGATACGGTCCATCACCTCAAGCCCCGCCACACCGGGAAGACCCAGATCAAGCAGCACGACATCCGGTCGATGCTCCCGGATCAACGCCAGGACCTCATCGCCACGGGAGGCCTCGTAAACCTGCTTGAACCCTTCGCCCTTGAGTACGAGTTGGATCATGGAGCGAACCACCGGATGATCTTCCACAATCAGTGCTGACTTCATGACAACTCCCGTGCAAAACAACACGATCGGGCAAAAAATGCCCTCCAGGCACCGCAGCGGTGGGGCACAACGCTGCGCACAGACTTTTGCATGGAAGGCTGGAAAGAACTACCTGACAGAAATGACAGTTCCGACAAACGGTAGGCGATGTTCGATGGCGCTCATCAGCTGCGTAATGGACGTCAAGTCAGGCAGCGCGGCCTGGCTGAGCTGGACGTTGCCCGCGACTGGCGGCAACGACGCCTGCTGTACATTGAAGATAAAGGCCTGATGGACTTGCGGGTTTTCGGTAAAGAAATTCAACAGGTCCAGCCCTTCGCTGGCCATCGCTCCATTGATGAGCACCAGGTCCAGAGGCTCGCAACCGTACTCCACCAGTGGAAGGAGCTCGTCGAGACTCTGCACCGGTGCCACGCGAAAGTAGCCGAGCTGATTGAACAGCCGCTCGATCCGCAGGCGGTTGAAGTGCTGCGCATCGGCGATCAGGATGCGCAAGGATTTGTTCGGCAAGATCACCTCCAAAAGGATGTCGGTTTCAAGAGGTCGCAAAGCCTACGGAAGACCTTCCTAGATTTATGTAGGAATATTCCTAAATAAACGCCGGTTAATCTGACTTTACTCCGTGGTACTCGGACTCCAGAACGCCTGCACCACCAAGGTCGAAGTCGAAATCCGTGCCACCAGCGCATCCAGTTCATCACCATCGACCGAGGTGGTGGCCAGGGTGGCTTCGATTTCAATTTCATCCTTGCCGAAGGCGTGCACATCGACATCGCTGGCCGGGTAGTTGCTGCGTTCCAGCTCGGCTTCGAGCAAGGCCAGCACGGTTTTCTGCTGCGTGCGTCGGGCAATGACATAGACGATGTTGGTGACTTCCGCCGAAATCACGTCCAGCGGCTGACGGTTGATGTTGTTGACGATCGGCCGCAGCAGGGTGTTTGCCGCCAGCACAAACAAGGTGCCGAGCAACGCCTCGGCCAGCAGGTCGGCACCGGCGCAGGCACCGACCGCCGCCGAGGTCCAGAGCGTGGCGGCGGTATTGAGGCCGCGCACATTGCCCTCTTCGCGCATGATCACCCCGGCACCGAGAAAGCCGATACCGGAAACCACGTAGGCGACGACCCGCACAGCGCCTTCGGCACCGGCGAGCCGGTTGGCCATGTCGACGAAAATCGCCGCGCCCACCGCCACCAGCACGTTGGTGCGCAGGCCCGCGGTGCGCTGCCGGTACTGGCGCTCGAAACCGATCAGACCACCGAGGATGAAGGCCGCGCTGAGGCTGACCAGGGTGTCGAGCAGGGAGTTCAGGTTGAGGTTGTTGATGGCTTGCATATGAAAATCCTTGAAAAACACACGATCCCTGTAGGAGCGAGCCTGCTCGCGATGGACTCAAGAACGCCGCGTTTAGCCAGTAAACACGCGTTATCGTTAACGACCATCGCGAGCAGGCTCGCTCCTACATCTGGCAGCATTACTGCCAGCCAAACCGGCGAATGTAGAACCCCTTCACCGCCTGGGTCAGCGCCATGTACGCCAGCAGGATCACCGGCAGGAACACGAAGTACAGCGACGGCAGCGCCTGCAATTTGAAGTAATGGGCCAGCGGTCCCATCGGCAGGAAAATCCCCACGGCCATGATCAGCCCGGTCATCACCAGCAAGGGCATGGCCGCGCGGCTTTGCAGGAACGGGATCTTCGGCGTGCGGATCATGTGCACGATCAGGGTCTGGGTCAGTAGTCCGACCACGAACCAGCCGGACTGGAACAGGGTCTGGTGATCCGGGGTGTTGGCATCGAACACGTACCACATCAAGGCGAACGTGGTGATGTCGAAGATCGAACTGATCGGCCCGAAAAACAGCATGAAGCGCCCGACATCCGCCGGTTGCCAGCCCTGCGGTTGCTTGAGCATTTCCTCATCGACGTTATCGAACGGAATGGCGATCTGCGAAATGTCATAGAGCAGGTTCTGCACCAGCAGGTGCATCGGCAGCATTGGCAGGAACGGGATGAACGCACTGGCCACCAGCACCGAGAACACGTTGCCGAAGTTCGAACTGGCGGTCATCTTGATGTACTTGAGCATGTTGGCGAAGGTCCGGCGCCCTTCCAGCACGCCCTCCTCCAGCACCATCAGGCTCTTTTCCAGCAGGATGATGTCGGCCGCTTCCTTGGCGATGTCCACGGCGCTGTCCACCGAAATACCGATGTCGGCGGTGCGTAGCGCCGGGGCGTCGTTGATGCCGTCGCCCATGAAACCGACCACGTGTCCGTTGCCCTTGAGCAGCCGGACGATGCGCTCCTTGTGGGATGGCGTCAGTTTGGCGAAGACGTTGGTGGTTTCCACCGCTTTCGCCAGCTCGGCATCGCTCATGCCTTCGATGTCGTTGCCCATCAGTAGGCCTTGCTGTTCCAGGCCGACTTCGCGACAGACTTTCGCCGTCACCAGCTCGTTGTCGCCGGTCAGTACTTTCACTGCCACGCCATGGGCTGCCAGCGCCTTGATGGCTGGGGCAGTGCTTTCTTTCGGTGGATCGAGGAACGCCACGTAACCAATCAGCGTCAGTGCCTGTTCATCGGCCAGGCTGTAGGTGTCGCGTCCTTCGGTCATCGGCCGAGCAGCAACCGCCACGACACGCAAGCCTTCGCCGTTGAACGTGGCCGTGACCTGACGGATTCGCGCCAGCAATTCTTCGCTCAAGGCTTCATCGACTTCGCCATGGCGTACCTGCGAGCACACCGCCAGCACCTCTTCCACCGCGCCCTTGCAGATCAGCAGGTGCGGTTGATCGCGCTCGGCGACCACCACCGACATGCGCCGGCGGGTGAAGTCGAACGGGATCTCGTCAACCTTGCGAAACGCCGTGCCGACTTTCAGCTCACGGTGGATCTCGACGTGTTCGAGCACCGCCACATCCAGCAGGTTTTTCAGGCCGGTCTGGTAGTAGCTGTTGAGGTAGGCCATTTCCAGCACATCATCGCAGGCGTTGCCCCAGACGTCGACGTTGCGCGCCAGGAAGATCTTGTCCTGAGTCAGTGTGCCGGTCTTGTCGGTGCACAGCACGTCCATGGCGCCGAAGTTCTGGATGGCGTCGAGGCGTTTGACGATGACTTTCTTGCGCGACAGGAACACCGCGCCCTTGGCCAGGGTCGAGGTGACGATCATCGGCAGCATTTCCGGGGTCAGGCCCACGGCGATCGACAGCGCGAACAGCAACGCTTCGGTCCAGTCGCCCTTGGTGAAACCGTTGATGAACAACACCAGCGGCGCCATCACGAACATGAAGCGGATCAGCAGCCAGCTGACTTTGTTGACCCCGGTCTGGAACGAAGTCGGCGCCCGGTCGGTGGCGCCGACGCGCTGGGCCAGGGCACCGAAATAGGTGCTGTTGCCGGTGGTGACAATCACCGCCATGGCCGTGCCGGACACCACGTTGGTGCCCATGAACAGGATGTTGTCCAGTTCCAGGGGGTTGATAGTGTCGCGGTCCTGCTGGCGGGGAAATTTTTCCACCGGCATCGATTCACCGGTCATGGCCGCCTGGCTGACGAACAGGTCCTTGGCGCTGAGCACCCGGCAATCGGCGGGAATCATGTCACCGGCAGACAGCACGATCAGGTCGCCCGGCACCAGTTGCCTGATCGGCAACTCGATACGCTGCGCGCTCTGGTCCTCAAGGTCGCGGCGCATCACCGTGGCGGTGTTGCTGACCATCGCCTTGAGGGCATCGGCGGCCTGGTTGGATTTGGTTTCCTGCCAGAAGCGCAGCAAGGTCGAGAGCACCACCATGGAGAAAATCACGATGGCGGCTTTCATGTCTTCGGTCAGCCAGGAGATGAGCGCCAGCAAGGTCAGCAGCAGGTTGAACGGATTCTTGTAGCAGTGCCACAGGTGGGTCCACCAGGGCAGCGGCTGTTCGTGCTCGACTTCATTGAGGCCCAATTGCTCGCGCAGGGCATCGGCTTCAAGTTCGCTCAAACCGTCGGTGTGACTGCCCAAATTGTTGAGCAGTTGCCCCGTGTCGCTGCCGGCAGCGGCCACCAGGGTTTGCGCCAGGGTGGGCGGGACTTCACGGCTGACCGTGGTGTCGGTGAAGGTTTCCAGCAACGCAAGGCGACGGAAGTGCCGGGCGATGTGGCGGTTACGCAGGAAGCCTGCGAAGAATTCCTTGAGGGTAAGTTTCATGGCTGGTGCCCCTTTGGTCAGCCGGGAAACCGTCGAGCAGGCAGGTCCACGCCGCTGCCGCCGGAACAACCGGCAAAGCAAGGCCTGGCGCGCCGGTCACGAATGACAGACGTGTCGATAGAGCGGCGGCCACGACAAAAAGTCGAAACCACGCACTGTTCAGCGTCGATGAGAGGGACGTCGGGACATGGCCGGAACTGGCCATGATCGGGATGCCGCTGCTCGCTTGTCGGCGAGACAACGGCACAGGAGACTGCGCGTTATCTTGCCGAGAAAATGCCGGTTACCGAGACCGGCCGACAACTGTCACTCGAACAAGTACCCACTGTGGGTCTCCGTAATGGATGAAAACGCGCGAAGCTTACGCCCCGATGTTTGGCGAGTAAACCCGTTACAAAGTCTTGCCGGGGGTATCGCGGGGTTCTTCAGGAAGGGTTCAGGATTGAGGGTCTTGGGTGATTTCAATGGCCTCATCGCGAGCAGGCTCACTCCTACATTGGTCCTGTGAACACCGGTCCATTGTAGGAGCGAGCCTGCTCGCGATGGCGGCCTTACAGACGCAGCAAACTCAGCTGGCAGTGGCCAACAACAAATCCACCACCGACCGCCCATGCCCGCGATGCTTGCCATGCTCATACAACGACCCGGCAATTTCATCGGCACGAATCGGCAGGATCGACAGCAAGGTGTCGCTCAGCCCATGGCTGGCCTGGCAAAAGCCCTGCATGTAGAGGCCGGCCTTGCAGCGTTCATCGGTGATCAGCTTGTAGTGGCGATCGACCTCGAAATCCCCCAGGTACTCCTCCAGCGGCGCCAGCAGCTTGCGGTGCATCTGCCGCTCGTAACCGGTGGCCAGCACCACGGCGTCGTAGTGACGCACCGAGACTTCACCGGTGGCGTTGTTGCGCAACACCAGTTCGATGCCGCGTTCGTTGGCGGTGGCTTTTTCGATGGTGGTCAGGGTGTGGAAGGCATGGCGGGCGATGCCCGAGACTTTCTGCCGGTAGAAGATGCCGTAGATGCGCTCGATCAGATCGATGTCCACCACCGAGTAGTTGGTGTTGTGGTACTCGTTGACCAGTCGCTCGCGCTCGCTGTCTGGCTGCTGGAACACCAGGTCGGTGAACTCCGGCGAAAACACTTCATTGACGAAGGGGCTATCGTCGGCCGGCTTGAGTGCCGAGCCGCGCAGGATCATGTCCACCTGCACCGACGGGAAGCTGTCGTTCAAATCGATGAAGGCCTCCGCCGCGCTCTGCCCGCCACCGATGATCGCAATGCTCATCGGCCGGTTGTCCACGCACGGCTGCCTGGCCATCTGCGCCAGGTACTGGGAATGGTGGAACACCCGGCCGTCATCCTTGAGCGCCTTGAACACCTCGGGAATGCGTGGCGTACCACCGGCGCTGACCACCACCGAACGGGTGGTGCGCACCTGCTGATGCCCGCTCCCATCGCGGGAAATCACCCGCAATGCCTCGACCTGATGGTTGTGCAGCACCGGCTCGATGGTCAGCACTTCTTCGCCGTAGCGGCTTTGCGCGGTGAACTGCCCGGCGACCCAGCGCAGGTAGTCGTTGTACTCCATGCGGCACGGATAGAAGGTGCCCAGGTTGATGAAGTCCACCAGGCGCCCGTGGGCCTTGAGGTAATTGACGAACGAGTAAGGGCTGGTCGGATTGCGCAGGGTTACCAGGTCCTTGAGGAAGGAAATCTGCAACTCGCTCTGGGTCACCAGGGTGTTGCCGTGCCAGCGGTAGTCGGCCTGCTTGTCGAGAAACAGCACATCCAGATTGCCCTGGCTCGCCCCGCGCTCTTGCAGCGCGATGGCCAGTGCCAGGTTCGACGGGCCGAAACCGACGCCGATCAGGTCGTGAACGAGGGGCGATGCAATTGCCTGTGTCATTTCCAGTGTCCTCTGGATGTTCCCCGCCATAGCGGGACATTGAACCTAAGTGACCTGACAGGCCGTGGGCCGCACAACAGGTCGTCTGTTGAGTAGGAACGAGGACCGTGAAAAAAAATTTAACCGCCCGGGATCACTAGGCGTCCCACTGTCGCATGCGTATACGGCAATGCTTCATGGCATTGACTATGTGCTTCTCGACCATTGCCCGGGAAATGCCCAGTTGCTCGGCAATCTGCGGATGGGAAAGGCCTTCGATCTTGCGCAGCAGGAAACTCTCGCGGCACAGCCTCGGCAACTCCGCCAGGGCACTCTGGAGCATTTCCAGGCGCTGGCCATGATCGAGCACGTTTTGCGGCGAAGGGGTGAAATAGCGCTCCTCATTGTCGAGCACGTCCAGGGGTTCGGCCTGACGCAGGGTATTGCGTCGATGGTCGTCGATGACCAGGTTGAGGGCGGTGCGATAAAGGAATGCCCGGGGCTGCTCGATCGGCGTATCACTGGAGCGCTCCAGGACCCGCAGATAAGCGTCATGCACCACATCTTCGGCCACCTGACGGTTGCCCAGCCTGGCGTTGAGGAAACACACCAGTTCGCGATAGTAGTTTTCCAACATGACTCCCGTCCGCATGGGGGTGCGGTTTCTGTCCTTGAGCCGGTTCGGTGACCGCTGAATTACACAGTGGCACGACAGTGGCAGTTCGAGTCGCGTAATTTATAGTAATTCTCATATAGATTTAAAGTACTGCTTCAACTTGCCCGATAAATTGTCTCGCCCCCTGTAGGAGCGAGCCTGCTCGCGATGGTCGTGAACGATGATGCGTATTTTCTGATTTATCGCGTCGTCCTTGCGGCCATCGCGAGCAAGCTCGCTCCTACAGTGGGTTGTGTCGTCGCCTAAATTCTGTGCCCGGTTCATCGTTTACAGGACAGCTCCCCGTCTCTGCCCGCCTCCGCCGCTGAACGACGGGCCGATTTTCCCAGGCTGGAACCCCGCATGAAACGTCCCCGACAGACCCGACGCGCCCTGCTTGCAGCACTTTGTCTGATCCCCGTGGTGGCCGTCGCCGCCTGGCCGTTCATCCCGCCGGGCCGCGACGGGCTGGTCACCGTCCAGGTCAGCCGCGCCGACATTGAAAGCAGCGTCACCGCATTGGGCACCCTGCAACCTCGGCGTTATGTCGACGTCGGCGCCCAGGCCTCCGGGCAGATCCAGAAAATCCACGTGGAAGTCGGCGATGTGGTCAAGGAAGGCCAGTTGCTGGTGGAAATCGACCCGTCCACGCAACAGGCCAAACTTGATGCCGGGCGCTTCTCCGTCGAAAATCTCAAGGCGCAGCTGCAGGAACAGCGCGCGCAACACGACCTGGCCCGGCAGAAGTACCAGCGTCAACAGAACCTCGCCGCCGGCGGCGCCACCCGTGAAGAAGACGTGCAAACCGCCCACGCCGAACTGCGCGCCACCCAGGCACGGGTCGCCATGTTCCAGGCGCAGATCCGCCAGGCCGAAGCCAGCCTGCGCAGCGACCAGGCGGAGCTCGGCTACACGCGGATCTATGCGCCGATGGCCGGCACCGTGGTCGCGCTGGATGCCCGGGTCGGCCAGACCCTCAACGCCCAACAGCAGACGCCGCTGATCCTGCGCATCGCCAAACTGTCGCCAATGACCGTGTGGGCCGAGGTCTCGGAGGCCGACATCGGCCACGTCAAACCCGGCATGCACGCCTGGTTCACCACCCTGAGCGGCGGCACCCGGCGCTGGACCAGCACCGTGCGGCAAATCCTGCCTGTCCCGCCCAAGCCGCTGGACCAGACCAGCCAGGGCGGCGGCAGCCCCGCCAGCACCAGCAAAAGCGGGAGTGCCCGCGTGGTGCTGTACACCGTGTTGCTGGACGTCGACAACGCCGACAACGCCTTGATGGCGGAAATGACCACCCAGGTATTTTTCGTCGCCAATCAGGCGCAGAACGTACTCACCGCGCCCATCGCAGCCCTGCAGGCCGGCCCGCAGACAGACCGGCAGACCGCGCAAGTGGTCGCCAGCAACGGCAGCATCGAGCAGCGCAACGTGCGCACCGGCATCAGTGACCGCCTGCGGGTACAAATCCTCGACGGCCTGCAGGAGGGCGATCACCTGTTGATCGGCCCGGACGACGGGAGTGGCGGCTGAATGCACACGCCCCTGATCGACCTTTCGGACATCCGCAAAGCCTACGGCGGTGGCGACGCGCCTGAAGTCCACGTGCTGCGCGGCATCGACCTGTCGATCCATGCCGGGGAATTCGTGGCAATCGTCGGCGCTTCCGGCTCCGGCAAGTCGACGCTGATGAACATCCTCGGCTGCCTCGACCGCCCGACCTCGGGCGAATACCGCTTCGCCGGGGAAAACGTCGCGGCGCTGGACAGTGACGAACTGGCCTGGCTGCGCCGTGAAGCCTTCGGTTTTGTGTTCCAGGGCTACCACTTGATTCCCTCCGGTTCGGCCCAGGAAAACGTCGAGATGCCGGCCATCTACGCAGGCCTGCCGGCCGCCGAACGCCACGCCCGCGCCGCCGCCCTGCTCGAGCGCCTCGGCCTGGCTTCGCGCACCGGCAACCGCCCCCATCAACTCTCCGGCGGGCAGCAGCAACGGGTGTCGATTGCCCGCGCGTTGATGAACGGCGGCCACATCATCCTGGCCGACGAACCCACCGGTGCCCTCGACAGCCACAGCGGCGCCGAGGTCATGACCTTGCTCGACGAGCTGGCGAGCCAGGGCCACGTGGTGATCCTCATCACCCACGACCGCGAAGTAGCGGCCCGGGCCAAACGCATCATCGAGATCCGCGACGGCGAGATCATCAGCGACAGCGCCCGGGACAATCCTGCCGCGCAACACTCGGCCAACCCCGGCGCCCTGCAAGCCGTCGATTTACGCAGGCGCCTGAGCGAAGGCGCAGAAGCCACTGGCGCCTGGAAAGGCGAACTGGTCGATGCCGTGCACGCGGCGTGGCGAGTGATGTGGATCAACAAGTTCCGCACCGCCCTGACCCTGCTCGGCATCATCATCGGCGTCGCCTCGGTGGTGGTGATGCTGGCCGTCGGCGAAGGCAGCAAACGCCAGGTGATGGCGCAGATGGGCGCGTTCGGCTCCAACATCATTTACCTCAGCGGCTCGGCGCCCAACCCGCGTACGCCCATGGGCATCGTCACCCTCGATGAAGTCGCGGCGATTGCCAGCTTGCCCCAGGTGAAACGAATCATGCCGGTCAACGGCCAGGAGGCCGGGGTGCGTTTCGGCAACCTCGACCACATGAGCTACGTCGGCGGCAACGACACCAACTTCCCGGCGATTTTCAACTGGCCGGTGGTCGAAGGCAGTTACTTTACCCACGCCGACGAACAGAACGCCGCGGCGGTCGCGGTGATCGGGCACAAGGTGCGGACCAAACTGCTCAAGGACGTGGCCAACCCGATCGGCCAGTACATCCTGATCGAAAACGTCCCCTTCCAGGTGGTCGGCGTGCTCGCGGAAAAAGGCGCCAGCTCCGGCGACTCCGACAGCGACGACCGCATCGCCATCCCCTACTCCGCCGCCAGCGTGCGCCTGTTCGGCACCCACAACCCCGAGTACATCGCCATCGCCGCCGCCGACGCGCGCAAGGTCAAGGAAACCGAAAAAGCCATCGAGCAACTGATGCTGCGCCTGCACGACGGCAAGCACGATTTCGAACTGACCAACAACGCGGCGATGATCCAGGCCGAGGCGCGCACACAAAACACCCTGTCGCTGATGCTCGGTTCGATTGCGGCGATTTCGCTGCTGGTGGGCGGAATCGGCGTGATGAACATCATGCTCATGACCGTGCGCGAGCGGACTCGCGAGATCGGTATCCGCATGGCCACCGGTGCCCGCCAGCGCGACATCCTGCGTCAGTTCCTCACTGAAGCGGTGATGCTCTCGGTGGTGGGCGGCCTCACCGGGATCGCCCTGGCGCTGATCGTCGGTGGCGTGCTGATTTTCAGCGAAGTCGCTGTCGCGTTCTCCCTGATAGCGGTGCTGGGTGCCTTCGGCTGCGCCCTGGTCACCGGTGTCGTTTTCGGCTACATGCCGGCCCGCAAGGCTGCCCGACTCGACCCGGTCACGGCCCTTACCAGTGAATGATCGATTGATGAAGCCGCCACTCAGCCTGTTAACTTTGTGCCTGCTGCTCAGCGCCTGTGGCAGCCCGGCCCAGCGCCCGGACAGCGGCATCCAGCCGCCCGCCGCCTGGCAATCGCCGCACACCGCAGGCACTGTCCATGACAACCAGCAATGGTGGAACCGCTTCGGCAGCCCGCAACTGGGGCGCCTGATCGAACAGGCACGGCTTGGCAGCTACGACCTGGCCGCAGCCATCGCGAGAGTACGCCAGGCCCAGGCCGACACGGTGATTGCCGGCGGCTCGCAATTGCCCGAGGTCAAGGCCGGGGTCAACGCCAATCGCCAGAAACTGCTGCGCGGCAGCGGCTACAGTCAGCTCGATGCCGACAGCGATAACGATGCCGTCGACTACTTCACGGCGAACCTGACGGCCAGCTACGAAATTGATTTCTGGGGCGGCCAACGGGCCAGTCGCGACAGTGCGCAATTCAGTCTGCAAGCCAGCGAGTTCGATCAGGCCACAGTGGAATTGACGTTGCTCAGTGGTGTGGCCAACGGCTACGCGCAAGCCTTGTCGTTGCAGGAGCAGAGCCGCATCGCCGAGTTGAATCTGGCCAATGCCCAAAACGTGTTGAAACTGGTGCAGACCCGTTTCGATTCGGGCTCGGCCACGGCCCTGGAACTGGCGCAGCAAAAAAGCCTGGTGGCCGCGCAGCAACGCCAGCTGCCGCTGGTGCAGCAACAGGCCGAGGATGCACGGATCAGCCTCGCTGTCCTGCTCGGTCGCCCGGTTCAGGCGCTGTCACTGGGTCAGGAGCGATTCGATCAACTGACCTGGCCCGACATCGAGGCCGGGGTACCCAGCCAGTTGCTCAGCCGCCGTCCGGACATTGCCCGGGCCGAGGCGCAACTGGCCGCCGCCCAGGCCGACGTCACCGTCGCCCGGGCTGCGATGCTGCCGACCGTGACCCTCACCGCCGAAATCGGCTCCGGCGCCGACCGGGCCGACGACATTCTGCGCAGCCCCTTCTACAACCTCACCGCCGGGCTGCTCGCGCCGGTGTTCAACAACGGCCGCCTCGGCGCCCAGCGCGACAAGGCCGCGGCACGCCAGGAGGAACTGCTGGAGACCTATCGCGGCGCGATCATCAACGGCTTCGCCGACGTCGAAAAGGCCCTCAACAGCATTCGCGGACTGGATGAACAGCGCGGGTGGCAGAGCGAAGAGCTGAGCCAGGCACAGACCGCGTTCAACATCGCGCAAAGCCGCTATCAGGCCGGGGCCGAGGATTTGCTGACGGTGCTGGAAACCCAGCGCACGCTGTATGCGGCGCAGGATTTGAACGTGCAACTGCGGTTGTCGCGGATGCAGGCGAGTATTGCGCTATACAAGGCGTTGGGTGGCGGGTGGCAGGTTTTGTAATCTTTGTCGTCAGTGAGTACGCCTTCGCGAGCAGGCTCGCTCCTACATGATTTGTGTCGTGCCCGAACCATGCGGAAAACACTAAACCTTGTAGGAGCGAGCCTGCTCGCGATTGAACGATAACGCGGTATCAAGCCTGGCTCTGTTTAGCCTTCAAATGCCGCGCATACCACGGCCGCTGCGGCACTTTGCGGAACAGCCCCGCCAGTTTCTTCTCGTCTTCGCCAAAGGTAATGCGCAGCGCCAGTTTCATGGTTTCCGGGTCCATTTCCACCGACTTGCCCGCCTGCAACCCCGGCGTGGTGCTGCAACCATGGGTGCTCGGGCCGAGCCACGGGTCATCGATCTCGACCCAGCGCCCTGGCGCGAACCATTGCACGCCGTTGACCTGCAGCCGACTGACCTGCCCCGGATGAAAGCGCTCGTGAGCGCGGAACCAGTCTTCCAGGCGATCGTCGATCCAGCCGTGGAAATGCCAGAACACCGGGCTCACATGGGAAGAAAACGGGTCGCCGAGAAAATCGTTTTCCGCTGCAAACCAGCGTGCGGAAAAGTCCGCCGGATCCCGGGCGAATGGCACCGGCTGACCGTTGGACGGATCACGCGGCACCGAAGCCCAGCGCATGTGCAGCCAGTCGTGCAGGCCCAGTTCGACCTCCGAGCCGAACTGACCGAGGGTCAACGTCGATAGGTAACGCGGATCGCGGTAGCGCGATTCCCAGACCTGGAAATTGCTGTGATAGGTCTCGCCAGTCTTGATGTCGCTGACCCATTGCGTGTACTCGTCATCTTCCTCGGCCAGCCAGGTCGGCGGCAAAGCGGTGCCGTCGTGGTTGTCGAAGTAACGTGCAAAGCCGAGCCTGTCCCGCGCCAGCTCCGGCTGCGGCAACGGGAAGTGCGTCCAGGACGGCAGGTCCTGCATCGAGCGCGCGGTGCCGAGCATGTGCCGGTGCATGAAGAAAAAGTCCACGCCCGAACCGTTGCGATCCTTGCGTTCACCTCGGGCGTCACGCTCCTTGTCTCGCGGTCCGGGTTGCCAGCCGAGCCCGCGCAAGGCGCCGCGCTGGTCTTCGGACAGCTTGTGCCACTTGTCCCGGGAGGCATGCCAAAGCTGGTGGAACAACCGGTGTTCCGGGGATACCAGCCAGGCCAGCAGGGTCGGATTGAGGCCGGCGCGCTCCCGGGCTTCAGGGAATTCCCGTTTGACGGCAATGAAGCGATTGTCCTGCGCGGTGAGCATCAGTGGCCGATTCAGGTCCAGCACCCGTCCACTGAGGCTGCCGCTGCCGGCGTTGCCGAAACCGGCCCACACCTCGTCCAGGGTCATGTCGAACTCGTAATCGCAACAGCCGCTGGCCCCCAGCAGTCGCCAGGCCAGCTGCTTCGGGTTGGCCCCGGACAGATCGCCGAGCACCCGGTAGCGAGGCTCTTGGGTGGAGCGCAAACGCTCGGCGGTGTCGAGATAACCACTGACACCGCGCCCCTTGTGGCCGATGTCGATGAACACTTCCAGGCCTTCGAGGGGCAAGCCTTCGATGCCGGCGTCACGACCTTCGAAACGAATCTGCCAGACCCCGCGCAAGGTATCCGCCAAACGTTGGCCGGCGACATCCGCCACCTCGAACGAGGCTTCGCCGGGGGTGATGGTCGGGTCCGGCCTGGTCAGTTCGCGATGCCCGTAATACACCGCCGGCACGGCGGCACCGGTCAGCGCCAGACCCGCGAGGAACCATCGTCGAGAAATCGTCATTGCCCTACCTGTGTCAGCCATGAAGCAGGCTTTATCCAAGCTAGAACGTTTGTTGCCCGCATAAATTTAAAAAGCATCGCGAGCAGGGCTCGCTCCTACAGGAGACCGCATTCCCCTGTGAGCGAGCTTGCTCGCGATGAGGCCATCAGCCGCGCTAAATTTTCCGGCCAGCCACTCGTTCCCCCCAGATAGCAAAGGCCCCTGCGCCTGATCCGGGGCGGCGAACCTGACTGAGACGACAATGACAAAACCACGTTCGAAAAAGGCTCTTTTCATCGGCCTGCCGCTGGCCCTGGCGATCAGCGCAGGAACGGGCTTCGCGGCCTGGGACTACGGGTTCAGGGACAACCCAGGCTACCCGGTCAAGGTGATGAAACAGGCCGATCAGTTGCAGGAACGCATTCTCTCGTTCGACAGCCACATCACCGTGCCCATGGACTTCGGCACCGCCGGCAATGAAGTCGACAAGGACGGCGAAGGCCAGTTCGACCTGATCAAGACCGGGCGCGGGCGCCTGTCCGGTGCGGCGCTGACGATTTTCGGCTGGCCGGAAATCTGGAACGGCCCCAACGCCCCCCATCGCCCTACCGCCGGCTTCGTCGACGAGGCCCGCCATGAGCAGGAAACCCGCTACAAGATCATCAGCGCGATGGTGCGTGACTTCCCCAATCAAGTAGCCATCGCCTACACCCCCGACGACTTCCGCCGCCTGCATGGCGAAGGCAAATTCGCGGTGTTCATCAGCATGCTCAACGCCTATCCGCTGGGCAATGACCTCAACGCCCTGGACAAGTGGGCCGCGCGCGGCATGCGCATGTTCGGCTTCAGCTACGTGGGCAACAACGCCTGGGCCGATTCGTCACGGCCGCTGCCGTTTTTTAATGATTCGCGGGACGCCTTGGGTGGGCTGTCGGACATCGGCAAGCAAGCGGTACATCGCCTCAACGACCTGGGCGTGATCATCGATGTGTCGCAGATGTCGACCAAGGCCCTGGAGCAAGTCGCGCAACTGAGCCGCACGCCGATGGTCGCCTCCCACTCGGCACCACGCGCGCTGGTGGACATCCCGCGCAACCTCAGCGACCCGGAAATGCAGCTGATCAAGAACAGCGGCGGCGTGGTGCAGATCGTCGGTTTCCCGACCTATATCCGCCCGCTGAGCCAGGCCACCCAGGACAAGCTCAACGCCCTGCGCGCCCGCTTCGACCTGCAACCGCTGCAAGGCCTGGAGATGGCGCTGATGCCCGGCGATCCGGTGATCACTGTCTGGCCCGAGCAGCGCTTCGGCGAGTACGCCAGCCAGCTCTATTCGATCCTCGACGAAGAACCCAAGGCCACTCTCAAGGATTACGGCGATGCGATCGACTATGCCGTGAAGAAAATCGGCATCGACCACGTCGGCATCAGTTCCGACTTCAACGACGGCGGCGGCCTCGACGGCTGGAAGGACGTCAGCGAGGCCCGCAACGTGACCGCCGAACTGATCAGCCGCGGCTACAGCGAGGCCGACATCGCCAAGCTCTGGGGCGGCAACTTCCTGCGGGTCTGGGACCAGGTGCAGAAGTCCTCCCGGCCTGTCGTTCAAAACTGATTTCTCCTTTGCCAAAGCGAACCGAATCCATGACCAACCGTCGTTCATTCCTCAAGCAGGCCGGCATCCTCGCGGCCGGCATCCCCCTGGTCTCCGCCGTGAGTCTGCCGGCACAGGCCGCCAGCCCCGCGCCACTGCCCAAGGACAAATGGGATCAACTGCGTCAGTTGTTCACCCAGGATCCGAACTACCTGCACTTCGCCAACTTCCTGGTGACCTCGCACCCGCTGCCTGTGCGTGAAGCCATCGAAATGCACCGCGCCAATCTGGATCGCAACCCGGGCCTGGCCATGGACTGGCATCGCGGCGAAACCGAACGCCGCGAAGAAGAGGTGCGCGTGTGGGCCGGTCGCTATCTGAAAGCCAAGCCGTCGCAGATCGCCCTGACCGGCAGCACTACCGAAGGCCTGGCGATGATCTACGCCGGCATCCACGTGCGCCCGGATCAGGAGATCCTCACCAGCGAACACGAGCACTACGCCGCCAACAGCGTGTTCGAATACCGCACCCAGAAGGACGGCACCCAGGTTCGCAAGATCAAATTGTTCGAAGACCCGTACAAGGTTTCGACCGCCGAAGTGCTGGCCGCGATTGAACGCAACATCCGCCCCGAAACCCGCGTGCTGGGCATGACCTGGGTGCATTCCGGCAGCGGCGTGAAGCTGCCCATCGGCGAGATCGGCAAACTGGTGGAAGAGAAAAACCGTGGCCGCGCCGACAAGGACCGCATCCTCTACGTGATCGATGGCGTACACGGCTTCGGCGTGGAGAACGTCGACTTCCCGGACATGCACTGCGACTTCTTCATTGCCGGCACCCACAAATGGATGTTCGGCCCACGGGGTACCGGGATCATCTGCGCCCGCTCCGACGAGCTCAAGGACGTGACCCCGACCATCCCGACCTTCTCCGAAGCGACCCAGTTCTCCACCGTGATGACCTACGGTGGCTACCACTCGTTCGAACACCGCTGGGCGCTGAACGAAGCTTTCAAATTGCACCTGGAGCTGGGCAAGGCCGAGGTGGCGACGCGCATTCACGCCATCAACAGCTACCTGAAAAAACACTTGCAAGCACACCCGTCGGTGGAACTGGTCACACCGTTGTCGCCGGAGTATTCCGCCGGCTTCACCTTCTTCCGCATCAAGAACCGAGACTGCGAGGAAGTCGCCAATTACCTGATGGATCAGCGTGTGGTGTGTGATGCCGTGGACCGTGATGTCGGGCCGATCATTCGAGTGTCGCCGGGGCTGCTCAATACTGAAGCGCATATCGACCGCCTGATGGAACTGCTGGCCAACCAGGTCTGACCGAGCGAGAGACATTATGAAAAGCACCCTGAAAAAACTCGGCGCCCTGACGCTGTTGGCCGTGCTCGGCAGCGCCTTGCCCGGCCTCGCCCAGGCCTACACCGCGCCGTTGCCCGGCAAGGTCTTCAAGGATTGCCGTAACTGCCCGGAAATGGTCGTGTTGCCCGCCGGCACCTTCACCATGGGCACCCCGGACGACGAGGTCGGCCGCGAGCCTGATGAAGGCCCGATGCATGAGGTGACATTCGACAAACCCTTCGCCATGAGCCGCTACCAGATCACTGCCGGCGAATGGGCCCAATACATGAAGGAAACCGGGATCACCCTGCCCGATGGCGACACCCGCCCCGGCCGGGCATGCACCAATGGCAAACCGAGTTACCCCCAGGACCCGCGCCAGCCGGCGGTGTGCATGAACTTCGCCGAAGTCAGCGCCTACGTCGCCTGGCTGTCGATGAAAACCGGCCAGCATTACCACATCGTCAGCGAGGCCCAGCGCGAGTACGCAGCCCGTGCCGGGTCAACGGGAGCGTTCCCCTTCCCGTTCGACCCCGGCACCGAGTACAGCATCGCCACCCATGCCAACACCTACGGCCCCACCGATGGCTACAGTTACTCCTCACCGGTGGGCAGCTTTCCGGCGAATGCCTTCGGCATGTACGACATGCATGGCAACGTCTACGAGTGGATCGCCGACTGCTACCACCCGGACTACGTCGGCGCGCCCACCGATGGCAGCGCCTGGACCGAACCGAACTGCGACACCCTGCGCATCCGTGGCAACGACTGGGGCGAAGCGCCAGTGTTTTCCCGCTCGGGCAACCGCAATGACATCGACCCGCAAACCCGTGGCGACTGGATCGGGTTCCGTGTCGTGCGCACTCTCTAGCTTCCCCATCCTGTGGGAGCGAGCCTGCTCGCGAAAGCGGTCTGCCTGTCGCAGTAGAAGTTGACTGATAGTCCGCCTTCGCGAGCAGGCTCGCTCCCACACTGATTTGTACCCTGTCAGCGGACCGAGCCCCCGCCACCCGTCTCCCACCCTTTAAATTAAGCCCTCCATCAGACGTTCTACTGGGTATCTGCCTCAAGACCCAAGGAACCCTCTGCTCATGACCCAGCCAACGCGCGGTGCAATTCATGAATTGTTCACCCTCCTCAAACCGTTCCGGCTCGTCGTCAGTCTGTCGATCCTTTTGGGCATGTTGGGTGGCCTGAGCGTGACGGCGCTGTTGGCCACCATCAACAACGCGCTGCACTCGCCGAATGGCCTGACCCAAGGCGTGGTCGCGCTGTTCGGCGGCCTGTGCCTGCTGGCCCTGGGCAGTTCGATCTGCTCGGACATCGGCACCAACTACGTCGGCCAGCACATCATTGCCAGGCTGCGCAAAACCCTTGGGGAAAAGGTGCTTTCAGCGCCCATCGAGCAGATCGAGCGCTACCGCGGCCACCGGCTGATCCCGGTGCTGACCCACGATGTCGACACCATCAGCGACTTCGCCTTCGCCTTCGCGCCGCTGGCGATTTCCCTGACCGTGACCCTCGGCTGCATGGGCTACCTGGCGATGTTGTCGTGGCCGATGTTCCTGATGATGGTGCTGGCGATTGCCATCGGCACCGGCATCCAGTTCTACGCCCAGGGCAAGGGCATCCAGGGTTTCATGGCCGCCCGCGATGCCGAGGACGATCTGCAAAAGCACTACAACGCCATTGCCGGCGGCGCCAAGGAGTTGCGCATCCACCGCCCGCGCCGCCAGCGCATGTTCGTCAAGGGCATCCAGGGCACCGCCGATTTCATCTGTAACACACAGGTGCGTTCGATCAACACCTTCGTGATCGCCAAGACCCTGGGCTCGATGCTGTTCTTCGTGGTGATCGGCCTGGCGCTGGCCCTGCAATCGTTCTGGCCCAGTGCCGACCAAGCGGTGATGAGCGGTTTCGTGCTGGTGCTGCTGTACATGAAAGGCCCGATCGAGCACCTGGTCAGCACCTTGCCGATCGTCAGCCGGGCGCGCATTGCCTTTCGCCGCATCGCCGAACTGTCCAGCCAGTTTTCCTCCCCCGAGCCGCACCTGCTGCTCAACCACAAAGGCACCTCGCCGACGGTGGTCAACCGCTTGCAACTGGACAACGTCAGCTACGCCTTCCCCGCCGCGCCCGGCAGCGACGCGTTTCGCCTGGGCCCGGTGAACCTGACCATCGAGCAAGGCGACATCGTTTTCATCGTCGGCGAAAACGGCTGCGGCAAGACCACCCTGATCAAGTTGCTGCTGGGCCTCTACGCGCCGCAACAGGGATCGATCCTGCTCAACGGCCAAGGCATCGATGCGCACAATCGCGACGACTACCGCCAATTGTTCACCACGATTTTTGCCGACTACTACCTGTTCGATGACGTGGTCCAGGGCGACCAGCACATTCCCGAAGATGCCAACCAATACCTGCAGCGGCTGGAGATCGCGCACAAGGTCAGCGTCAGGGACGGCAGCTTCACCACCACCGACCTGTCCACCGGCCAGCGCAAGCGCCTGGCGCTGGTCAATGCCTGGCTGGAAGAGCGCCCGGTGCTGGTGTTCGACGAATGGGCCGCCGACCAGGACCCGACCTTCCGCCGCATCTTCTACACCGAGCTGCTGCCGGACCTCAAACGCCTGGGCAAGACCATCATCGTGATCTCCCACGACGACCGCTATTTCGACATGGCCGATCAACTGGTGCGCATGGAATCGGGCCGGGTCGTCACCGAGCGCACAACCGCTTGAGTGCCATTGCCGCACGCAAATCATTGTTTTTTGAAGTTTGTTTTCCGGTTTAGCCAAAGTGGTCCGTCTAATAATAATTATCATTAACTAAAAAACTGCACACACCATTCTGGAGCGATTCGAGCAATGCAAAGCCTTACTCTGTCCCGCGCACCCTTGGCGTTAGCCATCGAACGGCAAAAGAAATTCCGAACGCTCGTGCCGGGTGCGCTGCTGACCCTGTTGCTGCTGGGTACGTCCCAGGTCGAGGCAGCCCCGGTGAACGTCAATGTGCCGGCTCAGTCGCTGGCCAGCGCATTGCGCCAACTGGGCCAGCAGACCAACCTGCAGATTCTCTACAGCCAGGACATGGTCAACGGCATCAAGTCCACGGCGGTGTCCGGCAACATGGAACCGGAACAGGCACTGAAAACCTTGCTGCTGGGGAGCGGCATCAATTTTCAGTTGAATGGCAACACCGTGTCGCTGGTGCCATCGGCCGGTGACTCCAGTGCACTGCAACTGGGTGCGACTTCCATCACCGGCGTGGCGCTGGGGCCGACCACCGAAGGCACGCACTCCTACACCAGCGATGAAGTGACCATCGGCAAAGGCAACATCAAGCTCAAGGACATCCCGCAGTCGGTGTCCGTCGTCACGCGCCAGCGCATGGACGACCAGAACCTCAACAGCCTGCAGGACGCCATGCGCCAGGTCACCGGTGTGACCATCAAGACCTACAACTCCGGCTCCAGCCTCAACGACGTCTACATGCGTGGCTTCCTCGTCGATCAGGTGCAGGTCGACGGCGTCTCGCAGCCCACCGGCCAGGGCGACATGGCCACCAGTTTCGACCTGGCGATGTACGACCGCATCGAAGTACTGCGCGGCCCGTCGGGCCTGTACCAGGGCGCGGGTGAACCCGGCGGTACGATCAACGTGGTGCGCAAGCGCGCCCTGAGCAAATTCGCCCTCGGTGGCGAACTGGCCGCCGGCTCTTACGATCGCTACCGTTCTTCGGTGGACGTCACCGGCCCGCTGAACGAACAGGGCACCGTGCGCGGTCGTTTCATCACCGCCTACGAGAACAACCAGTCCTTCGTCGACTACGCGCAGAACGAACGCCCGATGGTCTACGGTCGCCTGGAATTCGACCTCGACCCGGCCACCACCCTGTCGGTCGGTGGCGCCTACCAGAAGAACAACTCCACCCCGGCCTTCGGCCTGCCGGCCTACGCCGACGGCTCATTGCTCGACGTACCGCGCTCGACCTTCGTCGACGCCAAGTGGAACACCCTCAACGAAAAAGTCTGGGAATCCTTCGCCGAACTCGACCACGAACTGGACAACGGCGGTCAGTTCAAGACCACCCTGACCTACCGCGATGCCGAAACCCCGGAGCGTAACTTCACCTGGGCCGACGGCGCAGTCGACCCGGCCACCGGTGACAGCTGGGCCGTGGCCTACGACTACTACACCCACATCAAGACCGTCGGCGTCGACAGCTTCGTCACCACGCCGTTCGAATTCGCCGATCGTCGGCACGAGTTCACCGTGGGCGCCGAATACCAGCATCTGGACAAGGACTTCACCTACGGCGGCGGCGAGTACTTCCCGATCAACGTGTTCGATCCGGGCAGCATCGACATTCCCCGCAACGACTATGCGCACGTCAACGGCAACTGGTCCAAGTCCGATCAGTACGGCGTCTACACCCGCGCCAAGTTCAACGTCACCGACTGGCTCGATGTCATCGGCGGCAGCCGTGTCACCTGGTACGAAAGCGACGCGAAGAACGCCAACGCCTTCTTCAACAACTTCGGCGAAGCCCACACCAGCATCAACCGCAAGGTCGTGCCGTACGGCGCCATCATCGGCAAGATCACCCCTGAACTGTCGACCTACTTCAGCTACACCGGCGTATTCAAGCCGCAGAGCGAAATCGGCACGAACGGCGAGCCGGTCGGCCCACGCGAAGGCAAGCAGTATGAAATCGGCCTCAAGCGCGAGTTCTACGACGGCCGCCTGAACGCCAGCGTTGCAGCCTTTCGCATCTACGATGAAAACCGCGCCGAATACGACAACACCTCCGGTGCCTACATGACCGAAGGCAAGGCCCGCAGCCAGGGTTGGGAAACCGAGTTGAGCGGCAACCTGACCGACAACTGGAGCATCGTCACCGGTTACGCCTTCACCTCCACCAAGTTCCTGGACGGCGATCAGGCCAACAAAGGCAAGACCTTCAGCACCATCACGCCCAAGCACAACTACAACCTGTGGACCAAGTACGAGTTCACCGACGGTGCGCTCAAGGACTTTAGCGTCGGCGGTGGCGTGCGTGTAGTCAGCGACACCTACTACCAGCGTGATGTGAAGTTCAAACAAGGCGGCTATGCCGTGACCTCGGCGCAGGTGGGCTACAAGTTCAACGAACACCTGTCGTCGACACTGACCGCCAACAACCTGTTCGACCGCAAGTACTACGACCGCGTCGATGCCTCCTGGGGCACCAACTTCTACGGCGACCCGCGCACCCTGACCCTGAGCCTGCGCGCGCAGTACTGATGGCCGGCTGACTCCACTTGTAGGAGCGAGCATGCTCGCGATGGTCGTTAACGATAACGCGTGTTTACTGGTTAAACGCAGCGCTCTTGAGTCCATCGCGAGCGAGCTCGCTCCTACAGTAGTGAGCCGGTTCCGTTTTCTGCTTGCGCAGCGGCCCTGAGTTGCTCGGTATCGACGCGGACAAACGTGGAGTCCCCGACAGCGGTCAGGACATCCCCGGCGAAGATCTCGCAGATGACCCGGCTTTTGCGCCCGACCTCGCCCTCGACTCTTGCACGCAGTGTCAGGGGGACACCCATCGGGGTGGGCTTGATGTACTTGATGCCCAGGTTACCGGTGACGCAGGTGATGTGGGGCAAGCTGCCCACCTCGCGTTGCTCTGCCCGGTAGTGATAAGCCATCGCCGCCCAGTTGGAGTGGCAATCGACCAGCATCGCGATCAAACCGCCGTAAACCAGACCCGGCCAGCCGCAGTACTTGTCTTCCGGCAAATGCTCGGCCATGACATGCACCCCGTCTTCATGCCAGAAGCTCTTGATGTGCAGCCCGTGCGGGTTCTGGCTTCCGCAGCCATAACAAACGCCTTCGGGCGCGGCGATGTCTTGAAGCGAGGTGTGCTGCGTGGTCATACCGTGTCCATCCTTAATACCGGGTGGTTGAAAGCGGACCGGGTCACTCCGGTCCGCAGCGCCTGATCAATATTGGCAGAAGCGAATCCGGTTGCCGAACGGATCGTAGACTTGCAGCTCTTTGCCCCAGCCCTGCTGAACAATATCAGGGCGTCCGTAGCCGTAGCGCTTGCCCTGCAATTCATCCCTGAGCAGTTCGATATTTTTCATCGGCACAAATACCGTCGAGCCTGGGCTGGCATCGCCGTGATGTTCGGAAAGGTGCCAGGCTGTGTGAAAACGCGCTAAATACGTCGGAAACTGAGAGTCGCGAGGGTTGCCTTTGGAATCAGCCGGCGGAAGCGCGAATTACCTTAGTCAGCTACATAGATGTTCGTAATGCCGTTTGTGCCGCGTCAGCGGCCCAAACGGCCACTAACGGGCGAGCAAACGGTTGGATTCACGCCCTGATCGCCTCAAGCAGTCCTGCGATGCCGAAGATGCTCATCATTCGCTTGAGGTTGTAGGCGAGCACATGAAGACTCATCTCAGTGCTCACCCTCGGCAGGGTCTTGGTCAGGAAGTGGGTACTTCCCATCCAGTACTTGAGCGTTCCAAACGGATGTTCAACGGTCTGTCGCCGAACCCTCATCATCGCCGGATCATGTTCTAGCCGAGCCTGCATCGCGTCGACTACAGCTTCATGTTCCCAGCGTTTCACACGGCGTTCCTTGCCCGTAGTGCACTGCTTGTGCATTGCGCAGGACTGGCAGCCCGAGAAGTAATAACAATGCAATAACATGCCGTCTTCCATCGACGAATGCCGCCTGGTCAGTAACTGCCCCGCAGGGCATCGATACTCGTCCGATGCAGCAACGTAGATGAAGTCCTGCTTACCAAATCGGCCTTCGGCTTTGCTGCCAGATGTCAGGGGTTTCGGTACGAAGGTGGTGATGTCCGCCTGTTCGCAGGCAAGGATTTCCAGCCCTTTGTAATAGCCTCGGTCGGCGACCACCGTCAGCGACTCAGCGCCGATCTCTTCACGCGCCTGGTTCGCCATATTGCTGAGTTGACCACGATCATTACCAACGTTGGTCACCTCATGGGCAATGATCAAATGGTGCTTGTCGTCGACGGCTGTTTGTACGTTGTAGCCAACCGTTCCGGTGCCTCGTCCGCTCGTGGCCATTGAGCGTGCATCTGGATCGGTAAGGGAGATCTGCTGGTCTGGGCTTTCGTGAAGCTGCGCCTCGATGTCCTTGAGTTTTTGCATCTGCTTTTTCAGCGTTTCTATCTTTTCTTTCAGCCGTTCTGCTTTGGCCTCGGCCACTTCGGGCGTTGCCCGATCCGCCGAATCCATTGCCGCCAGATATCGATCGATGCTCTGCTCGATCTGCTGCATGCGTGCCTTCACTTTTCCCTGAGTGAAGTTACGGTCGCGGTTGTTCACAGCTTTGAATTTGCTGCCGTCGATGGCGATGATCGACTGGGAGAAGAGATTGAGGTTGCGGCAAAGCACTACGAATTGTCGGCAGACGCTGCGAATGGCTTTGCCGTTGTCTTTGCGAAAGTCGGCGATGGTTTTGAAATCTGGAGCCAGTCGACCCGTCAGCCACATCAACTCGACGTTGCGCTCGGCCTCACGCTCCAGCCGGCGGCTGGACTGAATCCGATTGAGATAGCCGTAGATATAGATCTTCAGCAAGATCGCTGGATGGTAGGCCGGACGCCCCGTTGCAGCAGGATCGACGCCCTCAAAACCAAGTGCACCCAGGTCGAGTTCATCAACGAAAACGTCGACCACTCGCACTGGATTTTCTTCGGCAACGTAATCGTCCAGGCACTCCGGCAGCAACGTGACTTGCGTCCGAGCCTCACCTTCAATGAAACGCTTCATGATCGTCCCCGCCACGATCTAGACGATCAGAAGATTAGACAATCGCAGGCGTTTTCACACAGCCTGGTGCAGTTGCAGACCGTCGCGACTGATGCCCAGGTACAGCGGCAGATCAGCCTCGAAACGGTGCTCGAACTCGACGCTGAACCCCAGGAAATCCAGATAGAACTCGCGCGCCTTGGCTTCGTCGAACATCCGCAGGATTGGAATGGGTTTGTCGAAAGTCGCAGCAGGCGTGGACGGGGTGTTTGCCTGGGCAAGCATCGCTGACGCGGTGTTCCAGTCCTTGTAGCCCAGTTGCTGCGCGACCAGTTCCAGCGCGGTGGAATGGGTCACCACTTGATTGCGTTCCTCCAGCGAGGCGCGCAACTGTTTGGCCATTTGCTTGGCTTGCTCGATTGAAAACATGACTGCTCCTGTAGCCGAGATGCCTTGGTGCTCGCATTGCCAAACCTCGACCGTCAAGAGAGGCGAAAAGGTTTGTAGAAGGAGGAGATGCTTTCACCTTTCCCAACGGGAGCGAGCGGCGGGCAGCATCGGGCCGAGGTCGATGATACATAGCCGATACGGTCTGCGGAAGATGGCCCGGCAGTACCCGGTCCGAGGCCTGAAGACTATTCCTTCAGACGTGAAAGTTGCTGAAGCACAAATGCCCCGACGGTGACCGCGCAGGCTGCCCATGCGCAGGCCACCTGCCAATGCCTGAATGGACCGAACGTGTCGCCCATCAGGAAACCGCTCGAAAGCATAAACAGAAACAACGCAATGGCTACCAGCACGACGCGTGGAATCGCCATCAACCACCGCCACCAGGCACCGCGTTCAAAGCGCCGCGAGCCCCATCGAGTCAACCCTGTCAGCCCCGCCAGCAACGGTGCGGCAATTACCAGCAGGATCGGAATGATAACGAGCGCCAGCGTTGGTTCCACTTCGCCGCCGTCCTCGCCGGGCGTGTAGAAACTTTCCATCCAGATGTCCTTGCACAGGGCGAAGGTGAGAAAAATGACGGCGACAGGGGCGATGGGGAATATCAGGCAACTGAGGAGGTTTTTTTTATGATCCATCATTGAATCGTCCTTGGTTTTTTCAGAACGCCGTTGGGATTGATACCGCCAATTAACGGGCAGCTTTTTCGTATTTCGCAGTGTTTTTCCTCTGGCAAGGCACTTGATCGGTGATTTCGTATGGGCTATTTGCCCTTCACCAATGACTTCATATGCGTCGCATGTTCATCGTGTATCGGTTCAAACCCGCTGCGCAGGTAAAAGGCAGCGCCCTCGGGGGTGTCCGTGGACAGTCGCACAACGCGGAAATGCTCAGACGCCAGTTCCAGTAGCTGCCGCACCAGCGCTTTACCCACATTCCGGCCCCTTGATGCAGGGGCGACGTACACCCGCCGTAATCTTCCTACGCCCGATTCGGAAAATGGATCGGATGAGAGACCTCCAACGGCTATCAGCCTCCCGTTGCGAAACACCCCCAATAGGCACTCACCCTGCTGATCGAATCGATTGGCGCCGCTTTCCCATTCCGAAATCAACCGGGTGAGGAACCTGAAGCCTTCTGCAACAGCCTGCGCTTCCAGCTCGCGGATTTGCGGTGCGAGCCCGGAGATTTTACATATCACCCATTCGTCCATTGACATTGCGCTTTGACTCGATGAGGGCTCGAATATCTTCCATCATCCGATCATGTGGGACATTCGGGCGCGGGTCGTCTATCGAAGCTTGCACCTTGGCGCGGAACCAACGGTCATGGTTCCCGACCTGCTCTTCGGTCTCAAGCCCTGAAACGATGGGGGAAAAGTCGACGCTCATAATGGCCTCCAGAGCCGCTGTCGTCATTGGCAATGATGAATGTCATTGGGTTAGCCGACCATTGCATTGCGTCAGATCGTAAGGGCTGTACTTCCGAGGGCCAACCGCAAATTTTCGTAGGACTCTTCCTGCCGGCTCCGAGGAATTCAACGCTCTCTGACAAGGCATGACAGCAGGTTAAAAACCACTCAACAGCGCCTGTTTAAGCGGCCTACAGGTTACTTCGTGAAAGCCACAACGCCTTGCGCCGTTGCCTACAGGTACGCCAGAATCCGCCGGCTTGTGCGCCTTGGGGGTCGTCGGTAACTTGATTCCGTCACTGATTTCCAGTGATCGGGTTTAGTAGCCCGATGAGGTTGAACGGTTGCACAAGTTTCATCCAGTCGGACATTCGTCTGCACTTGATGGTGGCTGTGTGCATGGCGCCCTCGGGCGCGCCGGTTCGCTTCCTCACCGGTCTACTAACTTGCGCACAGCCGCCACCCTTTCGTTTAGTAGCGAGATGGTTGTGGGCTCACTACTAGAGGAAGATTTTTATGTTCAAGGTAACTCCAAATCCGCCGGACACCGACCCGGCCTCGCCGTACGAAAGCCCCGACTCCAAACAATTCCACGAAGCCGCCGAGCGCGCGCTCAATCACTACCTCAACCCGGGCGCCAACATCATGGCCACCCCGCGCACACCCAGCACCATGTTCATCGTGAACCCCGAACTCAGTACCGAAACCCTGCTGGTGCATGCCTGCGAATCGCTGGCGTCGGCCAATGTCATGGCCAACGATCTGGTGGATCATCTGGAGGGGACGAGTCGCCATGCGCTGTTGGGGATTGCGCAGGTGATCATGCTGGGGGAACTGGCGGTGAATCGGGCGCTGGATCGGCTTGATCCACCTTAATTATCCGATTCAGCGCAAAACGAACTGTAGGAGCGAGCCTGCTCGCGATGGCGGTGTGTCAGACACATTGAAGTTGAATGTGCTGCCGCCATCGCGAGCAGGCTCGCTCCTACAAGGGGTACGGTGTCGCTGATCACTACGCTATGCGTCAGGCCAAACTCTCGCCGATCTGCGCCGCCAGTTGCACCAGCATCCCCGGCACTTCCTGGACCATCTCGCCCATGCGCGCAAAGTCGTGGATCATGCCGGCTTTTACCTCCAGCACCACGGGTTGCCCCGCCGCGCGCAGTTTCTCGGCCCAGGCCAGGCCTTCATCGAGCAACGGATCGTACTCGGCCAGCCACAGCACCGTCGGCGCCAGCCCTTGCACGCACTCGGCGTACAGCGGCGAAAAACGCCAGTCGGCACGATCCGCTTCACTGCGTTGGTACTGCTGGTAGAACCACTCCAGCGTGGTGGCTTCCAGCAGGTAGCCTTCGGCGAATCGCTCAAGGGACGGGCGTTTTTTTACCGCGTCGATCACCGGGTACAGCAACACTTGCAGGCGCGGTACCAGCGGCCAGCCCAATGGGGCCTGGGCGATGGCGATGCACAGCGAAGCCACCAGGCTGCCGCCGACGCTGTCCCCGGCCAGCGCAATGCGCCTGGCGTCCAGCCCCAACGCCTTGGCTCCGGTAACGGCCAGCCAGCGCGTCACGTCTTCGGCATCGTTGTAAGCGGTGGGAAACCGGTGTTCTGGCGCCAACCGATAATCGGCCGACAACACGGCAAACTCCCCCGCCAGCGCCAGGCGCCGGCACAGGGTGTCGTGGGAATCGAGGCTACCGACCACGTAGCCGCCGCCATGGAAGTACAACAACACCGGGCGCGGTTCGCTGTCCGGTTGCGGTTTGGCGTACAGCCGCGCGTTGAGCACATGCCCGTCCCGCGCAGGAATGCTCACCGCCGTCACCGTCAACGCGCCCGCTGGCGCCGCATCGAGCAACTGCGAAGTCTGTTCGAACTGCTGCCGCGCTTCGCCGGGGCTCAGCTCATGCATCGGTTGGCTTTTGCCGCTGAGGCGGCCGAACTCGGCCAATTCCAGAAAACCTTCGATGTCCGGGTGCAGTGCCATGGGCGGTAGTCTCCAAAAATAAAAAGCTCGCCCAATAAACGAACAGTGAGTTCCGTTCATTAGGGCGAGCCTGTTTTTGTCGCGGGCAAGCCCTAGATCTGCGCCACCACCTCCCGGCCAAGCGCCGCCACCACGACGTCCAGGCACTCATCCTGCTGCAGGATATCGAAGTGGCCGGCCGTCACCGTTTGCACCTTGCGCAGCCGTGGTTGCTGACGCTCCAGGGTCGCGCGTTCGGCCGTCGGGTTGCCATCGGCCCACCAGCAATGCAGTTCGGCCTGAGGAATCGGCAAGGTTTCGACCTGCCGCGACAGCGCCTTCAAGCGTGTGCTGACCATGAACGTCTGGGCCAACTCGTCGGCACCAAGCAGCGCATAACCGCTGGCCTGATCGCTTTCGCTGTCGATCACCGCGCGAATGATCCGCGCCACGGCGTCGTGGTCCCCTGCCGACTCGGTAGTCAACACCCGGGCAATCACCTCGCCATCCATGCTCAAAGTTGCACCGAGGAACTCGGCCAGATCCGTACGCCACTCATCCGGGCTGGCCACGGCATTGGCCTGGGTCGGTACAAAGCTGTCCACCAGACCGACGAATGCCACACGCTGGCCCTGCTGTTCGAACAGGTCACTCACCAGCAACGCCAACGCCCCGCCCAGCGACCAGCCCAACACGTGGTACGGCCCCTGGGGTTGCCGGGCGCGGATTGCCTCGACGTAGTCGGCGGCCATCTGCGCAAGCGAGGTGTCGTGCCATTGCCGGTCGAGCAGCATCCGGCATTGCACGCCGTACACCGTGCGCTCCCCCTCCAGGCGCCGGGCCAGTGGCTCGTAGTCGAACACCGTGCCGAAACCGGCGTGCAGGCAAAACAGCGGCGGCTGATCATTCACCACCTGGTTGAGCAGCAACAGCGGTTGCGGACTCTGCCGCACGGGCTGTTCATCGACTCCGGACAACCCGGCAATCGTCGGTTTGGCCATCATGTCCCGCAGCTTGAGCTGGAAGTCAGGCTCGTTCAGGGCGCGGACTTTCGAGATCACCTTGAGGGTGCGCAGCGAATCGCCGCCCAACTCGAAGAAGTTGTCGGTGATGCCGACCTTCTCGACACCCAATACCTGCTGCCAGATCTCCGCCAGCGCCCATTCCAGCGGCGTGCGCGGGGCCATGTATTCGCGACCGCTGAAGGCCGGGTCCGGCAGGGCCTTGCGGTCGAGCTTGCCGTTCGGGGTCAGCGGGAAGCGCGACAGCACCACGACCTGCGTCGGCACCATGTAGTCGGGCAGGCTTTCGCGCAATGCCGCCTGGCAACGCGGGCCGAGGCCATCGTCTTGTGCCGCGACCACATAGCCCACCAGTTGCGGCCCCTGGCCGTTGTCCCGCACCACTACCAACGCATCGTTGACCCCGGCCTGCTCGCGCAAACGGGCTTCGATTTCGCCCAATTCGATGCGGAAGCCGCGCACCTTGACCTGATGGTCGATGCGCCCGACGTAATCGAACACGCCATCTTCGCGCCGGCGCACCAGGTCGCCGGTGCGGTACAGGCGCCCGCCCTCGGCGCTGAACGGGTCGGCGACGAAGCGCTCGGCAGACTGCCACGGGTGACGGTGGTAGCCGCGCGCGACACCCCGTCCGCCGATATACAGCTCGCCGACCATGCCCACCGGCAACGGGTTGAGGTCCATGTCCAGCACGTGCAGGCTGCGGGCGCCGACGCGTTGGCCAATCGGCGCGTACATCGCCTGGCAGTGGCCGTCGGCGGCGATTTTCCACAGCAACGGCGTGACCACGGTTTCCGTCGGACCGTAGCCGTTGACCAAGTATTGTGGCTTGAGGGTGTGCTTGACCCGTTCGAAGGTGGCGTCCGGCACCGCATCGCCACCGAAGCAATAGATGCGCACCGGCGGCGGATCGCCGCCCTGCAGTTCGGCGTGCTCGGCCAGTTGCAGCAGGTACGCCGGCGGGAAGCAGGCGACGCTGATGCGCTGGCGGTGCAGCACCGCCAGGGTCTGTTCGGCGGTCCACAGGGTGTTGTCGCGGATCACCAGGGTCGAGCCGCTGATCAGCGCGGTGATCCAGCGTTCATGGGCACCGTCGAAGGCGAACGACATGAAATGCAGTTCGCGATTGTCCGGGTCCATCTCGTACAGCTCGGCGATGGCTTGCACGTGCATGCTCAGCGGCCCGTGGGACACGGCGACGCTTTTCGGCTTACCGGTGGAGCCCGAGGTGTAGATCAGGTAGGCCAATTGCTCGGCGTGCACGGAACACGAAGGCAGCGTCACATCGACATCAAGGTTCAAGCGATCCACGGCGACCATCGTTGTGCCCGGATTGAGTTGTGCGCTATCGCGCAGCCGCTCCTGGGTCAGCAGCAGACGCATGTCGCTGTCGGCCATCATGTAGCGCAGGCGTTCCTGCGGGTATTGCGGGTCCAGCGGCACATAGGCGGCACCGCACTTCATCACCGCCAGCAGCGACACCACCAGCTCCAGCGAGCGCTCCATGAACACGCCGATCACGTCTTCGGCCTGCACGCCCCGTTCCAGCAAATGCACCGCCAAGGCGTCGGAGCGACGGTCCAGCTCGGCGTAGCTCAACTGCTCGGCGTCACGCTCGGCATGACTGAGCACCAGCGCCGTGTGATCCGGTTGCAGTCGCGCACGCTGGCGGATCAGCTCGTGCACCGGCGTCTCGCCCCCCTCGGCCATCACCGGCAGCTCGCCGTCCAGCGCCCGGCCTTCGTCCAGGGTCAGCAGGCCCAGCTCACCGACGGTGCGCCCGGCATCGTCGCACAGACGCAGCATCAGGCTTTCCATGTGGCCGCGCAGGATTTCCACGGTGGTCAGATCGAACTGATCGCGCTGGTGCATGTACTCGATGCGCAGCCCTTCATCGAGGCTGACCATCAGATCCATGGCAAAGCTGGTCAGGCCGAAATCGGAAATGTCCTCGAAGCGCAGGGAGTCGCCGTTCCACTCGCGCAGGGTGCGGTCCACCGGCTGGTTTTCGAACACGATGATGCTGTCGAACAACGCCTGCCCACCCTGCCCGGCCCAGCGCTGGATGTCGCTGAGCGGGGTTTGCTGGAAGTCGCGGATGTCGAGGTTGTAGGCCTGGATTTCGCGCAGCCAGTCACCGACGCGGGCTTCAGTCGGCACCGTATTGACCACCGGCAAGGTGTTGATGAACAGCCCGAGCATGTTCTCCGAGCCGTTGAGGGTTTCCGGACGCCCGGACACGGTGGCGCCGAAGGTCACCGTGCGCTGGCCGGTGTAGCGCTGCAACAGCAACAGCCACGCGGCTTGCACCAGGGTGTTGAGCGTCACTTGCTGTTGCTGGGCAAAGGCCTGCAAACGTCCGGTCTGCGCGGCACTCAGGTGCGTATAGATTGCGTGGTAACCCGCCTGCGGCGCCTTGACCGGCAAAGCGCGGGCCAGGTGCGTGGCGCCTTCGAGGTTGGCGAGCTTGCCTTTCCAGAACGCCTCGCTGGCCTCGGCGACTTGCTGGCCGAGCCAGTCGATGTAGTCGCGATAGGCGGCCACCGGCTCGTGCTCGTCGCCACTGTAATGGCGCAGCACTTCACCGATCAGGCGCGACACGCTCCAGCCGTCCATGAGGATGTGGTGATAGGTCCAGATCAGGCGATAGCGGTCGTCCTCCAGGCGCACCAACAATAGGCGCAACAAGGGTGCGCGGTTCAACGAGAAGCCACGTTCGCGCTCCTCGAGGGCCAGTTGGCGCACACGCCCGGGCTGATTATCCAGACCACGCCAGTCCAGTTCGGTGAGCAATGACGGCGCATCACGCAGCACCACTTGCAGCGGTTCCTTGTCGCCTTCCCAGAGGAATGCGGTGCGCAGAATCCCGTGACGCCGGGCGGTGTCGGCCCAGGCTTCACGGAAACGCGCGCCATCAACCCCGCGCACGCCCACTTCGATCTGGTTGACGTACAGCCCCGAGTCGCCGTCCTGCACCGAGTGGAACAGCATGCCCTGCTGCATCGGCGACAGCGGATAAACATCCTCGACTTCGTCCGCCGTCAGTTCCAGCGCCTGATATTGCGTGTCACTCAGTTCGATTTTTGCTGTCGGTGCGAACACAGTCGGTACAGCTTGATCCTCCCCGACCGGTTGAGCGACCGAGGCCAGTTCGGCGATGGTCGGATGGCTGAACACATCCTTGGGTGAAATGCTCAACCCGGCCTTGCGTGCGCGACTGACGGCCTGAATCGAGACGATGGAATCACCGCCCAGTTCGAAGAAGTTGTCTTGCATGCCAATCTGCGGCACTTCGAACAACGCCTGCCACACCGCTTGCAGCGTTGTTTCCGCGGCATTGCGCGGCGCGATGTATTCACGCACTTGTTGATCCGGCTGCGGCAATGCGCGGCGGTCGAGCTTGCCGTTGGGCGTCACCGGCAACTGTTCGAGCAGCAGCACGTGGCTCGGCTGCATGTGCTCGGGCAGCGCGTTGCGCAGGTGTTGCTTGAGTGGATCGAGGGCAGCATCACCTGTGACGTAAGCCACCAGTTGTTTGGACTTGCCGACATCGAGGGCAATGACCACCGCTTCGCGCACGGACGGATGTTCCAGCAGGCAGGCTTCGATTTCCCCCAGCTCGATGCGCAGGCCGCGGATCTTCACTTGATGGTCGATGCGCCCGACGTAATCGATTACGCCGTCCTCGCGGTAACGCGCCAGGTCGCCGGTGCGGTACAGGCGCTCGCCCTGTAAACCGAACGGGCTGGCGACAAAGCGCTCGGCGGTCAGCTCCGGACGGTTGTGATAACCGCGAGCCAGGCCGATGCCGCCCAGGTACAGCTCACCGACGCAACCCTGCACTTGCGGTTGCAGGCTGTCGTCGAGGATGTAGGTGACCAGGTTGGCAATCGGATAACCGATCGGCACGCTGAAGCCGCCGTCGTCGACACAGGTCCAGTGGGTCACGTCGATGGCCGCTTCGGTCGGGCCGTACAGGTTGTACAGGCCGACGTTGGGCAGCACGCGGAACAGGCTGTGCTGCAAGTCTGCCGACAAGGCTTCGCCGCTGCACAGGATCTGCCGCAGGCTGGCGCACCGCTCGAAGCCTTCGCCCTGGACAAACGCCTGCAACATCGACGGCACGAAATGCAGGGTGCTGACCTGGTACTGCTCGATCAGGCTGACCAGTTGCGCCGGATCGCGATGAGCGCCCGGTGCGGCCACGGCCAGGCGCGCGCCGGTCATCAATGGCCAGAAGAACTCCCAGACTGACACGTCGAAACTGAACGGGGTTTTCTGCAAGACGGTGTCGCGCCCGTCCAGTGGATAAGCGCCCTGCATCCACGCCAGGCGGTTGTACAAGGCATCGTGACGGTTGGCCGCGCCCTTGGGTTTGCCCGTGGAACCGGAGGTGTAGATCATGTAGGCCAGCGATTGCAACTCGACCACGCAGGGCAGGTTCTCGTCGCTGCGGCCTTCGAGCAACGGCGCCATGTCGTCCAGGCAGATCGCCGTGGTGGCGGCTGGAATCGGCAACTGCTGCAGCAAATGCCGTTGGGTCAGCAGCAGGTGTACGCCGCTGTCTTTGAACATGTGTTCCAGGCGTTCGCGCGGGTAGTCCGGGTCCAGCGGTACATAGGCGCCACCGGCCTTCATGATCGCCAGCAGGCCGATCACCAGTTCCAGCGAACGCTCGGCGGCAATGCCCACCAGCACTTCGGCGCCGACGCCTTGGCTGCGCAGGTAGTGCGCCAGCCGGTTGGCCTGTTGATTGAGCTCGCGATAGCTGAGGGTCTGGCCGGCAAACACCAGGGCCGGGGCCTGCGGGGTTTGCAGCGCCTGGGCTTCGAAGCACTGGTAGACCGGGCGCACATCCGGCCAGGCCTGCGCGGTGCGGTTGAAGCCTTCGACCTGCTGCGCCGTTTGTTCGGCATCGAGCAGGCTCAGGCGCCCCAATGGCTGCTGTGGCGCACGGACCATGGCATCGAGCAACGCCAGCAGACGTGCGCTCAAGCCTTCGATGGCTTCGGCGCTGAACAGCGCCGTGTCGTAGTTGAAACGCAAGTCCAGGCGTTCACCCAGCTCGGCGGCGATGGCCAAGGGGAAGCTGGTCTGGTCGTGGTGACTGATGCCGGAGAACTTCAACGCGCTGGCGTTACCCTGCTCCAGCGCTTGCGCCACCGGGTAGTTTTCGAACACCAGCAGTGTGTCGAACAGCGCCTCGCCAGAATGACCGGCCCAGCGCTGCACATCTGCCAGCGGCGTGTATTCGACTTCGCGCAACCTGAGGTTGAGTGCCTGGACTTCATCGATCCATTGGCTGACCGTGTGCTCGGGGTGCGGTGTGGCGATCACCGGCAAGGTGTTGATGAACAGACCGATCTGCTGCTCGATGCCTTGCAACTCGCTCGGACGCCCCGACACTGTGGCGCCGAACGCCACAGTCTGCTGCCCGGTGTAGCGCTGCAACAGCAACAGCCACGCCGCTTGCAGCAGAGTGTTGGGCGTGACGCGGGCCTGACGGGCAAAGCCGCTCAGGCGTTCGGTGGCCGCGCGGTCCAGGCTCAGGTGCAGGGTGCGATGAGCATCGCTCTGCCCTGCAACCGGTCCTGGCAAGGCGCCGGCCAGTCGCGTCGGCTCGGTGAACGACTGCAATTGCTCCAGCCAGAACGCTTCGCATGTGGCGCGATCACGGCTGCCCAGCCAGGTCATGTAATCGCGATATCCGCCAACGACTGGCGCCGGTATGACACCGGAGTAGCGTTGCAGCACTTCGCCGAACAACTGCGAGGTACTCCAGCCGTCCAGCAGGATGTGGTGATTGGTGAAGATCAGGTGATGGCGGTCAGCGGCGGTCTGCACCAACGTCAGGCGCAGCAACGGCGCCACCGTCAGGTCGAAACCGCGCAAACGGTCGTCCTCCGCCAGGCGATCCAGCGCTTCGGTCACCTTGGTTTGATCGCGCCAGTCGAGCACAGTCAGCGGCAGCGTGGCGTCGGCGAGGATCACTTGCAGCGGCCGCGAGCCGTTGCTTTCACTGAAGAACGCCGCGCGCAGCACTTCATGGCGCTGCAGCGTCTGTTGCCAGGCATCGCGGAACGCCTCGACGTCGAGACCCTGCACATCCACGCGCATCTGCGGGATGTAAGCCCCGGCATCCGGGGCGAACAGGCTGTGAAACAGCATGCCTTGCTGCATCGGCGACAGCGGCAGGATGTCTTCGATCCGGCTGGCCGCCAGCGGCAAGGCATCCAGCTGCGCCTGATCGACGCGCACCAGCGGCACATCGCTCGGGGTCAGGCCGCCGGCACCGCTGAGGCAATGTTCGATCAGTTGCTGCAGTTCCACCGCATAGGCATCGGCCAGACGCTGCACTGTCTGCGGGTTGAACACGTCACTGCTGAAGGTCCAGCTCAGGCGCAGTTGCCCGGCATACACCTGGCCGTTGATGCTCAGGCCCCGGTCCAGCTCGGCCGATGCGCCCTGCTCGGCGCCACCGTTTTCCTTGGCCGGGCGCCACGGCGCCTGTTCGTCGAAGCTGGCGTCGAACTGGCCCATGTAGTTGAAGGTGACTTGCGGTGACGGCAGATCCTCAAGGCCGGTGTCGGCCAGATAGCGCAGGATGCCGAAGCCGATGCCTTTGTCAGGCACGGCGCGCAGCTGTTCCTTGACCGCTTTGACGCTGCCGGCCAGATCAGTGGCCGGAGTGAGTTTCACCGGAAAAATCGAGGTGAACCAGCCCAGGGTGCGGGTCAGGTCGATGTCGTCGAACAGGTCTTCGCGGCCGTGGCCTTCCAGTTTCACCAGGGTCGAAGTTTGACCGGTCCATTGGCCCAACACCCGCGCCAGCGCCGTCAGCAACAGGTCGTTGACCTGGGTGCGGTAAGCCGCCGGAGCATCTTGCAGCAGCTGGCGGGTCAAGGTGCTGTCGAGCACGGTTTCCACGCTGATGGCGTGCTGGCTGGCCAGGCTGCCTTGGGGGTTGTCGGCGGGCAGTTCAACTTGCACGTCGCGGTACTGGTCTTGCCAGTAATTGGCCTGGCTGGCCAATCCGGCACTTTGCGCATGGGATTGCAGGCGAGCGGCCCAGGCCTGATAGGCACTGGTTTTCGCTGGCAGACGCAAGGGTTGAGCTTGCTGCGCTTGTTGATACGCGGTTTGCAAATCCTCCAGCAGCAATCGCCACGACACGCCGTCCACCGCCAGGTGATGCACCACCAGCAACAGGCGCTGACCCGCCGCGCCCATGTCCACCAGCAAGGCGCGCAACAGCGGGCCGTCCTGCAGATTCAGGCTGGCCTGCGCGGCGTTGCACAGTTCCAGCAATTCATCGGCATCGGCATCGGCAGCCTGGCGCTGCCACAGCACCTCGGCACTGTTCCACTGCTCGGCCTGGGCCTGTTGCCAGACGCCGTCGACATTACGCAAACGCAGGCGCAATGCATCGTGATGCTCCACCAGCGCGGCCAAGGCCTGTTGCAGGCTGGCGCTGTCCAACGGTTCGCGCAGTTCCAGCAGCAGCGACTGGTTCCAGTGATGACGGGCCTCGATGTCTTGCTCGAAGAACCAGTGCTGGATCGGCGTCAGCAGCACCTCGCCACGCACCGGCCCCTGGTCGATGAGCAACCCGGCGCTGCGTACCGCGACCTTCGCCAGGCTCTGCACGGTCTGGTGCTGGAACAGGTCGCGGGGGGTGATGCGAATCCCGGCCTGACGCGCACGGCTGACCACCTGGATCGAGATGATCGAGTCGCCGCCCAGCTCAAAGAAGTTGTCGTCGATGCCTACGCGCTCGAGCTTGAGCACGTCCTGCCAGATCGCCGCCAATTCGGTTTGCAGCGCATCCATCGGTGCCGTGTAAGCCTGCTGCGCCAGCGCCGCGTCAGGCTTGGGCAATGCACCGCGATCCAGCTTGCCGTTGCCGGTCAGCGGCCATTGGTCGAGCTTGATCAGGTGCGCCGGCACCATGTATTCCGGCAGACCGGCCTGCAAGTGTTCGCGCAGGGACTGACGCAAATCGCTGTCGTCGCCGGTCGCGGTGAACCATGCGACCAGTTGCGGGCTGCCATTGACCTCGGGCGCCAGCACCAGCGCCTGCTCGATGACCGGATGACTTTGCAGGCGATCCTGGATTTCCCCCAGTTCGATGCGGAAGCCACGGATCTTCACTTGATGGTCGATACGCCCGGCGTACTCGATGCTGCCATCGGCGCAATACCGCGCCAGATCGCCGGTGCGGTACAGCCGCGCGCCCGACTCGGTGGCGAAAAGGTCCGGGACAAACCGCGTGGCGGTCAGGTCGGCACGCTGGTGATAACCGCGAGCAAGGCCAGCACCGCCGACGTACAACTCACCGACGCAACCCTTGGCCACCGGGTTCAGGCGCGGGTCGAGCACGTACCAGCGCAGATCAGCGATCGGCTCGCCCAGCGGCGAGCTGTTGGCGCCGTCGAGGTCGGCGCGGGACAGCGGTCGGTAGGTCACGTGCACCGTGGTTTCGGTGATGCCGTACATGTTGATCAGCAACGGCTGCCGGTCGTCGAAGGCGTCGTACCACGGACGCAGGCTGGCCACGTCCAGCGCCTCGCCGCCGAACACTACATAACGCAGGGACAGGTTTTGCGCATTGGCGCAGGCGAACGGCATCAACTGGCGGAAGGCCGACGGCGTCTGGTTCAGCACAGTGACGCGCTCGTCGCTGAGCAAACGGGCGAAGTCTTCCGGGGAGCGGCTGACCGCATGCGGCACCACCACCAGTTTGCCGCCGTAGAACAACGCACCAAAGATCTCCCACACGGAAAAGTCGAAGGCATAGGAGTGGAACAGGCTCCAGACATCGTCGGCGTTAAAACCGAACCAGTGTTGCGTGGCACTGAACAGGCGCGTCAGGTTGCTGTGGGGCAGCAGCGTGCCTTTCGGTTTGCCGGTGGAGCCGGAGGTGTAGATGACGTAGGCCAGGTTCTCTGGAGCAGTCAGGTTCGGCAGGTTGTCGGCACTCGCCTCGAGCATCCAGTCGCTGGCGTGATCGAGGTAGATCACTTCGATCTGTTCGTTCAAAGGCAAGCGTGGCAACAGCACGGAATCAGTCAGCAACAGGCACGTGCCGCTGTCGGCGAGCATGTAGGCCAGGCGATCCTGCGGATACTCCGGGTCCAGCGGCACATAGGCGCCACCGGCCTTGAGGATCGCCAGCAGGCTGACGATCATCTCCAGCGAACGCTCCAGGGCGATGCCCACCAACACGTCCGGGCCGACGCCGCGCTCGCGCAGGCGATGGGCGATGCGGTTGGCGCGGCGGTTCAGTTCGGCGTAAGTGAGGGTGACGCCATCGCAGGTCACGGCGATGTTGTTCGGGTGCGCGGCGACCTGGGCTTCGATCAGTTGATGGGCGCACAACAGGTTCGGCTGATCGCTGCTCAACCCGGCAGTGCGATTCCAGTCGAGCAAGGTCGCCTGCTGCTCGGCGGCGTCGAGCATGCACAGGTCCGCCAGGGCAACCGTGCTGTCAGTGCAAATCGCCTGCAACAGGCTCAGCCAATGCCGGCCGAGGCGCTCGATGGTCGAGGCGTCGAACAGTTCGGTGGCGTAGACGAACGACGCGCGGATGCCCTCGTCGCCCTCGACGGTGTCGAGCATCAGGTCGAACTTGGTGGTTTTCTCATCCCAGATCAGCGGTTCGACGCTCAGCCCTGGCAGGTCCCAGCGTTGCGGACCGCCACTGTCGCGCTGGTGGTTGAACATCACCTGGAACAGCGGCGTGTGGCTCAGGCTGCGTTCCACCCCCAGGCCATCGACCAGTTGCTCGAACGGCAGGTCCTGATGGGCCTGTGCGCCGAGTGCCGCGGCCTTGATCTCGGCCAGCAATTGCCCGAACGGCTGGTCGGCCCGTGGCTGGCTACGCAGGACCTGGGTGTTGACGAAAAAGCCCAGCAGGTTCTCGACGTCCTGGCGAGTGCGGTTGGCAATCGGCACGCCGACGCGGATGTCCTGTTCGCCGCTGTAGCGGTGCAACAGCGTTTGCAATGCCGCCATCAGCAGCATGAACAAGGTGCAGCCTTCGCGGCGGGCAAGATCCCGCAGTTGGGCGGTCAACGCAGTGGAGATTTCCAGCTCGACGCTGGCCCCCTTCTGGCTCGGGATCGCCGGGCGACGACGGTCGGTCGGCAGGTTCAGTGGCGGATGCTCGTGCCCCAACTGTTCGCGCCAGTAATTGAACTGGCGTTCGGCCTCGCCTGCCTCAAGCCACAGGCGCTGCCAGCGGGCGAAGTCGGCGTACTGGATGCCCAACTCCGGCAGCTGCGCAGACTGCCCGGTACTGAACTGCGCATAGAGGCGGGTGAACTCCTGCAACAGGATCGGCAGCGAGCCGCCGTCGGTGACGATGTGGTGGAAGGTCAGCACCAGCACATGTTGCTGCGCATCGAGGCGGATCAAGCGGCAGCGCATCAACGGACCGCTGTGCAGATCGAATGGCTGCTCGGCGTTCAGGGCGATCTGCCGTTGCAGTTCGGCCTCGTCGCCAGCGCTGACTTCCACCAGCGGCGCATCCATCCATGGGTGAATCTTTTGCAGCACTTGCTGCTCATCGAAGACGAAGGTGGTGCGCAGTACTTCGTGACGCTGTACCAGCGCGTCCAGGGTTTGCGCCAGCGCCTCAGGGTTCAGCTCACCGCTCAGGCGGAAGGCACCGGTCAGGTTGTAGGCAGTGGCCTGGGGCTGCATCTGCCAGAGGAACCACAAGCGCTGCTGCGCGTAGGACGCCGGCAGCGTGTCGACGGCGCGGTCCCGTGGCGGGATCGGCAGCAGTTCCAGGGTCAGCCCCTGGGCATGCATCTTCTGTTGCAACGCACGCCGGGCGTCCGCGCTCAAGCCGCAGAAACGCTGGGCCAGGGTCATCATTCTGTCCGGTGCGGCACTCATCGCGCGTGTTCCTCATCCACTTCGTCAAACAACGCTTCAAGGGCGTCTACATCGTTTTCTTTGTGTTCACTGTGCTGGTGTAACTGCTCGATTTCCGCCGCCAGTCGCTCCAGGGTGTCACCGTCGAAAAACAGCTTGAGCGGGATCGCCAGGTTCAGTTCTTCCTGAATCCGCGCACGAATGCGCGTGGCCAGCAGCGAGTGCCCGCCGAGTTCGAAGAAGTTGTCGTGCACACCGACGCGCTCGACCTGCAGCGCTTCGACCCAGATCGCCGCCAGGGTCTTTTCCAGGTCGTTGCGCGGCGCGACAAAGACGCTGCGGCGCACATCGAGATCGAACAAGGCCTGGCGATTGAGTTTGCCGTTGGGCATCAGCGGGAAACGCTCCAGCACCTGCAAGCGTGCCGGCTGCATGTGTTCGGGCAGCGCCTCGGCCAGGTGGCTGCGCAATTCGTTGAGGCGGATCTCGGCGGTGTCGGCCGGTGACACCACGAAGCCCAGCAGTTGCGGACCGGTCGGGGTTTCGTGGGCAATCACGGCGGCGTCCTCGATGCCCGGCGCGTTGCGCATGGCCGACTCGATTTCCCCCAGCTCAATGCGGAAGCCGCGGATTTTCACTTGATGGTCGACCCGGCCCAGGTACTCCAGCACGCCATCGGCGCGATAGCGCGCCAGGTCGCCGGTGCGGTACAGGCGCTGGCCTGCCGCCTTCGCGAACAGGTCGGGGACAAAACGCTCGGCCGTCAGCGTGGCCCGTTGCAGATAACCCCGGGCGATGCCGGCGCCACCGACATACAGCTCGCCTTCGACGCCCACGGCCACCGGTTGCAGGTCCGGACCGAGCACGTGGAGGCGCATGCCGGCAATCGGCTGGCCGATCGGGATGCTGTCATCGTCCTGGTCAAGCGGCAGTTCCCAGGCCGAACACCACACGGTGCCTTCGGTCGGGCCGTATTCGTTGACCAGCGCCACCCCCGGCAATGCCTCGCGATGTCGCTGCACCAGTGCGTTGCCGCAGGCTTCGCCAGCGACGATCACACAGGCCAGCGCCTGGCGGTCGAGGTGCTCGAGAATCTGCGCGTGGTAGGACGGCAAGGTCAGGTAGTGGGATATCTCTTCCTGCTGGATCAACGCCGCCAGTCTGGCCGGATCCTTGTAGTTGTCTTCGTCCGGCAGGCACAGGGTCGCGCCCTGCCCCAGCGCCCAGAAAACCCCGGCCACCGAGCTGTCGAAGGAGAACGACGAGAGCATCAGGAACGCGCGCAGCGGCTGGCGATAAAACGCCGTACGCGCCAGGGTCGAGGCCACGGCGTTGGCATGACTGATCATCACGCCCTTGGGCTTGCCGGTGGAACCGGAGGTGTAGATGACGTAGGCCAGGTTGGCGCTGTCGCCCTGAGGCGCAGGTTCGGATTGCGCGGCGGACCAGACTTCAGCCCCCGGCATCAGGGAAACCACACGCTCACTGTGCAACGCGTCTGGCAGCGGCTGGCAGGCCAGTACCTGGCGCGCGCCGGTGTCGGCGAGCATGAACGCCAGGCGCTCGATCGGGTAGTTCGGGTCCAGTGGCAGGTACGCAGCGCCAGCCTTGAGCGTGCCCAACAGGGCGATAACCATCTCCAGAGAACGTTGACCGTAGACCGCAACGATTTCATCCGCCGCCACCTCTTGGGCGCGCAAGGTATTGGCCACTTGGTTGGAGCGCGCATCCAGCTCGGCATAGGTCAGGCGCTGGCCGTTGACACTCAGGGCGATGCGTTGCGGATGCAGGCGCGCCTGTTCACTGAACAACTCGTGCAGGAACTGGCACGGCAAAACCTGTTCGGTGGCGTTCGGGTTGAAGCCTTCGATCAGGCGAGTCCGTTGCGCGGCACTGACCAGATCAGCCCCGGCCAGGGTCAGTTCGGGCGACGCCAACAGTTGCCGACTGAACTCGGCAAACTGCCCCAGCCACTCGGCCAGCATCGATTCAGGCAACGCATCGTCGAGACACGACAACTGCAACTGATCGCCCAGCACTCGCAAGCGCAGGACTTCCGGGTTGCCGTCGTCCACCTCGATTGCGGCCTCTTCGCCAGCCTGATGGACGAAGCCGTAACGCAGCGGCGCGGTGCCTTCAGTGCTCAATTCAAATTCATTGAGGCAATCGAGCCACGACAGCGACTGTTCGACGCTGGCGGCAAAGGTTGCCAAGGCTTGCGCCAGAGTCTGCTGGCTGCGGTATTCGAAGGCCACCGGCAAACGCCGGGCGAAACGCCCGAGGGTGGCGGCGGTCTGCTCGTTGCGACCGTCCACCTGCCAGCCGATCAGGCCTTTTTCCTGTTGGCCGATGCGCGCCACGAATGCGCTCCACAGCAGTAACGCGACCTGAGGTGCCTCGACGTTCGACTCATCAGCCAGTCGTTGTACCCCGGCGTACCAGGTGGCATCGCTGAGCGTGACCTGACGGCGAGCCAGGGACACTTCAACGGTTTTTTCGAACGGCAAACGGTGGGCCACGGCGAACTGCTGTTGCAGGTTGCGCCAGAACGCGGCGCCCTGGTGGCCGATGTCTGCTTCGCGCAGTTCTTCCTGCCAGGCGCTGTAGTCCAGGTATTGCAGCGCGTCCTCGTCTTCGACCAGGGTTTCGCCGCGCAACAGACTGGCAAGCTCGGCCGAGAGTACCCGCAGCGAGGCCTCGTCGAAGCTGCACGCTGGGGTCAGCAGGGTGATGAAAGACTGCCCTGCCTGGTCTTCAACCTGCGCCACCACCAGCGCCTTGCTCGAATCTTCAACCATGACTTCACGGCTGCGGCTCAAGGCCTCGTCCAGCGAAGGCTGGTTGCCCAGCAACGTGACCGGCAAGGCATCGCACAGGCTTTGCACCGGCCACTTCATGCCCGGCAGGCGGCGGTACAGCGTGCGCAGGATTTCATGGCGCCGGCCGAGTGTTTCCACGGCTCTGCGCAACGCCTGGGCTTCCACCGGGCTGGCGACCGGCAACGTCAGCGCGGCGAACAGCGGCCGAGCGCCCAGCTCCTGGGCACGCAAATAAAAGGCCTGCTGGGCCGAAGTCTGGAATACGTCTACCGAAGGTTCGAGGGCGGTGGTGTTCATGTCGGGTGTCCTTATTCCTGATCCAGGTCGGCGCTTTTCTGCGCGATGGCCATGGCCGTGAGGATTTTTCTGTAGCCGGTGAATTCGTTGCGCGCATGCACGCTGAGGATGTTGTCGAGCAGGACCACGTCGCCCTTCTCCCAGGCGAACTCGACCATCACCTCGCGGTAGATGCCTTGCAGGTGGCGAATCACATCCTCGGGAATCGGCGAGCCGTCGCCGAAGAAGGTGTTTTGTGGCAGGTCCTGCGGGCCGAATTCACGCAGCAGGTTGTCGCGGATGCTGTCAGGCAGGGTCAGTGCGTTGAAGAAGGTGCCGTGGTTGAACCAGATGCGCTCGCCGGTCAGTGGATGGCGCACGATGGCCGGGCCGTTCTGCCGGGTGCGCAGGCGGTTGCCCGGCTTCCATTCGGCCTGGATGCCAATTTTCGCGCAGTAGGCCTCGACTTCTGCGCGGTCCTCGCTCTGAAACACCGTCTGCCATGGCAGGCCCATGCCGTCGCCGTAGTTGCGCACGTACATGATGCGTTTGCGGGTAAATTCTTCGCGCACCGCCGGGTCGATCCGCGCGAGGATCCGGCGGGTATCGCCAAAGGGGGTTTCACCGCCGGTGGTCGACGGCGTGTCGCAGTAGAAATACAGGTGACGCGGGAACACCGGCGAATACGAGTGTTCGTTGTGCGGGAAAATTTTCTCCGCCGCCGGGTAATCGGTGGAGCTGTAGATCTTGAACTGGCCGCTGATCTGGGTCCGTGGCGAGGCGCGGAACAGGTACTCCAGGGCGCCGCCGGAAATCCCGTCGACGCATCGGTTGAACTCGCCGATATCGGCCACCTGGAAGCCACGGAACAGGATCACCGCGTGTTCCAGCAGCTTGCTTTCGATCAGCGCGCGACTCTGGCTCGCCCATTCCACCAGGCTCACGCCGGACACGGCCGGACGGCACACCAGCGGCATGCTGAGGCCTTCGAACATCGGCGCAAAACTCACCAGCCGCGTCGGATCGGTGGACAGGCTTTTGCGGGCACCACGGCCCATCCTGGGCATGGACTTGGTCGTTGAAACGGTCATAAACCCCTCCAGAAAATGTTGACGGCGGCGCTCAAGGGCGCCGCCGACTGAATCAGTCCGCCGCGGATTGCGCAGCCGGCGCGCCACGGTTCGCCGAGCGACGCTTGATCGCCATGGCACCGCCGAGCAGGGCCTTGCGTTGCTCGTTCACGCGCGCATCGGCAAGGCGTTGCATATCAGCCGCCAGGTCCAGCAACTCACCGACCTGCACCCCGTCAGCGCGTATCAGCGCTTCGAGCACCGCCCGGACCTGTTCGAACAAAGACTCCAGCGTGCTCGGCAGGTACTGGCCCACCGGCGTTTCGAAACTCAGGTGAATGTGCTCGGCATCGTTGTAGAACGCGGCGACCATGCCGATCTCGGCGGCCTGACGCCCGGACGGGAAGTCCTCTACCTGCAAGCCCTCCATCGACGGCAGGCGACCGACGCCTTCCTGGTAGATCAGCTTGATGTCGAACAACGGCGAACGACCGGCCCGGCGCGGCAGGCGCAAGGCTTCCACCAGACGCTCGAACGGCAGGTCCTGATGGTCCGAAGCCTCCAGCACCGCCCGGCGACAGGCCTCCAGCAACTGCGCCGCCGACTGTTCGGCATCGACCTCCACTTGCAGTACTAATTGGTTAACGAAGAAGCCGACCATTTCTTCAAGCTCGGCTTGATTTCGGTTGGCGATATCGGTGCCGATGCGCACTCGACCGACCTCGGTACGCTGGCGCAGGACCAGGGTGAAACCGGCCAGCAGCAGCATGAACAGCGACAGGTCGCGCTGTTGGGCAAAGTCGCGCAACTGCTGGCTGAGTTCACCGCTGAAGGTGAAATGGGCGCCGGCGCCTTCCTGTGCAGCGCGGCCGTCGCCATCGGCGGGCAACTCCAGCACCGCCTGTGGCTCGGCAAGGCGCTGCTGCCAGTAGTCGAGCTGGCGTTGCAACTCACCGCCCTGCTCCAGCCACTGGCGCTGCCATTTGGCGAAGTCGGCGTACTGCACGCTGTGCGCCGGCAGTTGCGGGGTCTGGCCACGGTTGAGGGTTGGATAGAGCGTGACGAATTCATTGATCAGCACACGGAACGACCAGTCATCGGCGACGATGTGATGCACCGTCAGCAACAGCACATGCTGGTCATTCGCGACCCGCAGCACCCGCACCCGCAGCAACGGACCGTGGCGCAGGTCGAATGGCCGGGCGACTTCCTCCCGGGCCAGTTGTTGCGCTTCGACGTCCGGCGCCGACCGATGCCGCAGGTCGCTGGCCTCGAAGCTCAACGGCAACTGCCCGTGGACCCGCTGCCAGGCCTGGCCGTCTTCCTCGTAGAAGGTGGTGCGCAATACTGCATGACGCTGCACCAGGGTTTCGAAGGTCTGGCGCAGGGCGTCGAGATTCAGTTCGCCCCGCAGGCGCAAGGCACCCGGCATGTTGTACATCGAACTGTCCGGCTCCAGGTTCCACAGGAACCACAGGCGCTGCTGGGCAAAGGACAACGACTGGCGCTCGCCAGAGGTGTCCGCCACCAGCGCCGGGCGTTCACAGCTGTGTTGCAGCGCCTGCACCTGAGCGGCGAAATCCTCGAGGCGCGGATGCTCGAACAGGCTGCGCAGGCTCACCGACAGGCCCAGGCGCTGGCGGATCTGCGAGACGATCTGCGTCGCGAGCAACGAGTGCCCACCCAATTCGAAGAAGCTGTTTTCGCGGTCGACGCGACTGACCTGCAACACCTGCCGCCAGATCTGCGCCAGTTCGATTTCCAGCGCACCTTGCGGCGCACTGCCGACTTCGGCCTCCCAGACCTCCGGGGCCGACAACGCGGCGCGGTCGAGTTTGCCGTTGCGGTTGAGCGGCAACACCGCCAGCAACACCAGTTGCGCCGGCAGCATGTAGTCCGGCAGGCGTTCGCCCAGAGCGCGACGCACGGTGTCGGTGAGTTGACGCGCATCCGCCGGCAGCCGCTCGGCATCGGCCGGCACCACATAGCCGATCAATTGCTTGCCGCCAACGCCTTCGTGCACCAGCACTGCGGCTTCGCTGATCATCGGCAGGCCTTGCAGGTGCGCTTCCAGCTCACCCAGCTCGACGCGGAAACCGCGAATTTTCACCTGGTGATCGATGCGCCCCAGGTACTCCAGCGCTCCGTCCTCGCGATAGCGCGCCAGGTCGCCACTGCGGTACAGCCGCGCACCCGGTGTGGCGGAAAACGGATCGGCGATGAAGCGCTCGGCGCTCAAGCCCGGTCGCTGGTGATAGCGCTGGGCAAGGCCGGCGTCGCCGCCGATGCACAACTCGCCGACGCAACCGGTCGGCAGCAGATGGCCCTCGCTGTCCAGCACATACAGTGCGCGACCCGGCAGCGCTTTACCGATGGGTACGCCGATGTGGTTGCGGGTATCGGCCAGCGTGCATGCGTGGGTACTGGACACCACCGTGGCTTCGGTCGGCCCGTAGGTGTTGAGCAGGCGCACATCGCCCAAACCGGCGGCGTGCCACAGCTTCAGGCCTTCCAGCGACATGGCTTCGCCGCCGACGTGGACCTGGCGCAAACGCCCCTTGTCCCGCTGCGATTGCGCGGCCCACTCCTGAGCCAGCAGGAACCAGTACGCCGCCGGCAAATCCGCCAGGGTCACGCCCTGTTCGATGATCTGGCGATAGAGGGTGTCGGTGTCCCACAGCTCATCGCCGCGCATCACCAGCGCCGCACCCACGCACAATGGCGGGTAGCACTGCTCGACAAAGCCGTCGAAGCTGAACGTGGCGAACTGCAACACGCGGTCTTGCGCGGTGAGTTGTGAATAGTCCGACGCAATCACGCAAAACTCGCGCAGTGCGGCATGGGCCAGGCACACGCCTTTCGGCCGTCCGGTGGAGCCGGAGGTGTAGATCAGGTAGGCGAGGTCTTCGGCGCTGGCGAGGTTGACCGGGTTGTCGGTGCAATACCCCGCGTCTGCGCCAGGCTCCAGCGCCAGGCGTGGCAAACCTTGCGGCAGCGCTACATCGGCCAGCAGGCCCGGTTGCGCCAGCAGCAGGTCGATGCCGCTGTCTTCGATCATGTAGGCCAGGCGCTCGGCCGGGTAATCCGGGTCGAGCGGCACATACCCGGCGCCGGACTTGAGGATCGCCATCAGGCTGACGATCATCTGCGCATTGCGCCGCACCGACAGGCCAACCCGCTGCCCCGGCGCCACACCCTGGGCGCGCAGGCGATGGGCGAGCTGGTTGGCTTGCGCATTGAGTTGGGCGTAGGTCAGGCGCTCGTCACCGACCATCACCGCCAGCGCATCGGGGGTGCGGGCCGCTTGTTGCTCGAAGCGCTGATGGGCCAGCAACGGGCTATCGATTGACGGCGCAGGCGGACGGGAAAATGCCAGTATGTTTGCTTGGGCCTCAGGACCCAGCAGGCTGATCGCGCCCAGTGCTTGTTGGGGCTGTGCGACGAACTGCTCCAGCACCTGCAACAGGCTGGCGCCCAACTGACTGATCTGCGCAGCACTGAACCGGGTGCGGTCGAAACTGAAATCCAGACGCAGGCTGACGCCGACTTCGATGCCCAGGGTCAGCGGGTAACTGGTGATTTCGTGATTGCGCAGCGTGCCGAAGGTCAGGCCTGCCGGTGCGCCCTGCTTGAGGGCTTCGGCCACCGGGAAGTTCTCGAACACCAGCAGGCTGTCGAACAGCGCCCCCTGCTGCCCGGCCCAGCCCTGAATGTCGTACAGCGGCACGTGTTCGAACTCGCGCAGGCTCAGGTTCAGGGCTTGCAGGTCGTTGAGCCACCGGGCCACGGACTGGCTCGCTGGCGGTCTGGCAATGATCGGCAAGGTGTTGATGAACAGCCCCAACTGCTGCTCGATGCCCGGCAACGGCGCGGAACGCCCGGCAATGGTTGCGCCGAAGGCCACACAGGACTGGCCGGTGTAGCGCTGCAACAGCAGGCCCCAAGCGCCTTGCAGCAGCGTGTTGAGGGTGACTTTCTGCTGGCGGGCGAAATCGCTCAGGCGCTGTAGCGCGGCGCTTTCAAGGGTCAATTGATGTTCGCCCATGCCGCGCCCATCGGCGGGCGTCGGCAAGGCTTGCGCCAGCAGCGTCGGCGTTTCCAGCGGCGCCAGCGCCTGCTTCCAGAACTGCTCGGCGGGCAGCAGCGGCTGCTGTTGAATCCAGCCGAGGTAGTCGCGGTATTGCCCCAACGGCCTGGCCAAGGTCTGGCCGGCATAGTGCTGGATCACTTCACCGAGCAACTGGGCGTTGCTCCAGCCGTCCATGAGGATGTGGTGGCTGGTATGGATCAAGTGCCAGTCTTCACTGCCCCGACGCACCAGCAGCAGGCGGAACAACGGCGCGGTGCCGAGTTCAAAGCCACGGCTGCGCTCCTCGGCGGCCAGTGCATCGAGGTCGATGTCGGCCGCTTCGATCACTTGCAGTTGCAGGTCGATCTGGCGATGAATCACCTGATGCGCGCACTCAAGCCCCAGCCAGTGGAAGCTGCTGCGCAGGATGTCATGCCGGTTGATCGCCGCCTGCCAGGCCCGGCCGAACGCCGCCAGTTCCAGGCCGTGGATGTCCAGGCGCAATTGATTGATGTAGGCCTCGGCCTGGGGTTCGTACAGGGTGTGGAACAGCATGCCCTGCTGCATCGGCGTCAGCGGGTAAACGTCCTCGATGGCCGGCGCCGCAACAGGCAAGGCATCGAGTTGTGCCTGGGTGATGCGCGCCAGCGGGAAGTCCGACGGCGTGACCTGGCCTGCCGCTGTCGTGCAGCAATGTTCGATCAGCATCTTGAGTTCTTCGGTGTAGGCGTCGGCCAGTCGTTGCACGGTGGACTCGGCAAACATTTCACGGCTGAAACCCCATTGCAGCGAGAGCTGCCCGCCATACACCTGGCCTTCCACGGCCAGCCAGTTGGCTAGCGGCGCATCGTCGCCCTGGGCCTGGCCACCGCTTTCCGGGGCCGGGACCAACAGCGCGGCGTCGTCGAACTGACGGTCGAACTGCCCCAGGTAGTTGAAGGTGATCCGAGGCGTCGGCAGGTCTTGCAGGGCCTGACGCTGTGCCGGTTCACCGAGATAACGCAGCAAGCCGTAGCCCAGGCCTTTGCCGGGAATGGCGCGCAGTTGTTCCTTGATCGACTTGATCGAATTCGCCGCCCCGGCTTCGGGTTGCAGGCGCAACGGAAACAGGCTGGTGAACCAGCCGACGGTACGGCTCAGGTCGATGTCGTCGCCCAGCTCTTCGCGGCCGTGGCCTTCCAGCTGGATCAACGTCGAGCCCTGCCCGCTCCAGCGGCAGATGACCCGCGCCAGCGCCGTGAGCAACAGATCATTGACCTGGGTGCGATAGGCCGCCGGGGCCTGTTGCAGCAACAGGCGGGTCAGCTCGGCGTCCAATATCGACTCGATCTTGTGCCCGTGGCGCTGCTGCAAGCTGCCCTGGGGGTTGTCACACGGCAGGTCCCGGGCATCCGCCAGTTGCGACTGCCAGTACGGCATTTGCCCAGGCACGGTGCCAGCATACTGTTGCAGGTGCGCGGCCCAGGTTTGGTAGGCGCTGGTTTTCTCAGGCAGCGCCACTTGCCGGTAAGCCTGTTGCAAATCTTCGAGCAACACCCGCCACGACACCCCGTCCACTGCCAGGTGATGGACCACCAGCAGCAGGCGGTGACTGCCATCGTCGAGGCTGACCAGCAAGGCACGCAGCAGCGGCCCGTTTGCCAGATCGAGACTGCGTTGCGCCTCATCGCACAGGGCGGTCAAGGCATCGGTCGAAGACGCCTGACGCTGCCACAATCCAGCTGATTCGACTGGCGCTGCGTGGTGCTGTTGCCAGCCTTCGGCACCTTCGACGAAGCGCAGGCGCAAGGCGTCGTGGTGGTTGATGACGGTAACCAACGCCTGTTCCAACGTCTCAGGATTCAACGCTTCCCGGGGCGTCAGCAGCAGCGACTGATTCCAGTGCCGACGCTGGGCGATGGCCTGTTCGAAGAAGTAATGCTGCGCCGGAGTCAGGCTCACTTCGCCGCTGACCGGGCCTTGATCGACAGTGCTGCGGCTGTCGAACACCGCGACCAATGCCAGGCTGCGCACGGTCTGGTACTGGAACAGGTCGCGGGGGCTGAGGCGAATGCCAGCCTGACGGGCGCGGCTGACCACCTGAATGGAAATGATCGAGTCGCCGCCAAGCTCGAAGAAATTGTCTTCAAGCCCCACGCGTTCCAGGTCCAAAACGTCCTGCCAGATCTGCGCCAACGCGGTCTGCATTGCATCTTGCGGTGCGACGAATGCCTGTTGCGGCACGGCGTCGGGTGGCGGCAAGGCCTTGCGGTCAAGCTTGCCGTTGGCGGTCACCGGCAAGGCATCCAGCGGCATCAGGTAGGTGGGCACCATGTATTCCGGCAGGCCGCCGAGCAGCCAGGCCTTGAGGGTTTGTGGCCACTGCTCATCGGCATCGGGATTTTCCAGCACCAGATACGCCACCAGCTGCTTGCCACCCTGCACCAACACCACGGCCTCGCGCACCAGGGCATGCTGCATCAGGCGGGTTTCGATCTCCCCCAGCTCGATGCGCAGGCCACGCAATTTGACTTGATGGTCGAGGCGCCCGAGGTATTCGATCACCCCATCGGCACGCTGGCGCACGCGGTCGCCGGTGCGGTACAAGCGCGCGCCGTCATGGAAGGGGCACGGCACGAACCGCTCGGCGCTGAGCGCCGGACGCCGGTGATAACTGCGCGCCAGACCGGCACCGCCGAGGTACAACTCCCCCGCCACGCCAGCCGGAACCGGCAGCAATTGCGCATCCAGCACATGGGTGCGCAGGTTGGCGATGGGCCGGCCGATGGGCACGCTGTCGGCGCCTTCGTCGATGCAGGTCCAGTGGGTGACGTCGATGGCCGCTTCGGTCGGGCCATACAGGTTGTACAAGCCTGCGCCCGGCAGTTTTTTGAACACCTGCAATTGGGCATCCAGCGGCAAGGCTTCACCGCTGCAGACGATGCGCTTGAGGCCGGTACAAGCCTCGACACCCGGCTCGTGGATGAACGCCTGGAGCATCGACGGCACAAAGTGCAGCGTGCTGATGCGGTAGTCAGTGATGAGGCGGATCAACTGCGCCGGTTCACGATGCGCCCCCGGCGGCGCCACCACCAGGCGCGCGCCGGTCATCAGCGGCCAGAAAAACTCCCACACCGACACATCGAAACTGAACGGGGTTTTCTGCAGTACCGAGTCGCTGCCATCCAGCCCGTAAGCCTGCTGCATCCAGCACAGGCGGTTGACCAGCGCCGCGTGACTGTTGCCAGCGCCCTTCGGCTTGCCGGTGGAGCCGGAGGTGTAGATCACATAGGCCAGGTTCAACGGATGCACTTCAACCAGCGGGCAGGTCTCGCTGTAGCCGTCGAGCCAATCCTGCTCCTGATCCAGGGCGATGACCTTGACGCCATCGGCAGGCAGTGCGCCGATCAAGGTGCTTTGGCTGAGCAGCAAGCCAATCGCGCTGTCTTCGATCATGTAGGCCAGGCGTTCGGCCGGGTACTCAGGGTCCAGCGGTACGTAGGCACCACCGGCCTTGTGAATCGCCAGCAGGCCAATGACCATTTCCAGCGAACGCTCGACGCAGATGCCCACCAGCACATCCGGGCCAACACCCTGCTCGCGCAAGCAGTGCGCCAGTTGATTGCTGCGGGCGTCGAGTTGCGCGTAGCTGAGCTGACGTTCGCCAAACACCAGCGCCGGCGCGCCGGGGGTGCGGCGGGCCTGGGCCTGGATCAACTGGTGCATGCACTGTTCGACCGGATAGACCTCGGCGGTGCGGTTCCAGTCTTGCACCAGCACTTGCTGCTCAGCTGCCGTCAGCATCGGCAACTCGCCGATTTTTTGCGTCGAATCGTCGACTATCGCTTGCAACAGGCGCGTCCAGTGCCCGGCCATGCGTGCAATGGTATCGGCCTCGAACAGGTCACTGGCGTAGGTCAGCGCGGCGTGCAGCTTGCCGCCCTTCTCCCAGGTGTCGAGGGTCAGGTCGAACTGGGTGGTGCGGCTTTGCCAGTCGATACTGCCCAGCTCCAGGCCGGACGCGGTGCCGACCGACGCCATGTCGGCCACGTGCGGCTGGTGGTTGTACATCGCCTGGAATAAAGGCGTGTGGCTGAGGCTGCGTTCCAGTTTCAGCGCTTCGACCAGGCGCTCGAACGGCAGGTCTTGATGGGCCTGAGCGCCAAGGGCGGTTTCCTTGATGGTGCGCAGCAGGTCATCAACCCGGGTCTGGTCGTCCAGTTGCGTGCGCAGCACCTGGGTGTTGACGAAGAAGCCGATCAAGCCTTCGATTTCCGCGCGATTGCGGTTGGCGATGGGCACGCCGACGCGGATGTCGGTTTGCCCGGTGTAGCGATGCAGCAACGTGTTGAAGGCGCCGAGCAACAGCATGAACAGGGTGATGTTGTGTTTCTGCGCGGTGCTGCGCAGTTGCTCGGCCAGTTGCGCCTCCACCGCGAATTCGTAGCGGGTGCCGCGATAGCTCGGCATCGCCGGGCGCGAATGATCCAGGGGCAATTCCAGCACCGGGTGTTCGTCACCCAATTGCGCCTGCCAGTACGCCAGTTGCCGCGCCTGCTCGCCCGCCTCCAGCCAGCGGCGCTGCCACAGGGCGTAGTCGCTGTACTGGATCGGCAACGCTGGCAGTTGCGGCTGTGCGCCCGCATCGAAGGCGTCGTAGCAGCGGATGAATTCGTCGATCAGCACGTTCATCGACCAGCCGTCGGACACTATGTGGTGCAGGGTCAACAGCAGGACATGTTCCTGCTCGGCGAGCTTGAGCAAGGTCACCCGCAGCAGCGGACCGGTCGACAGATCGAACGGCAGTACCGATTGCTGTTCGGCGGTTTCAGCCACTGCACCTTCGCGCTCATTGGCAGGCAATGCGCTGAAGTCCACCTGTTCGATCCGCAGCGGCGCAGCGGCCGGCACTTGCTGCAAGCTGTCATCGGCCTGACGGGCGAACACCGTGCGCAGGGTTTCATGCCGCGCCACCAGGCTGGCGAATGCCTGTTCCAGCGCCGACAGGTTCAGGCGCCCGGTCAGCCGTACTGCGCCCGGCAGGTTGTACGCACCGCTGTGGGGATCCAGTTGCCAGAGAAACCACATGCGTTGCTGGGCGTACGACAGCGCTTGGCGATCCTCGGCCTCGATGCCGGCCGGAATCGGGAAACGGGCGAAATCCACGCCCTCCCTGTGCAAGGCCGCAAGGAACATCTGGCGCTTTTCCAGGGGCAGCCCGATAAACCGGCGAGCAAGTTTCAAGGAGTCTTGAGCATTCATCTATCGGCATCCGCATCAGTAGGCAGCAGGCGCAAAGGCGCGTCGTGCCTATAAAACGAATGCAGGCGGGAAAAATTAGCGGATCAGGCGGGAGGTGAAATACGCAATACAGAACAATGAAAAAACCTGTAGGAGCGAGCCTGCTCGCGATAGCGGCGGGTCAGACACATTCAAGTTGAATGTGATGCCGCCATCGCGAGCAGGCTCGCTCCTACAAGGTGTGCGGTGATGCATGAATCGGATCAGCCCACTGCTTTCAACCCATGCCGCCGATGATGCACCTCAAGCTGATCCTTGATCACCCGCAGCACCTTGGCTTCTTGCTCATGGATGAAGAAGTGCCCACCCGCCAGCATGTCCACCGAAAAGCTGCCACGGGTTTCCTGGCTCCAGCCGATCAACTGTTCGGCGGTGGCGCGGTCGGTTTTGCCGCCGAGCACGTGCACCGGGCACTTGAGTAACGGGCGCTGCACTGGTTCGAAACGCCCGCAGAGCAGGAAGTCCGCACGCAGCACCGGCAGGGTCAGGCTCATCAACTCTTCGTTGGCCAGGATCTCTTCGCTGGTGCCGTTGAGGGTGCGCAGTTGCTCGATCAGTTCGGCGTCGCTTTTAGGCTGGGCAAAGCCTCGGTCGTATTCGGCGCGCATCGTAGGCGCGGCGGTGCCCGAGGCGAACAGCGCTACCGGCTCCGGGCAACCCAGCGAGCGAAACGCATGGGCCATCTCGCAGGCCAGCAGCGCGCCCATGCTGTGCCCGAACAACGCGTACGGCGCCTTCAGCGTGGCTTTTTGTTCCTGGGCCAATTGCAGCGCCAGGCGGCGCATGTCGGTGTGCAAGGGCTCGCCATATCGTGCGCCACGCCCCGGCAGTTCCACCGGTTGCAGCCTGAGCCACTCCGGCAATTTGCGTCGCCAACGGCTATAGACCATGGCACTCGCGCCCGAATAGGGCAGGCACAGCAATGTCAGCGGGGTCACCGGGCTTTCCTCGAGAGTTGTCTGTAAAGAGAACGGATGAGGTGTAGTCGGAATTAGCCGGATTGCGATCCCGTGTAGGAACGAGCCTGCTCGCGATAGCAGTGTGTCAGGCAATAATGATGTCGACTGATAGTCCGCTATCGCGAGCAGGCTCGCTTGTATGTTTAGACTTGAAGGGGTGGGTGGGACTAAAGCTCGTCATCTGACTCTGACCAGTACAGACCGTGGGAGACTTCGTCCCCCCCCTTCACCTAATGCGCCGATAAGGAATGCATCGGCTCGGACCGACGATAGAAACAAGCCAGCGCAACGGTGAACCCCGACAAGTCTTTAAACCCTAGCTCGGAGGGTGGGCCATGACAATCCTTGATTCGCAGGTGGTCGTTGGTGTGGATGTGGCGAAGGACGAGATCGTTGTCTATCGATCCGACCTGCAAAAAACCCTCAAGGTCGCGAATAAGCGATCAACCCTGAAGCAATGGCTCAAGACGCTGCCAACGAACAGCGCCCTCGCGCTTGAGGCGACCAATATCTATCACCTTGATACAACGGAAATGGCCCATGAAATGGGCCATGACGTTTATGTCATCGATGGCAGTCGCCTCAACAAATACCGCGACGGCATAGGCATGAGGGCGAAAACAGACGCCCTGGATGCCGAACTGCTGGCGCGTTACTTGAGCCGGGAGTCTGACAGGCTGAGGATCTGGAACCCGCCACCGAAGGCTTACACACAGCTCAAAAGCCTGCTTCGTCGCCGGGCCCAGCTGGTCCGGGGCTGTGTCGCACTCAAGCAGAGCTGGAAAAACGAGCCCCTGCTCAAAGAGCAGTTCAACCAGCTTCTGGCCGCCATTGCCCAGTTCGAAAAAACGATTCAGAAAACACTCAAGGAGATTGCTGAGGACGCCGGGATGCAGGATCAAGTGAAGCGCTGCCAAGCCGTCGAGGGTGTCGGGCTCCTGACGGCCACCGCAGCGGCCACTGCGTTTTTGCGTGGGGAGTTTGCAAACAGTGACGAGTACGTCGCCTTCCTTGGCATGGATCCGCGGGTGAGGCAGTCAGGACAAAAGGATCAAAGGCGTTGGCTATCCAAGCGAGGGGATTCGGAGTTCCGGCGTCTGTTTCACAACAGCGCCATGGCCGCCAGCCGCTCGCCGGTCTGGAAACCGTACTACCAGAGCTACCTGGCCAGGGGTCTAAAAGGCACTCAAGCCTTGGTTATCCTGGCGCGCAAGCTGGCCAGAGTGATGTTCGCGCTGATGAAAAACCAAAGTGAATACAGGCCAAATTCTATGCTTGGGGGTTCCCCCCAAACATAGAATCTCCCACAAGGGACTGTGTACACCGATCAACTGTGGGAGCGAGCTTGCTCGCGATGGGGCCAGAACAGACAACTCACACCTCTCGCCGAATGAACTCTCGCCCACCCAGACCAGTCAGCTATTTAGGCCCCCGGTTCCCGGAGTTTCGCGACAATGGTCGATCCCCCCGAACGCCAACGCCCCATCGACGCCCACGGCATCATCGGCGACATGCGCAGCGCGGCGCTGGTCAACGACAAGGGCAGCGTGGATTTTTTCTGCTGGCCGGAGTTCGACAGCCCGTCGATCTTCTGCTCGCTGCTGGACACCCCCGAGGCCGGGATTTTCCAGTTGTCACCGGACTTGCCCGACGCCCGCCGAGAGCAAATCTACCTGCCCGACACCAATGTACTGCTGACCCGCTGGCTCAGCGACCGCGCCGTGGTCGAGGTCACCGACCTGCTGCCCGTCGGCGACACCGAGGATGACCTGCCGCTGCTGATGCGACGGATCCGTGTGGTCAGCGGCCGCGCCACCTTCCACATGCGCTGCGCCGTGCGCCATGACTACGCCCGCGCCCACACTCGCGCACGCCAGAACAAACAGGATGTGATTTTTGAGGCGGCCGACCAACCGACTCTGCGGCTCTCTGCGGACCAGGTGTTGCGCATCGACGCCAACGTGGCGGTCGCCGAATTCACCCTCGAACAGGACCAGACCGGTCAATTCCTGCTCGGCGCCCTCGACGATCCGCGCTTCAAGGAAGGCGCGGCGCAATTGTGCCTGGAGCGCACCCTGAAGTTCTGGCGCGACTGGATCGGCCAGTCTAACTACCGCGGCCGCTGGCGCGAAATGGTCAACCGCTCAGCCCTGGCGATGAAGCTGCTGACCTCGCGCAAACACGGCGCCATTCTCGCCGCCGCCACCTTCGGCCTGCCGGAAAGCCCGGGGGGCGCACGCAACTGGGACTATCGCTTCACCTGGATCCGCGACGCCTCGTTCACCGTCTATGCATTCATGCGCCTGGGCTTCGTCGAAGAAGCCAACGCCTACATGCGCTGGTTGCGCGGGCGGATCAGCGACTGTCAGGGCACGCCGATGAAACTCAATATCCTGTATGCCATCGACGGTCGCCAGGAGCTGCCGGAGATCGAACTGGCGCACCTGTCCGGGCATGGTGGCGCACAACCGGTGCGCATCGGCAATCAGGCCTATGAACAGATTCAGCTCGATATCTTTGGCGAGCTGATGGACGCGATTTACCTGGTCAACAAATACGGCGAAGCCATCTCCCATGAAGGCTGGAAGCATACGGTGGAGGTGGTCGATCAAGTCTGTGAAACCTGGGAACAAAAGGATGTCGGCATCTGGGAAATGCGCGGCGGACAATACCATTTCCTGCATTCACGGCTGATGTGCTGGGTCGCCCTGGACCGCGCCATCCGCCTCGCCTCAAAACGTTCGCTGCCGGCACCCTTCGCGCGTTGGGACCAGACCCGCCAGGCGATCTACGCCGACATCTGGGACAACTTCTGGAATGAAGAGCGAGGGCATTTCGTCCAGCACATCGGCGGCACCGGCCTGGACGGTTCGATGCTGCTGATGCCACTGGTGCGTTTCGTCAGCGCCCGCGACCCACGCTGGCTGTCGACCCTGCAAGCCATCGAAAAGAGCCTGGTGCGCGACGGCATGATCTACCGCTACCGCAACGACGACTGCCAGATCGACGGCCTGCCCGGCAGCGAAGGCGCCTTCGCCGCGTGCTCGTTCTGGTACGTCGAATGCCTGGCCCGCGCCGGCCAGCTCGACAAGGCCCACCTGGAGTTCGAACAACTGCTCAGGTACGCCAACCCGCTGGGGTTGTACGCCGAAGAGTTCGACAGCCATGGGCGGCACATGGGCAACACGCCGCAGGCGCTGACGCATCTGGCGTTGATCAGTGCGGCGTGCTTTCTGGATCGGAGGTTGAGTGGGGAGAAGGTTATTTGGCAGCCGTGAGGTTTGATTGTCCCACCCAATAAACTCGTTAGCCGGAAACACTTTGTATTTTTGCTGTACATAAGCCGATGTAGGACTGTTCCGAGAATACTGTCAGCAATATCAGATCCAAGTAGATCGGCGTAAAAAGCTTTTTTCTGGGGGTATTATTAAAAACGCTGTCACATTCTGTTTTTTTGTTCCCACAACACACGCCAAGCCTTCTTGATATCCAGCCAATAGTTCCGACTAAAATCACACAACAACAAACGCCCTCGCAATCTATCGTTTTTTTCAGGAGCCTGTACATGAATAGCCTGGACAGCCTAATGCGTTCAATCTCCGAGGCATACGATCTACACATAAAGCACATTGAGCTCATTTACGACGCAGTCAACAAAATATTCAGAATAACCAACGAAAACGATTCGTTGATTTTCAAGATTTTCAATAAAAGAGACCATTCAAAACAAAGAATTTCTTTCGAAAGAAAAATCACATTTCATATATCATCCCGCCAACCCAACAGCATCAATCCAATACTTGCGAAAGCCCAGATAGAAAAAACCTACCTATACGAGAACCAGTTTTACTATGGCATTCTCACTCGTGAGTGCACTGGCAACCCGTATCTTACAAATGCCGGAGCTCAGTCAGACGACTATCTGTTTGGCCAAGCATTATTCACATTGCATCACATTCCACCGCCCCCGTTCAGAAATCCAAAACACGATACCAGTAACGTTAAGCATCTAATATCAAAGCTTGGAAGCCCCAACCGCTCCCAAAAAACCATTCAATTAAAGACAATCATACAAACCTTACACAACGATATAAATCTAACTACCCTATCCCATACCGAGCGTATGAAACGTTGTATTTGCCACGGAGATGCCTGGCCAGGAAACGCACTTTATTCTTCTAATGCGTGCACCCTGATTGACTTTGAGCACACCAGAATCTCTGACCCGGCATTTGATGTCGCTACGTTCATCTGGTGGCTCACGGGGAGCGAACACACGGAATTGGAAAAACTCAAATCCTGGGAGCAATTCGTCAATGGGTATGGTGAATCCATAAAACAATTAATCAACAACAGCACACCAGCACTAATAAAAACCAACCAACTAAGAAGCCTTATCTTCTTACACAACAACATTATCATTAACGAAGAAATACTTGAATATGCACAGCGCCGAACATCTCATCTACTAGAGAAATTAACCCCACACCTAAAAAGCGAACAACTACTAGAGGCCCTGTGGAAAAAATAACAAATGCAAGCATCTCGAATTTCTCATTGCTTGCGAGAACACTTACAGACTTTTGAAGTTTGTTAGCAAAACCACTCTCACTGCCCATTTCGTAATTTTCTTACACCTTGAAATGTCTTGTTGCCAGCCGTTACATCCCCACCTAACATCCTTGCTCTACGGGTACAGCGGAGCTGTCCAACACCCCCCGAATTCAAGGAACCAGAATGACCCAACGCATCCAACGCAGCATCGACTCCCCGCTTCGAACCGGTTTGAACCGCGAAGAACTCTGGGAGGCCGGTGACAAGGGCCTGATCAAATGCTGGGAGGTCGGCCGCCAGCGCGCTGCCCGTTTCCCCGACCTCGCCCGACAGTGTCTCGCCGGCGAGTTGCCGGTACTGGGCTGGAAAGGTGGCGTCAGCCGCAGCCTGAAGAAACTCGAAAAATATGGCTCCCTCAAATACCTCGCGCAGTGGCAAGGACTACGCGGAGAAGATCTGGATGTTGATTTGAGCGAAGAGCGGGCGCTGACCTGCTCGCGAACCGGCATGGTGGTGACGTTTACGCCGGATCGGGCGAAGTATTTCAATCAGTTGGCGGAAGCTGAAGCCTGACGTGAACCGGACACCGGATCCGCTCCGCCAACCGAAAACCGCTCCCGATACGCCTGTGGCGTCACGCCCATGGCCCGCAGGAAGCTGCGGCGCAGGGTTTCTTCGCTGCCGAAGCCGCATTGCACCGCCACCCGTTTGATCGGCACGCCGGTATCGCTGAGCAAACGCCGCGCGGTTTCGACGCGGATCAGTTCGATGGCCCGGGCCGGGGTCTGGCCGGTGTCGGCGCGGTAGTGGCGCACGAAGCTGCGTTCGCTCATGCCGGCCTGCAAGGCCAGGGTCGGGATGCCCAGGTCGTGGGTCAGGTTTTCGCTGATCCAGGCATGAAGTTCGTCGAAACGGTTGCCTTCCTGCTGCAGGGACAGGGTCACGCTGAATTGCGACTGGCCACCCGGACGCTTGAGAAACACCACCAGTTGCCGGGCGACTTCCAGGGCCATGGTGCGCCCCAGATCTTGTTCGACCATGGCCAACGCCAGGTCGATGCCGGCGGTCACCCCGGCCGAGGTCCAGACCGGGCCGTCGTTGATGAAGATCGGGTTGGGCTCGACGTGCAGTCGCGGATGCTGCCGTGCCAGTTGCTCGCAACGGGTCCAGTGGGTGACCACGCGCCGGCCGTCGAGCCAGCCGCTGGCCGCCAGCAGGAACGCGCCGGTGCACACCGAGGAAACCCGTCGGCAGCCACGGGCATGTTCGCGCACCCAGGCGACCAACGGCGCATCTTCCGCCGCTGCGTAGACACCCCAGCCACCGGCGATGATCAGGGTGTCGGTGCCCTCCTCCGGTAACGGTTCGGCCAATAGCGCCAAGCCCGCCGATGACATCACCGCCCCGCCGCTGCTGGCAATCACCGTCGGCGCATAGGGTGGCGGCAGACCTTGCTGGCGGGCAATGTCGTTGGCCGAAGCGAATACCTGCAACGGCCCGGTGACGTCGAGCAATTGCACGTTGGCGAAAGCGAGCACATGGATGGTTTTCGACATTTGGCGTAATTCGTGGGGATATTGGCGTATGCGCCAAAGCCTACGAGCCTAAAGTCAAACCGTCCACCCACTTCACGAGAAAAAACACCATGACGTTGCAGATCGGTTTTCTGTTGTTTCCACAGGTTCAACAACTGGACCTGACCGGCCCTTATGACGTACTGGCCTCGCTGCCGGACGTGAAAGTGCATCTGATCTGGAAAGACCTGATGCCGGTCACCGCCAGCACCGGCCTGCTGTTGAAACCGACCACCACCTTCGACGATTGCCCGGCACTGGACGTGATCTGTGTGCCCGGTGGCAGTGGCGTCGGCCCCTTGATGGAGGATGACCAGACCCTGGACTTTCTCAAGGCCCAGGCCGCCAACGCCCGCTACATCACGTCGGTGTGCACCGGCGCGCTGGTGTTGGGCGCGGCGGGATTGCTCAAGGGCAAACGCGCCACCACTCACTGGGCGTATCACGAATTGCTCAAGCCGCTGGGCGCAATCGCGGTGAAAGACCGGGTGGTTCGCGACGGCAATCTGCTGACCGGTGGCGGCATCACCGCCGGTATCGACTTCGCCCTGACCTTGGCCGCCGAGCTGTTCGACCAGGCCACCGCCGAGCTGGTGCAACTGCAACTGGAATACGCCCCGGCCCCGCCGTTTACCGCGGGCAGCCCGGAGACGGCCCCGGCCAGTGTGCTGGAAGAGGCTCGCCTGCGGGCTGCCGGTTCGTTGAAGCTGCGGGCGCAGATCACCGAGCGCGCAGCGGCGAAACTCGACCTTCAGTGAAAAAACGGCGGCAGGAACACGGCTCCTGCCGCCGCGACTTTTCATGCGCGCAAAAAAACCCGCCGAAGCGGGTTTTTCCAAGACCATGACGACTCCTTGTCGTAGCGTTCCTTGCAGATGGTCGATCATCCATGATCCTGAGCACATCCTGTGCTTCAGTGGGTAAGGCCAGATTACGCTTCGGATCCAATTTGTAACAGGCGATATCGCTACCATCGCGTGTAAGACATTCGCTATAAACCCCCTTCCGAAAACCCTTAGACGCCTCAGGTTTCGAGCCGGCTTCAGCCACTCTGTTGCTCGTGGGACTTGGCATTTTCGATCAAAAACTGCTCGATATTGTTCATTTGCTCTTCCCAGCCACGACTGTCCATGCGGAAAGCCTTCTCGCGACGGGCCTGGGGAATGTGATCGAATCCGGATTCGGAGACCTTGAGCAACGTGCCGTTGTCCATGTCTTCGAGCTCGAATTTCACCAAGGTGGTGGGTTCCTGGGAGTAATCGACTTCAGGCTTCACGGCGTACGGGTGCCAGCGAAACGAAAACAGCCGCTCCGGCTCGACCCGTTCTACCAGTACATTCCAGCGCAAATGCTCATAACCGGGATAGGTAACCTGCCCCTGGGTCCATTCGCCTGCCACAAAACGCTTGCCCTCCAGCGCCACGCCAAACCACTGTCCGAACATTTCGGCATTGGCCAGCACACGCCAGACCTGCGAACGCTTGGCCTTGAGCAGGACTTTCCTTTCGATGCGATCAGATGCTGGGTTCATAAGTCACCTCCTGTACTTGAACAGTAGGTCAGTAAGACCACAAGACCAACCCTAAAGTAGTACCAATCGGGATTGGCAATCAAACATGCCTGAAATATTCGGTCGCATTTGTGCGGATAAGTTCTGGAGTTATCGCAAAATCAAAGGGGCGAAACTGCTAACGTCCTGCCTCGAAACAGCATCGAAAAGGATAGCCACATGAAAAACCTGCGCGGCAGTTGCCTGTGCCCCTCGGCGCTACACTGCACTTTTCTTTCGGTCACAGCGAGCACTCCAGCATGAACCCACGCTTACTTTTGGCGCTGACGCCCCTGTTGTTCACCTCCATGGCGTTCGCCGTGGACTGCGACAACGCCAGCGATCAGGCGACGATGAACCAGTGCGCTGCCCAGCAGAATGCGGCCGCCGACAAGGAATTGAATGCGCTGTACCAGCAGATCACTTCGCGACTCAAGAGCAACCCGGACAGCAAGAAGCAGTTGGTGGGTGCGCAGCGGGCGTGGGTGGCGTTTCGCGATGCCGAGTGCAAGTTCTCGGCGTCCGGGGTGGAAGGCGGGAGTGTGTATCCGCTGATCTACAGCAACTGCACCACGGAGCTGACCAAGGCGCGGGTTCAGACTTTCAAGCAGTACTTGAAGTGTCAGGAGGGGGATTTGAGTTGTCCGGTGCCGGGGGTTTGATTATGTGCTGTTTTTGCGGTGTTTTTGAGGGCCCCATCGCGAGCAGGCTCGCTCCCACATTGGATTTGTGGTGTTCACAAAACCTGTGGGAGCGAGCTTGCTCGCGATAGCGTCAGTTCAGACGCCACAATTACCGGACGAAAACCTGCGCCGTGGTAATCGCCATGTCCCCGCCCGGCAACTTGATGCTGCCCGTCTGCTTCAGGCTGTCGGCATCAAAGATCGCCACGTCGTTGAAGGTCCCCGCCAGGTAGATCTTGCTGCCGTCCTTGTTGAAGGAAATGCAGTAATACGAGTGATCGAGCGTGGCGGACTGGAGCATTTTCTTCTGTTTGATGTCGTACTTGGCCAGGCGGTTGAGCACGCCGAACATCAGGTTCGGGTCCTTGGGCGAGCGCATGCCGCTGAAGTAGATTTCGGTCAAAGGGCCGAAGTCGGTGGTTTCGGTCTTGCCGGTTTTCAGGTCGACGCTGAACAGGCCGTACAGGTATTCGGCGGTGGCCGGGTCCTGTTTCTTGTCCTTGAACTTCGCCGCGGTGTACAGCAGCGAGAAGTCATGCCGGTACGTCTGCTGGTTCCACACGTAAAGCACGTCCGGCGCGCTGTAGTTCGGGCGCTTCCAGTGACGGCTGGGGATCAGTACGTCGAACTTGCCGGTTTGCACATTGACCTTGTAGACATCGGCCCCGGCCACGTACAGCGTACCGTCATCACCGCTCTGCATGATGGTCAACTGGCGCGGTGCCGGAAAACTGCGCACAGGCTTGGCGTCCATGCCGGCGTCGGTCTTGTACACGTCGAGCCGGGGCTGCTGCACCTCGTAGCGATCGTTCATCATCAGCGTCGGGTTGGCGACGGTGTACAGCTCCTTGCCGTCGTGGCTGAGGGTGAAGGCGAACATCGACTTGGCTTTTTCCCCCGGCTTCTGGGTGATGCTGGCGTGGAACACCTGCTTGCAGTTGTCCAGTTCGACTCCATAGACATCCGCATAGTGATTGTTCAGCACGTAGGCGGTCTTGCGGTCCGGCGACAGCTGCACGGTGCCGGGGCCGAAGGCGTCGGGCATCTTGCAGGTCTTGAACAGGGTGTCGGTGGCCAGGTCGATCACGTGCAGGTTGTTCGGGTAGTTGGTGGTCACCATGTATTCGTGACCGACTTGCAGCGCGGTGTTTTCATCGGCCAGAACACTGACAGAACAGCTGCTCAGGACGGCGAACGCGGCCAGGCCGCAGGCTTTGATGTTACGCATGCTGGAATCCTTCTTCTGTGATCACTTGTCTTTGGGGAAGACAGTGCCGAGGTTGCGCCAGTTGTCGTTGGACGCCTGGGCATCCTTGTTCCAGTCCGGGTAGGTGCTCATCATGTCGGGCACCTGGGCCGGCCACCAGCACGGGTCTGAGCAACCGTAGAGGTCGGCTTCCATCGGCTGGCACAGCGACGACACACCGCCGAACGCATCGATTTCCCAGCCCGGGTCGGTGGTCGAGGCACAGCCCGCCACGGAGCTCATGGCCACCACTTCTTCAATGCGGTTCTCGTCCGCGGCCTGATCCAGCTTCAACGCTTTGTTATTGATTGCCTTGAGATGTTTCATATCAGTGAGCCTTGCGCGGAGTGATGTAACTGCTGATGAACGCAGGGTTATTGGCCATGATCCGGGTGTAGACCTCGATGCCGAAGTCGACCCAGTCACGCATCAGTTCGCAGTAGTGATAGGTCGGGTGGGTCGGGTCGCCGTAGCGGGCGTAGCTCTCGTGGTAGCAGCCGCCGGAGCACAGGTTACGGATCTGGCAGTCTTCGCAGCCAGTGTTGGTGCGATCCAGGCGCTGGGACAGGAAGTCGTTCAACTCCACCTGTTTCACACCGCTGTGGACGTTGCCGAAGGTCGGCAGGCTCGAACCGGTAAAGCGGTGGCACAGGTTCAGCTCGCCCTTGTGATCCACTGCCAGCATCTTCAGGCCCGCGCCGCATGGCAGGGCTTTCTTGTGGCCTTCGTGGATGTCGGTGATGAGCTGGTGCAGGTTGGAGAAACCGATGTTGCGGTGCTCCAGTGCCGCTTCCAGGTAACGACGACCGAGGGCCTTCATGTTGGCGAACACCTGCACCAGTTCGTCACTGGTGAGGTTGAAGCTGCTGATGTCGCCGGAGGTCACAGGGGCAAAGCCGACTTCGGCAAAACCCAGTTCGTTGAACAGGTGATCCCAGATGGTTTCGACGTCGGTCACGCCGGTAGTCAGGGTCACCCGGGCGCCAACGGGACGGCTGTTGTAGCGCGACAGCAGCATTTCGGCCTTGCGTCGCACCACATCATAAGTGCCCTGCCCGCCCACGGTGATGCGGTTGCGGTCGTGCACGGTTTTCGGCCCGTCGATACTCACTGACAGCCCGAAACGGTGGGCATTGAGGTAGTCCACGGTTTCTTCGGTGAGCAGCGTGGCGTTAGTGGTCATGACGAATTCGACGAACTTGCCCGCCTCGCGAAAACGCTTCTCACAGTAGTCGACCATGTACTCGATCAGCTTGCGGTTGCTCAGCGGTTCGCCACCAAAGAACACCACGGTGAAACGCTCTTCGTCCGGGGATTCGCGCAGCAGCATTTCCACCGAGGCGATCGCCGTTTCGACGTCCATCTTCTTGCCCGCCGACGGCTTGTCGAGGTCTTCCTTGTAGCAATACGTGCAGCTCAGGTTGCAGCCGGTGTTGACGTTGAGCACCACGGTATTGATCGCCGTGCGCTCGACGCGCTTGGTGGCGATGTCCGGGGTCAGTGGCGAGCCGTCGCTGACCAGCTCCAGGGCCATCAGCTCGCGCAGGGTCTCGGTGATTTCCTCGCCATTGAAACGCGCGGCGAGGCGCTGGATCAGGTCGTCCGAAGAACAACCGGGCCCGCGCAAGGTATCGATGATGGTACCCGTCAGTTCATCGCTGGCGAACAGCGAACTGCTGGGAATGTGAAACAGCATGCGGTCGGCATCGACGTGCACTTCGTGCAGGTTGCGTTCGACCAGATTCAAGATAGCGCCCATGGCAAACCTCCTGTGCAGGCCCCGCTTGGCGGGGCTTGCGATCATTCCGAAAAGTGTCTGAAGCCAGTGCTGTCAGCCAACTCATGGAATGGGTGGATTGTTCCAGCGTTGCACGGTCACGATCATGTGGCCTTCGCCGGTCAGGGATTTCCCTGCGTCGTCGACGGCGGCGATCACCTTGAGGTTGCCGGCATTGTTGGTGGACATTTTGCGCGCCGGATTCGGCCCGGCGTCGCCCGGGGTGAACACGCCGGTGTCGGCGTGCATGGTGCCGGCAAACTTGACGTCTTCGTCTTCCCTGGCGCGGTCGTCGAAGGCTTCGACTTTCCACTGCGCCGGGAACACACCGATGCGATATGGCTTGCCGTCAGCGCCCTTGCCCCAGGCTTCCGCGTCGAAACGGCCCTGGACTTTCGGCGTCGAACCACCGCCCTCGCCGATACGCGCCACCGAGAATTCCGGCACCACCTTGACCGAGGCGATCTTGCTGTACACCGACAGGCTCGGGCCTTTCAGCGTACCGACGGTGACGGCGCGCACGCCCGGTTGAGCATTGGCTGCCGCCTTGAGTTTGACTTTGATCCGCTCAGGGCTCTGCTCGATCACGTCGAGCACTTCCACGCCTTTACCAAAGTCCGGCTTGCCAGTCAGGCCACTGCCGATCAGGGTCACTTCGCTTTCGCTGCCGGCCTTCAGGTAACCCGGCTGCACTGCCAGCAAACGCTGGGAACCCTGTTTGGCGGCGACGAAGTCCAGACCGCGCTCGTCGTGCTCGGCCTCGAACATCCGGCCCTGCATCGCATTGCCCTGGGCGGCGAACACCTGGCGCATGGTCACGCCATCGATGGTCACGTTGCCGCGCCATTCGTAGCCGGTGTAGAGAATCGCACTGCCGTCGCCATTGAACGGGCTGCCGTCGGCGTACTGGCCTTTGACGCTGACCTTGAAGATGTCGCTGCCATCGGCACTCACGGTCATGACACCGGCCAGCTCACCCTTGCCCGGCAGGTGGCCGCTGAAGCTCCAGTCGCCCACCAGGGCCTCGGCTTTCGGCGCCGCGCTCTGCCATTTTTTCCAGGCCGGGTTGTCCAGCGGATAACGCTTGGCCAGCAGCGGCACCATCTCCTTGCGGGCCATATCGAACCAGTCGCGGTCCCGGGACAGCGCCTGGTATTCCAGCGACGGCCATTGGCCGAGGTGGAAGTTCACCAGGCGCTCCCACTCCTGGGCCGGACGCCGTTGCAGGGCGACCCGCGCACCGGAGTGGCAACGGCCGCACATCTGGCGGGTTGGGTCGTCGAACTGCTCGACGGTATTGAGCCGGCGCTCCAGCGCATAGCGCACGCCGTCGGTTTCGCTCGGCGCCAGGCCCTGGGTGTCGGCCAGGTACTTGACCAGCGTGCGACGGTCGTCATCGCTGATCTGCAAACCGTGCATGGTCTGCATGCGGGCGATGCTCATCAACCAGCCTTCCGGCGTTTTGCGCTGGTGGCTGATGCGGCTGAGGGCATTATCGGCTTCGGGGGTGTGACAACCCTGACAGGTTTCCTTGAGGATGGTCTGGGCGTCGCGGGCTGCCAGGCTATGAGGCGAATGCAGCGCTATACAAGCGGCTACGGCCAGCAGGCTGGCGCTCATGCCCGATCGGAGTTTTCTCTTCATCAACGTCGAACCTCGCACGGTGCGTTCTTATTGTTGTGGCTTATCGTTTTTATGGTTTCTGCCGTCGGCTTTGATCCGCTGACGGAGGCAAGAGAAACGTCTGAGATGAGCAATACACGGAGCGTGCCAGCTTATGAATAATTCTATGAATCAATGACTTGCCGATAGAGGCCGGTGTTTTGCCAATCGTGTCGTCGGTGTTCCACGTTTAATTTCGCGACAACTGTTTCACCCTGAGACAAGCATAGCTTTCTGTAGGAGCGAGCCTGCTCGCGATGGTCGTTAACGATTACGCGTGCTTACCGGCTAAATGCAGTGCTCTTTAGTCCATCGCGAGCAGGCTCGCTCCTACAGGGTATTGTGTTCGGGACGTCTCACGTCGTCGCAAATTGCGACGTTTATCGATCTCACGGTCACCCGGAAAATATCTGTCGCCCCACAGGATCGGGCCTTTTGGCCGAAAAAACATAACTGGCACAGCCATTGCGAAAGCCCGGTTCTCACGAACAACAAGAGGCCTCGCCAATGTCGCTCCCAAACCTGCTTCCCGCCACTTCGGCATTCATCCAGCGTGCCCCGCGCATGCTCATCGGCGGTGACTGGGTCGAGGCCGCCGACGGCCAGACCATGCCCCTGCACAACCCGGCCACTGGAGAAGAGCTGTGCGTGGTGCCACGGGCAACGCCGGAGGATGTCGACCGCGCGGTGCTCGCCGCCCGCCAGGCGTTCGACGATTCGGCCTGGACCCGCACCCGCCCCCGGGAGCGGCAGAACCTGCTGTGGAAACTCGCCGACCTGATGCAGCGCGACGCCGAGCTGCTGGCGCAACTGGAATGCCTGAACAACGGTAAAAGCGCGGCGGTCGCCCAAGTGATGGACGTGCAACTGTCCATCGATTTCCTGCGCTACATGGCCGGTTGGGCGACCAAGATCGAAGGTTCTACGGTTGACGTGTCGGCACCGCTGATGCCCAACGACCAGTTCCACAGTTTCATCCGACGCGAAGCGGTGGGCGTGGTCGGCGCCATCGTTGCCTGGAACTTCCCGCTGTTGCTGGCCTGCTGGAAACTCGGTCCGGCCCTGGCCACCGGTTGCACGGTGGTGCTCAAACCCGCCGACGAAACCCCGCTGACCGCACTGAAACTCGCCGAACTGGTGCTGGAGGCCGGTTATCCCGAAGGCGTGTTCAACGTGGTCACCGGTACCGGCATCACCGCCGGCTCGGCCCTGACCCACAACCCGCGGGTGGACAAGCTGACCTTCACCGGCTCCACCGCCGTGGGCAAGCAGATCGGCAAGATCGCCATGGATTCCATGACCCGGGTCACCCTGGAGCTGGGCGGCAAATCGCCGACCATCGTCATGGCTGACGCCGACCTGAAAACCGCCGCAGTGGGGGCCGCCAGCGCGATTTTCTTCAACCAGGGCCAGGTCTGCTGCGCAGGCTCGCGGTTGTATGTGCAGCGCAAGCACTTCGACAATGTGGTGGCGGACATCAGCGACATCGCCAACGCCATGAAACTGGGCAACGGCCTGGACCCGAGCGTCGACATGGGACCCTTGATCTCGGCGCGCCAGCAAGAGCGCGTCTACGGCTACATCGAAAAGGGCCGGGAAAGCGGCGCGACCATCGCCTGCGGCGGTGAACAGTTCGGCCCGGGGTTCTTCGTCAAGCCGACGGTGATTGTCGATGTCGATCAGAAGCATTCACTGGTGCAGGAAGAAATTTTCGGGCCGGTGCTGGTGGCGATTCCGTTCGATGATGAGACCGATGCGCTGCGCATGGCCAATGACAGTCCGTATGGATTGGGCGCGAGTATCTGGTCCAATGACCTGGCGGCGGTACACCGGATGATTCCGCGCATCAAGTCAGGCTCGGTGTGGGTCAACTGCCACAGCGCCCTGGACCCGGCGCTGCCGTTCGGCGGCTACAAGATGTCCGGGGTCGGGCGTGAGATGGGGTATGCGGCGATCGAACATTACACTGAGTTGAAGTCGGTGTTGATCAAACTCTGATTCGGCGGCGCCCTCACGGGCACCATCGCGAGCAGGCTCGCTCCTACAGGGGATTTGTATTCAACACAAAACCACTGTAGGAGCGAGCTTGCTCGCGATGAGGCCCGCCCCGGCAACCCAGAACTCAGGGTTTGAATCCCTGAGCCAATAACCAACTCCTGACCATTCTTCCCTGTTCAGTGGTTAAGCCGGCCAACACCTGCTCAGCCGGTTCACTGCGCAACCGCCGCACCAACGCCGCCACCTCAACCCCCTGCACATGCCAGATCCCCAACGGCTGATCCGCCGTGATCACCACCTCGGCCTCATCGACCAGCCCATCACGCAACACCGGCGCCCGCTCGATCCTCAGCGCATTGAAATCCGCCTCGGCATGGGCCACCTCGGCGTCCGGCCAGTTCCGTCGTGCCTGCCAGAACGGCTGATCCGGCCAGCGTTGCTCATCGGCATAAAAATCCCGGCCGATCCGCGCAAACCGCAAAAACAATTGCTCCACCCGTTGCTGGTGAAAACGCTGGGCCAAAGCCGCCCGTTCGGGTTTGCACAGCAGCGTGTTGATCACCGCCGGCGCCTGCAACGCCGAAGACAAGGACTGAAAGATGCCGTTGCCCGACAACGGGTCCACCGCCATGGCCGCATCGCCGACCCGAATCCAGTTTTCGCCACACACCTGCGGGCTCAGAATCGCCGTACTGCTGCGGGCGTGCAGTTGTAGATCACCTTGCGCTTCACCAGCAAAAAAATCGGCGGCCAGCTTCGAACCCTGGCGGCGCTGTCGGCAGTAATCGAGCAATTGCGCCTTGCCCGGCAACCCGGCGCTGGTCACGTCCACCGTCCATTGCCAGTAACACTGGCCGTCGGCGCACCGCGCCATCCATGCCCAGCCGTCCTCAAGGCTTTCCACGGCGCTGGCGGTGTCGCCAGGCCCACCTTGCCAGCGATTGAGCAAGCTGACCGTCTCGGGCCCACGCAAGCCTTTGCCGATAGCGGGTGCCTGACGTCCGCGGGCTTCCACCAGAAACGGAGTGAACAACGGTCCGCGGCCGTCGATTTCAATTCGATGACCATTGGCCGATGACTGAACCGTCAGCACCCGGCCTTCGATCAGCTCGACCCCCGCCAGACGCAAATCCTCACGCAGGCCTCGGTCAAACACCGGACGGTCGAGCAAGTATTCGATGTTCTGCGCATGGTGCTGGCCGTTCCAGCTCACCTGGCGCTGAGAAGGCAGCGCCGCCTCCGTCAACGCCTGATGCAGGCCCGCGCTGCGCAAGGCCTCCAGAACCCGCACCGACACCCCTTCGAGCGCGGCAAACCGGCGCCATTCGCTGATCAGCGTGACGCCATGGCCCAGCCGCCGTAGCCCCAGTGCCACCGCCGCCCCCGCCGGTCCGGCGCCAAGAATGACGATGTCAGTCATGGCCCGAAGCGCCGTTCAGGGCCGCGGTAACGGGCATGCTCGCGCAACCACTCGATGACTTGCTCATTGCTGGCGCCGGGCTGTTCGGCGAGGAACCCGGCGATGTGTCCGCTCAAGGCGGCACAACCGAGGCTCGCCCCGGATTGCCCCGGGTAAGTGCCATGCACACACGCAGCGAAATCTGCCTGGGCGCTGTTGAGCCACGACCATTCCTGCTCGGCACACCGCGCATCACCGGTCACCCGCAGCACCTGCGGATAGTTCGCCGGAAACACCCCTTCCCCCTGGGCCGGACTCGACGCACACAGCAGCACGCCCCGCGCCACCGCCGCCGCGCAGGCCGCGCGCAGCAGGCTGCGATCCTGGCGCAGGCCAAGGCTCAGATTGATCAGTCGCACGTTCTGCGTCAGCAGCCAGTCGATCGCCGTAGCGATCTGCAAGGCGCTGGTGACACCCCGCTGGTCGAACACCTGGGCCACGCAAAACAGCGCCGAAGGTGCACGCCGGCCGATCGCCTCGATCACCGCGCTGCCATGCCCCAGCGGGTCGTCGCGCAAGTCGCCCTCGGCCAGGCCGTCTTCAAGTAATGAAAAGCGCCGACCCGCGATCACCTGCACCCGTTGTGCTGCCGAGTGGCCGCTGTCCACCACACCCATGCGCAACTCAGGTTTCATGCAGCACCGCTTTGGAAGTCAGCACGCCGTCGAGCAGTTCGAAGCGCAGATCGGCATCGGCCAGGGTTGAAGGGCGATGGCTGATCAGGATGCGCGTACGCCCGGCGAACAAGCGGTCGATGGCGTCGATGACTTCGCGCTCGGTGGCTTCATCCACCGCAGAAGTGGCTTCATCGAGCACCAGAATCAATGGGTCCTGCAACAGCGCCCGGGCAATCGCGATGCGTTGCTTCTGCCCGCCGGACAACTGCTGGCCCCGCTCGCCCAATGGGCTGTCGAGGCCTTCGGGCAACAACTCGATCAGGCTGTCGAGTTGCGCCAGCCGCGCCACTTCGCCAATCGCCTCGCGGCTGGCGTCCGGCACCGCGTAGGCCAGGTTGTCGGCGAGGCTGCCGCGAAACAGCACGATGTCCTGGCTGACGATGGCGATGCGTCGACGCAGCTGGAACAGATCCAGTTCACGCAGATCGACATCGCCCAGCAGTACCCGGCCCGACTGCGGATCGTGATGACGTTGCAGCAGGTCGATCAGGGTGGATTTACCCACGCCCGAGCCGCCGCTGAGAGCCACTTTCATACCGTAGGGGATCCGCGCCTCGATGCCGCGCAGGGTCGATTGGCGGCCGGGATGGGCGAAGTGCACGTTGTCGAACCAGAGATCGCCGCCATTGGGCATCGGACGTGGCGTGACGGGCGTCAGTACGGTCGGTTGTTCGCCGCGCAACTCCATGACCCGGCCGAGGCTGACGGTCATCCGCTGGATCGCGACGTAGAGCCCGAGCAAACTCTGCACCGGCCCCACGGCCATCCCCAGGTAAGTGGAAAACGCAATCAGCGCGCCGAGTTGCCAGGTGCCCTGCACCACCCAGTAACCGCCGATCAAGAATGCGCAGGCCCGGGACAGCGAGGTCAGCGTGCCGGGCACGGCCTGGGTGAAAAACTCGGTGACCTGCAGGCGCAGCAACTGGCTCATGTAGCCCTGCCCCAGCGTCTCGAGGCGCCGCGCTTCGCGCTGTTGCTGGCCAGCGGACTGGATGAATTTCATCACCGGCAATGTTTCTACCATGAACGACGACATGTCCGCCGAACGCTCGCGCAACTGCCGCACATCGCGCTCGACCTTACGCCGCATCCAGCGCAGCCAGAGGACATCAAGGGGAATCAGCACCAGGGCCAGCAGCGAGAGTTTCCATGACAGCGTCAACAGCATCGCGATGGCAACCACCAGGCCGATCACGCTCGACACGGCCGAGAACAGCGAGTCCACGGCAAACCGCTGGATTTCCGCGACGTCGCCATCAAGGCGCGACATCAGGTCGCCGATGCGCCGCTGGCCGTAAAAGCCCGGCGACAGGGTTTGCAAATGCCGGTACAAGTCATCGCGCAGGGCAAACAGCATGCGCCCGGACAGTCGCGTGTGCAGGTAGCGGTTGATCCCCGAGAGCGCCGTGCCCAGTAACCCGGCCACGATCATCAGACCGGCGATCAACACCAGCATCGGGAAGTTGCGCGCCAACAGGCCATCGTCGATCAGTAGTTTGGTCAGCCACGGCTGCACCAGTACCAGCGCCGAGGCGCAGACCGACAGGCCCAGCAGCCCGGCAATCGCCAGTCGATGCGGTCGCACAAAGCCGTACAGCCAGCGCAGTGACGCTTGCAGGGCCTCGGGGTTCTGGCTGTCGATCAGCCGAACGATAAAACGCTGCATCACGAACGCAACTGTTTGAGCTTGCGATACAGGGTCGCGCGGCTGATACCCAGAGCATCGGCGGCGGCCGAGACATTGCCCTGATGCGTGTCCAGGGACTGACGGATCAGCTCCAGTTCGTTTTCCCGGATGCTGCCGGCCTGGGGCCGTTCGCTGGCGGTCAACTCGTCGAGCATGCTGTCGGGCAAGTGATCGAGGGTCAGCACGGTGTCACCCGGTTCGCGCATGGCCAGCGCGGTGCGCAGGACCATCTCCAGTTGGCGGATGTTGCCGGGCCAGTGATAGCCACTGAGCAAGCGATCGAAATCGTCGTGCAGGACCACGGTGGGGGCGCCCAGTATCGTCAGCATGCGACTCACCAGCGCGCCGAAATCTTCGCGTTCGCGCAGGGCCGGGAGCATCACACTGATGCCATTGACCCGGTAGAACAGGTCCTCGCGAAAGTGTTTTTCCTCCACCAGACGCTTGAGGTCGCGGTGGGTGGCGCAGATCAGCGCGACGTCGATGTCCTGCTCTTCGCCAGCGCCCAGGGGCGCGACCTTGCGATCCTGCAACACCCGCAAGAGTCGGGCCTGCAAGGCCAGTGGCATGTCGCCGATTTCATCGAGGAACAGTGTGCCGCCATGGGCCTGCTGCAAGCGCCCGACCATGCCGCCCCGGCGTGAACCGGTGAATGCACCCTCGCGGTAGCCGAACAGTTCGGACTCGATCAGGCCTTCGGGAATGGCCGCGCAGTTCACCGCCACGAAGGGTTTGTCGCAGCGGCTTCCGGCCATGTGCAGGGCGCGGGCGATGACCTCCTTACCGGTGCCTGTTTCACCCAGCAGCAAGACCGGCAACTCATTGGCCAGGCCTTGACGGGCCATGCGCAAGGCACGGGCGTAGCGCGTATTGCTGCCGGCCAGCGCTTCCAGATCCGGTTGCGCCTTGGCCGGTTTCGCTGCTGTGCGCGGTGGGCTGCTGACGTTGATGGAGCGTTGCGGCGCGCGCAGGGTCTTGTAGAAGAATTCACCCTTGGCGGTTTGCAGGCTGCCGGCCCCGCCCTGATGCAGACGCGCCAACAACTGCAGGCCGTCGACGCCGAGAAACTCTTCGCAGCGTCGACCGACCAGGGCCGAACGCTCGGCGTGGAGCAACTGGCAGGCCTGGGCGCTGACTGCGAGGATCTGCCCGCCCAGGCTCACCGCCAGCAAGCCTTGCCACGGGGATTCCAGGTATTGCCTGCGGCTGTGGAAGGCCAGGACGATTTCGTCCGGATAGCTGGCGTTGAACACCCGGCTTTCGATCTGGCTGACGGCCATGGCCAGCAGCGCGGTGCTGTCGTGGGCGCGGCCGAGGGGACCTTCGCGGGTCAGGTCGAGGACACCAAGAATGTCGCCTTGGGGGCAATGGATCGGCACCGACGTGCAGGAAAAATCACTGAGGCGATCCAGATAATGTTCGCCGCAATCGATCAGGGTCGGCCGGGCTTCCACCAGTGCCGTGCCGAGGGCGTTGGTGCCGCGAACCGCTTCGCTCCAGCACGCACCGAGGGTGATGTCCTGCAGACCACTACCCTTGAGGCGGTCGGCGCGACCTTCGACGGCGAGGATGGTGGCGTCGGAGTTGGCGAGGATGATCAGCCCTTCCTTGCCCTGACGCTCGGCCAGGTAATCGATGGCCGGCAGCGCGGCGTCGATCAGCAAGCGATTGCTGGCCAGCAACACGTCGAGGCTGGCACTCGATTCCAGCGCCAGCTCATGCTTGGCATTGAAATGCACGCCATGGCTCAGGCTGCGCCGCCACGAGGCATCGATTTCCGCTCGCAGGACGCCATCCGGCACTTCACCTTCCAGGTGCAGCTTCTCCCGGGCCAGCCGGGCTTCGCGATGCAGTTTGGGGGAGTTTGTTTTTATTGGCGTCATCAAGCGCTCCGGGTCATCAGCCCTGCGCCTTGATACGTCGGCGCCCTGGAGCAATCTTTACGTTAACGTCAGGGCTATGGCAAGTGCCGTAGGGCGCTTGTGTTCCGTCAGGTGGACCGTGTCATCGTTCTTCGCGAGCAGGCTCGCTCCCACAGGTTCAGCGTCGCCCACAAATCTACGACTCAACTCAGTCACTGTGGGCGGAGTATTCACCTGTGAACTTCGACAAGCCGAGGACTAAATGCAAAAACTGAAAATGCGGCGTCCAAAAATCTCTGGCAAAAAAAATGGCCGTCCCAAGGACAGCCAGGAAAACAGGTGTTGATTCGAAGCTGGAGCTAGCGATTGCGCGCGAGTCATCGTACTGGCATTTCGATTGCAATTTTATGTTCAGCGCACGGATCAACCGGCTCTTTCCAAAGCGGAAAACAGGCTGACGAATTCCAATGAAAGCTTATGGCGTGGCGCCAGATGGATCATGGGCACCGACGCTTCATGGGACTCACGCATTTTGACCGTGCTACTCAAATAATCCGGCAACACGGGCAAGCCTTCGGCCAACAACTCGTCGATCAGCGTCTGGTGCACGCTGGCACGCGCCACAAACTGGTTGATCACCACACCTTCCACGATCAACGACTCATGATGGTCAGCCTGCAACTCGGCCACTTGCGCGATGACGTTATAAAGCGCCTGACGGGAAAAGCTGTCGCAATCAAATGGAATCAGCACGCGGTCGGCGGCGATCAGTGCGCTGAAGGTATAGAAATTCAGGGACGGCGGCGTATCGATATAAATGCGCTCGTAATCCTCGGAAAGCTCCACCAACAAGCGGCGCAGCTTATTGATCTTGAATTTTGACTCAAGCTTTGACTGCAGATCGGCAAGCTCCCGACTGGCCGTAACCAGATGCAGATTGTCGTAGCGAGTATCAGTGATGGCCACCCGATTCTTTTTGCTGGCCGGGCCGCTGGATAAGGTTTGCTTGAAGAAATCGGCAATCCCCATGGGGATATCATCGCCTGTCAGCCCTGTCAGGCATTGAGTCGAGTTAGCCTGAGGATCGAGATCCACCAGCAGCGTCCTGTAGCCTTCGGCAGCACTGACAGCCGCGAGATTGCAGGCGATGCTTGATTTGCCAACGCCTCCTTTTTGATTGAACACAACTCGACGCATGTGGGAGGTAACCTGAAAAAAGATCTCCCTCGATCATAGGATTGAAACATTTCAGTAATATTTCTACGCGACAATTTTGTTTCATTTTTAAGACAGCAACTGCCATACCCTGACTGCGTCATCCGAGATGCAGTTACGATAGGCGTGTCTGTACTTATGGCATTACAAGGAGGTCGACAATGCAATGTTCAGTGGATGAAATACGCCATCAGATCCTGGATGCACAACCCGTCTTGAAGCGACTCGATATCGAGATGGAAGGGATTCAGTTTGATCCGCTGGTACCTTCAAGCGTCACTGCTGCCTACGCCAAGGTGGATCGGGTGATTGAGCATCTGTTGGCCCGGTTCAAGGCAAACCCCATTCTTGGGCCGTTAACGACAGAGCTTAAGTCCCAATATCTTGATGGCATTCGAGCGAAGGTAGCGCATGCCAGGAATGACAAGTAGCCTGGAACTTCGTCGCCCCGGTGTCGCTTGGGACTCTTCAAAATGATGCCGTAACAATGGCATCTCTCGCTAATAGCCAACGCAGACACGTTCTCGCCCTTAAAATCCCTCTTGGCCAGCACTATAAATAGCAAGCTATTTGTTAACGAAAGTCTGAAGTATTCATTTGAACTTTCAGATTCTTTCAGTGCCCGGCCTGTGCCTAACATCGACTCCACAACGAACCAGGCGCTTGGCAGCCTGGCGCCGTCGAAGTGCTTTTGCAGCAGGCCCTGGGATTTTTGAGGATCACCGATGAAGCTGGAAATTTTCCGCACGCTGTGGGGCTATACCGCCACCAAGGCTCAGGCGCTCGAGGAGTTGCTGCACGCGGGCTTCGATGGCATGGAAGCACGCCTGCCACTGGACGCCCGTGAACGGGCCGAGTTTGGCGCTTTTCTGCAGGCCAATCGCCTGGGCTATATCAGCACGGTCTTCACCGCGTACGACGTGCTGCCGGACCAGTCGGCAACGCCTGCCGCTCACCTTGATGACCTCGACCAGAAACTCGCCTGGGCTGCCGAACTCGGTCCACGCTTCGTCAACGTGCTGGCGGGCAATGACCGCTGGTCCTTGCCACAGCAAGTGGAGTTTTTTGGCCTGGCGCTGGATCTGGCGCGCAAGCACGGCCAGGTCTGCAGCTTTGAAACCCACCGCTCACGTTCGCTGTTCAACCCCTGGGTGACCCTGGAGTTGATCCGGCAACTGCCCGAGCTGTTGTTCACCAGTGACATCAGCCATTGGGTCGTGACCTGCGAGCGCCTGTTGAATGACCCGGCCGATGACCTGAGCGCTTTCATCGAGCGGGTTCACCATATCCAGGCCCGGGTCGGTTATGACCAGGGACCGCAGGTTCCGCACCCGGCGGCTCCGGAATATGCAAGGGAACTGGCCTTCCATCAACAGCACTGGGAAAGCATCTGGCGCTCGCAGCAAACCCGCGGTTACCAGGTCAGCACCCTGACCCCGGAATTCGGCGCAGACGGCTACCTGCATCATTTGCCCTTCACCAATGTCCCGGTCGCCGACCTGTGGTCATTGAACGTGTGGATGGGCCAGACCGAGCGTGAACACTTCGACCGTTTCAGCCATTCAAGCCATCCTTAGGGAGCCGATGCGTCATGCCTGACAACAAAAACAACAGCGCAAGCACTGACACACACAAAGCCAACTTCAATAGCATCCCGGTGGTCAACATCGCCGGTCTGTTCAGCTTTGAACTGGAACACCGCCTGGCCGTCGCCGAACAATTGGGGCGCGCCGCCAGCGAGGTCGGGTTTCTCTACATCACCGATCACGGTATCGACCCGCAACTGATCGCCAACCTGCGCAAGGCTGCCAAGGACTTTTTCGACCAGCCCATCGACACCAAGATGCGCCACTACATCGGCACCTCGCAAACCCACAAGGGCTTTGTGCCCGAAGGCGAGGAGGTCTACTCCAAGGGCAAGCCGGACCACAAGGAAGCCTTCGACGTCGGCTTCGAAGTCCCGGCCGATGACCCGCTGGTGCTGGCCAACACCCCGTTGCTGGGGCCCAACGACTGGCCGCAGCTGCAAGGTTTCAAGGCCTCGGTGCAGGCCTACTATGAAGCCATCTTCGCCTTGGGCCGGCGCCTGTTCGGCGGCTTCGCCCTGACCCTGGGCCTGGAAGAAAACTATTTCGACAGCCTGGTGACCCGTCCGCCGTCCAAGCTGCGTCTGATCCACTATCCCTTCGACGGTGCAGCCCATGACGCACCGGGTCTTGGCGCCCATACTGACTACGAGTGCTTCACCATCCTTTTGGCCGACAAACCGGGCCTTGAGGTGATGAACGATCGTGGCCATTGGATCGATGCACCACCGATGGCCGATGCCTTTGTCGTCAACATCGGCGACATGCTGGAAGTGATGACGGCAGGCGCTTTCGTTGCCACCGCGCACCGGGTGCGCAGCGTGAAGGAGGAGCGTTACTCCTTCCCGCTGTTTTATGCCTGCGACTACCACACCCAGATCAAGCCGCTGCCCGGGTTCGCCCAGGCAGGCAACGACTACGAAGAAATCACCATCGGCGAACACATGTATGGCCAAGCGCTGCAGACTTATCAGTATCTGCGCCAGAGGGTGGCCAACGGGGACGTTCAACTGCCAGGCAAGGCACGCAAGCCCGCCAGTTTCGGACATTTGAAAAATCAGGCTCAACCGTCCTGATTGAAGTTTTCAGCTAAACCCCTACCTACGCCGGAGTCAGCACATCATGAAAAACAACAAGAAAAACCTTTTGAGCCTGGCTGTATTGGCAGCCGGTATGTTCGGTGCCTCGGTGAGCATGGCCGCGGCAGACACGTTAAAGGTCGGCATGGAGATCACCTACCCGCCCTTCGAGTCCTATGACAAGGACAAAAACGTAGTGGGTTCGGACCCCGAGCTGGCAACGTCACTGGCCAAACACATGAACGCCAAGGTGGAGTTCGTCGATACCAAGTTCCCGAGCCTGATCCTGGGCCTGAACTCCGGCAAGTACGACGCGATCATTTCCGGCATGTACATCACACCGGAGCGCCAGACCCAGGCCCAGACCATCGCCTATGCCAATACCGGCGCCGCGGTCATGGTGCCCAAGGGCAGCGAGATCAATGCGAAAAAGCCTGAAGACCTGTGCGGTCTGAAACTTGGCCTGGAACAGGGCACCACCTGGGTCAAGGAATTCAAGAAGCTCTCCGATGATTACTGCGTGCCGAACAACAAAGGCGCGATCACCGTCAGCGAGTACCCTTCGGCGCCCGAAGTGACGCAGGCCCTGCTGTCCAAAAACATCCAGGCCCAGGTCGAAATCGCTGGCGCGGCAAAAATGATCGCAGAAAAGACCAACGGCCGGGTCGTGATCACCACCGAGCATCCGATTTATCAGCAAACCCTGGGCATCTTCGTCAAGAAAGGTAACGACGAAACTTTCCAGGCCGTGCAAAAGGCCTTCGAGGAGAGCAAAAAGAGCGGTGAATACGCGGCAATTCTCCAGAAATATGGCCTGGAAGAACCGACTGCCAACTAAGAACCTGTCCTTGTAGTCTGGTCATCTGCCTCCCCTGCACCGGGGCGGCAGATCGAGGTGCCCCATGCAATTCGATTGGTCGTATTTCTTATCCCTGTTCTCCCTGCCGGACTTCTGGAAGGCCTGCGTCACGGTGGTCCAGCTCAGTGCTTTGGCCTGGTTCATCGGCATGCTGCTGGGTTTTGTCCTGGCCTCGGCCAAGCTGTCCCAATCGCCCTTGCTGCGCATTCCCGCAGCGGTCTACATCTGGTTCTTCCGCAGCATCCCGTTGCTGGTGCTGGTGGTCTTCGTCTACAACCTGCCGCAATTGTTTCCCGGTAGCGGACCGATTCTGTCCAACCCCTTCTACGCAGGGTTGCTGGCCCTGGTGGTTACGGAAGCGGCGTACATGGCGGAAATCCATCGTGGCGGCCTGATCTCCGTGGCCAAGGGCCAGAAGGAGGCCGGGCGCGCTCTGGGTGTCGGCCTGTTCGGCATGCAACGCCTGATCGTGATCCCCCAGGCCTTCCGTATTTCGTTGCCCACGCTGATTAATGAATACATCACGGTGGTCAAGCTGACCTCGCTGGTCTCGGTCATCTCCCTGACCGAAATCCTCACCGTCGGCCAACGCCTCTATGCCACCAACTTCCTGGTCATGGAAACCCTGGCCGCGGTAGGCGTCTATTACGTGTTGATCGTCACCGTGTTCGGCTATTTCCTGCAGCGACTGGAGCGCTACCTGGACCTGAACTTCCGCAAGCCGCACACACTCGACGCGGCCACCATCGCCAGTTTCAAGGCCAGCGCCGAAGCCTTGCCCGACATTGCGCGCAAAGCCGCTGGCAATAACGCGACGCCCATCCTGCAACTGAAGAACATCCAGAAGAGCTATGGCACCCACCAGGTACTGATGGGTATCGACCTGAATGTCGAATACGGCCAGGTGGTCTCGATCATCGGGCCATCCGGCTCCGGCAAAACGTCTCTGATCCGCACGGTCAACGGCCTGGAAACCATCGATACCGGCGACATTCTGTTGTTCGGCGAAAAATTCATCGAAGCGTCGGACAAACCCAACGGCGCCCGCCTGCGCAAAGGCGTGCGGCACATCGGCATGGTGTTCCAGAGCTTCAACCTGTTCCCGCACCGCACCATTCTCGACAACGTCACCCTGGCGCCCCGTTACCACGGTCAGCCGGGCGAGCTGAGTGAACATCGTGCCTACGCGCTACTGGACAAGGTCGGCTTGCTGGCCCATGCCCACAAGTACCCGCACCAGCTCTCCGGCGGGCAGCAACAGCGCGTGGCGATCGCTCGAGCCCTGGCGATGGAGCCGCAGATCATGCTGTTCGATGAGCCGACCTCGGCCCTCGACCCGGAACTGGTCAACGACGTGCTGAACGTGATCCGCGACCTGGCCAAAGAAGGCATGACCATGCTGATCGTGACCCACGAAATGGACTTTGCCATGTCGATATCCGACCGGGTCGTATTCATGGAAAACGGTAACATCCAATTGGATGCCGCACCGCAAACCATACGATGCGATGCCGAAGGGGAACGCGTGCGGCGCTTCATGGGCATCAGTACCCGATCGCCGAACCTGTCTGCGACGCTGGATCATGCATGAGCATGTGGGTAGCCCTAATGCCGATCAGGGCTTACGCGCAATGATCACCTGGCTTTTCGCCACCACCGCATCCAGCGCCTGCTTGATCTGCGTACCCCGTGGCGAAGCCAGGATCGCCTGCCAGGTGTCCGCCCAGTGGTTGAGCAAGGGATGGTCCGGGTTGCTGAAATCGACCTTGGCTTCCCAGAACAACAGCATCCACATCGACCAGTAGAATCCGTACTGGCTGTGGCTGATCACTTCCAGGCCCGCATCGCTGACCATGGCCTTGAACTGTTCTTCGCTGATGATGCGGATGTGGTTGGGCTTCTGGAAATACTCGGCCGCCGCGATATCTTTCTGCAGGTCTTCGGAGCTGGGGTGCGGGACGCTCAGCAGATACAACGCGCCCGGTTTGCCCACACGCACCAGTTCAGCGAGGAATTGGGCCGGATCGTCCACGTGCTCGATGACTTCGGTCGACACCACCCGGGTGGCCGTCCCATCGGCAATCGGCAGCGGGTTGCAGTCGGTGACATGGCATTCGACGTCGCGGGCCGGTGTATCGCCCAGGCGCTGACGTGTCGCCTCGACCTTGGCCGCGTCGATATCGGCGATGATGATCTTCGCCCCGCGCATCCCGCAGAAATGCACGTTGCCGCCGTCGCCGCAGCCGACATCCAGCAGCGTGTCCTCGGGGGTCACCGGGAAGCCGGTGAACAGTTCGCCGGTCTGCTGATTGAACCAGCCGCTGAGCATCGCGTCGTGCAGACCGAGCATGTAGGGGTCGACTTTCTCCGCCACTGGCGCCGCGGGCGGTGTCTCTGCCTGCACAGGCGCGGGCGTGCCCGCCGTGAGTTTCTTCAAAAGGCTCAGCATGAGGTGGCTCCAGAGGATGGGATGGCTGTTCGGGAGGTGCCCAGGCGTTTGACCAGCAAGGCGCCGCGGTTGCGCAGGGGCATTTCAATGAAGCGATAGTTGAGTTCGCTCAGCAGCACGATCAGGCCGCCAGCCATCAGCAACATCAGTATCGGATGGCCAGCCGGACTGGGCAGCCCGGCAGCCTGTAAACGGAAAATGAACTCACGAACCAGCAAGTAGGCCGGGATGTGGATCAGGTAAATCCCGTAGGAACGGCTGCCGACCCACGTCATCAGGTTTTTGAACACTCCGCGCGGCAACAGGTAATCTCGGTTGTAAGAAGCGATCCAGACCAGCAGCGCACACAACAGCGCAATCACGCCGATCCGGTAAGACGTGAAGGTGAAACGATCCGTTGCCATGAAGCTGAGCAGCAGCGATACCGCGATCAGTGCGGCAACACCCGCCCATGGACGACGCAGGAATTTTGGCTCCCAGCGCAGGTACGACGGTTGCGTACTCCACATCGCCAACAGCACGCCAAGGGCCAGCGCGTCGGTTCGCACCACCATCAGGATCGGCGTGCGCAGGGTCAACAATTGCACCGCCACCAGCGCCAGCAACGCCCACACCAGGTGCTTGCGCAACAGCACGATCATCAGCGGAAACAGCAGATAGAACTGCTCCTCCAGCGACAGGCTCCAGTAGACGAAACTGGTGCCATATTCGTAATGATAAAAACTGTCGGCAAAGCGGAAATTGGCGTATTGCGCGACGCCGGCCAGGGTCGCCTGAAGGTTCGCGTGCAGGGTGCCGAACGCGCCGGAGCGGTTGAGAAAAAGACACGCCAACAACATCAGTGCCAGCCACAGCCAGGCCGACGGCAGCAAACGAAAGGCCCGGCGCAACCAGAAATTGCGCGTCTGTTGCCAGTATTCCTGGCGAGTTGTGCAGCGGCGCAAGGCCGGAATCAGGCTGCGGGCAATGACGAAACCCGAGATCGCGAAAAACAGATCCACGCCCCACCACGGCTGGCTGTACAGCGTGATGGCCTGCAGCAACGGCACGGCCGCCGCGAACAGGCTGTCCTGCAGGTGATGAAACAGCACGCCAAGCACCGCAATGCCGCGCAGCAACTCGATGTCCATGATCCGTTTTTCGTTGCTCATGCGCCCTCCTGGACATGGGGTTTGCGGGCAATGATCACCTGGCTCTTGGGCATGAACCGGTCCAGCATCTGCTTGATCGCCAACCCGTCAGGCTGGGCCAGCAAGTCCTGCCAGGTTTTCGCCCAGCTCTCCATCAGCGGCGGATACGGTGCCTGAATCCGGTCGCGAACCGCGCCACCCAATTCACGCCCGGCAGCCCGCTCGCTGGCCCAGAAAAAAATCATGCCCATGACCCAGAAAAACCCGGTGGCCTGGCGATGCTCGATGACCAGGTCCGCGTCTTCCACCAGCGCGGCGAATCGCTCGGGGCTGAAAATCTGCACGTGATTGGGCGATTGAAAATAGCTGGCCGGGGCGATGCCTTTCTGCAGATGCTCGCCCACCGGGGACGGCACGCTCAGCAGGTACAGCGCGCCGGGGCGGCCCATGCGCACCAGTTCGGCCATGAAGGGCTCTGGCTGATCAATGTGTTCCAGCACTTCCATGCACACGACTTTGCTGGCGCACCCGTCGGCCAATGGCAGCGGTAAACTGTTACTGACCAGCCCCAGGTTCGGTTTGTCCGATTGCGCCGCCACTTGCCGGGCAAGCTCGCGGACCTTGTCGTGTTCACTGTCGGTGAAAATCACCGAAGCGCCCTGGCGGACCGCGAACAAGGTCGCCACCCCTTCGCCGCAGCCGACATCCAGCAAGGTGTCGTCGGCGGTAATGGCAAACCCCTTGAGCAATTCGCCGCTGTCGCCGCAAAACCAGCCGTCATGCATTGCATCGTGCAAGCCCACGTCTCTTGGCGACACACGGGATTGCTCGACCGGCGACGGCGCGGGCCGGGGCTCGGGTTTCGTCTCTGGAAAGAAACGTCTGACCAATGCGCGAATCATGCCTCAGGGGTTTCCACGACACGGTTTTCGAACAAACGCTCAAAAAATACGCCAAGCCGCTGCTCGGCTGTGGCCTGGCTGCAGAACTTCCTGAGGCTGGCCACTGCGTGCACGGACATCTGTGCATAACGCCCGGGATCACCCTTGGCCACGTCATAGCTTGATTGGTAAGCCCTGCACAACGACGCCCAATTGGTGACGTAGCGCAAGGTACGAAACGCCCTGCGCGGGTCATGTGGCCAGGCCGTCAGCTCATCGGTGGAGTCAATCAGGAATGCATTATCGGCATCCAGATAATCGATCATCGCCGTGGTCCGTGGCGCCACCGCCGGTTTGCCACAGGACATGAACTCCATCAGCGGAAGACATTGGCCTTCGCCATAGGATGTGTTGACCACATAACTTGTGGCTTGCACCAGCTGCTCATAGTCCGCGTCAGCCAGATAGCCGTAAATCAATACGACCCGGCAGCGGTAAGACTGGTTTTTGTACAAGTGGTGAAGGATGTCGGTCAGCGCTTGCTCGGCATCGTGGTGCGTCAACTTGAGCACCAGCGTTGCGTCGTCCACCTCGCGAAACGTCACGCAAAAGGCACTGAGCATGTCTTCCCAGTTCTTGCGCCCGTCACCGGGGTTGAACACCGAGGTATAAATCACGCCGTCGAGGACCAACTCGTGCTCACTCGGCGGGGCCTCGAAATCAATACCCGCACCTTCGCGAGTGGCCACGGGGCCGAAGGCACGCAAGTCGAGTTTGCGGCTGTCGGCCAGCAACCCCTTGAGCGTCAACCGCACCTGACTGGCCAGGGGCTGGCGTTGCAAGTGGGCGCCGCGCTCGGAAAACCGGTCCCATACCGGGGCCGGTACCGCGATGACCGGATAGTCGGCGCCCATCGCCTCGCGCACCGCATTCACGGTGTAGCTGGAATGTGTAATCGCCGCACCCGCTGCCTGCAATACCGTGCGCCAGTCATTGAGCGGATCACCGGCAAAGGGTTCGTTGGGGATAGTGCTGAATTCCCACGCGAACACCGGCAGCGTCGGGCAGGTGAAATTGACCGGCGTGCGATGAGGTGGTGAAAACGACAGGAACACGCACGCTTCGCCACGGGATAAACAGTCCAGGTACAAGGCATCGACTTCGGTCTGCGGGTCGCTGACTTCTACCACTCGCCCCAGCCGCTCCAGCACGGGTCGGTACTCCTTGAGCACGAAGTAATAGCTGTACTCCGAGCGGCCAAGGTTCCGGGCAATGGTGTGCTGGTTGGTTTCCGAATGAATGATGATCAGCATGAGGCGGTATCCGTCACGGTTGCTGTCGGCAAAGCCTGTGGCGCCAGCCCGAAAAAATCCGCCATGCGTTTGTGCACCGGGGCGAATGCGCAGTAATCACGCATGCGTTCGACGGCGGCCAGGGACATGCGCTGATACTCCAGCGGTTGTTCCTTGGCCAGACGGTAGCTGTTTTCGTAAGCGGTTTTCAGCGAACCCCAATCCGGCCGGTAACGCAGGGTGCGGTAGATGATGCGAGTGTCCTGTGGCCAGATGGTCAGCTCTTCGCTGGACGTGACCACAAACGCCACACGCTCATCGATGTAGTCCTCCATGGCCGTGTGATCCGGGGCAATTACCGGTTTACCGCTGGCCATGAACTCCATCAGCGGCAGGCACAGCCCTTCGCAGCGCGAGGCATTGACATAGTAACTGGCGGCTTCGTACAGACGGGCGTATTGCGGGTCGTCCAGGTAGCCGTGCATGACCACCACCCGACAGGCGAACGGCGAAAGCTGCGCGAGCAACGTCATCAGTTCGTCATGGTAGGACGACAGATCGCTTTGGGTAATTTTCAGCACCAGTGTCGCGTCAGGCGTTTCGCGGAACGCCCAGCAGAATGCGGTGATCAGCTGATGCCAGTTTTTGCGACCGTCACGCGGGTTGAACACGGTGACGTACACCACACCGTCAACCTGTGTTTCGACCTGGGCGGTGGTGTCCGGCCACTGTCGCGGGTCTGGCTCGGGTACTGCAATCGTCTGCGGGCCGGCGATGGCCGGACACCAGTCAGCGAGACGTTCATGGGCGGTTTGCGACAACAAGTCGCGAATCCCTTCCCAGTACCACTGGCTTAGAAAATGCGTGCGATGAACCGGGACCGGCAGCGATTTACCTTTGTCCAGGCGCCACATATGCAGGTAATGGCGAGCAATCACCAAGCGGCGCTTGAGCGTCAGCGGCGGTGGCTTCAATGCCTCCAGTTCAGCCTCGAGCGCCGCCAGTTCCTCGGCGCTCGGCACGACGGGAATCAGTGCATCGGCGCTCAGCCCGAGGGTGCGCGTATCGAAGATGCAACCCTTGATGTCCAGGGTCGAGCCGGTGCTGATCGGGACGCTGGTGTGGCGACTACGAATGTCGGCGAAGTTTTCCCACAACGGCGTCGGCAACACCAACACCGGAAAGTCTTCGCCCATGGCCCGACGAATCGCCCGGGCGGTATGGCTGGAGAGTGTGATCACCCGGCCCTGCCGCGCCAGCATTTGCGTCCAGTCCTGGCGCGGGTCGTTATCCCATTGTTCATCGGGAATCGAATCAAACTCCCAGGTCACCACGCAGATCGTCGGGCACTCAAGGTCGTTCGGGGTTTTCTGCGGCGGCGTAAACGACAGGAACAGACTGTCTTCGCCGGCGGCCAATAATTGTTTGTAGAGCGGATCGACCTCGGCGGTGGAGGACACCACATGCACTCGCCCAAGGCTTTCGAGTACAGGGCGATACGCCTTGAGCACGAAGTAGTAACTGTACTCGGGACGGCCGAGACTCTGGCTGATGGAGCTGTCGTTGACGTCGGAGTAAAGAATAAAATTCATGGTATCCCACGGTGACACCGCCATCCCGGCAGCCTCACGCCATGACGGGGAGAACACGGTTCGAGTCAGTGTTTACTGGCGCTCGTCCATCGTCTTGCTGCCCGTCTTCGTTCTTGTTTTAGTGGTCAGTTTCTCGCAGTTTCGAAGCGACGCTGCCGAACCCCGGATACTCGTGACGAAGGGCATTCTAACCACATCCGTTGAGGATTCGTGAACCGCCCGACGAGAATAAATCAGGCTACGCTGACGAGAACTGACCGGTCACGATTGGACCTGTTGAAATTGCCGAGCAAATGGCACAGATTGACCAGCAAACAACTACAACAAACATTTCATCTGTCTTTGCGAGCGATCCTGTTGGTTCGTAAGACCCTTCCATCAAGCCAATCAGGAATGGATGAAATGCATGACCGGGGGGTCGCGGTTGAAAAAACGTCTGTTTGTCACGGGCCTGACTGGATTCACAGGACAGCACACCCAATCGCGTTTGCAGGCCGATGCCTCGGAATGGGAACTTCTGCCTGTTCCTTGCCGCTACGATCTCGCCGCGCCAGACAGCCTCGAAGGCTTGTGGCCGGAATTGCCCGATGTGGTAATTCACCTGGCTGACCAGACTTTCGTCCCGGACGCCTTTCATGATCCGGCGCGCACCCTGAACATCAATCTGCTGGGCACCCTGAACCTGCTGCGAGCCTTCAAGGCATGCGGCTTCACCGGCGCGTTCCTGTACGTCAGCTTGCTCGGGGCGCGAGCAGAGCATTCGCAGCCTGATCGAAACCACCGGATGGAAGCCTGAAATCACAACACAACAATCCCTGCGGGCGATCCTGTCCGACTGGGAGAAGCGAGTACGACAAGAATGACTAAAAGTGCATTGATCACAGGTATCACCGGCCAGGATGGCGCGTATCTGGCCAAACTGCTGCTCGACAAGGGCTACAAAGTCCACGGCCTGGTGGCGCGTCGCAGCAGCGACTCGCGCTGGCGCCTGCGTGAGATGGGGGTCGAGGCAGACATCGTCTACCTGGAGGGCGACATGGCCGATGCCTGTTCAGTGCAGCGCGCGGTGATCAAGTCGGCGCCGGACGAGATCTACAACCTCGCCGCGCAAAGCTTTGTCGCGGCCTCCTGGGATCAACCGGTGACCACCGGCATCGTCGACGGCCTGGGCGTGACCCACCTGCTCGAAGCGATCCGTCAGTTCAGCCCGCAAACGCGCTTCTACCAGGCGTCCACCAGCGAAATGTTCGGCCTGATCCAGGCCGAGCAGCAGGACGAGAACACGCCGTTCTATCCGCGCAGCCCTTATGGCGTGGCCAAGCTGTACGGCCACTGGATCACCGTGAACTACCGCGAAAGCTTCAACCTGCATGCCAGCAGCGGCATTCTGTTCAACCATGAATCACCGCTGCGCGGCATCGAGTTCGTGACGCGCAAAGTCACCGATGCCGCTGCCCGAATCAAGCAGGGCAAGCAGCAGGAACTGCGCCTGGGCAACATCGACGCCAAGCGCGACTGGGGCTTTGCCGGGGACTACGTCGAAGCCATGTGGCTGATGCTGCAACAGGACAAGCCCGACGACTTCGTGGTGGCCACCGGTGTGACCACGACCGTGCGCGAGATGTGCCGGATTGCCTTCGATCATGTGGGTCTGAACTACCGCGACTACGTGAAGATCGACCCGGCGTTCTTCCGCCCGGCCGAAGTCGAAGTGCTGCTCGGCAACCCGGCCAAGGCCCAACGTGTGCTGGGCTGGAAACCAAAAACCGATCTGGATGCCTTGATCCGCATGATGATGGATGCGGACATGAAACGCGTCGCCAAGGAGTAGGCCATGCTGATTCCCGTGATTCTCTCCGGTGGTGCCGGGACAAGGTTGTGGCCGGTGTCGCGTGAGGACCATCCCAAACCCTTCATGGTATTGCCCGACGGCCAGTCGCTGCTGGGCAAGACCTATCGGCGTGCCGCGCATCTGATCGCCGGCTGGGGCGATATCGTCACGGTGACCAACCGCGAGTACTACTTCCAGAGCAAGGATCACTTTCGGGACGCGCACCTGGGCCATCATCGCGGGCACTTCCTGCTGGAGCCGACGGGTCGCAACACGGCGCCGGCCATTGCCGCCGCCGCCCTCTCCCTCCAGGCCCTGCATGGCGACGACGCGATCATGCTGGTCATGCCCGCCGACCATCTGATCGTCAATGTCGACGCACTGAAGGACGCGGTCGAGCATGCCGTGACGCTGGCCAGGCGCGGTCACCTGGTGACCTTTGGTGTGGTGCCGACGGCGCCGGAAACCGGTTTTGGCTACATTGAAGCCGGCACATCGCTGGACGACAAAGGCGCTGCCAGCGTGCGACGCTTCGTCGAAAAACCTGACCTGCAAACCGCGACTCATTACCTGGAAAGCGGCAACTTCCTGTGGAACTCCGGGATGTTCTGCTTCTCGGTCGCCAGCGTACTGGCCGAACTGCAAACCCATGCGCCCGACTTGCTGGAGCAGACGCGAACCTGCATGGCCGCCAGCGCTGCGGTGGAAAACGCGGGGTGCCTGCAACAGGAACTGTCGCCGGCCCTGTTTGGCGAGATCATGGACATTTCCATCGACTACGCGTTGATGGAGCGCTCCGACAAGGTGGTTGTCGTGCCGGCCCGTTTCGACTGGAGCGACATCGGATCCTGGGGTGCGGTGGCCGCGCTGGTACCGGCGGATGCACAAAACAACCGCGCCGTCGGCGAGTCGATTTTCATCGACAGCCACGACAACTTCGTCCACAGCGAAGACCGTCTGGTCGCGACCGTGGGCGTGGACAACCTGATCATCGTCGACACCGCCGACGCGGTGCTGGTGGCCCACGCCGACCGCGCCCAGGATGTGCGCCGGGTGGCCAGGCAACTCAAGGATAAAGAGCACGAAGCCTATCGCCTGCACCGTACCGTCAGCCGGCCATGGGGCACCTACACCGTGCTCGAGGAAGGCCCGCGCTTCAAGATCAAACGCATCGTGGTCAAGCCCGGCGCCAAGTTGTCACTGCAGATGCACCACCATCGCAATGAACACTGGGTGGTGGTCGAAGGCATGGCCAGGGTCACCAACAATGGCACCGGCACTCGCCTGGTGGCCAAGAACGAATCGACCTTCATTGCCGCGGGTCACAAGCATCGCCTGGAAAATCCCGGCGTGATCGACCTTGTGATCATCGAAGTGCAAAGCGGCGAATACCTGGGAGAGGACGACATCGTCCGCTTCGAAGATCAATACGGCAGGACGGTTTGAATGCTGCTTTCCCTTTACCGCACGCTGAGCAGCTATCGAGGGTTCATCCTCGGTAGCGTCCAGCGAGAGTTTCAGGCGCGTTATCGCAATTCGTTGTTCGGTGCCCTGTGGACCGTGCTCAATCCGCTGTCGATGATCATTGTCTACACCGTTATTTTTTCCCAGATCATGCGCGCGCGTTTGCCAGGGGTAGATGACGGCATGGCCTACAGCATCTACCTCTGCGCCGGGTTGCTGACCTGGGGCTTGTTCGCGGAAATCACCGTGCGCAGCCAGAACATGTTTCTGGATAACGCCAACCTGCTGAAAAAAATCAGCTTTCCACGGATCTGCCTGCCGGTGATCGTGCTGTTGAATGCCGGTATCAACTTCGCAATCATCATCGGCTTGTTCCTCGGCTTTCTGTTGATCACCGGTCGACTACCGGGCCTGGCCCTGTTTGCGCTCATTCCTCTGCTGGCGTTACAGGTGATGTTCTGTGCCGGGTTGGGGATTATTCTTGGCGTATTGAATGTTTTTTTTCGCGATGTCGGGCAATTTTTCGCCATCTGTCTGCAATTCTGGTTCTGGCTGACGCCAATCGTTTACCCGCTGAGCATCCTGCCCGATTGGGTGCAGCGCTTGCTGCAACTCAACCCCCTGACCAACCTGATCACCAGCTACCAGAACATCTTCCTGTATGGCCAATGGCCCGTCTGGAGTTCGCTGCTGCCGATCCTGGTCGCCAGCGTTATGTTTCTCGTCATCGGGCTTCGGCTGTTTCGGCAGAGGGTCGGTGAAATGGTGGATGAACTCTGATGGGGCACATACGCGTCACCGGCCTGGGCAAGGCCTATAAACAATACCCTTCCCGCTGGAGTCGACTGGTTGAATGGCTGGTCCCGTTCTCGCCGATTCGTCATCGCCAGCATTGGGTGCTGCAGGACGTAACCTTCCAGATTGCCCCCGGAGAATCGGTGGGTATCGTCGGGGTCAACGGCGCCGGCAAAAGCACCTTGTTGAAGATGATCACCGGCACCACCCAACCCACCCGCGGCACCATTGAGCTCGAAGGCCGCGTCGCCGCCCTGCTGGAATTGGGCATGGGTTTTCATGCGGACTTTACCGGCCGGCAGAATGCGGTCATGGCCGGGCAACTGCTGGGCATGCAGGTCGAAGAAATAGAAGCGTTGATGCCGGAAATCGAACGCTTCGCGGAAATTGGCGACGCCATCGACCACCCGGTGCGCACTTATTCCAGCGGTATGCAAATGCGTCTGGCGTTCAGTGTGGCTACCGCGCGGCGCCCGGACATTTTGATCGTCGATGAAGCACTGTCGGTGGGCGATGCCTACTTCCAGCACAAAAGTTTCGACCGCATCCGCAGTTTTCGCAAAGCCGGTACCACGCTGTTGATCGTCTCCCATGACCGTGGGGCGATTCAGTCGATCTGCGACTCGGCGATCCTCCTGGAAAACGGCCACATGGCCATGCACGACACACCCGAATCCGTGATGGATTACTACAACGCCCTGCTCGCCGAGCGTGAAGGACAGACCGTGCGCCAGGAAGCCCTCGCCGGCGGCCAGGTCAGTACCATTTCGGGAACGGGTGAAGCCCGGATCCTGACCGTGCGCTTGCTCGACCAACATGAACGCTCCATCGACGCCGCCGAAGTCGGCCAGCCGGTCGTGCTGGAAGTGAATGTCGAGGTTTGCCAGGACATCGAACGGCTGGTACTGGGCTTCATGATCAAGGATCGCCTGGGCCAGGCCATGTACGGCATCAACACCCATCGCCAGGATCAGGCGCTGACCGACTTGCAGGCTGGCGAGCGCGTGACCTATCGCTTTGCTTTCGTCATGGGGCTGGGCAAGGGTAACTATTCCGTGGCCTTGAGCCTGTCACGCCTGGATTCACACCTGGACCGCAACTTCGAGTGGCGCGATTACGGGTTGGTGTTCCATGTGATCAACAACCGCCAGGAAGACTTTGTCGGCTGCTCGTGGTTGGCCGCGAAGACCACCGTCACGCGTTCGAGCGCGCCGGTGACCTCGGGGGGCACGCCATGACGCGTCTTTTGGTGGAATGTACGCACGTTTTCCAGCACCCCAAGGTCAATTCGGGCATTCAGCGGGTGGTGCGCAACGTCGTCAACCAGTTACCGGAATCGGTCGACGGCGTTGAATGCATCCCGGTTGTGATGCTCAAGGGCAAACTCTATCGGGTGCTGAAACTCGGTGCGCTGAACATTCCGTTTTTCGATCAGTTGATGATGTTCGGCGGGCGACTTGGCCGACTGGCACATCGTTTCTGGCAATGGCATCAGCGGCTCGATAAACGCCTGACATCGCGTTTCGCCCGGCGCTTGGTATACGTGGCTTATCGACTGACAGCGCTGACCTGCTTCAGCGTGCCGCTGCGTCTGATCGACCAACTCAATCAGTATCAACTGCCCAAACGTTGCACGCCGCTACAGCACCAACCGGGGGATCAACTGGTGCTGCTGGACTCGTCCTGGCACACCGATTTCTTCCCGTTTGCCGAACGACTCAAACGTGAAGGCGTGGGCATCGTTTCGGTGATTTACGACCTGATTCCCGTGACGCATCCGCAGTTTTACGACACGCGGTTGGTGCAGGTTTTCAATGAATGGTTCGACTGGATCACCAAAACCGCCGATGGCTATGTGGCCATTTCCGCCACGGTGCGCGATCAGGTGCGTGATGAACTGCAGCGCCGCCTGGGTCCTGCCAAGGCCAGTGAATTGTGGTTCGACTATTTCCACCTCGGCTCCGAACTGGACCTGAGCGAAGTCACGGCCGCCGTCGAGCCGCGCCTGACGCATATTTTCAGAACGCCGGAACCAGTGTTTTTGATGGTCAGTACCATCGAGCCGCGCAAGAACCACGACTACCTGCTGGATGCCTTCGAACGGGCCTGGGCGGCAGGCTCCAATGCCCGTCTGTGCATTGCCGGGCGAGTCGGCTGGAAATGCGATGCACTGCTGGCCCGGGTCCGTAATCACCCGCAGTTGAACCAACGACTGTTCATGTTCAACGACCTGAACGACACCAGCCTCGAACATGCCTACACCCACGCCAGCTCACTGGTGTTTCCGTCTTTTGTGGAAGGCTTCGGCCTGCCACTGGTAGAAGCCATGCAGCGTGGACTGCCGGCCATGGGCAGCGACATTGCGGTTTTTCGCGAAATCGGTGGCGAGTTCATGGCGTACTTCGATCTGGCCGAACCACAAAGCCTGGCTGACCTGGTCATTCGTTTCGAGAGCAGCGGTCAATTCCCGGCCACTCGTGATGTCGCGCACTGGCGCTGGATCGGTTGGCGTGAAGCCAGTGCGCAATTGGCCGAACGCACTCTGCGCAATCTCTCGGACGTGCCGCTCGCACAAGAGAGGCAACATGCGCATTGCCCTTAACGCCCGGATTCTCCAGGCGCCGCGCACCGGCATCGGCCACTACGTCGTCGAACTGGCGAACGCCCTGGCGTGTGAACCGGATATTGAACTGGCGCTGTTTCATGGCTGGGGCTGGAGTGATGTGCTGCCTGAGGCGGCCATGCCCGGCTATTCCCGACTGACGCCATTGCTGCGGCAGATTCCGGGGGCCTATCAAGCCCGGCGGTGGCTGGAGCAGAAACGCTTCGATCAAGGCCGCGCGCAAGCCATCGACCTCTACCACGAACCGAGTTTGTGGCCGCTGTCATTCGACGGCCCGACAGTCATCACCCTGCATGACCTGACTCACCTGCACTATCCCGAAACGCAGCCACCGGCGCGCTTGCGAGAAATCGAACGGCGCGTGACCGATGGCGTGCGACAGGCAAGCCTGATTCTTACCGACTCGCAGTTCATTGCTGACGAAGCCCAGGCGCATTTCGGGTTACCGGTCGAGCGGTTTGTCGTCGCACCGCTGGGTGTAGCCACGCGTTTTCACCCGCGATCCCCCGAGGCTATCGACGCTGTACTCAAGAACCATGGCGTTGAAGCGCGGGGATACTTCCTCTGTGTCGGTACCCTGGAGCCGCGCAAGAATCTGTCCCTCGCCCTGCGCGCCCACGCCCGATTGCCGGAATCGGTCCGTCAGCGTTTTCCATTGCTGATCGTCGGCATGGCCGGCTGGCAGCGCGAGCAGTTCAGCGAAGAATTGCACCAGGCCCTGGCCCGCGGTTGTGTCTGTTTGCTGGGCTATCTGCCTGACGAGCACGTTGCGCAGCTGTTGGCCGGCGCCCGGGCATTGATTTTTCCGTCGCTTTACGAAGGTTTTGGCCTGCCGGTGCTGGAAGCCATGGCTTGCGGAACGCCGGTCATTCTGACCCGACGTTCGGCCATGCCCGAAGTCGCAGGCTCTGCGGGTAACTATGTTGAACCGGATGAAACCGACGGCTTGCGCGATGCAATGAGTCGTCTGATCGAGGATCTAGCGCATTGGCAGGCATGCCGAGAAGCCGGATTGCTACAGGCAAGGCTTTTTACCTGGGAGCGCTGCGCGCAAGTCACGGCCAGCGCTTACCGCCAGGCTCTGGGAGGTTGAATGCGAGTTCTTCATTTTTTCAAGACGTACCTGCCTGACTCGGTCGGCGGGATCGAACAAGTGATTTTCCAGTTGTGCGAAAGCGGCGCCCTGCACGGCGTTGAAGGCAAGGTGCTGACACTCAGTGCCGATCCGACACCGCCGGTGATGCAGGTCGCGCATCATGAAGTCCATCGAGCCCGGCTCGACATTCAGTTCGCCTCCACGGGTTTTTCCTGGAGCGTCTTCAAACAGTTTTGCGAGCTGGCAGCGGAGGCCGACGTAGTCAATTACCACTTTCCATGGCCGTTCATGGACCTGGTGCATTTCGCAAGCAGTCTGAACAAACCCAGCGTGGTGACGTACCACTCGGACATTATCCGCCAGAAACAGCTGCTCAAACTTTACCGGCCGCTGATGAATCGCTTTCTGCACAGCGCCGACCGGATCATCGTTGCATCGCCTAATTACCTGCACACCAGTGATGTGTTGCAACAGTTTCAGCACAAGACCCGAGTGATCCCCTATGGATTGAACAAGACGGGTTACCCACAGCCGGACAGCGATCGAACGGCTCACTGGCGGCAAAAGCTTGGCGATAAGTTCTTTCTGTTTGTGGGTGTGATGCGCTACTACAAAGGGTTGCACATCCTGCTCGACGCCCTGAAGGACCTGGATTACCCGACAGTAATTGTCGGTGCCGGCCCGTTGGAACAAGAGCTGCATGCCCAGGCGGCCGCCTTGGGTTTACGCAATATTCACTTCCTCGGGCGTCTGGGAGACGAGGACAAGGTAGCGTTGCTGCAACTGAGCTATGCCATCGTGTTCCCGTCGCACCTGCGCTCCGAAGCCTTTGGCATTTCACTGCTGGAAGGCGCGATGTATGGCAAACCGATGATCTCCAGTGAGATTGGCACTGGCACCAGTTACATCAACATCCATAACGAGACCGGGCTGGTGGTGCCACCGAGTAATCCATTGGCGTTTCGCGAGGCGATGCGCACGCTTTGGGAAAACCCGGTGCTGGCGGCGCAAATGGGCGAGAAGGCACAGGCCCGTTATCAAAATCTGTTCACGGCGGACGAAATGGGTCGCAAATGGGCAAATTTGTATGAGGAACTGCTGGAAGAAAAAACCCTCGCCTACGCATGAGGCCTTCCTGCAGATCCGAGTTCCCCCCTGCTGCTGCCCCACGAAGGGATTGCCGATGTGGACATTCATTGGCTGTGGAACCGCGAACAGCGCATGAGCCGTGCCGAGACGATCTTTCTCGAAAGCCTGCAACAACGGCTGACAGACTAAATTCAGACGTGAGGATCGCCCGCAGCCTTGCTCGGCGCTGCGTACTGCGGCTTGAGATGGCCATCCTGGTCGAGTAGCCAGGCGTCCATGATCTCCCGCACCACGGGACCGGCAACGCGACCACCGGCCTCGCCGTTTTCGATCATCACCGAAATCACGATCTTCGGGTGCTCGGCCGGGGCGAAACCGACGAACAAGGCATTGTCGCGGTTACGCTCGCGGGTTTTCTCCCGGTTGTAACGCTCGCCCTGCTTGATTGCCACCACCTGTGCGGTACCGCTCTTACCGGCAATACGGTACTGCGCGCCCGCCGCTGCGGCCCGGGCAATCCCGCGGGCATCATGCATCACCATCTGCATGCCATGGTTGACCTGCTCCCAGCCGCGTGGATCCTTGAGCAGAATATTCGGCATCGGATGCTCATCCACCGGCGCGACACCGTCCACGGTTTTGGCCAGGTGCGGACGATTCCACACGCCTTTGTTGGCAATCAGCGCGGTGGCCTGGGCCAACTGCAGTGGCGTGACCTGCATATAGCCCTGGCCGATACCGAGAATCACCGTCTCGCCCGGGAACCAGGCCTGACGACGGGTGGCGCGTTTCCAGGCTTGGGATGGCATCAGGCCGGGAGACTCTTCATTCATGTCCAGGGAGACTTTCTCACCCAGTCCGAACATCGCCATGTAATCGTGCAGACGATCAATCCCCAGTTTGTGAGCAAGGTCGTAGAAATAGGTGTCGTTGGAACGCATGATCGCCGCATCCATATCCACCCAGCCGTCGCCGCTGTGGTTCCAGTTGCGGTACTTGTGATCGAAATCCGGCAGTTGGTAATAACCGGGGTCGAACACACGGGTCTGTGGTGTGACGACACCGGCATCGAGGCCGGCGATTGCCACTTCCGGCTTGATGGTCGAACCCGGCGCATAGAGACCGCGCAGCACACGGTTGAACAGCGGTCGGTCGATGGAGTCCCGGAGTGTGGAGTATTCCCTGGAGCTGATACCGGTGACGAACAGGTTCGGATCGAAACTCGGGTTGCTGACCATGGCCAGCACTTCACCGGTCGACGGATCCAGCGCGACCACCGAACCACGGCGATCCCCCAGGGCTTGTTCGGCGGCTTCCTGAAGCTTGATGTCGAGGCTCAGGACAATGTTTTCGCCGGGCACCGGGTCAGTGTGCTTGAGCACCCGCAGCACGCGACCCTGGGCATTGGTTTCGACTTCCTCATAACCGACATGGCCGTGCAGTTGCGACTCGTAGAATTTTTCGATCCCGGTCTTGCCGATGGATTGGGTACCTCGGTACTCGACGTCATCCAAAGCCTTTGACTCTTTCTCGTTGATACGTCCGACGTAGCCGACTGAATGGGCGAAGTGCTCGCCCAATGGATAGTGCCGAACGAACTGCGGCTCGACATCGAGGCCCGGCAGACGGAACTCGTTGACGGCGAGTACGGCAATCTGTTCTTCGCTCAGCTCATAGAACAGTGTCACGGGTACGAAGGGGTGACGTGCCTGCTTCATCGCCTTGTCGAACAGCGTGCGATCTTCAGCGGGCAAGTGCAGGAGATTGACGACCTCGTCCAGCTCTTCGTTGACATTGGATGCACGTTCGCGGGTGATGGTCAGGTTGAAGCTGGGGCGGTTGTCTGCGAGGAGTACGCCGTTGCGGTCATAGATCAACCCGCGGGGCGGTGTAATCGGCAGGACATGTACGCGATTGTTTTCGGAGATGGTCGAGTGATAGTCGAACTCGACTACCTGCAGGACATACATGCGCACTACCAGTGCACAGGTGACAGCCGCAACGAACAAGGCGCAGGCCATGAGTCTCTTGTTGACCAGGCATGTCTCTTTTTCGTGGTCCTTGATCGGTATCGGTTCGGGCACTTGTGCAGCAACTCTTTGAAAAAGAATGCCGATCCGTGGGCGCAAATTCAGTCCATTAAAAATGAGCTGCACCATACCAAAAGCGTGGAGCCTGGTTTGTGTGATTTTTTTTATAATTGACCTTGGGTGGGCCGGCCTTGTTTTTCGAGCGCAAAAACAAAACCCCTACCTGCATACGCAGATAGGGGTTTCGGAATTTAATCTTGACGATGACCTACTCTCACATGGGGAAACCCCACACTACCATCGGCGATGCATCGTTTCACTGCTGAGTTCGGGATGGGATCAGGTGGTTCCAACGCTCTATGGTCGTCAAGAAATTCGGGTACCGAGTCGTGGCCGGTCGGCCGCGCTTCAGCAAATTGGGTATGTGACAGCTAGGTGTTTTGTGAGCATCTCGAACTTTCGGTTCGTTTCGTCTTCACACACCGCAATCTGGTCTCTTTCGTTTCTTCAACTAGGAGCATCAAATTGCTTGGGTGTTATATGGTCAAGCCTCACGGGCAATTAGTATTGGTTAGCTCAACGCCTCACAGCGCTTACACACCCAACCTATCAACGTCGTAGTCTTCGACGGCCCTTCAGGGGACTCAAGGTCCCAGTGAGATCTCATCTTGAGGCAAGTTTCCCGCTTAGATGCTTTCAGCGGTTATCTTTTCCGAACATAGCTACCCGGCAATGCCACTGGCGTGACAACCGGAACACCAGAGGTTCGTCCACTCCGGTCCTCTCGTACTAGGAGCAGCCCCTCTCAAATCTCAAACGTCCACGGCAGATAGGGACCGAACTGTCTCACGACGTTCTAAACCCAGCTCGCGTACCACTTTAAATGGCGAACAGCCATACCCTTGGGACCGGCTTCAGCCCCAGGATGTGATGAGCCGACATCGAGGTGCCAAACACCGCCGTCGATATGAACTCTTGGGCGGTATCAGCCTGTTATCCCCGGAGTACCTTTTATCCGTTGAGCGATGGCCCTTCCATACAGAACCACCGGATCACTAAGACCTACTTTCGTACCTGCTCGACGTGTCTGTCTCGCAGTCAAGCGCGCTTTTGCCTTTATACTCTACGACCGATTTCCGACCGGTCTGAGCGCACCTTCGTACTCCTCCGTTACTCTTTAGGAGGAGACCGCCCCAGTCAAACTACCCACCATACACTGTCCTCGATCCGGATAACGGACCTGAGTTAGAACCTCAAAGTTGCCAGGGTGGTATTTCAAGGTTGGCTCCACGCGAACTGGCGTCCACGCTTCAAAGCCTCCCACCTATCCTACACAAGCAAATTCAAAGTCCAGTGCAAAGCTATAGTAAAGGTTCACGGGGTCTTTCCGTCTAGCCGCGGATACACTGCATCTTCACAGCGATTTCAATTTCACTGAGTCTCGGGTGGAGACAGCGCCGCCATCGTTACGCCATTCGTGCAGGTCGGAACTTACCCGACAAGGAATTTCGCTACCTTAGGACCGTTATAGTTACGGCCGCCGTTTACCGGGGCTTCGATCAAGAGCTTCGCGTTAGCTAACCCCATCAATTAACCTTCCGGCACCGGGCAGGCGTCACACCCTATACGTCCACTTTCGTGTTTGCAGAGTGCTGTGTTTTTAATAAACAGTCGCAGCGGCCTGGTATCTTCGACCGGCGTGGGCTTACGGAGCAAGTCCTTCACCCTCACCGGCGCACCTTCTCCCGAAGTTACGGTGCCATTTTGCCTAGTTCCTTCACCCGAGTTCTCTCAAGCGCCTTGGTATTCTCTACCCAACCACCTGTGTCGGTTTGGGGTACGGTTCCTGGTTACCTGAAGCTTAGAAGCTTTTCTTGGAAGCATGGCATCAACCACTTCGTGTTCTAAAAGAACACTCGTCATCAGCTCTCGGCCTTAGAATCCCGGATTTACCTAAGATTCCAGCCTACCACCTTAAACTTGGACAACCAACGCCAAGCTGGCCTAGCCTTCTCCGTCCCTCCATCGCAATAACCAGAAGTACAGGAATATTAACCTGTTTTCCATCGACTACGCTTTTCAGCCTCGCCTTAGGGACCGACTAACCCTGCGTCGATTAACGTTGCGCAGGAAACCTTGGTCTTTCGGCGTGGGTGTTTTTCACACCCATTGTCGTTACTCATGTCAGCATTCGCACTTCTGATACCTCCAGCAAGCTTCTCAACTCACCTTCACAGGCTTACAGAACGCTCCTCTACCGCATCATCCGAAGATGATACCCGTAGCTTCGGTGTATGGTTTGAGCCCCGTTACATCTTCCGCGCAGGCCGACTCGACTAGTGAGCTATTACGCTTTCTTTAAAGGGTGGCTGCTTCTAAGCCAACCTCCTAGCTGTCTAAGCCTTCCCACATCGTTTCCCACTTAACCATAACTTTGGGACCTTAGCTGACGGTCTGGGTTGTTTCCCTTTTCACGACGGACGTTAGCACCCGCCGTGTGTCTCCCATGCTCGGCACTTGTAGGTATTCGGAGTTTGCATCGGTTTGGTAAGTCGGGATGACCCCCTAGCCGAAACAGTGCTCTACCCCCTACAGTGATACATGAGGCGCTACCTAAATAGCTTTCGAGGAGAACCAGCTATCTCCGAGCTTGATTAGCCTTTCACTCCGATCCACAGGTCATCCGCTAACTTTTCAACGGTAGTCGGTTCGGTCCTCCAGTCAGTGTTACCTAACCTTCAACCTGCCCATGGATAGATCGCCCGGTTTCGGGTCTATTCCCAGCGACTAGACGCCCTATTAAGACTCGCTTTCGCTACGCCTCCCCTATTCGGTTAAGCTCGCCACTGAAAATAAGTCGCTGACCCATTATACAAAAGGTACGCAGTCACCTAACAAAGTAGGCTCCCACTGCTTGTACGCATACGGTTTCAGGATCTATTTCACTCCCCTCTCCGGGGTTCTTTTCGCCTTTCCCTCACGGTACTAGTTCACTATCGGTCAGTCAGTAGTATTTAGCCTTGGAGGATGGTCCCCCCATATTCAGACAAAGTTTCTCGTGCTCCGTCCTACTCGATTTCATGACCAAGAGATTTTCGCGTACAGGGCTATCACCCACTATGGCCGCACTTTCCAGAGCGTTCCGCTAATCTCAAAGCCACTTAAGGGCTAGTCCCCGTTCGCTCGCCACTACTAAGGGAATCTCGGTTGATTTCTTTTCCTCAGGGTACTTAGATGTTTCAGTTCCCCTGGTTCGCCTCTTGCACCTATGTATTCAGTACAAGATAACCATCTTATGATGGCTGGGTTCCCCCATTCAGACATCTCCGGATCAAAGTCTGTTTGCCGACTCCCCGAAGCTTTTCGCAGGCTACCACGTCTTTCATCGCCTCTGACTGCCAAGGCATCCACCGTATGCGCTTCTTCACTTGACCATATAACCCCAAGCAATCTGGTTATACTATGAAGACGACATTCGCCGAAAATTCGATTGAGCTCCTAAGAGCAACTCACAAATTTTACCTTAGCCTGATCCGTTACCAGTGAAAGTAACGTTCAGTCTATCTTTCTATCACATACCCAAATTTTTAAAGAACGATCTAATCAAAAGACTAGAAATCAATATTCACGCTGGAATATTCATTTCTAAACTCTCAAACGCTTCGAAGCAGTTAATGGTGGAGCCAAACGGGATCGAACCGTTGACCTCCTGCGTGCAAGGCAGGCGCTCTCCCAGCTGAGCTATGGCCCCATACAAAATTGGTGGGTCTGGGCAGATTCGAACTGCCGACCTCACCCTTATCAGGGGTGCGCTCTAACCAACTGAGCTACAGACCCAATTTCGAGCGCGTAACTGTTAGCTTGGAGCTATCAGCTTGGAGCTTAAAGCTGCTTCTATCGTCTTCTTCAATGAATCAAGCAATTCGTGTGGGAACTTATGGAGCAGCTGAGTCGTCGATTAAGGAGGTGATCCAGCCGCAGGTTCCCCTACGGCTACCTTGTTACGACTTCACCCCAGTCATGAATCACACCGTGGTAACCGTCCTCCCGAAGGTTAGACTAGCTACTTCTGGTGCAACCCACTCCCATGGTGTGACGGGCGGTGTGTACAAGGCCCGGGAACGTATTCACCGCGACATTCTGATTCGCGATTACTAGCGATTCCGACTTCACGCAGTCGAGTTGCAGACTGCGATCCGGACTACGATCGGTTTTGTGGGATTAGCTCCACCTCGCGGCTTGGCAACCCTCTGTACCGACCATTGTAGCACGTGTGTAGCCCAGGCCGTAAGGGCCATGATGACTTGACGTCATCCCCACCTTCCTCCGGTTTGTCACCGGCAGTCTCCTTAGAGTGCCCACCATAACGTGCTGGTAACTAAGGACAAGGGTTGCGCTCGTTACGGGACTTAACCCAACATCTCACGACACGAGCTGACGACAGCCATGCAGCACCTGTCTCAATGTTCCCGAAGGCACCAATCCATCTCTGGAAAGTTCATTGGATGTCAAGGCCTGGTAAGGTTCTTCGCGTTGCTTCGAATTAAACCACATGCTCCACCGCTTGTGCGGGCCCCCGTCAATTCATTTGAGTTTTAACCTTGCGGCCGTACTCCCCAGGCGGTCAACTTAATGCGTTAGCTGCGCCACTAAGAGCTCAAGGCTCCCAACGGCTAGTTGACATCGTTTACGGCGTGGACTACCAGGGTATCTAATCCTGTTTGCTCCCCACGCTTTCGCACCTCAGTGTCAGTATCAGTCCAGGTGGTCGCCTTCGCCACTGGTGTTCCTTCCTATATCTACGCATTTCACCGCTACACAGGAAATTCCACCACCCTCTACCATACTCTAGCTTGTCAGTTTTGAATGCAGTTCCCAGGTTGAGCCCGGGGCTTTCACATCCAACTTAACAAACCACCTACGCGCGCTTTACGCCCAGTAATTCCGATTAACGCTTGCACCCTCTGTATTACCGCGGCTGCTGGCACAGAGTTAGCCGGTGCTTATTCTGTCGGTAACGTCAAAACACTAACGTATTAGGTTAATGCCCTTCCTCCCAACTTAAAGTGCTTTACAATCCGAAGACCTTCTTCACACACGCGGCATGGCTGGATCAGGCTTTCGCCCATTGTCCAATATTCCCCACTGCTGCCTCCCGTAGGAGTCTGGACCGTGTCTCAGTTCCAGTGTGACTGATCATCCTCTCAGACCAGTTACGGATCGTCGCCTTGGTGAGCCATTACCTCACCAACTAGCTAATCCGACCTAGGCTCATCTGATAGCGCAAGGCCCGAAGGTCCCCTGCTTTCTCCCGTAGGACGTATGCGGTATTAGCGTTCCTTTCGAAACGTTGTCCCCCACTACCAGGCAGATTCCTAGGCATTACTCACCCGTCCGCCGCTGAATTCAGGAGCAAGCTCCTGTCATCCGCTCGACTTGCATGTGTTAGGCCTGCCGCCAGCGTTCAATCTGAGCCATGATCAAACTCTTCAGTTCAAACATCTTTGGGTTTTGAGAAAACCCTAAACTTGGCTCAGCAATCGTTGGTTACATCTTTGATTTCTCGCGGAGTAACTTGTGATGCTGATAATCTGTTGACTAGCAGTCTGACTCCACAAGCACCCACACGAATTGCTTGATTCAGTTGTTAAAGAGCGGTTGGCTAAGATCTTTCGTCTCAACCGAGGCGCGCATTCTACAGCAGCCTCATTTGCTGTCAAGTGATTATTTTCTGAAGCTTTCAAAGTTTCCTTTGTAACTTCAACCACTTGCGCTTCAGATCTCTCATCAGCGGGAGGCGAATTCTACAGCGTTACACGCTGCTGTCAACACCTCTTTTTCAACTCCCTTTCGGCTTCGATGAACTGAAGCAACCTGCTGCCGAAAACTGCGTAACTCATTGTTTACCAAGGAGTTTTCCGTTTCGACTGCGCCGGAAGTGGGGCGAATTATAGGCCTCCAGAATCTGCCGTCAAGCACTGATTCGGGTTTCTATCGATATGTGCAAAAACACTGCGTATATATAGACGCGCCCGCATGGAATGCGCAGTATATTGCCCAACACAAATAGAAATACCCTTGATTCCTATATTTCGGACGATGCCACGTAATGAATGACCAGCCTCGCAGCCTAGCCTCTACTCTGTTCTCGGTTGGGCTGCTGCTCATAGCCATGGCGTCGATCCAGTCCGGAGCCTCCCTGGCCAAAAGCATGTTCTCCGTTGTCGGCCCTCAGGGGACGACAACATTACGACTGATTTTTGCCAGCGTGATCATGATGCTGATACTGCGTCCATGGCGGGCAAAACTCACGGCAAAATCCCTGCGCACCGTCATCGTCTACGGCATGGCGCTGGGCGGCATGAACTTCCTCTTCTATATGTCATTGCAAACTGTCCCGCTGGGTATCGCAGTGGCGCTTGAATTCACCGGCCCACTGGCGGTGGCAATCTACGCCTCGCGTCGTGCGATCGACTTTTTGTGGATCGCCCTGGCAGCCGCCGGCTTACTGTTACTGATACCGACGGGAGAGGCGACCGCCGGCATTGATCTGGTAGGCGCCGGTTATGCCTTGGGTGCAGGGGTCTGCTGGGCACTGTACATTTTGTTCGGTCAAAAAGCGGGGGCCGACAATGGCGTGCAAACCGCCGCACTCGGGGTAATGATCGCGGCGCTCTTCGTAGCCCCTATCGGTATTGTCCATGCCGGTTCCGCTCTATTGACCCCGTCATTGATTCCTGTGGCCCTGGGCGTCGCCATCCTGTCCACCGCCCTCCCCTACACCCTGGAGATGGTCGCGCTGACCCGCATGCCGGCCAGGACCTTCGGCACCCTGATGAGTATCGAGCCAGCCTTCGGCGCGCTATCCGGCTTGCTGTTCCTTCATGAGTACCTCTCGCTGTCACAATGGATGGCCATCATGTGCATCATTTTGGCATCCGTCGGTGCCACCATGACCATGAGCTCAGCCGCCAGACCAGCAGTAGCGGCAGATTGAAAGCGGATATGACACGGCTCTGGTATTTGCCGCTCAATTAGGCCATGTTTAGCCCCGCACCCCAGAGTCATGCCATGGACCATTTCAGATAGGGATATCGGTACGCGTCAAGCAAAAGCGAATGCAGCCAGACCCGGGCACAAGATCCGGGGACGCTATAAGGACAGTAATGAACCGATTTTTGATACTGGTCGCCGCACTTGCAATTGCGGGCTGCGCAGCGACCTCGGAAACACAGATCAAGCACGGCAGGAAAGGGCTACACATCAACTGTTCCGGACTGTCTTCATCCTGGGACAAGTGCTACGCCAGCGCAGCCAACTCCTGCGCGCCCAAGGGATACAAGGTCATCGCCAAGTCGGGGGATGCCGTGGAAGAGCCCGGCGACTACCCATTTGGCCTCAATCCAGCGGGCTATACCAGCCGCAGCATGATTGTCATCTGCAAATAGGCAGGGCCATTGCGTCAGGTTCTCGGACCTGCGATCTGACGGCCGATTTCCTCGTAGCTGGACTTCAGCACTGTGCGCTGGATATCCGGGCTAGCCAGCATGCGCGCCACGACCAGCGCGCCAATACATTGCGACAGAATCGCCCACGCCAGGCTGTCGCTTTGCAGAACACCCGCCCAACGTTCCTGAAGCCGACAAATCCAGAGCTCCGCTTGTTGGCGGACAGTCAGGTCGGAACGGGCAATTTCCGCCCCCAATGCCGGCAATGCACATCCGGTTTCCGGATTCTCGACATGAGACATACTCAGGTACTGCTTCAAGCAGCGCTCAAGCTTGTCACGGTCCTGCCCCTCCCCCAGTCGCGTCAGGCTTTGTCCCAACTCACGTTCGACAATGCTGGCGAACAACTCGTCTTTCGACGAGAAGTGGCTATAGAAGGCGCCGCCACTCAAGCCAATCGCTTTCATCAGGCCGTCCACGCCTACCGTTGAAAATCCGGACTTCTTGGCCGATACCGCACTGCTCTCCAGCAGCCTTTGCCTGGTTTCCAGCTTGTGACTGGCCGAATAACGCATTGTCCTTCCCCCTGGATTGCTCACCTTGACGTCTGTCGAATCATAGCATAACGTTCGTTTAGTTAACGATCGTTTACCAAAAGGGATCTACCCATGAATAACAAGAAGGTCGTACTGGTCGTCGGTGCAGGTGATGCCACGGGCGGCGCCATTGCCAAGCGTTTCGCCCAAGAGGGTTTTGTCGCCTGCGTCACCCGCCGCAGTGCGGACAAGCTCCAGCCACTGGTGGATGCCATCAAGGCCGATGGTGGCGAGGCACACGGTTTCGCCTGCGACGCCCGCAAGGAAGACGATGTGGTGGCACTGGTCGAGCAGATCGAAAGCGAGGTCGGCCCCATCGAGGCATTCGTGTTCAACATCGGCGCCAACGTGCCGTGCAGCATTCTCGAAGAAACCGCCCGCAAGTATTTCAAGATCTGGGAAATGGCCTGCTTCTCGGGGTTTCTCAATGCGCGGGAAGTGGCCATACGCATGGCCAAGCGCCAGCGGGGCACAATCCTGTTCACAGGTGCCACTGCAGGCCTGCGTGGCGCAGCCGGGTTCGCCGCATTTGCCGGTGCCAAGCACGGCATTCGTGCACTGGCGCAAAGCATGGCCCGAGAGCTCGGACCGATGAATATTCACGTTGCCCATGTCGTCGTCGACGGCGCCATCGATACCGACTTCATCCGTGACAGCTTCCCCGAGAAATACGCGACCAAGGATCAGGACGGCATCCTCAACCCCGAACACATTGCCGAGAATTACTGGTACCTGCACAGCCAGCCCCGCGACGCCTGGACTTTCGAACTGGACCTGCGCCCCTGGAGCGAACGCTGGTAAGCCCTCCCCTACAACAATAAGCAGAGCGCACCGAACATGAGCAAAACCGTGGAATTCCTTTTTGACCTGGGCAGCCCCACCACCTACCTGGCCTATACCCAGTTACCTGCAATCTGCGAGCAAACCGACAGCCAGCTGATCTACATCCCGATCCTGCTCGGCGGTGTGTTCAAGGCCACCGGCAACGCCTCCCCGGCGACCATTCCGGCCAAGGGTCGCCACATGATTCAGGACCTGGACCGTTTTGCCCGGCGCTATGACGTGCCACTGAAGTTCAATCCGCACTTCCCGATCAACACTCTCGTGCTGATGCGTGCCGTGACCGGCATTCAGTTGCACCAACCCGAGCGTTTTTTTGCCTTCATTGACTGCCTGTTCAAGGCCCTATGGGTCGACGGCCGCAACCTCAATGACCCGGCAACCGTGGCGGCGGTGCTGAGCGACAACGGTTTCGATCCCAATGAGGTGCTGGCACTGACCGCCGACGAAACAGTCAAGGCAACGCTCAAGGACAACACCGAGAAAGCAGTGCAGCGCGGTGTATTCGGCGTGCCAAGCATGTTTGTCGATAACCAGCTGTACTTCGGCCAGGATCGACTGGACTTCGTGCTCGAGGCCCTGAGTTAAATCTCGACCACCAACCGCCCCTTTGCCGCTCCTGACAAGAGCAGTACATGGGCGGCTTCTGCCGATTCCAACGTGAACGAGTGCGGGTCAAGCAATGGCGCGAGCTTGCCCGCTTCAATCAACTGCGCCGCCTCGTGCAGAATCTCGCCGTGATGCTCACGCCCCTTGCCGGTCAGGAGCGGCAGCAAAGTGAAGACACCGGAGTAAGTCGCCCCGCGAAAGGAAAGCGGTGCCAGACTGTGCTGCCCCCACCCCAGGCAACTGAGCACATGACCGTGATACATCCGTGCCGCCTTGAATGACGCATCCAGCGTTTCCCCCCCTACTGTGTCATAGACAATGTCGAAACCCTCACCGGCCGTATGCTCAGCCACATAATCTTCAACCGAAGACTTGCGGTAATCGATAAAGGTCGCGCCGAACCCTTCGATAATCGACTGCTGCCCGGCAGAACCCGTGGCAAAAACTTCTGCGCCAAAAGCGCGGGCAATTTGCACCGCTACATGGCCAACACCACCGGCACCACCATGGATCAATACCTTCTGCCCGAGCCGGACCCGAGCCCGGTCGACCAGACCTTCCCAAGCGGTGATCAGCACCAGCGGCAAACCGGCAGCCTCACGCATGCTCAAGTTGTGTGGTTTGCGAGCCAACAATCGCGCGTCGACCACCGCGTACTCGGCCAATGAACCTTGGATACCACCTATACCGGTGGCCATGGCATATACGTCATCCCCCGGCAGCCAACCACTGACGCCCTCCCCCAACGCCTCTACCGTCCCAGCCAGATCCATCCCCACTATCGCCGGCAATGGTTGAGCCGCATGAACCGCCTGCCCGGAGCGGATTTTGCCGTCCAGCGGATTCACGCCGCTGGCCTTGATCCTGACCAGTACCTGCCCCGCCTGCGGCATGGGCCGCGCAATGGAAACCAAACGCAATGGCGCATTGGCCGAGTCGACCATCAGAGCGCGCATATTCAGTGAGTCAGTCATTTCGTCATGCCCCATCAGAAGTGGATGTGGGGCCATCTTGCCTCGCTCAATTCATGCCGATAAGACGCTATATCGCTATAGTGATCATTCCACTACAGCATCAATGAGCGATCCCGTGGACAAACTCAATGCAATGGCGATTTTCGTGCGGGTGGTCGAACGGGGCAGTTTTTCCGCGGTTGCCCGGGAGTTGCAGACCAGCCAGCCGACCATCAGTAAAGTGCTGCAGGCACTGGAAACCCGATTGGGCGGAAAGCTGATTGCCCGCAGTACCCGCAAGCTGTCCCTGACGGACGAAGGTCGGCGGTACTACAACGAATGCCGCCGCATCCTCGCCGCCGTGGATGCGGCGGAACATAGCTTTCAATCCGGTCGGGAAAAGGTCGCCGGACCGTTGAAAGTCGGCTCGTCGGTCAGTTTCGGACGTTTGCAGATCGCCCCCCGCCTGCCGGACTTTCTCAGACACTACCCTGACGTACAGATCGACCTGCAACTCAGCGATCAAAACCAGGATCTGGTCAGCGAAGGGCTGGACGTGACTTTCCGGATCGGAGCCCTGAACGACAGTGGCCTGATCGCTCGCCTTGTCGGTAGCACCCACCGTGTGACCGTCGCCTCCCCTGACTACCTCAGGCAAAACGGCCAACCGCAAACACCGCAGGAACTGGGCGGGCACAACTGCCTGATGTTCAACCTGTTGAGCAGTCAAAACCTGTGGCTGTACACAAAAGACGCCCAACGCCACGAAGTGCGGATCAAGGGCAATGCGCAGAGCAACAATTCCGAGGCGATCCGCGAAATGGTGCTGGGGGGATTGGGGATTGCGTTGTCACCGGTGTGGCTATTCAGCGAAGATCTGAGCGCCGGCCGGGTGAGCGCGATTTTGCAGGACTACAGTACGTTGTCGCTGCCAATTTATGCCGTATCCCCGGCGAATCGTCGCCAATCCGCCAGGGTCAAAGCCTTTGTCGACTACATGGCTCAAGCGCTGGAAAAAGCACCTGAGCTTCACATCAGATAGCCGCAGTACGGGTATTCAGCCACTCCAGCGCGGCACCTTCGACCAACGGACTCAGGCGCTCGCGCACTTCAGCGTGGTAGGCGTTGAACCACTGCTTTTCCTCGTCCGACAGCAGCGAAGTTTCCAGGCAGCGCGTATCGATCGGGCACAGGGTCAGGGTTTCGAACTTGAGGAACTCGCCAAATTCGCTTTTGCCTGCCTCACGGTTCATCGCCAGGTTTTCGATCCGCACCCCCCAACGACCCGGACGATAGGTGCCCGGTTCAATGGACGTGATCATGCCCGGTTGCATCGCGGTTTGCGGTGCAGGTGCGGCCTGATAAGCGATGACTTGCGGACCTTCGTGGACGTTCAGGAAGTAGCCGACGCCATGACCCGTGCCGTGACCGTAGTCGACACTTTCCGCCCAGATGGGCGCACGGGCGATGGCATCGAGCAGCGGCGACAGGATGCCTTTCGGGAACTGCGCGCGGGATAAGGCAATCACGCCCTTGAGCACGCGGGTGCAATCGCGCTTTTGCTCATCGGTCGGTGTGCCCACCGCAACCATCCGCGTGATGTCGGTGGTGCCGCCCAGGTACTGGCCGCCGGAGTCGATTAGCAGCAGGCCGTCCCCTTCGATCACCGCGTGCTCTTCTTCGGTGGCATGGTAGTGCGGCATCGCGCCATTGGCGTTGAACGCGGCGATGGTGTTGAAACTCAGCGACACATAATCCGGACGACGCTCACGGGCGGCGGTGAGTTTTTCGTCGATGGTCAGTTCGGTGATGCGCTCGCGCCCCAGTGCCGAGTCCAGCCAGGCGAAGAATTCGCACAGCGCTGCGCCGTCCTGTTCCATGGCCTGACGGATGTGTTCGGCATCGGCCAGGCTTTTTTGCGATTTGGCCAGGGTGGTCGGGTTCAGGCCTTCGATCAGCTTCACCCCGCTGTCGAGGTTATCCAGCAACCCCGCCGTGACCCGCGCCGGGTCGACCTGCAGGCTCGCACCGCTCGGCACGGCGCGCAGTGCGGCGGCGACCTCGCTGTAATCGCGTAAGGTCACGCCGTCCTGTTCGAGGATGACGCGCAGCTCGGCACTGACTTTGCTCAAGGCGACAAACAGCGTGGCCTGTTGCTGATTGATCAAGGCGAAAGAAACAAACACAGGGTTGAACGACACGTCGCCGCCACGCAGGTTGAACAGCCAGGCGATGTCATCCAGGGTGGCGATGAAATGCCAGTCGGCACCTCGCGCCTGAAGGGTTTCACGCAGTTTGGCGAGTTTTTCCCCACGGCTGACGGTCGCCTGTGGCGGCAGGTGCTGATAGATCGGTTCGTTCGGCAGGCCCGGGCGATCGCTCCAGACGCCGCTCAACAGGTCGATGTCGGTGCGCAGGCGGGCGCCACGCTCTTCAAGTTTGCCGCCCAGGGTCCGTGCCGATGCCACGGCCATGACCGCGCCATCGACCGCGACAACGCCGCCCTCGGGGGTTTGCTCGGCCAGCCATTCCAGTGGCCCGGGTTGACCCGGTTGCAGCTTGACCAGATCAATGCCGCTGCCCTTGAGCTCCTTGCTCGCCTGCTCCCAATAACGGCTATCGGCCCAGACGCCGGCAAAGTCCGGGGTCACGATCAGGGTGCCGACTGAACCATGGAAACCCGACAACCACTGGCGCCCTTGCCAATAGCCCGGCAGGTATTCGGACAGGTGCGGATCGGCCGACGGCACCAGCAAGGCGTGAATGCCCTCCCGGCTCATCAGTTCGCGGGTTTGCGCCAGGCGCTGGGGCACCGATCCATTGATCGAAAGCTGCGTATTCATCGTGTCTCCTGCTAATCACTTGTTCATTATTGTTGAGTGCCGATCAACGTCGGCGCTTCGTCGCCCTATTGCCAGAATGCCGGAGCACTGGCGCAGGCTGCCTTGATCAGTTGAACCGCCTGGTCGATGTCCTGCTCGGTGGTGAAGCGCCCGAGGCTCAAGCGGATGGTGCGACTGGCCGAACGGGCATCATGCCCCAGGGCAAGCAGTACATGGGATGGGGTATTGCTCGCGGAATTGCAGGCCGAGGTCGCGGAAAACGCGATCGAGGCCAGCAATGCCGCCGGGTTGAACTCGCCTTCGCTGAAGGTCAGGCTCAGGGTATGGGGAATGCGCCGGGTCGGGCTGCCGTTCAGGTGCACGCCGGGAACACACTGCAATTGCTCAAGCAAGCGTTCACGCAAACGCACGATAGTGGCTTTCTCTTCATCGAACGCAGCCGCCGCCAGTGCAAAGGCCGCGCCCATGGCCACGATCTGATGGGTCGCCAGCGTGCCGGAACGCAAACCGCCCTCATGCCCGCCGCCATGGATCTGCGCCTGCAAGCGCTGTTGTGCACGCGGACCGACGTACAACGCGCCGATGCCTTTGGGGCCATAGAGCTTGTGCGCGGAAAACGACATCAGGTCCACGGGCCATTGTGCGAGGTCGATCGCCACTTTGCCCGCGCCCTGTGCGGCGTCGACATGAAACAACGCCCCGCGATCACGCACGACCTGACCGATGGCGGGAATATCGTTGAGGGTGCCCAGTTCGTTGTTGACCAGCATCAGCGACACCAGGAAGGTGTCCTCGCGCATGGCTTCGCTGACCGCTTGCGCAGTGATCAGGCCCTCGGCGTCCGGCACCAGATAAGTCACCGCGACACCGGCTTCCTGCAGTTGCTTCGCAGTATCGAGAATGGCCTTGTGTTCGATCTGGCTGGTGATGATATGGCCGCCGCCAGTGCCGCGGGCCTGGGTCACGCCTTTGAGCGCAAGGTTGTTGGATTCGGTGGCGCCGGAAGTCCAGACGATCTGCCCGGGCGTCGCGCCGACCAGTTCGGCGACCTGGCGTCGCGCCTGTTCGACCGATTGCCGGGCCTGCTGGCCGAAGACGTGGGAGCTGGAGGCCGGGTTGCCGAAGTTGCCGGTAAAGCCCAGACACTCGACCATTACCTTGATGACCCGCTCATCCACCGGCGTGGTGGCGGCGTAATCGAAATACAACGGACGTTTATTCATATAAGACTCGCAGAGCGTGTTCCGGGATCAGGAAGCTCGTGACTGCAAACGGCAAAGCGCAGCCTTGTGAGCTGCGCGCTGTTTTCAGAACGCTACCAATACCTGATCGGATGCCGTTAAAGAAGAATTACTTCATTTAAAAGTGCGTAGGAACGCTCCTGAAAAGTCAGCTTAACAGGCATCGGGCAACCGGCTGAAGCAATGCATCAGCTAAAGCTTTCGAGCAACAGCGGATACAGCGAGCCCACGAGCAACGCGGCCATGCCCCAATTGAACAGACGCAGCCAGCGGCGATCCTTCAGAACGTTGCGCAACAGCGTGCCGCAAGCGGCCCAGACACCGACACTCGGCAGGTTGATGATCGCAAAGACGGCCGCGATCACGATCACATTAGTGAAGTAACCCTGCATCGGCGTGTAGGTGCTGATAGCGCCAATGGCCATGATCCAGGCCTTGGGATTGACCCACTGGAACGCGGCGGCGCCCAGATAGCTGATCGGTTTCGCCTCGCCCTGCTGACTCTCCGACATGGGCCCGGAATGGGCGATTTTCCACGCCAGGTACAGCAAATACGCCGCCCCCACATAACGCAGCACCGTGTAGAGCAAAGGGTAAGTCTGGAACACCGCGCCAAGGCCAAAACCGACCGCCACCACCAGTACGAAGAAGCCACAAGTGATGCCGAGCATGTGCGGAATTGTGCGGTTGAAGCCGAAGTTCACCCCGGATGCCAGCAACATGGTGTTGTTCGGGCCGGGGGTGATTGAAGTAACGAGAGCAAACAGGGCGAAGCCCAGCAGCAGGTCAAGAGAGAGCGTCATGGGTGGCAGTCCGTCAGGGTCGGTCAGGTGTTGACCCTATCGCACACCCAGAGCGAAACCCATGGACAGTTACGCGAAACTTGGAGCAGTACAGTTTCGCCTCAGCTTGGACGGCCGTGCAGCTGTACAGATCGCCCAGCGTTCATTTCACCCTGGTTGTCGAAGTTGAACGACTTTTGCGGCTGGCCAAGCAGTTCGGCTTTTTTAGCGTGGTATTCGTCGAAGGACAGGCCGCGGCGGTTCAGCGCTTCCAGTGCCAGTTCCTTGCTTTCTTCAGCCGTGTAAGGCCGAAGTTCAGGGGAAACATGGCTGGCACATCCGGCGAGTACGGAGACGGCGAGCACCAGCAAAGTAGCAATCATCGGTTTCATTTTGGCGTCCTGGCGACTGGGTTAGAGGCAATGGACACAGGCTACCCGCGCCTCCCGGGCAGCAGAAATCAACGCTTTCAATAGTGGCTATCAAGAAATGGCGATCATTGTCGATGTGCCGGGGAACGCGAGCTGGAGACGCACGGGTTGGAGCTGATGGCAGTTGAATGGCATTGCTGCTCGTCGGGCACTCGGTGAAGCGAAAGAGGCTGACCTATATTTATTCGGTCGTATAACGGCAGAGGTACTTTCTATTCACACATCCGGAACAGGGAGATCCATCATGAGCGTCAAACCCATTCCAGAGGGGTATCACAGCGTCACCCCCTATCTGGGCATCAAAAAAGCCGCCGAAGCCATCGCCTTCTACAAAAAAGCCTTCGGCGCCATTGAAATCATGCGTCTGGACATGCCCGATGGCGGTGTCGGCCACGCCGAACTGCGCATCGGCGATTGCCCGATCATGCTCGGCACACCGTGCGATCAAGGGCCGCTGAGCAACCCGGACAATTCACCGTCCGTGGGTCTGCATTTGTACGTGTCGGATGTCGACAAGTCCTACAAACAGGCGATCGATGCCGGCGCAACCGTTGTATCGGAGGTCAAGGATCAGTTTTACGGCGACCGTTCAGGGACCTTGAAGGATCCCTACGGGCACCTGTGGTTCCTGGCCACGCACAAGGAAGACCTGACTCAGGAACAGATCGAGCAACGGGCGAAGGAGATGTTTGCCCAGGGTTGAAATCCTTGGTACTGGAGCGGGCCTCTTCGCGAGCAGGCTCGCTCCCACAGAGGCCCCGCCTTCTACAGCACCGCCGACTTGCCAATCACTTGCGCAAGCATGCCCGCCCCTGACCTGTCGGCAATGAGAAACATTTTCTTTCATTTCCCCTTTCGGGATTTCCCCTGCTCATCCGTCCTACATAGATGCAGTCCTTTCGCGTAGGCAAAAGCCACGACTGGACCTTCAGGGCGCTCATCCCTGCGAAGCCCGCAGCCGAGTTGCCTCTCATCGAGCCAAGACCTCCAATATGTCAAAGAAGTCCCGTTCAAAAATCTGGTTTCTGGTCCATAGCTGGCTGGCATTGCCGATCTGGTTTTTCGTGCTGATCGTCTGTGTGACCGGAACCCTGGCCGTCATCAGCCAGGAGATCGTCTGGCTGGCCAACCCGCCAATGCGCGCCAGCCAACCCTCGGACGATGCTCCGCTGCTCAGCTACCAGCAGGTCATCGAGGCCATCAACAGGGCCGAGCCGCAGACCGTGGTGCAGAGCATCAGTCGCCCCGACGAATCGCACTTCGCCCTGGATGTCGAAGTCAGCTACCCCGACGGGCGCTCGGTGGTGATTTATGTCAATCCGTACAGCGGCGTGATCCAGGGTGTCGCACCGGAGTTCAACTTCCGCGCCTTCACCCGCGCGCTGCACGCTTGGTGGCTGGTGCCGTTCACCAATGGTTACAGTTGGGGCTGGTACCTGGTGTCGTTTCTCGGTTTGCCCTTGCTGGCTTCGCTGATCACCGGGCTGGTGGTCTACAAACGCTTCTGGAAAGGCTTCTTCCGTCCGACCCTGCGCCTTCGCCACGGCGCGCGGATTTTCTGGGGCGACTTTCATCGCTTGAGCGGCATCTGGTCGATCTGGTTCATCGCGGTGATTTCCGTCACCGGCACCTGGTTCCTGATCCAGGCAGTGCTGTCCGACAACCAGATTTCCATTTCCACGGAAAAGATCATCCCGGCGATGTCCCGCGAAGCGGTGCCGCTGTCGCCCAATGGCTCGCCCCCGCCGCGTATCGACCTCGACCGCGCGGTTGAAATCGCCACACAGAAAATTTCCGGGCTGGAAGCCAGTTTCGTCAGCCTGCCGGGCAATGCCTACAGCCACTTGGATGTCGGCGGACGCGGTTGGTATCCATTGATGTTCCAGACCGCCACGATCAACCCGTACAACGGCGAAATCGCCGCCTCGCGCCTGATTTCGGACCGTTCGCCCCTGGAGTTCGTCACCGAATCCATGCGCCCGCTGCACACCGGCGATTTCGGCGGACTGTGGATCAAGCTGATCTGGGCGTTCTTCGGCCTGCTGCTGAGCATGATGGTGCTCAGCGGTCTGCTGATCTGGACCAAGCGCACGGCGCTGGCCACCGCCAATGCCTTCAAACGCAGTAACAAGAAACAGCGCGACACCGCGGCGCAAGCGGCCACGAACCACGAAGTGTCAGAGGTCGACCTGTGAGCCAAGACATTGCAGCCCCGCAACCCTCGCGCCTGAGTGTGTTCTGGCACAGATGGCGCTTTCACCTGAACGTCCTGTTGCTGCTGATCCCACTCGGTTTCATGCCCAAGTACTTCGCCGACGAGGCATTGATGCGCGGCGACAGTGGCCTTGGCGAACGGGAAGTCGGCGAAGTCCGGGTCGGCCCCTGGAGCCTGCGCCTGGCGGAATTGCGCAACTCAGCCCCGATGCTCGAAGGCCCCGCCGGCTTCATGAAGGGTTTCAACGCCGCGCTGTGCGAGGCCTGTATCGACCAGGTCAAGGCCACTTACCTGCGCATCGGCAAGCCCCGCAGCCTGCGCGCCGCCGGGGTGATTTTCTTCGGCGCCCCGTACCGCATGGGCGCTTCGCTGCCCGTCCCGGAAAAGACCACGGCCGATGCCGAACTGTGGATCACCATGGAAGGCTGGGACGGCGCCATGCATCAGGCATCCATTCCTTTGAGCCAGGCCTCCCCCGCCACCATCGCCTGGTTGAACAAACAAGGAGGCACACCATGATCAACCCTCTTCGCCCGCTCAACGTCGTGTTGCTGGTGCTTTGCGCCGGCTTCAGCGCCAGCACCCTGGCCCACAACCCGATGTGCGAATGCAAGGCCATCGACGCGGAGCAGATCAAGTGCACCGGCGGTTTTTCCGACGGCAGCGGCGCTCCGGGCGTGACCCTCGATGTGATCGGCTACGACGAAACCATTCTGGTGCCGGGCAAGCTCGGGCCTGATTCGTCCCTGACCTTCAAGAAGCCCGGCGCCGAGTTCTATGTGCTGTTCGATGCCGGCCCCGGTCACGTCGTGGAAATCGACCAAGCGGACATCGAGGCGCCATGAGCACTCCAACGACCCAAGTCGTGCGCCCGGCCGGTGCCGGTCACGAAACCCTCTACGTTCTGCTGCTGTGCCTGATGATCCTGGCGGTCGCAGGTACCGTGGTGCTCTGGCGCGGTGAATCCCATGAGGTGAGCAGCGTCAGCAGCCATCAACTGGATGCGCGCCGTGACCTCAGTGCATCCGAGCAAGGTATCTACGCCGATCTGCGGGTGACGCTGGACGAGATCCATTTGCTGCTCCAGGAACAGCAAGCGCTGCCGACACCCGAGGCGCTGGCCGAGGAAGGGTTTGCGCCGTTTGCCCGGGACGCCAGCTCCGTCAGCCGGGGCGGCCATGCCTGGCAATTGCTCGACGCCAAGGCCTATTTCGGCCAGAGCCAGACACCGACGGTCGCCGGTTCTTTCCTGATGCGCCTGGCCGCAGCCAATGATGCACCGGACATCTGGCTCAACCGCGCCAGCACGCTCACGGCACCGGCCGACCTCAGCGACGCCGCGCTCGAAAGCGCCGGCTGGCAGCAGGTCATCGCGCAATTCGATGCCGGCGTGACCCGCCAGCACCGGCACTGAACCCTCGCCTTTTTCCGAGAGAAGACCGCTTTCCCATGCCCAATTCATCTCACCGTTGTTTTTTACGCCTGCTGCTGGTCGGCTTGCTCGCCTGCCTGCTGCCCTCACTGGCCAGCGCTGATGAAGTCAAGCGTCTGCGCATCGGCATCACCCTGCACCCTTACTACAGCTACGTGGCGAACATCGTCGGCGACAAGGCTGAGGTGGTGCCGCTGATTCCGGCCGGTTTCAACCCGCATGCCTACGAGCCCCGCGCCGAAGACATCAAGCGCATCAGCGGGCTGGACGTGATCGTGCTCAATGGCGTCGGTCATGATGATTTCGCCGATCGCATGATCGCCGCCAGCGAAACCCCAAAGGTCCCGGTGATCGAAGCCAACGAAAACGTACCGCTGCTGGCCGCCACCGGCGTGGCCGCACGCGGCGCCGGTAAAGTGGTGAACCCCCACACGTTCCTGTCGATCAGCGCCTCCATCGCCCAGGTCAACAACATCGCCCGGGAGCTGGGCAAGCTCGACCCGGCCAATGCCAAGACCTATACCGAGAACGCCCGCGCCTACGGCAAGCGCCTGCGCAAGATGCGCGCCGACGCCCTGGCCAAACTGACCCAGGCACCGAACGCCGAACTGCGGGTGGCCACGGTGCATGCCGCCTACGACTACCTGCTGCGCGAATTCGGCCTGGAAGTGACGGCCGTGGTCGAACCGGCCCACGGTATCGAGCCGAGCCCGAGCCAGCTGAAAAAAACCATCGATCAACTGCGTGAGCTGGACGTGAAGGTGATCTTCTCGGAGATGGACTTTCCTTCCACTTACGTCGACACCATCCAACGCGAATCCGGGGTGAAGCTGTATCCGCTGTCGCACATTTCCTACGGCGAATACACCGCCGACAAGTACGAAAAGGAAATGACCGGCAACCTCGACACCGTGGTGCGGGCGATTCAGGAGTCCGGCGCATGACTTCAAAAGAAACACTAATCGCCCGAGACGCCGAAAATCCTGTGGGAGCCAGCCTGCTGGCGAAGGCGTCCGGCCAGCCAACATCTTCCTTGAATGACACAGCGCAATCGCGAGCAGGCTCGCTCCTACAGGGGGCGGGGCCGACGCTGGATTTTGCTAACGTCAGCCTGACCCTCGGGCGCACGACGATCCTCGACAAGGTGACCTTCCAGGTCCGCCCCGGCGCCGTGCACGCACTGGTCGGCCCCAACGGCGGTGGCAAGAGTTCGCTGATCAAGACCCTGCTCGGGCAGATGCCGCATCAGGGCCGCTTGAGCCTGCAATGGCCTGCGGTGCCTGGGACCATCGGTTATGTGCCACAGGCGCTGGAGTTCGACCGGGGCTTGCCGATGACCGTCGACGATTTCATGGCTGCCATGTGCCAGCGTCGCCCGGCCTTTCTCGGTTTGAGCAAACACTACGCGGCGGCGATTGGCGAGGCGCTGGAGCGGGTCGGCATGCAGGACAAGCGCAAACGCCGCATGGGCGCGCTGTCCGGCGGCGAACGGCAACGGGTGTTGCTGGCCCAGGGACTGATTCCGTCTCCGCAATTGCTGGTGCTCGATGAGCCGATGTCGGCCCTCGATGAAGCCGGCATCCGGGTATTCGAACGCTTGCTCGGCGACTGGCGAGCGGCGGGCATCACCGTGCTGTGGATCGAGCACGATCTGGAAGCGGTCGGGCGCCTGGCCGATCACGTCACCGGGCTCAATCGCCGGGTGTTGTTCGACACCACGCCGCAACAGGCGCTGACACCGGAGCGCCTGTTGACGCTGTTCTCGACGCACCCACGGAGCCTTGCCTAATGAGTTACGAAGCTTTTCGCCTGATGGTCCAGGGCTGGGCGTCGTCGGGTTATCTGCCCGAGGCGCTGGCCTATGGATTCGTGGTCAACGCCTTGATCGCCGGGCTGCTGATCGGCCCGGTGCTGGGAGGCCTGGGCACGCTGGTGGTGGTCAAGCGCTTCGCGTTTTTCTCCGAGGCGGTCGGTCATGCCGCGTTGACCGGCGTGGCCATCGGCATCCTGCTCGGCGAACCCTACACCGGACCTTACGGCAGCCTGTTCGGCTACTGCCTGCTGTTCGGCATCCTGCTCAATTACCTGCGCAACCGCACCGGCCTGGCGCCGGACACCTTGATCGGTGTGTTTCTCTCGGTGTCGCTCGCCCTGGGCGCGAGCCTGCTGCTGATTCTGGCGGGCAAGATCAACGTGCACATCCTGGAAAACGTGCTGTTCGGCTCGGTGCTGACGGTCAACGGCAATGACCTGTTGGTGCTGGCCATCGTCGGTTCACTGGTCATGGCCCTGGCCTTGCCTTTGTACAACCGCATCATGCTCGCCAGTTTCAATCCGCAACTGGCGGCGGTACGCGGGGTGGCGGTGAAAACCCTGGATTACCTGTTCGTGATTCTGGTGACGCTGATCACCGTCGCCGCCGTCAAGGTCATCGGCGCGATTCTGGTCGGCGCCCTGCTGGTGATTCCGGCCGCCGCGGCACGCCTGCTCAGCCAATCGCTGAAGGGCTTTTTTTGGTGTTCGGTACTGATCGCCACCGTCAGCACCCTGTGCGGGATTCTCGCGCCGATCGTCTTTGACCTGCCGATCCCGTCCGGTGCCGCGATCATCCTCGTGGCCGGTATCGCCTTCGCCCTGGCCGCCCTCGCGCGCGGCGTCGTCCCCAGCCTTAAAGGGAACCTTGGATAAATGACTTTTTCACTGCGTCAACTGACCCTCGCCGTCGCCCTGTGCGGGCTGGTGACAACGACCATGGCCGCCGACAACGGCAAACCGCTGCGGGTGCTGGCCTCTTTGCCGATTACTTATGGGCTGGGTGAAGTGTTGCTCAAGGGCACCGATGTCAGCCTCGAACGCGCAGCCCCGGCCAACCTGCCCGGCAGCCGCCAGACCGCCTACTTCACCGGCCGTGGCGCCCCGGCGTTGGCCAAGCTGGCGGACAGTGCCGATGCGGTGATCGGCCTGCGCTCACTGTGGCCGGATGACCCGCTGTACCCGATCTCCCGGCGCAGCAATATCCGCATCGTCGAAGTCGACGCTGCCCGCCCGGTGGACGGCGCCCTGCCCGGTATTGCCGTGCAACCCGGTAACAAGATCGACGGGTTGAACAGTCAGCCGTGGTTCTCCAGCAATAACATGGGGCGCATGGCCGATGTGATGGCGGCGGACCTGGTACGCCTGGCCCCCGAGGCCAAGCCGAAAATCGAAGCCAACCTGGCAACGTTCAAGCAGCGCTTGCTCAAACTCAGTGCCACCAGCGAAGCACGGTTGGCCAATGCGGACAACCTCAGCGTCATGAGTTTGAGCGAGCACTTCGGCTACCTGATTGGCGGACTGAATCTGCAACTGGTCGGGCTCGACGCCAGGCCAGAGGCCGAGTGGACACCGGAGGCACTCAAGGAGTTGGGCGTACAGCTCAAGGACAATGACGTGGCGGTGGTGCTGCATCACCGGCAGCCGTCGGATGCGCTGAAAGCGGTGATTACCGGGTCGGGTAGCCGGTTGGTGGTGTTGAGTACCGATGCCGAGGATCCGGTGGCGGAACTGGAGGGGAATGTGGATTTGCTGATCAAGGGACTGAGTGGTGTGTAGCTGAGTTATCGCGAGCAGGCTCGCTCCTACAGGGGATTTTCAGTGGACACCGAACTTGTGCAAATCCGAGATCCAATGTAGGAGCGAGCCTGCTCGCGATAGCGGCCTGATAGGCGACACAAGACCTGAAAAAGCCCGCTGACCGTCACCAGTCCAGCGGGCTTCTTTTTGCATGACCAATCAGTGCGCCACAGCCGCCTGCTCGTCCATTTTCTGCCGCAGGCTCAACGGGCGCATGTCGGTCCAGGTCTCTTCAATATAAGCCAGGCATTCCTTTTTCAGCCCGCTTTTGCCCACGGTGCGCCAGCCTTGTGGCACGGCTTTGTAGTCGGGCCAGATCGAGTACTGTTCTTCGTGGTTGACCACGACCTGAAAGAGGATGTCCTCGCGGTCGAATACTGACGTCATGGTGTCTCTCCATCGTTATCGGGTGGGCTGCGCTGTGTGCACAGCCGTTATGTAGAAGGAACGGTCCGCAGGGCGGAAAATTTAAAGACTGGTGGTGGCGGCGGTCAGGGCCTGGCCGAAGATTTCGGCCACGCGATCGATCTGCACGGCAGTAATCACCAGCGGCGGCAGGAAACGCACCACCGCGCCATGGCGGCCACCGAGTTCCAGAATCAAGCCACGCTTGAGGCATTCGCGCTGCACCAGGGGTGCCAGGCGGGCGAAGGCCGGCGGGTGACCTTGAGCATCCAGTGCGCCTGTCGGGTCGACCAGTTCGACGCCAAGCATCAAGCCACGTCCGCGAATGTCACCCAGTTGCGGGAAGTCCCGCTGCAGGATGCGCAGGTGCTCGGCCAGGTGCTCGCCCATCGCGGCGGCATGCTCGCAGACCTTGTGTTCCACCAGATAACGCATCACTGCGGAACCGGCGGCCATCGCCATCTGGTTGCCACGGAACGTCCCCGCATGAGCACCCGGCAGCCAGGTGTCGAGCCAGTCGCGATAGACCACCACCGCCAGCGGCAGGCTGCCACCGATGGCCTTGGACATCACCACGACATCGGGAATGATCCCGGCGTGCTCGAAGGCGAACATTTTGCCGGTGCGGGCGAAGCCACTCTGGATTTCATCGACGATCAGCGCGACACCCGCCGCTTCGGTGATCCGCCGCACACCGCGCAACCAGTCCAGATCCGCCGGGATCACCCCGCCCTCGCCTTGCACCACTTCCACAATCACTGCCGCCGGCAATTGCACGCCGGCCTCGGGATCGTTGAGCAGGTTTTCCAGATAACTCAGGTTGGCCTTGACCCCTTGCGCGCCGCCAAGCCCGAACGGGCAGCGGTAATCGTAAGGGTACGGCATGAACTGCACGCCACTGCCGAGCAAGGCGCCCAGGGGCTTTTTCGGCCCCAGGCTGCCCATCAGGCTCAACGCGCCCTGACTCATGCCGTGGTAGCCCCCCTGGAACGACAGCACGGTGCTGCGACCAGTGGCGGTGCGCACCAGCTTCAGTGCCGCTTCCACCGCGTCGGTGCCGGTCGGGCCGCAGAACTGGATCTTCGCTTCAGCGGCGAGGGCTGGTGGCAGCAGACCGAACAGATCCTGGACGAACCGGTCCTTGACCGGGGTGGTCAGGTCCAGGGTATGCAGCGGCAGTTCATCGGCCAGCACTTGCTGAATGGCTTCGATCACCACCGGGTGGTTGTGCCCCAGGGCCAGGGTTCCGGCGCCGGCCAGGCAATCGATGAAGGTGCGGCCTTCGACGTCTTCGACATACAGGCCCTTGGCGCGCTTGAGTGCCAGGGGAATGCGCCGTGGATAGCTGCGGGCGTTGGATTCCTGCCGGCTCTGACGGGCGAGCAGCGGCGATTCGTTGAATTGATAAAGCGTCTCGGCGGACGTCGCCGGCTGCTCTTCGATAAGGCTGGTAGCGACTGACATCTCTCGACCCCTCAATACGCTGTGAATAGTGACCAAAACTGCACACCGGGCAGGTGCGCGTTCCGGTCACGGGGCGCACTTGTCAGGTTTTCCTGTTCTGGAAACGCATCAGCGCTGGAAGGATTTAGGCGGTAACACGCAAACCTCGGTAGGAGCGAGCTCTGCTCGCGATGGACTCAAGAACACCGCGTGCATTCAGAAAGCACGCGTTATCGTTATCGACCATCGCGAGCAGAGCTCGCTCCTACAGTGGTATGTGGTGATTTTCAGACCGGTTGCAGCGGCATCGTCAGCTCAACCCGCAAGCCGTCCGGCCGGCTATCGAAATGCAGGGTGCAACCGCAACGCTGAACGATGGCCTGGACAATCGCCAGCCCCAGACCACAACCGGTGCTCTGGCCGTTGCGCCAGAAACGCTGGGTCAGGTGTTGCAGGTCTTCTTCGGCGATCCCCGGCCCATGGTCGCGCACCACGAACTGCACACGATCGCCGGTGGTTTCCAGGCTCAACTCCACCGTTTTGTCGGCAGGGGTATGGCGCAGTGCGTTGTCGAGCAAGTTGCGCAGCGCGGCAATCGACAGCACAGCGGGCATTTGTACCGGCGCGGCGGAAACCTTGCCCGGCGCCTGAAACCTGATGCGCTGGCGATCGCCGCTCGCCGCGTCCTGGATCGCCAGTTTCGCCACTTGCTCGGCGTTGCATTGCACACCGTCGTCAAACGACAGACTGCCCTCGACCCGCGCCAGCAACAGCAATTGTTCGAGGGTCCGGTGCATGCGGTCCGCCCCCTCTTCGGCCCGGGCCAGGGACTGATCCCGGGCGCTGCCGTCAGTCATCCGCGCCACTTGCAGGTGGGTCTTGATCGCGGTCAGCGGGCTGCGCAGTTCGTGGGCCGCGTCTCCGGTCAGGCGACGTTCGCGCTCGATGGTCTTGCCGATGCGCTGGAGCAACTGGTTCTGGGTTTCCAGCAAGGGTTGCAGCTCGCTGGGCAGCGGCTGGACCTGCAAGGGTTCGAGGGAGTCGGCGCTGCGGCGCATCAAGGCGTCGCGCATGCGGTTGAGCGGCGCCAGCCCCTGACCGATACCCAGCCAGAGCAAACACAGGCAACCGAGCAGCGCCACACCCACCGGCACTGAAGCGGCCAGCAGGATCGACATGTTCAACGCCTCGCGCTCGATCTGCCGGTCGGCGGTGGTGATGCGCAAATCACCCCGGGCCAGTGTGAAACTGCGCCACGGCGCGCCGTCGATCATCTGATCGTGAAAACCGAGTTTCTCGGCCTCCAGAGTCTGCTGCGGCTCGGTGTGACTGCGAGCGAGGATTTCACCGCGCAACGAGCTGACCTGACAGGCCATGCCGCCCGGAATGTTCAGTTGTTCGGCGCTGAAATGAGTGCCCTCGCCCTTGCTCGGCACGGGCGGCAGTTGCTCCATCAGGCCGGCAACCATGCGTGCCGATGCCACCAGGCGCTGGTCGAGGGAAAACATCATTTGATTGCGCAAATCGCTGAGCATCCAGGCCGCGGCCAGGGCCCAGATCAAGGCAAATGCGGCGCCGAGCGTCAGGCTCAGGCGCAAACGCAGACTCATCACTTCGATTCTTCTCCGCCATCAGCCGGCCCCAGGCGATAGCCCAGGCCGCGCACCGTCTCGACAATACCATTGCCAAGTTTACGCCGCAGGTGATGGATATGGACGTTGAGGGCATTACTCTCCAACTCGTCGTTGAAGCCATAGACGCTGTCCTTGAGCTGCTCGGTGGACAACACCCGCCCACGGTTGTGTAACAAGGCTTGCAGCAGCGCCTGTTCGCGGCGCGACAAGTCCACCGGCAACCCCGCGAGCGTGGTTTCGCGGCTGCTCGGGTCGTAGGTCAGGGCGCCGTGTTCGATCAGGTTGACGCTGCGCCCCGCCACCCGCCGCAACAGCGTGTGCAAGCGTGCAGCGAGTTCGCGCAGATCGAACGGCTTGAGCAGATAGTCGTCGGCGCCGGCCTGCAGGCCATCGACGCGATCGGTGACCGAGTCACGGGCCGTGAGGATCAGCACCGGCAGTTCCAGACCGTTATGGCGCAACTGCTGCAACAACTTGAGGCCATCTTCGTCGGGCAAGCCAAGATCGAGCACCATGACGTCGAACTCCGCCACCTTGAGCATCGCCCGGGCTGCTGACGCCGTGGCCACATGTTCCACGGTCAGGCCCTGGGCAGTCAGGCCGGCGACGATACCGCTGGCGATCAGTTCATCGTCTTCGCAAACCAGTACGTGCATGGGCGCTCCAAAAGTAAAAACCAGAGTCAAACACCTGTGGATTAAGGCGCAATTATGACAAGGGGACCGACTGACGAACAGCACGAAAAAGCTCCAGCCCATCCGTCGCGCCCGACACGCGTGTTTACAGGAACACGCAAGTTTGGTGACCTCAACTAGCATGGAAATATAAAGCCGATAAAAACACCTTCAACTTACTCTAGCAAAAACGATAATCTCGTCCCAACTTCGAAGACTGAAAACAGCACATCTCGAAGTACTTCACCACTTAAACATTCTGAAAGGAATCAGATCATGCCAGAACTTAAAAATTTTGTAGCTACCGACCACCGCAGCGGACCCGATCGCATTTACTTTTTCTTCAAGGACACGAACACCTACTCTCGCTTCAACTTGGGGGACAACAAGGTCGCGGACAATCACCCCGCCTCTGTAGTCTCGCACTGGGACGACTTCGACCAACATGTGAAAGACCTGTGCTTCGGGTTTAACACTTCGGGCCGTAACTGGAATCTCGAATTCGAAAGTGATATGACTTGGTTTTTCTATTACGATGGCAATACACCGATGGTATGCAAGTACGATCAACACAACGACAAAGTAAAGTTCAAAAAAAACATTTCAGAAACTGACTGGTCGCCACTACTACCTTACTTCGACAAAATTATTGGTGTCATGTGGGATGAAAAGGCGGAAATCAAGCACACTTTCCACATACTGCTGAATGACGGAAACTACTTCATCTACAATCCGTGGTTAAAAAAAGCATCGAAATTAAACCCGCTCAAAGGCTCGATGTGGAGCAAGCTTGAGCAATATAAAGATCGCATGATAACGACAGTACTTAACGACCACCCACTACTTGACACATTCTTTTATATCTTCCTGACCAATAATGAATATCTGAGATTTGACGTAAATAAACGGAGCATATCGGATCCGATCGCGATCGATGAAGAGTCGTGGCCAGGATTAATTGTAAAATAGGCATCCACGCCCACATGATTCGGGTACCCGTCATCGATCAACTGTCTGAAAAGCCGGAATCAAACGACGCATTTTTAATCCCACAACGGATGGGGTTAATCATCGGTTAATCGCCACCCGCCACCGTGCACCTCATCAGCACAGGGCAAAGGCTTATCCATGCGTCGTCTGTTTTTACTTTTTACCCTAATGATCGCGGGCCTGGCCCAGGCGGGAACCAATCCGTTCGACACCAAACCTGAATTTCTCCCGGTTGATAAAGCCTTCACGTTTACCTCTGAACGTCTGGATTCCGGTGAAACCCAGCTCTATTGGCAGATCACCGACGGCTATTACCTGTACCAGAAACGCTTGAAGTTCGACGGACTGCCCGTCGCGCAGCATCCCGCGTTGCCGGAAGGTGAAACCCACAGCGACGAGTTTTTCGGCGAGCAGCAAGTCTACCGTCAGGGCCTGGAATTGAAGATTCCGGCGGGGGCCAGCGGCCAGGTCAAGGTCAGTTACCAGGGCTGCGCCGATGCCGGCTTGTGTTATCCGCCGCAAACCCGGGTCGTGGACCTGGGTAACGCCAATACGCAGAGTGCGGCCAATGAAGCACCGGATCAGGCACTGGCCAGTAGCCTGCAGCAACGGGCGTTGGGCTGGAGCCTTTTGCTGTTCTTCGGCCTGGGCCTGTTGCTGGCCTTCACGCCTTGTTCATTGCCGATGCTGCCGATCCTGGCCGGGTTGATCGTCGGCAGCGGCGCCACGCCCAGACGTGGATTGGCCCTGGCCAGCAGTTACGTGGTCAGCATGGCGCTGGTGTATGCGGCGATGGGTGTCCTGGCCGCCTCCCTCGGGGCCAACCTGCAAGCCTGGTTGCAGAACCCCTGGCTGCTGGGGAGTTTCGCGGCGATTTTCGTGCTGCTGGCGCTGCCGATGTTCGGCTACTTCGAACTGCAGCTGCCAGTGGCCGTGCGTGATCGCCTGGAAAACGTCTCACGCAATCAACGTGGCGGCAACCTGATCGGCGCCGGGGTGCTGGGGGCGCTGTCTGGTCTGCTGGTCGGCCCATGCATGACCGCACCGCTGGCCGGCGCCCTGCTCTACATCGCGCAAAGCGGTAACGCGTTGCATGGCGGGCTGATCCTGTTCGCCATGGGCATCGGCATCGGTGTGCCACTGTTGCTGCTGGTGACCGTCGGCAATCGCTTCATGCCCAAACCCGGTGCCTGGATGAACCTGGTCAAAGGCATTTTCGGCTTCCTGTTCCTCGCCACCGCATTGTTGATGCTACGCCCGGTGCTCGACGAGTCCCTGTGGGTCGGCTTGTGCGGTGCGCTGCTGTTGATCGCGGCCTACAGCGCCTGGAAACAGTCGGAAGGTTTTGGCCGTATCGCACACCTGTTTGGCGCCAGTTCATTGTTGCTCGGTTTGTGGGGTGGCCTGCTGGTGATCGGGGCGGCCGGCGGCAGTGATGATCCGTTCAATCCATTGCAGGTCTTCCGCGCCTCGGACCAGGCGGTGACCGCCGTGCCGGTTGGCCACGATGCCTTCACCACTCTCAAGGACCCGCAGGCACTGCAACGGGAACTCGACACCGCCCAGGCTCAGGGCCAGTGGGTGCTATTGGACTACTACGCCGACTGGTGCGTGTCGTGCAAGGTCATGGAAAAACAGGTCTTCGGCAAAACCCGTGTCCTCGAAGCCTTGAGTGATGTGCGCTTGCTCCGACTGGACGTCACCGCCGACAATGCCGCCAGCCGCGAACTGCTTGGCCGTTACAAAGTGCCAGGGCCACCGAGCCTGCTGTGGATTGGCGTTGACGGTGAAGAGCGGCGCAGCCAGCGCATCACCGGCGAGGTCGATGCCGATACTTTCCTGCAACGCTGGACCGCCACCCGAGACGCTCGTTAATGCTGACCTTCACCCTCGGCACCTTTGCCATCGCGCTTAATCACCTGCTGCTGATCAGTGCGCTGGCGCTGGCCACCTTTGTCGGCTGGCGGGTCGCCAAGCGTGGTGGTGAAAACCCCGAATCGGTACTGTTCAGTCTGTTCCTGCTGGGCATGCTGGCGGCCCGAATCAGTTTCGTGGTGGCCTATTGGGTGCACTATCGCAACGATCCGTGGCAGGTCATCGACCTGCGCGATGGCGGTTTTCTCGCCTGGCCGGGGGTGATTGTGGTTTTGCTCGCCACGCTGTATCGCGGCTGGCGTCGCCCGGGGCTGCGTCGCCCATTGGGCTATGGCGTGGCCAGTGGCCTGGCGTTCTGGCTGCTGGCGACGTTCTCCCTGTCGATTTATGAACAAGGCACACGCCTGCCGGAAATCACCCTGCGTAACGCCGCCGGCGAAACCGTGCAACTGGCCGACTACAAGGGCGGCCCCTTGGTGATCAATCTCTGGGCTACCTGGTGCCCGCCGTGCCGCCGGGAAATGCCGGTGCTGGAAAACGCCCAGCAACAGCGTCCGGACCTGACGTTCCTGTTCGTCAATCAGGCGGAAAGCATGCAAAGCGTCGCGACCTTTCTGGAAACCCAAGGCCTGAGCCTGTCCAACGTGCTGTTCGACGGCAGCGGGCGTCTGAGTCAGGCCGTCGGTTCCATGGCGTTACCGACTACGCTGTTCTACAACCCCGAGGGTCGCCTGCTGGGCAGCCATCTGGGCGAGTTGTCGGAAGCCAGCCTGGCCCGCGCGCTGGAAAACTTCGACACCGTACCCGCCACCTCTTCAAGGAAATTGCCATGTCCCGCCTCCGCCACCTGCTGACCCTGAGCCTCGGTGCCGCCCTGTTGCACCTGCCATTGGTGCAGGCCGAAGAGTTGCCCGATGCGATCAAGAAAATCGAGGCCAAGGGCGCGAAAATCGTCGGTCAGTTCGACGCCCCCGACGGTTTGCGCGGTTATGCCGCGCAATACCAGAACCGCGGCATGGCGCTGTACCTGACCCCGGATGGCAAACACGTGTTGCTGGGCAACCTGTATGACGCCCAGGGCAATGACCTGAGCAGCGCGCCATTGCAGAAACTGGTGTATGCCCCGATGGCCAAGGAAGTCTGGGCCAAGTTCGAAACCAGCAACTGGATCGGCGACGGCAAGAAGGATGCGCCGCGCGTGGTGTACCTGTTCAGTGACCCGAACTGCCCGTACTGCAACATGTTCTGGGAGCAGGCCCGGCCGTGGGTCAAGGCCGGCAAGGTGCAGTTGCGCCACATCATGGTGGGCATCATCCGCGAGGACAGCCCCGGGAAATCCGCCGCACTGCTCGCCGCCAAAGACCCGGAAAAAGCCCTGCAGGATCACGAAGCGGCTGGCAAGGACAGCGCGCTCAAGGCCTTGAAGGAAGTGCCGCCGGTGATTCAGGCAAAATTCGCAGCCAACATGCAATTGATGGAAGAGCTGGAACTGCAGGCGACCCCGGCGATTTTCTACATGGACGACAAGGGTAATCTGCAACAGCAGCAAGGCGCGCCGTCGCCGGACAAGTTGGCGAAGATTCTCGGGCCTGAATAATAATCCGACATCCACCCCGGACCAACAAAAGGCAATACAACAACACTTAAAACACTTGGCCAACCATTAGAGCTATCAGATAGTCTTATCTTGGCAATGGATAGACCTTCGACATAACTCAAGGACGAATAAAATGGTCAGCGAATTCACCAGAAACTTTGAACCAAGCGCGATGGTTACCGAACTCACCGTATCGATAGCCATCGACAACGATTACTGGGCCGGCACCGACGACAGCATTTATATAAGCATGGGCCACACAACCAACATGCAACTGCTGAAACAGGCCCCGAGAGCCGGATCCAACACCACCATCGAAGTTGATATTTTGAGATTATTTGGAAAACCAAGCATACACATCAGCGAAATAAACCATGTGGGAATTTATCAAATTCCGACAGATCATCCGCTGGACAATGATGATTGGGAACTAGGAAGCGTGACGCTGACCGCAAATGGCATTTTCAGTAATTCATCCTTCAGAAAAATCCACCAATGGCTCGGGAATCACTCAACACACCTGCATCAGGTCTGGGCCGGACAGATCGAATGGTCTGCATGGTCAAACACTGATAAACGTCCTATCGATCTGAATGCCCAGACCTATCCGGTCAGATGGCTGCCCTACATCGCCGATCTGAAATCCTGGCGCACTTACGATCCGTCGAAAATTGAAGGTGTGGGCCAACTAATCGGAATGATAGACGGGAAACTGGTTGGCGAGCTTTTGAAAACACGAGAAACCGAGATCCTGCACCCCAATGCAGACAATGATAGTTATACTTGGGTGTATACACCGGAAGGATCAATAATTTATCGGCGCTGGAAACACGCAGACACTCAGGATTACATACGACACAGTCAACTTGGCAGCGGTCGCCCCGTGATTTGCGCGGGCGAATTCAAAGTTGAGTCGAAGACAAATTCCACCCCCATTAAAAATGTGATCGTTCACATCAATGATGCGTCCGGCCACTATAAGCCTGATGGAGGATCTTGCCTGAGATACGTAGCAGAAAAGTTAAGCGCATTGGGTATCGACGTGAGTGACACCCAATGGTGTTGGACAGCGAGATCTTGAGTATCAGGTATATCAGCCCAAATCGGCCCGCTTTTACAACAACCCTGCAAACCGCAGAATCAGTGTAAAAGCGAGGCTGTTGATGATTTTGCATTCAAGCGTTTCGCGAGTTTTGCTCCGTCAAAAACGCCAGCAAGGTTTCAGTCACAAACCCAGGATTCTCCAGATTGGAAATATGCCCCGCCTGCGGCACCAGTACCCAGGGGCAGCCAATCAGCTCAGCCATTTCACGGGCTTCACCCGGTGGTCGAGGTTTGTCCTGATCGCCGCACATCACCAGTGTGGTCGCTGCGTCCAGTTCGCCCAGTCGTGGCAACAGATCATCCCGCCCAAACGTAATCCGCCCCATCGGCACGATGCTCTCACGCAGGCGATCCGCGGGTAGAGCCTCCAGAGAAGCGCGAAAATCCCGGTAGAGCGCCGACTGCGGATCAATGCCCGGCCGGAAGAAAATCGGCACCACGACATCCAGCAGCGCTGGCGTGATGACACCCGCCTCTTCGATCTGCTTCAACAGTGAAAAGTAATACTGGCGAGTCGGTTCCGGTTCGGCGCCGGCGTAGGTGTCCATCAACACCAGGCCATTGAGCCGGTGCGCTGCCGACAGCGCCAGGCGCACGCCCCACATGCCACCGACCGACAAACCGACCAGCGTGACCCTTTCGATGTCCAGGTGGTCGAGCAAGGCCAATGCCTGACGCGCCAGGTCATCCAGCGATGTCGTACCGACAGGCAACGGCCCGGATTGGCCGTGCCCCCACAGGTCCAGGGCGATCACACGATACTGTTGCGACAGCGCGGCAATCTGCGGCGCCCACATGGCCTGGTCCCACAGATAGCTGCCGACCAGCAGCACCGCCGGGCCGGTGCCTTGATCGATGTAGTGAAGGGCTTGTCCGTCCAGGGTTACGAAGGACATCGAGTGTCTCCGCTAGAAAAATGGAGCAGGAAGACTGAGCGGCTGACGGACAGCCGTCAATCGCCAGAATGTATGCGTTTGTACAATCGCCATCGCGGGCAAGCCCGCTCCCACAGGGTTCGAGGTGTTCACCGACCATGAGTACACCACCTAACTTGCTCGCGATGGGGCCGGCACTGACGCTAAAGGATCAAAGCCCCTCCAGCTCCGCCATCAGGTCATTCAAGCGATCCACCTTCTCCTCGGTGAGTTCGCTCACCGCCAACCCGTCGATGTACCGGGCCAACTCTTCCACCGTGCTGCACTCGAACATCGCCCGCAACGGCACATCCCGTTGCAGGGCTTTCTGCACCCGCGAGGCGATTTGCGTGGCCAGCAGCGAATGCCCGCCCAACTCGAAGAAGTTGTCGCGAACGCCCACCTGCTCGACCTTCAATACTTCGGCCCAGATGTCTGCCAGGGTCTGCTCCAGCTCATTGCGTGGCGCCTGGTAATCCTGACGTTGCAGTTGGCCGATCTCCAGCGCCGGCAGGGCCTTGCGGTCCAATTTGCCATTGGCGTTGAGCGGCAGCTTGTCCAGCCACAGCCAGTGCAGCGGCACCATGTATTCCGGCAGTTCGGCACGCAGGCGTTGCTTGATGCGCTCCAGGCGTTCAGCCGGATTGAGCACTGAATCGACCGCCACCAGATAGCCGACCAGGTGCTTGCCGTTCGCCCCCTCCTGTACACCGACCGCCGCATCGCGGACTTGCGGTTGTTCATGCAGGCGAGCCTCGATTTCGCCCAATTCGATGCGATAACCGCGGATCTTCACCTGATGGTCGATGCGACCGACGTACTCCAGTACGCCGTCACTGCGACGACGGGCCAGGTCGCCGGTGCGATACAGGCGCTCACCCGGTGCACCGAACGGGTTCGGCACAAACACCGGTGCCGTGCGCAGCGGATCGCTGACATAGCCGCGACCGACCCCGGTCCCCGCCACGCACAACTCCCCCACCGCGCCGAGCGGCACCGGTTCCAGCGCTCCGTCGAGCAGGTACAACTTGTTGTTGTCGGTCGGCGTACCGATCGGCAGGTAGCTGCCGCGAGTCGACGCCATATCAACACGGAAGAACGCCACATCATCCGAGCACTCCGCTGGACCGTAGGCGTTCACCAGCCCGATCTGCGGATAGCGCAGCAACCATTGATGCGCCAGTTCCGGTGGCATCGCCTCACCCGTCGGCAGCATCCAGCGCAAGCCGTCGAGGCTCATGCGTTCCTGGGCGAGCATGCCCTGGATCAGCGACGGCACGCTTTCCAGCACGCTGATGCCCTGGCTCTGCACATGGGCCAGCAAGCCTTGCGGATCGTGGGCGATGGTGTTCGGCACGATGTCCACCCTTGCGCCGAACAACGGCGCGGCGAGGAACTGCCAGACCGAAATATCGAAGCTTTGCGAAGCGGTTTGGGCGATCACGTCGGCGTCGCTCAGGTTCAGGTACGGCACCTTGCTCAACTGGTTGTTGAGCATGCCACGCTGTTCGACCATCACGCCTTTGGGCAAACCGGTGGAGCCGGAGGTGTAGATCACATAGGCGAGGTTGTCCGGAGCACTGTAGACACCAGGATTGTCCGCCGACAGCGCAAGGGCCTGGACTTCTTCCCAGACCAGCAGCCGTGGCCGGCTGGTGCTGCCGAACTCCTCAAGCAAGGCCTGCGCCTGCTCACGACTGGCTTGCGTGCACACCAGCAATGACGTGCGGCTCAGATCGATGATCCGGCTCAGACGCTGACTCGGCAAACCCGGGTCCAGCGGCAAGTAACCCGCCCCCGCCTTGAAGCTGCCGATGATCATGCCCAGCAAATCGAGGCTGCGTTCGGCCAGCAGGGCGACCGGTTGATCGCGCCCGACACCGGCGGCGATCAACGCATGACCGAGACGGTTACTGCGCTGGTTCAACTCCAGATAACTGTACTGCCGGTCCAGACAACTGGCGGCAATCCGCTGCGGGTGCCGGGCGACCCGGGATTCAAACAGTGCAACGTAGCTCTGCTCCAGCGGGTAATCCTGTTCGCTCTGGTTGCAGCCATGGATGAGGAAGTCTCGCTCCTCGGCCCCCAGCAGCGGCAGATCGGCCATGTCGCCATGGAAACCCTCCACCAACGCCAGCAGCAAACGCTTGAACTCACCGAGCATGCGCTCGACCGTGGCCTCATCGAAGTAGCGCTGGTCGTAGGACAGGTGCAAGCCCAGGTCATCCCCCGGATAGCACACCGCCGTGAGCGGGAAATTGGTGTGGGTCCGGCCCGAATCCGAGGTCGCGTTGAGGCTCTGCGCACGGTCCAGCACCGAGACCTCCACAGGGGCGTTTTCGAACACGAACAGGCTGTCGAACAGCGGCTGGCCCTTGGGCAGTTCGCTTTGCTCCTGGATGTTCACCAGCGGCAGGTATTCGTATTCACGCAGCTGCATGTTGTGGTCGAGCAGACCGCGGAGCCACTGGCGCACGCTGCAACGCTGGCCGTCCTCGGGCATTTTCACCCGCAGTGCGATGCTGTTGATGAACAGGCCGACGGTACGCTGCATCTGCGGCATGTCCACCGGACGCCCGGCCACGGTGACGCCGAACAGCACATCGCGATCACCGCTCAAGCGCCGCAGCACCAGCGCCCACGCCGCCTGGACGAAGGTATTGATGGTCAGCTGATGGGCCTGGGCCAGTTCGCGCAGTTGCGCGCCGTCACGGGCATCGAGTCTTGTGTAGCGGTCGCCGACGATCATGCCGCCGCTGTCGCCGGCATGTTCGCGCAGCAATGGCCGGTCGCTCGGGATCGGTGTGGTCCGTTCGAAACCCTGCAGGTTGGTTTTCCACCACTGCCGCGCTTCGGCCAGGCTCTGATGCTGCAACCAGCCGATGTAGTCGCGATAACGTGGCGGCACCGCGAGTTGCGCTTCCCGGCCTTCGCCGAGGGCGCTGTAGATTTCGAAGAAATCGTTCATCAGCAGCGAACGGCACCAGGCGTCGATGAGGATGTGGTGGTTGCTCATCATGAACCAGTAGCGTGCCGCGCCCACACGGATCAAACGCAAGTGGAAGGGTGCCTGATTGAGCAGATCGAACCCCGCCTCGCGTTCGGTCTTGAGCAAGAGTTGCAGCTTCGGTTCTTGGTCGGCTTCGGCGAGATCGCGCCAGTCGAGGTATTCGATCGGCGTGCTACCCGGTTTGTGGATCACTTGCAGCATGTCTTCGCCGACGTTCCAGCAGAACGACGCGCGCAACGCTTCGTGGCGGGCGATCACCGCTTGCCAGGCCTGGGCGAAACGCTGCGGGTCGAGTTCGCTGTTGATGCGGTAGCGGTCCTGCATGTAGTACAGGCCGGTACCCGGCTCCAGCAAGGTGTGCAAGAGCATGCCTTCCTGCATCGGGGTTAGCGGGTAGACGTCTTCGATGGCGCCGGCCGGGACCGGCAGCGAATCCAGTTGTGTCTGGCTGAGATTCGCCAGGGGGAAGTCCGACGGCGTCAGGCCACCCGCGTCATCGCGCAGGCAATGTTCGATAAGACTTTGCAGTTCGCCGAGGTAAGCGTCCGCCAACTCGTCGATGGTTTGCGGATCGAAGCGTTCGGCGCTGAACGTCCAGCGCAGCACCAGTTCACCGCCATATACCTGACCGTCGACGCTCAACTCGTTGGGCAGCGGGGCATTGGCATCGTGGGCCGCGCCGATGGCTTCATCCAGTGGATGGAACAGCGCGTCCGCCCCGAAACTCTGGTCAAACTGGCCGAGGTAGTTGAAGGTGATCGGCGCCACCGGCAACCCGGCCATGCGCTGGCGACTCTGGTCATCGGCGAGGTAGCGCAGTACGCCATAACCCAGGCCTTTGTGCGGCACGGCACGCAGTTGCTCCTTGATCGCCTTGATCGACGCACCCTGCCCGGCGGCTTCTTCAACGTTCGACGGGGTCAGGCGCAGGGGATAGGCGCTGGTGAACCAGCCGACGGTGCGGGTCAGGTCGATCTCGTCGAACAGCGCTTCGCGACCGTGGCCTTCCAGTTGAATCAGCGCCGATGGCTGACCGCTCCAGCGGCACAGCACGCGGGCCAATGCGGTCAGCAGCAAGTCGTTGACCTGGGTGCGATAGGCACTCGGTGCCTGTTGCAGCAACTGCCGGGTACGCTCGCTGTCGAGGCGCACGCTGACGGTTTGTGCATGCCGGTTCTGCCGCCCGCCTTCGGGGTGATCGCAGGGCAAATCAGCAGTGGGTCCGGCCAGTTGCGCCTGCCACCCATCCAGTTCCTCACGCAGGGATTCACTGCCGGCGTAGGCCTGCAAACGTGCAGCCCAGTCCTTGAAGGCGCTGGTTTTCGCCGGCAGTTTCACCGACTGCCGCGCGTCCAGTTGGCGATACACGGTTTGCAGATCGTCCAGCAGCACGCGCCATGAAACGCCATCGACCACCAAATGGTGAATCGCGATGAACAGCCGTTGCTGGCCCTCGGGACCATCGACCAGCAACACGCGCAGCAACGGCCCTTGTTCCAGGTCGAGGCTGCGCTGGGCATCGGCGAACAAGGCCGTGCATTTGTCCATGGACGAAACGCGCACCTGCCACAACACCGGCGTGTCGGAAATCCCCTGGTGTGTGGCCTGCCATTGGCCGGCGACCTTGTTGAACCGCAGGCGCAAGGCATCGTGCTGTTCGATCACAGCCAGCAGCGCTTGCTCCAGGCGATGAGGTTCCAGGGCGACAGTCGGTTGCAGCAACAACGCCTGGTTCCAGTGCTGGCGGTGCGGGATGTCGGTGTCGAAGAACCAGTGCTGGATCGGCGTCAGTCGCGACTCGCCCATAATCAAGCCTTGCTCGGCGCTGACCTGCTCGCTGCGAGTGGCCACGGCGGCGAGGGTCTGCACAGTCTGGTGCTGGAACAGGTCACGGGGGCTGAAGTGAATGCCCTGCTGCCGCGCCCGGCTGACCACCTGAATCGACAGAATCGAGTCGCCACCCAGTTCGAAGAAATTGTCGTTGAGGCCAACCTGCCCGACGTTCAGCACTTCGCACCAGATCTGCGCCAGCGTGATTTCAAGCTCGTTGCTCGGCGCCACGTAGTGTTGACGGTTCAGCTCCGGGTCCGGTGCAGGCAGTGCGCGACGATCGAGCTTGCCGTTGGTGGTCAGCGGCATGCCGGCCAGCAGGATCAGGTGCGTGGGCACCATGTAGTCTGGCAGTTGCGATTTCAGATGCGCCTTGAGGGCTTCGCGCAAGGCCGATTGCTGCGTTTCATTCTGTCCGGCGACGTCAGTCACCAGATAGCCGACCAGTTGCTTGCCGCTCGGGGCATCGAGCGCCAGCACCACCGCTTCACGGATCGATTCGTGCTCCAGCAGACGGGTTTCGATTTCACCGAGCTCGATGCGGAAGCCGCGGATCTTCACTTGATGGTCGATGCGTCCGAGGTATTCCACCAGGCCGTCGGCGCGCTGGCGCACCAGGTCGCCGGTACGGTAGATACGCCCGCCGCTGGCGGCAAACGGATCGGCGACAAAGCGCTCCGCGGTCATGCCCGGACGCTGGTGATACCCCTGAGCCAGGCCCGCACCACCGACGTACAACTCGCCCGTCGCGCCTTGCGGCACCAACGCCAGGTCGGCGTCGAGAATGTAGGCCACGCGGTCGCCGATCACGCTGCCGATCGGTACGCTGCCGGCGCCCTCTTCCAGTACTTCAGGGGCAAGACCGGCCAGCGGCATGACCACGGTTTCGGTCGGGCCGTAGGCGTTGAAGAACCGGCTCGGCTGGAAGGCTGCGCGAATGCGCGCCAGGTGATCACCGGTCAGCGCTTCGCCGCCGGTGATGATCATGCGCACCGGCAGGGTTTCATTTTGCGTTGCCAGCCATTGCGCCAACTGGCCGCCGTAGCTTGGCGTGAAACCGAGGACGTTGATGTGATGACGACGGATCAGGCCACAGATTTCTTCCGCGTCCCACTGCCCTTGAGCCCGCAGCACCACCTGCGCACCGCTGAGCAACGGCACCAGCAATCGCTCGGTGGCGGCGTCGAAGTTGATCGAATAGAAGTGCAGTTCGCAATCGTCCGGGCGCATGCCAAAACGCTCGATCACCGCGCGGCAGTGCATGGCGATTTCGCCGTGGGACACCACCACGCCTTTCGGCTTGCCGGTCGAGCCCGAGGTGTAGATCAGGTAGGCCTGATGCTGCGGCAGGCTGATCAGCGGCAGCTCGGTGGCCGGGTAATCGATCAGTTTTTCCGCGTCTTCTTCCAGGCACCAGCGACCCACCGTCGGCGGCACTGCACCCAGGGCTTTGAACATCGCTGCATCACTGAGCAGCAATCCAATGCCGCTGTCTTCGATCATGTAATGCAAGCGGTCCAGCGGGTACTCCGGATCCAGCGGCACATAGGCGCCGCCGGCCTTGAGAATCGCCAGCAGGCCGACGACCATCTCCTGCGAGCGCTGCAGTGCCAGGCCCACGCGCACCTTCGGCCCGACGCCACGCTCGCGCAGCATCCAGGCCAGGCGGTTGGCGCGGCTGTCGAGTTCGGCGTAGCTCAAAGTCTGCCCGGCGAAGGTCAGGGCCGGAGCGTCTTTGCGCGTCAAGGCTTGCTCGGCGAACAGGTGATGGATGCACTGATCCAGCCGGTGTTCGCCCGGCGCGACGCCGAGGCTGTCGAGCAGATGTTGTTGTTCGCCACACGCCAGCAGCGGCAGCTCGCTCAAGCGCTGCTGCGGATCGGCAATCAGCGCCTCCAGCAGGTTGCGCCAATGCCCGGCCATGCGCGCGATGCGCGGCTCGTCGAACAGATCGGTGCTGTAGGTCAGGCAGCAACCCAGGCGATGGTCGAGGTCGGTGACTTCCAGGTTGAGATCGAACTTGGTCGCGCGGGCATCGTTGGCCAGGTACTCGACCGTCATGCCGGCCAGGCTGCGGCTTTGCTGGAACTCCCAGCGCTGCACGTTGCACATCACCTGGAACAACGGGTTGTAGGCGGCGCTACGCGGTGGTTGCAGGGCTTCCACCAGATGATCGAACGGCAGGTCCTGATGGGACTGGCCTTCAATCACCGTATGGCGCACCTGCTCGAACAACTCGCCCACGGACATCTGCCCGTCGAGCCGGCAGCGCAGCACTTGGGTGTTGAGGAACGCGCCAATCAGCCCTTCGCTTTCCGGACGAATGCGGTTGGCCACCGGCGCGCCGATGCGCAGATCGGTCTGGCCGCTGTAGCGGTACAGCAGCGTCGCCAGGGTGGCAGTCATGGTCATGAACAGGGTCAGGCCGTTTTGCGCGTTGAAGGCGCGGACCTTTGCCGCGAGCTCATCGCTCAGGTCAAAACGATACAACTCACCCTGATGGCTTTGCACCGGCGGGCGCGGACGGTCGGCCGGCAACTCCAGCAATGGGTGTTCGCGGCCCAGTTGCGCGGTCCAGTAATCGAGCTGGCGCTGACGCTCGCCGGACTCCAGCCACTGACGCTGCCACACGCTGTAATCCAGGTACTGCACCGGCAACGGCGCCAGCGGTGACTCACGATCATCGACGAACGCTTCGTACAGCGCGCTGAGTTCCCGGGCAAAAATGTCCATCGCCCAACCTTCGGTGACGATGTGGTGCAGGGTCAGAACGAAGTAGTGTTCCTGTTCGGCGGTCTTGACCAGGCAGGCGCGCAGCAAAGGTCCGGTTTCCAGATCGAACGGCTGGTGCGCTTCGTCGTCGGCCAGTTGCTGGACCTGCCATTCTCGGACTTCGGCATCCAGCGCGGTGAAATCCTTCCACGCCATGCGCACGCCAGTTTGCGCGTGTACTTGCTGGCGGGCGACACCGTCGATGCTCGGGAACGTGGTGCGCAGGGTTTCGTGACGCAGGATCAGGGTTTGCAGCGCGGCTTCGAAACGCGCCACGTCGAGCACGCCGCGCAGCCGCGCCATGCCGCCGACGTTGTAGGCCGGGCTGTCGGGCTCCATCTGCCAGAGGAACCACATGCGCTGCTGGGAATAGGACAACGGCACCGGCTGGCTGCGGTCGACTTTTTCAATGGGCGGCTGTTTATTGGTGCTGCCGCTGGCCTGGATCAGGCGAACCTGTTCGGCAAACGCACCAAGCTCGCTGTGTTCGAACAGCGCCCGCAGCGGCAACTCGACGTCGCAGGCCTGGCGGGTGCGGGAGATGATTTGCGTGGCCAGCAGCGAGTGGCCGCCGAGGGCAAAGAAATCATCGCGCAAACCGACTTGCGCCAAACCCAGCACTTCGCGCCAGATACCGGCGATGGTTTGCTCCAGTTCAGTCTCTGGCTCGACGTGTTCGCGCACCTGCCACTGCGGTTCCGGCAAGGCGCGACGGTTGAGTTTGCCGCTCGGGCCGAGGGGCATTTGTTCCAGGCGCATCAGTTGCGCCGGCACCATGTATTCCGGCAGTTCGGCGGCCAATGCGTTTTTCAGGCGGGCGGTTTGCTCGGCTTCGTCCCCGGCATTGCTCGCTGCGGTGTAATAACCGATCAACTGCGCCCCGGCCACGGTGTCGCGTACCAGCACCACGGCTTGCGCAACGCCGTCCTGGGCCAACAGCCGCGCCTGGATTTCCTCCGGTTCAACGCGGAACCCGCGCAACTTGACCTGCTGATCGAGACGACCGAGGTATTCGATCACGCCGTTGGCCGTCCAGCGTGCCCGGTCGCCGGTGCGATACAGGCGTGCGCCCGGCTCGCCCGACGGATCGACCACGAAGCGTTCGGCGGTCAACGCGGGGCGACCGAGGTAACCACGAGCTAAACCAACGCCGCTGATGCACAGCTCACCCGGCACGCCGGCCGGCACGGGATTCAAATCGCTGTCGAGCACGCGGCAGATCACGTTGCCCAGTGGCCGGCCAATCGGCGAGCGTTCGCCGTCGGCGCTGGAGCAATGCCAGTGGGTGACGTTGATCGCGGTTTCGGTCGGGCCGTAGCGGTTGTGTAATTGCACTGTCGGCAGTTGCATCAGCACCCGGTTGCGCAGCTCCGCCGGCAAGGCTTCGCCCCCGGAGAACAGCCGGCGCAGGCTGGTGCATTCAGCGCTGAGCGGTTCGTCGATGAACAACGAAAGCAGCGGCGGCACGAAGTGCAACGTGGTCACGCCGTAGGCTTGCACCAGCTGCGCGATGCGGTGCGGATCGCGGTGTTCACCGGGGCCGGCGATCAGCAAACGCGCGCCAGTGATCAGCGGCCAGAAGCACTCCCACACCGACACGTCGAAACTGATCGGCGCCTTTTGCATCAGCACATCGGTTTCGTTCAGGCGGTAAGTGTTCTGCATCCATTGCAGGCGCTCGGCCAGCGCGGCGTGGGTGTTGCCGACGCCTTTGGGCTGGCCGGTGGAACCGGAGGTGTAAATCACATAGGCGAGGTTGTCGCCGTGCAGATGCAGCCCTGGCGCATGGCTCGGCCAGTTCTCCAGATGCAGGGCATCCATGGCGATCACGCTGACGCCGTCAGTCGCTGGCAGGCGCTCAAGCAATCGGGTTTGCGTCAGCAGCAATTCAACACCGCTGTCGCTGAGCATGTAGGCCAGGCGCTCGGCGGGGTAATCCGGATCCAGCGGTACGTAGGCGCCACCGGCCTTGATGATCGCCAGCAGGCCGATCAGCAGTTGCGGCGAACGCTCGCAGGCGATGGCCACGCAGACGTCCGGGCCGACGCCTTTGTCGCGCAGATAATGCGCCAGACGGTTGGCCCGGGTGTGCAGCTCGGCGAAGTCCATCTGGCCGCCGTCCCACATCATCGCGGTGCGCTGCGGGGTCTGGCGTGCCTGCTCGTTGAGCCATTCCGGTAGCCATTGGCTGGCCGCTGCGCAGGGTACGGTGGCCCAGTCTGATTGCTGAAGGTGTTCGGCGGCCGTCAACAGTGGCAGGTCACTAATGGTGGTGTCCGGTTGCTCGCAGACAGCGCGCAGCAGGTTACTGAAATGCTCGGCCAGGCGCTCGATGGTCGCGGCCTCGAACAATTCGCTGGCGTAGTCGAAGGACACGGTCAGGCGACCGTTGCGGTCTTCTTCGCTGTGCAACTGCAAATCGAACTTGGCTTCGCGGCTATGCCACGGCAGCTCTTCAGCCAACAGCCCCGGCAAGCGCTTCAAGGCGCTGAGGTCCCTTTGCTGATGGTTGAACATGACCTGGAACAGGCCCTGCTCGCGAGCCTGCGGGAAGGCTTCCAGCAGTTGCTCGAATGGCAGGTCCTGATGGGCTTGCGCACCCAATGCGGCTTGCCGGGTCTGCGCCAGCAGCTCAACGAATGGCAGGCGCGAGTCCACCTCGGCACGCAGCACCTGGGTATTGATGAAGAAACCGATCAGGCCCTGGGTTTCCAGGCGCGGACGGTTGGCATTGGGCACGCCGATGCGGATATCTCGTTGGCCGCTATAGCGATGCAACAAGGTCTGGAACACAGTCAGCAACAGCATGAATGAAGTCGATTCATGGGCCCGCGCGGTCTGCCGAATCGCATCGCTCAGGGCTGTGCCCAGACGCACGGTGTGGCGAGCGGCGCTGTGCAGTTGTTGGGCAGAACGTGGATGATCGGTGGTCAGGCTCAGGGGCGGATGCTCATCACTCAAGTAATCCTTCCAATAGGCCAGTTGCCGCTCGCCTTCCCCTTGCGCCAGCCATTGCCGTTGCCAGCTGCCGTAGTCTGCGTACTGCGTCGGCAATGGCGCCAGCAGCGCTTGCTGGCCTTGGGTCGCCGCTGCGTACAACCGAGAGAACTCGTCGATCAGCACATTCAGCGACCAGCCGTCAGCGATGATGTGGTGCATCGTCACCAGCAACTGATGGTCTTCGTCGTCGAGGCGAACCAGCGTCACCCACAGCAGCGGGCCTTTCTCCAGATCGAATTGGGTCCGCGCTTCGTCCTCGCGGATCTGCCGCGCCCGGACCTCACGCTCGGCGGCCGGCAGGTCGCTGATGTCGATCAATTGCAGGTTGAACCCGGCAGCCGCAACGACCTGTTGCAGCGCCACGCCGTCACGCTCGAAGAATCGCGTGCGCAGGGATTCGTGACGCTCGATCAACTGCTGGAAACTGGCGCGCAATGCCTCCTCATCCAGTTCGCCGCGCAGGCGCAAGCCGCCGGGAATGTTGTAGGCGCTGCTGTGCGGGTCGAGTTGCCAGGTGATCCACAGACGGTTTTGTGCCAGGGATTGCGGCATCGGTTGCTGGCGCGACAACGCCGTGATCGCGCCCTGGGCCAGGCCACCGTCCTGTTGCTGGCAGGCCACGACATCGGCGAATGCACCGAGGGTCGGGGCTTCAAACAGCAGGCGCAGGTTCAACTCCAGACCGAGCTCTTCACGCAGGCGCGCCACCACTTGCGTCGCCGCGATGGAGTTGCCGCCGAGCAGGAAGAAATGATCGTCGGCACCCACCTGCCCCACCTGCAACTGCTCACACCAGATCTGGCCGATCAAGCTTTGCAGCTCGGAGCCCGACTCGATCTGGCCTGCACTTTCGGTGGCGGCCGACGGGAACATCGCGTAGCTGTCGAGACTGCCGTCAGCCAGACGATTGCGACACGCCGAGCGCTGCAATTTACCGCTGGAGGTCTTGGGCAGCGCGCCCGGATTGAGCAACACCACCACGCTCGGTGCTTGCTGATACGCCTCGGCAACAGCTTGGCGAATGGCTTTTATCAAGGATTCGGGCGGCAGGATTTTCTGCACGCTACGGCTGATTTCGGCAGCGATGCCGATGCCTTCCTGACCGTCAACCGTGACGGCGAAGGCGGCAACCCGGCCTTTGCGCACCACTTCCACTTCGCGCTCGACGGTCTGCTCGATGTCCTGCGGGTACAAGTTGTGCCCGCGCACGATCAGCATGTCCTTCAGGCGCCCGGTGATGAACAGCTCGCCGTTGCGCAGGAAACCCAGGTCCCCGGTGCGCAGCCAGGTCTGCCCGGCGTGCCGGACAAAGGTCTTGGTCGACGCCTCGGGGTTGCGCCAGTAGCCTGAGGCGATGCTCGGCCCGCTGGCCCAGACTTCGCCGACAACGTTGTCGGCCTGTTCGCTGAGCAAGACCGGGTCGATGATCAGTACCGCGTGCGCCGGTTGGCTGATACCGCAACTCATGATCGGGCTGCCCTCGCCCGCTTCGACACGGTTCTGCGCCAGGGCCTGACCGTCTACCCGCAGGTTGCCGATGCCTTGGCCGCGCGCTGTGCCGGCCACGAACAAGGTGGCTTCGGCCAGACCGTAGGAGGCCATGAAACTGTCCGCGGTGAAGCCGCAGGTCGCGAACTTCCCGGCGAAGCGCTCCAGGGTGTCGAGGCGAATCGGCTCGGAACCGGAATACGCCACGCGCCAGCCACTCAGGTCGAGCCGCTCCAGGGCCGACTCGCTGACTCGCTCACTGCACAAGCGATAGGCGAAATCCGGCCCGCCGCTGATGGTGCCGCCGTATTCACTGATCGCCTCCAGCCAGCGCAACGGCCGGCCGAGGAAGTACGCCGGGGACATCAACACGCAAGGCACGCCGCTGAAAATCGGCTGCAACAGGCCGCCGATCAGGCCCATGTCGTGGTACAGCGGCAGCCAGCTGACGATGACGTCGTCGGGGTTCAGGTCAATGCCGAAACCGTGGCGAATCAGCAACTCGTTGGCCACCAGATTGCCGTGGCTGACTTGCACACCTTTGGGCAGCGCGGTGGAACCGGAGGTGTATTGCAGGAAGGCGATGTGATCGTCCTGCAAGTCCACCGCGACCCAGCGTTCGGCCAGCGCACCGTCGAGGGTATCGACACACAGCAGCGGCGGCGCCCCTTCGATCTGCTGCAATCCATCGCGTAACCCGGCACCGGTCAGCAGCAAGCGCGGCTGGGCATCGCCGATGATCGACAGCAGGCGTTCCTGGTGATGACGCCGTGCCGACTCCGGCGGATAGGCCGGCACCGCGATCACGCCCGCGTACAGGCAACCGAAGAATGCCGCGACGTAATCCGGGCCGCTGGGGAACAGCAACACCGCGCGGTCGCCGACATCCGCCTGCGCCTGCAACGCTCCGGCAATCGTCCGCGCCCGCAGGTCAAGTTCGCGATAGCTGAGCACCACAGCCTGGTCCGGGGTCTCGGCGAGAAAGCGCAGGGCCACCCGATCCGGCGTCAGGGCCGCGCGGCGCTGAAGGGCTTGGACCATTGTGCTGGGGAGTTCGAACGCGTCGGTCATGAGGTTTCCTGCCTGATTTCGGCTGTAGGAGCGAGCTTGCTCGCGATGGACGTTAACGATGACGCGTTGCCATTGGATAAACGCGGCGCCGGTGAGCCCATCGCGAGCAAGCTCGCTCCTACAGGGGGTATGAGGATTGCGCTGTTGCATTCACCAATGAGAACGGATGACGTCTGGAGATAATTAGTCGCCAGGCTGGAACACAAAGAGGTGTGAAGTGAGTCAGCGTGTCGCAGTTCTCACTCTGCATCGCTGCAGCGCATTAATTCTTTTTCTCATTTGACAATCATTATCATTAAGCCTAATTTGTCGCTCGATGTGTAGGACGCCCCCCGGTTTTTCGCCGTCCCACTAACCTTTTGGCAGCAGGGTGATTTCCATGATGGAACCAGTATCCACAAGCAGGTGCGATACACCGCTACTTCAGGCATTCGTCGACAATCGACTGATTCTGGTGAAGATCGCAGCCCGAATTACCGGTTGCCGCTCACGTGCCGAAGATGTTGTGCAGGACGCATTCTTCCGGCTGCAATCGGCCCCGCCCATCACCAGTTCGATCAAGGCTCAGCTCAGCTACCTGTTCCAGATCGTGCGCAACCTGGCGATCGACCACTACCGCAAGCAGGCGCTGGAGCAGAAGTATTCCGGTCCTGAAGAGGAAGGGCTGAATGTGGTGATTCAGGGTGCGTCGCCGGAAACCTCGCACATCAATTTTTCGACGCTGGAGCACATTGCCGATGCGTTGACCGAGTTGCCGAGCCGCACCCGCTACGCCTTCGAGATGTATCGCCTGCACGGCGTACCGCAAAAGGACATCGCCAAGGAACTCGGCGTCTCGCCGACCCTGGTGAACTTCATGATCCGTGATGCGCTGGTGCACTGCCGCAAGGTGTCGGGCAACCGGGGCGATATGGCTGCTCGCCAATAAGATCCGATTTTTCAGCGCCTCCATCGCGAGCAGGCTCGCACACAGGGTCCTGCGAGCACAGGGTAAATGTGGGAGCGAGCCTGCTCGCGATGGGGCACTCAAGACCGCCAAAAATCGTGAGCCTTACGCCTCAAGCCAGTGTACAGCGGTCAAAAAACCGCTCCCGCCCCAACACCATCAAGGCCGCGCGCTTGTGCGGGAAGTCGAACTCTTTCTCGCAGTGAAAGCGCTGTTCCTGCATATAACCGATCATCTTCGCGTTATCGGCACGGGGCTCGGCAACCACGCGCTGGGTGCGCGGATCATCGAGAAACAGGTAATGCACCAGCGCCGATAACCAGCTCGCCACCTTGTGCGGACCGCGGTGATTTTCTTCCCCCACCAGCATGTGAATGCCACGGTCGTAATTGCTGGCCTCGTAGAAGGGTGAGATGCGATCTTCCCTGGCCCAGTAGGCTTCGAAATAAGCGAAGGGCTGATCGTCGAAACAACCGATCAGCGTCAGCGTGTGCGGGTCGGCCTCGAGTTTGCTCAGGTATTGGCGATGCTGTTCGAGGCTGCCCTCCTCCTGCCAGAAACTGGCGACTCGCGGGCTGTTCTGCCAGCGGTTGAAGCGTGCCAGGTCTTGCTCGATGTCCAGCGTGCGCAGGGAAACCCGGGCACCCAGCCGCGCATCGAAGCGTCGATACACTTCACCACGAGGCTTGACCGGCCGCCGTGGATGACGCTTGCCGTCGGTGATGAGCATTTGCTGCGGGTAGCTGCCAGTCAGGGAATGCCCCAGCCACGGCTGCGGCAACTGCCAGAACACGGTGCGCTCGCAGCGATACTGGCCACTGACGGGAGTTGGAATCAGCAGACCGCCGGACACGGCTTCGTCCGGCACCTCTTGCAGTTGCCAGGTAAGACACTGGCAGTCGGGGTCGCGAGCGAACAGCCAATAACAGGCCGCCCACAATGCCTGCCCTTCGGGGCGCCTGAAACGCTCCTCCAGTTGCACGTGCAACTCGGGGCCACGACTGAGCCGCAGGGCGGGCAACGGTTGCCCTTCCAGGCTGAGGCTCAGGCGGCAATCGGTTTCATCAGCGGCAAGACGACTGCCTGTCGGCAGACACAAGGCAGTCAGTTCATTCAGATCGGACATGGGTCGGGCTCACGATAATCGTCGACAGTTCAACGAGGTGACGTGAGCCACGGCGGGAAATTTAGGCAAAGACCATCATTTGGCGGCTTGTGGCGCCGGTGCGTTGCGCTGGACCGGCACCAGCGCAATCTTGTACGGTTCGAAAATCTTCAACATCTGGCCATTGTCCCGCAAGCCTTGCAACAGCTTGCCGAAGGCTTCGCCAGTGATGGGCGCGGTCGGACGCAGAATGGCGTAGTGGTGATAGACCTGGTCGACGCGCTGGGACGCCAGCAACTCGCCAGCGACTTTTTCATTGCGCAGGAAGTAGTCGCTCAGGTACGAACGCGTGACCAGGGCGATGTCGGCCCGGTCGCGCAATACCATCAGCAGATTGCTGTCATGGGAATAGGTCAGCGTGGCGTTGTAGTTTTTCGCGAGGTACAGGGGGTCGGCATTGAAGTTGGCGAACTCGTAGTGATAGCCACTGAACAGTGCCAGGCGCTTGCCTTTCAGGTCGGCAAAATAGCTTTGCTGTCGATCGGGCAGGCGTTGCGCGACAAAAATCTCGGCGTCCTCCAAGCCCATGTCGACGGCAGTATGGGGGATATCTTCCCAACCCCAGGCGGGATTTTCGAAGATGGCCATGTCGACCCGGCCCTGCTTGAAATCACCGAAGCGCCGGGGAATGGAAGTGGGCACCAGGATAAACTGGTAGTCAGTTTGCGAGGCATTCAGGGCCTCGACCAGTTGCGGCAGCAACCCGGTATCGGCCCCGGATTCCGGGCGCACGGTGTAAGGCGGAAAGTGCGCGGCACCAATGCGCACCAGTTGCGCAGCCTGGGACGGCATCATCGCTGACGCCGCAAACATCGACAGCAAAAGCCGCGAGGCTGACCAAATTGGTGAACCCATGAAAACGCCCCCACTCCCCAATAAAACGGTACCAATGCATTCAAGCTAGGCGGTTTCGCCCAGTTAGCCAGTTTAATGTAGGCCAATACAAGCTTATTGCCGGTCTTCCAGCACCAGAATCAACGCCTCATCGGCCAACTGATCGAGGCTCATGCTGCCGCCGGCGCGAAACCAGGTGGTGGTCCAGGACAATGCACCGGTCAGGAAGCGGCGGGTGATGAACACATCGCCGCGGATAAACCCGGCGTTCTTGGCTTCGCCCAGCACTTGCAGCCAGATGTCTTCGTAGATGTCCCGCAGCGCCAGCACCTTGGCCTGGCCCTCTTCGGACAGCGAGCGCCATTCGTAGACCAGCACGGCCATGGCCTCGCCGCTGCCGCCCATGATCGACTGCAATTCACAACGGATCAGCGCCAGCACTTGCTCGCGCACACTGCCGGCCTCGGCGATGGCCGCTCGCATCAACGCGGTGTTGTAGAGAATGGTCTCCTCCATCACCGCCCGCAGGATTTCGTCCTTGCTCTTGAAGTGATGAAAAATGCTTCCGGACTGAATGCCCACGGCGCCGGCCAGGTCGCGCACGGTCGTGCGTTCATAGCCTTTATTGCGGAACAGGTGGGCCGCCACTTGCAGCAGCTTGCCACGGGCGCTGTCCGGGTCGGTCAGTTGGCCGTCGTCGACCAATTGGCGCATCACCCTCAGGGCTTTTTGCTCGTCCACCCGTTCTCTCCTACAGTCGTTCAATCAATAACGCCGATCCCCCCGAAAACAGCGGGGTTGCGCGGGCAATTTAAGCGTATGGGTGCAACCAAGCAAGCGCTTGGGCAGAAGATAATCAAGTCATTTACAAACCAAGCGCTTGCTTGGTAATGTCGATGCACTTCGGTTGGAGGTAGTTATGGAATGGACTGCGCCTAAAACAATTCGCATCGGTTGCGCCAGCGCCTTCTGGGGCGATACCTCGACCGCTGCCGCGCAGCTGGTGGAACACGGGCATCTGGACTATCTGGTCTTCGATTACCTGGCCGAAATCACCCTGTCGATCATGGCCGGCGCGCGGATGAAAGATCCCCAGGCCGGCTATGCGGGCGACTTCATCGAAGTGCTCGCGCCCTTGCTGCCGCAGCTTGCGCAGCAAAACATTCGGGTCATCAGTAATGCCGGCGGGGTCAATCCCCAAGCCTGCGCCGCCGCCCTGCAAGCGGCCTGCGACAAGGCCGGGGTGGCGCTGAAGATCGCCGTGTTGCTGGGTGACGACCTGCAACCGCAATTCAAACAGCTGCGCAACCTGCGCATTCATGAAATGTTCAGTGGCGCGCCCCTGCCATCGATGTGTGTCTCGACCAACGCCTACCTCGGCGCACCCGGCATTGTCGAAGCCCTGCGCCTGGGGGCGGACATCGTGATCACCGGGCGCGTGGTCGACAGTGCGGTGGTCAGCGCCGCGCTGGTGCACGAGTTCGGCTGGTCGTGGCACGACTACGACAAGCTCGCCCAGGCGGCATTGGCCGGGCACATCATCGAATGCGGCGCCCAGTGCACGGGCGGCAACTTTACCGACTGGCGCGACGTGCCCGACTACGAACACATCGGTTTTCCCATCGTCGAAGTCAGCGCCGACAGCCAGTTCATCGTCAGCAAACCCGAAGGGACCGGCGGGCTGGTCACGCCGCTGACAGTGGGCGAACAGATGCTGTATGAAATCGGCGACCCGCGGGCGTATCTGCTGCCCGACGTGGTGTGCGATTTCACTCAGGTCAAACTGCTGCAACAAGGCAGGAATGCGGTGCAGGTACACGGTGCCAAAGGCTTGCCGCCGACCGCGCAATACAAGGTCAGCGCCACGTACCCCGATGGTTTCCGCTGCACCGCCAGTTGCCTGATCGCCGGCATCGATGCCGTCGACAAGGCGCGGCGGGTTGCTGATGCGATCATCAACAAGACCTCGGAAATGTTCCGCCAGTGCGGCTGGGCGCCGTACAGCGACGTGAATATCGAGTTGCTGGGCAGCGAGGCCACCTACGGCCCCCACGGCCAGCGTCAGGACAGCCGCGAAGTGGTGATCAAACTCGCGGTGCGCCATCCGGACAAGCAGGCGTTGATCGTGTTCTCCCGGGAAATCGCCCAGGCCGCCACCGGCATGGCGCCGGGGTTGACCGGCATTGTCGGTGGCCGGCCGACCGTGTATCCGCTGATCCGGCTGTTCTCGTTCCTGATCGACAAAACCGCCTGCACGCTGGACATTGATTTCATCGGCCAGCGCCGCTCGTGTGCCCTGCCCGCCCTGGATGTGCTCGACCCGCTGGCCCTGCCAACCCCGATCGCACCACCGAAACCGGTTGGCCTGGCCGACGCCAGCGTGGCCCTGGTCAAACTGGCGGTCGCCCGCTCGGGCGACAAGGGCAACCACAGCAACATCGGCGTCATGGCCCGCGAACCCGAGTTCCTGCCGTGGATCGCAGAAGCCTTGACCCCGGAAGTGATCGTCGACTGGATGGGCCACGTCCTCGATCCAGTCCACGGGCGAGTCGAGCGCTGGTACTTGCCCGCCAGCCACAGCCTGAATTTCCTGCTGGAAAACGCCCTCGGCGGCGGCGGTGTCGCCAGCCTGCGCATCGATCCGCAAGGCAAGGCCTTCGCCCAGCAACTGCTGGAAATCCAGATCCCGGTGCCGCAGCGCATCGCCGACCAGTTCAACTAGAGGATTGCCGCCATGGCCTACGATTCGATTTTCAAAGCCGATTTGTTTGCCGGCCAAAACATCATCGTCACCGGTGGCGGCAGTGGCATCGGCCGCTGCACCGCCCACGAACTGGCGGCCCTCGGCGCCCATGTGCTGCTGGTCGGGCGCAAGGCCGACAAGCTGAAAACCGTTGCGGCGGAGATCACCGACGACGGCGGCAAGGCCGACTGGGCGGTTTGCGATATCCGCGAGGAAGAATTGGTGCAGCATCTGGTCAGCGAATTGATCCGCAAGCATGGCCCCATTCATGGCCTGGTCAATAACGCGGGCGGGCAGTACCCGTCGCCCCTGGCCTCGATCAATCAGAAGGGTTTCGAAACCGTGATGCGCACCAATCTGGTGGGCGGTTTCCTGATGGCCCGGGAAGTGTTCAACCAGTCCATGAGCAAGCACGGCGGGGCCATCGTCAATATGCTCGCCGACATGTGGGGCGGCATGCCGGGCATGGGGCACTCCGGCGCAGCACGTTCGGGCATGGACAACCTCACCAAGACCGCCGCGTACGAATGGGGTCATGCCGGGGTGCGGGTCAACGCCGTGGCGCCGGGGTGGATTGCCTCCAGCGGCATGGACACCTACGAAGGCGCCTTCAAGGCCGTGATCCCGACCCTGCGCGAACATGTGCCGCTCAAGCGTATCGGCACCGAATCGGAAGTCAGCGCGGCGATAGTTTTCCTCCTCAGCCCGGCAGCGGCGTTCGTCAGCGGCAGCACCTTGCGCATCGACGGCGCCGCCAGCCTCGGCGGCCGCGCCTGGCCGATCCACAAGGCGACCAACAGCGAGTCGTACAACGGTTTCCACCGCGCCTACATACCCGACGTATTGAAGGACAAGGAATAACCCATGCCGGTGATTCAATCGTTACTCGATCCCCACAGCGAGTCGTTCGCCCAGAACCGTGCGGTGATGCTGAGCGCCATCGAGCAAGTTCGCGTGCTCGAACAGAACCTGCTGAACAAGGCTGACGAAGCCAGGTCGAAGTTCGAAAAACGCGGCCAGTTACTGCCCCGGGAACGCCTCAATCTGCTGCTGGACCCCGGTGCGCCGTTTCTCGAACTGGCGAGCCTGGCCGGCTACAAGCTGCACGACGACAAGGACGGCAGCTGCGCCGGTGGCGGCTTGATCGCCGGCATCGGCTACGTGTCCGGCGTGCGCGTGCTGGTGGTGGCGAACAACAGCGCGATCAGGGGCGGAACCATCTCTCCCAGCGGATTGAAGAAATCCCTGCGCCTGCAACAGATCGCCATGGAAAACAAACTGCCGGTGATCACCCTCGCCGAAAGCGGCGGCGCCAACCTCAATTACGCGGCGGAGATTTTCGTCGAAGGCGCACGCAGCTTTGCCAATCAGGCGCGGATGTCGGCCATGGGTTTGCCGCAGGTCACCGTGGTGCACGGTTCGGCCACGGCGGGCGGCGCGTATCAGCCGGGACTGTCGGATTACGTGGTGGTGGTACGCGGCAAGGCCAAGCTGTTTCTCGCAGGTCCCCCACTGCTCAAGGCCGCCACCGGCGAAGTCGCCACCGATGAAGAGCTGGGCGGCGCCGAGATGCACGCACAAACCGCCGGCACCGCCGAATACCTGGCTGAAAACGACGCCGACGGCGTGCGTCAGGTACGCGAGATCGTCAGCCTGTTGCCATGGAACGAGCAGTTGCCCCCACTACCCGAACGTCGCTGGAAGGAACCGCTCTACCCCATCGATGAACTGCTGGGGCTGATCCCGGATGATCCGAAAAAGCCCTACGACGTGCGCGAAATCATCGCCCGCCTCGCCGACGCTTCGAACTTTCTTGAATTCAAGGGCGAGTTCGATCAGCAGACGGTGTGCGGTCATCTGAAAGTTCAGGGCCGCGCCTGTGGTTTCATCGGCAACAACGGCCCGATCACGCCAAAGGGCGCGAGCAAGGCCGCGCAGTTCATCCAGCTGTGCGACCAGAGCCAGACGCCGCTGCTGTTTTTCCACAACACCACCGGATTCATGGTCGGCACCGAATCGGAACAGCAAGGCGTGATCAAGCACGGCGCGAAGATGATTCAGGCGGTGGCCAACGCCCGGGTGCCGAAACTGACCATCGTCGTCGGTGGCTCCTATGGTGCCGGCAACTATGCAATGTGCGGGCGCGGCCTGGACCCACGCTTCATCTTCGCCTGGCCCAACAGCCGCACCGCCGTGATGGGCGGCGCGCAAGCGGGCAAAGTGCTGCGCATCGTCACCGAGGCCAAACAGGCCAAGGATGGCCTGGTGCCCGATCCGAAAATGCTCGACATGCTCGAACAAGTCACCGCGCAGAAACTCGACAGCCAGTCCACGGCGCTCTACGGCAGCGCCAATCTGTGGGACGACGGTTTGATCGACCCGCGCGATACCCGGACGTTGCTGGGTTACTTGCTGGATATCTGTCACGAGGCCGAAAGGCGGCCTCTGCAAACCAACAGCTTTGGTGTGGCGCGGCTCTAAGCCGACTAACAGGAGAACAATAAAAATGATCTTCACCCAGGAACACGAAGCACTGCGCCGCACCGTTCGCCAGTTCGTCGAGCATGAGATCAACCCCCACGTCGAGGAATGGGAAAAGGCCGGGCGCTTCCCCATCCACGAGATCTTCCGCAAGGCCGGCGATCTCGGTTTGCTGGGCATTTCCAAACCGGAAAAATTCGGCGGCATGGGGCTCGACTACAGCTATTCGATCGTCGCCGCCGAAGAGTTCGGCACCATCCATTGCGGCGGCATTCCGATGTCCATCGGCGTGCAGACCGACATGTGCACACCTGCACTCGCACGGTTCGGCTCCGATGAACTGCGCGAGGAATTCCTGCGCCCGGCCATCAGCGGCGAGCAGGTCGGCTGCATCGGTGTCTCCGAAGTCGGCGCCGGCTCCGACGTCGCCGGGCTGAAAACCACGGCGCGCAAGGACGGCGACGACTACGTGATCAACGGCAGCAAGATGTGGATCACCAACTCGCCGAGCGCCGACTTCATCTGCCTGCTGGCCAACACCTCAGACGACAAGCCGCACATCAACAAGTCGCTGATCATGGTGCCGATGAACACGCCGGGCATCAGCTTGAGTTCGCATCTGGACAAGCTCGGCATGCGCAGTTCGGAAACCGCCCAGGTGTTTTTCGACAACGTGCGCGTACCGCAGCGCAACCGCATCGGTCATGAAGGCGCGGGGTTCATGATGCAGATGCTGCAGTTCCAGGAGGAACGCCTGTTCGGCGCGGCCAACATGATCAAGGGTCTGGAGTACTGCGTCGACAGCACCATCGAATACTGCAAGGAGCGCAAAACCTTCGGCAACGCGCTGATCGACAATCAGGTGATCCACTTTCGCCTGGCTGAACTGCAAACCGAAATCGAATGCCTGCGGGCGCTGGTCTATCAGGCCACCGAGCAGTACATCAAAGGCCAGGACGTCACGCGCCTGGCCTCCATGGCCAAGCTCAAGGCCGGGCGACTGGGCCGCGAAGTCAGTGACAGTTGCCTGCAATACTGGGGTGGCATGGGCTTCATGTGGGACAACCCGGTGGCCCGGGCTTACCGCGATGTACGGCTGGTGTCGATCGGCGGCGGCGCCGACGAAATCATGCTGGGGATCATCTGCAAACTCATGGGCATTCTGCCGGGGAAGAAGAAATGAACAACCTGCCGGTTTGCCAGACCTTGCTGCTGGAACTGCACAACGGCGTGTTGCACATCACCCTCAACCGCCCGGAATGCCGCAATGCGATGAGCTTGCAGATGGTCGCCGAGTTGCGCTCGGTGCTGGCCGCGGTAGGCGATAAACCCGGAGTTCGCGCCCTGGTGATCGGCGGCGTCGGCGGGCACTTCTGTGCCGGCGGCGACATCAAGGACATGGCCAATGCCCGCGCTCAAGGTTCGACCGCGCACAAGGACCTGAACCGGGTATTCGGCGCCCTATTGCAAGAGGTGCAACACGCACCTCAAGTGGTGATCACGGTGCTGCAAGGCGCGGTACTCGGCGGCGGTCTCGGCCTGGCCTGCGTCAGCGATATCGCCCTGGCCGATCACCAGGCGCAATTCGGCCTGCCGGAAACCAGCCTCGGCCTGTTGCCAGCGCAGATCGCGCCGTTCGTGGTGCAGCGCATCGGCTTGACCCAGGCCCGGCGCCTGGCCCTGACGGCGGCGCGTTTCGACGGTACCCAGGCGCGGCGCATGGGGCTGGTGCATTTTGTCGAGCATGATCCGCAGGCCCTGGCCGAACGTCTCGATGAGGTGTTGGCCCATGTGCTGTGTTGTGCGCCAGGGGCGAATGCGGCGACCAAAAAACTCTTGCTGGCCAGTGCGGGACAGCCCTCGGATGCGCTGCTTGATCAGGCTGCCGAATGGTTCAGCGAAGCGGTGACCGGAGCCGAAGGTGTCGAGGGAACGATGGCCTTCGTGCAAAAACGCAAACCGGGGTGGGCCTCCTGAAAAGCATCGCGAGCAAGCTCGCTCCCACATTTGCAATGCATTCCCCTGTGGGAGCGAGCCTGCTCGCGAAGAGGCCAGCACTTTCACCGCACAATTTGAGAGACACCCCTATGCCCGGACTCAAAAAAATCCTCATCGCCAACCGCGGTGAAATCGCCTGCCGCATCCAGCGCACGGCCCAGGCACTGGGCTATCGCACCGTCGCCGTGTTCAGCGACGCCGACGCCGATGCGCTGCACGTGCGGATGGCCGACGAGGCGGTCAATATCGGCCCGGCCCCGGTGCAACAGTCTTACCTGAATATCCCGGCCATTCTCGACGCAGCGCGGCGCACGGGCGCGGATGCGATCCATCCGGGCTACGGTTTCCTCTCGGAAAACGCCGGGTTTGCCCTTGCCTGCCGGGACGCCGGTTTCACCTTCATCGGCCCCAGCCCCGAGGCCATCGAACTGATGGGCAGCAAGCGCCTGTCGAAAATCGCCATGATCGACGCCGGTGTACCGTGCATCAACGGCTATCAGGGCACCGAACAGGACGACGCCACCCTGAGCCGCGAAGCCGAGCGCATCGGCTATCCGTTGATGATCAAGGCCAGCGCTGGCGGCGGTGGACGCGGCATGCGCCTGGTGCATGACGCCCGCGACTTGCTGGAACAGATTCGCACCGCGCGCTCCGAAGCCTTGAACGGTTTTGGCAACGGCGAACTGATTCTAGAACAGGCACTGGTCGAACCCCGTCACGTCGAGATCCAGCTGTTCGGTGACCGGCATGGCAACCTGATTTACCTCGGCGAACGCGATTGCTCGGTGCAGCGCCGGCATCAGAAAGTCATCGAGGAAGCGCCCTGCCCGGTGATGACCGCTGAGTTGCGCCAGGCCATGGGCGAAGTGGCGCTCAAGGCCGGGCGCGCGGTGAACTACGTCGGCGCGGGCACCGTGGAGTTTTTGCTGGATGCGCGCGGGCAGTTCTATTTCCTGGAGATGAACACCCGACTGCAAGTGGAACACCCGGTGACCGAACTGATCACCGGGCTGGACCTGGTGGCCTGGCAACTGAACATCGCCGAGGGGCAACCATTGCCCTTGCGCCAGGAACAGGTGCAACTCACAGGCCACGCCATGGAAGTACGCCTGTACGCCGAAGACCCGGCCCAGGGTTTCCTGCCGCAAACCGGGCGCATCGTGGCCTGGGAACCGGCATTGCAGGACGGCGTGCGAATTGATCACGGCCTGATCGAAGGCCAGCTCATCAGTCCCTTCTACGACCCGATGCTCGGCAAACTCATCGCCCACGGTGCCACCCGCGAAGAAGCCCGGCGCAAATTGCTGCGGGCCGTACAAGACAGCGTGCTGCTGGGGCTGCAAAGCAATCAACGCCTGCTTGCCAGCCTGCTGGAACACCCGCAGTTCGCCAGCGGAGATTTCAGTACCGGGTTCATCGCGCAGCACTTCGCCGACCACCCCTGCCTGCATCGCAAAACCCCAGCTGCGCACCACTTGGCCATCGTCGCCGCCCTGTTTTATCAGGCGGCGGCACAGGCTCACCCGGCACCGCTTGGCGGTTGGCGCAACAATGCCAGCGTGCCGCTGCACTATCGCATCGGCCTTGAGGATCAGGACTGGCCGGTAGCGTTGCAGGCGATCCCGGGCCAGCCGTTGCGCATTCAGGTCGCCGAGCGCAGCTTCGAACTGAAGATCATCCACAGCGACGGACGCTGGGCCACCCTGGAAATCGAAGGCGTTCGCCAACGCCACGCCTATCGTCTGGAGGCCGGGCGTCTCTGGCTGTTTACCCGGCCAGGCAGCCTGCAGTTCGTGGATCGCACTCAGACGCAGGTTACCGGTCAGGCCAGTGTCAGCTCCGGTACCCTCAAGGCGCCGATGGACGGGGCGATTGTCGACGTCCTGGTCAACGAAGGCAGCAAGGTGACCAAGGGCCAACTGCTGGTCGTACTGGAGGCGATGAAAATGGAGCACCCATTGAAATCGGGCATCGACGGTGTTCTCAAACGCTTGCAGGTCAAAGTCGGGGATCAGGTGAAAAACCGGCAGATTCTGTTGGAGGTCGAATAAGGCGCTAGGCGGAACTGCCGGGTTTGGCTACGCTCAAACCCTACAGGACGCGGATACCAGGAACCCTGCAATGCCTCATTGGCTGGTCATTGATCTGGAGGCCACCACCGATGAAGGGGGTTGGCCCGTAACGGATATGGAAATCATAGAAATCGGCGCCACTCTGGTGGACCGCAAGGGACGCGAGCTGGACCACTTCCAGCGCTTCGTCCGCCCTGTGCGGCGGCCGTTGCTGACGCCGTTTTGCCGCGAGCTGACGCGCATCACCCAAGCCAACATCGATACCGCGCAACCGCTGGGCGAAGTCTGGCCGGCGTTTGAACGCTGGCTCGGCCAACACCATACGCGACTTGAGGGCTGGGCCAGTTGGGGCGATTACGACCGCAAACAACTGCTTCAGGATTGGCAGCAACTGGGACTCGCCAGCATGCTGGCCAACGTACCGCACATGAACCTCAAACAGCGCTTTGCCAAGGCCAGACGACTGGAACGCCCGCTGGGATTAAACGGCGCGTTGCAACTGGCCGGCTTGCAGTTCAACGGCCAACAACACCGGGCGCTGGAAGATGCGCGCAATACCGCACGCCTGCTGCCGCTGGTTCTTCCGCTTTAGACAGGTGACGACTCCCGGGGCCTTGTGCATACTGGCCGGCCCTTTTTAGCCCTTTTCGAGGAATCGCCCATGTTTAAAGTCAACGAGTACTTCGACGGCACCGTCAAGTCGATCGCCTTTGGCACCGCAGAAGGTCCAGCGACCATCGGCGTCATGGCTCCGGGCGAGTACGAATTCGGCACCAGCCAGCGTGAAATCATGCACGTGGTCAGCGGCGCATTGACCGTCATGCTGCCAGACAGCAGCGACTGGGAAACCTTCGCCGCCGGCAGCCAGTTCAACGTGCCGGCCAACAGCAAGTTCCAGCTGAAAGTCGCCGTCGACACCGCTTACCTGTGCGAATACCGCGGCTAAACCTGTCGGGCTTCACTGCCATAAAAAATGCCCGTGTTTTTCGACACGGGCATTTTTTTATTCTGCGCAAAGTTACTCAAGGATCTCCACCGGCATGCCGACTTCGAGTCGACCGTTGCCGTCGTTGACCAGGTTCTGGCCGAACATTGCGCCGTCCGCCTGGGCACGGTATTTCTGCAAGGTGGCCAAGGGTTCGCGATCTTCGCTGCGCTCCCCGGTCTGCGGGTCGATGGTAGTCAGGATGCAGCGCGAACAGGACTTGACCACGCGAAACTCGGCCTCGCCGATACGGATACGCTTCCAGCCATCCTCGGCGAACGCTGCACTGCCTTCGATCACCAGGTTCGGCCGGAAACGCAGCATCTCCAACGGGCGCCCGACCCGTTGCGACAAGTCCTCGAGAGAGGCCTGGCCAATCAGCAACAGCGGATAGCCATCGGCGAAGGCCACCTGGTCGTCATCCTTGCCGAAGCCGGCCTCCGTCATCCGCGCCCGATCCAGCGGCACTTGCACCAGGCGTGTCGGTTTGCCGATGAACCGGCTGACCCAGGCCCCCGCTTCATCGCCCGCATCAGGGACTCGCAAGGTATCGCGCCAGATCGTCACGCCACGCAACTCTGCATCGTTACCAGGCATGGCAATATCGATCGGCGAATGGCCGGGCGCGCTGAGGGTCAAGCCACCCTCGGCATTCCACAGCGCCGACAACTGGCTCATCTGCGCCACCGCGCGCTGGGTCAGGAAGCGCCCACTGGCCTCGTCCACCAGCATCCAGCGGCGATCGCCGTCCAGTCCGAGTTTATCGAGGCCGATCGCTTGCAAGGTCTCGGCCTTGGCGGACTTCAACGGATAACGATACAGCGCGCTCAGACGCAACATGGCCAGCTCCCTGTCAGGTAAAAACGCCACCCTATACGAGCTTGATCACCGAATCAAAGGCTGACAATCGCTTACCGCCATCCCTGTGGGAGCGAGCTTGGTCCGGGCGGCGTTCCGACGATGAGTGCGTATCAGTCGACATTGAGGCCAAATGTCACACCGCCTTCGCGAGCAGGCTCGCTCCCACAGTATGTCCGCTGTTTTATTCAGGCCGTTACTTCGTCGAGCATCAGGCGCTGGCGCACCACATCGACGAGTTTGTCCGGCTGGAATTTGGAGAGGAAATTGTCGCAGCCGACCTTTTTCACCATCGAGTCGTTGAAGCTGCCGGACAGCGAGGTGTGCAGCACCACGTACAAGCCGCGCAGGCGCGGATCGTTGCGGATCTCGGTGGTCAGGCGATAGCCATCCATTTCCGGCATTTCCGCATCGGTGAAGACCATCAGCAGTTTTTCGGTCATGTCCACGCCGGTATCGGCCCAGGCCTTGAGCATGTTCAAGGCCTTCAACCCGTCACTGGCGATGTGCATCTTCACGCCCAACTGTCCCAGGGTATCGCGCAATTGCGTCAAGGCCACGTTTGAGTCATCCACCAGCAGCACCTCACGGCCACGGGCACGTTCCAGCACCGGATCTTCGAGCTTGTCGCGGGAGACCTTGGCGTTGTACGGGACGATTTCGGCCAGGACCTTTTCGACGTCGATGATTTCCACCAGTTGGTCATCGACCTTGCTGATGGCTGTCAGGTAGTGCTGGCGGCCGGCGCTGCTTGGGGGCGGCAGGATGGCTTCCCAGTTCATGTTGACGATCCGGTCCACCCCGCCGACCAGGAAGGCCTGAACCGAACGGTTATATTCGGTGACGATAATCGTGCTGCCAGGCCCCGGCACCAACGGACGCATGCCAATGGCCTGGGACAGGTCGATCACCGGCAGGGTCTGGCCACGCAGGTTGACCACGCCGCACACAAAAGGATGGCGCTGCGGCATCAGCGTCAACTTTGGCAGCTGCAGGACTTCCTGTACTTTAAAGACGTTGATCGCGAACAATTGCCGTCCGGCGAGCCGGAACATGAGAATTTCCAGGCGATTCTCACCCACCAGTTGCGTGCGTTGGTCTACCGTGTCGAGAATGCCGGCCATCAATGACTCCAGGTCTTGTTCGGATGAATTCACTTAAGGAAGGTTATCGGCTGTTGTTGCCGAAGCTTGACCCTCTCTAAAATGCCACGCCCGGCCATTGATGTCACATTAACATCATGCTTTACTGACGCTGTGATTACATTTGCCGCACTTCTTCGCCACGCGACCCTGGTTCTCGCGAAAGGTTCCCCTGCGTAAGGGATTCCCCTATCAACAATCAGGTGCAACCTGATATTCGCAATATCCAATAGCCATTAATGTGACGCCATTCTCATTGCATGAACGGAGTCAGGCTTTTGTGTGCGATCGCAAGCCAGTGGCCAACCACCTTCTCGTGTTCCCCAGCCTGCTTGCGGGCCAGTCGCAGTTCGTTCACCCGACGACTCGGCAATGCCGGGGTTCCGACCGCCCTCGTCGACACACACGATATCCCCTCATTTGACATGACGTTGTGGAGATAAGTATGCCGAACGACCGTAAAGAGTGGGCTCAGCGGCTCCCGGAGTTTCTTGTCGAGGCTGAAAAACTCCTGGCTAAAACCGAGGAATGCCTGAGTCATCTGCAGCTGATCAGCAATGACAAGGACGCCATCGACTGCATGCTCAGCACATTGCTCAAGCTGGCCAACAAGGCCGATACCCTGGCGTTGGCGGCCGTGTCTGAATTCTCTCTGCATATTCATGGCCTGCTCAATCATGCACAGAACACCATGAGCCTGCACGACGAGGCGCTCAGTGCCCTGAAAGACTGCCTGACCCTGATTGCCTGGCAACTCGAACTCATCGACCAGACCACCGGACAGCTCAGCCTCGACGACAGCGAGCAGGTCACCCTGATCGAAGCCTTTGCCTTTCAGGTCGGGCAAAGCCGGTTTCAACCACCGGTCAACGCCAGGCCTTTCACCCTCGTATCCTATTCGGAGCGACAGGCCTGAACTTGCCAAAACATGCCATATGGCGTGTTCTGGTTATCAATTCCGCGCTGTAACTTGAGTGCGCACATGTCGCAAATGACCACCTATATACGGACGCGACCAACGGTATCTTAAGTGCTACCATGCCGCCTGTTAGTTGACGCCAATTAATGGCAGTGTGAATGCAGCCGGACACAGCTCATTGCAGTTCGGAGCTGAGCTCGTCGGCGCTCCACATAAAAAACAGGGGCCTGTCAGCCAGCATGACCGGTCAGCCCGCAGCGAACATCCATTGGCTCCATCCGCTATGCACGCCAGCCTCAAGTCAATCGCCAAGTGGCCACCCTCCCGGGAAAATGCACGCTCATTTACGCTGTCGCTATGCGCCTGCTCGACCCTCGGCAGTCTACTGGTCTATGGCTTGTCCATCCCGTTGCCCCTGTCATTGCTGGTGCTCAACATTGCGGCACTGACCAGTGTTGTCGCGCAGTACTGCCTCTCGCGCAAATCGATCAAATTCCAGCCCCAGGAACTGGCCGACCGGCTGTTGCAGGTCCAGGAAAACGAACGTCACCGGCTTAGCCGCGAACTGCATGACGACATCGGTCAATTGCTGACCGCCGCCAAACTGCAAAGTGACTGGCTCAAACGCCGGATGCCCGAAGAGCTCCAGGGACAATGCACGGTCCTCTGCGACACGCTGGAAGAAACCCTGGCCAAAGTTCGTGACGTATCCGCCATTCTCAATCCCCGGCAGTTGACCAGCCTTGGGCTGGAAGCCAGTCTGCGGGCGCACCTGCTCAAGACTTTGGCCAACACCCCGGTGCACTGGAGCCTGGAATGCCAGCAGCGCCTGACCGGCATACCGGAGGAAATGGCCGTGGCAGCTTTCCGCATTACCCAGGAAGCGGTCACCAACATCCTGCGACATGCCCAGGCCAAGAACCTGCTAGTGTGCCTGCAGCGCCTGCCCCAAGGCCTGAAGTTGCAGATCAGCGACGATGGTCAGGGCTTCGCCCCCGCAACCGACCCTGGTCGTGAAGGGCAGCGCGGTATGGCCGGGATGTCGGAACGGATCGATCAACTGGGCGGCACACTGACCGTGACCAGCGAGCCGGGTAAAGGCACTCAAATCGAAGCTCTTTTCCCCTGGGCGCCCCGCGCGCTCGAACGGGCCAGTTCGAATAAGGTTATGCATTGACTTGTAATTTACTACTGGTGGATGACCACTCGCTGATCAGGGCTGGCGTGCGCGCCCTGGTAATGGATCTGCCCGGCTATGCCGTCATCGGTGAGGCCAGTGACGGCTCGCAGCTGCTCGAAATGGTCGGGCATCTGTCCCCGGATATTGTCCTGCTGGATATTTCGATGCGCCAGACCGGCGGCCTCGAAGCCTTGCAACAGCTCAAGCGGGTGCGCCCGCAGAGCAAGGTGCTGATCCTCTCGATGCACACCGACCCGACCCTGATCATGCAGGCGCTGGAGTCCGGAGCCCATGGCTACCTGCTCAAGGACACCACGGCGACCGAACTCGAACACGCGCTGGAGGCCTTGCGCAACAACGAGCGCTATCTGAGCCCGGCCATTGCCCACACGGTGATCAACCAGGCACTGACCCGAAACCAGAAACACCAGCCCGAACCTGCCGACTCGCACAACCTGACGGCACGTCAGCTGGAAATCCTGCGGTTGATCGTTCGCGGAAAATCCACTCGAGAGATCGCCAACGGCCTGGGGTTGAGCGTCAAGACCGTCGAAACCCACCGTTCGCAGGTCATGAAGCGCTTGCAGATCTACGATGTGGCCGGCCTCGTGCTGTTTGCCGTGCGCGAACAAATCATCAGCCTTGATGACTAGGCACTTCACCGGCACGTAACAGCGGCGAACCCTCGGGCAGATGCACGAGTAACGCCGCCGGGCGAACCGAGAAACGCAGGTTGTCCCCTTCCAGCGGTTCTCCATCAAGATTGATGTACAGCCCTTCCGAAACCTTGATCTCGACCCAGGGCAGGCGCGCCCGGACAAACAGGCTGTCGATGCCGAAACCTTCGGTCAGCAGGTTTTTCAATGTCCCGACCACCTCCTGCGGCGCTGGCAGGATGCTGATATCCAGCAAACCGTCATCAACCAATGCCTGCGGGCACAACACCCGCCCACCTCCGGCCTGCCGGCCATTGCCGATGCCCAGTGCCAGCAGATCGCCGCGCCAGTGAAAATCCGGCCCCTGCAATTCACCGTAGGCGGTATGCAGCTCATTGAAGCGTGACAAGCCGGTGAACAGGTATGCCGCACCGCCGAGGATTTTCTTCAGATCCTCCGGGGTGTTCGCCGTGACATGACTGCCGAACCCACCGGTCGCCATATTCAGGAATATCTGCCCATCAACCTCCCCCAGATCAATGGCAGTCGGCACGCAATCAAGCAGCTCCAGCGCCTGATCAGGCTCCAGAGGCACACCCGCCGCACGCGCAAAGTCATTGGCGGTACCTAACGGCATCAATACCAGGCCGGCCTTTTTCGAATGCCCGGCCATGGCTTCGGCGATATCGCGCAAGGTGCCATCGCCGCCTCCGGCAATGATGTATCGATACCCGGCCGCCAACGCTTCGCCCACCAGTCTCTGCGCATCGCCGGCTTCCCAGGTCAATCGAACAGCCAGCTCCCAACCTCGCTCACGCTGGTTTTCGACGGCGGTGCGAACCGCCTCGTTGAGCGCTTGCTTGCCATGCAGAATCAATAGCGCCTTGCGATCGCTCATTACTCACTCCCGCTTTGAATGGCATCTGGGAGATGTTGACCGCGAAGGCTCCGGTAAAAGTCGCAAAAAATCGAATTATTTCCAGCCGGAAAGTCTTGCCCCCCACACCACAGGAATTTTCTTACAAAACATGAGGAATCGGCCCAATTGACCGGAGATCTGAATTGATAGAGTTTTAGGAGCCAGCGGGACATCACAAGGAAGTGCCATGCAACGCCAAAACCTCGCGTCACCGACCCTTTCGGTCTTGCCGCTCACAGATAATAAAAATGCAGGCCATCGAGCTGAATGCCGCAACAGCACAAAAGCCACGGGAGAAGTTGATATGGAACCTCGCGTCACCGAGCTGGAAACACACCTCAAGTGCATACGCAGGGACATGGAAGAAGCCCGGGATGACGTCAAATCCATCAAGCACCGGCTTGTCTATTCCGCCTGCGGAACAGCCGTGATCCTCGGCCTCCTTGGCTGGATCGCCAATAGTCGTTTCGAGCAGGTCATTTCATTGCTTCTGGCGCATTGAGTTGCCACCCACACAGGACCCGGCTCAATCAACCGGGCCTTGTGTGACAGAGCCACTGAAACTATCAGCCCAGGACTTCGCTCAGCGGAATGAAGAAAACGCTATCGCCCTGAGCCAGCGTGCGACCCTCCAGGACTTCTACCAGTCCATCAGCCCAGGCAGCGCTGCGCAGTACACCGGAACTCTGGTTCTTGTAGATCGTCGCCCTGCCGTTTTCCAGCCGTCCGCGCAAATACTCGCGCCGATTGCCTGGCTGGCGCCAGTCAAACCCCGCCGGCACCTGCACCTTCAGTGGCTCAACGTCTTGCACACCCTGACGGCGCAAGAGATAGGGTCTGGTCAACAAGGCAAAGGTCACGAGGGTCGACGCCGGATTGCCCGGCAAGCCAATCACCGGCACACCGCGAAAATGCCCGAACGTCAGCGGTTTACCCGGCTTGATGGCGAGTTTCCACAGCGTCAGTTCGCCCTCTTCGCGCAGGGCGATGCCCAGAAAATCGGCTTCCCCCACCGATACGCCACCGGTCGAGAGGATCAGGTCGACATCCTTCAACTCACCTAATCGGGAGCGAGTGGTTTCCAGATTGTCCGGCAGAATTCCCGCGTCGACGACCTCACACCCCAAGCGCTGCAACCAGCTACACAACAACACCCGATTGCTGTTGTAGATCTGCCCTGGCCCCAGCGCCTGCCCCGGCTCAATCAACTCGTCACCGGTAGACAGCACCGCCACGCGCACCTTGCGAACCACTTCCAGCTCAGCACATCCCAAGGAGGCAGCCAATCCTTGCTCGATCGGCCCCAGCCGCGTACCTGCCGGCAGAATCAACTCGCCGACGGTGGTTTCCTGGCCTTGCGGGCGAATGTTCTGACCTTGGCTCAAGGCTTGAGTGAAACGGACTCGCTCATCGGCCTGAACCTCGGTGTTTTCCTGCATCTCGACGCAATCGGCACCGGCGGGAACAGGCGCCCCGGTGAAAATGCGCGCACAGGTGCCTGGCTGCAACGGATCGGGGGCCTGACCGGCAAACACCTTCTGACTGACCAGCAACGGCTCTCCCGTCCAGTCAGCCATGCGCAAGGCATAACCGTCCATGGCGCTGTTGGGCCAGGGTGGCAGATCGAGCGTCGACACCAGATCTTCAGCCAGAACGCGCCCTTGTACCTGCGCCAACGGCAAGCGTTCACGCTCGACAATCCTCGAGGCCTCGGCCATTTCCAGCAAGCGCGCCAACGCCTGCTCGACAGGCATCAGGCTGCCAGACTTGCCAGGCTTACCCACGGGATTCACAAGGCGCAGCCTGTTTCAAATGGGGCACGAAATTGCACGGACGATGCCGCGAATCCAGCTGCTCGGCCAGTATGCCGTCCCAAGCGGTGCGTACGGCATTGGTCGAGCCCGGCAAGCAGCAAACCAGCGTGCCGTTGGCCAGACCGGCCAACGCCCGAGACTGAACGGTCGAGCTGCCGATATCGGCAACCGAGATCTGGCGGAACAGCTCACCAAATCCATCGACCTGTTTGTCCAGCAGGCAACCGACGGCTTCCGGCGTGCTGTCACGCCCGGTAAACCCGGTACCGCCGGTGATCAGCACCACCTGCACGACATCGTCGGCGATCCAGTTGGCGACTTGCGCTCGAATTTTGTAGAGGTCATCTTTGAGCAACACCCGGGCGGCCAGGTAATGACCGGCAGCGGTCAAGCCGTCGACAAAGGCCTGACCTGAGGTGTCGGTTTCCAGTGTGCGGGTATCGCTGACAGTCAGCACTGCAATATTCAGCGGTGCGAAAGGTACATCAGCCTTGGCTTTCATAGGCTCGTCCAGTTGTAGGAGAAACAGCCCGGTGTTATATCACAGCGCTCCGTTTTTTCGCCGCCCCCATGGAGGCCTGCCATGACCACGAATTCACAATTGCCACCCTGCTCCATTCTGCTCCTGGCGGGCGGCCGCGGCCAACGTATGGGGGGGCGGGACAAAGGGTTGCTGGACTGGCACGGCGAACCGCTGATTGTGCATCTGCATCGCAAAACCCGTCCGCTGACCGATGACCTGATCATCTCCTGCAATCGAAACCTTGAGAAGTACGCCCCCTACGCCGACCAGTTGGTCCACGATGATGAAGGTGACTTCCCCGGGCCGCTGGCAGGTATTCGCGCAGGCCTGAAAGCTGCTCGCCATAGCCACCTGCTGGTCATGCCGTGTGACGTTCCGGGTATTGATGCTGCGCTGATCGGCACGATGCGCGAGGCCGCCAACCTGCATCCGGACAAGCCGTTGATGGTGCGGCATGATGGCCACTGGGAGCCGTTGTTGTGTGTAATTCCCGTGCTACACAGGGCAGTATTTGAGAATGCCTGGAACGAGGGTGAGCGCAGCCCTGGCCGGTTGATGCGCAAGCTCGGCGCGACAGCGCTGCAATGCCCGGACAACGACCCTCGGCTGGCAAATCTCAACACGCCGGAACTTTTAAGCGGTCATGACACTGTGTCAGACTGATATTGATCAGGAACTTGCGTGGACGGTGCACGTCTCAAGTTCAGCAACCAAAGAATTCTTTTTCGGAGACACAACTCATGACTCAACGGACCCTCGCCACTTTCATGCTCGCACTGGGCCTTGCCACCCTCGCCGGTTGCGCGTCGCCTACAGTGATCACCTTGAATGACGGTCGAGAAATCCAGGCCGTCGACACGCCACAATTCGACAAGGATTCCGGTTTCTACGAATTCGAACAGCTCGACGGCAAACAGACCCGCATCAACAAAGACCAGGTTCGGACCGTCAAGGAGTTGTAATCCTGAACCCGCCGGATACAGAAAAGCCCGCTTGATGCGTAATGCTGTTCACTTAAGCGAATGTGGTCCTCTGTAGGAGCGAGCTTGAACGCGATGGTCGTTAACGATAACGCGTATTTACTGGCTAAACGCGGCGTTCTTGAGTCCATCGCGAGCAAGCTCGCTCCTACAACTTCCTTAACTGAACAGCATTACGCTTGATGCGGGCTTTTTCATGCCTGGAGAACAGCGCTTCAGAGTCGCTTCCTGATCACCATTGCAGGGTGATTTCACTCTCGAACTCACGCGCCTGGCCGGTGACCGGATCGATAAACTTCAGCCCCTGAGCCAGCAATTTCAAAGGGTTGGCGTAGTCATCCTGCGCATCCTTGAGCACATCGGGGTAAAACGGGTCGTTGCAGATACCGGCGCCCAACGCCGCCATATGTACCCGTAGCTGATGTTTCTTGCCTGTCACCGGGTAAAGACCATAACGCCAGAGATCCCCCTGTTTCTCCCTGACTTCGACCGCCGTCTCGGTGTTGCTGGCTCCCGGACCTTCCTGCATGCGGAAGAACGGCTCCCCATCGACCAGTCGGCTCTTATGAACCAACGGAAAAGCCAGGTCGGGTAACGCCTTTGCGATGGCCTCGTAGCGTTTTTCGATTTGCCGGGTTGGAAACAACGACTGATAAGCCGAACGGCTCTGCGGATTGGCAGAAAACAGCACCAGCCCTGCGGTGTGCCGGTCAATGCGATGCAATGGCACCAGGTGCGGATTGTCCAGGCGCCGAATCAAGCGTCGCAGCAGCGTCTGTTCGACGTATTCGCCAGCCGGCGTCACGGGCAGGAAATGTGGCTTGTCGGCTACCACCAGATGCTCGTCCGCGTACAGAATCGACTCGATCACCGGGATCGGCTTTTCATCCGGCACTTCGCGAAAATAATGAATCCGCAAACCTTCCCTGTAGGCCAGATCGAGGGCAATCGGCATGCCCTGCCCGTCGAGGACCCGGCCACGGGCAATCCTGTCCAGCCATTGTTCACGACCGATGGCGCTGAAATGCTCACACAGGCAATCGACAACAGTCTGCCACGGGCCAGGTGGCAAGTAGAGCGTACTGGCCTGACTGTGTGCCGCGGAAAAAGAAGAAGTGGACATACGAAAGCTCTAACCCTCAGTGCAGGCTGGCATTATCCAACAGCAAGGGGAATGAACCTAGGGGGCGTTCTCAATAAGTTTTCCCCGCATGAAAACCTATTGAGAACGCCCCCTGGAGAAGATTCCTCAAGCCGGGATCTGTGCGCGCGCCACCGCTTCGGTGTACTCCTTGAGCCAGCGCAGTACATCGACCGCCTCCCAGCGAGCGGGGTCATACAGGGCGTACAACAATCCCTGATAACCCACGACATCGAGTTGCCGGTGATAACCCGCGCGTTGAAACAAAGCTTCGATTTCTGCGAAACAGGTATTGAAATGCGTTTTGTTGAAGGGCGTTTTCCCCTCGGTCACCAGACCATCCAGACGCAACTCAAGGACAGCCTCGCGTACGACGTCCGCGGACATCCGGTTCACGCTGTTCTTCAACTGTTCGACATTGACCACTATTCATCCCTCTGACGCCCGGGCTTGCCTGCTCACTCCCGAAAATCAGGAACGGCAAGGCAGGCACCGCGAATAACTGTATGCGCATACAGTATCCGATCAACGCCGAATAAGCCAAGGGGATCGATCGCAAAGTTCGACAGGCGGGACATGCCGCCAGCGCAAGAACCGCTCAACGCAGGAACGCCACCACCTGATCGGCACTGAACGGCCAGCTCAGTTCAGCGCCGGTATCGACTCGCCGCAACACCGGAATCCGCAGGCTGTAGGCTGCGAACCATGATTCATCGTCGGCGATGTCCACCAGCTCCACCAGCAGACCGCGCTCGACGAACTCCATCAACATGGCTTCGGCTACTTCACAGAGATGGCATCCAAGGGTGCCGAACAGCTGACATTCGGGAAGCATGAGCGCTCAACCAGAAAATGAAGTGACCATTCTAGGCCTGCCCCGAAAAACCGTCGAGCCATTGAGGCCCCTACCTGATGCCACCGTAAATAAAGAGCCCCGAATCAGTCCTGGCTCACGGCACCGATCTTGTGGATCGACAGGTCCGCGCCGTAGTACTCCTCTTCCTGGCTCAGGCGCAATCCATGCAACGCCTTGATCACGCCGTACACCGCAAACCCGCCGGCCAGTGCCACAGTGATGCCCAGCGCAGTGCCGATCAACTGGCTGATCAGGCTGACCCCGCCCAGCCCGCCCAAAGCGATCTGACCGAAAATGCCGCAGGCGATGCCGCCCCACACGCCGCACAAGCCATGCAACGGCCACACCCCCAACACATCGTCGATGCGCCATTTGCCTTGGGCCGCGGTGAAGCACCAGACAAACAGCGCCCCCGCGACGGCACCGGTGACCAGCGCTCCCACAGGATGCATCAGGTCGGATCCGGCACAGATTGCCACGAGCCCCGCCAAAGGGCCGTTGTGCAGAAAGCCGGGGTCGTTGCGCCCGACAATCAGCGCCGCCACCGTACCGCCAACCATGGCCATCAACGAGTTCACCGCCACCAGTCCGCTGACACCTTGCAGGGTTTGCGCGCTCATGACGTTGAAGCCGAACCAGCCAACGATCAGGATCCACGAGCCCAGTGCCAGAAACGGGATGCTCGATGGCGCGAACGCGACCAGCCGACCCTCGCGATAGCGGCCATTACGCGGCCCGAGCAACAGCACCGCCGCCAGTGCCAGCCAACCGCCCATGGCATGCACCACCACGGAGCCTGCGAAATCATGGAAACCGGCGCCAAAGCGTTCCAGCAACCAGGCTTGCAAACCCAGGTTGCCGTTCCAGACAATGCCTTCGAAGAACGGATAGATGAACGCGACGATCAACGCGGTTGCACACAACTGAGGAGCAAACCTGGCGCGCTCGGCGATCCCCCCGGAAATGATCGCCGGGATCGCCGCGGCAAAGGTCAGCAGGAAGAAAAACTTCACCAGTCCATAACCATGGTCGGCATTGAGCACGGCCGCTGGCTGCATGAACGTCACGCCATAGGAAATCCAATAGCCTATAAAGAAGTAGGCCAGTGTCGAAACGGCGAAGTCGCTGAGGATTTTCGACAACGCATTGACCTGGTTTTTCTGTCGCACGGTTCCGACTTCGAGAAAGGCAAAACCGGCGTGCATGGCCAGAACCATGACCGCACCGATCAGAATGAACAGCGTGTTGGAGCTATGGACCAGGGTGTCCACAGCACTTTGCAGATTTTCCATGGAATGGGCAGACCTTATGGCAGAAAAAAGCACCAAAGCAGTTCGCGATGGCTGCCCATGCACCAAGTTGCAGCTTCAAGGCATCAGCGTACTGATCCCGTTGAACCACTTTGGCGCACGGACGCCGCCCAGGAAAAACGCGCCCCGGCCGTTTACGCGAGTTTTTGATTGTTGGTCCTACGGTTTTACTGAAATCATGCCCGGCATTAGCGCAATGGTGCGCACCGGCGCACCAAGACTCAGCAAAAGTTGTACCAGTCATTTGTACTGAACCTTCGTCGAAGGCTCATACTCGAACGCATCAGAAAGCCACTTAAGGAGATCCACCATGGCCCGCACACAGGCAAAGACCGCCCAAGAAATCCTGATGAACGACTTTCAGACACTGGTCAGTGACACCGAGCGCTTGCTGGAGCACACCGCGACCCTGGCCGGCGATCAGGCCGACGAGTTGCGCGAGCAGATTCACGGCAGTCTCTTGCGTGCCCGTGAAACCCTGAAACTGACCGAAGATTCCCTGCGCGAACACGGCAAGGCTGCTGTCACCGCCACTGAAGACTATGTCCAGGCCAACCCTTGGCAATCCGTCGGGATCGCGGCCGGCGTGGGTTTCCTGATCGGCCTGCTGGCCAGCCGGCGCTGATATGTCGATCGGCGAATCCGGCCCGTCCGTGACGGGAACCAGCTCCTCATCGCGGCGCCTGGGTGCTGCCTTCCTTGGGTTGCTGCATAGCCATGTCGAACTGTTCGGCATCGAATTGCAGGAACAAAAAGCCCGCACCGTCAGCCTGCTGCTGTTTGCCGGCCTGGCGCTGGTGTTTGCGTTGCTGCTGCTGGTAGGGCTGTCGACGCTGGTGCTTATCGTGTTCTGGGACACCTATCGCCTGACCGCCATCATCGGGCTCTGCGTGTTCTACACCCTCGCCGCCATATTCTGCGGAATGCGCTTGAGGGCGGCGATTTTCGATGAGTCCTCGCCCTTCAATGGCACCCTGGAAGAGCTGGCCAACGATCGGGAGCGCCTGCTGCCATGAGCCTGCCTGAATTGCCAAACAACAGCTCGCGCGCGGAAATGCGCAAGGCCCTGATCCGCCTGCGCATGGAAATGCACCGTCAGGAAATCCGCCACGAATCCGCGCAACTGCTGCAGCCCTTGCAACGGGTGCGCGGGATGACGCAAAACCTGCAGGACGGTTTCGGCATCAAGCACGCTCCACTCTGGGGCGTGGCCGCTGTCACCTTGCTGGGCTTTCTGACCGGCAAGGGTGCGAAAAACGGGGGTGGCCTCAGCAGTCTGACCCGGCTGATCCGCCTCGGCGCCACACTGGGGCCGCTGATCAAACTGATCATGCAGGGCTCTTCGCGCAAAGACTGATCAGTTTTTTCTGGCTGTATTCTTGCCATGCCGACGGGATGCGCCCCTTTATCGAGGGGTGCAATCCTGTGCGCCTGCCCGGCCAACAAGCACCCTCCAGGACATGATCTTGCAAGGAGGCCTCGATATCGACGCCGCCGGGTTGTAGTTCCGCTTGCAGGTCATGGCGCGAAACGGGAAGCTAGGCCATCAGACACCTGACGGAGAGACCCGCCTTGGATTGGCACACACTGCTTACCCGCGAACGCCTCGGAAAACCTCTGCACAGCCCTGAAGAACTCGGCCGCAGCCCTTTTCACAAAGACCACGACCGCATCATTTTCTCGGGGGCTTTCCGCCGCCTCGGGCGCAAGACCCAGGTCCATCCGGTGTCCAGCAATGATCACATTCATACGCGCCTGACCCACTCGCTGGAAGTCAGCTGTGTGGGTCGTTCGCTGGGCATGCGCGTCGGCGAAACCATCCGCAGGACTCTGCCCGAATGGTGCGAACCCAGCGACCTGGGGATGGTGGTGCAATCGGCCTGCCTGGCACATGACATCGGCAACCCGCCGTTCGGCCATTCCGGTGAAGACGCGATCCGTCATTGGTTCCAGCAAGCCGCCGGCCGCGGCTGGCTGGATGCCATGAGTGAGGCCGAGCGCAATGACTTCCTGAATTTCGAAGGCAATGCCCAAGGCTTTCGGGTACTCACTCAACTGGAGTATCACCAGTTTGACGGCGGCACCCGCCTGACCTATGCAACGCTGGGCACGTACCTGAAGTATCCATGGACAGCCAGGCACGCCGACTCGCTGGGCTACAAGAAACACAAGTTCGGCTGTTATCAGAGCGAGCTGCCACTGCTGGAGCAGATCGCCCATAAACTCGGCTTGCCACAACTGGAGGAGCAACGTTGGGCGCGGCACCCGCTGGTGTACCTGATGGAGGCCGCCGACGACATCTGCTATGCGCTGATCGATCTGGAAGACGGCCTGGAAATGGAGTTGCTCGAATATGCCGAAGTCGAATCCCTGCTGCTGGGTCTGGTGGGCGATGACTTGCCGGAGACCTATCGCCAGCTCGGTCCCGACGATTCGCGCCGGCGCAAACTGGCGATCCTGCGCGGTAAAGCCATCGAGCACTTGACCAATGCCGCGGCCCGCGCCTTCGTCGAGCAACAGGATGCGCTGCTGGCCGGTACGCTGCCCGGCGATCTGGTGGAACACATGCACGGTCCCGCCAAGCGTTGCGTACTCAATGCCAAGGACATGGCCCGCAAGAAAATTTTCCAGGACAAGCGCAAGACCCTGCACGAGATCGGCGCCTACACCACGCTGGAAATCCTGCTCAACGCCTTTTGCGGTGCCGCGCTGGAGCAGCACAACGGGCGTACGCCGTCGTTCAAGAGCCGCCGCATCCTTGACCTGCTGGGCAACAATGCACCCGATCCTCACGGCCCGTTGCATACCTCGTTTTTGCGCATGATTGATTTCATAGCCGGTATGACCGACAGCTATGCCAGTGACATGGCCCTGGAAATGACCGGCCGTGCCAGCCACTGAGGAGAATGGATTGATCAGCCATTACGGCATTCGTTATGGCCGATCCCCCCTTCAACATCCAACAGCACTCAAGTTTCGTCGAATCGCCCTACAGCACATGGCGAGCAAACTGATCGCTTGCCCGGAACGCTCGCGAAACAATCGCCCTCCCTTCTGTTCGACAGATGAAGTGTTCCCCATGGCCGAAGACGATCTACACATCCTCGTGGTAGAAGACCACCCCTTCCAACTAATAGCCACTCAATACCTGCTGGAAAGTTATGGCTTCACCCGACTGACGACCACCGACAGCGCCAAAGGCGCCGTGCAGCAAATGCTCGAGGCCGATCAACCGTTCGACATCCTTTTATGCGATCAATGCCTGCCCGATCTGAAGGGGCTCGATCTGGTCCGGTTCGCCAGCCAGCGAGGGCTGATTAGACAGGCAATCATTCTGAGTAGCCTGACGACCTCTGAACTGGATGAACTTGAAAAAACGGCCATTTCACATGCGCTGCCATTATTGGGTTACTTGATAAAACCATTGAAACAATCTGAATTTAGAGACTTGTTGACCTCAGCAAAACTATAAAAAAACACTTATAAAAACCAGCAAACATACAAAACAAAACTTACCAACAACCCCCCTTTAAATCGCACCCAAATGCTGGACTTTTTTCAGCCTTCCTAATAAGAAACCTAGTTAATGCGTAGTCCTATTCTTTTTAATATGTAGGACTTTTCCTATATTGCTGCTACAGGTCAGTCAGTTCATGCGCCTCTTCAACTATCTGAGCTATGGTGCGCGCTTTATTTGAGCTCGTATGGGACTTGATTATGAACTCCGTTTTTATTGTCGACGATCACCCCGTTATCCGCCTTGCCGTTCGAATGTTACTGGAACATGAAGGTTACAAAGTCGTCGGCGAAACTGACAATGGGGTCGACGCCATGCAGATGGTTCGCGAATGTATGCCGGACCTGGTCATTCTCGACATCAGCATTCCAAAACTGGATGGTCTGGAAGTGCTGTCCCGATTCAATGCAATGAGCACCCCCCTTAAAACACTGGTACTGACAGCACAATGCCCGACACTTTTCGGTATTCGTTGCATGCAATCGGGCGCATCGGGCTATGTCTGCAAACAAGAGGACATCAGTGAACTGGTCAGCGCCATAAAAGCGGTATTTGCAGGTTACAACTATTTCCCCAGTGAGGCCTTGAACCCCGTCCGCGGAGATGAAACACGCTGCATCGAACTGGAACTGTTCAAATCGGTAAATGACCGGGAACTGATGGTCTTGCAACTTTTTGCCCAGGGCCGCACAAACAAGGAAATCGCCAAGGGCATGTTTCTGAGCAACAAGACCGTAAGCACCTACAAAAAGCGCCTCATGCAGAAACTCAAAGCCAAATCCCTGGTTGAACTGATCGAGATGGCAAAACGTAACGCGCTAGTGTGAGAATCTGGATGCCCAGCCGTTTGAAGGTCTATCTGATTCAACTGACCGCAGGTCTATGCGTGAGCACCTCGTTGTTCGGGGCACCGGGCAATGAAAACTACACGTTGCTCAGCCGCTCGAAGGTCGGAGCGCTGGAGGTTCGGCTGGATGAATCCCAGCAACAATGGATAACACAAAAAAAACAACTGACGCTCGGTACGTCGGCCCCGGACTATCCCCCATTCGACCTGACCACCAGTGGCCGGGACTATGAAGGGTTTACCGCCGATTACGCCGGTCTCCTGGAAAAAGTAACCGGTTTGCCCGTCACGGTTCAGCGTTTCGATTCCCGAGGGGCCGCGATCGCTGCGCTGGAGAACGGCGATGTCGATCTGCTGGGCACCGCCAATGGATTCGAAGCCGGCAATGCTGACATTGCCCTGTCCATACCCTATGCCGTCGACCAACCCGTACTGGTGACCCGCGAAGGGGAAACCCGATCCCTCACCGATGGTCTGGCCGGATTGCGCCTGAGCATGGTGTATCACTACTTGCCGCTGGCGGAAGTCAAGGCGTTGTACCCGAAGGCGATCATCACGTCCTATCCGTCTTACCAGAATGCGATCAATGCCGTTGCTTTCGATCAGGCGGACGTGTTTCTCGGTGACACCATTTCAACTCACTACATGATCAACAAGGGGTACCTGAACAACATCCGCATGGCCAACTTCGGCAAACATGAAGCCTTTGGCTTCAGCTTCGCCGTCAACCGGAACAATCCCGAACTGCTCGGCATCATCAACGCGATGATCACGGCCATCCCCTCCAGTGAACGGGAAAACATCGCCAAACGCTGGAGCGCCGGCAGCGACATTCTGCTGACCGATCAAAAGCTGCAACTCACCGACCGGGAGGAACGCTGGCTGAGCCACCACCCGATTGTGCGCGTTGTCGTCAACGAAGCCTTTGCGCCACTGACATTTTTCGATAGCAATGGCAACTTTCGTGGCGTCACCGCGGATCTGCTTGAGCTGATCAGGCTGCGTACCGGCTTGCGCTTCGATATCCGGAGCAGTCGAAGCGATGACGAGATGATCCAACAGATCAAGGACAACAGGGTAGATGTGATTGCCGCGTTGCTCCCCAGCGCCGAACGTCAAACCCAGCTGAACTTTACCCGCCCCTTTCTGGAAAACTCCTACGTCCTGCTGACCCGCAAAGCAGCCGACAGCCCGACCAACCTCGCGCAGTTGCAGGACAAGCGCCTGAGCATTGCCCGCGGTAATCCACTCATGGATTACCTGCGCAGAGAGTTTCCCCGGATCAAGTTGATCGAAACCCCGGACACCTTCAGCGCCGTGGAGTTACTTGCCGAAGGCCAGGCCGAGGGCGCGGTGAACTCACTGGTCATTGCCAATTATTTCATTTCCTCGCGACTGTTCGAGCACACATTGCAAATCAGCACCACCATCGGCACCGAACAGGCCGCGTTTTCCCTTGCCACCGCTCGGGGCGCCAAAGAGCTGAACGCCATTCTCGACAAGGCGCTGCTGAGCATCTCGCCGGAAGAACTGGGCATCATCAACAGTCGCTGGCGCGGCTATTCGGCGTCCTCGCAAAGCACCTGGCGCAACTATCAAAGACTGTTCTACCAAATCGTCATCGGTGCAGGCGTGCTGTTGCTGATTTCCGTTGCGTGGAACGACTACATGCGACGCCAGATCAAGCAACGCAAGGCGGCCGAGCGTGCGCTGAACGATCAATTCGAGTTCATGCGATCGCTGGTCAATGGCACACCCCATCCGATCTACGTGCGTGATCGCCAGGGGCTGCTGCAAAGTTGCAACGACAGTTACCTGCAAGCGTTCTGCGCCCGGCGTGAAGATGTCATCGGCAAAAGCGTCATGCAGGGATCGATGAGCAATGTGTTCGAAGCCCGGGAGTACCAGGCCGACTACCAGCGCGTGGTGGCCGAGGGCAGACCGTTGATCGTCGATCGCGAGCTGCACATTGGTGGCCGGCGACTGACGATCTACCACTGGATTCTTCCCTATCGGGATTCCAGCGCAAAAGTGCAAGGCATTATCGGTGGCTGGATCGACATCAGCGAACGGCGGCAACTGCTCGATGATCTGCGTTGCGCGAAAGAGCGCGCCGATAACGCCAACCGGGCCAAAAGCACGTTCCTGGCCACGATGAGCCATGAGATCCGCACACCGATGAATGCAATCATCGGCATGCTTGAACTGACACTCAAGCGTCTTGATCATCAGCACCCGGAGCGTCCGGCCATCGATGTCGCCTACCACTCGGCGAAAGGGTTGCTGGAATTGATCGGCGACATTCTGGACATCGCCAGAATCGAATCAGGCCGATTGAGCCTGAGTCCGGAGCGGGTCAATCCGGGTGAACTCGTGACCTCGGTCACGCGGATTTTCGAAGGCCTGGCCCGACAGAAGGAACTCGAACTGGTACTGGAGTTTTCATCGGCGAACCCGAACTTCGATGTGTTGCTGGATCCGTTGCGCTTCAAGCAGGTGCTGTCCAACCTGATCAGCAATGCCATCAAGTTTACCGAACAAGGTCAGGTCCGGGTCATTGTCGACCTGCACCCGGCAACGCAACCTGAGCGTGTTCAGATGCGGCTGCAGGTTCACGACAGTGGTATCGGGATCAGCGAACAGGATCAACAACGCCTGTTCGAACCCTTCGCCCAGGCCGACCACGCCATGCAATCGGCCAGGGGAGGCGCAGGGCTGGGGCTGGTGATCAGCCGCAATCTCTGCGAGATGATGGGCGGCAGCCTGCAATTGCACAGCGAGCCGGGCATCGGCACCCAAGTGGAGGTGTTGTTGCAGCTGGAGACGTTGCCGCTGCAACAGTTGGCCCAAGTTGTCGAAACCCAAGTCGTCGTCGCCACAACCCCATTGAATGTTCTGGTAGTCGACGATCACTCGGCCAATCGATTGCTCACATGCCAGCAACTGGAGTTTCTTGGGCATCGATTCACTGTCGCGGCCGATGGACAGGAGGGATTGGAGGCATGGAAAGACCAGTCTTTTGATCTGGTGATCGCCGATTGCAACATGCCGGTCATGAACGGTTACGAGCTGGCACGTGCCATTCGCCAGCATGAGCGACAACTCCATCGCCCTCCCTGTACCGTTCTTGGCTTTACCGCCAATGCCCAACCGGAAGAAATACAACGCTGCAAACAGGCAGGTATGAACGACTGCCTGTTCAAACCCCTCAGCCTCGGGGCCTTGAGTCAATGGGTGCAAGGCATTGAACCCACCCATGCAGCCCCGGCGTTCAGCCTTCACGGATTGAAACAGCTGACCGGGGGCAACCCGGTGTTGAACCGACGATTGCTGAACGAACTGGTGAGCAGCAACCGCCAGGATCTGCCGACGCTGTTGTCGCTATCCAGCTCAGGGGATACGCAAGCGCTGCGAGACATTGCCCACAAAATCAAAGGCGCGGCCCGGATAGTTCAGGCCTCCCGCCTGATCGACTGCTGCGAGGCACTCGAAGCCGCCTGCCATGAGGATTTCGATCGCGAAGAAGTGGCCGGATGCTGTAAATCCATGGAGCGCGTAATGCTTGAGCTGGAGGACGCATTGCTACGTCAGATCGAGCATTACGACCAAGGCAAAATGCCAGAGCCTTAACTATGCTTGGTCCCTCGGCAGTGTGTTGACCATCATGGAGAAACCCGCAATGCCTGACCCACTGCGCACGGATCCACGAAGGTTTCCGCTGCATGTCCATATCAGCGTGATGTTCACCTTTTTGTTGTTGCTGACCGGGGTGGTGCTGGGGCTTTTCAACTACCGGCAAACCACACAGATCATCTTGTCCAGCAGTGAAAAACTCTTCAACCGCATCGAGCAGGATGTCCGGCTGGACCTGCACGCGACCTATGACCCCATTCGTCATCTGTTAAGCCTGTTGGCACTCAATCCGGCGGGCCAGTCCCCTGATCTGGAACAACGCCTGGCACTGCTCGAACCGTTCAGCCAGTCACTCGAGGACAACCCCAACCTGGCTTCGCTGTACCTGGGCTACGACAATGGCGACTTTTTCATGGTCCGCCCGCTGCGTACCCCAGAGGTCAAAAACCTGGTCAAGGCCCCGGACACGGCGGTTTACCAGGTCTGGAGCATCGAGCACGACAGCAGCGGGCAGGCCCACTCCCAGTCGTTGTTTTTCGACCGGAACCTGACACTTGTCAGCCGTCAGGACAACCTGAACGACACCTACGATCCTCGCAACCGCGCCTGGTTTACCAGCGCCCGCGTCGACAATGCCCAGATCACCACCGAACCCTATATCTTCTTTTCCACCCACAACATCGGCACGACGCTGGCACGACGTAGCGGTGACAAGGCAATCCTGGCCGCTGACCTGACCCTGGCCGAACTCAGCGCGACCCTGGCCAAGCACGTCGTGACCCCCAATACCGAAATCGTCCTGTTCGATGCCGAAGGCAATGCCATTGCCTACCCGGACAGCCGCAGGCTGATCATCGATGATCAGACGTCCCGTCTGATCAAGGCGGCGGACCTGAGCCCCAGCCTGGGTGCGTTGCTCAACAGTCCCCCTCAGGGAAGTCGCCTGAACGCCAGCGGCCGGCAGTGGATCGTGGCCCGCGGCAGCATGCAGGAAGGCGGCCCCCAAGGCCTGCAACTGGCGCTGCTGGTGCCGGAAGACGAGTTGCTCGTCGACGCGTACCGGATGCGCTGGCAAGGTGCGCTCATTACCCTGGCTACCCTGCTGTTATGCGTACCGCTGGGTTGGCTGACGTCAAGAGTTCTGGTCAAACCCTTGCGCGCACTGGTGCAGGAGGCCGATGCGATTCGCAGTTTCGATTTCAATTTTCCGCTTTCCCGTCGCTCGCCGGTGCTCGAAGTCGACCAATTGAGTGTGTCGATGGCACGGATGAAAGACACCCTGGCGAGCTTCTTCCAGATCACAGACAGCCTCAGCGCCGAAACCCGTTTCGCCCCGCTGCTGGAACGGGTGTTGTTTGAAACCGTGAAAATCGGTCAGGCCCAGGCCGGCCTGATCTATTTGCGCGAAGGTGACGGCGAGCACATGGAACCCCATGGACTGGTCATCAACAACACCGCCGAAAACCTGCAAACCTTCGACATCAGCGGACACTCGCTCAAGAACCCGCAAAGCCCCCCATGGCTGCACCAGTTGGCCAACGTCGACACTGTCGTCAGCAACCTGGGTTTCGAGCAGGCGGGTGACCTGCAGAAAATCCTGCTCGCCCTGGAAAGTCCCCGGGTCCATCTGATCGGTATCCGCCTGCACAATCGTCACAACGAAACCGTGGGCGTGCTGGTATTGCTGTTGGCCGACAGCGGCGAGCAGAGCGATCTGGACAAACTGCGGCCGGACCGCATTGCGTTTCTCAAGGCGGTGTCCGGCGCGGCCGCCGTGTGCATCGAGAGCCAGCGCCTGCAAGCCCGGCAAAAACAGCTGCTGGACGCCTTCATTCAACTGCTGGCCGGCGCCATCGACGCCAAAAGCCCCTACACCGGGGGCCATTGCCAGCGCGTTCCGGAACTGACCCTGATGCTCGCCCAAGCGGCGGCAGACAGCCAGGAGCCCGCCTTCAGCGCTTATCAACCAACCGAAGATGAATGGGAGGCACTGCACATCGCCGCCTGGCTGCACGATTGCGGCAAAGTCACCACCCCGGAATACGTTGTCGACAAAGCCACGAAACTGGAAACCCTGACCGATCGCATCCACGAAATCCGTACCCGCTTCGAGGTACTCAAGCGTGATACCTGGATCAGCTACTGGCAGGCCATTGCCCTGGGGGGGGACGAGCCAGCGCTGGCAGAATTGCGCAATGCCAGCCTGGCCGGGCTGGATGATGATTTCGCCTTCGTGGCCCGATGCAATCTCGGCGGTGAAGCCATGGCCGACGCTGACCTGCAACGCCTGCGCTGCCTGGCTGAACGCACCTGGACCCGAACCCTGGATGACCGGCTGGGCGTGTCCTGGGAAGAAAACCGGCGTCAGGCCCGAACGCCCGCCCCTACCCTGCCCGTCAGCGAATCGTTACTGGCGGACAAACCCGAGCATCTGTTCGAGCGCAGCGATAACGAAGTGATACCGCAAGACAATCCCCTGGGCTTCAAACTCGACGTTCCACCCCACAAATACAACCGGGGCGAGCTGTACAACCTGAGCATTGTCCGGGGCACACTGACGAGCGAGGAGCGTTATGTCATCAATAACCACATCGTTCAGACGATCCTGATGCTCAACCATCTGCCGTTCCCCGAGCACTTGCGCAACATCGCGGAAATAGCCGGCGGGCATCACGAAAAAATGGACGGCACCGGGTATCCGAAACGCTTGAAGCGAGAAGAAATGAGCCTGCCGGCGCGGATGATGGCGATTGCCGATATCTTCGAAGCCTTGACGGCCGCCGACCGCCCCTACAAAAAAGCCAAGACCTTGAGCGAGGCGCTGGGCATCATGGCGTTGATGTGCCGTGATGCCCACATCGACCCGGAGGTGTTCGGGCTGTTCATCAAGACACAGGTCTATCTGCAGTACGCCAGGCGCTTCCTCGACCCTGGGCAGATCGATGCGGTGGACGCCTCGGGCCTGCTGGCCAAGGCCGGCCTGGCGTCTTGATCAGCAGTCGGTCAGGCGCAGGAAAATCGCCGCCAGTTGTTCGATTCCAGCCTGGTCCTGCGCGGTGAAACGCGCGAGTTTCGGACTGTCGAGGTCAAGCACGCCGATCAATCGGCCGTCCTTGACCAGCGGCACCACCAATTCGCTGTTCGAGGCGCTGTCGCAGGCAATGTGACCGGGGAACGCGTGCACATCTTCGACTCGTTGAGTCTGCCGGGTGGCTGCCGCCGCTCCGCAAACGCCGCGACCAAACGGAATCCGTACACAAGCGATCTGCCCCTGAAACGGGCCCAGCACCAGTTCTTCATGACGGTTGAGGTAGAAACCGGCCCAATTCAAGTCATCGAGTTGGTTGAACAGAAACGCCGAGAACTGTGCGGCATTGGCGATGAAATCCCGCTCGTCCGCCAACAAGGATTCAAGCTGCGCCTGCAGCATGCCGTAGCCTTCGAGGCCTTGGCCGCTCTTTTGTAAATCGATCATGCCTTGTGCTCCAACAGCTTCAGCCCGACCCAATAACGGGCAAATTGATAGGCGCAACGCCCATTGCGATTGCCTCGGCCGGTGGCCCAGCGCACCGCCAGAATGTCCAGCTCCTCGGTGCGCTGCCACGCCAGTCCGGCCTTGCCAGCCAACTGGCCGATCCAGTGCTCGACGACGTCGAGGAAGTGTTCCTGGGTAAACGGATAGAACGACAGCCACAAACCGAAACGGTCCGATAGCGCGATCTTGTCTTCCACCGCTTCGCTCGGATGCAGTTCGCCGTCAACCCGTTTCCAGTTTTCGTTGTCACTTTCCTTTTCCGGCACCAGGTGGCGACGGTTGGACGTGGCGTACAGCAAAACGTTGTCCGGTGCCTGTTCCAGCGAGCCATCGAGGACACTCTTGAGCACTCGGTAATCACCCTCGCCCGACTCGAACGAGAGGTCATCGCAAAACAGCACGAAACGCTGGGGCAGCTTGCCGATCTGTTCGACCACCCGCGGCAGGTCCGCCAGGTGATCACGTTCAATCTCGATCAAGCGCAAGCCGGCTTGAGCGTGCTCAGCCAACAAGGCGCGCACCAGCGACGACTTGCCTGTGCCGCGCGAGCCCCAGAGCAAGGCGTGGTTGGCCGGCATGCCATCGAGGAACTGTTGGGTATTGCGCCCAAGCTGCTCGACTTGCCGGTCGACGCCGATCAGGTCCGACAAACGCATGTCGAGGCTGACCTCCAGCGGCATCAGATAACCGCCGCGCGACTCACGCTGCCAGCGCGCGGCCAGGCATTGCGTCCAGTCGATGGCTGGCCGGGGGGCCGGCAGCAACGGCTCGATACGGGCCAGAACGGCATCGGCACGTTCAAGAAAAGCATTCAATCGGGAATCCACGACTTCTCCTCGGGCTCGTTCACAGTAATGATGGTGATACAGCGACGAAACACAGCGTCACACAAGCGGCGGCTCCCACAATACAGGCCTCGCGAGAACATCAGCAGGCAGGCATGATCGACTATGCTTGAGCAGCGAAAGGAAACGGAAGTGGTTCACCCCCCCATGGACATCAAATTCACCAACCGGCTGTCATTCAAGCAAGCCCGGCTTACCGTGCTGGTCGGTTTCATTCTGGGTACGCTGCTCAGCCTGCTGCAAATAGGCATCGATTATGCCAGTGAAGACGCCTCCATCAATCGTGAAATCCTTTCATTGCTGGAAATCAGCCACAACCCGGCCTCGCGAATCGCGTACAACATCGACGCCGAACTCTCCAAGGAACTGACCCAGGGCCTGCTGCGCTCGCCGGCGATCATTGGCGCGAAACTGACCGACAACAACGGCACCGTGCTGGCCAACGTCAAGCGGCCCGGCGTGGAAAACGGTTACCGGATGCTCAGTGACTTCCTGTTCGGCGCCAACCGACAGTTCGAAGACCGGCTTTACCTGGATCATATGCCCAACGAATCCCTGGGTACGCTGCGCCTGAGCGTCGACACTTACGCCTTCGGCGACCGGTTCCTGCGCCGGGCCGAAGTGACCCTGCTCAATGGCTTCGCCCGCAGCCTGCTGCTGTCCGGCATCCTGCTGGCGCTGTTCTATGTGATGCTGACCAAACCCCTGGTACGGGTCATCCGTGAACTCAGCGGTCGCGACCCGAGCAGCAACGAATCGACCTCACTGGAGTGCCCCTCCGGGCACGCCAACGATGAGATCGGCGTGCTGGTCAAGGCTGCCAACCAGCAATTCAAGAACATCGCCACCGAAATCCAGCAGCGGCGCAACGCGGAAAACCGCCTGACCGAGTATCTGGGCCAACTGGAAAACATCGTCTCGGCCCGCACTGCCGAACTCAAGGCGATCAACGCCCGGCTGAGCCAGTCCAACGAGGAACTGGAAGTCGCGCGCAGTACCGCCCTCGACATGGCCGAAGCCCGCTCGGTGTTCCTGGCCAACATGAGCCATGAAATCCGCACCCCCCTCAATGGCTTGCTCGGGATGATCGCGCTGTCCCTCGACGGACCGCTGAACCCCGAACAACAGCAGCAACTGTCGATCGCCCATGACTCGGGCAAAGTGCTGGTGGAATTGCTCAACGATATTCTCGATTTGTCGAAGTTCGATGCCGGCCAACTCGAACTCGAACACATCCCCTTCGACCTCGGTTCGCTGATCGAAGACACCGCCAACCTGTTGTCACAGAACGCTGCCCCCAGCGTCGAACTGACCTGCCTGATCGACCCGGATTTCCCGGCACTGGTGCTCGGCGATCCGACCCGGGTGCGGCAGATCGTCAGTAATCTGCTGTCCAACGCGTTGAAGTTCACCCGTTTCGGACGGGTCGACGTGCGCCTGTCGACGTTCGGCGATGGCGTCAGGATCGAAGTGTGCGACACCGGCATCGGCATCCCCCAGGATGCCCAGGTCAAGATCCTCCAGCCTTTCACCCAGGCCGGCGCCGGTATTACCCGACAATTTGGCGGTACCGGGCTGGGCCTGGCCCTGACCTACAACCTTTGCGAAGCCATGCAGGGGCGCCTGACGATCAGCTCCGAGGCGGGGTTTGGCAGCCAGTTCTGCGCGGACTTGCCATTGCCCGGTCATACCCGTGCAATACCTGCTGTTTCGCTCAAGGGCAAAGTCATTGCCATCACAGCCGCCAGCAGCGGGCTGGGGGAAATGTTGAACAGCTTGTTGCCTGTCTGGGGGCTGGACTATGAACGGCGTTCCATCGATGACCCACTGCTTGGCCTGACAGCCGACGTGCTCATCACCGACTGCCCCGAATGCCTGTTCAATCTGCGCCCCAACCTCAGCGCGCCGATCCTGCTGATTACCGCGTATGGCAACTTCATGCCCGGCGAAGAGGTCAACGCCCTCGCCCCCCTGCAACAACAGGCCCGCCCCTTGGCCCGCAATACGCTGCTTCAGACGTTGCGGCGGATCCTGCAACCGCAAACCCACCCGGTCAACGAGGCCCGACTCGACACACAATGCCCGCAACGCCGCGGGAGCGTACTATTGGTGGAAGATAATCCGGTCAACCAGTTGGTGGCCAAGGGCATGCTCGGCAAACTCGGCTGCGAGGTCACCACCGCGGCTCATGGTGGCGAGGCCCTTGACCAGCTCGAGCAACGGGAATTCGACCTGGTGCTGATGGACTGCAACATGCCGGTGATGGACGGCTATGAAGCCAGCCGGCAAATCCGCCGCAGCGGACGCTGGCCTCAACTGCCCATCGTCGCCCTGACGGCCAACGCCATGTCGGAGGAGCGCGAACGCTGTCGTGCCGCGGGCATGAGCGACTACCTGGCCAAACCCTTCCGGCGCGAAGAACTGGCCGCCCTGCTGGACCTGTGGATCCCCCCTACGACAGTGCCTTGATCTGCCCCAACAGGTGATCGAGACCATCGCGCAACTCGTTTAGACGATTCAGATCGACCCCACTGTCGCACAACAGGCGCGCCTTGAGCGGGCCGACCCGGTCGCGCAAGGCCGTGCCGGTTGGCGACAGGCTCAGGTGCACTTCACGCTCATCGCGCGCCGAACGCTGACGCTGCACCAGTTGCAGTTGTTCCAGGCGCTTGAGCAAGGGTGTCAGCGTGCCGGAATCCAGGGCCAGGCGCTCGCCCAATGCCTTGACGGTCGGTTGCTCCGGGGCCGCTTCCTGCCACTCCCACAACACCAGCATCGCCAGGTACTGAGGGTAAGTCAGGCCCAACTGATCGAGCATGGGCTTGTAGGCGCGAATCACCGCCCGGGAAGCCGCGTACAACTTGAAACACAACTGGCTGTCGAGCTTCAGGGAATCGACTGACAAGGTATTCATTTGAGCAGGGCTTCGATCTCGCGGGTCAGGTCCTGCGGCTTGGTCGCCGGAGCGAAGCGCTTGACCAGTTGCCCGTCCTTGCCGATCAGGAACTTGGTGAAGTTCCACTTGATGCCCTGGGAACCCAGCACCCCCGGTGCGCGCTTTTTCAATTGCACGAACAGCGGATGGGCATCGGCACCGTTGACATCGATCTTTTTGAACAGCGGAAAGCTGACACCGAAGTTCAGCTCGCAGAACTCGGAGATCGCTCCTTCGTTACCCGGCTCTTGCTTGCCGAACTGGTTGCAGGGAAAGCCGAGCACCACCAGGCCCTGGTCCTTGTAGGTTTGCCACAGCTCTTCCAGGCCCTTGTACTGCGGAGTGAAACCGCACTTGCTGGCGGTGTTGACCACCAGCACGGCCTTGCCGGCGAAATCCGCCAGGGTCTTTTGCTCACCCTTGATCGTGGTGCAAGGGATGCTCAGCAGGTTGTCGCTCATGTTTGAGGTTCCGAACGAATGGAAGAACCAACAAAATAGCGAGCAATTGAATTGTGTGCAATTTAAATTATCGAACGCCAATCCACTGTAGGAGCGAGCTTGCTCGCAATGGACCAGAGAACAACTCGGGGCACCAGGCTTCCCGCGTTATCGTTGACGACCATCGCGAGCAGGCTCGCTCCTACAGGGCTCGCATTACTCGCGGGGCACCAGTTCCAGGCACACCGAATTGATGCAATAGCGCAGGCCCGTCGGGGGCGGGCCGTCGGGGAACACGTGGCCAAGATGCGCGTCGCATTTGGCGCAGACCACTTCGGTGCGGATCATGCCGTGGCTGACATCGCGGATTTCGGTCATGGCGCTGTCGCCGATCGGCGCGTAGAAACTTGGCCAGCCGCAACCGGAATCGAATTTGGTGCTGGAGTCGAACAGCGGTTCGCGGCAGCAGATGCAGTGGTAGATGCCGTCGGTCTTGGTGGCGTTGTATTTGCCGGAAAACGGACGTTCGGTGCCTTTGAGGCGGCACACGTTGTACTGCTCCGGGTCGAGCATCGCCTTCCATTCTTCCAGGGTTTTTTCCAACTTTTCCATCATCACACCTCAGCGGCTGAAAAAGCCCGATCTGTACCTTTTCCACGGATCGGGCGGCACGTATGATTGCGCCTCGTCAAACGCCAGTCTGGCAGCCAGACCACGCGCATTCAAACGGAAATATGGGTGCTGCATCTCAAGGCGTCAGGCCTGTGTGAATACGCAGGATTCCCAGCACGGTTGCCCAAACGCCGTCTGGATCGTTCATTTTCGGGAACACATCGCCATGCAGGTCAGCAAATCGAACAAGCTCGCCAACGTCTGCTACGACATTCGCGGCCCGGTGCTCAAGCACGCCAAGCGCCTGGAAGAGGAAGGCCATCGCATCCTCAAGCTGAACATCGGCAACCCGGCGCCCTTTGGTTTCGAAGCACCGGATGAAATCCTCCAGGACGTGATCCGCAACCTGCCGACCGCCCAGGGCTACAGCGATTCCAAGGGCCTGTTCAGTGCGCGCAAGGCCGTCATGCAGTACTACCAGCAAAAGCAGGTGGAAGGCGTCGGCATTGAAGACATCTACCTGGGCAACGGCGTTTCCGAACTGATCGTGATGTCGATGCAGGCGCTGCTCAACAATGGCGACGAAGTGCTGGTGCCAGCGCCGGACTATCCATTGTGGACCGCAGCCGTGAGCCTGTCTGGCGGCAATCCGGTGCATTACCTGTGCGACGAGCAGGCCAACTGGTGGCCGGACCTGGCTGACATCAAGGCCAAGATCACCCCGAACACCAAGGCCCTGGTGATCATCAACCCGAATAACCCGACCGGCGCGGTGTATTCGAAGGAAGTGCTGCTGGGCATGCTGGAACTGGCCCGCCAGCACAACCTGGTGGTGTTCTCCGACGAGATCTACGACAAGATCCTCTACGACGACGCCGTGCACATCTGCACCGCCTCCCTGGCGCCGGACCTGCTGTGCCTGACCTTCAACGGTCTGTCCAAGTCCTATCGCGTGGCCGGTTTCCGTTCCGGCTGGATCGCCATTTCCGGCCCGAAACACCACGCCCAGAGCTACATCGAAGGCATCGACATGCTGGCGAACATGCGTCTGTGCGCCAACGTACCGAGCCAGCATGCGATCCAGACCGCCCTGGGTGGCTATCAGAGCATCAATGACCTGGTGCTGCCCCAGGGCCGCCTGCTGGAGCAACGCAACCGCACCTGGGAGTTGCTCAACGACATTCCGGGCGTGAGCTGCGTCAAGCCGATGGGCGCGCTGTATGCGTTCCCGCGGATCGACCCAAAGGTCTGCCCGATCCACAACGACGAAAAGTTCGTCCTCGACCTGCTGCTCTCCGAAAAGCTGCTGGTGGTTCAAGGCACCGCGTTCAACTGGCCATGGCCAGACCACTTCCGCGTCGTGACCCTGCCCCGTGTCGATGACCTGGAAATGGCCATCGGACGCATCGGCGGCTTCCTCAAGTCCTACCGCCAATAAGCGGTCCGTCACCGTGCGACGCCCCGAACGTCGCACGGTGATTCATCCGGCAACATTTGTTTGCATTGCGCCACTGGCAGTCGCTTTTTCGCTGCCGGACAGCGCCTTGCCTGCTCGTGCCTAACAAAGGCGGGGCCTTCGACATGAATTGACTGACAAACACTTCCCGCATACTTGTCGGAAATGCCCTGCAAGCAGCTAGACTGTTGCCGTAGGACACAGTTTGAAATAGTCACCCGGTTGAATACCCCGGTGCAGCACCTTATATACCCCGCAGTACGCTACATCTTTAGCTTGAGGAGATTTCTACAACCATGATGCGCATCCTGCTGTTCTTGGCCACTAACCTGGCGGTCGTGCTGATTGCCAGCATCACCCTGAGCCTTTTCGGCTTCAACGGGTTCATGGCGGCCAATGGGGTTGATCTCAACCTCAATCAGCTGCTGATTTTCTGTGCGGTCTTTGGTTTCGCAGGTTCGCTGTTCTCGCTGTTCATCTCCAAGTGGATGGCGAAGATGAGCACCAGCACCCAGATCATCACCCAGCCACGCACCCGTCACGAGCAATGGCTTCTGCAAACCGTCGAGCAACTGTCCCGCGAAGCCGGGATCAAGATGCCCGAAGTCGGTATCTTCCCGGCCTACGAGGCGAACGCCTTCGCCACTGGCTGGAACAAGAACGACGCATTGGTCGCGGTCAGCCAGGGTTTGCTCGAGCGTTTCTCGCCGGATGAAGTGAAAGCCGTACTGGCCCACGAAATCGGCCACGTTGCCAACGGCGACATGGTTACCCTGGCGCTGATCCAGGGCGTGGTAAACACCTTCGTGATGTTCTTCGCACGGATCATCGGCAATTTCGTCGACAAGGTGATCTTCAAGAACGAAGAAGGCCAGGGCATCGCCTACTATGTGGCGACCATCTTCGCCGAACTGGTTTTGGGCATCCTGGCCAGCGCCATCGTCATGTGGTTCTCGCGCAAGCGCGAATTCCGTGCCGACGAAGCCGGTGCAAACCTGGCCGGCACCGCCGCGATGATTGGTGCCCTGCAACGCCTGCGGGCGGAACAAGGGCTGCCGGTGCACATGCCCGACACCCTGAACGCCTTCGGCATCAACGGTGGCATCAAGCAAGGGTTCGCTCGCATGTTCATGAGCCACCCGCCGCTGGAAGAGCGTATTGATGCGCTGGCTCGTCGTCGCGGCTAAGAGACTTCACGGCAAAAATGAAAAGGCCCGCAGCGATGCGGGCCTTTTTTTGTCTGCTAATTATTGGTGTGTGTGAGGGCCTCATCGCGAGCAGGCTCACTCCTACAGGTGATTTGTGAACGATGCAGACCCCTTGTAGGAGTGAGCCTGCTCGCGATGAGGCCAGAACTGTCGCTACAAATTACCGCGTGGAAACCCGATACACCCGCTCCTCCAGCCGCGTAACACCCGCCTCCAGGAATTTCCCGCTCTCGCTCAACACATCCTGATCTTCCAGGATCTTCAGCGCCCATGAGTCCCCGAACAACCGCAGCACCTCATCATCGAGTACAGCAAACGGCGGGCCGGGCATTTGCGCCTGGTCATAGTCCAGGGTAATCAGCAGTCCAAGGGATTCCTTCGGCAGTATCCGCTTCAAATGGGCGGCATAGCGCTCTCGCATTTCCGCCGGCAGTGCGATCAACGCCGCGCGATCATAAAGCGCGGAGCAATCGGCAACATCACCTGCCGTCAGCTCGAAGAAATCGCCGCACCACAGCTCAATGGAGCCTGCCCGATAGACCTTGAACGGCCCCTGCTCGCTGACGGCTGGATCAAAGCCATGTTCGCTGAAAAACTCCTCGACGGCTTTTTCCGACAGTTCGACTCCCAGGACCTCATGGCCTTGATGGGCGAGCCAGAGCAAATCCAGGCTTTTTCCACATAACGGCACCAACACGCGCGCGCCTTCTTCAAGGCTTAACGCTGGCCAGAACCGTTTCAGATGAGGGTTCACCTGCGGCAGGTGAAAGCCGATCTGGTTCGCCGCCCATTTCTTGTGCCAAAACTCCGGCTGCATAAATAACCCCGAAAATTCGATCAAAACACCCTAAAACTTATATTAGATTTAGATTAATGATCTGACTGAAGATGTTGCATCTTAACTCTCAGGAGCTCATTCATGTTCCCCAGCCTGTACATATCCCACGGCTCCCCCATGCTCGCCCTGGAACCCGGTGCCAGCGGGCCGGCACTCGCTCGCCTGGCGGCCGAAATACCGAAGCCCAAAGCCATCGTGATTGTTTCTGCACACTGGGAAAGCAATGAGTTGCTGGTCAGCGGTAACCCGCAACCGGAAACCTGGCATGACTTCGGCGGCTTCCCCAAAGCCCTGTTCGAAGTCCAGTACCCGGCTCCCGGCGACCCACGACTCGCCGCAGAGGTTGCCGAGTTACTGAAAACCGCTGGTTTTCCTGCACGTATCGACAGCAATCGGCCTTTCGATCATGGTGTCTGGGTGCCTTTATCGCTGATGTACCCGCAGGCAGACATCCCGATTGTCCAGGTTTCGCTGCCCACCCGTGGCGGCCCCGCCCTGCAGACCCGCGTCGGCCACGCGCTGGCCAGCTTGCGCGAGCACGGCGTGCTGCTGATCGGTTCCGGCAGCATCACTCACAACCTGCGGGAACTGGACTGGCATGCCGGCCCCGAGAGCGTTGAACCCTGGGCTCTGGCATTTCGCGACTGGATGATCGAGAAACTCGCCGCGAACGATGAAGCCGCACTGCATGACTATCGCGCGCAGGCGCCGAACGCTGTACGCAATCATCCGAGTGATGAGCACTTGTTGCCGTTGTACTTTGCCCGGGCCGCGGGCGGGCAGTTCGGGGTTGCCCACCTGGGGTTCACCATGGGCGCGCTAGGGATGGACATCTACCGCTTCGGTTAACCCAAGAACCGAGTCGCCCCCATCGCGAGCAGGCTCGCACACAGGGGGGGGATCGCATTCCAATGTGGGAGCGAGCCTGCTCGCGATGGCTGCAACACCATTCGAACGCCGAACACAAATCAACAGACAAAAAAATCCCCGAACCAGTCGGGGATTTTTTATGTTCGATCAATCAGCTCGAGAGCGGATCAATCTTCGCGGTAGCGACGCAGCTTCAACTGCTTGCCGGCAACGCGAGTGTCCTTCAGCTTGGTCAGCAACTTTTCAAGACCATCTTCCGGCAGTTCGACGAGGCTGAAGCTGTCACGCACCTGGATGCGACCGATCGCTTCACGCGCCAGACCACCTTCGTTGAGGATGGCACCCAGCAGGTTCTTGGCGGCGATACCGTCACGCGCACCCAGCGCGGTACGGCAACGTGCACGGCCTTCGCCCAGCGGCATTGGAGCACGACGCTCGCGGTCACCACGCTCAGGACGATCACCGGAACGCTCTGGACGATCGCCACGCGGTGCGTTGTTCGGCACCAGTGGACGTTCTTTCTCGATAGCGGCCAGGTTCAGCGCTTGACCGTTGGTTGCCTTGCGCAGCAGGGCAGCAGCCAGGGCACGCGGGCTGCAACCGATGTCGGCGGTCAGACGATCGAGCAGATCACCGTGAGTCGATTCGGCCTCGGCCACCAGCGGCGACAGGCTGTTGGTCAGTTTCTTGATGCGCGCATCCAGAACGGCTTGAGCGTCCGGCAGGCGAACTTCAGCAACCTTTTGACCGGTTACACGCTCGATCACTTGCAGCATGCGGCGCTCACGAGGAGTCACCAGCAGCAGTGCACGACCTTCGCGACCGGCACGGCCGGTACGGCCGATACGGTGAACGTAGGACTCTGGGTCGTACGGCATGTCAACGTTGAACACGTGAGTGATGCGCGGAACGTCCAGGCCACGAGCGGCAACGTCGGTCGCCACAACGATGTCCAGACGGCCATCCTTGAGGGAATCGATCACGCGCTCACGCTGGTTCTGGGCGATGTCACCATTCAGCGCAGCGGCTTTGTAGCCTTTGGCTTCCAGGGCACTGGCCAGATCCAGGGTCGCTTGCTTGGTGCGCACGAACATGATCAGGGCGTCGAAATCTTCCACTTCCAGCAAGCTGAGAACGGCCGAAGTCTTCTGGTCAGCATGAACCAGCAGGTGAGCCTGCTCGATCGCGGTAACGGTCTGGGTCTTGCTCTGAATCTTGACGTGCTTCGGATCGCGCAGGTGGCGTTCGGCGATGGCACGGATCGATTGAGGCAAGGTTGCCGAGAACAGTACGGTCTGACGGGTTTCCGGCATGGCCTTGAAGATGACTTCCAGGTCGTCCATGAAGCCCAGTTTGAGCATTTCGTCGGCTTCGTCGAGAACCAGGTGGTTCACGGTCGCCAGTACTTTTTCGTCGCGACGCAGGTGGTCGCACAGACGGCCCGGAGTGGCGACAACAATTTGTGCGCCATTACGGATTGCTTTCAATTGTGGGCCCATCGGCGCGCCGCCGTAGACAGCCACAACAGTCACGCCCGGCATTTGCTTGGCGTAGGTTTCGAAAGCGGTTGCAACTTGTAGCGCCAACTCACGAGTTGGGGCCAGGATCAGAGCTTGCGGCTCGCGCTTGGACGGATCAATGCGGTGCAGAATTGGCAGGGCAAAGGCAGCGGTTTTACCGGTACCGGTTTGCGCCTGACCAATCATATCGTGACCGGCGAGAATGATCGGGATCGACTGCTGCTGAATGGCCGAAGGCTCTTCATAGCCGGTAGCGACTACTGCAGCGACAATATTTGGATGAAGTTCAAGAGCGGCGAAGCCGCCGATTTCCTGGGTCATGGGTCTGCCTCTAAGTGCATCCGCAAAGACCCATGCTCCAAAGCTGCACATGCCGTGTTGAGACTCAAGAGTCGCCCTGGCAGCTTTGTCGGCGGGGATTTGCGAAAACGAATGAATGAAAAGAATCGTCAAGGAAGAGTCCGCTGGGCGGACGTGCAGCCGAAGCTGGCTTCGGGGAATTGCGCTACCTAAACGCGGCCCGGTTAAAGGCCGGCGCGCACTATACCGGAATTCGCCCAAAAAGGGAGCTTTTTTTATCGGAAATCCACCGAATACACCGTTGTGTAACAGGCTTTGCGAATAATCGGTCAGCCGTCTATTTTTCAAAGGCCCGGCCTTGCGGGTGATGGCGCTAAAACGGTTCACCCTTTGCCGTGCAGACCGCCGGTCTGGCACGCCTTTCCCACCCTGAGGATCGCTCCATGAATCAGCCCTGCCCCAGTCGAGTCAGCCGCGAACGGCATGGTCATGTGTTCCTGATCGGTCTGGATCGGGTGGCCAAGCGCAACGCCTTCGATCTCGACCTGCTCAACGCGTTGAGCCTGGCCTATGGCGAGTTCGAAGCCGACAGCGAGGCGCGGGTGGCAGTGGTGTTCGCTCACGGCGAGCACTTCACCGCCGGGCTCGACCTGGTCAATGCCAGCGTCTCACTGGCAGATGGCTGGCAGGTTCCGCCCGGCGGCTGTGATCCGTGGGGGGTGTTCGCAGGCCCCAGGGTCAGCAAACCGGTGATCGTCGCCGCCCAAGGCTACTGCCTGACCATCGGCATCGAGTTGATGCTGGCCGCCGACATCAACCTGTGCGCCAGTAACACCCGGTTCGCGCAGATGGAAGTGCAACGCGGGCTCTTCCCGTTCGGCGGCGCCACCCTGCGCCTGCATCAGGTATCCGGTTGGGGCAATGCCATGCGCTGGTTACTGACCGGTGATGCATTCGACGCCCGTGATGCCTTGCACCTGGGCCTGGTGCAGGAAGTCATGGCCAGCGAGGATCTACTGCCCCGGGCGATTGAACTGGCCGAGCGGATCGCCCGCCAGGCACCGCTTGGGGTGCAGGCGACGCTGATGTCTGCGCGACAGGCCCGGTATGAAGGGGAAATCGCGGCGGCACAGGCGTTGCCTCTGATGGTCAAGAAGTTGATGGCCAGCGAGGACGTCAAGGAAGGTGTGCGGTCGATGGTGGAGCGGCGGCCTGGAGTGTTCAAAGGGCTTTAGCCTTGTATTGCCAGTTGGAAAGCTATCGCGAGCAAGCTCGCTCCTACAGTGGATATTCGGTGTTCACAAAACCCTGTGGGAGCGAGCCTGCTCGCGATGGGGCCATCACTGACAACTCAGGTCGCCGGACGAATACACTTGATCAACGACTCCAGCGAATACCCCAACCGTGGCGCCAGCACTTCGGCGCGGGCGATCAGGCCGTCCATGTCCAGTTCCTGATCCAGCTCCGACGGCACGATCAGGATCACGTTGCCCTCCTTCACCGGCAGCTCCCAGTAATGTCGGTGATACAAACCGCGCAACAAGGCGGCGCCCAGGGGTTTGCCATCGTCGGTAGCCCACTGATTGATGATCAGCCAGCCCCCCGGATTCAATCGCTTCTGGCAGTTTTCCAGGAAACTCCAGGCCAGATGCCCGACGCCCGGGCCGACATCGGTATAAAGGTCGACGAAAATCAGGTCCGCCGGCTCAGCGGTGTCCAGCAGCTCCAGCGCATCGCCAACGCGGATGTACAGGCGCGGATCGTCATCCAGCCCCAGGTACTCGATGGCCAGGCGCGGTACGTCGGGGCGCAGCTCGATGGCCTCGACATCTTCCAGCGGCAGGAACTTGAGGCAGGCCTGGGTCAGCGTACCGGCACCGAGGCCGAGGAACAGCGCGCTTTCCGGCTGCTCATGGCACAGCGCGCCGATCAGCATCGCCCGGGTGTAGTCGTACTCGAGCCAGCTCGGATCCGCCGTGAACACGCAGCTTTGCTCGATGGCATCACCGAACTCGAGAAAACGGTAATCGGCCACTTCCAGTACACGAATCACGCCGAACTCGTCCTGTACCTCGGCGAGCAGATGCTCGACGCGCTCCTCAGTCATTTCATCTCCTGATCGTCACCGGGGCCGGCAACGCAATAACACCGCGTGTAGAGAGCGGCAAAGGCGAGATTGTCGGCGAAGCGACGGGAACAGGTCACGCACTAATTTGCTGATAACATGGACGTCCGAGCGAAAACACTAGAGACCGTGATGAGCCAACCCTGGAGCCCTGACAGCTGGCGCGCCCTGCCGATCCAGCAACAACCCCGATACCCCGATGCCGCGCATTTGCAGCGGGTCGAGCAGACCCTGGCCAGCTATCCGCCGCTGGTGTTTGCCGGCGAAGCCCGGGAGTTGCGCCGTCAGTTTGCCGAGGTGACCCAGGGCCGCGCGTTTCTGTTGCAGGGTGGCGACTGCGCGGAAAGTTTCGCCGAATTCTCCGCGGCGAAAATCCGCGACACCTTCAAGGTGTTGTTGCAGATGGCGATCGTGATGACCTTTGCCGCCGGCTGTCCGGTGGTCAAGGTCGGGCGCATGGCCGGGCAGTTCGCCAAACCCCGTTCGGCCAATGACGAAACCATCGATGGCGTGACCCTGCCCGCCTACCGTGGCGACATCGTCAACGGCATCGGTTTCGACGAAAAAAGCCGCGTGCCAGACCCGGAACGCCTGCTGCAGTCCTATCACCAGTCCACCGCCACCCTGAACCTGTTGCGCGCGTTCGCCCAGGGCGGGTTTGCCGATCTGCATCAGGTGCACAAGTGGAACCTGGACTTCATCGCCAACTCGGCACTGGCGGAAAAGTACAGCCACCTGGCCGACCGCATCGATGAAACCCTGGCGTTCATGCGCGCCTGCGGCATGGACAGTTCGCCGCAGTTGCGCGAAACCAGTTTCTTCACCGCCCACGAAGCGTTGCTGCTGAACTACGAAGAAGCCTTCGTGCGTCGTGACAGCCTGACCAACGATTACTACGACTGCTCGGCTCACATGCTGTGGATCGGTGATCGCACCCGCCAGCTCGACGGTGCCCACGTCGAATTCCTGCGCGGGGTGAACAACCCGATCGGGGTCAAGGTCGGCCCGAGCATGAACCCCGACGACCTGGTTCGCTTGATCGACGTGCTCAACCCGGACAACGATCCGGGCCGCCTGAACCTGATCGCGCGGATGGGCGCGAACAAGGTCGGCGATCACTTGCCGCAGCTGATCCGCGCCGTCCAGCGTGAAGGCAAGCAGGTGCTGTGGAGTTCCGACCCGATGCACGGCAACACCATCAAGGCCAGCAGCGGCTACAAGACCCGCGACTTCGCGCAGATCCTTGGGGAGGTGAAGCAGTTCTTCCAGGTGCACGAAGCCGAAGGCAGTTATGCCGGTGGTATCCACATCGAAATGACCGGGCAGAACGTGACCGAGTGCATCGGTGGTGCGCGGCCGATCACCGAGGATGGCTTGTCGGATCGCTACCACACCCATTGCGACCCACGGATGAATGCCGATCAGTCGCTGGAGCTGGCGTTTTTGATTGCTGAGACTTTGAAGCAAGTCCGGCGTTAAATCGCGTCACCCCTATCGCTAGCAGGTTAGCTCCCACATGGGTTTTGTGGACGACACAGATCCAGTGTGGGAGCCAGCCTGCTGGCGATCAGGCCAGATCAGTCACCACCGATTTGGGACAATGCCACCCGCAAACGATCCGCACTCGCCCGCGGGCAATTCATCTGAACCTGTGCCAGCTCCAGCCAACCCGCCATCTGCCGCAGGTTGACCGCCAGCGCCAGCATCCCCTCGTCATCCAGCCCCGGCTCTTCCTCGTGCACCGCATGCACCGCCAAACGGCCAGCCACCCGTTCGGCGCGCAGGTCCACCCGTGCGGCAATCCGTTCGTTGTGCAAAAACGGCAGGACGTAATAGCCATACACCCGTTTGTCCTGTGGCGTGTAGATCTCCAGCCGATAGCGAAAATCAAACAACCGCTCGGTCCGGCTGCGCTCCCAGATCAGCGAATCGAACGGTGAAAGCAAGGCACTGGCGGTGACTTTGCGCGGCACTTTTGGCTCGGGCAGGCAATAGGCCGGTTGTCGCCAGCCCTGGACTTCGCAGATCAGCAATTCACCAGCCTCGACCAACTCGGCCAAATGTGGGCGACTGTCCGCAGGGTTCAAGCGGAAATAGTCACGCAAGTCCTTCTCCGTACCGACCCCCAAGGCCGTTGCCGCATGCCGCAACAGGCCGCGCTGAGCGTCGTCTTCACTCAGAACGGGGTGCGCAAGAACTGCCCGGGGAATCACCCGCTCCGGCAGATCGTAGAGCCTTTCGAATCCGCGCCGTCCGGCAACGGTCACTTCACCGGCCGCGAACAACCATTCCAGCGCATGCTTTTCCGCGCTCCAGTCCCACCAGGGGCTGGCCCGTTCCTGACGGGTCGACAGACTTCCGGCACTCAACGCGCCCTGCTCCTCGACCGAAGCCAGCACCCGGCGAATGGTGTCTTGCTGTTCACGGCCAAAACGCGCCAGTTGCTCATAAATATCTTCGCCACGGCTCGCACGCTGCATGCGCCAACGCATCAACGGGTACATGGAAAGTGGCAATAACGAGGCTTCATGGCCCCAATACTCGAACAACGTACGGCGCCGGCCCTGACTCCAGGCAGCCTGGTCGAGCAAATCGGAGGAATAATTGCCGAGGCGGGAAAACAGCGGAAGATAGTGCGAACGCACCACTGCATTGACCGAATCGATCTGCAGAACGCCCAGCCGTTCGATCAGCCGATTGAGCGCAATAGCCTTGATCGCCGCTGGCGGCGACCGCCCGTTGAACCCTTGGGCGGCCAGCGCCAGACGCCGAGCCTGTTTGAGGGTAAAGGACAACGTTGCGGGCATGAGCGTCTCCTTGTCTGCTCGCAACCTACCTCACCGGTAAGGGGTTTGTGTAGCGTGGCATTCATCATTTATGCATCGGATCATTCCAGAACGGTTTGATCGACTCGTTCTCCACATCCGCACGGCTCATGCCGATGTCCTTGAGTGCTTCGTCGCTCAAGCTCGCCAGCAGTTCGCGCTCGCGATGCAGTTCGTACCAGCGGCCGACCTTGTGCAGCAGATCGGATATCACGTGAATCGAGTGTTTTTCTGATCCGTGGAACTCGTGTTGACCTTTCATCTTGTTGCCCTCCGTTTGGATGACTCCAGTCTCGCGCCGGGTCTAAGATCAATCCAACGAATGTTTCTGATGTCACATATCTCGGAGATTGATGGATGTCCGCCTACCCGAGTATCGATACCGAAGTGCTGCGCACCTTCGTCGCCATCGCCGACCAGGGCGGCTTTACCCGCGCCGGCGAAATGGTCAACCGCACCCAGTCAGCCGTCAGCATGCAGATGAAACGCCTGGAAGAAGATGTGCTGCAGCGCCAGTTGTTCCAGCGCGACGGGCGGCAAGTGCGGCTGACAGCCGAAGGCCAGGTGTTGCTGGGCTATGCGCGGCGCATCCTCAAGTTGCACAGTGAGGTGTTCAATACCTTGCGTGAGCCCGACATGGTTGGCACGGTACGCATCGGCACGCCGGATGATTATGTAATGCGATTCCTCCCGGGGATTCTGCGCCGGTTTGCCCAGTCTTACCCGCTGATTCAGATAGAAGTGCACTGCGAATCATCAAAACAACTGTTGATGCGCCAGGACCTGGACCTGTCCATCGTTACTCGCGAACCGGGCAGCGAAATCGGCCAGTTGTTGCGCAAGGAACGTTTTGTCTGGGCCGAGGCGCAATGCTACAGCGCTCATGAGCAGACGCCGCTGCCACTGGCGATGTTCAACAGTGATTGTTTCTGCCGTCTGTGGGCCTGCAACGCCCTGGACGCCCGGGGGCGCGATTACCGGGTGGCGTACAACAGCGACAGCCTGTCGGCGATCATGGCGGTGGTCAGCGCCGGCCTGGCCGTCACGGCGCAGCTTGAAAGCCTGATCACCGCGGACATGCGCATCCTCGGTGAGGCCCAGGACCTGCCGCTGCTGCCCGAGGCCAGCATCATGCTCGTGCGCAACCTGCATAACCCGTCACCCATCACCGAGTGCCTGGCCGAGCACATCGTCGAAGGCTTCAAACTTTGAAGGCGAGCATCACCGCACAGAACACCAGAAACCCGCAAAACAGCCCGCGCAGCAGCCGCTCCGGCAAAGCGTGGGCAATCTTTACGCCCCAACTGATGCTCATCAGCCCGCCGACCGCCAAGGGTAAGCCGATCACCCAACTGACCTGATGGTGCGCGGCGTAAGTCACCAACGTCACTCCCGTACTCGGCAAGGCCAGCGCCAACGACAACCCCTGCGCAACCACCTGGCTGGTGCCGAACAGACTGGTCAGCACCGGTGTCGCCACCACCGCGCCCCCCACGCCGAACAACCCGCCCATCGTACCGGATGCGGCGCCAAGCAGGCCCAGCCAGGGCCATGAGTAGTTCATCTGCGAGGCCGCCGGGGCGCTGGCGGCGAACATGCGAACGAGGTTGTACGCCGACAGAGCGATCAGAAACGCGACAAAGCCTATGCGCATGGTTTGCGCATCAATGCCCACCGCCCAGATCGATCCGAGCCAGGCGAAGCAGAACCCCATGATGGCCAGCGGTAATGCGTGGCGCAGTTCGATCCGGTTGCGCTGATGATAGCGCCACAGCGCCAGCATCACGTTCGGCACCACCATCACCAGCGCTGTGCCTTGGGCAATCTGCTGATCGAGCCCGAACAGCACGCCCAGCAGCGGAATGGCGATCAGGCCGCCGCCGATGCCAAACAACCCGCCGAGCGTGCCCAACGCAGCGCCGAACATCAGATACATCAAGAACTCAATCACAGCCTTTCCCCGTTGCCGTCAGGCCTTTGATCCTACGCAGTTGCTTCTGGCGCGGAAACGCACAGCATCGCACAATGGCTGTGCCAAATTCGCACAAGCGCAAACCTGCCATGAACCCCAATCAACTGACCGACCAACTGGCCTTGTTCCTCGACGTACTGGAAACCGGCAGTTTTTCCGCCGCCTCGCGCCGTCATCCGCTGACCCCTTCGGCCGTGGCACGGCGTATCGACAGCCTGGAAAGCGCGGTCGGCAGTCAGTTGTTCCTGCGCAGCACTCATGCGGTACGCGCCACCCCGGCGGGACTGGCCTTTGCCGAGCGCGCACGGCGGATTGTCGCCGAGTTGCGCCTGGCCCGGGCCGAGGCCGTGTCCCTGAGCTGCGCGCCAGAAGGCCTGATTCGTATCGATGCGCCGGCAGCCTTTGGTCGGCGGCACCTGGCACCGGTAATTGCCGACTTCCTGATGCTCTACCCCGGGCTCGATGTGCAGTTGCACTTGATCGACAGCTTCGTCGACATGCAGGGCCTGAACCTCGGCAAGGTCGATCTGGTGTTGCGCGCCGGGCAATTGGCTGACACCCGGCTGGTGGCCACACCACTGGCGAGCATCGTGCGTATCGCCTGCGCCAGCCCTGATTATTTGCGGCGTCGCGGCGTGCCGATCGAGCCGTCACGGCTGATGGAACACGACGGACTCGACTGGGATGGCCTGGCCCCGCCCTTCGCCTGGCGTTTCGAGCGCGACGGGCAAATGCAGTTGCACCGGCCGGCACGGATCCGCATGAGCGCCAACAATGCCGAGGCACTGGTGTGCGGCGCATTGGCCGGACTGGGTATCGCGCATCTGCCGACCTGGCTGGCCAGCGAGTACCTGCTGCGGGGTGAGTTGCTGCCGCTGTTCTGCGACAGCGGCCTGCCGAAACCGGAAAGCGCCGGCATCTACGCCTTGCGCCTGGAACAGCAGCCCAACTCCCGCAGTCGTTTGTTGCTGGAGTACCTGAAAACCCGCTTCAGCCCGATTCCGCCCTGGGATCTGGTGCTGCAAACCCATCTGCAACGGCACTGATCAGAATTATCTGGCGCATTAAAGATTCGCCCGCTAGATTCTTGAGATCACAGATCAAGGCTTCGACATGACCACCGAGCGCAACACTCCGGACAACTGCGACAACCTGCTGCTGGACAATCAGGCCTGCTTCGCCCTGCATTCCACATCGCTGATGATGACCAAGGTCTACAAACCCTTGCTGCAAGCGCTGGGCCTGACCTACCCGCAATACCTGGCGATGATGGTGCTGTGGGAAAGGGACGGTTTGACCGTAGGTGAAATCAGCACGCGGTTGCTGACCGATCCTGGCTCGTTGACGCCACTGCTCAAGCGCCTGGAAGCCGAAGGCCTGCTCAGCCGGACCCGCAGCCGCGAAGATGAGCGGGTGGTGATCGTCGAACTTACCGAACAGGGCCGGGCCTTGCGCGACAAGGCCCGTGATGTTCCCCAGTGCATCCTTGGTGCCAGCGGGATGACCGTGGAGCGCCTGCAAAAGCTGCAAGCGGAGCTGCAGGAGCTGCGTCGCCACCTGCAAGACAGCCTCTAATTTCAAGGCCAGCACAGCCCCCTGTGGGAGCGAGCCTGCTCGCGATTGCGTTGTGACATTCAGCCTCTACGTTGACTGACACACCGTAATCGCGAGCAGGCTCGCTCCCACATTTGTTTTGCGCCAGGCCGAAAAATAGGGTTCAGCACCTGTTTCTGAAAAAAATCCTTGCTGAAAAAATCCTCCTCGATAGCTCTAGCTCAACACTTCCAACCAAAACCGCCCCACAGCCTTTCGTTTTTTTCAAATGTCTTTGAAAATTTATATTGCGCACTAAACATTTGCGCGATACATTCATTTCGCACTTACTTAGCGCGCAAACATTTAGCGCAAAACAAACCAAATCCCAAACGAGGCTTTCACCATGCAAACTCTCTATACCGCAATCGCAACTTCCACCGGTGGCCGTGACGGTCGTGCGGTTTCCAGCGATAACATCCTCGACGTCAAGCTCGCCACGCCGAAAGAACTCGGCGGTGCCGGCGGCGCGGCCACCAACCCTGAGCAACTGTTCGCCGCCGGCTACTCCGCCTGCTTCATCGGTGCCCTGAAATTCGTGGCCAGCCAGACCAAGCGCAGCATCCCGAACGACGCTTCGATCACCGCCCACGTCGGCATCGGCCAGATCCCCGGCGGCTTCGGCCTGGACATTGACCTGCACATCAGCTTGCCGGGTCTTGAACAGACCGATGCACAGGCACTGGTCGATGCGGCCCACCAGGTCTGCCCGTACTCCAACGCCACCCGTGGCAACGTCGATGTGCGTCTGCACGTAACCGTCTAAGCGTTGACTACCCAGGCCCGAACAGGAAATGAACATGAACACTTTCAGCAAAGTCTTGACCGGCACCCTTCTCGCCCTGTCCATCAGCAACGCGTTCGCAGGTACCGGGGTTGAACACAACACCCAGGCATTCCTCGACGCTCTGAACGCCGGCACCGGCAAGCCGATGGAACAAATGACACCCGCCGAAGCCCGCGCCGTGCTGGTGGGCGCCCAAGCCGGGGTGAAGCTGACGCTGCCAAAAGCCGATGTCAGCCAGAAGACCATTCAAGTCGACGGCCAACCGATCAGCCTGACCATCGTCCGGCCAGCCGGGGTCAAGGGCGAGTTGCCGGTGTTCATGTTCTTCCACGGCGGTGGCTGGGTGCTGGGGGACTTCCCGACCCACGAGCGGCTGGTGCGTGACCTGGTGACGGGCTCGGGTGCAGCGGCGGTGTTCGTGAACTACACGCCGTCACCGGAAGCGCATTACCCGGTGGCGATTAACCAGGCTTACGCCGCGACCCGATGGGTGGCCGAGCACGGTAAAGAGATCAACGTCGATGGCCAGCGTCTGGCAGTAGCCGGCAACAGCGTCGGCGGCAACATGGCGGCTGTGGTTGCGCTGATGGCCAAGGACAAGGGCACACCGGCGATCAGGTTCCAGGTGCTGTTGTGGCCGGTGACTGATGCCAACTTCGAAACGGCGTCCTACAACCAGTTTGCCGAGGGGCACTTCCTCACCAAAAACATGATGAAGTGGTTCTGGGACAACTACACCACCGACGCCAAACAACGGAACGAGATCTACGCCTCACCACTGCGCGCAACCACCGCTCAGTTGAAAGGACTGCCTCCAGCGCTGGTGCAGACCGCCGGAGCCGACGTGTTGCGCGACGAAGGCGAAGCCTACGCCCGCAAACTGGACGAGGCCGGTGTGCCGGTGACCTCGGTTCGCTACAACGGCCTGATCCACGACTACGGTTTGCTCAACGTGGTAAGCCAGGTGCCAGCGGTGCGTTCGGCGATGCTGCAGGCGTCTGAAGAACTGAAACAACACTTGAAATAACACCGCCCAACTGTAGGAGCGAGCCTGCTCGCGATGGACGCCCAGACAACGCGGGCATTCAGGAAGCCCGCGTTATCGTTAACGCCCATCGCGAGCAGGCTCGCTCCTACAGGAGAACTGGATGTTACATCCAGGCACAAAAAAGCCCGACTCAATGGTCGGGCTTTTTCATTCCTCAAGCGGTGCTTATTTGGCACGGCCTTTGTAGGAACCGCCTTCGCGGGTATCGATCTCGATCTTGTCACCGATTTCGATGAAATCAGCAACTTGCAGCTCAGTACCGTTGCTCAGCTTGGCAGGCTTCATCACCTTGCCGGAAGTGTCGCCGCGAGCCGAACCTTCGGTGTAGTCAACTACGCGCACGATGGTGGTCGGCAGTTCTACGGAAACCAGACGCTCTTCGAAGAAGATCGCTTCGCAAACATCGGTCATGCCTTCTTCAACGAAAGGCAGAACGGCTTCGATGTCTTCAGCGTTCAGCTCGTACATGGTGTAGTCGGTGGTGTCCATGAACGTGTAGGTGTCGCCGCTGATGAAGGACAGGGTCGCTTCTTTGCGGTCGAGGATTACGTCGTCCAGTTTGTCGTCGGCGCTGTAAACGATCTCGGTCTTGTAACCGGTCAGCAGGTTCTTCAGCTTGGTCTTCATGATCGCGCTGTTACGACCGGACTTGGTGAATTCAGCTTTCTGAACCAGCCAAGGATCGTTTTCGAGACGAATCACGGTCCCGGGTTTCAGTTCTTTACCAGTTTTCATTGCGAATATCCGAATTTGGATGGGATTTACAAAAATCTAGGCCGCGTATCATATCCAATTTCCATAAAACTGTACCAGCGCCGTGGCAAGATCGGCCCGCAAGGCCTGTTCCTGACACCACGCCTCGGCGTGTTTTTCCAGCTCTGGCCAGTGTTTACGGGTGAATTGCCAGTGGTCGGCTATTTTTTCACCAGCGTTCCACGCGCGCCAGAGACCGCTGATCGCCTCCCGCGCAGGATCAGAAAGCCCTTTTATATAGACTTCGAGGAAGGCCTCGAGTTTGTCCAGATGGATATCTTCTTCCTGCCGGTAGATGTGCCAGAGAAATGGCCGGCCGGCCCATTGGGCGCGCACAAAGGAGTCTTCGCCGCGCACGGCATTGAAATCGCAACACCACAGCAACAAGTCGTACTGGTCCTGGCGGACGAATGGCAGCACTTGCACAGTCAAGGCATCACGCACATGCACGGCACCGGCCGCCAAACCCTCCACACCGAGCCAACGCTCGACGTCGCCGAGAATCCGCCCTTCCGGCACCAGCAGATGAGTAGCCGTAGAATCGCCAGCCATCGCATCGAGCCAACTGGCCAGCCCGGTGTTTTCGTAGGCAAACAATGAGATCAACTGCGCACCGGGAGCACGATCAATCCCCAAACCGTGCAGGAATTCTCTTTGTGCCTGTGGGTTTTGCTGAAATTGCCGACGACGCTCAAGCAACCCGCGCTCACGTAACAACCCGCCAGTGCCCTTCTGGAACCCCGGAAAGAAAAAGAACTTCTGCACGTTTTTGTACTTCACCGAGGGCAAACCGTGGCAGCCGATCACCCAGTCCTCGGCACTCAGGTAGTCGAGGTTCATCCACAGCGGCGGCTTGTCCCGTTCGACCATGGCGTCCATATAGGCGCTCGGCAATTGACAGGCAAAGGCAGCAATCACCACATCGGCGGCTTCGGTCGGCTGCCACTCGGCGGGCCATTGGCGCACTTCGACGTCGTGCTGCCACTGCCGCGCAGCATGGATGTCGATTTCCGGGCACAGGCGCTCGAACGCTCGCAGGTCATCGACCCATAGACGTACCGCCAGCCCATGTTCGGCCACCAGTTGCCGGGCCAGTCGCCAGGTCACGCCGATGTCGCCGAAGTTGTCGACCACGGTGCAAAAAATATCCCAGCGGGTTTTCATTTCAGGCATTCCAGGCTCCCGTTGGCAAAGGCGCCGATTGTCCGCATAAATTACCCCGTGCAGAAGAGCCGACGGCGATTATTCTTCATGCGACAATCGCCACTCGCCAGTGACCTTTCGCCAGGAGGCAACCATGCCCCACCGCCCCACTCAGCGCCGATCCTTCCCGATCAGCCTCAACGCCCTGCAACTGACCGGCAGCATCGCCCTCGGCATGTGGCTGGGGTTCATTGCCATCGTGCTGACCTGCTGGCTCGCTTCGCGCCTGCTTTTCAGCGAACAACTGGCACCCGTGGCGGCAGCAGTGGAGCAACTGGCCAAACCGCCGATGGAGGCTCAACCGATACCGAGCATTCCGCCACAAAGCCCATTGTTCGAGCAATATGAAGAAAACCTGCGCAAGAACGAGCAGCAGCAACGGCTCGATCAGGCGCGCGGCAGCAGTCGCAACCTGTCCAATCCAAGCTGTCAGTTCTGGTTGCAACAGGACCAGACTGCACCCAGCGAAAAAAGCCGCGCCAACGTCCTGCAATTCTGCGATTGATCATGAATAAGCAAACCGTCCACCAACTGATTCTCGACAAGCTGCGGATCGATCTCGACATCGCCGAACGGGCCGCGCAGACCGCCTACGAAACGGCGACCCACGAAGAAAACATCGCCGAGAACAAGTACGACACCCTGGGGCTGGAAGCATCCTATCTCGCGGCCGGGCAGGCCAGGCGGGTCGAGGAAATTCGCCAGTCACTGAGCCTCTGCCAGAACCTGGCCCCGCGTCCGTATGACGATCAGCGGGGCATCGAAGTGGGCGCGCTGCTCGGGCTCGAGGACGAAAAGGGGCGCGAACAATGGCTGTTTCTGGCCCCCGACGCCGCCGGCCTGAAGGTCGATCTGGTGGGGCAACTGATTACCGTCATCACCCCGCGCTCACCGCTGGGCAAAAGCCTGCTGGGCAAGTTCGAGGGCGATGAGGTGGAGATCATGGTGGCGGGCGCTCGGCAACAGTTCGCAGTCACCGAGGTGGTTTGACCGGCAGAAACGCTGTCAGTGAACGGGCAGTTCAACGCCCTCGAACAGCTCTTCCAGTTCCTGCTTGTTGTGGCACTGAATGGCCTTGGCCATGACTTCGCGGGTCAGGTGCGGCGCGAACTTCTCGATGAAGTCGCACATGAAACCCCGCAGGAAGGTGCCGCGACGGAAGCCGATCTTGGTCACGCTGGACTCGAACAGTTCACTGGCATCGAGTACCACCAGGTCGCTGTCGAGCTTGGTATCGACCGCCATTTTCGCCACGATGCCCACACCCAGACCCAGTCGAACATAGGTCTTGATCACGTCGGCGTCGGCAGCGGTGAACACCACTTTCGGCGTCAGGCCGCGATGGCTGAAAGCTTCGTCGAGTTTCGAACGGCCGGTAAAACCGAACACGTACGTCACGATCGGGTATTCGGCCAGTGCTTCGAGGGTCAGTTTCGACAGCTTGGTCAGCGGGTGGCCCTGAGGCACGACCACGCAACGGTTCCAGCGGTAGCACGGCATCATCACCAGATCACCGAACAGCTCGAGCGCTTCGGTGGCGATGGCGAAATCCACGGTGCCATCAGCGGCCATTTCGGCGATTTGCATGGGCGATCCCTGGTGCATGTGCAGGGCAACGTCCGGGTATTGCTTGATGAAATTGCTGATCACCGGCGGCAATGCATAACGCGCCTGGGTGTGTGTGGTAGCAATCGACAGGGTGCCTTTCTTCTCGTTGGAGAATTCCTGGGCGATCTGCTTGATGCTTTCAACCTTGCGCAAAATTTCGCCAGCGGTGGTGATGATGCGCTCGCCGGCCGGGGTAACGCGGGTCAGATGCTTGCCGCTGCGGGCAAAAACCTCGACGCCCAGTTCGTCTTCCAGCAGACGGATCTGCTTGCTGATGCCGGGTTGAGAGGTGTAAAGGCTTTGGGCTGTAGCGGAAACGTTGAGGTCGTGGTGCGCCACTTCCCAGATGTAGCGCAATTGTTGAAGCTTCATATGAATCCCTCAAAGCAGGTAGACGCCACGGGCATCAGCGACGATATATAACTATATTAATGGCTCGAAGAATAAATCTAGAACTTTTTTATCAGATTGCCATTATTCGTGTCCTAGCGGTCCCCTTGACGACGACGTTGCACCAGCGGCACCAGATAGACAGGCACCTTGGACAGTTGCAACACACGGGCGGCGGTTCGCCCCAAAGGCGTTTCCGCACCGGCACCGTGGCTGTGACTACCTACGATCAACAAATCCACGGAGAGTTTCTGCGCCTGGTCCAGAATCACCTGTGATGGATCGCCCTGTAGCACCCGTACTGCCTGAATCCGCTCCAGGTCGTGCTCCCCTTCATCCCCCAACTCTTCACGAAAACTGTCGAGCACCCGCTGCTCGATACTGGCGATCACCGTATTCAGGCCCTGGCTGTGAAACTCGTTCAGCGCCTGTTCATCGAGATAACTTTGCAGCACCGACTCGGCAAACAACCCCATGGGTTCAACCGCATGCACGACATACAAACCGGCATTGAAGGTCCGGGCCAGTTCCAGGGCATGCTGCATCACCACGGGCGCGTACAGGCCAAGGTCAGTGGCATACAGCATCGTACGAATCATATGACCTCCTCGACTGCCAACATGGCGGAGATTTGATTCAGCTTAGCAGTGCCTTGGCGACTGCGACGTGCGGCGCAACGCATTGAACGGCGGGCTTAAACCTTTTGCTCGTTGCTTATGCCATGGGGCACATGACCGGTGGCGACGACTTCACGGGCCAATTCGCAGTGGCCGGCCTGATCGTCGAAAAACACGTCGGCCGCGAAGGCTTCGAGAAAGGCCGATTTGGTCAGGCCGCCGAGGAACAGCGACTCGTCGAGACGGATGTCCCATTCGCGCAACGTGCGAATCACCCGCTCATGGGCCGGCGCCGATCGCGCCGTGACCAGCGCGGTACGGATCGGACAGGTGTCCTCCGGGAATTCACGCTGCAACAGGTTGAGGGCTGCGAGAAAGCCCTTGAACGGCCCACCGCGCAAGGGCTCGCGGGCGGCCTCACGCTCGCTGGCCTGGAACGCTTCCAGACCGCCGGCCTGATAAATGCGCTCCGACTCATCGGAAAACAGCACCGCGTCTCCGTCGAAGGCAATGCGCAGCTCGTCGCTGGCCGCACGGCTGGCACCGCCCGACAGAATGGTCGCCGCCGCGAACCCGGCGTCCAGTGCATTGCGTACGTCTTCGGCGTGGGTCGAGAGAAACAGGTCGCAGCCAAAGGCCTTGAGGTAGGGATACGGACTGCGCCCGCCGACAAAGGCCGCACGGGAAATGGCCAGTCCATAGTGGTCAATCGAGTTGAACACCCGCAACCCGGTGTCGGCGCTGTTGCGCGACACCAGAATCACCTCGACCCGGGCGCGGCCGAGGCTGTTGTTGAGGTTCAGGAGTTTCTGCACCAACGGGAAGGCATCGCCGGGTTCGAGGATTTCGTCTTCATGTTCGATCTGGTATTGCCGGTAGGCTTCGACGCCACTCGACAGGTAGACCTTGTGGCTTTCGCTCAGGTCGAACAGCGCCCGCGAAGAAATCGCCAGCACCAGCTTGTCGTCAATTGCCTTTGGCATGCCCTTCCCCCTCAGGTCGGTCGACTCAGGTATTGCGTCGATCAATGAAACTCAAACTGCGATACAAGGCCTCGATGCGTGGCATCTCACACCCGGCTGCCTTCGCCGCCGCCAAAGGCCGGGCGTAGATCGCGGCCAGCTCCAGTGGCCGCTTGTGCAAGTAATCGTGGTACATGCTCGGCCAGTAGTCGGGCATCTTTTCGGTCACCATGAACAAATGCTCGGCATACCCTGCCGGTACGTCGTGCCCGCAGGCAACAGCGCCTTGCACCACTTCAGCCATCAGCGCCTTGATCAGCTCGCGGCTGTCGGCATCGGCCATCAACGGTGTAGTGCTCGCCCCCAGCAAAACCGAGAGACCGTTGTAAGGGATATTCCAGACCAGTTTTTGCCAACGCGCCTGGTGTAAATTCGCCATGGCCTGGGAGTCGAGGCCGGCGCTGCGAAACAGCCCGACGCCCTCTTCGACAATCGCGCTGCGTGCCGGTCCATCGGCGGGGCCGCTGTGATAACCCACATGCACCGCGCCCAACGCCTGATGGGTAATCACACCCGGCGCTTCACGATGGACGCAGATGTAGCAGAGCCCTCCGAGCACATGCAGCGAATCGGGGAGCAGCTCGCGCAGGCCGTCTTCCACATCCAGGCCGTTTTGCAACAGCAGTACCTTGGCGTTCGGTGCCGCCGCCTGCAGGATGGCGGGTGCCAGATCGGCGTTGTTGGTGGTTTTCGCCCCCACCAGCAGCCAGTCGCAGGGCGGCATGTCCTCAGCACTTGAATAAGCCTGCACCGGATTCAGTTTCAACGCGCCGTGGGGCGCGCTATCGACTTGCAACCCGTGCTCGGCCACGGCGGAAAATTCGCTGCGCAGCAGAAAATGCACATCAAAACCGGCACGCGCCAGCATCACTCCGTAGAAACCGCCGATTGCGCCGGTCCCGATAATGCCGATCGTCGGCCTGGCAACTGCTCCCATCATGGCAACTCCTCTGCTGTTCGACTCAGCGCCTGGCGCACGGCCCGATTGAGCTCGGTGTCGGTCAGGCGCGATTTCAGTGCTCCAAAGAATTCGCCGTCGCGAACGACAAACAGCGCCGGCAAGTGAAAGACCTGATAGCGCTCGACCACCCCTCCGTTGTTGCCCGCATCGATCCAGCACAGTCGGTCGACTGCCAGGTCGAGTGTCGGTAATTGCTCGCGGGCAAAACGGCAACCGGCGCAGCCGACACTGGTGAAAATGACCAGCGATACACCACTCATCGCCAGCAGCCGTTGGTCGGCGTCAAAATCGGTCAGTTCCAATTCGACCACTATACTGGGAGGAACAATGTCAGATGGCCGACACATGGAGTCTGTGTTCATGGGACGTTTTATTCCTCACCCTGACGATGTGCCCGTCGAATTAACGTTGCTGAAACCTGAGTGTATTTCGCGACGACAGCTGCACACTATCAGTCTCGGGGGCATGGCTTGCAATTATCACCGCGCGTGGCGCCACGGCACGGCGCTGGAGGTACGCATGCCGACGGTAAACCCGGACATGCGCTACCTGGGCTATGTCGCCTGGTGCCTGCGACGCAAGCGCGGTTACCTGGTCGGCATCGCATTCGTTGATGAACAAACGCTGTTCAGTGCCCGAATGGGCGAGCAGGTGTGCCAGATCGAACGCTACTGCCGCCTGCATGACGCCCACGAAGACTTGCAGGATATCCAGGCCCTGGCCCTCGAATGGGTCCAGGAGCATGCCGACGAGTTCTCTCACGATTCGGTGCGCAAGGCTTTTGCGCAGCCGGTGCTGGAATAGGAGCGTTCTTGACCGGTTTGCCCCTCACGGCAGGGAAACTGACTGCAAAAGCCCACCAAACCGGCGTCTGCCCATTGTCGAGCCACGGTGTAACGCGCTAAGGTTCGGCTCCCCGACGCGCTTAATTTGCTGTGCTCCGCCGCGCGGGTTCGCTGGCGGCCGGCACCCGTGACCTGACGAGTAAACGATGGCTGATTTACCGATCAACGACCTAAACGTCGCCTCCAACGAGACACTGATCACTCCCGATCAGCTCAAGCGCGATATTCCCCTGAGCGACGCCGCACTGCGCACCGTCACCAAGGGCCGCGAAGTCATTCGCAATATTCTGGATGGCACCGACCATCGCCTGTTCGTCGTCATCGGGCCCTGCTCGATCCACGACATCAAGGCTGCCCACGAATATGCCGAGCGCCTGAAGGCTCTCGCCGCCGAAGTGTCCGATACCCTGTATCTGGTCATGCGCGTGTATTTCGAGAAGCCACGTACCACCGTCGGCTGGAAAGGCTTGATCAACGACCCGTACCTGGACGACTCGTTCAAGATCCAGGACGGCTTGCACATCGGTCGCCAGTTGCTGCTGGACCTGGCCGAAAAAGGCCTGCCGACCGCCACCGAAGCCCTCGACCCGATCTCCCCGCAGTATTTGCAGGACCTGATCAGCTGGTCGGCCATCGGCGCGCGTACCACCGAATCCCAGACTCACCGTGAAATGGCGTCCGGCCTGTCCTCGGCCGTCGGCTTCAAGAACGGCACCGATGGCGGCCTGACCGTGGCGATCAACGCCCTGCAGTCGGTTTCCAGCCCGCATCGTTTCCTGGGCATCAACCAGGAAGGTGGCGTATCGATCGTGACCACCAAGGGCAATGCCTACGGCCACGTGGTGCTGCGCGGCGGCAACGGCAAGCCGAACTACGATTCGGTCAGCGTTGCGCTCTGCGAGCAGGCGCTGAACAAGGCGAAGATCAAGCCGAACATCATGGTCGATTGCAGCCACGCCAACTCCAACAAGGATCCGGCCCTGCAACCGCTGGTGATGGAGAACGTCGCCAACCAGATCCTCGAAGGCAACAAGTCGATCATCGGCCTGATGGTTGAAAGCCACCTGAACTGGGGCGCCCAGGCGATCCCGAAAGACCTCGCCGACCTGCAGTACGGCGTGTCGATCACCGACGCCTGCATCGACTGGACCGCGACCGAAAACACCTTGCGCAGTATGCATGCCAAGCTCAAGGATGTGCTGCCTAAACGCGATCGCAGCTGATCGCCTGGTTGGCGGCGCAAAAAGCGCACACAGAAAAACGCCGGGCTGAACCCGGCGTTTTTTTTATGCATTCGTTTTGTTGAAGGTCACTGACTCAGCTTGGCCGCATGCCGCTGGTGACGCTCCATGTAGCGCTCGACGTAGGAGCACGATGGAATGACGGTGTAGCCCATTTCGTCAGCGTACTCCAGCGCCTTCTCGGTCAAGGCTGCCGCAATACCGCGACCACGCAATGCGTTGGGCACGAAGGTGCGATAGATATCCAGGGTCTGTTTACCCAGATCCATATAGGTCAGATAGGCACGATGACCGTCCACATTGGTCTCGAACTGATGACCAGCCTGGTCATGGTGGATGGACAACGCCTCGCTCATCACTACTCCTCGCGGGTCTGGAATTCCGACCCCTACCTTACCGATGTTTTTCCGGCGAAGGAACATCTACGCCACCCCGTGCCTGTATGGACACCGAGAAGAGCTGCACCGATCTCGCGCTACCGGGCACGTACAAATAGTAGGCACCATTGGCAGAAATGCTCAAGGTGCGCTCGTCATCGTGCGGATTGGCGGGTGCTGCTCCGGATCACGCAGGATTGGCTCGACCGAAGATGACTCCGGGTCGATAGCCTGTACATTGCCGGATGTTGAGACTTAAGACGAGCGCCCGTTGTTTAAGTCACCTGAACATCGAGAAAGATATTGAGAGGCGCCACACAAAAGCCGAACAAAAGTGTAGACGAATCCATGTAGGCGGACTTTAGCCCCACTGAAAAACAGCGCCATGCCACAAAAACTTTTTCTCGCCAGCTCGCTCAGCCACGGGCCTTGCAGCTGGATATTTTTTAAACAATTCGGTTAAAAGTTGCTCGAAAAAGAATCAACGCCTACAATTTTTTTTGCTTCTTGCGTCACGTCAGTTTTACTTACTACAAGTAATGGGTAGTATGTACGCCGGCTATTTCCTCAATCGGAGGAGATAGCTACTTAATAGAAAGTCCTTGAAGGGGAACACGATGAACAACGTTCTGAAATTCTCTGCTCTGGCTCTGGCCGCAGTTCTGGCTACCGGTTGCAGCAGCGCATCGAAAGAAACCGAAGCACGTCTGACCGCTACTGAAGACGCAGCTGCTCGCTCCCAGGCTCGTGCAGACGAAGCTTACCGTAAAGCTGATGAAGCTCTGGCTGCTGCTCAAAAAGCACAACAGACTGCTGACGAAGCTAACGAGCGTGCTCTGCGCATGCTGGACAAAGCTAGCCGCAAGTAATAATCCTTCGGGATTGTTATCAAGCCGACCCATTTTTTGGGTCGGCTTTTTTATTGCCCGGCGTTTCTCCAGGCAATAAAAAACCCGTCGACGCAGTCCGCGCCGACGGGCTCTTTGCCCGCGCTATTGCAGCGGGTCGATCGGCATGCTGGACACCATCGGTGCAACGCCGTTGCCCGGCACGGCGATCTCAACCGGCAGGCCGTCTTCAGCGGCGACCACATCACGCACCACATCCCAGTTCATGCGCAGGTTGTTGGTGATGTCTTCACGCTTGAGCATCGCATTGATGACTGAGGTGTGCTTGTCGACCACCGACGGGTTGCCCTTATCGTCCAGCGGCGTGTGCGCCTCCAGATAGACCTTGCCGCCACTGAGGCCAAACTTGTACGGGTCGTTGATGATCCGCACCGACGTACCGACCGGCACCATGCCCGCCATTTCCAGCACGTTGTTGTTGAACATGCGGAAGCAACCGTGGCTGGTGCGCATGCCGATACCGAACTTCTTGTTCGAACCGTGAATCAGGTAGCCCGGTGTGCCCAGGGTGAACTTGAACGGCCCCAGAGGGTTGTCAGGGCCAGCCGGCACGACGTTGGGCAGCGGATCACCGTCTGCTGCGTGCTCGGCCTTGATCGAAGCCGGAGGCGTCCAGGTAGGGTTCGGTGTCTTGGCGGTGATGCTGGTGTGGGCAATCGGCGAGCCCCAGCCTTCACGACCGATACCCAGCGGGAACGTGTACACCACGTTCTTGCCTTTCGGGTAGTAGTAGAGGCGGTACTCGGCCAGGTTGATCACGATGCCTTCACGCGGGCCCGGTGGCAGGATGAAGCGGGTCGGCAGGATGATTTCCGTGCCGACGCCTGGCAACCAGGCATCGACACCCGGGTTGGCCGCGACCATTTCCGTGTAGCCCAGATCATAGGTGGTACCAAGGTCGGCGAAGGTATCTTCGTACTTGGCCTTGATCACCTGCACCTGGCCGATGATGTCCTCACCGGGCGGTGGCAGGGGAAGCTCCAATGCTGCGACTGGACCGGCCACAAAGAGGGCGGCAAGAGTCAGGCAGCGGGTGACGGCAGGAAAGCGCGGCAACATCCGGAAAATCCTTCGCATGATCAACAGAGATATAAGAGCGCGATTGTACACCGCTGTCTGTTATTTCGGGGAGATGGCCCGATTGCAGGCAGTGCGAGGCGATTTTGCGATTGTTCTCGGTCCCCCGGGTTTACTCGGGACTTGTGGCCACTGAAGATCCCTGTGGGTTGGTCCGGGCGGCGTTCCGATGATGGCTATGTGTTGGGTGATGAGTGTTTTGAGGGTGTACATATCCGTTGCTGCGGTAACGGCTACTTAGGGTTCCGCCCTTACGGCGGGTCACTTTGGAAAAGCCCCAAAGTAACCAAAAGGCTCTTGCCCCTGACATTCGGTGCCTCGCCCAGGCTCGGCATGCCCTCGCTCCGGTCCTGCTCCGTGGGCCCGCCGCCATCGGCCATCCATGGCCGGCGGCGGCTAACCCGGCATCCATGCCGGGTTGCCCACTGCGCAGAACCTGCGCTCGGCCTCACGATGGGGCGTGCACCGCAACAGCAACCGAGGCGGCCTACCGGCCGGCCTGTTTGCCGGGTGCGTTCGTCTGGGAGGTACCTGGTGACTGGCAGGCCGCCTTCGCGAGCAAGCCCGCTTCCACAGGGTCGAGGTACATCCGCCAGATTCAGGTCGGATGGCAGGTCGCTATCGCGAGCAGGCTCCCACAGGGTCGAGGTACATCCGCCAGACTCAGGTCTGCTGGCAGGCCGCTATCGCGAGCAGGCTCGCTCCTACAGTTGGGCTGGGGACATCCGAAAGGAATTGGTCGGCTGGCAGGCCGCCATCGCTCCCACAGAGAGCAGAGGCAGATCGGCGTACACCCCCGCTCCTCACCACTCATCAGGCCGAGCGTTAGCTCGCCTGCAGCTCTTGATCTTGATCTTGATCTACCCGCCCCATCGGCAGGCTGAGTGGAGGTGTTCATCCGGGGATTGGCGCGCAGCGCCGTTCGACGCAGTCGAACTCATCGCATGTAGGTGCCAGCGAAGCCAACCGGAGGGCGATGCCCCCGGATGGATACCGCAGCGAAGGAACGCCGAGCCTAAGCGAGGGGCCGTACGTAAGGGGCGAGCGTTTTTTGCTTACTTTTTTAGGCGCTTGTAAAAAAGTGAGTCGCCGTAAGGGCGAAACCATAAGTCGCCGTTACCTAAATAACGGATATGTACACGGTCAACAAAAGCCAGATCGGCTCGAAGGCCGCCTCGACACGCGACGGATCAAAGCTCAAACCGCAATTCAGGCCAGATCGGCGATGTCCCCCGCTTCTGCGACTCAAGAATGGCCCGGCACAACGAACACAGCCGCTGGTCCTGAAACACCCGGCGATCAACACTCGACCAGCGAGGCGAAGCCGGCAACAGGCTGCCACACAGGGTCCGGTCCGCCGAGCCGCCCAACTCCAGTTGACGGGTCACCAGATGCACCCTCACTTCCTGGCAGGCGAACAGATCCAGCTGTTCGTCAGGCTCGATCAGTTGATAGGCAAAGAGTGACCAGGCGGGACGCGGCATCGGGGGCTCCAAATCGGGGGCGCCACCTTAGCCGAAAGCCTGCTTCTAGAAAAGTGTCATAACAGCGGTTTTAGGGTAGGCCAGACATTTTCCAGCAACTTGTCCTGGGCCCCGGCCGCCGGGTGTATGCCGTCGGCCTGCATCAAGTCCGGATGGCCGCCCACGCCGTCGAGGAAAAACGGCACCAGCGGGATTTTTTTCTCGTCGGCCAGGTTGCTATAGACCTCGGCGAACGCCTTGGTGTAACGCGCACCATAATTAGGTGGCAATTGCATACCGAGCAGCAACACCTTGGCACCGCTGGCCCGGGAGCTGTCGATCATCGAAGCAAGATTTTGTTGCAATTGAGTTGGCAGCATCCCGCGCAGGCCGTCATTGCCGCCCAACTCGAGGATCACCAGTTCCGGTTTATGCTCTGCAAGCAGCGCGGGCAGGCGCGCCTGACCTCCGGCACTGGTGTCGCCACTGATGGACGCATTGATCACTTTGTCGTCGAAACCTTCGCGCCTGAGCCGTTGCTCAAGCAGCGACACCCATCCCAGCCGGGTATCCAGCCCGAAACCGGCGCTGATACTATCGCCAACGATCAGGACTGTACCCGCCGCTGCGTTTTGGGCCATACACATCAAGGCCAGGCCAGCACTCAAAAACCACACACGCATCGGACTCTCCATGGGCGCAAGCATTCTCATCGCGAAGGACCTTAGCAAAGTGGTTCCCAGCGCGGAAGGTGAACTGACCATCCTGCACCAACTCAGCCTGGAACTGAACAAGGGCGATAGCCTGGCCATCGTCGGCGCTTCCGGCTCCGGCAAGTCCACCCTGCTGGGTCTGCTCGCCGGCCTCGACCTGCCGAGCAGCGGCGAAGTCACTCTCGCCGGGCAAGGCCTGAGCAACCTCGATGAAGACCAGCGTGCGCGCATCCGCGCCGAGCACGTGGGTTTTGTCTTTCAGTCGTTTCAACTGCTCGACAGTCTCAATGCCCTGGAAAACGTCATGCTGCCGCTGGAGCTCGATGGCCGCAAAGACGCCCGCGAACGCGCCACCCAATTGCTGCAACGGGTGGGCTTGGGCCAACGCCTGACTCACTCGCCGCGCCAGCTCTCCGGTGGCGAGCAACAACGCGTGGCGATTGCCCGCGCGTTTGCCGCCGAGCCGGATGTGCTGTTCGCCGACGAACCGACCGGCAACCTCGACAGCCATACCGGCGAGCGCATCAGCGACTTGCTGTTCGAGCTCAACCAGGAGCGCGGCACGACCCTGGTGCTGGTGACACACGATGAACGCCTGGCCCATCGCTGCCGGCGCCTGATCCGTCTTGAAGCCGGCCTGCTGGTCGCCCCTCTGGAGCCTTGATGGCACGTCTGCCGCTGTTGCGCCTGTTCAGCCTCGCCATCCGCCAATTACTGCGCGATGCTCGCGCCGGTGAATTGCGCGTGTTGTTTTTCGCCTTGCTGGTAGCCGTGGCCGCCAGCACAGCCATTGGTTATTTCGGCGCGCGCCTGAACGGTGCCATGATGCTGCGCGCCACCGAATTCCTCGGTGCCGACCTGCTGCTCGAAGGCAGTTCGCCTGCGCGCCCCGAACAGATAAGAAGCGGCACCGAACTGGGTCTGGAACACGCTCAAGTGGTGGAGTTCTCCAGCGTCATCGCCACCGACAACGGCATCCAGTTGTCCAGCATCAAGGCGGCCGACGGCACCTACCCGCTACGGGGCGAATTGAAAAGCGCGCCCTCACCCTATGCCACGGAAATAGTCGGTGGCGGACCGCAACCCGGTGAAGCCTGGGTCGAGGCACGCCTGCTGACCGCCCTGGACCTGAAGATCGGCGACAGCATCGATGTCGGCATGAAAACCCTGAAACTGGCGCGGGTGCTGACCTACGAGCCCGATCGCGCCGGCAATTTCTACAGCCTGACGCCGCGAGTGCTGATCAACCTCGACGACCTTGCGGCCACCGGCGTGGTGCAGCCCGGCAGCCGGGTCAGCTATCGCGAATTATGGCGAGGCAACGCTCAGTCCCTCGAGACCTATCGGCAACTGATCAAACCGGGGCTCGCCGCCAACCAGCGCTTGCAGGACGCCCGCGACGGCAACCGGCAGATCGGCGGCGCCCTGGGCAAGGCCGAACGTTACCTGAACATGGCCAGCCTGGTGGCGGTGTTGCTGTCCGGCGTGGCCGTGGCGCTGTCGGCAACCCGTTTCGCCACCCGTCGGTTCGATGCCAGTGCCTTGCTACGCTGCCTCGGGCTGTCGCGCCGGGAAACCATGGTGTTGTTCAGCTTGCAACTGACCGTGCTCGGGCTGCTGGCCAGCATCAGCGGCGCCCTCCTCGGCTGGCTCGCACAGCTGGGGTTGTTTGCCCTGCTGCATGACTTGTTGCCGACCGACGTGCCTCCCGGCGGGCTGTTTCCAGCCATTGCCGGGATCGGCACCGGACTGGTGGCGCTGGCCGGATTCGCCTTGCCGCCTCTGGCGGCTCTGGGCCGGGTTCCGCCATTGCGCGTGCTGCGCCGGGACATGCTGCCGATCCCCTCCAGCACCTGGATGGTCTACGGCGCAGCGCTGGGCGCCCTCGGCCTGATCATGTGGCGCCTGAGCCTGGACCTGGTGCTGACCTTTGCCCTGCTCGGCGGCGGTGTGGTTGCAGCGCTGGTGCTGGGCGGCTTGTTATTGCTGCTGTTGAAGAGCCTGCGGCGCATGCTGGCGCGTGCGTCCCTGCCCTGGCGCTTGGGACTGGGCCAATTGCTGCGTCATCCCCTCGCTGCCGCGGGCCAGTCCCTGGCGTTCGGCCTGATTCTGCTGTCGATGGCGCTGATTGCGCTGCTACGCGGCGAGTTGCTGGACACCTGGCAGAACCAGCTGCCGAAAAACGCACCGAACTACTTTGCGCTGAACATCCTGCCGGCGGACAAACAGGCCTTCACCGATCACCTGATTGCCGTGTCGGCGCAATCGGCACCGCTGTACCCGGTAGTGCCCGGGCGCCTGATCAGCATCAACGGCGAGCCGGTGCAGCAAATCGTCACCAAGGAATCGGCAGGTGATCGGGCGATCCAGCGCGACCTGAGCCTGACCTGGGCCGCGGACCTGCCGGCGGGCAACAAGCTCACGGCCGGCAATTGGTGGAACGAACAGACGCCGGACGATGTTCCAGGCGTGTCGGTAGAGGGCAAGGTCGCCGAAAGCCTGAAGATCACGCTCGGCGACCACCTGGTTTTCAGCGTTGGCGGGGTCAATCGCGAGGCGAAGGTCACCAGCCTGCGGGAGATCAACTGGGACAACTTCCAGCCGAACTTCTTCATGATCTTTCAACCCGGCACCCTCAAGGATCTGCCGGCGACCTACCTGACCAGTTTCTATCTGGCACCGGGTCACGATCAGCAGATTGTCGACCTGTCCCGCGCCTTCCCGGCGGTGACCATCCTGCAGGTCGAAGCCTTGCTGGAGCAACTGCGCAGCATCCTCGCCCAGGTGACCCTGGCGGTGGAGTACGTATTGTTGTTCGTGCTGGCGGCGGGGATGGCGGTGCTGTTCTCCGGCCTGCAAGCGACGCTGGATGAGCGCATTCGCCAGGGCGCGTTGCTGCGTGCGCTGGGGGCGGAGCGGCAATTGCTGGTCAAGGCTCGACGTATCGAGTTCGGTTTGCTCGGCGCAGTCAGTGGCTTGCTGGCGGCGCTGGGTTCGGAAGTGGTGAGTTGGGTGCTCTACCGCTACGCCTTTGACCTGCCGTGGCATCCGCATCCATGGCTGTTGTTGCTGCCACTGCTGGGCGCCGTGCTCATTGGCGGTGCCGGGGTGTTCGGCACCCGTCGGGCATTGAACGCCAGCCCGCTGACAGTCCTGCGCGAGGGTTGATAGACTCCTGACATCCTCACCACAAGAAGCTGTCATGAGCCGTTACCGCCCTCCCCGCACCGCTGGCACCGCGCTGATCACCCCCGAAGGTGAAGCGCGGATGCGCGCCGAGTTCCATGAGCTGTGGCATGTACGTCGGCCCCAGGTTACCCAGGCTGTCAGCGAAGCCGCGGCCCAGGGTGATCGTTCGGAGAACGCCGAATACACCTACGGCAAAAAGATGCTGCGCGAAATCGACAGCCGCGTGCGTTTTCTCACCAAACGCCTGGAAGCGCTCAAGGTTGTCAGCGAAAAGCCCAGCGATCCGAACAAGGTCTATTTCGGCGCCTGGGTCACGATCGAAGACGAGGATGGCAAAGAGTCGCGCTACCGCATTGTCGGGCCCGATGAACTGGACCTCAAGCAAGGCCTGATCAGCATCGACTCGCCCCTGGCCCGCGCACTGATCGGCAAGGCACTGGACGCCGAAGTCCGGGTCCAGACACCGACCGGTGAACAGTGTGTGTACATTGTGGCAATCGACTACCCGTGAGCTTTAACGCCGAGTAATCAACCCTTGCCGGGCAACGCGGGTCAGTTGCCGGATCACTTCAGGCGCATCTTCGAGGCTGGGGGATTGAATCACTGCCAGATCGAAACTGTCGTCGGCGAAACGAGCGAGGGACTCACCGTCTTCGACAAACTGGATCAGGAAGGCAGCGGGACCGCCGGTACGACGTGGCCAGCCATCGAGATAACGCAAGAGCGTCGGCTGATGTTTGCCACCAAGCAGGATTTTTGGATTGCGCTGGGTCAGGTGTGCCGTGATCGGCGCGGGACGTACAACGGCGTTTAGTGCATTCATTGTGTCGTGTCTCTGCCTCAAAAGTCTGCATGGCAGGTGAGAGGCAACACCGAACCAGCGCTTTAGCGGTATTTCGAAGCCTGTTCCGGCTTCTATCGGCAACTGGATGAGTCACCTGGCGCCCCGCAAGTAGCTGTTTAAATCGGCGCATGAGCAACATCCTAGAGAAGCTGACTGTACAGTGTCAAGAATGACGCTCAACAAAAAAGGCCCGTGCAATGCGGGCCTTTTTTGTTGAGCCAGAGCGGTCAACCAGCGATGGCGCGGTCCGCCGAGAGTTTGCCCGCACCTTCGATCAATACTGCGATACTGCCACCGAGCAACGCCAGGGCGAACTCATAACCGTTGTTGGCCATGAACAGACCGTTGCTGATATGCACCGAGAAAATCGCGACCAGCGACAGGAAGATCAGGCCCAGCGCGGCCGGGCGAACCAGCAAGCCGATGATCAGGGCCAGGCCGGCGAAGAATTCGGTGCCGCCCGCCAGTGCCGCCATCAGGTAACCCGGCGCCAGTCCGATGCTTTCCATGTACTGCCCGGTTCCAGCCAGACCATAGCCGCCGAATGCCCCGAAGAGTTTCTGCGAGCCGTGAGCGGCGAAAATAATGCCGACCACGATGCGCAGAACAGTCAGGCCGTAACCAGCGCGGGTAGACAGTACCTTGTTGATCAGAGTGCTCATGCTGTTTCATTCCTTGTAAGTGTGTGTTGGTTGGCCGCCATATTAATCAGTTAATTACATGTTAAAAGCGCAAAAAACCCACCATTACAATCAGATTAGTTGATCATTTGCGTGAAGCAACCTTTGGCTCCTGGGGCTCCAACGACTCCCGCTCTCGGTCGAACGCCAAGTAATACTTGTTCACGCTATTAACATAGCTGACAGGCCCCATCCCCACTTGCTCCATGGCAATGCGCTCGACCTGGAAGAACCACTGGTTGGGGTTCAAGCCTCTGCGCCGGGCTTCGGCGCGCATGCCTTGCACCCGCTCCGGCCCGATGTTGTAGGCCGCCAGCACGAAGGCCATGCGTTCGCGCTCGTTAAGCTTCGGACTGGCAAAGAATTTACGCCGGATCATCGCCAGGTACTTGGCCCCGGCCTGCACATTGCCATCAAGCTCCTGAATATTGTTGACCCCCACACGCTGTGCCGCAGAAGGCGTGATCTGCATCAAACCGGTGGGGCCACCGCCACTGCGGGCGGCGGGTTGCAGGGCTGACTCCTTGAAGGCCAGCGCCGCCAGGTTCAGCCAGTCCATGCCCTGGGCATCGGCGTGTTTCTGCAGCACCGGGCGAAGTTTTTCCAGACGCTGCCGGTCTGCCTTGGCCAATGGATAGTGCACTTGATAGAGGCGACGATAGATCCGCAGGAACGCGGCGTCCTGATCCGATGGCTTTTTGTAGACGGTAAGAAAGCGATCGATGCTGGCCCGCAGCATCGAGGCATCACGGCGCACGAACCAGAACTCTTCTCCCGGCTCGCTGATGAGTACTTGCTTGTCGAAACGCAGCTTGGGCAGGATCTTGCCCCAGCGTTCGGCGATCGGCTGCTCGACGATGGTCAGATGGAAGATCCCGCCCTGCACCATCTCCAGTACGTCCTCGACGGCAAGGCTCGGATCGACCCATTCGACTGTGACCGGTGGCAGTTTGTGCAGGGCGAGCTTTTGATTGATCTGGCTGACGGCATCCCCGGCGGCGCTGCCGGCGGGTAACGCCAGGGTCTTGCCGGAAAGCTGTTCAAGTTTGGTGTAGCGGCGTTCGCCCTTGATGCCCACCAGCACTAACGGAATGTTGCTGGCAATCGGCTCGCTGGTGCTGACGGCGAAACCCGGTTGCAGATCGAGCAACTCGCCTGGCGCCACCAGATCGCCCTCCCCGCGCTGCAATGCGCCGAGCAGTTGATCCTTGGCCCTGGGAATGATCTTGAGGGTGATTTCCTGGCCGTCCCGGGCATGGCCGTTGAGGTATTGCTCGAACGCTCTCAGGCGATGGTATTCGACCCCGATCGCCTGCCCCTGGACTTCGCCGGAACTGTTGCGGCTCTGGTTGACCAACACCCGCAGCACGCGACTGCTGCGAATTTCACCAAGGTCGCGCACCTTGCCGGCCGGTACAGCTTGCAGCGGCCCGGGCAGACGCGCGACCGCCGACATCGGCAGTAGCAGCGAACAACACAGCAGTAGCAAAACCGAGGGACGAATCATCCACTCTCCGGAAAGAATATGAGGCCCGCTGCAATGACGAAAACCATCAAGCGCGGCGACAAAAACAGAGCGCCCAAGGCGCTGGCAAAGTGCGAAAGACTGGCACAATGATGGCAAAACTACCAACCCAGCCTGGCCCGCGGCTCAAGAGACAGCGTTAACCCGTTGTAGTTCTTGGCTTTTCTTATAAATCCACGGCTCTGATATGCTTTCCGGCCTTTGGGCCGAGGTAGCACCATGCAACTCATCGATATCGGCGTCAACCTGACCAACGCCAGTTTTGCCGACAAACACCAGGCCGTACTCGATCGCGCCTACGCGGCCGGCGTGTGCCAGCTGGTGCTGACCGGTACCAGTGTCGAGGGCAGTGAACAGGCCCTCGAGCTGTGCCAACAACTGGATGAAAGCGCCCAGCGCCTGTTCGCCACTGCCGGTATTCACCCTCACTGCGCCAGCGACTGGAACGCCGACAGCGCCCGACGTTTGCGCAGTTTGCTCAACGAGCCGAATGTAGTGGCCGTGGGTGAATGCGGGCTGGATTTCAACCGTGATTTCTCGCCACGCCCGCAGCAGGAGAAAGTCCTGGAAGAACATCTGGCCATGGCCGTCGAATTGCAAATGCCGGTGTTTCTGCACGAACGCGACGCCAGTCAGCGGTTGCTGGAAATCCTGCGCGACTTTCGCGACCGACTGCCGGCCGCGGTGGTGCACTGCTTCACCGGAGAGCAGAAGGCGCTGTTCAGCTATCTCGACCTCGATCTGCACATCGGCATTACCGGCTGGATCTGCGACGAGCGCCGGGGCACGCATTTGCATCCGCTGGTCAAGGAGATCAAGCGCGGGCGCCTGATGCTCGAAAGCGATGCACCGTATCTGCTGCCGCGCAGCCTGCGCCCCAAGCCGAAAAACGGGCGAAACGAGCCGGCGTACCTGACCGAAGTACTGCGCGAAGTGGCGCTGCATCGCGGGGAAAGCCAGGAAGATCTGGCGGCGCACACCACCGCGTGCGCGCGGGCGTTCTACGGCTTGCCATCAATCCCCCGGTAACCACAAATCCCCTGTGGGAGCGAGCCTGCTCGCGAAGGCGTCGTGTCTGCCGGCATAAAGTTGAATGACAGACCGCTTTCGCGAGCAGGCTCGCTCCCACACTGAATGCTGCGGGCCTGTTGATCTGCATCAAGAATCAGCCACCTGAGTAGCGGCACAATGCTGGCACCTTGCCAAAACTGTTTCCGCTATCAGAGAAGACCTCCATGGGTGCCTGGCTTAGCAATATCTCGCTGAAATACAAATTCTGGGCGGTCAACGCCGTCGCTTTCATCACCACCCTGTTGCTGGTGCTGTACGCCGTGCAGCTCGAACAACAGGCCAGAAGTCACGCCGCCCAGGCTTCGGCCCAAGCCCAGGCGCGATTGCTCAAAGCCTGGCCCGCCGGGCAACCGCTTCCCCACGTCGACAACCTGCTGACGTTCAATCGCGGACAGGCGCCTTCGCTGAATGAACAACCCATTGCGCAACTCATCAACGCAAACGGCTGGGTCGAGATCAACCTGATGCCGCTGTTCGGTGACAATCCGTTGATGGGTGCCGAGGTGTTTACCCGTGCCGATGGCCAACGGATCGCCGTGATTGCCTACGGTCCCAGCCTGAGCCAGGTGTTCAGCGAGCGTTTGGCCAATTACGCGGTGGCCGTGTTCATCCTGATGTTGGCAATGCTCGGCGCATCGCAGTTATTGATTCGCTTCCTGCTCAGCCAGCTCAACACTTTGAAAGACGTCATGTTGCACGTGGAGAAAACCGGCGACCTGTCGGCCCGCGTGCCCTTGGCTTGCAGCGACGAAGTCGGGCAAATGGCCAACGCCTTCAACGCCATGCAGGCCGGTTATCAACGGGTGGTCAACACCGTCGCCAGCACCGCCCGGCAACTGGACATCGGCGCCGCACGGCTGGCGGCCAGCATGAATGAAGTGCGCCACGGCATGTTGGGCCAGCAAAGCGAAACCGATCAGGCCGCCACGGCGATCAATGAAATGACCGCCACGGTCTATCACATCGCCCAACACGCGGGCGCCACCCGTGACCTTTCGCAATCGGCCAATACCCTGGCCGGCAGCGGGCAGGAGGTCGTGACGCGGGTGCAGCGCTCGATTGCCGGACTGTCCACCGGCGTCCAGCAGACCGCCGAGATGATTCAACGCCTGGCCGAGGACAGCCAGAAGATCAACGGCGTGGTCAACGTGATTCACAGCATCGCCGAGCAGACCAACCTGCTGGCGCTGAACGCCGCCATCGAAGCGGCCCGGGCCGGCGAGATGGGTCGCGGTTTCGCGGTAGTTGCCGATGAAGTACGCAACCTCGCCAAACGTGTACAAGCCTCCACGGATGAAATCACCCTCATGGTCTCGGCGTTGCAGGCCGGCACACGGGACGCCGTGGATTTCATGCAAGAGAGCTCGTTCAAGGCCGACGACTGCGTACAACAGGCGCAAGAGGCCGGCGCGGCATTGGCCGAGATCACCGGCGCGGTGGCGCAGATGCGTGAAAGCAACACGCAGATCGCCGTGGCGGCCGAGCAGCAGAGCCAGGTAGCGGAAGAGATGAACCGGGCGGTGGTGAGCATTCGTGACGTGACCGAGAACACGGTGCAGCAGACGGTGACTTCGGCGACCACCAGCAATGAGCTGGCAGCGTTGGCCGGGGAGTTGAGCAAGGCCATCGGTCAGTTGAAACTTTGAGAGCCCTTTCGCGAGCAGGCTCGCTCCCACAAGGGATCTATGTATGCCCAGAATCTGATGGTTACCGAAGATCGATGTGGGAGCGAGCCTGCTCGCGAAGGCGTCAGAACTGGCACCATCCATTCCAGTCATGGCACCTATCGAGCCAATAGCCAGCCTTGATTCGCCGCCAGCATTGAGCGGGCCTATTCTTCCTACATGTGTTCAACATGGATCGAGGATCGGCATCATGGGCAAACGTCACCCCAACCTTCCCGCCTGGCAATGGCGAGCGTACCCGAACAATCATCAGCACCCGACCAATCTGGTGCTGCACCTGATCGCGGTGCCGCTGTTCATCGTGGCATTTCTGCTGATTGTGTCCGGGGTGTTCAGCCTGAGCCTGGCAAACATCGCCATCGGTGTGATCGGTGTGATAGCGGCGCTGGCCTTGCAACGCCATGGCCACAGCCTGGAGACCCAAGCCTCCGAACCCTTCAGTGATCGCAAGGATGCGGTATCGCGCCTGTTGGTCGAGCAGTTCCTGACGTTTCCGCGGTTCTTCCTCAGCGGCGGCTGGTGGCGCGCCTGGCGTGAGCGCCACCGCCGCCACTGATCAGGCGAACACCGTCACCGTCTGCCGGCTCATGGCGATCAACCGGCCATCCGCGCTCCACATTTTTGCGGCGGCATGCCCGTAGCCGTCGGTGGCGTATTCGGTTTCGACGAGGTATTTGCACCAGTGCAGGGTGGTCAGTTCCAGCAGCGGCTGCACGAATTCGATAGTCCAGGTCAGCGTGCTGCCCATCGCCGGCTTCTTCAAAAACGGCATCAGGGCCGGCGGCCAGGCGTCCACCAGCGCCAGGATATGCGCCTCGCCGATAGCCTCTTCCTTCACGTCACCGCGCAAGCGTACCCAGCCACCCATTTGCCGGGATGTGCTACCGCTGAACGGCAGCCCGCCGACACTCCAGCGGATCGCCAGATGTCGCATGAACTCCGGGATGACACCTTCGACAAAAGGCAATTCCAGGCATTCGTCCCAGTGCTTCATTTCAGGTGCCGGTTCAGCGGCCACCGCCACTTCCGAGGGTCGCGAGGCGCCGAAGCTGCCCTGGATCAACGTCACCACCTGGCCCTTCTGCACCGCCCGGCCCAGCACTTGGCTGACGGCCTTGCCTTCGCGCAGCACCTCGACTTCAAAACTGACCGGCACCTCGGGCTCAACCGGGCCGACGAAGGTGATTGCCAACGAACGCACCGGCCGATCCGCCGGCACTCGGGCGCGCATGGCTTCGTATTGCAAAGCGGCCACCAGGCCACCGAAACTGGCTCGCCCCTGGGCCCATGAGGCCGGAATAGACAGCTCCTGCGGCTGGCTGCGGACAGCGTCGAGCAGTTCGGAAAAACGCATGAAAACCTCAGGGATCGGAAAAAGATGAAGGGATCTTAACCATCTGGCGAAGTTGATACATCGCCTATTCCGGCCAAATTGACTGACAGATGAGCCGTGCCCGGTCCTAACACAAAATCCAGGGTCAACATTGAGCCCATGTGGGAGCGAGCCTGCTCGCGAAAGCGGTCTGACAGTCACAATGTGTGCTGAATATTAATCCGCTATCGCGAGCAGGCTCGCTCCTACAATGGATCCGGGGAGGTCTCAGGATTTGAAACAGGCCTTGCTGAGTTTTTCCAGCACCCGATCCGCACGGCTTTCAGCCTCGGCCATGGTGGCTTCCCAGACAGCAACACAGGGTTGCAAATCCGCTTCCCGTTCAGCCATGGCCAGCCATTGCACGCAATCGTGCCAGTCGCCCAGCGCGCCCTGGGCCGACTTCAACCGGGGCATGGCGGCTTTCGGCAAACGGTCCAGTTCGGGGTAAGCATCGATGCCATAGCGCACGCGCTTGATCAGCAGGCGCAGTCGATGACGGTCATGAGCCGGATCGTGCAGCGCCTCGTCGAGTTTTTTCCACTGCTTGCCCAAGCGTTTTTCGATGCGTTTGCGCAGGCCCTTGAGCAATCCCTGGCGCTGGGCGGCACGCAGAAAACGCGGAAACGCATCAAGGACGATCAGCATTTGCGCGAGCTCGGGACTGGCTGCCACGGCCGGATAGGCCTCGGCCATTTGCGCCATGCGCCACTGTGCGGCTTGGGGTTGATGGTGCTGGAGCAGATACGCCGCCAACACTTCGCGATCGCGTAAAGGCGTGCTCAGTTCGCCCACCCGGGAGGCGGCCGCTTCCAGTTGTTCGACACCGGGCAGCCCGCGCAAGGGCCGCAACAGGCTGCGTAACCGCCGCATGGTTGTGCGCAGGTCGTGTAACGCTTCAGGGTCTGTACACTCTTTCAAGCGGGCCTGACAGGCAAGCAGACGAACTTCCAGACCCAGAACCTGAGCCACCAACCGATCGATCATGGGGGTTTACTCCGTAAACAGCGCCAGGTTGCAAGCTCCAGGCTGCAAACTCGAAAGATCTTGCAACTTGCAGCTTAGAGCTTGTAACCGCTTTTCGCTTTTAACGCCCCGCGCGCGATTCACGAATATAGAAACGAGCCTTCTCGGCTTTCTTGGTGCAGCCTTCGAACCCCTCGAATTGCTGCTGGGTCTTGGCCGCGGTCAACAGCGACAGGGCCTTGGAGTAGCTGACAGTCCCGGCGAACCCTTCGGCCTTGGCCAGGTCCAGTTCATGCCATGCCGCATCCAGATTACTACCACAGCTGTCGCGATAAGCGGTTTTGCCGGCACAACCGGCGAGCGCCAGGGCAATCAATGGCACGCAGATCCAGGCTTTCATCATTCACTCCTCAAGAATAGGTCAACAGTCATGCAGGTAAGACGTTGTAGCACCTGAAAAGTGCCGTTGGTCAGCTGTGCAAACTATAGCGCTGCCGAGAATAACCATGTGCCGCCATGGAGTGTCGAAAATACGACGCTCCTGTCCGCTCGAACGACCATGGCGATTGAAGCATGGCCCTCGATGGGTGCATTGTTGAACCATTCAAACGAGGGCGATTCATGAAAAAGCGCGTCGCACTGGTATTGGGCTCGGGTGGAGCCCGGGGTTATGCACATATCGGGGTCATAGAAGAGATCGAACGGCGTGGATATGACATTGCCTGTATCGCCGGATGCTCCATGGGCGCGGTGGTGGGCGGGATCTACGCCGCCGGCAAACTCAATGATTACCGCGACTGGATCGAGAGCCTGGACTATCTCGACGTGTTGCGCCTGGTGGACGTCAGTTTTCGTCTGGGGGCGATCCGTGGCGAGAAAGTCTTCGGGCAGATCCGCAAGATCGTTGGCGAGATCAACATCGAAGATTTGCGCATCCCCTACACCGCCGTTGCCGCCGACCTGACCAACCAGCAGGAAATCTGGTTCCAGGAAGGTTGCCTGCATCAGGCCATGCGCGCCTCGGCAGCGATTCCCAGCCTGTTCACCCCGGTGATGCAGGGCAACCGCATGCTGGTCGATGGCGGCATTCTCAACCCGCTGCCGATCGTGCCGGTGGTGTCGAGCCATTGCGACTTGATCATTGCGGTCAACCTCAACTCCACCAACCAGCGCCACTATCAATTGCCGGTCATCCAGCGTCCCGCCGCCTTCAAGACACGCTTCGACAGCCTGATCAACTCCCTGGGCTCGAAAATGCCGTTCCGCCGCAAACAGGCCGAGCAATTGTTGATCCTCGAGCAGGAAGCCCTGAGGGCCGAAGGCGCGAACCTCAATCCGTGGATCGAATCCGCCGAGCCAGAAGGGCAGCAACCGGCGGCGGCTCCGCAAGCCAGTGGCGCGCCCCGCTCCGCCACCGGTTCATTCATCATCGACAACGTCGGGCCGGCGTCCTTGCTGGATTTGATCAACCAGAGTTTCGAGGTGATGCAGACGTCGCTGGCGCAGTACAAGATTGCCGGGTATCCGCCGGACATCCTGATCAACGTGCCCAAGCGCGTGTGCCGTTTTTTCGAGTTCTACAAGGCGCCGGAGCTGATCGCGCTGGGACGGGAGATTGCGCGGGATACGCTGGATCGGTATGAGAATGAGCAGAACTGAGCACCTGAAAGTTCTCGGGTGACTATCAGGCCTTCATCGCGAGCAGGCTCGCTCCCACAGTGGATCTTCGGCGGTCACAAAATGTGTGTCTGACCAGGATCCCATGTGGGAGCGTGCCTGCTCGCGATGGGGCCAGGTCAGGCAACGAAGATCTAAAGGCTACCCTCACTCAACAACCGATATCCCACCCCTGCCTCAGTGACGATGAACCTGGGCTGGGTCGGGTCATCCGCCAGTTTCTGGCGCAAGTGCCCGACCACGATGCGCAGGTAATGAGTGTCTTCGGTGTGGGTCGGCCCCCAGATGTCCTTGAGCAATTGCTGCTGGGTGATTACCCGTCCGGGATGCCGCGCCAGTTGCGCCAGCACGGCGTATTCCTTGCGGGTCAGCGCGACTTCGACACCGTCGAGCAGCACCCGGCGATACGCCAGGTCGACCGTCAACGGACCGAAGTCCAGCGCAGCCTGTTGCGCCTCGCCTGTGGGTGCCTGGCGCAATAACGCACGGATCCGCGCGAGGAATTCCTGAATGCCGAACGGCTTGGTCACGTAGTCATTGGCGCCGCCATCCAGGGCCTCGACTTTCTGTCCTTCACCGGCGCGCACGGAGAGCACCAGCACCGGCACCGTCGACCACTCGCGAAAGTCGCGCAATACCTGTTGTCCATCCATGTCCGGCAAGCCGAGGTCGAGCACCAGCAAGTCCGGTTTGTTCAACGCGGCTTGCGCCAATCCTTCACTGCCGGTACCTGCCTCCAGCACTTTGTAGCCCTGGGAAGCGAGGCTGATCCGCAGGAATTTGCGGATCTGCGGTTCGTCGTCAATGACCAGGATGGTCGCGGTCTGGCTCATGAATTCACATCAACACAAAGAAGTTGCAAGAGAGTAGCGCAAGAGCGATCAGGCTTCACTTTCGAATCCCGGCTGAGCCTGCAGCGGCAGGTGCAACGTGATGCAGGTGCCACGCCCCTCGATGCCGTCGGCGACGCTGATGCGCCCGCCATGGGCACCGACCATGCCCTGACAAATCGCCAGCCCCAACCCGGTGCCCTGCCCGCCACGATCACCTCGCGCTGCGGTGTAGAACATGTCGAAAATCTTCGCCCGTTCCTCTTCCGGAATCCCCGGCCCCTCATCGCAGACCGAGAAAAACAGCTCACTGTCATCGGCCCCGGCGCGCAATTGCAAGCGCCCGTGGGGCGGCGAAAACCGCGCTGCGTTTTCCATCACGTTGACCAGTGCCTGTTCGATCAGCGCGGCATGCACATACAGCAACGGTAACTCGGCCGGTACGTCGGTGCTGACCTGCAACGGCGCAAGGACTGCCCGCAGGCGATTGCGCGCGCTACCGACGATGTCCGCCGGCGACACCCAGTCCCGCGCCAGCTTCAAGGCTCCGTGGCCGAGCCGGGTCATGTCGAGCAAGTTTTGAATGTAGCGATCGAGGCGCTCGGCTTCATCGCGGGTGCCTTCGAGCAACTCACGTCTGTCCTCCAGCGGGATCGCTTCACCCAGGGCCAGCAGGCTGTCGATACTACCGCGCATGGACGTCAGCGGAGTGCGCAAATCGTGGGACACCGACGCCAGCAAGGCACTGCGCAGTTGCTCGGTTTCGCCGTGCAGCCGCGCCGCTTCCAGATCATCGGCCAGTTGCGCCCGGGCCAGCGCCTGGGCCAGTGGCTGGCTCAGCGCGGTCAACAGGCGTCGGCGCTGGCCGCTCAGGGTCTGGCCTTCTTTGGCACACACGCCGAGTAGCGCCAGTGGTCCGTCTTCCACCGACAACGGCCACCACCACCAGCGCCCGAACGGCAAAGTACCGGTGCCGGCACCGGCGGGTTGATCGTGCTGCCAGGCCCAGTCAGCGGCGGCGCGCTCGGCTTCGCTGAACTCCAGCGGCCCACCGGTTTCGACTTTCCATCCGTTTTGCCCGTCGCGATTGAGCAGGCACAGTTGCACATCGCTCCAACCATCCAGGTGCTGGGCGGCCGCACTGACCACGGCCTGGCGGTCGGTGGCGGCGGTGAGTTTGCGTGACAGGTCGAGCAGTTCGGTGGTCTCTTCCTGGGTATCGCGCAGTGCCTGCAGTTGCCTGCGCTGGCGCGCCGCGAGGTTGCCGGTGAGGGCCGCCATCAGCAGGAAGAACAGCAAGGTCAGCACGTCTTCTTCGCGCTGGATTCTGAAAGAAAACTTCGGTGGAATGAACAGGAAGTCATAGGTCAGGAACGATAGCGCCGCACAGGCCAGCGCCGGCCCGAGACTGCTGCGCACCGCCACCAGCAACACGGCGGCGAGGAACACCAGTGAAATGTTCGGCAGAGGCAGAACGCTCGCCACGGCCCAGGCCAGGGTGCTGGCCAGAACCGTCGCGACCACGGCCAATGCGTAGTCGAACCAGACCAGTGAATGCATCGACCGCTGATGGGGTTGATGCTGTTGGTGATCGCCGTCGAGAACGTTGATTTCCAGTCCACGAGCATTGCGCAGCAGTCGCGCCGCCAAGCCGCCACCGAACAGACGTCGGTGCAAACGCAGCCGGGACTGACCGACCAGCACCAGGCTGGCGCGGCGTTCGGCGGCATGCTGGATCAGGGTTTTCGCCACTTCACCGGCGCGCAGCAACACCACTTCGCCACCCAGGCGCTCGGCCAGTTGCTGGGCGCTTTGCAGGCGCAGGCGCGACTGTTCGTCACGCACGCTGCCGTTGTCCACGTGCACCAGGCTCCAGGGCAGGTGCCGCCGCTGGGCCACGCGACTGGCATGACGCACCAGGCGCTCGGCCTGGGCATCGCCGTCGACCCCTACCAGCAAGCGTCCGCGCACAGCCGGCGCCGCTTGCCCCAACTGACGATACCCTTGGGCCAGATCGTTATCGACCTGAGCCGCCGCCGTTTGCATCGCCAGTTCGCGCAGGGCCGTCAGGTTGGTCTGGGAAAAGAACGCGTCGATGGCCGCCCGCGCCTGCTCCGGCACATAGACCTTGCCATCGCGCAGGCGCTCGAGCAGCTCCCGTGGCGGCAAGTCGATCAGCAGCAGTTCGTAGGCTTCCTGCAATACCCAGTCCGGCAGGGTCTCGCGGACCTGCACGCCGGTGATGCCACGCACCTGGTCGTTGAGGCTTTCCAGATGCTGGACGTTGACCGTGGTGTATACGTCAATGCCGGCGGCAAGCAGTTCCTGAATGTCCTGCCAGCGTTTTTCGTGACGGCTGCCGGGTGCATTGGTGTGCGCCAGTTCGTCGACCAGCACCAGTTTCGGTTTGGCGACAAGCAGACCGTCGAGGTCCATTTCTTCGAGCAACACGCCACGGTATTCGGAACGTACCATCGGCTGCTGCGACAAGCCGCCCAGCAATGCTTCGGTTTCGGCCCGACCGTGGGTTTCGACGACGCCGGCGATGACCTTCACCCCTTGGCGTAACTGGGTGTGGGCCGCTTGCAACATGGCGTACGTCTTGCCGACACCCGGCGCGGCACCGAGAAATACCTTGAGCCGACCACGGCCATCGCGGGGCAGGTCTGCTAACAGCGCGTCGGCGCGGCCGGAGTTGCTCATGTATGAAGCTCTCTTTTTTTCTGGAATTGATATAGCGACTGTTCTGACGCCTTCGCGAGCAGGCTCGCTCCCACAAGTTGGAATGCGTATTCCTGTGGGAGCGAGCCTGCTCGCGAATGGCAGCGCCGCCGATCTACAGGTTTTCCAGCGCCCGATTCAACTCAAGCACATTCACCACCGGCGGACCTACCAATGGCTGTTCGATGTGGGCGTCCAGCAGTTGTTGCAGCGTCGCTACCGGCAAGTTGCGCGCCGTCGCGACACGCGCCAGTTGATAGGCAATCGCCGCCGGTGGCAAGTGCGGATCGAGACCGCTGCCGGACGTAGTGACCAGCGCCAAGGGCACCGGCCCCTGACCGGGCACCAGCAGTTTGCCGGCATCGTCGTTCACTCGCGTCGCCAACGCAGGGTTGCTCGGCGCCAGGTTGCTGGCACTGCTCGATACGGTGGCAAAGGCACCGGCCGAAGGGCGCGGGTGGAACCAGGCCTCGCCGACGAAATCCTGGGCGATCAGCGAGGAACCGCGGACCTTGCCCTCGGCATCCCGCACCAGGCTGCCGTTGGCCTGATCCGGGAAGGCGACCTGGGCCACACCGGTGACCACCAGTGGATAGGCGACGCCGGTGATCAGCGTCATCAGGACCAGCAGGCTCAGGGCCGGGCGTATCAATGTGGACATTTCAAAATCCTCTAATTCGTAAAAACAGCTGTAGGAGCGAGCTTGCTCGCGATGGATCTGAAGGCGCCGCGCTTTATCAGAAATGGCGCGTTATCGTTAACGCCCATCGCGAGCAAGCTCGCTCCTACAGAGGGCGGTCAAACCAGATGCAACGCCGTCAACAGCATGTCGATGGCCTTGATGCCCACGAACGGCACCAGGATCCCGCCCAGGCCGTAGATCAGCAGATTGCGCCGCAACAACGCCGCCGCACTCGCCGCGTGAACCCGCACACCGCGCAGCGCCAGCGGAATCAGCACCACAATGATCAGGGCGTTGAACACGATCGCCGAGAGAATCGCGCTCTGCGGACTGCTCAGGTGCATCACGTTGAGCACCCCCAGTTGCGGATAGATCGCGGCGAACAGCGCCGGCAGGATCGCGAAGTACTTGGCCACGTCGTTGGCGATGGAAAAGGTCGTCAGCGCACCGCGGGTGACCAGCAACTCCTTGCCGATCTGCACCACGTCCAGCAGCTTGGTCGGGTCGCTGTCGAGGTCGACCATGTTCGCCGCTTCACGTGCCGCTTGGGTGCCGTCGTTCATCGCCATGCCCACGTCCGCCTGGGCCAGGGCCGGGGCGTCGTTGGCGCCGTCGCCGCACATGGCAACCAGACGACCGTCGTTTTGTTCGTGACGAATGCGCGCCAGTTTTTTCTCCGGCGTGGCTTCGGCCAGCACATCGTCCACACCCGCCTCAGCGGCGATGGCGGCAGCGGTCAACGGGTTGTCGCCGGTGACCATGACAGTGCGGATTCCCAGCTTGCGCAGCTCGGCGAAACGCTCGCGGATACCGGGCTTGACCACGTCCTTGAGGTGGATCGCACCGAGCAACTTGCCGTCGGCACACACCAGTAGCGGGGTGCCGCCGCTTTGGGCGATCTTGTCGATTTCACGGGACAAGGCCGGTGCCAGGTCAGCGCGTTTCAGACCCACGAACGCCAGCAACGAATCCACCGCGCCCTTGCGGTACACGCGTCCTTGATAATCGACACCGGACAAGCGGGTTTCGGCACTGAAGGGCACGGCTGTCAGCACGTCGGCGGACGGTTCCGGTTGCGGATGGGTGCCGCGCAGGTACTCGACGATCGACTTGCCTTCGGCGGTGTCATCTGCCAGCGAAGCCAGCAATGCGCCTTCGGCCAGCTCCCTGGCTGTCACGCCAGGCGCGGCATACACCGCCGAGCAACGACGGTTACCGAAGGTGATGGTACCGGTCTTGTCCAGCAGCAGAACGTGCACGTCCCCCGCTGCTTCCACCGCACGACCGGACTTGGCGATCACGTTCAGGCGCACCAGACGATCCATCCCGGCGATCCCGATGGCCGACAGCAAACCACCGATGGTGGTTGGAATCAGCGTGACCAACAGCGCCACCAAAAACACCAGTGGCAGGCTGCCATTGGCGAAGTGGGCGAACGGTTGCAGGGTGACGACCACCAGCAGGAAGATCAGGGTCAGGCCGATCAGCAGGATATCGAGCGCCACTTCGTTCGGAGTTTTCTGACGCTTGGCGCCTTCGACCAGAGCGATCATGCGGTCCAGGGTCGACTCACCGGGGTTGGCGGTGATTTTCACCAGCAGCCAGTCGGACACCAGTCGGGTGTTGCCAGTAACGGCCGAGCGGTCGCCGCCGGACTCGCGAATCACCGGCGCCGATTCGCCGGTAATCGCCGCTTCGTTGACCGCCGCGATGCCTTCGATCACCTCGCCGTCACCGGGGATCATCTCCCCCGCTTCGACGCGCACCACATCGCCTTTGCGCAGGTTGGCGGCGGGCACCACCTGAAAGCCGCCGTTGCCGGTCTTGCGCCGGGCGCTGAGGCCTTCGCTGCCGGCCTTGAGGCTGTCGGCGCGGGCCTTGCCGCGACCTTCGGCCAGGGCTTCGGCGAAGTTGGCGAACAGTACGGTGAACCACAACCACACCGCGATTTGCGCGGCGACGAAAGTCGGCACAGCCGTGTCGGGAATGAAGCACAAAACGGTGGTCAGGATCGCCGTCAGTTCGACCACCAGCATTACTGGCGCGCGCTGCAACTGCCGTGGGTCGAGCTTGACGAAGGCTTGCACCAGCGCCGGGCGCCACAGGGCCGAGATCGCGGTTTTTGTTTGCTCCGGCGCCTTGGCGGCAACGGTTTTGGTTACGGGCATATTCATTGTCTATTCCTCAGAAGCCCATGCTCAGATGTTCAGCGATTGGGCCCAACGCCAAAGTCGGCAGGAAGGTCAGGCCGCCCACCAGCAAAATGGTCACGGTCAGCAAGGTCACAAATAGTGGGCCGTGGGTCGGGAAGCTGTTCTGTCCGATCGGCGCGGTTTTCTTCATCGCCAGGCTGCCGGCCAGGGCCAGGACCGGGAGGATGTAGCCGAAACGACCGATCAACATGCCCAGGCCCAGCATCAGGTTGTGGTACGGGGTGTTGGCGCCGAAGCCAGCGAAGGCGGAACCGTTGTTGGCGCTGGCCGAGGTATAGGCGTAAAGCAACTGACTGAATCCGTGAGGGCCAGGGTTGCTCACGGCGGCGACCGGGCCGGGCAGACTGGCGGCAATCGCGCTGAGCACCAGCACGCCAATCGGCATGACCATCAGGGTCACCACCAGTAATTGCACTTCCCTGGCTTGCAGTTTCTTGCCGAGGTATTCCGGGGTGCGGCCGATCATCAGGCCGGCGAGGAACACCGCGATCAGCACGTTGAGCAACATGCCGTAGAGCCCGGCACCGACACCACCGAAGATCACTTCGCCGACCATCATGTTGACCAGCGCCACCATGCCGCTCAGCGGGTTGAGGCTGTCGTGCATACCGTTGACCGAGCCGTTGGACGCGGCCGTGGTGGTCACCGACCACAGCACGGTGGCGGTGGTGCCGAAGCGCGCTTCCTTGCCTTCCAATGGCGCGGCCTGTTCGACGGCGACATTGTTCAACGCCGGGTTCGGCTGGTACTCAGCCCACAGCGAGGTGGCGCCGCCGATCAGAAACAGCGCCAGCATGCAGGCGATGATCGCCCGGCTCTGACGCAGGTCCTTCACGTAATGACCGAAGGTGAACACCAACGCGACCGGGATCAGGATGATCGAGGCCATCTCGAACAGGTTGCTCCAGGCCGTCGGATTCTCGAACGGATGCGTCGAGTTCACGCCGAAGAAACCGCCACCGTTGGTGCCCAATTGCTTGATCGCAATCTGACTGGCAGCAGGCCCCAGCGGAATCACCTGATCGACGCCCTGCATCGTCACCGTATTCACATACTGCGCGAAGGTTTGCGGCACGCCCTGCCAGACCAGATACAGCGCCAACAGCAGGCACAGCGGCAGCAGGCCGTAGAGGGTGGCGCGGGTCATGTCGACCCAGAAGTTGCCCAGGGTCCGGGTGGATTTGCGGCCGATTCCGCGACACAGCGCGACCAGTACCGCCAGGCCGGTGGCGGCGCTGACGAAGTTCTGCACGGTGAGGCCAACCATCTGGCTCAGGTAGCTCAGGGAAGCTTCGCCGCTGTAGGCCTGCCAGTTGGTATTGGTCATGAAGCTGACGGCGGTGTTGAACGCCAGCGTCCACTCCTGACCCGGCAGATTCTGCGGATTCAGCGGCAGGTGGTCCTGGAACAACAGGATCGCAAATAGCAGCAGGAAACCCGCGAGGTTGAAGGCGAGCAAGGCCAGCGTGTACTTCTGCCAACTCTGTTCGGCCTGCGGATCGACGCCGGCCAGACGATAACAACCGCGTTCGACCGGACCGAGAACCGGTGTCAGCCAGGTGCGCTGCCCTTCCATCACCCTGTAGAAGAAGCGCCCGAGAAACGGCGCCGGAACCAAAACCAGGGCAAAAAAGCCGAGGATCAGCCAATAGTCATAACTGTGCATAGCCGCTCCTAGTTCCGGTCCGCGCGCAGCAGCGCAACCAACAGATAAATGAACAGCCCCACTGCCAGCAGCAGCGACACCCCGTCCAGAACGCTCATGGAAGTTCTCCGTGTTACGGCGTATTGCCGCGTGTGGAGTCATTGTCGGAAAGGAGGCTGTAAAGGAACGAGACCGAGGGTGCCTGCAGGGCATAAAGAAAGCGTAAAGAGTGGGTTTATGGCTTTGTTACTGCAAGGATTGATGGCGCATGCGCGGGCCTCATCGCGAGCAAGCTCACTCCCACATTTGAGAGGCGTCAGCCCATACAACATGGCTCCACTGTGGGAGCGAGCTTGCTCGCGATGGCGGCACAGCAGACAACAACGCACCCAACTGGCGCATCAAAAAGCATGCATCCAGCAGCGATCATCCCCGATACGACAGCTTTCCGCGCTTTACGACGGGAAAATCGGAAATGGCACGCCCACTGCACTGGCCTCCCGTGAGCTTTCCAAACCACTCAGGGAGCAACCCCATGAACACACAACTCAAATCCACGCTGGGCACCTTGCACCTGTGGGGCATTGCGGTCGGGCTGGTGATTTCCGGAGAGTATTTCGGCTGGAGCTATGGCTGGGGCGTGGCCGGGACTTTGGGCTTTCTGGTGACCTCTTTCATGGTCGCCACCATGTACACCTGCTTCATCTTCAGTTTCACCGAACTGACCACCGCCATTCCCCACGCCGGCGGTCCCTTTGCCTACAGTCGTCGCGCCTTTGGCGAGAAAGGCGGGTTGATCGCCGGGCTGGCGACACTGATCGAATTCGTCTTCGCCCCACCGGCAATTGCCCTGGCCATCGGTGCCTACCTCAATGTCCAGTTTCCAGCCCTGGACCCGAAACACGCGGCAGTCGGTGCCTACATCGCCTTCATGGGCCTCAACATCCTCGGCGTGAAACTGGCAGCCACTTTCGAATTGGTGGTCTGCGTGTTGGCGGTCGCCGAATTGCTGGTGTTCATGGGCGTGGTCGCCCCGGCATTCAGTTTCAGCAACTTCGCCCTAAATGGCTGGGCCGGTTCCGATGTCTTCGGTGCTCCGGCGATTGCCGGGATGTTTGCGGCGATCCCCTTTGCTATCTGGTTCTTCCTCGCCATCGAAGGCGCGGCCATGGCAGCCGAAGAAGCCAAGGACCCGAAACGCACGATTCCCAAGGCCTACATCAGCGGCATCCTGACGCTGGTGTTGCTGGCCATGGGCGTGATGTTCTTTGCCGGTGGCGTCGGTGATTGGCGCACCCTGTCGAACATCAACGACCCGTTGCCGCAAGCGATGAAAGCCGTGGTCGGCGAAAGCTCGGGTTGGTTGCACATGCTGGTGTGGATTGGGCTGTTCGGACTAGTCGCGAGCTTCCACGGGATCATCTTGGGTTACTCGCGGCAGTTCTTCGCCCTGGTCCGCGCGGGCTACCTGCCGGCGTCCCTGGCCAAGTTGTCGCGTTTTCAGACACCGCACCGGGCGATCATCGCCGGCGGTGTCATCGGCATTGCTGCCATCTACAGCGACGGCTTGATCAACCTCGGCGGCATGACGCTGACCGCCGCGATGATCACCATGGCCGTGTTCGGCGCCATCGTGATGTACATCATGAGCATGCTCAGCCTGTTCAAACTGCGTAAAACCGAGCCGAACCTGGAACGCACCTTCCGTGCCCCTTGCTACCCGCTGATACCGTTCATTGCACTGATGCTGGCCGTGGTGTGCCTGCTGGCGATGGCCTGGTTCAACACCTTGATCGGCCTGATCTTCCTGGGCTTCATGGCGGCAGGTTTCGTGTACTTCATGCTCACCGCACAACTGCGCGCAGACGCACCGGCGGATGCGATGCTGACCGGACTGTGAAAGCGTTCGAGTGAACCTTGAACAACAGGCATAGAATGGGGGTGATAGCGATGGAACTGCGATGAAACCCCATCACTCAAAACGGTATGCACGATCGGTTGGCGAACCCTCGCCGACCGTCTGCTTTTCAAGGAGAGTCCTATGCCCTGGTATGCCTGGTTGATTCTGGTCGTTGCCATCGGCTCGATCGTTGGTGGCCTGATGTTGCTGCGCGACACCGCCAACAAGGTCGAACTGACCGAAGAGCAACGCAAGCGCGTCGCCGAACGCAATGCGGAAATGGACGCCAAGGAAGCCCAGGACCGCTGACCGAAAACCCCGCCTTGAACAGCGGGGTTTGTTTTTGCGTGAAAACTCCCGAATTCATGCCGCTTTGCACTCATATCGAAGCATCTGCATGTTTTTTAGAAGTAGAAGTACAGTCACCATGCAATTTTCATTGGTTAATATGGCGCATTGATGCGGAGATATCAGATGCGTTACTCGCAGGACCATAAAGCCCAGACCCACCAACGCATAATCAAGGAAGCTTCAGCGCGATTTCGACGCGACGGTATCGGCGCGACCGGGCTGCAGCCCCTGATGAAAGCACTGGGCCTGACTCACGGTGGCTTTTACTCGCACTTCAAGTCCAAAGACGAACTGGTAGAGAAAGCCTTGCAGGAGGCTGGCGCACAAGTCGATGAGTTGTGCGCGCAAATCTTCGCCGAGGAGCAGCCACTCGAAGCCTTCATCGACGCTTACCTGTCCGAATGGCATCAAACCTCACCCCACGAAGGCTGCCCGCTGCTGACCATTTCTTCGGAACTGGGGCTGCGTGGTCAACCGAGCCCGACCAGCGACGTCGTGCTCCAGGCGCGACTCGACCAGATCCAGCACACCCTTGACGGAGAGCACACCGCCGACCGCAGCATCGTCATCATGTCTACGCTGGTCGGCGCCTTGCTGTTATCGCGCAGCGTGGCCGACGCCGAGTTTGCCCAACGGATTCTCGACGTCGCACGCGAACACCTCAAGCACTCGCAGGATTAACCCTGCCAACGCTTGAACAGCACACTGGCATTGACCCCGCCAAATCCGAAGCCGTTGGACAACGCGTACTCGATGGCCATCGGTCGCGCCTGGCCATGAACGATGTCGACACCTTCAGTGGCAGGGTCCGGGTTCTCGAAATTGAGGGTCGCCGGTGCAACCTGGTCACGGATCGCCAGCAAAGTAAAGATCGCCTCGATTCCCCCCGCTGCACCGAGCAAATGCCCGGTCGCCGACTTGGTCGATGTCACGGCAATGCCGTTCTGTGCACCGAACAACGCCTTGATCGCAGCCAGCTCACCCAGATCTCCCACCGGAGTCGAAGTTGCATGAGCATTCAGATGCTGAACCTGGGCCGGTGAAACACCGGCCTGTGCCAACGCCAACGACATCGCCCGCCGCGCACCATTGCCGTCTTCGGGGCCGGCGGTCAGGTGAAAGGCATCGGCGCTGGTGCCGTAGCCGACCAGCTCCGCCAGGGGCTGGGCTCCCCGGGCCAGCGCATGGTCCAGAGACTCGATGACCAGCAGCCCGGCCCCTTCTCCCATGACAAAACCATCGCGACCACTGTCGAAAGGTCGCGAAGCGCGCTCAGGCGTTTCGTTGTAGGCGCTGGACAAGGCGCGAGCAGCCGCAAACCCGGCAAGGCTGACCCGATCGATCGCCGCTTCCGCACCGCCGCACACCGCGATATCCGCCTCACCCGCACGAATCAACCGCGCCGCGTCGCCAATCGCCTGAACCCCGGCGGCGCACGCCGTGACCGGTGCGCCCAATGGCCCCTTGAAGCCATGCTGGATCGACACATGACCTGCCGCGAGGTTGACCAGAAACGAAGGGATTGTGAATGGAGACAAACGTCTCGGACCACGACTATCAGTGGTGCGCACCGCGTCGGCGATCGCGCCGAACCCCCCCACACCTGAACCGATAATGGTGGCCGTGCGCTCCTGGGCATTGGCATCCAGCGCTTGCCATCCGGCTTGCTCCAGTGCCTGACGCGCCGCTTCCATGGCGAACAGGATGAAGCGGTCCATCTTCTTCTGTTCCTTGGGTGGGGTTGCCCGGTCCGGGTCGAACCCCGCCTGCGGATCATCCGCCAGCGCAGGCACGGCACCGCCGACCGTGGCCGGCAGATCGGCAACCACCTCGTGCGGCAAATTGCGCAGTCCGGAACGACCGGCCAGCAGCCGCTGCCAAACCACTTCGACGCCGCTCCCCAACGGCGACACCAGGCCCATGCCCGTTACAACCACTCGACGATCATTCATACCCAATACACCTCAAGCCGATTGATGGCACTTACCGATAACGGGCTGCAGCCTTGCTTTTGGAAAGGTTAGGCGCCATCACATGACGTGCCGCCACGAACGCATCCCAATCTGCCGCATCAGGCAACGAAGGAATGGTGATCAGTTCACCCTGATCCAGACCCGATAACGCAGCATCGACCATTTCACCCGCCTCCATCACCATATCCGCAGGAATTTGTGAAGCATCGATACCGGAGCGCTCCCAGATCTCGGTTCGTGTCACACCGGGCAGCACCGCCTGGATCTTCACTCCAGTGCCATTCAGCTCGGTGCTCAACGATTGAGTCAAGCTCAATACATAGGCCTTGCTGGCGCTGTACGTCGCATTGAAACGTTCGGGAAACAACGCCACCACCGATGCGATATTGATGATCGTGCCGCGCCCGGCCTTGGTAAAGCTGGCCGCAGCCGCCGACGCCAACCGCGTAACCGCCGTGATGTTGAGTTGAATCAAGCGCTCGAGTTGGTCCATATCGGCATTGGCCAGCAAACCATCCGCTGCCACACCTGCATTATTGAGTAGCAGGCTGATGCTCGAGTCACTGCGCAATCGCTGCTCGAGCTTGAGTATGTCCTCCTTTTGAGTCAGGTCCGCTTTAAACACCTCTACCCGAACACCATGCTCGGTGCGCAGTTTGCTGGCTGCGGACTCCAATCGATCCTGATCGCGGGCAACCAGCAACAGATCAAAACCGCGTGCCGCCAAACGCTCGGCGTAAACCGCACCGATACCCGACGAAGCACCGGTGACGAGGGCCGTACCTGGGGACTGAACAGAATTCATGGCAGTGCTCCTGAGAAACGCAAAAAGAAAACCAGCGCCTGTGTTTCAGGACGTGGTGTCGGAATGTCAATTTATTATAGGCATAATTTTACAAATAGATGATAGTCATAATTTTATGATGCTGACAGAGAACCAGTCTCAATGATTGGAGCCAGGAACAGTCAATGCCCGGAGTGTTCCCATTTGCCAGAATGTAAAAAGGCCGGTCAATGACCGGCCCCTTGGCGTAGATTTACAAGTTTAGTTGTATGCGATCCATAAACCCCACCTACCGGATGGCCGTGGTATGAAGTCAGGTATCCGACTCGGATGCATGCTCCCCTTGGGTTCCTACCCCAAACAACCGGTCGGCTGTCTGCCGACCTCGCTCCAACCCTTCAGCCGTCAACCAAATCGATTTGTTCTTGTTCACCGGATTACTGATGAAACCCTGTTCATGTAATCGGCTCATGGTCTCGAAGTCGAACCCTTTCCAAGCATTGCCGTTATCAAAACTGAAGGTTGCCAACAGGGCAAGCACGGCTTCTTCAATCAGTTTATCGTCGTATTCCATGATCGTTGCTCCGCTCGTATTCTTTAAGCTCACCGTAAACCCTACCAGCCAGCAAGATGGATAGCGCGTTTAACTACGCGATACCGACGAGCAGTTCCAGGGCAGTAAAGCTTCGTAATCCTCAACCGAAGAAGCCGTCGGCAGGCGCTCAAGTGCGTGGCGCAGCCACGCATAGGGCTCTTGGCCGTTGGCTTTGGCAGTCTCGACCAAGCTATAAAGTTGAGCGCTGGCCGTCGCACCTTTGGGGGTGTCGCTAAACAGCCAGTTCTTTCTTCCGATCACGAAGGGCCTGATGGCGCGTTCGGCAGCGTTGTTGTCGATCGGCAAGTAACCTTCCTCGACGTACCGTTCAAGTTTGTTCCAGTTGCTCGCCAGGTAGCTGATGGCTTTGCCCAGGGCGTTTTGAGCGGTGACCTGGGGTTGGGTCTTTTCCATCCAGCTTTTCAACTGAGCCAGCACCGGCAGGCTGTGCGCGTGACGACCGGTTTTTCGTTCGCCGTCGTTGCCGGCCTGTAGGTCGCGTTCGATGCCATAAAGCTTGTTGATCAGGTTCAGCGCGATGTCGGCACGTCCCGTCTTGCCTTTGGGCTGCACTTTTTGCGCTTCGACGAATTTGCGCCGTGCATGCGCCCAGCAGCCTAAACGCTCCACTCCTTCCTGCGCGCCCAGCGCGTTGTAACCGGCGTAATCATCGGTCATCACGTAGCCGCGATAGCCATCAAGCAGGCGCGTCGGCACCTCCTGAGCCCGGCTGGTGGAGTAGTCGAAAAGGATCACTGGTTTGTCGGGTGGGCCGCCGGTTTGCACCCACATCCAGGACTGGCTGCTGGGCTCCCGATCCTGCTCTTTCAACACCTGCACGCGGGTTTCATCGCAGTGGATGACGCGGCTTTCCAATAACTGGTCGCGCATTAAATTCAGCAGTGGTTGCAAGTGTTCGCCGCACTGGATAACCCAGCGGGCCAAGGTCTGGCGCGGGATATCGATGCCATGGCGGCCCAGCACTTTTTCAAAACGGTGAAGCGGCAAACCGTCCACGTATTTGGTGGTCAGCAGCATCGCCAGCACGCTTGGGCTGGCCATACTTTTTTCAATCAACTGAGCGGGCTTGTCCGCAGTGACCGGAGCCGTTTCACAGGCGCGGCAACCGTAGACCTTACGGACGTGCTTGATCACGCGAATTTGCATCGGCACGATTTCAAGCTGCTCGCTAACTTCCTCGCCGATGGCGTGTTTGCGGCAGCCGCAGGCACAGGTCAGTTCATGTTCGGGCAGTTCGTGGATGACTTCGATGCGGGGGAGATCGGCCGGCAGCGGTTTGCGTTTGCCACGCCGCTGGGTCGGCGCAACAGCCTCTTCTTCTGCCGCTTCATCAATGGGCTCGACGACGCTTTCCGCCTCATTGAACAGGGCCAACTGCGGCGTTGCCGGATCAACCGTTTGCTCGGACTTGCGTCCGAACAGGCGCTGACGCAACAGCGCATTTTCTTCTTCGAGGAAACCGACTCTGGACTGCATCTTCGCAAGCATCTGCTTGAGCAATTCAGGATCATCGGGGAGGTTTTCGGGCATGGAAATCATGCCCTGGATTATACCGAATCAGGCCACGTATCGAGGCGTCAAAACCTGATGAGGACGGTTGCGCCAGAGATCAAAACCATCCAGTAGCCAGTTCAGTTCCTGGACGGTCAGGATGATCGCTTCATCGTTGGCATCGGGCGATGTTTTAAATCGTTCGGATTCGAGGCGCTTGAGCCAAAGGCAGAAGCCGTTGCGTTCCCAATACAAAATCTTCACGCGGTTGCGTGGTTTGTTGAGGAAGACGAAAAGCACAGGGTCGAATACCGCGACTTTGATATCCAGCTCGACAAGTGCGGCCAGGCCATCAATGGATTTTCGAAAGTCGACGGGCTTGGGGTAGAGATAGACTTTTTCGACTTTGGCATCGGGTCGCATCATGGCGGGCTGGCTCCTGAGGGAATCGGGAGCACAGCATCCGGGATCAGCTAAGCGCTTTGAATGTGGGGTTCATGGAGCGTTTACGTTTAGTTCACCTCAAGCTTCTCGCGGTTTTTATCGAGAATGGCTTTGCCGATACCCTTGACCTCAAGCAGTTCGTCAATTGAAGCAAAGGGTCCATTATCCTCACGATACGCAACAATCGCTTTCGCCTTGGCTTCGCCCACACCGGACAGTTCGCGGTGCAGTGTTGCTGCATCCGCCGCATTGAGGTTGATTTTGCCGGACTGCTCTTTCTCTGAAGCTTCCATCACCACAGGAGGATTTCCAGCTTCCTGTTTGACCGCAGGTGCAGCTACGACGGCAATTGAAGTGCTGGTCAGCAGGGCAAAAACGAGAGAGTAGAAATAGCCAGTACGCATAAATGACGCTCCATGACATCGATTGAGAAAGCAGCTTTTCCGAAGCTGCCTTCAAAACTTAGGTGATGTCTGGAGCGTGTCAAAAATGTGTCCGTTACAGCATGTGAAACAATCAGGGTTCGAGGCGACGCTGCTGATAGATCCAGTCGACAATCTCGCCGTCGGGGGTATAGCCGCTGACGGTTTCGCGCAGGAGTTGGCGGACGCAGGAGTAGTCATCCTGCTCAACTGCGGCCAGCAATTCCGCCAGTTTGACTTTAAGAACCTCCCAGGAAAGGTAGTCCTCAGTGGCGGTCATGATCATTGGATGAGGCGTTGCGGCTACGTTGTCGCCGATCAACAACTCTTCATACAGTTTTTCACCAGGGCGAAGTCCGGTGAACTCAATCGAGATATCTCCATGGGGATTTCTCTCCGAGCGCACACTGAGACCGGACAAGTGGATCATTTTTTCCGCCAGCTCGACAATCTTTACCGGCTCGCCCATGTCCAGAACGAAAACGTCGCCTCCCTGCCCCATTGAGCCTGCTTGAATCACAAGCTGGGCCGCCTCGGGGATCGTCATGAAATAGCGAGTGATCTTCGGATGCGTAACCGTCAGTGGGCCACCGAGTTGAATCTGCTTGTGAAATAGCGGGATGACGGACCCTGAAGAGCCCAGGACGTTGCCGAATCGAACCATCGTAAAACGGGTTTTATTGACCCGCGAAACATTCGAGGCGTCCCCAAACAAAACAGGTGCCAACTCCTGACTCAATGCCTGGAGCGTCATCTCAGCCAAACGCTTGGTGCTACCCATGACGTTGGTAGGCCGTACTGCCTTGTCCGTTGAGATGAGTACAAAGTTGGCAACATTGGACTGCAATGCAGCCTGCGCGGTATTCAGCGTACCGATGACGTTGTTGAGTACACCTTCGGCGATGTTGTGCTCAACCATCGGGACATGCTTGTAAGCCGCGGCGTGGTAAACCGTATCGACACGCCACGTCTTCATCACGTCCAGCAGCTTTTCCTGATTACGGACAGACCCAAGGATCGGCAGCAACTTTACAGGCAAAGACTCGCGTGCAACCCGCTGCTCCAATTCGGACATAATGCTGTAAAGATTGAACTCACTATGCTCAAACAACAAAAGCGTAGTGGGTCGCAGCACCAGTATCTGGCGGCAAAGCTCAGATCCGATCGATCCACCTGCCCCCGTCACCAGCACGACCTGGCCCCTGATGCAATGCTCGAGCAGATCGCCTTGCGCAGGCACGGCATCGCGCCCGAGCAGGTCCGCAATATCCACTTCCTGAATGTCGTCAACTTTTACACGACCGCTCGCCAGATCCATAAAGCCGGGAACACTTCGGACATGCAGTGGAAAGCCTTCCAGGTACCCCAATATTTCACGACGCCGCCCGCGATTTGCCGACGGGATGGCCAAAAGGATTTCCTGAGCCCCGGTAACATCGATCATCTTCTCAATATGCTTGGGCTCGTAAACGTGCAATCCCGAAATGACCCTGTCAGCAATACTGGTATCGTCATCGATAAACGCGACAGGTCTCATCAATCGTCCCATGCGAAGCGCTGCTACCAGCTGGTTTCCCGCCGCTCCTGCTCCGTAGATTGCAACCTTTGGCAACCCCTTGTCTCTATTCGTGAATGGGACATGCTGAGCAGCAGTAAGCCAATCGCCAAGAAAATACTGGCGCATTGCTAGTCGCAACCCGCCGATCATCAACAAGCTGAGCCACCAATAGTTAAAAATGATCGAGCGGGGAATAACAGTCTGATGATTGCTATACCAATAAACCACGAGCCCGAGGATCAGCGACGAGAGACTAACCGCCTTCACGATTTCAATCAGTGCGTCGTTTCCGAAGTAGCGTAAAACCGCACGATACAATCCGAAGCGAATGAACAGCGGAATCGCGACAATCGGTGCACACACGAATAACCAGGTGTGCGCCTGCAGCGGATTTACGATCTCGTCAATACCCAAGCGAACGACGAATGCCAACCAAAGCGCAGCCCAGACCAGAAAAATATCGGTCGCAACTTGCATCAGCCTTTTTTGGCGCCGCGGAAGCTGCAGTAGCCATTGGCGAAGCATCTCAATATCCTTTTCAAATAAAGCAAACGACAAGCTTAAAGCTCAAGCGTGTTTATCTCAAACAACTTCAAGCGACACATCACACTTCGCGCTGACCAGCTTTGAATCGCAATGCCAGCAGAAGCAAGGGTGCATAAGCCACCAACAATCCGACGAAACCATCAAGCAGGCCTATCGCCACCAGCATGGCAATTGGTAACAGCCAAACCACATTTATGCCGGTTACCGAAAGCGTTACAGGTAAATGGCTGCCGTACTGTCGTGACGCGTACTGATAAGCGTGACTGCGATGCGCCTCGTAGACCTTATCGCCTCTAATCAGTCGAACGAAAAGCGTGCATGTCGCATCGACAATGAACGCGCCCAGGAGAATCAGCCACCCCCAGAACAAAGTGGGGTTTACCCACGCTGCTTGCAATGACAGAAAACCTAGTGTTATGCCCAGGAAACCGCTCCCGGCATCGCCCATGAAAATTCGCGCCGGAGGGAAATTCCAATACAAGAAACCGGCAACAGCCAGCGCGAGCGCCACCGGCCCCCACACAGAATCGGGATTTCCTGAGACGACGTACAGGACGGCTCCACCCAGGCAAACAAAAATGGCTTCCATACTCGCCAATCCATCGATCCCGTCCATAAAGTTGTACAGGTTCAATAACCAGACCAGATAGAAGCTTCCAAACAAATACGCCGCCCATCCTAGATCAATGGCCATACCGAACAGGTGAATCGCTGGCATTCCATTGAAAATCACCATTCCGATGATTGCCGACGAAAAATGGCCTAACAGTCTCCAACGCGCCGGGATATGACCGTGATCGTCGAGAAAACCAATGATCGCGACAAGTCCCCCGGGCACCAAGACAGCCAAGGCGACGGACCATTGAATCTGTTCAGCCACAGCAAGAAAAATCGCACTCAAAAGGAAGGAAACCACGATCGCGACCCCTCCTCCCCTGGGGGTGGGTAGCACGTGCGAGCTCCGCGCGTTTGGGACATCAATAAGGCTATTGGACAATGCATATCGACGTAGAACAGCAGTGCCTACCAGAGCGCCAACAAACGCCAAAGGTAAAATCCAATATAAGTTCGTCATCAGTGATGTTCCAAAAATTCTTTGGCTGTTTTGTCTAGAGCGTCTTCGACTGATACTGCTGGGTACCATCCAAGAAGATGCCGGGTCTTTTGTATGTCTACTTGCAGTGATCCACACAAACGCTGGGATAGTGATCGACGTCCCAAGGCAACAGCACAAAATGCCAACATCTTTGCAGGAACCGGAAGCAGCCGACTCTTGACCCCTAGCGCCTTAGCAGTACGTTGTAATAATTCAGTTGTAGATAAATCAATGCCATCACTGACCAAAAATGTTTGTCCCGCGGCTTTGGGGTGCTCAACGCAAACCATAATCAAACTGACGAGATTATCGAGTGAAACCAAACTTCGTTTGTTATGAATAGAACCAAATGGCAGCGGAATACCCTTGTGGAGCCAAGTCATCATATTTCTAAAATTAGCTTTTACACCAGGACCATAAACCAAGGTAGGCCGAATGATGACAACCTCCATACCCGTTTCTTTCGAAATAACACGCAATGCGTCTTCGGCTTCTTTTTTGGAAACACCATAGGCATCGGATGGGGCAGGCTTATCGTCAGCGGTGAACGGCTTACCGAAATCTGTCTGTTCCCCATTTACCTTTATGGAACTGATGAAAATAAAACGTTTAACTCCCGCTGCAGCAGCCTGCCGAGCAAGATTGATCGTGCCTTGAACATTAACCTTCCTGAACTCGGCTAACGCATCCTGCTCTACCTCCTTCATCACGTGAACACGTGCGGCAGCATGAACAACTACTGCAGCGTCCTTTACTCCAGCACTCCAATCAGTTGCAGAGGATATATCCGGAACCGAGAATATTGACGAAGAAAGTTTCTGGCCATCTTTTTTTGAACGCGCGACAGCCACTGGGAAATATCGCTCAACTTTATCCAGTGCACTCACCACCGCAGACCCGACAAAGCCGCTTGCCCCTGTAACTACGATACGTAGGGGGACCTGAACTGAATCAATAGTCAATTAAAAAACCTCTTATATTCGTTAATCAACAGTTCAGAGCAGGTACTCGCACTGAATTCAGTGATGGCCCGCACCTTCGCAGCCTCCCCCATCGCCTCCAATAAACGAGCATCACTCAATATCGAAACAATAGCTTGCTCAAGTGAAGCAGGATCCCTGACAGGAACCAAAATTCCCGTCTCACCATTTACTATCGCGTCAGACAAACCATAAATATCGGTACCTACCGTTGGGGTCCCCATGGCTGCAGCCTCAATGACAACGGTGCCGAAACCTTCGCGATAACTGGGTAGACATAGCAAGTCCGCCAAAGCCATATACTTTTCAGGCTCATTTGAATAACCGACAATTTTAAGGTTACGACTTAAGTCCTCCGTAGAGGCGCTAGCGACAATTTCTTCGGCATCGGCTTCAAATGGTCCTACCAGAATGAGAAATACACTTTTATCGGCACGTACAATCTCACGAAATGCCGACAAAAGTTCTATGATTCCTTTGTCCGGAGTAACTCTCCCGACAAACAATAGTATTTTGCTACCCTCTGGAATACCAAGACCATTTCGCAAATCGGCCAACGCCTCCACGCCATAACGAGAAGGATCAAACCGATCAAGATTTATGCCTGCCAACGATCCACTTCCTAGAACGGAAATTTTTTCAGCTTTTATTACACCGCTGGAAACAAGAAAATTCTTTTGGCTTATACTATCGGCATAACAGTGTGTATTCAGCAACCCTATAATTTTATCACAAAACTTCAGTATTAATTTTTTGGCTCCGCCCATCGTTACCCACGGCTGCCCGGTAAAGGTATGCAGACGAACTTCAGTACCCGATAGAAAGCCTGCAATTGCACAAAGCAACCCTGCTTTCGGTGTCGTAGAGTGAACCACGTTGAACTTTTTGTTTCTGAAAACCTTAATCAGTGATATCAAACTTAACAAATCCCTTACAGGATCTATCTTACGCTCAATATTTACTGGTATATAATTCGTACTTTCCGCTAGCTGACTGCTCATTTCATCGTAACTAGCAATAACAGTAACCGCAGCACCAGAAGCAGCCAATGCGTCAATCTGCGCTTTCAACTGTGTTAGAACAAAAAAAGGAACAGTTGAAACTCGAGCAATTTTTAAGTTTTTATCCTGCACTATGAATCCCCCTCTTAACACCTTGGCTCCCTCCATTACCCTGCGTCGAAACAATCAAACCAATAGCTGCACCTACAGGCTGCAAAGAAATACGAATGATAGTTTGGAGTACTTGGTCGTAAAACATAAAGAGAACTCCACTTATCAGACTATCGGCCGTTTTGTAAAAAGTTCACTGATAGCCTCTGGCACATTTTTTTCAGGAACAAAACCGAGGGTGTCACGAATCTTGGTGGTTGGGTAAGTTGTTTTAGACACTAATGCGTCAATACGTGCTGGAGTGACGGGTAGGCGCAAAAAACGATTGGCTACGGTAACCATCACGCGCAGCAGCGTTTCAGAAACGCTCCATTTCGGACGGGATACATGTTGTGCATCGGCCATTCCGTTTATCAGATCAGACAATGGACAGTCATTAGAAAGATTAAATACCTCACCTCTAGCCAATGGGTGGAATCCACAAAGCATCAAGGCAGAGGCAACGTCCTCAACATGGACATATGTAGCGACGGCATCTCTCCTGGCAGTTCCTATGTAAAAAAACAAGCCTTTCTGTACAATTTTACCAAGCTGACGAAGCGAATTGTTCGTCATGCTTGTACCAAATACGTTAGACGGCCTCAATATCGAGTAACTGAAGAACTCACTACTTCCACCTTTCATTACCAGTGAGTCGGCTATCGTCTTGGTTTCTTCGTAGGTTCCTTGAGGATTTTCTTTTGTTGTTTCACTTACGATACGGAGCGCACCTTGGGCAGGGCCATATGCTCCGACACTACTTAATTGAACAAAGTGGATGGGGTGTTCCGCAGATGCCTGACGATTAACAGCTGCAATCAAACGACCAGTGGCATCGACATGAAGTGATCGCATGGCCTTTTCATCGCGAATTTCACCCGCGCAATTGAAAACGACTTCACAACCGGATACCAAAGAGTCGTAATTCGTTTCAGGGTTCGTCAAATCAGCCAGCACAACCTCTACGTCGCTGAAACTGGTTTCAAAGGAGGTACGAGTTACAACCCTGACCTTATGGCCCGATGCACACAGGCGCGCGAGCAATTGGCTTCCAATAAAACCCTTAGCACCTGTCAGTAATACGAACATCTCACCTCCCCCCCTTACAAAAACACATTTTCGTTTCCAGTTTCTTTTGGTCGCTTTCCGGCTGCTAAACTGGCACATGCGAGGCGAATGATGTACCCGATCTCCAAGGGATAAAAAATCCAGGCATAAATGCCAAATCTGTCATTATAAGCCACATCAAACATCGCTATATGCAAACAAGAAAGAAACGCACAGATATAAAATATATACGTTTCATTTGTGCGGCCTCTCTCTAGCAGTTTAAGCACTATCAACAACACAATGGAAAACGATGAAAACGCCCAGAAATCCCATCTAAACCCTGTGAGATAATCAATATTATCGACATCAGTATAGTTTATTGACAAACCGTAACCTGACAACAACTCGAACAACATGGACACCAACAAAGAAAAAACCTTAAAGTAGGATGCCATGGACACCAACAGCCAAAAAATCACTACACTAAAAACACCAACCCCCATAATTTGCTTTCGAAATAGCACAAAAGGAAAGTAAACCAATGAGGACTTATGAAACAATGTTGCCAACAATGAAAACACTAGACCTCGACGCCAATAGCCCTTCACACAACAAACCAAAGAAAAGTTCACGAAGCACAGAGCAAAACCTTGCCGAATAATATTTGCCGTCAATGAAAAAAAGAATGGATAAAACAACAAGAACCCAAAAGCTGGGAGCACCCAACTGGAGCTACTACCAAACACAGCTTTCAGCAAAAAATAGTAGGACCATAAAAACATAAATGCTACAAAGAAGAAAAAACACTGATAGTTCAAACCAAGAAAACCAAAGAAACTGACTACTCCGATAAAGCCAGGCTCAAAAGTTTGAAATGGATTTTCGAGACCAGAATTATAATCATTATAAAAATTTATATAGACCTCAGTATCACCTTCCATATCAAATGGTCGATTAGATATATAATAGGACGCCAAAACAATCGCAAAAAAAACGATAAAAATTTCTATCGTGCGAAACAGATTGCTCGCCCTGTTATCAGGCACCAACGCCCTCACTGCAGTCAATAACAGTAAAAAAACACTTATCACATACAGTGGCGTGCCATACAACTCTAAACCAGCCATTTTCTCGCCTCGATCAGCCTCACATCGCACTGCTCTCTAGTCAACGAACTTTGCTCTCAGGGCCTACATGCTTTCTGACACTTACCGTATCCATAAATTTGTGTAGTCGGAAGTAGTAAAAATTACGCAACAGAAAAATCAACCCCTTGAATGTGCACTTGCGAGTAGATTTCGCCATCGCCAGGAATGTGACAATAAAATTTGAATATAGATCTTTTCTCAGTTCCGGTAACTGGTAAAAATATCGATACAAATCATCAAAATAAATCGTATACGATTTTATTTTCCCTTTAGTCGTCGACAAATAAGAACCTGCTGATGGATTGCACCGATATTTTACTAAAGGAGAATTTATGTAGGCTGCCTTGCCGTTAGGAAGTAAAGAATCGATAACGAAGAACCACTCCATAAATTCTCGCGTAATGACTGCCTTCCTGGAAGTTCGACGATAGGCGTAGGAACTGTGAACCGCAATCGCGCCCCAGCGAGCCATTTCCTGAAGCGAGATAAAAGAAACCAGGCTAGCGTCAGAATTTGGGTACTGAGTTTCAGAAGCGTAAGAACCGTCATCAGAAAAATAAATAGCTTTGTGGAACACGACATTTACATCCGCGTTCTCTTTGAAAATATTATACTGCTGCTGAAGCTTCCCCGGCAGCATGACATCATCACCATCGAAATGATAAACAACATCTCCTGACGCCATCTTGTGGACACCATGGTAATTCAAGGCGGCGCCAACGTTTTTCTCTCTCAACAGCAGCTTTATTCTACCTTCGTGCTTGCTTGAGTACTCACGAAGTATTTCCTGTGTTCGATCGGTTGAACAATCATCCGAGACAATAATTTCACAATCAAAATCTATATTCTGAGAAAGGATACTATCCAGACACTCCTCTATGTAATCCTGCTGATTATAACAAGATACAACTACACTCCCGGATAACATCAGGCATTTCTCCTTTTATAAATAACAAAACCGAAAACCGAAACAATAAAATAAATTACATTCATTATTAAGTTAGCGACAAAAGCGCCTTCGACGCCCTGCCCACTATTCAAAAAAAATAGACTTAAACTGCAAAACACCACGCCCTGAGTCAGTTCACTTAACAAATATATTTTGAGTGCCGCCCGTGCCACAACGACAAAGCTTATCACATATGTGATAACACGGAAAAAATCCGCCAGCAGTTGATACTTAATAAGACCTTCAAGCTCGGAAAACTCGGATGAAAGCAGTAATGGAATAACGTATTGACGAAGAGCGAAAAACACCGTTCCACCCAATACGAAAATCACCATGACGAGCTTCATAAATCTAAAAACCAGAGGTGTTATTTCCGACACTTTGGTCTTTTCTGAAACCATTGGCATAAAATAAACAGCGAGAAAAATTGTAAAAAAACCCATGTATGCACTGGATATCTTTATCGATGCCTGCCAAATACCTGCCGCTACAAATCCAACATGCTCAATAATTTGTTCACGAATAATAATTTCGACCAATGGAACACTGATTGCTCCAACTGTTGCCATCAATGTAAAAGACAATAATCTTTTAAAGCCTTGTTTCTCAAACTTGAAACCGATGGGCAACTTCAAGAAAATAGATTTACAGTAAAAATACAGTGCTGGTATCGAATAAAACGAGAAAAAAAGCACCATCGATATCGCTGCACCGACAAAATCAAACCTCTGAATCAAGATCCAGCTTACCGGAAGAACCAATATATTTCCGACTATTTGTATAACCGCAAATGTCTTGGTATCGCGAAGACCATTTGCGACTCCCGTCACTAGATTGGTAAAAGCAAACCCAAACTGAGAAACAGAAAGAAATACCACAATCCAATAATAATCAGGCGTCTTAAAGATATAGCTGGAGATAATCCTGGAAAAAGAACACCCCAACAAACACACAACAACACAAAAAGTTAAAGAGTACGCTTTGGAAACCGCAATCGTCTTCAGCAGTTCCTTAGGTTGTTTTTTGTACTGTGCGACATATTTAATAAGGCCGTTTACAATCCCTCCTCCTGCAAGCAGAGAAAGCATGGTAACAGCACTCATAAAATGCCCCAATTGCCCCATACCCTCTGCACCGAGGTACACAGCAACAAGCTTAATGAAGGCGAAACCTACTCCGATTTTCGAAATTTGGGCGAGAGTAGTTAAAGCGGCGCTGATTAGCGCACGCTTACTATCAGAGAAGTTTTTTGCAACTTTACTGGTCGGATGCATGAACCGCACCGATGACAACAGAAGCTACTCGATCTATGTCCTTCTTCTGCATGCCGTACCAAATTGGCAGACGAATCAGGCGCTCACTCTCAACTGTGGTGCAAACATCCTTGCCGTGAAAACGACCAAGTCGCAATCCCGCAGGCGCTGAGTGGAGTGGAATGTAATGGAAAACCGCACCGATCTCTTGATCTTTGAGTAGGCCCAATACTTTTGTTCGAACGTCGATATCCCGAACTTTTATATAAAACATATGGGCATTGCCGACACATCCATCAGGTGTCGTGGGAAGTTCGATAAGGCCAGCGTCGGAGAGTTCTTTTAATGCCAGATAATAACTTTCCCAGATTTGGCGCCTTGCACTATTTATCTCGTCAACTTTTTCGAGCTGACCGAATAGATAAGCAGCTTGCAGTTCTCCTGGAAGATAACTACTACCCACATCGACCCAGGTATATTTATCAATCATGCCACGGAAAAACAGGCTGCGATTAGTCCCTTTCTCACGAATGATTTCTGCCCGGACTATAAATTGTTCATCATTAATCAGCAGCAGCCCTCCCTCACCACCACTTGTATAGTTTTTTGTTTCATGAAAACTATAGGCCGCCATGTGGCCAATGGTACCTAATGCCTTGCCTTTATAGGTCGACATCATACCTTGAGCGGCATCTTCGATGACAAACAAGTTATGCTGCTTTGCGATGGACATAATTGTGTCCATTTCGCATGCAATCCCTGCGTAATGGACAGGCACAATAGCTTTGGTTTTGTCGGTAATTGCAGCCTCAATAAGCGTTTCATCAATATTCATAGTGTCAGGGCGAATATCAACAAATACAATTTTTGCACCGCGCAATACAAAAGCATTAGCTGTACTGACAAATGTATAACTAGGCATGATCACTTCATCGCCTGGCTGAATATCGACCAGCAACGCGGCCATTTCAAGTGCCTGAGTACACGACGGCGTTAACAATGCTTTTTTGCAGTGTAGTTTTTCTTCAAACCAACGTTGGCAGCGAAGGGTAAACTCCCCGTCACCAGACATCTTTCCGCTGCGCATTGCGGAAATGACGTATTGGTCTTCATTTCCGGTATAAGGTGGTTTATTAAATGGAATAGTCATTTTTGTTCATCCAGAAACTTTTGTTCGAGTGCCAGGAGATCTCGCTTACGCTCCTTCACTCGCTCAGCAGGGACACCAACGTAAATCCCCCATGGATCAGTGCTTTTCGTAACCAATGCCATAGCACCTATCGAGCAGCCTTCTTTAATAGTGACTCCAGGCATCACTATTGCCCCTGCACCAACTATTACGTGACGCTCGAGCTTAACCTTCTCGAATATTTCTCTTTTATACTTCTTTGGAACCAATGAGTTAGTAAGTGTGGCACCACTGTAATCGTCTGACTGCGAGAAAATTTTGACACCATAAGCCAGCGTACAGAAGTCGGAAAACTCGATACCTGGCTCTCCACCAGCAACGAGGCACATTGGTGTAATATGATTATACTTACCAAACACCACGCGTCCCGACACCACGCAAAAATCATCTATTCGCGTGTAGTCCCCAAGGTCAATCAACTCTGGATTATAGATAGCAGCCTTGTCACTGATTTTTACTTCTTTCCCTAGGGTTCTGAAACCTAGTTCACTCAACTGTATTGCGCTCAAGTACGCCATAGGCCACCCATGTAGAACTTAACTCAAACTCTAAACAAATTACTTCTCATCAATCTCGTCAACCAGACTCAACAGGTACTGTCCATAACTGTTTTTCTTCAATTCATTCCCAGTCCTTTGGAGTTCTGCAACGGTCAACCATCCGTTATTAAAGGCAATTTCCTCTAAACAGGCGACCTTGTAACCTTGGCGCTTTTCTATTGTTTCAACAAAATGCGAAGCCTCGAGCAAGCTTTCGTGGGTCCCCGTATCCAGCCACGCAAATCCTCGCCCCAGAAGTTCGACATGCAAACTTCCTCGTTCCAGATATGCCTGGTTTATACAAGTAATTTCCAACTCGCCGCGAGCAGAAGGCTTGACTTGCTTTGCAATTTCAATCACGTCATTGTCGTAGAAGTACAACCCGGTTACTGCGAAATTCGACTTGGGCTTGAGTGGCTTTTCTTCAATAGAGATCGCTTTACGACCTTCATCGAACTGAACAACACCAAATCGTTCCGGATCCTTCACTTGATAACCGAATACAGTGGCACCGCTTTTACGCTTCGTCGCCTCTTGGAGCATGGGCGTAAACCCCTGACCATAAAAAATATTATCGCCAAGCACCAAACACACCGAATCCTTGCCAATAAACTCTTCACCGATAAGAAATGCTTGTGCAAGACCATCGGGACTTGCCTGTACTGCATAGGTGAGGCTGACGCCGATCTGACTGCCATCAGCAAGCAAACGTTGAAATCCTGCCTGGTCTTCAGGTGTCGTGATAATCAGGACGTCACGGATCCCGGCGAGCATGAGTACAGAAAGCGGATAAAAAATCATCGGCTTGTCGTAAATCGGAAGCAGCTGCTTGGATACCCCTTTCGTCAGAGGATACAAACGGGTTCCCGAACCGCCAGCCAGAATGATGCCTTTCATACTCTTCCCTCGTGCCTGATCCTAGGCTTCTGATCAACATTGATACAAACAATCTACCGGCTAAACATAATCGTACACCTGTTTAGTGCTATTTTTCCGATAGACGAACATAAAGCCGTCCCACAAAACGACCAGCGCCGTTCAATAGGTCCGGCAAATTCAAACAACCATCACGATAAATAAAACCTATCAGAATGGACGAAATCACTGCGTGTTATACGCTCTTCTGCACAGCCACCTTATTGGCCACAAGAAAGTCCCGAACAAGCGCAACAACCAGCCCAAAACCAAGACCTGATAACATACCAGCCAGGATTACAAACAAAAATTTTGGCTTGACTGGTGCACCCGATTTTTCTACGAGTCCATCTATCCTGAAAGCTTTAGCTTCTCGATAGCTTTTTGAAAGTCGAGTATAAAAATTGTACTTCGTTTCTATCTCTCGCAATTTGCCGATAAATGGATCGTCAGACTTCCTTGCTTTCAAATTTTCTATTTCAGCCGTCAGTGCTTTCGTGCCGCGCATATAGGTAAGATCACCTTCCATGTTGCCTAAAATACCCATCGAGGTTTTCGAGTCGCTGCCAATGGCAGGTGGCTTTTCAAGACCAATCGCTTGGGCAACCACCAGGGCCTCACGAAGTTTAATCAAGCTATCTTCTCTTGTCTTGTCTCCAACTTCTCGCAGCGAGACCATTTCCTGAAGAAGATTCTGAGACTCAATATCATATTCACTGGAGATATTTTTATTAATCTCTTGTATCGTTAATTGTTGCGCACGCTCCAACAGTTGCTCAATCCACTTGGCGCCCATTTCCGGATCCTTATTCAGGATAACAACGGAGTATCGGTCCAGCGCATCTTTACCAACTATCGAGATAACAAGATTTTTCGAAAGCTTCTCGTATAACTTCCCCTTGGGATCCTCACTCTTACCCTGTGCGGCTAAATATGTATTTTTGAAAAACTCACGGCGAAGGGACTCACTTTGCAAATTTTTCAAAAAAACCGAATAAACTTCTTTTACAGTAAATTGGGGCAACTTGGTCTGTTCAATGCGACCGTAGTTTAAGTTCTCAATATCATTTTGGGTCGGCGGGATTACAAATGCCTTCGCTTCGTATAAAGGCTCTGCGAGAAATGCATAGGTAGCGGCTACAAATGTTCCCAGCAAAGCCGCGCACAAAATCACAATCCTTTGTCGCCAAAGCGTATAAGCGAGCGCGTGCAAATCAAGACCATCATTGACTACAGAATTACTTGAACCAACCTGCATATCCTAAAACCCTTGAAATAATAAAAACCATAGCCCCAACCATGTAAAACACCTTCAATTCCTCTCCGCACGCGCCCCACTGACTCAAATCAGTGTCCTTCAATAAGCTTAGTCACACATCGAGGTGAAAATATTTTATTTAAGCATGGAAAAAACTTTAAAAATCATGATAGCTAGAGTAAAAAATACTACCCATTGAAACTACAGTCCTGTATTTGTATTTATCAGCCGCTTATAAGCTCCCCAAGCTTTCCGGCCTATGCCCGATTGCCAGTTTAGCAAGTACATAGCGGATACCCGGCAATTCTTTCCGAGTCTGAATTTTGCTGAATAGCCAATGCGGTGACATCGGCGATCGGATCCGCACCTGTCGCAACCCTGTCTGATCAGCAATGACGCTTAAAGTTTCAAGCTCTTTGGAAGGACGTAGCAGATCAGACAAGTCTCCGAAGAGACGATCAACCTTCTGAGGATCCAGCGCGACCAGCTCGCCCAATGGCGCGAGTGATCGCTGTAGCTCCCGGCCGACCTGACCGTTTTTCCCGAGCTGGAGGATTCTCATACCGTACTCGAACGACCCGCGTAATTCTGGTCGATCCACTGCTGGTAGCTACCGCTCTTCACATGCTCCACCCAATCAGTGTTGTTCAGATACCACTCAACCGTCTTGCGGATGCCCGTTTCGAATGTTTCTTCCGGCACCCACCCAAGCTCACGCTGAATTTTGCTGGCATCAATTGCATAACGCTGGTCGTGACCAGGACGATCCTGAACATAAGTGATCAGGCTAGCGTGGGGACGGTGAGCAGAGTTTGGACGCAGTTCATCGAGCAACGCGCACAGCGTATGGACGACTTCGATATTCTGCTTTTCGTTATGACCACCAATGTTGTAAGTCTCACCGATGACGCCTTCGGTTACAACTTTGTAGAGTGCACGGGCGTGGTCTTCGACATAGAGCCAGTCACGAACCTGATTGCCTTTGCCATAGACAGGCAGGGGCTTGCCTTCCAGAGCATTGAGAATGATCAGCGGGATCAATTTTTCAGGAAAATGGCAAGGGCCGTAATTGTTCGAGCAGTTGGTGATCAGGGTTGGCAGACCGTAAGTACGACTCCAGGCGCTGACCAAGTGATCGGAACTGGCCTTGCTGGCCGAGTAAGGCGAGCTTGGCTGATAGGCTGTAGTTTCAGTGAATAAGTCTTCCGGACCTTCCAGGTCTCCGTAAACTTCATCAGTCGAAATGTGGTGAAACCGAAAACTGGCTTTGCGTGTATCGTCCAGCGCCATCCAATATTGACGCGTGGCTTCCAGCAAGGTGTAGGTGCCGATGATATTGGTCTGGATAAAATCGGAGGGCGCCGAGATCGAGCGGTCAACGTGCGACTCTGCAGCCAAATGCATGATAGCGTCGGGTTGAGACTCAAGCAGTACACGATCGATCTGGTCACGGTCGCAGATATCAACGCGCTCGAATACGTAGCGCGAGCTCTGACTGGCTTTCGCTAAAGACTCGAGATTACCGGCATAGGTAAGTTTATCGACGTTAACAACAGAATCGGCGGTATTCGAAATGATATGACGAATGACTGCCGAGCCAATAAATCCGGCTCCGCCGGTTACGAGAATTTTCACGCGAAACCATACCTTGAGTTGCTGAAGGGGCTGCACATCAGCGCTGCCAAATCCATGTATAAAAAGCCATCAAACATGCGGCTTCTGTCAGAGCTAGTCTAAATCGGTGTGGAGATAGACCACTCTCGAACAGCGCTACATTTTACAGCTTAATGACCGATTTACTAACGGATGTAGAGAAGCGATGGCGCGAGCTCTCTGAGCACTTCTTACTTGATGTTACTAGACAAGCCGTTTGCGTAAAATCCTGGACGATCGTCCTAGAATCCAGCCAAGCAGCGGTCCGACGACCATCCCTGCCAGCAACGCCAGAACTATTACCAAAGATACTGGCAGTTGCGGGCCAGCCCATCCGAGAAAAAACAAGGTGACCGATTGCTGATTCTCCAGCACGAACGCCAGGATCATCAGCACCAGAAAAAGGACTAACACACCAAGCAGCACTCGCATGAGATTACGCATGAAGGGCTCCTTGATCGGCAGTGACTGTCAAAGCACATCCTCCTCTTCTTCATTCACCCGGTCACGCAGCTCTTTACCTGGCTTGAAGTGAGGAACGAATTTGCCGTCGAGACTGACAGACTGGCCGGTTTTCGGATTGCGCCCTACCCGTGGTGCGCGATAGTGCAGAGAGAAGCTGCCAAACCCCCGGATCTCAATGCGATCCCCGGTAGCCAGACATTGGGACATTTGCTCAAGCATGGTCTTGATGGCCAACTCCACATCCTTGGATGAGAGCAGCCCTTGATGGGTGACAATTCGTTCGATCAACTCCGACTTCGTCATATTTTTCCCTTCTTTTTCAAGCAGCTAGATCAGCGCTCCAAAGGTTTTAGCATGCCTGCACGATTTTGAACAGCCTGAGTTTCGCCATCCATCCCAGCCCACCAAAATGCTGGATTCCTCGAACGGGAAGACTCTGGGCGATCACCCTGTCATCGGCAAATCACCAGCATAGTGCGCGTCAGGAAACCCGCCGGGTTGAACCCCAAAAGCCCCCCTTCCTCCTCCTCTTCCTTGAGATCATCAGACCTTGTCACAACCTGGTAGCCCGCCCCTTTGCATTCCCTGGCCGCACGCTTGTAACACTTCTCCCATTTCGAACCGAGCCCCGAGCAATCGACCTCAACACCGCTAACCCCACGCACTGCGTGAGTTTTGGCATTAGTGGTACAACCTGCTAATGCCAGCACCGCTACTGCGACAATGAGCTTGTTCATTCACGTCCTTTTGCCAGAAAGCCTATCGGGCGATCATTAGCCTCAGGCTAAAGACTAGCTGCAAATAAGCGATTGATCCGACTAAACATTCAGACCCTCTTTCGGCGTTTTTGGTTCACGACCCAAGCAACCGCATGCATCCGCACCCGATTCACCAAACGCCGGACACAAAAAAGGGCGACCGAAGTCGCCCTTTTTTACAGAAAATCAGAACTTAGTTCTGTTTTTCCATTTGTGCACGCAGCAGGTCACCCAGAGTGGTGGCCACAGGAGCATCAGTAGCTACTGGCTTGTCGCGCAGGCTCTGGATTGCTTCTTTCTCGTCTTCAACGTCTTTCGACTTGATCGAGAGCTGAATTACACGGCTCTTGCGGTCAACGCTGATGATCTTGGCTTCTACTTCTTCGCCTTCTTTCAGAACGTTGCGCGCGTCTTCAACGCGGTCACGGCTGATTTCGGAGGCTTTCAGAGTCGCTTCGATATCGTCGGCCAGAGTGATGATGGCGCCTTTAGCGTCAACTTCCTTCACGATGCCTTTAACGATGGCGCCTTTGTCGTTCTCTTGAACGTACTCGGAGAACGGATCGCTTTCCAGTTGCTTGATACCCAGGGAGATGCGCTCGCGCTCTGGGTCAACAGACAGGATAACGGTGTCCAGCTCGTCGCCCTTCTTGAAGCGGCGAACGGCTTCTTCGCCCACTTCGTTCCAGGAGATGTCGGACAGGTGAACCAGACCGTCGATGCCGCCGTCCAGACCAATGAAGATACCGAAATCGGTGATCGACTTGATGGTGCCGGAGATTTTATCGCCCTTGTTGAACTGGCCAGAGAAATCTTCCCATGGGTTGGATTTGCACTGCTTGATGCCCAGGGAGATACGACGACGCTCTTCGTCGATGTCCAGAACCATAACTTCCACTTCGTCGCCGACTTGTACGACTTTCGAAGGGTGGATGTTCTTGTTGGTCCAGTCCATTTCGGAAACGTGTACCAGACCTTCAACGCCTTCTTCCAGCTCAGCGAAGCAGCCGTAGTCGGTCAGGTTGGTTACACGCGCGGTAACGCGAGTGCTTTCCGGGTAACGGGCTTTGATAGCAACCCATGGATCTTCGCCCAGTTGCTTCAGGCCCAGGGAAACACGATTGCGCTCGCGATCGTACTTCAGAACCTTGACATCGATCTCGTCGCCAACGTTGACGATTTCGGAAGGATGCTTGATACGCTTCCAAGCCATGTCGGTAATGTGCAGCAGGCCATCGACGCCACCCAGATCGACGAATGCGCCGTAATCGGTGAGGTTCTTGACGATACCTTTGACTTGTTGGCCTTCCTGCAGGGATTCCAGCAGAGCTTCGCGCTCGGCGGAGTTCTCGGCTTCCAGGACGCTGCGACGGGAAACGACAACGTTGTTGCGCTTCTGGTCCAGCTTGATGACCTTGAATTCCAGCTCTTTGCCTTCCAGGTGCGTGGTGTCGCGCACTGGACGGACGTCAACCAGAGAACCTGGCAGGAACGCACGGATGCCGTTAACGTCGACAGTGAAGCCGCCTTTAACCTTACCGTTGATAACGCCCTTGACCACTTCTTCGGCTGCGAAGGCTGCTTCCAGAACAATCCAGCATTCAGCGCGCTTGGCTTTTTCACGGGACAGCTTGGTTTCACCAAAGCCGTCTTCAACCGAGTCCAGAGCAACGTGAACTTCGTCACCGACGTTGATGTTCAGTTCGCCAGCGTCGTTGTAGAACTGCTCAAGCGGGATGAGTGCTTCAGACTTCAGGCCAGCGTGAACGGTTACCCAGCGAGCCTGGTAATCGATATCAACGATAACACCGGTGATGATGGAGCCTGCCTGAAGGTTCAGGGTTTTTAGGCTTTCTTCAAAGAGTTCCGCAAAGCTTTCGCTCATTTTAATTCCTGTTGATGAGGGCGAAGAATACGCCCATCTCCACACCCCAGACGGTGTGGGTTAGTTTCATTTAAAAGAAGCCACCGCAGGACTATGACTGGTCCCCTGCGGCCTTCTTGGTCACCCGGCGATATCGCGAATGGCGATCTCGCTCATGATGCGTTCCAGCACCTGATCGATGGATAATTCCGTGGAATCCAGCTGTATGGCGTCAGCCGCCGGTTTGAGCGGGGCTACCGCTCGCTGGGTGTCACGCTCATCGCGCGCACGTATCTCATCTAGCAGACTCGACAGACTAACACCCTCGACTTTGCCCTTCAACTGCAAATATCGACGGCGTGCCCGTTCCTCGGCGCTGGCGGTCAGAAAAATCTTCAGCGGCGCGTCAGGAAAAACCACCGTGCCCATGTCGCGACCATCCGCCACAAGACCCGGCGCTTCCTGAAAAGCCCGCTGGCGCTGCAGCAGCGCCTCGCGTACAGCGGGCAGCGCAGCCACCTGGGAAGCACCGGAACCGACGCTTTCGGTGCGAATGACATCGCTGACTTCATCACCTTCCAGAATGATGCGTTGCAACTGCCCCTCCGTCGCCGCGATGAACTGCACATCCAGATGAGCGGCGAGTTTCTTCAGCAGCTCCTCATTGGTCAGGTCGACACCGTGGTTATGCGCAGCGAAGGCCAGCAATCGGTACAACGCACCGGAGTCCAGCAGGTTCCAGCCCAGGCGTTTGGCCAGGATCCCGGCTACCGTGCCCTTGCCCGAACCGCTTGGTCCATCGATGGTGATGACCGGTGCAATGTTGATCACGACTGCGCCTCTTGTGCCACGCGAATACCGACCTGTGCGCACAGCGCCAGGAAATTCGGGAACGACGTCGCGACGTTGGCGCAATCATGAATGCGAATCGGTGCACTGGCGCGCAGCGAAGCAACGCTGAACGCCATGGCGATACGGTGATCACCATGACCGTGCACTTCACCGCCGCCGATCTGGCCGCCATCGATGATGATGCCATCCGGGGTCGGCTCGCACTTGACGCCCAGCGCCAGCAAACCATCCGCCATGACCTGGATGCGATCCGACTCCTTGACCCGCAGCTCTTCAGCGCCACGCAACACGGTGCGCCCTTCGGCACAGGCGGCGGCGACGAACAGCACCGGGAACTCGTCGATCGCCAGCGGAACCAGCGTCTCGGGAATCTCGATACCCTTGAGTTTAGCTGCACGTACGCGCAAGTCAGCTACCGGTTCGCCACCTACTTCACGCTGGTTTTCCAGGGTGATATCGGCGCCCATCAGGCGCAGGATGTCGATCACACCGGTACGGGTCGGGTTGATGCCCACGTGCTCCAGCACCAGCTCCGAACCTTCGGCGATCGATGCCGCCACCAGGAAGAACGCCGAGGACGAAATATCACCCGGGACCTCAATGTGGGTCGCGGTCAGCTTGTTGCCGGACTCGACCGATGCGGTCGCACCGTTGACCGTCACCGGGTAGCCGAAGCCACGGAGCATGCGCTCGGTATGGTCGCGGGTCGGAGCAGGCTCGGTAACCGTGGTCTTGCCTTCGGCATACAGACCGGCCAACAGCAGGCAGGACTTAACCTGGGCACTGGCCATCGGCATGGTGTAAGTCAGGCCCTTGAGCTTGTGGCCACCACGAATGGTCATCGGCGGGCGACCTTCAGCGGCGGTTTCGATCACCGCGCCCATTTCACGCAGCGGATTGGCCACGCGATTCATCGGGCGCTTGGACAGCGAAGCGTCGCCGGTCAGGGTGCTGTCGAAGCTCTGCGCAGCCAGCAGGCCGGACAGCAGACGCATCGAAGTACCGGAGTTGCCCAGGTAGATCGGGCCCGGTGCAGGCTTCAGGCCATGCAGGCCAACGCCGTGAATGGTCACGCGACCGTGGTGCGGTCCTTCGATGACCACGCCCATGTCACGGAACGCCTGCAAGGTCGCCAGGGCATCTTCGCCCTCCAGGAAACCTTCGACTTCGGTGACACCTTCAGCCAGGGAGCCAAGCATGATCGAACGGTGGGAAATCGATTTGTCACCCGGTACGCGAATCCGACCGGACAGGCGGCCACCAGGTTGAGCCAGGAAAATCAGATCGTTGGAATTCATAGCGTCCACATAGGCCCTGCGGGCCAGGATTTTACTGAAATGCTCGCGGGCAACCCGGGCGCGAGTGAAAACGCCCAACAATTGGTGCCCATCCCCTGCATCGACCGCGTCGCGCAAGGCGTCGAGATCGCTGCGAAATGTATCGAGTGTGCGCAGGACAGCTTCGCGGTTGGCGAGGAAGATGTCGTGCCACATGACCGGGTCGCTTCCGGCGATTCTCGTGAAATCGCGGAAACCGCCCGCAGCGTAACGGAAGATCTCAAGATTTTCATTGCGCTTGGCCAACGAATCGACCAAGCCGAATGCCAGCAAGTGCGGCAGATGACTGGTCGCGGCCAGTACTTCGTCGTGACGCTCGACCTGCATGTGTTCGACATCGGCGCCCAATTCGCGCCACAAACGGTCGACTACCGCCAGTGCTACCGGATCGGTCTGATCCAGCGGCGTCAGGATCACTTTGTGGCGACGGAACAGCTCGGCGTTGGAGGCTTCCACCCCGCTTTGCTCGGAACCGGCAATCGGGTGCCCCGGCACAAAGCACGACGGCATACTGCCGAATGCTTCGGTGGCCGCACGCACCACATTGCCCTTGGCGCTGCCGACATCGGTCAGGATCGCTTGCCCCAGATCCATGCCCGCCAGACGCGCGAGCACTTTCTCCATGGCCAGGATCGGCACCGCCAACTGAATGACGTCGGCGCCCTGACAGGCAACACCCAGGTCTTCCTCGCAGCGATCCACCACACCCAACTCGACCGCGAGTTTGCGCGATTGTGGATCGAGATCCACCCCGACCACCTCGCGGCACAGACCGCTTTCACGCAACCCCTTGGCAAACGAACCGCCGATCAACCCGAGACCGACCACCACCAGGCGACCGATCATAGGCTCAGCAGATTGCAACGCAGTGACATCAACCACGAGCCAGAACCTTGGTCAGCGCCTCAAGGAAGCGACTGTTCTCTGCCGGCAGGCCAATGGTGATGCGCAAGTGGTTCGGCATGCCGTAATTGGCCACCGGACGCACGATCACGCCTTCACGCAGCAAGCCCTGGAACACCGGGGCCGCGACTTGACCGAGATCGACGCAAATGAAATTGCCCTTGGATGGAATCCAGCTCAGCCCCAGCTCACGGAAACCGGCTTCCAGTTGCCGCATGCCGGACTCGTTCAACTGACGGCTTTGCGCCAGATACTCTTCATCCTTCAACGCTGCACAGGCCGCGGCCAGGGCCAGGCTGTTGACATTGAACGGCTGGCGCACACGGTTCAGCACGTCCGCGACTACCGTCGTGGACAAGCCATAACCCACGCGCAGCGCCGCCAAACCATAGGCCTTGGAGAACGTGCGGGAAACCAGCAGGTTTGGATAAGCCGCGAGGAAGTCCAGACCATCCGGCAGATCGCTGCCTTCGGCGTACTCGATGTAAGCCTCGTCCAGCACCACCAGTACATGCTCCGGAACATCCTGCAGGAATTCGTCCAGCGCCTCGGCGTCGAACCAGGTCCCGGTCGGGTTGTTCGGGTTGGCGATGAACACCACTCGGGTGTTGGCATCGATCGCCGCCAGCATGGCAGGCAGGTCATGCCCCCAATCCTTGGCTGGAACCACCTTGGCCTGTGCGCCGACCGCCTGGGTGGCAATCGGGTAGACAGCGAACGCATGCTCGCTGAACACGGCATTCAAGCCCGGCGCCAGGTAGGCGCGCGCCACCAGCTCAAGAATGTCATTGGAGCCGTTACCCAACGTCACCTGATTCAGCTCGACGCGGCACTGCTCGGCCAACAGACTCTTGAGCGCAAAACCATTGCCGTCCGGATAACGGGTCAGCTCGACCAGCGCATCGCGGATCGCCGCCAGTGCCTTGGGGCCAGCACCCAGCGGGTTTTCGTTGCTCGCCAGTTTGACGATGCTGGCTGGATCGAGATCCAGCTCACGCGCCAGTTCGTCCACGGGTTTGCCCGGAACGTAAGGCGAAAGTTGTTGCACGCCCGGCTGTGCCAGAGCGAGGAAATTGCCACTCATTTGCTACCGCCCCTTAGAGAACTGCTTTCGGGTAGGAACCCAGCACCTTGAGTGCCACTGCTTCCTGACTGATCTTTTCCAGCACACCTTTGACCAGCGGGTCGCGGTGGTGGCCGACGAAGTCGATGAAGAACACGTAGGTCCACTTACCACTGCGCGACGGACGAGTCTCGATTCGAGTCAGGTCGATGCCATTGTCGTGGAATGGCACCAGCAACTCATGAAGCGCACCCGGCTTGTTGCTCATCGAAACGATGATCGAGGTCTTGTCGTCGCCGGTCGGCGGCACTTCCTGATTGCCAATCATGAGGAAGCGCGTGGAGTTATCCGGACGGTCCTCGATCTTCTCGGCCAGACGGGTCAAGCCGTACAGGCCGGCCGCCATATCGCCGGCAATCGCCGCCGAGTTCCACTCTCCCTTGACCCGCTTGGCCGCTTCGGCGTTGCTGGACACCGCCACGCGCTCGACATTCGGGTAATGGGCGTCCAGCCACTTGCGGCACTGGGCCAGGGACTGGGCGTGGGAGTAGATGCGGCTGATGCTGTCGGTCTTGGTGTTTTCACCAACCAACAGGTGATGGTGGATACGCAGCTCGACCTCGCCGCAGATCACCATGTCATGTTCCAGGAAGCTGTCGAGGGTGTGGTTGACCGCGCCTTCGGTGGAGTTCTCCACCGGCACCACGCCAAAATTCACCGCCCCCGCCGCCACTTCACGGAACACTTCGTCGATCGCCGCCATCGGCTTGCTGATCACGGCGTGGCCGAAGTGCTTCATGGCCGCCGCCTGGGTGAACGTACCTTCAGGGCCCAGGTAAGCCACTTTCAGCGGCTGCTCGAGCGCCAGGCACGAAGACATGATTTCACGGAACAACCGCGCCATCTCTTCGTTGCCCAGCGGCCCCTGGTTACGCTCCATGACACGCTTGAGCACCTGAGCTTCGCGCTCAGGACGATAGAACACCGGCACTTCGCCTTCGGCCAGCGAGGCCATCTTTACCCGCGCGACTTCCTGGGCGCAGCGCGCGCGCTCACTGATCAACTCCAGGACCTTTTCGTCCAGGGCATCAATGCGCAGGCGCAGTGCCTTGAGTTCTTGCTCAGACATTAGCCGTGTTCCTTCTCGAACTCTGCCATGTACGAAACCAGCGCGTTGACGGCGTTGATGTCGACGGCGTTATAGATGGAGGCGCGCATGCCGCCCACGGAACGGTGCCCCTTGAGGTTCAACAGGCCACGCTCGTCGGCACCGGCCAGGAACGGCTTGTCCAGACGATCATCGGCCAGGCGGAACGGCACGTTCATCCACGAGCGGTCCGACTTGTTGATCGGGTTGCTGTACAGGCCGCTGGCATCGATGAAGCCGTACAGCGTGCGCTGCTTGACTTCGTTGAGCTTGCCGATGGCCTCTACGCCGCCTTGCTCCTTGAGCCACTCGAACACCAGGCCGGACAGGTACCAGGCCAGAGTCGGAGGGGTGTTGTACATCGAACCGTTATCGGCCGCGACCTTGTAGTTGAGCATAGTCGGGCACAGGGAACGGGCCTTGCCCAGCAGGTCTTCGCGAACGATGTTGACGACGATACCGCTCGGGCCGATGTTTTTCTGGGCGCCGGCGTAGATCATGCCGAAGCGCGAAACATCCACCGGGCGCGACAGGATGTCCGAAGACATGTCGGCGACCAGCGGAACATCACCGGTCTCCGGGATCCATTGGAATTCCAGGCCGCCGATGGTTTCGTTCGGCGCGTAGTGAACGTAGGCCGCGTCTTTCGACAGCTTCCACTCGTTCTGGCCTGGAATGGCGAAATAGTCGTAAGGCTTGGCGGTGCCGGCAACGTTGACGTGGCCGTAGCGCGAAGCTTCTTCGATGGCCTTCTGCGACCAGATACCGGTGTCGATATAGTCGGCAGAGCCGTTTTCCGGCAACAGGTTCAGAGGAATCTGAGCAAATTGCTGGCTGGCGCCACCTTGCAGAAACAGCACTTTATAGTTCGAGGGGATATTCAGCAGATCACGCAGATCCTGCTCGGCCTTGGTGGCGATGGATACGAACTCATCACTGCGATGGCTCATTTCCATGACCGACAGACCCTTGCCGTGCCAGTCGAGGAGTTCACCCTGGGCGCGCTGCAGGACAGCTTCGGGAAGCGCCGCGGGACCGGCACAGAAGTTATAGGCTCTCTTGCTCACATCCAATCTCGCTCTGATTTGGTGGTATCACGCAATAAATCACATTATCAGCCGACACCGGGTCCCTGTTGAAACAGGTCTGTGGGAGCGAGCCTGCTCGCGATTGCATCACCGCGATACTTCAGACGTACCGCGGCGCCTGCATCGCCAGCAGGCTGGCTCCCACAAGGGATCTCCGGAGGTGTCGATATTTCATTACGGACAAACAACAAGGGGGCGAATTTTCATCCGCCCCCTGCTTACCCGCTTATTCCTGTGGCTCTTCGTCAGCGGCGGCGTCGAGTTGCTGGTCTTCGGCAACGTCGTCGATCACGACTTCACCGACAAACCCTTCACCCTCTACACCTTCCAGCTCTTCACCTTCGACTTCCGACGGCTCCTGAACCCGCTCCAGCCCGACCAGTGTTTCGTCGTTGGCCAGTTTGATCAGGGTCACGCCCTGGGTGTTACGACCCAGGCTGGACACTTCGTCGACACGGGTACGCACCAGGGTGCCCTGGTCGGAAATCAGCATGATTTCCTCGCCGTCGAGCACCTGGACCGCACCGACCAGACGGCCGTTACGTTCGTTGCTGACCATGGCGATAACGCCCTGACCGCCACGCTTGTACTCAGGGAACTCGGTGATCGCCGTGCGCTTGCCGTAGCCACGCGCCGAAGCGGTGAGGATCTGGCTGCCTTCTTCCGGGATCAGCATGGAAATCAGCTTCTGGCCTTCCGGCAGACGCATGCCGCGTACACCGCGGGCGGTACGGCCCATGGCGCGAACGTCGGATTCCTTGAAGCGGGTAACCTTGCCGCCGTCGGAGAACAGCATCACTTCGCGCTCGCCATCGGTGATGGCCGCGCTGATCAATACGTCGCCTTCATCCAGCTCCAGCGCGATCAGGCCGACGCTGCGTTGACGGCTGAAGGATTCCAGCGGGGTCTTCTTCACGGTGCCGTTGGCGGTGGCCATGAAGATGTAGTGACCTTCGGTGTATTCCTCGACCGGCAGCATGGTGGTGATGTACTCACCATCATCCAGCGGCAACAGGTTGACCAGCGGACGACCACGGGCAGCGCGGGACGCTTCAGGGATTTCGTAGGTTTTCAGCCAGTACACCTTGCCCTTGCTGGAGAACAGCAGCAGCGTGGTGTGGCTGTTGGCAACCAGCAGGTGAGCAATGTAGTCCTCATCCTTGACGCCGGTCGCCGACTTGCCTTTACCGCCACGACGCTGGGCCTGGTACGCAGCCAGCGGCTGGGTCTTGGCGTAGCCACCGTGGGAAATGGTCACGACGCGCTCTTCTTCCGGGATCATGTCACCCAGGGTCAGGTCGAGACGGGCATCGAGGATTTCGGTACGACGCACGTCGCCGTATTCGGCGCGAATCACTTCCAGCTCTTCGCGGATCACTTCCATCAGGCGCGTGGCGCTGCTGAGGATGCGGATCAGCTCGCCGATCTGGTTGAGGATCTCTTGATACTCGGCCAGCAGCTTTTCGTGTTCCAGACCGGTCAGACGGTGCAGACGCAGTTCCAGAATGGCCTGCGCCTGTTCCGGCGACAGGAAGTACTTGCCATCGCGCAGACCGTATTGCGGATCGAGGTTTTCCGGACGGCACGAATCGGCGCCGGCACGCTCGACCATCGCCACCACGGCCGAGGATTCCCAAGGGGTGCTGACCAGCGCTTCCTTGGCTTCCGACGGGGTTGGCGACGCCTTGATCAGGGCGATGACCGGGTCGATGTTCGACAGGGCAACCGCTTGACCTTCAAGGATGTGACCACGCTCGCGCGCCTTGCGCAGTTCGAACACGGTACGGCGGGTAACGACTTCGCGACGGTGACGGACGAAGGCTTCCAGCAGGTCCTTGAGGTTCAGGATCCGTGGACGGCCGTCGATCAGCGCGACGATATTGATACCGAACACCGCTTGCAGCTGGGTCTGGGCGTAGAGGTTGTTGAGGATGACCTCAGGCACTTCGCCGCGACGCAGTTCGATCACGACGCGCATACCGTCCTTGTCGGACTCGTCGCGCAGCTCGGTGATGCCTTCAAGCTTCTTCTCTTTGACCAGCTCGGCGATCTTCTCGATCAGACGCGCCTTGTTCAGCTGGTATGGGAGTTCGGTGATGACGATCTGCTGGCGGCCACCGACCTTGTCGATGTCTTCGATCATCGAGCGGGCGCGCATGTAAATGCGCCCGCGACCGGTGCGGTAGGCTTCGATGATGCCGGCGCGACCGTTGATGATCGCGGCGGTCGGGAAGTCCGGACCGGGGATGTATTGCATCAGTTCATCGACGGTCAGCTCTGGGTTGTCGATGAGCGCCAGGCAACCGTCGATGACTTCACCGAGGTTGTGCGGCGGAATGTTGGTCGCCATGCCCACGGCGATGCCGCTGGAGCCGTTGACCAGCAGGTTGGGAATACGGGTCGGCATGACCGCCGGGATCATTTCGGTGCCGTCGTAGTTCGGCACCCAGTCCACGGTTTCTTTATGCAGGTCAGCCAGCAGCTCGTGCGCCAGCTTGGTCATGCGCACTTCGGTGTATCGCATGGCCGCGGCGTTGTCGCCGTCCACCGAACCGAAGTTGCCCTGGCCGTCTACCAGCAGGTAGCGCAGGGAGAATGGCTGTGCCATCCGAACGATGGTGTCGTACACCGCGGTATCACCGTGCGGGTGATACTTACCGATCACGTCACCGACAACACGGGCAGATTTCTTGTACGGCTTGTTGAAGTCGTTGCCCAGCTCGCTCATCGCGAACAGCACGCGCCGGTGCACGGGCTTCAAGCCATCGCGCGCATCCGGCAGTGCCCGCCCGACAATTACGCTCATCGCGTAGTCGAGGTAGGACTGCTTCAGCTCGTCTTCGATATTGACCGGGAGGATTTCTTTGGCCAGTTCGCCCATGAGAAGCCTGATTCCTTTTTCTGGTGAAACTTCGTCAGGACCAACGAAGCTCGCCGCTGCAGGCTCAGTGCCATGCATTGGCTTACAACAAATCAACGAGTTATGCCATGGATCTGCGCAGTACGGGTCGCCACTTCGGGCAACCCTGGAAACCGCCGGATGTTATCACAAGAGCCGCCACGCACCTATCCCCCAGATGCGCATGGAGAGTAGTTAGTTGACCGGTGACAGGCTTGAATGGGACGAGAGAGGCTTAGAGCCGCTGCGAATGCTGAATTCGGGGCCGAATTACGGATGTTTATTGACTTTCAGACCCCAATCGCCAGCAGGCTGGCTCCCACATTGACCGGTGTCGATCACAAAACCTGTGGGAGCCAGCCTGCTGGCGATGGCGCCCATTCGAACGCCACGGCCGATCAATGCAGACGCTTACGGCACATCAACTGCGCCATTTTCGCTGTATCCGGGCGTTCGACGATGCCTTTTTCGGTGACGATCGCATCGATCAGGTCCGCCGGCGTCACGTCGAACACCGGGTTAAAGGCATCGACGTCGGCGCCGACGCGCTTGCCACCCACCTCCAGCAGCTCGCGACCATCACGCTCTTCAATCGGAATGTCATCGCCACTGGCCAGGTTCATGTCGATGGTCGAACTCGGCGCCACCACCATGAAGCGCACTCCGTGGTGCATGGCGTTGACGGCCAGCTGATAGGTGCCGATTTTGTTGGCCACGTCGCCATTGGCGGTGATCCGGTCCGCGCCGACGATGACCCAGGTAGGGCCTTTGGTCTTCATGATATGCGCCGCGGCGGAATCGACATTGAGGGTCACGGGAATGCCTTCATTGGCCAGTTCCCACGCGGTCAACCGCGAGCCCTGCAACCATGGGCGGGTTTCGTCGACATAGACCTGCTCGACCATACCCTCGATGAAAGCCCCACGAATCACCCCCAGCGCCGTGCCAAAGCCGCCCGTGGCCAGCGCGCCGGTGTTGCAGTGGGTCAGGATCGCCTGGGCGTTGCCCTGATGCTTGCGGATCAGGTCGACACCCAACTGCGCCATGGTCAGGTTGGCTTCGCGATCACTTTCATGAATGGCGATGGCCTCGGCCTCCAGCACCTCCAGCGGATCGGCATTGTCTTTCAGGCGATCAAGCCGGTCGTGCATGCGGCCCAGCGCCCAGAACAGGTTGACCGCGGTGGGACGGGAATCGGCCAACAGCATGAAATCCTCTTCCAGCGCAGCGTACCAGTCGCCACCTTCGGCAATCCGGGCGCGGGCCGCCAGTACGATGCCATAGGCTGCGCTAATGCCGATGGCCGGCGCGCCACGCACCACCATCGAGCGAATGGCCTCGGCCACGCCAGCGGCGCTGGTGTAGGCAATCCAGGTTTCCTCGAACGGCAAAATACGCTGATCCAGCAGATGGAGAGCGCCATCACGCCAATCGATGGCCTTTACCTTTTCCGCAGCCAACAGTCGATCGCGCATCCCTCACCCCGCACTCATGAACAAAAGCCGCCGATTATAGCGATCCCCCCGCGAAGACGCTCGGGTATACTTCGCCATCCTATACAAAAGCACTGGAACCGACCCTCGATGCCGAACACTGCCGCTGCGCTCGACCTGTTATTGCTGCCGACCTGGCTGGTACCCGTCGAACCCGCTGGTGTTGTCCTCAAGGAACATGGCGTGGGCATCCGTGATGGACGCATCGTGTTTATCGGCCCACGTTCCGCCGCTCTGAAGCTTAACGCAACCGAAACCCGCGAATTGCCCGACATGCTGCTCAGCCCCGGACTGATCAATGCCCACGGGCACGCGGCGATGACACTGTTTCGCGGCCTGGCCGATGACCTGCCATTGATGACCTGGCTGGAAAACCATATCTGGCCCGCCGAGGCCAAATGGGTCAACGAAGATTTCGTGCGCGACGGCACCGATCTTGCCATCGCCGAGCAAATCAAAGGCGGCATCACCTGTTTCTCTGACATGTACTTCTTCCCGAAGGTTGCCAGTGAACGCGTGCACAACAGCGGCATTCGCGCGCAGATCGCAATCCCGATCCTCGACTTCCCTATTCCGGGCGCCGCTACGGCGGACGAAGCCATTCGTCAGGGCGTCGAGCTGTTTGGCGATCTCAAGCACCACGAGCGCATCAAAGTCACCTTCGGCCCCCATGCACCCTACACCGTGGGCGACGAAAACCTGGAAAAAATCCGGGTGATTGCCGAAGAACTGGACGCTTCGATTCACATGCACGTACATGAAACCGCTTTCGAAGTGCAGCAATCGGTCGAGCAACGCGGTGAACGACCGCTGGCCCGACTGGCGCGCCTGGGCTTGCTGGGACCACGCTTCCAGGCGGTTCACATGACCCAGATCAGCGAAGACGACCTGGCGCTGCTGGTAGAAAGCAACAGCAATGTGATTCATTGCCCGGAATCGAACCTGAAGCTGGCCAGTGGGTTCTGCCCGGTCGAGCGTTTGTGGCAGGCCGGGGTCAATGTCGCGATCGGCACTGATGGCGCAGCCAGCAACAATGACCTGGACCTGCTCGGCGAAACCCGCACCGCGGCCCTGCTGGCCAAGGCTGTCGCCGGCTCGGCCACCGCGCTGGATGCCCATCGTGCCTTGCGCATGGCCACCCTCAACGGTGCCCGGGCGCTGGGTATCGAGGCCGAAACCGGCTCGCTGGAAATCGGCAAGGCCGCGGACATGGTGGCTTTCGACCTCTCCGGCCTGGCCCAGCAGCCGGTCTACGACCCGGTTTCGCAGCTTATATATGCCACCGGCCGGGACTGCGTGAAACACCTTTGGGTTGCGGGCAAGCAGTTGCTCGACGACCGTCGCCTGACACGCCTGGATGAACAACAGCTTGGCACTGTCGCCAAGGCCTGGGGCCAGCGCATCAGTGGCCACACCGAATCGTAAGCACCCTGGAGCACAATCCGGGGCAACAGGATTTTTCAAGTTTTAGAGGACTAGACCATGAGCAACGTCGACTACGCCGAAATCGCCAAATTCGAGGCCCTGGCCCATCGCTGGTGGGACCGCGAAAGCGAATTCAAACCGCTGCACGACATCAACCCGCTGCGGGTCAACTGGATTGACGAGCGGGTCAACCTGGCCGGCAAGAAGGTCCTCGACGTCGGTTGCGGCGGCGGCATCCTCAGCGAAGCCATGGCTCAGCGCGGCGCGACCGTGATGGGTATCGACATGGGTGAAGCGCCGTTGGCGGTCGCGCAGTTGCATCAGCTGGAGTCGGGCGTCAACGTCGAATACCGGCAGATCACCGCCGAAGCCCTGGCCGAGGAAATGCCCGAGCAGTTCGACGTAGTCACCTGCCTGGAAATGCTTGAGCACGTGCCGGACCCGTCGTCGGTCATCCGCGCCTGCTTCCGCATGGTCAAGCCCGGCGGCCAGGTGTTCTTCTCCACCATCAACCGCAACCCGAAAGCGTATCTGTTCGCCATCGTCGGCGCCGAATACATCATGAAGTTGCTGCCGCGCGGCACCCACGACTTCAAGAAATTCATCCGCCCGTCCGAACTCGGCGCCTGGAGCCGCATGGCCGGCCTGACCGTCAAGGACATCATCGGCCTGACCTACAACCCGCTGACCAAGCACTACAAACTGGCGGCCGACGTGGACGTCAACTACATGATCCAGACCCTGCGCGAGGAGTAAGCCGATGCCAATCAGAGCAGTTCTTTTCGACATGGACGGCACCCTGCTCGACACCGCGCCGGACTTCATTGCGATCTGTCAGGCGATGCGTGCCGACCGCGGCTTGCCGCCGATGAACGACAAGCACATCCGCGACGAGATTTCCGGCGGTGCCAAGGCGATGGTCGCGGTGACCTTCTCCATGGACCCGGAATCGCCGGGGTTCGAGGAACTGCGCCTGGAGTTCCTGGAGCGCTACCTCGTCGGTTGTGCAGTCCACAGCAAGCTGTTCGACGGCATGGGCGAACTGCTGGCGGACATCGAGAAGGCCAACCTGATCTGGGGCGTGGTCACCAACAAGCCGCTGCGCTTCGCCGAGCCGATCATGCAACAGCTGGGGCTGGCTGAACGCTCGGCGCTGCTGATCTGCCCCGATCATGTGAAGAACAGCAAACCGGATCCGGAACCGCTGATCCTGGCCTGCAAGATGCTCGACCTGGACCCGGCCAGCGTGCTGTTCGTCGGCGATGACCTGCGCGACATCGAGTCGGGCCGCGATGCCGGCACCAAGACTGCCGCCGTGACCTTCGGCTATATCCACCCGGATGACAATCCGCGGCATTGGGGTGCGGACGTGGTGGTCGATCATCCACTGGAGTTGCGCAAGGTGCTCGATAGCGCGCTTTGCAGTTGCTAAGTCTGTCGCAGACCTCTGTAGGAGCGAGCTTGCTCGCGAGAAACCCGAGAACGCCGCAGGGTGTTGGGTTTGTCGTGTAATCGTTCAAGACCATCGCGAGCAAGCTCGCTCCTACAACGGCCGCTGTCTTCTGATTTGTTGAGGTTTTTTATGTTTGATTATTCCGCCCGCCCCGAACTGCTCAAGGATCGGGTCATTCTGGTCACCGGCGCAGGACGCGGCATCGGCGCCGCAGCGGCAAAAACCTACGCGGCACACGGCGCAACCGTGCTGCTGCTGGGCAAGACCGAAGCCAACCTGACCCAGGTCTACGACGAGATCGAAGCCGCCGGCCATCCACAACCGGCAGTCATCCCCTTCAACCTCGAAACCGCCCTGCCCCATCAATACGATGAGTTGGCAGCGATGATCGAAAGCGAATTCGGGCATCTCGACGGTCTGCTGCACAATGCTTCGATCATCGGCCCGCGCACGCCGATCGAGCAGCTTTCCGGCGAAAACTTCATGCGGGTCATGCAAGTCAACGTCAATGCCATGTTCATGCTCACCAGCACACTGCTGCCGCTGCTCAAGCTGTCGCAGGATGCTTCGGTGGTGTTCACGTCCAGCAGCGTCGGCCGCAAGGGACGTGCGTACTGGGGCGCTTACGGCGTCTCCAAGTTCGCCACTGAAGGCCTGATGCAAACCCTGGCTGACGAAGTCGACACCGTGGCCCCGGTACGCTCCAACAGCATCAACCCCGGCGCCACCCGCACCAGCATGCGCGCCCAGGCTTACCCGGGTGAAAACCCCCTGAACAACCCGACGCCCGAGGAGATCATGCCGGTCTACCTCTACCTGATGGGCCCGGACAGCACGGGCATCAATGGCCAGGCGTTCAACGCCCAGTAACAACCGTACGTCGCTTTTTGGTGCCGCGCCAGCTTCCTGTCGCGGCACTCGAAGGCTTCAGGATTCGAACCAGGCACCTGTCAAACAAACGTCACACCCTACGTCACCCAGGTAGCAGACGACAATCAACCGATTGATTCAAAACAACTTTTATTCGGATGAACCGAATGGCACGACTTTCGCTCTAAGTTTGCTCAGACACGTAACGTGAAAGCAGACGGGGGTGAAGCTTGAGTCCAGAGATTACTCTTCTTCTACAAAGCGGATTAAACTTGTACGAAATGTCCTACGGGACTGACGGACCAGTACGACGCGCAGCCCTAAGCCGCTCTCACCCTGCTTGTAAGACAGCCTTACTGCTTAGGGGCGCACGCCTTATGAAACCACCCTCCCAGACCAACGCAATTGACTTCGATAGCGCCAAATTGCAGCGCCTGGGCTTTGGTCAGCAGCCGCCCCTCCTGGAAAGACCTGTCAGTCTTGCGCAATTGCGCCAGCAGCTGAGCCTGCAGCTGCAAACCAGCCTGGAACCGCAACGCATTCTTGGGACTTTCTATCGCGAGATTCAACGGCTGGTGCCGTTGGATGCCTTGTGCTACCAGCACAAGAGCAGTGACCTGCGCCTGGAGTTCGGCCAACGCGGCCACCACTCCATCAGCTACAGCCTCAGCCACGAAGGCGAACATCTGGGCGAGCTGATCTTCCGTCGCAATCAGCGTTTCAGCGAACTGGAACAGGGCCATCTCGAATCACTGCTGGCCGCGCTGCTTTTCCCGATGCGCAATGCGCTGCTGTACCGTACCGCTACCCAAAGCGCACTGCGCGACCCGCTGACGGGCGCCGGTAACCGCATCGCCATGGACCAGACACTGCAAAGGGAAATCGAGCTGTCCCGGCGCCACCTGCAACCGTTGTCGGTGCTGATGCTGGACATCGATCATTTCAAGCTGGTTAATGATACCCACGGCCACAGCACTGGCGATGACGTGCTCAAGGCGGTCGCTGCCTCGATCAAAAACCAACTGCGCAACGTGGACATGGTGTTCCGCTATGGCGGCGAGGAGTTCCTGATCCTGCTGTCGAATACCTGTCGCGAGGCCGCGGCCATGGTCGGTGAGCGGCTGCGGTTTGCAGTGCAGTCTGAAGAGTACCTGGCCAATAGCCACAAGATCCTGCTGACGGTCAGCCTAGGCTGTTCGACCCTGTTGCCCGGCGAGTCTGCCGAAAGCCTGCTGCGGCGGGCAGACAGCGCATTGTATGTGGCCAAGCGCGAAGGTCGTAACCGGCTGGAGATGGCGGGCTGAAATTTCAGTCACGGCACAAACCAATGTGGGAGCGAGCCTGCTCGCGAATGGGACCTGACCTTCAACGATGATGTTGACTGACAGTCCGTATTCGCGAGCAGGCTCGCTCCCACAGTTGTTTTTCAAGCAGCGATTGAATCAGCTTTCGACCAATGCCATCCGCTCACGCACGACCGGTGCCCGCTCTGCGTGTTCCATTTGCATGCAACGTTCGAGAAACAGGTACATATAGTCGTAGCTCTTGCAAACAGCCTGACGCAGCTCCACCTGCAGGGATTTGCTCGGGTTGGTGCCCGCCAGTGTGCAGATGATGTCCAGGGCTTCCCATGGATGGGCATCGTCATACTGCGCATGCATCTTCAGCCATTTCATCGCCCGCTTGCGATCTTCCTCGGGGAACGAGGCGGCGTAGACACCGTTGGAACACACGACCGCCGACCATTCCCCGGTCGCCCCTTCGATCGCGTAGTTGGTGGCGGCAATCGCAACGATCAGCGAGTCGGCGGAACTGGTGTGCCAGCACCAATGGCTCAGGGCGTGAAGCTCGGGTGGAACCTGCTGAGCCTGCAACTCTTCCAGGCTGACACCGTGCGCGCGACTCCAGTGCACCCAGTAATCGGCGTGGTTCAGTTCGACGCGGATGTTACGCATCAGCCAGCGACGGGCCATGTCTTCGCCGGGATGACGGGCAAAGCGGGTCTTGGTCAGGTTTTGTGCCATATACAACGCGAACTGTTCGACCACCGGCCAGCCACCGATCAGGTACTGGCGCATGGTCTTCGCACTGAGTTTGTTGTCTCGCATGCGTTGGTACAGTTCGTGTTCGACAACCCGGCGCTTGCTCTCGCTGCAATCCTGGATCAGGCGCTGGGCCCAGGCAGGGTAACTTGCAGCTTCCATGAGCGGTCCGGTTCGGTTGAATGTATCGATCACTGTCGAGCTCCTTTTGATTGTGATTGTAAGACCGGCAGGAGTTTCAACGGAACGTGCCAGGGGCCTTGAACAACAGCGGCTGAGGCCTGGCGGGACGGCTTAGCAGGCTATCAAAGGTAAACAGATGCGGGCGTTCAATCACATACCCTTGAGCGTAATCCACCCCGATCTCCAGCAATGCCTGCTCGATCTGGGGCGTTTCGACAAACTCGGCAATCGTGCGCTTACCCATCACATGGCCAATGTGGTTGATCACTTCGACCATGGCGCGGTTGATCGGGTCGTCCAGCATATCCTTTACGAAACTCCCATCGATCTTCAGGAAGTCTACAGGCAAATGTTTCAGGTACGCGAATGAGGACATTCCGGCACAAAAGTCATCCAGTGAAAAATAGCATCCTAAGCCTTTGAGTTCATTAATGAATCGAATGGCGCTGCCAAGATTTGAAATAGCACTGGTTTCAGTAATTTCAAAACAAATCATTTCAGGCGGAATCGAATACGTCACAAACTGTTCGCGCAGGAAGTCCAGGAATGCCTCATCCCCAATGGTCGTGCCTGACAGATTGATCGCACACATGGCCAGCGGCCCATGGCCTTGCTCGGCCCTGCATTGGGCAATGATCTTGAACACGTTCTGCACCACCCAACGATCGAGCGAGCTCATCAAGCCATAACGCTCGGCAGCCGGAATGAAGCTGTCGGGCAGGATCATCCGTCCGGCTTCATCATGCAATCGCAGCAGAATCTCAATGTGCCCGCCGCCCTGTTCGACATGACCCAAGGGCACAATTTCCTGGGCGTACAGGCAAAAGCGGTCTTCCTCCAGCGCCATGTGCAAACGCTGCACCCAGGCCATTTCGCCGAAGCGCAGAGACAATTCCGAGTCATCCGGATGATAGACCTGGACCCGATTACGCCCCTTTTCCTTGGCCATGTAGCACGCCATGTCGGCAGCACGCAGCGAGGCTTCAAGCGTCGTCGGATTCTGCGCGACATGGACCAGCCCGATACTGACAGTGGTCACGAAAGGCCGGCCCTTCCAGACAAAATGCAGATTCTGCACAGTCTGGCGCAGGCTTTCGGCAATTTTCTCCGCCGCTTCCGGTGCGCAGTTTTCCAGCAGGATGCCGAATTCGTCGCCGCCAAGGCGCGCCAGGGTGTCGCCCTCGCGCAGCCCGGATTGCAACAGCGCGCAGATGTGCCGCAACAGTTCGTCGCCCGCCGCGTGGCCGCAGGTATCGTTGACCAGCTTGAACTGGTCCAGATCGAGGAACATCAGGGCATGGCGACCCGAATGGCGGGTTAGGTTGTGCAGCGCCTGTTCCAGGCGATATTCGAACTCGCGACGGTTGGCGAGCCCCGTCAAGGCGTCGTGGGTCGCCTGCCACGACAGATTCGCGATGTATTGCCGCTCCTGGGTCATGTCATGCAGCACCAACACCGTCCCGCTGACTTTGCCGGCATTACGGATCGGCGCGCCCACCAGCGTGACCGACACCGTGCTGCCGTCCAGACGCTGGATCAGCTTGGAGTGTTCACTGCCGCCACTGAGCTGGCCGCTGAGAATATGCTCGATCAGGGTGAATCCATCGGTCTGGGCATTTTCGTCCAGCAGGTTGAACAGTGCCGCCAGAGGCAACCCCGTCGCCTGCTCGGCCTTCCAGTGGGTCAACGCCTCGGCCGCGGGGTTCATGTAAGCAATCGCACCGGAAACATCCGTGGTGATCACGCCGTCACCAATCGATTGCAGGGTGATCTGCGCCCGCTCTTTCTCCACTTGCAACGCATCGGCGAAGGCATGGCGCTGCTTGAGTAGTTTATGGGTGCGCATCAGCGCCAGCGCGATCAATCCAAGAGCCGTGGCGAGGTTAGTCAGCAACAGCAGACGAAGAATGACCCGCGACCCCTCCCCCAGTGCATCGCTGAAGGCTTTCGCCGCCGGAGTCACCTCATCATTGATCGCGAAAATCTGCTCCCTCCAGCGCTGTACATCCGCCCTGGAAGCCGGGCCGGCAGCGATGTGCCGATGCATGTCCCTGGCAACGTTATCGAGTTTGACAAGATAGGCATCACCCACGGTCCAGAGGTCGATGGCTTTTTCAAGGTAGCTGAAGTGACGAAAGTTGAGGTACAGCCAAATCAGGCTGGAAACGTCATCCGGGTGGTTGCCCCCCTTGAGAATCCCCGCACGTGCCGCCTCGATATTCGGCGGTTGGTGGTCCAGTGCCACGCGTAACTCATGCCCGCCCTGGGGCACGGACATCGCGTGCTGGTATTTACGAAAAATCGCTTCGTCGCCACTGTCGGCGTAAAGATTGAGGTAATAGATGGCGTCTTTCTGGCCCTTGGACCAGAGGCTTTCGCCGGCAACATAGCCGCGAACCGCCGACAGCACATAAAGGCTAACGCCGCCCAGCAAGGCTTGAAACACCACAACGGCGATAAATGGCCAGACGATGCCCAACAGCCGTGGCGTTCCGAGAGTCCGCGTTTGATTCATGGGGTCCCTTGCATTGGCACTGTCTGCTCGTCTTCCGGACGAAATCGCTATAGCTAGACTAGGGGGCGATCCTGCTTCCGGCAAGCGACAAGCTTCGCCCGGAGGGAGTATCGGCCACTGAATTCGCTCGCGATGAATTTTTATAGTATTGAAACAGCGCTCTGCAACCTTGAAGCGACCTCGCTACAACCGCTACAACCGCTGCAAATGCCCATACAGCTTGGCGTACAACCCACCGTCGGCAATCAGTTGCTGGTGGTCGCCATCCTCGGCAACTTGCCCGCCGTCGAACACCAGCACCCGATCCGCCTGTTTTACCGCCGAAAGGCGGTGGGCAATGATCAACGTGGTGCGGTTGCTCAGGAACCGCGCCAAAGCCTGGTGCAGGTTGTATTCGGTGGCGGCGTCCAGTGCCGAGGTGGCTTCGTCGAGGATCACCACCTTGGGCTCGGCCAGCACCATTCGGGCGATGGCCAGGCGTTGACGTTGCCCGCCGGACAAACGCACCCCGGAGCGCCCGACGATGCTGTCCAGGCCATTGGGCAAATCCCGGACCGTGCCATGCAACTGGGCAATTTCCAGCGCCTGCCAGCAGGCCTCGTCACTGCGTTCGCGGCCCATGGTCAGGTTGGCCCGGATGGTATCGTTGAACAGCGCCGGATGTTGCAGGACCACGGCAACATTTTCCCGCACGGTTTCCAGGCCGATCTCCTGCTGGGTCGAACCGCCGAAGCGAATGGTTCCGGCCAACGGCGTGTACAAACCCAGCAGCAGTTGCACCAGCGTGCTCTTGCCACCGCCACTGGCACCGACGATCGCAACCTTTTCGCCGGGGGCGATGGACAGGTTCATCTGGTTCAGGACCAGTTCATCACCGTAACCGAAGCTCAACCCTTGTACTTCCAGCCCGACCGTCTCGCGACCGACGAAAGGGTCGACTCCGCCCGGGTATTGTGGCTCATCGGCCCGGGACAGCAGTTCGTTGATTCGCGACAGCGCACCGCCGGCAGCGTAGTAGGCATATTGCAGGTTCAGCAGTTGTTCAACCGGACCGATCATGAACCACAGGTAGCTGAACACCGCGAGCATCTGGCCGATTGAAAGGTCGGAAAACAGCACGGTGAGCATCGCCGCGGCCCGAAAAATATCGATGCCGAACTGGAACAGCAGACCGCTGGCTCGATTCGACGCATCGGTTTTCCATTGCGAATTCACCGCATAGTCACGCACGTCTCGGGCGCGTTGCCCCAGGCGACCGAGGAAAAACCCCTGGCGGTTGCCGGCGCGCACTTCCTGGATGGCGTCCAGGGTTTCGGTCAGTGCCTGGGTAAAGCGTGAAGTGCTGTCGTTCTCGAGTTTCTTCAGGTGCTTGACCCGCTTGCCCAATTGCACCGTGGCATAGATCACCAGCGGGTTGAACAGCAGAATCAGCAATGCCAGTTTCCAGTGCATCCACATCAGAATGCCTGCCGTGCCGACCAGGGTCAGCATGGCCACGAGGAAACGGCTGAGGGTTTCGCCGACGAATTTGTCCAGGGTGTCCAGGTCGGTGACCAGATGCGTGGTCACCGTGCCGCTGCCCAGGCTTTCGTATTCGCCCAGGGAGATACGCTTGAGACGCTCGATCAGGCGTATGCGAATGCGGTAGACGATGTCCTTGGCCAACCCGGCGAACAATTTCGCCTGCACCACGTTGAACAGCAACGCGGTGCAACGCAGGGTCAAGGTCACCACCAGCATCAGGCCGATGTAGCCCGCGGCCTTCTGCCAGCCTTCGGGCAGCGCGTGGTTCATGATCTTCAGCGCGGCATCACCATGCCCCAGCAACACCTCGTCCACCAGCAACGGCAGGAGCAAGGGAATCGGCACGCTGCACAGGGTCGCCAGCACGGCCACACCGTTGGCGATCCACAGGGATTTCTTGTGATGCAGGGCCAGGCGGCGGATTTCCGCCCAGCTCAGACGGTCGACACGTTTAGCGGGTGCGACATCATCAGGCAGGTCATGCACAGGCAGCACGCTCCAGCCAGCGGCCGAGCAGCGGGGACAACTCGCTCAACGGCTGATAGCCATTGGTCAACAACGCCAGTTGGCCGTTACGCTCGGCCAGCAGAGTGGGGAAACCGGCAATGCCCAGGTCCTGGACCCAGGTGAAATCAGCCGCCGTTGCGGCATGCATATCGGCGCGGTCAAACGCGGCGGCGAACTCGATGCGCGGCACGCCGGCTTGCTCGGCCAGTTCCACCAGCACGCTGGCGCGGGTGACATCCCGGCCTTCGACATAAAACGCATGCTGGATCAGCCCGAGCAGCTTCCAGGCGCAATCCGGCGCCAGTCCGCGCGCCGTCACCAGTGCCCGGCAGGCAGGCTCGGTGTCATAGACAAAGCCATCGGGTAACGCGCCCTCAAACTTGAAAGGCTGGCCGGTGGCTTCGGTGACCGCCTGCCAGTGTTCAAGGATGTAGCGTCGGGTGGTCGGCTCCAGCGCCGCACCGCTACCGGTGCGCAAACCACCCACGATCAGATGCACATCCACACCCGCGGCTTGCGCCTGCTCGACCAGTGCGTTGGCCACCGGGGCAAACCCCCAGCACCAGGAACACATCGGGTCCATCACATAAAGCAGGCGTGCAGACATGGTTCAGGCCTCGGAGGATGCTTGCTTGTAGTTGAAGCCGATCGGGTGAGGCTGGTTACGAGCCTTGGCCAGTTCGATCTGCTTCTGCCGGTCGATCGCGCTGCGACGGGTCTTCTCGCTCAGCTTATCCCAGCAATGCGGGCAACTGATGCCGGCCACGTAATGCTCGGACGCGCGGTCTTCCACGCTCACCGGCGTGCGGCAGGCATGACATTGATCGTAGTCGCCTTCGCTCAGGTCGTGACGAACGGTCACGCGGTTGTCGAACACGAAGCAGTCGCCCTGCCACTTGGTTTCTTCCTGCGGCACCTCTTCGAGGTACTTCAGGATGCCACCCTTGAGGTGAAAAACCTCACCGTAGCCCTCGCTGAGCATGTAGCTCGAGGCCTTCTCGCAGCGGATGCCGCCGGTGCAGAACATTGCGACCTTCTTGTGCACGGCCGGGTTGAAGTTGGCTTTGATGTAATCGGGAAACTCGCGAAAACTGGTGGTTTTCGGGTCGATGGCGCCTTCGAAGGTACCGATCGAGACTTCGTAATCATTACGGGTGTCGATCAACAGCACTTCGGGGTCGCTGATCAGGGCGTTCCAGTCCTGCGGATCGACGTAGGTGCCGACCTTTTTGTTCGGGTCCACGCCTTCCACGCCGAGGGTGACGATTTCTTTCTTGAGTTTGACTTTGGTGCGATAGAACGGCTGATCGTCGCAGTACGACTCTTTATGGTCGATGTCGTCCATGCGCGGGTCGTTCTTGAGCCAGGCCATCAGCCCGTCGATGCCTTCGCGGCTGCCGGACACGGTGCCGTTGATACCTTCTTCGGCAATCAGCAGGGTGCCTTTGATGCCGTTGTCGACCATCGCTTGCAGCAGGGGCTCGCGCAGGGCGACGTAATCTTCCAGGGTGACGAACTTATACAGTGCCGCCACGACAATCTGTTGTGTCATGGGTAAATCTCCAGGTGGCTACCCTCGTAAGGGGTGAACCGGATGCGAAAAAAAACGCGCCGGGTTAGCGGCGCGTTGGGCATTCTAACAAAAAACCTGTGTTTAGTGCTTGCTGCCGCCGGCACAGGTCGGCGAGGCCGGAGCCGCGTCGATCCGGGCCCATTCCTCTGGCGTGTAGGTATGCAGCGCCAACGCATGGAACTCGCCCATCAGCTCGCCAAGCGTGCCGTAGACCTTCTGGTGACGCTTGACCCGGTTCAGGCCTTCGAACTGCGCGCTGACCACCACCGCCTTGAAATGGGTTTGCAGCCCACGGCTGTGCATGTGGCTTTCATCCAGCACTTGCAGATGCTCGGGCTGAAGCAGGGCCAGCGTCGATTCGATGCGTTGTTGCATGGTCATACCGAACTCCGCTTAAGGCTTTTTCTTGGCTGGAGCAGCCGCGTCTTTCGGCGTCAGCTCGGCGGTCATGTCAGCCAGCAGCTTGTTGACCACAGGCACCGCGCTTTCCAGCTTGGCCTGGGTCATCTGGGCCGATTGCTGGGTCAGCTGAGGCATTTTTTCCAGGACTTTCTTGCCCAGTGGCGACTGGTAGAACGCAACCAGGTCCTTGAGCTCGGATTCGCTGAAGTTGGTGGTGTAGAGCTTGACCATGTCCGGTTTCAGCTTGTTCCAGCCAATGGCCTGGTCCAGAGCGGCGTTGGCCTTGGCCTGGTAGGTTTCCAGCACGGCTTTTTTCGACTCAGGGGCTTTGGTTTGTTCGAAACGCTGGGCAAACATCTGCTGTACTTGCATGTACACCGGGGTGCCCAGTTTGTCAGCGTGCGCCATGGTCAGGAAAGCCTCGGCACTGGCGTTATGGCTGGCGGTGTCGGCAAGAACCTGGCCGCTGGCGCAGACCAAAGCAACGGCGGTACAGATGGCACGAAGACGAGTCATCGAGTTTCCTTTTCTAGCTGGCGAGGTAAGACCCCAAGGGCGTCCATTCTGCGCCTAAAAAAGTGTGTCGCTCAACCCCAAGCCTTGTCGCGCCTGATTTAGAGGGGTTGAATGGTCAAATTCAGACTGATGGAACCACGGCCGTCGATCACGGCCTAAACTGCGCAATCGGACCTACAGGAGTGAGCAAGATGAGCCGTATCGAAACCGACAGCCTCGGCCAGGTTGAAGTCCCGGATGAAGCCTATTGGGGCGCTCAGACGCAACGCTCACTGATCAACTTCGCCATCGGCAACGAACGCATGCCGCTGGCCGTGTTGCATGCCCTGGCGCTGATCAAGAAAGCCGCGGCACGGGTCAATGATCGCAACGGCGACGTGCCCGCCGATATCGCGCGCCTGATCGAGCAGGCGGCCGACGAAGTGCTCGCCGGCGACCACGACGACCAGTTTCCGCTGGTGGTCTGGCAAACCGGCAGCGGTACCCAGAGCAACATGAACGTCAACGAAGTGATCGCCGGTCGCGCCAACGAGCTGGCCGGCAACCCCCGTGGCGGCAAGTCCCCGGTGCACCCCAACGATCACGTCAATCGCTCCCAGAGTTCCAACGACTGTTTTCCCACCGCCATGCACATCGCAGCCGTCCAGGCGGTGCAACAGCACTTGCTGCCGGCGATCAGTGAACTGACCGGCGGGCTGGCCGAACTGGCCGCACGCCATATGAAACTGGTCAAGACCGGTCGAACCCACATGATGGATGCGACACCGATCAGCTTCGGTCAGGAAATCTCGGCGTTCATCGCGCAACTCGATTACGCCGAGCGGGCAATCCGCAGCGCACTGCCCGCGGTCTGCGAGCTGGCCCAGGGCGGAACGGCCGTCGGCACCGGGCTGAACTCACCCCATGGCTTCGGCGAGGCCATCGCCGCGGAATTGGCAGCCCTCTCCGGCTTGCCGTTCATCACCGCGCCGAACAAGTTCGCCGCACTGGCCGGCCATGAGCCGCTGACCACGTTGTCCGGCGCACTGAAAACCCTCGCCGTGACACTGATGAAAATCGCCAACGATCTGCGCCTGCTGGGTTCCGGCCCGCGCGCCGGCTTCGCCGAAGTCAGGCTGCCGGCCAATGAACCGGGGAGTTCGATCATGCCGGGCAAGGTCAACCCGACCCAGTGCGAAGCACTGTCGATGCTCGCCTGCCAGGTGTTGGGCAACGACGTCGCCATCGGTTTTGCCGCCAGTCAGGGTCACTTGCAGTTGAACGTGTTCAAACCGGTGATCATCCATAACCTGCTGCAATCGATCCGTTTGCTGGCTGATGGCTGCAGCAACTTCCAGCAGCACTGCGTGGCCGGCCTGGAACCGGATGCGGAAAAAATGGCTGAACACCTGGAGCGCGGTCTGATGCTGGTGACGGCGCTCAACCCGCACATCGGCTATGACAAATCGGCGGAGATCGCCAAGAAGGCCTACAGCGAAGGCCTGACCTTGCGCGAGGCGGCGTTGCAGCTCGGGTATCTGACTGACGAAGAGTTCGATGCGTGGGTGAGGCCGGAGAACATGCTGGAGGCTGGGGCCAAGGGCTGAATTTTGCGCTGATTGAAAGTCCGTCTTCGCGAGCAGGCTCGCTCCCACACTGGATCTCTGGGGGAGCGAGCCTGCTCGCGAAGGGCGCGATGAAGATTTTCAGCCAACGACCATTTTGGCTTTTCTGGCCTTCAATCCGGCAATCAACGAAGGCCCCAACGCCACCAGCGCCGACCCCAGCACCACCAGCACCGCGCCGCCATATCCCAGGCCATTGATCGTCTCGGCATGCACATAGTCGGGCCACAGCCACGCAGCCATGGCAACCGCGGCAAAGGTCACCAGCGGCGTGATGGCCAGCGTCGCGCTGACCCGGGAAGCTTCCCAATGGGCCAGGGCCTCGGCAAACGCGCCATAGGCAATCAGGGTGTTGAGACAGCACGCCAGCAACAACCACCCCTGCAAGGGGTTCAATTGCAACGCTTCGAGCGGATGCACCCACGGCGTCAACAACAGCGCGCAAAACAGGTAGATCACCATCATCACCTGCAGCGAATTCCACACCGTCAGCAATTGCTTCTGCCCCAAGGCATAGAAGGTCCAGACCGTGGACGCCAGCAGCACCAGCAGCACGCCGGCGGTGTAGTCGGTCAGCGACGTGAGCAACTCACTCAAGCGCTGGTTGAAAAACAGCGCAAAGCCGATCAACAGCACCAGCAAGCCAATCCCCTGCCCCAGGCTGAAACGCTCCTTGAACACAAACAGGCTGGCGATCAGCAGCATGATCGGGCCCATCTGCACCACCAATTGCGCCGTGCCGGGGCTGAGCAGGTTCAGGCCCATCAGATACAAAACATAGTTACCGACCAGTCCGAGCACCGCCATCAGCACCAACCAGCCACCACGAGGTCCGAGCACCTTGCGGCTGGGTAGACGCCTGGTGGCCGCCAGGTAAATGAACAGGCAGCCGCCGGACACCAGCAGACGAAACCAGGTCACCGTCACCGGATCCATCACCAGCAACACCTGCTTGAGCTTGATCGGCAGGATTCCCCACAACAGCGCGGTCAACAAGGCCAGGAACAGACCGTAACCCCAGCGACCCGATGAAATGTGCATGTGAACCCCAACGCCAACTGACAGGAGTCGTCATTCTAGGCTTGGAGCGGTGACGTACACAGGGACAGTTTTGGACTGGCCGCGAATGAAACTGTGCGGGTCGCAATCTTTGAGGGGGATTTTTTACAACCGAGGTGAGCCCATCGCGAGCAGGCTCGCCCCCACAGTGATTAGCGGCGATCACAAATGTTGTGTACGCCACCAAACCTGTGGGAGCGAGCCTGCTCGCGAAAGCTATCTGGCAGACAACGAAAAATATCGAGGCTTAACGCACCGCCTCAAACAACCCCGTAGCCCCCATCCCGCCACCCACGCACATGGTGACGATGCCGTACCGCAGATTGCGTCGCTGCAACTCACGAACCAGATGCCCGACTTGGCGCGAGCCGGTCATGCCGAACGGGTGACCGATGGAAATCGAGCCGCCGTTGACGTTGTACCGGGCGTTGTCGATTTCCAGCCGGTTGCGGCTGTACAGGCACTGCGAGGCGAACGCTTCGTTGAGTTCCCACAGGTCGATGTCGTCAATCCGCAAACCTTTGGCCTTGAGCAGTTTCGGTACCGAAAACACCGGGCCGATGCCCATCTCGTCCGGCGCGCAACCGGCCACGGTAAAGCCGCGGAAGAACGCTTTCGGCTTGAGCCCCAGCTCCAGTGCTTTTTCGAGGCTCATCACCAGGGTCATGGACGCGCCGTCGGACAGTTGCGAAGAGTTGCCCGCCGTGACCGAGCCATCTTCGGCGAACACCGGTTTCAATCCGGCCAGGCTTTCCAGGGTGGTGTCCGGTCGGTTGCAGTCATCGCGGTCGACGATGCCGTCGAGGATCTGTGCCTGACCTGTGGCCTTGTCTTCGACGCGATACTTCACCGCCATCGGCACGATTTCATCGCTGAACAACCCGGCGGCCTGCGCCGCTGCGGTACGTTGCTGGCTTTGCAGCGCGTACAGGTCCTGCTCTTCACGGCTGACGCCGTACCGACGCGCGACGATTTCAGCCGTCTGGCCCATCGGAAAATAGATGCCCGGCACCTGCTCCTTGAGCAGCGGGTTGATCAGGTTGTCGGTGTTGACGCTCTTCATGGTCAGGCTGATGGACTCGACGCCGCCGGCGACGATGATGTCGCTGCAACCCGAAGCGATCTGGTTGGCGGCGATGGCGATCGCCTGCAAGCCCGAAGAACAGAACCGGTTGAGGGTCATGCCGGCCGTGCCGATACCCAGGCGCGAGAGCACCGCGACATTGCGACCGATATTGAAACCCTGGGCACCTTCGTTGGAGCCGGCACCCACGATGCAGTCCTCGACGCTCGCCGGATCGATACCGGTGCGCGCCAACAGTGCATCGACACAGTGGGCCGCCATGTCATCCGGGCGGGTCATGTTGAATTTACCGCGAAAGGATTTGGCCAGGCCGGTCCGTACGCTGTCGACGATCACCACTTCACGCATGGCATACCTCATTGTTGTTATCGGTTGAGAGTGGACCGAGCATAAGTCCAGCGCTTCACCGACCGCGACGATCATTCACCTCGCGTATGCGTAACCATGGCCTCAATTCTTGTCCTTGCGCTTGCGTTCATGCCGGTCGGATTTCTCGAAAGCCTCTTCCAGCGCCCGGTTGATGGTGCGTAGCACCTTGACCCGTGCCCAGCGCTTGTCATTGGCTTCCACCAGGGTCCATGGCGCAATCTCGGTACTGGTACGGTCGACCATGTCACCGACCGCCGCACGATAGTCATCCCATTTTTCACGGTTACGCCAGTCATCTTCAGTGATCTTGAAGCGCTTGAAGGGAATCTTCTCGCGCTCCTCGAAGCGCTCCAATTGCGTCTGCTTGTCGATCGACAGCCAGAACTTGACCACGATCACACCGGCGTCGGCGAGCTGTTCTTCGAAATCGTTGATTTCACCATAGGCACGCAGCCAGTCCGCCGGGCTGCAAAAGCCTTCGATGCGCTCCACCAACACCCGGCCATACCACGAGCGGTCGAACACCGTGAACTTGCCCCGGGCCGGCAGGTGCCGCCAGAAACGCCATAGATACGGCTGCGCCCGTTCTTCTTCGGTTGGCGCGGCAATCGGTACGATGCTGTACTGACGCGGATCCAGCGCTGCCGCTACCCGACGGATCGCCCCACCTTTGCCAGCCGCGTCATTGCCCTCGAACACCGCCACCAGTGCGTGGCGGCGCATGCGTTTGTCACGCATCAACCCGGAAAACCGCGCCTGCTCGGTGATCAGTTGTTCTTCGTAATCATCCTTGTCCAGGTGCAGGGTCAGGTCCAGACTGTCGATCAGGTTCACTTGATCGACACTGGGGAACACTGGCGCGGCGCTGACCTTTTCCGGATGGATCTTCGGTCGCTTCAATGCCCCTTGCAGGCCCGCCAGCAGAATCCGACCCACGGCCAGGCTGCGATAATGGGCATCCGCCCCGGCGATCACATGCCAGGGTGCATAGTCACGGCTGGTTCGACGCAGCGCCCGTTCACCATACTTCACGAACCGGTCGTAGGTTTGCGACTGCTGCCAGTCCAGCGGGCTGATGCGCCAGCTGTGCAGCGGGTCGTCGGCCAATGCCTTGAGGCGTGCCTTCATTTGCTTTTTCGAGAGGTGAAACCAGAACTTGAAGATCAGCGCACCTTCATCGCAGAGCATCTTTTCCAGGCGCTCGGCGCCATTGATCGCCTGGTCCAGTCGCGGATCCTTGAACTCGCCATGGACCCGCCCCTGCAGCATCTGGCTGTACCAGTTGCCGAAGAAAATCCCCATGCGCCCCTTGGCCGGGAGCATCCGCCAGTACCGCCAGGCCGGCGGCCGCGCCAGTTCTTCATCGGTTTGCTGATCGAAGGTACGCACCTCGATCAAGCGCGGGTCCATCCACTCGTTGAGCACCTTGATCGTCTCACCCTTGCCGGCACCTTCGATGCCATTGATCAAAATGATCACCGGAAAGCGGCGTTGCTGCTGCAATTCGAATTGCGCTTCGAGCAACGCTTCGCGCAGGGCCGGGATTTCGGCGTCGTAGGTTTCTTTGTCGATGGCGTGATCGATTTCGGCGGATTCAAACATAAGCGGCTCCCTTCCAGATGTGAGCAAGACTAGCGGATTGAACTGAAGGCCAGCAGAGATTCTCCCGGTCTCGGCCAATGCATACCTTGCCACGGATCAAGCACCACGCCGTCGATCGGCTAGAATGGCGGCCTTGCCGTTGCCGAGCCTGCCATGAAACCTGTATTGCCCCACGCCCAGCTCGACTGGGACGACCAAGGTCGCCCGTATTCGCGGGTATTCGACGATGTGTATTTCTCCGACCAGTCGGGGCTGGACGAAACCCGCTATGTCTTTATTGAGCAGAACCGTCTGGTGGAGCGTTTTGCTGCCCTGCCCGAGGGCGGGCGGCTGGTCATCGGTGAAACCGGGTTCGGCACCGGGCTGAATTTTTTGTGCGCCTGGCAGGTGTTCGATCAACACGCGGCGGCCGGTGCGCGGCTGCATTTTGTCAGCGTCGAGAAGTACCCGTTGAGCCCCGACGACTTGCAGCGGGCCCTGGCGCTGTGGCCGGAACTCAAGGTGTTTGCCGATCAACTGCTTGAGCAATACGTGGCCATCCATCAGGGCTTTCAGCGCCTGACGCTGGACCACGGCCGCGTGACGCTGACCCTGCTGATCGGCGATGCACTGGAGCAACTGCCGCAACTCGATGCCCGAATCGACGCCTGGTTCCTCGACGGTTTCGCCCCGGCGAAAAACCCCGACATGTGGACCGCCGAGCTGTTTGCCGAACTGGCGCGCCTGGCCGCCCCCGGTGCTTCCATCAGCACGTTCACCAGCACTGGCTGGGTGCGGCGCCTGCTCAACGCCGCCGGCTTCAAGATGAAACGCACCCCCGGCATTGGCCACAAATGGGAAATCCTGCGCGGCGAGTTCCTCGGCTGGCCCCAGGAAAAACCGACCCCGGCCCTGGATAAACCCTGGTTCGCCCGGCCGGCCACGCTGACCGGCGAACGCCAGGCTCTGGTGATCGGTGCCGGCCTGGCCGGTTGTGCCAGCGCCGCCAGTCTTGCCGCGCGGGGCTGGCAAGTGACTTTGCTGGAGCGCCACGACGCCATCGCCCAGGAAGCCTCGGGCAACCCGCAGGGCGTGCTCTACCTGAAGTTATCCGCCCATGGCACGGCGCTGTCGCAAATGATCGTCAGCGGATTCGGCTACACCCGACGCCTGCTCGAACACTTGCAACGGGGCCGCGACTGGGACGATTGCGGCGTGTTGCAGTTGGCGTTCAACGCCAAGGAAGCCGAGCGTCAAGCGCAGTTGGCAGCGGCGTTTCCAGCGGACTTGCTGCACCTGCTGGATCAACCCGAGGCACAGGCCGTGGCCGGCATCGGGCTGGCACAGGGTGGCCTGTTCTATCCCGAAGGCGGCTGGGTTCATCCACCGGCGTTGTGCCAGTGGCAGGCTGCGCATCCACAGATTCAACTGCTCACCCATCACGATGCGCTGGAGCTGCGCAAAGTTGAAGGCCGTTGGCAAGCCTGGGACGGCGAGCGCTTGCTTGCCGACGCCCCCGTGGTGGTGCTCGCCGGTGCCGCCGAAATCCGGCGTTTCCCCGAGAGCGCCGAGTTGCCGCTCAAACGCATTCGCGGGCAAATCACCCGACTGGTGCAAACCCCGCAAAGCCAGGCCCTGAGCACCGTGGTGTGCGCCGAAGGCTATGTCGCCCCTGCCCGTTTGGGCGAACACACCCTGGGAGCCAGTTTCGATTTCAAGAGCGATGACCTGGCGCCGACTACGGCGGAACACCTGGGCAACCTGGCCATGCTCGAAGAGATTTCCCACGATCTGGTCGAGCGTTTACAGGCCGATAAACTTGCACCTGAAAGTCTCCAGGGTCGCGTTGCCTTTCGCTGCACCAGCCCCGACTACTTGCCAATCGTCGGTCCGTTGGCCGACACCCAGGCGTTCACTCAGGTGTATGCAGCACTCAGCAAGGACGCCCGGCAGGTGCCGGACGTCGAATGCCCATGGCTTGACGGTTTGTACATCAACAGCGGTCACGGCTCGCGCGGCCTGATCACCGCGCCGCTGTCCGGAGAACTACTGGCAGCCTGGCTGGACAACGAACCCCTGCCATTGCCCAGAAGCGTGGCCGAAGCCTGTCACCCCAACCGGTTTGCCTTGCGGCGCCTGATCCGGGGCAAGTAGTCGATACAGCAGTCGAAGTCGCCCTCATGGGGCGATTCGGCCGTGGTCAGTCGCGCATATAACTCATCGATCTAAAACTCCCCTTACCGAGGAGGGTCACTTTCTGAGTACCCGCTGTTTCGACGCGGTATCGATCGACCCTCCCCAACGGAAAAACCGGTAAGGAATTTATGTGCGGATTAGCTGGCGAGTTACGTTTTGATCATCAACCTGCAGACCTTGCAGCCATTGAACGAATCACCCATCACCTGGCCCCTCGCGGCCCCGACGCCTGGGGATTTCATAGCCAGGGGCCGGTTGCCCTGGGCCATCGGCGCCTGAAAATCATGGACCTGTCAGACGGCTCGGCGCAGCCGATGATCGACCCGCAACTGGGCTTGTCCCTGGCCTTCAACGGGGCGATCTACAACTTTCCGGAACTGCGCACGGAACTTGAAAACCTGGGTTACGCCTTCTATTCCGGTGGCGACACCGAAGTGTTGCTCAAGGGCTATCACGCCTGGGGCGAAGCGCTGCTGCCGAAACTCAACGGCATGTTTGCCTTTGCCATTTGGGAGCGCGATGCCCAACGCCTGTTCATCGCCCGCGACCGACTCGGCGTAAAACCGCTGTACCTGTCGCGCACCGGCCAGCGCCTGCGCTTCGCCTCGGCCCTGCCGGCATTGCTCAAGGGTGGCGACATCAACCCGCTCCTCGATCCCGTGGCGCTCAATCACTACCTGAATTTCCACGCCGTGGTCCCGGCACCGCGCACCTTGCTGGCGGGCATTGAAAAACTGCCGCCGGCCACCTGGATGCGCATCGAAGCCGATGGCCGCACCGAACAGAAAACCTGGTGGACCCTGCCCTACGGCCCTAACGCCGATGAGACGGACTTGAGCCTCGAAGACTGGCGCGACCGTGTACTCGACAGCACCCGCGAAGCGGTAGCGATTCGACAGCGTGCGGCGGTGGATGTCGGCGTGCTGCTGTCCGGTGGTGTCGATTCCAGCTTGCTGGTGGGCCTGTTGCGGGAAGTCGGCGTGGACAATCTGTCGACCTTCTCCATCGGCTTCCAGGATGCCGGCGGCGAACGCGGCGACGAGTTCCAGTATTCCGACCTGATCGCCAAACACTACGGCACGCAGCACCATCAACTGCGCATCGACGAAAAGGAAATCATCGAACAACTGCCCGCCGCCTTCCGCGCCATGAGTGAGCCGATGGTCAGCCATGACTGCATCGCCTTCTATCTGTTGTCCCGGGAAGTAGCCAAACACTGCAAAGTCGTCCAGAGCGGCCAGGGCGCCGATGAGCTGTTCGCCGGTTACCACTGGTATCCGCAAGTGGACGGTGCGAGCGATCCGTATTCCGCGTACCGCGAAGCGTTTTTTGACCGCAACTACGACGACTACGCCGCCACCGTGCAACCGAAATGGCTGACTGCGAATGACGCCGCCGGTGACTTCGTCAAAGCCCATTTCGCTCAGCCCGGTGCCGATGCGGCGGTGGACAAGGCCTTGCGTCTGGACAGCACGGTGATGCTGGTGGACGACCCGGTCAAGCGGGTCGACAACATGACCATGGCCTGGGGCCTGGAAGCGCGCACGCCGTTTCTCGACTACCGCCTGGTGGAGCTGTCGGCACGGATTCCGGGGCGTTTCAAACTGCCGGACGGCGGTAAGCAAGTCCTGAAGGAAGCGGCGCGACAAGTGATTCCCAGTGAAGTGATCGACCGCAAGAAAGGTTACTTCCCGGTGCCGGGCCTCAAGCATTTGCAGGGCGATACGCTGGAATGGGTGCGCGAGCTGCTGCTCGATCCGAGTCAGGATCGCGGCCTGTTCCACCCGGCGATGCTCGATCGACTGCTGACCGACCCACAGGGTCAATTGACGCCATTGCGCGGCTCGAAGCTGTGGCAACTGGCAGCCCTGAACCTGTGGCTCAGCGAACAAGGAATCTGACCGATGAAATCTCACGCCACGGCTTTCAGCCAACGCCTGTTGCGCGGCCAGTCACCCTCCTACGAACGCTTGCAGGCACGTCTTGCCGAGGATCGCTGTGAACGCGGCGGGGCGCCGATTGCCGTGCATTGCGGCTGGGGGCGCCTGCTGATCGGCCACACCTTTGCCGATGCCGCGAGCCTGGCCGGGGAGTTGCTCAACGAGCAGCCCGGCGAGCGGGACATTGCCCTGTACGTCGCCGCGCCCCAGCAAGTGCTGGGGCTGGAGCCGACGCAGTTGTTCCTCGACCCGTCCGATACCTTGCGCCTGTGGTTCAGCGACTACCGTCAGGCGACCCGGGTGTTTCGCGGTTTTCGCATTAGACGTGCGCAAAGCGATGCCGACTGGCAGGCGATCAATCAGCTGTATCAGGCCCGTGGCATGTTGCCGATCGATGCCACCCTGCTGACGCCGCGCCATCTGGGCGGCCCGGTGTACTGGCTGGCCGAAGACGAGGACAGCGGCGCGGTCATCGGCAGCGTCATGGGCCTCAACCACCACAAGGCCTTCAACGACCCGGAAAACGGCAGCAGCCTGTGGTGCCTGGCGGTCGACCCGCATTGTGCGCGACCAGGTGTCGGTGAAGTGCTGGTGCGGCATTTGATCGAACACTTCATGAGTCGCGGGCTCGCCTGCCTCGACCTGTCGGTGCTGCACGACAACCGCCAGGCGAAAAGCCTTTACGCCAAGCTCGGTTTTCGCAACCTGACGACCTTCGCCATCAAGCGCAAGAACGGCATCAATCAACCGCTGTTTCTCGGGCCCGATCCGGAAGCCGCGTTCAATCCCTACGCGCGGATCATTGTCGAGGAAGCACACCGTCGTGGCATCGATGTGCACGTCGATGACGCCGACGCTGGGATGTTCACCCTCAGCCATGGCGGGCGCCGGGTACGTTGCCGTGAATCCCTGAGCGACCTGACCAGTGCCGTCAGCATGACCCTGTGCCAGGACAAAAGCCTGACCCACAAAGTGCTCAAGGCCGCCGGGTTGAACTTGCCGGCGCAGCAACTGGCGGGTAACGCCGATGACAACCTGGCGTTCCTCGATGAACACCAACGCGTGGTGGTCAAGCCACTCGATGGTGAACAAGGCCAAGGGGTGGCGGTGGATTTGCGCACCATCGAGGAAGTGCAGCAAGCCATAGAAGCCGCTCGCCACTTCGACAGCCGCGTGTTGCTGGAAAGTTTCCACGAAGGCCTGGACCTGCGCATTGTGGTGATCGGTTTTGAAGTGGTCGCCGCCGCCATTCGCCGGCCGGCCGAAGTGGTGGGCGACGGCCAGCACTCCATCGGTGCATTGATCGAAGCCCAGAGCCGGCGGCGACAAGCGGCCACCGGTGGCGAAAGCAAGATCCCGCAGGACCGGGAAACCCAGCGCACCTTGCGTGCCGCCGGTTACGACTACAGCAGCATTCTGCCGGCCGGTGAGCACCTGTTCGTACGGCGCACGGCGAATCTTCATACCGGCGGCGTGCTTGAAGACGTCACGGCGATCCTGCACCCGACGCTGGTGGATGCGGCGGTACGGGCCGCGCGGACACTGGACATTCCCATGGTCGGCCTCGACCTGATGGTGTCCGCCGCTGACCAGCCGGACTATGTATTTATCGAAGCCAACGAACGGGCCGGGCTGGCCAACCATGAACCGCAGCCGACGGCGGAGCGGTTTGTGGATCTGTTGTTTCCGTACAGTCAGCCGGTGGTCTCTTAGCCATGTGTTGTCTGGACTGGCCCTTTCGCGAGCAGGCTCGCTCCCACATTTGATCGCGTTCCCCCTGTAGGAGCGAGCCTGCTCGCGAAGGCGGCCGTACAGGCGATAACCAATCAGGAGTCTCCATGACCAGCAAAATCCCCGAGCCGGACCTCGGCTATCTGCAAAAAGTGCTGCTGGAGATGCTCGCCATTCCCAGCCCCACCGGGTTCACCGACACCATCGTGCGTTACGTCGCCGAACGCCTTGAAGAACTGGGCATTCCCTTCGAGCTGACCCGTCGCGGCACCATCCGCGCCACGCTCAAGGGCAAGAAGAACAGCCCCGACCGCGCCGTTTCCGCCCACCTGGACACCATCGGCGCGGCGGTGCGTGCAGTGAAGGACAACGGCCGCCTGACCCTCGCGCCCGTCGGCTGCTGGTCCAGCCGCTTTGCCGAGGGCAGCCGGGTCAGCCTGTTTACCGACCATGGCGTGATCCGTGGCAGCGTTTTGCCGCTGATGGCTTCCGGGCACGCGTTCAATACCGCCGTGGATGAGATGCCGATCAGTTGGGATCACATCGAGTTGCGCCTGGACGCCTACTGCGCCACCCGTGCCGACTGCGAGTCGCTGGGCATCAGCGTCGGCGATTTCGTCGCCTTCGACCCATTGCCGGAGTTCACCGAAAGCGGCCACATCAGCGCCCGTCACCTCGACGACAAGGCCGGGGTGGCCGCGCTGCTGGCGGCGCTCAAGGCCATCGTCGACAGTGGCGAAGAGCTGATGATCGACTGCCATCCGCTGTTCACCATTACCGAGGAAACCGGCAGTGGTGCCGCAGCGGCGCTGCCTTGGGACGTCAGTGAATTCGTCGGCATCGACATCGCACCGGTCGCGCCTGGCCAACACTCCAGCGAGCACGCGGTGAGCATCGCCATGCAGGATTCCGGCGGGCCCTATGACTATCACCTGTCGCGCCACCTCCTGCGCCTGGCCAGCGACAACGAGTTGCCGGCACGCCGGGACCTGTTCCGCTACTACTTCAGCGACGCACATTCAGCGGTGACCGCCGGCCACGACATTCGCACCGCCCTGCTCGCCTTCGGCTGCGACGCCACCCACGGTTACGAACGCACCCACATCGACAGTCTCGCCGCCCTGAGCCGCCTGCTCGGTGCGTACATCCTCAGCCCGCCAGTGTTTGCCAGCGATGCACAACCGGCCAAGGGCTCACTGGACCGTTTCAGCCATCAGCTTGAACATGACACCCAGATGGAAAGCGATACGCGGGTGCCGTCGGTGGACAGTCTGGTGGGGCAGCGGTCGGAGAACTGATCAGGATCTTCATCGCCAGCCATGCCGCCATCGCGAGCAGGCTCGCTCCCACATTCGACCGCATTCCCATGGAAGAACTCGGTCTACTGTGCGAGCCTGCTCGCGATAGCGTCAGACCAGACAACACAAATCCCGGGCTGGCCGTCCACGCCCAATCGCCGTAGCATCGCGCCATTGATCCAACCGAGGTGCCTATGCTGATCCCCCACGACCAACTTCAAGTCGACACCCTCACTCGCCTGATCGAGGATTTCGTGACCCGCGACGGCACGGACAATGGTGACGACACCCCCCTGGAAACCCGCGTACTGCGCGTGCGCCAAGCGCTGACCAAGGGCCAGGCACTGATTGTCTTCGACCCGGAAAGCGAGCAATGCCAACTGATGCTCAAGCACGACGTGCCCAAGCACCTGTTTGACTGAAGTCTTCAGCGTCCCTTGGTCTTCGCCAGTTTGTTCTGGATGCGTTCGTAGATTTCGCAGCGGTGCACATTCACTTCCTGAGGCGCTTCGATGCCAAAGCGAATGTTGTTTCCGTTGATCGCGAGAACACGCACGGTAATGTTGTCACCGATGGAAACGTTTTCGCCCACAACGCGAGTGAGTACGAGCATGAGGAATGTCCTTCAGGGATTTCTGGCCCTTGAAGATGCCCTCCCCGCCGTACGCCTACAATGCTCCGACAGCAAACCAGACCGGACTGACACCCCTTGACGCACACCACTTACGGAAAGGTCTGACAGGCCGGCCAAATGTAGGGCCAATCTGTCAGGACGCGGAGAATCGCGGCCCGAACAGAATGATGCTCGCGCCGATCACACACAGCGCCACGCCGAGCCAGTCCGAACCCAACGGACGAATCCGCTCGACCACGGCCAACCAGCCGATTGAGGCAATGATGTAGATGCCACCGTAAGCGGCGTAGGCGCGGCCGGCGTAGGTGGCTTCGATCCGGGTCAGCAGCAGGGCGAACAGGGTCAGGCTCAAGAGCGCCGGCACCACCCACCACATGCTTCTACCCTGGCGCAGCCACATCCAGAAGGCAAAGCAACCGGCAATTTCGAACAGCGCGGCGAGGAAAAACCACAGGTAATTGAGCATGCGAGCGTCTCGCGAGGATGGCCGATGGCGGCCACCCTAACCACAGCGTCGCCCGCGGGCAAGATCAGCTTGCGGATTGCCCGGCCTTGGCGCGCATTTTGTCGGCCATGGCGGTCATTTCGTTGTAGAGCAATTGCGGGTTCTTCTGCTTGATCGCCCAGGCCATGCGTCCCTGTTCGTGGGGCAGGATCATGAACTCGCCTGCCGCGACCTGCCGATAGATGTAGTCGGCGATGTCGGCGGCGCTGATCGGCGAGCTTTCCAGCAACTTGCCGACCTGGGCTTTCATGGCCGGGGTCGGGCCACGGAAGGAGTCCAGCAGGTTGGTCTGGAAGAACGACGGGCACACCACATGCACGCCGACTTCCTGATGCGCCAGCTCGATCAGCAGGCTTTCGGACAACGCCACCACGCCCGCCTTGGCCACGTTGTAGTTGCTCATCGCCGGGCCTTGCATCAGCGCGGCCATGGACGCGATGTTGATGATCTTGCCTTTGCTTTTTTCCAGCAGTGGCAGGAACGCCTTGCAGCCCTTGACCACGCCCATCAGGTTGATCGCGATCTGCCAGTCCCAGTCCTCCAGGGACAACTCACTGAAAAATCCGCCAGACGCGACACCTGCGTTATTGACGATGACATCGATACCGCCGAGTTTGACTTCGCAAGCCTGGGCGAACGCTGTCAACTGGCTGTAATCGCGCACGTCACAGCGCTGGATAAAACCGTCGCCGCCCGCTTCGCGGACCAGCTTGAGGGTTTCCTGCAAGCCGGGCTCGCTGACGTCCGACAAGGCCAGTTGCCAGCCTTCGCGCGCCCAGCGCAGCGCGATTTCGCGACCCAGGCCAGAGCCTGCACCAGTGATCATCATGCGATTTTGCATAGCAGACAGCCTTGTTGTTCTCGGAAGAGGCATCGAGTGTAGCGAAGGAAGCTGCCCGACCCACGCTCCATCAGATTGCTGAATGGCCCGAGCAAACCGCGGGAACGCCTGAAGTAACTAAGGCACCAAAATAGAAATAAGAACCCGCTCGAATTACTTCAAAAAACTTGGAATTTTCCTGCAAGCACAAAAGTCGGATTTTTTAAGCAGCTCGAATTTACTTCATTCACGCTGACCTTGATTGGCAGGGTCAATCCACTGCATTTTCGACAAGGAAATAGACATGGGCACAATACTGATCATCATTCTGATCCTGTTACTGATCGGTGGTTTACCGGTCTTCCCGCACTCCAGAAGTTGGGGTTACGGCCCGTCCGGTATCATCGGCGTCGTATTGGTGGTGTTGTTGATCCTGCTCTTGCTCGGCCGAATATAAATATCCGCCAGGCAAAAAAAGAGGCCCGTGAAGGGCCTCTTTTCCATTGCGTCACAACTTAGTCCGGCTTGCCATCAACAACACCGGCGGTGTTGTCCAGCAGGCTCTTGGTCGCTGTTTGCAGGAACGCTTCGAGCTTGAGTTTCAACTCGGCGGTACGCGGCGCATCTGCAATGACTTCGGCGCGAGGCTTGGCACCCAATTCATACTGATACAACTTCGGCGCCATGTCCTTGTCCTTCGGCAGGACCAGAATCTGGTCTGCGGTGAGGATGGCCGTGGTCTGCTCGCTGCCCGACGGCTTGATCACACCAATACCGGCGTCGCCTTCCGGCAGGTTGAGCAGGTCGCGTCCCCAGCACTGATGACGCACTTCGCCACCGATGCGGCCCATGATGGTCGGCACGATGTCGATCTGAGTGCCCACGGTGTGGTCACGCTGGCCGAACTTTTCCTGGATGCCCGGCGCGATCATCAGCATCGGCACGTTGAAACGGCCCAGGTCCATTTCGGTGATCTGCTGTTCGTTGCCGAAACCGTGGTCACCGACGACGACAAACAGGGTTTCCTTGAAGTACGGCTCCTTGCGGGCCTTTTCAAAGAACTGGCCCAGTGCCCAGTCCGAGTAACGCATGGCGGTCAGGTGTTCGTTCAGGCTGCCACGATCGGTCACGCGCTCGACCGGCAATGGCGTCGGCAAGGCGTAAGGCGTGTGGTTGGACAGGGTTTGCAGCAAGGCATAGAACGGCTTGCCGTTTTCCCGTGCCTTGAGCTCGACCAGGCCACGGTCGAACATGTCCTGGTCGGACACGCCCCAGGTCGGATCAGAGAACACCGGATTCACGAAATCGTTACGGCCGATGAAGTTGGTCATGCCCTGGTTGCTGAAGAAACCCGACTGGTTGTCCCAGGCGAAATCGCCGTTGTAGACATACACGTCGTCGAAGTCACGGGCGCTGAGCAACTGCGGCAGACCGGACAGCTTGTGGCTGCCTTCCGGGGTCTGCATCAGGTATTCGAAACCCGGCAGGTTCGGGAAGCAGGCCATGGTGGCGAACATGCCCTGGTGGGTATGGGTGCCATTGGAGAAGAAGCGGTCGAACAGCAAGCCTTCCTTCGACAGTTTGTCGAGGTACGGCGTGATGTTGCCCGGCCCACCCAGCGCACCCACCGAGTGACCAGCCATGCTTTCCATCAGGATCACGACGACGTTCTTGATCGGCAGGGTCTTGTCGGCTGGCGGGGTGTAATCGCGACGTACCGCCGCAGTGCCGGCATCGACCAGTTTCTCGGCCGGCAGCACCAGCATGTCACGCACCACTTGCTGGGCTTGTGGCTGTGGCAAGGTCGCCTTCCAGATATTGTCGCGATCTTCGGACATGCGGCTCTTGGCTGCGGCTACCAGCGACAGCGTACCGTTGAGGCCCAACTGGTTAGCGAAATTCGAATCGGTGGTATAGACATCACCCCAACGCAGCGGCGGGCCCTGGCGCAGGGTGCCACGGGCGGCGACCACGCAAACCAGCAGGCACACCATGAATACCGCGATACGCGCGTACCACGGCGCAACCTTGCGTGTGCCGATGCTGCCGCCACTGAACGGACCACGAGGGCGGGTCGCACGGTCGGCGCCCTTGAATGCCAGGCTCAGGATCCAGGTGCCCACGGCCCAGGCCAGCAGGTAACGGACCACCGGGAAGCCGTACCAGAGCATGCTGGCCACGGTTTTCGGGTCTTCCTTGACGTACTGGAAGACCAGGCCGTTCAGGCGCTGGTGGAACTCACGATAGAAGTCCATCTCCATCAGGCCCAGGAACAGCGCAATGCTGGAGACCACCGTCAGCCAGAGACGGAACAGCCCGCGTGCGGCCATGGCCCGGGCGCTGAACAAGGCCAGCAGCAACGGAATACTGAGATAGACCACCAGGCGCAGGTCGAAACGCAGACCATTGGCGAATGCCTCGAGGAAGGTCGAGGCCGGCGTGTCGAGGATCATCGAGCGGTTGTAAGCCAGCAGCGCGACGCGCAGCAGGCTGAACATGACCATCATGACCAGGGCACACAACAGCGTGTAGGCCAGATGTGATTTGACGGTCGGTTGCAGCAGGCGACTAGAAGCTCGCTGCTGACTCAGGGCGTCCGGGATTGCCATGTCGTTTTAGGACCCATTGGAAAGTTGAAGTTTCAAAAATACAGCTGCGCCCTGCCCTCTTTTCGGCCCGTACAAGGCCTTGGGGTTTGCGCGGTGCGCAAATGTTGCACGATCAACGGCAGCATTGCCATTGATAACTACCCTCATCCCGACTCTTTCATCCTGCACTCAGGCATACGCAACGTGTTGCGGGAGAGCCGGCGAATTGTCTTGGAGGCTGGGTGAAAATTTCGTGCAACGCATATCCGGAAACAAATTAAAGCCTGCGCACCGGTCAAAAACGCAAACGCCCCGATCAAGTCGGGGCGTTACGAAGTCATCTCAAAAGAGCGACACAGTTACTTCTCGGCGCGTTCCTTGAGGGCTTTCAAGGTATTGAACGGGGCATCCACCACGAACTTGTTGGCCACCATCGACGGCACGCTGCCACCCGGCTCGGTGTGCACCTGATAGGTCACTTCGATCTGGTCGCCCTTGGGTACGAACTTCCAGAAACCGTCGACCTTGGCGACCCGGACGAAGCCTTTTTCTTCAGGCAGGTATTTCGGCACGCCTTCGAGCTTGCGGGTCAGGCTGCCATCGGCCCCTTCGAGAGTGGTGATGTGCAACACCGAATCACGGGGAGTAACCGGCCAAGGGGTGTTGAACTGAGTGTAGGTCCAGCTCTGGTCACCTTCGTGCTTGAGCAGCTTCTGGGTTTTGCATTCGTGAATCCAGGCGCAGGCTCCAGGCACGTCTTCCTGCAACGCGCGCAGCTTGGCCATGGTGGTCTTCATCAGCGTGACGCCCTGGTAGGCCTTGTAGTCGGAGCCGGCCACTTCACTCAGGGAAATCCTGATGCCGTCTTCGTCCTTTTTGACTTTCCAGTCTTCGGCCTGGGCGGTCGAGGTAGCCAGCGCAACCGTCAAACCACACAGCACAGCCATACGATGCAGCGAACCCATAGTCTTATTCCTTATTGTTGAAGTTCCGTTCGTTGGGCTTGCACCTGCGATCACTTCCAGGTTTTTCGGAGGTGATCGCAAGTGCAAGCCCACACATCACGCCGCCGTCATTTGCTCCCACCAGCCAATCAACCGGATGGCTTCTTCGCTGCTGCTTCCACACACCTCGGGGTCGGCCTCGAAGGCAGAACACACCGCCGGCCGCTCCGGCTGGCCGAAAATACGGCACAGGTTATCGGAGGAAAGTTGCAGGCAACGTTGCCCCGCGGCTTTGCCATTGGGCATACCGGGAATCGGCGAACTGATGGAAGGGGCAATGCAACAAGCGCCACAGCCCTCACGGCATTTCATGACGACAAGCTCCTCGCGACGAGCAATGTGTTAATGGACGGGGCACAGAGTACCCGCTTAAACAGTTGTTTTAAATTACCTGCGAGCGGGTTTTTCAACGCAAACGGGCATGACCGGCCAGTCTCCGACAAAGCGTCTGGCCTGCGGCTCGCGGATCCTTACGGGGGTTACTGCTTGAACTCGAAATCCAGTGCCGCGCCTTCGACCTCGTGGCGCTCTTCATTTCGCAGTTGCAGCTGCATTTCATTGCTGAGCAGGCGGCCGTTGAGCTGGAACTCGCTGTTGGCGCTTTTGTCACCGAACATCTGGGGTAACAACGGTTCGCGCTTGACCAACGGAACCGTTCCCACCGGCTTGAGCTCCTGAACCATATCCTTGGGCAAGCTCAGATCCAGTTTGGCAGATGGAAGCTCAGTCTTTACCACCTCGCTGGCCGGTTTCGATTTGGAGGCAATGGGCGGACGCTTTTTCACGGGCGCAGCCTGCTTACTGCCCGCCGAGGCTTTTTTCGCAGGCGCGGTTTCTATCGGTGCGACGTGGAAACTGCCGGTTGTCTGATCCTGCTCGGTAGCGGCCACGGCGGATGCCGGCTGAATACTCGCAATCAGGCAGAGCAAAAGCCAGGCGGCAGGAAAAGTCGGTTTCATGGATCCAACGGTGGGTGCAAACGGCAGAGATGCCTATGCTCGCCTGTTGCAGCCCACAAGACAAGCGCAGTCGCAGCCTGTTACAAACCGCCAGCCATCTCCTGGCAGAGTTGGGTGGCCAGCATGCCCAGGGTCATCAATGCGCGCTCGGCTTCACGGTTCCACGGGATGCCGCAGTTGAGCCGGATGCAGTGATTGAATTGCTCGGTATTACTGAAGATCAGTCCCGGCGCGATACTGATGCCCTGCTGCAATGCCCGCACATGCAACTCTTGCGTATTGACCCGCCCCGGCAGACTGACCCACAGAATGAAGCCGCCGGTAGGCCGGGTCATCTGCGTGCCTTCCGGGAAATACTGCTGCACGGCCAACTGGAAGGCACTGAGGTTCTTGCGGTACTCCTGACGGATGAAGCGCAAATGCCGGTCGTACCCGCCATTTTCAAGGTACGCGGCAATGCCCATCTGGGTCACGCTGCACGCGGAATGCGTGCTGAAGGTCTGCAAGCGCTGGATTTCCTGCTGGTACTTGCCGGCAATCATCCAGCCGATCCGCACGCCAGGCGACAGGGTCTTGGAGAAACTCGAGCAATAGATCACCCGATCCAGCCGATCGTAGGCCTTGAGGGACTTGGTGCGCCCCTGCTCGAACATCAGCTCACCGTAGATATCGTCTTCGACAATCTGGATATCGAAGTCCGACGCCAGGCGCAGCAATTGTTTCTGCCGCTCCTCCGGCATGGTGCCGCCCAATGGATTGCTCAGACGGGTGGTCAGCACCAACGCCTTGATCGACCATTGGTTGGCCGCCAGCTGCAGGGCTTCCAGGCTCATGCCCGTGGCTGGATCGCTGGGGATCTCGATGACCTTGAGGCCCAACAGATCGGCCAGTTGCAGCAAGCCGTAATAGGTCGGCGACTCGGCCGCGATCAGATCACCCGGACGGGTCAGCACACGCAAGGACATCTGCAGCGCATCGACACAACCGTGGGTGATCACCACTTCCGACGGATCGACCACCACGCCGGCATCGCGCATGCGGATCGCCACCTGTCGGCGCAACGGCTCGAAACCGGGGCTGAACATGTAGCTGAAGGCCCGCGGACTATGGAAACGGGTGACCTTGGCCAATTGCTGATGCAGTGCCCGCACCGGCAAATAGTCGACACTCGGCACCGCAGCGCCCAGCGGGAACACGCCTTCACGACGGGATTCGACCAGGACTTGCTGAATAATGCTGCTGCGGGTGACCAGGCCGGGGCGTTCAACCCGGGCGATGTCCGGCGTCGGCGCGGTGAGTGCCGGCGTCTGGTGCACGTAGTAACCCGACTGTGGCCGGGCGCGGATCAGACCCTGATCCTCGAGATTGGCATACGCCTGCAACACCGTCGCATGGCTGACATTGAGCTGCGAGCTCATCTTGCGCACCGAAGGCACGCGCTCTCCCGGCTGATAGACCCCACGACGGATGTCTTCGGCCAGTTGTTGAGCAATACGTTGATAGAGCAAAAGGTTGGTCATGACGCAGCACTCGATTTCACGGGCATTTTATTCTTGTGTGAAACAATACCGGAACAGTTTAGAAGTGTACGGGGACAGTTGCCACAATAGTCGACCGTACAGTGCAGTGTCAGCAAAATCTGTACTGTTTTGTGCGGTAATCGGCAGGCGTAAAAAAACCCGGCGCTGCATGGCAGGCCGGGCTTTCCAGCGACGCAACCCCTAGCGGGCGGCGCCGAGCTGGCCCTTCTCGTCGGAAAACACAATTTCCACCCGACGATTCTGCGCCCGGCCCCGTTCCGACGCATTCGCGTCCACCGGATACTCGTCGCCATAACCCTCGACCTGGATGCGCTTGTCGTCGATACCCAGGTCGATCAGCACGTCAGCCACCGATTGTGCGCGGTCGCGGGACAGCTTGAGGTTTTCCTGCTTGCCCCCGGTACTGTCCGTATAACCTTCGATCCGCACCACCCGCTTGGGGTTGAGTTGCAGGAACTGCACGATCTTCAACACCACACGGTTGGCCGACGGTTTCAATTCCGCTTCGCCCGTGTCGAACAGCATGTCGCCCAATGTCATCACCAGCCCACGGTCGGTCTGGCTGGTGGTCAATGCCAGGATCTGCTCCTCGAGCCATTTGCCTTGCTGCTGCACGCTGAACAGTTTGGATTCACGCAGTGCCAGTTGCAGACGCTGCCGTTCCAGTTCGAGCTTCGCCGCCCGCTCTTCGTTGAGCACCTGATTGGTGTGTTCCCGGGCAATGGCGCTATAGCGCTGGCTCAGGTAGGCGTAATGCACCACGTCCGAACCGCTGCCCCAATAGCTGGACAGGCGATCGGCACGGGCCAGGGATTCACCGGCGCGAATCACGTCCTTGGGGGCGATTCGCAGTACATTGGAGTCTTCCTTGACCTTCTGAAAGTCGGCACCGGCCTGCTGCAACGCGGACTCGCTATGCTGGCTGGCGCAGCCAAAGAGGCTCGCGCAGCCTGCCAGGATCAAACCGCCGAGGGCTTTGCTCTTGAGGCTCATTGGGCATCTCCCAGTTGCTTGCGCAGGCGGGCGATGCGGGTGTTGAGCACATTCAACTGTTCCTCGCTCTTGGCCGTCAACACCTTGGCTTCAGCCAGGCGCGCATCGAGTTCGGCCTGTTCGGCCCGCATGCGTGCGTTTTTGAAGGATTGATCGGTCATGTTGCCCTTGGCACGGTTGAACTTGTCTTCGGCCAGCTTCATTTCCGGCACATCGTCTGCCGTGGCGCCCACGGCTTTGGCCTGTTCGAGTGCTTGTTCGGTCAGGCGAAACTGTTCATTCGGCGCAGGATCGGTTGCACAACCCGCCAGGGCGGCAAAGGCCACGGCAGCGAAAAGAAGTCGAATACTCACTAAATATCCTTACTGTTTTGGGGTACTGACGGGTTGTTGCGGGGGGCTTGGCTGTGGTTGTGAGCGTTGTGCTTTCCAGCGCTCGATATTGCGCATCAGCACGGTCTCCGTCAGTCCGGACGCGGGCAATTCTGTCATCTTTTTGGCCAACTGTCCGCGCAACCACGGATCGTTGCAGGCCGAGTCATGGGAAATCGCCAGGTACAGGCCTGGCTTGTCGACCGGTTGCGAGCGCGCGATCAGATCAGCGGCCATGCCCAGTGTCTGCGCAGTCGCCATGCCCGAGTAACGCCCTGCCAGTATAAATTCGACCTCGCCCAACAGCAGTTTCTGAAAGGCCTGGGTCAGGTTGGACGTGCGCGTGAGGGTCAGTTGCTGTCCGGCAAAGGCACTGAATTGCGCGGTCAATCGGGCCTTTTCCGACACGGCGCCGGGATGGCCGTGCAGATCTGGTGCTTCGTTGTAGACCAGCGTCGAGTCCTTGCGAGTCCAGACCAGATAGTCGTTTTCCAGCAAGGGTGGATGGATGTAGTCCAGGGTTTCCAGCTCGCTGACGGTCAACGTCGCGTCCACCAGCATGTCCATGCGCCCGCTGCGCACTTCGTCCAGGGCCTGGGCGCGTTTGCCGGCATAAAGCAGTTCGACCTTGAGCCCCAACTCCCCCGCCACTTGCCGCAGCAAATCGGCGCTGGCACCGATCAGGTATTTGGGATTTTGCGGGTCTTGCCACAGGTACGGCGGCGCGTCCGGGCTGCCGGTGACCACCAGGCGTTCGCATTTGCCTGCGGCGACAGACAGCGTCGGCAATAACGCCAATCCCAGTAAGCTCCACGCAAGTCGCAGATCCATGGCAATTCACTCCACTCAAACCCGGTTATGCCCTCTGTAGGAGCGAGCTTGCTCGCGATGGTCTCAAATGCACCGCGTGTATCCAGGATCCCCGCGTCATCGTTGACGTCCATCGCGAGCAGGCTCGCTCCTACAGGGGAAAAAGGCAAAAAAAAGCCCGACCAAAAGGCCGGGCTCTTTATAAGTGAAGCAGCCGGATTAGACCAGCTTCTCCAGCTCAGGGATGGCTTCGAACAGGTCCGCCACCAGGCCGTAATCGGCCACCTGGAAGATCGGCGCTTCTTCGTCCTTGTTGATCGCAACGATCACTTTGGAGTCTTTCATGCCGGCCAGGTGCTGGATCGCGCCGGAGATACCGACGGCAATGTACAGCTGTGGAGCAACGATCTTGCCGGTCTGACCGACCTGCATGTCGTTGGGTACGAAACCTGCGTCGACCGCGGCGCGGGAAGCACCGACGGCAGCGCCCAGCTTGTCGGCCAGGGCGTACAGGTGTTTGAAGTTGTCGCCGTTCTGCATGCCACGGCCGCCGGAAACGACGATCTTGGCAGCGGTCAGTTCCGGACGATCGGACTTGGCCAGTTCTTCGCCAACGAAGCTGGAGATGCCAGCGTCGTGGGCAGCAGCAACGGCTTCAACGGCAGCGGAACCACCTTCAGCGACAACCGGGTCGAAACCGGTGGCACGCACGGTGATCACTTTCACTGCAGCGTTCGATTGAACGGTAGCGATGGCGTTACCGGCGTAGATCGGACGCTTGAAGGTGTCAGCGCTTTCGACCGAGATGATCTCGGAGATCTGGTCAACGTCCAGTGCAGCGGCAACGCGCGGCAGGATGTTTTTGCCGTTGGAAGTGGCGGCAGCCAGGATGTGGCTGTAGCCCTTGCCCAATTCGGCAACCAGCGGCGCGACGTTTTCCGGCAGTTGGTGAGTGTAGGCGGCGTTGTCGGCCACCAGCACTTTAGCCACGCCAGCGATTTTCGCCGCGGCTTCAGCCACGGCACCAGCGCCCTGACCTGCAACCAGAACGTGGATGTCACCACCGATTTTAACGGCGGCAGCCACGGTATTCAGCGTGGCCGGGGCCAGCACTTTGTTGTCGTGTTCAGCAATAACCAAGATAGTCATTTAGATTACCTTCGCTTCGTTTTTCAGTTTCTCGACCAGTTCAGCCACCGACTTGACCTTGATACCCGCGCTGCGTGCAGCTGGCGCTTCGACTTTCAAGGTTGTGTTGGTGGAGGCGGTGGAAACGCCCAAAGCGTCCGGAGTCAGCACTTCGAGAGGCTTCTTCTTGGCTTTCATGATGTTTGGCAGAGACGCGTAGCGCGGCTCGTTCAAACGCAGGTCGGTGGTGACGATCGCCGGCAGCTTCAGGGAAACCGTCTGCGCGCCGCCGTCGATTTCACGGGTTACAGCTACGCTGTCGCCGCTGATTTCGACTTTGGACGCGAACGTGCCCTGACCGTAGCCGCTCAATGCAGCGAGCATCTGGCCAGTCTGGTTGTTGTCGCTATCGATGGCCTGTTTGCCAAGGATCACCAGCTGAGGCTGTTCCTTGTCGACAACAGCCTTCAACAGTTTGGCAACAGCCAGGGAAGTCAGGTCTTCGGCGGACTCGACGAGGATGGCGCGGTCGGCACCCAGAGCCAGCGCGGTGCGCAGTTGCTCTTGAGCGGTGGACGGGCCTACGGAGACGACGACGATTTCAGTCGCAACACCCTTCTCTTTCAGGCGTACGGCTTCTTCCACGGCGATTTCGCAGAACGGGTTCATCGACATCTTGACGTTGGCAAGATCGACGCCGGAATTGTCCGCCTTGACGCGAACCTTGACGTTGTAATCCACAACGCGTTTGACAGCTACAAGAACCTTCATGGATTCCTCGTTACTCTCCGGTGAAAAGAAAGTCGCCTAGGCGAACCTGGCGGTTGATGCTCATCGGGCGCAAGGGCACCTCCAAAAACGCCGGCCAAGGTGTCAAGTGACCATCGCTCATGATCTGGATGACCGTTCGTCAGTGGTGACTGACGAGTCATTCAACATCGCGGCGTGTAAACTGCACATCAAACCCGCGCAGCGCATCACTCTCTACTGCCATCGCCCTGTCTTTAGAGGTGCTCTTGAAACCAACAGTCAGCCTACGGCGAGCGCAAAACCGCCCGTATCTTGACCGGAACGCCTATTCCGGTCAATACGCCAAAATGGCCGTTCATAAGGCGCGTGACTTTGATTTCTCTGGCTTTGAGCCAATTCAAACAAACGTTTGTATTGGACGCTGAGAGTGGTGTAGATATAATGCGCCACCCAAAGGGAAAGGTGGTCAATCGATTGTCCTCTTCCGGCGTTGCGCCGGGATTCATGGATGCGACACCAAACCTCAAAATTAGAAAAAAAAACTGTTGAGCCTTGAGTAGGAGATAGCCTGTGGAACGCGAATACATGGAATTCGACGTGGTCATCGTCGGTGCCGGCCCCGCTGGCCTGTCTGCCGCCTGCCGTCTGAAGCAGAAGGCCGCCGAAGCCGGTAAGGAAATCAGCGTCTGCGTGGTCGAAAAAGGCTCCGAAGTCGGTGCTCACATTCTGTCCGGTGCCGTGTTCGAACCACGGGCCCTGAACGAACTGTTCCCGAACTGGAAAGAACTCGGCGCGCCGCTGAACACGCCCGTCACCCGCGACGACATCTTCGTGCTGAAGAACGCTGAAAGCGCGCAGAAAGTTCCAGACTTCTTTGTGCCCAAGACCATGCACAACGAAGGCAACTACATCATCTCCCTGGGCAACCTGTGCCGCTGGCTGGCCCAGCAGGCCGAGAACCTGGGCGTGGAAATCTACCCGGGCTTCGCCGCACAGGAAGCGCTGATCGACGAGAACGGCGTGGTACGCGGGATCATCACCGGCGACCTGGGCGTCGACCGGGAAGGCAATCCGAAGGAAGGCCTGTACACCCCGGGCATGGAACTGCGTGGCAAGTACACGCTGTTCGCCGAAGGTTGCCGCGGCCACATCGGCAAGCAGTTGATCAAGCGCTTCAACCTGGACACTGACGCTGATGCCCAGCACTACGGCATCGGCCTGAAAGAAATCTGGGAAGTCGACCCGGCCAAGCACCAGCCAGGCCTGGTGGTGCACACCGCCGGTTGGCCGATGGACATCATGGGCACCGAGAACACCGGTGGCTCGTTCCTCTATCACCTGGAAAACAACCAGGTGGTGGTTGGCCTGATCGTCGACCTGTCCTACAGCAACACCTACCTGTCGCCGTTCGACGAGTTCCAGCGCCTCAAGCATCACCCGGTGCTTGCTCAGTACCTGGAAGGCGGCAAGCGCATCAGCTACGGTGCCCGCGCGATCAGCAAGGGCGGCCTGAACTCGCTGCCGAAAATGGTCTTCAAGGGCGGCGCGCTGATCGGTTGCGACCTCGGCACCCTGAACTTCGCCAAGATCAAAGGCAGCCACACCGCGATGAAGTCCGGCATGCTCGCCGCTGAATCCGTGGCCGAGGCGCTGTTCGCCGAGAAGGACGGCACCGAAGAGCTGACCACTTACGTCGACGCGTTCAAGAAGAGCTGGCTCTACGAAGAACTGTTCGCCAGCCGCAACTTCGGCCCGGCGATCCACAAGTTCGGTGCCATCGTCGGTGGTGGTTTCAACTGGCTCGACCAGAACATCTTCGGCGGCAAACTGCCGTTCACCCTGCACGACACCAAGCCGGATTACGCTTGCCTCAAGCTCGCGGCCGACTGCAAGAAGATCGACTACCCGAAACCGGACGGCAAGCTCAGCTTCGACAAATTGAGCTCGGTGTTCATCTCCGGTACCAACCATGAAGAAGAACAGCCGTGCCACCTGAAGCTGACCGACCCAAGCATCCCGATCAGCAAGAACCTGCCGCTGTACGATGAGCCGGCACAGCGTTACTGCCCGGCCGGCGTGTACGAAGTGATCACCAAGGAAGACGGCGAGAAGCGCTTCCAGATCAACGCCCAGAACTGCGTTCACTGCAAGACCTGCGACATCAAGGACCCTGCACAGAACATCACCTGGGTGACACCGGAAGGCGCTGGCGGCCCGACTTACCCGAACATGTAAGCCGAACCGCGAACATCAAGGCTCCCGAAAAGGGGGCCTTTTTGTTGCGTGCGATTCAGGGCATAACACAAGACCAGTGTAGGAGCGAGCCTGCTCGCGATGGCGGCGTATCAGTCAACAAATGTATTGAATGTAAAACCGCAATCGCGAGCAGGCTCGCTCCTACAGTGTTTTGTATTTAAACCTTGAGGCCAAGTTCGGCCGACAACCGAATAGTGACGCCTTTGATCAGGGGAATCAGCTCGGCCATTTTTTCCAGCGGCATGTAAGGCACCGTACTGGCGATGCTGATGCCGGCGACGATGCGCTTGCTGGCATCGCGGATCGGCGCCGCCACGCAGCGGATCGACGGTTCGTTGTCTTCCAGGTCGAAGGCATAACCGCCGGCCACGTACTCGACCATGCGCCGCTCGAACTGCTCCCAGGACTGCTCCGGGTGCTGCGGCCAGAACTGGTTTTTCCCACCCACCGGCAGGCTGACTTCGTACAGGCGCTGCCACTCTTGCGGTGAATCATCGAGCATCAGCGCCTTGCCGATCCCGGTGCGCGCCAACGGCATGCGATGGCCGACCCGCGAACGCATTTCCGGGCCATTGCGCCCCGGATTCTTGTGCAGGTACAGCACTTCGTCGCCTTCGCGGATCGCCAGGTGAATGGTGTCGCCGGTCAACGCCGACAACTCGTCCAGATACGGCCCGGCCAGGGTCACCAGCGGCAACTCTTCACGGGCCTGAAAGCCCAACTCGATCAGTTTCGGCCCCAGCAGATAACCGACTTGCGGCACCACCCGCAGATAACGCTCGTCCACCAGGCAACTGGCCAGACGATGGGTGGTGCTGCGCGTGGTGCCGATCAGCCGGGCGATTTCCTTGAGATCGCGGGCGCCGCTGGCCACGGCATGAACCACACCCAGACCGCGAAGCAGAGTCTGGGTGCCGGTCGGTGCGGCGTCCTTGGCGATTTTTGGGGCGTCTTCCTGCATATCCAGCCTTTACCGTTGAGCGAGTGAACGGGCGGCATTATGGTCACCCGCGTGCCACGACTACAACTTGATACGCTCGACCTTGCCCACCAGCAGGATGTAGGACAGTGCGCCAATCAATGCCAGCACCGAAATGTAGGTGATTGCCGGAGCAAAAGAATCACCCGTCGCGAGGAAGCCGATCACGATAGGCGTGGCAATCGCCGACAGGTTGCCGATGAAGTTGAACACCCCGCCGGTCAGCCCGAGCAAGCGCGCCGGAGCCAAGGTCGACACCAGCGACCAGGTAATCGAAGCCAGGCCATTGCCGAAGAATGCCAGCGCGAGGAAGGCAATCACCAGCGGCGTCGACTCGACGAAGTTGGCGCCGATGATCGAGGTGGAAATCAGCAGTCCACTGATGATCGGTAACTTGCGGGCGAAACCTACCGTGTAACCGCGACGGATCAAAAAGTCCGAGAAGAAACCGGAACACAGTACGCCGACAAAGGCCGCGAGAAACGGCAGCGACGCCAACAGGCCGGACTTGATGAAGTCCATGCCGCGGTATTTCACCAGGTAGGTCGGGAACCAGGTGAGGAAGAACCACAGCGTCGAGTTGAGGCAGAACTGCCCGAGGTAAATGCCCCAGAGCTTGCGCTTGGTCAGGACGATGCCCAGGTCGGTCCAGCTGAATTTGGCTTTGATCCTGGCTTGTTCCGCCTGGATATCCACCAGCCCGCCGCCCTCGCGGATCAGATCGATCTCTGCATCATTGGCGCCTTTGAAATCCCGTGGTTCGCGATACACCGCGTACCAGATCACCGCCCACACAATGCCCACCGCGCCGGTGGTGACGAACACCATATGCCAGCCGAATTCGTGTTGCAGCCAGGCCAGCACCGGCGTCAGGAAGGCCAGGCCGACGAATTGCCCGGAGGTGTAGAAACCGATGGCCGTGGCGCGCTCGCGCTCGGGGAACCAGGTGGTGACCACGCGGCTGTTGATCGGATAGGCCGGCGCTTCCAGGGCACCGACCGCCATGCGAAGGACGAACAACGCGATGAAGCTGCCGGCGAAGCCGAGCATCACCGTGGCCACCGACCACAGCAGCAAGGCGACGCTGTATAGAATGCGTGGTGGTACGCGGTCCACCAGCCAGCCGCCGGGGATCTGCATGGCAGCGTAGGTCCAGCCGAACGCGGAGAAAATCAGACCGACGTGGATCGGGTCGATGCCCAAGTCACTGGTCAATGCCGGGGCGGCAATCGACAGATTGCTGCGGTCCAGGTAATTGATCACCACGGTGATGAACAACAGCACCATGATGAAAAAACGCTTGCGGCTGGGCGTCACCAACGACGCCTGCCCGGTGAGGGTTTGCGGTTGCATGAGGGGTGCCTCTTCTTATGGTTATTGAGGTCGATGTGAAATGCAGATCTCCGGAGTCATGGAGATCAAACTGTGGGAGCCAGCCTGCTGGCGATAGCGGAGTGTCAGCCACCATAAATGCTGGATGTGCCGACCAAATCGTCAGCAGGCTGGCTCCCACAGGGGTTTGTGGTGAGTCAGGAAGCACTCACCACTCGGCAAAACTGCCATCGGCATGGCGCCAGATCGGGTTGCGCCAGCGGTGGCCGATGGCGGCGCGTTCGATCACGTACTCCTCGTTGATCTCGATGCCCAGGCCCGGGCCGTTGGGGATTTTCACGAAGCCTTTGTCGTAGTCGAACACCCGCGGATCTTTCACATAATCGAGCAGGTCGTTGCTCTCGTTGTAATGGATGCCCAGGCTCTGTTCCTGGATGAATGCGTTGTAACAGGCGGCGTCCAGTTGCAGGCAGGCCGCCAGGGCAATCGGGCCCAGCGGGCAATGCAGCGCCAGCGCCACGTCGTAGGCTTCGGCCATGTTGGCGATCTTGCGGGTTTCGGTGATGCCGCCGGCGTGGGAAGCATCCGGCTGGATGATGTCGACGTAGCCTTCGCTGAGCACACGCTTGAAATCCCAGCGCGAGAACAGGCGCTCACCCAGGGCAATCGGCGTGCTGGTCAACGGCGCAAGTTCCTTCAGCGCTTCGTAGTTTTCGCTGAGCACCGGCTCTTCGATGAACATCAGCTTGTACGGATCAAGCTCCTTCATCAGCACCTTGGCCATGGGCTTGTGCACCCGGCCGTGGAAGTCCACGCCGATGCCGACGTTCGGGCCGACGGCATCGCGCACGGCAGCGACATTGGCCAGCGCCTGGTCGACCTTGTCGAAAGTGTCGAGAAATTGCAGCTCTTCGGTGCCGTTCATTTTCACTGCGGTGAAACCACGCTCGACCGCTTCTTTGGCCGCACGCGCGGTGTCCGCCGGACGGTCGCCGCCGATCCACGAATACACACGGATCTTGTCCCGCACCTGACCACCCAACAGATCGCTGACCGATACGCCCAGCGCCTTGCCCTTGATGTCCCACAAGGCCTGGTCGATACCGGCCAGGGCGCTCATGTGGATTGCGCCGCCACGGTAGAAGCCACCTCGGTACAGCACGGTCCAGATGTCTTCGATGTTGCGTGGGTCTTTGCCGATCAGGTAATCGGACAACTCTTCAACGGCCGCGGCAACGGTGTGGGCGCGACCTTCAACCACAGGCTCGCCCCAACCGGTCACGCCCTCGTCGGTTTCGACCTTGAGGAAACACCAACGCGGCGGAACGATGAAGGTGGTCAGTTTGGTGATTTTCATCTTTTGGCTCTCTTATTAGATGCAGCGCGCTCGGCGCTCAAAGAAGTCTTATCGAAGGGCTTTCCAGGCAGCGACGTAGGCCTTGGCATTGGCTGCCACTTGCGCAGGCGTCATGCCCGGTTTGAACAGACCGGAACCGAGGCCGAAACCTTTGACGCCGGCGTCGATGAACACTTGCATGTTGTCCGGCGTGATGCCGCCGACCGGCGCCAGAATCGTTCCCGCCGGCAGCACGGCGAGCCAGGCTTTGACGACCGCCGGGCCCATCTGCTCGGCCGGGAACAGCTTCAGCACATCGGCGCCTTCAGCCAGTGCCGCGAAGGCTTCGGTCGGCGTGGCGACACCCGGCGACAGGTACAGCCCCGCCGCTTTCGCCGCGCGCAACACCTTCGGATCGCTATGGGGCATGACGATCACCTGGCCGCCCGCGGCTTTCACTTGCTCGACCTGCTCCGGCGTCAACACTGTGCCGGCACCGATCAGGCAATCGGCGGGCAAGGTACTGCGCAGGATGCGGATACTTTCGTACGGCTCAGGGGAATTGAGCGGCACTTCGATGACGCGAAATCCGGCGGCGTACAGGACTTCGCCGATGGCCGCCGCTTCCTGTGGGCGCAGGCCGCGCAGGATCGCGATCAGTCCGTTTTGCGCCAGGGCTTGTTTGAGCATGTCAGGACTCCAGTCAGGTTTAACGGGATGCGGTGCGCGTGACCAGGCCGGCAGCCAGCGCCAGTTGCCACAACCCGCTTTCGGTGGCCTGTTCGGCCAGGGTCACCCGGGCAAAACCGCAGGCGTCGAGCGCACGGCTGTAGCGGGCACAGAGTTGGGTGTTGCCGATGAGGATGATCGAAGGCAGATGCACGCTGTTGCGTCGGCGCCGCTGCACGTTGGCCAGCGCCACCAGCTCGTGGCCGATCAGCAGGCCGGACAGATAGTCCGCCTGGGCGGTGGCGCTCAACTCGCCGGTCAGCCCGAGACTGCGGGCGCTGAACAGGGTCGAAAGCGGACCGATTTCAGCGTCCGCCGACAACGCGACCTTCACGCCGCGATCAAACGCATCGCCATCGAAAGACGCGCCACGTTGCTGGGTGCGTCCGAGAATGCTGTGTTGACTGAGCACAGCGAAGACTTCGCCGGTCATGAAAGTGTCGAAATGCATGATGCAGCCGTCGGCCACTTCCACCCATTTCGAATGGCTGCCCGGCAGGCCGATCAGCAGATCAGCACCCGCCTCGCTCGCCAGGTTTTGCAGCACGCCGAGCACCTGGGTTTCTTCGCCGCGCATCACGTTCGGCAAAGGCGAACGCTCGATGACGCCGGGCACGATGTGCACATCGACGCCGCGCAGGCTGCGCACGGTTTGCAAGGAAGTACCGAGCGTGGCGACGTTCGCCGGTGTGTCGCGGTAGGCCGCTTCGCTCCAGCCCTGGGCGCTGCCGACCATGCCGCAGGCAATCACCGGCAAATTCGGCTGGGCATTGAGCCAGTCGCCGCAAGCCTCATCGAAGGCCAGTTCGAAACCATCGGTGCATTCCCGGCCGCCAATGATTCGCGGCGCTTTCGGCAGCTGCATGATCCCCGACGACAGCGAACGCTGTTCGAGCACTTGCCCGCCTTCAGCCAGTTTGTAAGCACGTAATGAGGTTGTCCCCCAGTCGAGCGCGATCAATTGCGCCTGCATCGCTTCACCTGTTTTGGTTTTTGGCAGTGAGTGAGCGGGACTATAAACCTGCGCAGGGATAAATCTCAATATATAAATATCAATCCCATATTATGAGACAAGACAAAAAAATCGCAGCCCGAAGGCTGCGATCCTTTAAAAGCGATCAGTTACCCGCTGCAAAATCCCGCAACACCGCCCCATCCATCCGATAGCGCACCCACTCTTCCTGCGGCTGCGCCCCCAGGGACTTGTAGAAATCGATGGCCGGCGTATTCCACTCCAGCACGCTCCACTCGAACCGCCCGCAATCATTGGCGCAGGCGATTTTCGCCAGGTGCCGCAGCAGGGTCTTGCCCGCACCGCCGCCGCGCTGTTGCGGGGTGATGTAGAGGTCTTCGAGGTACAGGCAGTTGCTGCCAAGCCAGGTGGAATAGCTGAAGAAGAACACCGCGAAACCGATGGGCGCACCGTCGCGCAGGCAGATCAGGCCATGGGCGGTGGCACCTTCGCTGAACAGGCTGCGCTCGATATCGGCAACACTGGCGATGACTTCATGGCGGGCACGTTCGTAGTCGGCCAGTTCAGTGATGAACGCGAGGATTTGCGGTGCGTCACTGGGGGTCGCCGGGCGGATTTCGATCGTCATGGACGTGCCTTGTCAAAAGTTGAAAACACCATACTAAGTCGGCGCGTAGCCTGTGGCGAGGGAGCTTTACTCCGGCCAACACTAACCCTGGAATCGATAACCTCGGACCTGACATTCGGTCACTGCGTGGTTAGATAGCCGCACAGCTCATTTAGCCGGTCAAGGAACTGCGTCATGTCTACCGCAACACCTCCAGTTTCAAGCAAGCTGTTCGGCCTGTTTTGCCTCGCCAGTTACCTGTTGTCGTTGTCCTACGGTTCGACGTTTTTGCTCTCATTACTGATCGGCTCGCGCGGCGGTAACGAACACGATGCCGGTAGTGTGATTTCGGCGGCGATGCTCAGCACCTTTGCGGCGGTGATTGTTTCCGGTCATTTGTCCGACCTGCTCGGTGCCGCCCGCTCGGTGGCGCTGTTCGGTGTATTGCTGGTGGTGGCCAGCCTGGGCTTCGCCCTGACCCCGGGCTTCGGTCACCTGCTATTGTTTTTCGGGCTGCTGCTGGGCCTGGGCTGGGGCGTGTTCTACACCCTGGGGCCGATCATCGTGGCAAGTCTTGTGACACCCGCGCAGCGCGCCAAATACTTCGCCTTGCTGTCGGGCAGCATGATGACCGGGATCGGCAGCGGCCCGTTGCTCGGCCGCGCGGCGAGTGCGCTCGGTTATCCGGTGACGGCGGCGTTTTACCTGGCGGCGCTGGCCAGCCTGATCGGCGTATTGCTGTTCTGGCGCCTGGATCGACAACTGAAACAAGCGCCCGCGCAATCCGGCAGTGTGTCGCGGATTTCCTGGCGTGCAGCGGGTCAGGTGCTGTCGTCCAGGGCGGTGTTCCCGATCATCATGGTCGGTCTCGGCGGCTGCGTATTCGGTGGTCTGTCGAGTTTTCAAACCAGTTACGCGACGGCGCACTCACTCGACTATTCGCTGTTCTTCCTCGGTTTCATGGGCGCGGCGATCAGCGGCCGCATGCTGGTTGCCGGTTTCGTGGTCAAGCGCGATCCGTTCCGTGCGTCGTGCCTGCTTTCGGGGCTGATGCTGGCGTCGATCGTGATGTTCGGTTTTGTCGTCGACAGCAGCTTCAGCTACGTGCTCGCGGCGGCGGTGCTCGGGATCGGTTACGGCCTGACGTACTCGGTGATCAACGGCCTGGCCGCCAATGAAGCGCCGAACGGCACCACCGCACAATCCTTGCTGCTGTTCAGTCTGTCGTACTTCATCGGCGTATTCGGCTTTCCATTGCTGGCCGGGAAAATCATCGTCGAGCAAGGCATGGCCACGCTGTTGCTCACGGTGCTGGTAGTTGCCTCGCTCAACTGGCTGATCACCGTGGGCCGGTTGATCTGGCGTAGAGCCACGGCGATCAGGGCACTGGAGCAGGCCTGAGCCGTTCGTCGCCAACACTGCACCCATCCGGATCGAGGGCGGACTAATCAGGTAAGGACTCTACTCGTTGGAGACACCCCATGATTCTGTCCAGGTTGACCGCCCTCGTTCTCACTGGGCTTTTGTCCGCAGCCTCCTTCGCCGGGACCATCGGTTCGAGCACCGGCCCGACCAATCCGGTGGAAAAACCCAGGGCCCCCGCCATCCAGAGTGCCCCCGGTATGAACACCGATGGCACGACGATCGACCATAACCTGCCGCCCGCCACCGGCACCGACCCACGGGTTAAAGGCAATGACGCGGGACGTCAGGATGGGACGAACCTGCCGGACAAAAAAACGCCCGGCAGTGGCGGCTTCGGCTCAAGCACCACCGAGGACGAGGACAGCAACATGAGCCAATAATGAAGCCAGGAGAAATCCCATGCCTCGTGGAAGCAAAACCAAATACACCGCCGAGCAAAAGCGCAAGGCGCAACACATCGAAGACAGTTACGAAAACAAAGGCGTCTCAAAGGACGAAGCCGAAGCCCGCGCCTGGGCGACGGTGAACAAACAGTCCGGTGGCGGCGAACGGGCCGGCGGTTCGGGGCGCAAGAAACCCGCCAGTGCAAAGTCGACAGATCGCAAGGAATCGGCGCGTCGGGCGGTGGCAAGCCGTGAAGGAAACTCACGTAGCAGCAAGGCCTCGCGAGAGACTCAAACAGTCGATAGCTTGAGGAAGGAAGCCAGGGCAAAGGATATTCCCGGGCGGTCCTCGATGCGCAAGCAAGAGCTGATCGAGGCGTTGCGCAAGGCGAGCTAGGGCCTGCTTATGTATTGAACGTTGAGGCCCAATCACGAGCAGGCTCGCTCCCACAGGGGACCGCGTTCGCCTGACCAACCCGGTCAATTGTGGGAGCGAGCTTGCTCGCTTCCACAAGTGTAATGGGTGTCAGCGCTGCTTCAGACGGTCAATCACGACGGCCAGAAGCAGAATCGAACCCCGGATCACATACTGATAAAACGTATCGATGTTCTTCAGGTTCATCGCATTCTCGATGATCGCCAGAATCAACACCCCGGCGATCACATGCCGGATCATGCCGATGCCGCCGCTCAACGACACCCCGCCCAGCACACAGGCCGAGATCACCGTCAGCTCGAAACCCTGGCCGATCATGGGCTGGCCGGAGGTCATGCGTGATGCCAGGATCACCCCGGCCAATGCACCGATCACACCGTGCACGGCGAAGATGATGATCTTGGTCCGATCGACATTCACACCAGCCAGCAGTGCCGCTTCCTGGTTGCCGCCGATGGCCATGGTGTTGCGCCCGTAGGTGGTGTAATTCAGCAGCCAGCCGAAGAACAGGAAGCAGACGATGGTGATCAGGATCGGTACCGGCACACCAAACAGCTGGCCGTTACCGAAGACAAAGAACGATTCCTGGGACACTCCCACCGCTTTACCGTTGGCGAAGATGTAGGCCAGGCCGCGCACGATCTGCATGGTCGCCAGCGTGGTGATCAGTGCATTGACCCGCAGCTTGGCGATCACTATCCCGTTGATCAGCCCGACGATCAGGCCCATTACCAGCGCCGCACAGACTCCGAGGAACACGCTGTCGGTGTCGCGCATCACCACCGCCGCGACTACCCCGGCGCAGGCAATCACCGAGCCCACCGACAAGTCGAAATGCCCCGACGCCAGGCAATACAACATGGTGCACGCCGCGATCCCGGTGGTGGAAATCGCCAGGCCCAGGCCACGCATGTTCAGCGGTGACAGGAAGTTGTCGATCAGCAAGGTGCAGGCGACAAAGATGCCGACCGCCGCCAGCAGCATCACCCAGTCATCGAGGAAGCGTCGCAGGTCCAGCGGTTTGCGTGTGGTTGGCAGGGTGTTGTTTTGGGTTGTCATCATAGTCACCTCTCAGTTCGCCACGCCGTCGGCGCGTTGGCGCGGCAAAGCCAGTTGCAGCAGGTTGGATTCGTTGGCCTGTTCGCGGCTCAGCTCGCCACGCAGGGCGCCTTCGCACAGCACCAGGATGCGGTCCGAAATGCCCATGACTTCCATCAAGTCGCTGGACACCACAATCACCGCGATCCCCTCGGCGGCCAGGTTATGGATGATCTGGTAGATCTCGGCCTTGGCACCGATGTCGATGCCGCGGGTGGGCTCGTCGAGCAGCAGCACTTTCATCGGCATCGACAGCCAGCGGCCGAGAATGGCCTTCTGCTGATTGCCGCCGGACAGGTACATGATTTTCTGCGCCGCGTTGGGCGTCTTCACTTTCAGCGTCTTGATCTGCTGCTCGGCGTTGTCCTTCTCCCACAGACCGCGCAACAGGCAACCGAAGGTGGAGTGGGCGCCGCGCGCACTGATGTTGATGTTCTCGGCAACGCTGGCCAGCGGCAGGATGCCTTCCTTCTTGCGGTCCTCGGGGCACAACAGGATCCCGGCGGCAATCGCGTCCCGGGGTGAGCGCAGCTTCAGTTCATGGCCACGAAGTTTCAGCTGTCCGGCACTGTTACGCGCCAGGCCGCTGAGCAGGCGCAACAGCTCGGTGCGACCGGCACCGACCAGTCCGAACAGCCCGAGGATTTCGCCTTTGTGCACCTCGAAGCTCACCGGCTCGCGCAACCCCGGCCCGAGCAGGCCGTCGACCTTGAGCGCCACCGCGCCACGCTGGCGCGGGCGGTAATCGTAGATGTCCTGGATGTCGCGCCCGACCATGCAGGTGACCAGTTGATCGTGGGTCAACTGGCTCATGTCGTCGAAGGTGCGCACGTAACGCCCGTCCTTGAACACCGTCACCGCGTTGCAGATGCGGAACACTTCTTCCATGCGGTGGGAGACATAGAGCACCACTCTGCCCTCGTCCCGCAGTCGGCCGATGATCGCCATCAAGCGTTCGATCTCCCGCGCCGAAAGGCTGCTGGTGGGTTCGTCGAAGGCAATCACATGGGCGCCACGGGACAACGCCTTGGCGATTTCCACCAGTTGCCGCTGGCCGAGGGACAGGCGCCCGACTTTCTCCTGCGGGTCGATTTCATCGGCCAGGCCTTTGAGACAGGCCAGTGCCTGCTGACGCAGGGCACCGCGGTTGATCAGGCCGAAACTGGCGGGCAGATGCCCGAGAAACAGGTTCTCGGCCACGGTCATTTCCGGCACCAGATGCAGCTCCTGGTGGATCACCGCGACGCCACTGCCGATGCTGTCGGCGGTGGACTTGAAGTCCATCGTCCGCTCGCCGATCTGCAAGGCGCCGCTGCAAGGCGTGTAGGCCCCGCCGAGGATTTTCAGCAGCGTCGACTTGCCGGCCCCGTTCTCGCCCATCAAGGCGTGAACCTGCCCCGGATGAGCGACGAAGCTGATGTTGTCCAGCGCCTTCACCCCGGGAAAGGTCTTGCCGATCCCGTTGAAGCGCAAGCTGCCGGTGAGGCTGTGTTCGTGTTGGATTGTTTGCGCGTGCATAACCACCTCTTCACACCGATCAGGCAGCCCCGCCACCGAGGCCGCCGCTGAAATCAAACGGCCGTCAGTTCCACAGGCCGATCTTTTCCAGCTCTTGCTTGAAGTTGTCGCGGGTGATCAGCGTCACGTCGTCCATGGCGGTGTACTTCGCCGGTTCTTTGCCGGTGGTGACCCACTCGTACATCATGCTGGCGGTGTTGTAGCCCTCGATGTGCGGGCTCGGCAGCATCGAACCGTAGAAGCCGCTGTCGGGTTTCTTCAGCTCGCCAATGGCGTCGGTACCGTTGATGCCGATGCCGATCACGTTGGCCGCCGCGAAACCGGCGCTCTCGGTGGCGCGCACACCGCCAAGCACGGTGTTGTCGTTCATGCCGCCAATGATCAGGTTCTTCGCCGCCCCCGGCAGTTTCACCAGGGCCGAGTTGGTGGCATCCATGCTGCCCGGCACGTCGAGGGTCTTGAGGGCCGCGAACAGGATATGGTCTTTCGGCATGCCGGCATCTTCCAGCGCTTTGACTGAGCCATCGGTGCGCTTCTTACCGGTGTCGAGTTCGTTGTAGGTGTTGATCACCGCGTAGGTGTCTTTCCAGTCCCAACCGCGTTTCTTCGCTTCGGTCGCCATGGCATTGCCTTGTTTCTGGCCGACTTCGAATGCAGCCATGCCAAGGTACGGTACGTCTTCCATGAACTTGCCGCTGGCATCGACGAAGCGGTCATCGACAGCAATCACTTTCAACCCGTTGAGTTTGGCCTTGGCCATGATCGCCGGTCCCAGGGAGACGTCCGGCGGGCAGATCACGAACCCCTTGGCGCCGTTGGCCGCGAGGCTGTCGATGGCAGAAAGGGTTTTCTCACCATCAGGCACGGCAATCTTGATCAGGGTGAAGCCCTTCTCTTTCCCGGCCTTTTCGGCAAAGGCCCACTCGGTCTGAAACCAGGGCTCTTCAGCCTGCTTGACCAGGAAACCGATCTTCACTTCCTCGGCTGCCAGCAGCGTGTTGCTCAGGCTGAACGCCGAGACCGCCAACGCGGCACAGCACAGGGAACGAATAGCATGACGACGATTCATAAGCTGACTCCTTGTTATTTTTCTTGAGCGTTCGTTGAAGCCATGACGCGGTGAAACATACTGCCAATAGTCATATCATATGATGATTGTATTTCAGACGTAGCAACACGCCTGAAAGCCCGATCACTCAGTCGTGGTACATCACCGAGCGCCCGCCATCGATAGTGATGCACGAGGCATTGATGAACGGCGCTTCATCACTGGCCAGGAACACGGCGGTCATCGCCACTTCGATCGGCTGCCCGATGCGACGCGGCGGGTGCAGGTCAAACGCGCGCTGCCGTTCGGCGTGGGGGTCGGCGAAACCGTTCCAGTAATCGATGTTGATCTGGGTTTCGATGTAGCCCGGCGCGATGGCATTGACGCGGATTCCCTTGGACGCATATTCGATGCCCAGGGCACGGGTCAGACCGAGCAAGCCATGCTTGGCCACCGGGTATGGAAAGCAGCCGGGAATGATGTGGGAGGAATGGGTGGAGGCAATGTTGATGATGCTGCCGATGCCCTGCTCGATCATCTGCGGCAGCACCGCCTTGCAACCGTACCAGGCGCCATCGAGGTCGATGGCAAAGCAGCGACGCCAGTCTTCCTCGGTCATTTCCAGCGGATCGCGGAATACGTTGACCCCGGCGCAGTTGACCAGCACATCGATCCGGCCGTGTAGGTCGATCGCCAGCCGGGCCATGGCGTGCAGATCCTGTTGACGCGACACGTCGGCCTTGATCGCCACCACATCGGCGCCCTGGTCCCGCCAGTGCGCCGCGACCTTCTCGACTTTCTCGGCCTGAATGTCGCTGATGATCAGCCTGGCCTGCTGGGACGCGAAGGTCGCCACAATCGCTTCACCAATCCCCTGGGCGGCACCGGTCAGCAATACGACCTTGTTTTTCAGGCGTTCGCCCTTGGGCGGTTCGGGCACCGGTGGCAATGACAGTGGTTCAGCCATGGATCAAGACTCCTGTTCGAAGACACGACGAAAACCGGGCATCTGTCGATGTCCGGTCAAAAGGCGCTGGGTAGGAAACAAGTGAGTGCGAAAACGTTTCAGCTCGGAAACGCTCTGAGGCACTGGCTCCGCAAGGGAGCACGGGGGAACTTCGCTGCATCACTTCACCTGTTTTGTTTTTTTAAGTGTGAGTGCATGTAACTCGTGAGGCCGACTATAAACCCGGCTCGCGACAAATCTCAATATATATATTTACATCCCATATTTTGGGATTTACCCAGCAAAACGCGTGCAATGCTTTCCAGGCACATCCACTGCAATCGACAACACAGCACCATCCAATGGATGGCCCAGCGGACTTGCCGCGCTGGTGATGTACAGGGTTTTCAGGTCTGCACCGCCAAACACACAGCTGGTGGGACGACTGACCGGCAGCTCGATGATCCGATCGACTTTGCCGTCCGGGCTCAACCTGAGCAGGCAGCTGCCGTCCCAACGGGCATTCCAGATAAAACCTTCGGTATCCATCGCCGAGCCGTCCGGGCCGCCACGCCCGTGCGGACCAAACCAGACCTGTGGCGCATCGAGGGCTCCGTCGGTACGGATGAAATGTCGATACAAGGTGCCGTCGAGGCTGTCGCCGAAGTACACCGTGGTGGCGTCATCGCTCCACAGCAGCGTGTTGGGAATGCCCAGGTTACGCAGCAACGGCGCAACCCGCCCGGCGCGATCGATGCGAAACAGCCCACCGGAACGACGGACGAGGGGCAGGTCTTCGCCCTGTTCTCCGATGTTGTTTTGCATGGTGCCGAGCCAAAGCCGGCCCTGGGTGTCGCAGCGGGCTTCGTTGGGGCGGTTGCCCGGTTGCGGATCGGCCACGCAGAACAACGTCAGGCGCGGTTCCAGGCCGGGTGAATCAAGATCGAGGCGATACACGCCGCTGCTCAATGTCACCAGGGCATCGCCGCTTTCGCATGGAATGAACGCCGATACGTGCTCCGGCATCTGCCAGATCTGCACGTTGGCGCCGATCAATCGCAGCGCCTGTTTACCGGCGATATCCACCCAGTACAGGGCTTGGGTGGGCGCATCCCAGAACGGGCCTTCGCCCAGTTGAGCCCGATGTTCGGTCACCGCAGTCCACGCCATGAAACCTCCTGCATTGTTCTTGTTTTTATATGGGGATTTTCGTTGTCAGCTGGCCTTTTTATCGGCCATGACTTGCGGGTAGTAGCGCTTGATCGCCAGGTCCGCGTTATCGATCAGAGTCATGCAGGCCCAGACACCCCGGGCGGTATCACGGGCCGCGATCGCCTCAGCCAGGTCCCGGTGAATCGGCAGGGTGCGACGCAGTTCATCCGGGTCGGCGGCGGACACTTCAAAGGCCACCGCCAGCAAAGCGCCGAGGGCGGGAACCATTTGTTCGATGAATTGGTTGTGGCTGGCGGCGAGGATGCATTCGTGGAAGAGCTGGTCGGCGCGGTTGTAATCGATGCCGCTGTCCACCGCCCGTTCCAGCGCGTTACAGGCCAACAGGATCGCGTTCACCTGTTCGCCGGTTGCGCGCTCGCAGGCCCAGCGCACGGCCATCGGCTCGATGGTGCGGCGCAGGTCGAGCAGATCGTCGACGAAGTTTTCCGGCAAGCCGCTGCGCGACAACCAGCCGACGACTTGTGGATCGAAGAGATTCCAGCGCCGTACCGGCAACACCCGCGTGCCGACTTTCGGCCCGACCTCGAGCATGCCTTTGGCCACCAGGGTCTTGATGGCTTCACGGATGACCGTGCGGCTCACGCCGAGTTGTTCGCCGAGGTCGGCTTCGACCTTGAGTGACTCACCCGGCTTGACCTGCCCCGTGGCGAGCCAACAGCCCAGCCAGTCAACCGTCGATGCATGAAAGCTGCTGGACATGGACACCTCAAAGCCGTTCGCAATGGAGGCCCACGCTAATCATCATACGATTGGATGTCAATCTGGTTCTTTCGAGAATTTCCGAAACCACTGTAGGAGCGAGCCTGCTCGCGATTGCGGTTCAGGCACAGATGTCGTCGACTGACACTCCGTCATCGCGAGCAGGCTCGCTCCTACAGGGTTTATGCGTCAGGGTTCGAGACCGATGGGGAAGAACTCGCCGCCACTCCATACACCGAGCCAGCGCTGGCCGTCGATCTCGCGACTCACCGCCAGCTCCACCAACTGATAGAACACGTTGCGATGGATCAAGGCTTCAAGATTGCTGCGCACATGCACGTAAGGGGCCGGCTCTTGCGTTACCGGGTCGATGACCACACGCATGGGATGATCGGCGCCGACCTCGGTGGTTTCATCGACGTTGGTGGTAAAGCGCAACACCTGCGCCTCGCCCTCGCCTTCCACATCGACGGCAATCGCCACGAACGGCGCATCGTCGACCTTGATGCCGACCTTTTCCACCGGAGTGATCAGGAAATAATCATCGCCATCGCGGCGGATGATGGTGGAGAACAGTTTGACCATCGGCTTGCGCCCGATCGGCGTGCCCAGGTAATACCAGGTACCGTCCCGGGCGATGCGCATATCGATGTCGCCGCAGAAATCGGGATTCCACAGGTGCACCGGCGGCAAGCCTTTGGTCTTGGGGATTTGCCCCAGCAGGTCGTTGGCTTTTTGCGGGCCACTCATGGCGTTCTCCTCCGGATTACTGGTCGCTGAGCCCCAGCAGGCTGCGCGCATATTGTTGCAGCGGCGGGCCCATCAGGTCTTCGGGTTTTTTATCGTGGAACGTCAGTAAACCGCCACGACTCTTGATGGTTGCAGTATCAATCAAATACTGGGTGCTGGTCTCGATCAACATGATCTGAATCATACCGCTGTCGATGCCGAGACGATCCAGGGCTTCCTGGTCCAGCCACTCGTCCGAGTTGCCGATACGGTCGTCAGACTTGGCAAACCGAGTGTAGAGCAGGTAGTGCGCACCAGCGGCACGGGCTTCGCCCATGGCCTGGTCGAGGCCTTCCGGCGTACGGGCACGGCGGACCATCGGGAAGTATTCGATGAAGCCATCGAACGCGACTTCGGCAATCACGTTGGGCCGTGGGTAAACGGCGCTGCCCGGCGGCATGAAAGCGCCTTGGGCGATGTAGACGAACGAGTCCGGCTGAATGCGCAGGTTGTTTACGCGACGGCTCTCACTGTGGTCGAGCAACCCCGCATCGCTCATATGGTAACGAGTCCCTTCGGCCATATCGCTGACGTTCATGCAGCCACCAATTGCCAATACGGCCAGCAGCAAAACCAGGCTACGCATCCTATCCTCCAGAGGCCGGTGTCGGAAAACCGGCGAATGGCCGTAGGATGCAGCTTTTGCGCCAGCTCCCGCTCACCAACACTCAGATCGCATCGCGAGCAGGCTCGCTCCCACAGAGGGTTGCATTTCAATGTGGGAGCGAGCCTGCTCGCGATGAGGAATGATCAGCCACCGATGATTTTCATCACGGTCGCGCCACCAGAGAACGCCACTTCCTGCTTGTCACCCAGGGCTTTCACCAGAAGGCGTTGCAAGGCCGGCAGCGCTTGATGGCGCGGCTTGTCCAGCAGGTCGCCGATGTAATGGCGATTGCTCGACGACAGGCAGCCATGCAGCCATCCGGTGGAAGACAAACGAAGTCGCGAGCAGGTCCGGCAGAACGGCACACTTTCATTGGCGATCACGCCGAAATAGCCGTGCCCCGGAATTTCATAGCGCACCGCCGTCGCATCGACAGGTGCATCGGCTTGCAGATATTCGTAGCGCTCGCCGATCAGGCTCAGCAATTGCTGAAGGCTGACGAACTGCTGCAGAAAGGCATTGGAGTCGTTTGCCAGGTGGCCCATGCGCATCAGCTCGATGAAGCGCAGTTCATATCCACGTTCCAGGCAGTAATCGAGCAGCGGCATCACTTGATCGAGGTTCTGTCCGCGCAGCGGCACCATGTTGACCTTGATCTTCATGCCGGCCGCACTGGCCTCGCTCATGCCGTCGAGCACGGTGGCCAGGTCGCCACCCCGGGCAATGCCGCGGAACGCACTGGCGTCGAGGGTATCGAGGGAAACGTTGAGGCGCCGAATGCCGGCGTTCACCAGAAGTGGCAGTTTCTTCGCCAGCAACTGACCATTGGTGGTCAGGCTGATGTCTTCCAGGCCCATCCGCCCGACCGCCGTCATGAACGCTTCGAGTTTCGGGCTGACCAGCGGCTCGCCGCCGGTAATGCGCAGACGCTCGATACCCGCCGCTTCAATCAGGTAAGCCACGCCACGCGCCATGGCTTCGGCCGACAATTCATCCTGCGCAGCCACCAGCCGCTTGCCGTTGGGCACGCAGTAGGTACAAGCGTAATTGCAGGCTGAGGTCAGACTGATTCGCAAGTTGCGAAAACGCCTGCCTTGACGGTCAACGATCATGGTCACTCCGGCGGAAGAATATCGGGCCGCTAAAACTTGACTCAGAAATCAAGTTTTAGCAAGTCCTCTACCTGAGTATATTCCTGCGGTACTGCGCCAAGTAGCAAAATCATGGCGCAATAAGGCAACTGAATGGCTCAGCTGCCGGAAGTGTCGGTGTCGCGTTTGCGCTTGTTGCCCATGCGCACGCCGATGTCCATCAGGAACTGGAAGAAACCTTCCTGGTCTTCCAGCACATTGCTCCAGAACGGCGAGTGATACAGCGCGACGGCACCGTGCACCAGGGCCCAGGATGCGCAGTAGTGGAAGTAAGGTGGCACGTCTTCCAGCTTGCCTTCGCTGATCCGGCCCTTGATCAGCAGTGTCAGGCGTTCGAAGTTCGAGGCACGGATCTTGTGCAGTTCCTCGATCATCTCCGGCACCTGGTTGCCCTTGACCACTTTTTCTTCAAGGCGGTCGAACAGGCGGTAGCGCTGTGGATCGCGCATGCGGAATTCGAAGTAGGCCCGGGACAGGGCTTCCTTGTCCTTGTCGACATCGGCCGAATGCAACAGCTCGTTCAAATCGCGCTCGTAGTCGAGCATCAGGCGCAAATAGATTTCCGCCTTGGATTTGAAGTGCTTGTAGATCGTGCCTTTACCGATACCGACGGCATCAGCAATCATCTCGACGGTGACACTGTCTTCACCTTGTTCGAGGAACAGCTTGAGCGCGGTATCGAGAATTTCCTGCTCGCGGCGACGGAATTCACGGACCTTACGAGGTTCTTTATGCATAAGAAAAGGTCTGCAGGGGTCAAAATTCGAAGCCGCGTATTATGCCTAACTTACGCAAAAATGCACGGATCATCCGACCATATCTGCGCTTTCTGGTCATTCCGCGTACGTTTACAGGGTGATGAGAACTCTTCCGAAGCGCACGTATTCCAAATTTGTTTAAAAACCCGGGCCGCTAAACTGGACGAGGCGCAATCCTGATCAATACTTGAACTGTCGGCGGGGCATCTCCCCCAAGTGTCACGCCGATATTGGTACCAACGGACCGCGTGCCATTGTTTTACTCCTAATGGTCTTAACCCGGATTCACCCCCCAGAACCCGGGTTTTTTTTGCCTGCGATTTAACCTTGTGGGAACGAGCCTGCTCGCGAAAGCGGCTTCGAACCCTAAACTGATTTCACATGCGCCAGCGGGAACAGGCGCTTGAAATTCGCCGTGGTTTGCTCGGCAAACCGCTCGTAGGGCTCACCACGCAACATTGCCAGAAATTCCGCAACTTCACGCACGTACTGCGGCAGGTTTGGCTTGCCGCGATAGGGAATCGGTGCCAGGTACGGCGAGTCGGTTTCCACCAGCAACCGGTCGGCCGGCACCTTGCTGGCCACATCGCGCAACGCATCGGCATTGCGAAAAGTGACAATCCCGGACAGGGAAATGTAATAGCCCATGTCCAGCGCAGCCTTCGCCATCTCCCAGTCTTCGGTAAAGCAATGCAATACGCCCGCCTGGGGCAACGCCGCCTCACGCAGCAAGCCCAAGGTATCGGCGCGGGCGCCGCGGGTATGGATGATCACCGGTTTGCCGGTCTGTTGCGCTGCCTGCAGGTGCAGGCGGAACGACTCCTGCTGCAACTCTGCCGCTTCCGGCTCGTAGTGATAGTCCAGACCTGTTTCGCCAATGGCCACCACACGCGGGTGATTGAGTTCGTGCAACAGCCAGTCCAGCGCCGGCGCGGCACCTGGCTGCACATCCAGAGGGTGCACGCCCACCGAGCAGTCGACGTCGTCATAACGTTCGGCCAGGGCTTTGACGTCGGCCGCGTTGTCCGCGCTGACACCGATACACAGAAAGTGCCCTACCCCACGTTGCCGGGCCGCATCCAGGGCAGCATCCAGGGAGCCGTCGTGAGCGGTCAGGTCGAGGCGATCAAGGTGACAATGGGAATCTACGAGCATAAAGGGCTGCAACTTGTATCGAATGGGTGGGACGGTCGGATGTACCAATACTCAGAGTTTAGGTGCAGACGGTCATCGTTGGGCAGGCAACGACGCCCATTGCACCAGCAATGCCTCCAGCAGCAAGGCCGGGTTGAGGTTGGCCTTGCTCAGGACTTTCTGTCGCTGGGCGAGGATCCAGTCCTGGATATCGAGGACTTTGCCCTGGGCGCTTTTCTGCGCAAGGTATTGCACGACCTTGCGCATGTCGGTCAGGCCAAGGCCGGCTTCGTCCTGGGTCAACTGGTAGCGCAGGATCAGGCTCGACCAATCGCAGAACCAGTCGAACAGGCGCAACATCGGAATGTTTTTCCATTCCTCGGCCAGTTGCGTTGGCGACTGCTGTTGCTTGAGGAGTTTTTTCACCCCTTCCACCACTTGCGCGCGCTGTTCACGTACGCCCTGGCCCTGGAGGTTGACCGCCGCCAGCGGCGAACCGGCGGCCAGGGTCAGCAGTTCGACGCGTTCGTCTTCGGAGCACTCCGGCAACGCCTGGGCCAGCCACTTCAAGCTCATGGCCTCGCCCGGCAGTGGACAGGCCTGCTGCACGCAGCGACTCTTGATGGTTGGCAACAAGCGGCTCGGCTGATGGCTGACCAGCAATAGAACGGTATCGCCGGACGGCTCTTCAAGACTTTTGAGCAGGGCATTGGCGGCGTTGATGTTCATCGACTCGACCGGCTCGATCAGCACCACTTTACGCCCGCCCAACTGCGCGGTCTGCACCACGAAACCGACCAGGTCGCGCACCTGGTCGACCTTGATCGCCTTGTCGGCTTCTTCCGGCTCCAGGATGTAGTTGTCGGGGTGGCTGCCAGCCTTGAGCAGCAGGCATGATTTGCATTCGCCACAGGCCTCCAGCGCGTTCGGGCGCTGGCACAGCAAGCTGGCCATCAAGCGTTCGGCCAGTGCCCGCTTGCCGATCCCGGCCGGCCCATGCAGCAGGTAGGCGTGCGCATGCTGGGCGCGACCGGCCAGTTGCTGCCAGAGGGTTTCCTGCCATGGATAGACCTCAGCCACGGCTCAACTCCAGCAGGCGCGGCAGCAAGACATCCAGAGACTGCTGAACTTTTGCCAACGGTTGGGCAGCATCGACCAGCACATAACGCGCCGGATCCGCCTTGGCCCGCTTGAGGAAGGCACTGCGCACGGCATCGAAAAAGGTCCGGCCTTCGAGCTCGAAGCGATCCAGACGACCGCGAGCGCTGGCGCGGGCCAGGCCGACTTCGACAGGCAGATCGAAAATCAGCGTCAGGTCCGGGCGCAGATCGCCCTGAACGAAGGTTTCCAGGGTCGCGATGCGCTCCAGCGACAAGCCGCGACCGCCACCCTGATAGGCGTATGTCGAATCTTGTTTTCCGTTTGTTGTGAATGTAAACGTCAAAGGGATACAATCCTTTTTACAGAACGTAAACGCGCTTAAAAGCCCCGAGGTAGAGGGCTTGAGCAAAAAATCAGGAGTCCACCGTGAGAACAATCATTGGCCTCGCAGCCCTAGCCAGATCAGGAAAAGACACCGTAGCATCAATGCTTCTGACCTACCCGGGGGTAGCCGCCTTTGCTTTAGCCGACCCTCTCAAGGTTGGTTGCCAAGCCCTTTTCGGTTTGACCGATGAGGAGGCTTGGCAGGACGACATGAAAGAGAAGGCCATTGAACTATGGGGCCGCTCGCCAAGAGAGTTCTTTCAAACGGTTGGAACTGAATGGTTGCGCAATCATAACCCAGACCACTGGCTGATGAGAGCAGACCGAGAAATCAACCCACCAGCGGGGGTGAAGGACGCCTCCTTCCCAGCCAACCTTACCTCCCCGGATGCCCCTTTCGCCTTAGCCGCCCAAGCCTTTTTCGACTTCACTGACGACCAAGTCTGGAACCCCACCAGCTTAGCTATAAAAGATGAGTACTGGGGACTGGCCCCAAGCGAAGCCATTGAGCTTTTGAAACACCACGCCTACACCCTCTTCCCTGATTACGATCAGAGACGAGCCGCTCGCCCAGTGATGCTGCTCAAGCACAGGGGGCAACTTACGCAAGACGCTCGAACAATCATTATCAAAGACATCCGCTTTGAGAATGAGGCGTCGTTCCTGCGCGCTCATCAAGGTTCAATCTGGCATATCACGCGCCCCGATCTTCAGAAGGTGAATGCGCATTCCTCAGAGTTAGGTATCGACCAGGCTACCGACGATGTTCGGCTGCTGAACAGCGGCACCCTTGATGACCTGAGGGCACTGGTGGAAAGTGCCTGGGAGGCACATAAAGCAAAGCAATCAAATCAAACATACAAAGGCGGTGTTTAAATGACTGCCTTTGACCATAGCATTACCGAAGTTGAATCGATTAACGGAATGCGTATCGATTGCCGTTACTTGATGAGCCCGAACTACATTCCGGCCACCAATGTTTGCAGGTCGTTGCATTGGTTGTTCCTGCTTTATGCTCCCGATCGCACTCATCCGAATGGATACTTACTCCGATCCGGAATTGAGCATTTTCTTGATTACATGGCGATGCACAACCTCGCCAATCCTGAGCCTTTGCAAATAAAAAAGTACACCGACATCAACGCGGAAGTATTTAGTGGCTTCGTTAATTATATACGTGACAAAAATATCCCGGTCGCGTGCGCCGAGAAATTGAAAGCAGCCATGACGGTGGTTCCCAAGGATACCGGGAAACTTCCACTCATTGCGCTCCCGATCGTGGCGATGGATAGAAAAAACGGAACACCGCCGCTGAATTCTGACGGGTTTGAATCTTTTGAGCTGGCCATCACCACGCACATTATCGCGGTGTTTAAAAAGCTCATGTTTCGCGCACAAGTAGAAAAAGCCGAACCCTACGATGCCGCAACGGTTATGGAGGAAGTACGTCCAACGCCAACCAAGGAATGGCTGTTCAAATGGCAAAAGAATGAGTTCAAAAAGAAGAAAAGAGCTAAAAAGGAAAGCTATCACAGTCGTTTCAGAAAATGCCTTGATCCGGAAATCAAGGCGCTGACTGATGACGCAGAGGGTATCAGCAAATTCATCGAAATCTACCATCGCGACAACCCCAACGCTGGAGCCCCCCAAAAAACACAAGAAGATCAAGAAGCGCAACAAGAACAAAAAGAACAGGAAGAAGCCTCAGTAGAAGGCAAGGGTTTTGCTAACTGGAAGGTCGATTACGCTCGGATCGTAAAGACGTTCATCGTCCATGATTTCCCGTTCAAGTTCAGCTCAGACGAGCTTTACAACAAATATCGCCAGGCCACAGTGACCACTGTCCCCGAAGATTGCGACGACATCATCGCGATTTTGTTGCACCGACTGACGTGGGCAAATAGAAGCACCAATGGAGCGCAACTCCTCAAGTTCGACGAAGTGCTAGGGCTTTATTACCCGATCATCACGGACATGACAGCAGTCCTTATGTTCATGATGTTTCAGTCTGGATGGAACAAAGAAACCGCTTTGGCGCTCGACCAAGACAATTTCGAGCACCTGCTAACGGGGACTATCGAGGAAGCGATCAAAGTCGTCTTTTCGGAAAAGCATCGTTCCCAGGGCGCAGGTAAACCCTTCGATGCCCCAAAACGGATCAACATGCCTACCCGCAATGATGATCCGTTCAGCTTCTATAACCTCATCCAACTGGCCATCGAGCTCTCAAGCCCACTCGCCGATTACCCATTCGACGTCATTTCTGTTCTTGCGCCGGAAGAGAGAATGAATCCGATGTTTCTATTCATCCGGCCGTGGGGTGAATGGGTCAAGGGTGGACGTCACACTTCAATTGCACACCCCAAGACCTTCCCGGTGGGTGTTCAACAGTTCCTCAAACAGTACGAGGTCATCGATGACGGCAAGCGACTGACCTCGGCAATCGAACTTACGCGACGCTTCAGACCTACCTGGCTTCTCTACAAGAAAAAGCACCATCCAATCACCTTGCTCTCCATGACGATGGGGCATAAAGACCGAGAGACCACTGACATCTTCTATGACAGTTCAAGCGCCGCTCACTATGAGCGTTTGAAACGGTTGCGCTCGGAACTGGAAGAAGTGGTCAAACTGCTACGCACACGGCAGTTTAAAGGACTCTTGGGCAAACAGGCTCAGGCAGAGGCTTCGGCGAACCTCAAGATCTTTCACATCCCGGGTAAACCGCGAGCGCTGTGGGGGTGTGCCAACCAAACGAAACCCGACTGGGTGGGCTCGGACATCATCGTAAGCACGGGCCGCAAATGTTTTGCCATCAAAGAATGCATTTTTTGCAGCCAATTTCGTGTGTTTGAAGACTCACTCCCATTCCTGATGGAGCGCGCGTCACACCTGGAAGAGTTGTTGGGCGATGCCGAGGAATCGGGCTTCAGCTCACGGCTGAGCAAAGAGCTGGAGGTTCTTCAGTTCATTCTGGATGAGTGGGGAGATGAGAACGAGATTACGACCGCAGCACGATACCGCCGCCGGGAGTCGCCACTCTTGCCACGAGACCTGAACATCCTGGAAATCATTTTCGAGAGTGAGGAATACAATGTCTAACGTTAATACAACCTCAGCTTTCGAAACCATTGAAACGGCTGAAAACCTCTCCGATATTGATCCTCTGAACGGATTTGCACCGTCCACCCATGATACTGACGACTTCATCGGTGATGAGGTTGACCAGGAAGAGGACAAGAACACGTCCCAGAAAGAAGACACTGATGATGGAGAGGAAAGTGAATCCGAGGCAGAGCACCTGCTCCAGGAAATGGAAGCCGACTACTCAGAGTCCGAGCTTGAGGAGTTGGAAGCTTTGCAGGAGGAATTCAAGTCCCCCGTTGCCACGCCTTCAGTGACCTTGGGGAGCAAATTGGTAGTCACAGGCGGCAAATTTCCTGTCGCCAAAGGCTCGAACTATAGAGACGCCATCTGGTATTTCCCACATGGCAAACATAGCTTTCCAAACAATGTGCGTTTTGATCGCAAGGTACCCGGATCGAATGAGCTGAAACGCGCACTCATCTATCACGTGATCCCAGAATTCTCGCCCTTCAGCTACATCCGTTCGTACTCGACGACAAAATCATGGGGCAACGAATACAAGATCCTGGAACAGTACATTTTTTCGGCCAACAGGCTGACCGCCGAGCCTCATCATCTTCGAATGATCTCTTTGCCATTGATCCTCCGGGCATTTGAGGCCGCCAAAGAAAGTGAGGCCAAACACCATTATTTTGCGCTGTTCAAGCTGATCAGGCTCTGGATCAACCTCTCGGAGCACCAACTGATCCCTGAAGAGCTTCGATTGGATATCGCTCTTGAAAAAATCGACATCCCGGAGCGGCGTCAGGAGGTAGTGAAATCGCGCTTCCAGGGCACCTTGGATAGCTGGGTCTCCTATTCCGAAGAGGACCTTGAGATTCTGATCGACTACTCAATGTTTTGGGTTGAGGGGGTCATGCCAGAACTGAAGAAGCTCAAGGACTACCTGGTAGAAAGCAAATTCATTCATCTGGCAGACAAGCTCGTCACTCGTCGAGAGCGATTTGAAGAGCTAGAGCAACTCATGACCATCACAGTCAAAGAAAAGACCGTGATGCGCCCCAGCATTCGCAAATTTGCCAAGGAAGGTGTCGATTACTACTCGTACACCTGGATCGAAGGTTACGCCGATGTGCTCGATGGCATTCGTAACGCGATTTTCATTCTGCTGGCGTTGGTGACAGGGGCCAGGAAATCGGAGCTCGCGGTGATGAGCTTCGCGGATTTTGAAATTGATGGCAATGGTGATTACTGGCTCAAAATTACCCGCTGGAAAACGGCTGCCAGTCCAACGCACGGTGAAGATGACAGACTGCCGATCCCCAAATTTATCGGCGACTTGGTCATGCAATACCAGGACCTGCGAAGTATTGAGCCGTTTGTCAAACAAGGCTTTTTGTTCCAGGCGCAGAAATCCAACAAGACCGTGAAGAAAGCGACCCCTGCGCTGATCAATTACATCATCATTCAACTGAAAAACGAACTGCCTATTGATCGCTTGCATTGCCATCGCTTTCGCAAAACCATCGCAGAAATCCTGATCAATCGGGATGAACGGAACATCGATATCATCCGCGCGCTCTTTGGGCATAAGAGCTACGCGATGACCATGCGCTACATCGCGCGCAATCCGTTGATGGTTCGCAGTGTTGCAATTGCCATTGAGCAAAACTACACCAGGGAATTTCATGAAATCGTCGCGGGAATCCGATTCGGCGCTCATTCGGGTGACGCAGCCAAGCGTATCTATCAGCAAATCCTGAAGCGTCCCGATGAATTCAGCGGCAAGCAGCTCAAGGTGTCGCTGATGGCCTATATCAGCCATCTGCTTTCCGCCGGCGAGCCCATTTTCATCCGCCGAACTGCAGTCGGTACCTACTGCTTGACTGGGGAGCATTTCACCCGCGAAACCCTGCCCCCTTGTTTGCATGGTAAGCATGTGGAAGGTGAGTTGATCATGCCCGATCCCTCTAATTGCCAGATGGATTGCAAAAAAATCGTTGTCTTGGCCTCTGCCAAACAAGCGCTGAGCGACAACGTTACGTTTTATACAACCGTTCTGGAAAACTCGACCGGCAAGTTGAGTTCTACGGCGGAACGCGAACTGCAGCGCAGGATTCAGGCAACACAAATTCACCTAAATAACCTTAACGCTGCTGGCCACTCCAGTCCTCAGTTGATCGAGGCGCGCAATGTCTGAGCAGCAGACCACTCAAACTGGCGTACATCCAGACACGCTTGAACAAGGCAGCGGCGCCCAGCGCCGCAAGCTCTTGATCGAGATCATTGTGGAACATCACCTTTCCGGAAACCGTTCAAAGCTTAAGCTCAAGGATGTGGCAGACCGGGCTGGCATCAGCCGCCAGGCACTTGACCGTTACTACGGCGATCTAAAACCGTACATCGCCGGCAAGCGTGATGTCGCCGATCTGGTCAACGGTAACGAACTCCGGTCACAAGTGCAGACCAAGACAGCCGTCAACGAGGTTGAGGCCAAGTATACCGAGCAAATTGAACGTCTTAAGGCTGAACACGAGAAGACGCTTCAGAAGGAATTGGACAGGCACATCACCTCGCTCATGAACAGCGATATTGTGCTATTGGAAAGTGACCAAATACGCATCTCGCTCGAGAGACAGACACTTCACAATGCCGACTTGCTGAGCCAGATTCAAAGGTTGGAACTCAAGTTAGCCTTGGGTGTGGACGCCAACTCGTCGTTTGCAAAAGAAACCGAGTCATCGAAGAACACTAAGCTTGTATTCGACTTGGATATTGAAGCGCTTTGCATTGACTATCAACGCGGGAAAAACTTCGACACGTTCGAGGATCAGAAAAATGTCGAGCTAAGAAAAATTCGCGACAAGTTGAGTAAATATGCAAACACATCAGGCGTCCGTGTTATTTTCTTCTCCGACCGGTACATCTCACGATTCAAATCATTTGCCGATCAGTACATAAGCCTACCAAAGGAAGTCAGCCTGATCGTCAGACTGCCGCTGTTCAGTCGCAGTGAGATTATTGCTTTTACAAGGCATATTCCAAACACATTCAAAACAAGCATTTACATTCCACACTTTTCCGGCTCGGAAAGTGAAAAAAAGCTACAAAGACTTGGAATCTACAAATCATTACTGCCACCCGAGGAGGTCAAAGGCGCGGACAACGCCGACCAGCCTGCCATCGCATGGGGATTTGATGAAGTTAACTTCTTTAAAATAAATCCTGGCAGTTAATTCAATCGGGCCTTGCACACGGATAATCCATAATGCTGACGATAAAATCAAAAGAGATCACTTACAACAGTGCTGAGGTATTGATGGATGTCTCGCATTGCATCCTCATTGCAGGGCAAGACGGAAAAAACATCTTGCTCTCGCACCCTAATATATTTTTGCATTCAGAAACGCGTGCCTCTATAAAAACGTCAAAGCGCTATGCCAGTATCATTTCCATGTTTTATCGCTTTTTATCCACTCAGGAAAAAATGAAGAACAAAGCACTGGGCCTGTATCACGTGTTGGCTGACAATAGAGACATCAAGCTTTGGCAAGTCCAGCGTCAAATTGATCGTGTAGAAGCACAATCACTCCGCCCTTCGTCAGAGACCATTTATGAGGATGCCAAAATTTTGCTGGTGTATTTCAAGTGGCTCAATGACCGTGGCTATCTGACCAACGTCCATATCACCTTGAAAACATGGCGTGCAAATTTTCGTAGTAGGCGCATGCTCAACTATGTGCAACTTATGGCCAGGAGCAAGATTGATGCGAGCAACATTCGTGTCTTGGACAAAAAAAATCGCCAAAAAAGATCTAACTTCCTAATCACTGATCCTGAAATAAAACTCCTACTTGAAAACTATTCCGACCCTGTCTATGCGGCCATGTTCAACTTGGCACTTGGCACTGCGATGCGCCCGATGGACTTGGTAAAGTTTCCTTATATCGGCAATAAAGACAACAAACATATCTCGCCCTATTCAGAAATGGACAAACATCGGATAACAACATCTTATACCGTGTATAAGAGCAAGGGAAACAAAGACCGTGAAATCACCATCCATATGGCAGATTTAAAGTCCCTTGAAGAAAATTACATTATCCCTTATTACACCACCAGAAAACTGCTCTACAAAGAACGGTATGGACATGCCTGCCCACCGGGCGTCTTGTTCCTGAACAAAAAGGGAGAGCCAATCGATGAAAACATGATTGCGTCCCGTACGAACTATACAAAAAACAAAATCATCAAAACTCATCCCGAGTTCCGGGCGCACTTGGCATTTTATCAGAGCCGTCATTGGTGGCCAACGCAACACATCATTGCGACTTTTGGTGACAGGCTACTGACGGAATCGCTGGATGCCTTGTATCTTGCGACCGCGCAAGTCCTTACTGCGCAGATGGGTCACGACGATGTCCAGACCACCTATAAATATTACGTCGATATGGCACGCCTCATCATGCTGCTTCACAAGGGGCGCTCATTTGACCTCGTCACATCACCTGCTCAAACGGTCAGAGATTTTATGAACGGTCTAAAAATGCCCGAAGATGTTTTAGCCAACGAGGAAATTGAATCAATCGACGAAGAGGAGCAGATGGCAGGTTAGGAATCGCAGCGCCCTTGGCTTTCGCAAATCTAGCGCAAGGGTTCGGGGCGGGGATTGCGTGCGCCAAGTCAACAGAGCTTGGCTTGAGGATTCTCAAACGGTGCTTCGCGCAAGCGTTCCCTGCATCAGTCGCATTTTTTCCATCAAAATTAATGAATAGCGAGTGTATGCACACAAAGTGGACTCTCGTTTCGCCTTCGCTTAATCTCGGTCACGCCACCCTCGATTCAACAAGGAGCAATCAATGGCTGTCTTTATGGTGACCTGGAACATCAACAAAGAGCGCGGTAATTACGCTCAAGCTCGACAGGCCTTCATTCAGCATTTGGATCGCTATCCAAACGTAAGCGATCCGGGCCTTGAAACGGTTCGATGGGTTAGCAGCACCGCTACGGCGAACCAGATATCTGACGACCTTCGCGCCAGACTGGATGCCAATGACCGCATTTTCGTCACTAAGTTGAACAACGGGGAGCATCAGGGCTGGCTTAGCAAGATTGTCTGGGAATGGATCAATGCACGCCTTTGACACTGCCCGCGCCCCTCGTATCGCTGGCATTTCAAAGGACGATCCAGGAGCGGGCTGTCTCCTCGGGCATCGGTCAACGCCGAACGCTAAAGCTGCGGGCTACGCTTAGACCCTATCCATTCCCGACATACTGCTCTCCCGCCGCTTCCCGCGGAACAACCTAGTGATTAGCACCGCACCAGCGGATCACCCTCCCTCGCTTCCATCACTACTGAAATCGATCTCTCAAACACATCACATCATTTCAAAAAGCGGATAGTCCATAGCTGGTGCCCAGCATTCTTGGCTGAACATCCAGTATTCTTAAGAGGGGGATTATGCGTCGCAACTTCACTCTCAAGCGTTGTCTTCGTAAGCAAGGAACTCACGTAAGCAAGCTAAGTCACGCGCCGCCGCGAGAGGTGATGAGCTTCCGCCAATCAGTGAACAGATCAGAAGTTAGAGGAATGTATGGGCGATATCGGAGCAGGTGGTGAGCACTTTTTCATGGCTTTTTGCTCCGTCGATGGAGTGACCGCAAACAAAAGCAATGCTGACAAACACGGATGGGACGTTTTCGTCGAGGTCGAACAGGAAACGAGCGAGCTTACACAGCTAACGCTCCATGAGCCCATCATTGCAGGTAAAGTCCAAGTAAAGTCCACCCGCACCACTTCATTGAAAGTCGATGTCACCCTGTCCAACCTGAGAAAAATGGCCACCAGCCCACTTCCCTCCTTCTATGTCCTGATGGATTTTTCTCAGGGGCTGTACTCCCCAAGGGCATTCATACGTCACGTAGATGAATCTCTGATTCGTGAAATTTTGGAGAGGGTGAACACTCATATCATCGCGGGTAAAGCAGAAAAACTGCACAAGCTCACCCTACGCATTGATTTCGGGCTAGGCCGCGAAATGAGGCTCAGTGAACCCAGCACATTCAAGTCAGAAGTCCTTCGTGCGGTCGGACGCTCATCAGCTGAATACACTGACAAGAAGCTGACCTTTTTGAAAACTGTTGGCTTTGAGGATGGCGGTCACGTGATGCATTTCCAGCTTGAGGGCATGGAAAATCTAACCGCATTAGTGAACGCTAGCCTAGGAATGGGCGGATCTGTTCAATTGCAGAATTTGCAGTTTTCCACACGAAGGTTTGGCCAGGTAGACCCTGGTAGTGGTCGAGAATTATCTACAGGGGTAATGGAGATTACACCGGCTGCGCCAACTGCTCGTGGCACGCTGACCTTCCGAGACCTCTCTACCGGCGCGAGCGCGCAAGTGAACGCTTCCGCCTACGCCAGCCCAATGCATGCTTGGCTTCCCGAGCATCTGAAAATCTTGAGATTCGACTGCGGTCCCTTCGACTGGCTAATGAATGAGAACGGCTCAAGCGCTCAGTTCACCTCGACGATTGATCCGGACTTGCCCGCAAATCTGGATGAGCTTTCTAATTTCTTCCAGATTGTTTGCTTGCTGCATTCGCCCAAAAACCTCTCTATAGACATGGATTTCCAAGGCAAACAAAGCTCCGTCACCGTCAAAAACGGCATAGGCTTACCCAGCTATTTGCCAGCACTAGAAACCGCCGATTTGCTGCTCAAAATTAAAAGCTATTTCGGGGATCGGGGACTGTTGATGGTGTCTGTGACAGAGCTGATGCGCAGTCATCGAGAGATCAGGGGACTCTGGGCTTTCTTGAGCAGCGCGGCTGGGGCACATCTTAATTTCAGATTCGACGAGGCTCATGAGCCGTTCAAAGCCGCCTGCTTGACGCCACTTGCCGTAACGGTTGGCGGGAAATGCTATTTAGCTCTCCTTTCAATGTTCGGAGACATGAGTCGGTTGGACAACGGTCGATACACCGTTGCGACAACCGGTTTTGATGTCCTCTATAAAACTGTGTTACGCGAAGAAGAGGTAAATGGGGAGAAAATTCTTCGTCAATTTGAGCGGATCATTGCAAACTATAAGCATTCCCTTCCTGTTGTGAACCTAGTGACCGCGATGCTGGATCACAGCCTGACGCGTTGACCCTGATGGGATTCATCGGAATTTCGTCATTCCCTCTATACGACCGGAAGAGTCCAAAAAAACAGGCCTTGATTTGGCTTGCAGGATAATGGCTAACGTCCAAGATGAGCGGGTGGCACCATTAATCGAGCTCTTCTGGAGAAAACATGTCGCTAAACACGCTAAATCCTTGGGAATACCCTGCTTTGGCATCTGAACGGGCAATGGGACTGCTTTGGCTACTGCTAGCTGCAATGACAATTGTCGCCGGTCTCACTGCGTCAGATGTGTTTTATGGCACGACAGACCACGAAGGTCCGATAAGTCTCGGCTTCAAGCTGTGGGTCATCGCAATATCTTTTAAGGTGCTGGGAACGTTAGCCCCCCTTACGCGGATCACTCAGCGCTGGCATCTACGTCGGCTACGTCAGGAATCTAAGCGCAAAGGACTAACACTGCGTGTAAAACCGACCTACCGTGCAGCATTGGTTGCAGGGGGAGTTCTCATGGCTGCTTCCCAGGCGATTACTTTGTTTTTGGAACACTCATGACCCATTGATGATCTCAGCGAGGTTTGCTCAGGTGCAAGACCGATAAACTGCTTGAGGTGCGCACCTCCTCTGAAGGATTCGCCGCCCCGCACGGTTGGCAGGATGAGACATGATACCGCCAACGGTTTCTCAGCAAATCGTCGCTATTGCGTGTCCATAGGAGTCAATGCCCGTGATTTGCCTGGATGATTGTGTAGCAGGGTGAAAGCCCAGATTGTCCACGCACCTCAATGGCCATGAGGCCCGAACATTTCCCATATATTGACATAGGGGTCGATTCCCCTTATCATAAAGGGACTAAATACATTAGTTTTCTCTACCTCTTACTAACACAGTAACCTTGCACCGTAGAGAAGACGATTGTCATGGACGGCCATCTGGAGAGTGCCAACCACTTCGTAAGTTGTGGAGAGAGCAACAATTCGGAGAAGCTGCCTGATTTGTGATTTAGAAAGAACAAATTTATATGGGGTATTAAACCGCAAGGATTTAATACTCCATATAAAACTAAACTTTAGAAGAAGTCATTGGAGAACATATTTAAATGTGTTCTCCCCTCTCCTCGCCTAACTTGATGATGACCTCCGTGGCAATCGAGAAATGCGCCTTCCACCCAAGTGTCATCTCCCTCCCCCATTGAAACGTTGTAGTGATGCTCCTCGCTGAGTTTGACACCAAATCTGAAGCTATTTAGAGCGGTGCACATCTCAACGTGTGGACTTGCTGTATCGACTTTAGAATGCACCTCATGACCTAGATCGAAGAACCGCTTCGAATCGTCGACACAATATTTATTCGGGTAGTTTGTCTGACGACGAGGTCGTACCAGCCGCTTGCGCATCAGCTGCATTTGAGCCTGGATGAAGTTAAGCATCTCATTCGCATCTTTGACATTAAACCCTTGGATCATGCCATTCACGAAATCAGCAAAAAGCTGAGAATGAAAGTTGTTAACCGGCAGCCGCCATACCCCCTGATCTGCTTGTACCGCGCTTTTTACTGATCGGAAAAATTTAACGGCCTTCACCACATCCCGTGCTACAACATTCTGGGGGCTAGCGATCTGACTTGGAGATAACTCAAAAACGCAAGTGAACGCCACAATTTTCATCTGCCGGCTGACCACCGCCTCCAGACCTTGTTCTAGTAAAAGAATGCATCCTTCAAGCCTCCCCCTATCATGAAGCAACTCGCCCATCACCAGCGCCCTAAGCTCATCCTCACGTTTGGCGATGACTTCGCATTTGATGCCATTCTTGGTCATGTACTCGTAGTCATTCACAACGTCGGGGTGCGAGGATATGAACTCCCGAAGCTCGGGTCTTCGAGAGACGTAGTAGACCCTGATGCTCATTTTTCGAACATCAATTGAGTCAGAATTTCCACAGGGATGATTACTTTCTTTATATCTTCCGATGGAAGCTTGGCTACCAATGCAAGGAAATCCCTTACCACCTTTTCATTCGAATCAACGACATCGGTCGGACGCTGAGCAGTAACCGCTTTAGGAGCAGGTGCTCCACGACTGAATTCAAACGTTTCATGCTTGGGAATAAGGCCCACCAATGCGAGTACGCTTGGGTTTGCGACGACTTTAAAGCCAACGCCATCGTCACGTGCTGCCTCGGCGAGAAAGCGTTTCAACGATACCTCGCCTACAATTTCCTTGTAGGAGACATGTTTCTCAGCGCGCCATAGCGTCGGTATGTTGCTGAGCAGCAATGGCCGTTGCTCCTCGCCCCACTGAACTGCCACTTTTTCCGAAACAAACTCAATAAACTCAGCTTTCGTCACCACAATCGACCCCACAGTCCTTTAGAAAACCCATACCGCAAATGCGCGGCGTTTTGTTTTGCAGTTACGATATGTAGATGGTCATGGACGACACACCTCAAGCAGACGCGCGCCACTACAATGCCATTGTCCTCCCATATTACCGAAACGCCGTTCAATCGCCTATTCTGCTATTTTCAAAGCGTGGCTGTCTGAACGATGCAGTGATGGATACGGCTGTCACTTTCCGACCAGAGAGCCAGTAATACCAAAACTTCCATCAGTATCGGCAGGCAGCAGGCAACGGGCGCCAGCCGGTTTTTGTTAACATGCGAGTACCTACGTAGTGGCAAGGCCTAAAACGCGCTCAATATTTTGAAGATCAGGCAAACGCCCACCAGCGATGCAGCCCGCGCGCAAACGAATCCAGCGCCCCCCCTCCTGCACGCCAATCAACAACACCATCGCCATCACAACGAATACGTCAACCGGTCCCGGGTACTCACAATGAAACACCCAACCCCGCATTGCCCCTGAGCATTTCGCACGGCACCAGGACGATCCACTAAATCCCGATGTACAGGCGCGCCTCGAGCACAGTGTTCAATAAGATCGGCAGATCGCAGCGAAGGTCAGCTAGAACTGGATCGGCTAGTCACCCACGCCCATCAGCATTACCACCCCCGGCATCCATGACAGCGGCGAGAATCGCGGTTTCCCTGGGACGGCTCAGCTTTTCCCCTAATGGTTGCTTTTTTATTATTTTCGTAGCGTATGATTGTGGGGAAAACAGCTTCAACCACAGAAGTTTCAGTAGATTGAACAACCAGACTTGGCTCGTGTTCGTTTCTTTGCTCTCGATGAACATTGAGCGAGGCATCAAAGCGTTTCGTAGCTACTGTTCCAACGCCCGACGCCTACCACAACTGTAGGCTAAACGGCACACACGCCAGCAAACCTGCGAGTGCAAACAATGGATTCTGTTGAGTCAATTCAGCGTCAAGCCGAGCGGGTCTTCGGCAACGAAAATAAGGCTAACGCCTGGTTAAATCAGCCGAAAGTCGCCTTCGGCGATAACACACCACTGCAAGCCATTCAAAATAGAGGGGGATACGAACTCGTAAAGGCGGAGCTTGAAAAAATCAGCCAAGGATATGTGTGTTAATGCGCTCACTTCCTTCTACGCTCATGATGGGTTTTGACAATCAATCCCCATTGCGAAGCCCTCCCTCGTCATGCCGAAGAATTTAAGCCAACGTCGGGTGACCCTCGTGTAAACGCACGTTTACGTGATGCATCACCTGACCCCAAAAAAGCACTCGCGTCACATCTCGAAGATTTGAGCATCTAAGCGAATCTATGGAGACTATCAACACTCTCACCTAATCCATAACTAAGCGAGAGGTGTTTGGCGATCACAGTTCCCCAAGAAGGTAAAATTTGGCAACTTGCCGCTGCGACATTGGGCGTTGAAAGCCTGACGCACTTGGTTGTAGATTTCTTGGGCAGCTATGTGAAATCCCGTCCAGTGGATATCCGCGTTTATCTACATCGCGAATGGGTAGGGGTTGATGCGATACAGGCACTCCTAGCCGCCCTACGCCTGGCCGCAAAACGATCCCAATTATTCGTGCCGTCGCATTGTCCAATGGTCTTCGTCACCATCTGTTGCGCGGTATCGTTCGCGCCCTGCCACCGAATCTATTAAGTGACGAATTGTTGGAGTGGAGGCTGCAGCTCGACGTCGGAGTATAAGTCTCAGATCATTTACAAAAAAAGAACTTGTTGCGGGCTACTTCCATAATTAGCCCGCCCTCATCTGCCTTCTCAAGCAGCCGCCACCCTTCCATTACTGTTGCTGCTCACCTCAAACTGCCCCACTAGTTTTTGCAGTTTATTGGCATTGAGCCTCACGGTCTCGGCACTGCCTTGCAACACCACCACCGTCTGACGCATTTCTGCGGAAGACTGGTCGACCTGTTTGATCGTCTTGCCGTAATCGAGGCTGCGTTTGTTGAGCTGCTGAATAATCGCAAACATACTTTCCACCGCTTGGTGCAATTGTACGTTTTCCGAGGAGGCATCTTCGGCCAGGCGCAGGCTGTTATCGACGTCCTTGACGCCTTCCTTCATGAAGCTGACGGCGGTTTGCGTTTCGTTCTGCAAGCCCTCGACCATCTGCCGAATATCGTCGGCAGCCCGAGAGGTGCGTGAGGCGAGACTGCGCACCTCATCGGCAACCACCGCAAAACCTCGCCCATGTTCACCCGCGCGCGCGGCCTCGATGGCGGCATTGAGTGCCAGCAGATTGGTCTGGTTGGTGATGTCGCTGATCAGGCCGGTAATGTTGCCGATCTGCGTCATACGGCTGTCGAGCAACTGCACGCTGGAAGAAGAGCGCTCGACCACATCCCGAATCGACTGGGTGCCTGCCTGCACAGCGAGAAACTGCTCACGGGCACGGGTGACGACTTCGTCCATTGCCTGCTTCATTTGCTCGGCGCTAGCAGAGGCTTGCTGGATTTCGCCCAATTGGTCCTCAACGATAATCATCATGTGATGCACCGCTTCGGCTACCTCAGCCGAAGTCACGCCAGCTTCCTGGCTGCGGCCCAGCATCATCTGGTTGGTCGCACCGACCGTGCGACTGGCCTTCACCACTTGCCCGACAACCGAGTCCAGATTATCAATGAAGCTGTTGATCCAGCGCCCCATGTCACCGGTCTCATCGTTGGCCATTCGTGTGGTGTCCAGACGTTGACGAAGGTTGCCCTCGCCCTCGGCGATGGTCCTGATCACCCCCGTCATCTCGCTCAACCTTGTCGCAAGCCGTTTAGGCCCCAACAGGCTGAACAGCACCGTGGCGCCGACCATGCCCAGAACCTCGACGGCGTCGATCATCCCCTGTGCCAGGCCGCTGTAATGCTGGACCGTGTAATTGCAGGCAAAGAGCCCTGTCATGGTTGCGAGATAAGGTTTCATCAAGCCATAGCTGAGTGAGCGTCGGCGGTAAACCTCCTCCAGATCGGCCTCACACATCATTCCCCAGCGATCAGGTGATCCTGGCAGCTGGAACGTAACCCCCTTGCCGACCACCGGAATGTGCCGATAGTCCGAATAACCGGGATAGGTCACGAACAGATTGGAACCCATGCGGATGGTTTCGCGCACACCTGGGTGCAACTCCTGGGTCGCCGGGTCAGTGAAGCGCAGTTCCAGCTCGGTGTGCCGTTGAATCTGCACAGTCTTATAGGGCGTGTGCACACCATTTTTCAGATTCTCGCCGTGGGTAAACGTACCGTCCTCGAAACGTGAACGTGACAATGCGGTGCCCGGTGCGATCGCCGGATCAAAGCGTGATTGCGCCATGAACAAATAGTTATCGCCCGATTCGGAATAGATGTGCCCGGCCTCGCGCTGGATAAGATCGCCCAACACATCGTTTGGCACGCGTCCGCAGAGGCAACCAAGGACTTTTCCATCCACCTTCAAAGGTTGATAGAACATCAACGTGACTTCATCGTGAAAGCGTGAGGTCGATGGACCGATTTGCAAGGTCAATGGATCGCGGTAAGGACCGTGAAGAAACGGCGCCTTCAACCCTTCGGCTAAGGCACGGGGTTTCTCAAGCTGATTTCTACCGCGTCCGCTCCAGGTGGAGGCGATGACGACGCCGTCGACGCCAACGACAAACAACTCGGAAAAATCTTCGGCCTGGCTGAGCTTTTCCATCAGCGAACCATTGTCGATATGAGCAAAATCCCGGCCGAGATTTTCCGCCAGTTCAGCGAGGTGTTCCCATTGCTCGCGCGTCCAGTTGTGTAGCAACTGCGCACGAGTTTGCGCAATGGCTTCAAAGGTTTGTTCGATCACCGGGTAAGCCGACTGGTTGAGGCGGCATGACCAACCCATCGCAATTTTTCCAGTCTTGCCGAACCAGGGTAACCAGTGCTTCTCGCTAGAACATAACTGCATGACCTTACTTGAAAGCGACATTTGCCTCTCCAACCGCGACATTCGGATGGCGAATTGACAGCAAATACCAAGCCAAGTCGTAAGCAGCCTAACCATTTGCACTGATCGAAGGAGATTCTACACTCGACAGCATTTTGTTTGGTTGAGTCCGTAAGACCGCGTGCTTCAACTCAGTGCGCCCAGCGCCACATGCTCTGAAAAAGCGCTGATTTCGGACTGGGTGACAGCTCGCTTGGGACTAGCTGTTTCGAGAGTCCGGTAAACTTGGAATTGCCGGGATGCCGCTATCGCCCTAAAAGCTGCCGCGATGTCGTTTAATCGTTTTCCGCCTGGGCCTATTCTGTCCACGCAAGGAGGTGGAAACAGCGTTGGCGTGCTCCCTTCGTTATCGATACGGGCCGTGATGCGAAACCAAATTGCACTCTATTGGACCACCCATTTGCGTTGCGTCCTGACTACTTGTTTGCATTCGCTCTGCCGAGTTGAGTCGACTTGATCGCGTCTACCGAGCGGACAATGGAGTCCAGGCGCGCCCGCCCCTCCGGCACTAAGATCTTACCAACGTGAGAATAGCGCTGATGATTATATGATCAACATCAGATCACCACTCAGACCTCAAGACCCGCCTTCTTAAGTTCAGCTACATCCATTACTTCAAATAAAAGTCCAATTCCTGATGGCGAATTCTGTCAGCGTTATAACCCCACTCCATGATCATGTCATGACTAGTGTCGGAGGGGAGAGACGTTTCATAGACAAGCTATAAATAAGGACGATCCTTATACTTCCAGTTGTACTTACTTTTAAACACTCTCACCCGCAGATCTGTCAATTTTTTATGAGCGCCGACATTAAAACCTTTAGGGGAATTTGAGCATTATAGTTTAGCACCTCGCCGCTATCAAACCCTCACTCCCTCTCCTTAAGGACCCAATAGTCAAACGAGTATAAATTTTCTCCATCGGCTTTCGACAAATCCGACGTTTCAAATTTTTGAGTTCCCAACACAATCTGACACGTATCTAAAAATGTTTTCAATACATCTTGGTCACGTACTTCCATATGCCCATCAGAATGAAAAACATTCACATAAAGACTTAAGAATAATTTCAGATACCGCAACGAGGCTTTGTGAGAACACATAATATCTGGCAACGACGGAATTACAGCCATAGCCAGCGTAAAAATCTCTGGCATGCGATCTCTTATCACTGCACCTTCCCTTCGCAAGCTCCAGCAAAAACTCAATACTTTTAGTTTTTCCATCGCCATTAATTAACGATATGGCTTGCCAAAAAACAGGAAGAGACACGTATATTTTTTCTGTTTTCAAATCGACCGCATAAAGAATCACGTGGGTTCTTTAACTCAATTCAGCCCAATAGAGGAGCGTGCTCTCCTTAATGCCGCTCACGACAGGCACACCGTCTTTTTTAACGTCCTTGAAATGAGTGAGCATCTGGTGGGCCTGGCACGCCAAAGCAGCGCGGCGACGCCTTCATCAACAAGGTGCTGCGCCAGACCAGCAAGGCCGGGGTGAAGCTCGGCAAGGCTGCTGACAAGGTCGGTCAACGGCCAATGCTCGGCGTTTGAAGATCAAGCCGGGGCTGTTGAATTTGGCTAAAGCCGGGCCACGCTCGACCGCCGCGCACCTACGCTACATCGAGCGCGAAGGCGTCGATCGCCAGGGTGTGGGCCGGGTCACGCCTACGGCCCGGCGACCGACGCGGTGGACACTGCCGCCTTCGAGGAACGCGGGCGCGAGGATCGGCACCAGTTCTGTTTCATTGTCTCGCCGGAGGATGCCGAGCAGCTCGACGACCTGCGCACCTATACCCGGCACCTGATGGCGCGGATGGAGGCCGATGTGGGCACATGGCTGGAGTGGGTGGCGGTGGATCACTGGAACAAGGACAACCCGCATACGCACGTCGTCCTGCGCGGCACGAACGACACCGGCAAAGACCTCATCATCTCCCGCGACTACATCGCCGAGGGAATGCGTCACCGGGCGTCGAGTTGGCGACCGAATGGCTAGGACCGCGTACCGAGCTGGAGATCCAGCGCGCCATGCAGCGCGAAGTCGATCAGGAGCGGTGGACGGGCCTGGATCGTGTCTTGCACACTAGGCCGTGGACGGCTTAGTGCAAACAACGAGTACGACTTTGCTGGATCGACAGGGGATCTGGGCTAGAAGCGGTATAGCTGTGCTGGAGTTACGATCTACGGCGCGGACAAAAAGGAAACTCATCCCTGTGCTCTGTCGGGATCACGCGCGCGATTATTTCTTGTTCCCGACATGCACGGCATGGACAGGAGCGTAGCGCTGCCCGACTATCCGTTCCGGCGCGAAGAGGCTGCTGATATAGGTGATTTCGTCCGGGCTAAGGGCGACATTGGTCGCGGCCAGGTTTTCCTCAACATAAACGGCACGTTTCGTTCCGGGGATCGGAACGATGTCGAACGGTTGCAGCAGAAGCCAGGCAAGGGCTAATTGCCCCGATCGGCATCCCTTGCTTGCGGCGATGGCCTTGAGAGTTTCGACGGGCACGAGATTTGTTGCGAGGTTTTCCGGTTCGAATCGAGGGTTGGAGGCGCGGAAATCGGCTGCAGCGAAGCTTGCCCCGACCTGAATCACCCCCGTCAGAGACGAACGCCCCAGCGGGCTGAATGGCACGAATGTGATGCCGAACTCGCGGCAGGTTGGCAGGATTTCCGCTTCAACGCCACGCTCCCAAAGCGAGTATTCCGACTGAAGCGCGGTCAGCGGATGAACCCCATGCGCGCGGCGCAGTTGTTCAACCGACGCCTCGCTCAGGCCTATCGCCCGCACTTTGCCCTGCTCGACCAGACGGGCCATCGCCCCAACAGTTTCTTCGACGGGAATCTTGGGATCAATCCGATAGCAGTAATACAGGTCGATGGTCTCGACTCTCAGCCGCCGTAAGCTGGCCTCGCAGGCCTTTGTGACGTAGTCGGGACGGCCGTCAATGACGACATCCTTGCCGTCTTCACTGAGTCGAGCGGAGAATTTCGTGGCGAGAACCACCTCGTCGCGCCGGCCGGCGATGGCCTCGCCGATTAGTTGCTCATTGTGGCCGAACCCGCGGATTTCGGCGCCCAGGTTGACATCCGCAGCTCCATATATGTCTGATGCGTCCAGAAAATCGACGCCAAGATCGAGAGCGGCGCGGATCGTCGCGACCGACTGTGCATCGTCCGCCGGACCGTAAAATTGCGACATGCCCATGCATCCGAGACCGATAGGGCGTACGGCCAGCTCGGAATGACCCAGACGGACCCGCGCCGACCCCTCGATTGCGTCAGGCAAGTTATTGTCGTTGTTGCTCATCCGTCATCTCCATTGAAGGGGGGTACTTGGTCGCGGCGAGCAAAGGTGTACCGCTGGCTCTCGCTGCATGACCATGACTCCACCCGGCACAGGCTGTTCGATACCCATGCGGGAGGGAGCGGACCATTCGAACGGTGGTTACCGCTGATCGTCAGCGAGTTTTTCCAGTGCGGAAAATGCCTTCGCGGCGCTCCACGCGGCTGGAAAGCCCGCATAGGGAGCCGTCTGCACGATGGCCTCCTCGATCTCGGTCTGGGTCAGGCCATTCGTCAGGCCGACGCGAAGATGGTTCTGTAACTCCGCGGTCTGGCGCAGGGCGATCAGCACGGCGATCGTAACAAGGCTGCGCTGCTTGCGATCCAGCCCACCCCGTCCCCACACCTTGCCGAAGACGAACTCCAGCGACAGATCGGCGATGACAGCCTCCGCGCCGATCCCCTGAGCTATATCCTGCATTTCCGCCGCTCTGTCCGCCCCTCTCAATTCGGCGTAGATGCGGGTGCCTTCCGCATGTTCCGCCTTCATCCCGAGACCGCACCAAGGAGGGCCTTCGGCTCAAGATAGGCCTGGAGTCCGAAGACGCCATACTCTCGGCCAATGCCCGATTGCTTGAACCCGCCAAATGGCACCGCAGGATCGTGCGGGGCGCCATTTATGACGACACGCCCTGCCTCGATCTGGCTCGCCACCGCCCCTGCCCGATCCGGGTCGGAGGAGATGACATAGGCTTGCAACCCGTAGGGCGTGTCGTTGGCAATCGAAATAGCCTCTGCCTCATCTTCATAGGTCAGCAGGCACAAAACCGGGCCGAAAATCTCCTCCCTGGAGATCGTCATGTCATTGGTGACGTTGGCGAAGATGGTCGGCTTCACGAAGTAGCCGCCGAGACCATCGGGATGGCCTTCACCACCGGCAACGATGGTGGCGCCTGCCTCGACGCCGAGCCGAATGTAGCGCTGAACCCGCTCATACTGAGCCTGACTCACCATCGGCCCAATGGTCGTACTGGCGTCGCGCGGGTTGCCTGCCCTTATTTTCTCGAGGGCGATCTGTATCGCTGCTATCGCCTCATCAAGCCGCGAGGCCGGTAGGAGAATACGGGTGCCGGCAATGCAGGCCTGACCGCTGTTTGCGAAGCCGGCCTCCAGCGCCATGGGAATCGCCTTGGCGAAGTCGGCGTCGTCAAGGATGACCGTGGGCGACTTGCCACCGAGTTCCAAGGTCACGCGCTTTAGCGTGTCGGCGGCGCTGCGGAGGATCGACTTGCCAACCGCAGTGGAGCCGGTGAAGGAGATTTTCGATATGTCGGGGTTTGCGGTGATTTCTGCGCCCACAACATCGCCCCGTCCATTGACGATGTTGAACAGGCCGGCAGGCGCGCTTGCCTCATGCAGCGCTTCAAGTACGACCTGTGTCTGAGCCGCACTCATTTCGCTGGGCTTAATGACCGCTGTGCATCCAGCTGCCAGCGCGTAGGCGAGTTTGTTGCAGATGAAGCCGGCGTTGCTGTTCCATGGCGTGATCAGCCCGACCACGCCGACGGGTTCCATGATGACATCCGCCGTGCCTATCCGTTGCGTGAGGTTGAAACCTTCTAGAGTGCGCGCCGCCTCCATGAAGCTGCTCGATGCGTGAGCGGCCATCCAGGTCGATCGGGAGATTGGTGCGCCGTATTCCAAAATGATCGCGTCCAGCAGCGCGCCCTTCTTGGCTTCCATTGCGTCGTGAAGACGATGCAGCAAGGAAATACGATCCGCCTTCGTACTCCGCGACCACGCCGGAAAGGCGCGTTTTGCTGCGGCAATAGCGGCTTTCGCATCATCCACATCTCCCAGCCTAACGCGGCCGAATGCTTCTCCCGTCACTGGGTTGTGCAGATCAAATAGCTCGATTCCGTGCGGCACGACGAAGCGGCCGTCGATGTAGACGTGACTGAACTCTTGCATCTCTATATCCCCTTGCGTTGCACTAACACAAAATATAGCGTTTACCAATAATCATGAAAATCCGTATTATTCTTCATGAAGTGATGCAGGAATATGGATAATGCGCAAAATTGGAATCGTGGAACTTGAGGCGGCGATGGCGGTGGCAAGGCGGAAAAGCTTTCGCGCCGCGTCTGCCGATCTTGGCGTTTCGCCAACCGCTCTCAGTCAGACGATCGCAGGGCTCGAAGCGAGGCTAGGCGTCCGGCTGTTCAACCGAACGACGCGCAGCGTCTCCCTGACCAGCGCGGGCGAGCAATTTCTTGCCGATATCGAACCGGCTTTAGCCGCGATCAATCAGGCAGTTGAGACGGTCAATAGTCGTCGAGCCGAGCCGGTCGGGTCACTACGGATCAATAGTTCCGTTGGAGCCGCCCGTCGCATTCTTTCTCCAATCATCTTGGAGTTCATCCGTCTTTATCCCGAGATGCAGGTGGACCTGGTGACAGAGGACCGCCCGATCGATATCGTCGCTGAGGGTTTCGATGTGGGTGTTAGACCGGGCGATACGGTGCCTGCAGACATGATTGCTGTTCATCTAGAGCCAATGCAGGGATTTGCCGTGGTGGGATCGCCAGCCTATTTCGAGGGCAAGGCTCCGCCTGAGACGCCTCAGGACCTCCTGCACCACACTTGCATCCGCGCGAGAAACCCCAGCGGTAGCATGTATCGCTGGGAGTTTGAGCAAGATGGTCGGGGCATCACGCTTGATGTACCTGGTCAACTCACGCTTGACGATGCAGGCTTGATGCTGGAGGCCGTACTGGCAGGGGTGGGCTTGGCCTACATGGCCGAATGGTGGGTCGGCGAGAGCGTTCGCGAAGGGAAGCTTCGCCGTGTTCTGGACAGCTTCACCCCCTCGTCACCTGGGCTTTGCCTCTATTATCCAAGCCGCCGATATCAACCCGCTGGGCTGCGTGCCCTGATCTCGTTCATTGAAGAAGGGCGCCGCAAGAGCCTATCTGACCATATCGTTTCCGTATCTCAGCATGGCCGGTAGCGACTCTCTTTCTAAACGCGCTCCGTATCGAGGGTGCGAAGTTCCAAGAGGGCATCGGCCAGCGTCCGCCTATCCAACAGGCGCACCACCGACTCATCTACCTCGCCGGCCAAGTTCCCAAAGAATTGTTCGACATTGCAAGTAACGAGGCATCGATGAGGGATATCGCTACGTCCGGTCCATGCCCTCTTGTCCCCCAGAGAGGCCTTATAGATTTCGCCGAGTGTGATCGCGGCAGCGTCGACGCTTAGGCTCACTCCCCCACCTCGCCCCATGGTCGAACGAACAAGACCCGCCTGGATCAGGGGCACCAACAATCGCCTGACAAAGGTTGGATTGGAGTCGACCCCCTCGGCCAACTGAGCGGAACTCAATAGTTCAATGCCTTCGGTCTGAGCCAGAGCCAGGCTGAGCATCATCTGCAGCGTGGTCGGGAAACGGACATCGATCACAGTCTTCTCCTAGTACATTCGATATGTATCTTTTATTGTTGCATATAAAGATAAATATATCTAACATAGGCTCACATTTTCTCAAGGAGAGCTTCCATGTCCGATGAACGTGCAATTCAGGAGGTGCTGGCGCGATACGTCCGGGCCGCCGACAACCGAGACGGAGCGGCAATGAGCAACATCTTCCTGCCCGAAGGCAAGGTCGAGATGTTCTACAACAATGCAGGCACCCCCGAACTTCTTGGCCAGTTGGTCGGGCCGGAAGCTATTGGCGCAGCCGTTACCACGATGATGAAGCCGCATCCGCCGCGAGGGTGGAGCCATCACACCACCCATGACCCGATCATCGAAGTCAATGGCGATGCCGGGACGCTCGACGCCCAGTTTGTGGTGTTCAACGTCGTCGGTGCAGAAAAGCCTGAAGGCGGTTGGCCGGAAGGGGCTTCTGGCGCGCAAGGAACCATCGTCCCGATCGAGACGGGCTACTACCGGCCAATCCTGAAGAGAGTCGATGGGCATTGGATGATCGCGCACCACCGCATCTATCTCGATCTCCCGATGGCCTTTTAGGCGAAACAATATGAAAGGTGTTTTTTATAACCGCTTCGGCGGATCCGGGGTCCTCGAGTACGGTGAACTGCCGGAGCCGAAGCTGTCGCAGAACGCCGTGATGGTCCGGGTGAAGGCCGCGGCCATCAACCCGGCCGACATCGCGCTGCAGGCCGGTTTGGGCGAGAGCCTAATGGAGACTTGGTTTCCGGTCGTACCCGGATGGGATGTCGCCGGCGTCGTCGAGCGCGTAGGAGCCGGCGTGGTCGAATTCCGGCCAGGCGATGAAGTCATCGCCTATATGCATCAGGAAATCCTGCATAGCGGCACCTATGCTGAGCTTGTGAGCGTGCCGGTGGAACGCTTATGGCGAAAGCCAAAGAACGCTTCATGGAGCGAAGCGGCCGGACTGCCACTTGCCGGCCTGACGGCCTATCGCGCGGTGATTGATACACTGCGCGTGTCCGATGTGGACATCGTTCTCGTGCTCGGTGCCTCAGGAGGCGTCGGCTCGCTGGCGACCCAATTGGCGTTGGCGTCAGGCGCTACCGTCATTGGAAGCGCCTCTGCCCCACACCAAACCTATGTGAAGTCGATCGGCGCGGAACCCGTCATGTCCGGCGACTACGTTGCTGAACAGGTCAGAAAGCACGCTCCCGCAGGGGTGACGGCCATCGTGGATTGCGCCGGCCACGGCGCGTTGGCGAAGGCCATGGTTGCAGCGGCTCCGGGCGCGAGAATCTGCTCAATAGCGGATGGCGGCCCCGGGGTAACAACTGTGTTCGCCCGACCAGACACCGGGATTCTCGCTCGGCTTGTTGATCTTGTTGAAGCCGGGTCCCTCCGGGTGACGATTGCGACATCGTTTGCCTTGGCTGATGCTGCAATCGCTCAAGACGCGCTGAAGGCAAGGACCTACGGACCAGGAAAGATCGTCCTCGTTCCTGATGCCGCCTAGTGGGATCGGGCGTTACCGGACCTTGCTCGTGGGAGAGTCCACATCGAGAGCGACGATCACGCCGGCGGGAATTGCCGAATATGGGGCTGGTGATAAGTCAAACATTAAGATTTTGGATGGAGTGATGGTGTTAAAGCCAGTCCGCGATACGACTGCCATATCCTAATGTTTGAAGATTCAATCTAAACTAACCGATCGGGTGATCGCGGTAACCGAATGCGGTTCATAGCCAGGCGAGCGAGCGAAGTGAGAATACCCACTTACATCGACCTGACCGACACCACCTCCACAAACCTGAATTTTTTCTGGCAGTCTTAGTAGCTTCATGCTCTGCAACTAGAGAGCTCAGCATATAGGCCTCATGTACCATCTTTTGCATCTTGCCTTCAAATTCATCTCCCATCACTATGGCTGTTTTGCGGCTTACGGCGATCCATCGCTCGGGGTGCGTAATCGACAGTATCAAAGATTTACCCGGTCCATGCTTTCTGGTTCGAGTATCTGTAATTGCTGCAGCCGACTGCATGTCCGCGAGTAATCCAAAAGCGCGGTGGCAGTCAACAATGCCTGCGGACCTTCCTCGGTGATCAGAAATAACTCAATACCGCTGTCGTAGAGAATGTCGATTAAATTGAGAAAGCGCTGCTGAACGTCGATGCCCTCATCATCAAGGGTCGGTACGGCGGTGATGGCCAATCGTTTGAAGGTGCGGCTCAGCCAGAGAAAGTCGGCGCTGGAATGGGGCACGCGGCACAAGTCCTCAAAATCCAACCAAGCGGTTGCTTGCTGCCGCGCCCGCAGTTTCATGGGGCGATGATTTACCTCCACCAGCACGTTGCGCTCAGCCGACCAGTCGAATTTCAGTCGTCGCTCAACCCAGTCCGCCTGGGTATCAGCCGCGACCTGCGCCACCCCTCCCCAAACGTTGCCGCCCTCGGCGTTCAGCCGGTAATCTTTGCCACCGTCCAGATGATAGATGTTAAAGCGGCGGTCGATCATCTCGATGGTCGGCTTGAAGCGATCCCGGTAAAGAGGGTTCGGACACAGCGCTTGGGGAGCATAGTTGGAAGTGGCAACCATTCCGACCCCCTGATCTATCAGTTGCGCCAGAAGACGACCAAGTAACATCGCGTCACCAATGTCATGCACGTGAAACTCATCAAAACATAACAGTTTAGTGTCCGCTGCGATCTCGCTGGCGATAAGAACCAACGGATCGCGCTGACCAGTGATCTGTTTAAGACGCTCCAGAACGCCTTGCAAAAAGGCGTGAAAGTGCACGCGTCGCTTAGCCTCGAGCGGAGCAGCAGCGAAGAAGGCATCCATTACGAAACTCTTACCGCGCCCGACACCACCCCACAGATATACTCCATCTTTCGGAGCCGGTAACCAAACCCGCCTTTCACGTAGCCAATTTCCCAGCCACTTGTCGAGAAGTTTGATGGCGGCCCGCTGAGACGGGTCAGCGCAATAACCGCGAGCCATGAGCCGCGTCTCTATGTCCTGTTCGACTTGCGACACGATAAGTTCGCCTCCTCTTTGACGCTGCGTTGTAGAGTTTCACAAATCAACGAATACGAACTCCACTCTCCATGAAAGTAATTCAAAGCGGCATGCTGGCTAGCTTAGAGAGCCGCTTGAGTACGGACTCTCAAAGAGAGTTGTCTGCGAGGGCTGTAGTAATAGAACAACCCGAATCATTTACTCGTAAATTGATGTTTGACGCTCAGATCGAAAAGCGCTCTACGAGCCCGTGCATGTCGGCCGCCAGCCGGGAAAGCTCGGTACTGGCCACGGAGGTCTGCTGCGCTCCCGTGGCGCTGTGCACGGACAAATCGCGAATACTCGTCAGATTACGATCCACTGCATGCGCCACTTCGGCCTGCTCTTCAGAGCTCGCGGCAATGTGCATGTTCATCTCATTGATCTGGTAGATAGCATTGGAAATTTCCGTCAGAGCCGCTCCCGCCTCATGGGCGATCAACAGGGTTCCCTGAGCTTCCAGACAGCTATCTTGCATCGCATGAGTAACCTGCTCGGTACCCAAGCGGATACGCTCGATGATCTTCGCGATTTCGCCGGTCGATTGCTGGGTGCGGCCCGCCAGGGCCCGGACTTCATCCGCCACCACCGCAAATCCGCGGCCCTGCTCTCCGGTCCGCGCCGCTTCAATTGCAGCGTTCAGCGCCAGCAGGTTGGTCTGTTCCGCAATGGTGCGGATGACCTCGAGCATCTGGCTGATATCCTGAGATTGCGTGGCAAGATGCTGCACATCGTTGCTGGTGCTCTGGACGGTGGTGCTCAGTTTTTCAATGGCGGCAATGGTGTGCTTCACCTGATCCGAACCGGTGTGGCTCGATGCCCCCGACGAGCGTGCTGCCACAGAGGCTGAAGCCGCATTACGGGCCACGCCTACCACCGCGACCGCCATCTGGTTCATCGCGGTGGCGGCCTGTTCTATTTCCTGGTTCTGTCGAAGCAGGCCGCGGCTGGACTCGCCGGTCACCGCACTCATTTCTTCGGCAGCCGATGCCAACTGGGTCGAAGAGTCACCGATCAGGCGGATCGTATCGCGCAAGCTGTCCTGCATTGCCTTTGCCGATTTGAGCAACATTGAAATCTCGTCCTTACCTCCGATCGCAATATCGCTACGCAAGTTGCCACGAGCGATCGTGTCGTTGATCGACGACGCATATTTCAGCGGTAGGACAATACTGCGCGTAAAAAAATAAGCCAAGGCTAAAGTGACCAGCACGGCGACAAGTATCATTGCGATGATGAACTTAAAGCCGTTGTCATACGTTTGCGCGGAATCGATGCCAGAGCGGCTCACCTCATCGAGGTCCAGTTGTATCAATTGATCAAGAGCCTGCTGCATTTGCCTGGAAAGCGCCACGTGCTCGTCCAGCAGAGCCAGGCTCTCGGCGTTACGGTCTTGCTGGCTGTAGTCGATGCAGATGTCCGCCAGGCGACTCAGGCGCTGAATGCCATCGCTGACCACCTTGTACAGTTGCTGGCCATGGTCGTCAGTGACAAACGCGCCGTACTCCTGTGTTTGCGTGAGCAGTGTCGCACGCAAATCCCGGATGTTCTGGATGACGGTGTTCTTACTCTGCGCGTTGGGCTGGCCAGCAAGCCGTCGGCTTTCAAGCATCAGTTTCAGCACCGTGGCGTCGATCCGGTCGGCGGCGATGACGCTGGCCATCGAATGTTCTTCAACATCGATGGCGATGGTACGGATGGCGTGCAAGTTCCATAACGAAACCACACCCAGGACAATCAACAGCGAGGTAATAACGGCAAAACACAGCGCGGCACGAATTGAAACTTTCATATTTCTAAGCAACATCACATTCCCCTATAGGTAGAACTCCTCCACATAACTTCAATACCAGTGCCGTGATAGAGTCCTCAGCCAAAAAACAATCGACTAGACGAAGCAAACCCAGAGGGTCGTTAACATTATTAGTTAGTTCGTACCGCCTTTTATCCATCGAATTAATGCAGTTCTGGAAAACAACGACTATATTTCAACGCGGAATGAAGCAGGCGGCGCCTGAGGTCCATCACGATTTCCGGGGGGCGCGCGCCGTGTGGAGGGTCTATTACTTGAAGACAAAGTAATAGAAGAGCCAATAGCTTCATGAATATCCCAAAAGCTGCGCGAAACCTTGCCCGATCAACATGCGATTCCCCCAACCGTTCTATAAACCAAGTGCAACCCGCTCTTTGGCGGTTTTCAATTCACTGAAGAAATATCCACTTCGAGTTGCTGTGATGCTTGCGCCAGACTTTGGATGGACAGATTGTTGCTGCGAGACTTTCGCGCCATCATCTCTACCCGCGACGCTATTTCACCCGCCGCTTGGGTCTGGTTACCCAGCTCCTGAGAAATCTCTTCGACGAGGATGGCTGAACGGTGAGCACCTTCGCGGATATGGTCCATGGCGAGTCCCGCTTCCTTTGCCAGTGCGACCCCCTCATTCGCTCGCGTTACGGCTGCCTGCATACTGTCAACGACCTGCGTTGTATGGGTTCTGATGCGGTCGATCATGTCAGTCACTTCCTGGGTGGATTGCGCAGTCCTGGCCGCTAAATTACGAACCTCGTCGGCGACGACGGCAAACCCGCGACCGGCGCTACCTGCACGCGCTGCTTCAATGGCAGCATTCAATGCCAACAGGTTTGTCTGTTCGGCGATACCTCTGATTACTTGAATAATCGAATGCACTTCCTCGGAAGAATGTCCAAGGGCGACAATTCGGTTTGAAGACTGATTGACTGCCTGGACAATGCCTTCGACCCCTGCGATGACATTGGCGATCACCTCGCTTCCGTTATAGGCCAGTTGCTCCGACTGATTCGAAAGGCTCTTCGCGTTGTTAGCCTGCCCGGCAACAAGACTGATAGCGGTACCCAAGGAGTCCAGTGCCTGTGCCATTGTCACAGCGCCAGTCGCCTGGGCGCCGGTGCTATCAGCGATCGACAGGACCTGGTCATTCAATGAACGGGCCGATACCTGCAATGTTTGATCCTGTTCACAGCGTTGCATGCACCTCGCTCGCCAATTCACTTGGACATCCTGCAGCAAACTGACAAGGCGCCACTCGGCGCCGTGGTTTGCAGCAACGGGCTCCGGCCTGAAATCACCGTCGCCCATCGTCTGGGCCACGGCGACGGCGTGTTCACAAACCGCTAACAGCTTCGTCAGATACCGGTTCACCTCCCATGACATCACCAGCAATCCAATGGCCAGTACGGTGAAACCCCACCGGGCAAAACGCACGTCAGTGCTTAATGCACCGAATACGGCGACAGCCATCAGCGCCAGTGTCACAGCAGCCAGAACTCGCTTCGTTCGTATACTCATTCGAGATTTCCTGCGAGAGCGATGTACGTTCAGAACTGCTCGTTGGCCATCATCAGGGTGATGGCCCGGTCCGCCACGGCCATCACCGGTGCATTGGTGTTGGCACTGATGATGTTAGGCATCATCGAGGCATCAATAACTCGTAACCCCGACACACCTCTCACCCGCAGGTCGCCGTGAAGCACGCTCATAGGGTCATGATCTGCGCCCATTTTGCAGGTGCCTACGGGGTGGTAATTGCTCTCGGTGGTGCGTTTTAGGTACTCCAACAATGCTTCGTCCGTCTGCACTTCGATGCCCGGCTGAATCTCTTTGCGGATAATGCTGGCCAGTGGTTCTGTCGCAGCGATCGAACGCATGTATTTGAGCGCTTGCAGGAGGCGCGAACAGTCGCTGGGATCGCTTAGCCAGTTAGGATTGATTAACGGATCATCGCCAGGATGAGCCGAGCGTAAACGGACGGTGCCACGGGACAGCGGCTTGACCAGGTTGGCCATCAGGGTGAAACCATGGGTTATATTTTCTTCACTCTCCATGGGCCACATCACGCCGACGCCGTATATCTGCAAGTCGGGGTCCGACAGCGGATCCTGCAAGTTGACGAAGGCCATCGTTTCGGCGCCGTTCGAGGAAATTGGGCCGTCGTGAAACGCAAAATAACGCAGCGCGTTACGTATCGCCGGCCATCCTTTGTCCTCACCGTAATAACCATAGGCGCCGTTGGTGGTCATCGACAGCAATGCGGTGTTGTGGTCTTGCAGATTCTCCCCGACCCCCGGTAAATCAACTCGCACGTCGATACCATGCTGGCTCAGATGCTTGGCAGGACCGATGCCCGACAACATAAGCAGTTTTGGTGTGGCGAAAGCGCCGGCGGCCAAGAGCACTTCGCCGCTGACATGGGCCTGGTGCACTGATTGCTTGAGCTGATACTCGACACCCACGGCTCGATCATTGTCGAACAGGATCTTGTTGACGCGAGCGCCGGTTATGACCGTCAGCAACGGGTTGTCCAGGATCGGCTTAACAAATGCCGTCGATGCGCTGCTGCGCTCCCCGCGCCAGGTAGATGTCTGCAGGTAACCGACGCCGTACAGATCCCCGGCATTGAAATCGGACCTGAACGGCAGTCCCGCCCGCTGCATCGTGCGCACAAAAATATCGGCGGCTTCCACTCGGTAACGTGGATCCGAGACTTTCAATGGCCCCTCGGCGCCGTGTGCTTCGTTATCGAAACGCTGGTTGCCTTCCTGACGCTTGAAATAGGGCAACAACAGGTCCCAGCCCCACTGCGGTTGTCCGAGTGCCGTGTTCCAGCGTTCGTAATCCTGGCGCGAGCCGCGAGTGTAGGCCATGGCATTGACGGAGCTGCCACCGCCCATGACATTACCTTGCGGCACACGCACCACACGCCCGTTCATTCGTAGCTGCGGTTCGGATTCATACTGCTTGACGTAGGGACTTCCTTCGAAAAGCATCTTGAACGTCGCGGCTGGCATTTTCAGAAGCATGCTTTTGTCCACCGCTCCCTGTTCGAGCAATAACACTCGCTTGCCGTGGTCCACGACAAGGCGGTTTGCCGCGACGCAGCCGGAGCTGCCCCCACCGACAATGATGTAGTCGTATTTCATGTGATACCTGCGGTAAGGGGCTCAAACGCCGGGGAAGTAAATCGCTTGGGATTCGAGAAAAGCGTCCAGGCCTTCAGGACCGCCTTCACGTCCCATACCTGATTGCTTGAACCCGCCAAAAGGAACGTTGGGCGCCATCTGCAGACCATTAATGGTGACGTTTCCGGTCTTGACCTGGCGCGCAAAGGCGGCAGCCCGCTCGGTGGACGCGCTGAACACGCTCCCGCTGAGACCGAAATCGCTGTCGTTGGCCAGGCGCAGAGCGTGAGCTTCGTCCTCGTAGGCGAGGATCACTACCACCGGACCAAAGATCTCCTGGCGTGCAATCGTCATTTCAGGCGTCACGTCGACGAACACCGTTGGCTGAATGAAGAAACCCATTTCCCGTCCTTCGACCCGCGCACCGCCTGTGACGATTCGCGCACCTTCCTCCAACCCGGTCTGGATATAGGTCAATACGCGCTCATATTGAGTCGCACCAGCCACCGGCCCCACATGAGTCGTGTCGTCCCAAGGGTCGCCGATCGTCAGGCCGGCAACCGCCTGTGTATAGGCGGTGACGAATTCATCATGGCGCGACCGAGGCACCAGTAGCCGGGTTTGAGCGAAACAAATCTGTCCGGAAAACGGCATGCTGAAATGGGCAAGAACCCCGACAGTCGTTTGCAGGTCGGCGTCATCCAGCATGATGGCGGCGGACTTACCGCCCAGCTCCAGAGTGAAACGCGCCATGCGCTGGATACAAACGTTCGCGATGTCTTTGCCTACCGCAGTGCTGCCGGTAAAGCTGACCTTGTCGACCCCGGCTGATGCTACAAGGTAGGCACCTTCCTCACGATCTGCTGTGACGACATTGATCACGCCGTGCGGAATTCCCGCCTCTTCAGCGCATTCGGCCAACACCAAGGCATCGAAAGGTGATTCCGGCGGTGACTTGATAATCACGGTACACCCCGCTGCGAGTGCGGCGCCCAGCTTGTACGTCAGGATAGGTAGCTGCGCGTTCCAAGGCGCAATCAGCGCGACGACTCCCACCGGATGACGGACAACGCTGGCCTGGCCTTGGTACGTATCGCGAACCTGGGTGAATTCGAAAGTGTCAGCCAACTGCGCGTAGTAGTCGAGCATGGTTGGACCGAAACCGGAAAAAAGGCCTGCAAAACCCACTGGCGCACCGACCTGTGCGGTCCAGAGTCGCGTGAGCAGGGGTAAGCGATCGTTAACGATCTCTGCAAACTGCCGCAAATGAGTTGCCCGCTGCGGACCTGTCATGCGCGCCCACGGTCCCACATCGAACGCTTGCCGCGCTGCCGCGACAGCTTGGTCGATGTCGGAAAAATTGGCCAAAGGTACATCGCACAGTGGCGCTTCGGTAGAAGGATCGATCAGCACGCGGCGCTGGACTCCGTGCACTGGCAACCATTTACCTGCGATGAAAAAACACGAACGAACGTTATCCGACAGTTCTTTTTTAAAGTCGAAGATGGGCTGTTTCATGGCAACTCCCGGTAAGTAGCGATGGTTGATCAGAATTTGTAGCCATAGCCCATTACGACGTAGCCGTACTTGACGTCGATGGTTGACCCGTCGCTTTTGCCGGTGCCGGTCACGTGCTCGCTGAGGTCTTTAACTAATCCAAAGGTTGCCTCACCGTGATCGCCTACCGTGCGTGTCACGCCAGCGCTGTAGGATTTGTGCAGTAGCCCTGGAATCAGAATGTTGGCAACGAGGGAATCGCTGGCGAACTGACGGTTGGCGTAGTTGATGCCCGTACGGACGGTCCACTGTTCATCGAGTTGATAGGCCAGCCCCAGGCGCATGTTGTGCTGATCACGCCAGCCGAAGGTTTGATCGCTGTTGAGTGCTTCAACCCCAGACCAGCGGATCAACCGGTAATCGAAGGCTACGGTCAACTGGCTGGTGGGTCGCCAGGCCAACCCGGCGCCGAGAATTTCAGGGCTGTCGAGCTTGCCGTCCGAGACCGCCAACAGGTCATCCTTATATCCGTCGAAGCTGGTGGCTTTTTGTTTGCTGGTATACGAGACACCCAATGTCAGAGGGGCGACGGGGGTCCACAGGGCACCTAGGCGAAAACCATAGCTCCAGGCGCCTTGGGTACCATGGTCGGGCAAGATGGCTGGACCGGCTGGCGTTGGCAGAGCAGTGCCACGGACTAAAAGTGACTGGTACGCCGCGGTAACTGAAACACCCAGCGCAAAGTTGTCAGTAACTTTATACGCTAACGTTGGCGCCACACCGGCCTGTTTGAGCATCGCCTGAAACCGTGGCAAACCTTGGTTCTGAAACAGTGGGCCATCGTAGTCCCAGCCCACGCCTGCACCGATGGAAGACACACCCAAGCTCAACTTCGGTGAAAGGTCGTAGTTGAATCCAAACTCCGGGATGGGCACTGTTTTGTGGCCACGCAGACGATTGTCCGGGGAGCCATAAGTAGCCTCGTTACTGCCGATGAATAGCTGAATGTCGCCGTCAACTCGATTGCCTACATACGCCATGCCGGCCGGGTTGGAAGCGGCGGCCATGGAGTCCTGTGGCAATGCAATTGACGCACCGCCCATCGTTACACTTTTCAACCCTTGGCCATCGGTATATAGACCATTGGAAGCATGCGTCATGTCCGGAGCGCCTAGTGCCAACCCCCCCATGCAACCTGCCAAAGTCCGGACGACGTAGTGCCTGAACGTAGTGCTCATGATCCCTCTCTTTTGTTTTTATGGTGAGGCGACAGCAAAGTGACTAAGCCGAGAACCGGATAGTCATTAGTGTAAATTTTCAGGGCGCCAACATGCCGTAATTACCCCCTGGTTAGTTGACACTTTGGTGGTTCATTCATGCTGAATCGAAGCCTGACAAGGCCTCCGTTGCGACTTAGCCAATACTTAATTAATTGGCCACGGGAGGAAAAAGGTATACGACCTCAGGCAATAGCAAGTCGAAGACTAAATGCTCGGCGGGAGAGATAGCGCGATCGGAAAACAGTCCGCGAGAAGTTTCACCCTGCATGGGAAAGTAGAGGCTTGAAGTCTGAGTCATTATTGGCGCTCGCAATCATCGCTTCTTATTGGTCAGAACGTAACGGCATGTAACCGTCGTCCTGTGAAGCGATGGTAGAGAGGCCAATGGACACCAGCAATGCGATCTGGCGCATGACTGTTATCGAATAAAAGCATCGATCAGGTGGGCAGCATCAGTGAGCGTACGGCAATCGACCGTTGCCGGATTTCTTCACGAATGATTGAGTCGATAAGCCCCAATGCTTGCTGGGTTAACAGGTTACATGGCCGATGAGTGGAAGTGGCCAACCAAAGGCTGGTGGCCAGTTCTGGCTCTATCGCCCGAACACTAAGAAGTTTATCGAGGTGACAGTTATCGTCACCGATGGCGTTCATTGGCAGGACTGCGTGGCCGTGTCCCCGCCGCACCAGCTCATGGATGGCCGGAATGCTCTCTATCTCGTAACGCACTTTGATTTTTCGCTCTACCGTCGCTAGGGACTGCTCAAGCAAGAGACGAATATTGTTCGGCCGTCCCGGGATGATGAATTGCAGCTCGGCGAGCGCTTCAAGGCTGATAGAACCACCAATCGTGACATCGTCGTCAGGGGTGCGCGGTGAGATCAGAAACAGCGGCTCTTCAGCTAGAGGCAGGAGATCCACATTCGCCGTAGGCATGGTGTTATAGACCACTCCGCAATCGAGTCGACCAATACCCAACCACTCGAGAATATGAGTCGACAACCCCTCCACCAAGCACAGTGTCACGCCTGGAAACTGTTCACGGAACGCCTCCACCAACGGAACCGTAGCGGTGCGCCCCAAACTGGGTGGCCAGCCCAAAACCAAACGCCCTTCGGCGACATTGCGGTGTTGATCAATGTCGGCTCGCGCCAGATCGATTTGCCGAAGAATGCCTCGCGAATGTTTGAGCAACCGGGTGCCCGCCGCCGTGAGCGTAACGCCACGACCTGTGCGCTCGAACAGTGACGCGCGCAGTTCGATTTCCAACTGGCGGATCTGACGGCTCAGTGCCGGTTGAGCGATATCGAGAAAAGCCGATGCCTTACTGAAACTACCCAGTTCCGCGACCTGACTGAAATATTCAAGCTGCTTGATGTCCATTCCAATCCCGTTTTTTTAGTTGTGAGGGTTGGCTGATTGTGCCGTTGCATTACTTATCAGAATGCACCCCAGCGGCTCGTATCACAACTGCAGCACCACCGAGCAGGGTTATCGAAATTTTGCATAGCTGTTTTTGCATAGCTGCTAGTGGCGGTGCGTTATTGATCGACTCCGCCGCCAACCCTCACTGTTGACACCAGCTTATGACTAATGAGCCTCCAATAAAAACGTAACCGTCCGCCTGCGCAGGTTCATTCCTCCCGGTAGTTCGGTACTTCAAAAACAGGATTTAAAAGATGGACCAGACAAGCCTGATCCCTGTGGTTCAAGACAGTATTCCAAATGAGCGCGGCCCTGGACGCTACCAATATCTGACTCGCACCAACCGCGGAACACCGGCCGGCGAACTCCTGCGCCGCTACTGGCAGCCCATTGCCCTGGCTGATGCCGTACCACCCGGCTCAGCGCCTTTCCCTGTGCGGATCATGGGCGAAGACCTGGTGCTGTTTCGCGATGATAAAGGTGAAGTAGGGCTGATCAATCGCAAGTGTGCGCACCGCTGCGCAGACCTGGCTTTGGGTCGTATCGAAGATGGCGGTCTGCGCTGTCCATATCACGGCTGGCTGTTCGACGGTAAAGGCAAATGCCTTGATCAACCGGCGGAACATTCCCCAAACGCCAAGGACAAGGTACGCACTCATTCCTATCCGCTGCATGAAGCGGCCGGTGCGTTCTGGGCCTACATGGGGCCTGGCGAGCCGCCGCTTTTTCCTAACTACCCGGCGCTCGCGGGCGGCGATGAACACCGTTATACCTGCCGTTGGCGCGGTGATTGCAACTGGCTGCAAGCCAGTGAAGGCAACATTGACCCGGTGCATACCTCCTATCTGCATCAGGTGAATCTGACCGACGAAACCATGCAAGCGCGCTGGGGTGTATTTTCAAACAAAGCACGTCCGATCATCAGCATCGAAGACACCCGGTTCGGTGTTCGTCTTTATACCAAGCGCGCCATTGGCGAAACCCGCGACACCTCAATCCGAATCACAAATTACGTCATGCCTAACGCCTGCGCGGTCGGTGGATTCGAAGGTTATCTGGGGGACGGCGGTCTCACGATGTTGTGGGACGTACCAATCGACGATCATGCGCACTGGCGTTGGGAATTCATCTATCACCGCAGCGGGCAACTCGATAAAGAAAGTCTGGAGAAGCAATACCAGGCAGAGAAAGATGAACACGACCGCATGCTGCGCGCCGATGACCCGCTCTTTATGCAAGATCGCGATTCGATGAAAGAAGCTGCCTACCTGGGCATGGGCGAATGTTTCTCTGTGCACGATATTGCAATTACCCAATCCCAAGGCGTCATCCACGATCATACCCAAGAGCATTTGGGCGCAACGGACGTGGCGATCATGCGCGCACGCCGGATGCTTGACGAGGGCGCCCGCGATGTACTCGAAGGCAAGGATCCACGCGGCGTGGTGCGCACGGTCGAAGAAAACAACTTCAAAGACATGGTAGTGATCACTGGCGTCATTGATCCTAATACCAGCCAGGAATCGTTCTGCACGCTCCACTCCGAGGATCACCTGTTCGCCCCTGAAAGCAGCGGAGGTCGTGATGTTTGAGGTCACCCTTACCCGCAAAGAGCTTGAAGCCGAAAATATTTTTCTGTTCGAGTTCCAGCATCCTGATGGCAGGGCTTTGCCACCGTTCACGGCGGGCTCGCACATCGACGTGCAAGTCCGACCGGGGCTGATTCGTCAATACTCGCTCTGCAATCATCCGGATGAACGCCATCGTTATCAGTTGGGTGTCTTGCAAACCGCAGACTCCCGCGGCGGCTCCAAAGGCATGCATGAGGATTTGCACGTTGGTCAAACGGTGTGGATCAGCGAGCCGCGCAACCTGTTCGAGCTGGAACCGGAGGCCGATCATTCCCTGTTATTCGCTGGCGGTATCGGCATCACTCCCATCCTCAGCATGGCTGAAGTCTTGAATGATCGGGGACAGTCGTTTTCCCTCTTCTACTTCGCTCGTAGCGCCGCCAGCGCTGCATTCGTGAAGCGAGTCGAAGCGTCGTCCTACAGCAGCAGCAGCCAATGCCAATTCGATGTCGATGATGGTCAAGCGCGTCTGGATGTCAGGGAGTTGCTCAGTCATCCGCAGCCGCACAAGCACCTCTATATTTGCGGCCCCGGCGGGTTCATGGACTTCGTTCTCGGCATCGCACGCGAACTGCATTGGCCAGAGGCAAATCTGCACCGCGAGTATTTCAGCGCGCCCGCTAGCGGCGAAGAACAAAGCAGTGATCAGTTTGAGATCCAAGTGGCAAGCACCGGCCAGGTTCTTGAGGTTGGCCCCCAGCAAACGGTAACGGATGTGTTGCTGGCGGTGGGCATCGAGATTCCGGTTTCCTGTCAGCAGGGCATCTGCGGCACATGTGTGACGAAGGTGCTGGATGGGGTTCCTGATCATCGGGACTACTACCTGAGTGATCGCGAAAAAACCTCAAACGACCAATTCACGCCTTGCTGCTCACGCGCCAAAAGCAAGCGGTTGGTTCTCGACCTTTAACCCGGAGCTGGCGAGTGACCACGCTCGCTCGCCGGCTCTGCCTTTTATTGATGGTCTGACTCGTAGCAATCACCAGAATAACGATCGTGTATTCCGAACAAAAACAACAACGGAGACAACGCATGATTTCATTACCTCGCTGTATACGCAACGCCGCCATTCCAGTCGGCGCATTCGCTTCGCTTGGCTGTTTTACGGAAGCGTGGGCGCTGGACGTCTCACCCGGTGCTTACCTGCCCGCCCCGGCCGGTAGCAGCATCGCAATGCTGTATCTGGGAGGTGGGCGGGCAACTGAATACCACCCGGAAAAAGGCCCGACCGTGGACCACGACACTCAACTGGATACCCGGACCGGACTGATTCGGCTCTTCCACATGATTGATGTCGACCAGACGAGAGTTCAGGTGCAACTCGGACTGCCTTTCGGCTCACAAAAACTAAAAGTGAGCGGCAACCATGTCGGCGATGATTCAGGCCTGGCCGACCCATTCGTGGCGGTGACAGCGTGGCCCCTCAACGACACGGTGAATAAACGTTATCTGGGGATCACCGGCTATCTGTTCTTGCCTCAGGGCAGCTATGACAATGACAGCAAAGTCAACATGGGCAACAACCGCTATTCCGCCGCCCTGCAAGCCGGCTATGTACATAGCTTCGGTGCCTGGCGCGCTGAGCTGACCGGCGACGTCAGTTGGTACGGCGACAATACGGAATCAACGCCAGTCAATCGCACACTTAAGCAAGATCCCGTGTACACCCTACAGCCGTGGCTCAGTTACACCTTCGCCAACAAGGTCACCACTTCGGTCGGGCTGACCCGAACCTGGGGTGGCGATTCGACCCTGGACGGCGTTGATACCGGCAGACGTTCAGATTCGACCCGCGCGCGCGCCGGATTGGGCTACTGGATTAGACCAGACGTGCAATTGTATTCGGAGCTCACTCGCGACCTCCAAGTGGATGGCGGATACAAGTTCGATTACTCAGGTTTTGTGCGTATTGGCTACTTCTTCTGATTATTGAAAGACAAAGGAACTCCGACATGTCAAACGAACAAAAATCCGCACTGGTGGTGAGCGCGCACTCGGCTGATTTTGTCTGGCGCGCCGCTGGCGCCATCGCTCTGCATACCCAGCAAGGCTACAAGGTTCACATTGTGTGCCTGTCCTTTGGCGAAAGGGGTGAGTCGGCAAAAATGTGGCGCAAAGGTGAAATGACCGAAGACAAGGTCAAGGTCGGACGTCGGGCCGAAGCCCAGGCAGCAGCGGACATCCTTGGCGCCACTATCGAGTTTTTCGACATTGGTGATTATCCAATGAGAGCGGACAAAGAAGTGCTGTTCCGCCTAGCTGATGTGTTTCGTCGGGTGCAGCCGGCATTTGCATTGAGCCACTCTCTCAAGGACCCCTACAACTACGACCACCCTTTGGCGACGCACCTCACCCAGGAAGCGCGCATCATTGCCCAAGCCGAGGGATATCGCCCAGGGGAAAAAATCGTTGGTGCGCCGCCGGTTTACAGCTTCGAACCGCATCAGCCGGAACAGTGCGAGTGGAAACCCGACGTACTGCTGGACATCACGCCCGTGTGGGATAAAAAACTGGCCGCTATCAAATGCATGGCCGGACAGGAGCATCTCTGGGAGTACTACACCCGGGTCGCTTTACAGCGTGGCGTTCAGGCCAAGCGGAATATCGGAATCACGGCCCAGCGTGACATCATTTATGCCGAGGGCTATCAGAGCGTCTTCCCACGTGTAACAGGAGACTTGTCATGAGCGGGGTCGCAATTCGAAATTTACCGCGATTCTCCCAGCAAATCGGCGAGGAACTGGCGGTATTGGGGGTGGCTACAGTCCATGAGGCTCAGGGCCGTAGCGGGTTGCTGCAGACCTACATGCATCCAATCTACAAGGGCGCGGCGATTGCTGGCCCGGCGGTGACTGTCCTTGCTCAACCCGGCGATAACTGGATGCTGCATGTGGCGGTGGAAATGTGCAAACCTGGAGACATCCTGGTGGTGGGCTGCACCTCGGAAAACCATGACGGTATGTTTGGTGACCTTCTTGCGACCTCACTCATGGCCAGGGGCGTGCGGGGCTTGATCATAGATGCAGGCTGTAGAGACGTGTCCACGCTAACCGCAATGGGTTTCCCTGTCTGGTCGCGATCGATCAGTGCCAAGGGCACGATCAAGGCTACCTTGGGGTCGGTCAATATTCCAATCGTCTGCGCTGGCGCTTACATCGTTGCTGGCGACGCAATCGTGGCTGACGATGACGGTGTTGTCGTAGTGCCCCATTCAAACGTGGAGAAAGTGCTCGCCGCAGCCAAGCAACGTGAAGCACTGGAGATTGGCAAGCGTAATCGGCTGGCCAGCGGTGAGCTTGGGCTGGACATCTATGATATGCGCCCAACCTTGCAGGCACATGGACTCGTCTATTACGACGACCTGCTTCAATACCAAGATAAAAACGCTGGCTAAAATACGCTTGTTAAACCGACCCTGGTTAATGCTGGGGTCGCGTTAAATAATTAAACTGAATTAGCACTCATTGTAAGTGGGCTTGCTTGCCTATTAAGTTTATCTAAGAGATTTTGCTAATAACCTCATTTAATTGGGCGCTCCCGAGAAACTGGAGTACACAAAGGGTTCCTGGCCGCGCAGGCTGTTATTGCCGACAACATCGCCGGCTTGGATCAGTCGATTTACTCCAAATAGCAGTTTGACAATCACCGACACTTCGGACTGGCGTTTTGACTCGACGTGCAATGGGAGCTCGCACGACCAGATCTATATGGAGCAGCTAATGCCATTCATACCGCGACGACTCGTGCGCTCAATGCTAGTAGCAAATTGAGCGATGCTTTTATTCGATAACAGTCATATACCGGATCGCATTGCTGGACTTGGTAGGGCTACCTATCATGATTTAACGGGACGGCGGTAATTAAACACCTCTGCATCCTGACTAATAAGAAGCGACGATTGCGAGCACAATGATGACTCAGACTTCGATCCCTTGCCTTTTCATGCGTGGAGGTACTTCACGCGGTCCTTTTTTCGATCGGGCTGATCTGCCGGTCGATATCTCTACCCGCGATCGTGTCCTACTCGCCATCATGGGTTCCCCCGACCGTCGACAGATCGATGGCTTGGGTGGCGCCCATCCGCTGACGAGCAAAGTGGGCATTGTTGGTATCAGTAATGTTCCGGGTGTGAATCTGGAGTTTCTCTTTGCACAACTCCAGCCCGACAGCGATCGAGTCGATACCACGGCCAATTGCGGCAACATGCTCGCTGCCGTGGTGCCGTTTGCCCTGGAGCGCGGATTGGTTAAAGCCCAAAGCGATGTGACGACATTGCGTGTGCTCACACTCAATACCGGAATGCAGTGTGACATCACCGTACAGACGCCGAGTTCAGGTGACGCGCGTCACGTCGAATATGCGGGTGCCACACGCATCGATGGTGTACCGGGGCAGGCTGCTCCAATCGGTATCAACTTTCTTGAAACCGCCGGATCGGTCTGTTCAGGTTTACTGCCTACCGGCAATCGGCGCGATCGGATCATGTTGCCGGACGGCTTCTCCTTGGACGTGACTTGCATTGACAATGGCATGCCAATGGTCCTCATTCCCGCCAGCGCGCTAGGGCGCACAGGTTCAGAACCAACTTCAATGCTTAACGCCGACGACGAGCTCAAGACCCAGCTTGAAGCTTTGCGACTGGTGTGCGGCGACTTGATGGGGCTGGGTGATGTCAGCGCGCGCAACTACCCAAAAATGTGTCTGATTGCCTCCCCGCTGCAAGGCGGCAGCATCGTCACTCGCTGCTTTATTCCCCATGTATGCCACGACGCTATCGGTGTGCTGGCCGCTGTCACCGTCGCCACCGCCTGCGTCCTTACCGGCACGGTAGCTGACGGACTGGCCGAGGTGCACGGAGGGCTCAAACAGACCGTCAGCGTGGAACACCCGACTGGCGAATTCACTCTGGAACTAGGCCTTGAATCTTCCTCCGACGGTCGCGACCCCACGGTGACGAGTGCCACCCTGTTGCGAACCGCTCGGCTGTTGATGCGCGGTGAAGTCTTCATCCCGCAGGCCGTCTGGCCTGGATTCACGGACTGACTCCAGTCTTAAAAAACGCAGCGTTCCACCTCAATCGAGAGTAATCATGACTAGCGATATCACCCCCGGCTGGCTTAATTTTCACCCCGATCCAAGTAAGCCGTCCTTCCAATTGCCTCCGGGCGCCGTGGATGCTCACTGTCATGTGTTCGGTCCCGCGGCCAGTTTTCCCTTCGCACCAGAAAGAAAATACACACCGTGCGACGCGTCCAAAGAACAGCTATTCGCCTTGCATCGACGCCTCGGATTTGACCGTAGCGTGATCGTGCAGGCCACCTGCCATGGCAGTGACAATCGAGCTTTGGTCGACGCTTTGCTGCACTCCGGCGGTCGGGCTCGCGGTGTCGTTACGCTCAAGAACAACGTAACCGACGAAGAGTTGCGTGAGCTTCATAACGCAGGTGTGAGGGGCGTGCGGTTCAACTTCGTCAAGCGACTGGTGGACTTCACCCCTCGTGAAGAATTACAGGCTATTGCGCAGCGTATCGCGCCATTAGGCTGGCATGTGGTGGTGTATTTCGAGGCGCAGGACTTAACTGAGCTTTGGGATTTCTTCGTTGGTCTACCACTGCCAGTGGTGGTCGACCACATGGGTCGCCCTGACGTCAGTGAAAACGTTGACGGACCATCATTCGGCCTGTTCCTGCGCTTGCTCGACGAGCACTCAAATATCTGGACCAAAGTCAGTTGCCCGGAGCGTTTGAGTTTCAGCGGCCCTGCGGCCTTGAATGGCGAATCACATCCATATCGCGATGCCATTCCTTTTGCCCGAAAGGTCGTCGAAACGTTCCCTGACAGGGTGCTTTGGGGGACGGATTGGCCCCATCCCAATCTCAAGGATCACATGCCTGATGACGGATTGCTGGTGGATGTCATCCCACGCATAGCGATCACCGCCGAGCTGCAACGCAAACTGCTGGTCGACAACCCGACACGATTGTATTGGGCCTGATTCATCGGCGAAACCAGCCTATTAAACCCTGATTTTTCTTATCGGAGCCGCTATGAACCGGCCAAAAGACTACGACGACATACCCGGCACTTATGTGTTCGACGGTAGCCACCATCGTAAGGGCTATGCGCTGAACATGTTCTGCAAGTCCCTGGACCTGGCTGAAAACCGTGAGTCGTTTCGCCGCGACCCATTGGGTTATCTGCGGCGTCACCCGATGACCGAACAACAACACGCCGCGGTGATGAAGCGCGAATGGCTGGAGATGTTGAGGTTGGGTGGGAACATTTATTACACATTCAAATTGGCCATTTTCGATGGCCTGAGCATGCAGCAAGCAGGTGCAGCCATGTCCGGCAACGGAATGTCCCTCGAGGCGTTCCAGAAAATGATGCTCGATGGCGGTCGCTCCATCGTTGGCAATCGCAGCAAGAAGGAGCAAATGCATGGCTGACTTAATTGGCGGGATAGGTACATCTCATGTGCCGGCCATTGGCGCGGCAATCGACCATGGCAAGACCGGCGAACCCTATTGGAAACCCTTGTTCGACGGAGTCGAACCTGCACGCGCGTGGATTGCCGAGCACAAGCCGGACGTTTGTATCGTCGTCTACAACGATCATGCTTCGCAGTTCGATCTGTCGCTGATCCCGACCTTTGCCCTTGGCATGGGAACGACGTTCGATATTCACGATGAAGGCTATGGGCCACGGCCTGTGCCGCAAGTGCAAGGTGATCCTGACTTTGCCTGGCACCTCGCCGAGTCGCTGATTCTCGACGAGTTTGACATGACTCTGGTGACTGACATGACCGTCGACCACGGGTTGACGGTGCCGTTGTCGTTGGCCTACGGGCAGCCTGACGTATGGCCGTGCAAGGTGATCCCTTTGTGCGTGAACGTCATTCAATACCCTCCCCCAACGGGTAACCGCTGTTTCCAATTGGGCAGGGCATTGCGTCGTGCCATCGACAGTTACGACAAAGACATCAAAGTCGCTATCTTCGGCACGGGGGGCATGTCCCATCAGCTTCAGGGCGAACGGGCGGGGTTGACCAACCGGGAGTATGACCTCAAGTGGCTGGATCAATTCGTCAGTGATCCGGCCACACTCCTGAATATCGGACACACCGAGTATCTGCGTGAAACAGGCTCGGAAGGTATCGAACTCGTGATGTGGTTGATCATGCGTGGCGCCATGAACGAGCGAGTCCGCGAGCTGCATCGCTTCCACCATATCCCCGTCTCCAATACAGCCTATGGTCTGCTGGTGCTGGAAAATGACTGATTCAGATACCGGGGCTCGGGTGCGGATTGCGCTGGTAGGCCTCGGCGCGTTTGGGCGAAAACATCTGGACGTGCTGGCGAACATTGAGACCGCTGTAGTTACGGCGTTGGTTGGTATCGACGCGACGCAAAACCGCTTGCTCGCCGCCCACTATGGTATTGGCAGAACCTACTGCGAACTCGATGATGCGCTGGCTGATTCCAACGTCGATGCACTGATTCTGTGTACGCCTACGCCTTTGCACGCTTCCCAGGCTATCCGGTGCCTGGAGGCCGGCAAGCATGTGCTGGTGGAAATTCCGATGGCAGAGAACCTGCCCGATGCAGAGCGCCTGCTGAAGTTAAGCGCCAAAAGTCCTCGCGTTGCGATGGTCGGGCACACGCGGCGCTTCAACCCCTCCCATCAGTGGCTGCATCAGCAGATACGTGAGGACCATTTACGCCTGCAGCACCTAGTGGTCTCCACGCACTTTATGCGCCGTGAAAATCTCAACGCCGAAGGCCAGCCTAGACAATGGACTGACAGTTTGTTGTGGCATCACGCTGCACATACCGTCGACCTTTTCCAGTATCAGACAGACAGTGAAGTCATCGCCTGGAACGTACTGCAAGGTCCACTGGACCCGCAGTTGGGGATCGCAATGGACCTCTCACTGCAACTTAAGAGTAGCAATGGCGCGTTGTGCAGCTTGAGCCTGAGCTTCAACAACGAAGGTCCATTTGGCAGTCACTTTCGTTTTATCGGCGATCGAGGTACCTACCTCGCCCGTTATGACGAGTTGAGCGACGGCTATGGGTTGCCCGTCGACCTGTCGAGCATCGGGCCATATGCCGATGGCATCGAGTTGCAGGATCGGGAATTCGTCGATGCGATACGCAACGATCGCGCGCCTCGCTCCAGTGTAAGCGGTGTCATGAACTGCTACCGCTTGCTGGGTGCGATACAGGATTCGATGCTCCCCCGCGAAAACTTCACCCCACCCACGGATCGCTTCTCGGTTCGTAATTGATCCATAACCAAATCACAAGGCAGAACAATAATGAATAATGCTGCTGATATCTTGGACGCTATTAAAAAAGGGAAAATGAGCCATTATCAGATTCTGATCGTTGCGCTCTGTACCCTTATTGCCGGCCTGGATGGCTTCGACGTTCTTGTGGTGGCCTATACCGGCCCCGCAATATCGATAAATTGGGGGCTTGCCCCCACCGACCTTGGGCTCTTATTCAGTGCTGGTCTGGCAGGAATGGGACTCGGCGCTGTTGCAGTTGCGCCGATCGGCGACATTGTCGGGCGAAAGCCGACGATCATGTTTTGCATGATGCTATTGCTGGTAGGGATGGGATTATCTGCGTTTACCAGCGGACTCGGCGAGCTCGCTTTCATGCGCTTGGTCACCGGGATCGGCATTGGCGGAATTCTGGCCAACGTGAACATCATGGTGACTGAGTATTCGTCGGCTCGCCGAAAAGCATTGTGCGTCTCGCTCATGGCGCTCGGGTATCCAGTAGGCGCTACGTTGGGCGGAATCTTCTCCGTGTTTCTCATTCAAGCGTACGGATGGCAGTCGGTGTATTTGTTTGGTGCTGGCGCCGCCGCGCTATTGCTTCCTCTCATCTGGATTGCCATGCCAGAGTCGGTCGACTACTTGATTGCTAAAAAACCGGCCAATGCTTTGGAGCGTTGTAACCGGATTTTATCGAAAATGGGAATGCCCCAACTGGACCTGCTTCCAACTCATCACTCCGTAACGGACACCAAGCCTGGTTTTTTTGCGTTGCTTAAGAGTGGCGACATGGTCAGTCGATTGTTTTTTACCAGCGTCGTTTATTTCACAGTCATGATGACTTGTTACTTCCTACTCAGCTGGACACCGCAAATCCTCACACGGAGTGGTATGACTCAAACCATGGGAATTTCAGGCTCTCTGTTAATGAACCTGGGTGGAATAGCAGGTTGCTTGGTCTATGGCTTTTTGGCGCAAAAACTTGGGCCTAGAGCGTTAGCTGCAGCGTTCATGCTGGGGCTGGTCATTACCGCCGTGTCATTCGCCGCCGCACCGGGAGCGAGCATGGCTCTACTGGTAGCGGCCATTGCAGTAGGCTTCTGCTTGTTCTCCGCGGTCAATTCGCTTTACGTACTGGTTCCAGGCGTCTTCCCTGTACACGTGCGGAGCACTGGCACCGGCATTGCCATGGGCGCGGGCCGGCTTGGTGCTGTAGCAGGGCCGCTTTTAGCTGGATATCTGATAGCGATGGGTCTCGATAAAACCGTGTATATCGCAATTCTCTCGGCACCTATGATCATTGCAGCGATCGTCTTGGTTAAGCTAAGACCTTTCCAGGACTCTGCCAAAAAAAGCGTAGATGTTTCGCTAAATCCAATAGCAACCAGCAGCAGGCCAGTCGGTGAAAATAGCCATTAGTCTGCATAGGCGTTTTCAACTGCAGCAGTAGTCGAGCCACATATGAAGCCAGATCTCTTACTCCTGTCGGGTCTCATGTGTGACGACACCATTTGGATGAAGGTGATGCCAGGTCTGGCACGCCACGCTCGAATCATGACGATTGATTTCAGCGGGTTCGATAAAATAGGAGCGATGGCCGAGCGGGTGCTAGACGTGGCACCCGATCGGTTCTCGCTCGCAGGTCATTCTATGGGGGCTCGAGTTGCACTCGAAGTCTACCGCCGTGCGCCACAGCGTATAACCCGTATAGCCCTTCTCAGCACAGGTGTGCACCCCGTCAAACCTGGCGAAAGTCATTCCCGCGAGGCGCTGGTAGACCTTGCGTATCAACACGGCATGGTCGCAGTCGTAGAGCGCTGGTTACCGCCTATGTTGCTCCCTAAGCATGCCCAAAGTGCTGCATTCATTGAGCCACTCCGTGAAATGGTTTTGCGAATGACGCCAGATATATTGGCACGTCAGATCAAGGCATTGCTGAATCGGAAGGACGCCTCCCTGCAATTAGCGGCCATCAATTGCCCAACTCTGGTTGGCGTTGGCCGGCAGGATGCATGGAGCCCTGTAACGCAGCACGAATTCATAACTAGCCGAGTTACCGGCTCCCATTTGAAGGTATTCGAGGACAGTGGACATATGGCTCCTTTTGAGGCTTCACTCCAAGTTCAAAACGCCTTGCTCGATTGGTTGAAACTCGAAACAGCATAAACTCCTTTGGATTCAGACGAGCACGGCAGCACTATCCACCTTCTCCGTCTTATACCGTCGTTCCAAAGAATTCCCGGACGTCGATACTCGATCGTTCGCCAATCTTCCGTTAGTACTCCATAAGTCACGCCTCGCAAAGAGTCGTCCGTTTTCGCGCGGTTCACAAAGGAAGGCCCAGTCCGTGTTGTACTTGCCGGATACGCTTAGCGCGCACATTGCTTTGTCGGACCGGATGGAGTGGATCAGTATTTCCTTCATCTCATCGCGACCGATTGCCTTGCTGGATAGCCCTGTGCGACCTATCCATGCTGAAGCCCAGCAGCATTCGCTGATCGGTTCCGGTGCAGGCCCCTTGTTCCTTGATCAGGCGTGCTGGCATCTGCTCAACACCTTGCCAGGCACTGACGTCTTGCTTGCTACCCGTGTTGTTCATGCGATGCGCAGGGCAAAATCTCAGCACACCAACTTCAAGCTGCCGACACTGCGTATCGCCGTGCTCACGGCGCATTCACAGACCATTCGCAGGCTTGAAGTGAGTCGGCGAGACTTAGCCACTCACAGTCAGGTGTTTAAGAAAAATCCCCCTCCACTCATTGAATTCATCCACTTGGCCGTGCCTCAAGCGCAGCAGTTTCTTTGTACGGACAGTGCGGGAGACGACCTCGACAAATGGGTTGAACAATAGGTGCTTCCCGAGTTGAAAGCGAGTGGGGCCCACGTCGCTATCATTGAAACTTTATCTGCTGAGGCAACAGTACATCCAGATTGAGATCCGAAATTCGCGTTGAGATGGTTATTTGCAAAGCATGGTGTCGTCACCCAGTTCATAAGTACAGCGCAAATCGTTGGAGAGGATTACCAAGCTTTGGCGGTACTCGCCGAAGCTGTGCGGTTGTCCGGCAAGCTGTCAGAACCGCTGCCTCGCGAAGCAAGAATTCCCGAAGGCACTTGGACGTTGTCGGTATACCTTGAAAGCATTCAGACGAAGGGGGACGCGAAATACCTCCCAGTCATTACCCTCGCTCAGCTGGATGACAATGCACCCACAAATCTTTTGGTTCGATTCGAAACATGGCAATGCACCGAGTTGGTTCGACTATCGAACTGGAACCACCCTTATCCATTCTACGATTACCCTTTTTTCCCATGAGGCAGTGCGAACGCTGATCGCTCAGGCGCTGCTGGCGCCTACACCTGTCGCTGGGGAGCCTTTGATCATCTACTTACAATCAAGGTTGCGCGAGCTCTATGACGGCTTGCAGGACATTCCTGGCCAAAAGCTTCCAGCGATCAACGATGAAAATGCCTGGATCGTACGCATCAGTACAGATCCCCATATTGCCCGAGTCACTGGTGATCACAGTGCCTCCCTTCTTGCCGCATTTCATTGGAACTCGCAAACTTTTGTTGCGCTCGCAGCACAGTGAAAATGTCTACTTTCACATTTCACCGTCGAAGTGGTACGCCTCCAAAGGGCATTCACAGCGCTACAACACACGCTACGACGTGAATCCATATTAATTGGAGATGCCTGTCAGCAACTGGGTGTAACGGAAATGACCATCATTTGAGAAGGTTTATTTTCTAGCGCTGCGAGTGTAGCCACACAAACAGGGTTGCTGTGCCGCAATGCGCCCACCTAGGGCGGACACCTTCGACTGCCAAGTCCCATGCATTTAGGCGGTGCCGTGGCTAAAACCCACCCTATGATTCAACGACCACGGCGCGCATAGTCTTTCCGACGCGCCCTTATTTTGCCAGCGCGATGGCTTCGATTCTGTGGCCACATCAATATCTTCACGGCGTACTTCCTAACGTTGTTAAAGAGCAAGTCACAATTTTCCACTCTCCACCGCTGGCCATCACATATTGAAAAAAACCACAAACAAGATAGTTGCAACCCTGCTTGCTCCAATTTTACAATTACCTCATAACAAAAAAGGAGATGATCATGAATTACAAGTCAGAAGAATATATCAAGCAATACAATGAGGAGCTGGGCAAAGATTCCCACTGGGAAATTCAGCAATGCAATGACGAGGAGCATGAAGGTTTCTTCGCAATTTATCATATGAACACTCATCCATCGGATCCAGGTAAAGCCGTTTTAATTGGATATATCTCTATCGCGACACCCGTTGAAACGCTGATCGGTTTCGAATCGCTGTGCCATGATTACTACAATTGTGGACAAATGGTTGGCATCAAATCCCATGTCAATTTTCTATTGGGTCATCAAAACGCGCTATTTGCAGGCGAAGATGGGGACATGGACGTGGAATGACGAAAGCTTAAATTTTTAAGCAAAAGCTAGAGAGCCCACTGGGTTGGCATAGGCGGGCTTTAACCCCATTCAGCGCAACAGGTGCTACTGATAAAGGATAAAAGTCACGCGCCTGCCAATAGCGTGACCATGGTTATAAACCATATCGCAAGGCAGCGGCTTACAACTGAAAGTTAGCGATGTCGATATGCTCCTAATGCAGTGATTTCTCTACGTCAGATTTAATAAGTTCGTAGGAGCCAAGAGCATAAATATAGCCCGCACCAATCCCGCGCCTGCACTCGACTATGTAAAATTCTATAACAGCTCCTTGCTTTGAAGCTGACTAGCGTAAGCCATCCAATTCTTTGGCTGGCATACTTCTGGCTATGGTGGGTAATTGCACTGACTTGCCCACCCATTTGCATTCGACCTGACCAGTAATTTGCATCGGATTTGACCATCACGCTTCGTGACCATTACCGGCAGAGAACGACCCAAGGGGTCAGTAAGTTGAGCCAAGGTAAGCGATGGCTGCGCTCATACCAAGCAAGAGTTCTTGATTGCTATCTGAATCTTGAGTCTGCTCTCAGATGACTATCAACAGGATAGATGTTGCTTTGATGGTGATCCGCGTAGATCGCGGCATTAGTCATTTTTGCAGTATTCCCCTCAATCTGTATGAGTAATTTGTTGTTCGAGTACATCAGTGCCCAAAACGCATAAAAAGGAACGACGAACAAAAACATTAGGATCGGCCCGACGAACCCGAACAATAGATCAGACGATGCATTCCTCACAGAAGTGGAGAAATGCACCGCCATTCGTCGCGCCATCGTGCCAGTCATCCAAGCGAGCACCATGGCCTGGATGAGAATTACTCAGTAAAGCTTCAGGCAATCGCCCGTTTCAAACCCGCCCGCCGGAAAGACCTGACTTCAAAGCAACGGCGACTTCGTCCAAACGATCAAACGGTAAGCCCGAGATATTGATTCTTCCGTTCCCTACCATGTAGATCGCACTGCTTTCACGTAAATGCTGCACATACCCGGGCGTGCGATTTAGGAAAGAGAACATCCCCTTCTGCGATTCAATACTGCTGAATGCCTGATAGGCATCAATTTTTCGAAGTTCCGCACACAGGCCATTCCTGAGCATCTTGATCCTCTCCCCCATTTCCAGCACTTCTTGCCGCCACAGCTCTGTCAGTGCCGGGATAGTGAGTATGTGAGCGACTACCGCCCCACCATGGGCGGGAGGCATGGACCAGAGGCAGCGAGCCGTATCAATGATCTGTGACTTCACCGCTTCAAGCACAAGATGCTCAGCGCAACTGATTAGCAAGGCACCGGTGCGCTCGCGGTAGATCCCAACGTTTTTCGAGCACGAAATGCTCGCGATCACTTCGGGCAGCTCATCGCAAAACAGCCGCAGCGCCCATGTGTCCTCCTCCAGCCCAGCACCGAAGCCCTGATAAGCCATATCGAACAGTGGAAGCAGACCCTTGCGGCTCACCACCTCAAGGATCGAACGCCATTGATCTTTATCGGGGTCAATACCGGTCGGGTTATGGCAACACGCATGGAGCAGCACGGCATCGCCTGGGGACAGCGCCTCAAGTGCCGTCAGCAGAGCACCAGCATTAAAATCGCCGTCATCCGTCAGGTGCTGACACGTCTGAACATGCAGGCCGGCGCGCTTGAAGATCTCTTCGTGAATCGTCCAGGTGGGAACCTGGATCAGGATGTTCTGCACGGCGGTTCGCCTGAGAAACTCGGCCATCAGCCTCAATGCGCCAGTGCCGCCAGGTGTCTGGACGGCGGCATAGCGATCACTCAAGCGCGCATCCTCACCAAAAACCAGGGAGAGGATGGCTTGATTAAACTGCGGCAATCCCTCTGAACCGACATAGGCCTTGGTGATCTGGTTCTCCAGCAACCATTTTTCTGCCGCCAGCACAGATGCAAGTACCGGCGTTTTACCGGAGCTGTCTTTGTACACACCAATACCCAGGTCAATTTTTTTGCTTCGTATATCGCGGGCATAGGTATCTGCAAGCCCCAGGATCGGATCATTGGGCAAGACTTGTATGTTCTGGAAAATTGGCAAAATCAGACTCCCGTCCGTTTGTTTTAAGGTCAGATGTTTTTCTTTCAAAAAAAACGCGACTGGGGTCGCGTTTTTGGCTCAGGACCAGTCAGCCTTCCAAAGGCCATTGTTCAATCACTTCCACAAAGCGACTCAGCCAGGCATTCGTTACGCTGCCGTCGAGCACGCGGTGATCTATCGTCAGTGACACATAGGCCTTTGGCCGAACCTGGAAGCTGTCTGCCCCGTCTATTTCTCGAACCACCACACGCTTTTCCAGGGCGCCGATCCCCAGGATTGCCGACTGCGGCTGGTTGATAATGATCGGGGTAGCGAACAAGGAGCCTGAAGTGCCGTGGTTGGAAATCGTGAACGTACCGCCCTGCACATCACCCGACCTGAGCTTGCCGTTACGAGCCGCTTCGGTCAGGCCCTGTAACCGTGACGCGATACCGAGAATGGATAACTCCTGGGCCCGGTGGATCACCGGGACAATCAGCCCGGCCTCCCCCAACGCGGTACCAACGCCAACATTGATGTCCTTGAACACTTCCAGGTAATCGTCGTTCCAGCGACTGTTCACGTTCGGCACGGCCAGCATCGCCTGAACCGAGGCGGCCACGAAATAGGAGGTAAACGTCAGGTTCACCCCTTGGTCGGCGAATAGTTTTTTATATTTTTTGCGATGGGCGATGATCGCGCTGAAGTCGGCCTCAAATACCGACGTGACATGAGGGGCGGTGCTCACTGAATGCTGCATATGTTCAGCGATCTTGCGGCGCATGCTGCTATGGGGAACGTGGGCGCTGACCTGAGGACCGCGCTCTCCTGAGGTGGCGGCAAGGGGCGCGGAAGCAGCCGTGACCTGGGACGCCGGGATCACGGATTGCGCTGCGGTTGGGCTGACGGTTTTTGCCGGTTTGTCCTGCACGAACGTGATGACGTCCTCACGAGTGAGGCGTCCGCCTCTGCCGCTCGCTTCAACGGCTGCCGGATCCAAATTGTGCTCCCTCAAAAGCCTGCGCACAGCCGGTGACAGGCGCAGCTCAGGGTCAAACACCACCGGTAAATCCCCAGTCGCTTCGGCGGTCGGCGCCGGTACTGGGGCGACCACCTCTTCAGCTCCGCCCAGGTTGATCACCCCCAGCACTGCGCCGGGCGCTGCATCCGCATCGTTACCCAGGATGATCTCCAGAGTACCGTCACCAGGCGCGGCAATCTCCACCACCACCTTGTCGGTTTCCAACTCCACGACGGGCTCATGCTTATGTACCGTATCACCGGCCTTCTTCAACCAGGTGCGCACCACCGCTTTGGTGCCTTCCTGCTCAAGGGGCGCAATGATATTCAAGCTGCCGGATTTCAGGGTCATGTCATTCATCTCAGAACCCCACCAGGTAATCGATCTTGTTGCGGATAGCCTCTACCGACGGCAGCACGTGATTGAGCAGGGTCGGATGATGTGGGCTCGGAATGTCTGGCATGGTCAACCGGGCCACGGGGGCATCCAATTCCATGAACGCCTCGTCGGCAACCACCGCCGCGATTTCTGCGCCAAAGCCTGCGGTACCCAAGTCTTCATGCACGATCAGGCAACGGTGAGTTCGACGCACGGAGGCCAGGACCGCAGCGCGATCCCACGGCATCAAGGTGCGCAAGTCGAGCACATCAACAGATCGCCCTTGTGCCGCCTGCTCGCAACGCTCGACCATCGCGCCCCAGGTAACAATCGTCAAATCGTTACCTTCAACAACCGTACGCGCCTGGCCAAAGGGCACGATGAAATCATCCCCCGGGTACGGACGACGAGCGGAAGCAGAGTCCAGCATGGCCCGGTGTTCGAAGAAAATCACCGGGTCATTCCCACGCATGGCGCTGCGCAGCAGGCCGACGGCATCTTCAGCGTTGGAAGGCACCGCCACCTGCCAACCTGGGGAGTGCACAAACTGTACTTCGTTGGTCTGGCTGTGCCACGGGTCACCGCACTTGAAGAAACCACCCGCGATACGCACCACCATCGGCGCAGCAAAGCGGTTGTTGGTGCGCCAGCGCATGGTGCCGCAGTCGTTCAATTGTTCGACTGCCGGGTCCGCATACTTGCGAAATTGAATTTCCGGTACCGGTACCAGCCCAGCCACCGCCATCCCGACGGCGCGCCCGATGATGCCTTCTTCAGAAAGGCTGGTATCGAAGACTCTCGAATCACCGTATTTTTCCTGCAGCCCCAACGTCACCGCGTGCACCCCGCCTTTTGGACCGATGTCCTCACCAAACAGTACAACCCGAGGATTAACCTCCAGCTCGCGGTCTAGTGTGCGGCGGATCGCAGCCACCATATTGAGACGCTGTCCCTCCAGCAGTGGAGTCAAAGTCGCTTGCGGAGCCTGGTAGCCCTCAGACCATTGGCCGCCGCGCTCTTGCAGTTGGTCTTCGTGGAACACGTGTCGGGTAACCCGAGCCGGGTCACTGACAGGCCGCGCTTCGGCCTCGATACGTGACGCATTGACCTCTGTGCGAGCGGTGTCACCCAATTGGTCCCATTCGCTGACGGTCATGAGATCGGGCACTAGAAATTCGCGCAGTTTGTGCAATGGATCGCGCGCCCACTCCATCTTGATGAAGTCTGCGCTTTTATAGGTCTGGGTATCCTGGAAGCTGTGCCCTTGCAGGCGCGGGACTTTCAAGCGCAACAGGCAAGGCCCCTGATGGGCGCGGACATACTCGACAGCCTGGTGAACCAGATCGGCACTTTGCTGCGGGTTAGAGCCATCACCAGAGAGGATATGCAGGTTCTGGAACCCACTGAGGTTGGCCGCGATATCGCCGCCTGGGGTTTGAAAAGTCGACGGGACGGAAATGCCGTATCCGTTGTCTTCGATATAGAACAGCATCGGCAGTTTCTGCGTGGTCGCCAGGGTCAGCGCCGCCCAAAAACCATTGGTTGCAACAGAACCGTCTCCACCCAGTACAACGCTGATCGCGGCGTCGTAGTTTTCATCCTTCAACACCTTGCTGCGATATTCAATCGCCTGCGCCCAGCCAGCGGTGGGCGTGTATTGAGCGCCCACGCCGCCACACATGGGCAGCGCAGTCGGACCGCCTGGGTTGGGATAGTTGAAAACCACCCCGATATCCCGGCCATCCGAGTAGCCACCGGCACGGGCCATGGAGGATCCCAAGGCATCCGCCATGTCCACCCCCATCGCCAGCAGCAACGGGCGCGAACGATAGTATCCGCACGCCGCATCGTTGCGATTTGTCAGCCTCGACCCAAGCAAAATCTGCGCGAGGTCATGACCCCTGGCGGAAAATTGATAGAGCACCTTCTTTTCCGGTACCAGGGTTTTTTCTTCCAACTCATCCAATGCCCTGGAAACGTGCATAAGATAGGCGATACGTGGCCAGTTGAACGCGCAAATAGCCGCGCTCTGACTTTTTACCTCGGGATTTTTACGGCGTGGAGCGGACATTTTATTTTTTATCCTCGCGAGCGGAAGAGCAGGCACAAAGCCTTGCCCAGATGCTGACGAGCTTAAAATTCATCACGCAAAAAGTGTTTTCTCAATTGTTCAGAAATCACGATTTTGAAGTGATATTTTTCCTATAACGACACCCGCACAGAAAATCGTGCTTAATTCCTACTACCCAGTAAAAATACTTGCTTTGACTGGGCAAAGCATCTTATGTATCCCCAGCATCTGCAAAAACTCGCGATTATTTTCCGGAAATTATAAAAAATGGAAAAAAGTAATCTTCTTGACGCCTATAGCCTCAAGATTCTTGCCGAACTGCAATTGGATGGCCGCTTGACCGTGCAAGAGCTTGGCAAAAAAATCGGATTGTCGACTTCCCCGACCTGGAAGCGCTTGAAGGATCTGGAGCGCGAAGGCGTCATCCATCACTACACGGCGGTACTCGATCGAACCCGGGTCAATCTGGGCAACTGTGTACTGGCCGAGGTCAATCTGGCCCGGCATTTCGAGAACGTGGTGGAGGAGTTCGAAAAGGCGGTTCGTGATTGTCCAGCGATCATCGAGTGTCACAGCACCACCGGTCGCGGCGACTACCTACTCAAGGTGGTGACGCCGGACATCACCCGTTATGACGCGTTTCTCTACAACGTGATTTTCAAACTGCCCGGTGTCAGTGAAATTCGATCCAGTGTGGTGTTGCGGGAAATCAAATCACCTTCGCCGTTACCACTGGACCATTTTCATTAGGCCTGCACCTTCGCCCTAGGCATACAGGAGCGCTTGGCGGCGAACGCTCTCCGGCCTGTCCACTGAATCATATGGAAAATGAATCAGAAAGCTCTCGACAAAAATCTTGAGCGATATGCAAAATCGGCGATTTTGTGCGGTTTGCAAGGGTCACGAATACAAACTGCACGCCAATTTCAATTGGAAGATTAACCTTTAACTCGACGAAATCCCCCTTCCGTATTCCTTCTTGTGCAGAGGCAAGAACCCCCAAAAATATCGCATCTGTAGAACTTACGACTTCAAGCAGACGAGAGATGTCCTGACATTCAACCTGGAGCAATTCGTTCGGATGACGGGCGTGCCCTGTGCTGTCCAGAAGCCCCCTGGCGGTTTCGTCACTAAGCGCGGTCGATACAAGTGGAAATTTTATAATGTCGTCGAAAATTAGCTTGTTGGAATTTTGTAGTGGATGCCCTGCTCGACAAACGAATCCAGAGGGAAAGTTATTCCAAATATCGATCTCTATATCATCGTGGGGCTTGATTGAACGATAACTGACTATAATCGCATCGACTTCGCGAGCCCTTAGTTTCGCCAACAGAGCGTCACTGTCGCCCTGAAGCACTTCCATCTGCACTCGTGGGAAGTTATTTAACATGTATGTAATCAGCCTTGATGTAATCAAGGCTGAGGGTGCCGCTCCTAGGGCGACTGTCAACGTACCGGATTCGCCTTGTGACAGGAGTTCGGCACTGCGCTTCAATTCGGAAGCCTCCAAAACAATCCGCTTTGCACGTGCCGCGACTTCCTTTCCAAATGAGGTGAGCTCATTACGTTTTCCAATACGATCAAACAGGCGAACTTCAAGCTCCTGTTCAAGTATGTGAATACTTCTACTCAACGCCGACTGTGTTAAATGCAACTTTTCTGCTGACTTACTAAAAGAACCTGTTTCAACGATAGACAAAAGGTGATTCAGTTGCTGAAAATTCATAAAAAACTCACAGACCGATTTAGCATTGAGACCGCAATTTTCGTGCCGCCTGATTGAAAGTCGAACCCCACCAGACTATTTCATTAGTTCAGACCATCGATGGATTTGCATCGGCCAGAAAACTACGCTCCATTCGGAACACACAGGTCCGAGCACAGAAAATCTGTAGCGCATTATTTTTTCGTTTGCGAATTTTCCTGACCACAACAAAATTCGCTTTGGTATAGGCAGTTACCTCCACTTCCACCGAGTGTCAGAGGAGGGTCATTCGGAAACGATTTCCATAGCCAACCACCTCCTCCCACCTGAAATTTGTTACCTCTCGCCTCACGACTAATCAGCTACGAACCGTATTGGTGCAAAAATAATTGTCATGATTAAAAGTCATAGAAATGAGAAAAACAAGACGTTGGACATTTTTTTGAGCTCCTATTACCGTCGATTTGCTACTGCTTTCATCCTATTAGAGAAACGATGTGGACGATAGGTCAATAATTCTGCATGGCCTGAACAAAAAACGAACCTTTGCGAGAAGGAACGTAGAGTTCTTGTGATGTAATCGAAAACTGTGCTGCATGGGAATGGCGGAAGAATTATGTTCGTTTGGTTAATAAGAAGAATAGTGCAAGCTGCTGTAGTCGTATGGATAATGACAATTATTGTGTTCGTAGGCCTCCACCTGATTGGCAGTCCGGTGGATGTTTTGATTTCCCCGGAGGCGGGACCGGCGGAACGTGCGCAACTAATGCAACAGCTGGGCTTGGACAAGTCGTTATGGCAACAGTACTGGACATTCCTATTCCAGGCCTGGCACGGAAATCTCGGCATCAGTTTTGTTTACAACACACCAGCAATAGAACTTATAAAAGAGCGAATGCCTGCGACCTTGGAATTGGCTTTTATTGCTTTGCTTCTTTCAATCATCATAGGCCTACCGTGTGGCTTAATCGCCGGACTGCGTCCGAACGCTTGGTACTCACGCCTGATTATGACCGGTAGTGTACTGGGCTTCTCATTACCGACGTTCTGGGTCGGCCTTATGCTGATTATGGTATTCAGCGTCAATCTGGGTTGGCTGCCAAGCTCAGGTCGTGGCGAAACAAGGGAAATGCTCGGAGTTCACTGGTCATTCCTGACGGTTGACGGGGTTCAACACTTGATCCTGCCGGCGCTGAATCTGGCACTTTTCAAAATTGCCATGGTGCTGCGGCTTACACGGGCCGGAGTGCGCGAAGTTTCACAGATGGATTATATAAAATTTGCCCGCGCCAAAGGATTGAGCAGTCATCGAATCATAAGCGTGCATATATTGAAAAACATCATGATCCCCGTAGTTACAGTAGTAGGGCTGGAATTCGGCTCCACGATTGCGTTCGCAGTCGTCACAGAAAGCATCTTCGCCTACCCCGGCATGGGTAAGTTAATTATTGACAGTATCAACCAACTGGATCGCCCCGTTATCGTGGCTTATTTGATGGTAATCGTAATGATCTTTGTCACCATTAATCTGGTCGTGGATGTTTTGTATCACCTGCTGGATCCTCGCGTCCGATTGGAGGCGAATGTATGAATGTTGCAGTCGCTGCGATTAAGACTGTTTCTCCGTCCAGGCGCCTTTTATCTGACTTTTGCACGTCGCCTGCGGCTGTGATTGGGCTTGTTGTGTTGGTCATGCTGCTCATCGCAGCCTTGGGTGCCCCTATTTTTGCCCCCCAGGACTCTTATGACCTGCAAAGCCTGGATATTATGGACGGCCGGCTGCCACCGGGTGCCACGGGCATTGGCGGCTTCACCTACCTGCTGGGTACCGATGATCAGGGCCGCGACATGTTTTCGGCGATTCTGTACGGGATGCGCATCAGTCTGGGGGTAGGAATAAGCTCGGCAGCGTTGGCCTGCCTGCTGGGTACGCTTCTTGGGTTGACCGCCGCTTATTTCGGCGGACGTATCGAAACCCTGATAATGCGAGTGGTCGACTTGCAGTTGTCGTTTCCAACCATTCTTGTCGCCCTGATGATTCTGGCAATTCTCGGCAAGAGCATCACGAACGTCATCCTTGCACTAGTCATCGTCGAGTGGGCGTATTACGCCCGGACCGTGAGAAGCGCGGCAATGATTGAACGGCGCAAGGAATATATCGAAGCCGCCCACTGCCTTGCACTGTCGCGTACCCGGATCATGCTTCGTCACCTTCTGCCCAACTGTTTGCCCCCCATCATTGTGATCGGAACCATGCAAGTGGCGCGCGCCATCGCACTCGAAGCGACCCTTAGTTTCCTGGGGCTCGGGGTTCCTGTCACTGAACCGTCACTCGGACTGCTCATCGCGAATGGCTACCAATACATGCAGGCGGGGCTTTACTGGATAAGCGTTTTCCCTGGCGTCGCCCTACTCATCATCATTGTGGCCATCAACCTGGTGGGTGATCAGCTGCGCGAAGTGCTTAACCCGAGGTTGAACAAATGAAGTCAGATCACATCCTGGAGGTGCAGCATCTGTGCACCGAGTTCTCCACGCGAGACGGCGTGTTGCGTGCCGTCGATGACGTTTCCATGAAGCTTGAGCGTGGTCAGGTGTTGGGGCTGGTAGGTGAGTCTGGCTCGGGCAAGTCGGTAACCGGTTATTCGATCATGGGGTTGATTGACCCACCGGGTCGGGTCGCCAGCGGCAAGATCCTGTTCAAAGGACAGGATCTGGTCGGGCTTCCCGAACGGCAGTTCAGCGCTCTTCGGGGCAATCGCATCGCGATGATTTTTCAAGATCCAATGATGACCCTCAATCCTGTTTTGCGAATTGATACCCAGCTCATGGAAACCATTTACGCGCACTCCCGGGCGTCACAGAAAGACGCTCGCCGCCAGGCAATTGAAGCACTGGAGAAGGTCGGTATTCCTAGCCCCGAAGAGCGCATGTTGGCCTACCCGCATCAGCTCAGTGGCGGCATGCGTCAGCGCATTGCCATCGCCATTGCCCTGTTGCACAAGCCTGATTTGATCATCGCCGATGAACCGACGACCGCATTGGATGTGACCATTCAGGCGCAGATCCTGGCCGAAGTGCAACAGCTCGTCCGGGAGTCGGGTACTGCACTTATATGGATTACCCATGACCTGACTGTGGTGGCCGACCTGGCGGACGAAGTCGCCGTAATGTACGCGGGCAAAATCGTTGAGCAAGGTCAGGTCAAAGCCGTCATCGAGCAGCCTCTGCACCCCTATAGCGCTGGCCTGTTGGGGAGTTTGCCCAGCCGCAATGCGGGGCTCACGCGGTTGATGCAAATCCCGGGCATGACCCCACGCTTGTCTGAGTTGCCACAGGGCTGCGCGTTCCGCACACGCTGTTTCAAGGCATCAGGCCTTTGCATAAATGAACCACAACTCTCGCATCCGGCAGTGTCACGCTCGCTACGCTGCTTCAATCCAGTCGGAGCACCCGAATGACCATGTTCACCTCACCGTCTTTCACCGGCACCGGTGCGCAGCTTGCTCTGGAGAACGTCAGTCGTCGTTTCCAGCCCAAAAAAGATGTGCTGACCAGCATGGCCCAGCGCTGGGGGCTGGCCAAGCCCACACCGGTCGTACATGCGGTCGACAACGTCAGCCTTGAGATCAAGACAGGCGAAGTGATTGGGCTTGTAGGCGAATCGGGTTGCGGGAAATCAACCTTGGGGCGTATCGCAGCGGGCATCATCAAACCCTCGGAAGGCATTGTGCGCGTGGGAGGAATTGATGAGTCCCTGGCTTCCCGCGGCGCTGCCAGTACGCTTGAGCATCTGAGTGTTCAGATGATCTTCCAGGATCCGTTTGCGAGCCTCAATCCGCGCATGCGGGTGATGGATATCATTGGCGAGGCGGCACGGGTTCACAAAATACCCGGGGCAGAACACTACGAAGATTACGTTGCCGCGCAGATGAAACGTGCCGGTCTGGACCCCTCTTACATGCGCCGCTATCCGCACCAGTTTTCCGGAGGTCAACGCCAGCGTATCGGCATCGCCCGCGCACTGGCCGTCAATCCTCGCTTCATTGTGTGCGACGAGTCCGTCGCGGCCCTGGATGTTTCGATTCAGGCACAGGTTTTGAACCTGTTCATGGATCTGCGGGATGAGCTCGGATTGACTTACCTGTTCATCAGCCACGACCTGAGTGTGGTCGAACATATTTCGGACCGTGTTGCGATTATGTATCTGGGACGAATCGTGGAACAGGGCTCCAAGGCCGAACTGTTCTCTCGCCCTAACCACCCCTATACGCAAGCACTGCTGGCCGAAGTGCCAACACTTAATGCGAACAAAAGAACCTTCACCGCCATCAAGGGTGAAATTCCCAGCCCGATCAATCCGCCATCAGGTTGTCACTTTCACCCGAGGTGCCCGCATGCAATGCCGCGATGCAGAGAGGAAAAGCCTGGCTTGAAAGAGGTCTCTCCCGAGCATCTCAGCGCCTGCCATTTGAATACGTAAACGTGCTGACGCCACAACAAGAGGCCAGGACAGTAAGTCATTCGGCCCACTCGTACATTGAAGGGGAAATACTGTGCGTAAACCCGAGAAACCGTTGATCAAATGTATTGCCCGGATGTTTGCCGCGTGTGCCATGACGGCATCGCTTTCTGTTACAGCGTTTGCGGCCGTACCGGACACGCTGAACATTGGGCTGGGGGGGGCAGTCAACTCGGTCGACCCGCATTTCACTAACTCAACGCCCAACCACGTGATTGCTCATTCGTTGTTCGACCGGCTGACCGAGCGCAGTCCTCAGGGTGAATTGGTGCCTGGGCTTGCTTTGGCCTGGAACCCGGTAAGCGACACCGTTTGGGAATTCAAGTTGCGCCCCGATGTGAAGTGGCATGACGGCAAGCCCTTCACTGGCGAGGATGTTGCCTTCAGCCTTGAGCGGGCGCGCAATGTCCCGAACAGCCCGGGTGGTTTTGGTGGGCAGTTGGCTTCTATCGTGAAGGTCGAACAGATCGCCCCGCTGACTGTTCGGTTGCATACGTCAGCCCCGTCACCCAACTTGCCCAGGCAGCTCGCCTTTATTGCGATCGTCTCCAAACACGCCGGTGAAGGTGCAACGACGGAGCAATACAACAGCGGGGTTAAAGCGATTGGTACCGGGCCCTACAAGTTTGTTCGCTACATCCCGGGTGATCGCATCGACATGGTGCGAAATGACGATTGGTGGGGGCCGAAGCAGCCCTGGAAAAACGTTTCAATCAGGTTCATCTCTAATGGTGCATCACGGGTAGGCGCGCTCTTGTCGGGCGGCGTGGATGTGATTGACTCGGTGCCAGCGACGGACATCGCGACTCTGCAAAAGGACCCAAAAGTCAGTCTGGTGTCCACCCCGGGCATGCGCACCATCTTCATCGTCTTCAACGTACGCAGCGCCCCGCAGCCGCTCATTACGGACAACAATGGAAAGCCTCTAGCGACCAACCCGTTATCTGACGTACGGGTTCGTCGGGCGCTTTCTGAAGCAGTCAATCGCCAGGGAATCGCTGACCGCCTGATGCAAAACACGGCGAAGGCCACCGGGCAATGGTTGAACCCTGGTATTTACTCGTATGCCGACAGCGTGGCGATTCCATCTTATGACCCGACGGCGGCTAAAAAGCTGCTGGCCGAAGCGGGCTATCCCGACGGTTTCAAAATCACCCTGGTGACCCCGAATGACCGCTATCCAAATGATTCGGCCGTCGCCCAGGCGGTTGCCCAGATGTGGTCCAAGATCGGTGTTCGAACCGCTGTGGATGCCAGGCCTTGGAACACCTTTATCGTTGGACGCGAATCCTATCCATCCTTCTTGTTGGGATGGGGCAGCCCAACTCTGGAGGCCGGGTACTTCCTCACTAATATAGTGATGACGCCTGATTCAAAAAACGGAGTGGGCAGTTACAACTCGGGCGGTTACTCCAACCCGCCCCTGGACGCATTGACTGACCGGGCGCTCACTACACTGGATGATAAAGAGCGCGAAAAAATGCTGGTGCAGGCAGTCGAAATGACCAGTTCAGACCTGCCGATAATGACCATTCTTCAACTGAACAATACATGGGCCGTTCGCAAGGGCTTCACTTACGATCCGCGTACTGATGAACGCACGCTGCCACAAAACACAGCCCCCGTTATTTCACAGTAAACGATCGGTATCACCCGCGCGCGAACGTTAGTTCACGCGCCGGGCACCGCTTTGCCCAAAAACCATTTCGATCACTCAGAGAGAGAAGAGAAACTATATGAACGATCAGGTAATAACTCATCTATTAGATAAACAAACGCCCATCCTCGACTGGATGAAAGACTTTCTGAGAATTCCAAGTGTCAGTGCTGATCCAGGTTTCGATGACAGCATGCACGAGGCCAGAAACTTCCTTGTGCAGCGATTCACCGAAATCGGTCTGGATAACGTTCAATTGCTGGATGGCGGGGGCCAGCCTGCGGTTTATGGTGAATCACTTCGCGCCCCCGGCAAGCCGACCATCATCATCTATGGCCACTACGACGTACAGCCAGCAGACCCTCTGGAAGAGTGGCTCTCGCCACCGTTCGAGCCGACGATTCGCGATGGCTGCCTCTTTGCGCGGGGTTCTTCTGATGTAAAAGGCTCCACGGCCATCGCCATCGAGACCGTGGCGGCCTTCCTGGCCGTTGAAGGAGATTGCCCAATCAATGTGAAATTCTTCATTGAGGGTGAAGAAGAAACCGGCAGCCCATCACTGCGTGCCATCGTGGACAAGTACAGAGAACTGCTGCAGGCCGATGGGGTTCTCTCCGCAGACGGGGGACGGGCGAGCCGGGAAATCCCCACCATCAATACCGGCGCCCGAGGCAACAATGCCTTGGAATTCTCTATCCGGGCTGCCAAGGGCGACATGCACTCCGGTCGTTATGGCGGCGCTGTGCGCAATGCGCTCCATGATATGGCGGCGATCGTGACATCGCTGCACTCCTCGGACGGCACAGTAACGGTCAAGGATTTTGATATTGACGCCACTGCGCCGACCCAACGACAAATTGAAGATACGGCAGCCTTCCCGTTCGACCAACGAGCCTTCCTTGATCACGTCGGTGCCGTCGCTCATGGTGATCCGGCTTACACCACCCGCGAGCAACTTACGCTGCGGCCATCCATTGAAGTGAACGGGATGTGGGGGGGATACACCGGCAATGGGGTGAAAACCATCGTTCCTGCCCAGGCCCATGCAAAAATCACGATCCGTACGGTATCCGGGCAGGACCCGATACGGGCCATTGAGTCTGTGCGAAAACACCTGATTGCCCATTGCCCGAAAGGCGTGCAAATCAGTTTCTCGTACGTTGGTACGGGCTCGCCTGCCTCGACTCTTTCCCCCCTGAGTCCTCTGGTACTCTCGGCCGAACGAGTACTCCAGGCAGAAATGGGCTTGCGGCCTATTCATGTTCGTCTGGGTGCAACAGTGCCGATTACATCAATTTTTCAAGAGATGTTGGACATCGGTACGTTGATGTTCGGATTCAATCTTCCTGATGAGCCCGTTCATGCCCCTAACGAATTTTTCCGACTGGAATCTGTGGAAAAAGGTTTGCGGGCCTGGACGAAAATCCTGAGGGAGCTTTCAACGCATAAAACAAGCGAGTTTGCCTTGAAGTAACCCATTACTCACAGCGAGCGTTCAAGGCATCACTACTTATAGTGCCCTGCAAGAAACAACCGGCAAGCTCACATCGCAGGGCCTATAAAACACAAGAATTGGTTAATAAGTTTCGTCACTGGCCACTCACAAATAACAAAAATAATCTTTGATAGGATGGCTGCTTCATCACGGACCGAAGATCAACGTCGTCTTCGTTATTCACCTGATCGACTGCAGCTATCTAAAGCGAGCACGGACATGTCAAATATAAAATCAGCGATCATAGCGCTCCCCGTTTTACTTTGTACGGCTTCAGCCTCCGCTCGCGCGGCAGGGTTTATTGAAGACAGCAAGGCAACTATAAGTTTGCGCAATATGTATTACAACAGTGACTATCGAAGCCCCAATTCCTATCCCAAACAAAACGAGTGGGGGCAAGGTTTCAGGCTCGACTTTCAATCGGGCTATACACCCGGCACTGTGGGGTTCGGAGTTGATGCCCTTGGCCTCCTCGGGATTAGATTGGACGGCGGTGGCAAGTCTGGCACCAATAACAGTAGCCGTAACCCAAGCCCGAATGCAGGAGCTGGCAACCTGTTTCCGGTCGACAGTGATAATAAAGCCGTCAGTGACTTTGGCAATGTGGGTCTGACAGGAAAGGTCAAGATCTCTAAAACAGAAGCTAAGGTGGGTACGTTGCTGCCGAAGTTGCCTGTGGTTGTCAGCAATGATGGTCGATTGCTTCCGCAAACCTATACCGGCGGCCAGATCACCTCCAAGGAATTGGATGGGCTGATCCTTATCGCGGGGCAGTTGAAAAGCGCCAAAGGGCGCGCCTCTACCGACGATGATCCGCTTTCCATGTCCGGGGCACGCTTTGGCGCAGACACCAACAAGTTTTACTATGGCGGTGCGGACTACCAACTGTCGAAAAACCTGCTGGGGCAATATTACTATGGCCAACTTCAAGACTTTTACGCTCAACACTTTCTTGGCGTTATCCACGACATGAGTCTCCCCGTCGGCACCCTGAAAACCGAACTTCGCTATTGGTACAGCATTTCCGATGGTAAAAACAGCAGTGCGTCGGGCCGAGCCGATGGCTATCTTGCCAGCGGATATTACGGTACCTCCGCCGGGGTTCCGATCAATCGCGGAGAAGTGGATAACCGGACCTGGAGTGCAAGCCTTACTTACGGCATTGGGGGCAGCGCCATTACAGCGGCGTACCAGAAAGTTAATGGTGACAGTAATTTCCCGTTTATTAACCAAGGTGATGTCTATCGAGGTTCATCCGGCGCCGGAACCTATTTGATCACCGAACGCCAGCTTACGAACTTCAGCCGATCCGGCGAGAGTACCGTTTACGGTCAGTACAACTATGACTTTGCCGCGTTAGGCGTACCCGGGCTGAGCGCGGGCGTCACCTACCTCAATGGTAATAATATTCGCTCGGCAAATGGATCACTCTCCGAGTGGGAGAGAGACATTGCCCTGAGTTATGTCATTCAATCAGGACCGATAAAGGGGCTTAGTATAAACCTGCGCAATGCGATGTTGCGAAGTGACGTAGCCGGTAATGTTGATCAGAACCGCCTGATATTCAACTACGCCATCGCCCTCTTTTAACCACGGGCTTGTAGAACCAACGGCCCCTCAGCGTTTCCTTATCCATTTCACAGGCGCGCCTGGTGCGTATGCACCCTGCCCGCGTTGCACTTTGGAGTTATTCTAATGAGAACTATACGTATCGGCAGTGGTGCCGGTTATTCCGGCGACCGTATCGAACCGGCCATAGAACTGGCAGAAGATGGCGAACTGGATTACCTGGTGTTCGAGTGCCTGGCAGAACGCACTATTGCTTTGGCACAACAGGCGCGGCTTGTAGATCCAGAGGCAGGATTCGATCCGCTACTGAGCGAACGTATGCGCCGGGTTCTGCCGTTTGTTGGTCGAGGTATCGATGGGGGCCGCCGTCGCTTGCGGGTGATCACTAATATGGGGGCGGCGAACCCGTTGGCCGCGGCGCAGGAGGTACGCCGGATCGCCGCACAACTGGGATTGTCTGGGCTCAAAGTGGCTGCGTTAACCGGCGACGATGTGCTGCAAATACTGCTGCGCGACCCCTCGCACAAGTTGGATAACGGAAAAACGCTAGCGTCGTTGGGCGAGCAACTGATTTCGGCCAATGCATACCTCGGCGCTGAAGGGATCGTTGAAGCCTTGCAGGCCGATGCTGACATCATCATCACCGGGCGGGTGGCGGACCCTTCACTTTTTTTGGCGCCGCAGATGTTTGAGTTCGGCTGGGCAGCGGATGACTGGGTGCGGCTGGGGCGCGGTACGTTAGTAGGGCATTTGCTTGAGTGTGCGGGACAAATCAGCGGCGGCTATTTCGCGGATCCCGGCGTCAAGGATGTACCAGATCTGGAGCGCCTGGGGTTCCCATTGGCAGAAGTTGACGCCACGGGCAATGCAGTGATCAGCAAGGTGGCGGGCTCGGGAGGACGTATCGATACTGCTACGTGCACTGAACAAATGATCTATGAAATCCATGATCCGGCCGCCTACCTGACACCGGATGTCAGTGCTGACTTTTCAGGGGTGTCATTTGCGACTCAGGGAATCAATGAGGTGTGTGCTCAGGGCGCCACTGGCCGCGTTCGTCCCAAGTCGCTGAAGGTTTCCGTAGGGTTTCTTGATGGCTGGATTGGCGAAGGACAAATGTCATATGGCGGACCGGGCGCACTGGCCCGTGGACAATTGGCTCGCGAAATTGTGCTCAAACGCTTGAATTTGATTGGCGTGGCGTGTGAGGAGATTCGCGCCGAATTGATCGGTGTTGATGCCTTACATGGCAACGATTTAAGCTTTCGTGCTGACAGCGAGCCTTGGGAGGTGCGCCTCCGGGTAGCAGGCCGTTGCGCTGATCGCAGCGACGCGGTTCGTATCGGGAATGAAGTAGAAAGCCTGTATACCAATGGGCCATATGGCGGTGGAGGAGCAGCCAAGTCGATACGTCAGGTGGTGGCGGTCGCTTCGTTATTTTTGCAACGCGAAAACGTCAGCCAACAGGTGCATGTGGAGAACATTGTATGAATCGCATCAAGCTGCGTGAATTGGCTCATTCTCGAACGGGTGACAAGGGTGATACCTCCAACATCTCAGTGGTTGCCTTTCGTGCCGAGGACTATCAGCTCCTGTGCCAGCGGCTGACGATTGCAAGGGTCACCGAGCATTTTTCCGAACTGCTGGGTCAGCAAAATCTCCCCATACGTAGATACGAATTGCCCAACGTTTATGCACTTAACTTCGTCCTGCCCGGCGTTCTCCGTGGTGGCGTGACCCGCTCCCTAGCCCTGGATGCTCATGGTAAAACGCTAGGGGCGGCCTTACTCGATTTGACACTGTAACTGGCGTACCCGCAACTTGAATCCCTCGGGCTTCTTAGATACCTCGTTACCTTAGATGAGGCCAATTAGGAGGCGATGAGCAATCCGCGCGCCCCGAAGGATTCAAAATTCAATCGGTGAAACCAGTGACCGAAAAGCAGCGGTATGTGGCTGATGTTGCGGTACGTCTTGGCGTGTCGACGCACAAACGGTGGCAATGCCATGATCCGGCCCACACTACGGATGAGCAAATCCAGCACAGGCAATGGCTTGCAAGCAATCAGACTGGGCCGAGGACATCTCGGCAGCTGGGTCAATTCAGCGACAGCTCCAACACCTGGCAGCTATGGGTCCGCTCCCTGCCGGTAGTCAATACGGCTTGCGCTGGTCAAGTCGAATGCAAACGATAGGTCAGATCGGATGCAATAGGCTGGTCAGCGGCAATGCAAATGGGTGGTCAAGCCCATGCAATTTCCCATATGGCTAGGAAACACTGATGAATACCGATCTAAATACGTTATGGCAGCGCGAACGCAAACGGCGGGAACCGCTGTGGACGCTTGAGGGCTTGCGCCCTGGCGCTAAAGAAGCGAAACCACTGCTGACCTTGCTTGATGAGATTGCTCAACTGGATCTCAAGAGCCCGATTGGTGATGCATGCTCCATGTCCGTCGATGCCCTGGGCGAACTAGTCCCGGAAACACAATTTGTCGGGTGCGATGGCTATCCTTTCGTCATCATACTTAGCCAACACATCCCCCAACCTTGGCGTGAGCGATTCGAAGCGGCGAGCCCACTTTCTACGAGGCTGCCAGAGGGGAGTTATGCGAGTGTCCGGCGTCGTTTTCTTCGGGGTTGGGTTCGAGAGATGCAGCACCTTGCTGCGCACAGAGAGGCACGCATGAATGATTGAATTTGATTTGAACACCAACGACTGTGAGACTTTGTTGCGGCACTGCGAAGGCTTTGTCCCTGAGGGTGATGACCCAAGGGAGAAGCGGCGATTGCTGACGGCCTTGGACGTTCTTCGAGAAGCACTGATCAAGCATCTGAGTAACGACAAATCTCTGGAATAGGGACGGCGGGAAGGTGAGGCGGCACGTCAGCTATGTGAGCCAGTTACAGCCCTAAATCTCTGCCCAATTGATCCTCCTTCATGTGCTCAGTGGCCAGGTCATTGACCACGAGATGCCATTGCATTTGATGAGACAGATGATTTGTCAGACGGGATCCGATCTCGATGTAATCCTCTGAGATGCTGGCATATAAACCTCGACTGCTCACTACGTTTTGCAATACCTGAACGCACGGTAACCCGAGTTCGGATACGGTAACTCGAGTCGGCCAATCGTATATAGGTACACGCTTGTAGCTGGTGAGCGCATCTTCAACCAACCGCACAAACTCAGTGACACCACATGCCTCATGCACTGAACACCAAATGGCTAAATCACGCTCCCTATACATCACTTTCCCTTATTACGAGGTTTTGCGTAGCATGAACTTGTGAACCCCGAATTTGACGAAGATCAGAGATCTTGCCCACATCATTCATCATCGACCACAAGCGGTACATTCAGATCAACGTCTAGATCGCCTACGAGAGAGGTAATGCGGGCGATCAACTCACAGTTCAAAGGCTGCAATTGTTCGGGTCGGTGAAGAATGTCATCCGCCAAGAAATCGAGGATCTGGATTACCGCACAATCTTCTTTCAAGGGTTCAACCTCCTCCAAATGCCGTGTTCGTTGCCCCATAAAATAGAAACCATTCAGGTGAGGACACCGTGTTCGAGCTGTCCGATCAGATCGATCACGGCGCTCGCGCCCTCCTCGGTAATGAGCATTTCTAAAGGTGCATTTGAGTTAAAACAACGCAGCGGCGAGCGTAGGAAAACCCCGGCTGCCTGGACATCGCCTTCGAACAGTTCGCAGGACGCCTGTAGAGCAACGATCAATCCATACAGGCGTCGGCTCTCGCTCAGAGGAAAAAATCCTACAGTCGTTGCGTTCGATAAGAGTGCGGAAGACATCCCCATGCGCTTACCAAGCAGATCTTCATCGATACACAACATCTCGGCTAGAAATCGAAATGAGGGAAAAGGCATACGGTGCCTAACGACATCGTGAAATTCAATGCCTGGCGAAGGCAAATTCACAGTGCCCCAAATGTCTGTTTTCATGGATTCAACGACGAGCTTTCCGTGAGCTCATGCGCAGCCGCTTGAGGGTGACCAGTTGACGTGATCAAGGCACCGTACGCTGAGCCAGTGCTCCCCTCCCAAAGTCCCGACTTGGCCACAGACCTCGCAAGTCGATAATGACCTTTCTTCTGCCCTCGCGACTGCTTCACGGCAAGCCATATCACCTCCGGAATAGTAGAAGCGTAACCCCCCGAATTTTTCCTTGACCTGACGCACCTGAATCGGCGGCAGCTCAGGGTGAGAATCCATGTAAGTTTTCAGCGTGCGACAAAGCTCATCGATTAAATCCAGCCAACCTGGCAGGCATCCGATTTCGCGAAGAGGCGCACTGCAGAAAAACGTTGGGTAACGATCACGCAGGACAGGCAGCAGATCTTCAATCATTGGATTTTGTGCTCGCTTACTAATACGCAGATAGTGCCTGGACAGCGGGAAAGCTCGCATGCTTGCGCGCTCCTCGGCCGGCCAAGATGAAGATCGTGTCGTTACTTTCAAAAAAGCAGCCGTCAAAATCACGTTGATATCCGCTTACGATCCTATCGCCAGGCTGGTACTTGTTCTGGCTGTCGAACACCGCTGCGAGGGCATACAAAAGTGTTGCCTCAAGCCCCTGCGCTTTGATTTCTCGCTCCTGAAATTCTGGGAGCATCACATCCAAAATCATCCAGTGTCTGACGATGCAAAAAGGCTTTTCTCTGAAGGCATCGGCGGCCAGTTGGATCAACTCATCGTCGCCAAGTTTTGAGCCTCCTAGAGGGCGTGCTGAGCCGAACAGTAAATCGCTCAGCAGGTCTGCATCCATAACTCTTGTATTCATAATCTCGCTTCAACTCTTGCCCCGCATACCAGGTCAAGAATCTTTTCCCGATCCCCTTTACCACCTGGATAACCCGAAGCTTTTTTGCGACGCGTATCCGCAATTGCAGATCGCTCAGTGATAAATCCGATTCATATAAAGGTTGTTGCCGCCCGGCGCCCAACTGACTACCAAATACTGACTTCCTGCAACGGTGTGAAATATTGAATAGCCATTGACGAAGTTGACGCCTGTAATCCTGGACGTGCGGATGCTGGCACCTTCACGAAAACGCCCCGTTGTATCGCCATAGACTGTCCCCATCAGGATTGGAGGGCTGTCTACGGCTGCGAATAAATACGCTGTGATGGGCATACCGAAATCCATCTCCATTGCCATGGCGACTGCTGACGGAATCGATGGGCCACGCTCTACCTCGCTCATAACGCTGCGACTGAGAAGTGCATCTGAGTCACCCATGGTCGTGTTTGGTCTTTTCTACGCATCATTCAAAGTCCGCATATCATGAAAAACCGGACACCGACCGGCGCGCTTACAGCATTGGAATGTAGACATGGTCGATATGCGCCAGAACCGTTTCACAGGTTTCATGGCGTGCTTGGTGGACGCATGACGTCTCATTGCACTCATGAAAGGCTAACCACCAGACTAGGATCAAAACCAGTGTCTTCGCGTGGGTAGCCGCGAGGGTTAGAGACCACACGACACCGGCCTAACTTGACGTCGATGGCGCGATGCGTATGACCGAAAATCCAGAGATCCGCTTTTTCCAGAAGCGCATGCCAGCTGTTGGTGTAAGCAGCGATCAGATGCCCCTCATACTTATCCCCGACCACTTCGCGCACAGGTGCGTGATGCGTCACGACAACGGTTTTGCCGTCGAAAGGTTTATCCAGTTCATGGGCAAGCCAGTCGTGCGTTGCGTGATTTCGGTTGACCAGGTCACAAGGGCGCAGCTTGCGGAAGCTGTCATCAATACGGATTACACTGAAATCATTCATCCGTTCCAATGCGTTTTGGGCAGCTGCTACGACATTTCCAGTGGCGGAGAAATCAGTCCAGGCGGTGGCGCAGAGGAACCTTGTTTGATTCCAAATAAAGGTTTCGTTTTCCAGGACGTGGACGTGCGGTAAGGCGGCTTCCTTCATCTTGCGCAGCGTGTGATCAATGTGGCCACCATAGTATTCGTGATTACCGCAGATGTAGATGACAGGGCACTGAAAGGCTTCATTTGCCCATGTCACGCCCCTCCCTTTGACATCAATGTCTCCGCCCAAAATCACTAGGTCAAAGGCATTGGCCGTGGGCTGATAGGGCGAAAATTCGTTGTGCAGATCTGACAGCACGTGAAGCTTCATCAATGGCCTGGTCTCGATTTACAGCTAAATTGATAAGGCTAGTAAAGGCTCGTGGGCAGGCGTTCCAGCGAGGCAGACGCCGATGCTTTGGCACGGTTCTACAGCCATGTAGATCTACCCGGAAATCCGGCAAGGGGACTATATACCGTCGTTCCGGACTGCGCAACATGGCTACATCCTCGTTTTTCGAGGGACGCTGATGTCATTGAGCAATGGGTTCGCAGCCGTACTAAAGGCTGTCCGAGCGGTCAGAGGTTTATCTCAGCAAGACTTGGGAGATGTCAGTGATCGCAAACACTTTTGGCAAATTGAAAATGCGAAGTCCTCTCCCACCCTGAACAAGTTGGAAAAGCTGTCTAAGGCGCTTCAATTTGACCCAGTCACTCTGCTGACTCTGTCTCTCGCAGTCCGCGACGAAGTCTCCCCCTCCGAGGTTCTTCAGCGGGTTCAGAAGGAGCTTGCTGATTTTGAGAGGATGGGAGGGCTGAAGGAATTGGTCGACAGCATGCAATCTGGCGTACCCAAATCACGCGCAAGTGAGCAACTACGCAAGCTGGCCGCCGTCCAACTGTGCAAGCGAGAAGGCCTCACACAAAAAGCGACGACGGAGAAGTTGGGGCTTCCAAAGTCCACGGTTCACGACCTTTGGAAAATGACCGATCCGGACGAAGAATCCTGAATCTGATCTAGCATTGTCTGCGCTCGACGCCTCTTACCCTTTCTCACCTATCCTCTACCTGCGCCCTAGCTGTAATCACTCCATCAGAAAATGGAATGATTAGTAGGCTCTTGGTACTCGGCCTATGAGTTGCAGAGAACCGCACCCACGACACGAGAGCCGTCCAATGCCATCAATACTTAGCCGTTACAACGAGCTGTTCACGCATCTCGAGCACTTATTGAATACCAACCCAGCTCTGGCCGTGACACAAGCTCGTGAGATCGACCTTGATACACCTGAGCGACCCCATTGGTTGAATCTACGGGCGAGCATTCTGGTAGATGGAGGTGCGATGACCCAACAGCAGGATGCAATTGAAGAAGGCCTCACTTTGTTTCAAGAGCTTCACAGTTTGCATCCAACCACCCGCGTAACCTACAACTTGGCAAACGCGCTCGTCGCGGCGGCTGGGCATCCGCAGGGGAAATCCAGTTGGCTGGATCATCAGGAGCGTAATCGAGAGTACCGTGCGCAGGCGCGCCGGTGTTTCTGGAAGGTTGGCCAAGACGTTGATGCTGAGCCATCACTGAGAACACAGGCCTGGACGAATCTCGCGAACCAGTTCAGCAATAGTTTACGGCTGGGCGAAGCCCATGATGCAAGGCTTACTGCACTTGAAATCGACCCCGAAAACGGGGTTGCCGCATATCGCGCGGCCCGTGATTTGCTGTGGCTTTTTGACCAAGGAGGATGCTCAGATCTGACGCGCATTGAAGCCAGCATGCTAGCTAAAATCGCGCATAGAAACGAGGATCGAATTGTCGAATATGCAGGTGCGCAGGCAGCAAAGGAAATCGCAGCGTTCGCTAAAAAGCTCGGAGATCCACCACCGCGATCACCCCACACTGATCCGTTCATCACATGGGTGGAAACTGAACGACTAACGCTCGCTCCAGCTGTCGAACTCGTCGACCCAACATTGGGCAAGCTGGATTGGCTCATGCTCCCCGCGGTATTGGAACGCGAGCCCGGCGAAGTGGCAACGCCTCCACCTCTGTTCGCCATGTTCAACATGCTCAAGAGCGACTTTATTCTTGCCCGTGATCTGGCATGGCGAGCTGTCGACGAAAGCGTTTGGCCGAAGACAGGTCGATTCTCAGACACGCTCGACTTTGCCACCTACGGCCCGGATACCTCTGCACTCATAGTTGCTCACCGGACAGCGCTTGACCTCCTCGACAAGGTCGCGGTAACGGCGAATCACTACTTTGAACTAGGCCAGTCTCCCACCAGCGTTTCCTTCGGTACGTTATGGCGGGGAGCCAAAGATAAATTGACGGGCGTACGCCCGCTCTCCACTAAAGTCGAGACGGTCATTCGCAAAGGCGCCAAAGCCCTCTACGGCCTTGTGGAGCTCGCCGAAGACTATGCCGGCGAAGAGGGCATCCTTCGACCACAAAAGGAGCTGCGTAACTCCGGCACGCACCGCTTCGTGGTACTTCATGATCTTGGTGATCCAGCTTCCAGCAGACAAGCACCTGAAGTCGAGCACCATCATCGCGAGCAGTTTACCCAGGACGTGTTGCGCGCCCTGCGTGTGACCAGATCAGCCATTCAGATGCTCGCCCTCGCAATTACTCAACACGAAAATGGATTGGCACAGCGAGAAGGTGGCTTGGTCGGAGAGCTGATTATTCCTGACCACGACTGGATTCGGGGGCATGAAGAGGACGAATAGATCCGGCCGTAAATTCCATATCACACGAACCCCTGAGGAAGAAGCCGATCAACTAGGGTTCGCCGCTTCATGTGCACCCGATTATAAATTCGGTATAACCAAACTTACCAAACTGTCAACCCAAAAGTGTTTGTGGGCAAAGTAGCTGGATGTTAGAATTAACCATAACAACAAAAGGAGCAACTTATGTCGTATGTCATTCACATTGAACATCGTGAAATTCAAGAATTCGCTTGGGTTGAAATAACGGGCTTTAGTGAGGAATTCCGCTCTGCGAGAAAGTGCCGACTCCAAACTATTGGCTGGATTCTAGACATTGTAGATACCGTTCACAACAAAGTTGGGGCAGTGAATGTATTGGATGACGATTATGCAATAAATGCGCTTATCAAATACGCAAAAATGGATTCTGAATCTGCGGCTCGACTTCTAGCGGCTCCAAACTGGAGAAAACGTTTTGAAACTGCCTGGGAGGTTCTAGATGATCTAGAGCGCGAAGAGGCCGTGACCCTTGATTATGATTATTGGCATAATTTCTGGCCAGGATTCGACACCTACAACTGCACGCTGCGCCGATTCCTCACCAATTACCAACCTCAAATCCTGGACACCAGCACCCTCGATATGAGCTCATCTTGCGACGTGGCGCCTTGATTGCTATGAAGACAGAGCCGGTTTTTTGTCCCGGCTACTCCGACTTTGATGCGACCGGTCAACGCCCCTCTATTACCTGTATGTCGAAAGACTGCTCAGGAAAATAGCGCTCGAAACGAACTTTTGCATTCCCTAGCAATTCAATTCGGTTGTTGTAATCCCGGCTATAACGCCCTGACTCAACATTGATCAGCAGCACATCGCCCGTCGGAGAACGTCTGATCTCGCCCGCTATTCGAGCGGGTTTGAAGCCAGTGATGCTGGGATGTCCACGACCGTCATACTCAGCGGCAATTAATAGATCACCTTCAAGTGAAACTGCCCAGATCAAATTCCCGACACTGCCATCAGCGAACGACGGGAACATGTCCAGCAGCTTTTTTCCGTTCGGCTCGTACAATGTCTCCAGCGTCCTGTTTAGAACGATATTCCCCCCTTCGAACTCACTCTCCCGGAGATTTTTTGGTGCCCGGGGAGAGCCATAGGTATCGTCAAGGTGCTTAGCCCGACTGGATTTGTCTTTCATCAGGCGACGAAGGAACGACTGGTAAAAGTGACCAGAGTTGACGACCACTTCGTTTGGGTCAGCGCTTTCTCGAATCAGATCCAGCAGCACATTCCCCAAACAAATATCGTAGGCAAGAATGGCGGAGACCGCATTTCCCTGAGGAATTTCGCTAGCGTCAATGAGTACCTTGAACAGCGGCGCTCCTAACCAGTTAAACGACACAACCCACTGGAGTCGAGCGTAACTGGTGGTCAGGAATTCGACTTTTTCTACTTGCCAAGCCTCGCGCTCTTCCGGTGTCACCGTGCGAAATCCATTCCCCTCCAGCGTCGTGGCTGTCGGCTCATGCTCCAAAACTTCGCGTCGGATATCAGAGATCTCACGCAGCTCGATTTTCTGGCTCAGGGAACTCAATTGTTCGCCACCTGCCATGGCCATGTTCTTCAGTTCCTTGACAATGACCTGGCACGTTTCATAAACGTACAGGAAAGGCAGGCGAGCTTTTCTGTCACAAGGCACTACAGAGAAATCAGGTGTAATGAGTTCGTGTGGCTCCTCCCACTCATCCTTGTTTTTCATTCGCTGCAAGCCAAGCGCCCACTTGATTTCGCGGGGAGCCGCGCCTTCGATCAAGGTGTAGTCATCGATACTGATCAGCTTCGCCCGTGCATAAGGACCCAGTCGGTCATCATGCACATACAAAACCTCTTCATCCTGATCAACCTTATAACCCACTACACAAATGGCGTGCCCTCCACGGGCCCTGAAAACAGGCTTTGCCGTTTGACCACCGCCACTGTCAGTCAAATCCTGTGTTTCTGATGCCCCAAGAGGTATTACCGGGGCTGTAGCAGTGTCTACGTCTGCATTAACGGCAGGCAGTGTAGCGATGGTTGTCACGTGGGAGAACACTTCACCCGTAAGAATCATAGGAAGCGAACTGTCGATGTGCGCGATTATTGACTGGAGGAAATACGCCTGATCAGGTGCTTCCATGCTTTTGGCGTGGTACCGCAACCCTTCAACATCCAACGAGCGCAGGATTTGCTTGTTGCTCAGTTGCTGACTCGGAAAACTGTTGGAGGAATCTTCAACATGGTTGATGGCATTGATCGTGATTTCGCTGCAGGAATGGATGCTGCGGGTGTTACGCAGTTTTAGCGCATGCAAGGAAGCCCAGATAGCCGTTGTCGCACAAGCAGCAACAACCTTGTCTTGTTCCTGAAAGGCAATTGACTCCACCTTGAGCGAGATCCCGAACAGATCGACCGTGTACTCACGGGCAAGCCGCCGCTTGCACTTGTTCTCGCTGAGCTCATCCGGCATGACCTTCAAGCAGGTTTTCCCAATGAAAGTACGCGGTAACGGTTTGATCACCATGAAGCCAAGATAGCTTTTGTTCAGGTCATCGATTTCGCTCCCTGCGTCTTTGCCACGCTGCAGGATCGACGTGATCGTCCGATGGTCGACGCTGGACGAAAAAAAGTGAAGGCGAGCGCACTTGTGACCGTCGTTGCCAAATCGCTTCACGTAATAGCGCGAAAAGTCCTCCAGGTAGTCCTTGTCGACATAGTTGAATTCAAGAAGCACTGTCTTGGCGTCCAGACAGGTCAGATAGGTAAACAGGTAGTCGACCTGATCCTTGCTGAAAATGTCAGGGAAGTCGTCCCCAAAGCATTCCCTGACAAGATTGGTGAGCGTCGGCTTCGCGAATTCAGAAACAAGGTACGGAGTCATAGGCATAAAAAAAGCAGCCATTGGCTGCTTTTTCCTTCGAAAATAGTTAGAGGCTGCAGGTCTTAGCTAGCAGTGCCTGGCTTACGGCTTGGGAGGCGATACGCTGCTCAATCTCTTGGTCGTACTGACGCAGGCGCACGCGGCTCTCCTCCATCCGCATAGCGCGGGCATTGGAATCCTCATACTTTCGACGATTAGTCAGTTCAATCAGTGCGGTCAGACTCATGGCTTCTCTCAAGAAACAGCATGGATGATTCAAATTAGCATGTGAGCTTCGCTAAGCACAAATGGGTGTTAGCGCTTGTTTCTCACCGAAGCCTCAGCCGTTAAGCGGGCGTTCGAGCATCCAATTGGTCAATCAGTATACAGATTGTGAGCTTCAAGGAACACTGCCGTGTTCCCAGCGGCATTGTGAAAGCAATCCTTCCACCGTAAAGACCACCGTTGAATGCCAGCGTTCAGAATTCACGTTCTTTCACCTTAGCTTCGATACCCAAAGGTGTCTACGTCACTTCTAGCTATCGGCACATGCGTAGAAAACTGAAACGATAACGACTGTAACGCTCCTGCCTTACGCAGAAGCTTGACCCGGTGGGCACTACCAACAAGTCAGAACGTTGTCCGAGACCCATGCAGCACGAACGCTCTGATCACTACGCCAGCGACTCGAAGAATTGAAATGGCCTGAACCAGGTAGGCAGTCTCTTCCAGGCTACGGGATGCGAAGCTTCCTAGCGCAGGTCCCATTATTCCTCAGTTACCGATCCTGCACACCTCCACCTGGTACCCCATTGCGGTCAATCGCTGGGCAAACTGCCTGAAGTTGACCTTCGAGAAGAACGGCATATGGAGGACATCGTTGGTCTGCATGATGGCGAACACTATCTTGTTTCTGGGCTGTGTGGCCGAGTCGAATACGAACTGGAACTCCCCCTCCTGAGCTAGATATCCATTGACCTGGGCAGTCACGTCGGGATCATTGATGAGCGCTTCTGCGGATACGTACCCTTGGGAGAACAGGTGGCTCAGTACGCTGGACGATGAGTATTTTTTTACGTGGATAAGGTGGTTTTCTGGCGTCAGAAGGTCACAGAATTCGAATGGATCCGCAGCACCGCTCAACCGAACCAGCTTCTGATCAAGTAGAAAGAAATTTACGTTGTCGGCGACCCGTCTTAAGTACGGGCCTTCCTGGTCGGTACCGTACCGAGGGAACTCCAGGGTGGATCGGGTGGCCGCGTCAAAGTATCGATTGACCTGATCGGTGTAGTCTCGATCAATCTGGAACCAATCACCTTCGCTAAGCAGGTAGATTTTTTCTTCGAACTCGATCTCCGCCTCAAGACAACTGTACATGGGCCAGGCGGCGTGTAGCTGCTCATCAGCGCCATACAGGTAAATACGCTCCGAGTTAAGCGATTGCAGTGTGACCGCCCCAAGGATCTGCTTGGCCAAGAGGGCTTGTCGAAGATCCAGATCGAAGACAACCGCAGGGCCGTTACGCGATCGTGCGCGGTGCCTCAGATAACCAAAGCCGGAGATGTCATCAGATAGTAGCTGGGGAGCTGCCGCGCGGACTCGATCAAACTCTTGAGCGTTAACCGCTACGACCAGCAACTCATCAAGCTGAGCCACAAGCGCGGCATCTCGTACCGGCACAATGAAGTCCATCCATGGGTATTTTTCTTTGCAGCGCTCGTCCTCATAGGCCAACAGCAACCGAGCAGCGATCTCTGGAAGTTGTTCGAGCCTGACATCCGAATGCAGAGCCAGGGAGTCCGAGCCACTCACATACTCGCCTTCATCTTGGTCGCTCTCGACGACGCCAGTCAGCGACTTGAGAATCTCCGAGTCGAATTTAAAATCGAACTCCGAGATCGACAAGTGCCGTGAAGATTGCGCTTTCGAGCGCAACGGGGTTCGATCAATGCTCGCCTTCTCCACTGATTTGATCAATAGCGGATCAGTCAAGCTTAACGCTGTTCTCAGTCCAAAATAGCGCTCGATTCCGAGTCCATCAATCAGATGCCTTGCGTGACCGAACGTGAAGCAAAACACCCTATCCTGCACCGCCATGACCAGGAGCGCCTTGAGCGACCTGCCTGTCAGATCCAGCTGAGCGACTTCTTCAATATTACTGAACAGCTGTGTCCATTTTGGGTGAGACGGATTTGTCTGGTGGTAGAAGAGGCAATCGACATCCTGCAGTAGAAATGAAATCGGCTGTATCCTGACTTCATCAGAAAGCGCGTCGTGAATAGTCCTTCCTGCCTTAAGCAAGAACACATTAATAGTGATCTTCACACGCCCTCCATGACTAAGCAGCTTGATGCCAAATTGACACCCACAATTGCGCACGTCAAGACGGCTTTAAACACCTGCAGTCTTCAGGATTGCGCTCTTTTTATACGCCCCCTGCCCTGCAGCATATCGACTCCAACTTGCTCGCAAAACTAATCTATGTGAGCGCAGATACCGCAATTGGCTTGGCTCATGGGACTAGAGCATCCGGGGCGATTCAGTGCATATCTTTTTGCCAATTGCCGATCGCTTTCAGGTCTTAGTAACCCGTTGAATCAAGCGTTCTCTTAACGAGAGACAACGGAGCGACAGGTACCTGGAGCATGAAGCGATTGATAACAAGCGCATCCGAAAGGCCAGAATCCTTCAAGATACCGCGCCACGTTGCGTGATCCAGAAGCTCGATGGCTTTCTGAACAAGGCTTGGTGATTCCATTTCAATCTGCTCATCCAATTCCTCTCGCCGAGTAAACCCGTTGCGATTGAGATAGGTAAAGCCCGATCGCGCCTGATCCTGGGTGATCAGATTCAGCGTCTGTGCACGGTAAATGAGCGCTTTGAAACTCACCTTCCAACGTAGCTTGAGTTCCCTGAGTGCAGACCAATTGAGGTACTGCCCTCGCATTGGAGGAAACTCTCCTGCAAAGCTCGCACGAGGCATCAACAAGGCGCTCGCAAACTGGTTGGCTTGATCTTCAGTCGTGCGACATCCCGTTTCGATACCTTGGTGCATGACCAAGTGGCCCAACTCATGAGCAATGTCGAAGCGTTGACGACAGGGGTTTTCCTTCGCAATGTTGCGAACGATGAGAGGTCGCTTGTTGTACAACGAGAATGCATCGACTCGGTCATCCGCATCCGCGAGGTTCACAACCAAAACGCCAACGCTTTCCACCAAGCGGGTCATATTAGCGATGGGGCCAATACCAATCGACTGCTCACGCCGAAACCGCTCTGCGGCGACCTCCATCGAATCGTGATTTAAAAGCGTGTCGTCGAAGGTAGAGAACTTCACGGCAGGAAAGTCGATTTCCTTTTCGAGTCCATCGAGAAACAGCTCAAACAACTCAACCTGAGAAGCAATGCTCTTCTTCACAGTTTGTGTCGATGAGCGAAGGCTTCGAAAGTGACATTGCTCAAGCTCCACAGAGCCACGCCGAGGGCTCGATAGAAATCCCTCGGTAACGCCCAATGCCTTACTGAGCACTTCGATCTGCGCCCTATTAGGCACGGTGTTGATTTCGAGCTTGTGCGCGAACTGCCGGCTAACGCCAAGCAGCTCGCCCAACTCCGCGAGCGAAAGGCCCGCGGCGCACCTGGCCAACCGGAGCTTCTCGGGAGAAAACTCCTCGCCAAATGCTAGCTGTTGTGTTCTTTCATCCATCTATCGGGCCAACATCATCTGTAGTGTCTGCATCTGCGTCTTTCTTTTTACGACGCGGTTGAGCTTCAGATACATCGACCTGCGGATGCTGTTCCATGGCGCGAACAGAAACACCTGAACGCTGCTCATGCTTCCAAAGGCAGACGACGTTCTGATTGGCGTCAAAACCGACAATCGCCGTTTCTATTTTCGGGAATTCAGGATCCTGGTTGCTCGATAGGTACACCCGCCAAGTGCAAACCTCTGGAGACACCTCAAACAAACTCAGTTGGTGTTGCTCCAACGGATTGGCCTTGATGCGGTGAGTTTTCCTGATGTCTTGAGGATTGTCCGTAACGACCTGAAAAAGGACGCCGTTCACGCTGACCGTGAAGTCCAACGTCGCATTTCTCAACTCCAACCAAGGCAACGATTTGTCTTTACCTAAGACCTGAGAAAGCCCCTGCAGTCGACCAAACAACAGCGTGCCGCGCGTGTAAGCGGTGTCGTATCGCGTAGTGGAATCTTCAAGCGCACCGTAGGCGACAGAGGATACTTCCTGACAAAACCTGTCCAAGTACTCTGGCTGCAGTCGGGGTTCGAAATAGCTGGGGTGTTGAGTCTCAAGCATTAGGCGGATCCTCAAAAACTATGCATATCGAAAAATCTGTCAACTGAATTTTTATGCAGTTTCTTGGATTTGTCAACCAGGTTTGCGCGCAGACTTATTGTTCTAATGAGCTTCCCAGGTCACTGAGCAATTTGACTGCTGACAAGGCATCGATACCCGAGGCTGAAGGCTAGGGCTTGCAAGGTGTGCTGACATAACAGTCTTGAGCATCAAGCCAGCCGTCTGGCACCTCCATGTAGAATTCACCACCGTTTGGATTGGCTGCCGCAGGAAGGCTCTCAAGCTTGATTATCTCCATCTGTGATGCCAGTCCATCCGCAAACCACCTAAGCGATTCAAACTGAGTGGCTGTTCGCAGGAAATGGAATTCACTGGCCCTGAAAATTCCCTGATCACTAAAAGGATGAAGTACTTTCCTTTGAGTCACGCCCCCAACACCTACCGCATCGCCCACCTCCTCACGTCTCATCCCATTGTCCGCTTCTGGCTCAGACAACACGTCATTCTTGACCTCAAACCCCCAAGAGACTTGGAGCGCATGCACGCCATCCATCAGAACTACCGGATTTAAATTTTTCTGGACAAGCAGGTCTTTCAAAATCGCCAGATCGATGAGCACGACGCCAGTGATTACTTCCTGCATAAATAAAACAGCGTTGGCCGGCGACAGGGAGACCGTGAATGAATAGTGAGGCAGCCATGTCGGATCTGGAGTAAGCGCAACGCACAGCGTTGAGCCGTTCGAGTGAGTTTCAACAGCCTCGAACATTGCCTTACTCCATCGACCTTCCGTTCTCGCACAGATATAAGTCAATCCCGATTCGGGAGATACAATTTCCATGCCATTCGTGAGTGCTGTGGCCATACACTCATTGAACTCGCGCTTATAACTCACCACTGGCGGCCCAAGAGCAACGCGCTTGGCAGGCAGCCCTCGGAATGAAGTGGCACCATCATTCGTGTAGAAATCGTGAAGCACTTGCAGTTGCTCAATTTGGCGTCGCACCCGATCGTTAATGTTCGAAGAGGACTTGACCTCGATCGGCACAGGATCAGCTTGAGCCAGAAAGCAAACATCTCCGTGCCGAATGATGTTCGTCAGATCCGAAAGTATCGCCGGTACTTTCATTTGGAGAGCTTTACGCAGCAAGCGGTATTCCCGTATCAACCCCTCCTTCCCCAACACAAACCCCGGATCACTTTTGATCTGATAATCCGCATCAAAGTAGAGATGCTTAAGGCTGTACGTACTCTGATAAATGCACGCGATGCCATCACCAAAGCACCGCCACAAAAACAAAAGATGGTGGATGTCCTTGACCCGCAAATCGATCCCCTGGAGAACCTTTTTCAGCTTTGAGGCTGTGGCTTTTTCAGGCCTTTTACTGGAAAGGAAGGAACGAATCCGTTGCCTGGCATTTTTGAGTCGCTTTATCCGGCGCTCACAATTAACGATTTGACGAAGGAGCATACGGTGCAACTCCCTCAGCGCCTTGAAATTATCAGGCGTCTCTTTGATCGCATGGAGCAACAACGCAGCCATCCCGAGGCGCAGGGTTTCCCTTGGATATCTCATTGTGAAATCTCCATTCCATTCGTTCTAGTGCGGGTCAGGCGGGCACCCACTGATGCAGCAGCAGTTGGTCATTCTTACTCGACGATGCAGGCGTACCTGCCGAATCTGATTCGACTTGATTGTTACTGCCCAGGCGGCTCCATTTTCGAGTTAGCACGCCTTTACCACAACGGTATGCATCAAGGCCTGACAATTGAGGCATGGACTCTCACTGGGCGGCGCCTCCCCAGCACCACCCTGCTAAGTCCGGATTCACTGGGTAGATTTGGCAGCCTTATCCTGCTCCCAATGAGTTATGCCCTCAACTTCGTGGGTGTTGTCTGCGGACAGCATCAAGGCGTGAGGGTAGAGATCCATCAGGTACGGCACGCGAGCGAAGCTCTGTACCGTCTCCGCCCATTCGTAGCGATTCTCAAAGGGGTAATAGTTCACACCGTGAATCAGAACCCCCACCACCGTTGTCCCGGAGGCATCGAACAATGAAAGGCTGTCGATGTTCTTATCCAGTCGTATTTCCTCAATGTCGATCCCCTCAACCGTCTCGTACCAGACATGCACGACTCCAGGTTTATCAGGAGGTATCTGGGCAATCCCATTTTTGGCGAGCCCCTTGAAGTGACGTGAGCGCCGTTCAAGCGAGATCGCGTGGTCACATCGCCATTGAGCTGCCACGCAGTTGGCAACGTCCTCCACGAAAATATTGAGAAAGACGTCCGGTGTGCCCGGCCGAACGATACTTCCAGCTATCGTCGCGATGCTACGTTTCTCATTACTATCCATGTCACCGAATACCAACATCTCTTGCTGAGGACTATTGGGCCTGACAGCGTTGGAGCGGTGATGACGTTCAAGGTGTGCCCTATCTATACCGCGAATTTCAGCACTTACCGAACCCTCCAGAACCCTGCCAGCCCCATTCTCAATAGCAAGATCCACCGCCCTAATCACATCATCCGCTGTCACACCAGAAATCTCGTCATGGAAGGTCAGGTCGACGATGCACCACGGTGCGACCTCAAGCATGTGCAGGCTTACCTGACTCCATATGCTGCTCCAGGAATCCTCTTCAATCTGCGAGTATTGAGTCTGCTTGTCCGCTCGTTTGCACTCAACGTACATCTCCATGTCATCGTCCTTGACGAGCAGATCCGGTGACTTTTTCGTTTCCCCGTCCGGCCAGGCGATGCTGTTCTCCGGGATGAAGGAAACCTCATACTCGTTTTTCAGATAGAACGAAGCCGTCAGCAGCTCGAAAATCTGCGTCTCAGGTTTCCTGTTTTTACCCAGCATCTTGTTCAGAACCCCGTTCACATTTGGGACTTTCCGAAGCTCCTGTGAAAAGGCACCGATGGTCTTGGCATAGGGATAGATTCGATCGCTGCTATAGGCACAGTCGCTGTATGGGGAGTCGTAAGCCAACTCAGCCACCAAGATATACCAGTCAATATCGTCCTCTGGCGGAACGAAAAGTTGAGGCTCGATCGGTATCCTCAGATCAATATTCGACTCTTTCGCTCGGATACGCTCCACAAAAGCGGCCCTTCTCTTGGCCCACACTTTAGCCCCAAGCCTATCCACCAGCAGACTGTAGAAAGCTTTGATTTTTGCATACTCAACCTGACGATCATCCACTGTGATTTATCCTTGTATTGATCTAGCTGGCGAAACGGTGATTGATCGACCTAAATCGACGGGGCCAGGGGACTGCTCAGCAAGCGGTGCTGCCAGCAGCATTCGAAATTTCTAAGGATATCCAGGGCTCGCAGCTGCCTCCGCCATCACCCAGATGCTAGCTAAGTCAGGGAGACAAATGATGCATTTGAAGAATGAAGGGAGAGAAGCGAGCCCCCCTCCCAATGACACTTTGCCGCTAGGCCGGCTCAACCTCTGCAATGAAACCACGCGTACGCCAAGTAGCTCTCACGTAATCACTGAACTCCAACCCCTCTTCCAAATCCAGGTTGTCGGCATGGTCACAGATGATCATCTGAGGCATCACCCCTGTCTGTTGGTGCGTATCAGTGCAGAAGTTGGCGATCTGGTTGAACATGTTGGTCACCGCATCGATATCATCTTCTAGCTTGTCCTGCCTGTTGGCCTGAATAGCCAATACCTCAGGGGCGAATTTCTTGCCAGCATCCAATGCGGCGGGGAAGTACACCTGCGTTGGCTGATCAAGGAACAGAATGGGCGGTATCTTGCAGCCTGAGTCGGCTCGGGCCGCGAATTGGTAATGCAATGACATGAACAACGTTAAATGCGAATACAGCCAATTGGCACCACTGCCCATTGAGCGCAGATACACCTTGGTGTCCTTGTCTTTTTGGTGCCAAAGGTCAAAGGTTTCAAGGTCGAACCGAAGATCGACGGGCTTGTAAGCCTCCTCGAAATCGAAGTTCTGCCCAAGCTGACGCATCTTGTCATTAATGTCGTTCTGAAGCTTTTCGAGCTCAGACGCGACCTGGTATTCCGCCATCTCGTCGGCCAAAGCCTTAACACGTGCCTTCCAATACGCTTCGGAGTCGACAAGGTCTGAAGGCGGCTTCTCGATACGCTGCTTGATGGCCTCTTCAAGTCTAAACTTGGCTCGCTGAGCAGACTCATCGACATTCTTCGAAAGCTTCAGGCGAGTGATTTCTTCATCAAGAGGCTTCAGTGAGTTTTGAACCTCTTTGAGCTGCGCCTCAATGGCCTTTATTTCTTTCTCAATGGAACGACGTTCCTCACCAAAGCTTTCACGTGCGTAGGAGGAGAGCTTGAGTTCTTTGTTTAGCCAGTGGATGGCATCCGAGAGTTTATTTGCTTCATCTTCTGGAGTATCTGAGTGCGCGTCGCAGAATGGGCAAATAGCAGCCTCTTCCAAGACACTGGAGCTCGGGATCGGCAGGCTTGTCATAGTCAGCCCAAATCCGCTTGCGGAATCGATAGATGACTTGGCGAGGCGCAGGTCACCCTGAGCGGAACGAAGCTTTATCATCAACTCCGCTTTGGTGTCGAGCAACCCGTTTCGTTTTTTCTCGAACTCATCTGACAGCCCATCAATTCGAACAGACCGCTCCATGACCTTTCTCAGAGCTGGCTTTGGATTTTTCCACATCTCCTCTGGGGTCAGCTCAATCAACGGAGTGCCGGCAAGTGCGAGATACTCAGACAGGCAATCTGAAAACAATGCGATCGCTGAAGCCTTGACCATGTCTTGCTTCGGAATCTGCAACTGAATTCGGCGCAGTTCCTGCTTGGCTACGTTATGCTCCTTCGCCAAATCGAAGTACTCTTCGCCCACGATCCCCATCAAAATTTTGAAATGTTCGATCGCCTGGTCGCGCTTGTGCTTCTGATCAAACCTGTAAAATATCGCATGCTTATTAGCAACAAGATTCTGATGCTGAAGCATAAAGGAAGGAAAACTGCGAATAGATGGCGTTTCACTTTTCTTACCAGTGAGTTCCTTGTGGAGCGGATCCTCATCGATATTCTCCAGCGTCACCCCAAAGTAGCGTCCAAGGCTTTTTATAAAATCAGCAAGCGGGACATAGTAACGAGGATCAAAAAAAGCCCCTACGCTCTCAATAAGCGCGATAAGGCTATCCGCTTGCGCACTAGGTACCTCACGAAGAAAACATTTATTGGTTCCGGCATTCCTTCCTAAAACCAGAACAAATGACGCAAACTGTAATGCCACAAAAAATATCTTTGACCGATCGGTAATAACTCCAACCGGAATAGTATCCTCACTGCTACCCATGCAGTAGTCAAAAATCTCTAAAATCGCACTTTTCCCGGTAGAAGATTTCCCGGTAATGACATTTAACCCAGGATAAAAAGGCACATAGTGAATTTTGTCCCGGGTATCAACTATACCAATATATTTCAGGAAGCATTTCATAGCGACTTAAGCCCCAATGTCCTGTAAATAGAAACAACTTCGATATCAGCAAAAATGGCAGCCAATTTTTTACTCATCTTCAAAAGATCGGCGTGCGCATTACCCGAACAAATCTTGCCAATAGAGGTCAGCGACATATCCTCCCCTACTTCAACCCCTTTCTCTGCCAACAATATCAATAACGCAGCATTAGTGAGAGACTTGAAGTCCTGAACGCGAGCATCCAGCCCAATAAGGCGACGATGATCATTGCACAATGTTCTTAAGGTGCTTCTTTTGTTTGCGCCCTTTAAGAACTTCTGCATTGGTGGGTATAGCAAGAGAGGCAGAATCAAATAACTGAGTAAAATCCCCTTTTCCTTTTCCTCTGCTTCATCATAAAAGGCATGAAGCAGTGGAGCCAAGGCAAATGGGGTGCGGTGGAGAGTAAAGATATGATCAGTAGCGCCCATTGTCACTTCCACAGTTTCCAGTGAAACTCATCATCGATGTCTTCAGGCTGTTCTTCTGCCAACAGATGATAGATACCATTTCGAAATTCAAGAGTGGTATTTTCAAAACTGCACAACTGCTCAGCTTGCAGGGCATGCCTCTGATGGTAAAACTGCATTGACTCTGCTTTCAGATCATCCATATCGGTGATTTTCCGAACTTCAATCATCCGGCCAGCTCGATGACTCAGGTGACTTCCAAGCTGATTAGCCTGATAGCGTGCCAAATCAGGTTTATGAAGCCGGCACTCCGAGAAAAGCTCCGCAATTGTTTGCTCGGCTATGAGTTTGTGTAGTGCTGCCTTCTTGATATGGTCATCCCCACCGACCTCTTGAATTTTCTTTACAAATGTAAGATCCATGAGGTCGGAAACATTGATTGTCCGTTTTAAATAATCAATGTCCACTTCCGGAAACTTATTCGAAAAACGCATATGCCGCGCGTTGAGCTCGCTGAATTTGTCGTCAAACATCGCTCGGGTGATTTTCCAACCGTTCGCCACAAGCTCGGTACTGCTCATGAACCCCAGCAACTCATCAATAAACTGCTGCTGCTTGTCAGTGCGAATGGCCGTCAATTGACTCTTTTTGATTCGATGTAGCCGCTCTGTTAGCGTTTCTGCATTGGTCGTGATCACAACCTTTTTCAGAATCTCAATCAGATCTCCCCTGCGCGCAGAATCCATCACTAGACGCTGGAGTTTCAGGGAAGCAGGAACGCTGGTCTTTTTTGAAGCGACGAATCGCTCCTCTGTGCCTTGGAGAATCGCTTCCATCGCGGATATTTTGTCCGCCACTGTCCGAGTGTTCCAGCCGGCTAGGGTGGCTTGGCTTCCAAACTCTTGGGTGGTCAGCAGGACAAGAGTCTTGTATGCCACATGGTCGAACTTTTCGTTCATCCAGTTCTTTAGGGTGTTCCAGAAATTGGAATGCCCGTCAGTGAGATCACCAGTATAAAACTTGACCTCAACCTGGGCCTTGCCGGGGACGGTCACATCCCCATACACCTCCAGCCAAACGCACTCATCCTTCTCAAGCTCAAAACAATGATCAACTGCGACGAGCAACTGATATTGGAGCGCCTCGAAAAGCTTGGTCGCATCGACGTTCAGCTTGCTATCCATACAATTTCCACAGCCGTCTTCGACCCCCGATGATTTGATCCGTTATCGGTTCATCACAGCTCGAAGAGATTTCCATTGTGAAGTGAATGCTATCGCTAGATCGCACTTTGAACTAGCCAAGCAGACCACTGTATATAATTACAGGTTATATAAATTGGATCACTTCCATGGTAACAGCACTATAAACATGATCGCAAAGCGCTATCACTCTTGAGGGGGCGCTCGCATTGCTTTGATCGTTTTGGTCGTCTGCGCTGGATCGAGAAAGCACAAAACATCCGGGTTGGCCACGTGAGTGCGTGGCGCTCCCCAGCAGGATGCTAAACGTGCGAGCTCAATCATCACGTCAATATCCAATGCCCTTGTTCGCTGCAAAAAATTAGCTTTGGAGACAGAAACTGGATTCAACATGGCGGTAAAAAATTGGAAAACGTAAACCCTGAAACCCAGCAATTACGGGGGTTTTGGCGTGGCACCATCTTAAGGAAGGGGGGATGATCGGAATTGCGAGGGCAATTGGGTTTACAAAATTCTGAAAAATAGTTGAAAAAGGGGCTTGTTTACGTTTTGGATCTAGTGGAAGCTATAAATAAGACAGCAGAACTCAAGTCATCGGCTGGAGACCCAATATTCACGGGTGCTCAAGCTTCAAAGCGGTTTTTCAGATGTTTGGAAAGGTGAAACGAAAAAAGTTTACCTACCAACAAAAGAGAAACTAGCATTTCGGTGAAACGATCACACAAGACCACGGCACCGCGGGCCAGTGCCGGGCGAATCACCTCGGCCAGGTGCTGGGCACGCGCCGCGAACACCAGCAGCAACTCGGTATCCGGGTTCATGACCTCATCGACCGGGGCCAGCAGCACTTCACGGATTCGCTCGGCCAACGGCGTACCACCCGGCTCTCGGGTCAGCACCACCTCGATGCCGGCGGCGCGCAGGCACTCGGCCAGGTATTCGCGATTGGTGCTCTTGCCGGCGCCTTCCGGGCCTTCCAGAGTAATAAACAAGCCAGTCACAGGCAGTCCTTAGTCAGAGTCATTGCGGGCTTTTCGGTGCGCTTGCATCGGGTTCGGGCGTTTCAGGGGCTGGCGCAGGATCTTGCGCCGGCACCTGCGGCAACGCCTCGGGAGCTGTGTTTGGTGAAGCGGCCGGGATCGGCGCCTGCTCTTGGGAAGCCTTGGCCTCCTGCGTACCGTTTTGCTCAGCCTGGGTTGGCGGCATCTCGGGCGCAGTAGCGGGTGCCGGGCTGGAGCGGTAATCGGCGCGACGCTTGAGCTGGAACTCCTTCACGGCATTGTTGTGGGCATCCAGATCGTCGGAGAACACGTGAGTGCCATCGCCACGCGCCACGAAGTAAAGGCTGTTGCCCTCCACCGGATTGAGTGCCGCATGGATGGCCTCGCGACCGACCATGGAAATCGGCGTCGGCGGCAGGCCCGCATTCATGTAGGTGTTATAGGGCGTCGATTCCTTGAGGTGAGCCCGGGTCAGCTTGCCGCTGTAGCGGTCGCCGAGGCCGTAGATCACTGTCGGGTCGGTCTGCAGCAGCATGCCCATCGCCATGCGTCGCACGAACACGCCGGCAATCTGCCCACGCTCCTGCGGCACACCCGTTTCCTTTTCCACCAGCGAAGCCATGATCAGCGCCTGGTAGGGCTCCCTGTACGGCACATCGGAAGAGCGCTGTGCCCACTCCTTGGCGAGCACTTCGTCGAGGCGGTCGTAAGCGGTTTTCAGCACCTCGATATCGGACATGCCCCGCACATAACGATAGGTGTCAGGGAAAAAGCGCCCTTCCGGAAAAATCCCGGTGTGGCCGAGCTTGTCCATGACCTGGCTATCGCTTAAACCCTCGAGGCTATGGTCGAGCTTCTCTTCCTTGGCCAGCGCTGCGCGGACCTGACGGAAATTCCAGCCTTCGACCAGGGTCAGGCTGTACTGAACCATTTCCCCGCGTTTCCACAGGTCGATCAGGCCTTCGACGGTCATGCCAGGTTGAATGCGGTATTCGCCGCTGTGCAGGGGTTGTTTGGCGAGGTTGAAGCGCCAATACACCCGCAGCCAGAATGCGTCCTTGATGACGCCATTGGCTTCGAGTCGGTAGAAGGTGCGGGTCGGCGTGGTGCCCTTGGGCACATCCAGCAATTGTTCCTGGGCAATGTTCAGCGGCTGTACCAGCGCCGAATGAATTTTCCAGGCTGAAGCACCCATCAGCAGCCCCGCCAGAACCACTCCGGTTTCCAGCAGCAGCAAGAGTTTACGTCTCACGTATCAAGCATCCAGTAGCACACGGGCAATGGTTTGGAGTTTACGGGTGAGCGGCCCAACCGGCCAGTGAAGAGCAGCATAGGCGCGCACCGGCCAGATACCATACACGCTGTTGCAGACAAAGACTTCGTCAGCCCATTGCAGCTGTTCGAGGGGGATATCGGTGATTTGCGTGGGAATTCCCAGCGACTTGGCTTGAAACAATATTTCGGCACGCATCACGCCTGCCACGCCGCAACGCTTGAGGTCAGCCGTGATGAGCACGCCATCACGCACCAGGAACAAGTTACTGAATACACCTTCAATCACCCGTCCGGCCTGATCGAGCATCAAGCCTTCGGCATGCTCGGTGTCCTGCCATTCGGCTCGGGCGAGAACCTGTTCAAGACGATTCAGGTGCTTGAGGCCGGCCAGTAATGGCTGCCTGGACAATCGCGTGGCGCAAGGAAACAGCCGAACACCCTGCTCACCGTGCGCGGCAGGATACGCCGCCGGTGGATTACCTTGCAGAATGCGTCGAGCCTGGGCCGAAGGATCGGGGGCGTAACCACGCAGACCGTCGCCACGGGTGAGAATGAGCTTGAGCACCCCGTCACCCAGTGCCGCGGCGCAGGCCAGCAGTTCGCTGCGGATCAGCTCATGCTCGGCGTTTATCGCCAGGCGCGAGCAGCCGTCCACCAAACGCGACAGATGCCGGTCCAGCAACACAGGCTGCCCGTTGCGCACGGCGATGGTCTCGAACAGACCATCGCCATAAACCAGGCCGCGGTCCTTCAGCGACAACGCGTCAGCCGGCTGACCGTCGACCCAGCTGTCCATCAGCCTGCGAACCGGCGGAACACCAGCGAGCCGTTGGTGCCGCCAAAACCGAAGGAGTTGGAAACGACCACATCGATCTCCATGTTGCGCGCCGTGTGCGGCACGAAATCGAGATCGCAGCCTTCGTCCGGCTCATCGAGGTTGATGGTCGGCGGTGCCACCTGGCTGTTGATCGCCAGCACGCTGAAGATCGCCTCGACCGCGCCCGCCGCACCCAGCAGGTGGCCGGTCATGGACTTGGTGGAGCTGACGGCCAGCTTGTAGGCGTGGTCGCCGAACACCGACTTGACCGCATTGACTTCGGCCAGGTCGCCTGCGGGAGTCGAAGTGCCGTGGGCGTTGATGTACTGCACTTGATCGCCATTGATTTTGGCATCGCGCAGCGCATTGGTGATGCAGCGCGCTGCACCTGCGCCATCGGCTGGCGGCGAGGTCATGTGGTAGGCATCGCCACTGGTGCCGAAGCCGATCAGCTCGGCGTAGATGGTCGCGCCACGCGCCTTGGCGTGCTCGAGTTCTTCCAGCACCAGCGCACCGGCACCATTGGACAATACAAAGCCATCGCGGCCCTTGTCCCATGGACGGCTGGCGCGGGTCGGCTCGTCGTTGCGGGTCGACAGCGCGCGCGAGGCACCAAAGCCGCCCATGCCCAGACCGCAGGCCGCCATCTCGGCGCCGCCGGCAATCATCACGTCGGCTTCGTCGTACATGATGTTGCGGGCTGCCATGCCAATGCAGTGTGTACCGGTGGTACAGGCCGTGGCGATGGCGTAGTTGGGTCCCTGTGCACCGAGGTGTATGGACAGGAAACCGGAAATCATATTGATGATCGAGCCTGGCACGAAGAACGGAGAGATCCGTCGCGGGCCGGTCTCGTGCAGCGTGCGGGCGGTTTCTTCGATATTGGTCAGACCGCCAATACCCGAACCCATGGCCACGCCGATACGCTCACGGTTGGCGTCAGTGACTTCCAGACCGGCATTGCGTACCGCCTGAAAACCTGCGGCCAGACCGTACTGAATGAACAGGTCGAGCTTGCGGGCTTCCTTGACCGACAGGTACTCCTCGACATTGAAGTCCTTTACCGAGCCGCCAAAACGGGTGGAATAGGCAGAAAGGTCGGCGTGTTCGATCAGACCAATGCCACTGCGGCCAGCCAGAATGCCCTGCCAGCTGCTCGGCACATCCGTGCCCAGTGGCGACAACATACCCATACCGGTGACTACGACGCGTCTACGCGACACAGCACTCTCCTTTTTTCAAATGACGACTTTGCATCAGGCCTAAAGAAAAAACCGCACGCCATGATGGCAGTGCGGTTTTTCCATGACAGCGAGCAACGATTACAAACTATTACGCCTGGTGGCTAGTAACGTAGTCGATTGCAGCTTGTACAGTAGTGATCTTCTCGGCTTCTTCGTCAGGGATTTCGGTCTCGAATTCCTCTTCCAGAGCCATCACCAGCTCAACGGTGTCAAGGGAGTCGGCACCCAGGTCTTCAACGAAGGAAGCGGTGTTGACCACTTCTTCTTCTTTAACGCCCAGTTGCTCAGCAACGATTTTCTTGACGCGCTCTTCGATGGTGCTCATACCTTGTTTTCACTCCTAATGGACAAATTCAGGCAGCTGGCCAGTGGGTAAGTGTATAGAAAGGCTTTTCAGCTTTTCAACTGAAAGCTTCACTCCTCGAACCCGGTGACCCTCTGCCTATAAATAGATTGCAGCTTTATAACGGATTTTAGACAGCTCGTATGACATTTTTTTGAAGCAATCCGTCACATTTGAATTACATGTACATCCCGCCGTTCACCGGGATTGTAGCTCCGGTAACGTAAGCCGCACCGTCCGACGCAAGAAAAGCGACCACGGACGCGATCTCTTGAGCCTGCCCCAGACGACCCAGCGGAATCTGCGTCTGCAAGGCTTCACGCTGCGCCTCGGGCAGTTCACGGGTCATATCGGTATCGATGAACCCAGGGGCCACCGAGTTTACCGTAATCGAACGCGAACCGACTTCACGCGCCAGTGCACGGCTGAAACCTTCCAGACCGGCCTTGGCGGCAGCGTAGTTTACTTGGCCTGCGTTGCCCATGGCACCCACAACCGAGCCAATACTGATAATTCGGCCCCAACGGGCTTTGGTCATGCCGCGCAAAACGCCCTTGGACAGGCGGAACAGACTGTTCAGATTGGTATCGACAACGTCGTGCCACTCGTCGTCTTTCATGCGCATCATCAGGTTATCGCGGGTGATACCGGCATTATTGACCAGAATCGCCGGCGCACCGAACTGCTCCTGAATGCTCGCCAGAACACTTGCCACAGACTCGTCGCTGGTGACATTGAGCTCCAGGCCAGTGCCCTGAATACCATTTTCCTTCAGGGTCGCGGCAATGCGCTCGGCACCCGACGCGGAGGTCGCGGTACCCACAACGATGGCGCCCTGACGACCCAGCTCCAGGGCGATGGCCTGGCCGATGCCACGGCTGGCACCGGTGACCAGTGCAACTTTACCTTGCAGACTCATGCAAGCTTCTCCTGATTCAGGCCAACGCTGCACGGGCGGCAGCGAAAGCGTCTGGGGTATTGAGGTTGGATGTCGACACGCCTTCAGCGCAACGCTTGTTCAGACCGGCCAGTACTTTGCCCGGACCACACTCGACCAGGTTGGTCGCGCCCTTGGCGGCCAGCGCCTGGACCGATTCAACCCAGCGTACTGGCTTGTACAGTTGCTCGAGCAGATCGCGCTTGAGGGTTTCCAGATCGGCCGGCACTTGGGCACTGACGTTCTGCACCACAGGAATCTGCGGTGCCTGCCAGTTGATCGCGGCGATCGACTCGGCGAAACGCTCGGCGGCCGGACGCATCAGCTCGCAGTGCGACGGCACGCTGACCGGCAGCGGCATGGCGCGCTTGGCACCACGCGCCTTGCAGCCTTCGATGGCGCGCTCGACGGCAGCCCTGGCACCGGCGATGACCACCTGGCCCGGCGAGTTGAAATTGACTGCACTGACTACCTCGCCTTGCGCCGCTTCGGCGCAGGCTGCCAGTACGTCAGCATCGTCCAGGCCCAGGATGGCAGCCATGCCGCCTTGCCCGGCCGGAACGGCTTCCTGCATCAACTGGCCACGACGCTCGACGAGCTTCACCGCGTCGCCCAGGCTCAGACTGCCTGCCGCGACCAGCGCGCTGTATTCGCCCAGGCTGTGCCCGGCAACGTAAGCCGGACGCGCGCCACCTTCGGCCAGCCACAGACGCCACAGGGCGATAGAGGCGGTCAGAATGGCCGGCTGGGTTTTATCGGTTTGATTGAGTTGCTCTTCCGGCCCTTGCTGGGTCAGTGCCCACAGGTCGTAACCCAGTGCATCGGAAGCTTCTTTGAATGTTTCAAGGACAACCGGATGTTGCGCGCCCAGCTCGGCCAGCATGCCGAGGGACTGCGAACCCTGTCCTGGAAAGACGAATGCGAGGGAAGCAGACATGTAACAAGCCCCTAATGATCTTGTCGTCGGAGAGTTGGCGCCCCGCTTTGGGGACGCAAGAAACTGACAGTTGGATGGCCCATCGAACCAAGCGGTCACATTTAAGCATTGTCCGACGAAAACGCCTAAAGCAACAAATCCTCCAGACGACCGTGCAGGCGCTCGGGAAGATTCTCCTGAATCTCGATCAAGGCGCGTGCAATGGCACTCTGAAACCCCTGGACCCCGGCAGAACCGTGGCTTTTCACCACAATCCCCTGCAAACCGAGAAAGCTCGCGCCGTTGTGCCGTGCAGGCGCCAGATCGGCCTGCAGACGCTTCATCAAGGGCAGCGCCAGCGCGCCGACCACGCGAGAGGCCACGCTTTTTCTGAACAACGCCTCGATACGCCCGGCAATCATGGTCGCCAGGCCTTCGCTGGATTTGAGCAGGATGTTGCCGACAAAACCGTCACACACCACCACATCCGCTTCGCCACGGTACAAACCGTCGCCCTCGATAAAGCCGATGTAATTGATGCCACGGGCGCCTTGCAACAAAGTCGCTGCCAGCTTGACCTGTTGATTACCCTTGATGTCTTCGGTGCCGATGTTCAGCAACGCCACCCGCGGACGGATTATGCCCAGGGTCTCCGCTGCCACCGAGCCCATGACCGCAAACTGCAACAGATGCTCGGCACTGCAATCGACATTGGCGCCCAGGTCAAGCAACTGGCAGTAACCCTTTTGTGTCGGAATCGCCGCCACCATGGCCGGACGATCAATGCCCGGCAGGGTCTTGAGCACGAAACGCGACAATGCCATCAGCGCGCCGGTATTACCGGCACTGACACAGGCCTGGACCTTGCCGTCGCGCAACAACTCAAGTGCCACGCGCATCGACGAGTCGGGCTTGCCACGCAGGGCCTGGGCAGGTTTTTCGTCCATGGTGATGACTTCGCACGCCGGCGTAATCGACAGGCGCGCGCGATCCACAGCCGGATAGCCAGCGATCAATTCTTCAAGAAGGGAGGGTTGACCGACGAGGGTCAGGTGCAGCGAGGGTGTAGCAGACAGGCAGGCAAGGCTGGCCTGGACAATGCTGCGGGGACCGAAGTCCCCGCCCATTGCGTCAATCGCGATGACTTGAGCGGACAAGTGATTACTCGTCAGCGCCCTTGTCGATCACTTTACGGCCACGGTATACGCCTTCTGGCGATACGTGGTGACGCAGGTGAACTTCACCGGTGGTTTTTTCTACAGACAGGGTGCTAGCCTCGAGAGCGTCGTGCGAACGGCGCATGTCACGGGCAGAGCGGGATTTTTTGTTCTGCTGAACAGCCATAATTGATTAACTCCTAAACGTTTGGGTCACGCTTTAACTGCGCCAATACACTGAACGGGTTGGACCGCGTTACCTCGTCCTCGCTCGGTTCGGGCTCATCTGCTCCCGCCGGCTGCTGGCATTCTTCCGGATGATGAGCAGGCACAATGGGCAAGGCGAGCAGAAGCTCCTCCTCGATCAGTGACTGCAGATCCAAAGGATCTTCGCCCAGTTCCAGCACGTCATAACCTTTCGGCAACGACTGGGTATTCGCACCCTCCTTCACCACAGCGTAACTGCATTCGCTATGGATCGGCAGGGTGACCAGCTCAAGACAACGCTGGCAAACCATTTTGACTTCAGTGTCGATAAAGCTGTGGATGACCACAGATTTACGTTCATCTCGTTCAAAAACGAATTTAGCCTGCACCGTACCGACATTGTCGGAAAGCGGGTCGCAGAGTCTCTCCAAATCGGCCAGCAGCATTTCACCTTGAAGGGTGGTGCCACGATCAGCCAATTTGCGCGGGTCAACGTGAGGTGGAATCGGGTCATTCAACATAGGCGCAGCATTATAGGGATGCACCCGCCCATGTCAAAGGAAATTCAGCCCTGTCCGTCACTTGGAAGCCTCGCTAGAATTCGCGCACGCCTTATGGAGTTGCGCATGCTGCCTTTATTACTCGCTTCCAGCTCGGCCTATCGCCGGGAATTACTGACCCGCCTGCAGCTGCCTTTCACTTGCAGCTCGCCGGATATCGACGAAAGCCATAACCCGGACGAGTCCGCCATCGAGCTGGTCAAGCGCCTCGCCGAAGAGAAAGCCCGCGCCCTGGCTGACAGCCATACCGCTCATCTGATAATCGGCTCCGACCAGGTCGCCGTGCTGGGAGAGCGGATTATCGGCAAGCCCCACACGTTCGAAAAAGCACGCGAACAACTGCTGGCCGCCAGCGGCGCCAGCGTGACGTTCCTGACCGGCCTGGCCCTGCTCAACAGCCAGACAGGGCACTGCCAGGTCGATTGCGTGCCGTTCACCGTAAACATGCGCACACTCGACGCACCGCGCATCGAACGCTACCTGCACGCCGAGCAACCCTACGACTGCGCAGGCAGCTTCAAGGCCGAAGGCCTGGGGGTCAGCCTGTTTCGCAGCACCGAGGGGCCCGACGCCACCAGCCTGATCGGTCTGCCGCTGATTCGCCTGATCGACATGTTGCTGACCGAAGGCGTACAGGTTCCTTGAATCCCGATACTAAAAAACCGGCCACGCAGGCCGGTTTTTCATGTCGTTTCAGAATCAGCGCAGCGACGGACCGCTAAACCCCATCCACATCGCCAAATGCTCAGCCACGCTGGCACCGAGCTTTTTCGAGAAGCGATCGAACGGCGACTCCTGAACGGTGAAGTCCACCAGCTCTTTCTCGCCGATCACATCCCGCGCAACCGAACTGGCATTACCCAGCCCATCGATCAGCCCCAGCGGCAGCGCCTGCTCGCCGGACCAGACCAGGCCGGAGAACAGCTCCGGATGCTCCTTATCCTTCAGCCGATCGCCGCGCCCCTGCTTGACGCTATTGATGAACTGCTTGTGGGTCGTATCGAGTACGCCCTGCCAGAAGGCAGTTTCTTCCGGCTTCTGTGGCTGGAACGGATCAAGGAACGACTTGTGCTCGCCAGAAGTGTAGGTGCGACGCTCGACGCCCAGTTTCTCCATGGTACCGACAAAACCATAACCGGCCGCCGTCACACCAATGGAGCCGACCAGGCTCGCCTTGTCGGCGTAGATCTGATCTGCCGCGCTGGCAATGTAGTAAGCACCGGAAGCCCCCAAGTCGGAAATGACCGCATAGAGCTTGATGTCCGGATGCAGGCCGCGCAGGCGACGGATCTCGTCATAGACATAACCCGACTGCACCGGACTGCCGCCCGGGCTGTTGATGCGCAGGACGACGCCCTTGACCTTCTTGTCCTCGAAAGCCGCGCGCAGACTGCCAACGATATTGTCCGCGCTGGCCGACTCCTTGTCGGCAATCACACCTGTCACGTCGATCAACGCCGTGTAATTGGCACTGAGGGTCGCAGCCTTTTCCATATCCATCAGCGGCGAAAACAGCGCAATTGCGCCGAACAGATACACAAAAATCAGAAATTTGAAGAATATCCCCCAGCGACGGGACCGACGCTGCTCCTGTATACCGGCCAGCAGCGTCTTTTCCAGCAGCTTCCAGCTTCTGTCGTCACCGCTCTCTGCGCTCGCCTTGGCGGGCGCCTTCCATTCGTCGGTCATGCCATCCACCCCACAAACAACCGGTTAAGCCTGCTGACTCAGCCAGGCATGCAATTCTGAAAAACGATCGATGGCCAGTCGCGGCTCATACAACTTCAACGCATCGATCGTTTGAGCGCCATAGCTGACGGCCACCGAGCCCATGCCGGCGTTGCGCGCCATCTGCAAATCAAAGGACGAATCGCCGACCATCAACGCCTGTTCCGGGCGAACCTCGCAATGGGCGAGAATTTGTTCGAGCATCAGCGGATGGGGCTTGCTGGCGGTCTCGTCGGCGGCACGAGTGATATCGAAGTAATTCTCCCAGCCATGGGACTTCAACACCCGATCCAGCCCGCGACGAGCCTTGCCGGTCGCCACAGCCAGATGATAGCCCTCGGCACGAAATGCCTCGAGCGATTCGACCACACCTTCGAACAGCGGCGAAGGCACAGCCTCCGACGCAATGTAATGCTCAGCATAGTGCTCGCGGAACGCGATCAGCTCGGCATCGCCGATTTCGGGGTACAGGGTGCGGATCGCCTCCGGCAGACCCAGGCCGATGATGCCCTTGACAGCCAGGTCATCGCACAGCTCAAAGCCGGAACGCCGGGAGGCGACGTGCATCGCCTCGACAATCCGGCCAATGGAATCGGCCAGGGTGCCGTCCCAATCGAAGATCAGCAGCTTGTAATCAGATGGGCGCACTCAATCGCTCCACGGTTTTGGCCCACATCTCGTCGACCGGCGCTTGCAGCTTCAGTTCACCGCCATCGGGGAGTGGCACGGTCAGCATGTAGGCGTGCAGGAACAGGCGCTTGCCACCCAGATCGCGAATTTCCTTACTGAAATCGTCATCGCCGTACTTGGTGTCACCGGCAATGCAGTGACCGGCGTGCAAGGTATGGACGCGAATCTGGTGGGTGCGACCGGTGATCGGCTTGGCTTCGATCAAGGTGGCAAAGTCGCCAAAACGCCGCAGGACCTTGAACACGGTCACAGACTCCTTGCCCTCCTCCTCGTCGACCTCGACCATACGCTCGCCGGAGCGCAGATTGCTCTTGCCGAGCGACGCCCGGACTTGCTTGATCGAGGACGCCCAGTTACCGCGAACCAGCGCCATATAACGCTTATCGACGCCATCGCCGCGCAAGGCCGTGTGCAAGTGACGCAGCATGCTGCGCTTCTTGGCGATCATCAACAGGCCGGACGTATCACGGTCAAGACGATGAACCAGTTCGAGCTCCTTGCAATCGGGGCGCAACTGACGAAAGGCTTCGATCACTCCGTAATTCAAGCCGCTGCCGCCGTGAACGGCGATGCCGCAAGGCTTGTTGATCACGATCAGCGCCTTGTCTTCGAAGACAATCGAGGCTTCGAGTCGCTGCAGCAGGCCTTGAGCCAGTGGTACCGGCTCGTCGCGCTCAGGCACACGAACCGGCGGTACGCGCACGATATCGCCCGCCTGCAGCTTGTACTCGGGCTTGATCCGACCTTTGTTCACGCGCACTTCGCCCTTGCGCAAAATGCGGTAAATCAAGGTCTTGGGCACGCCTTTGAGTCGGGCGAGAAGGAAATTATCAATGCGCTGGCCGGCATATTCCGGCGAGACCTCAAGCAGTTGTACGCTTGGAGTCGGGAGGGTAGTCGTCGTCATGGCGCGGATGATAACAATTTTTTATGGAATTGAAGCACTTAATCATTGCTGCTATAGTCGCGAACGTCGCCAAAAGCGGCCTGGACAGCGGACCAACGGTCAAAAACCGGCCCTGACCAACGCAATTCACCAGGACGCGAGGCCGTCCTACGGGGCTTTCGCTACGTAACGGTGGAGTTTGCAGGTGTAACGAGCGCAGGTGACATGAGGCCTGAATCACGCCACAAAACAGAGTTTTCCACTCGTTTTGCGCGCCATATTCACGGCCAGTTCACAAAGTGCAGTCAGCTGCGAATGACCCCGAGCGAAGGCATCGGAAACAACGCCTAAATTAGCCATGATGCGTGACCTCCCCTTTCGGAGCTCACGGTAAATGCCAACCCGCTGCGGATTCTGCGCGCGGCAGCACCCGAATTATCAGGGATACGTGTAGGGTGGAGATGCACAACCGCCGGACTGTGTAGCAACAGGCTTTCTCAAGACGCTTCATCTCGTCCACAGCCGCTGGTTGATTCCTCCTCCTGACTGAGTGCTTAAGTAGCCACAGCAAGCAGGACGCGTACGTCGCGATGAAGGCCCACATTGGCCGGACTTCGCTGGACACGGGAAATGGCCAACCACTCCCGACGCACCTGACACCGACCGTGAGAAGTCGTGTGTGCCGAACGCCGTTTCCGGCAGCCCGGAAACCGACGGTACTACATGAAAAGAATGCTGATTAACGCAACTCAACCCGAAGAGTTGCGTGTTGCACTGGTAGATGGCCAGCGCCTCTACGACCTGGACATCGAATCCGGTGCACGCGAGCAGAAGAAGGCCAACATCTATAAAGGCCGGATTACTCGCATCGAACCAAGCCTCGAGGCTGCCTTTGTCGATTTCGGCTCTGAGCGCCACGGCTTCCTGCCCCTCAAAGAAATCTCCCGCGAATACTTCAAGAAAGCCCCGGAAGGCCGCGTCAACATCAAGGACGTCCTGAGCGAAGGCCAGGAAGTCATCGTTCAGGTCGAAAAAGAAGAACGTGGCAACAAGGGCGCCGCCCTGACCACCTTCATCAGCCTGGCCGGTCGTTACCTGGTGCTGATGCCGAACAACCCGCGTGCCGGCGGTATTTCCCGTCGCATCGAAGGTGAAGAGCGCAACGAACTGCGTGAAGCCCTGAACGGCCTGGTTGCCCCGGCCGACATGGGTCTGATCGTGCGCACTGCCGGCCTTGGCCGCAGCAGCGAAGAAATGCAGTGGGACCTCGACTACCTGCTGCAACTGTGGACCGCCATCAAAGAAGCCTCGCTGGATCGTTCCGCACCGTTCCTGATCTACCAGGAAAGCAACGTGATCATCCGCGCGATCCGCGACTACCTGCGCCAGGACATCGGCGAAGTGCTGATCGACAGCGTTGAAGCCCAGGACGAAGCCCTGACCTTCATCCGCCAGGTGATGCCGCAGTACGCCAGCAAGATCAAGCTGTACGAAGACAGCGTTCCGCTGTTCAACCGCTTCCAGATCGAAAGCCAGATCGAAACCGCCTTCCAGCGCGTTGTCGAACTGCCTTCCGGCGGCTCCATCGTTATCGATCCGACCGAGGCCCTGGTGTCCATCGACATCAACTCGGCGCGCGCCACCAAAGGCAGCGACATCGAAGAAACCGCGCTGCAAACCAACCTTGAAGCGGCCGAGGAAATCGCCCGTCAGTTGCGCCTGCGCGACATCGGCGGTCTGATCGTCATCGACTTCATCGACATGACCCCTGCCAAGAACCAGCGCGCCGTGGAAGAGAAAGTCCGCGAATGCCTGGAAGCCGACCGCGCCCGCGTGCAAGTCGGTCGCATCTCGCGCTTCGGCCTGCTGGAAATGTCCCGTCAGCGCCTGCGTCCTTCCCTGGGCGAAAGCAGCGGCATCGTCTGCCCGCGTTGCAACGGCACCGGCATCATCCGTGACGTTGAATCGCTGTCCCTGGCGATCCTGCGCCTGATCGAAGAAGAAGCCCTGAAAGACCGTACCGCCGAAGTTCGTGCACAAGTGCCGATCCCGGTGGCCGCTTTCCTGCTCAACGAAAAGCGCAACTCGATCACCAAGATCGAACTGCGCACCCGCGCCCGCATCGTCATCCTGCCGAACGATCACCTCGAAACTCCGCACTTCGAAGTGCAGCGCCTGCGTGATGACAGCCCGGAAGCCGCGACCAATCAGTCCAGCTACGAAATCGCCGCTGCCGCTGCCGAAGTCGAGGAAGTCCAGCCAGCCGCCGCGACCCGCACCCTGGTTCGCCAGGAAGCCGCGGTCAAGACGGCCCCGGTCCGCGCCAACGCTCCGGTGCCGACCGAAGTGACCGCTCCGGCTCCTGCTCCGGTTGCAGTGCCTGAGCCAAGCCTGTTCAAAGGCCTGGTGAAGTCGCTGGTGAGCCTGTTCGCCACCAAGGAAGAGCCTGTAGCTCCGGTTGTGGTTGAAAAACCTGCGACCACCGAGCGTCCGGCCCGCAACGAAGAGCGTCGCAACGGTCGCCAGCAGAGCCGCAACCGTAACGGTCGCCGCGATGAAGAGCGCAAGCCTCGCGAAGAGCGTGCACCGCGTGAAGAACGCGCACCACGCGAGCCGCGTGAAGAGCGTCAGCCACGTGAAGTGCGCGAGCCTCGCGAAACCCGCGAAGAAACGCCGGCAGTAGCCCGCGAAGAACGCGCACCACGCGCGCCTCGTGAAGAACGTGCACCGCGCGCTCCGCGTGAAGATCGCAAGCCACGTGGCGAGCGTGAAGAGCGCGTTCGTGAACTGCGCGAGCCACTGGATGCTGCTCCGGCTGCTCCGGCTGCTCCGGCTGCTCCGGCCGCCGCTGCCACCGCTGCCACCGCTGAAGAGCGTCCAGCTCGCCAGCCGCGTGAAGAACGCGCTCCACGCCCACCGCGTGAAGAACGTCAGCCACGTGCCGAACAAGCTGCCGCAGCCGCAACCGAAGAAGAACTGGTCACCAACGAAGAGCAACTGCAGGAAGACGGCCAGGAAGGCGCCGAAGGCGATCGTCCACGCCGCCGCTCCCGTGGTCAGCGTCGTCGCAGCAACCGTCGCGAGCGTCAGCGTGACGCCAACGGCAACGTGATCGAAGGTTCGGAAGAATCCGAGTCCGGCGAAAACGCTGAAGCGCCAAGCACTGCCGATCTGGCCGCCGGCCTGGCTGTCACCGCAGCCGTTGCCAGCAGCGTGATCAGCGCTCCAGCCGAAGCTGAGGCCAACGTGCAAGCCGAACGCGCCACTGCCGCGACCCTGGAACCGGCTCCGGTTGAAGCGCCAGTCGTTGAAGCGACCACACCGGTCGAAGTCACCGCCTCGCCGGAAATCGAAGTGTCGTCTGCGCCGGAAGCTCAGCCTGCTGTTGAAGCGGCTGCCGAGCCAGCGCCAGTGGTAGAAGCACCTGCTGAGGCTGCAGAAGCGGTTGTTGAGACCGTGACTGAAACCGTGCGTGAAGTTCGCGAAGAACAAACCGCATTCAACTGGGTTGCCGAGCCAGCCGTCGCTGAAGCCGCTGCACCTGCCGCTGAAGCCCAAGTGGCTGAAGCCATGGTTTCCGAGCCGGTGGTTACCGCCGCGGAACCGGCCCCAGCGCCAGTCGTTGAAGCTCCGGTCGTTGCCGAGGCACCAGCTCCGGTAGTCGAAACTCCTGCCAGCGCCCTGACGCCAAGTGGCCGTGCGCCTAACGACCCGCGTGAAGTGCGTCGTCGCAAGCGTGAAGCCGAGCGTCTGCAGAAGGAAGCTGAACTGGCTGCCGCTGCGGCTCCAGCTCAAGCGGTTGTCGCTGCCGAGCCTGCACCGGTTGCTGCTGAAGTGGTTGAGGCAGCTCCTGCCCCTGAGGCGGCTGCCGAGCCGGCTGAGTCGGTGATCCACGAAGCACCGCGCTCCGTTCAGGAAGCGGTAGAGCAAGCCGAGGAAAAAGAGCACGAGACTAAACCTCTCGTCTGATTCCATCGGCCACTAAAAAGCCCCGCCTGGTGATCCCAGGCGGGGCTTTTTTATATCCGGACTTCACAACAATCCATTGTAGGAGCGAGCCTGCTCGCGATGGCGGTGGATCAGATTGCATCTCTGTTGGATGCCAGATCGCTATCGCGAGCAAGCTCGCGCCTACAGGGGATCCAGGTTGATCTGTAGATCTATGCGGGGCTAAAGATCAATGCCTGCGGCACATCCACATCCCACAACACACCGGGATCCGCTACTGCCACCTCAACCACCCGCCCTTGGGCAAACAGCGGTTTGGCACCGCGATCCCCCGACAATGCCGTCAACCCCGCCGCGAAGTCCCGTCCGAACCCGACCGGATGCCCATACTCACCGCCCTGCACGGGCACGCTGATACGGTCATCGCCAATACCCGCCACCACTTGCCCGATACTGGATGGCAGGATGAACGGCATATCCCCCAGCACCATCAGCCAGCCATCAAGCTGCTTGCAGGCAGCGACTCCTGCGGCAATGCTGTCACCCATTCCCGTCGATTCGATCAGCACAATCTCGCAGCCATAGGCCTGAGCCATGCGAATAACCTGCGGGCGGTCAGCCGTGGTCACCAGTACGCGTTTGTCCAGCGCCGCCGGCAGGTTGACCAACGTGTGCTCGATGACGGACCGCACCACGCCGTCACGCCCGGTGCAATCGGCCACCAATTTATCCTTTTCGTCACCCGCCACCTGACGAAAGCGGCTGCCCTGCCCTGCCGCCAACACGATGACGCCAATGGACTCGCTCATACCCTCTCCTGCAGGACTTTCTTCTGCTTCAGTTCGATGCCGTTTTTGACCGCCACGATTTCCGCCATGAGCGACAAGGCAATTTCCGCCGGATTATGACTGCCGATGTGCAAACCGATCGGACCATGCAAGCGGTCAATCGCCGCTTGCGACAAGCCCAGTTGAGCCAGGTTTTCCCGACGTTTCTGGCTGTTGACTCGCGATCCCAGCGCCCCGACGTAAAAAGCCCTGGAGTCCAGAGCCGTGAGCAGCGCCATGTCATCAAGGCGCGGATCATGGGTCAAGGCCACGATCGCCGTGCGTTCATCGGTCTGAATGTTCAATACCGCCTCATCCGGCATGCCCGAAACGAACCGTCCGTGCTGCTCCTCCCAGCCGTAGACGAATTCGCTGCGCGGATCGCAAATCAGCACCTCGAAATCCAGCAGCCGGGCCATTTCCGCCACAAAGCGCGACAACTGCCCCGCGCCGATCAGCAGCAAGCGCCAGCGCGGGCCATAGATCGCCCGCAAGGTCTGTCCGTCGAACGTCAACACGTCAGTTTTACTGGCCGGCAGCAAAAGCACTTTGCCGGTGGTCAGATTCAGTTCGCGCGCAACGATTTCATGGGCCTCGCAATGGGCAAGCAATTGCTCGACCCAATCCCCATCGTCGATACGCTCCTCGGTCAAGCGCAAGGTGCCACCGCAGGGCAAGCCGAAACGCGCGGCTTCCTCGCGGGTCACGCCGTACGTGATCAGCTGCACCGGCGGCCCGTCAAGCGCCAGGCGCCCGTCGTGCAGCCGGGCGATCAAGTCATCTTCGACACACCCACCCGAGACCGAACCAATCACCATGCCGTCTTCACGCAGAGCCAGCATGGCGCCGGGTGCCCGGGGCGCGGTGCCCCAGGTTTCGACCACGCTGTACAACACCACCCGCTGACCGGCGCGATGCCATTGCAACACGCTGCGCAGCACGTTCAGATCAGCGCTGTCCATCAGGCGCCTGCCTTCTGCCAGCCCGACAGCTGATAACGAACCGGCAGATTGCGGATGCGTTTGCCGGTGGCAGCAAAGATCGCATTGCACAGTGCCGGCGCAATCGGTGGTACGCCCGGTTCACCCACACCGCCCAATGGTACGTTGCCCGGCGGCGTCACCAGATGCACCGCCACTTCTTTCGGCGCCAGGGACATGCGCGCCACTTCGTACATGTGGAAGTTATCCTGCTGGACCTTGCCGTCCTTGAAGCTGATTTCCCCCAGCACCGCATTACCCAGACCCATGACGCAGGCGCCCTCGAACTGCGCGCGAATCCGCTCGGGGTTGATCTGCGGACCGCAATCGACAGCAATGTCGGCCTTGTGCACCACCAGCGTACCGTCGTCCTTGACCTCAACTTCGATCACCGCCGCCACATAGGTCACGAAGCTGTAATGCACCGCCAGGCCCAGGCCGCGCCCCTTGGGCAACTCACGCCCCCAACCGGCAGCTTTGGCGGCGGTCTCCAGTACCGTGCGCAGGCGCGCGGTATCGATCGGATAACGCTCGGGGGATTCGCCGTAGTTCCACTCTTCACTCAAGGTGCGCGGATCGATCTGACGGTCCGGGCCGAGCAATCTGATCTGGTACTTCAGCGGATCCTGCCCGGCCTTGTGCGCCAGTTCATCGATAAAGCTCTGGATCGCGAAGCCATGTGGAATGTTCGACACCGAGCGATACCAACCCACTCGGGTATGCACCGTTGCCTCGGGGTTCTCCAGGCGAATGTTGGGGATCGCATAGGCCATGTTGGTGAAGCCCATGCCCAGCTCGAACGCCGCCTCATGGTTCATGCCCGGCGCAAACAACGCGGTGATGCTCGGCGCCACCGTACGGTGCAACCAGCCGGACGGCAGGCCATCCTTGTTCAGGCTGGCCTTGAGGTATTCGGCCGACACGGTATGGAAGTAGGAACAGTGGATGTCGTCTTCACGGGTCCATTGCACCCGCACTGCTTTTCCGGGAAATTCCTTGGCGAGGACGGCGGCCTCGATGATGAAGTCAGGCTTGGACTTGCGCCCGAATCCGCCACCGAGCAGGGTCACGTTGAACGTGACCTTGTCGAACGGCAGGCCCAGACGCTCGCCGATTCGCTCCCGGCTGACCTGCGGCGCCTGGCTTGGCCCCCAGGCTTCACACGCACCGCCCTTGAATCGCGCAATGGCGACCATCGGCTCCATCGGTGACTGTGACAGATGCGGCAAGTAGTAGGAGGCTTCCAGGGTGCTATCGGCGCTGGCCAAGGCCTGATCGATGTTGCCGGTACTGCGCACCACTTTGCCGGGTTTGAGCGAGGCGGCTTCGAGTTCCTTGCGATAGGCAATCGAGTCGTAGCTGGCGTTGGGGCCGTCGTCCCATTCGATTTTCAGTGCCTCGCGGCCCTTGATCGCCGCCCAGGTATTGCTCGCCACCACGGCGATCCCGCCGAGCGGTTGAAATTCCGAGGGCAACGGACGGCTTTCGATCTGTACCACTTTGACCACGCCAGGGACTTTCATCGCCGCGCTGCCATCGAAGCTTTTGACCTTGCCGCCATACACCGCGGGCCGCGCAATGGTCGCGTACAGCATGCCGTCGAAATGCACGTCGGCGCCGTACACCGCACGACCGTTGACGATGTCTTCACCGTCGATGGCCTTGGTGCCTTCCTTGCCGATGTATCGAAATTCCGAAGGTTGCTTGAGCTTCAGGCTGTCGCGGGCCGGAACCGGCAAGGCGCTTGCGGCGAAAGCCAGAGCGCCATATCCGAGCTCGCGGCCTGAAGGCTCATGGACGACTTTGTGCAGTTTCGCGTGACACTCACCGACCGGCACTTTCCATTGTGCGGCGGCGGCCTGTTCGAGCATGGTTCGCGCAGCGGCACCGCAACGGCGCATCGGCTCATACCAGTGACGCATGCTGCGCGAGCCGTCGGTGTCCTGATTGCCGAAGCGTACTTCATCGCCAGGGGCCTGCTGCACCTTGACCATCGCCCAGTCGGCTTCCAGTTCATCGGCCACCACCATGGTCAGGCTGGTGCGTACGCCCTGGCCCATTTCCGAACGGTTGCAGATCACGGTGACCGTGCCATCGGCGGCAATGCTCACATAGACTTTCGGATCGTCAACCCAGCCGTGAGGCATGCCGTCGGCGCCGAACTTCTTCTCTTTCTCTTCGGCAAACGCGTCCTGCCAACCCCAACTCGCGGCGACCACCAGCGCACCGGTCGCCCCCACGCCCTTGAGAAAACCACGGCGACTGAGATTACTCAGGGCGAAATCATTCGGTAACCGGCTCATGCCTTAGCCTCCTTCAGGTGAGTGGAAGCCTGGCGGATCGCGGTCTTGATGCGGTTGTAGGTGCCGCAGCGGCAGATGTTGCCGACCATGGCTTCTTCGATCTGCTCATCGCTCGGGTTCGGATGGGTCTTGAGCAGCGCCGTCGCCGACATGATTTGCCCGCCCTGGCAGAAACCGCATTGGGCCACTGCCGTGTCGAGCCAGGCTTGCTGCACGACTTTGCCGATCGGGTCGGCATGCAGGTTGTCGATGGTGCTGACATTCTGCCCGACGACTGAACCGATGGGCGTGATGCAACTGCGTGCCGGGGCCCCTTCGATATGAATGGTGCAGGCGCCGCACAGGCCCATGCCGCAGCCGAATTTGGTGCCGTTGTAACCGGCCACGTCGCGGATCGCCCAGAGCAGCGGCATGTCCTCGGTGACGTCGAGTTGATGGTCTTGACCATTGAGTTTCAGGGTAATCATGGGCACGCCCGCATAGGTCTTGAGTTATGGGGTCGAGCAATCTGCCGCTGGATCTCAGGCTTTGCGACGTAGGGTCGCACGCAGATCGACTCAGGCTAATAGGCTCTCTTGTGCGGACGCAAACGGTCTGCACCGGGCCTTTGGTGGAGCAAGAGTGTGCATCGTTAGCTGACTAAGTTAACCGAGCATTAACAAAAAAGCCCTGCACAATAAACATTGTGCAGGGCTTGATCCGTCTCGAAAGCTTAGCTCAATAGCGGTTCGGCTCCATTTCCAGATCGACATGGAAACGCTCGAAAATGTCTTTCTGGATGCGTTGTGCCAGATTCAGCAATTGCAGGCCCGTCGCGCCGCCATAGTTGACCAGCACCAGCGCCTGCAATCTATGCACGCCAGCATCGGCCTCACGGAAACCTTTCCACCCTGCCCGCTCGATCAGCCAACCGGCGGCCAGTTTCATCTGCCCGTCGGGTTGCGCATAGGCCACCAGGTCGGGGTATTCGCCCTTGAGTCGTGCAGCCAGCGCCGCCGACACCAAAGGGTTCTTGAAGAAGCTGCCGGCATTGCCGAGTACGGCCGGGTCCGGAAGTTTTTCGTTGCGGATACTGCAAATGGCCTGGCTGACATCGCTGGCGGTCGGATGCTCGATGCCTTGTTCGGTCAGGCGCTGACGCACCGGGCCGTACTCCAGATGCAGATGCGCGGCGCGGTCGAGGGCGAAACGCACACGCAGGATCAACCAACGCCCCGGCTCCTGCTTGAACAGGCTGTCGCGGTAGGCGAAGTTGCACTCCGCCAGGCTGAAGTCGCGCAGTTCGCCGCTCAGGCGATCAAGGGCAGTGAGGCCGGCGAAGACGTCCTTGATCTCGACTCCGTAAGCGCCAATGTTCTGCATCGGTGCCGCGCCGACAGTGCCGGGAATCAGGCTGAGGTTTTCCAGACCGGAGAGCCCGAGGGACAGTGTGTGTTGCACAAAAGGATGCCACGGCTCACCCGCCTCGGCCTCGATCACCACGTTGCCACCCTCATCGCTCAGCACGCGAATCCCGCGCGTGGCCATGCGCAGCACCAGTGAATCGATATCCGCCGTCAGTAGCAGATTGCTGCCACCGCCGATCACCAGTACCGGGACCTCGTGTTCCAGCCCATAGGCCAGGGCTTCGCGCACATCGGCGTCGCTATGGGCCTCGGCGAACAGCCGGGCCTGGACATCCACGCCAAAGCTGTTGAACGGCTTGAGCGAAACCTGCGATTGAACCTGCAAACTCATAACCGTCCCTTCAATTCGATCACCAGCAAATCACTGGCGTGTTCGATCAAATCCAACACCTGCTCGAAACCCTGATCGCCGTCGTAATACGGATCCGGGACCTCGTCGATTTCCGACTGATAACGACGCAGGAACAGGTCGAGTTCGGCCTTGCCCTTGGCTGGCTGCAAGGCCTTGAGGTTGCGCAGGTTGCCGTTGTCCATTGCCAGGATCAGGTCGTAGGTGGCGAAATCGGCACGGCTGACCTGTTGGGCGCGCTGGGCGGACAAGTCATAACCGCGCAGCTTTGCCGCGGCCTGACTGCGCTTGTCCGGCGCCTTGCCGACATGCCAGTCGCCGGTGCCGGCGGAAGCCACTTCAACCTGATCGGCCAGGCCAGCCTCGCGCAGCTTATGCCGCAGCACACCTTCGGCCGTGGGTGAACGGCAGATGTTGCCCAGGCAGACAAACAGAACCCGCATCACGCCTCCAGCAGGCGACGAACGCGCTCAAGGTCTTCAACGGTATCGACGCCGGCGGGCGGCGCGATCAGTGCGTCGGCCACGTGGATCCGCACGCCATGCCACAGGGCACGCAGCTGTTCCAGGCACTCGGTGTTTTCCAGCCAGCATGGGCCCCAGCTGACGAAGTCCTGCAAGAAACCGGCGCGGTAGGCATAGATGCCGATATGGCGGCGGTACGGCACACCTTCGGGCAACTGCTCAGGGTTCACGGCGAAGGCATCCCGCGCCCAGGGCAAGGTGGAACGGCTGAACGTCAGCGCCAGGCCATTGAGGTCGCTGACGACCTTGACCACGTTGGGATTGAACAGGGTGGCCGCGTCTTCGATCGGCTCGGCCAGGGTGGCCATGCGCGCTTCGGCGTGGGCCGCCAGATTGGCGGCGACCTGATCGATGACGCTCGGCGGGATCAGCGGCTCGTCGCCCTGGACGTTGACCACGATGGCGTCGGGCGCCAGGCCCAGCTTCATCGCGACTTCGGCCAGGCGATCGGTACCGGAGTTGTGATCTTCACGGGTCAACACCACTTCGGCGCCAAAGCCTTTGCAGGCCTCGACGATGCGCGCGTCGTCGGTGGCCACCACTACCCGCTCGGCGCTGCTTTTGCTCGCCTGTTCCCAGACGTGCTGGATCATCGGCTTGCCGGCGATCAGCAGCATCGGCTTGCCCGGCAGGCGGGTGGAGGCGTAACGCGATGGAATGACGACGGTAAAGGCTGTGGTCATTTATCCAGGCGCTCGTCGGTGGTCAGGGTGCGCGCTTCGGATTCGAGCATCACCGGGATGCCGTCGCGAATCGGGTAGGCCAGGCCTGCACCCTTGCTGATCAGCTCGGTCTTGTCGGCGCTGAGCTTGAGCGGGCCTTTGCAGACCGGGCAAGCGAGGATATCGAGCAATTTGGTGTCCATGAGCATTCCCTGAAAAAACGGAGTTAAGGCAACAAACGAGCCGGCAGCAGGCGCATCAGCTGTGTGTCGAACCAGGCCACGAAGGCCGGCGACGGCACGGCATCGACCGCCAGGTACCACCAGTCGGCGGCGGCAAAGGCACGGCATTTCACCGCGTCCTTTTCCGTCATCACCAACGGCAATGACGGCGTGAAATTCAACGCCTGCACGCTGTATTCGGCGTGGTCGGCAAACGCATGTGGAACCGGCTGCCAGTGTAGCGTTTCGAGGGTCTTGAAGAAACGTTGCGGATTGCCGATGCCGGCCACCGCGTGCACAGACTGGCCTGCGCCAAAGTGGTCGAGGGGACGCCGTTCGCCGCTGCGCAGGTTGACCAGCGCGGTGGGTTGCAACTGAAATGCAAATCCATTATCGCGGTCAGCGGTGGCACCGTTATAGAGCACCGCGTCGACGCTTTGCAGGCGCTCGACCGGTTCACGCAATGGCCCGGCGGGCAGGCAACGGCGATTGCCCAGGCCTCGGGCGGCGTCGATCAGCACCAGTTCCAGGTCGCGGGCCAGGCGGTAGTGCTGCATGCCGTCGTCGGACAGGATCAGGTCCAGCGACTCTCTGGCCAGCAAGGCTTTGACGGCGTTGCTGCGATTGGGGTCGATCATCAGCGGCACGCCCGTGCGCTGGACGATCAGCAACGGCTCGTCACCGGCGATGTCGGCGCTCTGCTCGGCCTCGACCCGCCACGGCAACTGCGGCGGTTTGGCGCCGTAACCCCGGCTGACCACGCCGACCCGCAGGCCGCTGCGCTGGCAGTGCTCGATCATCCACAGAATCAGCGGTGTCTTGCCGGTACCACCCACAGTGATGTTGCCGACCACGATCAGCGGCACCGGCGGCTGATAGATCTCGCCCTCACCCGCCAGAAAGCGCTTGCGCTTGTTCATGACCACGCGCCGGTACAGCCATTCCAATGGCTGCAACAGCTTCAGGGCCGGATGACCTGCGTACCACGCGGCGAGCAATCGATCGGACATGGCCATCAGGGCGCCGGGGGCGCCGCCTCGATGGTGGTCATGCGCAAATGACTGAAGCCGAGTTTGCCGGCCGCATCCATGGCCGTCACCACGGACTGATGCGCAGTCTTGCCGTCAGCGCTGATGGACAGCGGTCGGCTGGTGTCGCCGTTGGCTGCTTTTTGCAGCGCGTCCATCAGCGACGCCAGGTCACTTTTCGGCAAAATCTGGTTGTTCACCGAGAACACGCCGTCGGCGCTGATGGCGATGTCCAAAGGTTTGCTCTGATCGTCGGCCGGCGCGCCGCTGACGGCTTCCGGCAGATCGACGCGCAACTGGGTTTCACGGGTGAAGGTGGTGGTCACGACAAAAAACAGCAGCAGGATAAACACCACGTCGATCAGCGACGCGAGGTTGATGTCCACCGTTTCCCGTGGTTTGCGGCGGAATTTCACGCTTTGCCCTCGGCCAGGTCCACGTCGCGGTCGCCTTGCACTACCTCGACCAGTTTGATCGCTTCCTGCTCCATCCCTACCACCAGCTCATCGATCCGGCGTTGCAGGAATCGATGGAAGAATACCGCCGGGATACCGACCATCAAACCGGCAGCCGTGGTGATCAGGGCCTTGGAAATACCACCGGCCAGCACCGAAGCGTTGGTGGTCATGCCATTGCCGGTAAACGCGCTGAAAATATCGATCATGCCCAGCACGGTACCGAGCAAGCCCAGCAACGGGGCCATGGCAGCAATGGTGCCGAGGGCATTGATGTAACGTTCCAGATCGTGGATGACCCGTTGTGCGGCCTCTTCGATGCACTCTTTCATGATCTCGCGACCATGCTTGGAGTTGGCAAGGCCCGCGGCGAGGATTTCACCCAGCGGCGAGTTGGCGCGCAGTTCCTTGAGTCTGTCTTTGTTGAGTTTCTTGTCCTTGATCCAGACCCAGACCTGCCCGAGCAAATGCTCAGGGGTCACGCGGCTGGCCCGCAGGGTCCACAGACGTTCGGCAACGATCGCCATGGCCGCGATGGAACTCAAAATGATCGGCAACATCATCCAGCCGCCGGATTTGACCAATTCCCACACAGTGACAGCCCCCTCGAAAAAGTGCGCCACTCTAACATAGGGGGTTGAAGCACCGAAAACCGTGATGTCGCAACCGGTCGGGCCTTGATAAGGCTCGATTATGGGCTCGAAGGTGGCGGATCACGCCAGAAACGCCGTTCCTGGCGCATTGACCACGGCGGCTCGAAGCGTCCCAGTTGCAGACGAATGGCACCCTGTTCGACGCTGTCGTAGATCGCCATTCCACGTTTTTGATAACGCGCGATGACCATCGCATGCGGATGGCCAAACGAATTGCCCTGCCCGCGGGAAATCAGCGCACCTTTGGGTTGCAGAACATCCAATAGTGCATTGGACGACGAACTGCGACTGCCGTGGTGTGGCGCCTGCAGCCAATCGGTGGGCACGGCCAGCGGGCTGTCCAGCAGGGCTCTCTCGGCGGCGGCATCGATGTCGCCACTCAACAGCAACCGTTCGCCATTGGCCTCGATCAACAAGACACATGAATTCTGGTTGCTGTCGCCGGCCAACGGCCAGTGCCAGAGCTGAAAATCGACTTCATCCCAGGTCCATTGCCGACCGCTCTCACAGCTCCCGGCCTGCAATTGCGCAGGCAAGTCTGACGGTTCACCACTGACCACCTGCTTCACCGGCAAGCCCCTGGCAACCGCCGGGGCACCGCCGGCATGATCGGCATGGGCGTGGCTGATCAGCATCATGTCGAGCCCCTTCACTCCCAGTTTGCGCAATGCCGGCAACACCACTCGTTCCCCTTGGTCGAGCTCACCGAAACGCGGTCCGGCGTCATACAGCAACGTGTGATGCCGAGTGCGCACCAGGATCGCCAGGCCCTGCCCCACGTCCAGTTGCCAGACTTCGGCCCTGCCCTCCTGCAACAACGGCCTGGGCGAAAAAACCAGCATCAACAGCATGGGCCAGCCTAACGGGCGCATCGGCAAGCCTCGCGGCAGCAATAGCAAAAAAGCACCAATGGCACCGATTATCCAGGCCCATAGCGGGACCGCCGCGGGCACCCACGCGGGAACCTGACCGGAGACGACCCCCAACGCCCTGAACCACCATTCGATCAGGCCGCCCGCCAGCCACAGCAATTTCTCACCCACGTATGGCACCGGCAACAACAGCGTCCCGAGCAATGCCGGTGGCAGGACCACCAGACTGATCCAGGGCACCGCGAACAAATTGGCCAGCGGCCCGCTGAGACTGATCGGCAACCCCAGTGTCAGTAACAACGGACACAATCCGATTGCAATCAGCCACTGGGCACGGGTCCAGGTCTGCCACCAACGCCACGGCCCCAAACGTCCGCCGAAGGTCAGTATCAAGACTGCGACGGCCGCGAAAGACAGCCAAAAACCAGGCTGGAGACTCGCCAGCGGCTCCAGCAGCAAAATGCCGTTGAGTGCCAACAACAGTGGCCACCATGCACCGAGATGACGGAACCGCAGACGCCACAACAACACCATTGCGATCATCAGGCAGGCCCGCCGCACCGGCACCTCGAAACCGGCCAGCATCCCGTAACCGAGCGCAGCGGCGAATGCCAGGCCACACGCCCAGGGCAACCATGGCTGACGGTTCGGCCATAACCCGAAGCGGGCCAGGCCGGCGATCAGCAGATACACGACGCCCGCCAGCAACCCGATGTGCTGCCCGGAAATCACCAACAGATGCACCGTGCCGGTGTCCTGCAATACCTGCCAGTCTTCGCGACTCAACCCGGCACCGTCCCCGAGCACCAATGCCGTCAGCGCACCGTTTCGCCCTTGGGCATCCACCGCCAGCAAACGCTGACGGATTGCATCGCGCCAGGCCCATCGCGCTGGCGCAAGGCGTTCGCCCTGCTTGATTGTCCCGGTGGCCCCGATGCGTTGCGCCAGCAACCAGGCCTGGTAGTCGAAGGCCTGCGGATTGAGGAGCCCGACCGGGCGCTTCAACTTGACTGCCAGACGCCAGCGCTCGCCGCTGTTCACCGGCGGCCCGCCATACCAGGCCAGACGCATTTGCCGCGGCAGCCGGGTACGTCGGGACTGGATATCGGTCAATTCGAATCGCACGACACCATCGTCATGCCGGGGCAAGCCCGTAACCCGCCCTTCGACCCAGCGAGTTTCTCCGTCCAGCGCCGGCGGTAACCGGTCATCGAGCGCCCACTGCGCATTCACGCAGGCCCAACTCAAGCCGAACAAGTAAAACGCTACCGGAAAAGTCCTGAACGGCAGCAACATCAAACCCGCCACCGGCATCGCCAACCACAACCAGACAGGCGGTAATGCCGGTAAAAAACGCAAGGTCAACAGACCCAACGCCAGCGCCATCATCCCTGTGCGCATAAGCCCGTCCTTGAAAGTCCCTTGCAAGGCTTAGCCCACCCGTCGCGTGGGCGTCGTTATCAATTGTCACAAAGTCTGAATGGGCAGTTCATGGAATCCAGACATACTTGCCGCCTTGACCGACCGAGAAGCCTTATGCCCCGGCGATTATTCAAACGCTACATGCCAGACCCGATGAGCATCAGGGAACACAAATCCTTACGCTTTCTCGGCACGCTGCTGCATGACCCGAACCTGTGGCACCTCAACCGCCACTCCGTTGCCCGCGCCATGGCGGTGGGCCTGTTCGCCGCTTTCCTGCCGATCCCGCTGCAGATGCTGCTGGCGGCAATCCTCGCCATCATCGTGCGCGGCAACATGCCGATTGCCGTGAGCCTGGTCTGGCTGACCAACCCGATTACCATGCCGGCCGTGTTCTTTTGCACATACCAGACTGGCGCCTGGCTGATGGATGTCCCTGCCCGGACGTTGCCGGACTCGCTGACCTGGGAATGGATCAGGGGCGAAATCTCGACCTTGTGGCAACCATTTCTGCTGGGCTCGGTGGTGACGGGGCTGGCACTCGGTGCATTGGCCTACTTTCTGGTCATGATGTATTGGCGCTGGTGGGTGGCCAGGCAGTGGAAGCGGCGCAAGAAGAGCCGGATGTGAGCATGCAAAACGGCCTCCACTTGGGAGGCCGTTTTTTTGCGGTGTCTGAACTAAAGCTATCGCGAGCAGGCTCGCTCCTACAAGGGTTTGCTGCGGGTCAGGTACGCATCCCGCGGCCACTTACCAGCAACCGCGCACTACCGAGATACAGCACCACGGTCGCCACCAGCATGAAGGCGATGGCCACGCTGATGCGGATATCCGAAACGCCCAGGATGCCGTAGCGGAACGCGTTGACCATGTGCAACACCGGGTTGGCCAGGGACACGGTCTGCCAGAACGGCGGCAGCAAGGTGATCGAGTAGAAGACCCCGCCCAGGTAGGTCAGTGGCGTCAGCACGAAAGTCGGAATGATCGAAATGTCATCGAAGTTGCGGGCAAACACGGCGTTGATGAAGCCCAGCAGCGAGAAGATCGTCGCGGTCAGCACCACCACCAGAATGGTCACGCCCAGGTGATGCACCTGCAAGTGGGTGAAGAACAGCGACAGCAGGGTCACGATGATCCCCACCATCAACCCGCGCAGCACACCGCCCAGGGTGTAGCCGATCAGAATGGTGTGTGGCGACAGCGGCGAGACCATCAGTTCTTCAATGGACCGCTGGAACTTGCTGCCGAAGAAACTTGACACCACGTTGCCGTAGGAGTTGGTGATCACCGACATCATGATCAGCCCCGGCACGATGTACTCCATGTAAGTGAAGCCACCCATGTCGCCGATCTGCCGACCGATCAGATTACCGAAGATCACGAAGTACAAAACCATGGTGATCGCGGGTGGCAGCAGGGTCTGCGGCCAGATCCGGGTGAAACGCCGGACTTCACGGTAAACGATGGTGTTGAGGGCAACGAGGTTGGGGCGCAGCTCGGAACTCATACCGCCACCTTCGACAGATTTTTCTCCACCAGGGACACGAACAACTCCTCGAGGCGATTGGTTTTGTTACGCAGGCTCAGCACTTCGATGTTCTGCTGCGCCAACTGAGTGAACAGCGCGGTGATGCCCATGGACTTGTCCACCTGGACTTCCAGGGTGTGGCCGTCGATCAGCCGGGACGGGTAGCCGAGCAACTGAGGCGCCACTTGCAACGTGTTCTTCATATCCAGCAGGAACGTTTCCACATGCAATTGGCTGAGCAACTGCTTCATGCTGGTGTTCTCGACGATGATGCCGTGGTCGATGATGCCGATGTTGCGGCACAGCTGTTCAGCCTCTTCCAGGTAGTGGGTAGTGAGGATGATGGTGATGCCTTTCTGGTTCAGCTCGGTGAGGAAACTCCACATCGAGCGACGCAGTTCGATGTCCACCCCGGCGGTCGGTTCGTCGAGGATCAGCAGACGCGGTTCATGAACCAGCGCGCGGGCGATCATCAGGCGACGCTTCATGCCGCCGGACAATGAGCGCGACGGCACGTCCTTCTTGTCCCACAGGCCGAGCTGGGTCAGGTACTGCTCGGCGCGTTCCTTGGCGATTTTCGCCGGGATGCCGTAGTAGCCGGCCTGGGTCACAACGATGTCGAAGGTCTTTTCGAACTGGTTGAAGTTGAATTCCTGAGGCACCACGCCGATGGAGCGCTTGAGCTGCGCAGGATTCCTGTCCAGGTCGTGACCGAAGATATTCACCGTGCCGCTGGTCTTGTTCACCAGGGTCGAGAGGATGCCGATGGTCGTGGATTTGCCGGCGCCGTTGGGGCCGAGCAAAGCGAAAAAGTCACCTTCGGCGACATCCAGATCGATACCACTCAGGGCCTGGAAACCGTTGCCGTAGGTTTTGGTTAGCTGCCGGATGGACAGAGCGGAACTCATATCTGATTTACGCACCAAGAAGGGAAGAAAGGAGTAAGTATGGGCGGCGGCGAACAATACAACCGCAGCGACCTGGCACAATGGTGCTTGTCGCCGCCACACAAGTACAGTCAAGCGTGTCGATAGTGAGTATTAAGTCAACGCGGTCATGACCGCCTTTTGATACGCCGGACGCTGTTTCAACCGCGCGTACCAGGCCTCCAGATGCGGTTGCGGCGCACGTTCGATCGGCATCTCGAACCAGGCATAAATGAAACTGCCCAAGGGAACATCGCCCATGCCGATCTCGTCTCCGGACAGGTAGGGCTTGTTCGCCAACGCCTGATCGGCCATTGCCAGCAACGTCTCGCATTCCTTGATCGCCGCCTTGATGGCAGGCCAGTCCTGTTGGTCTGCCGGGGTACGCAGCACGCCCCAGAACACCGTACGGAACGGGCCGGCAAAGCTTGAGGTGGTCCAGTCCATCCACTTGTCGGCAGTAGCGCGAGCCTTGAGATTGTTCGGGTACCAGGCCGTGCCGTCGGCATGCAAGGCCATCAGGTAACGCACGATGGCGTTGGATTCCCACAACACAAAACCGTCGTCTTCAATGACAGGCACGCGACCATTGGGATTCATGGCGCGGTATTCGGGCGTATCGACAACACCAAAGGCGCCACCGGCATCGATCGCCTCGTAGGCCAGTCCAAGTTCTTCGGCGGCCCACAATGGCTTTCTGACATTCGACGAATTTTTCCGACCCCAGATCTTCAGCATGACCGCCTCTTTTTCGGTAAGTGGGCAGGCAGCATACGCCGGATCAGCCGCGACTCAAATCGCTCTGCATGTCGCCCAGCAGCGGTTGCTGTTGCTCACCGAACAGGTGCGGATAGCATTTTTCCAGGTGTTCGAAAAAGAACGCTTCAGGTACGTCGGCGAACTGGCCGTGATCGACGAGATACTCCATCAGCTTCTCGCCATCGCGGTTGAAGGGATGAAAAACACTGTCGTTGATCCCGTCGAATTCCAGCGGCGCCACATTGAACAGATCGCAGAGTTTGCGGTTGAACGCTGGCGTCGCCTTGACCCAGCGATTCTGCAAATAGAACTCGGTGTAGCCGTGCATGGCGAACATGTCGCTCTTGAGCAATTCAAGCAGCCGTGGCGTCGACAGATGATTGCGCACATCCGCCAGGCCGATCCGCGCGGGAATCCCGCAATGCCGCGCTGCACCGGCCAAAAGCGTGGCCTTGGGCACGCAGTAACTCTCCCCGGTCGCCAGCGCATGACTGCCGCGCAGGGTCTGCGGATCGCGACTGAATGTGTAGGGGTTGTAGCGCACCGCTTCGCGCACGGCGTAATAGAGACTGATCGCCTGCTCCAGCGGATCGCGACTGGCACCACGGTGCTTTTCGGCGAACTCCATCACGGACGGATGGTCACTATCGATGAAGCGGCCGGGACTCAGATACTCGTGCATGAGAATAATCTCCAGAGGAAGCCCCGAGTCTAGCGAGAGCTTCAGCACAGAGATAACGACGTTTCGGCCAAACATGGGCGCTTTGCCGCTCGTTCAATAAACGCTTTTCCCACGATTCCAATCACATCGCTCCGACCAGCCTGTTTCGCGGATGCCGTCTAAGCTCTGTGGGCTGGTTCGCCCTGGTTTCACGGAGGAATGAATATGCTGCTGTTGTGGATACTGGTTCTGCTGGTCGGAATTGCTTATTTGGCCCACCGCCGCATCGCCCCGCTGCCTGCCTTGGTCATCGTGGCCGTCTATGTCGTGGCCATGGGCGCTTTCAGCCGTGCGCCTGGCTGGTTGCTATTGGTTTTCTGGATCTTGATTGCCGCCGTCGCCGCGCCTTTGCTGCTGCCCGACCTGCGCCGCAAATTGTTCAGCGCGCCGATGTTCAACTGGTTCCAGAAAACCCTGCCGCCGATGTCGCAAACCGAACGCGATGCCATTGAAGCCGGCACGGTCTGGTGGGACGGCGAACTGTTCAGTGGCCGTCCGGACTGGAGCAAACTGCTGTCCTATCCCAAAGCGCAATTGAATGAAGAGGAACAGGCTTTCATCGACGGGCCGACCGAAACACTCTGCACCATGGTCAATGAGTGGCAGCTCAGTCAATCCATGGATCTGCCGCCCGACGTCTGGACCTTCATCAAGGACAACGGCTTTTTCGCCCTGATCATCCCCAAGGAGTTTGGCGGCAAGGGCTTCTCCGCCTACGCCCACTCGCAAGTGGCGATGAAACTGGCGAGCCATAGCGGCGACCTCGCCTCCACCGTGATGGTCCCCAACTCCCTCGGTCCGGCCGAACTGTTGCTGCACTACGGCACCGATGAACAACGCAATCACTACCTGCCACGCCTGGCACGCGGCGATGACATCCCGTGCTTTGCCCTGACCGGGCCGCTGGCCGGCTCCGACGCCGGCGGCATGCCGGACTCCGGGGTGATCTGCAAAGGTGAATGGGAGGGCCAGGAAGTCCTCGGCCTGCGCCTGAACTGGGAGAAGCGCTACATCACCCTCGGCCCGGTGGCCACCCTCCTCGGCCTGGCCTTCAAGGCCTACGATCCTGATCACCTGCTGGGCGACAACGAAGACCTGGGCATCAGCCTGGCGCTGATTCCGACTAACATCGCCGGCGTCGAGATCGGCCGCCGGCATCTGCCGTTGGGCGCCGCGTTCATGAACGGCCCGAACTCGGGCAAGGACGTGTTCGTTCCGCTGGACTTCCTCATCGGCGGCCAGGAGATGCTCGGCAAAGGCTGGATGATGCTGATGAATTGCCTGTCGGTCGGGCGTTCGATTTCCCTGCCGGCGGTGGGTACCGGCATGGCCAAGTTCACCAGCCTGGTCACGGGCCAATACGCTCAGGTTCGCGAGCAGTTCAATGTGCCGATTGCCGCGTTCGAAGGCATCCAGGAAGCCATGGCCCGCATTGGCGGCAACGCCTGGATGATGGACGCCGCCCGCATGCTGACCGCCAACGCGGTCGATCTGGGCGAGAAACCGTCGGTGCTGTCGGCAATTCTCAAGTACCACCTGACCGAGCGCGCCCGCGACTGCATCAGCGATGCCATGGATGTGCACGGCGGCAAGGCGATCATCATGGGGCCGAACAATTACCTCGGCCGCAAATGGAACTGCGCGCCGATTTTCATCACCGTCGAAGGCGCGAACATTCTCTCGCGCAACCTGATGATCTTCGGCCAGGGCGCAATCCGCTGCCATCCCTTCGTGCTCAAGGAAATGGCCCTCGCCGGCCGTGAAGACAAGGATCAGGCGCTCAGAGAGTTCGATGGCCTTTTGCTCAAGCACATCGGTTTTGCCGTGGGCAACTCCGCCAGTACGCTGGTGCTCAATCTCGGTTTCGGGCACCTGGAGCACACCCCGGGCGACAAACTCAGCCAGGGTTACTTCCGCGCCCTCAACCGTCAGGCCGCCGCATTCGCCCTGCTCGCCGACCTCAGCATGATGTTGCTGGGCGGTGCACTGAAACGCCGCGAACGCCTGTCCGCACGGCTGGGCGACGTACTGAGCAACCTTTACCTGGCGTCTGCCGCGCTCAAGCGCTACAACGACCTCGATTCACCGCAGTACATGGAACCTCTGCTGACCTGGGCCATGGAAGAAAGCCTGGGCCAGGCGGAACGGGCCATGGATGAGTTGTTGAATAATTTCCCGAACAAAATCGTCGGCTGTCTGTTGCGAGTGATCGTGTTCCCGTTCGGTCGCCGGCACAAAGGGCCATCGGACAAACTCGGTGCCGAAGTCGCCGGGGTGATTGGCCGCGCCAAGGGCGACCCGGCACTGGAGGAAGTGCTCCTGGGTTGCTACCGCCCGCAAACGAGCGACGATCCGGTCGGCGCATTGCAACACGCCTGCAATCTGTTGAGCGCTGCACAGCCGCTGCAGAAAAAACTGCATGTGGCGCTCAAGAGTGGCCAGGTCAAACCGGTGGCCGGTGAGTCGGTGATCGATGCCGCCCTCGAGGCGGGTGTATTGCAGCCAGTGGAAGCCCAAACCCTGCGTGAAGCCGAGGCGGCCCGGCGCAAGGTGATCGATGTCGATGACTTTGACCAAAAGGCTTTGGCACTGGCCAAGGGAAAAGTCCGCTGATCCCTTCAAGCATGTAAAAACGGGCGCGGGCGCTTTATACTCCCGCGCCCGTTTTGCTCTTGAGGACTTATCTCGTGTCCAACATCGTTGCCGATCATCTCGTTTTACTCGACCACCTGCGCAGCATCCTGGTCGCCGTAGGTGAGGCCGAGCAGGTTCCCGAAGAAAGCCATGCCTTGTTCCTCGAGCGCTTCGACGAATTGCTGGCGTCACTGCCGATCGATCCGATCGAAAGCCAATACCTGGGCCAGGACATCCTGACTCAAGTCATTTCCCGTTATCCGCAAATCGCCCACCTGATTCCACGGGATCTGCTGTGGTATTTCGCCGGTGACTGCCTGCACTACTTGTCCGATGAAGAAATCGACCTGTATCAGGCACTGGAAGAGCGTCGCTTCGAAGCCGAACAGAACGACGAACCTTTCGACTGGAACCAGGAAAAGCAGCTGCTGGCGCTGTCGAACCAGGACAGCAAGCACTGATCTTCAATCCGTGATGCCAAAGGCCCGCATGCTTGAGTATGCGGGCCTTTTTTGTTTATGGCCTTCAGCGCAACCCGCCGGTTTCAGGCAACCGCACTGTACTGCGACCTTGCCCGCCCGCCTGATTCGAACCTTTGCACCAATAGTTTTCTCTCTAACTCATGGCACTTTGGTTTGATTGAACTACCTTCAAACTACAAGAAGTCATAACGGCTCGAGTTTCCACGTTAGCTTCAGCGATCAGATAGCGGACTGGCAAAAGGAGTTACCTCACCATGATCCTGGCAGGCGTTTTCCGGCTCTGTACCTGCATTGCCGATTACTTTCAGGGGAAATCAGGACAGCAGACAGTGCCGTCCATGGCCGCGAATATCGCTCTTGCCGGCAGTCCAGGTCACCGGGTCACTGAAAACCGTTTCAGCAAAGGTCGCTCGCTGTCCCGCCAGATCAGCGAATTGAGCCCGCGCGCACGTAGCACGCAAGGAATAACGCCAAGGCCATGGATGAGTGGTTTGGCGCATTGGGGGGGATAGCCCGATCCCCGTGAAGTGATCCGAGACAACTCAGTCCGCCTAAAGACGGTCTATCCAGTGAGGATGTACTTAATGAGCCTTCGTACCGTGCCCGCTTTCAAGCGAATTTTCCATGGCCTGTTCTGGATCGGCCTCAGCGTGGAAGCGGCTCAGGCCGCGCCGGCCAATTGCCCGCAACTGGACAATTGGCCGACAACGTACGAGGTCGGTCAGGGACTGCAGAATGAACTGCGCAGCCCCGTTCCGGTCACGCAACTGGCGGTGGGCGATCCGAAAATTGCCGACGTGCAACCCAGCGGCAGCAACGCCTTCATACTCACGGGCATTGCGCCGGGGACCACCAGCCTGATGGTCTGGACCGCCTGTTCGAAAACGCCGCGCCAAAGCATGGTGTTCGTCAAGGGCAAGGCCACGTCGGCGCTGACCAGCGCGCCGTCGGTGCCTTCCGACGACCCGCTGCTGCCGAGCCAGGTGCAGACCGATATCCGCTTCGTTGAAGTCAGCCGAACCAAGCTCAAGGAAGCCTCCGCCTCGATTTTCGGCGTCCGGGGCAACTGGCTGTTCGGCTCGCCGAGAACCTTGCCCACCATTGGCGGCATTGTCTCGCCGTCGATACCGGTGAGAAACGACCAGTTCAACCTCACGTTTGCTACCGGCAGTACCCTGGTGGCACTCAACGCGCTGGAGGGCAGCGGTTTCGCCTACACCCTGGCGCGGCCAAGCCTGGTAGCGCTCAGCGGGCAAAGTGCGAGCTTCCTGGCCGGCGGTGAAATACCGATTCCGGTGCCCAGTTCAGGCAGCGATAGCGTGTTCATCGAGTACAAGGAGTTCGGTATACGCCTGACCCTGACGCCAACCATCGTCGGGAAAAACCGTATCGCGCTGAAGGTGGCGCCGGAAGTCAGTGAACTGGACTTCACCAACGCAGTGAGCATTGCCGGCACGGTAGTCCCAGCCCTGACCGTGCGCCGTACCGATACCAGCATTTCTCTGGCCGACGGCGAAAGCTTCGTCATCAGCGGCCTGATCAGCTCCCACAACGACTCTCAGGTGAACAAGTTTCCGGGGCTGGGCGATATCCCGGTTCTGGGCGCGTTTTTCCGCGACAACACCATCAACCGTGAAGAGCGCGAACTGCTGATGATCGTCACTCCGCATCTGGTCCAGCCACTGGCTGCCAATGCACAACTACCGTCATTGCCTGGCGAGCAGCTGCGCAATTACGACCCGAACTTCTACCGCATGTTTTTCCTGGAAAATGGCGACTTCGACAGTCTCAGCGGGCTCTCGCAATGAACCGAAGCCTGAACCGGACTGACCTCGCCCTCACTCGTAACGGTGGCTTTGAACGCTTGCCGGGCCAGCTTTACTGCCATTGGCCAGACGTTCAACGTGTTGTCGCCAAGGGGCATTCGATGAAAGCAGTCATTGCAATAGCGGCGACATTAATGCTCGCAGGTTGTGCCAGCAATGGCATGACTTCGCGGCCGGCCAGCTGTGCCAAGCCCGGTTCGGAGCAAGAACTGGCCCTGAACCTGGCCGACAACATGGCCGAAGAAGGCCGTTTGTATGCCAGCCTGGCGAATCTGGAAGGTTTGCCCGATAGCGTGGTCCAGGTTCGCCTGCGCAAGGCTCGGGTGCTGCGCCTGATGGGGCGTAGCGGCGACGCGCAGCCGTTGTACGAAAGCTTGCTCGGCACCTGTCTGGCGGCTGAAGGGGAACATGGCCTGGGCCAGTTGGCCGCCGCCAAAAATGATAACGCCACCGCTGCCACTCACCTTGAGCGTGCGGTGAAGATGGCCCCCACCGACGACAGGATGCGAAATGACCTGGGAGTCGTCTACCTCAATCAGCGACGGATCCCTGAAGCACGCTTTGAGTTCATGACCGCCATGGAGCTCAAGCAGGCAAACACACTGGCGGCACTCAATATGGTGACGTTGCTGATCTACCAGGATAACTGGAAGGCGGCAGCCGAACTCGTGACCCGCGCCGACTTGAGCCCCAAGCAAGTCGTAGAGGCTCAAAACCGCGCGGAAAAACTCAAGGCCTCCGCCAAAAAAGTGGTGGCCTCCGAGGGGAATCGCAAGACTGAGGTAGCCGATGCCTCTTCCAGTGCGAACAAGTAGAACGTACGAGGAGTCGAGATGAATACCAAACGGCTGTTGATCCTGTGCACGGCTTGCCTCTCAACCACTGCCTGGGCCATTGAGCCGGGCCCCTCTTCACCATATCAACAAGGCACCGAGCAGTGGTTGCAGTTGCAGATTCGCGGTGTGGTTGCCTCCCCTCACCTGCAAACCGCTTCGGCTACCGAACGTGACCTGGCCATGCAGCGCTGGCTCAATAGCTTCAACTACCCGATTCCGGAATTTTATGACCAGGATACGGCGGGAGAAATGACCATCGGTGACTGAGGCATGTCGATGGATGATCAACCTCCGGCGAAGTCCAGAGTAGCCTGGCTGCAAAGCCGGGCTTGATGTCGAGTGCAGGAAAGCAGTACTAGCTACACATTATCCAATCCTTACCGAATCACCCCCGAAACTGCCGCAGGCTACGATCCTCTGAATTAAAGGTCCAGGCAACGAATTGCCTGCCAGAAAAATCAGAAGATCGCAGCCTGCGGCAGATGTGTAGATCAGGCTCGGGTGGCCAGGCCATCGCACTCGACAGCCTCCGCCGTTTTACCTCACCCGAATGCTTTGAGTACCCCGATCAAGGCGGGGCCGATAGCGACCAGAAAGAAGCTCGGCCATAGACAGAAAATCAGTGGAAATATCAGCTTGGTACCGATTTTCGCCCCCATCTCTTCGGCGGCCTGCGTACGCCGGTCACGGAACTCTTCGGCATAGATGCGCAAGGTGTCGGCCACGCTGGTACCAAAACGGATACTCTGGGCCAACAGGTTGACCAGACCTTGTACGTCATCCAGCCCAGTGCGCACAGCCAGTTGCTTGAGCGCCGCGGTACTGGAAATACCCGCGCGGATTTGTGCATTGACCAGGGCCAGTTCTTCAGCCAGTTCAACCTGACTGACCGACATCTCCTCAGCCACCCGTTCGATGGTCGTGGGTAAGGCCAGGCCCGACTCCACGCACACCACCATCAGATCCAGCGCATCCGGAAACGCGGCGCGCAGCCGGCCTTGTCGCTTCTGTTTGCGCTTGGCGACATACAGCGCTGGCACCAACCATCCGATACCCGCCACCAAGACCACCAACAGCAGCCCCATGATCAGAGAAACCTTGGGAATCATCGGCAACAGCAGCAACGTAATACCGATCAGTAACAGCGGTAGCATCAAGCGCACTGCCCAGTACATCTGCACCGCCGACGAGGAGCGGTACCCCGCATGCATCAACAGGGTCTGGGTGACGGATGTTTGAGTCGACTCGGCCGAGGCAAAGCGCTGGCCGACCCGCTCCAGCAGTAGTTGCAGGTTACCCGGAGCGTCCTGCCCGGTCGCGTTGCCTAAATGACCACGCTTGATCAGCGCCAGCCGACGCTGCACAGGATCCTGAAGCCCTATCATCAGCAGGATCACGGCACCCACCGCAAGTACCGTACTCAAACCGATCGCGCCAAGGAACAACAGGCGCGCCATCTCCTCGTTCCCCGTGACCCGACTGAATAACCCGAGTAAAAAGTCCATGGCCTGTACCTCCCGGCAGCGAATACCGCTTAAACCTGAATCCGGATAATTTTGCGAATCCAGAAAATCCCCACCAACATGGCACCAAAAGCCCAAAGTATCAGCCTATGGCCCACAGGATCATTGAGCAGCAACGGCATGTATTTAGGGGTAGTGAACAAAATCACAGCCGCCAGTACGAAGGGAATGGCCACCAGTATCCAGGCCGACATCCGCCCTTCGGCCGACAGGGTTTTGACTTTGCGCTGAAAGCGGAAGCGCCCGCGGATCAGCTGACTCAGACGCTCCAGCACCTCGGTCAGATTACCGCCGGTCTCGCGATGGATAAGGAGCGAGGTCACCAGCATCATCACCGTCATGCTTGGCATCCTCTCCAGCAGACCGAGCATGGCCCGGCGCACATCGTTGCCATAGTTGATATCAGAGAAGGTCAGGCCGAACTCATGAGCCACCGGTCCCTTGTGTTCCTCGGCCACCAGGCGCAGGGTTTCGTTGAAGGGGTGTCCGGCGCGCAAAGCGCGGCACATCGCGTCCAGCGCATCCGGCAGGCCTTCCTCGAACGCAGCGAAACGTTTGCCACGGTCGCGAGAGATTTTCAGTATGGGTAACCAGAAGACCGCGAAACCCGCCAGCAGCGCCATCCACCAGACTGACCAAACCATCCAGATCAAGATACCCGCCCAGACACCCAGCACCAGCCCGAGCAGCAATACCCGATAGGCCCGGTATTCGTGCCCGGACTGCTCGATCATTTGCGTCAATGCCTCCATAAAGGGCAGCTTCTCAAGCCCGGCCTCCAATGGCGACAAACGCGTCAGGTATTTCTGTCGCAACACGGTCTGCATGCTGGACTGATTGTTGGCTTTCTCCAGTACATGCAAGCGGCCACGAATACGCTTGCGCATCTTGCCGACCTCGCCGAATACCGGCACCGTCACGCCCTGGGACAAGAGGAAGACGGCAATAAACACCATGCCGAGGAACATCAGAATGAATTCACCGGGAACCTGGTTCATGATTGCCGTGCCTCCATCCACTCGGGCCTGAACATCGCAAGCGGCAACTCGATACCACGCTTGGCCAGTACATCGCGGAAGGCGGGGATCATACCGCTGGGCCGAAAATCACCGAGTACTTCGCCGTTTTCGCCCATGCCGTGGCGCACGAAGGAGAAGATTTCGGTCATGGTGATGATCTCGCCCTCCATACCGTTGATCTCCTGCACACTGACCAGGCGGCGCTTGCCGTCCTCCTGGCGCTCCAGCTGGATGACCACTCCGATGGCCGAAGCGATCTGTTGGCGCATGGCCTTGATCGGAAAGGTCGCCCCAGTCATCGACACCATGTTCTCGATTCGCCCCAATGCATCGCGCGCGGTGTTGGCATGGATCGTGGTCAGCGAGCCGTCGTGACCGGTGTTCATCGCCGTCAGCATGTCCAGCGCCTCGGCGCCGCGCACTTCGCCGATCACGATGCGGTCCGGCCGCATCCGCAGGCTGTTACGCACCAACTCCCGCTGACTCACCTCGCCACGCCCCTCGATATTCGAAGGCCGGGTTTCCAGACGCACCACGTGGGGCTGCTGCAGTTGCAGTTCGGCCGAGTCTTCGATGGTGACGATCCGCTCGTTGTGCGGAATGAAACTGGACAGCACATTGAGCATGGTGGTCTTGCCGCTGCCGGTACCACCGGAAATCAGCACGTTCAAGCGCCCACGGACAATCGCCTTGAGCAGCAGGGCAATGGCCGGGGTCAACGCCCCCACCTGGATCAGACTGTCGGTATTGAGCAGGTCCACGGAAAAGCGCCGGATCGACATGCTCGGGCCGTCGATGGCCAGCGGCGGGATAATCGCATTGACCCGTGAACCGTCCTTGAGCCGCGCATCCACCAACGGCGAGGACTCGTCGATACGCCGACCCAGGCTGGAGACGATGCGGTCAATGATGTTCAGCAAATGCTGATCATTGCGAAAACGCACATCAGTGCGTTGCAGCTTGCCGAAGCGCTCGACATACACCGAGTCATGCCGGTTGACCAAAATGTCGGACACAGTGTGATCGGCCAGCAGCGGTTCCAGAGGCCCCAGACCGAGCACCTCGTCGGTGATCTGCTTGATGATCAACTGGCGGCTGGAAGTACTCACCGGGGCCGAATGCTCATCGAGCAGGCGCTGGCAAATTTCGCGAATCTGCCGTGCGGCCTCAGCCTGTTCCAGGGAGTCCAGCAAGGACAAGTCCATGACCTTGAGCAACTGCTGGTAGATCTTTTCTCGCCACTCGGCTTCCACCGGGGTGACCTGACTTTTGGTTTCGTAAAGAACGTCCGGTGTCGCGCGCTCCCACGCCATTATTTCCTCGGCCGGATCCGGCTGGTCGTCGCCCGGCTGGTTAGCCGACGATGCGGCGGGTTTACCGGACTGTTTGCGCAAGCGGTTACGAAAGTCGCTGATCATGGGTCACCCCCCGAAAAAACGGTTGAAGGCACGTTTGAACACACCTTTTTTTCTAGCCATCTGATGACCGACCAGCTCATCGGCCACGTTGCGCAGGGCAGCGGTGATCGCCGCCTTCGGCGCATGCAGCTCCAACGGCACGCCAGTGTTCTGACTCTGGCTGACCTGGTTGAAGTCGTTGGGTAATTTCGACAGGTTCGTGCAGCGCAGCGCCTCGCCGATATCCTTGAGGCTGACCGCTGCCGCCTTGTCATAACGGTTGACCACTATCTGCAACTGATCCCCACGTACGCCCAGGTCTTCGCGAAGAATCCGCACCAGGGAGCTGGCATCGCGTAGATGGCTGACGCTTTGCTGCACCACCACGTACACCCGATCCACCTGCTCCAGTACGGAACCGGTGAGGTGGTCGATTTGCCGTGGCAGATCGATCACTACCCAGTCATAGCTGGCGCGAGCCAACTGCATGAGGGTGTCGAGTTGCTCAGGCTGGGCATCCTGCGGCAAACACAGCTCACCGGCCCGGCCACCCAGCACATGCAAGGTCGGGCTGAAGTGGCTGCAAAAACCCCGTAGCGCGACACTGTCCATGCCGTCGATCTGATGCAACACCTCCAGGTGGCTGTGGGTTTGCGCCACATCCAGGTAGTGCGTCACGCTGCCAAATTGCAGGTCCATATCCAGCAACAGGGTACTGCCCCCCTTCATGCTGAGCTGCTGAGCCAGATTGCAGGCCAGCATGGTGCCGCCGGATCCGCCCTTGGCGCTGATCACGGCGAGCAATTTCCCGTCTGTCCCGCTGCCGGTCCGAACCTCCATGACCAGCCGATTCAAGGCGGCGACCAGTTCCGTCTCGGCGACGGGCTCCGGCAGCACGTCACGGGCGCCGGCCTGCATCGCCAGGCGCATGCTTTCCTGTTCGCTGAGCAGACCGCACACCAACATCGGCGGACGCTCATGGGCCGGCCGCTGCAACAGTGCCGACAGCTCTTCCCGCCACAGGTGGCTGACGCGCAACAGCAACAGATCGGGCATCCGGTCCAGGCCGTAGAGCGGGTCGACATGCCCATTGCTCACCAGGCGAGTGCTGACCTCAAGGCTGGGCATGCGTTGGCAGACGCTCTGCAGGTCGCGTAACGACGTGGCATCACGACTGCTGATCAGCAACCGTAGCCCTGCTTTGCCGGTCGAGGCAGAGAGTGGATTTTCCTTGGTATTCAGCATGGCGTGATCTCCCCGGAATCGGAATGACGCCCGAGGCTTTCGCGTGGCAACGTTGCCCTGAATGTAGGCAATGTAATGGGCACGCCGAACCCGGGAATGAACAGATTGAAAACGAAGTTTTGCAGGCTCAACCGGACATAGCGGATGGCACGAAAACCGTTGGCGCTGACAGTGTCAGCGGGGTTGGCCACCTGAGCACCATTGACGTCCAGATAGGTCAGCGTCAGATGGGTGGTGGCCAGGCTGCCGATCAGCTGGCTATTGCCTGCATCGCTTGCCGCATTGAAGATCGCCCGCCGCAACACCACCGGATCGCTGATATTGCACACCGCTGCGAGGCGCGTACCACGGCGTACGGCTTCATCCAGAGCATTGACCGTAATGTACAAGCGGCCCATTTCCACTACCCCGAACAACACTGTGAACACCAGCAGACCTACGATGGCAAACTCCACGACATAGGTGCCGCGCATGTGTTTTCTGTTCATCACAGTGCCCTCATCACGGTAGTGGCGACCAACGGAATGCCCAGTGCAATCGAATTGCCAAAAAAACCGGGAAGCGATCCGGCGCAATTGCCGGCGCCAATCACAGGGCAGAACGTATAAGTGATGGTGACCCGCACATGGTCAGTGCCCACGGCGGCGACGACCACGTTGCCAGGCGTTAACCCTGAAATCACAGCGGTCCCGGTGTTGGCAGGCACGCCATAGACTGCAACGTTTTTCGTCTGGGTCTGCAGCGTATCGCTCAGAGCAACCTTGCCCAGCGTCGAGTCCCAGGCCTGGCTGGCGACAAAACGGTCGGCATCGCGACTGGCCTGCAGCAACAAGTTGTACTGATAGAACATGCGGCCGAACTCACCGAAACCCAGTAAGAGCAAAAGCAACACCGGCAGGATGAGGGTGAACTCCACCATGGCCAGGCCTTGCTGGCGCTGACGATGTTTAAATCCGTGAAGTCTCATGACGCCTCCTACGAGTCAGTGCTCGGAGTACCGCTGCCGTTGAGGTAGGTTTTATAGAGCTGAATGATCTGCGGGCCGGAATCGGTGGATGGCGATGGGCCGGCCACGTTGTCGCCTTCACACTCCTTCACGAACTGGCCGAAGATCTCCGCTTCCCCGCCGCCGCCATCCATGGGCTGCACCACGAAATAACAGCCAAAACCGAGGACGGGGATCGAGGTTGAACCACTGTTTTTCCCGGCGCAGTCACCCACCACGATCTTCAGCATCCGTCGCTCGAACACCCCATTTCCCTGACAGCCAGTGGCCCCTGCCACACACGCGGCAACGCTCGCACGCCAGTCGTTGTAGTCCAGTATCGGGTTGCCACCCGCCGTGAGATTGCCATTGTTCGAGGTGACGGCTTGCCCCTGGTACTTCGGGCCTGTGCCGTCGTCAGTGATGGCGGGGTTACTGGACGTGGTCACCAGATCCGGCGGATAGGCCGAGGCACTGATCGGGCCGTTGTAGATGCCGAAGCGCGTATTCAGGCCTTGAGACGCAGGGCCGACCTTGTTGCCAGGTTCGGTCGTGACGCTGTCTCCCACATTGCGACAGACCTCGCCACCTCCGGCCATCTCCTCCCTGACCGCATTGCCACCCGAGCCAAAGTCGAGCAACTGAAAATTGCCTGGACCAATGGGCGACTTATTACCGGAAGCCGTCTTCAACACCCTCAAATCACCAAACTGGAAGCCCCAGAACATACCGGCGCCCGGGTTGTATTGAGCCGGGTCGCCACAGACCATCAAAGGCGCGAGATCGCAGGGGCTGGTAGGACTGGGTCCTGCGGTGGCGATCGCAGCCACCGCCTTGTTTCCCACGGCGCCTAATGACTGGGCGAAGTTCCAGAAAAACTCTGTCAGGCCATAGCTCGCTACCGATACCCGAACGTATTTGGCATCCGCCGGTCCGGGAAAGGTGAACGGGCCATAGACGCTGCTTGCCAGTTCCACCACTGCAAATGCACTGGCATCGCCGCCGACCGCCGTGGCCAATTCCTTGTTGCCTGTGGCATTGGCGTTTTGTGTCAGCGTATTGAGCGCGGCGGTACGCGTCGCGTCAGCCGCGCTGATACTGTTGACGCCCCCCTCTACCTGACTCAGAGTTTTGGCGCCACTCAGGGCGGCGGCGTCCACAGCATTCTGCAGGCGTGTTTTGTTCAGCATCATATGCCCGCCGTCCAGAGCCAACGCCGCCATCATCGCCATCGCCGCCAACGCGATCACCATCAATACACTCACCGATCCTTCCTGGCGCCTTGGCGTCGAAGTGAACGGCCGCTGAATACGAAGATTCATCATCAAGCCCTCGATTGCCGATACTGATCCGGATCGGCTCCGCCAATACCCTGGTACCCGGATATCGGTTGCGCCCTGTCAGCGAATGTTGATTACTTTGGCTTCGATCCCGCGGATAACGGTGATACCCCCGCCGTCGCCACTGCTGCGCTGTACCACGCGTTTTGGCGCCTCGGCAGTGGCCACGGCCATGGCCGGGGCAACAGGTGCAGCAGGTGCAACGGCAGCGACTTTCTTCTCGAGGTTCAGCGGGTTACGCAGCGCCAGTTGCAACTTGCCTTCCGTCTGCGCCGTGACCAGGACTTCCGCTTCAGCCGCAGACATCTCCAGGGTCACCGCGCGTACCACTAACGGTTGGGTCTTGTCGGTACCCGCGGTCTGATCCACCGCCAACACCCGCAAATTCTCGAGGATGGTCTTGGATACGGCATTATTGCCGGCATTTTCCGTGCGTTTAGTCGCCAGTACATCGACCCGGTTACCCGGTAGCAGGAATCCGCCGACGCCGACCACATCGTCGACACGTACCGAAATGGCGCGTTTGTCAGGCGCAATCAAAGAGGCCAGGGTGCTGCCCCCCAAGTGCTCGCTCAGCCGCGCACCACGCACGATGTCGCCCCGCAGAATGTCGAACGTTGCGATCTTGCCCACGGCTTTTTCGCTGGCATCGAAGGCATCGTCCGGGATCGTATCCACGGGCATGCGTACGGTCGTGAGCTGCTGGGCCTCGACCATCTGCCCGAATGGAATCTCCACCGTGGCGACCACCACGCTTCGAAGGTGGTCATCCGGGCTGGCATTGAGCCGCGCGCTCAGCCAGGAGTCGGCCATCCATGCAGCCCCAAGGCCCATGACCAGGGAAGCGCCTATCAGGGTCAGCGTGCGAGAGCTCATGTCAGTATCTCCGTATCAAAGAAAGTCGAGCTGGACGAAGTAGTTGTGCCAGGCCCATTCCAACTCTTTCGGTGACAGTGGTCCGGAACCGCCGATATAACGCTGGCGATCGAGTGCCATGTTCAGGAGATCACGGGGATGGCAGGGCACCAGGGGCATGCCTTCACTTGCATAAAGCCTTTGCAATACATAACGCACCAGCAACGGGTCATAGGAAATGCCCAGACGCTCGCTTTCCTGACGCCAGATCTTTTCGTACTCCTCGGGCTTCAGGTAACCGAATTGCAGCTTGTAGCCAATCCGGCGAAGGAAGGCCTCATCGGCCAGTTCCAGGGGATTGAGGTTGGTGGAAAACACCAGAATCAGATCGAACGGCAGCTCGCAATGCCGACCGCCGCCCAGGTTGAGGAAATCGCGTTTCTCTTCCATCGGGACGATCCAGCGATTGAGCAGCTCGGCGGGGGCCATGCGCTGGCGTCCCATGTCATCGATGATGAACAGGCCATTGCTGGCCTTGAGCTGCAAGGCGGCCTGGTATTGACGGGTAAAAGGGTCATAACGAACGTCCAGCTGTTCCATGCTCAACTCACCGCCCGTGATCACGATCGGGCGTTTGCAGCACAGCAGTCTGCGGTCAATGCCCTCGTTGAGCATCAGAGTGTTCTGTTGAACGTTATCATCGAGCCGCTGATGCACCTGCGGGTCATAAATCTCGATCACCGACTCGTTGATGACGATGGCATAAGGGACCCAAATGGCCTCGGCGAACAGACGGATCAGCCGACTGCTGACATAAGTCTTGCCGGTACCCGCGGGGCCATAAATCATGATCGCGCGCCCGGAGTTCATCGCCACACCCAACTGATCGAGCATCCTCTCCGTGAGCACTACGCCAGCCAGGGCATTGCGCATATCGTTGGCGTTGATGCGACCATGGTGAATGGTCTGTAGCTTGATCAGGGACCGGTAGGTACTCACCGGGAAAGGGGCCGCACCGATATAGCCACTGCGCGACAGGGCATCGCGGGCGGCACTGCGACCACGTTCGGTCAGGCCATAACGCAGCGACTGCCCACCCGTTTGACTCGCCTGACCCAGCACTTCGACACGGCCATCCTTGCGCAGAAACGCCAGGACCTCTTCAAGTACCGCGCCGGTCAGCGCCAGGCGTTCCACCAGCCGCGACATGTCCAGTACACCGGCATCAAACAAATGCTTGCACACCAACTCGCCGAGAAAACTGTCAGTCAGGCCAGTTTCGCGGATAGTGCAGGGTTGAGGAGCCAAGCGTTGCACCGCTCCCCGATCACTGGGGTAGGCATCACTTTCGACGATGACGTGCATGACTAGCCTCCTGGGCTACGGGCCGATCTGCAGCCAATAGCCACTGGCCAGGGTTCCGAGCAAAATTGCAACGGAGTATGGGAAAGGTTTTCCGGCCACTTCATCTACCGCCGGAGCCAAGTAAGTTCGCGCCCTTAATATCAACCCGTAGCGCGCTAAGGTTTGCAGCAACTGGCCACGAAAAAGGATGATCAAGAAACCGCACAAACCACCGGCCGCCAGACTGAAAAGCGCCGTCCACAACGCGTCATGCGGTGTAAAAAAACATCCGACCATCGCCATCAACTTGACGTCCCCGGCGGCCATACCGCCCAGTGCGTACAAGGGTAGAAACACTGCAAAGCCGATCAGCATGGCCAGCGCAGCATTACCAAGCCCCTCAACTCCACTGGCATAAGCCTGACTGGTCAAACCCAAAACAAGTCCTAAAAGAACCAGCAGGTTGGGGATGCGGTGGCGACGAAGGTCGCTCACCACCGCAATTCCTAGCAGCCCTAATAGAACAATTGATATAAATATCTGCTCAAAAGGCATAGCTGCATCTCTCACCGGGAATAAACTTACGTGCACGCCGCCCCACCTGGGACCATACAGGCAGCTAGCCTACCGAGCTGAGTGGTAATGGCGGTGCCCAAGGTGGTAAAAGCAGTGACAACCGCCAGGGTTATTAGTCCACCCGCTACCGCGTATTCCACAATGGTCAGACCATCTTCGTCTTTGACGAACTTCACTACCGAAGCCTTGATTGTTTGCATGATCATTTTGCCCACCTCACTCGAATGTTGTTTTTTCTGAGGCAGTACTTTCTGCGCTGCCTGATGCAACACTAGTCAGGGTGCAGGCATAGGCGTTAGGAAGATTTTGCACATCGCTAGGACTTTTTTGCGGGGCGGCCAAATACGGAGCATTGGCCTTTACAGCAGCAACGGGAGGGGTAAACAGGGCACTGAAACGCAAAGGCAATTGCCATTGATTCACAAGCGACAGGCGGCTCACCCCGATTTTTTCGAAGACGCCCGAGCAAACATTCGTCCGCAGCCGCCTTCCAGGCAACCCATAGAGCGAATAGATCTAAAAATCATCTTTCCTATCGGGATTAAATCTGCAAAGTGATAGCACATTGGCAATACTGGCGAAGAGAGTCACTAGAACCCCAGAGTAGAGACATGACGTCCAATTTGACCAGAAGGCCATCGCTCCTGTGGTTCGATCTGACTCATGATCGGTCCACGAAAGAACTCGTCACGCAGTTCGAGGACGCCTGCGACTGCAAACTGGTAAAAAACTCCGTGCTGCCCATCAGGGAACAGGCAGACATGGTCTGCATTCATTTTGATCGCCCTGACACTCCAGGTTTGAAGCTATTGCTGGAGATCAAACGCACCACCCCCACCATCCCGATCTCCATGTTCACCGTGCAGCATTCGGAGGAACTGGCGGTTTGGGCCATGCGCTCCGCCGTCTGGGAATACATGGTGCTACCGCTCTCGATCACCGAGAAGAAGCGTTACCTGACGGCGGTGGTTCAGCTCTGCGAGCTGCGCCGAAATGCCCACGGCCAGGGCAAGTCATCGCAGATCGACCACTCCCCGACCCTGCCGGACAGCATCCGGCTAACCTCGGGACACCAAAAACACCAGGCGCTGAACAACGTCATGCTGTACATCGAACAGCACTTTCGAGACAGCATCGATCAGAGAGACCTCGCGCAGCGCTGCGGCATGACAACATTTCGCTTCAGCCGCCTGTTCAAGGAAGCCAATGGGCTTGGCTTCACGGATTACATCCTGGACAAGCGCATGAACTTCGCCAAAGACCTGCTCGACAACAGCCAGATGCCGATTACCAGCATCGGCTATGAAGCCGGCTTCAAGGATCCTTCCTACTTCGCCCGTGCCTTCAAGCAGTTCGCCAACTGTACGCCCAGCGAATACCGCCTGGCACGCCAACTCAAAGCAGCTGCGGCTGCGCAACTGGTAGAGGATGAGAAAACCACTGAAGCGCTCGAAAGCCTGGTCCAAAGCCTCAGCGGTTGATCCGGTTTTTTACGCGCAAACGAAAACGCCGCTCAATGAGCGGCGTTTTCGTTAAATATGGAGCGGGAAACGAGACTCGAACTCGCGACCCCGACCTTGGCAAGGTCGTGCTCTACCAACTGAGCTATTCCCGCAAATGGCGTCCCCTAGGGGACTCGAACCCCTGTTACCGCCGTGAAAGGGCGGTGTCCTAGGCCACTAGACGAAGGGGACACGCTACCCGGAACACATGGTGTGTGTTTCGGTGTCCAGAGCCGCATCCGAAGACTTGGTTCTGGTTTCACTCAGCCCTGCCCGAAAGCAACGCTGTTTAAAATTGGAGCGGGAAACGAGACTCGAACTCGCGACCCCGACCTTGGCAAGGTCGTGCTCTACCAACTGAGCTATTCCCGCATTGGCGTCCCCTAGGGGACTCGAACCCCTGTTACCGCCGTGAAAGGGCGGTGTCCTAGGCCACTAGACGAAGGGGACACACGTACAACATTCACTCCCTGCTTCGTTTCGCTGTGTGCTTTACGCTGCAAGTGGCGCGCATTCTATGGATGGATTGAGATGTCGTCAACCCCCTGTTATAAATTTATTTAAATCAATGACTTCGCCCTGCTTTTGGACGCCATTGCGGTTTTTCCGCTGCCCGGCGTTTGACGCCTATATTCTGGCACCCGCCAAGGCGTTATAGTCCACCGGATGATGGCAATCTGTATATCGAGTGCCATCATTTATAGAAGCGGGGCTCCGGCCGATATAAATACAAGCATGTCCGATCCAACCCGTCGTGCGGGCCTGGGCGCTCAAATGCCAAGTAACCAGACTCCCATGCGTAACCTATAAAGAGGTCTTACCGGTGACGCCACTCATGATCACCCTGCTAGTTGTAGCCGGGATCGCACTGTTGATCGCCATTGGCTACATGAACCATGTGGTGGAAAACAACAAGCTGGAAAAGGCCCGTACCAAGATTGAGCTCAATGATCGCCTGCGACGCTGCGGCGAAATCACCGAGACGTTCCCCGGCCAGTTGATGACCCCGGCACTCAAGCTGCTGTTGGCCCGCCTGGAACTCAACGTCTGCCAGCGCCTGCTCAACCTGGAAAAATCCAGCGCCAACCTCAAGGCACGGATCGCCGAACTGGAGGCCCTTGTTGGCAAGGGTGAATCCATCCCGGTCAACAATCCACCGGCACCGATCCAGACCGAAGCCAAGGCCAAGGATGTCCGCTTCCTGCTCGAAGCTCTGCACGGCCAGATTACCCGCGCGGCACAGGACGGCTTCTTGCCCCCCAACGAAGCCAAGCGCTGGATCCGTGAAGTGCGCCACATCCTGGTGCTGCTGCACATCGAGTTCTTCAACAACCTCGGCCAGCACTCCCTGCAACAGAACCAGCCCGGGCAGGCTCGCCTGGCATTCGAACGCGGCGTGCAATACCTGCGCAAACAACAGGAACCACAGGTCTACGCCGAGCAACTGGAGTACCTGGAAAAACTCCTGGCTCGCGCCAATGACCAGGTCATGGATCGCATCGCACCGGTCGAAGGCGAGGTCAACCAGTTGACCGAAGGTCTCAAGGACGTCGAGGCTGACGCGGACTGGAAGAAGAAAGTGATCTACGACTGACCAGCGTAAACCACTGTAGGAGCGAGCTTGCTCGCGATGGTCGTTAACGATAGCGCGTATTTACTGGCTAAACGCGGCGCTCTTGAGTCCATCGCGAGCAGGCTCGCTCCTACAATTTCCTTAACTGAACTGCATTGCTCGCGATGGTCGTTAAGGAGAACGCGTATTTACTGGCTAAACGCGGCGCTCTTGAGTCCATCGCGAGCAGGCTCGCTCCTACAATTTCCTTAACTGAACTGCACTGCTCGCGATGGTCGTTAAGGAGAACGCGTGTTTACTGGCTAAACGCGGCGCTCTTGAGTCCATCGCGAGCAGGCTCGCTCCTACAATTTCCTTAACTGAACTGCATTGCTCGCGATGGTCGTTAAGGAGAACGCGTATTTACTGGCTAAACGCGGCGCTCTTGAGTCCATCGCGAGCAGGCTCGCTCCTACAATTTCCTTAACTGAACTGCATTGCTCGCGATGGTCGTTAAGGAGAACGCGTGTTTACTGGCTATACACGTTGTTCTTGCGTCCATCGCGAGCAAGCTCGCTCCTACAGCCTGAAATGCCCCACCATCCCCTTCAGTTCAACCCCCAGTTGCGCCAGCTGAATACTGGACGCGGCATTGCCCTGCATCGCCAGCGATGACTGATCGGCACTGGCGCGAATACTGGTGACACTTCGATTGATCTCCTCGGCCACCGAGCTCTGCTCCTCGGCCGCCGCGGCGATCTGCTGGTTCATCTGCTGGATCAACGACACCGCCGCCGCAATGCTTCCCAGCGCACTTTCGGTCTGCAAGGCATCGCTGACCGCCAGCTTCACCAGCTCGCCACTGCTCTGGATCTGCTGCACCGACGACTGCGCCGCCAAGCGCAAGGCGCTGACCAGGCGCTCGATTTCCTCGGTCGATTGCTGGGTTCGCTTGGCCAGTGCACGCACTTCATCGGCCACCACCGCAAAGCCCCTGCCCTGCTCGCCGGCCCGGGCCGCCTCGATCGCCGCGTTCAATGCCAGCAGGTTGGTCTGCTCCGCCACGCTTTTGATCACACTCAAAACCGTGCCGATGTTCTGGATTTCCGCACTCAGGCTTTCGATACTCGAACTGGCCGAGGTGGCCGAATCCGCCAACTGCTCGATCCGCGCCATGCTCTGGCGCACCACCTGCTGACCACTTTCAACCTTGCCGTCAGCCGTTTGCGCGGCCAGCGCCGCCTCCTCTGCATTGCGTGCGACATCATGCACCGTGGCCGTCATCTGATTCATTGCGGTGGCGACCTGTTCGGTTTCCTCCTTCTGGGTGCTGACTTCGAGGTTGGTCTGTTCAGTCACCGCCGACAACGATTGGGCGGAAGTCGCCAACTGTTCGATACCCGACTGCAAGCCGCTGACTATATGGCTGAGCCCCGCGCCCATTTGCTGCATTGCCTGCATCAACTGACCGATCTCGTCGCGGCGGGTCACGTCGATGGTCGCACTCAAATCCCCCGAGGCAATCTGTTGCGCCACCTGAATCACGCTACGCAGCGGCGCCACGATCAACCGGGTGATGAACCAAGCGGCAACCAGCCCAACCAGCAAGGCCAACGCGGAAGAGCCAATGATCAGCAGCGAGTTCTTTTTCAGTTCAGCCTGCATCGCCAGGTCTTGCGCGACATAAGCCTGATCCACCCGCTCGACCACCTGGGCTGCGCGTTGATGCAATTGTTGATAGACGGTTTTTTCCTGCTCCAGCAGGCCGGTGTACTCGGCGAGCTTGTCACTGAAACTGGCAATATGGCCTGTCACCTCATTGAGGACGGTCTGGTAACCCTCATCCTTGACCGTAGTCTTGAGCTGCTCGGCCTGGGCCAGTGCCTGGCTGGCCTGTTCGATCTTGCCCTGCCCGGCGCTGTCATCACCTTTGCGGCTTTGATCCAGACGCACGCGGGCTTCATTCATGGCTTGCAGCATCAAGCGTGAAACCTGACTGACCTGGCTGGCCTGTTCGATGAATTGCGCACCGTCCTTGCCTTCGGAATCCTTCAGCGTATAGGTGCCGTCATCGGCAAGCCCGGATTGCAATACATCAAGATTATTGGCCACGCTGGACACCGACCAACTGGCCATTTCCAGCGCGAGGTCCTTGGCCTGGCTGAGCGAGACAAACTCGTCGAAGGCCTTGCGATAGGCCCCCAGGGACTGTTCGACATCATTCATCACCGGCACATTGGCCGCAGATGCGGCCTTGAGCTGGCCGGCCAGGGCGATCAAACCATCGACGCCCTCGTGCAGGGCATCGACGGTTTTCGGATTGCCGTGCAAGGCGTACTCCTGCTCCAGCAGTCGCACCTTGAGCAAACCGCTGTTGAGCGATGACATTTGCTTGAGCCCGTCGAAGCGCTGGCTGATGGTTTGCAGGGACCAAACGCCAATGCCCGCTACCAGCGCAGTCAACAACAGCACCAGGACAAACCCGACACCCAGTTTTTTCGCCATACCGAGGTTGGCAAAACGTCCTTGCACGGCCGAATTCATTGCACTTAGTCCCCTGCCAAAGTCTGTAGACGCAGATTCGCAACGGGCCAGTGGCAACACAAGGCTCTGGCGCCGGAATAATGGCAAAAAGCTACGTCAACGTCGTTTTCAGAACGCTTGAGGTCGATCCCGGGCAGTGGCCCTGAAGAACGCCCGGGCACGCGGATCGCAAGCATATGTCACGTTGATACGCTGCCAGTCACTGGCCTCCCCCGAGGGGTTGAAGGCGGTCTTCGATGACAGCAGCACACCCAAGCGCCGGGCCTGGGTCCGCAGCTGATCGTAGTCGGACATTCTTGATCGCGCCCAGATGAACAGGCCTCCCGCCGGCTTGCCGAAAATCTCCCATTCGGCATCTTCGAGCAATTGCAACACCACCAGCCGGTCGCTGCTCAAGCGTTGGCGCTGACGCTGCACCAGTTTGCGGTAGGCACCGCTAGCCAACAGGCACGCCAGCACCGATTCGCAAAATCGCGAGGCGCCCATGCCACTGATCATCTTGACCTCGGCCAGGCGCGTAATGACTTCGGCATCGGCCACCACGAAACCGACCCGCAAGGAACTGCTGAGTGTCTTGGAAAAGCTGCCTACGTAGATCACGTCGTCGTCCAGCGCAGCCAGTCGCATACCGGAACCGCTGTGCAGATCCGCATAGACGTCGTCTTCGATCACCTGCACACCAAAGGTCCTGGCCAGCTGCAGCACGCGGCGCGCCACCGCCGGTGCAAGGCTGCTGCCCGTCGGGTTGTGATAGAAGCTATTGATGAGTAGCCCTTGAGGCCGATGTTTGACCAGCACCGATTCGAGCACGTCCACGTCCGGCCCGCGCGGTGTTCGCGGCACCTCGACCATGTGGATGCCGTACAGCCTGAGCAGATCGAACAGCACCGGATAACCGGGACTCTCCACGACCACACAATCACCGGCCTTGAACAGTGTCCGCACAATCAGGTCGAGCCCCTGACTGGCACCCGCCGTGGTCATGATCCGGTTGTCCTGCGCCCGAATATCCAGCTGCCGAAGGTGCTTGAGGATCTGTTGTCGCAAGGCTGGCAATCCCAGCGGGGTGCCGTAGTTGAACAGGCTCGCCGTGTCGGTACGACTGACTTGCCGAATCGCGTAAATCAGATCGTCTGTCTCGCGCCAGCTTTCAGGCAGCCCGCCACAGCCCAGCCTCAACGCAGTCGAACAGGGCCCGATCTCGGGCTCAGCCCCCTCGAACCAGACAGGCTCGTGCTTTGCGCCTGTGGCCAATGCCGGGTCGGCAACCGCATAGCCGGCGCCATGACCTGACACCAGCATCCCCTGCGTCACCAGGCGTTCACAGGCCTGGGCGACGCTCACCTGACTGAGCAAATTGATCCGCGCGATCTGTCGCACCGAAGGCAGGCGCGTACCGGGCGATACCCCGCTGGAATGAAGCCAGCGGGTCAGTGCGTCAACAATTTGCTGTACGACAGGCACCAGCGCCTGTCGGTCGATTCTCAATTCCATGAGCAAGCAAACTCCTGTTGATTTTGCGAGAAGCAGTTAATCACAGGCGAGTTCGAAGGCATGTGCGACAACGCCGCCAAAACCCTTGGATCTAATCATTTGAAACACATTGACAGGCCCTATAGCGGAACCAAAAAACCAGTGGGAGCTAGCTTGCTCCGGGCGGCGTTCCGACGATTGCGGCGTATCAGGCGACATCAATGTCGGCAGACACTCCCTCATCGCGGGCAAGCCCGCTCCCACAGGTTCCCGGTGTACCTGATATCGGTGCGTCGTTTTAGAACGCAGTAACACCACCATCCACCGCCAGCGAATGGCCGGTCGTGAACGCCGCGCCATCGCTGCACAGGTACAGCACCGCGCTGGCGATCTCTTCGACCTTGCCGATGCGACCGACCGGATGCATGGCGTTGGCGAACTCGCCTTTTTTCGGGTCGGCTTCATAGGCGCGACGGAACATATCCGTGTCGATCACCGCCGGGCACACCGCATTGACCCGGATCTTCTTCTTGGCGTACTCAATGGCCGCCGACTTGGTCAGGCCGATCACCGCATGTTTGGAGGCTGCGTAGATGCTCATTTTCGGCGCTGCCCCAAGGCCGGCCACCGATGCCGTATTGACGATCGCGCCGCCCCCTTGCGCCAACAGCAGCGGCAACTGGTATTTCATGCACAGCCAGACGCCTTTGACGTTGACGCCCATGATCGCGTCGAACTCGTCGAGCGTACCTTCGGCCAATTTGCCTTTCTCGATTTCAATGCCGGCATTGTTGAAGGCATAGTCGAGGCGACCGTAAGTATTGATCACCTCCTCCATCAGATTTTTTACATCGCTTTCCAGGGTAACGTTGCAGCGCACGAAGGTCGCGTCGCCACCGGCCGTACGAATCAGCGCCACCGTGCCCTCGCCGCCCGCCACGTCCATATCGGCCACCACGACCTTAAGGCCCTCGGCGGCAAATGCCTGGGCAGTCGCGCGGCCAATACCGGCCGCCCCGCCTGTCACCACGACCACCTGGCCGGAAAACGTCATGCTCATTGTTATGTCCTCGAAAAGAAGAATGCGGGGAATCGCGTGGGACCAGTCTAGTCATGGAGGTCTTGAACACGGCAGCACTATCAAGACTCCGGTTGGGTGCCCATGAGTTGCAGTGATGGAACTGCCGTACCAACTATCACTGCACTGGATCAACCTGCATTCGCCGCATCAGCCGAACTTGCGGCATCGGCGCTGACCGGCTATCAACAAAGCTTCATTCATCTTGAGTGCCTGCCATGACCTCCCAGACCAATCGCCAATTCCTGCTCGCCAAACGTCCGGTTGGCGCGGCGACCCGTGAGACATTCACCTACCAGGAAGTACCGGTCGGCGAGCCGGCGGCGGGTCAGATCCTGGTCGAAAACCAATACCTGTCCCTGGACCCGGCCATGCGTGGCTGGATGAACGAGGGCAAGTCCTACATTCCGCCGGTCGGGCTCGGCGAAGTCATGCGCGCCTTGGGTGTGGGCAAAGTCATTGCCTCGAACAACCCGGGGTTCGCGGTCGGGGATTACGTCAATGGCGCCATCGGCGTGCAGGATTTCTTCCTCGGCGAGCCTCGTGGCTTCTACAAAGTCGATCCGAAACTGGCACCGCTGCCACGTTACTTGTCCGCGCTGGGCATGACCGGGATGACGGCGTACTTCGCCCTGCTCGACGTCGGCGCGCCGAAGGCCGGTGACACCGTGGTGCTGTCGGGCGCGGCGGGCGCCGTGGGCAGCATCGCCGGGCAGATCGCCAAGATCAAAGGCTGCCGGGTGGTTGGCATCGCTGGCGGCGCCGACAAGTGCAAGTTCCTGATCGATGAGCTGGGTTTCGATGGCGCTATCGACTACAAGAGCGAAGACGTCCTCGCCGGTCTCAAGCGCGAGTGCCCGAAAGGCGTCGACGTTTATTTCGATAACGTGGGTGGCGACATTCTCGACGCGGTGTTGAGCCGTTTGAACATGAAGGCGCGGGTGGTGATTTGCGGTGCCATCAGCCAGTACAACAACAAGGAGTCGGTCAAGGGGCCGGCCAACTACCTGTCACTGCTGGTCAACCGTGCGCGCATGGAAGGATTTGTGGTGATGGACTACGCCGCCCAATACGCGAGCGCCGCACAGGAAATGGCCGGCTGGATGGCCAAGGGGCAGCTCAAGAGCAAGGAAGACATCGTCGAAGGACTGGAGACTTTTCCAGAGACGCTGATGAAATTGTTCAGCGGCGAGAATTTCGGGAAGTTGGTGTTGAAGGTTTGACCCTTTACCCGAAAAAACAAAACCCTGTAGGAGCGAGCCTGCTCGCGATGGTGTGCCAGTCGACATCAACGTAACTGATACTCCTTCGCGAGCAGGCTCGCTCCTACAGGTTTAGCGGCGTTTACGCTATCTCTGCGACTACGTCGGCGAGCGCCTTCGCTGGATCCGCCGCCTGGCTGATCGGACGGCCGATCACCAGATAGTCGGAACCGGCATCCAGCGCCTGACGCGGGGTCAGAATGCGACGCTGATCGTCCTGGGCGCTGCCCGCCGGACGAATCCCCGGGGTCACCAGTTGCAGCGATGGATGCGCCGTTTTCAGCGCCTGGGCTTCCAGGGCCGAGCACACCAGGCCGTCCATCCCGGCTTTTTCCGCCAGCGCGGCCAGGCGCAGCACCTGCTCTTGCGGCTCGATGTCCAGGCCGATGCCCGCCAGGTCTTCACGCTCCATGCTGGTCAACACGGTCACGCCGATCAGCAGTGGTTTAGGACCGGTGCGCTGATCCAGCACTTCACGACACGCAGCCATCATGCGCAGACCGCCGGAGCAATGCACGTTGACCATCCACACGCCCATTTCCGCAGCGGCCTTGACGGCCATCGCGGTGGTGTTCGGGATGTCATGGAACTTGAGGTCCAGGAACACTTCGAAACCCTTGTCACGCAGGGTGCCGACGATTTCCGAAGCGCAACTGGTGAACAGTTCCTTGCCGACTTTGACCCGGCACAGCTTCGGGTCCAACTGATCGGCCAGCTTCAGTGCGGCGTCACGGGTAGGGAAATCCAGGGCGACGATGATGGGAGTCTGGCAGGCGGACATGAGTGGGCTCTCAGGCAAGTCGAAATCGGCGCGCATTGTAGCGGAACCAGCGCCGCTGCGGGACCCGATGATCGGTAAATCGTCGCGACGGCTCAGGCAAGACTAGCCCTTGAGGCCATTGTGTCGAGTTCGATACAGACACGACACGCCGCCAACACCCTGGCCCGCTACCCTCGGCAACCGCAACAGGTCCCTGCAACAGCACTTCCCGCCTCAGGGCCGGACGCCTATGCTGGAACCACAACCTCGCAGCCTATCTTTGTGGTTGGCAGCCTACCTGGCAGATGAACGCACGCATGCACAACACCCAAGCACCCGTGAACGACGACCAAAAAACGCCCGGTGACGACAAACGCTGGAACATTCGCGCCCTGATCGTCGACGATGACATCCCGATCCGCGAATTGATGATCGACTACCTGGCCCGGTTCAACATCCACGCCAGCGGTGTCACCGATGGCGCCGCGATGCGCTTGGCGATGCAGGCGGAGCATTTCGACGTGGTGGTGCTCGATCTGATGCTGCCCGGTGAAGACGGTCTGTCGTTGTGCCGCTGGCTGCGCGCCGAGTCGGACATCCCGATCCTGATGCTCACCGCCCGCTGCGAACCCACCGACCGGATCATCGGCCTGGAACTGGGCGCCGACGACTACATGGCCAAGCCGTTCGAACCTCGCGAACTGGTGGCGCGGATCCAGACCATCCTGCGCCGGGTGCGCGATGACCGCAGCGAACAGCGGGCGAACATTCGTTTCGACAATTGGCGCCTGAACAGCGTGCTGCGGCAACTGATCGCCGATGATGGCCTGGTGGTGCCGCTGTCCAACGCCGAATTCCGTCTGCTCTGGGTGTTTATCGAACGTCCGCGCCGCGTGCTCAGCCGCGAACAACTGCTGGACGCCGCTCGCGGTCGTTCGATCGAAGCCTTTGACCGCAGCATCGACCTGCTGGTGTCGCGCCTGCGGCAGAAACTCGGCGACGACCCCAAGGCTCCGCAGTTGATCAAGACCGTTCGCGGCGAGGGTTACCTGTTCGATGCCCGAGATATCGGCTGATGCGCGGGCGCTTCGATACGCTGTTCGGCCGCCTGTTTGGCGTGCTGTTGCTGGCGATTATCCTCGCGCACCTGCTGGCCTTTGCCTGGTTTCACCATTACGGTCCGCCACCGCCGCCGCCTCCCCCAGAGTTTTCCGAAGGCCAGGACGGGCCACGCCCGCCGCTGGACCCACGCTTCGAGAAACGGCCACCTCGACCGTGGTTTGGCGGCCCGTTGGTACCCCTGACCTTTCAATTTGTCTCGCTGATCATCGCCGCCTGGTACGGCGCCAAACTGCTGAGCCGGCCGATCCAGCGCCTGAGCGACGCGGCCGAGCGCTTGAGCGAAGACCTCGACAGCCCGCCACTGGATGAATCGGGACCACGGGAAGCACGGCAAGCGGCACACACGTTCAACAAAATGCAGCGCCGCATCCTGGAACAGGTCAAGCAGCGCTCACGCATGCTCGGCGCGGTGTCCCACGACCTGCGAACGCCGTTGTCGCGGCTCAAGCTGCGGCTGGAGAAAATCGACGACGACAAGCTGCAAGGCCAGATGCGCCAGGACCTCGACGACATGATCAGCATGCTCGACGCCACCCTCACCTACCTGCATGAACAGCGCACCAGTGAAGCCCCGCAGTGGATGGACGTGCAGGCGTTGGTGGAATCACTGAGTGAGAATGCCCAGGATCAGGGCGCGAACGTCCAGGCCAGCGGCCACTGCACGCCCCTGCAAGTGCAGCCGATGGCCTTGCGTTCCTGCATCAACAACCTGATGGACAACGCTCTGCGCTATGCCGGACAGGCGCTGATTACCCTGCAAGACCATCGTGACCAGCTGGTGATTCGAGTCATCGACCATGGCCCGGGCATCGCCCCGGAACAACGTGAAGCGGTGTTCGAACCCTTCTTTCGCCTTGAAGGCTCGCGCAATCGCAATTCCGGCGGCGTTGGCCTGGGCATGACCATTGCCCGCGAGGCCGCGCAACGGATGGGCGGGCAGTTGACACTGGAAGAAACTCCGGGCGGAGGCCTGACGGCGGTGATTCGCCTGCCGCGCGCCTGAAAGCCACACCGGCCCATTGTGGGAGCGAGCCTGCGCGCGAAAGCGGTGTATCAGCTACATCCTGGTTGAATGTGATGCCGTCTTCGCGAGCAGGCTCGCTCCCACAGGGGTATTGGTGAGGCTGACAGCTTTGTGTACCACTCGGTACAAACTCCACATACCCACGACAACTCGCCCCCCGAGTCTGCATAAGCCGGTACACCACCGGTTTATCTTTCCAGGGAGTGAGCCCGATGATCGGTAGTATCAGCAGCAGCTACTCGAGCTACACCAGCACCAGCAGCACCACAACCAATAGCGCCCGCAGCCAGCAATTCCAGAAGGACCTGCTGGCCAAACTCGACAGCAACAGCGATGGCACGGTCGATCAGGATGAGCTCAAGAGTGCCTTGTCGCAGAAATCCGACGACGGCCTGCTGGTCAGCCTGAGCAAGAATTTCACCGACCTCGACAGTGACGGCAGTGGCAACCTGAGCGGCGAAGAAATGGCCGCGATGGCTCCACCGCCGCCACCGCCACAACAGGCGTCCGGCGACGAACTGTTCAGCCAGCTCGATGCCGACAGCGACGGTAGCGTCAGCGCTACCGAACTGAGCAGCGCCTTGCAGACCAGCACCAGCAACGCGTCGACCAGCACCGACACCAGTGCCGCGCTGCTCAAGGCGCTGGACAGCGACAGCAGCGGTGGCGTGAGCAGTGATGAACTCAAGGCGGCCCTGCAGACTGGTCGCGAGCAGAACACCAACAGTTCTTCCGATCAATCGAACGTAAATGAAGCGCTGCAAATAATGATCGCCAACCTGAGCAAGCAGTATTCGCTCGATACCGTGGCGAGCGTGGGCAAGAACCTGAACGTGGCGACCTGATTTAAGTATCCAGTCGGATAAACCGAGTCGCTTGCTACGCGAGCAGGCTCGCTCCCACACGGGTCTTGTGATCAACCAGGATCAATGTGAGAGCGGGCTTGCTCCGGGCGGCGTTCCGACGAAGAGGCCCGAAGCTGTATACAAATCTCAGGGCCGGCGATCGTCCACCCGCGCCTGGGTCTTGCTCCAGTCGATCAACAGGCTGTAGGCCACCGCCAGCAATGTCGGGCCAATAAACAGGCCGATAAAGCCAAAGGCAATCAATCCGCCAAACACCCCAAGCAGCACAATGACCAGCGGCAGGTTACCGCCACGGCTGATCAGGTACGGTTTGAGCACGTTGTCGACACCGCTGATGACGAATGTGCCCCAGATGCCGAGGAAAATGGCCATCCCGTATTCGCCCTTCCAGGCCAGCCACGCGGTTGCCGGAATCCACACCAGCGGCGGGCCCATCGGGATCAGGCTGAGCATGAACGTCACGATGCCAAGCACCAACGCACCCGGTACGCCGGCAATCAGGAACCCGATCAGTGCCAGGATCGCCTGGGCCGCCGCAGTGCCAATCACGCCGTTGACCACCCGCTGTACCGTGCCCGCCACCAGTTCAATGTAATAGCCGGCCCGCTGACCGATCAGGCGCTCCAGCAGCGTGTGTACAAACGCCGCCAGGCGCGGCCCGTCACGATAGAAAAAGAACACGAAGACGATGCTCAGGGTCAGCTCGAGAATACCGCCGCCGATCTGTGCGCTGCGCGCCAGCAACCAGTTACCCACCTGCCCCAGATAAGGCTTGAGCGATACCATCATCGCCGCGCCCTGCTCATCGATGCTGTTCCAGATGCCTACCAGCCGCTCGCCGACCAGGGGAATCGACCCCAACCACAGCGGCGCTTCGGGCAGCCCATCGACCTGTACATCCTTGATGAATGCCGTGGCGTCGCGCACATGATCGGCAAGGTTGAAACCCAGCCACACCAGTGGCGCCGCAACCAGCACCATCCAGCCCAGCGTCAGCAATGCCGCCGCCAGCGACTCGCGGCCATTGAGCGAACGGGTCAGCAGGCGCATCAGCGGCCAACTGGCAAATGCCAGCACCGCGCCCCAGAACATCGCCGACCAGAATGGCGCCATCACCCAGAAGCTCGCGCCGAACAACACCACGAGCAGGATCTGCACCAACAGGCGATCGTTATTGATCATCAAAAGTCTCGAAAAAGTCAGTCAGCAAAAGAGTAGGCGAACGCCGCTTGCACGCTCGCCCGGTACAGCCTAGCGCAATAGCTCGATGTGCAGGCCAGAGCCTTCGGCACTGCCGGTTTCCATCCGCGCGGCACGCACGCCCTGGCCAATCAGTGCCTGACGCCAGGCTTCGGCGTTCGCTCCGGAAATGCTGACCCGCAAGGTGGTGTCCAGATTCAGTCCGCGAGAAATCAGGCGTAGCCAGGCCTCGTCGGGTGCGCTGTTCAACGTGGAAAAATCGAGCTCGCCGGTGCTCTTGAGCTCACGCAGCAAGGTCGCTGAGGTCGGCAACAACTGGCCCAGCGGTGTCGAAGCGTCGAACTGCTCGACATGCAGGTAGGCTTTGCGATTACCCCGGGTGATGCTGTACAGCGCGATGAGCGTGTTGTCCCGTGGAGCGGCAAGACGCAGCAGCAGATAGGCTTGTTGATCGTCGGCGCCGTACAGCTTGGCGTTGCCGAAGACCTCATTGGCCCACAGGCTGCTTTCGCCGCAATCGCGTGCCTGGCACCAAAAGAGCAACCCGGCGTCTTGCTGTTGCAAAGCCTCGCGGGCAGCGGTGAACGCCTCGATGGATGAATGCTCCGGTGGCAACTCGTAGGTCACCGAAGTGACGTTGCCGCGGGCACTGACCTGACCGTCGAAACGTAACTGGCCACTGATTTTTCGGATCGAGCCCAACGGGTAGATCCGCTCCAGTTCGGCGGCGGGGCGATAGTCGACAATCTGGGCGTCGACCATGCGCGGCACCATCGGGAGGTCCTGACTGCCCGGAACATCGGCGGCGAACGACAAGGGACTGAAACTGCACAGCACCAGCAAACTGAATGAACGCATGGATAGACTCATCGGATCAGCATGGCCTGGGCGCCTTTGATGATACTGGCTTCATCGGCGCGTTTCGGTACCTGCAAACCACGCTGCACCGCCGGCCGGCCCTCCAGGGTTGCCATCCAGCGTTGCAGCGCCGTCAAGCCCTCCACCGAGACGCCCGACCACTCGTAACCGCGCACCCAGGGAAAGGTGGCGATGTCGGCAATGCTGTACTCGCCGGCGAGGAACTCCACGCTTTGCAACCGCGTGTCGAGCACCTCGTAGAGGCGACGGGTTTCATGCTGATAGCGGTCGATGGCGCCCTGGAGTTTTTCCGGAAAGTAGCGGAAGAACACGTTGGCCTGGCCCTGCATCGGGCCGATCCCGCCCATCTGGAACATCAGCCACTGCAATACCAGCGAGCGCCCCTTCGGGTCCGATGGCATCAGTTTGCCAGTCTGTTCAGCGAGGTAAATCAGGATGGCGCCGGATTCGAACACGGCGAAATCGCCGTTGGCGCGGTCGACAATCGCCGGAATCCGGCCATTGGGGTTGATCTTGAGGAAGTCCGCGGACTTCTGCTCCTTTTTGTCGAAACTCAAGGCATGCACCGTGTAGGGCAGGCCGAGTTCCTCGAGCACGATAGAGACCTTGTGGCCATTCGGGGTCGCAGCGGTGTAGAGATCTATCATGGTTGTCTCCCTTTTCAACCCGCCAAGCCTCGACAGTTGCCCGGCGCAAGTCAAGGAATGGCGAAAAACCGATTGAAACAGTCTGCGACAAGATCGGCACCGGACTCGTCATTGAGGTGCAAATGGTGGCCGCCTGGCAGCTGTTCCCGGCTAAAGGGTAGACGCTCCAGCAGTTCCGGGTGTTTGGCGAGCATGCCGTCGGCAGCGACCACCAATGTTGCAGGACACTTGATCCGCTGGACGAACGCCATGGCCTGTTCGGTGGTAAGACGCAGCGGCGATGGCAGCGTGAGGCGATTGTCGGTGCGCCAGGTGTAACCGCCAGGCACCGGCATCAGGCCACGCTGCGCCAGCAGTTCAGCGGCCTCGCGGCTGACCGCCACCAGGCCCTTCATGCGCGCCTCGATGGCTCGGTCGAGGGTGTCGTAGACCGGCTTGCGCTTTTCCCGCAGGTCCAGCTGCGCCTGCAGGGCCATGCCCATGCGCTCGGCAGCGTTTTCACCTTTGTCCGTAGGAGGAATGATGCCGTCGATCAATGCCAGATGGGTGACCCGCTCGGGCATCGACCCGGCGATGATCAACGAAGCAATCGCGCCCATCGAATGCCCCATCAGCGCAAATTTGCGCAGGCCAAGCTGTTCGGCGACTTGCAGCACATCGTGGGCGTAGTCCCACATGGCGTAACCGGCGCCTGGCGGGCGATGCCCGGAATGACCGTGACCGGCCATGTCCAGCGCGATGATGCGCAGGCCTTTGAGCTTCGGCGCCAGGCGGGCAAAGCTGTTGGCGTTGTCCAGCCAGCCATGCAGGGCAATCACCGGCAAACCGCCTTCAGGGCCGAACAGGTGCGCAGCCAGTTCGATGTGCGGCAGGCTCAGACGAACCTCTTCGACGACGTGGTTCATGCGCAATCCTGCTGTCGACGGCCGCCCCAGCGATAGAACAGGCCTTTGAGCATGCCAGCGGTATCAAGGGGACGTTCGAGCGGAAACATGTGGCCGCCGGGCATGGTCAACGACTCACCCAGCGGCAGGCGGTCGACCGAACTGGCGTGATGACGCATCACCACGCGGCTGTCATGCCCGCGAACCACCGCCAGCGGCACTTGCAACTGCCGGGTGCTGCCCGGGCTGGTGTGCGGCACGCCGCGATAGATGCTGATTTCCGTGGCCGGGTCGAAGCGCAGGCGCAGCTTGTCGCCGACCTGATGCAAGCCGTGTTGCAGGTAGGCATCGAAGCATTCCGGGTCGAAGCCGCGGAACAGGGTCTTGCCAGCGAAATACTTGCGGGCGCTGTCCAGGTCGGCGAATTCTTCACGGCGGCCCAGGGTACGCCCGGCCGGGGTCAAACGGTCGATGAAACCAAAGCGTTTGGCCGCCCGTATGACCCATCGGTCGGTGCGTGTCAGCACTGGCGAGTCGAGCATCACCACCCCGCGATACAGCTCAGGGCAGCGCAAAGCGGCATGCAGGTGCAACACGCCACCGAAGGAGTGACCGACGCCCCACACAGGCTCGGCCTGTTGTTGCAGGTGATGGATCAGCTCATCCACCAGGTTGTACCAGTTGTCGTCCGCCGGAAAACGCGGATCGTGGGCGTGCTGCTCCAGATGCGTCACCTGAAACTCGGGTGCCAGCGCCGCAAACAACTTGCCGTAGGTCCCCGAAGGAAAACCATTGGCGTGGGCGAAAAAGATCTGTTGCGACATACCTGCAAATCCATGAGCGAGAACAGGCGTTGATTGTCCGCAAGACCGCGTCCTGCGGCAATGACCGTAACTGACAGGAATGATGACAGTCCGGTCAAAGCCATGGCTTTGGTTCAACGCGCCGGCGGATTTTCACCCAACGGTACCACTGCCATGGTCAGTCGCGACACGCAGCTGGCCTTGCCCTCATCGCTGGTCAGGCGAATGTCCCAGACATGGGTCGTGCGGCCGATGTGGATCGGTTTGGCCACCGCCGTCACCCGTCCGCTGCGCAGGCCGCGCAAATGGTTGGCGTTGATTTCCAGGCCCACGCAATAGAACTTGCTGGCATCGATGCACAGGTAGCTGGCCATCGAGCCGACCGATTCGGCCAGCACCACCGAGGCACCGCCATGCAACAAGCCGTAAGGCTGGTGGGTGCGGTGATCGACGACCATGCTGGCGGTCAGGGAGTCGTCGTCAAAGGCTTCGAAACGGATGTCCAGCACTTCGCCAATGGTGTTTTTCTGGATTGCGTTCAACCGCTCGATATTCGGGGTGGTGCGCCACAGGCTCATCGCAGAGTTTCCTCGTTGGTTTTATTCGTGGATCAATCCTGCCACAGCACCGCTTCGCTGCGCTCGCTCCATTCCTCAAAGCGCTCACCGTAAGCCGCTTCGATCACGTTGCGTTTGATCTTCAGGGTCGGGGTGAGAAAGCCGTTTTCCACGGCCCAACTGTCCTTGACCACAACCAGGCGCCGCAGTTGTTCATGCTTGTCGAGGGCGCCGTTGACCTCTTCCAGCAGTTTTTCCAGGCTCGAATGCAGGCCCGCGCGCGCGACCCCGCCGGCATCCTGTTGGCCGACCGCCGACAACACGCACAACCCCAGCGGCGCGCTCAAGCCATCGCCCACCACGCAGACCTGCTCGATACGCGAATGCACGGCCAGGCGATTTTCAATCGGTGCCGGAGCCACGTACTTGCCTTTGCTGGTCTTGAAGATTTCCTTCAGGCGCCCGGTCAGGCGCAGATTGCCTTCGGCGTCCTCCTCACCCTTGTCGCCGGTACGCAGGAAGCCGTCCTCGGTAATGGTGTCGGCGGTTTTCTGCGGTTCCTTGTAATACCCGAGCATGGTCGCACCACTGCGCACCATGACTTCCCCCGTCTCGGCGATCCGCACTTCGACTTCCGGACACGGCTTGCCGATCCAGCCCGGTTTGTTCTGGCCCGGCATGCCGATATGGGAGTAGCCGCAACTCTCGGTCATGCCGTAGACCTCCAGCACGTCTAGTCCCAGTTTGCGGTACCACTGCAACAAGGTCTGCGGCACCGGAGCTGCGCCGGACAACGCGATGCGCAACGCATCCAGCCCCAATCCGGCGAGGACTTTATGCCCGACCCTTTTGCCGATGATCGGCAGCCCGAGCAGGAAGTCGAGACGTTTTGCCGGAATCTTGCCGTACACGCCCATCTGGAATTTGGTCCAGATGCGCGGCACGCCAAACAGTGCGGTCGGACGCGCACGCTTCAGGTCAGTGAGGAAGGTGTCGAGGCTCTCGGCGAAAAACACCGTTTGGCCGGTATAGATCGATGCCAGTTCGACGAACATCCGCTCGGCAACGTGGCACAGTGGCAGGTAGGACAACAAGCGGTCCGACTCGTTGAGGCCGAACAACGCAGTGCCGCGCGTAGTGGCGAACCCCAGATTGCCGAAGCTGTGCATCACGCCCTTGGGCATGCCCGTGGTGCCGGATGTGTAGATGATGGTCGCCAGCTGATCGGCGGCAGGTTTGGGATTGTCCTGGATGGGCGAGCTGCGTTGCAGGTCGTCCCAGCTGAAATCAAAGTCGCCAGGAGGATGCAAGGGCAAGCTGATGGTCGGCAGGTCGGGGCTGACGCCACGGGACATGCCTGGCCAGTCGTCGAGCTTGCCGATGAAGGCCAGCGCCGCCTCCGAATGTTCGAGTACTTGGGCAACGGTCTCGGCGGTCAGATTTGGGTACAACGGCACCGAGACATGCCCGGCCATCCAGATCGCCAGGTCGGCAATGATCCAGTGCGCGCAGTTCTTCGAGATCAGGGCGATATGGCTGCCCTGCGGCAGTTCCCGCGCTCGCAGCCAGTGGGCGGCACAGCGGGCCTGATGACCGACGTCGGCCCAGGTCAAGGTCTCGACCTGGCCGCCGCCGACAGGCTGGACCAAAAAGCGCTGGCGCGGATGACGGGCCTCACGCTCGTAAAAGACGTCCAGCGGCAAACGAAAAGCAGCAGACATGCGACTCGCTCCTTTGTTTTTGGTCTGGAGCAAGCGTAGTCAACCAAGCAAGTGCTTGGTTGACTATTTCATACAAATTTTTTCTACATCTGTGGGAGCGAGCTTGCTCGCGATGACTGACTCACATTCAACAAATTTGCTGACTGCTCTACCGCTATCGCGAGCAAGCTCGCTCCCCCAGTGTTCGGCGCCAACTTCAAGCCAGTCAATGTCTTCATGGATGCTTGATGCTGTCGAGCGTCATTGACCCGACCAGCAGCTCATCCCCCTCGAGCTGCGCCAAACCGGCAGTGCTGACCCTTTCCGGCAGATGTCCGGCACCATGTTGCAGGTAGCTCAGCAGATTCCCCACCAGCGGGTTGTGACTGACCAGCAACACGTTGCTTACCGCGACCATCTGTTCGGCCACCTTGTCCGGCTCCGTGTCCGGTGTCAGCCACTCGACGGTGCGGATTTCCGGTTCGAAACCCAATGCCTCTCGTACCAGTTGCGCTGTTTGCTGCGCTCTCAGGTACGGGCTCGCGTAAATGCCGGTCAGCGGCTGACCCACCAGCTCCGCGGCGATTTTCAATACTTCCTTACGACCGTTATCCGTCAGTTCCCGCTCCGAATCGTGGGGGCGAGAGCCGTGTGGTACAGCTTCACCATGACGCAATACCCAGAGTTTCATAGCTTGGGTTCCTCATCTCGGGCCGGATGGGGTGCCGGTGCCACGACATGCGGCGCCTCACCTTCCGGTGTACGCGGCGTCGGCCAGTCGGCGAACGGCCAAGGCTTCTGGTCGCTGTGAAAGCTGCCGAAACGACCGATCTGCGCCAGAAACTGGCTCAGGCTGTCGCCGAAATTCATCAGGCTGGCGCTTGGGGCGCCATAGAACAAACGATAGATCAACTGCACCAGCACGACGGCGCCGAGGATGAACTGCGCCACTTGCCACACCAGCACGAAGAGGATCATCCACAGCACCCGCAGCAGGATGGATTCGTACTTGGCTTCTACTTTTGGATCGTTCATGCGCAACTCCCTGCTTTTCTGGCAAGCGTGATTAGTTGAAATCACTGGTGGAAATAAAGTCGACGTCGGTTTTCGGCTCGCCACGCATTAACAAAGCGATGACCTGCTCCAGCGTGCGGCCTTCGAACAGGATCGCGTGCAGCCCCGCGACCAGCGGCATGTACACACCAACCTCCTGGGCCTTGGCCTTGAGCACTTTAAGGGTGTTGACCCCTTCGGCGACTTCTCCCAGGCGCGTGACCGCCTCGTCCAGGCTCAGGCCCTGGCCGAGGGCGAAACCGACCTGATAGTTGCGGCTCTTGGGCGACGAACAGGTCACGATCAGATCGCCCACGCCCGCCAACCCCAGGAAGGTCATCGGGTTCGCGCCCTGATTCACCGCAAAGCGAGTCATTTCCGCCAATGCCCGGGTGATCAGCATGCTCTTGGTATTTTCCCCCATGCCCAGCGCCACCGCCATGCCGGCGATGATCGCATAGACGTTTTTCAACGCCCCGCCCAGTTCCACGCCGAAACGGTCGGCGCTGGCGTACACACGAAAGGTGCGCCCGTGCAGCGCGGCCTGAACCTGCTGACAGAGTTCTTCGTCTTCACTGGCGACCACCGTGGCGGTCAGTGCATGTTCGGCGATTTCACGGGCCAGGTTGGGCCCGGACAGGACGCCGATGCGCGCCTGCGGGGCAATCTCTTCGAGGATCTCGCTCATCAACTTGAACGTGTGGGCTTCGATGCCTTTGGTCAGGCTCACCAGCATTTTGCCGGTCAAGCGTTCGGCGTGGGGCACCAGCACCGAGCGCAGCGCACTGGAGGGCAATGCAACGAAACACAGGTCGCAGGCGTCCAGGGTGGCTTGCAGGTCGGTGACCGGCGTGACGCCAGGCAGAATCTTGATGCCTTTGAGGTAACGCGGGTTCTCGCGATTGACCCGAATGGCCTCGGCCTGTTCGGGGTCACGCATCCACTGAAGGACCTGATGCCCGTTCTCGGCCAGCAGATTAGCCACGGCGGTTCCAAAACTTCCGCCTCCCAGGACCGCAATCGGGCGCTGCTCAGTCATATGCAATCCGTTAATCCATACCAGTGGCGATGTCGGCATTATACGGGGCAGCCCATCGGCGGCCAGCCCCGACATCAAATACCTGCATCCGTAGGAAGAAGACCAATAAAACCGAGGAAAATGCAGACATCGTGAATGGAAAAGTCATTCGGCTCGGTTAACATGCGCGCCAACAATCACTGGCAGGGATCTGTTGTGTCTCCGGGCTCCCCTTCACCGCATTCGCCTCTGGTACTGGCGCTGATTTTCAGCTCGCCGGCGCTGGCCGACGACTTGTTCCTGGACAGCGAACCGCTGCCGCAAGTGCTCACCGCAACACGCCTGAAGCAGTCACCAGCGGCGGTGCCGGGAAGCATGACGGTGATCGACAGCACCCTGATCCACGCCAGCGGTGCCCGCGACATCAGCGAACTGCTGCGCCTGGTGCCGGGGATGATGGTCGGTAATATCAGCGGCAACCAGGCAGCGGTTAACTACCACGGCACCAACGCAACTGAAGCGCGACGCATGCAAGTGCTGATCGACGGGCGCTCGGTGTATCGCGCCGGCCTGGCCACCGTGGACTGGAGTGACATTCCGGTGGCCATGGAAGACATCGAGCGCATCGAAGTCTTTCGCGGGCCGAATACCGTCAGCTACGGCGCCAACGCGCTGATGGCGGTGGTCAACATCATTACCCGGCGGCCGGCCGACAGTCACGGTACGCGCATGAAGGTCACCCGGGGCCAGCGCGGCATCAATGACTTTTACGCCAGCCAGGGACTGGGCTGGGAAGACGGTGACATGCGCCTGTCCCTGTCCGGCCAGCAAGACGACGGTTTCGACACCGACCGAACGGGCGCGGACTACCATGACAGCCGTCGCCTCGATCGCTTCAACCTGGCCGTCAGCCAGAGCCTCAATGAACGGCAGAGCCTCGATTGGCAATTGAATGCCAAGGACGGCACCAACCAGCGGCCCTATACCTACCGCCCGGTGTTCCCGGGAGTTACCCGCGCGGGCAACGACTCAGACGTCACCGCCAAGGATTACGCCGGGTCATTGCGCTGGAATCTGGACATCGATCCCGACCACAGCCTTTATATTCAGGGTTCGGCCCAACACTGGGATCGCCAGCAAACCTGGCGCGCCTGCGACGCTGAAATATCGTTCAGCCCGCAACTGACCGAACTCTGGCAAATGAACCCGAACTACACCGAACGCCTGGCCCGCAATATCACGCGTTTCCTCGGCCCCGGTGCACCGGCCGGCACGCCCGCCGAGCAGGCGCTGGCCAACCAGGTACTCGATCAATGGCGCAACGGCGCGAGCCAGACCGTTTGCGGCGACATCGACCAGAGCACCCGGGAATCGCGCTACGACCTCGAGCTGCAGGACACCCTGAGCCTCGCCGATAACCTGCGGCTGGTCAGCGGTCTGAATTATCGTTACGACCGGGCCGATTCCGAGACCTACTTCAATGGCACGCTCGATGACACTCTCTGGCGGGCGTTCGGCCAGTTCGAGTGGCGTGCCACCGAACACTGGCTGCTGCAAGGCGGTGCCATGTTCGAGGACACCCGGTTGATCGGCAGTTCGCTGACACCTCGCATAGCGGTCAACTACCTGATCAATCCGCGCCACGGCTTGCGTGCGGTGTACTCCGAGGCCGTCCGTTCGCCGGACATGTTCGAGAATAACGTCAACTGGAGTTATCAGGTCACCAACCTCAAGCCCGGTGCCTTTGGCCAGTCCAGCGCCCGTTATTTCGTCAAGACCCGTGGCCCCGGCGATCTCGATCAAGAGCACATGCGCTCCCGGGAGCTGGGCTACAACGGCTATTTTCCCGAACCGGGGCTGGTGCTCGACGTGAAGCTGTTCCACGACGAAATCACCGGCATGATCAGTGAACCGCTGCGCAACAATCAGTACATCGCCAGCAACGCCAACAAAGCGCGTTTTTCGGGAGCCGAAACCCAGCTCGACTGGCGTGTCGGCAGCCTCGATCGCCTGCGACTGACCTATGCCTACGTCGATGCCGACGCCAGCAATCCGCTGGATGCCAGGCAGACTGCAAGCAACAGTGGCTCGGCCGGATGGCTGCGGGATTGGGGCCAGGGCTGGAACAGTGCGCTTTTCTATTATGGCGATGACGCCCTCAACGGCTACCGCTTCGAACGGGTCGATGCGCGCATCGCCAAACGTATCGCCCTGGGCAAGGCCAGCCTGGAACTGGCCGCAGTGCTACAGCAACGGCTGGACAATCAGCCGACCACCTTCATCGACAATAATTATGACCAGCGCCATGTGATGTATTTCAGCGCGGAGCTGGAGCTTTAAGATGCCGAATCGTCCGGCCTGCAGAATGCCACCCCTGGGTCGGCTGCTGGCCATACTCTGCCTGCTGACAAGCGGCCTGCTGGGCAGCCTGGCGAGTAATGCGGCCGACATTTTGCTCACAGGGGCCGAAGACAGCCCCGCTGTGCGGGCGTTTACCCAAGCCCTGAGCGAGCTGCGACCAAGCGATAACATACGCTTCCAAACGCTGGCTAAAATGCCGATACCGGACAAGCTGCCGGAAAACATCCGCTTGATACTGCTCGACCTGCCCAGCCTCGACTGGCGCCTGCAGAACGCCCAAGGCCCGGCGACACTCGTATTGCGCATCAGCCGCCTGCAAGCCCGGCAACGCTTGGACACCTCGCTGCCTGCGCGCCTTTGCCTGCTATGGAGCGATCCACCACTGGACCGCCAGTTGCGCTTGACCCGTACCTTGTTGCCCCAGGCCAGACGCATCGGTGTGCTCTACGACACCCACAGTGAATTCCTCTTGAATGAGCTGCGTCAGGCCGCCCTCCCCCTGGGTCTTGAGATAGTCACTCAGCGCTGGGACAACATTCACGACAGTCGTCCATTACAGGCCCTGCTTAATGACAGTGACGTGTTGCTGGGCCTGGATGATGCCGACCTGTACAACCCGCAAACCGCAAAGAACCTGCTGCTGAGCAGCTACTCGCGACAAGTGGCGCTGATCGGACCCAACGCCGGATTCGTCAAGGCCGGGAGCCTGGCCAGCACCTATAGCGATCAGAGCGACTGGCTGGCGGTCCTCGACGAATTGCTCGACCGGCCACCGGCCACCTGGCCGCGCACGCACTACCCCCATCGATTCAAGGTCGCGAGCAATCCGCAGGTGGCGCGTTCATTGGGTATCGAACAGATAAACGAAGCGTCTGTCGCCGCACTGCTGGCTGAAGGAGAACGCCGCCCATGAACTTTCGCCGTCGCTGGGACATCAACACCCGCACCCAACTCATCAGCCTCGGCCCTGCACTGCTGCTGACCTTGTTGCTGATCAGCTTCTTCACGTTCGTGCGTATCCAGGATCTGCGTCAGGAAATCACCCACACCGGCCAGTTGATCGCCAATCAACTGGCCCCGGTCACCGAGTACGGAGTGATTTCGGGCAACATCGAAGTGCTCGAAACCTTGCTCAAGGCGACGCTGGCCACGCCCAATGTGAGTTTTCTGGAAATCCAGGACAGCGCCAACCGGGTTCTGGTGTACGTTGAACAACCGAACGAACACCACAATCGCGCGCAACAGCTCGAAGTGTTCCAGGCACCGATTCGGCTCCAGCGCATCGCGTTGCACAATGATTTTTTCCAGAGCAGCAAAACCGCCACCGTGGCCCCTGTCGAAGACTATCTGGGCCGGGTGATCGTCGGGCTGTCCAACGATGCCTTCAGCCGGCGCCAGCAGGAAATCGTGCTCAAGGCCGCCATCCTGGCGCTGTTCGCCCTGCTGTTTACCTTCCTCGTGGCCCGGCGCCTGGCGGGCAGCCTGTCGCAACCGATCCGTGATATCGGCAATGCGGTCAAGGCGATCCAGGACGGCGACTACAAGACACCGCTGCCCATTGTCGACGACACCGAGCTGGGGGCGCTGTCGCAACACATCAATAACCTCGCCAGCGGTCTCGAGCAGGCCAGCCGCGAACAACATCAAGCCATGGCGCAGTTGATCCAGACCCGCGAAGAAGCAGAAAAGGCCAACAACGCCAAATCCGATTTCCTCGCCATGATGAGCCATGAACTGCGCACACCGATGAATGGCGTACTGGGCATGCTGCAGTTGCTTGAAACCACCGACATGACCGAGGAGCAGGTGGAGTACGCGGCGCTGGCCTCGGAATCCACCGAGCACTTGCTCAAGGTCATCAACGACATCCTGGATTTCTCGCGGATCGAACGTTCAGAGCTGGAGCTGGAGCACATCCCGTTCAACCTCGCCGACCTGATCGTCAGTTGCGCCCAGTCGTTCCAGCACAGCGCCGCGCAACGCGGTCTGGACCTGCAACTGATGATCCCCGACGACATGCGCGGCTTGCAGGTCAAGGGCGACCCGACGCGTATCCGGCAGATACTGGTCAACCTGGTCGGCAATGCGCTGAAGTTCACCGAAAAGGGCCGCGTCACCATCGAGGCGCAGTGGCAGTCGCTGGACCACGAGTTGCTGTGGTTCACCTGCACCGTGCGCGACAGCGGTATCGGCATCCCGGCGCAAAGCCTGGAATTGATGTTCAACGCGTTCCAGCAGGCCGACAGCTCTATCTCGAGACGCTACGGTGGCACGGGGCTGGGCCTGCCGATTGCCCGTACCCTGGCCGAACGCATGGGGGGCACCTTGCGCGCGCAGAGCGAGGAAGGCCGCGGTTCGGTGTTCACCCTGGAAATCCCCCTGGCATTGCACCAGCAGACACAACCGCTGTTACCCCCTCGCGCGCAATCGCGCAACAGCAACGGCGAAGGGCGCAATGTGCTGTTGGTCGAAGACAACCCGGTCAACCAGACCGTCATCGAAGCCATGTTGCGCAGCCTGGGCTTCAAGGTCAGTGTCGCCGCCGACGGCGCGCAGGCGGTACGCAGTGCCGAGAGCCTGATCTTTGAAGCGATCCTGATGGATTGCCGCTTGCCGATCATCGATGGCTATGAAGCCACCCGACAAATCCGCAAGCTGCCCGGTTGCACCGACCTGCCGATCATCGCCCTGACCGCCAACGCCTTGCAGGGCGACCGTGAAGCCTGCCTGTCGGCGGGGATGAACGATTACCTGGCCAAGCCGTTCAAACGGACTGATCTGCAGCAAATTCTGCAACGCTGGGTGCAGTAGTACAGGCCTTTCGAGCATCTGCGACTGGCGTGAAAGGCGAAAGTGCGGCAGTCTTAAGCCCCCGAACAGGCCCGAAAAGGGGCTTGAATAATAATTTCAGTGCACAAGTGTACATTCATGTCCTTGGTGCTGTGACTTTCACCACAACGCAATAGTCTATGAGTAGGCTGCCGGTTCGAGGCATGAACGCTTCGATCGGCCGGGAAGATTTGCCCCACCTGCCGCATGGGACTATTGAGGAGCTCGCATGACCAAACAAAACGCCTTTACCCGGGAAGACCTGCTGCGCTGCAGTCGCGGTGAGCTGTTCGGCCCAGGTAACGCGCAACTGCCCGCCCCGAACATGCTGATGGTTGATCGCATCACCCTGATCAGCGAAGAAGGTGGCAAGTACGGCAAAGGTGAATTGGTCGCCGAGCTGGATATCAATCCGGACCTGTGGTTCTTCGCCTGCCACTTCGAAGGCGATCCGGTGATGCCGGGCTGCCTGGGCCTGGACGCCATGTGGCAACTGGTCGGTTTCTTCCTGGGCTGGCAAGGCCTGCCGGGCCGTGGTCGTGCGCTGGGTTCGGGCGAAGTGAAATTCTTCGGCCAGGTCCTGCCGACCGCCAAGAAAGTCACCTATAACATTCATATCAAGCGCGTCCTCAAAGGCAAACTGAACCTGGCCATCGCCGACGGTTCGGTCACTGTCGACGGTCGCGAAATCTACACCGCCGAAGGCCTCCGGGTCGGCGTGTTCACCTCCACTGACAACTTCTAAGGGTTATTCGCATGCGCCGCGTCGTTATCACTGGTCTGGGCATCGTTTCTTGCCTGGGCAATGACAAAGAGACCGTCTCCGCTAACCTGCGTGCAAGCCGCCCTGGCATCCGGTTCAACCCGGAATATGCCGAAATGGGTCTGCGTAGCCAGGTTTCCGGCTCCATTGACCTCAACCTTGAAGAACTGATCGATCGCAAGATCTATCGCTTCGTCGGCCACGCGGCAGCTTATGCCTACCTGGCCATGAAAGATGCCATCACAGATTCCGGTCTGACCGAAGAACAGGTTTCCAACGTGCGTACCGGCCTGATCGCTGGTTCCGGTGGCGCGTCGACCCTGAACCAGATGGAAGCGCTGGACATCCTGCGCGAGAAAGGCGTCAAGCGCGTCGGCCCGTACCGCGTCACGCGGACCATGGGCAGCACCGTTTCCGCCTGCCTGGCCACGCCGTTCAAGATCAAGGGTGTGAACTACTCGATCTCCTCCGCTTGCGCCACCAGTGCTCACTGCATCGGTAACGCCATGGAGCAGATCCAGCTGGGCAAGCAGGACATCGTTTTCGCCGGCGGCGGTGAAGAAGAACACTGGAGCCAATCGTTCCTGTTCGACGCCATGGGCGCCCTGTCCACCCAGTACAACGAAACCCCGGAAAAAGCTTCCCGTGCCTACGACGCCAAGCGTGACGGTTTCGTCATTGCCGGCGGTGGCGGCATGGTCGTGGTTGAAGAGCTGGAACACGCTCTGGCCCGCGGCGCGAAGATCTACGCGGAAATCGTCGGCTACGGCGCGACCTCCGACGGCTACGACATGGTTGCTCCGAGCGGCGAAGGCGCGATCCGCTGCATGCAGCAGGCGCTGTCCACCGTCGATACCCCGATCGACTACCTGAACACCCACGGCACCTCGACCCCGGTCGGCGACGTCGCGGAAATGAAAGGCGTGCGTGAAGTGTTCGGCGACAAGGCTCCGGCCATCAGCTCCACCAAGAGCCTGTCGGGTCACTCCCTGGGCGCCGCTGGTGTTCACGAAGCGATCTACTGCCTGCTGATGATGGAAGGCAACTTCATTGCCGGCTCCGCCAACATCGACGAGCTGGACCCTGAAGTGGCCGACCTGCCGGTACTGACCAAGACCCGCGAAAACGCCAGCATCAACACCGTGATGAGCAACAGCTTCGGTTTCGGTGGCACCAACGCCACCTTGGTACTGAAGCGCTGGCAGGGTAAGTAATACCCCGTCATAACGCCGCACAAAAAACGCCCCGACTGGTTCGGGGCGTTTTTTTTGCCTTGAGAAAAGCCCAAGACAGATGCAAGACCTGTGGGAGCGAGCCTGCTCGCGAAAAGGGAGTATCAGTCGACATATTTATTGGCTGACACACCGCTTTCGCGAGCAGGCTCGCTCCCACAGGTTTTATGCTCGAGACCGGATTTGCGGTGCTTCCAACATGAAGCTTTTGTCATGAAACTTAATGCCCAGCAACCGAATGTCGCGTGTTTAGCGGGCTGCAGGACTGTTTCCGTTTTTGTAAAAAACCCGTACCAAACTCAGTCGTTTACTTAGCAAGCTACCAACATCTATAACAGAGACCTGCACACGCCTTGCTGCAGATAACAGAGATTGGAGCTAGCAGATGACTGTAAAAGTAACCGAACGCGACGATTCACATAAATCCCACGAGGGTGTAGCCGCCGGTATCCGGATCTGGGACGTGCATCAACAAGACCTGCTGGTCGGGATGTTCCACTCCGAGACCGAAGCGCAACACTACAGGGCCGAACTGGAAATGCTCGAGCGCGACCGCGAGCTCGCAACCCGTTGAAGACAGACTCCACCACCGTGCAGCCTGCCCCTCCCCCCACGGGCAGGCTGCGACCAAGGCACGCGGCTCAGGCAATCTGAAAGGCCGCTAAATGAAGGGTGTCGTCGATCACCACCGAAGGAACAACACCGACGATCCAGCCCGCCTCAAGTTTCACCACCTCGCACTCACCATCGCCCATGCCGTCATTGCGGACGGCAAACTGAAGCGAAGACAGATGACGCTTGCCGTAATCGAAGTCCATGCCACAGGCAATCAGAAAATCGATTTTTGCCCCCGTCAGTTCAACTTCCTTGTCCCGCTCACCGTCTTTCAACACCGCATAATCCAGGCACAAATTGATGCCGAATGGGCAACCCGCTACAAGGCTGTTAATAAACGTTCCTTCGTAGCCACCAAAGTAACTGTGCTCGGCCTGCACACTACTGACTGTCTTTACCCTTACCACGACCTGATCGAACAACTTGAAAAACCAGTACCCGTCTTCCGCTCCTACATTTTTTCCAAAATCAATTCCTGACACATAACGTTTCGGCCACATCGACATCAGCGGCATGTCGACCTCATATTCCTTATTGGAAATGGTCAGCACATAATTGATGACATCGTAATAGCTCGACTCCCCCTCTCCCACCTTGATCAACGTCGCACAACTTCCCGCCAATAAAACGATCTTGCCGTAGCGCTCCACTGGCAGATCGCTTATCAAAAGCGTCACACATTCAGTCACCTTCGTCAGATAGGCAGAGTTCAGCTCGTGAAGCTCCTGTTCATTACGGACTTCGTGCCAGGGAATGTTCCAGAAAAACTCAGGCAAGGTAACGAAAACGCACGCGGGACTGCCGTGATCGTCGCGAGCAGCTTTCGCAGCGATCTTGATCTTTCGGCGTACAAGCTCCGCCCGTACGACAAGCTCGTCGTCCAGGTAATCGTGAATGGATTGATCGAGTTGTCGCGGCTGTGAAAGCTGCGATTTAAAAGTGGGTTGGCGTAACGAGGCGATACTTACCAGCATTGAGAATATCCTTATTCATTGAACTTCATTCCATTAGTTCTCTTCCCTGAGAATACTTCGGGCGAAAGAAAACCCGAGAGATCGTATCGACGCGACCTTTCGGGTTCAATTGATTAATCCAGCAATGTACTAACAAACATGTAATGCCAGAGAAGCGATTACCACATCAGATCATCAGGGATCTTGTAGGCCGCGTACGGATCGTCCTCGACGCTGACTTCTTCGGTCTGCACATTCAACTGCACGATGCGTTGCGGGTCGCGCTCCTGAATTTTCAATGCCGCCTCGCGCGGAATCACTTCGTAGCCGCCAGCGTGATGCACGATGGCCAGCGAACCGCTGCTGAGCTTGTTGCGCATCAGGGTGTTGACGCAGATGCGCTTGACCTTCTTGTCGTCGACGAAGTTGTAGTAATCCTCGGTCGTCAATTTCGGCAAACGCGAGACTTCGATCAATTGCTTGACCTGCGCGGCACGGGCCTTGGCCTCAGCCTTTTCCTGCTGCTGTCGGTTGAGCTCCTGGTCGCGCTTGACCTTCTCGGCCATGGCTTCCTGTGCCGCGCGCTGCTGGGAGTCATCCAGCTCGATCTGGCCTTTGTGGGCCAGGCGTTGCTGTTTCTGCTTGTCTTTGCTGACCTGCTTGGCCTGCTTCTGGTTGACCAGCCCTGCTTTGAGCAACTGGTCGCGAAGGGAAATGCTCATGGTGCTTATTACTCACTTAGGCCACTGCTCAACCGCAGCTGGGCAAATTCTTTTCCTGACGTTTGGCTTCGCCCCACAAGGCGTCCAACTCTTCGAGGGTGCAATCTTCCATGGGACGGCGGGTGTCGCGCAATGCCTGTTCGATAAAACGAAAGCGTCTTTCAAACTTGGCGTTGGCGCCACGCAGTGCCGTTTCCGGATCAACCTTGAGATGCCGCGCCAGATTGACCACGGAAAACAGCAGGTCACCGATCTCGTCGGCCACGGCCTCGGGATCATTTTCCGACATGGCTTCGAGGACTTCATCGAGCTCTTCACGCACTTTATCCAACACCGGCAAGGCGTCCGGCCAGTCGAAGCCGACCTGCCCTGCGCGCTTTTGCAATTTCGCCGAGCGTGACAACGCCGGCATTGCAGCGGGGACGTCATCGAGCAACGACAGCTGTTCAGGCGCCGAGGACCTCTCCGCGCGCTCCTCGGCCTTGATCTCTTCCCAACGCTGCTTGACCTGCGCTTCGCTCAGGCGTGGGACATCCAGTGGTGCGTAGAGATCGCCGGTGGGGAACACGTGAGGATGACGGCGGATCAGCTTGCGGGTGATGCTGTCGACCACGCCGGCGAACTCGAAGCGCCCATCTTCCCGGGCCAATTGGCTGTAATACACCACCTGGAACAACAGATCGCCCAGCTCGCCCTGCACGTGATCGAAGTCGCCGCGCTCGATGGCATCGGCAACTTCATAGGCTTCTTCAAGGGTGTGCGGGACGATGGTGGCCCAGGTTTGCTTGATGTCCCACGGACAACCGTACTGCGGGTCGCGCAGGCGGTTCATCAGGTGCAGCAGGTCTTCAAGTGAATACATCGTTCAGTCTCTTTCCGCTCCCTGTAGGAGCGAGCCTGCTCGCGATGGACGTTAACGATGACGCGTGCAATCTGAATGAACGCGCCGTTCTCTGGTTCATCGCGAGCAAGCTCGCTCCTACAGTAAAGCGCTCCCGTCTCAGGGCGTACGGTTACGCCGGGTTTCGATGATGTTCGGCAACTGGGAAATCCGCCCCAGCAACCGCCCCAATGCATCCAGCCCCGGAATCTCGATGGTCAGGGACATCAACGCAGTGTTGTCCTCCTTGTTCGAACGGGTGTTGACCGCCAGCACGTTGATCCGCTCGTTGAGCAAAACCTGCGAGACGTCACGCAGCAGACCGGAACGGTCGTAGGCACGAATGACGATATCCACCGGATAGGTGAGCACCGGCACCGGGCCCCAGCTGACCTGGATGATCCGTTCCGGCTCGCGCCCGCTCAGTTGCAGCACCGAGGCGCAGTCCTGGCGGTGAATGCTCACCCCACGGCCCTGGGTGATGTAACCGACGATGGCATCCCCCGGCAGCGGCTGGCAGCAGCCGGCCATCTGGGTCATCAGGTTGCCGACGCCCTGGATCTGGATGTCGCCGCGCTTGCCCGGTTTGTAGCCGGTGGCCTTGCGTGGAATCAGTTCAAGCTGTTCGTTGCCACGCTCCGGCTCGACCAGTTGCTGCGCCAGGTTGACCAGTTGCGCCAGGCGCAGATCCCCGGCGCCGAGGGCGGCGAACAGGTCTTCGGCGGTTTTCATGTTGGCCTTGTCGGCCAGCTTGTCGAAATCCACCGCCGGCAGGCCGAGGCGATTGAGTTCGCGCTCGAGCAGGGTTTTACCGGCCGCGACGTTCTGGTCACGAGCCTGCAGCTTGAACCAGTGAACGATCTTCGCCCGTGCCCGCGACGTGGTGACGTAGCCCAGGTTCGGGTTCAGCCAGTCACGGCTCGGGGTGCCGTGCTTGCTGGTGATGATCTCGACCTGTTCACCGGTTTGCAGGCTGTAGTTGAGCGGCACGATGCGCCCGTTGATCTTGGCGCCACGGCAGTTGTGACCGATTTCGGTGTGGACGCGGTAGGCGAAGTCCAGCGGGGTCGCGCCCTTCGGCAAATCGATGGCGTGACCGTCCGGGGTGAAGATGTAGACCCGGTCCGGCTCGATATCCACCCGCAACTGTTCCGCCAGCCCGCCGATGTCACCCAACTCTTCGTGCCATTCGAGCACCTGGCGCAGCCAGGAGATTTTCTCTTCGTAGTGATTGGAGCCGGACTTGACGTCGGTGCCCTTGTAGCGCCAGTGCGCGCACACGCCGAGTTCGGCTTCTTCGTGCATCGAGTGAGTGCGGATCTGCACTTCCAGCACCTTGCCCTCGGGCCCGATCACCGCGGTGTGCAGCGAGCGATAACCGTTTTCCTTGGGGTTGGCGATGTAGTCGTCGAACTCTTTCGGGATGTGTCGCCACAGGGTGTGGACGATGCCGAGCGCGGTGTAGCAATCGCGCATTTCCGGCACCAGCACGCGCACGGCACGCACGTCGTAGATCTGGCTGAACTCCAGACCCTTGCGCTGCATTTTGCGCCAGATCGAATAGATGTGTTTGGCCCGGCCGCTGATGTCGGCATCGACGCCGGTGGCCTGCAATTCGTTTTTCAGCTGGCTCATCACGTCGCTGATGAAACGCTCGCGATCCAGTCGCCGCTCATGGAGCAGCTTGGCGATCTGCTTGTACTGGTCGGGTTCGAGGTAACGGAAAGACAAGTCTTCCAGTTCCCACTTGATGTGACCGATACCCAGGCGATGGGCCAGCGGCGCGTAGATGTCAAAGACTTCACGGGCCACGCGGTTGCGCTTTTCGTCGTCGGCGGTCTTCACCGCACGGATTGCGCACGTACGCTCGGCCAGCTTGATCAGGGCGACGCGAACGTCGTCGACCATGGCCACCAGCATCTTGCGCAGGTTTTCCACCTGGCCCTGGGTGCCCAGCACCAGGGATTTACGCGGGCTCAGGCTGTCGCTGATCGCGGCCATGCGCTGCACGCCGTCGATGAGCTTGGACACCACCGGACCAAAGCGCTGGCTGACGGCCGGCAACTTGATCTGGCCTTCACGTACGCCTCGATACAGGATCGCGGCGACCAGTGAGTCCTGGTCGAGTTTGAGATCGGCCAGGATCTCGGCGATCTCAAGCCCGGTACGGAAAGTCGAGTTACCTTCCGACCACAGATTCTGTGCCGCATTGGCTTGTTGTTCGGCCTCGCGAGCGTACTCGCAGGCCTCTTTCAAGGCTTCGCGATCCAGTGCCAGATCGACACTGACCGCATGATCGAGCCAAGCCTCGAGATTGATACTGCCGTCGGTGTTGATTGGCTGGTGTGCTCTCACCTGTACCATCTTGCTTACCTTCCCTACGACGCAGATTCAATGCGTCAAATCGCTGACCTTCGTTGCCCGTGCGCGGCTGCACGGGCGGGCCAGTCGGACCAGACGAGCATCCTAGCTCGCTTCAAATAACGCCATGGCCTCGACATGTGCCGTTTGAGGAAACATATCGAGAATCCCGGCACGTTTTAACCGGTAGCCCTGCTTGATCAATTCGACCGTGTCGCGCGCCAGCGTCGCCGGATTGCACGACACATACACCAAACGTTCGGCGCCCAGGCTCCTGAGCTTGCGCACAACCTCGAAAGCACCGTCACGCGGTGGGTCCAAGAGTACCGCACAAAAGCCTTCGGCGGCCCATTCGGCGTCCGTCAAAGGCAGGGATAAATCGGCCTGAAAAAACTTCGCATTATGCAAATTGTTGCTAGCGGCATTCGCCGCTGCCCGATCGACCATCACTTGCACGCCTTCGACCGCCACCACTTCACGAGCGGCCCTGGCCAGCGGCAAGGCAAAGTTGCCAAGGCCACAGAACAGGTCGAGTACGCGCTCATCCGCTGTCGGCTTCAGCCAGTCCAGCGCCTGGGCGACCATCGCTTCGTTGACCGCGGCGTTGACCTGGATGAAATCGCCTGGACGATACGCCAGCTCCAGGCCCCACTGTTCAAGACGATAGCCCAACGACTGATCGACCTCGACCGGTTGTGGTTCGCCGTCGCCATGCAGCCACAACTGGGCTTGATGGAACGCGCAGAAATCCTTGAGGATGGTCAGGTCGGCGTCGGACAGCGGCGCCATGTGCCGCAGCAACACGGCCAGCGTCGAGCCGCTGAACAACTCCACATGCCCAAGTGCCTGGGGTTTGCTCAAGCGCCGCAGCATCTCCGGCAAGCGGGCCATGATCGGTTGCAAAGGCTGTACCAGCACAGGGCAATCATCGATGCCCACAATGTCCTGGCTGCCGGCGGCACGGAAACCGACTTCGAGTTTTTTCGCCTTCATGTCCCAGCGCACCGCGACGCGAGCACGACGCCGATAAGCGAACTCCGCACCGCTCAATGGCGCCGCCCACTCTTCGGGTTCGACGCCCGCGACCCTCGACAACTGCTCGGCGAGCATGCGCTGTTTCAGGGCAAGCTGTTCGTTGTGGGGCAGATGTTGCACGCTGCAACCACCGCAGCGGCCGGCATGGGCGCACGGCGCCGGGCGGCGCAATTCGCTGGCCTTGAACACCCGTTCGGTGCGCGCCTCGACCACTTTGCCGTGGGCACCGAGGACGCGCGCCTCGATCTCTTCACCGGCCAAAGCGCCGATGACGAACCAGGTGCGACCTTCGAAAAACGCGATACCGCGACCGTCATTGGCCAGGCGCTCGATGGTCAGGCGCTGCTTTTTGCCGGTCGGGACTTGCGGGGCCTTGCTGCCGCCGGTGGGCTGGAAGCGCAGGCCTCTTTCATGTTTGGCCATCAGTTGGGCGCGTCGAAAATGCCGGTCGACAGGTAACGGTCGCCACGGTCGCAGATGATCGCGACGATCACCGCGTTTTCAACTTCTTTGGACAGACGCAGCATTGCCGCCACGGCACCGCCCGAGGACACACCACAGAAAATGCCTTCTTCGCGGGCCAGACGACGGGTCACGTCTTCGGCTTCGCTTTGGGCCATGTCGACGATCCGGTCCACGCGGTCGACCTGGTAGATCTTCGGCAGGTATTCCTGAGGCCAGCGGCGGATACCCGGGATCGCCGAGCCTTCCATCGGTTGCAGGCCGACGATCTGCACGTTGTCGTTCTGCTCTTTCAAGTAGCGCGACACGCCCATGATGGTGCCGGTGGTGCCCATGGAGCTGACGAAATGAGTGATGGTGCCCTGGGTCTGGCGCCAGATTTCCGGGCCAGTAGTGGTGTAGTGCGCCTCGGGGTTGTCACCGTTGGCGAACTGATCCAGTACCTTGCCGCGACCTTCGGCTTCCATCTTCTGCGCCAGGTCACGGGCGCCTTCCATGCCTTCTTCCTGGCTGACCAGAATCAGCTCGGCGCCATAGGCGGTCATGGCTGCCTTGCGCTCGGCGCTGGAGTTGTCCGGCATGATCAGGATCATCTTGTAACCCTTGATCGCGGCGGCCATGGCCAGGGCGATCCCGGTGTTGCCCGAGGTCGCCTCGATCAGCGTATCGCCGGCGTGGATCTGCCCGCGCAGTTCGGCGCGGGTGATCATCGACAGCGCCGGACGGTCCTTGACCGAACCCGCCGGGTTGTTCCCTTCGAGCTTGAGCAATAGGGTATTGCTGGTGGCGCCGGGCAGGCGCTGCAAACGGACCAGCGGAGTGTTGCCGACGCAATCGGCGATGGTTGGGTACTGCAAGGTCATGGCGTATTCGCAATCCAGACTGCGGGGGTGCCTATCATACCGGCAAACGTTCGCAGGCCATATCACGCAAAGTGTGGTGCTTATGGTTTATGGGAATAAGCCCGGATTTATCGGTGTGTGGAAGGGCCTCATCGCGAGCAGGCTCGCTCCCACAGAGGGCTGAGGTGATCACACAATTTGTGGTTGAAACACGGTCAGTGTGGGAGCGAGCCTGCTCGCGATGGCGTTGTCACTGACATCGCCATCATCCGCCAACAACCGCATATTCAGGCGCAACCCGGTCCCGGTGTTCTGCGCCCACAGCTGTCCGCCCTGACGCTGCACCGCGTTTCGGGCGATGCTCAAGCCGAGGCCGAACCCACCATCCCCCGGCCGCGAACCGTCCAGTCGGGTAAACGGCAGGAAGATCCGCTCCAGATCAGCTTGCGCCACGCCGCCGCCGTGATCCTCCAGCCACAGGTGCCAGAAATCGCCATCACGCCGACCGCCCAGTTGGACAATGCCTCCCGCCGGTGAATGCCGAATCGCATTACGCAGAATGTTTTCCAGCGCCTGGGCCAGGGTGTTGAGATGACCGCGAACCCAGCAGGATGCATCCACCGTGCATTGCAACTGCGTATCGGGCCAACCACTTTCATAGCAGGCGTTCTCAGTGAGCATTTCCCACAGGGCCTGGACCTGGATCGCTTCGTCGGGCAACCGGGTGCGCTCGGTATCGAGCCACGCCAGTTGTAATGTGTCTTCCACCAGGCGCTGCATGCCATCGACCTCACGGCCGATGCGTTCGCGCAAGGCTTCGAGCCCCTGTTCACTTTCACTGGCCACGCGCAGGCGGCTCAGCGGCGTACGCAATTCGTGGGACAGGTCGCGCAATAACTGTTGCTGCAAGGCCACGGTGCTTTGCAGGCGCTCGGACATGTGATCGAACGCCCTGCCCAACTCGCCCAGTTCATCGGAACGATTGGTGGTGCGGCTCGACAGTCGTACGTTCAGTTGATCGGCACGCCAGGCATTGGCCTGTTCACGCAGGCTGTTGAGCGGCACCACCAGCAAGCGATACAACCCGACGCACAGCAGCAAGGTGAACAATCCCGGAATCACGCCGTTGGTGATCACCCGCCAGAACACCCGGTAACGCCCGGGTACGAAGCGCTTGGGCAACTCGATCACCAGGCTGCCGGCGGACGGGTCACCGGGAAACGGTATGCGCATCCAGGGTTGGCCTTTCTTGTGGATCGGCCAATCGAGGCCGCGCAAAAAAGTCAGGCGCTCGACTTCCTTGTCTGTCAGCGATTGGTTGCTCAAGGACTGCAAATCACCGCCGATCACACCGACCCAGCCTTTTTCCCGCTGATGCATGCCTTGCAGCCAGTCATCGACACCGGCGCCCTGCCGCTGCCGCCATGCCTGCTCGGCCTCGGCGGCATAGCGTGTCAGGGTGCCACGGGCCTCATCGGAGAGGAACTGGTTACGCTGCTCCATGTACCGACCCCAGGACCAACTCAGCCAGATCATCAGCAGACAGAAAGCGACCAATAGACAGGCCAGTTTCCAGAACAGCGAATGCCTGCCCGGCAAATTACATTTCATCGGCGGCGCTCAGGATGTAGCCCTTGCCCCATACCGTACGCACTTCGCGCTCGGTGTAGCCGATGGCCTTGAGCTTGCGACGGATCTGGCTGATGTGCATGTCCAGGCTACGGTCATGGGCCGCATAACCGCGTTGCAGCACCTGTTGATAAAGGAAGGCTTTGCTCAGTACTTCATCGGTAGTGCGGTGCAACGTCTCCAGCAACCGATACTCGCTGCGGGTCAGGCCGCCAGCCTGGTCCCCGTAAAAGACCTCGAAGCTTTCATCGTCGAAACGCAGGCTGTCCATCGAAGGAGCAGGCGCTGTCGGCACCGGCCGGCGGTCGAGTGCCACCCTGCGCAGAATGGCTTCGATGCGCACCCGCAACTCCACCATGCTGAAGGGCTTGGGCAGGTAATCATCGGCCCCCAGGCGAAAGCCGCTGATACGGTCGGCTTCGGCACCGAGGGCCGACATCAGCAACACCGGGGTGGAATGGCTCTGACGCAACTGGGTCAGTACCGCCAGACCGTCCATGCCCGGCAGCAGAATATCCATCAACACCACATCGAAAGGCTGCCGGCGGGCAATGTCCAGGCCCTCCTGGCCGTTCTGGCACCAGGTCACCTGAAAACCGCTACGGTCCAGGTGCTCATGCACGTAAGCGCCGAGCACAAGGTCGTCTTCGATGGACAGGATTCGCGGGAGGCCGGCAGTGATGGGAGTCATGAGTATCTGCAAATAATTCTCAGTTGAGCGATTATTCAAGATTGCCTCGTCAGGAGCAACCTGCGGTTGGCCTATATCACCAATGACTCGTCCTGGCCGACGAATGACTGCATCATTTTTACGAGGATTGCCCGCAAGCAAATCGCTACACTGCGCAAGGGATGCATGGTGGATGCATGTGCAGGTCAATAAATTGCGGGATGCAGGAGAGATGCGTGCTCAAGAAACTGGGAATCAAAGGCCGCGTGCTGTTGCTGACCCTGCTGCCAACCAGCCTGATGGCGTTAGTGCTGGGGGGATATTTTACCTGGATGCAACAGGCTGACCTGCAAACCCAGCTCATGCAGCGCGGCGAAATGATCGCAGAGCAGTTGGCTCCACTGGCGGCGCCAGCCATGGGCCATCAGGACAACGAACTGCTCGAGCGCATCGCCACCCAGGCCCTGGAACAAACCGACGTACGGGCCGTGACCTTCCTGGCTCCTGACCGCACGCTGCTGGCCCACGCCGGCCCGACCATGCTCAACCAGACACCTTCCGGCAGTGGCACGCAGATGCTGCGCCGCAGTGGCAGCGATGCGACCCGCTATCTGCTGCCGGTATTCGGCAAACACCGCAACCTGGCCGGAGACGTGATTCCCGAAGAAGCCGACCGCCTGCTGGGCTGGGTCGAGCTTGAACTGTCCCACAACAGCATGCTGTTACGTGGTTACCGCAGCCTGTTCGCCAGCCTGATGCTGATTGCCGGGGGGCTGACGGGGGCGGCATTGCTGGCCCTGCGAATGGGGCGCACGATCAATCGGCCGTTGAGCCAGATCAAGCAGGCCGTGGCCCAACTCAAGGACGGTCATCTGGAAACCCGCTTGCCGCCCCTCGGCAGCCAGGAACTGGACGAACTGGCCTCCGGCATCAACCGCATGGCCGGCACCCTGCAGAACGCCCAGGAAGAATTGCAGCACAGCATCGACCAGGCCACCGAAGATGTGCGCCAGAACCTGGAAACCATCGAGATCCAGAACATCGAGCTGGACCTGGCGCGCAAGGAAGCCCTGGAAGCGAGCCGGATCAAGTCCGAATTCCTGGCCAACATGAGCCATGAAATCCGCACGCCGCTCAACGGCATTCTCGGCTTCACCCACCTGCTGCAAAAAAGCGAGCTCACCCCGCGCCAGCTCGACTACCTGGGCACCATCGAAAAATCCGCCGACAGCCTGCTGGGCATCATCAACGAGATTCTCGATTTCTCGAAAATCGAGGCCGGCAAACTGGTGCTCGACCATATTCCGTTCAACCTGCGCGACCTGCTGCAGGACACCCTGACCATCCTCGCCCCGGCCGCCCACGCCAAGCAGCTGGAACTGGTGAGCCTGGTGTACCGGGACACACCGCTGTCACTGGTGGGCGACCCGCTGCGGCTCAAGCAGATTCTGACGAACCTGGTGAGCAACGCGATCAAGTTCACCCGCGAAGGCACCATCGTCGCCCGCGCCATGCTCGAAGAAGAACACGAAGACACCGTGCAGTTGCGCATCAGCATTCAGGACACGGGCATCGGTCTGTCGAACCAGGACGTACGCGCCCTGTTCCAGGCCTTCAGCCAGGCCGACAACTCGCTGTCGCGGCAACCCGGCGGCACTGGCCTGGGCCTGGTGATTTCCAAGCGTCTGATTGAACAGATGGGCGGCGAGATCGGTGTCGACAGCACGCCGGGGGAAGGCTCGGAGTTCTGGATCAGCCTGAGCCTGCCGAAAACCCGCGACGATGCCGAAGACCTGCCCTGCGCACCCTTGCTCGGGCGCCGGGTGGCGGTACTGGAAAACCACGAGCTGGCGCGGCAGGCATTGCAGCATCAACTGGAAGACTGCGGCCTCAGCACCACACCGTTCAATACCCTGGAAAGCCTGACCAATGGCGTCACCGCCGCCCACCAGACCGACCAGGCGATCGACCTTGCCGTGCTCGGCATCACCAGTAACGACATGCCGCCGGAACGCCTGAACCAGCACATCTGGGACCTCGAACATCTTGGCTGCAAAGTGTTGGTGCTGTGCCCGACCACGGAACAGACGCTCTTTCATCTTTCCGTGCCCAACCCCCACAGCCAGCTCCAGGCGAAACCGGCCTGCACCCGCAAGCTGCGACGCTCCCTGTCTGACCTGGTCAGCCCGCGTCCGATGCGCAGCGAACCGGGCGAACCGCTGTCCAGTCGCGCCCCGAAGGTGCTTTGCGTCGACGACAATCCGGCCAACCTGATGCTGGTGCAGACCCTGCTCGAAGACATGGGCGCCAGGGTACTCGCGGTAGAAAGCGGTTATGCCGCCGTCAAGGCTGTGCAGAACGAGACATTCGATCTGGTGTTGATGGACGTGCAGATGCCCGGCATGGACGGTCGCCAGAGCACCGAGGCGATCCGCCAATGGGAAAGCGAACGCCATTGCACGCCTTTGCCGATCGTGGCCCTCACCGCCCACGCCATGGCCAACGAAAAACGCGCGCTGCTGCAAAGCGGCATGGACGACTACCTGACCAAACCGATCAGCGAACGGCAATTGGCCCAGGTGGTGCTGAAGTGGACCGGCCTGGCGCTACGCAATCACAGCCCGGAGCGCTCCGGCGATGGGCATGCTGGCGCTCAAGACCTGCTGGTGCTCGACCACGAGGAGGGCTTGCGCCTGGCCGCCGGCAAGGCTGACCTGGCTGCAGACATGCTGGCAATGCTGCTGGCGTCACTGGAGGCTGACCGCGAAGCCATCCGACAGGCTCAGCAAAGCAATGACCACAACGCCCTGATCGAACGGGTCCATCGCCTGCATGGCGCGACGCGTTACTGCGGCGTACCGCAATTGCGTGCGGCCTGCCAACGCAGTGAAACCCTGCTCAAGCAACAGGACCCGAAAGCCGGCGTGGCACTGGATGAGCTCGACCGGGCAATCAATCGCCTGGCGGCCCAGGCGCGTATGAATGCTTGATGCAGCGCAATCGCGAAGGGTTGCCGGCGAGCTAACCTGACGACTGTCGAATGCCGGCTTGCTCAACGGCGCAGGCCACCTTCAAGGAGCACCGCATGCGTACGATACTTTTCAGCAGCCAGAACTACGACCGCGACAGCTTCCTCGCGGCCGAGCAACCGCCCGGCATCGAGCTGCAATTTCAGCCTGCGCGCCTGAGCCTCGACACGGTGGCGCTCGCCCAAGGGTATGAAGCGGTTTGCGCATTCATCAATGATGACCTAGGCGCGGCGGTACTCGAACGCCTGGCCGCCGGTGGCACACGCCTGATCGCCCTGCGCTCGGCCGGTTACAACCATGTCGACTTGCCAGCGGCAAAGCGACTGGGACTGGCCATCGTGCGCGTCCCGGCCTATTCGCCCCACGCCGTGGCCGAACATGCCGTAGCGCTGATCCTCGCACTCAACCGCCGCTTGCCCCGCGCCTACAACCGCACTCGCGAAGGGGATTTCAGACTGCAGGGGCTGACCGGTTTCGATCTGGTGGGCAAGACCGTCGGCGTGGTCGGCACCGGTCAGATTGGCGCCACCTTCGCCAAAATCATGAGCGGATTTGGCTGCCAGTTACTGGCCTATGACCCCTACCCCAACCCACAGGTCGAAGCCCTCGGCGCGCGCTACCTGAGCCTGCCGCAATTGCTGGCCGACTCGCAGATCATCAGCCTGCACTGCCCGCTCAACGAGCAGAGCAGGCACTTGATCAACCGCGAGTCCCTGGCGCACATGCAACCGGGCGCGATGCTGATCAATACCGGACGTGGCGGCCTGGTGGACACCCCGCCACTGATCGACGCACTGAAAGACGGACGCCTGGGTTACCTGGGGCTGGATGTATATGAGGAAGAGGCGCAGTTGTTCTTCGAGGACCGCTCCGACCTGCCGTTGCAAGACGACGTACTGGCCAGGCTGCTGACTTTTCCTAACGTGATCGTCACCGCGCACCAGGCCTTCCTGACCCGCGAAGCGCTGGACGCGATTGCCGCCACCACATTGCGCAACATTGCAGCCTGGACGGCGGGCACCCCGGAAAACCAGGTCACGGGCGACTGAAACGGATCGAAGGTCATCTGCCTGCGCGATGCGGCGTGCAAGCCCGTGCTAGCATATCGCGCATATTTGGAGGACCCATGGTCGAACACGATTTCCGCTACAGCCTGATGAACCCGCAACACACCCTCACCGAATGCCGCGCCTTGGTGCCGGGCCGCTATCAAGTCACCGGCAACGGTGGTTCGATTCGCAACAATGACGTGCTGGTCGTGACCCTCAAGGGTGCCAGGGACTTGTCCATGCGCCTGACCGTCGAAACGGTTCGCCACCTGATCAACCCGCCCGGCCAATGGGTCGCGGTGGCCAGTGGCCCGGTGTTCGGCGAACTGGCCATCCACACCTGGCAAGTGAACTGTGACAGCTGCGCCAAAGAGCTGAGCTTCGAGTTCGCCGTCGATGCCAAGCTGGGCAACAAGGCCGAAAAACCTGCCGCCACCGCAAGGATTGCCGAATTGGGCTGGACCACCGTTGGCGAGAAACACCTGTGCCCGAAATGCCAGGAGCCTGCGTGATGAAACGCCTCGCTGTGAGCGCCATGGTCGGCGCCAGCCTGCTGGGCTGCGCCGCCGAGCCGGTGCAGCTTGAACACAATCGCAGCTACATTCTGGAGTGGATCGGCGAGCGGCCGTTGATGGACTACAGCCACCTGACCATCACCCTCGGCGAAGACGGCCGGGCGTACGGCAATGGCGGCTGCAACCACTGGTTTGCGCCGTACACCCTCGATGGCGACAAACTGACTTTCGGCAAAATCGGCAGCACCCGCAAATTGTGTGCACCGGCGCTGATGGAACAGGAAAAACGCTTCCTTCAGGCCCTGGAAAACGTCCAGCGCTGGGACGTCTCCCCGATCGAGCAGATCCGCTTCTGGCCAGCCGAAGGCAAGCCGCTGCGTTGGTGGCTTGAGGAGGGTTGATCGTAGCTTTGCAGGAGCCGGCTTGCCGGCTCCTGCAAAGTCAATTCTTCGCCTGCAACGCCTCAAGCTTGGCCATCACCCCCGCCGCCGTCTGTTCACCCATCAACTGCTCACGCACCTTGCCCTTGTCATCGATGATGTAGGTCACCGGCAACGCCTCGCTGCGCGGCAGCTCGAACAGTTCGGAAGGATCCTGGGCCAGCACGGTGAACCTGATCCCCAGTTTCTCGCTCGCGCCCTTCAGCTCTTGCCCCTGGACATTGTCGAAGTTGACCCCGAACACACCGATTTTCTTGTCCTTGAGCTGCTCGGCCAAGGCATTCAACTCCGGTATCTCGGTACGGCAAGGCCCGCACCATTCTGCCCAGTAGTTGAGCACCAGCCATTTGCCGTCCAGTCGGTCGGCGGCGATCTTGTGGCCGTCCTGGTCGATGCCATAGTCATTACCGCAGCCCCCCAGCATCAACGCTCCGATGATCGCCAATGCTGCTGCCAGTCGCCTTGTCATGTCGTGTTCCTTGTCAAAAATAAAATGCGCCTGCGACCCATCGCCTCTCACGGTTCTGGATTGCGCGCTGCACAGTTAGAATAGCTGCCACCTTACGCAAGATGCGACCCGCTCATGACCGATCTGACGCTTTATCACAACCCGCGCTGCTCGAAATCCCGCGGTGCGCTCGAACTGCTTGAAGCCCGTGGCCTGACTCCGACCGTGGTCCGCTATCTGGAAACCCCGCTGGACGCCGCGCAGATCCAGAGCCTGCTGGGCAAACTCGGGATCAGCGCGCGGCAATTGCTGCGCACCGGCGAGGACGAGTACAAGACCCTCGACCTGGCTGACAGCAGCCTGAGCGAAGCGCAGTTGATCGCCGCCATCGCCGCCCACCCGAAACTGATGGAGCGACCGATACTCGAAGTCGGCGACAAGGCCATCATCGGCCGCCCACCGGAACAGATCCTGGAACTGTTGCCATGAGTGCACCGTACATTCTGGTTCTGTACTACAGCCGCAGCGGCTCGACCAACGAAATGGCCCGGCAGATCGCCCGTGGTGTCGAACAGGCCGGGCTTGAGGCCCGCCTGCGCACGGTGCCGGCGATTTCCTCCGAGTGCGAAGCCGTTTCGCCGGAGATTCCCGACGAAGGCGCACTCTATGCCAGCCTCGACGACCTGAAGAACTGCGCCGGCCTGGCGCTTGGCAGCCCGACCCGCTTCGGCAACATGGCCGCTCCGCTCAAGTACTTTCTCGACGGTACCAGCAACCTGTGGCTGACCGGCGCCCTGGTGGGCAAACCGGCCGGTGTGTTCACCTCCACCGCGAGCCTGCACGGCGGCCAGGAAACCACCCTGCTGTCGATGATGCTGCCGTTGCTGCACCACGGCATGCTGATCACCGGCCTGCCCTACAGCGAATCGGCACTGCTGGAAACCCAGGGCGGTGGTACGCCATACGGCGCCAGCCACCACGCCGGCGCCGATGGCAAAAGCGGTCTGGATGCCCATGAAGTGGCGCTGTGCCGCGCGCTGGGTATGCGCCTGGCCAAGACTGCACAGAAACTGGAGAGCTGAGGTGGCCAAGAAACCGAAGATCCTGCCCGCCCTCGAATGGCTCGAACCACGGGTCAAGGCGATGCGCGCCATCAGCCTGCTGTGTTTTTTCGGGCTGGTGGGATTGCTGTGTGTTTACTACCTGGCGATTGCCGATCTGCACGGGGCACGCCCCTGGGTGATCCTGTTGATCGAATTGGTGCCACTGCTGATTCTGGCACCGGGGATGATCATCGGCAGCCCTCGCGGGCATTCGTGGATGTGCTTCGTGGTGAACCTGTATTTCATCAAGGGCGCATTGGCGGCCTATGACCCGAACCGGCAAGTATTCGGTTTGCTGGAGATGGGCGCGAGCCTGGCGGTGTTTTGCTCGGCGTTGTTGTATGTGCGATGGCGGTATCAGTTGAACCGCAAGCTGGCGGGTGAAGGCGAAATCTCTGTCGCCTGATCTGACGCCATCGCGAGCAGGCTCGCTCCCACAGAGGATTTTGTGAACGACACACATCCAATGTGGGAGCGAGCCTGCTCGCGATTGGAGCGACTAGGTCTCAATGATTCACTGTGTAAGCCAGCATCATCGAAATCTGGCTCATCGGCCGCCCGCCACTTTCTTCATGCCACTGGTTGAACACGTCCTGGACCAACGCCAGGTCGCGCAGACTGCTCGGTACCTTGTCGATGATGTCCTGCGCATTCAACGCCGCCACCACGTCATAGCTCGGTACAAAGGTGTCCTTGCCGATCATCCGCAAGAAGCGCGGGGCCGACAGCCCGCCCAACTGATGCCCGCGCTTTTTCAGGAAGGTCCAGAGCCCGACGATATCGGTCACCGGCCAATCGGCGATCAGCGCACCGAAGCTGCCTTTTTCATGGGCCACATCCAGTATGAACTGCGCATTACGCGGTACGCTCTTGAGCTTGCCCAAGTGACGGATGATCCGCGTGTCCTGCATCAGGCGCTCAAGGTGCTCGGCGCTCATCAGCACGACTTTTTCCGGGTCGAACTTGAAGAATACTTCTTCGAAGGCCGGCCACTTGGCATCCACCAGGCTGTGCTTGAGCCCGGCGCGGAATACCCGCAGCGCCATCGTCGAGAGGTAGCGGTCGTCGCTGATCTTGCGCAGTTGCGCCGGGGTCTTGGGAGCGGGCAGATGGGCTTCCAGTTCAGCCGCCGAACCGAAGCGGTTCAGACAGTATTCATTGAGCCACTTGTAATCGCGCATGCCCTCTCCTGAGAATTGAAAAATGAACTGCCAACTTGTGACAAAACCTGTGGGAGCCAGCCTGCTGGCGATGGCGGTGTATCAGTCAACCATGATGGGTCTGACACACTGCAATCGCCAGCAGGCTGGCTCCCACCGTAATTGGGGTTAGAGGTTGACCACGTTGACGAACCGCGAGGCCGCTGATTCGTCGATCTTCAGGCTGGTGAAGTCGAACAGATTGCAATCCGCCAATTGCGACGGGATCACGTTCTGCAGGCTGCGGAAAATGCTTTCGGTACGGCCCGGGGTCTTGCGCTCCCAGTCCAGCAGCATTTCCTTGACCACCTGACGCTGCAGGTTTTCCTGGGAACCACAAAGGTTGCACGGGATGATCGGGAATTGCTTGAAGTCCGAGTAAGCCTGGATGTCTTTTTCGTTGCAGTAGGCCAGCGGGCGGATCACCACGTTGCGACCATCGTCGGCGCGCAGTTTCGGTGGCATGGCCTTGAGCGAACCGTTGAAGAACATGTTCAGGAAGAACGTTTCGACGATGTCGTCACGATGGTGACCGAGGGCCATCTTGGTCGCGCCGATTTCATCGGCGAAGGTGTAGAGCGTGCCGCGACGCAGGCGCGAGCACAGCGAGCAGGTGGTCTTGCCTTCCGGAATCAGCTCCTTGACCACCGAATACGTGTCTTTCTCGACGATGTGGTACTCGATCCCCAGGTCCTTGAGGTAGGCCGGCAGCACGTGCTCCGGAAAGCCCGGCTGCTTCTGGTCCATGTTCACGGCCACGATCTCGAACTTGATCGGCGCGACCTTCTGCAAGTGCATCAGCACATCGAGCATGGTGTAGCTGTCCTTGCCACCGGACAGGCAGACCATGACCTTGTCGCCGTCTTCAATCATGTTGAAGTCGGCAACCGCCTCACCGGCCAGTCGGCGAAGGCGCTTTTGCAGTTTGTTCTGGTTGACTGTGAGAGTGCCCATGACGCGAAATCCGTGAGGTGTGACGAAAAGCCGGCATTTTACGCAAAAACACCTCAGGGGCGAAGTGCCTGGCCAAAAGGGCCGTTCGCCACAGACCCGGCGGCGATTAACAACCGGGTTTACAGCGCGATTTGCTCTAAAGCCCCTACTCCCTCTGGGGAAACTCCTCCCTATACTGCGACATAAGGTCACATACAAATTCAGACCTATGACTTGCTTGGCCACATTGGCCCGTAGGCGCTCCGCTGGGGGGCGATGGTAAAAACAAGAGGAGTGACTGGCATGATCCATCACGTAGTGGGGCTCTTCACCCACCCTGACCAAGAATGGAAAGAAATCCGTGGCGACCAGGAGGAAAGCATCAGCCACATGTACCTGACCCATACACTGATCCTGGCGGCGATCCCCGCCGTGTCTGCCTTTATTGGCACCACACAGGTCGGCTGGGTCATCGGCAATCGACCTCCCGTAATGCTGACCGTAGAAAGCGCGATATGGATGACGATCATGTCGTACCTGGCGATGCTCGGCGGTGTCGCGGTAATGGGCGCATTCATCCACTGGATGGCCCGCACCTATGACGCCAACCCAAGCCTCGCCCGCTGCATTGCGTTTGCTACCTACACCGCTACACCGCTGTTCATCGGTGGCCTCGCCGCCTTGTACCCGCATTTGTGGCTGGGGATGATCGTCGGCACCGCCGCCATCTGCTACACGGTGTACTTGCTGTACGTGGGCTTGCCGACATTCATGAACATTCCATCTGACGAGGGCTTCCTGTTTTCAAGTTCGGTGCTCGCCGTAGGCCTGGTGGTGCTGGTCGCCATCATGGCGTTCACAGTCATTGTCTGGGGACTCGGCGTGGGGCCGGTCTACACCAGTTAGCCGCTCATCACTGAAAATCGGAACTGCCGACAAAGGCCGCCGCAAGGCGGCCTTTTCATTCTTCAGCAACGAGGCGGCATACGACCATTCGTCAACCTGGCGATTCGCAAGGTCCGAGGGTTGCGGCATACTCGACCGCTCTGGAGATCCATCAAGCATGCCCGAGCAACTCAATACCCGCGTCGAAGACTGTTTCCAACAAGCCGAATCCTTTTTCAAACGACCTTTCAAGCGCCCCGTGGTGAGCCTCAAGCTGCGCGGGCAAAAAGCCGGTGTCGCGCATTTGCACGAGAACCTGCTGCGCTTCAACCCACAGCTGTACCGGGAAAACGCCGAAGATTTCCTCAAACAGACCGTGGCCCATGAAGTCGCACACCTGATCGCCCACCAGTTGTTCGGCGACCGCATCCAGCCCCATGGCGAAGAGTGGCAATTGATCATGCGCGGTGTGTACGAACTGCCGCCCAACCGCTGCCACACCTATGACGTCAAACGCCGCAGCGTGACCCGCTACATCTACAAGTGCCCGTGCGCCGACAGCGACTTCCCGTTCTCGGCCCAGCGCCACAGCCTGGTTCGGCAAGGACGGCGGTATTTGTGCCGGCGGTGTCGCAATACCCTGGTGTTCAGTGGGGAGATGCGGGTCGAGTAGTTGAGTTTTGTAGTGGCTGCACTGGCCTCTTCGCCAGCGGGCTGGCTCCCACAGGGGATCATCGGTCCACCATAGATCCATGGTGGGAGCCAGCCTGCTGGCGAAAGCGATTTATCAGGCACTAAAGAACCACCTTGGAACGCCGCAGTTCATCTATCCGCTCAACACTGAACCCCAGTTCCCCCAACACCTGATCCGTATGCTGCCCCAGCGCCGCGCCAATATGCCGGGGCTCAGGCAACCCTTGTGAAAACTTCAGCGGACAAGCCATCTGCGCCTGGGACGAGCCATCGCCCCGGGGCACTTCGGCCACCAACTCCCGCGCCTGCAACTGTGGATGATGCAGCGCTTCTCCCAGGCTCAACACCGGCTCGACACAGGCATCCAGTTCGGCAAACAGTGTGCGCAACTCGGCAAAGTCATGCTTTTCGAATTCGGCCTTCAGCGCGTCTTTAAGCTGTTTCTGCTGCGCCGGTTGCGCTGACAGGCCGAGACCGGCCAAGGCTTCCAACCCCAACGCCGTGCACAGCTGTTTCATGAATACCGGTTCCAGGCTGCCCACCGATAGCCAGCGGCCATCCCGGGAACGGTAGTAATCGTAGAAGCTACCGCCGTTGAGCACCTGGTTTTCCGGACCCGGCTCGACGCCGCAGGCCAGATACCCGGCACCCGCCATCGCATTGAGGCTGAACGCGCAGTCGGTCATGCTGACATCCAGGTGCTGGCCCTGACCGGTTTGCTGCCGGGCAACGACCGCCGCCAGCAAGCCAATCACCCCATGCAACGAGCCACCGGCGACATCCGCCACCTGCATGCCCAACGGCAAAGGCCCACTGTCGGCACGGCCGGTGTAACTCGCCAGACCGGACAGGGCCAGGTAGTTGATGTCATGGCCGGCGCGGTCCTTGTAGGGGCCGGTCTGGCCGTAGCCGGTGATCGACACATAAATCAATTTCGGATTGATCGCCTTCAGGGCTTCGTAACCCAGGCCCAGACGCTCCATGACACCCGGGCGGAATTGCTCGAGCACAATGTCGTAGTCCTGCAGCAACGACCTGATCACCTCCAGCGCCTCAGGCTGCTTGAGGTCCAGGGCGAGGCTGCGCTTGTTGCGGTTGAGGTAGGCATGACTGGCTGACACGCCTTGATCGTGGGGCGGCAACACCCGCAGCAGATCCATGCGGGTCGGTGATTCGATGCGCAGCACTTCGGCGCCCATGTCCGCCAGCAGCAACGAGGCGAACGGCCCCGGCAGCAGTGTCGAGAAATCCAGAACCTTGAGTGATGCCAGTGGACCGAGCATGGGCGTTCTCCCTTAATGATGCCCACAGCCTAGGCAGCCGATCGCTTTGCAGCAATCACCTTATACGCCACGTGCAGTGACCGTTGCGCTCAATCGTCGGGCATGAAAAAACCCGCCGAAGCGGGTTTTCTCATTACAACAAGGCTTACTTGGCGTTAGCTGGGGCTACCTCTTCGACGTGGCCCAAAACATCATCTTTAGGCTCGTCGGCAATGCCACGACCGCCCGAAGCCAGCTCGGCTTGCAGCACGTCGGTGTCCAGTTCCTTGACCCACTTGGCCACAACGATGGTGGCCACGGCGTTGCCGACCAGGTTGGTCAGGGCACGGGCTTCGGACATGAAGCGGTCGATACCGAGGATCAGCGCCAGGCCGGCAACCGGCAGGTGGCCGACGGCGGACAGGGTGGCAGCCAGTACGATGAAACCGCTACCGGTCACGCCCGCAGCGCCTTTGGAGGACAGCAGCAACACCACCAGCAGGGTGATCTGGTGCGTGATGTCCATGTGCGTATCGGTAGCCTGTGCAATGAACACCGCGGCCATGGTCAGGTAGATGGCAGTACCGTCGAGGTTGAACGAGTAGCCGGTCGGGATCACCAGACCCACGACAGATTTCTGCGCGCCCAGACGCTCCATCTTGATCAGCATGCGTGGCAGTACCGATTCCGAAGAAGAAGTACCCAGCACGATCAGCAGTTCCTCACGGATGTAGCGGATCATTTTCAGCACGCTGAAACCATGAATGCGAGCGATGGAGCCCAACACGATCAGGATGAACAGCAGGCAAGTGATGTAGAAGCAGGCCATCAGTTGACCCAGTTGCACCAGCGAGCCGACACCGTAGGCACCGATGGTGAAGGCCATGGCACCGAAGGCACCGATTGGCGCGAGCTTCATGATCATGTTGATGATGTTGAACATCACGTGGGCAAAGCGATCGATGAAGTCCAGCAGCGGCTTGCCGTAGGCACCCAGGCGATGCAGGGCGAAACCGAAGATCACCGAGAACATCAGCACTTGCAGGATGTCACCGGTGGCGAAGGCGCCGACGATGGTGGCCGGGATCACGTTCAGCAGGAAGCCGACGACGCTTTGGTCCGCACCAGCTGCAACATACGTGGCAATTTTGGAGGCATCGAGGGTGGTGACATCGATGTGCATGCCATTGCCCGGCTGCACGATGTTGACCACGACCAGACCGACCAGCAACGCGATGGTCGAAACGATCTCGAAGTACAGCAGCGCGTAGCCGCCGGTCTTGCCGACCGCTTTCATGTCCTGCATGCCGGCGATACCGCTGACGACGGTGCAGAAGATGATCGGGGCGATGATCATTTTGATCAGCTTGATGAACCCGTCACCCAGCGGCTTTACCGCCACACCGAGCTGCGGATAGAAGTGACCGAGCAAAATACCGATGACAATTGCAACGATCACCTGGAAATACAGGGATTTGTACAGTGGCTGACGAGTCGTCATTGCAAAGTTCCTCAAGGGTGCCCGGTGACAACATCCATCTGTTGCCCGCAACACCGCAATTGCGAACCCTCCTGCACTGGAGGGATTTGTTTTTTCGAGCTGCGCAACGGCAGGCATCTGCATGTTGTATCGCAAGGCCCGTGCCACCTTCCGCAAAATCCCTGCAAGCCTTTTGATCTCAGGGGGCGCAGCGAATTCCCTGTTATCGGATGGATACAAGCATGTGGCGGATTTCCGCCCTTCCATTAAAAGTCGTCCTGCTATTTGGCGGATATCCGCCCTGTTCATGGCCGCGGCGCGCAGCTACCATCCGTCGATCAACGGTCAGATCTGCTGCCATGCGCGAACGCACCATTGCCAGTCATTTCGCCCGCGCCGCCCTGGGTGGTGCGCGTCGGCACGGCTACGACTATTCGGGCCTGCTACAGCAACTGAGCATCAGCCCCGAGTTGCTGGACGAGCCCCGGGCACGCATCGCTCCGGAGCAATTCGCCCAACTGATTCAGGCCTTATGGCTGGCACTGGACGACGAGTACCTGGGGTTCGGGCAAGCCCCAAGCAGGCCGGGCAGCTTCGCGATGATGTGCCATGCCGTGATTCACTGCCGCAACCTGGATAAGGCACTCCATCGCGGCTTATTGTTTTATAGCCTATTCCCCGGGGCTCCGCGTTTGACCCTGAGCCGCGAAGATGAATGGGTGCGCCTGAGCCTGGACGACTCGCAACTCTGGGACCCGGATCATTTCCTCAGCGAAAGCCTGCTGGTGATCTGGCACCGTTTCGGCAGCTGGCTGATCGGCCAGCGCATTCGCCTGGAGCAGGCCACGTTCAGCTACCCCCGGCCGGAACACGGCGCCGAGTACGACCTGCTGTTTTCCTGCCCGCTTGAGTTTTCCATGCCCCAGAGCAGCCTGTTGTTTCACAGCCGTTACCTGGCCATGCCGCTGTTACAGGACGAACGCACCCTCAAGCATTTCCTCGAGCGCTCCCCCGCCGACCTGCTCTCGCGCCCGGACGATGGCGACAGTTTGAGCAGCCGCCTGCGGCGCTTGCTCAGTCGCGACAGTTCACACTGGCCCGACCTGGAAGCCGTGGCCGCGCACCTGCACATCAGCCCGCAGACCTTGCGCCGGCATTTGCGGGAAGAGGGTTCGAGCTTTCAGGAGTTGAAGGACCAATTGCGCCGGGACATCGCGATTTATCACCTGAGCCGCGCCGACCTGTCGTTGCAACAGATCGCCGAGCAATTAGGGTTTTCCGAGCCGTCGGCGTTTCACCGGGCGTTCAAGAAGTGGACGGGGCTGACGCCGGGGGCCTATCGAGCTCAGGAAAACTGAGGTTCAAGGCTCAGCTACCTGGTGAACTCACTGACTTCATCGCGAGCAGGCTCGCTCCCACATTTGACAGTGTACTAAACCACCGGAAAATGAATCCGGAACGCCGCCCCGCCCATCGGTGAATCCCCCAGGGTCAGCTTGGCGCTGTAACTTTCGATGATGTCCTTGACCACCGCCAGGCCGATGCCCTGCCCCGGGTGCTGACGGTCCAGGCGCTCTCCGCGCTCGAGAATCCTTGCGCGCTGATCCTGTGGTACGCCAGGGCCGTCATCCTCGACACACAACTCGGTGCCGCTGAGGGTTTCACGAACGCTGATGCGTATTTCGCCCAGGCAAAGGCGATAGGCGTTTTCCAGCAAGTTGCCCATCATCTCCAGCAAAGCGCCCTGCTCGATCGGTACGTAGCACGGGTCGGGCAGGTCGAACGCGACGTGCACGCGCTTGTCGCGATAGACCTTGTCCAGCGTGTCGCACAGGCTCTTCAGTACCGGTCGCAAGTGCACCTGATGACGTACCAGACCGCTTTTGCGCAGGCTGGCGCGCTGCAACTGGTAGCTGATCTGCTGGCTCATGCGTTCGATCTGGGTTTGCAGCACCCAGGCCTGATCGCGATCCTCGGGCCGCTGGGCCATGTCTTCACTGACGCCTTGCAACACCGCCAGCGGCGTTTTCAGGCTATGGGCCAGGTCGTCGAGGGAATCACGGTAGCGACTGCGCTGCTCACGCTCGCTGTGCAGTAAACGGTTGAGGGAACCGGTCAGGCGCAGCAATTCCCGGGGATGTTCCTCACTGAGGCTTTCGCGGGTGCCACCTTCGATCTGGTCCAGTTCCTGGCTCAAGCGCCGCAATGCCTGCAAGCCCCAGGTCAGGCCGATCCACAGCAACGCCAGCAGCACCAGCAGTGCCGCGCCAAAACCCAGATAGAGATTTTCCCGCAGGCCTTCGAGGGTCAGTTCGTACTCGCGAACCGGCTGCAATGCCACGATGCTGAAGGCTGCACTTTTGCCGCCGAGCAACTTGACCTCGACGTCGTAGACGAAGAATTCCTGACCGCTGGCTTCGCGGATCCGTGCAAACTCGCTGCCACGTCCGTCGTAGCGCGGCCTGTAGTTGATGCGTTCTTCCTGGGTCGCTTTCGAGCGCCAGACCAGATGCCCTTCACGGTCATAGATGTAGCCGAGCAATCGGCTGTCGGTGAGGTTGAAGCGCTCGTCAGGCAATTGCGCCGGCATCTGCAGGCTGTTGTTCTCCACCCGGGCGGCCGAGATCAGCGTGGTCACGTCGGATGCCAGGCGCTGCTCGATGGAATCCTGCAGCGCCAGGCTGAAGGCACCCTGCATCGCCGGCAGCAACGCCAGCATGAACAACACCGCCAACAGCGTGGCGGCAAGCATCAAGCGTATGCGCAGCGAACGGATCAAGTGCAACGCTCTTTGAACAGGTAGCCCAGGCCGCGCACGGTGTCGATCGGCTTGAACCCGCCCGGCCCCTCCAGTTTGCGGCGCAGACGGCCGACCAACACCTCGATTACATTCGGATCACGCTCGTCGTCATCCGGGTAGAGTTGTTCCATCAAGCGATCCTTGGGCACCACTTGCTGATGATGGCGCATCAGGTATTCGAGAATGCGGTACTCATACGCGGTCAGTGCCAACGGCTGTTCGTCAAGGGACGCCTGCTTGCGGTTCAGATCCAGCAGTAACGGACCAGCGACGATGGTCGACTGGGTGAAACCGCTGGAGCGCCGCAGCAAGGCATTCAGGCGCGCCTCCAATTCTTCGAACTGAAACGGCTTGACCAGGTAATCATCGGCGCCGGCGGCCAGGCCTTCGACCTTGTCCTGCCAGTTGCCGCGCGCGGTGAGGATCAGAATCGGGAAGGTTTTGCCACTTGAGCGCAACTGGCGAATCAGGTCGAGCCCGCTCATGCCCGGCAGACCGAGGTCGATCACCGCCAGGTCAAAGTTGAACTGTGCGGCCTGGTACAGCGCCTCTTCGGCGTTGGCCACGGACTCGACCACGTGGCCGCTCTCCGTCAGGCGGGTTTGCAGGTGATGACGCAGCAGCGCTTCATCTTCGATGACCAGCAATTTCATATTGCTCTCCCGGGCAAATCAACATCTCCATAGGCACAACGTCGCACCTCGATAGCTAACATGGCAACGGTCACTGTAGGAGCGAGCTTGCTCGCGAAGACGGCGTCACAGTCAACATTGATGTTGCCTGACACACCGCTTTCGCGAGCAAGCTCGCTCCTACAGGCTTCGCGTTGGCGCATGCCCTTGTCAGAAAGCGTAGTTGGCGGACAGGTAAGTCTGGGCGCTGCTGGTCAGGTCCAGCGAACCCTGCTTGCTGCCGCCGCGCTCACTCATCTCGGTGCTGGCGTTGCTGCGCAGGTAACGGTAACCCAGTTCAACCGAAGTGTTCTGCGAAACCTGTTGCAGCACACCCACCTGGCCACCGATGGCGTAGCCGATATCGCTGTCGCGGCTGAAGCCTGGCGACTCCTGAGTCATTTTGGTCAGGCCGGCCGTGGCGCCACCGAACAGCCTGGTGCTGCCGCCCACCGGGTAGAACAGATCGTAGCTGCCCAGGAGGTTTTCCTGACGAAGTTTAATGCCGTTGTGGGAGCCCGACACATTGTCGTAAGTGGCGTAGTAGCGGCCCTTGGTGTTTTGCTGGCCGAGACGAACACCCCAGGTGGTGTCCTTGCCGATCACGCCATCGGCGTTCGGGTGATTGAGGTTGTCGTTCAGGGCGTGGGATTTTTTGACCTTGTCGCTGGTCTGTCCAAGAGTCAGGCTGGCGAAGTTGTCGTCGGACGCGAAAGCTGCGGTGCTTGCGCCCAGAACCGTGAATGCCAGAAGCAGTTTTTTGAATCCAGTCATTGGGGAGTTTCCTCATGTGCCGTTTGTTTTTTGGGTACGGGGCAAGGTTACGCACCGCGCCCTGAACTCCCCCTGAACACATTCTGAACCTGGGCTGAACCGACCCGCCCCGAGTATTTCGAAACGTTTCAACAGCAGATCCGACCATGCAATGGACAAGGCCAGCGCCGACTACCAATGCGTCAGAAGCTTTGCACTACCCAGCCTCAAGCCAACCCGGCAAAATGCCTGATATGAATCCAACCCCCGCCCTGCCCGTCTGTTGCACCCCCCTCGATGACCATTGGCCACTGCCGTTTGTGCTGCCCGATACGGTCCTGTTGAGCACTCACTTCGATAGCACCCAACTGGCCAGCGATGACTTTCAGCGCAGTGCTGTCGAAGCACCGGCGAGCATCCAGCGCTCGGTGGCCAAACGGCAGGCGGAGTTTCTCGCCGGGCGAGTGTGCGCCCGGGCCGCGTTGCAGCGACTCGAAGGCTTGAGTTTCATTCCCGCCATCGGTGAAGACCGGGCACCGGTCTGGCCTGCTCATATCACTGGCTCGATTACCCACAGCACTGGCCGGGCCGCGGCGATCGTGGCGAACAAAAGCCATTGGCGCGGCCTGGGCATGGACCTGGAAAACCTGCTCAATGCCGAACGGGCCGAACGCCTGGCCGGGGAAATCCTCAATCCGCCGGAGCTCCAGCGCATGGCGGCGGCTGATCACGATCAACGGGCGTTGCTGGTCACCCTGACTTTCTCGGTCAAGGAAAGTCTGTTCAAGGCGCTCTATCCGATCGTTCGGCAACGCTTTTATTTCGAACAGGCCGAAGTGCTGGAGTGGCGTGAATCGGGCGAAGTGCGGTTGCGACTGCTCACTGACTTGTCCAGCGAATGGCGCAATGGCACCGAGCTGGATGCGCAGTTCGGGGTCAAGGACGGGCAGTTGTTGAGTCTGGTCAGTATCAAGGCCTGAGGTTAATTGGCGCCTGTCAGGCCGCCATCGCGAGCAGGCTCGCTCCTACAGGGATTTGTGGCGTGACATAGATCCCTGTAGGAGCGAGCCTGCTCGCGATGGGGCCCTATCAGACAACGCAACATTTCAGCGCTTTTCCTGATTTCTCGGCCAGCTCAGGCTGAAGCACGCTCCGCCCAGGCTCTTGCTCTTGCCGATCAACGCGCGCCCGTCATGCCAATGGATGATGCGTCGCACAATGGACAGGCCTAACCCATGACCTCCAGATGCACGGGTGCGGCTGTCGTCGAGGCGCAGGAACGGCGTAAAGATCTTCTCCCACGCCGACTCCGGCACGCCCGGCCCGTCATCCTCGATATCCACCCGGCAACGCTGCTGCCCCACCTGATAGCTGATGGTCACCCGTGATTGCGCATGGCGCATGGCATTAGTCACCAGGTTCTGGATCGCCCGATGCAGGTAGCGCGGTTCAGCCTCGACCCAGGCGTCGTCGTTATCGGCGGCCGACAGGCACAACCCGCGCTGCACCGTGACGTCGGCACGCAACGGCGCCAGCTCTTCGATCACCTGATCGACCAAGGCATCCAGATCGATCCGCTGAAAATTCAGCGCCGGCGAGCCCTGCTCCAACCGCGCGTAGGTCAGCATCTCGTCCACCAGCCGGTCGAGGTCCTCGATGTCGTGGTCCATGCCCTGGCAGTATTTTTCCAGGGCTTGCGGCGTGGTGGCCGAACCGATCATCTCCAGGCCAAAACGCAGGCGCGCCACCGGCGTGCGCAATTCATGGGATACCGCGCGCACCAGTTCGCGCTGGATCGCCAGCAACTGCTGCAAGTGTTCGGCCATGCCGTTGAACGCCGAGGCCAGTCGTCCCACCGAGTCCGCACCGCGAGCGGGTACGCGGGTTTCCAGGCTGCCCTTGGCGATGCGCGTGGCGGCGGCTTCGAGGCCACGCAAGCGTCGCTCGAGCTGGCGCACCAGCAGATAGACGATCAATCCGATCAGCGACAGGCCCAGGGCGGCGATCAGCACCAGCCACTCCGGCGGATAAGGATTCATCTGATACAACGGGCCGATTTCCAGGACCCACGGCGTGCCGACCATGCCGGCAAACACCCGGATCGAATCGCCCCCCTTGCCCAGCGCCATCACCGTGTCGCCCTCGGACACCCGGCGGCTCTGGTCTTCGTCCATGTCCGCCTGGTCGACCGTGACCAGCCGCAGGTCGAAGCCGAAACCCTTGCTTTCCTTCAGTTGCGCCAGGCGTAAGGGCTGGTCGGCAACCGGGGTACGCACCAGCTCATCGGTCAACAGGTAGATGGTCGCCCGGGCCAGTTGTTCGCTGATCTGCTGCACTTCCCCGGTGAGCATCAACTGTTCCTTGTCGCTGACCAGCTTGTAGACCTTCGCCGCGTGCGGCCCGGTCTGTTCCACCAATGCCTGGCCGCGCAACACACGGGTGCGCTGGGTCAGGTCGAGGTCGGTCTCGGCAAAGGTTTTCAGCGCCAGCGGAATCCCCAGCAGCCGCTCCCACACCAGCAAGGCCCGGTGGCGCTCGGTCTGGTTCATCGGTTGCAGGTTGTCGGCCATCAGTGAGAACGTGCCATGGGCCAGGCGTTCGCGGTATTGCTCGCTGCGCACCTCATTGAGCAGGTGCAACGCCAGCACACCGAGCACCGCCACCAGAATCAGCGCGGCGCACATGCCGCCATAGATACGCAGGAAGATCGAGTTCACAGGGACGGGTCTACGCAAGCCTCGGGAACGAACAGATAGCCTTTGCTGCGCACGGTTTTGATCAGCCGTGGATGCTCCGGGTCATCGCCGATTTTCGGGCGGATGCGCGAGATGCGCACATCGATGGAACGGTCCTGACCGTCATAGCCGATGCCCCGCAGCGCGGTGAAGATTTCTTCCCGGGAGAGGATGCGCCCGGCATTGGCCACCAATAGCCAGAGCAAGTCGAATTCGGCGCTGGTCAGCTCGATGCCGTTGCCCTGCAACCAGGCTTCGCGCAAGGCGTTGTCGACGATCAACGGGCCGAACTGTAGACGCCGTTGTTTTTCCGGGGCGACTTCGGGCGTTTCACTGCGTCGCAGCAACGCCTGGATGCGCGCCAGCAACAGGCGCGGACGTACCGGTTTGCAAACGTAGTCGTCAGCCCCCAGGTCCAGGTCGAGAATCTGGTCAGTGTCATCGGTGCGGGCAGTGAGCATCAGGATCGGGCCGTCATAGCGGGCGCGGACCTTGCGGCAAATGCTCAGGCCATCTTCACCGGGGAGCATCAGGTCGAGGATCACCAGGTCCGGCTGTTCCTTGATGATGCGATTCGCAGCAAGCGCGCCATTGCCTTCGATCGATACACGCAGGCCATTGGCTTCCAGGTAATCGCGGGTCAGTTCGGCCAGTCGCTGGTCGTCCTCCACAATCAATACCTGCCAGGCTTCTTGCTCCACGGGTGACCTCTGCTTGCCAAAAACACTAATAAGGAAGGTTCCGCCCGTCTTTTTGTAATGATTCGGGGGGACAAATATGTATACACGCTGGGCCGATTGTATAAACGCCGCCCGTCGAGAACACAAGCGGGTAAATGCGTTCGGACGACAGGGTTTTTTGTGATAGGGTTCGCGCCCTTAAAAATCCGAACGGCTGTTTTCAATCGCTGAAAATCAGTGAAAAACAGTCCGCTCCAGCTAGCTCGCGGCCTACACGCCCGTTCCATCTTTCACACACAATTTACGCACAGGTTTATCCACAGGCAGTACGTTGCAACCCCCTCAAAAACGCATTATCTTGTACCTGGGCGCTAAAAAAACCCTACATGTAGGGTTTTAGCTGAAAAGCCCAACCACATTTCAGACCACAAACTCAAGCGCTTTATCGCCAGTTTTGGTTGAACCAAGCACGATTTTACAAGCCCAAACCGCACAGGCGGATGGCACCGTTTTTTCAGGCCCGAATGGCCAGAACGGTACGGGTGTTGCAGTCATGACAGGCACCCTGAGAAAGGAATCCGGCTTCGAGCTCAGGCTCGGGGCCAAAGACTTCGGCACGGAAGCGGCATCATTAGCCTTTTTCCTACTGTCCCGAAGTTGTTATGCCCGACGCCATGTCGGTTGTAGTGCTTCAGGACAGAACGGTGGGCACCGTGATGGTGCCCAAACAAACATAGAGAATGTGGAGACACCCCCCCATGCAAACCGACACAACTCGCGAGAACCCGCAGGGCACCTTGCCGCAGGCCGCCGATTCGAATCCGGATCTGTCCGCCACCGCGCCAGGCCAGCTGCGTGTGATCAAGCGTAACGGCACTGTCGTTCCCTACACCGATGACAAAATCACCGTCGCCATCACCAAAGCGTTCCTCGCAGTTGAAGGCGGCACCGCTGCTGCCTCGTCGCGAATCCACGACACCGTTGCCCGCCTGACCGAACAGGTCACCGCGACCTTCAAGCGTCGCATGCCTTCGGGCGGCACCATCCACATCGAAGAAATCCAGGACCAGGTCGAACTGGCCCTGATGCGTGCCGGCGAGCAGAAAGTCGCTCGCGACTACGTGATCTACCGTGACGGTCGTTCGAAAGAACGCGCTGCCCACGCACCGGCCGAAGAAGCGGTCAACGCTCACCCGTCGATCCGCATCACCCGTGCCGACGGCAGCCTGGCGCCGCTGGACATGGGCCGCCTGAACACCATCGTCACCGAAGCGTGCGAAGGCCTGGAAGAAGTCGACGGCGACCTGATCCAGCGCGAAACCCTGAAGAACCTGTACGACGGCGTGGCCCTGACCGACGTCAACACCGCCCTGGTGATGACCGCCCGTACCCTGGTTGAACGCGAGCCGAACTACTCGTTCGTCACCGCCCGCCTGCTGATGGACACCCTGCGTGCCGAAGGCCTGGGCTTCCTCGAAGTGGCCGAGAGCGCCACTCACCACGAAATGGTCGACCTGTACGCCAAGGCACTGCCGGCCTACATCGCCAAAGGTATCGAGTTCGAACTGCTGAACCCTGTGCTGGCCACCTTCGACCTGGAAAAACTGGGCAAGGCGATCAACCACGAGCGCGACCAGCAGTTCACTTACCTGGGCCTGCAAACCCTGTACGACCGCTACTTCATCCACAAGGATGGCGTGCGTTTCGAACTGCCGCAGATCTTCTTCATGCGCGTGGCCATGGGCCTGGCGATCGAAGAGAAGCACAAAGAAGACCGCGCGATCGAGTTCTACAACCTGCTGTCGTCCTTCGACTACATGTCGTCGACTCCGACCCTGTTCAACGCCGGTACCCTGCGTCCACAGCTGTCGAGCTGCTACCTGACCACCGTGCCGGATGACCTGTCGGGCATCTACCACGCGATCCACGACAACGCCATGCTGTCGAAATTCGCTGGCGGCCTGGGCAACGACTGGACGCCGGTTCGTGCGCTGGGTTCGTACATCAAGGGCACCAACGGCAAATCCCAGGGCGTTGTTCCGTTCCTGAAAGTCGTGAACGACACCGCCGTTGCCGTTAACCAGGGTGGCAAGCGCAAAGGCGCTGTGTGTGCCTACCTGGAAACCTGGCACATGGACATCGAAGAGTTCATCGAACTCCGTAAGAACACCGGTGATGACCGTCGTCGTACCCACGACATGAACACCGCCAACTGGATCCCTGACCTGTTCATGAAGCGTGTCTTCGATGACGGCAAGTGGACCCTGTTCTCGCCATCCGAAGTACCGGACCTGCACGACCTGACCGGCAAGGCCTTCGAAGAGCGTTACGAGTACTACGAAGCCCTGACCGAGTACCCGGGCAAGGTCAAGCTGTTCAAGACCATCCAGGCCAAAGACCTGTGGCGCAAAATGCTGTCCATGCTGTTTGAAACCGGCCACCCATGGCTGACCTTCAAAGACCCGTGCAACCTGCGCAGCCCACAGCAGCACGTGGGCGTGGTCCACAGCTCGAACCTGTGCACCGAGATCACCTTGAACACCAACAAGGACGAGATCGCCGTTTGCAACCTGGGCTCGATCAACCTGCCGAACCACATCGTCAACGGCAAGCTGGACACCGCCAAGCTGGAACGCACCGTGAACACCGCCGTGCGCATGCTCGATAACGTGATCGACATCAACTACTACTCGGTGCCGCAAGCGAAGAACTCCAACTTCAAGCACCGTCCGGTCGGACTGGGCATCATGGGCTTCCAGGACGCTTTGTACCTGCAGCACATTCCTTACGGTTCCGATGCTGCCGTGCAGTTCGCCGACACTTCCATGGAAGCGGTCAGCTACTTCGCGATCCAGGCGTCCTGCGACCTGGCTGACGAGCGTGGCGCCTACGAGACGTTCCAGGGCTCGCTGTGGTCCAAAGGCATCCTGCCGCTGGATTCGCAACAGATCCTGATCGAGGCCCGTGGCCAGAAGTACATCGATGTCGACCTGAACGAATCCCTGGACTGGGCACCGGTTCGCGCCCGTGTACAGAAAGGCATTCGTAACTCGAACATCATGGCCATCGCACCGACCGCGACCATCGCCAACATCACCGGCGTCTCGCAGTCGATCGAACCGACCTACCAGAACCTGTATGTGAAATCGAACCTGTCGGGCGAATTCACCGTGATCAACCCGTACCTGGTTCGCGACCTGAAGGCTCGCGGCCTGTGGGACTCGGTCATGATCAACGACCTGAAGTACTACGACGGTTCGGTGCAGCAGATCGAGCGCATCCCGCAGGAACTCAAAGAGCTCTACGCGACTGCCTTCGAAGTGGACACCAAGTGGATCGTCGACGCCGCCAGCCGTCGCCAGAAGTGGATCGACCAGGCTCAGTCGCTGAACCTGTACATCGCCGGCGCTTCGGGCAAGAAGCTGGACGTGACCTACCGCATGGCTTGGTACCGTGGTCTGAAAACCACTTACTACCTCCGTGCCCTGGCTGCGACCAGCACCGAGAAGTCGACCATCAACACCGGCAAGCTGAACGCTGTTTCCAGCGGCGGCAACCACGGTGACGACTCGGTCCTGGCAGCGCCTGCCGGCCCTGCTCCAGTGCCGAAGGCTTGCGCCATCGACGAGCCGGATTGCGAAGCTTGCCAGTAAGCTGAGCCCGTGAGCGCCGCAAGGCGCTTACTCGAAACCCCCGATCAGCCTCTGGCGGGTCGGGGGTTTTCTTTTGCCCCAAGGAAAATGGTGCCCGGTCTGACACCATCGCGAGCAGGCTCGCTCCTACAGTTGATCGTGTTTATCTGGAAAGACCAGGTCTCCTGTAGGAGCGAGCCTGCTTGCGATGAGGCCGTCACCTCCAACACAAAACCATAGGCCACAAAAAAGCCCCTCTACGAGGGGCTCCTTGCACAGCACAATCCAGCATCAAGTCATCTGAATGATGGTCTGCATGATGGTGCTCTGGGTGGAGATGGTCTTGGCGTTCGCCTGGTAGTTGCTCTGCGCCTTGATCAAGTCGACCAGTTCGTTGGTCAGGTTGACGTTGGACTCCTCCAGGGAGTTGGAAACGATCGAACCCAGTGTGCCGGTTTCCGGCGCATCGTAGCCCGGAATACCCGAGTTGTAGGTTTCCTTCCAGCTAGTGCCACCCACCGGCTGCAGACCTTGTTCGTTGGTGAAACTGGCCAACGAAATCTGACCGATTGGCTTGGTCTGGTTGTTGCTGAAGTTGGCCAGCAGTACGCCGCTGCCGTCGATGGTCAGGTTGGTGATCTGGCCCGTGGCATAACCGTTCTGCGACGGAATCGAACGCGCGGTGTCGGCGTTGAACTGGGTGGTGTTGCCCATGGCGATGGTCAGGCCCGCCGGGTCGGCTGCTGCGCCGTTGGCTGTCCAGACACCGTTGGTGACGGTGCCCGGCGTCCAGTTGCTGATTTTCAGGTCATCGCTGGTGGTCGATGTTGGCGGGGTCGTCGGCGGCGTCACTGGCGTGGTGACCGAAACCAGTTTACCGGATGTATCAAATGTCATGGTCGAAGCAATTGGATCAACTGCACCCGTGCCGGTAGGCGAGGAGCCGTCCGGGTTGCGGCCATCGATCAGGGTGTAGGTATCCCAAGTGTTCGGCCCGGTCTTGACCATGTATTGATCCATGGTGTGCTGGTTACCCTGAGTGTCGAAAATCGGGGTACTGAACTGCTTGGTGAAAGTTGCCTGTTTGGTCGGATCGAATTTGTTGGTAGCGACCGACTGATCAATCACCACGGCCGTAGAGTTCAGGTTGATCGTGGACGAAACGGTGCTGGTGGATTTTGGCGCCAGATTGGAGGTGTCGATCCGCAGGTCGGTCAACACGCCATTGAGGATCTTGCCATTGGAGTCCACGCCATAACCCTGCAGACGAGCCGTACCGTCGCTGTTCGTCACGTAGCCATCCTTGTCGGTCTTGAACGTACCGGCACGGGTGTAGGTCAGCGAACCGTTGTTGCTCATGACGAAGAAGCCGTTGCCCTGGATTCCCATGTCGAGCACGTTGCCGGTGTTGTTCACGTCACCCTGGCCGAACTGCTGGGAAATGTTGGCCAGGCGCACGCCGTTGCCGACGGTCTTGCTGCCGGTGCCCAGGCGAGTTGCCGAGTACACATCTTCGAATTCCGCACGGGACGATTTGAACCCGGTGGTCGCGACGTTGGCGATGTTGTTGCCGGTCACGTCCAGTTGTTTGTTGGATGCAAAGAGACCGCTAAGGCCGATATTAAAAGACATAATCCACTCCTTTGTGCCGGGTTAGTCGGCCTTACATGCCAATGGTTTGTACTTTGGACAGAGCGACGGTACCCAGCCCGGCCAGATTGAGCATCAACTCACCGCCAGTCTGGCTGATGGTCACGCTGTTGACGGTCGCTGGCAGGTTGGTGATCAGTGCCACGGACTGCCCATCGATCGTGCTGGTAGCACCGAAGGTGTACGTACCTGCAGCGACCGTTTCGCCCGCGTCATTCTTGCCGTCCCAGATGAAGCTGGCGTTGCCTGCTTTCTGAGCACCCAGGTCGATGGTGCGTACGGTCTTGCCGTCCGCATCAGTGATCTTCAGGGTCGCGGCGGCCACCGACGATGGCACCACCACCGTACCGCTGAGGCTCTTCGACGTGTCGACCACAGCCTTGTCACCGGGTGCAATGACCGAACGCCCCACCAGCGAAGAAGCCTGCAATGCCTGGGACGAGTTGTAGTTGCTGGCCAGCCCGCTCACGGTGTCGTTGAGCGAGGTGATGCCTTCCAGGCTGCTGAACTGCGCCAACTGGGCCACGAAAGCACCGTTGTCTTGCGGCTCCAGCGGGTTCTGGTTTTTCAGCTGGGTCACCAGCAACTGCAGGAATGCATCCTTGCCCAGAGCTTTGTTGCCCGTGGCGCTGCCGGTTGCCGACGCAAGACCATCAGTCGTGGTGGTGGTCTTGACCGAAGAGTTGGCCAGGATGTCCTTGAGGCTCAAACCACTGGTGGAATCGGTAACACTCATCTGAGTCGCCCCTTATCACTGACCGAGGGTCAGGACCTTCTGCATCATGGTTTTGGCGGTGTTCATCATTTCGGCGTTGGTCTGGAACGAACGGCTCGCGGAAATCATGTCGGCCATTTCTTCAACCACGTTGACGTTCGGGTAGTAGACGTAACCCTTGGCATCGGCCGCCGGATGGTTCGGCTCGTAGCGAGCTTCGAGGTTGCTCTGGTCTTCGACCACACCCAGCACCTGCACGCCCTCACCGGCGGCGTCCTGGCTCTGGAACAGCGAGTCGCTGCCGCCGCTCTGCCCGCCCTGGAACATGGTGGCGAATACCGGGTGGCGCGCACGGTAGGTCTGGTCGATGCTCGACGAGACGGTCTCGGCGTTGGCGATGTTCGAAGCGACGGTGTTCAAGCGCGTGGTCTGCGCACTCATGCCGCTACCGGCAATGTTGAAAACACTGGATAGAGACATGGCTTACTCTCCGCGCAGGGCTGACACCAGCCCTTTGAATTTGCTGTTGAGCAGGGTGAAGCTGGCCTGGAAGCCGATCGCGTTTTCCGCGTAGTTCGACTGTTCGAGCTGAGCATCCACGGTGTTCTGGTCGATCGACGGTTGCATCGGCGTGCGATACAGCAACGATTCGTCGCCATTGCCCAGGCCTTCAGCCTCGATATGACGGCTGTTGGTCATGTTCAAGGCGAAGGTGCCGCTTTTGGTTTTCTCGTTCTGCTCGGCGAGCACTTTCGAGAAGTCCAGGTCCCGAGCCTTGTAGTTCGGGGTATCGGCGTTGGCAATGTTATTGGCCAGGACTTCGGCACGCTGGGCGCGGAAGCCCAGGGCTTGTTCGTGGATACCGAGCGCTTTATCGAAGCTGATGCTCATGTCGGGAAACCTTCGGGTGACCTGATTTTTCGTAGGATCCACTTAGCAAGCCCCATGCCAATTCAAAAACCCCCGAAAACCGGGGCTTTCCCGGACATGGCAACGCGGCAATGCCAGAAAAGCGGCAACGGTTTTCCGCCGCATGCCGCTTTTCTGCCGCCTCCTCACCCTTTCAGAACACCACCGGCCACTGTGTGCGAGCCTGCTCGCGATAGCGGTGTATCTGGCAAAGTTGAGTTCAACTGTCAGGACGCCATCGCGAGCAGGCTCGCTCCTACAGGAGAATGCAGTGCTGGCGAAAAATCAGCAGACAAAAAAACGGGAGCCCCTGAGGACTCCCGTTTTTTTGACAACACCAACAGAATCACTTCGCCTGGTAAATGATCCCCGGGCTGCACTGGACCATCTGGTAATGATCCGGCAAGCCGTTCAGCGCTTCGGAAGCACCGAGGAACAGGTAACCGCCCGGCTTCAACGTGCTGTGGATGCGCAACAGGATGTCCTTCTTCACCTCGGCGGAGAAGTAGATCAACACGTTGCGGCAAAACACGATGTCGAACTTGCCGAGGGCCGCGTAGCTGTCCAGCAGGTTGAACGAGCGAAATTCCACACGGCTCTTGATCGGTGCCTTGATCGCCCAGCGCCCCGGCCCTTTCGGGTCGAAGTAACGCTGCAGCCGCTCAGGCGACAGACCGCGGCCGATGGCCAGGCTGTCGTACTCGCCGTTCTTGCAGTTGTTCAGCATGGTGCCGGACAGGTCGGTGGCAACAATCTGCACCCCCATCCGCAACTGGCCCATGTTGACCCGTTCGAACTCGTCGATGGACATCGACAGCGAATACGGTTCCTGGCCCGACGAGCACGCTGCCGACCAGATGCGCAGGCGCTGGCCGGGACTGGCCTTGATCGCTTCGGGCAGTACCTTGTTCTTCAAGACTTCAAACGGGTAAGTGTCACGAAACCACAGGGTTTCGTTGGTGGTCATGGCATCCACCACCTGCTCGCGCAAACCGCTACGCGGCTGGGTCTGCATGCGCTGAACCAGTTCCCCCAAAGACTTGATGCCTTGCTGTTCCATCAGTTTATTGAGACGGCTGGAGACCAGGTACTGCTTGTTTTCACCGAGCAAAATGCCACAGGCTTTTTCCAGGAATACCCGGAACTGTTCGAAATCCAAATTACCCGTAGACAATGATGCCGCCTCTTAAATCGTGTTGACTGCCAGGGACACGGGCCCCTGGCTGATATCTGCTGCTTTGATCCGGTCGACTACCCGGGATGCCAGGTCATCAGGACGGAACTTGGCCAGGAAGTCATCGGCACCGACCTTCTTGACCATCGCCTGATTGAATACCCCCGACAACGAAGTATGCAGGATGATATGAAGCTTTTGCATGCGCGGGTCGTTGCGGATTTCCGCCGTCAGGGTGTACCCGTCCATCTCCGGCATCTCGATGTCGGAGATCATCATCAGGAACTCTTCTTCCGGCTTCTTGCCCTCGTCGACCAGTTTGCGCAGGTAGTCCAGCGCCTGCCGACCATCGTTCAACGCCACCACTTCGACGCCGACCGTTTGCAGGCAACGCGTGACCTGCTTGCGCGCCACCGACGAGTCGTCGACCGTCAGCACGCGCAACGAAAGCGCCTTGTGCTGGGTTTCGACATCCACCACACCGACGGAAATCGCTTCCGGCGTCGGCGCCACTTCCGCCAGCACCTTCTCGACGTCGATGATTTCGACCAACTGATTGTCGACCCGCGTCACCGCCGTCAGGTAATGATCGCGCCCGGTTCCCTTGGGCGGCGGATGGATCTCCTCCCAGTTCATGTTGACGATGCGTTCCACCGAACGCACCAGGAAACCCTGGGTCTTGGTGTTGTACTCCGTGATGATCACGAAGGGGTTGTGCTTGTCCTTCAACGCGCCGGAGCCGGTCGCCATCGCCAGATCAAGGATCGGAATGGTCGCCCCCCGGATGTTCGCCACGCCGCACACGACAGGACTGGACTTGGGCATCAGTGTCAGTTTGGGACATTGCAGCACCTCCCGAACCTTGAACACGTTGATCCCGTACAGCTGCTGGCCGTCGAGACGGAACAACAACAGCTCAAGGCGATTCTGCCCCACCAGTTGCGTGCGCTGGTTTACCGAATCCATTACACCAGCCATGCCAGACTCCTACGCCAACGCCAAGTGTTGTTGCGACGTGCCTTCATCACTAAACGGCACGGCGCTTGCTTTTTTAATCGTTATGAACACAGAACCGACATTTTTTCGACGCCTGACCACACCCTACCGCAAACGGCTCGGCGTGCTGGCGGCTGTTTGCCTGTTCAACGCTGGCAGCCCTGCCCTTGCTGACGCGGTTACCTTGCCTGACATGCTTATCGGCGTCACTCAGGGCTTTCTTGAATTCACCGTAGAAGACTATCTGGCGACCAGTCAAACGGAAGGTCGCTACGAGATCCAGGTCAACCCGCTCGATCCGCGCATGCACATGCCCATGTGCGACAAGGAATTGACAGCGACGCTCGAGAGTCCCAAGCCGCTGGGACGGGTCACGGTCAAGGTTCGCTGCGAGGGCGCGTCTCCCTGGACCGTCTTCGTACCCGCTCAAGTCCGCCTGTTTCGCGATGTCGTGACCAGCGCCCGGCCACTACGCCGCGCCGCCATTGTCGAGCCTGGGGATGTGGTCTTGCGCGAGCGCGATATCAGCCTGATCAGCCAGGGCTACCTGACCTCCCTCGATCAGGCGATCGGGCAGCGACTGACCCGACCAATGGTCACCGACCAGGTGATTACCCTGGTGAACATCGAACAGGCCGAAGTCATCCGCAAGGGCGATCAGGTGGTGATCACCGCCCGCAGCGGCACCCTCAGCGTGCGCATGCCCGGCGAAGCGCTGTCAAACGGCAGCCTGAGCGAACAGATCCGGGTGAAAAACCTTAATTCCCAACGAGTCATCAAGGCGCAGGTCATGGCGCCGGGGCAGGTGGAAGTGTCCATGTAAGGTCCTCTGTTGATCGGAATGTGGCGCTTGCCGCGGCTGTTCCCTAGACTGTGCTCCATGCAGGGCAAGCGCTGACGCGCGCAAGGTTCATTGATAAATGAGCCTAAAGTTTTCCAGGGAATGGCCGAAACCATGGCAAGCGTCCAAATTCCCAGAGGTTTTTTATCATGGTCATCGATTTCAGCCGTTTGAACAGCTCCTCGTCCCTGACGGGCAGTACACGTACCAGCGCCAGCAAGGAAAGCGCCGAGGCCGGCAAATCCGCGCCGCTGGAGTCCGCGGCCGAACAGGCCGGTACCGTCAAAAGCGGGGAATCGGTACATCTCAGCAATGAGGCTCAACAGTTGCAGAAGGTCACTGACAAGCTGCGCGATCAGCCTGCCGTCGACAACGCCCGCGTGGCCGAGTTGAAAGCAGCGATTGCCGATGGCAGCTATAAAGTCGACAGCAACCGTGTAGCCAGCAAACTGCTCAACTTCGAAGCCCAGCGCTAGGCCACCGCCGGCGCCAGGCTTTTGGACGCTTAAAACCCAAGGCCAGCCATGCACGACACAAATTTACTGCAACTGATCACCGACGACTTTGCTCCAGCGCAACACTTGCTGGAACTCCTGCAGACCGAATCCCTCGCATTGCATGGCCGCGACATGCCATTGCTCGAGAACATCCTGGCGCAGAAACAGGCATTGGTCGTTTTGCTCGAACAGCATGGCCGCAAGCGCAGTGAAATCCTCGCCAGCCTCAACCTGCCGACCAACCGCGGCGGTCTGGAGCAATTGGCCGGCCAGTCGAGCATTGGCGAGCAGTTGCTGGCGCAAAGTGACGTGCTGACCGATCTCCTGGCCCAGTGCCAGGCCATCAACGCCAACAACGGCCAGTCGATCCTCACTCAGCAGGCCGCGACGGCCACCCAGCTGAAAATCCTCACCGGCGGTGAAACCCCGGCGCTTTACGATGCCAGCGGAACATTCTCCAAGCTTGCCAAGCCGCGCCCGCTCAGTCAGGCATGAGCCGGTCAATGCCCCCGCTCTATCAAGACGCGCAACATACTGGCAAACTGCTAGCTTGCCGTAGTCAAATTTTGTCTGGAGATTGATTAACCGTGTCCAATGCCTTATCCGTGGATGATGCTCCGCAGCCACCCAAGGTGCTCTCCACGCCCTTGGAAATCTCCAGCAACCTGCGCCAGCTGCTCGAAAGCCATGACCCGCTGATCATCACGTTCCACGAGCGCAGCCAGCGCTTCCAGAGCTATCTGGTGGACCTGGACCGTGACAGCAACATGATCGCCCTGGACGAAATGATTCCCCGTGATGGCGAGCGCTACCTGCTGGCGGGTGAGCCGTTCAGGGTCGAAGGCTTCCACGAAGGCGTACGCATTGCCTGGGAAAGCAACGGCCAGTTGAACATCGACGAATCCGGTGGCAGCCGCTGCTATCGCGGCCCCCTGCCCGCTGAAGTGGTGTACCACCAGCGCCGCAATGCGTTCCGCGCCGCGCTGAAGCTGGCACAACTGGTCAACGTCAACCTCGACGGCGAAAAGCTCAAGGCGTCGATCAGCGGCAAGTTACTGGATATTTCCGCTACCGGCTGCAAACTGCGCTTCGACGGCGACATCACCGGCAGCCTGCAACTGGGTCAGGTCTACGACCGCTTCAGCGCCGACCTGCCCTTCGGCAAGATGACCGCACCGGTCGAGTTGCGTTATCTGCACTTCGAAGAAAGGATTTCCACCACCTTCGCCGGCGTTCGCTTCCACAACATGAGCGGGCTGGTGCAGCGCCAGGTCGAGCGCTTCGTCTACCAGTTGCAACGTGAAGCACGTCGCTTCGACAAAGACGACATGTGATAGAGCGTCAACAAAAAACGGGCAGTCCCTTGCGGTGACTGCCCGTTTTTTATGCCCTGGATTTAAGGCCTGGCCTCGCTGAGGTTAGGGTCCCGCCCTGTATCAGGGTCTTGCGGCGGCTGATCGGTTTCAGCTTCGGTGACAGTTTCAGGTTCTGATTCAGGCTCTGGCCCGGTACTCACCGGGTTTTGCATCTGATCCTGCACCACCTGCTCATCAACACGCGGGTCGAGGCAGGCCACCAGCGGTGAACTCGTCATGTTGTCCGGCATGGCCACGTGATGCAGCGGCGCGTCTTCCACCTGATGCAGGTTGGTCACCGCTTTCGGGCGAATCCGCCACACCAGCACCAACGCAAAGAAACTGAAAAACGCATAAAGCATCTGGCTGCCGAACAGCTTCATCAGCACGCCGGCCACCAGCGGCCCGATACTCGCGCCAACGCCGTAGGTCACCAGCAACATTGCCGTCAGGGACACCCGGCGATCACCTTCGACGTGGTCGTTGGAGAACGCCACTGCCAACGGATACAGGCAGAACTGCACCAGCGAACAGATAAAACCGGCGATAAACAGAACCTCCAGCGGCACCTGCGGCATGATCGCCAGCGGCAGTGCCGCCAGTGCCAGGCTGAATGCAAAACTGCGGATCAATACGGCCCGATCGTAGCGATCGGACAACCAACCCAGCGGCCACTGCACCAGCAACCCGGCAAAAATACAGCTACCCATGAACAGGCCGACCTGCTCCGTGGACAATCCCTGCTGCGAGGCATACAGCGGCGCCAGACCGTAGAACGAACCGACGATCAAGCCCGCCCCCAGCACCGTGCTCAATGACTGTGGCACGCGCTTGATAAAGAAGCGCGGCTCCATCGGTGCCGGGTGCAAGGGTGCCGGGTGAATCCGCCGCGTCAGGGCCACCGGCACCAGACACAGGGCGAAACACAGGGCGACCAACATCAGCAATTCAAGCCCCAGCCCTGGATGCATGACCAGAATCAACTGCCCCAGCACCAACCCCAGATACGAAGCGATCATGTAGCCACTGAAGACCATGCCGCGCTGATTGGCATCGGCCTGCTCATTGAGCCAGCTCTCGATCACCATGTACTGACACATCATGCCGAGGCCGACGATCACCCGCAAAAACAGCCAGGCCGGCAACCAGTCCACCAGGCCATGGCCGAGCACCGCCGCGCCAACGATCCCGGCACAGGCCGAGTAAGCCCGGATATGCCCGACCCGGGCAATCAACCGGTGACCGATCTTGCCCCCCAGCACCAGGCCGAAATAGTTGGCAGCCATCAGCGCACCGACCCACAGACTGTCGACATGGTCGGCAGCCAGGCGCAACGCCAGGTAAGTGCTCAACAGGCCCGAGCCGATCAACATCATCAGCGAGGCGAAATACAGCGCTCGAAAGGATTTCCAGATTTGGCGCATCGGCGTTCCGAGCGGCTCCTTGCAGTGAGAATCGGCTACCGCTAAACGATAGCCGGATGTCGATGGATCGTCAGGCCTGGGCTGCTAAAACACGCCGTTCCCAGGGAGTAATTTCATCATGGAAACTGGTCAGTTCCAGGGTCTTCGAAGCAATGTAGCCTTCGATGAATTCCACGCCAAACAGTTCCTTGGCCAACTGACTACGTTTCAGACGCTCAAGTGCCGCATGCAAGGTACACGGTAACGAAAGATTATCCGGCACTTCGAACTCACCCTGGATCGGCGCGCTCGGCTCCAATGCCTTTTCGATGCCATGCAACCCCGCCGCCAGGCTTGCGGCAATCGCCAGATACGGGTTGGCGTCGGCCCCCGGCAAGCGGTTCTCGACCCGACGGGCCACCGGCAAACTGGCCGGAATGCGCAGGCCCGCCGCCCGATTGTCGTAGGACCAACAGGCATTATTCGGTGAGGCGTAAGGGTGGCACAAGCGCTGATAGGAGTTCACGTTCGGCGCAAACAACGCGGTGAAATCGGCCATGCACGTTTGCTGACCGGCAATGAAGTGGCGGAAGATGGCCGTCTCCTGCCCCGCCTCATCGCTGAACACGTTACGCCCTGAATCGATCTCGACCACGCTCTGGTGGATATGCATCGAACTGCCCGGCGTATGCGCCAACGGCTTGGCCATGCACACCACGCTCAGGCCGTGCTTGAGGGCCACTTCCTTGAGCAGGTGCTTGAACAGGAACGTCTGGTCGGCCAGCAACAGCGGATCACCGTGCAGCAGATTGATCTCGAACTGGCTGACGCCCATTTCGTGCATGAAGGTATCGCGAGGCAGCCCCAAGGCCGCCATGCACTCGTAGACTTCATTGAAGAACGGCCGCAAGCCATTGTTGGAACTGACGCTGAACGCCGACTGACCGTCTTCGCGGCGACCGTCCAGCCCCAGTGGCGGTTGAAAAGCCAGGGTCGGATCGGTATTGGGGGCGAAGACAAAAAACTCGAGCTCGGTCGCCACCACGGGCGCCAGGCCGCGAGCCGCATAACGGGCAATCACCGCCTTGAGCTGGCCACGGGTCGACAGATTGGAACTGGTGGTGGTGCCCAGTTCATCCGCATCGCAAATGGCCAAGGCCCGCGGCGGATGGCTCCAGGGCAAGCGGTGGATTTGTGCAGGGTCCGGGATCAACGCCAGGTCGCCATCGTCGCTGCCGTAAAAACGTGCCGGCGGATATCCGCCCATGATGCATTGCAGCAGCACACCCCGTGCCATCTGCAAACGTCGACCGTCGAGAAAGCCCTCGGCGGTCATCACTTTGCCCCGTGGAACGCCATTCAAGTCCGGCGTGACACATTCAACTTGATCAATGCCCGTCAATCGCTGCGCGAGTGAACTCAGGCCAACGGTCGTCATGACGCTATCCTTGTTATTGTACGGGCCGCGAACGGCGACCGTACAAAATAGGCTCCGCGTGTTCGGAATTTCAAGCAGCGTCGTTAAATATGCTGCCGGTCAGGGCAGGTAAAGGCGAAACACTCCCCCACCCAATGGACCACCATTGCTGATTTCGGTACGCCCACCCACGCCGTTGCGCTGATGCAGCGCGGCAATTCGCCCGGCAAAGTACAGGCCCAGCCCGGTGCTGCCGGTGCTTTGATTGATGCCCTGCACGTAATCGGTCTGACGTTCGATCATCTGCGCCGGATACCCCTCGCCATCGTCATTGATGGTCAACACCAGTTGCCCGGCTTCGTCGCTGACGCTGATCAGAACGGCATGCCGCGCAAAACGAATGGCGTTGTTGATGCAGTTGGCCAATACCGACGCGATCAACTCACGATCGAAGAAACCCAGCGGGCTCAGCGGATCCACTTCAAAGGTGGCCATGATGCCGCGGCTGGCGAACACCTCCTGATGACAGGCCAGTTGCGCTTCGATGAAATCATCCAGTTCATGGTAGGCCGGTTGCAGCGGCATCTGGTTGACCCCGAGTTTGTACAATCCCAGCAACTGCACCAGCATGCCGTTGAGGTGAGCGAACTCGAAGTCGATCACGCCCTGCTCCGGCGTCTGCCGCGCCGTCTGCGGCAATCGCCCCAGCCACTGACTGTGGGCCTGCATCAGCATGGCCAGCGAGTTCTTCATGTCATGCACGGTAGAGGCGATCACCGTGGAAAAATCCAGTGCCTGTTGGTTGTCGTTCATTGACCAAGCGCCTTGCTTTTCAGCTTCTGGTAACGCGGATAGCGCGCGTCGGAGTCGGGCATCAGGCCGACCATTTTCAGGCAGGTCCGGCATTCTTCCAGCTCCGCCGAAGGAAGGTTGGTATCGGTGCCATGCAACAACGACTGCGCCAGGTTCAGGGCGATACTGATGTTCTTCGGTTGCATCGCCAGAGCCTTGCGGAATACTTGCCGGGCTTCCACCAGGTTGCCGGTCTTGTAGACGCGCACGCCCTGACGGTTGAGTTCCGCGGCGGCGTTGCCGGAATTGAGGATGCTCGGGTCGTCGGTCTGCTTGGCGATGTCCTTCATGACCACCGGATCGTCGCCGTAGATTTCCACGCAGTTTTTCAGCATCGCGGTACCGGCCTCGGTCTGCCCGAGCAGTTTCAGCTGCTTGGCCACCAGCAAGGCCGCTTCGGCGCTCATGAATTGCTCCATGCCGTCCAGACGCAACATGGCTTGCTCGGTGAGCTTGTCAGCCGTCTCTGCATCGTTGAGCAACAGGCTGGTGGCCTTCATCAGGCGCGCCCGGATTTGCAGGCCCGGATCGGAGGGGTTTTCCTTGGCCACGGCGCTCAACGTGGTGTTGATTTCCAGGCGGGTGCGCGTGTCCAGGCCCCGTTCGCTGCCCTTGCTGATCAACGCGTGAGCCAGGCCGAGGTTGCTTTCAGGATCCTTGAAACGTGATTGCGCGCCTTGGGCCACAGCCTGGCGATAGGCTTTGGAGGCAGTGTCGAAGTCCTCGTTGGTCATCGCCAGCTTACCGAGCAACGCTTGCCGGCGCACCGCCAGAGGCGACAGGCGAATCGCCTCTTCCAGGACACGCTGCGCCCCCTTGGTGTCCCCTTCGGCGACCAATACATCCGCCATGCCGTCATACAGCGACGGCATCATCGGGAAGACTTTCAGGGCTTTTTCATAAATGCCCTTGGCCTGCCCGACCTGACCGCGCTTGAACAGCAACTTGCCCAACCCGGCAAACGCCCATGGCAACGGGCGGTCGGCGATGATGCCGTCGTAGAGGCGCTCCAGCGCTTCGTTCTGATTCAGGTCGCGCAAGGCATCGGCGCGATAGCGCAAGCACAGTGGCGAATAGCGGATGTCTTGTTTGCACAGGGCGATGCAGGCGTTGAGCACCTCCATCGGCTTGCCGCGATCCAGGGCCTGCAGGATCGGCTTGAGCAAGGTCTTGCGCTGCTCCAGGCGCTCCAGGCGCTGGGCCAGGCTGGAGCGGTTGAACGGCTTGGTCAGGTAGGCATCGGGCTCATGTTCCAGTGCACTGAGCACCATGGCCTGGCTGGTTTCGGCGGTGACCATGACGAACACCGCTTCATGACTGATCAGCTTTTCTTCCATCAGGTCTTCGAGCACCTGCTGGCCGTTCTTCTTGCCGTCCCCCAGGTGAAAGTCCTGCAAGATGAAATCGTAGGCTTTCTGCGAGCACATTTTCAGCGCCTGCTCGCCGGTATCGGCAGTGTCCACTTCCTTGACGCCCAGTTCACGCAGCATCGACCTGACCGAACTGCGGAAGTCCGAGAAATCATCGACGATCAGAAAACGCTTTTGGTGATACGACAGCATCGAAGATTTCCAGGCAATTTAAGAAGAAGAACCCAAAGGCAAATACACGGACGGACTCAGCTTCGCAGCCCCTGTTTTGGCGCGCAGATGATAACGGGTGGCACTAGGCTATCAAACACCTTCTCATAGAGATGAGCCCCCCCCAGCCAACCTTAAGAGGCAAAATGCCCCCTGACTGCCCGGGTTATCGGCCAGCAGTGGCGTTCCCTTGAGAATCTTCCCCTGCGGCACACTCTAATTATTTGAAGGCGTTAGCGAAAAACAGGATTATCCTGATTTATCGATTTGCTCTTGCCTCTCCCAGGACTCAAGTGCATGCCCCCCATCGCCAAAGGACGACCCCATGAGTAGACCCTCCAATACCGTTCCAGAGCGAAAGGCCCTGAGCCCAAGCACGCTGGATTTTCCGGTGGTGGGGATCGGCGCGTCGGCGGGCGGGCTGCAAGCGATCAAGCTGTTCTTCGAAAACATGCCGCAGGACAACGGCATGGCGTTCGTGATCATTCTCCATCTGTCTCCCGACCACCAAAGCATCGCCGACAAGATCGTCCAGGAATCAACCAAGATGCCGGTCCTGCAGGTCGGCAGCACGGTGCCTATCGAAAAGAACCGGGTCTACGTCATTTCGCCGGCGCAACAGCTGAACATGAATGACGGTCTGCTTGAGGTCAGCCCTGTCGACCCGCGCCTGGGACGTCACTCGTCGATCGATCTGTTCTTCCGCGACCTGGCCGATGTGCACCGTGAACGCGCGTTCTGCCTGGTACTGTCGGGCACCGGCTCGGATGGCGCGGTCGGCCTGTCGCGCATCAAGGAACAAGGTGGCATCACCCTGGTCCAGACGCCGGAAGACGCCGAGTTCGACGGGATGCCGAAAGCCGCCATCGATACGCGCATGGTCGACTTCGTGTTGCCGGTGGTTGAAATGCCGCAAAAGTTGCTGGAGTTGTGGCGCAACGCCCGGGAAATCAGCCTGCCCACGGTCAGTGATCAGGAGATGAAAAGTGTTGCCCCGGTGTCCGAGCGCGATACCGCGGCGGCCGAGCAGATGCTGCATGACATTCTGATTCAATTGCGCACTGGCACCGGCCATGATTTCAAACACTACAAGCGTGCCACGGTACTGCGACGCATCGAACGCCGGATGCAGGTCACGGCGCAACCGGACCTCGCCTCCTATTACAAATTCCTGCAAAACAATCCCGAGGAAACCAAGGCGCTGCTGGGCGACATGCTGATCGGTGTGACCAACTTCTTCCGTGACCGCGAAGCCTTCGAAGCCCTCGAGCGAGATGTGGTGCCGCAACTGGTCAACGCCGCCACGGCTTCGGCACAGTCGGAGAAAAAAGAAGAAATACGTGTCTGGTCCGCCGGCTGTTCCACCGGCGAAGAAGCCTACAGCCTGGCGATGCTGCTGCACGATCAAATGCAACTGGACTCCAGCAAGGCCACGCTGCAAGTGTTTGCCACCGACATCGACGAGCGCGCGGTCAGCTACGGGCGCAGCGGTCTGTATCCGCAAGCGATCATCACCGACGTGCCTCCGTCACGGGTGCGCCACTATTTCATCAAGGAGAATGACCACTACCGGGTGCGCAAGGAGTTGCGCGAAAGGGTTTTATTCGCCAAGCACAGCCTGTTGTCCGACCCGCCGTTTTCGCAGATCGACCTGATCGTTTGCCGCAATCTGCTGATCTATCTGGATCGCGAAGTGCAGCGCGAGATCCTCCAGATGTTCCACTTCGCCCTGCGCCCCGGCGGCTTCCTGTTCCTCGGCACGTCCGAAAGCGCCGATGCCTGCCATGAACTGTTTGCCCCTGTCGACAAACGCAACCGGATCTTCCGCGCCAAAACCGGCACGACCTCCAGCCGACGCACGCCCACCATGCCCCGTGGCGGCTACGTACGTACCAATATGCCCCGGCAGGCCCAGGAAACCAGCGTGCAACGCAAACTGTCGGTGGCCGACCTGCACCAGCGCGCCCTCGAACAGTCGGCGCCACCGAGCGTACTCGTCGATACCAACGCCGACATCCTGCACATGAGCGAGAGCGCCGGGCGTTTCCTGCGGCATGTGGGCGGCGAACTGTCGCGCAACCTGCTGAACCTGATTCTTCCTGAGTTGCGCCTGGAAATCCGCACCACCCTGTTCCAGGTCCAGCAGAGCGGTACTTCGGTCAAGTCCCGCGGGGTGCCGATCAAACGCGATGAACGGCGCTCCCTGATCGATCTGGTCGCCCATCCCTACAAGGATGAAGTCTCGGAGGGCGAGTACGTACTGGTGATTTTCGAGGAGCTCGAGATCGACCCCTCGGAAGTGACCTTGAGCCCCCAGCTGCAAACCGAAAGCCAGGTGCTGTCCAACCTTGAGCGCGAACTGCAACGCACCAAGCTGCACTTGCAAGACACCATCGAACAATCGGAAATCTCCAGCGAAGAGCTGAAGGCCTCCAATGAAGAAATGCAGGCGATCAACGAAGAGCTGCGCTCGGCCACCGAAGAGCTCGAGACCAGCAAGGAAGAACTTCAGTCGATCAACGAAGAGCTGCTGACGGTCAACTTCGAACTGAAAACCAAAGTCGAAGAGACTGACAAGATCAACGATTACCTGAGCAACCTGATCGCCTCCACCGACATCGCCACGGTGTTTGTCGACCGCAGCTTGCGCATCAAGTGGTTCACCCCCCGTGCCACCGACATCTTCAGCATGCTGCCGGTCGATACCGGACGCTCACTGCTCGATATCACCCATCGCCTGCACTACGAGGACCTGGCCGCCGATGCCGCCCTGGTTTTCGAATCGCTGAACATGATCGAGCGCGAAGTCAGCAGCACCGACAACCGCTGGTACATTGCCCGCCTGTTGCCTTATCGCTCCAGCGAAGACCACATCGACGGTACGGTGCTGACTTTCATCGAAATCACCAAGCGCCGCGCGGCCGAGGAAGAGTTGCGCCTGGGTGAAGAACGCATGCGGCTGGTCGCCGAAAGCACCCGCGACTACGCCATCATCACCCTCGATGAACACGGCGTGATCACCAGCTGGAACAAAGGTGCCGAATTGATCTTTGGCTACAACAAAGACGAGGCCGAGGGGACTCGCTACGATTTCATCTTTTCAGCCGAAGATCGTGCCAACGGCATTCCGCAAAACGAACTGCAATCGGCCCGCAATCATGGGCGCTTCGAAGATGAACGCTGGCACCTGCGCAAGGACGGCAGCCGATTCTTTTGCAGCGGCGAAGTCACTCTGCTCAACGGTGACAAACTTCAGGGTTACGTGAAAATCGCCCGGGACCTGACCGGCCACAAGCGCCAGCATGAAGAACAGAGCCTGCAACTGGCCGAGACGCGCAATACCAGTTACCTCAAGGACGAGTTCTTTGCGGTCATGTCCCACGAGCTCAAGCATCCGCTGAACCTGATCCAGCTCAATGCGGAACTGTTGCGTCGCTTGCCAGTGACGAAAAACCTGTCTCCAGCCGCCAAAGCCGTCAACACCATCTGCGAAGCCGTCACCAGCCAGGCGCGGATCATCGACGATCTACTGGATGTCGCCCGGGTCCGCACCGGCAAGCTCAAGCTGCAATCGGTCGCTGTGGACCTGAACAATGTCCTGCGTGACATCTACACCGTGGTTCTCAATGACGGGCACGACATCAAGGTCGAGCTGCAAGCCCCTGCCGAGGCACTGATGATCCAGGCCGACCCCACGCGTCTGGAACAAATCATCTGGAACCTGGTGAACAACGCACTGAAATTCACCCCGGCCAAGGGCCGCGTGCAATTGATCGCGAGTCAGGCGGGCAACATGGCCAGGCTGGATGTCAAAGACAACGGCATCGGTATCGCGAAAGAGCACCTCGAACACGTATTCGACTTGTTCGGCCAGGCGGAGAAACAGCACGCCTCGCACCAACGCGAGGGGCTGGGGATCGGCCTGTCGCTGGTCCGTCAATTGACCGAGGCACAACGAGGCACGGTGCAAGTGAGTTCCGGCGGCGTGGGTACCGGTTGCACGTTTACCGTCTACTTGCCATTGGCCGAGATCAACGGCGAAGCCCTGCCCGCCGCGCAGATCGAAGACGCTTCCGGCCGGCTCAGCGGCCTGACCATCCTGCTGGTAGACGACTCCGCCGAGGTACTGGAAACCTTGAAGATGCTGCTGGAGATGGAGGACGCCCAGGTGATCGCTTTCGACCGTCCGGCGGCGGCGCTGGACGCGGCAAAAAATACCCGGTTCGACCTGATCATCTCGGACCTGGGCATGCCGGTCATGAACGGCCATGAACTGATCAGCGCCCTGCGCCAATTGCCGCAAGTCAAAAATGTGCCTGCCATTGCGCTGACCGGTTACGGTGCCCAAAGCGATATTCAGAAATCACGGCAATCGGGTTTCAACCAGCACATCGGTAAACCGGTGTCCTACGATGACCTGATCGACACTATTGAGGCTCTGCGGCGCTCATTGACCTGAGGCAACTCAAGTAAGCCCGCTGCACGCAGGCCCGTTGATCGATGGCCTGCTGCAGTCGCTCCTTTGCGCGCCCGCACCTCGACCTGCACGCCGTCGTCGAACACTTCTTCATAGGTCTGAAAGGGTAAGCGGGTATTGGTCCAGAGCCAGTATCCGGTGCCTCTGTGTCGCATCGATTGATCTCCACAGATGTAATTTGAAGCAAGGCACAGCCGTCACCGGGTTTCCACGCAGGTCGTCGGCTGATATCAACAAGCGCTGGCTGGCAGGTGGCTCGGTCAGACCGTGAATCGCCAACAAATTGACCGCCCTCAAATTAGCACTTCTAACTTCACACCACTCGTCGATTAATTGACGACATTGATCGGGATCCGATATTGGCCAGTGGCCACATCCGGCGAGCCTAATTCCTTGATTTTCGAGGGTTACTGTCCCCCTTGAGAACATCGCTCAGGCCTCGTCGCACCGGCTCGCTATCGAGGACCTGACGGATGGGTAGGTTGGTAGCACTCCGGGCTGACCTAGAATCAGTTGATAGGCGGGAGGGAGCACATCATCATGCGTAAACCACTGATAATTACTCGTATTGATCTCCTCTCCCGGGCTTTGCCTGACTTTTGTAAACCTTCGCCCCGCGTGCCAGTGCTGTCGATGGAAATTGCCCCGGGGGGGGTGGTTGCCAATACCCGGGCGGGCATCATCACGGCCTACCGGCGTTCAAATCCATCCTTCAATCGCACCGCCCCAGTTTGCAAGTTACTGACCCTGGAAGGCCGGCGGATGGGGGCCATTACAGGTTTTTCAAGGGGGTCAGGAAGATCATGACTGACCAGAACGAGTCAATTGGCGTGATGTTGATCGATTGTCGCCCCCTCGTACTCAAGGGCCTTCACGACTTGATCAATGCCAGAAAGCCCCGGATGGAAGTGACAGGACAGGCCAGCACCTATACCCAGGCGCTGGACCTTGCCGATCAGTTGCGGCCGGATGTGATTTTTTTCAGTTTCTTTCCGGATGCGCTGAATCCTCTGGATGTCGTCGCGGGACTCACCCGTAGCGCTGAAATGAAAGTGCTGTTGCTCAAGGGCCTGTACGAAGTCGTCCCCGCTGCCCAAGCGATAGAGGCTGGCGCTCGCGGCATCGTGCTCGCGGAAGACCCGACGGAATCGATTATCCAGGCCATCCTCAATGTTCACCATAGCGACTTCGCAATGGACAGAGCCTGGGCTGGCGGCCTTTGCGGCTATGCCGTGAGCGGGCACATACCCATCAAATGCAATCTGGAGCGGGCGAAACAGGCGCGGTTGACGCTGCGCGAGAGAGAACTGATTCGCGCCATCGTGGGCGAACCGTCCGCCAAATATGTAAGCATCGCCGGGCGCCTGGGGATCAGCGAGCACACCGTGCACAACCACCTGAGCAACATCTATCAAAAGCTCAACCTCATCAACCGCATCGACTTGCTGATGTATGCGCTCAAACACGGGCTCAGCAACGAAGCACCGACCGAGTCCGTCTGGGTGGAACTGGATTGAATTCAAGTCGATACAAAACGGTCTGCCCCTTGCTTTCAGGGGTAGGCCTTCACCATTTCGCCCTCCTTGTCGGTGGCCCGGAACAGGATTCCCGGAATGCTGATGTCGTTCTCGATATATCCTGCCGCGTTAACCCGTATCTCCCCCGCCGCCCCCTTCAAGCCTTGTACCGCTCGATAGTTCACCGCGGATGCGATCATGCGGATCTCGTATTGGAGCCGCAAAAAGAATGCGAGGGGGGTTTCCTGGGCCGCCCTCGCATCCGTTCACGCGCGCAATTCCTCAAGCGCTGCCAAAAAAGATGTCGGTACTCTGTAGATCGACCCCGACCAAGGTGATGGTCGTTGTTTGTCCGCCCGTCTCGGCAACCGTCACGACGCTGTCCGCGCCGGTGTTGTTGATCGATTGGACAACGGCGTTCGGGTCGCCGTTGAACACCAGCTTGTCTTGCACGCCAGGGCCCGTATCGAAGCCGGTGAACTGGTACAGGTTCTCATTGACTGACAGATCGATGTTGAAGGCATCTCGCTCACCGATCGTGCCCACCAACGTGAAGTCGAAGGCTGCGTTGGCCGGGTCGTTGGCGAACAGGTTGGCGTCAAAACTACTCGTCGCCGAGTCTCCGTCCTTGTCCGTCAGCGTCGCGCTGAACGCCAGCTGGACATCGCTGGCCAGGCTCTCGCTCTGCTGGATGAACTGGATCACCGGGATCTTGACATCGCCCCGGCCCATCGTCAGCTGAACAGCGTCGATCAGTGACGCACCCGCCTTCTCGATGAGGAAGGACACCTGTCCGCCAGCCTCCGGCGTCAGGGTGTTCACCTCGGTGAGGCTGGAAAACGTCCCATCGGCGTAGTAGATCCTGTAGTACAGGTCCTCGGTCGCCGTGTTGTAACCCGCCACGGAATTGTCGATGAAGACCTTCATGCCCGTCAGCAGGGTCTCTGGATTGATGACGAAGCTTTCATCGGCGGCGCTGATGGCCGCCAGGTTATCTCCCTGGAACACGTTGTTGGCGACGCCGATGCCGGACGTGCTGACGTTCATGGCTGCCGGGTCGATGTACGACGGCAGAGGGTTGGTCTGCAGCGCGGCTTCGGTGGGGTCGGGTGCTCCGAGCCCGATGCCGCTCAGGATCTCCGCCGTCGACGCCAGTGCCTTCGCGGAAAAGAACACGATCTCCTCGGATGCCGAAGGAATAGTCAGGTCATTCGTCTGCGGAATCAACAGCGTGCGCACCGAATCCGGGCCGCCGGCAGCGAGCGATCCGTCGGCACTGCTGAGCACGATCATCGAACTGAAGCCTTGCACCAGATCCAGTGCATAACGGCCATCGGCAAAGGCGGTCAACGTGTAGTCGACGGTGGTGTTCGCCGTTGCGGCGTTGTTATCGAAGTCACCGGTCAAGGTTCCTGCGAACTGGTACGCGCCATTGGCATCCGGTGATGGCGCCAGCTCGGTGAGCGTGCCGGTCCCGGTCGTGGTCGTGTTGTCGGGCCGGACGAGGGTAAACTGGTTATTGACCAGCGAGATGTCCAGACCGGCCGCACCCAGCCCGTCGGCTCCCGTCGCCATGTTCCAGAACCCGGATTGCGCCAGGACGCTACCGGTCCCGATCAGGTTGCCGAAACTAAGTGCCGGCCCGTCGTCCTTGAACACCAGGTTCTGCCCGATGTTCAGGGTCGCCAAAGCGCTGTCGCCGTCCCCGTCGGTCTTGATCGCGCTCAGTGTCACCAGGTTGTCCGAGGTCAACGACTTCGAATCATCGGGATTGTTTGGGTCGGAATGCACCACGGCGCGGAGCTGGTCGAGCGTGACGCTGCCATTGGCGGCGACGCTGACGGTAAACACCAGCAGATTACCCGTGGCCGTGCGACCTTCGACCACGGTGCCGTTGAGCGACAGGTTCACCGCCTGGCCCGAGGCCGTATCGGTCAACCCGGAAGCTCCCGCCACCACGCCCAGCGCATAGCTCAGCGTGCCGGCCCCATCGGCACCAAACGCCGAGTTGAAGTTGGCGGCGAAGCTCTGGGTGGCGTTGGTCGCCAGTACCGTCTCGTCCACTGTCAGCGTCGGTTCCACGCCGGTGGTGCTGATGCTCGGTCCGTCGTCCTTGAACACCAGGTTCTGCCCGATGTTGAGGGTCGCCTGGGCGCTGTCGCCCTCCTTGTCGGTAATGGTTGCCGTCAGCGTCACCAGGTCGTCCGAGGTCAATGTCTTCGAATCATCGGGATTGGTGGCGTCGGGATGCACCACGGCGCGGAGCTGGTCGAGCGTGACGCTGCCATCGGCGGCCACACTGACCGTGAACACCAGCAGGTTGCCGAGGGCCGTGCGGCCTTCGACCACGGCGCCATTGAGCGACAGGTTCACCACCTCGCCCGAGGCCGTGTCCGTCAACCCGGAGGCTCCCGCCACCACGCCCAGCGCATAGCTCAGCGTGCCGGCCCCATCGGCGCCAAACGCCGAGTTGAAGTTGGCGGCGAAACTCTGGGTGGCGTTGGTCGCCAGTACCGTCTCGTCCACCGTCAACGTCGGCTCCACGCCGGTGCTGGTGATGCTCGGTCCGTCGTCCTTGAACACCAGGTTCTGCCCGATGTTCAGCGTCGCCAGGGCACTGTCGCCGTCCCCGTCGGTCTTGGTCGCGGTCAGTGTCACCAGGTTGTCCGAGGTCAGGCTCGTCGAGTCATCGGGATTGGTTGGGTCGGGATGCACCACGGCGCGGATCTGGTCGAGCGTAACGCTGCCAGTGGCGGCGACGCTGACCGTGAACACCAGCAGGTTGCCGAGGGCCGTGCGGCCTTCGACCACGGCACCGTTGAGCGACAGATTCACCGCCTCGCCCGAGGCCGTGTCGATCAGTCCGGAAGCTCCGGCCACCACGCCCAACGCATAGGTCAGCGTGCCGGCCCCATCGGCGCCAAACGCCGAGTTGAAGTTGGCGGCAAAGCTCTGGGTGTCGTCGGTTGCCAACAGCGTTTCGTCCACCGTCAGCGTCGGTTCCGTACCGGTAGTGCTGATGCTCGGCCCGTCGTCCTTGAACACCAGGTTCTGCCCGATGTTGAGGGTCGCCAGGGCACTGTCGCCGTCCCCGTCGGTCTTGGTCGCGGTCAGCGTCACCAGGTTGTCCGAGGTCAGGCTCGTCGAGTCATCCGGATTGGTTGGGTCGGGATGCACCACGGCGCGGAGCTGGTCGAGCGTGACGCTGCCATTGGCGGCCACACTGACTGTGAACACCAGCAGGTTGTCCGTGGCCGTGCGGCCTTCCACCACAGTCCCGTTGAGCGACAGGTTCACCACGTCGCCCGTGGCAGTGTCCGTCAGCCCGGAAGCCCCGGCCACTATGTCCAGCGCATAGGTCAGGGTGCCTGCCCCATCGGCGCCAAACGCCGAGTTGAAGTTGGCGGCGAAGCTCTGGGTGTCGTTGGTCGCCAGTGCCGTTTCGTCCACCGTCAGCGTCGGTTCCACACCGGTGGTACTGATGCTCGGTCCGTCGTCCTTGAACACCAGGTTCTGCCCGATATTGAGGGTCGCCAGGGCGCTGTCGCCATCCCCGTCGGTCTTGGTCGCGGTCAGCGTCACCAGGTTGTCCGAGGTCAGACTCGTCGAATCATCAGGATTGGTTGGGTCGGGATGCACCACGGCGCGGATCTGGTCGAGCGTGACACTGCCAGTGGCGGTCACACTGACCGTGAACACCAGCAGGTTGCCCGTGGCCGTGCGGCCTTCGACCACAGTGCCGTTGAGCGACAGGTTCACCGCCTCGCCCGAGGCCGTGTCCGTCAGCCCGGAAGCTCCGGCCACCACGCCCAGCGCATAGCTCAGCGTGCCGGCCCCATCGGCGCCAAACGCCGAATTGAAGTTGGCGGCAAAGCTCTGGTTGGCGTCGGTGCCCAGTACTGTCTCGTCCACCGTCAGCGTCGGTTCCACGCCGGTGCTCGTGATGCTCGGCCCGTCGTCCTTGAACACCAGATTCTGCCCGATGTTCAGGGTCGCCAGGGCGCTGTCGCCGTCCCTGTCGGTCTTGGTCGCGATCAGCGTCACCAGGTTGTCCGAGGTCAGGCTCGTCGAATCATCGGGATTGGTTGTGTTGGCATGCACCACGGCGCGGATCTGGTCGAGCGTGACGCTGCCAGTGGCGGCGACACTGACCGTGAACACCAGCTGGCTGGTAAGGGCCGTGCGGCCTTCGACCACGGTGCCGTTGAGCGACAGGTTCACCACCTCGCCCGTGGCCGTGTCGATCAGCCCGGAGGCCCCCGCCACCACGCCCAGCGCATAGGTCAGGGTGCCGGCCCCATCAGCGCCAAACGCCGAATTGAAGTTGGCGGCAAAGCTCTGGGTGGCATTGGTCGCCAGTACCGTTTCGTCCACCGTCAACGTTGGTTCCGTACCGGTGGTGGTGATGCTCGGTCCATCGTCGTCGAAGATGATCCTGGAGCCGATTTCGGCTTTCGAAATAGAGGCCTGGACCAGCGTGAAGCCACCGATATCAAAATCGGCGTGTTCATTGCCCTTGGCATTGACGGCCGCCCCGTTCTCGACGAGCACACGGTTGTGGTCCGCCGCAGTGGTGTATTCAATCTGGTAACCGGCTTTGACGCCGGTGATGGTTGCAACCCCTGCTGCGAAGCTGATGGTAATGGCAGGATCATTCACCGAGCCGTTTGAATTCTCGATCACCTGCCCGATGCTGTTGAAGACACGAACATTGGTGATGGCCACCGGCGAATCATTCCCATACCCATTGATGAAATTCGTGCCAGGTTCAGCAGCGGTGCTGGATGCGCTGACTCTTACCACGGCACTCTTGCCGCTTTGCAACTGCACAACGTCGAAACTGGCCGATTTCGCATTGAAGACACCGGTAAAGTCGACGTTGGATTCAACATCGGCTTCGTTCTGGTCCAGGTTGGGAATGGTCACACTCTGCCTGGCACCCGTGACGAACGAAAAGCGGATGCCTTCTTGCTCCACAATCATCTGATTATTGGTGCCGAAGGTGGTAGGGCCACCCGCCTGGCTGGTATTGATCGTGTCTCCAGTCGTTATATTGGCGCCGCTTGACTGGTCTGCGGGGTCCTTGCCGGTGGCGATGATGGTGGGGTCCGTGATCCGCAACACACCACCGACATCGACAACGTTCGGGTTCGCCTTCGTGAACATCAGGAACAGGTTCTGACCGGAGGGCGCATTGGCCAGGCTGAATTCCATGTCCTGGCTGGCGCCGATGAAAACCTTATCCAGCAGGTTGAGCGAATCATCGGCATTCGTCGTAACGGGGTGTTTAAGCGGTTGGTACTCCACGGTCCAGATTTTGCCGCCCGATCCGGATTCTTCAATATAGGCAGCGAACACGATCGCGCCGGTGGAACTCCCGGCTCGACCCAGAACGATGTTGTTGTTCGTATCCGTATAGAGAAGGATGTCGATGCCATCGAGAGTATCCAGCCCGCTGTCCACGCCATTGAGCGGTGCGCCGGAGATGCCGACGAAGCTGATATCGGTAATGCTTGCTCCGGGGTCAGCGGTAATGGTGAATGCATTGCTGCCAGTGTTGCCCACGGCACCGGTATAGCCACTCAAGGCCGCGCCTGTTGCGGTACCTGCCCCCAGAGCAGTCAATCGGGTAGTGAAGGTCGAAGGCAGGGACGCCACCAGAATATCGTTGTCGTCAGCGTCCCCCGCAGGGGCTGGCGTGGCAGTGGCGTTCTGCAACCCGACCGTTTCGTCCAGCGTGACGTCCTCGCCGGTCGCCACGACGCCCAAAACGCTGTCCGTAAAGGACGTTGTCGCCACGGCGTCGTCACCGGTGCCGACCACTCCATCGGCGCCCGCAGCGGTCGCGGTGAGCAGAAACGTCGCGCCTGCCGAGTCGTCGGGATTCACGTACCACGAAGTGGTGACGCTGCCGTTGACCTGGCCGTCGAGATCGCCAGCGCCGCCGTCGGTCACGGACCAGGGCTCATGCCCCGCGCCGGTGTTGGTGTCGAGCACATCGTCGGGCGTGCCCCACACACCATCCGCGCCAGCACCGATGGCGTGGTCCACTTCGAGTGTCACGGTGCTGCCGGCGGCAAAACCGCTGGCCGTAATGATGGCTGTGCTGCCGGGAGCGTAGTCTTCAAGGTTGGTGGTGACGGTCGGAATGTAGGTAAACGTCCAGTCGTGGTTGACGGGTGAAGGATGGTCACCGGTGTTATTGGTCAGGTCGTTCGTGGGCGATGAGGTTTTCTTGCGCATAGTCATGACTTTCTCCTGAGCGGGGTCCAGTCATCGGGGGTCGACCTTGGACCATTTTCTGATCTATTGGTCTCAACTATGAACAAGCACCGCAGGCGGCACATCGGCGGATACTCCCAGACGGGATGGGAGATTCAGACTACGAGGGGGGAGGAGACGGAAAGTCGCGAAGGTAAAGTTGATGGCTTGGGATAAATCCCGGGCATCTGAATTTGCCGAACTTTATCTACGAGTCGTGAAAGGGAAGCGTTGAAACAGGTGGGGGAGCTGCAAAATATGGTGTCCCAGGGCAGGTTCGAACTGCCAACCTTCCCCTTAGGAGGGGGATGCTCTATCCAATTGAGCTACTGAGACACACGGTGACCACGACGATACGCGGTGCGATGGACGGCGTGCATGTTAACGGCCGGGCTGGCTTTTGTCATGTCGTCCGTAGGCTTTTTAAGTGTAGGCAGACGCCTCGAGCGGGTGCGGACTTGTTTACCGTGCAAATTGCATCACTGCAAAAAGCTATCATTGCAAAATGCAATATCGAGATTTGCCAAAAATAACTTAATTCATTGTTTTTAAAGAATTTAATTGCCGATAGACTCTGGCGTGCAAGCTGCTGGCAACGACAAGCGACCGGCACGGCTTTGTCAGCCAGGAAAACATCCTGGTGCCGGCTCCATCCGCCGAACGATTGGTATTTTGAATGACCTTCACCAGGAGTACAGCATGTCCAGATCAGCCGCGAGTTTCTTCATCCTCGCCTTGTTGAGCGGCATTTTTCATCTGTCATTGACCCAGGACATGGTCGTCACCCTCCCCCTGATCGCCTGTGGCGTATTCAGCGCGCTGTTCGTGCTCGCATTGATCGCCGGGCGCAAGATCAAGTTTGATCCGGTTCTGCGGTGATCCCGACATGGCAGTCCCATTGCAAGGGCCTGCCATCCATCCTTAATTCCCCCCCTCCATGCGACTCCCCTAGTAAATCGGCCATTTGCCACTATTCTGTAAAAGGTAAGGAACAGGGATCGAGTTCACTTTTTCCTGCCCGCCGGAAACCTTTCGTCGGGTGGAGAAAGCACGAAGTGATACGGCCTGGTCGAACTTTTCAAACCAGTCCGCATTTCTGATAATTGGTGCTGGCAGAACGCCTTTATCCAGTTCAATATTTGTCACAGAATTGACGCCAAGGATCTGGCTACTTTGAGGCATGATGCGCGCCTCTATCAATTCAGGTTGAACATTTGGCCAGAGCGCTTGTCCTACCAGACATCCTGCGGCCAATCCCGAAAACCGCTCCCCTGAACTAACCGGTTAAATATATGCGCCCATTGAAACAGGCAATTTATTCCAGCCGTACGGCTGACAAGTTCGTCGTACGTCTGCCAGACGGAATGCGTGAACGCATTGCCGAGGTGGCTCGCAATCATCATCGCAGCATGAACTCCGAAATCATTGCGCGCCTTGAGCAGAGTCTTATTCAGGAAGGTGCACTGGGAGAAGAGTTGAGCATGCGTCTGGACAGCCCCGAGCTTTCCTTACACGAACGGGAGCTGCTGCAGCGCTTCCGCCAGCTCTCCCATCGACAGCAGAACGCCCTGGTTTCGCTGATCGCCCATGACGCTGAAATGGCCGCCGACGCGTCCTGATTCAGCCAGAAAGCCCAAGCCAGCCTGATCGCTGGCTTTTTTTTGCCTGAAATCCGGGCACAAAAAAACCCGCCACGGGCGTAGTGCTAATCACTGTAGGAGCGAGCTTGCTCGCGATGGACTCGCGAGCGCTGCGTTTAGTCAGCAAACACGCGTTATCTTTAGCGACCATCGCGAGCAAGCTCGCTCCTACACAGCATTACGCCATTCAGCGGGTTTTCAACAAGCAGGACTTCAGAGCAGGAAGATTGTCGCCAGCCCCAGGAAGATGAAAAAGCCTCCGCTGTCGGTCACGGCAGTAATCATCACACTGGCCCCCATCGCCGGGTCGCGCCCCATCTTCGCCAGGGTCATCGGAATCAAGACCCCCATCAATGCCGCCAGCAACAGGTTGAGCGTCATCGCGGCGGTCATCACCACGCCCAATGACCAACTGTGATAGAGCATGTAGGCAACCAGGCCAATCACCCCGCCCCAGATCACGCCGTTGATCAGCGCTACCGCCAATTCCTTGCGCATCAGGCGCGAGGTATTGCCGGTGCTCACCTGGTCCAGCGCCATGGCCCGCACAATCATGGTAATGGTCTGGTTACCCGAGTTACCGCCGATTCCCGCCACGATCGGCATCAACGCCGCAAGCGCCACGAGTTTCTCGATCGAACCTTCAAACAAGCCGATCACCCGAGAAGCCACGAACGCGGTAATCAGGTTGATCGCCAGCCAGGCCCAACGGTTGCGCAGGGATTTCCAGACCGACGCAAAAATGTCTTCTTCTTCACGCAGACCCGCCATGTTGAGAACTTCGCTTTCGCTCTCTTCACGGATCAGGTCGACCATTTCATCGATGGTCAGACGACCGATCAGCTTGCCGTTCTTGTCGACCACGGGGGCGGAGATCAAATCGTAACGCTCGAACGCCTGGGCGGCATCGTAGGCGTCTTCGTCCGGGTGGAAACTCACCGGATCGCTGGCCATCACCTCGGAAACCTGTTTGTCCGGGTCGTTGACCAGCAAACGCTTGATCGGCAACACGCCCTTGAGGACGCCGTCGTAATCGACCACGAACAGCTTGTCGGTGTGGCCCGGCAACTCCTTGAGACGGCGCAGATAACGCAAGACCACTTCAAGGCTGACATCCTCGCGGATGGTCACCATCTCGAAGTCCATCAGCGCACCGACCTGCTCCTCGTCGTAGGACAGTGCCGAACGCACGCGCTCGCGTTGTTGCTGGTCGAGGGTCTCCATGAGCTCATGGACGACGTCTCGCGGCAGCTCGGAGGCCAGGTCAGCGAGTTCGTCGGCATCCATGTCCTTGGCGGCTGCCAGGAGCTCGTGATCGTCCATGTCGGCGATCAGCGATTCACGGACCGAATCGGATACTTCAAGAAGGATGTCGCCGTCGCGATCGGCCTTGACCAGTTGCCAGAGCGTCAGACGATCGTCCAGCGGCAAGGCTTCAAGGATGTAGGCGACGTCGGCGGAGTGCAGGTCATCGAGCTTGCGTTGCAGCTCGACGAGGTTCTGCCGGTGGACCAGGTTCTCGACCCGGTCATGATGCGGGCCTTCCTGGCGGTGAGTCAGGTCTTCTACAACTCGCTGGCGCTGCAGCAGCTCAACCACCTGAGCCAGGCGATCCTGCAAGCTTTCCTGCGTTTTCTTTACTTCGATTTCAGACATAGGCGAACTCCACTCCCAGCAGCGGGGCACGCCGGAAGGATCAATCAGTCAATTCATGATTGGTGAAACGGGGTACTGAGTAACTACTGGGTAAGTCCATGGAGGTATTCCACAAGCCCCGGCGGGGCTGACGGGCGCAATGATACACCGCCTGACGGTTTTAAACGTTAAAAAATCTCGGCTGAAACAAGCGCTTGCACAACAATCTTGAGCATCGTCCTGATCCATGAAAATGCGACGACGAATTCTGAAAGGAAAACACACACCCTTCGAAAATTGTAGACGCTCCCCTTGAAAAGGAACGTCACGGAAGACGCTGGAGAGTACGCAGAGAGATCACAGCTAGCGCTACGACACCCGGCGAGGTCGTAGCGCAAACGTGGAGTTCGACGGGAAGGGATGCACGAAAGGAAAAGCCAAATTCCAGACGGCAAAAAGCCCGCATTAAATGCGGGCTTTCTGTTTGTATGGTGCACTCGACAGGATTCGAACCTGTGACCGCTCGGTTCGTAGCCGAGTACTCTATCCAGCTGAGCTACGAGTGCATTTTGTGTTTTTAGACCAGACCACAACTGGCTGAAGCCAAGTTACCTGCATTGCTGCAACTAACTCTTAAATGGTGCACTCGACAGGATTCGAACCTGTGACCGCTCGGTTCGTAGCCGAGTACTCTATCCAGCTGAGCTACGAGTGCATTTGTTGCCGCGCATTATAGGCCGTCTAATCTCTATGTCAAACACTTTTTCTAGTAATTTCAACAACTTACCGAAGAAGCCAGATTACAACGTACTACGCAAATAATGGCGGAGAACGGGGGATTCGAACCCCCGACACCCTTTTGAGGTGTACTCCCTTAGCAGGGGAGCGCCTTCGGCCACTCGGCCAGCTCTCCGCAACACGGGGCGTATATTAACCAGCTTCTTCCCCGTTTGCAAACATAAAAAACGATAAAAATTAATGGCTTGGTTCTTCGTCCTTCTCTTTCTTGATACGCAGGTAAATTTCTTCCCGGTGAACAGCCACCTCTTTGGGGGCATTGACACCGATGCGCACTTGATTTCCTTTGACGCCGAGCACGGTCACGGTGATTTCGCCATCACCGATAATCAGGCTTTCTGCGCACCGACGAGTCAGAATCAGCATACCTTTCTCCTCACGCATTACATTTCAGGGACAACAGTCTGCAAAAAAAAGGCACTCGACCCACAACCGGAGCGGTCGCAGCCCTACATGCCTGAGTATTGACTAGCGCGAGCAAAAGAACAGCCTCGAGGGCCACGCCATTCAAAAAAACAAAAGGCGCGGTCAGACCGCGCCTTTTGGCAAACGCATCACTCGCCCTGGCGGGCCGGTGCGTCCAGTTCGAAAGCCGTGTGCAGAGCGCGCACAGCCAGTTCCAGGTACTTCTCTTCGATCACTACGGAGACTTTGATCTCCGAAGTCGAGATCATCTGGATGTTGATGCTTTCTTTGGCCAGGGACTCGAACATGCGGCTGGCCACGCCTGCGTGAGAGCGCATGCCAACACCGACGATCGACACCTTGGCGATCTTGGTATCGCCCACGACTTCACGGGCACCCAGCTCGCCAGCGGTCTTTTCCAGCACCGCTTGCGCCGCCTGGTAGTCGTTGCGATGCACGGTGAAGGTGAAGTCGGTGGTGTTATCGTGCGCAACGTTCTGCACGATCATGTCGACTTCGATGTTCGCGGCACTGATCGGGCCGAGAATCTTGAAGGCAACGCCCGGGATGTCTGGCACGCCACGGATGGTCAGCTTGGCTTCATCGCGGTTGAAAGCGATACCGGAAATGATCGGCTGTTCCATGGTTTCCTCTTCATCAATAGTAATGAGGGTGCCCGGACCCTCCTTGAAGCTGTGCAGTACGCGCAGCGGAACGTTGTACTTGCCGGCGAACTCGACCGCGCGGATCTGCAGCACCTTGGATCCGAGGCTGGCCATTTCCAGCATCTCTTCGAAGGTGATCTTGTCCAGGCGCTGAGCCACGGACACCACACGCGGGTCGGTGGTGTAGACGCCGTCGACGTCGGTGTAGATCTGGCATTCGTCAGCCTTCAGGGCTGCAGCCAGCGCCACGCCGGTGGTGTCGGAACCGCCACGACCGAGGGTGGTGATGTTGCCATGCTCGTCGACGCCCTGGAAACCGGCGACAACCACCACACGACCGGCCTTCAGATCACCGCGAATCTTCTGGTCATCAATCTGCAGGATACGCGCTTTATTGTGCGCGCTATCCGTCAGGATCCGCACCTGGTTGCCGGTGTAGGACACCGCCGGCACGCCGCGCTTGATCAGCGCCATGGCCAACAGGGCAATCGTCACCTGCTCACCGGTGGAAACGATCACGTCCAGCTCGCGCGGAACCGGTTGACCGTCGCCACTGATTTGCTTGGCCAGATCGATCAGACGGTTGGTTTCGCCGCTCATTGCAGACAGCACAACCACCAGGTCATCGCCGGCGTCGCGGAATTTCTTAACCTTGTCGGCGACCTGCTCGATTCTCTCGACGGTGCCGACCGAGGTGCCTCCAAATTTCTGTACGATCAAAGCCATTTCAAAGCCGCCTCTGCCCATGAAGGGCGCCCAAATAATCACTCAAACAGCGTTGCGGCCCGCCACTAGACTGCGGGCCGCAAGCACTGCCTTATAGACCCTGCTCTACAAACGGAACGGCCAGGGCCAGGGCCGCATCCAGTGCGCCAGCGTCGGTACCGCCGCCTTGCGCCATGTCTGGACGACCACCACCCTTCCCGCCCACTGCCGCAGCGGCTTGCTTCATCAAATCACCGGCTTTGAGTTGGCCAGTCAGGTCTTTGGTTACGCCTGCAACCAGAACGACCTTTTCCTCATGGACACTGCCGAGCAGGATCACTGCGCGGCCGAGTTTGTTTTTCAGTTGATCAACCAGCGCCAGCAGCGCCTTGCCATCCTGACCGTCCAGACGCACGGCCAGCACTTTCACGTCCTTGACGTCCAGCGCCTGGGCCGACAGATCGTCGCCCGCGGCACTGGCAGCCTTGGCTTGCAACTGCTCGAGTTGCTTCTCCAGCAGACGGTTGCGCTCCAGCACAGCCGACAGCTTGTCGATCAGGTTGTCGCGGCTGCCCTTGACCAGGCTGGCCGCTTCCTTGAGTTGTTCTTCCGCCGCATTCAAGTAAGCCAGCGCTTGCGCACCGGTGACTGCCTCGATACGACGCACACCCGACGCCACACCGCCTTCGCTGATGATTTTCAGCAAGCCGATGTCGCCGGTACGGTTGGCGTGGATACCGCCGCACAGCTCGACGGAGAAATCGCCCATGCTCAGCACGCGCACGTTGTCGCCGTATTTCTCGCCGAACAGCGCCATGGCGCCTTTCTGCTTGGCGGTTTCGATATCGGTTTCTTCGGTTTCAACTTCGGAATTCTTGCGAATCTCGGCGTTGACGATGTCTTCCAGCGCTTTCAGTTGTTCAGGCTTGATGGCCTCGAAGTGGCTGAAGTCGAAGCGCAGGCGCTGACTGTCGACCAACGAGCCTTTCTGCTGAACGTGATCGCCCAGCACCTGGCGCAATGCGGCGTGCAGCAAGTGAGTCGCGGAGTGGTTCAACGACGTGGCGTGACGCACCTCGGCGTCAACGTGGGTCTCGACCGGCGTACCGACGATCAGGCTACCCGAATCCAGGATACCGTGGTGCAGGAATGCACCGCCGGTCTTGGTGGTGTCACGCACGTCGAAACGCGCGCTGCCCGCCTGCAGGTAACCGCAATCACCGACCTGGCCACCGGACTCGGCGTAGAACGGCGTCTTGTCGAGAACGATCACGCCCTCATCGCCTTCGCTCAATACGTCGACCGACTGGCCATCTTTATACAGCCCAACGATCTTGGCGGAACCGCTGTGAGCGATGTAACCGGTGAACTCGGTGGCCACGTCGACCTTGACCAGGCTGTTGTAGTCCATGCCGAAGGAACTGGCGGAACGGGCACGGACGCGCTGGGCTTCCATTTCGCGCTCGAAACCTTCTTCGTCGATGGTCAGGCTGCGCTCGCGAGCGATGTCGCCGGTCAGGTCCATCGGGAAACCGTAGGTGTCGTAGAGTTTGAACACTACGTCGCCCGGCACCACGTCGCCCTTGAGTTCAGCCAGATCCTGCTCGAGGATCTTCAGACCCTGCTCCAGGGTCTTGGCGAATTGCTCTTCTTCGGCCTTCAGCACGCGCTCGATGTGCGCCTGCTGGGATTTCAGCTCCGGGAACGCCTCGCCCATCTCGGCAACCAGGGCCGCGACGATCTGGTAGAAGAAGCTGCCCTTGGCGCCCAGCTTGTTACCGTGACGGCAGGCGCGACGGATGATCCGGCGCAGCACGTAGCCGCGACCTTCGTTGGACGGCAGCACGCCGTCGGCAATCAGGAAACCGCAGGAACGGATGTGGTCAGCCACGACTTTCAGCGAAGCCTGGGCGTCGTTGGTGCAGCCGATGGCCTTGGCCGATGCAGTCAGCAGGCTCTGGAACAGGTCGATTTCATAGTTCGAGTGAACGTGCTGCAGCACGGCACTGATCCGCTCCAGGCCCATGCCGGTATCCACCGACGGCGCTGGCAGCGGGTGCAGCACGCCATCGGCGGTGCGGTTGAACTGCATGAACACGTTGTTCCAGATTTCGATGTAACGGTCGCCGTCTTCTTCCGGCGAGCCCGGTGGGCCACCCCAGATGTCGGCGCCGTGATCATAGAAAATCTCGGTGCATGGACCGCACGGGCCGGTATCGCCCATGGTCCAGAAGTTGTCGGAGGCGTACGGCGCGCCCTTGTTGTCGCCGATGCGCACCATGCGCTCGGCCGGAACCCCGATGTCCTTGGTCCAGATATCGTACGCCTCGTCATCGCTGGCGTAGACGGTGACCCAGAGCTTTTCCTTGGGCAGGTTCAACCACTTGTCGGAAGTCAGGAAGTTCCAGGCGTAGCTGATGGCATCACGCTTGAAATAATCACCGAAGCTGAAGTTACCCAGCATTTCGAAGAAGGTGTGGTGACGAGCGGTATAACCGACGTTTTCCAGGTCGTTGTGCTTGCCGCCGGCGCGCACGCATTTCTGGCTGGAAACCGCGCGGGTGTACGCGCGTTTTTCCTGGCCCAGGAAGCAGTCCTTGAACTGGTTCATCCCCGCGTTGGTGAACAGCAGGGTTGGGTCGTTGCCCGGAATCAAAGAGCTGGAGGCTACACGGGTGTGGCCTTGCTCTTCGAAGAAGCGAAGGAAGGCTTCACGGATTTCTGCGCTTTTCATTAGGTTCTTCCACGGAGGCTGCGGCCAAAGGCCTGTTCGAAACGTCAACAGACGAAGCGACGGCAAAGGGCCGCATTATATCGGCCCTGCGCGCGGGGTACAGCGTGTTTATACGATAGAAACACTCAATTGGAGTGCTAACGCTATCACTTGCGCGAAAAGTCGACGAATGTCGCGACGACCTGCTCGATTTGCGCACGACTGACGTCCATGTGCGTGACCATGCGCAGACGCGCGGCGGCGCTGAGCTTGATCCCCCGCTCGGCGGCAAAGGCCTTGATGGCCTCGGCCTGGTCGCCCATCTGCACGTAAACCATGTTGGTCTGCACCGGCTCAACCTCGAAGCCCGCTCCACGCAGACCTTCGGCCAGCCACTGTGCGTTGGCATGGTCATCGGCCAGGCGCTGAACGTTGTTATCCAGCGCATACAGGCCCGCCGCCGCGAGGATCCCGGCCTGACGCATGCCGCCACCGACCATCTTGCGCAGGCGCCGGGCCTTGCCGATCAGCTCCGCCGAGCCACACAGCACCGAACCGACCGGTGCGCCCAGGCCTTTGGACAGGCACACCGAGACGGAATCGAAATACTGGGTGATTTCCCGGGCATCCACCCCCAGTTTCACTGCCGCGTTGTACAAACGAGCGCCGTCCAGGTGCAGTTGCAAGCCGTGTTCGCGGGTAAAGTTTCGGGCCCGGGCCAGGTATTCCAGGGGCAGGACCTTGCCTTGCATGGTGTTTTCCAGCGCCAGCAAACGGGTGCGGGCGAAATGGAAGTCGTCCGGCTTGATCGCCGCCGCAACCTGCGCCAGGTCCAACGAACCATCGGCCTGCACTTCCAGCGGCTGCGGCTGGATCGAGCCAAGCACCGCCGCGCCCCCACCTTCGTACTTATAAGTGTGGGCCTGCTGGCCGACGATGTACTCGTCACCGCGATCGCAATGGGCCATCAACCCCAGCAGGTTGCTCATGGTGCCGGTCGGCACGAACAGTGCCGCGGCAAAGCCCAGGCGCCTGGCCAGTTCGGCTTCCAGGTGATTGACCGTCGGATCTTCGCCATACACGTCATCGCCGGTGGCGGCCTTGGTCATTGCCTCGAGCATGCCGGCGCAAGGTTGGGTGACGGTGTCGCTGCGAAGATCGATAACACTCATGAATCTGGCCTCAGTAAGCAGGGGAAATCCCTTTCAGTCAGGAATTACTGCGGGCATGGCGACGATTAATCAACCCTTGGGCTGGGATAATGCTCACTAATAGAGCGAAATACTCGATAGCAATCATCCAAAAGGGGCCATGCGCACACCGCAAATATGTGATAAAAACGCTGCGCCGCCAAACATTTGGGCGGCAAAAACGTTCTCAGGGCGGGGTGCAACTCCCCACCGGCGGTAATTGCGCGCAAAGCGCATAGCCCGCGAGCGCTTGGCGACGACGCTGCTTCGGCGGTGGTTGGCGGCAAGGTCAGCAGACCCGGTGTGATCCCGGGGCCGACGGTCATAGTCCGGATGAAGAGAGAACGGGATTGACAACAAAGGGCCGTCCGCCAGCATTCGTGCGAGCGTGCGTACCCTCAGATCCCCTTCGATTCATAACGCCCTGTTTTTCACACAAACAGGAGTCAGAACATGCAACCCACCGCAATCGACAGCAAAAGCAAACACCATCACGGCGAGCGCGTAGCGTTCATCCAGGCCTGCTGGCACAAGGATATTGTCGACCAGAGCCGTAAAGGCTTCGTCGCCGAAATGATTGCCCAGGGTTATCAGGAGTCCGACATCGATTTCTTCGAAGTCGGCGGCGCCTTTGAAATGCCCCTGCACGCCAAGTTGCTGGCCAGGACCGGTCGTTATGCCGGCATCGTCGCGGCAGCCTTGGTGGTGGACGGCGGCATCTACCGTCACGAGTTCGTCGCCCAGTCAGTGGTCAGCGGCCTGATGCAGGTGCAACTGGAAACCGAAGTGCCGGTGTTCTCGGTGTCCCTGACCCCGCACCACTTCCATGCCGGTGAAGAACACCAGAAGTTCTTCTTCGAGCATTTCCTGCACAAAGGTCAGGAAGCGGCGAAGACCTGTGCGGATACGCTGATGAAGATCCGTTCGCTGCGTCGCAGTGAACCGCGTGCGCTAGCCGTATAATCACCGCAAAACCTGTAGGAGCGAGCCTGCTCGCGATGGCGGACTGTCAGTCGACATTTATGCTGACTGATACACCGCTATCGCGAGCAGGCTCGCTCCTACATGGGTTCTACGCTGAATTCAGGCCAGGTTTTCGTCGGTCGTCGGCACGACCAGGATGCCGGCACGCAAACCATTCTTCACCCTGGGGTTCGGGAAGATGATTCGGGCGCCCTCCTCCTCGATGATCCAGCGGGTGTTGGCGATGTCTTCCGCCAGCAGGTAACCCACTTCCAGTTCCGAAAAGTTCTCGATATCCGCCGGCAGGTTCAGGCGGAAGCTGTCGCTGTGCTTGATGATTTCCCGCGCCACGCTGTACAGCTGCAAACCGTCCAGTGCCGCTTCAGTCAGTTCCGGCTCGGTGCCTTCGATGATTTGCTTGAGACGGTTTTCCAGCAGGGAAACATTGACCCCGTCGTTCTGCCCGAAAGGCCGTGCCTTGCCCAACTCCAGAGTGAAGGCCTCGGCCCCCAGTTTGTCGTAGGTGTAGGCGCTGAACACGATGGAAGGCTTGTTCTGCAACAACACAGCTTCCATGCCGGCAGCACGCAGGCGCGCCAGTTCCTGACGCGAATGCTGGCGATCTTCCTTCCACGGATACAGGGCGAACTGCTCGATTTTCGAGCCGCGAATCGCCGTGTGCAGGTCGTAATGCAGGCGCTGACGATCCGGCAGGCTGAAGAAGCTGGCAGCCAAACGCTCCAGCTCACAGGCGCGCAGGGCTTCGGAACCGCTGCTTTGTTCGTGACGGCCATTGAACAGCCGATTGACGTCCTGCTCGACGAAACGCTCACCTTTGCGAATCGCTTCCGGGTTGCCGAACAGGAACAGAATACGTGCGCGCGGCTTCAAGTCGCCGCGGGCAATGTCGTGCAACAGGCGATCGAGCAACTCGATCGGCGCTGTTTCGTTGCCGTGGATTCCCGCCGACAGCAGCAGGTCCAGGCCATTGTCACGCGCTTCAGGTGGCCGGACTTCCAGCGCACCTTCGCTCAACCAGCGCATGCGCACGCCTTCGACAGTCAGTTGAGTCTTCTCCGCCGGTTCACGGCCGGCGAGGGTCAGTTCAAGCAGTTTGCCGAGGGCGAGCATAGAGCGGCTTCCTTAGTGATCGTGGTTGCAGTCCGGGCCGTGGACGTGTTCCTCGTCGTCACCGAGGTCAGCGGGTTCCATCTCCAGTTGCAGACTTACCAGATTAGTCGCCAATGGGCGCAGCAGCAGATTGGCGTATTCGGCGTCGCCTTCTTCGACGTCCACGCCGATCAACAGTTGGCCGCGGCCGTCCTGCTGGATCCACAGCTCTTTGCCTTGCCACATGACCGCGACGCGGGTGCAGGAAGTCTCCAGTTGCGTGCCGTCGGTGTCTTCAAGGATCAGCTGCAGGGTATCGCTCATGTCTTTACGCTCTCGTTTGAGATGAAGCAGCGCGCTGCCATACAGGGCGGCGCGCCGTCGATCAATTGATCTGGAATGGATAAACCGCGCCCAGTTTAAGGATTTGCGTCAGTTCATCCAGTGCCGTCCGGCACTCAAGCAGCAATTGCGGGTCCGCCAGATCGTTTTCGGTCATGCGGTCGCGGTAGTGCTTCTCGACCCATTCGGTCAGTGTGCCGTACAACGGTGCCGTCATGATAACCCCTGGATTGACCGCCGCCAGTTCGGTTTCGTTGAGCGCGACGCGCAACCTCAGGCAAGCCGGGCCACCGCCGTTCTGCATGCTTTGCTTGAGATCGAAGACTTTCACTTCGCGGATCAGGCCGCCGGAGCTGGTCAAACCCTGCAGGTATTGCCAGACACGCTCGTTGCCACGGCATTCTTCCGGCACGATCAACAGCATGGAGCCATCAGGACGCGACAGCAGCTGGCTATTGAACAGGTAGGAACGAACCGCGTCTTCCACGCTGACAGCGGAACGCGGAACACAGACAGACTGAAATTTCCCACCGACTTTGGCGAGTTTGCTCTGCAATTCAGCGAGCATCTTCTCGGTCTCGAGGAACGCGTCCTCGTGATAGAACAGCACTTCGCCATTACCCACGGCGATCACGTCGTTGTGGAACACGCCCTGGTCGATCACCGACGGGTTCTGCTGGGCGTAGACCACGCCGTCATCGCTCAAGCCGTGCAAACGGGCTACGGCCTGGGACGCTTCGAGGGTCTGGCGCGCCGGGTACTTCTGCGGTGCCGGGTAGCGGGTGTCGAACGCGCTGCGACCGAACACGAAGAACTCGACACCGGCTCCGCCGTATTCACGGCAGAAACGCGTGTGGTTGGCCGCGCCTTCGTCACCGAACTGCGCCACGGCCGGCAAGGCGGCGTGGTGGGCGAAGTGTTTCTGGTCAGCGAACATCGCACCCAGCACGCGGCTGGTGGTCGGGTGTTCGATGCTGCGGTGGTATTTGCAGTTGAGGTTGGCGGCGGTGAAATGCACGCGGCCATCAGCGGTGTCGGCGCTCGGGCTGACGGTGGCGGCGTTGGCCACCCACATGCTCGAGGCCGAGCAACTGGCCACCAGCAGCGGCATCGCGTCTTTGGCCGCGCGCTCGATCACCTGAGCGTCGGTGCCGCCAAAGCCCAGGCGACGCAGTGCGGCCACATCCGGGCGCTCTTGCGGTGCCAGAACGCCTTGCTGGAAACCCATCTCCATCAACGCTTTCATCTTTGCCAGGCCTTGCAGCGCCGCTTCCTTGGGGTTGGAAGACTGCTGGCTGTTGCTCTGGGACGCGACGTTGCCGTAGGACAGGCCGCCGTAGTTATGGGTCGGCCCCACTAGACCGTCAAAATTGACTTCATAGGATTTCATCAGCGAGGCTCCACGAGAATCTGTTGTTATAGGCTTCAGTAACTAGATTTGAGACCGAGGCGCGGCCATCGCCAGCAGGCTGGCTCCTACAGGGTTTGTGTCGTACACAGAGTGTGTGAACACCACCGAACCTGTGGGAGCCAGCCTGCTGGCGATGGGCATCACGCCATTTTCACGCCAGGCGTCAAGGCTGCTGGCATCACCAGGCTCGGCGTTTCCAGCGAGGCCACCGGGTACGCGCAGTAATCCGCCGCGTAGTAGGCGCTGGCGCGGTGGTTGCCCGAGGCGCCGACGCCACCGAATGGCGCGCTGCTTGCGGCACCGGTCAGTTGCTTGTTCCAGTTGACGATACCGGCACGGCTTTCCAGCCAGAATTGCTGGTAACGCGCCTCGGAGTCCGACAGCAGGCCAGCCGCCAGGCCATAGGCGGTGTCGTTGGCTTCAACGATCGCCGCTGCAAAATCAGCGTAGCGGATCACCTGCAGCAACGGGCCGAACAGTTCTTCGTCAGGACGATCGGCAACGGCAGACACGTCCAGGATACCCGGGGTCAGCAAGGCCGATTGAGCCTGAGGCTGAGTCATTTCCAGCAGCACCACGGCGCCATTGGCCAGCAGGTGCTCCTGAGCATCCATCAACGCTTTCGCAGCGCCAAGGGAAACCACCGAGCCCATGAACGGCGCCGGTTGCTGATCGAAGGCACCGACTTCGATAGTCGCGCTGACCGCCACCAGGCGCGCCAGCAACGAGTCGCCCCAGGCACCTTGTGGCACCAGCAAGCGACGGGCACAGGTGCAACGCTGGCCGGCGGAGATGAACGCCGACTGAATGATGGTGTACACCGCGGCATCGAGGTCGGCGACCTGATCGACCACCAGCGGGTTGTTGCCGCCCATCTCCAGCGCAAGGATCTTGTCCGGACGACCGGCGAATTGCTGGTGCAGGTGATTGCCGGTGCGGCTGGAGCCGGTGAAGAACAGCCCGTCGATACCCGGGTTCGCCGCCAGGGCGATGCCGGTTTCACGAGCGCCTTGCAGCAGGTTCAACACGCCAGCCGGCAGACCCGCCTCGACCCAGCACTTGACCGTCAGCTCAGCGACTTTCGGTGTCAGTTCGCTTGGCTTGAACAGTACGCTGTTACCCGCCAGCAGTGCCGGCACGATGTGGCCGTTCGGCAGGTGACCCGGGAAGTTGTAAGGACCAAATACCGCCACCACACCGTGTGGCTTGTGGCGCAGCACAGCGGTGGCATCGCCCAGCGGGCCGCTCTTTTCGCCGGTACGCTCGCGGTAGCTCTGCACCGAGATGGCAATCTTGTTGACCATGCTGGTGACTTCGGTCGCCGCTTCCCACAGGGGTTTGCCGGTTTCTTCGCCGATGGTATGAGCCAGTTCGTCAGCGTGATTCTTCAGCGCAGCGGCAAAGGCTTCCAGCACCGAAATACGCTCTTCCAGGGTGCGTCGGGCCCAGCCAGGGAACGCCTGACGCGCCGCTTGCACAGCCGACTCGACCTGAGCGGCGGTGGCGCCAACGCCGGACCACAGCACCTGCTGGGTCACCGGGTTCAGCGACTCGAAGGCTTCACCCCCACCTGCCAGCCATTCACCTGCGATGTAAAGCGACTTCATTATTTCGACTCCCGAGCTGCGGACAACGCCACGGCGCGTACTTGGTCGCCAGCGTTGAGTTGAAGACGTTTGGCGGTCTGCGGATCGACCACCAGGGTGCCGGCGGCCAGACGTGCCGGCGCAGCAGTGATACGGCAGTCCTCGCGCTTGCGGTTGTGGATGATGAATGGCGTGGCGTCGTCACCCGGCGTGCCGACGGCCAGCACCAGCGCCTGGCTGTCACGCACGGCGCGGATCTTGCCGGTTTCGCACTCGATCGCCGGGCCGGCGTCGAAAATGTCGACGTAACCCTGGTAGCTGAAACCTTCGCTCTTGAGCATGGCCAGCGCCGGCTCGGTGTCCGGGTGAACCTGCCCGATCACGTTGCGCGCATCCGGCGACAGGAAGCAGGTGTACAGCGGGAATTTCGGCATCAGTTCGGCGATGAACGCCTTGTTGCCCACGCCGGTCAGGTAGTCGGCCTGGCTGAATTCCATCTTGAAGAAGTGCCGACCCAGGCTTTCCCAGAACGGCGAACGCCCGGCCTCGTCGGAAACACCACGCATTTCGGCAATGATCTTGTTGCCGAACAGCTGCGGGAACTCGGCGATGAACAGCATCCGCGCCTTGGACAGCATGCGACCGTTGAGGCCGCTGCGGTAATCGGCGTGCAGGAACAGCGAGCACAGCTCGGAGTTGCCAGTCAGGTCGTTGGCCAGGAACAGCGTCGGGATTTCGCGATAGATGTTCAGCTCTTGCGAAGCGCTGACCGTCAGACCGACCCGGAAATTGTACCAGGGCTCACGCAGGCCGACGGCGCCGGCGATGGCGGAAATACCCACCACGCGACCGTCGTCATCTTCGAGCACGAACAGGTAGTCCGCATCGCCCCGCCCGGCTTCGCCGCGAAAGGTCTTCTCGGCCCAGCCGACCCGATGGGCCAGCCGCTCTTCGTTGGCCGGCAAGGTGGTCAGGCCGGTGCCGGTGCTGCGGGCCAGGTCGATCAGAGCGGGTAAATCGCTGCTGCGTACGGGACGAACGATCATGCTATCTCCTCAAACGGGCCGCTTGCGCCACCCGTGAAACTTCGCTGCTGTCTAAACAAGCAATCAGGCCGGGCAGGCGTTAAACCGCCACCAGGCGCACGCTGGCACCCTCGCCGACGCCCAGGGCTTCGGCCGCTTCCAGGTCCAGGGTCACTGGTTTGCCTGGTGCGTAATCGAGTTCGAGCATGACCGCGCGGTAATCCTGCAACTGGGCATTGGCCACCAGATACTGGCGACCGACGCCTTTGACCGGCTCGCCGATCTTCACCGGCACCACACGGCTCTGGGCGATCGAACGGATCCCCGAAACACGGGCATGCAGGGTCGGGCCGCCGTCGAAGATGTCGATGTAGTGATCGGTCTCGAAGCCTTCGCGCATCAGGATGTCGAAGGTGATCTGCGCCCGCGGGTGTACCTGGCCCATGGCTTCTTGCGCGGAGTCCGGCAGCAATGGCACGTAGATCGGGTAATGCGGCATCAGTTCGGCGAGGAACGTACGGCTTTTCAGCCCGCACAGCCGCTCGGCTTCGGCGTAGTTGAGGTCGAAGAAGTTGCGACCGATGGCATCCCAGAATGGCGAGTCGCCGTTTTCATCGCTGTAACCGACGATTTCGGTCACCACGGAATCGGCAAAACGCTCCGGATGGCTGGCCACGAACAACAAGCGGCCACGGGAGTTGAGCTCCGACCACGGCGAACCCACCAGCTCGCGCTGCACATAGAAGCTGGTCAGCAAGCTGTTGCCGGTCAGGTCGTGGCACTGGGAGAGCACGTGGATCTTGTTGTGAATCTTCAGCTCGCGGGAGGCGTGCACGAAGGTTTCGTTGCGAAAGCTGTAGAACGGCTCGGAGTAACCGGCCGATGCCACGATGGCCGAGCAACCGACCAGCTTGCCGGTGGCAGAGTCTTCAAGGACGAAGAAATAGCTTTCTTCACCGTTGAAACTCACTTCGGCGGCGAACGAGGCTTCGCTTGCGGCGATCTTGTCGCTCAGGCGTTCAACGTCATCCGGCAAGGAAGTGACACCAATCGGACTGTCCGCAGCCAGACGCTGTACCTCGCCCAGATCAGCCATTTGCGCGGGGCGCATCACCAGCATGGTGTCACTCCTTTCTCTTAACTCTTTTGAGGAAAATAAGCCGGCCCCTTGTAGGAGCGAGCCTGCTCGCGATGGTGGATCAGCAACAATGATGTCGCCTGACACACCATCGCGAGCAGGCTCGCTCCTACAGAAAAGCGGGGCCGGCATAAAAAATTCGGTTCGACGCCTGACTTGCAGGCGTCGAAGGGTCTATCAGGCTTGCGTCAGTTTTGCCGCGGCACGTTCGAATCGGTCCAGACCGGCATCGATATCGGCGTCTTCCACCACCAGGCTCGGGGCGAAACGCACCACGTCCGGGCCGGCTTGCAGGACCATCAGGCCTTCTTGCTCAGCGGCATTGAAGATGTCCTTGGCCTTGCCTTTCCAGGCATCGCTCAGCACGCAACCGATCAACAGGCCCATGCCGCGGACCTTGGTGAACAGCCCGTACTTCTCGCCGATCTGCTCAAGGCGGGCCTTGAACTTGTCGTGCTTGGCGTTGACGCCGGCCAGCACTTCAGGGGTGTTGATCACGTCGATCACAGCTTCCGCGACAGCGCACGCCAGCGGGTTGCCGCCGTAAGTGGTGCCGTGGGTGCCGACGACCAGGTGCTTGGCCAGGTCTTCGGTGGTCAGCATCGCCGCTATCGGGAAACCGCCGCCCAGGCTCTTGGCGCTGGTCAGGATGTCCGGGATCACGCCGTAATGCTGGTAGGCGAACAGATGGCCGGTACGGCCCATGCCGGTTTGCACTTCGTCGAAAATCAGCAGCGCGTTGTGCGCGGTGCAAAGCTCGCGGGCACCTTGCAGGTATTCGAGTTCAGCCGGGATCACACCGCTTTCGCCCTGGATCGGTTCCAGCACCACAGCGCAAGTCTTGTCGGAAATGGCAGCTTTCAGTGCAGCCAGATCGTTGTACGGCACATGGGTGATGCCGGTGATTTTCGGACCGAAACCGTCGGAGTACTTCGACTGACCGCCGACGTTCACGGTGAACAGGGTACGGCCGTGGAAACTGTTGAGCGCCGCAATGATTTCGTACTTCTCGCTGCCGAAACGGTCGAAGCCGACGCGACGGGCCAACTTGAAAGCGGCCTCGTTGGCTTCGGCGCCGGAGTTGCAGAAGAAGGCGCGGTCGGCAAAGGTGGCGTCGACCAGTTTATGCGCCAGGCGCAGGGCCGGCTCATTGGTGAACACGTTGGACACGTGCCACAGCTTGTTCGCCTGCTCGGTCAAGGCACCGACCAGCGCCGGATGCGCGTGACCCAATACGTTGACGGCAATCCCGCCGGCGAAGTCGATCAGCTCGCGGCCGGACTGGTCCCAAACGCGGGAACCGGCGCCACGCACAGGAATGAATGCGGCAGGCGCATAGTTGGGAACCATTACCTGATCGAAATCGGCGCGTTGTACCGCAGCGTGCTCAACGGACATCGGAGTCTCCTGAAGAGAAAACACTCGCCTGAAACTGGCGAGCTTGGTGAGGATTGTAAGGACAGTTTTCAGCCCGGCCTTGCCGCCAAGCGACAACTTCTTATAGCGCAAACCCCGGATTTTCCCGGGTTTACGGCAATGCGACATATAGGGTCGCAAAGGCGCAGTTTAACTGGCGACGGGCGTTTGAGGCAGGCTTGCTGCGTTGTAACCCATGGCAATGGTCGGAGTGCGGTAAATATGTACCGCACAGCGTCCAGATTCGCGGGTTTTCCTAGTGGTCTTTCAAAGCCAACGGCCACTGCCCCCATGACTACCGAATCTACTGCCACTGTTGCCTCCGACGCTTTCAGACCCGACGCTCACTTCCAGCACCTGCAGAATGTCATCCCCTCCTGGCTCCGCCAGGCGGCCCCCCACAGACGCAAGGCGCTACGCAACATCACCCCCGCTCTGCCCGCCGGACTAAAGACTGCGTCGAAACATCACCACACGGAACTCACCAGGCTGATCGCCCGACAGGTCGCCAGCCAGAACCAGGTCGACAAGGCGCTGGCCAACCTGCAAAACCCCGCGGATTTCGCCGAACCGCTGCTCAAGGCCGAAATCAAGCGCCGCTTCGGCCTGGATCTGAATGTGCGCGAAACGTTTTTGCGCCTCTACCTACCTGATCACCTGCCGTGGTTACGACTGAAGTCGGGCGCTGCGCGCATCTGGACGGTATCGCTGCTGGACGCCGCACTGCACAATTTCGAAACTGCCGAGACCCGCGTCGATGCCTTCGAGCCTGCCTCGACGTACATCACAGCACCGTCTTCCGACGGGCAATTCCTGACCTTGCCGCAGATCCTGAAAAAAATGCCTGTGACGGTATTTACCGGTATGTGCCGGGAGCTGGACATTGGCCAGCGCTATAAAACCTATCTGGAAGACAATCTGGGCATCAGCAACCCGGTGGTCGCGGCGGTCCTGCAAGGAAAAATCCGCGACAGCCAGAAATCCGCAATCACCGCTGCATTGCACCTGGCACAGATGCAAAAAAACCTGGGCAACGACACCCACAGCCTGATTCTCGGTCTGCTCGACAACCTGCCGCATCTGCGCCTGCACAGGCAGCCATGGCGCTGTCATGACCTGACGATCCTCAACGCGCGCCTGACCGGCATCCTGCTGTTTGCCCCGGACCTGGAGCGCGCCCGGGAAGTGGTTCGCGTGGTGGCTTATATACCGGGCGACCCCGAACAGCCGATCAAGGAATACCCATCGTCCGCAGCCTTCGCCGAGGAACTGGGCCAGCGCCTTCGCGACCCCGCCTATCAACAGTTTTTCAGCCGCTTCATTAACCATGAGGATCGCGGCCACTTTTTCGCTCAGTTGAACAACCTGCTTGCCCCGATCACCTGGCAACCGGTCCAGCCAGGCGATTCTCGTCCGACCTGGCGGGAACAACCCAACCCCCGTGCGGATCTGCAGATCGTGGCAACGCCTGTCACAACAGAACTGTGGACTCACCTCTACCAAAGCAAGCTCGACAAGATCCTCAACGATGCGCGGGTGATCGCGGTGTCCACTGCAACGGTCGACCAGAAAGCCCGCTGGGCGCTGTGGGATTCCTTCACGGAAATCGCCTCGGCGCTGCTGAACATCGCCGCGTTCGTCGCGCTGCCATTCGTGCCGTTTCTCGGCGAACTGATGCTGGGCTACATGGCCTACCAGTTGCTCGACGAAACCTTCGAAAGCGTGGTCGACTGGGCCGAAGGGCAGAGTCGCGAGGCCTTCGGGCACCTGATGGGTGTGGTGGAGTCCGTGGTGCAACTGGGAACCTTTGCCGCAGGTGGCGCGATCGCAGCCGGGGAATTTCGCTCGGTATTGCCTCGGGAGATCGTTGAATTCATCGACCGCTTCAATTCGGTAAAACGGCCTGATGGCGACACCCGCTACTGGCAGCCCGACCTGACCACCTATGAACACCCCGCGGTGTTACCCAAGGATGCAAAACCGGATGAGCTGGGGCTGCACCCGCATCAAGGCCAAACCCTGCTGCCCCTGGAAACCAAACACTACGCCGTGAGCAAGGATCCGCTAACCGGCAAATACCGCATCGACCACCCCACCCGCCCTGACGCCTACAAACCACAACTGCGACACAACGGCAGCGGTGCCTGGCAAACCGAACTCGACCAGCCGTTGAGCTGGAACCAGGCCACCGTATTGCACCGTGTCGGTCCGGACATGCAGCGGTTTCCAGCCAGCACCCGCGAGCGCATCCTCGACATCAGCGGCAGCCACGAAGATGTCCTGCGCAAGATGCACGTGAATGCCGGGCAGGTGCCGCCGCTATTGGCCGACACACTCGTACGCTTCGGGATCGATCAGGACATACAAGCCTTTATCGATCAGATCGGCAGCGACCAGCCGGAACATTTCCTCAAGGCGGATCCCGTGACACAGCTGGAACTGCTTAATGAAAACGGCTACTGGCCAGCAGACAAAGGCCTGCGACTGATCGACGACAATGCGCAAACCCTTTGGCAAAGCCCGGCGCGCGATGTGCCCGTGGTGCAAATCGATACCGCCCGCCTCACCGATGGCGACGTGCTGAAAACCTTTCTCCTGACCCTGTCGGACAGCGAAGCCAGAACGTTGATGGGTGAAGAATTCGGCCACCCCTCCCCGAGCCTGGAAAACCGGACGCAGCGGTTGCGCCAGATACTCTCGCAACTTGCCGAAAAGAAACGGCAACGCCTGTTCGACCAGCGTTACCGCAGACTCGAAGGTGGCGCTCGCGCAGCTGTACAAGTGGTCATGGATGCCGAGCCCGGACTGCCACGCAGCGTTGCACAAGCAATTGTGGACACAGCAAGCGACCTGGAACTGCAGCAGTTGAAAAACGCAACCGTCCCCCCTCGATTAGCCGAGCTGAGCCGGGAGGCCCGCTTGCAAGTGCGCGTGACACGCGCCTACGAGGGGCTTGATTTGCCATCGACCGAGAACAACCTCGACACCGACCGGCTGGCCTTGCACACCCTGGAAAAACTGCCAGGCTGGACGGGACAGCTACGGTTGGAAATCCGCCAGTACTCCCATGAGGGTCTCCTCATTGACAGCCTTGGCAGCGTCGAAGCGCCCGACCGCAAAGTACTGGTGCTCAATGAAGAAGGCTCGTATCAGCCGTTCGATCATGATGGCGAAGAACTCAGCGGCATGGGCTCGCTTTACACCTGCCTGCTACAGGCCATGCCGGACAGCGAACGTACCGCCCTGAATCTTCATATCGGTGAAGGTGAACGGCTCAAACAGTTGATTCGTCAGCACGCCTTGAACCGTGATGCATTGCGCGCGCTGCTGATTCAACACCCCAACCTCAAACCCACCTACGACCCAAAGGTGATGCGCTTGCTCGGTGGCAGTGACGGGTATCGTCGAATCCCAGGCAACACACCCACCTTGCAAACTCGGGCGCAGACACTGTTTCCCCATCTATCCGCCGAAGAACTCGACGCCTTCGTCGAACGCTTGCAGCAACACCCCAACGGGCTGCGAGCAGAGCTGAGTCGGCTCATGACTCAACACGCGCAACTCCTGGAGACACTTTCGTCCTGGCGCAATCAAATTCCACTGTTCATTCCAGACACGCAAATCGGAATCACGCCCGAGCAATTCGCTGCGCAACAGCAGGTCCGCCGTCAATTCACTACCCGTCTGGCCGAGTGTTGGCGCCAGCAATGGACCCTCCCCGAGACCGCTTTTGAAACGGTCGACTTCAACTTTTCCCAACCGATCATCGGCCAATTGCCGACACTGGACGCCGAATTCAGCGGCGTCACCATGCTGACCCTGGATGGCAGTAGTGCCACGCGAGGCGTGCAGGAGTTTCTGCGCAGTTTTACAGGTTTACGCATCCTGAAACTGCGCGATTTCAACCTTGGCCGCTTGCCCGACACCGTTTCCTCGTTGCAACTCGAAGAACTCGTTCTGAGCAATTGCGCGATTACCCTCAGCCCCGAAAGCCAGACCGCACTTGCCGGCCTGCATCAGTTGACTTTTCTGAACTTGTTCAAAAACCCCTTGGGCCTGACACCTGATATCGGCAGCATGCCCGATTTGAATTACATCGATTTATCGCAGACAGGCATCACTGAACTTCCGCGCGACTTGTTGACTCGTCCGCGCCTGCGCACCGCCCTGCTCCATGACAACCAGATCAAGGAGGTACCCGACACCCTGTTCACATTGCAGCGCAGCACCCAGGGAGATATCAACCTGGGCAACAATCCACTTTCAAGCGCAACCCGTGAACGCCACAAACAGCACTTCCAGCAGACCCGTCAGGACTTCGGTATCTACGCCGAAGAAGGAGACATCCACCGCGTGCAAGCGCTGTACCCCATGCTGGACCGTGAGGTTGCCAGCAAATTCGTGTTCCTGTTACCCGGCACACTGGACGAGGGGCGAATCACATTGACCCGCCTGGAAGCCGAACTCACCACCCTTGAAAACGACCTGTCAGCCTGGACCGGCAATATTCCAGCCGTCCACCCTCACAGCAATCAACCGTTCACTGCCCAGCAACTGCTGATCGAACATTCGACGCGGGACGCATTCAGAGAGTCCGTACTACGCTGCTGGCGCCGGGAAACCGATCCGGATGATTTCAACGATACGCTGCAAGCGACTACTTATGACCTGAGTCTGGAGACGCGGATTACCGGTAGCCTGCCGATACTTAGCGCAGATTTCAGCCATGTTTCCATGGTTTACCTGAGCAGCGAGAGCGGCCTGACCACAGGTGTCACGGGGTTCCTGGAGAGCTTCCCCAAACTCAAGACCCTCGTTATCAACGACTTCAGGCTGGGCGATATCCCGGAGGCGATTTTCCGGATGAGCGATTTGAAGTCGCTCAATCTCCTGGACTGCAACGTCACCCTGACCCCGCAGTCGGCCCTGAACCTGGCGGAGATGGCCCGCCTGGAATTCATCGACTTGAGAAACAATCCGCTGGGACTGGCTCCGGATATCAGCCAGATGACAGACCTGGCGACCCTGCAACTGGACAACTGCGGGCTCACCGAACTACCCGCCGGACTGTTGCAACTCAAGAGCCTGGAATCCGTGGACCTGAGCGACAACGCGATCAGCCAGATACCCGCCGACCTCCTCGAACTGCCGCTGGAGGTCGCCGAAAGCATCAGCCTGCGGGGTAATCCGTTCTCTGAAGAAAGCCTGCAAATCCTGCTCGAGTATTTCAGGCTGACCAGCGTCGACTTCGGAGTTCAGGAAGTGATCGAACGGGCAGAATTGGAGATGTCGACTTCCGAGGCGTCCGAACCGGAAGATTGATCGGGATCAGGCGCGGATCAACCGCGCTCCGACGGCACCGATGACAATTCGAACGGGCTGCTGCTGCGCCGCTGGTTGCGATCTTCCCGCGGCGTGGCACCGAAGAAATTGCGATAGGCGCTGGAAAAGTGCGGCCCCGAGGAGAAGCCACAGGACAAGCCGATCTGGATGATCGACTTGCTGGTTTGCATCAACATCTGCCGAGCCTTGTTCAGGCGCAGTTCCAGGTAATACTGGCTCGGCACACGGTTGAGGTATTGCTTGAAAATGCGCTCCAGTTGCCGACGGGACACGCACACGTGCTGGGCGATTTCGTCGGTGGTCAGGGGCTCTTCGATGTTGGCTTCCATCAGCAATACGGCTTGTGTGAGCTTCGGATGGCTGGAACCGAGGCGGTTCTGCAACGGAATACGCTGGCGTTCGCCGCCCTCGCGGATGCGCTCGACCACCAGTTCTTCGGATACCGCACCGGCCAGTTCCGCCCCATGGTCGCGAGCCAGTACGGCCAGCAACAGGTCGAGCACCGACAGGCCGCCGCACGCGGTCAGGCGATCGCGATCCCAATCGAACAGATGACTGGTGGCGATGACCTTCGGAAAGCGCTCGGCGAAATCGTCCTGCCAGCGCCAGTGCACGGCAGCGCGATAACCGTCGAGCAAACCGAGTTGCGCCAACGGATAAACACCGGCCGACAGACCGCCGATCACGCAACCGGAACGCACCAGTTGCTTGAGCGCACTGCTGAGCGCCGGCGCCAATACGGTCGGCGGCTCGTCCGCGAGCAGGAACAGTTTCTGGAAGTTTTCGAGTTTGCCGGTCCACGCTTCACCCGGCAATTGCCAGGCGCTTTCGGCCGGCGGCTCGACCTGCAGGAACGACAACTCGTAAACCACGTCCGGATGCACACGCTGGGCAACACGCAAGGCCTCCTCAGCCAGCGCAAGCGTCAGTGCTTTAGTGCTGGGCCAAATCAGGAAACCAATTCGATGGGCAGTCATGGTGGGCAATCCGAAGCGGAGAACAGTGATGAAGGCATGGGCCAATGCTAGCCCGTAAATGAACGCAAATCTCAAAACCAACAGAGATCTAAATGTGGGAGCGAGCCTGCTCGCGAAAGCGGTGGATCAGTCGACATCTGTGTTGAATGTCACACCGCATTCGCGAGCAGGCTCGCTCCCACAAGGGATCGGGGCCGGCCTCTAAATTGCGAAGCATGCACTATCCCGGTGCACAACGGCAGTCCTGATTACTTCAAGCTACCGGACAGGAATTGCTGCAAACGCTCCGATTGCGGGTTCACCAGCACTTCGCGCGGGTTGCCGCTTTCTTCGACCACACCTTTGTGCAGGAACACCAACTGGTTCGACACTTCGCGGGCGAAGCCCATTTCGTGCGTCACCACGACCATGGTCCGGCCTTCCTGGGCCAGGGCCTGCATGACTTTCAACACATCGCCGACCAGCTCCGGGTCGAGTGCGGAAGTGGGCTCGTCGAACAGCATCACCTCAGGTTCCATCGCCAGCGCACGGGCAATCGCCACACGCTGCTGCTCGCCACCGGACATGTGTCCCGGATACGCGTCTTTGCGATGAGCCACGCCCACCTTGTTCAGGTAGTGTTCGGCTTTCTCGCGCGCTTCAGCCTTGGACATGCCCAGCACATGCACCGGCGCTTCCATGATGTTTTCCAGCGCGGTCATGTGCGACCACAGATTGAAATGCTGGAACACCATCGACAGGCGTGAACGCATGCGTTGCAGCTGTTTCGGGTCGGCCGCCTTCAGCGCGCCGTCCTTGTTCGCCACCAGCTTCAACTCTTCGTTGTTGAGCAGGATCTTGCCCGCGTGCGGCTGCTCCAGCAGGTTGATACAGCGCAGGAAAGTACTTTTGCCGGAGCCACTGGAACCGATGATGCTGATCACATCGCCGGCTGCCGCTTTCAGGGACACGCCCTTGAGCACTTCGTGACTGCCATAGCGTTTATGCAGGTCTTGGACTTCAAGTTTGTACATGCTGTCGGTTCTCACAAAAACAGTCAGTCAGTGGTATTCAGTGCTTGCGCGGGGCCAGGTAGCCCAGCCAGCGGCGCTCGGCCATCTTGAACAGTTTCACCAGGATAAAGGTCAGGCACAGGTAGAACACGCCGGCGGTGATGTACGCCTCGAACGGCAGGTAGAACTGGGCGTTGACCGTGCGCGCGGCACCGGTGATGTCGATCAGGGTCACGATGGACGCCAGACTGGTGGTCTGCAGCATCATGATCACTTCGTTGCTGTACTGCGGCAGCGCCCGGCGCAAGGCCGACGGCAGCAGGATGCGCTTGTACATCTTGACCCGCGACATGCCCATGGCCTTGGCCGCTTCGATCTCACCGTTCGGCGTGGCGCGCAGGCTGCCGGCGATGATTTCGGCGGTGTAGGCGCTGGTGTTGATCGCGAACGCCAGGCACGCACAGAACGTTGCGCTGGACAGCCACGGCCAGAGGAAGCTTTCACGTACCGCTTCGAACTGCGCCAGACCGTAGTAGATCAGGAACAACTGCACCAGCATCGGCGTGCCGCGGATCACGTAGGTGTAGAGCCAGGCCGACATGTTGACGACCGAGTTCTTCGAGACGCGCATCAAGCCCAGCGGCAAGGCGCACAGCAAGCCGAAGAACAGCGACAGCGCGAGCAGTTTGAGGGTGGTCACCAGGCCGCCGAGGTACAGCGGCAAGGCCTCCCAAATGACGTTGTAGTCGAAGATCATAGATCAGCCGCCCTTACGCCTACCGAGTAGCGCTTCTCAAGGTGACGCAATGCCAGCAACGACACACTGGTGATCACCAGGTACATCGCCGCCACTGCGAGGAAGAAGGTGAAAGGCTCGCGGGTGGCATCGGCCGCCTGCTTGGCCTTGAACATCATGTCTTGCAGACCCACCACCGAAATCAGCGCGGTAGCCTTGGTCAATACCAGCCAGTTGTTGGTGAAACCCGGAATCGCCAGACGAATCATCTGTGGCACCAACACCCGGAAGAACACCTGGAAACTGCTCATGCCGTAAGCCATGCCGGCTTCAGCCTGGCCCTTGGGGATCGCCATGAAGGCGCCACGGAAGGTTTCCGACAGGTACGCACCGAAGATGAAGCCCAGGGTGCCGATACCGGCGGCCAACGGGTTCAGGTCGATGTACTCGTCAAAGCCGAGCAGCGGTGCGACGCGGTTGAGCAGGTCCTGGCCGCCGTAGAAAATCAGCAGGATCAGCACCAGGTCGGGAATACCGCGGATCACCGTGGAATACAGGTCGCCCAGCCAGGCCAGCCAGCGCACCGGCGACAGACGCAGTGCCACGCCGATCAGACCCAGAACGATGGCCATGGCCATGGACGACAAGGCGAGCTGAAGCGTCAGCCAAGCGCCATCGAGGATGACAGCCCCGTAGCCTTTCAACATGATTCAGGTCCTCGAAAGTTGGGATGAAAAAATGGCGCAAACCTCAGAGATCCTGTTGCTTGCGCCATTTCGGACTTGTCGCTGGGACGTATTACTTGCCGTAGATATCGAAGGCGAAGTACTTGTCCTGGATTTGCTGGTACTTGCCGTTCGCACGAATAGCGGCGATAGCGTTGTTGAGCTTGTCCAGATCTTCCTTGTCGCCTTTGCGCACCGCGATGCCTACGCCGTCGCCGAAGTATTTTACGTCGGTGAACGCAGGGCCGACGAAGGCGAAACCTTTACCGGCGTCGGTTTTCAGGAAACCGTCATCCAGAAGCGTAGCGTCTGCCACGGTGCCGTCGAGGCGGCCGGCGGCCACGTCGAGGTAAATTTCGTTCTGCGAACCGTAAGGCTTGATCTCGGCACCCAGCGGGGCCAGGACTTCGCGGGCGAAACGCTCGTGGATCGAACCACGCTGCACGCCGATGTTCTTGCCCTTGAGCTCGGTCAGGCCTTCGCTGACCTGAGTGCCGGCCTTCATGACCAGGCGAGCCGGGGTGTTGTAGTACTTGTTGGTGAAGTCCACGGACTTCTTGCGATCTTCGGTGATCGACATGGACGACAGGATCGCGTCGATCTTGCGCACTTTCAGTGCCGGGATCAGGCCGTCGAACTCTTGCTCGACCCACACGCACTTAACCTTCATCTCTTCACACAATGCATTGCCGATGTCGTAGTCGAAACCAACGATGCTGCCGTCCGGAGCCTTGGACGCGAACGGAGGGTAAGCCGCCTCGATACCGATTTTCAGAGGTTTATCATCGGCGAAGGTTGGCATGGACAGCACGGACAGTGCCAGGGCGCCAAGCAGCACGAGTTTCTTCATCTTGGGACTCCATCGGTAAAGGGCAAAAACGGCAGAGTGAGCGACAGCCCAATATGCGAGTGAGTGGAACCAGAAAGCAGTGCTACGTCCTGGGAAGCGGGTGTTGAAATTCAACACGAGCAACGACGAGCGAGTGATCGGCATTCTAACGACAGGCCCGAGGCCGATATTTCTTCAATGCGACAACTAATTACAGAAGCACTGAGAAAGTCGTTTTAGCGCGTTGACAGCCCTGCAAAATCATGCAAGAGCAAAAGACATTGAACCGATCTATATTGCAAATTGCGGGCCTATTATTGGCAAACCCTTCTAATCCGGCAAGCGCAGTGTAGTGGCTTATTTTTTTGAGGCGCATTTCAGGCCCGGATTTACCCCCCGGCGTTTCCCAATGCCCCGTATTGGCGCGATGCGGTTACACATTCAGTAACCTGAAAGAATGTAGGTAACAGTAGGAATTGTCCTGCGGCTGAAGCCGATATTTATTGGCCCGCGTTTAATTGCTGCCTGACAGACCGCCATCGCTAGCAGGCTAGCTCCCACAATGGTTTTGTGTCGTGCCCATAACTTTCATCCCCCCCAATTCCCCTGTGGGAGCTAGCCTGCTAGCGATGAGGCCAGCCCAACCAACCCCCCCCCCAGGCACAAAAAAGCCCCGCCAGGCTCAACACCTGACGGGGCTTTCAGTGACTCAGAGCTGCCGCTTACGCGACATTCATCGTCTTGTGCGTATCAATCAAATGCTGCACCACACTCGGATCAGCCAGGGTGGAGATATCACCCAACCCATCATATTCAGCCGTCGCAATCTTGCGCAGAATCCGGCGCATGATCTTGCCCGAGCGAGTCTTCGGCAGCCCTGGCGCCCACTGGATGACATCCGGCGAAGCAATCGGGCCGATCTCCTTGCGCACCCAGTTTTTCAGTTCCAGGCGCAACTGCTCGTTCGGCTCTTCGCCGTTTTTAAGGGTGACATAGACATAGATGCCCTGCCCCTTGATGTCGTGCGGCACACCGACCACCGCCGCTTCGGCGACTTTCGGGTGAGCGACCATCGCACTTTCGATCTCGGCGGTGCCCATGCGGTGGCCGGACACGTTGAGCACGTCGTCCACGCGACCGGTGATCCAGTAGTAACCGTCCGCGTCACGACGCGCACCGTCACCGGTGAAGTACATGCCACGGAAGGTCTTGAAGTAGGTGTCGACGAAGCGGTCATGGTCGCCAAACAGCGTGCGCGCCTGGCCCGGCCACGAATCGAGAATCACCAGGTTGCCCTCGGCCTCGCCTTCGACGATGTTGCCCAGGTTATCCACCAGTGCCGGCACCACGCCGAAGAACGGACGCGCCGCAGAGCCTGGCTTGAGCGCGTGAGCACCCGGTAGTGGGCTCATCATGTTGCCGCCGGTTTCGGTCTGCCACCAGGTGTCGACGATCGGGCAACGGGACTTGCCGACATTCTTGTAGTACCAGTCCCAGGCTTCCGGGTTGATCGGCTCGCCCACCGAACCCAACAGGCGCAGGCTGCTGCCATCCGCGCCTTCAACAGCGGCGGTGCCCGAGGCCATCATGGCGCGGATCGCGGTCGGCGCGGTGTAGAGGATGTTGACCTTGTGCTTGTCGACGATCTTCGCCACCCGGGTGATGTCCGGGTAGTTCGGCACGCCTTCGAACAGCAGCGTGGTCGCGCCGTTGGCCAGCGGGCCGTAGACGATATAACTGTGGCCGGTGACCCAACCGACGTCGGCGGTGCACCAGTAGATTTCGCCCGGGCGGTAGTCGAACACGCGCTCGTGAGTCATGGCTGCATACAACAAGTAACCGCCGGTGGTGTGCTGCACGCCCTTCGGCTTGCCGGTGGAACCCGAGGTGTAAAGGATGAACAGCGCCTCTTCAGCACCCATTTCTTTCGGCGCGCACACGGTGCCCGCCACTTTCATCAGGTCCTCGAACCAGATGTCGCGATGCTGGTTCCACTTGATGTCGCCACCGGTGCGCTGGCACACGATGACTTTCTGGATGCTGCTGGTTTCCGGGTTGGTCAGGGCGTCGTCGACGTTGGCCTTGAGCGGGATCTTCTTGCCGGCACGAATGCCTTCGTCGGCCGTGATCACCACTTTGGATTTGCAGTCGATGATGCGACCGGCCAGGGCTTCCGGCGAGAACCCGCCGAACACCACCGAGTGAATCGCGCCGATCCGGGTACAGGCCAGCATGGCGACCACGGCTTCGGGGATCATCGGCATATAGATAGTCACCACGTCGCCGCGGTGCACGTCCTGACCACGCAGGGCGTTGGCGAACTTGCACACTTGCTCGTGCAGTTCGCGGTAAGTGATGTGGCGGCTTTCGGCAGGGTCATCACCCTCCCAGATAATCGCGACCTGATCGCCGCGCTCGGCCAGATGACGGTCGAGGCAGTTGTAGGAAACGTTCAGGGTGCCGTCGGCGAACCATTTGATGTCGACGTGGTGATCGTCGAAGGAAGTCTGCTTCACCGTGGTGAAAGGCTTGATCCAGTCGAGGCGCTTGGCTTGCTCGCGCCAGAAGCCGTCGGGGTTGACGACCGACTGCTGGTACATCGCCTTGTAGGTCGCCTCGTCGGTCAGCGTGTTAGCCAGAACCTCGGGACGAACGGGATACAGGGAAGCCGCACTCATCTTTCTTACCTCGGTGGAATAGTTGTTTTTGTATGACCACGTTTTAGCCGGGCCGGGCCTATAGAACCATTCGACGATGGTAGTAACAAGCCCCTACAAATTGTCGTGAAAACCCCCTACTAAACATCGCACGACACCTGTAGGAGCGAGCCCGCTCGCGATGGTCGCCAACGATAACGCGCCCAACCTGACACCCCGCAGTGCTCTCCGGCTCATCGCGAGCAAGCTCGCTCCTACAACGTTATTCGGGGATTGTTACAGGATCTGTCAAAAGTGTTTATCAAAACCACGGCTATATGGACGAGGCGCGCCCACCTAAAATCAGCCACGCCAACAAGGCAACCTGATTAACCCAGTTGCAGCCCCCACGAAGGCAGTTAATCAAACACCCTGGTACTGAAGCTCCACACGCAATCCCAAAAAGATTGCGTGCCCCCTTTCGACCTCTAAAAGGTAAATTTCAAATGAAAGCTTTATTGGTTCTGGCCCTCAGCAGTCTGTGCGCAACCGCCATGGCAAACGAGGTCCCAACTGATGTCGCGCAGCAACAACCAGCAATAGAGGAATACACCTACTCCACCCATCTGGACATCGCCAAAGTGATCTCCATGAGCGAAGCGCCGAATGTGTGTGAAGTTGTGCCGATGAAAATGGAATACGAAGACTCCCACGGCCAACGGCACATCCTGCGCTACAGCATGATGGGCAACGGCTGCTCCAACGGCTGATCTCCTGCTTCACCCCTCCCCTGAAAGGTTCGACCCACCCGCCGCGATCAGGTAGATGAAACGCCGAACCTTAATGATCGATTAAATCGATTATTTTAAGCATTTATTTGCGCTTTTTAATCGAATTCATTGGCGTAGTATTCATTTCAACCCAAGACAAACAACGCTTACAAAACTGGAGCAACAACCATGAAAACCCAACTGATCCTCGCCCTGACCCTCTCCGTACTGGCTGCCAACACCTTCGCCGCCGATGGTTACGACCGCACCGGCTCGGCTGCTTACACCACTGAAGCCGCTGTCGCTTCCGACGGCTCTGACCACACTGGCGCCGCCCGTCTCGCCGCCGATGGTGCCGATCACATTGGCGCAGGCAAACTCGCCTCCGACGGCGCTGACCACACCGGTGCCGCCCGCCTTGCCGCCGATGGTGCAGACCACGTCGGTGCCGCTCGCCTGAGCTGATCCACCAGCGTGACTTCACAGCCCGACTTCGGTCGGGCTTAGTTGTGTCTGGAGCCTGAGAAAACCCCACCGAAACACAAGATGTAGTGAAAAAAGCCTTTTCTGGTCATTTCTTGAGCAAAAATAATCCGGGGCAAAAAATCAGGAAAAAAAATCTTCCCCCGCCAACGCCCTTCAAAGCCCTGTAAACCCTCACTCCAACCGAAAAACGGCCCCCGTCGACCGATCCGTGAGCCATTTCGCCGCACCACAGCACGCAAAACTTCCCTATAATGCGGCCTTAAACGGGCCTGCAATATTCCCTTACAGGGACGAAAAGCCAGTCTGAAGCCCCGCACAAGCGATCAACGCTTGCTGCGCCCATCAGTGGCTCTCGGAACCCCGTACAAAATTCTGTTTGATGCCTGCGTATAGCTGCCGCAAAAAACGATTCCTTTAGATCCAACGCGGCCAGTAAGGCCGTGTGAAAAACCGACCTATCCAATTTCACACGGGCACACTGGCCCTCACGCAGGAGACGACACGTCATGCTGAGCTGGGACGAATTCGACAAAGAAGACACGGAAGTAGCAGTCAAGAGCGCCAACGCTGGCCATGCCACCGAAGCCAACATGGACCGTCTCGACAGCGCCGGCGGTGCCGCCGCCCTGGAAGCCCGTGCCGTGACCGCTTCTGACTCCGCCGCCGTTGCCCGCGCCAAAGCCGCCCTGGATTCCCTCGACGTCGCCGAAGGCCTCGCCGAACTCGAAGGCGCCTCCGCCCGTGTCGCCGTTGACGAAAAGCGCATGATCAACTGCCGCGCCGACCTCAACCAACTCGTACCCTTCAAGTACGACTGGACCTGGCAGAAGTACCTGGACGGCTGCGCAAACCACTGGATGCCGCAAGAAGTCAACATGACCGCCGACATCGCCCTCTGGAAAAACCCGGAAGGCCTGACCGACGACGAGCGCCGCATCGTGATGCGCAACCTCGGCTTCTTCTCCACCGCCGACTCCCTGGTTGCCAACAACCTGGTCCTGGCCGTGTACCGCCTGATCACCAACCCGGAATGCCGCCAGTACATCCTGCGCCAGGCCTTCGAAGAGGCGATCCACACCCACGCCTACCAGTACTGCATCGAATCGCTGGCCATGGATGAAGGCGAAATCTTCAACATGTACCACGAGATCCCATCGGTCGCGAAAAAAGCCACCTGGGGCCTGAAGTACACCCGCTCGATCTCCGATCCGAAGTTCGAAACCGGCACCGTCGAAACCGACAAAGAACTGCTGCGCAACCTGATCGCCTACTACTGCGTTCTGGAAGGCATCTTCTTCTACTGCGGCTTCACCCAGATCCTCTCCATGGGCCGCCGCAACAAAATGACCGGCGTCGCCGAGCAGTTCCAATACATCCTGCGCGACGAATCCATGCACCTGAACTTCGGCATCGACGTGATCAACCAGATCAAAATCGAAAACCCGCATTTGTGGGATGCCGAGATGAAGGAAGAAGCTTCGCAGATGATTCTGCAAGGTACTCAGCTGGAGATCGAATACGCGCGTGACACCATGCCTCGTGGGGTATTGGGCATGAATGCTGCGATGATGGAGGACTACCTGAAGTTCATCGCTAACCGTCGCCTGTCGCAGATTGGTCTTAAAGAAGAGTATCCAGGGACGACTAACCCGTTCCCTTGGATGAGCGAGATCATGGACTTGAAGAAAGAGAAGAACTTCTTTGAGACGAGGGTTATTGAGTATCAGACTGGTGGGGCTTTGAGCTGGGATTGATTTCCAAGCTAGCCGCGATTTGACGAACTGAATCGACGAATCGAAAACCAAAAAGCCCCGATCTGATCGGGGCTTTTTTATGAGGTAGGAAAACTCTTACTCGCAATCTCGGTAGTAGCTAAATCTCCTACATGTATTCCAGCACCATCTGTATTGAGGACCATTCCAAGCAGCCCTAAGCTCTACTGCAGGTGCCTAAGAAACGCCCAACGTAGAAAGCTAGCCAATTGCATAGACGAGCAGTCACCCTTGGTGACCTATCGTACGGCTGTGTGAGGCTTTTGCTCGTTGGAGCTTCTTATGTCCACTCTACGTTGGGGTCAGGCCCGCCAAAGTCCAAACGTAGAGGTAATGGATATGCCTGAACACAACCTTCTCGTCACTCTCCAAACCATGGAGATCGGTCATGTCTGATCTCCTTTCTGCAACAGTCTTCACCCGCCACAACCTCCCTCTACATGCCCTCCTCCTGGAAAACCAACCATGGTTCTGCGCCCGCGATATCGGCCGCTTGATGGGTGTCCATCTAAGTGAACGCATGGTCAACAAACTAGACAAAGACCAGCACCGCTCGTTGTGGATTGAGTATTACCGGCAACCGGAAAAGCAGCTGATGCTCAGTGAGTCCGGTGTTTATGCGCTGTTGGTTTATCACTACGCGCCTGGAAATCGATTACTGCGTGAGTGGGTCACTCATCAAGTGGTGCCGGCCTTACGTGATGCGGAGCAGTCGGACAATTCGGATCGGCCGATGCTGAGCTTGTTGGATTGGCCAGAAATGTCGCTGAGCCTGCTGCACTGGCAGGATGAAGGCTGGATTCGGTTGCGGGATATGCCTTACCTGTTGCTCGATCACACGCAACAGCGGGCGCCGGTCGTTAAACCTTGGTGGCGGAAGGTTGTGCAAGTATTTCAGTCGTCGAAGCATTCGATAGGTTAGGTGACCTGCTTCTTGTAGGACCGTTTGCGAGAACCTTCCCTTCTTTTTGTAGGAATTTTCGTAGACATTCGTAGTGGCCACTCAGTATCGTCCGAGGGTAATTAACCCTCGGCGATTGTATGGATACGGAAAAGAGCAACGGCGATTGGAGTGAGGTAGAGATTCAGGCTGCGGTCGATGCCTATCTCAGCATGCTGTCTCGCGAGCAGAACGGTCAGGCGGTCAACAAGGCTCATGAAAATCGCGTCCTGCGCGAGGGTGCTTTGGCTGGCCGAACCAAAGGTTCGGTTGAGTTTCGGATGCAGAACATTTCTACCGTGTTGGTTGAACTCGGGCGAGACCGCATCGAGGGCTACAAACCCGCCAAAAATGTCGGCGCCAATGTTGCGAAGAGCATTCGTGAAGCACTCAATGCTCCAGGCCCTTTGACTCCCGAAGACTTCGCCCCGACAGCGGACGAGGCGACGCTGGAGCAGCGAGCTGCAAAACTTGAGCGACAACCGATTAAAGCCGAGCCAAAAGGGATTAAGAAACCAGAGCAAACTCAGTCCAGCGGAAAGTCGTACGTTCGCGATCCGGAAGTGAGAGCGTGGGTTCGCCAGCAGGCTGAAGGTAAATGCGAAGGCTGTGGCAACCCTGCTCCGTTTGAAAAGTCGGGCACTCCGTTTCTTGAGGTTCACCACGTTAAGCATTTGGCACAGGAAGGCTCAGACCGTCCGAGCAATGCTGTAGCGCTATGCCCGAACTGTCATCGGCGTTGTCATCATTCGAGTGATCGGGAAGAGTTCACAGCGTTGCTTTATGAAAAGGTTGGGCGATTGATTCCCGAATAGTCAGACAAGCTGGATTTTGTGGCGAGGGAGCTTGTCGGATCGCCGCACCGTCCCGCTCGGCTGCGGAGCAGTCGCCCAGCAAGTTACGTGCTCCGTCTGATTGATCGCGTTTGCTGAGTTGGGGCCGCTTCGCAGCCCCGCGGGAGCAAGCTCCCTCGCCACAGTAAGGTGTTTGTCTGCCAAATCGGTGCAAGGGCTGCCAGCCAGGCTCAACGCCCCACCTTCCCGCCTTCATCCCCCTCCACATAATCCACCCGATAATTCGCCACATAACTATCCACAGCCGTCCCAATCGTTGGAAAAAACGCCGTCTCCCCCAACCGTGCAAACAACCCAAACCGCTTCAGTTTGTCCTTCACCGGGTCCTTCATCTCGGCAATGCACAACTCGATACCCGCCGCATGCAACGCGTCGTCCAGTTCGGCCAACATGTCGGCAGACGTCACATCGACACTGGTGACGGGGCCTGCGGCGACCACCAGTCTGCGCACGGGCGTGGGTGATGCCGCCACGGCGTCCAGCACGCGGTCGCTGAACAGTTCGGCATTGGCGAAAAACAGGGGCGCATCCCAGCGAAACAGGACCAGGCCGGGGATCAGGCGCGCGTCGGGGTAGCGTTTGATGTCGTGGTAGCCCTTGACCCCGTCGGCGCGGCCCAATACCGCGGAGTACGGGCGCCAGCCGTCCCAGAGGAACTCGATGACGGCAATCACGATGGCCAGGCCGATGCCCTCGATCGCGCCGAACACGGCCACGCCGACCGTACAGACAATCGACAGCCCGCACTCCCAGCGCTGGATGCGATAGATCCGGCGCAGGTCGGCGATCTCGATCAGGCCAATGGCCGAGGCGATCACGACGGCCGCCAGGGCGCTGGACGGTAGATGTTGCAGCAGGTCCGGCGCCACCACCAGCAGCAAGGCCACCGCCAGTGCGCCGACGACGCCGGTCATTTGGGTTTTGGCTCCGGCGGCTTCGGCCACGGGTGTGCGTGACGAGCTGCTGCTGATCGGGAAGCCCTGAAAGAAACCGGCTGCGAGATTGGCGATGCCGAGGCCCAGCATTTCCTGGTTCGGGTTGACGTAGGTTCGGGTCCGCGCCGCGTAGACACGGGAGAGCACGCTGGTGTCGGCGAACGAGACCAGTGCCACGGCGCAACCACCGATCACCACCGGGACGATGTCGGCGCGGGTGATCCAGGGGATGGCGAAACCGGGCAAGCCTTGGGGGAGCGAACCGAGGACCGACACGCCGGCGCGTGTCGCCAGGTCGAGTACGCCCACGGCGACTGTCGCGCCTGCCACGGCGATCAGGATGCCCGGCAGTCGCGGCCATCGTTTGAGCAGCAGGATCGCCGCCAGGGTGAGCCCGCCCACCGTGAAGGTGGTCCAGTTGACCTTTCCTTCCATCACCGCTGAGGCGATGGCCCCTATGTTTCTCAATGGGCCGTCGGGTTCAATCGAAAAACCGAACAGCTTGGGCAACTGGCTGATTAATACGGTCAGTGCGATGCCGTTCATGTAGCCGTAGCGGATCGGTTTGGACAGCAGCTCGGTGATAAAACCCAGACGCGCGATACCGGCCAAGATGCACACCGCTCCCGAGACGATCGCCATCATCCCCGCCAGGGCGACGGCACGCTGCGGGTCGCCGCCGGAGAGTGGAATGATGACAGCAAGGATGACGGTCACCAGGGAGGAATCCGGGCCCATCACCAGAATTCGGCTGGGGCCGAACAAGGCATAGGCCAGCAGCGGAACGATGGTCGCGTAGAGGCCATAGATGCCGGGCACGCCCGAGGCCACCGCATAGGCGATACCGACGGGTACCAGCATCGTGGTCAGCACCAGGCCGGCCACGATGTCGTTGCGCAACCATGCCGGTTGGTATTCGCGCAGCATGCCCAGCCCCGGTAGCCAGCGGCGCCAACCGGTCTGTTCATCGCGGCGGGCTATGCGGCCCGGTTCCGGGAGAGGGGGCGAAGCGTCTGAATGGCTCATGAACCGCCCTCGTTGATGTAATGCTGTTCATTTAAAAACTGTAGGAGCGAGCTTGCTCCGGGCGGCGATCCGACGATGGACTCAAGAGCGCTGCGTTTAACCTGTAAACACGCGTAATCGTTAACGACCATCGCGAGCAGGCCCGCTCCTACAGTGGAGCACTCCCTCGTTGATGGGCTGTGCAGGCTCGGCGATATCGAGGTGATCTGAGTGTAGCTATTGCTTCGAATGCGCCATCACTGGAAGCTGGTCACCTAAAGGACTTGGAACCCGACATGAAATTCGACCTCGCCTACTGCCTCAGCCTCAACGACAAGTTGTCGATCTACGACGTTCGGGATCTGAATTTCGACGAGACGATGGATTTCGACTCCGCCAGGGAACACTTCCAGTGCCCCAACGATGCCTGTCGCCTGGCGTTCGATGCAGCCAATGAGTTGGGCACGTTCAACGCCAAGAATGTGAATTACGTGCGCACGCCGCACTTCAAGAACTTGCCGAGTACACGGCATGTCGAGGGCTGCCCTTATGTCAGCGTGAAGACGCCGGCGTCGGGCGCGGATGAGGCGGAAACGGATGACAGTCGCGAGGAACATTTCCCGTCGGAATTGTTACTGACCCGGCGGGAGTATGTGCGTAAGTCGTCCAGCCCGGTGATGATTGCCGATGTGGTTCGGGATGAGCCATTGGCGCCTAAGGCGGCTAGCAATGTCGAACAACCGAGCAGGGAATCGGCCCCGGACAAGACCAGCATCTTCGCCCATCCGGTGGAGTGTTTCGTGTCGAACTTCGACGACAAGGATTTGCTCAAGCGCGTGCCGCTGAAGATTGGCGAGCACACCGCGCCTTACGGGTCGTTTTTCAAGAAGATCGAGTATCTGCAAGACAACAAGGGGCTGATTTACTGGGGCAAGGTCAAGGAGATCAAGGACTACACCCAGAGCTTTCGCATCGACTTCGAGAAAAAGGTCTGGTTCGAGAAGAAGCCTTACTCGGTCAATGTCTACCTGAGCAAGAAACTCATCGACAGCTACCGCAAGCGCAAGGCTTTCCTGGAGGAGATCAAGCACGCCATCGAGAGTGGTCGGGAGTTGTACTGCTTTTTTTATGGGGTGACGCCCGAGTTGAAGCAGGTGCCGAGCAAGAAAAAACCCGAGCAGACGTTCGGGGTGTTCAGTGCCAACATCGAGAATCTGGATCACTTTATCGTGCGGGAAGCGCCGGGGTTGGCGGGCAAGTAATACGAAACGCAGCGTTGGTTCATTGTGCGTCGAGTTGCCTTTGCAATGCCCAGATCTCCCGTTTCACCTCCATGCGTCGATCCAGTGCAGTCAGGATGCCTGTTGCGTCTAGGCCGCAGTATCGACGTAACCAGTGAGCCATCATTTCCGAATCCGGGTAGAAATAGTCTTTATGGCCTTTGCTATTTCTTGGGTAGTCATTCATTTCGCCGTCGAAGCGCTCTGCCGAAAACTCGTCAGGCGGTAAAGAGCCCCGCTCAGCGGCTACATCCTGAAAAATCCAGGCGATTTCATCGATGTGTTTTTGCGCGCTGCGATGGCTGCGCCGGTACAGAGTGAACTGGCCGCAGCTTTCTTGAAAACGTTCCATCATCGGCTCGTCATCGACCCACTGAAGGATGTCGAACTGCCCTGCATGGCGTATCAGACCGCTAATCCAGCGATCAGCAAAACGTCGAACAAACCCCTCGACGTCGGCCTTTTTTGCATCGGCGAAGATCATGCAGTAACGAGTCGGGATGTGGATGGCGAACAGCACATGTTTGCGTTGAACAGTGACGGCGTGGACCAGCCACTGTTCGGCGGACTCATCAGGCTCATCGTCTTCAATGACGGGTGATGGTGGACTTTCCACCCTCGTGATTTTTTTGCCCTTGTGCACACGACTGAAGAATTTACTGGCCGCTTCGGTGCAATTGAAAATCAGCATCCCTGGTTCTCTGGTAAAGGTTGGTCAGTCCTGCGGGACGATCTCATCGACCCATTCAAGTTCGTAGGGCTGGCGAACAACCTCGGCAATGTATCTCAGCGCACCTTCGCTGAGAACCGATAACTCTGCCTCGGTCAGCAAGTCATGCATGACCATCAGCCACAAGCCCCGGAGCGCACTTGAACGGGATTGGCTGTTGTAGTCAAACGCCTGGGCCATGTCCTTGTTTCGATCATGGATCATGCCGTAAAGCATCCCGTAGCGAGCATGAGCCGACAACGCATCATGTTGCGCAATCGCCTTGGCATCGGCAAGAACACCTAGGCAGAAACGGTCGAGCGCAATCTTGCGCAGCTCCTTGAACTTCTTCCAGTCGCTTTCGAGGATCGGCATGAGATTCTCCTGCGTGAAAACCTGAACAGTGTGAAGCGCTATTCTTGCGAAAAAAACCGCCTTTACCAACCCCGGAATCGAGTGGTGATTCGCTGGCGACTTCGACAGTTTCCCCTCGCACCGAGACAGTTACCGTTCGTCTGGCTGAAAAGAAAAATTAAAAAATGAATTTGATCCGGGCCCAAAACAACTGTACAAAAACACAGTATATTTTGACCAACACTCTCGAGCCCGGAGAACACCATGGCCTCTCAAGCGATGAAAATCACCCTGGAACGTATCGCCCTCTTCCAATTCACCCCGGCCCACTGCGCCCAGGCCCGAGCGATGCTGGGCTGGAGTGTGCAAGAGCTGTCGCGGGAATCCCGGGTTTCGGCGGAGGCCATTCAACGCTTCGAGGCGCGACAGGAGGTGCTGGATGTCACGCGCCTGGCTCTGGCCTATCGGTTCGAGTCGGAGGGGTTGGTGTTCTTCCCGGGGTTTGCGCCGGGTCGAGGGATGAATGTGAGAGGGTCGACGCCGAATCCGGTTGGGCGGGCGGATTTTGCGATGGTGGAGTGAGCCAACTCATCGATTGACGATTATCCCCATTTAGGTATATTTTCGCATGAGTACAAGGAAGCCACTCCTGTGGGTTAGCAGCAGCAAAAAAGATCTCAAGCAGATGCCCGCAGATGTACAGGACGTTTTTGGCCACGCGCTTGATCTGGCCCAAAGCAACAAGAAGCACCTAGATGCAAAACCACTAAAAGGCTTTGGTGGTGCCGGAGTCCTTGAGTTGATTGAGGACTTCGATACGAACACCTATCGCGCCGTTTATACCGTTCGTTTTGGCAATGCTGTCTATGTTCTGCACTGTTTTCAGAAAAAGTCGACCACAGGAATCAAAACCGCGCAGTGCGACATCGATTTGATCAGGAAGAGACTTCAAGCGGCGCAGGAACACGCAAAAGGATCAGGACATGATTGAAATCGAAGAAAGCAGTGGCAACGTCTACGAAGACCTCGGGACACCGAACGCCAATGAAATGCGAGTCAAATCCCAATTGGCCGCAAAAATAGGCGAAATCATCAAGGCTCGCCATTTGACCCAGGTTCAGGCGTCCGAAATTTTAGGTCTGTCACAGCCCAAGCTTTCCGAAATGTTGCGCGGAAAGTTTCGTGGGATAAGTGAGGCCAAGATGATGGATTGCCTGTTACTTCTCGGGCGTGATGTGCAAATCGTGGTCAAGTCGGCCCCGCGCTCACGCAAAGAAGGCCGAATTGACGTGGTTTTTAGCTGAGCTCTACAACTCAGCTAATTGCTCTACGCGTTATGAGCGACCACCCGCTCACTCTCCCCTTCCACCGCCAGCCACCACGCCCCACCACGCTGCGGATGCATCAAGTTGAACGCCTCGCCCATCTGCGGTGTGGTGATCGACACGTTGCGTTCCCAGGCCAGGGCCAGGATGCGGTCGAAGGGTTCGTACCAGGCGTGCATCGACAGGTCGAAGGTGCCGTTGTGGATCGGCAGTAGCCAACGGCCCTTGAGGTCGAGGTGGGCTTGCAGGGTTTGTTCGGGTTGCATGTGCACGTGCGGCCAGTCGACGTTGTAGGCACCGGTTTCCATCAGGGTCAGGTCGAAGGGGCCGTATTGTTCGCCGATGCGTTTGAAGCCGTCGAAGTAGCCGCTGTCGCCGCTGAAGAAGAGGCGTGTGTCGCCATCGATCATCACCCACGAGGCCCAGAGGGTGCTGTTGCTGTCGAACAGGCCACGGCCGGAAAAGTGTTGCGACGGGGTGGCGATGAACTGGATGCCATCGACTTCCGTGCCTTGCCACCAATCCAATTGACGGACTTTGCTGGCGTCGATACCCCACTTGATCAGGGTGTCGCCTACGCCCAGTGGGGTCAGGAAATGTTTGGTCTTGTCCGCAAGCTTGAGCACGGCCTGATGATCCAGGTGGTCGTAGTGGTCGTGGGACAGGATCACCGCTTCAATCGGTGGCAATTCTTCCAGGCTGATCGGTGGCTGGTGAAAACGCTTGGGTCCGGCCCATTGCACGGGCGAGGCACGCTCGGCGAAGACCGGGTCGGTGATCCAGAACTTGTCGCGCAGCTTGAGCAGCACCGTGGAGTGGCCCAGGCGATAGACACTGTGGTTCGGCGCTGCGATCAGCGCGGCTTGAGTCAGGGCTTGCACCGGGACGGGCGCACTCGGGCGGGTGTTTTGCGGCTTGTGGAACAGCACGCTCCACAGGATGCCCATGGTTTTGCCAAAGCTTAAACGTTGAACCGGCGTGAAGTTTTGATACTGCCCTTGAGCCTGTCGGGATGCTTCAGGTGTGGAGGCGTTGTCCACCGGGGAGTTTGAATTGGCCATGACTAAATGACTCCAGAAAAACCGCGCATCACGCGACTTTCCGTTTTGGGACGATAAATGGCCAAAGCACGCACGCATCAGCCGGACTTTCTATTTTTGCTGGGCAGGGTTAACAAAACATTACACTGCACAGTGTAGTTTCTAGGTTGCATCAAAGTCGATGACAAGTAAACTGCTGAGTGTAATTCCACCCTTCTCCCCTGCCGAAGCGTATTTATGACAGCTCCTCAGCGCCTCACCGACCGAAAACGCCAAGCGATCATTCAAGCCGCGATCAACGAATTCCGTGAAAACGGTTTCGAGATCACCAGCATGGACAAGATTGCTGCCACTGCCGGTGTGTCGAAGCGCACGGTGTACAACCACTTTCCCAGCAAGGAAGAGTTGTTCGCCGAGATCCTCAATCAGTTATGGATCCGGGTGACGGCAGAACAGGAAGCGACCTACAGCCCCGACCTGCCGTTGCGCGAGCAATTGCGCGGGTTGCTGATGGCCAAGCTGCAAATGTTGGGCGATGACAATTTTCTCGACCTGGCGCGGGTGGCGATAGCGGCGACGATTCATTCCCCGGAGCGGGCGCAGGATATGGTGGCGCGAATGGGCGAACGCGAAGAAGGGCTGACAGTATGGATTCGGGCCGCTCAAACGGATGGCCGATTGAAGGCCGTGGCTCCCGAATTCGCCGCCCAACAGATCCATGGCCTGCTCAAGTCTTTTGCATTCTGGCCACAGATTTCCATGGGGCAACCCAGCTTGTCAGCCGAAGAACAACACCAGGTGGCCGAGTCCGCGCTGGACATGTTTCTGGCCTGCTATCAGTTGCAATAAATGACAAGGTCGACAGCAGTGTCGAAGGATCGATGGCTCTGATTTAAACGACGCGATGTGTTTCAGAATGAAACTGGCGCTGAGGCTATAGTGAGCTTCAGTCCCAGCGCCAGACAGAGGGCATCATGACCACCCGCCACGAAACCACCGCCCACGTCGATCACCTGCGTTTCCATCGTCCCCATGCCCACCTCGCGCCAACATTCGGCAATGACAAGTTTGCCTTGCGCGCCGAAGCCTTTGCGCGGTTCTTCGGCACACCGACTTTTCTCGGTGCACAAACGCTGATCGTGGTGATCTGGGTGTGCCTCAACCTGTCGGGGTTCACCCACTTCGATGCGTACCCGTTCATCCTGCTCAACCTGGCTTTCAGCCTGCAATCGGCCTATGCCGCGCCATTGATTCTGTTGGCCCAGACGCGTCAGGCAGCCCGGGACAAAGCCCAATCCGATGCCGATGCGCAGCACCGCGAAGCGCTGGCGACCGCCAACAGTGAGCGGCAGGCGGAAGCTGCGAAAAACACTGCGCAATTGCTGGAGCTGCTTGAGCAGAACACCCGTCTCACGGAGATGACCAAGACCCTCACCGAGCGCATCGAAAACCTGACCACGGAAATGCACCAACACCTGGTGCGCAAGGATGAGCCTAAGGCCTAAAGGTTTTCACGGCAGTTTCAGCGCCCGCCCCAACTCATCGAACAAGGTGACCACCGAGCGCAAGGCGCGGCAGTCGGGACGAGTCAGCAGCCACAGCGCGGTGTCGAATCCGTGCAGTGGTTCGCTCAGCGGCTGCAATCCGTCGCCGATCAAAAAGTCCGGCAACGCCGCCACGCCCAACCCCGCCCTGACCAGTTCGGTCACCGACAACATGCTGTTGCAGCGATAGCCCAGCGTTACCCCCGGCAAGGCCTGGCGACGCCAGGTAACGGTCGGGTGATCCGGCAGGAAGTCATCCGGGGCGATCCAGGTCAATGCGGCCAGGTCAGTGCTATTGACCGACTGCAGGTATCGCTCGCTGGCACACACGCGGTATGAAATCTCCGCCAGCCGCCGTCCCACCAGATGCTCCGGTGGCGTGCGAGTCAGGCGCAGGGCGATATCGGCATCCCGACGGCTGAGGTTGGCAAAATCATTGGACGTGCTGAGTTCAAGGGTCAGCGCCGGATAATTCGGCATGAACTGCGCCAGCGCCGGCAACAGCAAACCTTGCAGGACTGAATCGGTACAGGTCAGGCGCACGATGCCGCTGATCACGTCACCGCCCTGCTCCACACCGATGCGCGCCGCCTCCAAAGCCTGCTCAGCGCGCTCAGCCTGTTCCGCCAGGGACTGCGCCAGGGTGGTGGGCAGGTAACCGGCGCGGCTTTTTTCGAACAGTTGCTGGCCCAGGGCAGCCTCCAGCCGGCGCACCGCTCGAAACACCGTCGAGACATCCACCTTGAGCAGTTGCGCGGCCCGGGACAGAGAGCCGCCGCGCACCAGCGCGAGGATCAGGGCCAGGTCCGGGTAGTCGAGCCGATAGTGCGTCGCTGCATTGATCACTTGGGAAAACGCCAATATTGAGTGCGTGAACGCCAATTTATAGTGGGCACCGGCAATCAACAAGTGCAGAGGCCCCACATGGAAACCCGCCCGATTCGCATCGCCCTGATCGGCGACCACGACCCGCAAGTCACCGCCCACCAGGCCATTCCCATCGCCCTCGAAATGACCGCTGAACACTCTGGCCTGAACCTGCAATGGCAATGGCTGGCCACCGATGAAATCCACGCCGATGCACCGCTGCATACATTCGATGGCTTCTGGTGCGTACCGGCCAGCCCTTACCGGAGCACGGACGGTGCATTAAAAGCGATTCGTTTTGCCCGCGAACAACGGCGACCTTTCCTCGGCACCTGCGGTGGTTTTCAACACGCGGTGCTGGAATATGCGCGCAACGTGCTGGGCTGGTCGGATGCCGAACATGGCGAGACAAATCCCGATGCGGCACGAGCACTGCTGACACCGCTGTCGTGCGCGCTGGTGGAAGCGGTCGATACCATTCATTTACGTGAAGGCTCGTTGATTGCCCAGGCGTACGAAAGCGCCGAGATTCGTGAAGGCTATCGCTGTCGTTATGGTGTGAATCCGCAGTTCGAAGGGGAGCTGCTCAAGCGCGAACTTCACGCCGTCGGCCACGATTCTGAACACGGAGTACGGGCGGTCGAGCTCAGCGGTCATCCGTTCTTTGTCGCGACCTTGTTCCAGCCCGAGCGGGCGGCGCTCAAGGGCGTCTTGCCGCCGCTGGTTGGCGCCTTTGTCGAAGCCTGTGCGGGGCGCTCGGCATGATCGCCGATACGCCAACTGCGCCCTATTACGCGGTGATTTTTACCTCACTGCGCACCGAGGGTGACCAGGGTTACGCCGAGGCGGCTGCACGAATGCTGGAACTGGCCCGTGAACAGCCGGGGTTTCTCGGTGTGGAGTCGGCGCGGGGCGAGGATGGGTTGGGAATAACCGTGTCGTACTGGGCCAGTGAAGCGGCGATTCTGGCGTGGAAACATCATCCTGAGCACAGTGCGATTCGCGAGCGTGGGCGCTCGACCTGGTATGGGCGGTGTCATACGCGGGTGTGTCGGGTTGAGCGGGCCTACGGGTTTAACCAGTGAGTGATGTAGTGTTTTTCAGATCGCCATCGCGAGCAGGCTCGCTCCCACATTTTGATCCCGGTCGGTCACAACATTTGTGCACGACAAAGATCCACTGTAGGAGTGAGCCTGCTCGCGATGGGGCCAGAACGGTCAGTACAAAAACTCAACCCTTAACCAGACAACGAACCGCCGAAATCTCCGGCACTTCCCGCCGGTTCATGTACACCCGCAACGGCTCGGTGATGTTGATCCGGTCATCGATGTTCTGGTCCAGCAGCAACTGAATCAATTCGCGCTTGAGCGTCATGGTCTGCTCGGGGCCCTCGGCCCAGACGAATTCGCTGGTCGGGATGATGCCGTCGTCCGCCACGTCCATGCCAAACGAGTCTTCGCTGAAACGCACGATGTAGTGGCCGGTCTTGCGGTTGAGGCCGACAAAACCTTTGAGTTGGTCGGCAGCCTGGCAGATGAGCTGGGAAGTGATGCGCATGGTAAACCCCGCAATGGTGATCGTTGGTTTGCACGCAGGGCCCGCGTTTCCCTCTGCCGGGGAAATTGCAGCGCCCCAGCGTACTGCAAACGAGCGCACAAAAGCGCTGACGAAAATCAGCTTTAGACAGCTTTTTGTCGGTCTGGCGATAGCGTCTGCAAAGATGACTTGTTAAAAGGGACCGCCAACTCATTGCGAAAGGATCTCGAGCATGTCCGCAACCTTTACCAAAAGCGCCCTGTTACTGAGCCTGTTGCTCGGCCTCGGCCTCGGCCACGCACAGGCCGCCAGCGAACCAGCACCCTCGGCACTGGCCACCCGCCTGGGCATTCCGCATCCAGCGGTAATCGCCCACCGGGGCGCGTCGTTCGATGCGCCGGAATCCACCGCCGCCGCCTATAAGACTGCCCGCGACCTGGGCGCCGACTACCTGGAACTGGATCTGCAGCGCAGTAAGGATGGCGTGCTGTTTGCCCTGCACGACAACAATCTGCAACGCACCACCGACGTCGCCAGCAAATTCCCCGAGCGCAAGGACAGCCCCGCCAATGCGTTCACCATGGCCGAACTGAAAACCCTGGACGCGGGCAGCTGGTTCAATGCCGCGTACCCGGATCGCGCACGTCCAGCCTTCGCGGGTCTGAAGATTTTGACCCTTGATGAAATCATCGACATCGCCGAGGGCAACAGCCTGCACAAGCCCGGCCTGTACATCGAGACCAAGGAGCCCAAGCAGTTCCCCGGCATCGAACACGACCTCAAGGAAAAACTTCAGGACCGTGGCTGGCTGAGCCCGACCGGTTCGAAACTGGCGAAAAGCGAGTTGGCGGTCGGCCAGGGCAAAGGCAAGGTGGTCCTGCAGACCTTCGAGAGGAGCAGCCTCGAGCTGCTGCAAAAGGAGATGCCGAAGGTGCCGAAGATCCTGCTGCTGTGGGTCGGCGAAGGCAGTATCGAGCCCCAGTCCAAAGTGACATTCGCCGAGTCCGGCGAAAAGGATAAAGCCGCTTACTACGCCAAACAGCAACCGAAGGACAAGGCCGAGTTCCAGAATTGGGTCGACTACGCCAAGGCCCAGGGCGCCATCGGCATCGGCCCGTCCGCCGCACTGACCCAGGGTGGCGACCAGAGCTACTCGGATCTGGTGCAACCCTGGATGAACCAGTACACCCACGACCAGGGCCTGTTGGTGCACGTCTACACCATCGACGATGCGGTGGACTACCGGAAAGTCATGGACGCCGGTGTCGACGGCATCTTCACCAATCGCGCCAGTGAGTTGTTGAAGTTCTATAAACGCCCGGCGGCGAGTGTCGATCAGGTGTTGAAGAACAACGGTTTTTAAATGACCCAAGGTAACGAGTGGACTGGCCAACTGTGGCTCGGGCGTGACTATGCCCTGATCCACGGTCGGTCGGGGCGCACCGCGCCCCACTCTCACTACGCCCATCAACTGATCTTCGCACCCGACAGGCCGGTGACCGTTGAGCTCGACGGCACGCCTGTCACCGCCGCTCGCCTGCTGATTCCTTCACACGTTCGACATGCCATTGTCGAAGCGCCGGACCCGCTGTTCACGCTGTATGCCGAGCCGCTAGTCTTTGATGCGCCGACATTCGGCCAGGCAATGTCGGACGCCGAACTGTCCCTGCAAGGTCTCGATCAGGCAGTACGCAACTGTTCGCGACGCGTTCTGACCGACCCACGAATCGACCGCGCCATCGCCACCATCGATGCATCCCTGGCAAACAAAGTAGCCGCGCATGCGGTCGCCGACACCGCTCATTTGTCCATGAGCCAGCTACAGCGACTGTTCGTCAGCCAGGTCGGCTTGCCGGTGCGCAGGCTGGTGCTGTGGCGCCGCCTGCGACTGGCGATGGAATTGATCCTGGCGGGCGAAGCCGTGACGCTGGCGGCCCATGCGGCCGGGTTTGCCGATTCGGCACACTTTTCCCGCAGCCTGAAAAAACTCTTTGGCGTGACCGCCCGCCAAGCCTTGCGACACCTGGACCTGCTTGTGCTGGACTGACTCAGCGACGCAACGCTGGCGGCACGAGTGGCTCTTCTCCCAACGCTGTTGACTCAAACGGATCGAGCAACTGCGCCACATAATCCACCGGAAAATCCGGACGGCTGCCGATCCCGAGATCGCCTTGGCGAATCTGATAGTCCTGCGTGTAAAAAACGGTCCCCAACAGCCAGTCCCACAGGTTGAAGAACAAGGCGAAATTGACGTCGCCAGCTTTGCCGTACTTCATGTGGTGAAAGCGGTGCATCGGTGCCCAGGCAAAGATCCAGCGCCAGGGACCAGGGCGCATGTCGACATTCGAATGCTGCAACAAAAGCTGAATCGCGATGGAGAACGTCAACAGCGCTGCAACGTCCTGCGGGATGCCAAGCACCAGCAGCGGCAATAGCCCCGCCGAAGCTTCCAGCATTTGATGCAGCGGATGTTTCATCAAGCCGTTGAAGCCATACAGGCGTTGCACGCTGTGATGCACCGCGTGCAATCGCCATAACCAGGGCAGTCGATGACTGGCGTAGTGCATCAGGCTGACCCCGGCGTCTGCCACGAAAATCGCCAGCCCCAGTTGCAGCCATAACGGCCAGCCCCGTGGCCACGCACCCTCAATCGCCAGCAACGCCACCAGAGCCGGCATTGCCAAAAGCCCGAGGGCGCCCAAGGTTTCGTTGATGAGTGCGTTGAGGATGTCCCGTCGACGATCGCCGGCGCTGCGGTTCCAGCAAGCCTCATAGGGCACTGTCCATTCAGCCAGGAACGACACCAGCAAGGCTGCAAAAAACAGCGGCAACAACCACCGCGTCGACAGGCCACCGACACCGATCAACCACACCCCTGCCCCGATGAATCCGCCCCAGAATACCGGTGCGTACAACCCCGCAATGATAGTTTTCATCGCCACCTCCATTGATTGAAGGCAAAGCATGCGAGTTGATCCGGGCACAGAATTGAACAAACGAAGCAATCGAACGCTCAGTTTTAAGGGTGAATTAAGTTGATACGACTAACCTGATCCCACTTGAACAACTATCCCAAGGAAAGAACTCATGAAGACTTTGACTGCCCTCTTCACCGCTGCCGCCCTGACGCTCACCGCTGGTTTGGCCCAGGCCAAAGACGTTCCCGTCGACCAGATCCCTCAGCTGGTGAAGGAGGGCAAGATCAAGCCTATGGAAGAGTTGAACCAGATCGTGTTGAAGCTGCACCCGGGGGCCACCATTACCGACAGCGACCTGGACAAACACTCCACCATCTACGAGTACGAAGTCGAACTGCGTGACGCCAGCAATGTTGAATGGGACGTGGATTTGAACGCCACCACCGGCGAAGTCCTGAAGAACAAAAAAGACGTCTGATGCACAACAAAGAGCCGCACGCTTTTCGGATCGTGCGGCTTTTCTGCGTCTGGATGATTGATCAGGCCGACGTGCTGACCATGGTGTTTTTTCCACTGTGGATTCACGTTCAACCCGTCATCGACACCCTGTATCTGCACTGAGACCGACTGTGTACCGAATCGATAAGGAACCCGGTACACAGTCCGTTTCATCAAGCGCTCAGGCGCGCCGTCACCTCGTTCAACTGCCCCGACAACCCGTGCAGGTTGGTGCTGGCCGCTTCAGTGCGCTGCACGTTGTCCAGGTTGGTGCTGGCGATGCTGGTGATTTCGGTGAGGTTGCGCGAGATGTCTTCAGCCACCGAGGTCTGCTCTTCGGCGGCAGTGGCGATCTGGCGGTTCATGTCACGGATGGCTTCCACGGCCAGGGTGATGCGCTCGAGCATGGCGCCGGCCTCCGTCACTTGCTGCACGCTTTGTTCGCTGCGCGACTGACCGCTTTCAATCGCCTGGGCCGCTTCGATTGCACCGGTCTGCACGGTCTGGATGATCTGGTTGATCTCGATGATCGACGCCGCCGTGCGCTGGGCCAGGCTGCGCACTTCATCGGCCACCACCGCGAATCCGCGTCCGGCCTCACCGGCGCGGGCCGCTTCGATGGCGGCGTTGAGCGCCAGCAGGTTGGTCTGCTCGGCGATGCCGCGAATCACTTCCAGGACTTTGCCAATGCGTCCGCTGTCGGTTTCAAGCTGGCGGATGACCGTGGCGGTGTTGGCGATTTCGCCGCGCATCCGGGTGATGGTGTGGATGGTGCCCTGCATGACTTTTTCGCCCTGCTGGGCGGACTGGTCGGCATCGTCGGCGGCCCGCGCCGCTTCGGCGGCATGACGGGCGACTTCCTGTGCGGTAGCGGACATTTCGTTCATCGCCGTGGCCACCTGATCGGTGCGGTTGAACTGCTCGTTGGTGCCGCCGGCCATCAGGGTGGCGATCGAATTCAACTCACCGCTGGCGCTGTCCAGGTCCGACGCGCTGCGCTGTAAACGGCTGAAGGTTTCGGCGAGGAAATCGCGCAGGGTGTTGGCGGCCATCGCCAGTTTGCCCAACTCGTCCTGACGGGTGCTGGCCACGCGCTCGGCAAAACGCCCCTGGCTGAGTTGCGCCACGTATTCGATCAGTTTGCGGATCGGCTCGACCAGGTTACGGTTGACCAGCCACAGGCTCAGCAGGCCGATCAGCAGCCCCGAAACCAGCATCACGACCAGCCCCAGCAACACCGTGCGATCGGCACTGGCGCTGATCAGTGTCGATTGTTCAGCGCCCTGCTTGCGCAACTCACTGACCAGTTCACTCATCTGATCGCTGGCGGCGCGGTCCACGCCCTTGACCGCCGCGTCGCCCGCCGCCGGGTCACCACCGGCGGCCACGAACGCGTCCCGGCCCTTCTGATAGGCCGCGCCCAACTGACGATGTTCGTCACGCAAGCGCTCGATTCGGCTCTTGAGTGGCGGCTCGATGCCCTTCTGCGCGGCCAGCTCGCCGAGGATGTTTTGCACATCGCGCTGACGCTCCTCGAATTGCCCCCAGTACTTGCTCAGGTCCGCCGGTTGCTTGCCGCGCAGCAGGACGTTTTTCCACTCCTGCACCTGCACCTTGAATTGCAGGTTGGCTTCATCGATCAATTGCGAGGTGTGCAGCGGGCCTTCGATCAGATTGGCGTAGTTCTGCACGCCGCTGGACAGGAAGTGAAAGCACGCCAGGGCGATCAACAGCATCGCCAGCAGACTGCCGCTCAGCAGGGCAAGAATTTGTGCTCTCAGGGACTTTTGCAAAAGCATCGCAGGGTACTCATGACAGGAATGAGGCACGCCCGTTAAGGCGTGAAAAGTGTCCGGACATCCCTGTCTGCGGTCCCGGCCGAGGCCGACGGCGCGCAACTCAACCCAAGCGTGATCGGCTAGCCAGAGCGGTTCTTGAGAAAATCCCGACCGTCGGTAGAACAATTTTTTGCGTTATTTTCCTGTCACAAAAACGTCACCCCCGCTTGCAATGATGCCGCTCAAGTGAATCTGTAAAACATGTGACAGGCGCCTCCCCTTGCGAGTCCTCATGAACCACAGCATCGATCAAAGCCATCGCGACACGGATCTGTTCGGCCTGCTTTACGGTTTCAGCTTTCGCCCCGGTGAGGCCGGTCGGGAAATCAATTCCGCCGAGGCCTTGCAGTACCTGCAACAACCGGAGAGCAATGAGCAATTTCTCTGGCTGCACCTGAACCTGGCCCACGCCGCGTGCGAGCGCTGGATGAAAAGCCATCTGGAATTGCCCGAGGAGTTTTTCGAAGCGCTGCACGAAGGCTCGCGCTCGACGCGTATCGAACATGTCGACTCCGCGTTACTGGCGGTGGTCAACGATGTGGTGTTCAACCTCAGCAACATGGTCTCCTCGGATGTCTCGACCCTGTGGGTGTGCGCCCGCAGCCAATTGATCATCAGCGCCCGCCTGCAACCGCTGCACTCGGTGGACAAATTGCGCTCGTCGGTGAAGGCCCGGGAATGCTTTCGTTCCCCGCTGGAGTTGCTGGTGCATCTGCTGCGCGACCAGGGTGAAGTGCTGACCCAGATCGTGCGCAAGACCAGCCAGAGCGTGGATCAGATCGAAGATGAATTGCTGTCCTCGCGGCTGTCGACCAACCGCGCCGAACTGGGCGCCAATCGCCGGGTGCTGGTGCGATTGCAACGGCTGCTGGCGCTGGAACCGGGCTCATTGCTGCGCCTGCTCAACCGGCCGCCGCAATGGCTGCAAAAGGAAGACGTGAAGGAGTTGCGCAAATCCACCGAGGAGTTCGCGCTGATCATCAACGACCTCACGGCGCTGGGTGAGCGGATCAAGCTGTTGCAGGAGGAGATCGCCGCCAACATCAACGAACAGACCAACCGCACCCTATTCACCCTGACGGTGGTGACGGTGCTGGCGCTACCGATCAACATCATTGCCGGTTTCTTCGGTATGAACGTCGGCGGCATTCCGCTGGCCGATGATCCGCAGGGTTTCTGGGTCTTGGTGGCGCTGGTGGCGACCTTTACCGTGATCGCCGGGCGCTGGGCGTTTCGCAAGCAGCGGGATTACTGACGCCTGCTAACTCTCTCGCCACAAAAACGGTACTTAGCAAACTTCGCGAGTCACCAGCATCCGCTCCCGAACCACGTCATATGCCCAGTGGTAGACGTAGGTGTACGGCAGGAAGAACAGCAACACACCGATATCCAGCAGGAACGCTTGCCACAGACTGACATTCAGCCACCAGGCGATCAGCGGTACGCCCAGGGCCACCAGTCCGCCTTCGAACAACAGCGCATGCACCACGCGGACCCAGGCGTTGTGTGCGATGGCCAGGCGCTTGAGCAGCCGATCGAACAGACCGTTGAAGACCACGTTCCAGGCCAGGGCCAGGCCGGCGATGAGGACGGTGACCATGCCCATTTCCAGCATCGGTTTTTTCATGATCCAGGCCAGCAACGGGGTACAGATCAGGATGGCCAGCAGTTCGAAGCCAATGGCTTGGAAAATACGTTCAGTTATGGATTTGTTGGCGCTCATGGCCGAACTCCCTTGAGTGACGGTGTGGTTGCCATGATCCGTCACCACACCGATACTTCATAACCAATAACCATCGATCAAGGCGATAGTTCATGGCCTCTCACGAAGTGTTGCTGGCGTTTGTCGAAGCCGCGACCCAAGGCTCGTTTTCCGCCGCGGCGCGCAAGCTGGGCCGCAGTCAGTCGACCATCAGCGCGGCGGTGGCCAGCCTGGAAATCGACCTCAACCTGATCCTGTTCGACCGCAGCAGCCGCAAGCCCGGGCTGACCCCGGCCGGGCACGTCATGCTGCAACGGGCCGAAGACATCCTGGCCGCCACCAGTCGCCTGGAAATCGCCGCCAGCCAACTGTCCCAAGGGGTGGAAGCGAAGCTGACGGTGGCGCTGTCCGATACCTATCAGTCGGATCGCTTCGAAGCCGCCCTCAGTGCCTTCGAGCAGCGTTACCCGGACCTGGAGCTCGAGTGCCTGATCGCCGAATGCGATGACCTGATGTCCCTGGTGCAAAGCGGCCGGGCGCAGATTGCCTTCGCCGAAATGCAGGACAGCTACCCGCCGGACCTGGTCAGCTCGACGGTGGACGAGCGCACGGAATTCGCCTTGTTCGTGTCCCCGGCACATCCATTGGCAACGCTGGACCACGTCGACCGGGACGTACTGCAGCAGCACCGCGAGCTGCGCCTGGCCACCATCATCAATCCCTATGACAGTCGGGCGAAGGGCCGCGTCTGGTCGGCGCCGAGTTATCTGATGCTGCTGGAAATGGCCCAGGGCGGATTCGGCTGGGCGCCGTTGCCCCGCTGGCTGGTTGAGCGGTTCGGGCCCGGCACGTTGCAGGAACTGGTGGTGCGCGGCTGGCCGAAAACGGTGTCGGTGGATGCGTTGTGGTCGCGCTTGAATCCGCCGGGGCCGGCGGGGAGCTGGTTGTTGGGCAAGATGCTGGAGTGAAGGTCCTTCGGCCCTTATCGCGAGCAAGCTCGCTCCTACAATTTGAAATGCATTCCCCTGTAGGAGCGAGCCTGCTCGCGATGAGGCCAGCCAGTATCACATCAATCCAGTGCCCTGAGCCGCTCTTCAATAAACCGCCGCTCCGGCTCTTGCCGGGTCAACGCCAGCGCCCGCTCCCAAGCCGCCCGCGCCTCTTGCTTGCGGCCCAGTTGCCGACAAAACTCCGCCCGCGCCGAATGCGCCAGGTGGTAGTCGAGCAGCTCTCCCCGCTGCAGAATGGCGTCGACCAGCGTCAGCCCCGCCAGTGGACCATCGCGTTGCGAAATCGCCGCCGCCCGATTCAATTCGATCACCGGCGATGGCACCGCCCGCAGCAGGACGTCATACAGACCGACAATCTGCGGCCAATCGGTTTCCCCCGCTGTCGGGGCTTCGGCATGCACCGCCGCGATCGCCGCTTGCAGGCAATAGGGTCCGAATCGTCCCATGGTCAGCGCCTGTTCGACCAGCGTGCAGCCTTCGCGGATCAACCCGGCATCCCACAGCGAACGGTCCTGCTCATCCAGCACGATCAACTCGCCACTCGCCGAAGTCCTGGCCGGGCGGCGCGACTCGTGCAGCAGCATCAATGCCAGCAAGCCCATTACCTCCGGCTCCGGCAGCAGTTCCACCAGCAACCGGCCGAGGCGGATCGCTTCGCGGGTCAAATCCTCACGTATCAGTTCGGCCCCGATGGACGCCGAGTAGCCCTCGTTGAACACCAGGTAAATCACCCGCAATACGCTGTCCAGGCGCTCGGGCAACTCAGCGAGCGTCGGCACTTGATAAGGGATTTTCGCATCGCGGATCTTCGCCTTGGCGCGCACGATGCGCTGGGCGATGGTGGCCGGGGCCGAGAGAAAGGCCCGGGCGATTTCTTCCGTGGTCAGGTCGCAGACCTCCCGCAGCGTCAACGGCACTTGCGCGTCGGCCGCCAGGGCCGGGTGGCAGCAAGTGAAGATCAGCCGCAGGCGATCGTCTTCCACGTCTTCATCACTCCAGTCGGCCTGTTCCAGCGCCTCCAGTTGCGCGATCAACAAGGGTTGCGACGCGGTAAAACGTGCCCGCCGACGCAAGGCATCGATAGCCTTGAAGCGCCCGGTGGACACCAGCCAGGCCCGCGGATTGTCCGGCACGCCGTCGCGCTGCCAGCGTTCGACCGCGATGAAAAACGCCTCGTGCAAGGCCTCTTCGGCGAGGTCGAAATCCCCTAGCAAACGAATCAGGGTCGCCAGAATGCGCCGCGACTCTTCGCGATAGACCCGCTCGACCTGCGCCTGAACCGGCAGCCCCGGCATCTTAAGGATTCAACTGTCGAACGGGGCGCACTTCGACACTGCCGACCCGGGCCGCCGGAATGTTCCCGGCGACCTGGATGGCTTCGTTGAGGTCCCTGGCATCGATCAGGTAGAAGCCGGCCAACTGCTCCTTGGTTTCGGCGAACGGGCCGTCGGTGATCGACATCTTGCCGTTGCGCATGCGTACCGTGGTGGCGGTCTGCACCGATTGCAGGGCCTCGGCGGCGACCATCCGGCCACTGCCCTGGATCGACTCGGCATAGGCCATGCATTCTTCGTCCTTCGGGCTTTCCGGCAGCGAATGCAGCAACTGCTCATCGCTGTAGACCAGGCATAAATACTTCATCACGCTCTCCTTATCGAACGATCAACGATGGTCGCTGATTGGCATTCTGGCTCGGCTTCCCGACGATCAGGGTTTGAGATCGAACAGCGTTGCACCGCTGGTCATGTCGAACGGTGCCGACCAATGTTCGTGGACAATCTGCCACAGCCCGGCTTCTTGCCGATAGCAGGCGGTGACGCGCATCCAGCAGGACTGGGTTTCGCCCTTGTCGTTGGTGCCACCGCAATTTGCCAGCCAGTGAGCGAATGCAATTTCCTGGGACGGCTCGATGGTGATTTCTTGGAATTCGAAGATGTGCGGGCCGGGGCACATTTCCATGCAGGCCTGCCAATGTGCGCGATACGCCGGCTTGCCTTTGAATTGCAGGGCCTTGACCGCGTCGAAGGAGACGATGTCATCGGCATAAAGGGCCATGACTTTTTCAATGTCCTTGGCCATGACCGCCTGACGATAGTTCTCGATGAGGTTCTGGATCTGGGTTTGCGAGTTCATGGTGGTTCTCCGTGGTTTTTATAGTGAAGACACCCTTAGTCGTCCGGCGATCCGGCAAATCGACAGGTGAAATAAAAATAATCCAAACGGCCAGACTCGCTAGAATCCAAGACTCATTTTCAGTTGGAAAAAGGACACTCCAGTGACAGCCCGACTCGTGCCTTATGAAAGCCTGAATGCGCTGCAGCGCCAACAGATCGAGGCCATTGAAGTGCATTCGGAACAGATCAGGTTCTGCGGTGATATCCACGGCGCCTTGCACACACTGCTGTCCAAGCCCGGGCCTGGCGTCAAAGGCTTCGCCCTGCTGGCCGAGAATGTGCCCGTCGCGTTCCTGTTGCTCAAGCGCCCGCCGGTGTTGCCGGCATGGGCCGATGAACACAGCGCTACGCTGCATGCGCTACAGGTCGATCAACGCGCCCAAGGCAAGGGCTACGGCAAGGCCTGCCTGCAAGCGCTGCCCGAGGCGGCGCGCCTGGCCTGGCCGGAAATCCGGGGGCTGGAACTGTCGGTGGATGCCGACAACGAAGCCGCCATCGCCCTGTACGCCAGGTTTGGCTTTGTCGACAGCGGCGAGGCGTACAAGGGCCGGATCGGTTATGAGCGGCGGATGGGGTTGGTGTTTTGACTGCGCGTTAGTTTTTTGCAGACATTACTGACACAACACCGCCCCCCTGTAGGAGCGAGCCTGCTCGCGATGGAGTGTCAGTCGACACCACTTATGCTGACACACCTTCGCGAGCAGGCTCGCTCCTACAGGGAATCTACGTCGGATCAGAGTTCAAGCACCATCTCATGCCACGCCATGCCGCCATGGTCGGACGCCGACGGTTTGATGTAGGCAAAGCCAAAACCGGCATACAACGGAATATGCCGCTCCTTGCACATCAGATTGATGCTGGCTTTGTTCATCCCACGCATGCGTTCGATGAACTCGCCCATCAGGCGCTTGGCCAGGTCCTGCCCCTGATAATCCGGATGCACCACCACCGACATGATCACCACGTGGGGCCCGGCCGGGTCGTGGCCGATCAGTTCCTTGAACGCCTCGTCCGACATTTCCACCTGAAACGCCGCACCGGAATTGATGAATCCGGCGACGACCCCGTCCACTTGCGCGACGATAAACCCCTCGGGCCAGGTGGCGATGCGGGTGGCGATCTTCTCGCGGGTCGCGGCCTCGTCACCTTCATAGGCAAGGGTTTCGATGGCAAAGCAGCGGTCCAGATCGGCGGGAGTGACGTTGCGGATGACGGTGTTCATGGCAGCTCGGAATCGGCGTGGGAAAGGCCGGGGATCATAAATCAGCCGCCGTGGGACATCGAGAGACGAATCGGCTGATCCGCCTCTCGATGCAGGTGTCACGCCTTGATCGGCAGCCAGATTTCCAGCTTGCCGGTGTTGAGCCTGGGATTGAAGTCTTCGCTGTAGCGCTCGAATTCCGGGGCGTCCAGCAATTCACGCCCGGACTGCGGCAGCCACGTGCCATGGATGTATTGGAAGGTTTGCGGCAATGTGGCCAGCGGCCCTTGATGTTCGAACACGACGTACTGCTGGGGCTGAATCTCTACCCAACGATACGTGTCCGGCAAATCGTCGAGCTTGCTGATCTCGACGCCCGCGATGTAATCGAAGCCCCCCTTGCCGTCGAAATTGCAGCAGACACCGTAGGTGACTTCGCCTTTTTGGCCCGGAATTTGGCCCAGATGCGGGTTGAATCTCTCCCAGAGATCGGAAATGCCTTGGGTGGTTTGCTGGGTAAATTGTCCGCCCAGCCCTGCAATCAGCAGGAAGTGCCCGTGTTCGAAGCGCGGTTGCGTCGGTTCGACGCGTGCTAACTCATCCATGACTCGACTCCTGACGCATAAAAATGGGTTCGGCTGGGAGTATAGAAGCCAAACCCGATTCGCCCAATTACAGTGCGTGCAACTGCTCGACGGCAGCGGCGCCAACGAACTCGTTGTACCCCGATAGAATCACGTAGACCGCGAAATAGCAGAAGATCGCCGCCGATGCCATGTAGGAATAACGCAGCAGCTTGTCCCCCAGCAACTTGCCGCCATGGCTCGCGGCGAAGCACAGGCCTGCCGACCAGAGCAGCCCGGCACAGAGGAAACCACCGAGAAACAGCGCCGAACTGAGCGGGCCACCGCCACCGGAACGGGCGATCAGGGTGCCGCCCACCGCGGCGAACCAGAGGATCGCGCTGGGTGAAGACATGGCCAGGAAAATCCCGCGGAAAAACTCCTTGCGGTGGGAGTTGTTCCCGACCTCCGCCGTCTCCGCCAGCAGCGCCTCGTGGTGAATCGCCGAATAGATCATCTTCGCCGCGAAGTACACCAGCAGCGCCGAACCACCGATCCACAACACCCAGCGCACGGTTTCGTATTGCAGCAACACGGTCATGCCAGCCAGCGCCAGTACCGCATAGATCAGGTCGCCGACACAGGTCCCCAGCCCCAGCGCAAAGCCCTGGAAATAGCCGCGTTGCATGGCCAGGGTGATCATCGCGATGTTGGCCACGCCGATATCCAGGCACAGCGAGAGGCTCAGCAAGAAGCCGCTGGTAAATTCCATCGAACCCTATCCTTCGGAAAAAATTGTTTACATGGAGGCTGGACAGTCTGCCACAGCTGCCCTTACATTCCGCCACAGGTCACCGCTGACCTGCGTCGCTCGGACGGTTCCGGGCGCTTACGTTATCCGAGGCAACAATGGCCGAACAAGGTTCGCCGCGCCGCTTTGCGCGCATAGATCGACTCCCCCCTTACGTTTTCAACATCACTGCCGAGCTGAAGATGGCCGCCCGTCGTCGTGGCGAAGACATCATCGACTTGAGCATGGGCAACCCCGACGGCGCCACGCCGCCGCACATCGTCGAAAAACTCGTGCAGGTCGCTCAGCGCGAAGACACTCACGGCTACTCCACGTCCAAGGGCATTCCGCGCCTGCGCCGGGCGATTTCCAACTGGTACAAGGATCGCTACGAGGTCGACATCGACCCGGAAAGCGAAGCCATTGTCACCATCGGCTCCAAGGAAGGCCTGGCGCACTTGATGCTGGCCACCCTCGATCAGGGCGACACCGTGCTGGTGCCCAACCCGAGTTACCCGATTCACATCTACGGTGCCGTGATTGCCGGCGCCCAGGTGCGGTCGGTGCCGCTGGTGCCGGGCGTGGATTTCTTCGCTGAACTGGAGCGGGCGATTCGCGGCTCGATCCCGAAACCGAAGATGATGATCCTCGGCTTCCCGTCCAACCCTACCGCCCAGTGCGTGGAGCTGGATTTCTTCGAGCGCGTCATTGCCCTCGCCAAACAGTACGACGTGCTGGTGGTGCACGACCTGGCGTACGCCGACATCGTCTACGACGGCTGGAAAGCCCCGTCGATCATGCAAGTGCCGGGGGCCAAGGACATTGCAGTGGAGTTTTTCACCCTGTCCAAGAGCTACAACATGGCCGGCTGGCGCATTGGTTTCATGGTCGGCAACCCGGAACTGGTCAACGCCCTGGCGCGGATCAAGAGCTACCACGACTACGGCACCTTCACCCCGCTGCAAGTGGCGGCCATCGCTGCGCTTGAAGGCGACCAGCAATGCGTGCGCGACATCGCCGAACAGTATCGGCAGCGCCGCAACGTGCTGGTCAAGGGCCTGCATGAACTGGGCTGGATGGTGGAAAACCCGAAAGCCTCGATGTACGTCTGGGCCAAGATTCCCGAGGCTTATGCACACCTGGGTTCGCTGGAGTTCGCCAAGAAGCTGCTGGCCGAAGCCAAGGTGTGTGTCTCGCCGGGCGTCGGGTTTGGCGAATACGGCGATGATCACGTGCGCTTCGCCCTGATCGAAAACCAGGACCGGATTCGCCAGGCCGTGCGCGGGATTCGCGGGATGTTCCGCGCGGATGGGTTAGTCGCCAAAACCAACGCCTAACCCTGTAGGAGCGAGCCTGCTCGCGAAAAACGCAAGACCACCGCGGAAAATCAGATACCCCGCGTTATCGTTAACGACCATCGCGAGCAGGCTCGCTCCTACAGCACCCACAAAAAAACCGCATCACTGCGGTTTTTTTGTGTCTGTCGAATCGTTTAAACGAACAGCGACAACAACAGGATAAAGCCCAGGCCAACCACGGAGAGGATGGTTTCCATCGCGGTCCAGGTCTTGAAGGTTTCGGCCACGGTCATGTTGAAGTACTGCTTGACCAGCCAGAAACCGGCGTCGTTGACGTGGGACAGGATCAGTGAGCCCGCACCGGTGGCCAGCACCAGCAGCTCACGGTTCACACCCGGGATCATCCCCACTACCGGCACCACGATGCCGGCACCCGTGATGGTCGCCACGGTCGCCGAACCGGTCGCGATACGGATCACCGCCGCCACCAGCCAGGCCAGCAGGATCGGCGAGATCTGTGCAGCCACCGCCATGTGACCGATCACATCACCTACACCGCTGGTCACCAGCATCTGCTTGAAGCCACCACCGGCACCGATGATCAGGATGATCGCGGCGGTCGGCGCGAGGCTCGCATCCAGCCATTTGAGCATCTGTTGCGAACCGATGCCCTGCTTGTAGCCGAAGGTGTACAGCGACAGCAGCAACGCCAGCAGGAGAGCCGAGATCGGGTGACCGATCAGGTCCATGAAAGTGCGGAAGAAGTTGCCGTCCGGCAGCACCACATCGGCAAAGGTCTTGAGCAACATCAGGAACACGGGTGACAGCACAGTGATCAGGGTAATGCCGAAGCTCGGCAGATCGCCGGCATTCTCATCGCGCACCAGTTGATCCACCAGTTCCTGATTCGGATGACCGGGAATGTGCTTGGCAATGAACGTACCGAAGATCGGGCCAGCGATGATGGCGGTTGGCAACGCAACGATCAGACCATAAAGAATGGTCTTGCCGATGTCGGCACCGAACACGCCGATGGCCAGCAACGGACCCGGGTGCGGCGGCACCAGGCCGTGTACGGCGGACAGACCGGCCAGCAATGGGATACCGATCTTGATGATCGACACGCCGGTGCGGCGGGCCACGATGAACACCAATGGAATCAGCAACACGAAGCCGATTTCGAAGAACAGCGGAATGCCAACCAGGAACGCGGCGAACATCATCGCCCACTGCACCTTGTCCTTGCCGAAGGCGCGGATCAACGTCTGCGCGATCTGATCCGCACCGCCTGATTCGGCCATCATTTTGCCGAGCATGGTGCCCAGCGCCAGGATGATGCCGACAAAGCCAAGCACACCACCAAAGCCGTCCTGGAACGCCTTGATGATGGTGCCGATCGGCATGCCGGAGGTCAGCCCGAGGAAGGCTGCGGCGATGATCAGGGCGATGAAGGGGTGAAATTTGAACTTGGTGATCAGGACGATAAGCCCGATCACGGTGACCACTGCATCGAGCAGCAGGAACGTCTCGTGGGACATGCCAAACATTAGGGGTGTCTCCTGGTTGTTGTTGTTATTAAAGCGGGTTGATCAGAAATCGTGAGGACAGCGCTGTCTTTGGGAACACCGTCATACCGCCTGTTTCAGGCCGTGCGCCTGCCACCAGGCATGAGCCTGCGCCGCCAGTTGTTCGACGCTATGGGTCGAAGCATCCAGCGCCAGGGTCAACGGCTCGCCGACGGGCGATTCGAGGGTGGCGAACTGGCTGTCGATCAGGGTCGACGGCATGAAGTGGCCTGGCCGATGGGACACACGGTCGGCGGCGACTTCGGGGGTCAATTCAAGGAACACGAAGCCCAGGCCCGGCAAGGCACTGCGCAGACGTTCGCGATAGATATGCTTGAGCGCCGAACAGGTCAGCACCGGGCGCTGGCCCATGGCATCGACACGGCGCAGTTCATCGCACAGGCTGTCGAGCCAGCCGGCACGGTCTTCATCGTTCAGGGGAATACCCGCGCTCATCTTTTCGATATTGGCGGCAGGGTGAAAAGAGTCGCCTTCAATGGCAGTGGCGCCGCTCAAATGGCACAGGGCCTCGCTGACGCACGTCTTGCCGCAACCGGCAACGCCCATGATGACCAGGGCGGTGATGGGATGATTCATGTAACACCTCAGCGCGCAGACAGCGCTACCTTTGCCAGTTATGACACTAGTTCAAAAGCAGAAGTTGCCGACGCCTTTCTTGTCATTTTATGGGTTGCAGCAGGTTAGGTCCCAACACCAAAAAGCAAGGATCAGGCGAACCCTCGCTCACGCATTTGCAGCTGCATCGAGACAGCGCTACCTTAGTGCCTTGAATTTTGTTTGGCAAGCCGTCGATGAACACAACCAAGAACGATAAAAATACTCGCACCACTGGCCGCCCTACCCTGAACGAAGTTGCCCGCCTGGCCGGCGTCAGCCCGATTACGGCCTCCCGCGCCTTGCGTGGCGTCAGCACCGTGGCCACCGAACTGGTGGAAAAGGTGCAGAAAGCGGCGCTGGAGCTCAACTATGTGGTCAACACTGCCGCCCGCGCCCTGGCCTCGGCCCAGAGCCAATCGGTGGTGGTGTTGGTGCCTTCACTATCCAATTTGCTGTTCATCGACACCCTGGAAGCCATTCATCGGGTTTTGCGCCCCAAGGGCTTCGAAGTGCTGATCGGCAACTTCCATTATTCGCGCGATGAAGAAGAAAACCTGCTGCGCAATTACATGGCCTATCAACCGCGCGGCTTGTTGTTGACGGGTTTCGACCGCACCGAAAGTTCACGGCGGATGATCGAAGCCAGCAACATTCCGTGCGTGTACATGATGGAGCTGGACAGCGCGGCCGGGCTCAATTGCGTCGGCTTTTCGCAACTGGCCGCCGGCGAAACGGCGGCCGAGCATTTGTTGTCTCGCGGTCGCAAACGCCTGGCCTACATCGGCGCGCAACTGGACCAGCGCACCTTGCTGCGCGGCGAAGGTTTCCGCAAAGCCCTGCAAAAGGCTGGCCTGTATGACCCGGACCTGGAAGTGCTGACGCCCCGCTCCTCCTCCGTCGGCCTCGGCGGCGAGTTGTTTCTGCAACTGCTGGCCAGTCATCCGGATGTCGACGCGATCTTCTTCGGCAACGACGACCTGGCCCAGGGCGCCCTGCTTGAAGCCATGCGCAACGGGATCAGGATCCCCGAACAGGTGGCGATCCTCGGCTTCAACGACCTGCCCATGTCCGAACACATGGTCCCGCGCCTGAGCAGCATCAATACCCCACGCGAAGCCATCGGCCGCCGCGCGGCGGAGCAGATGCTGACGCTGATGGCCGGCAACACCGTGGCCAAACCGGTGCAGGATATGGGGTTTGAGTTGAAGGTGCGGGAGAGTACATAGTTTGCGGTCGCAGCATGCCCAATGCCTACAATTGCACATACGCCATTCGCGATGGAGTTGCTCAAATGGAACACACCCTGAAGATTCTCGGCAAAGCCTCGTCCATCAACGTCAGAAAAGTCCTGTGGACCTGCGAAGAACTGGGCATAACCTACGAACGCGAGGACTGGGGCAGTGGTTTTGCGTCCACCCACAGCCCCGAGTTCCTGCGCTTCAATCCCAACGCGCAGGTGCCGGTGATCATCGATGAAGCCGGCGTGTTGTGGGAGTCCAATACCATCTGCCGCTATCTGGTCGGCAAACACCACCACCATCACACCGATCTGCTACCCACCGATCCGGCAGCACGTGCCCGGGTGGAACAGTGGATGGATTGGCAAGCCACCGAGCTCAATCCGTCCTGGAGATACCCGTTCATGGCACTGGTGCGCAAGGACCCGGAATTCCAGGACCCGCATAGCCTTGAAGTCGGCATCCGCGCCTGGAACCAGAAGATGGGCATCCTCGAGCATCAACTCGCAACCACCAAGGCCTATGTCGCCGGACCACAGTTTACTTTGGCCGACGTTGTCATCGGTTTGTCGGTCAATCGCTGGCTGATGACGCCAATCGACCGGCCTGACTACCCCGCCGTCGATGAGTATTTCAAACGCCTGGCGCAACACCCCGGTTTCCTGAAGCATTGTTGCAATGGCTTGCCTTGAGTGGCCGCAGATTGCCGCCGGCCACACAATGAAAAAGGGTCCCTCTACCGGGACCCTTTTTCATTTGCCGCGGTTTCTTGTAGGAGCGAGCCTGCTCGCGATGGACGCAAGAGCGCTGCGTTTAGTCAGAAAACACGCGTTATCGTTATCGACCATCGCGAGCAGGCTCGCTCCTACAGTTGCCCTGCTTAGTTCAGTTGCAACGTCGAATTGAACTGACTGATCGCATCCACCACATGCCGCGAACCCTGCTGGATTTCCAGAATCACCTCCCCTGCCTCGTTCGCCAATTCAACGCCAAGGCCGGTTCGACTCAGGCTCGATTGCATGCTCGACACCGCGCTCAACGACAAATCGTGGTTCTTGCGCACCACCTCGACAATCTCCAGCGTCGCCTGACTGGTGCGCGCCGCGAGGCTGCGCACTTCATCGGCCACCACCGCAAAGCCGCGCCCGTGCTCACCGGCGCGGGCCGCCTCGATCGCCGCGTTGAGCGCCAGCAGGTTGGTCTGATCGGCGATGCCGCGAATGGTCTGCACGATGGTGCCGATGATGTCGGACTGTTTGCTCACGGCATCGATGCTCAGCGCCGCTTCGTTCAGGTCCCGGGAAATGTCCTGGATGATCTGCACCGTCTGCTGCACCACCTCGGAACCCTTGCGCGCGCAGACGTCGTTTTGCACCGATGTGCTGTGGGCCGATTCTGCGGCGGTTTGCAGGGTGGTCATCTGGTGGGTGATATCGCTGGCGAACTTGACCACTTTGTACAACCGCCCCTTGGCGTCGAACAACGGGTTGTAAGACGCTTCCAGGAATACTGTCTGACCCTGCTTGTTCCTGCGCTCGAAACGATGGGAGTGATATTCGCCACGGTTGAGCGAAGCCCAGAAATTCCGGTAACCCTGGGACTCGGCTTCGGCACGGTGGCAAAACAGGCTGTGATGCTGCCCCACCACTTCGTTGAGCGAGTACTGCATGGTTTTCAGGAAGTTCTCGTTGGCGCTGATGACCTTGCCTTCGGGCGTGAATTCGATCACGGCCATTGAACGGCCGATCGCGGCGAGCCTGCTTTCGTTTTCGTGTTCCTTGTTGATCCGTGCGGTGATGTCCGTGGCCACCTTGATCACGCTTTTCACCTGCCGGTCGGGGCCCAGCACCGGCATATAACTGGCTTCGAGCCAGATCTCCCGGCCACTCTTGTGCAAGCATTGAAAGGTCCCGCTCAGCGGCTCGCCCCGCGCCAGGTCACGCCATAACTTGGTGTACTCGTCGCTGCGGTAATACTGCTCTTCACAAAAGACCCGGTGATGCTTGCCGCGCACTTCGTCGGCGCTGTAGCCCATGGCATTGCAAAAACTTTCATTGGCATCGATGACGATACCGTCCGGGGTGAACTCAATCATCGCCATCGAACGGCTGATCGCCGCCAACTTGGCATTAGCCTCAGTCAGCGCACAGCTGAAGCGTTCGATTTCCAGCAGGTCAGCCTTGTGATGTAGGTTGAACATTGTTGTATCACCTTCAGCGCGGTTTTTTGATTGATGAAAGTTGCAGGTCTTTCACATCCACCACTGCGTTCCACGGAACAGGCACACGCATCCCTCCAAGAAGAAGGACTAGTCAGGTGATAAATGATGATCAATCGGAGGGTCCTTACAGCGGCACGCTCATCAAGACATCCTTCTCTTGATAGCCCGCATGCGGGCCAGCCCTAACAGGTTCACAACAAATTCCATTTAGCGGACATCTCCCTGTCATCAAGTGTTGGTGCCTTCGATTGCGCACTCTTTCGCCAAGACATCGACCGCCCCATCACGACCGATATAGTTAGTTACACCTGATCATAGACAGGAACCTCGGGCTTGCAAGGCCACTAGTAGGCCATCATTGAGGACAAAATCGGTTCAGCGGTTTACCGGGGAGAGGGGTTTGCGTCCATCGAGCATGTCCAGCAGCGCCTGCACCGCCGCCGACGGTGGTTTGTTCGCCGTGACCACCAAGGCAAACTCGCGGTCGATCCGCGGCAGCACAGGCACCACGCGCAAACCCTGCCGATTACCTGGCAGCGTCATTTCCGGCACCAGGCTCACGCCGATGTTTTCCCGCACCAGGGTGAACGCACTGCTCCACTCGCGGACTTCGACGCGCACATCCTGCAGTTGCAGCCCCGCATCGGCTGCCAGGCTTCGCGCATTGGTCGAACATCCGCCCGTGGCCAGTACAAAGGGTTGCGCCACCAGCTCTTCGAGGGTGACGCCTTCGTCATGGGTGCGCCGCGCCAGCGGATGGCCCCCGGGCAACACCGCCATCCAGGCATCGCGTCCCAAAGGGCTGGCCTTGCGCCCAGGAGACGGATTGAGCACCACGCCGACATCCACCAGGCCCGCGCCGAGCAGGGTTTCCACTTCGTCATCGCTGACTTCCAGGGCGACCACCTCGATGCCGGGGTAAAGCCGGTTGAATTGGCGCAGCAACGGCGGCAGAAAAGTCGCCAGCACCATGGGGAAACTGGCCAGGCGAATCGTCCCGCGTTCAACGCCTTTGGCGGCCTCGACGGTGCTGCGAATGGCTTGCAGCGCGGCGAGCATGGTCCGCGCCTGCTCGATGACCGGCAGACCGATGGCGGTCGGCAACGTCTGGCGATTCTCTCGGCTGAACAACTGCACGCCCAGGGTTTCCTCGATCAAGGCCAAGGCCTGACTGGCGCCCGACTGGGTCATTCCGACCCGCTCGGCGGCGCGGGTGATGTTGCCGGTGTCCGCCACGGCCACCACCATTCGCCAGTGCATCAGGTTCATCATGGCAGTAGCTTTCCTTATGGCAGATTTCTGAAAGATTAATTTTACCGAGGTCGCAGCGCACTATGACACTGGCGTAAATCCACAACCAGAGCCCGCCCCCATGAAGCTGTATTACGCCCCCGAAGCCTGCTCGTTGGCGCCGCATATCGTATTGCGTGAACTGGAACTGACCTTCGAATTGATCCGCGTCGATAACATCAGCAAAACCACCGCCGACGGCGACGACTTTCTCGCCATCAACCCCAAGGGTTACGTCGCTGCCCTGCAACTGGATAACGGCGAAGTGCTGACCGAAGGCCCGGCGATCCTGCAATACCTGGCTGATCTACATCCAGACGCGAAACTGGCAGCAGCCCAGGGGACATTTGAGCGGGTGCGATTGCAGGAATGCCTGAACTTCATCTCGACGGAGATTCATGGCGGGCTCGGTTGGCTGTTTAACGCCCGATTTCCGGATGAAGTGAAAGCGCTGATCAAGGAGAAACTGTTCAAGCGTTTTGCCGTGTTGAACCAGACACTGGAGCGACAGGACTATTTGATGGCGGGCGGGTTCAGCGTTGCTGATGCGTACTTGTTTACGGTGCTGCGCTGGGCTCGGTTATTTGAGATTGATTTGAATGGGTGGCCGGCGTTGGCAAGGTTTCAAGCCAGGGTGGATCAACGGCCGGCGGTGAAAGCGGCGTTGGCCGCAGAGTTGGCGTAAGACTTGAGATCAATCGCGAGCAGGCTCGCTTCTACAGGGGATCTTGGTTGACCACGGGTTTTGTGGGCAATACAGACCTAATGTGGGAGCGAGCCTGCTCGCGATGGCAACCTTCCAGACAACACAAAACTACAAACTGGCACTCACCCTGGTAGCCACCTCACCCGGAACCCAGCCCCTCCACACCTGCGGCTGTTCACGCAAAAACGCTTCGGCGACGTCCCGGGGTTTCTGTCGTTTTTCACTCATCTGGCCCAGGGTCTGGTTCAACAGATCAATCGGCAGGTCGACCTTTTCAAAGAACGTCACCAGGTCCGGGTATTGCGCTTTGAACGGTGCCGACACGCCGATGGCCAGGCTGGCCGGCATCGAGCGCGTGCCTTTGGGGTTGGGGTTGTTGGCGTCGGCCAGGGTTTTCCAGGCTTCGGCGTCGAACGACGGTTCGTCGAGTTTCACCAGTTTGAAACGCCCCAGCAGCGGTGTCGGCGACCAGTAGTAGAACAGCACCGGTTTGCCACGGCGGATCGACGATGCCACCTCGGCATCCAGTGCGGCACCGGACCCCGTGCGGAAATTGACATAGCTGGCGGTCAGGTCATAAGCCTTGAGTTTCTGGCTGTTAACGATTTCCGAGGTCCAGCCGGTGGGGCTGTTGAGGAAGCGTCCGCGGCTCGGGTCTTCAGGGTCGCGGAACACGTCCTTGTATTTCGCCAGGTCGGCAACGGATTTCAGCTCTGGGGCCAAGGGCTTGATGCCGCGCTCGGGATCGCCCTTGATCACGTACTCCGGCACCCACCAACCTTCAGTGGCGCCCTTGACCGTATCGCCAAGGCCGAACACCTTGCCCTCCGCCGCCGCCTTGACCCAGGCGGGGCTGCGTCCGGCCCACTCTTCACCGATGACCTGGATATCATTTTTCGCCAGCGCCGCTTCAAGACTGACGGTACTGCCCGGCAGTGTGTCGGTCGGGTAGCCGTAACCTTTTTCAACGATCAGGCGCAGGATTTCGGTGATGAGGCTGCCGCTTTCCCAGGTGATGTCGCCAAAGTGGATAGGCGCCGCTTTTTCCGTGGCCGATGCCGGGTGGGACAACAGGCTCAGGGCCAGCAACGAACTGCCGAGCAGGGTTTTGATCGATCTCATGCGGACCTCTTGTTCTGGAGGGGACGGTTCAGGGATTGGTTGGCGCTGTGCCGGTCGCACAGGGCTTGGGAACGGGACATGTAATCGCTGACTGAACGCAGGGAGATGCCCAGCGTGGCGGCAATTTGCGGATAGGTCAGGCCGTCGACCCGCGACAGCAGGAAGGTAGAGCGGACTTTGCCGGGCAGCCGCTGAAGACTGCGATCCACACGGGTCAGGGTCTGGGACACCTGAGCCAGTGCCTCCGGCGATTCGGCGTGGATCGGCTCGGCCTGTTGCAGTTGCTGAAGGTACTGGCGCTCCAGGTCACCTCGACGCCAACGCTGATAGAGCAGGCGCCGGGCGATGGTGGTGAGCAAGGCACGGGGCTCACGGATTGCCGTCAGGCCAGGGGCCTGGAGCAGTTGCACGAAGGTTTCGCCGGCAATGTCTTCGACAGCGGCGGCATCGTTCAGGGACTGACGCAGGCGTGTGCAGAGCCAGTGGTAGTGGGCGCGGAACAATCCGTCCACGTATTGACGATGAAGAATATCGGCGCCGGACATAGGGGCTCCTGGGTTAGGGGTCGCTGAATGTCCGGTGGTCCGGTGGTCCGGTGAGGCGAATCCTAGCAAGGAGCCTTATTCATTAATAATACTTAAAACTTATTTTTATATTCTTTTATTGAATTAAAAAATTATTTGCGCCTGACAGTCCGTCATCGCGAGCAAGCTCGCTCCTACAGGTTTTGGTGTACCTGGACCCAACATTCAAACCTTATCGCAAGTCCCCATACCCCAAGATCTCGGCTTCACGCTGATAGTCGAGCACAACCTGATAGTCGCTTTCGTCGGCGGGCAGTACCTCTGGCAATCCGAGGGTTTCGGCAACTTCCGGCAGCTCGCGCAGCGCCAGGTTCATCACCCGCAGGAGTTCTTCAGCCAGCTCATCGCTGATCGTCGTGGCGGTAATGAACGGTAAGGCAGGACTGAGCGCACTGCGGGCAATCACTCGCAAACCGGCCACTTCCTCTGGGGCATGACGCGCCAGATAGGCAAAGGTCACGCTGTCGATGGCCGCCAGATCGGCAAGGTCTTCGCGCAACCAGCGCAGGCTTTCGCGATGGCTGCCGCTGATTCCGACCCGGGCAAAAAACCGGCCGTCACGTTGCAGCGGCGCCAACCGGTGGCGCAGCAGGTTCATGCCGCTGTTGGAGTCCAGGCCATTGATCACGCCTCGGCTGCCGCGAAAATCCGCCAGGGTTCGCCGTGCATCATCAATCTGTCCCAGGATCAGACTGCAATGATTGCCGCCGCTGCTGTCCGGCAGCTCATAACGAGGCCGCCCCAGCACCCGGACCTTGCCGCGCAATGCCGTCATCAGCGGATAACCGCAGGTTTGTGTCAGCAGCAAGTGCGGCGACAACCACATCTGCATCAGGGACAGGCCGTCGGTATCGAGGCGGGTGTCGCCCAGATGCTCAAGGATTCGCGCCAGCCAGCGTTCATTGGCCTGGTGGATGGGGTCGGGGGCGGTGTACATCAGTAGTTCGGCGATGTGTTGGGTAATCATCGTATCTCCATACAACGAAGTTCCCTGTGGGAGCGAGCCTGCTCGCGATGGCGTCGTGCCAGTCGACATCAATGCAATCTGTCATACCGCTATCGCGAGCAAGCTCGCTCCCACAGGGATTGGAGGTGATCCATGTTTCAGTAAAACGGATGCCTCGGGCTGTCGATGGCCTTCACTCCATTTTCACGCCACAACCGCCCATAACCTTGCACCAGGAACCCACCACTACGCGCCAGCCATTGCTCGCGGCGAGCCCGATAAGCGCGGGGCAAGTCGTACCAGGGCAACCCCGGCAACTCGTGGTGCACCAGATGAAAATTGAGGTTCAGGAACAGCCAGCGCCACGGCCACGCCGCTTCATTGAGCACGGTGCGCTGCTCCGGCGCGGCATGAGGCCGATGCTCATAGTAGGAGCGAATCATGGCGATCGACAGCGCCGGCACACTGATCAAAAACAGGTAATGCCAAACCGGCAACACACTGAAGTTCGCGATGAACAGCAGCATCAACCCGGTCATCAAACCGTGACTCAACCACATCAACCAGGCCTGTCGCTCGCCCACTCTCAGGCGTTGCAGCTCTTCACGGGCCAACGCCAGCAAGGCCAGCGGTGCGCCCAGGGCAAAGCGGCCGAGCACGGTTTTGTTCAGCCAGTGCAGGCTGCGCCCCAGAGGTGAACTGCCCTGCCACTGCCCGGCACTCAGGTAACGGCTTTCCGGATCGCGACCGGGGATCGTCAGGTCCTCGTCGCGGTGATGCAGCAAATGGCTATCGCGGTACAAGGTGTACGGATACCAGACGGCAAACGGCGCGTAGCCAAGGATTTTGTTCAGGGTTGGCCAGCGCGTGGGATGGCCGTGCAACAGTTCGTGTTGCACGGACAACCACAGCACCAGCAATGGAATCAGCAACAGCGTGCTCCACCACAAACCCAATCGATGGCTGTTCAACATGACGCCAAACCAGGCGCCATACACACCGATTAACAGCAACCAGGTCGGCCATTCGGTGCGCGCGGTGAAGCGTCGGCGCAGGGTTTCGATTTCTTCTTGGTGGACGCTATCAAAGTAATGGGGCATGGCGTTGCTCAGATCGGGGACCAGTCCCCTTCTGTGCGATGGCCTTGGGAAATCCTGCAGATTATTTTCAGGAGGATCGCTCCCATGTTGCATGGGAGCGATCAATCAACGCGGCATCAGTGACCGAACACGCCGACTTTCTTGGCTTTCTTGTCCGCGCGCTTTTCAATGGCGGTTTTCGCTGGTTTCTTTTTCGCCGCTTTCTTTGAATCCATACCTTTGGACATGATGCGTACTCCACTCATGGGGATGTGAGATCAGGTATACACCTATCCCGGCGCGCGCGTTCTTTTATAATCGCCCGCTTTGCATACCGACAGCCAAAGACCATGTCCGACACCCAATACGCCCTGCTCGACGAACCATTATGGCCATTGATGAACAAGTTCTATCGCGCTCACCAATCGTCGATGAAAGCCGTGCGCGACGCGCAGCTGTGGGTGGCCCGGCGTGAGCAGATTGTTGCCGTGCTGTGTTTGCGTCCGGTGTCCGGTGGGCATTGGCTGACCGGCTTGCTGGTCGATCCGGCCTGTCGCGAGCAGGGGCTTGCCGCCGGGTTGATTGCGGCCGCGGTGAAGGAATGCGAACAGCCGGTGTGGTTGTTCTGCCATCCGGACTTGCGGGGGTTTTATGAGCGGCGCGGGTTTACGTTCGATCCGCCGATGCCTTACGCGATGGTTGAACGGTTGAGCCGTTATGCGCGCAGCAAGCCGATGATTGCGATGGGGTTGGCGCCCTAAATCTGGAGCGAGCCTGCTCGCGATAGCGGTGTGTCAGTCACCATCAATGCTGACTGTTAGACCGCTATCGCGAGCAGGCTCGCTCCTACAGGTTTTGCGGCGGCTTTAGTCGTCCGCGTTGGGGTCCAGGTCCGGGAACATCACCTCGGTGAAGCCAAACTTGCTGAAGTCGGTAATGCGCGACGGGTACAGGCGGCCGATCAGGTGATCACACTCATGCTGCACCACCCGTGCATGAAACCCCGAAGCAAAACGCACGATAGGCTCACCCTTGGGGTCGACGCCTTCGTAGCGAATCTGCTGGTAACGCTGCACCGCGCCACGCAGGCCAGGCACGGACAAACAGCCTTCGAAGCCCTCTTCCAGGATCGGGCTCAGCGGTGTGATCAACGGGTTGATCAGGATCGTCTGCGGCACGGCCTCGGCATCCGGATATCGCTCGCTGTGCTCGAAACCGAAGATCACCAGTTGCAGGTCGACGCCGATTTGCGGAGCGGCCAGGCCAACGCCCCCCACGCTTTCCATGGTCTGGAACATGTCATCGATCAGTTGCCACAGCTCGGGGCTGTCGAACATTTCGACCGACACTGGCGAGGCAATGCGCAGCAGGCGCTCATCGCCCATTTTCAGAATTTCACGAATCATGATCAGGTTTCATCAATGGTCGGTTTGTGTGAATGATCGCGGCCCAGGCCTGAAACGTGGTGTTTTTCTTCATGGACGGGACCATGCTCGCCAGCCACTTTTTCGCCAGGGTCTTTGCCCTCTCGTGACATGTGCTCGATCACGGCATTCATTTCCGCGCCCAGCAGCAGTACCGCGGCGGAAATGTAGAAGTACAGCAACAGCACGATGATCGCACCGATACTGCCATACATGGCGTTGTAGTTGGCGAACTCCTTGACGTACAAGCCGAAGCCCAGGGACGCGATGATCCATACCACCACCGCCAGCACCGAGCCTGGGGTGATGAAGCGGAATTCCTGTTTGACGTCGGGCATGACGTAGTAGATCAACGCCACCGCGACCATCATCAAAATCACGATCACCGGCCAGCGCGCGATGGTCCAGAGGGTGACGATGAAGTACTCAAGGCCGACCTGTGCAGCGATCCAGCTCATCACCTGCGGCCCGAGCACCATCAGTGCCGCGGCGATCAGCAGCATGCCGGCAATGCCGACGGTGTAGATGATCGACAACGGAAAGCGTTTCCACAGCGGGCGCCCTTCTACCACGTCATAGGCAGCGTTCATCGCGCTCATCATCAGCCGCACGCCGGCGGAGGCAGTGTACAGCGCAATCACGATACCCACTGACAGCAATCCCCCCTTGGACTGCTGAAGCTGGTCGATCACCGGGTTGACCTGCTCCAGCGCCTGGGGCGGCAATACGAGTTCCGATTGCAGGCGCAGCCAGGAGAAGAAGTCGGGCAGATGCAGGAAGCCGATCAGGGCGATCAGGAACAGAATGAACGGAAACAACGAAAAGAGCATTTGATAGGCCAGCGCCGAGGCATAGGTCGACATCTCGTCGGCCATGAATTCGGTGACCGTGCGCATCATCACACGGTGCAGGGGCAAGCCTCTCATGTCCGGGAAAATCATTCGCGTCTCCATTCGCCGCATACGGATTGGGTTGAAGTCGTGGCGACTCAGGGGCTGTTTTCTTTCATCAAGGTAGCCCAGTTGGCGACTTTGAAACAAATACAGCGTGCAAGTTCAGGCTGACACAAAAACGGCCATCTGAAGATGGCCGCGTCCTCTTTTCATTAAGACATTTCAATGCAGGAAAGTCGTTACACAAGGTTGACCGGGGGCTTTTGCAGGGAGTTTCATTTATTTCACCACGACATTTCATCGCTCAGTGCAGGTTGCGCTTTATGTTTGCGGGCCAACCCCTGAGAATGCGCATCACATTCAGGCCTTGGCGCTGAAGATCCAATCCCGTAGGAACGTTATGAAACTCGATAAAAAGCAGGCCATTGCCCGCAGAAACCAGGAACTCGGCGGTGCTGTGCTTGGCGTCAACAACTGCCACTTCGCCGAATTGAACCGTAACCGCAACATCTGGTGGTTCGATCTCCCGGTGACGCGCCTTGCCATCGGTCAGTACGAGTGGATTCACCTGCTGATGCACACGCCGGCCACCGACGAACTGCTGCACCTGAAAGTGCCGACCGTGTTCCTGCGCGAGAAGCTCGAAGGCCTGGTGGTGCGCAATGAAGGCAAGCGCAAGGCGGCATTGAGCCTGGAACTGAGCGCCGACAAGGACTCCTTCCTCCAGGACATGCGTCCGGCGGGCACCAACGTCAACTTCGCGCCGTTTCGCCAATAACCATCATTCCTGTAGGAGCGAGCCTGCTCGCGATGGACGTAAACGATAACGCGGGGGGCCTGGATGCCCGCGTTGTCTGTACTTTTTTCGCGAGCATGCTCGCTCCTACAGAGGATCGGTGTTGTCAGGCATCCAACAAAAAGCCCCGCATCGGCGTAATGCTGTTCACTTAAGCGAATGTGGTCCTCTGTAGGAGCGAGCTTGCTCGCGATGGTCGTTAACGATAACGCGTATTTACTGGCTAAACGCGGCGTTCTTGAGTCCATCGCGAGCAAGCTCGCTCCTACAACTTCCTTAACTGAACAGCATTACCGCATCGGCGGGGCTTTTTGCTGATTACGCGGTAGCTTTCTTCGCGTTGATCTTCTTCAGCTCTTCATCGCGCAATTCACGACGCAGGATCTTGCCGACGTTGGTGGTCGGCAGTGCATCGCGGAACTCCACGGAGCGCGGGACCTTGTAGCCGGTGACGTTGGCGCGCATGTGCTCCATCACCTGCTCCTTGGTCAGGTTCACGCCCGGCCTGGCAACGATGAAAATCTTGATCGCCTCGCCCGACTTCTCGTCCGGCACACCGATAGCCGCGCATTGCAGCACGCCCGGCAGGGTGGCCAGCACGTCTTCGAGTTCGTTCGGGTACACGTTGAAACCGGACACCAGGATCATGTCTTTCTTGCGATCGACAATACGCATGTAGCCATCGGGCTGGATCAACGCGATGTCACCGGTCTTCAACCAGCCTTCGCTGTCGAGGATTTCATCCGTGGCTTCCTGGCGCTGCCAGTAACCCTTCATGACTTGCGGACCTTTAACACACAGCTCGCCGATTTCGCCCATCGGTTGTTCGACACCGGCATCGTTGATGACTTTGCACAGGGTCGACGGAACCGGAATGCCGATGGTGCCGATCTGGATGTTCTGGATCGGGTTCACCGTCGCCACCGGGCTGGTTTCGGTCATGCCGTAGCCTTCGCAGATGGCGCAACCGGTCACCGCTTTCCAGCGTTCGGCCGCAGCCAGTTGCAGGGCCATACCGCCCGACAAGGTGACTTTCAGCGCGGAGAAATCCAGCTTGCGGAAGCCTTCGTTGTTGCACAAGGCCACGAACAGCGTGTTCAGGCCGACGAAACCGCTGAACTTCCACTTCGACAGTTCCTTGACCATCGCCGGCAAGTCGCGCGGGTTGCTGATCAGGATGTTGTGGTTGCCGATCAGCATCATCGCCATGCAATGAAAGGTGAAGGCATAGATGTGGTACAGCGGCAGCGGGGTGATCAGGATCTCGCAACCTTCATTGAGGTTGGAACCCATCAGCGCCTTGCACTGCAGCATGTTCGCCACCAGGTTGCGGTGGGTCAGCATCGCGCCCTTGGCCACGCCGGTGGTGCCACCGGTGTATTGCAGTACCGCGACATCGCCACTGGCCGGACTGGCTTCCGCCACTGGCTGGCCCAGGCCTTTGCTCAGCACGTCATTGAACTTGACGGCCTTGGGCAAGTGATAGGCCGGAACCATTTTCTTCACGTACTTGATGACGCTGTTGATCAGCAGACGCTTGAGCGGCGGCAGCAGGTCGGCGACTTCGGTGACGATCACGTGCTTGACGCCGGTTTTCGGCACCACGGTTTGGGCCAGGTGCGCCATGTTGGCCAGGCAGACCAGGGCCTTGGCACCGGAGTCGTTGAATTGGTGTTCCATTTCCCGCGCGGTGTAGAGCGGGTTGGTGTTGACCACGATCAGCCCGGCGCGGATGGCACCGAAGACGGCTACCGGGTACTGCAACACGTTGGGCAGTTGCACGGCGATTCGATCGCCAGGCTGCAAATCGGTATGCTGTTGCAGGTAAGCGGCAAACGCACCGGACAATTCGTACAGTTCACCGTAGGTGAGTGTCTTGCCCAGGTTGCTGAATGCCGGCTTGTTGGCGAAGCGTTGGCAGGATTGCTTCAACACTGCCTGAATATTCGGATACTCGTCTGGATTGATGTCGGCAGCAATCCCAGCTGGGTACTTATCCTTCCAAAAGTCTTCGATCATGGAAGCCCACTCCTCAGCAACGCGAATTCAGCACCGCATTTGATGCGATTATTATTGGTGTTTGGTCATTGGTGAATCTGGCTGATAGAAGGCCGAGAAGTCACAAAGCGCGCCGAGAGTAGCAGCTTTGCCAAGGGTCGACCAGAGCCAAAAGCGGCCTCTACGGTCACAATTGTGACTCAAGACTTGCAAGCGGTCATTTTAGAGCAAAAAACCTATAAAGCCCTGTAACCCGCGAAAACCGGGCCTTTAGCTTAAACGTGTAGGAGCGAGCTTGCTCGCGAAAAACGTCCTGGCAACGCGATCATTCAGACAGCGCGCGTTATCGTTGACGTCCATCGCGAGCGAGCTCGCTCCTACAGGGATCAGCCATTCACCCATCAGGCAATATCACGCAACTCCCGCCGCAAAATCTTGCCCACCGGCGTCATCGGCAGCGACTCCCGTAGCACGATGTGCTTCGGTACTTTGTACGCCGTGAAGTTCTCCTTGCAGTAAGCCTTCAGCTCTTCAAGGCTGACCCCTGCTTCACGGGCCACCACGAACAACTTCACCGCCTCCCCCGACCGCTCGTCAGGCACACCGATGACCGCACAGTTGGCGACATTCGGGTGAGCCATCACCACGTCTTCGATCTCGTTGGGGTACACGTTGAAACCCGAGACAATGATCATGTCCTTCTTGCGGTCAACGATGCGCACGAAACCGTCCGGGTCGATCACCGCAATGTCACCGGACTTGAACCAGCCCTCGGCATCCAGCACTTCGGCCGTGGCCTCGGGTTTCTGCCAGTAACCCTTCATGATCTGCGGGCCCTTGATGCACAACTCGCCGCGCTCGCCCAAAGGTTGTTCGACGCCGTCATCGCTAATGACTTTCAGCGTGGTGCCCGGCACCGGCAGGCCGACCGTGCCGATCCGCGACTGGTCGCCATAGGGGTTGGTGCAGGCCACCGGCGAAGTTTCGGTCAGGCCGTAACCTTCGGTGATGCGGCAACCGGTCAGTTGTTCCCAACGCTCGGCGGTGGCCTTGACCAGCGCAGTGCCGCCGGAGTTGGTGAGCTTGAGGCTGGAGAAGTCCAGGGTCTTGAAGTCCGGGTGATCCATCAGCGCGACGAACAGCGTGTTGAGCCCCAGCAGCGCCGAGAACCGCCAGTTCTTCAGTTCCTTGATGAAGCCGGCGATGTCCCGTGGATTGGTGATCAGCACGTTGTGGTTGCCCGTCACCATCATGCACATGCAGTTCGCCGTGAAGGCATAGATGTGGTACAGCGGCAGCGGCGCGATCATCACCTCCTGCCCTTCGCGCAACAACGGTTGCCCATCGCTGCCGAACTGTCCCAGGCAGGCCCGTGCCTGTTGCATGTTCGCCACCAGGTTGCCGTGGGTCAGCATCGCGCCCTTGGCCAGGCCCGTGGTGCCACCGGTGTATTGCAGCACAGCGATGTCGTCGAGGCCGACCTTCAGCGGCTTGATACCCAGGCCACGGCCCATGCGCAGTGCGCTCTTGAAGGAAACGGCCTGGGGCAAGGAATAGTCCGGGACCATCTTCTTGACCTTGCTCACCACCGTGTTGACCAGCCACCCCTTGGCCGTGGGCATCAGGTCGCCCATCTTCGCTTCGATCAGGTACTGGATATCGGTGTCGGGCAGCACTTCCTGGACTTTCTGGCCGAACATGTTCAGATACACCAGCGCCCGGGCACCGGAGTCCTTGAACTGGTGACGCATTTCCCGCGCGGTGTACAGCGGGTTGGTGTTGACCACGATCAACCCGGCGCGCAAGGCACCGAACACGGCAATCGGGTAATGCAGGACGTTGGGCATCTGCACCGCGATGCGGTCACCCGGCACCAGGTCGGTGTGGGCTTGCAGGTAGCCGGCGAAGGCAGCGCTCTGGCGTTCCAGTTCGGCGTAGGTCAGGGTCACGCCCATGTTACTGAACGCAGGGCGGTCAGCAAACTTCTTGCAGGAACGCTCGAACACCTCGATTACCGACTTGTAGGCTCCCAGATCGATATCCAGGGGGACGCCAGCCGGGCGTTTGTCATTCCAGAAATCAGGTTGCATTGTTCTTGTCCTCTTTACCTGAATCTATCCGGGGCCACTTTTCTGTCACTTTTCAAAAAAAATGCAAAAAGCGGAGCTTCACGGACACTAGCAGTTATGACGTAGCAGGCAAATATGCCCACGGCCGTCATTGACCGTATGAATCTACTCGCCGTGGCGTAGGCTGATCAGACGCCCAGCCAAGGATGCGCTATAAACTGCAACGAGCTGTTTCAGACAAAGCAGCCTCATGCAAAGGAACCGCCATGATCCATGACACTTTCTGGCTGACCACGAGCGACCACAGCCGCCTCTTCGTCAACCAGTGGCTTCCCGACGGCAGCCTCAAGGCAATGATTCTGCTGGCCCACGGCATGGCCGAACACAGCGGCCGCTATGGCCCCCTGGCGGAAAAACTCTGTGTTCAGGGCTATGGCGTATGCGCACCAGACCTGCGTGGACATGGCAAAACTGCCGAAAACGGGACACTCGGGCATTTCGCCGATGACGATGGCTGGTGCAAGGTCGTGAGCGACCTGGCCAGCCTCAACCAGCACATCGGCCAGCAGTATCCGGGCGTGCCGATCGTGCTGCTCGGTCACAGCATGGGCAGTTACATCGCCCAGGGCTATCTGCTGCACCACAGTGCCAGCCTGCACGGGGCCATCCTCAGCGGCTCGAACTTCCAGCCCGTGGCGCTTTATCGCGCGGCACGGCAAATCGCCCGTCTCGAACGCCTGCGCCAGGGCCGCAAGGGACGCAGCGCCTTGATCGAATGGCTGTCGTTCGGCTCGTTCAACAACAAATTCAAACCGGCACGCACACCGTTCGACTGGCTCAGCCGTGATCCGGCGCAGGTCGATCTGTACGTCAAAGACCCGCTCTGCGGTTTCCGTTGCACCAATCAACTGTGGATCGATTTGCTCGGCGGCTTGCAGCAAATCAGCAAAGCGTCCAATCTCGCCCAGATCGACCCGGGCCTGCCGCTGCTGGTGATTGGCGGCGAATGTGATCCGGTGAGCGAAGGCAAACGTCTCAAGGATCTGGCCGACGCGCTGCGAGCGGCCGGAAACCAGCACCTGCAACTGACCGTTTACCCGCAGGCGCGGCACGAACTGTTCAATGAGAGCAACCGCGATGAAATCATCGCCGATGTGCTGAACTGGATCGCACAGGCCTTGAGCGCTCCTCGGCCGCACCGGTCCGAATAGTTTTTTGTGAATTTTTTAATTCGTCACAGGAATTGATACAGATGACCCAGGTTACCAACACCCCTTACGAAGCCCTCGAAGTCGGCCAGACCGCCAGTTTCAGCAAGACAGTCGAAGAGCGCGACATCCAGTTGTTCGCTGCGATGTCCGGCGATCACAACCCGGTACACCTGGATGCCGAATACGCCGCCAGCACCATGTTCAAGGAGCGCATCGCCCACGGCATGTTCAGCGGCGCATTGATCAGCGCGGCGGTCGCCTGCGAATTGCCTGGCCCGGGGACCATCTACATCGGCCAGCAAATGAGCTTTCAGAAACCGGTGAAAATCGGCGATACCCTGACCGTGCGCCTGGAAATCCTGGAAAAACTGCCGAAGTTTCGCGTGCGCATCGCCACTCGCGTGTTCAACCAGCGCGATGAACTGGTAGTGGATGGCGAGGCGGAAATCCTCGCGCCACGCAAGCAACAGAGCGTGACCTTGACGGAACTGCCGGCCATCAGCATCGGCTGATTGACCGGTCAAAAACACTGTGGGAGCGAGCCTGCTCGCGAAAGCGCTCTGACAGTCACCTTTAATAGTGACTGACACGCCGCCTTCGCGAGCAAGCTCGCTCCCACAGTTGTTTCAAGCAGGCATTACGAACGTGCACGCGCCTGGTTACGCAAGGCTTTTACCTGATCGTGATTGCGTTGCACGCCGTGGTACTGACGCTCCACCAGATCGCGAATGCCCACCAGGTTGTGCTTGTTGATTTTCTCCATGGCGTCGCGGTAAGCCTTCAACGCATGGTCCTCACCGCGCTCGGCTTCATTGAGTACAGCTTCCTCGCCCTTGCCGGTGAACATCGACTTCACGTCGACCCAACGACGGTGCATGTCACCGCCGATACTGGTGGAGGTTTCCGGATCGCCCCCCATCGAACGCACGGCAGACTGCAGTTCCGCTGCGGCCGTCCCACAATCGGTCGAACGCTTGATGAACAGGGTTTTGAGTTCAGGGTGCCTGATGTCTTCAGCGCAAGTCTTGAATCCGGCCTGTCCGTCCTTGCTGGTTTCAATCAGGTCGTTGAGTACAGAAATGGCTTCTTTATTCACGTCGGTCATTTCTCAATTCCTCGCGGTTGATGAAAGATGCAATGAGTAGTGCACCCTGCATGCCAGCCGGTAACTTCTTACTTATTCCTTACTTTTCAAGTAGTTACTCATTACAAGAAAATCTGTATCCGTTTTATTTGCATGATCTGTCATTTGGCCTGCATGCAGAATGCCTGTATTTTCCAGACTGACTGAATCAAGACGACCGATTGATGAACCCTGAAAAGCTCGAACTGCTGATCACCCGCGAAATGCCCTTCGGCAAGTACAAGGGGCGAATCATTGCCGACTTGCCCGGCCCTTACCTGAACTGGTTCGCCCGGGAGGGTTTCCCCCATGGCGAGTTAGGCGGCCTGCTGGCCCTGATGCAGGAAATCGATCACAACGGTTTATCGGACTTGCTCGAACCGCTGCGCGCCAAACACGGCAAACCGGCCCCGCGCCACTGAATCACCTACCGAGTACCCCATGCCCGACAACACCCGCCGCGCCCGTGATGAAGCCTTCTGGCAAACCTTTGCCGACCGCTACGATGTCGAACCCGGCCCGCTCAATCTGGAGAACGGTTATTTCGGACGCATGTCGCGCACGGTGATCGAGGAATACCAGCGCAACATCGAGCTGATCAACCGCAGCAATTCGGTGTACGTGCGTCAGCGTTTCGAACAGGGCGACAGCCTGAAGATCCGCGCGCAACTGGCCAGATTGATTGGCGTGCCCGCCGACAGCATCGCCCTGACCCGTAACGCCTCGGAGGGTTTGCAGTCGCTGATCCGCAACTATAACCGGCTGCAGCCCGGCGATCAGGTACTGGTTTGCGATCTGGAGTACGACACGGTCAAAGGCGCCATGCGCTGGCTGGCGCGTAATCGTGGTGTCGAAGTGATAGAGATCGAACACGCACACCCGGCAACCTTCGACAGCCTGCTCAATACCTATCGGGAAGCCTTCGCGCGGTATCCGCGGCTCAAGCTGATGGCCCTGACCCACGTCACCCATCGCACGGGGCTGGTGATGCCGGCGCAGGCGATTGCAGCGGCTGCGAAGGAGCATGGCATCGACGTCATCCTCGACGGCGCCCATGCCCTCGGCCAGCTTGAGTTCGACCTGACTGATCCTGGTATCGCATTCGCTGGCTATAACCTGCACAAGTGGATCGGCGCACCGCTGACGCTCGGCTTTATCTACATCGCCCCCGAACGCCTGGCCGACATCGATCCGGACATGGGCGAAATGCATTTTCCACCCACTGACATTCGCGCCCGTACCTCGTACAGCACCCCCAACATCCCGGCGCTGCTGACCCTGCCGCTGGTGCTTGAAGAACATTGGGCGATGGGGGGGGCCTCAGCCAAGGGCGCGCGGCTCAATTATCTGCGCAACCGCTGGGTCGGTGCGGCGCGGCAGTTGCCGGGGGTCGAAGTCCTGACCCCGGATGACCCGCGCCTGTATTGCGGCATCACCTCGATGCGCTTTACCCGGCATGCCGACCAGCAACTCATGGTCCAGCGCCTGCTCAATGAATACAACCTGTTCACCGTAACCCGCAGTGGCGCGGCATGCGGTCCGTGCATCCGCATTACACCGGGGCTGACCACCACGGCGGCTGACATGGATGTGCTGGCCAGGGCACTGACCGAGCTGGGCTGAGTTCAGACGGTGTACTTGTCAAAGTCCTCGGGCCTGATCTGTGTCGACACGGCGAACGTGTCGATGCCGATGGTCATCTGCCCGAAGTAGCCGTCTTCAGCCGAATCCCGCCCCAGGGTGTGCACGCTCAAGGTCGATTCTTCACCGCCCATGGTTGTATAGAAAAAGTCCTGGTCGTTGGTCAGGACCGGCACGGTTCGGCCGCTATAGGCTCGGCTACCGAGCACCGAACGTGAGGCCACCTCCGGCAAGTAAAGCTGCCCGACCCAGGCGACATGCCGTTCTTGCAGATAGTTGTTGCCGGACGTGATACGCACGGCGACGTGAATATGCAAGGCGCGGCCGGCGTAAAAACCCGGATAGATCGTGGTGAAGCGCACGATGCCCGACTTGTCGGTGAATTGCCCGCCGCGCAGGTAGGTATCGCCATCGGTGCGCGGGACGGCACCAATGTCACCGGTATCGACCTCGACGTCCGGGTTGATCTTGCTCCAGCCCGAATAGGCACCGCGGGCATTGCAGTGCCAGATGTCCACCAGCGCATCGGGGACCGGCTCGCCGGTCATGGCGTCGACAATGGTCAGTCGCAGTACCAACGGAACGCCTTCGGCGCCTTCGCTGATGTTTCTGCGGATCAGTTTGGGGTTGCGGAAATACGGGCCGGCAATCTGTTCGGGGGACAGCAGGCAAACCGGTGCCGCGGGTGCATCTGGGGTGGTAGCGTCCATGACGTTCTCTCTTCCATAAGATGGACGCAGGCTAGCACTGACCGATTTCAGGTATGCGGTAACTATGTATCGCATGATGTCCCTGCCCTTGCCCCTGCGGGAGCGAGCTTGCTCGCTCCCGCAGGGGATAAGCGCCGAGCCGGCAATCCGGGCACGACTCTTTCTTTCAGGCAAAAAAAAACGGTGCACCGACCAAGCGCACCGTAAAGCCGTAGAACACACAACGAGGTGTAGGGTGAAGCGATCAGTCCAGCAGCGCCAAAGCCTCGGCGGTGCATTCCTGAATGCGGGCCCAGTCGCCGTTCTTGATCCACTCCGGATCAAGCATCCAGCTACCGCCCACGCACATGACGTTTTTCAATGCCATGTAGCTCTTGATATTGGCTGGTCCCACGCCGCCGGTCGGGCAAAATTTCACTTCGCCGAACGGACCGCCCAAAGCCTTGATGGCCGCAACGCCGCCGCTGACTTCGGCCGGGAACAGCTTGAAGCGGCGATAGCCCAGGCCGTAGCCTTCCATGATGCCCGAGGCATTGCTGATGCCCGGCAACAGGGGGATCGGGCTGGCGACGCTGGCTTCCAGCAGGTCGCGGGTGATACCCGGGGTGACGATGAATTGCGAGCCGGCCGCTTCGGCCGCCGCCAGCATGTGGCGATCGAGCACGGTGCCGGCACCGGTCACCAGTTCCGGACGCTGCTCACGCAGAATCTGGATGGCCTTGAGGCCGAATTGCGAACGCAGGGTCACTTCCAGGGCCGTCAGGCCACCGGCCGCGAGGGCGTCGGCCAGGGGCAGAACGTCTTGCTCGCGGGCGATGGTGATCACCGGCAGAATCCGCGCTTTCGCGCAAATGCCGTCGATCAGGGCAACTTTGTCCGCCATGGAAACGGTCGGGGATGGGTTTGTCATAGCGGCTGTTCCTTGGCTCATGGGCACCAGTAAATCTCTAACGTAGGTTGCAGAAACGCGCGAATCGGCATTGCGGCGACATCGTCGCTGGCCAGTGCGGTACTCAGGGTAGTCAGCTTGGACTGACCGGAAATCGATAGAACCTTGTGTTTGGCCGAGGCCAGCAGCGCGCGGCTCATGGTCAGGCGCTGATGCGGCACGGTCGGCGCCAGCATCGGCCAGCAGCGACGGACGCCATCGACTTGCAATGCCTCGGCAAGGTTCGGGCTGTTGGGGAACAGCGACGCGGTGTGGCCGTCATCGCCCATGCCGAGGATCAGCACGTCGATCACCGGCAACTCGGACAGCAAACGGTCGGCCTGCTCGGCCGCCTGTTCCAGGTTGGCGCTGGCGCTGTACAGGCTCAGGAACTGCGCCTTGGCCGCCGGGCCTTGCAGCAGGTAACGCTTGATCAGACCGGCGTTGCTGTCGGCGTGTTCGACCGGTACCCAGCGCTCGTCGGCCAGGCTGATCACCACGCGCGACCAGTCCAGCACTTGCTTGGCCAGGTGCTGGAAAAACGCCACCGGGCTGCGGCCACCGGAAACCACCAGGGTCGCGGTGCCCTGGGCGTCGATCGCGTCGCTCAGTTGTTTCGCCACGTTCAGTGCCAGGCTTTCAGCCAGCAGCACCGGGCTCTTGAACGCATGGGCGCTGACGCCCCGCGGCAGTTTCAAATCAGATATCGCCATACCACGACCTCCCGTCCCGCGTGATCAGAGCAATGGAGCTCATCGGCCCCCAGGACCCGGCCGCGTACGGCTTGGGCGCATCACCGGATTTTTTCCACCCGGCGATCAACTGGTCACACCAATTCCACGCGGCTTCGATTTCATCTTTACGGACAAACAGGTTCTGATTGCCGCGCATCACTTCCAGCAACAACCGCTCGTAGGCATCGGGAATCCGTGCGCTGCTCCAGGTGTCGGAAAAATTCAGCTGCAATGGACCGCTGCGCAGCTGCATGCCTTTGTCCAGGCCTTGATCTTTGGTCATCACGCGCAAGGAAATGCCTTCGTCCGGCTGCAGGCGGATAATCAGCTTGTTGCTGATTTGCAGGCGCTGCTCGGGAGCGAAGATGTAGTGCGACGGCTCCTTGAAGTGGATGACGATCTGCGACAGCTTCTGCGGCATGCGTTTGCCGGTACGCAGGTAAAACGGCACGCCGGCCCAGCGCCAGTTGCGGATGTCGGCGCGCAGGGCAACAAAGGTTTCGGTATTGCTCTGGGTGTTGGAGTTAGGTTCTTCCAGGTACCCCGGCACTGCTTTGCCTTCGCTGTAGCCGGCGATGTACTGGCCGCGCACCACCTGGGTGGTCAGGCCTTCCGGGCTGATCGGCGCCAGGGCCTTGAGCACTTTGACCTTCTCATCGCGGATGCTGTCGGCGGACAGGTCGGCCGGCGGGTCCATGGCGATCAGGCAGAGCAGTTGCAGCAGGTGGTTCTGGATCATGTCCCGCAGCTGGCCGGCCTTGTCAAAGTAACCCCAGCGGCCCTCGATGCCGACCTGCTCGGCCACGGTGATTTCCACATGGGAAATGTAATTCTGGTTCCACTGGGTTTCGAACAGGCTGTTGGCGAAACGCAGGGCGATCAGGTTCTGGACGGTTTCCTTGCCCAGATAGTGGTCGATGCGGTAGGTGCGGTTCTCCGGGAAGAACTGCGCCACGGCGTCGTTGACCTTGCGCGAGGATTCCAGGTCCGAACCGATGGGCTTTTCCAGCACCACGCGGGTGTTTTCTGCCAGACCGACCTTGGCCAGGTTCTCGCAAATCGCGCCATACACCGCGGCCGGGGTCGCAAAGTAGGCGATGACCCGCTGCGAACTACCGGCGGATTCGGCCAGGGCCACATAATCATCGGGGTTGAGGAAGTCGACGTGCAGGTAGCTCAGGCGCGCCAGAAAACGCTCGACCACGGCTTCGTCCAGCTCTTTGGCACCGACATAGCGGCGCAGCTCGGAGGTGATGAACGCCAGGTGTTCCTGCTCGCTGCCCGGCTCACGGGCCAGCGCGATGATCCGCGTATCCTCGTGCAACAGGCCGGCGCCGTCGAGTTGATAAAGGGCAGGAAACAGCTTGCGTAAGGCCAGGTCGCCAAGGGCGCCGAACAAGGCAAAGGTGCACGGTTCAACCGTAATCGAGAGCATGATGTTTGTTCTTTTATCAAGTTAAGCTACAAATACCTTTTTTTAAGGCATCACTCAAGGGAAAATGTAGTAATAACCACAACATTTTCGCAAAATACAGATTGCGAGTGGTGGTCGGTCGGAGCCATCAGTAGGATAGGCCACCGTTACGGGCCTCACCAAAGGCCCTTTTTGCATTAGCCGCGCGCTTATCGGTGCCGGTGAATCAAGGATACTTATATGGACCGCGTGCGAAATTTACTGGAGCAAATCCAGAATCGCCTTGAAGAGCTGAACAAGGCCGAACGCAAAGTCGCCGAGGTGATCCTGCTCAACCCGCAGCAGGCCACCCGCTTCAGCATCGCCGCCCTCGCACAGGCCGCCTCGGTCAGCGAACCGACGGTCAACCGCTTCTGCCGTTCGTTCGGCGTCAGCGGCTACCCTGAGCTCAAACTGCAACTGGCCCAGAGCCTGGCCAGTGGCGCCGCTTATGTCAGCCGTGCGGTGGAGGCCGATGACAATCCGGAGGCCTACACGCAGAAGATCTTCGGCAGCGCCATCGCCTCGCTGGACAGCGCCTGCCAGGCACTGGACCCGAACCTGATCAGCCGCGCCGTCGACCTGCTGATCCAGGCGCGGCAGATCCACTTCTTCGGCCTCGGCGCCTCGGCCCCGGTGGCACTGGATGCGCAGCACAAGTTCTTCCGCTTCAACCTCGCCGTCACGGCCCACGCGGATGTGCTGATGCAGCGCATGATTGCCTCCGTGGCCCATACCGGAGAGCTGTTCGTGATCATTTCCTATACCGGTCGCACCCGCGAACTGGTGGAAGTGGCGCGCATCGCCCGGGAAAACGGCGCCTCGGTGCTTGGCCTGACCGCCGAGAACTCGCCACTGGCCAAGGCCAGCACCCTGAGCCTGAACATTCCGCTGCCGGAAGACACCGACATCTACATGCCGATGACGTCACGGATCATCCAGCTGACCGTGCTGGACGTGCTCGCTACCGGCATGACCTTGCGTCGGGGCGTGGATTTCCAGCCGCATTTGCGCAAGATCAAGGAGAGCCTGAATGCCAGCCGGTATCCGGTGGGTGACGAGTTCAACTGATCCGAAATCTCGGCTGACCGGTCCGGCCTCTTCGCGAGCAGGCTCGCTCCCACAGGGGATTTGGTTTGAACATAAACCTTGTGTTCACCGAAGACCCAATGTGGGAGCGAGCCTGCTCGCGAAGGGGCCAGCCCAGACACCACAAGATCCAGAACTAAGCCCCCACCCGCGCCTGCAAACTCAAATGGGCCCGCTCCCCAGGCTTCAGGCACAGGCTGTCAGTACCGCCGCTCGCCGCTTCCACACAGACAAATTCGGATATCTCGTTCCAGGTCACGCCGAGCAACGGACGTGAACCGGGGTGCCACACCACCGTGTCTGCCGTATCCCCGGTATCAATGCACAACGCCCGGTCCCAGGCGTGGTCGTTCAACTGCAATTCGCCGTCATGCTGGAACACCCTCTGGCATCCGCCGTCCACGCGTAATTCGCCTTCCTGCTGACAAACCTGCCGGCTCAACTGGTCGTAACCCTGCGCCCCCTCGAGCCCAGACAGCGCTATCTCGCTGACATCGCCAATACGCCAGTAAGCATGCAACGCCTGGCTCAACTGGCACGGCATGTCGTCCTGATGCTCGGTGCTCAGGCGCAGCTCCATGCGTTCACCCAGATGCGCGTGCAGGTCCACTTGCCAGTCGCACAGCTTCAGTTGCCAGTGCAATCGCACGCCATCGTCGTCACTGTTGCTGTCAAGCAGCTTCCAGTCGAGCAACCGCGCCCAGCCATGGGACGGCCAGGCGTTTTCGCTCGGATGCCGGCCATACCAAGGCCAACACACCGGCACGCCGCCGCGAATGGCGCCGACCTGCGGCCACTTTGCCGCGCACCACAGCCACGGTTTCTGACCCTTGGGCTGGAAGTGCAACAACTGCGCGCCCTGACGGCTGAACACCGCCTGACACAGCGGATGATCGATCACCAGCACATCGCGCGTCTGATAGCGCTCCCACGCAAACAACGGACGTTCGCGCAAGGATTTGAAGAAGCGTTGTAGCGGATGCTCAAGCATGTGCCACGGTCCTGAAAATCATCTGTCACCGGGGTGCGCGGCCCGTAAAAAAAAGCGGACAGCCATGGCTGTCCGCAAATATGCGCACTTGGAGAGAAGCTTATCGCAGACGCGTTAGAACACCGACTGAATTTTCAGGCCGGCCACCAGCGCGTTGTCGACTTCATCCACACCACCCGGGTGCGTGACGTATTGCAGGTTGGGACGTACGGTCAGCCAGTTGGTCACGTGGAAGCCGTAGTTGATCTCGTAGTTGTATTCGGTTTCACGAATGGGCGAGAACAGCGGATTGTCGTATTCCGAAACACCGTTGGCGACGTTGGTCAGTTCGGCGTTTTTCTTCACGTCATCGTTGACATGGATACGGGCGAAACCGATACCCACGTCATCCTTGGGACGTGCGTCGAACGGGCCCTTGTACACGAACATCAGCGACTGGTAGTTGTCGATGAAGTTGGTGTCCTTGTCATGGAAAGTGGCGTTGGCCGCGATGTTCAGACCACGGGAAGCATCGCCATTGTGGCTGGTGAGTTGCTGCTGCGCGACGAACCAGTAGCCGTGCTTGCTATCGTGGACGCGATAAGGGTTGCCGGTGGTCGCGGCGTTCTGGCCGTTGTCGTCCTCGAGAACATCGTCGGCATCAGAGGTACTTTTGTAGTAACCGACACGGTATTCACCCGGCAGGTTGTTGACCTTCGGCGACCAGACCAGCTCGACTGGCAGGACGGTGCCATTGGTGCCACTGCCGCTGAGCTTGAAGCCGTTACCGTGCTCCAGTTGCGACGTGTTCTGGTTGTACGCGCCGATCTGGGCGTAGAGCTCGTCATTGATGTTGTACTTCACGCGGATCGCCGCCTGGCTGACCGGCCAGTTGTACCAGATGTTGGTCGCCCAGTTACCTACCTGGGAACCGCAGAACGCCAGGTTCTGGAATTCGCACGGGAAGGTGTTGAAGTCTTCACCTTCACCGAAGTAACCGGCCTTGACGTCCAGCTTGTTGTCGAAGAACTGGTGCTGAATCCACAGTTGGGTCAGACGGACCATGTGGCCGCGACCATAGACTTCCTGGGAGGAACTCAAGGTGCCGGCACGCGGATCGCCGATACGGTCGTTGGAGATATTCTCACCGTTACGGTTGGTGAGCTGGATCTTGGCCTGGGTGTTATCCCAGCCGAACAGTTTCTCCAGGTCCAGCGCCGCGCCCAGGCCAAACTGGTCGGCGTAGCGCGCGGTCTTGTCATCGTTGAAACCGCCGTGCAGGTTGCCGCCGACTTCACCGACGTAGTCCATCTTGATGTCGATACCTTGCTCGATCAGCTTGGTACGCTCGCCACCCCAGTCGCCCGTCATCCATTTGGAGTCAGAGCTGAACGCTTCATCGGCCATCGCGTTGCCGGCCAGAACCAGTGCTGCCGCTGCTGAAACCTGGCAGATCAACCGGGCCTTGTTCTTCATCTTCATCCCTACTTCCTCGTTTTATTGTTATTAACTTTTCTTCTTTAACGCGGTTACATCAGTTGCGATGCGCGACAGGCCGCGCACCACGGATCCCCCCTCTGTAGGAGCGAGCTTGCTCGCGATGGACGCAATGACGACGCGTACTCTCTGATTAAATGCGGCGCCGTTGAGATCATCGCGAGCAAGCTCGCTCCTACAGTTTTGTTCTTCAGCGGCCTTTGAATTGGGCCACGTTGGCGCTGTGCGCCTCCGTTTTCGGCAGGCCGGCAACCCCCAACCGTTCCCCGGTCTTCGCATCGAACAGCAGCACTTTCGCCGGATCGAATTGCAGGGTCAGGGTCTCGCCCACCGCCGGCGCAACGTCCGGTGCCAGGCGGCAGCAGACCTTGGTGTCGTTGAGGTTGACGAAGACCAGGGTGTCGGGCCCGGTCGGTTCGGTGACCTGGACTTCGGCGCGAATGGTCGGCAAACCGTTCGCTTCGCCGTTGGCGAGGATGATCTGCTCAGGGCGCATGCCGAGGATCACTTCGCGGTCTTCAAGACCCGCGTCCTGCATGCCCAGCGGCAGTTCGCAACGGGCCTGGCCGCTGTCGAGCAGCGCCAGCAGACGACCGTCCTTGCGCTGCAGGCGCAACGGGATGAAGTTCATCGGCGGCGAACCGATGAAGCTCGCCACGAACAGGTTGGCCGGGTTGTTGTAGATGTCCTTCGGCGTGCCGAACTGCTGGATGATCCCGTCCTTCATCACCGCCACTTTGTCGCCCAGGGTCATGGCTTCGATCTGGTCGTGGGTCACGTAGACCGTGGTGGTTTTCAGGCGCTGGTGCATCAGTTTCATTTCGGTGCGCATCTCGACCCGCAGCTTGGCGTCGAGGTTGGACAGCGGTTCGTCGAACAGATAGATCTTCGGCCGCCGCGCGAGGGCACGGCCCATCGCCACGCGCTGTTGCTGGCCGCCGGAGAGCTGGCCGGGTTTGCGGCTGAGCAGGTGTTCGATCTGCAACAGCTTGGAAACCCGAGCGACTTCTTCGTCGATTTCCGCAGTCGGCATTTTGCGGATCTTCAGGCCGAAGGCGATGTTGTCGCGCACGCTCATGGTCGGGTACAGCGCATAGGACTGGAACACCATGGCGATGTCGCGATCCTTGGGGCTCATGCCGCTGATGTCGGCGTCGTCCACCAGGATCGCGCCGCCGCTGATGGTTTCCAGGCCGGCGATGCAGTTCATCAGCGTGGATTTACCGCAGCCCGACGGGCCGACCAGGATCAGGAATTCCCCGTCATCGATTTTCAGTTCGATGTTTTTCAGGGTGTCCGGCAAGCCGGGGCCGTAGGTCTTGTTGACGTTGCGTAATTCGAGAGTTGCCATGTTTCTACCCCTTGACCGCGCCGGACGTCAGCCCACGCAGGAAATACTTGCCAGCGAATATGTAGACCAGCAGTGTCGGCAGCCCGGCGATCATCGCGGCGGCCATATCAACGTTGTATTCCTTGGCCCCGGTGCTGGTATTGACCAGGTTGTTCAGGGCCACGGTAATTGGCTGGGCATCACCGCTGGCGAACACCACGCCGAACAGGAAGTCGTTCCAGATCTGGGTGAACTGCCAGATCAGGCAGACCATCACGATCGGGATCGACATCGGCAGCAGGATCTTCAGGAAGATCGTGAAGAAGCCCGCGCCATCGAGCCTTGCGGCCTTGACCAGCGCATCCGGAATGCTCACGTAGTAGTTGCGGAAGAACAGCGTGGTGAACGCCAGGCCGTAGACCACGTGCACCAGCACCAGGCCGGTGGTGGTGTTGGCCAGGCCGAACTTGCCGAGGGTGAACGAGGCCGGCAGCAGCACCGTCTGGAACGGCAGGAAGCAGCCGAACAGCAACAGGCCGAAGAACAGTTGCGAACCACGGAAGCGCCACATCGACAGCACGTAGCCGTTCATGGCCCCGATGAAGGTCGAGATCAGCACTGCTGGCACGGTGATTTTCACCGAGTTCCAGAAGTAGCCGCCGACCACGTCCCAGGCCTTGATCCAGCCGATGCCATCGATCACGGTCGGCCAGCTCAACAGGTTGCCGGTACGGATGTCTTCCGGGGATTTGAAACTGGTCAGCAGCATCACCACCAGCGGGATCAGGTATACCGCCGCTGCCAACAGCAGGGTGGCGTAGATCGCGATGCGACTGAAACTGATACCAGGCTTTCCGAGTTGATTAGTCATGGCGTTTGCCTCGCAGCTCGGAGTACAGGTACGGCACGAGGATGGTCAGCACGGCACCGAGCATCAGCATGGCGCTGGCCGAACCGATGCCCATCTGGCCACGGCTGAAGGTGAAGGAATACATGAACATCGCCGGCAGGTCGGAGGAGTAACCCGGACCGCCCGCGGTCATCGCCGCAACCAGGTCGAAGCTCTTGATCGCGATGTGCGCCAGGATCATGAAGGCACTGAAGAACACCGGGCGCAGGCTCGGCAGGACGATCTTCAGGTAGATGGTCGGCAGGCTCGCCCCGTCGACTTGCGCGGCACGGATGATCGATTGATCGACGCCGCGCAGACCGGCGAGGAACATCGCCATGACAAACCCGGAGGCCTGCCACACGGCGGCGATCACCAGGCAGTACACCACGCGATCCTGATCCACCAGCCAGTCGAGACGAAAGCCTTCCCAACCCCAGTCACGCAGCATCTTGTCCAGGCCCAGGCCAGGGTTGAGCAGCCATTTCCACGCGGTACCGGTGACGATCATCGACAGCGCCATCGGGTACAGGTAGACGGTGCGGATGAAGCCTTCCTTGCGAATGCGCTGGTCCAGCAACACGGCGAGGAACACGCCCAACACCAGGCTGATGCCGATGAACATGCCGCCGAACACCGCGAGGTTCTTGCTCGCGACCCACCAGCGGTCGTTGTCCATCAGGCGCATGTATTGCTGCAGGCCGACCCACTTGTAGCTCGGCATGAAGCTGGAGTTGGTGAAGGACAGAATGAACGTCCAGATGATGTAACCGTAGAAACCAACCAACACGATCAGCATGCTCGGCGCGAGTACCAACTTGGGTAGCCAGCGTTGCAGCGCATCGAACGGTGAGGCTTTGCTGAAAACCGCCACAGAGCTCATCGGGATAATCCAGGTTTAGATGTAAGGATCGGAGTGCGATCCCTTGTAGGAGCGAGCCTGCTCGCTCCTACAAGGGGGAACTCACTCAGGTAAATGCCAAGGGATTACTGGGCAGCTTTGACAGCCGAGGCCAGTTGGGCGCTGGCCTTGGCCGGGTCAGCATCCTTGTCGTTCATGAAGTTGGTGACCACGTCGAAGATCGCGCCCTGCACAGCCAGGGAGGTGGCCATGTTGTGCGCCATGCTCGGTTGCAGGCCGCCGGTCTTGTCGTCCGCGATGAAGTCCTTCGCCGCCTTCTGGGCGCACTCGTCGAAGCCGAGCTTGTCCATTTCGTTCAGCATGTCGTTACGCACCGGGATCGAACCCTTGTTCATGCTGAAGACTTTCTGGAAGTCGGTGCCCAATGCGACCTTGGCCAGGTCCTGCTGGGCAGCGATGTCACCCTTGCGATCGGCCTTGAGCTTGAACACCGCCAGGGAGTCGATGTTGTAGGTGAAGGCTTTTTCAGTGCCCGGGAACGCTACGCACTGGTAGTCCTTGCCCGCGACTTTCTTCGCCGCCGTCCACTCGCTTTTCGCCCAGTCGCCCATCATCTGCATGCCGGCCTTGCCATTGATGACTTCAGCGGCGGCGATGTTCCAGTCACGACCGGCGCGGTTCGGGTCCATGTAGCCGGTGATCTTTTTCAGCTCGGCGAACGACTGGGTCATCTGCGGGCCGGACAGGGTTTTCTGGTCCAGATCGACCAGGGCTTTCTTGTAACCGTCAGCGCCCATGACCGAGAGCACCACGTCTTCGAACACGGTGCTGTCCTGCCAGGGCTGGCCGCCGTGGGCGAGCGCGATGAAGCCGGCGGCTTTCAACTTGTCGCCGGCGGCATAGAATTCTTCGAGGGTGGTCGGGGCTTTTTCGATCCCGGCTTTCTTGAACACTTCGGGGTTGATCCACAGCCAGTTGACGCGGTGGATGTTCACCGGCACGGCCACGTAATCGCCTTCGTACTTAACGGTGTCGGAGACTTTCTTCGACAACAGGCCATCCCAGTTTTCGGACTTGGATACTTCTTTCAATGCGTCGGTGCTGAGCAGGCCAGTGCTGCCCCACTCCTGGATGTCCGGACCCTTGATCTGTGCAACGCCCGGCGGGTTGCCGGCTACGGCGCGACTCTTGAGTACGGTCATGGCCGTGGAACCGCCACCACCGGCGACTGCGCCGTCCTTCCAGGTGAAGCCGTCTTTTTCGACTTGAGCCTTCAGGACATCGACCGCTGCTTTTTCACCACCGGAAGTCCACCAGTGAACGACTTCAACGGAACCTTTGGATTCGGCGGCCAGGACACTGAGAGGGAGTGCAGACAGGGAAGCGAGAGAAATGACAGTAGCGAGGCGAGAAAACGAATTCATCCAGGAGCACCTTTCTTGTTGTTATGCATGCAAGTCTGTTGCTTGCGCTGCATAGGATTCTAAACAGGGGATATCCCCTCGCAGGTAACGAAGGGATGCGCGAATGTCACCGCATGGTTACATAGAACCGCTCTGGGACAAGCGCGCCAGCGCCGTGGCCATGCTCGGCGCCAGCGTCAGGCGCGGAATCAGCACGGCTTGCCAGGCGTGGTAAAGGTCAGGTTTGCCAGGCCAGATATCGGCACTTGGGCGGTTCAGCGGGTCGAGTTCGTGATGCCAGCTGCCATCGCAACGGTCGATGAAATGACTGTCACAGAACTCCCAGAACAGTCGGTACCAGTGTTCGTATTGTTCATCGCCAGTGCGCTTGAGCAAGGCACTGGCGGCGGCGCTGGCTTCGCAATGGGTCCAGTGCAGGCGATGGCGGACCACCGCTTTGTTGTCCCAGTCCAGGGTGTAGACAATGCCCGGCGCACCATCGACGTCCCAGCCGTGGAGGCAATTGTGCTCGAACAGTTTCTGCGCGTCGGTGACCAGCCAGCCCGGTGTGAGCATCCCGGCCTTCACCCGCGACGCCTCGAGGTGCAGCAACAGCCGCGCCCACTCGAAACCATGGCCCGGGGTGGTGCCGTAGGGGCGAAAGCCGTCGGCCGGATTGTCGCGGTTGTACTCGCGCAGCGGCTGCCAGGCGCGGTCGAAATGCTCGATCACCAGGTAGTCGTTGGCGGCTGCGTGACCATGGATCACGCGCTCGACAATCCGTTGGGCACGGCTCAGCCAACGGCTGTCATCAGTGACATCGGCCAAGGCGAGGAAGGCTTCAGTGGCGTGCATGTTGCTGTTGGCGCCTCGGTAGGCTTCTTCTTCACTCCAGTCGCGATTGAAGGATTCGCGCATGGCGCCTTCTTCTTCGCTCCAGAAACAGGTGTCGATGATGTCGATGGCATCATCAAGCAAGGCTTGCGCACCGGGGCGTTGCGCGACCACCGCAGAACTGGCTGCCAGTGCTACGAAGGCATGCAGGTAGGCGTTCTTGCCGGTGTTGCCGTCGCGATGCTCGGCAACCGCGAACCAGCCACCGTGCACCGCATCACGCAACGGCCCGCGCAGCGCCGCGACACCGTGATCCACCAGCTCGGCAAAACCCGGCAAGCCCTGAATATGGGCCATGGCGAAGCTGTGGGTCATGCGCGCGGTGTTCATGGTCTGGGCTTGCGCATCAGCCGCGAGGCGGCCTTTTTCATCGAGGTTGCCGAAGCCTTCAGGCAGTTTCGAAGCTTTGGCAAACGCCAGCAGGCGCAAGCCTTCGGTGGCAAGCCATTGCTGATGGGCAGGTGCGTTCAGCCAACTGCTGAAGGCTGGTTGGAAGGTGTCCATGGCGTACCTTTTTTGTTGTTATGACTGTGGGGCAGCATAAACAACAGACGAAGGTCGGCTTGTAACGAAGGGGATGGGTTATGTCACCGAGCCGTGACATTTACCTTGAGGGATGTGTTGAATGATCTGACGCCTTCGCGAGCAGGCTCGCTCCCACAGGGGGGCTGCGTCGTACACGAATCCAATGTGGGAGCGAGCCTGCTCGCGAAGAACGATAACGCGGTCTGACTAGTCAACACTGCGAGGCAACTGCAGGGTCACCCGCAACCCACCCTCACGCAGATTCTGCAAACTCACTTCACCGCCATGGCTATGGGCAATGTTGCGGGCAATCCCCAACCCCAAGCCATAACCCTGCTGCTGCCCGGCCAGGCGGAAGTGCGGTTCGAACACCTGCTCCAGGCGCTGCTCCGGCACGCCCGGCCCTTCATCATCGACATGCAGGATGAACGCGCTTTCGTCGTCATCGATGTGCAGGTGCGCGTTCTGCCCGTACTTCAGCGCATTGTCGATCAGGTTGCCGATGCAGCGCTTGAGCGCCAGCGGTTTGCCCGGGTACGCCGCCAGCGCCCGCCCCTGCTGGGTCACGCGGCCGTTGCCGTTCGGCGCGAGATAGGGCTCCACCAGACAGTCGAGCACATGGTTGAGGTCAACCGGCTCGATGTTCTCGTGGATGTCGGTGTCTTTCACGCATTGCAGCGCGCCCTTGACCAGCAATTCGAGCTCGTCCAGATCGCGCCCGAACTTGGTTTGCAGCGTTTCGTCTTCGAGCAATTCGACCCGCAGGCGCAGGCGGGTGATCGGCGTTCGCAGGTCGTGGGAAATGGCGCTGAACAACTGGCTGCGCTCGGTCAGGTAACGGCTGATGCGCTCGCGCATGGTGTTGAAGGCGCGCCCGACCTCGACCACTTCGCTGCCACCGCCCTCGGCCACCGGTTCCACGTCGGCCCCCAACGACAGGTCCCGCGCCGCCCGCGCCAGGCGCTTGAGCGGACGACTCTGCCAGTGCACCAGCAGACCGATGAACAACAGCAAAAAGCTGCTGGTCAGGACAATGAACCACACCTGCTGCGCCGGCAGGCCCTGCTCCTCAAGACTGGTATAAGGCTCGGGCAACAACGAGGCGATGTACAGCCATTCGCCCGGCGCCATCTGGATCTGCGTGACCAGCACCGGCGGGTTCACCGGCTCCAGGGTCAGCGCGTAGTGCGCCCAGGAGCGTGGCAACTCATCGAGCTTCAGGCCGCCATTGAAGATGCGCAGGTCTTCCGGGCTGACGAAGGTGACCGAGATATCCGTGTCCTGGCCGAGTGACTGGCGCAGCACTTCGTCCACCGCTTTGAGCACCGCCTCTTTGCGCGGGGTGATGGGCAGCACCTCCATGCCCAGGGGTTTGTCGTTGAGCGTCACCACGAACCGGGTGCCGCCCATGCTGCGCAACTGATCAAGCACCAGGGGCCGAAACGCCACCGGCAACGAACGGAAATAACTGACGCTGGCGGTCATTGAGTGGGCCAGGCTGCGAGCACTGGTGACCAGGCCCTCGAGCTGAGTCGCGCGCAGTTGCGACACCCAGATCACACTCGACAACGCCTGGGCGAACAACACCGCCAGCAGGGTCAGCAACAACATCCGCCCGAGCAGCGAACGCGGCATCGGCACCTTGGCGGCGAGCTTGCGCAAAGTTTCAGTGACCATTGCCGGCAACCACGTTGGCCGCCAGTTGGTAGCCGCTGCCGCGCACGGTGCGGATCAGCCGTGGTGGTTTTTCCGTGTCGCGCAGGCGCTGACGCAACCGGCTGACTGCCATGTCGACGATGCGATCCAGGGGCATCAGTTCACGGCCGCGAGTGGCGTTGCCGATAGTGTCGCGGTCGAGGATTTCCTGCGGGTGATCGAGGAACAGTTTCAGCAGCGCAAAGTCGGCGCCCGAGAGAATCACCTCTTCGCCGTCGATGTGAAACAGCCGATGGCTGACCATGTCCAGGCGCCAGTCATCGAAGGCCAGCACCTCACCGCCACTGCGCTCCTGACCGAACTGCGCGCGGCGCAGCAGCGCCTTGATCCGAGCCTGCAATTCCCGTGGACTGAAAGGCTTGCCGAGGTAATCGTCGGCGCCCAGTTCCAGGCCGATGACACGGTCGGCTTCGTCGGAACTGGCGGTGAGCATGATGATCGGCACCTGCGCCTGGCGCGGGTGCTGGCGAATCCAGCGGCACAGGCTGAAGCCGTCTTCGTCGGGCAGCATCACATCAAGGATCACCAGATCGGCCGACGCATCGTTCAGCGCCTGGCGAAAACCGGCGCCATCGGCGGTGGCACGCACCTGAAAACCGGCGCGGGTCAGGTAGGTATCCAGCAACTCGCGTATCTCTTGATCGTCATCGACCAACAAAATCGACTTGTTGACTGAGCTCACAGGAAGGCGTCCTTGTTGTTTGAATTGGGCGGATTATGCCTTAAGCACTGAAACTGCAAACACCACAAAACAATTGTAGGAGCGAGCCTGCTCGCGATGGACTTGCAGGCACCGCGTACATTCAGAAAGCACGCGTTATCGTTGACGTCCATCGCGAGCAGGCTCGCTCCTACAGGTAATCGGGTTTCAGTTCGGGATTGATTGCTCCAGCGCTACTCCCGCCCCAACAAGGCCCGAATACGGCGCCGTCACCAGCCACACCGGAATCCCCTTGAAGTAATCGCTCATGCAGCCCTTGTCGGCGAAGCAGCGGGCGAAGCCGCTTTCGAGGAAGAAATCGGCAAACCGTGGAATCACCCCGCCCACGATGTACACGCCACCGCGCCCACCGGTGGTCAGCACGTTATTGCCGGCCACGCGACCGAGCCAGCAGCAGAACTGCTCAAGCACTTCCACGGCAATCGGGTCGCCCGCCAGCCCGGCCGCCGTGATCGCTTCCGGTGTGTCGAGCACCGGCGTGTGCCCGTCCACCGCGCAGATCGCCCGGTAAACACGGGGCAAGCCGCCGCCGCTCAGGGCTGTTTCCGCACTGACATGGCCAATTTCGTTGAAGATGTGCTGCCAGAGCTGGGTTTCACGCGGACTGCTCAATGGCAGGTCGACATGACCACCCTCCCCCGGCAACGCGGCGAATCGGCCCTCGCCCAGATCGAGCAAAGTGCCGACCCCCAGGCCCGTGCCCGGGCCAATCACCACCGCCGGGCGCAATGGCTCCGGCGTGCCTTCGCAAACCACGCGGAATTCGCCGGGCTGCAAACGGGTCATGCCCAGGGCCATGGCCGAGAAATCGTTGACCAGCAGCAGCTGATCCACTTGCAGGGTCTGGCAAAAGCCCTTGCGGCTCAGGCGCCAGTGATTGTTGGTGAACTTGAATTCATCACCACTCACCGGGCCCGCCACCGACAGGCACACCGAACCGATCGAACCCGGCGCCAGCCCCAGGCCATTCAGGTAGCGGCTGATCGCCTCTTCGGGGCTTGGGAAATCTGCCGTTGCCAGCACCTGGACCGATTCCAGCTGCTGATTTTTCCACAACGCGAAACGTGCGTTGGTCCCACCGATGTCACCGACCAAAGCCAGTTTCAATTAAGCGTCTCCAGGGCAGAAGTAAAGGCGCTGGCGCCCTGCTCCGCCGAGCTGAAGGCCATGCGCATGAAACCGAACAGCTCGCGACCGGTGCCGATGTTGTTGCCCAACAGGCCTTTGGCCGGTGTGCGCGCTGCGAATTCTTCGGCGTCCACCTTAAGCTCCAGGGTGCCTTTGACGCCATCGACGCGGATGATATCGCCCTCTTGCACCCGCGCCAAAGCGCCACCGACATAAGCCTCGGGACTGACATGAATGGCCGCCGGAATTTTCCCCGACGCGCCGGACATGCGCCCGTCGGTCACCAGCGCGACTTTGAAGCCGCGATCCTGCAGCACGCCGAGGTACGGCGTCATCTTGTGCAGCTCTGGCATGCCGTTGGAGCGCGGGCCCTGGAAGCGCATCACCGCGACAAAATCCTTTTCAAGCAAACCGGCCTTGAACGCATCGGCCAGGTCCTGTTGATCCTGGAACACCATGGCTGGCGCTTCGACGATCTGGTTTTCCACGGCCACGGCGGAGACTTTCATCACGCCACGACCGAGGTTGCCTTCCATCACCCGCAGGCCACCCTCTGCCGAGAATGCACGGGCGACTGGGCGCAGGATGCTTTCATCGAGGCTGTCGGTCACGCCTTCACGCCAGACCAGTTGGCCATTGTCGAGGAACGGCTCCTGGGTGTAGCGGCTCAGGCCATGGCCCATCACGGTGTTGACGTTTTCGTGGAGCAACCCGGCTTCCAGCAGTTCACGGATCAGAAACGACATGCCGCCCGCGGCCTGGAAGTGGTTGATGTCGGCCTTGCCGTTCGGGTAGACGTGGCTCAGGGTCGGCACGACTTCGGAGAGGTCGGCCATGTCCTGCCAGGTCAATTGAATGCCCGCCGCCATGGCGATGGCCGGCATGTGCAGGGTGTGGTTGGTCGAGCCGCCCGTGGCGTGCAGCGCGACAATCGAGTTGACCAGCGAACGCTCGTCGACGATTTCGCCGATTGGCATGAAGTCGCCGTTCTGCTTGGTCAGGCGCGTGACCTGGTGCGCGGTTTCGCGGGTCAAGGCATCGCGCAGCGGCGTGTTCGGGTTGACGAAGGACGCGCCCGGCAGGTGCAGGCCCATGACTTCCATCAGCAACTGGTTGGTGTTGGCAGTGCCGTAGAAGGTGCAGGTACCAGGGCTGTGGTAGGACTTCATTTCCGATTCCAGCAGCTCTTCGCGGGTCGCCTTGCCTTCGGCGTACTTCTGGCGCACATCGGCTTTCTGCTTGTTGGAAATGCCCGACACCATCGGCCCGCCCGGTACGAAGATCATCGGCAGATGGCCGAAGCGCAGCGCGCCCATCATCAACCCCGGCACGATCTTGTCGCAGATGCCGAGCAGCAGCGCGCCGTCGAACATGTTGTGGGACAGCGCCACGGCGGTGGACAACGCGATCACTTCGCGGCTCGGCAGGCTCAGTTCCATGCCCGGCTCGCCCTGGGTCACGCCATCGCACATGGCCGGGGTGCCACCGGCGAACTGGCCGACGGAGCCGATTTCGCGCAGGGCTTTCTTGATCAGTTCGGGGAAGACTTCGTACGGCTGGTGCGCCGAGAGCATGTCGTTATAAGACGACACTATCGCGATGTTGGCGGAGTTCATCATCCGCAGGCTGTGCTTGTCGTCGCTGCCGCAACCGGCCACGCCATGGGCGAAGTTGGCGCATTGCAGCTTGCCGCGCATCGGACCGTCGCTGGCCGCACCGCGGATCAATGCAAGGTAGGCCTCGCGCGTGGCGCGGCTGCGGGCGATAAGCCGTTCAGTGACCTCAAGGACGCGGGGATGCATGTGTAGAACTCCAGGCTAACGGATGTGGCGACCTGATTGTCTATGCTGATCAAAGGCCGGTGTCGATGGGATGACAGACGGTTTATTTGACCATTCGGACCAGTTGATTCAGGTCGCTCGTTGTAGATCGAACAAAATATTGCCATCAAAAAGGCTTGTTTTCTATTTTTTTACGAATAATCTTGTAATTCCAACAACAAAACGACGGTAGCGCCGCACTATGACTCTTCGAATCGCAATCAATGGTTTTGGCCGCATCGGCCGTAATGTCCTGCGCGCACTCTATACCCAGGGCTACCGTCAGGATCTGCAGATCGTTGCCATCAACGACCTTGGCGACAGCGCGATCAATGCTCATCTGCTCAAGTACGACACCGTTCACGGCACGTTCGATGCCGATGTCCAGCACGACCAGGAGAGCCTGACGGTCAACGGCGACCGCATTTCGGTCAGTGCCATCCGCAACCCGGCCGACCTGCCCTGGGCCGCGGAAAAAATTGATGTCGTGTTCGAATGCACTGGTCTGTTCACCGACCGGGCCAAGGCCGCCGCGCATATTACGGCCGGCGCACGCAAAGTGATCATCTCGGCTCCGGCCAAAGGCGCCGACGCTACCGTGGTCTACGGTGTTAACCACGACATTCTGCGCCAATCGCACCAGATTATTTCCAACGCGTCGTGCACCACCAACTGCCTGGCCCCGGTGGCCCAGGTGCTGCATCGCGAACTGGGCATCGAAAGCGGTCTGATGACCACCATCCACGCCTACACCAACGATCAGCACCTGACCGACGTCTATCACGTCGATCCATACCGCGCCCGTTCGGCCACCCAGAACATGATCCCGAGCAAGACCGGTGCTGCTGAAGCGGTGGGCCTGGTGCTGCCGGAACTGGCGGGCAAATTGACCGGCATGTCGGTGCGCGTACCGGTGATCAATGTGTCGCTGGTGGACCTGACGGTGCATCTGAAAAAAGAAGCCAGCGCAGAGGAAGTCAATGCGCTGCTGAAAGAAGCCAGCCAGCACTCGAAGATCCTTGGCTACAACACCCTGCCGCTGGTCTCCAGCGACTTCAACCACAACCCGCTGTCGTCGATCTTCGACGCCAACCACACCAAGTCCAGCGGCAAGCTGCTTAAGGTACTGGCGTGGTATGACAACGAATGGGGCTTCTCCAACCGCATGCTCGATAACTGCCTGGCGCTGTGCAACGCTGAATAAGCAGCACGCCCCCCCGGTCTTGTAGGAGCGAGCTTGCTCGCGATGGTCGTTAACGATGACAAGGGGCGCCTGAATGAGCGCGGGGTCCTTACATCCATCGCGAGCAAGCTCGCTCCTACAGGGTACGTGTCATTTCTGGAGCGGCAACCGATGATCGGCATCAGCTTTACACAAAAGACCCTGTTGGCGCGCAAGCGCATCGCCCTGGTCGCCCATGACCACTGCAAGGTGTTCTTGCTGGACTGGGCCGAACGGCAGAAAGACAGACTGGCCCGGCATGATCTGGTCGCCACCGGCACCACGGGATTGTTGTTGCAGCAACGCCTCGACCTGCCGGTGCAAAGCATGATCAGCGGGCCACTGGGCGGCGACCAGCAGCTCGGTGCGCAAATCGCCGAGCAGCGGGTCGACATGCTGGTGTTTTTCTGGGACCCGTTCGAACCCCAGCCCCACGACCCGGACATCAAGGCGTTGCTGCGGGTCGCGGCGGTGTGGAACATCCCGGTGGCGTGCAACGAATGCAGCGCCGACTACCTGCTCAGCAGCCCGTTGATGGATCAGGCGCATACCCATCGGATTCCCGATTACGCCACCTATTTGCAGGGCCGCGCATAAAGCTTCACAAATCAGCACTTGACCACTCGAGTAGATGATAAGCATTATCATCTACTCGAAATGGATCAGGTTCTCCCGTGAGTCAGTCGCGCTTCAACCACGTTTTCCTCGCCCAGCGCACCTCCCTGCTGCGCACGCTGGAACGGATGGTCAACAATCACAGCACTGCTGAAGACCTCTTGCAGGAGACCTACCTGCGGGTGACCCGTGCATTGAGCGAACGGACCATCGATCATCTTGAACCCTTTGTCTTCCAGACGGCGCGCAACCTGGCGCTGGACCATTTGCGCGCGCGGCGCATCCATTCGCGCACCATGGTCGACGACGTGCCGCAGGAGGTGATGCACAGCGTCGCCGCCCCCACCAGCAGCGCCGAAGACGCCGCCCACGCCGAACAATTGCTGGAGCGCCTGAACGTGAGCCTCGGTCAACTCAGCGCCCGCCAACAGCGGATTTTCATCCTCAGCCGCCTGCACGGGCACAGCTATCAGGAAATCGCCGAGGAGCTGAACGTGTCCCTCAGCACCGTGCAGAAAGAACTCAAATTGATCATGTCGATTTGCATCGGTGTCGCCGATCGCTTGAACGCCAACTGAGCGCCAGGACCCCGCACCTACCTGGACCGACTGCGCTGATCATCAGGCTTTGCTACCCTTGGCCCACTTTTACGCTTCACTAAAAAAAACAGCCGTGCACAGACACTGCCGAGGAAACACCGTGACGGACAACCACCGCTCTCCAGAGCCTTCATCGGCGCAGGATCCCGCAAGCGCAATGGACCAAGCCCTGGAGTGGCTGATCGTGCTCGGCAGTCCCGACGAGGAGCAGAGCCGCCAATTCCATGCATGGCTTGATGCCGATCCTTTGAATGCCCAGGCGTTCGCCAAGGCCCAGGCGATCTGGGACGGCCCGCAAGTGGCGCAATGCGCACAAAACCTGGCCATCCGTCCGTCGAAAGTCACTGTCCTCGCCCGTTTGCGTCCGCACTGGAAACCATTGGCCACCGCCGCCGTGCTGATCCTCGGACTGTTCAGTTTCAGCAGTTTGCCAATGCGCCTGCAGGCCGATCACCTGACCGTGGTCGGCGAGCGCCAGCGCCTGCGACTGGAGGACGGTTCCAGGGTTCTGCTCAATACCAATTCGGCGTTTTCCAGCACCATCAACGACCAGCAACGTGTTGCCCGCCTGTATCAGGGCGAGGCGTTTTTCGAAGTGCAGGCCAATCGCGGCCAGGCACTGGAAATCGACGCCGGCCCGGTCACCGCCAGCGTTCGCGATACCGCGTTTGCCGTGCGCTACCTTGACGGCGTGGCGCAGGTGCGGGTACAGCGCGGGGATGTCGATTTGCGCGCCACCCGGGATGACACGCGGGTGCGCTTGTCCGCCGGGGAAAGCATTCGCATCGGCCCCAACGGCTTCGACCGCCCGGCCAAGCTGGATACCGCCACCGACCTGGCGTGGGTCCAGGGACGGCTGGTGTTCGAAAACTGCCCGTTGAACCAGGTGCTGGCAGAACTTCGCCGCTACTACCCGGGCTGGATCATCAACAACAACGAACAGTTGGCCGATGTCACCGTGACGGGTAACTACCGCCTCGATCAGCCACTGGACGTGGTCCGCTCCCTGGCTCACATCACCTCGGCAAGGCTCCAGGAATTCCCGGCGCTGGTCATCCTGAACTGAATGAGAATTATTTTTACTCGATAGCCAAACCCCGTACGTCTCGTTATAGCCAATGCAATTGATTCGCATCTCACCATGCCGATCAGCACCTATAAAGATTCGTGCGACACGGAGCGCTATCGATGTCCCCTCGCCTTACCCGCCAAGCCCCTACACCTTCCCGCGTGCTGTCGCTGCTGACCGCCGCCATCCTGATGGCCGGTACCGCACCGCTCATGGCCGCCACGGCCACCGAGCAGTCGACCCGCAAAATGGGCGACTACGCGTTCGCCATTCCCCAGCAATCATTGGTGTCGGCACTCAATGCCTTTACCGCCGTGACGGGCTGGCAGGTCGGCGTGTCGTCGGAGCTGGCGCAAGGTGTGGCCTCACCGGGAGTACGCGGCTCGCTGTCGCCGGAGAACGCCCTGGATCGCCTGTTGGTGGGGACCAACCTGGGCTATCGCAAACTGGGCAACAACAGCATCGTCCTGGAAAAACGCAGTGGTAGCAGTGCCCTCAATCTGGATCAGGTCACCATCAGCGCCACCCGTAACGAGCAGGATGTGAACAGCGTGCCGAGCACGGTCTCTGTCTACACTCGCGAAGATCTGGACCGCAACAACGTCAATACCATCAAGGAACTGGTGCGCTACGAACCCGGTGTTTCGGTGGGTGGTGCAGGCCAACGCGCCGGCATCACGGGCTACAACATTCGCGGCATCGATGGCGACCGCGTGCTGACCCAGGTCGATGGCGTGCAGGTGCCCGACGGTTTCTTCAACGGCCCGTATGCCCAGACCAACCGCAACTATGTCGACCCGGAAATCGTCAAGCGTGTGGAAATCCTCCGGGGCCCGGCATCGGTGCTGTATGGCAGCAGCGCCATTGGCGGCGCGGTCAGCTACTACACGCTGGACCCGGACGACATCATCAAGCCGGGCAAGGACGTCGGCGCGCGCCTGAAAACCGGCTACAGCTCCGCCGACGACAGCTGGCTGACTTCCGGCACCGTCGCCGGCCGCACCGGCGAGTTCGATGGCCTGTTGCATCTCAGTCAACGCAACGGTCATGAAACAGAGTCCTTTGGCGAAACCGGCGGCACTGGCCTGAACCGTACCGAAGCCAACCCGCAGGACGCGCGCACCACCAGCGTGCTGGCCAAACTGGGCTGGAATTACGCCGACGACGCGCGTTTTGGCCTGACCTACGAGCATTACAAGGACGACCGCGACACCAATCAATTGAGCGCGGTGGGCGGACCGTTCAACGCCGGACGCGGTTTTGGCTACTACAAGTCCCGTACCGGCAATGACACGATCACCCGCGAACGCTTTGGTCTGGAACACAGTTTCGGCCTGGACAGCGCACTGGCTGACAACATCAAGTGGACGCTGAACTATCAGATCGCCAAGACCGACCAGAGCACCGAAGAAATCTACGCGCCGCCGTCGCGGACCGTGCTGCGTAACCGCGATACGACTTACAAGGATCGCCAATGGGTGTTCGACGCCCAGGCTGACAAGTCGTTTGCCATCGCCGACACCGAACACCTCTTCACCTATGGCACCACCATCAAGCAGGACAAAGTTACCGGCCTGCGTACCGGTACTGGCACCTGCCTGACCGTGGCCGGCGCGTGCCGGGTCATCGGTGCCCCTAGCGCCAGCGACACACTGACACCCGCCAGTGATTTCCCGGACCCGACCATCAACAGCTACGCCCTGTTCGCCCAGGATCAGATCAGCTGGGGCAACTGGACCTTCCTGCCCGGTGCTCGCTACGACTACACCCAGCTCAAGCCGCACATCACCGACGAGTTCCTGGCCACCGCCGACCAAAGCGGCAACGGCGTGGTGAGCGACGAGAACAAGACCTGGCATCGCCTGTCGCCGAAGTTCGGCACCACCTACAGCTTCAACGATCACTACACCTGGTACGGCCAGTACGCCGAAGGCTTCCGCACCCCGACCGCCAAGGCGTTGTATGGTCGTTTCGAAAATATCGCCGGCGGCTATAAAGTCGCGCCTAATCCGGACCTCGAACCGGAAAAGAGCAAAAGCTACGAGACCGGTTTGCGCGGCAACTTCGAGCAGGGCTCGTTTGACTTGGCCGTGTTCTACAACAAGTACCGCGACTTCATCAACGAGAACGCCATCACTCCGGGCTACACCGAGACCACGTTCCAGAGCAACAACATCAAGCACGCCACCATCAAGGGTGCCGAGATCAAGGGCCGTCTGAACCTCGACGCCTTCGGTGCGCCGCAAGGCCTCTATACCCGGGGTTCGGTGGCCTATGCCTACGGTCGCAACGACGACAACGGCGAGCCGCTCAACAGCGTCAACCCGCTGACCGGCGTATTCGGCCTCGGCTACGACAAGGACACCTACGGCGGCTTGCTCAGCTGGACGCTGGTGAAGAAGAAGGACCGCGTCGACAGCACCAGTTTCAAAACCCCGGACGGTACCAGCACCCAGTTCAAGACCCCCGGTTTCGGCATTTTGGACCTGAGCGCGTTCTACAAAGTGACCGACGACGTGACCATCAGCGGCGGCGTCTACAACCTCACCGACAAGAAATACTGGCTGTGGGATGACGTGCGCGGCTACGACAGCGTCGGCGAAGCCTCGGTGACCCAACCGGCCAACCTCGACCGCCTGACCCAGCCGGGTCGCAACTTTGCGGTCAACCTGATCTGGGATATCTGATCCGCTCATCTCGCCGGGCGGTTTCATCACGCCGCCCGGCGAGGAATTTTTACTGTCAGGCGCCTTGCTGTTCGTCTCGTTACCAAGCGCCTCATCTTTCTCCAAGGAATCGCCATGACTACCCAGGCCACTGCACAACGCACCAACCTGCGTTCGCAACGTTTGAACCAGATCACCAACGAGCCACACAGCAAGCTCGATGCCCTGGTCAAGGCCCATGCTCCGTTTGAAACCCCGGCCAGTTTCGCCCGCTTCGTGGTGGCGCAGTACCTGTTCCAGTCGGAATTGGTGTCGCTGTACAACGATGCCGAACTGACCGCCATCGTCCCGGACCTGCCGGCCCGCTGCCGTGCCGATGCCGCCAGGGCCGACCTCGCGGACCTGGACACCGACGTGCCGGCACCTGTGGCCGGTGCACTGAAGCACCCGACCAAGGCCGAGGCCCTGGGCTGGATCTTCGTCTCCGAAGGTTCGAAGCTCGGCGCGGCGTTCCTGATCAAGCGTGCCGTGGGCCTTGGCCTGAGCGAAACCTTCGGCGCCCGCCACCTCGGCGAACCGGCCGGTGGCCGCGCGGAAGGCTGGAAGCGCTTCGTCAAGACCCTGGACGGTCTGGCATTCAGCGCCCAGGAAGAAGCCGAAGTGGAAAAAGGCGCCATCGACGCGTTCAACCGTTTTACGGTGTTGCTGGAGCAGGCTTACGCTACCGAAGCTGCCTGACACACCACTGCCCCTGTGGGAGCGAGCCTGCTCGCGATGACGGAATGACATTCAATAGAGATGTCGACTGTAAGACCGCTATCGCGAGCAGGCTCGCTCCTACAAAGGGCCGGGTCAATCTGCAGGATCTCCATTCAGCGTCACACGCCTCCCGAGCCCATGCCCGCATCAACAAAACTCTCCCGCCTCCTCTTCGGCCTGCTGGCCTACGTCAGCCTGGGCGTCGGCCTGATCGCCATCGTCATACCCGGCCTGCCAACCACCGAGTTCATCCTGCTGGCCGCCTGGGCCGCAACCCGAAGTTCGCCGCGCCTGAGTGCCTGGCTGGAAAACCACCGGCTGTTCGGCCCCATCCTCCATAACTGGCGCAACGGCAGGATCATCGCGCGCCGGGCAAAAATCAGCGCCTCTGTCAGCATGCTGTTATGCGCCGGTCTGATGCTGGTGATGCTCGATCACGGCTGGCCGATTTACCTGGCAATTGCCGGTATGGGGCTGGGCAACCTGTGGATCTGGTCGCGACCGGAATCACTGTCGCAATCGACCTGAAACCTCTTCAAACCGCCCTGTATCAGCCGGCAACGGCACACTTGAAAGTACCTACTTCCTGTTCGGATTTCTCCTACGTGTTTATCAGGTCATCCATTTCTGTGTCTGGCCGTTAAGCACCATGACGCCCACAACGAGAAGCTGACATGAATGTAAGTGCCGCTGCATCTTTTCAAGTTCCGTATCCGCAAACAGTGAAGGCGAACACGGAAAAAGCCCAATCCAAGAAAGTCGAAGGCTTTGTAGTAGATGAGAAAAGGGTGAATTTGACCATCGAGAAACTCCGGTCCCCTATAAAAACAGGTATCACTAGCGAAGATCTGGATGAGTTGGAAAAATTTTTGGAGGTATCCGGTACAGGCAGCAAGTATTCCGGCCTGCGTTATGAAATAAAGTGCCATAGAGACCTAATCCTTTGGGCTAAAGAGCTTCGCGCAGGAGATATGCTCCATGATATGGAAGGGATATACGCCAACTTCAAAAAAGACCTGCAAAGTAAATGGCCAGTCATGGCCAAAAACGTCATTGGTTTCACGATAGCCGAAGACGGTCGGTTGAAAGTCACTTCGCCCCCCAACACATTGACCCCCAAGGAAGAGGAAATACTGAATAGCCTGTTGAACAAGACCAAAGGCTTGCAAGCCTTGACTCTCAAGCACGCAATCGCCGTGATCGAACTGGTCCAGCTGGACAAGCCACAGTTCGAGGGCAAGGTGAAACTGGACTTGAGCAACTTCCATACGCTGATTGACTATGGATTATTGTTGAGCAAAGGCGCATTGGACCTGAGAAGCCCGGACTCTTGGCTGGACCAATTGCATAAAAAGTCCGACCAGGATCCGAGCGTGAAAAAGCAGGGACTGCACATCGAGGTCTGATCGTATGATTCGCTCGGCAAAGCGCTCATGCACACTCGCTTTGCCGGGAACATGACAGCCCTAATTACGCAACATCCTTTGATAGCATATCTGTGCGAATGAAACGTTCGGCACTCTGCGACCTCCCACCCCCGACGCGTCTTTGCCTTTAACCTGGATCAACCAATACCCCCGGTTGTATTCGACTTCCCACTTATTGCGATACTTGCCACTGCTGGTCCAGAAAGGGTCAGACTTCAATTGGCCGTGACACCCGTCCAACTGAATGGCGCCCGCAGCGTGACCAGTACCGTCTGTTACAAGATCGAACGAATCCTCATCCGCCCCCTTGTTCAATTTTAAAGTAGCGGTACCACCCTCGAGTGGGTTACCTGTCGAATCCTTCAACCGGACCGACCAATTCAAAACTCTGTAGGCCTGTGTGGTCGCCCAGTAGGACGGTAACTCGCCTGCATCGCCCTGGACGTGACTGTCGGCGTAATAAGGTGCTGAACCCAACTTAAGGTCGTAGGTATCACCCACCACGAACGGGCCAGACAGCGTCTTCGAGATGCGAACCTGAACGGCTTGACTCGGCTCCAGGCCAGACACCGCAAAGGGTTCCCCCCAAGGGATATTCACCCAGTTTTCATTGCGACTATATTCCAGAGTCAATGGCCCGCCTTTTGTCACACCCGCATGGATCAACACGTCCTGTCCCCGTACGGCGATGAAGCTGTAATGCTTCACATCGGTTTCGTCAGCCAGGCTGTCCTCGAGCGTGTTCAGTTTGTCCGGCAGTACCGTTACCGCCGTTGTTACTTGAGAAGCGGTACATATATATGTTGGAGCACACACCCCCAGCCCGTCGCCTCAAAACTCGAGACGTGAACTCCTCCTGAATCCGCCCCGCGTTTTTCCTATTTTTAACCCCATTTTCGGCACATTTTCCTGCGCAAACGTTCAACCAATACCGTTCGTCGGGTTGCCCCTCATGTAACCTCAACGCCACGCCGATGTGCATTGATCGGCGCTAAATGGATTTAGCGAGTGAGCCGCAACGGCCCACAGCCAACACTTCATCCATTCGCGAGCTCGCCCTATGTTCGACTCACTGTCCATCCGCCTGAAAATCGTCCTGCTGTCCGGTCTGTGCCTGCTGGGCGTAGTCGCCTTGATAGTGGGCATGAACATCTACCAGACCAATCAGAACGATGACCTGGTCAGCGATTCCAGCAGCACAATGCTCACCACCAGTGTGCAGGACCTGCTCCAGGCCAAAGCCGCCGAGCAAGCGGTGCGGGTGCAGAAGACCTTCGGTGAAACCCTGACGGTGGTGACCGCCCTGGCCGACCAGATCAAGGACATGCGCACCCTGGCCGCCAAGCGCTCGCTGGAGCCCGGCGCTTTGCGTGAGGAATTGAACCAGAGCCTGAAAACCGCCTTCGAGCGCAACAGCAAAGTGCTGGGGATCTGGCTGGCCTTCGAACCCAACGGGCTGGACGGCAAGGACAGCGAATTCGCCAACGACGCCGCCCGCCAGTCCAACGAGATCGGTCGTTTCGCCACCTACTGGAGCCGCGCCGGCGGTGAGTCGTTGAACACAATCATGGTCGAAGAGGACATGACCAAAACCACCCTGAACCTCAGCGGCACGCCGTACAACGTCTGGTACACCTGCCCGCGGGACAGCAAGCGCATCTGCCTGCTCGACCCCTACGCCGATACGGTCGGCGGCAAGGAAGTGTTGATGACCACCATTTCCGTACCGCTGCTGGTCGAAGGCAAGTCCATCGGCGTGGTCGGTATCGACATCGCCCTCGACGCCCTCCAAGCGGCGGCGGTCGACTCCCAGCGCGACCTGTTCAACAGTGCCGGGCACATGCTGATCGTTTCCGGCACCGGCGTGCTGGCCGCCTACAGTGTCGATGCCGGCAAAGTCGGCAAGAACATCGGCGACACCCTGGGCGGCGATGGCAAGGACATCCTGCAATTGCTCGCCAATGGTGCGCCGAAGATTCTCCAGCAAGGCGACCTGATCCGCGCGGTGTACCCGGTCAGCCCGATTAGCGATGCCAAGGCCTGGGCCGTGGTGATCGACCTGCCCAAACAAGTGCTGCTGGCCGATTCGGTGAAGCTGCAAGCGGTGCTCGACGATGCCCAGCAAAGCGGCACACTCAAGGCGCTGTCGGTGGCGGTGATTGCCGGCCTGCTCGGGCTGTTGCTGATGTGGCTCACCGCGTCCGGCGTGACCCGCCCGATCAACAGCGTGGCCGACATGCTCAAGGCGATTGCCAGTGGCGACGGCGACCTGACCCAGCGCCTGCACTACAGCAAGAAGGACGAGCTGGGTGAACTGGTGGGCTGGTTCAACCGCTTCCTCGACAAGCTGCAACCGACCATCGCGCAGATCAAGCAAAGCATCACCGATGCCCGTGGCACCGCCGACCAATCTTCGGAAATCGCCCGCCAGACCAGTGAAGGCATGCAGGTACAATTCCGCGAAATCGACCAGGTCGCCACCGCGTCCAACGAAATGAGCGCCACCGCCCATGATGTCGCCAACAGCGCCTCGAACGCGGCCAACGCGGCGAAAGGTGCCGACCAGTCGGCCCGCGACGGCATGTCGATCATCGAGCGCAGTACCCGCGACATCAATCAACTGGCCGAAGAAGTCAGCAAGGCCGTGACCGAAGTCGAAGCCCTCGCGGTCAACAGCGAGCAGATCGGTTCGGTGCTGGAAGTGATTCGCAGCATCGCCGAACAAACCAACCTGCTGGCGCTCAACGCGGCGATTGAAGCTGCCCGTGCCGGTGAAAGCGGTCGTGGCTTTGCGGTGGTGGCCGATGAAGTGCGCAACCTGGCCAAACGTACCCAGGATTCGGTGGAAGAGATTCGTCTGGTGATCGAACGCATCCAGAGCGGCACCCGCGGCGTGGTCGCCACCATGCATTCGAGCCAGACCCAGGCCCACAGCAACGCCGGGCAGATCCAGCAGGCAGTCCAGGCCTTGGGCAAGATCAGCGACGCGGTCACCGTGATCAGCGACATGAACCTGCAAATCGCCAGCGCCGCCGAACAGCAAAGCGCCGTCGCCGAAGAGGTCAACCGCAACGTCTCGGCGATCCGCACCGTCACCGAAACCCTGACCGGCCAGGCCACGGAATCGGCGCAGATCAGCAGCCAGCTCAATTCCCTGACCACCCACCAGATGAAGTTGATGGATCAGTTCCGCGTTTAAATAGTCACCACATCCCCCCTGTGGGAGCGAGCCTGCTCGCGAAAGCGGTCTTTCAATCAACATTGATGTTGAATGTAATTCCGTCATCGCGAGCAGGCTCGCTCCCACAAGGTTTCACATGATCCAGCCATGTTTGAACTAAGATCTGGCTCTCACTCCAGAGGGCCCTTCGATGACTGATCTGCTCACGTCCATTCAAGCCGCACTCGGTTTGCCTCATACCCCGATTCCATTCACGTCCAGCGGCGCCCTGCCCTCGGCGTTTGCCGTCACGGATCTGGCCTGCGCCAGCATTGCCGTCGCAGGCCAGGCCGCCAGCGAACTGCTGCACCAGCAAACCGGGCGCCTGCCCGACCTTGAAGTTGACCGGCGCCTCTCATCATTCTGGTTCGCAACCTCGATTCGCACGCTTGGCTGGAGCGTTCCGCCGCTGTGGGACCCGATAGCCGGTGACTACGCCACCCGCGATGGCTGGATTCGCCTGCACACCAACGCGCCCCACCACCGCGCCGCCGCCGAAAGCGTGCTCGGCGCCTGTACGGACCGCTCAGCGATGACCGGCAAAGTGGCCCGATGGGCGAACAACGAACTGGAGCAGGCGGTGGTCGATGCCGGTGGTTGCGCCGCCGAAATGCGCACCTGGGAACAATGGCAGGTCCATCCTCAAGGCCAGGCAGTGAATGCCGAACCCTTGATTCTGTTCGCCAACCACCCAAGCCAGAGCCGCAAACCGTGGACAGGTTCAGTTGCTCGACCGTTGGCCGATATCAAGGTGCTGGATTTGACCCGAGTACTGGCAGGCCCCATTGCCAGTCGCTTTCTGGCAGGCCTCGGTGCCGATGTCTTGCGCATTGATCCGCCGACCTGGAACGAGCCCGGGGTGGTGCCGGAAGTCACCTTGGGAAAACGCTGCGCGCGTCTTGATCTGAACGACAGGTCCGACCGCGCCGTATTCGAATGCCTGCTCAAGGACGCCGACATTCTGCTCCACGGCTATCGCGCCGATGCACTGGAGCGACTTGGCCTGGGCATGAATGAGCGTCGGCAACTGAACCCCGGCCTGATCGACGTTTGCCTCAACGCCTATGGCTGGAGCGGCCCCTGGCAAAACCGGCGGGGCTTCGACAGCCTGGTGCAGATGAGCAGTGGCATCGCCGAAGCGGGCAGGCGCTGGAAACAGGCGGACAAGCCGACGCCATTGCCGGTACAGGCCCTCGATCACGCCACCGGGTATTTGATGGCGGCCAGTGCGATCAGGTTGTTGGCGCAGCGGTTGAACGACGGTACGGGGGGCTCGGCCCGGTTGTCGTTGGCGCGTACGGCAAGGTTGTTGATCGAACAGGGTGCCGGCCCGAATGAATCGTTGCGTGGCGAAGATCAACACGATCAGGGGCTACAGATTGAGCAAACGCCCTGGGGGCCGGCGCATCGATTGCAGCCGCCCCTGAAGATCATCGGAACGCCGCTGCAGTGGGCATTGCCCGCGACTGAGCTGGGTTCACATCCCGCGCAGTGGTGGTGACTTTCAGATGGCTATCGCGAGCAGGCTCCCCACAGGTAACCGGGTTCTCCCGGACGACCGCGATCAAATGTAGGAGCGAGCCTGCTCGCGATAGCGCCAGCAGAGACAACACTAAACTCGCTCCCGATCAATCAGGGCGACTCAACGAAGTCCACAGCACCTGCGCCGCATACCCCCGATAAGGCCGCCAGGTTTCGGCTCGCGTTAAAAGCTGCCGCGCCGTCACCGGCCCACCTTCCAGCGCCGTCAACGCATTGATCAGCCCGACATCACCATTGGGAAACCCATCCATCTCCCGCAACTGGCGCAAGGCAATGTACTGCGCCGTCCAGTCACCAATCCCGTGCAACGCCAGCAACCGCGCTACGCCCCCCTCCCGGCCGGGCTCAAACAATCGTGGATCATCGAGCAGTGCCTGAGCCACCCCCGACAAGGTCCGGCCTCGGCTTTTCGGCATGCCCAGCGCTGCCAGATCTGCGCCTGCCAAAACGCTGGCCCGGGGAAACACATGGGTCAAACCCGATAGCTCTGAACTCAACGGCACACCGTACTGCGCCACCAGTTTCCCCGCCAATCTGATCGCCGCCACCACCGTGATCTGCTGCCCCAGTATCGCGCGGATCGCCAATTCCAGCCCATCCCAGGCCCCCGGCACACGCAGCCCGGGGCGCTCGGCAATCAACCGGGCCATTAGCGGATCAACCGCTAAATGCCGATGGATCGTGGCGAGGTCGGCATCCAGATCAAACATCTGCCGCACGCTTGCGACGATTTCGGGCACGGCGTTCGAGTCGGGAAAATCCAGCGTCAGCTCCAGGGCATCAGACGTAGCAGGTCGGATAGAAAAGCTGCCGTGCTTACCCTTCAGTTCGATGCCGCGCGAGTAAACGCCGCCGGCAACCGTCTCCAATCCTGCAATCGCCCGCGCCGACAAAAAACCCAGCATCGCCGGCCAGTCATAGGGTGGCTGATACGCCAGCAACACCTTCACAGGCTCAACAACCCGCTGTACAAGCCATAGGCCGCCAGCCCCGCATGGCCCAGAGCGATGCGAGCAATCATCGGGCCCACCACCAACGCGCTCAATGCGCTCAAGCGAAGCTTGTTCAGTGATTGCGACATCGTTGCATCTCCATTTTTCGGGCGGCAACTGCCGCGAGACCGTCACATAGCGGATGTTAATTAAATTGATGAAGAGTAATGACGTTTATTGAATAACGCCAACAACCGTCTTTTAACTTGCACAAAACGGCTAAATGGACGTCGTTATAACCATTTGCTTTATACGCTTTATTAATACATCAATTTTGTACAAAACCCGTTAAGAGCATTTTCAGATCCTGAACAACCAACTAACGTCATAATTCGAAACAAATGCAAAAAAGTTCTTAAATAACCTGCAAAAGCCTCTAGAACAAGCATTACAGACAGCCACCCTGCAAACAATGGCACTCTGCCAACAAACTGTAGCACTCTCATTTAGTGATCCAAGTCAGCTGATTGGATAGCCAACGGAATTAGTCTGTTGCCTCTCTTCTCCTGCATTGGAGTCATGCAATGTCTGAAGCACCCGGAAAATTGAAACTCGGCGCGCTGATTGCGTTAGTCGTAGGTTCAATGATTGGTGGCGGGATCTTTTCCTTGCCACAAAACATGGCCGCCAGCGCGGATGTCGGCGCCATTCTGATCGGTTGGGCGATTACCGCGGTCGGCATGCTCACCCTGGCATTCGTGTTCCAGACCCTGGCCAACCGCAAACCCGATCTTGATGGCGGTGTCTACGCCTACGCCAAGGCCGGTTTCGGCGACTACATGGGCTTCTCGTCCGCCTGGGGGTACTGGATCAGTGCCTGGCTGGGGAACGTCGGGTACTTCGTACTGTTGTTCAGCACCCTCGGCTACTTCTTTCCGCTATTTGGGGAGGGCAATACCCCTGCTGCCGTGATCGGCGCCTCGGTGCTGCTCTGGGCCGTACATTTCCTCGTGCTGCGAGGAATCAAGGAAGCCGCGTTCATCAACCTGGTGACCACCGTCGCCAAGATCGTGCCGCTGCTGCTGTTCATGTTGATCGCGTTGTTCGCTTTCAAACTGGACATCTTCACCGCCGACATCTGGGGCTTGAAGAACCCGGACCTTGGCAGCGTGATGGATCAAGTGCGCAAAATGATGCTGGTCACCGTGTGGGTGTTCATCGGCATCGAAGGCGCGAGCATCTTTTCGGCCCGGGCGGAAAAACGCAGCGACGTGGGTAAGGCCACCGTGATCGGCTTTGTCACCGTGCTGCTGTTTTTGGTCCTGGTCAACGTGTTGTCGCTGGGGATCATGACCCAGCCGGAACTGGCCAAACTGCAGAATCCGTCCATGGCCGCCGTGCTGGAACACGTGGTCGGTCACTGGGGCGCGGTGCTGATCAGCGTTGGTCTGATCATCTCATTGCTGGGGGCGCTGCTTTCGTGGGTGCTGCTGTGCGCGGAGATCATGTTCGCTGCCGCCAAGGACCACACCATGCCGGCGTTTTTGCGCAAGGAAAACGCCAACCATGTACCGGTCAACGCCCTGTGGCTGACCAACGCCATGGTGCAGATCTTCCTGATCATCACGCTGTTCTCGGCCAGTACTTACCTGTCGCTGATCTACCTCGCCACCTCGATGATCCTGGTGCCCTACCTGTGGTCGGCGGCCTACGCACTGCTGTTGGCGGTCCGCGGCGAAACCTACGAAGGCGCGCTGGCCGCACGCAAGAAAGACCTGTTTATTGGCGCCGTGGCCCTGATCTATGCGATCTGGCTGATTTACGCCGGTGGCATGAAATACCTGCTGCTCTCGGCCCTGCTCTACGCCCCCGGCGTGATTCTGTTCGCCAAAGCCAAGCTGGAAATCAACAAACCGGTTTTCACCAACGTCGAGAAGCTGATTTTCGCTGCGGTGGTCGTCGGCGCCGTGGTGGCGGCCTACGGTCTCTACGACGGTTTCCTGACCCTTTAGCCCCCTGTTTCCAGGATCACTACCCTTTTTTGTCATCTGGAGGATCACTGCAATGACCACGGAAAAAGTTAAGTACGGCGTCCATTCCGAAGCCGGCAAACTGCGCAAAGTCATGGTTTGCTCCCCAGGCCTGGCCCATCAGCGGCTGACCCCGAACAACTGCGATGAACTGCTGTTCGATGACGTGCTGTGGGTGGCCCAGGCCAAGCGCGACCACTTCGACTTCGTCACCAAGATGCGCGAACGCAACATCGATGTGCTGGAAATGCACAACCTGCTGACCGACATCGTCGCCATTCCCGAAGCCCTGGACTGGATTCTGGAACGCAAGATCACCGCCAACTCGGTGGGCCTGGGCCTGATCAACGAAACGGCCTCTTGGCTGCGCAGCCTGGAGCCACGCAAGATCGCCGAGTTCCTGATCGGTGGCGTGTCGGGCGATGATTTGCCGACCAGTTTCGGCGGCAAAGCCATCGAGATGTTCCGCGACTTCCTTGGCAACTCCAGCTTCATCCTGCCGCCGCTGCCCAACACCCAATTCACCCGCGATACCACCTGCTGGATCTACGGTGGCGTCACCCTCAACCCGATGTACTGGCCGGCACGCCGTCAGGAAACCCTGCTGACCACCGCCATCTACAAGTTCCACCCCGAATTCACCAACGCCGACTTCCAGATCTGGTACGGCGACCCGGACAAAGAACATGGCAACTCCACCCTTGAGGGCGGAGATGTGATGCCGATCGGCAACGGCGTGGTGTTGATCGGCATGGGCGAACGCTCGTCGCGCCAGGCCATTGCCCAACTGGCGGTGAACCTGTTCAAAAACAAGGCCGTCGAGAAAGTGATCGTCGCCGGCCTGCCGAAATCCCGCGCGGCGATGCACCTGGACACCGTGTTCAGCTTCTGTGATCGCGACCTCGTCACGATCTTCCCGGAAGTGGTGAACAAGATTGTCGCCTTCACCCTGCGTCCCGATGAAAGCAAGGCGGGCGGCATCGACATCCGCCGCGAAGAAACCAGCTTCCTCGATACCGTCGCCCAGGCCCTCAACCTCAAGGCCCTGCGCGTGGTGGAAACCGGCGGCAACAGCTTCGCCGCCGAACGCGAGCAATGGGATGACGGCAACAACGTAGTGGCCCTGGAGCCCGGCGTGGTCATCGGCTACGACCGCAATACCTACACCAACACCCTGCTGCGCAAGGCCGGTGTGGAAGTGATCACCATCAGCGCCGGCGAACTCGGCCGGGGACGGGGCGGCGGCCATTGCATGACCTGCCCGATCATCCGCGACCCGATTGACTACTAACCTGTTCACCTTAGGAGATCCAAAATGGCGTTCAATATCCATAACCGCAATCTGCTGAGCCTGGAACACCACACCCCTCGCGAATTGCGCTACCTGCTCGACCTGTCCCGCGACCTCAAGCGTGCCAAGTACACCGGCACCGAACAGCAGCATCTCAAGGGCAACAACATCGCGCTGATCTTCGAAAAGACCTCGACCCGCACCCGCTGCGCGTTCGAAGTCGCAGCCTATGACCAGGGCGCCAACGTTACCTACATCGACCCGAACTCTTCGCAGATCGGCCACAAGGAAAGCATGAAGGACACCGCCCGAGTGCTCGGGCGCATGTACGACGCCATCGAGTACCGTGGCTTCAAGCAGGAAATCGTCGAGGAACTGGCCAAGTTCGCCGGCGTGCCGGTGTTCAACGGCCTGACCGACGAATATCACCCGACGCAAATGATCGCCGACGTGCTGACCATGCGAGAACACGCCGACAAGCCCATCCACGAGATCAGCTACGCCTACCTGGGCGACGCGCGCAACAACATGGGTAACTCCCTGCTGTTGATCGGCGCCAAGCTCGGCATGGACGTGCGCATCTGCGCGCCCAAAGCCCTGTGGCCGGCGGACGACCTGGTGGGCCGCTGCAAGCAATACGCAGAAGAAAGCGGCGCGCGCATCACCCTCACTGAAGACCCGAAAGCGGCGGTCAAGGGCGTGGACTTCATCCACACCGATGTCTGGGTATCGATGGGCGAGCCGGTCGAAGCCTGGGCCGAGCGCATCCAGCAACTGCTGCCGTATCAGGTCAACGCCGAACTGATGAAAGCCACCGGCAACCCGCGCACCAAATTCATGCACTGCCTGCCGGCGTTCCACAACTGCGACACCAAGATCGGCAAGCAGATTGCCGAGCAGTACCCGCACCTGAGCAACGGCATCGAAGTGACCGATGACGTGTTCGAGTCGCCGGCCTGCATCGCCTTCGAGCAAGCGGAAAACCGCATGCATACGATCAAGGCGATTCTGGTGTCGACGCTGGCTGACCTTTAAGACCGGCACCGGTCAATGTAGGAGCGAGCCTGCTCGCGATAGCGGTCTGACATTCAATATTAATGTCGACTGATGCTGCGCAATCGCGAGCAGGCTCACTCCTACAATTGACCGAGTCGTTTGCCTTTCCTCTGTTTAGAAGGACTGCACCATGCGTATCGTCGTAGCTCTTGGCGGTAATGCCCTGCTCCGCCGGGGCGAACCCATGACCGCTGACAACCAGCGCGCCAACATCCGAATCGCCACCGAACAGATCGCCAGGATCCATCCCGGCAACCAACTGGTCATCGCCCACGGCAATGGCCCTCAGGTCGGCCTGCTGTCATTGCAGGCGGCGGCCTACACCTCGGTTTCGCCCTATCCGCTGGACGTGCTCGGCGCCGAGACCGAAGGCATGATTGGCTACATCATCGAACAGGAACTGGGCAACCTGCTGGACTTCGAAGTGCCCTTCGCGACCTTGCTGACCCAGGTCGAAGTCGATGCCAATGACCCGGCCTTCAAGAACCCCACCAAACCCATCGGCCCGGTCTACAGCAAGGCCGATGCGGAAAAACTCGCCGCCGAAAAAGGCTGGGCCATTGCCCCGGACGGCGACAAATACCGCCGCGTGGTCGCCAGCCCGAAACCCAAGCGCATCTTCGAAATCCGTCCGATCAAATGGCTGCTGGAAAAAAGCAGCATCGTGATCTGCGCCGGCGGCGGCGGCATTCCGACCATGTATACCTCGCCCGGCAAACTCGAGGGCGTCGAAGCGGTCATCGACAAGGACCTGTGCTCGGCGCTGCTGGCCGAACAGCTTGAAGCCGATCTGCTGGTGATCGCCACCGACGTCAACGCCGCGTTCATCGACTTTGGCAAACCCACGCAGAAAGCCATCGCCCAGGCCCACCCCGACGAAATTGAGAAACTCGGCTTCGCCGCCGGCTCCATGGGACCGAAGGTGCAGGCAGCCTGCGAATTCGCACGCCATACTGGAAAAGTCGCAGTGATCGGCTCGCTCGCGGACATCGAAGCGATCGTCCAGGGCAAGGCCGGTACGCGCATCAGCACGGCGACACCGGGCATCAGCTATCAGTAAACGAAACATCGGGGCAGGCCTGAGGCCTGTCCTGATTCGAGATCTTTTGAAGGAGAGTCAACAATGGCAACGTTCGAGCCGGGTCACCTGCACATCGAGCGACACGCGCTGAACAAGGATGATGTCAGCTACAACATCCACATCGACTATGAAGTCAGCCAGGACCCCAAGGAAGGCAAAGGGATGCTGTTCAAGATGCACGGCAGTATTCAGAACAAGGACATGAGCGAGTCGTTCTTCCTGCCCAAGGACATGGCCTACAACTTCGCCAGCAACGTCACCAAGATTGCCGAAAAGCATGGCATCCCGAAAACCCATAGCAACATCGGTTCGATCCACAAGCACTACGACGCGATGTTCGAGGACGTGCGGGTGCAGTTGAACATGAAATCGGGCGACCCGGTCAAACCCGAGCACCTGGAATAACCTGCCGAGCCTGTAGGAGCGAGCCTGCTCGCGAAGACGTAGTGTCAGACAATATTTTTAGTGACTGATACACCGCTATCGCGAGCAGGCTCGCTCCCACAGGGGGGCATCACCCCATTGAAGGTCGCGCAAAATTTCACCATTAGCCCGCCCCAAGGCATACTTGCCACCCTCCGCACTGCAGACCCCAAGACCGCCCCATGCGTATCCACGTCAGCTTCATCGACCGCGTCGGTATCACCCAGGAAGTCCTGGCCCTGCTCGGTGGGCGCAATCTGAACCTGGATGCGGTGGAAATGGTCCCGCCCAATGTCTATATCGACGCCCCGACCCTGAGCCCGCAAGTGCTCGAGGAACTGCGCGATGCCCTGTTCAGCGTGCGTGGCGTGCAAGCGGTGACGGTGGTCGACATCCTGCCCGGCCAGCGCCGGCACTTGCAGCTCGACGCCTTGCTGGCCGCCATGACCGACCCGGTGCTGGCACTGGACAGCGACGGCAAGGTGCTGCTGGCCAACCCGGCCCTGATCGCCCTGTACGGCCGCGAACCGGACGGTGAAAGCGTGGGCGACCTGTTTGCCGACCCGGCCTTGCTCGACGCCCTGCTCGAACACGGCTTTCGCCTGCCGCTTCGGGAAATCACCGTCAACGGCCAGACCCTGTTGCTCGACGCCACGCCGATTACCGACGCCGGCGCCCTGCTGACCCTGTACCAACCGAACCGCATCGGCGAACGCCTCTCCGCGCTGCACCATGACCACGCCGAAGGTTTCGATGCCCTGCTCGGCGAGTCCCCGGTGATCCGCACCCTCAAGGCGCGCGCCCAGCGGGTGGCGGCCCTCGATGCACCGCTGCTGATCCAGGGCGAAACCGGCACCGGCAAGGAACTGGTGGCCCGCGCCTGCCACGCCATCAGTGCCCGGCACAATTCACCCTTTCTGGCGTTGAACTGCGCGGCATTGCCGGAGAACCTCGCCGAAAGCGAACTGTTCGGCTATGCCCCTGGCGCTTTCACCGGCGCACAACGGGGCGGTAAGCCGGGACTGATGGAACTGGCCAACCAGGGCACGGTGTTTCTCGATGAAATCGGCGAGATGTCACCGTACTTGCAGGCCAAATTGCTGCGTTTCCTCAACGACGGCAGTTTTCGCCGGGTTGGCGGTGACCGTGAGGTCAAGGTCAACGTACGAATCCTCAGCGCGACCCACCGCGACCTGGAAAAAATGGTCAGCGAAGGCCTGTTCCGCGAGGACCTGTTCTATCGCCTCAACGTCCTTAACGTTGAAGTGCCGCCGCTACGCGAGCGCGGCCAGGACATCTTGCTGCTGGCCCGCTACTTCATGCAGCAGGCCTGCGCGCAGATCCAGCGACCGATCTGTCGCCTGGCACCGGGCACTTACCCGGCGCTGCTGGGCAACCGCTGGCCGGGCAACGTGCGGCAATTGCAGAACGTGATCTTCCGCGCCGCGGCAATTTGCGAAAGCAGCCTGGTGGACATCGGCGACCTCGACATCGCCGGCACCTCGGTGGCTCGCCAGGGCGACCATGACGTCGACAGCCTGGAACAGGCCATGGACGAGTTCGAGAAAACCCTGCTGGAAAAACTCTACGCCAGCTACCCCTCGACCCGGCAACTGGCGACGCGTCTGCAAACCTCCCACACGGCGATTGCCCATCGGTTGCGCAAGTACGGGATTCCGAGCAAGGCCTGACACAACACAACCTGTGGGAGCCAGCCTGCTGGCGATGGGGTCATATCAGTTAACATCTTTATTGCCTGCCACACCGCAATCGCCAGCAGGCTGGCTCCCACAGGTTTTGTGTTCGCCCCGCAAATCCCACTCTAAATACGACCTCCATCTGTACTGAAAGCGCTACAGCGGAACGATATCGCTACACCCCTCTCCGATCACGGCTGTACAAGGCTTTGATCCACCTCGGCTTTTATCATTGACATGTGCCGTATCGATTTCGCTACAACGATTGATTTTCAGACTTTGTCGAAACCACCTAAATCATTGATCAATAACAATAAAAACAACGTTGGCCGCGTTCTTGCTATGTACTCCCCCATAACCCGGGCATCGCCCAAGCATTCAATCGCGTCCACCAGACGAGTCTGGCCCCCTTAGGAGTTTCCATGAGCGAGTTGCGTTTTACTGAAGATCACGAATGGCTGCGCACCGAAGCTGACGGCAGCGTCACGGTCGGCATCACCGCTTTCGCACAGAACGCCCTGGGCGACGTGGTTTTCGTTCAACTGCCTGAGCTGCAGTCCTACGACAAAGGCGCCGAAGCCGCCACCGTGGAATCGGTAAAGGCTGCCAGTGGCGTGTACATGCCGCTGGACGGCGAAGTGCTGGAAGTGAACCCGGCGCTGGACAGCAGCCCTGAACTGGTCAACGAAGATCCGCTGGGCGAAGGCTGGTTCTTCCGCTTCCAGCCGAGCGACGCCTCGGCAGTCGCCCAACTGCTGGATCAGGACGCCTACGACCGCCTGATCAAAGCCCAAGCCGAAGCCTGAGGAGCACTGACATGACCCAAGTGAATCTGACCACCGCCAACGAATTCATCGCCCGTCACATCGGCCCGCGCGCCGGTGACGAGCAAGCCATGCTCAACAGCCTCGGTTTCGACTCCCTGGAAGCCCTGAGCGCCAGCGTGATTCCCGACAGCATCAAGGGCACCAGCGTCCTCGGCCTGGAAGATGGTTTGAGCGAAGCCGATGCCCTGGCCCTGATCAAGTCCATCGCGACTAAGAACCAGCTGTTCAAGACTTTCATCGGCCAGGGTTACTACGGCACCCACACGCCGTCGCCGATCCTGCGCAACCTGCTGGAAAACCCGGCCTGGTACACCGCCTACACCCCGTACCAGCCAGAAATCTCCCAGGGCCGTCTCGAAGCGCTGCTGAACTTCCAGACCCTGATCAGCGACCTCACCGGCCTGCCGATCGCCAACGCCTCGCTGCTCGACGAAGCCACCGCCGCTGCCGAAGCCATGACCTTCTGCAAACGCCTGAGCAAGAACAAAGGCAGCCACGCCTTCTTCGCCTCCGTGCATTGTCACCCGCAGACCCTCGACGTACTGCGCACCCGTGCCGAGCCTTTGGGCATCGACGTGGTGGTTGGCGACGAGCGCGAGCTGAGCGACGTGACGCCATTCTTCGGCGCCCTGCTGCAATACCCGGCGAGCAACGGTGACGTGTTCGATTACCGCGAACTGACCGAACGCTTCCACGCCGCCAACGCCCTCGTTGCCGTGGCTGCCGACCTGCTGGCCCTGACCGTGCTGACCGCGCCGGGTGAATTCGGTGCCGACGTGGCCATCGGCAGTGCACAACGTTTCGGCGTACCGCTGGGCTTCGGTGGCCCGCACGCGGCGTACTTCTCCACCAAGGACGCGTTCAAGCGTGACATGCCGGGCCGCCTGGTCGGTGTTTCCGTAGACCGTTTCGGCAACCCGGCCCTGCGCCTGGCCATGCAGACCCGCGAGCAACACATCCGTCGCGAGAAAGCCACCAGCAACATCTGCACCGCGCAAGTACTGCTGGCCAACATCGCCAGCATGTACGCCGTGTACCACGGTCCGAAAGGCCTGACGCAGATCGCCAATCGTGTGCATCACCTGACCGCAATCCTGGCCAAAGGCCTGAGTGCACTGGGCCTGAGCGTCGAGCAAGCGAGCTTCTTCGACACCCTGACCGTGAAGACCGGCGCGCAAACCGCTGCCCTGCACGACAAGGCACACGCCCAGCGCATCAACCTGCGCGTGGTCGATGGCGAGCGCCTGGGCCTGTCCCTGGACGAAACCACCACTCAGGCTGACGTTGAAGCCCTGTGGACACTGCTGTCCGACGGCAAGGCCCTGCCGGATTTCACCGCCCTCGCCGCTTCGGTGCAGAGCGCCATCCCGGCCACGCTGGTACGTCAGTCGCCGATCCTCAGCCACCCGGTGTTCAACCGCTACCACTCGGAAACCGAGCTGATGCGCTACCTGCGCAAACTGGCGGACAAGGACCTGGCGCTGGACCGCACCATGATCCCGCTGGGTTCGTGCACCATGAAGCTCAACGCCGCCAGCGAAATGATCCCGGTGACCTGGGCCGAGTTCGGCGCCCTGCACCCGTTCGCCCCGGCCGAGCAAAGCGCCGGTTATCAGCAATTGACCGACGAACTGGAAGCGATGCTTTGCGCCGCTACCGGTTATGACTCGGTATCTTTGCAACCGAACGCCGGTTCCCAAGGTGAATACGCAGGTCTGCTGGCGATCCGTGCCTACCACCAGAGCCGTGGCGAAGACCGTCGCGACATCTGCCTGATCCCGTCGTCGGCCCACGGCACCAACCCGGCCACCGCCAACATGGCCGGCATGCGCGTGGTCGTCACCGCCTGCGATGCCCGTGGCAACGTCGACATCGAAGACCTGCGCGCCAAAGCCATCGAGCACCGCGAACACCTCGCCGCGCTGATGATTACCTACCCGTCGACCCACGGCGTGTTCGAAGAAGGCATCCGCGAAATCTGCGGCATCGTTCATGACAACGGCGGCCAGGTGTACATCGACGGTGCCAACATGAACGCCATGGTCGGCCTCTGCGCCCCGGGCAAGTTCGGCGGCGACGTTTCGCACCTGAACCTGCACAAGACCTTCTGCATCCCCCACGGCGGTGGCGGCCCGGGCGTCGGCCCGATCGGTGTGAAATCGCACCTGGCGCCATTCCTGCCGGGCCACGCACAGATGGAGCGCAAGGAAGGCGCCGTTTGCGCGGCACCGTTCGGCAGCGCGAGCATTCTGCCGATCACCTGGATGTACATTCGTATGATGGGTGGCGCGGGCCTCAAGCGTGCTTCGCAGCTGGCGATCCTCAATGCCAACTACATCTCCCGTCGCCTCGAAGAACACTATCCAGTGCTGTACACCGGCAGCAACGGCCTGGTGGCGCACGAATGCATCCTTGATCTGCGTCCACTGAAAGACAGCAGCGGCATCAGCGTCGATGACGTCGCCAAGCGCCTGATCGACTTCGGCTTCCATGCGCCGACCATGTCGTTCCCGGTGGCCGGCACGCTGATGATCGAGCCGACCGAAAGCGAATCCAAAGAAGAACTGGACCGTTTCTGCGATGCCATGATCCGCATCCGCGAAGAAATCCGCGCAGTGGAAAACGGCACCCTGGACAAGGACGACAACCCGCTGAAAAACGCCCCGCACACCGCCAAGGAGCTGGTGGGCGAGTGGTCGCACCCGTACAGCCGTGAGCAAGCGGTGTACCCGGTTGCGTCGCTGATCGAAGGCAAGTACTGGCCGCCGGTCGGTCGCGTCGACAACGTGTTCGGCGACCGCAACCTGGTCTGCGCCTGCCCGTCGATCGAAAGCTACGCTTAAACGAATGAGGGGGCGGAATCATCCGCCCCCAATTTCCAGAACACCACAGCCCCCTGTGGGAGCGAGCCTGCTCGCGATGACGGACTGACAGCCACCATCGTTGTCGACTGAACGACCGCTATCGCGAGCAGGCTCGCTCCCACAGGGAACTGAGCCAAGCCTCAGATCCCGCCATACCCATAACAAGAAACCGGAGAACCACCATGTCGTTAAGCGTGTTCGACCTGTTCAAGATTGGCATCGGCCCCTCCAGCTCCCACACCGTCGGCCCGATGCGCGCCGCTGCGCGTTTCGTCGAAGGTTTGCGCCGTGAAGGGCTACTGACGGCCACCACCTGCGTCAAGGTCGAGTTGTACGGCTCGCTCGGGGCCACCGGTAAAGGCCACGGCAGCGACAAGGCTGTGTTGCTGGGCCTGGAAGGCGAACACCCGGACACCGTGGATACCGAAACCGTCGCTGCGCGCCTGCAAGACATTCGCGGCAACGGCCGCTTGAACCTGCTCGGCGAACACAGCATTGCGTTCAACGAGAAAGAACACCTGGCGATGATTCGCAAACCGCTGCCCTATCACCCCAACGGCATGATTTTCCGCGCCTTCGACGCAGCGGGCCTGCAGATCCGCAGCCGCGAGTACTACTCGGTCGGCGGCGGTTTCGTGGTCGATGAGGACGCCGCCGGCGCCGACCGCATCGTCGAAGACGCCACGCCCCTGACATTTCCGTTCAAAAGCGCCAAGGATCTTCTCGGTCATTGCGTCAAATACGGGCTATCGATCAGCCAGGTGATGCTGACCAACGAAAGCGCCTGGCGCCCGGAAGCGGAAACCCGCGCCGGCCTGCTTAAAATCTGGCAAGTGATGCAGGACTGCGTCGCCGCCGGATGCCGTAACGAAGGCATCCTGCCCGGCGGGCTGAAGGTCAAGCGCCGGGCCGCCGCGCTGCATCGGCAATTGTGCAAAAACCCGGAATCGTCCTTGCGCGATCCCCTGTCTGTGCTGGACTGGGTCAACCTCTACGCGCTGGCGGTCAACGAGGAGAACGCCAACGGCGGGCGCGTCGTAACGGCGCCCACCAATGGTGCGGCGGGGATCATTCCAGCGGTGCTGCACTACTACATGCGCTTTATCCCGGGCGCCAATGACGACGGCGTGGTGCGATTCCTGCTGACCGCCGCGGCCATCGGCATTCTGTACAAGGAAAACGCCTCCATCTCCGGCGCCGAAGTCGGCTGCCAGGGCGAAGTCGGTGTCGCCTGCTCGATGGCCGCCGGCGCCTTGTGCGAAGTACTGGGCGGCACTGTGCAACAAGTGGAGAACGCCGCGGAAATCGGCATGGAACACAACCTCGGACTGACCTGCGACCCGATTGGCGGGCTGGTGCAAGTGCCTTGCATCGAGCGCAACGCCATGGGTTCGGTCAAGGCCATCAATGCCGTGCGCATGGCCATGCGCGGCGACGGACAACACTTCGTCTCTCTCGACAAGGTCATCCGCACCATGCGCCAGACTGGCGCCGACATGAAAAGCAAATACAAGGAAACCGCCCGTGGCGGTTTGGCGGTCAACATTATCGAGTGCTGATGCGCGCTCATCTGCACCCTTCTTCAGGAGCTGAATATGTCCACCGAACAACTGTTGAAAACCCCGTTGCACGCACTGCACATCGAACTCGGCGCACGCATGGTGCCCTTCGCCGGCTACGACATGCCCGTGCAATACCCGCTGGGCGTGATGAAAGAACACCAGCACACCCGCGATCAGGCCGGGTTGTTCGACGTCTCGCACATGGGCCAGATCCGCCTGACCGGCGCCAATGCCGCCAAGGCCCTGGAAACCCTGGTGCCGGTGGACATCATCGACCTGCCGGTGGGCATGCAGCGTTACGCCATGTTCACTAACGAGACCGGCGGCATCCTCGACGACCTGATGGTCGCCAACCTGGGTAACGACGAACTGTTCCTGGTGGTCAACGCCGCCTGCAAGGATCAGGACCTGGCCCACCTTCGCAAGCACATCGGCGACCAGTGCAGCATCGAGCCGCTGTTCGAAGAGCGTGCCCTGCTCGCCCTGCAAGGCCCGGCGGCAGTCAATGTACTGGCGCGTCTGGCGCCTACAGTTGCAAAGATGACCTTCATGCAGTTCGCCCGCGTGAAGCTGCTGGGCGTGGACTGCTTTGCCAGCCGTTCGGGTTACACCGGCGAAGACGGTTTCGAAATTTCCGTACCGGCCGCCAATGCCGAAGCCCTGGCTCGCGCCCTGCTGGCCGAACCGGAAGTGGCCGCCATCGGTCTTGGCGCCCGCGACTCCCTGCGCCTGGAAGCCGGCCTGTGCCTGTACGGCCACGACATGAACACCGACACCACCCCGATCGAAGCAAGCCTGCTGTGGGCGATCTCCAAGCCACGTCGCGCCGATGGTGCACGGGCTGGCGGCTTCCCTGGCGCCGAAACCGTATTCGCCCAGCAACAGGCAGGCGTGAACCGCAAACGTGTAGGTCTGCTGCCGCAGGAACGTACACCCGTACGTGAAGGCGCCGAGATCGTCAACGAAGCCGGCGACATCATCGGTAGCGTCTGCAGCGGCGGTTTCGGACCGACCCTGGGCGGTCCGCTGGCCATGGGTTATGTCGACAGCGCCTACATCGCACTGGACACCCCCGTTTGGGCGATCGTTCGTGGGAAAAAGGTGCCTTTGCTTGTAAGCAAAATGCCATTTGTTCCACAACGCTACTATCGTGGCTGATTGACTGTTCCTATAAGTAACGCGGTTGCGTTAACGGTGCACTAATGTGTAACGCAACCGCCATATAACAGTGCATCGTTTGGCTATAAGCTTCGATTATGAACTTTGCTTATAACGATCGAAAACAATTGAACAACACTAGGGAATAAGCCCCCGCTAATGGACTGACTTTGCCATCAACCTGAGGAAATACGGGGCCTTCACGGGGCTTGTTTTTTCTCCCGTAGTTGGCGTAGAGTTTGTTCACTGTGTTTGCATGGGTCGCTTGGAATCGTGACCTGGGCAGTAGCCTACAAGTTAGCTACATCCCGTTCGACGTCTTCTTACTCTCCTGCAACCAGCCCCAGTACTCTTTCATGAGAAGGAGACTGTCATTAATTTTTTGCGTCAAAGGAAATAAGAAATGTCCCAACGTCAGAGCGGTACCGTCAAGTGGTTTAACGACGAGAAAGGTTTTGGTTTTATCACTCCTGAAAGCGGTCCGGATCTGTTCGTGCATTTCCGCGCCATCCAGGGCAACGGCTTCAAGAGCCTGAAAGAAGGCCAGAAAGTGACTTTCATCGCCGTGCAGGGCCAGAAAGGCATGCAGGCTGACGAAGTACAAGCAGAAGCCTGATCTTCTGTAACGAAAAAGCCCCTGATGCTGACATCAGGGGCTTTTTTGTGCGCGTAAATCCGTAAAATGGCTTCTTTTTTCGCCGAGAGCCTGCCATGTCGAAACACCTGCTTACCCCCCAGGGCAACTTTCCTGCCGCTGGCCTGGGTCGTCGTCTGGCAGCCATGTTCTATGATTTCCTGCTGTGCACCGCTCTGCTGATCGTCACCAGCGGCGTCTACAAGATGATCCAGATGGCGATCATCGGCGAAGAAAGGATGCGCACCCTGACCGAAGCGGGCGCGCTGGACGGCGACCCCCTGCTTTCCACCGTCTTGCTGTTCGTATTGTTCGGCTTCTTCGCCAAATTCTGGACCTGGTCCGGTCAGACGCTGGGCATGCAGGTCTGGTGCATCCGTGTGCAGAATGCCGATGGCTCGTCCATCAGCCTGTGGCAGGCGCTGCTGCGCTTTGTGGTGTCGATTGCTTCGCTGCTCTGCGTTGGCCTCGGATTCTTCTGGTCGCTGTTCGACAAACAGAAACGCAGCTGGCATGACATCTACTCCAATACCGAGCTGGTGCGGATTCCGAAGAAGACCAAATAATTCTCCGACGCAAAAACCATTGCAGGAGCGAGCCTGCTCGCGATGGCGGTCTGTCAGTCAACATTGATATGACTGACAGACCGCCATCGCGAGCAGGGCTCACTCCTACAGTTTTATGCGGCGATCCTGACAAACCTCAGGCGTTCCCGGCCAACTTCATCCGCGCCGCCTGGGTGAAATCAAGCATGCGCTTGAGCGGTCGGATTGCCTGCGGAATCAGCGCCGGGTCGACAAAGATCTCGTTCGACCCTTCCTTCAACGCCTTGAGCGTGCGCTCAAGGGTGTTCATGGCCATCCACGGGCAATGCGCACAACTGCGGCATGCCGCGCCGTTACCCGCCGTCGGGGCTTCGATAAAGACCTTGTCCGGGCACAGCTGCTGCATCTTGTAGAAGATGCCACGGTCGGTCGCGACGATCAGCGTCTTGTTCGGCAGGCTCTGGGCCGCCGCGATCAACTGACTGGTCGAACCCACGGCGTCCGCCAATTCAATCACCGAGGTCGGCGACTCCGGGTGCACCAGAATCGCCGCATCCGGGTACAGCGCCTTCATGTCTTCAAGCTGCTTGGACTTGAACTCTTCGTGAACGATGCAGGCACCGTCCCACAGCAGCATGTCGGCACCGGTCTGGCGCTGGATGTAGGTCCCCAGGTGCTTGTCCGGGCCCCAGATAATGGTCTCGCCATTGTCCATCAGGCTTTCGACGATCTCCAGCGCACAGCTTGAAGTCACCACCCAATCCGCTCGGGCCTTTACCGCAGCCGACGTGTTGGCGTACACCACCACCGTGCGCTCCGGGTGTTGATCGCAGAACGCGGAAAACTCGTCCACCGGGCAACCCAGGTCGAGCGAACAGGTCGCTTCGAGCGTCGGCATCAGCACGCGTTTTTCCGGATTGAGGATCTTGGCGGTCTCACCCATGAACTTCACGCCAGCGACGACCACGGTCTTGGCCGGATGGGCGTTGCCGAAACGAGCCATTTCCAGCGAGTCGGAAACACAGCCCCCCGTCTCTTCGGCCAGCGCCTGAATGACAGGGTCACAATAGAAGTGGGCCACCAGCACCGCGTCCTGAGCCTTGAGCTCGGCAGCGATGGCAGCACGGTAATAAGCCTCTTCATCGGCGGTCAGCGGCTTGGGCTGTTTGGCGTCGAGGTGGGCTTGAACCAGAAGGCGTTCGGAAATTTGCGTCATGTTCGCAAGACCTGCAAGCGCATTCGCGCGAAAGTCGAGTATACACCCGGCTCCGGACCCATCGGGGTACCGCCGGGAAAGTGAGTATTGATCAGGCACGGACAGCGTTGAAGCTGCGCAAGGCTACAGAATATCCGACGGATGCAAAAGGTGATTCTGACCTGCGTCATGCGCAGCAGCGCGCTGCGAAGCGGGCTTGAATCGCGGGCAAAAAAAAACCCGGAAATCCTCACTTGCGTGGGCCTTCCGGATTTTCTAAACCGCCAAAAATGGTGGGTCGTGTGGGATTCGAACCTACGACCAATTGGTTAAAAGCCAACTGCTCTACCAACTGAGCTAACGACCCGCTGTGTGGTGGCGCGTATAATACTGATTTTTAAGGACTATTCAACACCTATTTTGAAATAAATCAAAAATAAGGGGTTGGATCGCTGATTCCGGCCGCCGCAAAGCCTTCTGCACGCAGTCGGCAGCTGTCGCACTTGCCGCACGCACGGCCTTCATCGTCGGCCTGATAGCAGGAAACGGTCAGTCCATAGTTCACGCCAAGCTTCACGCCTTCCTGGACGATCTGCGCCTTGCTGAGGTTTTGCAGCGGCGCCTGGATGCGGAAGCCATTGCCTTCCACGCCGGCTTTGGTTGCCAGGTTGGCCATGCGCTCGAACGACTCGATGAACTCGGGACGGCAGTCCGGGTAACCGGAGTAGTCCACCGCGTTGACGCCGATAAAGATGTCCCGTGCGCCGAGCACTTCTGCCCAGCCCAGGGCCAGGGACAGGAACACCGTGTTACGCGCAGGCACGTACGTCACCGGAATGCCTTCACCGAGCTCCTCTGGAATATCGATACTGCTGTCGGTCAGGGCCGAGCCGCCCATGCCGTTCAGGTTCAGGCCGATCACCTTGTGCTCGACCACACCCTGGTCCCGTGCCACACGCTCGGCGGCGTACAGCTCGGCGTGAGAGCGCTGACCGTAGTCAAAGCTCATGGTGTAGCAGCTGTAGCCTTCGGCGCGCGCCATGGCCACGACGGTCGCCGAGTCCAGGCCACCGGAAAGCAGGATGACCGCTCGTTTTTCAGCCGTATTGAGTTGTTCAGTCATTTCAGCGCCCCGGCTCGTCATTCCATAGATATTTATGCAGCTGCAATTGCAAACGCACTGGCAGGTTGTCCGCCACCACCCAGTCCGCCAGATCCCGGGCATTGAGATCATGGTGACTTGGCGAGAACAGGACTTCACCGGCACGCAGGTCAAGACCGTACTGGATCAGCTTGGATACGGACCAGTCATAGTCCTCTCGCGAGCAGATGACAAATTTCACCTGATCGTTGGGCGTGAGCAGCTCGATGTTTTCGTAGCGATTGCGGTGCGCTTCCTTCGAACCCGGGGTTTTCAGGTCGACAACGCGACTGACCCGGGAATCTACTGCCGAGATATCGATGGAGCCACTGGTTTCCAGCGACACTTCGTAACCGGCGTCACACAAGCGCTTGAGCAAGGGAATGGCGTTGGGCTGTGCCAGGGGCTCGCCGCCCGTGACGCAGACGTATCGCGGGCGAAAACCGGCAACTTGCTCGAGGATGTCGTCGAGCGTGCGAATGGTTCCGCCGGTGAACGCGTAGGCGCTGTCGCAGTATTGGCAACGCAGAGGGCAACCGGTCAGGCGCACAAAAACAGTGGGCAGGCCGGCAGTCCGCGTTTCACCCTGCAACGAGTAGAAAACTTCGGTGATTCTCAATGTGTCTTGCATAGTCGCCACGGGCGTAACAGCTAAACAGGCTGTCCGCCTCCGTCAGGCACTTGAAGGAACCCCGGCAAAGCGCAGGCCCCTAAAAGCGTGTTTCATAAAAAGGGCGTGAATTCTAACGAAAAAACCCGCGACAAGCGCGGGTTTCTTTGAAACGGGTCAAGCAGGCTTACATTTTTTGCAGATCACGCTGGGCCAACTGAGCGGCGGAAGTGCCCGGATATTGGGACACCACCTGCTGCAGAATGCCTTTGACCCGGTCGGTATGACCCAGGCGACGCTCTACATCAGCGAGCTTGTACAGCGAGTCCGGCACTTTGGCGTGCTTGGGATACAGCTGCGAAACCTTGGCAAACGCCTGACCTGCGCCTTGCAGATCGCCTTTGGCCAGATTCACTTCGCCCAACCAGTATTGGGCGTTGCCCGCGTACTGGCTGTTCGGGTATTTGCGCAGGAAAGCGGCAAAAGCCTGGCTGGCCTTGTCGAAATCCTTGGCCTTGATCAGGTCGAAGGCAGCATCGTAATAGAGCTTTTCCTTCGCCGGATCCGCCGGTTCGCCACCCGCGGCAGGTGCTTGAGCGGCGGCTGCGCCAGCTGCCGCACCTGCGGCTGCACCAGCGGAATTCGAATCACCGCCGGTGGAAGAATTTTCAGGAGTCGCGGCTGGTGCAACGCCGGTTCCTATGCGCCGATCAAGATCCTGGTATCGCTCCAGGTTTTCCTGTTTCATGCGCGCTACATCATTTTGCAGAACTTCAATCGCACCTTGCTGGCGCTCGATCTGTTGCTGCATTGATTGCAGTTGGTTGAACAGCTCGCCCTGTGCCGAGACAGGGGCCGAAACCCCTCCCCCGGCATAGGCGCCGTTCGTACCGTAACCTGCAGGCGGATAACTGCTCCCGCTATTGTTATAGCCGGAGTCGTTATCGACCACAGGAACCGCAGCCCACACCGCAAGCGGCGCGAGGCTGAGAGCCAGAACAGTTACAGCACGACGGCACGTTCGCATGACGAATTACTTACGCAGTTCGACGCGACGGTTTTGAGCCCAGGACTGCTCGTCGTTGCCGGTAGCAACTGGACGCTCTTCGCCGTAGGAAACCAGTTCCAGCTGAGCTGGGGAAACACCTTGCAGTACCAGGTAGCGCTGAACGGCTTTCGCACGACGCTCGCCCAGTGCCATGTTGTACTCACGAGTACCACGTTCGTCGGTGTTGCCTTCCAGAACAACGCGAGCGCCGTTTGCTTTCAGGTCTTTGGCGTGAACGTCCAGAGCGCGCATGGCTTCTGGCTTCAGGTCCGAGCTGTCGTATTCGAAGTAGAAAGTAGTGATAGCGCGCAGAGCAGCTTCTTCGCTCAGGGAGCCGTCAACTGCACCAGTGTTTGCGCCGTAACCAGCGTTTGGATCTACCGCGCCTTCACCGGCATTGTCGCCGCCTTTGGACGAGCAACCTACAGCTACAGCCATGGCCAGTGCCAGCGCAGCAAATTTACCAAACTTCAGCATTTCCATCGTGAAACTCCTAATGAACCCCAGTGTGTTAAGTACAACGTATAGCGCCGCGTCAGTTCAGGTAAGGGGACCAGGAAGGTTCTCTGACTTCGCCTTGTGCGGTAGGAAGCGGGAGCCTTACGCGTCCATTGATGGACACGAGCATCAAGACTCCCCGGCCCTGCTGGCGGGTGGCGTAGATTACCATGGTGCCGTTGGGCGCGACAGTAGGCGACTCGTCCAGAGTGCTATCAGTGAGGATTTTTACACTACCGCGCTGCAAATCCTGGGCCGCCACCTTGAAATTGGTGAAGCCATCCTGACGGTGAATCATGACAAGCGTCTTTTCATCAGCCGACAGTTTAGGGTTGGCGTTGTAGTTACCGACGAAAGTCACGCGTTCGGCACCGCCACCACCGGCACTGGTCTTGTAGATCTGCGGCTTGCCGCCACGGTCGGACGTGAAGTAGATGGTCGAGCCATCCTTGCCCCAGAACGGTTCGGTGTTGATGCCAGGGCCGTTGGTGACGCGGCTGATCTGACGCGAACCCAGGTTCATCACATAGATGTCCGGGTTGCCGTCTTTCGACAGCACGAACGCCAGGCGATTGCCATCCGGCGACCAGGCTGGCGCACCGTTCAGGCCTTCGAAGTTGGTGATCTGCTCACGGCGACCGGTGTCGATGTTCTGCATGAAGATGCGTGGACGCTTCTGCTCGAAAGAGACATAAGCGATGCGCTTGCCATCCGGTGCGAAACGCGGCGACAGGATCGGCTCGCGCGACTGCAGCAGGGTCACGGCGCGAGCACCGTCGTAGTCCGAACGTTGCAGGGTGTAGCGAGTGTTGTTCTCGGAGAAACGCTCGGCCGTTACGTACAGCAGGCGAGTCGAGAAAGCACCCTTGATACCTGTGAGCTTTTCGAACGACTGGTCGGAGATATAGTGCGCCATGTCGCGCAACTGATCGACACCGCCGGACACGCTGCCGGTCAGCACTTGCTGTTCGGTGGCCACGTTGAACAGTGCGTATTGCACCTGCAGCCGACCGCCCGCCGGAACGATGCTGCCGACCATGACGTACTGGGCACCCAGCGCCTTGAAGTCACGGAAGATGATTTCGCTGGCCTGGCTCGGCTGGCTGATCATGTTCTGCTTTGGAAGCGGCGAGTAGTAACCCGAGTTACGCAGGTCGTTACCGATGATTTCCGCCATGTCGTCCGGCAGCACGCTACCGCCCTGGAAGCCGAACGGTACGACGGCGATCGGGGTCGCCCGATCGCTGCCGCTTGTAACCAGAATGTTTTTCTCATCTGCCATCGCCATCCCTGCCATGCAGCAGATAACGACCAGCATTCCTCGAAGAAGGTTTCTCACAAAGCTAGATCCTCAGGTGTGAATGTCATCTTGAATGAACGATACGGAGCGAAATCACTCGGCTTCATTCCCTGCATTTCTGTCAAACGTCCAATATTCTTCACCGCTGCAACAGCCGACGCGTCAAACGGACCGTCGCCACTGGACTTGGACACGCTGACCGAAGTCACCGTCCCGTCCGGCAACATGCCGATTTGCAACACGACCGTCATGCCTTTGCGGGCCGAAGGCGGACGAGCCCAGCCTTCCGCTGCACGCGCACGAATCAGATCATCGAAACTGCCGGCGACTTCATCGCCCTGCTCATCGGCCAAGGCCTGCTGACGCTGCGGCGTGTCGGAAAGCAAATCGGCCAAGGCCTGGGCCTTTTTGTCTTCGGCGGATTTACGCGCCGCTTCCTGCGATTTTTTCTTCGCAGCATCGGCAGCCGCTTTCTTCTTCGCGTCTTCAGCGACTTTCTTCTTCGCCTCTTCAGCTTCAGATTTCTTCTTGGCGTCTTCCGCGGCTTTCTTCTTGGCGTCTTCGACGATCTTTTTCTTCGCTTCTTCGGCGGCCGCTTTCTTGGCCTCTTCTTCAGCCGCTTTCTTGGCTTCTTCTTCGGCCTTCTTCTTGGCTATATCAGCCAATTGTTTCTCTTCGACCTTTTTGGCTTCGGCGGTCTTCTTCGCTTCATCGGCTTTCTTGGCTTCATCAGCCTTTTTTGCCTCTTCCGCTTTCTTCGTCTCGTCGGCCTTCTTGGATTCTTCGGCTTTTTGAGCCGCATCTTCCTTCTTTTGTTCCGCGGCCTTGATCGCTTCCTGCTCGATCTTTTTCTGTTCCATCTGTTCGACTTCGGTCTGGCGCGCAGCGGATTTCTGCGCTTCACCGGCAATCTTCTGATTGGTCTGGGTGGTGGCCCGACTTTTCGACTTCAGTTGGTACAGGGTCGCCTGGACAATCGGCTTGGCCGGCGGCAGTTCCGGGGTAAAGGCAAAGCTGACGAACAGCATGCCGAACACCAGCACGTGCAAGCCAATCGCCCAGACACTAGGCCAGAAGTAGCTTTCCGAGGCGGACGGCTCTCGCTGTTGCTGCATCAGGGCGCCTCGGTAATCAAGCCAACATTACCGACCCCGGCTTTCTGCAACCCGCCCATGGCCCCCATGACGGAGCCGTAATCGACGGTTTTGTCGCCGCGAATGAAGACCTGGGTACGCTTGCCGCCTTCGTTGCCGACGCGAATGATCTTGGTCACCGCGTCAGTCATCTGCGGCAGGGTCATGGCCCGATCCTGCTGCTTTTCGGTGTCGACTTCGCTACCAAGATTCCAGTAGTAGGTCTTGTCGGATTTGATGGAAATGGTCAGGACCTGGGTGTTGTTGTCCTGCGGCAAGGCTTCGCTGGAAACCTTGGGCAGATCAACTTTCACGCCCTGATTGAGCATCGGCGCGGTCACCATGAAGATGACCAGCAGCACCAACATCACGTCGATGTAAGGCACCACGTTCATCTCGGCGACCGGCTTGCGCTTTTTGCGAGCTCGAGCGATTAAAGCCATTGGAAATTACCTGCTTATTCTTCGCTGGTGTGCACTTTACGGTGCAGGATCGCCTGGAACTCGTCGGCGAAGGTGTAGTAGCGGCCCAGCAGGGTTTCGCTGCGAGCAGCAAAACGGTTGTAAGCGATAACGGCTGGAATGGCAGCGAACAGACCGATCGCGGTGGCAATCAGTGCTTCGGCGATACCTGGCGCCACAGTGGCCAGCGTCGCTTGCTGGGCGGTGGCCAGGCCACGGAAGGAGTTCATGATCCCCCAGACGGTACCGAACAGACCGATGTACGGGCTCACGGAACCAACGGTGGCCAGGAAAGGCAGACTCTGCTCGAGCTTTTCTTCTTCGCGGGAAATGGCGACGCGCATGGCACGGGCCACGCCTTCCATGACCGCTTCCGGATCAACGCCCGACTGCTGGCGCAGACGGGAGAATTCCTTGAAACCGGCACGGAAGATTTGCTCGACGCCCGAATCAGGGTCCGGATTGCTGCCGGCCTGACGGTACAGTTTGGACAGGTCGATACCCGACCAGAAGCGCTCTTCAAAGCTCTCCAGGGCGCGTCGACCGGCACGCAGCAGGTTGCTGCGCTGAAAAATCATGATCCACGAGGTCACCGATGCGGCTACCAGGATCAGCATTACCAGTTGCACCACGATACTGGCATTGCTGACCAGGCTCCACATGGAGGAATGGTCGACGACGTTAGCTTCCACGCTTTATCTCCTGCTTTGAGTGTGTACCCGCGCCGCTCACGTCGGCAAAGGCCGCCCGTAGAGCTTCGGGAATGGCCCGGGGTTTCAAACTTTCAGTGCGCACACAGGCCACCAGAAACTGCCCTTCGCAGAGCAGCACATTATCCGTTGCCCGCCTGACCTGCTGCTTGAAGCGCAGGCTGGCACGGTTCAATTCGATTACCTCGGCGCTTACCAGCAGTTCGTCGTCCAGTCGCGCCGGCGCGTGGTAGCGCGCTTCGCTGGAATGCACGACGAACAACAGGTCCTCACCGGCAAGCGTGGATTGGGCAAAGCCCAGATCTCGTAGCCGCTCGGTTCGAGCCCGTTCCATAAACTTGAGGTAATTAACGTAATACACGATGCCCCCCGCATCGGTGTCCTCGTAATAAACGCGACAGCGATGTGCGAAAGGCTCAAGCCCGTTTTGCGCGCGCATACTCTAGTGCTTACTCCTCAGGTTGCCAATCCGGCATGGCAACTGTTTTTCATTGTTCTGCGGCTTTCACGTGAAAGTACGGTCCTGGGACCCTACATTGCCCGAAAAAATCAGCACGCAATGTTAATTAATCGTCAGCGGCATCGAGAAACTCGTCTACCACGGGCATTTCGCCCAATCGTGACGGAATGTTTAAACCAAAATGCAGGTAGGCATGCCGCGTCACCACCCGCCCCCGAGGCGTGCGCATGATGTAACCCTGCTGGATCAGGTATGGCTCGAGCACGTCTTCGATGGTGTGACGCTCTTCGCTGATGGCGGCGGCCAGGCTGTCGACCCCGACCGGCCCGCCATCGAATTTCTCGATCATGGTCAGCAACAGACGTCGGTCCTGGTGATCGAAGCCACGCTCGTCGACGTCCAGCAGGTTCAGCGCCAGGTCGGCAATCGGCTTGGTGATGTGGCCCTTGGCGCGAACTTCAGCGAAGTCGCGCACCCGGCGCAGCAAACGGTTGGCGATCCGTGGGGTGCCACGGGCACGTCGGGCGATTTCGAAAGCACCTTCCGGGTCCAGCGGCAAACCAAGGATGCTTGCCGAGCGACTGACAATTGTCGACAGATCGGCGTTGTTGTAGAACTCCAGGCGCTGGACGATGCCGAAACGGTCTCGCAACGGGTTGGTAAGCATCCCCGCACGCGTCGTTGCGCCGACCAGGGTGAACGGCGGCAGATCCAGCTTGATCGAACGCGCGGCCGGGCCTTCACCGATCATGATGTCGAGCTGAAAATCCTCCATGGCCGGGTACAGCACTTCTTCAACGATGGGCGACAGGCGATGGATTTCGTCGATAAACAGCACATCGTGGGGCTCAAGGTTGGTCAACAGCGCCGCCAGGTCACCGGGGCGCTCCAGCACCGGCCCCGAGGTGCTCTTGATCGACACGCCCATTTCCTGGGCGATGATGTTGGCGAGCGTGGTCTTGCCCAGGCCGGGCGGCCCGAAGATCAGCGTGTGATCCAGGGACTCGTTACGACCGCGCGCAGCCTGAATGAACAACTCCATCTGCTCGCGAACAGTCGGCTGGCCAATGTATTCGGCCAGGCTGACAGGGCGAATGGCGCGGTCCTGGACTTCTTCGCGCTCACGCGGACTGTGCGTGGCAGCGATCAGACGATCAGCTTCAATCACTTAGATCATTCCCTTCAAGGCGCGGCGGATCATGTCTTCACTGCTCAAATCTTTCTCCTTGATCGCAGACACCGCCTTGCTCGCTTCCTGGGGCTTGTAGCCCAGGGAAATCAAGGCGCTGACGGCATCAGTCTCGGCAGTGTTCACCGGAGCCGGTCCATCCGGCTGGTTCGGCACCAGGGCGAACATGGCCGGTACGGTTTCCCAGGCCTTGAAGCGATCCTTGAGTTCCACCAGCAAGCGTTCGGCGGTCTTCTTGCCGACGCCCGGGACCTTGGTCAGCGCCGAAGTGTCCTGGGACTGTACGCAGCGAACCAGCTCGTCGACTTCCAGGCTCGACATCAAGGCCAGGGCCAGTTTCGGCCCGACGCCATTGAGGCGGATCAATTCGCGAAAAAAATCGCGCTCACGCCTGCCGATAAAACCATAGAGTAACTGTGCGTCTTCGCGCACGACCAAATGGGTATGCAAGGTTAGCGGCTCACCGACCGACGGCAAGCGGTAAAGGGTCGTCATGGGCACTTCAAGTTCATAGCCCAGGCCATTTACATCCAGAATCAGATGGGGAGGCTGCTTCTCAGCCAGGGTGCCGCGCAAACGTCCAATCACGTTACAAATCCTTGAGCGTTGGCCAGCTCTTGGCCAGCGACTGATAGAGCGAGCAATACCGCCGACGACACAGGCGGAACGCACTCACTCCATGAAAATGATTGCTGATGCTATCAGAGACGCAGGCGCCCGCCACGACTGCGTGCAGCTCCCAGCCCATGGGGCAGCAGGCTGGAGCGAGTGTGAGCATGGCAAATGGCAATGGCCAGGGCGTCCGAGGCATCGATCTGCGGTTTACTGGTGAGCTTGAGCATGTGCATGACCATCATTTGCACCTGCTCCTTGTTGGCCGCACCGGTGCCGACGACCGCCTGCTTGACCTGGGTTGCGGTGTATTCGGCTATTTCCAGGCTTTCCTCGGCACCCGCGACGATCGCTGCGCCACGGGCCTGCCCCAGTTTCAGGGCGGAATCGGCGTTACGGGCCATGAAAACCTTTTCGATCCCCATGGTCACCGGATGGTAAGTCTGAATGATCTCCCGTACCCCGCGATAGACAATCTGCAGTCGCTCATGCAGCTCGCCGGCACCGGTGCGGATACAACCGGAGGCGACGTACTCACAGCCACGGCCGGTATCACGAACCACACCGTAACCGGTGATACGCGAACCGGGGTCGATACCAAGAATTAAAGTCATAACGCCTGCGACTCATTAAAAGCACGAAATTCAATACAACGAAAAACAAATGTGGGAGCGAGCCTGCTCGCGATAGCGATTTCACATCCAGCAACGATGCTGCCTGAAAATCCGCAATCGCGAGCAGGCTCGCTCCCACAATGTATCCTGGTCGCCCTTAACCGAGCTGTGCAGCCACCGACTCCGGGATTTCCGCATTGGAATAGACGTTCTGCACGTCATCCAGGTCTTCAAGCATGTCGATCAGCTTGAGGACTTTCTCGGCGCCTTCCAGATCGAGCTCGGCGCTGGTGGTCGGCAACATGACGATTTCCGCGTCGTCACCCTTGAAACCCGCCGCTTCCAGTGCGTTACGCACCGAATAGAACCCGGCAAACGAGGTGAACACGTCGATCGAACCGTCTTCGTTGGTCACCACGTCATCGGCGTCGGCTTCCATGGCGGCTTCCATCAGCGCATCTTCGTCAACGCCGGCAGCGAAGGAGATCTGCCCCTTGCGTTCGAACAGATAGGCCACCGAACCGTCAGTCCCCAGGTTGCCGCCGCATTTGCTGAACGCGTGACGAACAGCGGCTGCGGTGCGATTACGGTTGTCGGTCATGCATTCGACCATCACCGCCACGCCGCCCGGGCCGTACCCTTCGTAGGTCAGCTCGACCATGTCATCGGTGTCGGCTGCGCCGGCACCACGGGCAACCGCGCGATCGATGATGTCGCGGCTCATGTTTGCACCAAGGGCCTTGTCCAGCGCCAGGCGCAGACGCGGGTTGGAGCCCGGATCACCACCGCCCTGACGGGCAGCGACGGTCAACTCGCGGATCCACTTGGTGAAAATCTTGCCCTTCTTGGCATCCTGACGTTCTTTGCGGTGCTTGATGTTCGCCCACTTGGAATGACCTGCCATAACTCGCTCCGAATTCTCTTTGAAACATTGCCCGCTGCGCTGTATTGCGCCGGCCGGCAAACAAAAATCTTGAACTGCTCTATCTATAAAGAAAGGGCGCATCCACAGATGCGCCCTTCAGGTCAGCCTTACTCGGCCTTAGGCGTTTCGCGCAGACGAATGTGCAGCTCGCGCAATGCCTTGGCATCCACCTGGCCCGGTGCCTGAGTCATGACATCTGCCGCGCTCTGGGTTTTCGGGAAGGCGATCACTTCACGGATCGACTGGGCGCCGGTCATCAGCATCACCAGGCGGTCCAGACCGAAGGCCAGGCCACCGTGCGGCGGCGCGCCGTATTTCAGGGCGTCGAGCAGGAAGCCGAATTTCTCTTCCTGTTCCGCTTCGTTGATGCCCAACAGACGGAACACCGACTGCTGCATCTCTTTACGGTGGATACGGATCGAACCGCCACCCAGTTCGGTGCCGTTCAACACCATGTCGTAGGCACGGGACAGAGCGCCAGCCGGGTTGGCTTCCAGCTCTTGCGGGGTGCACTTCGGTGCGGTGAACGGGTGGTGCAAGGCGGTGAAGCTGCCGTCGTCGTTTTCTTCGAACATCGGGAAGTCGACGACCCACATTGGTGCCCACTTGCAGGTCAGCAGATCCAGGTCGTGGCCGAGCTTGATCCGCAGCGCGCCCAGGGCTTCGCTGACGATCTTCGCCTTGTCGGCACCGAAGAACACGATATCACCGTCGACCGCACCCACGCGATCGAGGATCACGTTGAGGTTGTCTTCAGGGATGTTCTTCACGATTGGCGACTGCAGGCCTTCAACACCCTTGGCGCGCTCGTTGACCTTGATGTACGCCAGGCCCTTGGCACCGTAGATGCCGACGAACTTGGTGTAGTCGTCGATCTGCTTGCGCGGCATGCTCGCCCCGCCAGGTACGCGCAAGGCGGCGATACGGCATTTCGGGTCGTTGGCCGGACCGCTGAACACCTTGAAGTCGACTTCCTTGAGCTGATCGGCCACGTCCACCAGCTCCAGCGGGTTACGCAGGTCTGGCTTGTCGGAACCGTAGCGGCGCATGGCTTCTTCAAAGGTCATGTGCGGGAACTCACCGAATTCCAGGCCCAGCACTTCCTTGAACAGGTTGCGGATCATTTGCTCGGTCAGGCCCATGATCTCTTTTTCATCGAGGAAGCTGGTCTCGATGTCGATCTGGGTGAATTCCGGCTGACGGTCGGCCCGCAGGTCTTCGTCACGGAAGCACTTGGCGATCTGGTAGTAACGGTCGAAGCCGGCCACCATCAGCAGTTGCTTGAACAGCTGCGGCGATTGCGGCAAGGCGAAGAACGAACCGGCATGAGTACGGCTCGGCACCAGGTAGTCGCGTGCGCCTTCCGGGGTGGCACGGGTCAGGATCGGCGTCTCGACATCGAGGAAGCCGTTCTCGTCCAGGAAGCGACGGATGCTGGTGGTCATGCGCGAACGCAGACGCAGCTTCTCGGCCATTTCCGGGCGACGCAGATCGAGGAAGCGATAGCGCAGGCGGGTTTCTTCGCCGACGTCGGAGAACTCGTTCAACGGGAACGGCGGAGTTTCCGATTCGTTCAGCACTTCCAGCTCGTAGCCCAGGACTTCGATCATGCCCGACGCCATGTTGGCGTTGGTCGCACCGGCCGGACGCAGGCGAACCTTGCCGGTGATCTTCACGACGTACTCGCTGCGCACGCGGTCGGCAGCGGCGAAGGTTTCAGCGCGGTCCGGATCGAACACGACCTGGGCCAGACCATCACGATCACGGATATCGAGGAAAATCACCCCACCGTGGTCACGGCGACGGTGGACCCATCCGCAAAGGGTAATTTCCTGGCCGTCCAGGCTTTCGTTCAGTTGGCCGCAATAATGGCTGCGCATCATGGTCGTGGTTTCACTTCTCGTAATTCGAAATTCGGTTGGAGATCCTACAGCAGCCCCGCCTTTAAAAAGTCGCCGGGTGATGCAAGAGCTCGCGTGTCGTTCAACTCAGGTTCCAGACCTTAGTCAGCTTTGTCGCCGCCGGCCAGGTTCTTCTTGGAACCGGTCTTGAAATCGGTTTCGTACCAACCCGTGCCGCTGAGGCGGAAGCCCGGCATGGACAGCAACTTCTTAAGCTCTGGCGCCTGACAGGCAGGGCAGTCGACCAGCGGTGCATCGCTGATCTTTTGAATGGCTTCCAACTGATGACCACAGGAAGCACATTGATAATCGTACATCGGCATGGAGGTTGTCTCGGCGATCAGATTGCTACCGCTTACGCAGGGTTTTGCGGCAAAGAGCGGGATTATATCCATTAAATGCGGCCTGTGCAGCCGTAAGACTGCACAGGCCGACACTCTGCTGTTTTCACCGCCCCGACCAGGCCGTGGCAATGCAACCCCCGTCCTTGAGACTGTGCACGACGCAGACAACCCGAACCAATCCACTGAAGTTCCTTACCCCGCCATGGCGCAAGTGAACTTCGCGATCCACATGAGACAACAGGTTATTGATCGAGCAACCATTGACCCGGGCCATCTCCGCCAAAATGTCCCAATAAACCTGCTCAAGCCGCAAACAGGTGGCGAAGCCATTCAATCGCACGGAGCGGGACAAGGGCTGGGCCAGCCCCATATCGAACTCGCGAACAAACGGATCAACCCTTACATCCTTGCGCGAACCGTATCGCCGCTCTTCCTGCCTTTCATAAACCATAACGCTGACACTCCTTTGCCATCCTGGTTTCTTTAAGCGCAACTGTCTGTCGCCTTATAAAAACGCAGATACAAAGGTATTTTCCAGCCGACTTTATGACCCTCGACGTAGGATAAGCCAACAACTTTTGGCAGACCCTGGAGAACGTCCTACTCCGGACATTTTCCCACGCAGCGAAGCGATATCCCCTTCAGAACCTGCGGCAATTCGCCCCGAAAAGAGCCGCCGGACGCCCTGATTTGAGTAGCCTGCGGCTTTGCTGTTAAATAGACAGCGTGTCGCCAATGCCTATTTTTCCGGGCATGGCGCATAGGCTGATACCGGGTACGTGTCCAACGCCTCTTTATTATCTTGAAGCGAACCGTGCGCCATCAGCTCTTCCTTGTGAGCTGTCTTAACGTGAGTTAATCAAAATGTTGAAAATCGTCCATCTGTTGATAGGCGCAGCGGCCTTGCTGCTGTCCTTCATCCCTAGCCTGCAATCCGAAGCCTTGCCTTACCTGCAACAACCCGACGCACTGTACCTGGCCTTTTTCGGCCTGCTCAACCTTACGCTTGCACCAGTCATCCCTTACTGGAACAAAGGCCCGCGTCACCAACTGCAAAACCTGGTCAGCGCCCTGCTGGTTCTGAGCGTGGTCCTGCAAACCCTGACGCTGATCGCACCGATGCCCGTCATCGCCGGTCAACCCGCCGTACTGTTCAGCCTGGTCGCAGCCCTGGTTGCCGTTGCCCTGCACCTGGGCATCAGCTTCTACAAGTCGTCACCCACCGCCGCCTCGCCAAGCTACGACATGAGCAACCGCGATACCGGCACCGTCAAGTGGTTCAACACATCCAAAGGCTTCGGCTTCATCTCCCGCGACTCCGGCGACGACATCTTCGTCCACTTCCGGGCCATTCGCGGTGAAGGCCATCGTGTCCTGGTCGAAGGCCAGCGCGTGGAGTTCTCCGTCATGAATCGTGACAAGGGCCTGCAAGCCGAAGATGTGATCGCCGCACTGCCGCGCCGCTGATTCAAGGCCAAAAAAAACCGCGCACAGCCCAGCTGTCCGCGGTTTTTTCATGCCTGTGATTTGCCTAATAGTGCGGCGGCGGCGCTTCTTCTTCGAATGACTCGAACTGCCCGACCATTTCCTCCTGCCGCTTGAGCAGCGCGGCCATTTGCAGCTGCAGGCGCTCGACCACCCGTTGCTGCGCCACCAGCACATCGTTCAATGCCTGAATGGTGTCATCCTGAAACGCCAGACGGCTTTCCAGCTCGGTAACGCGTTCTTCCAGGCTCATGGTTCAGCCCTCCAGAAACGTAAAATCATCGGTCAAAATCAAGCGCAAACGTTCGCGAATCGCGGCGATCTGCTCCGAACCGTAGGGTTTTGCCGGATGTTTACCCCAAACCGGCGCTGGCCAGGCGGCATCTTCGCGCTTGCGCACAATCACATGCATGTGCAACTGACTGACGACATTGCCCAGCGCCGCCACATTCAACTTGTCCGCATCGAACGCATCCTTGAGCACTTGCGACAGCGCAGTGGTTTCCTGCCAAAGCTGTTGCTGCTCTGCGACATCCAACTGAAATATCTCGCTGATAGCCTCGCGACGAGGTACCAGGATGAACCAGGGATAGTTCGAATCGTTGGACAGCAGCAACCGGCAGAGCGGAAAGTCCCCGATCAGTAACGTGTCTTGTTGAAGTCGTGGATCTAAAGCGAACACTGCGCGCACTCCCGCCGGGTCATCATTTTTCAGCTTAGCGCTCTATCCAGAAGGACAGCGCACCAAGCGACCGGACGGCAGCATACCTGCGAACGGCGCAGGCTTCACGGCGAACCTTGCATCGAGGCCACGAGCGTCAGCAAAAAACTGACAGACGCCCCCGGATGGGACAATTTTCACTACCGCGCACCATTGCAGAACCGGATAGCAGCGAAAAAACGCCGAAATGACTGATCAACAAGGAAAAGTTCGCTTCAGGCAAGCGGCCGACAGAGATGAATTCAGTACAGGGCAAAAAATTTTTGCACCAAAACCGCACAGTAGGTCTACGCTGAACGCTTCGACATCCGCCATTTACTCAGTTGTGGGGTGAACCGGTAACATTTCTGGTTGCCAGACTGTCGATCAGAAGGGCGCAACATGATGTCAGGCAAGGCGTCAAGCCCAAACCAAAAGCGCTTGAGCCCCCCGGTTTTATGAGGTATTTACAGCATCTGGCAGTCAATTGGAAAAAAAGCGTAACAAAACACGAGTTTGTGCACGCTTGTTGCATTGATACCCAGTATCGCCCGAGTGGCACCCGCTGGAAGCGGAGGCCCTCAGGTAAAAAAAATAGTGGCAAGGTAGCCCGATGGAGATTCAAACGTTTCACCAGGACTCTTTTTACCGACGACAAGGCGCAGAAAACAGCATTAAAGTTGTCCGCCCTGTTGCGTCGGAGCTGGAAATTTGCGACATCTACCATGCTGTTTGCGACAGGGTCGTAAAGAAGGCGAAAGGTTAGATGCGCAAGTATCGCCAACATTGTCGGCGTGATATAAGTTTGCGCCGACACAAAAAGAAAGAGCCGCCCAGATAATAAAACAGGTGGGACGGCAGTACTCTTCTAAAACCAAAGGAGCAAATCACGATGCGCGTGATGAAGTGGAGCATGATCGCACTGGCAGTTGCAGCAGCAGCCAGTACCCAATTGGCTACGGCCGCCCCTTTCGTAAGTGACCAGGCTGAAGCCAAAGGTATTGTTGAAGACAGCACGCTGAACTTGCTGGTTCGCAACTACTACTTCAACCGTGATAACAAAGATGGCGCCAACGACCAGAAAGACTGGACCCAAGGCATCTGGGGCAATTTCAGCTCCGGTTACACCCAAGGCCTGATCGGTGTTGGTGTTGATGCATTCGGCTACCTGGCAATCAAACTGGACGGCGGTGATGGCACCGGCGGCACCGGCAACATGAGCCGCGACGCTGATGGCGAAGTCAACGACAGCCAGGGCAAAGCAGGCGGCGCAGTTAAGTTCCGCGTATCCAAAACCGAGCTGAAAGTCGGCGACATGCAGCCAAGCACTGCCCCAGTGTTTGCAGTTGGCGGCTCCCGTATCCTTCCTCAAACTGCCAGCGGCATCCAGCTGCAGAGCAGCGAAGTCAAAGACCTTGACCTCGAAGCCGGTCACTTCTACTCGGCGACCAGCCAGGACCGCAACGCCCGTGACGGCGGCCTGTTTGCAACCTACGCTGGCGTAGAAGCCAACAGCATCGACTACTTCGGTGGTAAATACGGCATCACCGACAACCTGTCGGCATCGCTGTATGGCGCCAAGCTGGAAGACATCTGGAACCAGTACTACGCCAACCTGAACTACACCATCCCGCTGGGTGGCGATGAGTCGCTGAACCTGGACGGTAACATCTACAACACCAAAGATACCGGTGACGCCAAAGCGGGCGATATCAGCAACACCGCTTACTCCCTGGCAGCCGCTTTCTCGTTCATGAAAGCACACACCATCACCCTGGCCTTCCAGAAGGTTAACGGTGACACTCCGTTCGACTACATCGGCGTGGGCAAAAACAACCGCGGCGGCGACTCGATCTTCCTCGCCAACTCCATCCAGTACTCTGACTTCAACGCCCCTGGCGAGAAGTCTGCACAGGTTCGTTACGACCTGAAAATGGCTGAGTACGGCGTTCCAGGTCTGAGCTTCATGACCCGTTACGTTAAAGGTTGGGACATCGACGGCACCAAAACTCCAGCAGGCAGCGCTTACGAAGGCCTGTATGGTGCAGACGGCAAGCACAACGAGACCAACTTCGAAGCCAAGTACGTTGTTCAGACTGGCCCGGCAAAAGATCTTTCCTTCCGTATTCGTCAAGCATGGCACTTCGCTAACGCTGACGAAGGTGAAGGCGACGTGAAAGAGTTCCGTTTCATCGTCGACTACCCGCTGTCGGTTTTGTAATCGCATCCAGTTAGTTTGCGGTAACAAAACAAAAGGCCCATCTTCGGATGGGCCTTTTTTGTTGGCTGTTGCCTGACTGCTTCCTTACAGAACATGCCTGACCAAAGAGTCAGACATTGCTCAAAGGCCCCGTCACTGCACCGCAGATTCCTGAACCACTCGAATAACCCGCTGTGGAAATGGAATATCGATGCCGGCCTCTCGCAGACGGTCACGGGACAGTTCGTTGAACATGAACATCACGTCCCAGTAATCGGCAGTCTTTACCCAGACACGAAGCGAAAGCGTGATCGCACTGTCACCCAGGGTGGAAACAACGGCCAGCGGCTCCGGATCGGCCAATACACGCGGATCCTTGGCCAATTCCAGCAAAACTTCACGGGCTTTCTGCAGGTCCGCTTCGTAATCAACACCGACATCAAACACGACTTTGCGGGTCGGCTGACGATTGGTGTTGGTGATGATGCCATTCGACAGATTGCCGTTAGGCACGATGATGGTCTTGTTGTCACCGGTACGCAGCACGGTATGGAAAATCTGGATGCTGTCGACAGTACCGGCGATACCCTGAGCCTCGATCCAGTCACCAATGCGAAACGGACGGAACAGCAAAATCAGCACGCCACCGGCGAAGTTCGCCAGGCTGCCCTGCAAGGCCAGGCCAATGGCCAGGCCTGCCGCACCGATCGCCGCCACAAACGAAGTGGTTTCCACACCGATCATCGAGGCCACGCTGACGACCAGCAGGATCTTGAGGATGATGTTCGCCAGGCTGCTGATGAAGCCTTGCAGCGCCAGGTCGGCATTACGCAATGCAATCAGGCCGCCGAGCTTTTTCGTGACCTTGTTGATCAGCCACCAGCCGATGGCCAGGGTGATGACCGCCAGCAGTACACGGCTGCCGTATTCCATGATCATCGGGATCCAGGTTTGGGATACCTTGACCAGATTGTCTACCTCGGCATTTAAGTCCATCTACACTCTCCTGTTTTCCGGCTACCCGGCATGCGTAAAAAAAGCGGCAGAAAGACCGAACCGCGACGGGCTCAATCGTTTCTGCCGCTGCTTGGCCTCCGACGCTGCAAACGCCAAGAGGTTCCCGATTCGAGACTCAGTCGCGGAAGTTGTTGAACTGCAGCGGCATACCGAATTCCTTGGCCCGCAGCGCTGCAATGGCTTCTTGCAGGTCATCACGCTTTTTGCCGGTGATACGAACCTGCTCGCCCTGAATGGCCGCCTGAACCTTGAGCTTGGCGTCTTTGACATGGGCGACGATTTTCTTCGCCAGCTCCTTGTCGATGCCTTCCTTGAGGACGGCTTCCTGTTTCATCAGCTTGCCCGATGCGAACGCGTCCTTGACTTCAAGGCACTGCACGTCGATTTTGCGCTTGACCAGCGCCAGCTTGAGGATCTCAATCATCGCTTCGAGCTGGAAATCCGCTTCGGCGGTCAGGTTGACGGTCAGGTCTTTTTCCTTGAACTCGAAGCTGCCTTTGCCTTTCAGGTCATAACGACGATCGAGTTCCTTGACGGCGTTCTCGACCGCGTTGGTGACTTCGTGTTTGTCCAGTTCGGATACCACGTCGAACGACGGCATGTAATCTCTCCAAATTTAAAGGCGCACTGATGGAGCACGCCTGGCTTGCGGTTAAAATCCGCGCTGATTATAACGGGTCTTTCCCATCATTCACTGCGAGCTGCCGATGCACGCCTTAAACAGAGTAAAAAGTTGATGTCCACCACCTGGCATGTACTGGGCGCCGGCAGCCTCGGCACCTTATGGGCGACACGTCTGGCACGGGCTGGCGTGCCGGTCAGGCTGATACTGCGGGACACCGCGAGACTGCAGGCCTATGAGACGGCCGGTGGATTGACCCTGGTGGAGCACGGCGAGGCGCAACACTATGCCGTACCCGCCGAGACAGCCGACAATCCCCAACCGATCCACCGCCTGCTGGTGGCCTGCAAAGCCTACGATACCGAAAGCGCGGTGGCCCAATTGACGCCACGCCTGGCCCCAGGCGCCGAATTGATCCTGCTGCAAAATGGCCTGGGCAGTCAGGACGCGGTGGCCGCACAGGTTCCTCAGGCTCGCTGCATCTATGCCTCGAGCACCGAAGGTGCCTTCCGCGATGGCGATTGGCGCGTGGTGTTTGCCGGGCATGGCTTCACCTGGCTGGGGGATGCCAGCCATCCGGTGGCGCCGATCTGGCTCGACGACCTGAGCGCTGCCGGTATCCCTCACGAGTGGAGCACCGAAATCCTGACCCGGCTGTGGCGCAAACTCGCCCTCAACTGTGCGATCAATCCGCTGACGGTGCTGCACGATTGCCGCAACGGCGGTTTGCAGCAACATCACTGTGAAGTCGCCACCCTGTGCGGTGAACTGGTGGAGTTGCTCGAGCGTTGTGGTCAGCCGGCAGCGGCCGAAAACCTGTTGCCGGAAGTCGAACGGGTGATTCACGCCACCGCAGCCAACTACTCCTCGATGCATCAGGACGTCACAAGCCAGCGCCGCACTGAAATCAGCTACCTGCTCGGTTACGCCTGCAAAGTGGCCGGGCGTCATCAACTGAACCTGCCTCACCTCAATCAGCTTGAGGCAAGGTTGATCGCTCGCCTGCAAAGCCTTGGATTGCCCAGCGACTGAGCAGCGGCTACGCTGGCCACTTGTTCCTTGTCTGCGATGAATCCGATGCCATTGCGTCAGCGCCTTGAAAACCTGCCCGTCGGCCAGAAACTGCTGGCCGCCCTGCTGGTACTGATGGTCACCGTCCTGCTGGTTGCCAACCTGACCTTTATCAGCGCCGCCTACTACATCTCCCAGGAAAGCATGGCGCCCCAGGCACTGCAAACCATCGGCCGGCTGGTATCCAACCCGAGCCTGGCCTCCGAGGCCCTGGCGTCACCGCAAAGCGCCGAGCGCCTGCTGAATGAACTCAACAGCTATTCGCCATTGCGCGCGGCGGCCCTGTATGACGGAAAGGGTGAGCGACTGGCGCAATTGCAGCATGGCGATAACCTGGAGCTGCCGAAGCGCTTCCGGCATATCGAAGACTGGCAGGCCACCGAGTTTCGTACCAACCAAGTCATCCCCCTGCCCCGCACCGGTGCGGCACCAGGGCACCTGCTGTTGGTGGCCTCAAGCGAACTGCCAGTGGCGTTCTACACCGGGACCCTGACGGCGAGCCTGGGGATTCTGATCTTCAGCGTATTGCTGTGGCTGATCATTGCCCGCCAGATCAAGCGCCTGATTACCCGGCCGATCCACCAGCTCGAAGAGTTGTCCCGGCAGGTCACCCGTGAAGAAAACTACGCACTGCGTGCTTCACGCGGAAACCACGATGAAATCGGCAGCCTCGCCGAGGCGTTCAATACCATGCTCTCGCGGATCGAGGCCAGGGAGCAGCAACTCAAGCGGGCCAGGGACGACTCCCAGGCGGCCTACGACCAGGCCCAGGGGCTGGCGGAAGAAACCCGCCATACCAACCGCAAACTGGAGCTCGAAGTCCAGGTGCGCAGCAAGATCGAGAAAAAGCTCACCGGTTTCCAGAACTACCTCAACAGCATCATCGACTCCATGCCATCGGCGCTGATCGCCCTCGACGAACAGCTCTACGTGACGCAATGGAACCAGGAGGCCAGCGCCCTCTCCGGCACGCGCCTGGATGAAGCTCTCAACCAGCCCATCTTCCTGGCCTTCGAACCGCTCAAGCCGTTCTTGCCGCAACTCAAGCAAACGGTCGAGCAGCATACGGTGGCCAAGATCGAACGTGTTACCTGGCTCAAGGACGACGAACCCCGCCACTATGCCCTGACCTTCTATCCGTTGATGGGCGGTGCCGGGCGCGGCGTGGTGATCCGGATCGACGACATCACCCAGCGCCTGTCCCTTGAAGAGATGATGGTGCAGTCGGAGAAAATGCTGTCGGTGGGTGGCCTGGCCGCCGGCATGGCCCATGAGATCAACAACCCGCTGGGCGCGATCCTGCACAACGTGCAAAACATTCGCCGACGTCTGTCGCCCGATTTACCGAAAAACCTCGAAGTGGCCGAACAGGCTGGCATCGAACTGGCGACGGTCAACCAGTACCTGCAAATCCGCGAAGTGCCGCAGTTGCTCGATGGCATCCAGCAGGCCGGTGCCCGGGCGGCGAAAATCGTTACCCACATGCTCAGCTTCAGCCGTCGCAGCACCCGCCAGATGGCCCCGTGCGACCTGCCCGCCCTGATCGACCAGGCCGTGGAGATCGCCGGTAACGATTTCGACCTGGCGATCGGTTTCGACTTCAAGGGCCAGGCCATCATTCGTCAGTTCGATCCAGCACTGGGACCGGTCCCCGGCACCGCCAACGAACTGGAGCAAGTGCTGCTCAACCTGTTGAAAAACGCCGCGCAAGCCATCCACCAGCGCGAAGACGACAGCGAGCCGGGGCGGATCATTCTGCGCACCAGGCTCAATCCGCCATGGGCGGAAATTCAGGTCGAGGACAACGGTATCGGCATGAGCGAAAATGTGCGCAAACGCACCTTCGAGCCGTTTTTCACGACCAAGGAAATCGGCCAGGGCACCGGGCTTGGGCTGTCGGTGTCGTACTTCATCATCACCAATAACCACAAGGGGCAGATGGAAGTGCAATCGACCCTGGGCCAGGGCACCTGCTTCACCTTGCGCCTGCCCTTGGCGAGTACACCGCCTGTCTCGCAACAACTCAACCTGCTATCGAGGTAACCATGGGCTTTCGTTTGTCGAAGATTTACACCCGCACTGGCGACAAAGGCGAGACCGGGCTGGGCGATGGTCGTCGCGTACCCAAGGATCACCCGCGGATCGAGGCCATTGGCGAAGTCGATACGCTGAACAGCCAGGTTGGGGTGCTTCTGGCCGGGTTGGCGGCGCAAACTGCTCAGTTTCCAGGCTTGAACGAAGTGATCGAGGTATTGGCCCCCTGCCAGCATCGGTTATTTGATCTGGGTGGCGAACTGGCGATGCCGGTGTATCAGGCGTTGAATGCAGCGGAAATCGAACGTCTGGAAGCGGCGATCGATGTGTGGAATGAAGAGTTGGGGCCGCTGGAAAACTTCATCTTGCCCGGCGGTTCGACGCTGATTGCCCAGGCCCATGTCTGCCGCAGCCTGGCGCGCAGCGCAGAACGGCGCTGTCAGCAGCTCAATGCGATTGAGCCGTTGGCCGGGGTTGGCCTGGCTTACATCAATCGATTGTCGGATTTGTTGTTTGTGATGGCGCGGCTGATTGCCAAGCGTCAGGGAATTGCCGAGATTCTTTGGCAGCCGGCTGCGAAACCTGAGGTTTAGTCGGCGGCTGTCAGGCCCTCATCGCGAGCAGGCTCGCTCCCACATTTGATCGCATTTCTTCAGCAACAATGCGGTCACCTGTGGGAGCGAGCCTGCTCGCGATGGCGTCATAAGCTACAGCACAGAATCAGGCCTCAGGCCAAAACGCCCGAATCCCCGCCACACCCTGTGCCCCCGCAGCCCAGGCTTTCTCGACCTCAGCCGGGCCAACCCCACCCAGCAGGAACACCGGCTTGCTGAAGCCCTCGATCAAGCTCGATGCCTGTTCCCAACCCAACGGCTCGGCGCCAGGGTGAGTCAGGGTTGGCTGCACCGGCGACAGGGTCACGAAATCCACCCCCATCTGTTCGGCCAGCGCCAGCTCTTCAGCGTTATGGCACGAAGCCGCCAGCCAGCGCGATGCCGGTAACGGTCGGCCAGCCGCTGCGTACTTGCGCAGCTGCGCCGAGGTAATGTGCCAACCGGCGGACGGGAAGTCGCCCAGCCATTCGAATGGCCCCTTGATCATCAATTGCGCCTTGCCGGCACACAGACCCACCGCATCCACCGCCAGGTCACGGTATTTCGGGTCGTAACCGTTCGGTGCACGCAACTGGATCAGCTTGATCCCACCCGCGATGGCTTTCTGGATTCCCCGCAGCAACGCCGGGGTTTCCAGGTCTTCCGGGGTGATCAGGTACTGAGCGGGTAGTTTCGCGGCCGCGACGATCGGCTGATTGGCTGCCGGAAACTCGTAATCCGATAGATCTCGGGGCGACACCCAGGCCAGTGGTTGGCCTTCGGCGCCGTGGGGCTCGCCGGTAAACGCCGAGACTTCCCAGACATCCAGCAACACCTGCTTGTCCGGGTAATCGTGCCGGACCTTGATCAGCGGGCGCGTCGCGCCGACCACGATACCCAGCTCCTCATGGAGTTCACGGGCCAGTGCGGTTTCGACCGATTCATCGGCCTCGACCTTGCCCCCGGGAAACTCCCACAAGCCGCCCTGATGCTGAGAGTCAGCACGACGGGCGATCAGGATTTGGCCACTGCCATCGCGGATGACGGCGGCGGCGACATGGACTCGTTTCACCTTTGCAACTCCTCCAGTCCAGCCTTCTGCCAGGCCTTGAATGCTGGCCATTGGTAGAGGGTTTCAACATAGGCTTCGTCGGCCGCGGACAGCTTCACCCGATAGGTGCGCAGGCGCACGGCGATGGGTGCAAAGAACGCGTCGGCCAACGTGATGCGGCCAAACAGGTACGGACCGCTCTCGGTCGCAGCGGCACGACACTCGGCCCACAACGCCGACATGCGCTCGATGTCCGCCTGGACATCGGCCGGGACCGGCGACAGTGCTGCGTCATGGCTCAGGTCGAACGGCATGTTGCCGCGCATGGCGAAAAAGCCACTGTGCATCTGCGCGCAGGCCGAACGCGCCTGGGCACGGGCGGCAGTGTCTTTGGGCCACAGGTTCGCGTCGGGAAACTGTTCCGCCAGATATTCGGCAATCGCCAGGGAGTCGGCGATGGTGCCGTGTTCGGTTTTCAGCAGCGGGACCTTGCCGGTCGGTGAATGCTTGAGCAGACGCTCACGGGTGTCCGGCTGGTTCAGCTTGATCAGTTCTTCGGTGTAGGAAGCGCCGGTCAGGTCGAGGGCCAAGGCGCCTCGCAGGGACCAGGAAGAAAGCAGTTTGTCGCCGATGATCAGGTGCAGGCTCATGTTCGGGACCTTTGGATGGAGGACAGAGCAGTCTAGTTGGCGACTGACAGACCGCAATCGCTAGCAAGGCTAGCTCCCACATTGGATTTGTGTACACCAGGAACCAGTGTGGGAGCTAGCCTGCTAGCGATAGGGGCAACGCGGTCTTACGTACGGTACTCGGCGTTGATCTTCACGTATTCGTGGGACAGGTCGGTGGTCCAGATGGTTTCGCTGCAATCGCCACGACCCAACTCGATACGGATGGTAATTTCTTCCTGCTGCATCACCGCCGCGCCCTGGGCTTCGGTATAGGTCGCCGCGCGCGCGCCACGACTGGCAATGCACACTTCACCGAGGAATACATCGATCTTGCTCACGTCCAGGTTCGGTACACCGGCACGGCCTACGGCCGCCAGGATACGGCCCCAGTTCGGGTCCGAGGCGAACAGCGCGGTCTTGATCAGCGGCGAGTGGGCCACGGTGTAACCCACATCCAGACATTCCTGGTGATTGCCGCCGCCGTTGACTTCAACGGTGACGAATTTGGTCGCGCCTTCACCGTCGCGAACGATGGCCTGGGCCACGTCCATGCACACTTCGAACACCGCTTGCTTGAGCTTGGCGAACAGCTCGCCTTCGGCACGGGTGATCTCCGGCAACGCCGCCTGACCGGTAGCGATCAGCATGCAGCAGTCGTTGGTCGAGGTGTCGCCATCGATGGTGATACGGTTGAACGATTTGTTGGCGCCGTCCAGCATCAGGTTTTGCAGCACGTCGCGGGAGACTTTGGCGTCGGTGGCGATGTAGCCGAGCATGGTCGCCATGTTCGGGCGAATCATGCCGGCGCCTTTGCTGATCCCGGTAACGGTGATGGTCACACCGTCGTGCTGGAACTGACGGCTGGCACCTTTTGGCAGGGTGTCGGTGGTCATGATGCCGGTGGCGGCAGCTTCCCAGTTATGGATCGACAGGTCGTCGAGAGCCGCTTGCAGCGCGCCTTCGATTTTCTCGACGGGCAGCGGCTCGCCGATCACACCGGTGGAATACGGCAGCACCTGGCTGGCATCGACACCGGTCAACTCGGCCAGTTTCGCGCAAGTGCGCTCGGCGGCGGCCAGGCCAGGCTCGCCGGTGCCGGCGTTGGCGTTGCCGGTGTTGGTCAGCAGGTAACGCACAGCACCTTGCACGCGCTGTTTGGCCAGGATCACCGGTGCGGCGCAAAAGGCGTTCAGGGTGAACACGCCGGCAACCGTGGAGCCTTCTACACAGCGCATGACCACAACATCCTTGCGCCCCGGGCGCTTGATGCCGGCCGAGGCGATACCGAGTTCAAAACCGGCAACCGGGTGCAACGTTGGCAAAGGACCAAGACCAACAGCCATGAATGCGCTCCTTTATAAATGATGTCAGCACCGTTTCAGCAGAACGGCGGTTCGAATGGTAAAACGCCGCGACGGCAGAAGCCGGTCGCGGCGCGGGTATTTCAGCGATTGAAACGGGTTTTACTGAATCTGCCCGTGGCAATGCTTGAACTTCTTGCCCGAACCGCAGTAGCACAGCTCATTGCGACCCAGCTTCTGCTCGTTGCGAACCGGCGCGGCAGCAAGGGCAACATCGACCTCTTCGCCCAACACTTCCGGCTGCTCAAGGCCTGGGGCTTCTTCATGCAGGAACTGCATGCGAGCGGCCAGTGCCTCGGCTTCCTGACGCAGGCGCTGCTCTTCTTCGATCGGGTCTTCGCGGCGAACCTGAACGTGGGACAGCACACGGATCGAGTCGCGCTTGATCGAGTCCAGCAATTCGGAGAACAGGGTGAAGGACTCGCGCTTGTATTCCTGCTTCGGGTTCTTCTGGGCATAACCACGCAAGTGGATACCGTGGCGCAGATGATCCATGGTCGACAGGTGGTCTTTCCACAGGTCGTCCAGTACGCGCAGAACGATTTGCTTCTCGAAGGTGCGCAGCGCTTCGGCGCCCGCCTGGTCTTCTTTCTCGTTGTACGCCGCGATCAGTTCCTGCATCAGTTTCTCGCGCAGGGTTTCTTCGTACAGGTGATCGTCTTCGTCGAGCCATTGCTGGATCGGCAACGTCACACCGAAATCACTCTGCAATGCAGCTTCCAGACCGGCCACGTCCCACTGCTCAGGCAGCGATTGCGGAGGAATGTGTGCGCTGACGGTGGCGTCGAGCACATCCTGACGGAAGTCAGCGATGGTCTCGCCAATGTTGTCGGCAGCCAGCAACGTGTTACGCATGTGATAGATCACTTTACGCTGTTCGTTGTTGACGTCGTCAAACTCAAGCAGTTGTTTACGAATGTCGAAGTTGCGGCCTTCAACCTTGCGCTGGGCCTTTTCGATGGCGTTGGTCACCATGCGGTGCTCGATCGCTTCGCCAGGCTGCATGCCCAGGGCCTTCATGAAGTTCTTCACCCGGTCAGAGGCGAAAATGCGCATCAGGCTGTCTTCCAGCGACAGGTAGAAACGACTGGAACCGGCGTCACCCTGACGACCGGCACGACCACGCAGCTGGTTGTCGATACGGCGCGATTCGTGACGCTCGGAGGCAATCACCTGCAAACCGCCCGACTCGAGCACTTGCTGGTGACGCTTCTGCCAGTCGGCCTTGATCTGGGCGATCTGCTCAGGGGTCGGGTTTTCCAGGGAAGCCACTTCCACTTCCCAGTTACCGCCCAAGAGGATGTCGGTACCACGACCGGCCATGTTGGTGGCGATGGTCAGCGCGCCCGGGCGACCGGCCTGGGCAATGATCTCGGCTTCCTTTTCGTGGAACTTGGCGTTCAGAACCTTGTGTTCGATGCCTTCCTTCACGAGCAGACTGGACATGTGCTCGGAGGTTTCGATGGTGGCGGTACCGACCAGAACCGGACGGCCCGCGGCCATGCTTTCCTTGATGTCAGCCACGATTGCCGCGTATTTCTCGTCGGCGGTCAGGAACACCAGGTCGTTGTAGTCTTTACGGGCCAGCGGCTTGTTCGGTGGAATCACCATGACCTGCAGGCCATAGATCTGGTGGAACTCGAACGCTTCGGTGTCGGCCGTACCGGTCATGCCGGACAGTTTGTTGTACAGACGGAAGTAGTTCTGGAAGGTGGTCGATGCCAGGGTCTGGCTTTCGGCCTGGATGTTCAGGTTTTCCTTGGCTTCGATGGCCTGGTGCAGGCCTTCGGACAAGCGGCGGCCCGGCATGGTGCGACCGGTGTGTTCGTCGACCAGTACGACCTGACCGTCCTGCACGATGTATTCGACGTTGCGATGGAACAGCTTGTGCGCGCGCAGACCGGCGTAGACGTGAGTCAGCAGGCTCAGGTTGTGCGCCGAGTACAGGCTCTCGCCTTCAGCCAGCAGGCCGATGCGGGTCAGCATTTCTTCGACGTACTGGTGACCGGCTTCGTTGAGTTCGACCTGACGGGACTTCTCGTCAACGGTGTAGTGGCCGGCCTTGGTGACTTCGCCTTCCACTTCTTCGACGTGCAACTCAAGCGTCGGGATCAGTTTGTTGACTTCGATGTACAGCTTGGAGCTGTCCTCGGCCTGACCGGAAATGATCAGCGGGGTACGGGCTTCGTCGATGAGGATGGAGTCGACTTCGTCGATCACGGCAAAGTTGAGTTCGCGCTGGAATTTTTCTTCCATGCTGAACGCCATGTTGTCGCGCAGGTAATCGAAACCGAATTCGTTGTTGGTGCCGTAGGTGATATCGGCGGCGTAGGCCGCGCGCTTCTCTTCCGGCGGCTGGAACGGCGTGACAACGCCGACCGTCAGGCCGAGGAATTCATACAGCGGGCGCATCCAGTTGGCGTCACGGCGGGCCAGGTAGTCGTTCACCGTGACAACGTGCACGCCGTTGCCGGACAGCGCGTTGAGGTAAACGCCCAGTGTTGCCACCAGGGTCTTGCCTTCACCGGTACGCATTTCCGCGATCATGCCTTCATGCAAGGTCATGCCGCCGATCAGCTGGACATCGAAGTGGCGCATGCCCATGACACGCTTGCCGGCTTCGCGGGCGACCGCAAAGGCTTCTGGCAGCAGCTTGTCGAGGGATTCCCCTTTGGCGATGCGGGCCTTGAACTCGCTGGTCTTGGCACGCAATTGATCGTCCGAAAGGGCCACCATTTGCTCTTCGAAGGCATTGACGAGTTGCACCGTCTTGAGCATGCGTTTGACTTCACGCTCGTTCTTGCTTCCAAAAAGTTTCTTTAACAAAGGCGCAAACATATCGGCAGGATCTTCCACACTAAAGGGATGGAGGGCGGCCCCGTGAGTCGCCCGAGCAGCCCTCATGGCCGCATGCGAACGAGCATTCTACCCGGAAACGATGGAGAGGAAAGTGGCGATATTCCACGATGCTGGCACAGCGCTTTGACGGGGCTCACTTAAAATAAGGGCGTTTTGCTCAACTTCAAGCCGTTCCAGGCAGAAGTTAGTTGTTGATTTAATGGGCAAAGCACCCACAAAAGCAATGGGCGGGTGCATCCGGCGCTTTCTGCTACCATGGCGCCTCTGTTACTTCAGGTGTCTGATCATGGCATTTCGCCCACTTACGGCCAAAGTACCTGCCGTTCTACTACGCGAAGCCAAGCCGCTGAAAGCCATTCTCGGCCACGCCCAACGTCTGGGTCATCTGCAGCGTTTGCTCGAAAGCCAATTGCAACCCGCCGCTCGCGAGCATTGCCACGTGGCTTCCTGGCGCGAGGGCAGTTTGTTGCTGATTGTCACCGACGGCCATTGGGCAACCCGCCTGCGCTACCAGCAAAAACGCCTGCAACGACAACTGCAAATGTTCGACGAGTTTGCCAATCTGACCCGGATCCTGTTCAAAGTTCAACCGCCGACCGTTCAGCAAGGTGCGGCCGGGCACACCATGGATTTGTCCAACGACGCGGCAGCGACCATTCAGGCCACGGCCGATGGCATCAGCGACCCGAATCTGCGGGCAGCGCTGGAGCGACTGGCGGCGCACGCCAAAACCAAATCCTCATAGCCCCCCCTCCTGCTCGCGAAGGCGGCATGACATTCAACAATGATGTTGCCTGACACACCGATTCGCGAGCAGGCTCGCTCCCACAGTTAAATTGTGTCCGCTCGCTACCGGCGTTTTTTGCTGCCCAGCAACGAGCCCATCAAGCCGCGCACCAACTGTCGGCCAATCTGGTTCGCCGCCTGTTGCATCGCCGATTTCAGCGCCTTCCCGGCCGCTGTGCCGAGGAACTCTCCGGCCTGTTCGGTGAAACTCGGTTCCTGTTTGTCCTGCTCCGCTTCGGGCTCGGGTGCCAGTCCCTTGCGTCCCATCAGCACTTCATAGGCTGATTCGCGATCGATCGGTTGGTCATAACGCCCTTTGAACGGCGAGCCTGCGATCAATATCGTGCGCTCGGTTTCGGTCAAAGGCCCGATCCGCGATTGCGGCGGTGCGACCAGCACCCGTTGGACCATTTCCGGCGTGCCCTTTTCCTGCAAGGTGCCGACCAGCGCCTCACCGATCCCGAGTTCGGTCAACACCGACAACGCATCGAACGCAGGATTTGGCCGAAAACCTTCGGCCACCGCGCGCAGGGACTTCTGCTCCTTGGCGGTGAACGCTCGCAGACCGTGCTGGATGCGCAAACCCAACTGCGCCAGCACATCATCCGGCAGGTCACCCGGCGACTGGGTGACGAAATACACGCCCACGCCTTTCGAGCGAATCAGCCTCACGACCTGTTCCAGACGATCACGCAATGCCTGGGGCGTGCCGTTGAACAACAGGTGAGCCTCGTCGAAGAACAGCGCCAGCAGCGGTTTGTCGGCATCGCCACGCTCCGGCAGTTGCTCGAACAGCTCGGCCAGCAGCCACAGCAGGAATGTCGCATAGACTTTCGGCGCCTCATGCACCAGGCGGCTGGCATCGAGCAAATGAATGCGTCCGCGGCCATCCGCCGTCGGCTGGAGGATATCTTCGAGTTGCAGCGCCGGCTCGCCGAACAAGGCTTCGGCGCCCTGTTGCTCCAGGGTCGCCAGACGTCGCAGCAATGCCTGGCTGGAACCGGTGGTCATCAATGCCGCATCGTCGCCCAGCAACTGGGGGTTGTCCCGCAGATGATTGAGCAACGCCTTCAGATCCTTGAGATCGAGCAACAACAGGCCTTCGCGGTCCGCCACCTTGAACGCGGCGTACAGCGCCGACTGCTGACTGTCGGTCAGCTCCAGCAGGCTGCCCAGCAGCAGCGGGCCCATTTCACTCAAGGTTGTACGTAAAGGATGACCGGACTGACCGTGTATGTCCCACAACGTCACCGGATAAGCCTGAGGTTTGTGGTTGAGCCAGGGCATCCCGGCAATCCGCTCGGCGATCTTGCCCTGGGGGTTGCCGGCGGCGCCGAGGCCGCACAGGTCACCCTTGATGTCAGCGGCGAACACCGCCACGCCGGCATCGCTGAAGGCTTCGGCCATTCGTTGCAAAGTGACGGTCTTGCCGGTGCCGGTCGCGCCCGCGATCAATCCGTGGCGGTTCGCCAGGCGCATGGCCTGGGCAATCGGCTGCCCTTTGAGATCGGCGCCGATAACGAGTTGCAATGAGTCAGGCATTTGGTCACCCATGATTAATCTTTGGTCCTGCACGGCCGATAGAGATTACGACAAAGCAGTCAGACACGATCTGGTCGGAAATTTCCCTAAGGAGAGTCGGAAAATTCACTTGCTTTCAACCTTGCCCGTCGTGCGTCCCTTTATAAAAGCACGCGCTGGACATTAAGACCTTAGCGGAACCCCAAGCCATGAACAAAAATCTGCGTTTCAGCCATAAAATCCTGCTTGCCGCCGCCCTCATTGTGATTGCCGCCTTCGCCTCATTCACGCTGTACAACGACTATTTGCAGCGCAATGCCATCCGCGAAAACCTGGAAAATTATCTGCAGGAAATGGGCGGAGTAACCGCCAACAATATCCAGACCTGGTTGAACGGGCGCAGCCTGCTGATTGAAAACCTGTCACAAACTGTCGCGCTCAACCCCGATGCCGACAACGTTTCCAGCCTGCTTGTACAAAAAGCCGTCACCTCGACCTTCATGGGCGCCTACCTCGGCAGCAAGGATGGCTCTTTCATCATTCGCCCGGACAGCAAGATGCCCGACGGCTATGACCCGCGTGCACGCCCTTGGTACAAGAGCGCGCAAGGCAGCAGCGGTTCGGCATTGACCGAGCCGTATATTGATCTTGCCTCCGGTCAACTGGTGATTTCCATTGTCGACAGCGTTATCAAGGACGGCCAGAACATCGGCGTGGTCGGTGGCGACCTGAGCTTGCAGGTGATCGCCGACAGCCTTGGCTCGCTGGATTTCGACGGCATGGGTTATGCCTTCCTGGTCAGTTCCGACGGCAAGATCCTGGTACATCCCGACAAAGCGCTGGCGATGAAGACGCTCAAGGATGTCTACCCGCAAGACACACCAGCCATCAGCAGCGCAATGAGCGAAGTCCAGGTCGACGGCAAAACCCGCATCGTGACCTTCACCCCGATCAAAGGCCTGTCGTCGGTCAACTGGTACATCGGTGTGTCGGTCGATAAGGAAAAAGCCTACTCGATGCTCAGCGAGTTCCGCGCCTCGGCTGTGGTTGCGACCATCATTGCCGTGGCCATCATCATCGCCCTGCTCGGCATGCTGATTCGCATCCTGATCCAGCCGTTGCACGTCATGACCCGCGCCATGGCCGACATCGCTGACGGCGAAGGCGACCTGACCAAGCGTCTGACCATCCAGAACAATGACGAATTCGGCACCCTCGGCACCGCGTTCAACCGTTTCGTCGAGCGCATTCACGGCTCGATCCGCGAAGTGTCCTCGGCCACCGGGCAAGTCAACGAAGTGGCATTGCGCGTAGTGGCCGCTTCCAACTCGTCGATGTTCAACTCCGACCAGCAAGCCTCGCGCACCAGCAGCGTCGCGGCCGCCATCAACCAGCTCGGCGCCGCCGCCCAGGAAATTGCCCGTAACGCCGCTCAGGCTTCGAGCCAGGCCAGCGATGCCCGCAACCTGGCCGAGGACGGCCAGCAAGTGGTGGACCGCAGTATCGTGGCGATGAATCAACTGTCGAGCATGCTCAGCGCATCGAGCTCCAACATCGAATCGCTGAACAGCAAAACCGTGAACATCGGGCAGATTCTCGAAGTGATCACCAGCATTTCCCAACAAACCAACTTGCTGGCACTCAACGCCGCCATCGAAGCCGCCCGCGCCGGTGAAGCCGGTCGTGGGTTTGCCGTGGTTGCGGACGAAGTGCGCAATCTGGCACACCGCACGCAGGAATCGGCGCAACAGGTGCAAACCATGATCGAAGAGCTGCAGGTCGGCGCCCGGGAATCGGTCAGCACCATGAGTGACAGTCAGCGCCACAGTCAGGACAGCGTGGAAATCGCCAACCTCGCGGGCGAACGACTGAACAGTGTGACACTGCGTATCGGTGAAATCGACGGCATGAACCAGTCGGTGGCTACCGCGACCGAAGAACAGACCGCCGTGGTGGAGTCGATCAACGTCGACATCATCGAGATCAACACGCTGAATCAGGAAGGCGTGGAAAACCTGCAATCGACATTGCGCGCGTGCTCGGACCTTGAGCAGCAGGCGGCGCGGTTGAAGCAGTTGGTAGGCAGTTTCCGAATCTAGCGTCTGAACTGGCGCCATCGCGAGCAAGCTCGCTCCCACAGGGTTAAACGGTGACTGTGTAGGAGCGAGCCGGCTCCGGGCGGCGTTCCGACGATAGCGGCCTGCCAAACACTACAAAACCCCGCTGACGCCCCCACCCGCACAACCCAAACCGAACATCTATCCTTCATATAGGTCAACCAAAGGAGTACAGGGACCGGAGGATCGTTCATCGTGCATATCGCTGACATCACCATGTTCTACGCCCCTGCCAGCGGTGGCGTGCGCACTTATCTGGATGCGAAGCACCGTCGCCTGGGCATCAAGCCGGGCATTCGCCACAGTTTGCTGATCCCCGGATCGTCCCTGGGCGAGCAGGATGGCATATTCACGGTTCCCGCCCCTGCCTTGCCCTTCGGCAAGGGCTATCGCTTTCCTCTGCGCCTGGCGCCCTGGCGCAATGTCCTGCAAGTCTTGCAACCCGATCTGATCGAAGTCGGCGACCCCTATCTCACCGCCTGGGCGGCGCTGGATGCGCGGCGACAACTCGATGTGCCGGTCATCGGCTTCTATCACTCGGACCTGCCCCTGCTGGTCAGAAACCGTATGGGCAACTGGATAACCAACAACGTCGAGGCCTACGTCAGCAAGCTCTACGGCAACTTCGACCGGGTCCTGGCGCCCAGCCGGGTCATGGCCGACAAGCTCACCGGGCTTGGGGTCAGGAATGTCTTCGTGCAGCCGTTGGGCGTTGACCTGCAAACCTTCAATCCCGACGCCAGAGACACCGGTCTGCGGGCCGAACTGGGCCTGGACGACAACACCCGCCTCTTGATCTTCGCCGGGCGCGGTTCCAAGGAAAAAAACCTGCCGGTACTGCTCGACTGCATGAAACACCTGGGCCGACGCTATCACCTGCTGCTGGTTGGCTCGTCGATGCCCACGGCCGTGCCGTCCAATGTGACGGTGATCGACGAGTTCTGCCCGGCAACACAGGTGGCCCGCCTGATGGCCAGCGCCGACGCATTGCTCCACGCCGGCGATCAGGAAACCTTTGGTCTGGTGTTACTCGAAGCCATGGCCAGCGGAATACCGGTGGTGGCCGTGGCGGCAGGGGCCTTCGAGGAAATCGTTACCGAGAACTGCGGCCTTCTCTGCGCGCCGAACAATCCCGCCGCAATGGCCACCGCCGTTCGAGAACTGTTCGGTTCGGGCAGCGTAGCCTTGGGACAACAAGCGCGATTACATGTCGAACGACATTACGCCTGGGATACGGTGGTCAACAGTTTGCTGCGGCACTATCACGCCGTGCTCGGCAGCCAATGGCCGCTGACAGCCAATGGCTGAGCCCATGAACAGTCCCGCTTTGCTGTTGGTACTGCACGACGTGGCACCGCCCACCTGGGTCGATTACCAACCGTTCGTCAAAGCCGTCGCCGCCTTGGGTGATGTGCCGATCACCTGGCTGGTGGTCCCGGACTTCCACAAACACAACAATCTGGACGCCCATCCGCAGTTTTGCCGCCAGCTCAGTGCCAGGCTCGCCCGGGGCGACGAGCTGGCACTGCATGGCTATTTCCATTGTGACGACGGGCCGATGAACCGCCATCCCCGCGAATGGTTCATGCGTCGGGTCTACACCCACGAAGGCGAATTTTACTGTGTGTCGCAGGAAGCCGCGCTCGCCCGCCTGCGTTCGGGCATCGAAATGTTCCACCGCCATGACTGGCCACTGGAGGGGTTCGTCGCCCCGGCCTGGCTGATGAGCCAAGGCACTCGCCAGGCATTGCGCCAATTGCCGTTGAGTTACACCAGTGACTCGCAACACCTATACCGGCTACCGGATTTCATCGCGGTCGAGGCGCCGGGGCTGGTCTGGAGCGCGCGCAGCGCCTTGCGCCGGGGTGTATCGAAGCTTGTCAGCGACGGGCGTGAACAGCGCTGGCAGCACGCCCCGGTGATTCGCCTGGGCCTGCACCCGGTGGACATGCGCCATGAGTTCTCGCGCGGATACTGGCTACAAACCCTGGAGCGCCTGCTCGACAACGGACGGGTGCCAATGACCAAGGCCCACTGGCTGGCGCTGCAAAACGACCGTATGAGCCATGCTGCTGAAGTTGATAAAACTCAGGCAGGCTTGGGCTTGTCCTCGGATTCTTGCTGCAACTGTTCCCACAACCGCGCGGCGTCAGGAAACTCCGTACCGGTTTCAGGCCCCATATCATCCGGGTCGTAACGGCTCAGGCAACCTTCGCCCAGCGTGGCCGGGGCCTTGGAGGTGGCTTTGTCCAGCGGATCGGCCATGGTCATGTCCTCGGTGCGGAAACGGCGAAGGGCCTGAAGCGATTGAACGCCCAGGCCCTTCGAATTTCAACTGTGACGTACGTCCGTCAGAAGACGACGGTCTTGTTGCCATGCACCAGCACGCGGTCTTCCAGGTGATAACGCAAGCCACGAGCCAGCACCATTTTCTCGACATCGCGGCCGAAGCGCACCATGTCTTCGATGCTGTCGCTGTGGCTGACGCGCACCACGTCCTGTTCGATGATCGGGCCGGCATCCAGCTCTTCGGTCACATAGTGGCAAGTCGCGCCGATCAGCTTCACGCCACGCAGGGAGGCCTGGTGGTACGGCTTGGCGCCGACGAACGACGGCAGGAAGCTGTGGTGAATGTTGATGACCTTGTGCGCGTATTCGCTGCACAGCTCGGGCGGCAGGATCTGCATGTAGCGGGCAAGCACCACCACTTCGGCGTCGTGCTGTTTGACCAGGCGCGAAACCTCGGCAAAAGCCGGCTGCTTGTCCTGCGGATTGACCGGGACGTGGTAGTACGGAATACCGTGCCACTCCACCATGCTGCGCAAGTCATCATGGTTGGAAATCACACAGGAAATTTCGCAGTCCAGTTCATCGCTGTGCCAGCGGTGCAGCAAGTCGGCCAGGCAGTGCGACTCGCGGCTGGCCATCAGGACGACGCGCTTCTTTTGCTCGGTATCGGTGATGCGCCAGTCCATCGAGAACTCTTCGGCGATCGGGGCAAAGGCTTCACGAAACGCTTCGATACCAAATGGCAGGGAGTCGGCACGGATTTCGTGACGCATGAAGAACCAGCCACTGAGATTGTCCGAGTGATGGCTCGCTTCAGTGATCCAGCCGTTGTGTGATGCCAGAAAGTTACTGACTTTGGCAACGATGCCAACACGGTCCGGGCAAGAAATCACCAGACGAAAAGTGCGCATGAGGGGGAAACTCCAGAACTTCGCAAAGGCCGCCATTCTAGCGATTGCGCAGCAAAACTGCAGTATTGTTGACGTTTCTCCCTGCCGGAAGGTCGATGCGGCAGGGTGGGCAGTACCGGTACCGGTTCGCCCGGATGCTCTAGCGGTACCGGCCAATTGTTAGTTTATGTATATCTGACAGACCTGGACCACACTAATAACTGCATTTACCAATGCGCGCGCCCTTCCCCGGCAATTAAATTAAATAAACTTGCCTTAAATGTTTACTTGATGAAACACCGTGACTATTATTGCCGCACTGTCACCTGCCATCCTGCGCACAACATAAGGTAGTCACCATGTCCTTGATCAACGAATATCGCGCCACCGAAGAAGCTATCAAAGAGCTGCAAGCCCGTTTGAAGAACCTGTCCCAAGACGACAAACTGCAAACCGAGCTGGAATTCGAAGGCAAACTGCGCACCCTGATGGGTGAATACTCCAAGTCCCTGCGTGACATCATCGCGCTGCTGGATCCGGAATCCAAAACCAAGGCACCACGCGGCGGCGCAGTGAAAACTACCGGCACCAAGCGTGCTCGCAAAGTTAAACAATACAAAAACCCGCACAACGGTGAAGTCATCGAAACCAAAGGTGGCAACCACAAGACTCTGAAAGAGTGGAAAGCCAAGTGGGGCGGTGACGTGGTGGAAGGCTGGGCTACCCTGCTGGGCTAAGCCCCAGAGCTTGTCGCAGATGGATCCGTGACAAAAAATAACGCCAGCAAATGCTGGCGTTTTTTTATGCGCGGCTTTTAAGCCCAGGCATGTTCGATTTCAAAGACTCAAACGCTGGCGCAGTCCCTGGACATAATCCTGCCATTCAACGAGCACCCCCTGCTGAAACCCAGTAGCACTAACGCTCAATTGGGCCGCGGCGTCCACAAAACTATCAAGGGTATTTGGCGCACCCCATTCAGGGTCTGACAAACGCTTCTGACAGAATATTCGCCAGCGTTCTTGCTCTTCGGAATTCAACGTATCGGGAAAGTTGCGTGCGCGATATCGAAACAGCAATTCAGGCAGACGCTCGTCATCGAAAGGCCACTGCTCTTGTGCCAATTGCATCGGGTCAACGGTTCTGACTTGTTCACACAATCGCCGATCCCGGTCACCGATAAATCCATCGTATAACTGTTGCTCCGGATCCTGACTCTGGGAAAAATCTTCGCGGGCATAAATAGTCAGGACTTTATCCAGCCAAACTTTCCGGGCGTCATTGAGCTGCGACACCCTCTGCTGATACAGCGCCATATCCAGACCCAGACGCTGCTGATCTTCCTGGCGAAGTACCGACAACGGTGCCACTACCGGGCACTTGTTGATGTGAATCAGCTTCAACGGCACCGGCAACTCGCCTTCGGCCAGTTCGTCGCGGCGGGTATACAAGCGCTGGCGCAAACTTTCGGCATCCAGATCGAGCAGACCCTGGGGATCGAGGTGCAAGTCACAGACAATCAGGGCGTTTTTGTTGCGTGGGTGCCAGGCCAGCGGCAACACCACCCCCACATAGTTGCGCGCGGCTGAAAAACGTCCGGAAACATGTACCAAAGGTTGCAGCAGGCGTATCTGGTCCATGACTTTCTGTTTGCTGCGCAGTTGAAACAGCCAGTCGTACAACTTCGGTTGTTTTTCCCGTATCAGGCGCGCCAGGGCGATCGTCGCGCGTACGTCCGACAGTGCTTCGTGGGCATTGCCATGATCGATGCCATTGGCAGCGGTCAGGCGTTCGAGCTTGAGCGTGACCCGCCCCTCGTCATCGGTCGGCCAGACCAGGCCATCGGGGCGCAAGGCATAGGCCGCGCGCACCACATCGATCAGGTCCCAGCGGCTGTTGCCGCCCTGCCACTCCCGCGCATAGGGGTCGAAAAAGTTTCGGTACAGGCTGTAGCGGGTCATCTCGTCATCGAAACGCAAGGTGTTATACCCCGCGCCACAAGTACCGGGCGCAGCGAGCTGGGCATGCACCCGGGTCATGAAATCGGCTTCGCTCAAGCCTTGCGCCTGCAGTTGCCCGGGAGTGATCCCCGTGATCGCGCAGGCAGCCGGATGCGGCAGGATGTCATCACTGGGCTGGCAGTAAAGATTGACCGGTTCGTCGATTTCATTGAGATCGAAGTCAGTGCGCAGGCCGGCCATTTGCAACGGACGGTCGCAACGGGGGTTGATGCCAGTCGTTTCGTAGTCGTACCAGAAGATGGAGGTCACGGGCGATTCCTGAACTGAAGATCGGCAAAGTCTAGGCGTTCACCTCCCGCCCCGGCCAGTAGTCTTGTCATTCAAGCACCTTGCACGACTCACCATGCAATACATAGTTATGTCGTTTCCCCCCGTATAGGCTGCTAGCATCGAATGGGTACACAATCCCGATCCAGGCCACATCATCAGGTTGCCCATGCTCCAGACCACAGCACTGCCAGGGACTGCGCCGCTGTCACCGCCGCTGGATACGCGGTATCAGGTCGAAACGCCGGAGGGCGTCGACCTGCCACTGCGGCCGGCCGGGCTGATGGTTCGTGCGCTGGCATTCTCCATCGATCTTGGTTTGCGCGGCCTGGTCCTGGGCGTGCTGCTCCTTGCACTGGCAATGCTCGGCAAACTGGGCGCCGGGCTCGGCTCGATCCTGCTGTTCATGGTCAGCTGGTGGTACATGGTGCTGTTCGAGGTGCTGAACCACGGCCGCTCGCCGGGCAAGCAATGGATGGGCTTGCGGGTGGTGCACGACGATGGCACCCCGGTCGGCTGGTCCGCGTCGCTGCTGCGCAACCTGCTGCGCGTTGTCGACCTGCTGCCGTTTGGTTACTTCCTCGGGGCCATCAGTTGCCTGCAACACCCGCACTTCAAGCGCCTCGGCGATATCGCCGCCGGGACCCTGGTGATCTACCGCGAACGACCGCACACCCGCCCCCAGCTCCCCGAAGTCCAGCCTCGCAGCCCGGCCTTTGTCCTGACACTCACCGAGCAACGGGCCATCCTCGGGTTTGCCGAGCGCCAGGGTGAACTCTCCGAAGCGCGGGTCATTGAACTGGCTTCGATTCTCGCCCACCCCTTGAACGTCCAGCCACCGCAAGCGGTGACCGAGCTCAACGGCATCGCGCGCGGCTTGTTGGGGCCGACATGAAGCAAAGCCTTTTTGAACGCCGGTACAAGGCCGAATGGGAGGATTTCAACCACCTGCTCGAACAGTTGGAACGGGACGGCAAAGCCACCGACGCCGGCACATTCCCGAAGGACTACCGACGCCTCTGCCAACACCTGGCACTGGCACGGGAGCGTGGCTACAGCAGTTTCCTGATCGACTCCTTGCAGCAACAGGTGCTGCGCGGACACCAACAGCTTTACCGTCATCGCAGCGGTTTGGGGGCCAATGTGCTGGCGTTCATCCTGGCCGACTTTCCGCGACTGGTTCGCGAACAGTGGCGCTTCGTCCTCGCCGCCTGCCTGATGTTCTTTGGCAGTCTGGCCGGCTTCGCGCTGTTGGTGTACCTGTACCCGGAGCTGGTCTACAACCTGATCCCTGCCGCGCAGGTCAGCGAGATGCAAAGCATGTACGACCCCGTTGCCGGTCACCTCGGGCGCACGGCGGAGCGAGCCGCCAGTGAGGACTGGGCGATGTTCGGCTACTACATCATGCACAACATCGGCATTGCCTTTCAGACCTTCGCCAGCGGTTTGCTGTTCGGGTTGGGCAGTGTGTTTTTCCTGATTTTCAACGGCCTGATGATCGGGGCGGTGGCCGGGCACCTGACCTACGTCGGCTACGGGCAAACCTTCTGGTCATTCGTGATCGGCCACGGTGCTTTCGAACTCAGCGCCATCGCCCTGGCCGGAGCCGCCGGCCTGAAACTGGGCTGGGCCTTGGTCGCCCCGGGGCGCCTGCCACGGGCCGAGGCCTTGCGATTGGCGGCGCGCAAGAGCGTGCTGCTGATCTGCGGGGTCATGCTGTTTCTGTTGATCGCGGCCTTTATCGAAGCCTATTGGTCGTCGATGACCGGTCCTTCGCGCCAGACCAAGTACCTGGTCGGCGCGGCGCTCTGGCTGCTGGTGGTGGTTTATCTCGTGTTCGCCGGACGTTACCGCCATGCGCCTGAGTGACGCCACGGTGGTGATTCGCCCACGCTCGACCTGGGAAGCCATGGACCTCGGGGTGCTCCTGAGCCAGCGCCATCGACGTCTGTTGATGACCAGTTGGGCCTTGGTCACCTTGCCGGTTTTCGCGCTGCTCAGTTGGGGGTTCTGGGACTCGCCCTCTCTCGCCGTGTTCATTTTCTGGTGGCTGAAGCCGGCGTTCGAACGCCTGCCTTTGTACATCCTGTCCCAGGCGATGTTCGGTGAAACGCCCACGCTCAAGCAGGCCCTGCACCAATGGCCACGCCTGCTCAAACCGCAATTGCTGGCCAGCCTGACCTGGCGACGCCTGAGTTTGACCCGCAGTTTCGTGATGCCGGTGGTGCAACTCGAAGGACTCAACGGACAGCAACGGCAACAGCGCCTGCAGGTGTTGTTGCAGCGAGACGCCGGCACCGCACGCTGGCTGACGATCATCGGCGCGCACCTGGAAGGCGCATTGTGGATCGGCTTGATGGTGTTGTTCTATCTGCTGCTGCCACAACAGGTCGCGCTCGACTGGAGCTGGCAGTCGCTGATCTCGGCGGCCGCCCAGGACTGGCGCTGGCTGGAACACTTGACCAACGCCTTTTATGCACTGGTGCTGGTGGTCTGGGAACCGACCTATGTCGCCTGCGGTTTCAGCCTGTACCTGAACCGGCGCACCGTGCTGGAGGCCTGGGACATCGAACTGGTGTTCCGCCGAATGCGCCAGCGTCTGGTCAGTGCAAGCGCTGTCCTGTTGATGGCCGTGATTGTGCTGTTGCCGACCACTCACAGCCTGTGGGCCGCCGAATTGCCCATTTCACCCGACAGCCCGCGCCTGCTGGACCAGCCCCTGACCAGCCAGGCCTCCAGGGACAGCATCAAGTCGATCCTCGAACAGCCGCCCTTCAAGAACCGGGAGTCGGTCACGCGCTACCGCTTTGGCGAAGAGCGACCGAGTGCTGAAACTCCGGACGATGGCAAGACACCGCAATGGTTGAAGGACCTGCTGAAGCTGTTCGAGGGGCAACGCTTCGGGGCATTGGCGACCCTGATTGAAATCTTACTGTGGGGCCTCGTCATGGGTGCCGTCGGCCTGTTGATCTGGCGCTATCGCGACTGGTTGCAGGCCTTCGTCAGCCGCCGACCAATCCCCGACAGCAAAGCCACGCGACCGTTACCTCAGCAGGCATTCGGCATGGACCTCAAGCCCGAATCCCTGCCCGCCGACATCGCCGCCCACGCTGAAAGTCTTTGGCAGAGTCATCCACGCGAAGCGCTTGGTTTGCTTTATCGCGCCCTGCTCAGCCGTCTGTTGCACGACTTCAACATCGCGCTCAAGTCCGCCGACACCGAAGGCCAGGTGCTTCGGCGTGTAGAGCTACTGCAGCAGCCAGCCTTGCTGGCCTACAGCCAAAACCTGACCGGACACTGGCAAAACATGGCCTACGGGCATCGTCTGCCGCCTGCTCAGGTGCAGCAGGAACTGTGTAACGGCTGGCGTATCCTGTTCGGCACGGAGGCTGTCCGTTGAGTCGGCGTTGGGGCTCGATAGCCGGGGTGTTGATCGCCGTGTTGCTGGCTGCGCTGAGCGTTTATCTGTACCTCAAGGCAACCCCCTACCAGACAGAAGTCGACCACGGCCCCTCCCCCGAAGCCAATGCCAACCCTTATCTGGCGGCCGAGTTGTTCCTTCGCAAGCAAGGCCTGAGCGTCGGCCACGCCAACGGCCTCGATATCCTGCCCAGCCTCGACCCGCATCAACACAGCCTGCTGTTGCTCGGGGAACGCGGCAACATGACCCCACGGCAAATCGACCAGGTGATGAACTGGACCCGGGCCGGCGGGCGGCTTCTGTTTGTCGCCGAGTCGCTGTGGGATGAAAAGCTCGGCCATAGCAATGACCTGCTGCTCGACCGGGTGCAACTGCACCAGTCCCTGAGCAAAGACCTCAAGGACCCACCGTCAGGTATCGGTGATGATCCGTACCCGCTACTGACCAAGCTCTATCTGGAAGACGAGGACGCCCCGGCCTATGCCGGTTTCGATACCGCATTCCATCTCGAAGACCCGAAAAACCTCGCCCTGGCCTGGGCCAACAGCGCCAGGGCCACCCACATGATGCAACTCAACCACGGGCAGGGTTCGATCATCGTGGTCACCGATGCCGACCTGTGGAAAACCCCGGCCATCGACCGGTACGACAACGCCTGGCTGCTCTGGTACCTGACCACCGACACCCGCGTGACGCTGATATTCAACACCGATCACGACAGCCTGCTGACCTTGCTGCTGCGTTACTTCCCCCAGGCGCTGGTCGCGCTGTTCGCCTTGATCGGCCTGGGTTTCTGGCACTTTGGCGTGCGTCAGGGGCCACTGCTGGAACCCGTGCCGAAAGCGCGCCGGCAATTGCAGGAGCACCTGCGCGCCAGTGCCGACTTCCTGTTGCGTCGCAACGGTCAGGCCGGCCTGTTGCAAGCCTTGCAGCAAGACATACTGCGGCGCGTGCGGCGTCGTCACCCCGGTTTTGAACAGCTCGGCGTTGCCGAACAATGGCTGGTGCTCGCGCGACTGACCGGCCAACCCACACGCGCCATCAGCCAAGCCATGAGCCCGCGACCGAAACAACGGCTTTCCAGCGTTGAATTCAGTCGTCAGGTCGCTCACCTGCAAACCTTGAGGAACGCCCTATGATCTGGCACCTGACAAGCGTTAGATGCTCCCGGGCACCTGCGAAGTCATGGCGATTTAGTCTTGGTCCGTGGAAAATCAGTGCTCGCCATTAATCTTTCGTGAACATACTCCTCAAATTGTTCGGCAGACAGTGGCGGGGAAAACAGGTAGCCCTGATAGGTCTTGCAGCCATGCTTGACCAGAAAGGTGCGCTGAGCTTCTGTCTCCACACCTTCGGCAATCACCGAAAGACCCAATATCTGGCTCAGGCTCACAATCGCGCAGGCGATGGCGGCGTCGTTGGGATCAACCAGCACATCTCTGATGAAGGACTGGTCGATCTTGAGTTGATCCAGCGGAAGGCTCTTCAGGTATGACAGTGACGAATAGCCGGTTCCGAAATCATCCAGCGAAAGGCCTATGCCGATCTCTTTCAACTCGATCATTTTGGCGACAGTACCTTCCATATCCTCTATCAGCAGGCCTTCGGTCAGTTCCAGTTTCAATTTCTTCGGATCGGCACCCGTGTATTTCAGTACTTGCAGTACCTCCTCGACGAAGTCCGGATGGTGAAACTGGCGGGCGCTGACATTCACAGCCATACCCAGTCGGGCGGTTTCCGAATGCTTTGCCCAGGCAACCAGCTGAGTGCAGGCTGCCTGCAGCGCCCAACGGCCTAACGGCAGAATCAACCCCGTTTCCTCTGCCAATGGAATGAACTCGCCTGGAAACACGACTCCGCGCTCAGGATTCTGCCATCTCATCAGTGCCTCTGCGCCAATGATACGGCCCTCACTATTCACCTGCGGCTGGTAATGAAGAAGGAATTCGTTGTCCTGCAAGCCTTGGCGCAAGTCTACTTCCAGTCTGGCACGAGCCGTGGCAACCGCCTGCATTTCCGGATCGAAGAAGCGCATGGTATTGCGGCCCGCTGCCTTGGCGCGATACATCGCCAGGTCAGCGCGCTTCATAATATCGTCCACTGTGCTCATCTGCCCCTGGAACAGCGCAATGCCGAGACTGGGGGTGCTGTGGTGCTCATATCCATCCAACTGGTAGGAAATGTTCAGAGCGTTGAGAATCTTTTCGCCAATAGCCTTGGCCTGGATAGCCGCTTCTGGAGGATTCTCATTAAGGCCATCCAGCAGGACGACGAATTCGTCTCCGCCCAGGCGAGCCACGGTGTCGCTCTCGCGTATGCAGCCGCAAAGGCGCAGAGCAACCTGCTGCAGCAACATGTCGCCTCTGTCATGCCCCAGCGTGTCGTTCAGTGCCTTGAAGTTATCCAGGTCAATGAGAATTATCCCACTCGTATGCAGACTACGGGAGCTGCCCGCCAGCAGATGCTGTAACCGGTCCAACATGAGCCGCCTGTTGGCCAGCCCGGTCAACTGATCGTAGAAGGCCAAACGCTGGACCTCTTGCTCAGCGGTCTTACGGTGGGTGATGTCAGTATTGATCGACAGAACGGATTGAGGCTGGCCATCATCGTCTCGCACCAGGGTTCGATGACTTTCGAGCGTGATGGTGCAGCCATCCCGGCGTCGAAGTGTAACTTCGTCCGCCCAGTCACCCGTTTCTATCGGGCGGTTAGTGGCCGCATTGAAAGCGGCGCTACCCTGGTAGATCAACTCCTGTGCCGATTTGCCGAGTGCCTCTTCCTTTGACAGACCGTAGAGACGCTCGGCACTTTTGTTCCAGTACAGGATGCGGTTATCCATCCCGTGAACGACAATGGCGTCCTGGGCCTTGTCCAGCAGCGATGCTTGCTGGCGGGCCTGCTTCTCGCTTTCGCGCAGCACTGCCAGATAACCCTCCCTTTCGGCTGCTTGCGACTCCATTTCGCGCCTGATCTTGCCCCCGTAGATAACGGCCGCACTGACCATCAGTAGCACGAACACCATGATCGCGTATTCGACCCGGCGCAGTTCTTCGACCGACTCAAGCTCCTCCTCCAGGAGCCTGCTTTGAATCAGGCCAACGCGATCCCGCACGGTACTGAGTGAGGCGAGCAACAGGGCATATTTCCTGTCCATCGTTGCCATGCGTTTGCCGGCATTGTCCGACTGCCCCTCCCTGAAGTAGGAAAAGATCAGCAAGGCCTCGTTCACCATTTCGACCATCGCGGCATCAACTGCACCCACCTCATCCTTCAATGCAAGGGAAAAGGCTTGTATATCCGCACTGTGTTCAGCCTCATTGGCGATCCGTACTTCCAACTGTTTTTTGGCCATTGCCAAATGCTCGTTGAAGGCGCGCAAGGCCTCATTCATGTTCCGCGATTCGGCTTCAACATTATGTGTATCGAACACATTATTGCCCGGCGCATTGACTGTGGAAGCCAGGCTGCCCAGCGTTGAATAGCTCGACAGCTGTTGGACCCACGACTGGTTCGCCTTGATGGAGCGGTGATAGGTATCGACGATCAGGTGATTCAATAGCACGCTCAGCACCACAACCAGCACGTCGAATCCCGCAAGAAAAAAGTACATGCGGTGCCATTTGGTCGAGCGCGGCTTATTTGAACTGGTGGGTATGGCTTGCTTTGCGGTGCTTTTATTCCTGAAAAAATCCATTTCACAATCTCCAAACATAATCCTTCTAAATTGACCAATAGAAGCGGTATTCGGAAACCAATTAACCTTTTATGCCGACACCTGAACCTGAGAACACACCGCACGTAGTATTAGCCAAATTTTTTCTCTGTTCTGGATTCACGCTGGTTTCCGCAGTGCCCAGCCGCACCGTAGCGAAAGTCGATTCGATCTTGAGTGATCCCGACAGATCCAGTCCAAACCCTGCGTCTGCAGGTGCAGGGTTGCGCCATGTCTTCCCGAGTGTCGCTGCGGATTTGCCCCCCTGAACTGGATGCTGCACGCAGAATAGTCGGGTGACATAGGGCACGTTGCGGGTCATTTCCGCGCAGCCTGCCGGACTCCCTGATCAGTTTCGACAGCAGACCAAGCATAGCCGCTAATTTGCCATTATTCTGTTCGCCGACTGCTCCAGGTCCAGGCTGTGTGAAAACGCGCTAAATACGTCGGAAACTGAGAGTCGCGAGGGTTGCCTTTGGAATCAGCCGGCGGAAGCGCGAATTACCTTAGTCAGCTACATAGATGTTCGTAATGCCGTTTGTGCCGCGTCAGCGGCCCAAACGGCCACTAACGGGCGAGCAAACGGTTGGATTCACGCCCTGATCGCCTCAAGCAGTCCTGCGATGCCGAAGATGCTCATCATTCGCTTGAGGTTGTAGGCGAGCACATGAAGACTCATCTCAGTGCTCACCCTCGGCAGGGTCTTGGTCAGGAAGTGGGTACTTCCCATCCAGTACTTGAGCGTTCCAAACGGATGTTCAACGGTCTGTCGCCGAACCCTCATCATCGCCGGATCATGTTCTAGCCGAGCCTGCATCGCGTCGACTACAGCTTCATGTTCCCAGCGTTTCACACGGCGTTCCTTGCCCGTAGTGCACTGCTTGTGCATTGCGCAGGACTGGCAGCCCGAGAAGTAATAACAATGCAATAACATGCCGTCTTCCATCGACGAATGCCGCCTGGTCAGTAACTGCCCCGCAGGGCATCGATACTCGTCCGATGCAGCAACGTAGATGAAGTCCTGCTTACCAAATCGGCCTTCGGCTTTGCTGCCAGATGTCAGGGGTTTCGGTACGAAGGTGGTGATGTCCGCCTGTTCGCAGGCAAGGATTTCCAGCCCTTTGTAATAGCCTCGGTCGGCGACCACCGTCAGCGACTCAGCGCCGATCTCTTCACGCGCCTGGTTCGCCATATTGCTGAGTTGACCACGATCATTACCAACGTTGGTCACCTCATGGGCAATGATCAAATGGTGCTTGTCGTCGACGGCTGTTTGTACGTTGTAGCCAACCGTTCCGGTGCCTCGTCCGCTCGTGGCCATTGAGCGTGCATCTGGATCGGTAAGGGAGATCTGCTGGTCTGGGCTTTCGTGAAGCTGCGCCTCGATGTCCTTGAGTTTTTGCATCTGCTTTTTCAGCGTTTCTATCTTTTCTTTCAGCCGTTCTGCTTTGGCCTCGGCCACTTCGGGCGTTGCCCGATCCGCCGAATCCATTGCCGCCAGATATCGATCGATGCTCTGCTCGATCTGCTGCATGCGTGCCTTCACTTTTCCCTGAGTGAAGTTACGGTCGCGGTTGTTCACAGCTTTGAATTTGCTGCCGTCGATGGCGATGATCGACTGGGAGAAGAGATTGAGGTTGCGGCAAAGCACTACGAATTGTCGGCAGACGCTGCGAATGGCTTTGCCGTTGTCTTTGCGAAAGTCGGCGATGGTTTTGAAATCTGGAGCCAGTCGACCCGTCAGCCACATCAACTCGACGTTGCGCTCGGCCTCACGCTCCAGCCGGCGGCTGGACTGAATCCGATTGAGATAGCCGTAGATATAGATCTTCAGCAAGATCGCTGGATGGTAGGCCGGACGCCCCGTTGCAGCAGGATCGACGCCCTCAAAACCAAGTGCACCCAGGTCGAGTTCATCAACGAAAACGTCGACCACTCGCACTGGATTTTCTTCGGCAACGTAATCGTCCAGGCACTCCGGCAGCAACGTGACTTGCGTCCGAGCCTCACCTTCAATGAAACGCTTCATGATCGTCCCCGCCACGATCTAGACGATCAGAAGATTAGACAATCGCAGGCGTTTTCACACAGCCTGGGTCGGTAGCAGCCCTTGATGGTCGGCAGCTTTCGGCCGGTGCTGTTGAAAAAGTCGGATTTTCAGCTGGCCTGAACTCAGGCTCGACCACCATCGGAGAAGCTACTCACCACATTGCGTGGTTTTTCGGCCCTTCTTCGACCTTTGCTGTTCTGTTGTTGGGTTCTTAAACTGGATTTTCTTCGGTTACGTAATCGATTCTGAAATCGCGTGCCCTCTGACCGTCGTAGACTAACCTCCACTTCTGACGAACGCTCAAGTGATGGGTTGCCATGGAATTGCAATGAGGCAGATTGGCAGTCACTCACTCGTTCCACGCGTAAAAAATACGTGAGAAAAAGTTAGATTGGATAAGTGACTGATTTATGGAAGATAAAACAAATGTAACTGTTAACAAGGCTCCGGAACCCATGAGTCAACCGATAGAGCCCGGCGCACCGAGCCATGCCGCTCAACAGCGTCAACGTGCCGGCCATCTGGCACGGGCCGTACGTAAAGAACTGCAAAAAGCGGTGATTGGCCAGGACAGCGTGATCGACGACGTCCTGACGGCACTGATCGCCGGCGGCCACGTGTTGCTCGAAGGCGTACCGGGGCTGGGCAAGACCCTGTTGGTCCGTGCCCTCGCACGCTGCTTCGGTGGTGAGTTCGCGCGCATCCAGTTCACCCCGGACCTGATGCCCAGCGACGTCACCGGGCATGCCGTGTATGACTTGCAGACCGAGCAATTCAAACTGCGCAAGGGGCCATTGTTCACTAACCTTCTGCTGGCCGACGAGATCAACCGTGCCCCGGCGAAAACCCAGGCCGCGCTGCTCGAAGCCATGCAGGAACGGCAAGTCACCCTCGAAGGACGGCCATTGGCGATTGCGCAACCGTTCATGGTGCTCGCCACGCAAAATCCGATCGAACAGGAAGGCACTTACCCATTGCCGGAGGCTGAACTGGACCGCTTCATGCTCAAGGTGCGCATGGACTACCCCGACGCCGGGCAAGAGCTGGACATGGTGCGACAGGTCAGCCGCTCGACCCGGGCCGACATGCTTGATGTCCAGCCGATGCGCACGTTGTTGCAGGCCCGGGATGTACTGGTCCTGCAACGCATCGCCAGCGACCTGGCCCTGGACGATCAGGTGCTCGATTACGCCGTGCGCCTGGCCCGTTCCACCCGCAACTGGCCCGGCTTGATCCTCGGCGCCGGCCCACGCGCATCCATCGCGCTGGTGCGATGTGCCCGGGCTCGTGCGCTGCTGCGCGGCGGTGAGTTCGTGATTCCGGATGACATCAAAGGCTGCGCCCTGGCCGTGCTGCGCCATCGTGTGCGTATCGCACCGGAGCTGGACATCGAGGGCCTGGATGTCGATCAGGTGCTCAAGCAGATGCTCGACCAAGTGCCGGCGCCGCGCCTGTGAAACCCTCGCGCCTGATGCTCGCCTGGCTGTTGATCCTGTTGGCCTGCACCATTGTGTCGGGCACTTTGCGGGCATTGGAGTTCGCGGTTCCGGCAAATCTCATGGCGATCAACTGGGGGTTGCTCCTGGCGCTGCTGGCCCTGGCACTGCTGGATGCGGTGCGGGTGAAGCGCTTGTCCTCACCCCGACTGATACGCCAGATACCCGGTAGCCTGGCGTTGGGTCGATGGAGCGAGGTGCAACTGACGCTCGAACATGACTTTGCGCAACCGCTGAAGGTCCAAGTCTTCGACCATGTACCACCGGGCCTGGACTTCGAAAACCTGCCGTTGACGGTCGAGTTGCAACCCGACCAGCACAGCCTGGCGGGTTATCGCCTGCGCCCGCTCAAGCGCGGCCACTTCAGCATCGAACGCTGCGAAATCGACCTGCCCAGCCCCTTTGGGCTCTGGTCGGACAGACGTTTGCTCGACCTGCCCGACGCCACCCGCGTCTACCCTGACTTCGCCCGTTTGTATGACGGACAGTTACTCGCGGTGGACAACTGGCTCAGCCAGCTTGGCGTCCGTCGTAAACAACGACGGGGCCTGGGCCTGGAATTCCATCAATTGCGCGAGTTTCGCGAGGGCGACAGCCTGCGCCAGATCGACTGGAAAGCCACCGCCCGCCAGCGCACGCCGATTGCCCGGGAGTATCAGGACGAGCGCGACCAGCAGATCATCTTCATGCTCGACTGCGGCCGGCACATGCGCAGCCAGGATGATGAACTGTCGCACTTCGATCACGCTCTCAACGCTTGCCTGTTGCTCAGCTACGTGGCGCTACGTCAGGGCGATGCGGTCGGCTTGAGCACCTTTGCCAGCGAACAGCCGCGCTACCTCGCGCCGGTAAAAGGCACCAGCCACCTCAACACCCTGCTCAATACCGTCTATGACTTGAACAGCAGCCAACGCAGTGCCGACTATCAGGCCGCGGCCACGCAACTGCTGGCACGGCAAAAACGCCGGGCCCTGGTGGTGCTGGTGACCAACCTGCGCGAAGAGGATGACGATGGACTGCTCTCGGCTGTCAACCGCCTGAGCCAGCGGCATCAGGTGCTGGTCGCGAGCTTGCGTGAAGGCGTTCTTGACACCCTGCGTCAGTCACCGGTGCAGACTTTGCCCGAAGCGCTGGCCTATTGCGGGACCGTGGACTACCTCAATGCACGCGCCGAGCTCCATGAGCGCTTGAACGCTCATGGCGTGTTGGTGATGGATGCACGGCCCGGCGAGTTGGGGGCAGAGCTGGTGACCCGGTACCTGGGCTGGAAAAGAACCGGACTCTGAACCTGAGCAATCCCTCACAGGTGGCTTCCCAGTGATCTCAGGCCGAAGCCGGCAACGGCAGAAAACTGAAATATTGCTTCAACGCCTCCACCAGTTGCCCATATTCCGGTGGTGCCCGTTGCAGGCTGAACCCGGCGTCGTAATGTTGGGGGGTCGCGTCTTCATGGCACCACAGGCAACAGGCCTGCAGGTCGATGATCCGCTGGCCACCTTCGCTGGCGGGAATTTTCAGGCGCAGGTTGAAGTCCGCGCCGATCATCATCGGCAGCAGGCTGATCAACATCAGCCCGTCTTCGGAGACATTGCCCAGGTAGCCGATGGGTTTGCCGGTGATGCCGTTGAACACTTTCAGGAAGTACGGCAGTTGATGCCGCTCGATTCGGCGGTCGGTGAACATGTGCAATTTCGCTATGCAAGGCTCTTAAGCAGAGCCGCACTACTGCTTCGGAACGGGTATGCATAAGTCTTGCCCGCTCTCCCCGCTTCCGGTGCGCCAGTCCTGACAGCGCTGAGTCCTGCTTGTGCCGGTCGCAGGTGTTGCCCCGGCTCAGAGGCAAGGCTCTAAAACCGGTTCCCTGGACTATAGCTCACCACCTCCGGTGAGCCAGCGATCAGAGGATTACGGCCGTCAGAACTGCGCCGGTTTTGCCGCTGCGGCACTGCGCGTCGGGTAGTGGCCCAGGCTCTGCAGGGTTTCGATGCGGGCACGGGCGCGGTAGGCATATTCGCTCTGGGGATAGGACGCCATGATGAACTGATACGTCTGGACCGCATCGATGTACATCTTCTGCCGCTCCAGACACAGGCCGCGCATCATCGACACTTCCGGCCACACGTAAGGCCGCGCGCGGCTGTCGCGCTCGACCTTGGACAGCTCGAGCATCACCTGCTCGCAATTGCCCCGGTCGTAGGCGCTGTAGGCATTGTTCAAATGATGGTTCATCGACCAACGGGTGCAGCCCGTGACGCTGAGGACGCTGATGGCAAGGGCGGCAATGAGAACGAAACGCATGGGGAAATCTCCTGTCTTGAACGCTGTATCGACCCATGGTCGGAAATCTTCAGGCTGCCGGGACGCAAAGTTGCAGGGTTCAATCAAGGCACTGCGGACCGTTGTTGTAGGAGCGAGCCTGCTCGCGATGGACGTCAACGATTATGCGTACTTTCTGAGTAACCGCGTCGTCCTTGAGCTCTTCGCGAGCAGGCTCGCTCCTACAGAGGCCAGGGCAATATCTGGTTCTTCCTTAAAACCAAGCTCTTCACGAAAAAGTAGTGCAAACGAACAATGACTACACCTTCGGAGCATAGTAGCCTCACTCAGCGCTTGAACTCAGGAGTCTTTGCATGTCCGTCCGTCGTACCAAAATCGTCGCCACCCTTGGCCCGGCCAGTAACTCGCCGGAAGTTCTCGAACAGCTGATTCTGGCTGGCCTGGACGTCGCCCGCCTGAACTTCTCCCACGGCACTCCCGACGAGCACAAGGCTCGCGCGAAGCTGGTCCGTGACCTCGCTGCCAAGCACGGCCGCTTCGTCGCCCTGCTGGGTGACCTGCAAGGCCCGAAAATCCGTATCGCGAAATTCGCCAACAAGAAGATCGAGCTGAAGATCGGTGATCAATTCACCTTCTCCACCAGCCATCCTCTGACCGAAGGCAACCAGCAAGTGGTCGGCATCGACTACCCGGACCTGGTCAAGGACTGCGGCGTGGGCGACGAGCTGCTGCTCGACGACGGTCGCGTGGTGATGCGCGTCGATACCGCCACGGCCACCGAACTGAACTGCACCGTGACCATCGGCGGCCCGCTGTCGGACCACAAAGGCATCAACCGTCGCGGTGGCGGCCTGACTGCTCCGGCCCTGACTGAAAAAGACAAGGCGGACATCAAGCTCGCCGCGGAAATGGAAGTCGACTACCTCGCGGTCTCCTTCCCGCGTGACGCCGCCGACATGGAATACGCCCGTCAACTGCGCGACGAAGCCGGCGGCACTGCCTGGCTGGTGGCGAAGATCGAACGCGCTGAAGCCGTGGCCGACGACGAAACCCTCGACGGCCTGATCAAGGCATCCGACGCGGTGATGGTTGCCCGTGGTGACCTGGGCGTGGAAATCGGCGATGCCGAGCTGGTGGGCATCCAGAAGAAAATCATTCTGCACGCACGCCGCCACAACAAGGCTGTGATCGTCGCGACCCAGATGATGGAGTCGATGATCCAGAACCCGATGCCGACCCGCGCCGAAGTGTCCGACGTAGCCAACGCCGTGCTCGACTACACCGACGCCGTGATGCTCTCGGCCGAAAGTGCCGCAGGCCTGTACCCGCTGGAAGCCGTTCAGGCCATGGCGCGTATCTGCGTCGGCGCCGAAAAGCACCCGACCAGCAAGACCTCCAGCCACCGCATCGGCAAAGAGTTCGAGCGCTGCGACGAAAGCATCGCACTGGCGACCATGTACACCGCCAACCACTTCCCGGGCGTGAAGGCGATCATCGCCCTGACCGAAAGTGGCTACACCCCGCTGATCATGTCGCGCATCCGTTCCTCGGTGCCGATCTACGCGTTCACCCCACACCGCGAAGCCCAGGCCCGCGCGGCAATGTTCCGTGGCGTTTACACCATCCCGTTCGACCCGGCGTCCCTGGCGCCGAACGAAGTCAGCCAGAAGGCGATCGACGAGCTGGTCAAGCGCGGCGTAGTACAGAAGGGCGACTGGGTCATCCTCACCAAGGGCGACAGCTACCACACCACCGGTGGCACCAACGGCATGAAGATCCTGCACGTTGGCGATCCGATGGTCTGAGTGACCGGTCGCTGAAAAACAAAAGCCCCGCCATGTGAATGGCGGGGCTTTTTGCATTCTGATCCGATAGTTGTGTTGTCCAGGCCGGCCTCATCGCGAGCAGGCTCGCTCCCACAGGGGACTTGTGGTGATCCTATAATTTGCTGAAAACGCTGGCCATTGTGGGAGCGAGCCTGCTCGCGATGGGGCCGGCCCAGTCAGCGAAGACTCAATGCCGCTTGATAAACCCCGTCAACGCCGCCAGCGCCTCCGGCGAACGCAGCCGCTGGGTAAACAACGCCCCCTCCTCTTCAATCACCTTGCGCACCAACTCCCGGTCCGGCGCCTTCATCAATTGCTTGCTGATGCGCACCGCTTCCGGCGGCAGCGACTCGAAGCGCAGCGCCATCTCCCGCGCCTTGACCAAGGCTTCTTCGCCACTGCCCAGCGCTTCGGACGCAATGCCCCACGCTGCGGCCTGCTCACCATTGAAACCCTCACCGAGCAGCAACAACTCCGCCGCTTTGGCCTGCCCAAGCAAGCGTGGCAGGATCAGGCTGGAGCCGAACTCCGGGCATAGGCCAAGATTGACGAACGGCATGCGCAAGCGGGCATCGCGGGCCACGTAGACCAGGTCGCAATGCAGCAACATCGTTGTGCCAATGCCCACCGCCGCTCCGGCCACGGCGGCGATCACCGGTTTACGGCATTCGAGCAGGTTGAGCATGAACCGGAATACCGGGCTGTCGAGGCCGCTTGGCGGTTGCTGGATGAAATCAGCGATGTCGTTGCCGGCAGTGAAGCATTCGGCCGAACCGGTGATCAGTACGGCATTGATCTCGGGGTCGCTGTCGGCTTTTTGCAACGCCTCGGCCAAGTGACTGTACATGGCGCGGGTCAGGGCGTTTTTCTTGTCCGGGCGATTCAGGCGCAGGGTCAACAGGCCGCGTTCGCGTTCAATCTGGATGGCATCGGTCATGGCAGGTCTCGCGTCTGAAAAGTCAGCGCTCAACCACGGGGCAGGAACACATCGGCCAGCAGTTGATTGCGCGGCAATCCCGCCAGGTACAGGCGCCGGGCAAAGGCGTCGACGCTGTCGGGGGCTCCGCAGAGTAAGGCCAGGGTTTGCCGGGAAACAAGCCGCAGTTGCGCCAAAGCCGCGGGTAACTCGGCCGGGGTCCACAGTTCGACACTCAGGTTCGGACGGCTGGCGGCCATGGCTTGCAGGGGCTTGGCCAGGTAGTGCTCATCGGCATCATGGGCCAGGTGTATGACGCGGATGGGGCCCTGATGATCCTGGCGCAGTGCTTCGCGCAATACACCAAACAACGGTCCCAACCCGGTGCCGGCCGCCATCAACCACAGCGGCCGGGCGTGCCAGTCAGGGTCGTAGTGCAAGGCACCGCCGCGCAGTTCACCGAGACGGATCGGATCGCCGATGCGCAATTGCCTGGCGGCATCGCTGAATTCCCCGGGCTTGCGGCAATCGAGATGAAACTCCAGAAAACGGTCTTCTTGCGGCAGGCTGGCGAGCGAATACGGCCGCGCCACGCTACCTGCCCACAACACCAGATGCTGACCGGCGCTGTAGCGCAACGGCCGCTGGGGGATTACCCGCAAGCGCAGCACCGTGGTGCTCAGCCAATCGATCGCCGCGACTTCGGCGGGTCGGCCATCGGTTTGCGGGTCGAAGGCGTGCACCTGCAAGTCCTCGACCACCTGGCACTGGCACGCCAGGCGCCAGCCTTGTTCACGCTGCCGGGCACTCAGGGCATCCGGGCGGCTGTCGCTCGGCAGCCCCCGCACACACTGCACCAGGCAGGCATGGCAACTGCCGGCGCGGCAACTGTAAGGCACTGGTACGCCGTTCTGGTTCAGCGCGTCGAGCAGATTGCTCCCCGCCGCCACCGACCAATGACGCTCGCCGACCCGCAGCTCAGGCATCGACGTTCTCCCACGCTGCCGCGCACCGGTTGCGGCCGTCACGCTTGGCGCGATAAAGCGCCTGATCGGCCCGTTGCAGGGCATCATCGAGGTCGTCGCCCAGTTCCAGCAGGGTCATGCCGGCGGACAGGCTGAGACTGCGTACATTCAGACCAATCAACTCGACATCGGTGAACGCGATGCGCAGCCGTTCGCAGCACGAAGTCAAACTGTCGGCATCGCAATCGGGCAGCAGTACCACGAACTCTTCACCGCCGTAGCGGGCCAGAACATCACCGTCGCGCAGGCACGCGCTGGCAACGCCGGCAAAGGCTTGCAGCACCTGATCGCCAGCGGCATGGCCGTGCAGGTCGTTGATGCGCTTGAAATGGTCAAGGTCGATCAGCGCCAGGCCATGCACGACACCGGCGTCCATGGCGTTCAGTTCACGGGACGCCAGGCGCAGGAAATGCCGACGATTGAACAGGCCCGTGAGCTCGTCGGTGGCCACCAGGTCTTCAAGTTGGCGCATCATCCCGCGCAACGTGTCCTGGTGCGCCTGCAAAGCAAAACGCCGCTGGCGCATACGCTGTCGCGAAGCCTGCACATAGCGGGCATACAGCACCAGCCACACCAGCACGATGAACAGCACACAGACCTGCAACACTGCCATGGCCGGGTCAGGCAGCTGGAAGTGGTAGCCCTCCCACAGCGTGATCGCACTGAAACTGAAAAACACCGGCAGCGCGCATCGCACTAAAGACCGGCGTGACAGATGGAACAGGCCGAACAACAGAATCAGCACGTAAAACACCAAAAAGGCGCCCCGGGCTTCGTCCAGATGGGCGATCAGCCAGGTTTGCCAGCCCAGCCCCAGCAGCACTTGTGCCTCGGTCAGGCTGGAGTCGGCGAAGCGCAGGTTACAGCCGCTGTAGAACACCGCGAACAGGATAGCCTGGCTGATCACCACCAGTGCGCTGCCGATGACGACACTGGAAAGCGGTGCATTGTAGTGACCGGTAAAAAACGCCAGCCACAGCAACAGCAATGCCAGGGCGTAGGTGCCGGCCGCGAGGGCGAAACGTTTGAGCAACAGGCGCTGGATGGCGTTATGGGTCAATCGTGACTCACCAGATGAAAGGAGACTGACAGAGCGTCCTACTCTACAGACCGGATGTCACTTTAGTGGCGTGGCCGATAAATGACCATTCAATTTTCGGGATCGCCCTATGCGACCAACGATTGACTGCCGGCGGGTGTGCCTGTCCGCGAGGCGCGGTATACTGCCGCGCCTTTTTAGCGTCGCGCCAGCTTCCCCGGCGTGCCTTGAAAGGTGCTTGCAACCGACCGATGCACCCAAGCTGCAAGCACCTTATTGAATGTTCCCGTCTTTTAGAGGAGCGCGACTCATGACCGTGATCAAGCAAGACGACCTGATTCAGAGCGTTGCCGACGCCCTGCAGTTCATTTCCTACTACCACCCCGTGGATTTCATCCAGGCGATGCACGAGGCCTACCTGCGCGAAGAATCGCCAGCGGCCCGCGACTCGATGGCACAGATCCTGATCAACTCGCGCATGTGCGCCACCGGCCACCGCCCGATTTGCCAGGACACCGGCATCGTGACCGTGTTTGTCCGCGTGGGCATGGACGTGCGCTGGGATGGCGCCACCATGAGCCTGGACGACATGATCAACGAAGGCGTTCGTCGCGCCTACAACCTGCCGGAAAACGTCCTGCGTGCTTCGATCCTCGCCGACCCGGCGGGCGCTCGCAAGAACACCAAGGACAACACCCCGGCAGTCATCCACTACTCCATCGTTCCGGGTAACACCGTGGAAGTGGACGTGGCGGCCAAGGGCGGCGGTTCCGAGAACAAGTCGAAGATGGCCATGCTCAACCCGTCAGACTCGATCGTCGACTGGGTTCTGAAAACCGTCCCGGAAATGGGCGCCGGCTGGTGCCCACCAGGCATGCTCGGCATCGGCATCGGCGGCACCGCCGAGAAAGCCGCGGTGATGGCCAAGGAAGTGTTGATGGAATCCATCGACATTCACGAGCTCAAAGCCCGTGGCCCGCAGAACCGCATCGAAGAAATGCGCCTGGAGCTGTTCGAGAAGGTCAACCAGCTGGGCATCGGCGCCCAGGGCCTCGGTGGCCTGACCACTGTGCTCGACGTGAAGATCATGGATTACCCGACCCACGCCGCTTCGCTGCCGGTGTGCATGATCCCGAACTGCGCCGCCACCCGTCACACGCACTTCGTGCTCGACGGTTCCGGCCCGGTTGCCCAGGAAGCGCCACCTTTGGACGCCTACCCGGAAATCGTCTGGGAAGCCGGCCCGTCGGCTCGTCGCGTCAACCTCGACACCCTGACCCCGGAAGACGTGCAGAGCTGGAAGCCGGGCGAGACCGTCCTGCTCAACGGCAAGATGCTCACCGGTCGCGACGCTGCGCACAAGCGCATGGTCGAGATGCTGAACAAGGGTGAAACCCTGCCGGTGGACCTCAAGGGTCGCTTCATCTACTACGTCGGCCCGGTTGATCCGGTGCGCGAAGAAGTGGTTGGCCCGGCTGGCCCGACCACCGCGACGCGGATGGACAAGTTCACCCGTCAGATCCTCGAGCAAACCGGCCTGCTGGGCATGATCGGCAAATCCGAGCGCGGCCCTACCGCGATCGAAGCGATCAAGGACCACAAAGCCGTTTATCTGATGGCTGTCGGTGGCGCGGCTTACCTGGTGGCGCAAGCGATCAAGAAATCCCGCGTTGTCGCTTTCGCCGAACTGGGCATGGAAGCGATCTACGAGTTCGACGTAAAAGACATGCCTGTGACCGTTGCGGTCGACAGCAAGGGCGAGTCGGTACACATCACCGGTCCTGCCATCTGGCAGAAAAAGATCAGTGAAAGCCTGGCGGTGGAAGTGCAGTAAACGGCACTCAGCTCCGCTGAATAAACCGGTTTGTCGGCAACGACAGACCGGTTTTTTTTCGGCCGGATAACTGTACTCCGGCGAGAGAAGAGCGTCCTTCGCATGCTATGGTGCCTTCCCCCATTTTTGCCTGTTGTTCACTGCATGTTGACGACCTCCCGACCCCTGCGCCTGGCGCTCTACACCCTATTGATCATCGCCGGTGCCGCCATCGCCGCGACTCTGGCCATGCGCCACACCGTGCGCCAGTCAATGGTCGAAGACGCAGCGCGCGCCAATCAGCAACTGGCGCTGTATGCCACGTCCCTGCATACCCTGATCGAACGTTACCGCGCCCTGCCCGCCGTGCTGGCGCTGGACCCGGAGCTGCGCTCGGCGCTCAAGGGGGCGGTGAGCCCCGAGCAACAGGATGCCCTGAACCGAAAACTGGAAAAGATCAACGGTGCCGCCCAATCCTCGACCCTGGAACTGCTCGATCGCACCGGCCTTGCCGTAGCAGCGAGCAACTGGCGTTTGCCCAGCAGTTATGTCGGCCACAACTACGGTTTCCGTCCCTATTTCAATCAGACCCGCACCCAGGGCACCGGGCGCTTCTACGCCGTGGGGGTGACCAGCGGGATTCCCGGCTACTTCCTCTCCAGCGCGGTCAGCGATGACGATGGCCAGTTCCTCGGCGCCATGGTGGTAAAGCTGGAATTCCCCGAACTGGAACGCGAGTGGCGTCAGGGCAGCGACACCTTGTTGGTCAGCGATGCCCGCGGAATCATCTTCATCGCCAACCAGCCGGGCTGGCGCTATCGCCTGCTCAAGCCGCTGAGCGACAGCGATCATGCCGAACTCAAGACCACTCGCCAGTACGACAAGCAGCCGCTGACACCGCTTGAGTTTCAATCGTTGCGGCGCTTCGACGACAACAGTGACCTGGCGCGGGTCGATGGCCCGGACGGCAAGGCGGATTACCTGTGGGAATCCCTGCCGCTGACTACCGAGGGCTGGACCCTGCACCTGCTGCGGCGCCCGCAGGTCGCCTTCGAAGACAGCCGCAACGCCGCCCTCGCCGCGGCCGGGCTATGGCTGACGCTGGTGTTCCTGCTGCTGTTTCTCAATCAACGCTGGCGCCTGGCCAAACTGCGTCAGCGCAGTCGTGAAGAGCTCGAACGACTGGTGGAAGAGCGCACCCGCGACTTGCGCACCGCTCAGGAAGGCTTGGTGCAATCGGCCAAACTCGCGGCGCTGGGGCAGATGTCCGCCGCCCTGGCCCATGAGATCAACCAGCCACTCACCGCCCAGCGCATGCAGCTGGCTACCTTGCGCCTGCTGCTCGACCATGGCCGGGTCGACGACGCCTACAAGGCGCTCAAACCGGTGGATGAAATGCTCACACGCATGGCCGCCCTCACCGGCCACCTGAAAACCTTCGCCCGCAAGAGCCCCAGCGGTTTACGCGAACGCCTGGACCTGGCGGCGGTGGTGGACCAGTCGCTGCAACTGCTCGACACCCGGCTGCGCGACGAACAGGTCAGCACGGTGCTGCACCTGACCCGCCCGGCCTGGGTGCGTGGCGATGCGATTCGCCTGGAACAAGTGCTGATCAATCTGCTGCGCAACGCCCTCGATGCCATGCAGGATAAACCCTGCAAACGCCTGGAAATCCGCCTCGAAGCTGACGAACAATTGTGGCGCCTGAGCGTGATCGACAACGGTGGCGGTATCGCCGAAGAGAACCTGCCCAAGGTCTTCGATCCGTTCTTCACCACCAAACCGGTGGGCGAAGGCCTGGGCATCGGGCTGGCGGTGTCATTCGCCATCGTTCACGAGTCCGGCGGGCGATTGAGTGCCGAAAATCATGACAAAGGGGCGGTGTTTACCCTGACCTTGCCCATCGACCTGGCGGTGCATGAACCATGCTGAACTCAGTGATCGTGGTCGACGACGAAAGCAGCATCCGCAGTGCCGTCGAGCAATGGTTGAGCCTGTCGGGTTTCGAGGTACAGCTGTTCAGTCGCGCCGATGAATGCCTGGCGCAATTGCCCAGGCATTTTGCCGGGGTGATTCTCAGCGATGTGCGCATGCCCGGCATGACCGGCCTGGAACTGCTGGCCGAGGTGCAACGCCGGGATGCCGATTTGCCGGTAATCCTGCTGACCGGCCACGGCGATGTACCGATGGCCGTCGAAGCCATGCGCGACGGTGCCTACGACTTCCTGGAAAAACCCTTCAGCCCGGAAACCCTGCTCGGCAGCCTGCGCCGCGCCCTCGACAAACGCCGGCTGGTGCTGGAAAACCGCGCGCTGCACGAGCAGGCGGACAACCGCGCCAAACTGGATGCCACGCTGCTCGGCGTGTCCCGGGGTTTGCAGACCCTGCGTCGGCAAGTTCTGGACCTGGCAGCACTGCCGGTCAACGTGCTGATTCGCGGCGAAACCGGTAGCGGCAAGGAGCTGGTCGCGCGTTGCCTGCATGACTTCGGGCCGCGGGCCGACAAGCCCTTTGTCGCGCTCAACTGCGCGGCCATCCCCGAGCAATTGTTCGAGGCCGAGCTGTTCGGCCACGAGAGCGGCGCGTTCACTGGGGCGTCCGGCAAGCGCATCGGCAAACTCGAGTACGCCGACGGCGGCACGCTGTTTCTCGATGAAATCGAAAGCATGCCGCTGGCCCAGCAAGTGAAACTGCTGCGGGTGTTGCAGGAGCAAAAGCTTGAACGACTGGGCTCGAACCAGAGTATCCGCGTGGATCTGCGCATCATTGCCGCGACCAAACCGGACCTGCTCGACGAAGCGCGGGCCGGACGTTTTCGCGAAGACCTGGCCTATCGCTTGAACGTTGCCGAGTTGCGCTTGCCGCCGTTGCGCGAACGCCGTGAAGACATACCCCTGCTGTTCGAATCCTTTGCGCAAAACGCCGCCGAACGCCTGGGACGCAAATTTCCACCGTTGAGCGGTGCGCAGTTGAGCCACCTGCTGAGCCATGACTGGCCGGGCAACGTGCGCGAACTGGCGAACGTCGCCGAGCGTCAGGTATTGGGGCTCGGTGAACCGGAGCCCTTGGGCATCGAGCCCGGCCAGTCACTGGCGGCTCAGCAGGAAGCGTTCGAGGCGCAATGCCTGCGTGCGGCATTGACCCGGCACAAGGGCGATGTGAAAGCGGTGCTCGAAGAACTGCAACTGCCGCGCCGGACCTTCAATGAAAAGATGCAGCGGCATGGGTTGAGTCGGGAGATGTTTTTGCCCGAGGCCTGATTTTTGTGGCGTCTGCTCTGGCCTCATCGCGAGCAGGCTCACTCCTACAGTGGTTTGATGTACGCCGATCCATTGTAGGAGTGAGCCTGCTCGCGATGAGGCCGGTACAACCACAGCAACACTTGAGCAATTTTCCGCTCACCACCAACCACAGATAAGCGGATTTCCGCTCAACGAAACGTCATCACCCCTCTAAACCGGCCCTCTCCCCGTTGGCACAGCTCCTGCTATAGCCCTGGCAGGCTGCGTTTAATCGCGCTCCACAAAAACAATTAAATGAAGGATCCTTCAATGGATAACTCCAACGCCCTGCCCCTTGGGTCGGCTGCCACGCCGGCTAAAGAAAGAACCACCGCCAGTCGCATCAAATCGATTTTCAGCGGTTCTGTCGGCAACATGGTCGAGTGGTATGACTGGTACGTCTACGCCGCCTTCTCCCTGTATTTCGCCAAGACCTTCTTCCCCAAAGGCGACACCACCGCCCAATTGCTCAACACCGCCGCGATCTTCGCCGTGGGCTTCCTGATGCGTCCGATCGGTGGCTGGCTGATGGGTCTGTATGCCGACAAGGTCGGGCGCAAAAAGGCCCTGATGGCCTCGGTGTACCTGATGTGCTTCGGCTCGCTGCTGATCGCCCTGAGCCCGAGCTATGAAGTCATCGGCATCGGCGCGCCGATCCTGCTGGTGTTCGCGCGCTTGCTGCAAGGCCTGTCGGTGGGTGGCGAATACGGCACCTCCGCCACTTACCTCAGCGAGATGGCGACCAAGGAACGTCGCGGCTTCTACTCCAGCTTCCAGTACGTGACACTGATCTCCGGCCAGCTCATCGCTTTGGCGGTGCTGATTGTCCTGCAGAACTTCCTGACCACCGAGCAGCTGTACGCCTGGGGCTGGCGCATCCCGTTCGCCATCGGCGCGCTGTGTGCCGTGGTTGCGCTGTACCTGCGTCGCGGCATGGAAGAAACCGAGTCGTTCACCAAGAAAGAAAAAGCCAAGGAAAGCGCGATGCGCACCTTGATGCGCCACCCCAAGGAACTGATGACCGTGGTCGGCCTGACCATGGGCGGTACGCTGGCATTCTACACCTACACCACCTACATGCAGAAATACCTGGTGAATACCGTCGGCATGAGCATTTCCGACTCCACCACCATTTCCGCCGCCACGTTGTTCCTGTTCATGTGCCTGCAACCGATCATCGGCGGGCTGTCGGATAAAATCGGTCGTCGGCCGATCCTGATTGCCTTCGGCATTCTGGGCACGCTGTTCACCGTACCGATCCTCACCACCCTGCACACCATTACGACCTGGTGGGGCGCGTTCTTCCTGATCATGGCGGCGCTGATCATCGTCAGCGGCTACACCTCTATCAACGCCGTGGTGAAAGCCGAACTGTTCCCGACCGAAATCCGCGCCCTGGGCGTGGGCCTGCCGTACGCACTGACCGTCTCGATCTTCGGCGGCACCGCTGAATACATCGCGCTGTGGTTCAAGAGCATCGGCATGGAAACGGGTTACTACTGGTACGTGACCGCGTGCATCGCCGTGTCGTTGCTGGTGTACGTCACCATGAAAGACACCCGCAAGCATTCGCGGATCGTGACGGACTGATCGCCAATCGACGCTCACCGCAACGGTGAGCACCAAGGCCCTTCGCGAACGAACTCGCGAAGGGCACCGTTCGTCTGCGCCTCCACCAGGATAATCATCGGTTAATGCACCGGCAGCAGCCTGCTGCTGAGTGCATCCCTATCGACAGGACGCACGTATATCCGTTACAGGTCTCGAAAGAGTGCCTGAACGTATCCAAAGCGAACGTACCTGGAGTACCTGTCATGAATATCCGATTGATCCTTGCTCTGACCCTTTCCTTGCTGGCTGCCAATACCTTTGCAGCCGATGGTTACGACAAAACCGGCTCGGCCTCTTTCGGCTCCGATGCCAGCGCCGCCATCGAACGCAGCCACTCGGGCACCTATGCCTCGGACGGTTTCGACAAAACCGGTAGCGCTGAAGCTATCGGCTGATCGTGGAGGGAAATTCACAGCTCGACCTCAAAACCCTGTAGGAGCGAGCTCGCTCGCGATGGTCGTCAACGATAACGTTGGTTGGCAGGTGCCCCGCGGCGCTCTCAGGTTTATCGCGAGCAAGCTCGCTCCTACAGTGATCTTCATCTGACTGGAAATCTGCGGCGCATGCTTGCACCATGAACGTCTCCCGCAAGTTCTGGAAATCCCCATGCCCGACGCCATCCACTTCTACGAACCCGCCAACGGCCACGGCCTGCCCCACGATCCATTCAACGCCATCGTCGGCCCGCGCCCCATCGGCTGGATCTCTTCACAGGATGCCGAGGGCCGCTTGAACCTGGCGCCCTACAGTTTCTTCAACGCCTTCAACTACATCCCGCCGATCATTGGGTTTTCCAGCGTCGGGCGCAAAGACAGCCTGAACAACATCGAACAGACCGGCGAGTTCGCCTGGAACCTGGCCACCCGGCCGCTGGCCGAGCAGATGAACCAGAGCAGCGCCATGGTCAAACCTGAGGTCAACGAGTTCGAACTCGCCGGGCTGACGACCGCTGCCTCGAAGGTCATTCAGGTGCCGCGGGTGGCCGAGAGCCCGGTGTCCTTCGAGTGCAGGGTCACGCAGATCATCCAGTTGCAACGGGCGGACGGCAATGTGGTGCCGAGCTGGCTGATCCTCGGCGAAGTGGTCGCCGTGCATATCGCCAAGTGGCTTTTGAAAGACGGGGTGTACGACACCGCCGCGGCAGAACCGATTCTGCGCGGCGGCGGGCCGGCGGATTATTTCCAGCTGGGGCCTGAGGCGTTGTTCAAGATGTACCGCCCGGGACGGTGAGAATCACCAGAGCAGGTCGGTGTTTTCCTTGACGTCCTTGAGGCGGGTCAGCTCCTTGGCGGCCGCATCATCGGCCTCGTGAGCGGTCTTGAAGATCTGCCCTTCCAGCACTTTGTGAAAACGCGGGGCGCCGGAACCACCCAGCGCCTTGACGGCGATAGCGGCGTGGTAACCACCCTCGCCCGGTACTACAGCGGAAACAGCTTCGAAGTGTTCAAAGGCTTTACGTGCCATGTCGCGCATCCTGGCTGGTTGAGAATGCCGTCATTAAACCCTCAACCGGCCAGTTTGTGTACCGCCAGTCCAGACTGACCGAGAGCCTGCGCCGCCGAGACATCCTTGAAGGTGTGGAAATCCAGACTGTTGACCACCAGCTCCTGCACCAGCTCGGCAAAAATCTCCATCGCAGGCGTGCTGAAGTACGCGGTCATGGCCTGTTGATTGCTCCAGAAACCGGACACCAGCCACAACTCCGGATCGCATTGCGAATGCTGCAAGGCAAAGCTCAGGCAGCCTGGCGCTGCGCGGGACGGTTCGATCAGGGCGCTGAGGCGCACACCGAGTTCCGCCGAACGCCCGGCGCGCGCTCGAACGAAGGCCATATGACTGACGGGGATTTGCGTGGACATGTTCAACCCTCCCGGGGAGTTGCGTGGCAGCCGGGGGACGGGCTGCGACAGGATCAAAGGTTAAGGGCGCAGGCGCCTGTCTCGTTAGTCGATTCCTGCCGGTGCGTTGCACAATCCTGCGAAACTGCATCGCCAGCCTGTAACAAGCTGTAAAACCCTGTCACGGTTCTGCCATACGAGTTTCAAGCAAGTTTTTCAGGCACATGGCTCTGGTAGCTACACCGCCGGTGGACCCCGGGCAGAATCAGGCAAGCATCTGGCAGGATGTGTCTACCGCTGCCGCTTGCACAAACTTATGCTCTGCTCCATTCCTTCCATGCCTTGCCGAGGATGCCTCGCATGTCGTCGCTCGATCACTTTCAAGCCCCGCTGGACACCGACATGGAAAAACAGCGCGCGGAACTGGCGGCCATCATCCGCCGCAACACCGCCGAAGATGGCAGTTATGCCACGGCCATCGGCTCGCTGTTCATGTCCCGCCACAGCCAGTCCCACGAGTTCGCCCCGGTGCTCGCGCAACCGGCGCTGTGCATCATGGCCCAGGGGCGCAAGGAAGTTCAGTTGGCCAACGAGTACTTCAATTACGACCCGTTGAACTACCTGGTGGTCTCGGTCTCGATGCCGCTCAGTGGACGGGTGGTGGATGTCTCGCCCGAGGAACCGATCCTGGCCTTGCGCCTGGACATCGACCCAACTGAAATCACTGCACTGATCGCCGACGCCGGGCCCCTCGGCGTGCCCACCCGGCCGACCGGGCGCGGGTTGTATGTCGAAAAACTCGACACCGCGATGCTCGACGCCGTGCTGCGCCTGGCACGGTTGCTGGACACGCCAAAAGACATCGCCATGCTCGCGCCGCTGATTCGCCGGGAGATTCTCTATCGACTGTTGCGCAGCAAACAGGGACATCGGCTGTACGAAATCGCCATCGCCAACAGTCAGAGCCACCGCATCAGCCAGGCGATCAAATGGCTCAACGGCAATTTCGAACAGCCGTTGCGCATCGATGATCTGGCCAAGGAAGTGAACCTGAGCGTGTCGACGCTGCATCACCGTTTCAAGGCGATGACGGCGATGAGTCCGTTGCAGTATCAGAAGCAATTGCGCCTGCAGGAAGCACGGCGGTTGATGCTGGCCGAAGGGCTGGAGGCTTCGGCGGCGGGGTATCGGGTCGGGTATGAAAGTCCGTCGCAGTTCAGCCGGGAGTACAGCCGGTTGTTCGGGGCTCCACCGTTAAGGGATCTGGCGCGGTTGCGGTTGTCAGTTTGATCCAGAATTTGTGTGGGTTGTGCCGGCCCTATCGCGAGCAGGCTCACTCCCACAATTGATCTCCAGTGAACACAACATTCGTGAACACCTCAGATCCATTGTAGGAGCGAGCCTGCTCGCGATGAGGCCAGTGAAGCCAACATCAAATCCGGATCAGGCCCCAAGTACCCGGCAAGCCTCCACCGGCAAGGTCACCGACACCGGATGCCCAACGCTCAAGCCAAAGCCCTGACACGGCGTGCTCAGCGCGGTAAACGACACTCCGGAACACTCCACCGTGGTCTCGATGGTCGCACCGATATCCCGCACGAACGTCACCTTGCCCAGCAAGCGGTTGCCCGCGGTCGCCTGCGGAGCCGACAGTTGCAGGTCTTCCGGGCGAATCAACATCTTCACCTTTTCACCGACCACAATGCTGCTGCAGATCGGCACTTGCAGCGCATCGCCGCCTGGCAAGCTGACCTTGCCGTTGCCCAGCACCGTGGCCGGGAAGATGTTGCCCGAGCCGATGAAGTCCGCGACGAATTCGTTGGCCGGGTGCCGGTAGATCTCGATCGGCGTGCCCACCTGCTGCACCTTGTGCTCACCCAATACGACCACGATATCGGCCATGGTCATGGCCTCGCGCTGGTCGTGGGTCACCATGATGGTGGTGATGTTCAAGCGTTGTTGCAGTTGACGGATTTCCACCTGCATCGACTCGCGCAGCTTGGCGTCCAGTGCCGACAACGGCTCGTCGAGCAGGAGGATTTTCGGGTGCGAGGCAATCGCCCGGGCAATCGCCACACGCTGGCGTTGGCCGCCGGACAGCTTGGCTACCGGGCGATTGATCATCTGTTGCAGCTGGATCAGTTCCAGCAACTCCACCACCCGCGCCTGCTGGTCAGCCTTGCTGACCCCACGCAGTTTCAGCGGATAGGCGATGTTCTCGCCCACGGTCATGTGCGGGAACAGCGCCAGGGACTGGAACACCATGCCGAAGTTGCGCAGGTGCGCCGGGGTGTTGCCGATGTCTTCGCCGTCCAGGCGGATCTCGCCGGCGGTCAGTGTTTCAAGGCCGGCGATCATGCGCAGCAAGGTGGTCTTGCCGCAGCCCGAAGGGCCGAGGAAACACACCAGTTTGCCCTCGGGCAAATGCAGGTTCACATCCGTTACCGCGCAGGCCGAGCCGTAATGTTTCTCGACGTTTTCCAGAATCAGACCAGACATGTGAATCACCTCAAGAAATCAGAACGAAACGCCACCTTCACCAACCAGCTTCTCCAGCGCCCAGATCAGGACGAAGTCGATCAGCACGATCAGCACGGCAAACGAAAATACGGTTGGGTCGAGCGAAGACACGGTGCGGCTGTACATCCAGATCGGCACGGTCATCACATCGATGGTGTAGAGGAAGTAGGTCACGGTGAATTCGTTGAACGAGACGATGAACGCCAGCAGCATGCCCGCCAGGATCCCCGACTTCATCAACGGCACCACCACATCGACAATCGCCCGCAGCGGTGAAGCGCCGAGCATTTGCGCGGCCTCTTCGACTTCGCTGCCGATGGAGAGCATCGCCGCCGTGCAGTTTTTCACCACGAACGGCAATGCGAGGATCACGTGGGCGATCACCAGGCGCGAGGTGGTCATGTGGAACGGCAGGCTGTCGAACACCAGCAGCAACGCCAGGCCCAGCACCACCATCGGGAACACCAGCGGTAGCGACATCAGTTGCAGTGCCACGGCCTTGCCGCGGAACTCGCAACGGGTCAGCGCGTAGGCCGCCGGCACCGCGATGATCGTGGCGAAAATCATGGTCAGGCACGACACCAGCAGGCTGGTGCTCATGGCTTGGCCGAGGCTCAGGACGTCACTGGCGTCCGGCGACACGAAAGTGTGCCAGGCGGCCTTGTACCATTGCAGGCTGTAGCTGCTCGGCGGGAAGTCGAGGTTCGACGCGCCGCTGAACGACATCACGATCATGGTCAGGATCGGCAGTACCGCCAGCAGCAGGATGAAGCCGGAGAGGATGCCGGCAAACTTGCCGGTATCACCCGGCAACAGCTGACGCTTCTTGGTCAGGGTACTCATTGCGAAGCCTCCAGCATGCGCCGACGACGGCCGGTAATGTATTCGGACAGGGTCATGATCGCGAGGGTGGTGACGATCAGCACCACACCGGCAGCGGAGGCGGCGGGCCAGTTCATCAGCGGGGCGATCTGGTCATGCACCATCACCGCCAGCATCGGCACGCGCCGGCCACCGAGCAGCAAGGGCACCACGAAACTGCTGGCGTTATAGGCGAACACCAGGGTCGCACCGGTAATGATCCCCGGCAGGCTCATCGGCAGTACCACCTGGCGAAACACCTGGAAGCGACTGGCGCCCAGGGTGGCGGCCGCTTCTTCGTAGCTGCGGGCGACGCCGCGCATGGCGCTGGCAATCGGCAACACGGCCAATGGGAAAGCGGTTTGCACCAGGCCCATCAACACGCCGTTCTGATTGTAGAGCAGCATGATCGGGCGCTTGATCAGGCCCAGGCCCATCAGTGCCTGGTTGAGCATGCCGCCAGGGCCGAGGATCACCAGCCAGCCATAGCTTTGCAGCAACAGGTTGACCAGCAATGGCAACAACACCGCCGCAAGGAAGATCCGTCGCACGAACGGCGAGGTCAGGCGCGACATGGTGTAGGCCACCGGGATCGCCAGGATCACTGCGATCACCGCGCTGATCAGCGCCAGGCGCAGGGTCAGCATCAGCGATTTGAGGTAATAGGGTTCCAGCAACTGGGCGTAACTGGCCAGGCTGAACCCGGACCACTCCGCGCCCTTGGTGCCCACGCTCATGCGCAGTACCAAGAGGCTCGCGGCGATCAGCACGCCGAGAAACAGCATCGACGGCGAGAGGAAAAACCAGGCGCGCGCCGTGGGTGAAACACCCCGGGCAGCGCGCACGGGGGCGGCACTCACCGGATGGGCAAGAGGTTGGTGTTCCATAGCAAAGGGTCTCGTCAAAGGAAGATCAATGACACACGGAAGCGGGGTGTCACCCCCACCCCTGTAGGAGCGAGCATGCTCGCGAAGGACTTGAAGGCGCCTCATTCATTCAGGCAGCCCTCGTCATCGTTAACGTCCATCGCGAGCGCGCTCGCTCCTACAGATCAGGAAGAAAAGATTTCCGTGTAACGACGAATCCATTGGTCATGCACAGTCGCCAGGAAAGCGTTGTCGTGCATGATCGCCTTCTCGGCAATCTGCTCCGGCGTGAGGATGTACGGGCTCTTGCGTGCTTCAGCGGAGATGATCGCCTTGGCGTTGACCGGGCCGTTGTAGATGTCTTCAGCCATCTTGCCTTGCACCAGCGGGTCCAGGGAGTGGTTGATGAAGGCGTAGGCCATGTCGGTATCGCCCGGACGGTTCTTCGGCATCACCGACAGCATCAGGTCGGTGTAGAAACCTTCCTTCATGCCAAAGGTGGCGCCCAGGCCGTAGGCCGGATCGCGGATCTGTTTCGGGAAGAACGCTGGTGCGTAAAGGCCGCCCATGTCCAGGGAACCGGTACGGAACAGTTCGGCGATCTGGTTCGGGTTTTCGCCCAGGGTCACCACACGATCCTTCAGCTCGGCGAGTTTCTTGAAGCCAGGTTCGATGTTGTGTTCGTCACCACCGGCCAGTTTGGCGGCGATGATGATCAGGTCCATGGCCTCGGTCCAGTTCGGCGGCGGCAGGAAAATGTTCGGCGCCGCGTCGGCATCCCACAGGGAGGCGTAGCTGGTCGGGGCTTCTTTCTGGGTGCGGGTGCTGTAGACCAGGCTGTTGCACCACAGCAGGTAACCGATACCGTGGCCATTGGCGCCGGTGCGGTATTTCTCCGGTACATCGACGAGATTGGGAATGCGGTTGAGGTCGGGTTTTTCCAGCAGGTTCGCGGCGGCCAGACCTTCGGCGCCGACGCCTGCCAGGGTGATGATGTCGTACTGCGGACGATCACCGCCGGCCTTGAGCTTGGCGACCATTTCCGAGGTACTGCCGGTGCGGTCGGCGATGACCTTGCAGCCGTACTTGTCTTCGAAAGTCGCGGCGATGTTACGCAGTGCGGCCAGGCCGGTGTCATCGGACCAGGTCAGCAAACGCAGCGTCTTGCCGGCAAAACGTGTGTCGCTGGCATTGGCCTTGATGAACGGCATGCTCATGGCGGCCGCTGCAACCGAGGCTACGCCCACGGTCTTGATAAATTGACGTCTGTTCAGATCATGCTCGCCCATTACGGACTCCCTTTGTTTTTGTAGGTATAAGGCAGGTCGAAACTGTTGCATCCGCGCGACTGGATCAGCGTTAGCCCCTCTATTTTCGGGGGTTTGGTTGAACCAGCGAGTTCATCCTGAGGTCGTGTAAAACACCTGACTATCGATAAAAACTCATTGAAGCCATGACGCCAGCGCATGCCTCTTGTAGGAGCGAGCCTGCTCGCGAAAGGTGCAAGGGCACCGCGCTCATTCAGGCTGCTCGCGTCATCGTTGACGTCCATCGCGAGCAGGCTCGCTCCTACAGTGACAGGCGTCAGACGGCCCGGATCACGTGTTTGATTTCCTGGAAAGCCTGCAAGCCCCACGGCCCCAACTCACGGCCGATGCTGCTCTGCTTGTAGCCGCCCCAGGCGGTCTGCGGAAAGATCACTTGCGGTGCGTTGATCCACACCAGCCCCGCCTGCAAGGCGTTGGCGACGCGGTCAGCGGTCTGTGCATTGCGCGTCACCACGCTGGCAACCAGGCCAAACTGGCTGTCGTTGGCCAGAGCAATCGCTTCGGCCTCGCAGGCGAAACGGCGCACGCAGATCACCGGGCCAAAAATCTCTTCACACCACAGCGCACTGTCGAGGGGCACTTCGGTGAACACCGTCGGCTGCAAAAAATATCCGCGTGGCAGGTCGGCCGGGCGATTGCCACCGCAAACCAGCTTGGCACCGGCACTCAAGCCACGATCGATGTGACCGAGCACGCGCTGGTATTGCGCTTGATTGACCAGCGCGCCCATTTCCACGTTCGGGTCGAACGGGTCGGCCACGCGGATCGCTTCGGCACGGGCCTTCACGCGGGTCAGGAATTCATCGGCCAGTTCATCGGCGACCAGCACGCGGCTGGTGGCGGAGCACATCTGCCCGGCGTTGAAGAAACCACCGCCACAGGCCACTTCCACCGCCAGGTCGAGATCGGCATCGGCCAGCACCAGCAGCGAGGATTTCCCACCCAGTTCCAGGCTCACGCCCTTGACGGTTTCCGCCGCTCGTTGCATGACCTGTACGCCGACTGCGTTGCTGCCGGTGAAGGAAATTTTCGCAATGCGCGAGTCTGCCGACAGCGGAGCGCCAACCGCGAGGCCAGTGCCGCACACCAGGTTGAACACGCCCGCAGGCAACCCGGCTTGCGCGATGATCGCCGCCAGTTCCAGCTCCGGCAGCGGCGTCACTTCCGAAGGCTTGAGCACCACGCAGCAACCGGCGGCCAGGGCCGGGGCGAGTTTCCAGGCGGTGGTGACCATCGGGAAATTCCACGGCACGATCAGGCCGACCACACCGCACGGCTCGCGGCGCAAACGCGCGCTGAAGTCGTCGGTCGGCAGCTCGATGGCGCTGTCCTGTTTCGCATCCAGCCCTTCGGCCAGACCGGCGTAATACTCGAACGTGGCGATCACGTCATCGACGTCGATCGCGGCTTCGAATTGCGGCTTGCCGTTGTTGCTCGACTGCAAGTACATCAGTTTTTCGCGATTGGCCTGCACCCCCGCGGCAATTTTGCGCAGGATCGCGCCGCGTTCGGCGCCCGTGGTTTTCGACCAGTGGGCGAACGCCTGGGTCGCCGCGCTCACGGCTTGATCAACGGCGCGCTCATCGCCGCCATTGACGGTGGTCAACAGGGCTTCGGTCGCCGGGTTGATCACCCGCAGGTGTTCGTTGCCGGCCGACCATTGGCCGTTGATGTACAGGCCATCCAGGGTCGTAGGGAAAGTCATTTCGACACCGCCTGCATCCACTGGGTCTGGTCGATTTCAATCAGGGTCGGGCCCTGGCGGTCGGTGGCCACACGCAATGCGCCGCGCAGTTGCTCGACACTGCTGACCGCTTCGGCGGCGCAACCCAATGCCTTGGCCACCCCGATGAAGTCCGGGGTGTAGATGTCCACGCCCACCGGCTCGATGGCGCGGTTGACCATGTATTTCTTGATCTCTTCGTAGCCCTGGTTATTCCACAGCAGCACGATCACCGGAGTGCGCGCTTCAACGGCGCTGGCCAGTTCCGGCAGGGTGAACTGCAGGCCACCGTCGCCGATCAGGCACACCACCGGAGGACGCGCGCCACCTTCGACGCGGCCACCCAGCCAGGCGCCAATCGCCGCCGGCAAGGCGTAGCCGAGGGTGCCGTAACCGGTGGACGAGTTGAACCAGCGACGCGGACGCTCCGGGTTGAACGTCAGGTTGCCGGTGTACACCGGTTGGGTCGAATCGCCGACGAACACCGCGTCCGGCAATTCCTGCAGAACGGTTTCAAGGAAGCGGGTCTGGGCCAGGGTCGGTGCGTCCCAGTTCGCGGCGAGGTCTTCACGCAGACGAGCAGCGCGTACCTGCCCCCAATCGTTGCTGCGCTCGGCCAGGGATTTGTGCGACAGCGCGCTGAGCAAAGCCTGGGCGGCGTTGCGCGAGTCGGCCACCAGTGCCACGTGCGGCGGGTAATTGCGCACGGTCTGGTCCGGGTCGATATCGACGCGCAGCAATTTGCCAGGAATTTCGAAGCCACCGGCGAAGGTCACGTCGTAGTCGGTCTCGGCCAGTTCGGTGCCGATGGCCAGTACCACGTCGGCCTCGGCGACCAGCGCACGGGTGGCGACCAGGCTCTGGGTAGAGCCGATCAGCAGTGGGTGGCCGGAGGCGAGCATGCCCTTGGCATTGATGGTCAGGGCGACCGGCGCGTCCAGCAGCTCTGCCAGTTCAGTCAGCTCGACAGCCGCGTCGATGGCACCGCCACCGGCGAGAATCAGCGGACGCTTGGCACCGGCCAGCAATTCAGTCATGCGCGACACGGCGCTCGGCGAAGCACCGGCGCGGTCGATGTTGACCGGCAGGCTGGCGAGCAAGTCGTCGGCCTCTTCAACCAGGACATCCAGCGGAATTTCAATGTGCACCGGACGCGGACGACCCGCCTGGAACAGCGCAAAGGCACGGGCCAACACGCCCGGCAATTCCGACGCCGACATCAGGGTGTGGGAGAACGCCGCGACACCGGCACACAGTGCGCCCTGATTCGGCAGCTCATGCAGCTTGCCGCGACCGCCGCCCAACTGGCTGCGCGATTGCACGCTGGAGATCACCAGCATCGGGATCGAATCGGCGTAGACCTGGCCCATGGCGGTGGTGATGTTGGTCATGCCTGGGCCGGTGATGATGAAGCACACACCCGGTTTGCCGCTGGTGCGGGCATAGCCGTCGGCCATGAAGCCGGCGCCCTGTTCATGGCGCGGCGTGACGTGGTTGATGCTCGAACGGGCCAGCCCGCGATACAGCTCCACGGTATGCACCCCCGGAATGCCGAACACCTGCTCGACCCCGTAGTTTTCGAGTAACTTGACCAATACTTCGCCGCACGTCGCCATGTCTTTGCCCTTTTTGTTCGTTTGAGACGCCGGGCGTGCGCTGTGTTTATGATGGATTCGCAGGCCCGGGAATGGCCTCATTGGAACGGGCGACAGGTAGCCGCAACAATGGATAAAAAGTCATACTAGCCATGTCCTCACGTCATACCTTGGATCCCAATGAAACGACTGCCTCCCCTGCCGGCGCTGCACACCTTTCTGATTACCGCGCAGTGCTGCAATTTCACCCGGGCCGCCGAACAGCTGCACATCACCCAGGGCGCGGTGAGTCGGCAGATCGCCGGGCTGGAAGATCATCTGGGTTATGAGTTGTTCATCCGCCTGGCCCGAGGCCTGGATCTGACAGCCGAGGGACGGGAATGGCTGCCCCGGGTCCAGCAGATTTTCGGCCTGATCGACGAGGCCGTTGAGCAGATCGGCGAGAAGCGTGAAACCCTGCAGCTCAAGGCACCGACCTGCGTCATGCGCTGGTTGCTGCCGCGCCTGTTGCAATGGCAAAGGGAACGCCCGGACGTGCCGGTGGAACTGACCACCACGGTCAAGCACGGGGTCGACTTTCATCGCGAGCAGTTCGATGCAGCGGTGATGTACGGCGCACCGCCGGACGATTCATTGATGTCGCAAAAACTCTTCGACGAACAACTCACGCCGGTGTGTTCCAGACCGATGCTCGAAGGCCCCATGCCCCTGCAGACCCCGGCCGATCTGCAGCAGCACCTGTTGCTGCACCCGACCCGCGACGAGCGGGACTGGAAGGCCTGGTTGAAAGCCGCGGATGTGCATTTGACCAATGTCGGCAAGGGCCAGCATTTCGAAACACTGGACCTGGCGATGTCGATGGCGTCCCAGGGAACGGGGGTGGCGATTGGCGACTGGTCGCTGATCGGCGATGACCTGAACGCCGGGCGGCTGGTCATGCCATTCGATTTGAAGGTAACAACGGGACTGGCGTATTACCTGGTGTTCCCCGAAAAACCCGGGCCTTCGCCGAAATTGCGTGAATTGATGGGCTGGTTGGTGGAGCAGGCGCAGTCGCGGTAAAACCGTATAACTCTGATGCCCCACACTGTAGGAGTGAGCCTGCTCGCGATGACGGCTTCACATTCAAAATCAATGTTGGCTGCTCCGCTGCCATCGCGAGCAGGCTCACTCCTACAGGTGATCAGTGAACTCAGTACCCGACAGTAAACCGCTGCCGCGAATGCTTCGGCGCTTGCACTTCGTCGAGCATTGCAATTGCGTAGTCGGCAAAGGTAATCCAGCTGCGCCCTTCGCTGCTCACCAGCAAATCATCCTGACCGAGGCGGAATTTCCCGGTGCGCTCACCCTCGACAAATTCGGCCGATGGCGACAGGAAGGTCCAGTCCAGATCCCGTTCTTCACGCAAGTTGGCGAGGAATTCGGCACCGGCACTGGCTTCTGCCTTGTAAGCCTCAGGGAAACCTTCGCTATCGATCACTCGAGTGCCATCGGGCAATAGCAGCGAACCCGCCCCGCCCACCACCAGCAGGCGTTTGACCCCGGCTTTTTTCACCGGGCCAACGACTGCGCCGGCAGGTAGCGTGGCGAAATGCGCCGCGCTGATAACCACGTCATGGCCCGCAATTGCAGCTTGCAACGCAGCGGCATCAAGGGCATCGACGGCCTTGCCGACCACACTTTCACGTGGATCGACTTTCGATGTGTCGCGGGCAATGGCGGTAACGCTGTGGCCACGACGTAGCGCCTCTTCCAGCAGTTGGCTACCGGCACGACCGGTGGCACCGATGATTGCGATTTTGCTCATGACGTTCTCCAGTGGGTTGAGCTTCTTGGATTTCAGTTGAGGCGGGTTACCATTTCATCTCGCCCTTGGCGACCTTGGCGCTCAGTTCCAGGGAGCTTTCATCACCCAGGGTCGGGAAGCGCTTTTTCATCGCCGCGATCAGCGTGGCGGAATCCTTGGCCTTGGCGGTTTCCTCGTCGAAGGCCTTGATGTAAGCGGCTGTGAACTGCACGCCTGCCAGGGAGCGATCGCTCTCGCCGAGGTAGTGGCCCGGCACCACGGTTTGCGGTTTCAGGGTTTCAATGGCATGCAGCGTAGCCAACCAATCGGCATGGGACTGCGGAGTTTGGGTATCGGCCATCCAGACATGGATGTTTTCTGCCACAACCACGCCTCCGACCACCGCCTTGATCGACGGAATCCACACAAAACTGCGATCAGGCTGCGGGCCCTCAAGACCCACCACCTGCAACTTCTGCCCTTCGAGGATCAGGCTGTCGCCCTTGAGCACACCCGGCACGATGGTTTTGGTCGGCACATCGGCGCCCATTTTCGGACCCCAGAACGCCAGTTTGCCGTCGACGGTTCGCTTGATGTGGTCGACGGTCGGCTGCGAGGCAAGGACCTTGGCTTTGGGGAACGCAGCCGTCAGGGTATCGAGGCCGAAGTAATAGTCCGGGTCACCGTGGCTGATGTAGATGGTGGTCAGTTGCTTGCCGCTGGCGCGGATTTTTTCCACCACCTGTTCGGCCTGGGATTTGCCGAATTGCGCATCCACCAGGATCGCTTCCTTCTCGCCACTGACCAGCACCGAGGTCACCGGGAAGATGGCTTTTTCGCCGGGGTTGTAGACATCCAGCGTCAGCGTAGATGCACTGGCGTGGGCGGCAAAACCGAGAGCGGTGGTCAGTAAAACGCGCTTGAGGGTGGTGAAACCGATCATCTGTTGCTCCGTAATCCAATAGTTGTCGTAGTCCTTTGTAGGAGCGAGCTTGCTCGCGATGGATTCGAAGACGCCACGTTTAACCGGTAACCCGCGTTATCGTTAACGACCATCGCGAGCAAGCTCGCTCCTACAGTGGAACAGAGCTTAGTTGCCTGACTCAGTACAAAAAATGCGATGCTTGAACATAGTTTGTTTCTGAAAGCGGGCAAATCATGGATCGTCTTCAAGCAATGCGTGTATTCGTCACGGTGGTCGACCTCGGCAGCCAGTCGGCCGCCGCCGATCATCTGGAGCTGTCACGGCCGGTGGTGTCGCGGTATCTGGCGGAACTGGAAGACTGGGTCGGCGCGCGCCTGATGCATCGCACCACGCGCAAGTTGAGCCTGACCGCCGCCGGCAACGAGATCCTGCCCCGCTGTCGGCAGATGCTCGATTTGTCCACCGACATGCAAGCCGCCGTCAGCGAACCGGATGACGCACCGCGCGGTTTGCTGCGGATCAGCGTCAGCACTTCGTTCGGTCAGGCACAACTGGCCGATGCCATGGCCGCCTACGTCAAGCGTTACCCCGGTGTCAGCATCGATATGCAGATGCTCGACCGCACCGTGAACCTGGTGGATGAGCGCATCGACCTGGCGATCCGCACCAGCAACGACCTGGACCCGAACCTGATCGCCCGCCGCCTGACGGTTTGCCGCTCGGTGATCTGCGCCTCCCCCGCTTACCTGCGCGAGAACCCTGCGCCGCTACGGGTCGAGGACCTGAGCCTGCACAATTGCCTGACCCATTCCTACTTCGGAAAAAGCCTGTGGCACTTCGAGCAGGACGGCGAGCAGGTTTCTGTACCGGTGCAGGGCAACATCAGCGCCAACGAGGCCAGCACACTGCTGCGCGCAACGATCGCCGGTGCCGGGGTGGCGATGCTGCCCACGTATCAGGCTGGCGTGCATATCCACAGCGGCGAGTTGATTCGCCTGCTGCCGACGGCCGAACCCCGACAAATGAACGTGTATGCGGTGTATGCCTCGCGCAAGCACATGCCGGCGGCGCTGCGCAGCTTGCTGGATTTTCTGGTGGTGAGGTTTCCGGAGGAACCGGCGTGGGATATCGGCCTGTAACCGGATCGAAAATGTGGGAGCGAGCCTGCTCGCGATAGCGGTGGATCATTCAAAAAGGGTTGCTGACTGACACGACGCCATCGCGAGCAGGCTCGCTCCCACAGGGGTGATCAGTGTTCTGAATACCGCGCTATTGCTGGCAACTCAATGGCACTGACCTATGCTCAAAGTAATACCGAAAGGTATTCGTTCAGAGGTCAACGCCATGAACATCAGAACAAGAAGATACCTCGCGATTTTCATCACCTGTGCGGTCACGCTCGGGCTTTATGGCGCTGCGGCCTGGCGCGTCGAGCAACTGCGCAACCTGCCCCGCGAAGCCGCGAGCTGCAACTTCGAACGCTGCATCCCCCATAACGCCACCCTCAACGCCCTCCGGTAACGAAGGGGGTCAGGCTTCATTGCCCTGATCGGCCTTCAGGCGGTCGCGGAACGCCTTGGGCGAAATTCCCACACGACGCCGGAACAGGCGCGTGAAGTTGGTCGGATCGGAAAACCCCAAAACGTCGGACATTTCATAAATGGTCATGCTGGTGTAGGTCAGCAAACGCTTGGCCTCCAGCAATTGCCGTTCGTGCATGATCTGCAACGCCGGTTGCCCCGCCAGCTCACGGCAGGTGCCGTTGAGGTGGGACACGGAAATCCCCAGCCGGTGCGCCAGATCCTCAACCTTGACGTGCTGGCGATAGGTCTCTTCCACCAGCTGAATAAACCCGTTGAGGTATTCCCGGGCCCGCTGCGGTCGCGCCATGGCGGTGCGACGCTGGATCACCTGGCGGCTGACCCACACCACGATCACACTGACCAGCGAATGCATGAGCATTTCCCGCGCCGGTTGGTGGCTGGTGTATTCGTTCTGCAAGGCGCTGAACAAGCTGTTGAGGTACTCGGCGTCCTTGCCTGCCGGGTAGCTTTCGGACTGGGCCAAGGCATTGACCGATTGCCCCAACTGCATCTGCAGGTGGGCGATCAGCGGCGCGGCCAGGGTCACGACAAACCCTTCCACGTCCTCGGAAAAGCGAAAGCCGTGCACCGACAGCGGTGGCAGGATCTGGATGGCCGGTTCCACCAGTTGCGTTCGCTTGCCTTCGATTTCAAGCTCGGCCTGACCTTTGAATACGAAGAGCAACTGGCACAAATCAGCGTGGCGGTGGGGTTTGATTTCCCAATGATGTTCGCGACTGCGTTTGGAAATGGTTTCACAGTGCAGCAAGTCCGGGGTCGGCCAATCCAGGCTTTCACCGTAGAGCTTGAACACTGGAATCGAAGGCAGGTCAGGCTTGTTCATCACTTCAATCCAGGCCTCGGAGTAGATGACGGGCGATAATCGCACCGATTGGCAGAATGTACAGCTATCGGCTCAGTTTTCACCTTCAATTGACAGACCCGCAAGGGAAAAATGCAAGCACTCGATCCATAAAAATCATTCACCGGCCCTGGTCACGTGAAGCTTGCGAGTCATAAAAACAATGAAAACGCTGAAAACTCAAGTTGCCATTATCGGTGCTGGCCCTTCTGGCTTGTTGCTTGGCCAATTGCTGCACAACGCCGGCATCGACACCCTCATTCTCGAACGTCAGACCCCGGACTATGTACTCGGCCGAATCCGCGCCGGCGTGCTTGAGCAAGGCATGGTAGAGCTGTTGCGTCAGGCTGGCGTGAGTCAGCGCATGGACGCAGAAGGCCTGGTCCACGACGGCTTCGAACTGGCCCTCGACGGACGCCAGGTACACATCGATCTGCAAGCGTTAACCGGCGGCAAGACGGTGATGATCTATGGCCAGACCGAGGTCACCCGTGACCTGATGGCCGCTCGTCGGGAGGCCGGCGCGCAGACGATTTATCAAGCCGACAACGTCGTTCCCCACGGCATGAAAACCGACGAAGCGTTTGTCACTTTTGAGAAAGACGGCGAACGGTATCGTCTCGATTGCGACTACATCGCCGGTTGCGACGGCTTCCATGGAGTGGCGCGACAATCGATTCCCGCCGACAGCCTGAAAGTCTTCGAACGGATCTATCCCTTCGGCTGGCTCGGGATCCTGGCCGATACCCCGCCGGTCCACGAAGAGCTGGTCTACGCCCGCCACGAGCGCGGTTTTGCCCTGTGCAGCATGCGCTCACCGACACGCACCCGTTACTACCTGCAAGTGCCCACCAGCGATCATGTGGATAACTGGTCGGATCAACGCTTCTGGGACGAGCTCAAATCGCGACTGCCACAACAGTTGGCGGACAAACTGGTAACGGGTCCGTCCATCGAAAAAAGCTTCGCGCCGCTGCGCAGCTTCGTCGTCGAACCCATGCAGTACGGGCGGATGTTCCTGGTCGGTGATGCCGCACACATTGTCCCCCCCACCGGCGCCAAGGGCCTGAACCTGGCGGCCAGTGACGTCAGTACGCTGTTCAACATCCTGCTCAAGGTTTACCGCGAAGATCGCCTTGATCTGCTGGAGAAATACTCGGAAATCTGCCTGCGCCGCGTGTGGAAGGCCGAACGGTTTTCCTGGTGGATGACCTCGATGCTGCACCGTTTCGACGACCACGATGCCTTTAGCCAGCGCATTGCCGAGTCGGAGCTGGAGTATTTTGTCGGCTCCGAAGCGGGTCGCAAAACCATTGCAGAAAACTACGTCGGGCTTCCCTACGAGGCTATCGAATAGCTTGCTATCGACTTACACTGGCGAGCATCCCCGCTCGCCTTGCAACTTGCGGGTCAATCACTGCCCGCAGGTTTTCCCGTGACCAATCTCCACCAGCCTGAAACGCCCAAACCGGCCATTCGCAGCGTGCTGATCGCCCTGATGCTGGCGATCTTTCTCGGAGCGCTGGACCAGACCATCGTCGCCGTTTCGATGCCGGCCATTTCCGCGCAATTCAAGGACGTCAGCCTTCTGGCCTGGGTGATTTCCGGCTACATGGTGGCCATGACCGTGGCGGTGCCGATCTACGGAAAACTGGGCGATTTGTACGGGCGGCGCAAGCTGATGCTGTTCGGCATGGGCCTGTTCACCCTGGCGTCGGTGTTCTGCGGCATGGCCCAGAGCATGGAGCAACTGGTGCTGGCGCGGATCCTCCAGGGCATCGGGGCCGGCGGGATGATTTCGGTGAGCCAGGCGATCATCGGTGACATCATACCGCCACGGGAGCGCGGTCGTTATCAGGGCTATTTCAGCAGCATGTATGCCGTGGCCAGCGTGGCCGGCCCGGTGCTTGGCGGCTACATGACTGAATACCTGTCCTGGCGCTGGGTGTTCCTGATCAATCTGCCACTGGGCCTGGGTGCCTGGCTGGTGGCCCATCGCACGCTGGTGGGGCTGCCGATTCCGCAACGCAAACCGATCATCGATTACCTGGGCACCGTGCTGATGATCATCGGGCTGACCGCATTGTTGCTGGGCATCACCCAGGTCGGCCAGGGCCATTCGTGGCGCAGCGCCGAAGTGTTGGCGCTGCTGGCTTGTGCGGTGCTGGTACTGGGGCTGCTCGTCGTGCATGAGCGGCGGGCGCGGGAGCCGTTGTTGCCCATGCATCTGTTCGCCAACCGCAACGCGATCCTGTGCTGGTGCACGATTTTCTTCACCAGTTTCCAGGCCATCTCGCTGATCGTATTGATGCCGCTGCGTTTCCAGAGCGTCACCGGCGCCGGTGCCGACAGCGCCGCCCTGCACCTGCTGCCCCTGGCCATGGGCTTGCCGATCGGCGCGTATTTCGCCGGCCGTCGCACCTCGGTGACCGGGCGCTACAAACCGATGATCCTTGCCGGTGCGGCGCTGATGCCTGTCTCGATTATCGGCATGGCGTTCAGCCCGCCGCAGGCGTTTCTCGTGAGCAGTCTGTTCATGCTGCTCTGCGGGATTGCCTCCGGCATGCAGTTCCCGACGTCATTGGTCGGCACGCAGAACTCGGTAGAACAGCGGGACATCGGCGTCGCCACCAGCACCACCAATCTGTTCCGTTCGCTGGGTGGAGCGGTCGGCGTGGCATTGATGTCGGCGCTGTTGTTGGCGTTGTTGCAGGATTCGAGTTTCGCGCACCTGGCCGGTTCGTCGCTGATTGCCGAAGGCAGTTCGGGTAATGTGCTGCTGGACGGTTTGAATGCCGCGCCAGGTGATACGCAGAACGCCTTGCGTGCCGAGTTGTTGTTGACGTTCCGGCACTTGCTGACGGTCAGCGCGGCCGTTTCATTGCTGGGGCTGGTGGCGGCGATTGCCATGCCGAACATGCTGTTGCGTGGGCGTGAGGACAAGGTTCGGTAGCCAGACCGAGTCGCCCGCCTTCGCGAGCAGGCTCGCTCCCACAGATGACCGCGTATTTATGGACAACTCGGTCTAATGTGGGAGCGAGCCTGCTCGCGAAGGCGGTCTAACAGTCACTACCATTCAAGGGCTGTAATACCCGACCGCCACCAGAAAATGCCCGACCTTCTTCAGGTAGGCATGTTTGTTCTCGACCTTGCCGGTCACCGGGTTTTTCCAGCGGTATTCATATTCGCCGTTATCCTGCTGGGCCATCAATGCCAGAATCGGCTCGCCCACCGGTTTGCCTTCCGGGTCCACGATCTTGCTGAAGTCGGTATTGATCAACCGCAGGTTGGTGCCGTGGGCCACGTAACGCCGGGTGTCCAGGTCGACGACAAACACATACAGGTCATCCTGCAGGTAGCCGCCCTTGAGGGAATTGATCGCCGTCAGGGTACCCTTTTCGTCCTTGGCCAGATCGGTCGCCGCTTTGTTCAGCAAGGCCATGGCCTGTTCGGCGGAAGCCCGTGGCAAGTAATAACCGACCGCCAGAATCCGCTGGCCGATGCGCTGGTAGTAGACGTGCTTGCGCTCGACCTTGCCGTCGTTCCAGTTCTGCCAGCGATATTCCGCCTGCTGAATGCCATTGCCTTCCGGCACCTTCAGGGCGTCCTTGAAGGTTTTCTGCAAATCCGGCCCGAGCACTTGCGATACGTCCCGGCCAATCAGCGCCGACGACGGCCCGCCACTGGCAAGCATCACGCCCTTGGTATCGAGCACGAAGACATAACGGTCCTTGTCGACAAACTCACCCTGGCGACTGAACGCCGCCAGGGCCTTGTCGCCATTCTGGTGGTAGTAGGCCAGGGCTTTTTCCAGCAGGGCAATGGCCGCCTTGCTGTCGTCCTTTTCCGTCCCGGAGGCTTGCGCCTGGCCCAGGCACAACAAAAACATGCCGCACAGCAAGGTGAACCTGTACACAAACCCCATTGCGCATCCCTCGTTCCTGATGGTGTTTCAGGAGCGTAGACGGCAATGGGGGGATGTATGGATCCTTTTGATGTTCCTGTAGCGGTCAATTACTGCCGGGCGCGAAGTTGCTGCTGCAGGTTCTGGATCTGCGCCTGGAGGGTATTGATGTTACGGGTGACCTGGCTGCGGAAGGCATCGAACTCGGCGGTGTTGGCCGAACCCTGCGCGACCGCCGGACGGTTGTCCTGCACGCTCTTGAGCACGATCATGTCTTGCTCGAGACGTTCGATCGCTGCGCTCGGGTTGCCTTGTTTCTTCAGTGCGACAATATCGGCACCCAGGCTTTTCAACTGTGCATCGAGTTTTTCCGAGTCCGACGGGGCGCTTTTCAGGGCGGCCAATTCAGCGCTCAAGGCTTTGACCTGGGCCTGCAACTGCGTATTGGCCGCCTGATGTTCGGTGTCCTGGGCAGTCAATTGCGCCAGGCGTTTGTCCAGTTCGGTGGTTTGCGCGGTCATTTGCGCCAGTCGCTTGTCCAGGTCCGAGGCCTGGCCGGCAACACCCTGCTGCCGGGCATTCTGGTCCTGGAGCTTGCCTTCCAGCTGGCGGATCTGCAGCTTCAAGGCCTCGCTGTCGGTGTTGACACTGGTCTGGCCGGCGACAACCTTGCCGGAAATATCCTGCAGGCGCCCTGCCGCTTCCTCACTGATTCGCGCGAAGCTTTCCTGGGTCGCCACCAGTTGCTGTTCCATCAGGGATATCTGCTGAAAGCTCCACCAGGCCAGGCCCGCGAAGGCAAAGAACAACGCCCCGACCAGCGCCCACAAGGCACCGGTGCTCACCGCCTTGACCTTCACCACCGGCGCCGTGCGCGAGTGCACGACCGTGCGGGCGGTGGGCGCAAAGTCGTCATCGAGAACGTCTGCACGCAAGCTCGGCACATCATCAAAGTCGTCGTTGGCATCGTTTCGCATGGACATTGAATCAACCTTAGTGAATCACATAATGGCTTTATGCCGCGCAGTATAAACCCCACAGCCGCAACCATTGACCCCCAAGGCCGAATCCGGTTCAGTCAGGGGACGTTGTTCCAGCGTCAGCGAACAGCCTGGGCTTTCCACCAGCCACAGAATTCATCGAGCGCCGTCCAGAGGCTGACCTTGGGATCGTAATCCAGATAATTCCGCGCGCGGCTGATGTCCAGGGTGAAATTTTTGTTCATGACCTGCATGCCCAGGCGTGACAACGTCGGTTCGGGACGCCCCGGCCACACCTTGCACACGCCTTCATTGAGCGCCGCCACGCTATAGGCCAAGCCGTAGGAACGGTAGCGGGTGACCTGTGGGACTTCCATGTTACGCATGACGTAATTGACCACGTCCCACAGGGGTATCGGCGTGCCATTGCTGATGTTGTAGGCCTTGCCCAACGCAGAACCGCTGGCCAGCAAGCTACTGAGCAATGCCTCGTTGAGGTTTTGCACGCTGGTGAAGTCAACTTTGTTCAGACCGTTGCCGATGATTGCCAGGCGTCCCTTGCGTTGCATGTTCAACAGGCGCGGGAAGATGCTCATGTCGCCGGCTCCGGTGACGAAACGCGGGCGCAAGGCCAGGGTTTCGAGGCCGAACTCCTGGGCACCGAAGACTTTTTGCTCGGCCAGGTACTTGGTGGCGGCGTAAGGATGTTTGAAGCGCTTGGGCACCTGTTCTTCGGTCAGGCCCAAGTGATCGCGACCATCGAAGTAGATCGACGGCGACGACAAATGCACCAGCCGCCGAACCCGTTGCTTCAAGCAGGCTTCGACCACGTTTTCGGTGACCTGGACGTTACCCTGATGGAAGTCCTGATAACGCCCCCACAAACCGACAGCACCGGCGCAATGCACCACGGACTCGACGTCCGAGCACAGCTCGCGCGCCAGTTCCGGATCGCTCAAGTCACCCTGGATGAACTCCGCACCGCGGCGTACCAGATGCTCCACACTCTCGGCCCGGCGACCGTTGACCCGCACGTCCAGGCCTTGCTCCAGGGCAAAACGCGCAAAGCGCCCGCCGATGAAGCCGCTTGCGCCGGTAACCAGAATCTTCATGAATTGCTCCGAATATTTCGTTTTGCGTATTACGTGAGGTCTTGACGCTGCGCGTCAGTCCAAGGGCACCAGCCATTGCTTCGATGCGCTGACCAATTGATCGGTGAGCAGCCCCAGCAACTGACCGCCATTACGCCAATGATGCCAGTACAGCGGCACATCGATCGGCTTATCTGGCAGCAGCTCCTGCAATACGCCCCTTTCCAGTTGCTCGCGCACCTGCAGCTCCGGGACCAGACCCCAGCCCAGCCCGGCTTCCGTCAGACGGATGAACCCTTCGGAGGACGGGCATAAATGGTGTTCGAATCCACCCTCGACGCCGAGGGATGCAAGGTAGCGATGCTGCAGGAAGTCGTCCGGACCAAACACCAGCGCCGGGGTCCGGGCCAACTGATCGGCGCGTACGCCCTGCGGAAAATGCCGGGCAATAAAAGCGGGGCTAGCCAGCGCACGGTAACGCATGGCCCCCAGCAACACGCTGCGCGCGCCAGCCACAGGGCGCTCGCTGGCACAGACACAGGCCGCCACCTCACCGGCGCGCATGCGCTTGAGGCCGACGGTCTGGTCTTCGACCACAAGGTCCATCAACAAATGTTGCTCGGCGCAAAACTCGCCCACCGCCTGCGCCCACCAGGTGGCCAGGCTGTCAGCGTTCAGGGCGATCCGCAGGCGCTCCGGCAAACCCTCTTCATCCAGCGCCGGCACCAGGCTTTGCAAATCCCGCTCTAGCAATCGCACCTGCTGCACATGGTTGAGCAATCGCCGACCGATTTCCGTCGGCGTTGGCGGCGTGGCCCGCACCAGCACCGGCTGGCCAACCCGCGCTTCCAGCAGCTTGATGCGCTGGGAAATCGCCGATTGCGACAAGCCCAGCACCTGGGCCGCCCGTTCAAAACCGGCCTGTTCGACCACGGCAGCGAGGGCAGAAAGCAATTTATAGTCGAACATCAGTTTTCCTAATGAGCGATCAGCAAGATTGGTTTTTCTTATACAGGCTTCACAAGGACAATGGCCAGCAAGAACTCTTGAACAAGGATCACCCATATGGCTGGCGAAACTTCATTGGCAACGCTGCTGCGCAGCATGAGCCCGCAACTCAACGCCGGCGAATACGTGTTCTGCACCCTGCGTGACGGCAAGTTGCCCATGGATCTGGAGATTGTCGGCTGCTTTCGCGAGCAGGAAGGCCTGACCGTGATCCTCGAACGTTCCCACGCCGAAAAAGCCGGATTCAGCTTCGACTACATCGCCGCCTGGATCACCCTGAACGTACATTCGGCCCTCGAAGCGGTCGGCCTGACCGCCGCGTTCGCCACGGCACTGGGCAAGGCCGGAATCAGCTGCAACGTGATTGCCGGCTACTACCACGACCATTTGTTCGTCGGCCAGGCCGACGCCGACCGAGCCCTGCAAGTGCTGCGGGATCTGGCAGCCAACGCGGAGTAAAAAATCATGTGGCAAAGTTATGTGAACGGCCTGCTTGTGGCCTTCGGCCTGATCATGGCGATCGGCACTCAGAATGCGTTTGTCCTGGCGCAAAGCCTGCGGCGTGAACATCACCTGCCGGTGGCGGCGCTCTGCGTGGCCTGCGATGCCCTGTTGGTGGCCGCCGGGGTGTTTGGCCTGGCGACCGTGCTGGCGCAGAACCCGACGCTGCTGGCCATCGCCCGCTGGGGCGGCGCAGCGTTCCTGTTGTGGTACGGCAGCCAGGCGCTGCGCCGGGCTTTTTCCAGGCAGAGCCTTGAGCAGGGCGAAGGCCAGACCGTACGCTCACTGCGAGCGGTCATGCTCAGCGCGCTGGCGGTGACCTTGCTCAACCCGCACGTCTATCTGGACACCGTTTTGCTGATCGGCTCTCTGGGCGCCCAACAAACCGAGCCCGGCGCCTATGTCGTAGGTGCGGCCAGTGCCTCGCTGCTGTGGTTTTTCACCCTGGCACTCGGCGCAGCATGGCTTGCACCTTGGCTCGCTCGCCCCAGCACCTGGCGAATTCTCGATCTGTTGGTGGCGGTGATGATGTTTGCCGTAGCGCTGCAATTGATCGCGGCCATCTGATTGGCGGAACCTCTATTCCACACAGTTGTTGCGTGGTTATGCCGCCCCCCCGGTGCTATGATCCGACTCCCTGCGCCGCAAAGAGTACAAACTCCCCGGCGCTTGTCTGGCCGCCCGTGATCGGCCTTGCGCTCACCGCAACTGACCTGATTAGGAGAATCATCATGGCTTTCGAATTGCCGCCACTGCCGTACGCACACGATGCCCTGCAGCCGCACATCTCCAAGGAAACCCTGGAGTTCCACCACGACAAGCACCACAACACCTACGTCGTGAACCTGAACAACCTGGTGCCAGGCACCGAGTTCGAAGGCAAGACCCTGGAAGAAATCGTCAAGACTTCCTCGGGCGGTATCTTCAACAACGCCGCTCAGGTCTGGAACCACACTTTCTACTGGAACTGCCTGGCGCCAAACGCTGGCGGTCAACCAACCGGCGCTCTGGCTGAAGCCATCAACGCAGCTTTCGGTTCGTTCGACAAGTTCAAGGAAGAGTTCAGCAAGACTTCCATCGGCACCTTCGGTTCCGGTTGGGGCTGGCTGGTGAAGAAGGCTGACGGTTCCCTGGCCCTGGCCAGCACCATCGGCGCCGGCAACCCGCTGACCAACGGCGACACCCCGCTGCTGACCTGCGACGTCTGGGAACACGCTTACTACATCGACTACCGCAACCTGCGTCCGAAGTACGTCGAAGCGTTCTGGAACCTGGTCAACTGGAAATTCGTGGCTGAGCAGTTCGAAGGCAAAACCTTCACCGCTTAAGCTCGATGCCAGACAAAAAACCCGGCTTTTTAGCCGGGTTTTTTATTGCCCGGGATTTTCAGCGTTCGGCAGAGCCCCATCGCGAGCAGGCTCGCTCCCACATTGGATCGGTCTACACCGGACTACTGTGGGAGCGAGCTTGCTCGCGATGAACGATGACGCGGTCAGCCTGCCAGCTACCGTGGATCGACGTTATCCAACGCGCGATTCACCGCCAACTCCGCCAACATGACAATCTGCGAAATGGCCAGCGCCGTGTTGCGCTGGGGGCCAGTCAGGCAGGTGGCGAAATCACTCGCCATGACATTGGCTGAAGCCAGTGATTCACAGGCATGGGCAAGCAGGCTTTCAGTGTCCATGTCGGGGACGATCATGAACATGGTGCGAGGGCTGTAGGGTTTGGTGGTGGTGTAGGGCGGATCAGGGATTAACTTATCCAAAACATGCTCCTTATCGATTGGAGCCATCTCTCGCCGTTTCTCACGCGAGCGAAGAGGTGGCAGCTATGTGCGGAGTGAGAAACCGGCAAGAGAGCAATCCGGCCAGACCGAGGTCTGCCCGCACACAGCCGCCATAAAGCATTGCTGGCAGCGGATAAGCTGGCGGCAATTATGGTGGTACTGGCGCTGGATTAACACTCTCTTGCGGGTTCTCACACCCGATCGCTGAAGCATTTCAGCGATCACCAAAGGTTATTCAGCCCGCTTCCGACGGACAACCTGAAAACTGCGTGGGAAACTTCTGGCGCTTTCCTACACCGCGCCATCCCATGTGGGAGCGAGCCTGCTCGCGAAAAACGCCAGGACAACGCGGGCATTCAGGCAGCACGCGTTATCGTTGACGTCCATCGCGAGCAGGCTCGCTCCTACAGGGCCGGGCGCTTGTTAAAAGGGACTCGCCGTAAGGGCGAAACCATAAGCCGCCACCCCCTTGCCCCACCGCCACAGACGGCTAACATCAAACAGAAGGAAAATATCTCCACCCCGCCTCTCAAGTTGAAGGACTCGACAACCGACACAGTACGAATAGGCTAACTCGCCAGGACACCTGCAAATCGGCCAAGCTGCAGGCAAAATCCCACAAGGATGATTGTCCCTTTGACTGCCATCACGGGATTGCCAATACTCATGGCAACTTGATGCTACCCGCACGGAACAAGGAATAACCCTTTGAAGCTGGAACTCAAGAACAGCTTGTCGGTGAAGTTGCTCCGGGTCGTGCTCCTGTCGGCATTGATCGTCGGCGTGGTCTTGAGCTGCGCGCAGATTGTGTTCGATGCCTATAAAACACGCCAGGCCGTCGCCAGCGATGCCGAACGGATCCTCGACATGTTTCGCGACCCCTCGACCCAGGCCGTCTATAGCCTGGACCGGGAAATGGGCATGCAAGTGATCGAAGGCCTGTTTCAGGACGCCGCCGTGCGCAAGGCGTCCATCGGCCATCCCAACGAAGCCATGCTCGCGCAAAAAAAACGCGAATTGCAGCACTCCCACAGCCGCTGGCTGACCGACCCGATTCTTGGCAAGGAACGCACCTTCACCACCCAACTGGTCGGTCGCGGGCCTTATAGCGAGTATTACGGCGACCTGAGCATCACCCTCGATACCGCCACCTACGGCCAAGGATTCATTGTCAGTTCGGTGATCATCTTCATCTCGGGCGTCCTGCGCGCACTCGCCATGGGGCTGGTGTTGTACCTGGTCTACCACTGGCTGCTGACCAAGCCGCTGTCGCGGATCATCGAGCACCTCACGGAAATCAATCCGGATCGTCCCAGCGAACACAAGATTCCGCTGCTCAAGGGGCACGAGAAAAACGAACTGGGCATATGGATCAACACCGCCAACCAGTTGCTCGAATCCATCGAACGCAATACCCATCTGCGTCACGAAGCGGAAAACAGCCTGTTGCGCATGTCCCAGTACGACTTCCTGACGGGACTGCCGAACCGGCAGCAATTGCAGCAGCAACTGGACAGGATCCTCATCGACGCCGGCAAATTGCAGCGCCGGGTCGCGGTGCTGTGTGTCGGCCTCGATGACTTCAAGGGCATCAACGAGCAGTTCAGCTACCAGACCGGCGACCAGTTGTTGCTGGCCCTGGCCGATCGCCTGCGCGGTCACAGCGGTCGCCTGGGCGCCCTCGCCCGCCTCGGTGGCGACCAGTTCGCCCTGGTCCAGGCCGATATCGAGCAGCCCTACGAAGCCGCCGAGCTCGCGCAAAGCATTCTCGATGACCTGGAAGCGGCGTTTGCCCTCGACCATCAGGAGATCCGCCTGCGCGCCACTATCGGCATCACCCTGTTCCCCGAGGACGGCGACAGCACCGAGAAGTTGCTGCAAAAGGCCGAGCAGACCATGACGCTGGCCAAGACCCGCTCGCGCAACCGCTATCAGTTCTACATCGCCAGCGTCGACACCGAAATGCGCCGCCGCCGCGAACTGGAAAAAGACCTGCGCGATGCGTTGATACGCAATCAGTTCTACCTCGTCTACCAGCCGCAGATCAGCTACCGCGACAACCGCGTGGTGGGCGTCGAAGCCCTGATTCGCTGGCAACACCCCGAGCACGGCATGGTGCCGCCGGACCTGTTCATCCCGCTGGCCGAGCAGAACGGCACCATTATTGCCATCGGCGAATGGGTGCTGGACCAGGCCTGCAAACAACTCCGCGAGTGGCATGACCAGGGCTTCTCCGACCTGCGCATGGCGGTGAACCTGTCTACGGTTCAATTGCACCACGCCGAACTGCCACGGGTGGTCAACAACCTGCTGCAGATGTACCGCCTGCCACCGCGCAGCCTGGAACTGGAAGTCACCGAAACCGGCCTGATGGAAGACATCAGCACCGCGGCCCAGCACTTGCTCAGCCTGCGCCGCTCCGGCGCGCTGATCGCCATCGACGATTTCGGAACCGGCTATTCGTCCTTGAGCTATCTCAAGAGCCTGCCCCTGGACAAGATCAAGATCGACAAGAGCTTCGTCCAGGACCTGCTCGATGACGACGACGATGCGACCATCGTTCGCGCCATCATCCAGCTGGGCAAGAGCCTGGGCATGCAGGTGATTGCCGAAGGCGTGGAAACCGCCGAGCAAGAGGCCTACATCATCTCCGAAGGCTGCCACGAAGGTCAGGGCTATCACTACAGCAAGCCGTTGCCGGCACGGGAACTGGCCGTTTACCTCAAGCAGGCCCAACGCAGCAACGCCGCTATTTTGTAATCCCCTGTAGGAGCGAGCCTGCTCGCGATGAACCTGAGAGCAATACGCTCATTCAGAATGAACGCGTCATCGTTCACGTCCATCGCGAGCAGGCTCGCTCCCACAGTGAATAAGAAATATTTACAGGTACAACCCTTTACACATAATGCGAAAGATTTGCATTATGTCGCAGTTTTGCGTGTGCATAGCACGACTCCACCCCTATCGAAGCAGGATGTTCGCCATGATTCGTATGCCTCTGGCTACCGCCAGTCTGTTGGCCATCGCTATTTCCCTCGCCGGTTGCGGCGAAGGCAAAGACCAAGAAAAAGCTGCCGCGCCAGCTGCCAGCACTGCGGCTGCCCCGGCTGCTCCAGCCGCTGCGCCTGCTGCCGTCGGTAAAGTCGACGAAGCCGCCGCCAAAGCCGTTGTCGCCCATTACGCCGACATCGTGTTCGCCGTTTATAGCGATGCCGAATCCACCGCGAAGACCCTGCAAACCGCCGTAGACGCCTTCCTCGCCAAGCCGAACGCCGACACCCTGAAAGCCGCCAAGGCTGCCTGGGTTGCTGCTCGCGTACCTTACCTGCAGAGCGAAGTGTTCCGCTTCGGCAACACCATCGTTGACGACTGGGAAGGTCAGTTGAACTCCTGGCCGCTGGACGAAGGCCTGATCGACTACGTCGACAAGTCCTACGAACACGCCCTGGGCAACCCGGGTGCCACTGCCAACATCATCGCCAACACTCAAGTGCAGATCGGCGAAGACAAGGTCGATGTCAAAGACATCACCCCGGCAAAACTCGCCAGCCTGAACGAGCTGGGCGGTTCCGAGGCCAACGTCGCCACCGGCTACCACGCCATCGAATTCCTGCTCTGGGGCCAGGACCTGAACGGCACCGGCCCTGGCGCCGGCAACCGTCCGGCTTCGGACTACCTGGAAGGCAAAGGCGCTACCGGCGGTCACAACGATCGTCGTCGTGCCTACCTGAAGTCCGTGACTCAGCTGCTGGTCAGCGACCTGGAAGAAATGGTCGGTAACTGGAAGCCGAACGTGGCCGACAACTACCGCGCCACCCTGGAAGCAGAACCGGCCGAAACCGGCCTGCGCAAAATGCTGTTCGGCATGGGCAGCCTGTCCCTGGGTGAACTGGCGGGCGAGCGCATGAAGGTTTCCCTGGAAGCCAACTCCCCGGAAGACGAACAGGATTGCTTCAGCGACAACACCCACAACTCGCACTTCTACGATGCCAAAGGCATTCGTAACGTGTACCTGGGCGAATACACTCGCGTCGACGGCACCAAAATGACCGGCGCCAGCCTGTCGTCCCTGGTGGCCAAAGCCGATCCGGCTGCCGACACCGCGCTGAAAGACGACCTGGCCGCCACCGAAGCCAAGCTTCAGATCATGGTCGACCACGCCAACAAGGGTGAGCACTACGACCAGTTGATCGCAGCCGGCAACACCGCTGGCAACCAGATCGTCCGTGACGCCATCGCTTCCCTGGTCAAGCAGACCGGTTCGATCGAAGCCGCCGCTGGCAAACTGGGCATCAACGACCTGAACCCGGACAACGCTGATCACGAATTCTGATCAACGCTGGCTGAGTGAGTAATAAGGCGACCTTCGGGTCGCCTTTTTTGTCGGCCATAACACAAACAACTGTAGGAGCGAGCCTGCTCGCGATAGGGCCATGTCAGTCGACATCAGTTTTGGATGACACATTGCAATCGCGAGCAGGCTCGCTCCTACAGGGGGTTATGGGCAAGCCAAATTACCTGTCCCACATCAAGCAAACGATAATTCCTCTTATTCAAATTCCCATCCCCTGTTAGACTTTGCGCCCTTGTTTTGCTCGTCTTGCAGGATGTCTGATGCCCTCGCTGCCTCTTCGCTTGTCCGCACTGTTTCTGGCTCTGGGCCTGAGTGCCTGCGATGACGCCCCGAAATTCACCCGGGCCGAACCCGGTGAAGCCCGCTCCGGCGGCAGTGCGACGGTGCGCAAGACCGATCAGAACGCGTTTTCCATGCCCTCGGCGAACCTGCCGCCGTCACGGCGCGTGGATTTCAGCGTCGGCAACAGCTTCTTCCGCAGCCCCTGGGTGATCGCTCCATCGACGACGACCGCTCGCGATGGCCTCGGCCCACTGTTCAACACCAATGCCTGCCAGGGCTGCCACATCAAGGACGGCCGCGGCCATCCGCCGACTCCCGACGATGTGAACGCCGTGTCGATGCTGGTACGCCTGTCGATTCCCGACGCCCCGGCATATGCCAAGGTCATCGAACAGTTGGGAGTGGTGCCGGAGCCCGTCTACGGCGGCCAGTTCCAGGACATGGCTGTCCCCGGTGTGGCCCCCGAAGGCAAAGTACGGGTCGATTACACCGCCGTGCCGGTTCGCTTCAAGGACGGCACCGAAGTCGAGTTGCGCAAACCGAACCTGAACATCACCCAGTTGGGCTACGGCCCGATGCACCCCGACACCCGCTTCTCGGCCCGCGTGGCGCCGCCGATGATTGGCCTGGGCCTGCTCGAAGCGATCCCCGAGGAAGCAATCCTGGCCAACGCCGAGGCACAGGCCAAGGCGAACAAGGGCGTCAGCGGACAACCGAACCGGGTCTGGGATGACGCCCAGCAAAAGACCGTTCTGGGGCGATTTGGCTGGAAAGCCGGACAACCGAACCTCAACCAGCAGAATGTCCACGCGTTTTCGGGTGATATGGGGCTCACGACCAGCCTCAGACCCATTGATGACTGCACGGACGCGCAAACGGCCTGCAAACAGGCACCCAGTGGCAACGGCCCCAATGGCGAGCCGGAAGTCAGCGACAACATCCTGCGCCTGGTGCTGTTCTACAGCCGTAACCTCGCCGTGCCGGCCCGCCGTAATGTCAACGCGCCAGAAGTGCTGGCCGGCAAGACCCTGTTTTATCAGGCTGGTTGCCAAACCTGTCACACACCGAAATACACCACCGCCGCCAATGCCGCCGAACCTGAACTGGCCAATCAAGAGATTCGTCCGTACAGCGATCTGCTGCTGCATGACATGGGCGATGGCCTGGCCGACAACCGTAGCGAATTCCAGGCCAGCGGTCGCCAATGGCGTACCCCGCCGTTGTGGGGCATCGGCCTGACACAGGCGGTCAGCGGCCACACCCAGTTCCTGCACGACGGCCGTGCCCGCAACCTGCTCGAAGCCGTGCTCTGGCATGGTGGCGAGGCACAAGCGGCGCAGCAACAGGTTTTGTCTTTCAATGCCGAGCAACGCGCTGCGTTGCTGGCGTTCCTGAATTCCCTTTAACACGCATTCCACTCGCGGGAGCCCGACATGTTCCGTCCCAAACTGTTGTTCACCAGCCTTGCCGCCCTCGCTCTGGGCGCCTGCTCGCCCCAGGACCCGCAAGCGGTCACGTCGGCGGCCATCGCCAAGTCGGTGATCCTGCCGACCTACACCCGTTGGGTTGAAGCCGACCGTCAATTGGCGGTCAGCGCCCTCGCCTACTGCGAAGGCAAGGAAACCCTGGAAACCGCCCGTGCCGACTTCCTGCATGCGCAAAAAGCCTGGGCCGAATTGCAACCGCTGCTGATCGGGCCATTGGCCGAAGGCAACCGTTCGTGGCAAGTGCAGTTCTGGCCGGACAAGAAAAACCTGGTCGGCCGTCAGGTCGAGCAACTGGTCACCGCCCAGCCGCAAATCGATGCCGCCGCCCTGGCCAAGTCCAGCGTTGTGGTACAGGGGCTCTCGGCCTACGAATACATTCTGTTCGACAGCAAGCCTGACGTGGCCAACGCTGAGCAGAAGAGCAAATATTGCCCGCTGCTGATCGCCATCGGCGAACGCCAGAAGCAATTGGCTGAAGATATTCTGCAAACCTGGAACAACACCGACGGCATGCTCGCGCAAATGAGCAAATTCCCGAACCAGCGTTATGCGGACTCCCACGAAGCGATCGCCGATCTGCTGCGCGTACAAGTCACGGCCATCGACACCCTGAAGAAAAAACTCGGCACGCCGATGGGCCGCCAGAGCAAGGGCGTGCCGCAACCATTCCAGGCCGATGCATGGCGCAGCCAGGCATCCCTGACCAGCCTCGAAGCCAGCCTCGCGGCCGCCAAAACGGTCTGGGAAGGCGTGGACAACAAAGGCCTGCGCGGCCTGTTGCCGAGCGAGCAGAAGCCGTTGGCCGACAAGATCGATGCGGCCTATGCCGCCTCGTTGAAACTGTTTGCCGGCAACCAGCGTTCGCTGACCGACATGCTCAATGACGAAGCCGGCCGCCAGCAACTCAACGAGCTGTATGACAGCCTCAACGTTGTCCATCGCCTGCACGAGGCCGATCTGGCCAAGGCACTGGGCATCCAACTGGGCTTCAACGCCAACGACGGTGACTGATGAGGGCCGGTTCCATGCTGCGACGCCAGGTTCTGACATTAGGTAGTTTGCTGCTGGGTGCAGTGACGCTGGGCGGCTGGAAGCTGTTCAGGCAAAAAGACAAGAGTCCGTTGTTGCTTTCGGCACGGGACGACACCGACGGCCAGCATTACGCCGTCGGTTATCGTCTGGATGGTACCCAGGTGTTCGCCACCCGGGTCGGCCAGCGTTGTCACGACATCGTCAACCACCCGACACTGCCGATTGCGCTGTTCGTCGCTCGCCGTCCGGGCACCGAGAGCTACCTGATCGATCTGCGCGACGGCACGCTCCTGCAAACCGTGGCGTCGCAGCCGAACCGGCACTTCTACGGGCACGCGGTCATTCACCACAGCGGCGACTGGCTGTACGCCACCGAAAACGACACCACCGATCCGGGTCGCGGCCTGCTCGGCGTGTACAGATTCGAAGGCGAACGGCTGGTGCACAGCGGCGAGATTTCCACCCACGGCCTCGGTCCGCACCAGGTGTCGTGGATGCCCGATGGCGAAACCCTGGTGGTGGCCAACGGCGGAATTCGCACCGAGGCCGAAAGCCGGGTGGAGATGAACCTCAACGCCATGGAACCGAGCCTGGTCCTGATGCACCGCGACGGCACCCTGCTGAGCAAGGAAACCCTCGCCCAGCAGATGAACAGCGTGCGCCATCTGGCCATCGCCAGCGACGGTACCATCGTCGCCAGCCAGCAGTTCATGGGCGCGGCCCACGAGTCGTCGGAGCTGTTGGCGATCAAGCGGCCCGGCCAGCCCTTCGTCGCGTTCCCGGTACCCGAGCATCAGTTGCAGGCCATGGGACACTACACCGCCAGCGTCGCGGTACACAGCGACTTGCGCCTGGTGGCATTGACTGCGCCGCGGGGCAACCGCTTTTTCATCTGGGACCTGGACAGCGGCGAGGTACGCCTGGACGCGCCACTGCCCGATTGCGCCGGGGTCGGCGCCGTGGCCGATGGTTTTGTCGTGACCTCGGGCCAGGGGCGCTGCCGCTACTACGACTGCCGCCAGACAAACCTGGTCGCAAAACCACTGGAGCTACCCGCAGGGCTCTGGGACAACCATCTGCATCTGATGGCCTGAATCATTAAAAGATCGCCGCCCTCGGCCGCGCCAGTATCGGGATGACATACACCCCGCAGACGCGACCCGAGGCGGCGAATCTTTTCAGGCTTTCACCCCTCTAATACCTCACAACCTGTAAAAACGGCAGTTGGATTACCCTCTACACTCCCGGTAGTGTGCCCCACTGTCTCACCTGATTTTCTCCAAGGAACTGGATATGCTGCGTCGCCGCATGCTGATCATGTTGGGTGTTGTTCTACTGATTGTGCTGGTCCTGGCTGCGTACAAAGCCTTCTCGATCTACACGATGGTTCAAGGCTTCTCTGCGCCCAGGCCGGCCATCAGCGTTGCCGTGGCCACCGCCACCGAACGCCCATGGCAAGTCCGCCTGCCTACTGTTGGTACGCTCAAGGCATTGCAGGGCGTGGACCTGAGCCTGGAGACCGATGGCACCGTCATCGATGTCCAGTTCGAGTCAGGGCAGAAGGTCAAGGCCGGTCAGCCCATCGTCCGGCTCGACAGCGCCGTGGAAAGCGCCTTGCTCGAAACCGCCCTGGCCGACCTCGGGCTGGCCCAGCTGGACTACAACCGTGGCAGCCAGCTGGTGGGCAGCCAGGCGATTTCCAAAGGCGAATTCGACCGACTCTCGGCGGTCCTGAAAAAGAGCAGGGCCACGGTCAATCAGCTCAAGGCCGCGCTCGAGAAAAAACGCATCATCGCGCCGTTCAGCGGCACCATCGGCATTCGTCAGGTGGACGTCGGCGACTATGTGGCCAGCGGCACCATGATCGCCACCCTGCAAGACCTCAGTAGCCTGTATGTCGACTTTTTCGTGCCTGAGCAGTCGGTGCCGAAGATTGCGCTCGGCCAGCCAGTGCAGGTCATTGTCGCGGCGTATCCGACCCAGGAGTACCCCGGCACCATCAGTGCAATCAACCCCAAGGTCGAGAACAGCACCCGTAACGTGCAGGTCCGCGCCACCCTGGCCAACCCCGATGGCAAGTTGATGCCAGGCATGTTCGCCAGCCTCCAGGTGCTCCTGCCCGACCCGCAGCCGCGCATCGTGGTGCCGGAAAGCGCGATTACCTACACGCTCTACGGCAACTCGGTGTATGTGGCCGTACCCAGGAAGGCCGAGGATGGCAGCCTGGTAAAGGACGACAAGGGCCAACCGGTGCTGATCGCCGAACGGCGTTTTGTCGAGACCGGCGAACGCCGCGACGGGCAAGTGATGATCACCAAAGGCGTGCAGAGCGGCGAAAAAGTGGTGACCGCCGGCCAGCTCAAACTGGATAACGGCTCACGCGTTGCCATCAGCGACGACAAGACCCTGGCCGGGCAGAACAGCCCGCCACGCGCGAACTGATCAAGGAATCCCCATGGCTTTTACCGATCCGTTCATCCGTCGCCCGGTTCTTGCAACAGTGGTCAGCCTGCTGATTGTGCTGTTGGGTTTCCAGGCCTGGGGCAAGTTGCCGCTGCGCCAGTACCCGCAAATGGAAAACGCCCTGATCACGGTGACCACCGCCTACCCCGGGGCCAACGCCGAAACCATCCAGGGCTATATCACCCAACCGATGCAGCAAAGCCTGGCCAGCGCCGAGGGCATCGACTACATGACCTCGGTCAGTCGCCAGAACTTCTCGGTGATCTCGATCTACGCGCGCATCGGCGCCAACAGCGACCGTCTGTTTACCGAACTGCTGGCCAAGGCCAACGAGGTCAAGAGCCAGCTGCCCCAGGACGCTGAAGACCCGGTGCTGAGCAAAGAATCTGCCGATGCGTCAGTGCTGATGTACATGAGCTTCTTCAGCAAGGAATTGAGCAACCCGCAGATTACCGATTACCTGTCGCGAGTGATCCAGCCGAAACTGGCGACCTTGCCCGGCATGGCCGAAGCCGAGATCCTCGGCAACCAGGTCTTTGCCATGCGCCTGTGGCTGGACCCGATGAAGCTGGCGGGTTTCGGCCTCAGTGCCAGTGATGTGACCAACGCGGTGCGCCAGTACAACTTCCTCTCGGCTGCCGGCGAGGTGAAAGGCGAATACGTGGTCACCAGCATCAACGCCAATACCGAACTCAAGTCCGCCGAAGCCTTCGGGGCAATTCCGCTCAAGGTCGATGGCGACAGCCGGGTGCTGCTGCGGGATGTGGCGCGCGTGGAAATGGGTGCGGAAAACTACGACACCATCAGCTCGTTCGGTGGCACCCCTTCGGTGTACATCGGCATCAAGGGGACTCCCGGTGCCAACCCGCTGGAAGTGATCAAGGAAGTGCGCAAGATCATGCCGGACCTTGAGGCCCAGCTACCGCCGAACCTGAAAGGTGAAATCGCCTACGACGCCACCCTGTTCATCCAGGCCTCGATCGACGAAGTGGTGAAAACCCTGTTCGAAGCGGTGCTGATCGTGATCGTGGTGGTGTTCCTGTTCCTTGGTGCCCTGCGCTCGGTGGTGATCCCGGTGGTGACCATCCCGCTGTCGATGATCGGCGTGATGTTCTTCATGCAGATGATGGGGTACTCGATCAACCTGCTCACCCTGCTGGCGATGGTATTGGCCATTGGCCTGGTAGTGGACGACGCCATCGTGGTGGTGGAAAACATTCACCGTCACATCGAGGAAGGCAAGACACCGCTCGAAGCCGCCATTGAAGGCGCCCGGGAAATCGCCATGCCGGTGGTCTCGATGACCATCACCCTGGCGGCGGTGTACGCCCCGATCGGTTTCCTGACCGGCCTGACCGGGGCGTTGTTCAAGGAGTTCGCCCTGACCCTGGCCGGCGCGGTGGTGATTTCCGGTATCGTCGCCCTGACCCTGTCGCCGATGATGTGTGCGTTTCTGCTGCGTCACGACGAGAACCCCAGTGGCCTGGCCCATCGCCTGGACATGATTTTCGAACGCCTCAAGCGCCGCTACCAGAGCCTGCTTCACGGCACCCTCAACACCCGGCCGGTGGTGCTGGTGTTCGCCGTGATCGTGTTGTGCCTGATTCCGGTCCTTCTCAAATTCACCAAATCGGAACTGGCGCCGGATGAGGACCAGGGCATCATTTTCATGATTGCCAACGCCCCGCAACCGACCAACCTTGACTACCTGAACACCTACACCGACGAGTTCGTCTCGATCTTCAAGGCGTTTCCCGAGTACTACTCGTCGTTCCAGATCAACGGCTTCAACGGCGTGCAATCGGGCATCGGCGGTTTCCTGCTCAAACCATGGGACGATCGCAGTCGCACGCAAATGGCGATCCTGCCCGAGGTGCAGGCCAAACTGGAAAAGATCCCGGGGCTGCAGATTTTCGGCTTCAACCTGCCGTCACTGCCGGGCACCGGCGAAGGCGTGCCGTTCCAGTTCGTCATCAACTCCGCCAATGATTACGAATTGCTGCTGCAAGTGATCGACCGGGTAAAAAAACGTGCGAAGGAATCCGGCAAGTTTGCCTTTGTCCACGTTGACCTGGCCTTCGACAAGCCGGAGGTGGTGGTGGATATCGACCGCGCCAAGGCCGCGCAGATGGGGGTTTCCATGCAGGATCTGGGGGGAACCCTGGCGACCCTGCTGGGTGAAGGCGAGATCAACCGATTCACCATTGAAGGTCGCAGTTACAAGGTCATTGCCCAGGTCGAGCGGCCGTTCCGTGACAATCCGGACTGGCTGAACAATTACTACGTGAAAAACACCAAGGGCGAACTGTTGGCGTTGTCGACCCTGATCACCGTCACCGACCGCGCTCGACCGAGACAGCTGAACCAGTTCCAGCAACTCAATTCGGCCATCCTGTCCGGCGTGCCACTGGTGAGCATGGGGGAAGCCATCGACCTCGTGCGCCAGATCGCCCGGGAAGAGGCCCCCCCCGGCTTTGCCTTCGACTACGCCGGCGCATCGAGGCAGTACGTTCAGGAAGGCAGTGCCCTGTGGGTCACCTTTGCCCTGGCACTGGCGATCATTTTCCTCGTGCTGGCGGCCCAGTTCGAAAGCTTCCGCGACCCGCTGGTGATCCTGGTCACCGTGCCCCTGTCTATCTGCGGCGCATTGATTCCGCTGTTCCTGGGCTGGTCGAGCATGAACATCTATACCCAGGTCGGGCTGGTGACCTTGATCGGGCTGATCAGCAAGCACGGCATTCTGATCGTCGAGTTCGCCAACCAGCTACGCAAGGCCAAGGGCCTGACCGCACGGGAAGCGGTGGAAGAAGCGGCGGCGATCCGGCTGCGTCCGGTGTTGATGACCACCGCGGCGATGGTGTTCGGCATGGTGCCATTGATCATCGCCAGCGGTGCTGGTGCGGTCAGCCGGTTCGACATCGGAACGGTCATCGCGACGGGCATGTCGATCGGGACGTTGTTCACCCTGTTTGTGTTGCCTTGCGTCTACACCTTGCTGGCTAAACCCGATAAGCGCTGACGCAGAACAACCTGTAGGAGATGAATCTGTGGGAGCGAGCCTGCTCGCGAAGATGGCTTACCATTCAACAGGGATGTTGACTGATACATCGCTTTCGCGAGCAGGCTCGCTCCCACAAAGGCCCTATGCACTTCGGTAGATTTCCAAAGACAAAAAAAGGCCTCGCATCAACGAGGCCTTTCATTTTGGCTTCAATCGTTTCAACTCTGCGGCCTCAATCCCTGAGAAAGTCCGAACATGAACAGCAACAAGTCATGATCGGGTCGAGTGGCCACGGATGCCTTGGCAACCCGTGGCAACGGACAATGTTCTTCTGCGTTTATCGAGCTGAGAACCTGGGGGCGTGGTTGCTCCCAGGTTGCCATCGCGATCGATGCAACTGCCAAGGCTCCTACCAGAAACAAACCTCGTGCAATTTCGAGTTTCATCGCTATAAACCCTTGATAGCGCTGCCAAACGCCGTCTCATAAAAGTAGATGAGCTTTTTCCAGTCTGCGTCGTTGAACGACGAGTGGCGGCGCAACTGTTTCAAGTCATGGACAGCTGCGCGATAGGCCGTCAAACGCTTTCGGCACTTCTCCAGATCGATCAGGGCCACTTCGACCTTGGCCGTCTCGCCCTCACCGGTCACACGAACGAAAACATGCTTGTCGTAAAGGCAACCGTGCTGCCAGCGGCCCTTGTGCATGCGAGCCAGGTTTTCAGCCAGGTCATTGAGCACTCGGTCGTTTATGGCTGCACCATGACGCTCGCGACCGCCACCGTCGTACCAGCGATCGATTTCCTCGTAGCCGTCCAGCGACTTGGTGACCAACAAGGCACGCCACTTGTGAACAGGATCGGGCTGTGCGCCACAGAAAACGATTTCCGGAACCCGTACGCCAAGCGCGGTCACGCCTATGAGCGCAGCATGCTCACGCATTACCGTAGGCCGCCCGAAAGGGTGCTGCAAGCTACGATGGATATGCCCGGTCTGGCGCTTGACGTAGAGCAGTTGACCATCACTGCCCATCAGGCGTTGAACGCCGCTTTCCCCGCCGCGACGGACGTTGGGTTCTTCTACCCACTCACCACGCTGACTCCAGAAGTAATCGAAGCGGTCCTGGGGAACGACTTCCGTTTCTGCTGCACACTGCACTGCCATCCTGTTACCTCTTGCGTAATACGTAAACTCGCCACATGGCATAGAGCGGCAAAAAGTCCAGTTGTTCCTGGATGCGGAAACCCGCCTGCTCAAATTCCTTTTCTACGGTAGCGGCCGGTAACACAAACCTGTTTTGGTAACCTTCCTGCCCACGGGTTTTCTCCGAACGCTTGCGTTTCCACGCCTTGAAGTTGCCATCGACCCACAGCGAAAGGATCACGCTATCACGGGTAACCCGCTCGAACTCACGCAAAATAACCATGCGATGCTCGGCTTCACCGATGTGGTGGAGCAAGCGCATGCAAAAAATGCTGTCGACGGCGTTGTCCGGCAAGGCGATGTCGAATGCGGATGTGTGCAAGGGTTGTACCCGTTTCACCACATCGGCAGGTTGCGCCTGGGTTGCGATCTTCAGCATGGACTCCGAATTATCGGCACCGATGATCACGCGGTTGGATTTTTCCGCCAACACGGGCCAGAAACGCCCTGCACCACAAGGCAAATCGAGGACCAGACCAGGCTCGCCAACCAGAGCCAGCGCCTTACGCGCCAGTTGCTCGTCACGCCAATGGGACAATCGACGGCCGAGACCTTCCTGGTGTTTGCGCAAATAGCGTTTCGCGTGTTGATCGTCGTATTTTTCCGAAAAATCGAGCTTGATCGGGCCGTCCATCATCAGGTCTCCTGAACTTCTGATAGCAGCTACCTTAGATTTTGAAGTGTCGGCGACTGGTCATCCATTTGTGAAAATATCGTTAGGGGAACCCGGAAGTATTACAGGGTTTTTCAGAATTGACAGGGTTTGCTGGACACCTGACTCAATAGATCAAGTTCGGGACAGCTCCACCTGAAAACGGCAGCCACTGGGCTCCATCGTAGTCAGGCTGACGCTCCAGCCCTGGTTTTCACAGATCCGTTGCACCAGTGAAAGCCCCAGGCCCAGACCTTCCCCGCGTTTTTCAGTGCCCCGAACGAAGGGTTCGAACATCGCCTCGCGTTTTTCCTCGGGAATGCCCACACCGCTGTCTTCAACCAGAAATCCCGTGCCCGACAGGCTCAGGCGAATGAAGCCCCGTTCGGTGTAGTGCAAGGCGTTGCGCAGCAAGTTACCCATCACTGCGTGCAGGAGCGTCGCATTGTAGCTATTGGCCTCGGGGTTGCCCGGTTCGAAGATCAGCTTCAGCCCTTTGCTTTCAATGGGCTCGCGCCACAAACCGACCAGGCCCTCGGCTACCTGGCCCAGGGACTGCTGCGGCGACATGCTGGCGTCGTCGCGCTGGGTACGGGCCAGCATCAGGAAGGTTTGCACCAGTTCACGCATTTCTTCACAGGCCCTGGCGATGCGCTCGACCTGGGCGCGACCACGCTGATCCAGACCAGGGTTTTCCAGCAACAACTCGCAGGAACTGGCCAGGATCATCAGGGGCGTGCGCAATTCGTGGCTGACGTCGCTGGTGAACAATCGCTCACGGCTCAGGGCCTGACGCAAACGCCCGAGGGTGGCGTCGAAGGCCACGGCCAGTTCGCCCACTTCGTCGGCGGCATAATCCGGCGCCAAGGGGGGAGCCAAACCCAGCAGTTGATCACGATGGCGTACCTGACGGGCCAGCCGAACCACCGGCGCCATGACCCTGCGTGCCAGGACCCAGCCAAGAAACACCGCCAGTGCCAGGCTCAGTACGAAACCCACCAGCACCACGGCAAACAGCACCCGTTCACGCTCTTCGAAGTCGCTCTGGTCCTGCAACAGCACGTAACGTCGGCCGTCGACGATTTCGACCATGGCGTGGTACGACAGGTTTTCACGGAACACTTCGTGGAAACCCGGCTCCAGGTGCCGCAAGTCCTTGGGCAACCTGAAATCGCCTGGCCCATTGCTGAAGTAGAACAATTGATCCGGTTCGGGGCGGTGGCTCCAGTCCGTGACATTGTCCATCAGCAGCAGGCGCTGCAAATCGCCGCCCAGGCCGGCGGAAATCAGCTTTTCCTCCACCAGGTGCACGGTCGCCACGATGCCCATGGCAAAAGCGCCCGCCACCAGTGCGCTCATCAGCGCAAAGGCAATGATGATGCGTTGAGCAAGGCTCTGCTTAAACTCCATCACGGCCCTCGGCCAGGCGATACCCCACACCGTGCACGGTTTGCAGCAATGGCTTGGCGAACGGCTTGTCGATCACCTGGCGCAGTTGGTGGACATGACTGCGCAGGCTGTCGCTGTCCGGGCAGTCGTCGCCCCAGAGCGCTTCTTCAAGAATTTCACGGCGCAGCACATGAGGGCTTTTCTGCATCAACACCGCCAGCAACTTCAGGCCGACCGGGTTGAGTTTCAGCAAGCGGCCTTCGCGAGTGACTTCCAGGGTGTCGAGGTCGTAGCTCAGGTCGCCGACCTGCAAGGTCCGCCGCCCACCGCCTTGGGTACGGCGCATGACCGCTTCGATACGCGCTGCCAGTTCCGACAGGGCGAACGGTTTGATCAGGTAGTCATCGGCGCCGGACTTGAAGCCTTGCAGACGATCATCCAGCTGATCGCGGGCCGTGAGCATGATCACCGGCGTTTCGCGGCGAGCATCCTCGCGCAGGCGCTTGCACAGGGTGTAGCCATCGATGCCGGGCAACATGATATCGAGCACGATCAAATCGTAGTGCTCGGTGGCCGCCAGATGCAGGCCCGACAAACCATCCTGCGCGCAATCCACGGTATAGCCTTTGAGCCCCAGGTAATCGGCCAGGTTGGCCAGGATATCGCGGTTGTCTTCAACCAATAGAATTCGCATGGGTATCTCTCCGTCCACAGTAACGGCCGTCGTGGCCCGCGCAGCTTAAGGCGAAGTTCAGCGCACGGCTAGGGCTGAGTAAAGTGCAAAAGCGTGGAAATTGACCGATTGCAGCCTTAACAAGTTTTTCACCCGGGATTCACACACAAGCGACAGATTCGGGTCCAGACTCTGCGCGGCTGCGCATTTGAGAACATTTCACTGATCAAGGAACTAGCATGGTTTCGACCCTTGCCCGCCCTGCCCCTCGTCCGCTCAACTTCTGGGTGTGCCTTGGGGTTCCCGCCGTAGCTGCGATCATTCTGGTATTGCTCGAATTGACCAGTCTGGACATGGACCTGGCCAAGCTGTTTTACGACCCGGTCGCCGGGGAATTCATCGGTCGCCACAGTTACTTCCTCGAGGACATCCTGCACGATCGCGCCAAGCAAGTGGTGATCGCCTTCTCGGTGTTTGCCATCCTCGGCTTCATTGCTTCGTTCTTCTCGACCAGGCTCAAACCGCTCAAACGGGAATTGGGTTGCCTGGTGCTGTCCCTCGGGCTGGCAACTTCCTTTGTCACGCCCATGAAAGCGGTGACCGCGGTGCAATGCCCATGGAGCCTCGAGCAATTCGGCGGTCACGAGACCTACAGCGAACTGCTGAGCCCTCGCCCGCCCACCGAAAAACCGGGGCGTTGCTGGCCCGGCGGCCATGCGGCCACCGGTTTCACCCTGTTTGCGCTGTTTTTCGTACTGCGTGACCGTCGCCCGCGCATGGCTCGCGCAGCGTTTGTCTTCGCCTTTGCCCTCGGCTCGGTGTTCTCCATCGGCCGGATGATGCAGGGCGCGCATTTCTTCTCGCACAACGTGTGGACGGCGGTGTTCTGCTGGCTGATTTGTCTGGGGTCGTATTACTTCGTTCTGTATCGACCGGCCTTGAGGGCTGAACGCGGGGCCAGTGCAGTACCTGTAGCCGTCTGATATGCAGATCAAATGTGGGAGCGAGCCTGCTCGCGAAGCAGTTCAACATTCAATGATGATGTTGACTGATACATGGCTTTCGCGAGCAGGCTCGCTCCCACAATGAACTGATACAGGCTTCAAAGTCCGGGCAATAAAAAACCCCGCCTGCTTTCGCAGGCGGGGTTTTTTCGTACAGGGGGTAAGGCTGGCTTACATCATGCCGCCCATGCCGCCCATACCGCCCATGTCTGGCATACCGCCGCCAGATGCACCTTCTTTCTTCGGTGCGTCAGCAACAGCAGCTTCGGTGGTCAGGATCAGACCGCCGATCGACGATGCAGCTTGCAGCGCGGAACGGGTGACCTTGGTTGGGTCCAGGATACCCATTTCGATCATGTCGCCGTATTCGCCAGTCGCAGCGTTGTAACCGAAGTTGCCTTTGCCGTTCTTGACTTCGTTGACCACAACGCTTGGCTCGTCACCGCTGTTGGCAGCGATCTGACGCAGCGGTGCTTCAACGGCACGGCGCAGAACAGCGATACCCACGTCCTGATCAGCGTTGTCGCCTTTCAGATCGTTCAGGGTTTGCAGAGCGCGGATCAGCGCAACGCCACCGCCAGGTACCACGCCTTCTTCAACGGCTGCACGGGTTGCGTGCAGGGCGTCTTCAACGCGAGCTTTCTTCTCTTTCATTTCTACTTCGGAGCCAGCGCCAACCTTGATCACCGCAACGCCGCCGGACAGCTTGGCCAGACGCTCTTGCAGTTTTTCACGGTCGTAGTCCGAGGAAGTTTCGGCAACCTGAGCACGGATCTGAGCGATACGGGACTCGATGTCGCCTGCTACGCCAGCACCGTCAACGATGATGGTGTTTTCCTTGGAGATGGTCACGCGCTTGGCGCTGCCCAGGTTTTCCAGGGTGGCTGCTTCCAGGCTCAGGCCGATCTCTTCGGAGATAACGGTACCGCCGGTCAGAACGGCGATGTCCTGCAGCATGGCCTTGCGACGGTCGCCAAAGCCTGGAGCCTTGACGGCTGCGACTTTAACGATGCCACGCATGTTGTTCACAACCAGAGTCGCCAGGGCTTCGCCTTCAACGTCTTCGGAAACGATCAGCAGTGGACGGCCGGCTTTGGCAACGGCTTCCAGAACTGGCAGCATTTCGCGGATGTTCGAGATCTTTTTGTCGACCAGCAGAACCAGCGGGTTGTCCAGCTCGGCAACCATGGTTTCCGGCTTGTTGACGAAGTACGGGGACAGGTAGCCACGGTCGAACTGCATGCCTTCTACAACCGACAGTTCGTTTTCCAGGCCAGTGCCTTCTTCAACGGTGATCACGCCTTCTTTACCGACTTTTTCCATGGCTTCGGCAATGATGTCGCCGATGGAGTTGTCGGAGTTGGCCGAGATGGTACCAACCTGAGCGATTGCCTTGGTGTCAGCGCATGGCTTGGACAGGTTTTTCAGCTCTTTGACGATGGCGATGGTCGCCTTGTCGATGCCGCGCTTCAGATCCATCGGGTTCATGCCGGCAGCGACGGCTTTCAGGCCTTCGTTGACGATCGACTGAGCCAGAACGGTAGCGGTGGTCGTACCGTCACCAGCGTCATCGTTGGCACGGGAGGCAACGTCTTTGACCAGCTGCGCGCCCATGTTTTCGAAACGGTCTTCGAGTTCGATTTCTTTGGCGACGGAAACGCCGTCCTTGGTGATGGTCGGAGCGCCGAAGCTCTTCTCGATGATCACGTTACGGCCTTTCGGGCCCAGGGTCGCTTTTACCGCGTCAGCCAGGACGTTGACGCCTTTGAGCATTTTCTTGCGGGCGGAATCGCCAAACAGAACTTCTTTAGCAGCCATGATCGATATTCCTTAAATACTTTGTAGTAGCGGAAAATGAACGGGGGTATCAGCCTTCGATAACAGCGAGGATTTCGTTCTCGCTCATTACCAGCAGGTCTTCGCCGTCGACTTTCACAGTGTTGCTGCCGGAGTAAGGACCGAACACAACCTTGTCGCCCACTTTCACGGACAGTGCACGCACTTCACCGCTTTCCAGTGCTTTGCCTGGACCTACAGCGAGGATTTCGCCGCTGTTGGCTTTTTCAGCAGCCGAACCTGGCAGGACGATACCGCCAGCGGTTTTCTTTTCTTCTTCGCTGCGACGGATGACGACGCGGTCATGCAGAGGACGAAGCTTCATTGTCGATCTCTCCTAATTGTGGTTTTCATCGGCCGGTGTAGTCCCGGCGGGTTTAACAAAGTCCGGCGGTGCCGGGTGCGGTTCGTCAACGAACCGCGGAAGTCTGTCTGGCGTGTTCGCCAGAAACCTTGCGGTGACCGTTACATAAGGGCGCACAAGCTGATTACAAGGGCGGGCATCGAAAAATTTTCATGTCGATACCCCGCAAACGAACACGGCACCCGAAGGTGCCGTGTCGATGTGCGTATTACTTGGTATCGCGGTGTTCGAACTCGCCTTCGATCACGTTGGGCTCACGGCCAAGCGGCTCGCGAGGCGCCGGGCCACCACGGGCCTGGAGGTCGTCGGCGAACGCTCGCTGACGCATCGCTTGCTCTTCGGCGCGCTGGCGCATTTTATTGGCCAGCAGGCGACGACTGAACGGCAGCAGCAAGAACAGGCCGATCACATCGCTGATGAAACCGGGAAGAATCAGCAGGCCACCGGCCAATGCCAGCATCAGGCCTTCGAGCATGGTCTGGGCCGGCAGTTCGCCGCGGCTCAGGCTTTCACGGGCACGCAGGGCCGTCGCCAGGCCGGCGATGCGCAGCACAAACACGCCGAACATCGAGCCGAGAATGATCAGCAGCAGAGCCGGGAAAAACCCGATGGACCCTGCCACCTTGACGAATACGAACAGCTCCAACACCGGGAACAGCAGAAAGAGCAACAAAAAAGGGCGCATCAAATGGTTCCTCAACGCAAGAATGCCTTGCCAGTTCACCTTAGATGACGTCGCCGTTTCGTGAATTCAAGCGTCGGTCACTTCATTTTGAGGCCAATGATCGGCGTGGGCCAGAGAAACCAAGGCTTCGCGAACTTGTGTCGGCGTATTACAAGACCCTTGAAACGGCAACCAGTACAGACTTTGACCGATACGCAGGTGCATGCCTTCGGTATCGATACCGACCATTTGTGCCGGCACGTTTTTCGGCAGCCCGGCCAGGTCGACGTAATGGGCGATGGCCTTGGCGTGATCGGCGTTCATGTGCTCGACCATGCTCACTTCGGCCTTGCCCGCGAACGGATTGGCCAGGGTCAGGTCGTTGACCCAATGAATTGCGCCAAAACCGCCGATGTAACGGTGGCGTACAGGCTCAAGCACCCAGAAATCGAAATCGTGGGCCTTGTGATAACCCTGCGACTCCGGGAAATAGCGGTAGTAACGCTCGGAGGCGACTTCGATGGCAGATTCGTCTTCGAGCTGCCGGGCCTCGGCCAGGTAAGTCAGTCGACCAACGGCCTGGACATCTTCGGCGCCACGTTCGCCGACAAACAGCGAGCATTTCCGATCTTTTTGCAAGTTATGAGTGTGCTGGGCGATACGGCTGATCAGGATCAGCGGCCGGCCCTGCTCGTCCAGGCAGTACGGAACCACGGAGCCGAACGGAAAGCCGGGCATCGATTTGGAGTGCGTGGAGAGCACTCCGCGGTATTCCTTGAGAAGCAATTCTCGTGCATGCTTAGCCGCTTCTACGCTCAATTTATGACTCCTTATATAGAATCCGTCAGAAAAACGGACGGGCTGCTGGTGGAAAGTTCCAGCACGCCATCGGGGCAGTTCTCATGTGCAGCCAAGCCAGGTCAGGCGCAGATCGAGAGGCTCTCTAAAGGAAACCACTCAGACCTGCTACCGGGGCATGCGAATGCAACTCACTGACAAAGTAATCATTATCACTGGCGGTTGCCAGGGCTTAGGCCGTTCCATGGCCGAGTATTTCGCAGGCCTGGGCGCGAAGCTCGCGCTGGTGGACCTGAACCAGGAAAAACTCGACGACGCCGTCGCGGCCTGCAAGGCCCGGGGTGTCGAGGCCCGCGCCTACCTGTGCAACGTGGCCAACGAAGAGCAAGTGACCCACATGGTTGCCCAGGTCGCTGAAGACTTCGGCGCGATCCATGGCTTGATCAACAACGCCGGGATCCTGCGCGACGGCCTGTTGCTCAAGGTCAAGGATGGCGAAATGACCAAGATGAGCCTGGCCCAGTGGCAGGCCGTCATCGACGTCAACCTGACTGGTGTGTTCCTTTGCACTCGCGAAGTCGCAGCGAAAATGGTCGAGCTGAACAACAGCGGCGCGATCATCAATATCTCGTCGATTTCCCGCGCCGGCAACGTCGGTCAGACCAACTACTCCGCGGCCAAGGCCGGTGTTGCCGCGGCGACCGTGACCTGGGCCAAGGAACTGGCACGCTACGGCATTCGCGTGGCCGGCATTGCACCGGGTTTCATCGAAACCGAAATGACCCTGGGCATGAAGCCTGAAGCGCTGGAAAAGATGACCGCCGGGATTCCGCTCAAGCGCATGGGCAAGCCTGAGGAAATCGCCCATTCGGCGGCTTACATCTTCGAGAACGACTATTACACCGGTCGGATCCTGGAGATGGATGGCGGGTTGCGGATCTAAGACGCACAAAGAACAACTGTAGGAGCGAGCCTGCTCGCGAAGGTGTGTCAGGCACCGCGGTGTCGACTGATACACCATCGCGAGCAGGCTCGCTCCTACAGGGATTCGTATTTCAGTTTATTTAGTCGTCGCTGACGCTGATATTCGGCATCGCCGGCGTCAACGCTTCCTGCAACACGATCCGCGCGCCAACGTGACGAGCCAGTTCCTGGTAGACCATCGCAATCTGGCTGTCAGGCTCGGCGATCACCGTTGGCTTGCCGCCATCGGCCTGTTCGCGGATGACCATCGACAGCGGCAGCGAAGCCAGCAGTTCGACGCCATATTGGTTGGCCAGCTTCACGCCCCCGCCTTCACCGAACAGATGCTCGGCATGTCCGCAGTTGGAGCAGATGTGCACGGCCATGTTTTCCACCACGCCCAGCACCGGAATGTTGACCTTGCGGAACATTTCCACGCCCTTGCGTGCGTCCAGCAATGCCAGGTCCTGCGGGGTGGTCACGATGACCGCGCCGGCCACCGGGACTTTCTGCGCCAGGGTCAACTGGATGTCACCGGTGCCTGGCGGCATGTCGATGACCAGGTAATCCAGGTCACCCCATGCGGTTTGCGTCACCAGTTGCAGCAGGGCGCCGGAGACCATCGGCCCGCGCCAGACCATCGGCGTGTTGTCATCGGTGAGGAAGGCCATGGACATCACCTCGACGCCATGGGACTTGAGTGGAACGAACCACTTCTGGTCCTTGACCTCGGGGCGGGTGCGCTCGGGGATGCCGAACATGATGCCCTGGCTCGGGCCGTAGATGTCCGCATCGAGGATCCCGACCTTGGCGCCTTCGCGGGCCAGGGCCAGGGCCAGGTTGGCCGCCGTGGTGGATTTGCCCACGCCGCCCTTGCCGGAGGCCACGGCCACCACGTTTTTCACGTTCGCCAGGCCCGGAATCTGTGCCTGGGCCTTGTGTGCGGCGATCACACTGGTGATTTCGACCTTGGCACTCGCCACGCCATCCAGACCCTGAATGGCCATTTCCAGCATCTGCGCCCAGCCACTCTTGAACAGACCGGCGGCGTAACCCAGTTCAAGCTGAACGCTGACGCGCTCGCCCTGGATCTCGATGTTGCGCACGCACCCGGCGCTGACCGGGTCCTGGTTCAGGTAAGGGTCGGTGTATTGGCGAAGGACGGCTTCCACCGCTGCGCGATTGACGGCGCTCATGGGCAACTCCGAAAACAGGACTGGAAAAGATAGAGGGTATCGTACCTGTTCCAGACGTTTGGCGGGATGTTGAAAAGATCGCAGCCTTCACCTGTTACTCATCCAATGAAACAGGCTCACAGGGTGAAAAATATGCGCCGGCGCTTTATAGTGGCCGACCTCCGTTTCATCAAGTAGCCGAGCCCCATGTCCGAGCCACGCAAGATCCTCGTCACCAGCGCCCTGCCCTATGCCAATGGTTCGATCCACCTTGGCCATATGCTGGAGTACATCCAGACCGATATGTGGGTGCGCTTCCAGAAGCACCGCGGCAATCAATGCATTTATGTCTGCGCCGACGACGCCCACGGATCGGCGATCATGCTGCGCGCGGAAAAGGAAGGCATCACCCCGGAACAACTGATCGCCAACGTCCAGGCTGAACACAGCGCCGACTTTGCCGAGTTCCTGGTGGACTTCGATAACTTCCACTCCACTCACGCCGAAGAAAACCGTGAGCTGTCGAGCCAGATCTACCTGAAGCTGCGTGACGCCGGGCACATCGCCACGCGCTCGATCACCCAGTACTTCGACCCGGAAAAGAAAATGTTCCTGGCCGACCGCTTCATCAAGGGCACCTGCCCGAAATGCGGCACCGAAGACCAGTACGGCGACAACTGCGAAAAATGCGGCGCGACCTACGCACCGACCGACCTGAAGGATCCGAAGTCGGCAATCTCCGGCGCCACCCCGGTGCTCAAGGATTCCCAGCACTTCTTCTTCAAGCTGCCAGACTTCCAGCAAATGCTGCAAACCTGGACCCGCAGCGGCACCCTGCAAGACGCCGTGGCCAACAAGATCGCCGAATGGCTGGATGCCGGCCTGCAACAGTGGGACATCTCCCGCGATGCGCCGTACTTCGGTTTTGAAATCCCCGACGAGCCGGGCAAATACTTCTACGTGTGGCTGGATGCGCCGATCGGCTACATGGCCAGCTTCAAGAACCTGTGCAACCGCACGCCGGAGCTGGACTTCGACGCGTTCTGGGGCAAGGACTCCACCGCCGAGCTGTACCACTTCATCGGCAAGGACATCGTCAACTTCCACGCCCTGTTCTGGCCAGCCATGCTCGAAGGCGCAGGGTACCGCAAGCCGACCGGGATCAACGTGCACGGCTACCTGACCGTCAACGGCCAGAAGATGTCCAAGTCCCGCGGCACCTTCATCAAGGCCCGGACCTACCTGGACCACCTGTCGCCGGAATACCTGCGCTATTACTACGCGGCCAAGCTGGGCCGCGGCGTCGACGACCTCGACCTGAACCTCGAAGACTTCGTGCAGAAGGTCAACTCCGATCTGGTGGGCAAGGTCGTCAACATCGCCAGCCGTTGTGCCGGCTTCATCAACAAGGGCAATGCCGGCGTGATGGTCGACACCAACGCCGCGCCTGAGCTGACCGAAGCCTTCCTGGCCGCCGCGCCAAGCATCGCCGACGCCTATGAAGCTCGCGACTTCGCCCGCGCCATGCGCGAAATCATGGGCCTGGCCGATCGCGCCAACGCCTGGATCGCCGACAAGGCACCGTGGTCGCTGAACAAGCAGGAAGGCAAACAGGATGAAGTCCAGGCCATCTGCGCCACCGGCGTCAATCTGTTCCGCCAACTGGTGATCTTCCTCAAGCCAGTGCTGCCGCTGCTGGCCGCCGACGCCGAGGCGTTCCTGAACGTCGCGCCGCTGACCTGGAACGACCACGCGACCTTGCTCGGCAACCACCAGCTGAACGAGTTCAAGCCGTTGATGACCCGGATCGACCCGGTCAAGGTGCAAGCCATGACCGACGCCTCGAAAGAAGACCTGACCGCCAGCCAGACCGACACCGGCGCAGCCGCGCCTGCCGGCAATGGCGAACTGGCCAAGGATCCGTTGTCGCCGGAAATCGAGTTCGACACCTTTGCCGCCGTCGACCTGCGTGTCGCCCTGATCGTCAAGGCCGAACACGTGGAAGGCGCCGACAAGCTGCTGCGCCTGACCCTGGACATCGGTGACGAGCAGCGCAACGTGTTCTCCGGGATCAAGAGCGCTTACCCGGATCCGTCGAAGCTCGATGGTCGCCTGACCATGATGATCGCCAACCTCAAGCCACGGAAAATGAAGTTCGGCATCTCCGAAGGCATGGTGATGGCGGCCGGCCCTGGCGGTGAAGAGATCTACCTGCTCAGCCCTGACAGCGGCGCCAAACCGGGCCAGCGCATCAAGTAAGGTCTGCGGCAAATCGATCCCACAGTCGTGCCTGGCGCGGCTGTGGGATTTTCATGTCTGGCCCACCCTCCGTCCTTGCCGGATAATGCCTAAGCTCCTGTAGGAGCGAGCTTGCTCGCGATGGTCGTCAACGATAATGCGTGCCCACAGGTTGAACGCGGCGCTCCTGAGTCCATCGCGAGCTCGCTCCTACAAAAACTACCGTTCTTGCCGGCACGATCATGACCGAAGCACTTCTTACGCTTATCAGCGCCGCCCTGATCAACAACATCGTGTTGCATTGGCCGTTGGCCGTCGATCCGCTGTTGGCCGGTCAGCGCCGTCAGGTCCATGCCTTGGGCATTGCGACGACCTGCCTGATGCTGGTCGTGGGCATGCTCGGCTACGCGCTCTATCAATGGCTGCTGGTGCCACTGCAGTTGACGCCGCTGCGTCTGTTTGTATTTCTGCCTTTGAGCGTGTTGCTGATCAGCCCGCTGCTGAAGTTGCTGGCACGGGTGTTTTCGACACTGCCGTTCGAAGGCCTCTGGCCGTTGCTGCTGGGCAATGCCGGCGTGCTCGGCGTGGCCTTGCTCAATGCTCAGCAAGACAAGGGCTTCTTTCACGCCACAGCCCTGAGCCTCGGTGCAGGGTTGGGCTTCTGGCTGGTGTTGAGCCTGTTCACCGATTTGCGTGAACGCACGGTCGACAACGATGTTCCCCTGCCCTTTCGCGGCTTGCCGATCGACCTGATCGGCGCCGGCCTGATCGCAGTGGCCTTTCTCGGATTCAGCGGACTGATCAAAACATGAGTCTGATTCAAAGCATCGACGCACTCTTGCCGCAAACCCAATGCGGCAAGTGCGGCCACCCCGGGTGCAAGCCGTACGCCGAAGGCATCGCCAATGGCGAGCCGATCAACAAATGTCCGCCCGGCGGCAACGAAACCATTAATGCCCTGGCCGAACTGCTGAAGGTGCCGGTGCTGGAGCTGGATGTCAGCCGTGGCTCGGCCCCGGCGCAGATCGCCTACATCCGCGAGGCCGAGTGCATTGGTTGCACCAAGTGCATTCAGGCCTGCCCGGTCGATGCCATCGTCGGCGCGGCCAAACTGATGCACACGGTGATCATCGATGAGTGCACCGGTTGCGACCTCTGCGTGGCACCCTGTCCGGTGGACTGTATCGAAATGCGCCCGTTGCTGCCGAACACGGTACTGCCCGTTGTCGGGGGCCTGGCCCTCACACCGCAGGCGCGGCAGGCCCGTACCCTCAAGCGCGATCATGCACGGCGCCGCTTCGAACAACGCAATGCTCGCTTGCAGCGTGAGGAGCAACAGAAAATCGCCGAGCGCCAGGCAAGGCAACGAGCCGCGCAACCTGCGGCGGCGGCAGCCGACCCGGTGCAGGCGGCTCTCGAGCGCGTCCGCGCACAGAAAACCGCCAATGCCGATGCCGCGCTGAAAAAGGCCAAGATCGATGTAGCGATGAGTCGGGCGCAGTTGCACAAATCGCTGAAGGCCTTTGGGCATCCGCCGACCTTTGAACAGCAATCGCAGTTGATCGTCCTGCAACAGCAGTTCGAAGCCGCCGAACAAAACCTGGCGCAACTGGAAAGCGTCGCCCCAGCTGCCCCGGCGCCGACGGCCGCAGTTGTGTCGTCAAATGATGCCGATCTGAAACGGGCCAAGATCCAGTTGGCCATGCGCCGCGCCGAACTCAAGAAGGCTCGGGCCAACGAAGCACCGGCGCAGCAAATCGAAGCCCTGGAGCGCGCACTCGGTGAAGCCGAACGCCTGGTGGACGCCCATGCCAGCCCTTGATGCCGTGGATGATCGCCTGCAACAGGCGATGAAACTGGTGCTGTTGGCCACGCTGCCGGGAATTTTGGCGGCGTTCTGGCTGTATGGCTGGGGCGTGTTGATCAATCTGGTTCTGGCGGCCACTGCCGCGTTGGCCGTCGAGGCCGCCGTCGTGCATTTGCGCCAGCGACCGCCGGGGCCAACCTTGAGTGACGGTAGCGCGCTGGTCAGTGCCACATTGCTGGCTCTGGCGCTGCCGCCTTACTGCCCATGGTGGCTGACCCTCAGTGCTGCCACTTTTGCGATGGTGTTCGGCAAGCACTTGTATGGCGGCGTCGCTTCGAATCCCTTCAACCCGGCGATGCTCGGTTTTGCCTTGGTACTGGTGACCTTTCCCCAACCAATGACCCTTTGGCCATCGCCCCATGGCATGGATCTGCAGAGCGGTTTACAGCACGTGTTCGGCGTCGGCCACGCGCCGGATGCGTGGGTGCAGGCCACGGCACTGGACAGTCTGCGGATCAACAAAAGCCTGACCATGGATGAACTGTTTGCCGGCAACCCGGCATTCGGCCACTTAGGCGGTCGGGGAGTGGAATGGGTGAACCTGGCCTTTGTGGTGGGTGGAATGTTTCTGCTGCAGCGAAGGGTGATCAGTTGGCATGCACCGGTCGGCATGCTGGCCAGCCTGTTCATCATCAGCCTGCTGTGCTGGAACGGTTCGGGCTCCGACTCCCATGGCTCACCGTTGTTTCATTTGCTGACCGGCGCGACCATGCTGGGGGCGTTCTTCATCATTACCGAACCGGTGTCCGGCGCCAGAAGCCCTCTCGCGAAGTTACTGTTCGGCGTCGGCGTCGGGCTTCTGACTTATCTGATTCGTACCTGGGGTGGCTACCCGGACGGCATCGCCTTCGCCGTGCTGTTGATGAACCTGTGCGTGCCGGCGCTGGAGCGGTTCGTGGCGGCCAGGCAACAGCCGGAGGCGCCATGAGCCGGACATCAAGCTTCGCGCTTGTGGTGCTTTTGGCCGCACTGGGCCTTGGCATGACCTACTTCGTGCAACTCGGCAGCGCTCCACGCATTGCAGCCGAACAGCACCTGATCGACAGCCGTCATCTGCTGGACCTGATCGCGCCGGACAGCTACGACAATCAACCACTCGAACACCCGATAAAAATTGAAGCAGCCGCACTGACCAACAGCACCTTGCTGGGTGGTTATCTGGCGACCCGGGGCGATCAACCCGTCGTGGTGTTGCTGCGCAGTCAAACCCTTGGCTACGCCGGTGCCATCGACCTGTTGATCGCTGTCGACGCCAATGGCAGGTTGCTGGGCGTCAAAACCCTCAAACAGTCGGAAACACCAGGACTGGGCGCGCGGATCGCCGACTGGCCCAATGCCTGGCTCCAGGTTTTTTCCGGCAAGTCTCGAACAGAACCCGGTGACAGCGGCTGGGCGCTGAAAAAGGATCAGGGGCAATTCGATCAGATCGCAGGCGCAACCATCACCTCAAGAGCGGTGATCAATGCCGTCCACGACGCCTTGCGCTACTTCGATGAACACCGGCAACATCTGCTTGGAGTCCCTGCCCATGGATAACTCATCGACTCTGCGCAACGCCTTGATGCTGACACCACTGATCGGCGCCACTCACTCGCTGATGGCCGCGGTTGGTCTGTGCCTGATGTTCATGGTGGTGACTCAGCTGTTCAGTCTGGCCATGGGCGCCCTGCGATCCCGACTGGTCCCGGCGACCCGCTTGCTGGCCAGCATCCTGTTGGCGGCCACGCTCACCAGTTGCGCGGAACTCATGGCACAAGCCTGGTCGCTGCAATGGCAGCAGCATCTGGGGTTTTACAGCGCCTTCATCGCCTTGCAATGCGTCGTACTGGAACACACCGGGTTCTTTCAGAACGATTGGCGTCAACGTCTGCGACTCAACGGCCTGTTTGCCGCGCTAATGATCGCGCTGGGCCTGCTGCGCGAACTCATCGGCAACGGAACACTTGGAAACCATCTATCGTGGCTGATCGGCGCAACGCCAACTGACTGGCAAGGCTGGGTGCTGGCGGCTGATGGTGGCCTGCGCCTGGCCACATTGGTCCCCGGCGGGTTCATTCTGCTCGGACTGCTGATCGCCGCCTGGCAGGCCTCGCGCCCAACGCCCACACATTGATTGCCTTCGAGGAAACGTACTGCCCATGAATGCCGCAAAACGTCTGGAAATTTTCCGCAGACTGCACGAGGACAACCCGGAACCGAAGACCGAGCTGGCCTATTCCTCAGCGTTCGAATTGCTGATTGCCGTGATTCTCTCGGCGCAGTCGACCGATGTCGGCGTCAACAAAGCCACAGCCAGGCTGTTCCCGGTCGCCAATACCCCGGCAGCGATCCATGCCCTGGGTGTAGAGGGGTTGTCGGAGTACATCAAGACCATCGGCCTGTACAACAGCAAAGCGAAAAACGTGATCGAAACCTGCCGCTTGCTGATCGAGCGTCACGCCGGTGAAGTGCCACAAACCCGCGAAGAGCTGGAAGCACTGCCCGGCGTCGGCCGCAAGACCGCCAATGTGGTGCTCAATACGGCATTCCGTCAGCTGGCCATGGCCGTCGACACGCATATCTTCAGGGTCAGCAACCGGACGGGTATTGCTCCCGGCAAGAATGTGGTGGAAGTCGAGAAGAAACTGATGAAATTCGTGCCCAAGGAGTACCTGCTCGACTCCCATCACTGGCTGATCCTTCATGGCCGCTATGTTTGCCTGGCCCGCAAGCCCCGTTGCGGAAGCTGCCGGATCGAGGACTTGTGCGAATACAAGCACAAAACCTCCGACGATTGAGGCGCTATTAGGTTTATTGATTTGTCGATTGAAAAAATCTTTTTTACCCGCCGGGAGATTGTCGATATAAGGAGCGCCAAAGGCCTTCTTAGCCTGGAGCAACTAAATGAGTACTGGCAAAGAGCAATTGGACGTAGAAGACGATTTCACCACCGCCGAAACCGATGACGCTGAGCCGGTGGTTGAAGTTGCGAAAACTAATCTGAGCAAACGCCGCACCATCGACAACCTGCTGGAGGAGCGCCGACTGCAAAAGCAATTGGCCGATTACGATTTTGACTTATGACACCTGAAAGCCTCCCGAAACGGAGGCTTTTTTCTAAGTGCCATACCCCGCCAGGCGCTCCTTGTCGCGCCGTTACGCCATCACACCAGACCATTGCGCTGTGCCAGCTCGATCAGATCGACCAGAGACCGCGCATTCAGCTTGAGCAACAGGCGAGTCTTATAAGTACTGACTGTTTTATTACTGAGAAACATCCCATCGGCAATCTCTTTATTGGTCTTTCCTCGGGCCAACTGTTGCAGGACCATCATTTCCCGTCCCGACAAGCGATCAACCATATCGGCCTCACTGGCATTCCCCAAACTGCAACGCACGGTATGCAAGGCTTGATTAGGAAAGTAACTGTAACCTGACAACACGGCCTTTATTGCACTGAGCAACTCCGTGAGGTCTTGTTGTTTGCAGACATAACCGGCTGCACCGGATTGCATGCAACGCATCGAAAAATGTCCCGGCGCCTGGGAAGTCAAGATCAGCACTTTCATCGGCATTGAAGTCGAAGACAAACGCGCGATGACTTCCAACCCGTCCAGCTTCGGAATCCCGATATCCAGAATGACAATGTCCGGCATAAGTTCACGGGCTAGTTGCAGTGCATCCACACCATTATCGGTTTCTGCAATAACCTCGTAGCCATGACGCTCCATTAGCATACGTACCGCAAGACGAATGACGGGGTGATCATCCACGATCAGCACTTTATTCATGGGCAAGTCCAATTTTCGCTGTTCGAATTTTTAGAGCCCGCACAATAGCCTAGTCGTTTCACCCATGGCATGTCGCCCCTCCCGGCCACCCACACCAAGAGACATACCCTACAAACAACACGGATTTCTCCTACAAAAATCCCTCGAACAGAGTGAATTGAAAACTGTATCAGCGTCAGTGTGTCGCACTTTCCAGCAGCCATCCCTGTCGATTTACGACCAAAATTTTCCGAGTGCCAGTTTGATCGGTCGTGCCCCGACAAACACTAGCCGCTATCTCCCCGTTAAAACGTAACTGATATTTTCGTGTTCAACACTCACACCAGAAATATCACACACCCAGCATCCAATTACTCTTACAGAAAATAATATTTTTTGAGCAATCATTAAAACACCCCCCCATTCAAGAATTCGAAGAGCAATACAGAAAACAAATAAAACCAGTCAAAAACCAACAAGCAATAAAAATCACTACAATAACCACCACATCAGACCAACCCCATAAACCACTCGAGAACAGACAATCCGGCATGAGTACAGAACATGATAAAAAAACGAATCACCAACCCAATGACAATTATCGCGATATTCGCAGCGCTCTCTGAGACTTCGGCAGCCGTCTCTCTACCCTTCCTTGATCAGGAAGAAAGAGAACTCTACGTCTGGTTCCTGATCAGTTTTCCGTTCTATCTGCTTTTACTTTTTTTCGCGACACTCAACTTCAACTATAAATCACTTTATGCGCCCTCGGACTTTGAAAAGGGCAAGCACTTCATGAAGGTTATGGATGATGTTGGGCGCTCGGAAAAAAAAGCGTGCGCAAAGCCGTCTGAAAACCCCGGTCTGGAAACGTCGACGAATGACTGGCAGTCAGCTCGCATGCCCTGTGGCGCGCAGGACCCGCCAACCGGGATCGGTCTGCAAACCACTGTCTCCGTTCAGCATCACCTTCAGTTACCGGAACCGGTAAAAGACCTGTACATCGTTGATGTACGCTGGATGAGCGAAGAGGTCGAGTTTGGAGCGCTGCTGGAGAAAATCCAGAGGCCACGGGAAAAGACGGCGTACGTGATTCTGTTTGTCACTTGTGCCGTTTCGGAGAAATTACTGAAAGCCAGTGCGCTTGTACATTCAAAGCAGGCCAGCAAGCGCAGTGCCGACTTTCATGTGGCCTACAATCCGGACTCGCACAGGTTGTCGGTCATTGATCAGGCCGGGCAACCGGCAAACAACAACCCATAGAACAGGCTATTGGAAGGATAAAAACAGGAAATCATCAGCGCAAACGAAAACACCCGACCACGCAGTAACTGGTGTCATACCCCGTTTTCAGGTACCTGACCCCGTCGAGGACGAGGTCAGGTATCCATCACGATTTCAAAGGTCTCAGAACAGCTTCCGGCCTTTGTTCGCCGCAATGCGCATGCGCAGGGCATTGAGCTTGATGAAGCCCGCTGCATCCGCCTGGTTGTACGCGCCGCCATCTTCTTCGAAGGTAGCGATGTTGGCATCGAACAGCGAGTCGTCGGACTTGCGGCCAGTGACGATCACATTGCCCTTGTACAGCTTCAGGCGCACAACGCCGTTCACATTGACCTGGGACGCATCGATCATCTGTTGCAGCATCAGACGCTCAGGGCTCCACCAGTAGCCGGTGTAGATCAGGCTGGCGTACTTGGGCATCAACTCGTCTTTGAGGTGAGCCACTTCGCGGTCCAGGGTGATCGATTCGATCGCACGGTGGGCACGCAACATGATGGTGCCGCCAGGGGTTTCGTAGCAGCCACGGGACTTCATGCCCACGTAACGGTTTTCGACGATGTCGAGACGGCCGATACCGTGCTCACCACCGATACGGTTCAGGGTCGCCAGTACGGTGGCCGGAGTCATTTCGACGCCGTCCAGCGCGACGATGTCGCCGTTGCGGTAGGTCAGTTCCAGGTACTGCGGTTTGTCTGGAGCGTTTTCCGGGGAAACGGTCCAGCGCCACATGTCTTCTTCGTGCTCGGTCCAGGTGTCTTCCAGCACGCCGCCTTCATAGGAGATGTGCAGCAGGTTGGCATCCATGGAGTACGGGGACTTCTTCTTGCCGTGGCGCTCGATCGGGATCGCGTGCTTATCGGCGTAGTCCATCAGCTTTTCACGGGACAGCAGGTCCCATTCGCGCCAAGGGGCAATCACTTTCACACCAGGCTTCAAGGCGTATGCACCGAGCTCGAAACGAACCTGGTCGTTACCCTTGCCGGTGGCGCCATGGGAAATGGCGTCAGCGCCGGTTTCGTTGGCAATTTCGATCAGGCGCTTGGCGATCAGCGGACGAGCGATGGAAGTACCCAGCAGGTACTCGCCTTCGTAAACGGTGTTGGCGCGGAACATCGGGAAAACGAAATCGCGCACGAACTCTTCGCGCAAATCGTCGATGTAGATCTCTTTGACGCCCATGGCCTGAGCCTTGGCGCGTGCAGGTTCGACCTCTTCGCCCTGACCCAGGTCAGCGGTGAAGGTCACCACTTCACAGTTATAAGTATCCTGCAGCCACTTGAGGATCACCGAAGTGTCCAGGCCGCCGGAATACGCCAGAACGACCTTGTTTACGTCCGCCATGCCATCACTCCACGGGGTTCTACGGAAAGCCGTGAAGTCTACCGCTCATGCAGAATAATTTACAGTGGCGCGACAGCTTATGACGACGAAGCGACAGATTATGTCGAGGGCGCGACGATGACCAAATAGTCAGGAAGTTGCCGAAACGGCCGCTTTCGTCGCTTGCGGGGCGACTTGTTCCACTGGTGCTCCGCGCTCCAGGCGCACCGCCACTCGACGGTTCTTCGCGCGGTTGGTGTTGTTGGTGTTAGGCGCCACCGGATAACGCTCGCCATGGAAACGCATAGTGATTTGCGATTCCTGGATGCCGTTGGCCTTGAAGAATTCCATCACTGCCAGGGCTCGGCGCCGCGACAGGTCGCGGTTGGTCAGGCGGTTGCCGCTGTTGTCGGAGTGACCGTCGAGCTCGATATGATTGACCGTCGGATCGGCCTTCATGTACTCCAGCATCACCTGCAATTTGGCTTTTGCGGCGCTGTCGAGTTCGATTCCGCCGCCGGGGAAGCCTATTTCGGATTGTTTCACCTGTTCGAAATTCTGTGGCAACAGTTTCGCGACACACCCCTGATAGTCGGCAAACGCTTTCGTGAACCTGACCGGCAACAAGCGTACTTCCGACACCCGCCCATCCCCCGAGGAATGTCGAACCACCGGGCTGCGACCGTCCATCAGGCCACTGATCAGGCGCCCGGCCTGAACCTTAGAGCTGTTGAACAATACGTTGCCACTACCAATCCTTACGGTGCCCAGGTTGATGTCTTCACGCCCCGGTTGCCACGGCGCCGCAGCGGCCAGCAGCGTCGCCGAGCCACCGCCAATCATCGGGTTGTAGGCCTTCAGACGAAACGTCGCCTGCTCGCCGGCACGACGCACGAACTCGCCCGAACCGAAATCGGTGATCGGCTGAGTCAGGCGGCATTCGAACTTGTCACCTTCTACCGTCCACTCAATGTTCTCCAGACGGGTCTGGAAAGTGAGCGCCATCGCCGGAAGGCTGGCAAACACACTGAGCAAGGCTAAATAACGCTGGCGCACGGGAGGCTCCACTGGCTTCTACAACAAAAAGACTGACACACACATGTTTACGGCATACCTGTTGGATATCGGAAGCTTCCTGCAAAACTTGATAGCGAGTGCCTGCAAGAGTCTTTTCCGGTAGCATTCCCTTGAGTTTGACCCGCCTGGAATCCCCTCATGTCCGACCGCCTGACCCTGCTGCGTCCCGACGACTGGCATATTCATCTTCGCGATGGTGCCGTGTTGACCAATACCGTCGCGGATGTCGCGCGCACCTTTGGCCGCGCCATCATCATGCCCAACCTGGTTCCACCAGTGCGCAACGCGGCCGAAGCCGACGGCTATCGCCAGCGGATTCTCGCTGCCCGCCCGGCCGGCAGCCTGTTCGAGCCACTGATGGTCCTGTACCTGACCGACCGCACCCAGCCTGAAGAAATTCGCGAGGCCAAGGCCAGCGGATTCATTCACGCCGCCAAGCTGTACCCGGCCGGCGCGACCACCAACTCGGATTCTGGCGTCACCAGCATCGACAAGATCTTCCCTGCACTCGAGGCCATGGCCGAAGTCGGGATGCCATTGTTGGTCCACGGTGAAGTCACCCGGGGCGATGTCGACGTGTTCGACCGCGAAAAAATCTTCATCGACGAGCACATGCGTCGTGTGGTCGAGCGTTTCCCGACCCTCAAAGTGGTCTTCGAACACATCACCACCGCGGACGCCGTGCAGTTCGTCAACTCGGCCTCGGCCAACGTGGGCGCGACCATCACCGCGCATCACCTGCTGTACAACCGCAACCACATGCTGGTGGGCGGGATTCGGCCGCACTTCTATTGCCTGCCGATCCTCAAGCGCAATACCCACCAGGAAGCCCTGCTCGACGCCGCCACCAGCGGCAGCGAGAAGTTCTTCCTCGGCACCGACTCGGCCCCCCACGCCCAGCACGCCAAGGAAGCGGCCTGCGGTTGCGCCGGTTGCTACACCGCCTATGCGGCCATCGAGATGTATGCCGAGGCCTTCGAACAGCGCAATGCGCTGGACAAGCTCGAGGCCTTCGCCAGCCTCAACGGCCCGCGCTTCTATGGCCTGCCGGCCAACACCGATCGCATCACCCTGGTCCGCGAAGAGTGGACCGCCCCGACCAGCCTGCCATTTGGCGAGCTGACCGTTATCCCGCTGCGCGCCGGTGAAAAACTGCGCTGGCGCCTGCTGGAGGAACACGCGTGAGTGAAGACCATTTCGACGACGAACTGGAAGGCAATGGCGGCGGAGGCGGCCCTCGTCATCCAATGGCGGCAAGGTTCCGTGGTTACCTGCCGGTTGTCGTCGATGTAGAGACCGGTGGCTTCAATTCGGCCACCGACGCCCTGCTGGAGATCGCCGCGACCACCATCGCCATGGATGAAAAGGGTTTTGTTTACCCGGATCACACCTACTTCTTCCGTGTCGAGCCGTTCGAAGGCGCGAACATCGAAGCGGCGGCCCTGGAGTTTACCGGGATCAAGCTCGATCACCCGCTGCGCATGGCGGTGAGCGAAGAGTCAGCCCTGAACGATATCTTCCGTGGCGTGCGCAAGGCCCTCAAGGCCAATGGCTGCAAACGGGCGATTCTGGTCGGGCATAACAGCAGCTTCGACCTGGGCTTCCTCAATGCAGCGGTTGCGCGGCTGGACATGAAGCGCAACCCGTTCCATCCGTTCTCCAGTTTCGATACCGCAACGCTCGCCGGCCTCGCTTACGGCCAGACCGTACTGGCCAAGGCTTGCCAGGCAGCGGACATCGACTTCGACGGTCGCGAGGCTCACTCGGCTCGCTATGACACCGAGAAGACGGCAGAGCTGTTCTGCGGCATCGTCAATCGCTGGAAACAGATGGGTGGCTGGGAAGACTTCAACGATTGATGTTGCTGGCTCTTTGTAGGAGCGAGCCTGCTCGCGATGGTCTTCAACGATGACGCTGGGAGCCTGACACCCCGCGGTGTTCTCAAGTCCATCGCGAGCAAGCTCGCTCCTACAGAGAGCAAAAAACGCCCATAAAAAAACCGGCCTCGACGGCCGGTTTTTTTATACCTGCTTTTTACAGCGGGAGCGTGCGCCTTACAGAGCGGCAGCGTGCTCGGTCAGGTAAGCGGCAACGCCTTCTGGCGAAGCGTTCATGCCTTTGTCGCCTTTTTTCCAGTTGGCAGGGCAGACTTCGCCGTGCTCTTCGTGGAATTGCAGAGCGTCGACCAGACGGATCAGCTCTTCCATGTTACGACCCAGCGGCAGGTCGTTGATGATCTGCGAACGGACAACGCCTTTGTCGTCGATCAGGAACGCGCCACGGAATGCCACGCCGTCAGCGGACTGAACGTCGTAGGCCTTCATGATGTCCTGCTTGATGTCGGCAGCCATGGTGTAGCGAACCTGGCCGATACCGCCGCTGTTCACTGGAGTGTTGCGCCATGCGTTGTGGGTGAAGTGCGAGTCGATCGAAACAGCGATCACTTCAACGTTGCGTGCCTTGAACTCAGACATGCGGTTGTCCAGAGCGATCAGCTCGGACGGGCAAACGAAGGTGAAGTCCAGCGGGTAGAAGAACACCAGGCCGTATTTGCCTTTGATCGCCGAGGACAGGGTGAAGCTGTCAACGATCTCGCCATTGCCGAGTACGGCCGGTACGGTGAAGTCAGGGGCTTGTTTGCCTACGAGTACGCTCATTGGATATCTCCTGGTGTAATAGCGTGAGAAACAGGGTTCGCATCAGCCTGCCACCCTGAGGCGACAGCCCTGTGACACGATCCCCGGTCGCAAAAGACCGACCATCATACACCGCGTGTTTGAGCTGGCTTAGCTGTTTTTTTCCCCGTCCGATGAAATCCCCGACGGTTTTGGATCACCGATTTGCCAGGCCGACCGTTCGTCAGCCATACCCGCTTATGGCGAAAAGTGCTCTGAAACCACTTTGACAATCATTCTCGTTAACATTAAGATCCATCGCAATTGAGTCACAATCAGCGACGGACCTTCCTTATGTATGTTTGCCTCTGCACTGGCGTCACCGACGGTCAAATCCGCGATGCGATCTATGAAGGATGCTGCAGCTACAAGGAAGTCCGTGTGGCTACCGGCGTTGCCAGTCAGTGCGGCAAATGTGCCTGCCTCGCCAAGGAAGTGGTCCGCGAGACCTTGACCAAACTGCAATCGGCCCAGGCTGCAATTCCTTTTCCAGCAGAATTTACAGCCGCTTAAATATCGAATTTCAAAGAACCGGACATATGTCCGGTTTTTTTATGCCTCAAAATCAACTAGTTATGCTCCAGACGCGGAACACAAACATTCTTATTCCGATTAATTTTCATTTAAGTTTCAATAACTTAGGTTTGACACTATTAAATACCCGGCTCAAACTCTGCTCTATTGACAGCTAATACAGGGCAGGACCCCATCATGAAAGGCGACGTTACAGTCATCCAGCATCTCAACAAGATCCTTGCCAATGAGCTGGTCGCGATCAATCAATATTTCCTGCATGCGCGCATGTATGAAGATTGGGGCCTGAACAAGCTCGGCAAGCACGAATACCACGAATCCATCGACGAGATGAAGCACGCGGACAAGCTGATCAAGCGCATCCTGTTCCTTGAAGGCCTGCCGAACGTCCAGGACCTGGGCAAGCTGCACATCGGCGAGCACACCAAGGAAATGCTGGAGTGCGACCTGCGTATCGAAAAAACCGGCCATGCCGATCTGAAAGTAGCCATCGCGCATTGCGAAACAGTTGGCGATTTCGGTAGCCGTGAACTGCTTGAAGATATCCTCGAGTCCGAAGAAGAACATATCGACTGGCTGGAAACCCAGTTAGGGCTGATCGATAAAGTGGGTCTTGAAAACTACCTGCAATCGCAGATGGGCGAAGACGAGTAACTTCGTTCCGTTAATCTCGATGCTATAAAAAGCCCCGCTCTCTTTTAAGAGGCGGGGCTTTTTTGTGCCTGCTGCTTTTATTGTAGGAGCGAGCATGCTCGCGATGGACTAGAGAGCGCTGCGGGGAACCAGGCTCCCAGCGTTATCGTTAACGACCATCGCGAGCATGCTCGCTCCTACAGGAAGCAGGAAGCGAATCAGGCTTCGGACTTGTTGGCAGCAGCGGCTTCGACAGCAGCCTTGATGGTGGCTTGCAGCGAACCGTCAGCCGCCATTTCAGTCATGATGTCGCTGCCGCCGACCAGCTCACCACCGACCCACAGTTGCGGGAAGGTTGGCCAGTTGGCGTATTTTGGCAGGTTGGCGCGGATTTCCGGGTTCTGCAGGATGTCCACGTACGCAAACTTTTCGCCACACGCCATCACGGCCTGCGCGGCTTTCGCGGAGAAGCCGCACTGCGGGGCATTCGGCGAGCCTTTCATGTAAAGCAGAATGGTGTTGTTGGCAATCTGCTCTTTAATCGTTTCGATGATATCCATGGAGCACCTCGGCTGAACTTTCCGACTCATGGGTCGGCACGGTGGCGCATTGTAACGGAAAGCCGAGCGCCCTGCTCGGTCTCTCCGTCAGACTGACTCAAGCCGCCGCCACGGTCACCGGCACACCATTAAGTGCAGCATTTCCCGACAACTCGTCAAGTTGGCAGTCGTCGGTCAGGTCGTTGGCGCTGGAGCCTGGCTGGCTGCTGGCAATCGTCATTTGCACGCCCGGCCGCGCGTGACCCCAGCCGTGAGGCAGGCTGACCACACCTTTCATCATGTCCAGACTGCCAAGCACTTCGACTTCGATCACACCCACCCGCGAGCTGACCCGAACGCGCTGCCCGTCACTGAGCCCGCGACTGGCCAGGTCGTCCGGATGCATCAGCAACTGGTGGCGTGGCTTGCCTTTCACCAGCCGATGATAGTTATGCATCCATGAGTTGTTGCTGCGTACATGCCGGCGGCCAATCATCAACAACTCGTCGGCGGCCGGTGCCTGCAAGGCTGCGAAGCGCACCAGATCAGCGAGAATCGCGGCCGGTGCGGCCTGGATGCGTTGACTGGCAGTCTTCAGGCGGGGCGTCAGGTTAGGCTTGAGCGCGCCCAGATCGACGCCATGGGGATAATCGAACAAAGTCGCCAGCGACAGTTTGTGCTCTGAATTGTCGCCGTACATCCCCATGCGCAGGCCGCGATCGATCATTTGCGCTGGGGCGATGGTGGACTTCAACTCTTTGCCGGTTCTGGCGGCAAACGCCTTGGCCAGCCCGACGAAAATTTCCCAGTCGTGCAATGCACCTTGGGGTTTGGCGAGGATCGCGCGGTTGAAACGGCTGACATTGCGCACCGCGAACAGGTTGAACGTGGTGTCGTAATGGTCGTTTTCCAGCGCCGATGTGGATGGCAGGATCAAGTCGGCGTAACGCGTGGTTTCATTGATGTACAGGTCGATACTGACCATGAACTCCAGCCCGTCCAGCGCCTGCTCGAGCTTTCGGCCATTGGGTGTGGACAGCACCGGATTGCCCGCCACCGTGATCAGCGCGCGGACTTGCCCTTCCCCTTCGGTGAGCATCTCCTCCGCCAGCGCCGACACTGGCAACTCTCCGGCGTACTCCGGGCGCCCGGAAACCCGGCTCTGCCACAGATTGAAATGCCCGCCCGAAGTCGTCGCCACCAGGTCCACCGCAGGCTCGGTGCACAAGGCGCCACCCACACGATCGAGATTGCCGGTGACCAGGTTGATCAACTGCACCACCCAGTGGCACAGCGTACCGAAGGCCTGGGTCGAAACGCCCATGCGGCCATAGCAGACTGCACTCGGTGCCGCGGCGAAGTCTCGCGCCAATTGGCGGATCTGTTCGGCCGGTACGGCGCACAACGGACTCATGGCCTCGGCGGTGAACGGCGCGACGGCCTCCCGTACGTCCTCCAGGCCATCCACCGGCAGATGGCTGTCGCGGGTCAGACCTTCAGCGAACAAGGTATTGAGCAGGCCGAACAACAGCGCGGCATCACCGCCCGGGCGCACGAACAGATGCTGGTCGGCAATCGCCGCCGTCTCACTACGGCGCGGATCGACCACCACCACCTTGCCGCCCCGGGCCTGTATCGCCTTCAAGCGTTTTTCCACATCGGGCACGGTCATGATGCTGCCGTTCGAAGCCAGCGGGTTGCCGCCCAGGATCAGCATGAAATCGGTGTGATCGATGTCCGGGATCGGCAGCAACAAACCGTGGCCGTACATCAAATGACTGGTCAGGTGATGGGGCAATTGATCGACCGACGTCGCGGAAAACCGGTTGCGGGTTTTCAACAGGCCGAGAAAGTAATTGCTGTGGGTCATCAGCCCGTAATTGTGCACGCTCGGGTTGCCCTGATAGACCGCCACGGCGTTTTGCCCGTGATGCTCCTGAATGGCGGCGAGGCGTTCGGCGACCAGATTGAATGCCGCTTCCCACTCGATGGGCTGCCACTCATTGCCCACCCGCTGCATCGGCTGATGCAGGCGATCCGGATCGTTCTGGATGTCTTGCAGGGCTACGGCCTTGGGGCAGATGTGCCCACGGCTGAACGTGTCCTGGGAGTCGCCCTTGATCGAAGTGATCTGGACGTTACCGCCTTCGACCTCGGTGGTTTCGATGGTCAGGCCACAGATGGCTTCGCACAAATGGCACGCACGGTGATGGAGAGTCTTGGTCATGGCCAGTCTCTGTCTTGTTTTGGGCGGGCGACGTCGGCCGCGGAAACAAAACTATGGCGCCGGAGCCGCCGCCACGCCAGCGACGTTCGTCTTGTGAATCGAGGGTTATCAGGCCAGCCGATGGCCACCCGAGTTCAGTTCGACCGTCGAGCCCGGCACTGATGAATGACAGGTCGCAAACCGACTGTCAGCGCACCATTGCCGCCCCTCCTGATTGCCAAGCCCCGAGGGGCCGGTGTACAAATGAACCGCTGCTATCAGGAAACAGGCTTCAAAAGCGCTACCTCGGTGAACCCGTAGCACCTCTGAAACTCCCTAAAAACTGTAGCCCTATTGGTAAGACGCGACATTTAATTATAAGATCGCGCCTTCCCCTATTTCGTCGCCCCGTGCGGCTTACGCCGCAGGTCTCGCCCGTTGTTCCGTTAAACAAGGCTTTGAGCATCTGCGGTTTGTAGCAAAAGGTAGTCAATGATGAGCGCAAGGCACTTTCTCTCCCTGATGGATTGCACGCCCGAAGAGCTGGTCAGCGTGATCCGTCGAGGCGTTGAGCTCAAGGACCTGCGTAACCGCGGCGTACTGTTCGAGCCGCTGAAAAACCGCGTCCTGGGGATGATTTTCGAGAAATCCTCGACCCGTACCCGGATCTCCTTCGAGGCCGGCATGATCCAGCTCGGTGGCCAGGCGATCTTCCTGTCGCCCCGTGACACCCAACTGGGCCGTGGCGAGCCGATCGGCGACGCCGCGATTGTCATGTCGAGCATGCTCGATGCGGTAATGATCCGTACGTTTTCCCACAGCACTCTGACCGAGTTCGCCGCCAATTCGCGCGTTCCTCTGATCAATGGCCTGTCCGATGACCTGCACCCGTGCCAGCTGCTGGCCGACATGCAGACCTTCCTCGAACACCGCGGCTCCATCCAGGGCAAGACCGTGGCCTGGATCGGCGACGGCAACAACATGTGCAACAGCTATATAGAAGCGGCGATCCAGTTCGACTTCCAGTTGCGCGTTGCCTGCCCGCAAGGCTACGAGCCCAACCCGGTGTTCCTGGCCAAGGCTGGCGACCGGGTCACCATCGTTCGCGATCCGAAGGAAGCCGTGCGGGGTGCACACCTGGTGAGCACCGACGTCTGGACCTCCATGGGCCAGGAAGAGGAAACCGCCAAGCGTCTGCAATTGTTCGCACCGTACCAGGTCAACCGCGCCCTGCTCGACCTGGCCGCTGACGACGTGCTGTTCATGCACTGCCTGCCGGCGCACCGTGGCGAGGAGATCAGCGTCGACCTGCTCGATGACAAACGCTCGGTGGCCTGGGATCAAGCCGAAAACCGTCTGCACGCGCAAAAAGCCCTGCTCGAGTTCCTCGTCCCACCTTCGTATCACCACGCATGAGCCAGCCATTACTGCTTAACCTGCGCAACCTCGCCTGCGGCTATCAAGACCAGCGCGTGGTGCAGAACCTCAACCTGCACCTGAACGCAGGCGACATTGGTTGCCTGCTGGGCTCGTCGGGCTGCGGCAAGACCACCACCCTGCGGGCGATTGCCGGTTTCGAACCGGTTCACGAAGGTGAAATCCAGCTGGCTGGCGAGATCATCTCCAGCGCCGGCTTCACCCTTGCGCCGGAGAAACGTCGCATCGGCATGGTGTTCCAGGACTACGCGCTGTTTCCGCATTTGAGCGTGGCCGACAACATCGCCTTCGGCATTCGCAAGCATCCACAAAAGGATCGCGTGACCGAAGAGCTGCTGGAACTGGTAAACCTGAAGAACCTCGGCAAGCGCTTCCCCCACGAGCTTTCCGGTGGTCAGCAGCAACGTGTCGCCCTGGTCCGCGCCCTGGCGCCGGAACCGCAACTGCTGCTGCTCGACGAACCGTTCTCCAACCTTGATGGCGAATTGCGCCGCAAGCTCAGCCATGAAGTACGCGACATCCTCAAGGCCCGAGGCACCAGTGCAATTCTGGTGACTCACGACCAGGAAGAAGCCTTCGCGGTCAGCGACCACGTTGGCGTGTTCAAGGAAGGTCGCCTGGAACAGTGGGATACGCCCTACAACCTGTACCACGAACCGCTGACACCCTTTGTCGCGAGCTTCATCGGCCAGGGCTATTTCATTCGCGGTCAGTTGAGCAGCCCGGAATCAGTGCAAACCGAGTTGGGTGAATTGCGCGGCAATCGGGCCTACACCTGGCCGGTAGGCGGCGCAGTGGACGTACTGCTGCGCCCGGACGATATCGTCTATGCGCCGGACAGCGCACTGAAGGCGCGAATCGCCGGCAAGACGTTCCTGGGTGCATCGACCCTGTATCGCTTGCAACTGCCGACAGGCGCACAGCTGGAATCGATCTTCCCGAGCCATGTCGACCGTCAGGTTGGGGCGGATGTGGGGATTCGTGTCGCGGCTGAACACCTGGTGCTGTTCCAGGCGTCCGGCAGCACGGCAGCGCAGATTCCGGTGGCTGAATCCGGTGTCCGCCGCTACAGCACGGCCAACTGATACACAAAAAAACCTGTAGGAGCGAGCTTGCTCGCGAAAAACGTCTGGATAACGCGTTCATTCCGGTTGCACGCGTTATCGTTGACGTCCATCGCGAGCAAGCTCGCTCCTACAGTGGGTTTGCGTTAGCCCAGCATCAGCGTTCCGCTTGCTACGAGCATCGCATTGCCGCCGATTTTCACCCGCTCCCCTTCCAGCCGACAGAACAATTCCCCACCCCGCGCCGAACGCTGGAAAGCCGTCAGGCTCGACTTGCCCAATTGCTTTGACCAGTACGGAATCAGAAGGCAATGGGTCGATCCGGTGACCGGATCTTCGTTGATGCCGATTGCCGGGGCGAAGTAGCGGGAAACGAAATCGTGTTGTTCGCCCCGCGCCGTCACGATCGCGCCCAGCCATGGCAGTTTCGCCAGGGCCACCATGTCCGGTTGGCAGTCGAGCACGGCTTGCTCCGACTCCAGCACCACGAACAGCTCATTTGAACCCAGTACCTCGACAACCTTCACACCCAGTGCACGCTCGATGTCCGGGATCAGGTTCACCGGCGACGCAGTGATCGACGGGAAATCCAGCCACAGGCGGCCACCTTCACGGGTTACGCTCAACGGGCCGGACTTGCAGGTGAAGTCCAGTCGTTCGACAGGCTCCTTATAGATCTCAAACAGTACATAGGCGCTGGCCAGCGTCGCGTGACCGCACAATGGCACCTCGGTGGTCGGCGTAAACCAGCGGATGTGCCAGCCCTGCCCTTCACGCACGACAAATGCCGTTTCGGCGAGGTTGTGCTCGGCGGCAATCTTTTGCATCAACTCATCGGCGAGCCATGTATCGAGCCGATAGACCATCGCCGGATTGCCGCTGAATGGCTGATTGCTGAACGCGTCGACCTGATGAAACTCAAGCTGCATAACCTTCTCCCTTTGTCAGACCACCGAGCATGCCGCGCTGGCTCAGCCGGCACCAGTGACAGAGCCGACTGATTTTCACCATACAGCGCTGCACCTGCTTCGAAGCTCACGCACGGCCGATATCGGCAAACTTCGCCTGGGTGTGTTCGGCCAGCACCGCCGGTGCCAGTTCGACTTCCAGCCCACGTCGGCCCGCACTGACAAAAATGCTGGCGAAGGGCTGAGCCGAATTATCAATGAAGGTACGCAAACGCTTTTTCTGCCCCAGCGGACTGATCCCACCCAACAGATAGCCAGTAGAGCGCTGCGCTGCAGCCGGGTCGGCCATTTCGACCTTTTTCACGCCCGCGGCGTGGGCCAGCCCTTTCAAGTCCAGGCTGCCGACAACCGGCACCACGGCCACCAGCAACTCGCCCTTCTCGCTGGCCGCCAGCAAGGTCTTGAACACCTGCGCCGGATCGAGCCCGAGTTTTTCCGCCGCTTCCAACCCATAGGAAGCGGCCTTGGGGTCATGTTCGTAACTGTGTACGCGATGTTCGGCCCGAACCTTTTTCAACAAATCCAATGCGGGGGTCATGACAGCTCCAGACTGGGCGGCAGAAGAAAAATACTGCGCCCGATTCTAGGACATTGACCGTTAAAAGGCTCTACGGCGGCGCATCCATAACGCCAATGCCTGGCCATCCAATTGCGCAGCAACTAATTCATTCATGCAACGAATAGTTTTTTTGTGACCGACGGTTCACTTTCGACCTTTGACAGCAGCGTTTCTTGTCTATATTTTTTCGTTTCTGAAACTGCACGAAACGTCCTACCGCTGCACCCAGCAGTAAACCGCGATCAGGATGGGGATCCTGCCTCGGCGAAAAACGCGCTCCGACCATGATGGAAAAAAGCGCCAGACAACAAAAAAAATGAGGTTTCAATGACAACTGCTTTACAACAACCGTCGCTCTCGAGCCAATGCATGGCCGAGTTTCTGGGTACGGCGCTGCTGATCTTTTTCGGTACAGGTTGCGTTGCCGCGCTCAAGGTCGCGGGTGCCAGTTTTGGCTTGTGGGAAATCAGCATTATCTGGGGCGTCGGCGTCAGCATGGCGATCTACCTTACCGCCGGGGTTTCCGGGGCTCATCTGAACCCTGCCGTCAGCATTGCCCTGAGCATTTTCGCGGACTTCGAAAAACGTAAATTGCCTTTCTACGTATTCGCCCAAGTGGCGGGTGCCTTCTGTGGAGCGCTGTTGGTTTACACGCTCTACAGCAATCTATTCTTCGAATTCGAACAAACGCACCACATGGTTCGCGGCACTCAAGCCAGCCTTGAGTTGGCCTCCGTGTTCTCCACCTTCCCGAATCCTGTGCTGACCACCGCCCAGGCATTTCTGGTCGAGGTGATCATCACGGCCATCCTGATGGGCGTGATCATGTCCCTGACCGATGACAACAATGGTCTGCCAAAAGGCCCGCTGGCACCGCTGCTGATCGGCCTGCTGATTGCGGTGATCGGCAGTTCGATGGGACCACTGACCGGTTTTGCCATGAACCCTGCGCGAGACTTCGGCCCTAAACTGATGACTTTCTTCGCTGGCTGGGGTGAAATTTCCTTCACCGGCGGACGCGATATTCCGTATTTCCTGATTCCTGTTTTTGCACCGATTGTCGGTGCCTGCCTCGGTGCTGCAGCCTATCGTGGGTTGATTGCCCGCCATCTGCCCAGCGCCGTACCTGCTACAAAGGATGCAACAGCTGCCATTGACGGCAAACCCAGAACTTCTTGATACCGTTGGCGCGTGCCCCTGCCCTTTGATCGCGCGCCAGACCTCACTCCCTTATTTCGTCCAAGGCAATCGACATGACCGACACACAGAATAAGAACTACATCATTGCCCTCGATCAGGGTACGACCAGCTCCCGCGCGATCATTTTCGACCGCGACGCGAACGTGGTCTGCACCGCCCAACGGGAGTTCGCGCAGCATTACCCGCAAGCCGGCTGGGTCGAACACGACCCGATGGAAATCTTCGCTACCCAAAGCGCCGTGATGGTCGAGGCCCTGGCGCAAGCCGGCCTGCACCACGACCAGGTGGCGGCCATCGGCATCACCAACCAGCGCGAAACCACCGTGGTCTGGGACAAGAACACCGGCCGCCCGATCTACAACGCCATCGTCTGGCAGTGCCGACGCAGCACCGAGATCTGCCAGCAGCTCAAGCGCGATGGCCACGAGCAATACATCAGCGACACCACCGGCCTGGTCACCGACCCGTATTTCTCCGGCACCAAGCTCAAGTGGATCCTCGACAACGTCGAAGGCAGCCGCGAGCGCGCGCGCAACGGTGAACTGTTGTTCGGCACCGTCGACAGCTGGCTGATCTGGAAATTTACCGGCGGCAAGGTGCATGTCACCGACTACACCAACGCTTCGCGCACCATGCTCTTCAACATCCACACCCTGGAGTGGGACGCGAAGATGCTGGAGGTGCTGGATATTCCGCGCGAAATGCTGCCGGAAGTTAAATCGTCCTCGGAAATTTATGGCCGTACCAAAAGCGGCATCGCCATCGGCGGCATCGCTGGCGACCAGCAAGCCGCCCTGTTCGGCCAGATGTGCGTCGAACCAGGCCAGGCGAAAAACACTTACGGCACTGGCTGCTTCCTGTTGATGAACACCGGCGACAAAGCCGTGAAATCCCAACACGGCATGCTCACCACCATCGCTTGCGGCCCACGTGGCGAAGTGGCCTACGCACTGGAAGGCGCTGTGTTCAACGGCGGTTCTACCGTGCAGTGGCTGCGTGACGAGCTGAAAATCATCAACGACGCCCACGACACCGAATACTTCGCCAACAAGGTCAAGGACAGCAACGGTGTGTACCTGGTGCCGGCCTTTACCGGTCTTGGCGCTCCCTACTGGGACCCGTACGCCCGTGGCGCACTGTTTGGCCTGACCCGCGGCGTACGCGTGGATCACATCATTCGTGCCGCGCTGGAGTCGATTGCCTACCAGACCCGCGACGTACTCGACGCCATGCAGCAGGACTCCGGCGAACGCCTCAAGGCCCTGCGCGTGGATGGCGGCGCGGTGGCCAACAACTTCCTCATGCAGTTCCAGGCCGACATCCTCGGCACACAGGTCGAGCGTCCGCAAATGCGCGAAACCACGGCACTGGGCGCAGCTTACCTGGCAGGCCTGGCCTGTGGCTTCTGGGGCAGCCTGGAAGAGTTGCGCGGCAAGGCCGTGATCGAGCGCCAGTTCGAACCGACGCTCGATGAAACGGCGAAGGAAAAACTCTACGCAGGGTGGAAAAAAGCGGTCAGTCGTACCCGCGATTGGGCGGCTGAAGACGAGGCTGAATAAGCCCGGACGCAAGCTCGTATCTGTATGTAACTGGTCGGGAGCGGATTCCTGCGGCATCATGGGCAAATTTTGCACGGCAGCCCAAAGGACGCCCCATGAATCTGCCTCCCCGTCAGCAGCAAATCCTCGAACTGGTCCGCGAGCGCGGCTATGTCAGCATCGAGGAAATGGCCACTCTGTTCGTAGTAACCCCGCAGACCATTCGCCGCGACATCAATCAGCTCGCGGAAGCCAATTTGTTGCGTCGCTACCATGGCGGCGCGGCTTACGACTCCAGCGTTGAAAACACCGCCTACGCCATGCGCGCCGATCAGATGCGCGATGAGAAACAGCGTATCGGCGAAGCCATTGCCGCGCAGATTCCCGACCATGCCTCGTTGTTCATCAACATCGGCACGACCACCGAATCCATTGCCCGGGCACTGCTCAACCACAGTCACCTGAAAATCATCACCAACAACCTGCACGTCGCCTCCATACTCAGCGCCAAGGACGATTTCGATGTCCTGCTGACCGGCGGCAACGTGCGGCGCGATGGTGGCGTGGTGGGTCAGGCCAGTGTCGATTTCATCAATCAGTTCAAGGTCGACTTCGCCCTGGTCGGCATCAGCGGCATCGATGAGGACGGCAGCCTGCTGGACTTCGATTATCAGGAAGTGAGGGTATCCCAGGCGATCATCGCCAATGCCCGGCAAGTGATCCTCGCGGCCGACTCCAGCAAGTTCGGGCGCAACGCCATGATTCGCCTGGGGCCGATAAGCCTGGTCGATTGCCTGGTCACCGATCAGCAGCCTTCCCCGGCGCTGGCTCAGTTGTTGAACCAGCACAAGGTTCGGCTGGAAGTCGTTTAAGCCCCCCACTTCTTCGGCGTCTGTATTGGCGCCATCGCGAGCAAGCTCGCTCCCACAGTGATTGATGGCGTGCACAAGATTTGTGACCGACTCCACCCCTTGTGGGAGCGAGCTTGCTTGCGATGGCGGTCATCAATGCACAACAAAATGTTCGTAAATTTTCCTTTAACGGCCCTTCGATGAGTATTTTCAATCGAAGCTGACTGGCTGTGCGTGTCTTTATGGGCTAGTATTTTCGCAAATGAACATTAATGTTCGAATTCAAATACAGAACATCAAAAAATTCCGAGGCCGTGCCGATGCCCACTTCCACCTTGCCTACGCCCCCTCTCGCCGAGGTCTACGATATCGCCGTCATCGGTGGCGGGATCAATGGCGTGGGGATCGCAGCGGATGCCGCCGGCCGCGGCCTGTCGGTGTTCCTTTGCGAAAAGGACGACCTGGCCAGCCATACCTCATCGGCCAGTAGCAAGCTGATCCACGGCGGCCTGCGCTACCTCGAACATTACGAATTCCGCCTGGTGCGTGAAGCCCTGGCCGAACGTGAAGTGCTGTTGGCCAAGGCTCCGCACATCGTCAAGCAAATGCGTTTCGTGTTGCCGCACCGCCCGCACCTGCGCCCGGCATGGATGATCCGCGCCGGTCTGTTCCTCTATGACAACCTGGGCAAGCGCGAGCAACTGCAAGGCTCGAAAAGCCTGAAGTTCGGCCCCGACAGCGCGCTCAAAAGCGAGATCACCAAGGGTTTCGAATACTCCGATTGCTGGGTCGACGACGCACGCCTGGTGGTATTGAACGCCATGACCGCCCGGGAAAAAGGCGCCCACGTTCACACCCAGACCCGCTGCGTCAGCGCGCGCCGCGCCAAGGGTTTGTGGCACCTGCACCTGGAACGCGCCGATGGCAGCCTGTTTTCGATCCGCGCCAAGGCATTGGTCAATGCGGCCGGGCCATGGGTCGCCAGGTTCATTCGCGATGACTTGAAGATGGAATCGCCATACGGCATCCGCCTGATCCAGGGCAGCCACCTGATCGTGCCAAAACTGTACGAAGGCGAACACGCGCACATCCTGCAAAACGAAGATCAGCGCATCGTGTTCACCATTCCGTATCTGAATCACTTCACCCTGATCGGCACCACCGACCGCGAGTACACCGGCGATCCGGCGAAAGTGGCAATTACCGATGGCGAAACCGATTACCTGTTGAACGTGGTCAACGCCCATTTCAAAAAGCAAATCGGCCGCGACGACATCCTGCACAGCTATTCCGGTGTGCGCCCGCTGTGCAACGACGAATCCGACAACCCGTCGGCCGTGACCCGCGACTACACCCTGGCGCTGTCCGGCACCGGCGAAGAAGCTCCGTTGCTGTCGGTATTCGGCGGCAAGCTCACCACCTATCGCAAACTGGCCGAGTCGGCGCTGGCGCAACTGGCACCCTACTTCAAGCACATCCAGCCAAGCTGGACCGCCAGCGCCACGCTACCGGGCGGTGAAGACATGACCACCCCGCAAGCCTTGAGCTCGCGTATCCGCGACAAATTCGACTGGGTGCCGAGCGAGATCGCGCGCCGCTGGGCCACCACCTACGGTAGCCGTACCTGGCGCATGCTCGAAGGCGTACAGAACCTCAGCGATATGGGCGAGCACATCGGCGGCGGTCTCTACACCCGAGAAGTCGATTATCTGTGCAGCGAAGAATGGGCCACCAGCGCCCACGACATCCTCTGGCGTCGCAGCAAGCTCGGTTTGTTCACGACGGTGGCGGAACAGGAAAAGCTCAAGGATTACCTGAACAAGGTCGAACAGAACCGCAGCAAGATCGAAGCCGCCTGATCGATCACCGGCATATACAAAAGCCCCTGAATCTCACGATTCAGGGGCTTTTTCGTATCGAAGGATTTCAGTCGCGCAAATCCGATTCATGAATGGGCTGCTCACGGTGAGTCGCCCGCTGATACTGCGCCGGCCACACGGCCTTGTGCCCGCCCAAGTCGTCATCCGCGTGCAGCGCCCAATACGGGTCGCGCAACAATTCACGAGCGAGGAAAATGATGTCCGCCTGACAGGTGCGCAGGATGTGCTCGGCCTGGGCCGGCTCGGTGATCATGCCGACCGTGCCGGTGGCCATGCCCGACTCCTTGCGCACACGCTCGGCGAAGCGGGTCTGGTAACCCGGCCCTGTGGGAATCTCGGCATTCACCGCCGTCCCGCCCGACGAGACGTCGATCAGGTCGACCCCCAGGGCTTTGAGACGGCGTGCCAGTTCCACCGTTTCATCGGGGTTCCAGCCGTCCTCCACCCAGTCGGTGGCCGAGACCCGGACAAACACCGGCAACTCTTCAGGCCACACCGCACGCACCGCTTCGGTGACCTGCAGCACCAGCCGAATGCGATTTTCAAACGAACCGCCATATTGATCGCGACGCTGATTGCTCAACGGCGACAGAAACTGATGCAGCAGGTAACCATGGGCCGCGTGCACTTCGACCACTTTGAAACCGGCCGTCAGTGAGCGCTTTGCCGCATCGACAAAGGCCTGGATGACCTTGGCGATCTCGCCATCATCGAGTTGCCTGGGCTGGGTGTGCTGTGGATCGAATGCAATCGGTGAAGGGCCGACCGGCACCCAGCCGCCCTCCTCGGGCTTGACGCTGCCATGTTTTCCGAGCCACGGCCGGTAGGTGCTCGCCTTGCGCCCGGCATGGGCCAGCTGGATGCCGGCAACGGCGCCCTGAGCGGTGATGAAGCGGGTGATGCGTTGCAGGGGTTCGATCTGTTGGTCATTCCACAGACCGAGGTCCTCGGCCGTGATACGCCCGTCGGCGGTGACCGCCGTGGCTTCGGTAAACACCAGCCCGGCCCCGCCGACAGCGCGGCTGCCGAGGTGGACCAGATGCCAGTCATTGGCCAGGCCATCGGCGCTGGAGTATTGGCACATCGGCGATACCGCGATGCGGTTGGGCAGGGTCAATTGGCGAAGGGTAAAGGGTTCAAGCAGCAGACTCATGGGGCACCTCTCGAATCAGTGGGCAGGCTCCAGGTTCTGTTTGAATAGTCGACGAGTGACAGGAAAAAGGTACAACACCCGCCCCCGCGGGCAAAAAATTCGACAAAACGTCACAAGGCCAAAATCAAGCAGTGTTTAGAGCCTAGTCGACATCGGGGGATGTCGCCCCCTTGTAGGAGCGAGCTCGCGATGGACGACAGGACACCGCGGGGTGTCAGGTCCCCAGCGCCATCGTTCACGCCCATCGCGAGCGAGCTCGCTCCTACAGGGGGTCAACGCGGTTCGATGTGGGCAATCATCAGCTGGACCGTCTCGTTGCCGCGAAACTCGTTGAGGTCGAGCTTGTAGGCCAGTTCCACCCACTTGATGGTCGGATTCGGCCAGATGTCCCGGTCGATCCCGAAGGCAATGCCGTCGAGCTTTACCGAGCCACATTCACTTTTGAGCACGACTTTAAGGTGTCGCTCGCCAACGACACGCTGCTCGACCAACTGGAATACCCCATGAAACAAGGGTTCCGGGAAGTGTTGCCCCCAAGGGCCGGCATGCCGCAGGGCACGGGCCAGCTCCAGGTGGAACTCCTCCACCGCCAGGGTGCCGTCCGACAACAGGCGGCCAGTCAGGTCTTCTTCGCGCATCTGCCGGCGCACTTCAGCGTCAAAGGCTTCGGCGAACAAGGGGAAATTCGCTTCCGGCAGCGTCAGGCCGGCCGCCATCGCGTGGCCACCGTATTTGGTGATCAGATTCGGGTGCTGCGCCGCCACCACACTCAAGGCATCGCGAATGTGAAAGCCCTGGACCGAACGCCCCGAGCCCTTGAGCAGGCCATCCCCGGCATCGGCAAAGGCGATGGTCGGGCGGAAGTAGCGCTCTTTCATCCGTGACGCGAGGATACCGATGACGCCCTGATGCCACTCGGGATCGAACAGGCACAAGCCGAACGGCATCGACTCCACCGGCAAATCCTTGAGCTGCGCCAGCGCTTCGCGCTGCATGCCTTGCTCGATGGATTTGCGATCCTGGTTCATGCCGTCCAGTTGCGCCGCCATCTCACGGGCCAGACCTGCGTCTTCGGTCAGCAGGCATTCGATGCCCAGGCTCATGTCATCCAGACGCCCCGCCGCGTTCAGGCGCGGGCCGACAATGAAACCCAGATCGGTGGAGGTGATGCGCGCATGGTCACGCTTGGCCACTTCGAGAATCGCCTTGATCCCCGGCCGGGCACGTCCGGCACGAATCCGTTCCAGGCCCTGATGCACCAGAATCCGGTTGTTGGCATCCAGCGGTACCACGTCGGCCACACTGCCCAGAGCCACCAGATCGAGCAGTTCGCCGATATTCGGCTGCGGCTTGCTTGTGTACCAACCCAGCTCGCGCAACCGCGCACGCAGGGCCATCAGCACATAGAAAATTACCCCGACACCGGCCAGTGCCTTGCTCGGAAATTCGCAACCGGGCTGGTTCGGATTGACGATGGCATCGGCCAGCGGCAGCTCGTCGCCGGGCAAGTGGTGGTCGGTGACGAGCACCTTGAGTCCAGCCTTTTTCGCCGCTGCCACGCCTTCGACGCTGGAGATGCCGTTGTCGACGGTGATCAGCAAATGCGGCTGACGCTCAAGCGCCACTGCGACGATTTCCGGTGTCAGGCCATAGCCGTAGTCGAATCGGTTGGGCACCAGGTAATCGACATGTGCCGCACCCAGCAAACGCAGACCCAGCGTGCCCACGGTACTGGCCGTCGCGCCGTCGGCATCGAAGTCGCCAACGATCAGAATGCGCTGACGCTGTTCGAGCGCAGTCACCAGCAGATCCACGGCGGCATCGATGCCCTTGAGTTGCTGGAACGGAATCAACCGCGCCAGGCTCTTGTCCAGTTCCGCCTCGGACTGCACGCCCCGAGCCGCGTAAAGGCGGGTCAACAGCGGCGGAATATCACCGAGGAATGGCAGGGTGTCGGGCAGCAGGCGAGGTTCGATGCGCATGGGGTGAAAGATGCTTCTCTTCAATACGTAGGATAAAACCGGGTGACGCGGGGCAGCGGCGAAAAATCAGCCGCGTTCACCGCTCAGCCATTGCAACTGGACTTCGTGCTGACCACGGTCGTCGGTGACGAAAATCGTGCCTTCGCTGATCATCACGTCCCACTTGATAACGCGGGGCATGTCCTTGGCCAGGGTTTCCAGCACTTCTTGGGGCACGGCGGCGATGTGAACGTTTTTCAGGTTCTTGATCGCCGGAATCACTTTGGTTTCCCAGACTCGCAGGCTGCCGTAAGCCAGCAGGCTGGTGCGCTCGGTGCGGCGCGAGCACCAGGTCAGGCGCTCGGCATCCGGCTGGCCGACTTCGATCCAGTGCAGCACGCGGTCATCCAGGCTTTTTTCCCACAAGGCCGGCTCATCCACTTCCGACAGACCACGGCCAAAAGACAACTGCTCGTTGTACCAGAGGGCATAGGCCAGCAGGCGCACGGTCATGCGCTCTTCGGTTTCCGAAGGGTGACGGGCGATGGTCTGCTTCACGCTCTCATAGACGCTGCGGTCAAGGTCGGTGAGGTTCAGTTCAAACTTGTAGGTCGTGGACGGCTGGGCCATGAACGGGCTTCTTGATACGAGGAAAGGCGGCAAGTCTAACCGATGCGACGGGCAATCCACGAATTGAACACAATCAAGCGGGAGCGTCTGACAGTCGGCTATGTTAAAACGCTCTATCCGCTCACCTTTGCCCCACAGGATCCAGCATGCCGCTCACCGCCAAACCGCTTTCCGGTCTGAAAGTCATCGAATTGGGCACCTTGATTGCCGGCCCGTTTGCCTCGCGCATTTGCGCGGAATTCGGTGCCGATGTGATCAAGATCGAATCCCCGGACGGCGGTGATCCGTTGCGAAAATGGCGCAAGCTGTATGAAGGCACTTCATTGTGGTGGTTCGTCCAGGCCCGCAATAAAAAGTCCCTGACCCTCAACCTCAAGCATCCCGACGGCCAGGCGATCCTGAAACAGCTGCTGGCTGAAGCCGACATTCTGATCGAGAACTTTCGTCCCGGCGTCCTGGAAAAACTCGGCCTGGGCTGGGACGTCCTGCACGCCCTGAACCCGAAACTGGTCATGGTGCGGCTTTCGGGATTCGGCCAGACCGGCCCGATGAAAGATCAGCCCGGCTTTGGCGCGGTCGGTGAGTCCATGGGGGGCCTGCGCTACATCACCGGTTTCGAAGACCGGCCTCCGGTGCGCACCGGCATTTCCATCGGCGACTCGATTGCCGCGCTCTGGGGCGTGATTGGCGCGTTGATGGCCCTGCGTCATCGCGAAGTCAACGGCGGCCAGGGGCAAGTGGTGGACGTAGCGCTGTACGAAGCCATCTTCGCGATGATGGAAAGCATGGTCCCGGAGTTCGACGTGTTCGGCTTCATCCGCGAACGCACGGGCAATATCATGCCCGGCATCACCCCGTCCTCGATCCACACCAGCGCCGATGGCAAGCACGTGCAGATCGGCGCCAATGGCGACGCGATCTTCAAACGCTTCATGCTGATCATTGGCCGGGAAGACCTGGCCAACGACCTCCAGCTTGCCAGCAACGATGGCCGCGATGCCCGACGCGACGAGATTTATGGCGTCATCGATCGCTGGGTCAATTCGTTGCCGCTGGACAGGGTGCTGGCGCAGCTCAATCAGGCCGAAGTGCCGGCCAGCCGGATCTTCAGCGCCGAAGACATGTTCAATGACCCTCAATACCTGGCACGGGAAATGTTCCTTCAAGCCAAGCTGCCGGACGGCAAAGACTTCAAGATGCCGGGCATTGTGCCGAAACTCTCAGAGACACCCGGGGAATGTGAATGGGTCGGGCCACAACTGGGTGAGCACAACACACAGGTACTCCAGGAACTTGGCTATGACGCGACGCAGATCGCACAGTTGCGCAAAGACGGAGCCATCTGAACTGAGGCGCCTGCCTGCATGGGTCGTTGGGCACTGCCCGTCACGGGGCGGGTGGTGGCTGTGTGTACTGGCGATTTCGCTCCTGCTCCTTGAACCGGTCCCCTCAGCTCTGGCGCAAACCAGGGAAACCCTGATCTGGCTCAAGCGCGACCTGCCGCCGCTGACAATCTTCGACGGGCCGAAAAAGGGCCAGGGCGTTATCGATCAACTGCTTCCACTGTTGATTGCCGGCATGCCGCAATACCAACACAACGTGATGAGGGTCAATCGCGCACGTGGACTGCAAATGCTCCACGAGCCGTCCCTCGTCTGCGACGCAGCGCTGAACTGGAGCAAGGAACGGGAACAGTGGATCGCCTTTTCCATCCCGGTCTTCCGCGCCATGAGCAATGGCCTGGCCGTGCGGCGCGTCGACCAGAAAGTACTGGCGCCCTTTATCAAGGACGGCGAAGTGGACCTCGCAGCGCTGCTCGCCAGCGGCAATGAAAAACTGGGGGTCATTGCCGAGCGCAATTATGGCGAATACCTCGACGCACTGCTCAAGCAAGCGCCAGCCGACGCGCTGACCGCTCATTACGGTAATGATGCCTTGGGCAGCCTGCTGCAGATGCAGCGCCTGGGTCGCTTGCGCCTGCTGTTGGGCTATCGCCCGGAAATTCGCTACCAGGCCTCGCTGCAAGGCATTGCCGAGGATGAATTGCAGTTCTATCCGATCCGTGGCACAGGCAAATACCTGTCCGGTTACATCGGTTGCACTGACACACCAAAGGGCCGGCAGGCCATTGTCGAGATCAACCAGGTGCTGCGCACCCTTCCCCGTGAACGTCTTGACGAGGCCTACGCCGCCTGGCTGGATCCGAAGAGTCGCAGCGATTACCTGAAAGACACCAAGGCGTTTTTCGACAACCTGGCGCAACCCTGACAAATCCCGGGCAAAAGAAACCCCGAGAAGTGGGGAGACGACTCGGGGTTAAACGTGGTCTGTTTGCAGACCAGTAGCAGCAAGCTACAAGCACCGGAGCACAATGCTTGATCCTGCTGTTACAAAGTCTGACTGACCTGGGCGCGGGAAGGTTCCCACAAAAATCCGTTCAATTGCGGCTGGCCAACAACTTGTCCTGCGCCGCATTACGCAATGCCGCGATGACACAAGGCTCAAGGCGTCCTTCAGCGATCAGCACGTCGCGATGCAAACCGTCGACCACATCCGTCAGCAGGCGTTTGTCGTTCAACTGGGTCTGATTGAACTCGCGCTCGACCACGGTCGCGCCGATAGCATTCTTCAGGGTCACCCGGCATTCGCCACGAATGCCCGACGGGGTCAACGTAACCTGATACGGGCTCAGCGCCTCACCGAGCAACAGACTGATACTTTCCATCCCGATCACCACTCAATAGTCCAAAAACAACGTGCCTGGGGCAGGCCTGCAACAAATGACCGCTGGCCCGAGAAGAAAGTTCTGGATACTGACCGCAGGCGAACCTGCAACCCAGTCAAGTGAGCATGCACGGCGAACATGACAGAGAAAAAACGCCACCATCACGTCTGTCGGGTGCGCCGGGCGATATCGGCCCAGCCCCCCAACAATCCTCGTAGCTGGCCATCGGCCGTATAAAACGGCACTGTCCACTGGTAGATATCCCTGGCACCGTCCTTGAACATCAATTGACGCTCGAAAAAGCGCGTCCTGCGTGTACTCAATTGCGCCATGTACTCGGCATGCAGCAGTTCCGCGGTTTGTCTGGGCATGGCGTCGACCTCGATCAACTGCCGCCCCTGCATCTGGTCAAAGCGCATCGACAAGGCGTCCTCATAACTTTTGTTGCACATGATCAAGCGCCCTTGCAGATCACGGACAAACATCGGGTCAGGCATGGCATCCATCAGGGCGTGCTGGAAGGCGAGCTGATCGCGCAGGCTGCTTTGGGCCTCGCCCCGTTGCCTGACCACCACCGCCAACCGCCGATTCCAGAGCAGGGACAACAGCCCGAACAGGCTGACCACCAACACGCCCCAGCAAACCCACTGGTCGATCCGCTGCCAGAGGCCCGGCGCCTGTGGCACGGCAGCGCCGCCGAACCACTTCCGGCGAAGGTCGCGCAACTCCTGTTCAGGAAACGCCTCAAGCGCTTTGTTGAGGATACTCAGCAGCTGCGGCTGGCCTTTGCGCACCGCCAGATAATCCGCATCCCATTTGCCCGGCACCACGGCGCCGATCTGTAGCCGACCCGACGGAATAAGCTGGGCGCCGATTTCGCTTTCGAGGGTGGCGTAGGCTTCGCCGCTTTCCACCCAGGCACGGGCTTCGGCATAGGTTTTAACCGAACGCAACTCGATGGACGGGTAATTGCGACGCACCATCGCTTCCAGTGCATGCCGGGTCGGCAGCACCAGCACCCGCTTCGCCATATCCTCCAGCGACTGCACCGGCGGTGCCCCGGCCTGCCCGACAAAGACCCATCCTGCACCGCCGAACGCATGGCTGAAATCGAGAAACGCCTTTCGCTCGTCATTCATCGCCAGGGTCGTACTCAAATCCGCGGTGCCGCTTTCCAGATGGGCCAGCATCTGATCGGTGGAAAAAGACTCCTGGTAAACGAACCGCAACCCCGTCATGTCACTGATGCGCTTGAGCAGGTCACTGTTCAAGCCCGTCCATTGGCCATGTTCATCCTTGAACAGGTACAACGGGTATTCCAGTGCCGTGACCACGACCCGTGGATGGCTGGCCATCCATTGCAACTCCTGGTCATTCAGCACGACCTTTGTGCGGGGGGTAGACATCCCGCGTTCCGGAATAGATGCAGGGTTCGCCCCTCCCCATTCGGCGATTCCCAGCATGCCGAATAAAAACAGCCAGCGCACAACTGGCTTGAACACACTTGTAAACAGCATTCCCACGTCCTTGGTGATCCACTCGCCAGTCCCTTCGCGGCGATAACACGACAAGTGTGCATGCAGAAATGAAAAAGCCCGTCAGGAGACGGGCTTCAAAATGTTACAGCGCTGAAGGTTACAGCGGCTTGCCGCGGTTGCCATGCTTGCTGACAAAGGCCTGCACGGCCTTCAGGTCATTTGGCAATACGGTGCAACGTTCGTCTCGCTCAAACAAATCAGAAAGATGTACCGGCAGCTCGAGAGCTTTTCCTACACCGGCTTTTTCCACGGCGTCCGGGAATTTGACCGGGTGGGCGGTGCCCAGGATCACCATTGGAATGTCCAGGCTGCGACGGCATTCCCGCGCAGCTTTCACGCCGATGGCCGTGTGCGGATCCAGCACTTCGCCAGTCTGCTCGTAGACTTCGGCGATGGTTTCGCAGGTTTGCGCGTCATCCACGGCCAGCGAGTCGAACAACTTGCGGGCTTCGGTCCAGCGCTCTTGCTCGACGCTGAAGCCGCCGCCCTGCTTGAACGAGTCCATCAGCCCGGCGATTGCCGCGCCATTGCGACCGTGCAGGTCGAACAGCAGGCGTTCGAAGTTCGACGACACCATGATGTCCATGGACGGCGACAGCGTGGCGTGCAGGGTTTCCTTGACGTACTGGTTGCCGCTCATGAAGCGGTGCAGGATGTCGTTGCGATTGGTGGCGACGATCAACTGGTTGATCGGCAGGCCCATGTTGCGCGCCAGGTAACCGGCGAAGATGTCGCCGAAGTTGCCGGTCGGCACCGAGAACGACACCGAACGCGCCGGGCCGCCCAGTTGCAGGGCCGCGTGGAAGTAGTAAACGATCTGGGCCATGATCCGCGCCCAGTTGATCGAGTTCACGGCGACCAGGCGAGTGCCCTTGAGGAAGCCCTGGTCAGCGAAGCTCGCCTTGACCATTTCCTGGCAGTCATCGAAGTTGCCTTCGATGGCGATGTTGTGGATGTTCTCACCGAAGATGGTGGTCATCTGCCGACGCTGCACTTCGGACACCCGGTTGTGCGGATGCAGGATGAAGATGTCGACGTTTTCGCAGTGCTTGCAGCCTTCGATGGCGGCCGAACCGGTATCACCGGAGGTGGCACCCACGATAACCACGCGCTCGCCGCGCTTTTCCAGCACGTAGTCGAGCAAACGACCGAGCAGTTGCAGGGCGAAGTCCTTGAACGCCAGGGTCGGGCCGTGGAACAGCTCCAGCACCCATTCGTTGCCGTTCAGCTGACGCAGCGGCGCAACGGCGCTGTGGGCGAATACGCCGTAGGTTTCTTCCAGAATCTTCTTGAAATCGGCATCCGGAATGCTGCCGGTGACGAACGGGCGCATGACGCGGAAGGCCAGCTCGTGATACGGCAGGCCGGCCCAGGAAGCGATTTCTTCCTGGGTAAAACGTGGCAGGTTTTCCGGGACGTACAGACCGCCGTCGGTGGCAAGGCCTGCCAGCAGGACGTCTTCGAAATTCAGGGCCGGTGCCTGGCCGCGGGTACTGATGTAACGCATGACTGACTCCAATGGACAGTGTTCGTAGTGCCGGGCCCGCAAGCGAGCCCGGTCAACGATATCGGCTTAGTTCAGGTGCTCGACACGGATCCGTACGACCGGACCGACCACACCCGCCAGGGCTTCCAACGCAGCGATGGCATCGTTGATGTGCTGTTCCAGCACGCGGTGGGTCAGCAGGATCATCGGCACCAGGCCGTCGTGCTCCTCGGCTTCCTTCTGCATGATCGACTCGATGTTGATGCCGCGCTCCGAGAGGATGCTCGCGACCTGAGCCAATACGCCCGGATGGTCCTTGGCCTGGATGCGCAGGTAGTAGGCGCTTTCGCAGGCTTCGATCGGCAGGATCGGGTGAGCCGACAGCGAATCCGGCTGGAACGCCAGGTGTGGCACGCGGTTTTCCGGGTCGGAAGTCATGGCGCGAACCACGTCCACCAAATCGGCGATCACCGACGAAGCGGTCGGCTCCATGCCGGCGCCGGCGCCGTAGAACAGGGTCGAACCGGCAGCATCGCCGTTGACCATCACCGCGTTCATCACGCCGTTGACGTTGGCGATCAGACGATCGGCCGGGATCAGCGTCGGGTGCACGCGCAGTTCGATACCGGCCGCGGTGCTGCGCGCCACGCCCAGGTGCTTGATGCGGTAGCCCAGCGCTTCGGCGTAGTTCACGTCGGCGGTGGTCAGCCTGGTGATGCCTTCGGTGTAGGCCTTGTCGAACTGCAGCGGAATACCGAACGCGATGGACGCCAGGATCGTCAGCTTGTGGGCGGCGTCGATACCCTCGACGTCGAAGGTCGGATCGGCTTCGGCGTAACCCAGTGCCTGGGCTTCGGCCAAAACGTCTTCGAAGGTGCGACCCTTCTCGCGCATTTCCGTCAGGATGAAGTTGCCGGTGCCGTTGATGATGCCGGCCACCCAGTTGATGCGGTTGGCGGACAGGCCTTCGCGGATCGCCTTGATCACCGGGATGCCACCGGCCACCGCCGCTTCGAACGCAACGATCACGCCCTTCTCGCGGGCCTTGGCGAAAATTTCATTACCGTGAACGGCGATAAGCGCCTTGTTCGCGGTGACCACATGCTTGCCATTCTCGATGGCCTTGAGTACCAGCTCGCGGGCAACGGTGTAGCCGCCCATCAGCTCTATAACGATGTCGATCTCAGGGTTCGTGGCCACTTCGAAGACATCGTTGGTAATCGCAATACCGGTCGTTTGGAACTGAGGCTTTGGCGTGCGCATGGCAATTTGTGCCACTTCGATCCCACGCCCGGCACGACGAGCAATTTCCTCGGCGTTACGCTGAAGTACGTTGAAGGTACCGCCACCGACGGTTCCTAACCCACAGATGCCTACTTTGACCGGTTTCACTGTGAACTCCCCATAAAACGGCCGACTCGAGGCCGGCCGTGAAAACAACCGCATGTTCGCGGCTCTCTATTGATGGCCCGGCGAATGTCGCTGCCGGACCATGATCGTCAAGGCTTGCCGTGACGATGCGAATTTACTTCGCGCCCAGCGCCAGTTTGGCGACTTGTGGCGCAGGCTGGTAGCCCGGAATGACCTGACCGTCGGCCAAAACGATGGCCGGTGTGCCGTTCACGCCGATGGACTGACCGAGGGCGAACTGTTTGGAAACCGGGTTATCGCACTTGGCGGCCTTGATTTCCTTGCCGTCGACCATTTTGTCCATGGCCGCTTTCTTGTCTTTCGAGCACCACACCGCTTGCAGTTGCTCGTCACCCGGCGAGCCCAGGCCCTGGCGCGGGAACGCGACGTAGCGCACTTCGATGCCGCGCTTGTTCAGCTCAGGTACTTCGGCGTGCAGCTTGTGGCAATACGGGCAGGTGGTGTCGGTGAATACGGTGATGTGCGACTTGGTTTCGCCAATGGCCGGGTAGACGACGGTTTCGGCAACCGGGATGGCGTTGATCAGCCTGGAGATGCCCAGGCGTTCGGTCTTCTCGGTCAGGTTGACCGGCTTGCCGTCCTTGAGATCGAACAGGTAGCCCTGGACCACGTACTGGCCGTCGGCGCTGGCGTACAGCACACGGCTGCCCTTGAGTTTGACTTCATACAGGCCTGGCAACGGGCTGGCGGTGATGGTCTCTACCGGCACTTCGAGCTGGAGGTTTTCCAGGCTTTTACGAATGGCTTTGTCGGCCGCGTCATCGGCGACGGCAAAGGTGCTGACCAACGCAATGGCTGCGGCGGCGAAAATCTGGGTCAGACGCATGAGAACTCCTGAAGGCGAACATATGGGACGATCAGAACGCCCGTGCCGAAACACCGGGTCATAACCGCCCATCGTGCAAACCGGCCCAGCCTATCACATAAGGTCCGCATGGCCGAATGCACCTGATGCAAGACATTTGTGGCTCCCACAGGTTCTGCATCAACCTCTGGGATGGTGTTTGGCATGCAGGTCCTGCAACCGTGCCCTGGCAACATGGGTATAGATCTGCGTCGTCGACAAATCGCTGTGCCCCAGCAGCATCTGCACCACCCGCAGGTCTGCGCCGTGGTTGAGCAGGTGCGTGGCGAAGGCGTGGCGCAAGGTGTGGGGCGACAGCGACTTGCCGATCCCGGCCACCTTGGCCTGGTGCTTGATCCGGTGCCAGAAGGTCTGGCGGGTCATCTGCTCGCCACGCTGGCTCGGGAACAACACATCGCTGGGACGCCCGCCAAGCAGTTCGCCGCGGGCATCACGCATGTAGCGCTCGACCCAGACAATCGCCTCCTCGCCCATCGGCACCAGCCGCTCCTTGCTGCCCTTGCCCATCACTCGCAACACGCCTTGACGCAAATTGACTTGCTCCAGGGTGAGGCTGATCAGCTCGGTCACCCGCAAGCCACAGGCGTACAGCACTTCAAGCATGGCCCGGTCGCGCTGGCCAATGGGCTCGCTCAAATCAGGTGCCTTCAGCAAGGCTTCCACATCGGTCTCGGACAGGGACTTTGGCAGCGGCCTGCCGAGTTGCGGCATATCAATCCGTAGCGTTGGATCGACGGCAATCATCTTTTCCCGCAACAGATAGCGATAGAAGCCACGCACACCCGAGAGAAATCGCGCCGTGGAACGAGGCTTGTAGTTTTGCTCCAGGCGCCAGGCCAGGTGGTCGAGTATCAACTCGCGCCCGGCATTGACCAACTCCAGTCCTTTGTCCTGTAGCCAGCCGTTGAACAGCGCCAGGTCACTGCGATAGGCATCGCGGGTGTTATCGGAAAGGCCTTTCTCCAGCCACAGGGCGTCGAGGAATTGGTCTATCAGCGGGTGATCGATGGCAGGCATGGGCACTCGAATCACGCAGCCTGGAGGCCGCGCACAAAATTAAAATTGGACATGGAAACGGCCGCTAGTCTTTCATAGGCCGCCAATTCAAGGAACAGGGAGCAGCAATGAGCGAGCAGCAGATTTTATTGGCATTTGGCGGAATAGGCGCGGCGGCGCTGCTTTGCCAATGGCTGGCCTGGCGCTTGAAACTGCCGGCGATTCTTTTTCTGCTGCTGACCGGTATCCTGGCCGGCCCCGTGCTGCACTTGCTCGACCCGCGGGAGATGTTCGGGCCACTGTTGATGCCCCTGGTGTCCCTGGCGGTGGCGCTGATCCTGTTCGAAGGCAGCCTGACACTGCATCTGTCCGAGTGGCGCGAAATCGGCAGCGTCGTCCATCGCCTGGTCACCATTGGCGCCCTCTCTACCTGGGTGGTCATTGCTGTCGCCACTCACTGGCTGCTGGATTTCGACTGGATGCTGGCCATCCTGTTCGGCAGTCTGACCCTGGTGACCGGGCCGACCGTGATCGTACCGATGCTGCGCGTCGTGCGCCCGAAAGCGTCGATTGCCAACATCCTGCGCTGGGAAGGCATTGCCATCGACCCCATCGGGGCCTTGCTGGCGGTGGTCGTCTATAGCTTCATCATCGCCAGCTCCGAAGGTAACGGCCTCAAGGAAAGCCTGCTGACCTTCGGTGGCGTGATCTTGTGCGGCAGCCTGTTCGGTGTTTTTGGTGGCTGGTTGCTCGGCACCCTGATTCGCCGCCAGTGGCTGCCGGAATACCTGCACAACCTGGCAGCGCTCGCGGCAGTACTGGGTATTTTCATTGGCTCCAACGAAGTCACCAACGAATCCGGATTGCTGGCCGTGACCTTGATGGGCATGTGGCTGGCCAACATGAAAGGCGTGGACGTGCGGCACATCCTGCACTTCAAGGAGAACCTCAGCGTGCTGCTGATCTCCGGCCTGTTCATTCTGCTGGCGGCCCGGCTGGACCTGAACGCCATGATCAGCCTCGGGCCACTGGTGCTGATTCTGCTGCTGGTCATTCAGTTCATCGCCCGCCCTTTGAATGTGCTGCTGAGCACGGCGGGCTCCAGCCTGGGTTGGCGCGAGCGAGCGCTGCTGGCATGGATTGCCCCAAGGGGCATCGTGGCAGCGGCGGTGTCGGCCATCTTCGCCATTCGCCTGCATGAGGCCGGTCATCAGGGAGCGTTGCTGCTGGTGCCGCTCACCTTTGCGGTGATCATCGGCACGGTGGTGTTGCAAAGCGCGACGGCACGACCGCTGGCTCGCCTGTTGAAGGTAGCGGAACCGGCACCGAGCGGTTTCCTGATCATCGGCGCCAACGGGCCTGCGCGCACACTGGGCAAGGCACTGCAACAACTGGGCAGCCGGGTGCTGCTGACGGATTCGAGCTGGGAAAACATTAGTGCAGCGCGGATGGAAGGCTTGTCGACCTATTTTGGCAACCCGGCGTCGCAACATGCCGATGCGCACCTGGACCTGGTCGGCCTCGGGCATTTACTGGCGCTGTCACCCTCCGGCGAGATGAACACCCTGGCGCTGATGCGCTTTCGACATGAACTGGGCCATCAGCGCATGTTCGGCCTGGCCAGTGGCCAGGAAAACCGCCGCACCGACAAGCACCGCACCAGCCTGGAACATCGCGGCAATCAATTGGGCAGCGAAGCGCTGACCTACGCCAAACTCGCCAGCCAGCTGAGCCAGGGCGCCGAACTGTACAGCACAACGTTGACGGATGGTTTCAGCTGGGACGACTACCGCGCGCTGCATGGCGAGCGTGCGACCTTGTTGTTCGTGCGCGACGACAGCGGTTGGGTGCATGTAGTGACGCCAGACAGCACGATCAAGCCCGCAGCGGGGTGGACGTTGTTGGCGTTGATTCAGCCAGAGACTCAGCAATCCTGAATCGCTGAAAGATCGCAGCCTCCAGGGCCACGCGTATTTGTGGGAGCGAGCCTGCTCGCGAAAAACGTCTGGATAACGCGGCCATCCAGAAAGGACGCGTTATCGTTGACGTCCATCGCGAGCAGGCTCGCTCCTACAGGGTTTCGCGCAGACCCTGGCCATCATCAAATCGCAGACAACAAAAAAGCAGCCCGCAGGCTGCTTTTTTTTGCATCGGAAGCTGGACTTAAGCCAGTTTTTCCTTGATGCGAGCTGCTTTACCCGACAGGTCACGCAGGTAGTACAGCTTGGCTTTACGTACGTCACCGCGACGCTTGACAGCCATGCTGTCGATTTGCGGGGAGTAGGTCTGGAAAGTACGCTCTACGCCAACACCGTTGGAGATTTTACGAACGGTGAATGCACTGTTTACGCCGCGGTTACGCTTGGCGATAACAACACCTTCGAACGCTTGCAGACGCGAACGGTCGCCTTCCTTCACTTTCACCTGAACGACAATGGTGTCGCCCGGGGCAAAGGTAGGGATCTCTTTGGTCATCTGCTCTGCTTCGAGTGCAAGGATGATTTTGTTAGTCATGCTGTGCTCCTAAGGTAAATCGTCGGATCTACCATCGATACGTTGTTAACTATCGTCCCGCTCGCGGATGTATTCCTCGAGCAGCTTCTTCTCTTCTCCAGAAAGCGAGCGGCTTTCCAGAAGATCGGCGCGTCGTTCAAAGGTCCGACCAAGGGACTGCTGTAAACGCCAACGCCGGATGTGCGCGTGATTGCCACTTAGCAATACGTCGGGAACACGCTGATCCGCATACACCTCCGGTCGGGTGTAGTGCGGGCAATCCAGCAAACCATCCGTAAAGGAATCTTCCTCGGCGGAGTCCGCATGCCCTAAAGCTCCAGGCAGCAGTCGTGTAACCGCATCGATCAGGACCATCGCCGGCAGCTCGCCGCCAGACAGTACATAGTCGCCAATCGACCACTCTTCATCGACATGAGCATCAATAAAACGCTCGTCAATGCCTTCATAGCGGCCGGCAATCAGGATCAATGCATCCAGATTCGCCAACTCGCGTACCGCCGACTGATTCAGTTGACGGCCTTGGGGGGACAGGTAAATTACCTTCGCCGCCTCCCCGGCTGCTGCCTTGGCCTGAACCAGAGCATCTTCCAGGGGCTTGATCTTCATCACCATGCCCGGACCACCGCCAAACGGGCGATCGTCCACAGTGTGATGTCGATCCGTCGTGTAGTCTCGCGGATTCCAACAGGTGAGCTGCAAGAGCCCCTGTTTCACCGCCCGACTGGTGATGCCGTACTCGCTGATGGCGGAGAACATCTCGGGAAACAGACTGATCACTTCTACGCGCAGGTTAGCCACGTTTAGAAATCCGCATCCCATTCCACCTTCATCTCGCCTGCGGCAAGGTCGACAGCCAACACGCATTGCTCCGTATAGGGCAATAGGCGCTCGCGATCATCCAGGCTGCCAGCGCAAGGCTTGACCACCATTACATCATTGGCGCCGGTTTCCAGAAGATGATCGATTTTCCCGAGCAATTGCCCGAGTTGATCAATAACCTTCAGACCTTCCAGCTGGTACCAGTAGTACTCGCCGTCGGTCAATTCAGGGAACAGGTTGCGCGGCACACAGATCTCATAACCAGCCAGAAGACGAGCTTCTTCACGATCATCAAGACCCTTGAGCTTCGCGACCAGGAACTTGTCGTTCCCACGTCCGCTGACCAGCTCGACCTGTTTCACATTGCCTTCGCGCTTGAGCGTCCAGGTTTTGTACTGCAACAGGTTTTCAGTCGGATCAGTAAAGGAATACACCTTCACCTCGCCGCGAACGCCATGAACAGAATAAATTTTGCCAATAACGATCAAATCATCGGCAACAGCTGGCGTCGCGTTCATATTGCTCAGGCCGCAGCCTTGGCAGATTCCTTCAACAACTGAGCAACGCGCTCAGAAGGTTGTGCACCAACGCTCAGCCAGTAGGCTACGCGCTCTTGGTTCACGGACAGACGAACTTCCTGACCACGGGCAACAGGGTTGAAGTAGCCAACCTGTTCCTTGTGCGAACCGTCGCGCGGGTTGCGGCTGTCGGTTACGGTCAAGTGGTAAAACGGGCGCTTTTTGGAGCCGCCAAGGGCAAGACGGATTGTTAGCATGTGAACATCGTTCCTGTAGTCGGTGCTGCAAATCTAAAGGCACAGCGGGCATGGGTGCCCGAAAGGCCGCATATTCTAAGGAATATCCGGACTTTTGCAAATGACTTTTTCCGGCGGTCTATCGGCCGCCATGCAGATTTGCTATAGAGCCGTCGTTGAAAACGGCCGGTCAGCTCCCGCCAAGTGCGGGTTTGCTGTGTATCCCACGTCCGTGTGGGGCAGCGCCGACCTGATGGCCGGCGCGGATTCGTGTGTCCTTTCTCGCCAAAACTGAACAGTATTGGCGTGAAAGGACACTATATTTTCGGCATGCCACCGCCGGGCAACATTCCGCCCATGCCGCGCATCATCTTGGCCATTCCGCCTTTCGCGGAGAATTTCTTCATCATCTTCTGCATCTGCTTGTGCTGCTTGATCAAGCGGCCGATGTCCTGCACCTGGGTGCCGGAACCCATGGCGATCCGGCGCTTGCGCGAACCGCTGATCATCTCAGGGTCGCGGCGCTCGGCCGGGGTCATGGAGTTGATGATGGCTTCCATCTGCTTGAATTGTTTCTCTGCCGCGCCTTGGGCGTTGCCCATCTGCGCCAGATTCACGCCACCCATGTTCGGCAGCTTGTCCATGAGCCCGCCGAGGCCGCCCATGTTCTTCATCTGTTGCAGCTGGTCGCGGAAGTCTTCGAGGTCGAAGCCCTTGCCCTTCTTTAATTTCTTCGCAAGCTTGTCGGCCTTGTCCTTGTCGAGGGTCGCTTCCGCCTGCTCGATCAGGCTGAGCACGTCGCCCATGCCGAGGATGCGCGAGGCGATACGCTCAGGGTGGAACGGATCGAGTGCTTCGCTCTTCTCGCCCATACCGATGAACTTGATCGGCTTGCCGGTGATGGCGCGCACCGAAAGCGCGGCACCGCCACGGGCGTCGCCGTCGACCTTGGTCAGGATCACACCGGTCAGCGGCAATGCATCACCGAAGGCCTTGGCCGTGTTGGCGGCGTCCTGACCGGTCATGGCGTCGACCACGAACAGGGTTTCGACCGGATTGATCGCGGCATGCAGCGCCTTGATCTCGCCCATCATCTCTTCATCGATGTGCAGGCGACCGGCGGTATCGACGATGACCACGTCGATGAATTTGAGTTTCGCTTCCTTGATAGCCGCTTGCGCGATCTCGACCGGCTTCTGGCTCAGGTCGGACGGGAAGAAGGTAACGCCGACTTCACCGGCAAGCATTTCCAACTGTTTGATCGCCGCTGGACGATAAACGTCGGCGGACACGACCATGACCGTCTTCTTCTTGCGCTCTTTAAGGAAGCGCGCAAGCTTGCCGGCGGTGGTGGTTTTACCCGCGCCCTGCAAACCGGCCATCAGGATGACCGCTGGCGGTACGGCGCTCAGGTTCAAATCTTCGTTGGCCGCGCCCATCAGGCTTTCAAGTTCGGCCTGGACGATCTTCACGAAGGCCTGGCCCGGCGTCAGGCTGCGCGACACCTCGGTGCCTACGGCGCGTTCCTTGACCGAATTGACGAAGTCCTTGACCACCGGCAGGGCGACGTCGGCTTCGAGCAACGCCATGCGCACTTCACGCAGGGTGTCTTTGATGTTGTCTTCAGTCAGCTTGGCCTTGCCGGTGACATGGCGCAGCGTCTGCGAGAGACGGTCGGTTAAGTTTTCAAACATTGCGCGATCCTTTCAGGCCCTGTGTAGACCGGGATAATGGCGGCCCGGACCGGACTAAACGTGTGCTCGGCGAGCCTGCGGCGTGGGCAGGTCGCGGATTATAGCGAAGACTGTGGCCGGCGGACACCTCGCTGTCAGGTTGCGCGGTCTTTCGTGCGGTGGGGGTTCTATGCCAAACTCAGCGACTTTCGGGCTTGCCTAACAGGATTTATGCTCCCCTTGTCACCCAGCTTGCTAACTACCCTCGCCGCCGCCTGCTTGTATGCCGCTGCGACCATTTACCAGGGCACTCGCCTGGCGTCCGGCGCCAAGGTCAACAAACGCCTGCTGGTCATGCTCGGCGTGCTCGCCGTATTGGCCCACAGCGTCAGCCTGCTCACCCACCTGCTGACCCCGACCGGCCTGGCCCTGGACTTCTTCAGTGCCGCCAGCCTGATTGCCGTGGCGGTCATCGCACTGACCCTGCTGGCCTGTTCGCGGATTCCCGTAGAGAACCTGCTGGTCCTGCTGCTCCCCCTTGGAGCCCTGACCGTGATGCTGGCGCATTTCGCCCCCGCCGGTACGGTACAGGTCATCGATGAGGAGCCTGGCATCCTCGCCCACATCCTGCTTTCGATCCTGGCCTATGGCATGTTCACCATCGCGGTGTTCCAGTCCTTGCTGCTGCTGATTCAAGACCACCAGCTCAAGCACAAGCACCCCTCCGGGCTGATCAAGAACTTCCCGCCGCTGCAAACCATGGAAAGCCTGCTGTTCGGTTTCCTCTGGGCCGGCTGGACGCTGTTGTCGCTCTCGCTGATTTCCGGCTGGCTGTTCGTCGAAAACCTGTTCGCCCAGCATCTGGTGCACAAAACCCTGCTGGCCTGCCTGGCCTGGATCGTTTTCAGCGTGCTGCTGTGGGGACGCAATCGCCTTGGCTGGCGCGGGCACAAAGCCATTCGCTGGACCCTGGCCGGTTTTTGCCTGTTGATGCTGGCGTATTTCGGCAGCAAGCTGGTTCGTGAATACATCCTGCATATCTGACGGGCGGCATTAATGGACGACTTGCCCATAGGGCCGATGCTCGCGGTACTGACCCTGCTGGTTTTATGGTCGGGGCTGTTTACCGCCATCGAAGCGGCGCACCAGCATTTGCTGGCCCAGCGCACCGCAACGCGTTCCAGCGACAAACCGGTGGCGAAACTCAGCTTTCCCTTGGCCAGCCTGATCTTTTGCAACACCCTGTGCCGTGCGCTGGTGGTGGTCATCAGTACCTTGCTGGCCATTTTCACCTGGGCCGAGAACGGCCCGTGGGTCGCCTGCCTCGGAGCGGGCGCCATGTTGCTGGTGTTTTCCGACTACTTGCCACGTGCCCTCGCCACTCGCTATCCGGATGCGATCCTGGCCCAGGGCAACAACCTGCTGCGGCTACCGCTGAAAATCATCTATCCCGCGGCATGGCTGCTCAATAGCATCAGCCAGTTGCTGACACGGCCATTCGCCCGCAAGGCCAAAGTGGTGCAACAGAGTGAGGACGAAACGCTGACGGAGCGGCATGCGCCCTCTGAAACCGCAAGCCGCCCTCACCCGCTGCCAGGCATCCACGCGCTGGACAACATCACCGTCAATGACATCCTGGTACCGCGCAGCGACGTGGACGGCATCAATCTCGATGACTCCATCGAAGAAATCATCGAACAATTGCGCCACAACAGGCGCACGCGCCTGCCGGTGTTCCACAGTGATATCAACCAGGTCGAAGCCGTCCTCAACACCCGACACATCCTTCACCTGCTGCCCGATGCGAGCCTGACCCGGGAAGCGTTGCTGGCGGCCAGCCACGAGCCGTACTTCGTGCCGGAAAGCACCCCGTTGCAGCTGCAACTGCTCAATTTCCACAAGCAGCAGCGGCGCCTGGGCATGGTAGTCGACGAATACGGCGAAGTGCTGGGCATCGTCACCCTGGAAGACATTCTCGAAGAAATCGTCGGCGAGTTCGAAAGCCAGCAGAGCCTGGACAATCCGCACATTCATCCGCAAGCCGACGGGCGCCTGGTGATCGACGGTGCCGCGTCCATTCGCGAGCTGAACAAGAGCCTCGGCTGGCACCTGCCCAGCGATGGCCCGAAAACCCTGAACGGCCTGGTCACCGAGGCGCTGGAAACCATTCCCGAAAGCGCGGTGTGCCTGAAGATCGGCCGGTATCGCCTGGAAATTCTCGAGACCGAGGACAACCGTGTCACGCGGGTGCTGATCTGGCAGACCAGCTCGATGCCTGTGGTTATCTAACTATCGGGCAAGTCTTTTGTGGCCACTCAAGCCACTTGTTCGATCGTTAGCCACCTTTCTATAATCGTAGCGCTTACCCAAGCCTCGCCGGCCCCCGTGCTTACCCCGCACTTCGCAGCTTCCGGCCCGTCCACCCGCAAAGTCCGTAACAAACCGACGACTGTTCCTACCTTGAACAGCGACCGTGCCTCCACCCACATCCCTGGGTTCTCGACCATAATAATTCGCTCCACTGGAGCACATGACAGTCAGGGATAACCGCATGACGACCAGCACGAGCTACAGCGACTCCACACCTGCGCAACCGACGAACTCCGCCACCCGCGTGGCCACCGCAAGCTTCATCGGCACCGCCATCGAGTTCTACGACTTCTACGTCTACGCCACCGCCGCCGCGCTGGTGATCGGTCCGGTGTTCTTTCCGCAGACATCCGGCACCGCCCAGATGCTTTCTGCGTTTCTCACGTTCGGCATCGCCTTCCTTGCGCGCCCCCTGGGTTCGGCCCTTTTCGGTCACTTCGGCGACCGTATCGGCCGCAAGTCGACCCTGGTCGCCTCGCTGCTGCTGATGGGCGTCTGTACCACGCTGATCGGCGTGTTGCCAGGATACGACAGCATTGGCGCCTGGGCACCGATCCTGCTTTGCGTCCTGCGCTTCGGCCAGGGCCTTGGATTGGGCGGTGAATGGGGTGGCGCGGCATTGCTGGCCACGGAGAACGCGCCCAAAGGCAAGCGTGCGTGGTTCGGCATGTTCCCGCAGCTGGGTCCATCCATCGGTTTTCTGGCGGCCAATGGCCTGTTCCTGACTTTGGCCGTGGCACTGGACGACGAACAGTTCCGCTCATGGGGCTGGCGTATTCCGTTCCTGCTCAGCGCCGCACTGGTGATGGTCGGCCTGTACGTTCGCCTCAAGCTGCATGAGACCCCGGTATTCGCCAACGCCATGGCGCGCCAGGAACGCGTGAAGATCCCGCTGTTCGAACTGTTCGGCCAATACTGGTTGCCCGTCTTGCTGGGTGCCGGCGCGATGGTCGTGTGCTACGCGCTGTTTTACATCTCCACCGTATTTTCCCTGAGTTACGGCGTGGCAACGCTCGGCTACAGCCGCGAAACCTTCCTCGGCCTGCTGTGCTTCGCGGTGCTGTTCATGGCTGCCGCCACCCCGCTGTCGGCCTGGGCCAGCGACCGTTACGGGCGCAAGCCGGTGTTGATCATCGGCGGTGTGCTGGCGATCCTGTCCGGTTTCCTCATGGAGCCATTGCTGACCCAAGGTTCGACCTGGGGTGTGGCGCTGTTCCTGTGCATCGAACTGTTTCTGATGGGCGTGACGTTTGCGCCGATGGGTGCGCTGTTGCCGGAGCTGTTCCCCACCCACGTGCGCTACACCGGCGCCTCGGCGGCCTACAACCTGGGCGGTATCGTCGGTGCTTCGGCGGCACCGTTCTTCGCGCAGAAGCTGGTTGCGATGGGGGGGTTGAGTTATGTCGGCGGGTACGTGTCCGGGGCAGCGGTGTTGAGTTTGATTGCCGTGCTGTGCCTGAAAGAAACTCGACATAACGATTTGAATCGCGTCGCCTGACAGATTGCTATCGCGAGCAGGCTCGCTCCCACAGGGAGATGTATCCCTGTGGGTCGATTTGTCACAACTTTTCCCCCACCCATTGTCACCTCGCTCTACGCGCATCGGCTCATCCCCGCTATACTTCCCGGCTTTTCCTGAATAAATGCCAATAGGGTCCCGCCGCGCATGGATAAGACCTACCAGCCGCACGCCATTGAAACTTCCTGGTACAACACCTGGGAGTCAGAGAATTACTTCGCCCCGCAAGGCGCGGGCGAGTCCTACACCATCATGATCCCGCCGCCGAACGTCACCGGCAGCCTGCACATGGGTCACGGCTTTAACAACGCGATCATGGACGCCCTGATCCGTTTCCGCCGCATGCAGGGTCGCAACACCCTGTGGCAGCCGGGTACCGACCACGCCGGTATCGCCACGCAGATGCTGGTAGAGCGTCAGCTCGAAGCCAAGGGCCAGAGCCGCCATGACCTGGGCCGCGAGAAATTCCTCGAGAAAGTCTGGGAATGGAAAGATGAGTCCGGTGGCAACATCAGCCGCCAGATCCGTCGCCTCGGTTCGTCCGTAGATTGGAGCCGCGAGCGTTTCACCATGGACGACGGCCTCTCGGAAGCCGTTAAAGAAGCTTTCGTACGCCTGCACGAAGACGGCCTGATCTACCGTGGCAAGCGCCTGGTCAACTGGGACACCAAGCTGCACACGGCGATTTCCGACCTCGAAGTGGAGAACCACGACGAGAAAGGTTTCCTGTGGAACCTGAAATACCCGCTGGCCGACGGCGCCAAGACTGCTGAAGGCAACGATTTCCTGATCGTCGCGACCACTCGCCCGGAAACCATGCTCGGCGACTCCGCCGTGGCCGTTAACCCGAACGATGAACGCTACAAAGCCCTGATCGGCCAATTTGTCGAGCTGCCACTGGTTGGCCGCCGCATCCCGATCATCGCCGACGATTACTGCGACCCCGAATTCGGCACCGGCTGCGTGAAAATCACTCCGGCCCACGACTTCAACGACTATGAAGTCGGCAAGCGTCACAACCTGCCGCTGCTGAACATCTTCGACAAGAACGCCGCCGTTCTTCCAGCGTGCCAGGTGTTCAACCTCGACGGCACGCTGAACGAAAGCATCGACGGCAAGATCCCGGCCGAATACGCCGGTCTCGACCGCTTCGAAGCGCGCAAGCAGATCGTGGCCGCGTTCGACTCTATCGGCCTGCTGGTCAGCGTTGACGATCACGCCCTGAAAGTACCGAAAGGCGACCGCTCCGGCACTGTCATCGAGCCTTGGCTGACCGACCAGTGGTACGTGTCCACCAAACCTTTGGCCGAGCCTGCGATCGCCGCCGTTGAAGACGGTCGTATCCAGTTCGTGCCGAAACAGTACGAAAACATGTACTTCTCGTGGATGCGCGACATCCAGGACTGGTGCATCAGCCGTCAGTTGTGGTGGGGCCACCGGATTCCGGCCTGGTACGACGAATCGGGCAAGGTCTATGTCGGTCGCGACGAGGCCGAAGTGCGCGCCAGGCACAACCTCGGCCCGGACGTTGCGCTGCAACAGGACAACGACGTTCTCGACACCTGGTTCAGCTCGGGCCTGTGGACGTTCTCCACTCTCGGCTGGCCGGAAAAAACCGAGTTCCTGAAGAAATTCCACTCCACCGACGTCCTGGTGACCGGCTTCGACATCATTTTCTTCTGGGTTGCCCGGATGATCATGCTCACCATGCATTTGGTGAAAAACGAAGACGGCACGCCGCAGGTTCCGTTCAAGACCGTGTATGTGCACGGCCTGGTGCGTGACGGCCAGGGCCAGAAGATGTCCAAGTCCAAGGGCAACGTCCTGGACCCGCTGGACATCATCGACGGCATCGAACTCGAAGCCCTGGTGCAGAAACGCACCTCCGGCATGATGCAGCCGAAACTGGCGAAGAAGATCGAAAAGCAGACCCGCGACGAGTTCGCCGAAGGCATCGCCAGCTACGGCACCGACGCCCTGCGCTTCACCTTCTGCTCGCTGGCGTCCACCGGCCGCGACATCAAGTTCGACATGGGTCGCGTCGAAGGCTATCGCAACTTCTGCAACAAAATCTGGAACGCGGCGCGCTACGTGCTGGACAAGGGCGAAGACTGCGGCCAGAACGGCGAAGCCTACGAGTTGTCGCTGGCTGACCGCTGGATCATCTCGCAGCTGCAACGCACTGAAGCCGAAGTGACCCGCCAACTCGATCAGTTCCGTTTCGACCTGGCCGCACAGGCCTTGTACGAGTTCATCTGGAACCAGTATTGCGACTGGTACCTGGAACTGTCCAAGCCTGTGCTGTGGGACGAAAACGCACCGGTCGAACGCCAGCGCGGCACCCGTCGCACCCTGGTGCGCGTACTGGAAGTCGCCCTGCGCCTGGCGCACCCGTTCATGCCGTTCATCACCGAAGAAATCTGGCAGCGCATCGCGCCGCTGGCCGGCATCGATGGCAAGACGATCATGCTGCAACCCTGGCCAGTGGCCAACGAAACGCGCATCGATCAGGCGGCCGAAGATGACATCGAATGGCTCAAGGGCCTGATGCTCGGCACTCGCAACATCCGTGGCGAAATGAACATCGGCCCGGGCAAACCCCTGCCGCTGTTCCTGAAGAACGTCAGCGCCGAGGATCAGCGTCGCCTGACCGAGAACGAAGCCCTGCTGAAGAAGCTGGCGCGCCTCGAATCGATCACCGTACTGGCTGCCGGCGAAGAAGCACCGCTGTCCGCCACCGCGCTGGTCGGGGAGATGGAAGTGCTGGTGCCAATGGCCGGCCTGATCGACAAAGGTGCGGAACTGGCGCGTCTGGACAAGGAAATCCAGCGTCTGCAAGGTGAAGTGCAACGAGTCGGCGGCAAGCTGTCCAACGCCGGTTTCGTTGACAAGGCCCCAGCCGAAGTCATCGAGAAAGAACGCGCCAAACTGGCCGAGGCCGAACAGGCCCTGGGCAAGCTGGCCGAGCAGCATGCGCGGATTGCCAGCCTGTAACGGCAGATCGCGATGAAAGAGGGAGGCCAACAATGGTCTCCCTTTTTTATGCCTTTCACTTTCCTGCATCCAATGCAGATCCCCTGTGGGAGCGAGCCTGCTCGCGATGGCGGTGTATCAATCACCGATGATGGCGACTGACCCACCGCATTCGCGAGCAGGCTCGCCCCCACATTTGATCGGTGTTGCCCCACAGATGTGGGACAATGCCCGCCACTTTCAGCCATACCCGAATCGACCACCGCCATGACCGCCCCCCGCTCCCCCAAGCCTGCGCGCAAAAAGCCTGCCCCGAAGACTCCGGCCACGGCCGTCGCCCCGAAGGAAAAGGCCAGCCTGCACCCGCGCAATCGCCATCAGGGTCGCTACGACTTTCCGACGCTGATCAAAAGCGCCCCGGAACTGAAGAAGTTCGTGATCATCAATCCGTACGGCAAGGAAAGCATCGACTTCGCCAGCCCGGAAGCCGTGCGGGTGTTCAATCGGGCGCTGCTCAAGTCATTCTATGGCATCGCTCACTGGGACATTCCGGCCGACTACCTGTGCCCACCGGTGCCAGGCCGTGCCGATTACGTGCACTTCCTCGCCGATCTGCTGGCCAGCAGCAATGACGGTGTGATTCCCCGTGGCGCCTGCGTGAAGGTGCTGGACATCGGAATGGGCGCCAACTGCGTGTATCCGCTGATCGGTTACAGCGACTATCGCTGGCAGTTCCTCGGTTCCGATATCGATGCGACCGCCATCGCCGCGGCGAAGGCCATCATTCAGTCCAATGGCCTGAACAAAGCGATCCAGGTACGCCAGCAGAGCAACCCCAAGCAGATCCTCACAGGCTTGCTGGAGAGCACTGAGCGCTTTGACCTGACCATGTGCAACCCGCCATTCCACGCCTCGCTGGACGAGGCTACGCGGGGTAGTACGCGCAAATGGCGCGCCTTGGGCAAAGCCGATCCGAAACGCAAGCTTCCGGTGTTGAACTTTGGCGGGCAAGCGGCGGAATTGTGGTGTGAGGGCGGGGAGGTGCGTTTCGTCACGCAACTGATCAGCGAGAGCGCGCACGTGGCACAACAGGTGCTGTGGTTCAGTACGCTGGTGTCGAAGGCGTCGAACCTGCCAGCGATCCAGACGGCCTTGAGCAAGGCTGGCGCACTGGACATTCAGGTGGTGGAAATGGGCCAGGGCCAAAAGCAGAGCCGCTTCGTCGCCTGGACCTTCCAGACCAAAGCGCAGCAACAGGCCTGGCGTGAGCGTTGGGCGCTCAAAAACTGAGTTAAATCAATTGTGGGAGCGAGCCTGCTCGCGAAAGCGCTGTGTCAGTCGAATTCGATGATACTGACACACCGTATTCGCGAGCAGGCTCGCTCCCACAATGGTTGCAGGTTGTTTGCGATAAATCGCAGACACAAAAAAACCGTGCCCGGATCGCTCCGGTGCACGGTTTTTTCTTAACAAGTCTTACTTGTTAACAGCGTCGGTCAGGCCTTTGGCCACAACCAGCTTGATCACTTTCTTGGCAGCGATTTCGATGGCAGCGCCAGTCGAAGGGTTACGGCCAGTACGGGCAGGACGCTCAGTCACTTTCAGTTTGCCGATACCTGGCAGAGTGATTTCGCCGCCGTTTTCCAGCTGATCGGCAACGATTTGGCCCAGTTGGTCCAGAGCGTTACGCGCGGTGGTTTTCGGCGCGTCGATAGCTTCAGCGATGTCGGCGATCAGTTGGTCTTTAGTAAGAGCCATTTAGTGTTCCTTCCCTATCAAATTCATATGGATTGCAGAGTGCAATGTCAGCCATCGAGCCCGATCTTCTGGATCTGGCACCCTCGGCCAAATAACCTCGGGATCGGGGTTATAGATACCGAAATCAGGGTTTGGTTCGACCTGACAAATGCTGACTGCACGCTTAACGCAGTGACTTCGCGCAAGACCGGGCAAAGCTAGCACACAGACGTGGAAATATCCGCCTCTAGCTACCCATTTGGTCAGCTTTATTGCGCTAAAACAGGAAAAAAACGCATAAGCGCCGTCGGTCGCCCGTCAATTGCCCTTCGCACCGCGCCAAAACCAGTGGTTGCGGTACACTGGGCGCTTTTTCGGGGGAGCACGCCCTCCTCTCTTCATTCAGCCGAGAAGCCCATGCCGATCCGTCATTGCATCGTCCACCTGATCGACAAAAAACCCGACGGCACACCCGCAGTTCTCCACGCCCGTGACTCTGAACTGGCGGAGTCCGCGGCCATCGAGAACATGCTCGCCGACCTCAACGAAAGCTATAACGCCAAACAGGGTAAAGCCTGGGGCCTGTTCCATCCGGAATCCGGCGCGTTTCCGTTCAGCGGCTGGCTGAAGGAGTACCTCGAGGGCGGCCAGGATTTCACTGCATTCAGCCGTGTGGCGGTCGAGCATCTGCAAAAGCTGATGGAAGAATCGAACCTGTCGGTCGGCGGCCATGTGCTGTTCGCGCACTATCAACAAGGCATGACCGACTATTTGGCCATCGCCCTGCTGCACCACAGCGAAGGCGTGGCCGTGACCGACGAACTGGACGTAACCCCGTCCCGCCACCTCGACCTTGGTCAGTTGCACCTGGCCGCGCGGATCAACGTTTCCGAGTGGCAGAACAACAAACAATCCAAGCAATACATTTCGTTCATCAAAGGCAAGAACGGCAAAAAGGTTTCGGAGTATTTCCGCGACTTCATTGGTTGCCAGGAAGGCGTCGACGGTCCGGGTGAAACCCGCACATTGCTCAAAGCCTTCAGTGATTTCGTTGAAAGCGAAGATCTGCCGGAAGACGACGCCCGCGAGAAGACCAAGACCCTGGTGGATTACGCCAGCAGCCAGGCCAAACTCGGTGAGCCAATGGGCCTGGAAGAGTTGTCGGGGCTGATCGACGAAGAGCGCCCGAAGGCCTTCTACGATCACATCCGCAACAAGGATTACGGCCTCTCGCCGGAAATCCCGGCCGATAAACGCACCCTGAACCAGTTCCGCCGATTCACTGGCCGCGCCGAAGGCCTGTCGATCAGTTTCGAAGCCCACTTGCTGGGCTCGAAGATCGAGTACGACGAAGAAGCCGGCACGTTGATCATAAAGGGCCTGCCCACTTCGCTCACCGATCAGCTGAAGCGTCGCAACTGATGCTCGGCGGCGTACTGAAGAAATTCCTGCTGATCCTGCTGGTGGTCGTGGCCTATCAGAACTGGGGCAAGATCGAGCGGGTGTTCAACCCATCGCAAGTGCTGCCGGAGCAGACCCAGGCCAAGGCCAACGTCGTGCTCTACGCCACCGAATGGTGTGGTTACTGCAAGCTGACCCGGCGCTTCCTCGATCAGAAAGGCATTCCATACAAGGAGTTCGATATCGAGAAGGATGCCGTCGCGCGCGGGGACTATCAGGCGCTGGGCGGTGGCGGCATTCCGATCATCGATGTGAACGGGACGCTGATTCGCGGGTATGACCCGGATGCGATTCTGGCGGCGTTGAAGTAACTCTGTAGGAGCGAGCTCGCGATGAGGCCAACACAGCCAACAATTTTGTTGAATGTCAGTCCGCCATCGCGAGCAAGCTCGCTCCCACAAGGTTTTTGTCAGCTGGCTTCGATCCGGAAACCAAACCGCGGGAAGTGCACATGCACCACCCCGCCACGCTCGTCCTCTCGCCGTACAATCAGCTCCTCGCGGCCGGCAAACAGCAACTCCCCCGCCACCGGATCCACGCCGTAGTCCGTGGCGGCGATCACTACCTGCTGCCCCGCCTTGAATCCATTGGGATCGACAAACTGCTCATCCGGCAAGGCCGCTGGCGTGGACGTACGCGCCACTGCCAGAGCCTCCTCGGAACTCATCTCGCTGGATGCACCATGACCGAAGCCCAATACCCGCGCATGCCATGCATTGACTGCCGGATAAGCTTCGACCAGCGGAGCCGTCACCGGCGTGGCCTTGAGGAACCAGAGGCAATGAGCCAGGGCGAAGTCGGCAATCGACGGCTCACCGAACAGGAAATCCCCCTCTTCGCGCTGCAGTTGCAACTCCAGGCGCGACATGATCGTTGGCCACTGATGCTTCGCCTGTTCGGTAGACAATTTTGTCGCGCTACCACCACTGAACAAACCGGCGCGGTCGGCCAGAAACGCCTTGATCGCTTCCGGCGACAAATTGCCAAAGCGCACCGCGATCGACTCCGGCTGGAACACCAGGCTCACCGCATGCTGGAACACCACCGAATCAGCCCAGGCGGCAAACGATGCGGTGATCATTTCCTGACCTTCCGGGAAGAACGCCGGCAAGGCTTTCTCCTGCTCCAGTCGCCGGGCAATCAATGCCGTGTCGCAATAGATATCGGCACCGACCTGCAACACCGGTGTCTTGCGGTAGCCACCGGTCAACGCCGTGAGATCCGGTTTGGGCATTACTGGCGAAATCTTCACCGAACGCCAGGACAAACCCTTGAAACCCAGCAGCAGGCGGGCCTTCTCGGCAAAAGGGGACGTCGGGTAATGATGCAGAATCAACTCGGACATGCTCGGCTCCGCCGCAAGGATCAGGAGCCAGCAGCTTAGCGCGCAATCACCTGGCAGCCTACAGATCTGCCTGATGGGAACTGATCAGTCAGAGTGATAGGCCAGGGGCTGCGCTCGCCACCAGGCATTCCTTGGCGCTCTTCTTGAGTTTTTTGATCAGCCGCTCCTGACGCAACGCATCGCTTTTGTCGCGACAGCGCTCGGTGTAGACCAGGGCCATGGCAGGACTGGAAAGAAAGAATCGCGCGCCCTTGCCGCTTTGATGCTTGGCGAAGCGACGCACGGGATCATCGCTGATCCCACAATAGAGCGAACCGTTGGCCGCGCGAACGAGGTAGACGAACCAGCTTTTGCTCGTGGGGGTGTCGGTGTCGACAGGGCTTTCGCTTAGGGTGGTCACGTAACGATCAGGGCTTGAAGGGAAACAAGCCGCGATCTTATCAGCGACTGGCCTGGAATGCCTTCAGCCCCTTCAAGGCCTGTGAGCGAACAGCGTTGCGAACAAGTGGCGTCCAGCCCAGCAGCAGGCCTTTGAAACCCAGGGCCTGGCGCGACCATGCCCACAGGTCGAAACTGTCGTGATGCTCGCAGATCTTGCCATCGCGAAAGACAAAGCGTGCCTGGATGTCATTGACCACGGTATTGCCGGTCTGACTGAACAGATAGGTCGCGACCCAATGGGCGCTACCGGTACGATCATCGGCGCGGACGTTGTCGAATGTCAGGGAGAAATCCTTGGCACGGGTGGCGAGCATCCGCCACATGTCGCCGGCATCCCGGCCACGCAGTTCACCGAACGCCGGATCACTGAATACCACGTCATCGGTATAACAGGCGCTCATGGCCTCGGCATCCAGCCGCTGAAACGCTTGATAGAACCGGGTAATCAATGCGCTGTTGGCGTCACTCATGCACAAGCTCCGTAAAATCGAGAATACCTGCACGATAATCCGTAAATGCGCTGAACACTATTGGCATTCGCCACGCAAATATCGGGACTGCCTATCTACCACAGGCCTAGAGCGACATTCCGTTGTCACGGGCATAGGAGAAAAGATCGACATCCGTAGAGAGGCCCAGCCTGAGCATGGCCATGTTTTTTTGCTTGCTGATGGTTGAGACGCTGCGTTTGAAGTGGCTGGCGATTTCGCTGACGGTCATGCCGCTGGCCAGCATCCGGACCACTTCATGCTCTTTGGCCGACAACCGCGACTCGCGCAACGGGTTGCTCGTATTTGCCAACATCGTGCGCAAGCGCTCACTGAGGTAGCGTCGTCCGTTACTCACAGCGCTGATTGCCAGGAGCAGTTCGTTTGCCGAGTCGTCTTTGGTGACGATTCCGGACACCCTTTGAGCCAATGCCGCCCTCGCCGTCGTCGCACTGCTGAACATCGTCACCAAAATGATCGGCAGTTTCGGGTAGCGTCGTTGAATCGTACTCAGCATTTTCAGACCATCGGCATGCTGCCCGCCTGGCATGGCAAAATCGGTAATCAGCAAATCACAGGGCGTTTCTGCGAGCAGGTTCATCAGGCTGTCCGTACCATCAGCCTCTCCCACAATTTCACATTGCCGGCTGGCACTGATGAGCATCCGCAGACCGATGCGAACGACGCAATGGTCATCAGCAATTACGACTCGCACTGTGGGAAACCTCCTATTTGTGGCTGGAAGAGTCGGAAAATAGCGTTGTTCTCCACCCTCCACAACACCCTGAAAAACCCTCGTTTTTACTCTCCTCAATGTATTCAAGGGCCAGGGCTTTTTACCTGTCAAACAACAGAAATAACCTACATCGTTTCGCGCGAAAGGCTACAGAGCTGGCCTAACTCCTGAGCGTCTTCCGAAAGAATACTTTTTTCTCGCAACACTCTTTCATACAGACAGTCGCCCCTTTTCGTATTTGTTGCATTCCTCCCAAACACCCTTCTCGCTAACTTGTGCCTATCGAGCAGCCTGTCTGCACCGGCGTTGTGCCGGACCCAGCGTCACCTCATCCAACCTTTATTCAAGAACGAGTGAATACATGAACAAGACACTGACGACCCTAGGCACTGCATTACTCTTTAGCGTGACTTCGTTCGCTTACGGTAGCTCCAGCACCGACTTGACTGTCACGGGCGTGATTACACCGGCTGCCTGTACACCGAGCCTGTCCGGTGGTGGTGTTGTGGATTATGGAAAAATCTCTTCAAAGGACCTGAATCCGGACACCCACACCCAGTTTCAAGACAGAACCGTCCAACTGACCGTGAGCTGCGATGCACCTGTGAAGTTTGCAATTGTTCCCGTCGACAACAGAGCCGGCACCTCGTCTACTGCCGGTGCCTTCGGGTTAGGCCTGATCAACGGCAACGAAAAGCTCGGACGTTATTTTTTGCACTACGTGAATCCGGTCGCAAATGTTCCTTCGTTGGCGATTCAGTCTCAGGACAACGGCCAAACCTGGTTTGAACCTGATGACTCCGCACTGAAACCTGACAACCTGCTTTCATTCGGCAGCAGTAACGCGGGCGTCACGGCGCCCCACGATGTTCAGGATGTCATTGTGGACATTTTGCTCTTGACCGCCATAGCTCCAACCAGCGGCCTTACGCTGACCGACGAACAGAAAATCGACGGTTCGGCAACCCTGCAAATCACCTACCTGTAATTCGATAGCGTCTTCGGGCAACGGCTGACTCCAGCCGTTGCCCGTGCTCTGAAGGGTTCCCGCCAAAGTCCTCGCTTCTGCCTTTCGCGCTATCGGTGATTCCCGAGTACGGCCCATGTCAGCGATCTTTTTTCGTGACCATCAATAAGGCACGTCATGACGATGTTTTTAAAATTCGCACGCCATTTGATCCCCCTCGGTGTCGGTGCACTTGCATGGTTCCCGCCCCAGCTGGCTCAAGCCGACGGCATGGTTCCCGACACCTCCGTGGTGATCGTCAACGAGGCCAACGGTGAGGCATCCGTATCCGTGACCAATACCGATGACAGCCTGGTATTGCTGCACGTCACCCTTGAAAACATTCCAGAAGACACCGAGCCTCTGGTGTTCGTGACGCCACCGCTGGCACGGGTTGAACCGTCCAGGACCCAGTTGATCCGCTTCATCCTGCAATCGGAAAAGCCCCTGCTCACCCAGCGGTTGAAACGCGTGATCTTTGAAGGCATCCCCCAAGGCAAGCCCGTTGCCGAGGCCGGGCATGCCCGAGTGGGTGTAACGGTGCGCCAGAACCTGCCCGTCATCCTTCACCCGGCCGGCCTGGCGCCTAACCGCACACCGTGGACCGACCTGCGATGGTCGCTGCAAGATGGCCAACTGACCGTGAGCAACCAGACACCTTACGTCGTACGCCTGGCTCAGGAACTACAGATGCTGCCTTCCGGGGACCGCGCACTGCTACCGCGAACCTACCTGTTGCCCGGTGACCGGATCAGCGTGTCCGTGCCAGCAAGAACCGCCACCCAGGTACGCTTTCAACCGGCGACCGTCTACGGCTTTGCAGTGCCGCCCTACGACGCCCCGATCCCCCCTTAGAACCGGAACACCGATAACCCCAACCGGGAAAAGCGGGCGCTGATGTTCCAACGCGAACCTGATGCCGTAGTGGTTCAGGCCAGCGCACAGGTCAACCCAAATGAACCCCATGAACACTGTATTGAAATACCGTGGTGGCGAAGCCATGCCTGCTTTCAGGCGTGCCGACACTCGTCCTCGACTGCCGCCTCTGCGCACCGGCGTGGTGTTGCTGATGACCAACACGCTGATGGTGCTCGATGCCCGCGCCGAAGATCCCGGCAGTGCTTCGTTGCTGACCTCGTTCGACCAGAAGACGCTGCTCCAGCGCGGTATCGATCCGGCGCTGGCGACCCAGCTGCTGAACGCCCCGCGATTCACCGCCGGCCGCCATCCGATCACACTCACAGTTAATGGTCAGCGCCAGGGACGCGTAGACGTTACGTTCAACAATGAGGGCGACTTGTGCTTTGACCATGCCTTGCTTGATGCGGCAAACCTGAGCGAGCCCACCGCTCCCACCAACGACCCTCGTTGTTTTGACGTTCTCGGCACTTGGCCGCAAACACTGATCGAACAGGACCCCGCCAATCTCGGTCTGTCATTGATCGTGCCCACGGACGCCATGCGTGCGAAGGTTCGGGACTTCTCGGGTTATCAAACCGGTGGCGTCGCCGGGTTGCTCAACTATGACGTCAACAGTCTTTACAGCCAATACGGTGACCAATCGAATCGCTACCTGACGGCCAATACCGAAGTCGGTTTCAATGCCGGCGACTGGATCGTCCGCAGCCGCCAGGTGCAGACCTGGCACAATGATGTGTCCCGCACCAGCCACCTGGCGGCGTACGCCCAACGAACCTTCACCGGTCATCAAGCAGTGCTTCAGGCCGGTCAGATCAACCTCTATAACCCGGTACTGGCCACTGCGCAGATTACCGGCGTGCAGCTGATGACCGAGCAGGCGCTGCAGACCGAAAGCCAAGGCAGGCCCATCGAAGGCATTGCCCAGGACCAGGCCCGGATCGAAATTCGGCAGAACGGGTCGCTGATCCACTCGACCGTGGTGCCCGCCGGCCCCTTCTCCCTGAGCAACGTTCAGCGTCTCGACAGCCGTTCCGATGTCGAAGTCGTGGTCAAGGAAACCACTGGCAGCGAGCAGCGCTTTACCGTCCCGGCGTCTCTGCTCGGGATGGACCTCCCGGCGTCTGGCTTTTCGCTGACTGCCGGCCAGCTACGTCACCTCGGCGATTCACAGACCAACGATCCCTGGCTGATCAGCGGGAGCTGGAGCGGGGCATTGAATCCGCACGTCATGCTCAGCACGGGCGCCACGGGTGCCGCCGATTATCGTGCAATGGCCGCAGGCGTGGGCTTGCTGCCCTGGACCGATACGCAGCTGCAGACAAGTCTGCAAACCTCCGAAGTCAGTTCCGGTCACCCCGAAAAAGGCATTCAGGCCGATTTGAACCTTTCGCATCGCTTGGGTGAGCAATGGTCGATGAATGCCGGGATGTCCCACCGAACCTTCGGTTATCGCGAACTGTCGCAAGCGATGCTCGAAACCGAGTCGCCGCGCAACCGGTCCCGTTATCGCGATCAACAAAACCTGGGGCTGTCGTGGTCGCCTCCCGGGACTGGTGCACTCAGCGCCAGCCTCAGCCGCTCAACGTCCTTCGACGGACAAAGCAGCAGCCGCGCCATGGCATCCTGGGGCACCCTCATCGGCGGGGTATCGGTCTCTGCCACGGTGCAATGGCAAGTCAGCGGCACCCGGAACATCGATGACAGTGCCTATCTGAACCTCAGCATTCCTTTGGGTGAAAACCGTCGGGGGCGAACCTGGGTTCGCAGCTCTGCCGGCGAACATCGCAGCGGTGTGGGTTTGAACGAACAACTCAACGATCACTTGAGTTACCGGGTCGGCGTTGAGCATGACAGTCGCGACAGACAAGTGCAGTCTTCCGCCGGTGTTTCTATCCTGCCACGCTACAGCCAACTGGACGTAAGCTACACCCGCACTGATGCCGAGCGCCCCAGTTACCAGGTGGGAGCACGCGGTGGGGCGGTGTTGCATGGCGATGGCCTGACGCTGTCGCCTTATCCCGTGCGCGATACCTTCGCGTTGCTGTCGGTAGGCGATGCCGCCGCCATCAAAGTCTCCACCCCCAGCGGCCCGGTGTGGACCGATTGGCAAGGTCGAGCCGTGGTTCCACACGTGACGGCCTATGGCCGCAACCCGGTGGAAGTCGAAACCCGCTCGCTGCCGCGCAATCTCGATATCAACAACGGTCTGGCGGTGATATCCGCCGGGCGCGGCGCCGTCGACAAGGTCGAGTTCGGGGTCATCCAGACTCGCCGCGCCTTGCTCAAAGTCACCCAGGACAACGGCGCATTGCTGCCCCGTGGCGCGACGGTGAACACTGGCGATGGCGAGTTCGTCACGCTTGTACAGGAAGGCGGGCTGGTATTTCTGCCCAATGTCCTGGCGACTCCCACCCTTTGGATAACCGCACCTGGCCTGGACCGGTGTGAGTTGCACTTCGAGCTGCCGGCCAAGGCAGACTCCAAGGCGTACTTCGAAACCGCCCTCGCCCAATGCCGCACGCCATAAGGATGACTGCATGAAACTGTCCGCACCTTTGATGCTGACCTTCGCCACCCTGACGCTGGGCGGGCTCACGCCCAATGCCCGGGCGTTCGCCGATGAATGCCGGCTGAGCCTGAGCCAGTCGGTACTTGATTACGGTTCGATGCAAAGGGCGATTCGCACTCCCGAACCCCAGGAGCAAACCTTGGGTGAGCGTCGCGTGAGCTTGAACCTGAACTGCCCGCAACCCGCCGACATGAGTGTGTTCTATCGCGCCATCGCTGCGACAGCAGAGCGCTTTCGGCTCGCCGACCACGGCAGCTATACCGTGCACATCAGTGATGCGGTGCTAGATGGACAATCGGTGGACCTGGGTTTGATTTCCACTGCCGGCCAAGCACCGCAGTCCACAGCCTCAGGCCTGCCTTGGCGACCTGGGCAGGCCATCGTTCCAGTGCGCAGTGGCGCCGCCGTGCAAGGGCAAAACCTGTCAGCCCAACTTCAACTGACAGCCTGGACACAGGCGCAGGTGTCGCAGCTGCGTGACGCCGCTGTCTGGGAAACCTCCGGGTTGTTCGAGCCGGTCGCCGCGGGGCGCTCCGCGGAGATAACCCTGCGTGCACGTTTTGCGCCCGCCGCCTGTCACGTGAAACTGTCCAATGGCGGTCGGGTGGATTTCGGTCGGATGTCGAAAAACGATCTTGATCGCGACAACAGCACTCGCCTGCCACCCAAGGGCTTGACCCTACAGGTTGGCTGCGATGCACCGACCCCCTTTGCCCTGCTCATGCACGACAACCGCGCAGGCTCGGCCACCGTCAACAGCGAGATTTACTACGGCCTCGGTCTGGACAACAGCAGCAATAAAATCGGCCTGTATTCACTGAACGTCGACCCCACCGATGCCAGCGCCGACGATTTCGCCCGCCTGTACCGAACCGATTCCACCACCGACGGCGCGGCCTGGAGCCGCGCCAGTTCGAACCCGATACCGATGGCTCAGAGAAGTATTCTGGGATTTACCCATAATGCTGGCAGCCTCTCAGGCCCGGTGCCGATCCAGAACTTCACCACGAAGGTAACGGTAGAGGCGGTCATTGCCCCCACTTCGACCCTGGATCTCACCGACAAAGTGATCCTTGATGGTTCAGCGACACTGGAAGTCCTGTATTTGTAGCGCTTGACCGCTTTTAAGTTCTCTCGCTGACCACCTGCACATACAGCGCTCGCCCGGCTCCGAGGCCGGCGATGATCGCACCGAGGCCAATGACACCGAAAATCCAGCCCACGGCTGCCCAGCCACCGGTCCAGTCATGCACGATACCGACCGCGAACGGCCCCATGGACGCCAAGGTATAACCGAAGCCCTGGGCCATGCTCGACAGATTTGCCGCAACGTGGGAGTCCCGCGAGCGCAGCACGATCAGGGTCAAGGCCAGGCTGAACGTGGCGCCCTGCCCCAACCCCAGCACAATCGCCCAGCCCCACAAGCCATCGATTGGCGCATACAGGCAGCCGAACAAACCGCCGAGGGTCAAGGCCATCACGATCACAATCGCCAGGCGCTGATCCTTGCCGCGTGTCGCCAGCCATGGCGCGGCGAGGGAGCTGACCAGTTGCACGATCACCGAGCCCGACAGCACCAGCCCGGCCTGGGTCGGGGTCAGACCGCGCCCGATCAGGATCGACGGCAACCAGCCGAATACGATGTAGGCCAGGGACGATTGCAGGCCCATGTACAAGGTCACTTGCCAGGCCAGTGGATCGCGTAGCAATCCCCGAACCCGGTAGGCCACGTTGTGCGCGCCGTGTTTCTGGCCGACTTGCGGCAACCAGAACAGCGCGGCCGCCAATGCCGGAATCACCCAGAAGCCGAGGCCCATCGCCCAATTCTTGTCAAAGTGTTCGCTCAACGGCACGGTCGCACCCGCCGCCATCGCCGCGCCCAGGCACAGGGCCATGGTGTAGACACCGGTCATGGTCCCGGCCTGTTTCGGGAAATCGCGCTTGACGATGCCCGGTAGCAACACGCCGATCACGCCGATGCTGGCACCGGCCAGCACACTGCCGGCAAACAGGCCGATCTCACCGAACGAACTGCGCAGGATGATCCCGCCCGCCAGGGTCAGAAGAATGCCCAGCACCACCCGCTCCGCACCAAATCGCCGCGCCAGCACGGGTGCCAACGGCGCAAACAAGCCCAGGCAAAGCACCGGCAACGTGGTCAGCAATCCCGCCGCGGACGCCGACAAACCAAGGGACTTCGAGACCTCGCTGAGCATCGGCGCCATGCTCGACAACGCCGGGCGCAGGTTCAGCGCCACCAGAATCAGGCCCAGCAGCAACAGCCAGGGCCGGCGCAGAACCGGGTGGGTTTGCTGGACCTGTTCGTCATCGGCCTCGGCATCGATCAGCAGCTCCTCCAGCTCGGCCGAACGTTTGGAGGCTGTGGATAACTCACTGCGGTGCATGGACTTCTCGGTTTCAAGGTTCATTGATCAACTGCCTCGACAGGGCTTTGGCCCGTTCCGGGTCGCGTTGCTCGACGGCATCGAGCAACGCGATGTGCAGGTCGAACACTTCCTGACGGCGCGGGACGATGCTCAGGGTCTGGCGCAATTGCGCGCCGACGATGCTGGAGAAATAGCGATACAGCTCGCTGAGGGTCGGGTTGTGCGCGGCGTCCACCAGACGGCGGTGAAACACCAGGTCGCAGGCGATGTAGGTGTCGAGGTCTCCGTGATAGTGGCTGCCGCTGACGCCCAGGGCCTCGCGCAATGCCACCAGGTCTTCATCGGTACGGCGCATGGCTGCCAGGCCGATGGCCTCGACTTCGAGGATGTGCCGGGTTTCCCGGGCCTGCTCAAGGGAACAACGGGACAGCGCCTTCAAGGTATCGAGCGGATCGACCACCGCCCGCAGGTAACTGCCGTCGCCCTGCCGGATCTCGATCAACCCGGAAAACGCCAACACCCGCATGGCTTCGCGCACGGTGTTGCGGCTGATGCCCAGCTCGGCGGACAACTCAGGCTCGGTGGGCAAACGCTGGCCCACGGTCCAGTTGCCCTGATTGATGCGCAGACGCAACTGATCCAGAGCCTGATCGACCAGGGATCGCTTCACCAATGGAGAAATTTCTGACATGGAATTCGCCCTCTCATCCAATCATAGGATGAATTACCTGACATGTTAGTCAGCTTCATCCGAGAGAGCAACATGCCCCCCTGTAGGAGCGAGCCTGCTCGCGATGGACGTGAACGATGACGCTGGTTTTCAGTTACCCCCGCGGCGCTCTCAAGTCCATCGCGAGCAGGCTCGCTCCTACAGGGACGTGGTTTTCCTCACGCAAAAATAAACCCGGAACTCAGTCCGGGTTTATTTCAGTGCCTGGGGTCGATCAATGCAGGATCTGACTCAGGAACAGCTTGGTGCGATCATTCTGCGGGTTGTCGAAGAAGTCGTTCGGCGCAGCCTGTTCGACGATTTCACCCTTGTCCATGAAGATCACGCGGTTGGCCACGGTGCGGGCGAAGCCCATTTCGTGGGTCACGCAGAGCATGGTCATGCCGTCCTCGGCCAGGCCGATCATGGTGTCCAGTACCTCTTTCACCATCTCCGGGTCAAGTGCCGACGTCGGTTCGTCGAACAGCATGATTTTCGGCTTCATGCACAGCGCACGGGCGATCGCCACACGCTGTTGTTGACCGCCGGACAGTTGCCCCGGGTACTTGTGCGCCTGCTCCGGAATGCGTACGCGCTCCAGATAGTGCATGGCAATTTCCTCGGCCTTGCGCTTGGGCATCTTGCGTACCCACATCGGCGCCAGGGTGCAGTTCTGCAGGATGGTCAGGTGCGGGAACAGGTTGAAGTGCTGAAACACCATGCCGACTTCACGACGGATCGCTTCGATCTGCTTGAGGTCGTTGGTCAGCTCCACGCCATCGACCACGATGCGGCCCTGCTGGTGTTCTTCCAGACGGTTGAGGCAGCGGATGGTGGTGGACTTGCCGGAACCCGACGGCCCGCACAGCACGATACGCTCGCCCTGCTTGACGTTGAGGTTGATGTCCTTGAGTACGTGAAATTGACCGTACCACTTGTTCACGCCCTGCATCTGAATAATGCCTTCAGGGCTCACAGGCTGTTTGATTGCTTCGCTCATCACAAAACTTCCTAAATTAGGTAGCGACTTAGCGCTTGTGGCCAGTGTCGAGCTTGCGTTCCAGATGCATGGAATAGCGCGACATACCAAAACAGAAAATCCAGAACACCAGGGCGGCGAACACGTAGCCTTCGGTGGCCATGCCCAGCCATTTCGGGTCGGCGGCGGCTTGCTTGACGCTGTTGAGCAGGTCGAACAGGCCGATGATGATCACCAGGCTCGTGTCCTTGAACAGCGCGATGAAGGTGTTGACGATGCCGGGGATCACCAGCTTCAGGGCTTGCGGCAGAATCACCAGGCCCATGCTGCGCCAGTAACCCAGGCCCATCGCCGCCGCTGCTTCGTACTGACCTTTTGGAATCGCTTGCAGACCGCCGCGCACCACTTCGGCCACGTAGGCCGACTGGAACAGGATCACGCCGATCAGTGCCCGCAGCAGCTTGTCGAAGTTCATGCCTTCAGGCAGGAACAACGGCAGCATCACCGAGGACATGAACAGCACCGTGATCAACGGCACGCCGCGCCAGAATTCGATGAAGGTCACGCAGACCACGCGAATCGCCGGCATGTTCGAACGACGGCCCAGCGCCAGGACGATGCCCAGTGGCAACGCGCCGGCGATACCGACGGTAGCGATCACCAGGGTCAGCATCAGGCCGCCCCACTGGCTGGTCGCCACGGCGTCCAGCCCCAATACGCCGCCATGCAGCAGGCACCAGGCAATGATCGGGTACAGCACCAGGAAGCTCAGCCCGTACACCGCCTTGTGGTGAAAGCGCGAGATGAACAACGGCGCCACGCCGACAATCGCCAGCCACACCGTCAGGTCCACGCGCCAGCGCAGTACCGGCGGATAATAGCCGTACATGAACTGGCCGAAGCGCTGCTGGATGAACACCCAGCAGGCGCCCTCCTTGGTGCAGTCGGCCTGGCTGGTGCCGACCCAGTTGGCGTCAAGGATCGCCCACTGCAGGATCGGCGGTACCACCAGGTAGATGAGGTAGAACGCGAACAGGGTCAGCAGGGTGTTGAGCCAGCTGGAGAACATGTTCGCGCGCATCCACGCCACCGCACCGATGCTGCGGTTCGGTGGCGGCATGTCAGGTTTGAAAGTATGAGTACTCATGCGCTTTTCCTTACCGCTCGATCAGCGCAATGCGCTTGTTGTACCAGTTCATCAGCAGGGAAATGCTGATACTGATCGCCAGGTACACGCTCATGGTGATGGCAATCACCTCGATCGCCTGGCCGGTCTGGTTGAGCACGGTCCCGGCAAACAGCGAGACCATCTCCGGATAACCGATACCGGCCGCCAGCGAGGAGTTCTTCGCCAGGTTCAGGTATTGGCTGGTCAGCGGTGGAATGATCACGCGCAGGGCTTGCGGGATGATCACCTTGCGCAGGGTCGGACCGTTGCGCAGGCCGAGGGAATGCGCCGCCTCGGTCTGGCCATGGCTGACCGACTTGATGCCCGAACGCACGATCTCGGCGATGAACGCCGCGGTGTACACGGTGAGGGCCAGGGTCAGCGCCAGCAGTTCCGGGATCAACACCCAGCCACCGACGAAGTTGAAGCCTTGCAGCTTCGGCATTTCCCAGTGCACCGGTGCGCCGAAAACCAGCGCACACAGCGCAGGGATGACCAGGAACATCGCCAGGCCGACCCAGAACTTGTGGAATGGCACACCGGTGGCTTCAAAGCGCTTGGTCGCCCAGCGGCTCATCAGCACAATGGCGACGATGGCGACTACAACGCTGATCACAAACGGCCAGAAACCATCCGCCATCAACGCCGCCGGCATGTTCAGGCCACGGCTGCTGACAAAGAAGGTGTCGCCGAAGTTATGACTGTTGCGCGGCCCCGGCATGGTCAGGAACACCGCGAAGTACCAGAACAGGATCTGCAGCAGCGGCGGAATGTTGCGGAAGACTTCCACATACACCGTCGCCACTTTGGCGATGATCCAGTTCTTCGACAGCCGCGCCACACCGACGATGAAACCCAGGATCGTCGCCAGGATCACGCCGATGAAGGTCACCAACAGGGTGTTGAGCAGGCCGATGACAAACACCCGGGCGTATGTGTCCGCTTCGGTGTAGTCGATCAGGTGTTGAGCGATGCCGAAACCGGCACTGCGCTCCAGAAAGTCGAAACCGGAAGTAATGCCCCGGTGTTGCAGGTTGGTCTGGGTGTTATCGAACAGATACCAGCCCAGCGAGACCACCGCGATAATCGTGATGATCTGGAATACCCAAGCACGCACGCGTGGATCGCTGAGGCTGAGCCTCTGCTTTGGTGCGCCGATTGAATTTTGCATGAAGTGCCCCGGAAATAATGGAACAGAACATCACCCGGTGGTTGGCCCACCGGGTGATAGAACCATCAGCGCACTGGTGGTGCGTATTGAATGCCGCCAGCGTTCCACAGAGCGTTCAGCCCGCGGTCGATTTCCAGCGGAGTGCTCTTGCCGAGGTTTTTCTCGAACACTTCGCCGTAGTTACCCACTTGCTTGACGATCTGCACGACCCAGTCTTTCTTCACTTTCAGGTCTTTGCCGTATTCACCGTCGGTACCCAGCAGACGGGCAACGTCAGGGTTCTTGGTGCCCTTGGCTTCGGCTTCGACGTTCTTCGAAGTGATGCCGGCTTCTTCAGCGTTGAGCATGGCGTAGCCAGTCCAGCGCACGATGGCCAGCCACTCGTCGTCGCCATTACGCACGACCGGGCCCAGAGGCTCCTTGGAAATGGTTTCCGGCAGAACCACGTAATCCTTCGGCGAAGCCAGCTTGCTGCGCTGGGCGAACAGCTGGGATTTGTCGGAGGTCAGTACGTCGCAACGACCGGATTCCAGCGACTTGGCGCTTTCGTCGGAGGTGTCGAAGGTGATCGGGGTGTATTTCAGGCCGTTGCCGCGGAAGTAGTCGGAAACGTTCAGTTCGGTGGTGGTACCGGCCTGGATGCAGATGGTTGCACCGTCCAGTTCCTTGGCGCTCTTGACGCCCAGCTTGTTGTTTACCAGGAAGCCGATGCCGTCGTAGTAGGTAATGAAGCCCGGGAATTTCAGGCCCATGCCCGCGTCACGGGAGCTGGTCATGGTGGTGTTGCGCGACAGGATGTCGATTTCGCCGGATTGCAGCGCGGTGAAGCGCTCCTTGGCGTTCAACTGGCTGAACTTGACCTTGGTCGCGTCGCCGAAGACAGCCGCCGCTACTGCACGGCAGTAGTCAGCATCGATACCTACGATCTTGCCGGTGGAATCCGGAACCGAGAAGCCTGGCAAGCCATCGCTGACGCCACACTGCACGAAACCTTTCTTCATCACTGCATCCAGGGTTGCGCCCGCCTGGGCAAACCCGCTGACACCGAGTACCGCGGCTGCAGTCACGATCGCCAGGGTGGATTTCAACATCTTCATTCAAACCTCCAGTTTTGCTCTTGTTGTGTCGGAGCGTGAGTCCTGTCGCACCCTTTTGAGGCGTAGTCGACCCGTGTTGGCTTTTTTTGGGGTCAACCGACGTAAGACATTAGCTATGAGTCTAGTAGGAGAAAATCCAAGTCATGGAAAACTCGCTCTCACCAGTCGGCCGAACGGGGCTGTAGCCCTTTCACGTTCGCGAAGCCCCGTAGCGGCCCTTGGCGAACATCCATCACCGGATTCATTGCTATCCCACAGTCGGCAGTACACTGATAGTGTTACCGCCGGGCGCGAGATGTGTTGCACCGTTTCTCCATAGCAAAGCCCGTACCACACCGCTCGCCGAAGCTGTTCGGCTGCAGGTCAATAGCAAAACTTGTACGCTTGCGACACTTTCTTAACGGATCAACCTGACGCGCACTTTGATCACGCACTTATATGTGCGCGCACGCACAACATTGGAGCAGATATGACCGAGCCCTTGATTCTTCAGCCCGTGAAGACCGCAGACGCCTGCGTTATATGGCTGCACGGCCTGGGCGCCGATCGCTACGACTTCCTTCCGGTGGCCGAAGCGCTGCAGGAAACCTTGCTGAGTACCCGCTTCGTTCTCCCCCAGGCACCTCATCGTCCTGTCACTATCAACGGCGGCTACGAGATGCCGAGCTGGTACGACATCCTGGCCATGAGCCCGGCGCGCGCGATCAACCGCGAGCAACTGGAAGAGTCGGCGAATCGCGTCATTGAATTGATCGAAGTGCAGCGAGCCAGCGGAATAGACGCCTCGCGGATTTTCCTGGCAGGTTTTTCCCAGGGCGGCGCCGTGGTTTTCCACACCGCGTTTCTGAAATGGCAGGGCCCGTTGGGTGGTGTCGTTGCCCTTTCTACTTATGCACCGACCTTCAGCGACGAACTGCAACTGTCCGCCAGCCAGCAGCGGATTCCGGTGCTGTCGATGCACGGCCAGTACGACGATGTGGTGCAAAACTCGATGGGGCGCAGCGCCTACGAACATTTGAAGCTACGTGGTGTCACCGTGACATGGCAGGAGTACCCAATGGGTCACGAAGTGTTACCCGAAGAAATTCGCGACATCGGCGTCTGGCTCGCCGAGCGCTTGCGTTAAGCATTTCTGTTTAAAAGCGCCCTTTGATCCATCCCACTACGCCGCGCCCGATTCTTGCATTACACTGGCCGGCGTACATTCCTTAATCAATTGATGAGATGACCGTGCTCAAAGCACTCAAGAAAATGTTCGGTAAAAGCGAGACTGAGCAACTCGCGCCAGTTCCCAGCCCTGCGTCTCACGCTCCCGGCCACCGCACCGACGGTATTCAGTCTGAACGAGCCACCGCCACGGCGGCACCCAAGCATGAGCCGATGACCGCAATAGCTGACCAGCCGGCGGCGACAACAGCCACGGAGCAGCCGCTCGGCGAAACGCCGAAACCCGCCAGACCGCGCCGCGAACCCAAGCCCAAGGCCCCGGTCATCCCATGGAAACTCGAAGACTTCGTCGTCGAGCCCCAGGAAGGCAAGACCCGCTTCCACGATTTCAAACTCGCCCCGGAACTGATGCACGCCATCCAGGATCTGGGCTTCCCGTATTGCACACCGATCCAGGCCCAGGTGCTGGGCTTCACCCTCGCGGGCAAAGACGCCATCGGCCGCGCCCAGACCGGTACCGGCAAGACCGCCGCGTTCCTGGTCTCGATCATCACCCAGTTGCTGCAAACCCCGCCGCCGAAAGAGCGCTACATGGGTGAGCCACGGGCACTGATCATCGCGCCGACCCGCGAACTGGTGGTGCAGATCGCCAAGGACGCCGCCGACCTGACCAAATACACCGGCCTCAACGTCATGACGTTCGTCGGTGGCATGGACTTCGACAAGCAGCTCAAGCACCTCGAAGCCCGCCACTGCGACATCCTCGTGGCCACGCCGGGCCGCCTGCTGGACTTCAACCAGCGCGGCGACGTGCATCTGGACATGGTCGAAGTGATGGTGCTGGACGAAGCCGACCGCATGCTCGACATGGGCTTCATCCCGCAAGTGCGCCAGATCATTCGCCAGACGCCGCCGAAGTCCGAGCGTCAGACGCTGCTGTTCTCCGCGACCTTTACCGAAGACGTGATGAACCTGGCCAAGCAATGGACCACCGACCCGTCGATCGTCGAGATCGAGTCACAGAACGTGGCCAACGAAAACGTCGAGCAGCACATCTACGCGGTGGCCGCTGCCGACAAGTACAAACTGCTCTACAACCTGGTCAACGACAATGGTTGGGAGCGGGTCATCGTGTTCGCCAACCGCAAGGATGAAGTGCGGCGCATCGAAGAACGCCTGGTGCGTGACGGTATCAACGCCGCGCAACTGTCCGGCGACGTGCCGCAGCACAAGCGCATCAAGACCCTCGAAGGCTTCCGCGAAGGCAAGATCCGCGTACTGGTCGCCACCGACGTGGCCGGTCGCGGCATCCACATCGACGGCATCAGCCACGTGATCAACTTCACCCTGCCGGAAGTGCCGGACGACTACGTGCACCGCATCGGTCGCACTGGCCGCGCCGGTGCCGACGGTGTGTCCATCAGCTTTGCCGGTGAAGACGACTCCTACCAGCTACCGTCCATCGAGGAAAAGCTGGGGCGCAAGATCAGCTGTGAAACGCCACCGACGCATCTGTTGCGGGCCGTTGAACGCAAGCGTCCTCATTAAGCGACGCTGAAAAGACAAGCGCAGCCGGAAACGGACTGCGCTTTTTTTTGCTTTGGATATTGCTAGCGATAACTAAAAGTCCATAATGGACAAATTAGTTTACTTTCAATTCCGGAGCCGACCATGTCCAGTACGCCCCAAGTGATCAACCAGAATCAGGCTCGCGAGTTGCTGGCGCAGGTCGACGTACCGCAGATCCTGCGCAAAATGTTCCGTGACCTGGCGACCGGGCAAGCAGTGCAACCGGCGCAGCAACTGGTGGAGTTCCCACAGGGTGCCGGCGACTTCATCAACTACTTGGGTGTGCTGGCCGAAGACGGCGTGTACGGAATCAAGACTTCGCCGTACATCGTCCGTGATCAGGGACCATTGGTGACCGCGTGGACTCTGCTGATGTCGACGCAGACCGGTCAGCCGCTGTTGCTGTGCGACGCCGGTGAACTGACCACCGCACGCACCGCCGCGACCACCGCCGTAGCGGTCGACGCCCTCGCGCCGCTCACAGCCAATCGCCTGGCCATCATCGGCAGTGGCAAAGTGGCCCAGGCGCACCTGCACTACGTGAAAGGCCTGCGTGACTGGCAGAGCATCAACCTGTACGCGCCGAACCTGAGCGACGATCCTGACACCGCCGGTCTGCTGAAAAACATCGAGCCACGCCTGAACATCCTCGACAGTCGCGAAGCCGCCGTTGAGGACGCCGACGTGATCATGCTCTGCACCTCGTCCCCCGGCCCGGTGATCGACCCGTCTCACTTACGCAAACCGGCACTGATCACCTCCATCAGCACCAACGCGCCGCGCGCCCACGAAGTGCCGCCGCAGAGCCTCAACGACATGCAGGTGTTCTGCGACTATCGCCTGACCACCCCGGGCTCGGCCGGTGAAATGCTGATCGCCGCCGAACGGCACGGCTGGGACAAGAGCACGATTGTCGGCGACCTGCCCGACCTGATCAGTGAAAAAGTACAGCGTCCGGACTATGACCGACACGTATTCTTCCGCTCGATCGGCCTGGGCCTGGAAGACATTGCGCTGGCCAATGCAATCTATCGCCTGCAGCCCTGACACCGCGATCAACTGTAGGAGCGAGCCTGCTCGCGATGGTGTATCTGACACATTGATGTCGACTGACACACCATCGCGAGCAGGCTCGCTCCTACAGGGAGATCTCTTCAGTTTTGAGAATTACGCCCCAACAGGAGACGTTCATGAGCCAGGCAGATTTCATCATCATCGGCGGCGGGATTGCCGGTGCTTCCACGGGTTTCTGGCTGTCGCAGCACGGCCGCGTGATCGTGCTCGAACGCGAATCCCATCCGGCCTATCACTCCACCGGCCGTTCGGCTGCGCTGTACACCGCAGCCTACGGCACCCCGCAAGTGCGGGCATTGACCCTGGCCAGCCGCGATTTTTTCGACAACCCGCCCGCTGGCTTCTGCGAACACCCGCTGCTGACCCCGCGCGGCGAAATAACCGTGGATTTCACCGGTGACCCGGACGAACTGAACAGGCAGTACCAGAGCGCAAAAACCACGGTGCCGGAAATGCAATTGCTCGACGCCGACGCGGCCTGCGCGTTGGTGCCGGTCCTGCGCCGGGAAAAGGTCCACGGCGCCATCTACGACCCGACCGCCAGCGACATCGACACCGATGCCCTGCACCAGGGCTATTTGCGCGGCATCCGCCGCAACCAGGGCGAAGTGCATACCGACAGCGAAGTCGTGAACCTGAGTCGCGACGACAAAGGTGTATGGCAGGTTCAGACCAACAGCCAGACCTTCAGCGCGCCGATCGTCATCAACGCCGCTGGCGCCTGGGCCGACAAGATCAGCGAACTGGCCGGCGCCAAGCCCCTGGGCCTGCAACCCAAACGCCGTGCCGCGTTCATCTTCGCCGGCCCCGAAGGCGTGGACATCCACCATTGGCCAATGCTGGTCAGCCTCGACGAATCCTTCTACATGAAACCCGACGCCGGGATGTTCCTCGGTTCGCCGGCCAACGCCGACCCGGTGGACCCCCACGATGTGCAGCCCGAAGAACTGGACATCGCCATGGGCATTTACCAGATCGAAGAAGCCACAACCCTGACCATTCGCCGCCCGACCCGCACCTGGGCCGGCCTGCGCAGCTTTGTCAGCGACGGCGACTTGCTGTCCGGTTTCGATCCGCAGGTACCGGGGCTGTTCTGGGTCGCGGCACAAGGCGGTTATGGCATCCAGACCTCGCCGGCCATGGGCCAGGCCAGCGCGGCACTGGTGCGCGGCGCCGCGTTGCCCGAGTCGCTCGGCCATTTTGGCCTGAATGCCGAAATGCTTTCCCCTGCCCGCCTCGGCTGATCCTGATCCTCAGGTGACGTGCCCACACGATTACGGCACACTTTCAGCGCCCCTTTGATGGGGCGCTGACGCTGCCTGGAGTTCCACTGTATGAACGCCCCCGAAAAAGACTCGGCCCCGAACACCACGTCGCTGGATAACTTCCGGGCGATCGCCGATGCCATCGCCACGCTGTTCTTTCCCCACGCCGAAGTGGTGCTGCACGACCTGCGCACGCAAAAGGTCGACTACATCGCCAACAACCTGTCCAAGCGGGAAATCGGCGACGACTCGGCGCTGGAAGACATGCTCAGCGACGATGTCAGCGAACGAAACATCGGGCCGTACGAAAAGCTCAACTGGGATGGTCAGAAGATTCGCAGCCTCAGCACGGTGCTACGGGACAGCGAAGGTCACCCGCTGGCGGTGCTGTGCATCAACCTGAATATTTCGTTGTTCGAAAATGCCAAGGCCGCCCTGGACCTGTTCCTGTCGCCGACCAAGCTGATCCCGCAACCGGATGCACTGTTCCGCGATGACTGGCAGGAGCGGATCAACACCTTCCTCCACGCCTGGCTGCGCGAGCGCCAACTGAGCCTGAATCTGCTGACTCGCGACCACAAGCGTGAACTGGTGCTGGCGTTGCACGCCGAAGGCGCGTTCAAGGGCAAAAGCGCATCGAACTACGTGGCCAATGTGCTGAACATGGGCCGGGCGACGGTGTACAAGCATTTGAAGGAATTGAAGGGCTGAAGATTTGCCGTGGTCCCATCGCCAGCAGGCTGGCTCCCACATGGATTTGCGGTATAAACAAAACCTGTGGGAGCCAGCCTGCTGGCGATGGCGGTAGATCAGTCGCCGTAAATGTCGGACTTGAAATACTTGTCCGAAATCTTCTGGTACTCACCATTGGCACGAATGCCATCAATGGCCGTGTTCAGCTCGCTGACCAGTTCGGTGTTGCCCTTGCGCACGGCAATCCCGGCACCCTCGCCCACATATTTCGGATCTTTCAGCTCCGGCCCGACAAAGGCGTAACCCTTGCCACGGGGCATCGACAGGAAGTCATTGAGCGGAATGGTGTCGGCAAAAATCGCGTCGAGGCGACCGGCGGCCAGGTCCATGTAGATTTCTTCGTTGTTGCTGTAGCGCTTGACGTTGATGCCCTTGGGCTCGAACACCTCGGTGGCATAACGGTCGGTGGTGGTGGCGCGCTGCACGCCGACGTTCTTGCCCTTGAGGCTGGCGTACTGGTCATCCACCACCGCGCCATCCTTCATCACCAGGCGCGACGAGGTGAAATAGTACTTGTGGGTGAAGTCCACCGACTTCTTGCGGTCTTCATTGATGGTCATGGACGACAGCGCCATGTCGATTTTCTTCACCTTCAGGGAAGGAATCAGACCGTCGAACTCGCCTTCGACCCACACACACTTGGCCTTCATCTGTGCGCACAGGGCATTGCCGATGTCATAGTCGAAACCGACGATTTCGCCTTTGTCGGTTTTCGAGGCGAACGGTGGGTAAGCGGCCTCAATGCCAATGCGCAGGGTTTTCTCGGCGGCGAATACAGAACTGCACGCCAACAGGCTCAAGGCCAGACCGGTGATGAGGGGGAACTTCTTCATGTTCGTTTTCTCGCGGTTGTTGTTGGTTTGGCAAGACAGAAGAAAAAGCTGAAACGGGTGGAAACCTTTTTTGTACTTATAATTCCATCTTGGACTTTTATGTATTGGCCGTCAATCAGGCAAATGCAGCCCATGCCGGCCGATGGTCGGGTGGTGAATCATCAAGACTTTTAGTGATGCAGATGACGCCATCGCGAGCAGGCTCGCTCCTACATTGGTCCTGCGAACACAGATCCAGTGTGGGAGCGAGCCTGCTCGCGATGAGGCCCGAAGAGACAACAAAAAACTATAGGTTTACTGCTTCCAGCGATCCGCCGCCGCATGATCACTGTCACGCCCCTCGACCCAACGCGGCCCGTCACTGGTGTTTTCTTTCTTCCAGAACGGCGCACGGGTTTTCAGGTAGTCCATGACAAAGGCGCAGGCGTCGAATGCCGCCTGACGATGGGCGCTGGCCGCGCCGACGAAGACAATCGGCTCGCCCGGTTCCAGGGCGCCGATGCGGTGCAGCACTTCCAGCTTGAGCAACGGCCAGCGCTGCTCGGCCTCGATGGCAATCTTGCCGAGGGCCTTTTCGGTCATGCCGGGATAGTGTTCGAGGAACATCCCGGCGACGTCGAGGCCGTCATTGAAGTCGCGCACATAGCCGACAAAACTCACCACCGCACCCACGCCGACATTGGCATCGTGCATGGCATTGACTTCGGCACCCGGGTCGAACGCGGTGGACTGCACGCGAATCGCCATGGCTCAGCCTCCGGTCACAGTCGGAAAGAACGCCACTTCATCGCCCTCGCTGACCGGTTCGTCGAGCTGGCACAGGTCTTCATTACGGGCGCACATCAAGTTCTGTTCGCTCAACACCTCGGCACCGTCACGTTGGGCCAACAGCGCGCGGACGTCGTCGACGGTGGCGAAGTTGCCTTCCACTTTCACCGAGTCCACACCCAAAGCTTCACGATAACGGGCGAAAAACCTCACGGTAACGTTCATGGCTGCTCCGCCTGGAAATGTCCGCTCTTGCCGCCGACCTTCTCCAGCAGACGCACGCTTTCGATGGTCATGCCACGGTCCACGGCCTTGCACATGTCGTAGATCGTCAGCGCGGCGACACTGGCGGCGGTCAGGGCCTCCATCTCGACGCCGGTCTGCCCGGACAGCTTGCAGCGCGCCACGATGCGCACCGAATCGTCGCCTTCGGCACTGAGCTCGACCTTGACGCCGGTCAGCATCAGTGGATGGCACAGCGGAATCAAATCGCTGGTTTTCTTCGCCGCCTGAATGCCGGCAATGCGCGCCACGGCAAACACATCACCCTTGGGGTGGCCGCCGCTGACAATCATCTGCAGGGTTTCGGGCAGCATGCGCACCAGCGCTTGAGCGGTCGCCTCACGGAACGTCACGGCTTTTTCAGTGACGTCGACCATGTTGGCGCGACCTTGGGAATCGAGATGAGTCAGCACGGGATTACTCCTGATCAGGAGCGTCGATTGTAAACCTGCGGGTCAATTATTCGCACGCACGATTGTCGGCCCACCACAAACCAATATGGGAGCGGGCTTGCTCGCGATAGCGGCCCACCATTCACCTGAGATGTCGACTGATACACCGTCATCGCGAGCAAGCTCGCTCCCACAGGTTTTTCATACGCCCATAAAAAACCGGGCGACCTTGCGGCCGCCCGGTTCCGATGGACAGTTACAAATGCGATTCGGCGTATTCGGCCAGGATCGAGCGTGGTACCCCTTGCAGGGTGATGTGCACCCCGTTCGGGAAGTCCTTGAAGCGTTCAGTGAGGTAGGTCAGCCCGGAGCTGGTCGCGGACAGGTAAGGGGTGTCGATCTGCGCCAGGTTGCCCAGGCACACCACTTTGGAACCGGCGCCGGCGCGGGTGATGATGGTTTTCATCTGGTGCGGCGTGAGGTTCTGGCATTCGTCGATCAGAATCAGGCTCTGCTGGAAACTGCGGCCCCGGATGTAGTTGAGGGATTTGAACTGCAACGGCACTTTGCTGAGGATGTAGTCGACGCTGCCATGGGTGCTTTCGTCATCCATGTGCAAGGCTTCGAGGTTGTCGGTGATGGCGCCCAGCCACGGCTCCATTTTTTCCGCCTCGGTGCCGGGCAGGAAGCCGATTTCCTGGTCCAGGCCCTGCACGCTGCGGGTGGCGATGATGCGGCGATAACGTTTGCTGACCATGGTCTGCTCGATCGCAGCGGCCAGCGCCAGGATGGTTTTACCGGAACCGGCGGCACCCGACAGGTTGACCAGGTGGATGTCCGGATCGAGCAAGGCGTACAACGCCAGGCTCTGATAGATATCACGCGGCTTGAGGCCCCAGGCTTCCTGGTGCAGCAGCGGTTCCTGGTGCAGGTCGAGGATCAGCAAGCGGTCTTCTTCAATCTCCTTGATCCAGCCGACAAAGCCCTGTTCATCAATGATGAACTCGTTGATGTGCACCGCCGGCAGGTTGTCGATCAATTGCACCTGATGCCAGGTGCGGCCGTGGTCCTGACGGGTTTCGACCTTGCTCACGCGGTCCCAGAAAGAGCCGGTCATGTTGTGGTAGCCGTTGGGCAGCAAGGACACGTCATCGACCAGTTGGTCGGTGCTGTAGTCCTCGGCCGCGATCCCGCAGGCGCGCGCCTTGAGGCGCATATTGATGTCTTTGGTGACCAGCACCACGGGCTTTTTCGGGTCGCGCGCGTGCAGGTCGATCAGTTGGTTGATGATTTTGTTGTCGTTCAGATGCTCGGGCAGAATCAGGTTCGGCTCGGCATGCTTGCTCATCAGAATTGACAGCAAACCCTTGGGTCCGCTTTTACCACGCTGGATCGGCACACCCTGCTCGACGTCCTCGGGTGAGGCATCGCCCAGGGTCTTGTCGATCAGGCGGATGGCCTGGCGGCATTCGGCGGCTACGCTGTGATGCCCGCTCTTGAGCTTGTCGAGCTCTTCAAGCACGGTCATCGGGATCGCGACGTGGTGTTCTTCGAAGTTGAGCAGCGCGTTTGGATCGTGAATCAATACGTTGGTATCGAGTACATAAAGGATTGGCTGGTTGGAAGAAGAGCTACGTCCGTGATCATCCATACTCGGTCACCTTTGTGGGAGCCATTCGACGCAATACCTTGACGGTGCTGCGCCTCGAAGTGACTGCCGAATACACCTGCGGGGACTCAAGTGTTCTGCATACATGCGGGGTCTTGGAAGACGCCACCTGTGTTGCAGGTTTCGGCGGTCTGTCTTCGTAATACTCCAAAACGTGTGACAGAAAAAAGTACTTTGACGCTTTTTTGAAGTTTATTTTGCAGATTGACCAATAGCACTTGGCGGACTGCCATCACCCGTTTAAAGTCGGAAGTCCACCTGCAACGAATCCCCTTCCAGAATCGCCAAAAACCCAATGTTCACGGGGTTTTGTCGTTTTCAGCGAAACGCCTCCTGGCAATCCTCCCAGCCGATCCCGACAGGCGCCGTTTGCGTGACCAGCCACGGCAACGCCGTTTTCACTGCATCCTGTTTCACATTGAAATTGATCACGCCGTGCCGCCACAGCAACATCAGGGTCAGCACCCGTTGTGCACTTGGGTTGCCCTTGAGTTTGCCGGCACCGTCCTGGGCATCGATGTCCCACAACGCTACCTGCAACCCCTGAGTCTTGAAGAAACCTTCGGCATCGGAACGGCGCTGGCCATCGGGAGGACGGAACAGCGGCACGTAGTTCTCCGGCAGCTTGCTCTTGACCAGTTCAGCGCTGCGGCGCACCGAGTCCTGCCAGTCCTGCCAGTGGCTGTGGGAACGGAACTCCCAGCCTTGTACGCCGATGCACTGGCTCGAGTAGGTCCCTTGCAGGTTACTCACCGAATGCTCGGCCAAACGGGCCTGGATGTCCTTGCCAAGGACGAAGAACGTCCCGCTCAGGTTCGACTTGCGCAGGTACTCGGTGACCCAGTCAGTGTTATCCGGCGCGGCGTTGGCGGCGCTGTCGAACGTCAGCAGAAACAGCCGGTCATGCATCCCGTCGCCGCTGCGCTCATAGTCGCCAAAACGATCGACTTCGCTGCTGGTTTGCGGGAACAAGGCGGCCTTGCGCAACTGTTCGTCCAGGTACTGGGTGTGGAACACACGGCTCGGTTCGGCCCACTTGATGTAGTAGCTGTCTGTGCCGACCTGAAACTTGGCGGCCTGTTCGCGCAGAGTGGGCAGGTCTTCGACCAGAAAACAGAAGGAGGCATCCTGGTCGCAACTCTGTTGGGCGAAGTTGTAGTTGACCAGCAGCCGCTGCCACATACGCTGGCGAACCCGGTTGATCGACTCCAGATTGATCGTGCGCAGGCCCAGGCGCTGGGCCAGGGCGGGTTCATCCAGCGACTCGCTGGCCAGCAGGACACTGGAAAACATGAGGATCTCGGCCCTCGACGCCACGTCGAACAGCGTCGGGTTGCCGAGTTTTTCCGGCCAGGTGCTGCGGTCGAGCGTCGCCACCTCGCCCGGTGCCGCGATGGCGCCGAAGCTCAGTAGCCAGATCAAGATGAGAAAAGCGATACGCAATGGGATGTCTCCATAACAAAACCCGCGCGGCACTATAGCTGATCCAGACTCGACTCCCGCAGCAACACAGCCTCCTTGTAGGAGCGAGCCTGCTCGCGATAGCAATATTTCAGGCACCGCCTTTGGTGAATGTCATACCGCAATCGCGAGCAGGCTCGCTCCTACAGGTTTTGTGCAAGGCCACCGGCCATCACCTATGGACGCCATAGCTGGAGTCAACGAGGACAACCCCCTAGAATCGCCGCCACGATTAAAGGAGACGACTTCATGCTGATGGTGATTTCACCCGCCAAGACCCTCGACTATGAAACACCGCCCGCGACCCAGCGCTTCACCCAGCCGCAGTACCTCGACCACTCTCAGGAGTTGATCCTGCAATTGCGCGAGCTGACGCCCGCGCAAATCAGCGAGTTGATGCACGTCTCCGACAAGATCGGCGGGCTCAACGCCGCGCGTTTCGGCAGCTGGACGCCTGCGTTCACCCCGGAAAACGCCAAGCAGGCGCTGCTGGCCTTCAAGGGTGATGTGTACACCGGCATGAATGCGCAAACCCTCAGCGAAGCCGATTTCGACTACGCCCAAAAACACCTGCGCATGCTCTCGGGCCTCTACGGCCTGCTGCGCCCGCTGGACCTGATGCAACCCTATCGCCTGGAAATGGGCACCAAACTGGCCAACGCCCGGGGCAAGGATCTGTATGCCTTCTGGGGCACGCGCATCAGCGAATGGCTGAACGAAGCCTTGGTCGATCAGGGCGATGACGTGCTGCTCAACCTGGCATCCAACGAGTATTTCTCGGCGGTCAAGCGCAGCGCCTTGAACGCGCGCATCGTCAATACCGAATTCAAGGACCTGAAGAACGGCCAGTACAAGATCATCAGCTTCTACGCAAAAAAGGCCCGCGGCTTGATGAGCCGCTTCGTCATCGAAGAACGCATCAACGACCCGGCCACCCTCAAGCAGTTCGACGCTCAGGGCTATCGCTACAGCGCCGAACAGTCCAAGCCGGACAATCTGGTGTTTCTGCGCGACCACGCACCAGAGTGATGCATCCGGTCGGCGCACGACCTCCACCAACCCTCGTGCGCCGACCCTTGACTCACTTCAGCCTTCCCTGCCTTTTCGCCATTTTTATGGCGCCATAAAAATACCGTACGGTTTTCTAACTTTAGTTTCACTCGACTTCAATCATTTTTTTGCGTAGTGGCACTGACTTTTTTTAACAGTAGTGGCAAAAAAATATCCCCTCCGTTGAGCCGCCTATATATAAAGGGCGAAACGGCAAGTGCTATCAATTTGAAAGCAGTGCCATCTTTCTCAATATTTCAAAAAATTTCAGATTTCGCGATGAGCGGACTGGAACTATGTCCAAACGCGCCGCTCATACCACCGGTAACGATTCTCGCCGAACGTGTACGAGATAACTTACGCAGATAAGCGATTCATGTTGCGAAGTTGAAACACTAACTTGCGCTGACTAATCACTGATTTGGACAACAGCAACCGGACAGGAGATAACGCGGTATGACTATCCCCTACAAGGCCACGACAGCGCCCCTATAAACGTGCTCACCCGAGCACCCAACCGCTTGATCCACGGGCTTTCGGCCTGACATCAAGCGTGCAAGGCCGTTGCACCTGCATCCTTCCGACAGGAGGATCGGCTGCATAACAGGGCAAATCATAACAACAAGGCCTAGTTGCGCACACCTTGAGTGCATTTATTTAGACACTCGTAACTTATATGCCAGCACAGGGCATCGTTGTGCCTGTAAGGCACACTTGCGAGTGCACTAAAACACGCTGAACACCATTAACTCCGGCCATCTAATGGCTTGATGTATACAGGCTTGATAACAGAGAGGTAATTGCGATGCGCATCAGCATTTTTGGTTTGGGTTACGTCGGCGCAGTCTGTGCCGGTTGCCTGTCTGCACGGGGCCATGACGTCGTTGGCGTCGATGTGGCCAAAGACAAGATCGATATGATCAATGCCGGCAAATCGCCGATCGTTGAACCGGGCCTGGGTGAGCTTCTGGCCCAAGGCATCCAGACAGGTCGTCTGCGTGGCACCACCAACTTCGCCGAGGCGATTCGCGACACCGACCTGTCGATGATCTGCGTGGGTACGCCGAGCAAGAAGAACGGCGACCTGGAGCTGAACTACATCGAGGCAGTATGCCGCGAAATCGGTTTTGTTCTGCGTGACAAGGCCACCCGCCACACCATCGTCGTACGCAGCACCGTACTGCCGGGCACCGTGGCCAACGTGGTCATCCCGATTCTCGAAGACTGCTCCGGCAAGAAGGCCGGCGTTGATTTCGGTGTGGCCGTGAACCCTGAGTTCCTGCGCGAAAGCACCGCGATCGCCGACTACGACCTGCCGCCAATGACCGTCATCGGTGAATTCGACAAGGCGTCCGGCGACGTTCTGCAATCGCTGTACGAAGAGCTCGACGCACCGATCATCCGCAAGGACATCGCGGTCGCCGAGATGATCAAGTACACCTGCAACGTGTGGCACGCCACCAAGGTCACCTTCGCCAACGAAATCGGCAACATCGCCAAGGCGGTCGGTGTCGACGGTCGCGAAGTGATGGACGTGGTCTGCCAGGACAAGACCCTCAACCTGTCCCAGTACTACATGCGCCCAGGCTTCGCCTTCGGCGGCTCGTGCCTGCCAAAAGACGTGCGTGCCCTGACCTACCGCGCCGGTTCCCTGGACGTGGAAGCCCCGTTGCTCAACTCGCTGATGCGCAGCAACGAATCCCAGGTGCAGAACGCTTTCGACATCGTCTCCAGCCACGACAAACGCAAAGTCGCCCTGCTGGGCTTGAGCTTCAAGGCCGGCACCGACGACCTGCGCGAAAGCCCGCTGGTCGACCTGGCGGAAATGCTGATCGGCAAAGGCTATGACCTGAGCATCTACGACAGCAACGTCGAGTACGCCCGCGTTCACGGTGCGAACAAGGACTACATCGAGTCGAAGATCCCTCACGTCTCGTCCTTGCTGAACTCCGATTTCGACGCGGTGATCAACAACTCCGACGTGATCATCCTGGGCAATCGTGACGAGAAATTCCGCGCTCTGGTGCAGGAAGTTCCACACGGCAAGCAGGTGATCGACCTGGTGGGCTTCATGTCCAAGGCCACCAGCACAACTGCCCGTACTGAAGGCATTTGCTGGTAACCACGGTTCCGTAGGAGCTGGCGAAGCCTGCGATCCTTTGGCGCCTTCACGGGCGCCAAAGGTCCCTGGATCGCAGCCTGCGGCAGCTCCTACGGGCTGCTTTCTACGCCTGCCTAAACCCCATCGGGCCACCCCAAAGGCTCGCCCGAGATCGAGACGGATGCAGATTATGCACAGGCTAAAGCACGGCCTACTCCAGGCCGCCGGTTGGCTGTTCTACCTGAGTTTACTGATGGGCCTCGCCATGGCGTTGCCCGTGTCCACGTTCGACTCCGAGTCGAAGGACTTCATTTTCCTGATTGGCGCCGTGGGTATCTGGCGCTACTCGATGGGTGCCACTCACTTTGTGCGCGGCATGATTTTTCTCTACATCGTCTACCCGTACCTGCGGCGCAAAGTGCGCAAGCTGGGCAAAGCGGCTGACCCGTCCCACGTGTTCCTGATGGTCACCAGTTTCCGCATTGATGCCCTGACCACCGCGCAGGTCTACAGCTCGGTGATCCGCGAAGCCATCGACTGCGGCCTGCCGACCACCGTGGTCTGCTCCATCGTGGAAATGTCCGATGAGCTGCTGGTCAAAAGCCTGTGGAACCGGATGAACCCGCCGGCCCGGGTGAAACTCGACTTCGTGCGCATTCCCGGCACCGGCAAGCGCGATGGCCTGGCCTACGGCTTCCGCGCCATCTCCCGGCACCTGCCGGATGACCGCGCGGTGGTTGCGGTGATCGATGGCGACACGGTGCTGGCCGAAGGCGTGGTGCTCAAGACCGTGCCGTGGTTCCAGATGTTCGGCAACGTCGGTGGCCTGACCACCAACGAATTCTGCGAAGTGCGCGGCGGCTACATCATGAGCGAATGGCACAAGCTGCGTTTCGCCCAGCGCCACATCAACATGTGCTCGATGGCCTTGTCCAAGCGCGTGCTGACCATGACCGGCCGCATGTCGGTGTTCCGCGCCACCGTGGTCACCAACCCGGACTTCATCGCCGACGTGGAAAGCGACTCGCTGCAACACTGGCGCCTGGGTCGCTTCAAGTTCCTTACCGGCGATGACAAGTCGAGCTGGTTCAGCCTGATGCGCCTGGGCTACGACACGTTCTACGTGCCCGACGCGGCGATCAACACCGTTGAACACCCGCCGGAAAAGAGCTTCATCAAGGCCAGTCGCAAACTGATGTTCCGCTGGTACGGCAACAACCTGCGGCAGAACTCCCGTGCCCTTGGCCTTGGGATCAAACGCCTCGGCGTGTTCACCTCGGTGGTGCTGTTCGACCAGCGCGTGTCGATGTGGACCTCGCTGCTGGGCCTGACCGTGGCATTGATTGCCAGCTTCAAGTACGGCACCGCGTTCATCCTGGTGTACCTGCTGTGGATCGGCATCACCCGGTTCATCCTGACCTTGTTGCTGTCGTGCTCCGGACACCGGATCGGCCCGGCCTACCCGGCGATTCTCTATTACAACCAGATCGTCGGCGCGCTGGTGAAGATCTACGTGTTCTTCCGCCTCGACCAACAGTCCTGGACCCGCCAACCCACGTCTCTGACCCGTGATCTCGCCAGCTTTCAACGTTGGTTCAACACCTGGTCGTCTCGGACCATGACCTTCTCTGCCGGCAGCATTTTTGTCGCCGTGCTGCTGTTGATGGTCTGACCGAACTCGCCTGAATTAACTAGGAAAACGCCCCCTATGAATACCGCCGTCAACGCCAACGTAGTGCATGAATCCGAAGCCCAGCGCCAACACGCCCGCGTGAAAATCCCGGCCAAGCTGCGTTTCTTCGGCCCTGACCGGACACCGGTCGAAGCCCGGGTGATCGACCTGTCCGCCGGTGGCCTGGCGTTCAACGCCGGTCAATTGCCGCTGAAGATCGGTGACGTGTACAAGGCCCGCCTGCAATTCCTCATCGACAACCTCGGCCTGGCCATGGACGTCGAATTGCAGGTTCGCTCCTTCGACCGCCAGACCGGACGCGCCGGCTGCCAGTTCCAGAACCTGGAACCACGGGACATCTCGACCCTGCGCCACCTGATCACTTCGCACCTGGCTGGCGACATCGTCAGCGTGGGGGAAATGCTGGCGACCCTGCAGCGCGACAACTTCACCAAGGCGCGCAAGATGAAGGACGGCGGCCACGGCATGACCGCGTTCGGCCGCCTGAAAGCCGTGACCTTCAGCCTGGGGATCTTCGTTGTCGGCCTGGCTGCATTCGGTTTCATTTTCAAATCGGTGTACGGCATGTACTTCGTCAGCCACGCCCAGGCCGGTCTGGTCAGCGTGCCGGGCGTGAACATCACCATGCCCCGCGACGGCACCGTGCAGAGCCTGGTGAAAGCCGACGGCGTGGCCGCCAAGGGCGCACCGCTGGCAAGCTTCAGCACCAGCATGCTCGACGTGCTCAAGGGCCATCTGGACGAAGACCAACTGGCCCCGGCCAAGGTCGCAGAACTGTTCGGCAAGCAGATGACCGGCACCCTGACCTCGCCTTGCGACTGCACCGTGGCCCAGCAAATGGTCGCCAATGGTCAGTACGCCAGCAAGGGCGACGTGATCTTCCAACTGGTCCCGCGTAACAGCGAAGCCAATGTTGAAGCGCGCTTCTCCTATCGCCAGTTCGGCGACGTGCGTCCGGGTACTTCGGTGCGCTTCCAGGTCGCCGGCGAGGACAAGAGCCGCACCGGCAAGATCGTCAGCAGCACCAGCCTGAAAAGCGCCGATCTGTCTTCGGACATCCGCGTGCTGATCCAGCCGGACGAAACCCTGGACAGCTCCCTCGCCGGCCGCCCGGTGGAAGTGAACAGCGACCGTGGCCCGAACCTGAACTGGCTGGTCGACAAAGCCATGGCTGTCGGTCTTTAAGTCGAGGACATGCCTGTGACTATCACAAAAATCTCGAACACACCGCAATCCCTGTGGGAGCGAGCCTGCTCGCGATGGGATCGACGCGGTTTGTCTGAAGAACCGAGTCGCCTGCATCGCGAGCAGGCTCACTCCTACATGGGAACACTGTGTGCCGTTGCATTGGCGGTCAGCCTGGCCGGTTGCGCCGGCCTGCCCGACCAACGCCTGGCCAACGAAGCGCTCAAACGTGGCGATACCGCCACCGCCGCGCAGAATTACCGGCAATTGGCAGACCTGGGCTACAGCGAAGCGCAGGTCGGCCTGGCCGATATCCAGGTCGACAGCCATGACCCGGCGCAGATGAAACAGGCCGAGGCGACTTACCGCGCCGCGGCCAGCGTTTCGCCGCGCGCCCAGGCACGCCTCGGTCGTCTGCTGGTGGCCAAGCCCGGTTCCACCGAAGCGGAACAACACGAAGCCGAAACCCTGTTGAAAAAAGCCGCTGCGGCAGGCGAAGGCAACACGCTGATCCCGTTGGCGATGCTGTACCTGCAATACCCGCACAGCTTCCCCAACATGAACGCTCAGCAGCAGATCAGCCAATGGCGCGCCGAAGGCAAGCCGGAAGCAGGTCTGGCACAGGTGCTGCTCTATCGCACTCAGGGCACCTATGACCAGCATCTGGATGACGTGGAAAAAATCTGCAAGGCCGCGCTCAACATCAGCGATATCTGCTACGTCGAACTGGCCACGGTCTATCAGAAACAGGCCAAGCCAGAGCAACAGGCCGAGCTGATCAAGCAGATGCAAGCCGCGCACGCCCAAGGCACCGTTTCGGCGCAGCGCGTCGACAGCGTCGCCCGCGTGCTCGCCGATGCGTCCCTGGGCAAGACCGACGAGAAAACCGCGCAGTCGCTGCTTGAACCGATCGCACCGGGCTACCCGGCGTCGTGGGTCAGCCTCGCACAATTGCTCTACGACTTCCCGGAACTCGGCGACGTCGACCAGATGATGAAGTACCTGGACAACGGCCGCGCCGCCGACCAGCCCCGCGCCGAGCTGTTGCTGGGCAAGCTCTACTTCGAAGGCAAACTGGTGCCGGCCGACGCCAAGGTCGCCGAAGCACACTTCCAGAAAGCCGTCGGCCGTGAAGTCGCCGCCGATTACTACCTCGGCCAGATCTATCGCCGTGGCTACCTGGGCAAGGTCTATCCGCAGAAGGCCCTCGACCATCTGTTGACCGCTGCGCGAAACGGCCAGAACAGCGCCGACTTCGCCATCGCCCAACTGTTTTCCCAAGGCAAGGGCACCAAGCCTGATCCGCTGAACGCCTACGTCTTCAGCCAACTGGCTCTGGCCCAGAACACTCCGCAAGCCACCGAGCTTGCGCAAACAATCCAAACGCAATTGCCGCCCGACCGGTTGGCCGAAGCCCAACGCCTGTTGAAACAAGAACAGGCCGTGCGCGGTGCCCTGAGCCCGAACACGCCGGAACTGCACACCCTGCAAGAAGAAGTCAGCGAGGAATCGAAATGAAGTTAAATCCATTCATGAAGGCCGGCATCGGTCTGACATTCGCGCTGATCTGGTCTTGCCCGACGCTCGCTGCGATGACTGAAACCAAGAACTTCGGCCTGGACGTGAAAATCACCGGCCAGTCCGAAGACGACCGTGACCTCGGCACCGCGCCCGGCGGCGACGTCAACGGCGTCGGCCTGGACCTGCGTCCGTGGGTCTACGGCGAAAGCGGCGCGTGGAGCGCCTACGCCATGGGGCAGGCGGTGACGTCCACCGACATCATCGAGACCGACACCCTGCAACAATCCGATGGCGCCGAAAACACCGCCAACAATGATCGCCAGACCAAGAAAAACTACCTGGCCATGCGTGAGTTCTGGGTCGGCTACAGCGGCTTCACGCCTTACCCTGGCGAGATCCTGAAGTTCGGTCGCCAGCGCCTGCGCAACGACGACGGCCAATGGCGCGACACCAACATCGAAGCGCTGAACTGGACCTTCGACACCACCCTGCTGCGCGCCAACGTCGGTATCGCCGAACGTTTCAGCGAGTACCGCACCGACCTCAAGGAGCTGTCACCGCAAGACAAGGATCGCCTGCACGCCTACGCCGATGCCGCGTATCAGTGGACACCGGGCAACTGGGTCGGCATTCGTGGTCATCACACCCATGACAACGGCAAGCTCGACTACCCGGAGCCGGGTGTACCGACGGATTCGCTGGACAAGAAACAGAACGGCGACATCAGCTGGCTCGGCCTCACCGCCGACAGCGACGCCTACAACTGGCGCAATACCAATACCGTCAATTACTGGGGCAGCATCACCGGCATGAGCGGCGACATCGACAAGGTCAACCCGCTGAACGCCGATGGCACGCCGCCGACTGAAGCCAAGCGCGGTGAAAACCTCAACGGCTGGGCCACCGATGTCGGTGTGCGTTTGCGCCTCGATCCGCAATGGCAAGTCGGTGCCGCCTATGCCCGCGCCAGCGCCGATTACGAACAGAACGGTCTGGAAAGCAACCGCTCGAACTACACTGGCACCCGCTCGCGCGTGCACCGTTTCGGCGAAGCGTTCCGTGGCGAAATGAACAACATGCAGAGCGCCACCCTGTTCGGTTCGTGGATGCTCAACGACGAATACGACGCCAGCCTGATCTACCACAAGTTCTGGCGCGTCGACGGCAACAAGCCGGTCGGCAGCAATGGCATCAACGCCGTCGAGAACAACACCGACGATGTGACCGGCGCGATCCTCTCCAGCACTTCGCTGCCGCTGAACGATGGCGAGAAAGACCTCGGTCAGGAAATGGACCTGGTGGTGACCAAGTACTTCAAGCAAGGCTTGTTGCCGGCGTCGATGAGTCAGGCGATCGATGAACCTTCGGCCCTGGTGCGCTTCCGCGGTGGCGTGTTCAAGCCGGGCGATGCGTACGGCAAGGAAGTCGATTCGTACATGCACCGCGCGTTCATCGACGTGATCTGGCGCTTCTGATGCACATTGCGAAGGGAGTCTCCCAGATGAATCATCCAGCCCGAAAAGGCTCGATCAGCCTGTTGGCCGGCGCGATGCTGCTGGCCAGCACGACTGCCTTCGCCAATGTGGAGCCGGCCAAGCCGGCAACCGTGGCCAAGGAACTGCAACAGGCCAAGACCTATACCGTCAGCAGCGCACCGACCGCGCCGCTGGAACTGGCCAAGCCGAAACTGCCGGACGTTTCCGGCTACACAGCCGAGGCTATCGCCGCGAAAATCGTGCGCAGCAAGGCCGGCAAGATCAGCGTGCGCCGGATGATGCAGGAAGACGCCCTCAAGGACTTCATCGGTGGCGACAACAAGATGGCCGAGTGGGTGGTGCGTCAGCACGGCATCCCCCAGGCGATCTTCGTCGACGACGGCTACATGAACCTCAAGGACCTGGCGAAGAAGGTCCCCAAGCAGTACTTCAGCGAAACCTCGCCGGGTGTGTTCCTGGCGAAGTTGCCGATCGTGGTCGGTCGTCACGGCATCCTGGAAATCGACAAGCAGACCCAGGAACTGCGCCTGTCCCAGGAGGCCGGTGCGTTCCTGGTCAACGACGGCCAGCTGTTCGTTCGCGATACCAAAATCACTGGCTGGCGCGAGAAGGACAACGGCCCGGCGACGTTCAACTCGCCGAAGGAATTCCGTCCGTTCCTGCTGTCCTGGGGCGGCACCGAGACCTACATCGCCAACAGCAAGATCGCCAGCTTCGGCTACGCCAACAGTAAGTCCTACGGCGTGAGTATTTCCCAGTACACGCCGAACATGGCCAAGGTGCTCAAGCGTCCCGAGCCGACCGGCTGGATCGTCGGCTCCGAATTCTCGGACATGTGGTACGGCTTCTACTGCTACGAAACCCGCGACTTCGTGGTCAAGGGCAACACCTACAAAGACAACATCGTCTACGGCATCGACCCACACGACCGTTCCCACGGTCTGATCATTGCCGACAACACGGTGTTTGGTACGAAGAAGAAGCACGGGATCATTATTTCCCGAGAGGTCAACGACAGCTTCATCTTCAATAACCGCAGCTACGACAACAAGTTGTCAGGCCTGGTGATCGACCGGAACAGCGTCAACAACCTGATCGCCCACAACGAGATCTACCAGAACCACACCGACGGCATCACTCTCTATGAGAGTGCCGACAACCTGCTGTGGGGCAACCGCGTGTTGAGCAACAGGCGCCACGGCATCCGCATTCGTAACAGCGTGAACATTCGCCTGTACGAAAACGTCGCCATGGCCAACGGTCTGACTGGTGTCTACGGGCACATCAAGGACCTGAGCAACACCGACCGAGACATCAAGCTCGACCCGTTCGACGCCCAAGTGTCGCTGATCGTGGTCGGCGGTGAGCTGGCGGCCAACGGCAGCGGCCCGCTGTCCATCGACTCGCCGTTGAGTGTCGAGTTGTATCGCGTGTCCATGCTCGCACCGACCAAATCCAGCGGCATCAGCTTCACCGGCATTCTTGGCGAGCGCCAGGATGAAATTCTCGACCTGCTGGTGCGCCAGCAGAAAGCCGTGCTGATCGACCCCGTCGAACGCCAGACCGAAATGCGGGACTGAGGACAATCTTATGCACCCACACTTGATCAAATTACTCAGCCTGTCGGCCCTGACCGCCGGCATTCTCGCGGCCAGCGGCGGCGCGCGTGCCGACGAGGTCCAGGCACCGAAGTTCACCGCCGAACCCTGCTGCAGCCTGTGTCCTGCCGCCCACGATCCGAAGAACTACACCACCCGTTACCAGCAGAACTTCACCACGCTGGTACAGGCCCAGGGTGACTGGCTGTTCCGTACGCAAGAAGACTTGCGCACCGAATTCGACACCACGCCCGCCGGCTACAAACGCATGAAACAACTGCACGATGCGTTCAAGAGCAAAGGCGTGGAACTGGTTGTCGTGTACCAGCCGACCCGTGGTCTGGTGAACCGCAACAAGCTCAACCCGGCGGAGAAAGCCAGCTACGACTTCGACAAGGCGTTGAGGAACTACAAGTCCATGCTCGGTCGTTTCGCGCAGATGGGCTACGTCGTTCCGGACCTGTCGCCGCTGACCAACGAGTCGTTGCCCGACACCCTGCCCGCCCACGATTTCTACTTCCGCGGCGACCAGCACTGGACGCCGTACGGTGCCCAGCGCACGGCGAAAATCGTCGCCGAGAAGGTCAAGCAATTGCCTGAATTCGCCGACATTCCCAAGCGCGAATTCGAGACCAAAAAATCGGGTCGCATGGGCAAGACCGGAACATTGCACAACATGGCCGGTCAACTCTGTGGCACCAGCTACGCGATCCAGTACATGGATCAGTTCACCACCGAGCCGAAGGGCGAAGCGGGCGATGGCGACTTGTTCGGCGAGTCCGGTAACCCGCAAATCACCCTCGTGGGGACCTCCCACAGTGGCAAGAACTACAACTTCGCCGGTTTCCTCGAAGAGGCCATCGGCGCCGACATCCTCAACGTAGCGTTCCCCGGCGGCGGCCTGGAAGGTTCGATGCTGCAGTACCTGGGCAGCGACGAGTTCCAGAAGAACCCACCGAAGATTCTCATCTGGGAATTCTCGCCGCTGTACCGCCTCGACCAGGAAACCATCTACCGCCAGATGATGGCGTTGCTGGACAACGGTTGCGAAGGCAAGGATGCGCAGATGGCCGGCAGCGCCACGCTCAAGCCGGGCAAAAACGAATTGATGGTCAACAGCAAGAACCTGGACCTGCGCAATGGTAGCCACCAGGTCGACATCCGCTTCGCCGACACGTCGGTGAAAACCTTGCAAGCCACCCTCTGGTACATGAACGGTCGCCACGAGGACATCAAGATCGAAAAACCGGAAACCTCCGAGACTGACGGGCGTTTCGCCTTCGAGTTGCGCACGGACGAAGACTGGGCCTCGCAGAACCTGCTGGCCGTCGAAGTCCAGGGCCCGGAACAAGCGGGTGCCGCGCCACAGAAAGTCGAAGCGAAAATCTGCAAACGCAACGTATTCCCGGGCGCCGAACAGCGTACTGCTTCGGCCGGGCAATGAGGTCCGCCATGCGCAATCCGAAATTTTCAACACTGTTGGCACCGACGCTCTTGAGCCTGGCGATGTTCGCCGGGGCCACGCAAGCGGCTGCGCCACTGCGTCCACCCCAGGGCTATTTTGCGCCTGTGGATAAATTCAAGACGGGCGACAAGAGCGAAGGCTGCGATGCGATGCCGACGCCGTACACCGGCTCGTTGCAATTTCGCAGCAAGTACGAAGGTTCGGACAAAGCCCGCGCGACCCTGAACAAGCAGTCGGAAAAAGCCTTCCGCGAAAGCACCGCCGACATCACCAGGATCGAGCGCGGCACCAGCAAGCGCGTGATGCAGTTCATGCGTGACGGTCGCCCGGAACAGCTGGAATGCACGTTGAACTGGCTGACGACCTGGGCCCAGGCCGATGCATTGATGTCCAAGGACTTCAACCACACCGGCAAATCGATGCGCAAATGGGCGCTGGGCAGCATGGCTTCGGCGTATATCCGCCTGAAGTTTTCCGACTCTCACCCGCTGGCCACCCATCAACAGGAAGCCCGGTTGATCGAAGCCTGGTTCAGCAAGATGGCCGACCAGGTGGTCAGCGACTGGGACAACCTGCCGCTCGAGCAGACCAACAACCACTCGTACTGGGCCGCCTGGTCGGTGATGGCCACTTCCGTCGCCACCAACCGTCGCGACCTGTTCGACTGGGCCGTGAAGGAATACAAGGTCGGCGCCAACCAAATCGACGCCGATGGCTACCTGCCCAACGAACTCAAGCGTCAGCAACGGGCCCTGGCCTACCACAACTACGCCCTGCCGCCACTGGCGATGATCGCCAGTTTCGCCCAGGTCAACGGCGTGGACTTGCGCCAGGAAAACAATGGCGCACTCAAACGCCTGGGTGACCGGGTACTGGCCGGGGTGAAAGACCCGGATGAGTTCGAGGAAAAGAACGGCAAGGAACAGGACATGACCGACCTGAAAGAGGACATGAAATTCGCCTGGCTCGAACCGTTCTGCTCGCTCTACGTCTGTACGCCGGACGTGCTGGAGAAGAAGCACAAGATGCAACCGTTCAAGAACTTCCGCCTCGGCGGTGACCTGACCAAGGTCTACGACCCGGCCAATGAAAAGGGCAAGGGTTCCTAGGACAAACACAGATCCCTGTAGGAGCGAGCCTGCTCGCGAAGCGGTGTATCAGTCGACATCAACGTTGAATGTCAGACCGCAATCGCGAGCAGGCTCACTCCTACAGGTTCAGTGTCGAGTTTGAGATTTGTGAGTTAGCCCCCCGGATTTCCGTGGGGGGTTTGGGGGGGCCGTTGGCCCTTGACTGTTGGTTCAAACAAGGAGAGACCGGGATGGTTTTTTCATCCAACGTGTTCCTGTTTTTGTTCTTGCCGATCTTCCTCGGCTTGTACTACCTGAGCGGGCAACGCTATCGCAATCTGCTGCTGCTGATTGCCAGTTACGTGTTCTACGCCTGGTGGCGTGTGGACTTCCTCGCACTGTTCGCCGGCGTCACGCTGTGGAACTACTGGATCGGCCTGAAAGTCGGGGCCGCCGGGGTCAGGACCAAACCGGCACAGCGCTGGCTGCTGCTCGGCGTGGCCGTCGACCTGTGCATCCTCGGCTACTTCAAGTACGCCAACTTCGGCGTCGACAGCATCAACGCGATGATGACGTCGGTGGGTCTTTCGCCGTTCATCCTGACTCACGTGCTGCTGCCGATCGGGATCTCGTTCTACGTCTTCGAGTCCATCAGCTACATCATCGACGTCTACCGTGGCGACACCCCGGCGACCCGCAACCTGATCGACTTCGCGGCGTTCGTGGCGATTTTCCCGCACTTGATCGCCGGCCCCGTATTGCGTTTCCGCGACCTGGCCGATCAGTTCAACAACCGCACCCACACCCTCGACAAGTTCTCCGAGGGCTGCACGCGGTTCATGCAGGGTTTCATCAAGAAAGTCTTCATCGCCGATACCCTGGCGGTGGTGGCCGACCATTGCTTCGCCCTGCAAAACCCGACCACGGGCGATGCCTGGCTCGGCGCCCTGGCGTACACCGCGCAGTTGTATTTCGACTTCTCCGGTTACAGCGACATGGCTATCGGCCTGGGCCTGATGATGGGTTTCCGCTTCATGGAAAACTTCAAGCAGCCGTATGTCAGCCAGTCGATCACCGAGTTCTGGCGGCGCTGGCACATCAGCCTGTCGACCTGGCTGCGTGACTATCTGTACATCACCCTCGGCGGTAACCGCAAAGGCACGCTGATGACCTATCGCAACCTGTTCCTGACCATGTTGCTCGGTGGTCTGTGGCACGGCGCGAACATCACCTACATCGTCTGGGGTGCGTGGCACGGCATGTGGCTGGCGATCGAGAAAGCCATCGGCCTGAACACCTCGCCACGCAGCTTCAACCCGATCCGCTGGGCACTGACCTTCCTGCTGGTGGTGATGGGCTGGGTGATCTTCCGCGCGGAAAACCTGCACGTTGCCGGGCGCATGTATGGCGCGATGTTCAGCTTCGGCGACTGGTCGCTGTCGGAACTCAACCAGGCCAGCCTCACCGGTCTGCAAGTAGCAACGCTGATCGTGGCCTACGTGACCCTGGCGTTCTTCGGCCTGCGGGATTTCTACACCAATCAGCCTCCGGTCAAGACCAAGCCAGTCGTGAACGTCGACGCCGACGGCCCTGCCGCTGCAACACCGGGAACGATCAAGGCCGTGCCTGGGGATAACCCGGCGAGCATCCATCAGCCTGGCTACACCGTCGGCGTTGAAGCCCAGGTGCAGCCGGCCTACTGGACCGCTGACTGGTCGCGCTACGTGATGCGCGCCCTGGTGCTGCTGCTGTTCATTGCCTCGATTCTCAAACTCTCGGCGCAAAGCTTCTCGCCGTTCCTTTACTTCCAGTTCTGAGGGATCTGACCATGACCCGCTCATTACGCATCTTCTACATCGCGCTGTTCCTGGTGACCCTGCTGGTGCTCGGTCTGTGGTCGGTGCGCAGCTTCTTCGGCTTCAGCACCAACGCCGATGCGACAGTGCTCAACGGTCGCTGGACCAAGGCTGTGGAAACGCACTACGACGACGAGTTCCCGATCAAGCGCCTGGGCACCAACCTCTGGGCCGCGCTGGATTTCAAACTATTCAACGAAGGTCGTCCGGGCGTGGTGCTCGGTCGCGACCAGTGGTTGTACAGCGATGAAGAATTCCACCCGGTGGTCAACGAAGAGCTGAACCTGCAAGGCAACTACGCGCTGGTCGAAGGCGTGCGCCAAACGCTGAAAGCCAAAGGCGTGCAACTGGTGATGGCGGTGGTGCCGGCCAAGGTGCGCCTGTACCCGGAACACCTGGGTGAAGTGAAACCGGCGAGCATCCACGCCAACCTCTACAAGGACTTCCACCAGCGCCTGGCCGCCGCCCGGATTCCGGCCCCTGACCTGCTTGGCCCACTGCAACAGGCCAAGCAGGATGGCCAGCAAGTGTTCCTGCGCACCGACACCCACTGGACGCCGCAAGGCGCCGAGATCGCCGCCAACCGTCTGGCCAGGACCATTGCCGACAAGTACCCGCTGAGCGGCGAACCGCAGCGCTTCGTCACTGAACCGGCGGAGACCATCACCCACAAGGGCGACCTGCGTCTGTTCCTGCCACTGGACCCGCTGTTCGAAAGCCTGATGCCTAAGCAGGAGCAATTGCAAAAGCGCAATACGGTCGCGGCGCAAGATCAGCCAGCCGGCGACGACGCGCTGTTCGCCAACAACGAAGTGCCGGTGGCCCTGATCGGCACCAGCTACAGCGCCAACCCCAGCTGGAATTTTGTGGGTGCGCTCAAGCAAGCACTGAACAGCGACGTGGTCAATTACGCCGAAGACGGTCACGGCCCGATTCTGCCGATGCTCAGCTACCTCAAGAGCGATGCCTTCAAGAACAGCCCGCCACAGGTGCTGATCTGGGAGTTCCCTGAACGATATCTGCCTGTGAATAACGAAATCGGCGACGCCGACCCGCAGTGGGTCGCAGAGCTTAAACAAGCCGGCGCCCGCCAACAAAACGTAGCTGCAAACACTAAATCCGAGACGCCCGACCGGGCGCAAAACTGAAAGAGAGGTACACCATGACTTTCACTACAACTCCTCGTCGTCTCGCTAAAAGCTTTGCCCTGGTTGCCGGCCTCAGCGTGCTGTCGGTACAGGCTTTCGCCGCTGGCGACGCCGCCCTGTACGGCCCGGTCGCGCCGAAAGGCTCGACCTTCGTGCGCATCTACAACGCCAGCAACGCCGAAGTCAGCGCCACCGTCGGCAGCACCAACCTGAGCGATGTCGCGCCACTGTCGAGCACTGACTTCAGCTTCATGCCGGGCGGCGACTACAGCGCCAAGGTCGGTAGCCAGAACCTGCCGGTGAAACTGGCCGGCGACCACTATTACACCCTGGTCAACAACGCCAGCGGCGCACCGCAACTGATCGAAGAGCCGCCGTTCAAGAACAAACAGAAGTCCCTGGTACGTGTGCAAAACCTCAGCGACAAGGCGCTGACCCTGAAGACCGCCGACGGCAAGACCGACGTGGTTCCGAACGTTGCGCCCAAGGGTCGCGGCGAGCGTGAAATCAACCCGGTGAAGGTCAGCCTGGCCTTGTACGACGGCACCACCAAAGTCGGCGACGTGAAACCGGTCGCCCTGGAACGCGGTGAAGCCGCGGTGCTGTACGTCACCGGCAGCGGCAGCAGCCTGTCGCCGGTCTGGGTGAAACGCCCGGTGTCGACGCGCTAACAAATTATCCGGACTGGCGCATGTCCCCCCTGTAGGAGCGAGCCTGCTCGCGAAAAACGTCAGGGCAACGCGTTTAGCCAGACAGAACGCGTTTTCGTTGACGTCCATCGCGAGCAAGCTCGCTCCTACAAAGGCCAGCCGGACACGGAACAAAAACAAGAGTGAAACGACAGAACGCAGTAGCTCTAACCAATCGATATTCAAGGAGTAACAACATGATTCCGGTGATCTTGTCAGGTGGTAGTGGCTCACGTCTTTGGCCGCTTTCCCGCAAACAATTCCCTAAGCAGTTCCTGGCCCTGACGGGCGAACACACCCTGTTCCAGCAAACCCTGGAACGCCTCGTGTTCGAAGGCATGGACACGCCGATCGTGGTCTGCAACAAGGACCACCGCTTCATCGTCAACGAGCAATTGGCAGCGCGCAAACTGGAATCCCAGCGCATCCTGATGGAGCCGTTCGGTCGCAACACTGCGCCGGCCGTGGCCCTGACCGCGATGATGCTGGTCAATGAAGGTCGCGACGAGCTGATGCTGGTGCTGCCGGCCGACCACGTACTGGAAGACCAGAAAGCCCTGCAACGCGCCCTGGCCCTGGCCACTGTTGCCGCCGAAAACGGTGAAATGGTGCTGTTCGGTGTGCCGGCCACCAAGCCGGAAACCGGTTATGGCTACATCAAGTCGACCAACGACTCGCTGCTGCCTGAAGGCGTCAGCCGCGTCTCGCACTTCGTCGAAAAACCCGACGTGAAGCGCGCCACCGAGTTCGTCCAGTCCGGCGGTTACTTCTGGAACAGCGGCATGTTCCTGTTCCGCGCCAGCCGCTTCCTCGAAGAGTTGAAAAAGCACGATCCGGACATCTACGACACCTGCCTGCTGACCCTGGAACGCAGCCATCAGGATGCCGACACCATCACCTTCGACGAAGCCACCTTCGCCTGCTGCCCGGACAATTCCATCGACTACTCGGTGATGGAAAAAACCCAACGCGCCTGCGTCGTGCCGCTGACCGCTGGCTGGAGCGATGTCGGCTGCTGGTCGTCGCTGTGGGAGGTCAATGAAAAGGACGCCAACGGCAACGTCACCAAAGGCGACGTGGTGATCCAGGACAGCAAAAACTGCATGATCCACGGCAACGGCAAACTGGTGTCGGTGATCGGCCTGGAAAACATCGTCGTGGTCGAAACCAAGGACGCCATGATGATCGCCCACAAGGACAAGGTCCAAGGCGTGAAGCAGATGGTCAATACCCTCAACGAACAGGGCCGCACTGAAACCCAGAACCACTGCGAGGTCTACCGTCCGTGGGGCTCCTACGACTCGGTGGACATGGGCGGTCGTTTCCAGGTCAAGCACATCTCGGTCAAGCCGGGCGCTTGCCTGTCGCTGCAGATGCACCACCACCGCGCCGAGCACTGGATCGTGGTCAGCGGCACCGCCGAGGTGACCTGTGACGAGAACGTGTTCCTGCTGACCGAGAACCAGTCGACCTACATTCCGATCGCTTCGGTTCACCGTTTGCGCAACCCCGGCAAGATTCCGTTGGAGATCATCGAAGTTCAATCGGGCAGCTACCTGGGCGAAGACGATATCGAGCGGTTTGAAGATATCTACGGGCGCTCGACGCCGGTTGAGCGTGGCGTGTCGGTGAAAACCATCGCGCAGTAAGCATCTGTAAACTTAAGCCCCCGCTCAACTCGCTGCGTTCCCTATCCGCAGCGGGTTGGCCGGGGGATTTTTTTGCACTGAGTTTTTTAGTGCCTTGGCTGGCCCCTTCGCGAGCAGGCTCGCTCCTACAGTTGACCGAGTTCTACCTGGAGAAACGCAATCAAATGTGGGAGCGAGCCTGCTCGCGATGAGGCCATCACAGGCTCCACAAAAATCTCCCCCATCGCCAACCCCACCTACGCTTAGGTAGGATGACCCTCTCTACTCCCGAGATTTCACGTCATGTTCATCGGCGTCCTGCTGGTCATCACCTGGCTGGTCCTGTTGCTGCGCTATCCGGCCAAGGCCTTGCCCGTATCCGTGGCCGCCGCCGTGGGGCTGGGCATCGTCGCCACCTGGGTCATCTGGATGGACCACCGCGAGCTCAAGCAACTGCAACGCCTGGAGTTGCGCATCAGTTACGCGCCTCAACAATGCCCCGCCGACCGCCCGTTGCAATTGACCCTGAACAACGGCAATGACGTGCCGCTCACTGAGTTGCGCTGGCGGGTCACGGCTTATGCACCGGGCGATACGGTGAACCTGGCCGACAATCAATACACCGCCCCGCGCTATCGTGGCCCCGGGGAACTGCAGGCCGGTGGCAACTGGGAAGATTGCTTGCCGATGCCACCACTGCGCCCCGGCTACCGTCCGGAAACCCTGGAGTTTCGCGCCGAGCGATTGCAGGGTAGTTTTTCCGACTGACCCCTCCCCCATTTTTTGCACAAGGAATGCGCCATGCCCGTTGCGTTGATTACCGGTTGCTCCAGCGGCATTGGCCGTGCCCTTGCCGACGCATTCAAGGTCGCCGGCTATGAAGTCTGGGCCAGTGCGCGCAAGGCTGAAGATGTCGCCATGCTGAGTGCTGCCGGATTTACCGCCGTGCAACTTGACGTAAACGACGGTGTTGCCCTTGAGCAGTTGAGCGACCGCATCAACCAGGAGCGTGGTGGTCTCGACGTGCTGATCAACAACGCCGGTTATGGCGCCATGGGACCGCTGCTCGATGGCGGCGTGCCGGCCATGCAACGTCAGTTCGAAACCAATGTGTTCGCCATCGTCGGCGTCACTCGCGCAATGTTTCCCGTGCTGCGTCGGACCAAAGGACTGGTCGTGAATATCGGTAGCGTTTCCGGGGTGTTGGTCACACCATTCGCCGGTGCCTACTGCGCCTCGAAAGCCGCCGTGCATGCCTTGAGCGATGCCTTGCGCATGGAACTGGCGCCGTTTGGCGTGCGGGTCATGGAAGTCCAGCCGGGGGCCATCGCTTCCAGCTTCGCCAGGAATGCCGGGCACGAAGCCGAGCAACTGATCAGCGAACAATCCCCATGGTTTCCGCTGCGCGAAGGTATACGCGCCCGGGCCAAAGCCTCTCAGGACAACCCGACCCCGGCCAATGAATTCGCCGCCGGCTTGCTCAAGGCCGTGCAGCAGGACAAGCCACCGCGACTGATTCGCCTGGGCAATGGCAGTCGTGCGTTGCCGCTGCTCGCCGGGTTGTTGCCCAAGGGGCTGCTGGAATCAGGGCTGATGAAGCGGTTCGGGTTGCGTGGGCAGCTCTGAGACCGATTCGGTCGAGCGCGATGGCGCCAGAACAGACACTGCAAATTTTCAGGAATGACTTCCATGACCGACTACACCGAGTACTTCGACGAAGTGATCCAGGCCCACGTGGCCATCGAACAATGGCTGGCCGAAGAGCGCGACGCATCCGAACTCGAAAAACTGCTAATGCGCTTTTCGCCGCAGTTCTCCATGGTCTCGCCGCTCGGTCGGGTGCTGGATTTTGACGCGCTGAACGAATTGTTCACGCTGGCGGGCGGCAAGAAGCTCGGGTTTCGCATCGAGCTGAGCGAGTTACGCGGCATTGCGCTGCACGACGGCGGCGCGACCGTGAGTTACCGCGAGCAACAGACCGATGCGACCGGGCTGCACTCGGATCGGCGCTCGACTGTGGTGTTCGAGAAGGTGGAAGGCAGAATTCTTTGGCGGCATCTGCAAGAGACCTTCTGCTGAACACGACGACGATCAACTGTAGGAGCGAGCCTGCTCGCGATGGACGTCAACGATAACGCGTGCATTCTGAATACACGCGGCGCGCTCTGGTTCATCGCGAGCAGGCTCGCTCCTACAGGGGAATGGGTTATGCACCATCACCTTGCTTGACCACCACCGTACACGTAATCCCCGCCGCCAACAGCACACCCTCCGGCACCTCATCGATGTGAATCCGCACCGGCACCCGCTGTGCCAAACGCACCCAGTTAAACGTCGGGTTCACATCGGCGATCAGTTCACGGCTCTCCGGGTTGTCGCGGTCGTAGATACCGCGCGAGATGCTTTCCACGTGCCCCTTGAGCACTTCGCCGCTCATCAATTGCATGTCGGCCTTATCACCCACGCGCACATGGGGCAGCTTGGTTTCTTCGAAGAAGCCGTAGACCCAGAACGAGTTCATGTCGACCACGGCCATTTTCGCCTCGCCGATGCGTGCGTAGTCGCCGCGATGTACGTTGAGGTTGGTGACGTAGCCGTCCACCGCCGCGCGCACTTCAGTGCGCTTGAGGTTGAGTTCGGCGGCTTCCAGTTGCGCCTGGGCCTGCTGGTAATCGGCCAGGGCCGAATCGGCGAGGTTGCTGGCGTCGTCACGGTTTTCCCGGGAGATCACCAGGTTGTCCATATCGGCGCGACGATGGGCGTTGACCTTGCGCATCTCCCAGGTCGCCTTGCGCGATGCCACCAGACTCTGTGCCTGTTTCACCGCGAGACGGTAGTGCTCAGGGTCGATCTGCATCAGCAAATCGCCCTTCTTCACCAGCTGGTTGTCGCGTACCGGCACGTCCACCACTTCACCGGTGACGTCGGCGGCGACGTTGATGATGTCGGCCCGCACGCGGCCGTCGCGGGTCCAGGGTGTGTTCATGTAGTGCTCCCACAAGGAGCGGCCGATCCACAGCGCGAGGGCCAGCACCAACAAGGTCGCGAACAGGCTGAAAAACTTTTTCATCGGGGCATTCTTCAGAGATAGAGAGTCAGTGATAGAGAGTCAACGGTAGACAGTCAGCGCCAACGCGCCGAACAGACAGGTAAACAGGCTCAGGCGCAGCAACGCCGGATGCCAGAAAAAACGGTACAGGTCGAACCCGGACAGGAACCGGTCCAGCGCCCAGGCAAGCAGAGCCGCGATGAAAAACATCAGGGTCATGGTCGGCATGTACACGCCGTGGAAGGCGATTTCACGAGGCATGTTCAAGTCCTTGGGGCTGGCTGTTTGCGAAGGCGGCCAGCGGTGATTGCGGATCGAGCAGCGAGGTGCGGATGAAGTGCAGGTAGCTCTTCACCCGGCGCAACGCCGAGGTATCGAAGTGCGGGGCGAAGGGTTCGTCGGTGGACTGCACACGGCTGATCGCGTGATCGACGGCAATCAGCGCGCGTTCCAGGTTGCTGCTGTTCGGTTGCAGGAACAGCCGCACCAGCGCCCGCCCCATCACCCGGATCGCCTGGCGCCATGGCTGTGATTCGGCATAGGCCGGATGCACCGGCAGAATCGCCTGTTCCTTGCGCAGCTCGATGATCGAGTGACCGACTTCCAGCACCACGAACATCCAGCGCAGCAAGTCCCGCTGTACCTGCGGTTGACCGGCCGCGAAGCCGTAGGCCTGATGCACCAGATCGCGGGTGCGGCTTTCGAAACTCGACGCCAGCCCCTTGAGCTTGCCGCTGATGGCGTACACCACCTGAGCGCGCAAGTCCTGCTCCAGCCGACGCCACAGCCAGCGGCTGTTGGGCGGCAGAATGATCGCCCCGGCCGCCGCGCACACCAGCATGCCCAGCACCATGGCGATGTAGTCGTTGATGAAGGTGTAGGGGTTGTAGACCGTGAGGTTGTCCGGCACTGAACCGGTGCTGAAGAAGATCAGCAGGCCCAGGCCGACGCCGACGTATTGTGGCCGCGAGGTCAGGAACGAGCCGAGCACGATCACCGGCGCGAGCATCACGCACAGCAACGCAAATCCGTCGATCCACGGAAAAATGAAAAACATCTCGACGAAACCGATCAACGCCCCGAGCAACGTCCCGCACGCCATCTGAAAGGCCATGCGTTTCGGGTTCGGGGTGGCGGCGGACAGGCCCACGGTCGCGGCGGCAATCAGGGTCATGGTCGCGCCGCTCGGCCAGGCGGTTGCCACCCAATAGCTGCCCAATACCACCAGAATGAACGCCGCGCGAATCCCCGATGCTGCCGCTGCCATCCAGTTGGTTTGCGGAGTGAACGGCTCGTCCCAGCGCTCCCGTTCGTGACTGTGATCGGCCAGGGAAGCGTGGGTCTGTGCATAACTGTGCAGGTCGTCGACGAAGCGATAGAGCAGTTCGTACGCCGTATGGAAGTCCAGCAGTTCGTCTTCGCTCGGTTCGCTCTCCTGAAAGATCGCCCGCAGGCTGCGCACCCGTGCCGGCAACCCTGCCTTGTAGGCGCTCAGCGCCGTAACCAGACGCGCTGCATCGGCGCTGGTCAGCGCACGACCGCTGAAACCGTCGAGCAGTTCGGCGAGGTCTTGCAAACCCGGTTTTATCGCCGCCACGGCATGGTCCGTATTGTTGTTGCGCAAGCGTTCGAGCAACTGATGCAGGGCATTGAAGCGCGTGGTGATGCCCATGAACTCACTGTTCAGGCGACTGAGCCGGCCATTGCGCCGACGCATGTGCGGGTCTTCGAACACGGTGACGCTGCGCAAACCTTCCAGGCCCACGGCTTCGGCGATGAAACGCACGTTGCCGACCTCGAACGCGTCGCGCTGACTGCGGCCACGCAAGCCGTCGGTGACGAACAGGGCAAACACGCCGAAGCGCTGATACAGAGCGTTGCGCATGGCGGCACTGGCAGTTTGCGGCAGGATGGCTGCACTGATCAGTGTCGAACAGAGAATGCCCAACGAGATTTCCAGCACCCGCCAGACTGCCGCCATGAATGCGCCGTCCGGGTGGGCCAGCGCGGGCAAGCCGACCATCGCCGCGGTGTATCCGGCGAGTACGAAACCGTAGGCGCGGAAGTTGCGGCAGCGGGCGGCGCCGGCCGTGCAGATACCGACCCAGATCGCCAGCGAACCGAGGAACAGTTCAGTGTTCTGCGCAAACAGGGCGATCAGCGCGACCATCGCCGCCGACCCGGCCAGGGTGCCGAGAAAACGATAGAAACTCTTGGCGAACACCTGGCCGCTCTGCGGCTGCATGACAATGAACACGGTGATCATCGCCGTGCGCGGTTGCGGCAGCTCCAGGCGCATGGCCAGCCACAGTGTCAAGAAAGCCGCGAACAGCACCTTGAAGATATAGACCCAGGTCACGCCGTCGCTGCGTGCCCAGTCGAAGAAACCCCGACGCCATTCCAGGGAGTACAGCCAGCGCAAGGGTGCGGGCAAGGGAGTCATTTATTCCTGCTCAACAAGATTCGATGTAAACCCGGAACCTGTGGGAGCCAGCCTGCTGGCGATAGCGGAGTATCGGTCGACACCAATGTTGAATGTGCCGCCCTCATCGCCAGCAGGCTGGCTCCCACAGGAATTACATTCACCTCAGCAGAACCGGGGTTTTCGGTGCCTGGGTCTGTTCGGCTTTCGGCACGTCGTTGCCCGCCCCCAGGCCACCGCCCAGCGCCGTCACCAGTTCGGCATGGGCACTCAAGCGCGCCGCCTGAACCTGCTGCTGCACTTGCTGCTGCTTGAACAGCAGGGTCTGCGCGTTAAGCACGTTGAGGTAATCGGTCAGGCCACGCTGGTAGGCGATCATCGCGATGTCGTAGGTCTTCTGCGCAGTGGCCACCGACTCGGCGGCGAAAGCCTGCTGCTTGTCCATGGATTCGCGACGGATCAACTGATCGGAAATGTTTTTCAGCGCATTGACCAGGGTCTGGTTGTACTTGGCCACGGCGATGTCATAACCCGCCGAGGCTTCACCCAGCTCCGCACGCAAGCGTCCACCATCGAGGATCGGCAACGAAATCGCCGGACCCACGCTGTAGTTGAGCTTCTTGCCAGTCAAGAACTCCAGGGCCCCGCCCCCGGTGGCCATGTAGCCGAGGCTGCCGACCAGGTCTACGTTCGGGTAGAAACCGGCATGGGCGACATTGATGCCCCGCGCCTGCGCCGCCACTTGCCAGCGGCTGGCGACCACGTCCGGGCGTTGGCCGAGTAATTGCGCCGGCAGCGACGACGGCAGTTTCAGCGGTGCACCCAGCGACAGCGTTGGCCGCTGCAACTGCGCGCCTTCCCCCGGGCCCTTGCCGGCGAGGGCGGCGAGCTGGTTGCGGCTCAAGGCGATTTCTTCGTCGAGGGCGTCGATCTGGCGATGGGTTTCCGGCAGCGGCGTCTCGGCCTGGCTGACTTCGAAATGGGTGCCGATGCCACCGTCCAGGCGTTTTTGCGCCAATTCGAGAATCTGCTGTTGCTGATTCAAGGTCGCTTCGACGATATCCCGCTGGGCGTAATGCAACGACAACTCGATGTAGACCCGTACGATGTTGTCCTGCAATTCGAGCTGCGCCTGGCGCGCTTCGGCGACGCTCATGTGCGCCATGTCCACGGCGCGCTCGGTGGCATTGCTTTCGCGGCCCCAGAGGTCTAGGGCATAGCTGAAACCCAGCGCCGCGTTATTGTCCCAGGTGGTGCTGTTGGCCAGCTCGCCGGGGCCATAGAACTGGTCGGTGGGCCAGTTGTGGCGCTTGAGGGTCGAATCACCATTGATCTGCAGCGACTCGGCCGCTTCGGCCACGCCGGCCATGGACCTGGCCTGACGCACCCGGGCAGCGGCCATGGCCAGGGTCGGGCTGCCTTGCAGGGCGAGGTCGATCCAGCGATTCAACTGCGGGTCACCGTAGGCTTGCCACCATTGCGAGGTGGGCCAGTGCGCATCCTGCGCGGCGCTCTGGATCGCGTCGTCGGTGGCCAGTGAATTAGCCTCCAGCGCCTTGCCCTGCGGGGCAATACCTCCGGTTCCGATGCAGCCGCTGATTGCCAGGGTTAAAACCAAAACACTGAGCGGCTGGAGCGCTCTGCTGATGCGACGCGGCACTGCTGCGATTTCCTGAGGTGGGGAGTTCTTGAGGTGAACGCAATTCTATGGGGCGGCCTGAAAGGCGATAAGCTGGGATTCCTGTGAATCTTTGTTACCGTTAACGAGATAATCCGTTGGTAGATCTTTAGTCGCCTGTAAATAAACAGAAACTTCGTGTCACAATTTGCCATCGCACCCGAGAGCACCCCATGGACACTTTGCAAAACATGCGCGCCTTCAGTTACGTGGCCGAAGCCGGCAGCTTCACCGCCGCCGCCGTGCAACTGGACACCACCACGGCCAACGTCTCGCGCGCGGTCTCCAACCTGGAAGCCCACCTGCAAACCCGCCTGCTCAACCGAACGACCCGCCGCATCGCCCTGACCGAAGCCGGCAAGCGTTATCTGTTGCGCTGCGAACAGATCCTGGCCTACGTCGAAGAAGCCGAAGCCGAGGCCAGCGACGCCCACGCCCGCCCGGCCGGGCAACTGAAAGTGCACACCATGACCGGCATCGGCCAGCACTTCGTGATCGACGCCATCGCCCGCTACCGCAAGACCCACCCGGACGTGACCTTCGACCTGACCATGGCCAACCGCGTGCCAGACCTGCTCGACGAGGGTTACGACGTGTCCATCGTCCTCGCCAGCGAACTGCCGGATTCGGGGTTCGTCTCCCAGCGCCTGGGCATCACCTACAGCATCGTTTGCGCCTCGCCGGCCTACGTCAAAACCAACGGTTGCGCACAAAAACCCAGCGACCTGCTCAACCACGCCTGCCTGCGCCTGGTCAGCCCGGTGATCCCGCTGGAAAAATGGGCCTTCGACGGCCCTGATGGCCAGGAAGTGGTCACCATCAACAGCTCACCGTTCCTGGTGAACTCCGCCGATGCAATGAAATCCGCGATCATCAGCGGCATGGGCGTTGGCGTGCTGCCGCTGTACGCCGCGATCGAAGGCTTGCGCAGCGGCACGTTGGTCCGGGTGATGCCCAAGTACCGCTCGCAGGAGCTGAACCTGTATGCGATCTACCCGTCGCGCCAGTACCTGGATGCGAAGATCAAGACCTGGGTCGAGTATTTGCGCGGATCGTTGCCGGAATTGCTGGCGGCGCACCAAGCGGAACTGGCGGCGTATGAATTGAGCGGAAGCCTGGGTGGAGTTCGGGTGGCGAATTGACGCGCATACCCGTAGGAGCAACAGCAGATCGGCGTGCATCTCCGTAGGAGCGAGCTTGCTCGCGAAAAACCTGAGGGCGCCGGGGTGAATCTGGTTTCCCACGTTATCGTTGTCGTCCATCGCGAGCAGGCTCGCTCCTACAGAGGAGCACCAGCCTTCCAGCCAAACTGACAGCGCCGTCAGTTAGCCGTCACCCTCCTGACCGGCAAACAGGTTTATAAAGGAAAATACCAACCGTCTACCCAGCCCCGGCGCCCCACTCGCATGCGAATCCAGAAAAAACCCGCCCTGCTCGCCGCCCTTCTGATCGTTCTGGCAGCGCTGGGCCTGTGGTACGCCAACAAACCGGTCAAGGCCAAACTCGCCACCCCCACCGCCATCCCGGTACGCGTGGTCGCCGTCGCCGAAAAAGACGTGCCGCGCTACCTCAGTGGCATCGGTTCGGTGCTGTCCCTGCACAGCGTCGTGGTCCGCCCGCAAATCGACGGTATCCTCACCAGACTGCTGGTCAAGGAAGGCCAACTGGTGAAAAAAGGTGACCTGCTGGCCACCATCGACGACCGGTCGATCCGCGCCAGCCTCGACCAGGCCCGGGCACAACTGGGCGAAAGCCAGGCGCAACTGCAAGTGGCGCAGGTCAACCTCAAGCGCTACAAGCTGTTGAGTGTCGACGACGGCGTGTCCAAGCAGACTTACGACCAGCAACAGGCCCTGGTGAACCAGCTCAAGGCCACCGCCCAAGGCAACCAGGCCTCGATTGATTCCGCCGAGGTGCAGCTTTCCTACACACAAATTCGCTCACCGGTCAGCGGCCGGGTCGGTATTCGCACGGTGGACGAAGGCAACTTCCTGCGCATGACCGACACCAAGGGCCTGTTCACTGTCACCCAGATCGACCCGATCGCCGTGGAGTTTTCCCTGCCGCAGCAAATGCTGCCGACCCTGCAAGGCCTGATCAACGACCCACGGCACGCCCGGGTCAAGGCCTACATCGGGGCCGACACCGACGGCGAAACCGGCAACCTGCTCGGCGAGGGTCACCTGACCCTGATCGACAACCAGATCAACGCCAGCACCGGCACCATCCGCGCCAAGGCCGAGTTCGACAATCCGGGGCAGAAGCTCTGGCCGGGCCTGCTGGTGACGGTAAAGATTCAGACAGCCCTGGATAAAGATGCGCTGGTGGTGCCGCCGACAGTCGTACAACGCGGCCTCGACCAGCACTTCGTGTACCGGGTCAATGGCGACAAGGTCGAGGCCGTGCAGGTGCAGATGGTCTATCAAGGCAGCGGCCAGGACATCATCAAGGGTGTGAAGCCGGGTGATGTACTGGTCAGCGATGGTCAATCGCGGCTCAAGCCCGGCGCGACTGTGCAAGTGCTGACCGAGCCGCCGCAAGTGGTGCGATCGGAGGGCGCGCAATGAAGGGCCATGGTTCGATTTCAGCCTGGTGCATCGACCACCCGGTGGCCACGGTCCTGCTGACGTTCGCCCTGGTGCTGCTGGGTGTCATCGCGTTTGCGCGCCTGCCGGTAGCGCCGTTGCCGGAGGCCGAATTCCCGACCATCCAGGTGGCCGCGCAACTGCCCGGCGCCAGCCCGGAAACCATGGCTTCCTCGGTGGCCACGCCCCTTGAAGTGCAATTCAGCGCCATTCCCGGCGTATCCCAGATGACCTCGAGCAGTGCACTGGGCTCGACCAACCTGACCCTGCAATTCACCCTCGACAAGAGCATCGACACCGCGGCCCAGGAAGTCCAGGCAGCGATCAACACCGCCGCGGGCAAACTGCCCAAGGACATGCCGAACCTGCCGACCTGGCGCAAGGTCAACCCGGCCGACAGCCCGGTGCTGATCCTCAGCGTCAACTCGTCGCTGATGCCAGGCCCTGAGCTCAGCGACCTGACGGAAACCCTGTTGTCCCGTCAGCTCAGTCAGGTCGACGGTGTAGGCCAGGTCGTCATCACCGGTCAGCAGCGTCCGGCGATTCGCGTCCAGGTATCGGCGGACAAGCTTGCGGCCATCGGCCTGACCCTCGCCGACATCCGCCTGGCGATCCAGCAGACCAGCCTCAATCTGGCCAAAGGGGCGCTGTACGGCGAATCGAGCATCTCGACCCTGTCGACCAACGACCAGTTGTTCCACCCCGCCGAATACAGCCAGCTGATCGTTTCCTACAAGGACGGTGCACCGGTTCATCTGCGTGATGTCGCCAAAGTCGTCAACGGTTCGGAAGATGCCTACATCCAGGCTTGGGCGGGCTCACAACCGGGGGTCAACCTGGTGATCTTCCGCCAACCAGGCGCCAACATCGTCGAGACCGTGGATCGCATTCAGGCCGCCTTGCCGGCACTGGAGGCGATGCTCCCCGCCTCGGTGCAGGTCAAGACGCTGATCGACCGCACCCAGACCATCCGTGCCTCGCTGCATGAGGTGGAAATCACCCTGCTGATTGCAATCATGTTGGTGGTGGCCGTGATGGCGCTGTTCCTGCGCCAACTGTCGGCCACACTGATCGTGTCGGCAGTGCTCGGCGTGTCACTGATCGCCAGTTTCGCGCTGATGTATGTGATGGGCTTCAGCCTGAACAACCTGACCCTGGTGGCGATCGTGGTCGCCGTGGGCTTTGTGGTGGACGACGCGATCGTGGTGGTGGAGAACATCCACCGGCATCTCGAGGCCGGTGACGGCATGCGCGAAGCGGCGATCAAGGGCGCCGGGGAGATCGGCTTCACCGTGGTGTCGATCAGTTTCTCGCTGGTGGCGGCGTTCATTCCGCTGCTGTTCATGGGCGGTGTGGTCGGGCGACTTTTCAAGGAGTTCGCCCTGACCGCCACCTCCACCATTTTGATTTCGGTGGTGGTTTCTCTGACATTGGCGCCAACGCTGGCAGCGCTGTTCATGCGGGCACCGGTGCATCACGCTCATAGCAAACCGGGCTTTGGTGAACGCCTGTTGGCCTGGTACGAAAAAGGCCTGCGCCGCGCCCTCGCCCACCAGAAAATGATGATCGGCGTGTTCACTTTGTCACTGGGGCTGGCTGTTGCCGGCTACATCTTGATTCCCAAAGGTTTCTTCCCGATCCAGGACACCGGTTTCGTCCTTGGCACCACCGAAGCCGCTGCCGATATTTCCTATGGCGACATGGTGAAAAAACACCTGGCGATGGCCGAAATCGTCGCTGCCGATCCCGCAGTCGAAACGTTTTCACATTCCGTCGGCGTCTCGGGCAGCAACCAGACCATTGCCAACGGCCGCTTCTGGATCACCCTGAAAAAACGCGGTGATCGCGATGTCTCGGCCAGCCAGTTCATCGACCGGATTCGCCCGCAACTGATGAAAGTCCCGGGCATCGTGCTGTACCTGCGTGCAGGGCAAGACATCAACCTCAGCTCCGGCCCGAGCCGCGCCCAGTACCAATACGTGCTCAAGAGCAACGACGGTGCGACCCTCAGCACCTGGACCCAACGCCTGACGGAAAAACTGCGCGCCAACCCGGCCTTCCGCGACATTTCCAACGACCTGCAACTGGGCGGCAGCATCACCCACATCAGCATCGATCGCAGCGCCGCGGCACGTTTCGGCCTCACCGCCAGCGATGTCGACGAAGCCCTTTACGATGCCTTCGGCCAGCGCCAGGTCAATGAATTCCAGACCCAGATCAACCAGTACAACGTGATCCTGGAACTGGATACCAAACAGCGCGGCAAGGCCGAAAGCCTCAACTATTTCTACCTGCGCTCGCCCCTGAGCGGGGAAATGGTGCCGCTGTCGGCCCTGGCCAGGTTCGATGCGCCGACCATCGGCCCGCTGTCCATCGCCCATGACGGGATGTTTCCCGCCGCCAACCTGTCGTTCAACCTCGCCCCCGGCGTGGCGTTGGGCGATGCGGTGATCATGCTCAACCAGGCCAAGGCCGACATCGGCATGCCAAGCGCCATCAGCGGCAACTTCCAGGGCGCTGCCCAGGCGTTCCAGAGTTCGCTGGCCAGCCAGCCGTGGCTGATCCTGGCGGCGCTGTTGGCGGTGTACATCATTCTCGGTGTGCTCTACGAGAGCTTCGTGCATCCGCTGACGATCATTTCGACTTTGCCTTCAGCGGGCCTCGGCGCGGTGATCATGCTGTGGATCTGCGGCCAGGACTTTTCGATCATGGCGCTGATCGGGCTGGTGCTGCTGATCGGTATCGTCAAGAAAAACGGCATCCTGATGATCGACTTCGCCCTCGAAGCGCAGCGCAATGGCGGGCTGTCGCCTGAGGAAGCGATCTTCAAGGCCTGCATCACGCGGTTCCGGCCGATCATCATGACCACCCTCGCCGCCCTGCTCGGCGCCCTGCCGCTGATGCTCGGCTACGGCACCGGCGCCGAATTGCGCCAGCCCCTGGGGATCGCGGTGGTCGGCGGTTTGCTGGTGAGCCAGGCGCTGACGCTGTTCACCACGCCGGTCATATACTTGTGGCTGGAGCGTCTGTTCCATCGGCCTAAACCTGCGCCAGAACCGGTGCTGGCGACCACAGACTGAGGCGGGTCATGCGCGTTCTGATTATCGAAGACGAAGAAAAAACCGCGGACTATCTGCATCGCGGCCTGACGGAACAGGGTTTCACCGTGGATCTGGCCCGCGATGGTGTGGAAGGTCTGCATCTGGCGCTGGAAAGCGACTACGCGGTGATCGTCCTCGACGTCATGTTGCCGAGCCTTGACGGCTTCGGCGTGCTGCGTGCGTTGCGTGCACGCAAGCAAACCCCGGTAATCATGCTCACCGCCCGCGAGCGTGTGGAGGATCGCATCAAGGGCCTGCGCGAAGGCGCCGATGACTATCTGGGCAAACCGTTTTCCTTCCTTGAACTGGTGGCGCGCCTGCAAGCGCTGACCCGCCGTAGCGGCGGCCATGAACCGGTGCAGGTGAGCATCGCCGACCTGTGGATAGATTTGATCAGCCGCAAGGCCACCCGCGGCGGTACACGTCTGGACCTGACTGCCAAGGAGTTCTCGCTGCTTAGCGTGCTGGCCCGGCGCCAGGGTGAAATCCTCTCGAAAACCGCCATTGCCGAGATGGTCTGGGACATCAATTTCGACAGCGACGCCAACGTCGTCGAAGTCGCGATCAAACGCCTGCGGGCCAAGCTCGACGGGCCGTTCGAAGAGAAGCTGCTGCACACCATTCGTGGTATGGGTTACGTGCTGGAGAGCCGTGGTGTCCAGTAACAGCATTGCCCTGCGCCTGAGCGGCATGTTTACGCTGGTGGCGCTGTTGGTGTTTTTGTTGATCGGTTGGGCACTGTACCAGCAGGTCGACAAAGGCCTGGGCCTGTTGCCCGAAGCCGAACTCGATGCGCGCTACAGCGTGCTCGAATCCATGGTCGGCCGTTACGGCACGCCCGAGCACTGGGTGAGGATCAACAACAAGCTCAACCTGCTGAGCGAAGAAGACAAGCGCATCAGTTTCTGGATCATCAGCGGCGATCCACACTACGAATACGGCAACCTGACACCGCATATCCGCACCTTTGCCCAAGGCCCGCTGGGCACGCGCGACATGCATCTGCCGGAGCACCCGTATCCGCTGAAAGTGCTGGTCAGCGAGTTCCCGGCCAAGGACCAGCGCCCACCGCTGCGCTTCATGATCGCCATCGACACCGAAACGTTTTTCCATACCCAGCATCACCTGCTGGTCGCGCTGATCAGCCTGGCGATTGTCGGTGTATTGTTGGCCTCGGCACTGGGTTATTGGGTGGCGCGGATCGGCCTCAAGCCGCTGATCAAACTGTCCCAGGAGGCCCAGCGCCTGGCCCCGCCGTTGCGCTCGGGGCGCTTGCGATTGTCACCCTTGCCGCCAGAACTCGATCAGTTCGTCAGTTCGTTCAACTCGACCCTGGAGCGGGTCGAGCAGGCCTACTCGCGCCTTGAGTCGTTCAACGCCGATGTCGCCCACGAACTGCGCTCGCCACTGACCAATCTGATCGGCCAGACCCAGGTCGCATTGACTCGCGGACGCTCCGCCGAACATTACTTCGAAGTGCTTCAATCGAACCTCGAAGAGCTTGAGCGACTGCGTTCGATCATCAACGACATGCTGTTCCTCGCCAGCGCCGATCAGGGCAGCAAGGCGACCAAACTCACCTCGACCTCGCTGGCCGATGAGGTGGCCACGACCCTGGAATATCTGGACTTCATTCTCGAAGACGCCCAGGTCCAGGTCGAGGTCAGTGGTGACGCACAAGTGTGCATCGAGATCGCCCATCTGCGCCGGGCGTTGATCAACTTGTTGAATAACGCGGTGCAGCACACCGCGCCCGGGCAGGTGATTCAAGTGCGGATCGAAGCCCGGGAGCATCAAGTCAGCATCGGCGTCGCCAACCCCGGCTCGCCGATTGCCAGTGAGCATCTGCCGCGCCTGTTCGAGCGTTTCTACCGGGTCGATGCGTCACGCAGCAACAGCGGCCACAACCACGGTCTGGGGCTGGCCATCGTCAAGGCGATTGCGTTGATGCATGGTGGGGATGTGTTCGTGCGCAGTGACCATGGGATGAATACGTTCGGCATTCACCTCCCGGTATGAAACCCTATTCCCTTGTGGGAGCGAGCCTGCTCGCGATGCAGGCAACGCGGTGCAACCCAAGGACCGAGGTGCTGCTATCGCGAGCAGGCTCGCTCCCGCATTGGATCCGGGATGAACACATTTAGGCGGCCAACCCACTATTGCCATAACAGCAACAGTCCTTTCATGAATCCGCTCTTTTTCCCCTCGCCTCATATCCTTATCTTTGCCCGCACCAAACAGCACTTGCCAAGCAAGAAGGTTTTCAAGATGTCCAACAGTATGGGTATTGCCAGCGCTTTCGTTTTGTCCTCTTTGTTCCTGTCGCCGTTGGCGATGGCGGAAGAATCGCAGACGTTCGTCGCGCATAACGCCGCGCGCGCTGCGACGTTCGAAGAGCATCGGATCGAGATGACGGCCAAGGCTGTACAAGACTCTCAGGCCCCGCAGGCATCCAGTATCCAGACCCAGCCACTGGTCGAGAAGGACAGCTGACCGGCACCGATCACTCCCGTTTCCCTCGACACTTTTCATCGGCTCTTCCCATTGAAAAGTTGTCTCCAAAGCCGCTGTTGTCAGCGGCTTTTTTTATAGTGGCGACTCGGCCTTCATTGCAATTTCCGCAACGAAAGTCACTGACGCCCACGCCATTGATCAATCGCTCGAGCAACAGGAAGGATTCACTCGGCTGCTACGTTTATGCAACTACGCTTAGAGCGTCCCTTAAGCAGACGTCAGCCCTATGACCGCAAGCCGCACCGCACTTTTTCAAGGCCCGACCGGGCGACCCGAGATCATGGTGATCTTCGGCAGCACCCTGACCGTCATCTCGATCCTGTGCATCGTCACCTTTCTGCTGATCCGCGAACACGCCAACGCCCAGCAGACCGCCACCCGCAGCGCGACCACCATCGCGCAACTGATCGATGCCGATGTCCTGCGTACGGTCGAACTCTATGACTTGACCTTGCAGGGCCTGATCGCCGCCGCCCAACGGGACGACCTTAAACAGGTCGCACCGCAGATCCGTCATCTGGTGCTGTTCGACCGCTCCACCACTGCGCGCTACAAGGGCGATATCCTGCTGCTGGACAAGCACGGCGACGTGCTGGCCGACTCCTCATTGATCGAACCGAAACCGGGCAACTTCGCTGACCGCGATTATTTCCTGGCCCATGTCTTCAATCGCGACACCGGCATGTTTATCAGCCGGCCCTTCAAGCCACGCTGCGACTGCGATGACAGCGACGAATGGCGCATCAGTTTCAGCCGGCGCATTTCATCGCCCACGGGCGAGTTTCTGGGGGTTGCGGTGGCGTCGATGCGCATGAGTTACTTCGATCAGCTATTCAACAGCCTCGACATCGGCAACGGCAGTACGCTGGGCATCATCAATGATGACGGGATTCTCCTGGCACAGAAACCGTACCGTGAGCAAAACGCCATTGGCAAAAGCTTGTCCAGCCGTCCCAACGTCGCACGCATGCTGCACGAGCGCAGTGGTACCTTTGAAAGCGTGTCGAGTGTCGACCATCAACGGCGCCTGTACACCTTTACCCGGGTCGGCAATCTGCCGCTGACCGTCATCGTGGCCCTTTCCATCGACGAAGTGTTCGCTGCCTGGAACCGCACGGCCTATGCGATCAGTGGTGCAACAGGGGTTTTGTGCATCGGCCTGTTGTGGCTGACCTGGATGCTCTGCCGCGAGCTGCGACGGCGCCAAAGTGCCGAGCAGGAACTGGCGCAACTGGCGGCCACCGATGCCTTGACCGGCGTGGCCAACCGTCGCTCCCTTGATCTGACCCTGCGCCATGAATGGTTTCGCGCGCAACGCAGTGGCAAGCCGTTGTCGTTGCTGATGATCGATGCCGATCACTTCAAGGCCTTCAACGACCGGCACGGGCATCAGGCCGGCGACGACGCCTTGCGGGCATTGGCCGAGGTCATCCGCACCAATGTCCATCGCCCGGCGGATCTGGTGGCTCGTTATGGTGGTGAAGAGTTTTCGGTGGTCCTGGCCGAAACTGAAAGTGAAGGCGCGAAGCAGATCGCCGAGCACATCCGCGAGGCGGTGCAGAAACTGCCACTGGTGGACGCCGGTGAGCCGCCGATGAGCGTAAGTATCGGCATTGCCACCTGGACGTCGGGCAGCGATATCAATCTGGAACAATTGCTGTTCAGCGCCGACAAGGCGTTGTATCAGGCCAAGGAAGGGGGGCGTAACCGGGTGGTGACGGCCTGACCAACTGGCCCTATCGCGAGCAGGCTCGCTCCCACATTTTCACCGCGTTCCTCTGTGGGAGCGAGCCTGCTCGCGAAAGCGATCTGTCAGGCAACACATAAATTCGGGATATAAAAAAAGGCCACCCGAAGGCAGCCTTTAAAAAACTAGAGAGGTTTTTTGCTTACACGGCCGCAACCGGACGCATGTAAGAGATTGGTGCAGTACTGGCGTCTTCGAACGTCACGACTTCCCAGGCATCTGTCTGCTCAATCAACTTGCGCAGCAGCTGGTTGTTCAGTGCATGGCCGGACTTGAAGCCCTTGAACTCACCAATCAGGCTATTGCCCAGCAGGTACAGGTCGCCAATTGCATCGAGGATCTTGTGCTTCACGAATTCGTCTTCATAGCGAAGGCCGTCTTCGTTCAGTACGCCATCGGCGTCGACCACGATTGCGTTTTCAACGCTGCCGCCGAGTGCGAGGTTGTGCTTGCGCAGGTACTCGATGTCACTCATGAAGCCAAAGGTACGGGCGCGGCTGACTTCTTTTACGAACGAAGTGCTGGAAAAATCCACGCTTGCACTTTGGGTGCGGTCCCGGAAAACCGGGTGATCGAAATCGATCTCGAAGCTCACCTTGAACCCTTCGAAAGGGACGAAAGTGGCGCGCTTGTCGCCGTCTTCCACTGTCACTTCACGCAGGATGCGGATGAATTTCTTGGCGGCGTCCTGTTCTTCCAGGCCTGCCGATTGAATCAGGAATACGAAAGGTCCAGCGCTGCCATCCATGATCGGGACTTCGGACGCGGAGAGCTCGACGTAGGCGTTATCGATGCCCAGGCCAGCCATGGCCGAGAGCAAGTGCTCTACCGTGTCCACTTTGACGTCGCCATTGATCAGCGTGGTCGACATAGTGGTTTCACCGACGTTTTCCGCGCGGGCAGGAATCTGCACCACAGGGTCGAGGTCAGCGCGACAAAACACAATGCCAGTGTCGACAGGCGCAGGCTTGAGGGTCAGGTAGACCTTCTCCCCGGAGTGCAGGCCTACACCTGTGGCACGGATAATATTTTTCAGTGTGCGTTGTTTAATCATGGCTTGGGCCGCTTCAGCGCAAATTGCGAACTGGTATCAACAAAGGCTGGCGATGATAGCAGACCGAGCCTTTGCTGAACACCAATCACCTTCATAGCCCTGATACATTCCATCAATCGGCCTGACGACGCAGGAAAGCCGGGATGTCCAGGTAGTCCAGGTCATCTTGCGGATTCATCTTCGCGGCAGTCGCAGCCCCGGCCTGGGCCTGGTTGCGCATGACGGTCGGACGGTCCAGGTCACGGTAGTTCACCGCTGGAGCTTCCTGACGAACAGGGGCCTGTTGTGGCTGTGCTGCCATCGACGTGTGGACGGTGTTGTCGATGACCTTCACAGGCTTCTCGATTTTAGCGCCCAGACCGGTGGCAACGACAGTCACGTGCAGCTCATCGCGCATGTCCGGATCGATAACGGTACCGACCTTGACCATCGCGTGCTCGGAAGCGAATGCCTCGATGATGCTACCCACGTCGGAGTACTCACCCAGGGACAGGTCAGGACCGGCAGTGATGTTCACCAGGATGCCGCGTGCGCCTTGCAGGTTCACGTCTTCGAGCAGCGGGTTGCGGATGGCCGCTTCGGTCGCTTCACGTGCACGGTTCGGACCGCTGGCGCAGCCAGTGCCCATCATCGCCATGCCCATTTCGCTCATCACGGTACGCACGTCGGCGAAGTCGACGTTGATCATGCCCGGACGCTTGATGATGTCGGAGATACCGCGAACGGCACCGGCCAGTACATCGTCGGCCTTGGCGAAAGCCGACAGCAGGCTTGCGTCTTTACCGAGGATGGTCAGCAGCTTCTCGTTGGGAATGGTGATCAACGAGTCGACGCTTTCGGAAAGCATGCGGATGCCTTCGTCGGCGATCTGCATACGCTTGCGGCCTTCGAACGGGAACGGACGGGTCACGACCGCAACGGTCAGGATGCCCATTTCCTTGGCCACTTCGGCGATGATCGGCGCAGCACCGGTACCGGTACCACCGCCCATGCCAGTGGTGATGAACACCATGTTGGTGCCCTGCAGGACTTCGGCAATACGCTCACGATCTTCCAGAGCGGCCTGACGGCCGACTTCAGGGTTGGCGCCAGCGCCCAGGCCCTTGGTCACGCCCGTGCCCAGTTGCAGGATGGTCCGCGCGCCGATGTTTTTCAGCGCTTGAGCATCGGTGTTGGCGCAGATGAACTCGACGCCTTCAATGTTGCTCTTGACCATGTGGTTGACAGCGTTGCCGCCGCCACCGCCGACACCGATAACTTTGATTACCGGGCTTGCGGGGATGTTGTCTACGAGTTCGAACATTTTCCCTCTCCTTTACATTCTCTAGTTTTTTCGCCTACTGCGTGCTTCGGTGTAACGGTATTGCGGTAAATCTTCAGAAATTGCCCTGAACCCACTTCTTCAGGCGGTCCAGCAGCGGAGCCTGTGGTTCTTCGTTGCTATAGCTGTCGCGGCTGCCGATGCCCGAGAACGAGATGCCGTCGGACTGCTTCTGCAGGCCGTACATCAACAGGCCGACGCCGGTGGAATAGATCGGGTTGCGCACCACGTCATCCAGACCTTTCACGCCGTGAGGCACGCCCAGGCGCACCGGCATGTGGAAGATTTCCTCGGCCAGTTCGGTAGCGCCTTCCATCTTCGACGTACCGCCGGTCAGCACGATGCCGGCCGGGATCAGGTCTTCGTAGCCGCTGCGGCGCAGTTCGGCCTGGATCAGCGTGAACAGTTCGTCGTAGCGCGGCTCGACCACTTCGGCCAGGGCCTGGCGGGACAGCTCGCGCGGTGGACGGTCGCCAACGCTTGGCACCTTGATGGTTTCACCGGCACCGGCCAGTTTGGCCAGGGCGCAGGCGTAGCGGATCTTGATTTCTTCGGCGTACTGGGTCGGAGTGCGCAACGCCATGGCGATGTCGTTGGTCACCTGGTCGCCGGCAATCGGGATCACCGCGGTGTGACGGATCGCGCCTTCGGTGAAGATCGCGATGTCGGTGGTACCGCCACCGATGTCCACCAGGCACACGCCCAGCTCTTTCTCGTCATCGGTCAGTACCGAGTACGCGGAAGCCAGTTGCTCGAGAATGATGTCGTCGATTTCCAGACCGCAGCGGCGCACACATTTTTCAATGTTCTGTGCGGCGTTGACGGCGCAGGTGACCACGTGGACCTTGGCTTCCAGACGCACGCCGGACATGCCCAGCGGCTCGCGGACACCCTCCTGGTTATCGATCACGTAATCCTGCGGCAGGGTGTGCAGCACGCGCTGGTCCGCCGGGATCGCCACGGCCTGGGCGGCGTCGAGAACGCGCTCGAGGTCCGCCGAGCTGACTTCGCGATCACGAATCGCCACGATGCCGTGGGAGTTCAGGCTGCGGATGTGATTGCCGGCCACGCCGACGAACGCCGAGTGAATGCGGCAACCAGCCATCAGCTGCGCTTCTTCGATGGCGCGCTGGATCGATTGCACGGTGGACTCGATGTTCACCACCACGCCTTTTTTCAGGCCACGGGACGGATGAGTACCGATCCCGACGATTTCCAGCGTGCCGTCGTCCGCGACCTCGCCCACCAGCGCCACCACCTTGGAGGTGCCGATATCGAGACCGACGATCATTTTGCCGCTTTGCACGTTTGCCATGGGTCCTGCCTCTTCTTAATTCTTCGCGACAGCGGGTTGGGCTGCCGTGGGCGCTACAGGTTCCCGCCAGCCAACAGCGAGGCCGTTGGCGTAGCGCAGATCGATGCGCGCAATGTTCGTAATCTGTTCTTTGAGCGTCTTGTCATAGATGGCGATAAAACGGCGCATCTTTTCCACCTGGTTGCCGCGTCCCAGCAGCAGTTCGATCCCGGGACCCGCACTGCCTGGGCCGGTGGTCAGGAACCAGCTGCCGCGATCACGCAGCTCCAGGCGTGCAATCGAGAAGCCCAGCGGCCTGAGCATCTGGCTCAGCACCTGGTATTGCTGCATCACTTGCTGCTGGGCCCGCTGTGGGCCGAACAGCTGTGGCAGGTGTTCATAGTTCGCCAGCTCGCGCGGAGTGAAGGCCTGGCCCTGGTTGTTCAACAGCGACTCGTCGCCCCAGCGGGCCACCGGCAGTTGTTCTTCCAGGCGGATCACCACTTGATCCGGCCACACCCGGCGCACTTCGGCGTGGGCAATCCATGGCATCGTTTCCAGCTCGGTGCGCATGCTCGCCAGGTCAATGGTGAAGAAGCTCGACGCCACGTACGGGGCGATCCGCTGCTGCACCGCTTGCTGACTGATGTAACTGAGGTCGCCCTGCACGTTGACTTTGGTGATCGGTCTGTCGGCATACGGCAACAACCGCGTCGCGCCTTCATAAGTACCGACCCCCAAAGCCACCAGCAGTACCGGCCAGAACAACGCTTTGAGAAAACCGAAATTGGCTTTCGGCAGGCGCGCGGACATCGGCTCTTTGGCCACCATTCGGCTGGCGCCCCGCGGTACCGGCTTGCGGCCGGTCGGTGCGGTGGGCTGATGTCTGAGCTGAGCGCCTTGCATGGCCTTAACCTCTCGTCGACTCTTGGTTACCGGCAGTGTTGCCGACAACGCTCTCGGCCAGAATGGCCAGAACCAGTTGCTGGAAATCCAGACCGGCGGCACGGGCCGCCATCGGCACCAGGCTGTGATCGGTCATGCCCGGTGCGGTGTTGACTTCCAGGAACCAGAACTGCCCGTCGGCGTCTTGCATCACGTCTGCCCTGCCCCAACCGGCGATCCCCAGCGCTTCACAGGCTTTCGCCGTGAGGTCCATGAGTTCCTTTTCCTTGGCGCTGTCCAGACCGCACGGAATGCGGTACTGGGTATCGTTGGCGATGTACTTGGCGTCGTAGTCGTAGAAGCTGTGCGTCGTGCCCAGGGCAATCGGTGGCAACACCTGGTCACGCAGGGTGGCGATGGTGAACTCCGGACCGTGAATCCATTGCTCGACCAACACTTGCGAATCGTAGGTACTGGCCGCTTTCCATGCGTCGATCAACGCAGGAGAGGAACTCACTTTGGCCATCCCGATACTTGAACCTTCATGGGCCGGTTTGACGATCAAAGGGAAGCCCAGTTCCGTCGCCGCCGAAATACAATCGGCCTCGCTGCAAAGGACCGCGTGACGTGGGGTCGGAATGCCCAGGCTGTGCCAGACCTGCTTGGTACGCAGTTTGTCCATGGCCAGGGCCGACGCCAGGATGCCACTGCCGGTGTACGGAATGCCCAGGCATTCGAGCAGGCCCTGCATGCTGCCGTCTTCACCGCCACGACCGTGGAGGATGATGAAGGCGCGGTCGATCTTTTCGCTCTGCAGACGCTGCAGCAGGTCATCGCCCACGTCGAGGCCGAACGCGTCCACACCGGCGCTTTGCAGTGCGTCGAGAACGGCGTTGCCGGACTTCAGGGACACTTCTCGCTCGGCGCTCTTGCCGCCGAACAGCACGGCGACGCGGCCGAAGTCTTTCGGCGCGATCGTGGAGACCAGGTTGGCGTAGGCAGCACTCATTTCAACTTCCCCTTCTCCGGTGCGGCAACGGCACCGGCGAACAACTCACTTTTCAACAGTTTTGGTGCGAGACCGCCGATATCGCCGGCGCCCTGGCACAGCAGGATGTCGCCGGCACGCAGCAGCGGCTTGACCACTGGCGCGAGGTCGACACCACGCTCGATGTAGATCGGGTCCAGCTGGCCACGCTGACGGATGCTGTTGCACAGCTTGCGGCTGTCGGCCCCCGGGATCGGCTCCTCACCGGCCGGATAGACTTCCATCAGCAGCAGGACGTTGGCGTCCGCCAGCACATTGACGAAATCGTCGTACAGGTCACGGGTGCGGCTGTAACGGTGCGGCTGGTAGACCATCACCAGGCGGCGCTCCGGCCAGCCACCGCGTACGGCCTTGATCACGGCCGCGACTTCCGTCGGGTGGTGACCGTAGTCATCGACCAGCATCACATTGCCGCCGTCCACCGGCAGTTCGCCGTAGACCTGGAAGCGCCGGCCGACACCCTGGAACCCGGACAGACCCTGGACGATGGCTTCATCGCTGACGCCTTCGTCAGTGGCGATGCAGATGGTCGCCAGTGCGTTCAATACGTTGTGGTTGCCCGGCATGTTGACCGAAACATCCAGCGGCTCGCGGTCAGGGCGCAGCACGGTGAAGAAGGTCTGCATGCCTTGCTGGCGCACGTTGATGGCGCGCACGTCGCAGTCTTCGCCGAAGCCATAGGTGACCGTCGGGCGTTTGACCTGCGGGAGGATTTCACGCACCACCGGATCGTCCAGGCACACCACCGCCAGACCGTAGAACGGCAGGTTATGGAGGAACTCGACGAAGGTTTTCTTCAGCTTGTTGAAGTCGCCGTCGTAGGTCGCCATGTGATCGGCGTCGATGTTGGTGACCACGGCCACCAGCGGCTGCAAGTGCAGGAAGCTGGCGTCGCTTTCGTCGGCTTCGGCGATCAGGTAGCGGCTGGTGCCGAGCTGGGCATTGGTGCCCGCGGCATTCAGGCGTCCACCGATCACGAATGTCGGGTCCAGGCCACCGGCGGCGAACACCGAAGCGATCAGGCTGGTGGTGGTGGTTTTGCCATGGGTACCGGCAACGGCAATGCCGTGGCGATAACGCATCAGCTCAGCCAGCATCTCAGCACGCGGCACCACCGGGATACGGCGTTCCAGCGCGGTAGCGACTTCCGGGTTGGAGGTGTTCACGGCGCTCGACACCACCAGCACGTCAGCGGCCGCGGCGTTCTCGGCGCGATGGCCGATGAAGATCTGCGCCCCGAAGGACTCCAGACGCTCGGTCACCGGCGAAGCCTTCAGGTCGGAACCGGACACGGCATAACCCAGGTTCAGCAGCACTTCGGCAATCCCGCACATGCCTACACCGCCGATGCCGACGAAGTGGATACGGCGGATGCGGCGCATTTCCGGTTGCGGCATGGCTTTCTGACTCTCAACCATGGGCCACCTCCAGGCAGCTATCGACCACGTTACGGGTGGCATCGGGTTTGGCCAGGCGGCGTGCCGCGGTAGCCATTTCGTTGAGTCGTTGTGGTTGCATCAGGACCTCTGTCAGGCGAGCGGCAAGATCCGCTGCGCCAGTCGTTCTTTGTGGCATCAGGAAGGCTGCGCCTTCACGGGCCAAATATTCGGCGTTGCGGGTCTGGTGATCGTCGATGGCGTGAGGCAAAGGCACCAGCATCGAGGGCAGACCGGCGGCGGCCAGTTCACTGATGGTCAGCGCGCCTGCGCGACATACCACCAGGTCGGCCCAGCCGTAGGCTTGGGCCATGTCTTTGATGAAGGGCTGCACTTGCGCCTCGACGCCAGCCGCGCGATAGCGCTCTGCAGTCACTTCATCGTGGTTTTTGCCGGCCTGATGGAACACTTCCGGACGCAAGTCGGCAGCGACTTGCGACAGGGCTTCAGGCAGCAACTTGTTCAACGGCTCTGCGCCCAGGCTTCCGCCCAGGATCAGCAAACGCGCCTTGCGACCGGCCAGGGCAGGTCGCGATGTCTCGAGGAACAGCTCAGTGCGCACCGGATTACCGGTGGTCCGGCGGCTGTCCGACAGGGTAAAGGTGTCGGGGAACGCTTCACAGACTCGGGCGGCAAACGGCACCAGCAACCGATTGGCGGTACCGGCCACGGCGTTCTGTTCGTGAACGATCACCGGCACGCCGGCCAGTTTGGCCGCGACACCGCCAGGACCGGTCACAAAGCCACCAAAGCCCACGACACAGACCGGTTGCAGACGACGAATGATCGCCCGCGCCTGCCAAACCGACTTGAGCAACATGAACGGTGCCTTGAGCAGGGACAATTTGCCCTTGCCCCGCAGACCGCTGGCGTTGATCCGATGCAACTCGATACCGGCCATCGGCACCAGATCGTTCTCGATCCCTCGGGGTGTGCCGAGCCAGTGCACGGTATAGCCGCGCGCCTGGAATTCGCGGGCACAGGCCAGCGCCGGGAACACGTGGCCACCGGTGCCGCCGGCCATGATCATGACGTTAGCGCCCATGGTTCGGCTCCTCGGCGAAGTCGCTTTCATGGAACTCCATCTCTTCACTGCCCAGGTGGGTACGACTTTCCCACTCGATGCGCAGCAACAAGCCGAGACAGGCACAGCAGATCACCAACGAACTGCCGCCATAACTGAGGAACGGCAGGGTCAGACCCTTGGTCGGCAGCAGACCGACGTTCACGCCGATGTTGATCAGGAATTGACCGATCCACAGGAACGACAGACCGTATGCCACGTAAGCTGCAAAAAACTGCTTGGCCTTTTCAGCCCACAGTCCGATGTACATGCCACGAATACACACGAAGACGAACAATGCCACGGTGCACAACGAACCCACCGCACCCAGCTCTTCGGCCAGGACCGAGAACACGAAGTCGGTGTGGGCTTCCGGCAGGTAGAACTGTTTTTGCACGCTGTTGCCCAGGCCGACGCCCAGCCATTCTCCGCGACCGAAGGCGATCAACGCCTGGGACAGCTGATAGCCGGCGCCGAACTGGTCGGCCCACGGGTCGGCAAAGTTGGTCAGGCGCGCCATTCGATAGGGCTGCATCTGAATCAACAGCACCACCGCGCCGACAGCCAGCACCACCATCAGGGAAAAACGGAACAGCCCGACGCCGCCCAGGAACAGCATCGCCGCAGCGGCCCCCATCATCACGACGGTGGCACCGAAGTCCGGCTCCATCAGCAGCAGACCCGCCATCGGCAGCAGCACGATGAACGGCTTGAAGAAGCCCATCCAGCTTTCACGCACTTCTTTCTGGCGGCGCACCAGATAACCGGCGAGGTAGATCACCACGAACACCTTGGCGATCTCGGAAGGCTGAACGTTGAAGAAACTGAAGCCGATCCAGCGCATCGAGCCGTTAACTTCACGGCCGATCCCCGGAATGATCACCATCACCAGCAAGCCGAACGCCCCCAGCAGCATCAGCCAGCCCAGGCGTTGCCAGGTGGCGATCGGGATCATCATGGTGACGATGCAGGCACCCAGGCCCAGCACCACGTAAATAAGGTGGCGAATCATGTAATACAGGGCGCTGCCCGACTGCACGGCCGCCACTTCGGTCGATGCCGAGGCGATCATGATCAGCCCCAGGCCGAGCAGCGTCAGGCAACCGGCGAGCATCGGGAAATCAAGGTCGATACCGCGCCCGGTGATGAGTGGCGATGGATACGGCTTGATGATGCCTTTGAGGCTCATGCCAGATCCTCCACGGCTTGGACGAACTGGTGACCACGGTCTTCGTAGTTCTTGAACATGTCGAAACTGGCGCAGGCTGGCGACAGCAGCACTACGTCGCCCGGTTGGGCTGCGGCACGGCATTGCTCGACGGCTTCGACCAGGGAGCCGGCGCGGATCAGCGGTACGGCATCGCCGATGGCCTCGCCGATCTTGTCGGAGTCGCGGCCCATCAGGACCACGGCGCGGCAGTTGGCCGCCACCGGATCGCGCAGGTCCTTGAACTCGGCACCCTTGCCGTCGCCACCGGCGATCAGCACGACCTTGCCGTCGATGTCTGCACCCAAACCTTCGATGGCCGCCAGTGCGGCGCCGACGTTGGTGGCTTTGGAATCGTTGTAGTAGCCCACGCCGTCGAGGTCGCGGACCCACTGGCAGCGGTGCTCGAGACCGGCGAAGGTGCGCAGGCTCGACAGCATGGCGTCGAACGGCAGGCCGACCGCATGGCCCAGGGCCAGGGCCGCCAGGGCGTTGGACTGGTTGTGGGCGCCGCGAATCTTCAATTCGCGCACCGGCATCAGGTTCTGGAATTCGAAGGCCAGGTATTTCTCGCTGCCTTCTTCACGGATACCAAAGGCCTTGAAATCAGGTTTGCTCAGGCCGAAGGTCCAGCAAGGCTGACCTTCGCCCATCAACGGACGACTCAGGGCATCCTGGCGATTGACCACGAACTGCCTGGCGCCCCGGAAGATCCGGTGCTTGGCCAGGTGATAGGCCGGCAGACCGCTGTAACGGTCCATGTGGTCTTCGCTGATATTGAGCACGGTCGCCACTTCGGCGTTGAGCTGATCGGTGGTTTCCAGCTGAAAGCTCGACAGCTCCATCACGTACAACTCGATGTCGTCACTGAGCAAGTCCAGCGCCGGGGTACCGAGGTTGCCACCGACGGCAACTCGCTTGCCGGCCGCAGCCGCCATCTCGCCGACCAGGGTGGTCACGGTACTTTTCGCGTTGGAGCCGCTGATGGCCACGATCGGCGCCTTCGCGTTACGCGCGAACAGCTCGATGTCGCCGGACAACTTCACGCCACGGGCGGCGGCAGCCTGCAGGGCCGGGGTCGCCAGCGCCAGACCGGGGCTCACGTAGAGCTCGTCGGCACGGCACAGGAATTCGACGTCCAGCTCGCCACAACGCACTTCCACGTGGGGATAGTCACGCTTGAGCGTGGCCAGTTCCGGTGGATTTTCCCGCGTATCGGCCACGGCAAACGCCACGCCCTGGTTCGCCAGGAAGCGAACCAGGGACATGCCGCTCTTGCCGAGGCCGACAACGATGCGGAAGTGGTCAGAAGCGATCAGAGACACGTGTTTCTACCTCAGCTTCAGGGTGGCAAGGCCGATCAGCACGAGAATCACGGTGATGATCCAGAAACGGACGATCACGCGCGGCTCGGGCCAGCCCTTGAGTTCAAAGTGGTGGTGAATGGGCGCCATGCGGAAAACACGGCGACCGGTCAGTTTAAAAGAGGCAACCTGAATGACGACTGACAGGGTTTCCATCACGAACACGCCGCCCATGATGAACAGGACGATTTCCTGACGGACGATCACCGCGATGGTGCCCAGGGCCGCGCCCAGCGCCAGTGCGCCGACGTCACCCATGAAGACCTGTGCCGGATAGGTGTTGAACCAGAGGAAGCCCAGGCCTGCTCCGATCAGTGCGCCACAGAACACGATCAACTCACCGGCGCCCGGTACATAAGGAATCAGCAGGTATTCGGCGAATTTCACGTTACCCGACAGGTAGCAGAAAATGCCTAGGCCACCACCAACCATCACGGTCGGCATGATCGCCAGGCCGTCGAGGCCGTCGGTCAGGTTGACCGCGTTGCTCGAACCGACGATCACGAAATAGGTCAGGACGATGAAACCGGCGCCCAGCGCAATGCTGTAGTCCTTGAGCATCGGCAGGATCAGGGTGGTTTCCACCGGCGTGGCGGCAGTCATATAAAGGAAGATCGCCGCGCCCAGACCGAACACCGATTGCCAGAAATATTTCCAGCGGCTCGGCAAGCCACGGGAGTTTTTCTCGATGACCTTGCGGTAGTCGTCGACCCAGCCGATGGCGCCGAACAGCAGGGTCACCAGCAGTACGACCCAGACGTAGCGATTGCTCAGGTCAGCCCACAGCAGGGTGCTGACACCGATGGACGACAGAATCAGCGCGCCGCCCATGGTCGGCGTACCCGACTTGGACAGGTGCGACTGCGGGCCGTCGTTGCGCACGGATTGACCGATCTGCCGGTTCTGCAAGGTGCGGATCATCCATGGGCCATAGCACAGCGACAAGACCAGCGCGGTCAGTACACCGAGAATCCCGCGCAGGGTCAGGTACTGGAAGACCGCGAAGCCTTTGTAGAACTGTTGCAGATACTCCGCTAGCAGCAGCAGCATTAATGTTTCTCCAGACTGGACCCGCACAAGGCGGCGACGACGTTTTCCATCGCAGCGCTGCGCGATCCCTTGATCAAAATGGTGGTGTTTGTGTCTTGCTCGGCCCCCAGGGCCTTGATCAGTTCAGCCTGCGTGCTGAAGTGAAGAGCCTGTGGACCGAATGCGTTCACGGCGTGAGCCATCATTGGCCCGACGGCGTACAGCGCAGAAACCTTGCCACGGGCGTACTCGCCCACGTCGCGGTGCCCCTGCTCCGCCCATTCGCCCAACTCGCCGATATCCCCGAGCACCAGGACGGTGCGACCGGAAAAGCCGGCCAGTATATCAACGGCAGCGCACATGGAGGTGGGGTTGGCGTTATAAGTGTCATCGATCACGCGCATACCGTTGGTGGCCAGCTGCGCAACGGTGCGACCCTTGACCGGCTGCACCGCGCCAAGGCCGGTGGCGATACCGAACAGCGACACGCCCAGGGCATGGGCGGCAGCGGCGGCGGCCATGGCATTGGCGACGTTATGGGTGCCGAGCAGGTTCAGTTGCACGCGCTCCACACCTTCAGGGCAGTGCAGGTTGAACGCCGGGCAGCCGCGGGCATCGGTGGCCAGGTCACTGGCATGGAAATCGGCGCTCGAATTGCTCAACGCAAACGTCAGCACTTTGCGGTCACCGGCGCGGGCCTTCCAGATACCGAATGCCTTGTCGTCGAGATTGAGAACGGCGACGCCATCGGCATCCAGCCCTTCGATGATCTCGCCCTTGGCTTCGACGATTTTTTCCGGACCGCCGAACTCGCCGACGTGGGCGGTCCCGGCATTGTTGAGAATGGCCACGTGCGGCCTGGTAAGGCCGACGGTGTAGGCAATTTCACCCAGGCGCGAAGCACCCAGTTCGATCACGGCAGCGGAGTGTTCCGGCGCCAGTTCGAGCAAGGTCAAAGGCACGCCGAGATCGTTGTTCAGGTTGCCACGGGTGGCGAGTACTGCGCCGCGCGTACGCAGGATGCTCGCAAGCATCTCCTTGACCGTGGTCTTGCCGCTGGAGCCGGTGACGGCCGCGACCGGATGGGTGTAGGCGGCGCGATTCAGTGCGCCCAACTGGCCCAGGGCCTGGCGGGTGTCGCTGACCAGCAACTGCGGCAGCGTGCTGCCGGCGACTTCACGCTCGACCAGCGCAGCCACGGCGCCCTTGGCGGCGACTTCATTGAGATAATCATGACCATCGAAGCGCGGACCGGCCAACGCGATAAACAGTTGACCCGGCTTGATTGCACGACTGTCGATGCTGACACCGTCAAAGCTGGCATCGGCGGACAGCAGGCGAGCATTCAGCGCACCGGTCAGTTCACTCAGTTTCAATGCCTTAAGCATGGGCCACCTCCCACGCAGTCAAGGCATGATCGGCCTCGACCAGATCGGAAAAGGCATGGCGTTCGCCGTTGATTTCCTGATAGTCCTCATGACCTTTACCGGCCAGGACAATCACGTCATCCACCGAGGCACTGGCGATCAACCGGGCAATCGCCTGACCACGGCCGGCAATGAATTCCACTTTATCCACAGCCGTGAAACCGGCACGGATGTCATCGAAAATCACTGCTGGGTCCTCAGTACGCGGGTTGTCGTCGGTGACCAGCACGCCATCGGCCAGGCGCTCGACCACTTCGGCCATCAATGGTCGCTTGCCGCGATCGCGGTCGCCGCCACAGCCGAACAGGCACAGCAACCGGCCCTTGGCGTGTGGACGCAGGGCCAGCAGTACTTTTTCCAGGGCATCCGGGGTGTGGGCGTAATCGACCACCACCAGCGGCTGCGAGCCTCCGCCCAGACGCTGCATGCGACCGGCAGGGCCTTCCAGCTTCGGCAGCACCTCGAGAATTTCGTCCAGGGCGTAATCCAGACCGAGCAACGCGCCGACCGCCGCCAGGACATTGCTCAGGTTGAAGCGACCGAGCAAGGTGCTGCGCAAGTGGTGCTCGCCCTGTGGCGTGACCAGCGTGGCGCGCACGCCTTCGTCGTCGAATTGCGCCTGGCGGCAATACAGATAAGCACTGGAGTCTTCCAGGCTGTAGGTGATCAATCGCGATTCAAGCTTGTCGGCAGCCAGTTGCCGGCCAAACTCGTCGTCGAGGTTGACCACACGACATTTCAAGTCATTCCAGGCAAACAGCTTGCCCTTGGCTTCGCCGTAAGCCCGCATGGTGCCGTGGTAATCCAGATGATCGCGGGACAGGTTGGTCATCACTGCCACATCGAACGCCAGTGCAGTCACGCGACCCTGGTCCAGACCATGGGAAGACACTTCCATCGCCACGGCTTTGGCCCCGGCCTTTTTCAGGTCTGCCAGGGTCGCTTGCACGGCAATCGGATTCGGCGTGGTATGCAGGCCGCTTTCCAGCGCGCCGTAGAAACCGGAACCGAGCGTGCCGACCAGGCCGCAGTGCTGGCCGAGCAGGTCCAGTGCCTGGGCAACCAATTGAGTCACGCTGGTCTTGCCGTTGGTGCCGGTCACGCCCACCAGGTTCAGGTGATGGCTTGGCTCGCCATAAAAACGCCCGGCGATGTCCGACAGCTGAGCCGCCAGACCTTTGACCGGAATCAGCGGCACTTCAGTGATCGGCAGGACCGTGGCGCCTTCTACTTCATAGGCCACCGCGGCAGCTCCGCGCTGCAAAGCGTCGGCAATATGCGCGCGTCCATCGAACTTCCCGCCCGGCACGGCGAGGAACAGATCGCCCGCGCGCACTTTGCGGCTGTCCAGGGCGAGCTCGCGAATCAGCAGATCGTGACCGGCGTGAGGGAAAATCTTGTTCAGGCTCAGAGACATCAGCCGCGCCCTCCATTGGCTTTCAGCGGAACGACCGGTGTTGCGTTCGCTTGTTGAGTAGGTGGCAGGTTGTCCGGTGTAATGTTCATCAGACGCAGGGTGCCCGACATCACACGGCTGAACACCGGCGCGGAAACCAGGCCGCCGAAGTAACCGGCCTTGGTCGGCTCGTCGATTACCACCACTATGGCGTAACGCGGATCGCTCATCGGACCGAAACCGGCGAACAACGAACGGTAGGAGTTCTCGGCATAACCCTTGGTGCCGACCGAGGTTTTACGCGCAGTTCCCGACTTGCCACCCACGTGATACGCCGGCACCTGCGCACGGAATACACCGCGCGGGGCTTCGATCACTTGTTGCAGCATGCCTTGCATGGTTTTCGCGACGGCTTCCGGCAGCACCTGGGTGGTCTGCGGCGCCTTGTCGGTTTTGATCAGCGTCAGCGGTGCAAGGCGACCGTTGTTGGCCAGGGCCGAGAAGGCGTGGACCAACTGGATCGCCGTCACGGAAACACCGTAGCCGTAGGACAGCGTGGCGGTTTCAGCCTTGCGCCAATCGCGGTAGTTCGGCAGGTTGCCGACACGCTCACCCGGGAAGCCGAGGCCGGTATCCTGGCCAAGACCGACTTTCTGGGCGAGGCGGAAAATCGTCTCGCCGCCGATATCGAACGCGATCTTGCTCATGCCGACGTTACTGGAATTGATCAGGATGCCGGCCAGGTCGAGCACTGGACCTTCGCTCTTGGATACGTCCTTGATGGTGTACTTGCCAATCTGCAAGGAGCCCGGATACACCTCGACGGTATCGGTCGGTTTCCAGCGCCCGGTTTCGATGGCCGCGGCCATCGAGATCGCCTTCATGGTCGAACCCGGCTCGAACACGTCGATCATCGCGCGGTTACGCATCATCGCCGGCTGCAGGTTGCGACGGTTGTTCGGGTTGTAGGTCGGCTGGTTGACCATGGCGAGAATCTCGCCGGTCTTCACATCCATGATCACCAGGCTACCGGCCTTGGCACCGTTCTCGATGATCGCGTTGCGCAGTTCGCGGTTGGCCAGGTATTGCAGGCGCAGGTCAATGGACAACGCCAAGGGCTTACCGGCCTTGGCGTTTTTGGTGACCTGCACATCCTTGATCAGCCGGCCGCGCCGGTCCTTGATCACCTGACGCTTGCCGGGGACCCCGGCCAGCCATTCGTCGTAAGCCAGTTCGACGCCTTCACGACCATGATCGTCGATGTCGGTAAACCCGACCATATGGGCAGTGACTTCACCGGCAGGATAAAACCGCCGGAACTCTTCGATGCCATAGACACCCGGCACCTTCAGGTCGAGCACAGCCTGGCCCTGCTCCGGGGTCAACCCGCGCACCAGGTAAATGAATTCTTTGTTGGCCTGGGCTTCGAGACGTTCGGCCAGGGCTTTCGGGTCCTGCCCCAAGGCTGCCGCCAGTGCCGGCCACTTCTCTTTGGCCGTTTGCATTTCCTTGGCATTGGCCCAAAGGGTGGTGACCGGCGTACTCACGGCCAAAGGCTCGCCGTTTCGGTCGGTGATCAGACCACGGTGAGCCGGAATTGGAATATGACGAACACTGCGGGCATCGCCCTGACCTTTGAGGAAGGCACGGTCGACCACTTGCAAATCGATGATGCGCCAGGCAATCGCAGCCACCATGATGCCGAGCAAACCCAGCACCACGCGGAACCGCCAGGGAAAGAGTGCACCTTCGAGTTTCATCATGGCGCCACCATCTTCACGTCAGCGGCACCGGGGATGTGCATTTTCAATTGCTCGGTGGCCAGCACTTCGATACGGCTGTGAGCGGTCCAGGTGCTCTGCTCCAGAATCAACCGCCCCCACTCCGCCTGCGCCTTGTCGCGCACGCTCAATTCGTTGTACAGCGAATTCAATAGCTGACGGTTCCAGTGGGCACTGTAGGACACGCCGATGGCCGAAATGAGCACGCCGACAAACAGCAGCAGCATGAAGAAGCTTCCGCCGGGCAATGGCTTGGCGAAAAGCCTGCTCACCGCAGCTTCTCCGCCACACGCATGACAGCGCTACGGGAACGTGGGTTGGCTTTGAGTTCGGCGTCGGAGGCCGTCTGCGCTTTGCCATGGATTTTGATTTTCGGTTCGAAGGCGACATGCCGAACCGGCAGGTTGCGCGGCAGGTTGTCGGCTTCGCCTTTGACCAGCTTGCGCATGAACAGTTTGACGATACGGTCTTCCAGCGAATGGAAGCTGATCACCACCAGGCGACCGCCCACTTCCAGGCATTCCAGCGCGGCTTCGAGGCCGGTTTCCAGGTCACCCAGTTCGTTGTTGACGTGAATACGCAACCCCTGGAAGGCGCGGGTTGCAGGGTTCTTGCCCTTTTCCCACGCCGGGTTGGCGACCTTCAGGACTTCTGCCAGGTCACCGGTGCGTTCGAATGGCTTGATGTCGCGGCGCTCGGCCACGGCACGGGCCATGCGGCCGGAGAAACGCTCTTCGCCGTATTCCTTGAACACCCGGGCGATTTCTTCCACGGGCGCGGTGTTGACGAATTCGGCGGCGCTGATGCCACGGGACGGATCCATGCGCATGTCCAGCGGACCGTCGTTGAGGAAACTGAAGCCGCGCTCAGGGTCGTCGAGCTGTGGCGAAGACACGCCCAGATCCAGCAGAACGCCGCTGACCTTGCCGGCCAGACCGCGTTCGGCGACTTCCGAACCGAGCTCGGCAAAGCTGCGCTGCACAACGACAAAGCGGCCGTCTTCGGCCGCTAGCGTCTGCCCGGTGGCAATCGCTTGTGGATCTTTATCGAATCCGAGCAACCGACCATCGGGACCGAGCTGGCTGAGGATCAACCGGCTGTGTCCGCCGCGCCCGAACGTGCCGTCCAGATAGCAGCCATCAGGACGTACGGCGAGAGCCTCGACAGCTTCGTCAAGCAGTACGGTGATGTGGTTAAAGCCGCTATCAATAGTCACAGGATCAAATCACGCAGTTCATCAGGCATAGCGCCCGGTTGTTGAATGGCAGCCAGGTCAGCGGCAGAAACCGCGTTCCAGGCATCTTCGTCCCACAGTTGGAACTTGTTCAGTTGGCCTACCAACATCGCGCGCTTATCCAACTTGGCATATTCACGAAGACGCGGCGGAACCAGAAAACGACCACTGCCATCGAGCTCGAGGTCGACGGCATTACCAATCAGTAAACGTTGCAGGCGGCGGTTCTCTTCGCGAAGCGAAGGCAATGCGCGCAGTTTGGTTTCAATAATTTCCCACTCATCGAGCGGGTAAACACATAAACAAGGATCAACGGCATCAATTGTCACGATCAACTGACCGGAGCTGCGCGAATCGAGCTCGTCACGGTACCGGCTCGGCATTGCGAGACGGCCCTTTGCATCGAGACTGATAGCGTTGGCTCCGCGAAACACGTCAGCGTTTCTCCAAATTCTAGCGTTTTGAGTTCAAAAAACCCACTTCATGCCACTTTCCGCCACTTGTGCACACTATAGGAATGCGCCCACCACACCGTCAAGGCGCGGATTAAAGGAAAACCCTTACAGAACTGAGATTTAGGAGCATTAACGGAGGGGTAACGAGAATCTGGCAGATGAAACTGACCGATAACTTGAATCAGCACAGAAGGCTGCGTTCGAAAGTTAAAGTAATTTATTAAGAGTAAGATTTTTTTGGTATTACAAAAGAGGTTCTGCGGATGAATGTGTAAGGAGGGAAATTGCTATCACCCACCCCCTGCCCGATGATTCAAGCAGAGGAAAGAAAAAGGTGGAGAGTCGATCTGTAAGCCGGGTTCTGTCTTGAACAGTCATTCGTCTACGATGGCCATCACTGGACATCTTTAGCAACCTACCCGGTCCCAGCGCGGGCCACGCCTTGGGACCCTATTTGGTCTTGCTCCAAGTGGGGTTTACCTAGCCACGAACTGTTGCCAGACGTGCGGTGCGCTCTTACCGCACCTTTTCACCCTTACCGGCGCCGAAGCGCTTAGGCGGTTATTTTCTGTGGCACTTTCCGTAGGCTCGCGCCTCCCAGGCATTACCTGGCACTTCGCCCTATGGAGCCCGGACTTTCCTCCCCCCCCTAATTTTCATAGAGGGCAGCGACTGTCCGATCGACTCTCCGCCGCGAAGGTTACCGGCACAGCGCCCGAAGAACAAGCGCCAAGCGCCATTGAGCACGCCTGTGCGTCGGGTTTTACTCGCCCTTTTGCTGATCCAGCGCGATCTGGTACAGCACATTCTTTCGCTCGCCGGTGATTTGCGCCGCCAACGCCGCCGCACGCTTGAGCGGCATTTCTTCGAGCAACAGGTTGAGGATGCGCATCGCTTCGCTGCTGACGGCCCCCTCTTCCTCGGGCGCGGACCAGCCAGCCACCAGTACCACGCACTCGCCGCGCTGCTGGTTGCTGTCCGACTCGACGAACTCGCGCAACTCAGCCAGCGGCAGCCCCTTGAGGGTCTCAAACGTCTTGGTCAGCTCACGGGCAAGCAGCGCCGGACGCTCGGGGCCGAACACCAGCTCCATGTCTTGCAGGCATTCCAGAATTCGATGCGGAGCCTCATAGAAGATCAAAGTACGAGGTTCTTCCTTTACCTGCTCCAGACGCGCACGCCGCCCCACTGCCTTGGCCGGCAGAAAACCTTCGAAAATGAAACGATCGGAAGGCAGCCCCGCCGCCGACAGCGCTGCAATCAATGCGCAGGCACCCGGAACCGGTACTACATTAATGCCCGCTGCCCGGGCCTGCCGCACCAGGTGATAACCCGGATCGGAAATCAGCGGCGTCCCGGCATCGGAAATCAACGCCACGTTGTCACCGGCAAGCAGGCGCGTGATAAAGCGACTACCTTCATCCCGCTCGTTGTGCTCATGGCAGGCCGCCAATGGCGTCGAGATGCCGAAGTGCTGCATCAAGCGCTGGGAATGACGGGTGTCTTCCGCAGCGACCAGGGCCACTTCACGCAGAATCTTCAGCGCCCGCGCACTGATGTCATCCAGGTTGCCGATGGGCGTCGCCACCACATAAAGCGAGCCAGCAGCGGAATTCAAAGCACCTGGAGCAGTCAAAGCGCACACCTCATGATCGGTAAAAGTCGCCATTGTAGCGCGTAGCGAGACTCACGATACCCGCAAGCAAACGAGGTATCGGCGACTGTTTGTGCGCTGGAGCAACATTTACACCAGCTAAATTGATCGATTCACGCCAGTAACATCGCGCCCCGGCCAGTGCTTGGGTACAATTCCACGCTAATTTGATCGAGTATCAGGAACGCTTACATGATCGCTTGCCTGCGGCTGTTATCTGCCCTCTGCCTCGCTGCCTTGTTGACGGCTTGCGCCAGCTCGCCCTCCTCCAGCCTTGGCGAGCTTCCACGGACACCGGACGCCAGTATCGAGCAACTGCTCGAGAAGGCCTCCCAAAGCAAATCACCGGAAGATGCCGCCCTGCTGCGCTTGAGCGCTGCCGACCTGGCCTATCGCCAGGGCAATGCCGGCCAGTCCGCGCAAATCCTGCAACAGGTTCCTGTCGAACAACTCAAGCCGGGCCCGCAGGTTTTCGCCAACACCCTGGCGGCTGAACTGGCCATGACCCGCAATCAGCCCAAGGCTGCATTGGCCGCCTTGAGCCACCCAAGCCTGCAATACTTGAGCGAACTGCCCGACGAACAACAGGTCCGCACCGGCACCGTTCACGCCCGCGCACTTGAAGCCGATGGCCAGACCCTCGCCGCCGCTCGCCAGCGCATTTTCATCGCCCCGATGCTCGAAGGCGAAGCCGCGGGCAAAAACCACGAAGCCATCTGGACTCTGATCGCTTCGCTGCCGACCGATCAGTTGCAACCAAACACCACCGACGATCTCGGCGGCTGGATGGCCTTGGCGCTGGCCGTGAAATCCGCCGGCACCCTGGAGCAGCAACAGGCGGCCATCGACAACTGGCGCGCACAGAACCCGAAGCACCCGGCAGCCGTTCAATTGCCGCAGCCACTGACCCAACTCAAGGAGCTGGCCAGCCAGCCCCTGAGCAAGATCGCCCTGCTGCTGCCTCAGGACGGCCAGCTGGCCTCGGTTGGCAAAGCACTGCGCGACGGCTTCATGGCCGCTCACTACCAGGCCCAACAGGCCGGGCAGAAACCACCGGCCATCGAGTTCTATGACAGCTCGCGCCTGACTTCCATGGACGAGTTCTACCGCAAGGCCCAGGCCGATGGCGTGCAACTGGTCGTCGGCCCGCTGGAGAAGCCGCTGGTCAAACAGCTGAGCACTCGCCCGCAGCTGCCGATCACTACCCTGGCACTCAATTACAGCGAGGGCGATCAAGGCCCGGCGCAGCTGTTCCAGTTCGGCCTCGCCGCTGAAGACGAAGCCCGCGAAGTGTCGCGCCGCGCTCGCGCCGACGGCCTGCATCGCGCAGCCATCATGGTGCCGAAAGGTGAATGGGGCGACCGCGTGCTCAAGGCGTTCAGCCAGGATTGGCAAGCCAATGGCGGCACCATCGTCGCTACCGAGCGCGTCGACCAGCCGGTCCAGTTGGCCCAGCAGATTGCCGACATGTTCCAGTTGCGCCAGAGCGAAGGTCGCGCCAAGAGCCTGCAAAGCACCGTTGGCTCGCAAGTCGCTGCCCAGCCATCGCGCCGCCAGGACATCGAGTTCATTTTCCTCGCCGCAACACCGCAACAGGCCCAACAGATCAAACCGACCCTGAACTTCCAGTACGCAGGCGATGTTCCGGTCTACGCCACCTCCCACGTGTTCAGCGCCAGCGGTGACGTCAACCAGTACAACGACATGAATGGCATTCGCTTCTGCGAGACACCATGGTTGCTGGACGCCAATGACCCACTGCGCCGCCAGGTCACTGCTCAATGGCCACAAGCCGCCGGCAGTCTGGGGCGCCTGTATGCCATGGGCGTGGACGCCTATCGACTGGCGCCTCGCCTGGGCCAGCTCAAGTCCCTGCCGGACAGCCGCATCGACGGCGAGTCGGGCAGCCTTGGCATGTCTCAGAGCCAACGGGTCGTGCGCCAGTTGCCATGGGCCGAGTTCGCCAACGGCCAGGTTCAGCGCCTGCCGGACACCGCTCGCTGATGCCCGACAGGTCACGCCAGCAAAGCGGCAAGGATGCCGAGCGCCATGCGCTCGAGCATCTTCAACAACAGGGTCTGCGCCTGCTGGCGCAGAACTGGTTGTGTAAACGCGGCGAGCTTGATCTGGTCATGTTAGATGGCGATACAGTAGTATTCGTTGAAGTCCGCTACAGAAAAAACACTCAATGGGGTGGCGCGCTCGATAGCATCGATGAGCGCAAACGGCAAAAACTGATTTTCGCCGCGCAATATTTTCTTCAGCGCGAGCCGCGCTGGGCCAATTCCCCTTGCCGCTTCGACGTGATTGCCATCGACAGCAACCTCGATCAATTGAACTGGCTACAGAATGCCTTCGACGGCTGATCGCCGGCATTGCGAACCGGACACTATCACTCAACACTTTTGCTCTTTGCTTTGCGGGCTGCACATTCACGTGCCGAACAGCCGCGCTACTTAAGGTCACACAGATGGACATGCAATCGCGAATTCGCCAGCTTTTTCAGGCCAGTATCGACACCAAGCAACAGGCGATGGAAGTACTTGCACCGCACATCGAGCAAGCCAGCCAGGTCATGGTCAATGCCCTGCTCAACGAAGGCAAAATGCTTTCCTGCGGCAACGGTGGCTCTGCCGGCGACGCCCAGCATTTCTCGTCTGAACTGCTCAATCGCTTCGAGCGCGAGCGTCCGAGCCTGCCGGCCATCGCCCTGACGACCGACAGCTCGACGATCACCTCGATCGCCAACGACTACAGCTACAACGAAATCTTCTCCAAACAGATCCGTGCACTCGGCCAACCGGGCGATGTGTTGCTGGCTATCTCCACCAGCGGCAACTCGGCCAACATAATTCAAGCGATCCAGGCCGCACATGATCGCGAAATGATTGTCGTAGCATTGACGGGACGTGATGGCGGCGGCATGGCGTCGCTGCTATTGCCCGAGGACGTCGAGATTCGCGTACCGGCCAACGTCACCGCTCGTATTCAGGAAGTCCACCTGCTGGCGATCCACTGCCTTTGCGACTTGATCGACAGCCAATTGTTCGGGAGTGAAGAATGACCCCTAATCGCCTTGGCCTACTGGCCTTGACCCTGTGCCTCGGCATCAGTGGCTGCACCTCGGTGGTGACTGCCAGCCGTGAAGCACCGATTGAAGATGACCGCGGCACTCGCACACTGGGCAGCAAGATCGACGACTCCCTGATCGACACCAAGGTCGGCGTGAACATCGCCAAGGCCGACCCGGCCCTGGACAAGGATTCGCACATCGTCGTCACCAGCTTCAACGGTGTCGTGCTGCTCGCCGGGCAAACGCCACGCGCAGACCTCAAGGCCAAGGCCGAACAGGCCGCCGCCGCTGTCCAGCGCGTGAAACAGGTGCACAACGAACTGCAAATCCTGCCACCCTCCTCGTTGCTGGCACGCCAGAACGACACTTGGCTGACCACCAAGATCAAGGCCCAGATGCTCGCCGATGCGAACATCCCTGGTTCGCGCATCAAGGTTGTCACTGAAAACGGCATCGTCTACTTGCTGGGCCTGCTGACCAAGCAGGAAGCAGCGCAGGCGACCAACCTGGTACAGGGCGTTTCCGGCGTACAGAAGATTGTGAAGCTGTTCGAGTACATCGACTGAACCCCATCCTGTAGGAGCGAGCCTGCTCGCGAAAAACGTCCGGTGAATGCGCTCATTCAGACAACCCGCGTCATCGTTCACGCCCATCGCGAGCAGGCTCGCTCCTACATCGTTTGAAGGTGATGAAAAAAAAGGGTGATCCTTGCGGATCACCCTTTTTTATTTCACCACTTTCAGACTGGGGCGACCGCTTGGACGCGGTGGCTCACTGTCGGGTGGCGGAAGATCGTCATCCGGTTCGATCTCGTCGTCCTCGCCCATGGGCGACTCCAGATCGAACACCATGCCCTGGCCATTCTCCCGGGCGTAGATACCCAGGATCGAAGCAATGGGCACGTACAAGGTGTGCGGCACGCCACCAAAGCGCCCCTCGAAACTGACCGCCTCGTTATCCATGTGCAAGTGACGCACGGCTTGTGGCGATACGTTCAGGACGATCTGTCCGTCACTGGCAAACCCTTGAGGCACCTGCACCGACGGATACTCGGAATTGACCAGCATGTGCGGGGTGCAATCGTTGTCCACAATCCACTCATAGAGCGCGCGGACCAGATAAGGTCGACTGGAGTTCATAGCGGCTCCTTAAGCCTTAGCGCATGTCGCGTTCGACACCAGACAGACTCGCCTGGAAAGCCTCACGCGCAAACTGACGCTCCATATAATCAAGCAGCGGCTTGGCCGGCCGCGGCAGTTCTATACCCAGAATCGGCAATCGCCAGAGTATTGGCAATAGGCAGCAATCCACCAGACTTTGTTCCTCACTGAGGAAAAACGGTTTGTCGGCAAACAGCGGCGACACACCCGTCAGGCTTTCGCGCAACTCTTTTCGAGCCACGGCACGGGCCGCTTCCTTGGTCCGCGAATCCAGAATCAGGTCCACCAGACCACACCAGTCGCGCTGAATGCGGTGAATCAGCAGACGACTGTTGGCACGCGCCACGGGATAAACCGGCAGTAGCGGCGGGTGCGGGTAACGCTCATCCAGATATTCCATCACCACTGTCGACTCCCACAACGCCAGGTCGCGATCGACCAGCGTGGGCAGACTGCCGTAAGGGTTCACTTCAATCAGTTTAGGCGGCTGGCGACCAGCCTCCACGTAAATGATCTCGGCGCTGACACCCTTCTCTGCCAGTACGATGCGCACTCGGTGGGAATAGTGGTCGGCGGGGTCGGAGTAACAGGCCAACCGATTGGTCACGCCCATGGCGATCCTCCTCGCTTGTAGAAATTATCGAAAGCTCAAAAACGAGCGCGCCCAGAGGGCGCCTCCCGTAACGACTGGATCACCAGTTTCGCTACATATTCAGAGGCGCCCTTGGGCGCGCGCGATTAACAGCAATAGCTTGAAGCTTTATCAGTGCACGTCTTTCCAGTATTCGCGCTTGAGCAGGTAAGCGAATACGAAGAAGAACGCCAGGTACAACAATACGTATGTACCGATGCGCTGATGTTGCAGCTTAACCGGGTTAGCCGAGTAAGCCAGGAAGGTTACCAGATTCTTGACCTTCTCATCGAACTGCTCTGCAGTCAGGGCACCGCTTTTCGGCACGATGGTCAACTGATCGCACGCTTCGTGAGTCAATGGCGTGCCGGTCAACGGATCGAATTGCTTCTTGCCGTCTTCGACGATCTGAACCTGTTTGCAACCAACCACCTGGCGACCTTGCAGGCCGGCCAGGACGTTAGGCATGCCCACGTTCGGGAAGACCTTGTTGTTCACGCCCCATGGGCGCGCAGGATCTTCGTAGAACGACCTCAGGTAACCGTAGAGCCAATCGGTGCCGCGAACACGGGCAACCAGGGTCAGGTCCGGCGGCGCTGCGCCAAACCAGGCCTTGGCGTCCGCCGGCTGCATGCCGATGCTCATGTGGTCGCCGATCTTGGCGCCAGTGAACACCAGATTTTCCAGCATCAACTCATGGGGAATGCCCAGGTCGTCGGCGACACGCTCATAGCGTTGGAACTTGGCACTGTGGCAACCCATGCAGTAGTTGGCGAACGTACGCGCGCCGTCCTGCATGGCCGCTTTATCGGAAACGTCGATGTCGACTTTTTCCAGCTCGGGGCCACCGTGTTCGGCTGCGAAAGCAAACACTGGCAGTGCAGCAAGCATCAATACAGCAAATAGTTTTTTCATCAGCCAGTCACCCTTTCCGGAACCGGTTTGGTCTTCTCGAGCCTGGTGTAGAACGGCATCAGAATGAAGTAGGCGAAGTACAGGAAGGTACATACCTGCGACAGCAACGTACGCTCAGGGGTTGGGGCCAATACGCCCAGCACGCCCAGGATCACGAACGAGATGCAGAACACCCAGAGCCAGATCTTGCTCAGCCAGCCCTTGTAGCGCATCGACTTGACCGGGCTACGGTCCAGCCACGGCAGGACGAACAGCACAGCAATGGCCGCGCCCATGGCGATCACGCCCAGGAGCTTGTCCGGAATCGCACGCAAGATGGCGTAGAACGGGGTGAAGTACCAGACCGGAGCGATGTGCTCTGGGGTCTTGAAGGCGTTCGCCACTTCAAAGTTCGGCTTCTCGAGGAAGTAGCCGCCCATTTCCGGGAAGAAGAACACGATCGAGCAGAAGATGAACAGGAACACCACCACGCCGACGATATCTTTCACGGTGTAGTACGGGTGGAAGGCAATGCCGTCCAGCGGTATGCCGTTTTCGTCCTTGTGCTTCTTGATGTCCACGCCGTCCGGGTTGTTCGAACCGACTTCGTGCAACGCCAGGATGTGCAGCACCACCAGACCCAGAATAACGATCGGCAGAGCAACCACGTGCAGGGCGAAGAAGCGGTTCAGGGTAATACCGGAAATCAGGTAGTCACCACGAATCCACTGGGTCAGGTCGTTGCCGATGACCGGGATCGCACCGAACAGCGAGATGATCACCTGGGCACCCCAGTAGGACATCTGACCCCACGGCAGCAGGTAACCCATGAAGGCTTCAGCCATCAGCGCCAGATAGATCAGCATGCCGAAGACCCACACCAGCTCACGCGGCTTCTGGTACGAACCGTAGAGCAAGCCACGGAACATGTGCAGATAGACCACGATGAAGAACGCCGAGGCGCCGGTAGAGTGCAGCAGACGCAGGATCGAGCCGTACTCGACGTCACGCATGATGTATTCGACGGAAGCGAACGCCTCTTCCGCCGACGGGTTGTAGCTCATGGTCAGCCAGACACCGGTAACGATCTGGTTGACCAGAACGAGCAATGCCAGGGAACCAAAGAAGTAGAAGAAGTTGAAGTTCTTCGGAGCGTAATACTTGCTGAGATGGTCTTCCCACATCTTGGTGGCGGGAAAGCGTGCATCAACCCAATCCATGAACTTGCTCATCACGCTTTCTCCGTATCGACGCCAATGATAATAATTTCATCGGTCTCATAGGAATGCGGGGGAACTGGCAGGTTCAAAGGCGCAGGCTGCGACTTGTAGACGCGACCAGCCAGATCGTAGTGAGAACCGTGGCAAGGACAGAAATAGCCGCCTACCCAGTCTTTACCCAGATCCGCGGGTGCCACTTCGGGACGGAAGGTCGGCGAGCAACCCAGGTGCGTGCAGATACCGATCAGCAGCAGGACCTCGGGTTTGATCGAACGGGTTTCCGGATCAACATAAGTCGGTTGTGTCGAGTTCTTGGAGGTCGGGTCAGCGAGCTGGCCTTCGATCTTCTTCAGATTCCCCAGGATTTCCGGTGTACGGCGGACGATGAACACCGGCTGGCCGCGCCACTCAGCAATCATCTGCTGGCCTGGCTCGATCTTGCTGACATTCACTTTCACCGGTGCACCTGCGGCTTTCGCCTTGGCACTGGGAAACCATGACCCCACGAACGGGACCGCAGCCCCCACCGCTCCTGCAGCACCCACCACGGATGTGGCTGCTACCAAGAAGCGACGCCGGCCTGCATTCACGCCGTCATTGCTCATTCAGTCCTCTCCCATCAGCTTTGTGGCCTGTTAAATCAGGCGTCTACTAAGTAAAACTATGTACTTATAAAAATTTTGCCGAATGGTAATGAAAAGCCCCAATTCTGACAAGGTAATTACCGGAGCCCATCACCCCCAAGCCTTGTAGTATAGGGCGTCTGCGGATGTGGCAAGTTGTCACAGCGCAATTCTTTGATAAATCGCAGACATAAAAAAACGCCCAGCTCCGCGAGGAAACTGGGCGTTCTTTTTTGAACGTGAAAGCGAATTAACGCTTCGAGTACTGCGGACGCTTACGCGCTTTACGCAGACCGACTTTCTTACGTTCAACTTCACGAGCATCGCGGGTTACGAAGCCGGCTTTACGCAGGGCGCTGCGCAGAGTCTCGTCGTAGTCCATCAGAGCACGAGTGATGCCGTGGCGGATTGCGCCAGCCTGACCACTCACACCACCGCCGATCACGGTGACGTAGATGTCGAACTTCTCGACAGTCTCAGTCAGCTCCAGCGGCTGACGAACTACCATGCGGGCAGTTTCGCGGCCGAAGAAGTTATCCAGCGAACGGTTGTTGATGGAGATGTTACCAGTACCCGGACGCAGGAAAACGCGTGCGGTTGCGGTCTTGCGACGGCCAGTGCCGTAATTTTGAGTCGCCGACATAATGTACTATTCCGTTAAAACTTCAGTTCTTGGGGCTGCTGAGCAGTATGTGGGTGTGCAGCGCCCGCATAGACTTTCAGCTTACGGTACATGTCGCGACCCAGTGGGTTTTTAGGCAGCATGCCTTTAACCGCGGTCTCGATCACGCGCTCAGGGGCCTTGGCGATCAGCTTTTCAAAGTTGATCGACTTGATGCCGCCCGGGAAACCGGAGTGGGAGTAGTACATTTTGTCAGTGGTTTTAGCACCGGTAACACGGATCTGCTCAGCGTTGATTACGACGATGTAGTCGCCGGTGTCAACGTGAGGAGTGTACTCAGGCTTGTGCTTGCCACGCAGACGGCTCGCGATTTCGGTGGCCAGACGACCCAGGGTCTGACCAGCAGCGTCGACGACAAACCAGTCGCGCTTTACTGTTTCTGGTTTAGCAGTAAAAGTTTTCATTCTTTATAGCCTCAGGGGCCGCCCTGTAAATTAGACGGCGGATCTTACTGAATAGTGCGTACTTTGACAAGTCAAAGGCAGCCGGATACAGACGCTTTCGGGGGCTCGGGTCGGCGCGTCCGTTCAACGGCAAGATTCTTCGGCGGCGGCGCATCACTTCCACTGCAGAAAGAGGTGCGCAATTATGCAGATTGCGAAAAATAATTCAACCTGCTTTTATGATTGTTTTGCCCAAGGAGCACCCGATGGACTATCGCCAGCTAGGCCGGACCAATCTGAACGTGAGTGCCCTCTGCCTCGGAACCATGACCTGGGGCGAGCAAAACAGCGAGGCAGACGCTTTCGCCCAGATTGAGCGGGCCAAGCGTGCCGGGATCAATTTCATCGACACCGCCGAAATGTACCCGGTGCCGCCCAAGGCCGAAACCTACGCCACCACCGAACGCTACATCGGCAATTACTTTAAAAGCCGCGGCGATCGCGCCGACTGGATCCTGGCCAGCAAGATCGCCGGCCCCGGTAACACCATCGACTACATCCGCGATAGAAACCTGCGCCACAACCGCCAGCACATCACCGAGGCGGTGGATGCCAGCCTCCAGCGCCTGCAGACCGATTACATCGACCTGTATCAATTGCACTGGCCGGAGCGCAGCACCAACTTTTTCGGACAGCTGGGCTACAAGCACAAGATCGAAGCCAACCTGACCCCGCTCGAAGACACCCTCGAAGCACTGGACGAGCAGGTCCGCGCCGGCAAAATCCGCCACATCGGTCTGTCCAACGAAACGCCGTGGGGCACCATGCGCTTCCTGGCCCTGGCCGAAGCCCGAGGCTGGCCGCGCGCCGTGTCGATCCAGAACCCGTATAACCTGCTCAACCGCAGCTTCGAAGTCGGCCTGGCGGAAATCGCCATCCGCGAGCAATGCGGCCTGCTCGCCTATTCGCCGCTGGCGTTCGGTTTCCTGTCAGGCAAGTACGAAGGTGGCGCCCGCCCGCCAAAAGGTCGCCTGAGCCTCTACAGCCGTTTCAGCCGCTATTTCAACCCGCAGTCGGAAGCTGCCTGCAGCCGTTACGTGGCCCTGGCTCGCGAGCACGGCCTGGACCCGGCACAAATGGCCCTGGCGTTCGTGACGCAGCAGCCTTTCGTGACCAGCAACATCATTGGCGCGACGACGATGGAGCAACTGGAGAGCAACATCGCCAGTTTTGACTTGAAGCTGTCGGAGGAAGTACTGGAAGGGATCGAGGCGATTCACAAGGATCATCCGAATCCGGCGCCTTGATTGATTCATAGACCCAGTCGCGAGCAAGCTCGCTCCCACAGGTACAGCGCAATCCCTGTAGGAGCGAGCCTGCTCGCGATGACGGACGATCAGTCGCCGCAAATCAAAGCGACCGCGCAATAATCTCCTTCATGATTTCATTGGTCCCGGCATAGATCCGCTGCACCCGCGCATCCGCCCATGCCCGTGCGATCGGGTACTCCCACATGAACCCATAGCCACCGTGCAACTGCACACACTCGTCGAGCACCTTGCATTGCAGATCGGTGCCCCAGTACTTGGCCATCGCCGCCGTCGGCACGTCGAGCTTGCCTTGCAGGTGCAGTTCCAGACAGCGGTCGACGAAGACACGGCCGATCTGGATTTCCGTGGCCATCTCCGCCAGCTTGAACCGGGTATTCTGGAAATCCGCGATCGACTTGCCGAACGCCTTGCGCTCGCGGGTGTAGTCCAGCGTCCATTGCAGCGCCGCTTGCGCTGAAGCCAGCCCGCCAATGGCCACCGTGAGGCGCTCCTGAGGCAACTCCTGCATCAGGTAGGCAAAGCCCATCCCGGCCTGGCCCAACAGGTTTTCCTTGGGCACACGCACGTCCTGAAAGAACAGCTCCGAGGTGTCCTGGGCTTTCATCCCGACCTTCTCCAGGCGCTTGCCCTTGTCGAAGCCCGGCGTATCGGCTTCCACCAGAAACAGACTGGTGCCCTTCGCGCCAGCCTTCGGATCGGTCTTGGCAACGACGATTACCAGGTCGGCCAGGTAGCCGTTAGTGATAAAGGTCTTGGAGCCGTTGATCACATACTCATCGCCGTCGAGCACCGCCGTGGTTTTCACCCCTTGCAGATCGGAACCGGCACCCGGTTCGGTCATGGCGATCGCGGTAACCATCTCGCCGGACACCAGTTTCGGCAGGTACTTTTGTTTCAGCGCTTCACTGCCGTAATGCAGGATGTACGGCGCCACGATATCCGAGTGCAGGGAAAAACCGATGCCGGTCAGACCCAGTCGCCCCACTTCTTCGATCACCACCGCACTGTAGAGAAAGTCCGCCCCCAGACCGCCGTACTCTTCCGGCAAGTGCGAGCAAAGCATCCCCGCCTCCCCTGCCTTGTTCCACAGTTTGCGGTCGATATAGCCTTGTTTTTCCCACTGCCCATGGAACGGCACCGCCTCCTTTTCGAGGAACGTTCGCACGCTGTCGCGGAATAGCTCGTGCTCGGAACTGAACAGGGTTCTGGGGATCATGCGGCACCTTTTCTTTGTTTTTAGAAGGAGTTGACCTTCAGAGACTATGCCTCGCTTCCGATACAGGACACTGGACACATCCGACAAAAAATAAGACGATCCAGCCGTCTGGTGACCACTTCCCCCTATAAAAATAAAGTTGAATTATGTCTAACCAAGCCTCCACGCCCCTGCGGCGCGTCAGCATCCTGGCCATCGACCGGGTTTTCGCTTCCACCCTCATGCAAGCCAAGGATTTCTTCCACCTCGCCAGCCTGCGCTACGGCAAACAGCTGGGCCAGGGCCTGACACCGGCGTTCGAAACCCGTCTGGTCAGCCCCGATGGCAAACCGGTCAACACCTTCAGTGATGTGATGATTCCGGTAGATGGCGGGCTGGAAAACGCCGACATCATCATTCTTCCCGCGTTCTGGGACGATTTCGACAGCCTCTGCAAGCGTTACCCGCAAGTCCTGCCCTGGCTGCGCCAGCAACATGCACGCGGTGCCGTACTGTGCGGCGAGGCCACCGGTGTTTTCTGGCTGGCCGAAGCCGGGCTGCTCAATGGCAAGGAAGCGACCACCTACTGGCGCTTCTTCAATGCCTTCGCCGAACGTTTCCCCCAAGTCCAGCTCAATCAGGACAAGCACCTGACCGACGCCGACAACCTGTACTGCGCCGGCGGCACCACCTCGGCCTGTGACCTGTACATTTACCTGATCGAGCGCTTCTGCGGCGCCAACGTGTCCCAGGCCGTAGCCCGAGACATCCTCTATGAGGTGCAGCGAAGTTATTCGCCAGGACGGATTGGTTTTGGTGGGCAGAAGCTGCACCAGGACGTGATCATCCTGCAGATCCAGCACTGGCTCGAAGAACACTTCGCCGACAAGTTCCGCTTCGAAGACGTCGCCCGCGAACACGGCATGAGCATCCGCAACTTCATGCGCCGCTTCCAGACCGCCACCGGCGACAAACCCCTGCATTACCTGCAACGCCTGCGCATCGAAACCGCCAAGGGCCTGCTGTCCGGCAGCCGCAAGAGCATCAAGACCATCAGCTATGAAGTCGGCTATGACGATGCGAGCTTCTTCGCCCGACTGTTCCGACAGCACACGGAGTTGTCGCCGAATCAGTATCGGCAGCAGTTTCAGCAGGCGGCGTAGGCCTCAAGCCTCAAACAAACCCCATGTGGGAGTGAGCCTGCTCGCGATGACGTCGGCACATCCAGCATCAATGTGACTGACCCACCGCCTTCGCGAGCAGGCTCGCTCCCACAGGGATCCTGGTGAACCTATAACGCATAAAAAAGGCCTGCAATCGCAGGCCTTTTTTTATTTTCCGAATCGTCCTACGGCTTGTGCGCCCGGGCCAGGAATTCGTGGGATTGCATTTCCAGCAGTCGGCTGAGGGTACGCTGGAACTCGAAGTTCAGGCGGCCACCTGTGTACAGGTCTTTAAGCTCGACTTCGGCGGAAATGATCAGCTTCACGTTACGGTCGTAGAACTCGTCGACCATGTTGATGAAGCGTCGGGCGATGTCGTCGGTGGTGACGCTCATCTGCTCGACATCGCTGAGCAATACGGCGTGGAAGATCTTGCCCAGTTCGATGTAGTCGTTCTGGCTGCGCGGGCCGTCGCACAGTTCACGGAAGTTGAACCAGGCCACGTCATCGCAGGTGCGCAGGGCACGGATTTCACGGTTTTCGATCATCAGCACGTCATTTTCGACCGCTGCCGTGCATTCCGGCGTCAGCGCACGGAAGCTCTTGCGCAGGCTTTCGTTGGCGGCTTCGTCGAGCGGATAGTGGAACAGCTCGGCTTGCTCGAGGTGACGCAGACGATAGTCGACGCCGCTGTCGACGTTGACGATCTCGGTGTTCTGCTTGATCAGCGCAATGGCCGGCAGGAAGCGCGCGCGTTGCAGACCGTCCTTGTACAGGCCGTCCGGCACGATGTTCGACGTTGCGACCAGGGTCACGCCGTTCTTGAACAGCTCTTCCATCAGGGTGCCAAGGATCATGGCGTCGGTGATGTCGGAAACGAAGAATTCATCGAAGCAGATGACCCGGGCTTCGGTGGCGAAGCGCTTGGCGATGATGGTCAGCGGGTTTTTCTCGCCGCCCAGGGTTTTCATCTCTTCGTGCACGCGCTTCATGAAGCGGTGGAAGTGCGTACGGGTCTTTTCCTTGAAGGGCAGCGCTTCGAAGAAGGTGTCCACCAGGTAAGTCTTGCCGCGACCTACGCCGCCCCAGAAATACAGGCCCTTGACCGGGGTCTGATCCTTCTTGCCAAACAACTTGCCCAGCAGGCCCGGCTTGTTTTGCTCGGCCGCGACCAGGTCATCGTACAGGCGCTGCAAATGACGCACGGCAGTTTCCTGTGCGGCGTCATGGAAGAATTCCGGGCGTTTCAGATCAGCTTGATATCGTTCTAGGGGCGTCATAATTCGTTAGCAAGGCAACAAAAACGGGCCGACACTGTAGCGACGGCCCCGAGGAATGGCAATCGGCCCTTGGTCGGGCCGAACCGTTGTTTATTCCTGAACAGGCGTCAGGGCGATACGCAAGGCTTCAATAGCCGCGTCGCGTGCGGCGCTGTCGGCGAAGGCCGGGCTGTCGGCAACGCACTGGCCTTCCAGCCAGACGCTGAAGCCCAGTTCTTCACTGCGCACGTCCAGATCCTGGCCCGCTTGCAGCTGCTTGGTCACTTGCCCCGCGGTTTTACCGTCGGCGAAGTTGCGCGACAGCAGCAGTTGTTCGCCATCGGCCGCCAGCAGACGGAAGCGGAAACTGCCGTCGTCTTCACGGAAACTGACAAAACGTGCAGCCTTCACGGCTTTCTTCCTCGTGGTCGCCGCCACTTGAGCCTGGGCAACGAAGGAGCGCAGGCCCACCGCTTCACGCAGTTCGTTGAGGAAGGGTGTCGCTACCGAACGGGCCTTTTTCGCGCCGTGTTGCAGGATGTCTTCCAGATCCGCCGGACGCTCGATCAGCTGGTTATAACGCTCGCGGGATTCGCCCAGTTCGCTGTCCAGCAGCTGGAACAGGCGACTCTTCGCCTCGCCCCAACCCAGGCCCTGCAACAGTTCGCTGCGGAACTCGTCGGCTTGCGCCGGGGTGGCGAACGCCTGGAACAGGGTGAACAGGTGCGAGTTGTCCGGATCCTTGGCTTCGCCCGGCGCGCGGGAGTCGGTGACGATCCGCGAAATCGCGTCCTTCATCTCTTTGGCGCTGCTGAACAGCGGGATGGTGTTGTCGTAGCTCTTCGACATCTTGCGGCCATCCAGGTCCGGCAACGTGGCGACGCTCTCTTCGATCAATGCCTCGGGCATGGTGAAGAACTCTTTGCCCTGGCCAAACAGATGATTGAAGCGCTGGCCGATGTCCCGCGCCATTTCCACGTGCTGGATCTGGTCACGACCGACCGGCACCTTGTGCGCGTTGAACATCAGGATGTCCGCGGCCATCAGCACCGGGTAGCTGTACAGGCCCATGGTGATGCCGGCGTCCGGGTCTTCACCGGTCTCGACGTTCTTGTCCACCGAAGCCTTGTAGGCGTGGGCGCGGTTGAGCAGACCCTTGGCGGCAACGCAGGTCAGCAACCAGGTCAGCTCGGGGATTTCCGGGATGTCGGACTGGCGGTAGAAGGTCACGCGCTCGACATCCAGGCCACCGGCCAGCCAGGTCGCGGCGATTTCCAGACGCGAGCGCTGGATGCGCAGCGGGTCATCGCACTTGATCAGGGCGTGGTAGTCGGCCAGGAAGTAGAACGAATCGGCATTACTGTCACGGCTGGCGACGATCGCCGGGCGAATAGCGCCAGCGTAGTTGCCCAGGTGCGGCGTGCCGGTGGTGGTGATGCCGGTGAGGATACGGGTACGAGTCGTCATGGGTAATCGCTTGTCAGACTGCAATCAATTCGAGAGACGCGGCAGGATCAGATCCTTGAGATCGGTCAGCTTGCCATGAAAAAAGTGTCCGCATTCTGCCACTTTCAGCAGCTCATGGGGGCGTTCGAGCTTGTCGGACCATTCGTAAACAAGCTGCGGATCGATCACTTCGTCGGTTTCCGGCTGGATCAGGGTCAGTTCGCCCTGTTGCGGCAGCTGATCCTGAGCGCCCAGGCGCATGACCGCCGGCGCAACCATGAACAGGTGCTTGAGCGGCTCGCCCTGCGCTTCCAGACGCCCGCCGAGACTTGCTGCAACAAATCCACCGAAGGAGAAACCGAAAAGAGTCAGCGGCAATTGCGGGTGTCTGGCCCGGAACCATTCGGCGACCGCCTGGGCATCATCGACTTCGCCTGTGCCCATATCATGTGTACCTTCGCTGGCGCCGACGCCACGATAGTTGAAGCGCAGGGTGATCAAACCGGCATCACGCGCAGTGCGCTGCAGGGTCGAGACCACTTTGTTGAGCATGGTGCCGCCCTGCACCGGGTTCGGATGGCAGATGAGCGCCAGGCCACGCGGCTGCTCGTTGTCCAGGTACAGTGCTTCCAGTCGACCCGCCGGGCCATCAATCACTACAGGGGTTTCACGCATCAGCAAGGAAGGAACTCCGTGACCTCGGATCAGGTCGGCTCGTCTAGCAAATTGTCTGTGGCTGTCCATTGCGAGTGAATCGCGGTATACAGCGCAGGTTCGAGCCGTTAACGTAAAGCAAAGCCGTTTATAGAGGAAGGACTCGTGGAACACTCGCTCTTAGTTTGGTTGTTACCGACTCTTGCCCTGGTTGTGGGTGTCGCCATTGGGTTCCTGATCGCTCGCGTTGCGCCGAACGCCGCGCCCAGCCGCACGCAGCGTCAGCTGGACGATATTCAGGAACGTTTCGACAGTTATCAGAACGAGGTGGTGACCCACTTCAACAGCACCGCGACACTGGTCAAGAAACTGACTCAGAGCTATCAGGAAGTGCAAGACCATCTCGCCGAGGGCGCCAACCGACTGGCCCTGGACGAACAGACTCGCCAACGCCTGCTGGCCTCCCTGCACGCCGACGCGGCGCAGGCACCCCGTGAACGCCTGACGCCACCGCGCGATCAGGAGCCGCCACGCGACTACGCACCAAAAGCCCCGAACTCGCCGGGCATGCTCGATGAGCATTATGGCCTGAAGAAGTAAGCAGCTTTCGCGCATTGCAAAAAGCCCCCGGACAATCACTTGTCCGGGGGCTTTTTTATTTCTGATCCAGTATTTCTGGTGCCTGTCAGGTCCTCATCGCGAGCAGGGCTCGCTCCTACAGGGGAGTGCATTTCAAATGTGGGAGCGAGCCTGCTCGCGATGGGGCCGGGACAGGCAACACAAGATGATCAGCCCAAAACCTCACTGGCCACCTGATCGATCGCGTCCTTGGTGATGCCAACAATCAGGTCCGCCTCTGCTTCGGTGAGAACCAGCGGCGGCGCGAAGCCAAGAATGTCGCCATGGGGCATCGCTCGGGCAATCATGCCGCGTTCAAGGCAAGCCGCCGAGACTTTCGGGCCGACTTTCAGTGCTGCATCGAACGGTGTGCGCTGTTCGCGATCAGCCATGAACTCAACCGCTGCGAGCATGCCGTCGCCGCGCACTTCGCCCACCAGCGGATGCCCTTCCAGGCTTTCGCGCAACCGACGGTTGAGATAGCCGCCGACCTTCTCGGCATTGGCCGTGAGGTTTTCCCGTTCCAGAATATCGAGGTTGGCCAGCGCCGCCGCGGCACAGATCGGGTGCCCGGAATAGGTCCAGCCATGGCCCATGGCACCTTGGGATTCGGAGGCCTTTTCGATGACATCCCAGACTTTTTCGCCGACGATCACTGCCGACAATGGTGCATAGGCACTGGTCAGGCCTTTGGCGGTGGTAATCAGGTCCGGGCGCATGCCGTATCGTTGACTGCCCATCTTCGAGCCGAGGCGACCAAAAGCGCAGACCACTTCGTCAGCGATCAGCAACACATCGTATTTGTTCAGTACTGCTTGAATGGCAGCCCAGTACCCCGCCGGAGGCACGATGATGCCGCCCGTGCCCATCAACGGCTCGCCGATAAACGCCGCCACGGTGTCGGGGCCTTCGGCGAGGATCATTTTCTCCAGTTCGTCGGCGCAATAGCGCACGAATGCGGTTTCATCCATGCCGGCCGGCGCCTTGCGGTACCAGTGGGGGCACACGGTGTGCTTGATGCCTTCGGCCGGCAGATCGAAATGCTGATGGAAGCTCGGCAGGCCGGTCAGGCTGCCGGTCATGATGCCCGAGCCGTGATACCCCCGATCGCGGGAGATGATTTTCTTCTTCTGCGGGCGCCCCAGTACGTTGTTGTAGTAGCGGACCAGTTTGATCTGGGTTTCGTTGGCGTCGGAACCGGAGAGGCCGTAGTAGACCTTCTTCATGCCTTCCGGCGCCCAGTCGATAATGCGGCTCGACAGTTCGATGATCGCTTCGGTCGAATGCCCCATGTAGGTGTGGTAATAGGCCAGTTCCTTGGCCTGCTTGTAGATCGCGTCGGCGACTTCGGTGCGACCATAGCCGATGTTCACGCAATACAGGCCGGCGAAGGCGTCGATGAGTTCGCGGCCTTCGTGGTCGCGAATGCGGATGCCCGATGCGCCCTTGATGATGCGCCCCTTGAGTGCCCCGCTGGCGTGATCATGGGCGTGGGTCGAAGGGTGCATGAAATGCGCACGGTCTTGCTCGAACAGGGTGTCGAATTCTTGGCTCATGGTAGATCTCCTCAGAATTGGCCTTGATGGTGCAGGCAGAAGTATTTGGTTTCGACAAAGGCTTCGAAGCCCTCGGTGCCGCCTTCACGGCCCAGCCCCGAGGCTTTCATGCCACCGAACGGGATCGGATGGCCGGTGAACTTGACGCCGTTGACCGCGACCATCGCGTGGTCGAGACGACGAATCAGTGGGTAGATCAGGTCCAGGCGATTGGAACAAATGTAGGCGGCCAGACCGTATTCGGTGTCGTTGGCCATCTCGACGGCATGATCGAGGCTGTCGAACGGCATCACCCCGGCAATCGGTGCGAAGTTCTCTTCGCGGTAGATGCGCATTTGCGGCGTGACGTCGGCCAGCACCGTCGGCTGATAGAACAGGCCGCCGAGCGCATGGGCTTCGCCCCCCACCAGTCGTTGCGCCCCTTGTTGCAAGGCATCGGCCACGCGCTCGGCGGTAATATCGAATGCCGCCTGATGCATCAACGGGCCAATATCGACGTTCTGCTCCCGATCGCCCAGCATTGCCGGGCCGACCCGCAGCTCCCGCACCGCCGCGGCAAATCCCTTGAGAAATTCCGGGTAGATCGAGCGGTCGACCATGATGCGGTTGGCCGCGCAGCAATCCTGGCCGGAGGTCTGAAACTTGGCGGCAACCGCGACTTTTACCGCCAGCCCGAGATCGGCATCCGCACAGACAATGAACGGTGCGTTGCCGCCCAGTTCCAGCGAGACCTTCTTCACATCCGCGGCCGCCGCTTGCAGCACCAACTTACCCACGCGAGTCGAGCCGGTGAAACTCACCGAGCGCACGCGACTGTCCTGCACCAGGGTTTGCATGGCCATTTGCGGCTCGCCCAGCACCACATTGAATACGCCGGCCGGGAAACCCGCTTCCTCGGCGAGTTGCGCCAAAGCGAACGCCGAGTACGGCGTTTCATGGGCGGGTTTGATCACCACGGTGCAGCCGGCAGCCAGGGCGGCGGCGGCTTTGCGGGTGATCATCGCCGAGGGGAAGTTCCATGGGGTCAGCAAGGCGCAGACGCCGACCGGTTCCTTGACCGTGCCCAGGTGCGCGCCGGGTATGTGGCTGGGAATGTTCTGCCCATAAAGGCGCCGCGCCTCCTCGGCGAACCAGGGAATGAAGCTGGCCGCATAGGCGATTTCACCGCGGGACTCGGCCAGGGACTTGCCCTGCTCCAGGCTGAGAATCCGCGCCAGGTCTTCCTGATGCTCAAGAATCAATGCCGCCCAGCGCCGCAGAATCACCCCGCGCGCCTCCAGGCTTTGTTCGCGCCAATCGGCGAACGCGCGGTGCGCGGCACCGACGGCGGCGACAATTTGCGGCTGATCGAGCATCGGTACATGGCCGATGAGTTTTTGATCGGCCGGGTTATGCACGGCGATACTGTGACCGCTGTCGCTGTGGACCCAATGGCCATCAACGTAGCAAAGTGCCTTGAACAGCAGTGGATGTTTGTAAGTCATGGCGTTCACTCCAATCCGTGTGCGTGGAACCATGCTAGGTCAGCCGGGCGTTGAGAATTTGGCGTTTGAACGGGGTGCGGCAGGTGGTTTTTTCTGATTGAGCGGGGGTGAACAGCGGATTTTTCGGTTGGAGCAAAACCATTGTGGGAGCTAGCCTGCTAGCGATGGCGCCCTTTCAGTCACATCAATGTTGGATGTGCCGACGTCATCGCTAGCAGGCTAGCTCCCACAGGGGTTTTCAGTGTGCTCAGGAATCTTGAGAGAGTTCGGACGGCAACGCGCCGCTGGTCTTGATGGTTTTGGTGACGATGTAGGTGAAATAGCGTTCTATGCCCAGGTCGTCGAGCAGCAGTTGGTCGATGAAGCGCTGGTAATGATCGATGTCCGGTGCCTGGATCATCGCCATGTAATCGACGCCACCACCGGTGGCGTAGCAGAACGCCACTTCGGCAGCCTCGTTCATGCGCTGTTCAAAACGCCGCATGTCCTGCGCGGTGTGCCGGGCCAGGGTGATTTCCACCAGTACTTGCTGACTTTTGAACACTGCGTTCCAGTCGATCTGCGCGCGGTAGCCCTTGATCAGGCCAAGGGTTTCAAGCTTGCGCACACGCTCCCAGGCCGGGGTCACTGACAGATTGATCGCCTCAGCCAGGCTCGATTTGGTGATACGCCCGTCTTCAGCGAGGATTCGCAGGATTTTCAGGTCATAGCGATCGAGTTTGTGCATGGGCCGAGAATCTCCTGAATGTACGGGGAACCCTGCGGGAGCGAGCCTGCTCGCGATGGCGGTATGTCAGTCACGGCTCTATTGAATGTGCTGGCACTATCGCGAGCAGGCTCGCTCCCACAGGGGGTTTGGGTCAGGTCAACACATCGGCGATGACTGCAATGGTATCGCCACACCCCACCAGCCCCGGAAAATGCCGCGCCGCCAGCAGACCGCTGCGCGCCGCACGGTATTCCACCGGAGCAACGCCGCTGCGGGTAGCGTCGTAGACGCGGGCGATCACGTCGCCCTTGTTCACGTTATCGCCCAGATCCCGGCACATTTCCAACAAGCCGTCGTGCTCGCTGGCGATGAAGCAATCGCCGTCGGGCATGTCGAGCATGATCGAGGGCGCTGTCTGAACCTCGCCCTCAAGAATCCCGGAATGCACCAGCAGATTGCGCACGCCACGCTCGGCAATCGCCACGCTGCGCGCCGTCGACGAACCGCCGCCGCCCAACTCCGTCGTGACGAAGATTTTGCCTTGAGACTCAGCGGCGGTGTCGTACATCGCCCCGGCATCGAGCTCCAGCATGCGCATGCTGTATGGCGCATTGAAGGCACGCATTCCGGCCTCGCATTGCGCCTGCTGCTGTTTGTCCGGCAGCACATGACAAGCGGCGAACGGCAGGAAATCCAGGGTGCGACCGCCGGAGTGAATGTCCAGCACGATGTCGGCCAACGGCAGCAAGGTACGCGTGAAGTAATCGGCGATTTTCTCGGTCACCGTGCCGTCCGGCTTGCCGGGAAAGCTGCGGTTGAGGTTGCCCTTGTCGATCGGAGACGTGCGCCGCCCGGCATGAAACGCCGGGGTGTTCATGAACGGCACAATGATCACCCGCCCACTGACCTCGGCGGCGCTCAGCCCCTGGGCCAGCTTGCTCAGCGCCACCGGCCCTTCGTATTCGTCGCCATGGTTGCCACCGGTGAGCAACGCAGTCGGCCCCTCACCGCGTTGAATCACCGTAAGCGGAATCATCACCGCCCCCCAGGCCGAGTCGTCCCGGGAATACGGCAGTTTGAGAAAACCGTGCTGCACGCCTTCACGGGTAAAATCCACCGTGGCGCTGATCGGGTTGTCAGGCAATTCGCTCATGGTTCATTCCTTCACGAACAGTTGGCGTGGCACGTTGCACAAGGTTTCGACGCCGGTTTCGGTGATCAGAATGCTCTCGGTGATCTCCAGCCCCCAGTCGTCCATCCACAGGCCCGGCATGAAGTGGAACGTCATGCCCGGTTGCAACACGCTGGTGTCGCCGGGACGCAGGCTCATGGTGCGCTCGCCCCAATCCGGCGGGTAGCTGATACCGATCGGGTAGCCGCAACGGCTGTCCTTGTGGATGCCGAATTTCTCCAGCACCTTGAAGAACGCCACCGCGATGTCGCCGGTGGTGTTGCCTGGCTTGGCCGCTTCAAGCCCGGCGGCGATGCCTTCGACCACGGCTTTTTCACCATCGAGAAAATGCTGCGGCGGCTTGCCCAGGTAGATCGTGCGCGACAACGGGCAGTGGTAACGCTTATAGCAACCGGCGATTTCAAAGAAGGTACCGGCGCCCTTTTCGAACGGCGTATCGTCCCAGGTCAGGTGCGGCGCGCTGGCATCGGCACCGGTGGGCAACAGAGGCACGATGGCCGGGTAATCACCGCCATGACCGTCGGCGCCGAGGATGCCGCTGCTGTAGATCTCGGCCACCAATTCATTCTTGCGCATGCCTGGCTCGATCCGCTCGAGGATTCGACCGTGCATGTTTTCAACGATGCGCGCGGCGATGCGCATGTAGGCGATTTCCTGCGGCGACTTGATCGCCCGCTGCCAGTTCACCAACCCGACCGAGTCGATCAATTTAGCCTTTGGCAGGTTTTTCTGCAGCGACAGGAACGCGGCGGCGCTGAAGTAATAGTTGTCCATCTCCACGCCAATGGTCAACGCATCCCAACCCCGGGCGCTGATCACTTCCCGCGACAGGTAATCCATCGGGTGACGTTCCCGGGACTGCACATAGATGTCCGGATAACCGACGATATTTTCTTGCTGCATGAACACCGTGCGCCTGGCGCCGTTGGCATCCTGCCCGCGACCGAACCACACGGGCTCGCCGTCGAGCGCCAGCAGCACGCATTGATGAACGTAGAACGACCAACCGTCATAGCCGGTCAGCCAGGCCATGTTCGACGGATCGGTGACCAGCAACAGCTCGATGCCCTGCGCCTGCATGGCCACTCGCACCTTGGCCAGACGCTGGGCGTATTCCTCCCGCTGGAACGGAAGATTGACGACTATCTGAGACATGCGCATGCCCTCTGATAAATGACGCACGGATGAAAAAAGCGGTTTAACTGCCGAACTGAAAACCTTTGCCCGCCGAGCGCGCACGCTCGAAGGCCAGGTTGGCCATGGCCGTGTCCTGGGCGCCGGTGCCCGTGAGATCGCACAAGGTGATCTGCGTTGCGTCCGTGCGACCGGGCCGTTGGCCGGCCAGCACCTGGCCGAGCTCTGCGAAGCCCGATTCGTCGCTGACGACGCCCGCAGCGAGGGCGTGATGCAACTCGCCGAGGATGCGCGTCTGGCTCAAACGATCGGCCACGTAGCAGTCGACTTGCGCCAGCGCATGGGGGGAAATTTCGTTTTTGTGCTCGGCATCCGAACCCATGGCGGTGATGTGCAGGCCAGGGTGCAAATGGTGCACGTCAATCAACGGCTCGCGGCTCGGCGTGCAGGTGATCGCGATGTCGACATCGGCCATGGCCTCATCGATGCTCGCGCACGGTTTGACTGCCAGGCCACTGTCCCGAGCCAGCTCGACGCTAAAGGCCTGAGCCTTGGCGGAGTCCCGCGCCCAGACACGTACGCTGTCGATCGGCCGCACCAGGCGCAGGGCTTGCAGCTGCAACGCGGCCTGCTCACCGGCACCGATCAGCGCCACACTGCGGCTGTCCTCTCGCGACAGCGCCCGCGCCGCCACGGCCCCGGCCGCCGCTGTACGCACGGCGGTCAGGTAACCGTTGTCCAGCAGCAGGGCATCCAGCAGACCGGTGCGAGCGGACAGCAACATCATCATGCCGTTAAGGCTGGGCAAACCGAGTTTCGGATTGTCGAAAAAACCCGGGCTGACCTTGATCGCAAAGCGTTCCAGGCCCGGCAAGTAGGCGGTTTTCACGTCCACTTCGCCGTTATGTTCAGGAATGTCCAGGCGCAGGATCGGCGGCATGGCCACGGCAGCGGTGGCCAGCAGCACGAAGGCTTGCTCGATGGCTTCAATGCTTGGCAAATCCAGCGCCACGCAGGCACGCAGATCCGCTTCGCTCAACAAGGTTATTTCACTCATCAACGCGGCACTCCATTGAGTCGTTATTGTGGGAATTCATGCATCGGCACCTGTCAGCACGCGTAGATGCTGATCGATATCGACGTTGCGTCCGCTGACCACCACCACGACCGGCCCACGGGGCTCGATCAGGCCTTCAAGCAACGCGCCGATCCCCACCGCAGCCGCGCCTTCGAGCACCAGGCGCTCTTCGCGGTAGGCATGACGGATGGCGTTGGCAATGGAGGCTTCGCTGAGCAGATGCAGGTGGTCGCAGGTATCGCGGGTCATGGAAAAGGTGTAACGGTTGTCCAGGCCGATGCCGCCACCGAGCGAGTCGGCCAAGGTCGGCAGCTCTTCGACTTCCACCGGACGCCCGGCCGCGAGGCTGGCGTGCATGGCCGCGCCGCGCTGCATGCTGATGCCGTGGGTGACGATCTGCGGATTGGCACTTTTGAGTGCCAGCGCCACGCCGGCGAACAGACCGCCGCCGGACAACGGCACCAGCACCTGGGCGACGTCTGGTTGCTGCTCAAGGATCTCCAGCCCCAGCGTGCCCTGCCCGGCGATGATCGCCGGATGATCGAACGGCGGCAGCAGCGTCGCGCCATGTTCACAGGCAATCCGCTCGGCCTCACGCTGGGCATCATCCTGGGACTGGCCGACGATACAGACTTCGGCGCCTAGATCGCGAATGGCCTGTACCTTGTTGCCCGGCACCAGATGCGACAGGCAAATCGTCGCCTTCACGCCTTGGCGCGATGCGGCGTAAGCGAGCGCCCGCCCATGATTGCCGGTCGACGCGGCGACGACGCCACGCACCCTTTGCTCGGCACTGAGCTGTGCCACGGCATTGCTCGCGCCGCGTAACTTGAAGCTGCCGGTGATTTGCTGGGATTCAAGCTTGAGGTACACCGGCACGCCCAGCCGCCGGGACAGGCTGGGCGAATGCTCCATGGACGTACACCGGACCAGTGCTGCGATGCGCTGGCGGGCGAGGTAAATATCGTTGAGCTGTAGCGCTGACATGACCGCATCCCAATGAGGTATTGGGCGCAGTCTAAGAGGGCTGGATTGTCACGATGAATGTACTAGGGCAATTTAGTCGACAAACTTTTTTGCACCGATTACCCGCTCAGAAATCATGGATCTGCGGGTACTGACCGAAGATTTCGCGCATGCCCATCAGCGCATCGCGCATTTCGTCGTCGCTGCATTCGGCACCGACACACACCCGAACGGCCCGGGGCCTGGGCGTGCCACGCACCGTAAACGGGTCGGGCGAAGTGACCGCAATGTGCTTGTGCCGCAGCGCCCGCACCAGGCTGTCGACTTCCCAATGAGGAGGAATGCCGACCCAGGCACTCAACGCATAGGGATGCTGGCCGAGCAGGTACTCGCCCAGGTACTCGCTGACCATCGCTTGCCGACCGGACAAGAGTTGGCGTTGCAGGTCCACCAGGGTGTCGGCGCGCCCGTCGCGAATCCAGCGCGTGGCAATCTCCGCGACCATGGGCGTGGCCATCCAGCTGTTGACCCGCAAGATACTTTCGGTGCGCAACGCCAGCCGCTTTGGCATCACCAGATAACCGACGCGCAAACCGGTGAGCACCGATTTGGTCATGCTGGTGCAATAGAACGACAGTTCCGGCAAATAGTGGCTGATCGGCGGCGCACGGCGCTCGTCCAGCAGAGGGCCGTACACATCGTCCTCGATAATGTGCACGCCAAACCGCCGGGCGATCTCGGCAATTTCCCGTCGACGACTGTCCGGCATCAGGCTGGTGGTCGGGTTGTTCAGGTTTGGCGTACAGACCAGCGCGGTGATGCGCTCGTTGCTGCACATGTCCTCGAAATGCTCGGGATCGATGCCATATCGATCCATCTCCAGCCCCTTGAGGGTAAACCCGAGCACTTGGGAGTTGCCGATCACACCGTGGTCGGTCAGCCCTTCGCAAAGCACCACATCATCCGGGCCGGCAAGGGATGCCAAGGCCAGAAAGATTGCGTGGGCAGCGCCGTTGGTGATCAGGATGTCGTCGCGTTCGACCCGCAGGCCCTGCCGTGCGATCCAGTGCATCGCCGCTTCACGGTGCGACTCGAAACCGGCAATCGGGCGAAACGCGTGAATCCAGGGCTGATCCTCTTCGGTGCTGAGTTCGCGACAGGTTTCGCGCCAGAATTGGTCATGCTCTCGAGTGTGCATGATCCGAGTGATGGAAAAATCCACCAGCGCCCGTTCAGGGCTGTCGAGAATATAAGTGGCGACCCGGTCGCTCATTCGCCGCGAGACAAAACTGCCGCGCCCGACCTCGCACCTGACCAGGCCCTGGCGCTCGAGCTCCTTGTAGGCATTGGTGACGGTTTGCACACTGATGCCCATGGCATCGGCGACATTACGTTGCGGTGGCAGCCGCTGATCATTGGCCAGCACACCCTGCTCGATATCGTCGGCAATCGCCTGGACCAGGATCTTGTATTTCGACTCGCCGCTGCGGGCGATTTCCAATGCTGCCTTCCACTTGTCCATCGGCGCCGAACCCACGTGTTTGCCAGTGCCGACAGCATCCCGCGAGAAACCATGCAAAGCAATTGTCCTAGTGCAATGCAATCCTGCACAGTGCTTTTGTATGCTCGGTACAAGGTCGATGCACAGGCTGGGGAACCCGCCGCCAACAACAATCAATCGATCTGTACCGGAACTGTCTCTCCACGCTTTGGCTCAACAGGTGGACCAGCCCTCGTACGCTTTGCTCTTGTCACACTGCCTCCTACCACAGAGCCGTCAAAGACGGGTCCACAAGAAACAGGAGATTTTATCGATGAGCAATTCCATTCCCCGCACTCCCCATGTCTTGCGTCACCTGTTCGTGGCTTGTGCGATATTCGGCCTGGCCACCAGCGCCCACGCCACGACGCTGGAAACCATTACGAAAAACAGCAGCATCCGCATCGGCTACGCCAACGAAACCCCGTTCGCCTTTACCGAGACCGATGGCCGGGTCACCGGTGAATCGCCGGAAATCGCCAAGGTCATCTTCGCCAAAATGGGCATCAAGCAAGTCGATGGCGTGCTGACCGAGTGGGGCTCGTTGATCCCGGGCCTGCGCGCCAGTCGTTTCGACGTGATTGCCGCGGGCATGTACATCACGCCCGAACGCTGCAAGCAAGTCATCTTCACCGATCCGCAATACCAGTTGCCCGACGCCCTCCTGACCGCCAAAGGCAACCCGAAAAACCTGCACAGCTATGAAGACATCGCCAGGAACCCGGATGTGAAACTGGCGATCATGGCCGGCACGGTCAACCTGAAATATGCGCGGGACTCCGGGGTGAAGGACGCACAAATCCTCCAGGTGCCCGACACCACCGCGCAGTTGCAAGCCGTGCGCGCCGGTCGCGCCGATGCCGCCGTAGGCACCCAACTGACCATGAAAGGCCTGGCCGCCAAGGGTGGTGAAAAGGTCGAAGCGGTCACCGAATTCAAGGATGACCCGTCGCATACCGGTTACGGCGCCCTCGCCTTCCGCCCGGAAGACAAGGACCTGCGGGATGCGGTCAACGCCGAACTGAAAAAGTGGCTGGGCTCCGAAGAGCATCTCAAGACGGTCGCCCCGTTCGGCTTTGACAAATCCAACGTGACCAGCAAAACGGCTGCCGAGCTCTGCGCTCAATAGCCGAAACAGGCATGGCGCTTTGGCGCGGTGCCTATTTTCCTGCTGACTCCGGATGTTGAACCACGCAGGTGTGAACAATGGGTGAATTACTTCCGCTTTTGATACAAGGCGCCTGGGTCACGCTCCAGGTGACCTTCTTCGGCTCGATCCTGGCGATTGTCGCGGCCATTCTGGCGGCGCTGGGGCGCATGTCGCCGTGGCGGCCGCTGAGCTGGTTCTCGGTCGCCTACATTGAAGTGTTCCGCGGCACGTCGCTGCTGGTGCAATTGTTCTGGCTGTTTTTCGTGTTGCCGCTACCACCGTTCAATCTCGAACTGAGCCCCTACAGCGTCGCCATTGTCGGCCTCGGCCTGCACATCGGCGCTTACGGCGCGGAGGTGATGCGCGGTGCGATCAGTTCCGTTGCCAAAGGTCAGTACGAAGCGGCGACCGCATTGAACTTCAGCGGCTACAAGCGCTTTCGGCGAATCATTTTGCCCCAGGCGTTGCTGGCGGCCATTCCACCGGGCACCAACCTGCTGATCGAGTTGCTGAAAAATACTTCGCTGGTCTCGCTGATCACCCTGTCGGACCTCAGCTTCCGGGCCCGGCAACTGGACCAGGCCACTTTCCAGACCCTGGAAATCTTCAGCCTGGCGCTGGTGATGTACTTCGTTCTGGCTCAAGCGATCAACCTCGGCATGCGCAGCGTTGAGCGACGTTTGGCTCGCGGCCGGATGCGTGGAGGTCTGTCATGACCCTGTTCGATTGGACATATGCCTGGCAGATCCTGCCCGATTTGCTGCGGGCATCGCTGAACACCGTGGGCATTACCCTGCTCGGCTTCATGATCGCCATTGTGCTGGGATTGTTTCTGGCCATCGGCCGACGCAGTCGCCTGTTCTGGTTATCGTGGCCGACCGCCGGGGTGATCGAATTCATCCGCAGCACGCCGCTGCTGATCCAGGTGTATTTCCTCTACTACGTGCTGCCCAATTACGGCGTGAGCATGACAGCCATGCAGGTGGGGGTGATCGGCATCGGTGTGCACTACGCCTGCTACATCGCCGAGGTTTACCGCGGCGGCCTCGACGCCGTGCCGCGGGCGCAGTGGGAGGCCGTTACGGCGCTGAACATCGCGCCGTACAGCGCCTACCGCAACATCATCCTGCCCCAGGCCCTGCGGCCGATCCTGCCGCCATTGGGAAATTACCTGGTGGCCATGCTCAAGGACACGCCGGTGCTGTCGGCCATTACCGTGGTCGAGATCATGCAGCAAGCCAAGAACATTGGTTCCGAAAACTTCCGTTATCTGGAGCCGATCACCATGGTCGGTCTGTTTTTCCTCGCCCTGAGCATCGCTTTGGCTTATCTGGTACGGCGCCTCGAACTGCGCCTGGAGCTACGCTAATGATTTCTCCACTCTCGACCTCCAACAACCTTTCCCGGCGCGGCGACCTGACATCGCTGCATCCGCAAGGGGCCTGTGCCATGCCTGAATCGAATCCGGTCAAGCCGATTGTCAGCTTCCAGGACGTCACCAAGAGCTACGGCAATTTCACCGTGCTCGACCACTTGAACCTGGATGTCACTCCAGGCGAAAAAGTCGCGATCATCGGCCCCAGCGGCTCGGGAAAATCCACGCTGCTGCGGGTGTTGATGACGCTTGAGGGCATCGATGACGGACTGATCCGCATCGAGGATGATTTGTTGACGCACATGCCCAATCGCAACGGCGTGCTGGTGCCTGCCAACGACAGGCATATCCGTCGCGTTCGCGGCAAGATCGGCATGGTGTTCCAGAGCTTCAACCTGTTTCCGCACATGACGGCCTTGCAAAACGTCATTGAGGCGCCGGTGCAAGTGCTGGGCATGAAGCCGGCCGAAGCACGCGAACGAGCGGCGGACCTTCTGGAACTGGTGGGCCTGGGCAGCAAGCTGGGGCATTACCCTTCACAGCTGTCCGGTGGTCAGCAACAACGGGTGGCCATTGCCCGGGCGTTGGCCATGCGTCCCAAAGTCATGCTCTTCGACGAAGTGACCTCAGCGCTCGATCCGGAACTGTGCGGCGAAGTGCTCAACGTTATCCGCAAGCTCGGCGCCGAACACAACCTGACCATGCTGATGGTCACGCACCAGATGGGGTTTGCCCGGGAGTTCGCCGATCGTGTGTGCTTCTTCTACAAGGGTCAGATTCACGAGCAGGGCACGCCGGAGCAGATCTTCGAACATCCACAGCAGGAACGGACCTGCGCGTTTCTCAGCGCCGTGAAAGAAGCCAACTAACAGGCGTAACACCCAAAAACCAATGTGGGAGCGAGCCTGCTCGCGATAGGACCGTCACATTCAACAGTGATGTTGACTGACCGTCCGCTATCGCGAGCAGGCTCACTCCCACATTTTTTGTTTTGCGGTGTTATGGGTATTGCTGAACGGTACCCTGCTGTTGCTGGCCACCATACTGCTGGCCAGGAATCGCCTTGAGGTTGACCTCTACACGACGGTTCTGCGCACGGCCATTGACGTCAGCGTTGCTGGCCACCGGGCTATCCGGGCCGGCGCCGCGAGCGCTCAGGTTGGCACCGCTGACACCTTGCGAGGTCAGGTAGGTTGCCACGCTCTGGGCACGACGCTGGGACAGGTCCATGTTGTGCTGGCGGCTGCCGGTGCTGTCGGTATAGCCGACGATCTCGATCTGGTTCTGGTTGAACTCTTTCAGCGAGCCCGCCAGGTTGTTCAGCGGCTGATAGAAACCTGGGGCAATGTTCGCCGAATCGGTGGCGAACGTGATATTGCCCGGCATGATCAGCTTGATCTGGTCGCCCTGGCGCTGCACTTCAACACCGGTGTTGGCCATGCTGGCGCGCAGCTTTTTCTCTTGCTGATCGGCGTAGTAGCCGTAGCCGGCGGCGGAAGCACCGACCACCGCTGCACCGATCAGTGCGCCCTTGCCACGGTTATCGTGGTTGATCGCAGCACCGGCCAGCGCACCGGCCAGAGCGCCGAGGCCACCGTATTTCGCGGTCTTGCTCATGCCTTCGGAGCCGCTATCCGTCTGGCCCTGAGTCTGACCCTGACCGCCGTAAGGGTTAGGCGAGGCACAACCGGACAAAACGGCCACAGCTGTAGCGACAATCATCAAACGACGCGTGGTGAACATGTAAAGCTCCTACTTTTTTTTGCATTCTGTGGTGCAACGTTGGCAAGGCATCAGCCTTTGCGGGCGTTGGATCATGTTAATCAGTAAAAATTCCGAATGTTACAAATCAGCCCCGAACAAAGGGGTTCTCGCGCATTTCGTCGCCCAGAAGGGTATCCGGACCATGCCCGGTCACCACGGTCGCGTCTTCGTCGAGGGTGTACAGCCGCTGCTTGATCGAACGCACGATGGTCGCCTGGTCGCCGCCCCACAAATCCGTGCGCCCGACGCCGCGACGAAACAGCGTATCACCGGCAATCAGTAGCTTGGCCTCGGAAAACCAGAAGCTCATGGAGCCCGGCGTATGACCTGGCGTGTGCAGCGCCACGCCACAGCCGCAGGCCAGTTCTTCGTCATCGGCCAGCCAGCGATCCGGGGACGGCACCGGGGTATAAGGAACGCCGAACATCTGGCACTGCATTTCCAGGTTGTCCCACAGAAACTGGTCTTCCTTGTGCAAATGCAGGGTCGCGCCGGTTTTTTCCTTGAGTTGGCCGGAAGCCAGGAAATGATCGAGGTGCGCATGGGTGTGAATGATGCTGACCACTTTCAGCCCCAATGCATCGAGACGCGCCAGGATCAGCTCATGATTGCCACCCGGATCGACGACGATGGCCTTTTTCGTTATCGGATCGCCGATGATCGTGCAGTTGCACTGCAAAGGGCCGACGGGGAAGGTTTCGCGGATAAGCGCAGGTTTGACAGCGTCCATGGGTGTTCCTGGAAAAATGGATGGTCTATTTTGGCACAGCCCACCGACATCGCCGATGCCGTCCGCCGCTTATCATCTGCCTGATTGCAGAATCTACCTACATCATTGAAGGAAACGTCTGATTTAACTCCCGTGCCGCCTAGCCTAGCGTGCTCGCCCCTGCAATCAACACAAGGGCTGAATCATGGGAAGAGGAACAGCTAACGGGTTAGGTCAAGGATTGCACGGCGACCTGACCACCACAGGAGCCGTGTGTATCAGTAGCTTGCCCTGTGCGACGCATGGAGGGCGTGCTGTGCTACGACTCGGGGACAAGACCACTGCGTGTAAGAAATGCGGGAAAGACGGCGTTATCGTTGACAGCCTACCCGCCATGAAATGGCATGGGGTTCCAACTGTACTCGACGGAGCAGAAGTTCACTGCGGCTGCCCACCAGGTACCAATCGACTGATTGCTCCTGCACCTTCGCCTCGCGCTACACGCTCCGGACACATTCAAGGTGTTGCTCATCCGACAAGGCATTCTGACCAACCATCGACGACAGAATCTCTACAAAGCGATCAGATACTAGCTGAGAGGAAAACACGACCTGTCGTTTGCAATGACCCTGACATGATGGAAGAAGTAGCGAGCTACATTGCCGGGGAAATGAACCGCAATGTTACTCATCCGTCCGTGATGAAGATGAAGAGCCTCAACAATTTTGACGCTGATGCTGAACAAAAGAGGTTCAGAAAACTACCTTGGTACGCACGCCTTTCCCCACCCAACTTCAAAGCAATTGAGTCAGGAAATAAGGTGGCAGCTATGGCTCTTTGGGCAGAGCGTGTAGGTCAAAACAGACCCGGGGATCACAAGGTCATGATAGGGCTACAGTTTGGCGGACCTTGGCAAAAGCAAGGCATGTTCGACTACTTCTACGACATATGGTCAAACGTGCACTATGGGTACGTAGGGATGGCGGGAGGACTTTCCGAAAGTCTCCTTTTGGATGGAGCTGGAGTCGAACAAATTGCCTCAGATTCCATCCGTAAAATACAAAAGTGGGATAAAAGACCGGGTCCCCGTCGGTCGGAGGACATCGAAGGGATGCGAGCGTGGGACGACATCGGAGACAGGGTATCTATCAGCATTGGCATCAACCTTTACAGACTTCAACCGAACGGCGGGATAACCGTGAAGATGCTGATGGATGAAGTCTTAGGCTTACCACGCAGAAGCTGGGGGGATGGTATTCGTGACCATATCTGTAAGTAAGCCCCATTCCAGGATTACATGGTGTGGCTTGGTCATTCTACTGCTCGCACCCATCCTCTTTTGGTACTTCGCCGCACCTCAGGTGAACTTCTACTTTTCTGAAAAAGGCCAAGGGCGCCTAGGCTACATCCTGAATGTTCAGCACGAGATCTCAAAGGGAGAACTTTACCCCGGTGAAGTGACTGGAGGCCCCGGTCATATCTTCCCTGACGCGAAATTTTTTATGGAGTTTTACTGGAGCAACGGAGGTAAATCACACTGCATACGGATCAAACCGAAATGGCCAAACACAGATATCTACATTGGGCCAGACGGAGAAATTGAGAGTCGCACCGAGAGTGGCCGCATTGAACAGTGCGGGGCGCTCCCGGGCTGATTGCAGCCAATGTTTTCAAACCTGGCCCGTTTTTTGATCACAACTCCCCTCCTGCAACACAGAGCCACTAATACCAGCCCCCCCACAATAGAAGATCTGCTGCACGTTACACCAACACCCCCAATTCCTTGGCCCGCGCCACCGCCTGCGTACGCCGCTCGACCCCGAGCTTGCTGTTGATGTGGCTGGCGTGGGTCTTGACCGTGTGCAGCGAAATAAACAGCTGATCGCTGATTTCCTGGTTCGAACAGCCCTGGGCGATCAATCGCAGGACCGCCATTTCCCGCGTGCTGAGCTGTTCCGCCGCCGCGCAGGACTCCAGTCCGGGACGGGCGGCCAATGCCGGCAGTTTTTCACTGAGGCTCAGGGAAACGGGGGTCGGCGGACAGTTTTGAAGCTGCCCTCGCAGCCAGTCCGGCTGCTCGGCCAACAAACCTTCGAAGGGTTGCAGCACCCCTCCGCCGGCGGCGTCCAGCGCCTGGGCCAGCGCCTTGCGTGCTTCCGGTTCCCGTCCGCTGCCCAACAACAACGCCACTTTCTGGGTCAGCGCCATGACACTGAGCATCTGACGACCGCTTTGCTGGCCATGTTCGAGCAGCGCATTCAAACGCCCTTCGGCCAGCATCGGCTGGCCCTGGATGATGTCGAGCAAGGCTTGTTGCAATTCTATATGCAGCGGCAATTGCGGGTGGAACTCTGGTGGTGCGGCCGCGTTTTCGCCGTTATAGGTCTGCCCCAAGCGCGCCAGCCAGGCTTCGGCCAGATCGGTGCGCCCCTGGGCCAGCCAGAGCTCACATTTGACCAGGGTGATCATGGCCAGGTAGTAGATCGGCGGCACGTCCCAGATGTGCATCAGCCGTTCGGCTTCGGCCAGTTCGGCAAAGGCTTTGGCAAACTCGCCGCTGCTGCCTTCCAGCCTGGCAATCACGCAGTGGCCGATCAGCACGCTGATGTCACGACAGGCGCGCGCCTCGCTCAAACCGGTCTGCAATCGCACCCGCGCCAATTGCGGCTGCATGCGCAGGGCCAGCAAAAAGCCTTCGTACAAGGTCAGTCGGGCGCGAACCGCATACAGCCGTTGCGCAGACAAGCTCTGCAAACGCTGCATTCCCTGACGGACCTCTTCCAGCGCCCGACAGATTTCTCCGCGCGCTTGCAGCACCCGGGCGCGATCGTAGTGCGCCAGTGCTTCGAACAAGGGGTTGCCGACCCGTTGTGCCAGCTCCAGCGATTCGCGGTTAAGCCCTCGTGCCCGCCACAAATCACCGTCGGCAATGGCCAGGTTGGACAGGGTCGAGAGGCACATCAGGCGCTGGCCGTAACGCTTGGGCGGAAGACTTTCCAATGCTTCGCCGCAGTACTGCAGCGTCAGTTCGCGGTTGCCGCGCCCACGGGCAATGATGCCGCTCAACGCCAGCCATTGGGCCAGCATGGACTTCTGGGCGGTGGCCGACGGAGCAGGCAGGAAGCGGCTCAAATGGCTGGCCAGCTCCTCGGCGGCATCCAGTTGGCAAGCCATCCCCAGCGCCCAGCTATACAACACAATCAGTCGCGGCGTGCTGATCAGCAAGCTGTCAGGCAAGTCCATTTTCCAGCGCAGCAACATGCCGACGTTCTGCTCGGCCAGCAGTTGTTCTTCGGAAAGGTTCTGCACCAGGTTCGCCGCGACATCCAGGTGACCGGCACGCAAGGCCTGTTCCACGGCCTCATCGAGCAGGCCCTGGGCATTGAACCAGCGGCAGGCGCGCAGGTGCAGGCTGGCGGCCGGCACCATCGACTGGGAGGTCGGGCGCGTGCGCAACAGATCGGAAAACAGGTGGTGGTAACGATACCAGTGGCCATGTTCGTCCAGCGGCACCAGGAACACTTGGTGGGCGAGCAGGAAGCGCAGGATCTCCCCGCTGTCATGGGCATCGCGAACGGCGTCGCACAGTTCACTGCAAAAGCGTTCCTGGGGCGCCGTGTCATAGAGGAACGACTGGACCTCGGCGGGCAGGCAATCGATGACCTCTTCGAGCAGGTAATCGCGGATCAGCCCTTCCCCGCCGTGCAACGATTGCGGCAGCGCGCCGTCGGTACCCGCCTCCGAGGCGGCCAGCAGCCAGAAGCGCAACCCCGCGACCCAACCTTCGCTGCGCTGGATCAGGTTTTCCAGCGCCTCGCCGCGCAAGGAACTGCTGTGCCGGTCGAGCAGGCTCAAGGCCTCGTCGTGAGTCAGGCGCAGATCCTGTTCATGCAACTCAAGCAGTTGTCGCGACAGCCGCAGCCGTGCCAGATGCCAGTCGGGGCGCTGGCGACTGGTGACCATCACCAGCAAGCCATCGGGAAGATGATTGAGGAAAAATTGCAGGCAACGGTCCAGCACCGGCCCTTGGGCCAGATGGTAATCATCCAGCACCAGCAGCAATGGCGTCGCGGTGGACAGGTGCTCGGCCAACTCGTCAAGCAGTCCGTCGAGCCATTCTTCGAACGCGAACGGCTGATGGCGCTGGCGCATTTTCAACAGTCCGAGGGATTGTCTGCCCAAGTGCGGAAAGTAGTCCTGGAGGCCTTCCAGCAGGCGTTCGAGAAAACGCCCCGGGTCACTGTCTCTCGGGCTCAAGCCCAGCCAGAGACTTTGCCAGTGCGCCGGCAACCCCTGACAGAATTCCACCGCCAACGAACTCTTGCCGAACCCTGCCGGTGCGCTGACCAGCAATAACCTGCCACCGAGCCCGGCACTCAGGCGCTCGCACAAACGTGGACGCAGCACATGGCCGTCGGGCAACGGCGGGCGGAAGAAGCGCCCGTCGAGTGTCGCGACGGCAATGTTTGCAGAACCTGGGGATGTAGACAAATCAGTCATAGCCGGCTCTTGTTTGAAATGCGGGTGGCGGCGTTGCAGATGTCCGCAGACTAGCCGTAAACGGATAGGGAATGAAGGCAATTGCTACAAATGGCTACAAAAAGTCTACAAACAAAAAAAAACGCCCCGAACCAGTCGGGGCGTTTTCAGAGGGTGCGGCCTCTACTCAGCTCACCTTAGCGAACACCATCCTGACGCAGGGCGGCCGGGGTGAAGTCGCTGGTGGTGGCAGTGAAGCCGAAGTCATAAGCCGACTTCTCTTCGTTCTTCATGCCCAGCGCCAGGTAACGACCCGATTGCAGGTCATACAGAGCTTCCAGGGCATACCACGGCACTTGTTTGTCGTAATAGTTCTCGGCATGTGCCTCCCCTACGCGCCACAGTTGGCCACGACCGTCGTAATGGTCGATGACCGCTGCCTGCCAGGTATCTTCGTCGATGTAGAAGTCACGCTTGGCGTAGATGTGACGCTGACCCTCCTTCAAGGTGGCAACCACATGCCACACCCGGCGCAGCTCGTAACGAGCCAGGTCCTGGTTGATGTGACCGGCCTTGATGATGTCAGTGTACTTGAGGCTCGGGTCGTCGAGCTTGTAGGCGTCGGAGGCGATGTACATCTCTTTCTTGCCTTCGAGCTTCCAGTCGTAACGATCCGGTGCACCGTTGAACATGTCCAGGTTATCGGAGGTACGCAGGCCATCGGCCGCGGTACCCGGGCCGTCATAGGACACTTGTGGCGCACGACGCACACGACGCTGGCCGGCGTTGTAGACCCACGCCGAACGCGGCTCTTTCACCTGGTCGAGGGTTTCGTGCACCAGCAGCACACCACCGGCCAGACGTGCCGGGGCAGTCACTTTCTGCTTGAAGTAGAACAGGATGTTGCCCGGGTTCGCCGGATCGTAATCCTTCATCTTGTCGCGGAACACGAACTGGTCCTGGAAGTACACCAGGCTGAACGAGCCGTTCGGCTGTGGCGTGGCCTGAGTTACCAGGCGAGTCACGCTACCACCGCGATAACGGGTGATGTGGTTCCAGATGACTTCAACGCCGCTTTTCGGAATCGGGAACGGAATGGCGGTTTCAAAGTTCTCCAGGCCGTTGCCGCCGGACACCAGCTTGGTGTTGGTTGCGTTCTTCTTGATAGCGGCGAACACGTCATCCGGCACGGTGGCACCGCGATGGGACGGATAGACCGGCATCTTGTAGGTTTCCGGATAGCGCTTGAACATCGCGTACTGGCCCGGGGCGAGCTTGTCCTTGTACTGGTCGACGTTCTGCGCCGTGATGGTGAACAGCGGTTTTTCGCTGGCGAACGGATTGGACAGGAAACCTTTGCTGTCGACCGTACCGGCGTTTTTCGCCATCGGCTTCCAGGCCGGGATCGAACCGTCGGCGTTACCCGCCATTTCGGCGCCCATCGGGGTCAGGCTCTTGCCCAGCTTGTCGGCCTCGGCCTGGGGTACCGCTGCGATGACGCTGGTCGCCAGCAGCGAAAGGCCCAGAACACCGGCGTGGAACAGACTCTTTGTTATTTTCATATGTGTGTTCGTCCTGAAAATACTGTGCTTAGAAGTTCACGCCGAGGCTGAGCGCAACGAAGTCACGGTCATCCACGGTGGTGTACTTGCCGTCGAAGAAATTGGTGTAGGCCAGGCTTGCGGTGTAGGTGTTCTGGTATTCGGCGTCGACACCCAGGCTCACCGCCTTGCGGCCTTCCTCGAAGTTGCCGCCAGGACCAGGAGAGTAACCACTCACGTCATGGGACCAGGCAACGTTCGGCTTGAGGTTCACACCGGCAAACACGTCGTTGTATTCCCAGATGGCACGACCGCGGTAGCCCCACGAAGTCGCGGTGGTGAAGCCTTCGTCGGTGCAGTTGCGGCTGAGGTTGTTGGTCGGAGTACCCGGGCCGGCCCCGCCGATAGTGCTGGCGTTGAGCGCCACGCAGGTATTCTGGCCACCAGTAGCTGGCAACTCACCTGGACCGTAGACCGGGTCACGGCCATAACGGACATCGGAGGAACTTTCCAGCCCGCCGACGTGGGTCACGCCCACTTCGCCCACCAGGGTCAGGCGGCTGGCGCCCATGACCTGATCGAAGAAATGTGTCAGGGTGGTCTGGAACTGGGTGATTTCCTTGCGGTTATACCCGTGCAAGTCCTGACCAGGTACACCGTTGAGCAGCGAAGCGTTGCTCAGAGCGCCGCCCAACGGACGTACACCAGCGAACAGGATATCGGTGGAGTTGAGCTGCACCGGAGCGTTCGGACGGTAACTGATCTCACCGCTCCACGCCGTACCGGTAGGCAGGGTGGTGGAGAAGCTCAGGCCGTAGAGGCGGATGTCTTCCGGGTATTCGATGAAGTACTGCGAATTACCCGCCACCAGCAATGGCGCCAGTCGAGCGATCTGGCCACCCAGTTGCTGGAGTCCCGCTGCCGTATTGTAGACCGACTGCGGCGCACCGGTGGCGCTGAAGATCGGCGCACGGCTGTGGTAGTTCATGAAGTAGGCGCCGAACTCGGTGTCCAGCGGATCGAACATGTACTTGAAGGACGCGCCCCACTGGCCACTGTCACGAGCATCACGATCGGGGCCACGACGCACCAGAACACCTTCTTCGTTGACGTCGACGCCGTTGGCGGCCAAAGGCACCAGGGCAGCGGCCGGAATTTGCGAGCGCTTTGCCAGCACACGCAGGTTGTCGTCGCAGCCGTCGGCGACGATGTCCGGCTGGGAGAAGAACGTACCGCAGTTGTCGACGACGGTCTGGTCCCATTCAATTTGGTAGAACGCTTCGGCCGAGAGGTTTTCGGTCAGGCTCTGGGACACATAGAACATGTTGACCGGGATCAGGCCTTCCTTGATCTCGGCACCTGGACGGCGGAACGCGGAGACGTCGATCGGGTTGATCGAGTTGATGCCACCACCGATGAAGGTACTTTCACCCCAGCTCACGACCTGCTTGCCCAGACGCACGGAGCCTGGCTGATCGGCAATGGCGTAGTTGTGGTAGACGAAGGCGTCGAGGATCTGGCCGCCGGCGGACTTGGCGCCTTCCTTGCGGCCCTCGTCGCTGATGTCCTTGAACGGACGGCTTTCGTCCTTCAGTTCGAAGTCGTACCAGTATTTGCCACGGACGAAAACACCGGTATCGCCGTATTTCAGTTCAAGGTCATGGATGCCCTTGAAGATCTTCGAGAAGGTTTCCCCGCTCTTGAAGTTCAGGTGACCGTCATCAGAAGTCTGGGACAGGCCCTTGCCGCCGTTGTTGACACCGATGAGGTTCTTGTTGGCACTTTCGGTAGACCAACTGGCACCGATCGACAGGGATGAGTCGAATTGACCTTCGATTTCACCGACGTTGAAACTGACGCCGAATGCTGGCCCGGCGAGCGTAGAGGCAAGACTGACAGCCAGGGGCAGTTTCGCCCGGCGCCAGAACTGATTAACTGATGTCATCGACGCTACTCCATGTGCATTTTATTTTTATGGCAAGAGCACTTCTAAAAACGTTGTGGATAACCGGGAGCCATGGCATCCCAAAGTCATTCCAAAGTTGCATCGCCCCTGTTCGTGCGGTTGCCCCGTTCTTAAAAATCCTTGAGCAGACTATAGCCAGCAGGTAGTAGCGCTTGATCCCTCTAAAGTGTGATTTGCAGTTGCCAGCCACTCTGGAACAGTCCTTTCGCCAGTCCGACACCCGTCGGCACGGCAAGGATGGCTGAAAAATTCGATTTGACAAGCCAAGCGCTTGCTTGGTGGGGCCGGCGTGCCCTTTCGGGCACGCCAGGAGACGCTTAAAGCGTCGAGAGGAAGGTACTGTTGGTGGCTTGCCATTCGCTGATGTCGACACGAATGCGCTTCTTGTCGAGTTTGCCAACGCTGGTCTTGGGAATTTCAGTAACAAGGGCGATCTGGCTCGGAATCGCCCACTTGCTCAGGTGTCCCAGCTCCACAAACGGCTTGAGGTGTTCCTTGAGTTCCCGCGCCCCGATTACGTGTCCCTCACGGATCACCAGCAGGGCAAACGGCCGCTCGCCCCACTGCGGATCGGGGATCCCCACCACTGCTACTTCGCGTACCGCCGCATGACGGCTGATCAGGTCCTCCAGGTCCAGGGAGGAGATCCACTCGCCACCGGTCTTGATCACGTCCTTGATCCGGTCACGAATGTCGATCACGCCCATGCTGTCCAGGGTCGCCACGTCACCGGTGTGCAGCCAGCCTCCGGCCCAGAGCTCGGCGCCCTTCTGCGGTTCATTGAGATACCCCTCGGTCAGCCATGGCGCGCGTAACACCAGCTCGCCTTGGGTCTCACCGTCGGCGGGCAGGAAGTTGCCCTCGGTGTCGACGATCGCCGCCTCCACCAGTGGCCCCGGCACACCGGCCTTGATCCGGTAAGTGGTGCGTTCGTCTTCGGTACCCGCCATCAATTCGTCGTTCAAATGCGCGCACGACACCAGTGGCCCGGTTTCCGACATGCCGTAGGCGGCGGTCAACTGAATGCCTTTGGCCTTGGCCGCCTCGTACAGCGTGCGGTTCAGGGCGCTGCCGCCGATGACGATTTTCCAGCCGCCGAAGTCGACGTTCTGCGCGGCCTTGGCATTGAGGACCATCTGCAAAATGGTCGGTACGCAATGGGAGAACGTGACCTTCTCCTTGCGCCACAACTCCACCAGGTACTCCGGGTCATAGCGGCCGGGATACACCTGCTTGAGCCCGAGCATGGTCGCCACATACGGCAAGCCCCAGGCGTGGACGTGGAACATCGGGGTGATCGGCATGTACACGTCGTTGGTGCCCAGCAGGCGCACGCTGTCGATCGCGCCCATGATGGTCGACACGCCCATGGTGTGCAGCACCAGTTGCCGATGGGTGAAGTACACGCCCTTGGGATTGCCGGTGGTGCCGGTGGTATAGAACGTGGTCGCGACCGAGTTTTCGTCGAAATCCTCAAAGTCGTACTGCGGGCTCGCCGCGGCCAGCAGCTGTTCGTATTCGCCGACGAGGTTCGGCAGGTCCGCGGTTTTTTCCGGCAGGTCAGTCAGCAACAGGGTTTTGTCGACCGTGGTCAGATGCCCTTCGATGCCCTTGTAAAGGCCGACGAACTCGCTGTTGACCAGCACAAAGCGGTCCTCGGCGTGGTTCATGGTGTAGAGGATCTGTTCCGGCGACAGGCGCACGTTGATGGTGTGGATCACCGCGCCGATCATTGGGATGGCGAACATGCATTCCAGGTAACGATGGCTGTCCCAGTCCATCACACCCACGGCATCCCCGGGCTTGACCCCGGCCGCAGTCAGCACGTTGGCCAGGCGGGCTACCCGTTCGATCAGGGTCGGGTAGCTATAGCGCAACTTGTCGCGGTAAATGATCTCGCGGGTTTTCTCATAACGGGCACCGGACATCAGCAGCCGTTTGATCAACAGCGGGTACTGGTAAGCGCCTTCGGCCGGGGGGATAACGCGAGTCTGCAACATAATAATCCCTTTAATCTGACTGCACGGTCGTGACTGAAAGTACGCACTGTAGTGCCCTTGAAGGTCAGCCAAATCAGCCAAAGGAATGATTTGCAGAACCCTACGAATGCTAGCGTTGCGCCATCACCCACAGGGATTCTCGGCCTGCAGTCACTACGCAATCAATGCATCTCGGTAAAAGCCAGCTTCACGCCAATTGCAATCAGCACCGCGCCCATGGTCCGGTCGAACCAGTGACCCATGCGGGCGAAACCGGCGCGTACGCGCTGCTGGCTGAACAGCATCGCCACCAGGCAGAACCAGATCGCTGTCGCCACCGCCAGGTAAACCCCGTAACCGGCCTGCACGGCCAGTGGCGTTTGCGGATTGATGACCACAGTGAACAACGACAGGAAGAACAGGGTGGCTTTCGGGTTGAGACCATTGGTGACGAACCCCGAAGTGAAGGCACCACGGGCGGTGCGCTCCCCGGCTTCCTTGTGCAGATCGTCTGCCACAGGCTTGGCCGGTTGCGCGCGCAACGCCTTGTAACCGATGTACAGCAGGTAAGCGGCGGCCGCCCACTTCAAGGCATTGAACAGCACGATCGACTGGGACACGATCAGGCCGATACCCAACAGCGAGTAACCCACGTGCAGGAAAATCGCCGTACCCACACCCAACGCGGTCCAGGTGCCAGCGCGACGACCGTGGGTAACACTTTCGCGCACCACCACGGCAAAGTCCGGGCCGGGGCTGGCCACGGCCAGCAGGTGAATCAGGGCAACGGTCAAGAACTCGGTCCAGTACATGGGGGCTCCTTCAGGCCAAGCGTAACTATTTATTTCATCTGGTAGGCTGGCAGATTACGCCTTCAGTTCATTGCACAAAAGGTACAGTTGATGACGAACACTCGCCGCGCCGTATTCCTCGACCACCCGTCCCTGGACCTCGGCGACCTTGACCTTGCCCCGCTGCGCAACTGTTTCAGCGATTTGCAGCTGTTCGCCCAGACCTCGCCCGATCAAGTCATCGACCATCTCAAGGGCGCCACCGTCGCCATCAGTAACAAGATCCTGATCGATGCCGCCACCATGGCCGCCAGCCCTGATCTCAAACTGATCCTGATCACCGCCACCGGCACCAACAATGTCGACCTCGCCGCCGCCCGCGCCCACGGAATTACCGTGTGTAACTGCCAGGGTTACGGCACGCCATCGGTGGCGCAGCACACGATCATGCTGCTGCTCAATCTGGCCACGCGCCTGGCCGATTATCAAAAAGCCGTCGGCGAAGGCCGCTGGCAGCAGGCCAGACAGTTCTGCTTGCTGGATTACCCGATCGTCGAACTCGAAGGCAAAACCCTTGGCCTGCTCGGTCATGGCGAATTGGGCGGCGCGGTCGCACGGCTGGCTGAAGCCTTCGGCATGCGTGTTCTGCTGGGGCAAATTCCCGGACGCCCTGCCCGGCCGGACCGCTTGCCGCTGGATGAACTGTTACCGCAAATCGACGCACTGACTCTGCACTGCCCGCTCAACGAACATACCCGCCACTTCATCGGTGCCCGCGAACTGGCCTCAATGAAATCCGGCGCGTTCGTGGTCAACACCGCACGCGGTGGATTGATTGATGAACAGGCACTGGCCGACGCCTTGCGCAATGGACATCTGGGGGGCGCCGCCACTGACGTGCTGAGCGTCGAGCCTCCCGTCAATGGCAATCCGCTGCTGGCCCACGACATCCCGCGCCTGATCGTCACCCCGCACAACGCCTGGGGCAGCCGCGAAGCGCGCCAGCGAATCGTTGGCCAAGTGACCGAAAACGCACTGGGATACTTCAGCGGTAAGGCGCTGCGGGTCGTCAGTTGATAAACTGCGGCACTTTTTTCCACGGGAGCAGTTATGGATCCGCGCAGTGAAGTACTGCTTCGTCAGGCCGAGTTATTCCAGGGTTCGGTGTTGTTGGCCGGTTTGCCCGCCGACGACTTGCTGGGCCGCCTGCCCGACGCTCATGGCTGGTGCTGGCACGCCGGCGATCAGGCCGCGCTGGACGCCCGCTTCGCCGAGCGCAGCCATTTTGGTGTGAACGCGCCCGAGCGCGAGTTCGATACAGCGGTGGTCTTCCTGCCCAAGGCCAAGGACCTGACCGACTACATCCTCAACGCCCTCGCCTCGCGGCTGGCTGGTCGCGAGCTGTACCTGGTCGGAGAGAAAAAAAGCGGCATCGAAGGTGCCGCCAAACAACTCAATCCGTTCGGCAAGCCACGCAAACTCGACAGCGCGCGTCACTGCCAGCTCTGGCTGGTCACCGTGGCCAACGCGCCGCAAGCCAAACCGCTGGAAAGCCTGGCGCAGACCTACGAACTGCCGCTGGCCGAAGGCCCGTTGAAGGTCATCAGCCTGCCGGGGGTGTTCAGCCATGGCCGCCTCGATCGCGGCAGTGCGCTGTTGCTGGAGCATCTGGACAAACTGCCCAGCGGTCACCTGCTCGATTTCGGCTGCGGCGCAGGGGTTTTGGGTGCGGCGGTGAAGCGTCGTTACCCGCACAATCAGGTCACTTTGCTGGACGTGGATGCCTTTGCCGCTGCCAGCAGTCGTCTGACCCTGGCCGCCAATGGTCTGGAAGCCGAGGTGATTACCGGTGACGGCATCGATGCCGCGCCGATGGGTTTGAGTGCGATCCTGAGCAACCCGCCGTTCCATGTCGGCGTGCACACCGACTATTTCGCAACGGAAAACTTGCTGCGAAAAGCGGCAAAACATCTGAAAAACGGTGGCGAACTGCGCTTGGTCGCCAACAGCTTCCTGAAGTATCAACCGCTGATCGAAGAGCACCTTGGCGTGTGTGCGATCAAGGCCGAAGGACAGGGCTTTCGGATCTACCGGGCCAAGCGCGGATAGAACTTCTTTTGAAAAAGAAGGCTTGCCGAATGGATTCTGCCTAGGCAGAATCCGCTCCGTCCTAGGGGAGTAGTCTCCCACGAGCGCCACGCTCGTCCGGCATGCGTCAACATACTTGGTCAAAAGACCATGGCGCATGCGACCCAAGCATCCACATCAGATGGATCGCAGGGTTTGACAAGACCTATGACACGAACACCTTACCCGGGGCGGGAAGGCTGTACGTGTCATAGCCGTGTCGACCCGCCCCTTAGGAAAACCCTGATGCTGGATTCACTACTCGTACCTACCGCAATCGTTGCCTTGGCCGAAATCGGCGACAAGACGCAACTGCTCGCGCTCATTCTCGCTGCCCGTTTCCGCAAGCCCTGGCCGATCATCGCCGGTATCGTCGCCGCGACCCTGGCCAACCACGCGGCCGCCGGTGCGGTCGGTGCCTGGGTCGGGAGTTTCTTCTCGGACACGATGCTGCACTGGATCCTCGCCGCGAGCTTCGCCGCCACGGCGCTGTGGACCCTGGTCCCTGACAAGATGGATGACGACGAGGCCAGCACCGCCCGCAAGTTCGGGCCGTTCCTGACCACGCTGATCGCGTTCTTCCTGGCGGAAATCGGCGACAAGACGCAGATCGCGACCGTGATGCTGGCTGCGCAGTATCCGGAATTGTGGCTGGTGATCATCGGCACCACCCTCGGCATGCTGATTGCCAACGTGCCCGTGGTATTGGCCGGTAACTTTGCCGCGGACAAATTGCCACTGACCCTGATCCGTCGACTGGCGGCGTCGGCGTTCTTCGTCCTGGCGATTGTCGCGGTGTACAAGGCGATGCAGAGCAGCGGGTGGGTTTGACCCGATAGGTCGTTAGACCGCGTTATCGTTCATCTCGAGCAGGCTTGCTCCCACAGTTGGAATGCATTTCCCTGTGGGAGCGAGCCTGCTCGCGAAGAGGCCAGCAGCCTCAGCACATGACTATCAGGACTTCTTGGCCTGCTCATACAAAGGCATGACCTTCGGAATCGCCGCCTGCAACGCCGCAATACGGCTCGACGACGCCGGGTGAGTGCTCATGAACTCCGGTGGCGAACCTTCCGAAGCCTTGGTCATCTTGTTCCACAAGGTAATCGCGGCATTCGGGTTGTAACCGGCGCGGGCGGCCAGTTCCAGACCGATCAGGTCCGCTTCGTTTTCATTGGCGCGGCTGTTGGGCAAGGTCATGCCATAGTTGGCCACTGTATCGGCCAGAGCCAGTGTGTCCTGCCCCAACCCGAACAACGCACCCGCGCCCTGCTTCGCCATTTCCATGCCGTACGCCTTGGACATCGCTTCACGACCGTGCTCGCGCAGGGCGTGGGCGATTTCATGGCCCATAATCGCGGCGATTTCATCGTCGGTCAGATGCAGGCTGTCGATCAGCCCGGTGTAAAAGATGATCTTGCCGCCAGGACCGCAGTTCGCGTTGAGTTCATCGCTCTTGATCAGGTTGACTTCCCACTTCCACTGGGCCGCGTCCGGACGGAAGTTCGGCGCCTGGGCAATCAGCCGGTCGGCAATCAGCTGAACCCGCCGGGCTTCATTGCTGGTCTTGTCCAGCACACCTTTGCTCGACGCCTCGCCCACTGTCTTCTGATAGGACTGGGCGTACATCTGGTCGACCTCTTGCGCGGACAACATGCTGAACATGTACTGCTTGCGCTCCACACCCACGGCGCCGCCACTGGTGGTATTGACCGACTGGCAACCGGTGAGCAATAGCGCCGCGCTCAGTACACTGACAACCAAAATCTTGTTCATCAAAAAACTCCCTGAAAACATGCCGCGTATCCTAGGCGTGGAAATGTATCGACGCCAGATACGATGGACGTAAGACGCACAATTCAGACAAAGCTCACATCGTCGTTCAGCCACCCAATAACTCAACCCGGAGTGAGACACTCCGGCCCATTGAGCTTCGGATCATTCACCATGTTGGCCAAAACCCGTTCGCGCAATGCGGCAGGCTCACTGGCCAGCAAGGCTTGCAAAGCATGCAACGGCGTCTCGGGGTCCAGCCACACGGCCTGCCCCGCCTCATCAAGAATCAACGGCCGCCGCTGGCTCGCCGCCGGTTGGGTGATCACCGCGGTACTCAGCCACACCTGCTCCTGTACCGGGTAGGCCTCCCAGATCGCCGCAAAAAATAATGACGAGCCCTCCCCCGGCGTCAGCCAGTACGGGCGCTTGCGCGTCGTGCCGCGCCATTCGTAGAAACCATTGGCCGGCAACAGGCAACGGCGCTCGCGCAAGGCCTGGCGAAACATTGGCTGTTCGGCAACGGTTTCGGCGCGGGCGTGGGCCGGCGTGCGGGACAAATCGGTCAGCCAGGGTGGCGTCAGGCCCCAGCGCGCGCGTGCCAGCGTGCGCTGGCCGTCAGGCCCGGCCCGCAGCATCAACACCGAATCATTGGGGGAAATGTTCCACTGCGCCTGCTGGTCGGCGGGAAAACCGGGCAGCGCCGCGAAGGCGGGGTTCCAGCGAAACAGGGCATAACGTCCACACATGGGGCAACACGGCTCTTGATCAAACGAACGCCAGCCTAACAGACCAGCGTGCCGGGAAAGCTGTCCGGTTCATCGCCGGACAGCGGCAGCGCGGCATTGTACGCAGTGATCAGCTCGCGGGCGTATTCGGCCTGGTCGTTATCGACCGACAGCCCGAGCAGGCCATAGATCGGCAACTCGCCGCTGCCCCCGAGCAAATCACGGCCCACCAGATGCGCCTCGATGCCTTCGCTGGCGAGCATGCCCTGCAGCAACTCGCCTTCCATCAGGTTTTCCGGATCGTAGATGCGCTGCATACACGCTCCTCACTCGTTTTCGCTGAACACGTCGAGATGCCATTCCTCTTCATGAACCTGCAACACGAAGGTTATCGGCCGGCAGCACACCTGACAGTCTTCAATATAGGTCTGATCGCCACCGGACAAATCCAGCGTCGTCTCGACTTCCTCACCACAATACGGACATTCATATTGCGCAGTTTCCAGCATCGCGGTCTCCCAGGTGACTTGTGCGTATAATCGCCGGTCTATTTGCAGGGCTATTTTTGTCTGGCTACTTTTTCAGACCGTGCCCCGCCGGTTTTTCGATCAAAACCTTTACTTACCCTAGCCGTTTCTAACAAGAGAGCATGATGGGCGAATTCGATGCCATCCGACCTTACGACGACAGCGAAGTCCCGGCAGTGCTGGCACGGCTGCTTGGCGACAAGGCGTTTCTAGATATCCTCACCCACTTCCGCTTCCCGCGTTTCGCCGGCGCTTTAGGCTGGGCACTCAAACCTCTTATAGCCCATCGGCTGCGCCGTGAGTTTGCCGGCATTAACTCCGTGGCCACGTTACAGGACAAAGTCGAGGTTTACGTCGACCATACCATCGAGCGCGCCACCGACGGTGTCACCTATACCGGTGTGGAGCAATTCAAGTCCGGCAGCGCCTACCTGTTCATCGCCAATCACCGCGACATCGTGATGGACCCGGCCTTCGTCAACTATGCCGTGTACCACGCCGGCCTGCCGACGCCACGCATCGCCATTGGCGACAACCTGCTGCAAAAGCCTTTCGTCAGCGACCTGATGCGCCTGAACAAGAGCTTTATCGTGCACCGCTCGATCAGCGGACGCCGGGAGAAAATGGCGGCTTATCAATTACTGTCGGCGTACATCAACCATTCGATCCGCAACGATTGCGCCTCGATCTGGATCGCCCAGGCCGAAGGCCGCGCCAAGGACGGTGACGACCGTACCGAATCGGCAATCCTCAAGATGTTCCACATGAGCCGCAAGGACGAGCCGTTCGGCGAAGTCATCCGGTCGCTGAACCTGACCCCGGTGTCGATCAGCTACGAATACGACCCATGCGATCAGGCCAAGGCCCGCGAGCTTTACATTCGCGCCACCACCGGCAGTTACACCAAGGTGCCGGGCGAGGATGACGTGAGCATCGCCAAGGGCATCACCGGCTACAAGGGCCGAGTGCACGTGAACTTTGCCGCGCCGATCAGCGAACTGTTCGAAGACACCAAGCAATTGGCGATCGAGATGGACAGGCAAATCCTCAGTGGATACCGCTTGTTCCCCGTGCATTACCTGGCTTATGCACAGTGGAAAGACGCCGATCCGCAGTTGCAGGTGCCGAAAGCCGCCGAAATGTTCCCGGCGGAGGAACTGGCCAAGGCCCAGGAAGAATGGCAACGCCGCCTGGACGCCTGCCCTGAAGAGCATCGTCCATACCTGGTGCTTCAATATGCGACGCCGGTACGCAATCAGTACCGGGTGAAGGCAGGATTGCCGCTGTAAGCGGTTTCGGCCGAATGTGAAAACGGCGCCCTCGAGGCGCCGCTTTTGTATCTGTTCACCACAGGTTTTGCGATTACTCAGACCTGAGTGCTGATCCACGACACCAGCAGCGCCATCCCCATGCACGCAAAGCCGCAGATGTAAAAAAACCGGTTCATGCGCAAGGTCGCCCAGTCCAGCGTGGGCTCTACCTTGGGGCTGCTCTGGCGCTGCGCCTGCAAACTGGCCATCGCACGCAGTTCGCGGCGACGGGTGGCGTGCAGCAACCAGCCGCCCGGGAAGGCAAAGAGCAAGGCCAGCAGATTGATCAATTTGGCGGGATGGGCGGTAAACAGCGTCATCAAGTGCAGCGACATCACAAACCTCAAGTAAAACAGATGGCAGGTGCCGGGCCGGCGACCGCGGCGCGGATTCTACCGAAAGCGTCGGCACCTGCCCTCTGTTTCCGACAAATAACGAAGCATTTGATCAACGGCTGTCCTGAGTCACGGCTTCGTCATCTGTATCGGCGAACATGCGCGCCTCGAAACCGACACGGATCACGTCATGCTCCACGCCGAAAACCAGGATCGTCTTTACCTCATCACCCCCAGCGAAGAACAACAAGCCCTCGTCGGCAGCCTCGCCTTCAACGTTCAGGATCGTCATTGGCTGGTGTATTGCGCACTCGGTGGCCACCAGCATGCGGATTTGCCAGAGGCGGATTTGCTGACGGGCGTGAGCGTGCTGGACTTTTACTCGCAAGCCGCCTGACACCCCAGATCTCCTGTGGGAGCGAGCCTGCTCGCGATAGACTTGAAGACGCCGCGGGGTATCAGATTCCCGCGTAATCGTTAACGACCATCGCGAGCAGGCTCGCTCCTACAGGGGCTCGCATTACTCGCCGAGCACCTGACCCACGGTCGGGTCCTTGAACAGGCGGGTCAATGCATCACTGAGCACATCGCTGACCAGCTTGGTGTTGGTTTCCTGGTTCGGCGCCATACCGAAGCGCTGGTCCAGGGACGCACCATAACGGCCGCTGTAGCGACGGTTGGCGTTCTGCACATCGGAGCGGAAGGTCGCGCCGATGGTCGCTTCGGTCACGTACATGCCTTCTTTAGGCGACTGATACTTCAGCTCGGCCAGGGTCACGGTGATTTGCGGTGCGTTCGCCGCATTGGCGGTCGGGGTGAAGCCCAACAGGCGCACGGCAGCTTCGGCCTGAGCCTGCAGTTTCGGCAGGATCTGCGCGCCTTGTACGGTAATCGCGCTGGTCTCCGGGTACAGGCCACCACGGGTGCCGAGCGTTGGCGATGGACGTCCGTCCACCACACGCACCACTACAGGCTGACCGTGGCCGACGGGCGCCAGTTGAGCCGTCAGCTTGGGTTCCGGGCTCAGTTGTTGCGGGCTGTGGGCGCAGCCAACCAGGGTCAAACTGGTCACAGTGATCAAACCGAACAACAGGCGTTGCAACATGCTCTTCTCTCCAGAATCAGGCACAAACAGGCCGGCAGTATAGCGGTGCGCCACTGCGGGGAACCAGCACCGCACAGTGTTTGATGAAATCTCTGACAAACCCTTTGACCATGCGGTTCCTGTCACACAGATGTCACCCCCCATACACTTGCACGTAATGGCCTACAGGCAACCTTCTGGGCAGTCACCCAAACGGTACTTCGCCATGCGCCATCTGATCTCTCTGTTCGCGCCACGCCCACTGCATCGCTGCTTCGCCCTGCTCGACCGCAACGGCCACTGCCAGGCCTTCAAGCAATGCAGTCTCCAGCCCATGGGCGACGGCTGGGTTGAAATCGAAGAGATCCGCCTGAACTGGCTGAATCAGCCGCTGCCCGCCGGTGTCCGTGTCGTTTCGCAGCAGCACCGACCACGGTCTCGCGCACAGCAACTGCTGACGACCTGACCAAACACCTAATAAAAGTCATTAAACACGACCATTTCCCTGCGTTTCTTAGATACAATCTCCCCCCGATTATAAGGACGTCTCCTGATCGGGCCTCGCAGCATCGTCAATGCGCTTGTATTGACACCCCGCACCGCCCACAGAGAGCCGCCCACACAGATCGAGTGAAGCTGGCGCGCTTGCTGTTTTGTTGAGCAAAACCTCCACTTTTCGCGAATCTGCAGAGCTGTCATTACGCTCGGTCACTGAGCTGTTTGCCCGTTTTGCCTGCCCTGTATCCCACGGCGGCAATCCACCCGGGCACGGTGCCAGGCTGGGACAGCCCTTTTTGAGGTTCACGTCTTCAAAAGAGCGTGAAAAAAACGGGTTTTCACAACTTCACAAGAGTGTGGCGAGCAAATGAATAGTTTTGCGTCTGAACATGCACCATTAGCGTCTACAACAGCCCAACGACACAGGACCGAGTATTCCTCGAACACCGGAGCCTGAAGCCTGTCCGCTACGGATTTGGTTGCACAAACGGATGTATCGACCATAAGTCGAATTGCCTCCCGCGCGCTGAAATGAGTTCATATGGCTCATAGGCCCGGCAGGTAGCGTCCGTCGAAGTTGCGATAAATTGCGAAGATTCGGACATGGCGATCCTGCCATGAGATCCAGGGGCATCACTGACTCGCCCCGGAACGCCTGGCAGCCATGCCGACAATTTGGTGCTGCAGATTTTGGAGACGCGTTAAATGGCGCATAACGAAGCAGTCGACGTAGTACTGGTTGGGGCCGGCATCATGAGTGCCACCCTTGCAGTACTGCTCAAAGAGCTCGACCCCGCGATCAAGCTGGAAGTCGTCGAGCTGATGGATTCCGGTGCCGCGGAGAGTTCCAACCCGTGGAACAACGCCGGTACCGGTCACGCCGGGCTGTGTGAGCTCAACTACACGCCACAGGCCGCCGATGGCACCGTCGACATCAAGAAAGCCGTGCACATCAACACCCAGTTCGAGGTGTCGAAGCAGTTCTGGTCGTATTTGACCAGGAAAGGCACGTTCGGCTCGTGCAAATCGTTTATCAGCCCGGTGCCACACCTGAGTTTCGTACAGGGCGACAGCGGCGTGTCCTTCCTCAAGGAACGCTTCAAGGTGCTGAGCAAGCACCACGCCTTCGCCGACATGGAATACACCGAAGACAAGGCCAAAATGGCCGAGTGGATGCCGCTGATGATGCCTGGCCGCGATCCTGGTGAAACCCTCGCCGCGACCCGCGTGATCAATGGTACCGACGTCAACTTCGGCGCTCTGACCAACCAGTTGCTCAAGCACCTGACCAGCGCACCCGATGCCCAGGTCAAGTACTGCAAGCGCGTGACCGGCCTCAAGCGCAACAACGGCGGCTGGACCGTCAGCATCAAGGACGTCAACAGCGGCAACACCCGTGAAGTCGACGCCAAATTCGTCTTCCTCGGCGCTGGCGGTGCGGCACTGCCGCTGCTGCAGGCTTCGGGCATCGAAGAAAGCAAAGGCTTCGGCGGCTTCCCGATCAGCGGCCAGTGGCTGCGTTGCGACAACCCGGAAGTGGTCAAGCACCACCAGGCCAAGGTCTACAGCCAGGCTGCCGTAGGTTCGCCGCCCATGTCCGTGCCGCACCTGGACACCCGCGTGGTCGAAGGCAAGAAGTCCCTGCTGTTCGGACCTTATGCCGGCTTCACCACCAAGTTCCTCAAGCACGGTTCCTTCATGGACCTGCCAATGTCGGTTCGCGCCGGCAACATCGGCCCGATGCTGTCCGTGGCGAAAAACAACATGGACCTGACCAAGTACCTGGTCAGCGAAGTGATGCAATCGATGGAGCAGCGCCTGGAATCCCTGCGCCGCTTCTACCCTGAGGCGAAAGCCGAAGACTGGCGCCTGGAAGTGGCCGGCCAACGGGTGCAGATCATCAAGAAAGACCCGAAGAAAGGCGGCATCCTGCAATTCGGTACCGAACTGGTCGCGGCCAAGGACGGTTCCCTGGCGGCACTGCTCGGCGCTTCGCCAGGTGCCTCGGTGACCGTTTCGATCATGCTTGAGCTGATCGAAAAATGCTTCCCGGGCAAAACCAAGGGCGAATGGGCCAGCAAACTGGCAGAGATCTTCCCTGCCAGGGAAAAGGTCCTGGAAACCGACGCTGCGCTGTATCGCAAGATCAACACGCAGAACAACGTTGCCCTGGAACTGGTTGAAGCCAGCAGCGAGACCGAAAGCTACGCTTGATTCGGCCTTATGAAAAACGCCCCGTTCTCACTGAGAGCGGGGCGTTTTTTTATGGCTGAAATTTACTCAGCCGCGAGCTTTTTCGATCAGCTCGATGTAATCCGGCGCGTTGCGCTGATCCTGGATCAGTTCAACGAAGGTTTTGCCGTGTTCATCCTTGCCATCAACGTCGTAACCCGCTTCGACGAAGAACGTCAGGAAACGCGCGAAATCGTCAATGCGCAGGCCACGGTAGGCTTTGACCAGTTTGTGCAGGGACGGAGAAGTCGCGTCGACCGGTTCGAAATCGAGGAACAACTTGATCTGCTCATCACCGATCTCGTCACCAATCACTTGTTTTTTATCTTTACGCATTACCGACTCCAGCTTGCAGACATATCACGGGGCGGGCAGTTTACCCCTGCGCGGGCTCAAGGCTCAACGCGGACGAGTGCTGCCGGTGTGCAGATCGGCCCAGACATGGCCATTGGCGTAGCTGAGAAACTGGCAATACACCGTGTCGTTGCGCAACAAATCGATCACCACCCGGTATTGCGCCAGCGGGTAATAAAGGGTCAGGGTCTTGCTCTTATCGTCGAAGACCGGCTTCTTCAGGCTTTTGCTTTCACCATCGAAGTTGACCAGCACCTGACTGATGGTGGCACCCTTGTTCAGGGATTTGCCCTTGAGCCGAATCATCAGCGGTGAAGTGACCGGAATCGGCTGTTGACTGGATTGACGCTGGCTGCCTACCACCACCGAGTAATCGGTGACCTGCATCAGTTGCTGCTGCTCAGGCTCGCTGTCACGCAGGGTCAGGTCATCGGGCGGCAGGAACTGCGCATGCATGGGCGCCGGCGCGGCGGCCAGGGGCAGGCTGAGGGTCAGCAACAGAGCGGCGCAGCAGCGGATCAACAGGTTCATGACGGGCTCCAGGGGTGAACGCGTCCCCCTGTAGGAGCGAGCATGCTCGCGATGGTCGTCAACGTTAACGCGGAAAACCAGATGCCCCGCGGTGTCCTTGGGCTCATCGCGAGCAAGCTCGCTCCTACAGGGGGGTAGAAGATCAATCGAACTGCGCGCGCATCCACGCCTGATACTCGGCAACACCGGGCTCGCCCTCGCGCGGCGCCCAATGCGCCAGCTCACCCTCACCGACCGGGCGGTAAGGACCGGCCTTGCATTCGAACATCAGGCTGTCGGCCTCCAGCACCACCAAACCGTGGAACACACCGGTTGGCAGGTCCACGCCAACACAGTCGCCACCGGCCTGCAGCACGGTCTTGCTCAGCACCGCGCCGGTCTCGTCAAAGATCAACACGCCCAGCCGCCCCTTGAGGACCAACAGGGTTTCGGCCTTGTTGTCGCCCAGATGCCGGTGAGGCGGGACATAGGTGGACGGCTGCAACCCCACTGCCATGCGATGGCAAGCGTCTTCCATCTGATGGAAATTGTGATGCTGGCGCCCACGAGGATTGGCCGCGGCTTTCCCGGCCAGCTCGGTAAACAAGGTCTGATCCAGAAAGCTCGGCACGCTCATGTTCTTACATTCCTTTAACCGCAAAGATCCCGTTAGCATTACGCCAGTAACCTTTGTAGTCCATGCCGTAACCGAAGATGTAGCGGTCGATGCACGGCAGACCGACGAAATCGGCCTTGAGGTCTGGACGGGCCTTGCGGTCGTGGTCTTTGTCGATCAGCACGGCAGTGTGCACTTTGCGGGCACCGGCGTGTTTGCAGAAGTCGATGATCGCGCCCAGGGTGTGACCTTCATCAAGGATGTCGTCGATGATCAGCACGTCACGGTCGATGAAGGAAACTTCCGGCTTGGCTTTCCAGAACAGCTCGCCGCCGCTGGTTTCGTTGCGATAACGGGTGGCGTGCAGATAGGACGCCTCCAGCGGGAACTGCAAATGGGTCAGCAGTTTGCCGGCGAAAATCAGCCCGCCGTTCATCACGCAGAACACCACCGGGTTGCTGTCCGCCAGTTCTTCATTGATGTGTGCACCGACGCGGGCGATGGCCGCCTCGACTTCAGCTTCGGTGTACAGGCAGTCAGCCTCTCGCATGATTTGACGGATATGCTCGAGATCAGCGGACATGGCGCTCTCCAAGGGGGGACGGATTCGGAAAAGCGGGCAAAGGTACGCATCAAGCGAGGCCAGATCAAGCGTTTGTGGACTAACGTACTGTATGTCTATAGGACAACACCCTCGGATAGATTAATCTAGGCCGGTTTTTTTGCCCGCCGCCGGAGCCTTTCCCATGCCCATCCTCGAGATCCGCCACCCGCTGATCCGTCATAAACTTGGCCTGATGCGCCGCGCAGACATCAGCACCAAGAATTTCCGTGAACTCGCTCAGGAAGTCGGCGCCCTGCTGACCTATGAAGCCACCAAAGACCTGCCGCTGGAATCCTACGATATCGAAGGCTGGTGCGGCACTGTGTCGGTGGAGAAAATCGCCGGCAAGAAGATTACTGTCGTGCCTATCCTGCGTGCCGGCATCGGCATGCTTGAGGGCGTGCTCAGCCTGATCCCGGGCGCCAAAGTCAGCGCCGTGGGCGTGGCCCGCAACGAGGAAACCCTCGAAGCCCACACCTACCTGGAAAAACTGGTCCCGGAGATCGACGAACGCCTGGCCATGATCATCGACCCGATGCTCGCCACCGGCGGCTCGATGGTCGCCACTATCGACCTGCTGAAAAAGGCCGGTTGCAAGGACATCCGCGCCATGGTGCTGGTTGCCGCGCCGGAAGGCATTGCCGTGGTCGAGAAAGCTCACCCGGACGTGACCATCTACACCGCGTCCATTGATCAAAAACTGAACGAACACGGTTACATCATCCCGGGCCTGGGCGATGCTGGCGACAAGATCTTCGGCACCAAGCAGAAGGACGCGTGAGCATGCAGCAAGAGTTCAACGATCCGCTCTGGCGCACGGTGCTGTCCGGCGCACAGATGCTGTTCGTGGCTTTCGGCGCCCTGGTGTTGATGCCGCTGATTACCGGCCTCGACCCGAACGTGGCACTGTTTACCGCAGGCCTGGGGACGATCCTGTTCCAGATCGTCACCGGACGTCAGGTGCCGGTGTTCCTGGCATCGAGCTTTGCCTTTATCACCCCTATCATTCTCGCCAAAGGTCAGTTCGGCCTGGCCGCGACCATGGGCGGCGTGATGGCGGCAGGTTTCGTCTACACCTTCCTCGGCCTCGCGGTGAAGATCAAAGGCACCGGCTTCATCGATCGCCTGCTGCCTCCGGTGGTGATTGGTCCGGTGATCATCTCCATTGGCCTGGCCATGGCGCCGATTGCCGCCAACATGGCCATGGGCAAGGCCGGCGACGGCAGTGAATTGATTCATTACCAGACGGCGATGATGATCTCGATGCCCGCGCTGCTGACCACACTGATCGTCGCGGTATTCGGCAAGGGCATCTTCCGCCTGGTGCCGATCATCTCCGGCGTGCTGGTGGGCTTTGGCATGGCGTTCTACTTCGGCGTGGTCGATACCGCGAAGATTGCGGCGGCGCCGTGGTTCGCCATCCCGCACTTCACCGCGCCGGAATTCAACTGGCAGGCGATTCTGTTCATCGTTCCGGTAGCCCTGGCCCCGGCCATCGAGCACATCGGCGGCGTGATTGCCGTGGGTAGCGTGACCGGTCGCGATTACCTGAAGAAGCCCGGCCTGCACCGTACCCTGCTCGGCGATGGCATTGCCACCACGGCGGCCGGTCTGTTCGGCGGCCCGCCCAACACCACCTACGCCGAAGTGACCGGTGCGGTCATGCTGACCAAGAACTACAACCCGAAGATCATGACCTGGGCAGCGATCTTCGCCATCAGCCTGGCGTTCATCGGCAAGTTCGGCGCACTGCTGCAAAGCATTCCGGTGCCAGTGATGGGCGGGATTCTGTGCCTGTTGTTCGGTTCGATTGCGGCGGTGGGGATGAACACGCTGATCCGCCACAAGATCGATCTGGGCGAGGCGCGCAATCTGGTGATTGTGTCGGTGACTCTGGTATTCGGGATCGGCGGCGTGCTGATCGGCACCGGCACCGGGCCGGACGATTTCGGCCTCAAGGGCATCGCGCTGTGCGCGGTGGTGGCGATTGGCTTGAACCTGATCCTGCCGGGCAATGACAGCTGGAAGCACAAGAAGGCGCAGGAGCCGCTGATCTAACTGCTTGAGATACTTGTAGCGCCAGATAGCTATCGCGAGCAGGCTCGCTCCCACAGGGGAATGCATTCCAACCGTGGGAGCGAGCCTGCTCCGGGCGGCGTTCCGACGAAGCTTTTAAAGCACCACCGGTGCTCGCTCGCACAACGCACTCAACGCCCGCGCCCAATGCGGGTCATCGTTGAGGCACGGCACCAGCACCAGGTCTTCTCCCCCCGCTGCGCGGAATTGCTCCTTACCGCGATCACCGATTTCTTCCAGTGTTTCGATGCAATCGGCAACGAACGCCGGGCACATCACCAAAACCTTTTTCACGCCGCTCTTGGCCAACTCATCGAGGCGCGCTTCGGTGTAGGGTTCGATCCATTTGGCGCGCCCCAGACGCGACTGGAACGACACCGACCACTTGCCCTCCGGCAGCCCCATGCGCTTGGCAAACTCTGCCGCCGTACGCAGGCACTGGCCGCGATAACAGGTAGCGACCACCTCCGGCGGTGCCCCGGCGCAGCAATCACCGCCGCCCTCGAAGCTGTGACCGGGATTGAGCTTCTTCAGATGCCGTTCCGGCAACCCGTGAAAACTCATCAGCAAGTGATCGAAATCCTGCTGCAAATGCGGCCGGGTCGTGGCCACCAGCGCATCGAGGTATTCCGGTTGGTCGTAGAACGGCTGGAGTACCGCCAACTGCACGTCGAGATTTTTCTCGCGCACCACGCGCCTGGCCTCTTCGATGACCGTAGTCGTGGTGCTGTCGGCGAACTGTGGATATAGCGGCGCCAGGGTGATTCGCTTGTGCCCCGCCGCGACCAGGCGCACCAGCATCGACTCAATCGACGGCTCGCCATAACGCATCGCCAGTTCGACCGGGCCGTGCTGCCATTGACGGGTCATCGCTTGTTGCAAGCGACGACTGAGCACCACCAGCGGCGAGCCCTCGTCCCACCAGATCGAGGCATAGGCATGGGCCGACTGCTCGGGACGCTTGATCAGGATCAGCGACACCAGCAGCCGTCGAACCGGCCATGGCAGGTCGATCACGTACGGGTCCATCAGAAATTGATTGAGGTAACTGCGCACATCCGCCACCGAGGTGGAGGCAGGTGAACCCAGGTTGACCAGAAGCAACGCGTGATCGGTCATGCAACGTCCTATTTCAAAGGCGACCGGACAGATCGTCCAGAGCCGCGCGCAAATCCGTGAACTTAAAAGTGAAACCAGCCTGTAACAAGCGCACCGGAGTGGCGCGCTGACCGCCCAGCAACAACAGCGACAACTCGCCCAGCCCCACCTTCAATGCGAAGGCCGGCATCGGCATGAACGTCGGGCGATTCAGTACGCTGCCCAGCGCCTCGGCAAACTCGCGGTTGCGCACCGGCTTCGGCGCGCACGCATTATAGGGACCGCCGGCCTCGTTGCGATGCAGAAGAAAATCAATCAGGGCGATTTGATCGTCGATATGAATCCATGGCATCCACTGCCGGCCGTTGCCGATCGGGCCTCCCAGGCCCAGCTTGAACGGCAGTAACAGCCGCGACAAAAAGCCGCCCTCGGCCGATAGAACCAGCCCGGTACGAACAAGGATGACGCGAATACCCAACGCTTCAGCCCGCTGGGCGGTCTCTTCCCAAGCGATGCATAACTGACTGGCGAAATCATCGATGACCGGTGGCGACTCTTCGGTCAACTCACGTTCGCCACCGTCGCCATACCAACCGACAGCGGAACCGGAGATCAGCACCCGGGGTTTCTGATCGCGACTTTCCAGCCACGCCAGCAGGGTTTCAGTCAGCGAGATGCGACTGCTCCACAACAGGGCTTTACGTTTGTGCGTCCAGGGCCGGGCGGCAATCGGCGCACCGGCAAGATTGATAATTGCATCGACAGGCTCCTGCCCGAGATCCTCCAGCCGGGCAATTCCACGCACTTGGGCACCACATATTTTCGCGACATTTTCAGGTTGGCGACTCCAGACTGTCAGACGATGACCCTGGCCCAACCAGTGCCGGCAGAGCTGACGTCCTATCAAACCAGTACCGCCGGTCAGCAATATGTGCATGACTTCTTCCTCGCGTGGCGTTTTACCTTGTCCATTAGTCTATTTTTATAAGCAGGGATCTTTGGTATCGAGCAGGCTCTATGTTTAACAATAGGCCAAGCTATCAAATCAAGAACGCTAAAAGTTATACCATCAAACAATATTGTACAGGTTTTAACCCCGGCGTAGTCTGTACAGAAAGGTAAACGAGGCCCCTATGACTGTACCTATCGCAATCATCGGCACCGGCATTGCCGGACTCTCCGCCGCCCAGGCCCTGACGGCCCTTGGGTATGTGGTTCAACTTTTCGATAAAAGTCGCGGCAGCGGCGGGCGCATGTCGAGCAAGCGCAGCGATGCGGGTGCCCTGGACATGGGCGCGCAATACTTCACCGCCCGCGACCGCCGCTTTGTCACGGAAGTTCAGCGTTGGCAGGCCGAAGGCTGGGTCGCCGAATGGGCGCCGCAGCTGTACACCTACCATGGCGGCCAGCTCAACCTGTCGCCGGACGAGCAGACTCGCTGGGTCGGCACGCCCCGCATGAGCGCCATCACCCGCGCCCTGCTCGGTGACCTCGAAGTGCATTTCGCCTGTCGGATCACCGAGGTCTATCGCGGTGAAGAACACTGGCACCTGCAGGACGCCGAAGGCTTCACCCACGGTCCGTTCAGCCACGTGGTCATCGCCACGCCGGCCCCACAGGCCACGGCTCTGCTGGCATCGGCGCCGAAACTCGCCGGGGCCGCCGCCGGGGTGAAAATGGACCCGACCTGGGCCATCGCTCTGGCGTTCGAAACGCCGCTGGATACGCCCATGGAAGGCTGCTTCGTCCAGGACAGCCCACTCGACTGGCTGGCCCGCAACCGCAGCAAACCCGGGCGCGACAACACCCTCGACACTTGGGTGCTGCACGCCACCAGCGCCTGGAGTCGCCAGCACATCGATTTGTCCAAGGAAGCGGTGATCGAACAGTTACACGGCGCGTTTGCCGAACTGCTGCACGATTCCATGCCCGCGCCGAGCTTCAGCCTCGCCCACCGCTGGCTCTACGCCCGCCCCGCCAGCAGTCACGAATGGGGCACCCTGGCCGATGCCGACCTGGGGCTGTACGCCTGTGGCGACTGGTGCCTGTCCGGACGCGTCGAAGGAGCCTGGCTCAGCGGTCAGGAAGCCGCCCGCCGTTTGCATGCGCACCTGCAGTAAAGAGCATCGATCCGAGTAAATCGCTGCTGTCGTCCTGGCAGCAGCCCGCCAGAAAATCTATACAAAAACATTGACTTGTATAACTTCGAATCTATGATGAAGTTATCTTGTACAGATCCTAATTTTTGTACAAGTTTAGATTCGAGGTGCTCTGATGCTCCACTCTTCCGCCAAACCGAAAATCGCCATCAGTGCCTGCCTGATGGGGCTCGACGTGCGCTACAACGGTGGGCACAAGGAGTCGCGGCTGTGCAGCCGCACCCTCACTGATTACTTCGATTTCATCCCGATCTGCCCGGAAGTGGCCATCGGCCTGGGCGTACCCCGTCAACCGATTCGGCTGGTGGGCAGTGCGGATCAACCCGAAGCCGTGGGCAGCCTCGACCACGGGCTAAACGTGACGCAACCGCTGGCCGCCTACGGCCGGGACATGGCAGCGCAACTGGGGGATATTTGCGGCTACATCTTCATGCAAAACTCCCCGTCCTGCGGGCTGGAGCGGGTCAAGGTCTACCACGTCAGCGGCGCACGGGCCGACAGAGACGGGCGCGGGATCTACGCCAGGGCCTTCTGCCTGCGGCACCCGGACCTGCCGGTGGAGGAAGACGGTCGGCTCAACGATCCGGTGCTGCGGGAAAACTTCCTCACCCGTGTGTTCGCCTACAGCGCCTGGCAGCAGCTGCGCCAGGAGGGCATGACCCGGCGCGGTCTCACGGACTTTCACTCGCGCTACAAATACCTGCTGATGGCCCATAACCCGGTGCAATACAAAACGCTGGGTCACCTGTTGGGCAACATGGGTAAAAACGATCCGCGGGAGGTGGGCCCCCGCTATTTCAGCGAACTGATGGTGGCACTGAAAAAATGCGCCACCCGCCGTACTCACGCCAACGTCCTGCAACACCTCAGTGGCTACTTGAAACAGGCCATCAACAGCGAAGACAAGCAGGAAGTGCAGCACGTGATCAGCCAGTACCGCCTGGGCATCGTGCCGCTGGTGGTGCCGCTGACACTGCTCAAGCATCACTTTCGCCAACACCCCGACCCGTACATCGCACAGCAGATTTACCTGCAACCGCACCCGGAAAACCTCAGCCTGCGAAACGCCATCTGATGAAAAAAGCACTCGACACCAGCGCCCGCGAAGACCTCGGCGATGACTTTAAAAAGGCGTTGGACGAAGGCTGGCTGCCGATCCGTGAAGTGGCGCGGCAAACCGGGGTCAATGCCGTGACCTTGCGCGCCTGGGAGCGACGCTACGGCCTGATCGTGCCGCTACGCACACCCAAGGGCCACCGGTTGTTCTCGGCCGACCACGTACAACGCATCCAGACCATCCTCACCTGGCTCAACCGTGGCGTTGCCGTCAGCCAGGTCAAGCCATTGCTCGACACGCCGCAAGCCTTCAGCGAGTCCGTCGACAACGATTGGCACGCCTTGCTGCAAACGTTGCAGCAGGCGGTCAGCCGATTGCAGGAGCGCGCCCTGGATGACGGCGTCAATCAGGCCATGGCGCTATATCCGCCGCGAACCCTGTGCGAGCACTTGCTGATGCCCTTGCTGGCCGCTCTGGAGCAACGCTGGCAAGGCCAGTTCGGAGCGCAGATGGAGCGAGGCTTTTTTTGTGCCTGGTTGCGCAGCAAGTTCGGTGCGCGTATCTACCACAACAATCGTCAGTTGCGCACCGCGCCGATGCTGCTGGTCAACCACTCGGACCGGCCCATGGAGCCGCATCTGTGGCTCACGGCCTGGCTGATCAGCAGCGCGGATTGCCCGGTGGAGGTCTTCGACGGACCGCTGCCTGTCGGAGAATTGGCATTGGCGGTCGAACTTCTGCAACCCCGTGGGGTTCTGCTGTACTCAAGCAAAGCCTTGAACCTGATGCAACTGCCGAAACTATTGAAAGGAATCAGTTGCCCAAAAATGATTGCCGGACCAACGGTATGCATCCACCACGCCGAGTTGTCCGTCAATGTTGCCGAGATCGCTGACTTGTACCTGGCCGAAGATCCGTTGTCGGCACATCAGGCACTCGTTCAGCACCGGCTGATTTAAATGAATAGCGTGGACACCAAAATGCAATTGATCTGGCTGCGCAGTGACTTGCGCCTACATGACAACACCGCCCTCTCGGCCGCCGCGGCTCGCGGCCCGTGCGTGGCGGTGTATCTGCTGAGTCCGGAACATTGGCTGGAACACGACGATGCGCCCTGCAAAGTGGACTTCTGGCTGCGTAACCTGCGCGAGTTGAGCCGCGAACTGGGTGAACTGAACATTCCCCTGCTGATCCGCCAGGCATCGCGTTGGGATGACGCACCCAGCGTATTGCTGAACCTGTGCCGAGAGTGGCAGGTCGACGCGTTGCACCTTAACGAGGAATACGGCATCCATGAGTCCCGTCGTGATGCAGCAGTTGCCCGGACGCTACAGGCCGAAGGCATCGAAGTTCGCCGCTACCTCGATCAATTGCTGTTCAAGCCCGGGAGCGTGCTGACCCGGACCGGCACTTACTTTCAGGTCTTCAGCCAGTTCCGAAAAGTCTGCTACGAACGACTGCATCACTCGCTGCCCAACCTGGTCCGCGCACCGCACAAACAAGCGCCGCTGAACATTGCCGGCGATACGATCCCCGCAAGTATCGAGGGTTTCGCAACGCCCGATGACAACCTGCGCAGCCTGTGGCCGGCTGGCGAGACCGAAGCCCGGCATCGCCTCGACCATTTTGCCGATGCGCAGATCGATCACTATCAAAGCGAACGCGATTTCCCGGCAAAAACCGGCACCAGTCAGCTTTCGGCCTATCTGGCCGCCGGAGTGATTTCTCCCCGCCAATGCCTGCACGCCGCCTTGAACAACAATCAGGGTGAATTCGAAAGCGGCAAGACCGGCGCCGTCACCTGGATCAACGAACTGCTGTGGCGCGAGTTCTACAAACACATCCTGGTGGGCTACCCACGGGTTTCCCGGCACCGCGCGTTTCGTCCGGAAACCGAAGCGCTGGCCTGGCGCAACGCCCCCGAAGAACTGGCCGCCTGGCAACAGGCGCGTACAGGCTTGCCGATCATCGACGCCGCCATGCGCCAACTGCTGGCAACCGGCTGGATGCACAACCGCCTGCGCATGGTGGTGGCGATGTTCCTGACCAAGAACCTGCTGATCGACTGGCGCGAAGGCGAACGCTTTTTCATGCGTCACCTGATCGATGGCGACCTGGCGGCGAACAATGGTGGCTGGCAGTGGAGTTCCTCCACCGGCACCGACTCGGCGCCTTACTTCCGGATTTTCAACCCGCTGAGCCAGTCGGAAAAATTCGACCCCGAAGGCGTGTTCATCAAGCAATGGCTGCCGGAACTGGCCGGCTTGAATAAAAAAGACGTGCACAACCCCGCCAATCTCGGCGGCCTTTTCGGTGTTGTGGATTACCCTTCACCGATCGTCGACTTGAGTACTTCCCGTACGCGTGCGTTGATGGCATTCAAAAACCTGCCCTCGCGGCAATACGCCGCCGTTGGGTCATAAATTACCGCCACCGGGATGACTTCGATGCGGGGGCTTTGCATTATGAACATTTACCCGAATTGGGCCGGGCAATTACCCGGCTGAAAAGGAGATTGGGATGAGTCGTACACTCGCACGACGATACTGGCTGACCGGTGCAAGCAGCGGCATCGGTGCTGCCCTGGCCGAAGAAATCCTGAAAACCGGTGCGCACCTGGCCGTCAGTTCGCGCAACGTGGCCCCCCTGAAAGACTTGTCGCTCCGTTACCCGGGGCAAGTGCTTGTGGTTGCCGGAGACCTGACCAACAGCCAGACCGTACGCGAGATCGGCGAGCGGATTGCCGAAGACTGGGGCTCGCTGGACACCGTGATACTCAACGCCGGCACCTGCGAGTACGTGGATGCCAAGCAGTTCGATGCGTCGATTGTGGAGCATGTGGTGCGTACCAACCTGCTGGCCAGCAGCTATTGTATCGACGCCGCTGTGCCTTTGCTGCGGGCCGGCACCGCACCGCATATGATCGCCATGGCCAGTACGGTGACTTACCTGCCGCTGCCCAAGACAGAAGCCTATGGCACCTCAAAGGCCGGACTGCGTTACCTGTTGGAATCCCTGCGCATCGACCTGGCCCCTGAAGGCATAGAGCTCACAGTGATCAACCCCGGGTTTGTCGAAACGACGCTGACGGCGAAGAACGAGTTTTCCATGCCCTTGAGCTGGCCGGTGGAGAAAGCTGCTCGGCACATCTTCGAAAAACTCAAGGAGCGCCCGCTGGAAATCGCTTTCCCGGCAGCGTTCATGGCCACCCTCTGGCCACTCGCCAAATGGCCGGACCAAGTGAAACTGGAGATCGGCAAACCCATGGTGCGCGGCCAGCCACCGATCAAGGATCAACCCTGAAAATCTCCATTATCGGTAGCGGCATCCGGGACGTTCCGATACTTGAGCGTCCGTCAGACCTTTCACACAGCACCCGGTGACTGCCTTACACTGCGCGCCATGAAAACCATCCCCCATACGCAAATCGCGGAACCCGCGGTCACCTGCTCGACCTGCGCAGCCTGCTGCTGCCAGCTCGAAGTCATGCTGATCACCGATACGGGTGTGCCTGAACGGTTCATCGATACCGATGACTGGGGCGGGGAAGTGATGCTGCGCCTGGATGACGGCTGGTGTGCCGCACTGGATCGCAACACGATGATGTGCACCATCTACGAAAAACGCCCACTGATCTGCCGGGAGTTCGAAATGGGCGCACCGGAGTGCATCGACGAACGCCAGGGGATTTCGACGGCGTATCGCTGAACGGGAAAACAACACAGCTCCTGTAGGAGCGAGCCTGCTCGCGATTGCGGACTGTCAGCCAACTAAGCTGGCAACTGACACACCGTCATCGCGAGTAGGCTCGCTCCTACAGGGGGATGCAATTACAACGGCAACGTGTAATGCAGCGAATAGCTTTCTACACCGTCGTTGGAACTGGCGAGCCCGGCGTTGGAATAGTGCGTCGCGCGGACCCCGACTTCGTGGCCGCCATTGAAGCGCAGACCAAAACCGAACCGGTCTTCAAACTGGAAAGAACTGCCCAGGTTGTTGTCTTCGATCCGCGTATTGGAGAACGCCGCCACACCAATGCCTGCTTCAACGTAGGGCTTGACGTTCTGGCCGGCAAACTCGTAAACGAATACCGGGGAGAAAGACAGACTGTTATTGCTGGAGGTCTTGTCGCCTTCCCAGTAGGTGTAGGCGCCGCTCCAGTAACCGGTCAGACGACCAACGTCACTCTGCCACCAGCTCTGGTCCCAATCGAATTGCATGCCCAGTCGATACGTCATGGTCGAATCGCTGGTCTGACCAACCGCGAACTCCACACCTGCCGCCTGCGCGGTAAAAGTGTGCCCCATCAGTGCGGCCGCAATCGCGGCCAAGCAGAATAGTCGCTTCACTTGAAACTTCCTTTTGTGAACGATTTCGTATGGTTTTTTTGTTGCCAAACCCTGCAAAACTATAGAAGTCAGCGATTTATCAGAAGTTCACCCGACTCTTCGTATTCCCCCCGGACAGCCTTCTACCTGTTGAAGCTTCGCACAACACCAGAGGTATTCCACAGTATCGGCAAGATATTTCTGAAATGTAGCGGATCAGCGCTGGTCCAGAACTGCGCTTCACGGACCGGGCCCTCGGCGAGCAGCTCGCCTTCGGCCAGCAGACGTTGAAGTTGCCGTGCGACGGCGGCACCGGTGTCGATCAGGCTGATGTCATCGGGGATCATCTGCCGCAGCAACGGCTTGAGAAAGGGGTAATGGGTACAGCCGAGAATCAGAGTGTCCGCGCCGGCGGCCAGCAGTGGCCGAACATACCCGGCCAACAGCTGGCGCAACTCGGAGCTGCCCAGGTCGCCGCTTTCAATCAGCTCCACCAGCCCGGGACAGGGCTGGGTGATCACTTTTACGTCCGTGGCGAAGCGGTCGAGCAATGCGGCGAACTTGGCGCTCTGCAAGGTACCGGTGGTGGCCAGCACCCCTACCACGCCAGAGCGGGTTGCGGCGGCGGCCGGCTTGACTGCCGGCTCCATGCCGACGATAGGCCATTCTGGATAGTCGCGACGCAAGTCGGCGACACCGGCCACCGTCGCCGTGTTACACGCCAGCACCAGGGCTTTGGCGCCCTGTTGCCGAAAGAAGTCGGCCATCACGCTGCAACGGTGCTGGATAAATTCCGGAGTTTTTTCGCCGTAGGGAATATTCCCGCAGTCGGCGACATACAACAGAGACTCATTGGGTAGCAATCGCTGGATCTCGGCCAGTACCGAGAGCCCGCCGACACCGGAGTCGAACACGCCAATCGGCGCTTCACGCATGTTTCGACCCACAGACGCTGCAACCCGGATCGCGCTTGACCCGCAACTCACGGAAGCGCGTGCCCAAGGCATCGATCAACAACAGGCGCCCCACCAGCGGCTCGCCGAATCCGGCCAGCAGCTTCAACGCTTCAAGCGCTTGCAGACTGCCGACCAGCCCCACCAGCGGACCGACCACACCGGCCTCGCTACAGGTCAATTCGGCTTCGCTGCCGTGCCCGTATAAACAGTGGTAGCACGGACTCTCCGGCCGACGCGGATCGAACACCGACAGTTGCCCTTCGAGGCGAATCGCCGCGCCGCTGACCAGCGGTTTGCCGGCCAACACGCACGCGGCATTGACCGCTTCACGGGTGGAAAAGTTGTCAGAACAGTCGAGGACCAGATCCACCCCGGCCACCCCGGCCACCACGGCGGCCAGGGAGTCTTCGTCCAGCGCCGCACGATGGGCGATCAGCTGGATCTCGGGGTTGATCGCGCTCAGACGCTTGATTGCCGAATCGACCTTGGTCATGCCGACGCTGTCGGTGTCGTGAATGATCTGGCGTTGCAGGTTCGTCAGGTCGACCGTGTCGAAGTCCGCCAGGTGCAGCTCGCCAACGCCGGCTGCCGCCAGATACAGCGCCACTGGCGCGCCAAGGCCGCCAAGACCGACGATCAATACGCGGCTTTCCTTGAGCCGCAACTGGCCGTCGATATCAATGTGTTGCAGCAGAATCTGCCGGCTGTAACGCAGCAACTCCTGATCATTCAGCACGGCAGGCGCCCCAGACTGATGCGTTGGTGACCGCCCAGATCGGTGCGGCTGTGGACTTCTTCAAACCCCCGGGTCAGCAGCAAATCGCGGACCGCCTCGGCCTGATCATAGCCGTGTTCGAGCATCAGCCACCCACCCGCCTCCAGATGATCCGGCGCCTGGGCGACGATCAAGCGCAGATCGTCGAGCCCGTCGACACCCGCCACCAGGGCGCTGGCCGGTTCGAAGCGCACATCGCCCTCGACCAGATGCGGATCGGCCGCTGCGATGTAGGGCGGATTGCTGATGATCAATTGAAAACGCTGGCCTTCCAGGGCGCTGAACCAATGGCTGCTCAGCACGGTGGCGTTGTTCAGGTGCAGACGCTGGCGATTGCGCTTGGCCAGAGCCACGGCTTCCAGCACGCGATCCACGGCAGTGACGTTCCAGGCCGGACGCTCGCTGGCCAGGGCCAGAGCGATGGCGCCGCTGCCGGTGCCAAGGTCGAGCACTTTGGCGGGAGTGGCCGGCAACAGTTCCAGCGCGGCTTCCACCAGCAGCTCGGTGTCCGGGCGCGGGATCAACGTATGCGGCGCCACTTCCAGGTCCAGCTTCCAGAAGCCCTGCTGGCCGAGGATATAGGCCACCGGCTCACCGCCGCGGCGGCGCTGCAAATATTCGGCGAACGTCAGTGCCGCTTCACTCGGCACGATGCGCTCCGGCCAGGTGTGCAGGAAACTGCGGGACTTGCCCAAGGCCGCCGCCAGCAGCAGTTCAGCATCCAGACGCGCCGTCGGCGAGTCAGGTAAATCGGCGGCGCGCAACAAACTGGCAATGATCGTCATTTACTCACCTATCGCTGCCAGTTGATCGGCCTGGTACTCGGCCAGCAACGGCTCGATCACCGCCTCGACGCCGCCGGCGAGAATCTCGTCGAGGGAATACAAGGTCAGGTTGACCCGGTGGTCGGTGACCCGGCCCTGGGCAAAATTATAGGTGCGGATGCGCTCGGAACGGTCGCCGGAGCCGACCAGCAACTTGCGCTCGCTGGCGATGGCGTTGGCTGCGGCGCTGGTCTGCTGATCGTTCAGCTTGGCCGACAACCAGGACATCGCCCGGGCGCGGTTCTTGTGCTGCGAACGCTCTTCCTGGCACTCGACCACGATGCCGGACGGCAAGTGCGTGATACGGATCGCCGAGTCGGTCTTGTTGACGTGCTGGCCACCGGCGCCGGAGGAGCGATAGGTGTCGACGCGCAGGTCGGCCGGGTTGATCTCGATGGCTTCCTGTTCGTCCGGCTCGGGCAGTACCGCCACGGTGCAGGCCGAGGTGTGGATGCGCCCCTGGGATTCGGTCGCCGGAACCCGCTGCACGCGGTGCGCGCCGGATTCGAACTTCAGCTTGCCGTAGACGTTGTCGCCCTCGACCCGGGCAATCACCTCTTTATAGCCGCCGTGTTCACCCTCGTTTTCCGAGAGAATTTCCACCCGCCAGCCACGACGCTCGGCGTAACGCGAATACATGCGGAACAGATCGCCGGAGAAAATCGCCGCCTCGTCGCCGCCGGTACCGGCACGGATCTCGAGGAACACGTTGCGCCCGTCGTTCGGGTCCTTGGGCAGCAGCATGCGTTGCAGGTCGGCTTCGAGCGTGACCAGGCGTTCCTTGGCCTCGCGGACTTCTTCCACGGCCATTTCACGCATGTCCGGGTCGCTGTCCTTGAGCAGTGCCTGGGCGCCTTCGAGGTCGTCCTGCACTTTCAGCAGTTCTTTATAGACGCCCACGATCGGTTCAACTTCCGCGTACTCCTTGGAATAGGTGCGGAACTTGTTCTGATCGGAAATGACCTCGCCGTCGCCCAGCAGGGCAGTCAATTCCTCGAAACGGTCCTGGAGGATATCCAGCTTATTGAGCAGTGACGCTTTCATTGCGGTTTTTTATCCGAAAAGCTATCCGATGAGCCCTCACCGAGGGCAAAGAGTTCCTGGGCCATCGCCAGCGCATCCAGGCGACCTTCGGCAGAGAGCTTTTTCAACTGCACGCTCGGTGCGTGCAACAGTTTGTTGGTCAGCCCGCGGGCCAGTTGCACCAGCACCTCTTCGGCACTGGTGCCGTTGGCCAGCATGCGCTGGGCCTTTTGCAATTCCTCGTCACGCAGGCGTTCGCTCTGTTGACGATAGGCCTTGAGCACGTCCACCGCCGCCAACTCGCGCAGGCGGACCATGAAATCTTCGGCGCCGACCGAGACCATCTCTTCGGCGGCCTGGGCTGCGCCCTGACGGCTCTTGAGGTTCTCGGCGACCACTTCGTGGAGGTCGTCGACGCTATAGAGGTAAACGTCGTCCAGCTCGCCGACTTCTGGCTCGATGTCGCGGGGAACAGCGATATCTACCATGAAGATCGGTTTGTGCTTGCGCAGTTTCAAGGCGCTTTCCACTGCACCCTTGCCCAGAATCGGCAACTGGCTGGCGGTGGAACTGATGACGATATCGCTGCGCACCAGTTCTGCCGGAATATCCGACAACAACACCGCATGGGCACCGAACTGTTCGGCCAGGATGCTCGCGCGCTCCAGGGTACGGTTGGCGACGACGATGCGCTTTACACCCAGGTCATGCAGATGGCGGGCGACCAGGGTGATGGTCTCGCCGGCGCCGATCAACAAGGCCTGGCTGCGTTGCAGGTCGCTGAAAATCTGTTTGGCCAGGCTCACCGCGGCAAACGCCACCGACACCGGGTTCTCGCCGATGGCCGTGTCGGTGCGCACCTGCTTGGCCGCATTGAACGTGGCCTGGAACAAGCGCCCGAGCAATGGCCCGATAGTCCCGGCCTCGCGGGCCACGGCATAGGCGGATTTCATCTGGCCGAGAATCTGCGGTTCGCCCAACACCAGCGAGTCGAGCCCGGAAGCCACCCGCATCATGTGACGAACTGCCGCATCATCTTCATGCACATAGGCGCTTTCGCGCAGCTCGTCGTAGCTCAAATGATGATATTCGGCCAGCCAGCGCAGCACGATCTCCGCCGACAGGTGATCCTGTTCTATATAGAGTTCACTGCGATTGCAGGTGGAGAGGATCGCAGCTTCGCGGCTGTCGGTGAGTCGGCAGAGCTGCTGCAAGGCCTCAACCAGCTGCTCAGGGGTAAAAGCCACGCGCTCGCGGACGTCTACTGAAGCAGTCTTGTGGTTAATACCGAGTGCAAGGAAGGCCATTCAAAGTCGCTGATTGTGACGTGAAGCCGGTAATTGTCCTACTTCGACGGAATCAGAACAACTACTCGATATCTATTGCGCCATCAGGCGCTGCCGCGGGTTGCGAGCAGTTCTCGTTTACACGACCATCAGGGTGATCCGGATCGGGTTGGCAGGTAAATTGCCGGGCCGGTTATGTTTGGCCGAAAGCTTGTGTCATGATGATCCGACCGCAGGTTAGTCGTCCTCTTCCTATATGAATAGATCCTCCGCGTTGCTCCTCGCTCTTGTCTTCCTCAGCGGCTGCCAGGCCTTGGCACCCGTTTCGTCGGACGGTGCGCCGCCGGTTGAAGACAGCACCCCGGCCCCTGAAAAGCCCAAGGTCTACAGCTCATTCAGCGAGGAAACCATCTATAGCCTGTTGAGCGCCGAACTGGCTGGCCAGCGCAATCGTTTCGACATTGCCCTGGACAACTATGTGACCCAGGCCATCAATACTCAGGATCCGGGCATCTCCGAGCGGGCATTTCGTATCGCCGAATATCTGGGCGCCGATCAGGCAGCCCTGGATACCGCGCTGATCTGGGCCAGGAACGCCCCCGACGACCTCGAAGCGCAACGCGCCGCCGCCGTGCAACTGGCTCGCGCCGGGCGTTATGACGACTCCATGGTCTATATGGAGAAAGTCCTGCAAGGCAAGGGCGACACCCATTTCGACTTCCTTGCGCTGTCCGCGGCCGACACCGACCAGGACACCCGCAATGGCTTGATGCAAAGCTTCGATCGTTTGTTGCAGCGTCATCCGGACAACAGCCAGCTGATTTTCGGCAAGGCCTTGCTGATGCAACAGGACGGCGACGCCAAAGGCGCGTTGAAGCTACTGGAAGACAATCCGCCGGAGGACGGCGAAATCGCGCCGATCCTGCTGCGCGCGCGGCTGTTGCAAACCCTGAATCGCGGTGACGAGGCCTTGCCGCTGCTGCAAAAAAGCATCAAGAAATACCCGGACGACAAGCGCCTGCGCCTGACTTACGCGCGGATGCTGGTTGAACAGGACCGCATGGACGACGCCAAGGCCGAGTTTTCGAGCCTGGTCCAGCAATACCCGGAAGACGACGAATTGCGTTACTCCCTGGCACTGGTCTGCCTGGAAGCCAAGGCCTGGAACGAGGCCAAGGGTTATCTTGAAGACCTGATCGCCCGCGAAAGCCACGTCGACTCGGCGCACCTGAACCTCGGCCGCATCGCCGAAGAACAGAACGACCCGCAAGGCGCGCTGATCGAGTACGCCAAGGTTGGCCCGGGCAGCGACTACCTGCCGGCGCAATTGCGTCAGGCCGACATCCTGATCGACAACGGCAGGACCGCCGAAGCCCAACGCAAACTGGCGGCAGAGCGCGACGAGCAACCGGATTACGCGATCCAGTTGTACCTCATCGAAGCCGAAACCCTGTCCGCCAACAATCAGGGCGACAAGGCATGGAACGTTCTGCAACAAGCCTTGCAGCAATATCCGGACGATTTGAACCTGCTCTACACCCGCGCCATGCAGGCGGAAAAACGCAATGACCTGGCGCAGATGGAAAAAGACCTGCGCACGATCATCAAGCGCGACCCGGACAACGCCATGGCATTGAACGCCCTCGGCTACACCCTGTCCGACCGCACCACGCGCTACGCCGAAGCCAAGGCCCTCATAGAACAGGCGCACCAGATCAGTCCGGAAGACCCGGCGGTACTCGACAGCCTTGGCTGGGTGAATTACCGCCTGGGCAATCTCGACGAAGCCGAGCGCCTGCTGCGCCAGGCCCTGGAACGCTTCCCCGACCAGGAAGTCGCCGCTCACCTGGGCGAAGTCCTGTGGGCCAATGGCAAACAGCGCGAAGCGAAACAAGTCTGGGGCAAGTTCCTCAAGGAACAGCCTGACAGCCCGACCTTGCGCGGCACCATCAAACGCCTGACCGGATCAGAGACTCTTTAAGATTATGTTTTTGCGCCATTTCATCGTTTTCAGTTTTATCGCCCTGCTCGCCGGTTGCGCAGGCCAGGGTCCCCGCGAATCGGTCGTGGGTCATGGCAACGCCACCCAATGGCGTGAGCACAAACAACAGCTTGCGGGCCTTGATGGCTGGCAGATCGACGGCAAAATCGGCATTCGCGCACCGAAAGATTCGGGCAGCGGCACGCTGTTCTGGTTGCAGCGCCAGGATTACTACGACATTCGCCTGTCCGGACCACTGGGCCGCGGTGCCGCTCGCCTGACCGGACGTCCGGGCAAGGTGTCGCTGGAAGTCGCCAACCAGGGGCGCTACGACGCGCCGAACCCGGAAGTGCTGCTCGAAGAACAGCTGGGCTGGAAATTGCCGGTGTCCAACCTGGCCTGGTGGGTGCGCGGGCTCCCGGCTCCGGACAGCAAAAGCCGTCTGACGCTGGACGGCGACAGTCGTTTGGCCAGTCTCGAACAGGACGGTTGGCAGGTCGAATACACCGAATATACCCAACTGAACGGTTACTGGCTGCCCGAACGGATCAAACTGCATGGCACCGACCTGGATGTCACGCTGGTGATCAAGACTTGGCAACCGCGCAAATTGGGGCAGTGAAATGCCAGACAATCGCCTGACGCTGCCCTCGCCGGCCAAACTCAATTTGATGCTGCACATTCTGGGTCGCCGTGAAGACGGCTACCACGAACTGCAAACGATGTTTCAGTTTCTCGATTACGGCGACGAAATCACCTATGCCCTGCGCGACGACGGTGTCATTCAATTGCACACCGAATTCCCGGGCGTCCCCCACGACAGTAACCTGATCGTCAAGGCCGCCAGAAAACTTCAGGAGCAATCCGCTTGCTCGCTGGGCGTCGATATCTGGATCGAAAAGATCCTGCCCATGGGTGGTGGCATCGGTGGCGGCAGCTCGAATGCGGCAACGACATTGCTGGGTTTGAACCATCTGTGGCAATTGGGCTGGGATGAGGATCGCCTGGCCGGGCTGGGGTTGACGCTGGGCGCAGACGTCCCGGTTTTCGTACGTGGCCACGCGGCTTTCGCCGAGGGCGTGGGGGAGAAACTGACCCCTGTCGACCCGGAAGAACCGTGGTATCTGGTGCTGGTGCCGCAAGTCTCTGTAAGTACGGCAGAAATTTTTTCAGATCCGTTGTTGACACGTAACACTCCTCCCATTAAAGTGCGCCCCGTTCCCAAGGGAAACAGTCGAAATGACTGCTTGCCGGTGGTAACAAGGCGTTATCCAGAGGTACGTAACGCTTTGAATTTGTTAGGTAAATTTACCGAAGCAAAACTCACCGGAACTGGAAGTTGTGTGTTTGGGGGCTTCCCAAGCAAAGCTGAAGCTGATAAAGTCTCGGCCCTTCTTACAGAGACCCTTACAGGGTTTGTAGCAAAAGGAAGCAACGTTTCGATGTTGCATCGCAAGCTGCAAAGTCTGCTCTAAAGGAACCGATTACTGGGTAATCGTTGCAACAGATACAGGGGCGTCGCCAAGCGGTAAGGCAGCAGGTTTTGATCCTGCCATGCGTTGGTTCGAATCCAGCCGCCCCTGCCATTTTCCTATACTCATCCAGGTTACCCTCAGCCTTCAGGTACTGCGCGTGTCCAAGATGATGGTCTTTACGGGGAACGCTAACCCCGATCTGGCTCGGCGTGTCGTACGTCAGCTGCATATCCCTCTCGGTGACATCTCTGTCGGTAAATTTTCCGACGGCGAAATTACCGCCGAGATCAATGAAAACGTCCGCGGTAAAGACGTCTTCATTATTCAGCCGACTTGCGCTCCGACCAACGATAACCTGATGGAACTGGTAGTGATGGCTGATGCCTTCCGCCGCTCCTCGGCTACTCGTATCACTGCTGTTATTCCTTACTTTGGTTATGCCCGTCAGGATCGCCGTCCGCGTTCCGCACGTGTGGCTATCAGCGCGAAAGTCGTCGCTGACATGCTTACCGTAGTCGGCATCGACCGTGTTCTCACGGTTGATCTGCATGCTGACCAAATCCAGGGCTTCTTCGATATTCCGGTAGATAACATCTACGGCTCCCCGGTTCTGGTGGATGACATCGAAGATCAGCGCTTCGAAAACCTGATGATCGTGTCCCCGGACATTGGCGGCGTCGTGCGTGCACGTGCCGTTGCCAAATCCCTGGGCGTGGATCTCGGGATCATCGACAAACGCCGTGAGAAAGCCAATCACTCTGAAGTGATGCATATCATCGGTGATGTCGAAGGGCGTACCTGTATTCTGGTCGATGACATGGTCGATACCGCCGGCACCCTGTGCCACGCGGCCAAGGCCCTGAAAGAGCATGGCGCTGCCAAGGTTTTCGCCTACTGCACACACCCTGTGCTGTCAGGTCGGGCGATCGAAAACATCGAAAATTCCATGCTGGACGAACTGGTGGTGACTAACACCATCCCGTTGTCCGCTGCTGCACAAGCCTGCTCGCGTATCCGTCAACTGGATATCGCGCCGGTAGTTGCCGAGGCGGTTCGCCGCATCAGCAATGAAGAATCGATCAGTGCGATGTTCCGCTAAGGGCCCTGCCCTTCTCGAAATGTCTCGTTGACGAAAAGCGCCCCGCCCCGGCATTCCTGTCGGGGCGGGGCTTTTTTGCCCATATCGCCTTTAGCGCTGGTCGCAAACGCTGGGGCGAATGTGGTTATTTTGGAGATACAACATGAACGATTTTACCCTGAATGCTGAAGTGCGTTCCGACCTGGGGAAAGGTGCGAGCCGCCGCCTGCGTCGTCTCGCCGCCCTGGTTCCAGCTGTAGTTTACGGTGGCGAAAAAGCCCCTGAATCCATCAGCATGCTGGCCAAAGAAGTTGCCAAACTGCTCGAAAACGAAGCGGCTTACAGCCACATCATCGAGCTGAACATTGGTGGCACCAAGCAGAACGTCGTGATCAAAGCCCTGCAACGTCACCCGGCCAAAGGCCACGTGATGCACGCTGACTTCGTACGCGTAGTCGCTGGCCAGAAACTGACCGCTATCGTTCCAGTGCACTTCATCAACGAAGAAGCACCGACCAAGAAAGGCGGCGAAATCTCGCACGTTGTTGCCGAGATCGAAGTTTCCTGCCTGCCGAAAGATCTGCCTGAGTTCATCGAAGTCGACCTGGCTAACGCTGAAATCGGTTCGATCATTCACCTGTCGGACCTCAAGGCTCCTAAAGGCGTTGAGTTCGTGGCCCTGGCACACGGCGATGACAAGGCTGTTGCCAACGTCCACGCTCCACGTGTTGCTCCAGAAGCTGCAGAAGGCGCTGCAGAGTAATATTACTCTGTACGCCGGAGTGACCGGAAACATCGCGGACTAGAGCATAGCGAGAAAGCGGGCGAGAACGCGGAGTTTACATCATGGTAAATGAGCTATTTTCGTCCACTTTCGCCGCTTTCCCTGATTGCGGCGATGTTATCCACCACTCCAAGGAAGGGCCCCTATCGTGACTGCCATCAAACTGATCGTTGGCCTGGGAAATCCAGGCGCTGAATACGAACAGACCCGGCATAACGCAGGGGCCCTTTTTGTTGAGCGCATCGCGAACGCACAAGGCGTGAACCTTGTGGCGGACCGCAAATATTTCGGCCTGACCGGGCGCTATTCGCATCAGGGTCAGGATGTTCGTCTGCTGATTCCCACCACGTACATGAACCGCAGCGGCCAGGCCGTAGCGGCACTCGCCGGGTTCTTCCGCATCAAGCCTGAAGAAATCCTCGTGGCGCACGACGAACTCGACCTGCCACCGGGCGTTGCCAAACTCAAACAGGGCGGCGGCCATGGCGGTCACAACGGGTTGCGCGACATCATCGCGCAACTGGGCAATCAGAATACCTTCTACCGCTTGCGGCTTGGCATTGGCCACCCGGGCGTTGCCAGTATGGTTTCAAATTTCGTCCTGAGTCGTGCGCCACGCGCCGAACAGGAAAAACTCGATGCCAGCATCGACTTTGCCCTCGGCGTGCTGCCGGATATCCTCGCCGGGGAATGGAACCGCGCGATGAAAAACCTGCACAGCCAGAAGGCCTGACTTTTACCCGAGGGGAAACACCATGGGATTCAATTGCGGCATCGTCGGCCTGCCTAACGTCGGCAAGTCCACCCTGTTCAACGCCCTGACCAAATCCGGTATCGCGGCCGAAAACTTCCCCTTCTGCACCATCGAGCCGAACAGCGGTATCGTGCCGATGCCGGATCCGCGCCTGGATGCCCTGGCGGTCATCGTCAATCCAAAGCGTATCCTGCCGACCACCATGGAATTCGTCGACATCGCGGGCCTGGTTGCCGGCGCGTCGAAAGGTGAAGGCCTGGGCAACAAGTTTTTGGCCAACATCCGTGAAACCGATGCCATCGCCCACGTGGTCCGCTGCTTCGAAGACGAGAACGTGATTCACGTCTCCAACAGCGTCGACCCGAAACGCGACATCGAAATCATCGACCTGGAACTGATCTTCGCCGACCTCGACAGCTGCGAGAAGCAACTGCAGAAAGTCGCGCGCAACGCCAAGGGCGGTGACAAGGACGCAGTGGTCCAGAAAGGCCTGCTGGAGCAGCTGATCGCTCACTTCACCGAAGGCAAGCCGGCGCGCACTCTGATGAAGAACATGGGCGCCGACGAAAAAGCGGTGATCAAGGGCTTCCACCTGCTGACCACCAAGCCGGTCATGTACATCGCCAACGTCGCAGAAGACGGTTTCGAGAACAACCCGCTGCTGGACATCGTCAAAGCCATCGCCGAAGAAGAAGGCGCTGTGGTTGTACCGGTATGCAACAAGATCGAAGCGGAAATCGCCGAGCTCGATGACGGCGAAGAGAAAGACATGTTCCTCGAAGCTCTGGGCCTCGAAGAGCCTGGCCTGAACCGCGTGATCCGCGCCGGCTATGAAATGCTGCACCTGCAGACCTACTTCACCGCCGGTGTCGAAGAAGTCCGCGCCTGGACCGTGCGCGTCGGTGCCACCGCACCACAAGCCGCTGGCGTGATCCACACCGACTTCGAAAAAGGCTTCATCCGCGCCGAAGTGATCGCCTACAACGACTTCATCCAGTACAAGGGCGAAGCCGGTACCAAGGAAGCCGGTAAATGGCGCCTGGAAGGCAAGGACTACATCGTCAAAGACGGCGACGTGATGCACTTCCGCTTCAACGTGTAAGCCACACCGCCCAAAAAACAGCCGCGCTTGATACGCGGCTTTTTTGTGCCTGAGATTTTCACCGTTCAACTGTAGGAGCGAGCAGGCTCACTCCTACACTGGGAAATGTGTTGGATCAGGACTTCTTCGTACGCGGCAGGAAGATCGCCAACACCCCGAACAACGGCAGGAACGAACACAGGTAGTACACATATTCGATGCCGTGTGTGTCCGCCAGATGCCCGAGCAACGCCGCGCCAATCCCGCCAAAGCCGAACATCAGACCGAAGAACACCCCGGCGATCATCCCGACATTGCCTGGCACCAGTTCCTGGGCATACACAACGATGGCCGAGAATGCCGAGGCGAGGATGAAGCCGATGACTACGCTGAGGATGCTGGTCCAGAACAGGTCGACATGGGGTAGCAGCAATGTGAAGGGTGCAACGCCGAGGATCGAGAACCAGATCACCGCCTTGCGCCCGATCCTGTCGCCGATCGGTCCGCCAAAGAATGTCCCCGCCGCGACCGCGCCCAGAAACAGGAACAGGTGCAACTGCGAACTGGCCACCGACAGGTCGAACTTCTCGATCAGGTAGAAGGTGAAGTAGCTGGTGAGGCTCGACATGTAGAAATACTTGGAGAACACCAGCAACCCGAGCACCACCAGCGCACTGGTGACTCGGCCCTTGGACAGGCCGTGAGTCGCCGCCTGGCCTTGCTTGAGCTTGAACAGGTTCAAGTGGTTGGCGTACCAGCGGCTGATCCGATAAAGCACGAACAGCGCAAACACCGCGAACAGGCCGAACCAGGCCACGTGCCCTTGACCGTAGGGAATGATGATCGCCGCCGCCAGCAACGGGCCGAATGCCGAGCCTGCGTTACCGCCGACCTGGAAGGTTGATTGCGCCAGCCCGAAGCGCCCGCCCGAAGCCAGGCGCGCCACGCGGGACGCTTCCGGGTGGAAGGTCGATGAACCGATGCCGATCAGCCCCGCCGCCAACAGGATTAGCGGGAAACTGGCGACCACCGACATCATCAGAATGCCGACGAGGGTGCAGACCGTCCCCGCCGGCAACAACCACGGCTTGGGATGGCGGTCGGTGTAGTAACCGACCCACGGCTGCAGCAGCGAGGCCGTCAATTGGAACGTCAGAGTGATCAGGCCGACCTGGGTGAAGGTCAGGCCATAGTTGGCCTTGAGCATCGGATAGATCGACGGCAGCACCGACTGGATCAGGTCGTTGATCAAATGCGCCAGCGCTACCGCGCCAATGATGCGCATCACCAGGGGACTGCTTTGGGGCGTAGCGGACGCCGGCACTGAGCCGATCTGGGTGTTGCTGATAGCCATGGGAGTTTCCAAACCACAGGACGTACAAACGTGCAGGTGCGTCAATGTGCCATTTTTCAGTGCGACAACGCCATCCCCTTAGCCTGCTAACGACTTCGATTTTCATCGCCACAACCTTGATGGCGCAAGGCCATGGTCTGAATCTTGCCTTCCTTGTCGGCTTGAACGCGGATTCCTTACAAAGGAGACCGACAATGGGAAGTTTCGCTACAGAGTCGGCCTACAGAGCGGACAAGGGTGAACTTTCGAGGCCTTTTTAGAGGGCACGAGTCGGGGGGGCGACAACCTCCGACGCACGCCAAGAGTGCGTGGTGTCCAGAGGAGTCTTGGGGCATGCAGGCTTTTTTATCACCGGGGATCGGGCTGCTGGGGCGTTTTGGCTTCGCACGTAAATTCCAGCTGTTGTTTCTGCTGTTTATCCTGCCGCTGGCCGGCAGCCTGTGGATGATCGGCCAGGACTATCGCGACAAACTCAACCTGATCGCCGGCGAACGCGCCGGGGTGCGGCAACTGCTTGCGCTCGATGCGCTGGATGACCTGCTCGCCGCCCAGCGCGATCGCGCCGCCCGATGGCGCGCCACGGAAACCAATCGCCAGCCAACGCCGGCCACACTCGCCGCGATGGCCGCCTTCGATGCGGTTCAACCCGCCGTCAGCCAGGCCACTGCCGAACTGGGCAATGCCCTGCAAAAAGAAAACGTCGAGGGCGAAACCCTGACGCGCTACCAGGCCCTGCAAACCGCCCTCGGTGGCCTCGACTCAAAAAGCCTGAGCAATGTCGGCTGGTGGCCGGACGGCTATGATCGCTTCACCAACGCCTTGAGCACCCTGCAAGCCTTGCGCGAGCAGATCGCCATGGACAATCGCCTGACGCTGGCGCCGTGGCTGGAAACCTACTTGCTGACGCAGATCTCCACCCAGCATGCGCCAGACCTGATCGAACGGGTCGGTCGGCTCGCGGCGGTGGGTCAGGCGTCGGTAGTGTCCGGGCAGTTCACCCTGCAAAGCCGTCTGCAACTGCGCGACTTGCGCAGCCGCATCGGCGATGCGCGCGAGCAGCTGGTGAAAACCGCAGGCCTGCTCGAAGCGCGTCTGCCCAGCGCCCTGCAAACCTGGGCCGGGCAATACCATGCCAGCCTCAAGCGCCTCGATGCAGGCCTGAAGGTGCTGGATGACGGCGTGTTCGGCGGTAGCATCAACCTCAAGCCGGAGGACTTCGAACGCAGTCTCGATGCCCTGCTCTCCGACCTCGCCTCGTTGCGCCAGCAGTCGCTGGTGTCGCTGGATCAACGCCTGGATTACTACCACGACTCAGCGATCCGCCAGTTCATTGTGGTGGCCGCCGTGTTGGGTTGCCTGTTGCTGGCCGCCCTGTATCTGTTCATCTGTTTACAGGCCTCGATCCGCCGTAGCGCCAGCGGCATCACGGTGCTGGCCGAGGCCTTGCGCGACGGCAATCTGAGCCTGCAAGTGCCGGTTCAAGGCCGGGACGAGCTGGCAGTCATCAGTACCGCGCTGAACGTCGCCGTGGTGCAACTGCGCACCAGCCTGCAAGGGGTGGATCACGAAACCCTGCAACTGAGCAACGCGGTAAAAGCCCTCAACCATCACTCCAGCGACGCCCTGGGCGAAGTCGAAGCCCAGCAGTTGCAGATCAGCCAGATTGCCGCGGCGGCGACGCAACTGGCCGCCACCTCACAAGGGGTGGCCCACAGTTGCGAACAGGCGTCCGGCAGCGCCCAGCACACCCGGCGCATTGCCGCCGACAGCAGCCGTGACAGCCAGCGCACCACCGCGAGCATCCAGCAACTCAATCAACGCCTGAACGAGACCGCTGCGGCGCTGGGCCGGGTCAGTGAACAAGGGCAGCAGATTCAACTGGTGGTCGACACCATTCGCGGCGTCGCCGAGCAGACCAACCTGTTGGCACTCAACGCCGCCATTGAGGCAGCTCGAGCGGGCGAGCAAGGGCGTGGCTTTGCGGTGGTCGCCGATGAGGTGCGCAGCCTGTCGCAACGCACGCAATCGTCGACCGCACAGATTGCCGGCACGGTCGACAGCCTGCGCAACACCGTGAATGAGGCCGTCAGCCTGATGCAAGTCGCGTGCAGTCAGGCAGAGTCCGATGCACAAGCGGTCACCGGTCTCGGTGAACGGCTTGGGGAAATCGCCAGCGCGGTGCAGAGCGTCACCGATACCCTGGCGCAAATCGCCACGGCGGTGGAGGAACAGGCCAGTACCGCCGATGAAGTCAGCGGCAATATCCAGCAGGTCGATCAAGCGGCGGTGCGCTTGCTCGAAGGAGCCCGCGCAGTGAACCAGGCCGCGGACACCCTGAGCCACGGCAGCAAGGCCCTCAGCGACAACACCGGGCGTTTCCGTTTGAGTTGAGTCCGTCAGGACTTCTCAGGCGCGGATCACCGCCTCCGGGAAGTCCTGCTCCAGTTCGCTCTTGAGCCAGTCGATAAACCACGTCACGTCCGCCGAGAGCTCGGCGGACGGCGTCAGCACCCGATGGCTTTCCAGCTTCACTTGCGCGCCCACCACCCGCACCAGCTTGCCGCTATGGAGTTCTTCGCGCACCAGCACTTCGTTAGCCAGCGCAATGCCCTGCCCGCTTTCGACCAGGCCGACTTCGCTATCCTGCAATTGGCCCACGCATACGAACAGGCCAGCCGCTGGTTCCAGCGCTGCCCTTCACCGCTGCTCGGAAGGCTCGAATTTGCTAAAGAATTGATAAACGGTTGAAAGCGCAGAGAAATATTTTAGATTTGTGCTTGACGCATCCTCGTTACCGGTGAATAATGCGCGCCACTTGGCTACATAGCTCAGTTGGTTAGAGCATAGCATTCATAATGCTGGGGTCCGGGGTTCAAGTCCCTGTGTAGCCACCAAGTACTAAAAACGGCTTACCGCAAGGTAGGCCGTTTTTTTATGCCTGTAGGAACGAGCTTGCTCGCGATGGTCGTTAACGATAACGCGTGTTTACAGGTTAAACGCGGCGCTCTTGAGTCCATCGCGAGCAAGCTCGCTCCTACACCTACACCGTCGGCAATGCAGACAACGCCCGCTCCCAGATCTGCCACGTCCGTAACCAGACCATCGCCTGCCAATCGCTGTCGGCGGGATAGAACTGCTCAAGCAGATTCAGCTTGATCCCGCGCCCTGTTGCGTCATTCGGGTTGCCGTGCAGATGCAGCCAGTGATCATCGCGCAGATGACGGTGAACCTCCGGCCCCGGATAAGTCCCGCACTCAATGACAAACGGCATCAGCCGCACCTGCGGCAGCGCATCGATCAATGCCTGCGAGGTGTAGCCGGTGGCCGTTGCCGCCACGCCGGTTTCGCTCAGGGTGTCGGCACCGGTTTGCAGGCTGTAGAGCCACGGGCCATAAATCGCCTGCGCGTCCGCGAGCGCCGGGTAGGCAGACTCGGTGATGGTCAACAACATCGGATGACCGTACTCGCCAGCGCCCGTGTGCAAGTCGAAACACATGGCGACCTCGGCATGGGCCACGTGCGTTTGCACGATCCTGTGCAGCGTGAGGTTCGACCAGCTCGGCGCCAGCCCGCCGAAAAACAGGCCGTCGGGATGAGCATGCTGACCGCCCTCGACAATCGACATGACTGCCGGCCAGCCGTGCAGGCGAATCTGCTCGTCGAGCAAGGCATCGGCACGATCACGCTGCGGACCGTGCAACTGCGGGCAGGCATAGATTTCATGCAAGGCGTTGTAGGCCTGGTTGTCCGGCAGCGGGCGCTGGAAATCCAGGTGATTGCGGTTCAGGTCGATGTTGTCTTCATTGACCCGGCGCAACCACGCCATGCCCCAGGGGTTGATGGCATGGATCATGACCACGGCGACCTCCGCCGGCAGGGAGCGCTTGCCCAACTCCTGCAGCCATTTGATCTGGCAGCCCGAGCCATAGAAGCCTTCGACCCCGTGAGTGCCGCTCAACGCGATCAGCAGCCGCTTGGCGCCCGGATCACCCAGCACCGCCACATCGGTACTCAGAGGCTCGCCGAGCGGCCCTTTGAGCGGGTGTGGATACTCCGTCAGCGTTGCGCCTGCCGTGGTGGCTGCGGCCCGGAACTGTTCACGCTGGGAGCGATAGCTGGACTGGGTGGGGAACTCGGTTTGCATATCTGCCTCTTGTTGATTTTCCGGCCTGCCTGTTGGCCACGACCCTACAGAAAATCCCGCCATTGATGAAGGACAAAAACATCGGTGCCGCAGGCCCCGGTTTGCTTCCCTCCCGGTCGGCCGATAAAGTCGGCTGATCGTAGATCCAACGGACGGAGTACCCCACGTGTTCTCAACCTTTTCATTGCGCCGCTATCGCCTGCCCGCCCTGGCTCTGCTCGCCAGCGCCTTGACCCTTACCGCGTGCAACAACGCTTCGGTGCCGACGCTGCCACTCGCACCGGAAAGCGCTTCCGGTTTCCGCACCCACCTGCAAACTCAACACGCCGAGAAATACATGGCCGCGGCGGCCAACCCGCTGGCGGCCGAAGCCGGGCGGGCGATGTTGCGCCGGGGTGGCTCGGCCATCGATGCCGCGATTGCGATGCAAGCGGTGTTGACGCTGGTCGAGCCACAGTCTTCGGGCATCGGTGGCGGCGCATTGATCGTACTCTGGGATGGCAAGGCCGTGCGCACCTACGACGGGCGTGAAACCGCCCCGGCCGGCGCCACCGAGAAGCTTTTCCTGCAAGCCAACGGACAGCCGATGGCGTTCACCCAGGCGCAGATTGGCGGCCGCTCGGTGGGCACGCCCGGCGTATTGCGCGCCCTGGAGCTGGCCCATCAAAAACACGGACGCCTGCCCTGGGCGCAGCTGTTTGAACCGGCCATCCAGCTCGCCGAGCAAGGCTTCGCCATTTCGCCACGCCTGCACCAGTTGATCGCCGCGGATTCGTCCATGCCACGCTCAGCGGAAATGATGGCTTACTTTCGCAATGCCGATGGCAGCCCGAAAGCCATCGGTACAAACCTGAAGAACCCGGCATTGGCCGCCGTGTTCAAACGCATCGCCCATGAAGGCCCGGATGCCCTGTACAAAGGCCCGGTCGCCGAGGAAATCGCGGCCAAAGTGCAAGGCCACGCCAACCCCGGCAGCCTGTCCCTGACCGATCTCGCCAACTACCAGGCCAAGGAGCGCGCGCCGCTGTGCACCGACTACAAGCACTGGCAAGTCTGCGGCATGCCGCCGCCATCGTCGGGGGGAATCGCCGTGGCGCAGATCCTCGGCACGTTGCAAGCCCTTGAGACTCGCGACAAGCGTCTGGCGCTGGCACCGCTGAAACCTGTCAAGACCACGACCCCGGCCGGCATCGAACCCGCCCCGCAAGCCGTACACCTGATCTCTGAAGCCGAACGCCTGGCCTACGCCGACCGCGCTCAGTACGTCGCCGATACCGACTTCGTGCCCGTGCCGGTCAAGGGCCTGGTCGACCCGACCTACCTCGCCAGCCGCGCAGCCCTGATTGGCGAACGCAGCATGGGCACGGCCAAACCCGGCACCCCACCGGGCATCCGGGTGGCCTATGCGCCGGACCGTTCGCCGCTGCGGATTTCCACCTCGCAAGTGGTGGCCGTCGATGACGCAGGCGGTGCCGTGTCGATGACCACCACCATCGAGTCAGCGTTCGGCTCGCACATCATGGTTCAGGGTTTCATGCTCAACAACGAGATGACCGACTTCTCGTTCATCCCCGAGGAAAACGGGCAAAAAGTCGCCAATCGCGTCGAACCCGGCAAACGCCCGCGCTCCTCCATGGCCCCGACCCTGATCTTCGACCGCCAGAGCGGCGAATTCCTCGCCACCGTCGGCTCCCCCGGCGGCTCGCAAATCATCGAATACGTGGCCAAATCCACCATCGGCCTGCTCGACTGGAACCTCGATGCCCAAGCCGCCATCAACCTGCCCAACTTCGGCAGCCGCAACGGGCCGACCGAACTGGAACAGGGACAGTTCAGCCCGACGCTGATTCAAGCGCTGAAAGACAAAGGGCACAGCGTGAGCGAGATCGACATGACCAGCGGGACCCAGGCGATTGTTCGGGTCAAGGACGCCCAAGGCAAAGCGTCGCTGACAGGCGGGGCCGATCCGCGGCGTGAAGGGCAAGCGCTGGGGGATTGAGTCGTACGCGGGAATGAGAAAGGGCTTACCGGTGGGTAGGCCCTTTTTATTGGTAAAGCATCCAGGTCGCCTCGATCCCGCTGCTTTTTCCTACCCACAAACAATTGAGTCCTGGTTAGAATTTCCGCGCCGCGTACCTAAAATTTGTCGGCACTCACAAGCAGTACGACACGGTCGACGCTGATAACGTCGAAATGGAGTAACCCATGAACATTCATCCGATTCACACCGAAGAGGATTACCGCGCCGCTCTCAAGAGTGTCTCTGCACTGTTTGAGAATGAACCAGAAATTGGCACTCCCGAGGGAGATTACTTTGACATCATGATTACGCTGATCGAGTCGTATGAGTCGAAGCACTTCCCGGTCGACTTACCCAATCCTATCGATGCGATCAAGTTCAGAATGGAGCAGTCCGGGTTGTCCGCCGCCGATCTTGCGCCCGCCATCGGCCGCACAAATCGTGTTTATGAAGTACTCAATGGCAAGCGAGCGTTGACGCTTCCGATGATATGGAAACTGCACGAGCTGTTCGGGATACCCGCCCAGAGCCTGATCAAACCGGTCAAACACGCTTGATCAGGGTCGGCTCTTGTAATCATACCCACCGATAATACGGACGATGCAGAACTCCGCTTATCGACTGATCTTCAACCCCTGCCGAACATGGTGCTTTTCCAGCGCCAGCTCGATCAGTCGCGTCACCAGTTCGCTGTAGGTCATGCCGGTGGCCTGCCACAGTTTCGGGTACATGCTGATGCGGGTGAAGCCGGGCAGCGAGTTGATTTCGTTGATCAGCACTTCGCCGCTGTCGGTCAGGAACACATCGACACGGGCCAGGCCGGAGCAGCCCAGTACCTGGAACGCTTCGACGGCCAGGGCGCGAATCCGCTCGCTGGCCTCGACGCTGATTTTGGCCGGCACCACCACTTCAGCAGCCGTGTCATCGATGTATTTGCTGTCGTAGGAATAGAACCCGCTGCGCACCACGATCTCGCCGCAACCACTGGCGATGGCGTCTTCATTGCCGAGCACCGCGCATTCAATCTCACGGCCGCTGACGGCGGATTCGACCAACACCTTGGTATCGAAACTCAAGGCCAGTTCCACCGCTGCGGTGTATTCGGCCTCGTCGGCGACCTTGCTAACGCCCACGGAGGAGCCCTGGTTTGCCGGTTTGACGAACAGCGGCAAACCGAGCCGGGACTGAACCTCGGCAAACCCGGTGCGGGTCGCCGTGGCGCGGGTCAACGTCACGAACGGCGTGACGGCCAGGCCGGCATCGCGCAACAGGCGCTTGCTGATGTCCTTATCCATGCACACGGCCGAGCCGAGCACATCGGAGCCGACAAACGGCAGATCGGCCATGCGCAGCAGACCTTGCAGGCAACCGTCTTCTCCGAGGGTGCCGTGGACAATCGGGAAGATCACATCAACGTGACCGAGCATTTCCTGGCTGGAGGTTTCCACCAGTTGCTGACTGGCCTTGCCCGGCACCACGGCCAGTTCGCGGTTGGACTGGTTGAGGGCGATCAGCGCCGGGTTTTCCTGGTTCAGCAAAAAGTTGGAAGGGTCGTTGAGGTGCCAGTGGCCTTGTTTGTCGATGCCGATCAGCACCGGTTCGAAGCGTGAACGATCCAGCGCATCGACGATGTTTTTCGCCGACTGCAACGACACCTCATGCTCGGCCGAACGGCCGCCAAAGATTATCCCTACACGCAGTTTTTTCATCGCCCGGCCTCTTGGTGAATGTGCTTACAACTTGAATAGTCGAAACCTTACGGCTGCAAGGTCTTGCCGTCCACCGGCTCGCCAATGGTCAGGAAGTGCCCGCCCGCCACGTGGTGCAAGGTGCGCAAGGCATCTTGCCCTTCGAAGTGCCAGCGCCCTTCGCTGAACACGCGTTCGTCAGCCTGGGCGGCAATCACTTCGGCCAGGAACAGATCGTACTGCTGGTGATTGTTCGGCTCCGGCAACAGGCGACATTCCAGCCAGGCCACGCAGCCTTCGAGCATCGGCGCATCGACCGATTCGCCAATGAAGGTCTGCAAGTCGTAGGTTTCGAACTTGTCGCGCCCCTGGTCCCGGGTCAACTCCAGGCCGGAGGTCGAACCGACGGTTTGCACAATGTCGGCCTGGGCGGCGCAAGGAACGTTCAGCACAAAAGTGCCCGAGGCTTCCAGCAACTGGCGAGTCCAGGTGGACTTGTCCAGCACCACGGCAATTTTCGGTGGTTCGAAATCCAGCGGCATGGCCCAGGCTGCCGCCATGATATTGCGCTGGCCACCGTGGGCTGCGCTGACCAGCACGGTCGGGCCATGATTGAGCAGACGATAGGCCTTGGACAAGGGAACCGGACGGCGGTGGGAAACGCTCATGAATGTCTGCTCCTGGGGAAAGAGCAGATTGTAACGGGATAAAAACGCTGAAATGAAAGATCGCCAGTGGCGACCTTTTCATTCTGCGGGCACAACGCAGGACTCAACTCACCAACTGATTGGCAAACTGCCCCACCGCATTGACCACTTTCTGCGCGCCGTCCTGGATCTCGACAATCACCGTCCCCGCTTCCGCCGCCAGCGCCAGGCCCTGCTCGGCCTGTAGCTTGCCGTCGGTCATCAGGGCCACGGCGTTGCGCGCCATGTCCTGGTTCTGCCGCACCACGAGGACAATTTCGTCGGTAGCCTGGCTGGTGCGCGACGCCAGTTGCCGGACTTCATCCGCCACCACGGCGAAACCCCGACCCTGCTCGCCGGCACGCGCCGCTTCGATGGCCGCGTTGAGCGCCAGCAGGTTGGTCTGCTCGGCAATGCCGCTAATGGTTTTGACGATGGTACCGATCACCAGCGATTGCTCGTTCAGAGCTTCGATGCCATCACCGGCGGTTTGCATATGCCTGGCCAGGTCACGCATTACGTCCACGGCCTGGGTCACAACGGCGTTTCCGCGCTGGGCGCTTTGGTCGGTTTGCTGCGAGGTGCTGTAGGCAATGTTGGCGGCCTCGGCGACGGCTTGTTCCTGATTGACTTGATCGGTAATCACCGTGGCGAACTTCACCACCTTGTACAGCTTGTTGTTGGCATCGGCCACCGGGTTGTAGGACGCCTCCAGCCAGACCGTACGACCTTGGCTGTCGACACGTTTGAAACGGTCGGCCACGTACTCGCCCGCGTTCAGACGACGCCAGAAGTTCTGATACTCGGCGCTGTTGTACTCCTCCGGCAGGCAGAAGGTGCGGTGATGCTTGCCCTTGATCTGCGCCAGGCTGTAACCCATGCCACCGAGGAAGCGGTCGTTGGCGGTCAGCACGTTGCCATTGAGGTCGAATTCGATCACCGCCGTGGAGCGCACCAGCGCACCGATAAGGTTCTCGTGTTCGCGGGAGGCCTCGATGGTGCGAGTCAGATCACTGGAGATAATCGAGAAATGCCTGATCTTGCCGTCTGTCGAGCGCACGGGTTGGACGATCGAGCGCAACCAGGCTTCCTGGTCCGTGCCGCGCAACAGGCGCACAGCGCCGGCGAAGTGCTCACCACGAATCAGCGCGTTTTTGAAACGTTGCTGGAATTCGTCGTGTTTGACGTGATCCGGGACGATCTCTTCGATATGCCGGCCAATCAGCTCGTTGCTCTTGTAGTGCATTTCGCCAAGGAAGTTCTGGTTGACCGATTGCACCCGCCCGTCCATATCGAGGGTGAGCACCAGCATCTCGCTTTCCAGGCTTTCCTTCACTTGCTGGAGGCTGGAGAGTTCTTCACGAAGAGCTGACAGCTCCTGCTTCAAGCGTTTATTGAACATGGGAAAGCACCGACGGACAGGGGTAGAAAGCGATATGCAGCCTAACCATCGGCCTTGGAAACATTTACTTAAGCGTGTTTCAGGTTTGTCCTACAAAAATAGTTGTGATGCGCACAATCAATGCGCGCCAGCAGTGGAACAGCCTGCGATTCTCGGCATCCGCGCACCGAAATAAGCCGCGCTGCCCACGCCCACCGCCCCCATCACCGCACTGAACATCACGCAGATCCATGGACTCCACGGCATCAGACCGATCAACAGCAGCGGTGTGACACTCGCCCATACGGCGTAGGCAATGTTGTAGGTGAACGAGATGCCCGAGACGCGAATCCGCGCCGGGAACAGGCCGACCATGACCGATGGCACCGCGCCGACCACCCCACAGGACAGCCCTGCCACGGCGTAGGCCAGGCCGATCCAGTCGCCGCCCATGATCAGGCAGGCATACAGCACGCCGATGCCCAGCGGCAGCAGCAGGCTATAGAGCATCACCGTGCGCCAGGCGCCGATGCGGTCGACCAGCAGCCCGGCGAGCACGCAGCCGATGTTCAGGAACACGATGCCCAGTGCACTCAAGGCGAAGGTATAGCTGGCGGTCATGCCAAAGGTTTTCTGCATCATGGTCGGGGTGATGACCACGAACACCACCACGGCCGAAGTCAGCACGCAGGTGAGAATCATCGCCGGCAAAATGGCCAGGCGATGCTCGCGCAAGACCGTGCGCAGCGGCAGTTCGCCGGCCGCCTCGCGTTGCGCCTGCATGGCCATGAACACCGGGGTTTCGCTGAGCCAACGACGCAGCCAGACGCCAATCACCCCAAACACACCGCCCAGCAGGAAGGGGTAACGCCAGGCGTAATCGAGGATTTCCGTTGGACTGAACGCCTGCGCCAGAAAGGTCGCGGTCAATGCGCCGATCAAATAACCGAAGGTCAGCCCCGCCTGCAAGAAACCCAGGGCATAGCCGCGATGGGCGATGGGTGCGTGCTCGGCGACGAATACCCAGGCACTGGGCACCTCACCGCCCACCGCCGCGCCCTGGAGGATGCGCAGTGCCAACAGCAACAAGGGTGCGAAATAGCCGATTTGCGCGTAGGTCGGCATGATCCCTATAAGCAGGCAGGGCAAAGCCATCATCAGGATGCTCAGGCTGAAGACCTTCTTGCGCCCCAGACGGTCGGCGAAGTGCGCCATCAGGATGCCGCCCAGCGGTCGCGCCAGGTAACCGGTGGCGAAAATTCCGAAGCTTTGCAGCAGGCGCAGCCAATCGGGCATTTCCGGCGGGAAGAACAGCTGGCTGAGGGTCAGGGCGAAAAACACGAAAATGATGAAGTCGTAGATTTCCAGCGCCCCGCCGAGCGCGGCGAGCCCAAGGGTCTTGTAGTCCGAGCGGCTGAACGGCGCCGGGCGCGAATCGGTGTTGGCAGTCATGAAAAGAACTCTGGCACAGGCAAAAACCAAGGCGCCCATGGTCTACGCAAACGCATCGGCGGACAACCCGTTAGACCAAAGTCCCATGGCCACGAAACAGCCCCGCAAAAAACCTCGGTTTGAATTAATGTTGGCGTCTGTCCAGACGGGCGGTTACTGCCCCGAAGACCAAAACAAACATAAAAATCCGAGGTACCCCCCGTGGCCGCTGATATCGAAGATAGCCGCTCCGCCCGCTTTGCCCTGCGCTGCTCAAGTTTTGCCGAACGTTGGTTCCCCGACTCCTGGGTGTTTGCTGCCCTGGCGGTGATTGTCGTGGCGTTGGCCACCATGGCGATGGGTGCCAAGCCCACCGATGCCGCGATGGCGTTCGGCGATGGTTTCTGGAGCCTGATCCCCTTCACCATGCAGATGGCCTTCGTGGTGATCGGCGGTTATGTGGTCGCCAGTTCGCCGCCGGCGGTGAAGTTGATTGACCGTCTGGCCAAACTGCCGAAGAACGGCCGCTCCGCGGTGGCCTGGGTCGCACTGATCTCGATGGTCGCCTCGTTGCTGAACTGGGGCCTGTCCCTGGTGTTCGGTGGTTTGCTGGTGCGCGCCCTCGCCCGCCGCACCGATCTGAAAATGGACTATCGCGCCGCCGGTGCCGCCGCCTATCTGGGGCTTGGCGCGGTGTGGGCCTTGGGCCTGTCGTCGTCGGCAGCACAATTGCAGGCCAATCCGGCGAGCCTGCCGCCGTCGATTCTGTCGATCACCGGGGTGATTCCATTCACTCAGACGATCTTTCTCTGGCAGTCCGGCGTGATGTTGCTGGCCTTGATCGTCATCTCGCTGATCATTGCCTACGCCACGGCCCCTGGTCCGAACTCGGCGCGTGATGCCAAGGCCTGCGGCGTCGATCCGAGTTTCAACCTGCCGCCGCTGCAACCGCGCACCCGTCCCGGCGAATGGCTGGAATACAGCCCGCTGCTGATGATCCTGCTGGTGCTGCTGGCTGGTGGCTGGCTGTTCCACGAGTTCTCGACCAAGCCGGCCATCAGCGCGATTTCCGGGCTGAACACCTACAACTTCCTGTTCATCATGCTCGGCGCGCTGCTGCACTGGCGTCCGCGCAGCTTTCTGGACGCCGTGTCCCGCGCGGTGCCGACCACCACCGGCGTGTTGATCCAGTTCCCGCTGTACGGCTCGATCGCCGCTCTGATGACCACGGTCAAGGGCGCCGATGCGCAGACCCTGGCGCACCACATCTCGACCTTTTTCGTCAGCATTGCCTCCCACGACACCTATGCCCTGCTGATGGGCGTGTACTCGGCGATCCTCGGCTTCTTCATTCCGTCCGGCGGCGGCAAGTGGATCATCGAAGCGCCGTACGTGATGCAGGTGGCCAATGACCTGAACTATCACCTGGGCTGGGCGGTACAGATCTACAACGCCGCCGAAGCCTTGCCGAACCTGATCAACCCGTTCTACATGCTGCCGTTGCTGGGCGTACTGGGCTTGAAGGCGCGGGACCTGATCGGCTTCTCGTTCGTGCAGTTGCTGGTGCACACGCCACTGGTGCTAGTGTTGTTGTGGGCACTGGGGACGACGCTGGCGTATTTACCGCCGGTAATGCCGTAACCAAAAAAAGGGCCGGTATTGATATCGGCCCTTTTTGTTTCGCCCTGTCTGTTTCAATATCCGCTGGTCTTATACGCTGAAAAGGATCTGAGCATGTTCAAACTCGCGGCACTCACCCTCGCAGCCCTCACCCTGAGCACTACCGTCCACGCCGATGTCAATTTGAAGCTGGGCACTACCGAACGTGTTACCCGCCTCTTCGCCTACCCCAACAACTGCAACGTGATCTGCTTTCGCAACTGGACGCTCGAGCAAACCGTCGAGCATTACCTGACCCAAAGCGTGCAGCGTGATGGCTACACCGAGGCGAAGGTTCTGATCAAGACCGATAACAATCAGCTTTATGCCGAAATCAGCGGCGTACCCGCCGGTTATGAAAAGCCCTTGGCCGCGCTGCTCGACGCCGGTGACCTGGCCTATAACGGCGCCAGCAAACTGAATGCCGATGGCAAGTGGGCGTACAGTTGGTATCTGTTCCTGCCGTTGGGTATGGCCCTGGAAAACCGCAAAAGCGTCGAACTGCTGCACTTCCCGCCAGACTATTCGCTGACCCAGGCCCAGGATTACCTGAGGTCCGCCACCACGGATCGCTGGGCCACGCTGCTGACTGTCAACGGCATTCCGGCCGGGCAGACGCCGGGCTACCAGACGATCATCGACATCGCCCCGATTGCCGCGCCGTCCAACGCGGGCAAGGACCTCGAAGGCGTCTACGACTACTTCAAGGATTACCAGACCACCATGGTCAAGGAAGTCAGCCTGAGCGCCAGCGGCGCAGCGCTGCCGATGGTCGCCTTCGGCGCGCCGGTACGTAACTGGATCAAAGAGCAATACGGGCAGACGGTGAACGTGTTGAGTCTGGCCCTGATCACCCCGGACAACGGCGTGAAAGTCCCCGTGTTGGGCTCCAACCACCCGAGCTACATTTGGTATGCCGCCGATCCGGCAAGCTATACCGGCAGTGACGCCCAGGCCAAGGCCGATGCCGCAGGCCTGAAAGTCATGGGCCAGGACTTGAGTGCTGCGTGCTGGCAGGCCGCCATGGGCCGCCAACCGGACAGCAATCCGGACGTTGAGCTCAATACCTGCAGACAAACCTGGCAAGTGGCCCAGAAAGAAAAAACCTGCGAACTGTTCTACACCTCGATCCGTAACCTGTCGCCCCAACAGGCTGTGGGTAAATGCGCGACAGCTTCGATCGTGTCCCAGCTCAAACAACTCAAGGCCCCGGCGCCAACCACGGCAAAACCTGCTCCGCCGTTGTAATCCGATGAACGGCGGTCAAATCTGTCACTTATGACAGTAGACCGCCCGTAGTATCTGCGAGAGGCTTGAGCTGAACTCATGTGCCGCTGTGCTGACAGGAACGTCGGCACAAGGAAGTCGCAGCACTCAGCAGACAGGGATCGTTATGAAAGCTCACGCCCCTCAACGAAAACGCCCGCAACCGCCGCAAGGTATTTACCCCTTTTCGGAGCTGCCCGTTCACCTGGGATTTCCGTCCCTGGCCGACTTCGAAATCATTGAAAACGCCAAGGGCGAAGCCACGGCTGTTGCCGCACGGCGCGAGTTCCCGCGAATCACCCGTCTTTGCCGGGCGTCGGGGCACTTACTGCCCTATCGCTGCCGGCATACCCGTCAACTCGCCCCGGGCGTGCACGTCTACGACCCGCGCTTCTGCGGACTGTTGCGACACTCCTGCGACCCCAATGTCTTTCTCGACTTGAGCGAGTTGTGGTTATGGACGCTGAAGGACATCGGCCAGGGTGACTGGCTGACCATGGACTTCGCCGCCAGCGAAGACAAACTGCAACGCCAGTTCGCCTGCCAGTGCGGCTCATACGAGTGCCGAGGCTGGATCACCGGCTACGATGAGGAGCCGAACGCCGACGGCCAGCTGTTTTTGCAACAGTGGCGTCGGCGAAGTCGGTATTGAAGGGTTTCACAGAGGTTCGAACGGACGCAGGCGGTACTGCGGCGGCAGTTGCTCGAAACCGCTGATGGTCGCGTTCAGGCTCTTCCAGCGACCATCCTTGATACCGTAGATGCAGCCGTGGATCGACAGGCTCTGCCCACGGTGCCAGGCGTTTTGCACAATGCTGGTGTGCCCGACGTTGGCTACCTGCTGGATCACGTTGAGTTCGCAGAGGCGGTCGACGCGCTCTTCTTCGGTGGCGTATTTGGCCAGTTCTTCGCGTTTTTCATAATAGAGATCGCGAATCGAACGCAGCCATCCGTCGATCAGGCCGAACTGGCGATCCTGCATCGAAGCCCGCACACCGCCACAGCCATAGTGGCCGGTGACCAGAATGTGTTTGACCTTGAGTACATCGACGGCGTACTGAATCACCGACAGGCAGTTGAGGTCGGTGTGCAGCACGACATTGGCCACATTACGGTGTACGAACAGATCGCCCGGCAGCATGCCGACGATCTCGTTGGCCGGTACACGGGCGTCGGAACAACCGATCCACAGGAACTCAGGGGTCTGTTGGCGAGCCAGCTTGGCGAAGAAGTCAGGATCTTCCTCCTTGATCGCAGCGGCCCAACGCTCGTTGTTATCAATCAGATCTTGTAATTCGTTCATGCTTTGAAGCCTCAAGAATGATGCGCATCTTTGACTGACAACCGTCTGTCGGGGTCACGCGCGAAATGCAGATGCTCTCCTGATCCGGAACACGGGGCTCCATGCCGGTGGAATTCTCGGTAGCCAAGTAGGTCAACCGTAGTAAGGCCTACAGTATGAGGAATTACCATGAATGATTCACGACGTCCGTACGATGCGGCGCAACCGGAACCCGTCGATGACAACGAAGACCGCATGGGCTCGGTGCGCGAGCTGGACTTCGATGAAGAAGCGCCCGGCGCCAGAATCGGTGACGAACTGCCGGAAAGGGAGCGCGAGCAACTGATGCCTCGTCGGCGCGGACGTGAAGCGGACCTGACCGGTGACCATCAACCGACCGACGACGACCTGAGCCCGGAAACCCTGATCCGTGAAGACGGCGCCCGGGATGCCCATGAAGCGGGCAATGATAGCCGCGCCGATTGGGACCTGAGCATCGTCGATGAGGACGATATTGGCGGCGGCGATGGCCTGGATGAGGCTGAACTGGCGCGGCGCGATCCGATGGACGGCAAGCGCTGATCTTTGGTGTCTGTCAGGCCCTCATCGCGAGCAGGCTCGCTCCCACAGGTTTTATGTACGACACAAATCGCTGTGGGAGCGAGCCTGCTCGCGAAGCTTTTGAGGCTCAATCCACCAAAGTACAGGCCATGACCACCGCATCTTCGCGCCCGCCCACCGCCGGGTAGTAATCCCGACGCCGTCCGATCTCGTTGAAACCATAACGCTCATACAGCTTGAACGCCGCGGTATTGCTGTCGCGCACTTCCAGGAAGCACTCCCGGGCGTCGGCCTTGTAAGCGATCGACATCAAATGCTCAAGCAAGGTCAGCCCCAGGCCGCGGCCCTGGTTTTCCGGCTTGACCGTGATGTTCAGCAGGTGCGCCTCGTCGAGGATGATCTGCACCACACCGTGGCCGACCTGCTGCTGACCTTCGAACATCAGCCAGATCTGATACTTGCCCAGGCCATCGAGGAAAATCCCGCGGGTCCAGGGGTGGCTGTAGGCCGCGTATTCGATTTTCAGTACGGTTTCCAGGTCCGCCTCGGTCATCGGGCGAAACGATACAGCGTCACTCATTCGATTCTTTCCAGCGCGCCATCAGCCGACGCATGGCTTGCCAGACATCAGCTTTACGCTGTGGCTCTTCCATTAATAATTCCAGGCCCGGCACTGCCCAGGCCGAGCCCAGGCCTTCGATCTGCAACTCGCGATTGAACGCCTCGGCATCCGCCTCGCCGGCAAATCGCACCGCAGGCAGGCCGATCAGCCACAAGCAGGCGCAGGGCGTTTCTTCCATGCGCACCGAGAGAAAACCTTGCACGAAGTCGCGGGCCGCTTCCGGGCCCTGATCCATCGTGCCACGCACCAACAGCGGCCAACGCACCGGCTCACCGACGATCTGCGGGCTGTCCGGCAGACCGGCGGCGCGCAGCATGTCCTTGAGCAGCAGGTAGGCCGGATCGCGAGTCTGGAAGGATTCGCCTGTGGGTAACTCCACCAGCAGCAGGCAACGCCCGGCCCGCAGCAATTGCAGGGCGAAACGCGGCGGCGGCACGACCGGCGCCTTGACCACGACCGGAGCCTCTTCGGCCTCTTCCACCGGTTTGGCCCCGGTGCGCGTGCTCGCCAACGATGGTCGCGGTACTTCGATCTTCGCCCGCTCGGCCGGCTTGACCACAGGCGCCACGGGCGCCTGAGCCACAACAGCGGGCACGACAGGCGCGACTACCACCGGCTCGGGGATCTCCAGCAGCTCGGGCCGCGACGGCGCGGCAAAGGGCAATTCGGTGCGCGGCAGCCAGTTGACCACCTGCATGGCGGCCAGATAAGCGCGACGACGGGACTCGATAAGCAAAGGTCGGCCACTTGTGGATAACTAAAGTGCGCTGATTCTACCGCCGTTCGCTCAAGATCGCCCGCAGTTGATCGATGCACTTTACCGAAAAGAAGGCGACAGTCCGTCCCGGGATTGAATCGCATTGCCCCCGATGCAGTACAATCGCGGCTTTTAATCGCCAACCAGCCGGCCATTCCGATGATCGAACCCAAGCGCGTCTTGCGCGCCCTCGCTGAACACTGGGCACTTCTGGAGCCACTGTGCGAGCACTTCGACCAAGGCACACTGAGCCTGAACGAACTGCGCACGCAACTGGCCGCCCAGCAACTCGACAGTACGCCGCAGGACATCACCAGCCTGCTGGATGTGTGGATTCGCCTCGATATCCTGGTTCCCGTGGCCAAAAGCCCGAACCGTTTCGAGCTCAACGCGCAGATTCACGACTTCCTCGCCTACCTGCGTCGTGAACACCGCCTGGGCCTGTGCCTGGAAATCGAAGCCTACCTGCGTCACCTCGAGCGCCTGGCCGGTTATATCCAGGACGCGTTCGATATTCGCGACGGCAATGACCTGGCCCGCCAGTTGCGCCTGCTCGACATGCGCGTGCGTGACGTGCTGAAAAAACTCGATAACGACGAACAGGCCCTGGTGGCCGTCGCCGAACGGGCGAAAACCAGCGACCGGCAGATTCCGTTGCGCCAGCGTTACGCTGAAGTGCTGGCGACCTGGGACGAATACGTCGAGCCGATGATTGATCTGGTGAACGCCGACGGCGCCTTCGAACAAGGCGTGCGCAAGGTCGAAACCGTACTGCTGAAGATGCTCAGCGAACAGCAGCGTCTCGGCCACCTGGTCGACGACGACATGCTGCTGCGCACCCACGCGCGCATCCTCGAAATGCAGACCAGCGCCCAACTGACCCTGCGTCACGCCCGCGAGCTGCTGCTGCCGCTGCGTGAAGAAGCGCGCCGGCACAACGCCGTGACCCGTGGCGCCGCATTGGCCTTGTCGATGATCCGCCGCAAGGGCATCGACGCCGTGCCACAGGCGGCGATGCCGATGTTCACCCGTCCGCAGAGTACCTTCCTCGGCAGCGCCAGCCAGGTCGAAGCCTACGTCTACGCCTTGGCCCGCTTCGAGCCCAAACCTGCACGCTTCCCCAAGGCGCACAAGACCCAGAAAGGCGAAGCGCCACGAGCGCCACGCACCGTTCGGGAAATGCTCGAACGCTGCGAAGACGCCCTGCCGATGCCGGACCTGATGACCTGGCTGCTGGAGCAGGAGCCGGACGGCGCCACCGACGAATTGCTGTACTGGTTCTCGCGCCTGTCGCGGGAGAAACGCTTCAAGCGCGAGCGTCTGGAACGTCGCCAATACCATACTCACGAGCACCAGGTCAGCCTGCGCTCCTTCGCCCTGCTCTCGGTCAGTAACACCGCCGCCGAGGATTCTGCGAGCACTCCTTATGCATCTTGATCTATCCGAACTGTCCCATCTGGCACCGATCTTTCGCGAGCTGTTCAAGGGTTACCACGTCAGCCGCCGCGATCCGGAACTGTACGCACAGTTGTCGAACTTTCAGGACCAATACCGCACGCTGTTCAAGGCCCTGGGCTTTGAACTGGTCTGCGATACCCGCGGTTTCTACTACTTCGTACCAGACCTCGCGGCGGCGGCGGTGAACAAGACCGCCCAGCGTCTGGCGCTGTTCACCTTCATCCTCGTCGAGCACCTGGCCGACCAGGGCCGCGACCCGATCTCCGTGCTCGATGGCGGCAGCCTCGGCCGCGATGAGCTGCCGTCGTTGCTGGAAAAGTACCGCGACCTGTTCATCCAGGCCGAAGTGCAGACCCAGGACGAGCTGGAAGAAAAGATCATGCGCCGCATGACGCAACTCGGTTTCGCCAGCGAAGAAAACGGTGTCTACCGCTTCCTGCCGCCAATGCACCGCTTCCTTGATGTGTGCCTGTCGGTGCAACAGGACCGCGACCTGGCCGCCAGCCTGCACAGCGTCCTGCCGTTGCCGGTGCCGGTACTGATCGACGAAGACAGCGACGAAAAACTGCTGCAGACCGACGATCCGCTCGACCTCGCAGAATTTGAAGACGAAAGCGAAGAAGACGCCCTGGCCCGCGCCATCGCCGAAGAACAGGAGCTCGACGCATGAGCAAGGAACGTTACGGCATCCGCCGCTTTGCCCTTTTGAACACCGCCGGCTACAGCCTCGGCCTGTTTCCGCTGGAAGAGCCGCTGTCGGTATACGGCGCGAACAACCTCGGTAAATCCGCCTCGATCAACGCCTTGCAGTTCCCGATCCTGGCGCGCATGTCGGACATGAGTTTCGGCAAGTACAGCCTGGAACAATCCCGGCGCTTCTACTTCGCCTCGGACACCAGTTACATCCTGGTGGAAGTGAACCTGCCCCACGGCCCCCACGTGATCGGTGTGGTCGGCCGCGGCCCGGGTGGCGGCTTCGGTCATCAGTTCTTTGCCTATGCCGGCAAACTGGACCTGGCCCACTACCAGAAAAACGACACCTGCCTGCGCCAGAAAGAACTGTTCACCAACCTTGAGCGCGAAGGCCTGAAAGCCTACGAACTCAAGCCGGACGAATTGCGCCGTTTGCTGGTCGGTGGTCACACCTCGATCCCGCTGGACCTGACGCTGATTCCATTGCGTTCCACCAGCGAGCAGAGCCTGAAGACCTTCCGCGCCCTGTTCATCAACCTGCTGCACATGCGCGAAATCACCGCGGCCAAGCTCAAGCAGCTGTTCCTCGATGCCTTCGAGCACAGCCTGCGTTCCGGCAGCGTCGATTACATTGCCGCGTGCGAAGAGGCGTTCCGCGATGTACGACGCATGGAGCAGGACTACAACTCGCTGGTCGCCGCCGGCCCGCTGGTCGAAGCTCTGGCCAACGGTGTGAAACAACGCGACATCCTGCGCGGCAAGCTGCACCGGATCTCGCCCCTGCTCGATTCGCTGCTGGGCACCTGGTCGGACTACGCCAGTGCGCGCAAGGAAGAGCTGACCATTCAGGCCGAGCACTACCGCAACGAACAGGACGCCCTGCAAAACGATCAGCGTGGTGGCACTCAGGAACTGATGCGCCTGGAGCGGGAAATCACCGGCATCCAGCGTTGGCTCGGCGAATTGTCGGTGCTCAAGCATCGCTTTGCCCTGGTCGATGACGTCAAGGTGCTGGAGCAACAGCTGCTCGCCGCCAAGGATGCCCATGACGAACTGGCCGGTGCATTGGCCCAGTCCCGTCAGTTCAGCGCCGAAGATCTGGAAGAGCGTCTGCGCGATCTGGAAAAACGCCTGAAGTCGGTCAGGCAGCAACTCGATCACGCCGACAACAACAGCTACGCCCGTCTGCGCGAAGAATTCTCGCAGCAGGACGTCGAGCGCCTGATGCGCCTGTTCAACAGCGCCCTGTTCAGTCTGCCGCTTGGCGAACACGGTATCACCCTCGACGAGAACGGCGACTGGGTGAAGTCCGTGGAACTGATCCTCGACGGCTTCAAAGGCGAACGCTTCGAAGTGCCGGGCCTGTCCATCGACATCTCCCACATCGAGCCGCCAGCGTTGCAGGCCCTGGCTGACCGCGCGGCGTTGCGCGACCAGAAGGAACGCCTGGACAAAGAACTCAAGCAACTGAAGACCCAGCAGGCCGTGGCCGCCGACCGCGCCGCGAGCAAGACCCAGACCGAAGCGCTGTACCAGCAAGTGCTGGATGCGCAGAAAGCCCTGGAAGACTTCCGCCGCGCGCAAACCCTGAGCGCCGAGGAAGGCGACAAACTGGAACAGTTGGCGCAGATGGAAGCCGCTCAGGACGAATTGAAGCGTTCCAGCGATGCCTTCACCGAGCGCGTCCAGCAACTGTCGGCCAAGCTGCAACTGGTCGGCCGCCAGATCGGCGACATGGAAGCCAAGCAACGCACTCTCGACGACGCCCTGCGCCGCCGTCAGTTGTTGCCGACAGACCTGCCATTCGGCACGCCGTTCATGGACCCGATCGACGATTCCATGGACAACCTGCTGCCGCTGCTCAATGACTATCAGGACAGCTGGCAAGGCCTGCTGCGCGCCGATGGTCAGATCGAAGCGCTGTACGCTCAGGTGCGCCTCAAGGGCGTGGCCAAGTTCGACAGCGAAGACGATATGGAGCGCCGCCTGTCACTGCTGATCAATGCGTACGCGCACCGCACCGACGAAGCTCTGACGCTGGGCAAGGCCCGTCGTGCAGCCGTGACCGACATCGCCCGGACCTTGCGCAACATCCGCAGCGACTACGACAGCCTCGAACACCAGCTGGCACTGTTCAACCGAGAGATCAACAAACGTCAGGTCTCCAACCTGCAAAGCTTCCGCATCGTGCTCGCGCCGAACAAGGAAGCGCTCAAGCACATCGACCAGATCATCCACAGCGCCGGTCAGTACGAAGAAGGCGAAACCCTGTCGGTCTTCGACCTCAGCCAAAGCGCCGAGCAGGACAACAAAAACGAAGAGGCCAAGGAATACCTGGCACGGCTGGTGGCGGCCAACCACAACCAGCTCGGCCTCAAGGACCTGTTCGAACTGGCGTTCGAGATCACCAAGGTCAACGGCCAACCGGTGATCCACACCGACATCGACGGCGCCGCTTCCAACGGCACCACCATGACCATCAAAGCGCTGACCAACATGTACTTGTTGCTGCACTTGATGGACCGTGACCAGGCCGGTCGTGTGCGCCTGCCGTACTACCTCGACGAAGCGGCGGACATCGATGAGAAGAACCAGGCCGCCTTGCTGGAAACCAGCCTGCAACTGGGCTTCGTGCCGATCCTGGCCAGCGTGAAGCCGCAGGTCTGCGCCAGTGTCGCCATCGACCTGGAAGGCGGCAGCGGCCCGGCCGGCATCTACATCGATGAGGCGGACTGGAAGTACATCCGTCGTCACGATCAGGTGAAGGCGACGGTCAACGAACAAGCGGATGAACCGGAGCTGGATGCGGTCTGAGGCTTGAATCGAAGGTAATGAAAAAGGCCGCGGTCCATTGGATCGCGGCCTTTTTTATCAACTTGTTTTTAGCCTTTCAGTGCGTTTGAAGGCCCCTTCGCGAGCAGGCTCCCACTTTAGATCGGCGTAAACGCAATCCATTGTGGGAGCGAGCCTGCTCGCGAAGACGGCAGCACAAGCACCATCAAACTATTTGCCGAGCGAAATCTTCGGCGCCCAGCCCAGCCATTCCTCTTCGAACTTGTCGAACAGCGCGAACGTCTGCTCGGGTCGCGCCGGGCTGCCCATGCGATCGCCGTCCGGCGTGGCAAAGGCGACACCGCCCTGAATCATCGTTTCCAGGGATTCAGTGCGCACCGTTGCACCTTTGAACAGACCGACATCGAAGTCGAAACCGCTGGTGTTCCAGAACCTTGTACCGCTGCGTACCAGTGGCGCGTACTTCGGCTCGATCAGGATATGGATCAGGACGCGATCAGCGGTCTGGCCCAGCTCATAACCGGTCACCTTGCCCACGGTGATTTCACGATACGTCACTGGCACGCCGGCCTTGAGCGAACCACGACGGGCCGCGCTCAACACCAGACTCAATCCCGCTTCCTGCTTTGCAGTTTCGGGAGCTGCGGCCAAAGCGACAAAGTTCTTCTGCGGTCCCAGGTTCTTCGGCGCCGGTTGCACCTCGATGTATTGCCCGGTCACCAGGGTTTCGAGGTTAGACGTCTTGATCAGGCCCAGCTCAGGCTTGACCACCCAGAACTGACTGCCGACCCGGGCGATGCGCTCCGGCACTTCGGTAATCCGCGCGGTCAGCAGCACCGATTGCAGATCGTCACTCAGGTCAACGTCCTCGATCTTGCCGACATCCAGGCCCTTGAAGCGAATCGGCGTACCCGTGCGCAAACCATCGGCGCGGTCGACCTTGATGGTGATCACCTCGCCCTTTTGCGTGGCGTCGTCACGGCTGGCGAACAAGCGGAAACGCGGAATACGTTTCTGTAGCGGCGCCTTGGCTTCCGGTGTTTCAAACGCAATACCACCGGCCATCAAGCTTTGCAGCGATTCACTTTTGACTTGAACCCCACCGGTCAGTCCGCCCGTGAGCGTGATCCCGCTGGCATTCCAGAAGCGCGTCGAGGCGTTGACCAGATCCTCGTATTCCTTCTCAATGTGCACACCGATGATCAACTGCTTTTTGGTGCGCGAGAACTGATAGCTCTGTACCGAACCGACCTTGACCTGCTTGTACAGAACCGGGCTGCCGACTTCCAGCGAACCGAGATTTTCCGTGAACAACACCAGGTGCAGGCCGGGTGCACGCAGATCCAGCGGCGGCGCCTTGGCCCGTGCCGCAAACTCCCGTTGTGGTGCCGAACCCTTGTCGCCAGGCCGCACAGCGATGTAGTTGCCTTTGACCAACGCTTCGAGGCCGGTAATACCCGCCAGGGAAATAGACGGTTTGACCACCCAGAACTGTGTGCCCTCGACCAGATAATCCTCGGCCAGCGGATCCATCGTCAATTCGGCGGTGGCGCCGGACAGATCTGGATCGACCTTCAGCGCCTTGAGATTGCCGACCTGAATGCCTTTGTACATCACCGGCGTACGTCCAGCCTGCAAGCCTTCGAAGTCGCTGAGTTTGACCTTGACCCGGATACCGGCCGCCGCTGCATCGAAGTCTTCATACAGCCTGAATGGCAGGCTCGGGTCGGTAGGCGGGCTGTCCTTGCGGTTTTCCGGGGTGGCAAACGCAATACCACCGGCGACAATGCTGGCCAGGGATTCACTGCGAACCTTCACACCCGACAGATTAGCGTCGATGCTGATGCCACTGGCGTTCCAGAAACGCGTGTGTTTGCGCACCAGCTTGGCGTAGGTCGGCTCAATGAAGACCTTGAGCTCGACGGTGCTCTGGTCCTCGGACAACACATAGCTTTTGATCTGGCCCACTTTGATCTGTTTGTAGAACACCGGACTGCCACGGTTCAGCGAGCCCAGGCGGTCGGCCTTGATGGTCAAGTGCAGACCGGGCTGGGCATCGGAGAGCGGCGGTTCCTCGGCCAGGGCCTTGAACTTGCGCACGGGCTCGCCTTCCCCCGGGCTGATGGCGACATAGTTGCCTGAAACCAGCGTCTCAAGACCGGTAATCCCTGCCAGCGTCACGCTCGGCTTGACCAGCCAGAAACGTGTGCTGGTTCGCAAGTATTGCTCAACGTCCTTGTTCATTTCGATGCTGGCGATCACGCCTTTGGAGCTGCCTTCGTCATCGAGCTTGAGGCTTTTGACCTTGCCGACCGACATGCCTTTATAGACAACTTCGGTCTTGTTGGCCTGAATGCCCTCGCCGCTCTCAAATCGTACCTGAATCTGGATACCGGTCTCGCTATAGGCACGCCAGCCGAGCCAGCCGCCGATGATCAAGGCGATCAGGGGCAACACCCAAATGGCAGACCAGTTCGAAGCCGGTCGGGTTTTCGCTACAGGCAAATCAGTCATGGTCGTCGTCCGACTCCGTGTTATCCCAAATCAGTCGGGGATCAAAAGTTACCGCGGCAAGCATCGTCAGAATCACCACCGTGGCGAAAGCGATGGCGCCAAGATTGGCTTCGATGCTGGCAAGCCGTCCAAAATTCACGACCGCCACGAGGATGGCGATCACAAAGATATCGAGCATCGACCAGCGGCCGATGAATTCAATGAAACGGTACATCCAGATGCGCTGGCGAGCCGAAAGGGGCTGACGGCGCTGCACGGAAAACAGCAGCAGGGCGATGCCCACCAGCTTGAAGGTGGGCACCAGGATACTGGCGATAAACACCACGGCCGCTATGGGGAACATGCCGTAGTGCACCAACTCGATCACTCCCGCCATGATCGTGCTGGGCGCACCTTTGCCCAGGGAGTTCACGGTCATGATCGGCAACAAGTTGGCCGGTATGTAAAGAATGGCGGCGGTAATCAGCAATGCCCAGGTGCGCACCAGGCTATTCGGGCTGCGGGCATGCACCAGCGCACCGCAGCGCGTACAGACTTGCTCATCGGTATCAGCTTCCTGTCTGTTCAATTCATGACATTCCTTGCAAATCAGAATGCCTGCATCAATCGCCCGCATGCGCATCTTCTCCTGATAACGCTTGCCAGATCTGGTGAGGCGACATTACGACCTCCAGCCAGACTTGAATCAGCAACAAACCAATGAAGCACGCCAGGCCGAGGCCTACGGTGATGGCTGCCATATCTGCCAGTTTTACGATCGCCACCAGTACGCCCATGAAGTAAACCTCGAGCATCCCCCATTCGCGTATATGGTGATAAATGCGATAGAGCAACAAGCCGTAGCTGCGTCCGACATCGAAACGGATACTCAACAATACGGCCAGTTGGCACAGCAGTTTGAGCAGCGGGATCCCCATGCTGCACAGGAACACAATCACTGAAACGCTTTGCATGCCCGTGTCAAAAAGGGCGACAACGCCGCTCCAGACCGTGTCTTGCGAAGATTGGCCGAGTAGATGGAGCTGCATGATGGGTAAAAAGTTCGCCGGAATAAACAACAACAAGGCGGCGATGACCAGGGCAAGACTGCGCTGTACGACGTTGTACCGATTGGCATAAAGCTCGTAGCCACAGCGCGGGCACAGGGCTTTTTCGCCATGGGCGAGTTCTGGTTTACGCATGAGCAAGTCGCACTCATGACAGGCAACCAGATTTTCTAGTGGTAATTCTGACAGCCCTTGGGCGTCAACCGGCTCCGGCATAAGCGCTCTGACTCTGAAAAAGTTGGACCTATTCTAGTGTCCCGGGACAAAAATAACTGCGCCAATTTGTGCTTGATTGATCGTGCTTTTTTCTACGCCAAAAACAAAACCCCTACCTGCATACGCAGATAGGGGTTTCGGAATTTAATCTTGACGATGACCTACTCTCACATGGGGAAACCCCACACTACCATCGGCGATGCATCGTTTCACTGCTGAGTTCGGGATGGGATCAGGTGGTTCCAACGCTCTATGGTCGTCAAGAAATTCGGGTACCGAGTCGTGGCCGGTTGGCCGCGCTTCAGCAAATTGGGTATGTGACAGCTAGGTGTTTTGTGAGCATCTCGAACTTTCGGTTCGTTTCGTCTTCACACACCGCAATCTGATGCTTCCTTCGAAGTAAGCAAATTGCTTGGGTGTTATATGGTCAAGCCTCACGGGCAATTAGTATTGGTTAGCTCAACGCCTCACAGCGCTTACACACCCAACCTATCAACGTCGTAGTCTTCGACGGCCCTTCAGGGGACTCAAGGTCCCAGTGAGATCTCATCTTGAGGCAAGTTTCCCGCTTAGATGCTTTCAGCGGTTATCTTTTCCGAACATAGCTACCCGGCAATGCCACTGGCGTGACAACCGGAACACCAGAGGTTCGTCCACTCCGGTCCTCTCGTACTAGGAGCAGCCCCTCTCAAATCTCAAACGTCCACGGCAGATAGGGACCGAACTGTCTCACGACGTTCTAAACCCAGCTCGCGTACCACTTTAAATGGCGAACAGCCATACCCTTGGGACCGGCTTCAGCCCCAGGATGTGATGAGCCGACATCGAGGTGCCAAACACCGCCGTCGATATGAACTCTTGGGCGGTATCAGCCTGTTATCCCCGGAGTACCTTTTATCCGTTGAGCGATGGCCCTTCCATACAGAACCACCGGATCACTAAGACCTACTTTCGTACCTGCTCGACGTGTCTGTCTCGCAGTCAAGCGCGCTTTTGCCTTTATACTCTACGACCGATTTCCGACCGGTCTGAGCGCACCTTCGTACTCCTCCGTTACTCTTTAGGAGGAGACCGCCCCAGTCAAACTACCCACCATACACTGTCCTCGATCCGGATAACGGACCTGAGTTAGAACCTCAAAGTTGCCAGGGTGGTATTTCAAGGTTGGCTCCACGCGAACTGGCGTCCACGCTTCAAAGCCTCCCACCTATCCTACACAAGCAAATTCAAAGTCCAGTGCAAAGCTATAGTAAAGGTTCACGGGGTCTTTCCGTCTAGCCGCGGATACACTGCATCTTCACAGCGATTTCAATTTCACTGAGTCTCGGGTGGAGACAGCGCCGCCATCGTTACGCCATTCGTGCAGGTCGGAACTTACCCGACAAGGAATTTCGCTACCTTAGGACCGTTATAGTTACGGCCGCCGTTTACCGGGGCTTCGATCAAGAGCTTCGCGTTAGCTAACCCCATCAATTAACCTTCCGGCACCGGGCAGGCGTCACACCCTATACGTCCACTTTCGTGTTTGCAGAGTGCTGTGTTTTTAATAAACAGTCGCAGCGGCCTGGTATCTTCGACCGGCGTGGGCTTACGGAGCAAGTCCTTCACCCTCACCGGCGCACCTTCTCCCGAAGTTACGGTGCCATTTTGCCTAGTTCCTTCACCCGAGTTCTCTCAAGCGCCTTGGTATTCTCTACCCAACCACCTGTGTCGGTTTGGGGTACGGTTCCTGGTTACCTGAAGCTTAGAAGCTTTTCTTGGAAGCATGGCATCAACCACTTCGTGTTCCAAAGGAACACTCGTCATCAGCTCTCGGCCTTAGAATCCCGGATTTACCTAAGATTCCAGCCTACCACCTTAAACTTGGACAACCAACGCCAAGCTGGCCTAGCCTTCTCCGTCCCTCCATCGCAATAACCAGAAGTACAGGAATATTAACCTGTTTTCCATCGACTACGCTTTTCAGCCTCGCCTTAGGGACCGACTAACCCTGCGTCGATTAACGTTGCGCAGGAAACCTTGGTCTTTCGGCGTGGGTGTTTTTCACACCCATTGTCGTTACTCATGTCAGCATTCGCACTTCTGATACCTCCAGCAAGCTTCTCAACTCACCTTCACAGGCTTACAGAACGCTCCTCTACCGCATCATCCGAAGATGATACCCGTAGCTTCGGTGTATGGTTTGAGCCCCGTTACATCTTCCGCGCAGGCCGACTCGACTAGTGAGCTATTACGCTTTCTTTAAAGGGTGGCTGCTTCTAAGCCAACCTCCTAGCTGTCTAAGCCTTCCCACATCGTTTCCCACTTAACCATAACTTTGGGACCTTAGCTGACGGTCTGGGTTGTTTCCCTTTTCACGACGGACGTTAGCACCCGCCGTGTGTCTCCCATGCTCGGCACTTGTAGGTATTCGGAGTTTGCATCGGTTTGGTAAGTCGGGATGACCCCCTAGCCGAAACAGTGCTCTACCCCCTACAGTGATACATGAGGCGCTACCTAAATAGCTTTCGAGGAGAACCAGCTATCTCCGAGCTTGATTAGCCTTTCACTCCGATCCACAGGTCATCCGCTAACTTTTCAACGGTAGTCGGTTCGGTCCTCCAGTCAGTGTTACCTAACCTTCAACCTGCCCATGGATAGATCGCCCGGTTTCGGGTCTATTCCCAGCGACTAGACGCCCTATTAAGACTCGCTTTCGCTACGCCTCCCCTATTCGGTTAAGCTCGCCACTGAAAATAAGTCGCTGACCCATTATACAAAAGGTACGCAGTCACCCAACAAAGTGGGCTCCCACTGCTTGTACGCATACGGTTTCAGGATCTATTTCACTCCCCTCTCCGGGGTTCTTTTCGCCTTTCCCTCACGGTACTAGTTCACTATCGGTCAGTCAGTAGTATTTAGCCTTGGAGGATGGTCCCCCCATATTCAGACAAAGTTTCTCGTGCTCCGTCCTACTCGATTTCATTGATAAGAGATTTTCGCGTACAGGGCTATCACCCACTATGGCCGCACTTTCCAGAGCGTTCCGCTAATCTCAAATCAACTTAAGGGCTAGTCCCCGTTCGCTCGCCACTACTAAGGGAATCTCGGTTGATTTCTTTTCCTCAGGGTACTTAGATGTTTCAGTTCCCCTGGTTCGCCTCTTGCACCTATGTATTCAGTACAAGATAACCATCTTATGATGGCTGGGTTCCCCCATTCAGACATCTCCGGATCAAAGTCTGTTTGCCGACTCCCCGAAGCTTTTCGCAGGCTACCACGTCTTTCATCGCCTCTGACTGCCAAGGCATCCACCGTATGCGCTTCTTCACTTGACCATATAACCCCAAGCAATCTGGTTATACTATGAAGACGACATTCGCCGAAAATTCGATTGAGCTCCTAAGAGCAACTCACAAATTTTACCTTAGCCTGATCCGTTACCAGTGAAAGTAACGTTCAGTCTATCTTTCTATCACATACCCAAATTTTTAAAGAACGATCTAATCAAAAGACTAGAAATCAATATTCACGCTGGAATATTCATTTCTAAACTCTCAAACGCTTCGAAGCAGTTAATGGTGGAGCCAAACGGGATCGAACCGTTGACCTCCTGCGTGCAAGGCAGGCGCTCTCCCAGCTGAGCTATGGCCCCATACAAAATTGGTGGGTCTGGGCAGATTCGAACTGCCGACCTCACCCTTATCAGGGGTGCGCTCTAACCAACTGAGCTACAGACCCAATTTCGAGCGCGTAACTGTTAGCTTGGAGCTATCAGCTTGGAGCTTAAAGCTGCTTCTATCGTCTTCTTCAATGAATCAAGCAATTCGTGTGGGAACTTATGGAGCAGCTGAGTCGTCGATTAAGGAGGTGATCCAGCCGCAGGTTCCCCTACGGCTACCTTGTTACGACTTCACCCCAGTCATGAATCACACCGTGGTAACCGTCCTCCCGAAGGTTAGACTAGCTACTTCTGGTGCAACCCACTCCCATGGTGTGACGGGCGGTGTGTACAAGGCCCGGGAACGTATTCACCGCGACATTCTGATTCGCGATTACTAGCGATTCCGACTTCACGCAGTCGAGTTGCAGACTGCGATCCGGACTACGATCGGTTTTATGGGATTAGCTCCACCTCGCGGCTTGGCAACCCTCTGTACCGACCATTGTAGCACGTGTGTAGCCCAGGCCGTAAGGGCCATGATGACTTGACGTCATCCCCACCTTCCTCCGGTTTGTCACCGGCAGTCTCCTTAGAGTGCCCACCATTACGTGCTGGTAACTAAGGACAAGGGTTGCGCTCGTTACGGGACTTAACCCAACATCTCACGACACGAGCTGACGACAGCCATGCAGCACCTGTCTCAATGCTCCCGAAGGCACCAATCCATCTCTGGAAAGTTCATTGGATGTCAAGGCCTGGTAAGGTTCTTCGCGTTGCTTCGAATTAAACCACATGCTCCACCGCTTGTGCGGGCCCCCGTCAATTCATTTGAGTTTTAACCTTGCGGCCGTACTCCCCAGGCGGTCAACTTAATGCGTTAGCTGCGCCACTAAGAGCTCAAGGCTCCCAACGGCTAGTTGACATCGTTTACGGCGTGGACTACCAGGGTATCTAATCCTGTTTGCTCCCCACGCTTTCGCACCTCAGTGTCAGTATCAGTCCAGGTGGTCGCCTTCGCCACTGGTGTTCCTTCCTATATCTACGCATTTCACCGCTACACAGGAAATTCCACCACCCTCTACCATACTCTAGCTTGTCAGTTTTGAATGCAGTTCCCAGGTTGAGCCCGGGGCTTTCACATCCAACTTAACAAACCACCTACGCGCGCTTTACGCCCAGTAATTCCGATTAACGCTTGCACCCTCTGTATTACCGCGGCTGCTGGCACAGAGTTAGCCGGTGCTTATTCTGTCGGTAACGTCAAAACACTAACGTATTAGGTTAATGCCCTTCCTCCCAACTTAAAGTGCTTTACAATCCGAAGACCTTCTTCACACACGCGGCATGGCTGGATCAGGCTTTCGCCCATTGTCCAATATTCCCCACTGCTGCCTCCCGTAGGAGTCTGGACCGTGTCTCAGTTCCAGTGTGACTGATCATCCTCTCAGACCAGTTACGGATCGTCGCCTTGGTGAGCCATTACCTCACCAACTAGCTAATCCGACCTAGGCTCATCTGATAGCGCAAGGCCCGAAGGTCCCCTGCTTTCTCCCGTAGGACGTATGCGGTATTAGCGTTCCTTTCGAAACGTTGTCCCCCACTACCAGGCAGATTCCTAGGCATTACTCACCCGTCCGCCGCTGAATTCAGGAGCAAGCTCCTGTCATCCGCTCGACTTGCATGTGTTAGGCCTGCCGCCAGCGTTCAATCTGAGCCATGATCAAACTCTTCAGTTCAAACATCTTTGGGTTTTGAGAAAACCCTAAACTTGGCTCAGCAATCGTTGGTTACATCTTTGATTTCTCGCGGAGTAACTTGTGATGCTGATAATCTGTTGACTAGCAGTCTGACTCCACAAGCACCCACACGAATTGCTTGATTCAGTTGTTAAAGAGCGGTTGGTTAAGATCTTTCGTCTCAACCGAGGCGCGCATTCTACAGCAGCCTCATTTGCTGTCAAGTGATTATTTTCAGAAGTTTTCAAAGTTTCGCTTGGAAATCCTTAACAACTTCAACCACTTGCGCTTCAGATCTCTCGTCAGCGGGAGGCGAATTCTACAGCGTTACACGCTGCTGTCAACACCTCTTTTTCAACTCCCTTTCGGCTTCGATGAACTGAAGCAACCTGCTGCCGAAAACTGCGTAACTCGTTGTTTACCAAGGAGTTTTCCGTTTCGACTGCGCCGGAAGTGGGGCGAATTATAGACATCTGAAATCTGCCGTCAACAGCTATTTACGCCTTTTTGGCAGAAGAGCCCTTTTTAGCCATCAGACGCGGGATTCGACGAGCCAAAGGCGGTAGCCGCAGCACTAACAGCAACGCACCTATAGAGGCATAGATCACCCACTCCTTCAGGTCGGCGCGCACAATCCAGAGCATATGCAGCAATCCAAGCCCGAGAATGACATACGCCAGGCGATGCAACTTCTTCCAGCCGGCCCTCAATCGTCGCTGACTGTATCGATTGGAAGTCACCGCCAATGCCAGCAAACCAAGAAAACCCAACACCCCGACAATAATGTAAGGCCGCTTGCGCAACTCGACACCCAACTGCGACCAGTCAAAGCCAAGTATGAATGCGCAATAACTACCGAGATGGAGCAGCACATAGGTAAAGCACCACAACCCCAACTGTCGCCGCACGGCATTCCACCCCGCCCAACCGGTGAGTTTCTGCAAAGGGGTCATGCTCAAGGTTACAAGCAGCAGAACAAGCGCCCCCAAACCCAGTCGATCAACCAGCACCTTGCCCGGATCCGGCCCAAGGACATCCTCCCAGGCCTGGTACAACCACAGCAGCGGCCACACCAGCACCACGACAAAGAGACCGATACGCCAAAACGGATAGCGCATCAGTAGTTCTTCCTCAAGTCGAGCCCCGTATATAGAGAGGCGACTTCCTCTGAATAGCCATTGAACATCTGCGTGTCACGCACATTCGGCTTGAACAGACCACTGGGCAGGCGGCGTTCACGCGCCTGAGTCCAGCGAGGATGATCAACGGCGGGATTCACGTTCGCATAAAAACCATATTCATCCGCAGCGATGCTCTGCCAGGTGGTTTTCGGCTGCTCGCTGACCAGACTGATGCGCACGATGGACTTGATGCTCTTGAAGCCATATTTCCAGGGCACCACCAAACGCAACGGCGCGCCGTTTTGATTAGGCAACTCACGCCCGTACATGCCCACCGCAAGAATCGCCAACGGGTTCATCGCCTCATCCAGACGCAGCCCCTCTATATATGGCCAGTCGATCAAGGCAAAACCGGAGCGTTGACCCGGCATGCTCTTGGGATCCTGCAGGGTTTCGAAGCGGATGAATCTGGCTTTAGAGGTTGGCTCGACTTCCTTGAGCAAGGCCGAGAGGGGAAAACCGATCCAGGGAATGACCATCGACCAGGCCTCCACGCAGCGCAGTCGGTAGATTCGCTCCTCCAGCTGATACGGTTTCATGAAGTCTTCCAGCGCATACCGACCGGGCTTGCCCACCTCCCCGTCCACCACCACCGACCACGGTTCCGTCTTCAGCGTGCCGGCATTGGCGGCCGGATCACCTTTTTCGGTGCCGAACTCGTAAAAGTTGTTGTAGTGGGTCGCATCCTTGAACGGGGTGATCGCCTCATCCTTGACGACAACCGCCCCCCACTTGACCGAGGAAAGCTTTTCGCTGAACCAGGAAGGCGCCTTGCCAGGCTCGACGCCCGCATAACGCGCCACATCGTCGGCAGCCGCCCACCGAGGAAGGCCGCTCACGGCCAAACCGGCAACAGCAACACCCAATACATTGCGTCGAGAAAGGTAGATGGATTCAGGCGTGACATCCGACTCATGGCAGTCGGATGCTTTAGGGACTTTGATCAGCATGGCTACTCCGCAGCATTGGAGAACAGATGCACCAACAGACTGCGGAGTATGAGGGAAATTACATCACTCGACGCTTTTACGCCGACGAAGATGTAACAGGTATTGAACCGGGCCGGACGCGGCATAGGCGAGGAAGACCAGCAGCAGAATGCGTGGCGGATCACTGAAAACAACCGCAAACACCAACACTACCGCGAGAATCGCCACGAAAGGCACTCGCCCCTTCAGGTCCAGCTCCTTGAAGCTGTTGTACTTGATGTTGCTGACCATCAGCATGCCGGCCGCCGCCACCATCAGCGCAACCAGGAAAGACATCTTGGAACCCTGGATGCCGTAGTCGCTGAACGCCCAGACGATACCTGCAACCACACCCGCAGCGGCGGGACTGGCCAGACCGATGAAGTAGCGCTTGTCAGCGGTGCCGACCTGGGTGTTGAAGCGCGCGAGACGCAATGCCGCGCCCGCCACATAGATGAAGGCGACCATCCAGCCAACCTTGCCCATGTCACCCAAGGCCCAGCCGAAGGCCAGCAATGCCGGGGCAACACCAAAGGCAACCATGTCCGACAGCGAGTCGTACTCGGCACCAAAGGCGCTCTGGGTATTGGTCATGCGGGCCACGCGCCCGTCAAGACCATCGAGCACCATGGCGACGAAGATCGCGATGGCCGCGAATGCGAAATACTTGCTCGCATTGGCCGAGTCACCGGCACTCAAGGCCGCCTGAGCGCTCATCGAGTTGATGATGGAATAGAACCCTGCGAACAGGTTCGCAGTGGTGAACAGATTCGGCAGAAGATAGATACCACGATGCCGGACTTTACGACCTTCGGCGTCATGCCCTTCTTCGACATGCTCATCGATGGGCAGCAGGCTTTCGGCGTCAGAAGGCTGGTTTGGCTCTTCGGGGCGTTCGCTCATGGACATTACCTTGCAACGGGTGGAAAGTTTGGACAGGTGTCTGGGACGAGGGTTCGGCCGCAAACGATGCAGCTTTATACCAGAACCGGCCCCCAAACGAAAAAACGCGGCCTAAGCCGCGTTTTTCGTACAAGCACGTGACTTAGTTTTTGGCTTTGTCGACGATCTTGTTGGCACCGATCCACGGCATCATGGAGCGCAGTTGCTCGCCGATGATTTCGATACCGTGAGCGGCGTTGTTACGACGCTTGGCGGTCATCGAAGGATAGCCGGTAGCGCCTTCGCTGATGAACATCTTGGCGTATTCGCCGTCCTGAATACGTTTCAGGGCGTTGCGCATTGCCTGACGGGATTCGGCGTTGATGACTTCAGGGCCGGTCACGTACTCGCCGTATTCGGCGTTGTTGGAGATCGAGTAGTTCATGTTGGCGATACCGCCTTCGTACATGAGGTCAACGATCAGCTTCAGTTCGTGCAGGCACTCGAAGTAGGCCATTTCCGGCGCATAGCCAGCTTCAACCAGGGTTTCGAAACCGGCCTTGACCAGTTCAACGGTACCGCCACACAGAACGGCTTGTTCACCGAACAGGTCGGTTTCGGTCTCGTCCTTGAAGGTGGTTTCGATGATGCCGGTACGACCGCCGCCAACACCGGCAGCGTAGGACAGAGCGACGTTCTTGGCGTTGCCCGAGGCGTCCTGGTAGATAGCGATCAGGTCAGGGATACCGCCGCCCTTCACGAACTCGGAACGTACGGTGTGGCCTGGAGCCTTCGGCGCGATCATGATCACGTCGAGGTCAGCGCGCGGTACAACCTGGTTGTAGTGAATCGCGAAACCGTGGGAGAAGGCCAGGGTGGCGCCCTTCTTGATGTTCGGCTCGATTTCGTTCTTGTACAGGGAGGACTGGAACTCGTCCGGGGTCAGGATCATGACCAGGTCGGCAGCTGCAACGGCAGAAGCAACGTCGGTCACTTTCAGGCCATGGGCTTCAGCCTTGGCAACGGTAGCCGAACCTTTACGCAGGCCGACAGTCACGTCAACGCCGGAGTCTTTCAGGTTGCACGCTTGAGCGTGGCCCTGGGAACCGTAACCGATGATGGCTACTTTCTTGCCCTGGATGATCGACAGGTCGCAGTCTTTATCGTAGAAAACTTTCATGAATTTCCCCTATATCAGGCCGTTCAGGCCGTTCGCTAATTTGGTTTAGATGCTGAGTACTTTGTCGCCGCGGGCAATGCCGGTCACGCCGCTACGGACGGTTTCCAGAATCGAGGCGGTGCCGATGGACTGAATGAAGCTGTCGAGCTTGTCGCTGGTACCGGTCAGCTGAACGGTATACACGCTGGCGCTGACATCGACGATCTGTCCACGGTAAATATCGGTAGTGCGCTTGATCTCGGCACGCTGGGCGCCGGTGGCCTTGACCTTGACCAGCATCAGTTCGCGCTCGATGTGAGCACTCTCCGACAGGTCGACCAGTTTTACCACTTCGATCAGCTTGTTCAGGTTCTTGGTGATCTGCTCGATGACCTCATCGTGACCAACCGTGGTCAGCGTCAGACGCGACAGGGTCGGGTCTTCGGTCGGGGCCACGGTCAGGCTTTCGATGTTGTAGTTGCGCTGCGAGAACAGGCCAACCACACGAGACAGAGCGCCGGGTTCGTTTTCCAGAAGCAAGGAAATAATGTGCCGCATGATTAGGTACGCTCCGTCTTGCTCAGCCACATATCGCGCATGGAGCCGTCTTTGATCTGCATCGGGTAGACGTGCTCGCTGGTATCGACCGAAATATCGATCACCACCAGGCGATCTTTCATGGCGAACGCTTCTTCCATCTTCGACTTCAAATCTTTCGATTCAGTGATGCGCACGCCAACGTGGCCATAGGCCTCTGCCAGCTTGACGAAGTCAGGCAACGACTCCATGTAGGAGTGCGAGTGACGGCTGCCGTAGCTCATGTCCTGCCACTGACGAACCATACCCAGAACGCCGTTGTTCAGAATGACGATTTTTACCGGCAAACCGTATTGCAGGCAGGTGGACAGTTCCTGGATGTTCATCTGGATACTGCCTTCGCCCGTTACACAGGCGACGTCCGCATCCGGATAGCTCAACTGAATGCCCATGGCCGCCGGAAAACCGAAGCCCATGGTGCCCAGGCCACCGGAGTTGATCCAACGGTTCGGCTTGTTGAACTTGTAGTACTGCGCCGCGAACATCTGGTGCTGACCCACGTCGGAGGTCACAAAGGCGTCGCCCTTGGTCACTTCGCACAGGGTTTCGATCACGGTCTGCGGCTTGATGACGCTGCCGTCGCCCTTGTCGTAAGGGAACAGACCGCGATCACCACGCCACTCGTCAACCTGCTTCCACCAACTGGCAACGGACTCCTTGTTCGGGGTCTCGCCGATTTCCTTGAGGATCGCGACCATTTCGGTCAGGACGCTCTCGACCGGACCGACGATAGGCACGTCGGCCTTGATGGTCTTGGAGATCGAAGCCGGGTCGATGTCGATGTGAATGATCTTGGCGTTCGGGCAGAACTTGGCCGGGCCGTTGATCACGCGGTCATCGAAGCGCGCGCCGACGGCGAGGATCACATCAGCATGATGCATCGCCAGGTTGGCGGTGTAGCTGCCGTGCATGCCGAGCATGCCGATGAACTGACGGTCGGTGCCAGGGAAGCCACCGAGGCCCATCAGGGTATTGGTCACTGGCAGGTTGAGCATCTTCGCCAGTTCGGTCAGTGGTGCGGAACCACCGCCGAGAATCACACCGCCGCCCGAGTACAACACTGGGCGCTTGGCCGCCAGGAGCATTTCTGCCGCCTTGCGGATTTGACCGGAGTGACCGCGAACAGCCGGGCTGTAGGAGCGCAACTTGGCTTTTTTCGGGAAGACGTATTCGAACTTCTCGGCCGGATTGGTCATGTCTTTCGGAATATCGACGACGACCGGACCAGGACGACCGGATTGCGCCAGGTAGAACGCCTTCTTCATGACTTCCGGGATTTCCGACGCATGCTTGATCATGAAGCTGTGCTTCACGATCGGCCGGGAGATACCGATCATGTCGGTTTCCTGGAACGCATCGGTGCCGACCATGGTGCTAGGCACCTGACCGGAGATGATCACCATTGGAATGGAGTCCATGTAGGCGGTCGCGATACCGGTAATGGCGTTTGTTGCGCCAGGACCGGAAGTCACCAGTACCACACCGGCTTTACCGGTGGCACGGGCGTAGCCGTCAGCCATATGGGTAGCCGCTTGTTCGTGACGAACCAGGATGTGGGTCACTTCCGGTTCTTTGAACAGGGCATCGTAGACATGAAGAAGAGCACCACCCGGGTACCCGTAGATATATTTGACGCCTTCGTCACGCAAGAAGCGGACGAGCATCTCACCGCCAGATAAAAGCTCCACGTTGCTCACCTCTAAAACGCCAGAATACCGCCCACGAAAAATGGGACGGGTCTTAATAGGTTTACTTCTCGGCAGAGCATGAGCGACGGTGGTCGCCGACTACGTCAGCACTGACTGAGCAAGTATTGGGATCGTCCCAAGTGTTGCGGGGCTTTCCCACCCAGCGCGAGGTAACGCGTTGCGGGTGTAACAGGTCGACGCGGATATGCGCCTCATGATCTGCTGAGAGGGTCTGCTTCTGGCAGTCCCTGTACAGCGGACTTTGGATTCTTCTGTTTCGTCCTTCGCAAGTCAAGTCGTCTATGTGCTTTATTCTACTAAGCACATGAGAACGCAAGAAAAAACCCGTAAATCAGCCCTGTGTTAGCTTCGATTGCGCAACTTTTGGCAAAAAATTGGCACTCGAATGCACTTCCCCTGCAGCGGCTGACAAAATAGAGAGATATTGTGAACAACTGCCAGCGGATGCTGGCAGCTTCTGGCTCAGCGGGACGCTGTGATCAACTGATCAAACTGCTTGAGCAATACCTGCAACTGCCGATCCTTGCCCTGGACATTGCGCCCGGCAAAAACCATTTCAGCCATTTCCTGAATGCCTGAAGCGTTGGGTAGCGGCAAATCCTGCTCGAGGATCATCTTCATGCGTGGCAGGAAGATCCATTGCAGCCATTGCTCGAAATCCAGTGTATCGACCGAAAACGGCTCGACACTGGAAAGCGCTTCGGCAGAGGGCGAAACTTCATCCCACCACCCTTGCATCCGCAACTCGCGCTCGATCAACAACAGTTGATCGGCGATTTTCAGAAAGCGCGCATCCATCACAGCGTTACCTTGGCCTTCTGGCGAGCCAATGCAGCACCCTGGGAGTCACCCTGCTTTTCGCGCGCCTGGGCAATCAGCTCCCACAAGTTGGCCTGAAGGGCTGGACGGCCGTTGGCGAAGGTCAGCCCACGGCGAGCGAACTGTTCGGCCTGGGCGGCATCACCTTGAGCCATGCGCACCTGCGCCAGACGGTAAAGCACCTGCGGCTCACGCGGGGCAACGCGTTGTGCGCGTTCGAGGCTGGAGGAGGCACCGTTGAGATCACCGCTCGCCTGTTGCTGTTGAGCGGTGGTCAGCAAAGCCAATACCGGGCTGTCCAGTTGCTCGTCGGCGGAAAGTCCGCCCGAACTGGCCGATGGAATCCCGCTTGGCGACGACGGCATGCTGTAGCTGCCCTGATTGATCGGCGCCGATTGGACCGGCGACGTGTCAATCGGCCCCGGGGTGATCGGACCCGGGGTGATCGGACCCGGGGTGATCGGCGTGGTGCTGATCGGCGTCGACGTCGTTGCCGCGCCTGGCACCATCACCACAACGCCGGTGTCGCCCTGCGGAATCGCCTGGGTCTGCGACTGACCTTGCGCAGGACGCTTGACGGTCGTCTGGCGGAAACCGCCATTGGCCGAGATCCGCTCACTGTTGGATACGGCGGTGCCGGAATCCACGACCGGAATCGAGCCACGTTGTACGCTGGAACAGCCGCTGAGCAAAGCTACGGCGGCAACCGCTGGAATCAACCACTTGTTCACTTGAAACCCTCTTTGCTTAATTCATCCAGCCCTTGACCCAGTCCATCACCGACTCAGCAGGGTTTTCACCACCGCAAGCGGCGCCGGGAGGCGGTTCGCTGCCGCGAATATACGGCATCTGCACGGCACCCGGGCAACCGGCGTCAGAACCTTGCCCGGTTCGCGAGTCCACCCAGGCCTGAACGATATTATCCGGCTGCGGCATGTCCAGCGGCAACGGGTCGGCCTTGCGCATGAAGCTGGTCCAGACCTGCAAGGCCCCGGTGGCGCCGGTGAATGGCGTCTTGCCATTGTCGTCGCGACCCAGCCAGACCACCGCCAGCAAATCCTGGCTAAAACCGGCAAACCAGCTGTCCCGCGAGTCGTTACTGGTACCGGTCTTGCCCGCCAGGGTCAGGGTCCTTGGCAGCACGTTATAGACCGAGCTGCCCGTACCTTCACGCATCACCCGCTGCATGGCGCTCTGGATCAGGTAAATGGAGGCCGGATCGAAACGCTGCTGAATCTGGAACGGATAACGCTTGAGCGGTTCGCCCTCGGCAGTCAGCACGCTACGAATCCCGCGCATCGGCGTATTGAAACCGCCGTTGGCGAGGGTCTGGTACATGGTCGCCACTTCGATCGGCGTCATGCCGCCAGCGCCAAGCAACATCGACGGGAAGGCAGGGAATTCACGGGTCACACCCAGGCGCTCCACCGTCTTCAGGACGTTCGGCACACCGACCGCCAAACCGAGACGCGCGGTCGACAGGTTGTAGGAATGCGCCAGACCTTGATAGAGGAACACCGTACCGTGAGACCGACGATCATAGTTCTGCGGTTTCCAGACCTGACCGTCCGCGCCTTTGACCGAGAAGGATTCGTCCGACAGCCAGCTGGTCAACGTGTACTGGCTCGGTTTCTCCAGTGCGGTCAGATAAACCGCCGGCTTGATCAGCGAGCCGATCGGCCGTACCGCATCCAGCGCCCGGTTGAACCCGGCAAAGCTGGCCTGGCGACTGCCGATCATGGCCTGCACTTCCCCGGTCTCCGGGTTGGTCACGACCATTGCCGCCTCGACGTCATCGGAACCCTTGCGCCCCGCCAGACGCTTGAAGGTGTCGTTGACCGAGGCTTCAGCCTTCATCTGCAGGATCGGGTCGAAGCTGGTGAAGATCCGCAGACCTTCCTCGGTCAAGTCTTCGTCGCGATAGTCTTCGCGCAACTGACGCTTGACCAGATCGAGGAAGCCGGGGAACGAGCTGTCCGCCAGACTGCCGCGCTTGGTCACGCCCAGCGGCATTTTCTTCGCCGCCTCAACCTGCTCGGCAGTCGCAACGCCCTGCTCTTGCAGCACATCGAGTACCAGGTTGCGCCGCTCGAGGGCACGCTCTGGATAACGACGAGGGTTATAGGAAGAAGGCCCCTTGACCATGCCCACCAGCAGCGCGACTTGATGCAGCTTGAGCTCGGCCAGCGGCTGACTGAAAAAGAACTGGCTGGCCAGACCGAAACCGTGCACCGCGCGCTGACCGTCCTGCCCGATAAACACTTCGTTGAGGTAAGCCTCAAGAATTTCGGACTTGTCGTAATGCAGTTCAAGCAGCAGCGCCATCATCGCTTCGGTGAGTTTGCGGCTCAGGCTGCGCTCGTTGGTCAGGTAGAAGTTTTTGACCAACTGCTGAGTCAGGGTACTGCCGCCCTGACGCATGCGCCCGGACGAACCGTTGACCCAGATTGCACGGGCGATCGACTTCGGCGACACACCAAAGTGATGATAGAAATCACGGTCCTCGACCGCCACCAGGGTTTCAAGCAGGTACGGTGGCACCTGATCGATCTTGATCAGAATCCGGTCTTCGAGGTTTTTCGGGTACAGGCCGCCGATCAGCAGTGGCTCCAGGCGCACCACCGACAGTTTCGAGCCTTTTGCCCCCGCCAACTCGGCTACGTAATCGCCGGAGAAACGCACCCGCACCGGTTGCGCTTGCTCCATGCCTTCATAGAACTGGAAGCCACGGGTGTTCAGATCAACGGTATTGCCGTTGACCGACGCCGCTCCCGGACCATTGGCCACGCTTTCACGGCGATAGCCCAGGGCATCGAGTTCGGTCAGGAAATCATCCCTGCTCAGTTTCTGTCCGACGAACAGTTCGAGCGGGCGCGCGTAAACCTTGGCCGGAATGGTCCAGCGCTTGCCGGAGAACTTCTCCTGGACGATTGCATCAAGGTAAACGGCGAATCCGGCCAGCACCACAAGGGCGACCAGACTGAGTTTAATGGCCCAGCCCAGCCACGGGCGCAGGCCCCTGGAGGGTGGTTTTTTCGGGGTGCGGGGAGTTCGAGTACGAGTCATGGCGGCGGATTATACGCACTTTATTCATCCTCAACAGGAGCGCTCCGAGGTTTGCGTCAAGCGGACTTGCGGCCATAATGACGGCCTTGAATTTTCCAGACTCTGAAGGATCGCCTGTGAGCCAGTCCCTGATCGCTGCCCTGCAAAACCCTGCCCTCTACCCGCATCCTGTAGAGGGATTCCAGGTCATCGAGACCCATATTTCCTGGGTACTGCTCACCGGCCCCTATGCCTATAAAGTGAAGAAGCCGGTCAATTTCGGTTTTCTCGACTTCACCAGCCTTGAGGCTCGCGAACACTTTTGCGCTGAAGAGCTGCGCCTGAACCAGCGCCTGACCGACGATTTGTACCTTGAAGTGCTGCCCGTCACCGGCAGCGCCGAGGCTCCGCAACTGGGCGGCGAAGGCCCGGCCATCGAATATGTACTGAAGATGCGCCAGTTCTCGCAAACCGGCTTGCTCAGCACCCTGCAAGCCAATGGCGAACTGACCACCGCGCACATCGACGAGATGGCCGAGCAAATCGCCCGCTTCCACCTCAACGCACCGAAAGTGCCGGCCGGGCACGAAGCCGGCACCCCGGACAGCGTCATGGCGCCAGTGCGGCAGAACTTCGAACAGATCCGTCCGTTCCTCAGCGACAAGGCCGACCTGTTGCAACTCGACGCCCTGCAAGCCTGGGCCGAAAGCAGTTTCGAACGTCTCAAGCCGCTGCTCGCCCAGCGCAAGGCCGAAGGTTTCATTCGTGAATGCCACGGTGACATCCACTTGGGCAACGCCACCGTGATCAACGGCAAGGTCGTGATCTTCGACTGCATCGAATTCAACGAACCGTTTCGCTTTACCGACGTTTACGCCGACACCGGCTTCCTGGCGATGGACCTGGAAGATCGCGGCCTGAAGTGCCTGGCGCGTCGCTTCATCAGCCAGTACCTGGAACTGACCGGCGACTATCGCGGCCTCGAACTGCTGAACTTCTATAAAGCCTACCGCGCACTGGTTCGTGCCAAGGTTGCCCTGTTCAGCATGCCGGCCGACGCTACTGCTGTGCAGCGCGCCACGACCCTGCGCCAGTATCGCAATTACGCCAACCTGGCGGAAAGCTACAGCACCATTCCTTCACGCTTCATGGCCATTACCCACGGTGTTTCCGCTGTCGGCAAGAGCCATGTCGCCATGCGTCTGGTCGAAGCCCTGGGCGCGATTCGCCTGCGTTCCGATGTCGAGCGCAAGCGCCTGTTCGGCGAGCAAACCGTCGAGAACGACGTACAGGCCGGCATCTATAGCGCCGACGCCAGCGCGGCAACCTATGCCCGCCTGCACGAAATCGCCGACGCCATTCTGCGTGCGGGCTTCCCGGTGGTGGTCGACGCCACTTACCTCAAGCAAGATCAGCGTGACAGTGCAGCGAAGGTTGCCGAAGCCACCGGCGCACCCTTCCTGATCCTCGACTGCAATGCGCCACAGGCCGTGATCGAAAGCTGGCTGGCCATGCGCCAGGCGGACAAGAAAGACCCGTCCGACGCCACCCTGGCTGTTATCGCAGCGCAGCAAGCCAGCCGTGAAGCGCTGACACCCGCGGAAATCCTCTGCAGCAAGCGCGTCCAGACCAATGAAAGCGGGACGCTCGATACCGTTGTCGCGCAAATTCGTCAGCGCCTTCCGGGCCTGTAAGGAAGTTTTTCAGCCGTGAAGCCTCCGCTGGCTTCACGGCCGTCAAATAGTGGCACTATACTGGCGTCATAAAACCAACAGGTGATGCGACATGAGCCAGCCGAAACTTCTCGACACACCGCTGTATGCCCTGCTGCACAAAGACGACATCAAAGGCTTCAACAGTGAACGCCCCAAGGGTGGCCCCATCGACATGGTGGGTGGAGATTTCCGGGGGCTGGACCTGCGCGAGTTGAATGCCGACGGCGTGGATTTCAGCGACGCCTACTTCCGCTCCGCCGACTTGCGTGGCATCGATTTTCGCAAAGCTAACCTGGAAGGCGCGAGCCTGGCTCACGCGCAAATCTCCGGTACTTACTTTCCGGTGGAACTCAGTGCCGACGAAATCCTGATGTCGATGAACTTCGGCACGCGATTGCGCTATCGCACCCGCTGATCATCGTCGCTGACTGAAACCTCCAGCGTCTCTCGTTGCGCTGGGCTGCGGGGATGTTCGCCCTTGATTCCCATACTCTGCCCCGCCTCTTTCTCCTGCACTCACAGTCTTATGAGCCCACTGCCAATACTCGTTTCTTAGAAGCTTTTGCGTCGTAAACGAGCAAACAATCACGCTTTTCCTACTGATGGCTACACTCCTCAGAAGATTGCCCACGCTCTCCATTCGGCCATCGCAAGGAGGCTTGATGAATGATGAACTGCAACACCTGAAGAATCTTGGCAAGACGTCAGCGCAATGGCTGCATGCCGTGGGCATCCATAGCGCTTCGGACTTGCGTCGCCTCGGGGCGGTGGATGCCTATCGGGCCGTGCGCACGCGCGGTTTTCGGGCGTCCAAGGTGTTGCTGTACGCAATTGAAGGCGCCCTGATGGACGTTCACTGGAATGATATTCCAGCCGAGCGCAAGGAAGCCCTGAACAAACAACTGGAAGCCATTTCTACACGCCACAAGAATTGATCCGACAAATATTTCTGAAGCTTTGCAACCTGAAACCCAATGATTACGAGGCCGGCAGGTACAATTGCGGCGAATCGCAAAGAAATCGAAAAACAGCGGTTGACTTGGTAATGAGAATCGATATGATTATCACAACTGGTCGCGAGACTGGTCGATATTCTGAAAAGCCCTTGGTTCGGACTCTCGGATTATCTCCTCATCAGGCTAATCACGGTTATTTGACCCGGCTCTTGCCGGGTCTTTTTTTGCCTGTGGAAAAGTACTGACAGGGTCAGGTGTAGCGTCCTTCCAAGGATTCCACGGGCAAGTCCGCCATTTGATAGCATTCAACACTCAAGCTCGGACATATCCGGTCACGAGCCGCGGGACCGAGGACAGACATGAAGTTGCTTTGCGCAGGTGCCGAGCTGGTCAATGACAGCAGCCGCGGGTTCGACATCGATGGTCAAAAGTTTTTTGCAGTGCGCCGCAGTGGCCAGGTTTACGTCTACATCAATCGCTGCCCGCACCGGGGCGTTGCCCTGGAGTGGCATCCCGACCAGTTTCTCGACCCCAGCAACAGCCTGATCCAGTGCGCCACCCATGGCGCACTGTTCCTGATCGAAGACGGTGAATGCGTCGCCGGCCCTTGCGCGGGGCAAACCTTGACCAGCGTGGCCTGCCGCGAGGATGAACAAGGAATCTGGATCAGCCGTTAGCCACCCGGCAACACGTCCAGCCGCCGCTCGACCAGCATTTCTTCATGGCTCAACCGCACACCGTAGGCCAACACCTCGACCCCACAGGCAATCGCCTCACTCAGGGCCCGCGCATAAACCGCATCGATTTCCTGTGCCGGGCGCACAGCCTCGATGTCGGTGAGGCAAACACAGTACAACTGCACCGCGCGAATACCGTCCCTGGCCAGGTGCGCCAGCTCCCGCAGATGCTTGGCGCCACGCAGGGTGACCGCATCGGGAAACGCCGCCACCGCCGTACCATCGAAGCCCAGGGTCACGCTTTTGACTTCGACGTAGGCCGGCCCTTCGGGGTAATCGAGGCGAAAATCGATACGACTGTTTTCCTGACCATAAGCCACTTCGCGTTTGAGCCCGGTAAACCCGTTCAGCTCGGTGATGACGCCCGCTCGCAGCGCCTCTTCGATCAAACCATTGGCACGGGCGGTGTTCACGCAAAACAGCCGCCCTTGCGGGGTTTCACCGACCTCCCAGGTACCGGGCAACTTGCGTTTCGGATCGTTGGAGCGACTGAACCAGACCTGCCCGCCTTCGACCTGACAATTGAGCATCGAGCCTGTGTTCGGACAGTGAATGGTCAGCAATTCGCCGCCAACGGTTTCGATATCGGCGAGAAAACGCTTGTAACGTCGGATCAGGCGCCCTTCTTCGAGGGGAGGATGAAAACGCATCAGCCTTGCCAGCTCCGCAACCCACGGGCAATGCGCTCGACCGCCTCCTGCAAACGCTCGAGATTTTGCGTGTAGGCGAACCGCACATGATGTCCGGCCTGATAACGCCCGAAGTCCAGCCCCGGGGTGAATGCCACATGTTCGGTCTCGAGAAAATGCTTACAGAACGCGAAGGCATCGCCGCCGAACTTGCTGATATCGGCGTACAAATAGAAAGCCCCTTCGGGCTCCACGGCAATGCCGAAGCCCAATTCACGCAAGGCCGGCAGCAGGTAATCCCGACGCCGGCCAAATTCGGCGCGACGCTCTTCGAGAATGCTGATGGTTGCCGGCTCGAAACAGGCCAGCGCAGCGTGCTGTGCCATGCTTGGAGCACTGATATAGAGATTTTGGGCGAGTTTTTCCAGCTCACCGACGGCCGCGTCGGGGGCCACCAGCCATCCGAGCCGCCAACCGGTCATTCCGAAGTACTTCGAGAAACTGTTCAGAACGAACGCACTGTCGTCGACTTCCAGCACGCTGGCCGCATCGGTGCCGTAGGTCAGGCCGTGATAAATCTCGTCGACCACCAGATGACCGTGGCGCTCCCTGATCGCGACAGACAGCTTCGCCAGCTCGTCGCGGGTCAGGATCGTGCCGGTCGGATTGGCTGGCGACGCCACCAATGCGCCGACGCTGTCGTGGTCCCAATGACGCTCGATCAGGCCCGGCGTCAATTGATAACGCACATCCGGGCCGACCGGCACCAGTTGTGCCGCGCCTTCGACCAGTCGCAGGAAGTGCCGGTTACACGGGTAGCCCGGGTCCGCCAGCAGCCAGTGTTTACCGGGGTCGACCAGCAAAGCGCTGGCCAGCAGCAATGCGCCGGACCCGCCAGGCGTGATGAGGATGCGCCGCGGGTCGATGTTCAAGCCATAACGCTGCTGATAAAAGCCCGAAATGGCCTCACGCAGCTGCGGAATGCCGCGCGCGGCAGTGTACCGGGTCTTCCCCGCTGCAAGCGCAGCCTGGCCGGCCTGGATGATCGGTTCGGCGGTGGTGAAGTCCGGCTCGCCGATTTCCAGGTGAATCACATCGTGACCGGCCGCCTGCAATTCATTGGCCCGCGCCAACAGCGCCATGACATGGAAAGGTTCGATCGCGCGACTGCGGGCACTGTAGGACTGAGCCATTGGCCTTCCTTCAACGGAAAAAAAACCGATTCTACCCAAGCGCAGGAACGAGCGAGAACCTAAAGCGGTCAGAGGCCTTGTAACACCGATCACAAACGACTCAAGCGCGCGCGCAAGGTTTGACTAAAATCAATAATTGAGCACGGTTCCAGAGCCACCAGACAACGGTTTGTCATCATTTGCAAGCACCCTGTGCCGCGAGCTCGACATCCGGGAGTAGCGCGGCCCGAGTTGATCTGGTAAGTTCGCCCGCTTGCAGCCGCAGGGCCGGCAGGTGTCGGTGATGGAGCAATCCTGCGCAGATGGATTACAAGAGTAGAGGCGGTCTATTTCATGTCCACCCAAGCAAAGCAGCAAAACCAGACGATCAGCGGCTTCGAGCCCTATGTTCAGAAAACCGGCGAAGAGTACATGGGCGAGCCCATGCGCAAGCACTTCACCAAGGTCCTGAATCAGTGGAAAAAAGAGCTGATGGAAGGTGTCGACAAGACCGTGGACCACATGAAGGACGAAGCGGCCAACTTTCCTGATCCGGCAGACCGTGCCAGCCAGGAAGAGGAATTCGCCCTCGAACTGCGTGCCCGCGACCGTGAACGCAAGTTGATCAAGAAGATCGACAAGACACTTCAGTTGATCGAAGACGAAGAGTACGGCTGGTGTGAATCCTGCGGCATCGAGATTGGCGTCAAGCGTCTCGAAGCGCGCCCTACCGCCGACCTGTGCATCGACTGCAAGACCCTGGCGGAAATCAAGGAAAAGCAAGTCGGCAAATAATGGCGACTTGAACGAAGAACGGAGCGTGCGAACGCTCCGTTTTTGTTTCCAGAATTCGCCTCGGCAATACACTGTGGGAGCGAGCCTGCTCGCGAAGGGGCCATCAACTTCAACATCGATGCTGGCTGATACACCGCATTCGCGAGCAAGCTCGCTCCCACAGGTGCCTGGCGCAAGCCCGAAACAAGTGACATTGTATTCATGACCGCCACCTCCCCCACTTACATCGGGCGCTTCGCCCCCACCCCTAGCGGCCATCTGCACTTCGGTTCGCTGGTCGCCGCACTGGCCTCCTACCTCGACGCGCGCTCGGTGGGCGGACGCTGGCTGATGCGCATGGAAGACCTTGATCCACCCCGCGAGGAACCCGGCGCCCAGGCGGCCATTCTCAAGGCCCTGGAAAGCTATGGCTTCGAATGGGATGGCGACCTGGTTCGCCAAAGCGATCGGCACGATGCCTACGCCGAGGTGCTCGATCGCCTGTTCAATCAAGGCCTGGCCTACGCCTGCACCTGCTCGCGCAAACAGCTGGAGCCGTATCACGGGATTTATCCGGGGCTGTGCCGAAATGCCGGCCATGGCACTGAGGATGCAGCCATCCGCCTGCGCGTACCGGAACTGGAATACCACTTCATCGACCGGGTGCAGGGCCAATACCGCCAGCATCTGGGGCGGGAAGTCGGCGATTTCGTGATCCGCCGCCGCGACGGGCTCTACGCCTATCAATTGGCCGTGGTCCTGGACGACGCCTGGCAGGGCATCACCGATATCGTTCGCGGTGCCGACCTGCTGGACTCCACGCCCCGCCAGCTCTACCTGCAAGAACTGCTCGGCCTGCCGCAACCGCGTTATCTGCATATCCCGCTGATTACCCAGCCGGATGGCAACAAACTCGGCAAGTCCTACCGCTCGCCACCGTTGACCGAGGATCAGGCTACGCCCCTGCTGCTGCGGGCGTTGCGGGCGCTGGGACAGAACCCTGGAACCGAACTGACGTACGCCACGCCATGGGAAGTGCTGAATTGGGGCATTGCCCACTGGGATGCCTCGCTGATCCCGCGCACTCTGAGCCTGCCCGAGGCACAGCTATTGTGATCGCACTTGCAGTGGCGCGCCCATCCGTTACCATCGCCGCACGTTATCGGGCACACGCATAAAAAAGAGAGGCCGGGATGTACATCTATCGCTTGGTCCTGCTTTTGGTAGTGGGCATTTACCTGTTTTCCCCGGCCATCATGGATTGGTGGATCGACGCCACTGGCGCCTGGTATCGCCCTTATCTGCTCTGGCTGATTCTGATCGTCGTGACCTTCATCCTGCAGAGCCAAAAAGATGCCGATGAGCTTTAGCCTGACCCAGATGATCCTGATCAGCGCCGCGTACCTGGCGGTGCTGTTCGGCGTTGCCTGGATCAGCGAACGGGGCATGATTCCCCGGGCGATCATTCGCCACCCGCTGACTTACACCCTGTCACTGGGCGTCTACGCCAGCGCCTGGGCGTTTTACGGCACCGTGGGCCTGGCCTATCAGTACGGCTACGGCTTTTTGTCCAGCTACCTGGGGGTTTCCGGGGCATTCCTGCTGGCGCCGGTGCTGCTCTACCCGATCCTGAAGATCACCCGCACCTATCAACTGTCGTCGCTGGCGGACCTGTTTGCCTTCCGCTTCCGCAGTACCTGGGCCGGCGCGCTGACCACGATTTTCATGCTGGTCGGCGTACTGCCGCTGCTGGCCTTGCAGATTCAGGCGGTCGCCGACTCCATCGGTATCCTCACCCAAGAGCCTGTACAACATCGCGTGGCCCTGAGCTTCTGCGCCTTGATTACGCTGTTCACGATTTTCTTCGGCTCCCGCCACATCGCCACCCGCGAAAAGCATGAAGGCCTGGTGTTCGCGATTGCCTTCGAGTCGGTGATCAAGCTGATCGCCCTCGGCGGTGTCGGGCTGTATGCGCTGTACGGCGTGTTCGACGGCCCGCAACAGCTTGAACTGTGGCTGTTGCAAAACCAGACCGCTCTTGCTGCCCTGCACACGCCCTTGCAGGAAGGCCCGTGGCGTACATTGCTGCTGGTGTTCTTCGCCTCGGCGATCGTGATGCCGCACATGTATCACATGACCTTTACCGAGAACCTCAACCCGCGCTCGCTGGTCAGTGCGAGCTGGGGCCTGCCGCTGTTCCTGTTGCTGATGAGCCTGGCGGTGCCGCTGATTCTCTGGGCCGGCCTGAAGCTCGGCGCCACCACCAACCCGGAATACTTCACCCTGGGCATCGGCATTGCCGCCAACAGCAAGGCTTTGGCGTTGCTGGCCTATGTCGGCGGACTGTCCGCCGCCAGTGGCCTGATCATCGTCACCACGCTGGCGCTGTCCGGGATGGCCTTGAACCACCTGGTGCTGCCGCTGTATCAACCACCGGCCGAAGGCAACATCTACCGCTGGCTGAAGTGGACCCGCCGGGCGCTGATTGTCGCCATCATCATGGCCGGCTACGGCTTCTACCTGATGCTCGGTGCCGAGCAGGACCTGGCCAACCTCGGCATTGTCGCTTTCGTCGCCACGCTGCAGTTCCTGCCGGGCGTGCTCTCGGTCCTGTATTGGCCGACCGCCAACCGTCGCGGCTTCATCGCCGGCTTGCTGGCGGGGATCCTGGTGTGGCTGGTGACCATGCTGTTACCGCTGGTCGGCAACCTGCAAGGCTTCTACATTCCGCTGCTGAACATGATCTACGTGCTGGACGACACCAGCTGGCACATGGCGGCGATTGCCTCGCTGGCGGCCAACGTGCTGATGTTCACCCTGATCTCGCTGTTTACCAACGCCAGCACCGAAGAGGCCAGCGCTGCCGAAGCCTGCGCCGTGGATAACGTGCGCCGTCCGCAACGCCGGGAACTGCACGCCGCCTCGCCCCAGGAATTCGCCACGCAACTGGCCAAGCCACTGGGTGCGAAAGCGGCGCAGAAAGAGGTGGAACAGGCACTACGCGACCTCTATCTGCCTTTCGACGAACGCCGACCCTATGCCCTGCGCCGCCTGCGTGACCGCATCGAGGCCAACCTCTCCGGCCTGATGGGCCCGAGCGTGGCCCAGGACATGGTCGAGACGTTCCTGCCGTACAAGGCTGGCGGCGAAAACTACGTCACCGAAGACATTCACTTCATCGAAAGCCGGCTCGAGGATTACCACTCGCGATTGACCGGCCTGGCCGCCGAACTCGATGCCCTGCGCCGCTATCACCGCCAGACCCTGCAGGAATTGCCGATGGGCGTTTGCTCGCTGGCCAAGGATCAGGAAATCCTCATGTGGAACAAGGCCATGGAGGAACTGACCGGCATCGCCGCGCAGCGCGTGGTCGGTTCGCGCCTGAGTACCATTGCCGACCCATGGAAAGAACTGCTGCAAGGATTCATCAATCTGCCGGACGAACACTTGCACAAACAGCACCTGGCCCTAGACGGCCAGACACGCTGGCTGAACCTGCACAAAGCGGCGATCGACGAACCCCTAGCGCCGGGTAACAGCGGCTTGGTGTTGCTGGTGGAAGATTTGACCGAAACCCAGATGCTCGAGGATAAACTGGTGCACTCCGAGCGTCTGGCCAGCATCGGTCGACTGGCGGCCGGCGTGGCCCATGAAATCGGCAACCCGATCACCGGTATCGCGTGCCTGGCGCAGAACCTGCGCGAAGAACGTGAAGAAGACGGCGAGTTGAAGGAAATCAGCGGCCAGATCCTCGAGCAGACCAAACGCGTGTCGCGCATCGTCCAATCGCTGATGAGTTTTGCCCATGCCGGCAGCCATCAGCACAGCGACGAGCCCGTCTGTCTGGCCGAAGTGGCTCAGGATGCCATCGGCCTGCTGGCCCTGAACCGACGCAATTTCGAAGTGCAGTTCTACAACCTGTGCGACCCCGAACACTGGGTCGAAGGCGACCCGCAACGGCTGGCCCAGGTATTGATCAACCTGCTGTCAAACGCCCGTGACGCCTCGCCTCCCGGCAGTGCGGTACGAGTCAAGAGCGAAGCCGGCGAACACACGGTCGATCTGATCGTGGAAGACGAAGGCAGCGGTATTCCGTCGAACATCATGGACCGATTGTTCGAACCTTTCTTCACCACCAAGGACCCTGGCGAAGGCACCGGTCTGGGCCTTGCACTGGTCTATTCCATCGTTGAAGAGCATTATGGACAAATCACCATCGACAGCCCGGCTGATGTTCAAAGCCAACGCGGCACCCGAATCAGGGTTACCTTGCCGCGTCATGTCGAAGCGACGTCCGCTGTGAACTGAGACCGTCGAGAGTATCGAATCAATGCCGCACATTTTGATCGTCGAAGACGAAACCATTATCCGCTCTGCCTTACGCCGCCTGCTGGAACGTAACCAGTACCAGGTCAGCGAAGCCGGATCAGTGCAGGAAGCACAAGAACGCTTCACCATTCCCTCGTTCGACCTGATCATCAGTGACCTGCGCCTGCCGGGCGCGCCTGGCACGGAGTTGATCAAGCTCGCCCAGGGCACGCCGGTGCTGATCATGACCAGCTATGCCAGCCTGCGCTCGGCGGTCGACTCGATGAAAATGGGTGCGGTGGACTACATTGCCAAGCCATTCGACCATGACGAAATGCTGCAAGCCGCCGCACGCATCCTGCGTGACCGACAAACGGTACAAGCCGGCGGCGAAGCGGTTACCGGCAAAGCCGCCAACGGCGCGGCGAAATCCGGGACCGACAACAGCAACGGTGAAATCGGCATTATCGGCTCGTGCCCACCGATGCAGGACCTGTACGGCAAGATCCGCAAAGTGGCACCGACCGACTCCAACGTTCTGATCCAGGGCGAATCGGGTACTGGTAAAGAACTGGTGGCGCGCGCCCTGCACAACCTGTCCAAACGCGCCAAGGCACCGATGATTTCGGTGAACTGCGCGGCGATTCCGGAAAGCCTGATCGAATCCGAACTGTTCGGCCACGAAAAAGGCGCATTCACCGGCGCCAGCGCCGGACGCGCCGGCCTGGTGGAAGCGGCGGACGGCGGCACCTTGTTCCTCGACGAAATCGGCGAACTGCCACTGGAAGCCCAGGCTCGCCTGCTGCGCGTATTGCAGGAAGGCGAAATTCGTCGCGTGGGCTCGGTGCAGTCGCAGAAAGTCGATGTGCGCCTGATCGCCGCGACTCACCGCGACCTCAAGAGCCTGGCGAAGATCGGCCAGTTCCGCGAAGACTTGTATTACCGCCTCCACGTTATCGCGCTGAAGCTTCCAGCCCTGCGCGAACGCGGTGCGGACGTCAACGAAATCGCCAATGCGTTCCTGGCGCGGCAAAGCGCGCGAATCAACCGCACCGACCTGAAGTTCGCCGCGGATGCCGAGCAAGCCATTCGTCACTACTCCTGGCCGGGTAACGTTCGCGAACTGGAAAACGCCGTCGAGCGCGCCGTTATCCTGTGCGAAAGCCCGGAAATTTCCGCCGAGCTGCTGGGCATCGACATCGAACTGGGCGACCTGGAAGACGACGAGTTCATTGGCCTGGCGCCCCAACAAGGCAACGGCAACACCGGTAACAGCAACCACGAACCGACCGAAGACCTCTCCCTGGAAGACTACTTCCAGCATTTCGTCCTCGAACATCAGGACCACATGACCGAAACCGAGCTGGCCCGCAAGCTCGGAGTCAGCCGCAAATGCCTGTGGGAGCGCCGTCAGCGCCTGGGCATCCCGCGGCGCAAGACCGGGGTGGCCAGCGAAAGCTGAACCGCACCTGTCTCATGTGCGGGGTAACACGTGACTTTGTGAAAAAACTGTTACCTCAGCTTTTTCACGTAACAAAAGCCGGGGCTTACGGTAACGAAGCCCCGGCTTTTTTTGGCCATCGAAATACCTGCAGACCGGCCTAACCCCTTGTTTTATTGGGTTTCGCAAAAGTTGGCACGCACCCTGCTATATGTTTGGTACAAGAACAATAACAAGCAATGCACAAGACAATAAAAATAAGACGAATCGACTCACGCACAATAAAAACAAGACGGCGAGAGGCGCAGCTAACTGATTCTTTTGGAGAGGCGTTGTATTTGGGGCTTGCCCCACGACCAGGCCGAGAACAACAAAAAACTGTCTTAAGACAGAGCCTGTACTGGTTGGATCGAAAGATCACTGCAATTCAGCGACCAAAGCAATCCGTTTGCTCTTGGCTCCCGATTGGGAGGGTCATGAAGGAAAGCTTCATGGCGAGGGCGCTCAACAAAAACAAGAAGCCCGAAACCAAAAATAAAAATAGAGCATGCAACTACTTCTTGGGGAGCTTCGGCTCCCCTTGTGGTTTCTGCGATTCGGAAAACCCCTGTGGGAGCGGGCCTGCTAGCGAAAAACCCATTGGCGCCGCTGGACACCTGATTCCCGCATTATCGTTAACGACCATCGCGAGCGTGCTCGCTCCTACAAGGTCAATTTGCGCCGTCCTACACCATCCCCCGACTAAATGCTAGAATCCCCGCCCATCATGCGGTCATTCTTCTGTTATGGCCGAATATTCCTTCAAACAGTGCATCCCATGCTGAAGAAGCTGTTCCAGTCATTCCGTACTCCCAAGCGTCCTACGCAACACATTCGCAGCACGCCTGAAGTGCTCAACAGCGGCCAACACTCGCTGCAGAAGGCGCAATTCAGCCGCTACGCGGTGAACATCGTTGAACGCCTGCAGAGCGCCGGTTATCAGGCCTACCTGGTGGGCGGTTGCGTGCGCGACATGCTGTTGGGTATCACACCGAAAGATTTCGACGTAGCCACCAGCGCCACACCCGAGCAGGTACGGGCCGAATTCCGTAACGCGCGAATCATCGGGCGCCGGTTCAAACTGGTGCACATCCACTTCGGCCGCGAAATCATCGAAGTCGCGACCTTCCGCGCCAATCACCCGCAAAACGAAGACGAGGAAGACAGCAACCAGTCTTCGCGCAACGAAAGCGGGCGCATCCTGCGCGATAACGTCTATGGCACCCTGGAAGAAGACGCGCAACGTCGCGACTTCACTATCAATGCCTTGTATTACGATCCGGTCAGCGAACGCATCCTCGATTACGCCAACGGCGTACACGACATCCGCAATCACCTGGTCCGCCTGATCGGCGATCCGACGCAACGCTACCAGGAAGACCCGGTACGGATGCTGCGGGCCGTGCGCTTCGCCGCCAAGCTGAACTTCGGCATCGAAAAACACAGCGCCCTGCCGATCCGCGGCCTGGCGCCGATGCTGCGCGAGATCCCGTCGGCCCGCCTGTTCGAAGAGGTGCTCAAGCTGTTCCTCTCCGGCCATGCCGCCGATACGTTTGAAATGCTGGTCGACCTGCAGTTGTTCGATCCACTGTTCCCGGCCAGCGCCGAAGCACTGGAATACAACCCGACGTACACCCATACCCTGATCAGCGAAGCCCTGATCAATACCGACCTGCGGATCAAGCAGAACAAACCGGTAACCCCGGCGTTCCTGTTTGCAGCCCTGCTCTGGCCTGCCCTGCCGGCCCGCGTCCTGCGTCTGCAGGAGCGTGGCATGCCGCCGATTCCGGCGATGCAGGAAGCGGCACACGAGCTGATCGCCGAGCAGTGCCAGCGCATCGCGATTCCGAAACGTTTCACCATGCCGATCCGCGAGATCTGGGACATGCAGGAACGCCTGCCCCGCCGCAGCGGCAAGCGTGCCGATCTGCTGCTGGACAATCCGCGCTTCCGTGCCGGCTACGACTTCCTGCTGCTACGCGAAAGCGCCGGCGAGCAGACCGATGGCCTGGGCGAATGGTGGACGGACTATCAGGACGCCAACGAAAGCGAGCGTCGCGACATGATTCGCGACCTCAGCGGCAAGGACGAAGGCACCGGCGCCCCGCGCAAGCGTCGCCGCAGCGGGGGATCCAAGCGAAAACGCACCGCCGGCGCGTCGAGCACCACGGGCGAGTAATCCATGGAACGCATCTACATCGGCATGGGCAGCAATCTGGCTGACCCCGCCGAACAATTACGCAGCGCCGTCGAGGCGCTGGCGCAGTTGCCGCAATCGGAGCTGGTCGGGGTATCCGCGTTTTATCAAAGCGACTCGCTGCTACCCGGACAACCGCGCTACACCAACGCGGTGGCCGCTCTCGACAGCACGCTGGCGCCGCTCGACCTTCTGGATGCCTTGCAGGCTATCGAAAACGGCCAGGGTCGCGAGCGCCTTGAGCGCTGGGGACCGCGCACACTGGATCTCGACATCTTGCTGTTCGGTGATCGCCTGATCGACGAACCGCGCCTCAAGGTTCCCCATTACCACATGCAGGAACGGGCCTTCGTGCTGTATCCGCTGGCGGAACTGACCCCTGCGGATCTGCGCCTGGCCGATGGCCGGATCTTGGCCGAACTGCTCAAGGCATGCCCGTTCGTCGGCCTGGAACGCCTCCCCCAGATTTGACGAAGATCCCCTGTGAGCGAGCCTGCTCGCGATAGCGGTAGTACATTCAATATTGATATGGACTGACACACCGCCATCGCGAGCAGGCTCGCTCCCACATTGGTTTGTGACGAACACAAAAGTGCAGCCAACCGCCGAATCGAACAAACCTGCTGAATCGCATCAGTTACCCCGGTAACACCCCACCCGTAACAATGCGGTAACACACGCAATTGACTTCCCTCGTTCTCCTCACGACTATAGGCGTCCCGCTGCCGCCTACACGGCGTTCAAGGGCGCAATCCAGGCCTTAAAAGCACGACGAAAGAGCGTGCGCCTGTATTCAACGAAGAATCACGCGCGTTACTCGCAGTAGTTTCCACAGCGCCTGAATGAGGAACTTTTCATGCCAGCCATCACCCTGACCACCCTGCAAGGTCTGAAGCAAAAAGGTGAAAAGATCACCATGCTGACCTGCTACGACGCGACCTTCGCCCACACCTGCAACCAGGCCGGTGTCGAAGTGCTGCTGGTGGGCGACTCCCTCGGCATGGTTTTGCAGGGCCACGACAGCACCTTGCCTGTCACCACTTCCGAAATGGCTTACCACGTGGCCGCCGTCAAACGCGGTAACAGCGATGCCCTGATCCTCGCCGACCTGCCTTTCATGGCCTACGCCACCACCGAGCAAGCCATGACCAACAGCGCCCTGTTGATGCAGGCCGGCGCGCACATGGTCAAGGTCGAAGGAGCGTTGTGGCTGGCCGATTCGATCCGCCTGCTGGCCGAGCGCGGCATCCCTGTCTGCGCGCACATGGGCCTGACGCCGCAGTCGGTGAACATCCTGGGCGGCTACAAGGTCCAGGGTCGCAATGAAAACCAGGCGCGGCAGATGCGTGCCGACGCGATCGCCCTGGAACAGGCTGGCGCGGCAATGCTGCTGCTCGAGTGCGTCCCGAGCGAACTGGCGGAAGAAATCACCCAGGCGGTGAAGATTCCGGTGATCGGTATTGGCGCCGGCAATCGCACCGATGGCCAGGTGCTGGTTCTGCACGACATGCTGGGCCTGTCCATTACCGGGCGCATGCCGAAATTCGTGAAAAACTTCATGACCGGCCAGACCAGCATTGAAGCTGCATTGAATGCCTACGTGACTGAAGTCAAAGCGGCGACTTTCCCTGGAATCGAACACGGATTCTCTGCATGAACACCGTAAAAACCGTACGCGAACTGCGGGCCGCCGTGGCCCGAGCCCGTAGCGAAAGCAAGCGCATCGCCTTTGTGCCAACCATGGGCAACCTGCACAGCGGCCACGTGGCGCTGGTGACCAAAGCCTCCCAACGGGCGGACTTCGTGGTGGCGAGCGTTTTCGTCAACCCGCTGCAATTCGGTGCTGGCGAAGACCTCGACAAGTACCCGCGCACCCTCGCCGCCGACCAGGAAAAACTGCTCCAGGCCGGTTGCCATCTGCTGTTTGCCCCGACCGTTGAAGAGATGTATCCCGACGGCATGGCCGGCCAGACCCGCGTCAGCGTCCCGCAATTGTCCGAAGGCTTGTGCGGCGCCAGCCGTCCGGGGCACTTCGAAGGCGTGGCGACTGTGGTCAGCAAGCTGTTCAACATGGTCCAGCCGGACCTGGCGATTTTCGGCGAGAAAGACTTCCAGCAACTGGCGGTGATTCGCGCACTGGTTCATGACCTGAACATGCCGATCCAGATCATCGGTGAGCCTACTGTTCGCGCAAGCGATGGCCTGGCGCTGTCGTCGCGCAACGGTTTCCTCAGCGAAGAGCAACGCGCTGTGGCACCGGTGGTCTACCGCACGCTGAATGCGATCGGCGAAGCGATCAAGCAGGGCGAACGCGACTACCCGACGCTGATCGGCACCCAGATCAAACAGCTCGAAGCAGCAGGCCTGCGTCCTGATTATCTGGAAATCCGCCACGCCCTGACCTTGCGCCCGGCAACGGCGCAGGATCGTGACCTGGTGATTCTGGTGGCGGCGTTCCTCGGTACGACGCGGTTGATCGACAACCTGCACCTGAACCTCGACGCGCCAAACTAATCACCGAAATTCACCTGTAGGAGCGAGCCTGCTCGCGATGAACTCCGACGCGCCGCGTACATTCAGGAAACACGCGTAATCGTTAACGTCCATCGCGAGCAGGCTCGCTCCCACAGGGGCGCTTCTGCGTCCAAAAAGACTGTATTGCCGCCCACAACCCCTTCGGGCAAACTGCCCGCCGTTCGATTCCGACCTGGGAAATACTCATGCACGCCATCATGCTCAAAGCCAAGCTGCATCGCGCCGAAGTCACCCACGCTGTACTCGATTACGAAGGCTCCTGCGCCATCGACGGTGAATGGCTGGACCTGTCCGGCATTCGTGAGTACGAACAGATCCAGATCTACAACGTCGACAACGGCGAGCGTTTCACCACCTACGCCATCCGTGGCGAGGAAGGTTCGCGCATGATCTCGGTCAACGGCGCCGCCGCGCACAAGGCCAAGGTTGGCGATCGCGTGATCATCTGCGCTTACGCCCATTACAGCGAAGCCGAACTGCTCAACTTCAAACCGCGCATGCTCTACATGGCACCGGGCAATGAACTGAGCCACACCAGCAACGCCATTCCGGTCCAGGTCGCCTGACCCGAGCCTGTCTCTTCCGTTTGTCGGACCATTCCTAACTTCGATGTTAAAAAAGTACCGGAAACAGGTCAGACAAAGTCAAGACAGATCATTGCGCGGGGTTTACTGTAGTCGCCCTGCGCCATGAAATCGTGTCGACGCAGTTGACCGGAACGCCCACCCACAGCGCTCCGGGATTTTTAGTGTTCAAAAGGCCGTTCAAGTAATAAGGAAACCCGCAGCGATGGCGTATTACCGCACTCCTCATGACGTTACCGCTCTGCCTGCCTGGCAAGCGTTGAATGACCACCGCCAAGCCATGCAGGATTTCAGCATGCGCGAAGCCTTCAATGCCGATCCGCAGCGTTTTACCCAATTCACCCTCAGCAGCTGCGGCCTGTTTCTCGACTATTCGAAAAACCTGATCAACGCCGAGACCCGCAATCTGCTGGTGGACCTGGCCAACGAAGTCGACCTCAAGGGCGCGATCAAGTCACTGTTCGATGGCGAAATCGTCAACGCATCCGAAGGCCGTCCGGCCCTGCACACGGCCCTGCGCCGCCCGGTCGGCGACAAGCTGTCGGTCAACGGCGTCAATGTGATGCCCGAAGTGCACAAGGTGCTGAACCAGATCACCGACCTCGTCGGCCGTATCCACGACGGTCTGTGGCGCGGTTACACCGAAAAACCGATCACCGACGTGGTGAACATCGGCATCGGTGGTTCCTTCCTCGGCCCTGAGCTGGTGTCCGAAGCGCTGCTGTCCTACGCCCAGAAAGGCGTGCGTTGCCACTATCTGGCAAACATCGACGGCAGCGAATTCCACGAACTGGCCATGAAGCTGCGCGCCGAGACCACGCTGTTCATCGTCTCGTCGAAATCCTTCAACACCCTCGAAACCCTGAAGAACGCCCAGGCCGCCCGTGCCTGGTATCTGGCCCAGGGTGGTTCGGAAGCCGAGCTGTATCGCCACTTCATCGCGGTATCGAGCAACAACGCCGCCGCTGTGGCGTTCGGCATCCGCGAAGAAAACATCTTCCCGATGTGGGACTGGGTCGGCGGGCGCTACTCGCTGTGGTCGGCCATCGGATTGCCGATTGCCCTGGCCATCGGCATGTCGAACTTCAAGGAATTGCTGTCCGGTGCCTACACCATGGACCAGCACTTCCAGACCGCGCCGTTCGAACAGAACATGCCGGTGCTGCTGGCCCTGCTCGGCGTGTGGTACGGCAACTTCTGGGGCGCGCAAAGCCACGCGATCCTGCCATACGATCACTACCTGCGTAACATCACCAAGCACCTGCAACAGCTGGACATGGAGTCCAACGGCAAGAGCGTGCGCCAGGACGGCAAGCCGGTTTCCACCGACACCGGGCCGGTGATCTGGGGCGGCGTCGGCTGCAACGGTCAGCACGCCTACCACCAGTTGCTGCACCAGGGCACCCAACTGATCCCGGCCGACTTCATCGTGCCGATCGTCAGCTTCAACCCGGTGTCCGACCACCACCAGTGGCTGTACGCCAACTGCCTGTCGCAGAGCCAGGCGCTGATGCTCGGCAAGACCCTGCCTGAGGCCGAAGCCGAACTGCGCGACAAAGGCATGAGCGAAGACGATGTGCAGAAGCTCGCGCCGCACAAGGTGATCCCGGGCAACCGTCCGAGCAACACCCTGGTAGTCGAACGCATCAGCCCCCGTCGCCTCGGCGCTCTGGTGGCGATGTACGAACACAAAGTCTTCGTGCAAAGCGTGATCTGGGGCATCAATGCCTTCGACCAGTGGGGTGTGGAGCTGGGCAAAGAGCTGGGCAAAGGCGTCTACAACCGCCTGGTCGGCAGCGAAGAAACCCCGGCCGAGGACGCCTCGACCCAGGGGCTGATCAATTACTTCCGTGGTCGTCACCGCGGGTGATTTGAAGCCTGCCCACAGAGTGTGTATTGAGTACAAACTCTGTGGGCAACGAATATCCAATGTGGGAGCGGGCTTGCTCGCGAAGGCGGTGGTTCAGTCAACAAGAATGTTGAATGTACCGGCCTCTTCGCGAGCAAGCCCGCTCCCACAGTTGTTTTGTGTACGGCTTGAACCCATTGACCTCTCGGCGCATCTTAATCTTTGTCGCAAAACAAGATTAAGGAACCGTCATGTTCGATATCAGCACGTTCCCCAAAGCCGATGCCGTCCGCCGGGCCGCACAATTGAGTCAAGACGACTATCAGCGCCTGTACCGCCAATCCGTTGAACACCCCAGCACCTTCTGGGCCGAACAGGCCACGCGTTTTCTCGACTGGAGCGCGCCCTGGGAAACCGTCCAGCGCTACAACCTGAAAACCGGTGAAGCCAGCTGGTTTGCCGGTGCGCAATTGAACGTCAGCTACAACTGCATCGACCGGCACCTGGAGAAACGTGGCAATCAGGTCGCCATCATTTGGGAAGGCGACGACCCTGCCGACTCGACATCGATCACCTACAAAAAACTGCATGAAAACGTCTGCCGCCTGGCCAATGTGCTGAAAAGCCGTGGTGTGAAAAAAGGCGACCGCGTGTGCATCTACATGCCGATGATTCCCGAGGCGGCCTACGCCATGCTGGCCTGTACCCGCATCGGTGCGGTGCACTCGGTGGTGTTCGGCGGCTTCTCCCCGGACTCGTTGCGCGATCGCATTCTCGACGCCGACTGCCGCACCGTGATCACTGCCAATGAAGGCGTGCGCGGCGGCAAGGTCGTGCCACTCAAGCAGAACGTCGACAAGGCGCTGCAAAGCTGCCCGGACGTGAGCACCGTGCTGGTGGTCGAGCGCAGCAAGGGGCAGGTGAACCGAGTCGAAGGACGGGACATCACGTATCAGCAGGCCCTGAGCGAAGCCAGCGCCGATTGCCCGCCCGAGCCGATGGACGCCGAAGACCCGCTGTTTATCCTCTACACCTCCGGCAGCACCGGCAAGCCCAAGGGCGTACTGCACACCACCGCAGGCTACCTGCTGCAAGCCGCGATGACCTTCAAGTACGTGCTGGACTACCGCGACGGCGAAGTCTTCTGGTGCACCGCCGACGTCGGCTGGGTCACCGGCCACAGCTACATCGTCTACGGTCCGCTGGCCAACGGCGCGACCACGCTGATCTTCGAAGGCGTGCCGAACTACCCGAGTACCTCGCGCTTCTGGCAGGTGATCGACAAGCACAAGGTGAACATTTTCTACACCGCCCCGACGGCCCTGCGCGCACTGATGCGCGAAGGCCCGGAACCGTTGAAGCAAACATCCCGCGCCAGCGTCAGGCTACTCGGCACGGTTGGCGAGCCGATCAACCCGGAAGCCTGGGAGTGGTATTTCCATGAGGTCGGCGAAGAGCGTTGCCCGATCGTCGATACCTGGTGGCAGACCGAAACCGGCGGCATCATGCTCAGCCCGCTGGTCAGCGCCCAGCGGATCAAGCCTGGTTGTGCGACACAGCCGATGTTCGGCGTGCAACCGGTGCTGCTCGACGAGCAAGGCAGGGAAATCAAAGGTGCCGGCAGCGGCGTACTGGCCATAAAGTCGAGCTGGCCGGCGCAGATCCGCAGTGTCTATCGCGACCCGCAACGCATGGTCGACACCTACTTCAAGCCCTACCCCGGCTACTACTTCACCGGCGACGGCGCGCGGCGCGATGAGGATGGCGACTACTGGATCACCGGGCGCATCGACGATGTGATCAACGTATCCGGCCACCGTATCGGCACCGCCGAAGTGGAAAGCGCCCTGGTGCTGCACGAGAGCATCGCCGAGGCTGCCGCGGTCGGTTACCCCCACGACATCAAGGGCCAGGGCATCTATGTCTTCGTCACGCCCATGAACGGCGTCGATACCAACGATGAACTGAAGAAGGAATTGCTGGCCCTGGTCAGCAAGGAAATCGGCAGTTTCGCCAAACCGGACTTGATCCAGTGGGCGCCGGCCTTGCCGAAAACCCGCTCAGGCAAGATCATGCGGCGCATTCTGCGCAAGATCGCCTGCAACGAACTGGACAGTCTGGGTGATACTTCGACCCTGGCCGATCCGAGCGTGGTGCAAGGCTTGATCGATAAACGCCTGAATCAATGACGTATTGTGCCCTGTAGGAGCGAGCTTGCTCGCGATGAACGCCGACGCGCCGCGTATATTCAGGAAGCACGCGTTATTGTTAACGTCCATCGCGAGCAAGCTCGCTCCTACAGGTTCACCATGGAATTCATCCGCACCCGCATCGAAACCCAGATCATGAGCCTGACCGGTTTGTCCCTGGGCAAACTCGACCTGGAAAATCCCAAGGGCGACCCCGGGCTGTTCGGGCCGGACTCGGTGAGCTGGCAAGTCCATGGCGATTTCAGCAGCATGCTGATCGGCGGCATCAGCGCCCTGATGCTGCAGGCGCTGCACCCGCTGGCATTAGCCGGGGTCTGGGACCATTCGAACTTTCGTGAAGACATGCTCGGTCGCTTGCGCCGCACCGGGCAGTTCATCTCCGGCACCACCTTCGGCTCACGCCAGGACGCCGACTGGCTGATCGAGAAAGTCCGCACCATTCACCTGCAAGTGACCGGTACGGCGCCGGATGGGCGCCCTTACGCAGCCAGCGATCCTGATCTGCTGACCTGGGTGCACGTCGCGGAGGTCAGCAACTTCCTCGCTGCGCACCTGCGCTATCGCAATCCACATTTGTCCCTCGCGGATCAGGATCGTTATTACGCCGAGATCGCCCTGGTTGCCGAACGTCTTGGGGCGCGTGATGTGCCCCGTTCACGGCAGGAAATATCCGATTACCTTGAGCGCGTTCGCCCACAATTGTTGTGCGACGAACGCAGTCGGGAAGTTCTGCGCCTGTTGCTGAACGCCCCCTCCCCCAGTCGTCTGGCCAAGCCTTTCGGCGGTCTGATGATGCAGGCCGGGATCGACCTGCTGCCGGACTGGGCCAGCGACATGCTCGGCGTCAGCCAGAACCCGCTGCAACGCAAGCTGATCCGCGCCAGCGTCAATCGCAGTGCGCCGATGCTGCGCTGGGCGGTGCGGAATGGGTCGGTGCAGCGGGCCAGACGGCGGATGGGGTTGCTGAGTTAGAAACCACTGAAAAACATCGCGAGCAAGCTCGCTCCCACAGGGGACTTTTGTTGTTCGAAAATCCCGCGTACGACACGAATCCAGTGTGGGAGCGAGCCTGCTCGCGAAGGCAGCGCCTCGATCCCGAGCCAAAACTGTTAAACTCCCGCGCCCAATTCCCTCCTGCAAGGCGCCCAGCATGTCTTCCTTGAATCAGGCGCTGCGCGCCGCCCTCGATCAACGCCAGGACCTGCTCGCCGAACTGCACCAGCAAGGTACCGATTGCTATCGCCTGTTCCACGGCAGCCAGGAAGGCGCCGGTGGCTTGACCATCGACCGCTACGGCCCGCAACTGCTGGTGCAAAGTTTCCACCAGGCACTGGAACGCGAGACACTGCTGCAACTGCACGAAGCAATCAATCAACACTTGGGTTTTGAAACCCTGCTGGTCTACAACGACCGCTCCCGTGGCAATTCGCGCATCGATCGCGAAGACATCGTCTACCGCGCCGACGAAGCCGCCCTGCAAGACCTGGTCGGCCACGAATGGGGCCTGAACTATCGGGTGCGCGGTCGCCATGCCGGACAGGACCCGCTGCTGTTCCTCGACCTGCGCAACACTCGCGGCTGGGTCAAGGACCACAGCAAGAACAAAAGCGTGCTGAACCTGTTCGCCTACACCTGCGGTGTCGGCCTCAGTGCCGCCGCCGGTGGCGCGCGGGAGGTGTGCAACCTGGACTTCGCCGAAGGCAACCTGGCGGTCGGTCGGGAGAACGGCCAACTCAACCCGCAGTTGCCGACCATGGAATTTATCCAGTCCGACTACTTCCCGGCCATTCGCCAACTGGCCGGCCTGCCGATCAGCCAGCGCCGCGGGCAAAAACTGCCGAGCTATCAGCGCCTGGAACAGCGCCAGTACGATCTGGTGCTGCTCGACCCTCCGGCGTGGGCCAAGAGCGCATTCGGCACCGTCGACCTGCTGCGCGACTACCAGAGCCTGCTCAAACCGGCCTTGTTGACCACCGCCGACAATGGCGTACTGATCTGCTGCAACAACCTGGCAAAAGTCAGCATGGATGACTGGCGCGAGCAGGTTTTGCGTTGCGCAGAGAAGGCCGGACGGCCGGTGCGTGAATGGACCGTGATGAAACCGGGCGCCGACTTCCCGTCGATGGATCAGCAACCACCGCTGAAAACCCTGATTCTGCAGCTTTGACCGCTGTGGGAAAAATCTGAAACTTACTGATCAGGCCAATCACTTGGGAACCGGAAACGCGTGCCATACTCCAAGGCACTCCGACCCAGACAGATGAAGCCGCACATGTACAAAGGATTGATTCGCGCCATTGGCGCCTTGTTGACTGCTCTGGCCCTCTACAGCTTGCTGGGTTTTCTGATTTTACCGGGTGTCGCGTTACGCGTTGCCAACCAGCAACTGGCTAACTACGCCACCACACCCGCGACCATCCAGCGGATCGAATTCAATCCGTTCAGCCTTGAACTGACCCTTTGGGGCTTGAACATCGGCGAGCCCGGCAAAGAGCAGGTCGGTTTCGAACGCCTGTATGCCAATCTGCAACTCGACAGCCTGTGGACCAGGGCGGTGCACCTGTCCAATGTCGAACTGGACAAGCCCAAGACCGAAATCCTGTTCAGCAAGGATGGCAAACTCAATCTGCTCGGGCTGTTCAAACTGCCAGCGAGCGAGCCCACACCCGCCGACCCGGATGCCAAGCCGTTTCCGCTACGCATCGAGCGGATCAAACTGGCGGGCGGCGCCGTGCACTTTGAAGATGCCCGGCCCAGCGAGCCCATCGAGTTTCTCTACGACACACTCGATTTCGAGCTGAAGAACCTCAGCACCCTGCCCGATGACAGCGCCGACATGACCTTGGTGGCCGTCGGCCCCAATGGCGGACAAATCGACTGGACCGGCAACTTCAGCCTGATCCCGATCGCCTCCGAAGGTAAGCTGAAAATCACCGATGGCAAGATGAAAGCCTTTTGGCCCTATGTGCGCGACGCCGTGCCACTGGACCTCGAAAACGGCGTCATGAGCATCAGTACCGACTACAAATTCAGCCTGGCCAAGGAAACCGAGCTGTTGCTGAGCAATGTAGCGGTCAACATTGCACCCTTCGCGATCAAGGCCCCGGATGGCCGGCCGCTGGTGAAGCTCGAGCGCCTGGACGTCAGCGAAACCACCGTGGACCTGGCCAAACAGCAAGTGGTGGTCGGCAAGATCCGCAGCCACAAACTGGAAACCTGGGCCGCGCTGGAATCGGACGGCCAACTCGACTGGCAGAAACTGTTCGCCAGCCAACCGTCAAAACCCACCGCCAAAGCCAAGGCAGATGCCGAACCGGCCCGCACTCCGGCGGCGGCAGACTCACCGAAGCCCGAACCGGCCGCCCCAGGCAAACCCTGGCAGGTGCTGCTCAAGGACGTACAGTTGCGCGATTACCAGGTGCATCTGGCTGACCGAAAGGCACAGCCTCCCGTCGCCCTGGATCTGGCTCCGCTGAACCTCGACCTGCAAAACTTCGACAGCCTCAACGGTTCTCCCTTTACCCTCAAGCTCGATACCGGCGTGGGCAAGCAAGGCAAGATCATGGCCGACGGCGAGGTCAACCTGGCCCCGGTCAGCGCCAGGCTGAAGGTACAGACCAGGGACATCGACCTGCGGGTTGCCCAGTCCTACATCACGCCATTCATTCGCCTGGAATTGCGCAGCGGCATGCTCGGCAGCGATCTGGCGGTCGACCTGAAAAGCACCGAGCCCCTGGCGTTCAACGTCACCGGCCGCGCCCAGGTCGATCAGTTGCATACCCTGGACACCCTGAAAACCCGCGACTTCCTCAAGTGGCAACAGGTCGTGGTCGAAGGTCTGAACTATCAGCATGGGGACAGCCTGTCGATCGACAAGATCAACCTGTTCCAGCCCTACGCGCGCTTCATGATCAACGATGATCGCACCACCAACATCGATGACCTGCTGATTCCCCAACCGGCGGACTCCGGGGCAAAACAGGCGGTAAGCAAATCCGCCGGCAACGAGAAACCGCTGGGCATCCACATCGGTGGCATTTTCATCAATGACGGTTCGGCCAACTTCGCCGACTTCAGCCTGACGCCGAACTTCGCCACCGCCATCCAGCAACTCAACGGGCAGATCGGCACCATCGACAGCCGTCAGCAGAAACCGGCCGGTGTCGACGTCAAGGGCAAGGTCGATCGCTACGCACCGGTGACCATCAAGGGCTCGGTCAATCCGTTCGACCCGATGGCCAGCCTCGACATCGCCACCAGCTTCAAACGTGTGGAACTGACCACGTTGACGCCCTATTCCGGCAAGTTCGCCGGCTACCGTATCCGCAAGGGCCGGCTCAATCTCGACTTGCACTACCAGATCACCAAGGGTCAGCTCAAAGCCGAAAACAAAGTGGTGGTGGAACAACTGCAACTGGGTGAAAAAGTCGACAGCCCGGATGCCGTGAGCCTGCCGCTGAAACTGGCCATTGCCTTGCTCAAGGACGTCGACGGCAAGATCTCCATCGAACTGCCGGTCACCGGCGACCTGAACAACCCTCAGTTCAGCGTCATGCCGATTATCTGGCAGACCCTGCGTAACCTGGTCGTCAAAGCCGCGGCAGCACCGTTCAAACTCATTGGCGGGTTGGTCAACGGTGGTGGTTCGGAAGACCTGGGCAGCGTTTCATTCGCTGCGGGCTCCAGCGACCTGAGCAAGGACGCCGAAGGTGCCTTGGACAAACTGTCCAAGGCGCTCAAGGAACGCCCGGCCCTGCGCCTGGAAATCGAAGGCACCGCCGCCCAGAGCAGCGATGGCCCGCTGATCGCCGAACAACGCCTGGAACGTGAATACCAATACAACTACTACAAAATGCTCCAGCGCCGCGGTGACAAGGTCCCGGCCCAGGCTTCGTTACTGGAAGTGCCTGACGACGAAAAAGGCCCCCTGCTTGAAGGTATCTACCGCACTCGCCTGAAAACCCAACCCCCTGCCGAATGGAAGGATCTGGGCAAGGAAGAACGCACAGCGAAAATGCGCGCCGAGGTGATCAAGTTCTGGAGCACCAGCGACGTGCTGTTGCGTCAACTGGGCCAGGAACGCGCCAGCAGTATCAAGGATTACCTGGTCGACAAGGCCCAACTGGAAGATGACCGGGTGTACTTCATCGACGCCAATCTGGGCGAGGCGCAAAGTGATGGCCGCGTGGTAACACAGATGCATCTGGATGCCGAGTGATGAATCGCCGGCTGGAGTCTGCTCGCGATGGCGACAAAACAGTCGACATCGATGTCGCCTGAAAGGCTGTCATCGTCGGAACGCCGCCCGGAGCAGGCTCACTCCTGCAAATTGATTTTCAGCGCTACACATAGAACAGGCCCCGGCAAAAATGCACGGGGCCTGTGACGGCCACATCCTTATGGCCCTTCGCATGAACACTCAGGTGGCAACAGACGTAAGACTCGGCCCGTCTGTCGCGCCTTCTCCCGGTCCAGGCGAGAAGTCTTGCCTTACTCGGCTTTGAGGCCGTCAGCGGAGACCGCCTTGACCCCTTTGATTTTCTTGGTGATGGCCACAGCCATCTCTTTTTGCGAATCGGTCACAGCGGTGGTCGACGACAGCGATACCACGCCTTTGTTTGTTTCAACCTTGATGTCGCTACCTGGAATGCCTTTTTCGGTCATCAGGTCAGCTTTGACTTTGGTGGTGATCCAGGTATCGGAAGTAGCTTCTTTCGCTTCGGTCATTTCACCGGCAGCCAGCACCATTGGCGACTGGGTTGCCTGGGTGGTTTGAGCAAACGCAACGTTGGCCATGGTCAGGGTCAGCGCGGTAGCAGCAGCGGCAGTGATAGCGAACTTCTTCATACGAGTAACTCCTGTTTTTCGGAAAGTTACCTGGAATATTGCGAACGCTGTGCCAACTCTGAAACAGAGAGTAAATACATATTAATCAACAAGTTATAAAATCAGCCAATTTTCGGAATCATGCAAAATGCACGAGAAGCACAATCACTGCATGCAAGTTGCGGGTTTGTGGAAAGTTCCTAAGATGCTGAATTTCCGAGCTTTATCTGCGGCATTTGACGACAGGTCGACAAACAGGAAAATCCCCGCAAAAGCGGGGACTTGATTCAGCAATTCATGCCGCAGAACCGGTACACCCTTTAGGCAAGTAGTCCTGGGAAACGCTGCTCTTACATGACCAGCCTTTGTCTTCGTCCCGTGTCAGGGTGACGGTTTTGCCCTGGACCACCCCAGGGGCATTGTGCAACGTACAAACGATTGATCCCCCTCCCGCCTGCGTTGTACCCGTCACAGACAGGGCGCAATGGTTAGTCGATGTCTCGCCGGCGGGCGCCACGTTGGCAATTGTCGGGGTTTCCCCCTGGCTGATCACATCCTCGAACGGCACCTTCATTGCAGTCAGCTCGGCCATCGCCGCCGTGACCTTGGCCCGCGCCTGGTACTTGGAATACATCGGCAGGCCCAGTGTTGCCAGGATCCCGATGATCGCCACTACGACGAGCAACTCGATCAGGGTAAAACCTTTCTGATTGTTCATGTACAAGCTCCATGCATGAGTCGAAGGCTCATGACCTGCCCCATGGCAGCACAGCCTGTGCCAAGGCCAGAAGCCCCTGTTGGCAGGAGATATGGTGACAGCAAAGCCCTCACCTACTACCTGGATCAGCACTATCTGACGTTTTTTGTCACCTCACCCTTCCGGGTTTGGCCCCGTCCCCTGACTAGGCTATAAGAGCAATTCAATCGGAATACCCAGGACTGAACATGGCGGTCAAGGCAGCGAAAATCAGCGTGTATGCATGGGAAGGCATCGACCGCAAAGGCACAAAAGTGACCGGCGAACTCAGCGCTCAAAACCCGGCGCTGATCAAGGCGAAGCTGCGCAAGCAAGGCATCACTCCCGGCAAAGTCCGCAAAAAAAACCATTCGGTTTTCAACATGGGCAAGCGCATCAAGGCCCAGGACATTGCCCTGTTCACCCGGCAAATAGCGACGATGATGAAGGCTGGCGTGCCGTTGTTGCAGTCCTTCGACATCATCGGCGAAGGCTTCGACAATCCGGCCATGCGCAAACTGGTGGACGAACTGAAACAGGAAGTTGCAGCAGGCAGCAGCTTCGCCGCCGCCCTGCGCAAGAAGCCCCGGTATTTCGATGAGCTGTATTGCAACCTGGTGGATGCCGGCGAACAGGCCGGTGCCCTCGACACCCTTTTGGAGCGGGTCGCGACCTACAAGGAAAAGAGCGAAAGTCTCAAGGCCAGGATCAGGAAAGCCATGACCTACCCGCTGGTGGTGGTGTTCGTCGCGGCGATTGTCACCGGGATTCTGCTGGTCAATGTCGTGCCGCAGTTCGAATCGGTGTTCAAAGGCTTTGGTGCCGAACTGCCGGCCTTCACCGTGATGGTCATTGGCCTGTCGCAATTCATGCAGGCCTGGTGGTGGGTGGTCCTTGGCGCGCTGATCACAACGGCCTTCGGCGTGCGCCACGCCCTCAGGACATCCCCGGCCCTTCGCGACCGGATGGACACCTGGCTGCTGAAACTGCCGCTGGTGGGCACCCTGATGCACAAGTCCGCCGTGGCCCGGTTCGCCCGTACACTGTCGACCACTTTCGCTGCCGGCGTGCCGCTGGTGGAGGCCCTGGAATCAGTGGCCGGAGCGACCGGCAATAGCGTGTTCAAGCGCGCGGTATTGCGCATCCGGCAGGACATCTCGACCGGCATGCAATTGCATTTCGCCATGCGCACCTGCGGCGTCTTTCCGAACATGGCGATACAAATGACCGCCATCGGCGAAGAGTCCGGCACCCTGGACGCTATGCTCGATAAAGTCGCGGGGTTCTACGAAGACAACGTCGATAACATGGTCGATAACCTCACCAGCCTGATGGAGCCGTTCATCATGGTGGTGCTGGGTGTTATCGTCGGTGGACTGGTAGTTGCCATGTACCTGCCCATCTTCCAACTTGGCTCAGCGATCTGACATGCCCTTGAATGAAATCCTGATTCACTCTGCGCTGGCCTTTGTCCTTCTCGCAGGCATCACTGGCCTGCTGGTCGGCAGTTTCCTCAATGTCGTGATCTGGCGCCTGCCGAAAATGCTCGAACGCGACTGGCGTGAGCAGGCCCATGACATTCTCGGGCTGCCTGGCGAAACGCCGCTGCCGACCTACAACCTGTTGCTACCCCACTCCCAGTGCCCGCACTGCGGTCACCGAATCCGCGCCTGGGAAAACATCCCGTTGCTCAGTTATGTGTTTTTGCGCGGCCGCTGCTCAGCCTGTGCGGCAGCGATCAGCCCGCGCTATCCGTTGACCGAACTGGCCTGCGGGCTGTTGTCGGCGTTTGTTGCCTGGCACTTCGACTTCGGTTGGCCGGCCGGCCTGATGCTGATCCTTAGCTGGGGGTTGCTGGCGATGAGCCTGATCGACGCCGAACATCAGATATTGCCCGATGTACTGGTGCTGCCGCTGATATGGCTGGGGTTGATCGTCAACAGTTTCGGCCTGTTCGTGTCGTTGCACGAGGCGCTTTGGGGGGCGATCGCCGGCTACGGCCTGCTGTGGTCGGTGTTCTGGCTGTTCAAACTGATCACGGGCAAGGAGGGCATGGGCTACGGTGATTTCAAGCTGCTGGCGATGCTGGGGGCCTGGGGTGGCTGGCAGATTTTGCCGCTGACTATCCTGCTGTCCTCGCTGGTGGGTGCCATTATCGGGCTGGTGCTGCTGCGCTGGCGCAATGCAAAAACCTCGACACCGATCCCTTTCGGCCCCTATCTGGCCATTGCCGGCTGGATTGCGTTGCTCTGGGGTGGTCAAATAACCGACCTCTATTGGCAGCTTGTCGGTTTGAAATGAATAGCCCTGTGGAAAAACCCTGGATTCTCGGCCTGACCGGCGGCATTGGCAGCGGCAAAAGTGCGGCCGCCCAACACTTCATCGACCTGGGTGTGCATGTGGTCGACGCCGATCATGCTGCTCGCTGGGTAGTGGAACCCGGTCGCCCGGCACTGGCACAAATCGCCGAACACTTCGGCCCTGGCGTGTTGCAGGCCGACGGGCAACTGGACCGCGCCGCGCTACGCAAATTGATCTTCGAGGTACCTGAAGAACGCCGCTGGCTGGAGGCCCTCCTGCATCCGCTGATCGGCGAGGAGATCGCTCACCACCTGGCGCTGGCAAAATCGCCTTATGCGATTCTGGTTTCGCCGCTGCTGATCGAGTCCGGGCAATACGCCATGACCCAACGGGTATTGGTGATCGATGCCCCCGAACAATTGCAGATCGAACGTACCCTGCAACGTGACCAGACCAGCGAGCAGCAAGTCCAGGCGATCCTCAAGGCTCAGTCCAGCCGCCAGGATCGCGTGAGCCATGCCGACGACGTCGTGGTCAATGACCGCGACCTTACCTGGCTGCACAGCGAGGTCGAGCGCCTGCATCACTTTTATCTTTCATTGCGTGGAGGCCAGTCATGAGCCAACCAACAACCGTCGAATGCCCAACCTGTGGCGCCCCTGTGGAATGGACCGCCGAGAGCAAATTCCGGCCATTCTGCTCCGACCGCTGCAAACTGATCGACCTGGGTGCCTGGGCGTCCGAAGAGCACAAGATTCCAGTGGCTCCCGATGCCGAGGACGAAATGTTCAGCGGTGACTTCGACCCGCGTCACTGATCCATCGAATGGGCGATTCCAGGTCTTGATGCGGATCAGGACTTGGGATCGTCGTCCTTCCAGGGAGCCGAGAGATAGCGGGTGCGGTTGAACGTCTCAAGCCACTCCGGACAAAACACCACCAGCGCACTGACGATCATGCCGTTGATAAACGCTTCGGGAAAAATGATCAGCCACAGATATCCGACAAAATCTTCCAGCCAGTACGGCATCTCGAAACGCTCGTCGAACCATAGCAACCATAGCGCCAGCAGCAGACACAGCAACGCCGACAGCGCGGCGGCAAAGAATCCGGAAACGAAGATATACACAAAGGGATTTCGTGGCTGCGCCCGCTCCACCAGGATCGCGCAGCACTCGGTGACCAGCACCGGCAGCGCAATCAACAGCGCGCCATTGACCCCGACAGCCGCCAGGTCCTGTCGGTCGAGTAACACCAGCCCCGTTTGCGCAACCAACCCGCCGACCAGCGCCAGCGGCCAGTCCAGCAGTAGCGTCACCGCTGTCATGCCGATGAAGTGGTAAGACACGCCGGTATCAAAGTCGCGCCGCACCAGCCACAACAGAAACAGCGCAAACACCGTTCCAAACAGCAGATGCTGACGACGGCTGTCGGTGAACAGTTCAACCCACGGCGCGCGACAGATCGCCCAGATCAACACCGGCACATAGATCAGCCAGCCGACCGCAAGGGTTTGCGATGACAGCAACTCGGCACCGATCATGGCTACGCGCGCCTCCCAGGCGAAGAACAACAGGCACTCAGTCTACACCGCCGCTCTCCCGCCCTTCGACTTCAGGCCCAATGCCGCGGATCGTTCACCACTGCATCATGCTCGGCGAATAGTTTCGGTAGCTCAGACTTGAGAAAGTCCACCCAGGTGCGGACCTTGGCATCGAGAAAGCGTCGCGAAGGATACAGCGCGTACACATTGCGTTCGCGCAGACGCCATGCCGGTAACACGCGTAGCAAAGTGCCGTCGCTCAAGGGCCGCATCGCGGTGTAGAACGGCAGCAGGCTGATACCCATGCCCGCCTCCGAAGCCTTGACCATCGACTCGGCAACATTGCACTGAAAGGTCTTGGCCGGGCTGACGGCGTGCTTGCCGTGCTCGTCCTGGAAAAGCCATTGATCGCTGTACAGCGGGTCGAGCATGCGCAGGCATTGATGATCGTTCAGCGCCAGCGGCTGCTGCGGCACACCCCGGCGTTGCAGGTAAGCCGGGGAGGCACAGGGCACGCTGTAGATCTGCCCGACGGCCTGCGCAACCATTTGCGAGTCGGCCAGTTCAGGAGCGATCGAAATCACCACATCGTGCCCCTCCTCCAGCGGGTCTGGATTGCGTTGCGACAAGGTCAGTTCGAACACCACATCGGGATAAAGCTCGCTGTAGCGGGCGATCAACGGCGTGAGCAGCACACCCAGGCCGTTCATGCTGTGCACCCGCAGGCGTCCGGCCGGATTGGTATGAGCGCCACGGGCCTCGGCCGTCGCCTCATCCATGGCATCGACGATTTGCCGGCTGCGCAGCAGGAAGCGCTCGCCAGCGTCGGTCAGGCTCAAGCGCCGCGTGGTGCGTTGCAGCAGACGCGCCTGTACATGCTCCTCCAGATCCGCCACCAATCGGGATACCTGCGCGGTCGACAGATCCAGCGCATCGGCAGCCCCGGTGAAACTGGCGCAGTCCACCACCCGGATGAACACACGCAAGTTGTTAAGCACATCCATAAGCCCCCCTCGGGCGATGACTGTTACGTTTTATGTAAGGCTGCATCCGCCGTTCGCCCCTTTATCCGTCGGTGGCAAAGACTAAAATTCAGACATCAGAACCGACACGGAGCACGCCAACATGAAAACGTTGATCAGCCTCTTGCTGACCGTTATCGCCACCTCGGCCATGGCCGCCGACAACGAACCCCTCGCGGTCCTGTATAACCCGGCGCAGCCACTGGACATCGCCAGCGTGGTTTCTGTGTCGGACACCGCGACCGCATGCGGGGTTGTACCGGCGACCATGGAGTATGTCGATCATCAGGGCCAGACCCACCGTGTGACCTACAACGTCATCGGTGATTGCACCAACAACCTGTGATCAATGGCTCACAACAAGGTCCACGTGTAGCTGAGGATCAAGCGGTTCTCGTCGATATCACTTCGGTAATTGGAACGCGCCATCGCGTTGCGCACACGGATGCCAAGGCCTTTGAGGCTGCCGCTCTGCAATACATAGCCGATATCCAGGTCACGCTCGCGGTCCTTGCCTTCATAGCCCTTGCCGGTATCGACGTTATTGCCGCTGATGTAGCGCACGGTGCTGGTCAGCCCCGGTACGCCGAGCGCCGCGAAGTCGTAGTCGTAGCGCGCCTGCCAGGAACGCTCATCGGTGAAGGCGAACTCGTAGGTCGGCACTTCGTTGCCCAGTGGTGAGATGTTGGCAAACACCCGTGGGAACGCACTGTCTCCGAACATGCCCTGATAGCCGACGTAAAACGTATGGCCGCCACGCTTGGCCGACAGCAACGAGAAGAACGCCTGGTTGTCGATGTTGCCCAGCAGTTTTTTGCCGTCTTCGCGCGAATCGTAGTAACCGAGGTTGGCGCCGAGGATCCAGTCACCCATCGGCTCACTGTGCTTCAAACCCAGAAAACGCTGGTTGTAGATATCTTCCAGTTGCCCGTACCAGGCGCTGACCGAGCTGCGCTTGTCGTTGAAGACATAATCGGCGCCGGCAAAATTGAAACCGTCACTGCTGACCTGGCGCTGCGGCACGTGCCCCAGCATCGCTTGCATCTTTTCGTCGCCAGCCTCGTTGCGCAGGCTGGTTGAACTCAAGTGACCACCCTGCAGCGTCAGGCCGTTGATCTCGTTGGAGGTGATGCTTGCGCCCTGATAACTCGGTGGCAGCAGGCGAATATCGCTGAAGGCCAACACCGGCAGATTGGGTTGCAGCTCACCGACTTTCAGCTCGGTTTTTGAGTAGCGCATCTTCAACGCGCCTTCCAGACGGCTGTAGTTGTCCGCCGCGCGGCCGTCGCTCTGCACCGGCAGCAAACCGGTATTGGTCCGGTCCGGGGCGCTGTCGAGCTTGAGGCCGAGCAAGCCGATGACGTCCACCCCAAACCCGACGGTGCCCTGGGTGTAACCGGACTTCACGTTGAGAATGAAACCCTGGGCCCACTCTTCAGCCTTCGATTGCTGATTGGCGCCGACGATGTCGGAATAGTCGCGGCTGAAGTAGTAATTGCGCGCCTGCAACGTCGCGGTGGTGTCTTCGACAAAGCCTTTTTCAGCGGCCATCGCGCCTGTGGAAAAACCCGAGACGACAGCCAGGGACAACGCCGAACCGGTGGTTGGGAGAATCTGTTTCATCGTTTTTCTCTTATTGTTATTGATCGACGGGTTGAAGGACTTCAGTTGCAGTGGATTTTCGACGGGGAACGGAACGACGGGCGCTCAACAGCACATGGGTGACCATGCCGAAAATCAGCCCCCAGAACGCCGCGGACAAACCGAACAACGACATGCCCGAAGCCGTGACCAGAAAGGTCACCAGCGCGGCTTCGCGATCGCTCGGCACCGCCATCGCGCCCGTTAACGCGCCGGCAATGGCGGCGAACAGGGCCAGCCCGGCCAGCGCCGCGATCAACTCTTTGGGGAACGCTGAAAACAGCGAGACCAGCGTGGCGCCGAAGATCCCCAGCAGCAGGTAACACAGCCCGCCGACGACCCCGGCCACGTAGCGTTTGCGAGGATCTTCGTGGGCTTCGCGGCCGGTGCAGATCGCTGCGGTGATCGCCGCCAGATTCAGTCCATGGCAACCAAACGGCGCCAGCAATGCCGTGCCCAGCGCGCTGCTGGCGATGATCGGGCTCGCCGGCGTTGGATATCCACTGGCGCGCAGCACCGCCATGCCGGGCACGAACTGACCGGTCAACGCCACCATCACCAGCGGCAAGGCGATGTTCAGGATCGCGCCCAGGCTGAACTCGGGCGTGATCCACACCGGCGTGGCCAGGCCGATCACCAGCGCTTCACGGTGCAAATCACCGGTGAACGCGGCAATCGAACAGCCCACCAGCAGCACCATCATCACTGCATAACGCGGCATCACCCGCTTGCAGATCAGGTACGTGGCAAACATCGCCAGGACCAGCAACGGCTTGCGCTGCATCGACACGAACAACCCGGTGCCGAAACTGAACAGGATGCCCGCCAGCATTGCCGCCGCGATGGCTGCCGGCAGTTTGCTGATGATCCGGTCAAACGCCCCCGAGATCCCGACCACGAAAATAATCAGGCTGCTGACCAGGTAAGCGCCCACCGCCTCTGCCATGGAAATCTCCGGCAACAGCGCCACCAGCAGCGCCGAGCCCGGCGCCGACCAGGCGATGATCACCGGAACTCGGTAGCGCAGGCTCAAACCGATCCCGAGCACGGCGCTGCCAATGGAGATCGCCCAGATCCAGGACGACAACACTTCCCGCGAAAGCTGTGCCGCTTCTGCCGCCTGAAAGATGATCACCAACGGCCCGGCGTAAGAAATCACCGTGGCAATGAATCCAGCCACGGCGGCCGACAATGAGAAGTCCTGGAAAAACGCTTTCATGATTCAGGCACCGGTCGCTGACAACACGGGGTTGACGCCAGCAGCGCTGCGTCGGCTGCTGATGGCGAACACGGTCATGGCCAGGGCCGCTACCGCGCCGGGCAAGGCAAACGCCATGAAGTTCAGTTGCAGGGGCAGGCTGATCCCGAGCAAGGCACCGCCCAGCAGCGGACCGACGATGGCCCCGTTGCGCCCGATGCCCGAGGCCCAGCCCAGGCCGGTCGAACGAATCGTCATGGAGTAGAACTGCGCGGCGCAGGCGTACAAGAGAATCTGCGAGCCAATGGTGGTGGCACCCGCAATCGCGATCAGCAAGTACAACACCGGCATCGGGCTATTGAAGCCCAACAGGGTGATCGACACCGCCGCCATGGCGAAAAACACCGACAGCACTCTCGGCAGATTGAGTTTGTCGCCCAGCACCCCGCCACCGACCGCGCCGAAGATCGCTCCGAAGTTCAACACCAGCAGGAACGACAGGCTCGAACCCAGGCTGTAACCGGCGTTGGCCATCAGTTTCGGCAGCCAGGAACTCAGCGCGTACACCATCAACAGGCAGCAGAAAAACGCCAGCCACAACATCAGCGTGCGCAGCGCACGGCCTTCACGGAACAACTGCAACACCGGGGTGCCCGTACCTTTCACTTCGGCCATGTGCAATTGATCGGACGTTTGCGCGACGTAGGCCGGATCGATGCGTTCAAGAATGTTGCGCGCCTCTTCATTACGCCCCTGACGCAACATGAAGCCCACCGATTCAGGCAGGAAATACATGATCAGCGGCAACAGCAGCAATGGCAGGATCGCCACGTAAAACACCGACTGCCAGCCGAAACTCGGGATCAGCACGATGCCCAGCCCAGCAGACAGCATGCCGCCCACCGAGTAACCGCTGAACATGATCGCGACCAGCGTGCTGCGGATTTTTTTCGGTGCGTACTCGTTCATCAGTGCCACGACGTTAGGCATCACGCCGCCAATGCCGAGCCCGGCAATGAAGCGACAGAGGCCGAACTCGGTGGGGTTGCGGGCAAAACCGTTGAGCACGGTGAAGCCGCTGAAGAGCATCACGCAGATCGTGATGGCTTTCTTGCGGCCGATCCTGTCCGACAACGGACCGAAGAACAGCGCGCCGAACATCATGCCGAACAGTGCATAACTGCCCAGTGCACCGGCTTGCAGAGGACTGAGCCCCCACTCTTTCATCAGCATCGGCAAGACCACGCCGTAGATCACCAGATCGTAACCGTCGAAGATGATGATCAGGGCACACCAGAACAGCACCATCCAGTGAAAGCGGTTGAAACGAGCGTTGTCGATAACCTCATGTACGTCGATCTTGCGCATGGCATATATCTCTTGTTGTTGTTTTTTTAGAGCGTCGGTAACACGGCTTACGTCCGTACAGCCGAGGGTAGAGCTGCCCGATACGTGGCAATAGCCAGTGAGCGCAGATCACTATCCGTTTTGTGCAGAGCCCTGGAACGGGCGTGGGAACGGGAGGCGATGGGCCTCGCCGATAAATTGTCTTCTTTGCGAACACATTTGAACGCTAAGCTTGGGCCTATGGATGACTCAGATTATTTACGCCTGCTGACCATCGCGGCCGAGCAAGCCAACGCATTCCTGTCCAATGCCCGCAAATGGGAGCGTGAGCGTTGGGTGTGCCAGCGCCTGCTGCAAGGCTTGAACATTCCCTATCGCGCCGACGAGTTCGCCCCCGCCGGGGAGCCGCCGGATGTGTTGTTTCGCGATGCCAGTTTCGAGGTGTTCTTCGTGCTCGACGAGGGTCGGCGCCTCAACGATGAATGGCGCGATGAACTGCAACGTCGGCGCAGCGCGTTTTCCCTGAGCCAACTGGTACGCCGCGAGGCCAAGCCACGGCGCATCCCCGCCAACGAGTTCTTGCTGCGATTGGCGCCGACTTTGCGCAAAAAAGCGCACAACTACAAAGAACGCGGTATGGATCTGGGTGAGCTGGACATCATTGCCTTCGCCAGCCTCAAACGCGAAGTGCTGGACCTCAACAGCCATTTCCCGCCACCGACCGAATACCTGCGCCAGGGCTGGCGCTCGCTGTCGCTGGTCGGGCCGACCTTCGCCCGTGTACTGTTCGCTCACCCGGATGCTCCGGACTTTTTGCGCAGCAACCTGGGGCGCAGCATTGTTTTTGATGTCGGGATCAGTCTGTGAGACTCGAGCCTTTCTCCGCTCAGCAGCTAAGCTCCGTTCACAGCTGAATAATTTCCCTGTAGCTTCCAGACATTCAGCAACGTCTACTCCTGACGAGGCCCGATATGACCAGCCGCCTGAACCCCGACGACCAAAAGCATGTCGAAGAGTACCTGCAGTTGTCCCAGCATCAAGTCGAGCGCCGGCCTTTTCGGCCGTGGATGCTCCTTGTACTGGTATTGGCAGTGACCATTGGTCTGGGCCTGCTGAGCCGACTTATCAGTTATCTGACGCTATGAGCTGCCTTGCGCTCGCTTGGGTAACCGTACCGATTTCTTTTAGCCTTGCGAGTTATCCCCATGTCCCATCGTATTGTCATTGTCGGCGGCGGCGCCGGCGGTCTGGAGTTGGCTACCCGTCTGGGTAAGACTCTGGGCAAGCGCGGCACAGCCAGTGTGATGCTGGTCGACGCGAACCTGACCCACATCTGGAAACCGTTGTTGCACGAAGTGGCGGCCGGCTCCCTGAATTCTTCCGAAGACGAACTCAACTATGTCGCCCAGGCCAAATGGAACCACTTCGAGTTCCAGCTGGGACGCATGAGCGGTCTCGATCGTGCGAGCAAGAAAATCCAGCTGGCCGCCACCTATGACGAAGCCGGTCTGGAGCTGGTGCCGGCCCGTGAAGTGCCTTACGACTCGCTGGTGATCTCCGTCGGCAGTACCACCAACGATTTCGGCACCCAGGGCGCGGCGCAACACTGCCTGTTCCTCGACACCCGCAAACAGGCCGAGCGTTTCCACCAGCAATTGCTCAATCACTATTTGCGCGCTCACGCCGGTCAGACCGACACGATCGAGCAAATCAGCGTAGCCATCGTCGGCGCCGGTGCCACCGGGGTCGAACTGGCCGCCGAACTGCACAACGCCGCCCACGAATTGGCAGCCTATGGCCTGGACCGGATCAAACCGGAAAACATGCACATCACCCTGATCGAAGCCGGTCCACGGGTGCTGCCGGCGCTGCCGGAGCGGATTGGCGGGCCTGTGCATAAAACCCTGGAGAAACTCGGGGTCAACGTGATGACCAATGCAGCGGTCAGCGAAGTGACCGCCGACAGCCTGATTACCGCGGACGGTAACGTGATCAACGCCAGCCTGAAAGTCTGGGCCGCAGGGATTCGTGCACCGGGTTTCCTCAAGGACATCGATGGCCTGGAAACCAACCGCATCAATCAGCTGCAAGTGCTGCCAACCCTGCAAACCACCCGCGACGAGAACATCTTCGCGTTCGGTGACTGCGCCGCCTGCCCGCAACCGGGCAGCGACCGCAACGTGCCGCCACGCGCCCAGGCCGCTCACCAACAGGCTTCGTTGCTGGCCAAATCACTGAAACTGCGCATCGAAGGCAAGGCCCTGCCAGAGTACAAGTACACCGACTACGGCTCGCTGATCTCGCTGTCGCGTTTTTCGGCTGTGGGTAACTTGATGGGCAACCTCACCGGCAGCGTGATGCTCGAAGGCTGGCTCGCGCGGATGTTCTACGTGTCGCTGTACCGCATGCACCAGATGGCGCTGTACGGGCCGTTCCGCACGGCGATGCTGATGCTGGGCAGCAAGATCGGACGTGGTACCGAGCCACGGCTCAAGTTGCACTAACACCTGTAGGAGCGAGCTTGCTCGCGAAGAACCTGAGAGCGCCGCGTTAAACCAGAAACGCTGCGTTTTCGTTAACGATCTTCGCGAGCAAGCTCGCTCCTACAATTGATCCGCGGCAAGCAATTAACAGACAAAAAAAATCCCCGTATCTTTCGATACGAGGATTTTTAATATGGTCGGGGTAAGGGGATTCGAACTCCTGACATCCTGCTCCCAAAGCAGGCGCGCTACCGGACTGCGCTATACCCCGGTAAAAAAAAGGCACCCTTGAAGGCGCCTTCCTCGATCAGCGCTTTTGGCCTCTGATCTTAAGATTCGATTCCAGCGCTAACTGGTTTCAAAAATGGTGGGTCGTGTGGGATTCGAACCTACGACCAATTGGTTAAAAGCCAACTGCTCTACCAACTGAGCTAACGACCCAAAAATGGTCGGGGTAAGGGGATTCGAACTCCTGACATCCTGCTCCCAAAGCAGGCGCGCTACCGGACTGCGCTATACCCCGGTTTGAAATTGGCTCCGTGACCAGGACTCGAACCTGGGACCCAATGATTAACAGTCATTTGCTCTACCGACTGAGCTATCACGGAACTACACATTTCAATTTACAACTTTGAAGCTTTACTGCGTTCTCTTCAACCCGTTCGCATCGCTGCGTTCGTGTGTCTGAGGCGCGCTATTCTACAATCTTCAGCACCTCTGTCAACCCCCTAAATTGCTTTCAAGTTAATGATTTGCAACTTATTTTGGATTCCTGCTTGGGGAGCGGAAACCCTGGTGGGTGACTGACTGCGGGGCGCACTTTACAAGCCTTTTCCTTTGAGTTCAACAGCCTAACGAAAAAAAGGCCTCGTTATGCGAGGCCTTTTCGATTTTGCCGCGGTTATGGATCAGACGAATACGATTTCGTCGTTCTCCACCACGCCGTGAGCGGTATCGCCCGGCATGAATCGACCGGACAGAATCAACTGCGCCAGCGGGTTCTCGATCCAGCGCTGGATAGCGCGCTTGAGCGGCCGAGCGCCATACACCGGGTCGTAACCGACCGCGATCAGCTTGTCCATCGCCTCAGGGCTGAGCTCAAGCTTCAGCTCGCGCTCGGTCAGGCGGCTGCGCAGACGACCCAACTGGATCTCGGTAATGCCGGCGATCTGATCCCGCGCCAACGGCTCGAAGATCACCACTTCGTCGACCCGATTGATGAACTCCGGCCGGAAGTGGGTGGAAATCGCATCCATCACCGCTGCACGCTGCGCCTCACGATCACCGACCAGTTCCTGGATCTGCACCGACCCCAGGTTGGAGGTCATGACAATCACGGTGTTCTTGAAATCCACCGTGCGGCCATGGCTGTCGGTCAGACGACCATCCTCGAGCACTTGCAGCAAAATGTTGAACACATCCGGGTGCGCCTTCTCGACTTCGTCCATGAGGATCACCGAATACGGCTTGCGACGTACGGCCTCGGTCAGATAACCGCCCTCTTCATAGCCCACGTAGCCTGGTGGCGCACCGATCAAGCGCGCCACGGAATGTTTCTCCATGAACTCGGACATGTCGATCCGCACCATCGCTTCTTCAGTGTCGAAGAGGAACTCGGCCAGCGCCTTGCACAGCTCGGTTTTACCGACACCGGTCGGGCCGAGGAACATGAACGAGCCGCTTGGGCGATTCGGGTCGGACAATCCGGCGCGGGAACGCCGCACTGCGTTGGACACCGCGACCACCGCCTCTTCCTGGCCGATCACACGCTGGTGCAACAGGCTTTCCATCTTCATCAGTTTTTCGCGCTCGCCCTCGAGCATCTTCGACACCGGGATACCGGTCCACTTCGACACGACTTCGGCGATCTCTTCTTCAGTCACCTTGCTGCGCAGCAACTGGTTTTCGGCTTTGCCGTGCTGGTCGACCATTTGCAGGCTGCGCTCCAGGTCCGGGATCACCCCGTACTGCAACTCCGCCATGCGGTTCAGGTCGCCTTTGCGGCGGGCCGCTTCCAGTTCCTGACGGGATTGCTCGATTTTCTGCTGGATCTGCGCCGAACCCTGGACTTCGGCTTTCTCCGAGTTCCAGATTTCTTCGAGATCCGAGTACTCACGCTCATGCCGAGCGATTTCTTCCTGCAATTTCTCCAGACGCTTCTTCGCTGCGTCATCGCTTTCTTTCTTCAGCGCCTGGGATTCCACCTTCAGCTGAATCAGGCGACGCTCCAGACGGTCCAGCACTTCCGGCTTGGAGTCAATCTCCATGCGGATGCGGCTGGCGGCTTCGTCGATCAGGTCGATGGCCTTGTCGGGCAACTGCCGGTCAGTGATGTAACGATGACTGAGCTTGGCCGCGGCAATGATCGCGCCGTCGGTGATCGCCACCTTGTGGTGAACCTCATAACGCTCCTTGAGGCCACGCAGGATGGCGATGGTGTCTTCTTCGCTCGGCTCGTCCACCAGCACTTTCTGGAAGCGTCGCTCGAGGGCGGCGTCCTTCTCGATATATTGGCGGTACTCGTTGAGCGTTGTGGCACCTACACAGTGCAGCTCACCGCGGGCCAGGGCCGGCTTGAGCATGTTGCCCGCATCCATCGAGCCCTCACCTTTACCGGCGCCGACCATGGTGTGCAGTTCGTCGATGAACAGAATGATCTGCCCTTCCTGCTTCGACAGTTCATTGAGCAGGGATTTCAGGCGTTCTTCGAACTCGCCGCGATACTTGGCACCGGCAATCAGCGCCCCCATGTCCAGGGACAACAGGCGCTTGCCCTTGAGGCCGTCCGGCACTTCGCCATTGATGATGCGCTGGGCCAGGCCTTCGGCGATGGCGGTTTTACCCACGCCAGGCTCACCGATCAGCACAGGATTGTTCTTGGTACGACGTTGCAGCACCTGGATTGTGCGGCGAATTTCGTCGTCTCGGCCGATCACCGGGTCAAGCTTGCCGTCTTCGGCGCGCTTGGTCAGGTCGACGGTGTATTTATCCAGCGCCTGTCGCGCTTCTTCGTGGTTCGGGTCATTGACGGCCTCGCCACCACGCAGGTTGTTGATCGCGTTTTCCAGGGCTTTCTTGCTCACGCCCTGGCCGAGCAACAGCTTGCCGAGCTTGCTGTTCTCGTCCATGGCGGCGAGCAGCACCAGTTCGCTTGAGATGAACTGGTCGCCCTTTTGCTGGGCCAGACGGTCGGCCTGGTTGAGCAGGCGTGCCAGATCCTGCGACATGTTCACGTCGCCGGTCGGGTTCTGTATTTTCGGTAGCTGGTCGAGCTCTTTGGTCAGCTCTTTACGCAGGCTGTTGACGTCGAAGCCCACCTGCATCAGCAGGGGCTTGATCGAGCCACCCTGCTGTTCGAGCAAGGCTTGCATCAAGTGCGCCGGCTCGATGGCCGGATGATCGTGGCCGACAGCCAGGGATTGGGCATCGGACAACGCTAACTGCAATTTGCTGGTTAAACGGTCTATACGCATGGGTCACCTTCCTTTTGAGCAGGCCGGACCTATAAAACATCCTGAATGATGAAACCTGCCAGATACCGTTATAGATGCGGTCGATTCTGGGAGTTTCAAGCATCAAGACATTGATACAGATCAGAGAAGCTTAGCGGGCGAGCCAGATCAGGGAGGCAAAGCGACCGGTGCGAGGGGCACGGCGGTAAGAAAAGAAACGTGGGTCGGTCACGGTGCAGAAACCGCCACCGTAGACAGCGGTGACGCCGCGAGCGGCCAGGCGCAGACGCGCAAGCTTATAGATGTCGGCCATGAACTTGCCGGGGTTTTGGCTCGGTACAAAGGCTTCTGCCGCTTGCGGCAACTGCTGCACAAAGATTTCGCGTACTTCCGGGCCGACTTCAAAGGCTTGCGGGCCAATGGCCGGGCCAAGCCAGACCAATACCTCGGCAGGTGGCACGGCCAGACTGTCGAGAGTGGCTTCCAGCACGCCAGCAGCCAACCCGCGCCAACCGGCATGGGCCGCCGCTACGCGAGTGCCGGCACGGTCGCAAAACAGCGCAGGCAGACAATCGGCGGTCATCGCCGCGCAGGCGACGCCCGGCGTTGATGTCCAACTGGCATCAGCCGTATCCACCCGGCCAGGATCGGCATGGGCCACGACAATGCCGTGGACCTGCTGCAGCCAGGCCGGTTGAATGGAGAAATGATCGGTAAGACGCCGGCGATTCTCGGCAACAGCTTCAGGGCTGTCGTCGACGTGATCGCCGAGGTTGAGGCTATCGAACGGCGCCAGACTGACGCCGCCCGCACGGGTGGTGACGCAGGCTTTGACCCCGGCCGGCGCGGGCCAGTCAGGAATCAGCCAGTCACTCATCCGATGAACGCCTCACGGTCTTGCTTGAGCAGGGTCAGCAACCAGACGAAATCTTCCGGCAACGGCGATTCCCAGCTCATGCGCTGACCGGTGGTCGGATGATCCAGTTCCAGGAAACGCGCATGCAGCGCCTGACGCGGGAAGTTTTTCAGCGACTCGACCATGGTCGGGTTGGCGGCCGGCGGAATACGGAAACGACCGCCGTAGGCAGGATCTCCGAGCAACGGGTAGTTGATGTGCGCCATATGCACGCGAATCTGGTGCGTACGACCGGTTTCCAGCTTCACCCGCACGTGAGTGTGGGAGCGGAAGCGCTCGAGCACGCGGTAATGGCTGACGGCTTGCTTGCCACCTTCCATCACGGCCATGCGCTGGCGTTGCTGGCCGTGACGACCGATCGGCGCGTTGATCTTGCCACCAGCTGTCACCACACCGATCACGATGCACTCGTAGATCCGGCTGACGCTGCGGCTCTGCAACTGTGTAACCAGCTGCGTCTGCGCTTGAATGGTCTTGGCCACCACCATCAGACCGGTGGTGTCCTTGTCCAGGCGATGCACGATACCGGCGCGGGGCACATTGATGATGTCCGGCACGTGGTGCAGCAAGGCGTTGAGCAAGGTGCCGTCGGCATGACCGGCAGCCGGGTGCACCACCAGGCCCGCAGGCTTGTTGATCACCAGGATATCGTCGTCTTCGTAGACGATATCCAGGGCAATGTCTTGAGCGACCCATTCGCCCTGAGCTTCCTGCTCGGCAGTCAACTCAAGGATGGCGCCGCCGTGGACGATGTCTCGCGGGCGGATAATCGCCCCATCCACAGTCAGGCGGCCGTCTTTGATCCAGGCGGAAAGGCGCGAGCGCGAGTGCTCAGCGAATAATTGTGCGGCGACTTGATCGAGGCGTTGGCCGCCCAATTCGGACGGCACCTCTGCGCGAAGTTCAATTTTATCGGACATGCTCAGACTAGGCGTCGGCACAGCCTTTGGTTTCGGCTGCGCGCTTGTGGTTAAATACGGCGTCTTTTGCCCCGAGGCTATTCAACGGGGCGCTCATCATAACAGGACGGCCACGCCCAAGACAGCGGCCGTCATAGGGACGCAAGCCGCCATGCAAGTGAAACACCTGCTGCTGATCGCCATCCTCGCATTGACCGCTGCTTGCTCATCGAAGGAAGTCGTAGACGAAAACCTCAGTGAAGTCGAGCTGTACCAACAGGCTCAAAATGACCTGGACAACAGTAGCTACACCAGCGCCATCGCCAAGCTGAAGGCTCTGGAATCGCGTTATCCGTTCGGCCGCTATGCCGACCAGGCGCAACTCGAGCTCATCTACGCCAACTACAAGAACACCGAGCCAGAAGCGGCCAAGTCCGCTGCGGAACGCTTCATTCGCCTGCACCCACAGCATCCGAACGTCGATTATGCCTACTACCTCAAGGGCCTGACTTCTTTCGACCAGGACGTCGGCCTGCTGGCGCGTTTCCTGCCGCTGGACATGACCAAGCGTGACCCGGGCGCCGCCCGCGACTCCTATAACGAGTTCGCCCAACTGACCAGCCGCTTCCCGAACAGCCGCTACGCGCCGGACGCCAAGCAGCGCATGATCTATCTGCGCAACCTGCTGGCCGCCTACGAAATTCACGTGGCCGACTACTACCTGACCCGTCAGGCCTATGTTGCCGCCGCGAACCGCGGTCGTTACGTGGTGGAAAACTTCCAGGAAACCCCTTCGGTCGGCGATGGCCTGGCGGTGATGACCGAGGCCTACCAGCGCCTGCACCTGGACGAACTGGCTGCCACCAGCCTGGAAACCCTGAAGCTCAACTACCCGAACCACCCGACGCTGGTAGACGGTCAGTTCGTACCGACCGTGGCCGAAGCTGACAACCGTTCGTGGCTGAGCAAGGTGACCCTGGGCTTTATCGAGTCCCGTCCGCCACTGCCACCGGGCGAAACCCGCGCCAACCAGGACGTGCAGAAGCAATTCCAGGACGCCAAGGACGCGATCCCGAGCGAGCTCAAGCCTAAAGACGACAATGGCGACGCGGTCGAAGAAGAAAATCACGAAGCGCAAGGCAACAACAGCGACCGTTCGTGGTTCAGCTACATGACTTTCGGCGTGTTCGACTGACACCCCGGGTTGTGCAAAAGGGAGACTTGTAGGAGCGAGCTTGCTCGCGATGGACGTTAACGTTAACGCGCTTTGTCTGAATAAACGCGTCGTCCTTGAGACCATCGCGAGCAAGCTCTCTCCTACATAAGCTATTGGGCTGTGCGCCGGCCATGTCCTTGGCTAAACTGCCGGATCATCAGTCGAAAAGCAGCTCACCATGCTTCGTTTATTGTTCTGGATTGCCCTGATTGCCGCTGCAGTGTGGTTCTGGCGCAAGTTCAAGGGTCAGGCCTCCCCCCCCAGATCCCCTGCCGAGCGGGAAGCCGCGCCCATGGTCCGTTGCGCCCATTGCGGCGTTCACCTGCCGCGTGACCGCGCGCTGAGCCTCGACCAGCAATGGTATTGCAGCCAGGCTCATCTCGAGCAAGGCAAGGGCTCCAGTGGCCACTGACACCTCAGCAGAAATGGCAGCCGTTTAGGGACTATCGCGCGCGCCCAAGGAACTGAAAGCTGTTGATCGACGTCTGACGCAGATTATTCAAGACCTCTCTCTGCGAATGAACCGGGTAATCGAAAACGTATTGCATCTGCAACGCCGCGAGCTAATGCCGCCATTACGGCTCGACCTGAAATCACTGGAAATACTCGATAATGAAGCCCCAGCCCCCCATATCATGGGCCTGGGGCTTTATCTGTCCGGCCAGCCGGGCGAAAGCATTCCGTCCCGCCTAGACTTCAAGGCACGCCAGGAAAGCGGCTGCTTTTGCATGACCTATGCACACGGACGGGACCCACGTTGAACACGAGACCACGACAAAAAGTCCTGATCGTCGATGACGAACCGGACATTCGAGAACTCCTGGAAATCACCCTGGGAAGGATGAAGCTGGAGACGTTCAATGCCCGCAACGTCGGCGAAGCGCAATCCCTGCTCAAACGCGAAACCTTCGATCTATGCCTGACCGACATGCAATTGTCGGACGGTACCGGCCTTGAGCTGGTCCAGCACATCCAGCAGCGCCACCCTCAGGTCCAGGTGGCGATGATCACTGCCTATGACAGCCTCGAAAACGCGATCAATGTGCTCAAGGCCGGGGCATTCGACTTCCTGACCAAACCGGTGGACCTTACGCGCTTGCGTGAACTGGTCACCAGCGCCCTGCTGGTTCCTGCCCGCGGGGTCGGCATCAATCGACGCTTGCTGGGCGACTCATTGCCCATGCGCAACCTGCGCAAGCACATCACCAAGCTGGCCAGCAGCCATGCGACGGTATACATCAGCGGAGAGTCCGGCAGCGGCAAGGAGTTGGTCGCGCGCCTGATCCATGATCAAAGCCCCCGCGCCAATCAGCCGTTCATCGCGATCAACTGCGCGGCGATTCCCTCGGAGCTGCTGGAGAGTGAGTTTTTCGGCCATCGCAAAGGCAGTTTCAGCGGTGCCATCGAAGACAAACCCGGCCTGTTCCAGGCAGCTCACGGCGGCACCCTGCTCCTCGACGAAGTGGCCGACCTGCCGCTGGCCATGCAGGTCAAACTGCTGCGCGCGATTCAGGAGAAATCCGTACGCTGCGTCGGCGGGCAGCAGGAAGTGGCGGTGGATGTGCGTATTCTCTGCGCCACACACAAGGACCTTGGCGCCGAAGTCGCCGCCGGACGATTTCGTCACGACCTTTACTACCGTTTGAACGTGATCGAACTCCGGGTGCCGCCCTTGCGCGAGCGTCGCGACGATATCGAAATGCTTGCCAGCCACATACTCAAGCGCCTGGCCGCCGATAGCGGTCAGCCTGCCGCAAGTCTCCACTCCCAAGCCCTTGAGGCGCTCAAAAGCTATCGCTTCCCGGGCAATGTGCGGGAACTGGAAAACACGCTCGAACGGGCGCACACCTTGTGTGAGAACAATCAGATCGAAGCCGGCGACCTGCGCCTGGCTGAAAGCAACCGTGGGGCTGAGGGGGGCGTGCCGGACCTGACCCGGATCGACAATCTGGAAGCCTATCTGGAAAACATCGAACGCCAACTGCTGCTCCAGGCCTTGGAGGAAACCCGCTGGAACCGTACGGCGGCGGCTCAGCGGTTGAACCTGTCATTCAGGTCGATGCGTTACCGGCTCAAGAAGCTGGGACTGGATTGAGGCTTTAAAGTCTTCCGGCAGGCGCATAAGGCGCCGGATCGATAATCGGCGCCCGGCCCAGCATCACATCGGCAAACAGCTGGCATGACGCCGGCGCCAGCACCAGCCCGTTTCGGTAATGCCCGCAGTTGAGCCAGAGCCCGTCAACCCCTGGCACCGGGCCGATGTAAGGAATGCCCTCGGGTGATCCCGGGCGCAATCCGGCCCAATGCCCCACTACTTCGGCATCGGCCAGCGCCGGGATCAACTCCACCGCGGACGCCTTCAGGCTTTCCAGTGCCGACCCGGTCGGCGTCTTGTCATAGCCCTCATGCTCCAGCGTACTGCCGATCAATATGTGCCCGTCGCGCCGGGGAATCGCATAACGGCCCTTGGCCAGGACCATGCTCGGCAGGAAATCCGCCGCACACTTGTAGAGAATCATCTGCCCTTTCACCGGCTCGACCGGCAGCGTCAGATCAAGAAGCTTGAGCAAATCACCGCTCCAGGCCCCCGCCGTCAGGACAACTTGATCACCCGAGACAATACCTGTGGAGGTCTGTACGCCGACCACTTTGGTGCCGTCACAAACAAACCCGCTGACTTCGCACTGCTCATGGATCGTCACGTTCGGCAGCGCCAGCAACGCGGCCTTGAGTGACTTCACCAGTCGAGGATTGCGCACGTTGGCAACGTCGGCCATGTAGATCGCCCGGGAAAAACCACTGCCCAGCACCGGCACGGCATCGTGTGCCGCCGAAATATCCACCGCGCTGAGCGGGCGATTTTCCCGGGCGGCCCATGCCAGGGCATCAGCCTCGTCATCCAGGTCCAGCCAGTACAGACCGGTGGTGTGCACTTGCGGATCAACACCAGTGGTGGCAAACAAGCGCTCGCCCAGCTGTGGATAAAAATCCTGGGACCAGTGAGCCAACGCGGTGACCGCCGGGCTGTAGCGCCACGGGTAAAGCGGCGAAACGATGCCGCCACCGGCCCAGGACGACTCCTGGCCGACGCTCGAGCGATCCAGCAGCACAACGCTTTGCACTTCGGAGGCGAGATTGAAGGCCGTCAGCAATCCAATCACCCCACCGCCGACAATCACCACTTGCTGTTGCCTGGTCATGTTCTGATCCCATCGTTAAATAGACAGAGGGTACAAAAGGCACCCGAAAAAGAAACTCAGCGCCCCCAGCAGTCTTTGCTGGTCAGGCCGGATTTCGCGTTGACCATACCGAGCACACCGGTATTGGTGATAGTCAGATCACCGCACTTGTCAGTGGCCATGCTCGAGTCAGCCCTGCGCACCGCCGTCAGCAGAAAGGCCTGGTCGGTCAGGGTCGGCGTGATGCTGTAGTAATCATTGCCGGCACTGAGGCCCGTCGCATCGGTGTAGGCATTTTTCTGCGAGTAGAAGCGCTCCAGTAGTTGCGCCTGCTCCGAGAGCAGACCGGCTACTTCTGCGCGACGGCCCTTGTTCAGGTATTCGGTGAGACTCGGGGCGGCAATGGTCATGACAATACCGATGATCGCAATCACGATCATGATTTCGATCAGGGTAAAACCGCGGTTGGAACTACGCATGCATCAATTCTCAGTCACTGTATTTGTCGCCACATGATGCGACGGCTACCGCCGGATTTTTCCATCCCCGCAGTACCGTCGCCAGTGGAATCGTTCACGGCCCCGCCATTGTCGCTGGCGTCCTGGGTCGAATGCTCACCGATAAAGATCACGCCATCGGATAGCGTGTCGCTGTTGTCGACCACTCCATCGGCGTTGCTGTCGAGCATCTTAACGCTGATCGCCTCGGGCAGCTTCAGGCAGACGGCCTTCAACCCCAGATTGCCGTGATAAAAACCGTACCAGTTGCCATTGGCCAGACAGGTTGGCCGGTTCAGCGCTGGCGCATCCGCTGATGTGGCAGCGTGCGCCGACACCGACAGGCCAAGCGCGACGACGACACCGAACAGTTGTGACCATAACCTGACAGCTCGCTCAGTACTTCGCATAGATGCTCTCCACAACACTGCGCGAATGCCCCGCGATGCCGACTGCCGTAACCCGATATAACGTCGCTGGGGTATTGATTGGCACATTCACCGCATTTTGGCTGACACCGATGTTTTGCACGCCATAAAAGCCCTTGCCCGATGCAATCCAGGTCACACCGGAAGAGGCGTTGAAACCGGCAGCGGTAATAGTCGAAGACTCGGACGGTGGCGCACATTGAACGATGGCGCTGCAAACAGGTAGCGCATAACTGTCCCGCTGCACTGTACCCTCACCCACCCGCAATGCGGCTTCGGCACTCTGGAACGACTGGTTGCGCAGGGCAACGCTACCGGCCATTTTTTCCTGCAGGGTCGCGCTCTGCATCGATGAAAGACCAATCAACGTGAGTAAGAGCAAGAACACCAGACTGACCAGCAGCGCCATGCCGCGTTGGGCGTCATACGTCTTGGGAGCACGGTTCATTGGCGCTCCCTCATGGCAGGCGGTTGCGCAGAGCGGCAACCACGTTGAAGGTTTGATCGGCCACCCGGTGGTGCGGATCGAAGAGAGTCAGGCTCAGGCGAACGCTTCGAATCAGCGCGGGGTCCGGCGGGTTGCTGCTGTAGCGCGAAGCAGCCAGATCAGTGGCGGTGCTGGCCAGGCCGAAGCTCACGTCGAAAGCGCTGACGCTGTCCACCAGTACCTGGTCTGGTGCGGCCCCGCCTTTCATCAGCAGTTGGTTGTTGCTGAAGCTGTAAATCAGCCGCCGGACCGGAAAGGCCAGTTGCCCTGTCACTGGCATCCGCCCTTCACTGTAGGCCGTCGAATGGGTTCGACAATCGGACAGCACAGTCCAGTCCGGCTGGCCGCCATTACCACCGACATCCGTCGTAACCAGCGTCAACTTGCGGCCACCGTTGTCCCAGCGGATCGGTACTAGCTGACTGGCATGAAAATCACCTTTCTTACTTGAATCGGTGATCTTTTCCAGACAACCGAACATCCCGACCATGCGAACTTCCTGAATCATTTTGCTCAACACGAAACGTGCGTCCTCCTGCATGTTCGCGGCGGCATTCTGGCTGAGATAGGTGTTCTTGGCCGCGATGAAAACCTGCACCACGCCCAGCACCACGATCAGGCTCAATGACAGGGCGATCAGCAATTCGACCAGGCTAAAACCTCTACTTAGGCGGCTCACGGGATCACCGTCGGATCAATGGCCGCGCGACTGTTCAGGACGAAGCTGCGTCGCGAGTCGGCAGTATTCGTAGCCCGTGAGTCATCCCAGGTAATCGTGATGGTGTACACCTTCTGGTTGACGGCAACACTGCCCGTCGCGGAGGCACCGAGGGAACTGACAATGTTGGCGTTAAAGTCAAACAGGTCCTGATCCCGGGTAACGTCCGGATTGCCCGAAGCCGGCGGCGCAACGGTGTAGTCCGCAGCAGCGTTGGCGCGAATGCGGTCCATCAGGTCGTAGGCGATAAAACTGGCCTGACTGGTCATGCGCGCGCTGTCCGTGTACTTCAGCGCATTGAGCTGAAACGCCGCCGCCCCCAGCAGGCCCACGCCCAGAATGACTAACGCCACCAGGACTTCGACCAGCGTCATGCCATTCTGCTTGCCTTGCCTCCCTGCCCTCATCCGCAATTTCCACCCAATTGAATTCGTCCGTTCAAACACACAGTCAGCGTCCTGCTTTGTGCGCCCCGCTCATAGCTGATCACCACCTCTGAGGACGGTGATGACAATCCGCCCATACTGTTGAAATCGATGGCGGTGACGCCAGAGGTTAGCGCCAGAGTTGCGCCGCTGCTCATCGCCGGAACAACCCGTAATACATTGGCCAAAGCGCCAGTACCGCCGTAAATCGCCAGTTCCCCACTCCAGACATCCCCACCGGCCGTCGGGCGCACCCGTGTGGTATTGCCCCGATCGATGGCTTCGAGTCGGGCAAAATTCAGGGTTCGTCGCAGGTCAGCGATCTCAGTATCAGCCCTGGTTGTTTGCGTCGAGCGGGTGAACGCCGGGACACCCAGAGTCAGCAGCATCAGAAGGATCGCGATCGCGACCAGCAACTCGATCAGCGTGAAACCTTTTGTAGGATGATCCATCGGGGCCTTCTGATTCCTTCGGCTATACCTGCTCTTGCGCGGCACCACATTCGAACGATGCGGTGCGTTTGCGTTGCCATTTCTCGCGCAGGGATTGCGCGAGCCACAGCACGCCACGGAGGGAAATGTCATGCGGCAACAAGGCTTCAGCCTGATCGAACTGCTCATGGGACTGGCAATTACCGCAATTGTTCTGCATTTGGTCAGTCCGGCGTTCGAAACGCTGGTCGAGTCGAACCAAAGACAACAAGCGGCAGAGGCTCTTTCCAGCAGTATTCGCACTGCCCGCAGCGAAGCCATCGTCCGCAACCAGGCCGTGGTGATTCACGGCATCAATGGCGATTGGAGCCAAGGCTGGAGGATCATTCTGGATATCAGCGGCAAGGGGGAGATGGACAGCGACAATCCACTGCTGGCCGAACGCCAGAGCAGAGCACGCCTGTCGATTGTGGGGAACAGTACGGTCGAAAACTCAATACGCTTCAGAGGTCAGGGCGAGTCACTGTTTGGAGGGACGTTACACGTTTGCGCTGTTCGCGAACCAGTCAGCCAACATCAAGTGGTGTTGGCCCGGACCGGTCGCGTCAGCCTGCGTAGCGACAAGGCTGAGCATCCGTTATGCAAAAAAAGGAGACAACTCAGGTCAACGAGCGAACGCGCAGTTCTTTAGGCATCGAGAACGTAATGTTCTCCTCGCGACCGGCCAGCTCATCGGCACCGGTGGCACCCCAGGCCTGCAACTGCTGGATCACACCGCGCACCAGGACTTCCGGGGCGGATGCACCCGCGGTGATGCCGATACGCTCAACGCCGTCGAACCAGCTCTTTTGCAGGTCTTCAGCACCGTCGATCAGGTAGGCAGGAGTGGACATGCGTTCTGCCAATTCGCGCAAGCGATTGGAGTTGGAGCTGTTCGGGCTGCCGACCACAAGCACCACGTCGCACTCGTCGGCCAGTTGCTTGACCGCGTCCTGACGGTTTTGCGTGGCGTAGCAAATATCGTCCTTGCGCGGTCCACCGATGGCCGGGAAGCGCGAACGCAGGGCATCGATAACGCGGCTGGTATCGTCCATCGACAGTGTGGTCTGGGTCACGAAGGCGAGCTTTTCAGGGTTGTTCACCTGCAGTGCGGCGACATCCTTCTCGTCTTCGACCAGATAGATCGCGCCGCCATTACCAGCATCGTACTGGCCCATGGTGCCTTCGACTTCCGGGTGACCGGCGTGGCCGATGAGAATGCACTCTCGGCCGTCACGGCTGTAGCGCGCCACTTCGATGTGGACCTTGGTCACCAGCGGGCACGTAGCGTCGAACACTTTCAGCCCACGGCCAGCCGCTTCGCTGCGCACGGCCTGGGAAACGCCGTGGGCACTGAAGATCACGATGACGTCGTCCGGCACCTGATCCAGCTCTTCGACGAAGATCGCACCACGGGAGCGCAAGTCTTCGACGACAAATTTGTTGTGAACCACTTCGTGGCGCACATAGATCGGCGGCCCGAAGACTTCCAGGGCGCGGTTGACGATTTCGATCGCCCGGTCCACGCCGGCGCAGAAGCCACGGGGGTTGGCGAGTTTGATTTGCATGCTGAGCCTCGTGTCTTGCGCGCGAAAACAATGAAAAACACTGTAGGAGCGAGCCTGCTCGCGATAGCAGAGTGTCAGCCGCCATCAATGTTGATGACAGGCCCTCATCCCGAGCAGGCTCGCTCCCACAAGTTACAGCGCTTTGACGGAAATGATTTCCACGTCAAAGGTCAACGTCTTGCCCGCCAGCGGGTGGTTGAAGTCGATGGTCACTTGCGCGTCATCGAACTCTTTGACCACGCCCGGCAATTCAGTATTGGCCGCATCGTTGAAGATCACCAGCAAGCCAGGCGACAGTTCCATGTCCTGGAACTGGGAGCGCGGGATGATCTGCACGTTTTGCGGGTTGGGCTGGCCGAAAGCGTTTTCCGGCTCGATGCTCAGCGTCCGCTTGTCACCGGCCTTGAAACCGAACAGCGCGGCTTCGAAGCCTGGCAACAGGTTGCCGTCACCGACCTTGAAGGTCGCCGGGGCCTTGTCGAAGGTGCTGTCCACCGTGTCGCCGTTCTCCAGGCGCAATGCAAAATGCAAGGTGACTTCCGTGTTCTGGCCGATGCGTTGCTCAGCCAATACCTGTTCAGTCATGAACGGTTTCTCCGGTCTTTTTACTTTTGAACATATCCAGTGCCAGCATGATGGCACCGACAGTGATGGCACTGTCGGCAAAGTTGAACGCCGGGAAATACCAGCGGTTCTGCCAATGCACCAGGATGAAATCGATCACATGGCCCAAGGCAATGCGGTCATACAGATTGCCCAGCGCGCCGCCGAGCACCAGTGCCAGCGCAATCGCCAGCCAGGTCTCGTTGCGCCCCAGACGCTTGAGCCACACCACCAGCACCGCACTGACCACGACCGCGATCAACGCAAACAGCCAGCGCTGCCAGCCGGAGCTGTCAGCCAGGAAGCTGAACGCCGCACCCGTGTTGTAAGCCAGGGTCCAGCTGAAGTAATCGGGGATGATTACGATCTGCTGGTACATCTGGAGCTTGCCTTCGAAGTAGAACTTGCTGGCCTGGTCGATGACCAGGACCAGCAAACTCAACCAGAGCCAGCTCAGCCGTCCGAAACGGCCAACGGCATTAGGCATAGTGACGGACCTCGCCAGCGCCGCTGATGTTGTCGACGCAACGGCCGCAGATTTCCGGATGCTCCGGGTTCACGCCGACGTCTTCACGGCAGTGCCAGCAACGGGCGCACTTGGCATGGCTCGACTTGACGATCTTCAGCTTCAGGCCGCTGACTTCGGTGACCACGGCATCGGCCGGCGCCTGCACCAATGGTGCAACACTGGCGGTCGACGTGATCAGTACGAAACGCAGTTCGTTGCTCAACCTGGCCAGGTCGGCGGTCAGCGCATCTTCGGCGAACAGCGTCACTTCGGCCTGCAGATTGCCACCGACAGCCTTGGCTGCGCGCTGGATCTCCATTTCCTTGTTGACCGCGACCTTGACCGCCATGATCCGGTCCCAGTAAGCGCGATCCAGCTCGATGCCTTCCGGCAGTTCGCTCAGGCCTTCGTACCAGGTGTTGAGCATGACGGACTCGTTACGCTCGCCCGGCAGGTATTGCCACAGTTCGTCGGCGGTGAACGCCAGGATCGGCGCGATCCAGCGCACCAGCGCCTCGGAGATGTGGAACAGCGCGGTCTGGCACGAACGGCGGGCCTTGCTGTCGGCGCCAGTGGTGTACTGACGGTCCTTGATGATGTCGAGGTAGAAGCCGCCCAGCTCCTGCACGCAGAAGTTGTGGATCTTCGAGTACACGTTCCAGAAGCGGTATTCGCCGTAGTGCTCTTGTAGCTCGCGTTGCAGCAGCAGGGTGCGATCCACGGCCCAACGGTCCAGAGCCAGCATTTCTTCGGCCGGCAGCAGGTCGGTGGCCGGGTTGAAGCCGGTCAGGTTGGAAAGCAGGAAACGCGCGGTGTTACGGATACGCCGGTAGGCGTCCGCGCTGCGCTGCAGGATCTGCTCGGAAACAGCCATTTCGCCGGAGTAGTCGGTCGAAGCGACCCACAGACGCATGATGTCGGCGCCCAGGGTGTCGTTGACTTTCTGCGGCGCGATCACGTTGCCCAACGACTTGGACATCTTGCGGCCGGACTCGTCCACAGTGAAACCGTGGGTCAGCAGCTCGCGGTACGGCGCGTGGTTGTCGATGGCGCAACCGGTCAGCAGCGACGAGTGGAACCAGCCACGGTGTTGGTCCGAGCCTTCCAGGTACAGGTCGGCGCGCGGGCCGGTTTCGTGGCCCATCGGGTGCGAACCGCGCAGGACGTGCCAGTGCGTGGTGCCCGAATCGAACCAGACGTCCAGGGTGTCGCTGATCTTGTCATACAGCGGGGCTTCATCGCCCAGCAGCTCGGCGGCGTCCAGCTTGAACCAGGCCTCGATGCCCTCACCTTCAACGCGCTTGGCAACTTCTTCCATCAGCTCGACGGTGCGTGGGTGCAGCTCGCCGCTTTCCTTGTTCAGGAAGAACGGGATCGGCACGCCCCAGTTGCGCTGACGGGAAATGCACCAGTCGGGACGGTTGGCGATCATCGAATGCAGGCGCGCCTGGCCCCAGGCCGGAACGAACTGGGTCTCTTCGATGGCTTTGAGCGAGCGCTGACGCAGGGTGTCGCCGGTGGTCGGCTGCTTGTCCATGCCGATGAACCACTGCGCGGTGGCACGGTAGATCAGCGGGGTTTTGTGGCGCCAGCAGTGCATGTAGCTGTGTTCGATGATGGTGGTATGCAGCAGCGCGCCGACTTCGGTCAGCTTGTCGACGATGGCCGGGTTGGCCTTCCAGATGAACTGGCCGCCGAAGAATTCCAGCGAGGTTGCATACACGCCGTTGCTTTGAACCGGATTGAGGATGTCGTCGTTGACCATGCCGTATTTCTTGCAGGTCACGAAGTCGTCCACGCCATAGGCCGGAGCGGAGTGAACCACACCGGTACCGGCGCCCAGTTCAACGTAGTCGGCCAGGTAAACCGGCGACAGACGGTCGTAGAACGGGTGACGGAAGTTGATCAGCTCCAGTGCTTTACCGGTGGTGGTCGCAATGACTGAACCTTCCAGCGAGTAGCGCGCCAGGCACGACTCGACCAGCTCTTCAGCCAGTACCAGCAGCTTGTCGCCGACGTCGACCAGGGCGTAGTTGAATTCCGGGTGGACGTTCAGCGCCTGGTTGGCCGGGATGGTCCACGGGGTGGTGGTCCAGATCACGATCGAAGCAGGCTTGGCCAGGGTTGGCAGTCCGAAGGCGGCAGCCAGTTGGGCTTCATCGGCAATCGGGAACGCCACGTCGATGGTCGAGGACTTCTTGTTCTCGTACTCGACTTCCGCCTCGGCCAGCGCCGAACCACAGTCGAAGCACCAGTTCACAGGCTTCAGGCCCTTGAACACGAAACCGCCCTTGACGATTTCGGCCAAGGCACGGATTTCACCGGCCTCGTTCTTGAAGTCCATGGTCTTGTACGGGTTGGCGAAGTCGCCCAGCACACCGAGGCGAATGAACTCGGACTTCTGCCCTTCGATCTGCTCGGTGGCATAGGCCCGGCACAGTTCGCGGGTCTTGTCCGCGCCCAGGTTCTTGCCGTGGGTTACTTCGACCTTGTGCTCGATCGGCAGGCCGTGGCAGTCCCAGCCAGGAACATAAGGCGCGTCGAAGCCCGACAGGGTCTTCGAACGGATGATCATGTCCTTGAGAATCTTGTTCAGCGCATGACCGATGTGAATCGAGCCGTTGGCGTACGGAGGGCCGTCGTGCAACACGAACTTCGGACGATCCTTGCCAATCTCGCGCAACTTTCCGTACAGGCCAATACTGTCCCAGCGCTGCAGGATCTGCGGTTCGCGCTGTGGCAGGCCGGCCTTCATTGGGAAGGCGGTGTCCGGAAGGTTTAGCGTGGCTTTATAGTCGGTCATTTAAGGCTCTTCATTAGCGATGGGCGCTAGGTGCGGCTAGTGCACGGGCGGCGGCGACATCCGCGTTGATCGCCGTTTTCAACGCCTCCAGAGAGGCGAAACGCTGCTCTTCACGCAGCTTGTGGTGGAAAACCACCGTTAAACGCCGGTCATACAGATCGCCGGCAAAATCTAAAAGATGCACTTCCAGGTGGGCTTTGCCATCACCTTGAACCGTGGGCCGCACGCCGATATTGGCGACGCCGGGCCAGGTCTTGCCGTCGATCTTGACGTCCACCAGGTAAACCCCGGAAAGCGGAACGCGACGGCGCTTGAGTTGTATGTTGGCCGTGGGCGTGCCCAACTGGCGAGCCAGCTTCTGGCCGTGCAGCACCCGCCCGGTAATCTGGAACGGCCGACCCAGCAGTCGCTCGGCCAAGGCAAAATCAGCTGCGGCCAGGGCATTGCGGACCTGAGTGCTGCTGACGCGAATACCGTCCAGCTCAACGGTTTGCGCCGCCTCGACGGTAAAGCCCTGAACGATGCCGGCCTGTTGCAGGAAATCGAAATCCCCTACGCGGTCGCAGCCGAACCGGAAGTCGTCTCCGACTTCAAGGTGCTGCACGCCAAGGCCATCCACCAGAATGGTATCGACGAACTCACTGGCGCTGAGCTTGCTCAGGCGCTGGTTGAAAGCCAGGCACAGAACACGGTCGACGCCTTCGGCGGCCAACAATTGCAGCTTGTCCCGCAGGCGTGCCAGACGAGCCGGCGCGGTGTCCGGAGCGAAAAACTCCCGCGGCTGCGGCTCGAAAATCACCACGCAGCTGGGCACGCCCAACTCGAGCGCACGCTCACGCAGGCGCGCCAGAATAGCCTGGTGGCCGCGGTGTACACCGTCAAAGTTGCCAATAGTGGCGACACAGCCCCGATGCTGGGGGCGCAGATTGTGGAGGCCTCGAACCAGCTGCATAACGCGCTTCTTGCTCATAAAGTGGTCGATTATAACCACACCCGGCGGCCGACGACAGGCAACACCGTAACCCAAAGTGATCGAGCCGACAAAACCGCCGACTCGCCCGTGTTTATCGAGGCCAGAACCTCAGCCCAGCGTCTTGCGATTGAAGTCGCGCAAACGGAAGCCCATCAACACTAACATGCCGAAATAAGCCACCACACCGGCAACCACCAAGGCACCCAGACGCAGGAAACGCTCAAGCATCTGCCTCTCACCCCAGGCCGGCATGAAATGCATCCCTGCCAGCAACACGCCAGACATCACCCCGACCGCAATCACCAGCTTGAAGCCGAACTTTGCCCAGCCCGGTTGCGGCTGGTACATCTGCTGTTTCCGCAGCTGATAGAAGAGCAACCCTGCATTGAGGCAGGCGCCGGCGCTGATGGCGAGCGCCAGCCCCGCGTGAGCCAGCGGACCGATCAGCATCAGGTTGAACAGCTGGGTGACCACCAGGGTGAAAATCGCGATTTTTACCGGCGTGCGGATGTTTTGTTGCGCATAAAAGCCCGGTGCCAACACTTTGATCACGATAATCCCGAGCAAGCCGACAGAATAAGCGATCAACGCGCGCTGGGTCATGGCCGCGTCATGGGCATCGAACTGGCCGTACTGGAACAGCGAAACCGTCAGCGGCTCGGCCAGAATCCCCAGCGCCAGGGCGCAAGGCAGCACCAGTACGAAGCACAGGCGCAGGCCCCAGTCGAGGATGCGCGAATACTCGTGACGATCCTTGTTGGCGTAGGTCTTGGCCAGGGTCGGCAGCAGAATCGTCCCCAGTGCCACACCCAACACGCCGGACGGCAGCTCCATCAAGCGGTCGGCGTAATACATCCACGACACGGAACCTGCGACCAGGAACGAAGCGAAGATGGTGTTGATGATCAGCGAAATCTGGCTCACCGAAACACCGAGAATGGCCGGCAACATTTGCTTCATGACGCGCCACACACCACTGTCACGCAGGCTCAGGCGCGGCAACACCAGCATGCCGATCTTTTTCAGGTGCGGCAGCTGGTAGAGCAACTGCGCCAGCCCGCCCACCAGAACCGCCCAGCCGAGCGCCATTACGGGCGGATCGAAGTACGGTGTCAGGAACAACGCAAAAATAATCATGCTGACGTTGAGCAGCGTCGGCACGAATGCCGGGACCGAAAAACGGTTCCAGGTGTTGAGGATCGCGCCCGCCAGCGACGACAGGGAAATCAGCAATATGTAAGGAAAGGTCACCCGCAACAGGTTGGAAGTGAGCTCGAATTTTTCCGGGGTATCGGTGAAACCCGGCGCCGTCACCCAGATGACCCAGGGTGCGGCCAGCATGCCCAACACCGTGACCAGCGCCAGCACCAGCGTCAGCAGGCCCGAGACGTAGGCGATAAATGTGCGGGTCGCCTCTTCACCCTGCTGGCTTTTGTATTCGGCAAGAATCGGCACGAATGCCTGGGAAAACGCCCCCTCGGCAAAGATCCGCCGCAGCAGATTGGGCAGTTTGAAGGCGATAAAGAAGGCGTCGGTCGCCATTCCCGCGCCAAATGTGCGCGCAATGAGGGTGTCACGAACAAACCCCAGAACCCGGGAAAGCATCGTGATAGAGCTGACGGCGGCCAACGATTTGAGCAGATTCATTGAAAGAGTTTGTGCCTGTCGATAAACAGCAGGCGAACTACGCGCCTACTTATGCGATACTCCGCGCCGCAACAGCACAGAGCCAAAGCTCGCGAGTTTACAGGTCACACGCCGGAAAGAAATATCCCGTCGCGCTACCCCTACCACTTAGCGGAACGTTTCAAGCGCCCTTGACAAGACTTCAACTCATCGGCATGATTCGCGGCCTATTTTGTTTGCTATTTCCTAAAAAGTCTTTCGAGGAGCTCGACGGTGGCCAACTCACCTTCCGCCAAAAAACGTGCAAAACAGGCTGAGAAGCGTCGCAGCCACAACGCCAGCCTGCGTTCCATGGTTCGTACCTACATCAAGAATGTAGTTAAGGCCATCGACGCAAAAGACGCTGCCAAAGCTCAAGCTGCTTACGTTCTGGCTGTGCCAGTTATCGACCGCATGGCCGATAAAGGCATCATCCACAAGAACAAGGCCGCTCGTCATAAGAGCCGCCTGAATGGCCACGTTAAGGCCCTGAACGTTGCCGCTGCTGCCTAAGCGACTCGTTCATTAAAAAACCGACCTCAGGGTCGGTTTTTTATTGCCTGCGATTTAGCGGACACACAAAAACTGTGGGAGCGAGCCTGCTCGCGATGACGGATTAACATTCAGCATTTGTGCTGGCTGGATATCCGCTATCGCGAGCAGGCTCGCTCCCACAGTTTGATTTGCGTGAAATTATTGAGCGTGCGCCCACGGCAAAATCGGAATCGCCGTCACCGCATTCTGCGGACTGCCCTCGATCAAGCGATCGCTGTACACCAGATACACCAGTGTATTGCGCTTCTTGTCGAGGAAGCGCACCACCTGCATGGTCTTGAACACCAGGGACGTGCGCTCCTTGAACACCTCGTCGCCATCCTTGAGCTCACCCTTGAAGCTGATGGGTCCGACCTGCCGGCAAGCGATAGACGCTTCAGCACGATCCTCGGCCAAACCAAGACCACCTTTCACCCCACCGGTCTTGGCGCGCGACAGATAGCAGGTCACACCATCGACCTTGGGATCATCAAAGGCCTCGACCACGATCCGGTCATTTGGCCCGACGAACTTGAACACCGTCGACACCTGACCGATCTCTTCGGCCGAAGCCAGCAGCGGCATCACCACCAGCAATCCCAACAATCCTTTTGCCACGCGCATTCAGGTATTCCTTCAGACCAGGATCAGGTTATCGCGGTGAACCAGTTCCGGTTCCGCCATGTAACCCAACAGACCGACAATCGCCTCGGACGACTGACCGATGATTTTTTGCGCCTCCAGCGCACTGTAGTTGGCCAGGTCACGGGCAATCTCGCGACCGTCCGGCGCCACGCACACGACCATTTCGCCGCGACGGAAACTGCCCTGAACCAATTTGACGCCAACCGGCAGCAAACTTTTGTTGCCTTGAGACAACGCCGCCACCGCACCCGCATCCAGCACCAGAGTGCCGCGGGTTTGCAGATGACCGGCCAGCCACTGCTTGCGCGCCGCCAGCATGCCGCGCTCCGGCGACAGCAACGTGCCGATGCGCTCGCCCGCCTTGAGGCGATCCAGCACGCGATCAATGCGCCCGCCAACGATGATGGTATGAGCACCGGAACGCGCAGCAAGTCGCGCAGCACGCAATTTGGTCTGCATGCCACCACGCCCCAGAGCCCCACCGGTGCCGCCTGCCACTGCGTCGAGGGCCGGATCATCGGCACGCGCCTCGTAAATCAGCTGAGCATCCGGATTGTTGCGCGGATCGGCATCGTACATGCCGTCGCGATCCGTGAGGATCACCAGCAAGTCAGCCTCGACCAGGTTGGCCACCAGCGCCGCCAGGGTGTCGTTGTCGCCAAAACGGATTTCGTCGGTGACCACGGTGTCATTCTCGTTGATCACCGGAATGACTTTCAGTTCGACCAGTGCGCGCAAGGTACTGCGAGCATTCAGGTAGCGCTTGCGATCGGACAAGTCGTCGTGAGTCAGGAGAATCTGCGCGGTATGCCGGCCATGCTCGGCAAAGCTCGACTCCCAGGCCTGCACCAACCCCATCTGACCGATTGCGGCGGCAGCCTGAAGTTCGTGCATCGCACTGGGTCGCGAGGTCCAGCCCAAACGGCTCATACCGGCCGCCACCGCCCCGGAGGACACCAACACCAGCTCGACACCCGCCTCATGCAAGGCCACCATCTGCTCAACCCAGACACCCATTGCCGCGCGATCCAGGCCTTTGCCGTCCGCCGTCAGCAAAGCGCTGCCGATCTTCACGACCCAACGCTGCGCACCTGTCACCTTGCTCCGCATCATCTTCAACCTTAGCTTGAGGGCACCGCGACCTGGCACTGCCCGTGACGTTATTCGTGGTTATTCGTGACCAACGATCGATTTCCAGATACCAAAACGCCGCTCGATTGAGCGGCGCTTAAGTTTATCGCAACGAATCAGTCACGCACGTAAATGATTTCCGGACCGTCTTCGTCATCCACATCTTCTTCGTCCCAATCATCGTCACCGATGTCGTGGACCGACTTCACGCCACTGCGACGCAGGGCACGCTTGTCATCCAGCGCCTGCAGTTGCGCGCGGGCTTCGTCTTCGATGCGCTGATCGAGATCGGCCAACTCTTCCTTGTAGGCCGGGTCATTGGCCAGGCGATCAGCACGGTCTTCCATGTAACGCATGATGTCGTGGCACAGACGCTCGGTACCGAGCTTGGAGATGGCCGAGATCACGTAGACCGGGCCTGTCCATTCCAGGCGATCAACGATTTCCTTGACGCGAGCATCGTGCTCTTCATCAAGGATCTGGTCGCACTTGTTCAGGACCAGCCAGCGATCACGCTCCGCCAGGGACGGGCTGAACTTGATCAGCTCGTTGACGATCACTTCAGCGGCATCCGGTGCGCTGGCGTCATCCAGCGGCGCCATGTCCACGAGGTGCAGCAGCAGACGCGTACGCGCCAAGTGCTTGAGGAAGCGAATACCCAGACCAGCGCCTTCGGAAGCGCCCTCGATCAGACCCGGAATATCGGCAATGACGAAGCTTTTCCAGCGATCGACACTGACCACACCCAGGTTCGGCACCAGCGTGGTGAACGGGTAGTCGGCAACTTTCGGCTTGGCAGCCGAAACCGAACGGATAAAGGTGCTTTTGCCGGCGTTCGGCAAACCCAGCAAACCGACGTCAGCCAGTACTTTCATTTCCAGCTTCAGGTCGCGCTGCTCACCCGGCTTGCCCGGAGTGGTCTGGCGCGGCGCACGGTTGGTACTGGATTTGAAACGGGTGTTGCCCAGACCGTGCCAGCCGCCCTGGACCACCATCAGTTTCTGACCGGCCTTGGTCAGGTCGCCGATGACTTCCTGAGTCGCGGAGTCGATCACCGTGGTGCCGACCGGAACGCGCAGGATCAGGTCTTCACCCTTCTTGCCGGTGCAGTCGGTGCTGCCGCCGTTGGAGCCACGCTCGGCATCGAAGTGCCGGGTGTAGCGGTAGTCCACCAGGGTGTTGAGGTTTTCGTCGGCCATCATGTAGATGGAACCGCCGTCACCGCCATCACCGCCGTTCGGGCCACCGTTCTCGATAAATTTTTCCCGACGGAAACTCATGGCGCCATTGCCGCCGTCACCAGCCTTTACGCGAATCGATACTTCATCAACAAACTTCATAACAAACGCCTCTCGCCATACGGACGAGCCGAAAAACAATCAAGACATAAGACTCTTGCAAAAATGAGCGCAGCGACCCTAAACCACGACACCTACATCGTACGCCGACAGCCCATACAAACAGCTTTGCAAGAGACTCACCCCACAAACGAAAAAGCCCCGTCGCGAGACAGGGCTTTTCCAGCGATCGCGCAATTAAGCTGCGACTACGCTCACGTAACGACGACCGAAGGCGCCTTTTACTTCGAACTTGATCACGCCTTCGACTTTAGCGAAGAGGGTGTGATCTTTACCCATGCCAACGCCGTAGCCAGCGTGGAATTGGGTGCCGCGCTGACGCACGATGATGTTGCCTGCTTTGATAGCCTGGCCGCCATACATCTTCACGCCAAGGCGTTTGGCTTCTGAGTCGCGACCGTTACGGGTACTACCACCAGCTTTTTTGTGTGCCATGAGTTCAATTCTCCTAGTGAGGAATTAGGCTGTAATTAAGCCTGAATACCGGTGATTTTGATCTCGGTGTACCACTGGCGGTGGCCCATACGCTTCATGTGGTGCTTACGGCGACGGAACTTGATGATGCGGACTTTATCGTGACGACCTTGGGAGATCACTTCAGCCACAACGGTAGCGCCAGCAACAACTGGAGCGCCGATATTCACGTCGTCACCGTTGGCAACCAACAGAACGCGATCAAAGGTAACGGATTCGCCGGTAGCGACTTCCAGTTTTTCGATCTTCAGGTATTCACCTGGGGCGACTTTGTACTGCTTGCCGCCAGTAACGATTACTGCATAAGACATGGTATTTCTCCGATAATCCTGCTCACCCAGCTCTTTATAAGAAGAGGTATTGGCTGGCATGGCTGCATGGGGCTGGAGGCCCGCTTGCAATTGCGTAAGGCAGGTGCTGCCCAGGAAGTTCAGGGTGCGCGATTGTACGCAAGGCACGAGCGCCTTGCAAGGGGCCGTCCATCGCGCCTTGACACCTGCAAGCGTGGGTCCTAGCATGCCGCGCAACCCTTCTGGAGCGACTGTCGCTGATGCAACCCCAAGCTTTCTACCGCGCGGTGGCGGACGATTTTAGCGCCGTCGACGGCATCATCAAGAAGCAGCTGACTTCTCGAGTGCCGCTGGTATCGAAAATCGGCGATTACATTACCTCGGCCGGCGGCAAACGCCTGCGTCCTTTATTAGTGTTGCTGTGTGGCAAGGCCCTGGGGCGCGAAGGCGACGAATTGCGTCTGCTGGCCGCCACCATCGAGTTCCTGCACACCGCTACCCTACTGCATGACGACGTGGTCGACATGTCCGGCATGCGCCGTGGCCGCTCGACCGCCAACGCCATGTGGGGCAACGCGCCAAGCGTACTGGTCGGCGACTTCCTGTATTCGCGCTCATTTGAAATGATGGTCGAACTGGGCTCGATGCCGGTGATGAAGATCCTTTCGCAAGCCACGCGCATCATCGCCGAGGGCGAAGTGTTGCAGCTGTCGAAGGTTCGTGACGCCAGCACCACCGAAGAAACCTACATGGAAGTCATCCGCGGCAAGACCGCGATGCTCTTCGAAGCCTCGACCCACAGCGCCGCCGCCCTGTGCCAGGCCTCGCCGGAACAGGCCGAAGCCTTGCGTACTTTCGGTGATCACCTGGGCGTGGCCTTCCAGTTGGTCGACGACCTGCTCGACTACAAAGGCGACGCCGAAACCCTGGGCAAGAACGTCGGTGACGACCTGGCCGAAGGCAAGCCGACCCTGCCGCTGATCTACACCATGCGCGAAGGTACGCCGGAACAGGCCGCCCTGGTGCGCAAGGCAATCCAGAAAGGCGGAATCGAAGACCTGGAAAGCATCCGCGAAGCCGTGGAAGCCTCGGGCTCGCTGGAGTACACCGCGCAACTGGCCCGAGATTACGTGGCCCGCGCAATCAAGTGCCTCGAAGCGCTGCCTGCCAGCGAATACCGCGATGCGCTGGTTGAACTGAGTGAGTTCGCGGTAGCCCGCACGCACTGACAGCACTGCAAAACCCTGTGGGAGCGAGCTTGCTCCCACAGGTTTGTTCCCCACAGGTTTATCTGCGTTGTGCCCTCTCCCGCCTAAAACCCTATACAATGTGCGCTTTTTAGCGATCCTGAATCCAAGGAGCCTTAGTGAGCACGTTGCCACCCTGCCCAAAATGCAATTCCGAATACACCTATGAAGACGGCGCGCAGCTGATCTGCCCCGAGTGCGCCCACGAATGGTCCGCCAGCGGCGAAACCGAAGCAGTGTCCGATGACGCCGTGAAAAAGGATTCGGTCGGCAACGTCCTGCAGGACGGAGACACCATCACCGTGATCAAGGACCTCAAGGTCAAGGGCACGTCTTTGGTGGTCAAGGTCGGCACCAAGGTCAAGAACATCCGCCTGTGCGATGGCGATCACGACATCGATTGCAAGATCGACGGCATCGGCCCGATGAAGCTCAAGTCCGAGTTCGTCAGAAAAGTCTGAGCCTGCTGTTATCCATCCCGCGCCCGGCGTGGGATGGCGCCTCACCCTCCCCGCATCACCCAGTAAATTCTCGCAATAGCCAAACGCCAGTCGATTTGACCTGACGCAATCTTTACCCGAAAAACAACGCAAACCACCAATAGACCCTTGCTATTTGATGAATAAGAATTATTCTCATCAAACCTTCAATGGAGATGAGAACCATGACTTATTTGATCGATGCCTGGCTGGACCGCCCACACCCTTACCTTCGGATCCTGCATCGGGAAACCGGGGAAGTCTGTGCGGTGCTTGAAGAAGAAGCCTTGAGCGAACTGCAGGACCAGGGTGATCTTGACCTCAATGGCCTGAGTTCCAGCGAGCCGGTGGTGCTCAAGGAACTGGTGCGTAATCTGTTTCTGTTCTGCTATGCCCGGGCGTTGCGCCCGCACAGTGAATTGCACAATAAGATCGAACTATGAGCGACACCCAAAAAACTGTGGGAGCCAGCCTGCTGGCGATGGTATCAACGCGGTCTTGAAGAAAAAACCGGTCGCCCCTATCGCCAGCAGGCTGGCTCCCACATCAGTCTGTCATGCAGACAGGCCGGGCCTTACAGAACGTCAAGCAGTTCGACGTCGAACACCAGTACGCTGTGCGGCGGGATGCTGCCAACGCCTTGAGCGCCGTAAGCCAGTTCGCTCGGCACGTACAGACGCCATTTGCTGCCGGCGTTCATCAGTTGCAGGGCTTCGGTCCAGCCGGCGATCACGCCGCCAACCGGGAATTCCGCAGGCTCGCCGCGCTCGTAGGAGCTGTCGAACACAGTGCCGTCGATCAGAGTGCCGTGGTAGTGAGTACGCACGGAGTCTTCACGGGATGGCTTGGCGCCTTCGCCAGCGGTCAGGACTTCGAACTGCAGGCCGGAAGCCAGAGTGGTGATGCCGTCACGCTTGGCGTTTTCAGCCAGGAAGGCCAGGCCTTCGCCAGCAGCCGCTTCAGCCTTGGCTGCAGCTTCGGCCTGCATGATTTCACGGATGACTTTGAAGCTGGCGGACATTTCTTCCTGACCCACACGGCTTGGCTTGCCGGCGAATGCGTCGGTCAGACCTGCCAGGATCGCGTCCAGGCTTACGCCCGGTGGCGGGTTGTCGCGCAGTTGGTCGCCCAGCTGACGGCCAATACCGTAGCTGACGCGGGTTTCGTCGGTGGACAGATTTACTTCGGACATGACACTGCTCCGCTGTGCGGACGGCTCGGGAACTTGCCATGCATGCACAGCGCGTCCCGGAGCGCCCGGAACCAAAAGGGCCCGCAGACTAGCACAGATGTCATGCCATTGATGAGGGACCTCAGGCGATCGGCACCTTCAGGTTTTCCTCCACATCGGCAACCAGACCGCACATTTCGTCATGCACGACCGTGTGCACGAGGTTGAAGTGCAACTTGGGAAAGGAGCGCAGCACATCACGGGCATGCTCCACCGAACGCAGGCTCATCATATGCCCGTGCGTATCGCTCAAGGGGTACGCCGTGCCGTGCATCCGCGCCTCCAGCAGGTAGATGCCGCCCTCCATCGAGATCAGGTTCAGCTCATCGACCTTCCCGGCGACGGCATACGCATTCAACTCTTGCAGGTTCATGAGCGCACCTCACGCAGTAACGAGCCTCTTTACAGGGATAGGCTTCGGCGCATCAAAGCACAAGCCACAAACGACGCCGCCCGTCTGTTTTGCAACAGACGGGCGGCGTGTTTCATGGGGCCGGCAATGGATCAGTGCTTGGTGACTTTATCCAGGTAACCCATGGCAAATGCCGAGACCACGAAGGTCATGTGGATGATCACGTACCACTGCAAATGTTCAGGATCGACGTTCTTGGCGTCCATGAAGATGCGCAGCAGGTGAATGGACGAGATCGCCACGATCGATGCGGCTACCTTCATCTTCAGCGACGAAGAGTCCATGGTGCCCAGCCAGTTGAGCTTTTCCTTGCTGTCGTCGATGTCCAGTTGCGAGACGAAGTTCTCGTAGCCGGAAATCATCACCATCACCAGCAGACCGCCCACCAGGGCCATGTCGATCAGAGACAGCAGTACCAGGATCAAGTCCGATTCGGCCATCGAAAACACGTTCGGGATGACGTGGAAGACTTCCTGAAAGAATTTCAGTGCCAGCGCCAACAGCCCGAGAGACAGACCGAAATAGATCGGCGCCAACAGCCAGCGCGAGGCGTACATTGCATTTTCGATAAAGCGTTCCATTGAATCTCACATGTTGGGCTGAAAACGGCGCGAGTATACCAGCCACCCGTCTATAGCCAGAAGCTGCCAGAAACCGTCGAAAAATCCATCACCTGCGCCGGTGTATCAAAGTTTTTCTGCTAGTGTCCAAATCATTGGCTGCTCAGTGATGTCGGACAGGAAGACTGGAAATGGATGTGCGATTGCCTTTGACGAGTGCCGGAATTTGCCTGGCGCTGCTGCTGAGCGGCTGCTCGCCCAGCGACGAAAAACGCCAGGTCAGTCTCGAAGAAAAAACCGCGCAGTTCGAAAAGTCGCTGGACGCCATCCAGGATCCGAAACTCAAGGATGCCGTGTCGGAGCTGGGCGGCTCACTGCTGCTGCTCGAACGCGCGCAACTCAAGCTCGACAGCAAGCCGGTGGAAACCGAATACGGCGAAGACGCCCTCGCCATGCTCAAGCACTACCCGAGCCCGCAGGCCTTGGTCGACACCTACATCAACGGGTTATTCGTGTTGCAAAAGGACTCCGGTTCCGACTACCTGACCGATTTGCAGCCAGTGTTCCCTTTCACTTTCAGCGTTCCTGCCGCTTTTTTGTTTCCCCATGGCCTGGAATGGCAGTCGGTCACGCTAAGCAACAAACGGGTGATCCCCTTCCAGCCGGAGTGGTCGGAAACCGACCCCGGCATTCAGCTCAGCCCATCGAGCTCCAACCTGACCAACCCCGATGACCTGACCGTGGCCTACCCCTTCATCGAAGGCCTCGACATCGACAGGACGCAGCAACCGCAACCGGTAAGCCTGCAAGGCAAAGTCGAAGTCATCGCGCCACGCCGTCTCTACAGCTTCGACCTGACGAAAAAGGACGTAGGCCAGACCCGCACCAATGACAACCTGAGCGTCACCCTGCTCTCATTGACGAACAACTACGCGGAAATCGAATACAACAACAGCGCGCCGCTGGCCCCCGAGCTCAGTGAAACGCCGCTCAACCCGCTGATCGTCCAGGCCAGGGACAGCACCGGGCAATTCATTGCGCGCGCCGGCTCAATCAACGAAACCTCGGTACAAATTGCCTTCTATCAGCAACAGCTGGCCAAGATGCAGCAGCAAAAAAGCTGGAGCGAGGCCCTGGAAAAACAACTCGACGAAGAACAACGCAACTTTGAGAAACAGCAGGCTCGGCATTATTCGAAGGTGTACTTCAACGGGACGATCGAAACCCTCGAAGTCAGCCTGCTGGATTTTTCCGCCGTCACGGTCACCCGAAAGGACCTCGACCTGCCGATCCGGCGCTTCGATGCCAATACCACGGACAAGTCCATCCAGCCCTTGAACCTGTCCGTGGTGGTCTACGACGACCAGGCGGTGGGCTGGCTGAAAGGGGCAACGCTGAGCGAGGATCAGCTGAAAAAGAACGTCAGCATCAGTCAGTCGGTCGACGACCCCAGCGCTGCGCGAATCGAATTCACTCACCTGCGCACCTTCAACGATGAACTGCTCGGCACATCGTTCAACCCCGGTGAAAGTCCGGTGAGCTTCTTTACCGAAGACACGCTTGGCAAACGCGACGAGCCGATCGAACTGCCGTCCGAGGCGTACCAGATCGATCCCCTGCGCGGCATCATCACTTACGACCTGAATCTGTTTCCGCAAACCCCGGCCTATGCGGTGGGCTCGATGCCGCTGTTCCTGGCCACGGTCGACAAGCAAACCGTCGAAGCCCGTCAACTGCCCAAGGGCCTCGCGCTCAAAGACAATGCACTGGTGGTGGACCTGAAGGCATTTCCCGCCCAGGACTGGCGCTTTTTCGCCAAGGACGACAGCGGGAATTACTTGAAGGAGATTCTATCGGTCAGCCATGGCGCGAGCGCACAGGGTCCGGCGCAGTTTGCCGTGCATTACTTCTACGGGCAGCCTACGCGCCTGGAAACCTACCAGCGCACTGACCTCGCCACCGTGCAATATGGTTTCGAAGTCAAACTCGACAAGGCCGACATGACACGCCTTGATCAATAGTGCCACTCAGTGCTCGGGGTGGAACTCGAAGCCGCCCATGTTCCGGCAGCGACCGCCGTTGATTTCCCGCAGTTGGGCTTGCAGGTGCAGGCACCAGATTTGCGGATCGTCGGCCAACTCGTAGCCATGCAGGGTCAGGCTTTCAACGATGGTGTCGAGGATTGATTCAGCGACGAACGGACCATGAAACGGGCCTTGGGCCTTGATGGCCGAAGGTTGTTCACCGGCCATTCCGGCGGCGAACAGCAGAGTCCACATGCCCGTATCTCCCGCCAATGGACGGATGGCACATTCGATACGGGTCACAAGGCCCAGGCATTGACGGGTGAGGCAGAGGTTGCGCGACATGGCGGCGACCCTCGGTAGATCCGGTATTCAGCCCCCATGGGAAGGCTGTTTCGATCCTGTGATTACTGTCGACATCCTTGAGCAGAGAATAGAAGAAAAGTCTGGCTTGCAGACCGGAGCAGGACCGAAAGGCGCCGAATGGTCATAGTGTGAATATTGACGTCATTTCGACGACGCTTTTCCAGTAATCCATACATAAAAATGTGGGAGCGAGCCTGCTCGCGAAAGCGGACCGTCATTCAACACATGGGTTGAATGTCAGTCCCTCATCGCGAGCAGGCTCGCTCCCACAGTAGAGCGGTGTGAGTTAGCTCAAGTGTGCATCAAGCCGGTTTGGTTTCCGCCAAAGCCTCTTGCGCCAACTCCTTCTCGGCTTCCTTCAGATCATCTTCGCTGATCATTTCCGCGATAACCCGCAGACGCTCCACGACCCGCGCGTTCACGCTGCCTTCAGGGAACTCGCCATTCTCGTCCGGCTCGCCGGCCGGCTCACCGACCAACAAGCTCAAGGCTTCGTCGGCCTGACGGACCGCGTAGACATGGAACTGCCCCGCACGCACAGCCGCCAGCACCTTCTCGTCAAGCATCAGCGTGGCGACGTTGGCATGAGGAATGATTGCTCCCTGCTCACCGGTCAACCCGCGGGCTTCGCACAGCCGGAAGAAGCCCTCGATCTTCTCGTTGACCCCGCCGACCGCCTGCACTTCGCCGAACTGGTTGATGGAACCTGTGATGGCAAAGCACTGCTTGAGCGGGGTTTTCGACAAGGCCGAAATCAGGGTGCAAGCCTCGCCAAGGGAAGCACTGTCGCCATCGACATAACCGTAGGATTGCTCCAGGGCGATGCTCGCGGAAATCGCCAGGGGAAACTCCTGGGCGTAGCGGCTGCCCAGATAACCGGTAAGGATCATCACGCCTTTGGAGTGGATTGGCTGGCCGAGGTTGACCTCGCGCTCGATATCGACGATACCGCTGCCACCCGGGTACACCGTGGCGGAAATCCGCGCCGGCACACCGAAAGCCGAGTCGCCGACTTCCAGCACGGTCAAGCCGTTGCACTTGCCGACCGCTGCGCCAGCGGTGTCGATCAGGATGATCCCGGCCAGCATGTCGTCGAGAATCCGCGCCGACACCCGCCCGGTCCGCGTGGCCTTGGCCTTGAGCGCGCGCTCGATGTGCCCCGCGTCGGTCATTTCATCGCCAGCCAGGTGACGAATGAAATCCGCCTCGCTGACCAGCTGGAACAAATCACCGATACGCGCCGACAAGCGCCCCTGGTGCTCCGCCAGACGCGCACTATAGGTCGCCAGGCGTGCCACCGCATCGGCGGTCAGAGGTGCCATGCCTTCTTCGGAAGTGCGGGTCTTGAGCAACTGGGCGAACTGCTCCAGGCTCTCGTCGACCATCGGGATGTCTTCGTCGAAATCCACCAGGACGCGGAACATCTCCTGGAAGTCCGGATCGAGGTCTTGCAGCGTGTAATACAGCTGACGGACCCCGATGATGACGACCTTGACCTGCAACGGAATGTGTTGCGGGGTCAGGGTGACGGTGGCCAGACGACCCAGCTCACCGAGTGGCGATTCCATTTTCAGCTTGCGCGATTGCAGGGCTCGTTTCAGCGCATCCCACACGAATGGCTCGCTGAGCATTTTGTCCGCTTCAAGGATCAGGAAACCGCCGTTGGCCCGGTGCAAGGCACCCGGCCGCAGTTGGCGATAGGTGGTGTACAGCGCGCCCTGATCGGTACTGTATTCGATGCGCCCGAAAAGGTTTTCGTAGGTCGGGTGCGGCTCGAACACCACCGGCGCACCGCCGCTGGCCGAGTGACCGACCACCAGGCTCGGCGCGTATTGTTCTTCCAGCAATTTGCGGGCGACTGCGTCGGTCTTGCTGTCATCTACCAACTGCTCGACCACGGTCTTGAGCAAGTACACCTGCATCGCTTGCAGATAACCGCATACCGCCGCGTTCTCGGCGTACTTCTCCGACAATGGCGACAACAATGGCTGCAAGGCCAGGGTGATGGTTTCTTCGTTCAGATGACGCAGCTGATTGCTCGACTCGCGCTTCCATTGTGGCAGGCTGGCGAGTTCTTCGTTCAGGCGCTCCTCCAGTGCCGAAATATCCTCGTGAAAGCGGTCGCGCTCGGCTTCCGGCAACTGGGCGAACTCAGCTTCGTCCAACGCCTTGCCGTCGCCCATTGGGGTGAAGGCGATATTGCTGGCGTCGCGGTACAGCGCGACGTCCTTTTCCAGGGCCAGACGCTCGATGACGTCCAGGGCCTTGTCGTAGCGCTGGTTGAAGGCGCGGTCGATGCCGCTTTTCTTCTGCTGGTAGGACGGATGCTCGAAGACTGCCGGAAATGTCGCCAGCAGGTTGTCGATCAACACGTTGATATCACCAATGAAGTTACCGGCAGTGCCCGACGGCAACTCCAGGGCACGTGGTTCGCGCGGCTCATCGAAGTTGTTGACGTAGACCCAGTCCGCCGGGGTCTGCAGGCGCTTGCCTTCGGCCTTGAGGTAGCGTTTGACGAACGAGAACCGGCCAGTGCCGGGCTCGCCCATGACGAATACGTTGTAACCGGGGCGTGGCATGGCCACACCGAACTGCAAGGCTTCGACCGCGCGTTCCTGGCCAAGCACACCGCGAAAGGGCTCCAGATCATTGGTGGTAGAGAAGCTGAACTGTTCAGCGGAAAACGGACGGGTCAGCGCTTCGGGCGCTAGACGCAAGCTGGCAGCAACAGGATCAGGCATCGGGCTTCCTTACAATCAGGCGGGGCAGATGGCAGCATTCTGGCGCTGCCCATGCCCGACTGGCAAGGAGCGCCGCAGGCCTGAGCATCGTCAATCGGCCAACCCCAGGCGGGCCGGGCTTGCGCCGGTGTTTCCCATGAATGTTTTGCAAAAAATCACGGAACCCCGTGATCGCGCCTAAACTCCAAACTGCGCGGCTGGGCTAATGCCCGGCCCACTGGCACCGGAAGGGTCTGCAGGAAAACTCGCCGAGCGGCGATCAGGCAAGGCGAAAGCAGGCGAGGAAGCGGAGTGTAGGGACCTACATGAGCATTCCGAGCCTGCTTTCAACGCAGTATGATCGTCGCGCAGGCAGTTTGCGTGCAGAGCTGGGGCCAGAATCCCTTGTCTATTGGTATGCACACAAAGAGAACAAAGCTATGAAACGGATTCTTCTTGGTACTCTCTTCACCGCTGTATCCATCAATGCCATGGCGCAAGCGCCAGGCGGCCCGGATTGCGGTTGGGGCAACATGCTGTTCGAAGGCCAGCGTGGTACTCCGGCTCACTTCCTGGCATCCACCACCAACGGCACCTCCGGCAACGCAACCTTCGGCATGACCTCCGGCACCAACGGTTGCGCAACCAATTCGGCGCTGACCTATGGCGGCAAATCCTGGTTTGCCATGAATGGCATGATGAACGAACTGTCCGAAGACATGGCCAAGGGGCAGGGCGAAGCGCTGACCACCTATGCCGTGGTACTGGGCGTGGCACCGGAAGACCGTGCGCACTTCGCCGCCGTCACTCACGAGCACTTCCAGCAGATCTTCAGCAAAGCTGACGTGACCGCAGAAGACGTGCATACCAATACCCTGGCCGTGCTCAAAGCCGACCCTCGTCTGGCCAAGTACGCGACTCAAGCTTAAGCTCGACCCGCCCCCGCTTCTTTCGGGAAGCGGGTTTTATTTTTTGGACCTGCCCCTCTTTGGGTGATGCCTGCGTACTGTAGGAGCTGGCTTGCCAGCGATGGTCGTTAACGATGACGCGTGTCTGCTGGATAAACACGGCGCCTTAGAGACCATCGCTGGCAAGCCAGCTCCTACAGGGGAAAGCATCAACCGCGCCGGGTCTTTATTTATTTCGAGTTAAGTTGCCTTCTATGCTCAAACGCCTTGCCTGGCTGGCGCTGTGTGTCTGCGCCCCGCTGTCCGCCTCGCCTAACATCGACCCACAACGTTTGCAGCAACTGGCCAACGACCCTTTCTGGATATCCCTGGGCCATTACGAAACCGCCAAGCTCGGCGGCTGGCGCAGCTATGTCAGTGACCGCAGGTTCTTCCTCGCCCCTGACGGCAATGAACACCCGGACCATGAACTGGCGGCGACTGTACAAGCGTTGTACGCACCGGCCAGTACCGGTGAAACACACGCTCAATGCGTCTACCCGGCCCGCACCCGCTGGCTGAAAGAACAACTCGGCCTGACCGGCCTGCCAACGCCGGACTGCGCCGGGTTCAAGCAATGGTTCAAGGACGTCTCGCCCGACAGCGCGGTGATGATCTTCCCGGCGGCTTACCTGAACAGCCCGTCCTCGATGTTCGGCCATACCCTGTTGCGCATCGACCAGGCCGAAGTGAAGAGCGACAAGACTTCTCTGCTCAGTTACGCGATCAATTTCGGTGCCTACATCGAGGGCTCCGACAACAGCATCATCTATGCCTGGAAAGGCCTGATGGGCGGCTATCCCGGCCTGTTCGCGATGGTGCCCTATCAGGAAAAGCTCTCGGAATACCGCAGCCTGGAAAACCGCGACCTGTGGGAGTACCGCCTGAACCTGACCCAACAGGAAACCGCGCGCATGGTCGAGCATGTCTGGGAGCTGAAACAGATCAAGTTCGACTATTTCTTCTTCGACGAAAACTGCTCATACCGCTTGCTGGAACTGCTGCAAGTGGCCCGCCCGGGCCTGCGCCTGACCGAGCAATTCCCGCTCACGGCCATCCCGACCGACACCGTCAAAGCCGTGAAAAATGCCGGACTGGTGGAGTCCATCCAGTATCGTCCGTCCCGTGAGCGCGAACTGCTCAGCCGCGCCGAGCCGTTGAATCCTGAAGAACAGCAATGGGTGCTGAAAGTCAGCGCCGATCAGAAACAATTGCAAGACCCGGCGTTCAAGGCGCAACCCCGCGACCGTCAGGCGCTGATCATCGATGCGGCCTATCGTCTGGAGCGTTACCGCGCCAACGGCCAGGAACGCGATCCCGCGCGCGCCCAGCGCAGCTTTGAACTGCTGCGGGCAATCAACCAGAACCCGGCGCCGGAACTGGATATCCCGCAACCGGGCCTGCCTGAGGACGGTCACGAGTCGCGCACCTGGCAGCTCGGCCTCGGCACCCGTGGCGATAAAGCCTTTGGCGAATATGGCTTGCGCATGGCTTATCACGACCTCAATGACAACAATGAAAGCTTTCCCCTCGGCGCGCAGATCGAAATCCTCCAATTGAAACTGCGCCAGTACGAAGGCAATGACTGGCAAGTGCAGCAACTGGACCTGGCCACCATTCGCTCCATGACTCCGCGTAACGAGCTGCTGCAACCGCTGTCATGGCAAGTCACCGGCGGTCTGGAGCGAGTGCCGGGCAAGCACGATGACCAGACCCTGGTCAGCCACGTCAACGGTGGTGGTGGTGGCACATGGCAACTGGGCGATGACATGCTCGGCTTTGCCTTGGGCACGGTGCGTATCGAGCACAACAACGACTTCGCCGCGTTCATTGTTCCGGCCGCTGGCTTCAACACGGGTGTGCTGTGGAAAAACCCGCTGGGCAACCTGAGCCTGGAAGCCAAGGGCGACTTTTTCGCCAATGGTGAAGTGCGCCGTAGCCTGAGCCTGAATCAGCAATGGGAAATATCCCGCAACCTCGGCCTGCGCCTGAGCGCCCAGCGCGAGTTCAGCCATTTGGCGACGGCCGAGAACGAAGTGATGCTTGAGCTGAAGTGGTATCACTACTGACCTGACACACCACTCGCTCCCACAGGGGTTATGTGGCGTTCAACAAAATGCATGCACACCTTTCACCCCCCCGACGAATCCACTTCTAGACTTTATCTATGAGTCGCGTATCGGCTTGGGAGAGTGAGACGTGGTGGTATGTGGGATGGCTTGCTTTAAAGCCTGGCAGCAGCAGAAGGATCAGGCCGCCGCCCGGGCCTGTCACTCGCCATAAGTCGCTTTCAGACATCCAGTGAAACCAAATGCCTGCGACCATGGCCCAAATCCTATACCGGGAGAATTCCATGAGCCGTGCCTTCGTCAATGAAGATAACGCCGCCGCGCAAGCCGATCAGCCAGTCGAACGGCAGATCAGCGCGCAGCCCAATTACGTCACGCCGCAAGGCCTGAACCTGTTGCAGGGAAAAGTCACCGAACTGCAAACCCTGCACGCCGAACAATCGGCAAAAGGCGAGCAGGCCGACAAGCAGCGCCTGGCGGATCTCGAACGTGATCTGCGTTACTTCAAGCAGCGCCTGGGCAGCGCTCAGGTAGTACCCACCGCGACGTCGACCGAGAAAGTGCAGATCGGCAGTTGGGTGACCTACGCCGATGAGCACGCCACCGAGCGCCGGGTACAACTGGTGGGCGAAGATCAGGCCGATGCCGCCCACGGCCTGATCAATTGGGGTTCACCACTGGGACGGGCACTGCTCGGTGCGCGACTCAACGATGAAGTGCTGTGGCAGCGCCCTGCCGGGGATCAACTGATTGAGGTGATCCGTATCGAACCGGCTTAGACAACGCCCTGGGCCAGCATGGCATCGGCGACCTTGACGAAGCCGGCAATGTTTGCGCCCTTGACGTAGTTGACCCGGCCGTCCTTCTCACCGTAATGCACGCAAGCGTGGTGAATCGACTGCATGATCGCGTGCAGCTTGCTGTCCACTTCGCCGCCGGTCCATGCCAAACGCATGGCGTTCTGCGACATTTCCAGCCCGCTCACCGCTACACCACCGGCGTTGGACGCCTTGCCCGGCGCGAACAGAATGTCGGCTTCGATGAACAGGTCCACCGCCTCGAGGGTGGTCGGCATGTTCGCGCCTTCGGCCACGCAGATGCAGCCGTTGCGCAGCAAGGTGCGAGCGGCTTCGGCATCCAGTTCGTTTTGCGTCGCGCACGGCAGCGCGATGTCGCAGCTCAGACTCCATGGCAGCTCACCGGCGCGGAACTCCAGGCCAAAGCGACCGGCCAGTTCACGGATGCGCCCGCGCTGTACATTTTTCAGTTCCAGTACCGCCAGCCATTGCTCCTCGGTCAAACCGCTTTCGCAATACAAGGTGCCTTCGGAGTCGGACAGCGAAATCACTTTACCGCCCAGATCCATGACCTTGCGCGCTGCGTATTGCGCAACGTTGCCGGAGCCGGAGATCGCTACGCGTTTACCTTCAACGGCCAGGCCGCGACGCTTGAGCATTTCTTCGGCGAAGTACACGCAACCGAAACCGGTGGCTTCCGGGCGAATCAGGCTGCCGCCGTAGCTTGGGCCTTTGCCGGTCAGCACGCTGGTGAACTGGTTGCTCAGGCGCTTGTACTGGCCAAACAGGAAACCGATTTCCCGCGCGCCGACACCGATATCACCGGCCGGTACGTCGACGTCAGCACCGATGTGGCGGTACAACTCGCTCATGAAGGCCTGGCAGAAGCGCATGACTTCCGCGTCGCTTTTGCCTTTGGGGTCGAAGTCCGAACCGCCCTTGCCGCCGCCCATGGGCAATGACGTCAGGGAGTTTTTGAAGGTCTGCTCGAAGGCGAGGAATTTCAGGACGCCCATGTTCACCGACGGATGGAAACGCAGGCCACCCTTGTACGGCCCGATCGCGCTGTTCATCTGGATGCGGAAGCCGCGATTGACCTGGACCTTGCCCTGATCGTCGACCCACGACACGCGAAACACCACCGCCCGCTCCGGCTCGCAGATGCGTTCCAGGATGCCGGAGGTCAGGTAATGCGGATTGGCTTCAAGAAACGGCCACAGGGTACGCAGGACTTCTTCGACAGCCTGGTGAAATTCGGGTTGGTCCGGGTCGCGTTTTTTCAAGCGCGCAAGGAAGGATTCGACGGATTCGATCATGGAAAAGTCTCGGCAAATTTATTGTCGTTGGAGGTGATTGAGCCGGACTGTAACAAACGATTCGCGCACAAGAACAGCGCAAAATGTCGCGATTATGAAATTAAATGGTGCACAGGATATAAATTAACCTGGTTTTTTGACCATTCTTGCACCTGAATGGGGATTCACAATTCAAGTCTTGCACCATCAGGTACACCGCCATCGCGAGCAGGCTCGCTCCCACAAGGGATGTATGCTGGATTGGGATTTGTGGCCTCCACAAAACCCTGTGGGAGCGAGCTTGCTCGCGATGAATGCGCCGCGGTATCGTTGAAAAAAAGCACAAAAAAACGGAGCCCGAAGGCTCCGCTCTTTATGCAACCAACCCGAAATCAGGCCAGTTTCTTGTGCCGTACACGGTGCGGCTGTGCAGCGGCTTCGCCGAGGCGCTTTCTACGATCGGCTTCGTACTCGGTGTAGTTGCCTTCGAAGAACACCGCTTGCGAGTCGTCTTCGTACGCCAGGATGTGAGTCGCGACGCGGTCCAGGAACCACCGGTCGTGGGAGATCACAATGGCGGCGCCCGGGAAGTCCAGCAGGGCTTCTTCCAGGGAACGCAGAGTTTCGACGTCGAGGTCGTTGGACGGTTCGTCGAGCAGCAGGACGTTGCCGCCCTCCTTCAGGGTCAGGGCCAGGTGCAAGCGACCGCGCTCACCACCGGACAGGTCCTTGACGAACTTCTGCTGGTCGCCGCCCTTGAAGTTGAAGCGACCGACATAGGTACGCGACGGGATCTCGTAGTTGCCGATGCGAATCTGGTCGGAACCGTCGGAGATCTGCTGGAACACGGTCTTGCTGCCGTCCAGGTCCTCGCGGCTCTGATCCACACAAGCAAGCTGCACGGTTTCACCGACTTCGATGCTGCCCGAATCCGGCGTTTCCTTGCCCATCAGCATGCGGAACAGTGTCGACTTACCGGCACCGTTACCGCCGATCACGCCAACGATGGCGCCTTTAGGCATGGAGAACGACAGGTTGTCGATCAGCACGCGGTCGCCATAGCCCTTGGTGACGTTCTTGAATTCGATGACCTTGTCGCCCAGGCGCGGACCGGCCGGGATGTAGATCTCGTTGGTTTCGCTGCGTTTCTGGAATTCCTGCGACTGCATTTCTTCGAAGCGTTGCAGACGAGCCTTGGATTTCGACTGGCGGGCCTTGGCGCCTTTGCGCACCCACTCCAGTTCTTCCTTCATGGCTTTTTCGTGGGCCGACTGCTGCTTGGATTCGGCAGCCAGACGATCGGACTTGGCTTCCAGCCAACCCGAATAGTTACCCTCGTAAGGAATGCCCGCGCCGCGGTCGAGTTCCAGGATCCAGCCGGCAACGTTGTCCAGGAAGTAACGGTCGTGCGTGATCGCGACCACGGTGCCCGGGAAGTCGTGCAGGAAGTGCTCAAGCCACGCAACGGAGTCGGCGTCCAGGTGGTTGGTCGGTTCGTCGAGCAGCAGCATGTCCGGGGCGGACAGCAGCAGGCGGCACAGGGCCACACGACGCTTCTCACCACCGGACAGGACTTCAACCTTGGCGTCCCAGGCCGGCAGACGCAGCGCGTCGGCGGCGACTTCCAGTTGACGATCGAGGTTGTGACCGTCACTGGCCTGCAGGATCGCTTCGAGCTTGGCCTGTTCGGCAGCCAGTTTGTCGAAGTCGGCGTCTTCTTCAGCGTAAGCCGCGTAGACCTCATCCAGGCGAGCCTGGGCGTTCTTGATCACGCTGACCGCTTCCTCGACCACTTCACGCACGGTCTTGGTCGGGTCCAGGATCGGCTCTTGCGGCAGATAACCGATATTCAGCTCCGGCATCGGACGGGCTTCGCCCTCGAACTCGGTGTCGACGCCGGCCATGATTTTCAGCAGCGTGGACTTACCCGAACCGTTGAGGCCGAGTACGCCGATCTTGGCGCCGGGGAAGAACGACAGAGAAATGTTTTTCAGGATTTCCCGCTTCGGCGGAACAACTTTGCCCAGCCGATGCATGGTGAATACGTATTGAGCCATGGAGAACCTTGGGTCAGTGACAGATGAATGATTGGAGCGCAGGCGATGCCCGGGCCAGACCGTGCGCGTCGTCCATAAGAGGCGACGCTGAAAAAGTCTGAGTCTAGGAGCTGGTCCAGACGCTGTTAAAATGTAACGAGCGAAGGAAAGACAAGGCGAAAACAGGCGAGGACGCGGAGTTTACGAGTTGTAAATGAGCAGTCCGAGCCTGTTTTCAACGCAGTATTTCCGAGAGCAGTAGTTTTAGCAGTGTCTGGGCTCCCGCGTAACCGGCAAAGCTACCTGAATGACCGGTGGCAGTCCAGCCGACGGGCAGGGGCTGGCACTTCGCCACAACTCAAGGCATGCTAGCCGCCCTTCGGGCGTCCGGCTTATAGTGCACGTCGCGCCAGTCCAGCCATACCGCAGGATTACAGCTTGTCCATTGTCCCTCCGCCTCTGACTTCCAGTGCGCCGGCCACAGCGCCCGGCTCCCCCCTGCGCGGAACCTTGAAGGGCACCTTGGCGACACTCGTATTGTTGCTGCTGGCCCTGCTGTTCTGGCAGTTGCTCGACCAACTGCGGGAAACCCAGAAGAACCAGCGCCAGTACACCATCGACTACACCGCCGATCTGGCCGCGCAGGTCAGCCTGAACATGGCGCTCAACGCACAGATCGCCCTCAACCTGTTACCGATCGTCGAGCAACCGCGGGACGCCGATGAACTGCAGGCCCTGTTGCGCAAGTTGCAACAGTCGCTGCCTGATCTGCGCAGCCTGGCGTTGCTCAGCCCCTCGGGAAGAGTCATCAGCGACAGCGCTCCCGTCAGCGATGACAGCGACTACCTGGGTGAACTGGTACGCCGCAGCCACGCCCAGGCGCACTATTTCAGCAACGCCACCGACGGTTCCGTGGTGCATTTATTGTTGCATCAGGCCAGCGGCAGTTCCCGAGGCTATTGGGTCTTGCGCCTGACACCCACCTTCTTTTCGTCCCTGACCAAGCAACGCGAGGCCGGCGGCCGCCCGTTGTGGCTGGTGGAGAACCGCATCAATCATCAGATCATCAGCCGTGACGAAGCGCTGCCCTCGGTCAATCCGGGCACGCTGACCGCGGACGATGTCGCCAACAGCGTGCTGACCGTTGCGCTGAGCAGCAGCGATTGGCAACTGCGCGGCTTGTTCGACCGCCAGCGCGTGCTGGAAGAGCTGCTGCCGGCATTCATCGGCAAATGCCTGCTGGGCCTGGCGTTTTCCATGCTGCCGTTCCTCGCCTTGCTCAACACGCGCCGGCGTCAACGCCAGCTGAATGAAGGCCGCCGGCGCTACCAGGACATTTTCGAAGGCACCGGCGTGGCCTTGTGCGTCCTCGACATGTCCGGGCTCAAGGTCTTTTTCGACAAGGCACAGCTGCAGGGCAGCGAGCAACTGCAAGCGTGGCTGGCGATCCCGGAGCAACGCCGGCCATTGCTCAAGGAACTGCGGATCACAGAGGTCAACCAGGTAGCGCTGCAACTGCTTAATGTCGATAGCGCCGACAAAGCCTGGAAACTGCTGATCGACGGTAATCCACAGGACGGCACCACCATCGGCGACCAGGTGCTCGATGCGATGCTCAACCAGCAGCAACAGCTCGAGCTGGAAATCAAGCTCCAGGACGCCAGTGGTCGCGACCAGCACCTGTGGCTGGTGCTGCGCCTGCCGCAAACCCCGGACGACTATAAAGCAGTGATCCTGAGCATCACCGACATCACTAGCCGCAAGCTCATCGAACTGTCGCTGCAGGAGCGCGAAGGTTTCTGGTCGGACGTGGTGCGCACTGTGCCGGATCACCTGTATGTGCAGGATGTGATCAGCCAGCGCATGATCTACAGCAACCATCACCTGGGCCAGACCCTGGGTTACAACCGCACCGAACTGCACCAGATGGGCGAGTACTTCTGGGAAATCCTCCTGCATCCCGAAGACGCCGACTACTACCATCGCTCCCGCCAGATCCAGCGTCAGGCCGGTTATCGCCAATTGATGCAGTGCCAGTTGCGCTTCCGCCATCGGGACGGCCAGTGGCGACGCTTCGAGATTCGCGAGCAGGCACTGGCCCGGGACAAGAACGACCAGGTCACGCGGATCATCGGCGTGGCCAAGGACATCACCGACCAGATCGAAGCCAGCGAGTCCCTGCGCGACAGCGAGCAGCGCTACCGGATGCTCGCCGAAAGCATCAGCGACGTGATCTTCTCCACCGACAGCCGCCTCAACCTCAATTACGTCAGCCCTTCGGTGCAAGCGGTGCTGGGTTACGACGCCGAGTGGATTTTCCAGAACGGCTGGCAATCGACCATCGCCAACCCGCAACAACTGACCGGCATCTACCACCTGATGGACCGGGTCAGCAAAGCGCTGGATCAACCGGACCAACTGGCGTTGCTGCGCAGCCAGGTGCAAACCCAGCTGTTCCTGTTCGATTGCCTGCGGGCCGACGGGCGCAAGATCCCGATCGAACTGCGCCTGGTATTGGTCTGGGACGAACACGGCACGTTCGAAGGCGTGCTCGGCGTCGGCCGCGACATCAGCCAGCAACGCCGGGCCGAAAAAGACCTGCGCATGGCCGCCACGGTATTCGAACACTCGACCTCGGCGATCCTGATCACCGACCCGGCCGGCTACATCGTCCAGGCCAACGAAGCCTTCAGTCGTGTCAGCGGTTACGCCATGGAGCAGGTCCTCGACCAGTTGCCGAACATGCTGACGGTCGACGACCAGCAGGAAGCCCATCTGCGTTACGTGCTCAAGCAATTGGGCCAGCACAGCACCTGGGAAGGCGAAGTCTGGCTCAAGCGCCGTAATGGCGAGCATTACCCGGCCTGGGTCGGGATCACCGCCGTGCTCGACGATGAAGGCGACCTGGCCAGTTATGTGTGTTTCTTCAGCGACATCAGTGAGCGCAAGGCCAGCGAGCAGCGGATTCACCGCCTCGCCTACTACGATGCCCTGACCCACCTGCCCAACCGTTCGCTGTTCCAGGATCGCCTGCACACGGCACTGCAATCGGCCGAACGGCAGAAGTCGTGGGTGGTGCTGATGTTCCTCGACCTCGACCGCTTCAAGCCGATCAACGACTCCCTGGGCCACGCCGCCGGCGACCGCATGCTCAAGGAAATGGCCACGCGCCTGCTCGGTTGCGTCGCCGATGACGACACCGTGGCGCGCATGGGCGGTGACGAATTCACCTTGCTCCTGCAACCGCGAGCCAACCGTGAAATCGCCCTGAACCGGGCGATCCATGTGGCCGAACAGATTCTTGCCAGCCTGGTGAAACCCTTCGTACTCGAAGGTCGCGAGTTCTTCGTCACGGCCAGTATCGGCATCGCCCTGAGTCCGCAGGACGGCAACGAACTCAGCCAGTTGATGAAGAACGCCGACACCGCGATGTACCACGCCAAGGAGCGTGGCAAGAACAACTTCCAGTTCTATCAGGCGGACATGAACGCCAGTGCGCTGGAGCGACTGGAGCTGGAAAGCGACTTGCGCCATGCCCTGGAACAGAACGAATTCGTGCTGTATTACCAGCCGCAGTTCAGCGGTGACGGCAAGCGCCTGACCGGCGCCGAGGCGCTGTTGCGCTGGCGTCATCCACGCCGCGGGCTGGTGCCGCCAGGGGATTTCATCCCGGTGCTCGAAGAGCTCGGGCTGGTGGTGGATGTCGGCGACTGGGTGATCAGCGAAGCCTGCCGCCAACTCAAGGCCTGGCATCAGGCCAGGGTACGGGTGCCGAAGGTGTCGGTGAACATCTCGGCGCGGCAGTTCTCCGATGGTCAGCTCGGCACGCGAATTGCCACCATCCTCAAGGAAACCGGCCTGCCGCCGGCATGCCTGGAACTGGAACTGACCGAAAGTATCCTGATGCGCGAAGTCAGCGAGGCGATGCAGATCCTCGACGGCCTGAAAAACCTCGGCCTGAGCATTGCAGTCGACGATTTCGGTACCGGTTATTCATCGCTCAATTACCTCAAGCAATTCCCGATCGACGTTCTGAAGATCGACCGCACCTTTGTCGATGGCCTGCCCAGCGGCGAGCAGGACGCACAAATTGCCCGGGCAATCATTGCCATGGCCCACAGCCTCAACCTGGCGGTGATCGCTGAAGGCGTGGAAACCCATGAGCAGCTGGATTTCCTGAGGGAACACGGTTGCGACGAGGTGCAGGGTTACCTGTTCGGACGGCCGATGCCGGCCAATCGGTTCGAGGCCCAATACAGTAACGATGCATTGTTCATGTTTGATTAAGCGCTTCCCAACCAGCTCAACGCGCCTTGAACACCGTACTCATTTCATGCACTCGCACCGGTTGCCCAGGTTCTTCGACACGGGCAGAGAGCGCAGGCAGCGTCGTACCTTGCGCCACCATCGGCCCGCTGCTGAAGTTCACGGTGATGCGCGTTCCATCCGCATAGCTTGATTGCTGGAGCGCGCGATCTGTCGACAACACCTTGAAGTCCGCCATCGCCACTCTGAACAGTCGCTCGTGCAGCGGGCGGAAGATTCGGTCATAGGCTGCGATCACCGGCAGATCACGATCGAGCACTTCATCGGCGAGGTGATAAAGCGGCGGCACCATGTACAACAATTGCAGGAGCGCCGTCGCCTCCCAGTCATTGCTGAACTTCAATGAGCCGTACTCCCAGTGATGGGTTGTCACGACGCTGTCATGCAAGGCGATCTGATAAAGCGGCAGGCGAAACCGTGGCGAGCGCACATAACGGGCGATCGAAGGCTTGAGCGGTACAGGCTTGAAGTAAAGACTGGGCGTTTCGTCGGGCCAGTAACGGCCTCGATAGTACGGCGAGCGTGAATCCTTCATATCAGGATCCATCCAGGCGAAGGGCTGCGTCGTCATGCCCTGGGCAAACGCGAACTGCGGGGCGTACCAGGACAACCCGCCTTCCGTTCCGGTCACCAGGCCAAATGCCCGGGCAGGATAAGCGAGCCTCTGGCGCACGCTCTGACTGTCCTGCGATTCACTGGTCTCGCGGCCGGGCGTATAGTCCTCGCGCGGTGGGCCGGCGCCATCCACATCCAGGAAATAGCTGTTGAGCCCAGCGTTTTCTGCAATCGCATCGATGCGTTTTCGAGCATAGTCATGGGCTGCACGAGCGCTGACATACACCCCACGTCCGGCAAAACCGATGGCGGGTTGGCCGTTTTGATCCCGGTAACCGGCATTCGCCAACTCATCGCCCATCTGCGCGGTAGACCAGGTTGCCGTAAGTTTTGAGGGGTGGGCGCTGCCATAGCTATCGTAGACGCCGACCAGGTAACCCGCCGCCTTGGCTTGTTCAATGGCTTCAGGGTGCCAAAGCGCCGTTCGCCACTCACTGACACCCAGCCAGGCACGGCGCAATCCAGCCGATTGCAGCGCGCTGACCAGGTCGGTCGACAGACCGCCTCCCCAACGTCGGGCGGGGGCCAACAGCGGACCGAAGGCCTGCTCCATGGCGACGCTCATATCCCGTGCCCACGCCACTTCACCACCTGGGTCATGCCCGCCCGACAGCGGTGTCACTTCGGGACGGGCAATCACCTTCAACAGTGCCGCGTTGAGCGCTCGAACCACCTCTCTTTTCAGCCATGGCTCAATATCACCCGGGTTCCTGGCAGCCGCCTTGAACGCCTTCTCGACGGCTTTGCGCTTTTCATCATCAAGCGCCTTCCACAGACGCCCCGCCAGTTGCGTGTCATCGCCTTGCTGACGCTGGAACTGTTCCAGAAACGCTCGCCATTGAACGATGTCCGCGACTTTCAGCGGATCGTTGCCCCATAGATAGATATGGGACGCCCCTCCTAACCGGGCGACCTCGGGCGTCGCGGCAATCTTGTCGTTCAAGGAGACAAACTGGCCGTTTGCCTGCAGCCACTGCCGGTATCCACGCGCCCCCGCCAACGGGTCCGGCGGGCCGGGCACAAATCGCAGGGTATAAGCGGCATCAGGGGATAGAGAGGAGAAACGGTGAGTAAAGCCAGGTCGTGCCCGATCAGCCCTGCGTTCGACATCAAACGTTGTATCCAGGGGTGTCTCCAACAGCCAGGTCACGGAAAGCCCCTCTCGCAGCTCCGTCCAGAACGGCATGGAAAGAATACTCAGCACACTTTCCGGCTCGTAACGACGCACCATCCAGTCAAGCCACCCGGGGTCGTCCGCCGGCACATAACTGCCCTCGCCAAAAGGAAATGCGTAGGCCTTGATGGCCCCGGGATCCGCAGTCCGAGGCCAGTTCAAGACCGATGGACCTCGTGACCGGACTGACACCCGCAACGCACCAAGCTCGATACTGGCCGTGACCTTGTACCGGGCCGCACCTGCAATCACTTGCCATTCGCGATCCGACAGCCGCTCCACCGTGCCGCCGCTGAACGCCGGGGACGCCAGCGCCAGGCGCTTGCCTTGTGAAGTCGTGAGCGAAATGGCCAACGTGGCCGGCTCAATTGCAAACTGCCCGACGGAACTGTCCAGCAGCACAGGGGCATTAGCCAAGGCGTACGTCGAGCCGGGCATCATGCAAGCCAACACGATGGCCCATACAAGGGCTATCCAACGACATGGGCAAGCCTGCGCGGAAACAGGCGTGGTAGGCATCTGATCGGTCACGGGCATCATCCATCGGCCTCCTGTCCAGCGTTCAGGGGCAAGACGTTCGTCAGCTCAAGTCTTCATCCAGGCTTCCAGAACAGGGTGTGCCCCGCAAAAAAACAAGGATGCCCATCTCGGCTCCGCGCTTCAGGGATAATTTGTGTCCGAATATTCAGCCGCGCACCGTGAATGCCACTTGTCTGCGACATGATGCCGTTTCATATGCCATCTAAAACCCATTGGGTTAGAATGCCTCCCTTTTCCGCCCCCGATCCTTGAGGACCGCCATGTTCAGCCGTGATTTGACTATTGCCAAGTACGACGCCGACCTTTTTGCCGCCATGGAGCAAGAAGCTCAGCGTCAGGAAGAACACATCGAGCTGATCGCTTCGGAAAACTACACCAGCCCAGCGGTGATGGAAGCTCAAGGCTCGGTACTGACCAACAAGTACGCCGAAGGCTACCCGGGCAAGCGCTACTACGGTGGTTGCGAGTACGTCGACGTCGTCGAGCAGCTTGCAATTGATCGAGCAAAAGAGCTGTTCGGTGCCGACTACGCCAACGTTCAGCCGCACGCCGGTTCGCAAGCCAACAGCGCCGTTTACCTGGCCCTGCTGTCGGCTGGCGACACCATCCTGGGCATGAGCCTGGCCCACGGTGGTCACCTGACCCACGGTGCCAGCGTTTCGTCTTCGGGCAAGCTGTACAACGCCATCCAGTACGGCATCGACGCCAACGGCCTGATCGACTACGACGAAGTCGAGCGCCTGGCCGTTGAGCACAAGCCGAAAATGATCGTGGCCGGTTTCTCTGCCTACTCGCAGATCCTCGACTTCCCGCGCTTCCGTGCAATCGCCGACAAGGTAGGTGCCTACCTGTTCGTCGACATGGCCCACGTGGCCGGCCTGGTCGCCGCTGGTGTCTACCCGAACCCGGTTCCATTCGCTGACGTCGTGACCACCACCACCCACAAGACCCTGCGCGGTCCACGTGGCGGCCTGATCCTGGCTCGCGCCAACGCCGACATCGAGAAGAAGCTGAACTCCGCCGTATTCCCGGGCGCCCAGGGCGGCCCGCTGGAGCACGTGATCGCGGCCAAGGCGATCTGCTTCAAGGAAGCGCTGCAGCCTGAGTTCAAGGCTTACCAGCAACAAGTGGTGAAGAACGCCCAGGCCATGGCCAGCGTGTTCATCGAGCGCGGTTTCGACGTGGTTTCCGGTGGTACTCAGAACCACCTGTTCCTGCTGTCGCTGATCAAGCAGGAAATCTCCGGTAAAGACGCCGATGCCGCGCTGGGCAAAGCGTTCATCACCGTGAACAAGAACTCCGTGCCAAACGATCCACGCTCCCCGTTCGTCACCTCCGGCCTGCGCTTCGGCACCCCGGCAGTGACCACTCGTGGCTTCAAGGAAGCAGAGTGCAAGGAACTGGCCGGCTGGATCTGCGACATCCTGGCTGACCTGAATAACGAAGCGGTGATCGATGCCGTTCGTGAGAAGGTCAAGGCCATCTGCAAGAAGCTGCCGGTATACGGCGCTTAATCAGCCCCGCTAAATCCGCAGCATGAAAAACCGGCCAATTGATTGGCCGGTTTTTTTTCGTCTGCACTAATGTCCTCACACGCCGGAAATATATCTGGTGCCGTTGTTCTGCGTTCAACACTCAAAACCTGAAACAATAACCCCCTCCAAAAAACTGCCTGAAACAGATAATTAACTGTTACTGTTAGCTCACAAAAACAACAACAAAATAACCAACCAACTATATTTGCCAGCCAGCACTTTCTGACTCACAACTTCCCACACGCACCTGGTTGCACTGACAACATCGAAAGCAACACCCCACGCTAAAAAACAACTCATAAAATTCAAGGATGAATTAATGACTACAAACAGACAAAAGTCTTTCATAGCAACATTGGAACTGGACAATCAACATGTTGACTTCCTAGGTTCATTACATGGCACGCCCGCCATACGCAACGACTCATTGTTCTCTGGCGGTTTTTACACCGGAGCACCAACACCACGGGACGATTCTCATCTGCTAGGCCGTCGTCCTGTACAGGAAGTCCACAACGCTGTGCCGATCACGATTTACTTTCGTTGTACAGATGATTACTACCACCTTTATATCCGCTCCCATACCACTTACACAGGGCATTGCGTGAGCAAGGATTTTGCCGGGGTTCTAGGTGCATTTCTTCCCGCTGGCAGCGACACCACATCGTTCAACCTCCTGAACCTGGAAAACCGGATCATCACCCTGGAAGACATGGGCAGTGATATCCAGCGACTCCGGCTCAAGGTTCGTCACTCGAAGCAAATCGGCAGCATCCGTCGCAGGGGTGCGCCTTATAGCTATCTGGCCGAAATTGATGATAAAGGCATGGTATTCAAGTTGCGAATCATCGAGCGCAATGCATCGTTCCTGAGTGATCCGAACGAAGTCTGACACACAGCACAAACATCGCTCGCACGTTATTCCCGCTGCAGGAACAGCGCCTATCCACCAATACTCAAAACCTTCAGGTACAAACATGAGCACTGACCAGGAAAAATCATTCATTGCAACTCTCAGCACTCGCTATGGCCGCCCTCATTTTCCAAAGTTGACGTACCGCAAAAAAATCACAACTCCACGCCCTGACTACGAAGCGTTTACGTTCTCTCATTATATCGATGTTTCCAACTACCTCTTCTTGAAGCCTGACATCCCCAGCGACGCACTGAAATTTTACTTCAGGTGTCTCGACGACTATTACACCCTCTATATATTCACTCCAGGCGAGTATTACTACATGACAGTAAGTAGAGAGGAGAAAGATTTCTTGAATGCTTATGCAACGAACGATGGCGACCAGACGACTTTCAACTTGCTGGATGCAAGAGGCAAAATCATCACGCTGGATCAACTCGATAACGACACACCCACCATCAGGATACAGACGCGAGGGGGTCACCTTCTGCGGGCGGGTCTGAGCCGCAATAAATATGACCCCAAGGTCGGGACATTCATTCGGACCAACGCAACCCGCAGCTCGAGCATCCTGGACTTCAAACTGAACATCCTTCAACGCAATGTGCCTTATTAGGGGAAGTCGCTGCGCGAATACCGCCTGCGCATCATGGTTAACCAGTCTGCCCGTAGCACGAGAAAGCCTGGCCAGTAATGGCTGGGCTTTTTTCATCCGTATTTTTCACTGGATCGTGATGCATCGCGCAACTGGTCAGACCGGTCATGCCAATTTTTAGATTTTCACTTGTATTTCGGAAAAAACCGAGCGTAGACTGCGCCTGCACTGGACATACCGGTAAGACCACAATAATTAAGTCCTGAATCTGATGTGTTCCGCACACGGCAGCCAGGACACCGACCAGGATTCCTCCCATGCTCAGATGGTGCTCGCGTTCAATCTTCCTCCAAGTGGTTCTCGGACTGGTGCTCGGCATCGTCTGCGGGCTGACCCTTCCCGAATACTCCGCTCAGCTCAAACCGCTCGGTGACGGTTTTATCAAGCTGATCAAAATGCTCATTGGCTTGATTGTGTTTTGCGTAGTGGTCAGCGGCATCAGCGGTGCCGGCGACCTGAAGAAGGTCGGCCGTATCGGCCTCAAATCGGTGATCTACTTCGAAGTGTTGACCACCATCGCCCTGGTGATCGGCCTGGTGTTCGCCTTCAGCACCGGCATCGGAAGCGGCGCGAACATTCACCTGGAGCAGCTTTCCGCAGCCGACATGGGCGACATTGCCCAGCGCGGCCAGCACATGCACACCACCACGCAGTTCCTGATGGACCTGATACCGACGTCGGTGATCGGTGCCTTTGCCGATAACAACATCCTGCAGGTCCTGCTGTTCTCCGTGCTGTTCGGCAGTGCGCTGAATCTGGTGGGCGAGGCGGCATCGGGTATTTCGCGGCTGATCAATGAACTCAGCCACGTGATTTTCCGCATCATGGGCATGATCGTGCGCCTGGCGCCGATCGGTGTGTTCGGTGCGATCGCCTTCACCACCAGCAAATATGGCCTGGACTCACTGCAGCACCTGGGCAGCCTGGTCGGCCTCTTCTACCTGACCTGCGTAGCTTTCGTGACGCTGATTCTCGGCCTGGTGATGCGCCTCTCCGGCCTGAAAATGTGGCCATTGCTCAAATACCTGCGCGAAGAACTGCTGATCGTCATGGGCACCGCTTCGTCCGACGCCGTGCTGCCACAAATCATGCGCAAGCTTGAGCATCTGGGCATCGGCAGCTCGACGGTCGGTCTGGTGATTCCAACGGGTTACTCGTTCAACCTCGACGGTTTCTCGATCTACCTGACCCTGGCCATCGTGTTCATCGCCAATGCCACCGGCACGCCGCTGGCAATGACCGACCTGCTGACGATTCTGTTGGTATCGTTGATCACCTCCAAGGGGGCCCACGGTATTCCGGGCTCGGCGCTGGTGATTCTGGCGGCCACCCTGACGGCCATTCCGGCCATTCCGGTGGTGGGTCTGGTGCTGGTACTGGCCGTGGACTGGTTCATGGGCATCGGCCGGGCGCTGACCAACCTGATCGGCAACTGTGTGGCGACCGTCGCCATTGCGCGGTGGGAAAAGGACATCGATGTGCAGCGGGCGAACAAGGTACTTTCGGGCCAGGCGGGTTATACCTTCCAGCCGAGAAAACCGGTCGCACCGGCGCATCAGCAGGAATTCTGAATCAACGGTGTGCCGGCCTCGCCTTGGCCGGCACACCTTCACCCCTTTTAGATGCTCATGGAGCGAACAGTGATTACCTCGTCGACCGTTGTAACTTCAGTCGTGGAAAAACTTCGGGCCGCTTTGGCCCGAGGTCAGTGGCGCTCCGGCGAAATGCTGCCGGGGCAACGTGAACTGGCCGAACAACTGGGTATCAGCCGCCCGAGCCTGCGTGAGGCGGTCATCGTCCTGGAAACCCTTGGCCTGGTGCGTTCGATGCCGGGCAAAGGCGTCGTCGTGCTCGAGGCCAGCCTCAGCGATGGCCAGTCCCACGACAGCGCGGTGGCCGCAGCGAGCCTGGAAGACGTGCTGCAACTGCGCTACACCCTGGAGCCGTTCATAGTCGGTCTCGTGGCCCAGTCCATCAGCAGCAAGGAAGTCGGGCAACTGCGCCTGACCCTGATGGACATGCGCGAAGCCCTGGAGGCCAATGACAGTGAAGCCGGCGTCAGCGCCTACATCGCGTTCCACGAGGAGCTGTTCACGCTGACGTCGAACCCGATCTTCCAGAGCGTGGTCCAGCAAACCAGCAATGCCCTCAAGCAAAGCGCCGAAGTGTTGCGCAACTCCCCGGAGCATCTGGCTGAACGCCTAGAAGAAAACGAAGCCGTGGTGCGGGCGATCCGCAGCAAGAACAGCGCCCAGGCCAGCGTCGAGATGCGTCGGCACATTTTGCGCGAAGGCCAGCGCATGGGCATCGAACTGAACATTCCGGAAGACAACCTCGGCAGTTGAAACCTCTTCGAACTGGAGATTGGCCATGAACAACTACGCCTCGCCACAAACGCTCGCTACCCTGCCCGTCCGCCCTTCGGTGGATGATCTGTATTCGCGGGTCCTGGACGCCATTTTCGAACAGCGCATCCATTCGGCCAGCCGCTTTACCGAAGAAAGCCTGGCGCAGATGTTCGGTGCAAGGCGCAGCGACATGCGTGACGTGCTGACGCGACTGTCCCATCAGCAGGTCATCATCCTTCGCGTCAACCATCGTCCCCGCGTCGCTGAACTTGATGTCGAGCAGACCCGGCAAACACTGCATGCCCGGCGTCTGGCCGAGGTCATGCTGGTGCGGCTGGCCTGCCAGCGACCCTGCGCGCAAGGCTTGAAGCGCCTGCGGACACTGGTCGACAACGAGCGTCAATGCGCCGAACATGGCCGGGCGATTCGCTTGTCGGTAGAGTTTCATTTGCAGTTGGCACAAATGGCGGGAAATGCACCACTAGCGCATTTTCTTGAGAGCCTGGTACCGCTGACTTCGTTGGCGATTGCGCAGTTTGACCTGCAGCAGAAGGATTATTACGTGGAGCACATGGAGATGCTGGATGCGCTGGAGCGAGGAGATGCCGCGACGGCGCAAGTCGTGCTCAATCGGCATCTGGATTATCTGGAAGATTTGTTGTTGAACCCTGCATCGGCACTGGGCCAAAACTGTGCCGCAGGTTAAACCGCTTTCGCGAGCAGGATCGCCCCCATAGGGAACTGCACTTCAAATGTGGGAGCGAGCCTGCTCGCGATGCGACTCAAGGCTCACTGCAATGTCTGACTTTAATCCGCCGCCACCCGAGCAAAACCCGCGCGAATCTTCTCTTCCGGCAAATCATCGGCAATGAACACGATCACACTCTCGCGCACGTCGTCTTCCGCCCACTCGGTATCCCAGTCGAAACCATAAAGTTTCAGCACCCCCTGAAACACCATGCGACGCGATTCGCCGAGGATATTCAACACGCCTTTGTAGCGCAGCAGTTGCTTGCCATGGTCTTCCAGCAGTTCATTCATGAACTCGCTGAGCCTGTCGATATCCAGCGGCTTTTCAGTGCGCAGCACCAGGCTGGAAATGCGGTCGATGGATGGGGCCCGGCTGACCGGGCGCAAACTCACGCCGCCACCGAGGTCGGCGTTGAGGTTGAAGCCGCGCACATCGAGTAACTCGGCCAGGTCGATCTTGCCGTGGTCGACCACGCGGATCGGCGCACGGCGGTTGATACGGGTCAGGCGTTCGCTCAACGCGGTGAAGGTCGGCTCGTCCACCAGGTCGCGTTTGCTCACCAGCAAGCGGTCGGCGAATCCGACCTGCGCCTGGGCGATGGTCTGGGTCAGGTGCAAGTCGGCATGTGCCGCGTCCACCAGGGTGATGATGCCGTCGAGGATATAGCGCTCACGCAGCTCTTCGTCGATGAAAAAGGTTTGTGCCACCGGTGCCGGATCGGCCAGGCCGGTGCATTCGATCACCAGGCGGTCGAAGGCGATGTCGCCCTGGTCCAGACGCTCGAGCAACAGATAAAGCGCTTTGGTCAGGTCCGTGTGGATGGTGCAACAGACACAGCCATTGGACAGTGTCATCACTTGTACCGGCTCATCGCCCAACAGCTGGGTATCGATACCGGCATCGCTGAATTCGTTCTCGATCACCGCAATTTTCAGACCGTGCTCGGCCTTGAGCAGATGACGCAACAGGGTGGTCTTGCCGGCGCCGAGGAAGCCGCTGAGGATCGTGACCGGGATGGGAGAGGACAAAATTGATCTCCTGTTTCACAAAACTGATAAACAACACAAAACAAATGTGGGAGCGAGCTTGCTCGCGATAGCGGCTTAACATTCAACATCACTGTTGATTGACAGTCCGCCATCGCGAGCAAGCTCGCTCCCACAGGTATTGCTGTTAATCCGACAACCGGATCAACAGCACTTGGGCCCACCCTTGCCACCGTAACGGGCTTCCTGACGCTCGCGGAAGAACGCCTCGTAGTCCATCACCGGTTTGTCCGGGTGTTTGGTCTGCATATGCTCGACGTAGTTGTCGTAGTCGGGCATGCCGACCATCAGGCGCGCGGCCTGACCGAGGTATTTACCGAGGCGACTCAGGTCATTGAACATGCTGCAATCCTCTGATTACGCATCCGGCAGCGCCTGGAATGGCGATTCTTTATCCGTACGCTCTTTTTTACCCCAGGCGGCAATACCGACCTTGAGTGCATAGAACAGGATGCTGAACACCACGAACAGGAACAGCGCGGTCAGCGTCGCGTTGGTGTAGGCGTTGAAGATCACGTGCTGCATCTGGGTGATGTCCTTGGCCGGGGCGAGGATCTGGCCGTTGGCCAGGGCATCGCTGTATTTCTTCGCAAGGGCCAGGAAGCCGATCGCCGGGTTGGCGTCGAACAGCTTGATGAAGCCCGCTGTCGTGGTGCAGATCAACAGCCACACCGCCGGCAACATGGTGACCCAGACATACCGCTGGCGCTTCATCTTGATCAGCACGACGGTGCCGAGCATCAACGCGATACCGGCCAGCATCTGGTTAGAGATACCGAACAGCGGCCACAGGGTGTTGATGCCACCCAATGGATCGATCACGCCCTGGTACAGCAACCAGCCCCACATGGCCACACAACCGGCGGTGGCAATCAGGTTGGCGGTCCAGGATTCGGTACGTTTCAGCGCCGGGACGAAGGAGCCGAGCAAGTCCTGCAGCATGAAACGCCCGGCACGTGTACCGGCGTCGACCGCGGTCAGGATGAACAGCGCTTCGAACAGGATCGCGAAGTGGTACCAGAACGCCATGGTGTTCTCGCCCGGCAGAACGCTGTGCAGGATCTGCGCGATACCGACTGCCAGGGTCGGCGCACCACCGGCACGGGCCAGAATGGTGGTTTCACCGATGTCGTGGGCCACCGCTTGCAGCGCTTCCGGGGTAATGGCGAAGCCCCAGTTGCTGACGGCTGTCGCAACCGCCACCACATCACCGCCGACCACGGCCGCCGGGCTGTTCATGGCGAAGTACACGCCAGGCTCAATCACCGAAGCGGCAACCATGGCCATGATCGCCACGAAGGACTCCATCAGCATGCCGCCGTAACCGATGTAGCGGGCGTTGGTTTCGTTATCCAGCAGTTTCGGCGTGGTCCCGGAGGAGATCAGCGCATGGAAACCCGATACCGCGCCACAGGCGATGGTGATGAACAGGAACGGGAACAGACCGCCCTTCCATACCGGACCGGTGCCGTCGACGAACTGGGTCAGGGCCGGCATTTTCAGCTCGGGCATGGTCACCAGGATGCCGATGGCCAGGGCGACGATGGTGCCGATTTTCAGGAAGGTGGAGAGGTAGTCACGGGGCGCCAGGATCAGCCACACCGGCAACACCGCTGCAACAAAACCGTAACCGATCAACATCCAGGTGATCTGGATACCGGTAAAGCTGAACGCCTTGGCCCACACCGGATCCGCGGCAATCTGCCCGCCGAGCCAGATCGAACCAAGCAGCAACAGCACGCCGATCACCGAAATTTCGCCGATGCGGCCCGGGCGGATGTAGCGCATGTAGATGCCCATGAACATCGCGATCGGGATGGTCGCCATCACCGTGAAAATCCCCCACGGGCTCTCGGCCAGGGCTTTCACCACGATCAGCGCCAGCACCGCAAGGATGATGATCATGATCAGGAAGCAGCCGAACAGCGCGATGGTGCCGGGGATGCGGCCCATTTCTTCGCGGACCATGTCGCCCAGGGAACGACCGTTGCGGCGGGTGGACATGAACAGGACCATGAAGTCCTGAACGGCACCGGCCAGCACCACGCCGGCAATCAGCCACAGCGTGCCGGGCAGGTAGCCCATCTGCGCTGCCAACACCGGACCGACCAAAGGCCCCGCGCCGGCGATGGCCGCGAAGTGGTGACCGAACAGGATGTGCTTGTTGGTTGGAACGTAGTCCAGACCGTCATTATTGAGCACAGCGGGAGTGGCCCGCCGCGCATCGAGTTGCATGACATTGTTAGCGATGAACAGACTGTAGTAGCGGTAGGCGACCAGATAGATGGCCACGGCAGCGACCACAATCCACAAGGCGTTGATTGCCTCGCCTCGGCGCAATGCCACTACACCCAGGGCGCACGCACCTACGATTGCCAGCACCAGCCAAGGCAAATGGCGTAGCGGGCTATTATTATTTTTCATTTTATTATTCCAGCCAGAGTGGACAAGAAAGACAGCCACCCCGAGTTTAGCGCTCCTGACGGCAAAGACCATACCCCGACATTGGTCTAGACACCTGCACGCGCTGGCAGCCTCTGATCATGCGGGTCTATAGTCAGCGTACATTTCCGAGGATCGCGCCATGAGCGAGCACCCTGCCGAACGTCGCCGCTTCAAACGTATTGCGTTCGATGCCCGAACCGAGCTGAGTCAGGGCGAGTCCACTTGGACGGTGAAGTTGATTGATCTGTCGCTAAAGGGCTTGCTGATCGAGCGACCCGATCCGTGGCGGAGCAATCCGCAGCAGGATTTCCTGGTCGACATTCATCTGAGCGAAGAGGCCGACATCACCATGGATGTGCAACTGGCCCACGACGACCATGGTCAACTCGGGTTTGTCTGCCTGCACATCAGCCTGGAGTCCATCGAGCGCCTGCGGCGATTGATCGAGCTCAACCTGGCGGATGAGGCTGAGCTCGAGCGAGAGCTGGGCGCCCTGATCGAAATCTAGCCATCATCGGATTCCCCTGTAGGAGCGAGCCTGCTCGCGATTGCAATCTGACAGTCACATTACTGCTGGCTGACACACCGAAATCGCGAGCAGGCTCACTCCTACAGGGTTTGTGTTTCGTCTGTTAGTCACTCGAATAGCGCGTCCAGTGCCTGCTCCAGACGCGTGACAGCAATGATCTGCAACCCCGCCGGCGCCTCCTTCGGCGCATTGCCCTTGGGCACGATGGCCCGCTTGAAGCCGTGCTTGGCAGCTTCTTTCAAGCGTTCCTGACCGCTCGGCACCGGGCGCACCTCGCCGGAAAGTCCGACCTCTCCGAATACCAGCAGATCGTGGGGTAACGGCCGGTTGCGCAAACTGGACATCACCGCCGCCATCAACGCCAGGTCGGACGCCGTTTCCAGCACCTTGACCCCGCCGACCACGTTGAGAAACACGTCCTGGTCATGGGTCGGAATGCCGCCGTGACGGTGCAGCACCGCCAGCAACATCGCCAGCCGGTTCTGATCCAGCCCCAGTGTGACCCGACGGGGGTTGGCCAGGTGACTGTCGTCCACCAGCGCCTGTACCTCCACCAGCATCGGCCGCGTGCCTTCCCAGGTTGCCATCACTACGCTACCCGGGACTTCTTCCTGGGCACGGGTCAGAAAAATCGCCGAAGGGTTGGAGACTTCTTTAAGGCCCTTGTCGGTCATGCCGAACACGCCCAGTTCATTGACTGCACCGAAACGGTTCTTCACCGCTCGCAGCAGGCGCAGGCGCCCGTCGGACTCGCCTTCGAAATACAGCACGGTATCGACCATGTGCTCCAGCACCCGAGGGCCAGCCAGCGCGCCTTCCTTGGTGACGTGGCCCACCAGGAAAATCGCCGTGCCGCTCTGTTTGGCATAACGCACCAGCAACGCCGCGCTTTCTCGAACCTGGGATACACCGCCCGGTGCCGATTGCAGTTGCTCGGTAAAGATCGTCTGGATCGAGTCGATCACCATCACCTTGGGCTTTTCCTGACGGGCCGTGGCGATGATGGCTTCGATGCAGGTTTCAGTCATGACCCGCAGTTGATCCTGAGGCAACCCCAGGCGCCGCGCACGCATGGCCACTTGCTGCTGGGATTCCTCACCGGTGACGTACAGCGCCGGCATGCTCTTGGCGAGGTTGCACAAGGTTTGCAACAGAATGGTCGACTTGCCAATGCCGGGGTCGCCACCGATCAGCACCACCGAGCCATCCACCAGACCGCCCCCCAGAACCCGGTCGAGCTCGCTGGAAGCGGTGGAGAAGCGTGGAATTTCTTCGACGCTGACTTCGGCCAGGGTCTTGATCTGCGCCTGCTGGCCGGCCCAGCCGGTACGACCGCTGGGGGCGGCTGCCCCGCCGCTTTCCACCATGGTTTCGGTGAGCGTGTTCCAGGCCCCGCACTCACCGCACTGGCCGGCCCATTTGGGGAAGGTTGAGCCGCACTCGGTGCAGCCGTACATGCGCTTGGCCTTGGCCATCGGAACTCCCGGAAAAAAAACGCGATGATAGCTCAGCTGAAGCGCACGAGTGCAGCCAGATACTTCTCAACCCTTTTTGATGACTTCAAATACCCCCAACAAAAACATGTATATTGATATTCACCCACCAAACAAAACCTTGTATAAGTTTTCCGCTCAACATAACCAACAAACTCCAAAGACATGCCTGACTGAAACCCTGAAAACTTATACAAACTTTGTTCATTTACATACTTAATGCACAACTCCGAAAACACGTACACACAGCACAGTGATTAATTCAGGGAAACTCGGCACCTGTTAGACACCCCAAAAAATTAACGAAACAGTTCATGTCGCTACAACTGCCTGACCAACTTTAACGTCCCCGACCGCAACCTTGGCTCGCTCACACAAACAAAGCCATTTCGCTGAAAAAACATCGCATGCAAAACACTGCGCAAGGCCTGACTGCCCACAGACGGGATCAATCGGTGAATTTTTCGACACCATCCGCTGGCGATTGCAGGCAAGCACGGCAGGCCCGTTGATTCGAGCAAAATGCGACTTGCTGATTTACACTGCGTTCATCAACCTCATCTGTAACAAGGAAATAACCTATGGGCGTGCTAAATGAGTTCAAGGCCTTCGCGGTCAAAGGCAACGTGGTCGACATGGCTGTCGGCATCATCATCGGCGCGGCCTTCGGCAAGATCGTCACCTCGTTAGTCGGTGACCTGGTCATGCCTCCCATCGGGATGCTGATCGGTGGCGTGGACTTCAGTGATCTGGCCATAACGCTCAAGGCAGCGGAGGGCGCCGCTCCGGCGGTGGTGCTGGCCTATGGCAAATTCATCCAGACCATCATCGACTTTGTCATTGTCGCCTTCGCGATCTTCATGGGCGTCAAGGCCATTAACCGCCTGAAGCGCGAAGAGGCCGTGGCCCCTAGCCTGCCGCCGGTTCCAACCAAGGAAGAAGAGTTGCTGGGCGAAATCCGCGACTTGCTCAAGGCCCAGAACAACCGGCCTTGACGGCATTAGCAAAAAAACGGCGCCTACGAGGCGCCGTTTTTCTTACCAGAAGTTTTCCACCGCCACCTGACCGGGCCGCCGGCTGAGGCTCAAGTGCATGTCCCGCTGCTTAAGCAGCTTGCGCGTGTCATCGATCATCTGCGGATTGCCGCACAGCATGACCCGTGAGTGCTCGGGCGTCAGCGCAACACCCGCGGTGCGCTCCAGCTCGCCGTTCTCAATCAGCGTGGTAATCCGCCCGTTCAACGAGCCGGGATGCCGTTCACGAGTGACCGTGGTGATCAACCGCAGTTTATGGGCGTACTCCGCCAGATACTCACGCTTGGCCAGCCCAGCGATCAGCTCCTGATAAGCCAGTTCCCGGGCTTCGCGAACGCTGTAGACCAGGATGATCCGCTCGAATCGCTCCCAGACTTCGAAATCCTGAAGTATCGACAGGAACGGCGCGATGCCCGTGCCTGTGGATAACAACCACAGATCGCGCCCATCGACAAACCGGTCCAGCGTCAGGTAACCGAAGGCCTGGCGGTCGACCAGCAATGCATCATCAACCCCTAGCCGACTCAGCTCGCTGGTGAACTCACCGCCCGGTACGACAATGGAAAAGAACTCGAGGAACTCGTCAAAGGGCGAGGACACCATGGAGTAGGCGCGCCATACCGTGCTGCCGTCAGCCTTGGTGACGCCCAGCCGGGCAAACTGCCCCGCCCGAAAACGAAACCCTGCATCCCGGGTGGCACGCAAGGTAAACAGGTTCGGGGTCAGCGGATGAACCTCGAACAAGGTCTGACGGGTAAATTTTTCTTCACTGACGGACATGGAAGGCTCCAATCGAAAGACACCCCAGTGTCCCGCAAAGAAAGCAGCGTAACCACCGACAAATTGTAGTGGTATTAACAAGCACTACTGATCGTTTATTAGATGCGGCATACAACCATGATTATAAAATGACATATGGCATTTCATAACTCATCTATCGCCTAAGAACCTGAACCACACTTTTTCAACAGCCAAAAGAACAAAATTGTCGAACCCCTAGCGTAGGAACTGTCCTACACTTCGTGACGTGTCGGATTTCGGATCCAATATTGCACAAGGACAACAAGCATATGGAGATCACCGTATGGAGATCTGGAAAGAGTCACAGCTCAAACACTTGGCGCACACGCAAGAGATCAATACGGCCTATCGAATCGCGCTCAACTTCGCTAGAAACCTTGGGTATAAATTTTGTGGCTTTTCAATTACTTCGAACTCAGTCGGGGCCCGCGCCAGTTCAGTGAACCTGAACAATTTTCCCCATGAGTGGAACGATCAATATGAAAAAAACAACGCTACGCAAATAGACCCGATAGTAGCGCATTGCAATCACTCAACATTGCCTGTTCTCTGGAGTGAAGAGCTTTTTGCCAGGACGCCATGGCTATGGCAGTTGCTGCGGCAACAAGGTTTGCAGCATGGCTGGTCCCAGGCGGTACACGATGAGGAAACCGGTCTGTGCAGTATCCTCAGCCTGGCCAGAAGCCACTGCCCGATTTCAGCCTATGAGTTGTACGAGCATCTTGGGTTCTCGGTGTTCATCAGCCGCCATTTGCACGCTCTGGCGCTCGGGATGCAACCGAAAAAAACGGTCCGCCCCCAAGCGCCCCCCTTGTCACGACGGGAACTCGAAGTATTGAAACTGTCGGCCGATGGCAAGACGGCCTATGAAATTGCCAGGATCCTCAATTTGAGTGAGCGCACGGTCAATTTTCATGTGCACAGGGCTATCGAGAAGTTCGGCGTCAACAACAAGATTGCGGCAGTCATCGCCGCGGCCCGGTCCGGAGCCATCTGAGAGCGCCCGACTGCGGGAAAACCCGCGGGTAATCCAGGCAAAAAAAACGTACCATTTGCGGTCCCTCCTGAGTGATGGCGTGTAGACCTTCACGACGCAGTACACTCGGACGGCTCCGCCCGCTCCAACGCCTTCGGGCAGCGGGACATCCGTTGATTACCCAGAGCCCCGCCCCATGCCATTGCTCGAAACACCCTTCGCCAGCCTTGACCTGATCCGCCAGCCCGAACAGCAGAACGAACCGCTGCAAGCTTTCGATGCAGCCGATGAATACCTGCTCAATCATCTGGCCGAACAGCAGCCGGCATCGGGCACCCGGGTATTGGTGCTCAATGACAGTTTCGGCGCATTGGCGGCCAGCCTCGCGGGCAAGGTGCGGGTGGTCAGCAGCGGTGATTCGTTCCTGGCCTTGCAGGGTCTGGAAAAGAACCTGGTGCGCAACGGCCTGGCGTTTGATGCGGTGCCGGGCGTACCCGCCAGCGAAACCCCAGCCGGGCCGTTCGACTGCGTACTCATCCGTGTACCGAAAACCCTGGCACTGCTGGAAGAGCAACTGATCCGCCTGCAAGGCCAACTGGCTCCCGGCGCCCAAGTGGTTGCCGCCGCCATGATCAAGCATCTGCCCCGGGCGGCGGGCGACTTGCTGGAGCGTTACATCGGCCCCGTGCAAGCCTCGTTGGCGGTGAAGAAGGCGCGGCTGTTGATTGCCACGGCTCAGGACAAAACGCCAGCGGTGTCGCCTTACCCAACGCGATACAGACTCGACGAACCGGCTATCGAACTGCTCAACCACGCCAATGTGTTTTGCCGCGAAGGCCTGGACATCGGCACCCGGGCATTTTTGCCACACCTGCCGAAAAACCTCGGCTCGGCGCGGGTCGCCGACCTCGGTTGCGGCAACGGCGTCCTGGCCATCGCCAGCGCCCTGCAAAACCCCGAGGCCCACTACACGCTGGTGGACGAGTCGTTCATGGCCGTGCAATCGGCGTCCGAGAACTGGCGCGCAGCCTTGGGTGAACGGGAAGTGATCGTACGCGCCGGTGACGGCCTGGCCGGCCAGGAACCGCAATCGCTTGACGTCGTGCTGTGCAATCCACCGTTTCACCAACAACAGGTGGTGGGCGACTTCCTGGCCTGGCGGATGTTCCAGCAGGCCCGCGAAGCGCTGGTCGTGGGCGGCGCGCTGTACATCGTCGGCAATCGTCACCTGGGTTACCACAGCAAGCTGGCGCGGTTGTTCCGTGGCGTCGAGCAAGTGGCGGCCAATCCGAAATTCGTGATCCTCAAGGCACGCAAGTAACAGAAAAAAAACCCTCCGGTCGGAGGGTCGTAAATCCGTGCCCTGAGGCCACGGGAGAGATGTCAGTGCGTGGTCAGGCCGGCCGCGTTCATGAACAGGCGCATCAGGCTGGCGACGATGAACAGGGCGCCCACGCTGCCGACCCAGATCAAGGCCAACCAGCCGAGCCGCTGCCATAGCGGCTTTTTTTCGGCTTCTTCAATGTCGTGCAGGGTGTGTTTACCGGACATGGCTCATTACTCCGTTTAAGGTGGATGGCGTCTGTGAGGACGCCATCGCGAGCAGGCTCGCTCCTACAAAGGTTCGTGGTGCACAGGACTAGTGATAGCCGTCTTCATGGGTGACCTTGCCGCGGAACACGTAGTAGCTCCAGAAGGTGTAGCCCAGGATGAACGGGATGATGAACAGCGTGCCCACCAGCATGAAGCCCTGGCTTTGCGGCGGCGCGGCGGCATCCCAGATCGAGATCGACGGCGGGATGATGTTCGGCCACAGGCTGATGCCCAATCCGCTGTAACCGAGGAAGATCAGCACCAGGGTCAGCAGGAACGGCGTGTAGTGCGCGTTGCGGGCCACGGCACGGATCAGGCCGTACATCGTCACCAGCACCAGAATCGGCACCGGCATGAACCAGAACAGGTTCGGCATGGTGAACCAGCGAGCGGCGATATCCGTGTGGGCCAACGGGGTCCAGATGCTGACGATGCCGATCACCGCCAGCAGCACGAAAGCCAATGGCCGTGCCAGATCATGCATCTGTTCCTGTAACTTGCCTTCGGTCTTCATGATCAGCCAGGTGCAACCGAGCAAGGCATACGCCACCACCAGCGCCGCACCACAGAACATCGTGAACGGTGTCAGCCAGTCCAGTGAACCACCGGCGAACTGCCGGTTGACCACCGGCAGCCCGTCGATGAACGCGCCAAGCGCAACGCCCTGGAAGAATGTCGCGGTGACCGAGCCACCGATGAACGCCTTGTCCCACAGGTGACGCTTGTCGTCCCTGGCCTTGAAGCGGAACTCGAAGGCCACGCCGCGGAAGATCAGCCCGATCAACATCAGGATCAGCGGCAGGTACAGCGCCGAGAGCACCACCGAATAGGCCAGCGGAAACGCGCCGAACAACGCCGCACCACCCAACACCAGCCAGGTCTCGTTGCCGTCCCACACCGGGGCGACGGTGTTCATCATCACATCGCGATCGGTCTTGCCCGGAATGAACGGGAAGAGAATGCCGATGCCCAGGTCGAAACCGTCCATGACCACGTACATCATGATGCCGAAGATGATGATCACGGCCCAGATCAGCGGAAGATCAATACCCATGATTCAAATCTCCTTGGTCAGGCTGTGATCGGCGTCGGTGTGATCGTCGTCGGCTGCGGAAAACGGCCGGGCCGGCGTGCGTTTCTGGCCGGGGCCACCGTCGTTGGTTTCCTTGCCTTCGTCGGTCTTCGGCCCCTTGCGCACCAGGCGCATCATGTAGCCAAGACCGGCACCAAACAGAGCGAAATAAACCACGACAAACAGGATCAGGGTGATGCTCATCTGCATGAAGCTGTGATTGGACGAGGCATCCGCCGTACGCATCAGGCCATAGACCACCCATGGCTGACGGCCGATTTCCGTGGTGAACCAGCCGGCGAGGATCGCGATCAGGCCGGACGGCCCCATCCACAGCGCCAGGTACAGGAACGGCCGCGAAGTGTAGAGGGTGTCGCGCTTGCGCAGCCACAGGCTCCACAAACCGGTGAAGATCATCAGCATGCCCAGGCCCACCATGATCCGGAACGACCAGAACACGATGGTCGAATTCGGCCGGTCTTCAGGTGGGAACTCCTTGAGTGCCGGCACCTGCTTGTCCAGTGAGTGCGTGAGGATCAGGCTGCCCAGATACGGGATCTCGACGGCGAATCTGGTTTTTTCTTCCTTCATGTCCGGCCAGCCGAACAGGATCAGCGGGGTCGCCTCGTCGCCCTTGTTTTCCCAGTGGCCTTCGATAGCGGCGATTTTCGCCGGCTGATGCTTGAGCGTATTGAGACCGTGGAAATCACCGATGACCGCCTGGATCGGCGCAACGATCAATGCCATCCACATGGCCATCGAGAGCATTTTGCGAATCGCCGGGTTGTCCTTGCCGCGCAGCAAATGCCAGGCCGCGGAAGAACCGACGAAGAAGGCCGTGGCGACGAACGCCGCCGTAGCCATGTGCATCAGGCGATACGGGAACGACGGGTTGAAGATAACCGCCAGCCAGTCGGTGGGTATGACCTGACCGTTGACGATCTCGAAGCCCTGCGGGGTCTGCATCCAGCTATTGGAAGCGAGAATCCAGAACGTGGAGATCAACGTGCCGATGGCCACCATCACGGTGGCGAAGAAGTGCAGGCCACGCCCGACCTTGTTCCAGCCAAACAGCATGACGCCCAGGAACCCGGCTTCGAGGAAGAATGCCGTGAGTACTTCATAGGTCAGCAACGGCCCGGTCACGGAACCGGCGAAGTCCGAGAAACGGCTCCAGTTGGTGCCGAACTGATAGGCCATTACCAGACCGGAAACCACCCCCATGCCGAAGTTGACGGCAAAGATCTTCGACCAGAAATGGTAGAGGTCACGGTAGGTGTCGTTATGGGTTTTCAGCCACAGGCCTTCGAGTACCGCCAGGTAACTCGCCAGGCCGATGGTGATGGCCGGAAACAGGATGTGGAACGAGATGGTGAATGCGAACTGAATTCGGGCGAGATCAAGTGCCTCTAAACCGAACATAAGTCTTCCTCTGTCAGGTAGTACGGCTGCCGGCTTAAGGCCTGCACCCACGGCCCCCACGGATATGGAGTGTGGCGAATCTCTGTTTGTTCTTTTTTTTTGCACGCATCGCAACGCAGGGAGTCTGGCCTTGCGGCCGCCGGATCAAATCCTTTTGTGGGTTTTGACCTGGATCAATCAACGTTGAAAGAGTAGTCCCAATTTCGGGGATGAACCGCGTGGTCTTTTGCCGCGTGACAAGTTGCCTCACGGCTTTTGTCATCCTCAGCAACACATTCCCTGTGGGAACCTGGAGAAAATCGATGTCTGGCTAACTAAAATTTTTGTCACGGCAACTTTCTGTTACAGGTTGGTGATAATCTCGCCGTTCCCCTCTCCCCCAGACTTCCCCGCAGATGCCCAGCCAAGAGCCCTTGCTGTTACGTCACCATCGCCCTTTTCTCGCGTTCTGGCTGGCCCGGGTATTTACCGCCAGCGGCTTCCAGATGCTCACCGTGGCCATCGGCTGGAACCTGTACCAATTGACCGGCAACGTGCTCGACCTGGGTCTGGTCGGCCTGGTCGAGTTCGCCCCGCGTGTACTGTTCATGCTGCACACAGGGCACGTCGCCGACCGCTATGACAGGCGCAAGGTCGCGGCGATCTGCCAGTCTTTGCAGGCATTGATCGCCCTGTCGTTGGCCATCGGCAGCGCGACTGATCATGTCACCCGGGAAATGATCTTTATCCTGGCCTTCCTGCTCGGTGCCGCTCGCTCCTTTGAAATGCCCACCACCCAGGCCCTGCTGCCCAGTATCGTGCCCAGCGCGCTGTTTCCCCGTGCGGTCGCCGCCGCGCAATCGGCCCAGCAATCGGCCACCATCGTCGCCCCGGCCCTCGGCGGTTTGCTCTACGCCTTCGGCAGCGTCTGGGTGTATGGCCCGACGGTACTGCTGTATGTCATCGCCTGTTCGCTGATGCTCAATCTGCCGGCCCGGCAAACCCCGTTGAACAAGGGCAAGGCCACTCTGGATTCGCTTCTGGCGGGCATTCGCTTCATCCGCAGTCGTCCGGACATTCTCGGGGCGATTTCCCTCGATCTGTTTGCGGTGCTATTGGGTGGCGCCACGGCGCTGCTGCCGGTGTTCGCCAAGGACATTCTGCTGACCGGCCCGTGGGGGCTTGGCCTGCTGCGTTCGGCACCGGCGGTGGGCGCGCTGCTGATGTCGCTGTTCCTGGCGCAGTTTGCCGTGGAGCGCAACGTCGGGCGAGTGATGTTCACCGCCGTGGGCATCTTCGGTGTGGCAACCATCGCCTTCGGCCTGTCGACCTCGTTCTGGTTTTCCCTGGCAGTGTTGGTGGTGCTGGGCGCGGCAGACATGATCAGCATGGTGATCCGCGCCTCGTTCGTGCAACTGGAAACCCCGGACGAAATGCGTGGCCGGGTCAGCGCCGTGAATGGTCTGTTCATCGGTGCCTCGAACCAGTTGGGCGAATTCGAATCGGGTCTGACCGCCCACTGGTTCGGCACCGTGCCAGCCGTGGTCATGGGCGGGATCGGCACGCTGGTGGTGACCGGGGTGTGGGTCAAACTGTTCCCGACACTGGCGCGCCGCGATCGCATGCACATGGCTAAAGATGAAGAGACGGAAGAGGCGAAAGTCTAAGCAATCTAAACCAACAACTCCCCCGCCACCGCCGCACGTGTGGGTTTTCCGCAGAGTTGTTCCACCAGCGCCAGGGCAAATGCCAACGCGGCAGCCGAGCCTTGGGCGGTGATGCAGTTGCCATCGACCACTACCGGTTGATCGACGAAGTTACAGCCCAACAGTTGATGGCTGGCCGATGGCAGACAGGTCATGCGTCGTTGACGCAATACGCCAAAGGCCTGCAGCGCCACGGCAGGCGCTTCGGCGATGCCGGCGAACAGACGACCGGCCGCCGCCTGATCCTTGATCAATTGTTGCAGGGGTTGGTGGGCTGCCAGGTGCTGCGAACCCACCGCGCCACCGGGCAAGGCAATCAGGTCGAAGGGTTGCGCCAACAGGTCCACCAGCATCGCATCGGACGTCAGGCGAGTGCCGCGGGCGCAGGTGAGCATGCGTCGCCCTTCGATGCTGGCCACCACCACTTCCACTTTGGCGCGGCGCAGTACGTCTATCAGGGTGACGGTTTGCAGGTCATCGGTACCCTCGGCGAGGGCAATCAAGGCTCTAAAGGTCATCAGGGACTGTCCACGGAATGATCTTTTAAGCGTAGTCAGCTTTCCCGACCCTTGTTCGAGAGCCGTGGTTACTTGATGTAAAGCTGCGTCGACATCGTGTTGCCGGGCGCATTGATCGAGGTGTTGCTGAAGGTCAGCGTTCCTTCCTGCTTGCCCGCCAGATCGAGGGCATACACGTAGCCGACGGTTTTTTCCCCGGGGGTGCAACTGGTCAGGTTGCCGTTCTTGAACGCGCAAACCGGCGTCCGTGTACCGTTCACTTCGAAACCGTCCAGGGCGACATGGGCCTCACGCCCGTAACCCACTTCCAGCACGTACACCATGATGTTCGGGCCATTGTGATCGCAGCGCGTCCGGGCTTGCCCCTCGTCGATATTCTCGACACCACAGGACGGCGACGCGACCTTGAGCACTTTCAATTGCGTCAGCGGTGGAGCCGAGGCCGCCACGGCCGTTTGAGCCCCGAGAAACAACGCCATCCCTACTCCGAAGGCGGCAACCAGACGCTTTTTCATGCAGTACTCATCCCCCCAAAAAACCAGCGCGCAGTATGGCGCACTTGGCTTTGTCGCAAAACATCGACGACGATCACCGCCAAAGCAGCCATATTCCCAAGCTACTGGTATGATGCGCGGCTTTTTCCGGCCCACAGTAATTTCCAGGCGCGTTCTGCTGCCTGTGCTTTGCTGTTGAGGTCGATACATTCACGGCGCCCGGCGCGCCACGGGGAGCAGACATGCTGGAAAGGCTGTTTCAACTCAAGGCACACAACACCAACGTGCGGACCGAGATTCTGGCGGGCGTCACGACCTTCCTGGCCATGGCCTACATTCTGTTCGTCAACCCGAGCATCCTCGGCGAGACCGGCATGGACAAGGGCGCGGTGTTCGTCGCCACCTGCCTGGCCGCCGCCATCGGCTCGACAACCATGGGCCTGATCGCCAACTACCCGATCGCCCTCGCACCGGGCATGGGCCTGAACGCCTTCTTTACCTACACCGTGGTCCTGCACATGGGCCATACCTGGCAAGTGGCGCTGGGCGCGGTGTTCATCTCGGCGGTGTGTTTCTTCCTGCTGTCGATCTTCCGCATCCGTGAATGGATCATCAACAGCATCCCGCTGCCGCTGCGCTCGGCGATTGCCGCCGGCATCGGCCTGTTCCTGGCACTGATCGCCCTGCACAACGCCGGCATCGTGGTCAGCAACCCGGCGACCATGGTCGGCCTCGGTGACCTGAAACAACCGGCCCCGATCCTCGCTACCCTCGGTTTTGCCCTGATCGTCGCCCTCGAAGCCCTTGCCGTGCGCGGTGCGGTGCTGATCGGCATTCTGGTGGTGACCATCATTTCCATCGTGATGGGCTTCACCCCGTTCGGCGGCGTGATGTCGATGCCGCCGTCCCTGGCCCCGACTTTCCTGCAACTGGACATCAAGGGTGCGCTGGACATCGGTCTGGTCAGCGTGATCTTCGCCTTCCTGTTCGTCGATCTGTTCGACAACTCCGGCACTCTGATCGGTGTGGCGAAGCGCGCCGGTCTGATGCGCAAAGACGGCCACATGCCGAAAATGGGCCGCGCGCTGATCGCCGACAGCACCGCCGCCATGGCCGGTTCCCTGCTGGGCACTTCGACCACCACCAGCTACATCGAATCCGCCGCCGGCGTGAGTGCCGGTGGCCGCACCGGCCTGACCGCCATCGTAGTGGCGTTCCTGTTCCTGCTGGCGCTGTTCTTCTCGCCCCTGGCCGCCAGCGTTCCGGCCTTCGCCACCGCACCGGCACTGCTGTTCGTCGCCGTGCTGATGACATCCGGCCTGGCCGAAATAGACTGGGACGACATTACCGTCGCCGCGCCGGTGGTGATCACCGCGCTGGCAATGCCGTTCACTTACTCCATCGCCAATGGCATCGCCTTCGGTTTCATTTCCTGGACCGCCATCAAGCTGATGTCCGGTCGCGGCCGTGAACTGAACCCGGCGCTGGTGATCCTGTCGATTCTGTTCGTGATCAAGCTGGGTTGGTTCAACGCATGACTTTTGATTCCCAGGCCTACGCCGTTCAGCTCGAAGAAAAGGTCACGCGTCTGCGTGACCTGCTGGCTCCGTTCGATGCACCGGAGCCAGCCGTTTTCGATTCGCCACTGAAAAACTTCCGCCTGCGCGCCGAGTTCCGCCTGTGGCGCGAGGCCGGCGAGCGTCACTACGCGATGTTTTCCCAGGAAGACAAACGCACGCCAATCCTGATCGAAGAGTTCCCGATTGCCAGCCTGCGCATCAACCAGTTGATGCCGCAGCTGAAGGCAGCATGGCAAGCCAGTGCGCCCCTGAGCCACAAGTTGTTCCAGGTGGAGTTCCTGACCACTCTGGCCGGCGACGCGATGATCACCCTGTGCTATCACCGCCCGCTGGACGAGCACTGGCATGCGGCGGCGTCGAAACTGGCAGCCGAGCTGAACGTCAGCATCATCGGCCGCTCCAAGGGCAAACGCGAAGTTATCGGTCACGATTATGTGGTCGAGAAGCTGGAAGTCGGCGGTCGCACCTTCAGCTATCGCCAACCTGAAGGCGCGTTCACCCAGCCCAACGGCACGGTGAACCAGAAGATGCTCAACTGGGCATACGATGCGCTTGGCGATCGCTCCGATGATTTGCTGGAGCTGTATTGCGGCAACGGCAACTTCACCCTGCCCCTCGCCACCCGCGTGCGCAAGGTGCTGGCCACCGAAATCAGCAAGACCTCGGTCAACGCGGCGCTGAGCAATCTCAGCGAAAACGCTGTGGATAACGTCACCCTGGTGCGCTTGTCCGCCGAAGAGCTGACCGAAGCCCTGAACGAGGTGCGTCCGTTCCGTCGCCTGCACGGCATTGACCTCAAGAGCTACGAGTTTGGTAGCGTGTTCGTCGATCCGCCCCGCGCCGGCATGGACCCGGACACCTGCGAGCTGACCCGACGCTTCGACAACATCCTGTACATCTCCTGCAATCCGGAGACCCTGGCAGCCAACATCGCCCAACTGCACGACACCCACCGCATCTCCCGATGCGCGATGTTCGACCAGTTCCCGTGGACCCATCACATGGAATCCGGGGTGATGCTGACTCGGCGTTGATTGCAAACGCCACCACAAAAAAACCGTCCTCGTGACGGTTTTTTTGTATTCGTGCGCGGGAGACTGATAAATACTGGGTCGGGTACTTCATCTGATCCCCGGTGTAATCAATCATGCAGCGACAATTCGACGATCTTCAGTTGGGCAGCATCGAGCTGTTTTGCCTGGCCGCCGAGGCCGGCAGTTTTACTGCCGCGGCGCTGGTGGCGGGTGTCACTCCCGCTGCCGTGAGCCGTTCGGTGTCGCGCATGGAAGAACGCCTGGGCGTGCGTCTGTTTGCACGCACCACCCGCAGCGTGAAGCTGACCGACAGTGGCCGCCGCTATTACGAGGAGTGTCGCCTGGCCCTGGCACAACTGATCGAGGCCCAGCGTGAGGTGATGGGCCAGCAGCAAGTGCCATCCGGTACCTTGCGCATCAGTATTCCGACCACCTACGCACATCATCGAATCTTGCCGTTGCTGCCAGAATTTCGGGCGCGCTATCCGGCGGTGAAGGTCGAGTCGCACATCAGCAATCGCAACATCGATTTCGTCGGCGAAGGCTACGACATGGCGATTCGCGTGCGAGCCATCCCGGATTCCGGCCTGATCGCCCGACCGCTGGAAGATGCCGCCCTGGTAATGATCGCCAGCCCTGATTACCTGAAACAGGCCGGTACTCCGCAAACCCTCGACGATCTCGAAAAGCACGAGTGCATTCAGTACGAACTGCCCAGCAGCGGCCGGCGCATTGCCTGGTTGTTCAACGATGAAGGCGTGCCCAGGGAGATTCTGGCCGAGGGCAGCCTAAGCTGTTCCGACGATGTGCTGGGCGGTGTCACCTTGGCCAAACATGGGGCGGGGTTGTTTCAGACCTATCGTTTTATCGTGGAAAAGGAACTGGTCGACGGCTCGCTGGTGGAAGTGCTCAAACCCTATGGCGGGCGCTCGCGGCCGTTTACCTTGCTGTATCCGCAAAGTCGGCATGTACCACTGCGCTTGAGGGCGTTCATTGATTTTCTGGTGGAGCATTTGCCGCGCTGAACTGCAAAAGTGTCCGATCACCGCACACAAACCGCCAGTGTGCCTTCACTTCAATTGACCAAATTAACCAGTTAGTACAATTTATCTCCACAGGCCGGGATCCTCGGCCGATTCCAAAAATAATAAGTGGAGAGATTCCGATGTCCCCTATCGTTCTGGTGCTCAACGGCCCGAACCTGAACCTGCTCGGCACCCGTGAACCAGCGACTTACGGCCACGAAACCCTGGCAGACATCTCGGCCTTGTGCGCACGTACCGCCGAAGAGTTCGGCCTGGCAGTTGAGTTTCGCCAGACCAACCATGAAGGCGAATTGCTCGACTGGATTCACGCCGCCCGCGGTCGCTGCGCCGGGATCGTCATCAATCCTGCCGCGTGGACCCACACCTCGGTCGCCATCCGCGACGCCCTGATCGCCAGCGAATTGCCGGTGATCGAAGTCCACCTGTCCAACGTGCACGCCCGCGAGCCCTTTCGCCACCACTCGTTCGTCTCCGCCATTGCAACGGCGGTGATGGCCGGTTTTGGCAGTCATGGCTATCGCCTGGCGCTGGAACACTTCAGTCATCGTTTGAAGGGGTGATCGCCTTGACTCAGAACCACGTGATACTGGCCGGGCTGATTGGCGCCGGCATCCAGGCGTCCCGCACACCGGCCATGCACGAGCATGAAGGCGATGCCCAGGGGCTGCGCTACCTGTATCGCCTGATTGATCTTGATCAGTTGAAGCTCGACATCAACGCCCTGCCCGACCTGTTGATGGCCGCCGAGCGCATGAACTACACCGGGTTGAACATCACCTTTCCCTGCAAGCAGGCGATCATCCCGCTGCTCGACGAACTCTCGCCGGAGGCCCGCGGTATCGGTGCGGTCAACACGGTGGTGCTCAAGGACGGCAAACGCATCGGCCACAACACCGATTGCCTGGGCTTTGCCGAGGGTTTTCGCCGGGGTTTGAAAGGCGTTGCCGTTGAGCGTGTCGTACAAATGGGTGCCGGCGGCGCAGGTGCGGCGGTGGCCCACGCGTTGCTGAGCGAAGGCGTACAACAGCTAAGCATTTTTGACGTGGACATCCGCCGCGCCCAGGATCTGGCTGACAATCTCAATCAGCATTTCGGCGTCAGTCGGGCGGTAGCCGGGTATGACCTGCCCAGCGCCATGGCCCAGGCTGACGGCCTGGTGAACACCACGCCGATGGGCATGAAAAAGCTGCCGGGCATGCCGGTGCCGGTGGAGTTGCTGCGGGCCGAAATGTGGGTGGCGGAGATCGTCTACTTCCCGCTGGAAACCGAACTGCTGCGCAACGCCCGCGCCCTCGGTTGCCGGACGCTGGACGGCGGCAACATGGCGGTGTTTCAGGCAGTGAAGGCATTCGAGTTGTTCAGCGGCGTGGTGCCGGATGCCCAGCGGATGCTCGAGCATTTCCAGAGCATGAATGACTGAAAAGCTTCGCGGGCAAGCCACGCTCCCACAGGATCGGTGTTTGCCCGCGATGGATTCAGGCTTGCAGGTACCGCAGGACCGACTCGCAAATCATCTCCCGATGACGCTGCTTGATGCGTTCGTCCGGCAGGTCGATCTGGAAAATCTCACCAAAGGTGTGGCGGTTCGAGACGCGATAGAAGCAGAACGAACTGATCAGCAGATGCACATCCAGCGGATCAAGACCGGTACGGAACAGCCCCTGCTCGGCGCCGCGACGCAGAATCTCGCCCAGTGAATCGAGGATCGTGTTGTTCATCGCCTTGATCGCATCGGAGCGCTTCACGAACTCGGCGTTGTGAATGTTCTCGATACTGACGATGCGCACGAAATCGACGTTGCGATCATGGTGATCGAAGGTGAACTCCACCAGCCGTCGAATGGCTTCGACCGGCGCCAGCTCCGCCAGGTGCAGGCGACTTTCGGTGTTGCGAATATCGCCGTAGAGCTTCTCCAGCACCTCGACGTAGAGCTGCTCCTTACTGCCGAAGTAGTAATAGATCATGCGCTTGGAGGTGTGTATGCGCTCGGCGATGGCATCGACGCGAGCCCCGGAAAGCCCCTGCTGGACGAATTCGACAATCGCCTCCTGCAAGATGTTTTCGCGGGTCTTTTCCGGGTTGTTCTTGCGACTCTTGCGCGGCTCGGCACCAGGTTCTACGGAGGCTGCGGGGAGTTCTGAAGTCATTGTCATTGCGGGCTCACGGCCATCACTGCACAGGCTGGCGATTATGGGCTGCGCGGCACGGTGAAGGAAGCCGCGCGGCCCACGTTTAATCCCGCGTTTACGAATTACCTACAACTTCGCCTGGCGCAATGCGCCGCTACGGGATTTGGCCATGGCCGCCAGGCGCACCGCGACGTTGGCCGCGCCGTAGCCGGCATAACCGTTTTTACGCTGGATGATTTCGAAGAAGAATCGCCCCTCGAACGGCTCGGTGTACACATGAAACAGTTCACCGCCCTGGGCGTCGCGATCGTACAACACATTGTAGTAGGCCAGTTCGCTCAGGAACTCGTCGTCGAAATCGAACCGCGCCGCTAGGTCATCGTAGTAGTTGAGCGGGATATCCAGCAGCGGCACGCCCGCCTCCTTGGCACGGCTGACCTGGGCAAAGATGTCATCGCAATCAAACGCGATGTGATGCACACCGGAGCCGCGATAACTCGACAGCGCGTGTGAGATCGCGGTGTTGCGGTTCTCGGAAATGTTCAGTGGCAGGCGGATCGAACTGTCGCGACTGCGCAAGGCACGGCTCTTCACCAGACCATAAGGATCCGGCAGCACGACTTCATCGTCCGCCTCGAAATCCAGCAGGCTCTTATAGAACAGCACCCAGCTGTCGAGGCTGTCGGCCGGCAGCGCCATAGCCATGTGGTCGATGCGCTTGAGGCCACCGCTGACCGGCGCATCCGCCAACAGATTGAAGTCGGTGCCGTAGACGTCGGCATCCTGGTCCACCAGATAGATCAGGCTGCCATCCGGCGCACGCACCGCCGCCAGTTCCAATTCATTGGGGCCCACCAGCCCGCGATAGGGCTGGCCCTTGTAGGCCACGGCTCGGGCCAGCGCACTGGCGCTGTCCTTGACCCGCACGGCGGTCGCGCATAACGAAGGGCCGTGGGCTTCGAAAAAGCTGTGGCCGAAGGAGTAAGGCTCTGAGTTGAGGATCAGGTTGATATCGCCCTGACGCATCAGGCTGACGCTCTTGGAGCGATGCTGCCCGGCCTTGACGAAACCCAGTCGCGCCAGCCAATGGGCGAGCTTGGCGCCGAGGCTTTCGTCCACGGCGAATTCAAGAAACTCGATGCCGTCGTACTCGCTGGCCTTGGGCGTTTCGAACAGAATCCCGGGGTTGGCCGCAGGCTTGGCTTCCTGCGCCAGACGCTCGCGGGTTTTCTCTTCCAGGTACAACAACGAGCGCAAGCCGTCGGCGGCGTTGGCCCGTGGAGGCGCGGCGCGGAAACCATCGTTGAAGATTTCCAGTGACAAAGGCCCGGTGTACCCACTCTTGATGATCGGCGCGAGGAACCCCGGCAAATCGAATTCACCCTGGCCCGGGAAGCAGCGAAAATGCCGGCTCCACTCCAGCACGTCCATGGCCAGGATCGGCGCGTCGGCCATTTGCACGAAGAAAATCTTGTCGCCTGGAATCTCGGCGATAGCGCTCGGATCGCCCTTGAGCGACAAGGTGTGAAAGCTGTCCAGCAACACGCCGAGGCTTGGGTGATCGGCCTGCCGCACGATGTTCCACACCTGTTGATATGTGTTCACATGCCGACCCCAGGCCAGCGCTTCATAACCGATGCGCAGGTCGCGTGCCCCAGCATGTTCAGCCAGCAGCCGCAAATCGTCGACCAGAATCTGTTCATCACCGATGGACTCGGCCGAGGCGTTGCTGCACACCAGCACCAGGTCAGTGCCCAGCTCCTGCATCAGGTCGAATTTGCGCTCGGCGCGTTCCAGATTGCGCGACAATCGATCACGCCGACAGCCTTCGAAATCACGGAACGGTTGAAACAGGGTGATGGCGATCCCGAGATCGACGCACATCTGTTTAATTTCCCGCGGACTACCGTCGTAGTAGAGAAGGTCGTTCTCGAAAATCTCGACGCCGTCGAAACCGGCGGCGGCAATGGCTTCGAGCTTTTCCGGCAGGGTACCGCTCAAGGATACGGTGGCAATGGAACGCTGCATGTTTCGGCTCCCGGTGGAGGCTTCGGCTACAGGGAATTTGCGCCGCTTTTAAAAGAGTGAGGGGATTATTGAGGCGGTTGGTGCATTGAGCAATTTAAAGTGTACTACCCAGTTAGTTTTGTGTTCGATTATCGAACATAATGGTGATTAGCGAATTGACGATTTTTTGTCCACTGCCCAACATCGTCCTCACATTAAGTCCGGACACGCAACACCGGTCGCGATGTCCAAAACACCAAATAACAAATTCAAAAAACGGGTGGTACACATGATTCCTTCCCAAAGCTCACGCATGGCTCCGGCCATGAACGTCACTGCCGGTGGCATCGGCGACAAAATTCGCGGCGCCATGGCTGTCGGCAAAACCCGTTGGGGGATGCTGGCACTGGTGTTTTTCGCCACCACCCTGAACTACATCGACCGCGCCGCCCTGGGCGTGATGCAGCCGATCCTGGCCAAGGAAATGAGTTGGACGGCGATGGACTACGCCAACATCAACTTCTGGTTCCAGGTCGGTTACGCCATCGGCTTCGTGCTGCAAGGCCGCTTGATCGACCGGGTCGGCGTCAAGCGCGTGTTCTTCTGCGCGGTATTGCTCTGGAGCCTGGCGACCGGCGCCCATGGCCTGGCCACTTCGGCGGTCGGCTTCATGGTTTGCCGATTCATCCTCGGCCTCACCGAAGCTGCCAACTACCCGGCCTGCGTGAAAACCACCCGCCTGTGGTTCCCGGCCGGCGAGCGCGCCGTGGCTACTGGCATTTTCAACGCTGGCACCAACGTCGGCGCGATGTTCACCCCGATGCTGCTGCCGCTGATCCTGCACGTTTGGGGCTGGCAGGCCGCGTTCCTGTGCATGTCGGCACTGGGCGGGATCTGGCTGCTGTTCTGGGGCCTGAAGTACTTCAACCCGGAAGATCACCCGAGCGTCAAACAGTCGGAGCTGGACTACATCCAGAACGAAGTCGAACCGGAACAAACCCGCGTACCGTTCTCGAAAATCCTGCGCATGCGTGGCACCTGGGCCTTCGCCCTCGCCTACTCGATCACAGCGCCAGTGTTTTGGTTCTACCTGTACTGGCTGCCGCCGTTCCTCAACCAGCAATACAACCTGGGCATCAATGTCACCCAGATGGGTATCCCGCTGATCATCATCTACCTCACTGCCGACTTCGGCAGCGTTGGCGGCGGCATCCTCTCCTCGTTCCTGATCGGTCGCGGCGTCAACCCGATCAAGGCGCGACTGATGTCCATGTTCCTCTTCGCCTGCTGCATCATCGGCGTGATCATGGCGGCCGGCTCCAGCAACCTGTGGGTCGCGGTGGCCGCCATCTCCCTGGCCATCGGCGCACACCAGGCCTGGACCGCGAACATCTGGAGCCTGGTGATGGACTACACGCCCAAGCACATGATGAGTACGGTGTTCGGCTTCGGCGGCATGTGTGCGGCGATTGGCGGGATGTTCATGACCCAGCTGGTCGGCCACATCCTGACCATCACCAACAACAACTACACCGTGCTGTTCACCATGATTCCGGCGATGTACTTCATTGCGCTGACCTGGATGTACTTCATGGCACCGCGCAAGATTCCGACCGTCACTGACTAAAGATCGCCGCACTACCCCCTGTAGGAGCGAGCATGCTCGCGAAAAACCTGAGAGCGACGCGGGTATCCAGACAACCCGTGTCATCGTTGACGAACACCGCGAGCAGGCTCGCTCCTACAGGTCGTTTCTCTTTGGGCTTTTACCGGCGGCTTTGTTGCCACGCGGCCGCCAACCCGCTGCAGCAGATCACGGCAATGCCGAGCACGGTGGTCAGTGTCGGTGTATGGGAAAACAGCAGCCAGCCCAAGAGGCCGGCGAAGATGATCTGGCAATAGCTGAACGGTGCCAGCAGTGCCGGTGCCGCGAGGCGGAACGCCTGGGTCAGGAACAGGTGTGCCGTCATCCCGCAGGCCCCCAGCGCCAGCATCATCGCGCCATGCACCAGGTTCGGCGTCTGCCAGAAGAACGGCACCAGCGCACTCATCACCAGCGTATTGCACAAGCCTGCAAAGAAGTTGCTGGTGGTCGGGCTGTCGATCTCGCTGAGCTTGCGCGTCAGCAGTTGATAGAAGCAGAAAAACAGCGCCGAGCAGAACGGCAGCAACACCGCCGGGGTAAACAGATCACCACCGGGGTGAACGATGATCAGCACCCCGCTGAAACCGAAAATCACCGCCAGCCATTGCCCCCGGGTCACCCGCTCGCCAAGCAGCGGTACCGACAGCGCGGTGACCAGTACCGGCGCGAGGAAGTTGACCGACGTCGCCTCGGCCAGCGGGATGTACATCAGCCCCGTGGTGAAAAACAGACTGGTGCCCAGCAGGCACAGCGCCCGGATCACCTGCAGCAATGGCCGCTTGGTACGCAACACCCGCAGCCCGGACTGCGGCAGGAAAATCCCGGCCATCAGCAAGGTGTGAACCACGTAACGCGCCCAGACCACCATGACGATGGGATAGAAACCGGAGAGGTATTTGGAAAAGGCGTCGTGGCTGGAAAACAGGAAGGTTGCGACAACGATCAGCAGGATCCCTTTGAAGGGCTGATTGACGCCGGAAAGCGGGGTGCTGACGGTCATGGGGTTTCCTTACTGAAGTCAAAAGCATCACATGCAGGAGCGAGCTTGCTCGCGATGGTCGTCAACGATGATGATGGCCGCCTGGATAAACACGGCGCCCTCACGTCCCTCGCGAGCAAGCTCGCTCCTACAAGCGAAAGGTGCGCAGCACCGATTACAGCCGCGCCAACAATTCCCGGGTTTTATCCAGCGCCATCTGCGCCCGGTCCAATCCACTCACGCCCTGCTCCAGCAACTGCACGGTGGGAATCTCCAGACTCAATGGAATGTCAGCCGGCAAACCGCGCAACAACCCCTGCAGGTCACAATCGCCATCGCCGGGGAAGCGCCGTTCGTTACGCGCCTGACGCAAGATCTCCGCCATATCGGCCGGCCGTGGTCCTGCGACGTCACACAACTGTGCATACCGTAACCGTGAGGGGGCAACTTTGGCCAGATCTTCCAGCCGCGATCCTGAGCGGTCAAAGTGAAAGGCGTCCACCAGTACGCCGCCGTTTTCACGCCCGGCGTTTTCCACGATACGCGCGGCTTGTTGAAGATTGCGCGCATCGGTCCAGGGCATGAACTCCAGATGCGGGTGCAGCCCATAGGCTGCCGCCAGATCACAGAGTTCGGCAAAATGCTGCGTCAGCCGCTGTTCGTCAGGATCGTTACCGGCCACCAGCAACTCACTGGCGCCGAACTCGGCACCCACGGCGAGGGTACTCTCGAAGTCGGCGACGACGGTCTCGGGCTTGAGACGCAGGATTTCAACGTCCAGCACCCGAATACCGGTATCGCGCAGACGCACCAGGGTCTGGCGCCGCAATTGGTGGTCGCCCACCAGGGAAAAATGGTGCTCCTCAGGAGTCGCCGGCACCAAGCGCAAGCCGACATGGCTGTAGCCGGCCCGCGCGGCGACCTCGACCATATCGGGCGGCGACAACTCCAGCACGGTCAGGCTGGCCAGGGAGAAAATACGCTCGCTCATGCTCAACCCTCGATCAAGGATGGCGCGCAGGCACGCCCGGTTTCGGCGGCTTCGCGGATGGCTTCGATCAGCGCCAACGTACGCGCGGCATCGGCGGCACTCACCAGCGGCTCGACCTCCCGACGCACAACACGCGCGAAGTGCTGCAACTGCAAACGCAGGGCCTCATCAGTACTGAAGCTTTCCTGGGTTGCCAGCAACGGTTGATGCCAGCCGCCGTCGACTTCGTTGTAGTGCCAGTGTTTAAGCTGCGGAATGCTCAGCGCCCCACCTGTCCCGGCCAGCAAATAACACGGTTGATCAGGATGGCGCGGATACACCGGGTTCTCCCCCGAATCCAGCTCCCAGCTCCAAGGCGCGGCCACCGCATCGGAGCCGGTCAGGCTGCCCAGTGCGCCGTTGTCGAATTGCAGCAACACCGCCGCGCAATCCTCGTTGGCAAACCCGCGAATGGCATTGCTGGTGATGGCCTGAACCTGACGCACTTCACCGCACAAGTGCCGCAGAAGATCGAGGTCGTGGATCAGGTTGGTCAACAGCATCCCGGCACCGGCCTCGCGACGCCAGGGTGTTTCAAAATAACTGTCGGGCTTGCGCAACTGCCAGAGCGCCGTGACCGTGGTCAACCGACCCAATGCGCCGCTGTGGACAAGTTCGTGGGCGCGGACGATCAGCGGATTGTGCCGGCGGTGATGTCCGACCAGTACCGGAACGCCACTCACCTTCGAGGCAGCCACCAGCTCCCGGGCTTCATCCAGGTGCACGCCCACCGGTTTTTCCAGCAGCACCGGCACACCGGCCGCGAGGCAATCGAGGGCCGTGTTGACGTGCTGCGTGTTCGGGTTGGCGACTATCACGGCGTCCGGCTTCGCCTGCTCCAGCATCTGACGATGATCGGCGAAACAGGCTACGCCCCATTGAGCCGCAAGGCTGGCCGCCTGCGGTCCCGGATCGGCCACGGCACATAACGTCGCTTCAGTCAGGGATTGCAGATGCTGGTAATGCTGCTGGCCCATGTTGCCAGCACCGATCAGGGCGATGCGAAGTGGCGAATTCAAGGTGCGGTCCTCTTGTGAATATTATTGGAGCGATGAATCTCCAATAATTTAGAACCCAGTTCCAGATTCTTACACAGACCTGTCCTGAAAGTGTTCGAACAGCGCACAGCTTCTCAAGTTGAACGCAGTTCAAAATGTGGGAGCGAGCCTGCTCGCGAAGAGGGTGTGTCAGTCGCCATCCAGATCGCATGACACACCGCATTCGCGAGCAGGCTCGCTCCCACAAGGGATTTGCAGTGGCCTTAACTGAACAACTCCGACGCCAGGCTCGCGGCACTCAACTCCTCGGTGTACGCCAGCAACAACGGCGCCAGCTCATGCAGCCGCACCCCCGGCATCCGCGCGCTAGGCCCGGCGATGCTGAGCACGCCGATCACCCGCCCATCGGCGGGATGGCGCACCACGGCCGCAATCGCCGAAGTGCCTACCGCCGAGCTCTCCTCGACCCAGGCGTAGCCCTGCTCCCGCGCCAGACGCAGGCGTTCGAGCAATTCGATGTTCGAGCGCGGCGCGTTCGGCCCCACATGTTCCGGCACCTGCGCACCCTGCCGTTCCACCAGCGACAAGGCTTCGGCATCGCTCATGCACGCCAGCCACGCATGCCCCGAGGCGGTGTAGAACAACGGCGCATCGCGGCCCATGTCCGGGTCGTAACGCAGACCGGAACGCGCGCCCTGGGATTTGGCGATCCAGGTCTGACGCTCACCGTCGATCACCCCGAGACGCACCAGTTCGCCGGTTTCCTGAGCCAGGCGGTCAAGCACCGGCTGCACGATATCGGCACCGCTGCTCGACAGGTAACGGAAGCCCATCGCCACCAGTTTGGTCGAGAGGTGATAACGCAAATTATCCGGATTCTGCCGCACGTAACCGAGGCGAATCAGCTCGGCCAGTAGGCGATGGGTCGCGCTCTTGGGGATGTCCAGTTGCTCCGCCAGGGTCTGCATCGGCAGGCCACGGGGATCGCTGGTGAGGCTTTCGAGCACACTGAAAACACGTTCGATCTGACTGCCGGCCATGGTCGCTTCCACGCAAAATTTGCTCGATTCTAGAAGACAACCGCACGAATGCGAAATCTGGAACTGAGCGTTCGATAACCGCCCGCTTTACGCCCTCCAGACTTGTACGGCTCCACTTGATTCTTATATTTTTTGGAACCAGATTCCAAAACAATAAAACACCGGAGCTCAAACAATGCCTGCCCAAGCGCACGTTCTTCCCGACATCGACTGCGATGTGCTGATCGTAGGCTCCGGTGCGGCGGGACTGTCGGCGGCCGTGACCGCCGCGTGGCACGGGCTGAAAGTCATAGTGGTGGAAAAGGACCCGGTGTTCGGCGGTGCCACGGCCTGGTCCGGTGGCTGGGCCTGGGTGCCTTGCAACCCGCTGGCCCGGCGCGCGGGCATCGTCGAAGACGTTGAACTGCCCCGCACTTACCTGAAACACGAACTGGGCGAGCGCTTTGATCCGGCGATGATCGACGCATTCCTGGAAGCCGGCCCGCGGATGGTGTCGTTCTTCGAGCAGCACACCTCGCTGCAATTCGCCGACGGCAACGCCATTGCCGACATTCATGGCGACACGCCCGGGGCAGGCACCGGTGGACGCTCGGTGATCGCCGCCCCTTACGACGCACGAAAAGTCGGAACACTGCTCAAGCGTCTGCGCAAAACCATGCGGGAAACTTCGTTCATGGGCATGCCGATCATGGCGGGGGCGGACCTCACGGCATTCCTCAACCTGACCCGCTCGCTGTCGGCGGCCTGGCACGTTACGCGGCGTTTCAGCCGTCATCTGTTAGACCTCGCCATGCATGGCCGGGCGATGCAACTGGTCAACGGTGTGGCCTTGGTGGCGCGCCTGGCGAAATCCGCCGATGACCTCGGCGTGTTGCTCTGGGAATCAGCGCCCGTGACCCGATTGCTGCGCGAGAATGATCAGGTACGAGGTGCGGTGATCAGCACCGCCAAAGGCTCTGTGCGCATCCATGCACGCAAGGCCGTGGTGCTCGCCGCAGGTGGTTTCGCCAATGACGTCCAACGCCGCAAGGCACTGTTCCCCCGCACACCGACCGGGCATGAGCATCTGGCCCTGCCGCCCCTCGGCGTTTGCGGCGATGGCCTGCGCCTGGGCGAAAGTGCCGGCGCCCGGATCAATAGCGACATGGCGTCCGCCGTCGCCTGGGCGCCGGTCTCGCAGGTGCCGCACAGCGACGGCAGCACGGGACACTTCCCGCACATCATCGAGCGGGGCAAACCCGGCATCATCGGTGTGCTGAGCAACGGCCAGCGTTTCGTCAATGAAGCCAACGGCTACTACGACTACGTCACAGCCATGGTCGCCGCTGCCCCGCCGGGTGAAGAAGTAGTGTCGTGGCTGATCTGCACCCATGGCTTTCAACGTCGTTATGGCTTGGGCATCTCTCGGCCATTTCCGGTGCCACTGTCATCCTTCATCCGAAGCGGCTATCTGAAAACCGGCAACACTCTTGAGGAATTGGCGGCAGCCTGCGGCATCGACCCGATTGGCTTGCTCAGCACCGTATCGGACTACAACCGCCACGCGCGCAACGGCGAGGATCCGCAGTTCGGTCGTGGCTCCACGCCCTACAACCGCAAGCAGGGTGACGCACTGCAACGACCCAACCCATGCGTCGCGCCGATCGACCAGGGCCCCTTCTATGCCGTGAAAGTCCAGCCGGGCTGCTTCGGCACCTTCGCCGGGCTCAAGGTCAACCAACATGCCCAGGTCCTGGATGGCGCGGCGCAACCCATCGCCGGCCTGTACGCCGCGGGCGGTGACATGGCCAGCATCATGGGCGGCCACTACCCCGCTGGCGGCATCAATCTCGGCCCGGCGCTGACCTTCGGCTACATCGCCGCGCGCCATATCGCAGGCGTCACCGCTTATGAATAATCCGCGAGACCGGCGATCGCCCTCACGATAAAAAACCATCACCCGACGGAATTCGATGGGTTATCCGTGTTCAATACAAGCCTGAAAGCTTCTCGGCAGCCCTTCACGGGTAGCCGGGAATCAACCTGTGCGCGGAAAAAAGACGGACGGCCGGACTGGCGCCGCTCCCACTTGGCAGCAACACTCATCGCACGGAGCTTTACCCGGAACAGAAGAGGATTCCCACATGCTATGGAAAAAAGGCCGACGCAGCGACAACGTGGTCGACGCCCGTGGCGATGATGTTGGCGGCGGTGGCGGCGGCATGCGTTTTGGCGGTGGCAAGGGCCTGAGCCTGACGGCGATCCTCCTGATCGTCGGCATCGGCTGGATCACCGGCCAGGATCCGCTGCAGATCCTCGGACAACTGGCCGGGCAAATGGACCAGCAATCGGCGCCCGCCACCCACCAGAGTCGCAAGGCACCGCCGGTCAATGATGAAAGCGCGGAGTTCGTGCGTTCAATCCTTGGCGATACCGAGGACACTTGGGGTGCGATTTTCCAGCAGGTCGGCCGCCAATATAAGGACCCGACCCTGGTGCTGTTCAGCAACCGCGTGAATTCGGCCTGCGGTCTGGCCACCTCGGCGACCGGCCCCTTCTATTGCCCGGCCGACCAGAAGGTCTACCTGGACATGGCGTTCTTCCAGGAGATGTCCCAACGTTTTTCCGCCGCGGGCGACTTCGCCCAGGCCTACGTGATCGCCCACGAAGTCGGACACCATGTGCAGACCCTGCTTGGGGTGTCCGCAAAAATTCAGGCAGCGCGCCAGCAGGGTCGGCAGATGGAGGGCGACGGTGGTTTGCTGGTTCGCCAGGAACTTCAGGCCGACTGCCTGGCCGGTGTCTGGGCCAACAATGCGCAGAAGCGTCTGAACTGGCTGGAACCGGGCGACATCGAAGAAGCATTGAACGCAGCGAACGCCATCGGCGACGATCGTTTGCAGCAACAGGGTCAGGGCCGTGTGGTCCCGGACTCGTTCACCCATGGTACGTCGGCGCAACGGGTGCGCTGGTTCAAAACCGGTTTCGCCCAAGGCCAGGTTGGCCAGTGCGATACCTTTGCGGCGAAAAATCTGTAAATGAAGAAGTGGTTGTTGGTTGTTCTGTTTACTTGCGCAACGTCCCAGGCCGCCGAGCAGGGGGTCAAAGACCTCAGCTCGGGGCGCCTGCTGTTGAAATCAGGTGAAATCGCGGTGGGCATCAGCCCCGCCCCGGCAAAAATCGAACGGGTGCTGATCATCCTCCACGGTCGCTTGCGCAATGCGCAAACCTATCTGCAGAGCGGTGAGCACGCGGCCGAACTGGCCGGGCAAAGCGCAACGACCCTGGTGATCGCCCCGCAATTTCTCAATGAAACCGATGTTGCGGTCCATCCGGTGGCCGACACCGTTTTGCGCTGGCAAGGCAATGAATGGATGGCCGGCGGAGAATCCACGGCACCGTTTCGGCTGAGTTCCTACGCGGCGCTCGACGAAATCATCGCCCGCGTGGGTGACCGTCAGCAGTTTCCGGAGGTGAAGCAAATCGTCATCGCCGGGCATTCCGGTGGCGCGCAGGTGGTTCAGCGCTATGCATTGCTCGGTCACGCGCAGTCAGAGCTCGATGCGGCCGGCGTGCAGGTGCGCTATGTGATTGCCAATCCGTCCTCCTACGCTTATTTCGATGAGCGCCGGCCCGTGGCGTTCAGCCACGCCGGTTGCCCGCAATTCAATCGCTGGAAGTACGGGCTGGCAGATTTACCGACCTATGCCGAAGGACAAACCGCAGCGCAGTTGCAGGAAAGTTACCTAAAGCGTGAAGTCGTTTATCTGCTGGGGCAGCAGGATACTGACCCGAATCATCCGGCGCTGGACAAGAGTTGTGAGGCCAGGGCGCAAGGGCCGTCTCGATTGACCCGTGGGCGTTTTTACTTCGATTATCTGAAGCGGCTGCAACCGCAAGGGTTGAAGCAGCAGCTGATAGAAGTACCCGGGGTCGGGCATGACGGGGATGGGATGTTTACATCGCCGGAGGGGCAGAAGGCTTTGTTTGGGCAGTAAGATTTTCGGGGCTTGAACTGACGCCATCGCGAGCAGGCTCGCTCCCACAAGGATTTTGCGGTGAACACATCATTTGTGGACACCAGAGATCACATGTGGGAGCGAGCCTGCTCGCGATGGCGGTTGACCAGGCAACGAAGCACTCAAGCCAACAGCATCTGCCGCAACTCAACACAATCCGCCGCATGCCAATCGGTCAATTCCGGCCATGGATTATCCGGCAAATTCACCAACACAGTCCGCGCCCCCGCCGCTCGCCCGCAATCGAGATCGAAGCGGTAATCACCGACCATCACCATCTCGCTCGCCGGCACCTTCCACGCTTCGGCCAGTTTCAGCAACCCGCCCGGATGCGGTTTGGGCGGCGCATCATCGCGACCCAGCACATCCTCCAGCGCAAAGCAGTCGGCCAGGCCAATGGCCTCCAGCGTGACATGTGCCAGCTCCCGGGCATTGCGCGTGAGAATGCCCAGGCGATAACCGCGCCCGGCCAGCTCGCGCACCAGTTCCACCGCACCCGGTGCCGGTTGCGAACCGAGGGCCAGGTCCCGCTCATGCTCCAGCAGCCAGGCATGTTTGGCTGCGGCCTCATCGGCTGGCAGCGCGGCGAGGTGGGTCAGGATGTCGTGTTCGGCAGGGATCGCCAACGCCACGCGAATCGCCGCGAAGTCGTGCACAGCCACCGTCAGGGTGCCGTCCATGTCGAACACCCAGTGACGCACGTCGGCCAGGCTCATGCCCAATCCTTGCGGTGACGGATCAAGCCTTCCTGGGTGACCGAGGCCACCAGTTGCCCCGCGCGGTTGAACACGCTGCCACGGGAGAATCCACGGGAGTTGCCGGCCCACGGACTGTCCATCGCGTAGAGCAACCAGTCATCGGCACGCAGGTCCTGATGGAACCACAGCGCGTGATCGAGGCTGGCCACCTGCATGTCCTTGTTCCAGACCGTTTTGCCGTGGGGCTGCATCGAGGTGACCAGCAGACCGAAGTCCGAGGCGTAGGCCAGCAGATATTTATGCAGCGCCGGCGAATCGGCCAACGCCCCGTCGGCGCGGAACCAGACGTACTTGACCGGATCGGAGGGCAGCGGGTTGTAAGGATCCTTCTCGGTCACCGGTCGAAATTCGATCGGCTTCGGGCACAGCAGTTTTTCGCGCATTTTCTCAGGGATCAGGTGCGCGCGCTGCTGGGTGATCTCCAGCTCCGATGGCAGGTTTTCCGGACCGACCACTTGCGGCATTTCGGTCTGGTGCTGAAAGCCTTCTTCGTCGTACTGGAACGACGCACTGCAGGTGAAGATCGGGTGGCCCTTCTGGATCGCCGTCACCCGGCGCGTGCTGAAACTGCCACCGTCACGCACCCGGTCAACCTGATACACCACCGGTAATCCGGCATCGCCCGGACGCAGGAAATAGCCGTGCATCGAATGCACATGGCGCGCCTCTTCAACCGTCTGACTGGCCGCCGACAGCGACTGGCCGAGCACCTGACCACCGAACAGCTGACGAAACCCCAGGTCCTGGCTACGACCACGGAACAGGTTTTCTTCGATCGGTTCCAGGGTCAGCAGGTCGACCAGATCATCCAACACTTGGCTCATTCAGATGCTCCTCAGGCAAAACATGGCCGCGCAGCCTTGGCTGCTACGGTCGATTCAGTTTCGGGACTCTGCCCATGAGGGCCATTGTAAACGTCCGTGTCAGGTTATCCATGCAAGGTTTGCAGCCATTGCTCGCGGCTGATGCGATACAACACATGCCGACGCAACGGGTGATCGGCCTCGAGTCGCGGGTGATCGAAGTCATTTTCCGGATCATGGTGCATGCCGATGGCCTGCATGACTTTCTCTGACGGCAGATTGGTTTGCGTCGTGAAGGCCACGACCTCTTGCAGCAACAAGCGGTCGAACCCGCAGCGCAGAACGGTCCACGCCGCTTCGCTGGCGTAACCCAAGCCCCAGTGCTCGCGGGCCAGGCGCCAGCCGATTTCCGTGGCCGGGGTAAAGGGTGCGTCGAAACCGACCACGCCAAGCCCGGTAAACCCGATGAACTGGCCAGAATCCTTGCGCTGCAAAGCCCAGAGACCATAACCATGCTCGGCGAAATGACCACGGATTCGCCCGATCAATGATGCGCTTTCCAGCCGGCTCAAGGTTGCCGGGAAATAGCGCATCACCTGCGGATCGGCACACATCGCGGCAAAGTCCGCTAAATCTTCATCGCGCCACTGGCGCAACAGCAGCCGAGCGCTTTCAAGTTCCAGTATTGGCTCCATTGCTCACCGCCCCTCCGTTTGCATGCTGCAAGTCTACAACGCTGGTAGGATCCCTCTCTCATTCCTACATGAAATGACCATGCCACTGCCGCTGATTTATCACGAAGATTACAGCCCCGAGTTTCCGGCGGATCACCGCTTTCCCATGGACAAGTTCCGCCTGTTGCGCGATCACCTGGTGGACAGCGGTCTGACCCGCGACGTCGACTTGCTGCGCCCGGATCTGTGTCCGGCAGATATTCTCGCCCTCGCCCATGACCCTTCGTACATCGAGCGCTACATGAGTGGCGAATTATCCCGCGAAGACCAGCGCCGCCTCGGCCTGCCCTGGAACGAAGCCCTGGCCCGACGTACGGTGCGGGCGGTCGGCGGTTCGTTGCTGGCGGCCGAAAAGGCGCTGGAGTATGGCCTGGCCTGTCACCTGGCGGGCGGTACCCACCACGCGCACTACGACTATCCGGCCGGATTTTGCATCTTCAATGACCTGGCGGTGATCAGCCATTACCTGCTGGAAAGTGGAAGGGTGAACCGGGTGCTGATCTTCGATTGCGACGTGCATCAGGGCGACGGGACTGCACGAATACTGCACAACACCCCGGAAGCAGTGACCGTTTCCCTGCACTGCGAAAAGAATTTTCCCGCACGCAAGGCCGAAAGCGACTGGGACATTCCACTGCCCAACGGCATGGGCGATGCCGATTACCTGAAGGTCGTGGACGATGCACTCAACTACCTGCTGCCGCTCTACCAACCGGACCTGGTGCTGTATGACGCCGGGGTCGATGTGCATAAGGACGACGCCCTGGGTTATCTGCAACTGACAGACGAAGGCGTCGCTGCCCGCGATGAAAGCGTGATGCGCCATTGCCTGGGCCGTGACATTCCGCTCGTCGGGGTAATCGGCGGCGGCTACAGCAAGGACCGCCAGGCCCTGGCCCGCCGTCACGGCATCCTCCATCACAGCGCGCAGCGCGTCTGGCAGTCATCAGGTTGTCACTGAACTGTGGATGCTTTACCCACAATGCCTGTGGAACTGCCTGTGGATAACCTGAGTGAAAGGGCCTACAGCCCACACGGCGTATAGGCTACAGAACACTGACTGTTTTTTAACCACCCTTCAAAGACACCTCTAAACCCTGTAGGAGTGAGCCTGCTCGCGATAGCGGTCTGTCAGGCCCACAGATGTTGAATGTACCGCCGCCATCGCGAGCAGGCTCGCTCCTACAGGGGGCGGGGCTGGTAGAATGCCCGGCTTATCCCGCCAGACCACAGCGCATCCCATGACCCAATCTTCGCCAGCCCTTCCCCCTCACGTCGCCATCATCGGCGGCGGCCCCGCCGGACTGATGGCGGCCGAAGTGTTGAGCCAGGCCGGGATCAAGGTCGACCTGTACGACGGCATGCCCTCGGTCGGACGAAAATTCCTCCTGGCCGGCGTCGGCGGCATGAACATCACGCACTCCGAAGCCTATCCGGCGTTTCTCTCGCGCTACGCCGAACGCGCCCCGCAGATCGCCCCGCTGCTGCGCGGCTTCGGCGCCGAAGCGTTGTGCCGGTGGATTCATGACCTGGACATCGATACCTTCGTCGGCAGCTCCGGCCGGGTATTCCCCACCGACATGAAGGCCGCGCCATTGCTGCGCGCCTGGCTCAAGCGCCTGCGCGACAGCGGCGTAGTTATCCACACCCGCCACCGCTGGCTCGGCTGGGACGAGCGTGGCGATTTGCGCATCGACAGTCCGGAAGGCGAAAAGACCGTGCAAGCCGATGCCACCCTGCTCGCCCTCGGTGGCGGCAGTTGGTCGCGACTGGGTTCGGATGGCGCGTGGATGCTGCCACTGGAGCAGCACGGTGTAGGACTGGCGCCGTTGCAACCCAGTAATTGCGGCTTCGAGGTGCAGGCCTGGAGCGAATTGATGGTCAGCAAATTCGCCGGCGCCCCGCTGAAAAATATCGCCATCGGTCTTAATGATGACGTTCCGCGACTAGGCGAATGTGTGATTACTGCCACCGGAATCGAAGGCAGTTTGATCTACGCCCTGTCGGCACCGATCCGCGAGGCGATCAACCGGCACGGCTCGGCAACCATTCATCTGGACCTGTTGCCCGGCCGGCCTGTGGATAAAATTCAAGCGGCGTTGAGCAAGCCACGGGGATCGCGATCCATGGCCAAACACCTGCACAGTCAGTTGGGCATCGATGGCGTAAAAGCGGCGCTATTGCGTGAACTCACGCCTGCCGAAGCGTTTACCGACCCGAGCCTGCTGGCCCAATCGATCAAGGCATTACCACTGACATTGGTGAAAACCCGTCCACTGGACGAGGCCATCAGCAGCGCTGGCGGTGTGTTGTTCGAAGCGATGGATGAGCGATTGATGCTCAAGCAACTGCCTGGCGTGTTTTGCGCCGGGGAAATGCTCGATTGGGAGGCGCCGACCGGCGGCTATCTGCTGACCGCGTGTTTCGCCAGCGGGCGGGCGGCGGGGTTGGGGATGGTGGAGTGGTTGCGGCGCAAGGGTTGATGACCGCGCAGCTCCCATCGCCAGCAGGCTGGCTCCCACACGGGATTTGTGTCGCTCACAAAAAACCTGTGGGAGCCAGCCTGCTGGCGATGACGGCCTAACGGACGCAGTGCGTAATCAAGGCTTGCGCTTACGCGGCCCGGTATTGAACACCGGCACCTTGCGCACAGGCTTGATCGAAGGCTCCGCCGGCGCAACTTCCCCGCTATCCACCCACTTGCCCAGATTGCGTTTACCACCGCCACCACCGGAAGCCTTGGGCTTCTTCGGTTTCTTCGGCTTCTTCACGACCTGGCCGCTGGCATCGGTGTCCGGCACGCGGTGCTCCGGTTCGAAGTCCGGCTCGTTCTGCCGCTTCAAGGTCTGGCGGGTCAGCATCTCGATGGCCGACAGCAGATTCACTTCATCGGCGCAGACCAGGGAAATCGCCTCGCCGGTCGAACCCGCACGGCCAGTACGACCGATACGGTGGATGTAGTCCTCAGCGACTATCGGCAAATCGAAGTTGACCACCATCGGCAGATCTTCGATATCCAGGCCCCGGGCGGCCACGTCGGTAGCGACCAGGATCTGCACTTCACTCGCCTTGAAGCGGTCGAGCGCACGCTGGCGGGTCGCCTGGGGTTTGTCGCCGTGGATGCCGTCGGCATTGATGCCCAGACCCTGAAGTTTATCCACCAGCGCATCCACGCCGTTGCGGGTCTTGGCGAACACCAGCACCTGCTTCCACTTGCCCTTGCGCATCAGGTGAACGAACAGCTCCGGCTTGCGCTTCTTGTCCACCGTCACGATCCATTGCTTGACCGTATTGGCCGCGACGTTGCGCGGGCTGACTTCGATGGTCAGCGGATCGTTGAGCATCTGCCCGGCCAGCAGGCGGATGTCATCGGAGAAGGTTGCGGAGAACAACAGCGTCTGACGTTTCTTAGGGAGCGCGCGGTAAATGTTCGCCAGTTCCTCGGAAAAGCCCAGGTCGAGCATACGGTCGGCTTCGTCCAGCACCAGGGTTTGCAACTGGTTGAACTTCAGCGCGTTCTGGCGGAACAGGTCGAGCAAGCGGCCCGGGGTCGCCACCAACAGGTCGACACCGCTGCGCAGCTTCATCATCTGCGGGTTGATGCTGACGCCGCCATATACCGCGTAGGTGCGCAGCGGCAGGTTTTCGGCGTACTGGCGCACGGCTTCGTGAACCTGCTCGGCCAGCTCGCGGGTCGGTACCAGGATCAGCACGCGGACCGAGTTGGCGGTGACTTTCGGCCCTTCCATGGCCAGCAGTTGCAACAGCGGCAGGGCGAAACCGGCGGTCTTGCCGGTGCCGGTCTGGGCGGCGGCCATCAGGTCACGACCGGCCAGCACCGCCGGAATGGCTTGCGCCTGAACCGGCGTCGGAGTCTGGTAGCCGAGCGTCTCGAGGGAGCGCAGCAAGGGTTCGATCAGGCCAAGGGTGGCGAAAGTCATGGGAGTACCGTAGGAAAATTCAGCGCGGGTTGTTCAAAACAAGTGTGCAATACAAGATGCAATGCCGCGCAGTTTACCCTAATTCACACGGGATTCTGTCGGTACTGCCGTCGTTACCACTGGCCGCTCTGGCGTGCGGCGCCATTGTGGCAAGCCGATCAACACCACGGCACTGATGATCACCGCCATCGCCAGGGCTTCCTCGATACCGATGGTTTCGCCGACGAACACGATCCCCAGCAACACCGCCACCGCCGGGTTGACGTAGGCATAGCTCGTGGCAGCAGCCGGACGCACGTGCTTCAACAAGTACATGTAGGCGTTGAAGGCGATGATCGAACCGAACACGGTCAGATACGCCAACGCGGCCCAGCCTTCGATTGGTGGCACCTTTTCCAGATGCTCACCGCTGACTGCGCTGGCAATCAGCAACACCACACCGCCCACCAGCATTTCCACAGCGCTGGCCATCGCGCCCTGAGGCAACGGCAGGTGTTTGCTCCAAACAGAGCCAAAGGCCCAGGTCGCCGCTGCAAAAATCAGCAACGCCGCACCCAGCGGGCTCGATTGCAGGTTGGAACCGAGGTTGAACATGCCGATGCCGATCAGCCCGAGCACGATCCCGGCCCATTCGAGACGGGTATTACGCGCGCCCCAGAAATAGCCGCAGAGCAAGGTAAACAGCGGCACCGTCGCCACCGCCAACGCCGCCACCCCGGAGGCCACGCCCGTGTGCTCGGCCACGCTCACCGCGCCGTTGCCGCACGCCAACAGCAGAATCCCGATGATCCCGGCGGCTTTCCACTGCGCCCAGGTCGGCGCCGGCGCTCCGCGCCAGCGCAGGAAGGCATACATCAAGGTTCCGGCGATCACGAAGCGAATGCCGGCAAGCAGCAACGGCGGCCAGGACTCCACGCCGATGCGGATCACCAGGTAAGTCGAGCCCCAAATCACGTACAAGGCAAAGAAGGCAGCGATCAAGGGTAAGGGAAAGCGACGAAGGCCGGACATGGGGGCAGCTCACAGGCAAGGACAAGTGAACGGCTATTCTAGAAAGGCTGGCGTCGGAAAATAAGTTACAAAACCTGTTTAAAGCGCCAGTACACTTTTCAAAACACGGAGTTCAGCGCTATAAACCGTGTTTTCGAAAGTCGGCCATTTTCAGGAGTCACCCCGATGGACAAGTATGACCGCATGCTGCTCAGCGCCCTGCTGGAAAACGGTCGCGCGTCCTACGCGGACCTGGCGCGCAAGGTCAACCTGTCTGCCCCGGCCGTGGCCGAGCGCGTGGCCAAGCTCGAAGCCAGCGGCGTGATCACCGGTTATCAGGCGAAGGTCGACATGGCCAAGCTCGGCCTGCCGATCCAGTGCGTGATCGAATTGCGCCTGAACCAGCACGGCAACCAGAAAGCCTACGACGACCTGATCAAAATCCCGCAATTGACCGAATGCCATCGGGTGACCGGCGACCCGTGCGTGATCATGCAAGCGGCGGTGGGCTCGATGCCGGAACTGGAAGAACTGATCAACCGGATCGCCGCGTTCGGCTTCAGCAAGACGTCGATTGTGTTGTCCAGCGCCATCGAGAAGCGGGTGCCGTTGGGACATATCGAAGGCAACGGCAAGCTTTGATCGAACGCGGAACCTGTAGGAGCGAGCCTGCTCGCGATGGTCGCCAACGATAACGCGAGAAACCTGACACCCCGCACCGTTCTCGGGTTCATCGCGAGCAGGCTCGCTCCTACAGGGGACTTGTGGTGTTTTCGGGATCAGCGATAGCGCTTTAGGTGTTCGCCCACTTTCGCCGCAGGCACTTTCTGCAACTTGCACAACAAGTCATGGGACAACTCGTGCAAGCCATGCTTCTGCCGCAGTTCGTCAGCGAGGTGCGCGGTCAGGTTGGCCGCCATCTCGGCATCGGCCATGGCCCGGTGGGCCTTGCCGGTGTGGGGCAGGTTGGCAAACGTGGTGAGGGTGCCGAGCTTGTGGTTCGGTGCGGCGGGCATCAGGCGGCGGGCCAGTAGCAGCGAGCAGGCAAAATTCTGCAAGCGGGTGCGTTTGATTCGCCCCAGTTCGAAGTCCCAGAACTTCTGGTCGAACGCGGCGTTATGCGCCAGCAATGGCGTGGTGCCGACGAATTCGTTGACCTCGTTCATCACCTGCTCGGCCGACGGCGCGGTGCGCAGCATGGCGTTGCTGATGCCGGTGAGTTGTTCGATGAAGGCCGGGACACGTACGCCGGCGTTCATCAAGCTCTGGTAACGCTCGACGATGCGCCCCTGCTCAAGGATCACCACGGCGATTTCCGTGGCCCGGCAGTTGCTGCTCGGGGAGATCCCGGTGGTTTCAAAGTCGATGACTGCTATGCGTTCCAAACCTGGTTCAACTCCGTAAAAATCAATTCTTGAGCAGCAACGCGCCTTCGATCGGCACGTAGCGGCTGGAGGCGCGGATCAGCGAGTTGGCGGTCAGGCCCGGCACGCCGTAGGCCACCGCCTGTACCCCGTGTTTGCTGATGATGCGCTCGAGCAACATGTCGAAATCGCCATCGCCGGAGGCCAGGACGATTTCATCGACATGGTCGGCGGCGTCCATGATGTCGAGGGTAATGCCCACGTCCCAGTCGCCCTTGGCCGAACCATCGCTGCGCTGGATGTACGGCTTGAGTTTCACGGTGAAACCGAGGTTGCGCAGGATCTGCTGGAACTGCTGCTGTTTGCTGTCGCCACGGTCGATGGCGTAGGCGTAGGCTTCGACGATCTCGCCCTGTTTGCTGATGTCAGCCCACAGTGCGGCGTAGTTGAAGTGGCAACCATAGGCCTGACGCACGGTGTAGTAGAGGTTCTGGACATCGGCGAACACTGCGATTTTTTTCACCGGCTTTCCTCAAGGCTGAATCAGGCACCAGGCCCGAAAAGTCGCCCAGTATGCCAGCCCGAAGGATTGTTCCGCGAATAATCGGCCCGGAGCGCGGTTGCGCTCCGGACGAATGGCGTATCAGACGAAGGAATCGTCGTCGCCGAAGAACGATGAGTTGTCATCGCTGTAGTCGGCGTCGCTGATCCCGCCCTGATCGTTGCTGTAGGTATCGTTACCGGCCATGCGCTGGTCATCGCCCCAGCCATTGTTGCTCTGGTCGTTGACCTGGGCCGGCTCTTCCTTGATGACTTCGACGACTTCCGGTTGCTGATTGTGATGGAACAGGCTGCTGATGCCCTGTGCCAGCATTACGCCACCCGCCACGCCGGCGGCGGTTTTCAGCGCACCACCAAGGAAACTGCTGCCAGCCGCTGCCGGAGCCTGTTGTTGCGGCGCATAGCCTTGCTGTGGAAAGTTCTGTTGCGGGGCACCGAAGCTCTGCTGTGGCGGCTGCGAACCGAACGACGAGCGTCCCGGCTCACGCCAGCCACCGTTCGACGGCGGTGCGCTCTGGGTTGGCGCGGGCTGTGGCTCGCGGGAGTTGCCGCCAAAGATGCTCGACAAAAAGCCACCGCCACTCGGCGCAGGAGCCGGGGTCGCCTGGGCCTTGGCCTGTTGCAGTTCAGCCTGCAATTGCTGGACTTGCTGGGTCAGTTGTTTGTTCTGCTCATCGAGGCTCTTGATCGCCGCCTCTTGCACCAGAATCGCCTGGGTCATGAAATAACCTGCCGCGGGCTGGCGCGTCAGGTGTTCCTTGATCCGCGCCTCGGCCTGGGCGTCGCGCGGGGCTGAGTCCGTTTCGGCCTGCTGCAGCCGGGAAAACAGTCCATCGATCAGGGTTTGTTCTTCGCTGTTCATGGCGACCTCGTAGATTGCCGGGGAAATCGTTGCCTTTATCCAATGAGGATAAGGCGCTCAACCTTAATGGAGGCTGAAACAAGATGTTTCAATGTCCTTTACCGAACGTTTACGTTTGCTTCCCCCTGCGCTTGATCGGTTAAAGTGAGCCACTGCTTCCAACCTGCGATACCCACTGATGAATCCGTTAGATGTGCTGCGTGACTCCCTGTATTTCTTCAAGCGCAATCTGAGCCAGATCGTGCAGCTGTGCCTGCCGCTGGTGATGTTTGAGGCACTGCTGCAACAAGTGGTCGACCACTCCACGGAGCCGGACAGTTTCCCCGGCATCAGCGTGATTGTCGGCTTGCTGGTGTACCCGCTGTATACCGCCGCGCTGATTCTGTTTCTCGATGCTCGCAGCCGCGGAGAATCGCCGAGCAACCGCGAACTGCTGTCCAGGTCCGCCTACCTGTGGCCGCGCTTCGCCCTGCTGACGGTGCTCAATACCGTGCTGATCCTGCTGGGCCTGTCGCTGTATTTCCTGCCGGGCATCTACCTGATGGTGACGCTGGCGTTTGGCGAATACCTGTTGGTGTTGCGCGGCCTGGCGCCGCTGGCGGCCATGAAGGAAAGCCTGCGCCTGACCAGCGGTCATTTCCTGCGCATCCTGCTGTGCATTCTGAGTGTGATGGGGCCGTTGTGGCTGCTCAAAGGCGTGACACTGGCGGCGTACCCGGAACCGCAGAACCCGGTGATCTCACTATTGATCGACAGTGCCCACAGCTTCCTTCAGCTGTTTACCAGCGTGGTGCTGTTCCGGCTGTTCATGCTGATCAACCCGCTGCCTGAGAGAAATGACAACTCGCTCTGACGTTGGGCGCGACCATCGCTCTCGGGTATCCTCGGGAACAATCCTGTAACGCTAATAAGCCGAGCCATGACCCGTCTACTGCGCTACACCCTGCTGGGCCTGCTGATCGTGATCGGCCTGATCACCGTAATGATCTACAGCCTGACCTGGCGCCCCGATGCCAAAGAAGTATTGCCCGTCAGTTGCAGTGCCCAGGCCCCCTCCCTGGTCCCCGGGCAGGCGTTGAAAGTGATGACCTGGAACGTCCAATACCTGGCCGGCAAGCGTTACGTATTCTGGAATGACCTGGCCGCTGGTACCGACGAACGTCCCACAGCGGAAGACATGGCTTTCAGCCTCGACGAAGTGGCGCGGGTGATTCGCGACGAACAACCGGACATCGTGCTGTTGCAGGAACTGGACGACGGCGCCAAGGCCAGCGATTACCAGCACCAGTTCAAACTGCTGCAAGAACGGCTCGCCGACTTGTATCCGTGTGGCACCAGCGCGTTCGACTGGAAGGCTGACTTCGTGCCGAACCCGCACATCTTCGGCAGTGTCGGCCGGCAACTGGCGACCCTGAGCCGTTACCAGATCGAACATGCCGAACGGCTGCAACTGCCCATCACCTCGGGCAATCCACTCAGCCGCCAATTCAAACCCAGAGATGCCTTGCTGGTGAGCTACTTGCCGTTGAGTGATGGCGGGCAAATAGCGGTGCTCAATACCCATCTGGACCGCGCCAATCGAGCCGACAACACCTTGCAAAACCAGGTGAACGCCGTGGCCAGGACCCTCGATAAACTCGAAAGCCGTGGCACGCCGTGGCTGATCGGTGGGGATTTCAACCTGTTGCCGCTGGGCCAGTATCGACGCCTGTCCGACGCACAACGCGCGCCCTACTCTGCCGACAGCCCGTTGCACCTGCTGTGGGACAAGTACCCGATGATCCCGACCAACAACGAAGCCAGTGGTATCGACCGCGAACGCTGGCTGACCCATTACCCGAACGATCCCGGGCTGAACGGTCCGGACCGGACTGTCGACTACCTGTTCTACAGCCCGCGGATCAAACGGGTCGAGGCGATGGTGCGGCAGGATGATACGTTGCGTATCTCCGATCACCTGCCGGTGATTGCGCGGTTCCTGTTGCCGGCTGCGCCTTAGTTCCGAATCCACATAAAACCTGTGGGAGCGAGCCTGCTCGCGATTGCGGTGTGTCAGACAGATCAATATTGACTGACACTACGCCTTCGCGAGCAGGCTCGCTCCCACAGGGGTCATGCATGGGCTGAAATCAGGTTTAATGCACCTCCTCCAGATCATCATGCAACAACCCGAAGATCTCGCGCTTCATCTCGATGAACGAGCGCTCCATGACCATATCGAGGTTGCGTGGACGTTCGATCGGCACATCCAGAATCTGCTTGATCCGCCCAGGCCGGGCGCCCATGACGTAGACCCGGTCGCCGAGCAGGATCGCCTCGTCAATGTCGTGGGTCACGAACAACACGGTCTTCTTGCTGTTGCCCCACACCCGCAGCAACAGCTGCTGCATTTGCAGGCGCGTCTGGCTGTCGAGGGCGCCGAAGGGCTCGTCCATCAGCAGGATCTGTGGATCGTTGGCCAACGCCCGGGCGATGGCGACACGCTGCATCATGCCGCCGGACAACTGCTTGGCGTAGTTGTCGGCAAAGCCGCTCAGGCCCACTTCGTTGACGTAGTAATCGACGATGTCCTTGCGTTGCGCCGCCGGCATGCCGCGCCGCTTGAGGCCGAACTCGACGTTCTGGCGCACCGTCAGCCACGGGAACAGCGTGTAGCTCTGGAACACCATGCCGCGACCCGCACCGGGGCCTTCGACCTGCTGGCCGCCGACGTAAATCTCGCCCGAGGTCGGTTCGGCCAGGCCGGCGGTGAGGTACAGCAGGCTCGACTTGCCGCAACCCGAAGGCCCCACCAATACAGCAAATTGCTGGTCCGGCACCTCGAACGACACTTCCTCCAACGCGGTAAAGGTTCCGCCATCGGGTTTCCTGTAACGCAGGCTGACCTTGTCCACTTGCAGCCGAGGCGCATTCACCGGGGCAGTCTGAGGGGCGACAAAACGATGAGTGGCGGCGGTTACTGAGCCCATGCGGTGATCCTCAGACGTAGGAAACGGAACAGTTGATCGGTGACCAGGCCCAGCAGGCCGATGATCGCGATGGCGAGGAAAATCACATCCACCTGGAAGCCACGCATGGCCTTGAGGCTCAGGTAACCCAGGCCACTGGAAGCGGCGACCAGTTCAGCCACCACCAGGTAAGTCCAGGCCCAGCCCATGGTCACCCGCAAAGTGTCGAGCACGCCCGGCAGGGACGCCGGGGCGATGACGTGCAGCACCGCATCACGACGGTTTGAACCGAGGGTGTAGGAGGCGTTGATCAGGTCCTTGGAGATGCCTTTGGACACGTCCGCGATCATCACCAGTTGCTGGAAGAACACGCCGAAGATGATCACCGACACCCGCTGCTCCAGACCGATGCCGATCCACAGGATGAACAGCGGCACGAACGAGGTCACCGGCAGATAACGAATGAAATTCACCAGCGGCTCAAGAAAGGCCTGGACGATGCGGAAACTGCCCATCAACAGTCCCAGCGGCACCGCCACCAGGGACGACACGATGAAACCGACCATCACCACTTCGACACTGGCCCACACATGCTGGCCGAGGGTGCCGTCGCGACCCAGGCGCACGGCGGCCTCGACCACCGCGCCCGGCGTCGGCAGGAACATGCCCGGCACCACGCCACCGTAGGACAAGCCGGCCCACAGGCCGACCAACAGCACCCAGGCCAGGCCGCTTGCGCTCCAGATCACCGAGACCGGTAAACCGGTCTTGGGCGTGATGCAGCGGCTCAGCCATGAATTGCGCTTGAACATGCAGCCTCCTAGAGCGGGGTGACGAAACGGTTGTCGATCAGGTCGTCATTGCTGACGTTGTAGGGCTTGCCTTGCAGCTCGCTGGCGGTCTCGTTGGCCAGTTTGATCAGCGGTGCGCTGTCACCCGGCTTGCCCGGTGAGCCCAGCAGTTTTTCGCTCATGGCCTGATCGTAGAAGCGCACGCCTTGTGCTGCGGCCTCCATTTCCTTCGGATCGGCCAGGTAACCGCCAACACCATTGGCCATGATTTTGTAGGCTTCCTGCGGATGATCCTTGGTGTACTGCACGGCTTTGTACAAACCGGCCACCAGGGCCTTGACGTCTTCCGGCTGCTTTTCGATCACGCTGCAGTTCAGTGCGACCACGTCGACGATCACCCCCGGTGTGCTACTGCTGTCGATCAGTACCTTGCCCTGTTTCTTGTCGCGAACCATCGACAAGTGCGGCTCCCAGGTCACGGCGGCCGGTACTCGGCCGGCGATGAACGCAGTGGCGGCGTCGTCGGCCGTCATGTTCTGCACGGTGATGTCGCTCATGCTCATGCCGTGTTTTTTCAGCAGATACGACAGCCAGAACTGCGAAGTCGAACCTTCGTTGACCGCAACGGCCTTGCCCTTGAGTTCCTGCAGGCTCTTGACATCCTTGCCCACCAGCACGCCGTCGCCTCCATGGCTGTCGTCCAATGCTGCAACAGCCTTGAAGCAGAATTGCGGACGGTACTTGAGCACTTCGTCGATGGTCGACGCCGAGCCGGACAACTCGCCGGACGCTTGTGCGGCCATGTACATCGCCGCTTCTTCGACCACCGGCAATTCGACGGTCAAACCGTTTTCCTTGAAGTAGCCAAGGTCCTGGGCCAGGTACAGGGTGCCGTAGCCGACCCAGGTGGTATGACCGATGGACAGGGTGCCGGCCTGGGCGCTGGTGGCGACCGTCGCGGCGATGGCGGTGACCGCCAGTGGATGGGCAACGCGGGTAAGCAAGGACTTGATCATGGAGCACTCCCAAAGCTGTTGATTTAGTTTTGTCATGGGCAGTACGGCGAGCCCTGAATCGGCTGCGACCTGTGGTCTCTCGGGGACCCTTCGGCGGGCAGCATTCGGCGGGCTGGCGAGATCGATGTTGGCCCAAGGGCGGGATCAGGAAAACGAGGAAATATGTGGATGCGAGTGATGAAAAAGCTGGTTAGTGAGCACTGTGAAAGGGCGTTGTGGGCGGGGATGCCCGACATGGGTGCAAGACTTGAGAGGTCTGTTGAATCGACAAAAGCAATCGCGAGCAGGCTCGCTCCTACAGGGATCTATGTCGACCTCGTTTCCGATGATCGACACAAATCCAATGTGGGAGCGAGCCTGCTCGCGATAAGCCGCAGGACCTTCAGGCGATATCAGAGCCGGCCGTATTCCTGCGCCGTGCGATCCACCGATTTCAAGGTCTTACTGATCAGCTCATCAATCTCTTCACGGCTGGCAATCAGCGCCGGCGCCATGATCATCCGCCCCAACGTCGAGCGAATGATCACCCCCTCCTCGAAGCCAATCGTGCGGCAGCGCCAGGCGATGTCGTTTTCGTTGGCAAAGCGCTTGCGAGTGGATTTGTCTTCGGCCAGTTGCAGCGCCGCGACCATGCCGGTGCCCTGGATGTCACCCACCAGCGGGTGCTTGCCGAACACTTCGCGCAGACACTGTTGCAGGTACGGGCCGATGTCGTCCTTGACCCGCGTCACCACGCCTTCATCACGCAGCGCCTTAAGGTTGGCAATCGCCACCGCCGCCGCCACCGGGTGCCCGGAATAGGTCAGGCCGTGGGCAAACACGCCGCCCTGTTCCACCAGCACCGAGGCCATTTTCTTCGACAGGATCAAGCCGCCCATGGGGATGTAGCCCGAGGTCAGGCCCTTGGCGATGGACAGGGTGTCCGGCTCGAACCCGAAATACTCGTGGGCGAACCATTCGCCGGTACGACCGAAGCCGCCGATCACTTCATCGGCGCACAGCAGCACGTCGTACTTGCGGCAGATGCGCTGGATTTCCGGCCAGTAGCTTTCCGGCGGGAAGATCATGCCGCCGGCGCCCTGGAAAGGTTCGGCGATGAAGCCCGCGACCTTGTCCGCCCCCAGTTCGAGAATCTTCGTTTCCAGTTGCTGTGCCGCGCGCAGACCGAATTCGGCCGGGGTCAGGTTGCCTTCGTGGGCGAAGAAGTACGGCTCGTCGATGTGCTCGATGTCCGGAATCATGCCGCCCATTTCGTGCATGAATTTCATGCCGCCCAGCGCCGTCGCGGCCAGGGTCGAACCGTGGTAACCGTTCCAGCGGCCGATCATGATTTTCTTCTCGGGCTTGCCGAGTACCTGCCAGTAACGACGCACCGTGCGGATCAACACCTCGTTGGCTTCAGAGCCGGAGTTGGTGTAGATCGCGTGGCTGTAGTGAGCCGGCAGCAAGCTGAACAACAGCTCGGACAGCTCGATCACCTGCGGGTGGGTGGTGTGGAAAAACATGTTGTAGTACGGCAGCTGTTCCAGCTGCTGGCTCGCAGCAAGGGCAAGGTCCTTGCGCCCGTAACCGAGGTTGGTACACCACAACCCGGACATGCCGTCGAGGTAACGCCGGCCATCGTTGTCCCACAGGTGCAGGCGCTCGCCACGGACCATCACCCGTGGCCCCTCGTCGTTGAGGGCTTTCTGATCGACGAACGCATGGATGTGGTGCGCAGCGTCGGCGGCCTGGTAGTCGCGGGTATCACGTGGTGTGGTCATCGCCAGTTCTCCGTTTTGTTATCAGCGCAATTGAAACCAGGTGGTCTTCAACTGGGTGTATTTATCGAATGAATGCAGGGACAGGTCGCGGCCGAAACCCGACTGCTTGCCACCGCCAAAAGGCACGGTCACGTCCAGCGCATCGACGCTGTTGACCGACACCGTACCGGCCCGCAATTGTCGCGCCACACGGTGGGCGCGGTTGAGGTCGTCGGTCCACAGCGAAGCCGCCAGACCGTAGACGCTGTCGTTGGCCAACTGCAAGGCGTGGGCCTCGTCGTCGAATGGCGTGATCGCCAACACCGGGCCGAACACTTCATCGCGAAACAGCGGCATGTCCGGGGTCACGCCGGTAAAAATCGTCGGCTGGATGAAGTTGTCCGAACCGTTGAAAATCGACTGCCGACCGCCACAGACTTTGGTCGCGCCTTGCTGTTCGGCCTGCTGGATGAACTTCATGATGCGCGCGGTCTGACGGCTGTCGACGATGGCTCCGGCGGCGCTCGACGGGTCCAGCGGATCGCCCGGCAACCAGCGTTCGGCCTGGGCCTTGAGGCGTTCGACGAACTCGTCATGGATCGAACGCTGCACCAGCAACCGCGAGTTGGCCGAGCACACTTCACCCTGATTGAAGAAGATGCCGAACGCGGCTTTTTCCGCTGCCAGATCGAGGTCCTGACAATCGGCGAACACCAGGTTCGCACTCTTGCCGCCGCACTCCAGCCACACCTGTTTCAGGTTCGATTGCGCCGAGTACTGCATGAAATATTTGCCGACTTCGGTGGAGCCGGTGAACACCAGGCAATCGACGTCCGGGTGCAGACCGAGGGCCTTGCCGGTTTGTTCGCCGAGGCCCGGCAGTACGTTGAGCACGCCTGCCGGAACCCCCGCCTCCAGCGCCAGCTCAGCCAGGCGCAGGGCGGAAAACGGCGACTGCTCGGCCGGTTTGAGTATCACCGAGTTACCGGCGGCCAGCGCCGGGGCGAGTTTCCACGCCGCCATGTCCAGAGGGAAATTCCACGGCACCACGGCAGCCACCACGCCCAGGGCTTCACGAGTAATGGTTGCCAGCACGTTCTGCGCGCTGGGGGCGATCTGGTCGTAGAGTTTGTCGAGGCTTTCGGCGTACCAGCGGAACACGCCTGCGGCACCCGGCACGTCGATGTTGTAGGCGTCCGTGACGGGCTTGCCCATGTTCAGCGAATCGAGCAGCGCCAGCTCTTCACGGTTTACGAGGATCAAGTCGGCCAGGCGCAACAGCACTTGCTTGCGTTCGGTCGGCGAGCGCGCAGCCCAGGTGCCAGCCTCAAAGACCTGCCGCGCATTGTGCACCGCCGCGTTCACGTCTTCTTCGCCACAGGCGGCAACGTTGGCCAGGCATTGCCCGGTGGCAGGGTTGATCGCGGCGAAAGTCTGCCCCGACTGCGCCGCGCGGCGCTGGCCGTCGATCACGGCCTGATCGGGAAACCGCAGGGAAGCGGCCTTGCGTTGCCAATACTCAAGCTCGAACACGTTCAGATGCTCCAGAGGACATTCTTGTGTATTGGATAGTCGCTCAGGCCCGGGCGGTGGAAAACCAGTAAAAATGTGTTCGCAGGCCAAGAAAAAACTACGTAGCCAATCTCCCTTATGGCGCAGCATGTGGTTATTGTTCAAACACAACAAATCGCTACCCGAGCGGATAGGGGTGGCGCGCAAAATTGCCAGGATGCCTGATCCGTTCTCCCCCGAGGTTTGCTGTGGCTGCCTACAATCTGCGTCAACTGAAATACTTCATCACCACCGTGGAGTGCGGCAGCGTCGCCGAGGCCTCGCGCAAGCTGTACATCGCCCAGCCTTCGATCTCCACGGCCATCAAAGGCCTGGAAGACAGCTTCGGCGTGCAATTGCTGATCCGCCACCACGCACAGGGCGTGTCGTTGACCCCCAGCGGTGCGCGTTTCTATCGCAAGGCCCAGGAACTGCTGCGCATGGCCAGGGAGTTCGAGCAGAACGCCCTGGCCGACAACGATGTGGTGTCCGGGCAGATCGATATCGGCTGTTTCGAAACCGTTGCGCCGCTGTACCTGCCGCAATTGATCGCCGGTTTTTCGGCGTTGTATCCAGGGGTGGAAATCCGCATCCGTGACGGCGAGCAGCAGGAATTGGTGCAGGGCCTGACCTCCGGCGCCTTCGATCTGGCGATCCTCTACGAGCACGACCTCGACGGCACCATCCAGACCGAACCGCTGATGCCGGCGCAACGACCTTACGCGCTGCTGCCGGCGGATCACCGCTTTGCCCAGCAGGCGCAGGTATCGCTGCGGGATTTGTGCCTGGAGCCGATGATTCTTCTGGATGTGCAGCCGAGCCGGACCTACTTCGTCAGCCTGTTCGATGAGCTGGGTCTGACCCCACGCATCGCCTTCAGCTCGCCATCGATCGAGATGGTGCGCGGCATGGTCGGCCAGGGCTTCGGGTTCTCGATCCTGGTGACCAAACCGCATTCGGAGTGCACCTACGACGGGCAGAAAGTGGTGTGCGTGGACATCGCCGAAGACGTCACTGGGTCCGGGTTGGTGGCGGCATGGCTCAAGCGCGGGCAACTGACTAAACCGGCTCAGATGTTTGCTGACTATTGTCGCGAACAACTGACCGCCAAGGCTGAAAGACCTACCTCATAACTACTTTCGCGGCTTTATCCGCGCGGTGGCTTCGGCCACCAGCGGATCATCCGGCCAGTAATGCTTGGGATAGCGTCCCTTCAAATCCTTCTTCACCTCCGCATAGGTGCTGCGCCAGAAGTTGGCCAGGTCCTGAGTCACCTGCACCGGCCGGCGCGCCGGGGACAACAGGTGCAGCTTGACCACCTGCCGGCCGCCGGCGATGCGCGGGGTTTCGGCCAGACCGAATAACTCCTGCAATCGCACCGCCAGAATCGGCGGCTGTTCGCTGTAGTCCAGACGAATCGAGGAGCCCGACGGCACGCTCAAATGATGTGGCGCGAGTTCGTCCAGCCGTTGCGGCAACGGCCACGGCAGCAGATTGCGCACGATGCTCGACAGGTCGAGATTGGCGAAGTGACTGAGCCGCGAAACCTTGCCCAGATACGGCATCAGCCAATGCTCCAGACTCTTGATCAATGCCGCGTCGCTGACATCCGGCCACTCGCTCTCGCCTTTGCCGGCGAGGTCCAGCTGCCGCAACAACGCGACCCGCGCCTGCCACTGACGCAGCTCCAGGGTCCACGGCAACAGTTCCAGGCCTTTGCGCCGCACCAGGTTCACCAGCGCCTGGCTGCGAGCGGTTTCGTCGAGGCCGGTCAGTGGCTCGCGACTGAGGATCAGTTCGCCCACCTTACGTTGACGCTCGGCCCGCAGCACGCCTTCACGTTCATCCCAATCCAGTTGATCGACACAGCGAACCTGCTCGGCCAGCACTGAATCGAAGAGCGCCGGGTCGAAGTCCGTCGCCAGATAAATCCGCTCCTCGCGCTGGCCCTGGCGACTCCCCAGATCGGCGATCACCAGCCACGCTTGCTTCATCAGGCTGTCGGCCTCGGCGAACAGCGCGGCACGACCGTTGGCCAAGCGATATTCCGCACCACCGGCGCGCCGTTGCTGGGCGACCCGGTCGGGATAGGCCAGTGCCAGCAACGCGCCGAGCCAGCGCGGATGATCCGGATCGCTGACCGGCTCCGCCGCTTTGCCCCGCAGATAACCACGATACTGCCGCGCCAGTTGCCGTGCGCGCTGCACCCCGCCTTGGGCACCCCGTGCGGCGCGCTCTTCGCCAGACAGCAATACCAGTCGGCTGTGCAAGTCCGCCCCGGCACCGCGCAAGATATCGCGCTCGCCGAGCAGTGCCGCGACGTCGCAGGCCATGTCCGCCAGCCCCAGCGCCTGGCCGCGCAACAGTAAATGCGCGATACGCGGATGCGCCGGCAGTTCGGCCATGGCCTGACCGTGACGGGTCAGCGCTTCACCTTCCAGAGCCCCCAGACGTTCAAGCAGATCCTGAGCCTGTGCATAAGCGGCGGCCGGGGGTACGTCAAGCCATACCAGTTGCCCGGGCGTCACACCCCAGCGCCCCAGTTGCAAGGCCAGCCCGGCGAGGTCCGCCGAAAGGATTTCCGCACTGCCATAGGCCGCCAGTTGCTCGTGCTGGTCCTGGGACCACAAGCGATAACACACGCCGGGTTCCAGTCGCCCGGCCCGGTCCGCGCGCTGGGTGGCGCTGGCCTTGGAAATGCGCTGGGTGTCGAGGCGGGTCATGCCGCTGCCGGGGTCAAAACGCGGCACCCGTGCCAGCCCGGCATCGATCACCACGCGCACGCCGTTGATGGTCAGGCTGGTTTCGGCGATGTTGGTGGCCAGCACCACTTTGCGTTTGCCCGCCGGTGCCGGATCGATTGCCGCCCGTTGCGCGGCGAGGTCCAGTTCGCCGTGCAACGGGCACAGTAGAACCTGAGTGTTTTCGCCCAAGGCATCGGCCAGTTGCTGATGCACGCGACGGATTTCAGCCTGCCCCGGCAGGAACACCAGCACGCTGCCGGTCTCGTCGTTCAAGGCTTCGAGGATGGTCTGCACCAGACGCGGTTCGATGAACTCACCGGACTGGAACGGCCGCCCCCAGCGCATCGCCACCGGGTACATGCGCCCTTCGCTGCGCAGGATCGGCGCGTCGTCGAGCAACCCGGCCAAGCGTTCGCCTTCGAGCGTGGCGGACATCAAGAGTATTTTCAGCGGCTGATCGTCACGGAACAGTTCGCGGCCATTGAGACTCAGGGCCAGCGCCAGATCAGCGTCGAGACTGCGTTCGTGAAATTCGTCGAAGATCAGCAGGCCCACGCCTTCCAAAGCCGGGTCGTCCTGCAAACGCCGGGTGAGGATGCCTTCGGTGACCACTTCGATACGAGTGTTGGGGCCGACCTTGCTGTCGAGCCGAATGCGATAGCCCACGGTTTCGCCGACCTTCTCCCCCAGCTCGCTGGCCAGCCGTTCCGCCGCTGCACGTGCGGCCAACCGGCGGGGCTCGAGCATCAGGATGGTCTGCCCGGCCAGCCACGGTTCGTTGAGCAAGGCCAAAGGCACCCGGGTGGTTTTACCGGCGCCGGGCGGCGCTTCGAGCACGGCTTCGTGGCGTGTAGCGAGGGCTTCACGCAGGGCGGGTAAAACTTCATCGATCGGCAAAAAAATCATGCTGGCTCCCAAACAGAGCGGCGAGTATAACGGCGAACTGTTTGGCGTAGTCTGGGCTCTAACCAGTAACGTTATTGGCGTTCTACTCAGGAGATTTCATATGCGTGCTCCCTTTCGCCTGATTGGCGGTGTTCTGGTCGCAACCTTGCTGACTCAAGTAACCGCCTGCGGGTCGATCTTCTACCCGGATCGCCGGGGCCAGATCGAAGGCAAGATCGACCCGGCCATCGCCGCGCTCGACGCCGTGGGCCTGCTGTTCTACATCATCCCCGGCCTGATCGCGTTTGCCGTGGACTTCGCCACCGGTGCGATTTACTACGCGCCAGGAGAGACCGCCCAGGTCGACCCGCAAAAACTCAAGGACGCCATCGGTCCCGACGGCAAAGTCGATAACCGCAAGTTGCAGACTATTCTGGAAAGCGAACTGGGCCGCAGCTTCCCGCTGGACGATCCACGCTTGATCCAGAGCAAAGGCAGCGCCCGGCAACTGGCGATGTTCGGCCTGCAACCAGCGGCGTAATCCCTACGCGCGAAAGGACTCTTCAAGGAATGATGGCCCCTATGACCTCCAGCTCCGAACACGCCCGCCTGCTGCGGCTGGCGACCCGTGCCTCGGTGGCGGTGGCGTGCATCCTGATCGTCGCCAAGGCCATCGCCTGGTGGCTGAGCGGCTCGGTGAGCATGCTTGCCGGGCTCACCGACTCGACACTCGACGGCGTCACGTCATTGCTCAACCTGCTGGCGGTGCATTACGCCCTGCGCCCCGCCGACAATGATCATCGCTACGGGCACGGCAAGGCCGAGTCATTGGCGGGCATGGCCCAGGCGTTGTTCATTGGTGGCAGTGCGGTGCTGATCGCGTTGCAGGCCTATGATCGGCTCAAACATCCCGAACCGGTCGGCGCGCCGTGGATCAGTATCGGCGTGATTGTGTTCTCCCTCGCACTGACCCTGGCGTTGTTGATGTTTCAACATAAGGTGGTCATGGCCACCGGCTCCAACGCGGTGCGCGCCGACTCCCTGCACTACCGCTCGGACATGCTGCTCAACGGCAGCATTCTGATCGCACTGGTGTTGGCCGGGTTTGGACTGCATCAGGTCGACCCCTGGTTTGGCCTGGGGATCGCCGCCTACATTCTCTGGAGCGCAGTACAGATCGCCCGGGAGAGCTTTGCGGTGTTGATGGATGAAGAACTGCCGCCGGAGGTCAGCCAGCACATGCTGGAATTGGCATGCAGCGTGCCCGGTGTGCTGGGTGCCCATGACCTGCGCACGCGGGTCTCCGGCAACCAGTGGTTTGTGCAGTTGCATCTGGAGCTGCCGGGGGAGCTGACGTTATCCGTTGCCCACGGCATCAGCGATCAGGCAGCCGCAGCCATTCATACCGCCTACCCGCGAGCCGAAGTGCTGGTGCACGCCGACCCGCAGGAAGTGGTGAAAGCCGCCAAGGATCAGTAAGTCACCTGATAACCGCGACTGCTCAGGCAGTTGCCCTGGGCCTGTCGGTAGGTTTGCACCACCGACGGGTCTGGCTGGTAGGTGGCGGTTCGTGGATCGAAACCACTCTGCTGCACCGCGTATTGATAGCACTCGTAGCCATCCCGACTGACCTGCTCCGGCGACTGACCATTGGCTGGATACGCCACCACGTCATAACCATTGTTGCCGGCGGGCGGTTGCGGTTGGCCAACCGGCGGTTCGACCACGACATAGTCCTGAGTGCTTTCCTGATAGGCGTAATAGGAACCCGCCGCCAGGAACAGCAATACCCCGCCGATCCACACTTGCTGGGCGTAATCGGGCAGGTATCTGACGCGAATCCCGCGCGGTGGCTCTACCACCTCATAACGAGGGCCCAGCGGTCGATACCAGTAGCCACCGGAATAGTAGTAATCCATGCCACGGTAAGGCACGCGATAGTTGCGCTCGGGGAAGCGGTCGATCACCTGGCCGGGGCGATACCTGGGGCCTGGCCCCCAGCCATTACCATGGTCACTCGGGTGCCCTTGCCTGTGATTATCATAGGACGGTGCGATTGTGTAGCCATTCCAGCGCTGGTTGTAATCGTTGCGACGCGGCTGATCCTGGTAGTAACCGCGCTGCGGCTGCTGGGTCTGGCGCACGGTGTCGGGCCGGGGCTGGATTGGCATGTCAGTGGCCGGCATCTGTGGCATTGGCAGCGGCGAGCGCACCTGGCTGTTGAAATCCGGCGCTGGACGGCTCTGCCTCTGGTCATTGTTTTGACGTTGATCCTGGCCGCGGTGCTCGTATTGGCGATTGTCGTTGTTCTGCGCCCGGGGTTGATTCTGCTGCTGGCCGTTTTGCGGATGCGGCTGGTTGCCGCCGCCATGGCCCTGGTTATCGCCCTGATGACCATCCTGGCCGTGTTGCCCGCCATCATGGCCACGGTTTTGCTGCTCATCGGCCATCGTTTGCGCGCAGACACTGACACACAGCAAACCAACGCCGGCCAAACGCCAGATGCGCGATTTCATGCTTTACCTCATTGCGGGTAAGGGCCTGTACGTAAGACTGGGAAAGCAGTGGCCGGTTCTGCGACAGGTTATCTGTCACGCAACTTATTTTTTGAGGCCGGCTCTTCAATTCACGGCAGCAAATTCCACACGCAAGAAAAAGGGGAGACCCGTCGGCCTCCCCTTGGAGAACTTCGTCCTGGCTCGACACTTGTGGCGTCGGCTCACCTCACGCCGTCTTCTGGACAGTGTGTAGCTCGGGGGCCGGCACATCCCCGGTGGGGGTGGCGACCGCGGCGGGCCTGATTCGGCGAGCCGCACTGGACTGTTTGTCCGAGCAGTGATTCTGGTGATAAGAATAGGCCGGGAGCGTCGGCAGAGGATTGCGAAGATTGCTTAATTAAACATCACTTGCGCAATTTTTAACCCAAGATACATAATCCTCCGCAATAGTTACGACAAAGGACCGTTTGATGAGCAAGCTCGACCGTTACGACCTGAGTATTTTGGCGGAATTGCAGCGCGACGCACGCATCTCCAACCAGGAGCTGGCCGAGCGCATTGGCCTGTCGCCTTCGCCGTGCTCGCGGCGGGTCAAGCAACTGGAAGACGACGGCTACATTTCCCGCCAGGTAGCCCTGCTCGACCGCAAGATGCTCGGCCTGAGCCTGACCGCTTACGTGCTGATCGGCATGGACCGTCACACGCCGGAGCGTTTCGAGAATTTCGAAGCGGCCATCCGCACCCTGCCCCAAGTGCTCGAATGCAGCCTGGTGACCGGGATGGATGCCGACTATCAACTCAAGGTCGTGGTGCCGGACATGGACCACTACCAGAAACTGCTGCTGGGGCATCTGACGCGGATTGAGGGGGTGACCAGCGTGCGCTCGAGTTTTGTGTTGAACCAGGTGTTGAACAGCACCGAACTGCCGTTGACTCATCTGCGTAGCTGAGGGCGCCATCGCGAGCAGGCTCGCTCCCACAATGAATCTCCAGCGCATGTGAGATCCCTGTGGGAACGAGCCTGCTCGCGAAGAGGCCTGCACAGGCGACGAATGACTGCGACACACCGACGCAGGTCAATACAGCGCGAACCCGCGCAGGCGTATACTCCCCGCGCCCTTTTAGCCACGCCCGCGCTGGAGATGTTCGATGGATCCTGCCGTTTTCGAAGAATGGATGATGACCGGTCTGGTCAGCATCCTGATCATTTTCATGGGTTTCATCGTCTGGGATCTGGCGAAGAAGTCCAAGGCCGGGCGCTTTGGCTCGTTCATTCTGTTCTTCGTACTGGGCCTGGGCGTGGCGGCGTTCGTGATCAAGAGCGTGGTAATCGGCCTGATCGAATCCGGCACGTTATAAGCGGGCCGGCACTTCCTTCCACTGGCCCTGATCGAGCCCCTCGATCGTCCAGTCACCGATCCTGACCCGCACCAGACGCAAGGTCGGTAACCCGACCGCCGCCGTCATGCGCCGCACCTGCCGGTTGCGCCCTTCGCGAATCACCAACTCCAGCCAACTGGTTGGCACGCTTTTACGAAAGCGCACCGGCGGATTGCGCGGCCACAGCTCGGGCTCGTCCAGTTGCCGCACCTCGGCGGGCAAGGTCATGCCGTCATTCAATTCGACGCCGTCACGCAAGCGCTGCAACTGCTCAGTGCTCGGCTCGCCCTCGACCTGCACCCAATAGGTCTTGGCCAGCTTGTGTTTCGGGTCGGCGATCCGCGCCTGAAGCTGGCCGTCGTTGGTCAGCAGCAACAAGCCTTCACTGTCGCGGTCCAGCCGTCCGGCCGGATAGATTCCCGGTACATCGATGTAATCCTTGAGGGTCGCGCGCCCTTCGCCATCACTGAATTGCGTCAGCACATCGAAAGGTTTGTTGAACAGGATCAGCTTCGGCTCGGCCGGTGGTGCCTTGGCGACACGGCGAGGGGCTGAAGGTGAAGGTTTCGCGCCAGGGCGACGGGAAACGGGACGTTGCGGACGGGACATGGCGAAAAAAATCTAGCGATCAGGGCTGACAATGCTAGTGCCCCGACCGCTAAATAACCATCGCGAATCAGCGGAACGGCGGCTCGTCGAAGCTGCGCAGTTTGCGCGAGTGCAGCGAGTTGAGTTCGGTGCGCAACAAATCCACCGCCTCGATGCCGATCTTCAAGTGCTGGCTGACCGCGCGTTCATAGAAGGCGTTGGCCGAGCCCGGCAACTTGATTTCGCTGTGCAGTGGTTTGTCCGAGACGCATAGCAACGTGCCGTACGGCACCCGCAAACGATAACCCTGGGCTGCGATGGTGCCACTTTCCATGTCCACCGCTACGGCGCGGGACAGGTTGATCAGCGGCCGCTCCTGCGCCCAGCGCAGCTCCCAGTTACGGTCGTCGTAGGTCAGCACGGTGCCGGTACGCAGGCGTTTCTTCAGTTCGTCGCCCTTCTCGCCGGTGACGTTGGCCGCCGCTTGCTGAAGCGCGAGCTGTACTTCGGCCAACGCTGGAATCGGAATGTTCGGCGGCACTACCCGGTCGAGAATCCCGTCGCGACGCATGTAGGCGTGGGCCAGCACGTAATCGCCAATGGTCTGCGACTGACGCAGGCCGCCACAGTGACCGATCATCAACCAGCAATGCGGGCGCAGAACGGCGAGGTGGTCGGTGATGTTCTTGGCGTTGGACGGGCCGACACCGATGTTGATCAGGGTCACGCCGTGGCCATCGCTGGCGATCAGGTGATAGGCCGGCATCTGGTAGCGGTGCCAGACCACCCCGGCGGCAATCGCCGAGGCTTCGCCGTGGTCCATGCTCTTGTCGATGATCACGTTGCCCGGCAGCACCATGCGCACGAAACGCGGATCGCTGCGCAGTTGCTCCAGGCCATGGACGATGAATTGATCGACGTAGCGGTGATAGTTGGTCAGCAGGATCCACGGCTGCACGTGCCGCCAGTCGCTGCCGGTGTAATGCACCAGCCGGCGCAGGGAAAAATCCACCCGGGCGGCATCGAACAGGGCCAGCGGCAATGGATCGGTGTTTTCCCAATCGTACAGACCGTCGGCAATGCCATCGGTCGCCGCCGACAGGTCGGTACTCGGGAACACCCGCGCCAGCACGGCGGCGGTGACACCGGAACCGGCCAGCTCATCGCCCTGCTCGACCACATACGGATACGGGATGTTCTGCTGGCTGACACCGACTTCCACGGTCACGGTGAAGTCGTGCATCAACGGAACGAGCTGTTCCAGCAGGTATTTACGGAAAGCCGACGGATGGGTGACGGTGACGCTGTAGGTGCCCGGCAACTGAACCTTGGCGTATGCGCGAGTGGTCTGCGGGACTTCGCCCTGGCAGTGGTAGGTCAGGCGCAATTCGGGATAGCGGAACATCGAGCGCTGTTCGGCATCGGGCTCGACACGATCCTTGAGGTAACGCTTGAGCGCCTGGCTCAGCGCGGTGGTTGCACGATTGTGCAAGTGAGCAAGCCGGTCCACGGCTTGCTCGGCGGTTTGAACGACAATAAAAGCTTCGGTCACGATCAGCATCCTGTGTTCTGACTTGCAGACCTTCATCTTGCCTGCATCGACGCTTCACGGGAACAGTAGCGTGCTGGCAATGCATCATTGAGGTATACACAGAACAACTGTAGGAGCGAGCCTGCTCGCGATAGCGGTGTATCAGCCAACACAAATGTTGAATGTCACTCCGTCATCGCGAGCAGGCTCGCTCCTACAGGTTCTTTACAGTGCTTGCGGAGTCGAGCGGGCGACAATGGCTTCCACGTCCAGGCCGCGCGGCAATGCGCCGTACACCCGGCCGCCGCCATCCAGACGACTGGTAATAAACGCATCACTGACCACCGCATTCCCGGCTTCCAGCAACAGCTTGGCCTGCAACCCCAGCGCAATGTCCTCGGTCAACTGCCGGGCACGGTACTGAATGTCGCTGGTGTCCTTGAAGGCCGCCTGCAACTGATTGATGTGCGCAGCCAGACGCTTGTCGCCATGGCCATCGCCCAACTCGCTGAACAGTGCATCGAGCACACCCGGTTCTTTCGACAGGGCACGCAGCACATCCAGGCATTGCACGTTGCCGGAGCCTTCCCAGGTCGAATTCACCGGCGCTTCACGGTAGAGGCGCGGCAGGATGCTGTCTTCGACATAACCTGCGCCGCCCATGCATTCGGCCGCTTCGTTGATCATGGCCGGCGCCCGCTTGCAGATCCAGTATTTGCCCACCGCCGTCACCAGCCGAGCGAATTTGGCTTCCTGCGAATCGTCCAGATGATCAAGCGCCCGGCCCATGCGCAGGCTCAAGGCCAAGGCGGCTTCGCTTTCCAGCGCCAGATCCGCCAGCACGTTCTGCATCAACGGCTGTTCGCTGAGCAGTTTGCCGCCCACCGAACGGTGAGCGCAGTGATGGCTGGCCTGGGTCAGCGCCTGACGCATCAGCGAACTGGAGCCGACCATGCAATCGAAGCGGGTCATGGCGACCATCTCGATGATCGTCGGAACGCCACGGCCCTCTTCACCGACCATCCATGCCAGTGCGCCACGGAACTCCACTTCACTGGAGGCGTTGGAGCAATTGCCGAGCTTGTTCTTCAGGCGCTGGATGTAGAACTGATTGCGCGTATCGTCCGGACGATGGCGCGGCAGCAGGAAACAGGTCAGGCCCTTGTCGGTCTGCGCCAGGGTCAGGAAGGCGTCGCACATCGGCGCCGAGCAAAACCATTTGTGCCCCACCAGTTCATAAGCCTGGCCCGGACCGCTGGCACCGACCGGATACGCCTTGGTGGTATTGGCCCGCACATCGGTACCGCCCTGCTTCTCGGTCATGGCCATGCCGATGGTGACCCCGGCCTTGTGGGCCATGCCGACATTGCGCGGGTCGTATTCGGTGGCGAGGATTTTCGGCAGCCACTTTTCCGCCAGGTCTGGTTGCAGCCGCATGGCCGGAACGCTGGCGAAGGTCATGGTCAGCGGGCAGCCGCTGCCGGCTTCGGCCTGGCTGTGCAAGTACGTCATGGAAGCGCGGGCCACGTGGGCGCCGGACTGCGGATGAGCCCAGGGCAATGAGGTCAAGCCGTGCTCAACCGCCGTGCGCATCAGCTCGTGATAGGCCGGATGAAATTCCACCAGGTCGATGCGATGACCAAACCGGTCATGGCTGTTGAACACCGGCTTGTTCTGATTGGCCAGGAACCCGGCCTCCATCAACGGGCCACCGGCCAGCGCGCCATAGGCGTCGATCCGCGATTCGGCCCAACCGGCCCCGAACCGCCGCGACCACTCCTGCAACGGCAAGTCGATGCGGTACAGGTTGGCGCCGTCCAGTGACGGAGGCTGGTTGGTGACTTCGTGGGTTTCGGCGAACTGATGCAGGTTCATGACAGGGCTCCTTTGGTCGGCCAAGGGACTTCAGTTAAGCACCGCCCCTCGGCCGATCAAAGTGTCATATCCGCCTAACTGTCGGCGCTTTCGCCCTGTTGTGAGCAGAGCACGCGGCGGTAGAGGGCGGCCTGCAAGTCTTCGAATTTCACCGGTTTGTTCAAGTGATCTATCACCGCGCCGGTCGGGCAGCGCTCACGGTCACCGCCCAGGGCGATCAGGAACAACGGCAGTTCGGCATAACCGGGTAACGCGCGGATCCGGCAGCACACCGACTCACCGTCCTGCTGTGGCAACTGACAATCGACCAGCACCGCGTCAAACACTTCGCGCCGCAAGAGACCGAGCGCGGCATCGACGCTGTCGGCCGTACGTACGCGAAAGCCCAGCTTGAGCAACATGCCGCGCATCACCAACTGGCTGATGCCGTTGTCATCCACCAACAGCACGGCACAATCCTGAGGCAAGCGCAGGCGCGGAAAATCCCTGGTCATCAACGGCGTCACCGGACGCTCGGCCAGCGACAGCCCGACTTCCACATCCAGCTGAAACCGGCTGCCGCGTCCTGGCTCGGAGCGATGAGTCAGGCGTCCACCGAGCAATTCGACCAACTGTCGGCAGATCGCCAGGCCAACCCCCAGGCCACCGTATTCACGGGTCATCGAGCCGTCGAGCTGGAAGAAGCGTTGATACATCGTGGCCTCCCCCAAATCGGTGAAGCCAATGCCCGTGTCGATCACTGCAAAGGTCAAGGCCAGACGGTCGGGCTCAATGGCCTTGCCGCTCACCCGCAGGGCCAGGCCGCCGACCCTGGTGAACTTGATGGCGTTATCCAGCAGGCATTCCAGGCACTGCGCAATCTTGACGTTATCGCCGAGCAAGCGATCCGGCACACCTGGCGCGACATCGACCTTGAAGTCCAGCGACTTGCTCGACGCGTTGCCCTCGAACTGCGTGCGCAGAGCCTCGACCACGCCACGCAAGCTGAAGGTGTCGGCCGAGGCCTTGAGTTTGCCGGCCTGCAATTCGGTGAGGGTGAGGATGCCGTTGACCATGCGCATCATGTCCCGGGCCGATCCAGACGCCGTCTGCTGATACTGCTCAAGCTCCGGGTCCATCTCGACCGTCTGCATCAGTTCCAGCGAACCGATCACACCGTTCATGGGCGTGCGCAATTCGTGGGTCAGGGTGGCAAGGAACTCGTCCTTGAGCTTGTTACTGCGGGCCAGTTGCTGGTTGAGGACTTCAAGCTTCTGGCTGGCGTCGAACAGGGTTTGAGCCTGCTGTTCGCGCATGGCGTTGATGCGGTCGGCCAGCGCCAGGGACAGCAGCGCCACTTCGATGGCCGAGCCGATCTGGCTGGAATACATGGTCAGGAACACGTTCGGCAAGTACCCCAGCACCATCAGCGTATTGATGATGCCGCCGAGCAAAAACGCCGACCAGGCAATGATGAAATACCGCGCCACCCGCAGCCCTCGCAGCCAGGCAAAGATCCCGGCGGCAAAAATCACCACGGTGAACGTCAGCGCCAGGGCCGTGGCCAGGCGCAGGGCCAGGGCGTAGCTGGTCATCAATGACAGGCCGACCACCAGCGCACTGAAGGCAACCAGCGCCAGCAACAGGCGGTCAAGCCAGCGACTGTGGGTAGCCATTTGCAGGAAACTGCGGGCGAACTGACTGCCGAACAGCCCCGCACAGCCGATGAAAAACGGCGTAGCGGCGTTGGCCCACCATGGATTGTCCGGCCAGAAATACTGCACCGCCGCACCGTTTACCGACAGCTGATACAAGCCGAACGAGGCGATATAGAAGATGTAGTAGAGGTAACTGGTGTCGCGCACGCTGAGGTAGATGAACAGGTTGTAGACCAGCATTCCCAACAGCACCCCGTAGATCAGCCCCAGTACGTAGAGGCGCACGGGCTGCTCTTCGAGGTAGGCGGTGCTCGACCACAAGGTGACGGGCGCCTGGATCGAGCCTTCGCTTTGCAAGCGCATGAAAACGGTTTCGGCCTGGTCCGGCTTGAACGTCAGGTCGAACAGATAGTTATTCTGACGAATCTCGCGGCTGGCGAAGGGCAAGGCATCGCCGGTCTGACTGACCAACTGATAGTTGCCCGCCGCATCCGGCAAATAGAGATCGAGACGATCGAGGGGCGGATAGGCCAGTTCCAGCAGCCAGGTCCTTTGCGCCGCCGGATTGGCCGGACGGTAATGCAGGTCGATTTTCAGCCAGAACACCGAACGTGAGTACCCGGCGTTGAGCGTGTCCTTGTGGTGCGGTTTGAAGTTGCCGGCCGCCGCATGCGCACGGATATCCGCGATGGTCGCCTGACCACCTGCATCCTCATAGACCTGCAGGGTTCGGCCCAAGGGGAGGCTTTGAGTGAACTCGTCGAACTCGACGGCGTTTGCCAGGAGGGGCAAACACAACAGCAACATCAGCAAATAGCGCATTGAAGCCCCAGCGTGGCCTGTCCGGTTCTGTCAGGAAGCCCCCCATTCCTTTTGAGCAGACGTAAAACCGGCATCACCTGTTATTGGTTTGGATCCACTCTAGCATAGCCGCTGATGGCCATTGAATACCATTGAAATTTTTCATGAAAAGGCTCTAGGACGGGCATTTCAGCGACACCACTGAACGATTATCAATGGCAAAAAAATCACCATGGCGAGGGGGCAAGTCCCCCCACCACAATGTATCGACCAAACACACCGCCACAACACCCGAAAAACAGGTTTGGTGGTAAGCTCGCGCACCATGAATATCTACAGCTCTCGCCCCGTTGTCCTCTGTCTCTCCGGCCACGACCCAAGTGGTGGCGCCGGCTTGCAGGCAGATATCGAAGCCCTGCTCGCTCAGGGTTGCCATGCGGCTCCGGCCGTCACCGCCCTGACCGTGCAAGACACCGTCAATGTCACGGACTTCCGCGTCCTGGACCGTGAGTGGGTACTGGCCCAGGCCAATGCCGTGCTCAACGATTCCGAAGTCGCGGCGGTCAAGCTGGGCATGCTCGGTTCTCTGGAAATGGTCGACACCGTGGTCGAACTGCTTTCGGCGCACCCGCACTTGCCGGTGGTCTGCGACCCGGTGCTGCGCGCCGGCGGCGGCGGACGCCTGGGCAAGGATGAAGTCGGCTACGCCATGCGCGAACGCCTGCTGCCCCTGTCGATCATAGCGACCCCCAACCTTCCCGAAGCCCGTATCCTCGCCGAACTGCCCGACGGCACCGCGGACGAGTGCGCTGAAAAACTCCTGCCGTTCGTCAAACACCTGCTGATCACCGGCGGCCATGGCGACGAAACTGAAATCCACAATCGCCTGTACAGCCGCGATGGCCTGCGCGAAACCTATACCTGCCAGCGTTTGCCGGGCAGTTATCACGGTTCCGGATGCACCCTGGCCAGTGCCCTGGCCGGTCGTCTGGCCCAGGGCGAAAACCTCGCCAGTGCCGTGCAGACCGCGCTTAACTACACATGGCGCACCCTGCGTGATGCCGAGCAACTGGGCAAAGGCCAGTTCGTGCCGCGCCGCTTGCCACTGGATTTCTGTTCGTAACTTCTCTTTGTAATGCGGTGAGGCTTGTCCGATGAAACTACGTGGCCTGTACGCCATTACCGACAGCCATTTGCTGGACGGTAAGTTGCTCAAGTACGTGGAGGCGGCGCTCGAAGGCGGCGTCACCTTGCTGCAATACCGCGACAAGAGCAGCGACGACGCCCGTCGCCTGCGTGAGGCCGAAGCCTTGCGCGGGTTGTGCGAACGCTACAAGACGCAGTTGATCATCAACGACGACGCCGAGTTGGCGGCACGCCTGAACGTGGGCGTGCACCTGGGCCAGACCGACGGCCCGCTGACTCCGGCCCGCGCACTGCTCGGGCGCCAGGCGATCATCGGTTCAACCTGTCATGCGCAGCTCGAACTGGCCGAGCAGGCCGCCAAGGAAGGTGCCAGCTATGTCGCCTTTGGCCGCTTCTTCAACTCCAACACCAAGCCCGGCGCCCCGACCTGCAGCCTCGACCTGCTCGACCAGGTCCGCAAGCAGTTGCACTTGCCGATCTGCGCGATCGGCGGCATCACCCTGGATAACGCCGCCCCGCTGGTGGCCCATGGCGTCGATCTGTTGGCGGTGGTGCATGGCCTGTTTGGCGCCGAGAGCACGGCTGAGGTCACCCGCCGCGCCCGCGCCTTCAACGAATTGTTTTCTATTTAAGCTTTAAATCTGATTTGAGAGCCCGATCATGTCTCGTTCCGAAACCCTGTTTGCCAATGCCCAGAAACACATTCCCGGTGGCGTGAACTCGCCGGTTCGCGCGTTCAAAAGTGTCGGCGGCACTCCGCTGTTCTTCAAACACGCCGAAGGCGCCTACGTCACCGACGAAGACGACAAGCGCTATGTGGATTACGTCGGTTCCTGGGGTCCGATGATTCTCGGCCACAGCCACCCGGACGTACTGGACGCCGTGCGCAAGCAGCTTGAGCACGGCCTGTCCTACGGCGCCCCGACCGAGATGGAAACCCAGATGGCCGACCTGGTCTGCTCTCTGGTGCCGTCGATGGAAATGGTGCGCATGGTCAGCTCCGGCACTGAAGCGACCATGAGCGCCATTCGCCTGGCCCGTGGCTTCACAGGCCGCGACAGCATCATCAAATTCGAAGGCTGCTACCACGGTCACTCCGACAGCCTGCTGGTCAAGGCCGGTTCCGGCGCACTGACCCAGGGCGTACCGAGCTCGGCCGGTGTACCGGCGGCATTCGCCAAACACACCCTGACCCTGCCGTTCAACGACATCGACGCGGTAGAAACCATGCTCGCCGAAGTCGGCCAGGACGTGGCCTGCATCATCGTCGAGCCAGTAGCCGGCAACATGAACTGCGTGCCGCCGGCACCGGGTTTCCTCGAAGGCCTGCGGACCCTGTGCGACAAGCACGGCGTGGTGCTGATTTTCGACGAAGTGATGACCGGTTTCCGTGTCGCCCTCGGCGGCGCCCAGGCGTACTACGGCGTGACGCCGGACCTGACCACCTTCGGCAAGATCATCGGTGGCGGCATGCCGGTCGGCTGCTTCGGCGGCAAGCGTGAAATCATGCAGCGCATCGCCCCACTGGGCCCGGTCTACCAGGCAGGCACGCTGTCCGGCAACCCGCTGGCGATGGCCGCCGGCCTGACCACACTGCGCCTGATCAGCCGCCCGGGCTTCCACGCCGAGCTGACCGACTACACCACTCGCCTGCTCGACGGCCTGCAACAGCGCGCCGATGCGGCCGGCATTCCGTTCGTGACCACCCAGGCCGGCGGCATGTTCGGCCTGTACTTCAGCGGTGCCGACGATATCGTCACCTTCGATGACGTCATGGCCAGCGACGCAGCCCTGTTCGGTCGTTTCTTCCACCTGATGCTCGAAGGTGGCGTGTACCTGGCACCGAGTGCATTCGAAGCCGGTTTCACTTCGATCGCCCACGGCGAAGCTGAACTGAAGCTGACCCTGGACGCCGCCGAGCGCGCCTTCGCGGCCTTGAAGTAACGCTCAAATGCTGACGTTGGCCCTTGCCAGCGTCAGCTTTCGCCTGCATTCCCACGTTTTTTCCTGCTCCTCTGCTGATAATCCCCCGCAAAGTGGGTGATAAATTTCCCGCGCAGCAGAAAAACGAGTAAAGACTTTGTAAGGTTGGCCCTGCTTATTTCATAATGCGCGCTTATTGGATCCCCTCGATGGGTCCGCGCGCCCTTCAGAGGTAAGTCGATTCCCATGAACCGCACCGGCCGCACCCTTGCACTGGGCTGCCTGTTGCTTCTTCAGCCCCTGCTCGCGCACGCACAAGCAGGCGGCAACTCGTTGTTAATCCCAGCGATGGGTCGCTGCACCCTCAATACCCAGCCGCAAGACCTGGAACAGGCGCTCACCGCCTGCCAGAAAGCGTCGGAAGAAGGGGATGCGCAAGCGCAATACGAGTTGGGTGAGTTCTACTACGAAGGCAAAAACACGCCGCGCGACCTCAATCAAGCCCTGAGCTATTTCGAAAAAGCCTCGCTGCAAGGCCACGCCCAGGCACAATTCAAACTCGGCACCATGTTCTTCCACGGCGAAGGCGTGCCGGCCAATAACGTTCAGGCGTACATCCTGCTGAAGATGGCGGCGGTCAATGGCGCCGAAGAGGCCCTGGACACCGCCGACGAAGTCACCGAAAAGATGCCCCGCGAAGAGCTGGAGCTTGCTACCCAGGTGCTCGGGCAAATCTTCCGTAAATACTTGATGGAACTGCAGAGCGCTGACGGGCGTACGCCGTTCGCGCCACTGCCCTGATTCTTGGCTTGATCTGACTGGCCCCATCGCGAGCAGGCTCGCTCCTACACTGGAACCTCCAAACACTGAAGACCAACTGTAGGAGCGAGCCTGCTCGCGATTGGGGGTGACTAGGTCTCGCGACTTACTTCTCAGGCATCGGCATCGGAAACGGCATGACATTGCCGACCGCGCCACGGGCTTCGCTGATTTTCGGTGTTCCCATACGCTCGACTTCGTCGATACGCACGATCGAATGCATCGGCACAAAACTGCGCACCACGCCTTCGAACTGAGCCTTGAGTTTTTCTTCGCTCGGATCGACGACCACTTGCGTGCGCTCGCCAAAGACGAACTCTTCCACTTCCAGAAAGCCCCACAGATCACTTTGATAGATCTGCTTGGCGTACATTTCGAACACCTGGCCCTGGTTGAGGAAAATCACCTTGTAGATTGGAGCTTCACGTTTGGTCATGGCGGGCGAGCAACACATCGGGGGATAAAAATGAGGGCGCGAACTATAGCATAGCCATTGGACGCGCAGCGGTAGGAACCTGGGTACATGTTCCCTATAATGCGCGGTTCTTTGAATCACGTGATGACTCTATTCCATGGCCAAGAAGCTTTACATCGAAACCCACGGTTGCCAGATGAACGAGTACGACAGCTCGCGCATGGTCGATCTGCTGGGCGAACATCAGGCCCTGGAAGTCACCGCCCGCGCTGAAGACGCCGATGTGATCCTGCTCAACACCTGCTCGATCCGCGAACGTGCACAGGACCGTGTCTATTCCCAGCTCGGCCGCTGGCGCGAACTGAAGCTGGCCAACCCTGACATGGTGATCGCCGTCGGCGGTTGCGTGGCCAGCCAGGAAGGCGCCGCCATCCGCGATCGCGCGCCGTACGTCGACGTGGTCTTCGGCCCGCAGACTCTGCACCGCCTGCCGGAAATGATCGACGCCGCGCGCATCACCAAGCTGCCGCAAGTCGACGTCTCGTTCCCGGAAATCGAAAAATTCGACCATTTGCCCGAGCCCCGCATCGACGGCCCGAGCGCTTACGTGTCGGTGATGGAAGGCTGCAGCAAATACTGCACCTTCTGCGTGGTGCCCTACACCCGTGGCGAGGAGGTCAGCCGGCCGTTCGACGATGTGCTTGCCGAGATCATTCACCTGGCCGAAAACGGCGTGCGGGAAGTGACGCTACTGGGGCAAAACGTCAATGGCTATCGCGGGACTACTCACGATGGGCGCCTGGCCGACCTGGCCGAGCTGATCCGCGTGGTCGCTGCGGTCGAGGGCATCGACCGCATCCGTTACACCACGTCGCACCCGCTGGAATTCTCCGACAGCCTGATCCAGGCCCACGCCGACGTGCCGGAACTGGTCAAGCACCTGCACTTGCCGGTGCAATCGGGCTCGGACCGCATCCTCGCCGCGATGAAGCGCAACCACACCGCGCTGGAATACAAATCCAAGCTGCGCAAGCTGCGCGCCGCCGTGCCGGGAATCTGTATCAGCTCGGACTTCATCGTCGGCTTCCCCGGCGAGACCGAGAAAGATTTCGAACAAACCATGAAGCTGATTGCCGACGTCGGCTTCGACTTCTCCTACTCGTTCGTCTACAGCCAGCGCCCGGGCACTCCGGCCGCCGACCTGGCGGACGACACCCCGGAAGAGCTGAAGAAAGAACGCCTGAACGCACTGCAACATCGCTTGAACCAGCAAGGTTTCGAGATCAGCCGACAAATGGTCGGTTCGATCCAGCGGATCCTGGTGACCGATTACTCGAAAAAAGACCCGGGCGAGCTGCAAGGCCGGACCGAGAATAATCGTATCGTCAATTTCCGCTGCGACAATCCGACCCTGATCGGCCAGTTCGCGGATGTGCACATCGATGCCGCGCAGCCGCACTCGTTACGGGGTTCGCTGATCCAATAACACCGAAGATCCCTGTGGGAGCGAGCTTGCTCGCGATAGCGTCAGGCCAGACAACTCATTTATTGAATGTCAGGCCGTCATCGCGAGCAAGCTCGCTCCCACAGGGGCCGCGCCAGACGCAAGGATCGGATTGCAATATTTAAGAGCTTTCGCACCCACGCCACTGGCGCTATCCTTGATTCATCACTATTGCCCCAGGGCGGCTAAATACGACCTTGAACGCACCCATAGAACCACATCGTTTCATCCTCGAGCCTTTTGAAGCTCGTCGCTTCGCCAATCTGTGCGGGCAATTCGACGAGCACCTGCGCTTGATCGAACAGCGCCTGACCATTGAGATCCGCAATCGCGGAAACCAGTTCGAGCTGATCGGCGAACCCAAACACACCACCTCCGCGGAAAACCTCCTGCGCCGCCTGTACCGGGAAACCAAGGGTACCGAGCTGTCGCCGGACATGGTGCACCTGTTCCTGCAGGAATCGGCCGTCGAGCAGCTGGACAACCACTCCCCCGCCGAACCGTCCGTGGCCTTGCGCACCAAGAAAGGCATGATTCGCCCACGCGGCTTGAATCAAGTGCGCTACGTGAAGGAAATCCTCGGTAACGATATCAACTTCGGCATCGGCCCGGCCGGTACCGGCAAGACCTACCTGGCCGTGGCCTGCGCGGTGGATGCACTGGAGCGCGAGCAGATTCGCCGCATCCTGCTGGTTCGTCCGGCGGTCGAAGCGGGTGAAAAACTCGGCTTCCTGCCCGGCGACCTGTCGCAAAAAATCGACCCGTACCTGCGCCCGCTCTACGACGCGCTTTACGAAATGCTCGGCTTCGAATACGTCGCCAAGCTGATCGAGCGCCAGGTGATCGAAGTCGCGCCGCTGGCCTACATGCGCGGCCGTACGCTGAACAACAGCTTCATCATTCTCGACGAAAGCCAGAACACCACGGTCGAACAAATGAAGATGTTCCTGACCCGGATCGGCTTCGGTTCCACGGCCGTCATCACCGGGGACATCACCCAGGTCGACCTGCCACGCGGCACCAAGTCCGGCCTGCATCACGTGATTGAAGTGCTCAAGGATGTACCGGGGATCAGCTTCACCCATTTCCAGCCCAAGGACGTCGTGCGCCATCCACTGGTGCAGCGCATCGTCGAAGCCTATGAGCGCTTCGAAACCAAAGCGGCCGAAGATGCCGCCGCCAAGGATAGCCGCCGCGATGCTTGAGCTTGACCTGCAAATCGCTACCGAAGCCTGCGCCCCCGGCGAAGCGGAGTTCCGCCAGTGGTGCGAACTGGCCCTGCGCCAGCGCACCGCCGACTCGGAGATGACCATTCGTCTGGTCGACGAAGCCGAAGGGCGCGAGCTGAATCACACCTGGCGGCAAAAGGACTACGCAACCAACGTCTTGTCATTCCCGGCCGACGTGCCGGATGAGTTCCTCGACATCCCGCTGCTGGGCGATCTGGTGATCTGCGTAGCCGTGGTCGAGCGCGAAGCCGCTGAACAGGGCAAGGCACTCAAGGCCCATTGGGCGCATCTGGTGATTCACGGCTGCTTGCATCTGCTTGGTTACGACCATATTGATGACGAGGAAGCCGAAGAAATGGAAGCACTGGAACGAACGTTGCTTGCAGAACTGGGCTTTCCCGATCCGTACGCGGACGACGAAACCGACGCACTCCCTACCGAAACAACAAAGGATTCAGAGTAATCGCTATGAGCGAAGATCGATCGAGCAACGGGCAGAAGTCATGGCTGGGTAAGCTCACCCAGGCTTTTGCCCACGAGCCGAAAAACCGCCAGGAGCTGCTGGAGCTGCTGCGCGATGCACACCAGAACAAACTGCTGGACAGCGAAGCGCTGGCCATTGTCGAAGGCGCCATCCAGGTGGCTGACTTGCAGGTCCGGGACATCATGGTCCCGCGCTCGCAAATGGTCAGCATCAAGGCGACCCAGACACCCCGCGAGTTCCTGCCTGCCGTGGTCGACTCGGCCCACTCCCGCTACCCGGTGATCGGCGAAAGCCACGATGACGTGATGGGCGTGTTGCTGGCCAAGGACTTGCTGCCGTTGATCCTCAAGGAGAACGGCGACAATTTCAACATCAAGGACCTGCTGCGCCCGGCCACCTTCGTGCCGGAATCCAAGCGCCTTAACGTGCTGCTGCGCGAATTTCGCGCCAACCACAACCACATGGCCATCGTCATCGACGAGTACGGTGGCGTGGCAGGCCTGGTGACCATCGAAGACGTGCTGGAACAGATCGTCGGCGATATCGAAGACGAACACGACGTCGAAGAAGACAGCTACATCAAGCCGCTGCCCAGCGGTGATTTCCTGATCAAGGCCCTGACACCGATCGAGAACTTCAACGAGTTTTTCGACAGCGAGTTCTCCGACGACGAATTCGACACCGTTGGCGGCCTGGTGATGAGCGCGTTCGGGCATTTGCCAAAACGTAACGAAATCACTGAAATCGGCCCGTACCGCTTCCGCATCCTGAACGCCGACAGCCGTCGGATTCACTTGCTTCGCCTGACGCCCATTGCTCGCTAAGGATTGAAATGCGCTGGACAACCCGCCCCGGCTGGCCCGGTAACCTGCTGGCCGTGGCGGCCGGTGCAATCACCACACTGGCCCTGGCGCCGTTCGATATCTGGCCACTGGCACTGCTCGCCGTCGGGCTGTTCTATGCGGGCCTGCGCGAGCTGAGCCCGCGTCAGGCACTGGGTCGAGGCTGGTGTTTCGGTTTCGGCCTGTTCGGTGCCGGCACCAGCTGGATCTACTACAGCATTCACCACTTCGGCGGCGCCTCGGTCTTGCTGGCCGGCTTCCTGATGCTGCTCTTCACCGCGGCGATTGCCTGGTTCTTTGCCCTGCCCGCCTGGATCTGGGCGCGCTGGCTGCGCCGAAATGAAGCGCCGCTGGCCGACGCCCTGGCCTTCGCGGCACTGTGGGTCGACCAGGAAGCCTTCCGCGGCTGGTTCCTGACAGGGTTCCCGTGGCTGTATTCCGGTTACAGCCAGCTCGATGGTCCGCTGGCCGGGCTCGCGCCTATCGGCGGGATGTGGCTGATTTCCTTCACCCTGGCCCTGACGGCCGCGCTGATCTACAACGGCTTGCGCCTGGTTCGCACGGGGCGCAAAGGCTTCATCGCCGCCGGCGCATTGCTGCTGGTCGGGCCATGGCTGGTCGGCATGACCCTCAAACATCATGCCTGGACCAGCCCATCGGGCCCGCCACTGAGCGTCGCCGCCATTCAGGGCAACATCGAACAAAGCATGAAGTGGGACCCGGCGCAGCTCAACGCGCAACTGGCGTTGTACCGCGACATGAGTTTCAGCTCCAGGCGAGTCGACCTTCTCATTTGGCCGGAAACGGCGATCCCGGTGCTCAAGGAGTCCGCCGAGGGCTACCTGAACATGATGGGCAGCTTCGCGGCCGAGCGTAAATCGGCGCTGATTACCGGCGTCCCGGTCCGCATGGAGGTCCACCACGAGAAGCGCTTCTTCAATGGCATCACCGTTGTCGGCGAAGGCGACGGCACCTACCTCAAGCAAAAACTGGTGCCGTTTGGCGAGTATGTTCCGCTGCAGGAGGTGTTGCGCGGGCTGATCGCCTTCTTCGACCTGCCAATGTCGGACTTCGCTCGCGGCCCGGCTGACCAGCCGCTGCTGCAAGCCAAGGGTTATCAGATCGCGCCATACATCTGTTATGAGGTGGTTTACCCGGAATTCGCCGCCAGCCTTGCCGCCCGCAGCGACCTGTTGCTGACCATCAGCAACGACACCTGGTTCGGCACCTCCATCGGCCCGCTGCAACACCTGCAGATGGCGCAGATGCGTGCGCTGGAGGCTGGCCGCTGGATGATCCGCGCCACCAACAACGGCGTGTCCGGCCTGATCAACCCGTTTGGTCAGATTACCGATCAGATCCCGCAGTTCGAACGCGGCATCCTGTATGGCGAAGTGGTGCCGATGCACAACCTCACGCCGTACCTGGAATGGCGTTCGTGGCCATTGCTCATTCTCTGCGTGTTGTTGTTTGGCTGGGCGCTGATTGCGAGCCGGATGGCCAAGACCGTCTGAACTGACACCGCATAAAAACTGTAGGAGCGAGCTTGCTCGCGAAGGTGTATCAGGCGCCGCTGTGTTGACTGACACACCATCGCGAGCAAGCTCGCTCCTACAGGACGTGGGTAACCGTTCGGTTATCGGTAGAACAACGAATAACCGATCTGCCCCACCGCCTCGTTCATCAACTGTCCGTTCTGCCAGATCGCCTTGTACTCCGGCATCCAGCCACCCAGTGGCCGCGCATTGTCGCCGCCCAGAAACCCTACCGGCGCCGGTACCACCTCGAACCCGGCCTTGCGGAAACTCCAGACCGCCCGTGGCATATGCCCGGCATGAGTCACGAGCACCACGCGCTTGATACCCTGTGGCAGCAACACCTGGGCGCTGAACTGCGCATTTTCCCAGGTCGTGCGGCTGCGTCCTTCCTGCCAGCGCACGGTCACGCCAAAATCGTCACGCAAGGAGTCAGCCATCATCTGCGCCTCGCTTGGCGGAGTGCCGTAATGCAAGCCGCCGCTGGTCAGTACCGGCAGGCCGGAAGCCTTGGCCAGCCGAGCGGCAAAGCGCTGGCGTTCCAGGCCGATACCCGTTGGCTGGTCGGCACCCCAGGCCACATCACCACGCTCGCGCCCGGAACCAAGAACAACGATGGCGTCCGCGCGCTGCCCCAGCACCGCCCATTCGTCGCGAGCCAGCGGTGGTTCACGTTCGAGCAGGCCGGCACTCCACTGCACCACCACCGGCAGGCTCATCAGCCAAAGACCACCCAGCCCCAGTGCAAAGCACACACCGGCAAGCCTTGGCCTTGAGCGGCGCAACCACCAGGCAAGCAAAAGCAGCAGCAATAGAATGCCGGGGGGCAATAGAAGTTGTTTTACAAAGTAACGAAAAGGCATCGAGCATCTCCTGGAGATGCCCGAAGCCTAAGTGGGTTAGCGCAATGCGACAATCAATACAGAAGGACTATGCTTCAAAAAACCATGGAGCACGGCTCTGCGTCTTATTTGAACTGCAAAGACCGGACCTTTACCGCGTCTCTGCCGGGAACCTTGTCCTTGAGCCAGATGATCTTGGCGGAGCGTGGTGCGTCGAGTTGCTTTACCGCCTCTGACAAGCATCCGTGCGTCTCACGCTCACTGCGATCCAGATACGCCTTGACCAGTGCAAACTCTGCGAGGCTGAGGCCACGCAGTTCCAGCTCCAGAGGGCGTACGTCACGCAACCGGCCAGCAGTTCTTGCCGCTTCCAGGGCCAGGGCCAAACGATCGATCAGTCTTTCGTACAGCTCCGGTTTCGTAGCTTTTTGCTGTGACTCAACCATCCCTCACCTCATTGGAAGATAAGACCTACTCCCCAGTTAGAGCTTAGCCTCCATGAACAAACCGGCTGAGCGCCGCGACCAACGGCCCTCGCGGCGGCTTTCGCGAGACGCGCGGCAGCAATCAGGGTTTCCCTCGGTAGAGCGCGGTCATGTATGCTACGGCGCTTCCTGTAACTCCACTTCCAGCTCGGCTGGACATCGAAAACGCCAATGTGGCGAGATCAGCGTCCAGCGTTGCATTGAAGAGGATTAGGCCACCCCTATTCAGTTCAAAAGTAGCCATGCACGAACAATATCAGCCCCGTGAAATCGAAGCCGCCGCCCAGTCGTTCTGGGACGAGCAAAAGTCCTTTGAAGTCAGTGAACAGCCAGGCAAGGAGACTTACTACTGCCTGTCGATGTTCCCTTACCCCAGCGGCAAGCTACACATGGGGCACGTGCGCAACTACACCATCGGCGACGTGATCTCCCGCTACCAGCGCATGCAAGGCAAGAACGTTCTGCAACCCATGGGTTGGGACGCCTTCGGCATGCCGGCGGAAAACGCCGCGATGAAGAACAACGTGGCGCCCGCCAAGTGGACCTACGAAAACATCGCCTACATGAAGTCCCAGCTGCGCAGCCTGGGCCTGGCGGTGGACTGGTCCCGCGAAGTGACCACCTGCAAGCCCGATTACTACCGCTGGGAACAATGGCTGTTCACTCGCCTGTTCGAAAAAGGCGTGATTTACAAAAAAAGCGGCACCGTGAACTGGGACCCGGTCGACCAGACCGTTCTGGCCAACGAGCAAGTGATCGACGGCCGTGGCTGGCGTTCCGGCGCGCTGATCGAAAAGCGCGAAATCCCGATGTACTACTTCAAGATCACCGCCTACGCGGATGAGCTGCTGGAGAGCCTCGACGAACTGACTGGCTGGCCTGAACAGGTCAAGACCATGCAGCGCAACTGGATCGGCAAATCCCGCGGCATGGAAGTGCAGTTCCCGTACAACGTCGACTCCATCGGCGAAGCCGGCGCGCTGAAAGTCTTCACCACCCGTCCGGACACTCTCATGGGAGCGACTTATGTCGCCGTGGCCGCCGAGCACCACCTGGCCGCCCTCGCCGCCAAGAACAATCCCGAGCTGCAGGCATTCATCGCTGAATGCAAGGGCGGCAGCGTGACCGAAGCCGACGTTGCCACCCAGGAGAAAAAAGGCCTGCCGACCGGCCTGTTCGTCGAGCACCCGCTGACTGGCGAAAAACTGCCGGTCTGGGTCGCCAACTATGTGCTGATGCACTACGGCGACGGCGCGGTGATGGCGGTTCCGGCCCACGACGAGCGCGATTTCGAATTCGCCCACAAGTACAACCTGCCGGTCAAATCGGTCGTGCGCACCAGTTCCGGTGACAGCAACCCGGCGCCATGGCAAGACGCCTACGGCGAGTACGGCACGCTGATCAATTCCGGCGAGTTCGACGGCCTCGACTTCGCAGGCGCCTTCGACGCCATCGAAGTCGCGCTGATCAAGAAAGAGCTGGGCACCTCGCGTACCCAGTTCCGCCTGCGCGACTGGGGCATCAGCCGCCAGCGTTACTGGGGCTGCCCGATCCCGATCATCCACTGCAACACATGCGGTGACGTGCCGGTACCGGAAGATCAACTGCCTGTCGTGCTGCCGGAAGACGTCGTACCCGACGGCGCCGGTTCGCCACTGGCGCGCATGCCCGAGTTCTACGAGTGCAGCTGCCCTAAATGCGGCCAGCCAGCCAAGCGTGAAACCGACACCATGGACACCTTCGTCGAGTCCTCGTGGTACTACGCCCGCTACGCCTCGCCGCACTTTGAAGGCGGCCTGGTGGAAAAATCGGCGGCCGACCACTGGCTGCCGGTGGATCAGTACATCGGCGGTATCGAACACGCGATCCTTCACCTGCTCTACGCGCGCTTCTTCCACAAGCTGATGCGCGACGAAGGTCTGGTGAGTTCCAACGAGCCGTTCAAGAACCTGCTGACCCAGGGCATGGTGATTGCCGAGACTTACTATCGCCGCGAAGCCAATGGCGCTTACACCTGGTTCAACCCGGCGGACGTCGAGCTTGAGCGTGACAGCAAGGCCAAGGTCATCAGCGCCAAGTTGAAATCTGACGGCCTGCCGGTGGAAATCGGCGGCACCGAGAAGATGGCCAAGTCGAAGAACAACGGCGTCGACCCTCAGTCGATGATCGACCAGTTCGGCGCAGATACCTGCCGCCTGTTCATGATGTTCGCTTCGCCACCCGACATGAGTGCGGAATGGTCCGACTCCGGCGTCGAAGGCTCGCACCGTTTCCTCAAGCGCGTCTGGCGCCTGGCTCAAGCCCACGTCACCCAGGGTCTGCCGGGCAAACTGGACGTCGCTGGCCTGAATGACGAGCAAAAAGCCGTTCGTCGCTCGATCCACCTGGCCATCAAGCAGGCCAGCCAGGACGTCGGCCAGAACCACAAATTCAACACCGCCATCGCCCAGGTGATGACGCTGATGAACGTACTGGAAAAAGCCGCGCAAGGCACCGAACAGGATCGCGCTCTGGTTCAGGAAGGCCTGGAAGCCGTGACCCTGCTGCTGGCTCCGATCACGCCGCACATCAGCCACGAGCTGTGGAATCAACTGGGTCACGCTGAACCCGTGATCGACGCCGGTTGGCCGGTGGTGGATGACAGCGCTTTGGTACAGGACAGCCTGCAACTGGTGATTCAGGTCAACGGCAAGCTGCGTGGCCACATCGAAATGCCGGCCAGCGCCAGCCGTGAAGAAGTCGAAGCCGCCGCCCGTGCCAACGAGAACGTGCTGCGCTTCGTCGACGGTCTGACCATTCGTAAAGTGATCGTAGTGCCCGGGAAACTGGTCAATATCGTCGCCAGCTAATTGGATCAGGCGCCAGGTGAGCCTGGCGCCGAGTAAAACCTTTCGGGCCGCTTGATCGGCCCACATGGTTTCAAGGGGAGCAACAAGATGATCAAACGCAATCTGCTGGTGATGGGCCTCGCGGTTCTGCTGAGCGCCTGCGGTTTCCAGCTGCGCGGCACCGGCACCAATGAACTGGCGATCAAGGAACTCGACCTGAGCGCACGTAACGCTTATGGCCCAACCGTTACCCAGTTGCGTCAGGTACTGACTGGCAGCGGCGTCAAGGTCTATAACGGCGCTCCTTACAAGCTGGTGCTGACCAATGAACAGGAAACCCAGCGCATCCTCAGTTACGCAGGGGCCGGTCATGCCGGCGAGTACCAGATCACCACCGTGCTGAACTACGACATCCTTGGTCGCGGTGATCTGGCACTGCTGAGCGACAAAATCGAAGTGCAGAAAATCTACATGCACGACGGCAACAACCTGGTGGGCTCTGACCAGGAAGCTGAAACAGCCCGGACAGAAGGTCGCCGGGAGATGGTCCAGCGCATGATGCTGCGCCTGGAACAACTGAGCCCGACCCAACTGAACAAGTTGCAACAGACCGCCGAAGCCAGAGCCAAGGCTGATGCCGCGGCACTGGAAGCGGCAAAGAAGGCTGAAGCGGATACCCCGCGTCAGTCGCCTGTCGAACTGCCGCAGCAGTAAGACTTACGGGGCGCCCGGGCGCCCCGTTCGCCCCCTCTTATGAAGCTCGCCCCCGCCCAACTCGCCAAACACCTGCAAGGCGCCCTTGCGCCGGTCTATATCATCAGCGGCGATGACCCGTTGTTGTGCCAGGAGGCGGCCGACGCTGTTCGCGCTGCCGCCCGTCAGCAGGGATTCGATGAACGCCAGGTGTTTGCCGCCGACGCCAGTTTCGACTGGGGGACGCTGCTGCAAGCCGGTGCCAGCATGTCGCTGTTCGCCGAAAAGCGCCTGCTGGAACTGCGCCTGCCTTCCGGAAAACCCGGCGACAAGGGCGCCGCCGCGCTGATCGAGTACTGCTCGCGTCCGGCCGACGACACCATACTGCTGATCAACTTGCCGAAACTCGATGGCAGCGCGCAGAAAACCAAGTGGGGCAAAGCGCTGGTCGAAGGACAGCAGACCCAGTTCGTGCAGATCTGGCCGGTCGATGTTGCCCAGTTGCCAAGCTGGATCCGCCAACGTTTGTCCCAGGCCGGGCTTTCCGCCAGCCAGGACGCCGTTGAGCTGATCGCGGCGCGGGTAGAGGGCAATTTGCTGGCCGCCGCCCAGGAAATCGAAAAGCTCAAACTGATGGCCGAAGGCGGCCAGATCACTGTTGAAACCGTGCAGGCCGCGGTGGCTGACAGTGCGCGCTTCGACGTCTTTGGCCTGACCGATGCGGTGCTCAATGGTGAAGCGGCCCACGCGTTGCGCATGCTCGAAGGGTTGCGCGGTGAAGGCGTCGAGCCGCCGGTGATTCTCTGGGCCCTGGCCCGGGAGTTGCGCCTGCTGGCCAATATTTCCCTGCAATACAGCCAGGGTACGCCATTGGACAAGGCCTTCAGTCAGGCCAAACCGCCGGTCTGGGACAAACGTAAACCGTTGGTGAGCAAAGCCCTGCAGCGCTACTCGGCACAACGCTGGGCACAACTGCTGCTCGAAGCGCAACGCATTGATGCGCAGATCAAGGGCCAGGCGGCCGGTTCGCCGTGGATGAGTTTGAGCCGGTTGACGTTGCTGATGGCTGGGCAGCGCCTGACCCTGCCCGCTGAGTAACCCCGCTCCTTGTAGGAGCGAGCTTGCTCGCGAAGGTCGTTAACGATAACGCAGACGTTCTGATTTAACGCGGCGCCCTCAAGTGCTTCGCGAGCAAGCTCGCTCCTACAAAGAGCGGCGCTTTTTCAGACAGACATCGGGACTGGACAGCCTTTCAACTTCGGCCGATGATTCGCCTCGCAAAATCCATTCACTTGCGAGAAGTCACCATGAGCAAAAAGCCGTCGAAACACGGCCCAAACAAGGCCAAATCCATCATCGCCCAGCCATTGTTCCGCAGCCGCCTGGAACGCCCGGCCAAGGGCAAAGGCAGTTACCGCCGCGAAGCCTTCCAGTCTGACAGCTGGGAGGCTTCTTACTTTCTGGCTGCATAAAGCAGAACACCCCTTCGACATGTTAAGGTCTGTACCTGATTCGTATTCCCTGGACCCGTGCATGCCCTTTTGTCTTTCCCGTCGTTGGCACTTACGCCAATTGATCGCTGCCTCCAGCCTTGTTTTGCTTGTCGCCTGTGCGGAAAAACCGACCGCAGCCGACGCTCAGCCGCTTCCTGTCGCTACCGCCCCGGCGGTTGTTCCGCCAGTGGTTCCGACCGGTGAGAACCTCGACATCCAGCCGACCCAGACCTTCGCCGAATGGCAGGCGGGTTTCCGCAAGGATGCCCTGGCCGCCGGTATCCGCGCCGATCTGTTTGATCGCGCTTTCGCCAATGTCAGCTTCGACCCCAGCGTGATTCGCGCCGACCGCAGCCAACCGGAATTCGCAAAACCGGTGTGGGAATACCTGGACGGTGCCTTGTCGCCGCTGCGGGTACGCAAAGGCCAGTCGCTGGTCGACCAGTACGCTGACGTCCTGCAAAGTATCGAGCAGCGCTATGGCGTCGATCGCCAGGCACTGGTGGCGGTCTGGGGAATGGAAAGTAACTTCGGGCAATTCCAGGGCAGCAAGTCGGTGATCAACTCGCTGGCGACCCTGGCCTACGAAGGCCGCCGTCCCGGCTTCGCCCACGCGCAATTGATCGCGGCCCTGCAAATCCTGCAACAAGGCGACATCGAACCCGAGAAGATGCTGGGTTCCTGGGCCGGCGCCATGGGCCAGACCCAGTTCATCCCGACCACCTACAACACCCACGCCGTCGACTTCGATGGCGACGGCCGTCGCGATATCTGGGGCAGTTCGGCTGACGCCCTGGCCTCGACCGCGCATTACCTGCAAAGCTCCGGCTGGCAGAGAGGACAGCCGTGGGGCTTTGAAGTCCAGCTGCCGAGCGGTTTCAATTACCTGCTGGCCGATGGCACGATTCGCAAGAGTGTCGCCGAATGGCGCCAACTGGGCGTTACGCTGCCCGACGGCGGCCAGGTCCCGGCAGGCTCGGAGCAGTTGTCCGCCGCACTGTTGCTGCCGGCCGGTTACCGCGGCCCGGCCTTCCTGGTGCTCGACAACTTCCGTGCGATTCTCAAGTACAACAACTCGTCGTCCTACGCCCTGGGGGTGAGCCTGTTATCGGAACGCTTCAACGGCACGGGCCTGATCAGCGGTACGTGGCCAAAGGATGACCTGCCTCTGAGCCGTACCGAGCGGATCGAGCTGCAGAACCTGCTGAGCGCGCAAAACTATGACGCCGGCACCGCCGACGGGATCATCGGCGCCAACACCCGCAAGGCGATCCGCAGCGCCCAGCAGTCGTTTGGCTGGCCGGCGGACGGGTATCCGACGCACAAGTTGCTGGAAGGCTTGCGTAACCGCTAAAAGCTTCGCGGGCAAGCCCGCTCCCATATTAACGACACAAATCAATGTGGGAGCGAGCCTGCTCGCGATGACTGACTAACAGGCGATAAAAATCTAGCGCCTGACCACCACATCCTGCTCCAGCACCAATTCCTTGCTCCCCGCATCCAGCCTGACCAACGCCCCCATGGGCAGCGTCAGGTTCGGGTCGCAATGCCCGCTGCGCCACCCGGACAGCACCGGAATCTTCAATGGCTCGAAGGTCTGCTTGAGCAACCTGTCCAGCGCTGCCACCTCAACCCCCGCCACATCCCCGACCAACACACCGCGCAGCTTGTGCAACGTGCCTGCCAGACGCAGATGGGTGAGCAACCGATCGATGCGATACAGCGGCTCGTTGATGTCCTCGATCAACAGAATGACGCCCTCGGCGTCAATCTCGTAAGGCGTGCCCATGGTCGCGGCGATCATGGCCAGATTGCCTCCGAGCAAACGCCCATGAGCCACGCCCGGTTCGATCGTGGTCAGCGGGTAAGCCACCGGATGAGCCAGCACCGTGCCCGCCCTCACCTGCCCGCGCAGCATGTTGAAGAACGAAGACTCCGTAGGTATTTGCTTGTCACCCAACAGGTCGGCATTGAGCATCGGACCATGAAAGGTCACGAAGCCGGCATAACGACTGATCGCCAAATGCAGCGCAGTGATGTCGCTGTAGCCGACGAACGGCTTGGCGTTGTCACGCAGCAAATCAAAATCGATGCGGTCGAGCAGTCGCGGCGTGCCGTAACCCCCACGCAGGCAGATGATGGCATCCACCTCCCTATCGGCGAACGCTGCATGCAGATCGCCGAGTCGCACCTCGTCGCTACCGGCCAGGTAGCCGTTTTTTTCGTAGACCCCGGGATACACTTTCAGTGAATAACCCCGGGCGCGCATCCATTGCACCGCCTTGTCGGTGTCCAGCGGCGCGGGACCGGCAGGTGCGATGACGCCGATCATGCCTTCCGACGGCAATGCCGGGACGGGAGCATGAGGGCAAAGGGTGTGGGTCGGTCGAGCGGTCATCCGTGAATCTCCCTGCGTGAAATCTTCAGCACACAGTAGTCAGGAACGGGGACAAACAGAAGAGGAACCGTTGCCCCGCAGGTTGCAGGAAAAAACAGCCATTGCCACCGGCCAGGCAAAAAAACGCCCGCGAGGCTGGGTGCCGTGCGGGCGCTTTTCATTTCATTGCGTCGATCAGGACGACATCAGCTCGGCCTTGACCAGCTTGGCCTGCTCGTCGGCGTGATACGAGGAACGTACCAATGGACCGGAGGCAACGTTCTTGAAGCCCATCTTGTAGCCTTCCTCGGCGAACCAGGCGAAGGTATCCGGGTGCACGAAACGCTGCACCGGCAAGTGACTGCGGGACGGTTGCAGGTACTGGCCGAGGGTCAGCATGTCGATGTCGTGCTCGCGCATGCGCTTCATGACTTCGATGACTTCTTCGTCGGTCTCGCCCAGGCCCAGCATCAGACCGGACTTGGTCGGAATGTGCGGCATCATCTGCTTGAAGCGTTGCAGCAGGGTCAGCGACCACTGGTAGTCCGAACCCGGACGCGCAGCCTTGTACAGGCGCGGCACGGTTTCCAGGTTGTGGTTGAACACATCCGGTGGCTCGGCGGCAGTGATTTCCAGCGCGATATCCATGCGGCCACGGTAGTCCGGGACCAGGGTTTCGAGCTGCACATTCGGCGACAGCTTGCGGATTTCACGGATGCAATCGGCAAAGTGCTGAGCACCGCCGTCACGCAGGTCGTCGCGGTCCACCGAGGTGATCACCACGTACTTCAGGCGCAGGTCAGCGATGGCAATGGCCAGGCTTTCAGGCTCGTTGACGTCCAGTGGCTTCGGACGACCGTGGCCGACGTCGCAGAACGGGCAGCGACGGGTGCAGATGTCACCCATGATCATGAAAGTCGCGGTGCCACCGGAGAAACACTCGCCCAGGTTCGGGCAGGAGGCTTCTTCGCACACACTGTGCAGCTTGTGTTTGCGCAGCAGGGCCTTGATGCGGTCGACCTCCGGCGAAACCGGGATGCGTACGCGAATCCAGTCCGGCTTCTTCGGCAGTTCGGTGGTCGGAATGATCTTCACCGGGATGCGTGCAACCTTTTCGGCGCCGCGCAGCTTGACGCCGGCTTCAACCTTGGGACGCGGGGCCGGGCGCTCGGTGACATCGAGCGTCGGGATCATGGTTTGCACTGCATCAGTAGTCATATCAGTCGATTCCGCCCGTGAGGGTCGTCTGCTCAGCATAGTCGAGGTGTTTGACGAGCTGCGCACGCAGCCGGGCACTTACCTCGGCAAATTCAATCGATCCTGCGTGATCGCTCAGCTGGGTCATCGCCAGCCCGGCGTAGCCGCAGGGATTAATCCGTCGAAACGGTTCCAGGTTCATGTCCACATTCAAGGCCAGGCCGTGAAAGGAACAACCATGGCGGATCCGTAGACCCAGGGAGGCGATTTTCGCCCCGTCGACGTAGACACCCGGTGCATCGGGCTTGGCCACGGCGGTGACACCGTAACTGGCCAGCAGCTCGATCAGGCATTGCTCCATCCGGCTGACCAGATCGCGCACGCCAAACCCGAGCTTGCGCACGTCCAGCAGCAGATAAGCCACCAGCTGGCCTGGGCCGTGATAGGTCACCTGACCACCACGGTCGACCTGCACCACCGGAATATCACCTGGAAGCAGCAGATGCTCGGCCTTGCCGGCCTGGCCCTGGGTGAACACCGCAGGATGCTCAACCAGCCAGACCTCGTCGGCGGCATCGTTGCCGCGTTCGTTGGTGAAGCGTTGCATGGCATGCCAGACAGGCTCGTAAGCCATCTGGCCGAGCTCGCGAAAGCCCAGCACACCGGACATCACAGCACCATGTGCACGAAACCGGTTGCCCGCAGTTCGCTGTTGATGTTGTACAGCTGGTCCTGGTCGGTCGCGACGATGTGCAACTGAATGGTGGTGTATTTACCGTTGCTGCTCTGGCGCTCGTCAACACGCTCATCGTTGATCGTTGCATGTTTGCGAACGATGTCGATGATCCTGTCCTTGTTGCCCACGCCGGTGTCGCTGATCACCTTAACCGGGTAATCATTGGCAGGGAATTCGATCTTTGGCGCCTTTACTTCGGTATCGGTCATGGCGTAACGGCCTCGTAAGCGTAAGCCGTGGCGACGGCAAAGCCCCGCGCCGGATCAGCGCAGGGCCATGCAGGTGCACACTATCAGTTGAACAAGCCGTAGAAGAATAGACGGATGCTATCCCACATGCGGCGGAAGATACCACCCTCTTCGACAGCGTCCAGAGCGATCAGATCGGCGCTGTGCACCACCTTGTCGTCCAGTTTCACTTCGACTTTACCGATTACGTCGCCCTTGGCGATTGGCGCGATCAGCTGCGGGTTCATGGTCATGCTGGCAGCGAGCTTTTTCAACTGGCCTTTTGGCAGGGTCATGGTCAGGTCTTGCGCCAGGCCGGCCTTGACCTGGTTGGTCGAGCCTTTCCAGACCGGAGCCTGAGCCAGCTCGGTGCCCTTCTGGTAGAAGGTCTGGGTTTCGAAGAAGCGGAAACCGTAGGTCAGCAGCTTCTGGGTTTCGGCGGCACGGGCCACTTCGCTGTTGGTGCCGAAGACCACGGCGATCAGGCGCATGCCATCACGTACGGCCGAGGACACCATGCAGTAGCCGGCTTCGTCGGTGTGGCCGGTTTTCAGACCGTCGACAGTCTTGTCGCGCCACAGCAGCAGGTTACGGTTCGGTTGCTTGATGCCGTTCCAGAAGAACTCTTTCTGCGAGTAGATCGCGTAATGAGCCGGGTCTTCGTGGATGATCGCGCGAGCCAGCACAGCCATGTCGTGAGCCGACGAATAGTGCTCAGGGTTCGGCAGGCCGGTCGGGTTCATGAAGTGGGTGTTGGTCATGCCCAGGTCGGCGACGGTCTTGTTCATCAGGTCGGCAAAGGCGTCTTCGCTACCGGCAATGTGCTCGGAGAGCGCGACACTGGCGTCGTTGCCCGACTGGATGATGATGCCGTGCAGCAGGTCGCTGACAGTGACTTGCGAGCCGACCTTGATGAACATCCGCGAACCGCCGGTACGCCAGGCATTCTCGCTGACGGTCACCGGATCGTTTTCGCCGATCTGGCCACGACGGATTTCCAGGGTAGCGATGTACGCCGTCATCAGCTTGGTCAGGCTGGCCGGCGGCAGACGCTGGTCACCGTTGTTCTCGACCAGCACGTTGCCGCTGCTGGCATCCATGAGCACATAGGCCTTGGCAGCCAGTTGTGGTGGCGAAGGCATCATCTCGACCGCGAATGCGGCGGGTGAGAGGAGCAGCGGGACTAGCAGGAACAGGCGTTTGGCAAAGGTGGTGATGTTCATCCGTCTCTCGAAATCGCTAATGGAAACTGCCCAAGGGCAAAACTAATCAGATGACTTTCTAACGAGTCATCGCGTGTTCAGTTGCTCACTCCAATCACCCTTTGCCGGGCTTTTGTTCTTCGAAGAGCCAACAACCTGGTTCACCCCCCAAAACCGCAGATGAACCGTCAATCAAGTCCTACGTATTACTCAGTTACAACGCTTGGCGAACCGAGATTGGCCAGCCGCACACTATTCTGCACCTGCTGGATTTCACCCGGCGATCCGATCGGGCCCAGGCGAACCCGATGCAGGGTCTGCTGATTGCGCACGATCGAGCTGATGAACACCGGAGCGCTCACCATCCCGCTGAGCTTCGATCTCAGGAGTTCTGCAGCGTCCGGGTTGGCGAACGCGCCCACCTGCAGATACTGGCCAGACGCTTGTGCAGAAGCGTTTTTTTTTGCGTCGGCAAGTTGAACAGGAACGACGGCGGCGGCGTGCTGCTGCGGCGGTGGCGTCCATTGCTCGACAGTGCCGGCCGACGCCGTGATCACCGGGGCGCTATTCTGCGCGACTTTCGGTTCATTGAGCATTAATGGTGCCGGACGGCCCTTGGCAGCCCACCATTGCTGCGGGTCGATGCCTTCGACCTTGACCCGCGCGGTGCCAGTTTCGGCGTAACCGAGTTTCTTGGCGGCAGCGTAGGACAAGTCGATGATCCGGTCCGAATAGAACGGACCGCGGTCGTTAACTCGCAGGATCACGGTCTTGTTGTTGTCCAGGTTGGTCACCCGGACATAACTCGGCAGCGGTAAAGTCTTGTGTGCGGCACTCATGCCGTACAGGTCATACACTTCGCCGTTGGCGGTGTTCTGACCGTGAAATTTGGTGCCGTACCAGGACGCCGTACCCGACTGCACGTAAGTCTTGGACTCTTGCAGCGGAAAGTAGGTTTTACCTAGCACTGAGTATGGAGCGGCCTTGTACGGGCCGGTATGCAGGGTCGGCGTGGCGTCCGGGATACGCGAAACATCGACATCCCACCATGGCGCGCCATCCTTGTGGGCGCGGTTGATGTCCAGCCCCGGCGTCGTGCGCACGGCGGTGCTGCTGGCCTTCTGGGCCGGCGCGCGGCTGGTCGAACAACTGGCGACCAGCATTGCCAGCGCGGCGAATGCCATCAGCTTCAGGGGTTTATTGATAGGCAATGCCCGCATTACTTGACGCCCCGTGCTTGGACCAGCTGTTCAGACAGTTGATGTACGGCCATGGCGTACATCACGCTGCGGTTATATCGCGTGATCGCGTAAAAATTCTTCAGGCCCATCCAGTACTCGGAGCCATTGTCGCCTTCCAGGCGGAACGCAGTAACCGGCATATCATCGCGCAGCGCATCATGACTTGACCACCCCAGGGCTCGCAACTCCCCGACGGTTTTCGTCGGCTCGATTCCCGTGGTCAAGCCTTCGTCGACATGATCGCCACGGACATCGGCGCGGCTGACCACCGGTTCGCCGGCGACCCAGCCATGACGCTTGAAGTAACTGGCGACACTGCCGATGGCATCGTCCGGGTTGGTCCAGATGTTGATATGGCCATCACCGTCGAAATCCACCGCATAGGCGCGGAAACTGCTCGGCATGAATTGCGGCAATCCCATGGCGCCGGCGTAGGAGCCTTTGAGCGTCAACGGATCGACCTGCTCTTCACGGGCCAGCAGCAGGAACTCACGCAACTCCTTGCGGAAAAACTCGGCACGGGGAGGATAGTCGAAACCCAGGGTCGACAAGGCATCGATCACCCGGAAATTTCCGGTATTACGGCCGAAAAAGGTTTCAACGCCGATGATCGAGACAATCACCTGGGCCGGCACGCCGTATTCCTGCTCGGCACGGGCCAACACCGCTTCGTGCTGACGCCAGAAATCCACACCCCGGGCAATGCGCGCATCGGTGATGAACATCGGGCGATACTCGCTCCACTGCTTGACCCGTTCGGCGGGCTTCGAGATGGCGTCCAGAATCGACTGCTTGCGCTCGGCTTCGCGGAACACGCCCATCAATTGTTCACCGGCGAAACCGTAGTCGCGGGTCATTTCACCGACGAACTCAGCCACCTGGGGTGAGCCTTCGTAGTCGCCGGCCAACGCTTCCTGCATGGTGCCTAGGATGCTTACCAGGCCGACCCATGGCGCGTATCGAGTCGCCCAGCCACGCATTACCTGCATTGAAAATTTCACCTTATTCAAACCTGCGCGATCCACTTGCGATGGGTATGGATCGACATCAAAACCCCAAACGCTGACAGTAGCGTCACCAGCGAAGTTCCTCCGTAGCTAATGAACGGCAACGGCACCCCCACCACCGGCAACAGGCCACTGACCATACCGATGTTGACGAAAACATAAACAAAAAACGTCATGGTCAGGCTGCCCGCGAGCAACTTGCCGAACAATGTCTGCGCCTGGGCGGTAATCACCAGGCCGCGGCCGATCAACAGCAGGTAGATCAGCAACAGCGCGCAGATCCCCACCAGGCCGAACTCTTCGCCCAATACGGCAATGATGAAGTCGGTATGGCTTTCCGGCAGGAAGTCCAGGTGCGACTGAGTGCCCAGCAACCAACCCTTGCCGAACACACCACCGGAGCCGATGGCTGCCTTGGACTGGATGATGTTCCATCCCGTACCGAGCGGATCGCTCTCCGGGTCGAGGAACGTCAGGATCCGCTGTTTCTGGTAGTCATGCATGATGAAGAACCACATGGCAATCGCCACGGGAACGGCGGCGGCCAGCACGCTGAGGATCCAGCGCCAGCGCAGGCCACCCATGAACAGCACGAAAGCGCCGCCGGCCAGGATCAGCAGCGAAGTGCCGAGGTCCGGTTGGCGCACGATCAGAATGAACGGCACGCCGATCAGCATCAGGCTGACGCCCACATGCTTGAGCTGGGGCGGCAAGGTGCGTTTGGACAAGTACCAGGCAATAGTCGCCGGCATCAGGATCTTCATGAATTCCGAGGGCTGGAAGCGGATCACCCCGGGAATGTTGATCCAGCGGGTAGCGCCCATGGCGTTGTGGCCCATGATGTCCACCACCAGCAACAGCATCACTCCGACCACGTAGCCCAGCGGCACCCAGCGCGCCATGAATCGCGGCTCGAACTGGGCAATGACGATCATCGACACCAGGCCGATGCCGAACGAAGTGGCTTGCTTGCCCAGCAGATCCCAGCTCTTGCCGCTGGCCGAATACAGCACGAACAGGCTGCCGGCGGCGAGGGTCAACAGCAGGATCAGCAGCGGGCCGTCAATGTGCAGGCGTTGCAGCAGCGTCGCACGGCGACGCATCACATCCTCACTGGAGAGCATGCGATCGAAGTTATTCATCACGGGCGGTAGCCTCTGCACTGATAGGGCTGGCGTATTCGGGCTTCAACCGACCGTCCTGGTCCAGGAGCCAGGCGTCCATGACCTGACGCACCACCGGCGCGGCCACGCCGGAGCCGGACTCGCCGTTCTCGACCATCACCGATACTACGATTTTCGGGTCGTCGGCCGGCGCGAAGCCGACGAACAAGGCGTGGTCGCGATGGCGTTCCTGAACCTTGGAACGGTCATACTTCTCACCCTGTTTGATCGCGACCACCTGGGCCGTACCCGACTTGCCGGCGATCCGGTATTGCGCGCCGATCGAGGCTTTGCGCGCCGTACCACGGGCACCGTGCATAACCTGCTGCATGCCGTGATTGACCTTGGTCCAGTCCGACGGGTCGCGCAGGATGATGTCCGGCATCGGATTCTCATCCACCGGTTTCACGCCCTCGATGGTCTTGGCCAGGTGCGGACGATTCCAGATGCCTTTGTTGGCCACCAACGCAGTGGCCTGGGCCAACTGCAACGGAGTCGACTGCATGTAGCCCTGGCCGATCCCCAGAATCAGCGTCTCGCCCGGGAACCATGCCTGGCGACGGGTCGCACGCTTCCACTCGCGGGACGGCATCAGCCCCGGCGACTCTTCGAACATGTCCAGGGAGACCTTCTGGCCAATACCGAACTTGGTCATGTATGCCGACAGCCGATCGATCCCCAGCTTGTGGGCCAGGTCGTAGAAGTAGGTGTCGTTGGAACGCATGATCGCCGTATCGAGGTCGACAAAACCGTCGCCGGTACGGTTCCAGTTACGGTATTTGTGATCGTAGTTGGGCAGCATGTAGTAACCGGGGTCGAACACTCGGGTCGACGCCGTCACCACGCCGGCATCCAGGCCGGCAATCGCTACCGCCGGCTTGATGGTCGAGCCTGGTGGATACAGACCGCGCAGCACGCGATTGAACAGCGGCCGGTCGATGGAATCGCGCAGCTCGGAATAGGCCTTGAAGCTGATGCCGGTGACGAACAGGTTCGGGTCGAAACTCGGTTGGCTGACCATCGCCAGCACTTCGCCGGTTTTCGGGTCCAGCGCTACCACCGCGCCACGACGACCACCGAGCGCAGCTTCGGCGGCTTCCTGCAATTTGATGTCCAGGCTCAGGACGATGTCCTTGCCGGGAATCGGATCGGTACGCTTGAGCACCCGCAGTACGCGGCCCCGGGCGTTGGTCTCGACTTCCTCGTAACCCACCTGGCCGTGCAACTCCGGCTCGTAGAAACGCTCGATGCCGGTTTTGCCAATTTGATGGGTGCCGCTGTAACTCACCGGATCCAGAGTCTTCAGCTCTTTCTCGTTGATCCGCCCCATGTAACCCACCGAGTGCGCAAAATGCGCACCCTGCGGATAGTGACGGACCAGTTGCGCGACCACTTCCACGCCTGGCAGGCGGAACTGGTTCACGGCAATTCGCGCGATCTGCTCTTCGGTCAACTCGAACAGGATCGGCACCGGCTCGAACGGCCGACGCCCCTGGCGCATGCGCTTCTCGAAAACCACCCGATCTTCAGGCGTCAGCTCCAGCACCTGGACGATTACATCGAGCACTTGCTGCCAATCGCCAGAGCGCTCGCGGGTCATGCTCAGGCTGAAGCTGGGCCGGTTATCGGCAATGACGACACCGTTGCGGTCGAAAATCAGCCCACGGGGCGGCGGAATCGGCTGCACATGGACGCGGTTGTTTTCCGAGAGTGTCGAGTGATACTCGTACTGAATCACCTGGAGGAAATACAGGCGCGCGATCAGCACCCCAATCAGCGCCACCACTGCAATGGCCCCGAACACGACGCGGCCACGCACCAGACGGGCGTCTTTTTCGTGGTCCTTGATGCGGATCGGCTGGGACATGAGGGCAGAGCTACTTGTGGTAAGGGTGACCGGACAGCACGGTCCAGGCACGGTACATCTGTTCGCCGATCAGGATACGCACCAGCGGGTGCGGCAAGGTCAGCGGCGACAACGACCAGCGCTGGTCAGCCCGGGCACAGACTTCCGGCGCCAGCCCTTCGGGGCCGCCGACCATGAAGTTGACCGTGCGCGAGTCCAGCCGCCAGCGATCGAGTTCGACCGCCAGTTGCTCGGTGCTCCAGGGCTTGCCATGGACTTCGAGAGTGACAATCCGCTCGTTCGGTCCGACCTTGGCCAGCATGGCTTCGCCTTCCTGACGGATGAAACGGGCCACGTCGGCGTTCTTGCCACGGGTATTGAGCGGAATTTCCACCAGTTCCAGCGCCAGTTCGGACGGAAGACGCTTGGCATATTCATGCCAGCCTTCTTCCACCCATTTGGGCATGCGTGAACCGACGGCGATCAGTCGCAGTCGCACAGCGGTCCCTTATTCCTGGTCTTTGTTGAGCTTGTTGAAGTGCTCGTGACCCACTTCAGGGCTGTGGTGCTTGCCATCGGCCGCACGGCTCTGCTCGGCACCTTTCCACAGGCGCTCCAGGTCGTAGAACTGACGGGCGTTGGAGGTCATCATGTGGACGATCACGTCGTCCATGTCCAACAGCACCCAGTCGCTGTCGCCCTTGCCTTCTTCACCCAGCGGCTTGATGCCCAGGGCTTTGACAGCCTCGCGAACCTTGTCCAGCATCGCGCCGATCTGGCGGTTGGAGGTACCGGTGGCAATGATCATGTAGTCAGTGATGCTCTGCTTGTCGCGAACATCGATCACCAGCACGTCCTGGGCCTTGACGTCTTCCAGGGCGGCTACGGCGATCTTGACCAGCTCGTCGCCTTTAGGCGGCTCGGCAGCGAAGACCTTTTCCGGCAGCGGGGCACTCTTGAATGTGCCTTTGCGTTTTACTTTGCTTTCGTTGTTGCTCGTCATATAAAACTCGTTTTGCTCGTTTGTTCGGGCGCTTCAATACACGTTGTTGCCACGTGCCTTGAGGCACTCCTATTCAGTTCGACGCACGGTAGAGTCCGTGCGCATCGATGTAGACCAGGACCGCGTCGGGCACCAGGAAACGTACCGACTTACCGCTGGCCAGCAGTTGACGGATCTGGGTGGCGGATACCGCGAGCGGTGTCTGCCAGACGAATGCAATCTGTCCGCTCGGCCCTTTGAGGGCCAGCGGGTCGCTCACCGAGCGCGCTGCCAGCAGGTTGCGCAAGGCATCCGGCGGTTCGCTGTCGGCATCCGGGCGTTGCAACACCAGGATATGGCAATGCTGGAGCAACTCTTCCCAGCGGTGCCAAGTGGGCAGGCCGCAAAAAGCGTCCCAGCCCAAAAGCAGAAAAACCTGGTCATCCGCGGCCAGTTCGGCGCGCATCAGTTCCAGGGTATCGATGGTGTAGGACGGTTTGTCCCGCTGCAATTCGCGGGCGTCCACCACCAACGGCGCCACACCGGCCACCGCGCACTCGACCATCGCCAGACGGTCTTTTGCCGACACCTGCGGTTTGTCTCGATGGGGTGGCCTGGCACTGGGTGTCAGGCGCAACTCATCGAGCGCCAGGGTTTCGGCGACTTCCAGTGCACCGCGCAAATGGCCGATGTGCACCGGGTCGAACGTTCCGCCCAGCACGCCAATGCGGCGAGGGACTGGCTCGCTGACGGTGACCGGGGCTGACGGGTCGAAGTCGCCCAAGTCAGGCCGGCTCCTGTCCGCGCAACTGCCCGTCACCGACCACGATGTACTTCTCGCAGGTCAGTCCCTCGAGGCCTACCGGGCCACGGGCGTGCAGCTTATCAGTAGAAATGCCGATCTCGGCACCCAATCCGTATTCGAAACCATCGGCGAAGCAGGTCGGGGTATTGATCATCACCGACGAGGAGTCGACTTCAGCCACGAAACGCCGGGTGTCGCCCTGGTGTTCGCTGACAATCGAATCGGTGTGATGGGAGCCGTAATGATTGATGTGCTCGATGGCCTGGTCCAGTCCGTCCACCACGCGGATAGACAGAATTGCCGCCAGGTACTCGGTGCTCCAGTCTTCCTCGGTGGCCGGCACGGCATTGATGATCGCCCGGGTACGCTCGCAACCACGCAGCTCGACGCCTTTTTCGCGGAACTGTGCCGCCATCGTCGGCAGGAAATCCTTGGCAACGGCTTGATCCACCAGCAGCGTTTCCATGGCACCGCAGATGCCATAACGGTAAGTCTTGGCGTTGAACGCAATGCGCTGGGCCTTGGCCAGGTCGGCGTGCTCGCTCACGTAAACGTGGCAGATGCCGTCCAGGTGCTTGATCACCGGGACGCGGGCGTCACGGCTGACGCGTTCGATCAGGCCACGGCCGCCGCGCGGCACGATGACATCAACGTACTCAGGCATGGTGATCAGCGCGCCGACGGCAGCGCGATCGGTGGTTTCGACCACTTGCACCACCGCGGCCGGCAGATCGGCCTCGGCCAGGCCGCGCTGAATGCAGGCGGCGATGGCGCGATTGGAATGAATCGCCTCGGAACCGCCACGCAGGATAGTCGCGTTACCGGACTTCAGGCACAGGCTCGCGGCATCGATGGTCACATTCGGCCGCGACTCGTAAATGATTCCGATCACGCCCAATGGCACGCGCATCTTGCCGACCTGAATACCGGACGGACGGAAGCTCATGTCGCGGATCGCGCCGACCGGGTCCGGCAGCGCTGCTACCTGACGCAGGCCGACGATCATGCCGTCGATACGCGCCGGGGTCAGCGCCAGGCGTTCGAGCAGGGCCGGCTCAAGACCATTGGCGCGACCGGCAGCCAAATCCTGCTCATTAGCCGCCGTCAGCTCGGCGCGGGCAGCGTCCAGCGCGTTGGCGGCGGCCTGCAGGGCGCGGTTCTTCTGCGCGGTACTGGCACGGCCGATCACGCGGGAAGCTTCGCGGGCAGCGCGACCCAAGCGGGTCATGTAGTCAAGAACGGACTCAGTCATGGTCTGGCGTGGTCTTTGATTAGGTCTTGGTAAAGAGTAAAGCGACAGATTATAGCTGTCGCGCCCACCGACTAACAGCGGTGACGGGCGGATGGTCGAAATGAGGGCAATTTGCCGATGTTCAGCCGGGATTAAGCTGCAAATTGTTATCATCACGACTCATTCAGCCCTGACAAATGCCGGTCATCATGTCCAACCTGACTGTTCGAGCGTCCGCCGCGAGCCTGCCTACGGGCCTCCCGGACGCGTTTTTCGACCGTGACGCGCAAATTCTGGCCCGGGATTTACTGGGCAAAGTCATTCGCCATCGGGTTGGTGATCTGTGGCTCAGCGCCCGAATCATAGAAACCGAGGCCTATTACTGCGCAGAAAAGGGTAGCCACGCGTCCCTCGGCTACACAGAAAAGCGTAAGGCTTTGTTTCTGGATGGCGGCCACATCTATATGTATTACGCCCGGGGCGGCGATTCACTGAATTTCAGCGCCCAAGGGCCGGGTAACGCTGTGCTGATCAAATCCGCCTACCCGTGGGTCGATCAATTGAGCGGGCCGGGCAGCCTGGCACAGATGCTATTGAACAACCCCGATGCCCAGGGCCGCCCTCGCCCGTCACAAAAACTCTGCGCCGGGCAAACCCTGCTGTGCAAGGCACTGGGCCTGAAAGTACCGGTGTGGGACGCCAAACGCTTCGATCATGAAGTGCTGCTGGTAGAACACGTCGGCCAGACGCCTGCCCACATCATCCAGACCACTCGGCTGGGCATTCCCCACGGGCGCGATGAGCACCTGATGTACCGCTTTGTCGACGCTGCCTATGTGGCTTATTGCACGCGCAACCCGCTACGACGGGGCCAGATCGAAGGTCGCGATTATTTTGTGCTGTCCTGAGATTGATCCGGATTTTGAAACTGAAGGAATCCCCTGTGGGAGCGAGCCTGCTCGCGATGAGGTCAGCACAATCAACATCACTGTTGACTCAAAGTGCGCTATCGCGAGCAGGCTCGCTCCCACAAGTAGAAAATTGAACATTTGATGGAGTGGTTTTTATGGGCCCATGGCTCGATAGCGTGACCGGATGGCTGGCGGTCAACCCGCAATGGCTGGCAGCAGCGGTATTCATCGTGGCCTTTGTGGAATGCCTGGCGATTGCCGGGCTGATCGTTCCTGGCACGGTGTTGCTGTTCGCCGTGGCGGTACTGGCAGGCAGTGGCGCGCTGACGCTCAGTGAGACACTCTTGCTGGGTTTCGTCGCCGGGGTGCTGGGCGACGTCATTTCGTATTTTCTGGGGCGGCACTTCCATCAGAACATCCGGCGCCTGCCGGGCTTGCGCCATCATCCGGAATGGATCGCCGGGGCCGAGTCATACTTCCAGCGCTACGGCATCGCCAGCCTGCTGGTCGGGCGCTTTATCGGGCCCCTGCGGCCAATGCTGCCGATGGTGGCCGGCATGTGCGACATGCCTTTCCCGCGCTTCTTCGCTGTCAGCCTGCTGGCCGGCGCGGGTTGGTCGGTGGCTTATCTGCTGCCTGGCTGGGCCACGGGCGCGGCCATTCGCTTGCCGCTGCCTGAAGGTTTCTGGCTCCAGGCCGGGGTTGTTGCCGGTAGCATCGCGGTGATGGTCGGCTTGAGTGCGACCAGCAGCCTGCGTCGGCATCGCCACGCGACGTTGTTCATTACCGGGATGAGTCTGCTGATTCTGGCGGGGCTGTTTATCGGTTACTCGCACCTGTCTGCACTCGATCAAGGGGTCATGACACTGGTGCAGGAACATCGTAACCCGATGCTGGATGAAGTGGCGGCGGTCTTCACGCTGATCGGCGAATTCCGCAACATGTTGCTGTTCAGTGCGCTGCTGACCGGTTTGCTGCTGCTGATGCGGCAATGGCGGCACGCGATTTTCGCGGGCGGCACGCTGCTCTTCACGGCACTGGCCAATACCGCGACCAAGTACTTTTTCGCCCGCGTGCGCCCCGAAGTGTTGAGCGACCCGCTGACCAGCTACAGCATGCCCAGCGGCCATGCTTCAGGATCTTTCGCGCTGTTCCTGACCCTCGCCGTCCTGGCCGGCCGTGGGCAACCACCCCGGATGCGCCTGACCTGGTTGTTGGTGGGCTGCCTGCCCGCAATGGCGATTTCGCTTTCGCGGGTTTACCTCGGAGCGCATTGGCCGACGGATGTATTGGCCGGCGCGATGCTGGCGGCGTGTGTCTGTGCGGCGAGCCTGTGGCTGATCCAGCGCAAGGAACCGCTCAACGCCTTGCCTCCCAAGGTCTGGTGGCTGGTATTGCCGGCGTTGCTGGCATTGTTCGGATTCTTCGTGCTGAGGCATTTACCGCATACGATGTTGCGGTATGCGTACTGACAGCAGTCAGGCAAACAGTTCGCCCTGCAACTCATCCAGCAACGCCTGAATCGCATCCAGTCGTTGCTGCGGGTCATCGAGTTGCAGCAGGTCGATCTTGTCCACTTCAGCGAAGGGCAACAGGTACGCCAACTGATTGGCCAGCGACTGCTGGCCGGTCGCTTCGGTGCCCATGTTCAAGGCTTCAACCATCGGGTGTTCCGCCAGGGCCTTGAGCAAGGCCACCAGGTCGGCGTCCTCATCCTGCAGTGGCTGCTCCGGTTCGTCTTCCAGCCACTCGACCTCGGCGACGGTCAACTGATCGCGCTGAACTTCCGTTCGCAATACATGGAAACGTCGTCCCCCCTGAACCCGAATTCCCAGCAGGCCGTTGTCCTGCTGCTTGAAATCGGTGATCAGCGCCTCGCACCCGACCAGGGCGTAACCCGCCGGGGCGATCCCGACTTCTTCGCCTTCGAGGATGCACACCACGCCGAACCCGCCGCCCTGCTTCATGCAGCGGCCGATCATGTCCAGATAGCGCGCCTCGAAAATCTGCAAATCGAGGATGCAGCCTGGAAACAGCACTGTATTGAGCGGAAAAAGCGGCAGACTCATAGACATTTCCTTACACCACCATCGACACCGCCAACGGCAGCAACACCGCCGTGGCCACACCCATCAGGCTCATCGCCAGCGCCGCAAAGGCGCCGCACTCTTCACTTTCCTGCATCGCCACCGCCGTGCCGACCGCGTGGGCGGTCATGCCCAGCGCCATGCCTCGGGCTTCCGGGCTGTGCACGCCGAGACGGCTCAACAGGGCCGGACCGAAAATCGCGCCGATCACACCCGTAATCAAGACGAACACCGCTGCCAGCGCCGCGACACCACCGATCTGCTCGGCCACCAACATGGCGATAGGCGAAGTCACCGATTTTGGCGCCATGGTCATCAGGATCATGTGCTCGGCACCGAACGACCAACCCAGCAACACGCCCATCCCCGTGGCCACCACCCCGCCTATCACCAGCGTAGTAAATATCGGCCAGAACAACTGCCGAATCCGTCGCAGATTGAGATAAAGCGGCACCGCCAGCGCAACAGTGGCCGGGCCGAGCAAAATGCTGAGAATCTCGGTGCTCTTGCGGTACTCGGCGTAGGTCAGGCCGCAGCCCACCAGTACGCCGATCACCAGCAACATGGAGACAAGCACCGGCTGCAAAAAGATCCATCGGGTTTTCTCGAATGCCGCCAGGACGAGTTGATAGGCGCCAAGGGTAATGCCGATACCAAACAAGGGATGATGAATTACCGACACCCAGGCGCCGTGCCAGTCGAAGATCATTGGCCGTCCTCGGAGTGAGCGTGACGCTTGACCATGCGCTGCATCAGCACCCCGGCGAAGGCCATGGAAAGCAGCAGCGACAACACCAGCGCGCCGACAATGGCCCAGAAGTCCGCCGCGATGTCAGCGGCGTAGACCATCACGCCCACGGCCGGCGGCACCAGCAACAGCGGCAGGTAGCGCAGCAGGCTGCTGGCCGCCAGGTTCAGCGGCTCGCCGACCTGTCCGCGACAGATGAGGTACACCAGCAACAGCAGCAACCCCACAATCGGTCCCGGCAGCACCGGCAAGAACAAATGATTGATCGCGGTGCCGAGCAATTGGAACAGCACCAGCCACGTCAGGCCCCGTAACAACATCAAAGATCTCCCGCAAAATCCGTCACCCGCATTGGCCAGACATTATAAGCATGCTCGCGCTATAGACCGGCATTCGCCAAAAACATGGTCAGTTGACCGGAGCGTTTGGCCATGTTGATCTAACGTGGTAAGTCGGGAGGTCAGATCCCCGCAAGCCAAAAACATAAAACCGATGAACCCAAGGAGAGTCTCAATGCCCTATGTTCCAGTTGCAGAGCTCAAAGATTATGTCGGCAAGGAACTCGGACGTTCCGAATGGCTCACCATCGATCAGGACCGCATCAACCTGTTCGCCGAAGCCACAGGGGATTTTCAGTTCATCCACGTCGACCCGGTCAAGGCCGCGCAAACGCCATTTGGCAGCACCATCGCTCACGGCTTTCTGACGCTGTCGCTGATCCCGAAACTGATGGAAGACATCCTCGTCATGCCCGAAGGCTTGAAGATGGTGGTCAACTACGGCCTCGACAGCGTGCGTTTCATCCAGCCGGTCAAGGTCAATTCGAGAGTGCGCCTGAAGGTCGACCTGACCGAAGTCATCGAGAAGAAACCCGGCCAATGGCTGCTCAAGGCCACCACCACCCTGGAAATCGAAGGTTCGGACAAACCGGCGTACATCGCCGAACCTCTGTCCCTGTGCTTCGTCTAAACCGTCCTGGATGCGAAGCAGCTCATGCTGTTTCGCGCCCTCACGCGGTACCTCACCCTATATATGGACACATAGCTGCGGCATACTCCCTCGCCTAATTGCCCGGAATCCGCTATGCGCCCACTTGCACTCCTTGCCTTGACCCTGATGCTCACCGCTTGCGGCGACGGCGAATCGCCTTTGCCTCCCGACGCCCGCCTGCCGGACGGCGGACGCTATCGCGGTGACCTGGTCAATGGCTTGCTGCAAGGCAAGGGGCGCATCGACTACCCGAACGGCAGCTGGTACGCCGGCGAATTCGACAAGGGCCAGTGGCAGGGCCAGGGCGAATGGCATGGCAGCAATGGCGAAGTCTATCGCGGGCAGTTCAATCAGGGACTGTTCGACGGCCAGGGGGCACTGACCACCAACGCCAGCAGCTACAGCGGCGGCTTCAAGGCCGGCCGGCGCAACGGCGAAGGCACCCTCAAAGAAAACGGCATGAGCTATCGCGGAGAGTTCAAGGCCGATCAATACGCCGGCCTGGGTCGCCTCGAACTCGAAGACGGCAGCTCCTACCAGGGTCAGTTCGCCCACGGCAAACCCAATGGCGAAGGCCAGCGCGGCGACGGCAACGGCAATCAGTTCACCGGGCACTTCGTCGACGGCCAGCTGGAAGGTAACGGGACTTTCAACAGCGCCGATGGCGACATCTATGTCGGCAGCTTCAAGAACAATCAACTGCACGGGAAGGGCCGCTACGAGAACGCCGACGGCGATGTCTGGCTGGGCCAGTTCAAGGAAGGCTCGCTTAACGGCAAGGGCGAGTTGATCGGCACAGACGGCAGCCACTACATCGGCCAGTTCAATGACTGGCGCTTTTCCGGCCAGGGCCGCCTGAACCTGTCCGACGGCAGCTTTTACACCGGCCAGTTCGACAACGACAGTTACCAGGGGCGTGGCACATTGGTGTTGACCGACGGCACCGTGCTCAGCGGCACCTGGATCAACGGCCAGCGCGTACGCGATTCCGAGGGCAAATTATTGCCCGACACCCTGGAGCTCGGCCTGCTGGCCCAGGGGCGCTTGCTCGACGCCGCGTTGGCCAATGTTCCACCCTCGACCCCGGCGGTGGAGCTGTATTCATTGACCCTGGGTGGCGATGGCAAGCAAAGCGTGTTTCTGCGCGAATCCGACTACGTCGCCAACATGCTCAGCACCCGTTTCGGCACCTTTGGCCAGATCCGCCTGGTGAACCATCGCGACCACCTCGCCGACCGCCCGATGGCTACCCGGGAAAACCTGCGCCGCGCCGCCCTGACGCTGGCCGAACGCAGCGGTCCGGAAGACCTGATTTTCATCTACCTGACCAGCCACGGCAGCAGCGAACACGAACTGGTGCTAGACCAGCCGCGCATGGAGCTGGCCGATCTGCCAGCCGACGAGTTGGCCGCTGTTCTCGCCCCCCTGAAAAACCGCGACAAGATCATCGTGATTTCGTCCTGCTACTCCGGCGGTTTCATTCCCGCCCTCAAGGATGAACGGACCCTGATCATGACGGCCTCGCGAGCCGACCGGGTATCCTTCGGCTGCTCGGAGGAAGCCAACTTCACTTACTTCGGCGATGCCCTGTTCGCTCAGGCCCTGAACCAGACCGATGACCTGGAACAAGCCTTCAAACTGACCAAGGCCAGCGTCGCCGAACGTGAGCTGGCGGACGGTTTCGAAGCGTCCGAACCACAGATCTGGGCACCGAAAACCGTCCTCTCGCATTGGCAACTACTACGTAAACAGCAGGCACGAAAAGCCCTGCAAAGTGCGTCCAACGAAAGCAAGGATGCAAACAGCAACTAAGCTGAATAGTATCAAGGGAGAAACACTATGTACTTGACGCCTCAGCACGTATTGCTTGCCGGAGCCACCGGGCTGACCGGTGAACATCTGCTTGATCGCTTGCTCAACGAGCCAACGATTTCACGGGTATTGGCCCCCTCACGCAGGCCATTGGCCGAGCATCCGCACCTTGAAAACCCCGTCGGCGACCCGGTGGAGTTTCTGCCGCAGCTGAACGGCCGTGTCGATATCGCCTACTGCTGCCTGGGCACCACCATCAAACAGGCGGGCTCGGAACAGGCGTTCCGCGCGGTAGACCTGGACATGGTCGTGGCCTTTGCCAAACGCGCACGGGAGATGGGCGCACGGCACCTGATCGTGATCAGCGCTCTGGGAGCCGATCGCAGATCCTCGATTTTCTACAACCGGGTCAAAGGCGAGATGGAGTACGCATTGCGCGCGCAGGACTGGCCGCAGCTGACCATCTGCCGCCCTTCGCTTTTGCTGGGTGATCGCACCGAACCGCGACTGGGCGAGAAAGTCGCTGGTCCGTTGTCTCGGCTGATCCCTGGCAAATACCATGGTATCGAAGCCTGCCAACTGGCACGCGCGATGTGGCGTCTGGCGCTGGAAGAGCAGGACGGGATCAGGATTGTCGAGTCGGATGAACTGAGGAAGTTGGGCAAGTAATTTTATGGTGCCTGAGCGGGCCTCATCGCGGGCAAGCCCGCTCCCACAGGATTTTCAGCGATTACAAAATTTGTGTACGACACACAATCCTGTGGGAGCGAGCTTGCTCGCGATAGAGCGCGAAGCGCTCTCTTACAATCCACCCGTCGCCTGAAAACTCACCCCTATCACTGTCAGCAACGACAATGGCAACAGCAGCGTGTCGAGCAATGCACTGGCCGGCAGATCAACGCCCGGATAGCTCGGCGCTTCGGCGCCGAATCGGTCCATCGCACAGCACCCACCGTTCAACGCGTACACATCCAGGCGAGTCCCCGAGTACACCACCGGTGCCCCCGGCTTGGCCGCATCGAGGGTGCGCACAGTGGCGCACCCGGCCAATTGCAGCGCCAGCACTATCACCAGCAGCTTATTCATCGCTGGTCAGATGATGCTCGCCCCAGCGCGGCAACATATCCTGAGGAATATTGAGCAGGTTAAGGATCCGCGCCACGACGAAATCGATCAGGTCGTCGATGGTTTGTGGCTGATGATAGAAGCCCGGTGATGCCGGCAGGATTGTCACGCCCATGTTCGACAACTTGAGCATGTTCTCCAGGTGAATGCTCGAATATGGCGCTTCACGGGGCACCAGAATCAACTGCCGACGCTCTTTCAGCGTCACGTCGGCGGCCCGTTCGATCAGGTTGTTGCAGGCGCCCGTGGCGATGGCCGACAACGTACCCGTGGAACACGGCACTACCACCATTGCCGCAGGGGAGCCGGAGCCCGAAGCCACCGGCGACATCCAGTCCTCCTTGCCGTACACCCGAATCTGCCCGGCGGCAGCCCCCGTGTATTCGGTGAGGAACGCCTGCATCATCTGCGGCTTGGCCGGCAGAGTGACGTCGGTTTCGGTGGCCATCACCAACTGCGCGGCCTTGGAAATCAGGAAATGCACTTCACGATCTTCCCGCACCAGGCAGTCGAGCAGACGCAAACCGTACTGGGCGCCTGAAGCGCCGGTCATTGCCAGGGTGATGCGGTCCGGGCCGTTGTTCATTTGAGTGCCTCGGCCAGTTTTCCATGCAGGCCGCCGAAGCCGCCGTTGCTCATGATCACTACGTGGGTACCGGGCTGGACCTGGCTCTTCACGCGCTCGATGATGCCTTCCAGGGAATCGCTGACAATCGACGGCACGGTGCACAGCGCCGCGGTGCCCGCCAGATCCCAGCCGAGGTTGGCCGGCGCGTACCAGATCACCTGATCGGCATCGACCACGCTTTCCGGCAATCCGTCACGGTGCGCGCCAAGCTTCATGGAGTTGGAACGCGGCTCGATGATCGCAATCAACGGAGCATCGCCGATGCGCTTGCGCAGCCCGTCGAGGGTGGTGGCGATGGCGGTCGGGTGGTGAGCGAAGTCGTCATAAATGGTGATACCACCCACTTCCGCGACTTTTTCCATCCGGCGCTTCACGCTTTTGAAAGCGCTCAACGCAGCGATGCCCATGGACGGCACCACACCGACGTGGCGTGCGGCAGCCAGGGTCGCCAGTGCGTTCGCGACGTTGTGCTGGCCAGTCATGTCCCACTCGACCACGCCCTGGGCGACGCCTTCGAACATCACTTCGAACTTCGAGCCGTCTTCACTGAGCAGCTTGACCTGCCACTGACCGCCAGCACCGGTGGTTTGCACCGGCGTCCAGCAGCCCATCTCGATAACACGCTGCAAGGCCGGCTCAGTGGTCGGATGAATCACCAGGCCTTCACTCGGGATGGTCCGCACCAAGTGATGGAACTGCCGCTCGATGGCCGGCAGGTCCGGGAAAATGTCCGCGTGATCGAATTCCAGGTTGTTCAGGATGGCCGTGCGCGGACGGTAGTGAACGAACTTGGAGCGTTTGTCGAAGAACGCGCTGTCGTACTCGTCGGCTTCGATGACGAAGAACGGCGTATCGCCCAGGCGCGCCGACACCGAGAAGTTTTGCGGCACGCCGCCGATCAGGAAACCCGGGGCCATGCCCGCGTGCTCCAGCACCCAGGCCAGCATGCTGCTGGTGGTGGTCTTGCCGTGCGTACCGGCAACCGCCAGTACCCAGCGACCTTGCAGCACATGATCGGCCAGCCATTGCGGGCCGGAGACGTAGGGCAGGCCTTTGTTCAGCACGTACTCCACAGCCGGGTTGCCCCGGGACATGGCGTTGCCGATCACCACCAGATCAGGGGCCGGATCGAGTTGCGCCGGATCGTAGCCTTGGGTCAATTCAATGCCCTGGGCTTGCAGCTGAGTGCTCATCGGCGGATAGACGTTGGCATCGGAACCCGTCACGTGATGGCCCAGCTCCTTGGCCAGAACCGCCATTGACCCCATGAAAGTGCCGCAGATACCAAGAATATGAATGTGCATAGTCGACCTCGTAAAACATGGCCGCAGGTTAGCTTAGGGAGGGGAAAATCGCACCTTGTGTTTCAGATCTGAAGGCGTCTTCGCGAGCAGACTCGCCCTCACAAGGACTGCGCAGCCCCTGTGGGAGCGAGCCTGCTCGCGAAGGACGCGACGCGGTCTACCGGGCAATACCGTGTTTACGCAGCTTCCTGTAAAGCGTATTGCGGCTGACCCCCAACTGCTCCGCCGTGTTGGTCATGTGCCAGCGCGTCTGCTCCAGTACCGCAAGTAACGCCAGCCGCTCGGCATCTTCCAGCGGATGCTCCGATACCTCTTCAATCGTCGACACCACCGGCCGCGCCTGACGAATCATCGCTGGCAAATCCTCCAGGCCAATCCGCCCGTCCTCACACAGGGCGGTCAACGTACGCAGCACATTTCGCAACTGCCGCACGTTGCCCGGCCAGGCGAACCCCAATAAAGCCTCCCGCGCCGGCCCGTCGATCAACACGGTTTCTGCGCCCGCCTCCTCGGCCAGCAAAAAATCGAGCAATCGGGATTTGTCGCTACGATCACGCAAGGCCGGCAACGCGACTTCCAGCCCGTTGAGCCGGTAATACAAATCCTCACGGAAGCTGCCGTCCTGCACACGATCGAGCAAGTTACGGTGAGTGGCACTGATGATCCGCACGTTAACCGATTCCGGCTCGCCACCGATCGGCACCACTTGCCGGTCTTCCAGCACCCTCAGCAAGCGCGTCTGCATGGCCAGTGGCATGTCACCGATTTCATCGAGGAACAACGTCCCGCCATCGGCCTGTTGCAACTTGCCGCGCATGCCCTCCTTGCGCGCACCGGTAAAGCTGCCGCCGCGATATCCGAACAGCTCGCTTTCGATCAGGCTTTCGGGAATGGCCGCGCAATTGAGGGCGACAAAGGCTTTCTCTGCCCGCTGGCTGGCGTGGTGCACCGCTTTGGCAAAGGCCTCCTTGCCAGACCCGGTTTCGCCGTTGATCAGCAGCGGCACGTCGCGCTCATAGACGCGCAAGGCTTTGCGGAAATCCGCCTGCAACGTCGCGTCATCCAGGCAAATGCCCGACAGGCGTGGTGCTTGTGCAACCTTGGGCGCTGGCACCATCGGAGTCGGCAGCGATCGCCGTGCCTCACCACGCAATACCGCGAACAGCTTGCGACCATCACGGGTGCGCAACGGCCAACTGGCGGCGGCATTGGTGCTCGCGCGACCGAGCAACTCATCGAGCGAGCAATCGAAAAACGCCTCCACCGGTTTACCCAGCAAGCCGCCGCGAATATGTCCCAGCAGGTTCAGCGCACTCTGGTTGACCGCACAAATGCGCCCTTCCCCGTCGAACGCCAGCAACCCTTCGCTGAACAAACCGACGGACTCGGCCTGCAAGTGAAAACGCAGCAACCATTGATTGTCGAAGCAACGCAGGAAGTAGCAGCTCTCGATCATCTTCGCCGACAGATTGACCAGGGCCATGGTGTGGAACTGACTTTGCCGCGACACATCGCGCCGCGCCGACGACACGTCGAGTACCGCCAGCAATTCGCCATGGGGATCGAAGACCGGGCTCGCCGAGCAGGTCAGGCCGGTGTGGCGACCGCGAAAGTGTTCGTCCTGATGGATGGTCAGCGACTGACGCTCCACCAGGCAGGTGCCGATGCCGTTGGTGCCTTCACAGGCTTCGCTCCAGTCGGCACCGAGCCAGAGGCCGGCGCGTTCGAAAATCTGCCGTTCGGCGGGCGCGGTAACGCAGTTGAGGATCACGCCGCGGGCGTCGGTCAGCAGCACCGCATGGCCGGCGCCGGAGAGTTGTTGATGCAGGCTGGTCATTTCATTGCCGGCGATGTGCAGAACCTGCTGCAAGCGTTCGCGGCTTTCCAGGACACGGCCATGTTCCAGCACCGTTGGCGCAATGCTCAGGGCCGGATCGAGGTGATAGTCCTCAAGGCAGCGCAGCCAGGAACGGGCGATGGACGGATCGCTGCCAGGACCGTGCAGGTGGGTCTTGCCCTGGGTCACCGTCAATACTTGCTGGGCATGGCGACTCAAATGGTTGTCGTGCATTTCTTATTATTCTCCCCGGGGCTCGGCGTCCCGTGCATGAGGTGATGCCGAGCATCCTCCAGCCCGGCCCGCATTGCAATGCCTGCAAGACCGGTTGGTCACAAGCTGTGCCAAAAAGGGTACAAAGTGTCACCAGAGCTGTACCGAAAGCGTCACAGGCGCTGCCCGCCCGTCCGACAAAAAACTCGCAAGGCCTTGATTTACCTGACATGCAAGGCACTGGCCCGGCCCTTGCTCTACGCTTAAAGCAAGCGCACATGCGCGACTCCCTATAAGCACAAAAGCAAGGAGAGACCACCATGCGTTACGCTCACCCCGGTACTGAAGGCGCTATCGTTTCGTTCAAAGCCAAATACGGTAACTACATCGGCGGCGAGTTCGTCGCGCCTGTCAAAGGTCAGTACTTCACCAATACCTCGCCAGTGAATGGCCAACCCATTGCCGAATTCCCCCGCTCCACGGCCGAAGACATCGACAAGGCCCTGGACGCTGCCCACGCGGCCGCCGATGCCTGGGGCGCCACGTCCGCCCAGGCGCGCTCACTGGTGCTGCTGAAAATCGCCGACCGCATCGAACAGAACCTCGAACTGCTGGCAATCACCGAATCCTGGGACAACGGCAAAGCCGTGCGTGAAACCCTCAACGCCGACATCCCGCTGGCCGCCGACCACTTCCGCTACTTCGCCGGTTGCATCCGTGCCCAGGAAGGCAGCGCCGCCGAGATTGATGGCAACACCGTGGCCTATCACATCCATGAACCGCTGGGCGTGGTCGGGCAGATCATTCCTTGGAACTTCCCGATCCTGATGGCCGCCTGGAAACTCGCCCCAGCCCTGGCCGCCGGTAACTGCGTGGTGCTCAAGCCTGCCGAGCAAACCCCGCTGGGCATCACCGTGCTGCTCGAACTGATCGGCGACCTGCTGCCACCGGGCGTGCTGAACATCGTGCAGGGTTTCGGCCGCGAAGCCGGCGAGGCCCTGGCCACCAGCAAACGCATCGCCAAGATTGCCTTCACCGGATCGACTCCGGTGGGCTCGCACATCATGAAATGCGCGGCGGAAAACATCATTCCGTCCACCGTGGAGCTGGGCGGCAAGTCGCCGAACATCTTCTTCGAAGACATCATGAAGGCCGAACCGTCGTTCATCGAGAAGGCCGCCGAAGGCCTGGTGCTGGCGTTCTTCAACCAGGGCGAAGTCTGCACCTGCCCTTCCCGCGCGCTGGTGCAAGAGTCGATCTACGACGAATTCATGCAAGTGGTGATGAAGAAGGTCCTGCAAATCAAACGTGGCGACCCGCTGGACACCGACACCATGGTCGGCGCCCAGGCGTCCGAACAGCAATTCGACAAAATCCTTTCGTACCTGGAAATCGCCAAGGGCGAAGGCGCCGAATTGCTGACCGGCGGCAAGGTGGAAAAACTCGAGGGCAACCTGGCGAGCGGGTATTACATCCAGCCGACGCTGCTCAAGGGCACCAACAAAATGCGCGTGTTCCAGGAAGAAATCTTTGGCCCGGTGGTGAGCATCACCACCTTCAAGGACGAAGCCGAAGCCCTGGCCATCGCCAACGACACCGAGTTCGGCCTGGGTGCCGGCCTCTGGACCCGCGACATCAACCGCGCCTACCGCATGGGCCGGGCGATCAAGGCCGGTCGTGTGTGGACCAACTGCTACCACCTGTACCCGGCGCATGCCGCGTTCGGTGGCTACAAGAAGTCCGGCGTCGGCCGTGAAACCCACAAGATGATGCTCGACCACTATCAGCAGACCAAAAACCTGCTGGTGAGTTACGACATCAATCCGCTGGGCTTCTTCTAAAAACCGGGGGCGACACAGGTAACTCTGTGTCGCCCTTCAAGCAGCCATCGCGAGCAAGTTCGCTCCCACAGTGGATTTGCAACCCACCAGAGATCCCTGTGGGAGCGAGCTTGCTCGCGATGGCGTCCTAAATGACTCAACACCCAACGTCTGGCCGCTCTGGCACGGGCCTTGCGTACCCGTTATTCAGGAATTTCACCCACCCGTCAGACCCGAAAGTCCAAAAAGATCGAACAATAAAAATTAGAGAGGACTTATGACTACTTCTTCCACACAGCTCAAACCCACACTCGGCACCCTGCATTTATGGGGCATTGCCGTCGGCCTGGTGATTTCCGGCGAGTACTTCGGCTGGAGTTACGGCTGGGGCACCGCAGGCACACTGGGTTTTCTCGTCACCGCGTTGATGGTGGCGACGATGTACACCTGCTTCATCTTCAGTTTTACCGAACTGACGACGGCGATTCCTCATGCTGGCGGGCCGTTTGCCTACAGCCGCCGGGCCTTTGGCGAGAAAGGCGGGTTGATCGCCGGCATCGCCACCCTGATCGAATTCGTCTTTGCGCCACCAGCCATTGCCATGGCCATCGGCGCCTACCTCAACGTGCAATACCCGGAACTGGACCCGAAGATCGCCGCCGTTGGCGCCTATTTCGTGTTCATGGGCCTGAACATCCTCGGCGTCAGCATCGCGGCCACCTTCGAACTGGTGGTCACCGTGCTGGCAGTCGCTGAATTGCTGGTGTTCATGGGCGTGGTCGCCCCGGGCTTCAGCTTCAGCAACTTCGTACTCAATGGCTGGTCGGGTTCGAACGAGTTCACGATGGACTCGATTCCCGGGATCTTTGCGGCGATCCCCTTTGCGATCTGGTTCTTCCTCGCCATCGAAGGCGCGGCCATGGCCGCCGAGGAAGCCAAGGACCCGAAACGCACGATCCCCAGGGCCTACGTCAGCGGCATTCTGACCCTGGTGTTCCTGGCCATCGGCGTGATGGTGATGGCGGGCGGCGTCGGCGACTGGCGTCAGCTGTCGAACATCAACGATCCACTGCCCCAGGCGATGAAAGCCGTGGTCGGCAATAACTCGACCTGGATGCACATGCTGGTATGGATCGGCCTGTTCGGCCTGGTGGCGAGTTTCCACGGGATCATTCTTGGCTATTCACGGCAGTTCTTCGCCCTGGCTCGCGCCGGATACCTGCCCAAGGGGCTGGCCAAACTCTCGCGCTTCCAGACCCCGCATCGGGCGATCCTGGCCGGCGGCGTGATCGGCATCGCGGCGATCTACAGCGACGGCCTGGTCAACCTGCAAGGCATGACCCTGACGGCGGCGATGATCACCATGTCGGTATTCGGTGCCATCGTGATGTACATCATCAGTATGCTGAGCCTGTTCAAGCTGCGTAAGACCGAACCGAACCTGGAGCGCACCTTCCGCGCGCCGGGCTATCCGATCGTGCCGGGGATCGCGCTGTTCCTGGCGGTGGTGTGCCTGGTGGCGATGGCCTGGTTCAACACCGTGATCGGCCTGGTTTTCCTCGGTTTCATGGTTGCCGGTTACCTGTACTTCCAGTTGACCGCCAAGCAACGTTCCGAGGCTCCGGCAGACGCTATGCTCGAAGGTATATGAATGCACCGGTGCCGGGCCACGAGCCTGGCGCCTGCATTATTGAAGTGCACACCGATTCCCTGTGGGAGCGAGCCTGCTCGCGATTGCATCACCGCAGTGTAAATACCAGACCGAGTCGCCCGTATCGCGAGCAGGCTCGCTCCCACAAGGGTCGGTCGTGAACTGAAGACTTGTACATAACAGGAGGCCCCGCCCCATGGCCGTATATGCCCATTCCGTCGGCGCCCAGACCTATCGCTTCGACAGCCTCAAGGATGTGATGGCCAAGGCCAGCCCGGCGCGCTCCGGGGATTTTCTGGCGGGCGTCGCGGCCCTCAATGACGGCGAGCGCGTCGCGGCCCAGATGACTTTGGCCGACATTCCGCTATCCCACTTCCTGCAAGAAGTGTTGATTCCCTATGAGTCCGATGAAGTCACCCGACTGATCATCGATACCCACGACAAACAAGCCTTTGCGGTCGTCAGCCACCTCACCGTTGGCGGCTTTCGCGACTGGTTGCTCAGTGATGCCGCCGACGAACAGGTCCTGCGCGCCCTCGCCCCCGGCCTGACCCCGGAAATGGCCGCCGCCGTGTCGAAGATCATGCGTGTGCAGGATCTGGTGCTGGTGGCGCAAAAAATCCGCGTGGTTACACAGTTTCGAGGCACCCTGGGTCTGCGCGGTCGACTGTCCACTCGCCTGCAACCGAATCACCCCACCGACGAACCGGCCGGCATCGCCGCGAGCATTCTCGACGGCCTGCTGCACGGCAACGGCGATGCCATGATCGGCATCAACCCGGCCACCGACAGCATCGCCTCGATCTGCGCGATGCTGGAAATGCTCGACGCGATCATCCAGCGCTACGAAATCCCGACCCAGGCGTGCGTGCTGACCCATGTCACCACGTCGATCGAAGCGGTCAATCGCGGCGTCCCGCTGGACCTGGTGTTCCAGTCGATCGCGGGCACCGAAGCAGCCAACGCCAGTTTCGGCATCAACCTCAATATATTGCAGGAAGGTTACGACGCAGGATTGAGCCTCAATCGCGGCACACTCGGGCAAAACCTGATGTATTTCGAAACCGGCCAGGGCAGTGCCCTGTCGGCCAACGCCCACCATGGCGTCGATCAACAAACCTGCGAAACCCGCGCCTATGCCGTTGCGCGGCATTTCAAACCGTTCCTGGTGAATACCGTCGTCGGCTTCATCGGCCCGGAATACCTGTACAACGGCAAACAGATCATCCGCGCCGGCCTGGAAGACCATTTCTGTGGCAAATTGCTCGGCGTGCCCATGGGTTGCGACATCTGCTACACCAACCACGCCGAAGCCGACCAGGATGACATGGACACCCTGCTGACCCTGCTGGGCGTCGCCGGAATCAACTTCATCATGGGCATCCCCGGCTCCGACGACATCATGCTCAACTACCAGACCACTTCGTTCCACGATGCGCTCTACGCCCGGCAGACCCTGGGCCTGAAGCCCGCACCGGAATTCGAACAGTGGCTGGCGAGAATGGGCATCTTCACTCAAGCCGATGGCAGGGTTCTCTTCGGCGACAGCCTGCCACCGGCCTTCCGGCAGGCCTTGGCGCAACTGGGATGAGCATTGACATGGACAAACTACCCTTCGATCCACACAACCCATGGCTGGAACTGCGACGCCTGACGCCGGCGCGAATCGCACTGGGTCGCACCGGCACCAGCATTCCCACCCACGCGCAACTGGACTTCCAGTACGCCCACGCTCAGGCGCGGGATGCGGTGCACTTGCCGTTTGAGCATGCCTCCCTCAGCGCGCAATTGGCCGAACGTGATCGCGAGAGTCTTTTGCTGCACAGTGCGGCGCCGGATCGCAACACCTACCTGCAACGCCCCGACCTGGGGCGAAAACTCAGTGATGCCTCGGCGCAGACCCTGCGTGATTACGCGACAGCCCATCCGGGAGGCGTGGATCTGGTGATCGTGGTTGCCGACGGCCTGTCGGCACTGGCCGTTCATCGCCATACCCTGCCGTTTCTGGCGCGTTTCGAAGAGCAAATGGCTGGCGACAGCTGGACTGTTGCGCCAGTCATACTCGTGGAACAGGGCCGGGTGGCCGTCGCCGATGAGATCGGTGAGTTGCTTGGCGCAAAAATGACCGTGATCCTCATCGGCGAACGCCCTGGCCTCAGCTCTCCGGACAGCCTGGGTTTATATTTCACCTACAATCCCAAGGTCGGCCTTACCGATGCCTACCGTAATTGCATCTCCAATGTCCGGCTCGAAGGCCTGAGCTACGGCATGGCGGCACACCGTTTGCTGTACTTGATGCGCGAAGCCTGCCGGCGGCAGTTGTCAGGGGTGAACCTGAAGGACGAAGCGCAGGTTCAGACACTGGAGTCGGACACGGGAGGCGACATGAAAGGAAATTTCCTGCTCGGCCCGCCGAATGCTTGAACCGCTTGCGCATTGCACATTCGTACCAGTTTCAGGCAGGATCGTGGCGCGGCCGCCAAGGGTTTCCCATCGCCGTCAGAGACGTAAGACAGCCACTTGAAGACGAGACCTACCATGCGGATTATTCAAGCGACCCTCGAACACCTGGACCTGCTGACCCCGTTGTTCGTCAAATATCGCGAGTTTTATGGTTCCCTGCCGTATCCGGACTCGTCCCGGGCGTTCCTTGAAAAACGCCTGCGTCGCAAGGAATCGGTGATCTACCTGGCGCTGTCCGATGACGACAGCAACAAACTGATGGGCTTCTGCCAGTTGTACCCGAGCTTCTCTTCGCTTTCGCTCAAGCGTGTATGGATCCTCAACGATATTTATGTCGCCGAGGACGCCCGCCGCCAGTTGGTGGCCGACAATCTAATCCGCACCGCAAAGAAAATGGCCAAGGAAACCAATGCCGTGCGCATGCGCGTTTCCACCAGCAGCAACAACGAAGTCGCGCAGAAAACCTACGAGTCCATCGGATTCAGGGAAGACACCGAATTCAAGAACTATGTGCTGCCGATCAGCGACGAACTCTGAATCAGCTGCACCCTGCTCGCGATGGCATCGATCGGATTACACTGGTCCAACGAAGCGTCGGCATCGCGAGCAGGTTCGCTCCCACCTGTTCGTTATCAAACATCAGCCCCGTGATGACATTCCCCGCTACAATCTCGACGCGAATTTCACCACTCGCCTCGTATAATCCCGATATTCCCGGCTTGTAAGAAAAACTACCCCTATCCGTAGTCTTACGCGAAGTCATCCGCACAGGCCTGCTGAGTCGGGCCGTCACCACAGGTGCTATCCATGGATTTCAACCCGATCGACATTGTCCTGCATCTCGACGTCTACCTCGACATGCTTGTAACCAACTACGGGGCATGGATCTACGCCATTCTGTTCATGGTGATCTTCTGTGAAACCGGCCTTGTGGTCATGCCCTTCCTGCCGGGCGACTCCCTGCTGTTCATTGCCGGCGCCGTGGCGGCCGGTGGCGGCATGGACCCGGTACTGCTCGGCGGCCTGCTGATGCTGGCAGCGATCCTGGGCGACAGTACCAACTACATCATCGGACGAACGGCGGGTGAAAAGCTGTTCAGCAATCCGGACTCGAAGATCTTCCGTCGTGACTACCTGCAACAAACCCACGATTTCTACGACAAGCACGGCGGCAAAACCGTGACCCTGGCGCGCTTCCTGCCGATCATCCGTACCTTTGCACCGTTCGTCGCCGGCGTGGGAAAAATGCCCTATCCGCGTTTCTTTGCATTCAGCGTGCTGGGCACCATCCTGTGGGTCGGCGGCCTGGTGACACTCGGTTACTTCTTCGGCAACGTGCCTTTCATCAAGAAGAACCTGTCACTACTGGTAGTCGGCATCATCCTGATCTCGCTGGTGCCGATGATCATCGGCATGGTGCGTAACCGCCTTGCCGGTTCGAACTCCAAAGCCGAATCGCGCTGACACGATGTGGTCCCTGAGCGCCTGGCGTCGTCGGCGCACCCTGGCAAAACACCCGATTGCCGATGACCTGTGGCAACGGGTGCGCCACCACCTGAGTTTTCTCGACGGCATCAGCGCCGCCGAAGACCAATGGCTGCGCGAAGCCTGTGTGCTGTTCCTCGAAGACAAGCACCTGAGCGCCCTGCCCGGTGTCGAGCTGCATCAGGAACAACGTTTGCTGCTTGCAGCCCAGGCGCAATTGCCGCTGCTGCACCTCGGCGACCTGAACTGGTATCAGGGCTTCCACGAAATCATCCTCTACCCCGACGACTTCCTCAGCCCCCAGCGCTACCGCGATGCCAGCGGTGTCGAGCACGAATGGGACGGTGAACACAGCGGTGAAGCCTGGGAGCAAGGCCCGATCATCCTCGCCTGGCCCGGTGTAATGGCCAGTGGTGGCTGGGAAGGCTACAACCTGGTGATCCACGAATTGGCGCACAAGCTCGACATGCTCAACGGTGTCGCCAACGGCCTGCCGCCGTTGCATGCCGACATGCGCATCAGCGACTGGGCCAACGTCATGCAAGAGGCCTACGACGACCTCGACCGGCAACTGGAACGCAATCCCGACGCCGAAACCGCCATCGACCCCTATGCCGCCGAGAACCCTGCCGAATTCTTCGCCGTCACCAGCGAATACTTCTTCAGCGCCCCGGATTTGCTGCACGAGGCTTATCCACAGGTGTACCAGCAGTTGAAGCTGTTCTATCGCCAGGATCCGCTCGCGAGATTAAAGCAACTTCAGGCGCATGACCCTGTCTATCAGGCACACCAGTAAGCGCCATACGACTTCTGGTCCATGGCGTCGACACAGGAATATGCCTATAATCGCCGCCACTTTTTGGTCAATCCGGCCAAGTGTTTTTGGTCAACTAACGGGGGCAACGCCCAATGAGCTACAGCAAGATTCCGGCTGGCAAAGACCTGCCGAACGACATCTACGTCGCGATCGAGATTCCGGCCAACCACGCGCCGATCAAATACGAAATCGACAAAGACAGCGATTGCCTGTTCGTTGACCGTTTCATGGCCACCCCAATGTTCTACCCGGCCAACTACGGTTACATCCCGAACACCCTGGCTGACGACGGTGATCCCCTCGACGTGCTGGTCGTAACCCCTTACCCGGTTGCTCCAGGTTCGGTTATCCGCGCCCGTCCGGTCGGCATCCTGAACATGACCGACGACGGCGGCGGCGATGCCAAAGTCATCGCAGTCCCACACGACAAGCTGTCCCAGCTGTACGTCGACGTGAAGGAATACACCGACCTGCCACCACTGCTGATCCAGCAGATCGAGCACTTCTTCGCGAACTACAAAGATCTCGAAAAAGGCAAATGGGTGAAGATCGAAGGCTGGGCCGGTGCAGACGCCGCCCGCGAAGCGATCACCAAGTCGGTTGCTGCCTACAAAGGCTAAGCCCGGCTGCAGGCTTTTAGCTGCTAGCGGCAAGAAAAACCCCGGGAGATCCGGGGTTTTTTGTGGGCGCTTGATAAGCACGCCAAACACCCCGTTTAAACACACCATCACATGGTTTTTGCTTGTTTAAAATTCCCCAAGAGCGTCTTACATCCGGTCGTAAATTTCCCGCGAAATTTGAACGAGGCGTTTATTCAAACCCTTGTTAGCCGCCAGTAGACTCGCGTTCATGAAAAAGAACACTAGCGGCTCACGCTTTAAAGCGCTCCTCGAAGCAGCAAACATCACGACCACCGGTTTTGCCGAATTCCTGGATACGGCTCCGCAAAATGTACATAACTGGTACGCCCGCGGTGTGCCCGCCCATTGCATGGAAGAAGTCGCCCGAAAACTCTCGGTCAGCAGCGACTGGCTGAAAACCGGCGAAGGCTCGAAGGATGCCCAGCACCTGCGCCTGCTCGACGAAACCGGCAACACCTTCGATGCCCAGACTATTCGCGGTGTCTATACGGTCATCGAGCCTGTCGACGTCGAACTGCCATTCCTCAAGGAAGCTGTCACAGCCCCCGGTTCCAACAAAACCCACGTCATAGAAGACCCCGAGAAATCCATCCGCCTGCCCCGCAGCCACCTCGATTCCCTGGAAATCAACCACGCCGACGCCATCTGCGCCCTGATGAGCGGCAACAGCATGGGAGAGAAAATCGAAGACGGTTCGACCCTGGCAATTGACCGTGGCCTGACCCAGATTGTCGATGGCGAGATCTACGCCATCGAACATGACGGCATGCTGCGCATCAAGTACCTGCACCGAATGCCGGGCAATTCCCTGCGACTGCGCAGCCACAACCGCGCCGAATACCCGGATGAAATCTTCAGGGCCGCACAAATCGAAGAGCAGAACATCAGGGTGCTGGGCTGGGTGTTCTGGTGGTCGACCCTGAACAAACGACGGCCAACGGTGCCCTTTCTTTAAGCACTCAAGAACACCCATCGGCCGCCCACCCGGGTGGCCAAACGGCTCTGCCCGGCACTTCCCGCTGGGAATTCCCATCAAACCTGCGTATGCTGCGCCCCACATTTGCGCATCGACCCGCCCTGCGGCTCAGATGCACTGGCCTGACAGATGACTTTCTCATCAGGTCCCACAGCCGGACGCAAGATCCGGGTGTACGTTTTGAAGGCTGGCGCGGTTTACCAAAAATGATCCAAGCCAGTCCCCGAGAAGCCGGCCACAAGCCGGCTTTTTAATGCCTGAAGGAAAGTGAACCGCCCAAAACCTGCATTTGTCTCAGCACTGCTGCGACAACTAAAAAACGATTTGTGTCAGCACCGCTGTCACATTTATCCCTCACGGATAACTAAATGACTTCACCAGCGTCAGCTCCCCCACCGCACGCATCGGCACCAGGAACGTCTCCATCTTTTCGCTCGGCGTGCCTTCCTCGGTAATCACCGTCACTTGCGCCGTGGTCAGCGCTTGCACCGCGTCTTCCTGCCCCTCTTCATCACTGCTGTAGCCGCCGCCGAAGTAGTTCACATACACCAGATATTGCCCCTTGATCGGTGCGGGCATGGCGAAGATTTCCGGGCCGTAGCCGGTGGTGACGTCGACGTCGAGCGCGGCGCCGTTGGGGGTGACGCGGTCGCCGTACCAGATGTGCGCGCCGTCGGGGGTGATCAGGTGCAGGTCGAGGTCGGTGTTGTCGCTGTCCCAGGACAACAAAACGCGCAATTTGGCCGGGGTCGCACCGCCGCTGCTGTTGAGAAATTGCGTGCGCTGACGTTGCTGGCCATCGGGGCTGCGAACCTCGACGCTGTTGCTGCCGTTGGGGAATGAGAACGGACGATCGAAGCGGCCAGCCGGGTCGATTTTCAGCGGCATGCTGACCCCGTTGACGATCAGACGGCCGGGCTCTGTGGATTTGGCTGTGGCTTTGATCTGCCCGCTGATGCGCGCGGTGTTGGCCTGCCCTGCCGGGGTATTCACCGACGAGGCCGGGTAGTTGACGGTCTGCCGGAAGTTTTCCCCTTCGCCCTCGGGCGCGCCGGTGCGCCAGCCGCCTGCGGGGGTATCGAGTTTTACGCTGTCAGCCGCCATCACCGACGGCAACGCCAGCAGCGAGCAGAGCAACAGCAAGACCTGTGGATAACGGAGTTTCATGGACTATTCCAGCAAGAGGTGGCGGGCGAGCCCTTCGATGTAGGTTTCATCCTGGCCATTAGGGTGTGCTTCGAAGGCCAGGTGCAGGTATTCGTGGGTCAGGTCGAGGCGGTCTTGCAGTGTCTGCGCGCCACGCACGTAGATACGCTGACGTTCGCGGTCGACATAGGGGCGGCCGAAGGCCAGGCGGCACACGGCGAAGGTGCTGACTTCGTTGTAGCCGGTTTCGCTTTCAAGTTTCTGGCGCCAACCGCGCCGTTGTTTCTGCAGCCATTCGTGCGCGGCGGGCAACGCTTCGCAGGATGCGACCGGGTTGTCCCAGCGACTGAGACTGGCGCGTGGGTAGGCGTGCAGCAGGATGGCGTCGTAGCGCTGGCCGGCACGGGCCTGTTCGACGGCTTGCTGCCAGGACAGTTTGTCCGGGCCGGGTTGATCGGAATGGTAGGTGACGGTGCTGCCGGCCAGCACCAGGTCGCTGGTCCAGGCGGCGATGTCGCGAGCCTCGGACGACGCCGGACGCGGTGCGACCCGCTGACGGCTGCTGCTGTCATCGATGCTCAGGCAGTCACCGCTGCGCGTGGCGTTTTGCAGCAGGTACGTGCGGATGGCCACGGCCAGGGCTTTGGCGGCCTCGACCGGTTCGGCGCTGGCTTCGCGCTGGAGAACACGGGCAACGTATTCTTCGCGATCCAGACGCGCCACGAGTTTGTCGTTCAGCAGAAACAGTTCGCCGTCGCTGTGAATATCCAGCACATTGCCGTTGGCGAATTCGACACGGTAATCACCCTGCAATGCCCCGGAAGTAACTGCGGTGTCCCCTGCCAGCACGCGCCGAAGTGGATAGCGGGAGAACAGGTCGACCTCTACGCACTGCCCTGCATCCACAGGCCATGCAACAGGAGTCACCGTAGACAGTGCCTGCGCGTGATCTCGAAGAACCCGTTGACTGGTGCCCCGCCCGCCGGCCCAGACCGGTGTACCATCCGCTGTCCAACCGGCAAACCCGCCCTGTCGCGATGTTGCGTCCTGATCCGCCAACCAGCTCCAGGTCTTCACCCGCAGGCGGCTTCCGAGTTCGCCAACGACTTGGCCATCGGCGGCATTGAGCACCACATCGAGCAACACTCGCCGGGCTTGACCTTGCGCCGGCAGCACGGCCAACACCGTCAATAATTCCGCCACCGAAACCCGGGTAGCCGGTTGCAACGAAGGCAAATCCAGTAACCATTGCGGCGCCTGTCGCACCTGCCAATAGGCTCGCCAGTCGGCATCGCCGATGCCCAGCCGCGCGGGTTCGAAATACAGACCGCATGACCTGACCAACGCCTGATCACGCTCGATCTTGCCGCCCGCCGTGCAGCAATAAACTTCCTCCTTCGACTGGCCGCGGCATTCATAAGCCGGCTCACGCGCGCCGGTGTCCACCAGCCAGGCGTAGACGAACAACTTCCACACACTGCCCAGCGGCGTCTGCAAGGTCTGCGGCAACGGCTCGTGGGTGATCACCTGCGTTCGGCTGAGCGACAACAGATCGCCCTTGAAGGCCAGGCGCAAAGGTTCGTCCTGCGCCGTTGCCAGCACAGGGATCAAACACAGCAACCCACCTATCAGCAGCCTGTGCACGTCAGTGAACCGTGACCTGGCCAAGGGCTGCCTTTTGTTCCATCGCCTGATGCTGCGGTGCATAAACCTGAGTGAAACGCACCGGCGGCAAGTTGAACTGCCCCTTTTGCGAGAAACGCACCAAGTGCCGCAAGCGCAACTCGCCACTCAAGGCATCGACCGGAACGGCATAAGCCATTTGTCCCGATTCGAAACGCGCCTTTTCCAGCGATGTCGGTTCGGTGCCGGCCTTGCCCATGAGCTTGATGCCCCAGGTGGTGCGCTCGACATCAGCGCCCGGTGGCAGCGGCACCTCCAGCATGCCGTAACGCAACGGTTTGGCAGCTTTGCTGGTGACGATCACTTCATCGAGATAGAGGTTGTCGCTGGACAGCGGCGCGTTGCCGACCGCTTCGAGTTTGAAGGTGAAAGCCTCATCCCCCGGCACCAGTCGCGACAGGCGACGGGTAATGGTCACGGCCATCGGTTCGACCGCCTGCTGTTGGCTCCGGTAGCTCAATGCCGCGCGCAACGGACGCTCTTGCGCGCCGGTCAGCGTCAATACCGCCGGTACTGGCGCAGGCCCCTGCCACGTCCAATACATCTCACCAGAAACCCCGTACCGCTTCTTCCAGCCTTCACCCGGCGCCAACGCAATGGTGGGCGATGCCTGCTCGATGCTGCGTTGCAGCCAGGTCAACGCCAACGCACGTTCCAGGGTCGATTGCTGTGGCAGCAAACGTTGCAGCAAGGCCTGGGCGTGAGCCTGATCGAAGGGTTGCAGCGACAGGTTCAGCGCTTCGGCAAACGGCTGGGAACTGACCGCCAGACGTTGCTGCGCGTCGGCCAGTTGCCGATTGAACGCGTCCGGCAAAGCGACCTTCACCTGCCTGGCCAGCGATGCTGTCAGCACTCGCGCGGCAGCCAGCCCCAAGGCTGAATCCGGATCGCTCATGACGAGGCTGTCTTCGCCGTTCTCCATCAAGTTCGCGGCAGTGCCCTCACCCGCTTTCGCCAGGTCGTCCATCAAGCCACCGAGCAAGGTATTGACCGGTAACTGCATCTGTTTGGCGAACGACAGGATCAGCGCCCGCTGCAACAGCGGTGTGTTCTTCGCCTGCTTGGCGTAGACCTCCAGCACCCGCTGCCAATGTTCCGGCGGCAGGCTCAGTTCCAGCACCTGGCTGGCGTGCCAGTCGGCGTAATAGGCGTAGGCGGTGAGGAACGCATCCGGCTCGCCGTCCATGCCCCACCAGGTGAAGCTCGCCGAAGGGCCGGCCATTTGTACCAGGCGCAGGCGACTGTTTTGCATGATCAGGCGCAGGCGATCGCGGATCTGCGGATTCTCCGCCAGCGTCGGGTAGGCAATGCTCAACGGCAACAGACGGCTGGCGGTCTGCTCGACGCCACCGTAGGGGTAGCTCAGCAGGTCGTCGAGGGCAGAACGGAACAACGCTTGCGGACTGTCATCCAGACGCAGGCGGATATCACTGGCGTCCGCCGGCAACGTCAGCGGCGTATCGCCCTCACCCACATCAAGGCTCTGGGTTTGAGTCACCTGCCAGCCTTCACCGGTCGCGCTCAGGCGCACCGACAGGGCGTCAGCGGCTTTGCCATCCTGCAGCAGTTCGGCGCTCCACTCGCCATTGACCAGTTCAAAGGTCGGCAACGGGATATAGTTGATGCCGCTGTTCAGGGTTACCGGCACGCGCTGTTCGTTGCCCGAGTAACGGGTCACCAGTTCGGCCTTGACCGGTTTCTCGGCCTGACTGAAGGCGAACACACCAAGGTCCGGTTTGTCGCCGGCGCGGAATCGGGTCGGGCCGCTCCACTTCAGGTACAGCGGTTTTTCCGAGCGCACGAATTGCTTCTTCTGCCCGACCTGCCCACCATCGGCAATGGCCCTGGCGGTAATACGCCAGCGGGTCAGGGAGTCGGGCATCTTGAAGGTGAAACGGGTTTTGCCATTGGCATCGGCCAGCAACTCAGGTTGCCACGCCGCTGTGTCGACGTCCTCGCGACGCGGTCGCTCCAACACCTTCACGCCGCGCTCACTGCGATTGGCTTTGCCCGGCGCACCGGGGCTGCCCGGCAAGGCGACGTCATAACTGATGAACGACAAACTGGCGCTGGTGCGCACATTATTGCGCCGTGGGTGATAGAAGAACTGGTCGATGCTCGGCGCGACTTCCGGTTGCAGGGCGTAGACCATTTCATCGACCACACTGACCGTCAGGTGCGCAGGAATCGCTTTGCCGGCGAACTGGGTGGTCAGGTCCACCGAGACGGTTTCTCCCGGCTGATAGGTTTCCTTATCCGTGGTGATGGCCACGTCGATCTGTGGCGTGACCACCTTGATGCCGGCGTTCTGGAAACTGTACTGGCCGCCCTTGGTGTACAGCACCGAGAAGGTCAGGTTCGGCGCGAAACCGTCCTTCACCGGAATGCGCGCGCGGTATTGGGTATCGCTGAGTTTTTCCATCTTCAGCCAGTCGCCGCCCTTGGAGAGCAACGCGGTCGCTTCGACCTTGTCTCGCTCCAGCGACAGCAAGGCATCGCTGACCGGTTCCGGGAAAGTGATCAGCGCCAGCGCTTCATCGCCTGCGATGTACTCGGGCTTGTCGAGGACGATTTCCACGGTGCCGGGTACGGCTTTGACACCTTCGCCGGTAACCGAATGGCCGGTGGCACCGACCACCCGGCCATGATCATCCTTGAGTGTCAGGTTGTAGGTGCCCGGCCGGTCAAAGGCCAGGGTGAAACCTTTGTCGGTTGCCGCAAGTTTGCCTTCGCCGGTGCTCTGGTCCTCCAAACGCACCCAGCCATAGCTGCCCGGCGTAACGGCGTCGACCTGCTCGCCTTCGCGGGCGTAGCTGAAGGCAACCTTGTCACCCACCGCGCTGAAGCGTTGAGGCGCGCTCAAGCGGAAATTCGCCGCGCCACGATCGATGAGGATTTCCTTGGTGGTCTTGACCCGATACGCCGCACCGTCGCTGGCAAACACCGTGAGCATGTAGCGACTCGGTTTGTCCGCTGCCGGCAAGTCGAGGGACGCGTTGCCCTTGGCGTCGGTGGTCAATTCGGTGCTGGTCAGCTCCACCGGAAATTGCCCGAGGTATTGCAGTTCGTTGTCGACCATCGACAGTTGTTGGGCGCGCAGGCTCAGGCTCAATTTCGCATTGGCCACCGGTTTTCCGTCCGGGTACAGCAGCACCAGGTTGCCCTTCACCGGCTCGCCAGTACGGTAATCCTGCTTGGCCAGACTGAGCGAAATCTCGAAGTGCGGCTTGATGTATTCAGCGACGCGAAAGGCGCTGCTGTAGGCCTGATCCTTGTAGTTGAAACGCAGTTCATATCCACCGGCCACGGCGTTATCGGGCAACTGGAATCGGCCCTGGGTGCCGGCCCTGGAATCGAGTTTCAACGCCAGACTTTGCAGTGCCGTTCCCGTCGCATCCAGCACGGTCACATTGACGTCGGCCGCGCTTGGCTGCACCGAGTCCCGCGCGTTCTTGAATTCACGCCCGACGATTTTCAGCGACACCCAATCCCCCGGCCGATACAGCGGCCGGTCGGTGAAGGCATAGAGTTTGGTGTCGTAGATTTCGCTGTCGTAGTAGAAATTCTCGGAGACGAACACCCCGCCCTCTTCGTCCTCGCCGATCACGAACGAACGCTCGGGGCTGACGTGTTTCAGGCGCAGCAAGCCGTCGGTGTCGGTGGCGCCGCTGCTCATGACGCCGAGGCCATCGGTCCACAACACGTTGACCTTCGGCACCGAACTGCCTTCGTGTTTGCGCGCGGCCCACACCAGCAATTCGTCACCGGCGATCTTGCTCACCTCCACGGTGTTGGAGACGAACACCATGGTGGTCGCGCGGTACTTGCCGATCAGCGCTTCCACCAGATACAGACCCGGCTTGAGATTACCCAACGGGATGTAGACGTTGCCCGGCGCGACGCTGACGAACTCGCTGGAAGACCCGGCCAGGTTCACCCCGGCTGGTGGCTGGATCGGCTTGGCCTGCCACAACGGATAACGGAACTGGCTGACTACCGGCAAACCCGGTATCAGTGCGAATTGCGGCTGCGCGTCGTAGGGCGTTGGCGCGGCCATCGCGTTACCCATCTTCAGTTCCGGCACTTCCTCGGTGACTTGTTTACGCGACTCGTAGGAAAACGCCCGCTGCATCACCCGACGGGATTTGCGATACCAGTTGTCCCACAGGTAAGCGAGGGTGTTGGACAGGCCTTCACCCTTGAACTGGCCACTGCTGACCACTCGATGCAGGTTCTTCTGGCGCTTGAGGAAATCCAGCGGTTTGTCGATGCGATACACACGAATATCGGCGCCGCCGTAGGGTTCCATGCGAAACCGGCGATAGTCGCGACCCGGCGCTTCGAGGCGCACCATCGCCGGTTCATCGCTGGCAAAACTGCTGTCGGCCAGCAGGAAAAAACTCTCGCCGGCCATCGGCGCATAACCGCTGGACGGGACCGAGTCTTCGGCGCAAGCCGCCGAGAACGGCAGCACCAATACCAACATCAGAGACAGAAAACGCAGCATGCGGGCACCGGTCATTGGGAAAGAAAATTCAGTCGATAGACGCCGATGAAGTTGGGGTTGGCTGCGTCGGGTATCCATCGGGTGTCCTTCCATGTCATGAGTTGCTGCAGGCTTGCCGAACGCATGCCGTTGTCGGTGGGTGTGCTGGTGCCGGTGTGATAGGCGATGTAGCGGCCCATCCAGATCATCAGGTGCTGGTCGTCGCCCTGATCGAAAAACATCAGGTCGCCAGGGCGTGCCTGAGACACATCGCGGCTGACCAGATGGCTGTTGAACTGGATCAATTTGATCGCATTGACGTATGGCCCGACCTTGCCGCCGCCCTGCTGCCATTGCTGGGCAAGACCGCGCTGGGCGTCGCTCAGTTGCAGCTCCGGCGGCAGGTAACGATTGGACAGGCCATTGCTGCGCAGCCATTTGTCGTCATGGACTTTCAGCGCTTCATTGGCGGCGAAGCGCACCAGTCCGGCGCAGTCTTGCTGATACCAACGCGGGCTCGGGCCCTGGCTCAGTTGCTCCTGGGCGATGCGCACGAACCAGGCGCGAAACACCTGGGATTGCTGTGGATCGAGCGATGGCGCCTCGACAACCCGGGCACCCGCGCTCAGCAACAAGGCTAGCAGGCCGAGACTTCGGATCAATGCCGTCACAGGGCTTTCCACTCCAGCGGCAGCCACTGCCAGTGGCCGTCCGGCTCGCTGCCTTCGGGCAAGGTCAGGGCGTATTTGCCGTAGCCGCCGAGCTTGCGCAGTTTCGGGATCAGGTAGGTTTGCGCGGCGTTGTAGAACACCGGTTCCATGTCCTGGGGCAGGCTGTCGAGGGTTTCCTGCTGCATCAGTTGGGCCATGGAATCTGGGCCGAAATAGACCGGCATCAGCAGGTCCTTGGGCACCACGTCGGCCATCGGCGGGAAGCGTTTGTCGAGGGTGCCGAGGGCCTTATCGACGAGTTTGTCATCGAGGGAAAACAGCAAGGTTGAACCGTGCCGCGCCAGGCTCACACGCATGAACGCCTTGCCGCTGATCGCCTCCGGATTCTCGGCGTCCTTGGCTTTGTACGGGCCGAAACTGGAACTGACTTGCCGCTGCCACTGATGGCTCTGCCCTTCCTGTTTCTCCACCACCGGGAATGCGTGCTCGGCGACATTGCTTTCATAAGCGCCGACCATCGAGCCGAACAGCTTGCCCAGATCGTCATCGAGCGTGCCGCCATCCTCGTCGTTCAGACCGGCCACCAGCAACGGCGTGTACAGACGCGAATCAGCGTACCAGCAGAGCCCCGCCGCGCCGGCCATGTGTTCGGTCAACGCTTGTGCCACGCTATCTTCGGCACCGAGTTTCACCAGCAGCGGTGTCTGCTGTTCGGCAGCCAGCGGCAACGCCACGCAAGCGCTGGCGCCCATGGGCATGGCTTGCCAGATTGGTTTGAAATCGAAATCCGGCTGATTCTCCAGTTCATCCATGGCCAGGAAGCTGTGCCAGCCCTTGTCGTCCATCTCGAAGCGCAGGCCGGCGAAGTTCGGGATGAAACGCTGGTAACCCATGGCCAGCACGCTGGCATTCACCGACAGGCGTTGTTTCACCTCTGGCGCACGAGGCGGCAGGCCGAAGGCTTCAGGAAACAGTTTGTCGCCATTGAGCAGCGCGGCAATGGCTGTGGTCGACACGCTGCCCGACTCTTCCGTTGCGCCACTTTGCGGATCGTAGAGTTTCACCGGGTTGGACAGCACCACCAGTTTGTCGCCATGGGACGCGAACAGCAGCGCCTTGCTGGCGTTGTAACTGAGTTGAAAGAGCGCCACGTCATCGGTACCGACTTTCAAGTCAGCGACCTTGCTCAACTGCGAGTCGTCCAGCGCCACTTTGGCCAGCGGCTCCAGCACCTTGGCCAGCCCGCCGCGATCCATTACCAGCAGGAAATCCTTGAGCCGCCCATCCGCCCCGCGCCACAACGCTACGTCGGCCGGTTGATCGAACAACTGCTCGATCAAGCTGTCCTGCAGTTTCAGGTCATGTTCGTAGATGATCCGCCGCAAGCTGCCGATCAACCCCAGGCGATCGGCGTGGGTTTCGTAATAGAAGACGAAATCTTCGGTCAGGGTTTCCTTGAGGAACGGCACCGCCAGCAAGTCCTTGGGCAACTGGCTCAGGGAATGGGTTTCCAGCAGGCCATCCGGGCGGCTCATGCCCAGTTTGTCACTGGCCAGCACAGGCGCCGGGGCCCTGGGCTTGTGCATGAACCACCCCAATCCGCCAGCCACGCCAACGACCAGGCAAATCCCGATCAGCAGCGTCGGCCAATGCAGGGGAGATTTGGCCGCTGGTGCGCCAGCGGCCGGAGTAACAGTGCTATCACTCATGTTCACAAAACCCGATGTTCATCCGTGGAGCGGGGATGCTTAGTAGTTGAAAGTCTTGACCAGCAGCAGGTCGCCGATTGCGCGCAGAGGCACGATGAACGTCTCGCGTTTTTCATCGACGGTGTTTTCGTTGAGCACCAGGTTGATCTGCGAAGTAATCACCTCGTTCTGGTTGCCGGACTCATCGAAGTTATAGCCGCCGCTGCCGAAGTTGCCCCAATAGTTCACGTAAACCAGATAAGTGCCACGCAGCGGCGCGGTCATGGTGAACATTTCCGGACCCGGGCCATCGACGCCGTCAGGGTCGAGGCCACCGCCATTGGTCAAGGCCGGGTGTGCCCAGAAAGCATGCTGGCCATCGGGCGTGACAATATGCAGGTCGAGTTCGGCCTTCGGATCATCCCAACCCAGCACCACGCGAATCCGCGCCGGAGTGCGCAAGTCGTTGGCTTCATAGAATTGAACACGCTTGAGGGACTGGCCTTCGGCGCTGCGCACTTCGACGCTGTTGGAGCCGGCACCAAACGCATAGGGCCGGGCAAAACGCCCTTGCTCGTCGGTATAGAGATTCAATGGATTGCCGTTGACCGCCAAGGTGTGCGGCCCGCGCTGGGTGCCGAGGGCCTTCAGTTGGCCTTCGATCATCGTGCGATTGCGCTGCACACCCCGGTCAATCGGCGGCGTGGGATAGGCGACTTGCGGGTTTTCGCTACGGTCCAGCAGACCGTTGTAACGCCAGCCGCCCACCGGTTCCGATAACTCGGCATTCGGCGCGGCCAGAATCACGGGCGCGATAACCAACCCGATCAGCAGCAATAGAAATGAGCGCATGCGACGCCTCCTGCCATGCACGACGAAACCTTGCGCCTGATCCTGGGCGCGTTACAGATATGAGTACTGCGTTTCGTCTGAAAGACCCGTGAGAATCGGGTCGTAGATGGGGGCGAAGATTAGCGATTGGGATGTTTTTTAACAATCGGCTGCATGTGAAAATGCGGTGGGATTCACCGTAGTGGCTGGACGATGAGCCGAATAGGCGTCATATTCGGCTCACTAAATGAGCCGAATATGTTTTCTAATCGGCTCACTCAATCCAAGAGCAGCGAATTCATGGCACCTCACTGGATCTGGCAACAGCCTGATTGGCCGAACTTCAGCTGGCATGTCGAACGCTTGACGCCGTTACTGCGCGAATGCGTTCAAGCGCAAGGGCGATTGATGGGCATGGCCAGTTCCGTGGGCAGCTCACTAAGTGCACGAAGTGAACTGGATGCATTGCTGCAGAACATCGTCACCTCGTCGGCGATTGAAGGCGAACAGCTGAATGTCGGCTCAGTTCGTTCTTCATTGGCGCGGCGATTGGGGTTGGAGCTCAATGATGGCGACTACGTCAGCAAGCGCAGTGAAGGGCTCGCGCAATTAATGCTCGATGCGACCCAGCACTTCGCCGAGCCGCTGACACTTGAACGATTGTTGAATTGGCATGAATGGCTGTTTCCGGCACAGGAAATCGGCTTGGCCGCGCAAAGCATTCGTGTAGGTGCTTTGCGTGGCGATGATCCAATGCAAGTGGTTTCCGGTCGTCTCGACAAACCGACCGTGCACTTCGAAGCACCACCTCGCCTGGGCCTTGAGCGCCAACTCGATACCTTCCTCGAATGGTTTGAAGTCAGCCGGAATCAGTCCGAGCTTGATCCTTTGCTACGAGCTGGCATCGCACACTTCTGGTTTGTCACGCTCCACCCGTTTGACGATGGCAACGGTCGCCTGACCAGGACGATCACCGACCTGGCATTGGCTCAAGGCGAGGCTCAGGCGATCCGTTTTTATGCCATGTCGGCGAGTATTCTTGAGGATCGATCTGGTTATTACCGGGTGTTGGAAACCTGCCAGAAATCCAACACGGACATTACGGTTTGGCTCGAATGGTTCCTGCAAACTCTATTGCGCAGCCTGCAACAGGCCATGGCACGGATCGAATCCGTGCTGGGCAAAGCGCGCTTCTGGCAGGCGCACCGGGATTCCGAGCTGTCGACCGAGCAGACCAAAGTACTGAATCGTTTGCTGGACGCAGGGGAGCGTGGATTCGAAGGCGGGATCAGTGCGGCGCAGTATCAGGCCGTGGCGAAAGTCTCCAAAGCGACCGCGACCCGGCATCTGGCCGAACTGCTGGATAAGGATTGCCTGCAACGCCTGCCGGGCGGCGGGCGCAGTACTCGCTACCAGATCAAATATCCCGACCAAGCGCATCCTGAGCGCTGAAACCCTTGCGCCAACCACCCCGCTCATTTGCCCATGAACCCCCTATCTGCTAGTGTCGCGCCGGTTTAACGTCAACCGGAAATCGCCGCCATGGCCCGCAAAAAAGCTGCACTGGATTTCGAACAGTCCCTCGCTGACCTGCAAACGCTGGTAGAGCGTCTGGAGAATGGCGAATTGTCGCTGGAGGATTCGCTGGCTGCTTTCGAGCAAGGCATAGGTCTGACCCGCGATTGCCAGGCGGCGCTGGCCCAGGTCGAGCAAAAGGTTCAGGTGCTGCTCGAGCGTGATGGCGAGTTGGCCGAGGAACCCTTCGACGCGGATCAGCCAGAATGATTGCAGCGTACTCGGCAACCAGCCAGGCCCGCGTCAATGCGGCCCTGGAAACCCTGTTCACTGCACCAAGCCCCGAGCTGGCGCGACTGTACGAAGCCATGCGCTACAGCGTGATGAATGGCGGCAAACGCGTGCGTCCACTGTTGGCCTACGCCGCGTGCGAAGCATTGGGCGGCAAGCCCGAGCAAGCCAACGGCGCAGCCTGTGCCGTGGAGTTGATCCACGCCTATTCGCTGGTGCATGACGATTTGCCGGCGATGGACGATGACGATCTGCGTCGCGGCCAGCCCACCACCCACAAGAAATTCGATGAAGCCTGCGCGATCCTCGCCGGCGACGGCTTGCAGAGCCTGGCCTTCAGCGCCCTGCTCGACCCGCGCCTGAGCACTTTGGACGCAGGGATCCACCTGCAAATGGTCAGCGCCCTGGCACTGGCCGCAGGCCCGGCGGGCATGGTCGGCGGTCAGGCCATCGACCTCGGCTCGGTCGGTCTGAAGCTCGACCAGAAAGCTCTGGAGTACATGCACCGGCACAAGACCGGCGCGTTGATCGAGGTCAGCGTCAAGCTCGGCGCCCTGGCCAGCGGCCGTGCCGAGAAAGACGAACTCAAGTCCCTGCAGACTTATGCACAGGCCATCGGCCTGGCATTCCAGGTGCAGGACGACATTCTCGACGTCGAAAGCGATACCGAAACCCTCGGCAAACGCCAGGGCGCCGACATTGCCCGGGACAAACCGACCTACCCGGCCCTGCTCGGCCTCGACGCCGCCAAGGCCTATGCTCTGGAGCTGCGCGACCAGGCCCTGCACGCACTGCGACCGTTTGACGCGGCGGCCGAGCCGTTGCGTGATCTGGCCCGGTATATCGTCGATCGCCGCAGCTGACGGCGATTGCGCCAAAAAAGACCAACGCGTGGGCAGGGGGCGATGCATCAGGTAAACTGCCGCATCTTTTATACCTATAACGATTCGCCTGATGCCCACGACGTTTCATGAGATTCCCCGCAAGCGCCCGACCACGCCCCTGCTCGACCGCGCGAACACGCCGGACGGCCTGCGCCGGTTAGGCGAAGCCGAGCTGGAAACCCTGGCCGATGAGTTGCGCCTGGAATTGCTCTACACGGTCGGCCAGACCGGTGGGCATTTCGGTGCCGGCTTGGGCGTGATCGAGCTGACCATCGCGCTGCATTACGTCTTCGACACCCCGGACGACCGGCTGGTGTGGGACGTGGGTCATCAGGCTTATCCACACAAGATCCTCACCGGTCGTCGCGAGCGCATGGGCACCCTGCGCCAGAAGGACGGCGTCGCTGCGTTCCCGCGCCGCTCCGAGAGTGAGTACGACACCTTTGGCGTCGGCCACTCGAGTACCTCGATCAGTGCCGCGCTGGGCATGGCGATTGCCGCCCGCCTGCAAAACAGCGAGCGCAAGGCGATCGCGGTGATCGGCGACGGCGCGTTGACCGCGGGCATGGCATTCGAGGCGTTGAACCATGCGCCGGAAGTGGACGCCAACATGCTGGTGATCCTCAACGACAACGACATGTCGATCTCGCGCAACGTCGGTGGCTTGTCGAACTATCTGGCGAAGATCCTTTCCAGCCGCACCTATGCGAGCATGCGCGAAGGCAGCAAGAAAGTGCTGTCGCGCCTGCCCGGGGCCTGGGAAATCGCTCGCCGGACCGAAGAGTATGCCAAAGGCATGCTGGTTCCCGGCACGCTGTTCGAAGAACTGGGCTGGAACTACATCGGCCCGATCGATGGCCACGACCTGCCGACCCTGATCGCCACCCTGCGCAACATGCGCGATCTGAAAGGCCCGCAGTTCCTGCACGTCGTCACCAAGAAAGGCAAAGGCTTCGCCCCGGCGGAAGTCGACCCGATCGGTTACCACGCCATCACCAAACTCGAACCGCTGGACGCCCCGGCCGCCGCGCCGAAGAAGGCCAGCGGGCCGAAGTACTCCGGTGTCTTCGGCGAATGGCTGTGCGACATGGCGGCTGCCGATCCGCGTCTGGTCGGAATTACCCCGGCGATGAAGGAAGGCTCGGACCTGGTCGCGTTCAGCGAACGCTTCCCGCTGCGCTACTTCGACGTCGCCATTGCCGAGCAGCACGCCGTCACCCTCGCGGCCGGCATGGCCTGCGAAGGCGCCAAACCGGTGGTGGCCATCTATTCGACCTTCCTGCAGCGCGGCTACGACCAGTTGGTGCATGACGTCGCGGTGCAGAATCTCGATGTACTGTTCGCTATCGACCGCGCAGGCCTGGTGGGCGAAGACGGCCCGACGCACGCCGGCAGCTTCGATCTGTCGTTCCTGCGCTGCATTCCCGGCATGCTGGTGATGACCCCGAGCGATGAAAACGAGCTGCGCAAGATGCTCACCACCGGCCACCTGTACGAAGGCCCGGCGGCGGTGCGTTACCCACGCGGTAACGGCCCGAACGCGACCATCGAGAAAGACCTCGAACCGATCGAGATCGGCAAGGGTGTGATTCGCCGACAGGGCAGCAAAGTCGCCCTGCTGGTGTTCGGCGTGCAACTGGCCGAAGCCCTGAAAGTCGCCCAGACACTGGACGCGACCGTGGTCGACATGCGTTTCGTCAAACCGCTGGATGAAGCGCTGGTTCGCGAAATCGCCGGCAGCCACGAGCTGCTGGTGACCGTCGAAGAGAACGCGATCATGGGCGGCGCCGGTGGCGCGGTCAGCGAATTCCTCGCTCGCGAGAACATCCTCAAGTCGATGCTGCACCTGGGCTTGCCGGACATTTACGTCGAACACGCCAAGCCTGCGCAAATGCTGGCTGAGTGTGGGCTGGATGAGGCCGGGATCGAGGCTTCGATCCGCGAGCGCCTGCAACTGCTCAACATCTAAATCCCTGGATACATGCAACACCCTGTGGGAGCGAGCCTGCTCGCGATAGCGGACTGTCAGTCGACTCAAATGTTGACTGATACACCGTCATCGCGAGCAGGCTCGCTCCCACATTTGATTTGTGTGCGTCACGAAATACCAACGGAATACCAATGAAGTTCTCCCGCCTCGCCCTGCCTCTGTTTCTGCTGCCCACCGCCAACGCCTATGCCGACACCTTCGAACGCGACCAGGCCTTGAAGCTGCCCGACGTGTTGATCAGCGCCAACCGCCAGATCGAAGCGCGCAACGACAGCAGCGCCGCCAACACCGTATTCACCCGCGACGACATAGATCGCCTGCAACCCGATAGCGTCACTGATCTGCTGCGGCGGGTGCCGGGTGTGCAAGTCTCGCAGGCCGGCGGGCGCGGAAGCATTCCGGGGGTCTACATCCGTGGCACCCAGTCAGCCCAGAGCCTGGTGCTGGTGGACGGCCAACGCATCGGCAGTTCAACCTCCGGCGACAGCAACCTGCAACACATCAATATCGAGCAGGTCGAGCGCGTGGAAGTGCTGCGCGGCTCCCGCTCGGTGATTTATGGCAGCGATGCGATTGGCGGGGTGATCCAGATATTCACCCGTCGTGGTGGCGAACAGGGCCTGCAACCGCGCTTGCACATGGGGTTTGGCAGCAACCAGACCTGGGAGCGCAGCCTTGGCCTGTCCGGAGGTGATGAGCGAACCCGCTTCAACCTTGGCGCCAGCCTCGACGAAACCGCCGGGATCAATCGTACCCACGAGTCGTATCCTAGCGACGGCGACCATGACGAATACCGCAACAAGTCGTTCAGCCTGAGTATGAGTCACGCCCTGACGGAAGACATCGAGGTCGGCGCCAACGTGCTGGATAACCGCGGCAAGAGCGAGTTTGACAACCCGTTCGGGCGCTTCGACATGAATACGTTCGAATCGCTCCAGCAACAGCCCTACAGCGACTTCGATGTGAGCAGCGTCAGTAGCTATGTCGATGCACGGATCAACGATCTCTGGAAAACCCGCGTTGAATTCGGCCACAGCGAAAACCGCGAGAAGACCCTCGACAAGCTCAGCGATGAACGCACCGTGTTCAACACCTATCGCGACTCGGTGACCTGGCAGAACGACCTGACGCTCAACGAGCGCAACAGCCTGATGCTCGGTGGCGACTGGTACGAAGACCGGGTCAACAGCACCACCGCGTTCGACGAAGACAGCCGCTGGAACCGCGCCGCATTCATCCAGCATCGCTATCAGGCCGACAGTTTCTCCACGGAGTTGGGCCTGCGTCACGACGATAACCAGCAGTTCGGCGGCCAGAACACCTGGAGCGGCACCTTCACCCTGCCGCTCACCCCGGACAACGAGCTACTGCTGACCTACAGCGAAGGCTTCCGCGCGCCGACGTTCAACGACCTGTACTACCCCGACTTCAGTAATCCCGACTTGAAGCCTGAAACCTCGAAAAGCTATGAACTGCAATGGCGTAGCCAATTGACCGAGAGCAGTCGCCTGGAGGCTTCGCTCTACCGGACGGACCTCGAAGACGCGATCATCTTCGGCAGCAACTCGCGCCCGGAGAACGTTGCCTCGGCCCGGATCAACGGCTTCGAAGCCGCGCTGAAACAGGAGCTGTTCGCCTGGCAGAGCAACCTTGGTGTGGCGATCATCGACCCGCGAGACCGTGACACGGGCCATACCCTGGCCCGTCGTGCGCGGCGTACCTTGAGCTGGGATCTGGACCGACAGTTCGATCGCCTGGGCCTCGGCGCCAGTTGGCAAGCGGTGAGCAGCAGCTATGACGACTTGAAAAATCAACAGCCGTTGGGTGGTTATGCCCTGTTGGGATTACGCAGCAGCTGGGAGCTCAATCGTGAAATCCAGCTGGAACTGAAGATCGATAACCTGCTGGACAAGGGTTACAGCCGGGCGCTGTACAGCTTTCAAGGTAGCCAGTACGGGTATCGCGAGGAAGGTCGGGCGTGGATGTTCGGGGTGACGTGGACGCCGGAGATCTGATCTGAGGTTTGCAGTGCCTGGAAGGGCCTCATCGCGAGCAGGCTCGCTCCCAAAGTTGATCGCGGCGGCCTACATTTTGTAAACAACATAGATCCATTGTGGGAGCGAGCTTGCTCGCGATGAAGGCACCTCGGTCTCAGCGGTCTGGCGCAATCAATTGGCAAAGCTTGGCGGTTGCCTCAATCATCTGCCCGCTCGGTCGCTCCAGGCCTTTATCTGTCACCCAACGCAATTGGCCCTGCTCCACCGCCGCCACCTGCGGCCAGGCTCTCCACGCATCAAGCTGCGCCTGATCGCTGGCCAGAATCACCTCGGGATTACGCTGCAACACGGCTTCCACGCTGACTTGTGGTGCCGGCAGTTTCAGGTCGGCAAACACGTTTTTCGCACCACAGACTTCCAGCGCATCGCTGATAATCTGCTCGCCGCCGACCGTATACAGCGGCCGATCCCAGACCTGATAAAACACTCGTAACGGCTTGTCCCGGCGATAGCGCAGGCGCAATTCATCCAGCCGCCGGCGTAAATCGCCGGCCAATGAAACTCCGCGTTCAGGCCGACCGAGCTGGGCGGCAATGGTCTCGATCTGTGCGGCGAGCTGGTTCAGGCTGTGGGGTTCGGCGACGTAGGTGGGAATATTCAGGCGCTTGAGCTGGTCACGCTGGGCCGGGCCAACACTACCGGGCCATAGCAGCAACAGATCGGGATTCAGGCTGAGCAACCGCTCCATGTCCAGCTGGCCATAGCGGCCAACGGAGGGCAGGCCCTTGAGTTCGGCAGGCCGTTCACCGGCGTCCAGCACACCGACCAGGAGGTCGGCGGAACCCAGTTCAACGACGATTTCAGAGAGCGACGGGGCGAGGCTGACAACCCGTTCGACCGCGACGGCCGAGCCACTGGCGACCAGCAGCAACACCGCCAGCCAGAGCGCGCGCATCAACCGAGTTGACGTGGAATACGGTAGAGGTAGAACAGCACCGCGGTCGACAGTGCCAGCAGCATCAGCGGCACGGCTTCGAGGCCGACGAACACCGCCAGGGCAGCGATCCAGGCCGGCAGCCCGGCGGCCAGGAATGCCGTGCGCCGCTTGGCTGCCAGACTGATCCAGGCGCCAGGTTCTTCAGGAGTATCGAGGGCTTTCTGGGTAGCGATCAGCGCGTGTTTGTAGGCGCCGAAAAACTTCAGGCTGACAAACATCGAGGCGACTCCGGCGATGAACAACGGCATCGCCAGCACCGGCAGAATGGCTTCGCTCTGGCCGAACAGCGCGTTGATCACAAACAATGGCAACAAGGCCAGTGCCAGATATTGCCACCAGTTGAAGGACAGTCGCCGCCGCACCTGACCGCGGGTCACGCCCGGTCTACCTCGCCCTGATGCTCATTGCCCATCATGTGGTCGAGCTTGCTGGCCTTGGTCGCCAGGTAGAGTCGGTTATGCGGGTTGTGGCCGGTGTGCAGCGGCACGCGCTCGGCGACCACGATACCCATGTCGGTCAAGGCCTTGACCTTGCGCGGGTTGTTGGTCATCAGGCGCAGGGACTTCACGCCCAGGTGCTCCAGCATTGGCAGGCACATGGCGTAGTCACGCTGGTCGGCGGCAAAACCCAGGCGTTCGTTGGCTTCGACGGTATCGGCGCCACCGTCCTGCAGCTCATAGGCTCGGATCTTGTTCAGCAGGCCAATGCCCCGGCCTTCCTGGCGCAGGTAGAGCAAGACGCCACGACCTTCGCGGGCGATGGCCTGCAAGGCGGCCTCCAGTTGCGAGCCACAGTCGCAACGCTGACTGAACAAGGCATCGCCCGTCAGGCATTCGGAGTGCAGCCGGCCGAGTACCGGGGCACCGTCGGCAATCTCACCCAGGCTCAGCACAACGTGCTCGCGGCCGGTGGCTTCATCGAGAAAGCCATGCATGGTGAATTGCGCAAAAGGCGTTGGCAGCTTGGAAGCGGCGACAAAAACGACAGGCACCGGTGTGCTCCTGATCTAAAAGTCTGAAGATTCGCAGAGCCGGCATTGTAACAGCAGGTTCCGGAGGACGCTTAGGCTGAATTATCGGCGATAACTATCAAAATGTTTGATATACACCCCGACACAGACCCTGTGGGAGCGAGCCTGCTCGCGATTGCGTGCTGTCAGCGACATCAATATTGGCTGATACTCCGCCATCGCGAGCAAGCTCGCTCCCACAGGGTGACGTCGGCGTCCCTCCCGGTCAGGCGAAAAACCACACCAGTCCCTGCATCGCCAACCAGGCGAACACCCCGGCCAGGACATCATCGAGCATGATGCCGACACCGCCATGTACGTGCCGGTCAATCCAGCGGATCGGCCATGGCTTGAGAATGTCGAAGAAACGGAACATCAAGAAACCCGCCAGCAGCCACTGCCAGCCTTCCGGCACCAGCCACAGGGTGATCCACATCCCGACCATTTCGTCCCAGACGATGCCTTCATGGTCGTGTACCCGCAAATCGTCGGCCACTTTGCCGCACAGCCAGAAGCCGAACAGCATGGTGATGCCCAGCATCAGCCAGTAACCCCAGTCGGGCAGCATTTGCCACAACGGAATAAAGGGCAGCGCAACCAACGACCCCCAAGTGCCGGGCGCCTTTGGCAAGGTGCCCGAGCCGAAGCCGAACGCCAGGAAATGCCATGGATTGCGCCAGACCGACGGCGGTACGAATTCCGCCGGGACCTGTTTGGGATGATCTGTCACGGTGACTCCCGAAAATGTTGATAACCCCGGGTTTGCGGGGTGATGTCTTTGCCATCGGCGTCCAGCAGCCTCACGCCCTGCCCCGTCACCACCTGCCCGATTACATGGATCGGCCAGCCATCGGCCAGCAACAGCGGCAACTCGACGGACGGTAACGTGAAGGCCAGGACGTAATCGTCGCCGCCGCTCAGGGCCGCAACCTGTGCGTCCGATTGACCGAGAAAGTCGACCAGGCTCCGCGACAGCGGCAAACGATCCCGCTCGACTTCGACACCGACCTTCGAAGCCAGCGCGATATGCCCGCAATCAGCGAGCAGTCCGTCAGAGATATCCATCGCCGAAGTGGCCCTGCCCCGCAGCGCCTGACCCAAGCCGAGCTGCGGTTGCGGCGACCAGTAATGCGCCAGCAACGGCTCGGCGATGCTCGCTGGGGCCGTGCGCTGACCGAGCACCAATGGCAGGGCACCGGCGGCATTGCCCAGGTCACCGCCGACACACAGCAGGTCGCCCGGTTGTGCACCGCTGCGGGTCAACGCCTGGCCACCGGGTACGCGACCGAACACAGTCATGGTCATGCTTAGCGGCCCACGGGTGGTATCGCCCCCGACCAACGCCACACCGCAGCTTTGCGCCATGGCATTCAAACCACGGGCATAGTCCTGCAGCCAATCGGCAGTCACCGTCGGCAAGGTCAGGGCAAGGGTAAAGGCAACGGGGGTGGCGCCCATGGCAGCCAGGTCGCTGACGGCCACGGCCAACGAGCGCTGACCGAGCAGAAACGAATCGCAGGGATCGGCGAAGTGCACGCCGGCCACCAACGTATCGGTAGAAATTGCCAACTGCTCCCCGGGAGGAACAGCCAGCAAGGCGCAGTCATCGCCAATCCCGAGGGCAACGCCTTCGCCGCCCTGCGCACAAGGCGCGGCGGCGAAGAAATTGCGGATCAGCTCAAACTCGCCCATGACTTCGTGTCGACATTCCAAGCGCCAATCAGCGCTTGAACGCCTTCACTTCAGCTTCACGCAGACGCGGGGCCAGCTTGTCGAGCACACCGTTGACGAACTTGTGGCCGTCGGTGGAACCGAAGACCTTGGCCAGTTCGATACCCTCGTTGATCACAACGCGGTACGGCACGTCGACGCGCTTGAGCAGTTCCCAGGTGGACAGGCGCAGAACCGCCAGTTCAACCGGGTCCAGCTCTTCGATGGTCAAATCCAGGCATGGCGTGAGCGCGGTGTCGATTTCGGTCTTGAACTGCGGAACCCCGTGCAGGATTTCTCGGAAGTACGCGCCGTCGACATCGCTGAAATCGTTATCGACCCGGAACTGCGCTTCGATCTCGTTCAGCGATTGCTTGGCCATGTGCCATTGGTACAGCGCCTGGGTCGCGAGCTGACGGGCTTCGCGACGCTTGACGCTTTTCGATGGCTTGCCGGCATCCGCAGGCTTTGGATCGCGCGGGTTGAAACGATCGCTTTCGTCGCTAATCACTTGGCCTCCAACTGCGCCAGCAGGCTGACCATTTCCAGAGCGGACAGGGCAGCTTCAGCACCTTTGTTACCGGCCTTGGTGCCGGAACGTTCAATGGCTTGTTCGATGGAATCAACGGTCAGGACGCCGAAAGCGACCGGAACGCCAAACTCCATGGACACCTGAGCCAGGCCCTTGGTGCATTCGCCAGCCACGTATTCGAAGTGCGGAGTGCCGCCACGAATGACCGCGCCCAGGGCGATGATTGCCGCGAATTCGCCTTTCTGGGCGACTTTCTGCGCAACCAGCGGAATTTCGAAGGCGCCAGGCGCGCGGATGATGGTGATGTCGCTTTCGCTCACGCCGTGGCGAACCAGGGCATCAACTGCACCGCTGACCAGGCTTTCAACGACGAAGCTGTTGAAACGGCCCACTACCAGAGCGTAGCGGCCTTTAGGGGCGATGAAGGTACCTTCGATGGTCTTCAGGGTCATTCGATAGATCTCTTAAAGAGCCGGGACGCGTCTCGTACGCATCCCTCGGTGATATTTGAACCGCGAATTCAAGGCCGGAAACAACCGGTCATTATTCGGAGGGCACGTATTCTACAACTTCCAGATCGAAACCGGATATCGCATTAAATTTCATGGGTGCCGACATCAGGCGCATTTTGCGTACGCCCAGGTCACGCAGGATCTGCGAACCGGCACCGACAGTGCTGTAGGTGGTCGGTTTTTTCACCGCGGCGTGATCGGCGGTTTCGCGGATGTGCGCCAGCAACACATCGCCATCGAGCGGGTGACCGAGCAACAGCACCACGCCGCTGCCGGCCTCGGCAACCTTGGCCATGGCGGCGCGCAGGCTCCAGCGGCCCGGTTGCTTGACCATCAGCAGGTCGCGCAGCGGGTCCATGTTGTGCACGCGAACCAGGGTCGGTTCTTCGGCACACACGTTGCCCAGGGTCAGCGCCATGTGCACGTCGCCTTCCACGGAATCACGATAGGTCACCAGGTTGAATTGGCCCAGTTCGCTGTCCAGCGGCTGCTCGGCAATCCGCTGAACGGTACGTTCGTGGATCATCCGGTAGTGAATCAGGTCGGCAATGGTGCCGATCTTGATGTCGTGTTCGGCGGCAAAAGCTTCCAGTTCGGCGCGACGGGACATGGTGCCGTCGTCGTTCATCACTTCGCAGATCACGCCGCTCGGCTCGAAACCGGCCATGCGCGCCAGGTCGCACGCCGCTTCGGTGTGGCCGGCACGGGCCAGGGTACCGCCGGCCTGGGCCATCAGCGGGAAGATGTGGCCGGGGCTGACGATATCTTCAGCCTTGGCATCACGGGCGGCGGCAGCCTGCACGGTGCGCGCACGGTCGGCGGCGGAAATGCCGGTGGTCACGCCGGTGGCCGCTTCGATCGATACGGTGAACTTGGTGCCGAAACCGGAACCGTTGCGCGGCGCCATCAACGGCAGCTTGAGCAGTTCGCAGCGCTCGCGGCTCATCGGCATGCAGATCAGGCCCCGGGCATGCTTGGCCATAAAGTTGATGTGCTCGGGCTTGCAGCATTCGGCGGCCATGATCAGGTCGCCTTCGTTCTCGCGGTCTTCGTCATCCATGAGGATGACCATCTTGCCTTGGCGGATGTCTTCAACCAGTTCTTCGATGCTATTGAGCGCCACAAGGCACCCCCTTGAGTCAGGATTTGAGGTAGCCGTTGGCGGCCAGAAAGCTTTCGGTGATGTTACTGGAGGCTGGCTCTGCGGCCTTGTCGCCCAGCAGCAAACGCTCCAGGTAACGGGCCAGCAAATCGACCTCAAGATTCACCCGGCGACCTGGCTGATACGACGCCATGATGGTTTCGCTCAGGGTGTGGGGAATGATGGTCAGCAGGAACTCGGCGCCATCGACTGCGTTCACGGTCAGGCTGGTGCCGTCGACGGTGATCGAGCCTTTATGGGCGATGTACCTGGCCAGGTCCTTCGGCGCACGGATGCGGAACTCCACGGCACGCGCGTTTTCGGTACGGGCAACCACTTCGCCCACGCCGTCGACGTGACCGCTGACCAGGTGCCCGCCGAGGCGAGTGGTCGGGGTCAGGGCTTTTTCCAGATTGACCGGGCTGCCGCTTTTCAGGTCATTCATGGCGGTGCAGTCAAGGGTTTCGCGACTGACGTCCGCCGCAAAGCCATTGCCCGGCAACTCGACGGCGGTCAGGCACACGCCGTTGACCGCGATGCTGTCGCCCAGTTTGACGTCGCTCAGGTCGAGCTTGCCGGTTTCGACATGAACCCGCACATCACCGCCCTTTGGGGTCAATGCACGAATACTGCCGATGGATTCGATGATGCCGGTAAACATGAGGTTCTCCTCGAGAACAAAGCCCGCGCTTGCGCGATGGCCGGAAATTATACGCCTGCTGCTGGCAAAGGAATGGCGATGACTCGCCAGTCATCGCCGATCGCACGAATTTCGATGATTTTAAGCTCGGGCGCATCCTTCATTTGCGCGAGCGGCCAGTCCAGCAGCGGCCGCGCCGAGGAACCCAAAAACTTGCCGGCAATGAAGATGTGGAACTCATCCACCAGACCGAGTTGGGCAAAGGCACCCGCCAGACGCGGGCCGGCCTCGACCAAAACCTCGTTGACGCCACGGACGGCGAGTTCAACCAGCAACTGACGCAGATCGACCTGGCCATCGTAGCCCGGCACGATCAGGCATTCCGGACCGTTGGCGTATTGCTCTTCCACCGCCACGCAGGTGGCGACCAGCGCCGGGCCAGCCTTGAAGAACGGTGCATCCAGCGGTACCCGCAGGCGACCGTCAACCAGCACCCGCAGCGGCGGACGGCTCATGGCCAAGGCCGTTTGCTCTGCATCCAGCCCCAGCTCATCGGCGCGCACGGTCAACCGCGCGTTGTCCGCCAGCACTGTGTCGGCACCGGTCAATACCACACTGGCTTGCGCGCGCAGACGCTGAACGGCCGAGCGCGCCGCTGTACCTGTGATCCACTGGCTTTCGCCGCTTTCCATCGCCGTGCGCCCGTCCAGGCTCATGGCCAACTTGACCCGCACGAACGGCAAACCGTGCTCCATGCGTTTCAGAAAGCCCTGATTGAGCTTGCGCGCCTCGCCTTCCAGCACGCCGCTTTCGGTAGCGATGCCCGCCTGTTCCAGGCGTTGCAGACCGCGACCGGCGACTTCCGGGTTCGGGTCCTGCATCGCTGCGACCACGCGGGTCACACCGGCATTGACCAGTGCATCGGCGCAAGGTGGTGTGCGGCCGTGGTGGCTGCAAGGTTCAAGCGTCACATAAGCGGTGGCGCCACGAGCCTGCTCGCCGGCCGCGCGCAGGGCGTGGACTTCAGCGTGGGGCTCGCCGGCGCGCTCGTGCCAGCCTTCACCGACAATCTGCCCGCCCTGCACAATCACGCAACCGACCCGCGGATTGGGGTGCGTCGTGTAATGCCCCTTGCGCGCCAGTTCCAGGGCGCGGGCCATGAAATGAGCATCGAGGATGGCTTGTTCTGCGGGCGTGGTCATTCTTTCACCGGTTCACGGGCCAGGCGATCGATCTCTTCGCGGAACTCGTTGAGGTCCTGGAAGCGGCGATACACCGAAGCGAAGCGGATGTAGGCGACTTCGTCGAGCTTCTGCAGCTCGGCCATCACCAGTTCGCCGACCACGAGGGATTTGACCTCGCGTTCGCCGGTGGCGCGCAATTTGTGTTTGATGTGCACCAGCGACGATTCGAGGCGCTCGACACTCACCGGGCGCTTCTCCAGCGCGCGCTGCATGCCGGCGCGGAGTTTTTCTTCGTCGAACGGCTGGCGACTGCCGTCGGTTTTGATCAGGCGCGGCAACACCAGTTCAGCCGTCTCGAACGTCGTGAAGCGCTCGCCGCAGGCCAGGCATTCACGCCGGCGGCGCACCTGTTCGCCCTCGGCGACCAGACGCGAGTCGATGACCTTGGTGTCGTTGGCACCGCAGAAGGGACAGTGCATGGTGGCAGGCAACAAAAAAAGGGAGGGCCATGGTAGCGCATCCCCGTGGCAAGACAAGCCATAGGCTTTGCGGTATACAGACGGGATGATCACTTGATCCATGGAATTCAGGTTTACGGAGCCACCAATGTCGTTACGTCCACTCATTTTGCTCAGTGTTTTCAGCCTGCTGGTGGCTTGCGGCAGCGATGCTCCCAAGCCTCAGCCGCCAACGCCTGGCCCGGCGCCACAGCAAGCGCAGAAGAAAGCCCGCGAGGCTGCTGAACTCGGCCCGCTACCCGCCCATCAACGCGAACTGAGCGGCACCTTGCAAGGCGTTCCAGCCGGCGCTGAAGTCGAACTGGCGCTGTTGGTGATCGACGATAAGGACCGCCCGCAACAATTGCTCGCCAGTTCCAGCCTGATCGGCAACAACCAGGTGCTGGCGTTTCACCTGCGCTTCAATCCGCAATCCTTCCCGACCGGGGCCCGCGTTGAACTGCGAGGCCGTGCCAGTCAGTCCGGGCAGTTGATCCTGCACTTGCCGTCGCAGTTGATTACCCAGCCGACCACCCAGGCCCTGGGCCAACTGCAATTCGTCAAAGCCCCATGAGTGCACCGCTCGACCTGCAACGGGCCTTGGCTGAATTGCTCGGTGATGCGCAACTGGTGGCCTGCCCGCTGCCGGAAACCGACTTGCAGCTGTGGCTGATCGACGGCGACAACATGGACCGCGCCTTCAGCCCGGAAGAAACCCGGCGCATCCTGCATGAGCCGCCGTACTGGAGTTTCTGCTGGGCCAGCGGCCTGGCCGTGGCCCGTTATCTGGCCGCAAACCCGCATTGGGTCAAAGGCAAGCGGGTGCTGGATTTCGGTGCCGGTTCCGGGGTGGCGGGGATTGCCGCGGCCAAGGCCGGCGCGCTGGAGGTGCTGGCCTGCGACCTAGACCCGCTGGCGATTGCCGCGTGTCGGGCCAATGCCGAGCTCAATGACGTACAGCTCAATTACTCCACTGATTTTTTCGCCGAGGCCGATCGCTTCGATCTGATCCTGGTGGCGGATGTACTGTACGACCGGGCCAACCTGCCGCTGCTCGACCAGTTCCTCAGCCGCGGCCGAGAGGCACTGGTGGCGGATTCCCGAGTACGGGATTTTCGCCATCCGTTGTACCGGCGCATAGAGATGTTGGAGGCCATGACCCTGCCGGATCTGGCCGAGCCCCACGAGTTTCGGCATGTGAGCCTCTACCACGCACAACGCTAGATAAAAGCATCGCGAGCAGGCTCGCTCCTACAGTGGTTAGTGTGAACCACAAGTCTTGTGGCCGACTTCAATCCCTGTGGGAGCGAGCTTGCTCGCGATGACGTCTTGTCAGACGAAACATCTCTAACGGCCACCCCGCTTCCGGCGCGCCCCCACCAAGCCGTATAGTTGCCCCATTCACGCTTTTACGAGATTGCCCATGAGTCAGGAAACGCCGTACATCTTCGACGCCACGACTGCCGATTTCGACCAGTCGGTGATCGAGAACTCTTTCCACAAGCCGGTGCTGGTGGATTTCTGGGCCGAATGGTGCGCGCCCTGCAAAGTCCTGATGCCAATGTTGCAGAGCATTGCCGAGAGCTATCAGGGTGAATTGCTGTTGGCCAAGGTCAATTGCGACCTAGAACAAGACATCGTCGCCCGCTTCGGCATTCGCAGCCTGCCGACCGTGGTGCTGTTCAAGGACGGCCAGCCGGTAGACGGCTTTGCCGGTGCCCAGCCGGAATCCGCTGTGCGCGCCCTGCTCGAACCTCATGTGCAGATGCCGCCACCGGCCGCCGCCGACCCGTTCGAACAGGCCCAGGCGCTGTTCGATGACAGTCGCTTTGCCGATGCCGAAGCGCTGCTCAAAGTGATCCTGGGTGAAGACAACACCAACGCCAAGGCACTGATCCTATACGCCCGCTGCTTGACCGAGCGCGGTGAACTGGGTGAAGCGCAAGCCGTTCTGGATGCGGTCAAGAGTGACGAGCACAAGGCCGCGCTGGCCGGCGCCAAGGCACAGATCAAGTTTCTCGGTTTGGCCAAGGACTTGCCGGATGCCGCCGACCTGAAAGCCCGACTGGCGAAAGACCCGCTGGACGATGAGGCGGTCTATCAACTGGCGATCCAGCAACTGGCCCGTCAGCAATACGACGCCGCGCTGGATGCATTGCTCAAGCTGTTCACCCGTAACCGCAGCTACAGCGAAGGCTTGCCGCACAAGACCTTGCTGCAGGTGTTCGAGTTGCTGGGCAATGATCATCCGCTGGTGAGCACCTACCGCCGCAAGTTGTTTGCGGCACTGTACTGATCACGCCCTTGTAGGAGCGAGCTTGCTCGCGATGGACGCCAACGATAACGATGGCTAGCTGTGTAACCGCGGCGCTTTGGCATCTCTCGCGAGCAAGCTCGCTCCTACAACCAGCTATAGATCGGTGTATCCCCGCCGCTCACCACCTTCACCTCGGGACTATGGCGCAAACGCACCAGCAGGCGCTTGCCCGCCGCCGCACTGCCGGTCAATCCTTCCAACTGATCGAGCAGGTCCGGCCCGCTGAGCTGCCCGGCCTTGCGCAGCAGATCCCTGGCGATCTGCCACAGCGCATCATCCTGATTCAGCGGTTTTGCCGCCGGCACGTTGGCCGGGGACTTTTCCACCTGCAACTGCGCCCCCAGTCGCGCCCAGTCCGCGTCGTCCATCTCCAGGGTCAGATCCACCGGCCAGTCGCCGATGCTTCCGCGAATTCGCAACATAGTCTGCTCCCGCACATTTCTTCCCGACATGCTCCCATGGGACTTGTGCAACGCCAAGCAGGCAGTCAAACTCTCCGCACTTACGTTATAAGATTACATAACATTTTCTTCATTTTACTTTTCGGAGACTCGCCATGCGTCGCCTGCTTCTCGCCCTGCCGTTTGCCATGTTGCCATTGGCTGTCGCCCATGCCGCCGACGAACACGATCATGAGCATGGCAGCCTGGATGCCCATGAACATGGCGTGGGACGCCTCAATGCGGCGCTGGACGGCAAGACCCTGGAGCTGGAACTGGAAAGCCCGGCCATGAACCTGGTGGGTTTCGAGCACGTCGCCACCAGCGATGCAGACAAAGCCAAAGTCGCCGCCGTGCGTGCTCTGCTCGAGCAACCACTGGCCTTGTTCAACCTGCCGAAAGCCGCCGGTTGCGTGGTGGAGAACCAGGAACTGGAAAGCCCGCTGTTCGGCGACAAGCCCGATGCCGACGATGATCACGATGAAGACGCCAAAGACGAAGACGGCCACGAACATCACGATGATCACAGCGAAATCCACGCCCGCTTTCAGTTCACCTGCGCCACGCCGGCGGCACTGAAGTCGCTGGACCTGGCGAATATTTTCACCCGCTTCCCGGCCACCCAGAAAATTCAGGTACAACTGATCGGCCCGAGCGGGCAGCAAGGGGTTGATGTGACGGCCAAGGCTGCCAGCCTGAAATTCTGAATCCACCGAAGATCCCCTGTAGGAGCGAGCCTGCTCGCGAAGGCGTGTCAGATACATTGGTATCGACTGATACACCATCGCGAGCAGGCTCGCTCCTACAGGGGTTCACCACCAACCAGACCGGTTTCACATGACCCAAGCACTCATCGAACTGTCCGACCTGGGCTTCAGTTGGCCCGGTCACCCGCCGCTGCTGGACATCCCGGCGTTTCGCCTGGAGCGCGGGGAAACCCTGTTCCTCAAAGGCCCCAGCGGCAGCGGCAAAACCACACTGCTCGGCCTGCTCGGCGGCGTGCAAAAGCCTGATCGCGGCAGCATCCGCCTGCTCGGCCGGGAACTGACGCAACTCTCGGCCGGTGCCCGCGACCACTTCCGCGTCGATCACACCGGCTACATCTTTCAGCAGTTCAACCTGCTGCCGTTTCTGTCGGTGCGTGAAAACGTCGAACTGCCCTGCCACTTCTCGAAACTGCGCGCCGAACGGGCGAAACAACGCCACGGCAGCGTCGACAAAGCCGCCGCCACGCTGCTCGCCCACCTGGGTTTGAAGGATGAAAACATCCTCGGTCGCCGCGCCGACTCGCTGTCCATCGGCCAGCAGCAACGGGTCGCCGCCGCCCGCGCGCTGATCGGTCAACCGGAACTGGTGATTGCCGACGAGCCGACCTCGGCCCTCGATTACGACGCCCGCGAGAACTTCATTCGCCTGCTGTTCGCCGAGTGCCGCGAAGCCGGGTCGAGCCTGTTGTTCGTCAGCCACGACCAGAGCCTGGCGCCGCTGTTCGACCACAACCTGTCGCTGGCCGAACTCAATCGCGCCGCTACCCCGTCCGAGGTCTGAGATGTATCTGTTTCGTCTAGCCATCGCCAGCCTGGCTAACCGCCGCTTCACCGCGATCCTCACCGCATTCGCCATTGCCCTGTCGGTGTGCCTGTTGCTGGCAGTGGAGCGCGTGCGCACCGAAGCCAAGGCCAGTTTCGCCAGCACCATCAGCGGCACCGACCTGATCGTCGGCGCCCGCTCAGGCTCGGTGAATCTGTTGCTGTACTCGGTGTTCCGCATCGGCAACGCCACCAACAACATCCGCTGGGACAGCTTCGAACACTTCGCCAGCAACCCGAAAGTGAAGTGGGCGATCCCGATGTCCCTTGGTGACTCCCATCGCGGTTACCGGGTGATGGGCACCACCGAAGCCTACTTCGAGCACTACCAGTACGGCCGCCAGCAACACCTGCAATTGAGCGATGGCCGCGCCTTCGAAACCGACCCGTTCGAAGTGGTGCTCGGTGCCGAAGTGGCCGATGCACTGCACTACAAACTCGGCGACAAACTGGTGCTGGCCCACGGCGTCGCGGCGATCAGCCTGGTCAAGCATGACGACAAACCGTTCACCGTGGTCGGCATTCTCAAGCGCACCGGCACGCCGGTGGACCGCACGCTGCACATCAGCCTCGGTGGCATGGAAGCGATTCACATCGACTGGCACAACGGCGTGCCGGCCCGGGGTGAGGGGCGCATCACCGCCGACCAGGCGCGCAACATGGACCTCACGCCGCAAGCGATCACCGCGTTCATGCTCGGCCTCAACAACAAGATTTCGACCTTTGCCCTGCAACGGGAAATCAACGAATTCCGTGGCGAGCCGATGTTGGCGATCCTGCCGGGCGTGGCGTTGCAAGAGCTGTGGAGTCTGATGGGCACTGCGGAAAAAGCGCTGTTCGTGGTCTCGCTGTTTGTGGTGCTGACCGGGTTGATCGGCATGCTCACGGCGATTCTTACCAGCCTCAACGAGCGCCGCCGGGAAATGGCGATCCTGCGCTCGGTGGGCGCGCGCCCCTGGCACATCGCGACGCTGTTGGTACTCGAAGCCTTTGCCCTGGCGCTGTCGGGCGTGATCGCCGGCGTGGCGTTGCTGTATGTGTGCATCGCCGCGGCCCAGGCCTATGTGCAAGCCAACTACGGCCTGTTCCTGCCGCTGTCCTGGCCGAGCGAGTATGAGTGGACGCTGCTCGGTGGCATCCTGATCGCCGCGCTGCTGATGGGCAGCGTGCCGGCCTGGCGCGCCTATCGCCAATCCCTGGCCGATGGCCTGTCGATCCGTTTATGAGGACGTTGAAAATGCCCCGCGCTGTACTTGCGCTGTTGATGCTGGTCGCCCTGCCCCTGTGGGCGGCCCAGCCGAAAGACCTGACCTGGTCGGAGATGATCCCGCCCGACGCCCCGAAAGAAGTGCCGAACATGACGCCGCTGCACGATCTGTCGCAGATGAGCAGCACGCTCTCGGCAGAGTCGGCACCAGCAGCCAGGCAGGACCTGCCCAACGCACCGGTGGTCAAGGCCCTCGATGGCCAGAACATTCGCTTGCCAGGCTACATCGTGCCGCTGGAAGTGAGCGAGGAAGGCCGCACCACGGAGTTTCTGCTGGTGCCGTATTTCGGCGCCTGCATCCATGTGCCGCCACCGCCGTCGAACCAGATCGTGCACGTCAAGAGCGAAGTCGGCGTGAAGCTCGACGAGTTGTATCAGCCGTACTGGATCGAAGGCGCACTGCAGGTCAAGGCGTCCACCAGCGAGTTGGCCGATGCCGGGTATCAGATGGAGGCGGACAAGATTTACCTGTATGAATTGCCGGAGTGAGTCCGGTGGTCATGCGTTGCTTGATAGTCAGTATCGCGAGCAGGCTCGCTCCTACAGATAATCGCGTCCCCTTGTAGGAGCGAGCTTGCTCGCGATGAGGCCATCAAAAACACCAAAAAAATCACTCCCGCCCCACTTTCATTGAGCTGCATCAAAAGACCGGATAGTTAGCCGGCTTACCATTGGACATCGAACACTTTTAACGTCCTTTGGAGCCCCCATGAACAAGTCCATGCTCAGCGCTTCGCTGGTTGCCCTCGCGCTCGCAGCCCCGCTCGCCCATGCCTTTGAGGCCGGCGACATTCTCCTTCGCGCCGGTGCAATCACCGTCAACCCGCAAGCCGACAGCTCCAGCGTCAAGGTCGATCAAGGCCCGCTCGCAGGTGCCGACCTGGGTGGCAAGGCGACACTGAGCAGCGACACGCAACTGGGCTTGAACTTCGCCTACATGCTCACCAACCACCTGGGTATCGAGTTGCTGGCAGCCACACCGTTCGAGCATGACGTGAAACTCAAGGGCACGGCCCTGAGCGCGGCCAACGGCAAACTCGGCACCCTCAAGCACCTGCCGCCGACCTTGAGCCTGGTGTACTACCCGCTGGATCCGAAGTCGGCCTTCCAGCCGTACGTCGGCGGTGGCATCAACTACACCTATATCTACGACGAACACGTAGGCAGCCAGGCGCAGTCCGCCGGTTTCAGCAACTTCAAGGCGGAAAACTCCTGGGGCCTGGCGTGGCAGGTCGGTGCTGACTACATGTTGACCGACAACATCATGATCAACGCCCAGGTGCGCTACATCGACATCGATACCCGCGCCACCGTCGAGAACAACTCGATTGCCCCAGGTACCCGGGCACGTGTGGACGTCGATGTAGACCCGTTCATCTACATGGTGGGCCTGGGTTACAAGTTCTAAAGAACGTTCACGTGGTGGTGAATGAGGCTTGGTGGCGAACAGACTAAATACTGACGGCGACTGCTTTGTAGTCGAACGGGGGAAGCCCCCTCGCCACAGGGAATCTACCTGCATCAGGTAAATTCCGGCCGTGAAAAAGGCGCCTGTAAAAAGGCGCCTTTTTCATGTCCGCATGGAAGCGATCTATCGCCCCAGCAACCGCGCCAGCCCCACGCGCATCGATGTCTGCTCCGTGGTACTGAAGCGCTCCAACAGGCGCCGGTTATTCGCCCGGGAATGACGAATGTCACCGGAGCGCGCCGGGCCGTAGCTCACCGGTGGCAACTTGCCAACCACGGTTTCGAGCGCTTCGAGCATTTGCTTAAGGGTCGTCGCCTGGTTCCAGCCAACGTTGACCGCACCGACTTCGACCTGGGGCATTTCGATGGCCTGCACCAGCAAGTCGACCAGGTCTTCGACGTAGACAAAATCCCGGGTCTGCTCGCCATCGCCAAACACCGTGATCGGCAAGCCCTTGAGTGCGCGCTCGCTGAAAATGCTGATCACCCCGGAGTACGGCGAGGACGGATCCTGGCGCGGGCCGAAGATGTTGAAGAAGCGGAAAATCACCGGTTCCAGACCATGCTGGCGGCGGTAAAAGTCGAAGTAATGCTCGCTGGCCAGCTTGTCCACCGCGTAAGGCGTCAGGGGCGCCTTGGGCGTGTCCTCGTCGATCGACTCACCTTCGCCATTGTTGCCATACACCGCCGCACTGGAGGCAAACAGCACGCGTTTGACCCCGGCCTGGCGCATGGCTTCGCAGACGTTCAGCGTGCCGATGAAGTTGCTCTGGTGTGTGCGCACCGGATCGTCCACCGAGGCCTGCACCGAAGCCACGGCGGCCAGATGCGCCACGGCGCTGCATCCGGACATCGCCCGGGCAACCAAAGCCGCATCGGCCACGTCGCCGACGATCAGTTCGACCCTGGGATTGTCCAGCGGCAGATTGCTGCGCTTGCCGGTGGACAGATCATCGAGAATCCGCACTGCATGGCCCTTGGCAAGCAGCGCGTCGGTCAGGTGTGAACCAATGAAACCGGCACCACCGGTGATCAAAACGGGGCCGTCAGCCATGGCGATAGAACCTGTCCAGTAGACCGGGAAGCGCCGCACGCCAGGCGCGCGGTTTGATCCCGAAGGTGTGCAGAATTTTCTTGCAGGCCAAGACCGCGTGTTGCGGTTCTTCGGCGGCATCCGGACGCGCGGCGTGGGCCTGGGCGGTCGGGGCTTCGATGGCCAGCGGATGCAGGCTGCGGGCTTCGGTCAGAATCGCCTGCCCCAGCGCCAGCGGCGTGGTCGCCTCATGCCCGGCGTAGTGGTAGGTGCCCCACAGCGGCGCGGCGCAATCGAGTTGTTTGAGCACAGAAATGATCACACGGGCGGCATCGTCGACCGGCGTCGGATTGCCGCGCCGGTCGTCGGCCATCAGCAATTCTTCAGGTTGTTCGGCACGGGCGAGGAAGCGGCCAAGGGTGCCATCCGGGCTGTCGTCCAGCAGCCAGCCGAAACGCAACAGCACGTGTTGCGGGCAGGTGGCGCGAACGCTTTGTTCGATTCGCCACAACGCCTGACCGCGCAGGCCCAAAGGCACCGGTTCGTCTTTTTCGCTGTAGGCGGTGGCACGGGAGCCGTCGAACACGCGATAGCTGGAAGGTTGCAGCAGCACGATGTTGTGGTGCTGGCACAGTTCCGCCAGACGCTCGATCGCACGCTCCTGGCTGGCCAGACGCTGTTCGCTCACCGCCTCGGCCTGAAACCAGTCGAAGTAATAGGCAAGGTTGATCAATGCATCGGGACGGGTGTCGTCGAGCAGTTGTGTCAGGCTCGCGGCATCCCAGCCGTCTTCGGGCGGGCGGGGGGCGAGGAAGCCGATGTCTTCCTCCGCACCGAGGCGAATCAGCGCCTGCCCAAGGGCATTTCCGCCGCCCAGTAACATAAGGCGCATTCGCATAGAGTCAGCAGGCCCAGTCTGATTGAAACAATGGCTTTATCGACATCGCCCCCAGGCGATGTCGTTGGTAATTGCCGGAATCGTTGCATTTTGCGGGTTTAGTGCGCAACCGTCACCCGTAAAGTGTAGATGCCCTGGATTTGTGGTGCTGTCTCTGGCCTCTTCGCGAGCAGGCTCGCTCCCACAAAGGATTTGTGTTCACCACCCCTCTGTGGGAGCGAGCCTGCTCGCGAAGAGGCCCTGAAGACCAGCGAAGGTCTTGAGCGGTACTTGCAACTTCCCGTTCCCACCCGCATAAATTGCTGCATGAACCTGCCCATCCCCGCAGACAGTGCCCTGAGCGGCTTCCACCCTGCCGTCAGCGCCTGGTTCAGCCACACGTTCGCAGCGGTCACCGCCGCCCAGGCCCGGGCGTGGCCGTTGATCCGCCAGCGCCGCTCGACCCTGGTCGCCGCGCCCACCGGTTCCGGCAAGACCCTCACCGCCTTTCTCGCTGTCATCGACGACCTGGTGCATCGCGGCCTGGAAACCCCGGAAGGCTTGCCCGACGCCACCCTGGTGGTCTACGTCTCGCCGCTCAAGGCGCTGTCCAACGACATCCGGATCAACCTGCAAAACCCGCTGGCCGGCATTACCGAGCAATTGCGCATGATGGGCCTGCCCGAACTGCAGATCAGCACCGCCGTGCGCACCGGCGATACACCGCAAAAAGACCGATCAGCAATGCGCAAAACGGCGCCACACATTCTGGTGACCACGCCGGAATCCCTGTATGTGCTGCTCGGCTCCGATTCCGGCAGGCAGATGCTCGGCACCGTACAAACGGTGATCGTCGACGAGATCCACGCCATGGCCGCCAGCAAACGCGGCAGCCACCTGGCACTGAGCCTTGAACGCCTGCAAGCCCTCTGCCCGGAGCCGCTGCTGCGCATCGGTCTGTCGGCCACGCAAAAGCCCATCGAAGCCGTCTCGCGCTTCCTGGTCGGTCGCGACCGTCCGTGCGAGATCGTCGACATCGGCCACGCCCGCCCCCGCGACCTGGACATCGAAGTGCCGCCCGTGCCGCTATCGGCCGTGATGGCCAACGATGTCTGGGAACGGGTGTACGACCGCCTCGCTGCCTTGGCCCGGGAACACCGGACCACACTGATTTTCGTCAACACCCGGCGCCTGGCCGAACGCCTGAGCCGGCACCTGAGCGAGCGTCTGGGCAAGGATGCCGTGGCGGCCCACCATGGCAGCCTGGCCAAGGAATTTCGCCTGGATGCCGAGCAGCGACTCAAGCGCGGCGACCTGCAAGTGCTGATCGCCACGGCGTCGCTGGAGCTGGGGATCGACATCGGCGACGTCGACCTGGTGTGCCAGATCGCCTCGCCGCGCTCGATTGCCGGGTTTCTGCAACGGGTCGGCCGTTCCGGGCACCAGGTCGGCGGCACGCCCAAGGGGCGTTTGTTCGCCACCACCCGCGACGACCTGATTGAATGCGCCGCGCTGCTCGACTGCGTGCGCCGGGGCGAACTCGATACCTTGCTGATCCCGCAAGCGCCGCTGGACGTGCTGGCGCAGCAGATCATCGCCGAGGTCAGTTGTCAGGAATGGCCGGAGCAAGCGCTGCTGGAGATGCTGCGCCGCGCCTCGCCCTACGCCGCACTCGACGACAAACACTACCTGGCGCTGCTGCACATGCTCGCCGAGGGTTACAACGGCCGTCAGGGCATCCGCAGCGCCTACCTGCACCGCGACGCCGTGAGCCGCACCCTGCGCGGTCGCCGGGGCGCGAAACTGACGGCGGTGACCAGTGGCGGGACCATTCCGGACAACGCCGACTACAGCGTGCTGCTGGAGCCTCAAGGGCTGAACATCGGCACCATCAACGAAGACTTCGCGGTGGAAAGCATTGCCGGGGATATCTTCCAGCTGGGCAACACGTCCTATCGGATCCTGCGGGTGGAAACCGGCAAGGTCCGGGTCGAGGACGCCCAGGGCCAGCCGCCGACCATTCCGTTCTGGCTCGGTGAAGCACCGGGGCGCAGCGCCGAGTTGTCCGCGGCAGTGGCGCGCTTGCAGGCACAACTCGACGACCTGCTGGGTGCCGCACCGGGCAACTTGCAGCCAGCGCTCGACTGGCTGACCGAAACCCTGGGCCTGAACCTCGCCAGCGCCGAACAACTGGTGGATTACCTGGCCCGCGCGCGGCAAACGCTGGGCGCCCTGCCATCGCAAGACACGCTGCTGATGGAGCGCTTTTTTGACGAGTCCGGCGGCACCCAACTGGTCATTCACACGCCGTTCGGCAGCCGCATCAACCGCGCCTGGGGCCTGGCCCTGCGCAAGCGTTTCTGCCGCACCTTCAACTTCGAATTGCAGGCTGCCGCCAGCGAAGACGCCATCGTGCTGTCGCTGTCCACCAGCCACAGTTTTGAACTGGACGACGTCTGGCGCTACCTGCACAGCAACAGTGCCGAACACATACTGATCCAGGCCGTGCTCGACGCGCCGCTGTTCGGTGTACGCTGGCGCTGGAATGCCGGTGTGGCCCTGGCCCTGCCGCGCTACAGCGGCGGGCGCAAAGTCCCGCCGCAGATCCAGCGGATGAAAAGCGAAGACCTGATCGCCAGCGTGTTTCCCGATCAGATTGCCTGCGTGGAAAACCTCGCCGGCGAACGGGAGATTCCCGACCATCCACTGGTAGAGCAAACCCTCGACGATTGCCTGCACGACGCCATGGACACTGAAGGCTGGCTGGCCTTGTTGCGGCGCATGGAACACGGTGACATTCGCCTGATCAGCCGCGACTTGCCGGCGCCTTCGCCGCTGGCGGCGGAGATTCTCAGCGCCCGCCCCTACACCTTTCTCGACGATGCGCCACTGGAGGAACGCCGCACTCAAGCCGTACTCAACCGCCGCTGGAGCGACCCGCAATCCACCGACGATCTCGGTGCCCTGGATACCGAGGCGATTGCCGCCGTGCGCGACGAAGCCTGGCCAGCGCCCTCCGGTGGCGATGAAATGCACGAGGCCTTGATGAGCCTAGCGTGCATCACCGATGCCGAAGCCGGCGCCAATCCGCAGTGGCTCGACTGGCTCACGACCCTGGCCGACAGCGGACGCGCGAGCCGCTTGCAGATCAACGCCGGGCAATCGTTGTGGCTGGCACTGGAGCGCTTGACCTGCCTGCGGGCGATCTATCCACAGGCCGAATTGATACCATCGCTGCAAGCGCTGCCGGACTTCGACGAGGTCTGGGATCCCGAAGAGGCCATCCTCGAACTGATCCGCGCGCGGCTCAGCGCCTTCGGGCCGCTGGCGCTCGATCGTATTGCCGAACCTCTCGGCTTGCCTGCTGCACAGATCAACCAGGCCCTGGCGCAACTGGAACGCGAAGGCTACGTGCTACGCGGCCGCTTCACCCCGGGCACCAGCCGGGAAGAATGGTGCGAGCGGCATTTGCTGGCGCGGATTCACCGCTATACGGTCAAGCGCCTGCGCCGGGAAATCGAACCGGTGGCGTTGCAGGATTTCATGCGATTCCTGTTCGACTGGCAGCATGTCTCGAGCGCAAGCCAGGGTCAGGGCGCGGCGGTTTTGCCGACCGTCATTGCGCAATTCGAAGGCTACCCCGCTGCCGCTTCAGCCTGGGACAGCAACATCCTGCCGGCGCGGATCAAGGACTACTCGGCGACCTGGCTGGATGAGTTGTGCCGCAGCGGCAGACTGGTGTGGACGCGCCTGACTGCGCACAGCAAAAGCGCCAGCACCGCCCTGCGCAGCACGCCGATCGTTTTGCTGCCGCGCAACCGGGTCGGCCTCTGGAGCGGCTTGACCGAACAGACGCCAGTCAGCGAACTCTCGCCGAAAACGCAAAAGGTCCACGCGGCCCTCGTCCAGCATGGCGCGCTGTTTTTCGATGAGCTGATCCATGAGGCCCATTTGCTGCGTTCGGAGCTGGAAATCGCCCTGCAGGAACTGGTGGGCGCGGGGTTGGTGAACGCCGACAGCTTCGCCGGGTTGCGCGCACTGATCACCCCGGCCAGCAAGCGCCAGCCGCGCAACAGCCGGCGTGGGCGCGGGGCATTCATCGGTGGCATGGACGACGCCGGGCGCTGGGCTTTGTTGCGACGCGTGCCTGCCGAGCCGGTGGTGCAAAACCAACGGACGCCTGCCGAAACCCTTGAACACATCGCCATGACCTTGCTGCGCCGCTACGGCGTGGTGTTCTGGCGCTTGCTGGAACGTGAAGCGGACTGGCTGCCGAGCTGGCGTGAACTGCTGCGTACGTTCCATCGCCTGGAGGCACGCGGCGAGATACGCGGTGGGCGCTTTGTCAGCGGCCTGGCGGGCGAGCAATTCGCCCTGCCCGAGGCGATTCCATTACTGCGCGAGGTGCGGCGTCGGCCCCATGACGGCAGCCTGGTCGCGGTGTGCGGGGTCGATCCGCTGAACCTCGCCGGCACGCTGTTGCCCGGCGCGAAAGTCCCGGCACTGGCGAGCAATCGGCTGGTGTATCGCGATGGATTGCCGGTGGCTGCCGAGATTGCTGGCAAGCAGCAGTTCTGGGGGGAGCTGGATCAGCAGATGAGTGCTGAAGTGCGCAGCAAACTGATCCGGTATTGAGGGTGTTTTATCGGGCTTCATCGCGAGCAGGGCTCACTCCTACAATTGATCTGTGTCGTTCACAAATCCCCCTGTAGGAGCGAGCCTGCTCGCGATGAGGCCAGAGCAGCCAAAAAAACTATTGAGACCGTGGCCGATCCGGCATCAGCACCGCCGAGTGATCCGGCTCATGCCCCGCCTCGGGTAGCGGCTCGACCGGATGCCTCGGAACCAGCGCCTGCTGTGGATAAGTCTGCGCGAAGTTCACCCACGGGCAGTTATCCACAAGCTTTTTCAAACGCTGGTTGAAGGCCCGGCTCACCGCGTATTGACCACCGGACACCGTGCGAAATTGCGCGGTCAGCACCACACCGTTGAGGTCCATCCTGTCGACGCCAAACACATCCAGCGGCCCTTGCAGGTTGTAGCGCAGGAAGGGATCGTTACTGATGGAATGCCCGGCCTCGCGGATCAGTTCGATGGCCTTGTCGACATCGGTATCGTAGGTAAATTGCACCGAGAAAAACGCATAGGCGAATTGCCGCGATTGGTTGGTCACGGCCTTGATCTGCCCGAACGGCACCGAGTGCACGAATCCCTTGCCGTCGCGCAGGCGCAAGGTGCGGATGGTCAGGCCTTCGACGGTGCCTGCGTGACCGGAATCGAGCACCACCCAGTCACCGATGGACAGGGTGTCTTCGATGATGATGAACAGCCCGGTAATCACGTCCTGCACCAGTTGCTGGGAACCGAAACCGATCGCCAGGCCGATGACCCCGGCACCGGCCAGGAACGGCGCGACGTTGATCCCCAGGTTGGCCATGGTGGTGATCGCGCAAATCACCACCAGGATGATTTTGATCGCGTTGCGCAACAGCGGCAGGATGGTTTTCACCCGCGTACTCGGCTGGCGCGCCGAGCGCTTGTTGGTCGGTGGCTTCAGTGCTTCCTGAATCGCCGTGTCGAGCACCACCCAGACCATCCAGGTCACCAGCAGGATCAGACCGATATGGCTCAGGGAATCACTGATCGCCCGGCCCACGGCATTGCTCACCGCGAATTCGAACAGCGACACGCCCCAGATCCGCCCGAGGATATCGATGAACACGATGGCCATGCCGATGCGCAACAAAGCATGGGACAGGTTGAGAAAACGCTCCTTGTAAGCGCCGCTGCGGCGCAGGTCCGCTTCGCTGCGGGCCTTGAACAAATGATGCAGCGTGGTGCTGAGAAACACCGTGGCAATCAGCAACACCGTGGTGAACAAGGCGCTGCGCAGTACTCTCTGATTGTCCACCCCTGCGCCGATCAGGTTGATGATCGAAACCAGTACCATCAACAGAATCGGCCAATACCAGAGCCCGGAAAATATCCGCAGGGTTTCACGCAACGCCGGCTGCCTGAGGCGCTGGGCCAGCGGCAAAATACGGATCACATGGGCGACCGGGCGGCGCATGCGGATCACCAGCAAACCGAAGGACATCGACGCTGCCAACCCGGTGAACACAGCGATGCTGCCGGTGAGATTGTTGCCCAGTTGATGGGCGATCTGCGGACTGGTCAGGGCATCGCTCAATGCCACCAGAAAGCCGATAGCGAACAAGGGGCGGGGACTCTTGTCGCGAATGATCTGCACCGCCCGCCGCTTGTGCCCGGCATTGAACACCACTACCAGCGACAGCACCAATGACCCGGCAAATATCCCCGCGCTGGCGGCATAAGCCAGACACAGCGCCAGCGCCCGTCCCGCCGATATCGGCAAAAACTGGCTGGCATAAATCGTCAACGGCAGACTGATCACCGCCGCAAGGGTGTAGGGCAGCACATAACCGAGCAACGCCTGGCCCCGTTCACGACTGAGCAGCAGACGATGCTCGCACAGGCGCCTGGCGGCCATCCGCCCGAGCAGCCAAAGACAGGCAAACACCACCGTCCACACGCAGGTCAGCAACAGGAAATCGCCGGCGACGCTCCAGGGCGAACGGGCCGAAGGCTGATTGACCAACTGATCCACTTCATCGACCGCGAGGCCGGCACGCAGACGCCAGACGTCGACGAGGTTTTCGTTGAGATCGAGTTTGGTCTGGACCTCGTCGATGCTTGTACTGATGGCCCCCAGTAACCCGCCTTGCACCAGCGGTTCGGGGTGTGCCGGCGGCGTCGCGGCGGTCGCGGTGGCGGGCAGCCCCGGTATCGCGGCGGCTTCCAGTTGCTCGCCGCCCACAAACAGCAACGCTCCCAGCAGTATCGCGGTCTTGAGCCTGATCAAAGCACCCGCTCCTTTGGCTGTGTCTGTATGGAACTGATCGAGAAATGCCGGGCAAGTTCGGATATGGCCCCCTCGGCACAGACTAGCACTCGTGCTCGCGATATTTGCCTTGGGCGCAAATATCAAATGCCCCATCCAGTATTTTTCTGAATGACCGGGGAGCGGGGGACCGTCCGTAGCGCCATCGAAACTTTCGCCGCAGCCTCGTAGTCATCTCAAGACAGGGGCTGTAAGACCGGAGGCGACATGGCGGCGATTCATATCGGTATTTCAGGCTGGCGCTATACGCCCTGGCGGGGAGACTTCTACCCCAGGGGCCTGACCCAAAGGCGCGAATTGCAGTTCGCCTCGCGGGCGGTCAACAGCATCGAAATCAATGGATCGTTCTACGCGCTGCAACGGCCCGAACGTTATGCCCAGTGGTATGGCGAAACCCCGCTCGACTTCGTCTTCAGCGTCAAGGCCCCGCGCTTCATTACCCATATCAAGCGGCTGCGGGACATCCACAAGCCGCTGGCGAATTTTTTTGCGTCCGGAGTGTTGGAGTTGAAAGAAAAACTCGGGCCGATCCTCTGGCAGTTTCCGCCCAGCTTCAAATTCGACGTCGAGTTGTTCGAAAACTTCCTCGACCAACTGCCCCGCAATACCGAACAGGCCGCCGCCCTCGCCCGCCAGCACGACTCCCACGTCACCGGCCATGCGAGTCTGAAGGCTTACAAAAAGAAGCCCTTGCGCCATGCCGTGGAAATCCGTCATGACAGTTTTGTCGATCCGCTGTTTGTCCGCTTGCTCAAGCGCTACAACACGGCCCTGGTCATCGCCGACACGGCAGGTAAATGGCCGTACCGCGAAGACATCACCAGCGATTTCGTCTACCTGCGCCTGCATGGTGCCGAAGCGCTTTATGCCAGCGGTTACACCCCACAGGCACTAAAACACTGGGGCGAACGAATCGAGGCCTGGCATCACGGCCAACAACCGGATGATCCACAATTGATTGCGCCCCGGCAGAGGCCAAAGGCGTGCAAATCCCGGGAGGTGTTCTGCTATTTCGATAACGACATCAAAGTCCGTGCCCCCTTTGATGCACGCCATTTGTTGCAACGCCTGCACCTCGACAAAAACCTCGCCACCATCCCCGGTGAGCCTGCCGCCGAGGGCGTGTTGCCATGAGTATTCCCGAGCCGGTCGGCGTCACGGACGAGCAGACACCCATCAGCACGACAGTACGCAGCTTCACCGTGCTGACGGTCAACACCCATAAAGGTTTCACCGCGCTCAACCGCCGTTTCATCCTGCCGGAACTGCGTGAAGCGGTGCGCAGCGTATCTGCCGATGTGGTGTTTTTGCAGGAAGTCCACGGCACCCACGAGCAGCATCCCAGGCGCTACACCAACTGGCCGGCGATGCCGCAATACGAGTTCCTCGCCGACAGCCTGTGGCCGCAGTTCGCCTATGGCCGCAATGCGGTGTATCCGGCGGGCGATCACGGTAATGCGCTGTTGTCGAAGTTCCAGATCATCCGCCACGACAACCTCGACGTGTCCTTCAGCGGCCACGAGAATCGCGGTCTCTTGCATTGCGTGCTGCGCTTGCCCGGCGACGGCCAGGAAGTGCATGCCATTTGCGTACACCTGGGGTTGCTCGAAACCCATCGCACCGCGCAACTGAAGCTGCTCGCCCAGCGCCTGGACGCCCTGCCCGGCGATGCCCCGGTGGTTGTCGCCGGGGACTTCAACGATTGGCGCCTGCGCGCCGATGCAATGCTCACGCCCAGCGGTTTGCGCGAAGTCTTCGCCGCGCACCATGGCAAACCGGCGCGCAGTTTCCCCGCGCGCTGGCCGGCATTGCGCCTGGACCGCATCTATGTACGCAACCTCAAGGCCAGCCATCCGCAAGTGCTGACCTCCCGGCCCTGGTCGCACCTTTCCGACCACGTCCCGCTGTCGGTGGAGATCGAGCTATGAGCAGCCACTCGATGGAAAAAAACACGCTGGAGCACATCCCCGCCCCGTCTTCCCTCGAGCCGACTGCGGTCGATGTCGAATACGGCTGGCAAGGCAGCAATCGGGTCGAGTTGCTGGAAAACGGTGAGGCGTATTTTCCCCGGGTGTTTGAAGCCCTGCGTCGGGCGCAAAGTGAAATCCTGCTGGAAACCTTCATTCTGTTCGAGGACAAGGTCGGCAATGAGCTGCAACAGATCCTGATCGAAGCCGCTCAACGCGGCGTGCGCACCACCGTCAGCCTCGACGGCTTTGGCTGCGGTGAACTGAGTACCGGGTTCCTCACCGCCCTGACCGTCGCCGGCGTGCACCTGCAAATGTTCGACCCGGCACCGAAACGCCTGGGCATCCGCACCAACTGGTTTCGGCGCCTGCATCGCAAGATTGTGGTGGTCGATGGCACCGTCGCGTTCGTCGGCGGGATCAACTTTTCCGCCGATCATCTGGCCGACTTCGGCCCCGAGGCCAAACAGGATTATTCCGTGGAAGTACAAGGTCCGGCCGTTGCCGATATCCATCACTTTGCCCTGCTGCAATGCGGGCGCCCGGCGCACGCCAGATACTGGTGGCACCGCCGTCGGCAGCGGCGTTCGGAACTGGCCTTCAGCGACCACGATGGCCAGGTGCGGCTGGTGTACCGCGACAACGGGGAACACCAGACCGACATCGAGGAAGTTTACCGCCAGGTATTGCGCCAGGCGCAGCGTCGGGTGGTAATCGCCAACGCCTACTTCTTTCCCGGCTTCCGCTTGCTGCGCGAGATCCGCAACGCGGCCCGCCGAGGCGTGGATGTGCGGCTGATCCTGCAGGGCCAGCCAGACATGCGGGTGGCCAGGCTTGCGGCGCGCATGACCTACGATTACTTGCTCAAGTCCGGGGTAAAGATCTACGAATATTGCGACCGCCCGCTGCACGGCAAGGTCGCATTGGTGGATGAGGACTGGAGCACCATAGGCTCGAGCAACCTCGACCCGTTGAGCCTGTCGCTGAATCTGGAAGCCAACGTGCTGATCCGCGACCGTGGCTTCAATCGAGTTCTGTTCGATCGCCTGGAAGACCTCAGCGACAACCATTGCAAGGCCATGTCTCACGACATCGCGCCACGCGGGCGGGTCTGGCACATGACCATCGGTTTTCTGGTATTTCACTTCCTGCGGCATTTCCCGGCATGGGCCGGTTGGTTGCCGGCGCATAAACCACGCCTGAAACCCTTCCCCCCTCCGACCGGGAGCGCTGACCATGAACCGCGCTGAACCCAACACGACAACTCACGCCAAAAGCCCTGGCAAGTCGCATTGGAGCCGCTGGAAACGACCGCTGACGATGCTGTTTTTCCTGATGCTGATCGTGCTGTTCACAATGCTCGCCCAGCGCCTCGAATGGAGCGAAGTGTTCGAAAACCTGGCCGATTTCAAGGTGCGCACACTGATCATTGCGTCGGGGCTGACACTGGTGAGTTTTCTGGTGTACGCCTGCTTCGACCTGATCGGCCGCACCTACATCCGCCAGAACCTGACCTGGAAGCAGATCCTGCCGGTGGGGATCATCAGCTACGCCTTCAACCTGAACCTCAGCGCATGGGTCGGCGGCATCGCCATGCGTTACCGGTTGTATTCGCGGCTCGGGGTCAGCAAGAGCAACATCGCGAAAATCCTCGGCCTGAGCCTGGCGACCAATTGGTTCGGCTACATGGTGATTGCCGGTGCCGTGTTCAGCAGCGGGCTGGTGCGCATGCCGCCGGGCTGGAAGCTCAGCAGTAGTACGCTGCAAGGCGTGGGGGTTTTGTTATTGCTGCTGAGCGCCGGGTACCTGGCGGCGTGTCGGTTTGCCAAGCGTCGGGAGTGGGCAATTCGCGGAATGGAAATTGACTTGCCGTCGCTGCGCATGGCGGTGCTGCAACTGGCCCTCGGGGCTCTGAACTGGTCGCTGATGGCGGCGGTGATTTTCACCTTGCTGCCGAGCAAACTGGACTATCCGCTGGTATTGGGCGTGCTGTTGATCAGTGCCATCGCCGGGGTCATCACTCACATACCGGCCGGGCTCGGCGTGCTGGAAGCAGTGTTTGTGGCGCTGCTGCAACACGAGACTTCGCGGGGCAGCCTGGTGGCGGGACTGCTGGCCTATCGAGCGATTTATTTCATCCTGCCGCTGTTGATTACCGTGGTGATGTACCTGCTGGTGGAAGCCAAGGCCAAGGCGTTGCGGATAGAGAAAAAACCCAAGTGATTTTGTGCTGGTTGTGAAGACGCCTTCGCGAGCAAGCCCGCTCCCACAAGGTCTGTTGGTGGATGCAGATTCTATGTACACCCTCGATCCATGTGGGCTTGCCCGCGAAGGCGTCCACAAGCACACCGCAAATCACTCGGATTGAATAATGCTCAACCGCTCCCCCACCACCATCTCGGTAATCCAGCCAACGAGGATCGAGGTGTAGGCCTGCTGCGAAACCGGGTCGCTCAGCGCATGGTCGGCACCGTCGATAATGCGGTGAGTCAGCGAGTGCGTCTGCTGGCAGGCCGCGCGGTAACTCATGATCGTCGCGTGGGGCACGTATTCGTCGGTCTCGGACTGCACCAGAAGCACGTCCCCGGTGAATTGCGAGCAAGCATGCAGGGCACGGTTGCTGTCGGCACGCACCAGGGTGCCTCGGTAATCACGCAGATCCAGTTTGTCCAGATCGCGTTTCGGCGTGTGCCATTGCTCGTCGCGATACAGCGCCGGTACCCGCAGCGCCAGCCAGCGAACGGGCCTGAGCGAGGTCAGAATCGAGGCCAGATACCCCCCGTAGCTGGTGCCGACCACGGCAATGGCCGAGGTATCGAGGGCCGGGTGTGCGAGCAAGCGGTCATAGGCTGCCAGCAAGTCGCGCAAATTGTCTTCCCGGGTCACCCGGGACAATGGTATGCCGGTGCCACCGGTATGCCCGCGCAGGTCGAAGGTCAGGCACACGCACCCCAACCCGGCGATACCTTTGGCGCGCTCCAGATCCCGCTCCTGGCTGCCGCCCCAACCGTGCACAAAGAGCACGCCGGGAACTTTCGATTTGGGACTCAGGAAGGTCCCGCTCATCTGTTCGTCGTCGATGTCGATCTGAATGGATTCGCTTCTAGCCGTCATAGGGTTTAACCGTCACGTACTTGAGGAGAAAGTCACCGGACTGCGCCGGCCCGCGGTACACCTCGATGGCGTCCGCCGGCAGCGGCTGATTGGTATAGGTTTCCACCGAAGACACACGAATCGCGCACACCCCCGGATCGTCGGTGAAACGCTGCAATGCCGCCACTTCGGCGCTGCTGGCACCGCCTATGCGCCAGGATTGTTCGAGCACGCCACTACGCGGCCGGCCGTCGCTGGCGATGCCTTGGGCGATATCGTAGTTGCGCCGCGAGGCATAAAAACCGGGGTAGGCTTCATCCGCCGCCCTGTCGAACACCTGTGCCTGATGGATCGCCAGGCGCACGTCTTCCGGCAGATCCAGTTTCAACAATTCGTCATAGCCGCCCGGCACCACCAGCAAGTTGGATCCGCCATACACCTGTTCACCCTGAGCGTCCTCGGTCAAGTATTGATCACCGCAGTAACTGAGTACCTTGTCGCCGATAAAACTCTGGCCGACGCTGTGGGTGACCACCTGGTCCAGGTCCTGTTCGAGTACCACGCCTTCGCCGAACGTAGCCTCAGCCTCTGACCTGGCAAGCAATTCATCGAACTCGTCGAGGCTTTTGATCACTTCCTGACCACGTCCGGCACAGGCATGAATCGGCTTCAGGCGGATCGGCCCGGTGTACAACAAATGCTCCGCCGCCGGGCGCGCATCCTTCAGGGAGAACACGCTGAGACCGTCGAGCACCACGCTGCGCACCCGCTCGGAAAACAACGGCGCCCAGCCTGGCGGCGCATGGGCGTGGCGGTTGAGCAATCCGTGACTGATGGCTTTGGTGCAGATGAAGTCGTGGTCGACATAACCGCCCCACAAATCCTCCGGCCCCTTGACCCCCAGTTGCCGGGCTGCCGCAGTGCCCACCAGGGTCTGGGTCGGCAACAGGTAGAGGTCCTGCCCGTCATGCAACTGCGGGTCGTAGCTGCCGCCGTATTTAAGCCCCAGTATCTGCGCCAGCCAGCGGGCCAGTGCACGATTGGTTTCAACTTCGTGTACTGGCGCGTCGGCGAGCACCGAATGGGCGACCACCAGCTTCCTGCGGTTTGTTGGGGTCATGCATCCCCCTTCAATCGACGCTTGATGAATGTAGCTCAGAGGTGCAGAGATCAGGCCAAGCTAACCTGAGGGGAAAGGGTTTTCAAATCAGCCTGTTGCGCAGTAAGTGATGGCATGATGCCTGTTTTATTCTGCACGACGCCCTTTGATTTTCCGGCATTTTGCACGATTCCAGCCCACACAACCGACCCTGTGGGAATCGAGGTGATGCGACTAGCGTGCAACCGATCCAGGGCTCACCCCAAACCGCGTCCGATAATCACTCGGCGCCAACCCGGTGATTTTCTTGAACGTCGCACGAAACGCCCCAGGGTCCTGATAACCCACGGTCCAGGCGATGTGGTCGATGGTACCGTTGGTGAATTCAAGCATTTCCCGGGCCTTGCCGACTCGCAGATGCTGGCAGTATTCCGTGGGTTTGAGCCCGCTGGCCGCGCGGAAGCGGCGCAGGAAGGTGCGTTCTTCCAGGCCTGCCTTTTCGGCCATCGCCGCCAGCGACACATCGGTCGCCCCGGTGCTTTGCAGCCAGTGTTGCACCTTGAGGATCGCCGCATCGCCGTGGCTGAGGATCGGCGCAAAATTGCTGCCGCACTCACTGGCGCTGTCGCTGTGTTCCACCACCAGAAAACGTGCGGTGTTGGTGGCGATGCTCGGCCCCAGCAGCCGGTTGACCAGGCGCAGACCCAGTTCTGACCAGGCCATCAGCCCGGCGGTGGTAATCAGGTCGCCGTCATCGACAATCGGCGTATCGGCCTTGAGCCTGATCGCCGGGTAACGTTCAGCGAAGGCTTTGGCCGAGGTCCAGTGGGTGGTGGCGCTGCGACCGTCGAGCAGACCGCTTTCGGCCAGCAGGATAGACCCCACGCAAACCCCGCCCAGCGTCGCGCCACTGGCATGTTGTTCGCGCAACCAACGGATCAATCCCTGTGGTGCCTGGCCTTCGGAAAAACCGGCAATCGACGGCGGAATCAACACGGCCACCAAGGCGCGCACCGGACCGGAATGACTATCGAAGATCCGAACCGGCGCCTGATCGCCTTCAACCTGCCAATGGCTGACCCGCAACAGCGGCAACTGTGCAGACTGATGTTCGGCGGCGATCCGATTGGCCACCCCGAACAAATCCGTCAAGCCATGCACCGCCGCCATCTGCGCGCCGGGATAGATCAGCACACCGATTTCGGCGATTGCCCTTTCTGCGTCCATTGTCAGTTTTCCCCCTTCTATTGTCGGTGCGGCCAATCCCCGGATCGCCTGCCACAGCCAATACTTCATTCCACGCCAACACACACTTCGAGGAAACAGTCATGGCCAAGCAAGCGCTCATCGTAGTCGATATCCAGAACGACTACTTCCCCCAAGGCAAGTGGCCGCTGGTCGGTGCCGACGCCGCCGCAGACAACGCCGTCCGCCTGATCAAGGCCTTCCGCGATGCCGGTGATTCAGTGGTGCATATCCGCCACGAATTCACCTCCGAAGAGGCGCCGTTTTTCACCCCGAACTCTGAAGGCGCCAAGCTGCACCCGAAAGTGCTCAACCGTGCCGACGAACCGGTGGTACTCAAACACTTCGTCAACTCGTTCCGTGAAACCGAATTGAAATCGATCCTCGACGAACAAGGCATCAAGGAGCTGGTGGTCGTGGGCAGCATGAGCCACATGTGCGTCGACGGTATCACCCGGGCGGCGGCGGATTTTGGTTATACGGTCACCGTGATCCATGACGCCTGCGCCACCCGAGACCTGGAGTTCAATGGCGTGACGGTTCCGGCGGCGCAGGTTCATGCGGCGTTCATGGCGGCCCTGGCGTTTGCGTACGCCAGCGTGGTGTCGACCGACGAGTTCCTGACAGGCAGCCAGAAGGTGTAAACCCTATTCAGGACGAGACAGCAAATATGAAAAAGCCCATGGCCTCACACGTCATGGGCTTTTTATTGCCAGTGAGTCTGGACGATCTGCATCGAACGCAATACCGACAGAACCCTGGAAAGGCATGCCAAAGCCAACAATGTCTCTACTCCCAACGCATACGCGGGGGATGTTGCCTTCACCCATGCCACTTTCTGGATAACTCACTGGAAGCCTGAACAATGAACAGCATGAATATCAGCACTGACCGCCTGTCGAAAAAAACATCCCTCGGATTCACCACCATGGCGATCGGGACCTACGGCATTTACTTCGCCCTCGCCGTTATCTACTTCTGGTTCGGCGGAATGAAATTTACCCACTATGAAGCAGAGGGGCTAGTGCCACTGGTGAGCAATAGCCCCTTCCTGGGATGGGTCTATGACCTTTTCAGCGTCGATCTGTTTTCCAGTTTGCTCGGTGTCCTGGAGATTTCCATTGGTGTCCTGATTGCGGGCCGCCTGCTGTCGCCAAAGCTTTCATTGATCGGAGGCGCCTTGTCTGCCGGACTGTTTTTCACCACCTTGAGCTTTATGTTCTCGACACCCGGCGCGATTGAGCCCGGCCTTGGTTTCCCGGCCATTACGGTCGCGCCTGGCCAGTTCCTGCTCAAGGACATCGGCTTGCTTGCCGCCTCCCTGTTCGTGGCCGGCCATTCGCTGACCAGACTGGAAACCCCTTGAGCTGACAACATCATCCGCCGATGGCCTGAATCAGCTCGATGCATTCAGGTCATCGTCAGCAAGTACGCGGCCCTCAACGGCCAGGGATTTCATCCAGCCCCGTGGACTGCAGCCGGTCTTGCGGCGAAACGCACGGGCAAGCGCCGACGGACTTTCATAACCCACCTCATCGGCGATCAGCGTAATCGGCCGCCCTTCCCGCAGGCGCTTCTGCGCCAGACTGATGCGCCAGCTCAGAAGATAATCCAACGGTGTTTGCCCCAGGACCGCGCGAAAATGCACCGCATAAGCGGCGCGGGACATGTTCGACTCATTCGCCAGCTCGGCCACGGACCAGGCCCGTTGAGGCTGGTTGTGCATCTGCATCAGCGAGCGCGACAGCCGCACATCGGCCAACCCGGCCATCATGCCGGTGCTCAACTGCTGGTGGTCGAGCAAATGCCGGAACAGCAGAATGATCAACAGCTCAAACAAACGATCAAGCACCGCCTCCCTGCCACAATGCCCGGAGCCAGCTTCATCGAACATCCATCTCAGGGTGTCGGCCAGCAACGGCAACTCATCCAGAGGCAATACCAGAAGATCGGGGAGCGAAGCAGATATCGGATTACTCGCGCCACCATCGAACAGCATCGACGCACATAACAGCCGGGCACCTTCAGTGTCACTGGCGATGAGCTGATGTCGGCTGGGGCGCGGCAGAAAAATCAGGCTGGGGCGAGTGAGCAACAACTCACTCCTCCCTGGGCCTTTCAACGTGACAGAGCCGGCCTGCAACAGGTGAATATGACCGCGCTGGTCGGCGCCATCGTAGGACGCCACGCCGCAAAGCATGCCGCTGTAAAACAGGTTTGCTCGCACGCCGAACTGTGACAACAACGTAGACAGGCGATCCATAGGGCAACTCTGCTCAAGGTCTGGACCTGTAGCAGAGTATCACTGCGCACTGGCGGCTGGACGGTCCTCGATCCCGGCGAGGAATGCCCTGGTAAAAATGCAAAAAGCCCGGCATCCATAGGGAGGCCGGGCTTTTTCAGGTTCTATTCTTTGGTGAAAGAATCAGAACGGGATATCGTCATCAAAGCTGTCGAAATCCGGAGCTGGCTGAGGAGCTGCCTGCTGTGGAGCCGGGCGCGACTGCTGCGGTGCCGACTGCTGTGGACGCGGAGCCTGCTGGCGTGGCGCGGACTGCTGGTAGTTGTTACCGCCGCCCTGGCCCTGCTGTTCGCCCTGTGGACGGCCGCCCAGCAGTTGCATGGTGCCTTGCATGTCGACCACGATTTCGGTGGTGTAACGCTTGATACCGTCTTTTTCCCACTCGCGGGTCTGCAGCTTGCCTTCGATATAGACCTGCGAACCTTTACGCAGGTATTCACCGGCGATTTCCGCAACCTTGCCGAACATCGACACACGGTGCCATTCGGTCTTTTCGACTTTCTGACCGGTTTGCTTGTCGGTCCACTGTTCGCTGGTCGCCAGACTCAGGTTGGTCACGGCGTTACCGTTAGGCAAGTAGCGAACTTCGGGATCCTGGCCGCAAGTGCCGACCAATATGACTTTGTTAACCCCACGGGCCATAACGTTCTCCTAGGCTACGCACGCTGCCCCGGCCGGGTTGTTCACCAGGCACTCAAGGGTGGTGCGATCCAATAGTTCGGTGTCCAGTTTGATGTAAATCGCCGCCTCTTCCGCGACGATGACTGCATCTGTTACCCCTACGACCGCCATCAGGCGCTCGACCAGACCCGCTTCGCGGATCGCCTCTGGCGACAACGGCAAGCGCAGGCTCGTGACGTAGGGAGGTTCGCGCATGGTAACAGCAAAGGCCAGCCAGAGGGCAGCCAGACCGGCGCATCCGAGGAACACAACCGACAGACCGCCATGCTGGAACAGCCAGCCGCCAAGAATGCCGCCCAATGCCGACCCGAGGAACTGGCTGGTGGAATAAACCCCCATCGCAGTGCCCTTGCCGCCGGCCGGTGAAACCTTGCTGATCAGCGATGGCAACGAAGCTTCCAGCAGATTGAATGCGGTGAAGAACACCACCGTACCGATCACCAGAGCCCGCAAGCTGTCGCCGAACTGCCAGAAGAATAGCTCAGTGAGCATCAGCGTCACGACGGCGCCGAGTAAAACTCGTTTCATTTTGCGTTTCTTCTCGCCGTAGATAATGAACGGGATCATGGCGAAGAAAGAAATCAGCAGCGCGGTCAGATACACCCACCAGTGCTGCTCTTTGGGCAGCCCGGCTTTCTCGACCAGCGCCAGTGGCAAGGCGACGAAGCTGGACATCAACATCGCGTGCAACACAAAAATGCCCAGGTCCAGGCGCAGCAGATCCGGATGCTTGAGGGTCGGGATCAACGCCTGGCGCGCGACCCTGGACTCACGGTGCTGCAACGGGCCGGTGGAGCGCGGCACCATGAACATCACGATCACGATGCCGAACAGCGCCATGCCGCCGGTGGCAAGGAACAGCCCGGACAACCCGAATGCACGGGTCAGCAGCGGGCCGACCACCATGGCCACCGCAAACGACAGGCCGATGGTCATGCCGATCATGGCCATGGCCTTGGTCCGGTGCTGCTCACGGGTCAGGTCGGACAGCAAGGCCATGACGGCCGCGGAAATCGCCCCGGCGCCCTGCAGGATCCGCCCGGCGATCACGCCCCAGATCGAGTCGGCATTGGCTGCCAGCAGACTACCGAGGGCAAAGACGATCAGGCCCAGGTAAATCACCGGGCGGCGACCGATGCGGTCGGAAATGAAACCGAAAGGAATCTGGAACACTGCCTGGGTCAGGCCATAGGCGCCAATCGCCAGACCGATCAGGGCCGGCGTGGCTCCGGCCAGATCCATCCCATAGGTCGCCAGTACCGGCAACACCATGAACATGCCAAGCATACGGAAGGCGAACACCAGGGCCAGCCCGCTTGCCGCGCGGGTCTCGCTGCCACTCATGCGCTCGCTGTGGGGATCGTGCATGGAAAAACCTCATGTGAACCGGCGGCGATTCTACCAGTCCCATCGATTGGCAGGGTATATCGCGACGCTTTGACGCGCATTGCTGACACACTCTTCATGTAAGACAGTAGCCCACTCGCTTGATAGTGTGCATCCATCCAGTATTTGGCCGTATACTCCTACGTTTTCGACGCCCGCCGAGCGAGGCCACCTTGGACAAGATCCTGATTCGTGGGGCTCGAACCCACAACCTGAAGAACATCGACCTGACCCTGCCACGGGACAAGCTGATCGTCATCACCGGCCTGTCCGGCTCCGGCAAGTCGTCCCTGGCGTTCGACACCCTGTACGCCGAAGGTCAGCGCCGCTACGTCGAATCGCTGTCGGCCTACGCCCGACAGTTCCTGTCGATGATGGAAAAGCCTGACGTCGACACCATCGAAGGCTTGTCGCCGGCAATCTCCATCGAACAGAAGTCGACCTCGCACAACCCGCGCTCGACGGTGGGCACCATCACCGAAATCTACGACTACCTGCGTCTGCTTTATGCTCGCGTGGGTATTCCCCGCTGCCCGGATCACGACATCCCGCTGGAAGCGCAGACCGTCAGCCAGATGGTCGACCTGGTCCTCGCCGAGCCGGAAGGCAGCAAGCTGATGCTGCTGGCGCCGGTCATTCGCGAGCGCAAAGGCGAGCACCTGTCGGTTTTCGAAGAGCTGCGCGCACAGGGCTTCGTCCGCGCCCGAATCAACGGCAAGCTTTACGAGCTGGACGAAGCGCCCAAGCTCGACAAGCAGAAAAAACATACCATCGATGTCGTGGTCGACCGCTTCAAGGTTCGCGCCGACCTGCAACAACGCCTGGCCGAATCCTTCGAGACCGCGCTGAAACTGGCGGACGGCATCGCCCTGGTGGCACCGATGGACGACGAGCCGGGTGAAGAGATGATCTTCTCCGCACGCTTCGCCTGCCCGATCTGTGGTCACGCCATCAGCGAGCTTGAGCCAAAACTGTTCTCCTTCAACAACCCGGCCGGCGCTTGCCCGTCCTGCGATGGTTTGGGGGTGAAGCAGTTCTTCGATATCAAGCGTCTGGTCAATGGCGAACTGACCCTGGCCGAAGGGGCTATTCGTGGCTGGGACCGGCGCAATGTCTATTACTTCCAGATGCTCGGTTCGCTGGCCTCGCACTACAAGTTCAGCCTGGAAGTTCCGTTCAACGAACTGCCGGCCGATCAGCAGAAATTCATCCTGCACGGCAGCGGTTCGCAAAACGTCGACTTCAAATACCTGAACGACCGTGGCGATATCGTCAAACGCTCGCATCCGTTCGAAGGCATCGTGCCGAACCTGGAACGCCGATACCGCGAAACCGAATCGGCATCGGTGCGTGAAGAACTGGCCAAGTTCCTCAGCACCCAGTCGTGTCCGGACTGCCGTGGCACCCGTCTGCGGCGTGAGGCGCGGCACGTGTGGGTCGGCGAGAAAACCCTGCCGGCGGTGACCAACCTGCCGATCGGCGATGCGTCCGAATATTTTGGCGGGCTCAAGCTCACCGGCCGGCGTGGCGAAATTGCCGACAAGATCCTCAAGGAAATCCGCGAGCGCCTGCAGTTCCTGGTCAACGTCGGCCTCGACTATCTGTCGCTGGATCGCAGCGCGGACACCCTGTCCGGTGGCGAGGCCCAGCGTATTCGTCTGGCCAGCCAGATTGGCGCCGGGCTGGTGGGCGTTCTGTACATCCTCGACGAACCGTCCATCGGCCTGCACCAGCGCGATAACGACCGGCTGCTGGGCACCCTCAAGCACCTGCGCGACATCGGTAACACGGTGATCGTGGTCGAGCACGACGAAGACGCGATCCGTCTTGCCGACTACGTGGTGGACATCGGCCCGGGCGCTGGCGTGCACGGCGGGCATATCGTCGCCGAAGGCACACCGGCCGAGGTCATGGCGCACCCGGACTCGCTGACGGGCAAATACCTGTCGGGCCGGGTAAAGATCGAAGTCCCGGCCAAGCGCACACCACGCAACAAGAAGCTGACGCTGTCGCTCAAGGGCGCACGTGGCAACAACCTGCGCAATGTCGACCTGGAAATTCCAATCGGCCTGCTGACCTGTGTGACCGGCGTGTCCGGCTCTGGCAAATCGACGCTGATCAACAACACCCTGTTCCCGCTGAGCGCCACGGCGCTGAACGGCGCGACCACGCTCGAAGCTGCCGCCCACGACAGCATCAAGGGCCTGGAGCACCTGGACAAGGTCGTCGACATCGACCAGAGCCCGATTGGCCGTACACCGCGTTCCAACCCGGCGACCTACACCGGATTGTTCACACCGATCCGCGAGTTGTTCGCCGGCGTACCGGAGTCCCGCTCCCGGGGCTACGGGCCGGGGCGCTTCTCCTTCAACGTCAAGGGCGGCCGCTGCGAGGCTTGTCAGGGCGACGGCCTGATCAAGGTCGAGATGCACTTCCTGCCGGACATCTACGTGCCGTGCGACGTGTGCAAGAGCAAGCGCTACAACCGCGAGACCCTGGAGATCAAGTACAAGGGCAAGAGCATCCACGAAACCCTCGAGATGACCATCGAGGAAGCGCGGGTGTTCTTCGATGCCGTACCGGCCCTGGCGCGCAAGCTGCAAACGTTGATGGACGTCGGCCTGTCGTACATCAAGCTGGGGCAATCGGCGACCACGCTGTCCGGTGGTGAAGCCCAGCGGGTGAAACTGTCCCGCGAACTGTCCAAGCGTGATACCGGCAAGACCCTGTACATCCTCGACGAACCCACCACAGGGCTGCACTTCGCGGATATCCAGCAACTGCTGGACGTGCTGCATCGCCTACGCGACCACGGCAACACAGTGGTAGTGATCGAACACAACCTGGACGTGATCAAGACCGCTGACTGGCTGGTGGACCTGGGTCCGGAGGGTGGTTCCAAGGGCGGGCAGATCATTGCCGTCGGCACGCCGGAGGAAGTGTCAGAGATGAAGCAATCTCATACCGGTTACTACCTCAAGCCGCTGCTGGAACGTGATAGGGCTTAACCGGGCCCCATGAAAAAGCCCCTGTCACTTCATCAGTGACAGGGGCTTTTTTGTATCTGTAGGAGCGAGCTTGCTCCGGGCTGCGTTCCGACGAAGGCCGTAAACGATAACGCAGCGCCTTCAGATTTTTCGCGAGCAAGCTCGCTCCTACAAAAGACGTTGGGGCTTCCCCCCCTATGCAATCAGGTGTGGGATTGCAGGTAGTTCTCAAGCCCGATCAACTTGATCAGCCCCAACTGCTTCTCGAGCCAGTAGGTGTGATCTTCTTCGGTGTCATGTAACTGGACCCGCAGCATTTCGCGGCTGACATAGTCCTTGTGTTGCTCGCAGAGCTTGATGCCCTTGCACAGCGCAGCCCGCACCTTGTATTCCAGGCGCAAATCCGCTTCGAGCATCTCGGTGACTGTGGTGCCGACATCGAGATCGTCCGGACGCATCCGCGGCGTGCCCTCGAGCATCAGAATCCGGCGCATCAGGGCATCAGCGTGCCCTGCTTCCTCTTCCATCTCGTGGTTGATTCGTTCGTAGAGCTTGGTGAAACCCCAGTCCTCATACATCCGCGAGTGGACGAAATATTGATCACGCGCGGCCAGTTCGCCGGTCAGCAACGTGTTGAGGTAATCGATCACATCTGGGTGGCCTTGCATCGCCCTACATCTCCCTGCTTGAAAGTTGTAGTTTGAACCAACATGCCCTTATCGTCACTCGCAAGACGCAATAAAAGCGAAGATATTCTGAGAAAACCGGCTGAAATAACGCAAAAAACCGCCCAAACAAGGGCGGTTCTGCTTCTCATTTAGACTTCGTTAAGCTGTACGTTGAGCAGCTTTGCGATTGCTTCTCCATACGCAGGGTCAGCCCTGTAGAAATGTTGCAGCTGGCGATCAACCACATCACTCGACACACCGGCCATCGCACCGGCGATGTTGCCGACCAGCAGTGATTTCTGCTCTTCAGTCATCAAGCGGAACAACGCGCCGGCATGACTGTAGTAATCAGTGTCCTCACGGTGGTCGTAACGATCGGCGGCACCATTGAGGGCTAACGCCGGCTCTGCGTAACGAGGCGCCTGCTTCGGCGACTCGACATAGCTGTTCGGCTCGTAGTTCGGTGTCGCACCGCCATTGCAGCCAAAAGCCATCGAACCATCACGCTGGTAACTGTTGACCGGACTGCGCGCAGCATTGACTGGCAACTGCTGGTGATTGGTGCCGACACGGTAGCGATGAGCGTCCGCGTAGGCGAAGACCCGACCTTGCAGCATACGATCCGGTGACAGACCAACGCCCGGGACCATATTGCTGGGACCGAACGCCGCTTGCTCGACTTCCGCGAAGTAGTTCTGCGGATTGCGATTGAGTTCCAACTCTCCGACTTCAATCAGTGGAAACTCTTTCTGCGACCAGGTTTTGGTGACATCAAACGGGTTCTCGTAGTGCTCCGCCGCCTGGGCCTCGCTCATGATCTGAATGCACACGCGCCATTTCGGGAAATCACCCTGCTCAATGGCATTGAACAGGTCGCGCTGGGCGTAATCCGGATCAGCACCCGCCAGGCGCGCCGCCTCGGCAGGAGCAAGGTTCTTGATCCCCTGTTTGGTCTTGTAGTGCCACTTCACCCAGTGACGCTCACCTTGAGCGTTGATGAGGCTGTAAGTGTGGCTGCCGAAGCCATGCATGTGGCGGTATCCATCAGGAATACCCCGATCTGAGAACAGAATGGTGACCTGGTGCAGCGCCTCGGGCGAATGCGACCAGAAGTCCCACATCGCCTGGGCACTCTTCAGGTTGCTTTGCGGCAAACGCTTCTGGGTGTGGATAAAGTCCGGAAACTTCAGCGGATCACGAATGAAGAACACGGGCGTGTTGTTGCCGACGATGTCCCAATTGCCTTCCTCGGTGTAGAACTTCAAAGCGAACCCGCGCGGATCACGCTCGGTATCGGCCGAACCACGCTCGCCACCCACGGTGGAAAACCGCAGGAAAGTCGGGGTTTGCTTGCCAACTGCCTCAAACAGCTTCGCGCTGGTGTATTGAGTGATATCGCGTGTCACGGTGAACGTACCGTAGGCACCCGAGCCTTTGGCGTGTACACGGCGCTCAGGGATGTTTTCACGGTTGAAGTGGGCAAGCTTCTCGATCAGGTGAAAGTCGTCGAGCAGCAGCGGGCCACGAGGGCCGGCGGAACGGGAATTCTGGTTATCGGCAACAGGAGCGCCACTGGCGGTGGTAAGCGTTTTGTTTTGGCTCATGCGATCTTCCTTCCTCTGTCGGTCTTGAACTGCCGGCTATCGGCTGAGAGGGAGTATTGATCATCAATATGACAGCTACAAATTCATTAACTTGCAGACATCGATAGAGAAAACTAATAATCATCCCCATCACATAATGCCGATGTGGACGAAGGAGACGCTTGTACAAACGGTGCGTTTCTTACAGGCACAAAAAACCGGGCACTAGGCCCGGTCCTTTGTTTCAGACTGACGTCTTACTCGGCAGATACAGCTTCGCCGGCAGTAGCACGATCAACCAACTCGACGTACGCCATAGGCGCGTTGTCGCCAGCGCGGAAACCGCACTTGAGGATGCGCAGGTAGCCACCCTCACGGGTAGCGTAACGCTTGCCCAGGTCGTTGAAGAGCTTACCAACGATAGCTTTCGAACGAGTACGGTCGAAAGCCAGACGGCGGTTAGCAACGCTATCTATCTTGGCCAAAGTGATCAGCGGCTCGGCAACGCGGCGCAGTTCTTTAGCTTTTGGCAGAGTAGTTTTGATCAGCTCGTGCTCGAACAGCGACACCGCCATGTTTTGGAACATGGCCTTGCGGTGCGAGCTGGTGCGGCTCAGGTGACGACCACTTTTACGATGACGCATGGTTCATTCCTTACCAAACACTACGTTCGGTGATTACGACGATCAGGCAGTCGCCTTGTCGTCCTTCTTAAGACTTGCAGGCGGCCAGTTGTCGAGGCGCATGCCGAGGGACAGACCGCGGGAGGCCAGAACGTCCTTGATTTCAGTCAAGGATTTCTTGCCCAGGTTCGGAGTCTTCAACAGCTCTACTTCGGTACGCTGAATCAGGTCACCGATGTAGTAGATGTTTTCCGCCTTAAGGCAGTTAGCCGAACGTACAGTCAGTTCCAGATCGTCAACCGGGCGAAGCAGGATCGGATCGATCTCGTCTTCCTGCTCGACAACCACTGGCTCACTGTCACCCTTGAGGTCGACGAACGCAGCCAACTGCTGTTGCAGGATGGTTGCAGCGCGGCGAATTGCCTCTTCAGGATCCAGAGTACCGTTGGTTTCCAGATCAATAACCAGCTTGTCCAGGTTAGTACGCTGCTCGACACGGGCGTTTTCCACCACGTATGCGATACGGCGAACCGGGCTGAACGAAGAGTCAAGCTGCAAGCGACCGATGCTGCGGCTTTCGTCTTCATCGCTCTGACGCGAGTCTGCCGGTTCATAACCACGACCACGAGCTACTACGAGCTTCATGTTCAGGGCGCCGTTAGACGCCAGGTTAGCGATTACGTGATCGGGATTAACGATCTCGACATCATGATCCAGCTGAATATCGGCAGCGGTAACCACCCCCGAACCCTTCTTCGACAAGGTCAGCGTAACTTCGTCACGACCGTGCAGCTTGATAGCCAGACCTTTAAGGTTCAACAGGATTTCAATTACGTCTTCCTGTACACCTTCGATGGCGCTGTACTCGTGGAGCACACCGTCAATCTCGGCCTCGACTACTGCACAGCCGGGCATTGAGGACAACAGGATGCGGCGCAGCGCGTTGCCCAGGGTATGGCCAAAGCCACGCTCGAGAGGCTCGAGAGTGATCTTGGCGCGGGTTGGACTGACAACCTGCACATCAATGTGGCGGGGTGTCAGGAACTCATTTACCGAAATCTGCATGGATGCACCTATTTTCTAGCCCTTACTTGGAGTAGAGCTCGACAATCAGGCTTTCGTTGATGTCGGCGGACAGATCACTGCGAGCTGGAACGTTCTTGAAAACGCCCGACTTCTTCTCAGTGTCTACTTCTACCCATTCTACGCGGCCACGTTGGGCACACAGATCGAGAGCTTGGACAATGCGAAGTTGATTTTTTGCTTTCTCGCGAACAGCGACCACGTCACCAGCACGAACCTGGTAGGACGGAACGTTAACGGTCTGACCGTTTACGCTGATCGACTTGTGCGATACCAGCTGACGGGATTCGGCACGAGTCGAACCAAAGCCCATACGGTATACAACGTTGTCCAGACGGCATTCGAGCAGTTGCAGCAGGTTTTCACCGGTTGCACCTTTCTTGCCAGCAGCTTCTTTGTAGTAGCCGCTGAATTGACGCTCGAGAACGCCGTAGATACGACGGACCTTCTGCTTTTCACGCAGTTGGGTGCCGTAGTCGGACTGGCGACCGCGGCGTTGGCCGTGGATACCAGGTGCTGCTTCAATGTTGCACTTCGATTCGATCGCGCGCACGCCGCTCTTCAGGAAGAGATCGGTGCCTTCGCGACGAGCGAGTTTGCATTTTGGACCAATGTAACGAGCCATTCTTTACAATCTCCTGGATTACACGCGGCGCTTCTTCGGCGGACGGCACCCGTTGTGCGGGATTGGCGTCACGTCGGTGATGCTGGCGATCTTGTAGCCACAGCCGTTCAAAGCGCGGACTGCGGATTCACGACCTGGACCTGGACCTTTGACGTTGACGTCGAGGTTTTTCAGGCCGTATTCCAGCGCAGCTTGACCAGCACGTTCAGCAGCTACCTGAGCAGCAAACGGGGTGGACTTGCGGGAACCGCGGAAACCCGAACCACCGGAGGTAGCCCAGGAAAGAGCGTTACCTTGACGGTCGGTGATGGTCACGATGGTGTTGTTAAAAGATGCATGGATGTGGGCGATGCCATCAACCACTGTCTTTTTAACTTTTTTACGAGGACGAGCAGCAGGTTTTGCCATGATTAAATTCCTGTCGATTCGCTGGGGCGATTACTTGCGGATCGGCTTACGCGGACCTTTACGGGTACGCGCGTTGGTCTTGGTACGCTGACCGCGTACTGGAAGACCGCGACGATGACGCAGACCGCGATAGCAACCGAGGTCCATCAAGCGCTTGATTTTCATGTTGATTTCGCGACGCAGGTCACCTTCAGTGGTGAACTTCGCCACTTCGCCACGCAGCTGTTCAATTTGCTCGTCGCTCAGATCTTTGATCTTTGCTGCTGGGTTTACCCCAGTCTCTGCACAAATTTTCTGTGCAGTAGTGCGACCAACACCATAGATGTAGGTCAGCGAGATAACAGTATGCTTGTTATCTGGAATGTTAACGCCTGCAATACGGGCCATTCAGTGGGACTCCAATTGACAGCTACCTACGCCCCGGAAGCCAAGAAATAGGGCGCGAGATAATATCGCTGTAATAACAAATAATCAACCCGGTAGCGCACTAGCTACCGGGCTTGAAGCACAATCACACTCAGCCTTGGCGCTGTTTGTGACGCGGTTCCGCGCTGCAAATTACTCGAACAACACCTTCGCGGCGAATAATCTTGCAGTTACGGCACAGCTTTTTCACCGATGCACGAACTTTCATCACCAACTCCTCGAACCTTATGGGTCAGCGCAGCATGCCGCTGCCGTAACCCTTCAGGTTGGCTTTCTTCATCAGGGATTCGTACTGGTGCGAAACGAGGTGCGATTGTACTTGGGACATGAAGTCCATCACAACCACGACGACGATCAGCAACGAGGTCCCGCCAAGGTAGAACGGTACGTTGGCTGCAACCACCAGGAACTGGGGCAACAGGCAGACGGCCGTCATGTAAAGAGCACCGAACATGGTCAAGCGAGTCAGAACGCCATCAATGTAGCGCGCAGACTGCTCACCTGGACGGATGCCCGGAATAAAGGCACCGGACTTCTTCAGGTTTTCCGCTACGTCTTTCGGATTGAACATCAACGCCGTATAGAAGAAGCAGAAGAAAATAATCCCTGCACTAAACAGCAGAATATTCAACGGCTGACCAGGAGCGATCGACTGCGAGATGTCCTGCAACCAGCCCATACCTTCAGACTGACCGAACCAGGCACCCAACGAAGCCGGGAACAGCAAAATGCTGCTCGCGAAAATAGCCGGAATAACACCGGCCATGTTCACCTTCAGCGGCAAGTGGCTGGTCTGCGCAGCGAAGACCTTGCGGCCCTGCTGACGCTTGGCGTAGTGAACAGCAATACGACGCTGACCACGCTCAATGAACACCACGAAACCGATAATCGCTACTGCCAGCAAACCGATGGCAACCAGGGCGAAGATGTTGATATCACCCTGACGCGCAGACTCGAAAGACTGCCCGATCGCTCTCGGAAGACCGGCGACGATACCCGAAAAAATCAACATCGAGATACCGTTGCCAACACCACGCTCAGTAATCTGCTCACCCAGCCACATCATGAACATCGCACCAGCCACAAACGTGGATACCGCGACGAAATGGAAGCCAAAGTCACCAGTGAACGCAACGCCCTGCCCCGCCAGACCAATGGACATGCCAATGGCCTGGACGAGAGCGAGGACGACAGTGCCGTAGCGGGTGTACTGGCTGATCTTGCGACGGCCAGCTTCACCTTCCTTCTTCAACTGCTCCAGCTGCGGGCTGACGGCTGTCATCAGTTGCATGATGATCGATGCCGAGATGTACGGCATGATCCCCAGTGCAAAGATGCTCATCCGTTCCAGCGCGCCGCCGGAAAACATGTTGAACAAGCTAAGAATGGTCCCCTCATTCTGTCGAAACAGGTCCGCGAGTCGGTCCGGGTTGATACCTGGAACCGGGATGTGTGCGCCTATTCGGTAGACGATAATCGCCAGGAACAGAAAACGCAGACGAGCCCAGAGTTCAGACATACCGCCTTTGCCGAGCGCAGAGAGAGCACCTTGCTTAGCCATTTATTCCTCGAACTTGCCGCCAGCTGCTTCGATAGCCGCACGCGCACCTTTGGTGGCGCCGATTCCCTTGCCGATAGTGACAGCGCGAGTCACTTCACCGGACAGCATGATTTTCACACGCTGTACGTTGACGTTGATCACGTTGGCATCTTTCAGGGACTGCACGGTGACGATGTCGCCTTCCACTTTAGCCAGCTCGGACAGACGCACTTCTGCGCGATCCATGGCCTTCAGGGAAACGAAACCGAACTTCGGCAGGCGACGATGCAGCGGCTGTTGACCGCCTTCAAAGCCTGGAGCAATGGTGCCACCGGAGCGGGAGGTCTGACCCTTGTGACCACGGCCACCAGTCTTACCCAAACCGCTACCGATACCACGGCCCGGACGATGCTTTTCGCGACGGGAACCCGGCGCTGGACTCAGATCATTGAGTTTCATCGATTAACCCTCGACACGCAGCATGTAGTAAGCCTTGTTGATCATCCCGCGATTCTCGGGAGTATCCTGGACTTCTACAGTGTGACCGATGCGACGCAGACCCAGACCCTTAACGCACAGTTTGTGGTTAGGGATGCGGCCGGTCATGCTTTTGATCAGCGTTACTTTTACGGTAGCCATGATCAGAAGATCTCCTTGACGCTTTTGCCACGCTTGGCGGCAATGGATTCAGGAGACTGCATTGCTTTCAAACCCTTGAAAGTGGCGTGAACCACGTTTACAGGGTTAGTCGAGCCGTAGCACTTGGCCAGAACGTTCTGAACGCCAGCAACTTCGAGGACAGCACGCATAGCGCCGCCAGCGATGATACCGGTACCTTCAGAAGCAGGCTGCATGTACACCTTCGAAGCGCCGTGAGCGGACTTCATTGCGTACTGCAGAGTAGTGCCGTTCAGATCAACCTGGATCATGTTGCGGCGAGCAGCTTCCATTGCCTTCTGGATCGCAGCAGGCACTTCACGCGACTTGCCACGGCCGAAGCCAACACGGCCCTTACCATCACCAACCACGGTCAACGCGGTGAAAGTGAAGATACGGCCGCCTTTAACGGTTTTGGCTACGCGGTTAACTTGAACCAGCTTCTCGATGTAGCCTTCGTCGCGCTTTTGGTCGTTATTTGACATAACTTAGAACTCCAGCCCAGCTTCACGAGCAGCATCAGCCAGCGCTTTAACGCGGCCGTGGTACTTGAAGCCAGAGCGGTCGAAAGCCACTTGCGAGACGCCAGCGGCCTTAGCACGCGTAGCGACCAGCTGGCCAACCTTAGTGGCCGCGTCGATGTTGCCGGTGGCACCATCACGCAGTTCTTTATCCAAAGTCGAGGCGCTTGCCAGGACTTTGTTGCCGTCGGCCGAAATGACCTGGGCGTAGATGTGCTGCGAAGAGCGGAACACGCAGAGACGCACGACTTCGAGTTCGTGCATTTTCAGGCGTGCTTTGCGAGCGCGACGCAGTCGAGTAACTTTTTTGTCGGTCATTTGCTATGCCCTACTTCTTCTTGGCTTCTTTACGACGGACGACTTCGTCCGCGTAGCGCACACCTTTGCCTTTGTACGGCTCTGGTGGACGGAAGTCGCGGATCTCGGCGGCCACTTGACCTACCAGCTGCTTGTCGATGCCCTTGATCAGGATATCGGTCTGGCTAGGAGTCTCAGCGGTGATGCCTTCCGGCAGTTCGTAATCCACTGGGTGCGAGAAGCCAAGAGCCAGGTTCAGCACTGTGCCTTTTGCTTGCGCTTTGTAACCAACACCGACCAGCTGGAGCTTGCGCTCGAAGCCTTGGCTTACGCCTTGGACCATGTTGTTTACCAACGCACGAGTGGTACCAGCCATTGCGCGAGTCTGTTGATCGCCATTGCGAGCAGCGAAACGCAGCTCACCAGCTTCTTCAACGATCTCAACGGACGAATGGATGTTCAGTTCGAGAGTGCCCTTGGCACCCTTCACCGAAAGCTGTTGGCCTGCGAATTTTACTTCGACACCGGCTGGCAGCTTAACGGGGTTCTTAGCGACGCGAGACATGCTTATCCCCCCTTAGAACACAGTGCAAAGAACTTCGCCGCCGACACCGGCAGCGCGCGCAGCACGATCAGTCATCACACCCTTGTTGGTGGAGACGATAGACACACCGAGACCGCCACGAACTTTTGGCAGATCATCGACGGACTTGTACTGACGCAGGCCTGGACGGCTAACGCGCTTCACTTCTTCGATAACCGGACGGCCTTCGAAGTACTTCAGCTCGATGGACAGCAGTGGTTTGATTTCGCTGCTGATCTGATAACCCGCAATGTAACCTTCGTCCTTCAGGACTTTGGCAACAGCTACCTTCAACGTGGAAGATGGCATGCTTACGACGGACTTTTCAGCCATCTGGGCATTACGGATACGAGTTAGCATGTCCGCTAACGGGTCCTGCATACTCATGGGCTAGACGCTCCTAATACAAAAAAATTAGCCTTGCGGCTATTACGTGTCGCCGAGAATCTCCGAGCATGAAAAACACGGGCTCAGGCGAGCCGGGTATTCTAGACACACCCCAGAAATGAATCAAGCCCCAAAAGGGGCTTGATTCAGATTCAAGGCCACCGGTGGTCAGGATCTTGCGATCCTGGACACCGAGACTTTGACAGTACTTACCAGCTGGCTTTAACCAGACCCGGTACGTCACCACGCATGGCAGCTTCACGCAGCTTGTTACGGCCGAGGCCGAACTTGCGGTAAACGCCGTGTGGACGACCGGTCAGGCGGCAGCGGTTACGCATGCGCGAAGCGCTTGCGTCACGTGGCTGCTTCTGCAGGGCTACTGTAGCTTCCCAACGCGCTTCTGGACTTGCGTTCAGATCAACGATGATAGCTTTCAGTGCTGCACGCTTCTTGGCGTACTTGGCAACCGTGAGCTGACGCTTCAGCTCGCGGTTTTTCATGCTCATCTTGGCCATGGTCCTACTCCAATCAGTTGCGGAACGGGAATTTGAACGCACGCAGCAGAGCGCGGCCTTCATCATCGTTCTTGGCAGTGGTGGTCAGGGTGATGTCCAGACCGCGGAGAGCATCGATCTTGTCGTAGTCGATTTCCGGGAAGATGATCTGCTCTTTCACGCCCATGCTGTAGTTGCCACGACCATCGAAGGACTTGGCATTCAGGCCGCGGAAGTCGCGAACCCGAGGCAGGGAGATCGACAGCAGACGATCCAGGAACTCGTACATACGCTCACGGCGCAGGGTCACTTTGACGCCGATCGGCCAACCTTCACGGACTTTAAAGCCAGCGATGGATTTGCGAGCGTAGGTCACAACGACTTTCTGGCCGGTGATCTTTTCCAGGTCAGCAACAGCGTGCTCGATGACTTTTTTGTCGCCGATCGCTTCGCCCAGACCCATGTTCAGGGTGATTTTGGTAACGCGCGGAACTTCCATCACGTTCGAAAGCTTAAGTTCTTCCTTAAGTTTCGGAGCAATTTCCTTCCGGTAAATCTCTTTTAGTCGTGCCATGGTCTCATCTACCTAGCAGTGTTCAAGCATCAACCGCTTTTTGGGTCGACTTGAAGACACGAATTTTCTTGCCGTCTTCTACTTTGAAACCAACGCGGTCAGCCTTGTTGGTTTCGCCGTTGAAAATGGCGACGTTAGAAGCATCCAGTGGAGCTTCTTTTTCGACGATACCGCCCTGCACGCCCGACATCGGGTTAGGCTTGGTATGACGCTTGACCAGGTTCAGACCACCAATAACCAAACGGTTGTTAGCGAGAACCTTAAGCACCTTACCGCGCTTACCTTTGTCTTTGCCGGCGATCACGATGATCTCGTCGTCACGACGAATCTTTTGCATGTCGGATCTCCTTACAGCACTTCTGGGGCGAGCGAGACGATCTTCATGAACTTCTCAGTACGAAGTTCACGGGTCACTGGCCCAAAGATACGGGTGCCGATCGGCTCTTGCTTGTTGTTCAGAAGAACAGCAGCGTTGCCATCAAAGCGGATAATGGAGCCATCAGCACGACGTACGCCGTGACGAGTGCGGACTACAACAGCAGTCATCACTTGGCCTTTTTTCACTTTACCGCGAGGAATTGCTTCCTTCACGGTAACTTTGATGATGTCACCGATACCAGCGTAACGACGATGGGAGCCACCCAGCACCTTGATGCACATAACACGGCGAGCGCCGCTGTTATCGGCCACATCGAGCATGGATTGAGTCTGAATCATATAATTTCTCCGACCCCTAGTCCTTAGACTTCCACAGCGCGTTCGAGAACATCAACCAGCGCCCAAGACTTGGTCTTGGCCAAAGGACGAGTTTCACGAATAGTGACTTTGTCGCCGATGTGGCACTGATTGGTTTCGTCGTGCGCGTGCAGCTTAGTCGAACGCTTAACGTATTTACCGTAGATCGGGTGCTTAACGCGACGCTCGATCAGAACGGTGATGGTTTTGTCCATCTTGTCGCTGACAACACGGCCAGTCAGCGTACGGACAGTTTTTTCGGCTTCAGCCATGATTACTTACCTGCCTGCTGGTTGAGCACAGTCTTCACGCGAGCGATGTCACGCTTAACTTGCGAGAGCAGATGAGACTGCCCCAACTGGCCAGTTGCTTTCTGCATACGCAGATTGAACTGGTCGCGCAGCAAGCCGAGCAGTTGCTCGTTCAGCTGCTGTGCGGATTTTTCACGAAGTTCATTCGCTTTCATCACATCACCGTCCGTTTAACAAAGGAGGTGGCGAGCGGCAGCTTTGCAGCAGCCAGGGCGAAAGCCTCACGCGCCAGCTCTTCAGAAACACCCTCGATTTCATACAGGACTTTGCCTGGCTGAATCTGGGCAACCCAGTATTCGACGTTACCCTTACCTTTACCCATCCGAACTTCGAGTGGCTTCTTGGAAATAGGCTTGTCCGGGAATACACGGATCCAGATCTTGCCGCCACGTTTTACGTGACGGGTCAGAGCACGACGCGCTGACTCGATCTGACGAGCGGTGAGACGACCACGAGCAACAGACTTCAGCGCGAACTCGCCGAAGCTGACTTTGCTACCGCGCAATGCCAGGCCACGGTTGTGACCAGTCATTTGCTTGCGGAACTTCGTACGCTTTGGTTGCAACATTTGGCGTACCCCTTACTTAGCAGCTTTTTTACGAGGCGCTGGTGCTTGTGGTTTCAGTTCTTCTTGGCGACCACCAATTACTTCGCCTTTGAAGATCCAAACCTTTACACCGATCACACCGTAAGTGGTGTGAGCTTCGTAGTTGGCATAGTCGATGTCGGCACGCAGGGTGTGCAATGGCACACGACCTTCGCGATACCATTCAGTACGTGCAATTTCAGCACCGCCGAGACGACCGCTCACTTGGATTTTGATGCCTTTGGCACCAATGCGCATGGCGTTCTGTACGGCGCGCTTCATAGCGCGACGGAACATTACGCGACGCTCCAGCTGCTGAGCTACGCTCTGCGCAACCAGCATACCGTCGAGTTCCGGCTTGCGGATCTCTTCGATATTGATGTGCACAGGCACACCCATTTGCTTGGTCAGGTCCTGACGCAGTTTCTCAACATCTTCACCTTTCTTCCCGATAACGATACCTGGACGAGCGGTGTGGATGGTGATACGTGCAGTTTGGGCCGGACGATGGATATCGATACGGCTTACGGACGCGCTTTTTAGTTTGTCTTGGAGATACTCACGCACCTTCAGATCTGCGAGCAAATAGTCCGCATAAGTCCGACCGTCTGCGTACCAGACGGAGGTGTGCTCCTTGACGATTCCCAGGCGAATGCCAATGGGATGTACTTTCTGACCCATCTCTTCGACTCCGTTACTTGTCAGCAACCTTGACAGTGATATGGCAAGACCGCTTGACGATGCGATCAGCACGGCCTTTGGCACGTGGCATGATGCGCTTCAGCGAACGCCCTTCGTTGACGAAAACAGTGCTGACCTTCAGGTCATCAACGTCTGCGCCTTCGTTATGCTCGGCGTTGGCTACGGCCGACTCCAGCACTTTCTTCATGATCTCGGCGGCTTTCTTACTGCTGAAAGCCAACAGGTTGAGCGCTTCGCCCACCTTCTTCCCGCGGATCTGGTCGGCGACCAAGCGGGCTTTCTGGGCGGAGATTCGAGCGCCCGACAACTTAGCGGCTACTTCCATTTCCTAACCCCTTAACGCTTGGCTTTCTTGTCTGCCACGTGCCCGCGATAAGTGCGGGTACCGGCGAACTCGCCCAGTTTGTGGCCGACCATGTCTTCGTTCACGAGAACTGGGACGTGCTGACGACCGTTGTGTACTGCGATGGTCAGACCGACCATTTGTGGCAGGATCATCGAACGACGCGACCAGGTTTTCACCGGTTTGCGATCGTTCTTTTCCGCCGCCACTTCGATCTTCTTCAGTAGGTGAAGATCGATAAAAGGACCTTTTTTCAGAGAACGTGGCACTGTCGTATCCCTCTATTTACTTGCGACGACGGACGATCATTTTGTCGGTACGCTTATTACCACGAGTCTTCGCGCCCTTAGTCGGGAAGCCCCATGGCGATACCGGATGACGACCACCAGAGGTACGACCTTCACCACCACCATGTGGGTGGTCAACCGGGTTCATGGCAACACCACGAACGGTTGGGCGAACGCCACGCCAGCGTTTGGCACCAGCTTTACCCAGCGAACGCAGGCTGTGCTCGGAGTTCGAGACTTCGCCCAGGGTCGCACGGCATTCAGCCAGGACTTTACGCATTTCACCGGAACGCAGACGCAGGGTAACGTACACGCCTTCACGAGCGATCAGCTGAGCCGAAGCACCAGCGGAACGAGCGATCTGAGCGCCTTTACCTGGCTTCAATTCGATGCCGTGTACGGTAGAACCGACTGGAATGTTGCGCAGTTGCAGGGCGTTGCCTGGCTTGATTGGAGCCAGAGCGCCTGCGATCAGCTGGTCGCCAGCACTCACGCCTTTAGGGGCGATGATGTAGCGGCGCTCGCCGTCTGCGTAGCAGAGCAGTGCGATGTGAGCAGTACGGTTTGGATCGTATTCGATACGCTCGACAGTGGCGACGATGCCATCTTTGTCGTTGCGACGGAAATCGACCATACGGTAATGCTGCTTATGACCACCACCGATGTGACGAGTGGTAATACGGCCATTGTTGTTACGACCACCAGTCTTCGATTTCTTCTCGAGCAGCGGTGCGTGAGGAGCGCCTTTATGCAGCTCCTGGTTGACCACCTTGACCACAAAACGGCGGCCAGGGGAAGTCGGTTTGCATTTAACGATTGCCATGATGCACCCCTTCCTTACTCAGCACTGCTGCTGAAATCGAGATCTTGGCCTGGCTGAAGGGAGATAACTGCCTTCTTCCAGTCATTACGCTTGCCCAGACCGCGAGCAGTGCGCTTGCTCTTACCCAGAACATTCAGGGTAGTAACACGCTCTACTTTCACGCTGAACAGGCTTTCGACGGCCTTCTTGATTTCCAGCTTGGTTGCGTCGGTAGCAACCTTGAAAACGAACTGGCCTTTCTTGTCTGCCAGAACCGTAGCCTTCTCGGAAACGTGCGGGCCAAGCAGAACTTTAAATACGCGTTCCTGGTTCATCCCAGCAGCTCCTCGAATTTCTTCACGGCCGACACGGTGATCAACACCTTGTCGTATGCGATCAGACTAACTGGATCGGAACCTTGCACGTCACGTACATCTACGTGTGGCAGGTTACGAGCAGCCAGGTACAGGTTCTGATCAACAGCGTCGGACACGATCAGAACGTCGGTCAGGCTCATGTTGTTCAGTTTGCCCAGCAGGTCTTTGGTTTTCGGCGTTTCAACGGCGAAATCCTGAACCACGACCAGACGATCAGTACGCACCAGCTCAGCAAGGATGGAACGCATTGCTGCGCGATACATCTTCTTGTTCAGCTTCTGGGAGTGATCCTGAGGACGAGCTGCGAAAGTGGTACCGCCGCCACGCCAGATTGGGCTACGGATAGTACCGGCACGAGCACGGCCAGTACCTTTCTGACGCCATGGGCGCTTACCGCCACCACGAACGTCGGAACGGGTCTTTTGCTGCTTGGAACCCTGACGACCGCCAGCCATGTAGGCTACGACTGCTTGGTGAACCAGCGTCTCGTTGAATTCGCCGCCAAATGTCAGTTCGGAAACTTCGATCGCTTGAGCGTCATTTACATTTAATTGCATGTCAGCTTCCCCTTAACCGCGAGCCTTGGCTGCTGGACGTACAACCAAGTTGCCGCCAGTAGCGCCAGGAACAGCGCCCTTGACCAACAACAGATTGCGTTCAGCGTCCACGCGCACTACTTCGAGGGACTGCACGGTCACGCGCTCAGCGCCCATATGACCGGACATTTTTTTGCCCTTGAATACACGACCAGGAGTCTGGCACTGGCCGATAGAGCCTGGAACGCGGTGGGATACGGAGTTACCGTGGGTGTTATCTTGCCCGCGGAAATTCCAACGCTTGATCGTACCCTGGAAGCCTTTACCCTTGGACTGACCGGTTACATCAACCAGTTGACCAGCGGCGAAGATTTCAGCGTTGATCAGATCGCCGGCCTGGTACTCGCCTTCTTCAAGGCGGAATTCCATTACGGTACGACCAGCGGCAACGTTCGCTTTAGCGAAGTGGCCAGCCTGAGCTGCTGTTACACGCGAAGCACGACGCTCGCCGACAGTGACTTGCACTGCACGATAGCCATCGGTCTCTTCAGTTTTGAACTGGGTGACGCGATTCGGTTCGATCTCAATGACCGTGACCGGAATGGAGACACCTTCTTCGGTGAAAATACGGGTCATACCGCATTTACGACCGACTACACCAATAGTCATGTTGTAAACCTCATGAGTGTACGGGGCTTTCACCCGCTATGGCCGCCCATTTCAGAGCGTTACACGACTAAGACCGAGTCTTAGCCGAGGCTGATCTGCACTTCCACACCGGCCGCAAGATCAAGCTTCATAAGAGCATCAACGGTTTTATCCGTTGGCTGGACGATGTCCAGAACGCGCTTATGAGTACGGATCTCGTACTGGTCACGCGCGTCTTTGTTGACGTGCGGGGAGACCAGAACGGTGAACCGCTCTTTACGGGTAGGCAGTGGAATTGGACCACGCACTTGAGCACCAGTACGTTTCGCGGTTTCCACGATTTCCTGGGTTGATTGGTCGATCAGGCGATGGTCGAAAGCCTTCAACCTGATACGGATTTGCTGATTTTGCATTGGATTTCAGACTCCGGCTGCTATTCCCACCGGGCGCAATACGCCCGTTAAAAGGAGGCGCAATTCTATAGACGCCCCAGATGGGTGTCAACCCAATAAAAAAGCCCCCGCTGAGCGGGGGCTTTTCAAAGCATCGAAGCTATCTCAAAAGAGATGCTTACTCGATGATTTTGGCTACGACGCCAGCGCCGACGGTACGACCGCCTTCACGGATAGCGAAACGCAGGCCGTCTTCCATTGCGATGGTCTTGATCAGGGTAACTTCCATCTGGATGTTATCACCTGGCATTACCATTTCAACGCCTTCTGGCAGCTGGCAGTTACCAGTCACGTCAGTAGTACGGAAGTAGAACTGTGGACGGTAGCCTTTGAAGAACGGAGTGTGACGACCGCCTTCTTCCTTGCTCAGAACGTAAACTTCTGCGGTGAACTTGGTGTGCGGCTTAACCGAACCCGGCTTAACCAGAACCTGGCCACGCTCAACGTCGTCACGCTTGGTACCACGCAGCAGAACGCCGCAGTTCTCGCCAGCACGACCTTCGTCGAGCAGCTTGCGGAACATTTCAACACCAGTGCAGGTGGTGGTGGTGGTGTCACGCAGACCAACGATTTCCAGTGCATCTTGAACGCGAACGATACCGCGCTCGATACGACCAGTCACAACAGTACCACGACCCGAGATCGAGAATACGTCTTCGATTGGCATCAGGAATGGCTTGTCGATAGCACGCTCTGGTTCTGGGATGTAGCTGTCCAGAGTTTCAACCAGTTTACGAACGGCAGTGGTGCCCATTTCGTTGTCGTCTTTGCCTTCCAGCGCCATACGAGCCGAACCGATGATGATTGGAGTGTCATCGCCCGGGAAGTCGTAGGTGGACAGCAGGTCGCGAACTTCCATCTCGACCAGTTCCAGCAGCTCAGCGTCGTCTACCAGGTCAGCCTTATTCAGGAAAACCACGATGTACGGAACGCCTACCTGACGGGACAGCAGGATGTGCTCACGGGTTTGTGGCATCGGACCATCAGCGGCCGAGCAAACCAGGATCGCGCCGTCCATCTGGGCAGCACCGGTGATCATGTTCTTCACGTAGTCAGCGTGACCAGGGCAGTCAACGTGAGCGTAGTGACGGATCTTCGAGTTGTACTCGACGTGCGCGGTGTTGATGGTGATACCACGAGCTTTTTCTTCTGGAGCGCTGTCGATTTTATCGAAATCAACGATTGCGGAACCGAAAACTTCGGAGCAAACGCGAGTCAGAGCTGCGGTCAGAGTGGTTTTACCGTGGTCAACGTGACCGATGGTGCCAACGTTGACGTGCGGTAGGGAACGATCAAATTTTTCTTTAGCCACGACAATTAACTCCTTGCCTAAAGGACTGAATCAGCCTTGTTTTTTGGTTACAGTTTCGACGATGTGCGACGGAGCTGTATTGTATTTTTTGAATTCCATAGAGTAGCTTGCGCGACCCTGGGACATCGAACGAACGTCGGTCGCATAACCGAACATCTCGCCCAACGGAACTTCAGCACGGATCACCTTACCGGAGACCGTGTCTTCCATACCCAGAATCATGCCGCGACGACGGTTAAGGTCGCCCATCACGTCACCCATATAGTCTTCAGGCGTAACAACCTCTACCGCCATGATCGGCTCGAGCAACTCACCACCGCCCTTCTGGGCCAGTTGCTTGGTCGCCATGGAAGCAGCCACCTTAAACGCCATCTCGTTCGAGTCGACGTCGTGGTAAGAACCATCAAACACGGTAGCCTTCAGGCCGATCAGCGGATAGCCGGCAACTACGCCGTTCTTCATCTGCTCTTCGATACCCTTCTGGATAGCCGGGATGTATTCCTTAGGAACCACACCACCCACTACTTCGTTCACGAATTGCAGACCTTCCTGACCTTCGTCAGCAGGAGCAAAACGGATCCAGCAATGGCCGAACTGGCCACGACCGCCGGACTGACGAACGAACTTGCCTTCGATTTCGCAATTCTTCGTGATGCGCTCACGATACGAAACCTGAGGCTTACCGATGTTGGCTTCGACGTTGAACTCACGGCGCATCCGGTCAACCAGGATGTCCAGGTGCAACTCGCCCATGCCAGAGATGATCGTTTGACCAGTCTCTTCATCAGTCTTAACGCGGAAAGACGGGTCTTCCTGAGCAAGTTTGCCCAGAGCGATGCCCATTTTTTCCTGGTCATCCTTGGTCTTAGGTTCTACGGCAACCGAAATAACCGGCTCCGGGAAGTCCATGCGAACGAGGATGATTGGCTTGTCAGCGTTGCACAAGGTTTCACCAGTGGTGACGTCCTTCATGCCGATCAGGGCCGCGATGTCACCAGCGCGCACTTCCTTGATCTCTTCACGGGCGTTTGCGTGCATTTGCACCATACGACCCACGCGCTCTTTCTTGCCTTTGACCGAGTTGATCACGCCGTCGCCGGAGGCCAACACGCCCGAGTAAACACGGACGAAAGTCAAGGTACCCACGAATGGGTCGGTAGCGATCTTGAACGCCAGAGCCGAGAACGGCTCGTTGTCGTCTGCATGACGCTCCATTTGCTTTTCCTCGTCATCCGGGTCAGTACCCTTGATGGCAGGAATGTCGGTTGGAGCCGGCAGGTAGTCGATAACGGCGTCGAGAACCAGGGGAACACCCTTGTTCTTGAAGGAAGAACCGCAAACAGCCAGAACGATCTCACCAGCAATAGTACGCTGACGCAGAGCACCCTTGATTTCCTCGATGGTGAGCTCTTCACCTTCAAGGTACTTGTTCATCAGCTCTTCGCTGGCTTCGGCCGCAGCCTCAACCATGTTGTTGCGCCACTCTTCAGCCAGTTCCTGCAGTTCAGCAGGGATGGCTTCACGACGAGGAGTCATACCCTTGTCGGCGTCGTTCCAGTAAACGGCTTCCATGGTCATCAGATCGATCTGACCCTGGAAGTTGTCTTCGGAACCGATAGCCAGCTGGATAGGCACCGGAGTGTGACCCAGACGCTGCTTGATCTGAGCGATCACGCGCAGGAAGTTCGCACCAGCACGGTCCATCTTGTTCACGTAAACGATACGTGGAACACCGTACTTGTTGGCTTGACGCCATACGGTTTCGGACTGAGGCTCAACGCCGGAAGTACCGCAGAACACAACGACCGCGCCGTCGAGTACACGCAGGGAACGCTCAACTTCAATAGTGAAGTCTACGTGGCCCGGGGTATCGATGACGTTGAAACGGTACTGGTCTTTGTGCTGCTTGGCGGAACCCTGCCAGAAGGCGGTAATGGCAGCGGAAGTAATGGTAATACCACGCTCCTGCTCCTGCACCATCCAGTCTGTGGTCGCGGCGCCGTCATGCACCTCGCCCATTTTGTGACTTTTGCCAGTGTAAAAAAGGACGCGCTCAGTGGTGGTGGTTTTACCAGCATCCACGTGTGCAACGATACCAATGTTACGGTAGCGATTAATCGGTGTTGTACGAGCCATAAAGCCCTCGCAAAATTAGTGACGCTAAAATTAGAAGCGGTAGTGCGAGAAAGCCTTGTTGGCTTCAGCCATACGGTGAACGTCTTCACGCTTCTTAACTGCAGCACCTTTACCTTCGGCAGCGTCCAACAGTTCGCCAGCCAAACGCAGAGCCATAGACTTCTCGCCGCGCTTGCGGGCGTAGTCTACCAACCAGCGCATTGCCAGAGCGTTACGACGGGAAGGACGAACCTCGACCGGAACCTGGTAAGTAGCACCACCAACGCGGCGCGACTTCACTTCGACCAGCGGAGCGATGGCGTCGAGTGCTTTTTCGAAGAGTTCCAGGGGATCGGTGCCGGCCTTACGAGCCTTCACGGTATCCAGGGCACCATAAACGATACGCTCGGCAACGGCTTTCTTGCCGCTTTCCATTACGTGGTTCATGAATTTGGCGAGGATTTGGCTTCCGTATTTCGGATCGTCCAGAATCTCACGCTTGGCTGCTACGCGACGTCTTGGCATTGATAAGCCCTCAAACGGTCTTCAGGTTAGCCCGGGACAGCTCCTGTGGATGCGTGCCCGACCTTACTCTTATCGACTCAATAAAATGAAAAACTGCAAAACGGCCGATTACTTCGGACGCTTGGTACCGTACTTCGAACGACCCTGGTTACGACCTTTAACACCGGAAGTATCCAACGAACCGCGAACGGTGTGGTAACGAACACCTGGCAAGTCTTTTACACGACCGCCGCGGATCAGTACCACGCTGTGCTCTTGCAGGTTGTGGCCTTCACCGCCGATGTACGAGGAAACCTCGAAACCGTTGGTCAGGCGCACACGGCATACTTTACGCAGTGCCGAGTTAGGTTTTTTCGGCGTGGTGGTGTACACACGGGTGCACACGCCACGGCGTTGCGGGCAGTTCTGCAGCGCAGGCACGTCGGATTTCTCGACGATACGCTTACGCGGCTGACGTACCAGCTGGTTGATAGTTGCCATCTACTAGCTCCACTGTTGTCTTGCGACGCTATTGTCTTGCAAGAAAAGCAAAATGGCAGGAACGAGTTCCCGCCAAATTTAGGGGTACAAGAGTCTAAAGAGGATCTTGCCCCCAGTCAAGGCAAGGCCCCGCTCTCCCCACTCATCCAATCTCGACAAATTGTCTCGATTCGATGAACGGAGTGACCAGGGCCTCACACTCATTTACCGCAGAACTCAGTTACCGCTCGAGTTCAGCGCTTCGGTCAGTGCAGCTTCCACTTCACTGGCGCTTACGCGCAACGGCTTGTCTGCATCACGGCGGCGCTTACGCTCGCTGTGATAAGCCAGACCGGTACCAGCCGGGATCAGACGACCCACGACCACGTTCTCTTTCAGGCCGCGCAGGTAATCGCGCTTGCCGGTTACCGCCGCTTCGGTCAATACGCGAGTGGTTTCCTGGAAGGAAGCCGCCGAGATGAACGATTCGGTGGACAACGACGCCTTGGTGATACCCAGCAGAACGCGAGTGAACTTGGAGACAAACTTGTCTTCACCGCTCAAGCGCTCGTTCTCTACCAGTACGTGAGTCAATTCCATCTGGTCGCCCTTGATGAAACTGGAATCGCCGGATTCAGCGATCTCAACTTTACGCAGCATCTGACGCAGGATGGTCTCGATGTGCTTGTCGTTGATCTTCACGCCTTGCAGACGGTAAACGTCCTGGATCTCGTTGACGATGTACTTGGCCAGCGCACTCACACCCAGCAGACGCAGGATGTCGTGTGGATCGCTCGGGCCGTCGGAGATAACTTCGCCGCGGTTTACCTGTTCGCCTTCAAACACGTTCAGGTGACGCCACTTCGGAATCAGCTCTTCGTACGGATCGGTACCGTCGTTCGGGGTGATAACCAGACGGCGCTTGCCCTTGGTCTCTTTACCGAACGCGATGGTGCCGCTGACTTCAGCCAGAATCGACGCTTCTTTCGGACGACGGGCTTCGAACAAGTCGGCAACACGCGGCAGACCACCGGTGATGTCTCGAGTTTTCGAAGTCTCTTGCGGGATACGAGCGATAACATCACCGATCGCGATCTTCGCACCATCCGCCACACCGACCAGGGCGTTGGCTGGCAGGAAATACTGAGCGATAACGTCAGTGCCTGGCAGCAACAGATCCTTGCCGTTGTCGTCGACCATCTTCACGGCAGGACGGATGTCCTTACCGGCAGCTGGACGATCTTTGGCGTCGAGTACTTCAATGTTGGTCATACCGGTCAATTCGTCAGTCTGACGCTTGATCGTGATGCCTTCTTCCATGCCCACGTAGGTCACGGTACCTTTCATTTCGGTAACGATCGGGTGAGTGTGCGGATCCCACTTGGCCACAATGGCGCCAGCTTCGACCTTGTCACCCTCTTTAACCGAAATCACGGCACCGTACGGCAGCTTGTAACGCTCACGCTCACGACCGAAGTCATCAGCGATGGCCAGTTCACCGGAACGGGACACGGCAACCAGGTGACCATCCACTCGCTCAACGTGCTTCAGGTTATGCAGACGGACGGTACCGCCATTCTTCACCTGAACGCTATCGGCTGCGGAGGTCCGGCTTGCCGCACCACCGATGTGGAACGTACGCATCGTCAGCTGGGTACCCGGCTCACCGATGGACTGGGCAGCGATAACGCCGACCGCTTCACCGATGTTCACCTGGTGACCACGAGCCAGATCGCGGCCGTAGCACTTGGCGCAGATACCGAAACGGGTTTCGCAGCTGATCGGCGAACGCACGATCACTTCGTCGATGCTGTTCAGCTCGATGAACTCGACCCACTTCTCGTCGACCAGGGTGCCGGCAGGAACGATGACGTCCTCGGTACCTGGCTTGAATACGTCACGGGCGATAACTCGACCCAATACGCGCTCACCCAACGGCTCTACAACGTCACCGCCTTCAATGTGCGGAGTCATCAGCAGACCGTGCTCGGTGCCGCAATCGATCTCGGTTACAACCAGATCTTGTGCAACGTCTACCAGACGACGAGTCAGGTAACCGGAGTTAGCCGTTTTCAACGCGGTATCCGCAAGACCCTTACGAGCACCGTGAGTGGAGATGAAGTACTGGAGTACGCTCAAACCTTCACGGAAGTTCGCAGTAATCGGCGTTTCAATGATGGAACCGTCCGGCTTGGCCATCAGGCCACGCATACCGGCCAGCTGACGAATCTGTGCTGCGGAACCCCGCGCACCCGAGTCGGCCATCATGTACATCGAGTTGAAGGATTCCTGGTCGACTTCGACGCCATGGCGGTCGATGACTTTCTCTTTCGAGAGGTTGGCCATCATCGCCTTGGAAACTTCGTCGTTCGCCTTGGACCAAAGGTCGATCACTTTGTTGTACTTCTCGCCCTGGGTTACCAGGCCGGAGGCGTACTGGCTTTCGATCTCTTTCACTTCATCAGTAGCAGCATTGATGATGCGGGCTTTTTCATCCGGGATAACGAAGTCGTTAACACCGATGGAAACGCCGGAAATGGTCGAATAAGCAAAACCGGTGTACATCAACTGGTCAGCGAAGATCACAGTCTCTTTCAAACCAACCACGCGATAGCACTGGTTGATCAGCTTGGAGATCGCCTTTTTCTTCATCGGCAGGTTGACGACGTCGTACGACAGACCTTTTGGCACAACCTGGAACAACAGAGCGCGGCCGACAGTAGTGTCGACGATACGGGTGTTGCTCACGCTGCCGCCATCACGGTCGTTGACGGTTTCGTTGATCCGGACTTTAACCTTGGCGTGCAGTGCGGCTTCGCCGGCACGGAACACACGGTCAACTTCCTGCAGATCCGCGAACACACGACCTTCGCCCTTGGCGTTGATCGCTTCACGCGTCATGTAGTACAGACCCAATACAACGTCCTGCGACGGAACGATGATTGGCTCACCGTTGGCTGGCGACAGAATGTTGTTGGTCGACATCATCAACGCACGCGCTTCGAGCTGGGCTTCCAGCGTCAGCGGTACGTGCACGGCCATTTGGTCGCCGTCGAAGTCGGCGTTGTACGCGGCGCAGACCAGAGGGTGCAGCTGGATAGCCTTACCTTCGATCAGTACCGGTTCAAACGCCTGGATACCCAGACGGTGAAGGGTCGGTGCACGGTTGAGAAGAACCGGGTGTTCGCGAATCACTTCAGCGAGAACGTCCCAGACCTCTGGCAGCTCGCGCTCGACCATCTTCTTGGCAGCCTTGATGGTGGTCGCGAGACCACGCATTTCCAGCTTGCCGAAAATGAACGGCTTGAACAGCTCGAGAGCCATTTTCTTCGGCAGACCGCACTGATGCAGACGCAGGGTCGGACCTACGGTAATTACCGAACGACCGGAGTAGTCAACACGCTTACCGAGCAAGTTCTGACGGAAACGACCCTGCTTACCCTTGATCATGTCAGCCAGGGATTTCAGAGGACGCTTGTTGGAACCGGTGATAGCGCGGCCACGACGGCCGTTGTCGAGCAGTGCGTCGACAGCTTCCTGCAACATACGCTTTTCGTTGCGCACGATGATGTCCGGAGCGGACAGATCGAGCAGACGCTTCAAGCGGTTGTTACGGTTGATCACTCGACGATACAGATCGTTGAGGTCGGAAGTCGCGAAGCGACCGCCATCGAGCGGGACCAGTGGACGCAGATCTGGCGGCAGAACCGGCAGAACGGTCAGCACCATCCACTCTGGCAGGTTGCCGGAACCCTGGAAGGCTTCCATCAACTTCAGACGCTTGGACAGCTTCTTGATCTTGGTTTCGGAGTTGGTTTGCGGAATCTCTTCGCGCAGACGGCCAATCTCGTGCTCCAGGTCGATAGCGTGCAGCAGTTCGCGGACAGCTTCGGCACCCATGCGGGCATCGAAATCGTCGCCGAACTCTTCCAGCGCTTCGAAGTACTGCTCATCGTTCAGCAGCTGACCTTTTTCAAGGGTGGTCATGCCTGGATCGATAACGACATAGCTCTCGAAGTAGAGAACGCGTTCGATATCACGCAGGGTCATGTCCATCAGCAAGCCGATACGGGACGGCAGCGATTTCAGGAACCAGATGTGGGCAACTGGCGAGGCCAGTTCGATGTGCGCCATGCGCTCACGACGAACTTTTGCCAGCGCGACTTCAACGCCGCACTTCTCGCAGATCACACCACGGTGCTTCAAGCGCTTGTACTTACCGCACAGGCACTCGTAATCCTTTACCGGGCCAAAGATCTTGGCGCAGAACAGGCCGTCACGCTCAGGTTTGAACGTACGGTAGTTGATGGTTTCCGGCTTTTTAACTTCACCGAACGACCACGAACGGATCATCTCAGGCGATGCCAATCCGATACGGATGGCGTCGAACTCTTCGACTTGACCCTGGTTTTTCAGCAAATTCAGTAGGTCTTTCAAGGCCTTTCCTCCTGGCGGAGCAGAGAGCGGGCAATCCTGCCCCGCTCTCGATTCGCGTCACGTGTTATTCGGTTTCCAGATCGATATCGATGCCGAGGGAACGAATTTCCTTGATCAACACGTTGAAGGACTCGGGCATGCCCGGCTCCATACGGTGATCGCCATCCACGATGTTCTTGTACATCTTGGTACGGCCGTTCACATCGTCCGACTTCACTGTGAGCATTTCTTGCAGAGTGTAAGCGGCACCGTATGCTTCCAGTGCCCAGACCTCCATCTCCCCGAAACGCTGACCACCGAACTGCGCCTTACCACCCAGCGGCTGCTGGGTAACCAGGCTGTACGAACCGGTAGAACGAGCGTGCATCTTGTCGTCTACCAAGTGGTTCAGCTTCAGCATGTACATGTAGCCAACGGTAACCGGGCGCTCGAACTTGTTGCCGGTACGGCCGTCGGTCAGCTGCATCTGGCCACTTTCTGGCAGGTCCGCCAGTTTCAGCATGGCCTTGATTTCGCTTTCCTTGGCGCCGTCGAACACTGGAGTGGCCATTGGAACGCCGCCACGCAGGTTTTGAGCCAGGTCCAGGATTTCCTGGTCCGAGAAGTCATCGAGGCTTTCCTGACGACCGCCGATCTCGTTATAGATCTCGTGCAGGAATTTACGCAGCTCGGCGACTTTGCGTTGCTCTTCAATCATGCGGTTGATCTTCTCGCCCAGACCTTTGGCCGCGAGGCCCAGGTGGGTTTCAAGGATCTGACCGACGTTCATACGCGAAGGTACGCCCAACGGGTTGAGGACGACGTCGACCGGGGTGCCATTGGCATCGTGCGGCATGTCTTCAACCGGCATGATCACGGAGACCACACCTTTGTTACCGTGACGACCGGCCATCTTGTCGCCTGGCTGGATGCGACGACGGATTGCCAGGTAAACCTTGACGATTTTCAGCACGCCTGGAGCCAGGTCATCGCCCTGCTGCAGTTTGCGCTTCTTGTCTTCGAACTTGTCGTCCAGCAGACGGCGACGATCAACGATGTAGGCCTGAGCCTTCTCGAGCTGCTCGTTCAGAGCATCTTCAGCCATGCGCAGTTTGAACCACTGGCCATGCTCAAGACCGTCGAGAATTTCGTCGGTGATGTCCTGACCTTTCTTCAGACCGGCGCCGCCTTCGGCTTTGTGGCCGACCAGAGCGGAACGCAGACGTTCGAAAGTAGCACCTTCAACGATGCGGAACTCTTCGTTCAGATCCTTGCGGATCTCGTCCAGCTGGGACTTCTCGATCGACAGTGCACGAGCATCACGCTCAACGCCGTCGCGGGTGAAGACCTGTACGTCGATGACAGTACCTTTGGTACCGGTAGGTACACGCAGGGAAGTGTCTTTAACGTCGCTGGCTTTTTCACCAAAGATCGCACGCAGCAGTTTTTCTTCCGGAGTCAGCTGGGTCTCGCCTTTCGGAGTGACCTTACCGACCAGGATGTCGCCCGCGCCAACTTCAGCACCTACGTAAACGATACCGGCTTCGTCCAGCTTGTTCAGAGCCGCTTCACCCACGTTCGGGATGTCGGCAGTGATTTCCTCTGGGCCAAGCTTGGTGTCACGGGCCACACAGGTCAGTTCCTGGATGTGGATCGTGGTGAAGCGATCTTCCTGAACAACACGCTCGGACAGGCAGATGGAGTCTTCGAAGTTGAAGCCGTTCCATGCCATGAACGCGATGCGCATGTTCTGACCCAGTGCCAGTTCACCCATGTCGGTGGACGGGCCGTCGGCCATGATGTCGCTACGCTGAACCCGATCACCCTTACGCACCAGCGGACGCTGGTTGATGCAGGTGTTCTGGTTGGAGCGGGTGTACTTGGTCAGGTTGTAGATGTCGACACCGGCTTCACCGGTTTCAACTTCGTCATCGGCAACACGAACCACGATACGGCTGGCGTCGACGGAGTCGATCACGCCGCCACGACGAGCCACGACGCAAACGCCGGAGTCACGGGCTACGTTACGCTCCATGCCGGTACCGACCAGCGGCTTGTCAGCGCGCAGGGTTGGTACAGCTTGACGCTGCATGTTCGAACCCATCAACGCACGGTTGGCGTCGTCGTGCTCGAGGAACGGAATCAGCGACGCAGCAACCGAAACTACCTGCTTCGGCGATACGTCCATCAAGGTGACGTCTTCCGGCGCCTTGACGGTGAATTCGTTCAAGTGACGAACAGCTACCAGCTCGTCGATCAGGACTTTCTTGTCGTTCATCGTGGCCGAGGCCTGAGCGATCACGTGATCGGCTTCTTCGATGGCGGACAGGAATACGATCTCGTCGGTGACCAGAGCGTCTTTCACCACACGGTACGGGCTCTCGAGGAAACCGTACTGGTTGGTGCGCGCATAAGCGGCCAGGGAGTTGATCAGACCGATGTTCGGACCTTCCGGCGTTTCAATCGGGCATACACGACCGTAGTGAGTCGGGTGTACGTCACGAACTTCAAAGCCGGCACGTTCACGAGTCAAACCGCCAGGGCCGAGTGCGGAAACACGACGCTTGTGGGTGATCTCGGACAGCGGGTTGTTCTGGTCCATGAACTGGGACAGCTGGCTGGAACCGAAGAACTCTTTCACCGCCGCAGCCACTGGCTTGGCGTTGATCAGGTCTTGCGGCATCAGGCCTTCGCTTTCAGCCATCGACAGACGCTCTTTGACCGCACGCTCAACACGTACCAGGCCAACGCGGAACTGGTTCTCGGCCATTTCGCCTACGCAGCGAACACGACGGTTACCCAGGTGGTCGATGTCATCGACGATGCCTTTACCGTTACGGATGTCGACCAGGGTCTTCAGTACCGCGACGATGTCTTCCTTGCACAGCACGCCCGAACCTTCGATCTCGGTACGACCGATACGACGGTTGAACTTCATCCGGCCGACCGCAGACAGGTCATAGCGCTCAGGGCTGAAGAACAGGTTGTTGAACAGGGTCTCGGCAGCGTCTTTGGTTGGCGGCTCGCCAGGACGCATCATGCGATAGATCTCGACCAGCGCTTCCAATTGGTTGCTGGTGGAGTCGATCTTCAGGGTGTCGGAGACGAACGGACCGCAGTCGATATCGTTGGTGTACAGAGTTTCGATGCGAACAACCTGAGCCTTGGCGATTTTGGCCAGGATCTCGGTGTTCAGCTCGGTGTTGCACTCTGCCAGGATTTCGCCGGTTGCCGGGTGCACGATGACCTTGGCGGTTGTACGACCCAGGACGTAGTCCAGAGGCACATCCAGCTCTTTGATCCCGGCTTTTTCCAGCTGGTTGATGTGGCGAGCGGTGATACGACGACCCTGCTCGACAATAACCTTGCCTTTGTCATCCTGAATATCGAGGACCGCGATTTCACCGCGCAGGCGCTGAGGCACCAGCTCCAGGCTCAGGGTCTCACCCTTCACGTGGAATACGTTGGTGGTATAGAACGCGTCCAGCACTTCTTCAGTGGTATAGCCCAGCGCGCGCAGCAGTACCGAGGCAGGCAGCTTGCGACGACGGTCGATACGCACGAATACGCAGTCTTTCGGGTCGAACTCGAAGTCCAGCCACGAACCGCGGTAAGGAATGATGCGCGCGGAGTACAGCAGTTTACCGGAGCTGTGCGTCTTGCCACGGTCGTGGTCGAAGAACACGCCCGGGGAACGGTGCAGCTGGGAAACGATTACACGCTCGGTACCGTTGATTACGAAGGTACCGTTTTCAGTCATCAGGGGGATTTCACCCATGTAGACTTCTTGCTCTTTGATGTCCTTGATCGCTTTGTTCGACGACTCTTTGTCGAAAATGATCAGGCGCACTTTTACCCGCAAAGGTACGGCGTAAGTAACACCGCGCAATACGCATTCTTTGACATCAAATGCCGGTTCGCCCAGACGATATCCGACGTACTCCAGCGCAGCATTGCCGGAGTAGCTGATGATCGGGAAAACGGATTTGAAGGCCGCATGCAGGCCCACGTCGCGGAACTGATCTTTAGTCGCTCCCGCTTGCAAGAATTCACGATACGAATCCAGCTGGATGACCAGGAGGTACGGCACATCCATGACGTCCGGCAACTTGCTAAAGTCCTTGCGGATACGTTTTTTCTCAGTATATGAGTAAGCCATCAGCGTTCCCCAGCTTGGTCACCTGCTTGTTTGGCCCCTCCCGACGGGAGCAGCCAGAAAATCGTGCAAACCCCATGGTTTGCGCCACCGCATCGGGTGGTTACAGCACGTTATCGGCACCGACCCAGTCGGCTGCCAATAACGGAAAAAGGCCGGTGGCAAGAGCCACCAGCCATCAGCCTGTCGCTTAACGCTCGGGCTGGAGGAGCAAAGTCGATGCTTACTTCAGCTCGACTTTAGCGCCTGCTTCTTCCAGAACTGCTTTGGCTTTGTCAGCTGCTTCTTTGGCAACAGCTTCCAGAACCATGGCAGGAGCGCCGTCAACTACAGCCTTGGCTTCTTTCAGGCCCAGACCGGTCAGTTCACGTACTGCCTTGATCACGTTAACTTTCTTCTCGCCAGCTTCGGTCAGCATGACGTTGAATTCAGTTTGCTCTTCAACAACGGCGGCAGCAGCGGCAGGACCTGCCGATGCAGCAGCAGCGGTAACGCCGAATTTTTCTTCGAAAGCTTTGATCAGCTCAACAACTTCCATTACGGACATGTTGCCAACTGCTTCAAGGATATCGTTCTGAGAGATAGACATGAATCTAATTCCTGATATTGGGGACGGCCTACGCGACCATCGAAAAAAACAAAAAACGCGAGAAGTTGACGAGCCTTAGGCTGCAGCAGCTTCTTTCTGGTCGCGAATTGCCGCCAGAGTACGAGCCAATTTGCTGGTAGCGCCTTGAATCACGCTCATCAGCTGAGAAATTGCTTCGTCACGGGTCGGCAGAGTTGCCAGTACGTCGATTTGGTTAGCTGCGAGGAACTTGCCCTCGAACGCAGCTGCCTTGATCTCGAACTTGTCCTGACCCTTTGCGAATTCCTTGAAGATCCGGGCGGCAGCGCCTGGATGTTCTTTGGAGAACGCAATCAGGGTAGGGCCAGTGAACACGTCGTTGAGGACACTGAATTCAGTGTCAGCAACAGCGCGCTTGAGCAGGGTGTTACGTACAACACGTACGTAAACGCCAGCTTCACGAGCCTCTTTACGGAGTCCGGTCATCGCGCCTACTGTTACGCCACGGGCATCAGCCACGACAGCGGACAGAGCGACTTTGGCAGCCTCGTTGACTTCAGCGACGATGGCCTTCTTGTCTTCGAGTTTAATTGCCACGGGTTTAACTCCTGCTTGTTACCGTTTCATCTGGTCGAAACCGGATGTCGTTTTGGTGTCTGATTCGGTAAGGAACCGGGAGCACCATCTGCGTAGGCTTGTGGTTTAAGACTTGCGTCGCCTACGGTCTTGGATAGCCCCCGCCAGGCAGGGACCCCAATTTTTCAATTGGCGCAATCGCTTGCGCCAATCTGTGTCTTACGCGTCGAGCGAGCTTTGGTCGATGACCAGACCTGGGCCCATGGTGGTGCTCAGGGTAACGCGCTTGACGTAAATGCCTTTCGAGGAAGCTGGCTTGATACGCTTCAGATCAGCGATCAGGGCTTCAACGTTTTCCTTCAGCTTGACGGCGTCGAAGCCGATCTTGCCAACGGAAGTGTGGATGATGCCGTTTTTGTCGGTGCGATAACGAACCTGACCAGCCTTGGCGTTTTTAACCGCGGTAGCTACGTCTGGGGTTACGGTGCCGACTTTAGGGTTAGGCATCAGGCCACGTGGACCGAGGATCTGACCCAACTGACCTACAACGCGCATTGCATCCGGGGATGCGATCACTACGTCATAGTTCAGGTCGCCGCCTTTCATTTCGGCAGCCAGGTCGTCCATGCCTACACGGTCAGCGCCGGCAGCCAGAGCGGCTTCAGCAGCTGGACCCTGGGTGAACACAGCAACGCGAACGGTCTTGCCAGTGCCGTGTGGCAGCACAGTAGCGCTACGAACGACCTGGTCGGATTTACGCGGGTCAACACCCAGGTTTACAGCTACGTCGAACGACTCGCTGAACTTGACAGTCGACAGCTCGGCCAGCAGGGCAGCGGCGTCTACAAAGTTGTAGGCCTTGCCTGCTTCGATTTTGCCGGCGATAGCCTTTTGACGCTTGGTCAGCTTAGCCATTACACACCCTCCACGTTAAGGCCCATGCTACGAGCAGAACCGGCGATAGTACGCACGGCCGCTTCCATATCAGCTGCAGTCAGATCCGCGTTTTTGGTTTTCGCGATTTCTTCCAGCTGAGCACGAGTCACGGTGCCAACCTTAACGGTGTTCGGACGAGCGGAACCGCTGGTCAGACCGGCCGCCTTCTTCAGCAGAACCGAAGCAGGGGTGGATTTGGTTTCGAAAGTGAAGCTACGGTCGCTGTAGACAGTGATGATCACTGGAGTCGGCAGACCTGGCTCAAGACCCTGAGTACGGGCGTTGAAAGCCTTGCAGAATTCCATGATGTTCACGCCGTGCTGACCCAGAGCAGGACCAACAGGTGGGCTTGGGTTAGCCTGAGCGGCTTTCACTTGCAGCTTGATGTAAGCGGTAATCTTCTTGGCCATGAGGCACTCCAATTACGGGTTCAAACGCCTCGAAAGGCTCCCCGGTTACTTGCGCGTTTATCCCAGTGACGACAAAACCCCACAGCCTACGGCTGCGGGGTTGGGATTTTTGTTCAACTAGACCTTTTCGACCTGGCTGAACTCGAGCTCCACCGGAGTAGAGCGACCGAAAATGAGCACCGCGACCTGGATCCGGCTCTTTTCGTAGTTAACTTCTTCAACAACACCGGTAAAGTCTGCGAACGGGCCGTCATTGACACGCACCGACTCACCCGGCTCGAACAACGTCTTCGGCTTCGGCTTGTCGCTACCATCGGCAACGCGGCGCAGAATCGCTTCTGCTTCTTTATCGGTGATTGGCGCAGGCTTGTCGGCAGTACCGCCGATGAAACCCATCACCCGAGGAGTATCCTTGACCAAGTGCCAAGTACCCTCGTTCATATCCATCTGCACCAGCACATAGCCAGGGAAGAATTTGCGTTCGCTTTTGCGCTTCTGGCCATTGCGCATTTCAACCACTTCTTCAGTGGGAACCAGAATCTCGCCGAAGCCATCTTCCATACCGGCCAGCTTTACGCGCTCGATCAGCGAGCGCATTACATGCTTCTCGTAACCGGAGTAAGCATGCACAACATACCAACGCTTAGCCACGGGACACCCTTAGCCGACGATCAAGGAAACAAGCCAGCCGAGCAGGGAATCAAGCCCCCACAACAGCAACGCCATAACCAGGACAACAGCCACAACGATCAACGTGGTCTGCGTGGTTTCTTGGCGAGTTGGCCAAACGACTTTACGAATTTCGGTGCGCGCTTCCTTAACCAGTACAAAGAAAGACTTGCCCTTGACCGTCTGCAGGCCTACAAAGGCAGCTACAGCAGCAATAGCGAGCAATGCGAGTACGCGGTACAGGATCGGCGAAGCAGAAAAGTACTGATTGCCAACAACGCCAACAACCACCAGAGCGACTACTACAAGCCACTTGAGGAGGTCGAAACGAGAGCCTTGAGCTTCAGCTTTAGGAGTCATCTATGAAGATCCTGTGAAAAGAAAGCCAGACACACCGAGTGAATCTGGCAGGTCAGGAGGGAATCGAACCCCCAACCTACGGTTTTGGAGACCGTCGCTCTGCCAATTGAGCTACTGACCTAAAACAAAATCAGGCCGACCATTATGCCGACCCGAAAAAGACTTTACAACACTTACCAGGCAACCTTGGCTGCAACACCGACATTCAAGACACCGGCAACCTTCAGAAACACATTCAGGCGCAACCACTACCACCTAAAACAAAGGCAGATATTTTCATATCTGCCTTGTTATATGGAGCTCTTGAGCGGATTTGAACCGCTGACCTCACCCTTACCAAGGGTGTGCTCTACCAACTGAGCTACAAGAGCGTAACACTGTGCAAAACCTGTAAACTTGGAGCGGGTAGCGGGAATCGAACCCGCATCATCAGCTTGGAAGGCTGAGGTTCTACCACTAAACTATACCCGCGAGGCTTACAGCTCTCGCTAAAAATGGTGGAGGGGGAAGGATTCGAACCTTCGAAGTCGTAGACGTCAGATTTACAGTCTGATCCCTTTGGCCGCTCGGGAACCCCTCCTAAGCGAGCCGGCATTCTACATCATGCCAGCCTTCTGTCAAGCATTTTTCTCATTAAAAACCTGAGCTTAGCTGCGTTGACCTCGCTTCACACCGCTTACCGTTTCCGGTGTTCGCTGTGGAGCGGGCGCCATTCTATGCAAACTATTCGGCGGGTGCAACCCCCTCGCACGGCATTATTTTATGTTTTAACTCATTGAATTCTTTAGAAAGGTTTAGCAGCTGCAAATCGTCCAGCCAACGCCGGCTTTCCGGTGCGATACGCACCCAATACCCTGCCCCTTCGGCCGCTGCTTTCGGCAGGGACTGATACTTGACCTCCATACCACTCAAACGACGCTCAACCGCCTGCGCGGCCTCCTGGCGCGTATAGCCGCCCAGATAAAGACAGCCATTGTCTGTCGAGACAGCCTTACCTTTGTCCTTGGAGACGTCGCTTGCCTCGCTCAACAAACGGATATCCTGTTGAGACCCGCGATACAGACTCAAAGGCGTGACATCCTTCGCGCGCAGAGGAGCCTCCTGTTGATGCCAGATGTAGTAGAAGCCATTGAGGACAAGCAGCAGCAGAAACAACCAACGCATAAAAACCTCAGGACAAGGGACAGGCCATGGCCAATCCGACAAACACCAAGTCCGGAACAACCCTGGCCTGAGGCACGACCTCAGCAACCAGGCTCGCATCCCCCCCAGTGAGGAACACGACAAAGTCCTCACCCCAGTAACTGCGCGCCAATTCGAGCTGGGTCAGCACGAAGCCGCGCAACATCAACAGGCAACCACGCTCTACAGCCTCGACAGTCGCGCGACCTGGAACAAGACGCTCCAGAGCCTGCTCGGCCGCCAGATCCCCATAACGAATTTTGCGCGTGTGGGTGCGCAACTGGTTGCGCATCAACGGCATCCCCGGACAGATGAAACCACCCAGGTGCTCTCCATCCGCCGCAATAAAATCAGCAGTCACCGCCGTACCAAAGTCCAGCACCAGGCACGCACCTGAAGCCTGATGAAAGCCTCCAAGCATCGCAAGCCACCGATCCAGGCCCAGTCGCTCAAACTCTTCATACCCATTGCGCACGCCTGACACTTCGCGCGCCGGCGTTGCGCACACAACCGGTACATCAAAGGTGTCCTTGAGCAGAGACGTCAGCGCAGCGGTTTCCTCCGCGGTCCTGACACTCACCAACCGGCAAAACGTGAGGGCAAGCCCTTTGACCCCTGCCAAGCCCTCCAGCAATGCGAGATTGGAATCAACGACCCCTTCACCCAGCACCCGCCCTGCATCAGCGGCAAGCACACGCCACTTGATGAAACTATTCCCACAATCGAGCTCAAGAATCATCACGCAACCTCAGGCTCAACTCACCACCACTGAAGACTTTCTCCACACCATCCACCTTCAGGCGCAAAGCGCCCTGGCCATCAATACCAAGCACTTCACCATCAATTTGATTGACGCCGGCAATCAACGACACGCTTCGCCCCTGCCACAGATGATTTTGCTCCCACTCCGACTGGATGGCCAAAAAACCACCCTCCTGGTGACGAGCCAGGTATCGCTGCAGCATCTCCCCCAACACCGCGACCAATTGGTTACGATCAAACAATTTGCCCGACTCGAGCCGCAGGGATGTCCACTGCTGGTCCACCTCATCAGCGGACTGCATGTTTACATTGATTCCCACTCCCAGGACCACGTGACACACATCAGCAGGGTCACCAACCAACTCCAGCAGTATTCCCGCGATTTTTTTCTGACCTACAAGGACATCGTTAGGCCATTTCAATCCAGCGGCTGCAATACCGAGCTCACGCAACGCCTGCAAGACAGCGAGCCCAACGACGAGACTCAAGCCCTCCAGCTGACGCATCCCACCATCAATGCGTAGCACCAGGCTGTAATAGACGTTTTCTGCGAATGGACTGACCCACTTGCGACCACGCCGCCCGCGCCCGGCCGTCTGCCGCTCCGAAAGCACTACAAACGGCGCAGCTTGCCCGCGCTCTATAGCGCGCAGCGCCTCGGCATTAGTTGAGTCGATTGAATCGTAAACCTGGACGGGCCAGGCGCAAGAGTGCGCCTGAGCGCTTATCTCGACAGGATCGAGCAGCGCTAATGGCGTGGACAATTGATAGCCGCGCCCACGAACTTTATGAATAGACAGACCCAGCTCAGCTTCCAAATGCTGAAGCTGCTTCCACACAGCACTACGACTGATGCCCAGGGCAGCACCCAATGCTTGGCCCGAATGGAATCGGCCATCTTTAAGAAGCTTTAACAACGTCAGCATGCAGGTCTCGCCTCACAATGAGGCCCGCATGATAGCCACGCACCGAGCGATTGCATAGAAATCCAGTAGCTGTGGCTTTTCTGCGGACAAAAACAAAACCCCAACTGCTTTCGCAATTGGGGTTTCGGAATTTAATCTTGACGATGACCTACTCTCACATGGGGAAACCCCACACTACCATCGGCGATGCATCGTTTCACTGCTGAGTTCGGGATGGGATCAGGTGGTTCCAACGCTCTATGGTCGTCAAGAAATTCGGGTACCGAGTCGTGGCCGGTTGGCCGCGCTTCAGCAAATTGGGTATGTGACAGCTAGGTGTTTTGTGAGCATCTCGAACTTTCGGTTCGTTTCGTCTTCACACACCGCAATCTGATGCTTCCTTCGAAGTAAGCAAATTGCTTGGGTGTTATATGGTCAAGCCTCACGGGCAATTAGTATTGGTTAGCTCAACGCCTCACAGCGCTTACACACCCAACCTATCAACGTCGTAGTCTTCGACGGCCCTTCAGGGGACTCAAGGTCCCAGTGAGATCTCATCTTGAGGCAAGTTTCCCGCTTAGATGCTTTCAGCGGTTATCTTTTCCGAACATAGCTACCCGGCAATGCCACTGGCGTGACAACCGGAACACCAGAGGTTCGTCCACTCCGGTCCTCTCGTACTAGGAGCAGCCCCTCTCAAATCTCAAACGTCCACGGCAGATAGGGACCGAACTGTCTCACGACGTTCTAAACCCAGCTCGCGTACCACTTTAAATGGCGAACAGCCATACCCTTGGGACCGGCTTCAGCCCCAGGATGTGATGAGCCGACATCGAGGTGCCAAACACCGCCGTCGATATGAACTCTTGGGCGGTATCAGCCTGTTATCCCCGGAGTACCTTTTATCCGTTGAGCGATGGCCCTTCCATACAGAACCACCGGATCACTAAGACCTACTTTCGTACCTGCTCGACGTGTCTGTCTCGCAGTCAAGCGCGCTTTTGCCTTTATACTCTACGACCGATTTCCGACCGGTCTGAGCGCACCTTCGTACTCCTCCGTTACTCTTTAGGAGGAGACCGCCCCAGTCAAACTACCCACCATACACTGTCCTCGATCCGGATAACGGACCTGAGTTAGAACCTCAAAGTTGCCAGGGTGGTATTTCAAGGTTGGCTCCACGCGAACTGGCGTCCACGCTTCAAAGCCTCCCACCTATCCTACACAAGCAAATTCAAAGTCCAGTGCAAAGCTATAGTAAAGGTTCACGGGGTCTTTCCGTCTAGCCGCGGATACACTGCATCTTCACAGCGATTTCAATTTCACTGAGTCTCGGGTGGAGACAGCGCCGCCATCGTTACGCCATTCGTGCAGGTCGGAACTTACCCGACAAGGAATTTCGCTACCTTAGGACCGTTATAGTTACGGCCGCCGTTTACCGGGGCTTCGATCAAGAGCTTCGCGTTAGCTAACCCCATCAATTAACCTTCCGGCACCGGGCAGGCGTCACACCCTATACGTCCACTTTCGTGTTTGCAGAGTGCTGTGTTTTTAATAAACAGTCGCAGCGGCCTGGTATCTTCGACCGGCGTGGGCTTACGGAGCAAGTCCTTCACCCTCACCGGCGCACCTTCTCCCGAAGTTACGGTGCCATTTTGCCTAGTTCCTTCACCCGAGTTCTCTCAAGCGCCTTGGTATTCTCTACCCAACCACCTGTGTCGGTTTGGGGTACGGTTCCTGGTTACCTGAAGCTTAGAAGCTTTTCTTGGAAGCATGGCATCAACCACTTCGTGTTCCAAAGGAACACTCGTCATCAGCTCTCGGCCTTAGAATCCCGGATTTACCTAAGATTCCAGCCTACCACCTTAAACTTGGACAACCAACGCCAAGCTGGCCTAGCCTTCTCCGTCCCTCCATCGCAATAACCAGAAGTACAGGAATATTAACCTGTTTTCCATCGACTACGCTTTTCAGCCTCGCCTTAGGGACCGACTAACCCTGCGTCGATTAACGTTGCGCAGGAAACCTTGGTCTTTCGGCGTGGGTGTTTTTCACACCCATTGTCGTTACTCATGTCAGCATTCGCACTTCTGATACCTCCAGCAAGCTTCTCAACTCACCTTCACAGGCTTACAGAACGCTCCTCTACCGCATCATCCGAAGATGATACCCGTAGCTTCGGTGTATGGTTTGAGCCCCGTTACATCT
>NZ_CM174452.1:5752500-6343412 GCF_057837765.1 Pseudomonas sp. GL_090
GTCAAATACAAGGTTTGCCCGGCGCACGGACGCCAATCCACAGACAGAGCGCCTGCGGACTTGCTTCAGAGATGATTTGGTTATATTTTATACAGTTATTTCATCTTCATCATGTCATTCATCTTTTCCAATTCATCTTTTTCAAAGTCAAAACCACTTATGACCACAGAATCGTCTAAAGCGCCGCCGCTTTACCCGAAGACCCACTTGCTTGCCGCAAGTGGCATCGCCGCCCTTCTCAGTCTGGCGCTCCTGGTATTCCCTTCCAGCGATGTCGAAGCCAAAAAGACAACCCTGAGTCTTGAACTGGAAAGCCCTGCTGAACAACTGACACAAGATCAAGACGCTGCTGACGCCGTTCAAGCCACAAATGAACCAGCAACCTCCCCCTTCGCGCAGATCGACAACAGCGCCGAAGACACTCAGGAAACCGCTCAGGCCGAACCTGTACCAGCACCTGCGCCGGTCGTCGAAGAAAAGAAGCCGGCAAGCCACAGGGAAGTGATCGTCACCAAGGGTGACACCCTCTCGACACTGTTCGAGAAGGTCGGCCTCCCGGCCACCTCAGTGCATGACGTGCTGGCCAGCGACAGGCAGGCCAAGCAGTTCAGCCAGCTCAAGCACGGGCAAAAACTCGAATTCGAACTGAGTCCTGACGGTCAGTTGACCAACCTGCACAGCAAGCTCAACGACCTCGAAAGCATCAGCCTCACCAAGAATGACAAGGGCTACACCTTCACCCGCACTACCGCGAAACCGACCGTGCGCTCCGCCTATGTACACGGCGTGATCAACAGCTCGCTGTCGCAGTCCGCAGCCCGGGCCGGCCTGTCTCACAGCCTGACCATGGACATGGCCAGTGTGTTTGGCTACGACGTGGACTTCGCCCAGGATATTCGCCAGGGCGACGAGTTCGACGTGATCTACGAGCAAAAGGTGGTCAACGGCAAGGCCGTCGGCACTGGCCCGATCCTGTCGGCGCGCTTCACCAACCGCGGCAAGACCTACACCGCCGTGCGCTACACCAACAAACAAGGCAACAGCAGCTATTACACCGCTGACGGCAACAGCATGCGCAAGGCGTTCATCCGCACACCGGTGGACTTCGCCCGCATCAGCTCGAAATTTTCCATGGGCCGCAAACACCCGATCCTGAACAAGATCCGCGCCCATAAAGGCGTCGACTACGCAGCGCCGCGCGGCACGCCGATCAAGGCTGCCGGCGATGGCAAGGTCTTGCTGGCCGGCCGCCGTGGAGGCTACGGCAATACCGTAATCCTCCAGCACGGCAACACCTACACTACGCTCTACGGCCACATGCAAGGCTTCGCCAAGGGCGTGAAGACTGGCGGCACAGTGAAACAGGGCCAGGTGATTGGCTATATCGGCACCACCGGTCTCTCCACCGGCCCGCACTTGCACTATGAATTCCAGGTCAATGGCGTGCACGTTGATCCGCTGGGCCAGAAAGTAGCGATGGCCGATCCGATCTCCAAAGCAGAACGCGCGCGCTTCCTCGCGCAGAGCCAACCGCTGATGGCGCGCATGGATCAGGAAAAGTCCACCCAGCTAGCTTCGGCCAAGCGCTAAGTCATGGCGCTCTATATAGGTGTGATGTCCGGAACCAGCCTGGATGGCCTGGATATCGCACTGATCGAGCAAGCCCCGGCGATCAGACTGATCGCCTCCCACTACATCCCGATGCCCGACTCCCTGCGCGCCGAGCTGCTTGGCTTGTGCGCCAGCGGTCCGGACGAAATCGCCCGCTCCGCCATTGCCCAGCAGAACTGGGTGAAACTGGCAGCCCAAGGGATTCATGCCCTACTCGCTCAACAGCAACTGAAGCCTGACGACATTCGTGCGATTGGCAGCCATGGCCAGACCATCCGCCACGAACCGGCACGCGGTTTCACAGTGCAGATCGGCAACCCGGCCCTACTGACGGAGCTGACAGGCATCACCGTGGTCAGCGACTTCCGCAGCCGCGACGTCGCTGCCGGCGGACAGGGCGCACCACTGGTTCCCGCCTTTCACGAAGCCTTGTTTGAAGAGCGGGCCGGTAATCGCGCAGTGCTGAACGTTGGCGGTTTCAGCAACCTCAGCCTTATCGAGCCCGGCAAGCCGGTCGCCGGTTTCGACTGTGGCCCGGGCAATGTGCTGCTGGACGCCTGGATTCACCAGCAACGCGGCGACCACTTTGACCGTGACGGCCAATGGGCTGCCAGCGGCAAGGTAGAACCGGTGCTGTTGAATGCCCTGCTCAGTGATCCGTTCTTTGTGACCAAAGGCCCGAAGAGTACCGGCCGGGAAGTGTTCAACCTGCCATGGCTGACACGGCATCTGGCACAACTGCCAGCCTTCGCCGCCAAGGATGTTCAAGCGACGCTGCTTGAGCTGACCGCGCTGACCATCATCGAATCACTGCAAAGCGCCCAGGCAGACACGCAGGAACTGCTGGTCTGCGGCGGTGGCGCCCACAACACTGCCTTGATGAACCGCCTGGCCAGCCTGCTGCCAAACGCCAGCGTCAGCAGTACCGCCACTTACGGCGTGGACCCCGACTGGGTCGAAGCCATGGCCTTCGCGTGGCTGGCTCATTGCTGTCTCGAAGGCATCGCAGCCAACCGTCCGAGCGTTACCGGTGCCCGCGGCTTGCGTGTACTCGGCGCTATCTACCCCGCATAAATCCTGTACACAGTAAAACGCCGCAAGGCCTTGAGGCCGTGCGGCGTTCTGTGAAACAGGTGTGCTGATCAGATCGAGAACGAAGAACCGCAGCCACAGGTAGTGGTCGCATTAGGGTTCTTGATGACGAAACGCGAACCTTCCAGACCTTCCTGGTAGTCCACCTCGGCACCTGCCAGGTACTGGAAGCTCATCGGATCGACAACCAGACTCACCCCTTCGCGCTCGACGATGGTGTCGTCATCGGCCACTTCTTCATCGAAGGTGAAGCCGTACTGAAAACCTGAACAACCGCCGCCCGTAACGAATACGCGCAGCTTCAAGCGATCATTCCCCTCTTCATCGACCAGGCTCTTCACCTTGTGCGCGGCACCGTGAGTGAATTGCAAAGCCGTGGGGGTGAAGGATTCGACGCTCATGCTGACTATCTCCCGGCGTTACGCCGTCATATTGCGTGATGACGCGCATTATCCGCTTCTCCTAGAAAAGCGGTCAACTATTGTTATGGTATATCAACCAATCCAATCGCCGGCCCGGAATGCAAAAAGGCCCGTCAGACGGGCCTTTTGCTGTGCGCGATAACGCTTACGGCAGCATGCCGGCGTGGGACAGGCCCAGACGCTCATCCAGCCCGAACAGAATGTTCATGTTCTGTACCGCCTGACCCGAAGCGCCTTTGACCAGGTTGTCGATCACCGACAGTACAACCACCAGATCGCCATCCTGAGGGCGATGCACGGCAATACGGCAGACGTTGGCGCCCCGTACACTCCGAGTCTCCGGATGGCTGCCGGCCGGCATCACATCGACGAACGGCTCGTTGGCGTAACGCTTTTCAAACAACGCCTGCAGATCCACCGAGCGATCAACAACGGTTGCGTAGAGCGTGGAGTGAATGCCACGAATCATCGGCGTCAGGTGCGGAACGAAGGTCAGGCCGACGTCCTTGCCTGCTGCACGACGCAGCCCCTGGCGAATCTCCGGCAGGTGACGGTGACCTTTCACCGCATAGGCCTTCATGCTTTCCGACGTCTCGGAGTACAGCGAGCCTACGGAAGCACCTCGACCGGCACCGCTGACGCCGGACTTGCAGTCAGCAATCAGATGCGCAGCATCGGCCAGGTCTGCTTCGAGCAATGGCAGGAAACCCAATTGCGTTGCAGTCGGGTAGCAGCCCGGCACGGCAATCAGGCGCGCTTTCTTGATCTGTTCGCGATTGACTTCCGGCAAGCCATAGACCGCCTCGTCCAGCAACTCCGGTGCACCGTGCGGCTGGCCATACCACTTGGCCCATTCATCCGCGTCTTGCAGACGGAAGTCGGCCGACAGGTCGATGACCTTGGTCCCGGCCGCCAGCAACTCGCCAGCCAAGGCATGGGCAACACCGTGCGGTGTGGCGAAGAACACCACATCGCAGGCACCCAGGGTCTTGATGTCCGGAACACTGAACGCCAGGCCGTCGTAATGGCCTCGCAGGTTCGGGTACATGTCGGCTACGGCCAGGCCGGCCTCGGATCGGGAAGTGATGACAACCACCTCAGCTTGCGGATGTTGCGCCAACAGACGCAGCAGTTCGACACCGGTGTAACCCGTGCCGCCGACGATACCGACCTTGACCATAAACCTGCCCTCAACGAACCCACTGGAAAGCCGTCGATAATAGGGGCCGCGCGCCCCTGCGACAACCGTCAAGGTGACGTGCGGACGCTCAAGCCTCTACTATTCGGGTTACCGTGAATTGGGGGAATGACTAAAATGCTCTATCTGTGGCTCAAAGCGTTTCATATCGTCAGCGTCGTGTGCTGGTTTGCCGGGCTGTTCTACCTGCCACGACTGTTCGTTTATCACGCACAAAGTGAAGACACGATCAGCAAGGAACGCTTCAGCGTCATGGAGCGCAAGCTGTACCGGGGCATCATGGGCCCGGCGATGATCGCCACGCTGATCTTCGGCGGCTGGCTCGTCTACCTCAATCCAGGCATCTTCAGCCAGGGTGGCTGGATTCACGCCAAACTGACCCTGGTCGTGCTGCTGATCGGCTACCACCACATGTGCGGCGCCCAGGTAAAACGTTTTGCCCGTGGCGAGAACACCCGCAGCCATGTCTTTTATCGCTGGTTCAATGAAGTGCCGGTTCTGATATTGCTGGCTATCGTAATTCTGGTCGTCGTTCGGCCGTTCTAAATCCAACAGGCACCACTCACCGGGGTACTTCCAATGTCGCTGCCCACTCTGCTCGAACAACGTTTGCGCCTGCCTGTGGTGGCGGCGCCGATGTTCCTGATTTCCAATCCACAATTGGTACTCGCCTGCTGTCGCCAGGGCGTGGTCGGCAGCTTCCCGGCGCTGAACCAGCGCGAAAGCAGCGGTTTCAAGGCCTGGCTGGAAGAAATCGAAGCCGGACTGGCGACAATGGAAAACCCCGCGCCTTATGCCGTGAACCTGATCGTCCATAACAGCAATCCACGTTTACAGGCGGATCTTGAGATCTGCGTCGAACACAAAGTGCCGATCGTGATCACCAGCCTCGGTGCCGTGAAAGAACTGGTCGACGCGGTGCACAGCTACGGCGGCCTGGTGTTCCATGATGTGACAACTCGTCGTCATGCCGAGAAAGCGGCCGAAGCCGGCGTGGATGGCTTGATCGCCGTGGCTGCCGGCGCCGGTGGGCACGCAGGGACTTGGAGCCCGTTCTCGCTGATTGCCGAAATCCGCCAGTTCTTCGACAAAACCCTGTTGCTGGCCGGCTGCCTGAACCACGGCCACGAAATTCTTGCCGCTCAATTGCTCGGCGCGGATTTGGCCTACTTCGGTACACGATTTATCGGCACGACCGAAAGTCACGCGCCCGACGCCTACAAAGAAATGCTGCTGACATCCAAAGCGGCAGACATCATCCATACTCCAGCGGTGTCAGGTGTCCCCGCGAGTTTCATGCGCCAGAGCCTGGAGGCCGCCGGTTTCGACCTGTCCGCCTTGCAAGGCAAGGGCGAGATCAACTTCGGTTCCAAGCTCAAACCCGTGAGCGATGAGGCCAAAGCCTGGAAGACCGTTTGGTCTGCAGGCCAGGGCGTGGGAGAAATCGAAGACTTGCCGAGTGTCGAGCAGTTGATTGCACGCCTCGACGCGGAGTACCGCCAAGCCCTGGAGCATGCCGCCCGGTTGCCCAAACGCTGGCCGCGCTGACAGCAAATCTTGGCCAGTCTTGCCCGGCTGGTCTTACACTCACCTGGGCACTACATTCTTCTTTCAACCTCTCGCGACAAGGATGCCTCGCAATGGGCGAAAATCATTTCAAGATCGTATTCGAGGGTGGCTTGCTACCCGGTGTCGACATCACCACGGCAAAGCTCAATCTCGCCGAGCTGTTCAAAAGCGATGTCGCAGCCATCGAGCGTTTATTCGCCGGGCGTCCGGTAGCGCTCAAACGCAACCTGTCGCAAGCCGATGCCCAGACCTATCTCCAGGCGCTGAGCAAAACCGGTATCGACGCCCGCATCGAAGCCGAAACGCCGATCGAGCTGAACCTCGCCGACGTGCATGACCATGCTCCGGCCGGCAGCCAGGCGTCTTTTGCAGATCCGCAGTCCCCTTACGCGCCGCCTCGCGCACCGGTCGGCGAGGCCGTGGCGGAATTCGCCACGCTCAAGCCCTTCAGTTTCGATGGCCGTATCGGCCGCTTGCGTTACCTCGCCTGGACGCTGGTGCTGTCAACTGTGCTCCTGGCCGTTTGCGGGGTGTTTGCCTTGGTCGCCCTGGCTCTCATCGGCGCGGATTCGACCGCCGGCCTGATATTGGCCAGCTTGCTGGCCTTGATCCTCTTCGTCGGATTTATCTATGTCAGCATCCAGATCACTGTTCAACGCTTGCACGATGTCGGCTGGTCCGGCTGGTTGTGGCTGCTGAACCTGGTGCCGTTCGTTGGCAGTTTCTTTCCCCTCGTGATCATGGTCGTGCCGGGCAACGACACCGCCAACCGCTACGGTCCGCCGCCTCCGCCGAACAGTACCGCGGTCAAGGTATTGTCTTCGCTGTGGCTGATCGTTATCGCGCTGGTTCTGTTCGGCTCGCTGGCCGGCGGTCTCACGGCGATACGGGAAGGATACGAAAACGCCGCCCAGAGCAGCTACGAAAGCAGTTCGGTCACCACCGATGAAATCGACGTCGAGGTCGAACCGGTACCAAATTCCACCAACGATGCAGCCGAAGAGGCCCAGCCCCCTGTAGACTCTGCGAAAGAATGAACAGCGCTCCTGGCCCGTGACACCTGCGTCGCGGCGCGGAGCTGTTGCGATGGAGAACTGCATGACCCGTTACGCTCTGATCACCGGCGCCTCCAGCGGTATCGGCCTGGCAATGGCCGAAGCGCTGGCCCGGCGCGGCCGCAGCCTGATTCTGGTGGCCCGACAACGTGATCAGCTGGAAAGTATTGCGATTGAACTGACCCAAAGGTTCGGCGTGGAAGTGCTGTTCCGTGCCTGTGACCTGGGCGAACCGCTGCGCCTGTCCGGGTTCCTGCTGGAGCTGGAAGAAGGCGACCGGCAGATCGATCTGTTGGTCAACTGCGCCGGTATCGGCACATGCGGCCCGTTTCTGGCCCAGGACTGGATGACCGAGCAAGACCTGATCGAAGTGAATATCCTCGCCCTCACCCGCCTGTGCCATGCCATCGGCAACAGCATGGCCCTGCAAGGCGGCGGGCAAATTCTGAATGTGGCCTCGGTGGCGGCGTTTCAACCCGGGCCATGGATGAGCACGTACTACGCCAGCAAGGCGTATGTGCTGCACTTTTCCGAAGGATTGCGCGTCGAGCTGAAAAAGTGTGCGATCAAGGTTTCGGTGCTCTGCCCCGGACCGACTCGAACGGCGTTTTTCCGTACCGCGCAACTCGACAGTGAAAAACTGACCAACAGCAAACTGCTGATGAGCCCCGAGGAAGTGGCGCTCTACACCGTGCGCGCACTGGAAAAGAATAAAGCGATCATCATTCCCGGGCGGCGCAACCGCTGGTTCGCCTTCCTGCCGCGGCTCGGCTCGCGCTGGCTGACTCGCACAATCGCCGGCATGGTCAACAAGGCCTACTGCCCGCGCTGATCCAACCCAAGGTAAAAGGCTGGGCGCTGGCATACGCCATGAGTACACTCAGGCCAGCCCAAACAACGGAGAAAACAGCTGTGGATACTCTGTTCACCAAGATCATCAACCGGGAAATCCCGGCGAAGATCATTTACGAGGACGACCAGGTACTGGCCTTCCACGATATCGCCCCGCAGGCACCGGTGCATTTTCTGGTCGTTCCGAAGAAGCCGGTGCGCACCCTCAACGACCTCACCGAGGACGACAAGGCACTGGCCGGACACATTCTGTTCACCGCCCAGCGCCTGGCACTGGAACTGGGCTGCGAAAAAGGTTTCCGCGTCGTCATGAACTGCAATGAAGAAGGCGGGCAAACCGTCTACCACATTCATATGCACGTGCTGGGTCAGCGCCAGATGCACTGGCCGCCGGGCTGATTGCGCCAAACCCTGTGGAAGCGGCTCACAGCCGCCTCCACAATTGGCATCACAACACTGTCACAGCCTCTGCATCACAATGACCCAGCGCAAACCTTCCCCGGCCGATTGGGTTAAACTGGCCGCCGAAATTCCCCCCGGAGGTCAGCATGACTACCCAACGTCACTACTCGCCGATTGACCGCCTGCTGCTGCAAGCCGATGCCGCGATGCGCACCCTGCTGCCCTTCAGCGGCCAGCCGTACCGCCCGTCGCCCGCCATCGTGCAGCCGGATGCAAAAATGAGCGACGAAGACACGCGCCACGTTGCCGGCCTGATGCGCATCAACCATACCGGCGAAGTCTGCGCCCAGGCGTTGTACCAGGGACAGGCGCTGACCGCCAAGCTGCCGCAAGTGCGTGCTGCGATGGAGCATGCCGCCGAAGAAGAAATCGATCACCTGGTCTGGTGCGAACAACGCATCCATCAACTGGGTAGCCATACCAGCATCCTCAACCCGCTGTTCTATGGCATGTCGTTCGGGATTGGTGCAGTGGCCGGCCTGATCAGCGACAAAGTCAGCCTGGGGTTCGTGGCGGCAACGGAAGACCAGGTGTGCAAACACCTGAACGAACATCTGGAGCAATTGCCGGCCGAGGACGAAAAATCCCGGGCGATTCTTGAGCAGATGCGCATCGATGAAGAACAGCATGCCGAAAGTGCACTGGATGCCGGCGGGTTCCGCTTTCCGGCACCGGTGAAGTTCGGGATGAGCCTGATGGCCAAGGTAATGACCAAGAGTACTTATCGGATCTGACTCCGTTTTTTGTAGGAGCGAGCTTGCTCCGGGCGGCGTTCCGACGAAGGACGTCAACGATAACGCGTGTTTTCTGGACAAACGTGTCGCCCTCAGGTCCATCGCGAGCAAGCTCGCTCCTACAAGAACCAGAATAAAAAAAGGCGACTGCCGTGAGGGAGTCGCCTTTTTTGTGCCTGAGAATCTTACGCCATGTTGCGCGCGTAGAAGATTTCGAGCATTTCGTGTTTCACCCGCTCGGTCACCTGGGCGCGTTGCTCAGAGGACAGATTGCTGGTGGCGTCGCCGAACAGGTAATTGTCCAGTTCGAAGTTCTTCAGCAGCATCTTGGTGTGGAACAGGTTTTCCTGGTACACGTTCACGTCGGTCATCTGGTACGCGTCGTAAGTGTCGTCGGAGAGGTAGTTCTGGATCGAATTGATCTCGTGGTCGATGAAGTGCTTTTTGCCTTCAACGTCACGGGTGAAGCCGCGCACACGGTAATCCACGGTCACGATGTCCGAATCGAACTGGTGAATCAGGAAATTGAGTGCTTTAAGCGGTGAAATGACCCCGCAAGTCGACACGTCGATGTCCACACGGAAGGTTGCAATACCGCTGACCGGATGGATTTCCGGGTAGGTGTGCACCGTGATGTGGCTCTTGTCGAGGTGGGCCAGAATGATTTCGGGCAGTGGGCCCGGAGACTCTTCGATCTGACTGTCGGTCGGGGTTACCGGCTCTTCCGAGATCAGGATCGTGACGCTGGCGCCCTGCGGCTCATAGTCCTGACTGGCAATGTTCAGGATGTTGGCACCAATGATATCGACAACTTCCGTGAGGATCTGCGTCAGGCGTTTCGCGTTGTACTCTTTATTGATGTACTCGACGTAAGCCTGCTGGTCTTGCGGGGTTTCCGCGTAGCAGATGTCATAGATGTTGAAGCTCAAGGTCTTTGTCAGGTTATTGAACCCGTGGAGCTTGAGTTTGCTTTTCACCGTTAAAAACTCTCTATGTGTTTGCGGCCCGGCCGCGTGATCAAGCATGCCCGTCAGATGCGAACAACGCACCTGCGTAGGACGGTTAACACCTCTTCGCGATGGCGATTTTGGTTGTCTGTTCGGATGCGAGGCCTGTCGGCTGACGGGCCACTACCCTGAAAAAAGTGGCGCATTATGCAGACGTCAGCTTGTGTTCGCCAGAGTCTGCACTGCTTTTATGATAGTTGAATGTCGATTCAACCGAGCTCGATGATCTTGTAGTCGTGGGTAATTGCCACGCCGGCCGCGCCGAGCATGATCGAGGCCGAGCAATACTTCTCGGCAGACAGCTCGATGGCGCGTTTGACCTGTGCTTCTTTCAGGCCGCGGCCCTTGACCACAAAGTGCATGTGGATCCTGGTGAACACCTTTGGATCTTCGGTCGCACGCTCGGCTTCGAGGAAGGCTTCACAGCTTTCGACCGCCTGGCGGGATTTCTTGAGAATGCTGACCACATCGAAATTGCTGCAACCGCCGACACCCAGCAGCAGCATTTCCATCGGCCGGACACCCAGGTTGCGTCCGCCAGCATCGGGCGGACCGTCCATGACCACGACATGACCGCTACCGGATTCGCCGAGGAACATGGCTTCGCCAGCCCATTGGATGCGTGCCTTCATCGCCAAGACTCCACTGTATAAAAAAGGGTCGCCAGCTTAGCACAGGCCCCGTGATTGACAGCGCCCGGCGTCCTGGGACATATCCAACTGCCTTGTAGGTAAATGCTCGAATATTGCAGGACGTGTCTGTTAAGCTGACGCCAATTCTATGGCGCATAGCCAGCTTTACTCCAGCGTTCACTATTTATAAAAACCAAACATACCGTGCAGTTTTTTCGGGATACAACCATGGTTGCTATTGCCCCCAACTCCAAGATCAAGAACCTCGACAAGCTGTTGATGCATTGCCAGCGCCGCCGTTATCAGGCCAAGAGCAACATCATTTGTGCCGGCGACCGCTCGGAAACGCTGTTCTTCATCATCAAAGGCTCCGTCACCATCCTGATCGAAGATGACGATGGCCGGGAAATGATCATTTCCTACCTGAACGCCGGGGACTTTTTCGGCGAGCTGGGCCTGTTTGAGCAAGCCGGCCTGGAGCAGGAGCGCAGCGCCTGGGTGCGGGCCAAGGTTGAATGCGAAGTCGCGGAAATCAGCTACGCGAAATTCCGCGAATTGTCCCTGCAGGATCCGGACATTCTTTACGTCCTCAGCGGACAAATCGCACAGCGCCTGCGTAACACCACGCGCAAGGTCGGTGACCTGGCCTTCTTTGACGTGACCGGTCGAGTCGCCCGCTGTCTGCTGGAGCTGTGCAAACAGCCAGACGCCATGACGCACCCCGACGGCATGCAAATCAAGGTGACCCGTCAGGAAATCGGGCGAATTGTCGGTTGTTCGCGGGAGATGGTCGGTCGCGTGCTCAAGGATCTGGAAGAGCGCAACCTGGTGGACGTCAAAGGCAAGACCATGGTGGTCTTCGGTACGCGATAAGCTCGAAAACCTAGCCGCTGAACATCTGCACCAGCATCAACCGGTAGAGTTCGTCGAGGCGCGCCAGGGCATCGTGCGCCGCGAACTTCTCATGCAACGCGATGTGGCTTTCGGCGCGTACACGTTGTTCCAGACTGCAGGCCTCGTTGAAACGATTGACCGCGGCGACCATCGACTCTCTCTCGTTATCGATCAGCATCGCCCCGTGCACCAGTCCTACCGCACGCTGCCCCCCCTGGCTTTGGCGCCAGCGCTGGGCGGTACCGACCATCTTGCGTCCATCGAGGTTGACGTTGAAGCGACCGTCACAGAAAGCGCCTTCGATTTCACCCAGGGACGACGTACCACCCAACTCATCCAGCAACTGACAGATTGGATCGCATAGACGCCGGTAACCGGTCTCGATGCGATTCAGATCCCCTTCGCTGCGTGGTGGCGCATATACCAATGCGATATTGATCGTTGAGGCCGATTGCGGCACCGGCTCGCCACCGGTTTCACGCAACAGCACTGGCCAACCCGCCGCCGCTGACACTTCGCTGGCGGCTTCAAAACCGGGCAAGCGGTTCAAACGGCGTGGCATGACCAGCGCCCGATCGCTCGGCTGCCAGAACAGCAGGCCGGACTCCGCGTCGCCGGCACAGACCGACGCTAGCAAATCCTGTTCAGCTTGCAGGCCGGCTTCGATGGTCAGGGAAATAGGTAAGGTCATAAGGTATTCCGTAGGACATAAAGTCTGTGGTGCTTCTTATGCCGCTATCGCGAGCAATCTCGCTCACACATTTGATCCCGGCAGCCCATGGATTTTGTGGCCGCCATCAACCCCTGTGGGAGCGAGCTTGCTCGCGATGCTTTTTAGTCGAGGGTCGAGCCGCTGACGGGAATGCCGCGCTCAGGGAAGAACAGACGCTGCAACTCGGCACCCGGGCTTTCGGCGCGCATGAACGCCTCGCCGACCAGGAACGCGTAGACGTCGCTGATTTCCATCAGTTCGACATCGGCGCGGTTGAGAATGCCGCTCTCGGTGATGACCAGTCGATCGCGCGGAATACGCGGCAACAGGTCGAGGGTGGTTTCCAGGCTGACGTCGAAGGTGTGCAGGTTGCGGTTGTTGATGCCGACCAGCGGAGTGTCGAGGGTTTTCAACGCCCGCTCCAGTTCGTCGCCGTCGTGGACTTCCACCAACACATCGAGGTTGACGCTTTTGGCCACGGCTGCCAGTTCGGCCATTTTCACGTCATCCAGCGCGGAAACGATCAACAGCACGCAGTCGGCACCCAAGGCACGGGCTTCGACGATCTGGTATGGATCAATCATGAAGTCCTTGCGGATCACCGGCAGCTGGCAAGCCGCGCGGGCCTGCTGCAGGTAGGCGTCAGCGCCCTGGAAATAATCGATATCGGTGAGTACTGACAGGCAGGTCGCGCCGCCCTTCTCGTAGCTCCTGGCGATGTCGGCGGGAACGAAGTTCTCGCGGATCACGCCTTTGCTAGGCGAGGCTTTCTTGATTTCGGCAATGACGGCCGGTTGCTTCAGCTTGGCCTGAGCCAGCAAGGCCTTGGCAAAACCACGGGGTGCATCGGCCGCCTTGGCCAGGTTTTCCAGCTCGGCGAGGCTTACGCGAGCGCTACGCTCGGCGACTTCTTCGACCTTGCGCGCCAGAATCTTTTCCAGAACCGTCGGTACACTCATCCCTCATTCTCCACTTTGAATACCGCGGTAAATGCACCCAGTTCCTCGAGCTTTTCTCGAGCGAGGCCGGTGTGCAGCGCATCGTGCGCCAAGGCAACGCCTTCTTTCAGGCTGCTGGCATGGTCGGCCGCGTAGAGTGCGGCACCGGCATTGAGCATGATCATCTCGGCCGCTTTCTGACCGTTCTCGGTCTTGCGCTTGCCCAGGGCATCGCGAATCAGTTCAAGAGAAGCCGCCGGGCTATCCACCGCCAGGCCATGCAGGCTTTGGCTCTTCATGCCCAGGTCTTCCGGCTCGACCCAATACTCGGTGACCTGGCCATCCTTCAGCTCAGCGACAAACGTCGGCGCGGCCAGGCTGAATTCATCCAGGCCATCCTTCGAATGCACCACCAATACATGCTTGCTGCCCATACGCTGCAAGACTTCCGCCAGCGGCCGGCACAAGGCCTGGGTGAACACGCCTACCACCTGATGCTTCACACCGGCCGGATTCGTAAGCGGGCCGAGCATGTTGAACAAGGTACGCAAGCCCAGATCCCGGCGCGGACCGGCGGCGTATTTCATCGCAGAGTGATGGGTCTGGGCAAACATGAAACCAATACCAACGTTGTCAATGCAGCGCGCCACCTGCACCGGCGTCAGGTTCAGGTAGATACCGGCCGCCTCCAGCAGGTCGGCGCTGCCGCTCTTGCCCGAGACTGCACGATTGCCGTGCTTGGCCACGGTGCAGCCAGCAGCGGCAACCACGAACGCAGCAGCGGTCGACACGTTGAAGATATTGGCACCGTCGCCTCCGGTGCCCACCACATCGACCACTCCGTCGAGGGTCTTGAGCTCGACTTTGTCCGCCAGCTCGCGCATCACCGACACTGCGCCGACGATTTCGTCGATGCTTTCGCTCTTCATGCGCATGGCCATCATGAACGCGCCTATCTGCGCGTCCGAGCATTGCCCGGTCATGATTTCGCGCATGACATCGCGCATTTCATCGGTGCTGAGGTCGAGGTGCTCGACGATACGGCTCAGGGCTGTCTTGATGTTCATGAAAAGTCCTTAGCGCGTGCCGCCGGTTTGTTTGAGGAAGTTGGCGAACAGTTCGTGGCCCTGTTCGGTGAGGATCGACTCAGGGTGGAACTGCACGCCTTCGATGTTCAGAGTCTTGTGACGCAGGCCCATGATCTCGTCGACCGAGCCGTCTTCGAGCTGGGTCCAGGCGGTCAGTTCCAGGCAATCTGGCAAGGTTTCGCGCTTGACGATCAATGAATGATAGCGGGTCACCGTCAGCGGACGATTCAAGCCTGCGAATACCCCCTTGTCCTCGTGGAATACCGGGCTAGTCTTACCGTGCATCACTTGACGGGCGCGCACCACATCACCGCCAAAGGCCTGGCCGATGGACTGATGGCCGAGGCAGACGCCAAGAATCGGCAGTTTGCCGGCGAAATGCTTGATCGCTTCAATCGAAATGCCGGCTTCGGTCGGGGTGCAAGGACCGGGGGACACAACGATGCGCTCAGGGTTGAGGGCTTCGATTTCAGCGATGGTCAATTCATCGTTGCGCACGACTTTGACCTGGGAGCCGAGCTCGCCCAGGTACTGCACAACGTTGTAGGTAAAGGAGTCGTAGTTATCGATCATCAGCAACATGGCGTATAGAACCTCTTGAATTCACTGACTTTGAAGATGGCCTTCGAATGATTGACCCGCAGGGCGCTGCGCTTTGTCAGGTGCCGGTGTAGCGCCAGCAAAGCGGCATTTCAAACAGGTAAAGAAGGCAAAGCGATACAGGTCCGGCGAGGCCGGCAAAAGAATTCAGGCGCGCCAACGCCAGCGGGCGTGTGCCTTGATGACTTGATCCAGGAGTTTACTGATGATCAACACGGGGAAGGTCTCGTTCGTACGTCCCGGCACAGTAACTTAGCTGGGCAGAGCGTGCAATATCACCGGGGGTACTGCCCGCGAAACTATCAAAGGCTTCGCGACAGATGGCAAAAGGCCGGAAGTTTTTGGTACTGTCGTTTCGTTCACTAAAACAATAAATAAACGGACTTGCACATGATCAAACAGTCGTTGTTTGTACCGCTCGCAGGATGCTTGCTCGCGATGGCATGCGCCCAGGCGAACGCCGCACCTAATCCTTATACAAGTTTCATTGTCTTCGGGGACAGCCTCAACGATGCAGGGACCTTTACCGACACGGGCGGGCCTGCCGGAGCGACGCAGCGTTACACCAACCGGACCGGGCCGGTTTACCTGGATGGCAGCGGCGAAGTCCGCTCGCTCAACGCCACGCAGATCCTGGGTGGAAAACTGGGGTATTCACCGGACCAGACGGCATCCTCTGCTTCAGCCGTTCGCGCCAACGAAGGCCTGCCTGATGGTAATAACTGGGCTGTAGGCGGCTATCGTACCGACCAGATTCTTGATTCGATTACCAGCATCTCCGCCACCGGCGAACGCACCCGGGCCGGCTATCTTCCGTCCAATAACTTCCGTGCCGACCCGAATGCACTGTATTACCTGTCCGGTGGCGGTAACGACTTCCTGCAAGGTCGCGTCACCAGCCTGCCCCAGGCCAGTGCCGCCGCCGACCGCCTGGCCGACAGCGTGCAGACACTGCAAACCGCCGGCGCCAAATACATCATGGTCTGGCTGCTGCCGGATATCGGCTTTACCCCGGCGTTCAACGGCACCCCACTGCAAGCGTTCACGTCCCAACTCAGCGCCCAGTTCAACACTGAACTGGTAAGCCGACTGCAAAACATCAACGCCGAAGTCATTCCGCTCAACATTCCGGTACTGCTCAAAGAGACGTTCGCCAACCCGGCGCAGTTTGGCCTGGCCACCGACCAGAACCTCATCGCCACCTGCTTCAGCGGCAACGGTTGCACCGAGAACGCCCGCTACGGCATCAACAGCGCCACGCCGGACCCGACCAAGCTGATCTACAACGACTCGGTGCACCCCACCGAAGCCGGGCAGCGTCTGATTGCCGATTACGCCTATTCCCTGCTGGCGGCGCCGTGGGAGCTGACCTTGCTGCCGGAAATGGCCCAGGGCACCGTGCGTGCGCATCAGGACGAATTGCGCAATCAGTGGCTGGCCGACTGGGAAAACTGGCAAGGCGTCGGCCAATGGCGAGCCATTGTTTCCGGCGGCGGACAGCATCAGGACTTTGACGGTCAGGACAGCGTGGCAAGCGCCGACGGCAACGGAGCCAACTTGAACATCGGCGGCAGCTATCGTCTCGACGATGCCTGGCGTGTTGGCCTGGTGGCCGGTTTCTATAACCAGAAACTCGAAGCCGGCAACAACGACTCCGACTACAAGCTCAACACTTACCTGGGCACGGCATTCGCCCAGTATCAGCAAAACCGTGTGTGGGCTGATGCGGCGTTGACGGCCGGGCATCTGGATTACGACAGCCTCAAGCGTAAATTCCAGCTGGGCGTCAACGAACGCGGCGAAAAAGGCGATACCAGCGGCTACGTCGAAGCCTTCAGCGCACGCGTGGGTTACGACATTGCGCAACAAGCCAGCAGCCCCTGGCACCTGTCGCCGTTTGTCAGCGCCGACTTCTCCAAGGTGCAAGTCGATGGTTACTCGGAGGATGGCAACGATTCCACGGCGCTGACCTTCGCCGATCAGGAGCGTATTTCCCGGCGTCTGGGGGCTGGCCTGCAGGGCAAATACCAGATCACCCCGCAAACCCAGGTATTCGGCGAAGCGGCAATCGAACGTGAGTACAACGACGATACCCAGGACGTGGACATCAACCTCAACAGCCTGCCAAACAACCAGTTCACACTGGAAGGCTACACCCCGCAAAGTCACTTGCAACGTGTGAACCTGGGGGTGAGCCACAACCTCACCAAGGACCTGGCACTGCGCGCCAGCTACAACATCCGCAAGGACGACGACTTCACCCAACAGGGCATCAACGTAGGTGTTGCGCTGGACTTCTGATGTGCAGCCAATAAAAAACGCGGCGCCCTCTCAGGCGCCGCGTTTTTTTGGTGTCCGCAAATCCCCTGTAGGCGCCAGCTTGCTAGCGAAGGTGTGTCAGTCGACACTGTGTTGCTGACACTCCTTCGCTAGCAAGCTAGCTCCTACAGTAGGTTTTGCGTGGATCAGGTATTCGGGGTCTGTTCTGCCAGGGCAACGGCGCGGAACATCGCGCGGCGCTTGTTCAGGGTTTCTTCCCATTCCAGCGCCGGCACCGAGTCGGCAACGATGCCGCCACCAGCCTGCACATGCAGTTCGCCGTTCTTGATCACTGCCGTGCGGATCGCAATGGCGGTGTCCATGTTGCCGTTCCAGGCGAAGTAACCGACTGCACCGCCGTAGACGCCACGCTTGACCGGCTCCAGTTCGTCGATGATTTCCATCGCGCGAATCTTCGGTGCGCCGGACAAGGTGCCCGCCGGCAGGATCGCCCGCAGTGCGTCCATGGCCGTCAGCCCGGCTTTCAGTTGCCCGGTGACGTTGGACACGATGTGCATCACGTTGGAGTAACGCTCGATGACCATCTTCTCGGTGAGCTTCACCGAGCCGATTTCCGATACGCGACCGGTGTCGTTGCGGCCGAGGTCGATCAGCATCAAGTGTTCGGCGATTTCCTTGTCGTCCGACAGCAGGTCTTTTTCCAGCGCCAGGTCAGCCTCTTCGTTGGCGCCTCGCGGACGGGTACCGGCAATCGGGCGGACGGTGATCAGGTTGTCTTCGACCCGCACCAGCACTTCCGGCGAACTGCCGACGACGTGGAAGTCGCCGAAGTTGAAGAAGTACATGTAAGGCGTCGGGTTGAAGCAGCGCAGCGCGCGGTATAGATCGATGGGTGCCGCCTTGAAGTCGATCGACATGCGCTGGGATGGCACGACCTGCATGCAGTCACCGGCCAGGATGTATTCCTTGATGGTATCGACGGCTTTTTCGTAATCGCTCTGGGTGAAGCTGGAGCGGAACACCGGGTCAGTCGATTGTTGCTTGCTGAAATCCAGGCCACGGCGTGGAGTGATCGGCTGACGGAGTTTTTCCAGCAGCTCTTCCAGGCGCGCACGACCTTGTTCGAAGGCGTCGTCCTGCGCCGGGTCGGCCAGGACGATAGCGTGCATCTTGCCGGCCAGGTTGTCGAACACCACCACCGCGTCGGACACCATCAGCAGAATGTCCGGGACGCCCAACGGGTCCGGATTCGGACATTTGCCCAGGCGTTTCTCGACATAACGCACGCAGTCATAGCCGAAGTAACCCACCAGGCCGCCGTTGAAACGCGGCAAGCCGGCAATGGTCGGCACGTTGTAGCGAGCCTTGAACGCTTCGACAAAGGCCAACGGGTCTTCCACATCGTGGCTTTCGGTCTCGACACCATCGACGGTCACGCTGACGTGATGATCATGAACCCGCAGCACGGTACGGCACGGCAGGCCGATGATCGAGTAACGGCCCCACTTCTCGCCGCCCTGTACGGACTCCAGCAAGTAGGAATTGGGCTCGTCAGCCAGCTTCAGGTAGATCGACAGCGGCGTGTCGAAGTCGGCCAGGGTTTCGCAGGCAAGCGGGATGCGGTTGTAGCCGGCAGCGGCCAAACGCAGGAATTCTTCGCGGATCATGAGGTGCCTCGTGGCTTGAGGGTCGAACAGTCAGGTATGCAAACGCGCCGGGAACCGGCCAGGATCAAGTCAGGCGCGCCAACGCCAGCGGGCCAGGGCCTTGATGACTTTCATCCAGAGTTTGCGAGTGACCACCACGATGGCGTTTCCAGAAGGGGGTTTGACAGCGTCGGCCAACGTTATCTCAGCGGCCGGATCCAGGCAACCGGGAATTAGTTTGCGCAGGTCATCGATCACCAGTGCCGGCGATTCTTCCGCGATCGGCCGGCCGTGGTTATAGCCGTAGCTCAGGGCCACGCACTTGACCCCCGCCGCTTTCGCCGCCAGCACATCGCTGCGCGAATCGCCGACGAACAACGACTGCGAAGCCGGAATGTTGGCCATTTTCATCACGAAAAACAGCGCGGCCGGATCGGGCTTTTTCTGTGGCAGAGTGTCGCCGCCGATGATCCAGCGGAAATAACGGCCGATTTTCATCTGATCCAACAGCGGCGCGACGAAACGCTCCGGCTTGTTGGTGATCAGCGCCATCTCGACGCCCTGCTTTTTCAGCCATTTGAGGGTGTCACGCACGCCTGGGTAAACCACGGTCAACTCATGGCTCTCGCCATAAGCCTGCATGAAATACTCCAGCGCCCGTTCGGCTTCATGGTCATCGACCGCCGAATGATCGATAGCACCAGCCAGCGCACGGCGCACCAGCACCGGCGCGCCGTTGCCGACCCATTCGCGTACCGCGTCCAGACCGGCGGGCTTGCGACCGAGTTTGAGCAGCATCTTGTCCACAGCCACTGCCAGGTCCGGGACCGAGTCGATCAAGGTACCGTCCAGATCGAACATCACCAGCCGCGGCAGTTGCCCCGGGAACAACTGCTCAAAACCACTCATGGGCGGGCCAGCGCCAGTTCGGAGCGCATCTTGTCGATGACTTCCTGATAGTTCGGCGCATTGAAGATGGCCGAGCCGGCGACGAAAGTGTCGGCACCGGCCGCCGCGATTTCGCGGATGTTGTTCACGTTCACGCCACCGTCGATTTCCAGGCGAATGTCACGGCCCGACGCATCGATCAACGCCCGCGCTTCGCGCAGCTTGTCGAGGGTACCTGGGATGAACTTCTGCCCGCCGAAGCCTGGGTTGACGCTCATCAACAGGATCATGTCGACCTTGTCCATCACGTACTTGAGCACGTCCAGCGGGGTCGCCGGGTTGAACACCAGGCCCGACTTGCAGCCGCCTTCGCGGATCATCTGCAGGGAGCGGTCGACGTGCTGGGTAGCTTCCGGGTGGAAGGTGATGTAGGTCGCGCCAGCTTCAATGAAGTCGCCGACGATGCGGTCCACCGGGCTGACCATCAGGTGCGCGTCGATCGGCGCGGTCACGCCGTACTTGCGCAGCGCCGAGCAGACCATCGGGCCGATGGTCAGGTTCGGCACGTAATGGTTGTCCATGACATCGAAGTGCACGAAGTCGGCGCCGGCGGCCAGGACGTTGTCCACTTCTTCACCCAGGCGGGCGAAGTCGGCGGAGAGAATCGACGGAGCAATTACGAAGGGCTGCATGACGCACCTTTTCTGAGCAGAATCACGATGGCGCGCATTGTATACCTCATGCTTTGACGCGCGCACCGTGAGCGCGATGATTGGACCTTGCCATCATCCATCGACGGCAATTGCCCTAGTACGCCGCGCGATAGATTTTTTCGATATCGACGGCACTCAATTTGCGCGGATTGTTGCGCATCAAGCGCTCGATCCCCGCCGCTTCCACGGCCATGGACGGGATGGCGTCCTCGGGCACACCGAAACTGCGCAGGCCTTGGGGAATTTCAACGGCGGCACACAGTTCGGACATGGCTTGCACGGCTTTGTCGGCCGCTTCGTTGATGCTCAAGTGAGCGGTCTTCACGCCCATGGCCTCGGCAATATCCTGCATGCGTTCGATGCAGGCCATCTTGTTCCAGGTCATGACATGGGGCAGTAGCAAGGCATTACTGACGCCATGGGCAATGTTGAAGCGCCCGCCCAGCGGATACGCCAGCGCATGCACCGCGCCAACCCCGGCATTGCCGAACGCCATGCCGGCCATCAGGCTGGCAGTGGCCATGTCTTCCCGGGCTTGCAGGTTCGACGGGTTGGCGTAGGCCTTGGGCAAAGCCTTGGCGATCAACTTGATGGCGCCGATGGCCAGGGCATCGGTGATCGGCGAGGCGTTGACCGACAGATAGGACTCGATGGCATGCACCAGCGCATCGACGCCGCTGGCCGCCGTGACGCTGCGCGGACAGGTCAGGGTCATTTGCGGACTGACCAGCGCCACATCAGGCAACAGGTAGTCGCTGACAATGCCCTTCTTCAGTTGCGCGAGCTTGTCGGAAAGGATGGCGACGTTGGTCACTTCCGAGCCGGTGCCGGCGGTGGTCGGGATGGCGATCAGCGGCGGGCCCTTGCGCGGGACCTGATCGATACCGAACAGATCCTCCAGCGCACCGTGGTACCCGGCGTAGGCCGCCACGCTCTTGGCAATGTCGATGGCACTGCCGCCGCCAAGGCCGATCAAGCCGTCATGCCCACCGTCGCGATAAGCCTGCATGCAATCTTCGACGATGGCGATTTCGGGGTCCGGGAGCACCCGGTCGAAAATCTCGTAACTGCGTTCGCCCAACTGCGCCAGTGCCAGTTCTACCGTGCCGGACTTGACCAGGGCGGCGTCGGTGACGATCAGCGGGTTGTCGATGTCCAGACGCCTCAGCTCGGCAGACAGCTGCTCGATGGCACCTGCGCCGGTGATCAGTTTGTGAGCGATTTTGAAAGAGGAAAGACCCATATGCGCAGCCTCTTATAGGTAGGGGAGCTGGGCACAATAGTAGCTGGGGATTGGGGTTTGTCTGCCATTCAGGAGGTGAATGACCGGACCTCCCGAAAACTACCAAAAACACTTGTAGGAGCGAGCCTGCTCGCGATGAACCTGAGAGCGCCGCGGGGTGTCAGGTTTCCCGCGTTATCGTTGACGTTCATCGCGAGCAAGCTCGCTCCTACAGGGGATTGATGTGAAGCTTTAAACCTGCGCCGTACGCAGCTTCTCGCTCCGCCCACGCAGCCACTCCAGGGTCAGCAGCAGGATCACCGAGAAAGCAATCAGCAGCGTCGCGGCGGCGGCGATGGTCGGGCTGAGGTTTTCGCGGATGCCGCTGAACATCTGCCGTGGCAGGGTCGCTTGTTCGGGACCTGCGAGGAACAGCGTCACCACCACTTCATCGAACGAAGTCGCGAAGGCGAACAACGCCCCGGAGATCACGCCAGGCGCAATCAGCGGCAAGGTCACCCGGCGGAACGTGGTCAGCGGCGAAGCACCCAGGCTCGCAGCGGCCCGCACCAGGTTGTGGTTGAACCCCTGCAAGGTCGCGGAAACGGTAATGATCACGAACGGCACACCCAATACCGCATGCACCACGATCAGCGAGAAGAAGCTGTTACCCAGCCCCAACGGAGCAAAGAACAGGTAACTGGCCACACCGATGATCACCACCGGCACCACCATCGGTGAAATCACCAGCGCCATCACCAACGCCTTGCCGGGGAAGTCGCCCCGGGTCAGGCCGATCGCCGCCAGCGTACCGAAGACCATGGCCAGCACCGTGGCCGCCGGGGCGACGATGATGCTGTTCTTCAGGGCGCGCATCCATTCCGCCGAGGCGAAGAAATCGTGATACCACTGCAGCGAGAAGCCCTGCAGCGGGTACACCAGGAAACTGCCGGAGTTGAACGACAGTGGAATGATCACCAGCACCGGCAGGATGAGGAACAACAGAATCAAGCCGCAGAGAATCCGCAAGCTGTAGAACCACACCCGTTCGATGGGCGACATATAAGGACTCAGCATTTCGTTCTCCCCTTAGCTCAGGCGCAGGCGGCTCGCGCCTACCAGCCAGCTGTAAATCAGATAAAGCACGACCGTCGCGAGCAGCAGCAGCCCACCGAGTGCGGTCGCCATGCCCCAGTTGATGCTGGTGTTGGTGTAGAAGGCGACGAAGTAGCTGACCATCTGATCGTTCGGGCTGCCCAGCAATGCCGGGGTGATGTAGTAGCCGATGGCGAGGATGAACACCAACAGGCAACCGGCGCCGACGCCGGCATAGGTCTGCGGGAAGTACACCCGCCAGAAGCTGGCGAACGGATGGCAGCCGAGGGAAATCGCGGCGCGCATGTAGGTCGGCGAGATGCCTTTCATCACGCTGTAGATCGGCAGGATCATGAACGGCAGCAGGATGTGCACCATCGAGATATAGACGCCGACGCGGTTGAACACCAGCTCGATCGGCTTATCGATGATGCCCATGGCCATCAGGCCGCTGTTGATCAGGCCACCCGATTGCAGTAACACGATCCACGCCGCTACGCGTACCAGGATCGAGGTCCAGAACGGCAACAGCACCAGGATCATCAGCAGATTGCTCTGGCGCGACGGCAGGTTCGCCAGCAAGTAAGCCAGTGGATACGCCAGCACCAGGCAGATTACAGTGATGATCAGGCCCATCCAGAAGGTGCGGGCGAAGATGTCGAGGTAGATCGCCTGATCCGGGGTGGCCGGAGCGATTTCGCCGAGGTCGTCGATGCGATGATCGACAGCCGCCAGCAGGTAATACGGGGTGATGCTGCTGGTGTTGCGACGCACCGCTTGCCAGTAGGCCGGGTCGCCCCAGCGCTCATCGAGACCTTCCAGCGCTTCTTTATAAGAAGCCGGCTCAGTGGCGAGCGGCAAGGCGCGGGCGGTTTTGGTCAGCAGGCTGCGGTAGCCGGCCAGTTCCATGTTCAGACGCTTGGACAGATCGCCCAGGGTCTGATTCTTGCGAGCCTCGGCGAGGTCTTCGGCCGCGGCTTTATAAACCGGTTCAGCGGGCAGGCCGCGGCCGTCCCAACTGGCGATGGCAGTCACGGTGCGCGGCATGCCGCCGACCACTTCCGGGTTGCCAACGCTTTTGTAGAGCAGCGCCACGATCGGCACCAGGAACACCAGCAACAGAAACAGCACCAGCGGCGCGATCAACGCCTGGGCCTTCCAGCGGTTGACCCGCTCGGCGTGCTTGAGCCGCTGCTTCAAGGTGGGGCTGGTGCCCTCGTTCAGGGGAACGGCGATAGCCATGACGTACTCCGGGAATCTTTGATCGTTACAGAGGCGGCGAACCACCTCTGTTGTGTTGAAACACCGCAACCTGTGGGAGCGAGCTTGCTCGCGATGAGGCCATTACATTCAACATCTATGTTGATTGACCCACCGCTTTCGCGAGCAGGTTCGCTCCTACAGGCGAAGCATTACTTCGCAGCCCAGGCGTTGAAGCGCTGTTCCAGTTGCTCGCCGTTGTCAGCCCAGAAGCTGACGTCGATCTGCACCTGGTTGGCGATGTTTTCCGGGGTGGTCGGCATGTCTTTCAGGACATCCTTGGCCAGCAACGGTACGGCCTGGGTGTTGGCCGGGCCGTAGGCGATGTTTTCCGAGTAGGTCTTCTGTTGCTGTGGCTGTACCGAGTAGGCGATGAATTTCTTCGCAGCTTCGGCGCGCTTGGCATCCAGACCTTTTGGAATGGCCCATGCGTCGAAGTCGTAGATGCCGCCGTTCCACACCACTTTCAGGTTGCTTTCTTTCTGCACGGCAGCGATACGACCGTTGTAGGCCGAGCTCATGACCACGTCACCGGAAGCGAGGTATTGCGGCGGTTGTGCGCCGGCTTCCCACCACTGGATGTTCGGCTTGAGTTCATCGAGCTTCTTGAACGCGCGGTCCTGGCCGTCCTTGCCGGCCAGCACTTTGTAGACGTCTTTCGGGGCAACGCCGTCGGCCATCAGTGCGAATTCCAGGGTGTACTTGGCGCCTTTACGCAGGCCACGCTTGCCCGGGAACTGCTTGGTGTCCCAGAAATCCACCCAGCTGGTCGGTGCGCTTTTCAGTTTGTCGGCGTTGTAGGCCAGCACGGTCGACCACACGAAGAAACCCACGCCGCAAGGCTGGATGGCGCCCTTGACGTAGTCTTCGGTCTTGCCGAACAACTTCGGATCAAGTTGCTCGAACATGTCTTCGTCGCAACCACGGGACAACTCCGGCGATTCAACCTCTACCAGATCCCAGGACACGCTCTTGGTGTCGACCATGGCCTTGACCTTGGCCATTTCGCCGTTGTACTCGCCGGCCACGATCTTGCCATTGCCTGCCGCTTCCCACGGTGCGTAGAAGGCTTTGACCTGAGCCGCCTTGTTCGCGCCGCCAAAGGACACCACGGTCAGGTCCGGGCCGGCCGCCATTGCGTGTGCCGCGCCCATCATGCCCAGTGCCAAAGCGGTGTATTTCAGGGATCTCAACATTTATTGTTCTCTCCACGTGCAGGGTTGGTGTTGGTGTTGCCGGGGCGATCAATGCGCCTCTAGAAGTGGGTCGAGTGCGCGAACGTGCTCGACCTGCCAGCCAAGCGGTACCACGTCACCGACGGCGAGCGATGGATCAAGCTCGGCAATCGGCTGTTTCACGAAGAAGTCGGTCTTGCCGCAGACTTCCATGCGAACCCGGACGTGGTCGCCCAGATAGATGAATTCCTCGACTCGCCCGGAGAAACGGTTGACGCACTGGTCGCTGGAGCCATTGAGGCTCACTCGCTCCGGACGAATGGACAGGGTCACCGGCTCGCCGGTCTGGCCGACGTTGACCGCCAAGGCTTCCACCTTCTCACCGCGCCCGAGCTCGACAATGCAACGGTCGCCGGTTTGGCTGTGCAGGCGGCCATTGAGGCGGTTGTTCTCGCCGATGAAGTTGGCGACGAAGGTGTTCTTCGGCTCTTCGTAGAGAGTGCGCGGCGGCGCGATCTGCTGGATTTCGCCCTGATGGAACACCGCCACACGGTCGGACATGGTCAAGGCTTCGCCCTGATCGTGGGTCACGTAGACCACGGTGACGCCAAGGCGCTGGTGCAGGTGCTTGATTTCCATCTGCATGTGTTCACGCAGTTGTTTGTCGAGTGCGCCGAGGGGTTCGTCCATCAGCACCAGTTGCGGCTCGAACACCAGCGCCCGGGCCAATGCCACACGCTGTTGCTGACCGCCGGAAAGCTGCGCCGGGTAACGCTGGGCGAAGGCATCGAGCTGGACCATGCTCAGCACGCGCTTGACCCGGGCACTGACGTCGCTCTTGTTCATGCCGCGTACGGTCAGCGGGAACGCCAGGTTCTCGGCCACCGTCATGTGCGGGAACAATGCGTAGTTCTGGAACACCATGCCGATGTCGCGCTTGTGCGGCGGCACGTTATTGATGGCGCGCCCGGCCAACAGGATTTCACCCGCGGTCGGCGTTTCGAAGCCGGCGAGCATCATCAGGCTGGTGGTCTTGCCGGAGCCGGACGGCCCGAGCAACGTGAGGAATTCGCCTTTGCGAATGTCCAGGTTGAGGTCCTTGACGATCAGGTTCTCGCCGTCGTAGCTCTTCTGCACTCCACGAAAGCTGACCAGAACATCATTGGCCCCTGCGCTTGAATCGACCTGGCTCATACCCACACCTTTGTTATTGATGACTGCTGTGGGACTAAGCCTAGTGGACGCTGGGGACCGCGCAAATCGGGGCGCAAGAGAGATTGGCCTCAGCCGGATGGAAGGTTGGGGGTAGGGATTGCCCTACAAGGATGGCGCAAATGGACAAGGCAGCTGCAGGTGTCGAGCTGCAAGCCGCAAAAGCGAGCAAAACAGTTGTCGCTATTGGATATGCCTGCCATCCCAAGCCAGACGGAGATCCCTTGTAGGAGTGAGCCTGCTCGCGATGGCGTCCTGTCAGTCAACATTGCATTGACTGATCCACCGCGATCGCGAGCAGGCTCACTCCTACAGTTTTGGTTGCGGAGCGCTTTAGAGGAGTTTGTGTTCCATCGCGTACTTCACCAGTTCCGCCAGCGAAGTGATGTTGAGCTTTTGCATCAGCCGCGCCTTGTGGGTGCTGATGGTTTTGCTGCTCAGCGCCAGTTGCTGGGCGATGTCGTTGACGTTGGCGCCCTGGGCCAGGCGTTCGAACACGGAGAATTCGCGCTCGGAGAGCAACGAGTGCAATGGGCGCGAATCGGTAAGACCAACCTCGAAAACCATGCGATCGGCCAGTTCCGGATCGATATAGCGCCCACCCGACGCCACTTTGCGAATGGCTGTCAGCAACAGTGCCGGGTCGCTGTCCTTGGTCGCATAACCCGCAGCGCCCACCTTCAACGCCCGGGCGGCCATCTGCGCTTCATCGTGCATCGACAGCACCAGGATCGCCGGTGGATTGTTCAGGGCGCGAATCCGCGGAATCGCTTCCAGGCCGTTGACGCCCGGCATGGAGATGTCCAGCAACACCACCTCGCAGGGCACATGACGCAAGGTGTCGAGCAACTGCTCGCCATTGCTCGCCTCCCCCACTACCAGCAAGTCCTTGGCCAGGCCGATCAACTGCTTGATGCCTTCGCGGACAATGGTGTGGTCTTCGGCTACCAGTACACGGATCACGTTTTTCTCCAGGTTCAAGATCTATCGCGAGCAGGCTCGCTCCCACAGGGGATTTGTGAACGACTCAAAGCCATTGTGGGAGCGAGCCTGCTCGCGAAAGCGTCAGCACGGACACCACAAATTCTTCAGGCTTTCTCCAGAGGCACTCGCACTTCTAACGTCGTGCCCTCACCCGGCTCACTCTCAAGGGATAACTCACCACCCATGATCAACACCCGCTCGCGCATGCCGACGATCCCAAAGGACATTGGCCTGCCAGGCGCGGCGACAAATCCTACGCCATCATCGCTGACCGTCAGACACAACTCGTCGCCATCAAGGGTCAGTGTCAGTTCAACAGTATGCGCCTGGGCGTGCCGCATGACATTGGTCAGCGCCTCCTGAAGGATTCGAAAAAGACCAATTGCCTTCGCATCGCTGAGCACTGGCAAATTGTCCGGCACCTGCACCAGACACGGGATCTGCGTACGCGCCTCGAATCGGCGGGCCTGCCACTCTATGGCCGAGGCGATGCCCGCGTCGAGAATCGGCGGGCGCAATGCCGTGGCCACATCACGGACCAGCTGAAACAATTGGGCGATCAAGCGCTTCATGCTGTTCAAGCGCTCGTTCAAACCCGGATCAAGCTGCGCGTAGGCCAGTTCGCACATCGACGTTTCCAGCTTCAACACGGTGAGCATCTGACCCAACTCATCGTGAACTTCCCGGGCTATGCGCGCCTTTTCTTCTTCGCGCACGCTTTCCAGGTGCGCGGACAACTCACGCAGTTGTTCCCGGGAGCTGGCCAGTTCAAGTTCGATGCGCTTGCTCTCGCTGATGTCCCAGACAATCCCGTCCCAGACATACGTACCGTCTTCCAGCCGACGGGTGACGGCCTTGATTTCCGCCCAGCGCTGCTCGCCCTGACGCGTCAGGATTCGCCCCTGCCACGACCAGTCGCTGTCGGTATCCAGCGCATGATCCTGGGTCTGGTGATAGCTGGCCTTGTCATCCGGATGCACGAGGCTGCGCAGGCCTTTATCGCGATGCGCCAGCGTGGCCGGCGAGTAACCCACCAGGCTTTCGCTGCCTTCGCTGATGTAGGCAAAGTCGATCTGACCGGTCACCGGCGCCCGCTCCAGTCGAAAAACCAGTCCTGGAACGTTGGCGGCGATGCCTTGAAGCCGTGCCTCGCTTTCCTGCAAGGCCGCCAGGGCACGACGCCGCTCGGTGACATCGTTGAGATAAACCACCAGGTATTCGCCGTCGCGAAAGCGCAGAAAACTCAACGAGACATCGGCCGGCAGGATGCTGCCATCAGCCCGCACGCAATTGGATTCGAAGCTTTGCGGGCCGTCTTCACTGGCCCGGGCGCGCTTCCACAGGTTCAGCCATCGGTCCATGTGCAGGCCGGGTTCAAAATCGATCAATGGCCGATCGATGATCCCGCCGGCCGGATAGCCCAGCATGCTTTCTGCCGCGCGGTTGGCGTAGCGCACATGGCTGTCCCAGTTGACCCAGAGGATACCGACGGTGCTCTGGTCGATGGAAAACTGGGTGAGCCGCAAGGCCTCTTCGCTGGCGGCACGCAAGGCGATGTCTTCCTGCGCGGCCAGCAGGCGCTGCTCCAGGTTGTGCTGCTGGCGACGCTGCCAGACCACGATGGCCATGCAACTCAACGCCAGCACGGCCAGCAGCAGGCAGAGGTTTTGCCAGAATCCCCGGGACTCGGTGAGCCGCGGATACTTGGGCTGCAGCCATTGATTGTGCAACTGCTCCAGATCCTTGGCCGGGATCGCCCGCAATGCACTTTCAACGATGCCCGCCAGTTCCGGCTTGTCGCGCAGCGTGGCCACCCGCAGCAACTGCGGCAGGCCGACATCCCCCACTACCACTAATCCGGCGAACTCCGTCTCGACCGACAAGCGACCCAGCTGCGCCTCATCGATCACCGCATAAGTTGCCTGCTGGCCAACCAATAATTGCAATGCCTGACGCTCCATCGGTACGCCTTGCAAGTTCAGGTGCGGGTAGTTGCCGCGCAGGTAATCGGCGATGGCACTGGGCATGCGCACGGCGACTCGGGTCTGGCTGTCGAGTTTTTCCATCTCGACAGCGCCCGCGCTTTTCTGATCGCTGACCACCAATTGCGGCACCCGCATGTAGGGGTCGGAAAACTGCCAGAGGCGCAGCCCGCCAGGGGTCTGTGTCAGCCCCGGGGCGATGTCGATTTCGCCCTCGCGGGCCGCGGCTTCCAATTGCTCAAGGTCGGGGAAATTGCGCCAGCTCAGTTCGACATTGAGGTTTTTTGCCAGCCACTTCATCAATTCGACGTTCACCCCGGACAGGCGCTGCAAGCGGCGATCGTATTGCGCATAGGGCGCCTGCAACACCACGCCGACCCGCAACTCGCCCTGCTGCGCCAGCCAGTGCTGCTGTTTCGGGGACAGTTGGGCGACGGGTGCCGGAGGCGCGGCGGCCGCCCAGCCCATCAAGGGAAACCACAAACAGCCGATAACCCACAGGCAGCGAAAACGCATCATTGAACTCTCACACACTGACAAATACTGACCAACCCATTAGGCTGCCGGAACATCTTCTGGCCTGGAATATCCGATGCCCCCTGTCTACCGCCTGGCACTGCCAGCATTGTGCCTGTCGCTGATCCTGCCTTGCGCTTTTTCCGTCAAGGCGGCCGACCCGGCCTCCCTCGCGGAAGAAAAAACCGCCGAAGAAAAACCGCTCGAACGTCAGCCTCTGCCTGAGCGTAGTCAGGAAGAAGCGACTGCACTCGAGCGAAAGATCCCGCCTCAGGAACAGCAACAACTGCAAGCAGGCACCGACACGTTTCTGGCCTTGTGGAAACCGGCCAACACCGCCGACCCCAAAGGCGCGGTGATTATCATCCCGGGCACCGGCGAAACCGCTGACTGGCCGCAAGCCGTCGGCCCTTTGCGGCGAAAATTGCCGGATGCCGAGTGGAGCAGCCTGAGTATCACCTTGCCGGACCTGCAAAGCGATGCCATTGCGCCACGAATCGTCGAAGCAGCGCCGGCACCCAAGGCCGCCGAAACCGTCAGTAAAGACTCGACTACCGCTGCCCCTATCGAACAGGTGGCCGGTGGCGAGGCAGATGTAACCGACAAGGTCGTCGCCGAAACCACCGAAGAACAGTCCAAGGCAGATGCCGAGCGCATCTTTGCCCGGATCGACGCCGCGATCGCCTTCGCCGAACAGCAAAGCGCCCGCCGTATCGTGGTGTTGGGGCATGGCACCGGCACTTACTGGGCGGCGCGCTATTTAAGCGAGAAGCAGCCCTCACAAGTCGAGCGATTCCTCATGGTCGCAGCGCAGACACCTGCTCAAGCGAAACCCGAACTGGATGAGCTGGCTCCGAACCTGAAACTGCCGACGGCTGACATGTTCTATATGGACAAGCCGCTGGATCGCAATGCGGCGCTAGCCCGTCTGCAGGCCAACAAACGGGTGAAAACGTCGGCATTCAGCCAGATATCGCTCAAGGCGTTGCCCGACAAAAAGGCCGAGCAGGAGCAACTGTTCCGCCGGGTGCGGGGCTGGCTGAACCCGCAGCCTTCGACAGACTGAAAGACCGAGGCGCCTTCATCGCGAGCAGGCTCGCTCCCACATCAGATCTCCAGCGTTAGAAGACACCTGTGGGAGCGAGCCTGCTCGCGATAGCGGTATCACTGGCGACGCAAACTTTCCGGGCTAACGAAAATCCCGCCGTTCCCGAATCAGCGTATAGGCATTATGCAGTTCACGCGTTCGCTCGGTGGCCTCACGCACCTGCGTCGCCGTCGCGCCGCTGCCGGCAATCTTGTCCGGATGATGGCGACTGAGCAGGCGCCGATAAGCACGCTTGATCTGCGCCGGTTCAGTGGTGGCCGACACCCCCAAAAGCCTCAATGCGTCCTGATAACTGGGCACGCTGTTGCCCAATGGCCGTTTCCGCGGCTCATAGTCGTGCGCCAACGCCTTCACCTGATGGGGCGTCCAGCCCAACCATTTGCCCCATTGGCCGATCAGTTTACGTTCACTGCTGCCGGCACGACCATCGGCCCAGACCATTCGCCAGCAGGCGCGTAATACGCCTTCTGCCGCATGGGGCTGGGCACTCAGGCGACGCAGATAACCGCGCAGCCGGTCGCGGCCCGACTTGCCGCGATTGAACGCAGCAATCGCACGACGCTGGGCTGACTCGGACATATCCAGCGAGCGCATTTCCGCCCGGGCCTGTTCGATGTGCCCGGACATCACCTGGCCGTCACACTTGGCCAGGCGCCCCAACAGGACAAACAGCAACTCATCGTTACGCAGCACCGGGCGACCGCCCAGTTTTTCCCGCAAGTGTCCCCAGCTTTGCAGGTGCAAGCGCCGATCCAGCGCCTGCCCCAACAACGCGCCGAGAATGGCCCCCGGAATGCTGGCTATGGCAAAGCCTGCTCCGGCTCCGATCAGAGTCCCTGGCCACAACATGTCAGCGGCTCGCTTCTATTAATGCTTCAACTTCGGCCAGTCGCTCGTGAGTGCCGACATCGACCCAGTGCCCCCTCAGCTGCTCGCCAGTCACTTGATCGTCAGCCATGGCCTTGCGCAACAGCGGCGCGAGCTTGAAGGCCCCCGCGGTGCAACCGTCGAACAGCTGCGGATGCAACACGGCGATGCCACTGTAGGTCAGGGTACCCACCTCTGGCTGACCGTCGTGCACCTGCGTTTCGACCAGGCTAAAGTCCCCGGCCGGGTGATGGGACGGGTTGCCGACCAGCACCAGGTGCGCCAGGCCGTTGATGGGCTGATGCAGCACGCTGAAGTCGTAATCGGTCCAGATGTCGCCGTTGACCACGACAAACGCTTCATCCCCCAGCAACGGCAACGCGCGGAAAATCCCGCCGCCGGTTTCCAGGGGCTCACCTTCGGCCGAGTACTGAATGCTCACGCCATAACGCGATCCATCGCCCAGGTAGTCTTCGATCTGCTGACCGAGCCAGGCGTGATTGATCACGATGTCGGTGAACCCGGCGGCGGCCAGCGCTCGCAGGTGATACTCGATCAGCGGCACGCCGCCTGCACGAACCAGCGGTTTTGGCGTGGTCAGGGTCAGCGGGCGCATGCGCTCGCCTTTACCCGCGGCCAGAATCATTGCCTTCATGCTTTCACTCCGGCGCGCAGACTGGCCAGCAACACATCCAGCTCGGCCAGTTCAGGGCGGCGAGCGATCACCGTTTCTATGTACGCAAAGAAACGCGGCACATCACCCAGATAACGCGGTTTGCCGTCGCGATGGCAGATGCGCGCGAAAATGCCGATGACTTTCAGGTGACGTTGCACGCCCATCAAGTCGCTGGCACGCAGGAAGTCCTCGAAATCGGGCTGGACCGGAATCCCGAGCGCACCCGCTTGCCGCCAGTAGCTTTCGAGCCAGCCGTGTACACGCTCCTGGGGCCAACTGAGGAATGCGTCCTTGAACAGGCAGGTCACGTCGTAGGTTACCGGGCCATACACCGCATCCTGGAAGTCCAGCACACCGGGATTGGGCTCGCTGAGCATCAGGTTGCGCGGCATGTAGTCGCGATGCACCAGGACTTTGGGTTGTGCCAGGGCGCTGTCGATCAACAGTTCGCTGACCTGCTGCCAGAGCACTTGTTGCGCCGCATCGAATTCGATGCCCAGTTCGCGCTTCACGTACCACTCGGGGAACAGTTCCAGCTCGCGACGCAGCAAGGCCACGTCATAGCTCGGCAGAGGCGCAACCATCGGCAACTGCTGGAAAGCCAGCAACGCTTGCAGGGCATCCGTGAACAAATCGTCGGCGTTTTCGCTGTCGATGACGTCCAGATAGGTCTTGTTGCCCAGGTCATTGAGCAAAAGAAAGCCGCGTTCAAGGTCTTCGGCATAAATTTTCGGCACATTTATTCCGGATTTCGCCAGCAAAAAGGCGATATCCACGAAGGGTTTGCAGTTTTCCTGGGGCGGCGGCGCGTCCATCACGATGAAACTTTTGTCACCGCCTTCCCAACGGAAATACCGCCGGAAACTCGCGTCGCTGCTGGCCGCGGTCAACGTGGCCGGGGGTACGACGCCCCAGCCCTGCTCGGCAAAAAGGGTCGTCAATTGTTGATCGAGCCAAACTTTCAGGTGTTGCAAGCGTACATCTTGATCAGGCATTGCAAGGGTCTCCGACGGCGCTAGCCGTCAAGCGGGTCATGCTTTATTATCCAGCATCTTTTTCAGACCATCGAGAGGCGTGCGGCCCACACCGCGGGCAGATGGCACGCAGGAAGCCCGGACTAATAAGATGGCATTGAAATCCCCCGCGTTTCGTAAAAAATTTCCGTTGTTGGTTACCGGCAGTTTGCTGGCGCTGCAACCCCTTGCCACTTCCTACGTGGTCGCCGCGGAACAGTTTGACTGCTCAGTCTCTGCTTCGGGTTCCTGGGACTGTGCGCCAAAGACGCCGGCGGCTGCATTGCCACCGCGTCCCGTCCATGACGGCAGCGCAGTTTCCGCCACCGGCGAAGCCTCGGCCGAGAACGGTTCCAGCGAAGACGCCGGCGCCAAGCCGGTGCTGGTCACCGAATCCAAAGGCCGTGGCCTGACATCCCGTAGCGCAGACTACAGCCACCTCGACTGGGTTCCCCGCGAGCAGCTCACTGCCGCACAATTGGCCGAAACCGGTCCTTATTGCTCCGGTTCCTATATCGAACCGATTCGTCCTGGCATGGATGACAAGACGAATAAAAGCGACGCTCCAACCTTTATCGGCGCAAAAGCTTCCCGCTATAAGCAGGATGAGCAAGTTGCGACACTGGCCGGTGACGTTGTCATGCGTCAGGGCAGCATGCAGGTCGAAGCCGACGAAGCCAACCTGTACCAGGCCGAAAGCCGTGGCGAACTGAACGGCAACGTGCGCATTCGCGACAACGGCGCCTTGATCGTCGGCGACCACGCCGACGTGCAGCTCGACACCGGTGAAGCCAAGGTCGACAACGCCGAATACGTGATGCACAAATCCCGCATCCGCGGTAATGCGCTGTACGCCAAACGTGCCGAGAACGCGATCATCCGCCTCAAGGATGGTACGTACACCACGTGCGAACCGAACAGCAACGCCTGGCAGCTCAAGGGCAACAACATCACCCTGAACCCGGCTACCGGTTTCGGCACGGCGACCAACGTGACGCTGCGGGTCAAGGACATTCCGGTCCTGTACACGCCGTACATCTATTTCCCGATCGACGACCGTCGCCAGTCCGGCTTCCTGCCGCCGACCATCGGCACCGGCAGCGATACCGGCTTCATGCTGGTCACCCCGTACTACTTCAACCTGGCGCCGAACTACGATGCCACGTTGTACCCACGCTACATGGAAAAGCACGGCTTGTTGATGGAAGGCGAATTCCGCTACCTGACCAAGTCCAGCGAAGGCCAGTTCGGCGCGGCGTACCTCAACGACGAAAGCAACGAACGCGACAAGCAGACCGACGCCGAAAAAACCCGCTACATGTACAACTGGCAGCACAAGGGCGGTCTCGACTCGCGAACGCTCACGCAAGTCGACTACACCAAGATCAGCGATCCGTATTACTTCCAGGATCTGCAGACCGACCAGATTGGCGTGAAAAGCCAGGACTACGTGAACCAGCAGGGCTCCGTCACCTATCGCGGCGACGGCTATACCGCTCGCGTAAATGCCCAGGCCTATCAGCTGGCGACCGTTTCGAACATTACACCGTACGACCGTTTGCCGCAGATCACCTTCAATGGCGCGCTGCCGTATCATCCCAAAGGCTTGAACTTCTCCTACGAAACCGAACTGGTTCGGTTTGATCGGGACCTGGAGACCGGCAACTACTCCGACGAAGACGGTAATGTAACGCCACGTATTGATAACAACATCCGAGGTTTGGCTCGCGCCAACGGCGACCGCCTGAATCTTGCGCCTGCCATCAGTCTGCCGATGAACACGACGTACGGTTTCCTGAAACCAAAGCTCAAGTACCAGTACACCCAGTATCAACTGGATCTGGACAGCATCGGCAAGGCTCAAATTGCTCAGCAAACTGCACAGCAGGACAAGCTAAGCGGTACCTTCGACACCAACCAGAACCGCAGCGTACCGATCGCCAGCATCGACAGCGGCTTGTACTTCGATCGCAATACCCAGTATTTCGGCAAGAATTACCGCCAGACCCTCGAGCCACGCCTGTTCTACCTGTACGTGCCTGAGGTCGACCAGGAAGACATTCCGGTATTCGATACCAGCGAATACACCTTCAACTACGCGTCGCTGTTTCGTGACAACCGTTTCTCCGGCTCCGACCGTGTCGGCGACGAAAACAAACTGTCCCTGGGCGTGACCAGCCGCTGGATCGAAGACAACGGTTTCGAGCGTCAACGCCTCAGCGTAGGCCAGGCCCTGTACTTCAAGGACCGCGAGGTACAGTTGCCGGGTGTCAATCCAAAAACCCGCGCCGATGCCCAAGCCAGCGTTTCGCCGTACGCACTGGAATACGAATATCGCTGGAACCGCGACTGGCGCACCACGGCCGACTACAACTGGGACCCGGACAGCCGCAGCCCTCGCTCGGGCAGCGCGATGTTCCACTACCAGCCTGAAGACAACCCGAACAAGGTTATCAACGCCGGCTATCGCTATCGTAACGACCAGGTGATCTACAACCAGAACACCGGTCAATGGCAGTTCGGCGGTGACTACGGCACCCCTGGCACTCCTGGCTACGTGAAGGATTACTACAAGATCGAACAGCACGACTTCTCGGTGATCTGGCCGGTCGTGCCGCAATGGAACGCCATCACCCGCTGGCAGTATGACTACAACCGCAACCGCACCCTGGAAGCCTTCGGTGGTTTCGAGTACGACAACTGCTGCTGGAAACTGCGCCTGATCAACCGTTACTGGGTTTCCTATGACGAGTTCAGCCAGGAAGCACCGCAAAACGAAAAAGGCGACCATGGCGTCTTCCTCCAAATTGTTCTGAAGGGACTCGGCGGCCTGACTGGCGCCAAGGTAGAGAGCTTCCTCGACAAAGGCATTCAAGGTTATCGTGAACGTGAAGACCAAGCTTTCTGATTGTCTGCGCCCGCTGATGCTGGGCGCGCTGTTCCTGAGTACGGCGGCGAGCGCCGCCGTACAGTCCATCGATAAAGTGGTGGCCATCGTCGATAACGACGTGGTCATGCAGAGCCAACTGGACCAACGGGTTCATGAAGTTCAGCAAACCATCGCCAAGCGTGGTTCTGCCGTGCCGCCGGCCAGCGTGCTGGAGCAGCAGGTACTTGAGCGCCTGATCGTCGAAAACCTGCAATTGCAGATCGGCGAGCGCTCCGGCATCCGCATTACCGACGAAGAGTTGAACCAGGCTGTCGGCACCATTGCCCAGCGCAACAACATGTCGGTCGAGCAGTTCCGCGCCGCCCTGACGCGCGACGGTCTGTCCTACGACGACGCACGTGAGCAGATTCGCCGCGAAATGGTCATCAGCCGTGTACGCCAGCGTCGGGTCGCCGAGCGCATCCAGGTCTCCGAGCAGGAAGTGAAGAACTTCCTGGCATCCGACCTGGGCAAAATGCAACTGTCCGAAGAGTTCCACCTGGCCAACATCCTGATTCCTACGCCGGAAAGCGCCAACTCCGACGCGATTCAGAATGCAGCCAAACAGGCCGATGCGATTTACCAGCAACTCAAGCAAGGCGCTGACTTCGGTCAGTTGGCAATCGCCAAGTCCGCCAGCGAAACCGCACTGGAAGGTGGTGACATGGGCTGGCGCAAGGCCGCTCAATTGCCTCCGCCGTTCGATCGCCTGCTGAGCACCATGCCGGTGGGTGATGTCACCCAGCCAATGCGCACCCCGGGCGGCTTCATCATTCTGAAGGTCCTCGAAAAGCGTGGCGGTCAGACCCAGATGCGCGATGAAGTACATGTGCGCCACATCCTGGTCAAGCCGAGCCCGATCCGCGACGAAGCAAAAACCAAGGCCCTGGTAGAATCGCTCTACAGCCGTATCGAGGCTGGCGAAGACTTCGGCGAGCTGGCGAAAAGCTACTCGGAAGACCCGGGCTCCGCCCTCAACGGCGGCGACCTGAACTGGATCGACCCGAACGCACTGGTGCCCGAGTTCCGCGAAGTGATGGCCAGGACCCCACAAGGTCAGCTGTCCAGGCCGTTCCAGACTCAGTACGGCTGGCACGTCCTGGAAGTCCTTGGCCGTCGCGCCACCGACAGCACCTCACAGGCTCGCGAGCAGCAAGCGATGACCGTTTTGCGTAACCGCAAATACGACGAAGAGCTGCAAACCTGGCTGCGTCAGATCCGTGACGAAGCGTACGTGGAAATCAAACTCCCTGGCGCCGACCAGGCAGCGCAGTGAAACCCCAACGTTTCGCGCTGACACCCGGCGAACCGGCCGGCATAGGTCCCGACCTGTGCCTGCTGCTCGCCTCGCAAGCCCAGCCTCACCCCCTGATTGCCATTACCAGCCGCGACCTGCTCATTGAGCGGGCCGCGCAACTGGGCGTGGCTGTCGATCTGCTGCCGGTCACACCGGACAACTGGCCGGACGTACCCGCGCCAGTCAACAGCCTGTATGTCTGGGATACTCCGCTCAATGCCAAGGTCGTCGCCGGGCAACTGGACAAGGCGAACGCTGCCTTCGTTCTGGAAACCCTGACCCGCGCCGGCCAAGGCTGCGTGAGCGGAGATTTCGCCGGCATGATTACCGCGCCGGTGCACAAAGGTGTCATCAACGAATCCGGCATCGCCTTTTCCGGGCACACGGAATTCCTTGCCGACCTGACCCACACCGCGCAAGTGGTGATGATGCTGGCCACACGCGGCTTGCGCGTGGCCCTGGTGACCACTCACCTGCCCCTTCGCGAGATTGCCGATGCAATCACGCCGGAGCGTCTGGAACGCGTCACGCGTATCCTGCACGCCGACCTGCAAAACAAGTTCGGCATCGCCCGGCCACGCATCCTGGTCTGCGGGCTCAACCCCCATGCTGGCGAAGGCGGGCACCTGGGCCATGAAGAAATCGATATCATCGAACCCACATTAGAGCGCCTGCGCGGCGAGGGCATGGACCTTCGTGGCCCCCTGCCCGCCGACACTCTGTTTACCCCCAAATATCTGGAGCACTGCGATGCGGTGCTGGCGATGTACCACGACCAGGGCCTGCCGGTGCTGAAGTACAAAGGCTTCGGCGCGGCAGTCAACGTGACCCTTGGCTTGCCGATTATCCGCACCTCGGTCGACCACGGCACCGCCCTGGACCTGGCCGGCAGCGGCAAGATCGACACCGGCAGCCTGCAAGTCGCCCTGGAAACCGCCTACCAGATGGCCGAGACCCGTTTATGACCGAGCATTACCAACACAAGGCGCGCAAACGCTTTGGCCAGAACTTCCTGCACGATGCCGGCGTTATCGACCGCATCCTGCGCTCCATTCATGCCAAGGCAGAAGACCGCCTGCTGGAAATCGGCCCCGGCCAGGGCGCACTGACCCAAGGCCTGCTCAGCAGCGGCGCGCAACTCGATGTGGTGGAACTGGACAAGGACCTGATCCCGATCCTCAACCAGCAGTTTGCCGGCAAGAGTAACTTCAACCTGCATCAGGGCGATGCGCTGAAGTTCGACTTCAACAGCTTGAATGCCGTGCCTGGCAGCCTGCGAGTGGTCGGCAACCTGCCGTACAACATCTCCACGCCGCTGATTTTTCACCTGCTGCACAACTCGCACCTGATCCGCGACATGCACTTCATGCTGCAAAAGGAAGTGGTCGAGCGCCTGGCTGCCGGTCCTGGTGGTGGCGACTGGGGTCGTTTGTCGATCATGGTTCAGTACCACTGTCGAGTCGAGCACCTGTTCAACGTCGGCCCGGGGGCATTCAACCCGCCACCGAAAGTCGACTCGGCCATCGTGCGCCTGGTGCCCCACGCGGTACTGCCACACCCGGCCAAGGATCACCGCCTGCTGGAACGCGTCGTGCGCGAAGCTTTCAACCAGCGCCGCAAAACCCTGCGCAACACACTCAAGCTGCTGCTGAGCAATGCCGAAATCGAAGCCGCCGGCGTCGATGGCAGCCTGCGTCCCGAGCAACTCGACCTGGCCGCGTTCGTACGCCTGGCCGACAAGCTCAGCGAACAAAAGCCTGCCGCAGACTGACAGGCGATGAGCGCTATCGGGTAGGACGCCACTCTGGTCTACTACCCGATACTTGGCCTAGACTGAACCCCAACAGCTACGCCCCGCGTCCCGCTTCGTTTTTAAGGCCCCTTGCATGTCCGATCCTCGCTATCAGGTCGACGTCAGCGTCGTCACCCGCTATCTGGCAGAACAATCGCAACCCGAGCACGACCGCTTTGCCTTCGCCTACACCATCACCGTGCAAAACAATGGCGAAATGCCCGCCAAACTGCTTTCACGGCACTGGGTCATCACCGATGGTGACGGGCATGTCGAAGAAGTGCGTGGCGCAGGTGTAGTCGGCCAACAACCGTTGATCGAGCCCGGCAAGAGCCACACCTACAGCAGCGGCACGGTCATGACCACCAAGGTCGGCACCATGCAAGGCACTTATCAGATGCTGTCCGACGACGGCAAACACTTCGATGCCATCATCGCACCCTTCCGCCTGGCGGTGCCCGGAGCCCTGCACTGATGGCAACGTACGCTGTCGGTGACCTGCAAGGCTGTCTTCAAGCCCTGCAATGCCTGCTCAAACAAGTGGCGTTCGACCCACAACGGGATCGTCTGTGGCTGGTGGGCGACCTGGTCAACCGCGGCCCGCAGTCGCTGGAAACCTTGCGCTTCCTCTACAGCATTCGCGAATCGCTGGTGTGCGTGCTCGGCAACCATGACCTGCACCTGCTGGCGGCCGGACGCAACATCGAACGCCTGAAAAAGGCCGATACCCTGCGCGAGATCATTGACGCGCCCGATAGCGCCGAACTATTGGAATGGGTGCGCCAGCAAAAGCTCATGCACTACGACGAACAGCGCAACCTTGCATTGGTCCATGCCGGCATTCCACCGCAGTGGTCGCTGCGCAAAGCTTTGAAGTGTGCCGCCGAAGTCGAGACCGCCTTGCGTGACGACAACCTGTTGCCGCCCTACCTCGATGGCATGTACGGCAACGATCCGGCGAAATGGGACAACGACCTCAAAGGCGTGACGCGCCTGCGGGTGATCACCAACTATTTCACGCGCATGCGCTTTTGCACCACCGAAGGCAAACTCGACCTCAAGAGCAAGGAAGGTCTTGATACCGCACCAGCAGGCTACAAGCCCTGGTTCCAGCACCAGCACCGCAAGACCAAGGACCTGAAGATCATCTTCGGTCACTGGGCAGCACTGGAAGGCAACGTCGAAGAGCCGGGTATTTCGGCACTCGATACAGGCTGCGTCTGGGGCGGCGCCCTGACCCTGATGAACGTCGACAGCTTTGAGCGTCTGTCCTGCAAATGCGACGAACACGGTCATGCCGTGCCGCCAGTCGCCTCATCCATTCCCCAAACATCGCCAGCCAGCGCCCCGCGCTAGACTGCCCATTCAGCCGAGCCACAGGAGCCCGCCATGAGCGAATTCAAACGTATCCCCCCGGAGCAGGCCCAAGCCCTGCGCGAACAAGGCGCAGTGGTAGTCGACGTCCGCGACCCGGCCACTTTTGCCGCCCTGCACATCGCAGGCTCGAAGCATCTGGACAACCATTCCCTGCACGCTTTCATCCAGGGCGCCGACCTCGATGCACCGACCGTGGTGGTCTGCTATCACGGTAACTCCAGCCAGGGCGCAGCCGCTTACCTGATCAGCCAGGGCTTCTCCGATGTCTACAGCATGGATGGCGGATTCGAGTTGTGGCGGACGACGTATCCTGCGGAAACGGCGCAAGGCACCACCGAATAATTTTTTTGTAACGTTGCAGGCCCCGGCTCCCGCGGGCTGGCGCGGTGGCAGACGAACGGTCTGCCACAAACAATTACGTATCTTGCCTTTACCTCCCGAATTCCCAACTATCCTTAAGCGCAGGCCATCCAAAACAGGGGAGAGCCGGTACACCGGCGCGCGGGTCATCGGGAGTAGCTTTCGGAGTAGTCAGCTCCGGGAGAGTTCTGGGGGGTAAACAGCAATCGCCTGTTCGGTTGCTGCCAGCATCGACTGAGTGATCCGGCGTCGGCTCCACGTATCGAGCGAGGTGACGTCATGAGTATCTTTAGCCACTTCCAACAACGCTTCGAGTCCACACGCCAGGAAGAACTCTCTCTGCAGGAGTATCTGGAACTGTGCAAAAAAGACCGTAGCGCCTACGTTTCCGCCGCCGAGCGTCTACTGCTGGCCATCGGTGAACCGGAACTGCTCGACACCTCGACCAACTCGAGACTGTCGCGCATCTTCTCCAACAAGGTCATCCGCCGCTATCCGGCCTTTGAAGACTTCCACGGGATGGAAGAATGCATCGACCAGATCGTGTCGTATTTCCGCCATGCCGCTCAGGGCCTGGAAGAGAAGAAACAGATCCTTTACCTGCTCGGCCCTGTCGGTGGCGGTAAATCGTCCCTGGCCGAGAAGCTCAAGCAATTGATGGAAAAAGTGCCCTTCTATGCCATCAAGGGCTCGCCGGTTTTCGAGTCGCCCCTGGGCCTGTTCAACTCCACTGAAGATGGAGCGATCCTGGAGGAAGACTTCGGCATTCCACGGCGCTACCTCAACACCATCATGTCGCCATGGGCAACCAAGCGCCTGGCCGAATTCGGCGGCGACATCAGTCAGTTCCGCGTGGTGAAACTCTACCCGTCGATCCTCAACCAGATCGCCGTGGCCAAGACCGAACCTGGCGACGAAAACAACCAGGACATCTCGGCGCTGGTGGGCAAGGTCGATATCCGCAAACTGGAGGAGTTCCCGCAGAACGACGCTGATGCATACAGCTACTCGGGCGCACTGTGCCGGTCCAACCAGGGCCTGATGGAGTTCGTCGAAATGTTCAAGGCACCAATCAAGGTGCTGCACCCACTGCTGACCGCCACCCAGGAAGGCAACTACAACAGTACCGAAGGTCTCGGCGCGATTCCGTTCACCGGGATCCTGCTGGCGCACTCCAACGAATCGGAGTGGCACACCTTCCGCAACAACAAGAACAACGAGGCCTTCATCGACCGGATCTACATCGTCAAAGTGCCGTATTGCTTGCGGGTCAGTGACGAAGTGAAGATCTACGACAAGCTGCTGTTCAACAGTTCGCTGGCCAAGGCGCATTGCGCGCCGGACACCCTGAAGATGCTGGCCCAGTTCACCGTACTCTCGCGCCTCAAGGAGCCGGAAAACTCCAACATCTACTCGAAGATGCGCGTGTACGACGGCGAGAACCTCAAGGACACCGATCCGAAAGCCAAGTCGATCCAGGAATACCGCGACAATGCGGGCGTCGACGAAGGCATGAACGGTCTTTCGACCCGGTTCGCCTTCAAGATCCTGTCGAAGGTGTTCAACTTCGATCCGCACGAAATCGCCGCCAACCCGGTGCACTTGCTCTACGTGCTGGAGCAACAGATCGAGCAGGAACAGTTCCAGGCCGAGACCCGCGAACGCTATCTGCGCTTCCTCAAGGAGTACCTGGCACCGCGCTACATCGAGTTCATCGGCAAGGAGATCCAGACCGCCTACCTCGAGTCCTACAGCGAGTACGGCCAGAACATCTTCGATCGTTACGTGCTGTACGCCGACTTCTGGATCCAGGACCAGGAATACCGCGACCCGGAAACCGGCGAGATCCTCAACCGCGTAGCGTTGAACGAAGAACTGGAGAAAATCGAAAAACCGGCCGGCATCAGCAATCCGAAGGATTTCCGCAACGAAATCGTCAACTTCGTCCTGCGTGCCCGTGCCAACAACAACGGCAAGAATCCGACCTGGCTCAGCTACGAAAAACTGCGGGTGGTCATCGAGAAGAAAATGTTCTCCAACACCGAGGACCTGCTGCCGGTCATCAGCTTCAATGCCAAGGCCAGCAAAGAGGACCAGCAGAAACACAACGACTTCGTCACACGGATGGTCGAGCGGGGCTACACCGACAAACAGGTACGACTGCTGTCCGAGTGGTACCTGCGGGTCAGAAAATCACAATAACCCGCTGCCGGTCAGACCGGTTGTCGTCAGCCAGAGGCCTGTGTATGCATTTTCTGTTACACAAGCCTCTGGAAGGTGTTCGAAAGTCGGTAGCGAGTTCAGGCAGCATCCAAAGCGCTTGGGGGAGCGTTCAACATCCCTCGGCTCTCGGTTCGATGCTGTATCACCGCTCGCCCCTTTCAGGACAGCTTCTAAGGAGCAGTCATGAGCTATGTGATCGACCGACGTCTCAATGGCAAGAACAAGAGCACGGTGAACCGCCAGCGGTTTCTGCGGCGGTACCGTGATCACATCAAAAAGGCTGTCGAAGAGGCGGTCAGCCGGCGCTCCATTACCGATATGGAACACGGCGAACAAATCAGCATTCCCGGCCGCGACATCGACGAGCCGGTGCTTCACCACGGTCGCGGTGGCAAGCAGACGGTCGTGCACCCGGGCAACAAGGAATTCACCAGCGGCGAACATATCGCCCGTCCACCGGGAGGCGGTGGCGGCCGGGGCCCCGGCAAGGCCGGTAATTCCGGCGAGGGGATGGACGAATTCGTCTTCCAGATCACTCAGGAAGAGTTCCTCGAATTCATGTTCGAGGATCTCGAACTGCCCAACCTGGTCAAACGCAACCTGACCGGCACGGACACCTTCAAGACCGTGCGGGCCGGGATCAGCAACGAGGGCAACCCGTCGCGGATCAACATCATCCGCACCTTGCGCTCAGCCCACGCCCGGCGAATCGCCCTGTCCGGCAGCAGTCGGGCAAAACTGCGCGAAGCCAAGGAAGAACTTCTGCGACTCAAGCAGGAAGAACCAGACAACTTCGGCGATATTCAGGAAATTGAAGCGGAAATCGAAAAACTCAGCGCGCGCATTCACCGCGTGCCGTTTCTCGACACATTCGACCTCAAGTACAACCTGCTGATCAAACAACCCAACCCCAGCTCCAAGGCCGTGATGTTCTGCCTGATGGACGTGTCCGGCTCGATGACCCAGGCGACCAAGGACATCGCCAAGCGCTTCTTTATCCTGCTGTACCTGTTTCTCAAGCGTAACTACGAAAAGATCGACGTCGTATTCATCCGCCATCACACCAGCGCCCGCGAAGTGGATGAAGAGGAGTTTTTCTACTCCCGGGAAACCGGCGGCACCATCGTCTCCAGCGCCTTGAAACTGATGCAGGAGATCATGGCCGAGCGCTATCCGAGCAACGAGTGGAACATCTACGCCGCCCAGGCCTCCGACGGTGACAACTGGAACGACGACTCCCCGATCTGCCGCGACATCCTGATCAACCAGATCATGCCATTCGTGCAGTACTACACTTACGTTGAGATCACCCCGCGCGAACACCAGGCCCTGTGGTTCGAGTACGAGCGCATCGCCGAAGCCTTTTCCGACACATTTGCCCAGCAACAACTGGTCTCGGCCGGGGATATCTATCCGGTCTTCCGTGAACTCTTCCAGCGCAGGTTAGTGACATGACCGCCAAAGAGCAGAAACGCCAACCCATTTCCACCGGCTCCGAATGGACGTTCGAGCTGATCCAGGCCTACGACCGTGAAATCAGTCGTATTGCGGCCGGTTACGCCCTCGATACGTATCCCAATCAGATCGAAGTGATCACCGCCGAACAGATGATGGACGCCTACGCCTCGGTCGGTATGCCACTGGGTTATCACCACTGGTCCTACGGCAAGCACTTCCTCAGCACAGAAAAGTCCTACACCCGCGGCCAGATGGGGCTGGCGTACGAGATCGTGATCAACTCCGACCCCTGCATCGCCTACCTGATGGAAGAAAACACCATCTGCATGCAGGCGCTGGTGGTGGCCCATGCGTGCTACGGGCACAACAGCTTTTTCAAAGGCAACTACCTGTTCCGCACCTGGACCGACGCCAGTTCGATCATCGATTACCTGGTGTTTGCCAAGCAGTACATCATGCAGTGCGAAGAACGCCACGGCATCGACGCGGTCGAGGACCTGCTCGACTCCTGCCATGCACTGATGAACTATGGTGTCGACCGTTACAAACGCCCTTATCCGATCTCTGCGGAAGAAGAACGTCGCCGGCAAAAGGACCGGGAAGAACATTTACAGAAACAGATCAACGATCTGTGGCGCACCATTCCCAAGGGCGCGGACAAATACAGCGACAAGGACAACGCACGCTTCCCCGCCGAACCTCAGGAAAACATCCTGTACTTCATCGAAAAACACGCGCCGCTGCTGGAACCATGGCAGCGGGAAATCGTACGTATCGTGCGCAAGATCGCCCAGTACTTTTATCCACAGCGTCAGACCCAAGTGATGAACGAGGGTTGGGCCACGTTCTGGCACTACACCCTGATGAACGACCTGTACGATGAAGGTCTGGTCACCGACGGCTTCATGATGGAGTTCCTGACGTCCCATACCAGCGTGGTGTTCCAGCCTGGCTTCGATAGCCCTTACTACAGCGGCATCAACCCCTACGCCCTGGGGTTTGCCATGTACCGCGACATCCGTCGCATGTGTGAAGAACCCACGGAAGAAGATCGCCGCTGGTTCCCGGACATTGCCGGTACCGATTGGCTGGCAGCCATCAAGTTCGCCATGAGCAGCTTCAAGGATGAAAGCTTCATCCTGCAGTACCTGTCGCCCAAGGTGATCCGCGACCTGAAGCTGTTCAGCATTCTCGATGACGACCAGAAGGACGACCTGCTGGTGCCCGCCATTCACGACGAAGGTGGCTACCGCATCATCCGTGAAACCCTTGCGGCACAGTACAACCTGGGCAATCGCGAGCCCAACGTGCAGATCTACAGCATCGACCGCCGTGGCGACCGCTCCCTGACCCTGCGCCACCAGCAGCACGACCGCAAACCACTGGGGGACTCGACTGAAGAAGTGCTCAAACACCTGCACCGCCTCTGGGGCTTCGACATTCACCTGGAAACCCTGCAAGGCGATCAGGTCATGAAAACCCACCATGTGCCGCCCAGAAGCGAGCACAGCGAAGGTGATTACGGACGCCTGGACTTGGCCGTCATCCATCTTTGATACCGTTTGTGCCTCCGAAAGCTCGATGCAACGGTTATCCTGTCGAGCTAACGGAGGTTTTTTATGCGTATTTATAAAGTCGGCGGCGCGGTACGTGATCGCCTGCTGGGCAAACCGGTTACCGATATCGACTGGGTCGTGGTTGGCGCCACCACCGAAGAGATGCTCGCCAAGGGCTTTCGCCCGGTGGGCGCGGATTTCCCGGTGTTCCTACACCCAAAAAGCGGTGAGGAATACGCCCTCGCCCGCACCGAGCGCAAAAGCGGACGCGGTTACGGCGGGTTCACTTTTCACGCCAGCCCCGAAGTCACCCTCGAAGAAGACCTGATCCGTCGCGACCTGACCATCAATGCCATGGCCGAAGACGATCAGCAGAACCTGACCGACCCGTACCACGGCCAGCGCGATCTCGAAGCGCGCCTGCTTCGCCACGTTTCCCCGGCATTTGCCGAAGATCCGCTCCGGGTCCTGCGTGTTGCCCGCTTCGCGGCGCGTTATGCGACCCTGGGCTTTACCGTTGCCCCGGAAACACTGGCACTGATGCGCCAACTCAGCGAGTCAGGCGAGCTTGAAGCACTGACGCCGGAGCGCAGCTGGAAGGAAATCTCCCGCGCCCTGATGGAAGATCAGCCACAGGTGTTTGTTGAGGTTCTACGCGCATGCGACGCACTCAAGGTGCTGATGCCCGAAGTCGACGCGCTGTTTGGCGTACCGCAACCACCCGCCCACCACCCGGAAATCGATACAGGCGCACATACCCTGAGCGTGCTGCAGCAAGCCGCAATACATAAACAGCCACTGACCGTGCGCTGGGCGTGCCTGCTGCACGACCTGGGCAAGGGCCTGACGCCAGAGGAAGAATGGCCGCGACACATTGCCCACGAGTTCAAGGGCCTGAAGCTGATCAAAGCAGTCAATGAACGCTTCAAGGTGCCGAGGGACTGCCAGGAACTGGCGCTGCTGGTGGGCGAATATCACACCCATGGGCATCGCGCCCTTGAGCTGAAGCCATCGACATTGCTGGAGCTGCTGCAAAGCTTCGACATTTACCGTCGGCCACAGCGGTTCGAGGAGTTCATCGCGGCATGCGAGATGGATGCGCGTGGGCGCAAAGGGCTGGAAGAACGAAGTTATCCACAGGCGGATTATTTGCGCGGTGCAGCGACTGCCGCTCGTAGTGTGGCGGTCCAGCCATTGCTGGAGAAAGGCTTCAAGGGGCCGGATCTGGGGGAGGCGATCAAGCGTGAGCGGCTAAAAGCCTTGAAAGCCTACAAAGAGACCGCGTCGACCTGAAAAGCTTCGCGAGCAGGTTCGCTCCCACAGACTTACGCTAACCCTGTGGGAGCGAGCCCGCTCGCGAAGACGTCAGTAAGGTCACAACAAATCTGAAGGCGTCAGCTGCTCACCGCGCCATTCGAAAGCCACTGGCGCCAACACTTGATCAATTTGCGCTTGAGCCCACAAGGTCGCAAAACTCTTGCCTGCGCCCGGGTGCACGCGATCCGGCGCTATCAACGACAACGGCCACAGAACGAACGCATTTTTCAGAATTTCTGCCCGCGGCAAGATCAGGCCATCGAAGTTGCCCATCAGGTCACCGAACAACAACACGTCGATATCCAGTGGCAAACCTCGGCGATCCGGTGCGTAACGACCGTTATCAGCCTCAATGAACTTCAGACGACGATCAAGCTCAATCAGTGGCAGATCGGTATACGCCGACACCACGAAATTGAAAAACGGCCCGCTCTTGATGCCCACCGGCTGGCTTTCGAACACCGCCGAACAGCGGATATCGACCAGGAACGCCGCCAAAGCATCGAGCCCCGCCCGCAAATGGGTTTCACGCTCGATATTGCTACCGAGCCCGAGGTACACCTGAGTCAGCGACATCCGCGCTCGATCTCCACGCCCACACCGCCGGTGGCAGCCGGCACGGCGCCGGGCTTGGTCAGCTTCAGGCGCATCCAGGTGATCTTGAATTCGCTCATCAGCACTTCAACCAGGCGCTCTGCAAAGGTTTCCACCAGCTGGAATTGCGCCTGCTCGGCAAACGCCTGGATGCGTGAGGAAACACTGGCGTAGTCGAGCGCCAGGGTCAGGTCATCACCGGCTGCGGCCGGGCGATTATCCCAGGCGAAGCTCAGATCAAGACGCAAGCACTGTCGGATGCCTCGTTCCCAGTCGTAGGCACCAATCACCGTGTCGACTTCCAGGCCCTCGATAAACACTCTGTCCAAGCACTTCTCTCCGCTACACGACAAGGGCGCAATGCGCCGTTAGAATCAGGGCGTCCTCGCCCGGAATAGTTAGCATGTTTTGGTTATTGGCGATCCTCGCCTACCTGCTCGGCTCTCTGTCCTTTGCCATTTTGCTCAGCCGCCTGACCGGTAACCCCGATCCGCGAATGAGTGGCTCGGGCAATGCCGGTGCCACCAACATGTTCCGCCTGGCCGGCAAGAAACTCGCTATCCTGACCCTGCTCGGCGACCTTTGCAAAGGCCTGCTGCCGGTACTGATTGCACGCCTTGCGGGCCTTTCGCAGCAGGAACAGGCCTGGATCGGCGTTTATGCCGTCATCGGCCATCTGTTTCCGTTGTACTTTCGCTTTCGCGGCGGCAAGGGTGTCGCCACCGCTGCCGGCATGTTGCTGGGACTCTACCCGCCCGCAGCCCTTCTGGCGGTCTGCGCCTGGCTCTTGACGTTCTACCTGACCCGCACCAGCTCCCTGGCCGCCCTCATCGCCACACCGCTGACCCTGCCGTTGCTGGCCTGGCAAGAACCGGCCGCCCTGCTACCCATGAGCGCGCTCACCGGGCTGATCGTCTGGCGTCATCGCGGCAATCTACGCGACCTGTTTGCCGGCCGCGAACGGCATTTTTAGCGGCCGGACATAAGCACCGCTCATCAAAGCGCCGACAACTGCTCCATCGGCCAACGCGCCTGCACGCTGATTGCCAGGCTTTCCTGCTGACCGGCCCGCAAGCGCTGGCAACCGGCGAACGCGATCATTGCGCCATTATCGGTGCAGAACTCAGGACGCGCATAAAACACGTCGCCCTTCATGTCGCCGAGCATTTTTTCGAGGGACGCGCGCAACGCCTTGTTGGCACTGACGCCTCCAGCAATCACCAGGCGCTTCATGCCGGCGGCCTTCAGGGCACGCTTGCACTTGATGGTCAAAGTCTCCACCACGGCCTGCTGGAACGCCAGCGAGATGTCGCAACGGGCTTGCTCGCCGTCGTCTCCGGCGCTGACGCACTGCTGCCAGGTGTTCAACGCAAAGGTTTTCAGGCCACTGAAGCTGAAATCCAGGCCCGGGCGGTCGCACATCGGCCGCGGGAAGACGAAACGCCCTGCAACGCCCTGCTCTGCAAGGCGAGCAATCTCAGGCCCACCCGGATAATTGAGCCCCATCATCTTGGCCGTTTTGTCGAAGGCCTCGCCGGCGGCGTCATCCAGGGTCTCACCCAGAAGCGTGTACTGGCCGATTCCGTCGACCTGAACCAGTTGCGTATGACCACCCGACACCAACAAAGCGACGAACGGAAACTCCGGCGGTTGCGACTCCAGCATCGGCGCCAGCAAGTGGCCTTCCATGTGATGCACGCCGAGGGCCGGAATACCCCAGGCAAAGGCCAGCGCCTGAGCGCAGGAAGCCCCTACCAACAAGGCACCGACCAGGCCAGGACCCGCGGTGTAGGCGATCGCGTCGATCTCGGTCGGCACGCAGTCGGCCTCGGCCAACACCTGACGAATCAAGGGCAGCATGCGTTTGACGTGATCGCGCGAAGCCAGCTCCGGCACCACGCCACCATAGGCGCGGTGCAGGTCGATCTGACTGAACAGCGCATCGGCCAGCAGGCCGCGTTCACTGTCATACAATGCGACACCGGTTTCGTCGCAGGAGGTTTCTAATCCCAGTACTAGCATGGGTTTGCGCCTTGTTTAGGCTGAATTCGAAGGCGCGCATAATAGTCGTCGCGTGATGCCCCGACCAGCGGTTTTCGATCAGAGGCTTTGCATTCCGAGCGATGAGGGGTTAACATCCGCAACCCTTAAAAACCGACGTCTTCAAGTGCTCTTTTGCCGCGAGGATGTTGACCCCGGTAATGAATGAAGGTAGCTCTGGATGCCAGCCGTCAAAGTAAAAGAGAACGAACCCTTCGACGTAGCTCTGCGTCGTTTCAAGCGCTCCTGCGAAAAAGCCGGTGTACTGGCTGAAGTTCGTAGCCGCGAATTTTACGAGAAGCCAACTTCTGAGCGTAAGCGCAAAGCAGCAGCCGCTGTTAAGCGTCACGCCAAGAAAGTTCAGCGCGAACAGCGCCGCGCCGTTCGTCTGTACTAATACACAGACGATCGTAGCAAGCTTCTGCCAAGCCCGGCCCTCAGCCGGGCTTATGGCATTTGCGTAAAACGCTTGATGCTTCACTGTCAAAGCCGCAGACGCGACCGAGACAAATCTGCTTCACCGCGTCAGACCTGGCTCTTTTGCCAGCGGTGCACGTCTTTTCTGACGAGCCTTTCAAGGCTACTGACGAGCACACCCACTGATTCCTCTCACGACGATCAGCCCAAGGCACCTGCTTGCGTGCCAGATGATGAGCTATCCGGGGCCGATGATTGGCCGCTGCGGATTCAGCGCAACACATTCAAACAGTCGAATACTGATTGGCATTAACGTCAGTGGATTTTCGGCAGATACACTTCCCGACAGCGATTACGCAGACGACACCGGTCGAGCCGCACACTTTGCGCGCCTCAAACAATGACCGCGTTCGGCCGCCGTACGTTTCGGACCCCTTTTCAGCGCAGATGACGAGAACGCCATGGCCGGGCTAATTCCCCAGAGCTTCATTGACGACCTTCTGAACCGCACCGACATCGTCGATGTGGTCAGCTCGCGCCTGCAATTGAAAAAGGCCGGCAAGAACCACACTGCCTGCTGCCCGTTCCACAAGGAAAAGACTCCGTCGTTCAGCGTCAGCCCCGACAAGCAGTTCTATTACTGCTTCGGCTGCGGCGCTGGCGGCAACGCCCTCGGCTTCATCATGGACCACGACAACCTGGATTTCGTCCAGGCTGTCGAAGAACTGGCCAAAGCCGCCGGCATGGAAATCCCCCGCGAAGAAAGCGGTCGCCCGCACAAACCGCGCCAGCCGACCGATTCGCCGCTGTATCCACTACTGAGCGCCGCTGCCGACTTTTATCGCCAGGCCCTGAAAAGCCATCCATCGCGCAAGGCCGCGGTGGAATACCTGAAAGGTCGCGGGCTGACCGGCGAAATCGCCCGGGACTTCGGCCTGGGTTTTGCCCCACCTGGCTGGGACAACCTGTTCAAGCACCTGAGCAGCGATACCCTGCAACAAAAAGCCATGATCGATGCCGGCCTGCTGATCGAAAACGCCGAAAGCGGTAAACGTTACGACCGCTTCCGCGACCGCGTGATGTTTCCGATCCGCGACAGTCGCGGGCGCGTCATCGCCTTCGGCGGCCGGGTATTGGGCGACGACAAGCCGAAGTACCTGAACTCCCCGGAAACCCCGGTTTTCCATAAAGGCCAGGAACTCTACGGCCTGTACGAAGCGCGCAAGACCAACCGCAACCTCGACGAGATCATCGTCGTCGAGGGCTACATGGACGTCATTGCCCTGGCCCAGCAAGGCCTGCGCAACGCCGTCGCGACCCTGGGCACCGCCACCAGCGAGGAACACCTCAAGCGACTGTTTCGCGTCGTTCCCAGCGTACTGTTCTGCTTCGACGGCGACCAGGCCGGCCGCAATGCGGCATGGCGGGCACTGGAGGCGACACTTTCGAGCCTGCAGGACGGTCGTCGCGCACGCTTCCTGTTCTTGCCCGAAGGCGAGGACCCGGACACCCTGGTCCGCTCCGAAGGCACCGATGCCTTCCGCGCACGGATCAACCAGCACGCGCAGCCACTGGCCGATTACTTCTTCCAGCAACTGACGGAAGAAGCCGACCCACGGTCGCTTGAGGGCAAGGCCCACATGGCCACCCTCGCCGCGCCGTTGATCGACAAAGTCCCGGGCGCCAACCTGCGCACCCTGATGCGTCAGCGCCTGAGCGAAATCACCGGCCTGAGCGGCGAAGCGGTGAGTCAATTGGCACAAAGCGCCCCGCAAGAAGCGCCGCCGGCCTACGACCCGGGCATCGATTACGACGCGATGCCCGATTACAGCGACTATCATCAGCCGCAGGCACAGGAAATGTATGTGCCGCAGCAGGAATGGACGCCGAAGAAACCCGGTGCAGGAGGCAAGAAATGGGACAAGAAACCGTGGGACAAGAATGGCAAACGGGGCGGTGATCGCGATCAACCCCGCGCGCCACGGGTGCCCGCCGCCGTAGAACCGCCAACCCTCGCCGCCTTGCGCACGTTGCTGCATCACCCGCAACTGGCCGAAAAAGTCGAGGATGCCGGGCACTTCGCCGCCGAGGATCACACCAACACGCAATTGCTGGTGGCGCTGCTCGAAGCTGTGCAGAAGAATCCCAAGCTAAACTCAATTCAACTGATTGCGCGTTGGCACGGCACAGAACAAGGCCGCTTGCTCAAGGCCCTGGCGGAAAAGGAATGGCTGATTGATGGAGATAACCTTGAACAACAGTTTTTCGACACCATTACTAGCTTGTCAGCCCGCCAACGCGAGCGAAATCTGGAACAACTTCTGCGAAAAGCGCGTCAAAGCGAATTGACCAGCGAAGAGAAAAATCAACTGCGCGACCTCTTGAGTCGCAATGTTTCCGCATCAAACCCGACCTCAACTGGCGCGTGAGGTCATAGCTCAGGTATAATCCTCGGCTTGTTTTTTGCCCGCCAAGACCTTCAGTGGATAGGGTGTTATGTCCGGAAAAGCGCAACAGCAGTCTCGTATCAAAGAGTTGATCACCCTTGGTCGTGAGCAGGGCTACCTGACTTACGCGGAGGTCAACGACCACCTGCCGGAGGATATTTCAGATCCGGAACAGGTGGAAGACATCATCCGCATGATCAATGACATGGGGATCAACGTATTCGAGGTTGCGCCAGATAAGGATTCCCTTATGCTGGCCGACGCCGATACCGACGAAGCCGCAGCCGAAGAGGCCGCTGCAGCGTTGGCTGCGGTCGAGACCGACATTGGTCGCACTACCGACCCGGTGCGCATGTATATGCGCGAAATGGGTACGGTGGAGCTCCTCACGCGTGAAGGCGAAATCGAAATCGCCAAGCGTATTGAAGAGGGCATCCGTGAGGTGATGAGCGCAATCGCGCACTTCCCAGGCACGGTTGATCATATTCTCTCCGAGTACACCCGCGTCACCACCGAAGGTGGCCGCCTGTCCGACGTCCTGAGCGGTTATATCGACCCGGACGACGGCATTGCGCCGCCTGCGGCAGAAGTGCCGCCGCCGATTGACGCGAAAGCCGTCAAGGCGGATGACGATTCCGACGACGACGAAGCCGAAGCCTCGGATGACGAGGAAGAAGCCGAAAGCGGTCCGGATCCAATCATCGCCGCACAGCGCTTTGGCGCTGTGGCCGATCAGATGGAAATCACCCGCAAGGCGCTGAAAAAGCACGGTCGCAACAATAAGGCAACGATTGCCGAGCTGTTGGCCCTGGCCGAACTGTTCATGCCGATCAAACTGGTGCCAAAGCAATTCGAAGGCCTGGTCGAGCGTGTTCGCAGTGCCTTGGATCGCCTGCGTCAGCAAGAGCGCGCAATCATGCAGCTCTGCGTTCGTGATGCACGCATGCCGCGTGCCGATTTCCTGCGCCAGTTCCCGGGCAACGAAGTCGACGAAAGCTGGAGTGACGCCCTGGCCAAAGGCAAAGGCAAGTACGCTGAAGCCATTGGTCGTCTGCAGCCGGACATCATCCGTTGCCAGCAGAAGCTGACCGCGCTGGAAACCGAAACCGGTTTGACCATCGCTGAAATCAAGGACATCAACCGTCGCATGTCGATCGGTGAGGCCAAGGCCCGCCGCGCGAAGAAAGAGATGGTTGAAGCCAACTTGCGTCTGGTGATCTCGATCGCCAAGAAGTACACCAACCGTGGCCTGCAATTCCTCGATCTGATCCAGGAAGGCAACATCGGCTTGATGAAAGCGGTAGACAAGTTCGAATACCGTCGCGGCTACAAGTTCTCGACTTATGCCACCTGGTGGATCCGTCAGGCGATCACTCGCTCGATCGCCGACCAGGTCCGCACCATCCGTATTCCGGTGCACATGATCGAGACGATCAACAAGCTCAACCGCATTTCCCGCCAGATGCTGCAGGAAATGGGTCGCGAACCGACCCCGGAAGAGCTGGGCGAACGCATGGAAATGCCTGAGGACAAGATCCGCAAGGTATTGAAGATCGCTAAAGAGCCGATCTCCATGGAAACCCCGATCGGTGATGACGAAGACTCCCATCTGGGTGACTTCATCGAAGACTCGACCATGCAGTCGCCAATCGATGTTGCAACCGTTGAGAGCCTTAAGGAAGCGACTCGCGAAGTGCTGTCCGGCCTCACTGCCCGTGAAGCCAAGGTACTGCGCATGCGCTTCGGTATCGACATGAATACCGACCACACTCTCGAAGAGGTTGGTAAGCAGTTCGACGTGACCCGTGAGCGGATTCGTCAGATCGAAGCCAAGGCGCTGCGCAAGCTGCGCCACCCGACGAGAAGCGAGCATCTGCGCTCCTTCCTCGACGAGTGATACCAGAACCCCCGGCCCAGGCCGGGGGTTTTGTTTTATGGCAGATTAATATCTCCGCACCTCCCCCTCCGCCCCGTAGCCCGTCTACACTCGAAACAATCCCCAGAGCCATAACGAGACCGTTATGCCCAGACTGCCGACCGTGCTTTTTTTGCTGTCGCTGATGACCTGGACCGCAACGGCTGGCGCGCTGACTCTAACCGACGAAGAACGTAGCTGGCTGGCGGCTCACCCGGAATTGCGCCTGGGTGTCGATGCGTCGTGGCCGCCCTTCGAGTTTCGTGACGATGAGGGCCGCTACCAGGGCCTTGCTGCGGATTACATCGAGGTCATCCGCAAAAGGCTGGCAACCCGACTCACGCCCATCGAGCCGGTGAGTTGGACCGCCGTCCTGGAACAGGCCAAAAAGGGCAAACTGGACCTGCTGCCGGGCATCATGTCGACCCCGGAACGCCAGAGATACCTGTCGTTCACCCGTCCTTATCTGGATTTTCCGATTGTCATCCTGGCCCATGTCGGGGGTCCCCAGCCACATAATCTGAAAGACCTGTACGGCCTGAAAATCGCCGTGGTGGAAAACTACGCCCCCCACGAACTGCTGCGCAGCCACCACCCCGACTTGAATCTGGTGGCGATGCCCAACGTCAGTTCGGCGCTGCAGGCGCTGGCCACCGACGAAGTGGACGCCGTGGTAGGCGATCTGGCTTCCAGCGTCTGGAGCCTGCGCCAACTCAAGCTCGATGGGTTGTATGTCAGCGGTGAAACGCCCTATCGCTATCAACTGGCCATGGGTGTGCCCCGCGACAACAAGGTGCTGGCCGGCATTCTCGATAAAGTCCTGGCGGACATGAGCCCCGCAGAAATCAGCGCCATCCAGGAGCATTGGGTCGGCAACGTCCTCGATCATCGAACTTTCTGGAACGACCTGCTGGTGTATGGCCTGCCCGGATTGCTGCTGCTGACTGTCGTGCTGGCGGTCGTTATCCGCATCAACCGCCGCTTGAGCTCGGAAATTGCCCGCCGGGTCGACCTTGAACAGGAACTGCGCAGCAGCGAATACCACTACCGTGGCCTGGTGGAGAGCCTGTCGGCCATCGCCTGGGAAGCAAAAGTCACCGACTTCACCTACAGCTACGTATCGCCCCACGCCGAAGACCTTCTCGGTTATCCCCTGTCCCATTGGCTGATTCCGGGCTTCTGGCGCAACATCATTCACCCCGCCGACCTGACCCGCGCCCAGACCTTCTGCGACCACGAAGTGCTGGCCGGGCGCGACCACCGCCTCGATTACCGGGTGATCACCGCCGACGGCCGCTGCCTGTGGGTGCGCGACATTGTCAGCCTGATCGAACACGGGCATGAACCGGTGTTGCGCGGGTTGATGATCGACATCACCGACGCCAAGCGCACCGAAGAAGCACTGCGCCTGTCGGAGCAGAAATTCGCTTCCGTGTTCCAGCAATGCCCGGACATTCTGGTAATCGCGCGCCTGAGCGACGGTTGCCTGCTGGAAGTCAACGAAGCGTTCGAAGAGCAGATCGGCCTCAAGGCCGAGGAGGTCATTGGCCAGACCGCCACCAACCTGAACATCTGGGGGATCCCCGGTGTCGGGCCGGGCCTGCTGCAACGCTTGCAGGCCGGCAGCATCCGCAACCTGGAAATGCCCTTTCGTCGCAGCAACGGCCAAGTGTTTACCGGCCTGATTTCTGCCGAACCGTTCGACCTCGACATGACACCGGCGCTGGTGGTCGTGGTGCGGGACATCACCCAACTCAAGGAAACCCAGCAACAGCTGCAAACGTCCGAAGAAAAATTCGCCAAGGCCTTCCATGCTTCCCCCGACGGCTTGCTGCTGTCGCGACAAAGCGATGGCTTGCTGTTGGAGGTCAACGACGGTTTCAGCCGCATCACCGGCTTCAACAGCGCCATGTCGGTGGATCGTTCGGCGCTGGACCTGGGGATCTGGGTCAACCTCAATGAACGCAAGCAAATGCTCGACCTGCTGCACCGCGACGGCTTTGTCCGCGACTTCAGCTGCCATATCCGCCGCAGCGACGGGCAGATCCGCCTCTGTGAAGTGTCCAGCCGTCCGCTGCCGATTGGCGATGAAGACTGCATGCTGACCATCGCCCGGGACATCACCGAGCGGCACCTGATGCAGGAAAAACTGCAACAGGCCGCCACCGTGTTCGAAAGCACCGCCGAAGGCGTATTGATCACCGACACCCAACAGCACATCAGCGCGGTCAACCGCGCGTTCACCGAAATCACCGGTTACAGCGAAAGTGAAGCCCTGGGCCACACGCCACGCCTGCTCGCCTCGGGCCTGCATGACAGCGCGTTCTATGCGGCCATGTGGCACCAATTGACCGCCGAAGGCCACTGGCAAGGCGAGATTTCCAACCGGCGCAAGAATGGCGAGCTGTACCCCAGTTGGCTGACCATCAGTGCCGTGCGCAACCGGGAGAAGTTCATCACCCACTTTGTCGCGGTGTTCGCCGACATTTCCAGCCTCAAGCATGCCCAGGCCAAACTCGACTACCAGGCGCACCACGACCCGCTGACCGGCCTGCCGAACCGCACGCTGTTCGAAAGCCGCCTGCTGACGGCGCTCAACAACCAACAGGAAAACGGCGGTCAGGGCGCGGTGCTGTTCCTCGACCTCGACCGCTTCAAGCACATCAACGACAGCCTCGGCCACCCGGTCGGCGACCTGCTGCTCAAGGGCATCGCCGTACGCCTCAAGGAGCAGCTGCGTGACATCGACACCGTGGCGCGCCTGGGGGGTGACGAGTTCATTATCTTGCTGCCGGGCCTGCAACAATCCAGCGATGCCGACCACATCGCCACCAAACTGCTCAATTGTTTCGCCGCACCGTTCCAGGCCGGCGAACACGAGTTCTTCATCAGCGCCAGCATCGGCACCAGCCTCTATCCGAAGGATGGCTGCGACGTTGCCACACTGATCAAGAACGCCGACGCCGCGATGTACCGCTCCAAGGCCAAGGGCCGCAACCGTGTCGAAAGCTACACCCGCGACCTCACCGCCCAGGCCAGCGAACGCGTCGCGTTGGAACACGAACTGCGCCGCGCCATCGAACGCAACGAGTTGCACCTGTGCTACCAACCGAAAATCAGCCTCGAAGACTACGGCCTGGTCGGCGCCGAAGCCCTGATCCGCTGGCACCATCCGACCTTTGGCGACGTGCCCCGGGAACACTTCATCCCGCTGGCCGAAGAAAACGGCATGATCCTGCAAATCGGCGACTGGGTCCTGGAAACCGCCTGCCGGCAGATGGCCGAATGGCACCGGCTGTACGACAGTCCCGGCCCGCTGTCGGTCAACCTGGCCGGCGCCCAACTGCGCCAACCCAACCTGCTGGGCCGCATCGAACAGTTGCTCAAGGACAACGGCCTCAACCCCGGTTTCCTGCAACTGGAAATCACCGAAAACTTCATCATGAGCCAGGCCGAAGAAGCGCTGGCGGTGCTGCATCAACTCAAACAACTGGGCGTGCAACTGGCCATCGACGACTTCGGCACCGGCTACTCGTCCTTGAGTTACCTCAAGCGCCTGCCGCTGGACATCCTCAAGATCGACCAGTCCTTCGTCCGCGGTCTACCGGACGATCCCCACGACGCCGCCATCGTCCGCGCCATCATCGCCCTCGGACGCAGTATGCAATTCACCGTGATTGCCGAAGGGGTCGAGACCCGGGCGCAACAGCAATTCCTCGCCGCCGAGGGCTGTGAACAAATCCAGGGCTACATCGTCAGCCTGCCTCTACCCCCCGACGAATTCGCCGCGACGTTTCTTCGTACAAGCGTAAAGGCTTTTTCGGATAGCACAGTCGCAAAACCGTCGCTATAATCCGCGACCTACTGAGGGCCTATAGCTCAGTTGGTTAGAGCAGAGGACTCATAATCCTTTGGTCCACGGTTCAAGTCCGTGTGGGCCCACCAAACAAGAAAGCCGCGCAATGCGCGGCTTTTGCGTATTTGAATAGCCCAAAACAGTTGAGCCATTTTTTAATCGTTCAGTTGGCAAAGTTTTCGATCTTTACCTGGCCCTCGGGGAAAGTGGCGATGATTTCCAACTCGCCACCCATGGCGCGGATGTAGTTGCGCAAAGTACTGATGTACATGTCCGTTCGCCGCTCCATTTTGGAGATCGCCGCCTGGTTGACATGCAGTGTCCTGGCCAGTGTGTCCTGACTCAACGCTTGCGCCTGGCGCAATTCGTGAAGCGGCATTTGTGCTCGTAGCTTCTGATGCAAGGCCTCAACACGCGCTTGAGACTCTGGAGAGCGACGTGCCACCAAATCAGCAAATTTTTTAGCCATTGTCATAGCCCTCTTTCTTCAATGCTTCCAAATGCTCGTCGTAGAGACGTTCGGCCAGTGGCACCTGTTCCGAATACCAACGCTCCTGGCCGGTTTTATCACCGCCAATCAGCAGAATCGCGCTGCGCCGTGGATCAAACGCGTACAGCACACGGTAAGGCCTGCCAGCGTGCTGCACCCTTAACTCACGAAGGTTGCCATGCCGTGAACCCTTGATATCGCTGGTATGTGGAAAACCCAAGTGTGGGCCATCCTCGCCCAGCAACATCACCGTGGCCTGAACCGAGTCCTGTTCGGCCTCGTTCAGGTGATCCCACCAGGCCTCAAATTCATCCGTGTATTCGACGTCCCATTTCATACAAATATGCCACCAAAGGAATATAACCTCAAAGGAATAAATGTATGAGTTTCAGAGGTGCCCAACCATCCTGATTTCTCTGTCAATTGTTAACGATGGTTGCTGGCAGAGAGTTTGCCGTTTTGCCAATTGCTTCAGTGCCCTCACGACAACACGGGAACCGGGCGTTTGGCTCAACTACTCAGAGGATGCACCGGCCTGGAAAATCGCTCGTTGCGCCAGTCTTCGTTTACAGAGGGTGTCGCAATATCGGATGACGTCCGTAAACCTTGTAGGCAAACTCCGAACCTTGCTTTTGGGCACTTTGCCGCCTTGTTGCGCTTTTCTTCGACGGGATAGTCTCTGGACGTCGCTGACCAATCAGTGATCGGGCTTGGAAACCCGTCGGATCACAGTGCAACAGTACTCCTACCACGATTCCAGACGTTTTTTACTACTGTGAGTTTTGTGTTATGGCAGCTGTGTGCGGGACGCCTTCGGGCGTGCCGGTTCTGTGGTCCCCGGTTTTCCAACCTGCGCACAGCCGCCACCCATTCGCTTGGAAACGAACGTGGCGACTACTCTAATCTTGGAGTACGACCATGACTAAAACTGATTCGCCCTCGCCCTCAGAACTCAAAACCATCGGTTTCACCCCCTTCCTGTATCTCTCGAATCAACCCCTGTTCCACGTCTGCCGCGACGTCCCCATCGCCGACGCCCTGGCCCAAGCCTCCGACCTGCTGTTCCTCGCCAAGTCCCTCACCGTGGACGCCGCCTACGCCCAAGACTCCGACCGCCACGCTTGGGCCGCGCATTACCTGACGACGATGAGCAAAGCGGTGATTGATGATGTGGTGAAAGTGCTGACGCGAAGGCCTGTTCAATCAAGAGCGGATGCAGATCAATAGAACACTGTTCACAGGACCGGAAAACTCCCAAAAAGGGACTGGGCGTTCCCTTTTTGGAACTGATAGAGCCGGCCTCTTCGACCCTTCGTTATTTGCAGTGCTGGACGACATCACTGCAACTGTCAGTCCAAACACGTAACGAAGGGATGGTCTGCACTGCCCGCAACCGCTCCAGCATCGGCCCCGTCAACACAACCTCATACGTATCCGCCGCCCGCCCCCACTGCTCCACAATGACCATCCCGTCCACCAGCGCCCCGGCCAATTCGGCAATCGTCCCGGCCTGATCCTCGATGATTTGTTGCGTCCGATCCCACACGCGATCAGTCATCGCTTTGAGCTGCGCAGTTATGCGTTCAGACGACGCTGGATCGATATCGGGGTAGAGGATATTACGCAGCAGGTGCTGTAGCTCCCTGACTTTTGCGTAATCCTGTTCCGCCCCCTGCTCGCCTTTGAGGATGGCTGTCGCTTGCCGCTTATCGACGCGTTTTGCGGCTGAAGGTTTTGAAGGCAGTGTTTGCGCCATTGCGCCAGCCAGGAGCACCATCATCCGGGCTTCCAGGTATTCCTTCATGGCTTCCATCGACAAAATTGACCGCACCAAGTTGATGGAGGCCCCCCCCTTATGTCTAAGGTCCATGGTCACTGTCAGGCTCACCCCACCCGTTTCAAATCCCAGGGCGCGGGCCACCACGTAGTGCCCCATTTCGTGATGGGCGATCTGCAATGCACGGTCCCGTACAGCGGCAGGCAGCTTTATTGTCATGTCCTTGGCCTCTCACCCTAGACAGCATCAATCTTAGTCGATTGCCTACTCTCTTTCGGCCACAAGCGTCGCGTCGAACGAGCCTGTAACATGCAGGACCATTGATTCACGCCTCTGGAGCCACGCCGTTGCCCGACACTCGCCCCCCTGTTCTCGATGAAATTGACCGCCAATTGATTGCCGCCCTGCAGATCAACGCCCGCGAGAGCGTGGCCATGCTCGCCCGACAACTGGGCATCGCCCGCACCACGGTCACTTCGCGCCTGGCGCGGCTGGAAAAGGCCAAGGTGATCACCGGTTACGGCGTGCGCCTTGGACAGCGGGTGGTGGATGGCGGGTTGCAGGCGTATGTGGGGATAACCGTGCAACCGCGTTCCGGCAAGGAAGTGTTGCGACGCCTGAGCGCGATGGCGCAGGTGCAGCAGTTGTGTGCGGTGAGTGGCGAATTTGATTATGTGGCGTGGTTGCGCACCGATTCGCCGGAGCAACTCGATCAGTTGCTGGATCAGATTGGCAGTGTGGATGGGGTGGAGAAGACCACGACGTCGATCATCTTGAGTAGCAAGATTGATCGGGGGCAGCCGGTTTGACATTCCAATTCAGGTTTCATGGGTGTCTGAGCTGACGCTATCGCGAGCAGGCTCGCTCCTACAGTGGGCAGTGTGTATCGATAGACCGTCATATTGATCGTTGAATTGGCAAAACGACGACACTTTGCGTCTTATTAACGTGCTCCGTGCTCTCTAGAATGGCTGGCATCTTTTCCTATACTCAGATGCGCATTCCGCGTCGGGTCGCCAGCAAGGTCAGCCATGAACAAGAACAATCGCCATCCTGCAGACGGTAAAAAGCCAATCACCATTTTTGGCCCGGACTTTCCTTTCGCCTTCGACGACTGGATCGAACACCCGGCCGGGCTGGGCAGCATTCCCGAGCACAATCACGGTGCCGAAGTGGCGATTGTCGGCGGCGGGATTGCCGGCCTGGTGGCGGCGTATGAGCTGATGAAGCTGGGCCTGAAACCGGTCGTCTACGAAGCCTCGAAAATGGGCGGCCGCCTGCGCTCCCAGGCGTTCAATGGCGCCGAAGGCGTCATTGCCGAACTGGGCGGGATGCGCTTCCCGGTGTCGTCCACCGCGTTCTATCACTACGTCGACAAACTGGGTCTGGAAACCAAACCTTTCCCTAACCCGCTGACACCCGCGTCGGGCAGCACAGTGATCGACCTCGAAGGTCAGACCCATTACGCACAGAAGCTGTCGGATCTTCCTGCATTGTTCCAGGAAGTGGCTGACGCCTGGGCCGATGCCCTGGAAGCCGGCTCGCAGTTCGCCGATATCCAGCAAGCCATTCGCGACCGCGACGTGCCGCGCCTCAAGGAACTGTGGAACACCCTGGTGCCGCTGTGGGACGACCGCACCTTCTACGATTTCGTCGCCACCTCCAAGGCCTTCGCCAAGCTCTCGTTCCATCACCGCGAAGTGTTCGGCCAGGTCGGTTTCGGCACCGGCGGCTGGGATTCGGACTTCCCGAACTCGATGCTGGAAATCTTCCGCGTGGTGATGACCAACTGCGACGATCACCAGCACCTGGTGGTTGGCGGTGTGGAACAGGTGCCACAGGGCATCTGGCGCCATGTGCCGGAACGTTGCGCGCACTGGCCGGCCGGCACCAGCCTCAGCTCGCTGCACAACGGCGCACCGCGCACCGGCGTGAAGAAGATTGCCCACGCGCCGGGCGGCCGTTTCGCCGTCACCGACAACTGGGGCGACACCCGCGAATACGCGGCCGTGTTGACCACCTGCCAGAGCTGGCTGCTGACCACTCAGATCGAATGCGACGAAAGCCTGTTCTCGCAAAAGATGTGGATGGCTTTGGACCGCACCCGCTACATGCAGTCGTCGAAGACTTTCGTGATGGTCGACCGCCCGTTCTGGAAGGACAAGGATCCGGAAACCGGCCGCGACCTGATGAGCATGACCCTCACTGATCGCCTGACCCGTGGCACTTATCTGTTCGACAACGGCGACGACAAGCCGGGAGTGATCTGCCTGTCGTACTCGTGGATGAGCGACGCGCTGAAAATGCTCCCGCAGCCGGTGGAAAAACGCGTGAAACTGGCCTTGGATGCGTTGAAGAAGATCTACCCGAAAGTCGATATCGCCGCGCGGATCATCGGCGATCCGATCACCGTTTCGTGGGAAGCCGACCCGCATTTCCTCGGCGCGTTCAAAGGTGCGCTACCCGGCCACTACCGCTACAACCAGCGCATGTATGCGCACTTCATGCAGGACGACATGCCAGTCGAGCAGCGCGGGATTTTCATCGCCGGTGACGACGTTTCGTGGACGCCGGCCTGGGTTGAGGGCGCGGTACAAACCTCGCTCAACGCGGTGTGGGGCATCATGAAACACTTCGGCGGTGCAACTCACGCCGAGAATCCGGGTCCAGGAGATGTATTCAACGAGATCGGACCGATCGCCCTGCCCGAGTAAGAGGATTCCGAAATGCGCGTAGCCCTTTACCAATGTCCACCGCTGCCCCTGGATGTCGCCGGCAACCTTCAACGCCTGCATCAGTTGGCGCTGGAAGCCAAAGGCGCCGATCTGCTGGTGCTGCCGGAGATGTTCCTGACCGGCTACAACATCGGTGTCGATGCCGTCAGCGTGCTGGCGGAGGTGCATAACGGTGAATCGGCGCAGCAGATTGCGCGCATTGCCAAGGCTGCCGGGATCGCCATTTTGTATGGCTATCCCGAGCGCACCGAGGACGGGCAGATCTACAACGCCGTGCAGTTGATCGACGCTACTGGCGAGCGCATCTGCAACTATCGCAAGACCCATCTGTTCGGCGATCTGGATCACTCGATGTTCAGCGCAGGTGCCGATGAGTTTCCCGTCGTTGAACTCAACGGCTGGAAACTCGGTTTCCTGATCTGCTACGACCTGGAGTTTCCGGAGAACGCCCGACGTCTGGCCTTGGCCGGTGCCGAGCTGATTCTGGTGCCGACCGCGAACATGATTCCGTTCGATTTCGTCGCCGATGTCACCGTGCGCTCCCGCGCCTTCGAAAACCAATGCTATGTGGCTTACGCCAACTACTGCGGCCATGAAGGCGACATCCACTACTGCGGCCAGAGCAGCATCGCCGCACCGGATGGCAGCCGTATCGCCCAGGCAGGCCTGGATGAAGCATTGATCGTCGGTGAGCTGGATCGTCAGTTGATGGTTGATTCCCGCGCCGCCAATCGCTACCTGATCGATCGTCGTCCCGAGCTTTACGGCGACTTGAACAAGCGCTGACTCACTCTAATCCGCTAGCATTGGCACTTCACTGTTCTGGAAGTGCCCATGCCCGCGCCGAATCCCCTTCACCCCCACACTGAAACCCTGGCCAACGGCTTGCGGGTGACGCTGCGTCACGTCCCGAATTTGAAGCGCTGCGCAGCAGCGTTGCGGGTCGCCGCGGGCAGCCATGATGTGCCGCTGGCGTGGCCCGGCCTGGCGCACTTTCTTGAGCATCTGCTGTTTCTGGGGACTGAGCGTTTTCCTGCCGAGAAAGGGTTGATGGCCTACGTCCAGAGTCATGGCGGCCAGGTAAACGCGCGGACCAGCGAACGCACCACGGACTACTTTTTCGAATTGCCGCCTCAAGCATTCGCTGGTGGAATGGAGCGTCTGTCAGACATGCTCGCCCATCCGCGTATGAATCCGGACGATCAACTGCGGGAACGGGAAGTGCTGCACGCGGAATATGTCGCGTGGTCGCAGGATCCGACAGCGCAGCAGCAGTTTGCGTTGTTCAATGGCCTGGCTGAGGCTCATCCGCTACGAGGTTTTCATGCTGGTAATCGCGACAGTCTGCCGGTAGAGCAAACTGAGTTTCAGCAGGCGTTGCAGGATTTTCATCAGCACTTTTACCAGACCGGGCAAATGGCCCTGAGCCTGGTCGGACCGCAGAGCCTCAATGAGTTGAAGGCAATCGCCGAAGCCTTTGGCAGCGTCATCGCCACAGGCGAAACAGTCACGCAACAAGCGCCGATATCGTTGATGGATACGCCGGATAAAAGTTATCAACAGGCTGGCGAACGACGTCTGGAGCTGCTGTTTGCTCTCGAAGCACTGCCCGACCGTTCTGCAGAAGCGTTGGCGTTCCTGTGCCACTGGCTGAACCAGGCTAAACCCGGGGGCTTGCTGGTGGACCTGCGCGAGCGCGGGCTGGCCTCGATCACTTGAAAGCCCAACCGCTGTACCAGTTCGCCGGGCAAGCTTTGCTGCATATCGAATTCACCCTGCCCGCCGCCGACTCGGCAACAGGCATCCGCGAACGCCTGCTGGACTGGCTCAGGTTCTTTGGCAAGCAAGACTGGGACCGATTGCGCGCAGAGTACGCCTCCCTGCTCCAGCGCCAGCAGCAAATCAGCAGCGCCATGCAACTGGCTCGACTGGACAGCGAACAACGCGAAGTCGGGTTATCCGAGCCGGGTGTTACAGCCCTCACGCAAATTCTCCAACAAATCGGCACGGTGGATAACTTCAGCGGCCCATGGCAATTGCCGGCACTCAACCCTTTCCTGCACTCCGAAGCACCAACAGCCAACGCCGGATTGATTCGCGGCCAGACCAGCGCCCACCGCGGCCTGCGCACTTTTGCCCAGGATCGCTCGCGCAGCCGTCGTGAACGTTCGCCAATGCACTTCAGCCAGGCATGGCCGGACAACGGTGCTGAAGGTGCGATTTATCTGCGCTGGCGTCTGGACTCGACTCCCGGCAGCCACCTTCAATCACGGCTGGAAAACCACCTGCAACCGTTGCGCGAAGACGCGCGTCAGGCCGGTGTGGATTTTTCCTTCAGTGCGTCGGGCAACGAATGGCTGCTCAAACTGAACGGGCTACAGGAGCCGATGCCCAGCGTCCTCGAGCATGTGCTGAAAGAACTGACAAAACCTGATGCCGCCGTCTCACAAGCCGAATCGACCAGCGTTGCGTTGATACCGATTCGACAACTGCTCAAGGCATTGCCCGATCACTGCCTCGGGCACGCCGCGAACTCGGACGATGTGCAGCAACTCTGGTCGAGTGCGCGATGGGATGGGCTGGCCATCGGGTTATCGGCTCAGACTCAAGCAGCCATGGGCCTGGCCTTGAGCCGCATACCCGGCGCGCCGGACAATCAACTGACGCCGCCCTCGTCGATCCTTACACAGCATCTATGGAGCACTGTCGATACCGCTTCCAGCGAACACGCCTTGCTGCTGTTCTGTCCGACAGCCACCCAGGAAATGGCCGACGAAGCCGCGTGGCGTTTGCTCGCGCATGTCTGCCAGACCCCCTTCTACCAACGCCTGCGGGTGGAACTTCAACTCGGCTATGCGGTGTTCAACGCCCTGCGGCAGATTCACGGGCAAACCGGGCTGCTGTTCGGTGTGCAATCGCCAAACATTGCGCCGGTGGAGTTACTGCAACACATCGAGCAATTCCTGAATCGATTGCCGGAACTGATCAACGCACTCGACGACACCGCTTTCAACGCTCAACGCCAAGCCCTGGCGGATCAGTTTTCCAGCGCTGCGCTCACCACGGATCAAGCGGCCGAATTGCTCTGGCAGGGCAAGCTGGCCGGCCGTTCGTCGGATTATCTGACGCAATTATCCGAGGCCATTTTGCGCATTGACCGGACCGCTCTACTGGCTGCGGCCCGACGCCTGAATCAGGCCGAGGGTGGCAGGCTGTGTCTTGCCAACAGTCTTGCCCCAGGTACGCCGTGGCAAGCGGCAAAATGATCATTACCGAGGCTGCAAGGAGCTTTCTCAAAGTTTCACGGACAATCCCTTTGAAATTTTGAGTAACATAGCCGCCTAACTAGCCTAACTATCTGGAACATCTCTGATTTGAGGTGGACTATACCTATAGATAGCGCTGTCCCACCCCACTTGAAGGAGTTCAACTTATGGCCTGGACCAAACCTGCCTACACCGACCTGCGTATCGGCTTTGAAGTCACCATGTACTTCGCCAGCCGCTAATCTGCTTAGGCAGACTGCAGCTAACGCCTCGGTTATCCGAGGCGTTTTATTTTCAGCGTTGAAATGATGGAGCGTCCATGTTTGTCCAGATTCTAGGTTCCGCTGCCGGCGGCGGCTTCCCCCAGTGGAACTGCAACTGCGTGAACTGCGCGGGCTTTCGCAACGGCAGCCTGCGGGCCAAGGCACGGACGCAATCGTCCATCGCGATTTCCGACGATGGCGTGAACTGGGTGCTGTGCAACACCTCCCCGGACATCCGCGCCCAACTCCAGAGCTTCGCCCCGATGCAACCGGGCCGCGCCCTGCGCGATACCGGGATCGGCGCGATCATCCTGATGGACAGCCAGATCGACCACACCACCGGCCTGCTCATGCTGCGCGAAGGCTGCCCGCATCAGGTCTGGTGCACCGACATGGTCCACGAAGACCTGAGCACCGGTTTTCCGCTGTTCACCATGCTCAACCACTGGAATGGCGGGCTGACCTGGAATCGTATCGAACTGGACCAAAGCTTCAGCGTACCGACATGCCCGAACCTGCGCTTCACCCCGCTGCCTTTGCGCAGTGCCGCGCCGCCCTACTCACCGCATCGCTTCGACCCGCATCCGGGCGACAACATCGGCCTGATCGTCGAAGACCTCAACACCGGCGGCAAACTGTTCTACGCACCGGGCCTGGGCAAGGTGGATGATGCGCTTCTGGAAATCATGGCCGGCAGCGATTGCCTGCTGGTGGATGGAACCTTGTGGGATGACGATGAAATGCGGCGGCGCGGCGTCGGTACTCGTACTGGGCGCGAGATGGGACACCTGGCGCAGAACGGCCCCGGTGGGATGCTTGAAGTGCTGGAGCAACTGCCCAACCAGCGCAAAGTACTTATCCACATCAACAACACCAACCCGATTCTTGATGAGGATTCGCCGGAGCGCGCAGAACTGGATCGGCGCCAGGTGGAAGTTGCGTATGACGGCATGAGTATTGTGTTGTAAGTAGCCGAGACCGCTGTGCGGTCTATCGCTAGCAGGCTAGCTCCCACAGGGGTATGCGTTTCAACTGTGGGAGCTAGCCTGCTAGCGATAAGGCCAGCTCAGGCACCAAAGATTTCAACGGTTGTACACCGGAGAACCGCCATGACCGACACCCCGATGTCCCCCGCCGAATTCGAAGCGGCCCTGCGCGCCAAGGGCGCCTATTACCACATCCATCACCCCTATCACGTGGCGATGTACGAAGGCCGGGCCACCCGCGAACAGATCCAGGGTTGGGTCGCCAACCGCTTTTACTATCAGGTGAACATCCCCCTGAAGGACGCGGCGATCCTCGCTAACTGCCCGGACCGCGAGATCCGCCGCGAGTGGATTCAGCGCCTGCTCGACCACGACGGTGCGCCCGGTGAAGATGGCGGCATCGAAGCCTGGCTGCGCCTGGGCCAGGCCGTGGGCCTCGACCCGGATCAATTGCGTTCCCAGGAGCTGGTGCTGCCCGGCGTACGCTTCGCCGTGGACGCCTATGTAAATTTCGCCCGCCGCGCCAGTTGGCAGGAAGCCGCGAGCAGCTCGCTGACCGAACTGTTTGCCCCGCAGATCCACCAATCGCGCCTGGACAGTTGGCCCCAGCATTACGCGTGGATCGACCCGGCCGGCTACGAGTATTTCCGCACGCGCCTGGGCCAGGCACGGCGTGATGTCGAGCACGGTCTGGCGATCACGTTACAGCACTACACCACCCGTGAAGGCCAGGAACGCATGCTGGAAATTCTCCAGTTCAAACTGGACATTCTTTGGAGCATGCTCGATGCCATGAGCATGGCCTACGAACTGAAACGCCCGCCGTATCACAGCGTGACCGGGGAACGGGTCTGGCACAAAGGAATCACCTTATGAGTTTCGATCGCAGCAAGACCCCGACCTGGCGTCCCGGCTACCGCTTCCAGTACGAACCGGCGCAGAAAGGCCACGTGCTGCTGTATCCGGAAGGCATGATTAAACTGAATGAAAGCGCTGCATTGATCGGTGGCTTGATTGACGGTGAGCGGGATGTCGCGGCCATCATCAATGAGCTCGACCGACAGTTCCCCGGCGTGCCCGAGCTCGGTGACGACATCGAGCAATTCATGGAGGTTGCCCGTGCGCAGCACTGGATCGAACTTGCCTGATTCATCGGTGCAAGTACCGCCCAAACCCGAGGTCGGCCTGCCGCTGTGGCTGCTCGCCGAGCTGACCTATCGCTGTCCGCTGCAATGCCCGTACTGCTCCAATCCGCTGGATTTCGCCGAGCAAGGCAAAGAGCTGAGCACCGAACAGTGGATCAAGGTGTTTCGCGAAGCACGAGAGATGGGCGCGGCGCAGCTCGGCTTTTCCGGTGGCGAGCCGCTGGTGCGCCAGGACCTCGCCGAACTGATTGCCGAGGCCCGCAAACTGGGTTTCTATACCAACCTGATCACCTCCGGCATCGGCCTCACCGAGCAGAAAATCAGCGACTTCAAGAAGGCCGGTCTCGATCACATCCAGATCAGTTTCCAGGCCAGCGACGAGCAGGTGAACAACCTGCTGGCCGGTTCGAAAAAGGCCTTTGCGCAGAAACTGGAAATGGCCCGGGCAGTGAAGGACCACGGTTATCCGATGGTGCTGAACTTCGTCACCCATCGGCACAATATCGACCAGATCGACCGCATCATCGAGCTGTGCATCGCCCTGGAGGCGGACTTCGTCGAACTCGCTACGTGCCAGTTCTACGGCTGGGCACAACTCAATCGCATCGGGCTTTTGCCAACCAAAGAGCAACTGGTGCGCGCCGAACGCATCACCAATGAATACCGAGCCAAACTGGAAGCCGAAGGGCATCCGTGCAAGCTGATTTTCGTCACGCCGGACTATTACGAAGAACGCCCGAAAGCCTGCATGAACGGCTGGGGCAGTATTTTTCTGACGGTCACGCCAGACGGAACCGCCCTGCCCTGTCACGGTGCCCGACAGATGCCGGTGCAGTTTCCCAACGTGCGCGATCACAGCATGCAGCACATCTGGTATGACTCGTTCGGCTTCAACCGCTTTCGTGGCTACGACTGGATGCCCGAGCCGTGTCGCTCCTGTGACGAGAAAGAAAAAGACTTCGGTGGCTGCCGCTGCCAGGCGTTCATGCTCACCGGTGATGCCAGCAACGCCGACCCGGTGTGCAGCAAGTCGCCACAACACGGCGTGATCCTCAAGGCCCGCGAAGAAGCCGAGAACGCCACTCAGACCATCGACCAACTGGCCTTTCGCAATGAACGAAACTCACGCCTCATCGCCAAAAGCTGAACCTTTCAGCGCTGCCAAAGCCGTGGCCGCCGGTATCGACTTTGCCGAACTGCAGGTCGGTCGGCAGGGCCTGTTCTGGAACGAGTACCGCCCCGAAGACGCGGCGTGCCGGATCTGGCATTGGCGCGACGGTGCAGCGAAATGCCTGACGCCACCGGGGTTCAGCGTGCGCAGTCGGGTGTACGAATATGGCGGCGGCGCGTTTTGTCTGACGGATGACGGCATCGTTTTCGTCAACGAGGCCGACCAGCAGTTGTATCGACAATCCTTGCAAGGCGAAGCGCCCGAAAGGCTGACGTCCGGGGCATGCCGTTTTGGCGATCTGCAGTTCGCCAACGGCCAGGTGCTGGCGGTCGAGGAACATCGCGATCAACACCGACTGGTGGCGATCGATCTGTTCGATGGCGCACGTCACCTGCTGGTCGAAGGTGCTGATTTCTACGCCGCACCAACGCTGAGCCCTGATGCCCGGCGTTTGGCCTGGATCGAATGGGGTCGCCCGGATCAGCCATGGACAGCGACCCGCTTGATGGTTGCCGAACGCCTCGCCAACGGCGGCTTTGCCGAGGCTCGTTGTGTGGCGGGCGACGGCGTTCAAGAGTCAGTGCAACAACCGCGGTTTGATGCCAGCGGGTGCTTGTATTGCCTGACGGATCGCGCGGGTTACTGGCAGCCATGGAAAGAATCTGAAAAAGGCTTGAGCCCATTGCCAAGTGCGACCGCCGACCATGGCCCCGCGCCCTGGCAACTCGGCGGCAGCACCTGGTTGCCGCTGAGCGACGACAATTATCTGGCCAGTTGGACCGAAGGCGGGTTTGGCCGATTGGGCATAGGCGGCGATTCCAGCGCCGACTTCACCGGCGACTACAGCCGCTTCCGCCATCTCGCCGTGGATGAGCGGTTCATCTATTGCATCGCGGTATCGCCCGTCAGTTCAACCGCCGTGATCGCCATCGACCGCCAGAGCCGGCAAGTACAAGTGCTGGCCGGCGGCATCGCGCCGCTTGCTCCCGAACAGATCAGCCGCCCGCAAACCTTGCACTACCCAAGCGGCTCAGGCGAAGCCCACGGCTTCTTCTACCCGGCGATGACCGGCGAGGCGAAACCACCATTGGTGGTGTTCGTCCATGGTGGCCCGACTTCGGCGTGTTACCCGATGTTAGATCCGCGTATCCAGTACTGGGCACAGCGGGGCTTCGCCGTGGCCGACCTCAACTATCGCGGCAGCAGCGGTTATGGCCGGGCCTATCGTCAGGCATTGCATATGAGCTGGGGTGATGTGGATGTCGAAGACGCTTGTGCGGTGGTCAGCCATCTCGCCGAGCGTGGTTTGATCGATGGCACTAAAGCGTTCATCCGCGGCGGCAGCGCCGGCGGCTACACCACCCTCTGCGCCTTGGCCTTTCACAACGTGTTCCGCGCCGGCGCCAGTCTGTATGGGGTCAGCGACCCGGTGGCGCTGGGCCGCGCGACCCACAAATTCGAAAGCGACTATCTGGACTGGCTGATCGGCGATCCGCAGCTGGATGCCGAACGCTACGCCGCCCGCACACCACTGTTGCATGCCGGCAACATCCGCGTGCCGATGATCTTCTTTCAAGGAGAACTGGATGCCGTGGTCGTCCCGCAACAGACCCGCGACATGGTCACGGCATTGCAGGACAACGGCATCCTGGTCGAAGCGCATTACTACGCCGATGAACGCCATGGCTTTCGCAAGGCCGGCAATCAGGCCCATGCGCTGGAACAGGAGTGGTTGTTTTATCGGCGGGTGATGGATTCAATGGACTGAAGCCCGCGCTCATTGCCGAAACGGTGGCGCCTCAATCGCGAGCAGGCTCGCTCCCACAATTAATCGCGTTCCTTTGGGAGAACTCGGTCGAATGTGGGAGTGACGGTGCGGCGATCCGACCTGCTCGCGAAGACGATCTACCTGCCGACACTCCTCTCAGCGCTTGGCGATGATGTACACCGCATGCACGATCCCCGGAATGTAACCGCACAACGTCAGCAGAATATTCAGCCAGAACGCCCCGCCGAATCCTACTTGCAGAAACACACCCAGTGGCGGCAACAGGATGGCGATGATGATGCGAATAAAGTCCATGGGGCAGCTCCTGATTGGGGTGAATTCGTTCGAGCCTACAGCTAATCGACCTGTGCCGTTTGTCAGGGTTCAGCCCGATTCCTCAGGCCAGTATCTCCAGGCCGTGTTTGCGCACGACACTCAGCAACTTCAACGCCATGCCACTGGGGTGCTTATCCCCGGCTTCCCATTGTTTGACCGTGGAAGCGCTGGTGTTCAGGTAGCGTGCGAACACCGGTTGGCTGACATTGTTGCGCTCACGCAATGCCTTGATCTCTTGCGCGGGAATTGCATCCGGTACCGTTGCAAGACAAGACTCATCGAACTCACGCATGGTCGCCTTGCTGATTGCACCGATGGCGTACAAGGCACTGGCCGATTCGTGGATCGATTCCGATAGCTCACTTTTGAATTTTTTACTCATTTGGTATCTCCACAAACTCCTTTGCATCCAGCAAGCGCTGAATTTCCATTTCGGTCAGTCCACCATATGTCTTGGCCAACTCTCGCAAGTCGAGCAAATGCCTGGGACTGATATTGCTCTGATCTTTCTTTGCGTACAGGAACTGATAGACCCAATGAGCACCGCCCTTGGCCAGGATAATCGAGCGATGGCGGTTGGCATTCAAACGCTTCTTCCAGACCCCGCCGCCCAAATTGTCAGCCTGACCATTGAGCATTTCGGTGAATGCCTCCCGGAGTTCGTCATCACCGATCCAGGCCTTGGCAGCCTGCATTGCGAAGCGCTTTGTCTTGAACAGCCTTGGTGACATCGGCATCCCTTCCATAAAACATACCACTCAGTGGTACAGAAATCAAAACCAACGCGACAGCAATACCGTTTCGCTGGCACCGGCACTCCCTGCCGATGCACGCTAGAAAGCCATTGATGTGCTAACCGCTCAAGCCGAAATTGCCTTTGGAAAAGACCAGCCACAAAAAAACGCCCCACGCCAAAAGTGTCGGGCGTGAGGCGTGCGTATTACCGCGAGACGGTTCTGGAATGTGTGCAGGGCGCGTCTGATCAGACGGCAATCCCTTTGCGGCACTGCAACTGCGCGGTGCGTACTCGGGAGAAGGCCCGCGTCAGGCGCAGGAGCATTTCATCGATGTTGGCGTTGCTGACATTGAGCGCAGGGGTAAAGCGCAGGCAGTCGGGTTGTGGGGCATTGAGCAGCAACCCTTCGTACAGAGCGGCCTTGACCACCGCGTCAGCGGAGTCGTCCGACAGCGTCAGCCCCCAAAGCAGCCCTTGTCCGCGCAACTCGCCGTGACCGTAACGATGGGCCAAACGACCCAAGCCTTCACGCAGGTGTTGCCCGGCTTGTGCGACGTGTTTGAGGAAAGCCTTGTCCTGCACGGTATCGAGCACCGAAAGTCCCGCCGCGGTCATCAACGCATTACCGTGATGAGTGCCTGTCACCTCGCCAATATCGAAACAGCAAGCCTTGCCCCGCGCCAGCAGCGCGGCCAATGGCACGCCGCCGCCCAAGCCTTTGCCGAGCACAACGATATCCGCCGTGACGGCGCAAGACTGTTCCGCGAGCAAGGTGCCACAACGGCCGATGCCGGTTTGCACTTCGTCGAGGATCAGCAAAATGCCGAGTTCACGGCACAAGCGTTCGACGCCCTTGAGGTAGTGCGCGGTGGCCGGAATCACGCCGGCTTCGCTCTGGATCGGCTCGAGCATGATCGCCACGGTCCGTTCATCCACGGCCGCATGCAACGCTGGCAGGTCATTGAACGGAACACGACTGAAGCCTGGCAGTTGCGGCTCGAATCGGTTGGTCAATGTCGAACTGTCCGACGCTGAAATCGTCCCCAGGCTCCGGCCGTGGCAACCGTTGTTGGCCACAATGATTCGCGACGCACCGCCACGATGCCGTTGACCCCATTTGCGCGCCAGTTTGATCGCCGCCTCACAGGCTTCGCTGCCGGTATTGAGCAGGTAGGCCTGATCACTGCCGGTGCTGGCACACAGATGTTCGGCGAGGCTGAGCATGCCGCGGTTGTGCAGGCTGAAACCCGGGTTGATCAGCGATTGAGCCTGGGCAGTGATTGCGTTGACCAGAACCGAAGGGCTATGACCAAGGCTATTGGCCCCGCCGCCCTGGGAAAAATCCAGGTACGCACGGTCATCGCTGTCCCACAACCATGAACCCTGGCCACGCACAAACACCTGTTTCGGCCGTTCGACACTGGGCATCAAGTACTCGCTGGAAAGGTTATCGCCTTGGGATGGCCGGGAGGCGTCCATGACCAGATCATCAAGACTGGGAGGACTGCGGCGCAGACTGAACAGACTCATCTGACAAAACCTCTGATGAGGTTTTTTGCCTTACCTATGTAAATACCATCGAAGCAAAGGGTATTCATCGCGCTCTGTGGCCCTGTAAGCCCTGTGAATGCGCTTAGACTAGGCTCAGGCGAGGCGTTCAGCCATTTCGATTTCCCAGCAATTTCGATAAGCATTACTTATGGATTTCAAGCAACTGCGTTATTTCGTCGCGGTCTATGAAGAAGGTCAAGTGGGCCGGGCCGCCGAGCGCCTGTCCATCTCCCAGCCGGCGCTGTCCCAGCAAATCCGCCACCTCGAACAAAACCTCGATGTGTGCCTGTTCGAGCGCAGCAGCAAACGCCTGTTGCCGACCCTCGCGGCTCATACGCTGTATAACCACGCTCTGCCATTGCTCGATGGCCTGCAGCGGGCACGGGAAGCGCTCGGCAACTTCAAGGGTCAGGCGCTGCGCACCCTGGCCATCGGTGTATTGCAGACCGTGCACACCAGCCTCGTCCCGCAGATGCTCGAACGAGTGCGCAAGGCGCAGCCGCATCTGGTGGTGCAGATCTACGAACTGACCGGGCTGGAAATCGAGCGGCGACTGCTCAACGGTTCTCTGGATATCGGCATCGGCTACCTGCCGCCCCGCCAGCCTGGCTTGCATGGTGTGATGCTGTACGAAGATGAACTGACCCTGGTCATCCCCGCAGAGCATCCGCTGCGTGAATTCAAGAAAGTGTCCATGAGTCAGGCCGCCGAACTGCCGATGTTGCTGCTGGGCGAGGAATTTCAGATCAGGCAGATCTGGCAGGCACAGCTGACAAGCCTGGGACGTCGCCCACAGGTGCAAGCCGAAGTGAACAACATGGCGGGCATCCTCGACAGCCTGCCCCACACGCGCCTGGCAACGGTATTGCCCGGTCGCTCGCAAAAGACCCATGGCAACCACGAACTGCTGTGGAAACCCCTTAGCGAACCCCGAGTGCCGCTGAAAGTCGGTTTGGTGTGTCGGGATGTGCAGCGGCAGCAGGCCTCGCTGGCATTGCTGCGGACATTGCTGGAGGAAGTGATAAACGGCCCGGATGAACGCTTGAACAGCGCGCAGACTCTGGATGGGCTGGGCTAGAAACTTTTCTTTGGGCAAAAGAAAACCCCGCCGAAGCGGGGCTTTGCAGACTGTTTCCCTGACATCCATTTCACTCCGCCGTCCTGGCAGAATCCTACGTGTCCCTGTTGTTGCTTCGCGCTTCCTGCGCTACGTCCATGTAAAGTAGATTAGCTGTGGATCCAATTTGCATCTATGGGAGAACAGCAGCACGTTATGTAAGAGAATGCTTACAAAATGCTACTTCATCAGAATTGTCCCGCATCCAGCAGGAACAACGATTCGCTACCGGCCTTCACTGACGCGCTCAACGAGTGAATGCGCGGCAGCAGACGGGCAAAATAGAACCGCGCCGTGCCCAGTTTGCTGGCGTAGAAATCGTCTTGCGCTTCCTTGCCAAAAGCCGCCTTGGCCATCAGGGCCCACATGTAGGCGTAGGCCACATAGCCGAATACTTGCAGATACTCGACCGACGCCGCGCCGATTTCGTTCGGATTGCTCTTCGCACGGTCCAGCAACCACGCGGTCAATTCATCGAGGGTGGTCACTGCGTCGTTCAGTGGCTTGGTGAATTCGGCGAGGTCCGCGCTGGCAGTCGCCGTGAAGTGGCGAATCTCGTCGGCGAACAGGTTGTAGAACGCCCCGCCGCTACCCACGATCTTGCGCCCGACCAGGTCCAGCGCCTGAATGCCGTTGGTGCCTTCGTAGATCTGGGTGATGCGCACGTCACGCACCAGTTGCTCCTGGCCCCACTCACGGATGTAACCGTGGCCGCCGAAAACCTGTTGGCCGTGTACGGTGGTTTCCAGGCCGAGGTCGGTCAGGAACGCCTTGGCCACCGGGGTCAGCAACGCCACCAGGTCTTCCGCGCGCTTGCGGGTGACGGCGTCTTCGCTGAACTTGGCGGTGTCCAGTTGCATCGCCACGTAGGTGGAGAACGCACGACCACCTTCGTTCGAGGCTTTCATGGTCAGCAGCATGCGACGCACGTCCGGGTGGACGATGATCGGGTCAGCCACTTTGTCCTTGTTCTGCGCGCCGGTCGGCGAACGGCTTTGCAGACGGTCACGGGCGTATTCCACAGCGTTCTGGTACGAGCGCTCGCCCGTGGCCAGGCCCTGGATACCAACACCCAGGCGCTCGTAGTTCATCATGGTGAACATGGCCGCCAGGCCTTTGTTCGGCTCACCGACCAGGTAACCCACGGCTTCATCGAAGTTCATCACGCAGGTCGCGGACGCCTGGATGCCCATCTTGTGTTCGATCGAGCCGCAGTTGGCCGGGTTGCGTGCGCCCAGGCTGCCATCGGCATTGACCATGAACTTCGGCACCAGGAACAGCGAAATGCCTTTCGGCCCCGCCGGTGCATCTGGCAGCTTGGCCAGCACCAGGTGGATGATGTTTTCGGTCAGGTCGTGTTCGCCACCGGTGATGAAGATCTTGGTGCCACTGACCTTGTAGGAACCGTCGGCCTGAGGCTCGGCCTTGGTGCGGATGATCCCCAGGTCTGTACCGGCGTGTGGCTCGGTCAGGCACATGGAACCGGCCCAGATGCCGGCATACATGTTCGGCAGGTACGCGGCTTTCAGCTCTTCGCTGGCGTGGGCGTTGATCGACAGGCAAGCACCGGCGGTCAGCATCGGGTACAGGCCGAACGACAGGCTGGCGGAGTTGACCATTTCTTCGACCTGGGCCGAAACGGCTTTGGGCATGCCCATGCCGCCGTAGGACGGATCGCCACCGACACCGACCCAACCGCCTTCAGCGTAGGTCTGATAAGCCTGTGGGAAACCTGCCGGAGTGGTGACGGCACCGTCGGCCCAATGGCAACCTTCTTCGTCAGCGGCACGGCTCAGCGGTGCGATGCTTTTGCTGGTGACTTTGCCGGCTTCTTCCAGGATGGCTTCGACCGTTTCTGCATCCACAGTCTCGGCCAGTGCAGGCAGTTCGGCCCAGAGTTTGGCGACCTCGAAAACTTCATTGAGGACGAAGCGCATATCGCGCAGGGGCGCTTTGTAGTCAGCCATGGCAAACCTCGCAAGATCTATACAGGTGATTCACAGGAAGAGTGTTTTCGTTGGGTCGGAGTGTACCCCAACAACTTTTGCGACACATAGGGTCAGCTCATGACCATTTTGTTATTTTTAGTCACCAACAAAAAGCCCGCACAAGGCGAGCTTCTTTGTAACGGACTTTTATGACTAAAGCGCAAACAACTCCGCCGGCAGTTGCATCAGGCAATCGCTACCCGCTTCAATGGCCGCCCGATGAGCGGCAGTGCGTGGCAACAGACGCTTGAAGTAAAACTCGTTGGTCGCCAGCTTGCCCCGGCAGAAGTCGCCTTCGCCGCTGCCGGCATCGAGCTGCGCCTGAGCCACCAGCGCCATGCGCAACCACAGGTAGCCGAGGATGATGTAACCGCTGTACATCAGGTAATCCACCGACGCGGCACCGACTTCATCCGGGTTTTTCATCGCGGCCATGCCGACCCTGGTGGTCAATTCACCCCACTGCTGGTTCAGTTGATTGAGCTGTGCCACATACCCGGCCAGTTGTGGATGCTCGGCGTTCGCCGCGCAGAACTTGTGGACGATTTTGGTGAAGCCGCGCAGCAGCTTGCCCTGGCTGCCGAGTACCTTGCGCCCGAGCAAGTCCAGCGCCTGAATGCCGTTGGTGCCCTCATAGATCGGCGCGATCCGGCAGTCACGGACCAGCTGCTCCATGCCCCACTCGCGAATGAAGCCGTGACCGCCAAACACCTGCATGCCGTGGTTGGTCACCTCCAGCCCGGTGTCGGTCATGAAGGCTTTGCAGATCGGCGTGAGGAACGCCAACAAGTCTTCGGCGTCCTGGCGCGCCGTTTCATCCGGGCTCAGGTGGGCAACGTCGAGCAACTGCGCGGTGAAGTAGGTCAGCGCGCGGTTGCCTTCGTTGAAGGCTTTCATGGTCAGCAACATCCGCCGCACATCAGGGTGCACGATGATCGGGTCGGCGGCTTTTTCCGGCACTTTCGGGCCGGTCAGCGAGCGCATCTGCAAACGGTCGTTGGCGTATTTGATCGCGCCCTGGAAGCTCGCCTCCCCCAGACACAGCCCTTGCATGCCGGTGCCCAGCCGCGCGTGGTTCATCATGGTGAACATGCAGTTGAGGCCCTTGTTCGGCTCGCCGATCAGAAAACCCTTGGCCTCGTCGAAGTTCAGCACGCAGGTGGCCGAGGCCTTGATGCCCATTTTGTGTTCGATCGAGCCGCAGGACACGCCATTGCGCTCGCCCGCTTCGCCCGTCGCATCGGGCAGGAACTTAGGCACGATGAACAGCGAAATGCCCTTGGTCCCGGCCGGTGCGTCCGGCAATTTGGCCAGCACCAGGTGAATGATGTTGGCGCTCATGTCGTGCTCACCGGCCGAGATGAAGATCTTGCTGCCGGAGATCGCGTAGCTGCCATCGGCCGCAGGTACGGCGCGGGTCTTGATGATGCCCAGGTCGGTGCCGCAATGGGCTTCGGTCAGGCACATGGTGCCGGTCCATTGGCCAGCGGTAAGCTTCTTCAAATAGGTCTGCTTCTGCGCCTCGGTGCCATGGGCGTGGATCGCCGACATGGCTCCGTGGGTCAGGCCGGGGTACATGCCCCATGAGGTGTTGCTGGAGCCCACCATCTCGCTGATCACCAGGCCCAGAGAGATCGGCAGCCCCTGACCGCCGTAAACCGGATCCGCCGCCAGGCCATGCCAGCCGCCCTCGACATATTGGGCGAATGCCTGCTTGAAGCCCGCGGGCGTTGTGACCACGCCATTGTCGAAATGACAGCCTTCTTCATCGCCGCTGCGATTGAGCGGCGACAGTACGTTTTCGCAGAACTTCGCGCCCTCCTCGAGGATCGCATTGACCATATCCGGGCTGGCATCGGTGGCCCCCAGCGCGGCGTAGTTGCGGTGAAAGTCGAAGACGTGGTCGATCAGAAAGCGCATGTCGCGCAAGGGAGCTTTGTACTCGGGCATGGTCATTCTCCGTCGGCAGATTTCTCCAACCTACTGCTGCCGACCACGCCTCACAATCACTTTGCGCTCGCTGAATGCGCCATCATCACTCAACCGTAGCGGCGTCCATGCGCACGGCGCCACGGCGGTTCTGCCCGAACGCCATCACGCAGTTGCGCCCCGCGCCCTTGGCGCTGTAGAGCGCCTGGTCGGCGGACTTGAGCACTTCTTCCGGGGTGCGTTGATCGACCCGTTCGGCAACGCCGATACTGACCGTCACCGACACACTCGACGCTGCGGAACCGGCACGCCGCTGGCGCCCCTGACTATCGTCCTGCGGGCGGTTTTCCTGATTGCGCAATTGAATATTGTAAGTGGCGATGGACTCGCGGATGACTTCCAGGTGCGGCATGCATTCCTCGAGGGTCTTGCCTGCAAACACCAGGGCAAATTCCTCGCCGCCATAGCGATACGCCTTACCGCCACCGCCGATTTTCGACAGCTTGCTGGCCACCAGCCGCAGCACCTGGTCGCCGACGTCGTGGCCGTGGGTATCGTTGAATTTCTTGAAGTGGTCGACGTCGCTCATGGCCAACACATAGTTGCGTCCCAAGCGCTGCATGCGTTCATTCAGCGCACGACGCCCCGGCAGCCCGGTCAGCTCGTCGCGGAAGGCCATTTGATAGGCTTCGTGGGCAACGGCAGCGGCGATCATCAGCATCGCCTGGCTGCACATGATGTTCAGCGTGAACGGCAGGATGAAGGTTTTCGGCAACATCCAGAACAACCCGAGCAGCCCCACCAGTTGCGCGGCATGCAGCGGTCGCGGGTTGCGCCAGTACTGCCAGGCCAGCAGCAAAAACGCGGCAATGAACACCGGATAGGACAACTGGATCAGGCTCATCCAGGCGCCATGCAAGGCAGGCCACCGAATCTCCGACAGCCAGATCAGCAGCGCATGTGGATAACTTTGCTCAAGCCCCAGCGCCACGCTGCCGACTGCGAGCAAGACCGCGAAACGCGCCACCATGTCCTGGAACAGATGGGTACGTTCCTGCCACGCCGCGAACACGCCAAACAGCAGCGGCAGCAGCAGGCAACACAAATGAAAGACCACGGCGGCATCGTCACGCACCTTACCGTTGTCGCGGTAATAGTCGGTCTGGGTGTCGAGCAGGAAATAGGCGATGTACACCGTGACCATCAGAAACAGTTCACGCTGGCGTCGGTACACCGCGCAATAGGCGCCACCGAGCAACAACACCAGGGTGGGCAGCACGTTGAACAGCGACGTGAAAAAGACGTTCAGATCCTTGATGTAAGCAGCCGCAAGCCCCGCCACCAACAGCACCAATGACGGCAGGAAATGACTGAAACGTACAGCAGATGAGCGCGGCAAGGGTAAAGCTCCGACCCGTCAGATCAATAGATGGCAATGTGCCCACTACTGTAACGGCAGGAAGCCCGAGTTACTGAGTAAATTACTGAGGTATTTTTCAAAGGGCGTTACAGACATTTTTCCGCCGGTAATCTTCAAAGCAAAAAAGCCGCTGGTCCCGAAGGAGCAGCGGCTTTTTCAAGTGCTTCGTTAAGGCTTAGTAGCCCAGGTCGAAGTTCTCTTCTTTCATGTCCATCAGGTTGTTGGCGCCCGACAGCATGGTTACGACGTGAGTGCGGGTACGCGGCAGGATACGCTGGAAGTAGAAGCGCGCAGTCTGCAGCTTGGCGGTGTAGAACGCCTCTTCGGAAGTGCCGGCAGCCAGTTTCTCGGCAGCCAGGCGCGCCATGTCAGCCCAGAAGTAGGCCAGGCAGGCGTAACCGGAATACATCAGGTAGTCCACGGAGGCCGCGCCGACTTCTTCGCGATCTTTCATGGCAGCCATACCGACCTTCATGGTCAGCTCGCCCCATTCCTTGTTCAGTGCAGCCAGCGGAGCGACGAACTCTTGAACCGCTTCGTTGCCTTCGTTGGTCTGGCAGAACTTGTGGACGATCTTGGTGAAGCCTTTCAGAGCCTCGCCTTGGGTCATCAACACTTTACGGCCCAGCAGGTCGAGCGCCTGGATACCGGTGGTGCCTTCGTACAGCATCGAGATGCGGCTGTCGCGGACGTTCTGCTCCATGCCCCACTCAGCGATGAAGCCGTGGCCGCCGTAGATCTGCACGCCGTGGTTGGCCGATTCGAAACCGACTTCGGTCATGAAGGCTTTGGCGATCGGAGTCATGAAGGCCAGCAGTGCGTCGGCTTTCTTCTTCTCCTCTTCGTCCACGCCGTATTTGACGATGTCGACTTGCTTGGCAGTGAAGTAAACCATCGCACGGTTGCCTTCGGCGAATGCCTTCATGGTCAACAGCATGCGGCGTACGTCAGGGTGCACGATGATCGGGTCAGCGGCTTTGTCCGGCGCTTTCGGGCCAGTCAACGAACGCATTTGCAGACGGTCACGAGCGTATTTCAGGCCGCCCTGGAAACCGACCTCGGCGTGGGCCAGGCCTTGCAGCGCGGTACCTAGGCGTGCGGTGTTCATGAAGGTGAACATGCAGTTCAGGCCTTTGTTCGCCGGGCCGATCAGGAAACCGGTGGCACCGTCGAAGTTCATCACGCAGGTGGCGTTGCCGTGGATGCCCATCTTGTGTTCCAGGGAACCGCAAGACACAGCGTTACGCGCGCCAACCGAGCCATCGGCGTTCGGCATGAACTTCGGCACGATGAACAGGGAGATACCTTTGGTACCAGCCGGTGCATCCGGCAGGCGGGCCAGCACGATGTGGACGATGTTGTCGGCCATGTCGTGTTCACCGGCCGAGATGAAGATCTTGGTGCCGGAAACCTTGTAGGAACCGTCGGCCTGAGGTTCGGCCTTGGTGCGCAGCATGCCAAGGTCGGTGCCGCAGTGCGGCTCGGTCAGGCACATGGTGCCGGTCCACTCGCCGGAAACCAGCTTGGTCAGGTAAGCCTCTTGCTGCTCGGGGGTGCCGTGCTCGGAGATAGTGTTCATCGCACCGTGCGACAGGCCTGGGTACATGCCCCACGACCAGTTGGCCTCGCCAACCATTTCGCTGACTGCCAGACCCAGGGACTCCGGCAGGCCTTGGCCGCCGTGCTCTACGTCGTGAGCCAGACTCGGCCAGCCACCTTCAACGAATTGCTTGTAGGCTTCCTTGAAGCCGGTCGGGGTTTTAACGCCAGACTCGCTCCAGGTGCAGCCTTCGAGATCGCCCACGCGGTTCAGCGGAGCCAGTACCTGCTCACAAAACTTGGCGCCTTCCTCAAGAATGGCGTCAACCATGTCCGGAGTTGCGTCGGCACAAGCCGGAAGGCTCTGATAGTGCGCTTCGTAGCCGAGCAGCTCGTCACGAACGAAGCGAATATCACGCAAGGGGGCCTTGTAGTCAGGCATAGCGATAAACCTCTGCTGATGTAACCGGGAATGAACGACCGCATGGATTCGTTGTTGCGATCAAACAGTTGTTTGAAACATACGTTTACGCCCAAATCTTGTCAAGCGTCGATCTTTTGCCGTTCGTCATCGCTAAAACCGGCAATGAACAGGGCCACAGGAAACTGGCCTGATTGACACTGAAAATGGCCAATAAAGCCTATCGTTCTGGTAGTTCTTACAGGTTCACGAAACAGCGAAAAGACGCCTACTGACTATAGGCTCTCGTGGGGTCAATGGTGACCTTCCCCGAGGATCGTCTATGGAGGGGATTTGAGATGGACAATCAACCAGATACTGACTTGCGACTACCCGGTAATCTTGACCCGAATTTTGGCAGCAATGGCGTGGTACGCCCCAGTGAAGCACCTGGAGTGACACATACCATCGTCTCTGATGAGCATGGACGCTTGACCCACGCATCAAGAATCGGGAAAGAGTTTCTTCTCGCTCGTCTGCTGATGGATGGTCAGGTAGACGAGGGGTTCACGCCCACCAAGAGTCAGTTCGACGCAGGCGACCAATCCATTCCGATGAGACTGCTAATGCAAAAAGACGGAAAAACCGTCCTGATCGGTGAATCGCAAAAAGACAACGTTCGCCGACCTGGCGTACGACGCTTTAACGCCAATGGCAGCCCTGACCTTGTTTTTGGTAACCGGATCGTCACGGGACCGGATAATTCATATGCGCCAGCGGTTCCCCACAAGTTCGTTGACGGCTGCCTGCAAGACGATCAAAAGATACTCATCGTCGCTTACTATCACGTCAACTACCCCATCGGAACGCTCGTGAGTCGCCTGTCCCGCCTGCAAAGCAACGGAGAACCGGATACCGGGTTCGGCAATGGCCAAGGCTTCATTGATATCAAGTTCAAGCAAATGGACAGCTTTGCCCAAATGGTTCATGTACAGAGCGACGGCAAGATTATCGTCACAGGCCTCTACTTTGATGCGCAAAGAAAAAGAACCGGGGCGGTAGCGCGTTACGACGAACAAGGAGAGCTGGATGAAACTTTCGGAACGGATGGCTTCAGCGATATTCCGCTGGAGGTGGCAGGTTCGTCCATCGCCAGCGACTTTATCTTTAGCGATGCACTCAGTCGCCTGCAGTCGGACGACAAGATCATTTTCGCAACCTGGACGAAAGGGGCTGACGACAGGGTTCGGGGTCTACTGACCAGACTCAATGCTGACGGCAGCAACGACAAACAATTCAATACAGGCTCGCCAGTAATCACCTCTCGCGATGATGGCGATGTGCACTGGCGTGCAGCGGCAGTGCAAGCGGACGGAAAAGTTGTCCTCGTGGGCTACGTACGCTGGGCGACTCCAGGCAGCGAATTTTTCATAGCCAAACAACGATTTTCTCCAGAGGGACAACCGGAGGATTTCACCTGGGATAACAGCCCCGGCGACTACTGGGATGTGGTAATCCAATCAAGTCAACGGATCGTCGTGTCGGGTAGTAGCGGGGGATATTCGACAGGAGAGCCCAGGGTAATCGGATTATTGGCCGAATGAGCGCGTTTTTCATTTCCAGCAAAGGATGTTTGCCCGACTTTTTTCAGTCAGGCAAACAGAATCAGGCGTAGGTATCGATCAACGTCCCGAGCACTTCGTCGGCTGCCTTGGCGACTTTCACACCCAGCTCCGCCTGAATCTTGCCTTGGGCCATTTCGACCACGTTGCTGGCCAGATCCGATTGCCGGCTGCGATCAACCGATCGCAGCCGATCAACCTGTGCCTCGGAAGACTGGCTGGTCACCGAGCGCTCGATCGTCGTGTTGGCGATCTGCCCGGCGGCTTGATCGACACGATTCTGCCCGGTCTGAAGGGTGCTCAGACCGGCATAAAAAGCGGTGCTTCCTGATATTTCCATGGGAGAACTCGTCCTTTCAAAGGATCAACAGCGGCCATTGAAGCAGAGTGACCGGCAAAACACTCGACAAAAACACTAATGGCACAGTGCCTTGTCATAGGCAAAGCCCGCATGCGACAAACCTCAGTCCAACAGGTCCAGTTGCAAGTGCTCCGCCACTGCCTCGGCCGTAACGGCCTTGAGTTTAGGCACACGCCCCAGGCACGGTGCCGGGATGCGCTCGGCAAGAGTGGCCAGGTTTTCTTCCAGCCGCGAGGTCTTGGGGTCGATGATGTTGGCCACCCAGCCCGCCAGTTGCAAACCGTCCCGGGCAATCGCCTCAGCGGTCAGCAAGGCATGGCTGATACACCCCAGGCGTACACCGACCACCAGGATCACCGGCAGCTTCAATGCGATGGCCAGGTCCGACAGATTGTCCTGATCCGCCAAGGGTACGCGCCAGCCGCCAGCGCCCTCGATCAGGGTGAAGTCCGCCTGCATGCCCAGAATCTGCCGCATCGGCGTCAGCAACGACTGCACCGTCAGCGCCACGCCCGCCTCTCGCGCCGCCAGATGCGGGGCAATGGCCGGTTCAAACGCCATCGGATTGACCTGTGTATAGGTCAGCGGCAGTGAACACTCCGCCAGCAAGGCCAGCGCATCGGCATTACGCAAGCCTTTGGGCGTCACGTCGCAACCTGACGCGACCGGCTTACCCGCCGCCGTACTCAAACCCGCCGAACGCGCCGCATGCAGCAACCCGGCAGCGACCGTGGTTTTACCGACATCGGTATCCGTGCCGGCGATGAAATAGGCTGCGCTCATAAGGGTTTCTCCAAAACGGCGTACACCACTTGATAAGTCGCCGGCAGTCCCTGGGCCTGACGAAACTGTTCGTAAGCCTCGATCAGCCCCAGAATCCGCGCCCGGCCGGTCAAGCCACCCGGCCGCCCGGGATTGAGATTGTGCGCACCCAACGCCTTGAGTTCATGGGTCAGGCTGCGCACATCCGGGTAATGCAGCACGTGCGCAAGGTTTTGCAGACTGACCGTTCTCAAGCCGCTCGCCGCACACAACTGCTGATAAACACCAAACTCCCGGAAACGATTGACGTGCACCATGCCGTCAACTTCGCGCCAGCTGTCACGCAATTCAAACAACGTTCCTACACACAGACTAGCAAACGCGAAGATGCCGCCCGGTTTCAGCACCCGAAAGGCTTCACTGAGCACCGAGTCGAAGTCTGCGCACCACTGCACCGCCAGGCTGGAGAAGATCAGGTCGCAGGTCGAATCCTGCAGTGGCAAACGCTCGGCATCGCCGGCCACGAAGTGTGTGGCACCGCCCAATGGCCGGGCGTGGTTGAGCATGCCTTCGGCGATGTCCAGCGCCACCCCGTGACTGCCCGGAAACTGCTCATCCAGGGCGCGACTGAAATGCCCGGTGCCACAGCCCAGGTCTAGCCAACGCTGCGGTACGAAGTCCTGCGGCAGACGCCCGAGCAATTGGCTGCCGACATCGCGCTGCAACTCGGCCACGCTGTCATAGCTGGCCGCCGCGCGGGAGAATGAAGCGGCTACCTGGCGCTTGTCGGGCAAGGTGCCGGGCAGGTTGGGAAGGGATAAATCAGTCATCGCCGGACTCATGCAAAAAGGCCTGGATCGCCCCCGCCACACCATGGGGATCCTCCAGGAGAAACCCGTGGCTGGCCTGTTCAATCAGACCGATTTCGACATCCGGCAGCAATGCCAGCAACTCGCCCGCCGCTTGCGCCGGCACCAGCCCGTCGAGGCCGGCGAACAGATGCAGTTGCGGACCGCGGAACGATTGCAGCGCCTGTCGTGTATCCAGTTGCGCGAGCACTTGCAGACCACTGAGCAGCACTGGCGCGGAGGTATTCGGGGCGCCACCGAGCAACAACCGCGACAATCCGCGTGGGTCTTCGGCGCCTTGGGCGCAGAGCAGTGAAAAGCGTTTCAAGGTCGCGCGCGGATCGGCTTCACAGCCCGCCAGAAACGCATCGAAGGTTTCCCCAGGCATGGCGCTTGACCATTGATCATGGGCGACAAAAGAAGCGTTGCTGGCCAAGGTGAACACGCCACAGCAGCGATCGCCACGCCGGGCCGCCAACTCGCAGGCGAGCATGCCGCCCAATGACCAACCGCCTAGCCAGACGTCTTGCGGCAAGGTCGAATCAAGCTCTTCGAGCCACTCTTCAAGATCGCTCGACTCCAGCTCCGGCAACGGCTCGATCTCGACGTGCAGGTGCTCATCCAGGCCTCGCAAGGCCGCCGCCAGAGGCTCCAGCGGTGAAACGCCAAGACCCCAGCCAGGCAGCAGAATCAGACGATCACGCATGGCTTGGCTCCGGCTTCAGTAGCTGAAAACAATCGGCCAGTCCACTTAACAATAGCTGTACCTGGGCTTCACTGTGGGCAGCCGTCAGCGTGACCCGCAATCGGGCGCTGCCGGCGGGTACGGTCGGCGGGCGAATCGCGGTCACCATCAACCCGCGATCACGCAGCATCTGTGAAAGACGCACCGCGCGCCCCGCGTCACCGATCATGATCGGCTGGATTGGCGTGAAGCTGTCCATGAGCTCCAGGCCAATCTGTTCGGCACCCCGGCGAAACTGGCGGATCAGCACCTGCAAATGCTCGCGGCGCCAGTGTTCGCTGCGCAGCAGTTCCAGGCTTTTCAACGTGGCGCAGGCCAGCGCAGGCGGCTGGCTGGTGGTGTAGATATAGGGGCGGGCGAACTGGATCAGGCTTTCGATCAGCTCTTCGCTGCCAGCCACAAAGGCACCCGCCGTGCCAAACGCCTTGCCGAGGGTGCCGACCAGCACCGGAACGTCATCCTGGCTCAAGCCGAAGTGTTCGACGATGCCGCCACCGTTGGCACCCAGCGGTCCGAAACCATGGGCATCGTCGACCATCAACCAGGCACCTTTGGCCTTGGCTTCCCGGGCCAGCGCCGGCAGGTCGGCGATATCACCGTCCATGCTGAACACGCCATCGGTGACCACCAGCGTATTGCCGGTGGCTTTTTCCAGGCGTTTGGCGAGGCTCGCCGGGTCGTTGTGCAGGTAGCGATTGAACCGCGCGCCGGACAGCAGCCCCGCGTCGAGCAGCGACGCATGATTGAGACGGTCTTCGAGCACCGTATCACCCTGCCCCACCAGCGCCGTGACCGCGCCGAGGTTGGCCATATAACCGGTGGTGAACAGCAACGCGCGCGGACGACCGGTCAGGTCGGCCAACGCTTCTTCCAGGGCATGGTGCGGGGAACTATGACCGATGACCAGATGGGATGCCCCTCCGCCCACCCCCCACTTCGACGCGCCGGCACGCCAGGCTTCGATCACTTGCGGATGATTGGCCAGGCCCAGGTAGTCGTTGTTACAGAACGCCAGCAACGGCTGGCCATCGACCACCACTTGCGGCCCCTGCGGGCTTTCGAGCAGCGGGCGCTGGCGGTAGAGGTTTTCGGCACGACGGGCGGCAAGGCGTGCGGCGAGATCGAAAGACATGCAGGCCTCGACTATCAAATGACACATGTCCCCTGTGGGAGCGAGCCTGCTCGCGAAGGCGTCGTGTCAGCCAACATCAATGTTGAATGTCAGTCCGCATTCGCGAGCAGGCTCGCTCCCACAGGGTTTTGCATTCCTTCAGAGGAATAAATGTTGGATTTAAACCGCCGCGTTGTAGAACTGCTCGCTGCTCTTCTGCTCCACCAGCGCCTGCTCGATCGCCGCCTGATGCACTTCATCGGCGTGCTCTTCGCGGGCTTCCGGCAGGATGCCCAGGCGCGAGAACAGTTGCATGTCCTTGTCGGCCTGCGGGTTGGCGGTGGTCAGCAGTTTTTCGCCGTAGAAAATCGAGTTGGCGCCGGCGAAGAACGCCAGGGCCTGCATCTGCTCGTTCATGGCTTCGCGGCCGGCAGAGAGGCGCACGTGGGATTGCGGCATCAGGATGCGCGCGACGGCGAGCATGCGGATGAAGTCGAACGGATCGACGTCGTCGGCGTTTTCCAGCGGCGTACCGGCGACTTTCACCAGCATGTTGATCGGCACCGACTCCGGATGCTCCGGCAGGTTGGCCAACTGGATCAGCAGGTTGGCGCGGTCGTCCAGCGACTCGCCCATGCCGAGGATGCCACCGGAACAGATCTTCATTCCCGACTCACGCACATAGGCCAGGGTTTGCAGGCGCTCGCTGTAGGTGCGGGTGGTGATGATGCTGCCGTAGAACTCCGGCGATGTATCGAGGTTGTGGTTGTAGTAGTCGAGGCCGGCCTTGGCCAGCGCTTCGGTCTGATCCTGATCCAGGCGACCGAGGGTCATGCAGGTTTCCAGGCCAAGGGCTTTCACGCCTTCAACCATCTTCAGGACATAAGGCATGTCCTTGGCCGACGGGTGCTTCCACGCCGCGCCCATGCAGAAGCGGGTCGAACCGATGGCTTTGGCGCGAGCGGCTTCTTCTAGGACCTTCTGCACTTCCATCAGCTTTTCTTTTTCCAGGCCGGTGTTGTAGTGACCGGACTGCGGACAATATTTGCAATCTTCCGGGCAGGCGCCGGTTTTGATCGACAGCAAGGTCGACACCTGGACGCGGTTGGCGTCGAAATGCGCACGGTGCACCGTCTGCGCCTGGAACAACAGGTCATTGAATGGCTGAACGAAGAGTGCTTTGACTTCGGCCAAAGTCCAGTCATGACGCAGGGTTGCAGTGGTGCTGGCGCTCATGGGCGTTTCCTTTGAATTATGCTTTGGCAGGCGGCTGGCTAATGGAATGTCACAGTCGCTTCACAGATGTTTCGGCATATTTAAGGAAGAGCGATGCGCTGTCAACCACGATACGAAGGACAGGTTTACATCTGGTTAAAAAACAAACAATCATGCCTTTTGTGCGATGAACCGGCCGAAGGCGTCCCTCCTGTCTGCACGGCTTGCGAATTCGAGCTGCCCTGGCTCGGCGATCATTGCATCACCTGCGCCCTGCCGCTTCCGGCTGCGGGCCTCACATGCGGCCATTGCCTGAAGCAGCCACCGGCCTTCGAGCAGGTGATTGCGCCCTGGACCTACAACTTTCCGGTAGACAGCCTGATCACCCGCTTCAAACACAACACCAAGTGGCCGTTTGGCCGCCTGCTCGCCGAACTTCTTGCTCAATGCCTGCAACATCGCTTCGAAGACGACCTACCGCGCCCCCATGCCCTGATCCCGGTACCGTTGGCCACCCGACGCCTGCGCCAGCGCGGGTTCAATCAGGCGGCGATGCTGGCTCGCTGGTTGAGTGCGAGTCTCGATATCCCTTGCGACGAACGGTTGCTGCTGCGCACCCAGGACACCGACGCCCAACAGGCCTTGAACGCCGAAGCCCGCCGAAAGAACCTGCGCAACGCTTTCGCCCTGACACCCGGCGCCATCGTCAAAGGCCAGCACCTGGCTCTGGTCGACGATGTATTGACCACCGGCGCCACGGCCCAGGCCCTGGCTCGCCTGCTGATGGACGCCGGGGCGGCCAGGGTCGATGTCTATTGCCTGGCCCGCACGCCTAAACCCGGCGAGACACCCTGACTTGACTCACGCGACCCAAGCGGCCAACGTCCTGACCATCGTCACCACCCAAAGCGACTTGCCATGTCTTTGCCCACCTTGCTGTCCCAGCACATCGTCCGCCGTCCGCAACGCATCGCCCTGCTGCAGCACATCGCCGAACAAGGCTCGATCACCCGCGCGGCCAAAAGCGCGGGCATGAGCTACAAGGCCGCCTGGGATGCGATCGATGAGCTGAACAATCTGGCGCAGAAACCGCTGGTGGAGCGGATTGTCGGAGGCAAGGGCGGCGGCGGTGCGCGCCTGTCCAACGAAGGTGAGCGGGTGCTGCGCCTGTACCAGAAGCTGCAAGCCTTGCAGGCCCAGGTGCTCGAAGCCGCTGAAGACGCCAGCGACCTGGACCTGCTCGGGCGTCTGATGCTGCGCACCAGCGCGCGCAACCAGTTGCACGGCAAGGTGATGGCGATCGAACCTCAGGGGCGCAACGACCTGATTCGCCTCGAAGTCGCCGAAGGCCTGATCGTCGCCGCGCAAATCACCCACGACAGCACCGAGCGCCTGGAGCTGCAAATCGGCACCGAAGTCGTGGCATTGATCAAGGCCGGCTGGCTCGACGTGCTGCAAATCGACTCTGTCGAAACACCTGGAAATAATTGCCTCAGCGGCATCATCGAAAAAATTCTCGATGCCGACGACGGCCCCAGCGAAGTGCGCATCACCCTGCCCAACGGTCTGACCCTATGCGCCTTGGCCGAACCGAGTCATCTGCAAGCATCGGGGCTGACCTGCGGCAAACCGGTGCGCGTCGAGTTCTCGCCGTCCCGGGTTCTGCTGGGCACACCACTGTAAGCAGAACTGCAACAAAAGGTTCATTACTCATCTTTAAGGTGTCTGCAAAATCCGCAGGGAGCCTGAAATGAGTCTATTAGAAGAAAACCAGTCCACCGACCTCGAAAACATGGTCGGCCTCAGCCGTCGCGGCTTCATCAGCGCAGGTGCCTTGTGCGGCGCTGCGATGTTCCTCGGCGGCAATCTGCTGAGCCGCAGCGTGATGGCCGCCAGTGTCAGCGCCGGCAACAGCCAGTTGTTGGGCTTCGACAGCATTGCCGCCGCCACCAGCGATGCCATCACCCTGCCACCGGGCTACAAGTCCTCGGTGCTGATCAGCTGGGGCCAGCCGCTGCACAAAGACGGCCCGGCGTTCGACCCGAGCGGCAACGGCAGCGCCGAACATCAGGAAGTCCAGTTCGGCGACAACAACGACGGCATGAGCCTGTTCGAGTTTCCGGGCGAAAAAGACCGGGCGCTGATGGCGATCAACAACGAATACACCAATTACCGCTACCTCTACGCCCACGGCGGCATGCCGCAATCGGCGCAAGAAGTGCGCAAGGCACTGGCCTGCGAAGGTGTGTCGGTGATTGAAGTGCAGCGCAAGAACGGCCAATGGCAATTCGTCCAGGGCTCGCGCTACAACCGCCGCATTCACGGCAACGCCCCCATCACCCTGAGCGGCCCGGCCGCCGGACATGCCCTGCTCAAAACCAGCGCCGATCCGCTGGGCAAGAACGTCCTGGGCACGTTCCAGAACTGCGCCAACGGCAAGACGCCGTGGGGCACCTATCTGACCTGTGAAGAGAACTTCACCGACTGCTTCGGCAGCAGCAACGCCGAGCAGAAATTCGACCCGGCGCAAAAACGCTACGGTGTGGTGGCCACCAGCAAAGAAATCAACTGGCACCCGCACGACGAGCGCTTCGACATGGCGAAGAACCCCAACGAGCTCAACCGTCACGGCTGGGTGGTGGAGATCGATCCGTTCGATCCGAAATCGACGCCGGTCAAACGCACGGCCCTGGGCCGCTTCAAACACGAAAACGCCGCCCTGGCCGAAACCGGCGACGGTCATGCCGTGGTGTACATGGGCGACGATGAACGCGGTGAGTTCATCTACAAATTCGTCAGCCGCGACAAGATCGACCACAAGAACCCCAAGGCCAACCGCGATATTCTCGATCACGGCACCCTGTACGTGGCGCGTTTCGATGCCGGGGACGGCAACGTCGATCACCCGAAAGGCCAGGGTGAATGGATCGAACTGACCCACGGTAAAAACGGCATCGACGCCAGCAGCGGTTTTGCCGATCAGGCCGAAGTGCTGATCCACGCCCGTCTCGCCGCCAGTGTGGTGAAAGCCACGCGCATGGACCGCCCGGAATGGATCGTGGTCAGTCCCAAGGACGGTCAGGTCTACTGCACGCTGACCAACAACGCCAAACGAGGCGAAGACGGGCAACCGGTGGGCGGTCCGAACCCGCGCGAGAAGAACGTCTACGGCCAGATCCTGCGCTGGCGCACCGAGCGTGACGATCACGGTTCGAAAACCTTTGCCTGGGACCTGTTCGTCGTCGCCGGTAATCCGGGGGTTCACGCAGGCACACCAAAAGGCGGATCGTCGAACATCACGCCGCAGAACATGTTCAACAGCCCGGACGGCCTGGGCTTCGACAAGGCCGGACGCTTGTGGATTCTCACCGACGGCGATTCGAGCAACGCCGGCGACTTTGCCGGCATGGGCAACAACCAGATGCTCTGTGCCGACCCGGTAACCGGCGAGATTCGCCGCTTCATGGTTGGCCCAGTCGGTTGTGAAGTGACGGGGATCAGCTTCTCCCCGGATCAGAAAACCCTGTTTGTCGGGATTCAGCATCCGGGTGAAAACGGCGGTTCGACCTTCCCCGAGCACTTGCCCAATGGCAAGCCGCGGTCTTCGGTGATGGCGATTTCGCGGGAGGATGGCGGGATCGTCGGCGCCTGACAGCCCCTCATCGCGAGCAGGCTCGCTCCCACAAGGACTACATGACTCCCTGTGGGAGCGAGCCTGCTCGCGAAGATGCCAGCCCAGACAACACATCTCGCAACCCTGCCCCTAAAGAGCGCCCGTCTGCGCTACCATGCCTGGCCGGACGCAGCAGCCTGCTGCGCGCAGGAGTCAGCATGGCCCACCCGTTTGAAACCCTCACACCAGACCTCGTGCTCGATGCCGTCGAAAGCATCGGCTTTCTCAGCGACGCGCGCATCCTGGCGCTCAACAGCTACGAGAACCGCGTCTATCAGGTCGGCATTGAAGACGCCGAGCCGCTGATCGCCAAGTTCTACCGGCCGCAACGCTGGAGCAACGAAGCGATTCTGGAAGAGCACCAGTTCACCGCCGAACTCGCCGACTGCGAGGTGCCGGTCGTGGCGCCGTTGATCCACAACGGTGAAACCCTGCACGAACACAATGGTTTCCGTTTCACCCTGTTCCCCCGCCGTGGTGGCCGCGCGCCGGAGCCGGGCAACCTCGATCAACTGTATCGCCTGGGCCAGTTGCTCGGACGCCTGCATGCGGTCGGCTCGACCCGGCCCTTCGAGCACCGTGAAGCGCTGGCGGTGAAAAATTTCGGTCATGACTCACTGGCCACGCTGCTGGACGGCAACTTCATCCCCCGCAGCCTGCTACCGGCCTACGAATCGGTGGCCCGCGATCTGCTCAAGCGTGTGGAAGATGTCTACAGCAACACGCCGCACCAGAACATCCGCATGCACGGTGACTGCCACCCCGGCAACATGATGTGCCGTGACGAGATGTTCCATATCGTCGACCTCGACGACTGCCGCATGGGTCCGGCGGTGCAGGACATCTGGATGATGCTCGCCGGCGATCGTCAGGATTGCCTGAGCCAGTTGTCGGAACTGATGGACGGCTACAACGAATTCCACGACTTCGACCCCCGTGAACTGGCCTTGATCGAACCGCTGCGCGCCTTGCGCCTGATGCACTACAGCGCCTGGCTCGCCCGCCGCTGGGAAGACCCGGCCTTCCCTCGCAGTTTCCCGTGGTTCGGCACCGAGCGTTATTGGGGTGATCAAGTGTTGGCGTTGCGCGAGCAACTGGCGGCGCTCAACGAAGAGCCACTGAAGCTCTTCTGACCCACCCGCCCCCCCTGTAGGAGCGAGCCTGCTCGCGATGGACGTCAACGATAACGCGTGCTGTCTGGATAAACGCGTTGCCCTTGCGTTCTTCGCGAGCAAGCTCGCTCCTACAGAGACCGATGTTCACAAATGACCTACCTATTCAGTCAGGACATCCACAGACAATTCTCCTTACAATCCCCTCTTTGTTAGCTGCCTAAGCAAGGATTCTGCATGCAAGCCGCCAACCCGCGCCACGGGTACATTCTAGGCCTGAGTGCCTACATCATCTGGGGACTTTTCCCCCTCTACTTCAAAGCCATCGCCAGCGTGCCCGCCGTGGAAATCATCATCCACCGGGTGCTTTGGTCGGCGCTGTTCGGCGCCTTGTTGCTGATGGTCTGGAAACATCCCGGCTGGTGGCGCGAACTGCGAGAAAATCCGCGACGGCTGGCGATCCTGGCCCTGAGCGGTGCGCTGATCGCGGCCAACTGGCTGACCTACGTCTGGTCGGTGAACAACGGACGCATGCTGGAGGCCAGTCTTGGTTACTACATCAACCCCTTGGTGAACGTATTGCTGGGCATGCTGATCCTCGGCGAACGGCTGCGGCGCATGCAATGGATTGCCGTCGGTCTGGCGGCTGTGGGTGTGGCGCAACAGGTCTGGCAGGTCGGCAGCCTGCCATGGGTGTCGCTGGTGTTGGCACTGACCTTCGGTTTCTATGGCCTGATTCGCAAGCAGGCGCCGGTCAAGGCGCTGCCGGGACTGGTGGTGGAAACCTGGATGCTGGTGCCGATTGCCCTCGGCTGGTTGCTGCTCAATCCGACGGCCAGCAGCGCCCAGGCCGAATTCTGGACCACGTCCCAGGCCTGGTGGCTGGTCGCCGCCGGCCCGATCACGCTCGTGCCGCTGGTCTGCTTCAACGCTGCTGCACGGCATTTGCCCTACACGACACTGGGCTTTCTCCAGTATCTGGCGCCAACTCTGGTACTGCTGCAAGCGGTCCTGCTGTTTGACGAGCACCTGTCGTCCAGCACCCTGGTAGCGTTCATGTTTATCTGGGCCGGCCTGGCGGTTTACAGCATCGATGCGTGGATAAGTTTGCGCCGCCGCAGCTGATCAAAAAACGCACAAAACCCTGCCGGCCACGTCTCCCGTGGCCTGCACCATTCCTTCCCAAGGTTATCCACAACGTGATCCCCGCCGTTTGTGCGCAAGTGGCTGAAACTGCTGGTTTTTTGATCAGAAGCTGGAGAGCCCCGGTCGGCGTGGCCTGGCGGGGTGTCTCTACAGGTTATCCACAGGCGGGTGCACGTTTAACTTGGATAACCTGATCAGGGTTCACTGCGCAGCACCAATTCGACCATCAGGTCGTCAGCCAGGGTTTCCAGGCGCGATTGCAGTACGTCCAGCGACAGCGTCAGCGGTACCGCGAGAATCGCTTCGGCATGGAACAACGGCTCACTGCTCATCGGGGCAGGGCGCACTTCAGTGATCAGCCGTTCCAGGTTCACCCCCTGCTCGCTCAGCAAGCGCGTGATGTCACGCACGATCCCCGGGCGATCATTGCCCACCAGTTCCATGGCGATCGGTTTCCAGGTGCAGGATTGTTCGATACCGCTTTCAGCGATCAACACGCGAATGCCCTGGGCGGACAAGCCCTGCAAGGCATCGACCAGTTCGTCGTAGGCCTCTGCCGGCACCCCCACTCGAAGAATCCCGGCGAATTGTCCCGCCATGCGCGACATGCGGCTTTCCAGCCAATTGCCGCCGTGTTCGGCAATGCATTGGGCAATGCGCTCGACTTGCCCGGGCTTGTCCGGAGCAAAAACAGTGAGTACGAGGTGGTCCATGGCGCAGCCCTCTTGTCATGACTTTTGTTATGGAGAACCAAGTATAGGCAAGGGTTGGACCTGCGCCGACAGGTCAGGCGCCTTCGCGAGCAGGCTCGCTCCCACAACGGTTGCGCGGGCCTTTGTGGGAGCGAGCCTGCTCGCGAATGAAGGCACCGCCGATCTGACTGACCCAACAAATCGTGTACAACTTTTGATATTTAACTGGAACAATCCACTGGTTTTTTGAGAACATCCTGCTCCGCGCCGTGACCGCAATGCGTCATGGGGTCGCAGAACGACGTAATTAGTCTAATTTTCACAACCGCAATTCATCATGTAGTATGCCGCAGCGCGCACTACATAACGTTGGATCGATGTCTGCCGCAGGCACGTTCGCAACCCTGAAAGCCCTGTCAGCAAGGCCCCAAGCCGTTGATTGGTCCCAACCCAGCCGCCTGTCATGGGCATGTACTGGTAGACGGGTTTGTGGTTTAAATGGCCAAAGGCTTCATTGTTAAATTGAAGAGCTGAAAAGCGAAATAGCTGAGCAGAGTGAGGCAAGCAATGACTGAACACGTTCAAGTCGGTGGCCTGCAGGTCGCCAAAGTCCTGTTCGACTTCGTGAACAACGAAGCCATTCCCGGTACCGGCCTCACCGCCGATAAGTTCTGGGCCGGTGCCGACAAGGTCATTCATGACCTGGCGCCGAAGAACAAAGCCCTACTCGCCAAACGCGATGATTTCCAGGCTCGCATCGATGGCTGGCACCAATCCCGTGCCGGTCAAGCGCATGACGCCGTGGCCTATAAAGCCTTCCTGCAAGAGATCGGTTATCTGCTGCCAGAAGCGGCCGATTTCCAGGCAACGACGCAAAACGTCGACGAAGAAATCGCCCGCATGGCCGGCCCGCAGCTCGTGGTGCCGGTGATGAATGCCCGTTTCGCCCTCAATGCCTCAAACGCCCGCTGGGGTTCGCTGTATGACGCGCTCTACGGCACCGACGCCATCAGCGAAGCCGACGGCGCGGAAAAAGGCAAAGGCTACAACAAGGTTCGCGGCGACAAGGTCATCGCCTTCGCCCGTGCCTTCCTCGACGAAGCGGCGCCATTGGCGGCCGGCTCCCACGTCGATTCCACCGGCTACAAGATCGTTGACGGCAAACTGGTGGTCGCCCTTAAAGGCGGCAGCAACACCGGCCTGCGCAACGACGCACAACTGATCGGTTTCCAGGGCGATGCCCCTGCACCGACCGCGATCCTGCTGAAAAACAACGGCCTGCATTTCGAAATCCAGATCGACGCCAGCACCCCGGTCGGCCAGACCGACGCGGCCGGCGTCAAAGACATCCTGATGGAAGCCGCACTGACCACCATCATGGACTGCGAAGACTCCGTTGCCGCCGTCGACGCCGATGACAAAGTGGTGATCTACCGCAACTGGCTCGGCCTGATGAAGGGCGATCTGTCGGAAAACGTCGCCAAAGGCGGTCAGACCTTTACCCGCACCATGAACGCCGACCGCACCTACACCGCTGTCGATGGCAGTGAACTGAGCCTGCACGGTCGTTCGTTGCTGTTCGTGCGTAACGTCGGTCACCTGATGACCATCGATGCGATCCTCGACAAAGATGGTAACGAAGTGCCGGAAGGCATTCTCGATGGCCTGGTGACTTGCCTGGCATCGATGCACAACCTGAACGGCAACACCTCGCGCAAAAACACCCGCACAGGCTCCATCTATATCGTCAAGCCGAAGATGCACGGCCCGGAAGAAGCGGCGTTCACCAACGAGCTGTTCGGTCGCATCGAAGACGTGCTGGGCCTGCCACGCAACACCCTCAAAGTCGGGATCATGGACGAGGAGCGTCGTACCACCATCAACCTCAAGGCCTGCATCAAGGCGGCGAGCGAGCGTGTGGTGTTCATCAACACCGGCTTCCTCGACCGCACGGGCGATGAAATCCACACCTCCATGGAAGCCGGCCCGATGGTGCGCAAGGCGGACATGAAGGCGGAAAAATGGATCGGCGCCTACGAGAACTCCAACGTCGATATCGGCCTGAGCACCGGCCTGCAAGGTCGCGCACAAATCGGTAAAGGCATGTGGGCCATGCCTGACCTGATGGCGGCGATGCTCGAACAGAAAATCGCTCACCCGATGGCCGGTGCCAACACCGCCTGGGTACCATCGCCGACCGCTGCCGCGTTGCACGCGCTGCACTACCACAAGGTTGACGTGTTCGCCCGTCAGGCCGAACTGGCCAAACGTGCCCACGCTTCGGTGGACGACATCCTGACCATCCCGCTGGCGGTAAACCCGCAGTGGACCGCCGAGCAGATCAAGAACGAACTGGACAACAACAGCCAGGGCATTCTCGGTTACGTGGTGCGCTGGATCGACCAGGGCGTCGGCTGTTCGAAAGTGCCGGACATCAACGATGTCGGCCTGATGGAAGACCGTGCCACGCTGCGTATTTCCAGCCAGCACATCGCCAACTGGCTACGTCACGGCGTCGTCACCGAAGAGCAAGTGATGGAAAGCCTCAAGCGCATGGCGCCGGTGGTTGACCGTCAGAACGCCGGCGACGCGCTGTACCGTCCGCTGGCCCCGAACTTCGACAGCAACATCGCCTTCCAGGCGGCGGTCGAACTGGTGGTCGAAGGCACGAAACAGCCGAACGGCTACACCGAGCCGGTCCTGCACCGTCGTCGTCGCGAGTTCAAGGCTGCCAATGGCCTGTAACTGAGCGTCTGCGCCGGACATGAAAAAGCCCTGATCGACAGATCAGGGCTTTTTCTTTGTGGGCTGTCCGCGATCCCACAGAGTTAGTTCAGGACTGACAGGCTTGGACTAAGGCTTCATCCCTAGCTCACGTTTGACCAACTCCAGCAGATTGCCGGTATCAATCGGCTTGAGCAGAAAATCCACCACGCTCATATGCATCGCAGCGATCGCATCCTTCACGTCGGCGTCACCCGAGACAATGATGATCGGCAATGCCGCCCTTACCGATTCGCGCACCTGACGGATCAGTTCCAGGCCATCAACGTGTCCCATCCGCAGGTCGGTGATCAGTAAACCGATCGTCGGCTTTTTGACCTCTGCCTCGGCCACCAGCATCTTGAGTGCCGCTTCGCCACTGGCCGCGGTCAGGCAGCGAATACCGTCCAGTGCCAGGATCTCTGACAGCAGGTCCCGGGCGTCCTTATCGTCATCGACGATCAGCACCCGTTGCGGTGGCAGGTCAGGCTCCAGCATGACGGCACTCAGCGCTTCGCGCTCGGCGTCGCTCAAAATATCGTGGTCGGACATGGCTTTCTCTACATGTTCAATTCATTTCCCTAGCACACTGACGAGACATCGCTAAGCAGATCATCAATGTGCACTCCGGCAGATAATTTTCCAATAGGGGGGCCGAGAGGTTTTTCGCACGTTTGCGTAGGCTTCTTCCGACATTTCAGGACACCAACCGCCTACCTAGACTTACGTCCAATGGGCACCCCGACCGCAGGGGTCGACCATGTCCATGTCATCCGACTACAACAATTCAAAAAAGACTGCGGTAATGGTTATGAATAAAGCGGACGCCTTCACACAGGCAGGGAAAACCGCGGTGTTGCAGAACATCCAGGGTACGTTGCAATTCCTTCAGCGCTTCCCGCCCTTCAACCAGATGGAACACGCTCACCTGGCGTATCTGGTCGAGCAATGTCAACTGCGTTTTTACGCCCCCGGCGAGAGCATCATCAAACCCGCCGACGGGCCGGTCGAGCACTTCTATATCGTCAAGCAAGGCCGGGTCGTGGGCGAGCGTCCGCATACGGCAAAAGGTGGCACCGAAACGGTCTTCGAGATCACCACCGGCGAGTGTTTCCCCCTCGCGGCATTGCTGGGTGAACGGGCGACCCGCACCGAGCACCTGGCCGGCGAAGACACCTTCTGCCTGCAACTGAACAAACCGGCGTTCATCCGCCTGTTTTCGCTGTCGGACACCTTCCGCAACTTCGCCTTGCGCTGCGTCAGCAGCCTGCTGGATCAGGTCAACCAGCAAGTGCAGCAAAAAGCCGTGGAAACCCTGGGCACCCAATATTCGCTCAATACCCGACTGGGCGAATTGGCCATGCGCCACCCCGTAACGTGCGGCCCGCAGACGCCATTGCGCGAAGCCGTGACGTTGATGCACGAACAACAGGTCGGCAGCATCGTGGTGGTCGATGAGTGCAAGGCGCCATTGGGGATTTTCACCCTGCGCGACCTGCGCCAGACCGTGGCCAACGGCAGCAGTGATTTCAACGAAGCCATCGATGGGCACATGACCCGGGCGCCGTTCTTCCTGTCGCCGGATCACAGTGCATTCGACGCGGCGATTGCCATGACCGAGCGTCACATCGCCCATGTCTGCCTGGTCAAGGACCAGCGCTTGTGCGGCGTGGTTTCCGAGCGCGATCTGTTTTCCCTGCAACGGGTCGACCTGGTGCACCTGGCGCGCACTATCCGCAATGCCCAGAAAGTGGAAAACCTGGTGGCGCTACGGGGCGAAATCGGTCAACTGGTCGAGCGCATGCTGGCCCATGGCGCGTCTTCGACGCAGATCACCCACATCATCACCTTGCTCAACGACCACACCGTGTGCCGGGTTATCGAACTGATCCTCGCCGAAAAAGGCGACCCCGGCGTGCCGTTCAGCTGGCTGTGCTTCGGCAGCGAAGGCCGTCGCGAGCAGACCCTGCACACCGACCAGGACAACGGCATTCTGTTCGAAGCCAGGGATGCGGCCCATGCGGCCGAGATTCGCGGCAAGCTGCTGCCCATTGCCCAGCAGATCAACCAGAGCCTGGCGCTGTGTGGTTTCACCCTGTGCAAGGGCAATATCATGGCCGGCAACCCCGAGCTGTGCCTGTCCCGGGCCGAATGGGCGCGGCGCTTCGCGGCGTTTATCCGTGAGGCAACCCCGGAGAACCTGCTGGGTTCGAGCATCTATTTCGACTTGCGCGTGGTCTGGGGCAACGAACAAGGCTGTGAGCAGTTGCGTCGGGGCATTCTCGATCAGGTCGGCGACAACCGTTTGTTCCAGCGCATGATGGCCGAGAATGCGCTACGCAATCGCCCGCCCGTAGGACGTTTCCGCGAGTTCGTGCTGGCGCGTAAAAATGGCGAGAAAGCCACCCTGGACCTGAAGATCCAGGGTCTGGCGCCCTTTGTCGACGGCGCCCGGTTGCTGGCCCTGGTCCACGGTATCGAAGCGAACAACACGCTGGAGCGTTTTCGCCAGTTGGTCGAAAAGGAGATCATCGCTCCCCTGGACGGCGCCGCGTACGAAGAGGCCTATCACTTCATCCAGCAAACCCGCATGCAGCAACATCAACTACAGACCCGGGAGAATTTTCCTTACTCGAACCGGGTCGATCCCGACAGCCTCAATCATCTGGACCGGCGCATCCTGCGTGAGTCCCTGCGCCAGGCACAGCGCCTGCAAAGCAGCCTGGCCTTGCGGTATCAGTTATGAGCCTGTTTTCATGGCTGCGCCCGGCCGGCCCGAGCTTGTCCGCCGACCTGCAGCAACGCCTTCAACGCCTGCCGACGGTCACCGGTTTGAGTGATTGCAGCCTGCGCGAGCAGCGCTGGGTAGTGCTCGACCTGGAAACCACCGGGCTGAATATGAACAAGGACCGGGTACTGTCCATCGGCGCCGTGGTGATCGAGGATGGCGCGATCGATTTCAGCCGACAGTTCGAGCGAACCTTGCAATGCGAGGAACTCAAACTCGGCCCCAGCGTGCTGATCCACGGCTTGGGCCCTAGTGCAATTGCTGCCGGCAGTGATCCAGCCGAGGCGCTGCTCGAATTCATGGAGTTTGTCGGAGACAGCCCGGTTTTGGCCTTTCATGCGCCGTTCGACCAGCATATGTTGGGGCGCGCACTGAAGGATCATCTGGGTTACAAGTTGCAGCATGCCTTTCTGGACGTGGCAGACATTGCGCCGCTGCTATGCCCCCAGGCGCACATTCGCGAGGCCGGGCTGGACGACTGGATCGACTGGTTCAAGCTCGAAGTCTTCGAGCGCCACCACGCCAGCGCCGACGCCCTGGCCACCGCTGAATTGATGTTGATCCTGTTCAGCCGTGCGCAACAGCAGCAAATCCACAGCCCGTTGAATTTGCAACAGCGCTTGAATCAGTGGAAGCGACGGCAACAGGCGCCGTCTTTCTGACCCACATGCCATCCTTGTAGGAGCGAGCTTGCTCGCGAAAATCGTCAACGGTGACACGTTTTTCCGGTAAGACCGAGGTGTCAGATAATTTTTCGCGAGCAAGCTCGCTCCTACAAAAGCCGTCACCAGATTCCCACCCGACCAACGCCAATTGCTTACCTCCCTCGCCTCTGCCACAATCGCGAACAATTCTCGTTAGTTAATACTTCCCAATCGGTGATGCGGCGTGTCGTCAGTTCCAAGCCCTCAAAGTGAGCTCGTCGGTGCGTTATATCGCGACCATCGCGGCTGGCTATTGGCCTGGCTTCGGCGCAACGTCGCCTGCCCACAGCGGGCCGAAGACCTGAGCCAGGACACTTTCGTGCGCTTGCTGGGCCGCGAGGAACTGAAGGTCCCGCGCGAGCCCCGGGCGTTCCTGGTGGCGATCGCCAAGGGCCTGCTGTTCGATTACTTCCGTCGCGCCGCCCTGGAACAGGCCTACCTCACCGAGCTGATGCTGATTCCCGAAGCCGAACAACCGTCGGTGGAAGAACAGCAAATGATCCTCGAAGACCTGAAAAACATCGACCGCCTACTCGGCAAGCTTTCCAGCAAGGCCCGGGCAGCGTTCCTCTACAACCGCCTCGACGGCCTCGGCCACGCAGAAATCGCCGAGCGCCTCGGTGTGTCGGTGCCCCGGGTGCGCCAGTACCTGGCCCAAGGCATTCGCCAGTGCTACATCGCGCTGTATGGTGAGCCGACATGAACCCGCTCAACTCCAAACCGGTATCGGCCAGCGTGCTGGACGCGGCAATTGCCTGGCAGTTGTCCATGGACTCCGCCAACCCGGTAGAGCGCGAAGAGTTCGCCAAGTGGCACGCGGCCCACGAAGAGCACGCCCGCGCCTGGCGCCAGCTGGGGATGCTCGACCAGCGTTTCAGCGTGGCCAGCGGCCCGGCCCGCACGGCCTTGCTGCAGTCGCGCATAGGCATTCGTCGGCGAGTGCGCAAGCTTGGCAACGGTGTCGCCAGTATCGTTGCCGTGATCGGCCTGGCCCTGTTCGCCGGGGATCGTTACCTGCCGATCGACTATTGGCTGGCCGACCAGCGCACCGCCGTTGGCGAGCAGCGCACCCTGCGTCTGGCTGACGGCACGCTGATCAATCTCAATACCCACAGCGCGCTGGATCTGCGTTTCGATGAAAAGCAGCGGCGCATCGTGCTTCAGGAAGGCGAAATCCTGGTTGAAACCGGTCATGGCGATCCCCGGCCGTTCATCGTCGAAACCCGCGAAGGCAGCATGCGTGCGCTGGGTACGCGGTTTCTGGTCAAGCGCGAGGAAGATGGAACGCGCTTGAGCGTTTTGCAGTCGGCAGTGGCGGTTCACCCTGAGTCCAACCCTGACGAACTGATTCTGCGTGAAGGCCAGCAGGTGCTGATCCGCAACAACGGCCTGGGTCCGGTTCTGGCGGTCAACCTTGGCGCGGATGCCTGGACCCGCGGCATGCTGGTGGTGGACAACACGCGGCTGGAAGATCTGGTGCATGAAATCGGCCGCTATCGAAACGGTTACGTCGGCGTCGCGCCGGAAGTGGCCGACCTGCGCATCACCGGCAGCTTCCCGCTGCGCGACACCGACCTGGCACTCAATGCCCTGCTGCCGACCCTGCCGGTGCAGATCGAACAGCACACGCAATGGTGGGTGAAGGTCGTGGCCAAGGCCGATACCAAACCCTGAAATGCTTTGTGTCTGATTAACCGTCATCGCGAGCAAGCTCCCACATTGGAATGCATTTCAAAATGTGAGAACGAGCTTGCTCGCGATGACGGCGTTCGACTCCCCGCAAAAACCGGTTTGACCCAATACCAGCCGCAACCGACTTCTGAATCGAAATTATTTTCATCCAGCCCTATCACTTTTTGATTTTCGTTCGGCACACAGGCAATTGAGAAATGTTTCCATTCAGGAGCCGCTGTATGCCTCGTTCGCTAGACTCCCTGTTGCGCCGCAGTTTGCTGGCGGTCGCCATTGCCCTTTGCACCCCGTTGGCCAGCAGCCAACTGGTCGCCGCTGAACAGGCGTCCAGCGTCCGCGCCTACAACCTGCCGGCCGCGCCGCTGGCCAGCATCCTGAACCAGATCGCCAGCCAGGCCGGTTTGGCCCTGTCGTTGAATCCATCCCTGGCGGCGGGCAAGACCTCGGCGCCGGTCAAAGGCCAGTTCGACGCTGCCGGCGCCCTGCGCGAAGCCCTGCGCGGCACCGGGCTGCAACTGGTACAGAGCAGTGCGGGCACCTACAGCCTGGAGGCCGTGCCCGAGGGTGTGATGGATTTGCCGGCAACCAGCGTGATCGGCGTGCAAGATTCTGAAAGCGCATGGGGTCCGGTACAGGGCTACCTGGCCAAGCGCACCGCCGCCGGCACCAAGACCGACACCGCGCTGGTCGAGGCGCCGCGTTCGATTTCGGTCGTCACTCGTGAGCAGATGGACGACCGCAACGCCCACACCCTCGACGATGCCGTGCGCTACTTGCCGGGCATCACCTCCAGCAGCTTCGGCAGCGACACTCGCGCCGACTGGTTGCGCGTGCGGGGTTTCGAGCCGACTCAATTCCTCGACGGCCTGCCACTGCCAAAAGGTGTGTACTCCAACCCGAAACAGGAAACCTGGAACCTCGACCGCCTGGCGCTGCTGCGCGGCCCGGCCTCCTCGGTGTACGGCCAGACCCCGCCGGGCGGCCTGCTGGACATGGTCAGCCGTCGCCCGAGCGCTGAAGCCAGCAGCGAGATCCAGTTGCAATACGGCAGCGACAATCATCGCCAGATCAACTTCGCCAGCACCGGCAAGATCGATGACGAAGGCCAGTTCCTGTACAGCCTCAGCGGCGTACTGCGCGACGGCGGCACACCCATCGACCACATCGATGACAAGCGCTACAACATTGCGCCGAGCCTGACCTGGAACATCGACGAAGACACCAAACTCACCCTGCTCACGCAGTTCACCCGTGACGATACCGGTATCACCAGCCAGTTCTATCCGATCCAGGGCACCAAGATCGACATGCCGTTCGGCGATATCTCCCACCACAAGAACCTGGGTGACCCGAACTACGACTTCTACGACCGCACCTACTACGCGCTGGGTTATGCCTTCGAACACCGCCTGAACGATGTCTGGCAGTTCCGGCAGAACCTGCGCTACACCAAGTCGGAGCTGTCGTTCCAGGCCGTGACCGTCAACAGCTACGGCCCCTCTTACGGGTCTATTGTCGACGATCAAGGCAACACCGGCCGTGGCACTACCAATGTCGACGAAGACATCGCCCAATTCGCCGTGGACAACAATTTCCAGGGCGACTTCGTCACCGGCGACGTCAGTCACACCTTGCTGATCGGCCTGGATCACCAGCGCAACACCACCAACTACCTCTCGATCTTCGGCACCGCACCTGACATCAACGTCAACGACCCGGTCTATGGCTTGCCGATCACCCGTCCGCCACGCTCCACTGCCTTCTATGACTACGAACAGAAGACTCAGCAGACCGGCCTGTACATCCAGGACCAGATGGCCCTCGGCCAATGGCGCCTGACCCTCGGCGGTCGTGAAGACTGGGTCCACACCGGTACCACGTTCTTCAACAAGGGCGATGCCACCAACACCGAACGCGACAAGAACTTCAGCGGCAACGCGGCGATCAGCTACGTGTTCGACTCGGGCTTCGTGCCCTACCTGTCCTACGCCGAATCGTTCCAGCCGACCAGCAATGCCGTCGCCTCGCCGACCGAGTCGTTCAAGCCGACCGAAGGCAAGCAATGGGAACTGGGAATCAAGTACCAGCCACCGGGCAGCAACACCCTGCTGACGGCAGCTGTGTATGACCTGACCCAGAAAAACGTTTCCGTCACCAACAACGTGGGCAACGTGACAGTCACCAGCCAGACCGGCGAAGTGAAAGTCAAAGGCCTGGAGCTGGAAGCCGTTTCCGACGTGACCGAAAACCTCAAGGTCACCGCTGCCTACACCCTGGCAAAATCCGAAGTGCAAGAGGGCATCTACAAGGGCAATCGCCTGCAACTGATGCCTAACCAGCAAGCGTCGGTATGGGGCGACTACACCTGGCACAACGGCGTGCTGGACGGCTTCGGCATTGGTGCCGGCGCGCGCTATACCGGCAATACCTATGGCGACCAGGCCAACACCTGGCTGGGCAAGGCCGATGCCTACACGGTGTTCGACGCGGTGGTTCACTACGACCTCGGTCGCCTGGACAACAGCCTCAAAGGCGCTTCGCTGGCCGTTAACGCGACCAACCTGTTCGACAAGGACTACATCTCGACTTGCGACAGCTACTACTGCTACTACGGCGACCAGCGCAGTGTCGTCGCAAGTGCAACCTACAAGTGGTAACGCGTTGAGCTGACACGCCCAATGACCAGGCCGTCCTTCGTGGACGGCTTTGGTTTTTCTGAAGGCTATGAAATGAAAAGTAAAACAATTCGCCGCTGGTCCGCTGTTCATACCTGGGCCAGCCTGATTTGTACGGTGTTCCTGTTGCTGCTGGCACTGACCGGCCTGCCGCTGATCTTTCACCACGAGATCGACCACTTGCTGGGCGATGCGCCTGACGTGAAGGAAATGCCGGCGGACACCCCGCACCTGAATTTGCAGCAGTTGGTGGAAGCGGCCGAGAAGCATCGCCCCGGTGAAGTCATGCAGTATTTCGGCTTCGAGGACGATGAACCCAACGCGGTGCTGACCATCATGGCCGCGACCGCGGGCACCGAGCCGAACGCGTCCCACACTTTCATGCTGGACGCCCGTACCGGCGAAGCACTGGAAACGCCATCGGCCAACGGCGGTTTCATGATGACCATGCTGCGCCTGCACGTGGACATGTTTGCCGGGCTGCCGGGCAAGTTGCTGCTGGCGTTCATGGGCATTCTGTTCGTGGTGGCGATTGTCTCCGGCACGGTGCTGTACCTGCCGTTCATGCGCCGCTTGAAATTCGCCACCGTGCGCCAGGAAAAATCCACCCGCCTGCGCTGGCTCGACCTGCATAACCTGATCGGCGTCGTGACGCTGACCTGGGCTCTGGTGGTCGGCGTGACGGGCGTGATCAGCGCCTGCGCCGACCTGATCATTGCCGCCTGGCGCAACGACAGCCTGAGCGCGATGGTCGCGCCGTACCGCGATGCGCCACCGCTGACGCAACTCGCGCCCGCGACCCGTTTGCTCGACATCGCCAAGGAAGTCGCACCGGGCATGCAGCCGGACTTCATCGCCTTTCCTGGCACGCGGTTTTCCAGCGAACACCATTACGCGGTGTTCATGAAAGGCCGCACGCACCTGACCTCACACCTGCTGACGCCGGTACTGATCGATGCCAGCACCCTGCAAGTCACCGCCGTGGCCGAACGACCGTGGTACATGGACGCCATGGGCATGTCGCAACCGCTGCACTTCGGTGACTACGGTGGCATGCCGATGCAGATACTCTGGGCGACCCTGGATGTGCTGACCATCATCGTGCTCGGCAGCGGGGTCTACCTGTGGGTGGTGCGGCGCAAGGCGGTCAGGCCGGTGCCGGAAAAAGCGGAGAACGTGGCATGAAGCCCCGGCAGTCGAACTTCTGGAAGGTATTTGCCATTCCGACCGTCATCGCAGTGCTCAGCGCGGCCGGGTTGTTTGCCGCGTTGCTCGGTGATGGTGTGTGGGATTCACTTAGCTGGCTGGGCTTGGGCATCCCCGCAGCCCTGGCCCTTCGCGGTCTATTCCAACGCTGCTGCCCCCTGTAGGAGCGAGCCTGCTCGCGATGGGGCCGTATCAGTCGACATTGAATTGCCTCACACATCGCCATCGCGAGCAGGCTCACTCCTACAAGGGTGTTTGCCATCTTGAGCTATCGCTCCAACACGCTATGCTGCCCGTCACTGCCACCGACCGAGACGCTGCCATGTCCGCCCCGAGCATGACCCTGTACCACAACCCGCTCTCTCCCTTCGTTCGCAAAGTCATGGTGCTGCTGCACGAAACCGGCCAGCAGAATCGTGTGGCGTTGCAGACCAGCGTGCTCACCCCGGTCAACCCGGACCTGACCCTGATCGAAGATAACCCGCTGAGCAAAATCCCGGCCCTGCGCCTGGCCGACGGCAACATCATCCACGACAGCCGGGTCATCCTCGACTACCTCGACCACCAGCACGTCGGCAACCCGCTGATCCCCCGCGAAGGCTCGGCCCGCTGGCGGCGCCTGACCCTCGCGTCGCTGGCCGACGGGATCATGGACGCGGCCGTGCTGGTACGCTACGAAACCGCCCTGCGCGCCCCGGAAAAGCACTGGGACGAATGGCTCGACGGCCAGCGCAACAAGATCCGTCGCGCCCTGGCATTGCTGGAAAAGGACGCGATTGCCGAGCTGACCTGCCACTTCGACGTGGCCGCGATCAGCGTGGCCTGTGCACTGGGTTACCTGGACCTGCGCCATCCGGATCTGGATTGGCGCACGGCGAATCCGCAGTTGGCGGCGTGGTATTTCGAGGTGAGCCAGCGGCCTTCGATGATTGCGACGATGCCGAAGGTTTAGATCTTCGCTGACTGCTCCACCCCCTTCGCGAGCAGGCTCGCTCCCACCTTTGACTGCGGTCCCATGTGGGAGCGAGCCTGCTCGCGATGGCAGCACAACGAATCCAGCTCAAACAACCCGGCAATCAGCGTCGCCAACACCCTCCCCTCTCGCTGGTCCTCCCGCAACCCCACCGACCGGCTCATTGCACCGCTCCAATATCGAAGTCCAAAGGTTTCGGCGTTTTTTGCCCAACCCCGTACCAGTCCAGCTTGCGGGTCAGCACCATGAACACGCCCAGCAAGCCGAACAGCAGCAACGAGCCCATCAACAACGCGTAATCCTCTGCACTCAACAACCCGTAGAGCAGCCCATACAACGCCGCCAATCCCGCGGAAAAGCTCAGCCCGTGTCGCACGCTGCGCAACACGTGGCAAACGTAGAACCCGATCAACAACACACAACCGCTGGCTGACAACAGGTACGCCAGGGCAAAGCCGATGTGCTCGGACAACGACAGCAACAACAGGTAGAAGAACGCCAGTGCCACCCCCACCAACGCGTATTGCACCGGGTGCACCGCGAGGCATTTCAGCACTTCGAACAGGAAGAACCCGGCGAAGGTCAGGACAATGAACAGCAACGCGTATTTGATCGCCCGATCGCTTTTCAGGTACTGGTCCACCGGGTCGATGAAGCTCACCCCGAAGCTGCGACCGGACAACGCCTCACAACTGCCGCGGGACACGCAGCTGTTCAAGGTTTCTTGCAGGTTGGTGGAGAAAAACGAGGTCTGCCAATGGGCGGTAAAACCTAGATCAGTGATCTCGCGCTGGGCAGGCAGGTAGTTGCCGATGAAGCTTGGATGAGGCCAGTTGGCATTCAGCGAAACGTTGCTGGTCTTGCCCACCGGCAGGATCTGTAACTGACCGGTGCCTTGCAGTTTCAGGTCAAAACCGAAGGCCAACTCCGTGACCTGTTTTGTCTCCAACGCTGGCAGGGTCACGTGGACGCCTTCACCCAGCCAGCCCACCTGGCTGCCCGGAATGAAATCCAGTTTCTGGCCATTGAGTTCAAGCTTCAAAGCGTTTTCGATACCCCGAATGTCGCTGATACCAACGGCGAGGAACGGCTGGTCGAATCGGTAATCGGCGAACTCTTCCTTGATGCCCAGTTGAACCGGCAGGGAAAAGTGGCCGCTGATGCGGTTGTCGGCATGGAACAGCCGCGCCTGGTAGATACCTCGGGAACGCAGTTCGGTCTGAACGTCTGCGTCGACTTCGAAGCGCTCCGGCAGAAAATACAACCGACCGCGCTCCTCACCGATCTCCTGATAACGCTTGTTGGTTTTTTCGTGGATCTTCCAGGTGCGCACGACTTTACGATATGGCACCACCATCAGCGGCCCGCTCAATTGCTGGCTGTAACTGGAACTGCGGGCAATGTCTTCGAGCACGCCGTCGCGCAATTGCTGGCGGTCCTGGATCACGCCGTTGATCATCAGCAGTGGAACCAGCAATAACAGAATCAACAGGGCAATCGCCCCGAATTTTAGGGCCAGGCTACGGTTCATGGGACTCTCCCTGTTTTTGATGGGGAAAGTCTGGGTGGGCTGTGTGAGGAATGAATGGAGGGAGTGTGGAGACTTTGTGGAGACTGGGCCGGTCCTAAGGTAAGTGCAATGTCACTTCCACACCGCCATCGACATTCCCGATGCTCATCGTACCGCCATGCAGCTTGACCACTTCCTCGACAAAATTGAGCCCAAGCCCGGTGCTTTTGCGCCCGCTGTCCGGTCTCGGCAACGAATAGAAACGCTCGCTCAACCGTGGCAACGCATAGTCGGGAATCGGCTCTGCCTGATTGAAAAGCTTGAACTCGACCTGCTCGCCTGCCCGTTCGGCGGTGAATCGCAGCCCCCCCTCAACAGGGGTGAAATCCAGCGCATTGTCCAGCAGATTGCCCAGTGCCTGACGCAGCAAAAACGGCTCGCCGATCAGCGCCAGGTCCGATGGAATCGTTTGCTCTACGCGCAACTGTTTGCCTTCGATCCGCGCCGCTTGCGCGTTCAGCAGGCCATTCACCAACGCCGCCAATGGCACCGCCACCCGCTCCTCCAGCCCCTGGCGCTGCTCGACCTGAGCCAGATTCAGCAAGCGCTCGATCAACTGCTGCATGCGCGCACTTTCGCTGTCGATGTTGCCGACAAACCGCTGCCGTTGGGCCAACGGCATCTCGCCTTGCAGCAACTCCGCCGCACCACGAATCGCCGCCAGCGGACTCTTCAGCTCATGGGTCAAGGTGTGTACGTAGCGCTCGACGTAGGCCTTGCCTTCAAGCTGCGTGCGCATCTGCTCCACCGCTGTAGCCAATTGCTCCAGCTCACCGCCGTGATAATGCGGCACTTCAACCCGCCGGCCTTCACTGACGCCTTGGGCGTACGCCGTCAATCTTCGCAGGGCGCGGCTCAGCCACCAGGACAACAACGCGCCGAACAGCAGACCGAGCCCGATCAGCCCGGCGCCATAAGCCAGCAACCGGCGCTCGGTGCGATCCACATAAGGCTGCAACGAGCTATTGGGCTTGGCCACGGTGACCACGCCGATGATCTGGCCGTTGTCGCGAATCGGCGCGCCGACATGCATCACCGAAGACCCCGGATCGTTCGCATCATTGCGCGTGGAGCGAGCGCCGTATTCGCCGCGCAGGGTCAGGTAGACGTCATTCCAGCGCGAGTAATCCTGCCCCACCGCCGCCCCGCTGGAGTCCAGCATGACAATGCCCTTGGCGTCGGTGACGTAAATGCGATGGTTGACCTGATTCTTTGGCAAGCCCCAGATTTTCGCTCCGGGCTGCCGTTCACCATAGGCCTTGAGCAGTTCCGGCCAGCGGTTCTGGTTGAGGCTGCCGGCCTTGAAGTCGTCGTGCAGGATCTCGGCCATCAGGTTGGCGGTATCGACCAGGGTTTCTTCGGTGGACTGACGAACGCCGGGCCGGATCTCTTGCATGACCGTGTTGAGCACAAAGTAGCCAGTCAGGCCGATGAACAATGCGTAGACCAGGAAAATCCGGATTCCCAGCGGCATCAGCTTTGTCCCGGGCTGTAGCTGTAGCCAAGACCGCGATGGGTCTGGATCGGCTCGGCGTCAGCCTTCACCAATCGCAGCTTGGCGCGCACGCTCTTGATGTGGCTGTCGATGCTGCGCTCGTAACCGGCGTCGGCGGCCACGCCCAGGGCATCGAGCAACTGTTCTCGACTGAAGACGCGCTCGGGCTGCTCCAGCAGGCATTGCAGCAGGCGGAATTCATGGCGGGTCAGGGTCAGCAGTTGACCGCGATAACTGATTTGCACACGTTCTCTATCGATGCGAAACAGTGCCGTCGACGGTTCGTTCACCGTGCGGGGCGCCATGCGCTTGAGAATCGCCCGGACTCGCGCCGCCACCTCCCGAGGGCTGAACGGCTTGACCACGTAATCGTCGGCACCGATTTCCAGGCCCACAACGCGATCGATCTCGCCATCCCGGGCACTGAGAAACATCACCGGCACTTCGCTGAAGCGCCGCAGTTGCTTGCAGGTTTCGAAGCCGCTGATGTCCGGCAGGCCGATATCGAGAATGATCAGATCCGCCGGGGTCTGGCGCTGATGTTCCAGCGCCGCCGCGCCGAGGCTCAACCATGTGGTGGTGAAGCCCTCGCCTTGCAGGGCGAAAACCAGGGTGTCGGCAATGGCCGCTTCGTCTTCGACAATCAGGATATGAGGCATGGCGTCCGAGCCCGGCAGGGATATGGGCGAACGGTGCCCCAAGCCTCACACCCCGTCAATCAGCAATCGGGCTTGTCCGCCGTAAAACGCCGCGCCGGGTTCACCGCCGCCCCGAACTCGCGCAATGCCTTGGCGCCGATCAGCAACGGATAGTTAAAGCTGCTGCGGTCCGTCAAATTCACCTCGACCGTGCGCTTGACGTTGCCCAGGCACAGTTCCAGATCGACCACCGGACGCTTGGTGGGTGCGATCACTTCGCTGTCATCCTCTTCCTCTTCGGAACGGGTCTTGATCTTGCTGATGCGCGCGATCTTGTGCTCGTAGACCTTGTTGCCGGCATCTTTGGTGGCGAGGCGGAATCGCACCCATTCTTCGCCATTGCGGGTAAAGGTTTCGATGTCCTTGGCCGACAGCGAGGCGGTCAGGGCGCCGGTATCCATTTTCGCCTTGAGGACCTGCCCGCCGATTTCCGGCAGGGCGATGTATTCATAACGCCCGTACAGAGTCGGTTCGGCGGCCATTACCGGCAGGGCGATGAGGGAGAGCACTGCAAGGAGGGATTTCACGTAATGGGTTTCCATGAGAGTGAGCAGTCGGATTTTAGACCGTCGTTCGCTTGATCGTTCCCACAAGGTTACCGACCCAAAAGTGAAACATTCGTCACCGCCGATTTGGCCTGCTGCCCGAAGCTGCTTATCATGGCGCGCCCAACCGCTTCCACGAGTGACTTATGCGCCGCCTGCTCACCGGCTGTTTCGTGACCCTGCTGCTTGTGCTCAACACCCTGGTTCTGATCGGGCCGTTAATGGTGTTTGCCCTGCTCAAGCTGGTCCTGCCCGGCCGTTTTCGCGATTACGCCTCATGGTCGGTGATGTGGATCGCCGAGACCTGGTCCGAGATCGACAAGCTGATCTTCCGCCTGTGTATCCCCACCCAATGGGACATCCGCGGCGGTGACGATCTGCGTCGCGATACCTCGTATCTGGTGATCAGCAACCATCAATCCTGGGTCGACATCCCGGCACTGATCCAGACGCTGAATCGGCGTACGCCGTTCTTCAAGTTCTTCCTCAAGAAAGAGCTGATCTGGGTGCCCTTCCTGGGTCTGGCCTGGTGGGCGCTGGATTACCCGTTCATGAAGCGCTACGGCAAAGCCTTCCTGGCCAAACACCCGGAACTGGCGGGCAAGGATCTGGAAATCACCAGACAGGCCTGCGAGCTGTTCAAGCGCCAACCGGTGACGGTGGTCAATTATCTGGAGGGCACCCGCTTCACGGCGGCTAAAAGTGCCCGGCAACAGTCACCGTTCAATCACCTGCTCAAGCCCAAAGCCGGCGGCGTGGCCTTTGTGCTGGCGGCGATGGGTGAACAGCTGGACGCGATTCTCGATGTGACGGTGGTTTACCCGCAGCAGCAGATTCCGGGGTTCTGGGACTTGATCAGCGGCAATGTGCCGAAGGTCATCATCGATATCCAGACCCGCGAACTCGACCCGGCGCTGTGGCAGGGCGATTACGAAAACGATCCTGTATTTCGCGAGAAGGTCCAGAACTGGGTCAACCAGCTCTGGATCGAGAAGGACCGGCGCATCGACGCCTTGCGCGCCGGGTGCCGCTGAATCAGCTACCGGCGCCAGCGCCCCAGATGCTGCCCAGACTGCTCAGCAGCGTACCGCCGACGCCCTGCTGACCGAAGTATTGCAGGAGCACCGGGGCAAACTGGCCAATCATCCCGCTGTCCATGCCCAGGGCGCTGAAAGCGTTGTTGAGGTCGTTGGTGTCCTTAACGTTGCCCAGGGCGTTATCCAGCCCTGCCGCTTTGCCGCTGGAGCCAAGCAGACTGGCCAGCGCACCCAACTCACCGCCGCCCGAGAGCATGTCGATGCCCGGCACGCTTTTGGCCAGTTCCGAGTAGTCGGTTGAGCTCAACTGGTTCTTCGCCAGCCCCAGCATCGCCCCGGCACCGCCGATGGCTTGCTGCGGGGTGATGTCCAGTTCACTGAGGGTGCTCAGCAGGTCGGCTGTCTGCGGCGTCGGTGCGGCAGTCGCGGCCGCGTCACTGCCCTTCATGCCCGAAATCGCATTGGCCGCATCGCTCAGGTTGAACTGTGCAAAGGCCGGGCTGGCGGACAGCGCCAACAGCGAAGCCAGTGCAATACCGCGTGAAATCTTCATCCAGACATCCTCTTGTGCCACGAAACCATCCGAAAACCGGCGGTAAAACTCCCGGTTTGACCGGGCATCTTCAATCATGTTCCTTGCCGCGCATCCGTTTTTACACAGGTCACGCATAAGAAACGTGAATCCCTGGATGCCGTGCGATGAATGGCATGACCGGGCAACCGTTTGAAAAAGATATCCAAACAAAAACGGCGACCCGAAGGTCGCCGTTTTGTATTACGCAAAGACTTACGCCGCGCTGAACATCTTGTGCGGATCGATCACAAACTTCTTCGGCACGCCCGCGTCAAACTCGCCATACCCCTGTGGAGCCTGGTCCAGGCTGATCACCTGAACGCCTACCACTTCGGCGATGTTGATACGGTCCCACATGATCGCTTGCATGAGCGCGCGGTTGTACTTCATCACCGGGGTCTGGCCGGTGTGGAAGCTGTGGGATTTGGCCCAGCCCAGGCCGAAGCGGATGCTCAGGCTGCCCATTTTCGCCGCAGCGTCGACGGCACCCGGGTCTTCGGTCACGTAGAGGCCGGGGATACCGATCTTGCCTGCCACACGCACCACGCCCATCAGCGAGTTGAGTACGGTGGCCGGGGCTTCGTGTTTCACGCCGTCATGGCCGTGGCCACGGGCTTCGAAGCCAACGGCGTCGATGGCGCAATCCACTTCCGGTTCGCCCAGCAGTGCGGCGATCTGTTCGTGCAGCGGCGTGTCCAGTGACAGGTCGGCGATTTCGAAACCCTGGGCCTTGGCGTGGGCCAGGCGGACGGTGTTGACGTCACCGACGATCACCACCGCCGCACCCAGCAGGCGAGCGGATGCGGCCGCCGCCAGGCCGACCGGACCGGCACCGGCGATGTACACGGTGCTGCCCGGGCCGACGCCAGCGGTCACGGCACCGTGATAGCCGGTCGGCAGAATGTCGGAGAGGCAGGTCAGGTCGCGGATTTTTTCCATCGCCCGGTCGCGATCCGGCAGTTTCAGCAGGTTGAAGTCGGCATACGGCACCATGGCGTATTCGGCCTGGCCGCCGGTCCAGTCGCCCATGTCGACGTAACCATAAGCACCGCCCGGACGCGCCGGGTTGACGCTCAGGCAGACGCCGGTGTGCATTTCTTTGCAGGAACGGCAGCGCCCGCAAGCCACGTTGAACGGTACGGACACCAGGTCGCCGATTTGCAGGTTCTCGACGTCGCTGCCCTTCTCGATCACTTCACCGGTGATCTCATGACCCAGCACCAGGCCGGTTTGCGCCGTGGTACGACCGCGCACCATGTGCTGGTCGGAACCACAGATGTTGGTGGAAACCACACGCAGGATGACGGCGTGGTTAATCTTCCTGCCGCGCGGGTCCTGCATTTTCGGATAGTCAATACTCTGTACTTCGACCTTGCCAGCGCCGAGATACACCACACCACGATTACCAGACATGCTTTCACCTCGCTGTTGTTTTTATGGAACCGCGTTGCCCAGGCAGGCAGCGCGTTAAGTGCTTGGGTTATTGCCTGTGTGTCTTGTGTTGTCTGTTATGCCGCTATCGCGAGCAGGCTCGCTCCTACAGGGGTATGCATTCCAATGTAGGAGTGAGCCTGCTCGCGATGGCAATCTAAAGAACGACTGTTCTGTTCGCGTTTAAAAACACGCGTCTCTCAATGTGATACCCGACGGCTCGGGCCAGGGTCAGCCCTTCGATATCCCGCCCCTTGGCAATCAGGTCTTCCGGGTAATGGCTGTGATCCACCGCCTCGACGCCCTGGGCAATGATCGGGCCTTCATCCAGGTCGTTGTTGATGTAATGCGCGGTGGCGCCCACCAGTTTCACGCCCTTGTTGTAGGCCTGGTGATAGGGCTTGGCGCCCTTGAAACCGGGCAGCAGGGAGTGGTGGATATTGATCGCCTTGCCATCGAGCTTGCGACACAGTTCCGGCGACAGCACTTGCATGTAGCGCGCAAGGATCACCAGTTCCGCACCGGACTCTTCAATCACCTGCCACACCTGACGCTCTTGCGACGGCTTGTCGTTCGGGTCCAGCGGGAAGTGGTAGTACGGAATCTGGTGCCAGTCAGCCAGTGGCTTGAGGTCCGGGTGGTTGGAGACCACGGCGGCGACGTCCATCGACAACTGGCCGATGCGCTGGCGATAGAGCAAGTCGTTGAGGCAGTGATCGGCCTTGGAGACCATGATCACCACTTTCGGCCGATAGTTCGGCGCGGTCAGTTCGAAGATCATGCCGAAGGCTTCACCGCGCTCGGCCAGGCCCGCGCGGAAGGACTGCTCGTCGAAACCGTCAGGCTGGCGGAACTCCACACGAATGAAGAAACGGCCCGAGAGCCGGTCATCGAAGGAATGGTGCTCGGTGACGTAGCAGCCCTGCTCGAACAGAAAGCGGGTCACCGCATCCACCGTGCCGAGTACGCTGGGGCAGTCGGCGGTCAGAATCCATGTGTCTGGGGCGCGGCTCATAGTACGGTGACTCCTGAGAAATCGGTGGATGCCTACTGTAGGAGTGAGCCTGCTCGCGATGGTCGTCAACGATGACGCGTACTTCCTGACTTAACGCGTCGCTCTCAAGTCCATCGCGAGCAAGCTCGCTCCTACAGGGTCAGGTGGTGATCAAGCCTGAACGCTCAGCCCGAACTCGGCAGAAGCATCCTGCAACCACAACCACCAGTACTCCGAGAAGCTGCGACGAATCAGCAGTTCCCAGGTGTCTTCGGCGGTGTGACGGATCATCAGTTGCGACTTGGCGAACACCGTGCCGACGGCTTTACCTACCGGGAAGTTGTTCGGATGCACGTCGTAGCTGGTGGATTTCATCAGCACCTGGCGCACGTTCGGGCCGCTCAGTTCGAGGAGTTGCTGGCCACCGCTGACGTTGACGATTGCAATGTGCAGATCGCCCAGTGCTTCGCGCAGTTTTTGCTCGGCGGCCAGTTCTTCACCGGTCGGCACGATCAGCAGCCATTCATCCGGCCCCATCCATTGCAGGCTGGTTTCACCTTTGACGATGACGCTCAGCGCACCCGGCAATTCGATGCCCAGGGCCTTGTGCACGCCCGCGGCGAATGCGGCATCGTGGCCATCGCCACGGATGGTCAGGTGGCCGAGGAGTTTTTTCTCACGCACGGTCACACCGGCGTTCTTGCGACCCTTGCCCACCAGGCTGGCGAGGTCGGCGTGATGCAGCGACGACTCGGCCTTGGCCCCGGTGGTTGGGCGTTGTTGGTAAACATTGGCTGCGGTCATAAAGCACCTGTTCTGAATTCTGTTGGTTCCTGTGGTGGCTGCACTGCCGCCATCGCGAGCAGGCTCACTCCTACAAGGGTTACGCGGTCACCTGTAGGAGTGAGCCTGCTCGCGATGAATTCACCACGGTGCAGCTGCACCCCACAGGATCCGAACCATCAAACGTTCTGGCGTTCGCCTTTCGGATCGAAGAACACCGAAGAAACGATTTCCGCCTCGATCACGCTGCCGTCGGCCAGCGGTGCGAACACGCGCTCGCCCATGCGGTTCAGACCGCCCTTGACCACGCCCATGGCAAACGAATAGCCCAGGGAGTTGTGCAGGTAACTGGAGGTCACGTGACCGACCATGGTCATCGGGATCGCCTGCTTGGTGTTGAACACCAGTTGCGCGCCTTCCGGCAGCCATTTGTTCGGATCGATCGGCTTCAGGCCAACCAGTTGCTTGCGCTGATCACGCACGCAGTCTTCACGGTTCATGCCACGCCAGCCGATCCACGAGAACGGTTTGGTGCGACCGACACACCAGCCCATGTTCAGGTCGTCCGGGGTCATCGAGCTGTCAGTGTCCTGACCGACGATGATGAAGCCCTTCTCGGCCCGCAGTACGTGCATGGTTTCGGTGCCGTACGGGGTCAGGTTGTACTTCTTGCCGGCATCGACGATTTTTTCCAGCACGCCCATGGCGTAGTCGGCTTGCACGTTGACTTCGTACGACAGCTCACCGGTAAACGAAATCCGGAATACCCGCGCCGGGACACCACCGACCAGACCTTCTTTCCAGGTCATGAACGGGAACGCTTCGCTGCTCAGGTCGATGTCGGTGACTTCAGCGAGCAGCTTGCGGCTGTTCGGCCCGGACAGGGTCATGGTCGCCCAGTGGTCGGTGACGGAGGTGAAGAACACCTTCATGTCCGGCCATTCGGTCTGGTGGTACAGCTCCAGCCACTGCAGTACGCGAGCCGCGCCGCCGGTGGTGGTGGTCATGACGAAATGGTTGTCGGCCAGGCAAGCCGTCACGCCGTCGTCGAAGACCATGCCGTCTTCTTTGCACATCAGGCCATAACGGGCCTTGCCCACATCGAGCTTGGTCCAGGCGTTGGTGTAGACGCGGTTGAGGAACTCACGCGCATCCGGGCCCTGGATGTCGATCTTGCCCAGGGTCGAAGCATCCAGCAGGCCGACGCTGTCGCGCACCGCTTTGCATTCGCGCTTAACGGCGGCATGCAGGTCTTCACCGGATTTCGGGAAGTACCAAGGACGCTTCCACTGGCCGACGTCTTCGAACTCGGCGCCGTTTTTCAGGTGCCATTGATGCAGTGCGGTGTAGCGCACCGGCTCGAAGATGTGCCCACAGTGACGACCAGCCACGGCGCCGAAAGTCACCGGCGTGTAGTTCGGACGGAACATGGTGGTGCCCATCTGCGGGATGGTCACGTTCAACGAGCGGGCAGCGATGGCCAGGCCGTTGACGTTGCCGAGCTTGCCCTGATCGGTACCGAAGCCCAGCGCCGTGTAGCGCTTGACGTGCTCGACCGACTCGAAGCCCTCGCGGGTCGCCAGTTCGATGGCGGCGGCGGTGACGTCGTTTTGCAGGTCGACGAATTGCTTCGGCGCCCGTGCGGTGTTCTTTTCATGAGGCACCTGGAACAGCGCCAGGGTCGGTTCTTCGAGACGGCTCAGGGCTTTCGGCAGTACGCCTTCGACCGATTGGAAGCCGGCTTCGGCAGCAGCGCGAACGCCACCTTCAAAACCGTCGGCCAGGGAATCGCCAAGGCCGTAGACGCCGTTGATACCACCGACGCACACGCGTTTCTGCGGTGCTTCGCCCGGTACGAAACCGAGGATATCTTCACGCCAGATCGGCTTGCCGCCCAAGTGCGAAGCCAGGTGAACCACCGGGCTGTAGCCTCCGGAGCTGGCGACCACGTCGCAGTCGAGCCATTCACCCGGGCTGGTCACGGTGTGGGCCTTGACATCGATCGCGGCCACACGGGCAGCGGTCACGCGCTTGCTGCCACGGGCTTCGATCACGGCGCTACCGGTGAGAATGCGGATGCCTTTGGCGCGGGCTTCTTCCACCAGCGCACCACGGGGATTGCTGCGGGCGTCGGCGATCGCCACCACTTGCAGGCTGGCATCGAGCCAATCCAGGGCAACGCGGTAGGCGTGGTCGTTGTTGGTCGACAGCACCAGCTTCTTGCCCGGTGCCACGCCGTAACGACGCACGTAGGTCGAGATGGCGCCGGCGAGCATGTTGCCCGGTACGTCGTTGTTGCCATAGACCAGTGGACGCTCGTGAGCGCCGGTCGCCAGTACCACGCGATTGGCGCGGACCCGGTGGATGCGCTGACGCACCTGGCCAATCGGTGCGCGGTCGCCGAGGTGATCGGTCAGACGCTCGTGAATGGTCAGGAAGTTATGGTCGTGGTAGCCGTTGACGGTAGCGCGCGGCAACAGCAGCACGTCCGGGGTGTTCTTCAGCTCGTCGATGACGCTGGCCACCCACTCCATCGCAGGCTTGCCGTCGAGGCTTTCGCGGGAGTCGAGCAGGCTGCCGCCGAACTCTTCCTGTTCGTCCGCCAGGATCACACGGGCACCGCTGCGCGCAGCGGCCAGTGCTGCGGCCAGACCGGCAGGGCCGGCACCGACGATCAGCACGTCGCAGTGCTGGTTCATGTAGTCGTAGGTGTCCGGATCGTTCTCGGTCGGCGAGCGGCCAAGGCCGGCGGCCTTGCGGATGTACTTCTCGTAAGTCATCCAGAACGATTGCGGGTACATGAAGGTTTTGTAGTAGAAGCCCGGCGGCATCAGCTTGCCGCCGACCTTGCCGAGAATTCCCATCATGTCGTTGTTCACGCTCGGCCAGCCGTTGGTGCTGGTGGCGACCAGGCCTTGATACAGCGCCTGTTGCGTGGCGCGCACGTTCGGGATCTGCGTGGCTTCGGTGGCGCCGATCTGCAGCACCGCGTTCGGCTCTTCGCTGCCTGCGGCGAAGATGCCGCGCGGACGAGAATACTTGAAGCTGCGACCAATGATGTCGACACCGTTGGCCAGCAGTGCAGCGGCCAGGGAATCGCCTTCGAAGCCTTTGTAGTTCTGGCCGTTGAAGGTGAAGGTCAAGACTTTGTTGCGGTCGATCCGTCCGCCGTTGGACAGGCGATTGATCTGGCTCATACCTTCTCTCCCAGAGCCGTGCTGGCCGCTTTCGGGCTATCGGTCTTGTCGGTGAATTGTGGCTTGGTGCCGATCTTGTAGGTTTCGAGAATCTCGTAGGTCACGGTGTCGCGGGTGACGTTGAAGTACTGACGGCAGCCGGCGACGTGATCCCACAGCTCGTGGTGCAGACCGCGCGGGTTATCGCGGAAGAACATGTAGTCGCCCCACTCCTCGTCGGTGCAGGTGTTCGGATCCAGTGGACGCGGGATGTGCGCCTGGCCGGATGCATGGAATTCCTCTTCGGAGCGCAGTTCGCCGCAGTGAGGACAGAAGATATGCAACATGGGGATTTCTCCTGTTAGTGGGCAACCGCAGCAGCGCCGTGTTCATCGATCAACGCACCGTTGTGGAAACGGTCGATGGAGAAAGGTGCGGCCAATGGGTGCATTTCACCCTTGGCCAGGCTCGCGGCAAATACGTTGCCCGAACCAGGTGTCGCCTTGAAGCCACCGGTGCCCCAACCGCAGTTGAAGAACATGTTCGGTACCGGTGTTTTCGAAATGATCGGGCAGGCATCCGGCGTGGTGTCGACGATGCCGCCCCACTGGCGGTTCATGCGTACGCGCGACAGCACCGGGAACATCTCGACGATGGCCTGGATGGTGTGCTCGATCACCGGGTACGAACCACGCTGGCCGTAGCCGTTGTAGCCGTCGATACCGGCACCGATCACCAGGTCGCCCTTGTCGGACTGGCTGATGTAGCCGTGTACGGCGTTGGACATGATCACGCTGTCGATAATCGGCTTGATCGGCTCGGACACCAGCGCTTGCAGCGGGTGGGATTCGATCGGCAGACGGAAACCGGCAAGTTTGGCCATGTGCCCGGAGTTACCGGCGGTCACTACGCCGACGCGCTTGGCGCCGATGAAGCCCTTGTTGGTTTCAACGCCGATGCACACGCCGTTTTCCTTGCGGAAACCGATCACTTCGGTCTGCTGGATCAGGTCCACGCCCAGGGCGTCGGCGGCCCGGGCAAAGCCCCAGGCCACGGCATCGTGACGGGCCACACCGCCGCGACGCTGGACGGTAGCGCCCATCACCGGGTAGCGAGTGTTTTTCGAGCAGTCGAGGTACGGAATCTCATCGGCAACCTGCTTGGCATCGAGCAGTTCACCGTCCACGCCGTTGAGGCGGTTGGCGCTGACCCGACGCTCGGAATCACGGATGTCCTGCAGGGTGTGGCACAGGTTGTAGACGCCGCGCTGGGAGAACATCACGTTGTAGTTCAGGTCCTGGGACAGGCCTTCCCACAGTTTCATCGCGTGTTCGTACAGGTGCGCCGACTCGTCCCACAGGTAGTTGGAGCGAACGATGGTGGTGTTGCGCGCGGTGTTACCGCCGCCCAGCCAGCCTTTCTCGACCACGGCCACGTTGGTGATGCCGTGTTCCTTGGCCAGGTAGTAGGCCGTGGCGAGACCATGCCCGCCACCGCCGACGATGACCACGTCGTAGACCTTTTTAGGGGTCGGCGTGCGCCACATTTTCTGCCAGTTTTCATGATGGCTGAGAGAGTGTTTGAAGAGGCCGAAGCCCGAGTAGCGTTGCATAGTCATTTACTCCAAAACCGCACTCAGCGATAAACCGGGAAGTCCGCGCACAGGGCTGCCACTTGCTCGGCGACATTGGCCTCGACATCGGCGTCGCCGAGGTTGTCGAGGATGTCGCAGATCCAGCCGGCCAGCGTGACGCACTGGGTCACCTTGAAGCCGCGAGTGGTGACCGCCGGGGTGCCGATGCGCAGGCCGGAGGTCACGAACGGCGACTGTGGATCGTTCGGGACAGCGTTCTTGTTCACAGTGATGTGGGCGCGACCGAGTGCTGCATCCGCCTCTTTGCCGGTGAGGCCCTGACGGATCAGGCTGACCAGGAACAGGTGGTTGTCGGTACCGCCGGACACTACATCGTAGCCGCGTTTGATAAACACGCCGGCCATGGCCTGGGCGTTGTCGATCACTTGTTGTTGGTAAACCTTGAAGCCAGGCTCCAGCGCTTCCTTGAAGCACACGGCCTTACCGGCGATCACGTGCATCAGCGGGCCGCCCTGGGCACCCGGGAAAACTGCCGCGTTGAGCTTCTTCTCGATTTCTTCGTTGGACTTGGCCAGGATCAGGCCACCACGCGGACCGCGCAGGGTCTTGTGGGTGGTGGTGGTGACCACGTCAGCGTAAGGCAGCGGGTTCGGATACAGACCAGCTGCGACCAGACCGGCAACGTGGGCCATGTCGACGAACAGCAGCGCACCGACCTTGTCGGCGATCTGGCGGAAGCGCGGGAAGTCCAGGGTCTTGGAGTAGGCCGAGAAGCCGGCAACGATCATCTTCGGCTTGCACTCGACGGCCAGGCGCTCGACTTCGTCGTAATCGATCAGACCGGTCTTGGTGTCGATGCCGTACTGCACGGCGTTGTACAGCTTGCCCGAGGACGACACTTTGGCGCCGTGGGTCAGGTGACCGCCGTGGGCCAGGCTCATGCCGAGGATGGTGTCGCCGGCTTGCAGCAGGGCCAGGTACACGGCGCTGTTGGCCGAGGAACCGGAGTGCGGCTGCACGTTGGCGTAATCGGCGCCGAACAGCTGCTTGGCGCGCTCGATGGCCAGCGCCTCAACCTTATCAACGTGCTCGCAGCCACCGTAGTAGCGCTTGCCCGGATAGCCTTCGGCATATTTGTTGGTCAGGCCGCTGCCTTGCGCTTCCATCACGCGCTTGCTGGTGTAGTTCTCCGACGCGATCAGCTCGATATGATCTTCCTGACGTTGCTCCTCGGCATTCATCGCCGCCAGCAGTGCATCGTCGTAACCCTGGATCTGGTCTTGCTTGCTGAACATCGCGTCTCTCCCAGCGGCGGCGGTGCGCCATTCGTCTCGGTGAGGCACTGGCGTTTCGGCAGTGCCCTTTGGTAGCGATGGTATGACTGGCTTGGAGTCGTCAAATGCCTACGGGCGCCACGCAAAGGTGCGTTTACGACATGACGGTAAATGGCATGCCGGACACGACCGTCGATCCGGCGCAGATCCTCTGTAGGAGCGAGCCTGCTCGCGATAGCGGTGGGTCAGCCACCATCATTACCGAATGTGGCGCCGCCATCGCGAGCAGGCTCACTCCTACAGGGTCAGGCGATGACCTGTCGCACTGCGAGCAATAACAGGAAATGCGCGGGATAGAGCGCATACGCCCAGCGCCGCATCGGCGGTGGTTTTACGCCCTTTGCATGTCGCAACAAGAACAGCCCGAGCCATGGCGCAATCAGGCACGTGACGATGGCCGGAATCGCCGCGACATTGCCCAGACGAGTGGCGTAATACAGTACCTGCCACTGATTGGCCGCCAGGCATACCACCCCCGCCAACAGCGCGAAATACCAGGGCCGCTGCAGTAACAGCAGCATCGCCAGCGGCAACAGCACGCCAAAAAACCCGAACATCAATCGCTGGGAGAAAACCCCTGCCAGCAGCAACGCGCCAACGGCCAGCAGGCGCGAGGCAAACACCGGCTGCTGCCAGCCACGAATCACCAGCAAACCCAGGGCAAGGGTGGGCAGTACGTTCAAGGTGTCGGGATTGGGAATATACATCCGGTAAGGAATTTCACTCACCGCGCTAAACAGCAACAACCAGCCCAGATAGCGCCACTGGCCACCGGTCGTCGTAGTTCGCGCGCGCGCCAGATTGGCCGCCATTGCCAGGCAGAACCACGGAAACGCCAGGCGCCCCGGCACATACAGCCAATCGGCGGAATAACCGACATATCGCAGGTGATCGAGCACCATGCTCAAAAGCGCCAGCCACTTGAGCAGATCCAGTGCACCGTCGCGCTGTTTTAAGTGCATGGCCTTGTGCATGCTCTTGTGAATAGTCACGTGCATAATTGCCCTTCGACTGTGTATGTTCCCGACAGCGACATCCTGTGCGCTCTACCTGACGATCTTGGGTACAGTGCGCACCCTCATTACCACGGGACGCTTCACCATAGGCATCTCGACCACGGAAGCAGGCCATGACCGACAAGAGCCAACAATTCGCCAGCGACAACTATTCCGGCATCTGCCCTGAAGCATGGGCTGCCATGGAACAGGCCAACCACGGCCACCAGCGCGCATACGGCGACGACGAGTGGACCGCCCGCGCGTCCGATGATTTCCGCAAACTGTTTGCGACCGACTGCGAAGTGTTTTTCGCCTTCAACGGCACCGCCGCCAACTCGCTGGCGCTGTCGTCGCTATGCCAGAGTTACCACAGCGTGATCTGCTCGGAAACCGCCCACGTCGAAACCGACGAATGCGGCGCCCCGGAGTTCTTCTCCAACGGTTCCAAACTGCTGATCGCCCGCACTGAAAACGGCAAGCTGACCCCGGAATCGATCCGCGAAGTCGCGCTCAAGCGCCAGGACATCCACTACCCGAAACCCCGCGTTGTGACCCTGACCCAGGCCACTGAAGTCGGCAGCGTCTACACCCCGGACGAAATTCGCGCCATCAGCGCCACCTGCAAGGAACTGGGCCTGAACCTGCACATGGACGGCGCACGGTTCTCCAACGCCTGCGCATTCCTCGGCTGCACTCCGGCTGATCTGACCTGGAAGGCCGGCGTCGACGTGCTGTGCTTTGGCGGCACGAAAAACGGCATGGCGGTGGGCGAGGCGATTCTGTTCTTCAACCATAAACTGGCTGAAGACTTCGATTACCGCTGCAAGCAAGCCGGGCAGCTGGCTTCAAAAATGCGCTTCCTGTCGGCGCCGTGGGTCGGGATCCTGGAAAACGACGCCTGGCTCAAATACGCCAACCACGCCAACCACTGCGCGCAATTGCTGGCCGAACTGGTCAGCGACATCCCTGGCGTGGAACTGATGTTCCCGGTACAGGCCAACGGCGTGTTCCTGCAACTGTCGGAACCGGCCATCGCCGCACTGACCGCCAAGGGCTGGCGCTTCTACACCTTCATCGGCAACGGCGGCGCACGCTTCATGTGCTCGTGGGATACCGAGGAAGAGCGCGTGCGTGAATTGGCGCGGGATATCCGTGAAGTGATGTCTCACTAACGCCACAAACCCTGTGGGAGCGAGCCTGCTCGCGATGAGGCCCGATCATTCACCAGATCTGCTGGATGAAAGACCGCTATCGCGAGCAGGCTCACTCCTACAAAAGCCCTCCGCATCCCCTGACAGTCCGCACCTGAAGACTTCGTCTACATTGTCTGTCGAGCCACCCCGCTCACATAACAACAATCAGGAGCGTCAGCATGTCATTGCAAGGCAAAACCCTGTTCATCACCGGCGCCAGCCGCGGCATCGGTCGCGAGATCGCGCTGCGGGCCGCACGCGATGGGGCCAACATCGTGATCGCCGCCAAAAGTGCCGAACCCCACGCCAAGCTGCCAGGCACGATTTTCAGTGTGGCCAAGGAAGTGGAAGCCGCGGGCGGCAAGGCGCTGGCCTTGCAGGTGGATGTGCGTGAAGAGGATGCCGTACGTGCGGCCCTGGCCCAGGCCAACGAACATTTCGGCAGCATCGATGCACTGATCAACAACGCCGGGGCGATCAAGCTCACCGGGGTCCAGCACCTTGAGCTCAAGCGCTTCGATCTGATGCACCAGATCAACACCCGCGCCGTCTTGCTGTGCAGTCAGGCTGCGTTGCCGTACCTGAAGAAGTCCGGCGGCCACATCCTCAACCTGTCTCCGCCGCTGAACCTGGCCACCAAGTGGTTCGCCCAATACAGCCCCTACACCGTCACCAAGTACGGCATGAGCATGCTGACTTTGGGCATGAGCGAGGAATTCAAGAACTACGGGATCAGCGTCAACTCGCTGTGGCCACAGACCATGATCGCCACTGCCGCGATCGAGTTTCAGCTGGGGTCGAGGGAGTCGTTCAAGCATGCGCGTCTGCCGACGATCATGGCGGATGCCGCCCATGTGATTCTGAGCAGCGCAAACCGCAGCCTGACCGGGCGCTTGCTGATTGATGAGGAAATTCTGCGGGAAAGCGGTGTGACGGAATTCGAACACTATCGGTTCGCGCCCGACAGCAGCGACAAGCTGATGACTGACCTGTTTATTGACTGAAACACCCTCCCCTGTAGGAGCGAGCATGCTCGCGATGAACCTGAGAACGCCGCGGGGTGTCAGGTTGCAAGCGTTATCGTTGACGTCCATCGCGAGCATGCTCGCTCCTACAGGGGTTATTGCGTGACCATCAATATTCGATCCGCACATCCCCCTTCGGCACGCTGCAGCACGACAGGATGAACCCTTCCGCTTCGTCTTCCTCGGTGATCCCGCCGTTGTGATCCATCTCCACTTCGCCGCCCAGCTTCAGTACCTTGCAAGTCCCGCAAATCCCCATGCCGCAGGCTTTCGGAATCATCAGGCCGACTTTGGCCGCCGCCGCATGCACGGTCTCGCCCGGGGCCACACGAATGCTCTTGCCGGACGCCGTGAATTCCACCTGGTGCAGATCCGCCACGTCGACTTCCGGCGCCTCGGCCGCTTGTTCGGCGTGTTCCACGGCGTCAGCGCGCGCCTCTGGCGGGGTCGCACCGAAGGATTCTTCGTGATAACGCGACATGTCGAAGCCAGCGGCTTCCAGCAAGCGCTTGACCGCATTCATATAGGGTGTCGGCCCACAGCAGAACACTTCGCGCTCAAGGAAGTCCGGCGCCATCAATTCAAGCATTCTGTGGTTCAGGTAACCGCGATAACCGGCCCAGGGCTCACCCATGCCGTGCTTCTCGCAGATCAGGTGCAGGCTGAAGTTTTCGATCCGCGATGCCATATGTTCCAGTTCGCGGTGGTAAATGATGTCTTTGGGCGAACGGGCGCTGTGAATAAACACCATGTCGACATTGCCGTTGGTGTCATAGAACCAGCGCGCCATGGACATGACCGGCGTGATACCAACGCCGCCGCTGAGGTAGAGCACTTTCGGCGCGGTGAAGTCCATGGCATTGAACAGTCCGACCGGCCCGTGCACCGCCAGCTCCTGGCCTTCGTGCAGCGTGTCGTGCAGCCAGTTGGACACCTTGCCGCCCGGCACGCGCTTGATGGTCACCGAAAAGCTGTACGGCACTGACGGCGAGCTGGAAATGGTGTACGAACGCATGATCGGCTGGCCTTCAATCTCCAGCTCCAGGGTGACAAACTGCCCCGGTTTGAAGAAGAACAGGATCGGCTGGTCGGCCATGAAGCAAAAGGTGCGCACATCCCAGGTTTCCTGGATGACTTTGACGCAACGGACGATGTGTCGACCATTGGCCCAGGTCTGGGTGGTTACCGGGTTCAGGAAGCTGTTGGACATGCTGATCTCCACGGCCGACTGCCGGCCTTCATGTTGGCGATTCTGCGTATAGCGCGAATCATCCATTTACCTATCTGCGACATTGACATGCTTATCGCGACCAGCCCCCAACGACCGGGGCTTGCGCGTCGGGAACAGATTGCACCATGTCGCCCATGGATAAGGTTCTGGCCAGCGCCGGCCCCACACTCGCCCCATACCAAGACACAACCATTACACCTTGCGTAGCAACCCTGATTAGCCACTTTCGCCGGCCACGCAGATGGCCTTGAGGATTAAACGATGGACGTCACTACTACCCTGAGCCTGGGCGATCCGCTGGAACCCGCACGCAAGGCCACCGCACAGATGCTGCAAGAGCGCGAGCGCACGTTCTCGCTGCCGCAGCCGTTTTACTCTGACGAACGCCTGTTTGATATCGACATGCAGGAAATCTTTCAGAAAGAGTGGTTGATCGCCGGCATGACCTGCGAGATCCCGACCAAGGGCAACTACCTGACCCTGCAGATCGGCAAGAACCCGATCATCGTCATTCGTGGAGCCGAAGGCGTGGTGCATGCGTTTCACAACGTCTGCCGCCACCGTGGCTCGCGCCTGTGCACCAGCGACAAGGGCAAGGTCGCCAAGCTAGTCTGCCACTACCACCAGTGGACCTACGAACTCGACGGCCGCCTGCTGTTCGCCGGCACCGAAATGGGCGCCGACTTCGACATGAACCAGTACGGCCTCAAGCCGGTGAACGTGAAGACCGCTGGCGGCTACATCTTCATCAGCCTGGCGGAGAACCCGCCGGCCATCGATGACTTCCTGTCGACGCTCAACCATTACATGGAACCGTACGACATGGAAAACACCAAGGTGGCAATTACCACCACCTTGATGGAAAAGGCCAACTGGAAACTGGTGCTGGAAAACAACCGTGAGTGCTACCACTGCAACGCGTCGCACCCGGAACTGCTGAAAACCCTGCTGGAGTGGGACGACGTTACCGACCCGCGCGCGGACCAGGCCTTCAAGGACCACGTAGCCGCCTCCGCCGCTGCCTGGGAAGCCGAGAAAATCCCTTACGCCCACGCCAGCTTCGGCCTGCGTAACCGCATCGTGCGCATGCCGCTGCTCAAGGGCACCGTGTCGATGACCATGGACGGCAAACAGGGCTGCGCCAAGCTCATGGGCCGCATCAAGAACCCGGACCTGGGCTCGATGCGTATCCTGCACCTGCCGCACTCCTGGAACCATTGCATGGGCGACCACATCATCGTGTTCACCGTGTGGCCGATCAGCGCCCAGGAAACCATGGTCACCACCAAGTGGATCGTGCACAAGGATGCGGTCGAAGGCGTGGACTACGACGTGGAGCGTATGCGCCAGGTCTGGGACGCCACCAACGACCAGGACCGTCGCCTGGCCGAAGAGAACCAGCGCGGCATCAACTCCACCGCGTACCAGCCTGGTCCGTACTCCAAGACCTATGAGTTCGGCGTGGTCAACTTCGTGGACTGGTACAGCGAGCGCCTGCTGAGCAACCTGGGGGCCGAGCCTGCGCCGTACCTCAAGGGTGTACCAGTACAAGGCTGAAGCAACTCCCTGTAGGAGCGAGCTTGCTCGCGAAAAACCCAAAGCCACCGCTGGCATCTGGTTTTAAGCGTTATCGTTCACGACCTTCGCGAGCAAGCTCGCTCCTACAAGGGGCTTGCCCGCGACAGGTTTTCTCTCAGCGCATTAGAACTGTACGAAATATGACCTATCTCGTTCAGGCCTATGCCCGCCGCACCTCCCAGCCTTCCGCGAACAAGTTATCCACATCTCCACCCACAGCTATTGGGGACAACTGTGGAAAGACCGCAAATTTTCTTCACAAAACCCAAAGATAAATCGTGACTTGTCCAGAAGCATGCTTCCACGGGCGAGCTGATCGTTTTTTAGCCACAAGTCTGAAAGACACGGACTGCGTAGCTTACAGAGGATCGCAAACACCTTATCCACAGAAACGCCAACAGACTTTGGGGTTAACTTCGAAGGCTCTGTGGAAAACCGCTACAACCCGTAAGAAACCGGTGTTTGCGTGGAATTCCATGGCTCAAACACACCAATTGATCACTTTTTGATCGAACCCATGAAAGCCGCTGTTTATAAGGCCTACAGCCGATAACAAACATCTTATCCACAGAAGCGCCAACAGAGATTGGGGGCAAGTCGGCATCTACAGCAGCACTTATCCCCTTGAAAAAGCTTGGAAAAACCACGAGCAACACTGGTTGTTTTTTGAACGACGACTTGCAAGGCTTGATTTGTATGGGGTGTAGCGAGGGGCGAACATGTTATCCACAGAACCACCAACAGGGATTGTGGGTAAACACCGACGTTGCTCAAACTTTATTGAGGCATGAGCGACCTGAATCCAGGTCCAGGTTCAACTCAAAGTCTTTGAACGCGCGCCATCCGAGCAATATCGACGGGACGTATTGCCCACCAATCAGCGACGGCGGGATGGTAAAGCCCGGGTAGTATTTGTAGGTGACCGCCATGGTGTTGCCTTGCAGGGCCAATACGCCGTCGTAGCGTTGGAAACGCTTGTTGTCGTTGGTGGAAACGCTTGAGCTTCCGGGTGTCAGCCCCTGCACGACACTGAGCTGTCTGCCGGGCGACGAGGCCGTCAGGTAGTCGACATTTCCGGTATCGATGATGGCCTGCGTTGCCCGGCGATCCAGCTGTGCGGCCATCACCAACCGTTGATTGAGATCCAGGCGGCTAATGACAATCGACGCATCACAGCGTGTGGCCGGCGGCGGATTCAGCTCCAGTGTTCTGCTGGTGATCCTCAAGCGCCCCAGCTTGCCGATCAGATCGAGCCCCAACAGATTATCCCGGTCGCTGACAAAGACCAGGACGTTCCTGAACTCGCGGGTGCCGACTTTCAGCGACCGGAGAATTCCCAGTCTCGCGGCCAAGCCCTTTTCGCCATAAAACGTGCTGTAGCGATAAAAAGCATCGGGCAACAACCTGATGCCCATCTGTTTCGCAGTGTCGATGTTAACCCGGGTTTGCGGTGCGCCCGTGTCCAGGACAAAACGCGCCGAGACACCATTGGCCGCGCCGACCTCGATAAATGGCAGCACTTGTTCAGCAGTGTATGAGTCGTCAGCATACGGATGAAGCGGCAGCACCTCATGCCGCGCCGAACCGTTGATCGTGAAATCGCCGGTCGCCGCCAGGATAGCCAGTGATTTACTGCCAAACGTGGAGAACAGGGGCTTCAGATCGGCGCTGGCGGCAATCGCCCGGGCATGCCTGGCTTTTATCGCCAGGTAGTATTCGGGGATTTGGTTGACGGCCTTGGCTTCGAGCATTCTGGCGAAGACCGTCACCGAACAGCTGAGGTGTCTATCGGCATCCAGCACCTTGTCGCACTGTTGCCGCAGTTGCGCCAGGGACGCGCTACGACCCTGTTCGGAGTCTATCCAGCGGTAAAAATCCTGATCAGCCTCGGACGCTTTTGTCTGGGCCGCAGAGATCAAGCCTGTGGATAACCACATGGCCAATGCACAGAGCAACAGAAGAGCGAAAGTCCTCATATTCAGACCAGTCATAAAAACAGGGTTTTATGAGTCAGCGCTGAATGTCTGAAAACTCCCGAAAGCATGCCGCACCCTTGATCAGCGCATAGAAAACTGTAGCTCACCGGGCTGACGAGTGTGGTGCGGGACGAAGAGATCCTGTGGGAGCGAGCTTGCTCGCGATGACGGAGTATCAGTCGACATCAATGCCGCCTGATACGACGCTTTCGCGAACAAGCCGCCCCCACAGTGTTTGCTAGCGAACTACACCTTCTTCAATCAGCAATTTGAGGATCGCCTCGGCGCCGGCCTGAGCCGTCACACCCTTGAGCACCTGCCCGCCTCCACCACTGGCCTTGGCCGTCGCGGCTTTCATGCGGTCGGCGCCACTCTTGGCCTTGATCACCTTCAAGCGCTTGGGCCGTGGCTTGGCCGGTTGCAGGGTGGCGACCGCGAGCAGCTCATCGTCGATGACCTCGACGTCCTGCGCTTGCAGCACGCCGCGTCGGGCCGGGCCATAAGCGCTCTGCCGAGGCTTGGGCGCGGCGTTATCCACCGTTGCCAGGAACGGCAGGCGCACCTTCAGACGACGACGCTGACCGCGCGGCAAGGCTTGCAGCACCAACGCCGAACCGCCACCGATGGACTCGACCTGCGCCAGCCCCACCACCAGCGGCCAGCCCAGGCTTTCGGCGAGCAGGAAGGGCAGCATGCCCGAGCCTTCGCCGGTTTCCGCCTGACTGCCGGTCAACACCACCTGAGCACCGGCATCGCGCAGATACTCGGTCAGCGCTGGTAGCGCATCGGCGCCTTGCGGTTGCTCCAACACATGCAGTTGCTCCAGCCCCATGCCCAGGTAAGCGCGCAATGCAGGCTCGGCGATGTCGCCGGCATGCAGCACCTGCAGGTTATCCCCAGCCAATTGCAGGCCCAGTTCTACCGCCCGTGCATCCTGTTCCGCGCGACGCGGTCGACCGGACGTCGGGTGGGCACCGATGGACACCAGGCTGATGATTTTCGTGCTCATAACCCTTTCCTTCCCTTAAGCCGCATCGCGCTTGGCGTCGTTGCGGTAAGCCTCTACCGCCTCGATCAAGGCTTGAAGAATCTCCGCGCTCTCACCGATCACCGAGAGGTCCGCGCGCTTGATCATGTCGCAGCCTGGGTCGAGGTTGATCGCCACCACCTTGTCGCAGGCACCGATGCCTTGCAGGTGCTGGATCGCCCCGGAAATCCCCACTGCCACATAGACCCGTGCCGTGACCCAGGTGCCGGATGCGCCGACCTGGCGGTCGCGGGCCATGAAGCCGTCGTCCACCGCCACCCGCGATGCGCCTTCGGTCGCGCCGAGGGCTTCGGCGGTCCTGTGGAAAAGTCCCCAGTCCTTGACCCCGTTGCCGCCGGAGAAAATGAACTCGGCTTCGGCCATGGGAATTGCCGCCGGATCGACGGCCACCGCGCCCAGATCTTCGATCCGCGACAGGCTACGCGCCACGGTTGTGGATAACTCCACCGGCAAGGCTTCGTGACGGGTTTCGCTGACCGGTTCGGCGCATTCGACAGCCGCCAGAATCAACCGCGCCAGCGGCCGCGCCAGGTCTTGCAAACCGGCACCGGCACGGCCGATACACTCCTGATCCTTGACCTGCCAGACCCGCGTGGCCGGGCGTTCGCCCAGGGCGGCGGCAAAGCGCCGACCCAGTTCACCGCCACCGGTGCGACTGTCCGGCAGCAACCAGTGACGCGGGCTGAACTGGTTATCCACAGCCCGCAGGCCCTGGACCCGTTGTTCCGGTGCATAACCGTTGAATTCTTCGCCCTCAAGCACCAGCAGACGGTCGACGCCCGCCGTGGCAAAAGCGCTCTCCTTGTGCTCACCGAACACCACGGCCAGCACTGCGCCGTCGCTGCCGGCCAGTTGATGGGCCAGGCCCAGCAGGTCGCGGTCATGACTGCTCAAGCGACCACCGACCATGTCCGGCACCACGCTGATGTAAAACGCCGGCGCGGCCACCTGATGCAGCGGCAATTGCACTTCGACGGCAGCCGAGCGCTTGGTCGCCCCGCCCTGTTGAGCACCGCTGCGGTCGATGCGTTTGATGCCGTTGGGGCCAATGAAACCGACACCATGGGGATTTTTGCGGATGACGCCGTTAGGCCCCATCCAGCTGTGTTGTGCCGGCTGCATGGCCGCGTGCAACGGGTGCAGACGGTTGCGTGCAATCCATTCGGCCCGGGGGTCGCGGCGGATAATGTCGCTCATCAGTGCACCTCCGCAGGTTCACGTTTTGCCGGCGCGGCCGGCTTTGCCGCGTCGTCTTCCAGCAGCGCGTCGGCCACCAGTTCGGCAATGTCCTTGATCAGCGGACGGGGTTCGACCACGCCTTCGAGCATCGCCGTACATTGTGGGCAACCCACGGCCACCAGTTCGGCGCCGGTTTCGCGGATGTCTTCCATGCGCATGTCGGGAATGCGCTGCTTGCCCGGAATGTCGGTGATCGGCGCGCCGCCACCACCGCCGCAGCAGCGGGAGCGGAAGCCGGAACGTTGCATCTCTTTCACTTCGATCCCGAGGGCACGCAACACCTGACGCGGCGCCTCGTATTCGCCGTTGTAGCGGCCGAGGTAGCACGGGTCGTGGTAGGTCACGCTGTCGCCTTTGTGCTGGCCGAGATTGAGCGCGCCAGCATCGATGATTTCCGCCATGTAGGTGCTGTGGTGCTGCACCAGGTAGTTGCCATCGAAGGCGCCGTACTCGTTTTTCAGCACATGGAAGCTGTGCGGGTCACAGGTGACGATACGGTTGAAACTGTATTTGGCCAGGGTCTGGATGTTGCGTTTGGCCAACAGCTGGAAGGTCGCTTCGTCGCCCAGGCGCCGGGCCACGTCACCACTGTCACGCTCTTCGAGGCCGAGCACGGCGAAGTCGATTTTCGCCGCTTTCAGCACTTTCACGAAGGCGCGCAGGGTGCGCTGGTTGCGCATGTCGAAGGCGCCGTCGCCGACCCAGAACAGCACGTCGGTGGATTTCTTTTCGCTGAGCAGGTTGAGGTTCAAATCTGCCGCCCAGTTCATCCGTCCGCCCGGCGCGAAGCCGCCGGGGTTGTCGGTGGCGATCAGGTTTTCCAGGACTTCGGCACCCTTGTTCGGGGTTGCGCCTTTTTCCAGGGTCAGATGGCGACGCATGTCGACGATGGCATCGACGTGCTCGATCATCATCGGGCATTCCTCGACACAGGCACGGCAGGTGGTGCACGACCACAGGGTTTCGGCGTCCACCAGGCCGTTGACGATCGGTTGATGCGGATTGCCTGCGTGCTCACCGATGGCCTTGCCCGGATACGGACTGCCGGCAAACTTGGCATCGGTGCCGCCGGCCAGGCCGACGACCATGTCCTGAATCAGTTTTTTCGGGTTCAGTGGCTGGCCGGCGGCGAACGCCGGGCATGCCGCTTCGCATTTACCGCACTGCACGCAGGCGTCGAAGCCGAGCAATTGGTTCCAGGTGAAATCCTTGGGTTTTTCCACGCCCAGCGGCGCGCTCGGGTCGCTCAAGTCCAGAGGCTTGAGGCCCGTGGACCGACCACCGCCAAAGCGTTCGGCGCGACGGTGCCAGGCCAGGTGCAGCGCACCGGCGAAGGCGTGCTTCATCGGCCCGCCCCAGGTCATGCCAAAGAACAGTTCCGACACGCCCCACAACACGCCAACCCCGAGAACCGACGCCAACAGCCAGCCACCGAAGTTTTCCGGCAGGATGCCCGCCACCGGCAGGGTCAACAGGAAGAACGAGGCCGAGAACGCCAGCAGGCTTTTCGGCAGGCGCATCCACGGGCCTTTCGACAGGCGCGACGGCGGGTTGCGTCGACGCAGGTAAACAAAGATCGCGCCGACGAACATAACCGCCGTCATCAACAGCAGTGCGTAGCCGAGGAAGCGATTATGCAGGCCGAAACCATGCACCAGGATCGCCAGCACGATGGACGCCACCGCACCACCCGCCGTGGCGACGTGGGTGTTGGCAATGTATTTGTCCCGCGCGACCACATGGTGCAAATCGACCATGTAGCGCTTGGGCATGGCGAACAGGCCGCCGATCAGGTCGACTTTCGAAGCCCGGCCCCGGCGCCACATGGCCACCCGCCGCAACGCGCCCAGGACACCAAGGCCAAGGGCTGCGAACAACAGGATAGGAAGAAGGGTGTTCAACATAGGTGAAGCTCCCAAAGACATCGGGCTTAACTATCTGGATGCCTTGCTTGATCCCTTGTAGGAGCGAGCCTGCTCGCGAAAAACCTGAGAACACCGCGTTGAATCAGACTCCCCGCGTCATCGTTCACGTCCATCGCGAGCAAGCTCGCTCCTACAAGGGTTATCCACAAGCTCTTAGAAATCCTTGCACAACCGTAGCGCGTCGTAGATCGCAGCGTGTGTATTGCGCTGAGCCACGCAGTCGCCGATACGGAACAGCAAGTAGCCGTCACCCGTGGTGCTCAGCGAAGGTTGCGGCTTGATCGCGAACAAAGCTTCGATGTCCATCTGGCCTTTGTTGCGCGAGCCTTCCTTCAGCGAGTAGTAGATTTCTTCGTCCGGACGCACGCCGTTTTCCACCACCACCTGGTCGACCACCCGCTCCTCTTTGGCACCGGTGTATTCGTTCTCCAGCACCGCCACCAGCTTGTCGCCTTCGCGGTAGACCTTCTCCAGCATCATGTCGCCGGTCATGATCACTTCTTTGGGGTACATGCTGCGGTAGTAAGTCGGGAACGACGTACCGCCGATGGCCACACCCGGTTTGATGTCGTCGGTGACGATCTCGACCTGGCTGCCTTTGTCCGCCAGGTAGTCGGCGACCGACATCCCGGTGAACTCACAAATGGTGTCGTAGACCAGCACGTTCTTGCCCGGCGCCACCTTGCCGTCGAGCACGTCCCAGCTGCTGACCACCAGGCCTTCAGCCGCGCCCCAGTGTTCGTTCTGCTCCAGGAACGGATGACCGCCGACGGCGAGTACCACCACATCCGGACGCAGGTCGAGAATGGTCGCTGCATCCGCCGCCACGCCCAGGCGCAGGTCCACCTTCAAACGCGCCAGTTCCAGCTGGAACCAACGAGTGATACCGGCGATCTGATCCCGCTGTGGAGCTTTCGACGCGGTAGTGATCTGCCCGCCGATGAATTCTTTCTTCTCGAACAGGGTCACGTCGTGGCCACGTTCGGCCGACACGCGAGCCGCTTCCATCCCGGCAGGACCGGCACCGACCACCACGACTTTGCGCTTCACACCGGTCGACTTCTCGATGATGTGCGGCACGCCCATGTATTCACGGGAGGTCGCGGCGTTCTGGATGCACAGCACGTCCAGGCCCTGGTACTGACGATCGATGCAGTAGTTGGCGCCGACGCACTGCTTGATCTGGTCGACCTGGCCCATCTTGATCTTGGCGATCAGGTGCGGATCGGCGATGTGGGCGCGGGTCATGCCGACCATATCGACGTAGCCGCCCTCCAGAATACGGGTGGCCTGGTTCGGGTCCTTGATGTTCTGCGCGTGCAGTACAGGGGCCTTGACCACTTCCTTGATACCGGCCGCCAGATGCAGGAATGGCTCCGGTGGATAACTCATGTTGGGGATAACGTTGGCCAGGGTGTTGTGGGTGTCGCAACCTGAACCGACCACGCCGATGAAGTCGATCATGCCGGTGTCGTCGTAGTACTTGGCGATCTGCTTCATGTCCTCGTGGGACAAGCCATCCGGGTGGAATTCGTCACCGCAAAGGCGGATGCCGACGCAGAAGTCCGGACCGACTTCCTTGCGCACCGCCTTGATCACTTCCAGGCCGAAACGCATGCGGTTCTCGAAGCTGCCGCCCCATTCGTCGGTGCGCTTGTTGACCCTCGGGCTCCAGAACTGGTCGATCATGTGCTGGTGCACGGCGGACAGTTCAACGCCGTCCAGGCCGCCGGCCTTGGCCCGTGCCGCTGCCGTGGCGTAGTTGCCGATCACGCGCCAGATTTCTTCCGGCTCGATGGTCTTGCAGGTCGCACGGTGCACCGGTTCACGGATGCCCGAAGGCGACAGCAGGGTTGGCCAGTGCTCGCCGTCCCAACGCGAGCGTCGGCCCATGTGGGTAATCTGGATCATGATCTTGGCGCCATGCTTGTGCATGGCATCGGCCAGGTTCTGGAAGTGCGGAATGATCCGGTCGTCCGCCAGGTTGACCGACTTCCACCAGCCTTGCGGGCTGTCGATGGCGACGCTGGAGGAGCCGCCGCAAATCGCCAGGCCGATCCCGCCCTTGGCTTTCTCTTCGTAATACTTGACGTACCGGTCGGTGGTCATGCCGCCGTCGGTGGCATAGACCTCGGCGTGCGCGGTGCTGAGCACGCGGTTGCGGATGGTCAGTTTGCCGATCTGGATCGGCTGGAACATTGCTTCGAAAGCCATGGCGGGTTCCTCGACTTACAACGGCTTGACGGTGAACAAGCCGTCTTCGTGGCCCTCTTCGGAGCCACCGTAGACTTGTTCGGCCACGGTGCGGATCTTGCTGCCGCGAGCGGCGAGGATCTGGTCCATGGCCCCTGCAAACCAGCCAGTGAACATATAGTCGACCTTACGCCCGACCTTGCCGTACACGTAGACAAATGCCGAGTGTTCGAGCTTGACACTGGCGGTGCCTTTGTCGAGGTCGATGTCCTGGATCTTGAACAGACCCCAACCGCGCTGCGACAGGCGCTTCATGTAGTGCTCGAACACCGCGACGCCTTCCAGGCCGTGGCATTCGGCTTCTTTTTCACACCAGTGCCAGGCGGACTTGTAGCCGGCCTTGTAGAGGATTTCGGCGTAGGCTTCGGCGCCCAGCACTTCCTCGATGCCCATGTGGTTGTTGACGAAGAAATGGCGCGGCACGTACAGCATCGGCAGGGCGTCGGAGGTCCAGACACCGGTTTCGCTGTCGACTTCGATTGGCAATTGCGGGGCGATCTTGGCCATGGAAACTTGACTCCAGAAAATTCGTTGTGTTGCCCGCTGCTCGGATGGCAGCGGGAAAGGATTCAGAGGTGCTGTGGCTTACTCGCCCCAAACGTCCTTGAGAACGTTGACCCAGTTCTCGCCCATGATCTTGCGCACCACGCGCTCGGAGTGGCCGCGCTTGAGCAGGGTCTCGGTCAGGTTCGGGAACTCGCCCACGGTGCGGATACCCAGCGGGTTGATGATCTTGCCGAAGCTGGTCAGACGGCGGGCGTAGCCTTTGTCGTGGGTCAGGTATTCAAAGAAGTCCTGGCCGTGGCCCTGGGTGAAGTCGGTACCGATGCCGATAGCGTCTTCGCCGACGATGTTCATCACGTACTCGATGGCTTCGGCATAGTCGTCGATGGTCGAGTCGATGCCCTTGGCCAGGAACGGCGCGAACATGGTCACGCCGACAAAGCCGCCATGGTCGGCAATGAACTTGAGTTCTTCATCGGACTTGTTGCGCGGGTGCTCCTTGAGCCCCGACGGCAGGCAGTGGGAGTAGCAGACCGGCTTCTTCGATTCGAGGATGACTTCTTCGGAGGTCTTGGAACCGACGTGGGACAGGTCGCACATCACGCCAACCCGGTTCATCTCGGCGACGATTTCGCGACCGAAACCCGACAGGCCGCCGTCACGCTCGTAGCAACCGGTGCCCACCAGGTTCTGGGTGTTGTAGCACATCTGCACGATACCGACGCCCAGTTGCTTGAACACCTCGACATAGCCAATCTGGTCTTCAAAGGCGTGGGCATTCTGGAAGCCGAAAAGGATGCCGGTCTTGCCCTGCTCCTTGGCCTTGCGGATGTCGGCGGTGGTGCGGACCGGAATCACCAGGTCGCTGTTCTCGCGGATCAGCTTCTGGCTCGCGGCGATGTTGTTGACGGTGGCCTGAAAGCCCTCCCACACCGACACGGTGCAGTTGGCCGCGGTCAAACCGCCCTTGCGCATGTCTTCGAACAGTTCACGGTTCCACTTGGCGATAATCAGCCCGTCGATAACGATGCTGTCGGCGTGCAATTCGGCTGGGCTCATCAGGCTGTCCCCTATTAGCGATTCATGCGCCGAATCGTCTGCCGGCGCTTTGGGGCCAGCATATGCCTCGGTGCAGGGGCAGCCGGGTGCAAAAACGACAGGGGGTTTGCCGAAAGCGTCAATCCGCGACAAAGGGTCGTCGCCAGGCACAATCTGCGACCTGTTCAAGGCCCTCGGCTTGGGCCAGAATTCGCCGCATCACTGGATGCTTCACTGGACAAGAGCGGCGACGATAATGAAATCGATCATTCTGGCAATGGCAATGATTGCGACCGGCGTACACGCAGCGCAGGTGTCCGACGACAACCCGTGCGACAAAGTCGAAAACGACATCCAGACCCTGGAATGCTCGGCCTTCAGCAAAACCTCCGCCGAAGACCTGTTGAGCGAAAACCTCAAAAGCCTGAACGACCGCATGCAGTCGCTCTACGGCAAGAACCCGTCGCAACTGACCGACGTCACCGCAAAAATCAAGGCCGCCCAGGCCCAATGGCTCAAAACCCGCGATGCCGATTGCGCCGTAGAAGCCTTTCCGGCCACGGCCGGCAGCAAGGCATTCACCATTGCCCAGAACGATTGTGTGGCGCGGATGAGTGATGAGCGATCGGAGTTTTTGGAGTCGATTGGGCAGGAGTGATCCGTTCCCCAGCCAGCTTGAGCTGTAAGCTGCACACCCTCTGTCACTAATGGGATTGAACATGAAAATCTGCGGCATCGAAATCAAAGGCAGCGAAGCGATCATCGCCGTGGCCACGCTGGACGGTCAGGCGCTGGGCCATGTCGCACTCGCCACCAAGAAAATCGCCCTGGACGATGACGACGAAGCCGCCAACGTCAAACTGTTCGCCGCTCAGGTTGCGTCCTTTGTTCGCGAGAACTCGATAGACCGCATTGCGATCAAGAAGCGCAGCAAGAAAGGCGAGTTCGCCGGGGGGCCGACCACGTTCAAGATCGAGGGGGTTTTCCAGTTGCTGGAGAATTGCGAGGTGATGCTGTTGTCGCCGCAGACCATCAATGCCCAGGCCAAGAAGCACAACTTCGAATTGCCGGGAACGCTGAACAAGTACCAGCATGAGGCGTACAAGGCGGCGTGTTCGGCGCTTTTGAAGAAGTAACAGGTCTTCCTGACAGAACAAACTAACTGTGGGAGCCAGCCTGCTGGCGATGGCGGTGCATCAGTCGATATTCATGTGTCTGACATACCGCTATCGCCAGCAGGCTGGCTCCCACAGGGGGTATCAAGTATTCATGCCTTGGCGGTACGCCGATCCTCCCGCGGGCACCGCTCATACTTCGCCCGATAACTGCGGGTGAAGTACGACGGCGATTCAAACCCGCAGGCAATACTGACCTCCAACACGCTCATGTCGGTCTGCCGCAGCAACTGCCGGGCCTTTTCCAGCCTCAATCGAAGATAGAAATTGCTCGGTGTGTCGTTCAGGTGCAGGCGAAACAGGCGCTCCAGCTGGCGCCGCGTCACCTTGATCGATTCCGCCAGTTCCAGCGTGCTAAGCGGCGGTTCGCTGTGTTGCTCCATCTCACCGATCACATGCACCAGTTTCTTGTTGCTGAGGCCATAACGCGTGGCGACTTCCATGCGCTGGTGGTCTTTACGCGGGCGGATGCGGCCGAGTACGAATTGTTCGCTGACCTGGATCGCCAGTTCCGGGCCGTGAGCCTGGGCGATCAGATCCAGCATCAGATCAATGGAAGCGGTACCGCCGGCGGAAGTAATGCGCCGGCGATCAATCTCGAACAGTTCCTGGGTGACGCTGAGCTGTGGATAAGATTCCTTGAAGGCATCGATGGCTTCCCAGTGCAGGGTCAGGCGATGGCCATCGAGCAGGCCGGCTTCTGCGAGGATGAAGCTGCCGGTGTCGATGGCACCGAGGGTCACGCCTTCATTGTCCAGGCGGCGCAGCCAGTGTTCCAGCGCCGGCGTGGTGAACTTCAGGGGTTCGAACCCTGCGACCACCAGCAGTGTCGCACCTTTCTTCAACGGTTCCAGCGCCGCATCGGCGTTGACCGACATGCCGTTGCTGGCCAACACCGCCCCGCCATCCGCGCTCAGCACATGCCAGCGATAGAGTTCGCCACGAAAGCGATTGGCGACCCGCAACGGCTCGATGGCCGAGATAAATCCAATGGCCGAGAAACCCGGCATCAACAAGAAGTAGAAATCCTGGGACATGGAGCGCACTCGCTTAGCAGGTAACAGGAGGCCAGGTAACGAGAGGGCGGGCAGCCTAGGGATGTTGATACGCCACTTGCGAGCGGCATTCAAGAGCGCAGGTCGCTGCAGTGCAAGAGCTGGTCGCCGCAGTGCGTTTTCATCGGTGCTTTGCTGCGTAACTTGGCATCACCGGCGCATCAGACACCGGAACTCACAATAAACGAACTGCCGAGGAACCTGAGATGAAACGACTGATCAGCAGCTGTGTTCTTGCACTCAGTGGTACCGCTTTGCTGAGCGCCAGTGTCATGGCCGCCGAACCCGCCGCGTGTCAGAACGTGCGCATGGGTGTAGTGAACTGGACCGACGTGATCGCCACCAGTGCCATGACCCAGGTATTGCTCGATGGCCTCGGCTACAGCACCAAACAAACCAGCGCCTCCCAGCAAATCATCTTCGCCGGGATCCGCGACCAGCGTCTGGACCTGTTCCTCGGTTACTGGAACCCGCTGATGACCCAGACCATCACCCCGTTCGTCGACGCCAAACAAGTCAAGGTGCTTGAAGCGCCGAGCCTGCAGGATGCCCGCGCGACTCTCGCCGTGCCGACCTACCTCGCCGACAAGGGCCTGAAAACCTTCGCTGACATCGCCAAATTCGAAAAGGAACTGGGCGGCAAGATCTACGGCATCGAACCTGGCTCGGGCGCCAACACCCAGATCAAGGCGATGATCTCCAAGAACCAGTTCGGCCTCGGCAAGTTCCAGCTGGTCGAATCCAGCGAAGCAGGCATGCTCGCCGCCGTGGATCGCGCCGTACGTCGCAACGAAGCTGTGGTGTTCTTCGGCTGGGCGCCGCACCCGATGAACGTCAACGTCAAGATGACCTACCTCACCGGCAGCGACGACGCTCTCGGCCCGAACGAAGGCAAGGCCACCGTGTGGACCGTCACAGCACCGACATACACCGAACAATGCCCGAACATCGGTCGCCTGCTGAGCAACCTGACGTTCACCGCCGAAGACGAGAGCCGGATGATGCAGCCACTGCTGGATCACAAGGACGCTTTCGAGTCGGCCAAACAATGGCTCAAGGATCACCCGCTGGACAAAAAACGCTGGCTTGAAGGTGTCACCACCTTCGACGGCAAACCGGCCGCTGAAAACCTGCAACTGACCACTAAATAAACACGATTGAACCACCGACTCGCAGCCCCAACGGGCTGCGGACGGGACCACCACGCCTGGCCAAAGCCAAAAACTCGCCTGTAAGGAATCGCCTCATGAACCACGACGTCATCATCACCTGCGCACTCACCGGTGCTGGCGACACGACCGCCAAGAGCCCACACGTGCCGGTCACCCCGAAACAGATCGCCGCTGCCGCCATAGAAGCCGCCAAGGCCGGCGCCACCGTGGTTCACTGCCATGTGCGTGACCCGCAAACCGGCAAGTTCAGCCGTGACGTGGCGCTGTACCGCGAAGTGATGGAGCGCATCCGCGAGGCGGACGTGGACATCATCGTCAACCTCACCGCCGGCATGGGCGGCGACCTGGAAATCGGTGCCGGCGAGAATCCGATGGAATTCGGCCCGAACACCGATCTGGTCGGCCCGTTGACCCGCCTGGCCCACGTCGAAGAACTGCTGCCGGAAATCTGCACCCTCGACTGCGGCACCCTGAACTTCGGCGACGGCGACACCATCTACGTCTCCACCCCGGCCCAGTTGCGTGCCGGCGCCAAACGCATTCAAGAGCTGGGTGTGAAAGCCGAGCTGGAAATCTTCGACACCGGTCACCTGTGGTTCGCCAAGCAGATGATCAAGGAAGGCCTGCTCGACAACCCGTTGTTCCAGCTGTGCCTGGGTATCCCTTGGGGCGCACCGGCGGACACCACCACCATGAAAGCCATGGTCGACAACCTGCCGGCCGATGCGGTCTGGGCTGGCTTCGGTATCGGCCGGATGCAGATGCCGATGGCGGCGCAAGCGGTGTTGCTCGGCGGCAACGTACGGGTCGGCCTGGAAGACAATCTGTGGCTGGACAAGGGCGTGCTGGCGACCAACGGCCAACTGGTCGAGCGCGCCAGCGAAATCCTCAGCCGCCTTGGCGCCCGCGTCCTGACCCCGGCTGAAGGCCGGGCAAAAATGGGCCTGACCAAGCGCGGTTGACCCTACCCACTTTCCCCCTGTGGGAGCGAGCCTGCTCGCGATAGCGGTTTACCTGCCTCAATTGATGCATCGGATGTACCGACGCCATCGCGAGCAGGCTCGCTCCCACAGTTTTTTCCGAGCCAAATTCAGGAATCGACCATGAGCTTTATCACCGAAATCAAAACCTTCGCAGCGTTAGGCAGCGGTGTCATCGGCAGCGGTTGGGTGTCCCGCGCCCTCGCCCATGGCCTGGATGTAGTGGCCTGGGACCCGGCCCCCGGCGCTGAAGCCGCCTTGCGCAAACGCGTCGCCAATGCCTGGGGCGCGCTGGAGAAACAAGGCCTGGCGCCGGGTGCATCGCAAGATCGCCTGCGCTTTGTCGCGACCATCGAAGAGTGCGTGCGCGATGCCGATTTCATCCAGGAGAGCGCCCCGGAACGACTGGAGCTGAAACTGGACCTGCACAGCAAAATCAGCGCGGCGGCCAAGCCCAATGCGTTGATCGGCTCCAGCACCTCTGGCCTGTTGCCAAGCGAGTTCTACGAGAGCGCCACGCATCCTGAACGCTGCGTGGTCGGTCACCCGTTCAACCCGGTTTACCTGCTGCCCTTGGTGGAAGTGGTCGGCGGCAAAAACACCGCCCCTGAAGCGGTGCAAGCGGCCATGAGGGTCTATGAATCCCTGGGCATGCGCCCGCTGCACGTGCGCAAGGAAGTACCGGGTTTCATCGCCGACCGCCTGCTCGAAGCGCTGTGGCGTGAGGCCCTGCACCTGGTCAACGACGGCGTGGCGACCACCGGCGAAATCGACGATGCCATCCGCTTCGGCGCGGGCTTGCGCTGGTCGTTCATGGGCACCTTCCTGACCTACACCCTGGCCGGCGGCGATGCCGGCATGCGCCACTTCATGGCGCAGTTCGGCCCGGCGTTGCAGTTGCCGTGGACCTACCTGCCGGCACCGGAGTTGACCGACAAACTGATCGACGACGTGGTCGATGGCACCAGCGATCAACTGGGTAAACACAGCATTTCGGCGCTGGAGCGCTATCGTGATGACTGCCTGCTGGCGGTGCTGGAGGCGGTGAAGACCACCAAAGAGAAGCATGGGATGGCTTTCAGCGAGTAATCGACAATCTGGACTGGCCCCATCGCCAGCAGGCTGGCTCCCACAGGGGAATGCATTCCAATGTGGGAGCCAGCCTGCTGGCGATGACGGCACTCCAATCATAATCTGTTCTGGATCAGCCATCATGCCCACCCTCACCACCTACCAAACCACCATCATCCCCGACTGGGTCGACTACAACGGCCACCTGCGCGACGCCTTCTATCTGCTGATCTTCAGCTACGCCACCGACGCCCTGATGGATCGCCTGGGCCTGGACAGCAACAGCCGCGAGGCCAGCGGCAACTCGCTGTTCACCCTCGAACTGCACCTGAACTACCTGCACGAAGTGAAGCTCGACGCCAAGGTCGAAGTGCACACCCAAATCATCGCCCACGACAGCAAGCGCGTGCACCTCTATCACAGCCTGCATCTGGTCGGTGATGCCCAGGAACTTGCAGGCAATGAACAGATGCTGCTGCACGTGGATCTCGCCGGGCCGCGTTCGGCGCCGTTCAGCGAACAATCCTTGAGCCGGCTGCAAGCCATCGTCGCCGAACAGGAGGACCTGCCTGCGCCCGATTACGTTGGCCGAGTGATCGCATTACCCCCAAAAAAATAACAAGGAGATCGCCATGAATACCGCCGCAGCATTTGCCGACTTTCGTACCTATCCGTTGATCAGCGCGCTGACTGGCGTGCAGACCCTGGCGGACCGTATTCTGGTGAAGTGGGCCGACGATCGCGTCAGCCCTTTCCACCATCAATGGCTGCGGGATAACTGCCCGTGCCCGCAGTGCGTCTACACCGTGACCCGCGAGCAAGTGCTGGAAATCGTCGATGTGGCTCAAGATCTGATACCCGAACAAGTGCACATCGACACCGATGGTTGCCTGTCGGTGGATTGGCGGGACGGCCACAGCAGCCGCTTCGACCCCGGCTGGCTGCGCGCCCACGCCTATGACGAGGAATCCCGCGCCGAGCGCCAGGCACGCAAGCCAAAAGCCAGGCTCTGGCACAGCGATTTGCGGTTGCCGGTGTTCGAATATCAAGCACTGATGACGGATAACGACGCTCTGTTGCAATGGCTGTTGGCGGTGCGGGATGTCGGATTGACCCAGGTCCGAGGCGTGCCCACCGAACCCGGTTCTCTGAAGCTGATCGCCCAACGCATTTCCTTCATCCGCGAGAGCAATTTCGGCGTGCTGTTCAATGTGCAATCCAAGGCCGACGCCGACAGCAACGCCTACACCGCCTTCAACCTGCCACTGCACAGCGATTTGCCGACCCGGGAGCTGCAACCGGGGCTGCAATTCCTGCATTGCCTGGTCAATGACGCCGAGGGTGGCGAGAGCATTTTTGTCGACGGTTTTGCCATTGCCGACGCCTTGCGCCGGGAAGATCCCGGATCCTTCAAAAGCCTCTGCGAAATCCCCGTGGAATTTCGCAACAAGGACCGTCACAGCGACTACCGCTGCCTCGCGCCGATCATCGCCCTGGATGCGTTGGGGCAGGTGTCGGAAATCCGCATGGCGAACTTTCTGCGCGGGCCGTTCGATGCCTCGGTGGAGCAGATGCCCAAGCTCTACCACGCCTATCGGCGCTTTATCGCAATGACCCGCGAACCTCGATTCAGGCTGATGCAGCGGCTCAATCCCGGCGAGCTCTGGTGCTTCGACAACCGTCGCACCCTGCATGCCCGCAACGCCTTCGACCCCGCCACCGGGGCGCGGCACTTCCAGGGCTGCTATGTGGACCGGGATGAGTTGTTGTCGCGGATTCTGGTTTTACAACGCTAGACCGCGTCATCGTTCATCGCGAGCAGGCTCGCTCCCACAGTTGACCGGGTTCTCTCATGGGAACGCGGTTGAATGTGGGAGTGAGCCTGCTCGCGATGGCACCCGGACAGACACCGCATATCTCCCTGAATCACAGACAAAAAAAACCCCGATCAAGCCGTGACAGGATCGAGGCAGAGGGTACTGTTGAGGAGCTGCCGTGCGAGGGTGACCAAACCTTCGTGAAGCGAGCTGAGTCCAGTGTGCCCACTCCCCCGCGCGCCAGGTTAGCCGAAAACGACATGTTCATAACCAATTGAGCCATTGCGACAATTCGTCCTTGCCGACACCCGGTACCCCTACCAGAATCGAACCACGACACCGTTCCCTGAAGAAGGATTGCGTCATGATGCACGCCGATTTGATAGACCAGGAAGACCTGTTGGGCCAGCTCAAGTCGTTGGGCTTCAACGTGCCCAACGGAGCCACCGCCGAGCAGGCTTGCGAATGCGTGGTAAGGGGCCTGGACGATGCTCGGGCGTATGAGCTTCGCAAGATGGTCAAGGAAATGTACACCAGCAGCGCGACGATCCTGCCGGCAGTGCGCCAGGCCATCGACAAACAACTGCTGCCGGCGTTGTCGGAGTACCAGCAAAGCCACACCGCCCGATAAAACGCCTTCGCGAGCAAGTCGGATCGCCGCACCGCCGCTCCCACATTGGTTCTGTGAACAACACAGATCAAATGTGGGAGCGAGCCTGCTCGCGAATGAAGTCGACCTGGTCTAGAGCCTTACACTGGCAAACGTCGACTCATTGCGCGCCTGGCTCAGCGCCGACAACGGCCCGGACAACGGCGACAGCACCAGTGCTTGTGGCAGCGGCATCATCGCCACTTGCTGGGTGGTGTTGGACCCTACGCGCTCGTCACGTGGAGGAATGCCGAAGTATTCGCGGTAGCACTTGGAGAAGTGCGGCGTGGACACGAAACCACAGACCGATGCCACTTCGATGATCGACATCGGCGTTTGCTTGAGCAGCTGGCGCGCACGGATCAGGCGCAGCTTGAGGTAGTAACGCGACGGCGAGCAGTGCAGGTATTTCTGGAACAGCCGCTCCAGCTGGCGACGGGACACCGCGACATACACCGCCAGTTCGTCCAGGTCGATCGGCTCTTCGAGGTTGGCTTCCATCAGCGCAACGATTTCCTGCAACTTCGGCTGGTTGGTGCCGAGCATGTGCTTGAGCGGCACACGCTGATGATCCTGCTCGTTGCGGATGCGCTCGTAGACGAACATCTCCGAAATGGCCGCCGACAGCTCACGACCGTGATCGCGACTGATCAAGTGCAGCATCATGTCCAGCGGCGCGGTGCCGCCGGAGCTGGTGAAACGGTTACGGTCGAGGGTGAACAGGCGAGTACTCATCGCTACACGCGGGAAAGCTTCCTGCATCGCCGCCAGGCATTCCCAGTGCACGCTGCAATCAAAACCGTCGAGCAGGCCGGCGCAGGCCAGGGCCCAGCTGCCGGTGCACACCGCACCGAGACGGCGGGACTGGCGAGCCTGGCTTTGCAGCCATGACACGTGTTCGCGGGTAACAGTGCGCTGGATGCCGATACCGCCGCACACAATGACCGTGTCCATTGGCGGGGCTTTGTGCATGGAGGCGTCGGGGGTGATCTGCAGGCCGTCACTGGCCCAGACCTGGCCGCCATCGACGGTGAGGGTGGTCCAGCGATACAGCTCGCGACCGGACAACTGGTTGGCCATGCGCAGGGGTTCCACTGCGGAGGCCAGAGAAATCAGCGTGAAATTGTCCAGCAGCAGAAAGCCGATGGATTGAGGCGCACGGTTCTGGGGTTGGGCCCCGGAGTTGAACGTCGTCATCGCGGTATCTCCTCACACAAAGCGGGTGATGGCCTCAGGCGGAGGCTCTTTTTATTGCCATCGTTCTCGCGTGGGAGACGGGCTTTGTAATGACAGAGCAATTGCCATGCCTAAATTTGAATGCGCGTTCAATAACTCCTAAAAACGACGTCGGAATGTGTCTACATATGTCTTGCAAGGCAGGGGGATTTAAATGGCCATCAGGGCTGGCAAGCGCCCCGCCCCACAAGCTGTGAGCAATTCGGTAGCACTTGTGGGAACGGCGTTGCGCCGCGATGGAAGGGAGTGTCACCGCAGGCACGGGTGACAGGCGGTCGAAGGCCGGTTGGCCCTTGATCAGTGGCAAGACGATTTATCTGTGAGCGACGCGCCAAAAGGTGGCGCGTTTTAAACCGGGTGTTCACTTAGCGCGCAGTTTTGACTGGTCTGCCCCTATCGCCAGCAGGCTGGCTCCCACAGGTTTTGTGGTCGATACAAATCTACTGTGGGAGCCAGCCTGCTGGCGATAGGGGCGATGCGGTCTCAGCACTCCACTGCGCTAACCGCCAACCCACCCCGCGATGTCTCCTTATATTTGTCATGCATATCGGCACCAGTATCGCGCATGGTGCGGATCACCCGATCCAGCGAAATGAAATGCTGGCCATCACCGCGCAATGCCATTTGCGCGGCATTGATCGCCTTCACTGCGGCGATTGCGTTGCGCTCGATGCACGGCACCTGGACCAGCCCACCCACCGGGTCGCAGGTCAGGCCGAGGTTGTGTTCCAGACCGATCTCCGCCGCGTTGCACAATTGCTCTGGCGTGGCGCCAAGGATTTCCGCCAACCCGGCGGCCGCCATGGCACAGGCCGAACCGACTTCGCCCTGGCAGCCGACTTCGGCACCGGAGATCGATGCGTTCTTCTTGCACAGGATTCCCACCGCCGCCGCGCCGAGGAAGTAGTCGACGACATTGGCGTCGGTCACGGCTTCGCTGAATTTCATGAAGTAGTGCAGCACCGCCGGAATGATCCCCGCCGCACCGTTGGTCGGTGCCGTGACCATGCGTCCGCCAGCGGCGTTTTCTTCGTTGACCGCCAGGGCGAACAGGTTGACCCATTCCATGGCGCTCAAGGTCGAGCCGATCACATTGGGTTTGTTCAGTTCCTGCAGGCTGCGATGCAGCTTGGCCGCGCGACGGCGCACGTTCAGCCCGCCGGGCAGGATGCCTTCGTGCTTCAGGCCTTGTTCGACGCAATCCTGCATGGCGCGCCAGAGCTTCATCAGGCCGCTGCGGATTTCGTCCTCGCTGCGCCACACCCTCTCGTTGGCCATCATTAATTCAGCTACACGCAGCTTGTGTTTTTTACACAGCTCCAGCAGCTCGGCAGCGCTGGAAAAGTCATATGGCAACACGGTGCGGTCGAGGTCGACGACACCGCTGGAGGCCTGAGCCTCATCGACGACAAAACCGCCGCCGACCGAATAGTAGGTGTCGCGATACAACTCGCCGTCATCGCCTTCGACAATAAGAGTCATGGCGTTGGGGTGGAATGGCAGGTTCTCGTCGATCAGGCGCATGTCCCGGGCCCAGATGAAGGGCACTGGCAAGCGACTGTCGAGCAGCAGCGTATCGGTCTCGCGCAGGGTGGCGATGCGAATGCCGATTTGCGACGGATCGATCGCATCCGGCCACTCGCCCATCAGGCCCATGATCACGGCATTGTCGCTGCCGTGGCCGATGCCGGTGGCCGACAATGAACCGAACAACTGGACTTCGACACGCCGCACCTGCTCAAGCAACCCCCGCTCGCGCAGGCCCTGCACAAACAACGCCGCCGCCCGCATGGGACCCACGGTGTGTGAACTGGAAGGGCCGATGCCGATTTTGAACAGGTCGAAAACACTGATAGCCATTACTGCCGAACTCCTGGATAGGCTCACTGCGCACGCAAAAGCGCACGATGACGGAGCTGCTACGCTCAAGCTGCAATCCGCCGAGATGACCGCATCATCAAGCTTTTATCCAGTTGTTCGACGTCTCTAACCGACGCACTCATGCCCACCAGCGCCGCGTGTCTTTTACGCTGTGTTTTCACCGTTTTTTTGCGGTTCAGAGGGGGAAATCGGGCTGAAAAAATCTGTAAACGACGTCACCGACACTGGATGCGACCATCCCTGTACTGGATACGACGCACCCTGTAGGCGTCAGATTTTCACTGGTACATGATCATATCGACTCGATTGCAAGGCGACGTGGTAGAGCTGTCTCCAGAACGCCATCCAACCGCAACCTATAAGTGCGGTGGTCCAGTCGGAACACTGCCAAAAAAAACACCAAGGAGTCCATCCATGAAAGGTTCCCCGTCGTTGTTGTTGGCCGCCATGCTTAGTCTGCCGGTTCTGGCGCAAGCCGCAGAACCGGCGCAATGCAGTACCGTAAACTTCTCCGATGTCGGCTGGACCGACATCACCGCGACTACCGCGACCACCAGCGTTGTGCTCAACGCCCTCGGCTACAAGACCAAGACCACCATGATTTCCGTGCCCGTGACCTACAAGTCCCTGGCCGACGGCAAGAACATGGACGTGTTCCTGGGCAACTGGATGCCGACCATGGAAAACGACATCAAGGCCTACCGCGATGCCGGCACCGTGGAAACCGTGCGCACCAACCTCAAGGGCGCCAAGTACACCCTCGCCGTCCCTCAGGCGCTGTACGACAAGGGCCTGCATGACTTCGCCGATATCGCCAAATTCAAGAAAGAGCTCGACGGCAAGATCTACGGCATCGAGCCTGGCAACGACGGCAATCGTCTGATCCAGAGCATGATCGACAAGGATGCCTTCGGCCTGAAGACCGCCGGTTTCAAAGTCGTCGAATCCTCCGAAGCCGGCATGCTGTCGCAGGTCGACCGCGCGCAGAAACGCGACACCGCCGTGGTGTTCCTCGGCTGGGCGCCGCACCCGATGAACAAGCGCTTCAAGATTCAATACCTGACCGGTGGTGATGACTTCTTCGGCCCGGACTTCGGTGCCGCCACCGTGGCGACCAACACCCGCAAGGGTTATGCGCAGGAGTGCGGCAACGTCGGCCAGTTGCTGAAGAACCTGGAGTTCACCGTCGACATGGAAAGTGAACTGATGGGCAACATCCTGGACGACAAGATGAAGCCTGACGCGGCCGCCAAGGCCTGGCTGAAAAAGAATCCACAGGTGCTCGATACCTGGCTCGCTGGCGTGACCACCATTGACGGTAAACCTGGCCTGGAGGCCGTGAAAGCCAAACTGCAGTAATCGCTTATGCCGGGCAGGTTCGCCTGCCCGGGCTGTTTATTTCCTTGCATGCGGACGTTCACTACCATGCTGATTGATCAGAAAATACCCCTAGGCCAGTACATCGCAGGCTTCGTTGAATGGTTGACGCAACACGGCGCCAACACCTTCGACGCCATCGCCGTGACACTGGAAACGATGATCCACGGCGTGACGTTTGCGCTGACCTGGTTCAACCCGCTGGCATTGATCGGCCTGATCGCACTACTGGCACACTTCATTCAACGCAAATGGGGCCTGACCGCGTTTGTCGTTGCCTCCTTTCTGCTGATCCTCAATCTGGGGTACTGGCAGGAAACCATGGAAACCCTCGCCCAGGTGCTGTTCGCCACCCTGGTCTGCGTGGTCATCGGCGTGCCGCTGGGCATCGTCGCCGCGCATAAGCCGATGTTCTATACTTTAATGCGTCCGGTACTCGATCTGATGCAGACCGTACCGACCTTCGTGTACCTCATTCCTACCCTCACCCTCTTCGGGCTGGGTGTGGTTCCGGGCCTGATCTCCACGGTAGTGTTCGCCATCGCTGCGCCGATCCGCCTGACCTACCTGGGTATCCGCGATGTTCCGGAAGAATTGATGGACGCCGGCAAGGCCTTCGGCTGCTCGCGTCGCCAATTGCTCTCAAGGATCGAACTGCCCCACGCCATGCCAAGCATCGCGGCCGGCATCACCCAGTGCATCATGCTGTCTCTTTCGATGGTGGTGATCGCGGCACTGGTGGGTGCCGATGGCTTGGGCAAACCGGTGGTCAACGCACTGAACACTGCTGATATCGCCTTGGGCTTCGAAGCAGGCCTGGCGATCGTACTGCTGGCGATCATGCTCGACCGTATCTGCAAACAACCCGACGCCAAAGTAGGGGGTGATGCATGAGCATTATTCGCTTTGATAACGTTGACGTTATCTTCTCCAGGGATCCACGCGAGGCGCTCAAGCTGCTGGATCAAGGCATGACCCGTAACGAGATCCTGAAAAAGACCGGGCAGATCGTGGGGGTCGAAAAGGCCAGCCTGGATATCGAAAAAGGTGAGATCTGCGTACTGATGGGCCTGTCCGGTTCCGGCAAGTCCAGCCTGTTGCGCTGCATCAACGGCCTCAACACCGTCAGCCGTGGCAAGTTGTTCGTCGAACACGAAGGCAAGCAGATCGACATTGCCTCCTGTACCCCGGCGGAACTGAAAATGATGCGCACCAAGCGCATCGCGATGGTGTTCCAGAAGTTCGCCCTGATGCCTTGGCTGACGGTGCGCGAGAACATCAGCTTTGGCCTGGAAATGCAGGGTCGTCCGGAAAAGGAACGACGCAAACTGGTGGACGAAAAGCTTGAGCTGGTGGGCCTGGCCCAGTGGCGCAACAAGAAACCCGATGAGCTGTCCGGTGGCATGCAGCAACGCGTGGGCCTGGCCCGTGCGCTGGCGATGGACGCCGACATTCTGCTGATGGACGAACCGTTCTCGGCCCTCGACCCGCTGATCCGCCAGGGCCTGCAAGACGAGCTGCTGGAACTGCAACGCAAGTTGCACAAGACCATCGTCTTCGTGAGCCACGACCTTGATGAAGCGCTGAAACTCGGCAGCCGTATCGCGATCATGAAGGACGGCCGGATCATCCAGTACAGCAAACCGGAAGAAATCGTCCTCAACCCTGCGGACGATTACGTGCGGACCTTCGTAGCCCACACCAACCCGTTGAACGTGCTGTGCGGCCGCAGCCTGATGCGCAGCCTGGACAACTGCAAACGCATCAACGGTTCGGTATGTCTCGATCCGGGCGGCGATTCGTGGCTGGACCTGGCTGAAGGCAACACCATCAAAGGCGCACGCAAGAACGGCTCGAACATGGACCTGCAGAACTGGATGCCTGGGCAAGCCGTCGAAGGCCTGGAACGCAAGCCGACTCTGGTGGACTCCAGCATCGGCATGCGCGACGCGTTGCAGATTCGTTATCAGACCGGCAACAAGCTGGTGCTGCACGACAACAACAAGGTGGTGGGGATCCTTGGCGACAGCGAGCTGTATCACGCACTGCTCGGCAAGAACCTGGGGTAAGGCAACAGATGCAAAAACGCCGCGATAGAATCGCGGCGTTTTTGTTTATCGGGACAGCGGGCGCTGCTGTGTTGAAGTTGAAGGCCCCATCGCCAGCAGGCTGGCTCCCACAGGGGAATGCATCCAATGTGGGAGCCAGCCTGCTGGCGATGATGCCGACGCGGAGCTTCTGACTGAAACACCGCGTCACTCACACCTTAGCTGTAAACCCGGCCAAGGAGCTGCCGATGGCTTTCAAACTGATCGAGCACGTCACGGGTGATCTGATCCTGGGTGAAGCCCATCAAGTCGTAGTCCTGGCTGCCGTTGTGCAGGTACACCTCGGCGCGATAGAAACGCTGACGTGCTTCATCGGACTGCGCCGACTCGGTCGGTGTGGCCAGGTAGCCATCCAGGCTCACTTCGTAGACGAAAGGGTTGCCCTCTTCCATCTCCACCCGTACGCCCATGCAACGTTTGGACTTGCCCAGCAGTGTCTGCACTTGCAGGCCTTGAGCACGCATTTGCGCCGTCGCGTCTTCCAGCGCCGGGCTCACGTGCTTGTCCATGAAGCGCTGCACCACCGACTGGCTCGGTTGCAAGTCCAGTTGGGTCAAACGCTCGCTGAAACCACGGCGACCGCGCGCTGCTAGCTCCGCTTGCTCCTGTTCGATCTGCACGTCCTGGCGCATGGCCTTGTGCAAGCCGAACATGAAGAACACCAGCACCACCGAGAACGGCAGACCGGCCAGCACTACCATGGTTTGCATGGCTTCGAAGTTGCCGGCGAACAGCAGGCCGATGGTCACCAGGGTGATCACCGCCGACCAGAAAATCCGCAGCCAGTGCGGCGCATCCTCATCGACATTGCCGCCCTTGCACGAAAGGTTGGCCATCATCACCGCGCCGGAGTCCGCCGGGGTCAGGAACAGCACGAAACCGACAAAGATCGACACGCCGATCACAACCTTCGACGCCGGGTAATGCTCAAGCAACTGGTAGATCGCCATGGACGGCTGTTCCAGCGCAGTCTTTCCGAGCTCCACCGCCCCATGGTTCATCACCAGGTCCAAAGCCGAGTTACCGAAGATCGACAGCCACGCCAGGGTGAAGCCCAGCGGAATCAGCAGCACACCGGCCACCAGTTCGCGCACGGTGCGACCACGGGAAATACGCGCGATGAACATGCCCACGAATGGCGCCCAGGAAATCCACCAGGCCCAGTAGAACAGGGTCCACAGGCCGAGCCAGCGGTCGGACTTCTCACTGTCGCCTTCGTACACATACAGATCGAAGGTCTTGAGCACCACGCCGTTCAGGTAGTCACCGACGTTTTGCACGAAGCCGTTGAGCAGGTGCAGGGTCGGGCCGAACAACAGCACGAAAATCAGCAGGCCGCTGAACAGCACGATGTTGAGGTTGGACAGACGGCGGATACCGTTTTCCACGCCCGACACGGCAGCGATGGTCGCCACGGTGCTCATCACGATGATCACGATCAGCAGGTTGGTGTTGCTGTGTTCCATGCCGAACAGGTTTTCCAGCCCCGATGACACTTGCAGCGAACCGATCCCCAGGTTCGTCACCAGGCCCAGCAGGGTCACGAACATGCCGAAGCCGTCCACCGCGTGTCCGGCCGCGCCCTTGACCCAACGCTCGCCCACCAGCGGATACAACGCCGAACGCAACGCCAGCGGCTGGTTATGCCGGTAGGCAAAGTACGCCACGGCCAAACCTACCAGCGCGTAGATCGCCCAGCCATGCAAGCCCCAGTGCAGGAACGTCAGTTGAACGGCCTGACGGGCGGCAAGGTTGCTGCCGGCCACGCCTTCCGGCGGGTTGAAGTAATGGTCCAGGGGCTCCGACGCGCCGAAGTACAGCAGCGAGATGCCGATACCCGAGGAGAACAGCATTCCCGCCCAGGCGCCGTAGCTGAAGTCCGGGGTGTCGTCCTTGCTGCCCAGTTTCAGTTTGCCGTAGGACGAAAACGCCAGGCCGACGACAAAAATCAGATAGGCGGCAATCACCACCATGTAGTACCAGCCGAAGCTGCGGGACAACCAGGCTTGCGCCGTACCCAGCATTCTGCCGGCCTCTTGCGGGGCGATGATCAGAATGGCGGTCAACAACAGAATCAACGCGGTAGAGGTGTAGAACACCCAACCGTTGACCGTCACCTTCTCGGGTGGGGTCTTTATTAGCGAGGCAGAACTCATGGCACAGATGCTCCGGGCAGTGCGAGAGAAGAACGCAAGGCAAACGGGTTACCCGACCAATCGGTTAGTGGGCAGCCGACCGGCGGGTGATATAAAGACAGCCCGAAAAAAGCCCGAAACCCCTGGAGCGCCGCAGCGCGTAGGTTTCGAGCAGTTTCGGAAGTCGTTTTTTCCGCCGCTACATATAGGAAAAATCTGCAGGCAGCGACGATTTGTCGCAGATCTTATTCTTTGTTGATTGAACGTTCAATCAAAACAAAATAGACTGGCCTTCAACCCGGTTGCCGTCGTACGTCCACCGGAAGGCCTAAGGAGATGTGCAAGATGCCCAAGGTCGGTATGCAACCCATCCGTCGCCAGCAATTGATCGAAGCCACTTTGCAGGCCGTCGATCAGGTCGGAATGGGGGACGCCAGCATTGCGCTGATCGCCCGTTTGGCCGGTGTCTCGAATGGCATCATCAGTCACTACTTTCAGGACAAGAACGGCCTGATTGCCGCCACCATGGGGTACCTGATGGCCGTCCTGAGCGAGAACGTCACCCTGCGCCGACTGGCGCTGACAGACGACAGCCCGAGGGCACATCTGCAGGTGATCATCGAAGGCAACTTCGACGCCAGCCAGGTCAATGGCCCGGCAATGAAAACCTGGCTGGCCTTCTGGGCCACCAGCATGCACCAGCCGTCTTTGCACAGGTTGCAGCGGATCAACGATCACCGCCTGTATTCCAACCTGTGCTGCCAGTTCCGCCGTGTGCTGCCGCTCAAGGATGCGCGCAGTGCCGCCCGAGGCCTGGCAGCGTTGATTGACGGCTTGTGGTTGCGCGGCGCGCTGTCGGGAGACGCTTTCGACACCGAGCAGGCGCAACAGATTGCTTACGAATACATGGATACCCAACTGGCAAAGCGGGTGAGTTAGAGCACACATAAACGCTCAACCACCGAACCGCGCCAGCCACTTAATGCTCTTGCGAGGACTTTATGGCCCGTTTCGAACTGCAAAAACTCTACATCGATGGCGCGTACAGCGACGCCAGCAGCGACGCCACTTTCGAAGCCATCAACCCGGCTAACGGTGAAGTCCTCGCAAAAGTGCAACGTGCGACCTTCGATGACGTCGAGCGTGCCGTCGTCAGCGCCGAGAAGGGCCAGAAAATCTGGGCCGCCATGACCGCCATGGAGCGTTCGCGCATCCTGCGTCGTGCCGTGGAAATCCTGCGCGAGCGCAACGACGAACTGGCCGCCCTGGAAACCCTGGACACCGGCAAGGCCTACTCTGAAACCCGCTACGTCGACATCGTCACCGGCGCTGACGTGCTGGAGTACTACGCAGGCCTGGTACCGGCCATCGAAGGCGAGCAGATTCCGCTGCGCACCACTTCGTTCGTCTACACCCGTCGCGAGCCGCTGGGCGTCGTGGCCGGTATCGGCGCATGGAACTACCCGATCCAGATCGCCCTGTGGAAATCCGCGCCAGCCCTGGCGGCCGGTAACGCGATGATCTTCAAGCCAAGCGAAGTCACCTCGCTGACCACCCTGAAACTGGCCGAGATCTACACCGAAGCCGGCGTGCCAAACGGTGTGTTCAACGTCCTGACCGGCAGCGGCCGTGAAGTCGGCACCTGGTTGACCGAGCACCCGCGCATCGAGAAAGTTTCGTTCACCGGCGGCACCGACACCGGCAAGAAAGTCATGGCCAGCGCTTCGAGCTCTTCGCTCAAGGACGTGACCATGGAACTGGGCGGCAAATCCCCGCTGATCATCTGCGACGACGCCGACCTCGATCGCGCCGCCGACACCGCGATGATGGCCAACTTCTACAGCTCCGGCCAGGTCTGCACCAACGGCACTCGCGTGTTCGTACCGGCTCACCTGAAGGCCGCTTTCGAAGCCAGGATCGCCGAGCGCGTTGCACGCATCCGCATCGGCAACCCGGAAGACGAAAACACCAACTTCGGTCCGCTGGTCAGCTTTGCGCACATGGAAAGCGTGCTGGGCTACATCGCCAAGGGCAAGGAAGAAGGTGCCCGCCTGCTGTGCGGCGGTGAGCGCCTGACCGACGGCGAATTCGCCAAGGGTGCGTTCGTGGCGCCGACCGTGTTCACCGACTGCACCGACGACATGACCATCGTGCGTGAAGAAATCTTTGGCCCGGTGATGGCGATCCTGTCCTACGAAACCGAGGAAGAAGTGATCCGCCGCGCCAACGACACCGACTTCGGCCTGGCTGCCGGTATCGTCACCAAGGACCTGAACCGCGCGCACCGCGTGATTCATCAACTGGAAGCCGGCATCTGCTGGATCAACGCCTGGGGCGAGTCCGACGCGAAGATGCCGGTTGGCGGCTACAAACAGTCGGGTGTCGGCCGTGAGAACGGCATCAGTTCGCTGAACAACTTCACCCGCATCAAATCGGTACAGGTCGAGCTGGGCGATTACGTCTCGGTGTTCTAAGGCGATATCCGCTTCGCCTGCGAGGCCGTCATCGCCAGCAGGCTGGCTCCCACATTGGAACGCGTACTCCTGTGGGAGCCAGCCTGCTGGCGATCGAGTGCACAGCACTCGCCAAGGCCAGACCTGACCAACATCAAAGAGGGTGCATTCAATGTCCCAAGAATTCGACTACATCATCATCGGTGCCGGCTCGGCCGGTAACACCCTGGCGACTCGTCTGACCGAAGACGCCGGCGTCACCGTCCTGCTGCTCGAAGCGGGCGGCCCGGACTACCGTTTCGACTTCCGCACGCAGATGCCGGCCGCCCTGGCGTTCCCGCTGCAAGGCCGTCGCTACAACTGGGCCTACGAAACCGACCCAGAACCACACATGGATGGCCGTCGCATGGAATGCGGTCGCGGCAAGGGCCTGGGTGGTTCCTCGCTGATCAACGGCATGTGCTACATCCGCGGCAACGCCATGGACTACGACGGCTGGGCGAAACTGCCAGGCCTGGAAGACTGGTCGTACCTGGACTGCCTGCCGTATTTCCGTAAAGCGGAAACCCGTGACATCGGCCCGAACGACTACCACGGTGGCGATGGTCCGGTCAGCGTGACCACGCCGAAAGCCGGCAACAACCCGCTGTTCCACGCCATGGTTGAAGCCGGCGTGCAAGCCGGTTACCCGCGTACCGAAGACTTGAACGGCTACCAGCAGGAAGGCTTCGGCCCGATGGACCGCACCGTGACACCCAAAGGTCGTCGTGCCTCCACCGCCCGTGGTTACCTGGACGTGGCCAAGAAGCGTTCGACCCTGACCATCGTCACCCACGCCCTGACCGACAAGATCCTGTTCGAAGGCAAGCGTGCGGTCGGCGTGCGTTACCTGGTCGGCGCCGCTGAAGAGCGCGTTGAGGTCAAGGCGCGCAAGGAAGTGCTGCTGTGCTCCGGCGCCATCGCTTCGCCGCAGATCCTGCAACGCTCCGGCGTCGGCCCGGCCGAACTGCTGAACAAGCTCGACATTCCGGTGGTCCACGACCTGCCGGGCGTCGGTGAAAACCTGCAGGATCACCTTGAGTTGTACCTGCAATACGCTTGCACCCAACCGGTCTCGCTGTACCCGTCGCTGCTCTTGCACAACCAGCCGGCCATCGGTGCCGAGTGGCTGTTCAACGGCACCGGCATTGGCGCCAGCAATCAGTTCGAAGCCGGCGGTTTCATCCGTACCCGTCCGGAATTCGAATGGCCGAACATCCAGTACCACTTCCTGCCGGTAGCGATTAACTACAACGGCAGCAACGGTGTGAAAGAGCACGGTTTCCAGGCGCACATGGGCTCCATGCGTTCGCCAAGCCGCGGGCGCATCCAGGCCAAGTCCAAGGACCCGCGCCAGCACCCGAGCATCCTGTTCAACTACATGGCCACCGAGCAGGACTGGCAGGAATTCCGCGACGGCATCCGCCTGACCCGGGAAATCATGCAGCAACCTGCACTGGACGCCTTCCGTGGTCGCGAGATCAGCCCGGGCATCGACGTGCAGAGCGACGAGCAACTGGACAAGTTCATCCGCGAACACGCCGAAACCGCGTTCCACCCGTCCTGCTCCTGCAAGATGGGCACCGACGAAATGGCCGTGGTCGATGGCGAAGGTCGCGTGCATGGCATGCAAGGCCTGCGGGTGGTCGATGCGTCGATCATGCCGATCATCACCACCGGCAACCTCAACGCACCAACGATCATGATGGCCGAGAAAATCGCCGACAAGATCCGTGGCCGCAAGCCGTTGCCGCGCAGCACCGCCACTTACTATGTGGCGGGTGAAGCGCCGGTGAAGGGCAAGCCGGTGCGGGAAGTGAGCCAGATCGCTTAAGGCGTTACACCGCGTTACGGCTAATCGCTGGCAGGCCAGCTCCCACAGGGGATCGGTAGTGAACACATATTTTGTGAACACTGAAGATCAAATGTGGGAGCTGGCCTGCCAGCGATGAGGCCCTACAAATCAGCGCACCTCTCCCTGATTCACAGTAATGCCTACCACACCCCTCTTCACTTGATCCTCCCCCCCTTGCAGGCCTAATCTAGCGCCACGCAATCGTTTCACCCCTCTCCTCGCAGCACCGCGCCATCGCCACTCCATTTCCAGGAGGTTCACGAATGTTCGATTTCCATCCCCAGCTCAAGCAGCGCTTCGCTGCCTTGCGCACGGGTGCCGAATTTTTTTCCCTGCGTTATGTGCGCGAATCCGGGCAGTACCTGTCGGTGCGCAAGAACGTCGCCGAACCGCCGAGCCTGAGCCGTGACGAAGGGGCGATGCTGACCGTGCGGGTCAATGGCGTCGAAGCCTACGCGGCCACCAACGACCTATCGCAACAGGGCCTGCAAGCCGCCCTCGAACGCGCCGAACTCCAGGCCCGTCGACTCAAGCCCCACGCCTTGCTGGACCTGCGCGAGCAAGCCGTTTCCAGCGACCGCGCCGATTACTTTTCACCCAACCTCGCTCAGGCTTTCCCGTCCCTGAGCGACTGCTACCAGTTGCTCGGCGCCGAATCCGCCGCAGTGCCCAAGGATGACCGCCTGGTGAACTGGCAGGTCAGCCTCGGTATCACCCACGTCGAGCAGATCTACCTCAACAGCGCCGGTGCCGAACTGCGCCAGGCCCAACGCTTTGTGTACCCCGGCCTGGACGTCACGGCCTACGACGGCAGCGACAGCCAGACCCGCAGCCTTGGCCGCGAGAACTTCGGTCAGCAAGGCGCGGCGGACGTCATCAGCCGCTGCGGCCTGATCGGTGCCGGAGCCCAGGTGGCCGATCAGGCCCTGCAATTGCTCCTGGCGCCGAATACCCCGCAAGGCAAACGCGACCTACTGTTGATGCCCGACCAGATGATGCTGCAGATCCACGAGTCCATCGGCCATCCACTGGAACTGGACCGCATCCTCGGCGACGAGCGCAATTACGCCGGCACCAGTTTCGTCACTGCCTGCGATTTCGGCCGCCTGCAATACGGCTCCGGCCTGCTCAACGTGACCTTCGACCCGGACATCCCCGAAGAGCTCGCCAGCTATGGCCATGACGACGACGGAACGCCTGCCAGCAAACAGTTCCTGATCCGCGAAGGCCTGTTGCTGCGTCCGCTGGGCGGCGCGTTATCGCAATTCCGTGCCGGCATGGACGGTGTCGCCAACAGCCGTGCCTGTGGCTGGAACCGCCCGCCGATCGACCGCATGGCCAACCTCAACATCGAGCCGGGCGATCGGTCCATCGAACAGCTGATCGGCGGCATCGAACACGGCGTGCTGATGTCGACCAACCGCTCATGGTCGATCGACGATGCGCGCAACAAATTCCAGTTCGGCTGCGAATGGGGCCAACTGATCGAAAATGGCGAACTCAAGGGCGTGGTGAAGAACCCCAACTACCGGGGCATCTCCGCGCAATTCTGGAAGAGCCTCAGCGCCGTCGGCGATGCCAGTACCTTGAAGGTCCTCGGCACACCGAACTGCGGCAAGGGTGAACCGAACCAGGTGATCCGCGTCGGCCACGCATCACCGGCCTGCGTGTTCAGCAACGTTGATGTATTCGGAGGAGACGCCTGATGAATCCTTCAAACAGCCAGTCCGCGTCGTTCAAGGCGCTGGTCAACAGCTTGCGTGAGGCGCTTCTCGAGCCCGAGCAGTTCACCCTCAGCTACGCCGCAGAATCGTCGGCCTTCGTACGATTCAACCATGCCAAGGTGCGTCAGGCCGGTCAGGTGCAGCAGGCGAGTATCGGCCTGAAACTGATCAACGAAGGCCGCCATGCCGACCTGCACATCACCCTGGCCGGCGATCCGCAGGTGGATGCGCAGCGCCTGAGCGAAGGTCTGCAACAGTTGCGTGAAACCCTGCCACTGCTGCCTGCGGACCCGTACCTGCTGCTCAACCACAACGGCTGGCAGAGCAACAACGTGCAGTCGCACCCGCTGCCGGACACCGAGCAGGTCGTCGCGCAAATCACCCAGGCCGCCGAAGGCCTGGACCTTGTCGGGTTCTACGCTGCCGGCCCGATCAGTCGTGGCTTTGCCAGTTCTTCGGGCGCCTTTGGCTGGCATCAGGCCAACAGTTTCAACTTCGACTTCAGCCTGTTCCACGAGAACGGCCAGGCCGTGAAAGCCAGCTACGCCGGGCACGACTGGAACAGCGAAGGCTTTGCCAGACGCTTCCAGCAGGCCCGCGAACAGCTTGAGTTTCTGGGCCGGCCGCTGCGCACTTTGCCGCCCGGCCAATACCGCGCCTACCTGGCACCGGCGGCGCTGGAAGAAATCATGGGCATGCTGTGCTGGGGTGGTTTCTCGGCACAGTCGATTGCCAGCAAAAGCAGCCCGCTGCAAAAGCTCTACGGTGGCGACAGCGCGTTCAGCCCGCTGGTCTCGCTGGATGAAAAAGTCAGCGGCTCGCTGAGCCCGGCGTTTTCCGATGAAGGTTATCCACGCAACGATCTTAAGTTGATCGTCGACGGTAAGGCCGGGGCACAACTGGTCAGCTCGCGCAGCGCCGCCGAATACGGCTTGACCGCCAATGGCGCCAGCGGTGGTGAATCGCCGAGCGCGTTGAACATGAAGGCCGGGGCATTGCCTGACGCGGACATCCTCAAGCAATTGGGCACGGGGTTGTACATCAGCAACCTGTGGTACCTGAACTTCTCGGATCAACCGGCCGCACGCCTGACCGGCATGACCCGGTTTGCCACATTCTGGGTCGAGAACGGCGAGATTCAGGCACCGGTAAGCACCATGCGTTTCGATGACAGTGCGTTCAGCCTGCTCGGTTCACAGCTGGAAGCGTTGACCGAGGAGCGCGAAATGTTGCTGTCGGCGAGTACCTATAGTCAGCGGGCGACGGCTTCGGCGTTGTTGCCTGGGGCGCTGGTCAGCCGACTAACTTTGACACTGTAAACACGCCTACCCCTGTAGGAGCGAGCCTGCTCGCGATGGTCGTGAACGATGACGCGTGCTGCCTGGAAAAACGCAGCGCCTTCACATTCATCGCGAGCAGGCTCGCTCCTGCAGGAACGGAGTAAAGCTCACACTGACAAGGGGTCCCATGCCCAACCGCCCACCTCTCGACGCTGTGACCGCCCGCTGGATACCCTGGGTCGTCGCCATTGCCTTCTTCATGCAGTCCCTCGACGGGACGATCCTCAACACCGCCCTGCCCGCCATGGCCCGGGACCTCGCAGAAGATCCATTGCGCATGCAGGGCGTGATCATCGCCTACATGCTCACGGTCGCCTTGCTGATTCCCGCGTCCGGCTGGATCGCCGATCGCTTCGGCACCCGGAAAATCTTCTTCAGCGCGATTTTGCTGTTCAGCCTCGGCTCGCTGCTCTGCGCATTGTCGAGCAGCCTGAGCATGTTGATCGGCGCCCGGGTGATCCAGGGCCTGGGCGGCGCGTTGATGTTGCCGGTCGGGCGGCTGGTGGTGTTGCGCGCCTACCCGCGCTCGGAACTGGTGCGGATCATGGGCTTCATCACCATTCCCGGGCTGCTCGGTCCGTTGATCGGCCCGACCATGGGCGGCTGGATGGTGCAGTACCTGACCTGGCACTGGATCTTCCTGATCAACCTGCCGGTGGGGCTGGTCGGTTGCTACGCCGTGTGGAAATTCATCCCGGACCTGCGCGGTTCCGAGCGCACCCGTTTCGATAGCCTGGGTTTCGTGCTGTTTGGCGCGGCGATGATTCTGATCACTATCGCCATGGAGGGCCTGGGCGAACTGCACTTGCCGCACCTTCGGGTGATGTTGCTGCTGTTTGGCGGGATGGCGTGCCTGGCGGCGTACTGGTTGCGCGCCGGGCATATCGAAAACCCGTTGTTCGCGCCGTCGCTGTTCAAGACCCGAACCTTTGCCGTCGGCATTCTCGGCAATCTGTTCGCCCGCCTCGGCAGCGGCGCCCTGCCCTTTCTGGTGCCGTTGCTGCTGCAAGTGGCGCTGGGCTATTCGCCGTCCCAAGCCGGGATGAGCATGTTGCCGCTGGCGGCGGCGGCGATGATCGCCAAGTGGGTGGCGCGGCCGCTGATCGAGCGCCTGGGTTACCGCATCGTGCTCACCGGCAATACCCTGGCGCTGGGGATCATGCTGGCGAGCATGGGCCTGGTCAGCGAGCAGACGCCGTACTGGCTGCTGCTTTGCCTGCTGGCGATCCTCGGGGCGATCAACTCCTTGCAGTTCACCGCGATGAACACCGTGACTCTGATCGACCTCGACGACGCCAGCGCCAGCAGCGGCAACAGTTTGCTGTCGGTGGTCGCACAGTTGTCCCTGAGCTTGGGGGTTGCCTGCGCGGGTGCGCTGCTCGGTGGCTTTACCGCGGAAATTGGCAATGATGGCGTGGACACGGTCCTGGGGGCATTCCAATTGACCTTCGTGACCGTGGGAATCATGGCGATGCTGGCCGCGACGATCTTCTCGCAACTGTCAAAAAATGACGGACGGCGAGTTAAGCGTCCGGAAGAACACATAGAGCCTTAGGGCGAATGGCCACTGGACTGGTACACTGCGCGACATTTTGTTTTGCAGGCCAGTCCCGTGACCACCATCGCCACCGAATTTAATACTTTGCCGCTGTCCGCCGCCATGCTGGCTAACCTCGACTCCCTCGGTTATGCCCAGATGACGCCGATCCAGGCGCAAAGCTTGCCGGTGATCCTCAAGGGGATGGACCTGATCGCCCAGGCCAAGACCGGCAGCGGCAAGACCGCCGCCTTCGGCATCGGCCTGCTGAACCCGATCAATCCGCGTTACTTCGGTTGCCAGGCGTTGATCCTGTGCCCGACCCGCGAGCTGGCTGACCAGGTCGCCAAGGAAATCCGTCGCCTGGCCCGTGCCGAAGACAACATCAAGGTCCTGACCCTGTGCGGCGGCGTGTCCCTCGGCCCGCAGATCGCTTCGCTGGAACACGGCGCGCACATCATCGTCGGCACCCCGGGGCGCATCCAGCAGCACCTGCGCAAAGGTTCGCTGGTCCTTCACGGCCTGAACACCCTGATCCTCGACGAAGCCGACCGCATGCTCGACATGGGTTTCTACGATTCCATCGAAGAAATCATCATGCAGGCCCCGGAGCGTCGCCAGACCCTGTTGTTCTCCGCCACCTACCCGGTAGGCATCAAGCAGCTGGCCTCGAAGTTCATGCGCAACCCGCAGCAGGTGAAGGCCGAGGCGTTCCACGACGACACGCAGATCGAACAGCGCTTCTACGAGATTTCCCCGGATGACCGCATGAGCGCAGTGACCAAGGTTCTTGGCCACTTCCGCCCGGCCTCCTGCGTGGCCTTCTGCTACACCAAGCAGCAGGTTCAGGAAACCGTCGATCACCTGACCGCCAAAGGCATCTCCGCCGTCGGCCTGCACGGCGATCTGGAACAGCGTGACCGCGACCAGGTGCTGGCGATGTTCGCCAACCGCAGTACTTCGGTGCTGGTGGCGACTGACGTCGCGGCCCGTGGCCTCGATATCGACTCTCTGGACATGGTGATCAACGTCGAGCTGGCCCGTGATTCGGAAATCCACATTCACCGCGTCGGCCGTACCGGTCGCGCCGGTGAGAAAGGCCTCGCCATCAGCCTGGTGGCGCCGTCCGAAGCACAGCGCGCCCAGGCCATCGAGCAATTGCAGAAGACCCCATTGACCTGGGACCAGGTGGACAACCTCACCTCCAAGGGTGGCGGCCCGCTGTTGCCGCAGATGAGCACCCTGTGCATCGCTGCCGGCCGCAAGGACAAGGTTCGCCCGGGCGACATTCTTGGCGCACTGACCGGTGACGCCGGCATCCCCGGCGCCCAGGTCGGCAAGATCGCGATTTTCGACTTCCAGGCCTATGTGGCCGTGGAGCGCGGCGTCGCCAAGCAGGCCTTGCAGCGTTTGAACGATGGCAAGATCAAGGGCCGTTCGTTGCGCGTTCGTATCCTCTAAGATCGCCGCGGCCCCTGTGGGAGCTGGCCTGCCAGCGATGGCATCGACTCGGTCTGACTGGCAAACCGAGTCGATGCCATCGCCGGCAGGCCAGCTCCCACATTTGATTGCATTCCAGATCAGCTCTTGTGTGAGGACACCGTTTTGCGCTCTACCGAAGTCGTGATCATTGGCGCTGGCGCCGCAGGGTTGATGTGTGCACTGACCGCCGCCGGGCGTGGGCGCAAGGTATTGTTGCTCGACCATGCCAACAAGGCCGGCAAGAAAATCCTGATGTCGGGCGGTGGCCGCTGTAATTTCACCAACATGTACACAGAACCGGGCAATTTCCTCTCGCAGAACGCACACTTCTGCAAATCTGCCCTGGCCCGTTACACCCAGTGGGACTTCATCGGCATGGTGGCCAAGCACGGCGTGCCGTACCACGAGAAAAAACTCGGCCAGTTGTTCTGCGATAACAAATCCAGCGACATCCTCGAAATGCTGCTCAACGAGTGCGAACAGGTCGGCGTCAGCCTGCACCTGGACACCTCGATCCAGACCATCGAGAAGCTCGAAAGCGGTTACCTGCTGGACACGACACTCGACCAAATCACCTGCGAATCCCTGGTAATCGCCACCGGCGGCCTGTCGATCCCGACCCTGGGCGCCACCGGTTTCGGTTACCAGGTCGCCAGGCAGTTTGGCCACGAGTTGCTGCCGACCCGCGCCGGTCTCGTGCCGTTCACCATCACCGATCAGCTCAAGGCCTTGTGCACCGAGCTGTCCGGTACATCGGTGGATTGCCTGGTGAGCTGCAACGACCAGAGCTTCCGCGAGAACATCCTGTTCACCCACCGCGGCCTCAGCGGCCCGGCGATATTGCAGATCTCGTCGTTCTGGGAATCCGGCGATACCGTCGAGATCAATCTGCTGCCGGATCACGACGTACCGGGCTGGCTACAACAGCAACAGGCCGAACGTCCCAACAGCGAGCTGAAAACCCTGCTCGGTGAAATTTTCACCAAAAAGATGGCCAATCTGTTGGCGGACAACTGGTTCGCCTCCAAACCGATGAAGCAGTACACCCACGCGGAACTGGCCGATATCGCGGAAAAACTGGCGAGCTGGAAAGTCGTGCCCGCCGGCACCGAAGGCTATCGCACCGCCGAGGTGACCCTGGGTGGGGTCAACACCAATGAAGTGTCGTCCAAGACCATGGAGTCGCTGAAAAGCCCGGGGCTGTACTTCATCGGTGAAGTGCTGGACGTGACCGGGCATCTGGGCGGGTTCAACTTCCAGTGGGCGTGGGCATCGGGCTACGCAGCTGCGCAGTACGTCTGATCCAACCCAAAACCTGTAGGAGCGAGCCTGCTCGCGATAGCGGCCTAACAGTCGACATCAATATTGAATGTACCGGCCTCATCGCGAGCAGGCTCGCTCCTACATTGAATACGTGTGGTATCAAGGAACAGATTTTGCTGTCTGATGTGATCGACGCCATTGCGTCGGCGTCATTAGTGGCTCAATTTAGCGTCATTGCCTCGGAAGGCCTTCGCATTTCATGTCATCGACTTCGTTCCGCCAGTCTCTGCGTCGCCTTTGGGCGCTGGATAAATTCAGCTACAGCGTGCGGGTATTCATTGCCCTGACCGGCACCATGGCGCTGTGTTGGTATCAGGATGAAATGGGCCTGCTGATCCCCTTGTTCCTGGGGATTATCGCCAGTGCCCTGGCCGAGACCGACGACAGCTGGCAGGGCCGTCTCAACGCACTGGCGGTGACGCTGGTGTGTTTCGCGGTTGCCGCTCTGTCCGTCGAACTGCTCTTCCCCTACCCCTACCTCTTCATCATTGCCTTCGCCCTGGCCGCATTCTGCCTGACCATGCTCGGCGCCCTCGGCGAGCGCTATGGCGCGATTGCCTCGGCGACGCTGATCCTGTCGGTCTACACCATGATCGGTGTGGACCAGCGTGGTGGCGCGGTCACCGACTTCTGGCACGAACCCCTGCTGTTGGTGGCCGGTGCTGCCTGGTACGGCGTGCTCTCGGTGTTGTGGCAGGCGCTGTTTTCCAATCAGCCGGTGCAACAGAGCCTGGCGCGCCTGTTCCGCGAGCTGGGCTTTTACCTGAAGCTCAAATCCTCGCTGTTCGAGCCGATCCGGCAGATGGACGTGGAGGCGCGGCGCCTGGAATTGGCCCAGCAGAACGGCCGGGTGGTAGCGGCACTGAACGCCGCCAAGGAGATCATCCTGCACCGGGTCGGCAACGGTCGCCCGGGGTCGAAAGTCAGCCGCTACCTCAAGCTGTACTTCCTCGCTCAGGACATCCACGAACGCGCCAGCTCATCGCACTACCCTTACAACGCCTTGGCCGATGCCTTCTTCCACAGCGATGTGCTGTTCCGTTGCCAACGCCTGTTGCGCCAGCAAGGCAAGGCATGCCGGGCCCTGGCCGAATCGATCCAGATGCGTCAGCCGTTCACCTATGACGCCGGTTTTGCCGAGGCCCTGAGCGACCTGGATGCCTCTCTCGAACACCTGCGCATCCAGAGCAACCCGGCCTGGCGCGGCTTGCTGCGTTCACTGCGGGCACTGGCGGCCAACCTCGGTACCCTCGACCGTTTGCTCAGCGATGCCAGTAACCCCGACGCCTTGGCCGACGCCACCGACAGCAGCCTGCTCGACCGTTCGCCGCGCAGCCTGAAAGACGTGTGGCTGCGCTTGCGCACGCAGCTGACGCCGACCTCGCTGCTGTTCCGCCATGCCCTGCGATTGCCCCTGGCCTTGAGCATCGGCTACGCCATGGTGCATTTGATTCACCCGTCCCAAGGCTACTGGATCATCCTTACTACGCTGTTCGTCTGCCAACCGAACTACGGCGCCACCCGCCGCAAACTCGGTCAGCGGATCATCGGCACCGCCATCGGCCTGACCCTGGCCTGGGCGCTGTTCGACCTATTCCCGAACCCGCTGATCCAGTCGTGTTTCGCCATTGCCGCCGGGGTGGTGTTCTTTACCAACCGCACCACCCGCTACACCCTGGCGACGGCGGCAATCACCCTGATGGTGCTGTTCTGCTTCAACCAGGTGGGTGACGGTTACGGGCTGTTCCTGCCACGGCTGTTCGATACCTTGCTCGGCAGCCTGATCGCCGGCCTCGCAGTGTTCCTGTTCCTGCCGGACTGGCAGGGCCGACGCCTGAACAAGGTGCTGGCCAACACGCTGACCTGCAACAGCATTTACCTGCGCCAGATCATGCAGCAATACGCGGCGGGCAAAAGCGACGACCTGGCCTACCGCCTGGCCCGCCGCAACGCGCACAACGCCGACGCGGCGCTGTCGACCACACTGGCCAACATGCTGATGGAGCCGGGACATTTCCGAAAGGAAGCGGACGTAGGCTTCCGCTTCCTGGTCCTGTCGCACACGCTTCTGAGCTACTTGTCGGGCCTGGGCGCGCACCGGGAAACCCAACTGCCGGCGGACGTGCGTGAGCACTTGATCGAAGGGGCCGGGGTGAAACTGGCCGCCAGCATCGACGCGATCGCCCAAGGGCTGGCGAGCAAGTCTTCGATCGAGATTCAGAGCGATGAAGAAGAAGCACTGGCCAATGAACTGGAACAGATGCCGGATGAAATCGATGAGGGTCAGCGGTTGGTGCAGACACAACTGGCGCTGATCTGCCGGCAGTTGGGGCCGCTGAGGACGTTGGCAGCGCATCTGATCAAGGATACCAGTGAGGATTGAGATCTGTGGTGTCTGGGCGGGCCTCATCGCGAGCAAGCTCGCTCCCACATTGGTTTTGTGAACGACGCAAATCTACTGTGGGAGCTTGCTCGCGATGAGGCCATCAGCAGCAACACAGAAACTGGCTCAACCCACTCACATCCCGTGCTGCTTCATCAGCTTCTCATAACTCCCGTCCGCCTTCATCGCCGCGATCTCCCGGTCGAAACCGGCGACGATCCGCGCATGCTCGGGATTCTTCAGGCTGACCATGATATGCAGGCTGTTCTCGCTCAATGGCTTGGGCAGGAATTCCACGGCGTTTCGCACCGTCGGCGACTCACGGGCCAGGTAGTAGCGGGCGACGAATTCATCTTCCAGCGTCAGCTTGACCCGGTCGGCCGCGAGCATGCGCACCGCCATGGCGAAACTGTGCACGGGGATTTTCTGCAACGACTCGTCGTTGTCGAACGGGGGCGAATAAGCGTATCCACGCACGACGGCAATCGGATAGGTGTGCAATTGCTGCAGGCTATTGAATTCGATGGGCGCGTCTTTGCGCTTGAGAAAGCGCACGCGATTGAGCAGGTACTCGCCGGAGAACTGGCCAAGCCGGGTCCGCTCCTCGGTGTACCAGGCGTTGACCAGCACGTCGTATCGGCCCTCGCCCAATCCCATCAAGGCCCGTGCCCAGGGCACCTGCTCGAAATCACTGGCATAACCGGCCCTGGCGAGCGCGGTACTGACAATGTCCGTGGCCAAACCACCGTTGACGAGCGTGGCATCGGTAAAGGGTGGCCAGGCATCAGCGACCAACCGCAGTTTTTCTGCCGCCGCTCCCTGAACCAGCAACAGCAACCCAATCAAGGCAAAAGCTCGATGCAACCGCGGCATGCCAGAAAATCCTTAGCGGGCGAGTTGCCCGGCGTGTTTTCAGCCAAAACCCCAAGGCCCCGTAACGGCAAGACCCGGGTACTCAACATCAGCTCATCGAAGCCATAGCACAGCGCTTCGATCCAGATTACACAAAGAAGACATCCACGCGAAAAATGAATGATGGCATTTTGGCCTTTGTCACAGATTCTTCCGCCATAAAGACTTCTGGCGTGAGTGCGCTTAGTATCGGAACGACGTTTTCAGGGAATCAAAACATGACAGTCGATTGGATCTGCAAACACCACAGCGACCTGGGCAAGGAGCAGCTGTACGCCATTTTGCAGTTGCGTGCGCAAGTGTTCGTCATCGAGCAAAAATGCATTTACCAGGATATTGATGGCCAGGACCTGGAAGGCGACACCTGCCACGTGATGGCTTGGGACGGTAACCAGCTGGTGGCCTATCTGCGCTTGCTTGACCCGCAATCACAGGGCGGCGACGTGGTGATCGGGCGGGTGATCACTGCCCCTCAGGCACGCGGCGCAGGCCTGGGGCACGAGTTGATGGAGCAGGCATTGAAACATATCGAAAAATACTGGCCCGGCCTGCCGGTCTACCTATCGGCCCAGGCGCATTTGCAGGGGTATTACAGGCGCTATGGCTTTGTCGTGGCGGGTGAGGAATATGTCGAGGATGGCATTCCACACATCGGGATGCGTCGTCCTTGAAGGCCCTATCGCGAGCAAGCTCGCTCCCACAGTTGATTTGAGTTGTGAACACAATCCAGTGTGGGAGCGAGCTTGCTCGCGATGGCGTCAGCTCAGGCAACGCAAATCTCAGGGATACTCCAACACCGCTTTGATCTGCCGCAGATTACGCTCGATCCAACCGCGATCAATCGCCCCCCACTCGCGAATCCGATAGCGCCCCGCATGGTTGCGCGCGCCTTCTTCCTGCTCGAACTCACAAATGATGTCCAGATCCGCCAACGCCGCGATGGTGTCCTGTGCCGTGCGTCGGGGCATGCCGGTGACCTCGGTCAGCGTCGGGACGCTGCTGGCCAGCCCGCTGTCGATCAGGTACGCCACGTACAACCGGCGGTAGAAGCTGCTCTTGGTCTTGCTCACGTCCATCTGATGCTCCATATAAAATCGCAGCCTGCGGCAGCGGCTACAGATCCCGCCACGTCAGGTACACCCGCACATCAAATTCCACCTGGTGATAACCCGGCAGCATGTGTTCGCACAGTTTGTAGAACGCCTTGTTGTGGTCCGATTCCTTGAAGTGCGCCAGCTCATGCACCACGATCATTTTCAGGAACTCGGAAGGTGCTTCCTTGAATAGTGAAGCAATGCGGATTTCCTTCTTGGACTTGAGCTTGCCGCCCTGCACCCGGGAAATCGTGGTGTGCAGGCCAAGGGCGCGGTGGGTCAGGTCCAGACGGTTGTCGAACAGCACCTTGTCGATGGCCGGAGCATTACGCAGGTACTCCTGCTTGAGGTCCAGGGCATAGGTGTACAGCGCCTTGTCGCTCTGCACCCCGTGCTTTTGCGGGTAACGCTGGCTCAGGTAATCGCCCAGCCGACCGTCGGCGATCAGCTGACGCACCTGATCCTGCAAGGTAGCGGGATAAGCCTGGAGATATTTCAACACGGTCATCGGGACGGCAATACAGGTCACTGAAAGGCCGCCAGTGTAGCGAATTCAGCGAGCCAGCGCGCTCCAGTCAAACGGCTGGACAAAGACCCCCGTGTCTTCGGCCATCATCGGCCGGGCCACCAGAAAACCTTGCACATACTCACAGCCGTTGGCTTGCAACCATTCATACTGCGCGAGGGTCTCCACCCCTTCGGCAATCACCAGCATCCCGAACTGCCTGCACAGGTCGATCACACTGCGCACCAGCGCCGCATCCTTTGCCGACTCCGGCAACCGGGCAATCAGATGGCGGTCGATCTTGAGGGTATCCAGCTCCAGGTCGCGCAAGTGGCTCAGGGAACAGGGGCCGGCCCCGAAATCATCCAATGCCACTCGTACGCCCAGATTGTGCAGCAGGCGCAATTGCTTGCGGGCTTCTTCGGGGTTGTGCATCAAGGCCTCTTCTGTGACCTCGACTTCCAGATGACGCGGTTGCAGGCCATGGCGCTCCAGCACCTGGCGCAACTCGGTGACCAGATTGGACAACCCGAACTGCGTACTGCTCAAGCTGACGCCGAGCACCAGGTCCTCGGCAAACAGGGACTCCCAGGCTTTGCGTTGCCCGGCGCCGCGATGGTAGATCCAACTGCCCAGGCGACTGATCAGCCGCGCCTCCTCCAGCAATGGCAAAAACAGTCCCGGAGGAACATCGCCGACGCTCGGGTGCTGCCAGCGCAACAAGGCTTCGAAGCCACGAATCCGCCCGTCGGCAATCGCAACCTGAGGCTGATACACCAGATTGAAATCCCGGTTCTCGATGGCCGTGCGCACACTTTCTTCCAGCATCAGCCGCGTGCGCGCCCGGCCATTCATTTCGTGATCGTAGAAGCGATATTGCTGGCGGCCGGCACGCTTGGCTTCATACATGGCGATATCGGCCGCCCGCAGCATTCCGTCGAGATTGGCGCCACAGTCAGGGAACGTGGCAATGCCGATGCTGGCACCCAGGACGATATCGAGGCCGTCGATCTGCTGACAGATCGACACTCGCTCGATCAGCTTCTCGGCAATCTTCGCCGCCTGCTCGGGGAACTCCAGATCCAGCAGCGCAGTGAATTCGTCACCGCCCATCCGCGCCAGGATGTCGAAGGGCCGCAGGCAGGCCTTCAACTGTTCGGAAACCCAGCGCAGCACCCGATCGCCGGCATCGTGCCCGAGGGAATCATTGACTCGCTTGAAGCCGTCGAGGTCCAGGTACATCAAGACCCAGGAGCTGTCCGAGCGCTCACCGCGCAACAGCAGGTTCTCTACGGTCTGGTAGAAACCCCGTCGATTGAGCAATCCGGTCAGCGGATCGGTGACCGCCTGAAATTCCAGTTGCTGATGCAGATGGCGCACCACCGACATGTCCAGTACGGTCACGACCATCGCATGTTGCTCGGCAGGCAATGGTGCGCAGGACAAGGCCACCGGCACCTGCTGGCCGGGCGCGGTTCGTAGCTGGGCATCGTGCAGGCGCAGGGTTTCGCCGCGTTTGTATCCGGCCAGTAACTCGGAATCGGCCCAGATCGGGATATGCGGTTTTTGCAGGTAGTCCAGAAACTCCTTGCCTTGCAGTTCCTGCACCGGGGCATTGAGCAACCGTGACATCGCCGGATTGGCAAAACGAATCAGGCCGTCCTCACCCAATACCAGAATGCCTTCGGCTGCGTTATCCAGCACCGACGCATTAAAGGCACGGGCGGCTTCCAGATCATGACTCAGGCGCTGCAAGGCCCGACGGTTACGCTGGTGCTCGAGCAACGCCTGGACCTTGGGCGTGAAGATCTGTGGGTCGAACGGCTTGAACAGGTAATCCACCGCACCACTGGCATAGCCCTTGATCACGGCGTCCTGGGACTGTTCGTTGGCGGTCAGGAAAATGATCGGCGTGAGACGGGTCCGCTGGCTACCGCGCATCAGGCGTGCCACTTCATAACCGTCCATGCCCGGCATCTGCACGTCCAGCAGCACCAGGTCGATATCGTGCTCAAGCAACAAGCCGAGGGCCTCGAAACCCGAGGTGGCAGTAATGACCCGCCAGCCTTGGCGCTGTAGCAACGCGCGCATGCTGATCAGGTTTTCAGGGTAATCGTCGACGACTAAAAGGGTTGAGCCGCCTTCTACTGGCGTTGATTGCGCGCATTCCATGCTGCTTCTCTAATTGCGGGGTGTCAGGCCGGTTTCTCGTGAAAACCGGACAAATACTGTGACTTCACTCTAGACCCGGTTCTGCGAAAGCAGAAGGTGTCAGTGAGCCATCAATTAATCATTGTGTCTTTTTACCGACTAACGGTCGAACGCTCAGTCCGATGAAAACCCGGAAGAAGGCATTTCGACAGGATGTTGACGTCAACCACCCGTCAGGCGGGCATTAACAAAATCCCCCGCTACGCTTATAAAGACCGCCCTAAAAGGTGCGGCCTAGAGCTTCTGGCACGCCCGTGCAGCATGACCCAAGTGGAAGAACCGACATGATCGAACTCGCAACCTGGAACCTCAGCGTTCCCGTTGGCAGCCCGCCGTACACCGTCGAAACCGCCAAGCTGGTGGACGGCTTCAAGGATCAATACTTCCACTCTGACACCGGCACATTGTTTTTCTGGGCGCCCGTGACCGGCTCCCGTACCGAAAACGCGATTTATCCGCGCACCGAATTACGTGAAACCTACAGCAACGGCACGTTGAAAAACTGGTACTACCCGGAGGCTGACAATTTGTTGTATGCCACTCTGGCAGTAAATCAGGTGCCGAGTTCCGGGAAGATCGTCATCGGCCAGATCCATGCCTATCAAAGCCAGAAACCTTTGGTGAAGGTCGAATACCAATACAAAACCAGCACAGGTACCGGCAATATCGTTGCCAAGGTCCGGATGCATCCCTATGACGATACAAGCCGGGTGATCATCGTGGCGACCGGGGTGAAACTCGACCAGGAGTTCAACTACCTCATTCACCTCAGCCCCGGTGGCGCCTTGGGCATCAGCGCCGCAGGTTATCAGTGGGATACGCAAATCAGCACAACCTGGCGCGACAAACCGCTGTACTTCAAGGCCGGGGTCTATGTGCAGGACAACACCGGGTACACCACTGAAGGCGGGAAAGTGACATTTAGCAAGCTGGATATTGATCACAACTAATAAAACGCGCGGTACGCAAACTCAAACTAACGAGTGATGCAAAAGCCAATAAACCGGCAGGCTCTATGAGTCTGCCGTACGGCATCAGACCAACATCATTCGCGAACCTTTAGGAATTCAAAATCACCCGAGGCCGAAAAAGCCCCTTCTTCAAAAAAACCGAATACTCCTTGAGGATACGGCTTGCCCCTCGTCAAACGAAACGTACCATCAGCATATTGATCACCAGGAATTTCATCAAACTCCAAATGCGCAAAAATAAGATCTCTGTTTCCTTTTAGTGGGTATTCTTTATTAATCTCAAGATTCCAGCTACCCACAGCCGCCATATAATACAAATGCCCGTCAATGGTCTTAGCCAATTTAATCCTGAAGGATTCTTCACCCATTGATAAATAGCTGTAGCCCGTAAGGCTCTCAAACTTTTCATCATGATCTGGATGTTTCAATTTAACATTCAGGTTACCCCAAGACTCGACACCATCTTTTTGTTCGATTTCCATTTTTTTCATCCGGTAAGTAAGCGAGCTCAAAGAGTAGGCTTCCACCAGCACTGGCACACCTGTAATATCTGACAGTTTTTTATATCAGTTTGAAATTACTATTACATCTTTAGCAACAAAACCCCACTCTCACCACAAACACTCGAGCGCAATAATTCCACAAGTAACACGCCCAAAAAAAAACCCGTCTCTCGACGGGCTTTTTTATGAAACTCAAACGCTAAAGGCTTAGTTGACCTTGGCGTTCAACTCACCTTTCAGATAACGCTGGTACATCCCTTCCAACGAGATCGCCTTGATCTTCGAAGCATTACCGGCAGTGCCGAAGGCTTCGTAGCGAGCGATGCACACGTCGCGCATGGCGGTGACGGTGGCGCCGAAGAATTTACGCGGGTCGAACTCGCTCGGGTTGGTGGCCATCAGGCGACGCATTGCGCCAGTGGATGCCAGGCGCAGGTCGGTGTCGATGTTGACCTTGCGCACGCCGTGCTTGATGCCTTCGACGATTTCTTCAACCGGTACGCCGTAGGTTTCCTTGATGTCGCCGCCGTACTGGTTGATGATCGCCAGCCACTCTTGCGGAACCGAAGACGAACCGTGCATTACCAGGTGAGTGTTCGGAATGCGCTTGTGGATTTCCTTGATGCGGTCGATGGCCAGCACGTCGCCGGTAGGCGGCTTGGTGAACTTGTAGGCGCCGTGGCTGGTGCCGATGGCGATGGCCAGGGCATCCACCTGAGTGCGCTTGACGAAGTCAGCGGCTTCTTCCGGGTCGGTCAGCATTTGGCTGTGATCCAGAACGCCTTCGGCGCCGATGCCGTCTTCTTCACCGGCCATGCCGGTTTCCAGCGAACCCAGGCAACCCAGTTCGCCTTCTACCGATACGCCGCAGGCGTGAGCCATGGCCACGGTCTGCTGGGTCACACGCACGTTGTAGTCGTAGTCGGTCGGGGTCTTGCCGTCTTCGCCCAGGGAACCGTCCATCATCACCGAGCTGAAGCCCAGTTGGATGGAGCGCTGGCAGACGTCAGGGCTGGTACCGTGGTCCTGGTGCATGCACACCGGGATGTGCGGGAACTCTTCGATGGCTGCCAGGATCAGGTGACGCAGGAACGGTGCGCCGGCGTATTTGCGAGCACCCGCCGAAGCCTGGACGATCACCGGGGAGTCAGTCTTGTCAGCGGCTTCCATGATGGCGCGCATCTGCTCAAGGTTGTTGACGTTGAAGGCTGGAACGCCGTAGCCGAACTCGGCTGCGTGGTCCAGCATCTGGCGCATGCTGATAAGTGCCATTGTGTATGTCTCTCCCGGTTGAGGGTCGTTAATCGTGCCAGCCTGCCGTAGCGGCGGCGGCTATTCAAGTTTTTGCAGATCGGGGGTTGGCCCGGGCTGCGGATTCGGGTGTTGCGAAAATCTCAAGAACTTACCCAGAACCCCTGTGGGAGCGAGCCTGCTCGCGATGGTGGCCCAGACAACGAGGACATTCAGGTACCCCGCGTTATCGTTAACGTCCATCGCGAGCAGGCTCGCTCCTACAGGTACGGCGTAGTCCGTTTATTGCGTCTTGCAACCACGGCCGATCAAATCATTGGTGGCGACCCAGTAAACCAGGCCTTCCTCACCTTTTATGTGAAACGCCAGCATGTCGTTGCTGTACAGCGAACCCGATGCACCCGGTTCCTGTTTCAAGCGGTAGACCTGATCGGCACCGCCCAGACGCACGTCGACTTCCCTGCGGCTGTCGTCGGTGTAGCGCCACAGCACTTTGGCCTGGCTGTCGCAGGTCCAGGTGGTCCAGTTATCCACAGGCGCGGACGACTGGAACAGGTCCAACTGAGCACAACCGGCCAACAACGCCAGCGCCGCAACGGCGATAAAACCTTTCATCCGTGTCCCTCGACTGACGGCGCACGCTGCCAGCCCTGAGTAATGAGTCAGACCCGTCAAGGGCAGCCATGTTCCTTGGCGGGTGCCTGAGTCTCGTATTTGTCCAGGCCTTCCGGCCCGGAACGCTTGTTGAGCACCGGGTTGGTTTCCGCCTGCCAGTCAGCCTGGTAGCAGCCTTTGTCCGACTCGGACGGCGCAGATTCCGGGGTGGCCTTCGGGCTACTCCCGCAAGCCACCAGCGAACCCGCGACGATCAACAGTGCTAACGTCTTGACCATTTCAACACTCCCTTGCCTGGTCGAACGGGCGACCCTCAGGCCTTGGCCCGGCTTTCCAGGACTTCAACGGCTGGCAGGACCTTGCCTTCGACGAATTCGAGGAACGCGCCACCGCCGGTAGAAATGTAGGAGATCTGCTCGGCCACGCCATACTTGTCGATGGCCGCCAGGGTGTCGCCACCGCCGGCAATGGAGAACGCGGCACTCTCCGCGATGGCCTGGGCCAACACTTTGGTGCCATTACCAAACTGATCGAATTCGAATACACCGACCGGACCGTTCCACAGGATGGTTTGCGACGACTTCAGCAGCTCGGCGAAATTCGCCGCGGTCTGCGGGCCGATATCCAGGATCATGTCGTCGGCGGCGACGTCAGCGATCAGCTTGACGGTCGCAGTGGCGCTTTCAGCGAATTCCTTGGCAACCACCACGTCCACTGGCAGCGGCACGCTGACCTTGGCGGCGATGGCGCGAGCGGTGTCCAGCAGGTCCGGCTCGTACAGGGATTTACCGACCGGGTGACCGGCAGCGGCCAGGAAGGTGTTGGCGATGCCGCCACCCACGATCAACTGGTTGCAGATCTGGCTCAGGCTGTTCAGCACGTCGAGTTTGGTCGACACCTTGGAGCCGGCAACAATGGCCGCCATTGGCTGGGCCGGGGCACCCAGGGCTTTGCCCAGTGCGTCCAGTTCAGCGGCCAGCAGCGGGCCGGCGGCAGCGACCTTGGCGAACTTGGCCACGCCGTGGGTCGAACCCTCGGCGCGGTGAGCGGTACCGAAGGCGTCCATCACGAACACGTCGCACAGGGCGGCGTATTGCTTGGCCAGCTCGTCAGCGTTCTTTTTCTCGCCCTTGTTGAAGCGCACGTTTTCGAACAGCACGATGTCGCCCGCTTTCACGTCGACGCCGCCCAGGTAGTCAGCTACCAGTGGCACTTCGCGGCCCAAGGCCTTGCTCAGGTAGTCAGCGACTGGCTTGAGGCTGTTCTCGGCCGAGAACTCGCCTTCGGTCGGACGGCCAAGGTGCGAGCAGACCATCACGGCCGCGCCTTTTTCCAGGGCCAGCTTGATGGTCGGCAGCGAGGCCAGGATACGCGCATCGCTGGTGACAACACCGTCCTTGACTGGGACGTTGAGGTCTTCGCGGATCAATACGCGCTTACCTTGCAGATCGAGGTCGGACATCTTCAACACGGTCATGGGTCGCACTTCCTACGGTTTTTTTGAAGTTGCTGTTTGCAGATAGTGTTCTGCAACGTCCAGCATTCGGTTGGCAAAACCCCATTCGTTGTCGAACCAGGCCAGGATGTTCACCAGCCGAGGGCCGGAAACGCGGGTCTGACTGGCATCGACGATCGCCGAATGTGGGTCATGGTTGAAATCACAGCTTGCGTGGGGTAGCTCGGTATAGGCCAGAAGGCCTTTGAGCGGGCCGCTGGTGGCGGCTTCGCGCAGTATCCGGTTGACCTCGGTGGCGTCGGTCGCGGTGGCGGTCTGCATCGTGATATCGAGGCAGGACACGTTGACCGTCGGCACCCGCACGGCTTTGGCCTGAATTCGGCCGGCAAGTTCCGGCAGCAGGCGCTCGATACCACGCGCCAGACCGGTGGACACCGGAATCACCGACTGGAACGCCGAGCGGGTGCGGCGCAGGTCTTCGTGGTGATAGGCATCGATGACCGGCTGATCGTTCATTGCCGAGTGAATGGTGGTGATCGACACGTAATCCAGACCAATGGCCTGATTCAGCAGGCGCAACAACGGCACGCCGCAGTTGGTGGTGCAGGACGCATTGGACACCAGTAACTCGTCGCCGGTCAGGCAATCCTGGTTCACGCCATAGACGATGGTCGCGTCGACGTCCGTCTCGCTGGCCATCGGCTGGGAAAAGAGCACGCGCGGGGCGCCAGCGTCGAGGAAACGCTGGCCGTCTGCGCGGGTGTGATAAGCGCCGGAACACTCCAGCACCAGATCGACGCCCAGGGACGCCCAATCGATGCCTTCGGGGGTGGCACTGCGCAGGACCTTCACGCAGTCGCCATTGATATGCAGACAATCGCCGTCGACTTTCACCTCACCGGGAAAACGCCCGTGGGTGGAGTCGAAACGTGTCAGGTATTCGATGCTGGCCATGTCCGCCAGATCGTTGATCGCGACAATCTCGAACCCGGCCTTCTCACCTCGCTCGAACAACGCACGCAAGACACAACGACCAATCCGGCCGTAGCCGTTGAGTGCAACTTTGTAGGGACGCGGTTGAGGCATGGGGTTCTCGATAGACGCAGGTAGATCGAAATCGCATTAACAACACAACCCTTGTAGGAGCGAGCCTGCTCGCGATTGCGGCTCAGGCAACGCGGGCATTCAGGCACCCCACGTTATCGTTGACGACCATCGCGAGCAGGCTCGCTCCTACAGGGGACAGCGGTGGTCGTGAGACCACCGCACGGTGCTAGTCTTCCAGCAGCTCTTCAGCCTGACCCAGGATGTTTTCCAGGGTGAAACCGAACTCTTCGAACAAGGCCGACGCAGGCGCCGACTCGCCGTAGGTGGTCATGCCGATCACGCGGCCTTCCAGGCCCACGTACTTGTACCAGTAGTCCGCGTGAGCGGCCTCGATGGCGATACGGGCGCTGACCTGCAACGGCAGTACCGATTGCTTGTAGCCGGCGTCCTGGGCATCGAACACGCTGGTGCACGGCATGGAAACCACGCGAACCTTGCGGCCCTGCTCGGTCAGCTTGTCGTAGGCTTGAACGGCCAGACCGACTTCCGAACCGGTAGCGATCAGGATCAGCTCAGGCTCGCCCGCGCAGTCCTTGAGTACATAACCACCACGGCTGATGTCGGCGATCTGGCCGGCATCACGGGTTTGGTGCTGCAGGTTCTGACGGGAGAAGATCAGGGCCGAAGGGCCGTCCTTGCGCTCCAGTGCGTACTTCCAGCTCACCGCCGATTCAACGGCGTCGGCTGGGCGCCAGGTATCGAGGTTCGGCGTGCAGCGCAGGCTGGCCAGTTGCTCGATTGGCTGGTGAGTCGGGCCGTCTTCGCCAAGACCGATGGAGTCGTGGGTGTAGACGTGGATCACACGCTGCTTCATCAGGGCCGACATGCGCACCGCGTTGCGGGCGTATTCCATGAACATCAGGAAGGTCGCGCCGTAAGGCACCAGGCCGCCGTGCAGGGCGACGCCGTTCATGATTGCAGTCATGCCGAACTCGCGCACGCCGTAATACATGTAGTTGCCGCTGGCGTCTTCGGCGGTGACGCCTTTGCAACCTTTCCACAGGGTCAGGTTGGAACCGGCCAGGTCAGCCGAACCGCCGAGGAACTCAGGCAGCAACGGGCCGAATGCGTTCAGGGCATTCTGGCTGGCTTTACGGCTGGCGATGGTTTCGCCCTTGGCGGCCACTTCGGCGATGTAGGCCGAGGCTTTTTCGCTGAAGTCAGCTGGCAGGTCACCGCTCAGACGACGCACCAGTTCGCTGGCTTCAGTCGGGAACGCAGCGGAGTAGGCAGCGAAACGCTGATCCCACTCGGCTTCCACGGCGCGACCTGCTTCCTTGGCGTCCCACTCGGCGTAGATATCGGCCGGAATTTCGAACGGGCCGTGGTTCCACTTCAGCGCCGCACGGGTCAGGGCGATTTCCGCGTCACCCAGTGGGGCGCCGTGGCAATCTTCCTTGCCTTGCTTGTTCGGCGAACCGAAACCGATGGTGGTCTTGCAGCAGATCAGGGTTGGCTGATCGCTTTTGCGTGCAGTGTCAATCGCAGTCTTGATCTCTTCCGGGTCGTGACCGTCGACATTGCGGATCACTTGCCAGTTGTAGGACTCAAAACGCTTCGGCGTGTCGTCGGTGAACCAGCCTTCGACTTCGCCATCGATGGAGATGCCGTTGTCATCGTAGAAGGCGATCAGCTTGCCCAGGCCCAAGGTACCGGCCAGGGAAGCGACTTCGTGGGAAATGCCTTCCATCATGCAGCCATCACCCAGGAACACATAGGTGTGGTGGTCGACGATGTTGTGGCCAGGACGGTTGAACTGCGCCGCCATGACTTTTTCAGCCAGGGCAAAACCCACGGCGTTGGCCAGGCCCTGGCCCAGTGGACCGGTGGTGGTTTCAACGCCCGGGGTGTAGCCGAGTTCCGGGTGGCCCGGCGTGCGGCTGTGCAGTTGACGGAACTGCTTGAGGTCGTCGATCGACAGGTCGTAGCCGGTCAGGTGCAGCAGCGAGTAGATCAACATCGAGCCGTGGCCGTTGGACAGCACGAAGCGGTCACGGTCGGCGAACGATGGATTGCTCGGGTTGTGCTTGAGGTAGTCGCGCCAAAGTACCTCGGCGATATCCGCCATACCCATCGGGGCACCGGGATGGCCGCTGTTGGCTTTTTGCACGGCATCCATGCTGAGGGCACGAATGGCGTTGGCACGCTCACGACGGCTAGGCATCGCTGTTCTCCTGGGGGCTTGAATAAAACGAAACGGAAAAAAGGCGAGCATTTTCCCTCACCGGGACGCCTCGGGGCAATGACAGATAGTCATCTGAAGGCGTTTTTCCAATGGATAACGACGGTTTCGCCTGGTGAAACCTTTCCGCCGTCCGTTTGTTGACTGAAGCTAACGTCCGGAAGTGCCATCTATCGAGCAATATCAAAACTTTTTGATATTGCTCTTGCGATGCCTTCGACCCGTGACTAGACTGCCGGCCTTATGAATTTACGCGTGCCATCCATTCAACATGACGATTGCGATGAGCTGGCAGCCTTGTGCAAGGCTGGCGGCGATCCCCTGCGGTTGAATGTCTTGCGCGCGCTGGCCAACGACTCGTTCGGTGTGCTGGAACTGGCGCAGATCTTCGGCATCGGCCAGTCAGGCATGAGCCACCACCTCAAGGTGCTGGCCCAGGCCGACCTGGTGGCGACGCGCCGCGAAGGCAATGCGATTTTCTACCGTCGCGCCCTGCCCCACACCGAACTGCTGGGCGGCAAACTGCACGCGGCCCTGCTCGAGGAAGTGGACAACCTGACGCTGCCGACTGACGTACAGTCGCGCATCGCACAGGTCCATGGGCAACGGGCGGCCGCCAGCCAGGACTTTTTCTCACGGGTGGCGGAGAAGTTTCGCGCCCAGCAAGACTTGATCGCCGGCCTGCCGCAATACCGCGAAAGCGTGGTGGCCCTGCTCGACAAGCTGAGCTTCGACAAAGACGCCACGGCCATTGAAGTGGGCCCCGGCGATGGCGCCTTCCTGCCGGAACTGGCGCGCCGCTTCGCGCAAGTCACGGCGCTGGATAACAGCAGCGCGATGCTCGAACTGGCACGCCAGGTCTGCGAACGCGACAAGCTGACTAACGTTAGCCTGCAATTGGCCGATGCATTGAACGGCGTCAGCCTCAAGGCCGATTGCGTTGTACTGAACATGGTGCTGCACCATTTTGCCGCGCCGGCCGATGCGCTCAAGCACATGGCCAATTTGCTGCAACCAGGCGGTAGCCTGTTAGTGACAGAGTTATGTAGCCACAACCAGAGTTGGGCCAAGGAGGCCTGCGGTGATCTCTGGCTGGGGTTTGAACAGGACGATCTGGCCCGTTGGGCCACCGCTGCGGGACTCGTTCCCGGGGAAAGCCTCTATGTAGGCTTACGTAATGGTTTCCAGATCCAGGTCCGCCACTTTCAGCGACCGGCTGGCGACACTCACCATCGGTAATTTCAGGAAAACATCGAGATGAGCGAATACTCCCTTTTCACCTCCGAGTCCGTGTCTGAAGGGCATCCGGACAAAATCGCCGACCAGATTTCTGATGCGGTGCTGGACGCCATCATTGCTGAAGACAAGTTCGCCCGTGTGGCGTGCGAGACTCTGGTGAAAACGGGCGTGGCGATCATCGCCGGCGAAGTCACCACTTCCGCCTGGGTTGATCTGGAGCAGATCGTTCGTGACGTGATCACCAACATCGGCTACACCAGCTCCGACGTCGGCTTCGACGGCGCGACCTGCGGCGTGATGAACATCATCGGCAAGCAGTCCCCCGACATCAACCAGGGTGTCGACCGTGCCAAGCCTGAAGATCAGGGCGCCGGCGACCAGGGCCTGATGTTCGGCTACGCCAGCAATGAAACCGACGTGCTGATGCCTGCACCGATCACTTTCTCGCACCAGCTTGTACAAAGGCAAGCCGAAGCCCGTAAATCCGGCCTGCTGCCTTGGCTGCGTCCGGACGCCAAGTCGCAAGTGACTTGCCGTTACGAAAACGGCAAGGTTGTCGGTATCGACGCCGTCGTTCTGTCGACCCAGCACAACCCCGAAGTGTCGTACAACGACCTGCGCGAAGGCGTGATGGAGCTGATCGTCAAGCACGTGCTGCCTGCCGAACTGCTGAGCAAGGACACCCAGTTCCACATCAACCCGACCGGCCAGTTCATTATCGGCGGCCCGGTGGGTGACTGCGGCCTGACCGGTCGCAAGATCATCGTCGACAGCTACGGCGGCATGGCCCGTCACGGCGGTGGCGCATTCTCCGGCAAGGATCCATCGAAGGTTGACCGTTCGGCGGCCTACGCCGGCCGTTACGTGGCCAAGAACATCGTCGCTGCCGGCCTGGCCGAGCGTTGCGAGATTCAGGTGTCCTACGCCATCGGCGTTGCCCAGCCGACGTCGATCTCGCTGAACACCTTCGGTACCGGCAAGATCAGCGACGACAAGATCGTCAAACTGGTCCGCGAAGTGTTCGACCTGCGTCCATACGCGATCACCACCATGCTCGACCTGCTGCACCCGATGTATCAGGAAACCGCTGCATACGGCCACTTCGGACGCACCCCGGCGACCAAGACCGTGGGTGACGACACCTTCACCACGTTCACCTGGGAAAAAACCGACCGCGCCGACGCCCTGCGTTCTGCTGCCGGCCTGTAAGACTTCCCCGCAACACCCGAAGCCCCGCACGGTTCGCGCCTTGCGGGGCTTTTTATTGCCTTGCTTGAGACCGCGTAGCTGCAATCGCGAGCAGGCTCGCTCCCACAGTTAATCTTTGGCGTGACTGATACCTGTGGGCAAACGCAAATCCCTGTGGGAGCGAGCCTGCTCGCGAAGAGGCCCGCCCAGTCACCAGAAACACTCGGTAAAAACCCCACCCGCTACGCCAACCGATACTGACCTAGCCTTCAAGCACCTCACCGAGCAAGGACGCTCAAGATGCTTCCCGACCTGCGCCTGTTTTTTGCCGCCCTACTGACCTTCGCCCTCCTGACCGCCAGCGCCGCCGAGTGCCCGGACTGGCCACCCGAACGCGCCCTGATTGAAGTCAACGAACTGCAAAAACAAATCGATCTCTGGGACGACAGCTATCACCGCCTGGGACGCTCACTGGTCGCCGACGAACTCTACGACCAGTCTCGCGCGCAACTCACCCAATGGCGCCACTGCTTCAACCTGAGCCCGTCCGCAGACCCCTTGCGCACTGCACGCGGCACCCTGCCCCACCCCATCGTCCACACTGGCCTGGGCAAACTGCACGATCGGCCCGCCGCGGAAAACTGGCTGCGTGGCCGGGTGGACGTCTGGGTCCAGCCTAAGATCGATGGCGTGGCGGTGACCCTGGTTTACCGCAATGGCCTGCTGGCCCAGGCCATCAGCCGCGGCGACGGCCAGAGCGGCCAGGACTGGACGGTTCCTGCACGGCAGATTCCGGCCATCCCGCAACGGCTATCGCAGGCCCGGGACTTGATCGTGCAAGGCGAACTGTATTGGCGCCTGGCCGATCATGTGCAGGCTCGGGCCGGTAGCCTCAATGCTCGTGGCTCGGTGGCCGGCCTGATGGCGCGCAAGGTCTTGAGCGCCGAGCAGGCCGCCAACATCGATTTGTTTGTATGGGACTGGCCCCAAGGGCCGGCGAGCGTGCCCGAGCGTGCCGCGGCGCTGACTGCGCTGGGCTTCCCGAGTACCACGGAATACAGCCAGCCAATCGCCTCCGTTATCGATGCCGAACACTGGCGCGAACACTGGTATCGCTCTCCTCTACCCTTTGCCAGCGACGGCGTGGTTCTGCGCCAGAACCAGCGCCCAGCCGCCGAACGCTGGCAGGCCAGGTCACCCTACTGGGCCATCGCCTGGAAGTACCCCTTCGCCCAGACACTGGCCGAAGTTCGCCAGGTTCACTTCAAAATCGGCCGGACCGGGCGGATCACTCCGGTACTTGAACTGACCCCGGTAAAGCTCGATGACCGGCAGATCAAACACGTCAGCGTCGGTTCGTTGCAGCGTTGGCAGGCGCTGGACATACGTCCGGGTGATCAGGTCGCCATCAGCCTGGCCGGGCTGACTATTCCCAGGCTCGATAGCGTTGTGTTGCGCAGCAGCGAACGCGCGGAGTTGAACGTGCCGCTGGCAGAGGACTTTCATTTATTGAGTTGCTGGCAACCGACTCCGGGCTGTGAAAGCCAGTTTCTCGCGCGCCTGACCTGGCTCAGTAGCAAGCAAGGCCTGGCGCTGCCCAATGTGGGTCCGGGGACTTGGGAAAAACTTCTTGCAACAGGTCGCCTGAACAGTCTGCTGGATTGGTTGACCCTCGATGCCCAAGAGCTTGCTACCATTGACGGTTTCGGCGAGCGCAGCGCGGCTCGTCTTGCCGACGGCTTCAACCAGGCCCGGCAACGACCGTTCGCGCACTGGCTCAAAGCCCTGGGATTACCGCCGACAGGCCAGGCGCATCTCGGCGACTCATGGCAGGTACTGGCGTTGCGAGACATCGAACAATGGCGGGCCGAGGCCGATATCGGGCCAGGGCGCGCGGCGCAACTGAACGCATTTTTCCGCGATCCACAGGTCCTGGCCTTGAGTGAAACGCTACGCGATGCGGGGATTGACGGCTTTTAGCTGTCGGCCCTGCGCCCACCGGGAACCCCAGGGGACCGCTGGGCTCCAACAAGCCATTGCCACACTGGCCTGCTTGATTTCCTACATGGAGCTTTTATGAAATTTCTTTCACCGCTCGCCCTGTTGAGCCTTTGCATCGCGCTGGCCACCCCGTTGATGGCGGACGAGGAAGCGCCAGGGCTGACCGGTTGCGCCGCCAAGAAGCAAGGCATCGTCAATCAGATCGAATTGGCCAAGGTCCACGGCAATGCCGAGCAGCAGGCCGGCCTGGAAAAGGCCCTGAGCGAAGTCGAAGCCAACTGCACCGACACCTCGCTGAAGAAGGAACGGGAAAACAAGGTGCTCGACGCCAAACACGAAGTCAGCAAGCGTCAGGCGGACCTCGACAAGGCCATGAGCAAAGGCGACCCCGACAAGATCAACAAGCGCAAAGACAAGCTCGCCGATGCCCGCAAGGAATTGCAGAACGCACTCGATGAGCTGGATAAGTAACGCAGCGGTTTTTTGTGGCGAGGGGGCTTGCCCCCTCGCCACAGGTCATGCGTAGCGCCGAATCAATGATCCCGAAACGCCTTATGACAAGCACTGCAAGCATCTTCGACTTTCTGCACCGCCGGCCCCAGGTTGCTGGCCTTGTAGGGTTGAACCTGGCTGGCGATCACCAATTCACCGGTGGCGCCTTCAAGGTCACGGGCCATTGCCTGAAAGCGTGCCTGTTGCTCCCAGACATCGCTCTTGGCGCTGGTGTGATCTTCCTCGCGCACTTGCGGAAAATGCTGCCACGGCTCACGGGACAACGCATCGAGCTTCACCGCGCCCTCGGCGAACTTCGGGCCATCGAACGCAATGCGTCCACGCAACATGCCGCCCAGGTCTTCGCCAGTCTTGAGCATCTGCTTGAAAATGGCCTTGCGCTGGCCGAGCGGCGAGTTGGGGTCGACACCGCCACAAGCGGACAACGTCAGGCAGGCCAGCAATACAACAGAAAGTCTTTTAAGAGTCATGGTGGCTTCAGGTCACGGGAAACGGCGGCCAGTATCCTCGCGTCATCGGCAAAGACCAATAGCCCTATTATCAACAAGGGTTGCTTGAGCACATGGAGCGCTCAGGCAACCGGCAAAGGAATCACTCCATGAACAGCCGTTTCAAGGCATGGCGTCACAGCCTGGCCTGGACCCTGCCGATGGTGGCCCTGCTCGCAGGCTGCACCGGTGGCGACAACCAACAACCGAAAACCCACGCCCTGGCCACCTATTCCAGTGCTACATGGGAAGCTCTGCCGACAGTATCCGACAGCGACCTGGTCGCCGGTTTCGGTTCGTGGCGCAGCGCCTGCACCCGGCTCAAGGCCGACCCGGTCTGGGGTGGCACCTGCGCAGCGGCTGCCAACGTGCCGCAAACCGCCAGCGACATTCGCGGTTTTCTCAGACAGAACCTGGATGTCTATGGCCTGCGCGCCGCCAACGACAACCCCAACGGCCTGATCACCGGCTACTACGAACCGGTCTATCCCGGAAGCCTGACCCAGACCGACGCTGCCAATGTCCCGGTCTATGGCGTCCCCGAGGACATGATCATCGTCGCCCTCGACAGCATTTACCCGGAACTCAAGGGCAAGCGCCTGCGCGGGCGACTCGAAGGTCGCGTGCTCAAGCCGTACGACGATGCGGCAGCCATCGAAACCAAAGGGGTCAAGGCGCCGGTCGTGGCCTGGCTGACCGATCCGATGAACCTGCAGTTCCTGCAAATCCAGGGTTCGGGTCGCATCCAGCTCGACAATGGTCGCCAGTTGCGCATTGCCTACGCCGATCAGAACGGCCATCCGTATCGACCGATCGGCCGCTGGCTGGTGGAACAGGGGGAGTTGAAAAAAGAAGACGTAACCATGGGCGCCATCAGCACCTGGGCCAAGGCCAATCCGTCGCGGATTCCCGAACTGCTCGGCAGCAACCCCAGCTATGTGTTCTTCACCCGCAACCCGGACAGCAACGAAGGTCCGCGCGGCTCGCTGAACGTACCGTTGACCGCCGGTTACAGCGCGGCGGTGGATCGCAAGGTGATTCCGCTGGGCAGTCTGTTGTGGCTGTCCACCACCAGACCGGATGGTACAGCCCTGGTTCGCCCCGTGGCAGCACAGGACACTGGCGGCGCCATTGCCGGCGAGGTTCGGGCGGATCTGTTCTGGGGCACCGGCGATGCGGCCGGGCAACTGGCCGGGGACATGAAACAGCAGGGCCAGATCTGGATGCTCTGGCCCAAAGGTGCTGCGCTACCGCAAGTGCCGCAGGTGGCGGATGCAGAGAAGACAAAACCCTGAGGACAGTGTTGTCCGTTAGATGGCTATCGCGAGCAGGCTCGCTCCTACATTGGAGCGCACACTCCTGTGGGAGCGAGCTTGCTCGCGAGGAGGCCGGCAAAGACACTGAAAACCTTTCAGACCGACACCACAAAAAAACTCACGATCAACGCCAGCCCCACGAACCACACCAGCGACCGCAGCGTCGCCCAGTCCGCCAGGTAGCAAATGATGTAGAGCAGGCGGCTGGTAATGAACAGCACGGCCAGTACATTGATCGTCACCAGTTCGGCATTGCCGGCCAGGTGCGCCACGATCACCGCCGCGGCGAACGCCGGGATCACTTCGAAACTATTCAACTGCGCCGCATGCGCCCGTCTGCCCAAGCCTTCCAGGGAGTCGAGAAAATCCCGAGGATCATGATTGTCTTTCAGTCTGAACCCGCCACTGATCTTCGCGACCCACGTACACACGTACGGCAGGAAAATCGCGATCAAAATGCACCATAGAGCAACCGTCATAAAGCAGTCCCTTCTTCAAGTTTCACAGCAGTCAGAATTTCATCACCAGTATGCCGATCAGCACCAGCCCACAGGCTAAGAGGCGCGGTCGGCCAAAAGGTTCTTTGAGGTAACGCATGCCAAACAGCACCACCAGAATCACGCTGATCTCGCGCAATGCCGCTGCCTCTGCAATCGAGCCCAATTGCATCGCCCACAGCACCAGAGCGTAGCTGAACAACACGCAGAACCCGACGGCCAGGCCCAGTCGCCACTGCTCACGCCAGAACAACATGAACGCGGGTCGTTTGCGCACCAATGCCAATAGCGGAAACGGCCAGGCGCTGAGCAAGGTGACCCAGACCAGGTAATCCAGTGGATGGGACCAGCGCCGCAATGCCTGACCGTCGATATAGGTGTAGCAACCGATGCACAGGCCGATCAGCGCCACCACCGGCAACATCGACCACGGCAAACGCGCACCGCCGCCGCCCTGCCAAAGCAAACAGAGCATGCCGAACGGAATCAGCAGGATGCCGAAAATCTGCTGATGGGTCAGCACTTCCCCGGCAAAGATCAGCGTCAGCGCCAGCACCACCAAGGGTGACAGGCCGCGCATCAATGGGTAGACCAGCCCGAGGTCGCCGACCCGATAAGCCTGGATCAGCAAATAGCGATAGAGCAACTCGAACGCCGCCGATGCCAGGATCCACGGCCAGATCTCCAGTGGCGGCACGCTCAGGAACGGCAGCATCAGCACGACAAAGAGCAGTGCCACGCTGTCCATGCAAGCCACCACCAACAGTCGCTCGGCACTGAACTTGATCAGGGTATTCCACGCCGCATGCAACAGCGCCGCCACCAACACCAACGCCGTCGCAAGCACGGCCGACTCCTTTTTTTGACCCCGCCCTTTGTAGGAGCGAGCTTGCTCGCGAAAAACGTGAGGACACCGCAGCCAACCAGTAAATACACGTCTTCGTTCACGTCCATCGCGAGCAAGCTCGCTCCTACAGGGGTCAGGTACAGAATTGATTCGCCATATTTCAGTGGCTGCTTATACTGCAAGCGACCACGCCGCACTCAGTTGCGCACAGACTAATTCCAATAAAAACTCTGCCCGGCCCGCTCTCCTCGAGAACGGTCGTCGGCCTGCGCATGCCTGATCACAGCGTCAAGACTACCGACAGAGACCTTGCGCATGCCACTCGCTTTGCTTGCCCTCGCTGTTGCCGCCTTCGGCATCGGCACAACCGAATTCGTCATCATGGGTCTTTTGCCCGATGTCGCCCGTGATCTCAGCGTGAGCATTCCCGATGCCGGATTGCTGATCACCGGCTACGCCCTGGGCGTGGTGTTCGGTGCACCGATCCTCGCGGTCGGCACCGCCAACATGCCGCGCAAGGCCACCCTGCTGGGCATGACGCTGATGTTCATCCTCGGCAACATGCTCTGCGCGCTGGCGCCGAACTATGCCACGCTGATGGCCGCGCGCCTGATCACGGCACTGTGCCACGGCGCATTTTTCGGCATCGGCTCGGTAGTGGCTGCCGGGTTGGTAGCCCCCAACAAACGGGCTCAAGCGATTGCCATGATGTTCACCGGCCTGACCCTGGCCAATGTGCTCGGCGTGCCACTGGGCACTGCACTCGGGCAGTACGCAGGCTGGCGCTCGACCTTCTGGGCGGTGTCGGTGATCGGGGTACTGGCGGCGATTGCGCAATGGGGCTGGCTGCCGAAAAACATTGCGATGGATAAGGCCAACCTCGCCAGCGAGTTCAAGGTACTGGGCAAGGCCAATGTACTGCTGGCCTTGGGCATGAGTGTGCTGGCCTCGACCAGCCTGTTCAGTGTGTTCACTTACATTGCGCCGATCCTGCAGGACATCACCGGCGTCAGCCCCCACGGCGTCACCATCATGCTGTTGTTGTTCGGCGTGGGCTTGACCGCCGGCAGCATGCTCGGTGGTCGCCTGGCGGACAGCCGCTTGCTGCCTTCGCTGGTGGGCATGGCGCTGGCGGTGATGGTGGTGCTGGCGGCGTTCACGCAAACCAGCCATTCGGTGATCCCGGCGGCAATCACACTGGTGCTTTGGGGGACGTTTGCCTTCGCGCTGTGCCCGATCCTGCAATTGCTGATCATCGATCAGGCCCACGAAGCGCCCAACCTGGGTTCGACCCTGAACCAGAGCGCCTTCAACCTGGGCAACGCGGCCGGCGCCTGGATCGGCGGGATGGTGGTAGCCAGCGGCGCCGACCTGGCGGACCTGCCCTGGACCGGCGCGCTGGTCAGCGGACTGACCGTACTGACCGCGCTGTATTTCATCTATCGACAACGCCGTGCGACCAGCCCGGTCAACGCACCCGGCTGAACCTGGTAACCCAGGCTCAGCCCCCGCGGGTCAAGACGACTACAGGATCGGGCTTTTCAGCTCACGGGGCCCTCAGTGAAAAACAGTTGTTGTGCCGATTTCGGGTCAAGGGTGGAGCGCATCAGGCTCAGCCGTCGTTCCAGATCACGGGCCTCGCCCAAACGTTGCTCGAAGCTAAGATAGGGATCGGCGTAACGGCGCAGATAGGCCCTGGAAAAGTCCACACCACTGCGGCTGACGGTGCCGACAGGATAGCGAAAGTGGGCGAACCAGATGATTTGCGGGGTCGTCACGGCGTCGCTGGAGGGGGCCACCTTGCTGATGTAGAAGCAGCGAAACAGTGGCGCCCTGCCTTCACCCGACACGATACCGGTGCCGGGTACTTCCTTGATTGATATGACGCCTTCGGCCAACAGGTCCTCGACCCCCGCCGCCGTCGGTTCACGGGCCAGCACCATACGTGCATATGCCTCACGGGCGAGGGTTTTCAGGTCGCTGGCCTGGTCAGTCATCTGCTGGTGCCACTGCTTGTCGATCGGGGCCTCGCCTGCAAAGTGCTCGCGCAATTGCAGCATGCTTTGCGCCAATGCCTCGAGCTCCCTCCTGATGGTGCGTGGCGCCAGGCGCAGATCGGCCTCCAGGGTCGGCAACCGCTCCCTGCAGCGCTCACCGAGTTGCTTGAGCTCGGCGGCCCTGAGGTAGTGCAAGGCACTCGATACGGGCGCCCCTGGTACACGCCGCAATGTCCAGTCCACCTGGCCGGACGTCGTGGTTTTTTCAAAGGTCGCGTAGACCCGCCGGCTGTAGGGATCGGTAAAGGTCAGAGCATCGCCAATGTCGGGATTGAGTGACTTTTCGCCGATTAACGCTCCCCATTCACGGCTTTGGACCCTGAGCGTTTGCCCGGCAAACTGCTTTTTCCGTGTTTCACCGGCACGCTGCGCATACTGCTTGAGGACATCCTTCAGGACATTTGCGCGCAGTTGCTGCAGGTATTTTCGAAAGTCATTGAATGCGGCCTGGTCAAAAAAATCGCCTGACGTTCCGCTCAGCCTGCCCAGCCGGACATCGGCCCATGCGAGTGCGTCGATCACGTCATTCATCACCCGAATCCGCGTCTCCAGTTCCGGGCGTTCTGCGCCCTGCAATCGCCGATAGGTCGAGAGTTTCACCTGGCAGAGCAGTGTGATCCGCGCCAACTGTTCCAGGGGTTGCCCTACCGTGGATTGCTTGAGGCAATACAACATTTTCGGGCGTAAACCGGCTTCCTGCCAGGCGACCATCGCCCTTTGGTCCACCCAGGGCGCGACGTCCAGTTCGCTGAGTTGAGCATCGCCGGTAACGGCCGTTCTGCGCATCTGCCCAAGCAGTAGATACGCTTGACGATGGAGACCGATGACCTGCTCATGAAGCTTGCCCAACTGAAACAAGGCGAGGCGGTTTTGTGAGGTGATGGATGTACGGGCAAAATCACTCAGGCTCAGGACGCTGATATCCTGTTGCGGCCCGCCCAACTCGGTATAACGCAATTGCCGTAACGCCGACTTGAGTACGATTTGCGCCCGCAGGCAACGGATCTGCCGGCCCAGGAATGCGCTGCGCATCGTCGAAAACCCGCTCACGACTTCAAACCGACGACGCTGTTCGAGCAACTCCGACAGTTGTTTCGCCCGGCCTCCCAAGGTTTCAACCCTGGCGAGCTCACTGCTGAGCTGCCTGATACCCGTTGCAGGGTTCTGAACTTTAGCGAGCGCTTCCTGCGTATTCACCTCCACCCAGGCCTGCCCGTCGAATTCGGCATAGAGCGCATCAAATCGCGTTTTCAGTTCAACGCCCGCCTGAGCCGTCGTCGACGCCTGCTCGCTCGAGCTTCCCCCGAGCAAACGCAGTCTCAGGTCCAGCATCCATCCCCCACGACCATTGGACTTGAGCCACGGACCTGGACGCCCATCGCTCTCTGCCGACGCAATCCGAACCCCTTCGGAGAACCTCGACACCTTGAACCAGTCATCCTCGACATGGACATACAACTGACCAAGGGCTTCATGCAACCCTGTGTTCAGGCCGCTGGTAATCGACTCGGCTCGTTGGGGTTCAGATACCGTAAAGGCGTTCAGGCTGGCCTCCTGAGAGGCCGTCAATCGACTGGAGGGCGTTATCCAGCCATAGTCGACCCGCGCGGTCGGCATGCACAAGGCGCGCGCGACGGACGTTTGCGGCGTCAGTACCTGGGGGTTGTCTGATGCGACGACGGGAACAACCGCTTCGCCCGGCACTACGTCTGCATCAATGATCCGGGCGCCCTGCGACGCTTCCTGAGTCTCGCTGGACGATGCTTCATCCAGAGCGCTTTCGATGTTGGTGCGCGAGTAATGCGCCATCACCAACGCCATGTTCATCAGGAAACCGGCCATGGCCACCTCCTTGCCTTCTGCCTTATTGCCGCGGACCACATTGATTTGCTGTTGAACATCCCAGGCCACCAACAACCAGCCCACCGCAGCTAGCGGCCCCGTGACAAACGGCATGACACTGTTCAGCCCCAGGTACAAACCCTCCTTGCGGCGCGCCCAGCGGTTTTCGCTGTTGGACACCGACTGCCGGTCCGCTTGCTCCATAAGCGCCTGGACCTGACTTTTATAAAGGTGATCACCGTAATCGCCTTCGACCTCCTCGCGTCCAAGCTGGGCCGGCTTGCTGGTCATGGCGTCGATCAACATCGTCAGGCCATCGATACTGTTGAAGTGAGGGTCCTGGAACCCGCCAGCCTGATAAGTCGCGCGACCGGTCTCGCTCATCCAGGCCAGAACCTGTTGCTGCAATTGGCCTGGTCGCTTGATGGCCTCGAACAATGCCTGATGACTGGCAAACGCCTGCAACTTCGTTGCGCTCATAGGGCAGTAGAGGATTTGCGGCCCCTGCTCGAAATCCCTGGGACCAATCACAAACATGTTGGTCACAGTGTCCGGTTCGCTCAGTGCACCCGCCTTGAAGGTCAACGGGCGCAACACGATAGCCTTCTGTGCCACGTTGCGATCCTCGGCCCGCTTGCTCATGACCGCTACCACCATCCGGTAAGCGGTGCGCGTAAAACCGGCCTGACCGCGAGCAAACAGTTCCAGGGCGAGCATGGGTAGCTCAATGCGCAATTGCTGGAGAAAGCGACGACGCCTCCAGCTCACTTCAATCTCGTCATCTTTGAGCGAGGAAGCAATAAGGGCGGGATAGTTCTGGCCGATGTCGACTTCGCTGATCCACTGCTTGATGGTCTCAGGCGTCATCCATGAGGGCACCGCACTGCCGTCCCTGCGCTTGAGGGTGATGGAGCTGCCCGGCAGCCCCCCCAGGTTTTCCAGGGCGACATTGAGCAAAGTGGTGATGATTCTCACCGGAAAACCGCCTGCCGCGGAAACACCCCTGACGGTATGAATAGTGACCACCACGTCATCGGGTTTCAGCGTCTCGGGCTGTGGATACTTGTCCATGAGCTTTTGCCGGGTGTAATCGAGAATCGATGGCAGGCCGTCGCTGAAGAACTTCCAGTCCGCCTGCTTGAACAGCGTGCCCAGCGCTTCGAAGTACTCGCTGAACAAGCCACGGACATCACGATTGGCCTGTTTCAGCCAAAGCGGCATGGCCGCGTACAGTCGTTGCAGGTCGCTATGTGGCTTGAGATCAAGGCTGTCAAAGTCACCGGTCGCCAACTCGTGAGCCCGGTCCAGCAAGGCTGCGCTCCAATAGGGCGAGCCACGGCCATGGGCGACCGCGTACTCCAGGTCGGCCAGTTGCTTGACCAGAAAGGTCAAGGCGAAACCGTCGAAAATGTTTGTATCGGGTTCAAACAGGCGCCATTGCATCAAGCTCTCGGGCGCCAGTCCGGTCATACGGTTGAATAACGCCGCTCCCAGCGCGGCCAGGGAAGCAAATACCTCGATACCCGCGGCCAGGGTAAACAGGACGACGTCGGTGGTGGCGCCCTGACTTGATACCAGCACCATGCCCCTGAGCAGCTCAAACTGCTTGCCGCCCTGCTCGCCCCAGTGATCGATCAGATAAGCACGGGTCGTTCCTGTGCGCAGGTTGTTATCCGGCGTTTGCAGGACGTCCGCTATCATCTGTTGCTGCTTGGCATCGAGCGTTGGTGTCTGGCGGGCCACGTCCCTGAGTGCATCCTTGAGCAGTGCAGCCAGAAGTTCGAAGCGAGTTTGCGCGGTTTCCGACAGTTCGCTCCAGTCCTCCAGCAACGCCTGCTGGCAAAGCTGGAGCAAACGGGCACCACAGTCATTGACGGCGGTCTGGGCATCGAAGTTCTTCAGGGCACCCGGCACCACAGGTTGCGCGTCGGGCTGATCCGTAATGACCTGGCCTTCACTGTAATCAACCAGCTTGTCATCGACGAAGCGGTTGATCAGTTCATCCGTCATGGAGGAGCGGCTGAACCGCGTTTTGCGGACCGCTTGATCGACATACTCGTATTGCGGTGACATCAATACCGGGGTGCTGTCGGTAATCACCAATTGCGGATAATTGCAGCGCAGAGTCTTCTGCAGATCTCGAGCGGCAACCACCTGCAATGAGGAGCGGGCGGCAAACAGCGTTTGAATCTTTCGAGCGACCGCCAACAGGGCAGTCAAATGTGGAGGGAGTGACGGTGTGGCCATTAATCGATTCCTTGATCGAGAAGCGGGCCCTGTACGCAGAGTGAAGAAAGTTCGCCAGTCAGCCCGTGCACCAGCGTGGCTCGCGCAGCAACTGCAAAGGTGGTAGCCGGTTACCACCCGTGCCGTACGAACATAGGCTCTTCATGGCGAATCAGTGCTTCGCTTCTTGTCCGAAGGGGCTGCTCCGCTTTCGCTGCGAATCTGCGCATGGCTGATCAGTGCGAAAATAAAACTGCCACCGATGATGTTCCCCGCCAGCGTCGGCCCGGCGAACACCAGCCAGAAATCACTCCACGGCAACTCGCCGGCAAACACCAGATACGACACCTCCAGCGAACCGACCACGATGTGGGTGAAATCCCCCAGCGCCATGAAGTAGGTGATGAGGATGATGATCCACATCTTGGCGCTCTCCATGGACGGGATCATCCAGACCATGGTGGCGATCATCCATCCGGAGATGATGCCCTTGGCGAACATCTGGCTGGCGTGGTTTTCCATGACCTTGCGGCCGATGTCGAGAAAGGCCACGTCAGTCTTGCTGTCGAAAATCGGCAGTTCCAGCATCACGTACGCCACCAGCAAGGTGCCGCAGAGGTTGCCGACCAATACCACCGTCCACAGCCGTAGCAACCGACCGAAGTTGGCCAGCGTCGGCCTGGTCATCACCGGCAGCACGGCGGTCAGGGTGTTTTCGGTGAACAGTTGCTGACGGGCGAGGATCACCGCGAGAAAACCGGCGCAATAACCGAAACTCGCGATCACCTTGAATCCTTCGCCATCCGGCAGGCGTGAATTGAGCAACCCCATGCCCATCAGCGACAGGCCCATGGTCAACCCCGCCGCCAGCGCCGACCACCATAACGCGGCAATGCTGCGGTCCAGCTCCTGATCGCCCTGTGTACGGATGATCTCGTGCAGCACCGCGGCGCGGGGCGGCTGGCTCTTTTCGACCTCGTGCTCTTCTTGCGCCGAAAGGTTCGGGGTCTTGCCGTCTTGTGCCGAGTTCATGGGATACGCAACCGGTGGCGGGCTATTTAGCTACGACACGCGGGGCTCACGGCTGTTCAGTACCCCAGACAAATCTTCGATGAATACAGAACCGCTTTCGCGAGCAGGCTCGCTCCCACAGGTAAAGCGCCGCCCATGTGGGAGCGAGCCTGCTCGCGATGGGGACACCACCGATCTCACTGACCGGCGTCATCATTCTTGAACTGGTCCTTGACGTACTTGATCTCGGTCCGGCCGTGAGGCGCCGGCAAGCCGTCTTCACCGAGGTTCACGAACACCATTTTTTCAACGGTGAGGATGCTCTTGCGGGTGATCTTGTTGCGCACTTCACACGTCAGGGTGATCGAGGTGCGGCCGAACTCGGTCGCCGTGATGCCCAGTTCGATGATGTCGCCCTGGCGCGAGGCGCTGACGAAGTTGATTTCGGAAATGTACTTGGTGACCACACGCTGGTTGCCCAACTGAACGATGGCGTAGATCGCCGCCTCTTCGTCGATCCAGCGCAGCAGGCTACCGCCGAACAGCGTGCCGTTGGGGTTGAGGTCTTCGGGTTTTACCCATTTGCGGGTGTGGAAATTCATGTTCACTCCTGAGCGTCTTGCCGAATGATGCTGACCATCATGGCAGAGCCCGCCCCAGAGCTCTATTGAGCATCATCTATGGTCTCGATTACCGTTCGGACATTGAACGACAGAAACGCTTTGGAAGATCAGCAGAGCCCGCTATAATCGCCACCGTTTCAAAACGGTCATCTTCAATTGCTACCGTTTTCCCGCCACCTGTCCGAGGGGCGCTGCAGCAGGTTTGACCTGTCAGGCTCGGATGGGGCGTTGCCTGGCCTTCACTGGCCGGACACTAAACGCACAACGGCGCCCATTCGCATACATTACGAATGGAGGCTCTTCATGAGCGCTGTTATCACGCCTGCAGATTTTACCGACTACAAAGTCGCCGACATGTCCCTGGCTGCCTGGGGCCGTCGCGAAACCATCATCGCCGAGTCCGAAATGCCGGCTCTGATGGGTCTGCGTCGCAAGTACTCCGAAGAGCAACCGCTCAAGGGCGCAAAAATCCTCGGCTGCATCCACATGACCATTCAGACTGCCGTGCTGATCGAAACCCTGGTTGCCCTGGGTGCCGAAGTGCGCTGGTCGTCCTGCAACATTTTCTCGACTCAGGACCAGGCTGCCGCTTCCATCGCCGCTGCCGGCATCCCGGTCTTCGCCTGGAAAGGCGAGACCGAGCAAGAGTACGAGTGGTGCCTGGAGCAGACCATCCTCAAGGATGGCCAGCCATGGGACGCCAACATGATCCTCGACGATGGCGGCGATCTGACCGAACTGCTGCACAAGAAATACCCAGCCGTTCTGGAACGCGTCCACGGCGTGACCGAAGAAACCACCACCGGCGTTCACCGCCTGCTGGACATGCTGGCCAAGGGCGAGCTGAAAATCCCGGCCATCAACGTCAACGACTCGGTGACCAAGAGCAAGAACGACAACAAGTACGGCTGCCGTCACAGCCTGAACGATGCGATCAAGCGCGGCACCGACCACCTGCTGTCCGGCAAGCAAGCGCTGGTCATCGGCTACGGCGACGTGGGCAAGGGTTCGGCCCAGTCCCTGCGTCAGGAAGGCATGATCGTTAAAGTGTCCGAAGTCGACCCGATCTGCGCCATGCAAGCCTGCATGGACGGTTTCGAACTGGTTTCGCCGTTCATCGATGGTATCAACACCGGTACCGAAGCGAGCATCGACAAAGCGCTGCTGGGCAAGATCGACCTGATCGTGACCACCACCGGCAACGTCAATGTTTGCGACGCGAACATGCTCAAGGCCCTGAAGAAGCGCGCTGTTGTCTGCAACATCGGTCACTTCGACAACGAAATCGACACCGCTTTCATGCGCAAGAACTGGGCATGGGAAGAAGTGAAGCCGCAGGTTCACAAGATCCACCGTACCGGCGCTGGCGATTTCGACCCACAGAATGACGACTACCTGATCCTGCTGGCCGAAGGCCGTCTGGTTAACCTGGGTAACGCCACCGGCCACCCGAGCCGCATCATGGACGGTTCGTTCGCCAACCAGGTTCTGGCGCAGATCTTCCTGTTCGGCCAGAAGTACGCCGACCTGTCGCCAGCCCAGAAAGCCGAGCGCCTGACTGTTGAAGTACTGCCGAAGAAACTCGACGAAGAAGTGGCCCTGGAAATGGTCCGCGGCTTCGGCGGCGTCGTGACTCAACTGACCAAGACCCAGGCCGACTACATCGGCGTGACCGTCGAAGGTCCGTTCAAGCCGCACGCTTACCGCTACTGATCGGCTGACGCCTCTCCTGTAGGAGCGAGCATGCTCGCGAGAAACGTCACGGCAACGCGTTTAACCAGAATGTACGCGTTATCGTTGACGTCCATCGCGAGCAGGCTCGCTCCTACAGGTGGTCGGCGCTTGCCTCACGCGTTTCCAAGGATATGACCATGTCCCAAGATCGTCGCTACAGCTTCGAGTTCTTCCCTACGAAGACCGATGCTGGGCAAGAAAAGCTGCTCGCCACTGCTCGCCAGCTGGCCGCCTACAACCCCGATTTCTTCTCCTGCACCTACGGCGCCGGCGGTTCGACCCGTGATCGCACGCTGAACACCGTGTTGCAGCTCGAAAGCGAAGTCAAAATCCCTGCCGCTCCGCACCTGTCTTGCGTGGGCGATAGCAAAGCTGACCTGCGCGGCCTGCTGGCCCAGTACAAAGCCGCCGGCATCACGCGTATCGTCGCCCTGCGCGGTGACCTGCCTTCAGGCATGGGCATGGCCAGTGGTGAAATGCGCCACGCCAATGACCTGGTTGAATTCATTCGCGAAGAAACCGGTGATCATTTCCACATCGAAGTCGCTGCTTACCCGGAAATGCATCCGCAAGCGCGCAATTTCGAAGACGATGTGGCCAACTTCGTGCGTAAGGCCAACGCTGGCGCCGACAGTGCGATCACCCAGTACTTCTTCAACGCCGACTGCTACTTCTACTTCGTCGAACGCGTGCGGGCGCTGGGCGTGAACATCCCGATCGTGCCGGGCATCATGCCGATCACCAACTACAGCAAGCTGGCGCGTTTCTCCGATGCCTGCGGTGCGGAAATCCCGCGCTGGATCCGCAAGCAACTGGAAGCCTACGGCGACGACACCCAAAGCATTCAGCGCTTTGGCGAACAGGTCATCACCGAGATGTGCGAACAACTGCTGCAGGGTGGCGCTCCAGGGCTGCACTTCTACACACTGAACCAGGCTGAAGCGAGCCTGGCGGTGTGGAATAACCTGAAGTTGCCGCGTTAAAAGTCGTTAAAGCACGATCAAAAGATCGCAGCCTGCGACAGCTCCTGCCACGGAATGTGTATTCCCTGCAGGAACTGTCGCAGGCTGCGATCTTTTGCTTTCAACGCACCATTAATGTGCGGCAATCCACGGAGTTAGAGCATCTGCGGTCAGTTTCTGGCTCTTTCCGGTTTCTCGTCGTAATCTCAAGCCCATGCCTTTGATCACGCAGTTAGTCGCCGTGCTTGTCTTCACTTGCCTGAGCTTCACCGCCCGGGGCGAGAAGCTGCGCATTGTCACGGAGCCGTGGGCGCCTTATGTGTACGAAGACAACGGCAAATCCCTGGGCCTGGACTACGAAACCACCGCCATTGTCTTCAAGCGCCTGGGCATCGAAGTGGAGTGGCAATTCCTGCCATGGAAACGCTGCCTGTCGATGCTTGAATCAGGCCAGGCCGACGGCGCGCTGGACATCTTTCACAGCGACGAACGCGAGGCGACCCTGCTCTACCCCAGCGAACCACTGTCTGAAGTCCAGTTCGTGATGTTCTACGCCAATGAACGGCCCCATCCGTTTCGCACCCTCGATGACCTGCAAGGCCTGACCATCGGCACCTCGCCGGGTTACCTGTACAGCAAGGATTTCAGCGATTCGACGCTGTTCACCCGCGAGCCGGCCCCCACCCATGAAGCCAACTTCGGAAAACTGGTACGCGGGCGGATTGACCTGCTGATCACCGACCGCCGGGTCGGCCAGCATTTGCTCGACGAGCTGGGAATCCGCGACAAGATCACCGAAAACCCCACGATCATCAGCCAGCAAAGCCAGTTTCTCGCGGTGCGACGCAATGCGGGCATGGACCTGCTGGTGCAGCGTTTCGGCGCCGAACTCAAGCGTTTCAAACGCGAGCCCGCCTACGCTGAACTGAGTGCCCGCTACGGCGCGGAACCGGCAGCCAGCGTGAAAACCGAAAAGGCCACGGCTGCCGCGGAAAAAACCGTTGAGCAGCAGGAAAGCGGCGCGCAGTGATTGCTCTGTTATACTCCGGCCTTCCCGCCAGGCTCACGCCCGGACGCTCGGAATCGTTATAGGCATCTCAACCCCGCTACTGCGCAGCTTTCAGCCCGCGCGAGCGCTTGTAGACGAGCCTTCGAGACCCAGCAGGACCGGACGGGATTGCGTCCTCTTAAACGCGATTCGCGCCAGGCAAGACTCCCATTGGGCCAAGCCCTAACTAGAACAGGATTACTCATGTCCTTTGCTTCCCTCGGTCTCTCCGAGGCTTTAGTCCGCGCCATCGAGGCAGCGGGCTATACCGAGCCTACTCCGGTGCAACAGCGGGCCATTCCCGCCGTGTTGCAAGGTCGCGACCTGATGGTCGCGGCGCAGACAGGTACTGGTAAAACCGGCGGTTTCGCCCTTCCGATCCTGGAGCGGTTGTTCCCCAACGGTCACCCGGACAAATCCCAGCGTCACGGCCCGCGCCAACCGCGCGTACTGGTCCTGACCCCGACTCGCGAACTCGCCGCGCAAGTGCATGAAAGCTTCAAGGTCTATGCCCGTGACCTGAAGTTCGTTAGCGCCTGCATCTTCGGCGGTGTCGGCATGAACCCGCAGGTTCAGGCCATGTCCCGTGGCGTAGATGTGCTGGTGGCCTGCCCTGGCCGCCTGCTCGACCTGGCCGGCCAAGGCAGTGTCGATCTGTCCCACGTGGAAATCCTCGTACTGGACGAAGCCGACCGCATGCTCGACATGGGCTTCGTCCATGACGTGAAGAAGGTCCTGGCCCGTCTGCCGGCCAAACGCCAGAACCTGCTGTTCTCGGCGACCTTCTCCAAGGACATCACCGACCTTGCCGGCAAGCTGCTGCACAACCCGGAACGCATCGAAGTCACGCCGCCGAACACCACGGTCGAGCGTATCGAACAGCGCGTATTCCGCCTGCCCGCCAGCCACAAGCGTGCCTTGCTGGCGCACCTGATCACAGCCGGCGCCTGGGAACAGGTACTGGTGTTCACCCGCACCAAGCACGGCGCCAATCGCCTGGCCGAGTACCTGGACAAGCACGGTCTGAGCGCCGTCGCGATCCACGGCAACAAGAGCCAGAACGCCCGCACCAAAGCCTTGGCCGACTTCAAGGCCGGTACCGTGCGCATCCTGGTGGCCACCGACATCGCCGCTCGCGGGCTGGACATCGACCAGTTGCCACACGTGGTCAACTTCGAGCTGCCGAACGTCGATGAAGACTACGTGCACCGCATCGGTCGTACCGGCCGTGCCGGTCGTTCGGGCGAGGCGATTTCGCTGGTAGCCCCGGACGAAGAAAAACTGCTGAAAAGCATCGAACGCATGACCAAGCAGAAAATCGCCGACGGCGACCTGATGGGCTTCGATGCCAGCACCATCGAGGCGGAAAAGCCTGAAGTGCGCGAGCGTCCGGACATGCGCAACCCGCGCAGTCCACGTGGCCCGCGCGGCGACGGTCCGAACGGCAGCGGTGGCGGCGGTGGTCGCAAGGACAAAGGCAAGGACAAGGGTAAGGAAAAACCGGCCGGCGAGCGTGGTGAGCGCCCTGCCCGTCAGCAAAAGCCACGTGAAGGCACTCCGGCTCGCGAACAGCGTCCGTCGCAACCTCCTCGTGCCGCCGCTGACCGTGCCCCGGACGAGTTCCTGGACGACGATATCGATAACTTCGGTAACCGCGTCGACTACGTGCCGCAGCAGAAACCGGCGCAAGGCCGTGGTCGCCGTCCGGGTGCTCCGGCACAAGGCACTGCGGCAGGTTCGGGCGCTCCACGCTCCGGCAAGCCACAAGGTCGCCAGAACGGTCCGCGCAACAGCGATGGCGCCAGCACCGGCACCCCACCGGCCAAACGTAGCGGTCCTCGCAGTGGCGCACCGCGCGACGGCCAGGCCCGCCGCGAAGATTCGCGCAATCGCCGGCCGGCCCGTGACGACCAGCCGCGTTCGGAACCTGCCGTGCAGAACCCGCGCGGTCCCGCACCGAAGATCATGCACAAGGAGTCGAAGGCTGACCGCTTCCCGACGCCTGAGCAACTGGATCAACTGCCAAGCCGTCCTCGTGGTGAAAAACCAGCACTGCTGACCCGCAATCGCTGAGTTATCGCTGAAATAAAAAATGCCCCTGATCGCGAGATCGGGGGCATTTTTTTATGGCTGATGAAATCCTGTAGGAGCGAGCCTGCTCGCGATGGTCGTCAACGATAACGCTGGAAGCCTGATGCTCCGCAGCGCTCTCAGGTTTTTCGCGAGCAGGCTCGCTCCTACAGTCTCAGCATTACTTCGCTTTAACACCTTCAAACGTGACGTATAGATCAACCGCGTCGGACTGTGGACCCAGGTCCATCATCTTGCCGAAGTCGGAACGCTTGATGCTGGTGGTGCCCTCGAAGCCTGCACGGTAGCCGCCCCATGGATCCTTGCCTTCACCCAGGAAAGTGGCCTTGACCACGACTGGCTTGGTTACGCCAGCAATCGTCAGGTCGCCACTCACGTCAGCAGTGTCTTTGCCAGCGGCGTTTTTGCCAGTGGATTTAACGCTGGTGGACTTGAAAGTAGCCTTGGGGAAATCAGCCACTTTCAGGAAGTCTTTGCTGGAAATGTGCTTGTCACGTTCAGCGTTGTTGGTGAAGACGCTGGCGGTGTTCACGTTGAACTCGATCTTGCTGTCTTCTGGCTTGGCAGCGTCGAAGCTGAACTTGCCGTCGAGGTCCTTGAAAGTACCGGTGATGTAGCTGTAGCCCAGGTGGCTGATCTTGAAGTTGACGAAGGCGTGCTGGCCTTCCTTGTCGACGGTGTAGTCAGCCGCCATCACATTGGCAGACAGAACAGCAGAACCGATTGCCAGAGCGGCGAGAGTCTTTTTCAACATGCTTTGTTTTCCTTGGGAGTCGAGGTTGAACTTCAGGCTTTGCGACCCAGCATTCGCTTGAGGGTCACATCATGGTCGATAAAGTGGTGCTTCAATGCTGCCAACGCATGGAGGCCGGAAAAAATTACCAGCACCCACGCCAGATAGAGGTGAATCGCACCGGCGTTATCTGCCTGGTCCGGCAGTCCGGAAACCAGGGCAGGCACTTCAAACCAGTCAAACACCGGAATCCCGGCACCTTCTGCGGTGGAAATCAGGTAACCGGCAATCATCACCGCGAACAGACAGAGATACAGAAAGGCATGGCCGAGCATGGCGCCCAGTCGCGTCATGCGGCTGTAGCTGGCCAGGGTTGGCGGCGGCGGGCTGATGAAGCGCCACAACACACGCAATACCATGACCCCCAGCAGGATCAAGCCAATGCTCTTGTGCAGATCCGGCCCGGCCTTGCGCCAAGGGTCGTAATAACCGAGGTCGACCATCCACAGCCCGAGGGCGAACAAACCGAACACGGCCACTGCCACGCCCCAGTGCATGAAGATGCTGACCCAGCCGTAGCGGGAGGTAGAGTTACGTAGCTGCATTGCCTAGATCCCTGTAAGTGCTGGCCCAAGACTATCGAGTTATCTATCGAATTAAAGCGGAAAATTTTGCTTTGAAATATCGAGAAATACGATCAAGAGTCTGAAACAGGCGAGTTAAGAAAAGATTAAAGGCCAATGTGTGTACAAAAATGTAGCCCAATTCAACAACACTTCTTACCAAAGGTTTATTCGTTTGTGTGCCCGGATTTCTCCGGGCATAAAAAAACGCGGCATTTACGCCGCGTTTTTTTGATCCCGGGGCTTACTACGCCTTGGTATCCGTTGCCGGGGTTGCAGCAGATTTGGCAGCCGGCTTCTTCGCCGGTTCGGCTTTTTTGGCCGGTGTCTTGGCCGGGGCTTTTTTCGCCTCGGTCCTGGCAGCCGGTTTCGCCGGAGCCTTCTTGGCCGGCTCGGCTTTTGCCGGGGTTGCTGGCTTCGGTGCTTCGACCGGAGCCGGTGCAACAGCCGGGGCGGGGGCCGGCACAGGAGCAGGTGCTACCGGCTCAGGTGCCTTGACTGGCTCTGGCTTCTTCTCGTCATCCGAGCCGCCGAACAGGTTGCTGAAGAAATTGCCTTTCTTCGCCACCACCGCGCCAGCGCCCGCCGCGGCGGCAGCCGGACCCACTTTCGCCGGTTCGAACGACTTGCCCGCCGCCAGGTCTTCAACCTGGCCGGCTGCACGTTGACCGGTACGCAGCGCGCCTTCCAGGGTGCCTGGGTACAGAGTGTCGGTGTGTTCCCCAGCGAAGGCTACGCGCTGAACAGGGCGTTCCCACAGGCGCCAGAACTTGCTGATCTGGCCCGGACCGAAGGCCAGGTAGGCGCCGCCAGTCGATGGGTCGGTGCTGTAGCGACGGATTTCATAACCAGTGAACGAGCCACGCGCCTGTGGATAGAACGCATGCAGGCGAATCAACACCTGATCGACCATCTGCTTGTCGCCGAATGCCTGCATCACCCGCGCGTTGTCGCCGGACAGGTTGATCACCACGTTGGCGCCACCCTTCAGGGCAGGCTCGATCCACAACATGCCCAGGCCGGTGTTGCTGTAGATCTCGCCAGACATGCGCGCCTTGGATTCCCATACCGGCGTCTTGAACTTCAGCATGATCTGGTCGCGCCAGCCGTAGTTGGTGCCCTTGATCGCCGCCAGGTGCTGGGCGTCCAGCGCCGGGGTCATCTGGATCTTGTTCAGAGCGCGCAGTGGCACGGCCAATACAACGTAGTCAGCCTTATAAGCGACACTGTCGACTTTGACGGTCACGCCGTCCTTGTCCTGAATGATCGACGAGACCGGGGAGCTGGTCTTGATGGTTTTCAGCTGTTTGACCAGGGCCTGGGCCAGTACCGGGCTGCCACCGACCAGGCGCGAAGCACGCAGGTCGCGATCGGAGACGCCACGGTAAACGCGGCTCTGCTGCGCGAAATACAGCAGCGACAAGCGCGAAGGTTCGTCGTAGCGGGTGCGGATCTGCTGGTTGATCAACTGGCGGGCAGTGGCCGGCAGGTTCTGCTTGTCGAGCCAGTTCGATACGTTCATCTGGTCCAGTGCGTGCAGCGTATTGTTGGCGGCTGGATTCTGCGGGTCGTCGATCGAGCGCGCCAGGTCGTCCACGGTCTTGTCGAAGCGTTTGAGCGCCTCGGCGGTGGCTGGCTGCTTGGTCGCCAGGTCGGCGGCGGAGAAATACTCGCCATCGATCAGGTAGCCTGGGGTCCGCACGAATTCAGGGGCCGGCGTGGTGCTCAGCTTGAAGGTCGATACGTACTTGTTCAGCACCGGCTGGGCCTTGTCGTTGCCGATCCACTCGCTGGTGGCCATGCCGGAACGGCCGCCCAGGCTCGACTTGGCTTCCAGCAGGGTGACCTGCCAGCCCTTGTTCTGCAGCTCATACGCGGCAGTCAGGCCCGACAGGCCACCGCCGATCACGATCGCGGTTTTATCCTTGGCCAGCGCAGACACGCTGAACAGCCCCAACATCACCAGCGCACAGGCGCGCAGCCAACCGACAGACATTCAGCGAACTCCGGAATCACACGAGGAAAACAACAGTTTTTGCGAGCCAGACGGCTCAAGAGCCGCGAAGGATACGTCAGCCTTCAGACACCTGCCAGCAACGTCTATCGGCCTGTACAAAGTAGCTCATTCGACACAATGGGTTGTCCCCGTGGCACGCATTGCATAGGCTTGCGCGATTGTTTGTCCGCGCAGTTCACGGACCGCCTCCAGGAGAGTGAAAATGGGCCTGAATAATCAGTGGATGCAACGCGATCTCGCCGTGTTGTGGCATCCCTGCACCCAGATGAAAGATCACGAACAACTGCCGCTGATCCCGATCAAGCGCGGGGAAGGCGTGTGGCTGGAAGACTTCGAAGGCAAGCGCTACCTCGATGCGGTCAGCTCCTGGTGGGTCAACGTGTTCGGCCATGCCAACCCGCGGATCAACCAGCGCATCAAGGACCAGGTCGACCAGCTCGAACATGTGATCCTTGCCGGCTTCAGTCATCAACCGGTGATCGAGTTATCCGAGCGCCTGGTGAAGATGACACCGGAAGGCCTGACCCGGTGCTTCTACGCCGATAACGGCTCGTCCTGCATCGAAGTCGCGCTGAAAATGAGCTTTCACTACTGGCTCAATCGCGGCACGCCTGCCAAGAAGCGCTTCGTCACCCTGACCAACAGCTACCACGGCGAAACCATGGCGGCGATGTCGGTGGGCGACGTGCCGCTGTTCACCGAGACCTACAAAGCGCTGTTGATGGACACCATCAAGGTGCCGAGCCCGGACTGCTACCTGCGCCCCGAGGGCATGAGCTGGGAAGAACATTCGCGCAACATGTTCGCCGCCATGGAGCAGACCCTGGCCGAAAACCACGACACGGTCGCGGCAGTGATCGTCGAGCCGCTGATCCAGGGCGCCGGCGGCATGCGCATGTACCACCCGGTATACCTCAAGCTGCTGCGAGAGGCCTGTGACCGCTATGGTGTGCACCTGATCCACGACGAAATCGCCGTCGGCTTCGGCCGCACCGGGACGATGTTCGCCTGCGAACAGGCCGGCATCCGCCCTGATTTCCTGTGCCTGTCCAAGGCCCTGACCGGTGGCTATCTGCCACTGGCGGCGTGCATGACCACAGACGAAGTCTATAGCGCGTTCTACGACGACTACCCGACCCTGCGCGCCTTCCTGCACTCCCACAGCTACACCGGCAACCCGCTGGCGTGCGCGGCGGCCCTGGCGACCCTGGATATTTTCGAAGAAGACAACGTCATCGAGAACAACAGGGCCTTGGCCCAGCGCATGGCTTCGTCCACGGCGCATCTGGTCGATCACCCGAATGTTTCCGAAGTGCGGCAGACCGGCATGGTGCTGGCCATCGAGATGGTCAAGGACAAGGCCACCAAGGAAGCTTACCCATGGCAGGAACGTCGTGGCCTGAAGGTGTTTCAGCACGCACTGGAGCGCGGTGCTTTACTGCGTCCATTGGGTAGCGTGGTGTATTTCCTGCCGCCGTATGTGATTACCCCGGAGCAGATCGACTTCCTCGCCGAAGTGGCCAGCGAAGGGATCGACATTGCGACCCGTGACAGTGTCAGCGTGGCAGTGCCGAAGGACTTCCATCCAGGCTTCCGTGATCCGGGCTGATGATGCGGTCAATGTGGGAGCGAGCTTGCTCGCGATAGCGGTCTTTCAGCCACCATCAATGGTGAATGTCAGATCGTCATCGCGAGCAAGCTCGCTCCCACAGAAGTCCCCACCGATCCATGACCAACACCCTTTTTCAGAGACCCAGCATGAGACTGTCCCGCTTCTTCATCGACGCCCCCCTGAGCATCGGCGAGCACGAGTTGCCCGAAGCCCAGGCCCATTACATCAGCCGCGTACTGCGCATGGTCGAGGGCGATGCGTTGCAGTTGTTCGACGGCTCGGGCCAGGAGTTTCGCGCCACACTGGTCGAGGTCGGCAAAAAGCGCGTCGTGGTGCAGATCGATGAAAGCTTCGCCGGGCAGGTCGAGTCGCCGCTGCAAATCCACCTCGGCCAGGGCCTGTCCCGGGGCGAACGCATGGACTGGGCGATCCAGAAAGCCACGGAGCTGGGCGTCACTGAAATCACCCCGATCTTCACCGAGCGCTGCGAAGTCCGGCTCAAGGACGAGCGCGCCGATAAACGCCTGCTGCACTGGCGCCAAGTGGCGATCAGCGCTTGCGAACAGTGCGGCCGCTCGCAAGTGCCGGTGATTCATCCGCCGCTGTTACTGGCTGACTGGCTGAAGCAAACACAAGCCGAGTTGAAGCTGGTGCTGCATCCGGTGGCTGAACCGCTGGTGAGCCATGCCAAACCTTCAAGTCTGGCATTCCTGATCGGTCCGGAGGGTGGTTTGTCCGATGCCGAAGTCGATCAGGCCAAGGCCAGCGGCTTCCACGCCGCCCGCCTCGGTCCACGGGTGCTGCGCACCGAAACCGCGCCGGTTGTTGCACTGGCCGTGGCCCAGCAGCTTTGGGGTGATTTCTAGGGCCTCATCGCGAGCAGGCTCGCTCCCACAGTAGATCTCCAGTGATCACAAAATTTGTGAGCACCACAGGTCCAATGTGGGAGCGAGCCTGCTCGCGAATGGCCACGACACGGTCTGGATGACTACTGCACCGGATCACTCACCGGTTTGGCAATGATCGCCTTGAGTTCGCTGGTCATCGGGAACTCAAGGTTCAAACCCTTCGGCGGGATCGGCTGCTCGAACCAGCGTTTGTAGATGCCATTGATCTCGCCCGAGCTGTACAGATCCGCCAACGCGCTGTTGACCAGCGCCAGGAACTGCGGATCGTCCTTGCGCACCATGCAGCTGTAGATCTCCCGCGATTGCTCCTCCCCGACCACCACCCACTTGTGCGGGTCATTGGCCTTGGCGCGCTCGCCGTAGAGCAGCGCGTCGTCCATGTAGAACGCCACCGCCCGGCCCGATTGCAGCATCTGGAAGGCTTCGCCGTGGTCCTTGGCGCTGATCACGAACATGTCGATCTTGTGATCGACGTTGTAGCTTTTCAGGAAGCGCTCGTTGGTGGTGCCGGCGGTGGTCACCACGTTCTTGCCGCGCAGGTCGGCAAAGCTCTTGATCCCGCTGTCCTTCGCGGTCAGCAACTGGCCTTTGACGTAGATGAAGCCATAGGAGAACGCCACCTGCTTCTGCCGTTCGGCGGTCACGCCGGTGGAGCCGCACTCCAGGTCCACGGTGCCGTTCTGCACCAGTGGAATGCGGGTCTGCGAGGTCACCAGGTTGTAGTTCACCTTCAAGTCTGGCAGCGCCAGTTGCTGCCGGATGCGCTCGACGATCTTGCCCGCCAGATCCACCGAGTAACCCATCGGCTTGCCGCTGTGATCACCCACGTAGGAGAACGGCACCGAAGCATCGCGATAACCCAGGGTGATGCTGTTGGCGCTGGCGATCTTGCTCAGGGTGCCGGTCAGCGGCGCCTCATTGGCCTGAACCTGGCTGCCGAGCAACAGGCCAAGCGTACAAGCGAGCAACGTGATTTTTTGCATTGTTATTCTCCGTTGTGGGTGTTGGTTTATCAGACGCGTGCAGCGATGACGGTGATTTCCACCAGCACTTGCGGGCGGGCCAGTTCGGCCTGCACGGTGGTGCGGCTCGGCGCCTGCCCGGGCGACAACCAGGCCGACCAGACCTCGTTCATCGCGTCGAAATCCTCGGTGATGTTTTTCAGATAAATGGTCGCACTGAGCAGATGATCCTTGTCGCTGCCCGCCTCGGCCAGCAAGGTATCGATTTTCGCCAGCACTTCGCGGGTCTGGCCGTCGGCATCCCGGGCATCGCCGGGCACCTGCCCGGAGAGAAACACCAGGTCGCCAAAGGTCACGGCGCCGGACAGGCGCGGGTTGCTATGCAGTCGGGTAATGGTCATTGCAGTGTCCTCTTCTGAAAACGGTGTTCAGGCGGCCCGGTGGTTGAAACCACGCAGGTCGATGGAAGGCCGGCGCTCGCCGATCAGCTCGCTGAGCAGGCGCCCGCTGCCGCATGCCAGGGTGAAACCCAGCGCGCCGTGGCCGAGGTTGAGCCACAGGTTGCGATACGCCGTCGCGCCCAGTAATGGCACGCCGCTGGGGGTGGCCGGGCGCATGCCGGCCCACTCGACGGCTTCGTCATAGGCGCCGGCATTTGGAAAGGTGTCATGGGCCTGACGCTTGATCAGCGCCAGGCGTTTGGGGTCCAGCGCAGGGTCGAAGCCGACAATGTCGACCATCGCCGCCACGCGCAATTGCTTGCCGATGCGCGCGTAGACGATCTTGCGATCGTAGTCGGTGATGCTCACGTCCGGCGCGCGGTGACCAGCGCCGATTGGTACGGTCAGGCTGTAGCCTTTGAGCGGATAAAGCGGCAGTTGCAGCCCGGGCAGCGCCAACAGCGGACTGCGGTGACCGGCAGCGATCACCAGCTGATCGACTGGCAGCACTTGCTCGCCCAGTTCGATGGCATTGACGCTGCCGTTGCCGTGGCGAATGCCGGTCACCGCTTGCCCGAGACGAAATTCGCAACGGCCAGACGCCTTCAGTCGTGCGGCCAATTGCTGGCAGAAACCGTGGCAATCGCCGACCTCTTCGTCCGGGGTGTAGATCGCCCCGACAAAGGGCGCATCGATCAGCGCCGGTTCCAGTTGCGCGCATTCGGCCGGCGACAACACCTGCTGTTGCTGCGGGTCGGCCAAGCCCTGGCGTGCATGCTCGAAGCTGCTGTTCTGGCGGAAAGTCACCAGTTTGCCATTGCGCCGCCACTGGAATCCCGCCAGTCCATCGTCCTCGCGCCAGGACCTCAAGGTGTCCTGGCTCAACAGCGCCAGGCGCAACAAGTGCGCGGCGTTCTCGCGGTTGACCGAGCGGCGGCAGGCGCCGAGGAACGACGCCATCCAGCGCCACTGGGCCGGGTCGAAGCGCGGGCGCAGCTTCAACGGTGAGTCGCCGCGCAGCATCCAGCCGATGGCTTGCAAAGGCACACCGGCGTCGGCCAGGGGCGCGACATAGCGATAGGACAACTGGCCGCCGTTGGCGAAGCTGGTTTCGCTGCCCAGCGAGTCCCGAGCCTCGACCACCGTCACCTCGAAGCCGTCGCGCACCAGCGCATAGGCCGTTGCCAGGCCAATCACGCCGCCACCGATGATGCACACACGCTGAGCCATGTCCGTCCCTAAAACCGTTGTGAAGACGAGGCCAAGGTTAGAACCAGGTGACAGACCTTGAACAATGCATAAAGATGGCAAACCCATAAACAAAGGTTATGGACTTGCCATGCGCCTTCGCCATATCGAGATTTTCCAGGCCATCCGCCAGACCGGTTCGATCAGCGCTGCCGCGCAATTGCTCCACGTCTCGCAGCCGGCGGTGAGCAAGGTGTTGCAGCACGCCGAGCAACAATTGGGTTTTCCGCTGTTCCTGCGGGTACGCGGCAAGTTGCAGGCGACGCCGGAAGCGCTGGAACTGGAGCGCGAAGTAGACAAGGTCAGCGAAAGCCTGCAAGGCGTGCGACGCCTGGCGCAGAGCCTGCGCCGCGAACCTGGCCACAGCCTGCGCATCGGTGCCACCCCGGCGCTGGCCCTGTCATTGCTGCCGCCGGCCATTCACGAATGGACCGGGCGTTACCCGGACATCGTTTGCGAACTCTCCAGCGCCCACAGTCGCGAACTGGTGCAGAACCTGTTGATGCGCGAAGTGGACGTCGCCCTGACCCTGCAATGCCCGGATCACCCGGGGCTCAAGGCCCAGGCGCTGGCGTCCGGCGTGCTGGTGGCGCTGGCGCCGAGGGGTTACTGGCCTCAGGAAGAGGTGGGTAAACCGTTGCCGCTGATGGCGCTGGCGGATGCGCCGCTGATCGGTTTATCCAGCGCCGATCCACTGGCCGCGCGGCTCGACAGTTACCTGGAAGCGGTCGAACCGCCACCCCGGGTACGCATCGCCGTGCAAACCTACTCACTGGCACGGGCGATGGTGGAATCCGGCGCCGGCCTGGCGGTGATCGATCCGTTCACCGCCCTTGGCGCCTCTCCCGCCACCACAACGATCCGCCCTCTGGCACCGCCGCTACCCATCACCCTGTACGCAGTGACCCGCGCCGCCGAACCACCGCCCCACACCTTGAACGACCTGTTGCAGGTGTTCAGCCGTCGAGCCCGGGAGCAGTTGGATCGCCTGGTCCCGGTACAGCCTTAAAGCACATAAAAGAATATCGCCACAAAGTGCAGCAAGCTCCCGGCGATCACGAACAGATGCCAGATCCCGTGGGCATGGCGCAGGCGATGATCGAGGGCAAAAAAGATAATCCCCACGGTGTACAACACCCCGCCCGATGCCAGCCAGGCAAACCCGGCGCCGCCCAGCGCCGCGAGCAACGGCTTGACCGCCACCAGCACAATCCAGCCCATCACCGCATAAATCACGATCGACAGAATCCGCGCTTCCGAACGCGGCTTGATCTCCTGCAGGATGCCGATCAGCGCCAGCCCCCAGACAATCCCGAACAACGTCCAGCCCCACGGCCCGCGCAGGGTCACCAGGCAGAACGGCGTGTAGCTGCCGGCGATCAACAGATAGATCGAAAAGTGATCGACCTTCTGCATGATCGCTTTCTTGCGCCCACGCACGCTGTGGTAAACGGTCGATGCGCTGTAAAGCACCAGCAAGGTAAAGGCGTAGATCGCCATGCTGACGATCTTCCACGGACTGCCGTCAAGACTGGCCAGCACAATCAGCCACACCCCGCCGATAAACGCCGCCACTGCCCCGACCAGATGCGTCCAGGCATTCAGTTTTTCCCCGTGATACATGCGTTGCTCACCTCGAATTTCATTGCCGCAGAGCGCAAGGCTCGGGCTTGAAGCGTAAAAGCGCAATGTTTCTGTACGACGGGCCCGGTGTAATTGGGCACAATCGAGTCATTCCAAAAAGAGTCCGCCCCATGCTGATCGATGAAGAGTTGACCCTGAAAAAACTCGAGGTGTTCCTGGCTTTCATGCGCACCGGCAACCTGGCGCGGGCCGCTGCCGAGTTGCAGACCAGCAACGTCAGCGTGCATCGGGCGATCCATTCCCTGGAAAGCGCCCTGCGCTGCCCGTTGTTCAAGCACGAAGGCCGCAGCCTGACGCCACTGGAAAGCGCTTATGTGCTGGAAGAGCGGGCGCAGAAGCTGATTCAGGATGTCGTCGAAAGCGTGCGCCTGACCCGTGAAGCCGCCGGGTTCTCCGCCGAGCGCTTCAAGCTGGGTTCACTCTATTCGCTGACAGTGAAGACCGTGCCACAGCTGATCATGGGTTTGAAGATCCGCCGCAGCGAACTCAACATCGACCTGATTCTGGGCTCCAATATCGACCTGCTCTACAAGCTCAAGAACATGGAAGTCGATGCGGCCCTGGTGTCGCTGGACGACAGCGTCGATGACCCGGATTTTGAGCAGATCCCGCTGTTTTCCGACGACATCTTCCTCGCCACACCCGCCGACTCGAAGTTTGCCCAGCGAACCGAAGTCGACCTGGCCGAGGTCCGCGACGAAACCTTCATCACCCTGACCCAGGGCTTCGCCACCCATCAGGACGGCAAACGGGTATTCGAGCAGGCAGGGTTCGAACCGAAGGTGGCGATGCAGGTCAACGACATCTTCACTTTGCTGAGCATGGTCAGTTCGGGTGTGGGTTATGCGTTGCTGCCGGGGCGGATTGCGGCGGTGTACGAGAACCGGGTGAAGCTGATCCCGTTGCAGGAAAAGTACCGCTTGCAGCAGCACATTGGCGTGGTGTTCCTGAAGGCCAAAGAGCGTGATCCGAATCTGCTGGCGTTGCTGGCGGAGTGTCGGATGTATGCCAATCGGCAGGTTTGAAACCGTGTCGCCGCCAATCGCCAGCAGGCTGGCTCCCACAGATGTTGTGTTGAACACAATATCTGTTCCAACAGATCACCCTGTGGGAGCTAGCCTGCTAGCGATGGCGTCAGTTCAGACAATTCAGAGTTTGAAACCTAGCCAACAATCCCGCGAACAATGAAGTACAACAACGAAGGCCCGAGCAAGCACCCAAGCCCGGTGTGGAAGGTCGCAGTCAGTGCGCCATAAGGCACCAAGCGTCTATCCGTCGCCGCCAAACCGGCGGTCACGCCACTCACGGTGCCGGCCAGCCCACCGAACACCATCGCCGAGCGCGGGTTGTCCAGGCCCATCCAGCGCGCCGCCATCGGCGTGCCGACCATCACCAGAATCGCCTTGATCAGGCCGGTGGCAATCGACAGCGCCATCACATCCGAGGTTGCACCGATTGCCGCACCAGTCACCGGGCCGACGATATAAGTCACGGCTCCCGCGCCAATGGTGGTCATGCTCACCGCATCGCGATAACCGAAAGCCCAGGCCATGCACGCGCCGACAATAAACGGCAGCACCGTGCCCAACAGCAGCGCGATCACACCGATCAAGCCGGCCTTTTTCGCTTCCGTGGCCTGCACCTCGAATGCCGTGGCGACGATGGCGAAGTCGCGCAGCATGGCGCCGCCCATCAACCCGATGCCGGAAAACAGCGTCAAGTCCGCCAGGCCTTTTTGCCCGCCGGTCATCGTGCCGCCGACCCAGGCCAGTACCAGGCCGATGACGATGGCGATTGCCGAACCGTGGATACGCCCGAAGGTCAGGCGTTTGGAGATCACCACTGACACCCACATGATCACGCCAACGAAGGCGAATGCAGTGACCAGACCGTTGTGTTCCAGACCGTTCTTGATGAGATCCCACATATCAGCGACCTCCTGCCGGTGCGACAACCGGTGTTACATCCACCGGTTCATCGGGCAAAGGTTCGCCTTTGTGGGTCCGGCTGATCAGGGCAATGGTGCAGCCGCAGAGCACCACCGAACCGATCGCCGCCAACACCGCCACCGGACCACCGTGCAGCGCCGTGACCACGTTCTGTTGCGCCGCCATCGCCACCACCACCGGGATGTACATCGCGCCCCAGAAGCCGACGCCCAGCTCGCAATCCCTGGTCATGCCGCCATGCTTGTGCATCCACAACCGTGCGCAGATCAACAGGATCATCGCGATCCCGACACCGCCGACGTTTGACTTCACTCCCAGTAACACACCGAGCATGTCGCCCATGATCACCCCTGCCAGCGTACAGATCGCCAACAGCGCCACACCGTAAATAATCATTGTTGTAGTCCTCAAAGTGCATCGTCGAATGTTGTTTTTGTTGTTCGAAGCCTGAGTCGGTCATTTAGGAGTGACGGCTTCCCTCCTCACGCATCAGCGCCTGCAAGGTATCGAGCCGGGCACCGTCGAAGGCAATCACGGTGCCCTGCTCGAACACCCGGCGCGCCAGCCCGGTCAGCACCGCACCGGGCGGCAGTTCGATCTGTAGACGTACGCCACGCTCGTAGGCGCTTTGTACCGTGCCGCGCCAATCGACGATGCGGCACATGTTGAAGGCCAGGTCGTCACGCAAGGCTTCAGGCTTGATCAGCGGACGCGCGCGACTGCCGCTCAGGTAGCCCATCTTTGGAGTGTGCAGCGGCACCTTGGCGAAGGCGTCGGCCAGTCGTTGCGCAGAGGCCTCAAGCAATGGGCAGTGGGAAGGCACGCTCACTGTCAGACGCTTGGCCAAGCCAGCTCCGCAACCCTTCGCCAACTCGGCCACCGCTTTCATCGCCGCGTCGCTACCGGCAATCACCAGCTGGTTATCGGCGTTGATATTGGCCAGATAAACCGGCATTTGCGCGCAGTGCACCCGGGCCAGCAATCCTTCCACCGTGGCCAGGTCCAGACCGATGATCGCGGTCATGCCGTAGCCCTGTGGATAAGCCTGTTGCATCAACTCACCGCGCAGGCTGACCAGATGCAACGCATCGCCGAAACCCAGCGCGCCAGCCACCACCGCTGCCGGATAAGCGCCGATCGACAAGCCGGCCACGTAGTCCGGGGCCATGGCCAGCTGGCGTGCAGCGGCGACGCCGGCGATCAGCAGGCAAAGCTGCACCGCCCTCGTCGACCGCAACGCCTCGGCAGAATCCAGCTGCGTCACATCTTCACTGAGCAGGTCGCTCGCCTCGATCAACGTTTCCCGAGGCAAACGCGCCAGCATTCCGGGTTGTTGCGCGCCCTGGCCGGGGAACACCAGCAAGCTGCTCACGCTGCTTGCTCCTGTGGATTCCACGGATCAGTAACCAGAGTGGCTTGAATGGCGTTTTTCAGCAGGACCCGCGACGAAGCACCGGCCCATTCGCGCAAGGCAACGGCGCCCGATGGTGTCTGCAATTGCAGGTCCACGCGACACACGGCTGTGTCGAGAACGGCCACCAACGCCTGGGCGTCGACACGACTCAACGGACGTGGCGTACGCAGGATCAGGTCGAGGTCGCTACCCTCGTGCAAAGCGTAAAACCCACTGGCCAGCTCGAACCCGGCGCTGCCGCTGACACCCCAGTTCCAACCACAGTCATCGAGGTGCGAGCGCAGTTGCGCCAAGGCCCGCAGCGCCGGGAAATCGCGCTGGCCTTGAACATGGCGGAGCTCTTCCGGCCGCACCCGCCGCGTGACGGCAGCGACTTCCATCACCGCCGCAAATCGCTGCTCGCGCAACGGCCCGCGCACGCCGACCGCCACCTGCCCCACCGCGCTCAAGGCGCGACGGACCACCACCGGCTGGCCGGCAATGATCGACTCGATCACCCAGGCCGGCGCGTCCGCAGGCAACTGCTGCGGGTTCATGCCCCACAGCAGGTCGTGAGCCAGAAACGTATTCACCACTGCGCTCTCAGCAATTGGCGAACCTTGCTCGACGCCGCACGATTGGCCGCCCCCAGGCGACCGCTTAGATCAGGGCCAGCGGCGGCCACATCGTCAATCGCCTGATGCAGGCACTCGATCACACGCGCCAGATCCGCCGCCGTCGGCTGCTCGATCCGGTCCACCGACAAGGTTTCCCACAGCAGCCCGAGGCTGGCGTAGCTGTCGATGTCATAGGCCATCGGCGGCACGCTGGCCGCCAGGGCTTCGAGCTCTTCGACGCTGCGCAAGGTCACCCGCGCCGCCGACGCCTTGCCCATGGCATGCACCATCACCCCCGGATCGCGCAGGGCGATCAAGCGGTTGGCCTGATAGCCGTGGGCCAGAAACGCCCCGGACATCGCCTTGCCCACCAGCAGTCCGATCACCGCATGGCCAGCGAGACGGGCACGGGCATAACTGTCCGCCGCAGCGGCCAGCGCCTGATGAATGCCGAGGGCTTCCTCCCGTCGACCGTAAGCCTGGCTCGGCACGTCGACGATGGCGACCAGGGCGCGTTTTTGTGCCTTGTTCTGATCGGCGGCGATGACTTCATCCACGGCCTTGGCCAGGCCCCAGCCTTCGAGCAAACCCACCTCGCCGTTGCGGGCACGGACGAAGCGGTTTTCCGGGTCGGCCACCACCGCGATGAATCGCACAGGCTGATCGCCCAGCGAACCGTCGGCGACCTTCAGCGAAGCCGGCAAACCCTCGACCGCTTTCGCCCCGGTACTCAAGGCGTTGAACCAGTTCAAGCCTCGCAGGGAATACGAACTCATGGGCGTTCTCCTTGGTACAGATCACGAACCACGGACGGCTCGATTTGCGGCTCGGCATCCAGACGCGCCAGGTGTTGCAGGAACAACTCTGCCTGACGGCTGCGCGGTTGTTCAGGCAAACCTTGCTGGAGTAACTCGCCGACTTGCTGGCGAATCTGCGCCACGTCGTCGGCAACATAGCGATCCACCAGGCCACTGGCGAAACGCTGCTCGCCACCGGTCAGGCCCCAGATGAAGGGCCGGTCGCGGGAGTCGTACTCCTCGAGTCCGGCTTCCTGTTCGATCACCTGTGGACCGTTCAGGCCCAGTCGTGCTTCCTGAGTCACCAACAGATAGCTGCACAACCCGGCGGCGATCGACATGCCGCCAAAGCAACCGACGCTGCCCGCCACCACACCGACCACGGGTTGGTACTGCTGCAAATCGACAATCGCCGCGTGGATGTCGGCAATGGCCGCCAGGCCGAGGTTGGCTTCCTGCAAGCGCACGCCGCCGGTTTCCAGCAGCAGCACGGCGCGGGTCGGGATGCCGTTGCGGTTGTCTTCGGCGGCCAGTTCCAGTGCGCCGGCAATTTTTGCTCCGCCGACTTCACCGAGGCTGCCGCCCTGGAACGCACCTTCGATGGCCGCGATCACCACCGGCAAACCATCGAGTTTGCCTTTGGCGATCACCACGCCGTCGTCGGCTTGTGGCACCACGCCCTGGCGCGACAGCCACGGCGACATGATCCGTTGAAAGGGGTCAAGCAGCTCGCGGAAGGTGCCGGCGTCGAGCAGGGCCTTGGCCCGTTGCCGGGCACCGAGTTCGACGAAGCTGTGCTTGTTGAGCAGGGATGCGCTGTCAGTCATGGCCGATCTCCTCGAAGCCCTGTTCCAGACGCAGGCGCACCACGCCGGGCGTCGCGCCGAAATCGTGGATATCGATATCCATGGCCGGTGGCGTCTGGCCGTCGAACATCCGCGCGAACAGATGCTGCCAGCGTTGTTCACTGCCATTGACCGAGGTCTGCACGTTGATCGTCAGCTTGCCGGCCTGACCCGGTTCGATCAGCACTTCCAGATCGCCCGAGCCGACACAACCCACCAGGGTGCGACCGCGTGGCGGCTGCCCGGCGGGGAATTCAAAGGATAAGGTTTCCATCAAAAAGCTCCCTGGATGAGGCCGTCGCCCGACGCGATACGGTCGATGAACAGACAGGCTGCGAGCAGGTCGGCAGCGCCGCCGGGCGAGGCATTCAACGCGATGAGTTGTTGGTCCAGCTCATGCAGGCGGCGACGTCCGCCGAGGCTGGCACTGCCACCTGCATCGAGCACCGCCCGGGCACCCAGTTGCATGGTGTTCAGGCCCTCTTCACCGGCGCGGTAAAGCACACAGGTGTCGGCCAGATTCGTCATGATCGCCAACAGCGCATCGAGCCGGGCGTTCTGTTCGCCATGGCCGGCGGCGCGGCTGCGCAGCAGTTGGGGCAGAGCACGTTGGGTCACCGCCGGAAAACCCAGTTGCGCTTCTTCACGGGCACCGCGAGCGCCGTAGCGCTGGGCGACTTGCGCACCGTGACTGAGCGGACGTGGCGCAAAACGGTCGTCGAGCAGGGCCAACCGCGCAGCACGTAACGCCACGCTATTGGCACTGCAGGATTGAGGTTCCAGTGCAGCGGCAGTGACCAACAGGCCCAAGGCCCAGATCGCCCCGCGATGGGTGTTCACCCCGCCAGTGGTGTCGAGCATCGCTTGCTCGCCTTCGCGACCGATGCGGCCCACGGCTTCGCGCAGGGGCAAGCCGATTTCGCCGAACTCGATGGCGGCTTCCGCCATTTCTTTAAAGGCCGGCCACAAGGACAGCGCTGAAGCGTGCATCAGCCCCAGGTGCAAATCGGTGTGGGCGCCATTGCCGCGACGGTCGACCAGTGCCGGTTTTGGCGACAGATCAGCCTCATCGATCAGTGCGTCCACCGCCAGGTCCGCCAGCCGTTCGGCCAGGCTCAGGCTTTTTGGTTGCAGGTTAAGTGCGTGCATTACCAGCTCCTGAACTTGGCGGGCGGGTTGTAGAGGCCACCGGACCACTCCACCAGATCGGCCACGCTTTTCGCCGCGAGCAACTCGCGAGTGGCGTCGGTGCGGCGGATGCCGAGGTCTTCGGGTAAGGCGATCAGGCCTTCGCGGCGCATGCGCGCGGTGTCTTTGGGGTTGTGGCGCAGGCCGATGGCGGTCACTCCGGCGACGGCGGCGATCATCGCTTGGCGTTCTTCCAGCGAGCGCGCCTTGTACAGGTAGGCGATGCCTTCTTCGGTCAACAGGTGGGTCACGTCGTCGCCGTAGACCATGATCGGCGCCAGTGGCATGCCGCTTTTCTTCGCCACATCAACCGCATCGAGGGTTTCAACAAACGTCGGTTTGCCGCCCTCCTGGAAGGTTTCGACCATCTGCACCACGAGTTTCTTGCCGCGTTCGAGCATCGGCTCTGCCACGTCGGTGTTGCGCATGTCCAGCCAGGCCGGTGTGCCGTGACGACGACCGCGCGGGTCGTGGCCCATGTTCGGTGCCCCGCCGAAACCGGCCAGTCGTCCGCGAGTCACGGTGGAAGAATGACCGTCGCCATCGACTTGCAGGGTGGCGCCGATGAACAGGTCCACCGCGTACTGCCCGGCCAGCTGGCTGAACATTCGGTTCGAACGCAGGGAGCCGTCGCGCCCGGTAAAGAACACATCCGGACGCGCCGCAATGTAGTTTTCCATCCCCAGCTCGGTGCCGAAGCAATGCACACTTTCGACCCAACCGCTTTCGATGGCGGGGATCAGGGTCGGGTGCGGGTTGAGCGTCCAGTTGCGGCAGATCTTGCCTTTGAGACCGAGAGACTCGCCGTAGGTCGGCAGGATCAGTTCGATGGCAGCGGTATTGAAACCGATGCCGTGATTGAGGGATTGCACGTTGTGTTTTTCGTAGATGCCGCGGATCGCCATCATTGCCATCAGTACGTGCACGGGCTTGATGTGCCGAGGATCGCGGGTGAACAGCGGTTCGATATAGAACGGCTTGTCGGCCACCACCACGAAATCGACCCAGGAGGCGGGAATGTCGACACGCGGCAGGTCGCTGACGTCGTCCACCAACTGGTTGACCTGAACGATGACGATGCCGTCGCTGAAGGCCGCCGGTTCGATCAGCGCCGGGGTGTCTTCGGTGCTCGGCCCGGTGTAGATGTTGCCGGCGCGGTCGGCCATGAACCCGGCCGATAGCACGACGTTGGGAATCAGGTCCACCACCAGCCGTGCGTAGAGTTCGATGTAGGTGTGGATCGCGCCGACTTCCAGCAGGCCGTCTTCGAGCAACTGGCTGATGCGCAGGCTCTGGGTACCGGCAAAAGAGAAGTCGAGCTTGCGGGCGATGCCGCGTTCGAACAGGTCCAGGTGCTCGGAGCGCCCGACGCTGGGCATGATCATGTGCAGGTCATGCAACTTCGCGGGGTCGGCCTTGGCCAGGGAGCGCGAAAGAAAATCCGCCTGCTTCTGGTTGTTGCCTTCGAGCACCACGCGGTCGCCAGGCAGGATCAACGCCTCCAGCGCCGCCACGATGTTGTCGGTGGGCAGTACCACACCGTCGGCCAGGCCTCGCACCAGCTCGAGACGCCGCTGCTTTTCGCTGCGCCGCCGCGTCCATCGCGAGTCGGGGGATATTGTTGTTGTCATGACCACTCCACGGGTTCGCTGTCGTGGAGCTACCTTAGGAGTGTTGGGTGTGGCGTATCAATCAAGCAGAGTGATGGATCGTTACGCTCAGGGTAATGGTTGTCAGAACTGACGCCTTCGCGAGCAGGCTCGCTCCCACAATGGATCTGTGTCGCACACAAAAACCCTGTGGGAGCGAGCCTGCTCGCGAAGGGGGCAGTGTAGTCACAGCAAAACCAGAGTCATTCGACTAACCCGGCATCTACCAACAACCCCTCCAGCGCCAACAGATCCGGCACCTTGGCCACCTGCTCGCCCACCTGTACCGCCGCCTGCTCCAGCGAACACAACGGCACATCCACGTAACTCAACTGACTATCGAGCTTGCAGGAGCGCGGAATCCCCTGCACCAGCAGCGCGATGAATTTCAGTTCGGGGCGCCCGCCCAGGGCGTTGAGAATGACGATCCGCGCGCGTTCGCCGATGACGATTTTCTGCCCGCAGGCCGACTCGAAACTCAGCAGCGGAATCTGCCGGTCGCGCCACGTCACCAGGCCCAGGTACCACGGCGGTGTGTCGAGGTCGAACGTCCCCGGCTGCTGGTAATCGATCAGCTCGGCAACGGCGACGTTGGGCAGGATCAGGTTGCGGTCGGCCAACGGCAGCAGCAGGCCGGTGAGGTTACTGGTGCGGTGCTCAAGCATGGGTCTTGCTCCACAAGGCAATGCTTTCGAGCAGCACCGATTCCTGGTACGGCTTGCCCAGGTAGTCGTTGACGCCGATGGCCATGGCGCGGTCGCGGTGTTTCTGCCCGGTGCGGGAAGTGATCATGATGATCGGCAGGTGTCGCAGACGTTCATCGTTGCGCACCTGGGTCGCGACTTCGAAGCCATCCATGCGCGGCATCTCGATGTCCAGCAGCATCAGGTCGGGCATGTGTTCTTCCAGCAGTAGCATGGCATCGACCCCGTCCTTGGCGGTCAGCACGTTCATGCCGTGGCGTTCGAGCAAGCGGCTGGTGACCTTGCGCACGGTGACCGAGTCGTCGACCACCATCACCAGCAGCGGCCGATGCGGTTCGGCCTCGACTTCTTGCCCCGCCGGACGCTGGGGTACACGGGCCTGCATGGCGCGGATCGGCGCCAGCAAATCCAGAATCAGCACCACCCGGCCGTCGCCGAGAATCGTCGCCCCGGACACCCCTTGTACCGCCGCGAACTGCGGCCCCAGGCTCTTGACCACGATCTCGCGGGTGCCGGCCATGGCATCCACCTGCACCGCGATGTGCCGTTCGTTGCACTGCACCAGCAGCACCGGCAACGGCAGGCTCTGCCCCAACAGTTTCGGGCGCGGGCTGGTTTTCAGCAACTCACCCAGATAGCACAGCTCGTAACGTTGTCCGGCGTATTCGTAGGTCGGCGAATCGAAACGGAAATACCCTTCGAGTTCATTGGGCAGGACGCGCACGATGCCGTCGATGGTATTGAGCGGGATCGCGTATTGGTCCTCACCGCACTGCACCATCAACGCCCGGTTGACCGATACGGTAAACGGAAGGCGAATGCGGAAATGCACGCCCTGCCCCGGCACCGAGTCGATGCTCATGGTGCCGCCCAGCTGCCGCACCTCTTCATGCACCACGTCCATACCGACGCCGCGCCCGGAGATCTGGGTGATTTTTTCAGCGGTGGAAAACCCCGGTTGCAGGATGAACTGCAACACGTCGTGATCACTGATGACGCTGTCAGGGGCGAGCAGGCCGCGCTTGATCGCCTTGCGCCGCACCACATCCAGCGGCACACCGGCTCCGTCGTCGCGGATGTCGAAGATGATGTCGCCCCCTTCGCGCAGCAGATCGAGGGTGATCTTGCCCTTGGCCGGTTTCCCCGCCGCCAGCCGCACCTCGACGGACTCCAGGCCATGGTCGACGGCGTTGCGCAGCATGTGTTCCAGCGGCGCGGCCATGCGTTCGAGAACGTTGCGATCCATCTCGCCTTCGGCGTTGTCGACGATGAAATCCACGTCCTTGCCCAGTTCGCCGGCCACCTGCCGGACGATGCGCTGCAAACGCGGGAGCATGCGTTCGAAGGGCACCATGCGCGTGCGCATCAGGCCTTCCTGCAGTTCGGTGTTGATGCGGCCCTGCTGTTGCAGCAGGTTTTCTGTGTCGTGATTGCGTCGCTCAAGGGTTTCCTTGAGGTCGAGCAAGTCAGAGGCCGATTCGAACAGCGCCCGGGACAATTGCTGCAACTGTGAGTGTCGGTCCATTTCCAACGGGTCGAATTCCTCGTAGTCCAGGCGTTCGGCATCGACTTGCTGGCGGCTGAGGATCCGCCCCTGGGTCTCGGTATCGAGGCGGCGCAACTGGTCGCGCATCCGCTCGATGGTGGTCTCCATCTCGTTCAGGGCGATGTGCGCATCGTTGACCTGCTGTTCGATCCGGCCACGGAAGATCGATGTTTCACCGGCCAGGTTGACCAGATCGTCGAGCAGCTCTGCCGAGACCTTGACCATGTCGGCACCGGCACCGGCATCGGAAGGCGGCGTCAGCGGCTCGGCCTTGGGCATGGCCGGCGCCGCAACCGGCGCGGGTGCTTCAGGCACGACCGGGTGGCTGAAGTTCTTGATCGCATAGATCAAACGGTCGGCCGGCGGCATCGGCTCACCGGCGCGGGCCGCATCGAGCATCTGCGCCAAGCGGTCATGGCTGCGCTGCAACAGCGCGAACAACGCCTCCGTCGGTTGCAGCACACCGGTGGACAGGCCTTCGTAGAGAAACTCCAGTTCATGGGCCAGATCGCCAATCGCGGCGATTTCCACCATGCGCGCACCGCCCTTGAGGGTGTGCAGGTCGCGCAGCAGGGTTTCCACTTCCTGACGACTCGACGGCTGGACCTGCCAGCGCTCCAGCGCCGCCCCGGAGCTTTCGATGATGTCAAAACCTTCCTCGAGGAAGATCTCCAGCAATTCCGGATCATGCGCAGCCGAATCGTTGTCGGTCGCCTGCCGGACGGACTCGGCGATACCCGCATGACCTTGACGGTAGGCACGAATGGCTTCGATCAGCTCACGGGAGTGGTCCAGCGGCTGGTTGAGCTGCAACTGTTCGAGGTACAACGCCAGTCGCTCATGGCACTGTTTGAGCAGCACCGCCAGTGAATCACTGAAGGCATAACGACGATCCACCAGGCCCTGGTAAAGGCTTTCCAGTTCATGGGCCAGATCGCCGACCGGCCCGACCTCGGCCATGCGCGCGCCACCTTCGAGGGTGTGCAAATCCCGTTGCAGGGACGACAGTGGCGCGGCGTTGTCCGAGTCGCGCAACCAGCGCTGCAAGGCCTGACCGGCGCTTTCAAGGATATCCACCGCTTCCTCAAGGAAGATCGCGACTATTTCATCGTCCAGCCCGCGCCCCTCTCCTGTAGGAGCGAGCTCGTCTCCGGGCGGCGTTCCGACGATGGTCTCACCGGCGCCGCGTTTATCCGATGACAACGCGTCATCGTTAACGTCCATCGCGAGCGAGCTCGCTCCTACAGGGGGTAGCGTGCGCTCAAGCTCTGCGGTGGCGCTACCCAATTCACGGATGCTCAGGCTGCGGCTGCCATCGCTGCGGATCAGGCCCATGGCCGACGGGTCGAGGCTCTCGTCGAGCAGCTCGCGCAAGGCCCTGATCCGCTGCGGCTGCGGGCTGACTTCCTGGCCGGCGGCCAGTTCGTCGAGCATGTTGATCAGCGCTTCATGGGCAGCCTGTGCCTCGTGGAAAAACCGCTCGCTGACCGCAAGGCTGCTTTCCTCCACGGCACCGTACAGATCGAGCAATGCTTCGCACAATTCATCCACCGGGTGCAGGTCGGCCAGATGGGCGCCTTCGCCGAGGGTGGTCAACTCGTCCAACAGCGCGCTGAGTTCCTGACGTTCGCCGGGGTGTTGCTGCCAACGCAGCAACAGGCTTTCGATGTCCAGCAGGATGTCCATGCCCTGGGCGAGGAAGTTGTTGATCAGTTGCGGATCGCGCTTGATCCGCAGCCCGGTGTTCGGTGTGCTCAGGAGATTTTCCAGGCGCTCGGCCAGCAGCGCCCTGGCGCGTTCGGTCAAACCCCGGGCACCGGGAACTTCCGCCAGTGGATCTTTCTTGAGCTGACGCAAGCCGAGGCGAAACAGCCCTTCTGCTTCCAGCAGCAATTCGACTTCATCCAGATCCAGCGCAATCAGGTGCGCCTTATATTCCCGGGCCAGTTGATCCAGCGGTGCGGCCAGCTCGGCAATCGGCAACACACCGGCCATATAAGCGCTGCCCTTGAGGGTGTGCAAGGCGCGCTGCAATTCGTCGCTGGCCTGCAACGGCACATGTTCGGCAGCCTGATCGAGGAAACGATTGAGGCTGCCCAAGTGGGTTTCGGCTTCTTTGCGGAAGATCTCCAGCAACAGCGGGTCAAGCGCCGCGACATCTTGCGTATCCTCATCGGACACAGGTTCATCGCCCTTGGCCAGGGCATGGGCGCGGGCGGCCAACTGATCGACATCGTTGCGTTGACGCTGGGCATTGGCGGCGTATTCAGCCACCAGCTCCGGCAGCAGATGCAGCACATCGCCGATCAGTTGCTGCACCGTAGCGCCCGGTTCCACGCTGCCTTCCAGAACACGATTGAGCAGGTTTTCCACGGCCCAGGCCAGCTCGCCCAGCACCAGAGCGCGCACCATGCGACCACTGCCCTTGAGGGTATGAAAGGCACGGCGCAGCTCACTCAGGGCCGAGTGGTTGTCAGGGTTGACCGACCAGCGCGGCAAGTACTCGCGCAGGATCTCCAGGACTTCTTCGGTCTCTTCGAGGAACACCTCGCGCAGTTCCTCGTCCACCGGCTCTTCGCCTGCCGGCGGCGGCAGCAGGCTGCCCGGGGTGTTCTGCGCGGGCGGGTTCAGGCTCGAAACCGGGCTGGCGAGCACATCGGCCAGGGTCTGGACGACCTGTGGATCATCCAGCTCCTGCATCATCTGCATGACCTGCGCTTCGCTCGGGTTGAGCACATCCTCCAGCACGGGCACATGCTGCTCACGGGGGAAAAACCCGAGGCTCGCCAGGCTTTTCTCCGCGACATCGAGCAGGTTTTCGCCCAGGGCCTGCGGGTCATCGCTGAGGCGCTCGAGGTAGTACTCGATGCTGGTGATCACGTCGGCCAGGCTGTCCAGTTCCTGCCAGCCCGGTTGACCCGGCTCGAGCAACAGGTGCTCGCGAATAAAGTGATTGCAGGTTTCGACCAGGCTCGCCGCCCGGCTCAAGGGAATCATCGCCAGCGCCCCGCGCACCTGGGTCAGCAAGGCCGGCAGCGCCTGCAAATGCTGGCGATCCCAATCGGCGTCGATGTAGTCGACGATCATGTCCTTGGCCTGCTGCAGACAGATGCGGGCCTCCTTGATCACGATCTGATGGATCTGCGTCAGGTCGGTGGTCGGCAGGCGGTTGTCGTCCTGGCTTTCCGGTTCAACAGTTCCGACCATGCCGGCCAGTGTCGCTTCGACGTACAACAGGGCCCCGGCAACGTCCATGAGGATCGCATCATTGGGTTCGCGCTGGCCCTGAGCGAGGCTGAGCACCACCGCCAGTTGATCGATGATCACCTTGCGCGGCTGGCCGAAACCCAGCACCGCCAAGGTGTCGGCGATTTGCCGCAGCGGCGCCAGCAGGCTGTCGAGGTCGGAGGTGTGCTGGCGGTCACTGCGCACGAACAGGTCCAGGCGCTCCTTGACCCGCACCAGTTCTTCGCACAGGGCAGCCAGCACCGAGCGCATGGCGTCACGGTCGGGACCGGCCAGCCGCGCGCGTTCTTCATCGACCATCGCGCTGTCGGGCAGCGCGTCGTCCAGTGAGTAGCGTTCTTTCATGGTCAGCATCTGCCCGGTGGGATGTTCGGCCTTTGCAATGTAGAACAGCAAACTCTTGAGCAGCTCCGGCGGGGCCGGTTGATTGATGCCGGGCATGCCCTGTTCGAGCAGGCGCTTGAGTTCCTTGTCGGCCTCCTTGAACAGGCTGCGCAAGGCCGGGCTGTTGGCGATCGCACCGTCCTGCATGCCTTCGACCAGCGCCGATGCCACCTGCCATAACGGGTTCAGGGGGGCGTTGGCGCACAGTGCTTCGAGGCGGGTAAAGACCTTGGCCAGGTAATCGAGGTTGGTGTCGTTGTTCTGTTCACGCAGGAACCCGACCAGCGCCATTTGCAGCATCTGCCGCAGCTTGCGCAGCACACTTGGCAATTCGGCCGGTTCCAGTTGCGCCAGCGTATGTGCGTCCAGCGCTGGCAACTCGGGCAATTGCGGGCTGAACAGGCTGGTTTCCGACAATAGGCTTTCGCCACGGGCGCTGCGCAGGTCGTTGATCAGTGGCAACACCACCAGTGGCAAGTCGCGGCGCGCGCCTTGCACCCGGTCGAGGTAGATCGGTAACTGCCCAAGGGCCTGCATCAACAGGTGCAACGCCTCGTCGCGATGGCTGACACGGTTGCCCTGCAGGGCCATGGCCAGTTGTTCCATTTCTTCGGCGAGCAGCGCCGCGCCGTAGAACTCGACCATCTGCAAACTGCCGTGGACCTGATGGATGCATGCCAGGCAATCATCCAGCGCTTGGGTCGCCTGCGGGTCATCGAGCAGGTTTTCAATCGCGTGATGAGCCTGTTTCAGCGTTTCGGCAATCTCGCCCTTGACCCACTCGAGGGCCACGTAGTCGTGCCGATCACCCATAACCACTCCAATCACAATTCAGATACCCATGGGCGGTTCAAGCCTTGTCCACAACCTGCGCCTTGGCATCCGGCAAGGTGAAACCGGACACCGAACGACGCAACTGACTGGCCATTTTCGCCAGGTTACCGATGCTGTCGGCCGTGGCGGTGGAACCCGACGACGTCTGCGAGGTGATCTGCTGGATCACGTTCATCGTCAGGGAAATCTGACCGGCCGACGACGTCTGCTGTTGCGCCGCATTGGAAATGCTCTGGATCAACGCCGCCAGTGTCTTGGACACGCCTTCGATTTCTTCCAGGGCCACACCGGCATCCTGCGCCAGACGAGCGCCGCGCACCACTTCGGTCGTCGTCTGTTCCATGGAAATGACTGCTTCGTTGGTGTCGGTCTGGATCGCCCGCACCAGGGTTTCGATCTGCCGGGTGGCGGCGGATGAGCGCTCGGCCAGGCGCTGCACTTCATCGGCGACCACGGCGAAACCGCGACCGGCATCACCGGCCATGGACGCCTGGATGGCCGCGTTGAGAGCCAGGATGTTGGTCTGATCGGCAATGTCATCGATCAGGCTGACAATGTCGCCGATTTCCTGTGAGGACTCGCCCAGGCGCTTGATGCGTTTGGCGGTGTCCTGAATCTGTTCGCGAATGTTGTCCATGCCGTGGATGGTGTTGTGCACCACCTCGTTGCCCTTGTTGGCGATCTCCACCGAGCGCTCGGCAACCGCCGAAGACTCCGCCGCGTTGGCCGATACCTGGTCGATGGACTCGGCCATGTCGTTGATCGCCATGGAGGCCTCGGAAATCTGCTGAGCCTGATGTTCCGACGCCTGGGCCAGGTGCATGGCGGTGGCCTGGGTTTCCTGCACGGCGGCGGCCACCTGGCCGGCGGTGAGGTTGATGGTCGCGACCAGATCGCGTAGTTGGTCGACGGAGTAATTGATCGAGTCGGCGATGGTGCCGGTAAAGTCTTCGGTCACCGAGGCGGTCACCGTGAGATCGCCGTCGGCCAGGTCTTCGATCTCGTCGAGCAGGCGCATGATAGCGTTCTGGTTACGCTCGTTTTTCTCCGCGGTTTCGCGCAACTGACGATTGGTTTCACGCACCATCACCATGCCGATCAGGATGATCGAAGTCAGCGCCAACAACCCCAGCACGTAACCGCCTATGGTGTCGGTGGTACGCCCGCCGACCATGTTTTCGAAACCGCTGGCCAGGTGTGAGGCTTCGTCGAGCAGGGTTTGCGACAGGCTGAAAATGTTCGAGGCCGATTCGCGGACCTTGAACAGCTCAGGCGAAGTTTCGAGGATCTCGTCCACCGAACCCGAGACGAACTCGAACAGCTCGGAGATTTCTGCGAGTCGCGCACGGGCATCGCGGTCTTCGACCTGGCTGACCTTGAGCGCAGGGTCGCCCTGGAGCATGCCGTTGAGCACCTTGCCGAACTGCGTCGCGTCACGTCCGAACGCATCGGCGGCCTGCTGTGAATTTTCGTCGCCGGCCAACACCGTGTTGACCGCACCGAGGATCCGTTCGGCCAGCAACGACTGGCGCTGGGCCATCGCCACCTGGGCCGCCGGGGCGCCCCGTTGCAGGAGTATCTCGACGACTTTCTCGTACTCGACCTGCAACTGCGGCACGGTTTCGGCCAGGGTCGCGGCGACTTGATGTAGCGACAGTACGGTTTGCTCGCTGGAAAGAATCGCATCGGTGTTTTTCAGCAGGCGTTCCCAGTCCTGTTGCACCGCGCGCATCTCCGGACGCACGGTGGCGGGGGCCGACGGCAGGCCGGTGGCCGGGTCGCCCTTCTTCAGATAACCCCAGCGCCGGGCAAAATCGTTGCGCGCATCGCTGAGCAACTTGAACGCGGCAGCCTTGCCGGCAGCGGCTTCGGTGGCGTTCTTGGCGATACGCTGGGACAGCACGCGCAGTTCGCCGGCGTGGCCGATGTACTGTTTGTCGTAGATAGCCTGAGTGTTGAGGTACGCGAAGTTGGCGAACAGCAGCATGATGAAGACGATCAGCGCGATGAACAGCACGATAATCTGCGACCGGCTGCGCGACCCTTCCATTGGCTTGCCTGCTTTTGCTTTTATCATCGGTCCTCGCCTGTTAACCAACACCCTGTAAAGCATACCAAGCCCCTTGTGGGAGCGAGCCTGCTCGCGATTCAGGCGCCGCGGTGTTTCAGGAATACCGCGTTATCGTTCAATCGCGAGCAGGCTCGCTCCCACAGGGTTCTCTGTTGTCCGGTTACACCGCCACATGCATGAAGCTTTGAGACTGCGTCAACGCAAACGGGCTGAACACCTGCCAGCACTGCTCGCGCTGAAACCGGCCTTTGACGAACGCCGCCACCGGCCCCTTCAACTCGTCTGCCGGCACCGGCTCCAGGCTGTCCTGGGCAAAGTGCTGGAGGCCGAAGACTTCATCGACCAGCAACCCGGCAAACACTTCTTCATGTTCCACCACCAACACCCGTCGCTGCCGGCGTGCCGCCGAAAGCTCGTACCCGAAGAAACCGCACAGGTCCATGACCGGCAGCAAACGCCCGCGCAGGTTGGCGACACCCTTGACCCAGGGCTTGACCCCCGGCAGCTGAGTGGAGCGCGGCTCGTGCAGGATTTCGCTCACTTCGCTCATGGGCGCGACATACCACTGTTCACCCAGGCGGAAACCGATGCCGCTCCAGCTGTCCCGCCGGGCCGGCTGGGACGGCAAGTCTGCCGCCAGCAACCGACAGCGCCGGTCGATTTGCAGCAGCAGTTCGAAAGCCGTCAGCGACTCGTTCATGGCCTGACGATCAACCGGCCAGCACGTTATTCAAGGTCTTGATCAGGGTGTCTTCATCGACCGGCTTGGTCAGGTAGTCCTTGGCGCCCTGGCGCGTACCCCAGACCTTGTCGGTTTCCTGATCCTTGGTGGTGATGATGATCACCGGGATGTGCCCGGTTTCCGGGTCCTTGGTCAGCTGGCGGGTGGCCTGGAAGCCGTTGAGGCCGGGCATGACGATGTCCATCAGCACCGCATCGGGCTTTTCCTGGCGGGCCAGGGCCACGCCGTCGGCACCGTTTTCAGCTTTCAACACTTCATGACCGTGCTTTTCCAGCATGCCAGTCAGTTTGTACATTTCGGTCGGCGAATCATCGACGATCAGAATACGTGCCATGGTCTTCCCCATTTTTGTCGACGCCGGGCCCGATGGCCGAGCGTCACTGTGCGTGTCCTACTGCGGCAAAACGGCGGCGAAGCCAGGAACATGGGCCTGGATCGCATCAAGCAATTCTTCCTTGCTGAACGGCTTGGTCAAAAACTGGTCGGAGCCGACGATGCGCCCCTTGGCCTTGTCGAACAGCCCGTCCTTGGACGACAGCAAAATCACCGGCGTGGACTTGAACGCGCTGTTGTTCTTGATCAGGGCGCAGGTCTGATAGCCATCCAGGCGCGGCATCATGATGTCGACAAAGATGATGCCGGGATGATTGTCGGCAATCTTGGCCAGGGCATCAAAACCGTCAATGGCCGTGATGACCTCACAACCCACGTTCTTGAGCAGCGTTTCGGCGGTGCGACGGATCGTCTTCGAGTCGTCGATCACCATGACCTTCAAGGCGCTGGGGTGCTGTTCCATAAAATGCTCTACCGTCGCCTTTGCGAAACAAATTGTCCGTTTGCCGGTTAACGCGGCTCGAAACCCTTGATGCTCAAGGGCCGGCACGACATGGCAGCCTTTTTAGCACAGTCTCCAGAACCAATCTATCGGACGACCTGCAAGGTGGTTTTTCCTTGACCGGGAACACACTCAGCGCCACTCTGACGCCACTTTTATACGGCACTGCTTCTATTAACTGTAGGAGCGAGCATGCTCGCGATGGACGTCAACGATGACGCGGGAAACCTGACACCCCGCGGTGCCCTTGAGTTCATCGCGAGCATGCTCGCTCCTACAGAAAAGCGGTTCTCGCTCCCCCAAATTTCGAGGAAAACCCAATGAGCGTTCGCGTCGGGATTGTCATGGACCCTATCGCCAGCATTTCCTATAAAAAGGATAGCTCGCTGGCCATGCTGCTGGCCGCGCAGAAGCGTGGCTGGGAGCTGTTCTACATGGAACAGCGCGACCTGTATCAGGGCGAAGGCCAGGCCCGGGCCCGGATGCGTCCGCTGCAGGTTTTCGCCAACCCGGAAAAGTGGTTCGAACTGGGCGCCGAAAGCGACGCGCTGCTGAGCGATCTGGACGTGATCCTGATGCGCAAGGATCCGCCATTCGACATGGAGTTCGTCTACTCCACCTATTTGCTGGAACAGGCCGAGCGCGCCGGCGTGCTGGTGGTCAACAAGCCGCAAAGCCTGCGTGACTGCAACGAGAAGCTGTTCGCCACGCTGTTCCCGCAGTGCACGCCGCCGACCATCGTCAGCCGCCGCCCGGACGTACTGCGCGAATTCGCCGACCACCATGGCGATGTGATTCTCAAGCCGCTGGACGGCATGGGCGGCTCTTCGATTTTCCGCCACACCGCCGGCCACCCGAACCTCTCGGTGATTCTCGAAACACTGACCTTGCATGGCCAGCAGCAAATAATGATCCAGGGCTACTTGCCGGCCATCGTCGATGGCGACAAGCGCATCCTGATGATTGACGGCGAGCCTGTGGATTATTGCCTGGCGCGGATTCCGGCCAAGGGCGAAACCCGCGGCAACCTCGCCGCCGGCGGCCGTGGCGAAGCCCGCCCGCTGACCGACAAGGACCGCTGGATCGCCGCGCAAGTCGGCCCGACCCTGCGTGAAAAAGGCCTGTTGTTCGTTGGCCTGGACGTGATCGGCGAGCACCTGACCGAAATCAACGTCACCAGCCCGACCTGCATTCGCGAGATCGATAATGCATTTGGCACCGACATCGGCGGCATGCTGATGGATGCCATCGATCAGAAGCTCAAGGCACGTTGATTAGCCAAACCAACATTGCGTTATCATGCGCGGCCTGTGAAAACGCGATGTTGGTTTCCTTGTCATGACCCTCCCGTCCGATCTGCCTGTCGAACTCGCCCACCGTGGCGTGCGCCCGGTCGATCGCCTCGGTTTTACCCTGTTTCTGGCAGCGCTGATCCACCTGGCCTTGCTGTTGGGTGTCGGATTTGCAGTGGTCGAGCCCAAGCAGATCAGCAAAACCCTGGAAATCACCCTCGCCACCTTCAAGAGCGAAAAGAAGCCCGAGAAAGCCGATTTCCTGGCTCAGGAGAATCAGCAAGGCAGCGGCACCCTGGATAAAAAGGCGATTCCCAAGACCACCGAGGTCGCGCCGTTCCAGGACAACAAGGTGCAAAAGGTCACGCCACCGCCGGCCGCCAAGCCTGAAACTCAGGAGGCCCCGCCCAAGGCTGCCGTGACCACCGTGGCACCGAAACCGAAAAAAGCCCCCGCCAAGACCGAGGAGCCCAAGACCGAGGTCAAGCCCCAGGTCCAGGCGCCGACCTTCGACAGTGAGCAACTGTCCAGCGACATTGCCAGCCTCGAAGCGGAACTGGCCGCCGAACAACAGCTGTACGCCAAGCGCCCGCGCATCCACCGCTTGAGCGCGGCATCGACCATGCGCGACAAGGGCGCCTGGTACAAGGACGAATGGCGCAAGAAAGTCGAGCGCATCGGCAACCTCAACTACCCCGACGAAGCGCGGCGCAAACAGATCTACGGCAACTTGCGCCTGATGGTGTCGATCAACCGCGACGGTTCGCTGTATGAAGTGCTGGTGCTGGAGTCTTCCGGGCAACCGCTGCTGGATCAGGCAGCGCAACGGATCGTCCGGCTGGCGGCGCCGTTTGCGCCGTTTACCGGAGACTTGTCGGATATCGACCGGCTGGAGATCATCCGCACCTGGAAATTTGCCCGCGGGGATCGACTCTCAAGCAATTGATTCACCGCAAATCCCCTGTGGGAGCGAGCCTGCTCGCGATTGAGATCTGTCTGACACTTGAATGCTGGATGTTCCGCCATCATCGCGAGCAGGCTCGCTCCCACATTTAATCTATGTCGTTGCTGATATTCGGGACACTTCCTGTGCATCCCCAGCTTGTCAGTTCGCCCCTCGAACGCCACACTAGCGGTCATGAAAAACGTCAGCCCCAGCTACCTCAAGCATCAATTCCTGATCGCCATGCCGCACATGGCCGACCCGAACTTTGCGCACACCTTGACCTACATCGTCGAGCACACGGCCAATGGCGCCATGGGGCTGGTGGTCAACCGTCCGCAAGATCTGAACCTGGCCGATATCCTTGAGCAATTGCGCCCGGAAATCGAACCGCCAGCGCTCTGCCAGCATGTGCCGATCTTCATCGGTGGTCCGGTGCAGACCGATCGCGGTTTCGTTCTTCACCCCAAAGGCCTGAGCTTCCAGGCGACCGTTGATCTGGAAGACGAGTTAGCCCTGTCGACTTCCCAGGACGTGCTGTTCGCCATCGCTGACGGCGTCGGCCCGGCAAAAAGCCTGATTGCCCTCGGCTACGCCGGTTGGGAGCCCGGCCAACTGGAGGCCGAACTGGCGCAGAACGCCTGGTTGAACTGCCCGTTCGACGCCGACATCCTGTTCAATACCAGCAGTGAGTTGCGCCTGGAAGCGGCAGCCAGGCACCTGGGCGTCAACCTCAGCCTGCTGACCAGCCAGGCGGGGCACGCCTGATGGCCCTGAAACTGATTCTGGGGTTTGACTACGGCACCAAACAGATCGGCGTTGCGGTCGGCCAGGTGATTACCGGTCAGGCCCGCGAGCTGTGCACCCTGAAGGCGCAGAACGGCATTCCCGACTGGAACCAGGTCGAAGCCCTCATCAAGGAGTGGAAACCCGATGCCGTGGTGGTCGGCCTGCCATTGAACATGGACGGGACGCCCAGCGACATGTGCGCCCGCGCGGAAAAGTTCGCCAGGCGCCTGAACGGCCGCTACAACCTGCCCTTCTATACCCACGATGAACGCCTGACCACCTTCGAGGCCAAGGGCGAACGCCTGGCTCGTGGCGGCCAGAAAGGCAGTTACCGCGATAACCCGGTCGATGCCATCGCCGCCGCCCTGCTGCTGCAAGGCTGGCTCGATGAAAACACCGCACTGTTTGAATCCTGAAGAGTCGCTGTGCGTCTCTCTTAGCTACAACCCGAGCCACTGCGCGCACAAGCCGGCTCGGGCCCAAGAAGGAGCAACCATGAGCCTGCCCAATCCCGCCGAACTGATCAGCCAGATGGCGACCCGACTTGACGCCTATCTGGTCAAACGAGGCATCAGCGACCCGCGCTTCATCGGCATCCGTACCGGCGGCGTCTGGGTGGCCCAGGCCCTGCTCAAGGAACTGGGTAGCAATGAGCCCCTCGGCACTCTCGACGTGTCCTTCTACCGCGACGATTTCAGCCAGAACGGCCTGCACCCGCAGGTTCGCCCTTCGGCGCTGCCGTTCGAGATCGAAGGCCAGCACCTGGTGCTGATCGACGACGTGCTGATGAGCGGCCGGACCATCCGCGCCGCCATGAACGAACTGTTCGACTACGGCCGCCCGGCCAGCGTGACGCTGGTGTGCCTGCTGGACCTGGACGCCGGCGAGCTGCCGATCCGCCCGAACGTGGTGGGCGCGACCCTGTCCCTGGCTGCCCATGAACGGGTGAAGCTGTCCGGCCCCGAGCTCGCGCTCGAACTGCAAGACCTCGCCCTTTAATTCGCCCTATTGAGAGTCCCCCTCGCGATGACGCCTCTAGAAACCAAGCGCCCGCTGCAGCTCAATGATCAGGGCCAGCTGCGCCATTTCCTCTCGCTCGACGGTTTGCGCCGCGAGCTGCTGACGGAAATCCTCGACACCGCCGACTCCTTCCTTGAAGTCGGTGCCCGGGCCGTGAAGAAAGTCCCGTTGCTGCGCGGCAAGACCGTGTGCAACGTGTTCTTCGAGAACTCGACACGCACCCGCACCACCTTCGAACTGGCGGCCCAGCGGCTCTCGGCGGACGTGATCACCCTCAATGTGTCGACATCGTCGGCGAGCAAGGGCGAAACCCTGCTCGACACCCTGCGCAACCTGGAAGCCATGGCCGCCGACATGTTCGTCGTGCGCCACGGTGATTCGGGTGCCGCACACTTCATCGCCGAGCATGTTTGCCCACAAGTGGCGATCATCAACGGCGGTGACGGCCGGCACGCGCACCCGACCCAGGGCATGCTCGACATGTTGACCATCCGCCGGCACAAGGGCGGTTTCGAAAACCTTTCGGTGGCCATCGTCGGCGACATCCTGCACTCGCGGGTCGCGCGCTCGAACATGCTGGCCCTGAAAACCCTCGGTTGCCCGGATATCCGCGTGATTGCGCCGAAAACCCTGCTGCCGATCGGTATCGAGCAATACGGCGTGAAGGTCTATACCGACATGACCGAAGGCCTGAAAGACGTAGACGTGGTGATCATGTTGCGCTTGCAGCGTGAACGCATGACCGGCGGCCTGTTGCCGAGCGAGGGCGAGTTCTACCGCCTGTTCGGCCTGACCACCGCGCGGCTGGCCGGCGCCAAGCCCGATGCCATCGTGATGCACCCGGGGCCGATCAACCGTGGAGTGGAAATCGAGTCTGCGGTGGCTGACGGCCCGCAATCGGTGATCCTCAACCAGGTGACCTACGGGATCGCCATTCGTATGGCGGTACTGTCCATGGCCATGAGCGGGCAGACTGCCCAGCGCCAATTCGAGCAGGAGAACGCCCAGTGAAGCTCAGCATTCTCGGCGCCCGCGTAATCGATCCGGCCAGCGGTCTGGATCAAGTGACCGATATCCACATTGAAGCCTGCAAAGTCGTCGCCCTTGGCGCGGCGCCAGCCGGTTTTGTCGCCGTCGACACCATCGACGCCAAAGGCCTGGTGGCCGCTCCCGGCCTGGTCGACCTCAACGTTGCCCTGCGCGAGCCGGGCTACAGCCGCAAAGGCTCGATTGTCAGCGAAACCCGCGCGGCGGCGGCTGGCGGCGTGACGAGCCTGTGCTGCCCGCCGAAGACCAAACCGGTGCTGGACACCTCGGCGGTGGCCGAACTGATCCTCGACCGCGCCCGCGAGGCCGGCAACACCAAAGTCTTCCCGATTGGCGCCCTGAGCAAAGGCCTGGACGGCGAACAGCTCGCCGAACTCGTGGCACTGCGCGATGCCGGTTGCGTGGCCTTCGGCAATGGTCTGGAGAGTTTCCGTAACACCCGCACCCTGTGCCGGGCGCTGGACTACGCAGCGACTTTCGACCTGACGGTGATTTTCAACTCCCAGGATCACGACCTGGCCGAGGGTGGCCTGGCTCACGAAGGGCCGACCGCCAGCTTCCTGGGCTTGCCGGGCATTCCGGAAAGTGCCGAGACCGTCGCCCTGGCCCGGGATCTGCTGCTGGTTGAACAGACCGGCGTGCGCGCGCACTTCAGCCAGCTCACCAGCGCACGCGGTGTGGAGCTGATCGCCCAGGCCCAGGCCCGGGGCCTGAAGGTGACCGCGGATGTCGCCCTGTACCAGTTGATCCTGACCGACGAAGCCCTGATCGACTTCAGTAGCCTGTATCACGTCCAGCCGCCGCTGCGCACCCGCGCCGACCGCGACGGCCTGCGCGCTGCGGTGAAATCCGGCGTGATCTCGGCCATTTCCAGCCATCACCAACCCCATGAGCGTGACGCCAAACTGGCACCGTTCGGCGCAACCGAGCCGGGCATCAGCAGTGTCGAACTGCTATTGCCGCTGGCAATGACCCTGGTCGAAGACGGCTTGCTGGACCTGCCGACACTGCTCCAGCGCCTGAGCGCCGGCCCTGCCGAGGCCTTGCGCCTGCCGGCAGGCAAACTGGCGGTGGGTGGCGCGGCGGATATCGTACTGTTCGACCCGGCGGCCTCGACCGTGGCGGGTGAAAGCTGGCTGTCCAAGGGCGAAAACTGCCCGTTCATTGGCCACAGCTTGCCGGGTGTGGTGCGTTACACCCTGGTGGATGGGCGCATTAGCCACCAGGCGTAAAACCGCATCGCCTGCCTTCGCGAGCAGGCTCGCTCCCACAGTGGATTTGTGGTGATTCACAAATCCATGGCTACACACCAACCCTGTGGGAGCGAGCCTGCTCGCGAAGGCGATTTAGAAGGCGCCTCTATTCTGAGCATTACGCACAGAAACCTGGTCATTCAACGTCCAGAAGTCATACAGCACCCCGAGAAAGAACAATCCGCCCGTCAGCAGGTACAGCAACCCGCTGATCCATTTCCCCTGATACATCCGGTGCACACCGAACACCCCGAGAAACGTCAGCAGGATCCACGCCACGTTGTATTCGATCGGGCCCGCGGTAAACCGCAGGTCAGCCTCGCGATCCATCGCAGGGATCAGGAAAAGGTCGATCAGCCAACCGATCCCCAGCAAGCCGAAGGTGAAAAACCAGATCGTCCCGGTCACCGGTTTGCCGTAATAGAAGCGGTGAGCGCCGGTAAAACCGAAAATCCACAGCAGGTAACCGATCACTTTGCTGTGGGTGTCTTGCTGCTGGACAGTCTGTTGATAGGGGTTCATGAATGACCTCGATTCGCACGATAGATAAATATTCTTTAAATCTTTGTGACTTTTTTACAGGCACCCGACGTATGGCAAGTGCTACCTTCACGCCTGTCAAAGCCTTGTAACACAAGACTCCTGTCCGACAATTGCGCCATTTTGCCGCTTTTTTGCCACCATTGCCCCCCTGATTGAATCGACCAACGGCCTCGGAAGCGACAAAAAAGCTGTTATAAAGTTGCGCGCTAACTTATTAAGAGCCTTGCCTAATGCGTTCATTTTTCAAGACATGGCTAACCATTTGCCTTTTGATGCCACTGGCCGCCCACGCCACCAATCGTGAGCAACGTCTTCCAAACGTTAATGGTTACACCCCGAAATCCCATGCCTCTGCTCCTTCGAGCAAAGACAAGAAATCCGCTAAATATGCTCCAAGCCTGGCCAGCAGCAAAAGCGGCCTGGTTCCGCCGATGGGCACCAAGGAAAGCAGCGACGTGCTGAGCCGCGCCGTGAACGTCCTTGGCACTCCCTATCGTTGGGGTGGCAGCAGCCCAAGCAAAGGCTTCGATTGCAGCGGCCTGGTGAAATACGCGTTCAACGACGCCACGTTCGACCTGCCACGCACCTCCAACGCCATGGCCAGCGGTCATGGGGAGAAAGTCGATCGCGACGATCTGAAGCCGGGCGACCTGATTTTCTTCAACATCAAGAGCCGTCGGGTCAATCACGTTGCCATTTACCTGGGCAACGACCGCTTCATCCACGCGCCACGCCGCGGCAAGTCGGTGTCCATCGACACCTTGAAGAAACCGTACTGGGAAAACCACTACGTGGTTGCCAAGCGGGTTCTGCCGAAAGAGCCGAATCAATTGCGGGTTGTTCAGCGCTGATTTAAGTGCCCTGAATCTGTATCGAACATGATGGCCCCATCGCGAGCAAGCTCGCTCCCACAGGATTGATGCAGTCCATATGGGAGCGGGCTTGCTCGCGAAAAGGCCCTTGAAAGCACCACAAATTCTCCTCAAAACCCATCCGGCGACCGCGCCTTCTCCCGCGCATGGTCACGACTGACCAACCCCTTGGTCACCAGGTCCTTCAAGCTCATATCCAGCGTCTGCATCCCCAACGACCCTCCCGACTGAATCGCCGAGTACATCTGCGCCACCTTGTCCTCGCGGATCAGATTGCGGATCGCCGATGTGCCCAGCATGATCTCGTGGGCGGCGATGCGTCCGCCGCCGATTTTCTTCACCAGGGTCTGGGACACCACCGCCAGCAGCGACTCGGAGAGCATCGAGCGCACCATCGACTTCTCGTCCCCCGGAAACACGTCGACTACCCGGTCGATGGTTTTTGCCGCCGACGTGGTGTGCAGCGTACCGAACACCAGATGGCCGGTTTCGGCCGCGGTCAATGCCAGGCGAATGGTCTCCAGGTCGCGCATCTCCCCCACAAGGATCACATCCGGGTCTTCCCGCAGTGCCGAACGCAAGGCGGTGGCGAAACTTCGGGTATCGCGATGGACTTCACGCTGATTGATCAGGCATTTGCGCGACTCGTGAACGAACTCGATGGGGTCTTCGATGGTAAGGATATGGTGATGACGATGGGTATTGAGGTAATCGATCATCGCCGCCAGCGTGGTGGATTTGCCGGAACCGGTCGGGCCGGTCACCAGCACGAGGCCACGAGGGGCGTCGGTCATCTTGCGGAACACATCCCCCATACCCAGCTCGTCCATGCTCTGCACTTTCGCCGGAATGGTGCGAAACACCGCACCCGCGCCACGGCTCTGGGTGAACACATTGACCCGAAAGCGCGCTACGCCGGGCACTTCAAAGGAAAAGTCGGTTTCCAGATGCTTTTCGAAATCCACCCGCTGGGTGTCATTCATGATGGCATGGATCAGCGCCTGCACCTGTCGGTGATCCAGGGCCGGCAGATTGATGCGCCGCACATCACCGTCGACGCGAATCATCGGTGGCAGGCCGGCGGACAGGTGCAGGTCGGACGCCCCCTGTTTGGCGCTGAATGCCAGCAGCTCAGTGATATCCATAGCGCCTCTCAATTCCAGTAGAATGCCGCGAACCTTCAGACCGCTGGCGCCTCTTGATGTCCACCATAGCAGACAACATTCTTCAGGTTAGTTCGCGCATACATGCCGCAACGCTTGCCGCTAACCGCGCCGAAAACAGCGTCCGGTTGCTGGCGGTGAGCAAGACCAAACCCGCTCAGGACCTGCGTGAAGCCTACGCTGCCGGCCTGCGCGACTTTGGCGAGAACTACCTGCAGGAAGCGCTGGGCAAACAGCTGGAACTGGCCGACCTGCCCTTGATCTGGCACTTCATCGGCCCCATTCAATCGAACAAGACTCGCGCTATCGCCGAGCACTTCGACTGGGTGCATTCCGTGGATCGTCTGAAAATCGCACAACGCCTGTCCGAACAACGTCCCGCCGATCTGCCGCCCCTGAACATTTGCATTCAGGTCAATGTCAGCGGTGAAGCCAGCAAATCCGGCTGCACCCCGGCCGACCTGCCGGCCCTGGCCAACGCCATCAGTAACCTGCCGCGCCTGAAACTGCGCGGGTTGATGGCAATCCCGGAGCCGACTGAAGACCGCGCCGCCCAGGATGCCGCTTTCGCGGCCGTGCAAAGCCTGCAAGCCAGCCTGAATCTGCCACTCGACACACTTTCCATGGGCATGAGCCACGACCTTGAGTCGGCCATTGCCCAAGGCGCCACTTGGGTCCGTATTGGTACAGCCCTGTTTGGCGCCCGTGACTACAGCCAGCCGTAAACATGGCTGACACACTTCTGAATAAGGACCTGACATGAGCAAGACACGTATTGCCTTTATCGGTGCCGGCAACATGGCCGCCAGCCTGATCGGCGGCCTGCGGGCCAAGGGTCTGGAAGCCGCGCAGATCCGCGCCAGCGATCCGGGCGAAGAAACCCGCGCCCGTGTGAGCGCTGAACACGGCATCGAAACCTTTGCCGACAACGCCCAGGCCATCGACGGTGCCGACGTGGTCGTCCTGGCGGTCAAACCCCAGGCGATGAAAGCCGTGTGCGAAGCCATTCGCCCAAGCCTCAAGCCCAATCAACTGGTGGTGTCGATTGCCGCGGGCATCACCTGCGCCAGCATGAACAACTGGCTCGGCGCCCAGCCGATCGTGCGCTGCATGCCCAACACCCCGGCGCTGGTGCGTCAGGGCGCGAGCGGCCTGTTCGCGACAGCCGAAGTGACCGCCGAACAGCGCCAGCAGGCCCAGGAGCTGCTGTCCGCGGTCGGCATCGCCCTTTGGCTGAATGAAGAGCAGCAACTGGATGCCGTCACCGCCGTTTCCGGCTCGGGCCCGGCGTATTTCTTCCTGCTGATCGAAGCCATGACCGCCGCTGGCGTGAAGCTCGGCCTGCCGGCGGACATCGCCGCGCAACTGACCTTGCAAACCGCCCTGGGCGCCGCCCACATGGCGGTCTCCAGCGACGTCGACGCCGCCGAGCTGCGCCGCCGCGTCACCTCGCCTGCGGGCACCACGGAAGCTGCAATCAAATCGTTCCAGGCCAATGGCTTTGAAGCCCTGGTCGAAAAGGCACTCGGCGCTGCCGCGCATCGCTCGGCCGAGATGGCCGAACAACTGGGTCAATAAGGAGCTTTTCATGATTGGATTGAACACCGCAGCGGTCTACGTGCTGCAAACCCTCGGCAGCCTGTACCTGCTGATCGTGCTGATGCGCTTCGTGCTGCAACTGGTGCGAGCGAACTTCTACAACCCGATCTGCCAGTTCATCGTCAAGGCCACTCAGCCACTGCTCAAGCCACTGCGCCGGATCATCCCGAGCGTGTTCGGCCTGGACATGTCCTCGCTGGTGCTCGCGATCCTGGTACAACTGGCGCTGATGGCCCTGACCCTGCTACTGACCTACGGCACCACCGGGAACCCGCTGCAACTGCTGATCTGGTCGATCATCGGCGTGACCGCGCTGTTCATGAAGATTTTCTTCTTTGCCCTGATCATCAGCGTGATCCTGTCCTGGGTCGCCCCGGGCAGCCATAACCCGGGCGCCGAGCTGGTGAACGACGTCTGCGAGCCGGCCCTGGCGCCGTTCCGCAAGTTCCTGCCGAACCTGGGCGGCCTGGATCTGTCGCCGATCTTTGCATTCCTGGCACTCAAGCTGTTCGACATGCTGGTGATCAACAACCTCGCCGCCATGACCATGATGCCGGAAATCCTCCGCGTGTTGATCTGACCCGGTGAGCTGGTTTCGCTGGGACGGTGACGACCTGATTCTGGAATGTCACCTGCAACCGGCAGCCCGTAGCGATGACTTCTGCGGGCTGCACGGCGATCGCCTGAAGATCCGCCTGACCGCGCCGCCGGTCGAGGGCAAGGCCAACGCGTATCTGATGGCGTTCCTGGCCAAGGCCTTCGGCGTGTCCAAGAGCCAGGTCAGTTTGATCAGCGGCGAGTTGAACCGGCAGAAACGGGTGCGAATCTGCTCGCCGAAGAAGCTGCCGGACTTGCCAGATCTGGTGCGTCCGGCAGGCTGATCGCGTCATCGTTCATCGCGAGCAGGCTCGCTCCCACATGGACCGCATCGATCCTGTGGGAGCGAGCCTGCTCGCGAATGGCGCACCTCGATCTTATTGAATGAAATCAGGCCCGGCCTTTGCTTGCCGCTAACCCCAGCGGTCTTTAGACTTACGCCTCATTTCAATGAGAGCAGGGTCGATGCCAGCTGCCTTTCCCCCCGATTCTGTTGGTCTGGTGACGCCGCAAGTGGCGCACTTCAGCGAACCCCTGGCGTTGGCCTGCGGTCGTTCGCTCCCGGCCTATGACCTGATTTACGAAACCTACGGCACCCTCAACGCCATGGCGAGCAACGCCGTGCTGATCTGCCACGCCCTGTCCGGCCACCACCACGCCGCCGGCTACCACAGCGTCGACGACCGCAAACCCGGTTGGTGGGACAGTTGCATCGGCCCCGGCAAGCCGATCGACACCAGCAAGTTCTTCGTGGTCAGCCTGAACAACCTCGGAGGCTGCAACGGCTCCACCGGCCCGAGCAGCATCAACCCGGACACCGGCAAGCCGTTCGGCGCCGACTTCCCGGTGTTGACCGTCGAGGATTGGGTGCACAGCCAGGCGCGTCTGGCGGATCGTCTCGGCATCGCCCGGTTCGCGGCCGTGATCGGCGGCAGCCTCGGCGGCATGCAGGCGATGCAATGGAGCATCACCTACCCCGACCGCATTCGTCACTGCCTGGCCATCGCTTCGGCGCCCAAGCTGTCGGCACAGAACATCGCGTTCAACGAAGTGGCGCGCCAGGCGATCCTCACCGACCCGGAATTCCACGGCGGTTCGTTCCAGGAACACAACGTGATTCCCAAGCGCGGCCTGATGCTGGCGCGGATGGTCGGGCACATCACCTACCTGTCCGACGATTCCATGGGCGAAAAATTCGGCCGCGGGCTCAAGAGCGAGAAGCTCAACTACGACTTCCACAGCGTCGAATTCCAGGTGGAAAGCTACCTGCGCTATCAGGGCGAAGAGTTCTCCGGGCGCTTCGATGCCAACACGTACCTGTTGATGACCAAAGCGCTCGACTACTTCGATCCGGCAGCGAACTTCGACGATAACCTGGCAAAAACCTTTGAAGGTGCAAAAGCCAAGTTCTGCGTAATGTCGTTCACCACCGACTGGCGCTTCTCCCCGGTCCGCTCGCGAGAACTGGTGGACGCACTGATGGCCGCACGCAAGGACGTCTGCTACCTCGAGATCGACGCCCCGCAAGGCCACGACGCCTTCCTGATTCCGATCCCGCGCTACCTGCAGGCATTCGGCAATTACATGAACCGCATTACGTTGTGAGAAAGCCATGAGAGCTGATCTGGAAATCATCCAGGAATGGATCCCCGCCGGCAGCCGCGTGCTCGACCTCGGGTGCGGCGATGGCGAACTGCTGACCTGGCTGCGCGACAACAAGCAAGTCACCGGTTATGGCCTGGAAAACGACGCCGACAACATCGCCGAGTGCGTGGCCAAGGGCATCAACGTCATCGAACAGGACCTGGACAAGGGCCTGGGCAACTTTGCCAGCAACAGTTTCGATGTCGTGGTCATGACCCAGGCGCTGCAAGCGGTGCACTACCCGGACAGGATCCTCGAGGAAATGCTGCGCGTCGGTCGCCAGTGCATCATCACTTTCCCGAATTTCGGTCACTGGCGCTGCCGCTGGTACCTGGCGAGCAAGGGCCGCATGCCGGTTTCCGAGTTTCTGCCGTACACCTGGTACAACACGCCGAACATTCACTTCTGTACCTTCGCCGACTTTGAAGCCTTGTGTCGCGAACGTGAAGCGAAGGTCATTGATCGGCTGGCCGTGGATCAACAACATCGGCACGGGTGGGCCAGCAAGCTATGGCCTAATCTGTTAGGTGAGATCGGCATCTACCGGGTCAGCAGCCCGGGACTTGCCGACCACAGGGTCGCAGTCTGATCCACCCTATTTCAAGGAGAACGATCATGGGTCGTCTAGCGTTGTTTCTACTCACTGCCTGCCTGAGCGTCACCGCCATGGCCGCCGACGCCATCAAGAGCGAACGCAAGGAAACCTTCGGTGACGTAACGGTGCACTACAACACCTTCAACTCCACCTATTTGCTACCGGACGTTGCCAAGGCCGCCCAACTGACCCGCAGCAAGGATCAGGGCGTGATCAACATTTCGGTGATCAAGGCCGGCACGCCGATGGCGGCCGAGGTCAGCGGCACCGTCAAAGACCTGACCAGCCAAAGCTACACACTGAACTTCAAACAGGTCACCGAGCAAGGAGCGATCTACTACATCGCCCAATACCCGGTACCCCAGCAGGAAATCCGCACCTTCGACATCAAGGTGCAGACCGGCGACAAGATCAACACCATCAATTTCAACCAAGAGCTCTTCCCTGGCCAATGATCAACTTCACGCAACTCGTATTGGCCAGCCATAACGCCGGCAAACTCAAGGAACTCCAGGCCATGCTCGGCGAGTCGGTGCATCTGCGCTCGATCGGCGAGTTCAGCAGCGTCGAGCCCGAGGAGACCGGCCTGTCGTTCGTCGAGAACGCCATCCTCAAGGCCCGCAATGCCGCGCGCATCTCCGGCCTGCCGGCGCTGGCCGACGATTCCGGGCTGGCGGTGGATTTCCTTGGCGGTGCGCCGGGCATCTACTCGGCGCGTTATGCCGATGGCAAGGGCGATGCGGCGAATAACGCCAAGCTGCTCGACGTGTTGAAAGACGTGCCTGAAGCCGAACGCGGCGCGCAGTTCGTATGCGTGCTGGCACTGGTGCGCCACGCCGATGATCCACTGCCGATCCTCTGCGAAGGTTTGTGGCACGGGCGAATCCTGACCCAGGCCAGCGGCGAGCACGGTTTTGGCTACGACCCGCTGTTCTGGGTGCCGGAGCGTAATTGCTCCAGCGCCGAGCTGAGCCCGAGCGACAAGAACCAGATCAGCCACCGCGCACGTGCAATGGATCTGCTGCGCCAGCGTCTGGGCTTGAAATGACCCGTGAATCATCCGCGTCGCCGCTGATCTTCGGCGGCGATGCTCAATCGCCTCGGGCGGCCCTGCCCGTGCTGCCGCCGCTGGCGCTGTATATCCACATCCCGTGGTGCGTGCGCAAATGCCCTTATTGCGACTTCAATTCTCACACTGCCAGCCCCGTGCTGCCTGAAGAAGAGTACGTCGACGCATTGCTGGCCGATCTCGATCAGGACCTGCACGCCGTTTATGGTCGTGAGCTGAGCTCGATTTTCTTTGGCGGCGGCACGCCAAGCCTGTTCAGCGCTGATTCGCTGGGTCGCTTGCTCAAAGGCGTCGAACAGCGCATTCCGTTTGCCAGCGACATCGAAATCACCTTGGAAGCCAATCCGGGGACGTTCGAGCAAGACAAGTTCGTGGCATACCGGAAACTGGGGATCAATCGCCTGTCGATCGGCATCCAGAGCTTCCAGCAAGAAAAGCTCGAGGCCCTGGGCCGCATCCACAATGGTGACGAAGCCGTACGTGCCGCCGGCATGGCGCGGCAGGCCGGGTTCGATAACTTCAACCTAGACTTGATGCATGGCTTGCCGAATCAGTCCCTGGACGATGCCTTGGCCGACCTGCGCACCGCCATCGCCCTGAAGCCGACACACCTGTCGTGGTATCAACTGACTCTGGAACCGAACACCGTGTTCTGGAACCAGCCGCCGACGCTGCCCGAAGACGACACGCTGTGGGATATTCAGGAGGCCGGGCAAGCGCTGCTGGCCGAACACGGTTACGTGCAATACGAAGTCTCGGCCTATGCCCTGCCCGGTCGCCCGGCGCGCCACAACCTCAATTACTGGAGTTTTGGCGACTTCATCGGCATCGGCGCCGGCGCCCACGGCAAGCTCAGCCATCCGGACGGGCGCATCATTCGCACCTGGAAGACCCGCCTGCCGAAGGATTACCTGAATCCGGCGAAGAGCTTCCAGGCTGGCGAGAAAGCGCTAACCAATGATGAAATGCCGTTCGAATTCCTGATGAACGCGCTGCGCCTGACTGAAGGCGTCGAATCGCGGCTGTACCCGGAACGTACCGGCATGACGCTGGAAAGCCTTGCTCAAGGCCGCCGTGAAGCCGAACAAAGCGGCCTGTTGCAGGTCGAACCGTCACGTCTGGTAGCCACCGAGCGCGGACAACTCTTTCTCAACGACTTGCTGCAGAAATTTCTGACATAAGGAAATCGAATGGATTTGGTACTCGACCTGCTTGCCACCGTGTCTCGCTGGAGCCGCAGCAACCTCTCGGAAATCGCCCTGGCCCTGGTGGGCTGCCTGCTGGTGCTGTTTGGTGCGGATTTCAAAGGCTGGGTCGAGCAGCGCCTGGGCAGCATCGCCGGCGCGTTGCGCGTGCCGCTGATGTCCCTGCTGTGCATGATCGGCAGCGGCGCGGCACTGATCTACGCCACACCGTGGGTTGTGCGCGGCTTGAGCCAGTTCAATAACTACAGCCTGGCGCCGGTGTTGCTGGTGGTGCTGGTGTTGATTGGCGTGGTCGCTGACCGCCGCTGATTTTTTTGCCGAATACAAAACAACTGTAGGAGCGAGCCTGCTCGCGATAGCGGTCTGACAGTCAACTCAGATGTTGAATGTCATGGCCTCATCGCGAGCAGGCTCGCTCCTACAGTTTTTACAGCATTACGGCTTAGGACTGTTTCTCGAACTTCAAATCCCACACGCCATGCCCAAGACGTTCGCCACGGCGCTCGAACTTGGTGATCGGCCGCTCGGCCGGGCGCGGTACGCACTTGCCGTCTTCAGCGAGGTTGCGGTAACCCGGCGCGACGCTCATCACTTCCAGCATGTACTCGGCGTAAGGTTCCCAGTCGGTGGCCATGTGCAGAATGCCACCAACCTTCAACTTGCTGCGCACCAACTCGGCGAAGGACGCCTGAACGATACGGCGCTTGTGGTGACGGCTCTTGTGCCACGGATCCGGGAAAAACAGCATCAGGCGATCAAGGCTATTGTCCGCCACGCAACGGTTGAGCACTTCGATGGCGTCACAATCGTAGACACGCAGGTTGGTCAAACCCTGGGTCAGCACGCCATTGAGCAGCGCGCCGACACCCGGACGGTGCACTTCGACGCCAATGAAATCCTGCTCGGGCGAGGCCGCTGCCATTTCCAGCAGCGAATGGCCCATGCCGAAACCGATTTCCAGCGAGCGCGGTGCCGAGCGACCGAACACCTGGTCGAAATCCACCGGCGCGTCGGCCAATGGCAGCACGAACAGCGGAGTGCCCTGCTCCAGACCCTTTTGCTGGCCTTCGGTCATGCGCCCGGCACGCATCACGAAACTCTTGATGCGGCGGTGTTGGCGCTCGTCGCCTTCTTCCGTCTGGATTGGCGTGTCGTTCGATTCAGTCATCAATGGCTCTTACTTGATCAGACCATCCAGCGGCGAAGAGGCGCTGGCATAGAGTTTTTTCGGCATACGGCCGGCGAGGTAGGCCAGGCGGCCTGCGACGATCGCATGTTTCATGGCTTCAGCCATCATGACCGGCTGCTGGGCGTGGGCAATGGCCGAGTTCATCAGCACTGCATCACACCCCAGTTCCATGGCGATGGTGGCGTCGGAAGCAGTACCGACACCGGCATCCACCAATACTGGAATCTTGGCTTCTTCGAGGATGATCTGCAGGTTGTACGGGTTGCAGATTCCCAGGCCGGAGCCGATCAGACCGGCCAGTGGCATCACCGCGATACAGCCGATTTCCGCCAATTGACGGGCGATGATCGGGTCATCACTGGTGTAGACCATCACGTCGAAGCCTTCCTTGACCAACGTTTCAGCGGCCTTGAGGGTTTCGATCACGTTGGGGAACAGGGTTTTCTGGTCGGCCAGCACTTCCAGCTTCACCAGGTTGTGGCCGTCGAGCAGTTCACGGGCCAGGCGGCAGGTGCGCACAGCTTCGATGGCGTCGTAGCAACCGGCGGTGTTCGGCAGGAAGGTGTAGCGATCCGGCGACAGCACTTCGAGCAGGTTCGGCTCGCCCTCGATCTGGCCAAGGTTGGTGCGGCGCACGGCGAAGGTGACGATCTCGGCGCCCGAGGCTTCGATGGCCAGGCGGGTTTCTTCCATGTCACGGTACTTGCCGGTACCGACCAGCAAACGCGACTGGTAAGTACGACCGGCCAGGACGAAAGGCTTGTCGCTGCGAACGATGCTCATGGGAAATCCTCTGTAGGGGTGAGGTACTTGCAGAATTGTGTGGCCACTGGGCCGAGGCTGCTAGCCGCCGCCGATGGCGTGCACCACTTCGACGTTGTCGCCGTCGTTCAACGTGGTATCTGCATGCTGACTACGCGGGACGATATCCAGATTGAGTTCGACCGCCACCCGGCGTCCGGTCAGATCCAGACGGGTCAGCAGGGCCGCAACGGTTTCACCGTCGGGCAGTTCAAGGGATTCGCCGTTCAACTGAATGCGCATGCCGGATGCCGCCATCATTTTTAGGGGCTGGCATTCTAGCCCGATCAGTCAGGCCGACCCAAGCCATTCGTCATGAAATGGACCGTTAAGTCAGCTCAGGCGCCAGGCGGCAAGTCCGAGGCAAAACCAGCCCACCAGGAAGGCCAGGCCACCGAACGGGGTGATGATGCCGAGCTTACTGATGCCCGTCAGCGTCAATACATACAGGCTACCGGAGAACAGCAGGATACCGATGGCAAACGATGCAGCGGCCCAAGTGGCGAGTCGACCGGGAATTTGCGTGGCCAGCGCTGCAACGCCGAGCAACGCCAGGGCATGCACCAGTTGATAGGTGACGCCTGTATGGAAGATCGCCAGATACTCGGCGCTCAGGCGGCTCTTCAGGCCATGGGCGGCAAAGGCCCCGAGGCCGACACCGGTGAAGCCGAAAAAAGCGGCCAGCATCAGAAAGCCACGCAGCATGCGGAACTCCAGTCAGTTTCGATCCAAAGGGTCTGTATAATGGCCCGCTCAACGGGTTCGGCCAAGCCATCTCTATGCTGCGTATCTATTTCCGTCATTTCTCCAAGGCCGTGCTCTGGTTCATGGGTGGCAGCGTATTGCTGGTGCTGATCTTTCGCGTGGTGCCGCCGCCAGGGACGACGCTGATGGTCGAGCGCAAGATCGAATCCTGGTTTGACGGCGAACCCATTGACCTGCAACGGACCTGGAAACCCTGGGACGAGATCTCCGACGACCTGAAAGTCGCGGTGATTGCCGGCGAAGACCAGAAATTCCCGGAGCACTGGGGCTTCGATATCGGCGCGATTCAGGCGGCGTTTGCCCATAACGAGCGCGGCGGCTCGATCCGTGGCGCCAGCACCCTCAGCCAGCAAGTCTCGAAAAACCTGTTCCTGTGGTCTGGCCGCAGCTGGCTGCGCAAAGGCCTTGAAGCCTGGTTCACCGGACTGATCGAAGTGCTCTGGCCCAAGCAGCGGATTCTTGAGGTGTACCTCAACAGTGTCGAGTGGGATGACGGCGTGTTTGGCGCTGAAGCGGCGGCCCGGCATCACTTTGGTGTGAGCGCCAGGAACCTCAGCCGTCAGCAATCGAGCTTGTTGGCCGCCGTGCTGCCCAACCCTCGTGTGTGGAGTGCGAGCCATCCGACCGCTTACGTGGCGCGACGTGCAGGCTGGATTCGGCGACAAATGAGCCAACTGGGTGGCGACAGCTATCTGGTCGGGCTGAACGATTCGCGCCGGGCGCCTTGGGCCCAATAGCACCTCAAATCCCCTGTGGGAGCGAGCCTGCTCGCGAATGCGGTGCATCAGACAGCATTAATGTCGACTGACACTCCCTCTTCGCGAGCAGGCTCGCTCCCACAGTAAATCGGGTACAACCGACAAACCGTACACAAACAAAAATGCCCCGATCAATGATCGGGGCATTTTTTATTGCCAGGTCGCCAGTTACGCAGCAATCGACAACTTGAGCTTGTTCATCGCGCTCTTCTCGAGTTGGCGAATACGCTCGGCCGACACGTTGTACTTCTGCGCCAGGTCGTGCAGCGTGGCTTTTTCTTCCGCCAGCCAACGCTGGTAGAGGATGTCACGGCTGCGGTCGTCCAGCACTTCCAGCGCTTCGTGCAGGTTGTGGTTGGAGTTGTCGCTCCAGTCGGCATCTTCCAGTTGACGGGCCGGGTCGTACCGGTGGTCTTCCAGATAGTTGGCCGGCGACTGGAATGCACTGTCGTCGTCCGCTTCGGCAGCCGGGTCGAAGGCCATGTCATGGCCGGTCAGGCGGCTTTCCATCTCGCGCACTTCCCGAGGCTCTACACCCAGGCTTTCCGCCACACGGTGGACTTCCTCGTTGTTCAGCCAGGCCAGACGCTTCTTCTGGCTGCGCAGGTTGAAGAACAACTTGCGCTGGGCCTTGGTGGTCGCGACTTTCACGATGCGCCAGTTGCGCAGGATGAACTCGTGGATTTCCGCCTTGATCCAGTGCACGGCAAAGGACACCAGGCGCACGCCCATTTCCGGGTTGAAGCGCTTCACGGCCTTCATCAGGCCGACGTTGCCTTCCTGGATCAGGTCTGCCTGGGCCAGGCCGTAGCCGGAATAGCTACGGGCGATATGTACGACAAAACGCAGGTGGGCGAGCACCATCTGCCGAGCCGCCCCCAAATCCTGCTCATAATAGAGACTCTCGGCCAGTTCACGCTCCTGCTCCGGCGACAGCAATGGGATGCTGTTGACGGTGTGCACATAGGCCTCCAGGTTCGCACCCGGGACCAGAGCATATGCAGGTTGCAAAGAATTGGTCATACGAAAAAACCTCCGACTTACAAACTCGTGCAGTTCAGCACTGCGAAAATTGACCGGAAACCGAAAGACAAGTTCCCTAAACCCCAAAAACGCTGAAAGGTCAATACGAGCAAAATGATACTACTTAGGCGCAAGCTCCCTCAGGTGGCGTGCGACTGCAATCCATGCACCGATATACCCCAACAGCACCGCGCCAAGCAAGAGAGACAGACCGTCGGCAACTGGCACTCCAGCCAGTGCAAAATCACTGCCGTACAAACCGGCCAGCCCCACCACCGCGTCGTTCAGCCAATCAAGGCCGAACGCCAGTACCCCCCAGGACAGAATCCCCGCACCGAAGCCATACAACGCGCCCATATACAGAAAGGGCCTGCGTACATAGCTGTCAGTGCCGCCGACCAGTTTAATCACTTCTATCTCTGTGCGGCGGTTTTCAATATGAAGACGAATGGTATTGCCTATCACCAAAAGTAATGCAGAAACCAGAAGCACGGTCAGACCGAAGACAAAACGGTCACCCAGCTTGAGGATGGCTGCCAGACGCTCAACCCAGACTAAATCAAGTTGCGCCTGTTGTACCTTCGGCAGCTCGGATAGTTTTTGTCTTAATGCTTCAAGGGCCGGCTTGTCGACTTCGGTCGGCGTTACCAGCACCACGCCCGGCAGCGGGTTCTCCGGCAATTCCTTGAGCGCCTCGCCCAGCCCGGACTGTTGCTGGAACTCTTCCAGCGCCTGATCCCGGCCAACGTATTCAGCCTCGGCGACACCAGGCATGCCCTTGATCTGATCGCGCAGCGATTCGCCTTCGGCCGGCTTGGCCTCAAGATCCAGATACAGGGAAATCTGCGCCGCGCGCTGCCAGGAGCCGCCCAGGCGCTCGACGTTACTTAGCAAAAGTGACAGTCCCATGGGCAAGCTCAGGGCCACCGCCATCACCATGCAGGTGAAAAAACTGCCGATGGGCTGCTTGCCCAGGCGGCGCAGGCTGTCGACCATGCTGGCGCGATGGCTTTCGATCCAGGCGCGGAACAACGTGGCAAAGTCCGGCCCGTCGTCATCGTCGCGTTTTTTCTTTTGCGGCTGCGGATCGGCGGCCTTCGGGGCCACACGCTCGGAAACCTTGGGGCTACGTGTTGCACTCATACCGCGGCCTCCCCGTCACCGATCAATCGACCGCGTTGCAGCGTCAGCATGCGATGGCGCATGCGGGCGATCAGGGCCAGGTCGTGACTGGCGATCAGCACGCTGGTACCCAGGCGATTGATGTCTTCGAACACACCCATGATCTCGGCGGCCAGACGCGGGTCGAGATTACCGGTCGGCTCATCCGCCAGCAGCAAGGCCGGACGGTGAACGATGGCGCGTGCGATGCCGACGCGCTGCTGCTGACCGGTGGACAGGTCGCCCGGGTACAGATCGGTTTTATCCGACAGCGCCACGCGCTCCAGTGCCGAGTCCACGCGCTTGGCGATCTCGGCCTTGGACAGGCCCAGGATCTGCAAAGGCAACGCGACGTTATTGAACACCGTGCGATCGAACAGCAACTGGTGATTCTGGAACACCACGCCGATCTGCCGACGCAAGAAAGGAATCTGCGCGTTGCTGATGGTGCTCAGGTCTTGCCCGGCGAGCAGCAACTTGCCGCTGGTCGGGCGTTCCATGGCCAGCAACAGCCGCAACAAGGTGCTTTTACCGGCGCCGGAATGGCCGGTGACAAACAAGAACTCGCCACGACGGACTCGAAAGCTCAGCTCATGCAAGCCGACGTGACCGTTCGGGTAGCGCTTACCGACCTGTTCGAAACGAATCATGAACGCTCCCGCTCGGCAAACAATGCCTGGACAAAGGGTTCTGCTTCAAAGGTACGCAAATCGTCGATGCCTTCGCCGACGCCAATGTAGCGAATCGGCAGACCGAATTGCTTGGCCAGGGCGAAAATCACCCCACCCTTGGCGGTGCCGTCGAGCTTGGTCAGCGCCAGGCCGGTCAATTCGACGGTCTGGTTGAATTGCTTCGCCTGGTTGATGGCGTTCTGGCCGGTGCCGGCGTCAAGTACCAGCAGCACTTCGTGAGGTGCGTCAGCGTCGAGCTTGCCGATCACCCGGCGAACTTTTTTCAGTTCTTCCATCAGGTTGTCTTTGGTGTGCAGACGGCCGGCCGTGTCGGCGATCAACACGTCGATGCCACGGGCCTTGGCGGCCTGCACGGCATCAAAGATCACCGAGGCCGAGTCGGCGCCAGTGTGCTGCGCGATCACCGGGATCTTGTTGCGCTCACCCCAGACCTGCAATTGCTCCACCGCCGCGGCGCGGAAGGTATCGCCGGCGGCGAGCATGACTTTCTTGCCTTCCAGTTGCAGTTTCTTCGCCAGCTTGCCGATGGTAGTAGTCTTGCCGGCACCGTTGACGCCGACGACCAGAATCACGAACGGTTTGCTCTGCGAGGTGATTTTCAGCGGCTGCTCGACAGGTTTGAGCATCGCGGCCAGCTCGGCTTGCAGGGATTTGTACAGGGCATCGGCGTCAGCCAACTCCTTGCGCGCAACCTTCTGCGTCAAACGCTGAATGATCACCGAGGTGGCTTCGACACCAACGTCGGCGGTCAGCAAGCGGGTTTCGAGGTCTTCGAGCAGCTCGTCATCAATGACCTTTTTGCCCAGGAACAGGCTGGCCATGCCTTCGCCGATACTGGCGCTGGTCTTGGACAGACCCTGCTTGAGGCGAGCGAAGAAACCGGCTTTGGTTTCTTCGGTGCGCACGGGTTCTACCGGGGTTTCGACGGGCGCTGCGATCGGTTCGGGAGTCGGAGCGGGCGCAGGTGCTTGAGCAATCGGAGCAACGAATACCGGAACCTCTGGCTGGCTGACAACGGGCACAGGCTCGGCCACGACGATTGGCTCAACAAACGGTTCGACTACAGACGCGTGAGCCGGTGCAGACGTAAACGCTGCCGGAGCCGGAATCGGTGGTGTCACGTGAGGGGCCAGGTCATTTTCGACCAATGCCACCGGCTCCTCAGCCACGGGCAAGGCCAGCCATGGCTCGGCAGTCGGGGTCAGCGGCGCTTCGATAACTTCGCTGACAGGCTCAACAACAGTTTCAGCCTGCGACTGCAGTACCGGCTCGGCAACCGGCAGAACAACCGGCGCGGGCGCTTCTTCTATTACCGGGACCGGCGTTGGCGCTGGTTCAGGAATGGCTTGTGGCTGTTCGACGACGGGTTCCTGCGGCTTTTTGCGCAGCCATCCGAACAGGCTTTTCTTCTCGCCAGCCGCAGCTGGGGTCTTCTTGTCGTCGTTGGAACCAAACATGGAGGACGGCTATCTCACGGTAGCGACGCGCCAATGGCGCCCCGGCAAATAAATATTCGATGCAGAACAGACTGTGTTTCACCCAGCTTGTTCACGCGCAACATTTTGTCGAGGTGTTCAATGGCACCTCAAAGCTCGACTAATACGAAGGACTGGAACGGCATCGTCGGCGAAAACGCAGAGTTTAGCTGACAAACTCAAAGTTTCTGCCGGTAACCCATACAACCCGCAGGCCAATCAAAGGCCTGATAGGCGTGGCCGCCAGTAAAACGGATCAGTATCCTAGCACCTCCTCGCCCGCCTAGGCTAAGACCAAGCGGGCAGCCCCAAAGGTTTGAAAACGAATGAATGCTCTTGCCCGCCGCGCCGCTGGCCTGCTGCTCAGCACAGTTTGCCTGCCCCTTTCGGCCCTGGCTGCCGACCCGCAACCCACCCACGAATTCACCCTCGACAACGGTCTGAAGGTGGTCGTGCGTGAAGACCACCGAGCGCCTGTTGTGGTTTCCCAGGTCTGGTACAAGGTCGGTTCCAGCTACGAGACGCCGGGCAATACCGGCCTGTCCCACGCCCTGGAACACATGATGTTCAAGGGCAGCGAGAAGGTCGGTCCCGGTGAAGCCTCGCTGATCCTGCGCGACCTCGGCGCCGAAGAGAACGCCTTCACCAGCGATGATTTCACCGCGTACTACCAGGTACTGGCCCAGGATCGCCTGGGTGTGGCCTTCGAACTGGAAGCCGACCGCATGGCCAGCCTGCGCCTGCCGCCGGACGAGTTCGCCAAGGAAATCGAGGTCATCAAGGAAGAACGTCGCCTGCGTACCGACGACAAGCCTATGGCCAAGGCCTACGAGCGCTTCAAGGCCATGGCTTACCCGGCCAGCGGTTACCACACGCCGACCATCGGCTGGATGGCCGACCTTGAGCGGATGAAAGTCGAAGAACTGCGCCACTGGTACGAAACCTGGTACGTGCCCAACAACGCCACGCTGGTGGTGGTTGGCGATGTCACCCCGGACGAAGTCAAAACCCTGGCCCAACGCTATTTCGGCCCGATCGCCAAACGTGAAGTGCCCGCCGCGAAAAAGCCGCTGGAACTGGCCGAGCCGGGCGAGCGCCAGATCACCCTGCACGTGCAGACCCAGCTGCCTAGCCTGATGCTGGCCTTCAACGTGCCGAGCATCGCCACCGCCGAAGACAAGCGCCTGGTCAATGCCCTGCGCCTGATTTCGGCATTGCTCGACGGCGGCTACAGCGGACGGATCCCGACGCAACTGGAGCGTGGCGAAGAACTGGTGTCCGGCGGCTCGTCGAGTTACGACGCCTACACCCGTGGCGACAGCCTCTTCACCCTGTCGGCATCGCCAAACTCGCAGAAACACAAGACCATCGCCCAGGCGCAAGCCGGTTTGTGGAAGCTGCTCGACCAGCTGAAAACCACGGCGCCAACCGCTGAAGAACTGGAACGCGTACGCGCACAAGTCATCGCCGGCCTGGTCTTCGAGCGCGACTCGATCACCAGTCAGGCCACGGCCATCGGCCAACTGGAAACCGTCGGCCTGTCATGGAAACTGATGGACACCGAACTGGCCGATCTGGAAAGCGTCACGCCGCAAGATATCCAGAAAGCCGCCAAGCTGTATTTCACCCGCGAACGTCTCAGCGTCGCCCATGTACTGCCTCTGGAGACGACTCATGAGTGAGCGTAAACCCTCCCGCCTGGCCCTGATCGGCCTGGTCGCCGTCGCTGTTATCGGTTCCGTCGCGTTTTATTTGTCACGCCCAGGCCAAACCAATGCCAGCGAAGCCCTGGACAAGGCCAAGGCCAGCCAGAAACTGCAATCGCTGACCGAGCTCAACGGCAAGGCACCGGAACACCGCAAGCTGGACGTGCAGACCTGGAACACCGCCGAAGGCACCAAGGTGCTGTTCGTCGAAGCCCATGAGCTGCCGATGTTCGACATGCGCCTGATCTTCGCTGCCGGCAGCAGCCAGGACGGCAATGCACCGGGCGTGGCGGTGTTGACCAACGCCATGCTCAACGAAGGCGTGGCCGGCAAAGACGTCGGCGCCATTGCCCAAGGCTTCGAAGGCCTGGGCGCCGATTTCGGCAATGGCGCTTATAAGGACATGGCAATCGCTACGCTGCGCAGCCTGAGTGCCAAGGACAAGCGCGAGCCGGCCCTGAAGCTGTTCGCCGAAGTCATCGGCAAGCCGACTTTCCCTGCCGATTCGCTGGCCCGCATCAAGAACCAGATGCTCGCCGGTTTCGAATACCAGAAACAGAACCCGGGCAAACTGGCGAGCCTGGAACTGATGAACCGTTTGTACGGTGATCACCCATACGCACACGCCAGCGACGGCACGGCGAAAACCGTACCGGCGATCACCCAGGTACAACTGCGTGCTTTCCACGAGAAAGCCTACGCCGCCGGTAACGTAGTGATCGCGCTGGTCGGCGACCTGTCCCGCGCGGAAGCCGAGGCGATTGCCGCCCAGGTATCCGGCGCCCTGCCCAAAGGTCCGGCCTTGGCGAAAATCGCGCAACCCGTCGAGCCCAAGGCCAGCGTCGGCCATATCGAGTTCCCGTCCAAGCAGACTAACCTGATGCTCGCGCAACTGGGCATCGACCGCGACGACCCGGACTACGCGGCGTTGTCCATGGGTAACCAAATTCTCGGTGGCGGCGGCTTCGGCACCCGCTTGATGAGCGAAGTGCGCGAGAAGCGTGGCCTGACGTACGGCGTGTATTCGGGTTTCACCCCGATGCAGGTGCGCGGCCCGTTCATGATCAACCTGCAAACCCGCGCCGAGATGAGCGAGGGCACCCTGAAACTGGTGCAGGATGTGCTGGCCGACTACCTTAAAACCGGCCCGACCGAAAAAGAGCTCGACGATGCCAAGCGCGAACTGGCCGGCAGCTTCCCGCTGTCCACCGCCAGCAACGCCGATATCGTCGGCCAACTGGGCGCCATCGGTTTTTACAACTTGCCGTTGAGCCACCTGGAAGACTTCATGCAACAATCCCAGGCCTTGACCGTCGAGCAGGTCAAAGCCGCCATGAACAAACACCTGAGCACGGACAAGATGGTCATCGTCAGCGCTGGCCCGACCGTGCCGCAAAAGCCGTTACCGGCCCCTACTGATAAACCTTCCGAGCAGCCGCTCGGGGTTCCGGAGCATTAATGGCCCACCCTAAAAAACCCGCCAAAAACGTCCATAACGGCGTGAACCAGCTGCGCATCATCGGTGGCGAATGGCGCAGCCGGAAGCTGAGCTTCCCTGACGCCCCGGGCCTGCGCCCGACGCCGGACCGCGTGCGTGAAACCCTGTTCAACTGGCTCGCGCCGTACGTGCCGGGCGCCAAAGTGCTCGACCCGTTCACCGGCAGTGGCGCGCTGTTCCTCGAAGCCCTGTCCCGCGGCGCGGCCATGGGCCAGGCGCTGGACGCCAGCAGCATCGCGGTGTCCAGCCTGAAGGAACACCTGGGCACGCTGCGCTGCACCACCGGCCAGGTCCAGACCGCCGACGCCCTGCGCTACCTGGAAACCCAGACCGCCACCGCCTACGACCTGGTGTTCCTCGACCCGCCGTTCAACCAGAACCTGCTACCCGCCGTGTGCAAGTTGCTTGAAGAGCGCCAATGGCTGGCCGAGGACGCGTGGGTGTACACCGAAAGCGAGTCCGCACCTTCGACCCTGGGCCTGCCGGAGAACTGGCGCTTGCACCGGGAGCAGAAATCCGGGCGGGTGTATTACTCGTTGTGGCAGCGCGGCGCCTGACATTTCGGCGAGACGACTGCCCCAAACCGGTTGTGCAGTGCACTACATAGTTACCGCCTGACGTCCTTTCGGATCATCCACAGTGGTTTGCGCAATTAACTGCAAACCACTGAGGATGAACACGGATGAACATCTCCAGCAGCACTTTTATGCTGCCCTTTATCGCCTGTCTGCCACTCATGGCCAGCGCGGCGGCACCCCCTGCGACACAAGACTTCGTACTGGATAACGGCCTCAAGGTTGTCGTGCGCGAGGACCACCGCTCCCCCATCGTCACCGCCCAACTCTGGATCAAGACCGGCTCAAGCCACGAACCACCCGGCCAGTCGGGCCTGTCCCACGCCCTCGAACATATGGTCTACAAAGGCAGCAGCAAGGCCTGCGCCGGAGAGTTCATGACGGTACTGGATAAGCTTGGCGCCAGTCATAACGCATCCACCAGCGCTGACTACACAGTTTTTTACCAGACCCTGCCTTCCAGCCGCACTGGCGTCGCGTTCGAAATACTGGCCGACCTGATGAGTACGGCCGAGCTGAATGAACAGGACTTCACACCGGAGCTCAAGGTCATTCAGGAGGAGCGTCGGATGCGCGTTGATGATGAGATCACCGCGTCGGTTCACGAAAGACTGAACAGCATTGCCTACCCGGCCAGCAGCTACCGCACCCCGACGATTGGCTGGATGCACGATCTGCAACGCATGAACACCGTGCAATTGCAGCAGTGGTATCAGGCCTGGTATTCGCCGGACAATGCGACGCTGGTGGTCGTTGGCGATGTTGCACCTGAGCGGATCAAGGCCCTGGCACAGCAGTACTTCGGCCACCTTGAGCAACGTGCGACACCTGTGACGCCTACCCCCGTCGAACTGGCGTCTGCCGGTGAACGGTCACTGACCCTGCATGCACCGATAGCATCCCCACGCCTGATCATGAGCTTCAACGCGCCCAGCCTGGCCACGGCACCGGATCGTCGGACCGCCCATGCCCTGCGCTTGCTCGATATGTTACTGGCCGGATCCAGTAGCGCGCGGATCAAACAGCAGCTGCAACGGAGCGACACGATATTCACCGAGGCCGACTCAGAGTACGACGCCTTCAAACGCGGCGATTCGTTGCTGACCATCACCACACAGCTCAACCCGGACAAGCTCAATGACGCTGACGAGGCCCTCGTCCGTCTGTGGCAAGTGATCGAATCATTGAAGAGCAAGGCGCCGGAACCGGCAGAACTGGAGCGCGCGAAAAACCTTGTGATCGCTAACACGGTTTATGCCCAGGATGATCTGGAAGGGCAGGCCCACACCTTGGGTCTGCTGGATACCATCGGCCTCGACTGGCGGCTGGCCGATCGGGATACGGATGAGCTGAACACGGTCACACCCCTGGATATTCAACAGGTCGCAAAGACTTACCTGACGCGCGAGCGCCTGAGTACCGCGAAAATCCTGCCGGAGAAAAACAATGGATAAGCTCAAAGGCCTCATCAACGGATTGATCCTGGTCGGCATGCTGTCGAGTGCACAGTCCCCTGCCACTGCAACCACGGCGCCCCAGAAACCAGTGCTGCAATCGCTCAATGAACCACAGACTCCGGCGACCCACCGCACGCTGTCGATCAAGGGTTACAAAACGCTCAGCGGAACGAAGATCCTGTTCATCCGCACCCCTGGCCTGCCGATGTTCGATGCCCTTGTGAGCTTTGCCGCCGGCAGCGCCCACACGCCGCATAACCCCGGCCTGGCCGCTGTCACCTATAGCCTTTTGAATGAGGGTGTGGCTGGCAAAGACGTCAATGCCATACAGGCGACTTTCGATAATCTGGGTGCAAGGATGGATATGGGCATCAGCCAGGACCGGATCTGGATATCCCTGCGAAGTCTGAGTGACGAATCACGGCGCACTCCAGCCCTGGAACTGTTTGCCCAGGTACTCGGCAAGCCGCTGTTACCGCAAGAGTCCCTGCCTACGGTGAAATCCCAACTGCAGTACTTTCTGGACCATGAAGAGCAGTCCCATGCAGCTCAAGCCCAAATAGCCAATCTCGGCCAGCTGTTTCCCGACCACGGTTATGCCCAGTCCCTCTACGGAACCAGGGCCGGACTGACCGCCATCACCCGCACCCAGGTGCAAGACTTTCATCGCGAGGCTTATGCCGCGGGCAATGCCCAGATCACACTGGTCGGCGACCTCACCGAGGAAGAAGCCCAACGCATCGGTGCGCAGATATCCGCGGCCTTGCCCCTGGGACCGGCCACTGCGGCGATCCAGCCAGTGACAAGTCCAGCCGCTCCAGGTCTGCTGCGCATTGAGCGACCATCGACCCAGGCTTACCTGCGCCTTGCCCAGCCAAGCGTCCTGCAAAACAGTCCGGACTACGTCGGGCTACAGATGTCCATGCGGATTTTCACCAACCGACTGACCCATGAACTGCGTGAACGCCGAGGTCTGACCTATCACGTTGACGCCGACCTCTCAGCCCTTCAGGCACAAGGGTTGCTGACTATTAAATTGCAGACCCGACCGGAGCAGAGCCGATGCCGTGCTGGCCCATATCAAGACGATGTTCAGTGACTTCCTCACTCAAGGACCTACCCAACAGGAACTCGAGGACAGCCAACAGCGATTGGCCGGTAGCGCGCCTTTGAACAGCGCTACCAATATGCAGATTCTGAGACAGTTGCACGCCATCAGCGCTCACAATCTGCCGCTGGACCTCGACTTTGCCACGCAAGCAGCCTTGAAGCTGAACCTGATATCAATCAAAACAGCACTCAACCGGCATTACCACGCCGACCAATGGCGCGCTGTCATCCTGGGGCCGAAGACCGATCAACAACCGCTGCCAGCTCCAGGCGAAAGCGCAACCAATGCCATGTGTCGCGTGCCTGGCGAGATTGTGGCAAGTTAGACAACCATGATGACGCGGTTGTGGCACTGTCGCGCCGCGTCTTCGGGCAGACTCATGAACACTCCCACCGAGAATGACTGTGCAACCGCACCCCGCACTGGCCGTACCGCCGTCCTTCACCCCTGCCTTCGGCATCGGCAATCCGCACTTGCAAACCTTGTGGGGGCCGCTGTGGCGTAAAACCGTGCACATCGGCCGTGAACGCGAACGCCTGTGGCTTGAAGACGGCGATTTTCTCGACCTTGACTGGCACGGCCCGCACATTGCCGATGCACCGTTGGTGCTGGTGCTGCACGGGCTCACCGGTTCGTCGAATTCGCCTTACGTGGCGGGCATGCAAAAAGCTCTGGGCGACCGTGGCTGGGCCAGCGTCGCGCTGAACTGGCGCGGCTGTTCGGGCGAACCCAACCTGTTGCCGCGCAGCTACCATTCCGGCGCCAGCGAAGACCTGGCCGAAACCATCAGACACTTGCGGGCCAAACGGCCTCTGGCGCCACTGTATGCGGTGGGCTACTCCCTTGGCGGTAATGTCCTGCTCAAGCATTTGGGCGAAACCGGCAGCGACAGCGACTTGACGGGCGCCGTGGCGGTGTCGGTACCGTTCCGCCTGGACCAGTGCGCCGACCGTATCGGCCAGGGCTTTTCCAAGGTTTACCAGGCGCATTTCATGCGCGAGATGGTCGCCTACATCAAGAACAAACAGCGACAGTTCCAGCACGACGGACGCGAGGACGGCCTGGCAGCCCTGGCGGCCCTCGGATCCCTGGAAAACATGCGCACGTTCTGGGACTTCGATGGACGCGTCACCGCGCCACTGCACGGTTTCGCCGACGCCGAGGATTATTATCGCCGCGCCTCCAGCCGCTATTTCCTTGGCGAAATTCGTACGCCGACCTTGATGATTCAGGCCGCCGACGACCCCTTCGTGTTTCCCCACAGCCTGCCGCACGTCGATGAACTGTCCGCTTGCACGCAATTCGAACTGCAAGCCAAGGGCGGGCATGTCGGTTTCGTCGATGGCTCGCTCAAGCAACCGGGTTACTACCTGGAACGGCGCATCCCCGAGTGGCTGGCCGCCATAGGGTGCGCTTGAATCATGGACGCTGACCAAGGCGAGTCGATCCACTTCTGGCAAACTCCGCCGCTGGCTGGGGTCGAGTTGTTGTCCGCCCGCTACATCGACCATCGTTTTGCCCCCCATGTGCATGACGGCTATGTGATCGGCATGATCATGGCCGGCGCCCAGCGTTATCGCTATCGCGGCGCCGAACACCTGGCAGGCAGCGGCACGCTGGTGCTGATCAACCCCGATGAATTGCACACCGGCCACAAAGGCACCGAGGATGGCTGGCTGTATCGGGCGTTTTATCCGGACAGCGGGCAGATAACTTCGCTGCTGGCCGAACTCGAGTTGCCAACCCGTCACTTGCCGACCTTCGGTGCCACGCTGTATCGCGATCAGGATCTGGTGAACGGTTTCTGCCAGCTTCACCGTTTACTGGAGAGCCCCGCCACCGCTTTGCAGCAACAAACGATCTGGCGCGAACTGGTGCTGTCACTGTTGCAGCGTCATGCGGCGGTGCCCGATGCCGGTAAACCCGGCAAGGAGCACAGGGCCGTGAGCCTGGCCAAGGAGTTGCTGCTCGTGCAACTGGCAGCACCACCTTCACTGGAGGCACTGGCGGCGACGGTCAATCTCTCGCCATTCCATTTCGCCCGGGTGTTCCGCCGGGTCACCGGCATGCCGCCGCACACCTGGCTGATGCAACAGCGTATCGCCCGGGCGCGGGCGTTGCTGCAAAGTGGTTGTCTGCCGCTGGAAGTCGCGATGCAACTGGGGTTTGCCGACCAGAGCCATCTGAGCCGGCAGTTCAAGCAGGTGTATGGGGTTGGACCGGGGGCGTATCGCAGTGCAAAACGGGGACTTGAGGCTTAACGAGATCTCAAAAACACCATCCATCCCACAGGTATTAGTGGTGTTTACTCGCCGGTGGCGATGCCCCGCGCAGGCTCGTTGATCCACTCGCTCCATGACCCGGCATACAATGAACCCAACGGATAACCGGCAAGACACAACGCAAACAGGTTGTGGCACGCCGTCACGCCGGAGCCGCAGTACGCCACCAGATCATTCGGCGAACGATCGCCCAGTTTCGCGGCGAAACGCTGCTTGAGCTGATCAGCCGGCAGGAAGCGCCCGTCACTGCCAAGGTTCTCGGTAAACGCCGCACACTGGGCGCCAGGGATGTGCCCGGCAATCGGATCGATCGGTTCCACTTCACCCTTGAAACGCGGCAATGCGCGAGCATCGAGCAGGGTCAGTTCCGGCCGCGCAAGGCGCTTTTGCAGCCGCTCGGCACTGATCAGCAACGCCATGTCAGGACTACCGGTGAAGGAGCCACGGGCGATCGCCGGCGCATCCAGGCTCAGCGGCAAACCGGCCGCGTGCCAGGCCTTGAGGCCGCCATCGAGGATGAAAACACCGTCGCGTTTGCCCAACCACGCCAGCAACCACCAGGCCCGCGCCGCATAGGCCCCCGGACCGTCGTCATACAAAACCACTTCGCTATCGGCGTTGATGCCCCAGGCTCGCAGGCGCTCGATCAGTTGCGCCGGCTCGGGCAACGGATGACGCCCGGTCACGCCCTTGACCACGGCTCCACTCAGGTCACGCTCGAGGTCGGCATAGCTCGAACCGGCGATATGCCCTTCGGCATAGCTGCGCTGACCGTAATCCGGGTCTTCGAGGGCAAAACGACAATCCAGAATCACCAGCCCCGGCTGGTCCTTTTTCAGGTCCAGTGCTTGCGGGCTGATCAATTGCGCAATGGGCATAGCGGGCTCCTGTGCTTAAGTCGGTCTTGATCCTACTGTACTTCTTCCAATGCCTGGGCCAGGGGCACGTAAAACTCTTCGAACAAGGCACTGACCGCATCGCGGGCCTCATCCGTGACAAACCCGGCTTCCAGCACCAGCACCTGATACACCCCACGTTTAATGGCTTGCTCGCTGAGGTGGCTGGAATTCTCCCGCGTGGTGCACAGAAAGCGCACCCAGGACGTGAGGATGATCCAGGCATTGAGCGTCAGGGATTCGATCTGCACCTTGTCCATCTTCAGGATGCCGGCGGCGACGAAACCTTCGTAGATCGCCGAACCCTGGATCAGGCAGCGCTGGGAGAAGCGTCGATAGCGGTCGGCCAGGTCCGGATCGCTGTCGAGCAAATGTTCGAGATCACGATGCAGAAATCGGTAGCGCCACATCGCCGACAACAGCTCCTTGAGGTAGAAGCGCTTGTCTTCCACCGTGGCGGCACGGCCCTGGGGCGGACGCAGGAAGCTGTCCACCAGGCTTTCGTACTCGCTGAACAGCACGGCGATGATCGCCTGCTTGTTCGGGAAGTGGTAGTACAGGTTGCCCGGGGAAATTTCCATATGGGCAGCAATGTGGTTGGTGCTGATGCTGCGCTCGCCCTGCTGGTTGAACAGCTCCAGGCTGTTCTGCACGATGCGCTCGCTGGTTTTGATCCGTGGGGCCATGGCTTGAGCTTTAATTCAGAGTGCGTTGACGGGCATCTTAGATCTATCCGCGAGCGGATAAAACCAAGCTGTTCCAGGATGTCATTTGACTTTTTAGAGTATAGGCTCTAAAAAGTGCTTCATTACAATAAATCCGGAGCCGACCATGACTGCTGAAATTTCCTACCTTCAGAACCTACAGCAGCCGTTGGAAGAGCTTCAGGCCCTGTTCGACGCCCAGCGTGCCGCCTACGCCGCCAACCCGATGCCACCGGCTGCGCAGCGCCAGCAATGGCTCAAGGCGCTAAAGGATTTGTTGAACAATGAACGCCAGGCCCTGATCGATGCGATCAGCCAGGACTTCAGTCATCGCAGCGCCGATGAAACTCTGCTCGCCGAACTGATGCCCAGCCTGCACGGCATCCATTACGCCAGCAAACACCTCAAGGGCTGGATGCGAGCCTCGCGACGCAAAGTGGGCGCAGCCTTCCAGCCCGCCTCGGCCAAAGTGGTTTATCAACCACTGGGCGTGGTCGGGGTCATCGTGCCGTGGAACTACCCGCTGTACCTGGCCATCGGCCCGTTGGTCGGCGCGCTGTCGGCGGGCAATCGGGTGATGCTCAAGCTCAGTGAGTCGACTCCCGCGACCGGCCTGCTGATGAAGCAACTGCTGGCGCGAATCTTCCCCGAAGACCTGGTTTGCGTGGTCCTGGGCGAGGCGGACATGGGCGTGGCGTTTTCACGCCTGCCGTTCGATCACCTGCTGTTCACCGGCGCCACCAGCATCGGCAAACACGTGATGCGCGCCGCCGCGGAAAACCTGACCCCGGTGACTCTGGAGCTTGGCGGCAAGTCCCCGGCCATTGTTTCCCGCGACGTGCCGCTCAAGGACGCCGCCGAGCGCATCGCCTTCGGCAAGACCCTGAACGCCGGCCAGACCTGCGTGGCCCCGGACTATGTGCTGGTGCCGGAGGATCGCGTCGGAGGTTTCGTCGAAGCCTATCGCACAGCCGTCCGCGGGTTTTATCCGACGCTGGCTGACAACCCGGACTACACCGCGATCATCAATGAGCGACAACTGGCACGTCTCAACGGCTACGTCAGCGACGCCACCAGCAAGGGTGCGCTGCTGATGCCGCTGTTCGAACAGGGCCAGGGCCGCCGCATGGGCCATAGCCTGCTGCTCAACGTCACGGACGAGATGACGGTGATGCAGGACGAAATCTTCGGTCCGCTGCTGCCGATCGTGCCGTACAAGGATCTGGACCAGGCATTTGCCTACATCAACCAGCGCCCTCGCCCACTGGCGCTGTATTACTTCGGCTACGACAAGCGCGAACAACAGCGCGTGCTGCACGAAACCCATTCCGGCGGCGTGTGCCTGAACGACACCCTGCTGCACGTTGCCCAGGACGACATGCCGTTCGGCGGCATCGGTGCCTCGGGCATGGGCCACTACCACGGCCATGAAGGGTTCCTGACCTTCAGCAAAGCCAAGGGGGTGCTGATCAAACAACGGTTCAACGCGGCGAAACTGATCTATCCGCCGTATGGAAAATCGATTCAGAAGCTGATCCAGAAGCTGTTCATCCGCTAACGATCTTCACCGTCGGGTAATAACAATAATGAACCCCAGCCTGTCCGATACACCCGCGCTGTCACGGCGCGGGCTGCTTAAATTCAGCCTCGGCGCCACGGCTTTCCTCGCCACCACCGGACTCGGAGCCAGCCTCAGCGGTTGTTCGTCGAGCGCGCCGGCCAATGGTTTCGTCACGTTACGCAGCGGCGACCTGCTGTTCTTGCGGGCATTGATTCCGGTCATGCTCGAGGGTGCCGTGACCGCTGAACGGATGCCCGAGGCTGTCGAGGGCACACTGAAAAGCCTGGACTACAGCCTCGCCCACCTGTCGCCGGAAATGCTCAAGCTGACCCAACAACTGTTCGATGTGCTGGGCATGGCCGTGACCCGCGGACCGTTGACCGGGATCTGGGGCAGCTGGGAAAACGCCAGCGCCAACGACATCCGAGCCTTTCTCGATCGTTGGGAAAACAGCTCGTTGAGCCTGTTGCGCATGGGCCACAGCTCCTTGCTGCAACTGGTCATGATGGCCTGGTACGGGCGCAAGGAATCGTGGGCGCATTGCGGGTATCCCGGGCCGCCTACGGTCTGAAACCGAGTCCCCCCTATCGCGAGCAGGCTCGCTCCCACAGGGGATTTGTGAACGATGCAGAACCAGTGTGGGAGCGAGCTTGCTCGCGATGGGGCCAGCCGCTTCACCGCCCACCCCAACAATAAAAAGAGAACCCGAAGATGCCCGTACCCGATCCGTTCCGCGAAGGCATGGCCCGAGGCTGGAAAACCTACAACGGCTCGCTACTGACCCAGGACCTGACACTCGAAGCGGACGTGGCGATCATCGGCAGCGGTGCCGGCGGCGGCACTACCGCCGAAATCCTTAGCGCGGCCGGCTACAAGGTGCTGCTGATCGAGGAAGGCCCGCTCAAGACCAGCAGCGACTTCAAGCTGCTCGAGGACCAGGCCTACGCCAGTCTGTATCAGGAAGGCATCGGCCGCATGAGCAAAGACGGCGCGATCACCATCCTCCAGGGCCGGGCGGTGGGCGGCACCACGCTGATCAACTGGACCTCCAGTTTCCGTACGCCGGAGCCGACCCTGGAACACTGGGCCAAGGAGCACAACGTCAAGGGCCACAGCCCGGCGGAAATGGCGCCATGGTTCGAGAAAATGGAGCAACGCCTGGGCGTCGCGCCGTGGATGGTGCCACCCAACGCCAACAATGATGTGATCCGCAAGGGCTGCGAAGCACTGAATTACTCGTGGCACGTCATCCCGCGCAACGTTCGCGGCTGCTGGAACCTCGGATACTGCGGCATGGGCTGCCCGACCAACGCCAAGCAATCGATGATGGTCACCACCATTCCAGCGACCCTGGAAAAAGGCGGCGAGTTGCTTTACCTGGCCCGCGCCGAAAAACTTAACATCAGCGGCGACAAGGTCACCGGCCTGCAATGTTCTGCGATGGATGAACGCTGCGTCGCACCGACCGGGCGCACCATCACGGTCAAGGCGCGGCATTTCGTGCTGGCCGGTGGCGGCATCAACAGCCCGGCCTTGCTGATGCGTTCCGGGGCACCCGACCCGCACGAGCGCCTGGGCAAACGCACGTTCCTGCACCCGGTGAACATGTCCGCCGCGCTGTTCGATGAAGTGGTCAACCCCTTCTACGGCGCGCCGCAGTCGATCTATTCCGACCATTTCCAATGGCAGGACGGCACCACGGGCAAGATGTCCTACAAACTGGAAGTCCCGCCCCTGCACCCGGCGCTGGCCACGACGCTGCTCGGTGGTTTCGGCCAGGAAAATTCGCAGCACATGGCCAATCTGGCCCATACCCACGCCATGCTGGCGTTGCTGCGGGACGGTTTTCACCCTGACAGCCCCGGTGGCAGCGTCGAATTGCGCAGCGATGACACGCCGGTGCTGGATTACCAGCTATCACCCTACGCCTGGGATGGATTGCGCCGGGCGTTCCATACCATGGCCGAGATCCAGTTTGCCGGTGGCGCCAAGGCCGTGATGCCGATGCACGCCGACGCCCGCTACGTGAAGACCCTCGCCGAAGCGCGCACGCTGATCGACGGCCTGAGCCTGGAGTTGTATCGCACACGCCTGGGCAGCGCCCATGTGATGGGCGGTTGCGCCATGGGCGAGGACCCGACAATCGCGGTGACCGACAGTCTCGGCCGGCATCATCAACTGGGTAATCTGTCGATTCACGACGGCTCGCTGTTCCCCACCAGCATTGGCGCCAATCCGCAGCTGTCGGTCTACGGACTGACGGCGCAACTGGCGACTTCCCTGGCCGAACGTTTAAAAAACCCGTGAAAATGACGATAATTCCCATCGTCTATAGTGCTTTCTTACCCAACAGGCGACTTGGCCGACCGGGAAGGCTGCGATACCATCCGACTCCCCAACGGATTCCCGCCAGGACGACGCGATGAACCGAGTGTTGTACCCAGGTACCTTCGACCCTATTACCAAGGGCCATGGCGATCTGGTCGAACGCGCCTCGCGCCTGTTCGATCACGTGATCATCGCCGTCGCCGCGAGCCCCAAGAAAAACCCGCTGTTTCCTCTGGAACAACGGGTAGAACTGGCGCGCGAGGTCACTAAACATCTGCCGAACGTTGAAGTCGTCGGCTTCTCGACGCTGCTGGCGCACTTCGCCAAAGAGAAGAACGCCAACGTGTTCCTGCGTGGATTGCGCGCAGTATCGGACTTCGAATACGAGTTCCAGCTGGCCAACATGAACCGCCAACTGGCACCGGATGTGGAAAGCCTGTTCCTTACCCCGTCCGAACGCTACTCGTTCATTTCCTCGACGCTGGTCCGTGAAATCGCAGCCTTGGGCGGCGATATCACCAAGTTCGTGCACCCTGTGGTGGCGGACGCACTGACCGAACGTTTCAAGAAGTAATATGTAGGAGCGAGCCTGCTCGCGATGGACGTCAACGATAGCGCGGGAAACCTGACACCCCGCGGCGTTCTCGGGTTCATCGCCAGCCGGCTGGCTCCTACAGTACGTCGCACCTGCGTGCATCGCAGGCGCCAATGCGGCACAATTGTGTGCATTGGTTTATTGCGCCCGGGCTTGCCGCCCCGGCTGGAGTTAGCATGTCCCTGATCATCACCGACGATTGCATCAACTGCGACGTCTGCGAACCCGAGTGCCCGAACGCCGCCATTTCCCAAGGCGAAGAGATCTACGTGATCGACCCGAACCTGTGCACCCAGTGTGTCGGCCACTACGACGAACCGCAGTGCCAGCAGGTCTGCCCGGTGGATTGCATTCCACTGGACGAAGCTCATCCGGAGACTGAAGAACAGTTGATGGAGAAGTACCGGAAAATTACCGGCAAGGCTTGAATGATGTAGCGCTCTTTCGGACCTCATCGTCGGAACGCCGCCCGGAGCAAGCTCGCTCCCACACTGGATCTGCGTTGCTCACAAATCCCCTGTGGGAGCGAGCTTGCTCGCGATGACGTCATCAGCCTCACTGAAGATCCAACTGACTTTCAGCTCTGACAACGCGGGCAAAAAACGCTGGCGCGCTGCCCGAGCTTCACTTCCCGCAGGCCCGTGCCACAGACCTTGCAGTGCTCACCGCCACGGCCGTACACGAACAGTTCCTGCTGGAAATAACCGGGCTGACCATCGCCACCGATAAAGTCCCGCAACGTGGTACCGCCACACTCGATGGCAGCCGCCAGGATGCGTTTGATCTCGATGGCCAGTTTCAAGTAACGCGCACGGGAAATGCTCCTGGCTTCGCGGCGCGGGTCGATCCCGGCGGCGAACAACGCTTCGGTCGCGTAGATATTGCCCACACCCACCACCACCGCGTTATCCATGATGAACGGCTTGACCGCTATCGAGCGGCCACGGGACTGCTGGAACAGACGCTCACCATCGAACAGGTCGGTCAGCGGCTCAGGCCCCAGGCGGATCAGCAATTCATGATTGAGCGGATCGAGACTCCAGAGCATTGCGCCGAAGCGCCGCGGGTCGGTGTAACGCAGCGCCAGGCCTGACTCCAGTTCGATGTCCACATGCTCATGCTTGGCCGCCGGCAGCCCGACCTCCACCAGACGCAAATTGCCTGACATGCCCAAATGACTGATCAAGGTGCCGACTTCGGCATTGATCAGCAGGTACTTGGCGCGCCGCTCCACCAATACGATGCGCTGCCCGGACAGGCGCACATCGAGGTCTTCGGGAATCGGCCAGCGCAGGCGCCGATCACGCACGATCACCCGGCTGACGCGCTGGCCTTCCAGGTACGGCGCGATGCCGCGACGGGTGGTTTCGACTTCTGGCAATTCAGGCATGGTGCTCTCGGCTCAGGCGCATGGCCTGGAAGGTTCCGACACTCAGCGATGAGTGCCGAGGTCGCGAATCGTCTGCTTGAGGGTCTCGAAGTCGTAGTCCGAGAGGCCGACATAATCGAGCACCAGCGGCGCGATGCTGTTCCACTCGTGATCTTCGGTCTGATTGCCCAGCACCCGGTACGACGCGCAAATATGCTCGGCCATCTTCAGGATTGCCAGCAGGTTCTTCATCGAACTGTTACGCGACGACTCATCGCTGAAGATCGCCAGGGCATTGTGGTGATTGGCAATCGCCGCGCTCACGTGCTCCGGCAGACGCCAGGATTTGGCCGTGTAATACCCGACCACCGAGTGATTGGTATTGAACACCTGGTTCTCCGTATCCACCACCCGGCATTCGGCACTGGCGTTGGCATAGGCCTGCTCCAGAACGCCCATGTAGTCGGGGAAACGCTGGAGCATCAGGGGCACGCCGCAGTCGTGGAACAGGCCCAGGGCATAGGCTTCGTCGCCATTTTCAACGCCGATGCGCTTGGCCAGGGTCAGGCAGGTCATGGCCACGTCCTGGGCGGTGTCCCAGAAACGGTTCAGGGTGACAATGGTGTCGTCATTCATCTCGCCCTTGATCGACTGCGCATTGATCAGGTTGATGACCGAGCGGCTGCCCAGCAGATTTACCGCGCGCTGGATCGAAGCAATCTTGTTGCTCAGCCCGTAATACGGCGAATTGACGATCTTCAGCAGGGAACCGGAAAGGCCCGGGTCCTGGGAGATCAGCCTGGCAATGACTTCCAGATCCGGGTCGGGCATGTACTGCTCCATCTGCAAATCCACCATGATTTGCGGCTGGGCCGGTACGCTGATGCCCTGCAGGGCTTGTTGGATCTGTTCGCAAGTCAGCTCTTGGGACATTTGTGCACACTCTGGGTCAGACGATGATTCTAACCTTTATGAAGTTGGATCCGACATACCAAATCGCAAGACAACCCTCGCCACATGTCCACTTGCAGGCCAATCCGGGGTCTCAACACGCTATACTCCCGCTCTTTTTTCCGGAGCGACGACATGTCCCTGCCTAGCCTGCGCCTCAAAGCCAACGCCGACCGTCGTCTGCGCAACGGTCACTTGTGGGTCTACAGCAACGAAATCGATGTAGCCGCTACACCTTTGCACGGTTTCAAGGCCGGCGACCAGGCGATCCTCGAAGCCGCCGGCGGCAAGCCGCTGGGTATCGTTGCCATGAGCCCGAACAACCTGATCTGCGCCCGACTGCTGTCGCGCGACATCAAGTTGCCGCTGGACAAATCGCTGCTGGTGCATCGCCTGAACGTGGCCCTGTCCCTGCGCGATCGCCTGTTCGACAAGCCGTTCTATCGCCTGGTCTACGGCGACTCCGACCTGCTGCCAGGCCTGGTGGTCGACCGTTTCGGCGACATCCTGGTGGTGCAGATCGCTTCGGCCACCATGGAAGCCCATAAAGACGACGTGATTGCAGCGCTGACCCAAGTACTCAAGCCAAGCGGTATCCTGTTCAAGAACGACTCCGCCGCCCGTGACGCCGAAGGCCTCACCCGCTACGTCGAAACCGTATTCGGCCTGGTGCCGGAGTGGGTTGCCCTCGAAGAGAACGGCGTGAAATTCGAAGCACCGGTCATCCAGGGTCAGAAAACCGGCTGGTTCTACGACCACCGCATGAACCGCGCACGCCTGGCACCCTATGCCAAAGGCAAACGCGTGCTCGACCTCTACAGCTACATCGGCGGCTGGGGCGTGCAGGCTGCCGCGTTCGGCGCCAGTGAAGTGTTCTGCGTCGACGCATCGGCCTTCGCCCTCGACGGCGTCGAGCGCAACGCCGCGCTGAACGGCTTTGCCGAGAAAATGACCTGCATCGAAGGCGACGTGTTCGAAGCCCTCAAAGAACTGAAAGCCAGCGAAGAGCGTTTCGACGTGATCGTGGTCGACCCGCCGGCGTTCATCAAACGCAAGAAAGACATGAAGAACGGCGAAGGCGCCTACCGCCGCCTGAACGAGCAAGCCATGCGCCTGCTCACCAAGGATGGCATCCTGGTCAGCGCCTCCTGCTCGATGCACCTGCCGGAAGACGACCTGCAGAACATCCTGCTGACCAGCGCCCGCCACCTGGACCGCAACATCCAGATGCTTGAGCGTGGCGGTCAGGGTCCGGATCATCCGGTGCATCCGGCGATTGCCGAGACTCGGTATATCAAGAGCATTACTTGCCGGTTGTTGCCTAACAGCTAAAACGCAAACCACTGTAGGAGCGAGCTCGCTCGCGATGGTCGTCAATGATAACGCTGGGGGCCTGACACCCAGCGGTGTTCTCGAATTCATCGCGAGCAATCGAGCGTCGACCGGCTGCTCCTACAGAGGTTTCCGGCATCAAAACAGGAAGCCTCCTACAGCGCTTTTGATTGAACTCCCCGCGCCCCAGACTAGTATCGGTTTCTGGTTTCAAGCATGAACACTTGATCACTCCGGAAAACAAAAACAATGTCTGAGTCCTCTTACCCAGCTCTAAGTGGCGACCTGAAACGCCAACGAATCTCCCGCTTTATCCTGATTACCAATATCTCGCTAATCAGTTTTTTCCCGCTGAACATCCTACTGCCTTCTTTTCCTGCCTTGGCCTCGAAGTTCGACAGCTCAACCGCTGACATCGCCCTTTCCATCAGCCTGTTCACGCTGGTTTTTGCGCTTTCTCAATTAATAACCGGCCCGCTTTCAGATAAGTGGGGGCGCAAGGAAGTTCTTCTTGGGTGCATCTTTGTTTCTACCCTCGGCTCGATAGGCTGCGCGCTGGCGACGGACTTCCCAAGCTTCCTGGCGTTTCGTGCAGTCCAAGCCATCGGGTGTGGTTTTTTTGTGCTGGGTCATGCACTGGTGGAGGATTTGTTCGATGAACAGGACAGGGCCCGGGTGCGCATTTATTACATGACGCTGAGCGGTTCCTTTGTTGCACTGGCACCGCTGTTAGGCTCTTGGCTACAAACCACTTTCGATTGGCAGGGTAGTTTTTATGGTTTTGCGCTCATGGCGCTCGGCATGCTGATCCATGCCCAACTGATACTGCCTTCCAAGGCAGCCCTCCCAGAAAAAACATCCGTTTCAGTCGTCCGTACGCTGAAATCCATCGCTGGGAATCAAGACTTCATCCGCTATTGGTGGATAGCCGCGTTAGTGTTCGCTTGTTATTTCGCGTTGATCAGCGTGACACCGCTGATTTTCATGGATGAGTTGAAACTGTCCGAGTACCAGTACGCGTGGGTACTCGTGGTGTATGGGGTCGCCTATTTCCTGGGTGGAGTCGTTGCTACCGCCGTGCAGAAACATATCTCCCTCTCTGTGCAAATCAACATCGGCCTCGGACTACTGGGTGCCGCCGGCCTGTTGTTGATGTTAATCATCCTTAATGAGGCGATGACAACCATCACCCTGCTCATACCGATGGCGATCAGCGCTCTGGCGGTCACCCTGGTACGGCCTGCCGCCATTTCCGCAGCCATGTTGCTGTTCTCAGACAGCGCAGGGACGGCAGCATCCGCAGGCAACAGCATCATGTTCATTACCGCCGCCGTCAGTAGCGCCGCCCTCGCACAAACCGGGGAAAATTTGCTGATGACCATTGCTGTCAGCTTCATCGCTTTCAGCTTCTGGGGCTTACTAACAAATGCTCGGATCGGATACTGACTGTAGGAGCGAGCTTGCTCGCGAAGACCGAATAGACACCGCGGATAACCAAACGCACCCGCGTTATCGTTGACGTTTTTCGCGAGCAGGCTCGCTCCTACAGGGGGCAGCGATACATTCAGAACCATTGTCGCCAGTACGTTCTATCCCTCTGCACCTAACGTTGTCTCTTCCAGCCATAGAAGAGGACAACGGAATGTCCAACACCCCGCATGCCCATCATTTACGCACCGGTCGCTACTCGGAAACCGGCCGGGTTTATTTGCTCACTGCTGTCACCCACCAGCGACAACCCATCTTCAAGGAGTGGCATATGGGTCGTATGGTGGTAAGCGAATTCAGGAAGGCATCCGAGGACGGCCAAGCCTCCTCTATTGCCTGGGTGGTCATGCCGGATCATTTTCACTGGCTGGTCGAGTTGCATAGCGGTGATTTACCGAAACTGATGCAAGCCACAAAATCTCGAAGCGCCCGCGCTATCAACAAGGCGAGAGGTTGTCACGAGACGCTATGGCAAAAAGGTTATTTTGACCGGGCGTTGCGTCGCGAGGACGATCTGAAAGCGATGGCCCGATACATCGTTGCCAACCCATTGCGAGCAGGGCTAGTCGACCATATCGGCGAATATCCGTTATGGGACGCCATCTGGCTCTGAAACGCAGCCAACTGTAGGAGCGAGCTTGCTCGCGATGGTCGTCAACGATAACGCTGGCGGCCTGACACCCCGCGGCGTTCTCTGGTTCATCGCGAGCTAGCTCGCTCCTACAAGGATTGCGCCCGCACGTCTTGTGAATGCTGCCTTCACGCTTGCAGCCATTCCCTCCAGCCGCCAGCCGTGTAGAATCGCGAACATTCATCGCCAGTCATCCCCGGCGGGTTTATGAGCTCAAGCTGAAGCGCGCGGCGATCCCGCAAAGTTATCGGCAACTTCCGGACACGCGGCCATTTCTGGGTGTTCCAGACGTCAATAGAAGCTCACTTCCCTTTTGATACCTGATTAGCCGCCCGGAGTGCTTCATGCCTGATTACCGCTCGAAAACATCCACCCACGGCCGCAACATGGCCGGTGCCCGCGCACTGTGGCGCGCCACGGGGATGAAAGATGACGACTTCAAGAAACCGATCATCGCCATTGCCAACTCGTTCACCCAGTTCGTACCGGGCCACGTCCACCTCAAGGACCTGGGCCAACTGGTCGCCCGCGAGATCGAACGCGCCGGCGGCGTGGCGAAGGAATTCAACACCATCGCTGTCGATGACGGCATCGCCATGGGCCACGACGGTATGCTCTATTCGCTGCCGAGCCGCGAGATCATCGCCGACTCCGTCGAGTACATGGTCAACGCCCACTGCGCCGACGCCATCGTGTGCATCTCCAACTGCGACAAGATCACCCCTGGCATGCTGATGGCCGCCCTGCGCCTGAACATCCCGGTGATCTTCGTTTCCGGCGGCCCGATGGAAGCCGGCAAGACCAAACTCGCCTCCCACGGCCTCGACCTGGTCGACGCCATGGTGATCGCCGCCGACTCCAGCGCTTCTGACGAGAAAGTCGCCGAGTACGAGCGTAGTGCCTGCCCGACCTGCGGTTCGTGCTCCGGCATGTTCACCGCCAACTCGATGAACTGCCTGGTCGAAGCACTGGGCCTGGCATTGCCGGGCAACGGTTCGACCCTGGCCACCCACAGTGACCGCGAACAGCTGTTCCTGCAGGTCGGCCGCACCATCGTCGAACTGTGCAAGCGTTACTACGGCGAGAACGATGAGTCGGTACTGCCGCGCAACATCGCCAACTTCCAGGCGTTCGAAAACGCCATGACCCTGGACATCGCCATGGGCGGTTCCACCAACACCATCCTGCACTTGCTGGCCGCCGCCCAGGAAGCCGAGATCGATTTCGACCTGCGCGACATCGACCGTCTGTCCCGTCACGTGCCGCAACTGTGCAAGGTCGCGCCGAACATCCAGAAGTACCACATGGAAGACGTGCACCGCGCCGGCGGGATCTTCAGCATCCTCGGTTCGCTGGCCCGTGGTGGTTTGTTGCACACCCAGCTGCCGACCGTGCACAGCCGCAGCATGGAAGAAGCCATTGCCAAGTGGGACATCACCCAGACCACCGACGAAGCCGTGCATCACTTCTTCAAGGCCGGTCCTGCGGGCATCCCGACGCAAACCGCGTTCAGCCAGTCGACCCGTTGGGAAACCCTGGACGACGACCGTGAAAACGGCTGCATCCGCAGTGTCGAGCACGCGTACTCGCAAGAAGGCGGCCTGGCCGTGCTCTACGGCAACATCGCCCTGGACGGTTGCGTGGTGAAAACCGCCGGCGTCGACGAGTCGATCCACGTGTTCGAAGGCAACGCCAAGATCTTCGAAAGCCAGGACAGCGCCGTACGCGGCATCCTTGCTGACGAAGTGAAAGAAGGCGACATCGTCATCATTCGCTACGAAGGCCCGAAAGGCGGCCCGGGCATGCAGGAAATGCTCTACCCGACTTCGTACCTGAAATCCAAAGGCCTGGGCAAAGCCTGCGCCCTGCTCACCGACGGCCGTTTCTCCGGCGGCACCTCGGGCCTGTCCATCGGCCACGCTTCGCCTGAAGCCGCTGCCGGTGGCGCGATTGGTCTGGTGCAGGACGGCGACAAAGTGCTGATCGACATTCCGAACCGCTCGATCAACCTGTTGGTCAGCGACGAAGAACTGGCTGCACGCCGGGTCGAGCAGGACAAGAAAGGCTGGAAACCGGTGGAAGTGCGTCCACGCAAAGTGACCACCGCGCTGAAAGCCTACGCCCTGCTGGCCACCAGTGCCGACAAGGGTGCGGTGCGTAACAAGGCGATGCTTGACGGGCTGTAAGGCTTAACCGTCGAACAAAAAATGCCCCGCCAAAGTGCGGGGCATTTTTATTTACGAAGCTTTCTGTAGGAGCGCGCTTGCTCGCGATGAACGCAAAGACACCGCGCTAAATCAGAAAGCACGCGTCATCGTTAACGACCATCGCGAGCAAGCTCGCTCCTACAGTAGTAATCCGGTCTTACTGGATGTCTTCAGGCTTGACGATCACCCAGTTCTTGTCAGCCGTCACCGTCAACCCTTCCTTGGCCTGGGCCGCGGCGTTCTTGGCCATCATGCCGTTGATCTGGGTCATGTACTTGTCCTTGCGGTTGACCCACAGGTGGATGCCGCCCTTGGCCACGTCAACGCTGTGAAACAGCATGTAACCATCGCTGCTCGGAGTGTCGCCGCCGACCAGTACCGGTTTTTTCCACTCGTCGATGTAGGTCAGGATTGCCGCGTGCTTGCCGGCCATCCAGGTTGCCGGGGTCCACAGGTACGGGGTCAGTTCGAGGCCGAGGTTGGCCTTCTCGTCATATTTGCCGGCGGTGACCTGCTTGCGCGCGGTGGTCAGTTCGCCAGTCTTCGGATCCTTGAGCAGCAGCGACACGCCGATCACGTTCTGCGGTTTGACGTTGTAGCCATACTTCGGATCGGCCGCGACCATGCGCACCAGCTCTTCGGAGGCGGCGGTCATCACGTAGACCTCGATGCCATTCTCCATCAGTTTGTTGTACAGCTCTTGCTGGCCGGTGAAGATCTTCGGCGGGTTGACGTCGAGTTTCTTGACCACGTCGCCTTCGTAATAAGTGGCCGGCACAGGTTTGCCCGACGCCATCATCTCGTCGACGTAGCCCTTGAGTTCCTTGAGCGTAAAGCCGGAGAACACTTGGGCGACCCATGGATAGCAAACCATGTCGTCGACTTCGCAGAGGCGGTAGTAGTAGCTGAACAGGCTTTCCTTGTGGTCGGCGGTGTCCTTGAACGGCATCAGTTTCAGGGAGGGATCGAGCTTGTCGCGGGTGATCAGGCCCTTGTTCTCCATGAACGGCAGCAACGACTCTTCGAGGTCGTAGCGGTAACTGGTGTTGTCCATGTCGAACACCGCGTAGTTACCCTTATTGGCGTTGGCGGCGATCATCGCGTCCAGCGCCTTGGCCTGATCGGCGGGCCAGTGTTTCAGATCCGTTGCGAGAACCTGGCCGGCGAGGCCGAGGCAAAGTGCTACAGCCAGCAATTTCGGTGCGAACTTCATTGGCTTTCTCCCTGAATATGAAAGAGATCGACGCTAACAAATAAGTGTGACAGTCCCCGCCTGTCAGCGACCGCGCACGTCCCTTTCGCGCCAGCTGCATTTCTGACAGCGACATCCGCTTATTCCAAAAGCGACGGAAACCATGCGTTTTTGATATTAATTCATTAGTTTTCAAGCTGTTAGGCTTACCGGTCCGCAGCTACCCCGGATGGTAGCTGGCACAAGTCTCACTCGGAGCTCTCATGAATCTGCCGCTGATTCTCAATCTGCTGGTGTTCCTCGCCCTGCTCTTCGGTCTGGCGCAAACCCGCCACACCACTTGGAGCCTGGCGAAAAAAGTCCTGCTCGCACTGGTGCTGGGCGTGGCGTTCGGTGTGGCGCTGCACACTGTCTACGGTGCCGGCAACCCGGTACTCAAAGCCTCGATCGGCTGGTTCGATCTGGTAGGCAACGGTTATGTGCAACTGCTGCAAATGATCGTGATCCCGCTGGTGTTCGCCTCGATCCTCAGCGCCGTGGCCCGCCTGCACAATGCCTCGTCGCTGGGCAAGATCAGCTTCCTGACCATCGGCACGCTGCTGCTCACCACGGCCATCGCGGCGCTGATCGGCATTAGCCTGACCAACCTGTTCGGCCTGACCGCCGAAGGCCTGGTGGCTGGCACCCAGGAAATGGCGCGCCTGCAAACCATCCAGTCCGACTATGCCGGCAAGGTCGCGGATTTGAATGTGCCGCAGCTGTTGCTGTCGTTCATTCCGCAAAACCCGTTCGCCGATCTGGCGCGGGCCAAGCCGACGTCGATCATCAGCGTGGTGATTTTCGCGGCGTTCCTGGGTGTCGCGGCGCTGCAATTGCTCAAGGATGATGTCGAAAAAGGTCAGAAAGTGATCAACGCCATCGACACCCTGCAAGCCTGGGTGATGCGCCTGGTGCGCCTGGTGATGAAGCTGACCCCGTACGGCGTATTGGCGCTGATGACCAAAGTGGTCGCCGGTTCCAACCTGCAAGACATCATCAAGCTCGGCAGTTTCGTGGTGGTGTCCTACATGGGCCTGGGCCTGATGTTTGTGGTGCATGGCTTGCTGGTGTCGGCCGCCGGGATCAATCCGCTGCGCTTCTTCCGCAAGATCTGGCCGGTGCTGACGTTTGCCTTCACCAGCCGCTCCAGCGCTGCGACGATTCCGTTGAGCATCGAGGCGCAGACCAGTCGCCTGGGCATTCCGCAGTCCATCGCCAGTTTCGCTGCGTCGTTTGGCGCAACCATTGGCCAGAACGGTTGCGCCGGCCTGTACCCGGCGATGCTGGCAGTGATGGTGGCGCCGACCGTGGGCATCAACCCGCTGGACCCGCTGTGGATCGCGACACTGGTGGCGATTGTCACGCTGAGTTCGGCCGGTGTGGCTGGTGTCGGTGGCGGCGCGACCTTTGCCGCGTTGATCGTGCTGCCGGCGATGGGCTTGCCGGTGTCACTGGTGGCGCTGCTGATTTCGGTCGAGCCGTTGATTGATATGGGGCGTACGGCGTTGAACGTCAGTGGGTCGATGACGGCGGGGGCGATTACCAGTCAGGTGATGCAGCAGACGGATAAAGAGTTGCTGGATGCGGATGAGCATTCGGCGTTGGCGCAGGCTTAAGCGGCACCGATAGACCGCTATCGCCAGCAGGCTGGCTCCCACAGGGATTTTGGGTGTTCACACAATCTGTGTTTCACCTCTAACCCACTGTGGGAGCCAGCCTGCTGGCGATGCTTTTAAGCCTTTTCCCAGACTTCGAAGTTGTACGCCGGCTTGTCGCCTTCCGCCGGATTCGGCACATCCGACACCAGCTTCCACTGGTTCAAATCAAACTCCGGAAACCACGCATCCCCTTCCGGGCTCAGCGCCACGCGGGTCAGGTACAACCGATCGGCCTGCGCCAGCCCTTGCGCATACAACTGCGCACCACCGATTAGCATCAACTCATCAACGCCCTGTTCCTTCGCCCATGCTTCGGCGCGAACGACGGCGGCCTCCAGCGACGGATAAACCTCCGCGCCTTCCAGCACCAGATCCGCCTGACGGCTGACCACGATGTTCAAGCGGCCGGGCAACGGACGACCGAGGGAATCCCAGGTCTTGCGCCCCATGATGATCGGCTTGCCGAGCGTGGTGGCCTTGAAATATTTGAAGTCCCCCGGCAGGTGCCAGGGCATGCTGTTGTCGACGCCGATCACACGGTTTTCACCGAGGGCTGCGATCAGGCTGAGGGGGAGTGATTTAGTCATGCCGGCGAGGATACCAGAGCCTCGCTTTCGCCGATAAGCGCCACAACGGTTATGCTCACAGCTCATTTAAGCGACGGGATGCCGCGTGACTGAACTGAATAACCTCTGGCTGACAGAAACCATCCGCCTGCGCGAAGAACACGCAGGCCCTCTGGAGGATCTCGAAGCCAACCGACTGGCCCGCAGCGCCGGCGGCGATTTGCCGTCGCGCATTCAACGCCGGGCCCTGTGGCTGGCCGAGCGCGATGGCCTGGCCGATGCCCTCAAGCACTGGCTGCAAGGCGCGCGACTGGCGCTGATCGTCATGGCGGTGCTGGCGGTGGTCAGCGGCGCCGGCCTGGCCTTTGCTGCAATGGGCGACGGCCTGCACCCGGTGAATGTGTTCTGGGCCTTGGGCAGCCTGCTCGGGCTCAATCTGATCCTGCTGCTGAGCTGGGCCCTGGGCCTGGTGTTTGCCGGCGAACACGGCGCCAGCCTCGGGCGACTGTGGCTGTGGCTAAGTGAAAAACTCGCCCGGGATGCCAAGGCCGCGCAACTGGCGCCGGCCCTGCTGCTGTTGCTGCAACGGCAGAAACTCAATCGCTGGACCATCGGCGTGCTGGTCAACAGCCTGTGGTTGCTGGCGATGCTCAGCGCCTTGGTGATCCTGCTGACGTTGATGGCGACCCGACGCTACGGCTTCGTCTGGGAAACCACGATCCTCAGTGCCGACACCTTTATCGCCGTCACTCAAGCGCTGGGTGCGCTTCCGACCCTGCTCGGTTTCAGCGTGCCGACCGAGGAAATGATCCGTGCCAGCGGCGATGCGGCATTGAACATCGAAAGCGCCCGTCAGGCCTGGGCCGCATGGCTGGTGGGGGTGCTGCTGGTCTACGGCGTATTGCCGCGCCTGCTGCTCGCGCTGTTTTGCCTGTGGCGCTGGAAGACCGGGCAAACAGCACTGCGTCTGGACTTGAACCTGCCCGGCTACGCGCAACTGCGCGAACGCTTGATGCCCACCAGCGAACGTCTCGGCATCAGCGATGCGGCGCCTGAGCAACTGCATCGCGTGGAAAGCGGTGTCACCGAGCAGCAAAGCGACGGCGCGCTGTTGGTCGCCATCGAGCTGGACGACGACCGCCCGTGGCCACCGCAATTACCGAACAACGTCAGCAACGCGGGCATTCTCGACAGCCGCGAATCACGGCACAAACTCCTCGAACAACTGAGCCGCTTTCCCCCCGCGCGCCTGGCCATTGCGTGCGATCCACGGCGCTCGCCGGATCGCGGCAGCCTGGCCTTGATTGCCGAACTGGCCCGCAGCGCCAGCGCCACCCGTGTGTGGTTGTTGCAGGCGCCCCCCGGTGAAGCGCTGGACGCAGAACGTCTGGGCGACTGGCACGTGGCGCTGCAACAGCATGAGTTGTCGTTTGCCGATTGTGCACCGATGAACTGGCTGGAGACGGGTCATGACTAACCCCCTGAAACTCGCCATCGTCGGCCACACCAACGTCGGCAAAACCTCGTTGTTGCGCACCCTGACCCGCGACGTCGGCTTCGGTGAGGTGTCCCATCGCCCCAGCACCACGCGGCATGTCGAGGGCGCACGGTTGTCGGTGGACGGCGAGCCCTTGCTCGATCTCTACGACACCCCCGGCCTGGAAGACGCCATCGCCCTGCTCGACTACCTCGAACGCCTGGAACGTCCCGGCGAACGGCTCGACGGCCCGGCGCGGCTGGCGCGTTTTCTGGAGGGCAGCGAAGCCCGACAACGCTTCGAACAGGAAGCCAAGGTGCTGCGCCAGTTGCTGGCATCGGATGCCGGGCTCTATGTGATCGACGCCCGGGAGCCGGTGCTGGCCAAGTATCGCGACGAGCTGGAAGTGCTGGCCAGTTGCGGCAAACCCTTGCTGCCGGTGCTGAATTTTGTCAGCAGCGCCAACCATCGCGAACCGGCATGGCGTGAAGCGCTGGCGCGGCTGGGCTTGCATGCCCTGGTGCGCTTCGACAGTGTCGCGCCGCCGGAGGATGGCGAGCGTCGACTCTATGAAAGCCTCGCCCTGCTGCTGGAGTCAGCCCGGCCGCAACTCGAACGCCTGATCGCCGATCAGCAAGCCCAGCGTCTGGCCCGCCAACAAAGCGCAGAGCGATTGATTGCCGAATTGTTGATCGATTGCGCGGCTTGCCGACGCAGCGTGGCCAGTGAAGCAGAGCAGGAACAACAGGCGATCAGCGAACTGCGCAAAGCCGTGCGCCAGCGTGAGCAGCGTTGCGTCGAGGCCCTGCTCAAGCTTTACGCCTTCCGCTCGAAGGATGCCGCCGCCAGTGATTTGCCACTGCTAGATGGCCGTTGGGGCGATGACCTGTTCAACCCGGAAACCCTCAAGCAACTGGGCGTGCGCGTCGGTGGAGGGATCGCTGCCGGCGCGGCTGCCGGGGCCGGGGTCGATTTGCTGGTGGGTGGCATCACCCTGGGCGCAGCGGCATTGGCCGGAGCGATTGCCGGCGGCGCCCTGCAAACCGCCCGCAGCTATGGCAGTCGCTTGCTCGGCAAGCTCAAGGGCCAGCGCGAACTGACGGTGGATGACAACGTGCTGCGGCTGTTGGCTCTGCGCCAGCGGCAGTTGCTGCAAGCACTCAATGCCCGTGGGCATGCGGCGATGGACAGCATTCAAGTGGCCACTCCACAGGATAAGACCTGGCGCGAAGGCAAACTGCCTGAGGTGCTGATCAAGGCGCGGGCGCATCCGCAGTGGTCATCGCTCAATCCGCATCCGAAGTTGAATCAGGGGGAGCGGCAGGAGCAGGTTGAGGTGTTGGCGCAGCAGCTTTAGTGGCCTGACCGGCCTCTTCGCGAGCAGGCTCGCTCCTACAGTGGTTTCGCAGTGAACACAGAATCTGTGGTCGCCACAGCTCCTTTGTGGGAGCGAGCCTGCTCGCGAAGGCCGCACCTCGGTTCAAAGGCTTTACGCCGCCAACAACCGCACCGCCTTGCCCTTCAACACCGCCAGATCAATCACCGGCACATGCATCTCTTTCGCCAGTTCATCCCACTGGCGCATGCGCAGACTCACCGCACACAGCGGGTCCTGCTCGAACACCTGCGCCTCTTCAGCCGTCATCACCCCGCCCTGATACTCCAGGGTACGACGACTGGCTTCGCTCAAGCGCTCGTAGTACCCGGGTTCTTTGAACGTCAGGTAACGCTTGGCTTGCACGTGGTATTCGACCAGCCGTGCCATGCGCTCGCTGAAGCCGGCGCGGCGCAGGTAGTCGGCGCCGAGCCGCTCATGGCTGACCACACCGAAGCCGCCCATGTTCTCCGCACTTTCGGCGCAGATATGCCCGATATCATGAAAGAACGCCGCCAGCACCACTTCATCGTCGAAGCCTTCGGCCATGGCCAATTGCGCCGCCTGGGACATGTGCTCGATCTGCGATACCGGTTCGCCGATGTAATCGCTGTCACCAAAACGCTCGTACAAACCGAACACCTCGGCAATCACTTGCTCGTTACGCGCCATCAGATTTCCCCCAATAAGGTGGCAACGTTGCGTTCAGCCATCGCCGGCCCGACGCTCATGCCGACACCGGTGTGCATCAACGCCACACCCAGGCCCTTTGCCGGGCGCAGGAACGAGAACGGTCCCGGCCCCCGTGAACCATAGACGCCCTGCCAGCGTTCGACCACTTGCACCTTGCAGCCCAGGGTCTGCTCGGCCAGCTCGATCATCCAGTCGTCGACCTGCTCGGCATTGAAGGGTGACGGATCGCTGCCGTAATGGTGCGAATCACCGATGATCAATTCGCCATGGGGTGTCGGGCTGATCAGCAGGTGGATGCCGTTTTCATGCAGGTGCGGCGCGTACTGCAGGATTTCTGCCTGTACCGCCGCGGCCTCCGGCAAGTCGGCGAAGGCGCCGTAGTGCACGCAGCTCAAACCGGTGAGCAACGCGTGTTGTAGGTTGAGATTGATGTGCGAGCGGGCGCGGAGCATTTGCAGGCGGCAGATTTGCGGCTCGAGTTCGGCGATCTGCTCGGCCAGCAACGTCTGATAATCGTGGCCGGAGCAGACGATGATCTGCTCTGCACTGAAGCTGCCGGCGGTGCTGTGCAGACGGCCCGGTTCGATATCACGGACCAGGGTGGAAAAGTGAAACTTGACGCCCAGGTCGCGGCGCAGGAAATCGATCAGCGCCGGAACCGCTTCGCGGGAATACAGCTGCTGGTCGTCCATGCCGTGCAACGCCGCACGGTGATGGCGGAACTGACCGCCGTACAAATCGCGTAACGCGGCGCCGCGCAGCAGGTCGACGCGGTAACCGTGCTCCACCGCGCGACCTTCGCAGAAGGCTTCCAGCAACTGTTCTTCCGCCTCGGTGCGGGCGAACAGATACGAGCCATTGCGTTTGAGTTGCAGACCGGCGAGCTGCGCCCAGTCGCCCCAGATTGCGCGACTGGCGCGGGCCAGCTCCAGCATCGGACCGGGTGGTTGGCCGGTGACCAGTGCCTGGCCGAAGTTGCGCACCGAAGCGCCGACAGGCGTTTCGCTGCGCTCGAAAACCGTGACCTTCAAACCGCGTTTTGCGGCGGCATACGCGTGGGACAAACCCAGGATCCCGGCGCCGACGATCAGCATGTCGTTGTGTTGTGTCATGGAGTCTTGTCCTGAATTCGATACCGCTTTCGCGAGCAGGCTCGCTCCCACAGGAAAATGCATTCCAATGTGGGAGCCTGCTCGCGATGAGGCCCTGTCAGCCGATAAAGACCTTACTTGGCCGCCACTTTCTCGGACTTGCCGTCATAGCGCTTGCGCCATTCGGTCAGGATCTCGTCGCGGTTCTTCGAAGCCCAGGCGAAGTCGTTCTTGATCAGGCGCTGCTCGTAGTCGGCCGGAAGTTCGGTCTGCGGCTTGGCGATGCCAGGCTGAGCGAGCACGGCGAAGTTTTCCTTGTAGAGTTCCATCGCCTCGGGGCTGGCGGAGAAGTCAGCCAGTTTCTTCGCCGCTTCTTCGTGGGCAGTACCCTTGATCACGGCAGTCGCTTCGATCTCCCAGCCCAAACCTTCCTTCGGCAGGATGATGTCCAGCGGTGCGCCCTGGCGTTTCAGCTGAACGGCCGGGTATTCGAAAGAGATACCGATCGGGAATTCGCCAGCCGCCGCCAGTTTGCAAGGCTTGGAACCGGAGTGAACGTACTGGCCGATGTTCTGGTGCAGGCCGTCCATGTACGCCCAGCCCTGCTTCTCGCCGAAGGTTTGCAGCCAGGCGCTGACGTCGAGGAAACCGGTGCCGGACGAGGCCGGGTTCGGCATGACGATCTTGCCTTTGTACTCAGGCTTGGTCAGGTCCTGCCAGCTCACGGGCTTGGTCAGGCCCTGCTTTTCGGCTTCGACGGTGTTGAAGCAAATGGTCGCGGCCCAAACGTCCATGCCGACCCAGGCTGGCGGGCTGGCGGCGTCACGGTAGTTGGTGCCGATCTTGCCCAGGTCTTTCGGTGCGTAGCTTTGCAGCATGCCTTGCTGGTCGAGAATCGCCAGGCTGGAAGCGGCCAGGCCCCACACGGCGTCAGCCTGCGGACGGGCTTTTTCGGCCAGCAGTTTGGCGGTGATGATGCCGGTGGAGTCACGCACCCATTTGATTTCAACGTCCGGGTTGGCTTTTTCGAACGCTTCTTTATAGGTCTTCAGTTGTTCGGCTTCGAGGGCGGTGTACACCGTCAACTCGGTTTTCGCCGCAAAGGCGTTCAGGCTGAAAGCGGTGAGGACAGCAGCGGCCAGGGCCATAGGCTTGAACATGATCTTTTCCTGTTTTTTGAGTTGAGGGGTTGTGCAAATTCAATGACCGGGCGCGGTCTGCCGCCAGGCCTGGGAGCGGCGCAGCAAACCGCGCGAGGCCCAGGCCAGCAGCAGGGACACGCCCGCCGAGGTAATCAGGATCAGGGTCGACATCGCTGCCGCACCGCCGACGTTGCCGGCGTCGTCCATGTTCAGCACCGCCACCGCCGCGAGGATGGTGTCGGGGCTGTAGAGGAAGATCGCCGCCGAAACGGTGGTCATGGCCGAGACGAACAGGTAGCGCACGATGTCCAGCAGCGCCGGCAGGCAGATCGGCACGGTGACCCGCAGGTAGTGGCGGTAGAGCGGCGCCTTGAGCGACAGCGCGGCGGCTTCGAACTCGGCGTCGAGTTGACGCAGCGCGGTGGTGGCGGTCATTTGTGCGGTGGTCAAATAGTGAGCAATGGTGCAGACGATCAGCAGCGTCATGGTCCCGTAGAGCACATGCAGCGGGTTGCCGGAGAGATTGAAGAAGAAGACGTAACCCAAACCCAGCACCAGGCCCGGCACCGCCATCGGTACGAAACTGAGCATGCGCAGCGTCAGATTCAGGCCGCGCTGGCCCTTGGTCTTTTCCATCAGGTAGGCGCCAGTGAAGATCAGAATGCTGCCGATCAACGCCGTGCCCAGGGCCATCTTCAGGCTATTGCCGTAGGCCAGCCAGCCACCGCCGGCGGTTTCGTTGAACTGGTAATGGTTGAGCGACAGCGACAGGTTGTACGGCCAGAACTTCACCAGGGACGAGAACACCGCCATGCCGAACACCAGCAGCAACGCGGCGCAGATCAGCAGGACGATGGCCAGGTAGCAACCGTCGCGCAGCTTCGACGGCGCGGGTTTGAACACTTGGGCGCGACCGCTCATGGAATCGCCGTGGCGTCGACGCAACCAGGCATCGACCCCGAAACTGAAGAGTGCCGGCAGCAACAGCACCATGCCGATCAGCGCCCCGCGACCGAACTGTTGCTGACCCACCACCGCCTTGTAGGCCTCCAGCGCCAGCACTTGATAGTCGCCACCGACCACCACCGGCACACCGAAGTCAGTGATGGTCAGGGTGAACACCAGGCAGAACGCAGCGAACACAGCCTGACGGGTCGCCGGCCAGGTGATGCTGCGGAAAGCTTTCGCAGGACTCGCGCCCATGCTGGAGGCGGCATCGAAAAGTCGCGCATCCGCCAGGGACAGGGCCGACAGAAGAATCATCAAGGCATGCGGGAAGGTGTAGATGACTTCGCCGAGCACAATGCCCCAGAAGCCGTAGATGTTGTCCGAGAGCAGGCCACGCAGCATGCCCTGGTTGCCGAACAGGTAAACCAGCGCGATACCGGGCAGCATTGATGGCGCCATCAATGGCAGCAGCGAGATGCCTCGCCAGATACCTTTGGCCGGAATCAAGGTGCGTTGCAGCGCGTAGGCAAACAGGTAGGCCAGCGGTACGACAATGGCCGCTACGCTGAGGGAAACCTTCAGGCTGTTGCCGAGCAACCAATGGAAGTTCTCGCTGGTCACCAGCTCTTTCGCCGCGACCCAGCCACCGCCCTGCCCGGCTTCGGCGCTGAAGCCGCGCCAGAAAATCGCCAGCAACGGCATCAATACGGCAACACCCAACAACACCAGCATGAGGACTTTGCCGCCGACCACGAACAACCGGTCACCGACTTCGGCGCGAGAGGTCTGCCGAACCTGCTTGTGCGGAATCGGCAGCGCAATGTTCGCGCTCATCAGGCAAACACCTGCAGGCTGCGCGGCGGCAAGGCGACCATGATCTGCTGGCCGCCAAGGCGCGGCATGGCTTCCGGCGCCAATTCAGCCAGCAAGGCGTGGCCCGGCAAATGATCGAGTTCAAAGCTCATGCGGCAGCGGTTGCCGAGGAAAGTGATTTCACGAACCTTGGCCGGGAACAGGTTTTCCTCGTGCACCAGCGGGTTAACGTTGATCGCTTCCGGACGGCAGAATAAACGGCCCGACGCGGTCTTGGCGCTGCCTTCGGCCAGACGCATGTTCATCCCGCCGACCTGGGCGTGGCTGTCGCTGCTGCGCTGGAACGGCAACCAGTTGCCCTGGCCGACGAACTCCGCCACGAATGGCGTGGCCGGACGGTTGTAGATTTCCTGCGGCGTGGCGTACTGTTCGACCTTGCCGTTGTTCATCACGGCGATGCGGTCGGCCATCAGCATGGCCTCGTCCTGATTGTGGGTCACCATCAAGGTGGTGATGCCGAGGTTGCGTTGCAGTTGGCGCAATTCGGTGCACAGATGCTCACGCACCCGGGCATCGAGGGCCGACATCGGTTCGTCGAGCAGCAACAACGAAGGCGCCGGAGCCAAGGCACGAGCCAGGGCCACGCGTTGTTGCTGACCGCCGGACAACTGACCGGGGTACTTTTTCTCGCTGCCGGTCAGGCCAACCAGTTCCAGCATTTGACCGACCCGGCGACGCACTTCGTCACGACCGCTGCCGGCGAGGCCGTAGGCAATGTTCGCTTCGACGGTGAGATTGGGGAACAACGCGTAGGACTGAAACAGAATGCCGTAGTCCCGCGCCTGGGGCGCCAAGTGTGAAACGTCGCGATCACCCAGGTACAACTCGCCGCTGTCCTGCTTCTCCAGACCGGCGATGCAGCGCAGCAGGGTGGTTTTGCCACAGCCCGACGGGCCCAGCAGACACACCAGCTCACCGGCCGCCACGTCGAGGGAAACGTTGTCCAGCGCCGTGAATGCGCCGAAGCGTTTCTGTACGCCGCGCACCTTCATTGGTGCGCCGGGGTTGGTCAGGGCAGTTGCGATCGGGTTGTTCATGGACGGACCTCATCTGGCAGATGGGGCCATCCTAGGGTTGTAATGAGTCCGTCATGTGGCAGTAAGGCAAAAACTGCCGATAGTGGTATTCGGGATTTTTGGTTATTCCTGTGCTGGCGGGTCTACCGCCATCGCGAGCAGGCTCGCTCCTACAGGGGAATGCGGTCAACTGTAGGAGCGAGCCTGCTCGCGATGAGGCCGGGACAGGCAAAGAAGATCTCAGGCCGGAGCCATTTCCTGCGCCAACCCCAGAAACGCCGCCGGCAGTCGCGCGTTTTTGCGCTCCTTGAGGCAGTACAGGTACTCGGGAATCTGTGGCGCATTCTCGATGGTCAGCACCCGCAGCTGCGGATCATGGGGCACTTCCTGACGGGCAATGATGCTGATGCCGATGTTGCGCAGCACTGCTTCGCGGATCGATTCGCGGCTGCCGATTTCCAGCAGCGGGCCGAAACACACTCCGGCGCTGGCCAGCAACTCTTCGGTCAAGCGACGGGTGGTCGAGCCCGGTTCGCGCATCAGCAGGGTATGCCCGGCCAAGGCGCCGAGCGGCACGTGATCGTGAATCGCCAGTGGATGATTGCGATGCACCGCCAGCACCAGCGGATCGCTGCCGAGCACCCGGCGAACCAGTCGTGCGTCATCGAGCAATTGCGACGACGCCGCGACATCGACCCGGTAATCCTCCAGCGCTTCGAGCACCTGTTGGGAGTTGCCGATTTCCACCGAAACCTCAACCTGCGGCAGACGTTCGCGGAAGGTTTTCACCAGGTCGAGGATGTAATACGGTGCCGTGGCGGCTATTCGTAACGTGCCCTGGACCTGGCCGCAGTTACGCAGGAAAAACTCGATGTCGGCTTCCTGCTGCATCAGCGCCTTGACCATCGGCAGCAACCGCGCGCCCTCCTCGCTGACGCTGAGACGCCGGCCGCCACGGTAGAACAGTTCGACCGAGTACTGACTTTCGAGGTTGCGGATCTGCGTCGTCACCGTCGGCTGGCTCAGGCCGAGCTTTTTGGCCGCCTGGGTAATGCTGCCCAGGCGGGCCACCATGTAAAACGCCTTAAGCTCCGCACTCAGCACAACCGTCCCTCATCCTTTACTTGCGCAGCAGGCGCAAACCGTTGAACACCACCAGCAGACTCACGCCCATGTCGGCGAACACTGCCATCCACATGGTAGCGACCCCGGCGAAGGTTACCCCAAGAAAGATCGCCTTGATGACCAAAGCCAGGGCGATGTTCTGTTTGAGGATGCTCGACGTCTGCCGAGACAGGCGAATGAATGCCGGGATTTTGCGCAGATCGTCGTCCATCAGGGCGACATCGGCGGTTTCGATCGCGGTATCGGTGCCCGCGGCGGCCATGGCGAAACCGATCTCGGAACGCGCCAGCGCCGGGGCGTCGTTGATGCCATCGCCGACCATGCCGACCCGATGCCCTTGGGTATAAAGAGCCTCGACAGCCTGCAGCTTGTCGCCGGGCAAAAGGTCACCCCTGGCCTCGTCGATACCGACTTGCGCGGCAATGGCCTGCGCGGTGTGGACGTTATCGCCGGTGAGCATCAGGGTCTTGATGCCCAGGTCATGCAACTGCCGGATAGCCTCGCGGCTCGACTCCTTTACCGTGTCCGCCACGGCAAACAGCGCCAACGGGCCAGACGAATCAAGCAGCAGCACCACCGACTTGCCCTGCTTTTCCAGAGCAAACAGCTTTTCTTCCAGCGCCGGCGAACACAGGCCCAGATCCTCCACCAGTCGATGGTTGCCCAGATGGTAGAGCTGGCCGTTGATCTCGCCGCGCACCCCGCGCCCGCCCAGCGCTTCGAAGTTATCCACAACCAGCGTCGCGGTCTGGTTATCCACAGCCGCTTTGGCGATGGCCAGAGAAACCGGGTGATCCGAGCGCCCGGCCAACGCGGCGGCAATGGCGGGCGCCGAGTCGTCGGCGGTCGGGTCCAGTGACAGGTAATCGGTCTGCACCGGTTTGCCGTGAGTGATGGTGCCGGTTTTGTCCAGGGCCAGGTAGTCGAGCTTGTAACCGCCCTCCAGGTAGACACCGCCCTTGACCAGAATGCCTTTGCGCGCCGCCGCCGCGAGGCCGCTGACGATCGTCACCGGCGTGGAAATCACCAGCGCACATGGGCAGGCCACCACCAGCAGCACCAGCGCCCGGTAGATCCAGTCGAACCACAGCTCGCCCATCAACAATGGCGGAATCACCGCCACGGCCAGGGCCAGGACGAACACCGCCGGGGTGTAGATTTTCGAGAAACTGTCGACGAAGCGCTGGGTCGGCGCCCGCGCGCCCTGAGCCTGCTCGACGGCGTGGATGATGCGGGCCAGGGTTGAGTTGTCGGCCGCAGCGGTCACCCCGTACTCCAGGGAGCCGGCCTGATTGATGGTGCCGGCGAAGACTTTGTCGCCGACAGTTTTTTCCACTGGCAAGCTCTCACCAGTGATTGGCGCCTGGTCGATGGTCGAGCGACCGGACAGCACTTCACCGTCCAGGCCGATACGCTCGCCGGGGCGCACCCGTACCCGCGCACCGAGCCCGATGTTTTTGACATCCTGCGCAAGCCAGCTCCCGTCAGCCTGTAACACCGTTGCCGTGTCCGGGGTCATCTGCATCAAGCCGCTGATGGCATTGCGTGCACGATCAAGTGACTTGGCCTCGATCAACTCGGCCACGGTGAACAGGAACATCACCATTGCCGCTTCCGGCCACTGGCCGATCAGCACCGCGCCGGTCACGGCAATGCTCATCAGGGCGTTGATGTTCAGGTTGCGGTTTTTAAGGGCGATCCAGCCTTTTTTGTAAGTGCCGAGGCCACCACTGAGGATCGAGACCAGCGCGACAACCGCCACCACCCAGTTCGGCGCGAAACCGGTGAAGTGGATAACTTCTGCCAGTAAGGCACCAACACCGGACAGTGCCAAGGGCCACCACGGCTTTTTCCGGGGCGCCGGCGTCGGAGTTTCAGCACCCTGGTCCAGCGGTTCGGCCTGCATGCCCAAGGACTTGATGGCCTCGACGATCGGCTCGACTCCGGGCAAATCGTGGGTCACGCCGAGCACCCGATTAATCAGATTGAACTCCAACTGGTGCACGCCGGTCAGTTTGCTTAGCTTGTTCTGGATCAGCGTCTGTTCGGTTGGACAGTCCATCGCCTCGATGCGAAAACTGCTCAGTCGGGCCCCGGGCGTCGGCGATCCGCTCAGTTTCACCAGTGCAGGCGCTGCCGCTTCAGATGAGCAACAGGCGTCGCCGTGACTGCCATGGTCATGTTTTTGCACGGGTTTGAGCTTGTGGCCGTGCTCGTGTTCAGCCCCGGGTTTGTGGGAGTGCAGGGAATCGCTCATTGGTTGCGTCCATAAGAGTGCCTGTTGCCAAGTAAAGACCCTGTAGCCACTATAGGGTCAAGCACCCTTTCTGGAGTTTTGGAGATTGGCGTCATGAAAATTGGAGAGTTGGCAAAACTCACGGACTGCGCCGTGGAAACGATCCGCTACTACGAGCGCGAGAGCCTTCTGCCGGAACCGGCCCGCAGTGACGGCAATTATCGCGTCTATACCCAGGCCCACGCCGAGCGCCTGACCTTCATCCGCAACTGTCGCACCCTCGACATGACGCTCGAAGAAATCCGCAGCCTGCTGGCGTTTCGCGACAGTCCGCAGGACCAGTGCGAAAGCGTCAACGCTTTGATCGACGAACACATCCACCATGTCAAGGCGCGGATCGACGGCTTGCTGGCCTTGCAGACGCAGCTGCTCGACCTGCGCCAACGCTGCGGCGAGGGGCCGGGGGTCGATCAATGCGGGATTTTGCAGCGGCTGGAAGTGAGCGGCGGGGTGGTGGCGACGGAGGTGGAACATTCACATGTGGGCCGTAGTCACGGCCACTAAGAACACCACCTACCCCTGTAGGAGCGAGCCTGCTCGCGATGAACTCAAAGGCGACGCGTTTTTTAAGACAATACGCGTCATCGTTCATGTCCATCGCGAGCAGGCTCGCTCCTACAGGGGGGCAGCGTTGTGCTTCAGACCGCCATCGGCGCGGTCATCGGTGCGTGGTGTTCGTAGCCTTCCAACGAGAAATCGCCCGGCTCCACCAGCTCCAGCCATTCCGGCTGATAAACACCCGTCTTGGCAAACTCCGGCACACGCTCGGAAATCACCAGTTTCGGCATCGGGAACGGCTCGCGCTTGAGTTGTTCGTTGAGCATGTCCAGGTGGTTTTCGTAGACATGGGCATCACCGATAAAATAGGTGAACCAGCGCGGCGTGTAGCCCGTCAGGCGACCGATCAGGCTCAGCAGCGCAGCACCTTCGGTGAGGTTGAACGGCGTGCCCAGGCCCAGATCGTTGGAGCGGATGTAGAGGGTCAAGGAAATCTCCCTGGTCTCGACATTCGGGTGGAACTGGTACAGCAGGTGGCATGGCGGCAGGGCCATTTCATCGAGCTGGGCGCAGTTCCAGCCGTGGAACAGGATTCGGCGGCTGCCCGGGTCCTTGATGATGGTATCGACGCACTGACGGACCTGGTCGATGGCCTTGTACAGCACCACGTAGGCCTGACCGTCCTCCTCGCCTTCGGCAATCTGGCGGTAGCCTTGTTTCAGGGTCTGCTCGATGGCAGCCGGGTTGCTCAGCGGGATCTGCTTGTACGCCGGCCATTTGCGCCATTGCACGCCGTAGATTTCGCCGAGGTCGTCTTCGCCCTGGCGGAATGGGTTGGCCAGCCACTGGGCGTTTTCGTTGGCGTTCTGGTCCCAGACCTTGCAGCCCAACGCCCGGAACTCGGCGGCGTTGTTCACGCCACGCAGGAATCCACACATTTCGCCGATAGCCGATTTGAACGCCATCTTGCGCGTGGTGATCGCCGGGAAACCTTCCTGCAGGTCATAACGCAGCATCGCACCGGGAAAACTGATGGTGTTCACGCCGGTACGGTTGGCCTGTTTGGTGCCGTTCTTGATGACGTGGGCGACCAGTTCGAGATATTGCTTCATGAATTACCTGTGTCCTTGAACCCGGGACCGAAGCTCCGGGGTTCGAATTTTATACGGCTGCCGCTGGAGCCGCCGGGGCGCGGTGATACGCCAGCCAGATCAGGAACAGCCCGCCGACGATCATCGGCACGCACAGCACCTGGCCCATGGTCAGCCAGTTCCAGGCCAGATAGCCCAGTTGCGCGTCCGGTACACGGACGAACTCGACGATGAAACGGAAGATGCCATAGAACAGCGCGAACATCCCCGATACCGCCATGGTCGGCCGCGGCTTGCGCGAGAACAGCCACAGGATCAGGAACAACGCCACGCCTTCGAGGGCGAACTGGTACAGCTGCGACGGATGACGCGCCAGTTGCGCCGGATCGGTCGGAAAGACCATCGCCCACGGCACATCGGTTGCCTTGCCCCACAACTCGGCGTTGATGAAGTTGCCGATACGCCCGGCGCCCAGGCCGATCGGCACCATCGGCGCAACGAAATCCATCAGCTGGAAGAACGACTTGTTGTTCTTCTTGCCGAACCACAACGCCGCCAGCATCACGCCGATGAAACCGCCGTGGAATGACATGCCGCCCTTCCACACTTCGAAAATCAGCGTCGGGTTGGCCAGGTAAGCGCCCAGATCGTAGAACAGCACATATCCCAGACGTCCGCCGACGATCACCCCCATCGACATCCAGAACACCATGTCGGAGAGTTTCTCCTTGGTCCAGGTCGGGTCGAAGCGGTTCAAGCGGCGGGACGCCAGCAGCCAGGCGCCGCCGATGCCGATCAGGTACATCAGACCGTACCAGTGGATTTTCAGCGGACCGATGGCCAGGGCCACCGGGTCGATCTGCGGGTAAGGCAGCATTGCGACTCCTCGTTAGAGTTCAAATCTTAAAAATTCCCGGGCGACGCTGCCACCTCAGGATTAAGCCAGGATTGCGCTGCCCGTCAGAGCAGATGCTTCAGACTAGAAAGTTCAGGCCAACGCAGAACAGCAAAGCGGCAAACAGCCGTTTCAGCAACTTCGGCGACAATCTGTGGGCCAACCGCGCGCCCAAGCGGGCGAACACCATGCTGGTCAGGGCAATGCCCAGCAACGCCGGCAAATAAATGAAACCGAGACTATGGGCCGGGAGCAACGGATCGTGCCAGCCCAGAATCATGAAACTTAGTGCACTGGCCAAAGCAATCGGCAGACCGCAGGCCGATGAAGTGGCCACCGCTTGCTGCATCGGCACACTGCGCCAGGTCAGGAATGGCACGGTCAACGAACCACCGCCAATGCCGAAAATTGCCGAAGCCCAGCCAATCACGCTGCCGGCCACGGTCAGACCGAGTTTGCCCGGCACGGTTCGGCTGGCCTTGGGTTTGACCTCCAGCGCCAGCTGAGCGGCAATCACCAGGGCGAATACACCAATGAGCTTCTGCAGGTTGGGGCCGGAAATCGCTTCAGCCGTCAGCGCGCCAAACCCGGCACCGACCAGAATGCCGACGGTCATCCACATGAAGATCGGCCAACGCACGGCGCCACGGCGGTGATGCTCGCGTACCGCGTTGACCGAGGTAAAGATGATCGTCGCCAGGGAGGTGCCTACTGCCAGGTGCGTGAGGATCGACGGATCGAACCCCTGGGCCTTGAAGCTGAACACCAGCACCGGGACGATGATGATCCCGCCGCCCACGCCAAACAGCCCGGCGAGTACACCTGCACAGGCGCCGAGCGCCAGATAGAGCAGAAATTCCATGGTTGTCCCGCCCGCATCCCAAAACCGGAGCGGCATGGTAACGGATGCACGGCCTCAAGCTCCACTGCGCAAGGCGATGGATCGATGAGCGATGTCTGCGTAGAGTGAGCAAAAAACACACAAGGACAGCCTGATGTGCCTGATTGTTTTTGCCTGGCGACCGGGTCATGCCCAACCGCTGGTCGTGGCGGCCAATCGCGATGAATTCTACGCCCGCCCCAGCCTGCCGCTGGCGCCATGGCCCGAAGCGCCGCATGTGCATGCGGGGCGCGACCTCGAGGCCGGTGGCACCTGGCTCGGTGTCGGCGCCAACGGACGTTTTGCGGCGCTGACCAACATCCGCGATCCCCATCGACCGCCGGGGCGCAAGTCTCGTGGGGAGCTGGTCGCGCGATTCCTTGAGGGGGATTGCTCGATTGATGACTATTTGGCCGACGTTGTCAGACGTTCGCCTGAATATGGCGGGTTCAATCTGTTGGTTGGCAATAGGAACGAGCTTTGGCACTTCAATGCCCGGGAGACGCAAGCAGTGATGCTGCAACCGGGCATCTACGGCGTGTCGAACGCCGGGCTGGATACGCCGTGGCCGAAGCTGCTCAAGGCCAAGGCTGCATTGAGCGAGGTACTGGATGATCCGCAGCCTCAGGCACTGCTGGCGTTATTGAGCGATGCGCAGACCGCGCCGTTTGCCGAGTTGCCGGATACCGGTGTCGGGCTGGCCACCGAAACGTTGCTGTCGAGCGTGTTCATTGCCAGCCAAAGTTATGGAACCCGGGCGAGTACGGCGTTGATTGTGCAGACGGATGGGGCGCTGCATATGGTCGAGCGCAGTTTCGGGCCGTATGGCGGGCATCTTGGGGAAGTGGAGATCAGGCTTTAGTCTTGTGTTGCCAGGTCCGGCCTCATCGCGAGCAGGCTCGCTCCCACAGGGGATTTGCGTCGTTCACAGATCCAATGTGGGAGCGAGCCTGCTCGCGAATGGGGCGCCGCAACTCTAGAGGGGCTTGATTGCTGCCGGATTGATCATCCGCGCCAACCCGAGGTTCTTCAGCGCCAGTTGCAGCGAGCTGTGAATCACTTGCGGGTTGTCGATGGTCATCAGTTCCGCCAGCAACTCCCTGGCCTTGCTCAGGTTGATCTGGCGCAGCATCCACTTCACTTTCGGCAGGTTGGTGGCGTTCATCGACAGGCTGTCGAAACCCATTGCCATCAACAGCACCGCCGCCGCCGGATCACCGGCCATTTCACCGCAGATACTCACTGGCTTGCCTTCGGCATGGGCATCGCGCACAACAGTTTGCAACGCTTGCAGCACCGCCGGGTGCAGGTAGTCGTAGAGGTCGGCCACCCGCGGGTTGTTGCGGTCCACGGCCAACAGGTACTGGGTCAGGTCGTTGGAACCGACCGACAGGAAGTCCACTTGCCGCGCCAGTTCCTTGGTCTGGTACACCGCCGCCGGAATCTCGATCATCACGCCAATCGGCGGCATCGGTACGTCGCAGCCCTCGTCACGGACTTCGCCCCAGGCGCGGTGGATCAGGTGCAAGGCTTCTTCCAGCTCGTGGGTGCCGGAGATCATCGGCAGCAGGATGCGCAGGTTGTTCAGGCCTTCACTGGCCTTGAGCATGGCGCGGGTCTGCACCAGGAAGATTTCCGGATGGTCGAGAGTGACGCGAATGCCGCGCCAGCCGAGGAACGGGTTGTCTTCCTTGATCGGGAAGTACGACAGCGATTTGTCGCCGCCGATGTCCAGGGTTCGCATGGTCACCGGTTGCGGATGGAACGCGGCCAGTTGTTCGCGGTAGATCGCCAGTTGTTCCTTTTCGCTCGGGAAGCGCTGGTTGATCATGAACGGCACTTCGGTGCGGTACAGGCCCACGCCTTCGGCACCGCGCTTCTGCGCGCGCGCCACATCCGCCAGCAGGCCGGTGTTGACCCACAGCGGCATGCGGTGGCCATCGACCGTTACGCACGGCAGATCGCGCAGCGCATCCAGCCCCAGGGCCAGTTGCTTCTCTTCCTCGACCACCTCGGCGAACTGCTTGCGCAGCACTTCACTCGGGTTGGTGTAGACCTCGCCGTGGTAACCGTCGACGATCATCTGGATGCCGTCGACCTTGGAGTACGGCAGGTCGACCAGGCCCATCACGGTCGGGATGCCCATGGCGCGGGCGAGGATGGCGACGTGGGAGTTACCGGAGCCAAGCACCGACACCAGGCCGGCCAGCTTGCCTTCCGGCACCTCGCCGAGCATCGCCGGCGTCAGTTCTTCGCTGACCAGAATAGTGTTGTCGGGGTAGACCAGGGTTTGCTGGCGCTCTTCCTGCAAGTAAGCCAGCAAGCGACGGCCGAGATCCTTCACGTCCGAGGCACGCTCGCGCAGGTAAGCGTCGTCCATCAATTCGAAACGGTTGACGTGATCGGTGACCACCTGGCGCAACGCACCCTGGGCCCACTGGCCGGTCTTGATCACGGTGGTGACTTCGCTGCCCAGCGCTGCATCGTCGAGCATCATCAAGTAGACGTCGAACAAGGCCCGCTCTTCCGGGCGCAACTGCGTTGCTAGCTTGGCGGACAGCGCGCGCATGTCGGCGCGTACGCCTTCGATGGCGGTCTTGAACAGCTTGAGCTCGGCTTCGATGTCGCTGATGGCTTTGTCCGGCACCACGTCCAGATCGGCCGGTGGCAGCATGACCACCGCCGTACCGACCGCCGCACCTGGCGAACCCGGCACGCCAATGAACTTGGCTTCCTGAATGCCCTTGCCCTGACGACCGAGGCCACGGATCGAACCAGTGGCTTCGGCGTGGGCGATAACACCGGCGAGCTGCGCGCTCATGGTCACGAGGAAGGCTTCTTCCCCTTCATCGAACTGGCGACGTTCTTTTTGCTGGATGACCAACACGCCGACGACGCGGCGGTGGTGAATGATCGGCGCACCGAGGAACGAGGCGTAGCGCTCTTCACCGGTTTCGGCGAAGTAGCGGTAGCGCGGGTGGTCCGCGGCGTTTTCGAGGTTCAGGGGTTCTTCACGCGTGCCGACCAGACCCACCAGACCTTCGTTGGGGGCCATGCTGACCTTGCCGATCGAGCGCTTGTTCAAGCCCTCGGTGGCCATCAGCACGAACCGGTTGGTCTCCGGATCAAGCAGGTAGACCGAGCAGACCTGGCTGCCCATGGCCTCTTTGACGCGCAACACAATAATCCCCAACGCCGCCTTGAGATCCTTGGCGGAGTTAACTTCCTGGACGATCTTGCGCAGCGTATTGAGCATGGCTCGGGGTCGAACTCCGTCGTCAGTCGCGCGCTAAAAGGCGCGGGGCAAGCTCTTTGAGAGCGCGTCGATACACCTCGCGCTTGAATGTCACCACCTGGCCCAACGGATACCAATAGCTGACCCAGCGCCAGCCATCGAACTCCGGTTTACCGGTCAAATCCATCCGCACCCGCTGCTCGTTGGAGATCAGGCGCAGGAGAAACCATTTCTGTTTCTGGCCGATGCACAGCGGTTGGCTGTGGGTACGTACCAGACGTTGCGGCAAACGATAGCGCAACCAGCCCCGGGTGCAGGCGAGAATTTCAACATCTTCGCGCTCAAGGCCAACTTCTTCGTTCAGCTCGCGGTACAAGGCGTCTTCCGGCGTCTCCTCGGGGTTGATCCCCCCCTGCGGAAATTGCCAGGCATCTTGATTGATTCGGCGAGCCCATAGCACCTGGCCGGCGTCATTCGTCAGAATGATCCCGACATTGGGGCGAAAACCATCGGGGTCGATCACGGCAACAACCTCGCAAACGCATGTCGCCGCATTGTTCCACAAAGGTTGTGAAGGCGGCAACGAAGGTTCCTACCTTATGTGCACTCTTGTGAAAAGACCGTATTCTTGTCGCCTTTTTACTGACTTTTCAGCGGGTAACTGTAATGCGCCTGGCTTTATTCGATTTGGACAACACCCTTCTGGGCGGTGACAGCGATCACGCCTGGGGCGATTACCTGTGCGAGCGCGGCTTTCTCGACGCCGTCGCCTACAAGGCACGCAACGATGAGTTCTACCAGGATTACCTGGCCGGCAAACTGGATAACGCTGCTTACCTGAACTTCTGCCTGGAAGTCCTCGGCCGCACCGAAATGGCCACGCTGGATCAGTGGCACAGCGATTACATGCGCGACTGCATCGAACCGATCCTCCTGCCCAAGGCCATCGAGTTGCTGGCCAAGCACCGCGCGGCCGGGGACAAACTGGTCATCATCACCGCCACCAACCGCTTCGTCACCGGGCCGATTGCCGAGCGCCTGGGCGTCGAAACCCTGATCGCCACCGAATGCGAAATGCTCGACGGCCGCTACACCGGGCGCAGCACCGACGTGCCGTGCTTCCGCGAAGGCAAGGTGACGCGATTGAATCGCTGGCTGGAGGAGACCGGGTTTACGCTGGAAGACAGCTACTTCTATAGCGACTCGATGAATGATTTGCCATTGCTGGAGCAGGTGACTCATGCGGTGGCGGTTGATCCGGACCCGAATCTGCGGGCCGAGGCCGAGAAGCGGGGTTGGCCGGTGATTTCGTTGCGCGACTAAAATTGCTATCGCGAGCAGGCTCACTCCTACATTGGAATGCGTTCCCCTGTAGGAGTGAGCCTGCTCGCGATTGGGTCGATACAGTCTTCAGCCTTAAACAGGCTTGGCCCCCATCAACCCGGCAATGGCGATAAAGCAGACAAAACTGAACAACGCCAAGGCAAAGGTGAATTTCCCCACGCCACCCGGCGTCTTGCGCAGTTTGTTCAGCCGCACCAGCAGCCAGAACCACGCCAGTGTCGCCACGGTGTACAGCACGCTCGACGCCAGCAGCCAGGTCTGCCCCAGTGGCCAACCCACCAGATGCACCATCCACCAGCCGGTAAACGGCATGCTCAGCAGCGCCAGGCCCATCAGCAGCCAGACAAACCCCCTTGGCCGCTGCAATGTACGACTACCCGCCGTCGCGTCACCCTTGCGCCGCGCAAGCAAAACCCAGATTCCCAGCCCCAGCGCACAAGCCAGCAGTACAACCGTTGCCACCATGTGCGCCGCTTTCAGGGCCGTTAACGTTTCCATTGTCAGATTTCCTTAATTGCCTTGCCCGTCAGCATAGCCGTTCAGCCAAGAAACAGCTGATAGGCCGGGTTGTCGCTTTCATCCCAGTACGGGTAACCGATTTCTTCCAGTGCCGCCGGCACCAGGTGGCGCTCGTCGTGGGGCACTTGCAGGCCCGCGACGACACGGCCATCGGCCGCGCCATGGTTGCGGTAGTGGAACATCGAAATGTTCCAGCGCCCGCCCAGCTTGTTGAGGAAGTTGAACAGCGCGCCCGGACGCTCCGGGAATTCGAAACGCAGGATCACTTCATCGACCACGTGCGCCGCACGTCCGCCCACCATGTGGCGGATGTGCAGCTTGGCCAGTTCGTTGTCGGTCAGGTCCAGCACCGGGAAACCCTGTTCGCTCAGGCTGGCGATCAACGCGCTGCGCGGGTCGTTTTCCGGGTGAGTCTGTACGCCGACGAAGATGTGCGCTTCGCTGCCGGTGTTGTAGCGGTAGTTGAATTCGGTGATCTGGCGCTTGCCAATGGCCTCGCAGAACGCCTTGAAGCTGCCTGGCTTCTCGGGAATGGTCACGGCGATGATCGCTTCGCGGCCTTCACCCAGCTCCGCACGCTCGGCGACGTGGCGCAGGCGATCGAAGTTGACGTTGGCCCCGGAGTCGATGGCCACGAAGGTCTGGCCGCTGACGCCACGCTGCTCGACATATTTCTTGATCCCGGCCACGCCCAAGGCGCCGGCAGGTTCGGTGATCGAGCGGGTATCGTCGTAGATATCCTTGATGGCGGCGCAGATTTCGTCGGTGCTGACGGTGATCACTTCGTCGACATGGTCTTTGCAGATGTCGAAGGTGTGCTGACCGATCTGGGCCACCGCAACGCCGTCAGCGAAAAGGCCCACGGTCGGCAGCACCACGCGTTCGCCAGCCGCCATGGCGGCTTGCAGGCAATTGGAATCATCCGGCTCGACACCAATGACCTTGATGTCCGGGCGCAGGTACTTCACATAAGCCGCGATGCCGGCGATCAGGCCGCCGCCGCCCACCGGGACGAAAATCGCATCCAGTGGCTGCGGGTGCTGGCGCAGAATCTCCATCGCCACGGTGCCCTGCCCGGCAATGGTGTGGGGGTCGTCGTACGGGTGAATGTAGACGTAGCCTTTTTCGTCGACCAGTTTCAGCGAGTAGGCCAGGGCTTCCGGGAACGAATCGCCGTGCAGCACCACTTTGCCGCCACGGGAGCGCACGCCTTCGACCTTGATCTCCGGGGTGGTCTTGGGCATGACGATGGTCGCTTTCACGCCCAACACCTTCGCCGCCAGGGCCAGGCCCTGGGCATGGTTGCCCGCCGACGCGGTGACCACACCGCGAGCGCGCTCTTCGTCGCTCAACTGGGTCAACTTGTTGTAGGCGCCGCGAATCTTGAAGGAGAACACCGGCTGCAAGTCTTCGCGCTTGAGCCAAATGCTGTTGCCCAGCCGCTCGGAGAGCTGACGGGCGGTCTGCAACGGAGTTTCTACGGCAACGTCATAAACGCGCGAGGTGAGGATCTTTTTGACGTACTGTTCAAGCATCGGAAAGCATCACTGAGCGGGTTGGGCGGGACCACGGAGTCTAACCCGCATTTTGGCCGCACGACCACCTGTTGTAGGAGCGAGCTTGCTCGCGAAAAACGCAATGGCACCGCTGCACATCTATTTTCACGCGTTATCGTTCACGACCATCGCGAGCACGCTCGCTCCTACAAGGAACGGTCGACCTGCCAATCGGACAATGACCTTCCCTGCCTCGAAGCCTATAATGCCGGCCTTTCGTCCCCTCCTCGGCACTCCGGAGCCCGCATGAACCAGGATCAACTCAAACAGGCAGTGGCTCAGGCCGCCGTCGACTTCATCCTTCCGAAACTCGACGACAAGAGCATCGTCGGGGTCGGCACCGGCTCCACCGCCAACTGTTTCATCGACGCGCTGGCCAGGCACAAGGGCGCATTCGACGGTGCCGTCGCCAGCTCCGAAGCCACCGCCGCGCGCCTCAAGGGCCACGGGATTCCGGTGTACGAACTGAACACCGTCAGCGACCTGGAGTTCTATGTCGACGGCGCCGATGAAAGCGACGAGCACCTGAACCTGATCAAGGGCGGCGGCGCTGCCCTGACCCGTGAGAAGATTGTCGCGGCCGTGGCCAAGACCTTCATCTGTATCGCCGATGCCAGCAAGCTGGTGCCGGTCCTCGGTGCTTTCCCGCTGCCGGTGGAAGTGATCCCGATGGCCCGCAGCCATGTGGCTCGCGAACTGGTGAAGCTCGGCGGCGACCCGGTTTACCGCGAAGGCGTGCTGACCGACAACGGCAACATCATCCTCGACGTGTTCAACATGCAGATCACCAATCCGGTGGAACTGGAGACGCAGATCAATGCGATCGTCGGCGTAGTCACCAATGGTCTGTTCGCGGCGCGTCCGGCGGATCTGTTGTTGCTGGGTACGAGCGAAGGCGTGAAGACACTGCGCGCCGAGTAAGCCAATCTGCCCACCTGATTTGAGGGCAGACGAAATACCTGTGGGAGCGAGCCAGCTCGCGATAACGGACTGTCAGTTGAAATCAATCTCGACTGATACACCGCTTTCGCGAGCAAGCTCGCTCCCACATTGGTATGGGGTGTTGGTTTAGAGTTGCGCGGGTTTCTTGAACACGTAGAACAGATTCGGCTCGCTGACGATATACAACGCACCGTCGTCGTCCACGGCGATCCCCTCCGCTTGCGGCACGGTTTTTTGCAGGCCATGGCGTCCCTTGCTCAATGACATTGTGCTCAATGGCCGCCCATCCACATCCAGTTCCAGAATCAATCGCGACTCATCCGACAGCGCCAGCAAATGCCCGCTGCGCTCGTCGTATTGCAGGCTCGACAGATCCCGCACGAACATCCCGGCATCACGCTTGGGGTCGTTGATCACATGCACCGAGTAGGATTCTTCAGGATTGAAGCGCGGAAAACCGTGCACCTCGTAGATCAGCATCGGGTTGCGCTCCTTGGCGACGAACAGGCGCTTGCCCACAGAATCGTAAGCCAGCCCCTCGAAGCCCTTGTTGCCGCCCATGTGTACGCCAATGGTCATCTGCTCGGCGTCTGCCGCATCGACGAAAGTGGTGTCCTGCTCCAGACGAATCTTGATCAGCCGCTGCTGGCTTTCGTCAGTGACCACGTAGATGTCCTCGCTGATGAACTCCACCGCCTCCGGATCGCCGAAACCGACCAGCGCCACACGACGCAAGATCCTGCCGTCGAGGGACAACTCGACCAGCTCGCTCCGTTTGTTGGTGACGGTGAACAGGCTTTTGCGCACCGGGTCGTAGGTCAGCGCTGAAACGTTGTCGGCCAGGCCATCGATCACCTGCGCCTCGGTCACGACCTGATATTGGTCCAGGCCCATGGACCGGGAACTCACCGGCTGCCACAGCGCATGCAGATTGAACCAGGTGCGCTCGAACAGGCGCATGTACTGGGCGATCGCTATCAACGCGATCAGCATGACCACCGACAAGATCAGAATCAGGGATTTGGGGCGGGCAAATCGACGCATTCGGGCGGGCTCGGGTCAAAACAGGCGGATGAAATATCACGCCCGTCTGAACTGAAGCTTAATGGCCGCTGGCCTTTTACGTACAGGCAATCAGCGCAGGCGTTGGTTACTTCTGTTTTTCGAAGCGATAAAACAGATTCGGTTCACTCACCATGTACAGCGTACCCGCTTCATCCATGGTTACGCCTTCGGCACGGGGAATGGTATTTTTCAGGCCGTTGAAGCCACGCAGCAGGGTGATGAAACTGACCTGCTCACCCTTCTTGTCCAGCTCCAGCAACAGGTGCGAGTCGGCGGACAACACCAGCATGTGGCCGGTCCGTGGATCGACGGCCAGGGCAGACAAGTTGCGCATGTCCAGTGCATGGCTGGCCAGTTTCAGCTTGTCGCCGGTCAGGACCTTGCCATCGCCTTTCCAGGCAAACAATGCCGGCGGGCGCTCTTCGCCCAGCAACAGTTGCTGATTGCTCGGGTCCCAGGTGACAGCCTCAAAGGCCTTGTTCTGGTCCTTGGAAGGCCCGAGGTCGTACTTCGGGAAATCGGCGATGTTCAGTTCGCGGGTGTCGGCATCGACCTTGACGATAGCGATCAGATGCTCGCGCTCATCGACAATGGCCAGCCGACCGTCACCCAGCACCGTGACGCCCTCAGGGTTGCTCCAGCCGACCAACGGCATTTTGCGCAACACATCGCCCTGCAAGTTCAATTCGACCAGGAACGGGTTCTTGCCCATGACCGAAAACAGCGTCTTGGTCTGTGGGTCGTAGGCCACGTCCGATGCTTCATCCTTCTCCATGCCCGGCAACGGCTTGGCATCGATCACCGCCCGATAGTCGGGGAGCCAGATACTGGACTGACGCTCGGCCGGGCTCTTGAATTGCTCTTTCACCCAGAGCACGCCCCGGGAATCCCAGTGCATGGCGAATGCAACACCGTAGGCGACAACAGCCACCAACAGCAGCCAGGTGTGCCAACGCAGGGCGAAGCGCGAGCGGCGGGCAGGTTCAAGCATGGAAAGCGGAGGAGTGGCCATCGGGGAATGCGTTCCAGAAATTCAGGCTAGGGGTAATAGCACAGTTTGGGGCCGGCTCAGAGGCCAATAGCCCTGAAATTATCCAGACCGGATGTGAAAAAAACGGGAAATGACAGGGCGGGCAATCTACATGCCACGGCAAAACCAATGTGGGAGCGAGCCTGCTCGCGATGGGGGCGTGTCAGCCAACAAAGATATTGGATGACACACCGCTATCGCGAGCAAGCTCGCTCCCACAGGGTACAGCGGTGTTACAACTAGCGAACGCTGCTGGTGAAACTGCTGGCGCCCGGCAATTCCAGAACGATCTCGTCACCGACATTCAGCGGACCAACGCCCACCGGCGTGCCGGTGAGGATCACGTCCCCGGCCTGTAACGAGAAGCAGCCGGCCATGTGCTGGATCATTGGCACGATCGGGTTGAGCATTGCGCTGCTGTTGCCGTCCTGGCGCACTTCACCGTTGATGGTCAGGCGGATGCCGATGTCGGTCAGGTCGGCAAAGGTGCTGCCGGACACGAACGGAGCCAGCACTGCCGCACCATCGAAGGACTTGGCGATTTCCCAGGGCAAGCCCTTGGATTTCAGTTCGGCCTGCTTGTCGCGCAGGGTCAGGTCCAGGGCAGGAGCGAAACCGGAGATGGCGTCGAGCACTTCTTCACGGCTCGGCTTGGTCGACAATGGCTTGCCGATCAATACCGCGATTTCCGCTTCGTAATGCACCGAACCGCGGTCGGTCGGAATGCTGAAACCGCCTTCCAGCGGCACCACGCAACTGCCCGGCTTGATGAACAGCAGTGGCTCGGTCGGCACCGGGTTATCCAGTTCCTTGGCGTGTTCGGCGTAGTTACGGCCGATGCACACCACTTTCCCCAGCGGGAAGTGAATGCGCGTACCGTCGACATACTGGTGCTGATAGCTCATTACCGACTCCTGCTTCTTTGGCTCTTAAAGTTCGAAAATCAAACAGCGAAAATCTTGCCCGGGTTCATGATGCCGTTCGGGTCGAACACCGCCTTGACCGCTTTCATGTACTCGATCTCGACCGGCGAGCGGCTGTAGGTCAGATAGTCACGCTTGGTCATGCCCACGCCGTGCTCGGCAGAGATCGAACCGTTGTACTTCTCGACGGTTTCGAACACCCACTTGTTGACGGTGGCGCACTTGGCGAAGAACTCATCCTTGCTCAGGTCATCCGGCTTGAGGATGTTCAAGTGCAGGTTGCCGTCGCCGATGTGGCCGAACCAGACAATTTCGAAGTCCGGGTAGTGTTCGCCGACGATCGCGTCGATTTCCTTCAGGAATGCCGGAACTTTCGATACGGTGACCGAGATGTCGTTCTTGTACGGCGTCCAGTGGGAAATGGTTTCGGAGATGTATTCGCGCAGCTTCCACAGGTTCTGCAGTTGGGTTTCGCTCTGGCTCATCACGCCGTCCAGCACCCAGCCTTGCTCGACGCAGTGCTCGAAGGTTTCCAGGGCGTGGTTGGCCACTTCTTCGGTGGTCGCTTCGAATTCCAGCAGCGCGTAGAACGGGCAATCGGTTTCGAATGGCGCCGGTACATCGCCACGAGCCATGACTTTGGCCAGGGCTTTGTCGGAGAAGAATTCGAAGGCGGTCAGGTCAAGCTTGCTCTGGAAAGCGTGCAGCACCGGCATGATCGAGTCGAAATCGGTGGTGCCGAGAACCATCGCGGTGAGGTTTTTCGGCGCGCGGTCCAGGCGCATGGTCGCTTCGACCACAAACCCCAGGGTGCCTTCGGCGCCAATGAACAGCTGGCGCATGTCGTAGCCGGTAGCGTTCTTGATCAGGTCACGGTTCAGTTCCAGCACGTCACCCTTGCCGGTGACCACTTTCATGCCAGCGACCCAGTTACGGGTCATGCCATAGCGAATCACCTTGATCCCGCCGGCATTGGTGCCGATATTGCCACCAATCTGGCTCGAGCCGGACGATGCGAAGTCCACCGGGTAGTACAGGCCTTTTTCTTCAGCGACGTTCTGCAATTGCTTGGTGACCACGCCCGGCTGACAAACAGCGGTGCGGTCGGTGAGGTTCACGTCGAGGACCTGGTTCATATAGTCGAAGGACACGACCACTTCGCCACTGGCTGCCACCGCAGCGGCAGACAACCCGGTACGACCGCCGGACGGCACCAGCGCCACCTTGTGTTTATTGGCCCACAGGACAATGGCCTGGACCTGCTCGGTAGTCTTGGGGAACACGATGGCAGTCGGGGCCGGGGCGAAATGCTTGGTCCAATCCTTTCCGTAAGCATTCAGGGAGTCGGCATCGGTCAGCACCTTGCCAGGCTCAACCAGGGTCTTCAGCTCTTCAATCAGGGCAGGATTGGTCATCGACAGAACTCTCGAACAATTCATGGTCATCCTGAGAACGCTTCACGTCGCAGGAATGAGTGTTTAGCGGGGTGCATATGCTAGCATAACGACCCCGCAGGATAGTGCCCAAGGGCTGTTCTGCGGTGACGGCTTTCCTGCCGTGCGGGTCAGCTCCGGGCTGCTCCCTTTCCTGCCATTTTTCTCCGGGATACAGGTTTACGCAGATGAGCAAGACTTCTCTCGATAAGAGCAAGATCAAGTTCCTTCTTCTCGAAGGCGTCCACCAATCGGCTGTCGACGTCCTCAAGGCGGCGGGCTACACCAGCATCGAGTACCTCACTGGTTCTCTGCCGGAAGCCCAGCTCAAGGAAAAGATCGCCGATGCTCACTTCATCGGCATTCGCTCCCGCACTCAACTGACCGAAGAGATCTTCGATCACGCGAAGAAGCTCGTGGCTGTAGGGTGTTTCTGCATCGGTACCAACCAGGTCGACCTGGACGCTGCCCGCGAACGCGGCATCGCGGTGTTCAACGCACCGTACTCCAACACCCGTTCCGTAGCGGAGCTGGTGCTGGCCGAAGCGATCCTGCTGCTGCGCGGCATCCCTGAGAAGAATGCTTCCTGCCACCGTGGCGGCTGGATCAAGAGCGCGGCCAACTCCTTCGAGATCCGCGGCAAGAAGCTGGGCATCGTCGGTTACGGCTCGATCGGTACTCAACTGTCGGTCCTGGCGGAAGGCCTGGGGATGCAGGTGTACTTCTACGACACCATCACCAAGCTGCCACTGGGTAACGCCACTCAGGTAGGCAACCTGCACGAACTGCTGGCGATGTCCGACATCGTTTCGCTGCACGTACCGGAAACCGCCGCCACCCAGTGGATGATGGGCGAGAAGGAAATCCGCGCCATCAAGAAAGGCGGCATCCTGATCAACGCCGCCCGTGGCACCGTGGTCGAACTGGACCACCTGGCGGACGCGATCAAGGACAAGCACCTGATCGGCGCGGCCATCGACGTATTCCCGGTGGAGCCACGCTCCAACGACGAAGAGTTCGAAAGCCCGCTGCGTGGCCTGGACAACGTGATCCTGACCCCGCACATCGGTGGCTCCACCGCTGAAGCCCAGGCCAACATCGGTCTGGAGGTGGCGGAAAAGCTGGTCAAGTACAGCGACAACGGTACTTCGGTATCGTCCGTGAACTTCCCGGAAGTGGCCCTGCCGGCTCACCCTGGCAAGCACCGCCTGCTGCACATCCACGAAAACATTCCGGGCGTGCTTAGCGAGATCAACAAGGTCTTCGCCGAAAACGGCATCAACATCTCCGGTCAGTTCCTGCAGACCAACGAGAAAGTCGGCTACGTGGTAATCGACGTCGACGCCGAGTACTCGGACCTGGCGCAAGAGAAGCTGCAACACGTCAACGGCACCATCCGTAGCCGTGTGTTGTTCTGATCACGACCTGAGCGACAAAAAAGGGAGCCTTCGGGCTCCCTTTTTCATTCACGCAACAACGTTACTTGACGTTGACGGTGATCTTCTCGGAAACGATCGGTGGATCGAACGGCATGTGGTTGCTATCGCCCAGTTCAAGCTGCAAGGTGTGTTTGCCCGGCGTGAGCGTTATTTCAGCCTGGGTCTGCGCACCGCCGAAATGCAGGTGGTTGGCATCCTTGGGGATCGGCGCACCGGCGGCCGGCAGCTCATCGACGTCAATCAGCACGTGGTGATGACCGGTGTTCTTGGTGGTATCGCCCGCCGGTGCCAGGGCAATGTTCTCGACCGCGAACTTGACGACGACTGTCTGCGGAATCGTCGCACCGTCCTCGGGAGACACGATGGACACTTCGGCACCTTTCGGAGCCGGGGTTGCAGCACTGGCCAGCACCGAAACACCCATCAACACGCCAGCCAAAGCAGCACGTGACATAAAGGTTTTCATTCTCTTCTCCAGTTTTTCCGTAAAATCCGCGTGACCATGACAACTTCATGGCCATTTGTTGTCGAAGGCACTCGACAACCATAGCAAAGCGAGCCTGAATCAGAGGGTCGCGATAATAAATTCAAAGGAGTGACCATGCGCTTTCTGCCTGGCCTGATCTGCCTGCTACCCCTTTTGAGCCCTTTGGCTCATGCCGAACTGATAGATGACGTCAACGACCGGGGCGAATTGCGCATTGCCGTTGAAGCCAACACTCCCCCATTCAATTTCAAGGATGACGACAGGCTCACCGGCTTCGAAGTCGAACTGGGCCAACTGCTGGCAAGTGAACTCGATGTCCGGGCCGACTTTGTCGTCACCGACGGCAGCGATCTGTTGACCGGCGTCGAAAGCGGCAAATACGACATCGCTATCAACCACATAGCAGTGACCCCGGATCTCAAGGATCGTTTCGACTTCAGCGAGCCTTACATTCAAACCCATGCGCAATTGATCGCGCAGAAAGAAGAGCCGCGCTCCATTTTGCTGGTGCAGTCGCTGACGCAAGAGAAGCCCAAATCCGACCCGGCCGTGAGCCTGGCGATTCCGTTTCAGAAGGGTAATCCGGCGTTCCATGCCAGCCTGGAGAACGCGCTGCAGCGGATCAAGGATGACGGGCGACTGCAAGCGTTGGAGCAGAAGTGGTTGGGGGCGGAAGCGGGTGTGGTACCCAAACCTTGAAGTTGTTGCAGGTCTGGACTGAAAGCTGATCCTGTAGGAGCGAGCCTGCTCGCGATGGCGGCCTGACATTCAAACATCCATGTTTGCTGGACTGGCCTCATCGCGCGAGCAGGCTCGCTCCCACAGTGTCTTGTGTCGCTCGTTAATCGAGTGTTGCCAATGCCCGCGCCGCTTGCGGCAACTCCAGCTCACTGAACACCTGCACCCCGTGGCGCTTGAGTAGCGCCGCCGTCACGCCCTCGCCACTGACCTTCACGCCGCTGAACGTCCCGTCATAGGTCAGCAGATTGCCGCAGGACGGGCTGTTGGCCTTGAGGACGGCGATGCGGATGCCATACTTCTGCACCAACTCCAGTGCCTGATACGCCCCCGACAGAAACTGCGCACTGACGTCCTCGCCCTCGGTGGTGATCACCAACGCCTGGCCATCGAGGACTTGCGTGCCCTGCCCGCCTGGAATTTCCGCCGCCGCCCGAGGCGTTGGCAAACCGCCGGCCACTTCCGGGCACAACGGCACGACCCTGCCCTCGTCAAGCCACTGCTGAAGTTGATCGAACGGCCCGCTGGCCCCGCCGTCGTAACGAACCCGATGGCCCAACAGGCAACGGCTGACGAGAATTTTCCGCATGATCAGAACGGCTCGTTGCCGCGCCGGCGGAACCAGCCGGTCAGCGACAGGCGATCCCGGGTCGCGGGCAGGACTTCGTGGGGAACCTCGCCGGAGAGAAACACCACCAGGCAGCCACCGATAGGTTGCACGTCCTGGACGCGATCATTGTCGAGGTACATGCGCAACTGGCCACCGTGTTCAGGAAGCCAGCCGTCATTGAGGTAAACCACTGCCGAAATCATGCGCCGGTCGTCATCGCGAAAGCGGTCGACGTGCTTCAGATAGAAGGCTCCGGGCGGGTACATCGCAAAATGGCTTTCGAAATCCTCCAGGCCGAGAAACAGACCACGATTGATCGCCTCGCGAAGGCTGTTCATCAAACCCAGGTAGCTGTCGCACGCCTCGGCCTGGCCGGGGTCGATCCACTGGATATGGTCGCCACGAATCCCCTCGCGGATTTCCGAAAACGGTCCACGGCCCACGGCGGCCGGAGCCAGCTCACCCTCGGCGGCACGCTTGCGACACTCGGCCGCCAGCGCCCGGGTCAGATCCAGAGGCAGGAAAATATTCTGCTGCGACCAGCCGTGCTCGGCCAGGTCGTCGACAATTCGTAGCAGCAGCGGGTGATCAGAGGATATTTGCATGGCGCGCATAGTATTCCTGTGCCCGGAAATCCGACAGAGCCGCGCAGCGGGTTGATACGAATTCTCGACAAGCAGGGGTGCCGCACGGAGAATAGTCGCCTGCTGACAGGAGTCCCTATGCGCCGTTTGCTTTTATCACTGCTGATGTTCTGCGTTTTGCCCGCCTGGGCAGACGGCCACGACCAGTTGTACAAGGTCGCCGGCTGGCCGGAACAACGCGCGCATTTCAGCGACGCCCTCTCGGCCGCTCAGCAACGCTACCAGGGTAGCCTGCCACCGGCGGTGTTTCAGGCACTGGTCAATAACAGCAATCAGCGTTTTTCCGCCAAGGCGATGGACCAGCGTGCCGAAGCGCAATTGCGCAAGAACCTCGCCGACCCCAAACCTGCGTTGACGTTTTTCCAGTCGCCTTTGGGCAAGAAGGTCGTCGCCGCCGAACTGCTGGCGACCCGTCGCGACCAACTGGCGAAAAACGCCAAGGGTCTGCCGAAGATGCAGGCCAGCGACAGCCGCCTGCTGATCATCGGCCACTTGGCACAAGCCCTGCCCGCACGCGAGGCCGGCGCGGAAGTCAGCCTGGCGATTGCCGGCGTCGCCGCCGACAGCTTGAGTTCGATGATCCCGGGGTTGCTCGGTGCCGGTCAGGCCCAGGGCATGCTCAACGGCCAGCGCCAGCGCCTGATGGACCAGATTGGCAGCGACCTGAACAACACGCTGCTGTATGTCTATCGCGACCTGTCGGACAACGAACTGGAAGAGTTCGCGACCTTTGCCGAATCGACGGAAGGCCAGGCTTATTATCAGGCCGCATTGGCTGCGATTCGGGCGGGGTTGGCGGTGGGGCAGAGCAATTCGAATCTGACCCAGTGATCTTCGGCAGCCTCTAGATAGCTTGCTCGCGATGGGGCCGGAACTGGCGCTAAGGATTTCGGCCCTTGATCCGCCTGGTCAAAAACCCGAAATACTCCTCCCGCATCACCAGTGTTTCATTCGCCAGATGATGCCGCGCCTCGGGCAGCATCAGCACCTGCGGCCGATCAAACTTGCCCCGCAACACTTCCAGGTTGTGCTCCCAATCCACCGTCATGTCAGCCTGCCCCTGCACGATCAGCGGCCGGCGGGTACTCATGGGGGCGGCCTCGATACGTTTTATCCAGCGTGCCAATGCGCCCACCCAGGCTGTCGGCAGGCGCAGCGGCTGCAACGGATCGGCTTGCAGGAACGGCAGAAAGGCCGGGTCGTTGGAGTTCTCGCTAAAACGCCGGGCAATGGCTTTGACGAAAGGCTTGAGCACGTAATAACTCAGCTGCGACCAACCCCACGCCCGCGGCCGCACCAGCGGCGACAGCAGAATCACCTGGCCTTGGGCCGGGCTGCTCGCCCCCGCATTCAACACATGATCGATCACGATCGCCCCGCCGGTGCTCTGCCCGCAGAGGTGCCACGGTTGCGGCAAATCAAGGGATTGCGCCTCGCCGAACAAGCCTTGCAATGCGTCCTGATACTCGGCGAAATCCTTGATGCTCGCCCGTTCGCCGCTGGACAAGCCATGCCCCGGCAAGTCGCAGGCGATCACCGCAAAGTCCTGGTCCAACGCCCATTCGATCACATGCCGGTAGAGCCCGGTGTGGTCGTAGAAACCGTGGATGACAAACAGCGTCGCCTTCGCCCGCTCGGGCCACCAGAACTGGCTGACCAGCTCATAACCGTCGACCTCGAATCGCCCAAGGCCGCTGCGCACCTGACGCGGAGCAAAATCCAGCCCGTAGAATCGCTGGTAAGCCTGCGCCTGCGCCGACAACGGCTGCCCGGCCGCCAATGGCAGCAGACTTGCACGTAGAAGATCGGGGTCGAAAGTGGCCGGCATGGACGATTCCAGAACGTGAAACGGACTTTATAGGCCTGCGATATTCATCTGTCGCGGCAAGCATGGCAAGCTAGCCGACCTTCGAGGACTGAACCGATGCGCTCGCCCTTTCGCGCCACCCTGTTTGCCTGCCTGCTCGCCGTGGTGTGTGCCGGCATGTTGTGGGCGGCCTACAACTGGTTCCAGGGGCGTTACCTGCGGGCGTTCAGCGAGCACACCGCGATGTTTTCCGGCGATCCGCTACGCCTTCCCGAATCCCTCGCCGGCCCCGGCGCCATCCGCCTGGTGCACTTCTGGGACCCGGCCTGCCCGTGCAATGTCGGCAATCAACAACACCTGACCGAACTGGTCGAGCGCTACGTTCCCCATGGCGTGGAATTCTATGCCGTGCAAAAACCCGGCAGCCACGGCCAGTTGCCGGGCACCTTGAGCAACCTGAAAACCATCGACGTCCTGCCCGGTTCCGAACAGATCCCCGCCAGCCCGGCGGTGGCGATCTGGGATCGCAGCGGCAAACTGGCGTACTTCGGCCCCTACAGCGAAGGCCTGACCTGCAACTCGAGCAACAGCTTTATCGAACCGATCCTGCAAGCGCTGGATGAGGGGCGTGCGGTGAGTGCCACGCACACACTGGCCGTGGGGTGTTACTGCCCGTGGCCTGTCGAGCCAACTAAATAGGGAAAGACTCGCCAATACGAATCCCTCCTACGGGCGATGCATCCAACGCAGGGGCCGTGTTAAACAGTGGCACCAGGAATTGCCGTCACTCATAACAACAAGGAGTCCCCATGAAACACAGCCTGACCGCTCTCGCTCTGTTGATCGTCATGCTGGCCGCCGGAGCCGGCGGGTACCTCTACAGCAAGCAGCCGTCACGCCAGGGCATGGTGGAACTGCAACACCTGCAAGGCTCCGTCACCGTGCGCTACGACGAGCGCGGCGTCCCGCATATCCGAGCCGACAACGAAACCGACCTGTACCGCGCCCTCGGCTATGTGCAAGCCCAGGACCGCCTGTTCCAGATGGAAGTCCTGCGTCGCCTGGCCCGTGGCGAACTGGCTGAAGTGCTCGGGCCGAAACTGCTCGATACCGACAAACTGATGCGCAGCCTGCGCATCCGCGAACGCGCCGAAACCTACCTGGCGAACCTCGACAAGCAGTCGCCCTCCTTCATCGCCATGCAGGCCTACCTGGATGGCATCAACCAGTATCAGGGCAGCCACGCCAAACCCGTGGAGTTCGATGTGCTGGGCATTCCAAAACGCCCGTTCACGGCCCAGGACACCATCAGCATCGCCGGCTACATGGCCTACAGCTTTGCCGCCGCGTTTCGTACCGAACCCTTGCTGACATTCGTTCGCGATCAACTGGGACCTGAATACCTGAGCGTCTTCGATCTCGACTGGCAGCCCAAGGGCGTGCTCAACGGGACCGGCACCACTCTGGCCAGCGTCGACTGGAAGGACCTCAACGCCCTCGCCCGCCTGAGCGAACAAGCCCTGGCTGACAACGGCCTGCCACAGTTCGAGGGCAGCAATGCCTGGGTCGTCGCGGGCAGCCGCACCCAAAGCGGCAAGCCGCTGCTGGCGGGTGATCCGCATATCCGCTTTTCCGCGCCGTCGGTGTGGTACGAAGCGCAACTCTCTGCGCCGGGCTTCGAACTCTACGGCCACTATCAGGCCCTGATGCCGTTCGCTTCGCTGGGCATGAACCACGACTTCGGCTGGAGCATCACCATGTTCCAGAACGACGACCTTGACCTGATCGCCGAGAAGGTCAACCCGGACAACCCCAATCAGGTCTGGTATCGCGACAAGTGGGTGGACATGACGACCAGCGAGCAGCAGATCGCGGTCAAGGGCCAGGCACCGGTGACGCTGGTGCTGCGCCAATCGCCCCACGGCCCGATCGTCAACGATGCCTTGAGCAGCGGCGCCGGAAAAACGCCGATTGCCATGTGGTGGGCGTTTCTCGAAAGCCAGAACCCGATCCTGGAAGGTTTCTACCAGCTCAATCGCGCCGACACCCTGGCCAAGGCCCGCGGTGCCGCGTCGAAAATCCAGGCCCCGGGCCTTAACGTTGTCTGGGCCAATGCCAAGGGTGACATCGGCTGGTGGGCGGCGGCGCAATTGCCTAAACGCCCGGCGGGTGTACGCCCGTGGTTCATCCTCGACGGCAGCACCACCGAGGCGGACAAGGACGGCTTCTACCCGTTCACGGCCAACCCCCAGGAAGAAAACCCGGCGCGGGGCTACATTGTCTCGGCCAACTTCCAACCAGTGTCGCCGACCGGCATGGAGATTCCCGGCTACTACAACCTTGCCGACCGTGGCCAACAGCTCAATCGTCAGCTCAGCGACAAAGCGGTCAAGTGGAATCTGGAAAACAGCCAGAAGCTGCAACTGGGCACCACTACCGCTTACGGCCCACGCTTGTTGGCACCGCTGTTGCCGGTATTGCACGAAGTGGTGAGCGATCCCGCCGAACTCAAACTGGTGGAGCAACTGGCCCAGTGGCAAGGCGATTACCCGATCGACTCGACCAGCGCCACGCTGTTCAACCAGTTTCTGTTCAACCTGGCTGACGCGACGATGCACGATGAGCTGGGTAACGACTTCTTCGAAACACTGCTCTCGACCCGGGTGATCGACGCCACGCTCCCCCGCTTGGCCGCCAGCGCCGATTCACCGTGGTGGGACAACCGCACCACCCAGGGCAAGGAAACCCGGGGCGATACGGTGAAGACCGCCTGGCAAGCCAGCCTCGCGCACCTCAAGAGCACCCTCGGCGCAGACGCCTCGCAATGGCAGTGGAGCAGCGCGCACACATTGACCCATGGCCATCCGTTGGGGCAGAAAAAGCCGCTGGACCTGTTCTTCAATGTCGGCCCCTTCGCCGCACCGGGCAGCCATGAAGTGCCGAACAACCTCTCGGCGAAGATCGGCCCGGCTCCGTGGCCTGTCACCTACGGCCCTTCGACCCGGCGCCTGATCGACTTCGCCGACCCGGCCCACAGCCTGACCGTCAACCCGGTCGGCCAGAGCGGCGTCCTGTTCGACAGTCACTATGATGATCAGGCCGAGGCCTACATCGAGGGGATGTACTTCCAGGCGCATCTCAATGATGAAGAAGTCACGGCCAATGCCCGCAGTACCTTGAAGCTGTTGCCGGCGCGGGCTGCGCCATAATTCGGTGTCGACAGGACTGGCCTCATCGCTAGCAGGCTAGCTCCCACATTGGTCCGGTGCATGCAGATCCATTGTGGGAGCTAGCCTGCTAGCGATGGGGCCCGCAAGACCAACGCAACTCCTGGCTCAAACCATCGCCGCAAAATGCAACCTGAACTGCTGCGGCGTCACTCCCAATCGGCGATTGAACACGCTGCGCATGTGCTGAGCATCACGAAAACCGCATTGATAGGCCACGGTCTTGAGCGGCGCGCGGGTGCTTTCCAGCAGCGTCCGTGCCGCATCGACCCGTGCGCGCTCAACGAACTCGGCCGGGGTGATTTTCGCTTCCCTGGCGAACACCCGGGAGAAGTTGCGCGCACTCATGTTGGCGGCATTGGCCAGGTCAGCGATCGTCAGGTCGCCCGTCAGATTGGCCAGCACGTAATGCTGGACCATTGCCACCGCAGAAGTAGGTTCGGCGTGGGGCGTAAGGAACGGGCTGAATTGCGACTGCCCGCCCGAACGCTGGGTGAACACTACCAGTCGCTTTGCGACGCTCAGTGCAACTTCCGGCCCGTGATCCCGGCCCAACAGATACAACGACAGATCGATCCCCGCAGTGACACCGGCCGAGGTGAACAGCTCACCGTCCTCGACATACAGCCGATCCGCTTCCACCCGGGACGAGGGACACAGCGCCGCCAGATCCGAGGCGTCCTGCCAGTGCGTGGTGACCGTGCGCCCCTCCAGCAACCCCGCCCGAGCGAGCATGAACGCGCCGTTGCAAATCGAGCCAAAGCGTTTGGCCCGCGCACAGGCATCGCGCAACCAGCCATCGAATGTCATGCCGAAATCCATGAACGGCAACTGCGGCCCGCCAGCCACCAGCAACAGGTCATACGGCTCCAGCGCTTCGCTGAAATGCCGATGGGCATTGAGTGCCAAACCGTTGGAGCACGCCATCACCCCGCGCTCGACGCCGATCACCTCAAGACGATAGTGATCTTGCGCAGCAAGAAAACGATTGGCCTCGGAAAACACATCCATGGGGCCGGTGACGTCCAGCGACTGGACGCCAGCGAACACCACGATGGCTACGGTTTTACTCATGGTTCGAAACGCCTCTCATGGCACTGAATGCAACGCTCACCTGTAGGAGCGAGCCTGCTCGCGATGGACGTCAACGATGACGGGGGCTGTCTGGATGTACGCGGTGCCCTCACGTGCATCGCGAGCACGCTCGCTCCTACAGGGTCTGCGTGCACCCTAGCCAATCCACGCCCAACAAGCGAGGTTGGCGCGATATGCATGCTCATTGGCCGGGATCGCAGCCATGGATCGATTGTCCGGTTTCGGGGACCGGAACAGACTGAAACCCTCATCACGACGAGGAAAATTCCATGAGCACCACCATCGCCGGCATCAGGATCCCCGACAGCGCACTGGCCAAGGCCACCACCGAATACATCCGTGACATCGAGTCCGACCTGCTCTACCACCACTCGCGTCGGGTCTTCCTGTTCGGCGCACTGAGCGGCGAGCGCAAGCAACTGGCCTACAACCCGGAGTTACTGTACGTCGGCGCGATGTTCCATGACCTGGGCCTGGTGCAAGGTCATCGCAGCGACAACGAGCGCTTCGAAGTCGACGGTGCCAACGCCGCAGCGGCGTTCCTCAAGCCCTACGGGTTGAGCGATGACGACATCGAACAGGTCTGGCTATCGATTGCCCTGCACACCACCCCGGGCGTGCCCCGGCACTTGCGGCCTACCGTGGCGCTGGTCACGGCGGGCGTCGAGATGGACGTGCTGGGCATGGACTACGCAGCATTTTCCAGCGCGCAGCGCGAAGCAGTGGTGCATGCGCATCCACGGGGCGAGGGATTCAAGGAGTGCATCATCTGCGCGTTTGCCGACGGCTTGCGTCATCGCCCCCAGACCACGTTCGGCAATGTGAAGACTGATGTGCTGGTGGATCAGGAGCCGGGGTTCAAGCCGATGAACTTCGTCGAGGTCATCCGCAAATCTCCCTGGATTGCCTAAAACCACTGTAGGAGCGAGCCTGCTCGCGATAGCGCTGTGTCAGGCAACAATTCAGTCGACTGACACTCCGTCATCGCGAGCAGGCTCGCTCCTACAGGGGGATTGGGTAGACCACAAAGCCGTGGCCAACCCGACTTCAGGCTCAAGCCGCTTCCGGCGCCTGTGCGCGACGCACATCCGGTTGCTTCCACGAATCGGCTGCTGCCTCTTCGATTGCTTGCTGGATCGCACGTTTGCGGCTTTCTTCGGCACGACGGCTGAAGAACCAGACCATGAAAGTCACGATGGACACCGCCAACAGGATCAGACTGGCCACGGCGTTGATCTCGGGCTTGACCCCCAGACGTACCGCCGAGAAAACTTCCATCGGCAGGGTCGTGGAACCCGGGCCCGACACGAAGCTCGCCAGCACAAGGTCATCGAGGGACAACGCGAAGGACATCATGCCGCCCGCCGCCAGCGAAGGCGCGATCATCGGGATGGTGATCAGGAAAAACACCTTCCACGGCCGCGCACCCAGATCCATGGCCGCCTCTTCGATGGACAGGTCCAGCTCGCGCAAGCGCGCCGACACCACCACCGCCACATAGGCCGCACAGAACGTGGTGTGGGCGATCCAGATGGTGACGATGCCGCGCTCCTGCGGCCAGCCGATCATCTGCGCCATGGCCACGAACAGCAGCAACAGCGACAGACCGGTGATCACCTCAGGCATGACCAGCGGCGCAGTCACCAGGCCACCGAACAGCGTGCGGCCCTTGAAGCGCGTAATGCGCGTCAGGACGAACGCCGCCAATGTACCCAGTGCCACCGCCGCCACCGCCGTGTAGCAGGCGATTTCCAGCGAGCGCACCACCGAGCCCATCAGTTGGCTGTTGTCGAGCAGGCCGACGTACCACTTGATCGACCAGCCACCCCACACCGTTACCAGTTTGGAGGCGTTGAACGAGTAGATCACCAGGATCAGCATCGGCAGGTAGATGAACAACAGACCCAGTACCAGCATCAGGCTGGAGAAACGGAAGCGCTTCATTCTTTACCCTCCATTTCCTTGGCCTGACTGCGGTTGAACAGGATGATCGGCACAATCAGGATCGCCAGCATCACTACCGCCAGGGCAGACGCCACCGGCCAGTCACGGTTGTTGAAGAACTCTTGCCAGAGCACTTTACCGATCATCAGGGTTTCCGGACCGCCGAGCAGTTCCGGGATCACGAACTCGCCCACCACCGGGATGAACACCAGCATGCAGCCGGCGATGATGCCGTTTTTCGACAGCGGCACGGTGATTTTCCAGAAGCTGTTGAAGGTGCTCGAACCCAGGTCCGACGCAGCTTCCAGCAGGCTCTGGTCGTGCTTCACCAGGTTGGCGTACAGCGGCAGGATCATGAACGGCAGGTAGGAATAAACCACGCCGATGTAGACCGCCAGGTTGGTGTTGAGGATCTGCAGCGGTTCGTCGATCCAGCCCATGCTCATCAGGAAACCGTTGAGCAGGCCATTGTTGCTGAGGATGCCCATCCACGCGTAAACGCGGATCAGGATCGCGGTCCAGGTCGGCATCATGATCAGCAGCACCAGTACCGTTTGCACTTCCTTGCGCGCAACGGAGATACCGTAGGCCATCGGGTAGCCGATCACCAGGCAGAGGATGGTGCTGAAAAGCGCCATCTTCAACGAGCCGAGGTAAGCGGCGATGTACAACTCGTCACCGGCCAGCATCGCGTAGTTGCCCAGGTTGAGCAGCAACTGCAGCTTCTGCTCGGCGTAGCTGTAGATTTCGGTGTAGGGCGGAATGGCCACGTCCGCTTCGGCGAAGCTGATCTTCAATACGATGAAGAACGGCAGCATGAAGAACAGGAACAGCCAGATGAAGGGAACCCCGATGACCATCTGACGGCCACCGGGAATTATTCGATTGAGTCGACGCTTGAGTTTGCGCATGTTCATGAGCGCAGCACCACGCCGCTGTCGTCTTCCCAATACACGTAGACCTGATCACCCCAGGTCGGACGCTGCCCGCGACGCTCGGCGTTGGCCACGAACGACTGCACCAGCTTGCCGCTTGGCAGTTCGACGTAAAACACCGAGTGCCCGCCCAGGTAGGCGATGTCGTGCACCTTGCCACTGGACCAGTTGTATTCGCAGGTCGGCACGGTCGGGGTCACGAGCAGTTTTTCCGGACGGATCGCGTAGGTCACGGATTTGTCTTGCACCGAGGTGCTGATGCCGTGGCCCACGTAGATCTTCCGGTCGAGGTCCTTGCAGGTGATGATCGCGTGGCCTTCGGCATCGTCAATCACTTCACCGTCGAAGATGTTCACGTTACCGATGAATTCGCAGACCAGACGGCTGGTCGGGGTTTCGTAGATGTCGATCGGGCTGCCGATCTGGGCGATCCAACCCAGGTGCATGATCGCGATGCGCTCGGCCATGGTCATGGCCTCTTCCTGGTCGTGGGTCACCATGACGCAGGTTACGCCGACGCGCTCGATGATCTCCACCAGCTCCAGTTGCATTTGCGAACGCAGCTTTTTATCCAGTGCACCCATCGGCTCGTCGAGCAGCAGCAGCTTCGGACGCTTGGCCAGGGAACGGGCCAGGGCCACACGCTGACGCTGGCCACCGGACAACTGATGCGGCTTGCGCTTGGCGTACTGGCTCATCTGTACCAGCTTGAGCATGTCGGCCACCCGCGCATCGACTTCAGCGGCGGGCAGCTTGTCCTGCTTGAGGCCGAAGGCAATGTTCTGCGCCACGGTCATGTGCGGGAACAAGGCGTAGGACTGGAACATCATGTTGATCGGCCGCTCGTAGGGCGGCATGTCAGTGATGTCTACGCCATCGAGGAAAATGCGCCCCTCCGTGGGCCGTTCGAAACCTGCGAGCATGCGCAGCAAAGTGGATTTGCCCGATCCCGAACCGCCGAGCAGGGCGAAAATCTCGCCTTTCTTGATTTCCAGGGACACATCGTCCACGGCAATCGTCTCGTCGAACTTCTTCGTGACCCGGTCGATTTTGACCAGCACCTGTTTAGGTTGCTGGTCGCCCTCGAGGGCTTTCTTATAGGCGCCGGAGGCAACTGCCATTTACGAAACTCCCAGAAAAAAAGAGTGCAGTTCGCTCAAGGTGAGCCAACCTTGGATAGTTTGAGCCTTGAAGCTATTTACCCGACTTGACCTTGGTCCAGCTGCGGGTCATCAAACGTTGAATGTTCGGTGGTAACTCGACCGACACGTAGGTCTTGTCGAGCACCGCTTGCGGTGGATAAACCGCTTCGTCGGTGCGAATGGACTGTTCCATCAGTTTGTCCGACCCCGGGTTAGGGTTGGCATAGCCGACGTAATCGCTGACCTGGGCAATCACCTCAGGCTTGAGCAAATAATTGATGAAAGCGTTGGCCTGCTTGACGTTGGCCGAGTCCTTCGGAATCGCCAGCATGTCGAACCAGAGTGCACCGCCTTCTTTCGGAATCGAGTAGGCGATGTTCACGCCTTTCTTGGCTTCTTCGGCGCGGTTCTTGGCCTGGAAGATGTCGCCGGAGAAACCGATCGCCACGCAGATGTCGCCGTTGGCCAGATCCGCGATGTACTTGGAGGAGTGGAAGTAGGTCACGTAAGGGCGCACTGCAAGCAACTTGGAGGTGGCCTTTTCATAGTCCTTGGGATCAGTGCTGTTAGCGTTCAGGCCCATGTAGTTGAGCACTGTCGGCATCATTTCATCGGCGGAATCGAGGAAGGCTACACCACAGCTTTGCAGCTTCTTGATGTTCTCCGGCTCGAACAGTACGCCCCACGAATCAATCGTATCGACACCCAGCACAGCCTTGACCTTGTCGACGTTGTAACCGATGCCGTTGGTGCCCCACAGGTACGGCACGGCGTACAGGTTGCCCGGATCGTTCTGCTCCAGGCGCTTGAGCAGCACCGGGTCGAGGTTGGAATAGTTCGGCAGTTGCGACTTGTCGAGCTTCTGGAATGCCCCGGCCTTTATCTGTTTGCCGAGGAAGTGGTTCGACGGCACGACCACGTCGTAGCCGGTACGCCCGGCCAGCAATTTACCTTCCAGGGTTTCGTTGGAATCAAAGACGTCATAAACCGGCTTGATACCGGTCTCTTTCTGGAAATCGGCCAGGGTGGTCTCGCCGATGTAGTCCGACCAGTTATAAATATGCACGGTACCGGCGGCCTGAACACTGACAGCAACTGTCAGCCCGGCACCCACCAGCAAGGCATTACGCAACATAGAAAAAATAGGCAAGTGGAGGTCCTCTGAAATTAGTTGGGCCAAAGTTGCCCCGCGTTACATGACAACCGTGGTTGTCCGGCAACAAAACCGGCGCGCAACTTACCCTCGAAAAACCGTTCCAGCAAAACTTTTATGCAGTTGCACCTGTGGGAGCGAGCCTGCTCGCGATGGTCGTCAACGATAACGATGGGTGCCTGACACCCCGCGGCGCTCTCAGGTTCATCGCGAGCAGGCTCGCTCCTACAAGTTAATTACTTATTTACCGGATTTGATCTTGGTCCAGCTGCGGGTCATGATCCGCTGGGTCGCGGCCGGCAAGTCGGCAATCGCGTACAGCTTGGCCAGCACGTCCGCCGGTGGGTAAACACCCGGGTCGCTGGTGATGTCTTTATCGACCAACGCAGTTGCAGCCGCGTTACCGTTCGGGAAACGCACGGCGTTGGTGATTTCAGCCATGATTTCCGGCTTCTGCAGGAAGGTCATGAACTTGTAGGCGCCTTCGACGTTTTCGGCATCTTTAGGGATGGCGACCATGTCGTAGAAGCTGCCGGCACCTTCTTTGGGAATGTTGTAGCTGACTTTCACCTTGCCACCGGCTTCTTCCGCGCGGGACTTGGCCTGGTAAATGTCACCCGAGTAACCCACGGCCACGCAGATGTTGCCGTTGGCCAGGTCGGAGATGTACTTGGACGAGTGGAAGTAACCTACCGAAGGACGGATTTTCAGGAACAGCGCTTCGGCTTCGGCCAGTTGTTTCTTGTCCTGGCTGTCGGTTGGATAGCCCAGATAGTGCAGCGCCACCGGAATCATCTCGGTTGGCGAATCGAGGAAACTGATACCGCACGACTTCAACTTCGCGGCGTTTTCAGGTTTGAACAGCAGGTCCCAGGAGTTGGTCGGCGCGTCGGCACCCAGTGCAGCCTTGACCTTCTCCGGGTTGAAACCGATACCGATCGAACCCCACATGTACGGGAAGGCGTGCTCGTTGCCCGGGTCGCTCACGGAAACGGCCTTGAGCAGGTCGGTGTTCAGGTTCTTCCAGTTAGGCAGCTTGGACTTGTCCAGCTTCTGGTAGACGCCAGCCTTGATCTGTTTGGCCAGGAAGTTGTTCGACGGTACAACGATGTCGTAACCGGACTTGCCTGCCAGCAACTTGGCTTCCAGGGTTTCGTTACTGTCGAAGACGTCATAGACAACCTTGATGCCCGACTCGTCTTCAAACTTCTTGACGGTGTCCGGTGCGATGTAGTCGGACCAGTTGTACACGTGCAGTACTTTGTCATCGGCCTGAACCGCGCCCGCCATCAAACCCATCACGGACATGGCAAGCAGAGTCTTGCCAGCGAGCTTTTTACCTAGTGCCTTCATGCGTAATGCTCCAAATTTTTCTTTTTTGAACCACTTGTTCAGCAACCGAACCCGGGCAGCTGGAACCGCGGCTAGTCTGGCAAGATCCACATCGGTCTTTCAAGGAAACGGCCACGCTTTCTGACGGTTCCGAGCGAAAGTTCCTACTTCATATGCAGAACTTTGGACTTCCGCTCAGAGCCTAGCACTTAGCCCTGCAATGCACTCAGGGTCAGGTCAAGACACTTGCGAGCCTTGGTCACCAGCTCATCGATTTCCGCCGGTGTAATCACCAGTGGCGGAGCGATGATCATGGTGTCGCCGACGGCGCGCATGATCAGGCCGTTATCGAAGCAGAACTGGCGGCAGATCATGCCGACGCCCTTGCCTTCGTAACGCTTGCGCGTGGCCTTGTCCTGGACCAGTTCGATGGCCCCCAACAGACCCACCCCACGAACCTCACCCACCAGCGGGTGATCGTTCAGTTCCCGCAGACGCTTTTGCAAATACGGTGCCGTTTCTGCATGTACGCGCTCGATAATCTTCTCGTCGCGCATGATGCGGATGTTTTCCAGAGCCACCGCAGCCGCTACGGGGTGACCTGAGTAAGTGAAGCCGTGGTTGAAATCGCCGCCTTCGTTGAGCACGTCCACCACTTCATCACGCACGATCAGGCCACCCATCGGGATGTAGCCCGAGGTCAGGCCCTTGGCGATGGTCATCATGTCTGGCTTGAGGTCGTAGAAGTCGGCACCGAACCACTCGCCGGTACGACCGAAACCGCAAATCACTTCGTCCGCCACGAACAGGATGTCGTACTTGGCGAGGATTTCCTTGATGCGCGGCCAGTAGGTCTCTGGCGGAATGATCACACCACCCGCGCCCTGGATCGGCTCGGCAATAAAGGCACCGACGTTGTCGACGCCGACTTCCAGAATCTTTTCTTCCAGCTGGTTGGCCGCCCATACACCGAACTCTTCCGGGGTCATGTCGCCGCCTTCGGCGAACCAGTACGGCTGGGCAATGTGAACGATGCCCGGGATCGGCAAGTCGCCCTGTTCGTGCATGTACGTCATGCCACCCAGGCTCGCGCCGGCCACGGTGGAACCGTGATAGCCGTTCTTGCGGCTGATGATGACTTTCTTGTTCGGCTGGCCCTTGATCGCCCAGTAGTGACGAACCATACGCAGCATGGTGTCGTTGCCTTCGGAGCCGGAACCGGTGAAGAACACGTGGTTCATGCCTTCTGGCGCGATATCGGCGATAGCCTTGGCCAGTTCCAGTACCGGCGGGTGCGCAGTCTGGAAGAACAGGTTGTAGTAAGGCAGTTCGCGCATCTGTTTACTGGCGGCGTCGGCCAGTTCATCGCGACCATAACCAATCGCGACACACCACAGGCCGGCCATGCCATCGAGAATCTTGTTGCCTTCGCTGTCCCAGAGGTAAACGCCCTTGGCGTTGGTGATGATTCGCGGGCCTTTCTCTTTCAGCTGCTTGAAGTCGCTGAACGGAGCCAGGTGGTGATCATTGCTCAGGGTTTGCCATTCACGGGTTTGCGGATTGTTGCTGGTCATACGAATCTCCTAAAAAAATCAGGTGAAGGCGCCGCCAGACAGCGGCGGCGCCCGGCGCATCAGACGGCAAAGAGCAGGAATTCCCTTTCCCACGAACTGATCACGCGCTTGAAGTTTTCATGCTCGGCCCGCTTGACCGCAACGTAGCCAGTGATGAAATTTTTGCCCAGGTACCGCTCGATGGTCGCGCTGTTTTCCATGCGTTCCAGCGCGTCTTCGATGGTCAGCGGCAGGCGCAGGTTGCGGCGTTCATAACCACGACCCACCACCGGTGCACTCGGGTTCAGGCCTTCGACCATGCCGATGTAACCGCAGAGCAGGCTCGCGGCAATCGCCAGGTACGGGTTGGCGTCGGCGCCCGGCAGGCGGTTTTCCACCCGACGGTTTTGCGGCCCGGCATCCGGAACCCGCAGGCCCACGGTACGGTTCTCTTCGCCCCACTCCACGTTCACCGGCGCCGAGGTATCCGGCAGGAAGCGGCGGAACGAGTTGACGTTGGGGGCGAACAGCGGCAACAGCTCGGGAATGAGTTTCTGCAGGCCACCGATGTGGTGCAGGAACAACTGGCTCATGGTCCCGTCGTCGTTGGAGAAGATGTTCTTGCCGGTCTCGATGTCGATGATGCTCTGGTGCAAGTGCATGGCACTGCCCGGCTCGCCGGTCATCGGCTTGGCCATGAAGGTAGCGGCCACGTCGTGCTTGAGCGCGGCTTCGCGCATGGTGCGCTTGAACACCAGGATCTGGTCGGCCAGGGACAGGGCATCACCGTGACGGAAGTTGATTTCCATCTGCGCCGTGCCGTCCTCGTGGATCAGCGTATCGAGGTCCAGGTCCTGCAGTTCGCACCAGTCGTAGACGTCTTCGAACAGCGGATCGAATTCGTTCGCCGCTTCAATGGAGAACGACTGGCGACCGATTTCCGGACGACCGGAACGACCGATCGGCGGTTGCAATGGGTAGTCCGGGTCGTCACTGCGCTTGGTCAGGTAAAACTCCATTTCCGGCGCCACGATCGGCTGCCAGCCTTTGTCGGTATAGAGCTTCAGGACTTTCTTGAGCACGTTGCGCGGCGACAGCTCGATCGGGTTGCCTTGTTTGTCGTAGGTATCGTGGATGACGATGGCGGTCGGCTCGATGGCCCACGGCACCAGGTACACCGCGCTCTGGTCGGGACGGCAGATCATGTCGATGTCGGCCGGGTCGAGCAGTTCGTAATAGATGTCGTCTTCGACGTAATCGCCGGTCACTGTCTGCAACAGCACACTTTCTGGCAGGCGCATGCCTTTTTCGGCGATGAATTTGTTGGTCGGCGAAATCTTGCCCCGGGTAATCCCGGTCAAGTCGGCGATCATGCATTCGACTTCTGTGATCTTGTGGTTTTTCAACCAATCGGTGAGCTGGTCGAGGTTGTTACTCATAAATGCCTCTAGGCTTGAGTTGTCTGGCCCTTTTAAGGTCAGGCGTTGTTTGACGCATCGGCGTCGCGTTGTAGAGCGTTTGCGCGGCAGATTATCGTGCTTGCCGACACGGCTGCAGAGGCCGGACGTGCAGAATCGCGAGCGGTGCCCTGAACGATGGTCAGGCCGCTATTGTGAATCGGTTCTATATTGAATGGAGTAACCGTAATGGGGGTGCCATCTCGACCGTCCAGAATATCGGACGGGGACGGTCGAACCGTCACGGATGGGAGGATCACCGGAACCGCTGAGGCCACGGAACGGACGGACGTGTCATCACTGATGTGATAAACATGCCGACCGATCTGTCTTGAGCAGTCGGTGACGCCGATTATCGGCAGGCGAGACATGAAGCACCCCGGTATTATTGCTGTTATGGGTTTGATTCGAGCTTAGCCTTGTTCATTTTTTTACACAACACCCCCGTAAAAAATACAACACGGCCCGCTCAAGCCTGCGGGCGCCATGGAGGCCAAGGGCATAAAAACGCCCCAAAGTGCCTCAAAAAAGCCACACGAGCGCTTTTTTAGGGCAAAAAAGGCCTCGCTTGACTTCGGCATGCCGTTCGGGTTGACTGGAATCTGAAAAGATCAATGATTGATATTTTTAACAACAAAGGTGTTGCATCATGTCGGTACCCCCGCGTGCCGTTCAGCTTAACGAAGCGAACGCGTTCCTTAAGGAACATCCTGAGGTTCTGTACGTTGACCTTCTGATTGCGGATATGAATGGTGTGGTGCGCGGCAAGCGCATTGAACGCACCAGCCTCCACAAGGTTTACGAGAAAGGCATCAACCTGCCGGCCTCTTTATTTGCTCTGGATATCAATGGCTCGACGGTGGAAAGCACCGGCCTGGGCCTGGACATCGGTGATGCTGACCGAATCTGCTATCCAATCCCCGATACCCTGTGCAACGAGCCATGGCAGAAGCGCCCGACCGCGCAACTGTTGATGACCATGCACGAACTCGAAGGCGAGCCATTCTTCGCCGACCCGCGTGAAGTGCTGGCCAATGTCGTGCGCAAGTTCGACGAAATGGGCCTGACCATCTGCGCCGCGTTCGAACTGGAGTTCTACCTGATCGACCAGGAGAACGTGAACGGTCGTCCGCAACCCCCTCGCTCGCCGGTTTCCGGCAAACGTCCGCACTCGACTCAGGTCTACCTGATCGACGACCTCGACGAATACGTCGACTGCCTCCAGGACATTCTGGAAGGTGCAAAAGAGCAAGGCATTCCGGCCGACGCCATCGTCAAGGAAAGTGCCCCGGCGCAGTTCGAAGTGAACCTGCACCACGTGGCCGACCCGATCAAGGCCTGCGACTACGCGGTCTTGCTCAAGCGCCTGATCAAGAACATCGCCTACGACCATGAAATGGACACTACCTTCATGGCCAAGCCTTACCCAGGCCAGGCGGGTAATGGTCTGCACGTCCACATCTCGATTCTCGACAAGGACGGCAAGAACATTTTTGCCAGCGAGGATCCCGAGCAGAACGCCGCACTGCGTCACGCGATCGGCGGTGTGCTCGAGACCCTACCGGCACAGATGGCTTTCCTCTGCCCGAACGTCAACTCCTACCGTCGTTTCGGCGCACAGTTCTACGTGCCGAACTCGCCGTGCTGGGGCCTGGATAACCGTACCGTTGCGATTCGCGTACCGACCGGTTCTTCCGACGCCGTGCGCATCGAGCATCGTGTAGCCGGCGCCGATGCCAATCCGTACCTGCTGATGGCTTCGGTCCTGGCAGGCGTGCACCACGGTCTGGTCAACAAGATCGAGCCTGGCGCCCCGGTCGAAGGCAACAGCTACGAGCAGAACGAGCAGAGCCTGCCGAACAACCTGCGTGATGCACTGCGCGAGCTGGACGACAGCGAAGTCATGGCCAAGTACATCGATCCGAAATACATCGATATCTTCGTGGCCTGTAAAGAGAGCGAGCTGGAGGAGTTCGAACACTCCATCTCCGACCTTGAGTACAACTGGTACCTGCATACCGTTTAAGTGGTTGCTGTAAAAAACAACGCCGCAGGCCTCACAGCCTGCGGCGTTTTTTTATGGCCGCCTGCGGCGGATCGCTAGCAGGCTAGCTCCCACAGTTGATCTCCAGTGAACATAAATTCTGTGTACACCGGAAATCCCTGTGGGAGCTAGCCTGTTAGCGATAGCGTCCTGGCAGACAACACACAACCCTGCTCGTACAATGCCCGCTGCCCCGCAGGAGACTCCAATGACACGCGTAGCCACCCCCCGCAAACCCCGCGCACGCAGCCAGGCCCGGATCGATTCGATACTCGATGCCGCCCGCACGCTGTTGGCCGCCGAGGGTGTGGCCAGTCTGTCGATCTACAGCGTCGCCGAGCGCGCGGAGATTCCGCCCTCCTCGGTCTACCACTTCTTCGCCAGCGTGCCGGCGTTGCTCGAAGCCTTGACCGCCGACGTCCATGCGGCCTTCCGCGCCTGCCTGCAAGCCCCCATCGATCACCTCGCCTTGAATGGCTGGCGCGATCTGTCGCGACTGGTGGAACAACGCATGCTCGACATCTATGCAGAGGACGCCGCCGCCCGCCAACTCATTCTGGCCCAGCACGGCCTGACCGAAGTCACCCAGGCTGACCGTCAGCACGACATCGAACTCGGCGACCTGATGCACAAGCTGTTCGACCATCACTTCGAGCTGCCGAGATTGCCGAGCGATGTCGATGTGTTCGCCCTGGCCATGGAGCTCGGCGACCGGGTGTATGCACGCTCGGTCCAACAGCACGGGCAGATTACGCCGCGCATGGCCGAGGAAGGGATGCGGGTGTTTGATGCTTATGTGGGGTTGTATTTGCCGCCGTATCTGCCCAAACGCAGCGTTCCAGCCTGATTTCTTGATTGGCCTTACCGGCCTCTTCGCGAGCAGGCTCGCTCCCACATTTGAAATGCATTCCCCTGTGGGAGCAAGCCTGCTCGCGAAGGCCGCACCACTTACCCCAAGACAAGCACACATAAAAAAACCCCGAAGGGCTCAAACCCTTCGGGGGTTGTCGTTTGCGCATGCGGCTTACAACTTGGCGATCGACACCTCGGTGGACTTCACAAACGCGATTACTTCACTGCCAACCGCCAGTTCCAGCTCTTTCACCGAGCGCGTGGTGATCACCGAAGTGACAATGCCGGAAGCGGTCTGCACGTCGATTTCCGAGAGCACGTCGCCGAGGACGATTTCCTTGATGGAGCCTTTGAACTGGTTACGAACGTTGATGGCCTTGATAGTCATGATGTTGATTCCTGTCGTTGAGTAAGACTTGAGTTATTGAGCCCAGCGTAATTGCGTAGGCAAGGGTGAAACAGGTTCCGGTTCCGCCGGTTGGCCGGGCAGCGCCAGCACGCGATTGAGCACCTCGGTTTCCAGCGCAGCCAGCCGATGGGAGCCACGAACCCGAGGGCGCGGCAGTTCCACATGCAGGTCGAGGCCGACTTCTCCGTCTTCGATCAGGATCACCCGATCGGCAATCGCCACGGCTTCACTGACGTCATGGGTCACCAGCAACACCGTGAAGTCGTGCTGCTGCCAGAGCCGCTCGATCAGTTGCTGCATTTCAATTCGGGTCAGGGCATCCAGCGCGCCCAAGGGTTCGTCGAGCAACAGCAGGCGCGGCTGATGAATCAACGCACGGGCCAAAGCCACGCGTTGCTTCTGCCCACCAGACAGCGCGGCCGGCCACTCGTGGGCGCGATCGGCCAGGCCCACCGCTTCCAAAGCCTCAAGGGCTTGCGGCCGCCAGTTGCCCTTAAGGCCGAGACCAACGTTGTCGATGATCTTTTTCCAAGGCAGCAAACGCGCGTCCTGGAACATCAGCCGCGTGTCCTCCCCCGCGTTGCTCAATGGCGCGGCACCGGCGAGCAACTCGCCGCCGGTTGGCTGATCGAGACCGGCGAGCAAGCGCAGCAAGGTACTTTTGCCGCAGCCGCTACGACCGACCACTGCGACAAACTGGCCCGCCGGAATGTGCAGGTCGATCTCGCGCAACACCTGCCGTGCACTGAAGGTTTTTTGCAACTTGCGCACCACCAGCGGAGTCCCGCGCAGCAGGCGTGGAGGTTGTTGGGCGGTCATACCGAACCTCCCTTGGCAACCTGATACGCCGGGTGCCAACGCAGCCACGCTCGTTCAAGTCCACGGGCGGCGAGGTCGGCCAGTTTGCCGAGCACCGCGTACAGCAGAATCGCCAGCACCACCACGTCAGTCTGCAAGAATTCCCGGGCATTCATCGCCAGATAGCCGATGCCGGAACTCGCGGAAATGGTTTCCGCCACGATCAACGTCAGCCACATGAAGCCCAGAGCGAAGCGCACGCCGACCAGAATCGAAGGCAGCGCCCCCGGCAGAATCACCTGCCAGAACAGGCTGAAACCGCTCAGGCCATAGCTGCGCGCCATCTCCACCAGCGCCGGGTCGACGTTGCGGATGCCGTGATAGGTGTTGAGGTAGATCGGGAACAACGTGCCCAGCGCCACCAGGAAAATCTTCGCCGACTCGTCGATGCCGAACCACAGGATCACCAGTGGAATCAGCGCCAGATGCGGCACGTTGCGAATCATTTGCACCGAACTGTCGAGCAAGCGCTCACCCCACTTCGACAGGCCGGTGATGAAGCCGAGTGTCAGGCCGATGCCACCACCGATGGTGAAGCCCAGCGCGGCGCGCCAACCACTGATCGCCAGGTGCGTCCAGATTTCGCCGCTGCGCACCAGGCTCACGCCGGCCTCGATGACGGCGATGGGGGTCGGCAGGATCCGTGTCGACAACCAACCCGCCGACACGCTCAACTGCCACACCGCCAGCAACAACACCGGAAACGCCCAGGGCGCCAGGCTGTGGATGATTTTCTTCATGACCGTGCCTCAGCTCTGGGATGCGGCTTTGGGCAGAATGTCGTTGGCGACCATCTCGCCGAACGGGCTGACGTAGCCAGCACTTTTCGGCAGTTCTGGACGCTCGACATCGAGGTGCGGAAACAGCAACTCGGCCACCCGGTACGACTCCTCCAGGTGTGGATAACCGGAGAAGATGAAGGTATCGATGCCCAGGTCCGCGTACTCCTTCACGCGGGCCGCCACGGTCAGTCCATCGCCCACCAGCGCCGTACCGGCACCGCCGCGCACCAGACCGACACCGGCCCACAGGTTAGGACTGACCTCCAGATTGTCGCGGTTGCCGCCATGCAAGGCGGCCATGCGTTGCTGACCGACCGAATCGAAACGCGCCAGCGAAGCCTGGGCACGAGCGATGGTCTCGTTGTCGAGATGGGAAATCAGCCGATCCGCGGCTTGCCAGGCTTCATCGTTCGTTTCGCGTACGATCACATGCAGGCGAATGCCGAAGCGCACGGTACGTCCGAGCTTGGCGGCCTTGGCTCGGACCTGTTCGATTTTTTCCGCGACGGCGGCCGGTGGCTCGCCCCAGGTCAGGACCATTTCCACCTGTTCGGCGGCCAGGTCCTGCGCAGCTTCCGATGAACCGCCGAAGTACAGCGGCGGACGCGGCTGCTGGATCGGCGGATAGAGCAATTTCGCCCCCTTCACGCTGATGTGCTGGCCGTCGTAATCGACGGTTTCGCCTTCCAGCACCCGACGCCAGATACGGGTGAATTCCACCGAGGCCTGATAGCGTTCTTCGTGGCTGAGGAACAGACCATCGCCGGCCAACTCTTCCGGATCACCCCCCGTCACCAGATTGAACAACGCACGACCACCGGACAGTCGATCCAGGGTTGCCGCCTGACGCGCCGCCACCGTCGGGGAAATGATCCCGGGGCGCAGGGCAACCAGGAACTTCAAGCGCTGGGTCACCGGAATCAGCGATGCCGCCACCAGCCACGAGTCTTCGCAGGAACGCCCGGTAGGGATCAGTACCCCGCCAAAACCCAGGCGGTCAGCGGCTTGCGCGACTTGTTGCAGATAACCGTGATCGACCGCGCGTGCGCCTTCGGCGGTGCCAAGGTAATGGCCGTCACCGTGGGTAGGCAGGAACCAGAAAATATTGAGGCTCATGGAGTGGTCTCCTTGGGGAATCGATTTATTGGGCTTTGGTTGCCGAGCTTTGGGCAACGGCAACCGGCGGCGTCCAGATCACGTCTTTGATGCTCAACTGTTTGGGAATCAGCTTGAGCTGATAGAAGCTGTCGGCGATTTTCTGCTGTGCAGCGACCACTTCCGGGGTGAGGAACAGCGCGCCATAGCCCTGGCGTTTCACTGAGGTCAGGGTGATGTCCGCTGGCAGGCCGAGTAGCGGTGAAACCTGTTGGGTCACCTCTTGCGGGTTAGCCTTGGACCACTCGCCCACCGCGCGCACTTCTTCCACCAGGGTCTTGATCACCTCGGGATTGTTCTGCGCAAAAGGCTTGGTCGCCAGGTAGAACTGATGGTTGTCGACGATGCCCTGGCCATCGCGCAGGGTGCGGGCTTGCAGCTGTTGTTCGGCGGCGGCCTGGTATGGGTCCCAGATGACCCAAGCGTCGACGCTGCCACGCTCGAACGCGGCGCGGGCATCGGCCGGCGGCAGGAATACGGTCTGGATGTCGGTGTATTTGAGGCCGGCGTCTTCCAGCGCGCGCACCAGCAGGTAGTGCACATTGGAGCCCTTGTTGAGCACGACTTTCTTGCCCTTGAGGTCCGCCACCGATTTGACCGGCGAATCCTTCGGCACCAGGATCGCCTCACTGTGCGGCGCTGGCGGTTCATAGGCGACGTAGAGCAAATCGGCGCCGGCCGCTTGAGCGAACACGGGCGGTGTTTCGCCGGTGACGCCGAAGTCGATGGAGCCGACGTTCAGGCCTTCGAGCAGTTGCGGGCCACCAGGAAATTCAGTCCATTGCACGTCCACGCCTTGGGCGGCGAGGCGTTTTTCCAGGGTGCCTTTGGCTTTGAGCAGCACCAGGGTGCCGTATTTCTGATAGCCGATTCTTAATGTCTCGGCCTGAGCTTGAGTAATGGCGCCGAAGGTGACAGCCGCAGCAAACAGAGCGACCAGACCACGACGCAAAATGACAGGGCGCATGGCGCTCTCCTTTTTGCAGTAGGGTTTTGGCTGCACCTGCTTGCCCGTTGGCGGGCGAGTAAGGCCAGTACTTCAATTTTTCGGTGAGGCTCAAATGCTCCAGCGAGCACTCAACAAACGATCATTCAACAGGTTAGGATCGAGCGGCTTGGGCCGTCGCGCCATGGCGCTGAAAAACAGCTCAAGTGATTCATTCAGGCGTTGTTCCAGCTCCGGCGCCAACTGCGCCAGGGCGCTGCCTTCGCCGTAGGCGATCTGGCTGTCGACGGCGAAAATCCCTTGCAGCATTTCCTGGGCCTTCAATGCCGACAGTACCGGCTTGAGCGCGTAATCCACCGCCAGCATGTGGGCGATGCTGCCGCCAGTGGCCATCGGCAGAACCACCTTGTGGCTCAAGGCGCGTTCGGGCAGCAGATCCAACACGACTTTCAGTGCCCCGGAAAACGATGCCTTGTAAACCGGTGTGGCGATCAGCAGGCCATCGGCGTTTTCAATCTGTTGCAGCAGGTCGATCACCTTGGGGCTGTCGAAGCGTGCGTGCAGCAAGTCCTCGGCCGGGAAGTCCCGCACCTGATAACTCACCACCTCCACGCCCTGCCCTTGCAACCAACGCTGGGAGCGATCCAGCAGCACCCCGGAACGAGAGCGCTGACTGGGACTGCCACCGAGTGAGACAACCAACATTCAGACGATTCCTTGCACGGTGTTGGCGATTCGCGACTTGCGATCTCGCTTCGATGGAGTGACCTTAACAGCTGATTTATATATCTATAAATCATATTTATTCATTTGGTTATTCGTTATAGAAATATACAAACCGGTTTCTTCCAGGCAAAAAAACAGGCCGTCGAAACGGCCCGAAATCCCCTGCTTTGTGGATTAACTATGACGTCTGTAGTGCCTGGACTATCGCCTTCGCGAGCAGGCTCGCTCCCACAGGGGTACGCGATCAACTGTGGGAGCGAGCCTGCTCGCGAAGGCTTTTCAGTCACACCACAAAAAAGACTGGCTCACCGGTTCGGCTGCGGCGTCAGGCGCAGGTAAGGCTTGACCGCCCGATAGCCCTTGGGAAAGCGCTGCTTGATTTCATTCTCATCCTTGAGCGACGGCACGATCACCACCTCATCACCATCCTGCCAGTTGGCTGGCGTGGCCACCTTGTAGTTATCGGTCAGTTGCAGCGAGTCGATCACCCGCAGGATTTCATTGAAGTTGCGGCCGGTGCTCGCCGGGTAGGTAATCGTCAACCGGACCTTTTTGTTCGGGTCGATCACGAACAGCGAACGCACGGTCAGAGTGTCGTTGGCATTGGGATGGATCAGGTCGTAGAGGTCCGAGACCTTGCGGTCGGCGTCATCCAGGATCGGAAAGTTGACCACCGTGTTCTGCGTCTCGTTGATGTCTTCAATCCATTTGTGATGCGACTCGACAGGGTCCACTGACAACGCGATGGCCTTGACGCCGCGCGCTGCGAACTCATCCTTGAGCCTGGCGGTGAAGCCCAGTTCCGTGGTGCACACTGGCGTGAAGTCCGCCGGATGGGAAAACAGCACGCCCCAACTATCGCCCAGCCACTGATGGAAACGGATAGTGCCGGCGCTGGAGTTCTGTTCGAAGTCGGGGGCGATATCGCCAAGTCTGAGACCCATGGTGCTGCTCCTTGTGAGTGCTTGATGGGTTGAACTGTGCCTGTGTTTTTTATCTATTAAAAAGAATAAATATCGATTTATTTAGATCATAAGGAAATATTAAATATCTGTTCACTGGACGTGCCCGCACAACCGGCCGAACATCGGCCCCAAGGTTCGAGAAGGCCTTGAGTTGCTGCAAAGAGGGAAATTCAAGGCGGGATTACGGGGGTGAACCCGTCTTGAAAATGTAAAAGCCCCGCCCGGCGCAATACCGGGCGGGGCTTTTTTTGTCTCGGTTACGCGAGCGCTATTACAACAGCGGGATCGAGTAGCTGACGACCAGGCGGTTTTCGTCCTGGGAACGAGTGTTCGGCAGATCGGTACGCCACGTGGCGTTTTTCCACATCAGGCCGAGGTTCTTCAGCGCGCCGGACTGAACGACGTAACCCACGGTCAGGTCGCGTTCCCACTCGGAAGCACCATTGGCCGCCTCGCCACCCTTGGCGTTAACGGTATCGATATTGTCGCCGTGCAGGTACACCAGACCCGCGGTCAGGCCGGGTACGCCGACCTTGGCGAAGTCATAGGAATAGCGTGCTAGCCAGGTACGCTCGCCGGCACGGCCGAACTTCTGGATTTGCGAGTCGGTGATGGTGTAGTTCGACGAACCGTCGCCCTGGTTCAGCCAAGGGAAGTCACTGCTGCCGTTGCTGACCTGATAACCGCCACCGAAGGTATGACCGGCAACGGAGTACAGGAACAAACCGCTGTACAGGTTGTTGTCGACCTTGCCCTTGCCGTTGACTGCACCGCTGTAGTTGCCAGTGGTGAAGTACAGTGGGTCGTGACCGTTGGCACCGTCGTCGGAGCTGTTGAAGTAACGCAAGTCCGACTTCAACACGCCCGGGCCGATGGCCCAGTTGTGCACCAGACCGAGGAAGTGTTGCTTGTAGAACTCTTCCAGGTTGCCGTAATAGTACTGGGCAGTCAGGTCCTTGGTGAGCTTGTAGTCACCGCCGGCATAAATGAATTTGTTGCTGTCGCGGCCTGTAGCGGATCGGCTGTTGGCGCCGGAGATAGACAGTTGCTCGTTGTTGCTCGAGTTACGACCTTTTACCTGCTCGATCTGACCGCCGATCAAGGTCAGGTCCTTGATGTCGTTCGAGCTGATCTGGCCACCCTGCCAGGTTTGCGGCAACAGACGACCGTCGTTGGTCACGATCACCGGCAGCTTTGGTTGCAAGGTACCCAGCTTCAGCTCGGTCTGGGAGATCTTGGCTTTGGCAGTCAAACCCAGGCTGGAGAAGTCATCAACCGCTTCGCCGTTGGACTTGCTCGGGAACACGGTGCCGCCGTACGAGTTGTTGCTCGCGCCGTTGGTGCCGCCACCGGAGTCCAGTTTGACGCCCAACAGGCCGATCGCATCGATGCCGAAGCCGACGGTGCCCTGGGTGTAACCCGAGATGAATCGCAGGTCGAAGCCTTGGCCCCATTCTTCGTTTTTGTTCGGGCCAGCGCCGTCACGGTAATCGGTGTTGATGTAGAAGTTACGCAGCCCCAATGTTGCCTTGCTGTCTTCGATAAAACCCGCGGCGCTTGCCTGCTGGGTCAAAACCCCAACGGCCACAGCCATGGCCAAGGTGGACCTGTTCATGTTTCGCTCCTCTCGTTTCTAATTCTGATGTGCCTGGTCCCGAATCGATTGCCCGGGATCCTGAATGCGTAAATTCGCGGCAAACCGTCTAGGCCGGTCATTTGGCGGGCCGCAGGATACATGGCCTTAAAGCCAAAAAGAACTTTTTGATGCTTTTTAATACCACTTAGGAATATGACTTCCCACGACAGATCCGAGGTATCAGCGGCGAGGCCGACTCCTGAACATGATCGATTGTCGAGGGACGAAATGGCTAAATCCGAGTTCAGAGATGAGTGTCGGACAGACGCACTTTAAGCGAGACGGACAAAAACCAAAAAGAATAATAAATAGTAACTAAAGATCATTATGGAATATAAAAAACGACTCAAAAAAAACCCCGTCAATAGACGAGGTTTTTTCACAGGCCTTGTTACAGGAGGCTGTAGGTGTAGTTGAAGATCAGACGGGTCTGATCAATATCGGGGCTGTTGGAGACTTCACTGCCACGGTAGACACCATTACGCAACGTCACGCCAAAACCTTTGAGGGCGCCTTGCTGGACGGTGTAGTCGATCCGCATATCGCGTTCCCACTCGGACGCATCCGGGCCAACGCCGCTCGTGGCTTTGATGTTGTCGCCGTGCAGGTAGGCGATCGAGGTTTTCAGGCCCGGTACACCCAGTGCCGCGAAGTCATAGGAGTACTGACCGAAGGTGGTGTTTTCACCAGCACGGATGAAGCTGTTGACCATTGCGTCAGTAAACGAGTAGAAGCTGGCACCGCCGTTTCCTTCCGGACGACCATTGCCATCAACAACGTTGCCCTGGTTCAGGAAAACAAAACCACCATCATCGTTGACCCGCTGATGGCCGAGCAGGAAGGCGTTGCCACCCAGGGTGTAGGTGAACATGGCGCTCCAGGTCTTGTTATCGACCTCGCCCGGATTCTTGGCGAAACCGTTGTTGTTGTTGAAGCGAAAGCCCGGATCACCGTTCTTGCCATCGGAGCTGCTGTCGAAGTAGCGGATATCAGTCTTGAAGGACTGGTTGGCATCAATCTGGAAGACGTGGATCAAGCCCAGGAAGTCCTGCTTGTAGTAGTCCTTCAGGTTCGAGTGGTAGTACTGCAGGGTCAGGTCCTTGGTGACCTTCCAGTCAGCACCACCGTAGTAGAACTTGTTGCTGTCCTCGGTACCGCCAGCCACGGCGAGGCCGGTGGAGTTCGAAGAAGCACGACCTGCCGAGTGTTCCAACTGACCGGCGTTAATGGTCACGTTGTCGATTTCCTTCGAGGTGATGGTGCCACCGTCAAAGGTCTGAGGCAGCAGACGACTGTCGTTCGCGACCAGGATCGGCAGGTTGGGTGCCAGAGCGCCACCCAGGTGGGCCTCGGTCTTCGAGAAGCGCGCCTTGACGTTGGCGGCTGCACGACTCCATTCGTGTACGGCCGAACCATCGGTGTCGCTTGGGAAAAAGGTGTTGGCATCCGGATGGTGCCCCTTGCCGCCGTCCAGGTGGATACCCAGCAGTGCCTGGGCGTCGATACCGAAGCCGACAGTGCCTTGGGTGAAACCGGACAGATAATCGAATTTCAGGCCTTCCGCGGACTCTTTCTGATCCGCACCGCCTTCACGGTTATCGTTGTTGTAATACATGGTTCGGGAACTGATGGACGCCTTGCTGTCTTCCAGGAAACCTGCGGCGCCTGCCTGCTGCGCCAAAACCCCTACGGCCACGGCCAAAGCCAAGGTGGACTTGTTCATTGTGTAGCTCCTCTCGATTCTAATTCTTGTATTCCTGGTCTCAAGTCGTCGCCCGAGATCCTAAGATTCGCGATTAGCGCCAGACCGTGACCCACAAGTCAATCGTAACCATGTGTGTCTACGACCATAGTCTAATCCCCAACTTTTTGGTCCCTGCCGGTTCATGAATTCGTCATGAACCTGAAAAGAATTACCCAGTTCTTTTCTAATACCGTTTAGGAATTTAGCTCCCCATTGCGCATTCACCCCAGAATAGAAGGTTCGGCTCATAAGCTAATTCCTAAACGGTATTTATTTTCTATTTTTTAGATCGATTAGTTTCTGACGCAATTCGGAAACAAATCCTTTACCGAAAGGCAGCCCCATGACGACCAAACGCGCACTATCCGGACCATTTGTTACAGTTTGTGTATTGCTCGCATTTTCTTTCACCGCCCAGGCGACGAACCTCACCGTCGGTTATCAAACCGGAATCGACCCCAGCAAAGTCCCCCAGGCCGATGGCCTTTATGAAAAAACCATCGGCCAGCCCATCGACTGGCGGCGCTTCAACAGCGGCCCGGAAGTGGTCACGGCGATTGCCTCCGGCGATGTGCAAATCGGCAATCTCGGCTCCAGTCCGCTGGCCGCTGCCGCCTCGCGCAACCTGCCAATAGTCGCGTTCATCGTCTCGGCCCAGATAAACGCGGCCGAAGCGCTGGTGGTACGCAACGGCAGCGGCATTGAAAAACCGCAAGATCTGATCGGAAAGACCATCGCCACACCTTTCGTTTCAACCTCCCACTACAGCCTGCTTGGTGCGCTGAAGCACTGGGGCCTGGACAGTTCGAAAGTCAAAGTGGTGAACCTGCAGCCAGCAGAAATCGCGGCAGCCTGGAAGCGTGGAGACATTGACGGCGCGTTCGTCTGGTCGCCTGCCCTGGGGGAAATCCGCAAGAGTGGCAAGACCCTGACCGACGCTGCGCAAGTGGGCCAATGGGGCGCACCGACCTTTGAGGTATGGGTGGCGCGTAAGGATTACGCCGAAAAGCATCCGGAGGTCGTGGCGAAATTCGCCAGGGTCACCCTGGACTCATTCGCTGACTACGCCGCCCATAAAGACCAATGGACCGTTGATTCGGTGCCTGTCCAGAAAATCGCCAAACTGACTGGTGCCAACGCCGTCGATGTACCGGAGCTATTGGCCGGTTCCACCTTCCCGGATGCCAAGGCGCAACAAAGCACCGCGCTGCTGGATGGCGGCACGGCCAAGGCCATTGGTGAAACGGCGAAATTTTTGAAGGAGCAGGGGAAGGTGGAGACGGTGTTGCCGGATTATTCGCCGTATGTCAGCGCGAAGTTTGTCACTGAATAATTGCTGAAGGCTGCTGTGCAGCCATTGCGAGCAAGCTCGCTCCCACAGGGATACTCGGTCAATTGTGGGAGCGAGCTTGCTCGCGATGAAAGCGACGCGGTCAGAGGGCTTTTTCGAAGATCTTCGAATTACGCTGATAGTTGTACAGCGACGCCCGCGCCGACGGCAGACGGTCAACGCTGCTCGGCACAAAACCGCGCTCGCGGAACCAGTGCGCAGTGCGGGTGGTGAGCACGAACAAGGTTTTCAATCCCTGAGCCCGTGCGCGGTTTTCAATGCGTTCCAGTAGCTCATCACCGCGACCGCCATGGCGATATTCCGGATTCACCGCCAGGCATGCCAGCTCACCCGCGTCCGACTCAGCGATCTGATACAGCGCCGCACAGGCGATGATCATGCCTTCGCGCTCGACCACGCTGAACTGTTCGATCTCGCGCTCCAGCACCTCGCGGGAACGGCGCACCAGGATGCCCTGCTCTTCCAGCGGGCTGATCAAGTCCAGCAAACCACCGACGTCTTCAATGGCCGCTTCGCGTACGACTTCGAACTGCTCCTGGGCCACCAGCGTACCGCCACCGTCGCGGGTGAACAGCTCGGTCAGCAGTGCACCGTTTTCGGCGTAGCTGACGATATGGCTGCGAGCCACACCGCCACGGCAAGCTTCGGCCGCGGCATCGAGCAATTCAGCCTGATAGTTACTGCCCAACCGCTGCAGATGCGCCGGCACTTGCTGCGGACGCAGTTCACGCACCAGGCGCCCATGCTCGTCGATCAGGCCCAGGTCGGCGCCGAACAGCAGCAGTTTGTCCGCGCCCAGGTCGATGGCCGCACGCGTGGCGACGTCTTCGCAGGCGAGGTTGAAAATCTCCCCGGTCGGCGAATAGCCCAGCGGCGACAGAAGCACGATGGAGCGCTCGTCCAGCAGACGGTTGATGCCTTTGCGGTCGACCCGGCGCACTTCGCCGGTGTGGTGATAGTCGACGCCTTCAAGCACGCCGATCGGCCGTGCCGTCACCAGGTTGCCGCTGGCCACCCGCAGGCGCGAGCCCTGCATCGGTGAGGAAGCCATGTCCATCGACAGGCGAGCCTCAATGGCAATGCGCAACTGGCCAACCGCGTCGATCACGCACTCCAGGGTCGCCGCATCGGTGATGCGCATGCCGTGGTGGTAATGCGGGGTCAGGCCACGGGCCGCAAGGCGCGCTTCGATTTGCGGGCGAGAACCGTGAACCAGCACCAGCCGCACGCCCAGGCTGTGCAACAGCACCAGGTCGTGGACGATATTGCCGAAGTTGGGGTGTTCAACGCCGTCGCCGGGCAGCATGACGACAAAGGTGCAATCGCGGTGGGCGTTGATGTAAGGCGAAGCGTGACGAAGCCAATTGACGTATTCGGGCATGAACCTGGGCCTGTAATAAATAGCAGCCGAAAAAAGGGCGAAACTGAAAACGCACAGCGGGCTGATGGTTATCGTCGGAACAGGCTTGGCGACACGCGCGTTCTCCTCATGAATACGGGTTGGAACATCGGCAATTTAACTGCAAAACCCTGTAGGAGCGAGCTTGCTCGCGATGGATAGGAGGGCACCGCGTTTATCCAGGCTGCCCTCGTCATCGTTAACGTCCATCGCGAGCAGGCTCGCTCCTACACGGGGGTCAGGCAATAGTGTTCGATGAGTTGCCTTAATAGATGCACCGTAGGCTGCAAACGTGACATTTCGAGGTATTCCCCCGGTTGGTGGGCGCAGGCGATATCACCCGGGCCAAGCACCAGCGTTTCACAGCCAAGGCGCTGAAGATAAGGTGCTTCGGTGCCGAACGCCACTGCTTCGGCGCTGTGACCGGTGAGCTTTTCGGCAAGGCGCACCAACTCGGCGTCCTCGGCCTGCTCGAACGGCGGCACTTCAGGGAACAGCGGCGCGTAATCGATCTTGACCTGATGCCGCTCGGCAACCGGCTTGAGCTTCTGCAGGATCTCGGCGCGCAGGACCTTGGGGTCCATGCCGGGCAGCGGCCGCAAATCGAATTCCAGCGAACACTGACCGCAGATGCGGTTAGGGTTGTCGCCGCCATGGATGCAGCCGAAATTCATCGTCGGCATCGGCACGCCAAACTGCGGATTGCGGAATTCGCGCTGCCACAACAGGCGCAGGCCGCGCAGTTCACCGATGGCATCGTGCATGGCCTCCAGGGCGCTGTGGCCCAGGCGCGGGTCGGAGGAATGGCCGCTCTGCCCGAGAATGTCGATGCGCTCCATCATGATGCCTTTGTGCATGCGGATCGGCTTGAGCCCGGTCGGCTCGCCGATCACCGCGGCACGCCCCAGCGGTCGCCCCGCTTCGGCCAGCGCGCGGGCGCCGGACATCGAGCTTTCCTCGTCGCAAGTGGCGAGAATCAGCAAAGGCTGTTTGAACGGCTGATCGAGCAGCGGTTTGACCGCCTCGATGGCGAGGGCGAAAAAGCCCTTCATGTCGCAACTGCCCAGGCCAATCCAACGACCGTCGGCTTCAGTCAGCTTCAGCGGGTCGGTTTGCCACAGCGCGCCGTCGAACGGCACGGTGTCGCTGTGCCCGGCCAGCACCAGGCCGCCGGGGCCGGAGCCGAAACTGGCCAGCAGGTTGAACTTGCCGGGGCTGACCTGTTGGATCTCGCAGGTAAAACCCAGCTCACCGAGCCACGTTGCCAGCAGATCGATGACCGGGCGGTTGGTTTGATCGAGATTGGGCTGAGTGCAACTGACCGACGGTGCGGCGATCAACGCAGCGAATTGTTCTTTCATCGATGGCAATGGCATCGCTGACTCCCGGCACCCGAATTGAGGTCCATCATAGAACCAACCGATGACAGGAATAAACCGTCTCGGCGCGTACTAACCTTGAGTCCTGTACACTGCACGACCTTGGCAGCCACACATTCCCCCGGCTGCGCTCCCGATCCTGGATTTTCCGGCCATGCAGAAAGAAACCGAAATCAAACTCCGCGTCAGCCGCGAAACCCTCGCCGCCCTGCGCGAGCACCCGTTACTGAAGAAACGCAACAAAAGTGGCTGGGAACGCCGTGAGTTGATGAACCAGTACTTCGACACGCCCGAGCGCGACCTGGCCCAGGCCAAAGTCGCCCTGCGCCTGCGCAAGGATGGCGAAGAAGTGATTCAGACCCTCAAGACCCGCGGCCAAAGCGTTGCCGGCCTGTCCGTGCGTAACGAGTACGACTGGAACCTGCCCAAAGCCAAGCTCGACCTGAAGAAACTCGACGGCGAATGCTGGCCCGAGGAACTGGCCGAGCTGGACAAGAAGACCCTGAAGCCGATCTTCACCACCGACTTCGTCCGCGAACGCGCGGAAATCGCCTGGGGTCGCGGCAAGACCAAAGTGGTCATCGAAGCCGCGCTGGACCTGGGTCACGTCGTGGTCGGCAAGCAGAAAGAAGAAATCTGCGAGCTGGAACTGGAACTGCGCGAAGGCGAGCCGGCAGCCCTGCTGGAACTGGCCGCCGAGCTGGCCGAGAAACTGGCCTTGATGCCTTGCGACATCAGCAAGGCCGAGCGCGGTTATCGCCTGTACGACGCTCACAGTTATTCGTTGAGCCTGCCCGCGCCGCAGATCACCGCCGAAACGCCGCTGGACGACGCGTTCGTCGCGCTGAGCTGGCATTTGCTCGGCAGCAGCCAGCGTCTGGCCGAGCAGTATCGCTTCAACGGTCACTGGCGCCTGTTGCAGGACTGGGTCGAAAACCTCGCGGAAATGCGCGCGCTGATCAGCAGCCTGGGCCAGGCCGCACCACGTCAGTCGACCCACGATCTGCGTATCGCCCTCGATGCCTTGCTGGAAGACTGGCGTCCGCTGGTCCAGGCCGACCTGGAAGATGAAGACGTGCGCAAAGCCGCGCCCGAGCAGTTCCTCGAAGAACTCGAAGACCCGCGCTGGGGCCTGTTCTCCCTGACTACCTCGCGCTGGCTGCTGGCCCGCACCTGGGCCGCCGACCGCAACACCCGTGGCAATCGCCAGGGCGCTGCGCAACTGGGCAGCTGGTTGCCGCGCCTGCTGGGCGAAGAAGCCACTTCGTTGCAACTGCAACGTTACCAGCAACAACCGGAAGACCTGGCCGAGCAACTGCCGCGCATCGAACGCATCCAGGTCTGGCTGCACCATGCGCGCAACGTGCTGGAGATCCCGGAAATGGATCGCCTGTACGGCGAGCTGAACAAATTGGCGCAACTGGCCAACGAATCGATCACCGACGAAGTCCTGGATGCGCGCAAGCAGCAGGCGATTGCGGTGTATCAGAACCGTGCCTGGAAAATGCTCTTGCGTCTGTAATTCCGCCATCGCCAGCAGGCTGGCTCCCACAGGGGATTTGTGGCGTACACAAAACCAATGTGGGAGCCAGCCTGCTGGCGATGGGGCCCGCACAATTACTACCGCAAAATCTCAGACCGGCAAACTGGTAGTCGACTTGATCTCCGACAACGCCACGATCGAATTCACCTCCTGAATCCCCGGCACCATCGACAGTTTCTCGAAGAAAAAGCGCTCATAAGCCTCGATGTCCGCCGTGACAATCCGCAGCAAGAAGTCCACCGCCCCCATCAGCACATAACACTCCAGCACCTCCGGAAAGCCGCGAATCGCCTCGGTGAATTCGGTGAAGTTCGAACGCCCGTGGGCATTGAGTTTCACCTCCGCGAAGATCTGCGTGTTCAGGCCGATTTTCTTGCGGTCGAGCAAGGTCACCTGCCCGCGAATGATGCCCTCCTCTTTCATCCGCTGAATCCGCCGCCAGCACGGCGATTGCGAGAGACCCACCCGCTCGGCGATCTGTGCGCTGGAAAGCGAAGCATCCTCTTGCAGCAAGGCGAGGATCTTGCGGTCGTAGCTGTCCAGTTCGCTTTGCATAAAAAAACCCTTAACCGAGTAACAACTGAATTGATTGATTCTTCATTTGTGCAATACAGCCAATCATAGAGAAGAAATACCCCGCACAGGATGTAAACATTTCTCCAATGATTTTGGAGCCTGACCATGCCGCATCTCGAAGCCGTGAACACCCCACCTGCCCGCGCCGATGTCTGGAACGTCGGCAACACCCATTGCCGGGTTCGCTATCAAATGCTGGCCGAGGCAGAACCGGATCTGCTGTGTCGCGCTCTCAATTTGTTCGCTTTGCAATTGCTCACGCCGGAACAAGTCAACGCGCACCGCCAGGACGACTGGCTGAGCATCGAGATCGTCATCGACGGTTTGAGCTGGCACCGCGCGCAAGTGATTGCGGAAAAACTTCGTAACCTGATCAGCGTCTGCTCGGTGGAGCTGCAAGAAGCTGATTCCCCATGGGCCGAAGCGGCTCAAGCGGCGGGCTGAAAAACTCCGAAACGGCTTCATCGGGTAGTGGCCCAGCGGTCAGCCGGGTCACGGCTATCCTTTGCGCACTGTCGTTCAAAAGGAGCCCGCATGTCCGTACAACTCGCCTTTCAGGACCGCTGGCTGGATCTCAATGACCTGCTGCGCGAACTGGTCGCTCAGGGCTTTATCAGTCAGGATTCGGCCGAACACGCGCTCAATGCCCGCCGCCGCAATGCTTCCCTTGGCCAGATGCATCCGCTGGAGTTCATTGCCAGCCAACAGCTGGACGATCTCAGCCGTCCCGGCAAACCGCTGGACCTCGAGAGCCTGACCCTGTGGCTGTCCCGGCAGGCCGGCCAGCCTTACCTGCGCATCGACCCGTTGAAAATCAATGTCGCGGCCGTGACCCCGCTGATGTCCTATGCCTTCGCCCAGCGCCACAAGATCCTCGCGGTAGCGATCGACCGCGATGCGGTCACCGTGGCCAGCGCCCAGCCTTATGTCAGTGGCTGGGAGGCTGACCTGACCCACGTGCTCAAATTACCGATCAAGCGTGTGGTGGCCAACCCGGTAGACATCCAGCGCTTCAGCGTCGAATTTTTCCGCCTGGCCAAATCGGTCACCGGGGCGAACAGCGCCGACCCGCAAGTCAGTACCCTCGGCAATTTCGAACAGTTGCTCAACCTCGGCGCCAGCGACCAGGAGCCGGACGCCAACGACGCACACATCGTCAATATCGTCGACTGGCTGTTCCAGTATGCGTTCCAGCAGCGCGCCAGCGACATCCACATCGAACCCCGGCGCGAGCAAGGCACGGTGCGCTTTCGCATCGACGGCGTGCTGCACAACGTCTATCAATTCCCGCCCCAGGTCACCATGGCCATCGTCAGTCGCCTGAAAACCCTTGGACGCATGAACGTCGCGGAGAAACGCAAACCCCAGGACGGCCGGGTCAAAACCAAGACCCCGGACGGCGGCGAAGTCGAACTGCGCTTGTCGACGCTGCCCACGGCCTTCGGCGAAAAAATGGTCATGCGGATTTTCGATCCGGAAGTATTGCTCAAGGACTTCGACCAGCTTGGTTTCTCCGCCGACGACCTGCGCCGCTGGCAAGACATGACCCGCCAGCCCCACGGCATCATCCTCGTCACCGGGCCGACGGGTTCGGGCAAGACCACCACCCTCTACACCACCCTGAAAAAACTGGCGACGCCCGAGGTCAACCTCTGCACCATCGAAGACCCGATTGAAATGGTCGAGCCGGCGTTCAACCAGATGCAGGTCCAGCACAACATCGATCTGACCTTCGCCGCCGGCGTACGCGCGCTGATGCGGCAAGACCCGGACATCATCATGATCGGCGAGATCCGCGACCTCGAAACCGCGGAGATGGCGATCCAGGCCGCGCTCACCGGGCACCTGGTGCTGTCGACCCTGCACACCAACGACGCCCCCAGCGCCATCAGCCGCCTGCTGGAACTCGGCGTGCCGCACTACCTGATCAAGGCCACGGTGCTCGGCGTCATGGCCCAGCGACTGGTGCGGACCCTGTGCCCGCACTGCAAGGCAACCCTGACGCTGGGCGAAGACGACTGGCAAACCCTGACCCGCCCCTGGCAAGCACCCTTGCCGACCAATGCCCAGCGAGCCACCGGTTGCGTGGAGTGCCGCGACACTGGTTATCGCGGCCGTGCCGGGGTCTACGAAATCATGCAACTGAGCGAAGGCATCAAGGCGCTGATCAGTCCCGACACCGATCTGCTGGCCGTGCGGCGCCAGGCATTCAAGGAAGGCATGCGCAGCCTGCGGTTGTCAGGAGCGCAAAAGGTCGCTGCCGGGCTGACGACCATCGAGGAGGTACTGCGAGTGACACCCCAGAGCGAACAGAACTGAGCCCGGCGGTACTTATCCAGCATCGGCACAGCTACACTCCAGCGATTGCAACTCAACAGATCCACACATCAACAAGGAATCGTTATGCAGATCGGTAGTGTGCTTTTGCTTTTTGTCGGCCTGGTGGTCGCCATTCTGTTCATGGGTTTCAAGGTGGTGCCCCAGGGCTTTGAATGGACCGTCGAGCGTTTCGGGCGCTACACCAACACGCTCAAGCCAGGGCTGAACGTCATCGTTCCGGTCATGGACCGCATCGGACGCAAGATGAATGTGATGGAAAGCGTGCTGGATATTCCGCCGCAGGAAGTCATCACCGCCGACAACGCCACGGTGCAAATCGACGCCGTGTGCTTCTTCCAGGTGGTCAACACGGCCCAGGCGGCCTACGAGGTCAACAACCTCGAACACGCCATCCGCAACCTGCTGCAAACCAACATCCGCACCGTGCTCGGCTCGATGGAACTCGACGCCATGCTCAGCCAGCGTGACGGCATCAACGAAAAACTGCTGCGCACTGTCGATGAAGCGACCGCACCGTGGGGCATCAAGATCACCCGGATCGAAATCAAGGACATCAGCCCACCCGCCGACCTGATGGCTGCGATGTCGGGGCAGATGAAAGCCGAACGGATCAAGCGCGCCCAAATCCTCGAAGCCGAAGGTCTGCGTGCCGCAGCGATCCTGACCGCCGAAGGCAAGAAGCAGGCGCAGATCCTCGAAGCCGAAGGCAGTCGCCAGGCCGCCTTCCTGGAGTCCGAAGCCCGCGAGCGGCAAGCCGCGGCAGAAGCACAGGCGACCAAAGTGGTGTCCGAAGCCATCGCCAGCGGCAACGTGCAGGCGGTCAACTACTTCGTGGCGCAGAAGTACATCGATGCGCTGGGCAAGCTGGCTTCGGCCAACAACAGCAAGGTGATCCTGATGCCGCTGGAGGCCAGTTCGATGATCGGCGCGGTGGGCGGCATTGGCGAAATCGTCAAGGCCACATTCGATAACAAGAAAGCCTGAGGCGCACCATGTGGGCATTTTTGCAGCACCTTTCGTTCTGGGACTGGTTGGCGTTGGGCACGGTGCTGTTGATTCTTGAAGTGTTCGGCGCCGGCGGCTACCTGTTGTGGATCGGCATGGCGGCAGCAGCCGTGGGTGTCTTGACCTTTCTCCTGCCGGGCCTGCCCTGGGAATGGCAGTTTCTGTTGTTCGGCCTGCTGTCGATCGCCACCGCGTTGTACTGGTGGCGGCGTCAGCGCACGGCGAGGCGTCCGAGCGAACAGCCGCACCTGAATCTGCGCGGCCAGGAACTGATCGGCAAAACCTTTCTGGTCCATGAAGCGATTGTCGACGGTCGCGGCAAGATCAAGGTGGCCGACGGTGTGTGGATGGCCCGCGGGCCGGATGCCGCCATTGGCAGCCGCGTACGGGTGGTCGGCCAGCAAGGCGCGATCCTGCTGGTCGAAGCGACGGATTAGGCGACCACGGAACTCGATTGGGGGTTGGCAATCCAACCGCGTAGTCAACCCAGTGGAGTCACCCTGTCATGCGTTTCAAACTTGCTGTCGCTACCGTCGCGCTGTTGTCTTTGCCTGTCGGTTCGGCGATGGCCGATACTTTTTGGCGTAACGTTCTTACCTCCGGTGCAACCACCGGTTCGAGCTATCTGACATCCAAGGATAACAAGCTGGTCGTCGCGGCTCAGGACGATGCCAGCAGCTTCGTTGCCAGTGATGGCAGTATCCGCGGTCCATACCTGGAAGCGGCCATGCAGAAAGTCCGCGCCGACAACCCGGGCCTGCAAGCCACGGACATGGAACTGGCGAATGCGATCCTGGCGAAGAATGCCGTGGCTTCGGAGTAAGCGTTGCGAATGAAAAATGCCGCTCACATGAGCGGCATTTTTTTGCCTTGCGAATACAAATCCCATGTTCACCGAGCCTCCCTGTAGGAGCGAGCCTGCTCGCGATTGCGGTGGATCAGTGAAATCTTCAGTGACTGTCACACCGCAATCGCGAGCAGGCTCCCACAGGAGTCATGAGTTGCCTGGGGTGTCAGCGGTAATCATCCACCGGCACACACGCACAAAACAGGTTCCGGTCCCCGTACACATTGTCCACCCGGTTCACCACCGGCCAGTATTTATGCGCCTTGGTGTGCGCGTCCGGCGTGACCGCTTGCACGATGCTGTACGGCCGCTCCCACACGCCAGTGATATCGGCCAACGTATGTGGCGCACCTTTCAACGGGTTTTCTTCAGCTGGCCAGTTACCGTTCTGCACCTCGTTGATTTCCGCGCGGATGCTCAGCATCGCCCCGATGAACCGGTCAAGTTCCGCCTTCGATTCGCTTTCGGTCGGTTCGACCATCAGCGTCCCCGGCACCGGAAACGACATGGTCGGGGCATGGAAGCCGTAGTCCATCAGGCGCTTGGCCACATCCTCTTCGGTGATGCCGGTCAACGCCTTGAGCGGTCGCAGGTCGAGGATGCATTCGTGGGCCACCCGCTCGTTGCGCCCGGTGTAGAGCACAGGGAAGGCACCGGACAAATGCCGCGCCAGGTAATTCGCGGCCAGGATAGCCACTTCACTGGCGTCCGCCAGTTGCGGCCCCATCATCGCGATGTACATCCAGCTGATCGGCAGAATGCTTGCGCTTCCCCAGGGCGCTGCGCTGACGGCGCCATTTTGCGGGTGCGGCCCGTCGATCGGCACCACCGGATGGTTGGCCACGAATGGCGCCAGATGTGCCCGAACACCAATCGGCCCCATGCCCGGCCCACCGCCACCATGGGGAATGCAGAAGGTCTTGTGCAGGTTCATGTGCGAGACATCGGCGCCAATATCGGCTGGCCGCGCCAACCCGACCTGAGCATTGAGGTTGGCGCCATCCATGTACACCTGACCGCCATGCCGGTGGATCACTTCACAGATTTCGCTGATGCCTTCCTCATACACCCCATGGGTCGAAGGATAGGTCGCCATCAGGCAGGCGAGTTTGTCTGCCGCCTGCGCGGCTTTTTCCTTGAGATCATCCAGGTCGACATTGCCCGCCTCGTCGCACTCGACGATCACCACGCGCATCCCGGCCATTTGCGCCGACGCGGGATTGGTGCCATGAGCCGACGAAGGAATCAGGCAGATATCGCGGCCACCCTGTTGACGGCTCTCATGGTATTTGCGGATTGCCAGCAGCCCGGCGTATTCGCCCTGGGCACCGGAATTGGGCTGCATGCAGATCGCGTCGAAACCGGTGATCGCGCACAACCAGCGCTCCAGCTCTTCGATCATCAGCCCATAACCGGCGGCCTGCTCCTTGGGCACGAACGGGTGCAGGTTGGCGAACTGCGGCCAGGTAATCGGGATCATCTCGCTGGTGGCGTTGAGCTTCATGGTGCAGGAGCCCAGCGGAATCATCGATTGATTGAGCGCCAGGTCCTTGTTTTCCAGTTGCTTGAGGTAGCGCAGCATCTCGGTTTCGCTGTGATGGGCGCTGAACACGGGATGGCGCAGATAAGGCGAAGTTCGCGCCAACCTTTCGGGAATTCCGCCAGGCAGGACCTCGGCATCCAGGTCATCGATGCTCAGCCCGTGATCGGCCCCCAGGAACACATCGAACAGCTTCGCCACGGTGCCTTCGTCGCAAGTCTCGTCGAGGCTCAGGCCCAGTTGGCCGCGCCCGAGAATACGCAGGTTGATCTGCGCGGCCCGGGCACTGTCGATGATCGCGGTCTGAGCTCCGCCGACTTCCAGGGTCAGGGTGTCGAAGAAGTGCCGGTTGACCCGCGTGATACCGTTGCGCTCAAGCCCGGCGGCCAGGATGCAGGTCAGCCGGTGAACCCGCTGGGCGATCCGCTTGAGCCCTTCGGGGCCGTGGTAGACCGCATAGAAACTGGCGATATTGGCCAGCAGCACCTGGGCCGTGCAGATGTTGGAGTTGGCCTTCTCCCGGCGGATGTGTTGCTCGCGGGTTTGCAGGGCCATGCGCAGGGCGGTGTTGCCCCGCGCATCTTTCGAAACACCGATGATCCTCCCGGGAATCGCTCGCTTGTATTCATCGCGGCTGGCAAAAAATGCCGCGTGAGGCCCGCCGTAGCCCATGGGCACGCCAAATCGCTGGGACGAGCCGAACACCACATCGGCACCCAGTTCACCCGGTGGGGTCAGCAACAACAGGCTCAGCAAATCCGTGGCGACACAGGCCAGGGCCTGTTGCGCATGCAGGTGATCGATCAGCGGCCGCAGGTCGTGGATTTCACCGTGAGTGTCGGGGTATTGCAGCAACGCGCCGAACACCTGGTGCTGCTTCAAGTTATCCACAGCGTCGACGATCAGGTCGAAACCGAAACCCTCAGCGCGGGTCTGCACCACGGAAATGGTTTGCGGGTGGCAGTTTTCGTCGACAAAGAACAGGTTGCTTTTGGACTTGGCGACCCGCTTGGCCAGGGCCATGGCTTCCGCCGCGGCGGTGGCTTCATCGAGCAGCGAGGCATTGGCCAGCTCCAGGCCGGTCAGGTCGATGGTCAGTTGCTGGAAGTTCAGCAGCGCTTCGAGCCGCCCTTGGGCGATCTCTGGCTGATAGGGGGTGTACGCGGTGTACCAGCCGGGATTTTCCAGCACATTACGCACAATGACCGCCGGTGTAAGGGTGCCGTGGTAGCCCATGCCGATCAGGCTGGTCCAGACCTGGTTCTGCTCGGCATAACCGCGCAGTTTGGCCAGCGCGGCCTCTTCATCGAGTGCCGGGGGCAGGTCCAGCGCCCGGTTGAGGCGGATGCCCGGCGGCACCGTTTGCTCGATCAATTCGACCCGACTGCCCAGGCCGAGGCTGTCGAGCATCGCCTGTTGCTCGGCGGCATCGGGCCCGAGGTGGCGGCGCAGAAAGGCATTGGGGTCGCGTAACTGGCTCAGGGACGGCAATTGGGACATGACGGGCTCTCTCTTGACTGGCGCTCAGCGTCGATGCAACACGGTCAAACCAGCATAGCAGCCAGTACCGGACGCGAATCCTGTAGGAGCGAGCCTGAACTGGCCTAATAATTCCGGACACCTCTTAAGGGCGATATGATTTCGCCAACTTGGAGGTTCCATGAACGAAAGAAAGGTCTATACCCGCGAATTCAAGCTGCATGCTGCCAGCATGGTGCTTGATGATAACTGCCCGGTTCCAGACGTGTGTGCATCGCTGGACATCGGGCCCACCGCTTTACGGCGCTGGGTCGATCAGGTTCGCAAGGAACGCGAGGGACAGCCCGTCAAGGGCACCAAGGCGATTACCGAAGATCAACGGCAGATCCAGGAACTAAAGGCCAAGATCAAGCGCATGGAGATGGAAGCCGAGATCTTAAAAAAGGCTACCGCTCTCTTGATGTCGGATCCCGATCGTTTTCGATGATTGCGGAACTAAGAGAGTCATTCCCGACTGCCATTGTGTGTCGTGTTTTCGAGGTGAAGCGCAGCAGCTTTTATGAGTGGCTTCAGCGGCGAGCCAAACCGCGGATCAGACGCGAAGAGCTCAAGCTGAAAGTGGTTGAACTGCACAGCGAAAGCCGGGAAGCCATGGGTTCCAGAATGATCAGCAAGAACCTGAAGTCCCAAAACATCGCGATCGGAAGAGGCCTTGTCAGAGTGCTGATGAGGGAGGCCAACATTGTCAGTAAACAACGTCAGCCTCACCCATTCAGATCCAAAGGCGTTGAAGCATTTGTCGCGCCCAATCGGCTCAAGCGCAATTTCAAGCCGGCTGCAGTCGATCAGGTTTGGTGTGGCGACGTTACCAGCTTGATGGTGGGCAAACGCTGGGTTCATCTGGCCATCGTGATCGACTTGTTTGCTCGCCGCGTCATTGGCTGGGCGTTTTCGCTGGTCAATGACGCCCACTTGGTCAGCAAGGCGCTACGCATGGCAGCAGAGGTTCGAACGTGTCCTCCGGGACTGATGTTCCATTCGGATCAGGGCTGTCAGTACACCAGCCGCAAGTTTCAAGAAGAACTGAAGCGTCGTGACATATTGCAAAGCATGAGTCATCGCGGGCAGTGCTGGGACAACGCTCCAACAGAGCGGTTTTTCGGCACGCTGAAATCAGAATGGGTGCCTCGCAGTGGTTACAGCAAGATCGAGGAAGCAAAAACCGATATGGTGCGCTTCTTCATGTACTACAACCGCACCAGGCTCCACAGCTACAACAACTATCTGTCGCCAATAGCCATGGAGCAAAAAGCGGCATAAACACCGTAACCGGTGTCCGGGATTACTTGACCAGTTCAGCCTGCTCGCGATGAACCTAAGAACACCGCGCGGTGTCAGGCTTCCAGCGCCATCGTTGACGACCATCGCGAGCAGGCTCGCTCCTACAGGTAAGGATTTGTCAGGCAAAAAAAAGCCCCGACGGGTCGGGGCTTTGGGGGTGACGCTTGAAGCTTATTCGCCGATGGCGGCCTTGTAGCCGGCGGCATCCAGCAGTTTTTCCAGCTCGGCGGTATCGCTTGGCTTGAGCTTGAAGATCCACGCGCCGTACGGATCGGAGTTGAGCAGCTCAGGCTCGCCGCTCAGCGCTTCGTTGACCGCGATCACTTCACCGCTGATCGGTGCATAAATGTCGGAAGCTGCTTTAACCGACTCAACGACACCCGACTGATCACCGGCGGCAAACACGTTGCCGACTTCAGTCAGCTCGACAAACACCACGTCACCCAGCGCTTCCTGCGCGTGATCGCTGATGCCCACGGTGACGGTGCCATCGGCTTCCAGACGTGCCCATTCGTGACTTTCGGCAAAACGCAGGTCGGCAGGGATATTGCTCATGTTCTGTGTCCTCAGGAAAAGGGTCGGCGGTCATGCCCGCCAGAAAAGGTTAGATCAAGGTTTTGCCGTGACGTACGAAGGTCGGTTTGACCACCCGGACCGGGTACCACTTGCCACGGATTTCCACTTCAGCGCGGTCGGCTGTTGCCATCGGCACGCGCGCCAGTGCAATCGACTTGCTAAGCGTAGGAGAGAAACTACCACTGGTGATCTCCCCTTCGCCAACATCGGCGATGCGGACCACTTGATGAGCGCGCAAAACACCACGTTCTTCAAGGACCAGACCGACCAGTTTGTGCTGTACACCGGCGGCCTTTTCGGCTTCCAGGGCCTTGCGCCCGATGAACTGCCGGGTGGCGGGTTCCCAGGCGATGGTCCAGGCCATATTGGAGGCCAACGGTGAAATGTCTTGCTGGATGTCCTGGCCGTAAAGGTTCATGCCGGCTTCGACCCGCAAGGTATCCCGCGCGCCGAGGCCGATGGGAGAAATCCCGGCTCCGACCAGATCGTTGAAGAAGCCTGGCGCCTGATCGGCCGGCAGAATGATTTCCAGGCCGTCTTCGCCGGTATAACCGGTGCGCGCGATGAACCAGTCACCATCGGACAGGCCTTCGAAGGGCTTGAGGAGCTGGATCAGGTTGCCGCGGGACTGGCTGACCAGTTCGGCAATTTTCTGCCGGGCGTGGGGGCCCTGGATGGCCAGCATCGCCAACTCGGAACGCTCGCGAAGTTGCACGTCGAAACCGTTGAGATGGGCTTGCATCCACGCCATGTCCTGGTCGCGGGTGGAGGCATTCACCACCAGACGATAACCCTCATCGAGACGATAGACGATCATGTCGTCGACGATGCCGCCCTGCTCGTTGAGCATGGTGCTGTACAACGCACGGCCGGGGCTGTGCAGGCGTTCGACATCATTGGCCAGCAAATGCTGAAGCCAGGCTTTGGCCTGGGCGCCGCCGACGTCGATTACGGTCATGTGGGATACATCGAAGACACCGCAATCGCGGCGCACCTGATGGTGCTCCTCGACCTGCGATCCATAATGCAGAGGCATGTCCCAACCGCCAAAATCGACCATCTTCGCGCCGAGTGCGAGATGAAGGTCGTACAGAGGCGTACGCTGTCCCATGGGTTTCTCCTTCCGGGCGTGGCGAAGGTGCGGACAAGCGCTGCACGGACTGAATGCCTTGATACAAAGGGCCTTCAACCGATTTCAGCCACCTGATCTGTCAGACGGACCGCACCGAATGCCGCGCATTGTAGCCGCAAGGTGTAGGACTGACACCTAGCTGTTTCGATGTGCTGAGCGCCGGATCAATCCGATGACCGGTAACAGCCCGACCAGCACCAGGGTCAATGCCGGCAAAGACGCCCGGGCCCATTCGCCTTCGCTGGTCATTTCGAAGATTCGCACCGCCAGCGTGTCCCAACCAAACGGGCGCATCAGCAGGGTCGCGGGCATTTCCTTGAGCACATCGACGAACACCAGCAGCGCGGCGCTCAACGTGCCGGGTAGCAATAATGGCAGATACACTTTGAAAAACAGTCGTGGCCCACTGACGCCAAGGCTACGTGCCGCTTCGGGCAAAGATGGCCGTATACGCGCCAGACTGCTTTCCAGCGGCCCGTAGGCCACTGCAATGAAGCGCACCAGATAGGCCAGCAGCAACGCCGACAGACTGCCCAGCAGCAGCGGCTTGCCCGCGCCACCGAGCCAGCCCGAGAGCGGGATCACCAGCTCGCGATCCAGGTAACTGAACGCCAGCATGATCGACACCGCCAGCACCGAACCAGGCAAGGCGTAGCCCAGGTTGGCCAGGCTGATCCCGGAACGAATGACCCGGGTGGGTGCCAGTCGTCGGGCAAACGCCAGTAACAAGGCGACGCTGACGGTGATCAACGCCGCCATCGCCCCCAGGTACAAGGTGTGGACGATCAACCCGGTGTAGCGCTCGTCGAGATCGAAGCGCCCGCGCAGCCAGAACCACACTGCCAACTGCAGCATCGGGATAACAAAAGCGCAGGCGAACACCAGACCGCACCAAGTCGTCGCCGCCAATGCCTTGAGGCCTCGCAAGTGATACAGCGCCTTGACCCGTGGTCGCTCGTTGCTCGCCCGGTTGACCCCACGGGCACGCCGTTCGCCGTAGAGCATGAGCATCACCACCAGCAGCAACAGACTGGCCAGTTGCGCGGCGGACGACAGGCTGAAAAAACCGTACCAGGTCTTGTAGATGGCAGTGGTGAAGGTATCGAAGTTGAACACCGACACGGCGCCGAAGTCCGCCAGGGTTTCCATCAGCGCCAATGCCACGCCCGCGCCAATGGCTGGTCGTGCCATGGGCAACGCCACCCGCCAGAACGCTTGCCAGGGCGATTGGCCAAGGACCCGCGCGGCTTCCATCAGGCCTTTGCCCTGGGCGAGGAAAGCCGTGCGCGCCAGCAGATAGACATAGGGATAGAAAACCAGCACCAGCACCACAATCACACCGCCCGTGGAACGCACGCGCGGCAGCCGCAGACCACTGCCAAACCACTCTCGTAGCAAGGTCTGCACGGGCCCGGCGAAATCCAGCAGGCCGACGAAAACAAAGGCCAGCACATAGGCCGGGATCGCGAAGGGCAGCATCAGAGCCCAGTCCAGCCAGCGCCGGCCGGGGAATTCGCAAAGGCTGGTGAGCCATGCCAGGCTGACACCCAGGACTGTCACGCCGACACCGACGCCTAGCACCAGGGTCAAGGTATTGCCCAGCAAACGCGGCATCTGTGTGTCCCAGAGATGGGACCAGATCTGTTGATCGACGGTTTGCCAGGAAAGCAGCAGAACGCTCAGGGGCAACAGGACCAGCGCAGCGATGGCGAAGACGACTGGATACCAGCGGCGTTGGGCGGGATGGGCCAAAGGCTTGGTTCTCTACTATCTAATGGATGAGATCGACACTGTAGGAGCGAGCTTGCTCGCGAAAAACGTCAACGATAACGCGGGGAACCTGACGGTCCGCGGTGCCCTGACGCTCATCGCGAGCAAGCTCGCTCCTACATCGTCAGAGGCGCGCAACGCAAAAACAAACGCCCCGCATAGGCGGGGCGCAGTATATAGGGCGACTTAGTTCCAGCCAGCCTTGTCCATCAGGCGAATCGCCTCGGCCTGGCGCTTGCCGGCGATTTCCACAGGCAAGGTATCAGCGATGAACTTGCCCCATGCGGCGACTTCAGCCGATGGCTGCACGGCCGGGTTCGCCGGGAACTCCTGGTTCACGTCGGCAAAGATTTTCTGCGCTTCAGGGGTGGTCATCCACTCCACCAGGGCCTTGGCCGCTTCCGGGTGTGGCGCGTGCTGGGTCAGGCCGATACCCGACAGGTTGATGTGTACGCCACGGTCAGCCTGGTTCGGCCAGAACAGTTTCACCGGCAGGTCTGGCCTCTGCTTGTGCAGGCGGCCGTAGTAGTAGGTGTTGACGATACCAACGTCGCACTGACCGGCGTTGATCGCTTCCAGCACGGCGGTGTCGTCGGAGAACACGTCAGTGGAGAGGTTCTTGACCCAGCCCTTGAGGATTTCCTCGGTCTTATCAGCGCCGTGCACTTCGATCATGGTCGCGGTCAGGGACTGGTTATAGACCTTCTTCGCCGTGCGCAGGCACAGCCGGCCTTCCCATTGCTTGTCGGCCAGCGCTTCGTAGGTGGTCAGTTCACCCGGCTTCACCCGATCAGTGGAGTAGGCAATGGTCCGCGCCCGCAGGCTCAGGCCGGTCCAGGCATGGGAGGCGGCCCGGTACTGCAGCGGAATGTTGGCGTCGATGGTTTTCGAGGTGAACGGCTGGAGGATGCCCATCTGCTCGGCTTGCCAGAGGTTGCCGGCATCGACGGTGAGCAGCAGGTCGGCCGGCGTGTTCGCGCCTTCGGCCTTGAGCCGCTGCATCAGCGGCGCTTCCTTGTCGGTGATGAACTTCACCTTCACGCCAGTCTTGGCGGTGTAGGCATCGAATACTGGCTTGATCAGCTCGTCGATTCGCGAGGAGTAGACCACCACCTCGTCAGCGGCCTGGGCGGCGGTGCTGCCGATCAGGGTCAAGGCCAGTGCAGTCAGTAGACGCTTCGGTGCCAACATGGGAGCGGTCTCTCGATTGAAAAATGAGGGCAAATGATAAGGACTCACATTTAGCTTCTCAATCGAAGCTGGCAGCGGAGGAGTTACCGGATGTTGCACAAGCAGAAATTGAGGGCGAATGTGCCGCCGTCTTCGCGAGCAGGCTCGCTCCCACATTTGAAATGCATTCCAGGGTGGGAGCGAGCCTGCTCGCGAAGAGGCCATCAGCCTCAATATAGAAGTCAGGCTTTGGCAAGCGCCGGCAAATCCCCGGTCAACCCCAGCGCTTCCCGCACGAACAACGCCTTGGCTTCCGGCATTTTCTCGACCATTTTCAACCCGGTATTACGCAACCAACGCACCGGCAACGGATCGGCCTGGAACAAGCGCTCAAAGCCTTCCATTGCGGCCATCAGCGCCAGGTTGTGGGGCATGCGTCGACGCTCGTAACGGCTAAGGACTTTCACATCAGCCAGGCGTTCGCCACGCGTTGCCGCTTGCAGCAACACTTCTGCCAATACGGCGGCATCGAGGAATCCGAGATTCACCCCCTGCCCGGCCAACGGGTGAATGGTGTGGGCCGCGTCGCCGATCAATGCCAGGCCTTCAGCCACATAACGCTTGGCATGCCGCTGGCGCAGAGGCACACACAGGCGCGGGTCGGCGCTGAGCACCTCGCCGAGCCGACCTTCGAAGGCCCGCTCCAGTTCCTTGCAGAAACCTTGTTCATCCATCGCCATCAAACGTTCGGCTTCGCCGGGTGTGGTCGACCAGACGATCGAACACCAATCTTGTTGGCCGTCTCGCTCCAGCGGCAGAAACGCCAACGGACCGTTATCGGTGAAGCGTTGCCAGGCCGTCATCTGATGCGGCTTGGCACAACGCACACTGGTGACGATGGCATGGTGCAGATAATCCCATTCGCGGGTCGCCACACCGGCCAGGCGTCGCACCGCCGAGTTGGCGCCATCCGCCGCGATCACCAGCGGTGCACGCAAGGTGCGGCCGTCGGCCAGGGTCAGCAGCCAGTCGTCGCCGGAGCGGCGCATCTGCTCCAGCCGCGCATTGGCCAGCAGCCCCAGGTCGCAATCGTGCAAGCGCTCGAGCAAGGCATCCTGGACCACGCGGTTTTCGACGATATGCCCCAGCACTTCGGCATGCACGCTGGCCGCCGAGAAGTGGATTTGCCCGGTGCCGCTGCCATCCCAGACCTGCATGTCGGTATAGGGGCTGCTGCGTCGCCCGGCGATGCCTTCCCACACGCCAAGGCGCTCGAGAATCCGCTGGCTGGCGGCCGACAAGGCGCTCACCCGCGGCTCAAACGCAGCCTGCGCGTTGAACGGTTTGACGCTCATGGGGCTGCCGTCCAGCAGCAGGACTTCCAGCCCGCTGTCCTGCAACGCCAGCGCCAGGGCGCTGCCGACCATTCCGGCCCCGACAATCAGCAGATCTGCGCGCATTTCCATGCTTTAAGCCTGTCTCTCTTGCGGCTTGAGCCGCACGTAAAGGGTTTTCCCGACACACGCCACCAAGTGGCAGGAGCCGTCATGAATGTCGAACCTGCAGGCAGGTATTTTTATCAATCGCGCCTTGCCGAGTCCGCGGATCAGCCAGTCACGCATCCGGTCGCGTACCCAGCCCCATCGCCTGCCGGGCAAACCAGCGTTTGGCCGGTGGCAGCAGATCCAGGCCGAGCAAGCCGATGTTGCGACCCAGGGACACCAACGGCTGGGTGCTGCCGAACAGGCGCGTAACCTGATCGGAGAAACCCACGGTGAGGTCCTGATCGAGACGCTGGCGTTCGCGATAGGCCTGTAACGTGGCGAAGTCGCCCAAAGGTTTCTCACTGGCGAGCAAGGCATCGGCCAGGGCCTGGGCATCGCGCAGGGACAGGTTGAACCCCTGGCCGGCAATCGGATGCAGGCTGTGCGCCGCGTTGCCGAGAATGGCCAGATGCGGGCGCACCTGTTCTTCGGCCTCGACCAGTGTCAGCGGATACAGATGCCGCGCACCGACCTGCTTCAATGTGCCTAGGCGATAACCGAACACACCCTGCAACTCGCTGAGGAAACTGCGCTCATCGAGGGCCGCCAGCCGTTGCGCGTCCATGCCCAGGCGGGTCCAGACCAGTGCGCAGCGATTATCCGGGAGCGGCAGCAACGCCATCGGGCCTTCGTCGGTGAAACGCTCGAAGGCCATGCCGTTGTGGGCTTCGCTCGGGGTGATGTTGGCGATCAGCGCGCTCTGGTTGTACGGACGCTTGCGGATGCCGATCCCCAGTTGCTCGCGCAAGCCGGAGCGCCCGCCATCGGCGAGCACCGCAAGGTCGCATTCCAGGGTGGTTTCATCGTTGAGGGTCAGGCGGTAGCCGTCGGTCAGCGGCTCCATGCGGGTGACTTCCGCCGGGCAACGCCAACTGATCACGTCCTTGTCCAGGCCTTGCCACAGGCATTGGCCGAGCCAGGCATTTTCAACGACATAACCCAGCGCTGGAACACCCTCTTCCATCGCCGACAAACGGGCGGTGGAGAAGCGCCCACGGTCGGAAACATGAATCTGCTTGATCGGCTCGGCGCGGCGCGAGACTTCTTGCCAGACGCTCAGCCGTTGATAGATTTGCCGCGAGCCGAAGGACAACGCCGAGGAACGGGCATCGTAACTCGGTTGATAGCTGTCGCCAGGGGCGAACGGCTCGATCAACACGATCTTCCAACCCCGGGCCTTGGCCCCGGCCTGAAGCGCCAGTGCCAGGCTTGCACCGACCAGCCCGCCACCGATAATTGCCAGGTTGACGCGACTCATGCTGCCTGTGTCCGCGCGGCGGCCATCAGGGCCTCGATCTCGGCGACAGTTTTCGGCACGCCGCTCGTCAATATTTCACAGCCGGTTTTGGTGACCACTACGTCGTCCTCGATGCGCACGCCAATGCCGCGCCATTTCTTCGCAACATTCTGGTTGTCCGGGGCAATATAGATCCCCGGCTCCACAGTCAGCGCCATGCCGACTTCCAGCACGCGCCACTCACCGCCGACCTTGTATTCGCCGACGTCATGCACATCCATGCCCAGCCAATGGCCGGCGCGGTGCATGTAAAATGCCTTGTAGGCTTCGCTGGCGATCAGTTCGTCAACGTCGCCCCGCAGCAACCCCAGCTTGACCAGCCCGGCGGTGATGACCCGAACCGTGGCCTCGTGCGCCTGGTTCCAGTGCTTGTTCGGGGCGATTTCGGCAAAGGCGGCTTCCTGGGAGGCCAGCACCAATTCGTAAATCGCTTTCTGTTCCGCTGAATACTTGCCGCTGACCGGAAAGGTTCGGGTGATGTCGCTGGCGTAGCAGTCGATCTCGCATCCGGCGTCGATCAGCACCAGATCACCCTCCTTGAGCACCGCGTCATTCTGCTGGTAATGCAGGATGCAGCTGTTGCGCCCCGCCGCGACGATCGACCCGTAGGCCGGCATCTTCGCCCCGCCCTTGCGGAATTCGTAATCGAGCTCGGCTTCCAGGCTGAATTCGTGCAACCCGGCGCGACAGGCCTGCATGGCCCGTACATGCGCCTGGGCGGAAATCCGCGCCGCTTCGCGCATCACTTTCACTTCTGCCGCCGATTTATACAGGCGCATGTCGTGCAGCAGATGATCCAGGGCAACGAATTCGTTCGGCGGCTGGGCACCGAGGTTGGCCTTGGAGCGGATCACGTTGATCCACTCCATCAGGTGGCGGTCGAATTCGGGGTTGCTGCCCATGGCCGAATACACCCGGTCACGGCCTTCGATCAGGCCCGGCAGGATGTCGTCGATATCAGTGATCGGAAAGGCGTCATCGGCGCCGAAGTCGCGAATAGCGCCCTCTTGCCCGGCACGCAGGCCATCCCACAGCTCGCGCTCGGCGTTACGTTCGCGGCAGAACAGGATGTATTCGCCATGCACGCGCCCCGGCATCAGCACCAGTACGGCCTGGGGCTCGGGAAAACCGCTGAGGTACTGGAAGTCGCTGTCCTGGCGGTAGACGTGCTCGACATCGCGGTTACGAATGGCCACCGCGGCAGCGGGCAGGATGGCGATGCTGTTGGGTTCCATCTGCGCCATCAGGGCCTTGCGGCGACGGCTGTATTCCGATTTCGGGATATGGATCATGGGCAGATGGTTTTCCCTTTCTTACGATTAATGCAAAGACGGTTTGGCGGCGGCCGGCACGTCTTTTTTGGTCTCGGAGAACAGCAGCAGCGGTGCGACGCGCAGGTACTCCATGACTTCCATATAGTCGTTTTCACCGTCGTCGGACTCTTCCAGGGCATCTTGCACCTGGGAAATGGCCGCCAGATCCTGCAGCACCTCGGTGGCCTCGGTGCTCAGGGCGCTGCTGTCACGGCAGTTCAGGCCGAAGCCGCTGAGGAAACCCTGGCACCACTGGCCCAGTGCGGCGGCACGGTCGGCTAGCGGCGCATCGTCGGTCGGCAGCAGCAGAACGACGGTCACGTCATCGCCGGTGAGCTCGCCTTTTACCATCTCTTGCAGGCCGATCAGGGCGTTGCGAACGTTGTCCTGAGGCTCGCTTTCGAGCAGTTCGGCGGCGTCGATCAACCAGCCTTCGGCGTCGAAACCGGCGCCGGCGCAGCTGCGGCCGAGCAACAGGCCGTGCAGTTCGGCAGGCGAGACGTTGTGACCGCTGGAAGTCAGCAGGGTGGCGAAGGCTTGGTACGGGGAATTCTGAATGGTCATGGGCAGCTAGGCGCCAGACGGCGCTATGTCTAGAATGAAGGCCTTGTATCCTACATCGACTACCCCTGTAGGAGCGAGCTTGCTCGCGATGGTCGCCAACGATAACGCTGGGTACCTGACGCCCCGCGGTGCTCCCAGGTTCATCGCGAGCAAGCTCGCTCCTACAAGTCCAACACCCATCAGACAGTGAAGACAATGGAAGACACCGACCTGCAAGCGCTGATGGCCAGACTCGAGCTGCTGATTACACGAGTCGAGCAACTTAAGAGTCAAAACGGACTCTTACTAGCTCAGGAAAAGACCTGGCGCGAGGAACGCGCGCACCTCATTGAAAAAAACGAAATCGCCCGGCGTAAGGTCGAATCGATGATTTCGCGCCTCAAGGCCCTGGAGCAAGACTCATGAGTTCAAGCAATAGCGTCACCGTGCAGATCCTCGACAAAGAGTATTCGATCATCTGCCCTCAGGAAGAGCGCAGCAATCTGGTCAGCGCCGCCCGTTATCTGGACGGCAAGATGCGCGAGATCCGCAGCAGCGGAAAAGTCATCGGTGCCGACCGTATCGCCGTGATGGCCGCGCTGAACATCACCCATGACCTGCTGCACAAGGAAGAACGCCCGGATATCCAGGCCAGCGGTTCGACCCGCGAACAGGTGCGTGACCTGCTCGATCGCGTCGATCTGGCACTCGCCACCGATCCGGACGTCACCAAAGGCTGATTCGCGCCGCCGCTTGCGGTATAATCCCCTCACTCCCTGGGGTGCTTGCCAGTTGGCGATGTCCCTGAGCCGATTTGCTATACCCTGGAGGTTGCACGTTGGGCTGGTGTGCATGTCCGCTAGACGGAAAGCCTTAAAGCCTACTGCATCTTCCACCTTGAACTTTCGGGTTCAAGGGCTAAGTCGACAGCGGCACATTCGGGGAGCCTGATTTCAGTCCAATGCCGGTTTTGATACCGGCATTGGCGTTTTTACGGGTACGCTTCACGTATCCGCACTGTTGAAGCCCGAATACATGACCGAACCTGCGCTGCTCCCCCGCCCGCAACTTCGACGCATGCTGCGCAAGGCCCGCCGCGCACTGACTCCCAGTCAGCAGCGCCAGGCCGCTCGCGGGCTGTACAAGCAATTGGCCCAGCAACCGCTGTTCCGTCGCGCCCGGCACATCTCCCTCTACTTGCCCACCGACGGTGAAATCGATCCGCGCCTGTTGCTGCGCGCCGCACAACGCCGGGGCAAAGCCACCTATCTACCGGTGCTGAGCGCCTGGCCACGAACCAAAATGGTGTTCCAGCGCATCCGTCCCGGGGAAAAACTCAAACCCAACCGCTTCCGCATTCTCGAACCTCGGGCCAACCTCGCCCGGCAGCGCAAAATCTGGGCACTGGATCTGGTGCTGTTGCCATTGGTGGGTTTTGACGATGTCGGCGGACGCCTGGGGATGGGCGGTGGCTTCTACGACCGGAGCCTGGCCTACCTGGCGCGACGAAACGACTGGCGCAAGCCGACGCTGCTGGGGCTGGCCCATGAATGTCAGAAGGTGGCGCGATTGGCTCAGGCGAGCTGGGATGTGCCGCTGCAAGGAACGGTGACGGACAAGGCCTGGTATTACGCAGGCTAGGCGCCACTTCGATCAGCGGCGCCGAGGCAACAGGATCAGCGCTTGAAGGCTGTCGACTGTTGCTGCAATTGGGCGAGCTCGACCGGTGCATCGGTCTTGTTGGCCCACAGGCTTTGGGCATAGCCAGTGGTCACGACGCCAAGGCCAAACAAAATGACCAAAATCCATAGTAAATCCGGTTTGCGTTTCATCGATTGCCCCCCAAAGGCACATCAACACGATGACAGCAGCGGTTTCCGTTTGTAGGCCGTGCAGCAGCGTCAAGCTTTAAAGGCCGGCATTTTGCGACAACGTGAACCGCTGCGCAAATGCTGACGCCAACCGACTGTCGGTTTGTCATAAAATCGCCGACAAGCTGCTCAATCACCACGCAAGGAGCAAAAGACATGGCCTATTGGCTGATGAAATCCGAGCCCGACGAACTCTCGATCAAAGGGCTGGAAAAGCTCGGCAAAGCGCGCTGGGACGGGGTTCGCAACTATCAGGCACGCAATTTCCTGCGGGCCATGGCGGTGGGGGATGAGTTCTTTTTCTATCATTCCAGCTGCCCTGAGCCGGGCATCGCCGGAATCGGCAGGATTGTCGAAGCCGCGTATCCGGACCCGACGGCGCTGGAGCCGGAAAGTCATTACTACGACCCCAAGGCAACTGCGGACAAAAACGCCTGGAGCGCGATTGATGTCGCGCATGTCGAGACCTTTGCCCGGGTGCTGAAACTGGATTATCTGAAGCAGCAGACAGCGCTGGCTGAGTTGCCGCTGGTGCAGAAAGGCTCGCGGTTATCGGTGATGCCGGTGACGACGGAGCAGTGGGCGGCGGTGATTGCCCTAAAACCGTAGGATTTGCAGCATCTTTAGAATGCTATCGCGAGCAGGCTCGCTCCCACACTGGATCTACATTCACTGAAGATCCCCTGTGGGAGCGAGCCTGCTCGCGAAGACGGCGGCACAGGCAATAAAAGAGTTACTGAATGATCAGGTTGTTGAACAACAGATCCTCAACCACCGGCTTACCGGTTTCATCGTTCATCACCTGCTGGGCCTGCTTCAGCGCTTCCTGACGCAGTTTCTCCTTGGCCTCGACGTTGTTCATCGTTTCGGTGGTCTGCTGGGCGAACAGCGCGACCAATTGATTGCGGATCAACGGCTCATTGGCCTTCACCGCTTTGGCGGCCTCGTCACCGGTCACTCGTAACGCCACATCAGCCTTGTAGACCTTCAGTTTCGGCGTGCCGTCCAACCCGTAGTTACCCACGAACGGCGGGCTCAGGGTGATGTAGCTGACCTTCGGAGCAGCATCTTCTTTGGCTTCTTCGGCCACCGCTGCCACAGGCAGAAACAGGGCCAGCATCAACATGATCCACGCTTTCAAAATTCGCTCCTTATCCGGTTTGCGGCCTAGCATAACGACCCGCCGCGCAAGCACAAGCTTATGGCTGACTATCAGGGCCGGGCATGCTCGTTGACCCGTCGACCCACACACCTACACTTATCGGCCATCACTCCCAAAGGAATAGCCCTGATGAAAGCCGTGCTGTGCAAAGCCTTCGGCCCTGCCGAATCGCTGGTGCTGGAAGACGTCGCCAGTCCTGTCGCGAAGAAAAATGAAATCCTGCTGGAGGTGCACGCCGCCGGGGTCAACTTCCCCGACACGTTGATCATCGAGGGCAAATACCAGTTCAAGCCGCCCTTCCCGTTTTCACCGGGTGGTGAAGCGGCCGGCGTGGTCAGCGCAGTGGGTGAAAAAGTCAGTCACTTGAAAGTCGGTGACCGGGTCATGGCCCTGACCGGCTGGGGCAGCTTTGCCGAGCAGGTCGCCGTGCCGGGCTACAACGTGCTGCCGATCCCGCCATCGATGGACTTCAACACCGCCGCTGCCTTCAGCATGACTTATGGCACCTCGATGCACGCGCTCAAGCAACGCGGCAACCTGCAACCGGGTGAAACCCTGCTGGTGCTCGGTGCTTCTGGTGGCGTCGGCCTCGCGGCAGTAGAGATCGGCAAAGCCATGGGCGCCAGGGTGATCGCCGCGGCCAGCAGCGCAGAGAAACTCGCCGTGGCCAAGGCCGCCGGCGCCGACGAACTGATCAACTACAGCGAAACCAGCCTGAAGGACGAAATCAAGCGCCTGACCGACGGCCAGGGCGCCGACGTGATCTACGACCCGGTCGGCGGCGACCTGTTCGACCAGGCCATCCGCGCCATCGCCTGGAACGGCCGACTGCTGGTGGTCGGCTTCGCCAGCGGGCGCATTCCCGAATTGCCGGTCAACCTGGCTCTGCTCAAAGGCGCGGCAGTGCTCGGCGTGTTCTGGGGTTCGTTCGCCCAACGCCAACCGCAGGACAACGCGGCGAACTTCCAGCAACTGTTTGGCTGGTTTGCCGAAGGCAAGCTCAAGCCGCTGGTGTCCCAGGTGTATCCGCTGAGCAATGCGGCGCAGGCGATCAATGACCTTGGCCAGCGTAAAGCGGTCGGGAAAGTGGTGGTGCAGGTTCGCTGAATCTCTCTGTAAAAAAGCGCGGCCATTTAGCCGCGCTCTTTTTGCCGTCAAAGCAACACCCGAATCTCCTCCGGCAAAAACCGCACATACCGACTCGCCGGATGTGCGTTACACCGCTGCACAATCGAACGCACGCTGGCGTTGAGCTTGGCAATCAGAGCCAGACGTTTCTCTTCCGGCAATTGCGTCGGTGAAAGCGAGTGAGTCAGGTAACTACGGGTCCAGCTGAAAACCGGCAGGTCCACCCATGAGGAAGTGGCAATGTTCAACGATGCCCCTGCAATAGCACTGCATTTCAGCCGCTCCAATTCCTTGTTGACGTGGAAGGAATGTTCTCTGTCCAGCCTGTATTCCATGGGGGCGACCACAATGATTTGCGCAGGCTGATCCTCGGTAATTGTCCACGGCTTGAATCGCCATTGGTTGACTGCGGCCAATGACGCCTCTTCGAGTTCGGGATGTGCACTTTGCACAATAACGGCATTACTGACTGATCCATCGGCCTTCACCGTCATACTGACACGCACCATGCCGGTGACACCCGCCCGATGCAGCGCCACCGGATAGACCGGCTTCGGATTATTCTCGGGTATCAGGAACACCTCCCCGGCCCTGACATCCATGGACGCCACCAACAACAGCACGCATACCCACCACCGCATGTCCCTCTCCCTTCGCCTGCAACGCCAGACCTGGCAACAGCAAAAAGGTTAAAGCGCCGGGGCATTCGGCATAACGCCATGACTTCCGCTTTAAACGAAGGACGTTTCCTAAAGACCCGCCCTAATTCAGGTACATCAAGCGCCCGCTAACTAAACAGGTAACGCTTCCTACAACGCCCCTCACTTACATCTGAGCGACATGTTCATAAAGGAACGCGCGATATCCAACATTTCCGCTGTTTTGCCGATGAGAACCGGTGCTATTTTCGGTAACGAAACTGTAACATTCGTATCCGCAGTCAAAACAAGAAATCTGGAGCTCTTGAATGTTTGCTTTCTTTCGTCCTGCCGCACATCAGGCTCCATTGCCTGAAGAAAAAATAGACAGCACCTACCGACGCCTGCGCTGGCAGATTTTCGCCGGCATTTTCATTGGCTATGCCGGTTACTACCTGCTGCGCAAGAACTTCTCCCTGGCCATGCCGTACCTGATCGACGAGGGCTACTCCCGTGGTCAGTTGGGTCTGGCGATGTCCGCCATTGCGATTGCCTACGGCCTGTCGAAGTTCCTGATGGGCCTGGTGTCCGACCGCTCCAACCCGCGCTTCTTCCTGCCGTTCGGCCTGTTAGTGTCGGCCGGGGTGATGTTCGTTTTCGGTTTCGCGCCGTGGGCGACGTCCAGCGTGACCATGATGTTCATTCTGCTGTTCATCAACGGCTGGGCGCAGGGCATGGGTTGGCCGCCGAGTGGCCGGACCATGGTGCACTGGTGGTCGCAGAAGGAACGTGGCGGCGTGGTGTCCGTGTGGAACGTGGCGCATAACGTCGGCGGTGGCCTGATCGGCCCGCTGTTCCTGATCGGCATGGGCCTGTTCAATGACTGGCACGCCGCGTTCTACGTACCGGCAGCCGTGGCGCTGGCGGTAGCGGTGTTTGCCTTTGTGACCATGCGCGACACCCCTCAATCGGTTGGCCTGCCGCCGATCGAGCAGTACAAGAACGACTACCCGGAAGGCTACGACGCCAGCCACGAAGAGGAATTCAGCGCCAAGGAAATCTTCGTCAAATACGTGCTGCGCAACAAAATGCTCTGGTACATCGCCCTGGCCAACGTCTTTGTCTATCTGCTGCGCTACGGCGTACTGGACTGGGCGCCGACCTACCTCAAGGAAGCCAAGGGTTTCACGGTGGATAAGACCTCGTGGGCGTACTTCTTCTACGAGTGGGCAGGTATTCCGGGCACGCTGCTGTGCGGCTGGATGTCGGACAAGATCTTCCGTGGCAACCGTGGCCTGACCGGCATGGTGTTCATGGCATTGGTGACGGTCGCGACGCTGGTTTACTGGCTCAACCCGGCCGGCAATCCGATGGTCGACATGATCGCGCTGCTTTCCATTGGCTTCCTGATCTACGGCCCGGTAATGCTGATCGGCCTGCAGGCACTGGAACTGGCACCGAAGAAAGCGGCCGGTACGGCGGCGGGCTTTACCGGTCTGTTCGGTTACTTGGGCGGTTCGGTCGCGGCCAGTGCAGCAATGGGCTACACCGTGGACCATTTCGGTTGGGACGGCGGCTTCGTGCTGCTGGTCGGCGCCTGCCTGTTGGCGATGGCCTTCCTGGCCCCGACACTACGGCACAAACAAATCGCCAGTCAGGGCCGCGAAGCACTCGCTTGATCGGCCTTTGATTTACAGCGCTTGAGCCGCGCCTCCAGATTCCGGTCTGGCATGGCGTGGCTGCGCAGGGCGTGCGCGGTCTGCTCGACATAATCGCGAGTGGTGCCGTAGCGCCCGCAGGCGTTTTCGAACACATGGCTCAGCACATGGTCCGGCAAGTTGCCAGCATAGCTGGGCAGGTGTCGCTCCAGCACAAAACCCAATGCCTGTACCTGGCTGCCATCTTCGAGACGGCAGTTGAGCCAGTGCGGGCGGTAGGACGGGAAAGGCATCTCGCGCTGCCAAAGTGCATAGAGCGAGGCTTCGAGTTGCTCCTCTGGCAAGCGATAGGCGAAACCGCTGCAAGAACCGCCACGGTCCAGGCCAAACACCAGGCCGGGCATTTCCGGCGTGCCGCGATGTTCGTGGGACCACAGGTACAACCCGCGATGATAGCCATGCACTCGGCCGCGAACCCGCTCAACCGCCGTGCATTCAGGGCGCCAGATCAGCGAACCATACGCAAACAACCAGACCGGCCCACCCTTGTGGCGCGCCATGGTCGATTGCATCGAGCCGAGCAATTGTTCGTGAGTGAGCTGCGGTCCCAGATCGAGCCGCGGAGGGTAAGCCAGATTCAAAAAAGCAGATTCAATGGCGCTCATGGCGAATAGCGTTCAGCTCCCCGCGGGTGAAGAATTACTTAATAGAACGCACAGCTGTAACAATAAGGCACATAAGTTTTAAGGCAATTTGAATGCCATGGCACCGCACTTATTTAAATGCCTGAATGAGATATAACCTACCGAGATTTATAAAAGATTATAAATACCGATAGGCTATATAGAGAGTTATAACCTGTAGGAGCGAGCTTGCTCGCGATGATCGTTAACGATTACGCGGGGAGTCAGGCTGTCCGCGGCGCTCTTGAGTCCATCGCGAGCAGTCTCGCTCCTACAGTGTGGAGGGGCAATATCAGGATCTGGGGGCATACGCAAAAACGTCGGCGCGCATCTGGTGAGCGTCCATCCCCGCTTCCACCAGCGCATCCAGCGTGCCGTAGACCATGGCCGGAGAGCCACTGGCGTATACGTGCAGCGGCTTGAGGTCAGGGAAGTCTTCACAGACCGCTTCATGCAACATGCCGCACCGCCCTTCCCAACCGCATTGATCACTGACGACCTTGTGCAGGAACAGGTTGGGCAACTTCAGCCATTCGTCCCAATGCTCGATTTGATAAAAATCTTCAGGACGACGCACGCCCCAATACAGATGCACCGGATGCTTGAAACCCGAGGCCCGGCAATGTTCGATCAGGCCATGGACCTGGCCCATGCCGGTACCCGCGGCGATCAGCACGAGAGGACCGTCCGGCAACTCCTCCAGGTGGGTATCACCAAACGGCAATTCGACCCGCACCATGTTGTTGCGCTGCAGCTGTTCAATCAGATTCAACGCACTGGATTCGCGCGCCAGTACGTGGATTTCCAGGTCGCGCCCCGCATGCGGGGCCGAGGCGAGAGAGAAGGCGGATTTTTCGCCGTTCTCGCGTTCGATCATCAGGTACTGACCGGCGTGGTAGCGCGGCGGTTTGCCGGCCGGAGCCCGCAGACGCACGCGCCAGGTGTCGCCGCCCACCTCCTTGCACTCAATGACCTGACACGACACGCTGCGCACCGGCAGTTCTCCCAGCGCGAGCACGCCATCCCACAGCACGATGCAGTCTTCCAGCGGCTCCGCTATGCAAGTGTAGAACTCGCCATGGTCGCGCACATCGCCGGCCTGCTCGACCCGTCCTTCCACCAGCAGCGCCGCGCACACGTGGCAATTGCCGTTGCGGCAGCTTTGCGGGCATTCGTAGCCCAGACGTCGCGCGCCATCGAGAATCCGCTCGCCGGGCAATGTCTCAAGCACTGCTCCGGAGGGCTGCAAGGTTACACGCATCAATCTATTCCTAACTGATTCCAGATGGCATCGATCCGCTGGGTCACGGCATCGTCCTTGACGATGACCCGCCCCCATTCACGGGTAGTTTCGCCCGGCCATTTATGCGTGGCATCGAGGCCCATTTTCGACCCCAGGCCGGACACCGGCGAGGCGAAGTCCAAGTAGTCGATCGGCGTGTTGTCGATCATCACCGTGTCGCGCTTGGGGTCCATGCGCGTGGTGATGGCCCAGATCACGTCGTTCCAGTCCCGGGCGTTGATATCGTCGTCGGTGACGATAACGAACTTGGTGTACATGAACTGTCGCAAAAACGACCAGACACCCAGCATTACCCGCTTGGCATGGCCCGGATACGACTTCTTCATGGTCACGATGGCCATGCGGTACGAGCAGCCTTCGGGCGGCAGGTAGAAGTCGGTGATCTCCGGGAACTGCTTCTGCAGGATCGGCACGAACACTTCGTTCAATGCCACGCCGAGGATTGCCGGCTCATCCGGCGGACGGCCGGTGTAGGTGCTGTGGTAGATCGGCTTGATCCGGTGGGTGATGCGTTCGACGGTGAATACCGGGAAGCTGTCGACTTCATTGTAGTAACCGGTATGGTCGCCGTACGGGCCTTCATCGGCCATCTCGCCCGGATGGATCACGCCCTCGAGGATGATTTCGGCGGTGGCCGGCACTTGCAGATCGTTGCCACGGCACTTCACCAGCTCAGTGCGGTTACCGCGCAGCAGGCCTGCGAAGGCGTATTCGGAAAGGCTGTCGGGCACCGGGGTCACGGCACCGAGGATGGTCGCCGGGTCAGCGCCCAGGGCCACGGAAACCGGGAACGGCTGGCCCGGGTGCTTTTCGCACCACTCGCGGTAATCCAGCGCGCCGCCACGGTGGCTCAGCCAGCGCATGATGACCTTGTTACGGCCAATCACCTGCTGACGATAGATGCCGAGGTTCTGGCGATCCTTGTTCGGGCCTTTGGTGACGGTCAGGCCCCAGGTGATCAACGGACCGACGTCGCCCGGCCAGCAGGTCTGCACCGGCAGCATGGCCAGATCGACGTCGTCGCCTTCGATGACCACTTCCTGACACACCGCGTCCTTGACGACTTTGGGCGCCATCGAAATGATCTTGCGGAAGATCGGCAGCTTGGACCAGGCATCCTTCAGGCCTTTCGGCGGCTCGGGTTCCTTGAGGAACGCCAGCAGCTTGCCGATCTCGCGCAGCTCGCTGACCGACTCGGCCCCCATGCCCATGGCGACCCGCTCGGGGGTGCCGAACAGGTTGCCGAGCACCGGGATGTCATAGCCTGTCGGCTTTTCGAACAACAGCGCCGGGCCTTTGGCACGCAGCGTGCGATCACACACCTCGGTCATCTCCAGCACTGGAGAGACGGGAATCTGGATGCGTTTCAACTCTCCGCGCTGCTCAAGCTGCTGCACGAAATCCCGAAGATCCTTGAATTTCATTGATGATGGCACTCGAAAAATAGGCGTACATCCTACCTGCTCTGCCGGCCGCTGGCAGCTTATCGCTGCTTATCTGGATGCATTTCCCGGGTTTACCTCGGCTTGCAGACTGACAAACAGCGGTTCGAGGATCGGCGCCACCCACCGCGCACCGACTTCCGAGAGATGATTGTCATCGGTGTACAACGAGTAGCCGCCGCGTTCGGCGCGGCACAGGCCGTTTGCATCACATAACCTCGGCGCCGGGTCCACCACCTGTACCGCCGGGTCTTGCGCCAGTTGTGCGAACAATTGACTGATGAATGCCTGGCGCGTGTGGTGCTCTGCGAGTGCCAGCCCGACATCGTCGACAGGACGGGCCAGCATTGCCAGACGGGTGAGACGATACGGTGGACTGAAGGCCTGCAACGGCACCTCTTTTACCAGCCAGACCCGATGCCCGCCGGCACGCAATTGCGCGACTCGTGCACGCAAGCCATCGGCCAGACGTTGTTCGGCACGGGCGCGGTCGTAATGCCCATCAGTGTTTTTCAGCGCGTGGCCCAGATCACCTTTGCCGTCGCCGTAGAGGTACAGGCTCCAGTGCGCGACCAACACCACATCGGCGACAGCTTGCGGCTTCAAGGCCTGTTCAACGCGTCGATTGAACCGCGCACAACGCGCATCATGCTCCAGGCCTTCGACAGGCAAACAACCAGCAGAACTGGCGAGCATCACGTTGACACCATGGATCTTGGCCCCCTCGTTGAAAACCGGAATCAACGCCGTGGCATGGCTATCGCCCCAGACAAGCGCTGGGGGCAGGCGGTTTTGCGCGCCATAACGGCAGAACAATTTGTCATCCGGCGTCTTGTCATCGGCCAGGCAGGCCATGAGCTCTGGCCGCCATTCGCGCCCCTTGGCGTATTGCAGGGCCTGGTCAGACAGACGCCACGGCATGCCGTCGGTCCATCGCAAGGTCTGCCCGGCCAGGCCGAGTACCAGGACACCGCAGGCGCCGGCGAGCAGAATCTGCCGGCGTCCAGCGAACAGGCGACGCTCACGAAACGGGGTTTCGACGAACTTCCACGACAGATAACCCAGCACCAGCGTCAGCAGAATCAACCCGGCACTGTCGAAAGCACCCGGTTCACTGACGCTGGCATAGCGGGAGAATACGAACACCGGCCAGTGCCACAGGTACCAGGAATAAGAAATCAGGCCGAGGCCTACCATTATCCGACTGCTCAAAAACTGACCAATCCAGGTTTCACGATGACCGTTGGTCAAAATCATCAGCACCACGCCAAGCACCGGCAGCAACGCCGCGACGCCAGGAAATGGCGTGGCCTTGTCATAACCGAACACCGCCAACAGGATCAGCACCATGCCAAACAGGCTCAGCCACTGCGCCGCCATCGGCTTGAGACGCCATGCAGACTTGGGCACTACCGCCAGCATCGCACCGGCCAATAGCTCCCACGCACGCATCGGCAGCAGGAAGAAGGCTTTTTCCGGATGATGGGCGACGGCCCACACGCTCAAGCCAAAAGACAGCAGCAATACGCCGAACAGCGCCGGCCGCCAATGTTTCAGACGACTCGACAGCAGTGTCAGCAGCAACGGGAAGACGATGTAAAACTGCTCCTCCACCGCCAGCGACCAGGTGTGCAGCAGAGGTTTGAGATCGGAGGCGACATCGAAATAGCCGTCCTGGCGCATGAACAGGATGTTGGACACGAACATCACCTGGTAACGCACCGACCGCCCCAGTTCCTCGTAATCCTTCGGTGCCAGCAAATACCAGCCGACCGCCAGCACCGCGACGATCATCGCGAACAACGCCGGCAAAATCCGCCGCGCACGCCGGGCCCAGAAATCGACGAAGCTGAATTGCCCGGTCTGGCGCTGATTCCAGATGATCGACGTGATCAGGTAACCGGAAATCACGAAAAACACGTCCACGCCGACAAAGCCGCCGGTAAACCCCGGAACGCCAAAATGAAACAGCACGACAGCGATCACCGCCACTGCGCGCAAGCCGTCGATATCCCTTCGATAAGCCAGTGAGCTCATAAAAATTAAACCAGTCAGATCGTTGTTTCAGCGCGCTTGAGCATCGTCCCCGGAGATGACTGCTGACGCGGCTGGTTGAAGTGCTAACCAACTGACCCTGGCCAATCAAAAACCTCCCATGGTCCGGGCAAAAAATTGCAGGCAAAAAAAATGGCGCCCCACCGGGGCGCCATTCTCTTGAACTCAACGGGCGATGTTACTTGCGTTTCATCGACAGGAAGAATTCATCGTTGGTCTTGGTCGTTTTCAGCTTGTCGACCAGGAACTCGATGGCAGCGACTTCATCCATCGGATGCAGCAGCTTGCGCAGGATCCACATGCGCTGCAGCTCGTCGTCGGCAGTCAGCAACTCTTCGCGGCGGGTACCGGAACGGTTGATGTTGATGGCCGGGAAGACGCGCTTTTCAGCGATACGGCGATCCAGCGGCAACTCCATGTTGCCGGTGCCTTTGAATTCCTCGTAGATCACTTCGTCCATCTTCGAGCCGGTTTCAACCAACGCGGTGGCGATGATGGTTAGCGAGCCGCCTTCTTCGATGTTCCGCGCCGCGCCGAAGAAACGCTTCGGTTTCTCCAGGGCGTGGGCATCGACACCACCGGTCAGTACCTTGCCGGAGCTCGGGATCACGGTGTTGTAGGCGCGAGCCAGACGGGTGATGGAGTCGAGCAGGATCACCACGTCTTTCTTGTGCTCGACCAGGCGCTTGGCCTTCTCGATCACCATTTCGGCAACCTGCACGTGGCGGGTTGGCGGCTCGTCGAACGTCGAGGCAACCACTTCGCCGCGCACGGTGCGCTGCATTTCGGTTACTTCTTCCGGACGTTCGTCGATCAGCAGCACGATCAGGTGAACTTCTGGGTTGTTACGCGCGATGTTCGCGGCGATGTTCTGCAGCATGATCGTCTTGCCCGCTTTCGGCGGTGCAACGATCAGACCGCGCTGGCCTTTACCGATCGGGGCGCACAGGTCGATGACACGACCGGTCAAGTCTTCGGTGGAACCGTTACCGGCCTCCATCTTCATGCGCACGGTCGGGAACAGCGGAGTCAGGTTCTCGAAGAGAATCTTGTTTTTCGCGTTTTCCGGACGGTCGAAGTTGATCGTGTCGACCTTGAGCAGCGCGAAATAACGCTCGCCTTCCTTTGGAGGACGGATCTTGCCAACGATGGTGTCACCGGTGCGCAAGTTGAAACGACGGATCTGGCTCGGCGAGACGTAGATATCGTCTGGACCGGCGAGATAGGAAGCGTCAGCGGAGCGCAGGAAGCCGAAGCCGTCCTGGAGAATCTCCAGCACGCCATCACCGGAGATTTCCTCGCCGCTTTTAGCGTGCTTTTTGAGCAGGGAGAAAATCACGTCCTGCTTGCGCGAACGGGCCATATTTTCTATGCCCATCTGTTCGGCCAATTCGAGCAGTTCGGTAATCGGCTTTTGCTTGAGTTCAGTCAGATTCATATAGGAATGACGTAATCATTTATGGAGGGGGGAAATTAAGCTTTTGGCTTAATGAGGCCGCGCCGCAGAGAAGGCGACAGGATCGCGTACTTATTCGAAAAGGAGTGCGTCGGCGACGGCTAGCAGGGGGCAGTGGAGAAACCAGTGCGGGGCCGAATGTACCACCTGAGTTTAGGAGCGTCTAGCCCTGAATACGCAAAAAGCCCCGCTATTTGCGGGGCTTTTTCAGGATACTTTGCAGCGACGCTTAGATGTTGGCGTCGAGGAAGGCAGCCAGTTGCGACTTCGACAGTGCGCCGACCTTGGTCGCTTCAACGTTGCCGTTCTTGAACAGCATCAGGGTCGGGATACCACGTACGCCGTGCTTGGCCGGGGTTTCCTGGTTTTCGTCGATGTTCAGCTTGGCAACGGTCAGCTTGCCTTTGTAAGTCTCGGCAATTTCGTCCAGAACCGGAGCGATCATTTTGCAAGGGCCGCACCATTCAGCCCAGTAGTCGACCAGTACAGCGCCTTCGGCCTTGAGTACGTCGGCCTCGAAGCTAGCGTCGCTAACGTGTTTGATAAGATCGCTGCTCATGGAATTCTCCAGGTTGTAAGCAAAAAAACGTGGCCCATCATAGCTGCCCTTCCCTCGTTCAGGAAGGTGCAGATGATTGAGTCTCGCTATGGTGATTCATGAGTTTGGGTATAGCTCAGGTCATGAAGTGACGGGAGCGATGAACGCGATTCCGGTGCGCAACGCGGCATTGCGTACGTGCTCCTGCATGGCCTTTTGCGCGGCGCCAGACGCTCGGCGGGCCAGCGCACGAAGGATTTTGCGGTGCTCCTGCCAGGTTTCCATGGCCCGCTCGACCCGGATGAACGGTAGCTTCTGGCTTTCCAGGAAGATGTCGGCGCTGGCGGTCAGGATGCTCAGCATCGCCTGATTGCCGCTGGCCCGCAGGATGCGGCGGTGGAATTCGAAATCCAGGCGGGCCGCGGCTTCGAAGTCGCCGGACTTCAACTCGTTGCGCATGGCGGCGACATTGTCTTCCAGTGCATCGAGTTCGTCGGTGCTCAAGGTTACGGCCGCCAACCCCGCCGCAAAACCTTCCAGCGCATAGCGCAACTGAAAGATGTCCAGCGGCGAAGCCTGTGCCGCGAACGGCCAGCCCGGCACCGCATCGCCGCGCGGCAACTCCACCGGCGACTGCACGAACACGCCTTTGCCCGGCTGGATGCTGATGACGCCCAGTGCGCTCAGCGATGACAACGCCTCGCGCAACGACGCCCGACTGACCCCCAATTGCACCGCCAGGCCCCGTTGCGAGGGCAAGGCATCCCCCGGCCCGAAGCCCTGTTCGGTAATCAGTTTGCGGATGGCTTGCAGCGCCACTTCAGGTACGGCGCGAGAGATCGAGTTCATGGTTTTCCAGACGAACCAGGCCAAGGTGGCCCCAGTTGTAAAGCTATTCACGACGCCCGGCAAGTCGTGCCCCATGGGGGTTCGGCAATTTTCCTGGCTGCGCTATCGGAGTGCGAAATACAACCTGACTGTTCAGACCAGTAAGACCGTTCGGCACCAGCAAAACCGCGCTCTGGCGCCCCCAAAACCCTAAGTTGGCATGGCCCATGCTCTGTCGATCCGCAGAAATCACTTCTTGCCGATCCGGAGATTTTCCATGACCCAGCGTTACAGCGCCCTCATCAAAGCCCTGTTTGCCAGCCTGATGCTGAGCCAGGCACCCGCCCACGCCGACGGCCTGGAGGATGTGGTCAAGCGCGGCGTCCTCAAGGTGGCCGTGCCCCAGGACTTCCCGCCCTTCGGTTCGGTCGGCCCGGACATGAAACCCCGCGGCCTCGACATCGATACAGCCAAACTGCTGGCCGACCAGCTCAAGGTCAAACTCGAACTGACCCCGGTCAACAGCACCAACCGCATCCCGTTCCTCACCACCGGCAAGGTCGACCTGGTGATCTCCAGCCTCGGCAAGAACCCGGAGCGTGAAAAGGTCATCGACTTCTCCCGTGCCTACGCGCCGTTCTACCTCGCCGTGTTCGGTCCGCCAGACGCCGACATCAAGAGCCTGGACGACCTCAAGGGCAAGACCATCAGCGTCACCCGTGGCGCCATCGAAGACATCGAGCTGACCAAGGTCGCCCCCGAAGGCGTGACCATCAAGCGTTTCGAAGACAACAACTCGACCATTGCCGCGTACCTGGCCGGGCAAGTCGACCTGATCGCCAGCGGCAACGTGGTGATGGTCGCCATCAGCGAGAAAAGCCCGAAACGCGTGCCGGCGCTGAAACTGAAGCTCAAGGATTCGCCGGTCTACGTCGGCGTCAACAAGAACGAGCCGGCGCTGCTGGGCAAGGTCAACCAGATCCTCGTGACCGCCAAGAGCGACGGCGCGCTGGAAAAGAACGCCCTGACCTGGCTGAAAGAACCGTTGCCGGCCGATCTCTGATTCGGCGCGCTGGAGACGTTTTATGGCTTATCAGTTCGATTTCCTGCCGGTGGTGAACAACACCGACCTGTTGCTGCGCGGTGCGCTGTTCACCCTTGAGCTGACCGCCATCGGCGCTTTGCTCGGCGTGGGGCTGGGCATCGTCGGGGCGTTGGTGCGGGCGTGGAACATCCGGCCTTTCGCGGGGATTTTCGCGGTCTACGTCGAGTTGATCCGCAACACGCCATTCCTGGTGCAGTTGTTTTTCATCTTCTTCGGCTTGCCGTCCCTGGGCGTGCAGATTTCCGAATGGCAGGCGGCGGTGCTGGCAATGGTCATCAACCTCGGCGCTTATTCCACCGAGATCATCCGCGCCGGCATCCAGGCGATTCCCCGGGGTCAGCTGGAAGCCGCCGCGGCACTGGCGATGACACGCTTCGAAGCGTTCCGTCATGTGGTGCTGCTGCCGGCACTGGGCAAAGTCTGGCCGGCGCTGAGCAGCCAGATCATCATCGTCATGCTCGGCTCGGCAGTCTGCTCGCAGATCGCCACCGAAGAGCTGAGCTTCGCCGCCAACTTCATTCAATCGCGCAACTTCCGCGCCTTTGAAACCTACGCACTCACCACGCTGCTGTACCTGTGCATGGCGCTACTGATCCGCCAGCTATTGAACTGGATCGGCCACCGCTTCATTGCAAGGAGCAGCCGATGAGCGACTTCACCTTCTGGGACATCGTGCGCAACCTGCTCATGGGTCTGCAATGGACGCTGGCGCTGTCGCTGGTGGCGTTCATTGGCGGCGGGCTGATCGGCTTGTTGATCATGATCATGCGCATCTCGAAAAAATCCCTGCCGCGCAGTTTCGCCCGCACTTACATCGAACTGTTCCAGGGCACACCGCTATTGATGCAGTTGTTCCTGGTGTTTTTCGGCGTCGCGCTGGCCGGGATAGAGATTTCGCCGTGGATGGCGGCGGCGATTGCACTGACGTTGTTCACCAGCGCTTATCTGGCGGAGATCTGGCGCGGTTGCGTCGATTCGATTCCAAACGGCCAATGGGAAGCCTCATCGAGCCTGGCGCTGACCCCGCTGGAACAATTGCGCCATGTGATCCTGCCTCAGGCGTTGCGCATCGCCGTGGCGCCGACCGTGGGGTTTTCGGTGCAAGTGGTCAAAGGCACTGCCGTCACCTCGATCATCGGCTTCACCGAGCTGACCAAGACCGGCGGCATGCTCGCCAACGCCACCTTCGAACCGTTCATGGTCTACGGCCTCGTCGCCCTCGGCTACTTCCTGCTCTGCTACCCCTTGTCGCTCAGTGCGCGCTATCTGGAAAGGAGACTGCATGCCTCTGCTTAGAATTTCCGCCCTGCATAAATACTACGGCGATCACCATGTGCTCAAAGGCATCGACCTGAGCATCGAGGAAGGCCAGGTGGTGGCGATCATCGGCCGCAGCGGCTCGGGCAAGTCCACCCTGCTGCGCACCCTCAACGGCCTGGAATCGATCAACGACGGCGTGATCGAAGTCGACGGCGAGTACCTCGACGCCGCCCGCGCCGACCTGCGCAGCCTGCGGCAGAAAGTCGGCATGGTGTTCCAGCAGTTCAACCTGTTCCCGCACCTGACCGTCGGCGAGAACGTCATGCTCGCGCCGCAAGTGGTGCAGAAAGTACCGAAAGCCAAGGCCGCCGAACTGGCGCGGCAGATGCTGGAAAGGGTCGGACTGGGGGAAAAGTTCGATGCTTTCCCGGATCGCTTGTCCGGCGGGCAGCAACAGCGTGTAGCGATTGCCCGGGCACTGGCGATGTCGCCGAAGGTTTTGCTCTGCGACGAAATTACCTCGGCGCTGGACCCGGAACTGGTCAATGAAGTGCTGAGCGTGGTCCGGCAACTGGCCAGGGAAGGCATGACACTGATCATGGTCACCCACGAAATGCGGTTCGCCCGGGAGGTTGGGGATAAGTTGGTGTTCATGCACATGGGCAAGGTGCATGAGATGGGCGACCCGAAAGTGTTGTTTGCCAATCCGCAGACGGCGGAGCTGGCGAACTTCATTGGGACGGTTGAGGCGGCGGGCTGACAGATCTTCGGTGTCTGGAAGGCCGCCATCGCGAGCATGCACTGGATCAAGGCTTTGAACACTGCGCGTTGGCGCCAGCCTTTGATCGTGGCACGATGTCGAGGTTATCGACCGAGACCCCTGACCATGCCGCAATCCAAAGCCAAGAATCTGTCCCTGATCGCAGCAATCGACCTGGGCTCCAACAGCTTTCACATGGTCGTGGCCAAAGCCCAGAACGGCGAGATCCGTATTCTCGAGCGTCTCGGGGAGAAGGTTCAGCTGGCCGCCGGCATCGACGAAGAGCGCCATCTCAGCGAAGAATCGATGCAGCGCGGGCTCGATTGCCTCAAGCGCTTCGCCCAACTGATCAGCGGTATGCCTACCGGCGCCGTTCGCATCGTCGGCACCAACGCCTTGCGTGAAGCCCGCAACCGCGCCGAATTCATCCATCGCGCCGAAGAAATCCTCGGCCACCCGGTGGAAGTCATTTCCGGCCGTGAAGAAGCGCGCCTGATCTATCTCGGCGTGTCCCACACCCTCGCCGATACCCCGGGCAAACGCCTGGTGGCCGACATCGGTGGCGGCAGTACCGAATTCATCATTGGCCAGCGCTTCGAACCGCTGCTGCGCGAAAGCCTGCAAATGGGCTGCGTCAGCTACACCCAACGCTATTTCAAGGACGGCAAGATCACCCCGGCCCGTTACGCTCAGGCGTACACCGCGGCGCGGCTGGAGATCATGAGCATCGAGCACGCCCTGCACCGCCTGACCTGGGATGAAGCCATCGGCTCCTCGGGCACCATCCGCGCCATCGGTCTGGCGCTGAAGGCTGGCGGTCATGGTACCGGCGAGGTCAACGCCGAAGGCCTGGCCTGGCTCAAGCGCAAACTGATCAAGATGGGCGACGTCGAGAAAATCGATTTCGAAGGTATCAAACCGGATCGCCGGGCGATCTTCCCGGCGGGCCTGGCGATCCTCGAAGCAATCTTCGACTCCCTCGAACTGCAACGCATGGATCACTGCGAAGGTGCCCTGCGCGAAGGTGTGCTTTATGACCTGCTGGGCCGCCATCATCACGAAGACGTGCGCGAACGCACCCTCACTTCGCTGATGGAGCGCTACCACGTCGATCAGGAACAGGCGGTACGGGTCGAGCGCAAGGCACTGCATGCGTTCGATCAGGTGGCCGAGGACTGGGATCTGGAAGACGGCGTCTGGCGCGAACTGCTCGGCTGGGCAGCCAAGGTCCATGAGGTGGGCCTGGACATCGCTCACTACCAGTACCACAAGCACGGCGCCTACCTGATCGAGCACTCGGACCTCGCCGGGTTCTCCCGCGAAGACCAGTTGATGCTCGCGCTGCTGGTACGCGGCCACCGACGCAACATTCCCAAGGACAAGTTCGCCGATTTCGGCGATGACGGCATCAAGCTGATTCGCCTGTGCGTGCTGCTGCGCTTTGCGATCCTGTTCCACCACATCCGTGGCACCCAGCAAATGCCTCAGGTGGAACTGAACGCCCATGGCAACAGCCTGGAAGTGGTGTTCCCGGAAAACTGGCTGGACGAAAACCAGCTGACCCAGGCCGACTTCGAAATCGAAGCGCAATGGCTGACCCGGGTCGATATCGTGTTGAGCGCTCGCTAATCCCCCTGTAGGAGCGAGCTTGCTCGCGATGGAGGCTAACGATAACGCGTGTTATCTGGATACGCGTTGCCCTCACGTTTTTCGCGAGCAAGCTCGCTCCTACAGCAAAAAGGGCGATCCACATGGATCGCCCTTTTTTCACCCGCTGACTCCCGTTACCGCACAGCCAGAATCGGACTACCCAAACGCTCCAGCAACGTCGCCTGGGCGCTGCGCGGGTTCTGGTTGCCGGTCGGTGTGTTACGGATGTAACGGCCGTCCGACTGCAGGCTCCAGCTGTGGGTGTTATCGGTCAGATACAACTCCAGCTCTTTCTTGACCCGCATGATCAGCTTCTTGCCTTCCACCGGGAAGCAAGTCTCAACGCGCTTGTCGAGGTTGCGTTCCATCCAGTCGGCACTGGACAGGAACATCTGCTCATCGCCACCGTTGAGGAAGTAGAAGACCCGGGTGTGTTCCAGGAAGCGGCCGATGATCGAGCGCACGTGGATGTTGTGGGAAACCCCGGCGATGCCCGGCCGCAGGCAGCACATGCCACGCACCACCAGATCGATGCGCACGCCTGACTGGCTGGCCTTGTACAGCGCGCGGATGATCTTCGGATCGGTCAGCGAGTTGAACTTGGCAATGATGTGCGCCGGTTTGCCGTCGAGGGCGAACTGGGTCTCCCGGGCAATCATGTCGAGCATGCCCTTCTTCAGGGTGAACGGCGCGTGCAGCAGTTTCTTCATGCGCAGCGTCTTACCCATGCCGATCAACTGGCTGAACAGTTTGCCGACGTCTTCGCACAAGGCGTCGTCGGAGGTCAGCAGGCTGTAGTCGGTATACAGGCGGGCGTTGCCGGCGTGGTAGTTACCCGTACCGAGGTGCGCGTAACGCACGATTTCACCCGCTTCGCGCCGTAAAATAAGCATCATCTTGGCGTGGGTCTTGAAGCCGACCACACCGTAGATCACCACCGCACCGGCCGCTTGCAGACGGCTGGCCAGCTGCAGGTTGGACTCTTCGTCGAACCGCGCGCGCAATTCGATAACCGCCGTGACTTCTTTGCCGTTACGCGCCGCATCCACCAGCGCATCGACGATTTCCGAGTTGGCGCCGGAGCGGTACAGGGTCTGGCGCACCGCCAGCACGTGCGGGTCCTTGGCGGCCTGGCGCAGCAGGTCGACCACCGGGGTAAACGACTCGAACGGGTGCAGCAGCAGGATGTCCTGCTTGCTGACCACGCTGAAAATGTTCTCGCTGTTCTGCAGCAGTTTCGGAATCTGCGGGGTGAACGGCAGGTATTGCAGCTCGCGCTGACTGTCCAGGCCGGTGATGCTGAATAGCCGCGTCAGGTTCACCGGACCGTTGACCTGATACAACTCCGACTCACTCAGGTTGAATTGCTTGAGCAGGTAGTCAGACAGGTGTTTCGGGCACGTGTCGGCCACTTCCAGACGCACCGCATCGCCGTAGCGACGGGAGAACAGCTCGCCGCGCAAGGCGCGGGCCAGGTCTTCGACGTCTTCGGAGTCCAGCGCCAGGTCGGCGTTACGGGTCAGGCGGAACTGGTAGCAACCCTTGACCTTCATACCCTGGAACAGGTCATCGGCGTGGGCGTGAATCATCGACGACAGGAATACATAGTTGTCGCCAGCGCCGCCGACTTCCTCCGGCACCTTGATGATGCGCGGCAGCAGGCGTGGCGCCGGGATGATCGCCAGACCGGAATCGCGACCAAAGGCGTCGACGCCTTCGAGCTCGACGATGAAGTTCAGGCTCTTGTTCACCAGCAACGGGAACGGGTGAGTCGGGTCGAGGCCGATCGGGGTGATGATCGGTGCGATCTCGTCACGGAAATAGCGGCGGACCCAGGTCTTGAGCTTGGTCGTCCAGTTACGGCGACGGATGAAGCGGACCTGATGCTTTTCCAGTTCCGGCAACAGAATATCGTTGAGGATCGCGTACTGGCGATCGACGTGACCGTGGACCAGCTCGCTGATGCGTGCAAGGGCCTGATGCGGTTGCAGACCATCGGCACCGGCCTGTTCACGGGCAAAGGTGATCTGCTTCTTGAGGCCGGCGACGCGAATTTCGAAGAACTCGTCCAGGTTGCTGGAGAAGATCAACAGAAACTTCAGCCGCTCCAGCAATGGATAGGACTCGTCCAGCGCCTGCTCCAGCACGCGGATGTTGAACTGCAGTTGCGAGAGCTCGCGGTGGATGTACAGGCTGCTGTCATCCAGGCCGGGAATGGCCAGCACCGGCGCTGGCGCTGTCACGGCGGTTTCGACGACCGCCGCGGGCGGAGCTGGCTCCAGCACCGGCGGGGTCTCGTCGACTTGCTCCACCACAGGTTGAGCGTCTTTTACGGCAACTTCAGTGAGTACTTCGGTATTCATCGAATGTTCCTGGGAGGGCTATTTTTGCTCTCGTAACAATTGAGCGGCACGAACGGCAAAGTACGTCAGGATGCCATCAGCCCCTGCACGTTTGAAAGCAGTCAGGGACTCGAGGATAACCCCTTCGCTCAACCAGCCATTCTGGATCGCCGCCATGTGCATGGCGTATTCGCCGCTGACTTGATAAACAAACGTCGGCACTTTGAATTCTTCTTTTACCCGGCACAGGATGTCCAGGTACGGCATGCCCGGCTTGACCATGACCATGTCTGCACCTTCTGACAAGTCCGCGGCCACTTCGTGCAGCGCTTCGTTGCTGTTGGCCGGGTCCATCTGATAGGAGGCCTTGTTGGCCTTGCCCAGGTTCAGCGCCGAACCGACCGCATCGCGGAACGGACCGTAATAGGCACTGGCGTACTTGGCCGAGTAGGCCATGATCCGCACGTTGACGTGACCGGCCACTTCGAGGGCTTCGCGGATCGCCTGGATGCGACCGTCCATCATGTCCGATGGGGCCACGACCTGAGCGCCGGCTTCGGCGTGGGACAGGGCTTGCCGGACCAGTGCGTCGACGGTGATGTCGTTCTGCACGTAGCCTTCTTCATCCAGGATGCCGTCCTGGCCATGGGTGGTGAACGGGTCCAGGGCGACGTCGGTGATCACCCCCAGCTCAGGGAATCGCACACGCAACGCACGGGTCGCGCGTTGGGCGATGCCTTCGGGGTTCCACGCTTCGGCGGCGTCCAGCGACTTGAGTTCCGAGGGCGTCACCGGGAACAGTGCCAGCGCCGGAATCCCCAGCTCGACCCACTTGGCCGCTTCCTCCAGCAACAGGTCGATGGTCAGGCGTTCGACGCCCGGCATCGAAGCCACCGCTTCGCGACGGTTTTCACCATCCAGCACGAACACCGGCAGGATCAGATCATCGACGGTCAGGACGTTTTCCCGCACCAGACGACGCGAGAAGTCGTCACGGCGATTACGGCGCAGGCGGGTTGCTGGGAACAAACGGTTGGCGGGGGTAAAGCTCACGGCAGACTCCTGAGCCCGCAGACGTGCGAGCGTGACAGTTATAAGCGGCCATTATGACGAACGCGTGATAGTTATGTGCACGCTGCGACAGGTAGCCGCATTCCATTGTCGTTGTAGGAAATGTTCACGTCGAGACACATTTGGACACTTTCCTGAATGTGTCCGAAGGGTTAGGCTGCGCGTTCATTTCGCCAGCACCCAGACAATGCTCCAACAATTTCTGCATGACTTCGGCTACTTTGCCCTTTTTCTAGGCACGTTCTTCGAAGGCGAAACCATCCTGGTGCTCGCGGGCTTCCTCGCGTTCCGTGGATACATGGACATCAACCTGGTAGTGGTCGTGGCCTTCTTCGGCAGTTATGCCGGCGACCAACTGTGGTATTTCCTGGGACGCAAGCACGGCCGCAAACTGCTGGCGCGCAAACCCCGCTGGCAGATGATGGGCGACCGGGCGCTGGAACACATTCGCAAGCACCCGGACATCTGGGTACTGAGTTTTCGCTTCGTCTACGGTTTGCGCACGGTCATGCCGGTGGCCATCGGGCTGTCGGGCTATCCGCCGGGCCGTTACCTGCTGCTCAACGGGATTGGCGCGGCGATCTGGGCCGCTGCCCTCGCTGCTGCCGCTTACCATTTCGGCGCGGTGCTCGAAGGTATGCTCGGCAGTGTGAAGAAGTATGAACTCTGGGTGCTTGGCGCGCTGCTGGTCCTGGGCTTCGTGCTGTGGCTGCGTCGGCGCTTCAAGAATGCCCGCCTGGCCAGGCAGGTCTACGCCGACGAACAAGCCCTGAAAGCTGCGCGGACCAACACTGAAGGTCCTACGACGCCAGCCGAGTGATGCGGTTCCTGCAACAGTAGAGACCGACGCCGCTCAACAGGCTGTAACTGAACAGGCCGACCCAGCCCACGACGCTGGCCGGCCACAGCCCCACCATCGGGGCCAGCCATGCCAATGGCAGGTTCGACGCCAGCCGCACCAGCTCCAGCTTCAACGCCCACGGGCGATTCTCCAGGGCCACGCCCAGTACAAACAGACCGAACGCCACCGTCCCCCAGCCCAACACCAGGGCGGCGACTGGCAGCTTCGCTTCAAGATTCATCAAGTAACTGCCCAGCGCAATATAGACGCAGAACTGCAAGAAGACGTAGAGCTGCTGACGCCCGTCCAGCGCCACCTCGAATTTGCGAAACTGGCTCAGGTCCGGCTTGTTCATCGGGTATCTGGCCGCCACGTCAGCCGGGCGCCAGCCGGTGCGCATGAACCAGATCCGCAGCTTGTCCCAGGTGCTTTCGGTACGCCACGCGTCTGCCCACAACTGCGCGTAGAACTGCACGTTCGCCCACACGGGGTTCCAGCTCGCCAGCGGTGTGGTCACGCCGAAGACCACCGGCTCGTTGTCGTCTTCTTCCTGGAACGAGCCGAACAGGCGGTCCCAAATAATGAACACGCCGCCGTAGTTGCGATCCATGTAGAGAGCGTTCTGCGCATGGTGAGCCCGATGATTGGACGGCGTGACAAAGAACCATTCGAACCAGCCAAGCTTGGGAATGTGCCGCGTGTGCACCCAGAACTGGTACAGCAGGTTCAGCGCCGCGACGCTGACGAATACCGGCAGCGGCACGCCGGACACCGCCATCGGCAGATAGAAGATCCAGCTCAACAGGAATCCGGTACTGGTCTGGCGCAACGCCGTGGACAGGTTGTAGTCCTCGCTCTGGTGATGCACCGAATGGGCGGCCCAGAGGATGTTGCGCTCGTGGCCCATGCGATGCAGCCAGTAGTAGCAGAAATCGTAGAAGACAAAGGCAAACACCCAGGTCCAGACGCTGTCGGCCGACAGCTCGAACAGCGCCAGGTGCTTGAGGGCAAAGGCGTAGATCACCAGCCCCACACCCTTGGTCAACAGACCCGTGGTGGTCGACAGCACGCCGGTGCTGATGCTGTTGATCGCGTCCGCCACCCGATAATTGCTTACCCCGCGCCAACGGTCGGCCAGCAACTCGAAGACGATCAGCACAAAGAAAAACGGCACCGCATACAGAATGAAGTCCATGACGCGCCCTGATCGGAATCTTGAGGACAGATGCTATGTGCAGCCGTGAATTAACCCTATGGCAACGCAGGACAAATTAGTGGACATTTAACGCCATGAATCTGGAGAAAAGCCCATGAGCAAAAAAGTTGCAGTGATCCTTTCCGGTTGTGGCGTGTACGACGGCGCCGAGCTCCACGAGAGCGTCATCACCCTGCTGCGCCTGGACCAGCGCGGTGCCCAAGTGCAGTGTTTTGCACCAGACATCGCGCAGTTGCATGTGATCAACCACCTGACCGGCGAAGAAATGCCCGAATCGCGCAACGTGCTGGTGGAGTCGGCGCGGATTGCCCGGGGCAACATCAAGGATATCCGTGACGCGAACGTCGATGAGTTCGATGCGCTGATCGTGCCCGGCGGCTTCGGCTCGGCCAAGAACCTGTCCAGCTTCGCCATCGAAGGCGCCGGTTGCACCGTTCAACCGGATGTCCTGGCACTGACCGAAGCCTTTGCCGAGGCCGGCAAACCGGTGGGGTTGATGTGCATCTCCCCTGCCCTGGCGGCAAAGATCTACGGCCCGGGCGTCACCTGCACCATTGGCAACGATACCGACACGGCTGCCGCGATGAACAAGATGGGCGCGACCCATACCGATTGCGCGGTCACTGAGATCGTCGAGGACAAGGCACGCAAACTGGTGAGCACCCCGGCCTACATGCTGGCGCAATCGATCAGTGAAGCGGCGTCAGGCATCAATAAACTGGTCGACCGCGTGCTCGAACTGACCCACGAAAACGACGCCTGACACGGTTCAGGACTGTAGGAGCGAGCTTGCTCGCGAAAGACGTTAGAGCGCCGCGTTCATCCAGCCAACACTCGTCATCGTTAACGTCCATCGCGAGCAAGCTCGCTCCTACAGTTTTCGGGTAAGCCTGGTCAATATCCGGTCCAGCGCATTGGCGAACGCCTGCTTCTCACGGTCGCCAAACGGCGCCGGTCCACCGCCCATTTGCCCCTGTTCGCGCAAGTCAGTGAACAGGTTGCGAACCGCCAGCCGCTCACCCATGTTCTGCGCATCGAACTCCTTGCCCCGTGGGTCGAGCGCTGCCACGCCCTTCTTCACCAGGCGATCGGCCAGCGGCACATCGCTGCAGATCACCAGCTCACCAGGCACCGCGTGCTCCACCAGGTAGTCATCGGCCGCATCCGGGCCGCTCGGCACCACGATCAGCTTGACCAGTGCCAGCCCCGGCTTGATCTGCGGCTGCCCGGCCACCAGCACCACTTCGAACTGGCGCTTGAGGGCGAACTTCACCACCAGATCCTTGGCAGCCCGCGGACAGGCGTCGGCATCGATCCACACACGCATTGGTTTTTCCTCAACCATAGAATCTCCCACAGGTTATACCCAATCCTGTGGGAGCGAGCCTGCTCGCGAATATGAGCGAAGCGAATGCCGTTTAAGAAACCTGCACCCGCTGCCTCTCAACCACCCGGCTACGACCGTACAACACGACAATCGCAATGATCGCCACAGCCTGGGCGCTCAACGAATACGCATCGGCATGGATCCCCAACCATTCAAAGTCAAAGAACGGCACCGGCCGCGTGCCGAAAATCCCGGCTTCCTGCAGCGCTTTCACGCCATGCCCGGCAAACACCACCGACAAGGCGCACAAAAGACCGGCATTGATGCTGAAGAACAGCGCCAGCGGCAACTTCGCCGAACCGCGCAAAATCACCCAGGCCAGGCCGACCAGCAGCACAAGTGCCGTGGCCCCACCGGCTAGCACGGCGTTGTGCCCCGCGGGGCCTGCCTGCAACCACAGGGTTTCGTAGAACAGAATCACTTCGAACAATTCGCGATACACCGAGAAGAACGCCAGGGTCGCAAAACCGAAGCGCCCGCCGCCGCCCACCAGGCTGGTCTTGATGTAGTCCTGCCAGGCCGCCGCGTGACGACGATCGTGCATCCACACACCCAGCCACAGCACCATGACGCTGGCGAACAACGCCGTCGCGCCTTCCAGCAATTCGCGTTGTGAACCGCTGACGTCAATCACATAGGCTGCCAGCGCCCAAGTGCCCAGCCCCGCCACAAACGCCAGGCCCCAGCCGAGGTTAACGCTGCGCACCGCCGCCTGTTGATCTGTGTTTCGCAGGAAAGCGAGGATCGCCGCCAGCACCAGAATCGCTTCCAGACCTTCGCGCAGCAGAATCAGCAGGCCGGAAATGTAACTCAGCGACCAGCTCAAACCCTCGTTGCCCAACAGACCCGCCGATGCCTTCAACTTGTCCTTGGCCACGTCCAGGCGCTGCTCGACCTCGCTCACCGGCAGGCCGTCCTGCAACGACTGACGGTAGGCCATCAGGGATTTTTCAGTGTCTTTGCGCACGTTGGCGTCGATGTTGTCCAGCGAGCTCTCAACCAGTTCGAAGCCCTCCAGATACGCTGCTACCGATAAGTCGTAAGCCTGATCATGTTCACCCGAACGATACGCCGCGATGCTCTTGTCCAGAGTGGCCGCGGTGTAGTCGAGCAGTTGCGCCGGGCCACGCTTGACCTGCGGCGGTTGCGCCCGCTGGGCACGGAAGGTCGCGGCGGCTTGCGGGCCTTCGACGGCCTGTATTTCGGCCGGGGTCTGACGAGCCAGATCGGCGATGTTGTAGGTCTTTTCAGCCTTGCCCGTCGCCGGGTCAACACTGAAGCTGGCGATATAGGTGGCCAGGTCCCAACGCTGACGATCATCCAGTTGATCGGCAAAGGCCGGCATGTCGGTGCCTTCAATGCCCAGGCCCAAGGTGCTGTAGATCGCGTAGAGGCTCAGTCGATCCAGTCGTGTGGTATCACGCAGATTGGAGGGCGCAGGCGTCATGCCGACACCCGCCGGGCCGTCGCCGCCCCCTGTATCGCCATGGCAGACCGAGCAATGCTGAGCGTACAGCGGCGCGCCACGCGCCGGGTCCGGTGTAATCACCGGGGCCTGGCTGACTTCATAGGCCACGGCCAGCTTCGCACTCAGTTGCCGAGCCTGGCGAGTGACCCCGGTACCCTCCTGACGGGCACCGATGGAATTTCCCAGCGCAGCCAGGCTTTGCTCCAGCGCGGCTTTTTCCGGCTTGGCCGGCATGGCTGCAATCAGACTCCCCAGCGTCTTGAGCGATTCTTGCTGCGCGCGAAATCCGGCCTGGTCCGTGATGCTGCCCGCCTGCACCGTGTCCGGGTAATCCGCGCCGATGTAATCGAGCAAGTGCAGCGCCTGCGGTGCACCTTCGGCGGGGGCGGCCAGCAGTTGAAAGCTGCACGCAGCCAACAGCGGCAGCAACAGCCAGGCCAGGAAACGGGAGGGGGCAATCATGAATGAATCTCAATTGGAAATACGAAGTTACATATTGTTAACGCCAGAGGGGTTTCGCTCAAGCTTTGTTGATACTTCTTCGTAATTGCATCGGATTCCGGAACTGCTCCCCCAACAAAAAAGGCGACCAGGGTCGCCTTTTTTGCCAGTCGCCGTTTTAAACGGCGGCCTTGCGCAACGTCGCCATGAACGCCGCCGCCCCGATGAACAGCCCGGCAAAGGTGCGGTTCATGCGTTTTTGCTGTTTCGGTGTGCGCAACAGACGCAGCACTTTGGACGCCAGACCGGTGTAGCCGGCCATGACGATCAGGTCGACGCAGACCATGGTCACGCCGATTACCAGATACTGAACCAGCAGTGGAGCATGGGGGTCGATGAACTGCGGCAGCACCGCCAGCATGAACACCAGCGCCTTGGGGTTGCTGATGTTCACCAGGAAACCACGGAACACCAGGGACATCGGCTTGCCGATCTGTCGCAGCGCCGCGTCATCGCTCATATCGTTGGGCAGCGCGCGCCATTGTTTGATCGCGAGGTATACCAGATACGCCACGCCAAACCATTTGATGGCGTAGAACGCCGTGGCCGACGCCGTGAGAATGGCGCCGACACCGGCACCGACGATGGCGATCTGCAAGGCCAGGCCCAGTTGCAGGCCTAGGGCGTTCCAGTAGCCGCGCCAGAAGCCGTATTGCAGGCCGCTGGACATCGACGCAATGGCGCCGGCACCGGGGGACAGGCTGATCACCCAGCAGGCGGCAAAAAACGCCAGCCATGTTTGAAGCTCCATTGCACACCTCGACTCAGACTCGTGACAGACGTCTAAGCTAATGCGGCTTTGGCTGGATGACTACCGATTTTTTGTAGGACAGGGCGACTGCTGACTTGAGGCCCCCATCGCGAGCAAGCTCGCTCCCACAGGAAGGTCTCTGCTGCTCACAAGAATTGTGTTCGCTGAAGATCAACTGTGGGAGCGAGCCTGCTCGCGAAAGCAATCTGTCAGGCAACAGAGTCCTTACTTCTCAAACCCGCTGGAAGGAAACACATCCGTCCCGCGCCAGCGCCGCACCGAACGCTGGAAGAACAAACTGTTGGGCACCTGCACCATGGCGCTGCCAGTGCCGAGTTCTTCGGCCTCGATCAGCGTGGTGTAAAGAAGGTTGATCGCCACCACCCTGCCTTTGACGCCGGGTTTGTCGGTGGTGTCCACCAACTCGACCACGTCACCTATGCGAAACGGGCCGACGGTAAAGATCAGGATCGCGCACAGCAGGTTCGAGAGCACGCTCCATATGGCGAAAAACGCCACCGCCGCAACCGCGACGAAACCGGACAACGCGGTCCAGAGCACTGTTGCCGAGACCCCGAGTCGCTCCAGGACGAATATCAACGCACTGCCCATGATCAGCCAGCGCAATCCGCCCCGCAACGGCATCATCAGTTGCGGCGGGAACGGATAACGCTCACCGAGGCGGCTCAGGCCTTTGGCGACGAAGCGCTGGGTGAAGTAGCCGGCGAGCAGGATCAGCAGGATTTGCACGCCAAGCCAGATCGGCTCGGCCCACACCGCAGGCAGCGGGAGTTTGAAGGCATCCATCAGGACAGTGCCTCCAGCTCCGCCTGCATGCCTTCCAGCAACTCCAGGGCTTCCATCCACGCTTCTTCCAGCTCCGCCTCACGCACCTTCAGCCTGGCCTGTTCGGCCAGCAGATCACGCAATTCGTTCTTGCGCGCCGGTTCGTAGATGTCGCTGTCGCCGAGGCTGGTATCGACCTTCGCCAGTTTTTCGTGGAGCTTGCCGAGTTCGGCTTCAAGCTTGTCGGCTTCGCGCTTGTGCGGCGCCAGTTGCTGGCGCAGCGCCGCAGCGGCCTGTCGCTGGGCTTTCTTGTCGGTCTTGTCCGGGTTGACCGGCGTGTTGCTGACCGGGGCGTTGCGCTGGCGATACTCCACCAGCCAACGGGTGTAGTCCTCCAGGTCGCCGTCGAATTCCTCGACCTTGCCGTCCGCCACCAGATAGAAATTGTCGGTGGTGCTTTTGAGCAAGTGCCGATCGTGAGAAACCACCAGTACCGCACCACTGAATTCCTGCAGGGCCATGGTCAGTGCCAGGCGCATTTCCAGGTCCAGATGGTTGGTCGGTTCGTCGAGCAGCAACAGGTTCGGTCGGTCCCAGGCGATCAAGGCCAACGCCAGGCGCGCTTTCTCGCCACCGGAGAAATTCAGCACCGGCTCGTCGATTCGCGCACCACGGAAGTCGAAACCGCCGAGGAAGTCGCGCAGGGTCTGTTCGCGCTCGGTCGGTGCCAGGCGCTGCAAGTGCAGCAACGGGCTGGCCTTGGAGTCCAGAGAATCAAGTTGATGCTGGGCGAAGTAACCGACCACGGTGTTCTCACCACGGGTCAAGCGGCCGGCCAATGGCGAGAGCTCACCGGCAAGGTTCTTGATCAGGGTCGATTTACCGGCACCGTTCGGGCCGAGCAGACCGATTCGCGCACCCGGGGTCAGTTGCAGCTTGACCTTTTCCAGCACGGCTTTGTCGCCGTAACCCAGACGGGCATCGGACAGGTCGATCAGCGGGCTGGAAATCTTCTGCGATTCACGGAAGACAAAGTCGAACGGCGAATCGACGTGGGCAGCGGTCAGCTCCTCCATCCGCTCCAGTGCCTTGATCCGGCTCTGGGCCTGACGGGCCTTGGTGGCCTGGGCCTTGAAGCGGGCGATGTAGCTTTCCATGTGCGCACGTTGCACCTGCTGCTTCTCGTACGCCTGCTGTTGCTGGGCCAGGCGTTCGGCACGGGCGCGCTCGAAGGCGCTGTAGCCACCGCGGTACAGGGTGATCTTGCGCTGATCGACGTGGGCCACGTGGTCGACCACGGCATCGAGGAAATCCCGGTCGTGGGAGATCAGCATCAGGGTGCCGGGATAACTCTTGAGCCACTCTTCGAGCCAGATGATGGCGTCGAGGTCCAAGTGGTTGGTCGGTTCGTCGAGCAGCAGCAGGTCCGATGGACACATCAGGGCCTGCGCCAGGTTCAGACGCATCCGCCAGCCGCCGGAGAAATCCCCGACCTGGCGATCCATCTGCTCGTTGGTGAACCCAAGGCCGGCCAGCAACTTGCGCGCCCGGGCGTCGGCGGTGTAACCGTCGGCGCTGTCGAGCTCGGAGTGCAGACGGGCCTGAGCGGCACCGTCATGGGCCGCTTCGGCGGCCGCCAGGTCGCGTTGCACCTGGCGCAGGCGCAGGTCGCCATCGAGCACGTAGTCGACCGCCAGGCGCTCGAGGGTGTCGACCTCCTGGCGCATATGGGCGATACGCCAGTCGGCCGGCAGGAAGCAATCACCCGAGTCAGGGTGCAGCTCGCCTCGAAGCAAGGCGAACAGGCTCGATTTGCCGGCGCCGTTGGCACCGATGAGGCCGGCTTTCTGGCCGGCGTGCAGGGTCAGCTCGGCGTCTTCTAGCAGACGTTGCGGGCCACGCTGTAAAGTCAGGTTCTGAAGTCGAATCATAATGGCGGCGGAGTCTACCAGCTTCGCTCGCAACTGGCGCGAGTAGCACTATGTCCTCTGACCTGTGGAGCTTTTCCCTGACCACTTACGCCCGTCCGGGTGTTGAGCAGGCTTGCCTGCAATTGCAGTCGGCGGGAGCCAATGTGTGCCTGTTGCTGTGCAGTGCGTGGCTGGGACAACGAGGCGTGGCCTGCGATGAGCAGCGCTTGCAGCAACTACGCAGCATGGCTGTCGCCTGGGACACCGATGTCGTGCGACCGTTACGTGCCTTGCGCACACAGTGGAAAGCCGCGGCCATGGAAGACGCTGAATTGCATACCCTGCGTGAACAGGTGAAGGCACTGGAGCTGGAAGCCGAACGGCATCTGTTGTTGCGGCTGGAGAGAGCGGCGCAGAGTTGGCCGCAAAATGCCGAGACCGATCTATCGGCCTGGCTGGAAGGTGTGGCAGCTGAAGCCGCCCACCTGCACCGCGACGCGCTGCATCAGCTGCGCGTCGCGGTAACCGGCACTTAGGAAGCGCTGGCTGGGGTGGTTACAACACTCGAAGTTGCGGCAGGCGTTGGCGCTGGCGCGGCTGTCGAGGTAGTTGCTGCCGGAGCAGGTGCTGCCGGCGCAGCCGGAGCGGCTGGCTTGGCAACCGGCGCGGTGGCTGGCTTGGCGGCAACCGGCTTTTTCACTGCAGGTTTGGCTGCTGGTTTTGCAGCGGGTTTTGCAGCAGCCGGTTTGGCGGCAACTGGCTTGGCAGCGGCTGGCTTGGCGGCAACGGCTGGTTTCGCTGCAGCTGGTTTTGCGGCTGGTTTGGCAGCAGGTTTTGCTGCCGCTTTTACAGCAGGTTTGGCAGCCGCTTTTACAGCAGGTTTTGCCGCTGGCTTGGCAGCGGGTTTTGCTGCCGATTTCGCAGCGACAGGTTTTGCAGCCGGTTTGGCAGCAGGTTTCGCCGCCGCGGTGCGGGCAGCTGGTTTAGCGGCCGGTTTTGCAGTTGGTTTGGCAGCCGGTTTAGCGGCAGCGGTTTTAGCCACGGCTGGTTTGGCAGCAGCAGCTCTTGCAGCGGCAGGTCGGGCGGCGGCTGGTTTGGCAGCCGTGGTTTTAGCCGCAGGTTTTGCAGCGCTGGCAGCAGCCGGTTTTCTCGCAACCGGTTTGGCAGCAGGTTTGGCTGCGGCAGTTTTAGCGACTGGCTTGGCAGTGGCTGTTTTGGCAGCAGCAGGCTTGGCCGGTGCTTTTGCAGCAGCCGGTTTGGCGGCGGCTTTCTTCGCAGGTGCCGCAGCAGGCTTGGCTGCACGCAGGGACAACGCCTTGCCGACAGCCTCTTGTACACGACCGATGCCCTGGGCCAGTTTCAGGCTTTCCTGAGCATCGCGCTTGAGTTGCAGAATGTAGCCACGGGTTTCCGATTGACGATTCTTGAGGGCATCGAGCAGCTCCTCAAGATCGCTCACCGCGCCCTTGGCCTTGGCTTGTGCCTTGGCTTTTCCGGTCGCCGCGGCGTCCTGCAATTTGGTGCGGGATTTGTGCAGTTTTTCTTGCGCTTTTCCGCGCTGCTTTTCCAGTTTGGCGAGCAGTTTTTCAGCATCAGCCAAGGCTTCGGAACAAGCGGTTTCCAGATGCTCGAGCAGGCTGCCCGAGAGTTGTTGGAGCAAGTGCAACGGAGTGTTTACTGGCTTCTTGGTGGCCGACATGGTTTACCTCCTGGCTGAAGTGCGTGCGGCTCATACTAGACCTCTGCTGCAACCGCCGCTAGGGCATGTTGACACTATCGAAAGCGCTGTGTTGCAAAGGATTGAAAAACTTCTGCATCAGCGCAAAAGCAGTTCACCGCTGTGCGCATTCTCGCTGGCATAATCGCCCGCAATTCAGGTCGGAGAGTGATCATGTCGCGCTACCTTTTTTTATCGCTGTGCGTGTTTTTTTCGGTGGCCCAGGCCGGCGAAACAACGCAGGAAAATGAAGCCCGCGATCTCGCTTACAGCCTGGGTGCAAGCCTTGGCGAACGCTTGCGCCAGGAGGTTCCCGACCTGCAACTCCAGGCACTGGTCGAAGGATTGCAGCAGGCCTATCAGGGCAAACCGCTGGCGCTGAAGGACGAGCAGATCCAACAGATATTGGCCGAGCATGAGGCCCGGATCGCCATGCAGTCAGCCGGGCCGCAAAGCGAAATGGCACTGGAAAAAGAGCAGCGCTTTCTCGCCACGGAGAAAGCCAGACCCGGCGTGCGCGAACTGGCTGATGGCGTGTTGCTGACCGAGTTGACGCCAGGCACTGGCGCCAAGGCCGGACCGAACGGCAAGGTGCAGGTGCTGTACATCGGTCGCTTGCCCGACGGTACGGTGTTCGATCAGAACAGTCAGCCACAATGGTTCAGCCTCGACAGCGTGATCGCCGGATGGCGCAGCGCGCTGCAAAACATGCCGGTCGGGGCGAAATGGCGACTGGTGATTCCATCGGCTCAAGCCTATGGCGCCGACGGTGCCGGTGACGTGATCGCTCCGTTCACTCCGCTGGTATTCGAAGTCGAATTGCGCGGCGCTACCGGCTGACAACACAAATGAAAAACGGCGTGCCTTGGCACGCCGTTTCAGGGTCTTGCAGGAAGCGCTTCAGGCCTGAACCGGATCGGCTTCCTTGTGAGCGGTGTGCAGCACTTCGATCAGGCAATCTTCCAGTTCGAAGCGTTCGTGCAACAGGCCACCCAGTTCCTTGAACTTCTGCGCAACGCATTTGCCTTCGTCGCAAAGGTCATTGAACGCAAGCAGCTTTTCAGTGATGACATCGATGCGCGGGTAGATGGTCTCGGCGAGCTCCAGCCCACGCTTGTCGTTGAAGGCCTTGGCCTCCCCCGTCAGTTGCTCGTAGATCTCGAAATGCCCAGCCGATACATAATCGACCAGCACGCCGCAGAACTCCTGCAAAGGCTTGCGATTCGTGGACAGTGTCTCTGGATCGGCACCGAGCTTGTCGTATGCATCGATCAGCTCTTTGCGCTCCTGCAACCAGCGATCGATCAGCAGGTGCACTCCACCCCAGCGTTCCTGAGCATTCTGACAACTTTCGAGCATGGTGATCTCTCTTCCCTTGTGGGTCAGCTGCTCAATGCCCGTCGCCCTCTTGTTACGTCGGGGGCGATTTCAGGCAGAGCGTCATCGAGCAACATAATTCCAATGACACGTGCGGGCCAGATTATGCCCGCACGACACTGGCTTCAAGGTACGCAGGCGATAAAGTTCATACAAGTGTTTAATCGCCCGCAAGGGCCCGGTGCGACGACTCGCCGCTGAGTGGTCGCTGATAGCGGGTCCAGACCAGTCGCAGCGACTGGTAAACGGCCAGAATCATCATTGCGACAAAGAACAGCAGGCTCCACTCGGTGAGACTCAGATCGAACAGCGTCCAGGAAATTTCCACGCAATCGGCAGCACCCTTCAACATTTGCTGTACGACCGATAGCCACGGCGAATTGGTCAACGGGTCCGCCAGATGCGTCGAGCACGCTGCGACCTGTTCAGCCGGAAGGCTTTGCAGCAGGACTTGTCGCCATGCAGTGACAGTGCCGGCCAGGCTGCAACAAAGATTGAGCAGCCAATACAGAACGTTACCGATGCGACCGGGGCCATGGACCGAAGCTATCAGGCAGACACTGGTAAGGAGCGCCAGGCAAAACCGCTGCACCAGACACAAGCCGCAAGGCCGCAGGCCGACTGCGTATTCCAGGTAATAGGAAACACCCATCGCCAGGGCACCCGCAATGAAAGCCATGAAAAACAAGGAGCGTGAGCAGGCCAAAGACATGGCTTTTCCGTAAAAGTAGTGACAGACCATTACGGTAGAGGAAAGCGCGACGGCCTTTCAAGGCAAGCGCCCACGGAGACTTCAGCACAGGTGTAGGGAAATCCCGACGCAGGCGAGAGGATAAAATGTAGTCCTCTGTAGGACTTTGCCCGCGACGAAATTTTGCGACTGAATTTCAACGATTCATCGCACGGAGGCGAGGGCGATTGCTCTCTCGCCGCAGGTCATCGCTCAGGCGCCGGAGCCCGGCGCAAGCGAATGGTTCAAGCGCGGACCGGCACTGGCAGAGGGGCCGCGAGCAAGCGTTCATCCAACAACCCAAGGCCTTCCTGAAACAGCTGGTTGCTGCGCTCGGCATCGCCCATTTGCGCCAGCAAGCGTGCCAGCTCGGCACAGGCTTCCGGATTGCGCTGTACACGCAGGCTGCTTTCCAGATAGTCCCGGGCCTTGCCCCACAAACTGTTTTGCAGGCATAGACGACCCAGTGTCAGCAGCAGGCCCGGATCAGCCGGATGGTCCTTGAGCCAGCCTTCGGCGGCCTGCAACTGGCGGGCCGGATCATTGCCGCGAACCAGTCCGTAGAGGCGTGCCAGATGACTGTCGTAGCTGCGTTTGAGCGCAGTGCGCAGCACTTCTTCGGCCTCGACCTGCGCCCCCAGTTGCCGCAACTGCTCGGCATACGCCAGCACCAGTTGCGGCTCCTGACGCTGTGCCGAAGTCAATTGTTGCCAGGCACGCTCCAGCGATTGCTGCCCCACCGTTCCGTCTTCTTCCCGTTGCGCCGCCAGGGACAGGTTCGCCCCCCAGGCCCGACGCTCCAGTTCGGCGAGTTCGGCCGCCGGAAGAATTTTGTCCTTGCGCAACTCCGGAAGCAGGCGAATCACCGCCGACCAGTCACCACGCTGCGCAAGCAGGCGCTGCAACTGCCGCAGGGTCTGTGCGTTATGAGGATGGCGTTCACGCATCGCTTGCAGGGTGGCGAGGGCACCTTCGGTATCACCGCGATCGGTCTGCAACTGGGCGTGGCTCAAGGCGATCGCCAACTCGGCCTGAGGCTGACGCTCCAGGGCGCGCTCCAGCAAGTTGTCGCTTTCTTCGTAGTTGCCGAGTTCGTTCGCCGCACGAGCAGCGCCGAGGTAGTAAAGCAACGGTTGCCGCTCGGCTTCGGCAGCCCGATACAAGTGCCGTTGCGCGCTGGCCCAGCGACCCTCGGCCAGGTCCAGTTGACCGTGCTCGATCGCCACTTGCACCCGACGGCTGCGGTTACGTCGTGACCACGGATTGACCACGCCACTGGAAGCCATCACCAGCTCGATCAGCGACTTGATGCCCCAGATCACCAGCCAGAGCACAGCCACCAGCGCCAAGGTAGCCCACAGGCTCGACTCATAGCGGAAGGTCTTGTAGGCAATCAGCACGTAGCCGGAGTGTTCGGCAATCGCCAGCCCCAGCGCAGCGGCAGCGGCGATCACGAGGAACACGATCACATAGAGGCGTCTCATGGCGTGGCCTCCGGCGCGGCATTCGCGGCAGGCCTGGCGAGTGGCTTGACCGAATCCTCGGTGTTGACGTTGCGCCGCTCCAGATACCCCTGCACCGCGCTCAGGGTGCCGGTCATATCCGGCGTGACGACCGTGACGGGTTGCACGCTCAACTCTGCCACCTGCTCAAGCATGACTTTGCTTTGTGCGTTGTCCGGGTTGAAGTTGCCCTTGAGGATGTCCCGCGCTTCGTCCAGCACTTGGGAGTAAACCGCCGCCTGGCCATTGAGTGCGGCCCACTGCGCTTGCTCCAGCGCCAGGCTCAGGGCCAGGCGTACCTGACTCAGGCTCTGGCCGGCCAGCAATGGGCGAACGTTTTTGTCGGCATTGAAATCGATACGGATGTAGCGCGAAATCTGATCCCACCATTGCGCCCAGCGACTGGCACCGTCGCCATCGGCAGTCAGGCCCAGCAACGAATCGCCACGGTCCTTGTACTCCGGTGCCAACTCGGTGAGGCTGGCCACTTGATCGCGCAGCGCGCCCAGACGCAGGAACAGCCCGGTGCGATCCGGTTGTTCGGTGCTGCGCAAGGCGATCAGGGTCTTGGCCACCTGCTCGCGAGCGGCAAAGGAGCCCGGGTCGTTCTGCTCGCGCAGTATCTCGTCGGCACCCTGGACCAGTGCCTGGGCGCTGCTGATGTCCTGCAAGGCGGACAGTCGCAGGCTGGCCAGACGCAGCAGGTGCTCGGCCTCGGCCAGGCGCCAGTCCTTGCGACTGGCGCCGAGTACGGTTTCCAACCGTTGGTTCAACCGCTGCTGATCACCTTGCAGTTGAATCACCAGACGACTGCGTGCCTCCAGTTCATCGGCGGGAGGCAATTGCGCAAGGCGCGCGCTCAGGCGTTCCTCATTGAGCTTGAGGCTTTGCGCCTGGTCATTGAGCGCCTGCACCTGGCTCAGTTGCTGCTGATTATTGGCCTGCAGGTGACGCACCTGCCAGACACCCCAGCCGCCCACCGCTACACCGGCCGCGCCCAACAGCAGCGCGATGATTGCCAGACCATTGCCTCGACGCTGCTCGGCAACGGGTGGTGGTGGCGGCATTTCATCAACAGGAGCATCAACAGGTGCATCGAGCACCCGTCGCGAGTCATCTTTAGGCAAGGCTGTTTCGCTCACGTATCCATCCTTTGCATCAGAAAACGGGTACGGGATGCTCCCGCAACGCCGTCAGCAAGGCCGCGGCACTGGCGCCGCGACAATCCACAACTGTTTTGGCCCCGGCGGCACGTGCCATTTCGGCAACCCTGGGGCTCGGTACAAACAACGGCAACCGTGCCAACTGCGGCCAGGCATCGCCGGCCAGTTGATGCAGGTGCTCAAAGCCTTGTCCACTGCTGACCACCAACCCGTTCAGGCGTTCCGCCTGGATCCGTTGCGGCAGCAGTGTCGGCGGATAAATCGGCAATCCCCGGCGGTACAGCTCCAGATACTCGACACTAGCACCAAGCTCACGCAAACGCTCAGCCAGCAACTCCCGCCCGCCCTCCCCTCGCAGGATCAGCACTCGCGCATCGGGTTGTGCGATAGCTTCGCGCAGTCGGGAAAGTTCGAGCAAGGCTTCACTGTCATCGCCTTCTGCCGGGAAGCTCACGTCCAGCCCGTGATCCTCGAGGATCTGCGCAGTCGCCGCGCCGACGCTGAACCACTTCACACCGGGCGGTGTTGGCCAATACTGCTCGAGCAGTTCGACGCCGATCCGGGCGGCCGGCTTGCTGACCACAATAACGGCGCAGAACTGATCCAGTGCCAGAATCACCTGGCGCATTGTGTCAGTGGCCGCAATGGGCATGATGTCCAAAAGCGGCAGACTGTTACTGAATATCCCCTGCTCGGCCAAAAGGCTGCTCAGCGCCGCCGCCTCATCGGCGGGACGCGTCAGCAGCAAGCGCCAACCGATCACTCGTGACCAGCCTCGCCATAGACCGCTTTGAGGATGGCGTCGGCACCCTGGCTGAGCAGGTCTTCGGCGACTCGAACACCCAACGCCTCGGCATCGCCGCGAGGGGCGCGGGCTTGTGCGCTGAGCAGCAGGCCCCCGGCTGGATCGCCCACCAATCCGCGCAACCAGACCTGCTCACCTTCCAGCACGGCGTAGCAGGCAATCGGCACCTGGCAGCCACCATTGAGGTGCTTGTTGAGGGCTCGCTCAGCGGTCACGCGGGTGGCGGTGTCCTGGTGATGCAGAGGTGTCAGCAACGCATGGATTTCACTGTCACCGCTGCGGCATTCGATACCCACCGCGCCCTGGCCACCGGCCGGAAGGCTGTCGTCGACGCTGATGGCCGAGGTGATGCGATCTTCGAATCCCAGGCGGATCAGGCCGGCAGAGGCGAGGATGATGGCGTCGTATTCGCCGGCGTCGAGCTTGGCCAGGCGGGTGTTGACGTTGCCGCGCAGGAAACGGATTTCCAGGTCCGGGCGGCGGGTCAGCAATTGAGCCTGGCGGCGCAGGCTGGAGGTGCCGACGATGCTGCCCCGGGGCAAATCATCCAGGCTGGCGTAGGTGTTGGAAACGAAGGCATCGCGCGGGTCTTCCCGCTCGCAGATGCAGAACAGGCCAAGGCCTTCGGGGAAGTCCATCGGCACGTCCTTCATGGAGTGCACGGCGATGTCGGCTTCATTTTCCAGCAGCGCGGTTTCGAGTTCCTTGACGAACAGGCCCTTGCCGCCAATTTTCGAGAGCGGTGAGTCAAGCAGCTTGTCACCACGGCTGACCATGGGGACGAGGGTCACCAGCAGGCCCGGATGAGCCGCTTCAAGACGGGCCTTGACGTATTCGGCCTGCCACAGGGCGAGAGCGCTTTTGCGGGTGGCGATGCGGATCTGGCGAGAGGACATGGATCAATCCGTACTGAATAGATATGACGGATAATAACAGCTCAGCCAAATCCACTTTGACTTGTATCAGATACTACTCGGCCTCCCTGGCCCCGGATGTCCGGCAATCGGGTGTAAAATTGGCCTGCGAACAGCTGTTTAAAGCTGTTGCATCATTTTGCGTACCCCAGCCACATGACGACGGCTGACGATCAGCGCATCACCGTTGAGGCCTTTTAGGAATAGCTGAAAATGCCCCAGGGGTGTGCGTTGCAATCGCTCGATACGCTCACGGGCGACCAGTGCATTGCGATGGATACGCACGAAACGGTCACCGAATTCATCTTCGAGGGCCTTGAGCGGCTCATCGAGCAGTACTTCGCCGCTTTCGTGGCGCAAGGTCACGTATTTGTGGTCGGCAATGAAATACACCACCTGATCCAGCGGAATCAGCTCGATCCCTTTACGGGTCCGGGCGCTGATATGGCTGCGCGGGCCGTTGCCGCTTTCGGCAGCGGGGCGGGTCAGGGCGCCGAGCTGAGCACGATTGGGGCGCTCGGCTCTCTTTAATGCTTCATGTAATTGTTCAGTTCTCACAGGTTTCACCAGATAGCCTACGGCGCTGGCCTGTAAGGCTTCCACGGCAAATTCATCGGGCCCGGCGCAGAACACCACGGCGGGGGGAGTTTCGCGTTCACACAACCGAGCAGCCACTTGCAGGCCATCCAGGCCGGGCATGCGGATATCGAGCAGCACGATATCCGGCTTGTGGCTGTCGATCAGTGCCAACGCCTCTTCGCCATTCGTGGCACTAGGCTCCAGGACACTGTACCCCTCGAGTTCGCCAACCATTCGGCTCAGGCGCTCGCGGGCCAAGGGTTCGTCATCAACGATCAGGACATTCATATTGCGCTGGATTCCTGCGTGAGTCTCGCACAAGGATAGCGTAGACAGGTGAAGTGACGTCCGTCACCGCGATCCACGCTAAGACTAGCGCGAGCGCCAAAAAGTGCCGTTGGTCCGGCGGCTAAATTTTCATCTGCCGGGCGATTGGCGGCCCAGGCCCGCGTTGGCGATGCATCGCCACAGGGTTTGCTGATACGCAATATGAACACCCCACTCTTCTTATAGCCAGCGGCTGCACCGAGAAGTGCGCTGGTCCTACTGTCCAACTGTAGACGGTTGCCGGGACGATATTGCTCAATTGGAAAATATCGTTCGGCAAAAATGCGCGAATATTGTCCGAGCCCGGGCTCTCGCCCCCCAAAAAACGTATCGACCAGTGTCAGCGACAGGATTGGCAACCCTGTTATTATCCGCGCCAGCGTTCCACGCCTTCTTACTTCAAGCCGATACGAGCGAATTCATGAGCACTGACAAGACCAATCAGTCCTGGGGCGGCCGCTTCAGTGAACCCGTCGACGCCTTCGTCGCCCGCTTCACCGCCTCCGTCACCTTCGACCAGCGCCTGTATCGCCACGACATCATGGGCTCGATCGCCCACGCCACCATGCTGGCCAAGGTCGGCGTACTGACCGATGCCGAGCGCGACAGCATCATCGATGGCCTGAACACTATCCAGGGTGAAATCGAGGCCGGCCAGTTCGACTGGCGCATCGACCTCGAAGACGTTCACATGAACATCGAGGCACGCCTGACCGACCGCATCGGCGTGACCGGTAAAAAGCTGCACACCGGCCGCAGCCGTAACGATCAGGTTGCCACCGACATCCGTCTGTGGCTGCGTGACGAGATCGACCTGATCCTGGCCGAAATCACCCGCCTGCAAAAAGGCCTGCTGGAACAGGCCGAGCGCGAAGCCGCCAGCATCATGCCGGGGTTCACCCACCTGCAGACCGCACAGCCGGTGACGTTCGGGCACCACATGCTGGCCTGGTTCGAAATGCTCAGCCGCGACTACGAACGCCTGGTCGATTGCCGCAAGCGCACCAATCGCATGCCGCTGGGCAGCGCGGCGCTGGCCGGTACCACCTACCCGATCGATCGCGAATACACCGCCCAACTCCTGGGTTTCGACGCGGTTGGCGGCAATTCGCTGGACAACGTCTCCGATCGTGATTTCGCCATCGAATTCTGCTCGGCGGCCAGTATCGCGATGATGCACCTGTCGCGATTCTCCGAAGAGCTGGTGCTGTGGACCAGCGCGCAGTTCCAGTTCATCGATCTGCCCGACCGTTTCTGCACCGGCAGCTCGATCATGCCGCAAAAGAAAAACCCGGACGTGCCGGAGCTCGTGCGTGGCAAGACCGGTCGCGTATTCGGCGCGCTGATGGGCCTGCTGACCCTGATGAAAGGCCAGCCTCTGGCCTACAACAAGGACAACCAGGAAGACAAGGAACCGCTGTTCGATGCCGCCGACACCCTGCGCGACTCGCTGCGGGCCTTTGCCGACATGGTGCCGGCGATCAAGCCCAAGCACGCGATGATGCGCGAAGCGGCCCTGCGCGGCTTCTCTACCGCCACCGACCTGGCTGACTACCTGGTGCGTCGCGGCCTGCCATTCCGTGATTGCCACGAAATCGTCGGCCATGCCGTGAAGTACGGCGTGGACAGCGGCAAGGACCTGGCGGAAATGAGCCTGGAAGAACTGCGCAAGTTCAGCGACCAGATCGATCAGGACGTGTTCGCCGTGCTGACCCTGGAAGGCTCGGTCAATGCCCGCAACCACATCGGCGGCACCGCGCCGGCGCAGGTGAAGGCTGCCGTGGCTCGCGGCCAGGCATTGCTCGCCAGCCGCTAAAAGCCAAAAGCATCGCAAGCAGGCTCGCTCCAACATTGGATATGTGTTCGCACATCTAACCCTGTGTGCGAGCCTGCTCGCGATGACTGACTTCAGAACACCACAGAACTACTTCCTGGCCGCGACCATCGCCATGAACGCTGGCATCGCCGCCTCTCTGTCCAGCGCAATTCGCTGAACGTTGGGGTTCTGTCCCAGACGCTCCAGCAACGCCTTGGCCGCTGGCATTTCTGCCAACAGATCAATCCCGAACACCTTCTGCCCGACCGCACTGGCCAGTGAAACGCTGTACTGGAAGTACAGGTCGGCAATGCTCAAGCTTTCTCCAGCCACATAAGGGGCGAATTTGCCGTGCCTGGCCAGGGAGGCAAACCCCAGTAGCAACTCAGCCTTGCTCTTTTCCTTGATCGCCTCCGGCACCGTCATGCCAAAAAATGCTTCCGGGAAGCAGGCACGCGCCGGCAGTTCGATGTACAGCTCGATTTCCTTGGCCAACGCCAGCACCTGCGCGCGCTCGAACGGCTCACTCGACAACAGCGGCTTGCCCTTTTGGGCTTGTTCGATGTACTCGAGAATCACACTGGTTTCGTTAATGTAGCCCTGCTCGACGCCCAGCACCGGGACCTTGCCTCGCGGGCTGATCGCCAATGACTCCGGGGTCTGGGTCGGGACGAACATGACCTCCTCGAACGGCAGGCCTTTTTCCAGCAACGCCAGTTTGACCATGTTGTAGTAGTTGCTGACGCAAAATCCATAAAGTTTAAACATCACAAAGCCTCCAGGCCGTGCGGGGTGGGCGGTGTCTGTTTATAGAACGCTCAAGGCGTTCCTGCCAGCAGCAACATGCAGGTGAATACGGGTAAACTGGCCGCCTTTCCCTGAGGAGCCTGCCATGAGCGAGCCAACCGATATCGACAACGACGAAGAAGAGTTCGCCGAAAGTACCCTGATCCAGGCCATCGAAAACCAGATCGAAAGCGACAACCCACCGGCTGCCAAAGCGACGTTCAACAAGCTGACGCTGGTGGGTTACGAACGCGAAGAAATTCTTAACCTGATGGCTCACGTTTTGGCGGTCGAAATCGACGCGATTCTCGAAGAAGACCGCGCGTTTAACACCGAATGGTACGAAGCTGCCCTGCGCGCATTGCCCGAGTTACCGCCGGAAAAGCAGTAAATCCACGCCCTCCCTGTAGGAGCGAGCTTGCTCGCGAAAAACCCGAGAGCGCCACGGGGCATCTGGTTTACGCGTCATCGTTGACGATCTTCGCGAGCAAGCTCGCTCCTACAGAGGCAAAAAACCCTGTCGCGAGCACTGGACATGCCGCGCAAGTGGGCTCACCTTAGGGGCGCTGTCGTCCAATTCCTAGAAAGTCTGGAGTCCTTATGTCGCTTACCCCTGAGTTGGTTGCCGAACTGGAAGTCCTCGCACTCTTCAACCTGGACAGTTCCCAGGAAGGTCTGAAAATTCATCAGACCGCTGCCCCGAAACACATCGCCGCCGCCAAACGCCTCTTTGAAAAAGAACTGACCGACCAGCCTGATGGCGGTTACCTGACCAGCCTGGGTCGTGACGCCGCGCAAAATGTGCAATCCGTGCTGACCATTCTTAACGCCGAAGTAACAGCCTGAATTCTGCCGCATCGCCCACGGAGACCCCGATCCAGGGATTTCCGCGGGCACACTCCCCTGATGCCTGCCTCAAGCCGTTAGAAATCTGACGCCAGAAAAACAAAATCAGCTTAAAAGTCCTCGCCTCAAGGCGCTAAACTGCCCCTCATCCGAAGAGCCCCACGTCCGAGCCCTGCGAGCCGGTTTGAGCTGACATGACGCGCACCCACGAAATCCGCCCTGATCTGGACGAGGGAATCGATCGCAAGGTTCTCAGCCAGCTGCGCGCACGCTTTCTGAAACTCAACGAAGGACGCATGGCTCGCGCCATGGAAGGGTTGTCGACCCGCCAGCAAGGGGTCCTGACCTTGCTGCCGCTGTTTTTCCACGTTAACCATCCGCTGTTGCCCGGCTACGTTTCCGGCAGTACGCCGGCCGGGCTGTCGAATTTCGAACCGGATGCCAATGTCCTCGCCGAAGCCCAGCGCCTGACCCGCTCGTTCTCCTACAAGCCGCGCCACGGCAGCAACCCGCCAAGGCCGATTCACGGACTGTTCCTGATGGGCAGCCTCGGCACCCTGGCGCAGGCCGACCAGAGCGACATGGATGTGTGGGTCTGCCATGGGCCGGACCTGACCGAGAACGAACTTGCCGAGCTGCGCAAGAAATGCCAGTTGCTGGAAGCCTGGGCCACCAGCCAGGGCGCCGAAGCGCATTTCTTCCTGATCGACCCGAGCCGTTTCGTCCGCGGCGAGCGCGATACCCAGCTGAGTTCGGAAGATTGCGGCACCACCCAGCACTACCTGTTGCTGGACGAGTTTTACCGCACCGCGATCTGGCTGGCCGGGCGCACGCCGATCTGGTGGCTGGTGCCGGTCTACGAAGAGTCGAGCTACGACCGCTACACCCATACCCTGATTTCCAAGCGTTTCATCCGTGCCGATGAAACCCTCGACCTCGGCAACCTGGCCTACATCCCGCCCGGCGAATTTGTCGGTGCCGGGCTCTGGCAATTGTTCAAGGGCATCGAGTCGCCCTACAAGTCGGTACTCAAGCTGCTGCTGACCGAGGTTTACGCCAGTGAACACCCCAGGGTCCATTGCCTGAGCCTGCGCTTCAAGCAAGCGGTGTTCGCCAACCAGCTCGACCTCGACGAACTGGATCCGTATGTCGTGGTGTACCGGCGTATCGAGGAATACCTGATCGCCCGCAATGAACCGGAACGCCTGGAACTGGTACGTCGCGCGCTGTACCTGAAGGTCAATCGCAAACTCACCGGCAACAGCCGCACCCAGAGCTGGCAGCGCTCTTTGCTCGAACGCCTGGCCCATGAATGGCACTGGGACCAGCGCCAACTGACTCTGCTCGACAGTCGCAGCCAGTGGAAAGTCCGTCAGGTCAGCTCCGAGCGACGGGCACTGGTCAACGAGCTGAACTACAGCTACCGCTTCCTCACCCAGTTTGCCCGTCACGAACAAACGGTCAGCCGCATCAACAAGCGCGACCTGAGTGTCCTCGGCCGTCGCCTGTACGCCGCTTTCGAGCGCAAGGCCGGCAAAGTCGAATTCATCAACCCCGGCATCGCCCCGGACCTGGCTGAAGACACCCTGACACTGGTGCACGCACCGAACAAGAAAGAACCGGGGCAAAGCCAGTGGGGCTTGTACAACGGCAGCCTGACGGCACTGGAATGGGAGCATTTCGCGCCGATCAAACGCAGCCGTCACTTGCTCGAGCTGCTGACCTGGTGCCACCGCAATGGCGTGATCGACAGCAGCACCCGCCTGGCCCTGCACCCCGGCACCAGCGACTTGAGCGAATTCGAACTGTTCAACCTGCTCGGCAGCCTGCAACAGACTATCGCCCTGCCCTTGCCCACCGTCGCCGAGGAACCTCTGTTGCGCGCCAGCGTGCCGAGTGAAGTGCTGATCCTGGTGAATGTCGGCATCGATCCGCTCAAGCACCATCGCGACCTGAACATCCTCATGACCACCGAGCGCACCGACTCCCTGAGCTACGCAGGTGTCCGGGAAAATCTGGTGCTGACCCTGGACCAGGTCACGCTCAACAGCTGGAACGAAGTGCTGGTCGGCCGCTACGACGGCCCCCATGCCCTGCTCGACTGCATCCGCGACTACCTCAACAATCTGCCCGCCGGGCCGCAACAGCCGAAGCTGAGGGTGCGCTGCTTCTGCCATAACCGCGCGCAGTTCATTGCCCAACGGGTGGAAGAAATCCTCGATACCGCGCAGAACCTGCTGCTGAGCCGGCTCAACCATCGCTACCTGATCCAGGTCCAGCAGCACTACCACGTTCTGGAGTTGGTGCCGGGCCAGGTCCAGCACATCGCGCTAGCCACTCTGCCGGCACTGATCGATTACCTGGGCAAGGAAATGGCGAGCTACAGCCCGCTTCACCTGGACCCAAAGGCTTTGGAAGACCACGATCTCGCGCTGTTCCTGCCAACGGGCCAGCCGGACTGCATCCAAGTGTTCTACCGGGTCAACGAAGATCAGGCCGATCTGTACGTGCTCGATGAGTTCAATGCCCTGTGGCAGCAACGCCTGCCCTGGCACGACGAGCAAAGCCTGCTGGTGCCGCTGCAGCGTTTCCTGCAATCGATCCAGTACCGTCGCGATGCCCTGATGCCAATGGACGCGGCCCACCCCCTGAACCTCGACACCCTGTATTGCCAGTTGCTGCCGTCAGGCCCTGGCCGGGCGCGCCGCATCGAAGCCCGGCCGGTGCCGCAGACGCCGGTGAACAAGCCGTTCTACGACGTGCAGGCGATCGTCGGCAAAGCCGCACCGGGTCAGGTGCAGGTGACGTTGTATTGCAATCAACGGGAGTTTTCCGAGCTGGAGCATGGCGACCAGTTGTTCCGCGTGGTCGCCAGGGAAATCGTCGGGCAGCGCCGGGAAACCGAACGCTACCGCTGCTACATCACCGACCTCGACCTGTCAGGCCTGCTCGGTGAAGGGCAGAGTTCCACCCATCTGTACCTGCGCTACAAAGCTGACCTGGAGCTGGCATTGAACGAGGCGCTCGATCAGGTCTGAGGGGTGTCACTCCGGGAACGCGCCGCCATTGGCCGGCTGCGATTCGACTTCCAGCAGCGTCAGCTTCAGGGTCTTGCCGCCCGGAGCCGGCCAATCGATGTGCTGGCCAACCTTCAGGCCGAGCAGCGCGCTGCCCACCGGCGCAAGGATCGAGACTTTGCCTTCGTCGGCGTTCGCATCCTTGGGATACACCAGGGTCAGGTGGTAGTCCTTGCCACTGCCTTCTTCGCGGCAATGCACACGGGAATTCATCGTCACGACATCCGCCGGCACTTCATCGTGGCCGACCAGGGTATCGGCGCGATCCAGTTCGGTTTGCAACGCAATAACGCCCGGCAGCGTCTCGTCCAGGCTGTCGATCAGACGCTCCAGACGCTGGACGTCCAGACGGGTAAGGGTGATGGAAGGTGCGGTCATGGTCTGGGCAGACTCCTTTCTTCTGCACGAAAAAAGCAAAACCCCGCCAGAAAAAGGCGGGGTTTTCACAAGCCTCGATGGGTTGAGGCGTTTCCGGACACTATCACAGCTCAAAAAATATACAAGCCAAGCCATTTTTTGTGGGAGCGAGCCTGCTCGCGAAGAACGTTAAAGCGCCGCGTTCAACCAGACAGCTCTCGTCATCGCTAACGCCCATCGCGAGCAGGCTCGCTCCTACAGGGGATTGGTAGCGGTTTTTCGCCGGGCGGCCTGCGCACAAATCACCCGTCGACGTTCGTCATCGGCCGAACGCCATTCGCGAATGTCTTCGACGTGACGGAAACAGCCCAGGCAGACTTTCCGCTCGTCCAGCCGGCACACACCGCTGCAGGGCGACGGTACCGCCGGGCTGACGTTGCTGTAGAGCGGCTTGGGAGCACGGACAGGCGCAGGCTGGGTCACGATCTCACAGGCCTTCGAAATCGAGTTCGACGCCGGCTTGCTGCTGGACGATACGCTCAAGCATCTCACCCAACTGCTCTTCGCTCTTGTCGCACATCCAGCGCTCGCTTTCTTCGTCGTAGTCGAAGTGGAAACCACCGGACACCGCCGCCAGCCACAGCTGACGCAGCGGCTCCTGGCGACTGAAGATCAACTGGCTGCCGTTCTCGAACTTGACGGTCAGCACACCGGCCGAGCTTTCGAGGTCGATATCCAGGTCGCTCTCGTCAAAGATGTCCTCCAGGGTTTGCTGGGTGGCATCGACAAGGTCATGGAAACGCGCTTCGGACAAACTCATTACGGCAACCTCAAAAAGTGTCTGATCAGGCTCAAGCGCCGCAAGATACGACTGAGCCCCGTCGATTGCAAAGGATAACAACCGAGGCCCCCCTTGTGGGAGCGAGCCTGCTCGCGAATGCGGACTGACATTCAACATTGATGTCGCCTGACACGACGCCTTCGCGAGCAGGCTCGCCCCACAGGGATTGCGTGATACCGGCCGGCCACGAGCCAAGCCCCGCCGGACGGGCGGTCCGTTGCATAGGCAAGCTGCCGGGTGGCCGGTATACTCCGGCGCAATTAATGCATTTTCAAGGATTTCGCCATGAAGCGCCTGATCTCTTCCCTTGCTGCGCTCCTCGCGGTTGCCTGCCTTGTGTCGGCCTGCGGTCAAAAAGGCCCGCTGTACCTGCCCGATGAAGACCAGGACCCTGTCGAGCAAGCCAAGTCGTCGCAGCAGCAGCCTGCTTCCAAAGCACACAAGCACGACGTCTACCAATAATAAGGGAACCTCATGGACGCTTTTAACTACCGTGACGGTGAACTGTTCGCGGAAGGTGTTGCCCTGTCTGCCATCGCCGAGCGCTTTGGTACACCGACCTACGTTTACTCGCGCGCGCACATCGAAGCCCAATACCTGGCTTACGCCGATGCGCTGGCCGGCATGTCGCACCTGGTGTGCTTTGCGGTAAAGGCCAACTCCAACCTGGGCGTGCTGAATGTCCTGGCGCGTCTGGGCGCCGGTTTCGACATCGTCTCCCGTGGCGAGCTGGAACGTGTGCTGGCGGCTGGCGGCAGCGCCGACAAGATCGTGTTCTCCGGTGTCGGCAAGACCCGTGACGACATGCGTCGCGCCCTGGAAGTCGGCGTGCACTGCTTCAACGTCGAATCCACCGACGAGCTGGAACGCCTGCAAGTGGTCGCCGCCGAACTCGGCGTTCGCGCGCCGATTTCGCTGCGCGTGAACCCGGACGTCGATGCCGGCACCCACCCGTACATTTCCACCGGTCTCAAAGAGAACAAGTTCGGTATCGCCATCGCCGACGCCGAAGACGTGTACGTGCGTGCCGCGCAGCTGCCAAACCTGGAAGTGGTCGGCGTCGATTGCCACATCGGCTCGCAACTGACCACCCTGCCGCCGTTCATCGACGCTCTCGACCGTCTGCTGGGCCTGGTCGATCGCCTCGGCGATTGCGGCATCTACCTGCGCCACATCGATCTCGGTGGCGGCCTGGGCGTGCGCTACAAGGACGAGGAGCCGCCACTGGCTGCCGACTACATCAAGGCCGTTCGCGAGCGTCTCGACGGTCGTGACCTGGCGCTGGTGTTCGAGCCGGGCCGCTTCATCGTCGCCAACGCCGGTGTATTGCTGACCCAGGTCGAATACCTCAAGCACACCGAGCACAAAGACTTCGCCATCGTCGATGCAGCCATGAACGACTTGATCCGCCCGGCGCTGTATCAGGCGTGGATGGACGTTACCGCCGTACGCCCGCGCACCTCTGCTGCCCGTGCCTACGACATCGTCGGCCCGATCTGCGAGACCGGCGACTTCCTGGCCAAGGACCGTCAGCTGGCGCTGGAAGAGGGCGACCTGCTGGCCGTGCATTCGGCCGGTGCCTACGGGTTTGTCATGAGTTCCAACTACAACACCCGCGGCCGTGCCGCTGAAGTGTTGGTGGACGGTGATCAGGCATTTGAAGTGCGTCGCCGTGAAACGGTAGCCGAGTTGTTTGCTGGCGAAAGCCTGCTGCCGGAGTAAAACCATGCTGCTGCGTTTTACCAAGATGCACGGCCTGGGCAATGACTTCATGGTCCTCGACCTGGTCAGCCAACACGCGCATATTCTGCCCAAGCACGCCAAGCAATGGGGCGACCGGCACACCGGCATCGGTTTCGACCAGCTGCTGATCGTCGAAGCGCCGAGCAACCCGGACGTGGACTTCCGCTATCGGATCTTCAACTCCGACGGTTCCGAAGTGGAACAGTGCGGCAACGGTGCGCGTTGTTTCGCCCGCTTCGTGCTCGACAAGCGCCTGACCGCAAAACGGCAGATCCGCGTCGAGACCAAAAGCGGCGTCATCGAGCTCGACGTGCGTAACGACGGCCAGATCGGCGTCAATATGGGCGCCCCGCGCCTGGTGCCGGCGGATATTCCGTTCCAGGCACCGGAGCAGGCCAAGAGTTATCAGGTCGACGTCGACGGCACCCCGGTCGATCTGGCTGCCGTGTCCATGGGCAACCCCCATGCCGTACTGCGGGTCAGCGACATCAATAACGCGCCGGTGCATGAACTGGGGCCGAAAATCGAACATCACCCGCGCTTCCCGGCACGGGTCAATGTCGGTTTTCTCCAGGTCATCGACCGGAGCCGCGCGCAGTTGCGCGTCTGGGAACGCGGGGCCGGGGAAACCCAGGCTTGCGGAACCGGCGCCTGTGCCGCCGCAGTGGCCGCGATCAGCCAGGGGTGGATGGATTCGCCGCTATTGATCGACCTGCCTGGCGGGCGTTTGTCCATCGAGTGGGCAGGCCCTGGCCAACCGGTGATGATGACCGGCCCGGCAGTGCGCGTGTATGAAGGACAAGTGCGTCTTTGAGTGAGCGAAATCCATGACCGACAAGCCTCAGGTACCCGCACGACAAGCTGACGAATCACCGTCCGAAAGCCTTGAGGCGGCGGCTGTAGCCGCGTACCTGGAGGCTCATCCGGACTTCTTCGTCGAGCACGAAGAACTGCTCCCGTCCCTGCGCATTCCCCATCGGCGCGGCGATACCGTGTCGCTGGTGGAGCGTCAGATGACCATCCTGCGCGACCGCAACATTGAACTGCGTCATCGCCTGTCGCATTTGATGGACGTGGCCCGGGACAACGACCGGCTGTTCGAAAAGACTCGTCGCCTGATCCTGGCATTGATGGATGCTGCAAGCCTGGAAGATGTGGTGATGTGCGTCGAAGACAGCCTGCGCCAGGAATTCCAGGTGCCCTTCGTCAGCCTCATCCTGCTCGGTGACAACGCCATGCCGGTGGGCCGCTGGGTCACCCACGCCGAAGCTCAAGTGGCCATCGGCGGTTTGCTCTCGGAAGACAAAAGCGTCAGCGGCAGCCTGCGCGAACATGAACTGGACTTCCTGTTCGGCGAAGAACAGCGCAAGCAGATCGGTTCCACCGCTGTCGTCGCCATCAGCCACCAGGGCATTCACGGCATCCTGGCCATCGCCAGCCGTGATCCGCAGCACTACAAAAGCTCGGTGGGCACCTTGTTCCTGAGCTACATCGCTGAAGTCATGGGTCGCGTGCTGCCACGGGTCAACAACTCCCTGCGCTCGGTACGCTGAACATGGAACGGCAACTGGACGCTTACTGCGAACACCTGCGCAGTGAGCGGCAGGTGTCGCCGCACACGCTGTCGGCCTACCGCCGCGACCTCGATAAAGTGCTGGGCTGGTGCGTCAAACAGAATATCGGCAGCTGGACGGCGCTGGACATCCAGCGCCTGCGTAGCCTGGTTGCCCGCCTGCATGCCCAGGGGCAATCGTCCCGCAGCCTGGCGCGATTGCTGTCGGCCGTTCGCGGGCTCTATCACTATTTGAACCGCGAAGGCCTGTGCAACCACGATCCGGCCAATGGCCTCGCGCCGCCCAAAGGCGAACGCCGCCTGCCGAAAACCCTCGATACCGACCGCGCCCTGCAACTGCTTGAAGGCGGGGTCGAGGATGACTTTCTGGCACGTCGGGACCAGGCGATTCTCGAGCTGTTCTATTCCTCCGGGCTGCGGCTGTCGGAGCTGACGGGGCTCAATCTCGATCAGATCGACTTGGCTGACGGCATGGTCCAGGTGCTCGGCAAAGGCAGCAAGACCCGCCTGCTACCGGTAGGCAAAAAGGCCCGCGAAGCGCTGGAGCAGTGGCTGCCATTGAGAGCCATGGCCAACCCGGCGGACGATGCGGTATTTGTCAGCCAGCAAGGTCGCCGTCTCGGCCCCCGGGCGATCCAGGTACGGGTCAAGGCTGCCGGCGAGCGCGAACTGGGGCAGAACCTGCATCCGCACATGTTGCGACACTCCTTCGCCAGCCATTTGCTGGAATCCTCCCAGGATCTGCGCGCGGTGCAGGAACTGCTCGGCCACTCGGACATCAAGACCACGCAGATCTACACCCACCTGGACTTCCAGCACCTGGCCACGGTCTACGACAGCGCCCACCCACGGGCCAAACGCATTAAGGGCGACGATTCATGAGCATTCAGTTGATCACCTTCGACCTCGACGACACCCTGTGGGACACCGCCCCCGTCATCGTCAGCGCCGAAGCCGTTTTGCGCGAATGGCTGACCGAGCACGCGCCCAATCTGGGGGCAGTGCCGGTTGAACATCTGTGGGCCATTCGCGAGCGTGTATTGAGCAACGAGCCTGGCCTCAAGCACCGCATCAGCGCCCTGCGTCGACGGGTACTGTTCCATGCACTGGAAGAGTCCGGTTATGGGGATGACGAAGCCTCGGATCTGGCGGACAAGAGCTTTGAAGTGTTTCTGCACGCTCGCCATCAGATCGACGTGTTTCCGGAGGTCGAACCGACCCTGGAAATCCTCGCCAACCATTACGCCCTCGGCGTGGTCACCAATGGCAACGCCGATGTGCGTCGGCTGGGCCTGGCGGATTACTTCAAGTTTGCGTTGTGCGCCGAAGACATCGGCATCGCCAAACCCGATGCACGACTGTTCCAGGAGGCCTTGCAGCGCGGTGGCGCGACCGCTGAATCGGCGGTGCACATTGGCGATCATCCGGGGGATGACATAGCAGGTGCGCAGCAGGCGGGAATGCGGGCGATCTGGTTCAACCCGGCGGGCAAGGCCTGGGAAGCCGACCGCTTGCCCGATGCGGAGATTCGCAGCCTGACCGATTTGCCGGCGTTGCTGGCGCGGTGGAATTCGGTGTCGGCCTGACAAAAAAACCTGTGAGCTTGCTCGCGATAGCGGACTGACAGTCAGCCTATCGGCGCCTGATTAATTGTCATCGCGAGCAAGCTCGCTCCCACAGAGGACTGTGCTCAACCCGAAGTTTTGTTTCAGGCATGAAAAAGCCCGCAGCGACGGCGGGCTTTTTCAGCAAGCGGATAGCAGGCTCAGATAGGCCGGCTGCCGTACTTGTTGTCCGGCTTCTTGGGCGGATCGGCGACCACATTGGCCTCCACTTCCTGCACCTTGCCGCCCTTGGCCAAAAACTCCTCCATGGCCCGCGCGAGAGCATCGCGTTCCTTGTTCTTGGCTTCGACACTCGGCAGCTCATCGACCGATACCGCTGCCTTGGCCTTGCCTTTGGCGGTCGGAGCCGGCGCATCACCGCCGTCGTCTTCAGCGACGTCTTCCGCCGCTGCTTCCAGACCTTCCTCGGTTTCGTCGTCGTCGCCTACTTCGAGGTCGTCGTTTTCCAGATCATCGTCGCTCATGTTCTACCTCATGACTTGCGAAAAGCAGATTAGTTATAGCCCAGCTTTGCCCTCTGTCGAAGGCTGCCGGAAAAAATCAACAGCCGCTGCTGACCAGCGGCTATGCCTCTTCACCGTGCACGGTGGCGAGGACTTTACGGGCACCGCCATGATCACGGTGCTCGCCCAGATAAACGCCTTGCCAGGTCCCCAACGCCAACCGGCCTGCCGAAATCGGCAAACTGAGCTGACAGCCAAGCACGCTGGCCTTGAAGTGCGCCGGGAGGTCGTCCAGGCCTTCGTCGTTATGCTCATAGCCGTCTGTTCCTTGTGGGATCAGACGATTGAAAAATCGTTCGAAGTCGCGACGTACCGCCGGATCGGCGTTCTCGTTGATGGTCAACGACGCCGAGGTATGCTGTAGCCACAAATGCAGCAGACCGACCCGACACGCCTTGAGTTCAGGCAAGCCGGCGAGTAACTCGTCCGTTACCAGATGAAAGCCCCGGGGCCTCGCCCGCAAGGTAATCAGAGTCTGTTGCCACATACAGTTCTCCGCACGTTCGGGGCGCATTCTAGCGCGCTCTGGGAAAAAACAAAGGCCCTAATATTCCTTCAATCCTGTAAGCCTTTGGCTGCACAAAAACACCCGACGCAAACATCGTAAAACCTGTAGGAAAAAACCTTTCAGCTCAGCCTTCAATGACAAATTCCAGACAAAAAAATGCCCGGCAAGCCGGGCAAGTTTTTTATCCGCGTGCTTACAAGTTGTAGCCGCGTTCGTTGTGAAGCGCCAGATCGATGCCGACCGCTTCTTCTTCTTCGTTGATGCGCAGGCCCATGACCATATCCAGCACCTTGAGGATGATGTAGGTAGCGATCGCGGTGTAGATCACCGTGAAGCCCACGCCTTTGCACTGAATCCACACTTGTGCGGCGATGTCGGTCACGGTGCCGAAGCCACCCAGGGACGGAGCAGCGAACACACCGGTCAGGATTGCGCCGAGGATACCGCCGATACCGTGCACACCAAAGGCGTCCAGGGAATCGTCATAGCCGAGCTTGCGCTTGAGGGTGGTGGCGCAGAAGAAGCACACCACGCCAGCCGCCAGACCGATAACCAACGCGCCCATCGGGCCAACGGTGCCGGCAGCCGGGGTGATTGCCACCAGTCCGGCAACCACGCCCGAAGCGATGCCCAGTGCGCTAGGTTTGCCGTGGGTGAGCCACTCGGCAAACATCCAGCCCAGTGCGGCAGCAGCGGTAGCGATTTGAGTCACCAGCATCGCCATGCCGGCGGTGCCGTTGGCCGCAGCGGCGGAACCGGCGTTGAAACCGAACCAGCCGACCCACAGCATGGCCGCGCCCATCAGGGTGTAACCGAGGTTGTGCGGCGCCATCGGCGTGGTCGGGAAGCCCTTGCGCTTGCCCAGCACCAGGCAGGCAACCAGACCAGCCACACCGGCGTTGATGTGCACCACGGTGCCGCCGGCGAAATCGAGCACGCCCCAGTCCCACATCAGGCCACCGTTGCCGGACCAGACCATGTGCGCGATCGGCGCATACACCAGGGTGAACCAGATACCCATGAACACCAGCATCGCGGAGAACTTCATCCGCTCGGCGAACGCACCGACAATCAGCGCCGGGGTGATGATCGCGAAGGTCATCTGGAAGGTGACGAATACCGCCTCGGGAAACAGCGCCGCAGGGCCGGTCAGGCTGGCTGGCGTGATGCCGGCGAGGAACGCCTTGCCCATGCCGCCGAAGAAGGAGTTGAAGTTGACGACGCCCTGCTCCATGCCCGTGGTATCGAACGCGATGCTGTAGCCATAGATGACCCACAGGACGCTGATCAGACCGGTAATGGCGAAGCACTGCATCATCACGGAAAGAATGTTTTTCGACCGAACCATGCCGCCGTAGAACAGCGCGAGGCCGGGAATGGTCATGAACAGCACCAAGGCTGTCGAGGTCATCATCCAGGCGGTGTCGCCGGAGTTGAGGACCGGGGCCGCCACTTCGTCTGCCGCCAGAGCAAGGCTGGGCATTACGATGGACAACAGGGCTCCTAGCCCTGCGAATTTACGCAGAGTCATATTGTTTTCTCCTGGGGCGTTGGGTTTGTGGCGGCTTAGATTGCGTCGGTATCGGTTTCGCCGGTACGGATGCGAATCGCCTGTTCCAGATTGACCACGAAGATCTTGCCGTCACCGATCTTGCCGGTGTTGGCAGCCTTGGTGATGGCCTCGATTACCCGGTCCAGATCCTTGTCGTCGATGGCGACGTCGATCTTCACCTTGGGCAGGAAATCGACCACGTATTCCGCGCCGCGATACAGCTCGGTGTGACCCTTCTGCCGACCAAAGCCTTTGACTTCAGTGACGGTAATGCCCTGCACGCCGATCTCGGACAGCGACTCGCGTACGTCGTCCAGCTTGAACGGCTTGATGATGGCAGTGACTAGCTTCATGAAAACTCTCTCCCGAATTGGTGGACTTGCCCCAGGAAAACAAACCCGACTCAAGTCTAAGCGCAGTGCCTGGCTTTGTAACGCATCGTCGGCCCTGACCTGCCCGTCCGACGCTCCTCACGAAACACTCCCCCGCTTCGCTTGGCGCACTGCGTTCGTCACAGTGACTGCATCAGTGCATGGGTCATCAGGGTCTAAGCAGAAAGCTTGCCATCTCCACAAAAACTACTGTTTTCAAGCCTTTACCCGCAGATGACTGCCACTTCGCAACAACAGCCGACGCGATACGCACAACAACGGTGCGACACCGCCCGTCCCCATGCGCGAAAAGCGTGCATCCCTTGCCCGCGCAAATGACTATAGACACTGCGTGATACACTGCCCGTCATTGTTTCCAGGACATTGCCCATGCTCGCGCCAAAAGACTTCCTCGACGCCCTCACCGGCACCGCCTCCCGCCTCTTCAGCGGCGACACGCCTCTGCCGAAAGCTGAAATCGAAAGCCAGTTCAAGATGTTGCTGCAGAGTGGCTTCAGCAAACTGGATCTGGTGAGCCGGGAAGAATTCGATAGCCAGATGGTTGTGCTGGCGCGCACGCGGGCGCGGCTGGAGAGCCTTGAAGCGAAAGTGGCGGAGCTGGAAGCGAAGCTGAATCCGCCGACCGAATAAATTCTGATGTGAAATGCAGCCCCCCTGTGGGAGCGAGCCTGCTCGCGATTGAAGGTCGGAACGACCTTGCGCTTCACCTGTAGGACCTGCCGAAGGTTCGGGCCGCGTTCGGACGATCTTTTGATCTTCAGCCCCGCAACAATCCCGGCAACGTCCTACAAACATCACACCGCCGTCCGATTGCGTCGCCAGGTATCCGGTCTCTAAGCTCATCCCAATGCTGAATATTCAGCACTGGGTTTGGCGACCTGGAACCAAGCAATGCACCGCAACCATCCGTTTTCGGGCAATTATCTCGATTCGAATTATGGCGGCTGTGTGTGGGAGACCTTAAGGTCTGCCGGTATTCGCTTGGCCGGTTCGCCAACCCGCACGCAGCTGCCACCCTTATTGTTTGGCGACGATAAATGGCAGTTATCTATCAAGCGAACTTGGGTACTGCTCCATGGAAGAAAACTTTCTAATCCCTCACATCTTCACCCGCCACAAGCTTCACCTCCACGCCTTACTCCTTCAAAACCAACCGTGGCTCTGCGCTCGCGACCTTGGCCGACTACTACGCATCTATCTCAACGAACGCCTAGTCCAGAAACTCGATCCTGACCAATATCAAACCACCAAAATCCTGATCCACGGCCGCATCGAAAACGCCCTGCTGATCAGCGAATCCGGCGTCTACGCCTTGCTGGTCTATCACTACTGCCCCGAATACCGAGCCTTACGCGAATGGCTCACACACGAAGTCGTTCCCGCCCTGCGAGACGCCCAACACCCCACCACAATCGAGCGCCCACAACTGAGCCTGCTCAACTGGCCGGAAATGTCATTGAGCCTGCTGCACTGGAACAACCAGCCGTGGATTCGGCTGCAGGATGTGCCGCAGCTATTGCCTGATCAGGTTACTCCCAGGCCTGCTATCAATGCGCCTTGGTGGAAAAGAGCCACCAAGATGCTTCACGCATTCTGAATAAAAACCCCCACGCTTTCGGCGTGGGGTTCAAAGGCTCCAGGTATTCCTCTTTGAGGGTCTCGCCAGGATGCACCGGGCGCAATCCATTCTTAGTCATTACTCACCTCAGTGAAAATCGACAATTTCGACATTCTCGGGTCCGTTAGGACCCCAAATGAAGCAAATGCGCCATTGAGCGTTGATGCAGATGCTGCCCTTTTCGACCGCCCTCCAACGCTTCCAGGCGATTACCCGGTGGAGATCGAAGATCTACGTGGGAGCCTGCTCGCGATAAAGTCGGAACGACCTTCAGATTTACCTGTAGGAATTGCCGAGCCTGCGATCTTTCCACCCGCAGTAATCCCGGCAATGCCCTACAACGTTCTCGTCCGCGGTCTGATTGCGCCTCAAAGCCACCCTTTCTAAGCTCACATCTCAAAGCGCGAGCGCTGCACTCACTCGGAAAAAATTCAGTCCAGCTTGAATAATGGATTATGACGAGTGCGATACACCCAAAGGAATGTTCATAACTCTACAAGGAGCAATACCCATGGAAACCTATAAGGCTCTGATTGTCGCTTTCACATTGATAGCACTTTATACAGGCCCAGTTATCGCGGGACCACCTGTAACGGTCACATTTAAAAACATTGGAAGCCAGACTGCTACGTATATACCCACAACCAATAACGAATTCATTACTAAAACAAACGCTTCCCCTACTCCTCAAGCCTCCGTCACCTCAAACGACTCAAATACATACTTAGTACAAAACAATGCAAGCCCTGATTACACGCATGCCAACTTGCGCTACCAGATCGGCAGTAAAAAATGTGTTTATTTATCAACATTTGTGACTACTCCCGGCCCGGGCGCAACCAAAGTCCCAAAATGGAATAGCACGGCCACTCCTAGCGGCGGTGCTACCTGTACCATCAGAACAACTAGAACAAATCCGACTACCTATGCCTGGTCAGTGGAAATCACCATGAGGTAAAGCATGCCTCGAGGCACAAGGACGCTCGGTAGACCTTACCAACAGTAAAGCAAAATATCATTTCCTACTCATAAAACATCAGGAGCTAAAATTATGATCAATTCAATAAGCAGCCCTGTAAGTAATACCGGTCAAGCCCTGACTGGGACAAGAAAAGTGACACCTGTTTTCAATGACGACAGAGGCATCAGCCACAGCACCCTCCGAGATTCCCCTGGCGCAATCGGCAGCAATACGGTGTCCCCGTTAGCGAGCCAATTAAGCGAGGCCTCTATACGCGCCCAGGCTCGCGATATACGGCTGACCAGAACAGAACTGGCCTCGATGGCCAGAAACACATTCAACGAACTGACAAGCCCTCACTACACCACGAATAAATCAAAGCACGACACCGAAGTCCCTGACACAGACAGCCCCGAGTTATTAGCACTAGCCAAAAATGCAACCCAATATACAAGAGGGGCAGGCAACAATCCGTTTTCCGGGATGCCCTTGGATCAGCTGGCTCTGATTATTTACGATGAGAGCGGCACCTTTACCGTCAACGAAAGACGAGCCGCACTGAAAGAATCGGCCAAACAAGAATTTGCATGGCAACAAAAAGTCGTTGCCGAAGCAGAATATGAATACAACACCACTGGAAAGCTAGTGAAAGCCTTCCAAAGCTTCCTTGATCATTACAAGGGACTTCCCTTAGTGGAGCAAGCCCAGTATCCCGACAACTACGAAACAAAACTGCAGGGGTGGATTGATTTGGATTTCAACTATTTCACGCATACTGCAGAAGGCAAAAACAAGCTGGATATCGAAAGTTTCGTAAGTAAGGTGCTGACGGGCAGAAGCAGTTTATTTGACAATACGACATCACCCGAATAAATCGTTCAAACTAATCGACAATTTTTGAATCCACTCGTGCATTGCAATAGCTGTGGTGAGGGAGCTTGCTTCCTCGCCACAGAGGCAAATACGTTGCCCGTCGCACTCTCGCAACATCCTGCGAACATTCCTTACCCACTCTGCACCGCCAATACTTCGCTGCCCGACCACCCTTCACACAACCGCAGGAAGCGGTCCAACGTCAGTTCAAGGAACTTTCATCCGGCAAGACCATCCACGCTCTTTCACCGACGGCCTTCATCTTTCTCGGCACGATCCTACAAAAAAGCGGCGCTCCGGCCTGATTTATCAGCCCTCACCCTTTTCTTTACGCTTTTCGCCTTGTTACTCGATAGACGCCAGCAATGAGAAGAAAAGGAAAAGGCACCGAACTTCGAAACCAGACTTACAAATCAGATGCACGAAAGCTCGCATATAAAATGTTCGTCAAGGACTGTAAATCTCGGGCCAGGAAACTCAACACCGAGGCGGTTAGGTTCGACCCAATAACTCCAGCTGCGATTACTGCCTGCCTCCCATGGTTGGAAGCAGCACACTTCCCATGGGAAAGCGTGCCGAACTGGAAGTGCAAAGATGCCAAGGGACTGGATTTGGCCATCTGGTACGAACAGAAACTATGTGGTCTGTGTTATGCCACTCCGCGTAAAAGTGCTATTTGCATAAAGATCATTCTTTTGCAGGGTCACCCAGACAGGTCTCATCCTCTTCGTGGCTTGATCGCTCCGATGGCACTGCTGGCTACAGATACCTATGCACGAATGCTGGGGTGCAAAGAAATAGAGATTCAGGATCCTGGCCTAAATGTCGTCCCCTACTACCAGAACCTCGGATTCAGCTTCGACCAGAACAATCGACTTGTCATTTACCTGGACGATTAATAGTATCGATCTCACTCCAAGGCACAGGAGGTGTCCATGATTCAAAGAAAGCGAAAAGCCAAGCTTTTACTCATCATTCAATATCATGCTGAAGCACTTCGGCTAGGCGGCAAGATTTCAGCCAATCAACAACGATTTCTTGATGTCGCTGCGGTTCACGGCAAAGACCTTGAACCTCCGGGCTTACTTGCCGGTAAAAGAGCCTGAAACTGTCTACCAAAGAACCGCCTGAGATGGCGGTTTTTTTCTGCCCGCCCGTCCGGTGATGGCTCGCAACATCCTGCGAAAATTCACCTTCCCTGACACCACGCGAAATGCTCATCTCCTGACTACCCTTGAGAAACCGCAGGAAGCGGCTCCCCGTAATTTCAAGGAACGACCATGTCCCTCTCCATCGTCCACAGCCGCGCCCAGGTGGGCGTGGAAGCGCCTGCCGTTACCGTAGAAGTTCATCTGGCCAACGGCCTGCCGTCATTGACGATGGTCGGTCTACCTGAAGCCGCAGTGAAGGAAAGCAAGGACCGGGTGCGCAGCGCGATCATCAATTCGGGGCTGCAATTTCCAGCGCGACGGATCACGCTGAATCTGGCGCCGGCGGATTTGCCCAAGGATGGCGGGCGATTCGATCTGGCGATTGCGCTGGGGATTCTCTCGGCCAGCGTGCAGGTGCCGACGCTGACACTGGATGACGTGGAGTGTTTGGGGGAGCTGGCGCTTTCCGGCGCAGTGCGGCCGGTCCGCGGGGTGCTACCGGCGGCATTGGCGGCGCGCAAGGCCGGGCGCTGGTTGATGGTGCCGCAGGCGAATGCCGAAGAGGCTTGCCTGGCGTCGGGGTTGAAGGTCATTGCAGTGGACCATCTGCTGCAGGCGGTGGCGCACTTCAATGGGCACACCCCCATCGAGCCTTACGTTTCCAACGGTTTGCTCTACGCCAGCAAACCCTATCCCGACTTGAACGAAGTTCAGGGGCAAATGGCGGCCAAACGCGCGCTGCTGATTGCGGCAGCGGGTGCGCATAACCTGCTGTTCAGCGGGCCACCGGGTACGGGCAAGACACTGCTGGCGAGCCGATTACCAGGGCTGCTGCCACCCCTGGCCGAGAGCGAAGCACTGGAAGTCGCAGCGATTCAATCCGTCGCCAGTTGTGTGCCACTGAGCCATTGGCCGCAGCGCCCCTTCCGACAACCACACCATTCCGCCTCAGGACCGGCACTGGTGGGCGGTGGCTCGAAACCACAACCGGGCGAAATCACCCTCGCTCACCATGGCGTGTTGTTCCTCGATGAACTCCCGGAATTTGATCGCAAGGTATTGGAGGTATTGAGAGAGCCACTGGAATCCGGCCACATCGTAATTTCCCGCGCCAAGGACCGCGTACGCTTCCCGGCGCGCTTTCAATTGGTCGCCGCGATGAATCCCTGCCCCTGTGGATATCTTGGCGAACCGAGTGGCCGTTGTTCCTGTACGCCGGACATGGTTCAGCGCTATCGCAACAAACTGTCGGGGCCACTGCTGGATCGTATTGATCTGCACCTGACGGTTGCTCGCGAAGCCACGACATTGAATCCTGCGTTAAAACCCGGCGACGACACTGCCACCGCCGCCGAGTTGGTTGCCGACGCACGAGAACGGCAACAAAAGCGCCAAGGCTGTGCCAATGCCTTTCTCGACTTGCCGGGCCTGCGCAGTTACTGCAAGTTATCCACAACAGACGAAACCTGGCTGGAGACGGCGTGTGAACGACTGACCTTGTCACTGCGAGCGGCCCATCGACTGCTCAAAGTAGCGCGCACTCTTGCGGACCTTGAACAAGTCGATGAGATCAGACGCGAGCACTTGGCCGAAGCGCTGCAATATCGGCCAACAACACTTTAGTCAGCGTCACCCCTTGCTGAGATCAACCAACGGCGTCTGCCGCACCTCAGTCTCCCGCCCACCCTGGATCTCGCTCACCTGCTTCAACGCCTTATCCACAGCGGTCTTATCCGCCAGCAAGGCGTAGCTGATGCGGAACTGCTTCTGCTCCTTCGGCCCGATCATTGGCACCAGGTTCAGTGGCCGCTGATACCGGCGGTTGTAGGAAAAACTCGTGCCTGGCTCCAGCCCCGTGACATAGCCCTGCCCTTGGGTATCGGTGTTTTTCCACAAGGAGAACACCGGCAGTGTTTGAGTGTTGAAGCCGACCGAGACGCCCAGGCTGCCGGCCTTGTTATACAGGACGGTCAATGTATCGCCCTTGGCATCGGCGTACGGCACTACGTTGTAAACCGTTTCGTCGTAGTCCTTGGTGGGTCCTCGATAGGTTTGCCAGTCCGGTAAATCGCTTTTGGCTTTATCGTTGAACGGCGACACCTGTTTCACCGGCGCGGCGAAGCGGGCGCCCTGCTCCAGGAACGGGGTGCTGAAGTTACTGTGATACAGCGCCTGGTATTCCTTCGGATAGTCGCCGTTGTTGGTCAGGGTGTCGTTGAGGGCGAACGCTACGCTACCGGGCTCGGTGACCAGTTCGGTCGCGACCGAGAAGTCGACTTTCTTGAAAGCCTGCTCTTTCAGCTCGCCGCGCAGGCTGATGGCGTACGGCGGTTTTTCATCAATGTGCAGGGTGACTTTATTGGCCGGGATATTGGCAGCACGACCGTGCAGGGTCAGCAGTTCGCCGTTGTCGATGCCGGGGTGGCCGACCCATTCGTAGCCACAGCGGGTGACCAGCTCATTGAAGCCTTCCAGCCAGCCCAGGCCACCACGGCCGTTGAGCTCGATGAAGGACGGATTGACCACTTCCTTGACTGGCGAATCCCAACCCATGCGCACGTTACCGACCGAGGCCTGCAGGACGTTCATGCCGCGAGTAGGAACTACCGAAAGTTTCATCGTGCCGTTATCGATGTCGACGATGCTGACACCTTCTTGCCGACCTCCGTGCAAGGTGCGCAGGGTCACGCTGAAGGGTTTGTCGGTTTTTACGCCGAGTTGCTGGCTGGTGATTTGCCAGTTCTGGGCGGCTTTGTCGGTGTCGAGCAGGGCGTAATCCCAGGCCACGGCGTGGGAGGCAGCGGACAGTGCGCTGAGGGCAACGAAGAGTTTGAGTGGAGTCATGGCAACAGCCTTTCTTGGAGTTGTGCGATTTTTATAGACCTGAAGAAACGTTTCAGCAAGCATAAAAATCGAAACATCGATGGCAAATGCCAAGAAAGACAATTGCCTGAAGCCGTCATTGCGCCGGCTTCATCGTTCAGCTCAGATGCACGACATCCGGCAATTCCATGGCCCGGACTTCGTTTTGCAGAAAGTCGCTGAGCCGGCGCATGCGCTCGCCGCCGGGCCGGGTTTTCGGCCAGACCAGGTAATAATTCTCACCACTGGCGACGGCGGTCGGCCACGGCAAACTCAGACGTCCCTGCGCGACATCCTCCGCCACCATCAGCAGATCGCCCATGGACACACCGTAACCTCGAGCGGCAGCGATCATGCCCAGCTCCAGGGTATCGAACACCTGTCCGCCCTTGAGCGACACCTGATCGGCCAACCCCATGCGCTCCAGCCAGTTGCGCCAGTCGCGACGGTCCGGTGTCGGGTGCAGCAATTCGGTATTGGCCAAACGCGTGACATCCCAAGGCTGATCGTTCAGCAGGTTGGGGGCGCCCACCGGGATCAATTCCTCGGGGAACAGGTAACTCGCCTCCCAGTCCGGGGGGAAATGTCCATTGCTCAGCAGCACCGCACAGTCGAACGGCTCGTCATTGAAATCCACCGAATCGACGTCCATCCACGCACTGGTCAATTGCACTTCATTGCCCGGCTGCAGATGACGGAAGCGACTGAGGCGCGCCAGCAACCAGCGCATGGTCAGGGTCGACGGGGCTTTCATGCGCAGGATGTCGTCTTCGGCGCGCAAGGTATTGCAGGCGCGCTCCAGGGCGGTGAAGCCTTCGCGAATGCCCGGCAGCAGCAGACGGGCCGACTCGGTCAGTTGCAGGTTGCGGCCACTGCGGTGAAACAAGCGGCAAGCAAAATGCTCTTCGAGCGTACGAATATGTCGGCTGACCGCGCTTTGGGTAATCGACAGCTCTTCGGCAGCGCGGGTAAACGAACTGTGCCGCGCCGCCGCTTCGAATGCGCGCAGGGCATACAAGGGAGGAAGACGACGAGACATTGGGAAAGCTCCTACTGCGGGGTTCGTCTACCCTAGCAGAAACTCTCCAGCATGAGTTTTAATCATGCCACCCATCCTTTTTATCCCTTTGTGCAAACCGCGCAGAGCGCCGAGAATCGGTGTTTCCTGTTCCCTTTGATAATCGAGCGTGATGACCATGCAGCATCCGGCACGTACTGAACTCTGGGCCATTTTGCGGCTGGCGGGGCCGCTGATTGCCTCGCAGTTGGCGCACATGCTGATGGTCCTCACCGACACCCTGATGATGGCGCGCCTGAGCCCCGAGGCGCTGGCCGGTGGCGGGCTCGGCGCGGCGACCTATTCGTTCGTGTCGATTTTCTGCATCGGCGTGATCGCGGCGGTCGGCACACTGGTGGCGATCCGTCAGGGTGCCGGCGATATTGTCGGTGCCACTCGCCTGACCCAGGCCGGGTTGTGGTTGGCGTGGTTGATGGCACTGGCCGCCGGCTTGCTGCTATGGAACCTCAAACCGATGCTGCTGCTGTTCGGCCAGACCGAAAGCAACGTCCAGATGGCCGGGCAGTTTTTGATCTTCCTGCCGTTCGCCCTGCCCGGCTACCTGAGCTTCATGGCCCTGCGCGGGTTCACCAGCGCCATTGGCCGTGCGACGCCGGTGATGGTCATCAGCCTCGGCGGGACAGTGGCTAACTTTGTGCTCAATTACGCGCTGATCACCGGTATGTTCGGTCTGCCGAAACTGGGGCTGGTCGGCATTGGTCTGGTCACGGCCATAGTCGCCAACCTGATGGCACTTGCGCTGGCGTGGCACATTCGTCGGCATCCGGCTTATGAGGCCTATCCGCTGCGCCAGGGCCTGTCGCGGCTGAACCGCCAGTACCTGAAGGAACTGTGGCGCCTGGGCCTGCCGATTGGCGGCACCTACGCGGTGGAAGTCGGGCTGTTTGCCTTCGCCGCGCTGTGTATGGGCACCATGGGCAGCACGCAACTGGGCGCACACCAGATCGCCCTGCAAATCGTTTCAGTAGCGTTCATGGTCCCGGCGGGTATTTCCTACGCAATCACCATGCGCATCGGCCAGCACTACGGTGCCGGGCAATTGCTGGATGCGCGCCTGGCCGGACGGGTCGGTATCGCGTTCGGGGCCGTGGCGATGCTGTGTTTCGCCATGGTCTTCTGGCTATTGCCAAACCAGTTGGTCGGTTTGTTTCTCGACCACAACGACCCTGCGTTTCGCGATGTCATCAACCTGGCCGTGAGCCTGTTGGCGGTGGCGGCATGGTTCGAGCTGTTCGACGGCGTGCAAACCATCGCCATGGGCTGCATTCGCGGGCTCAAGGATGCCAAGACCACTTTCCTCGTCGGCCTGGGTTGCTATTGGCTGATTGGCGCACCGGCGGCGTGGTGGATGGCGTTCCACCTGGACTGGGGGCCAACGGGTGTCTGGTGGGGGCTGGCGCTGGGGCTGGCGTGTGCGGCGGTGAGCCTGACGCTGGGGTTTGAGTGGAAGATGAAGCGGATGATCAAGCGCGATACGACATCAGAGCAGCGCTTCGAGATCGCTCAGACAGACTGATATCCCTTGTAGGAGTGAGCCTGCTCGCGATAGCGAACTATCAGCCGACATGAATGTTGACTGACCTGGCCTCATCGCGAGCAGGCTCACTCCTACAGGGGGGCGCGCGGAGTTTTTAACTCATGATTTCCAGCATCGGCTGCTGACTGGAGCCAACCGTCAGATACTCCACCAACTCATCCAGCGGCAATGGCTTGCTGATCAAATATCCCTGCACCTGATCGCACTCAAACCCGCGCAGCAGATCCAGTTGCTCCGGCGTTTCCACACCTTCTGCGACCACCTCGAGGTTGAGGTTGTGCGCCAGATTGATCATCGCGTGGACCAGCTTGCGGTTTTCCTCGCGCTGTTCCATGCCCCCGACAAAGCTCTTGTCGATCTTCAGCAAGGTGATCGGCAGGCTGTTGAGGTGCACGAACGACGAGAACCCGGTGCCGAAGTCGTCGAGTGAGAACCGCACGCCCAGCCGTCCGAGGGCGTCCATGGTCTGCTTGACCAGATCGCTGCGACGCATCACGGCGGTTTCGGTCAGTTCGAACTCCAGCCACTGCGCCTCGACACCGCGCTCGGCAATCAGTCGACTGAGTGTCGACAGCAACTGGCTGTCCTGGAACTGCCGGAACGACAGGTTGACCGCCATGTGCAACGGCGGCAATCCGAGTTCAAGCAACGCCTGCATGTCGCGCAAGGCCCGGGAAATCACCCAGTAGCCCAGCGGCACGATCAGGCCGCTCTGCTCGGCCAGCGGCACGAACTCGCTCGGCGGCAACAAGCCGCGCTCGGCATGGCGCCAGCGCACGAGGGCTTCGAGGCCGACAATTTGCCCGTCTTCGAGGTTCAGCCGTGGCTGGTAGTGCAGCTCCAGCTCATCGCGGCGCAGTGCCCGACGCAGCTCGGTTTCGAGGTCGGCAATGCTGCGGGCATTGCGGTTGATACGCTCGTTGAAAATGTGAAAGGTACAGCCCTGGGTGCTTTTGGCCTGCTGCATGGCGATGTGCGCATGCCACATCAGCGGGTCCGCACCGGTCTGGGCCCGGGCGTGGGCGATGCCCAGGCTGGAACCGATCAGCAGGCTTTCGCCATCGACCCAATAAGGCTCGGCCAGTGCTTCGCTGATACGCTCGGCCATCCACTCGGCACGCTGGGGAGCTCGACGGGTGTCGATCAGCAGCGCGAATTCATCACTGCCCAGGCGCGCCAGTTGATCGCCGGCCTCAAGCTGATTCTTGAGCCGCGCCACCACTTGCAGTATCAGGCGGTCACCGGCCTGATGGCCAAGGGCATCGTTGGCATAACGGAAGTTGTCGAGGTCGAGATGACCGAGGGCCAGGCCGCGACCATCGTTTTCCGCCAAGCGCGCCGTCAGCAGGGTCTGGAAGCCCTGACGGTTGGCGATGCCGGTCAGCGGATCTTGCTCGGCCAGGCGTTGCAGGGTGTTTTCCAGGACGCCGCGTTCGCGCACATGGCGCAGGCAACGGCGCAACATGCCGGAATCGAGCAGGTCGCGCACCAGCCAGTCACTCACGCCATCGGGTGGGGTCTGCGGCTCATGGTCGAGCAGCAGCACCGTCGGCAGGCTGCAACGGCCCGGCGCCGGTTGAAGTTGCGGGATGGTCAATAACACCGCGCTGCGGTTGTCATCGAACAGACTGCTGACCGACTCCCAACTCGGCGCGCTGATGAGCACGGCCGAGCTCCCCATAGGAGCCAGACACTCGCGCAACAACGCTGCCCACGCTGGCTCTTCGGCCAGTAGCAGCAAACGCAAGGGTTCGACAGGCGTAGACAAGCTAGCTCCCTAGACTCTGCAAAGATGTAGGCGACGGGCATTATGCCGTTCCGATGACCAATGACAATGACATCAGTGAGCAAAACCAGCCCTTTGTATCCGCAATTACGAACATTAGCCGCAAATTCGTTGCGCATCCTGCGTGAAAGTAACAAAACCGGCAATTACAGATAGCGTGCTGCGTCACAAGTCGGACAGAGCAGCACAATTCGCTGAGCCTGTTAAAATGCCGGCCCATTTCGTGACTGACTCCTGAATTTACCTATGTCCCGACTCAATCCCCGGCAGCAAGAAGCCGTGAACTACGTCGGCGGCCCTCTATTGGTGCTCGCCGGTGCAGGCTCCGGCAAGACCAGCGTGATCACGCGCAAAATCGCGCACCTGATCCAGAACTGCGGCATTCGCGCCCAGTACATCGTCGCCATGACCTTTACCAACAAGGCCGCCCGCGAAATGAAGGAACGGGTCGGCACCCTGCTGCGTGCCGGTGAAGGGCGCGGGCTGACGGTCTGCACGTTCCACAACCTGGGCCTGAACATCATCCGCAAGGAACACGTGCGGCTGGGCTACAAACCGGGCTTCTCGATCTTCGACGAGACCGACGTCAAGGCCCTGATGACCGACATCATGCAGAAGGAATACTCGGGCGACGACGGTGTCGACGAGATCAAGAACATGATCGGCGCCTGGAAAAACGACCTGATCCTGCCAGCCCAGGCCCTGGAAAACGCGCGCAACCCCAAGGAGCAGACCGCTGCCATCGTCTACACCCACTACCAGCGCACGCTCAAGGCGTTCAACGCGGTGGACTTCGACGACCTGATCCTGCTGCCGGTGAAGCTGTTCGAAGAGCACGCCGACATCCTGGAAAAGTGGCAGAACAAGGTGCGTTACCTGCTGGTCGACGAGTACCAGGACACCAACGCCAGCCAGTACCTTCTGGTGAAAATGCTCATCGGCAAGCGCAACCAGTTCACCGTGGTGGGCGACGACGACCAGTCGATCTACGCCTGGCGCGGCGCTCGACCGGAAAACCTGATGTTGCTCAAGGAAGACTACCCGTCCTTGAAAGTGGTGATGCTGGAGCAGAACTACCGCTCCACCAGCCGCATCCTGCGCTGCGCCAACGTACTGATCTCGAACAACCCCCACGAGTTCGAAAAACAGCTGTGGAGTGAAATGGGCCACGGCGACGAGATCCGCGTGATCCGTTGCCGCAACGAGGACGCCGAGGCCGAGCGCGTGGCCATGGAAATCCTCAGCCTGCACTTGCGCACCGACCGACCGTACAGTGATTTCGCGATCCTCTATCGCGGCAACTACCAGGCCAAGCTGATCGAGCTGAAGTTGCAGCATCACCAGGTGCCGTATCGCCTGTCCGGCGGCAACAGCTTCTTCGGGCGTCAGGAGGTGAAAGACCTGATGGCCTACTTCCGCCTGATCGTGAACCCGGACGACGACAATGCATTCCTGCGGGTGATCAACGTGCCGCGCCGCGAGATCGGCTCGACCACCCTGGAGAAGCTGGGCAACTACGCCACCGAGCGCAAGATCTCGATGTACGCCGCCACCGACGAGATCGGCCTGGGCGAGCATCTGGACAGCCGCTTCACCGATCGCCTCTCGCGCTTCAAGCGTTTCATGGACCGGGTGCGCGAGCAGTGCGCCGGCGAAGACCCGATCTCGGCCCTGCGCAGCATGGTCATGGACATCGACTACGAGAACTGGCTGCGTACCAACAGCTCCAGCGACAAGGCCGCCGACTACCGCATGGGTAACGTCTGGTTCCTGATCGAGGCGCTCAAGAACACCCTGGAAAAAGACGAAGAAGGCGAGATGACCGTCGAAGACGCCATCGGCAAACTCGTCCTGCGCGACATGCTTGAGCGCCAGCAGGAAGAGGAAGACGGCGCCGAAGGTGTGCAGATGATGACCTTGCACGCCTCCAAGGGCCTGGAATTCCCCTACGTGTTCATCATGGGCATGGAAGAGGAAATCCTCCCGCACCGTTCCAGCATCGAAGCCGACACCATCGAAGAAGAACGTCGCCTGGCCTACGTGGGCATTACCCGCGCGCGCCAGACCCTGGCCTTCACCTTCGCCGCCAAGCGCAAGCAGTACGGCGAGATCATCGACTGCGCGCCGAGCCGCTTCCTCGATGAGTTGCCGCCGGACGATCTGGCCTGGGAAGGCAACGACGACACACCGACCGAAGTCAAAGCCGTGCGAGGCAACAACGCACTGGCGGATATACGCGCGATGTTAAAGCGCTAGAATTGACCACTTTTTTACAACCTTAGGGCGCATAAAGCGCCAACAGAGGACAGCTTCATGGAAGCCCTGCACAAAAAAATTCGCGAAGAAGGCATCGTGCTTTCCGACCAGGTCCTGAAAGTCGACGCCTTTCTGAACCACCAGATCGACCCGGCCCTGATGAAGCTGATCGGCGACGAATTCGCCACGCTGTTCAAGGATTCGGGTATCACCAAGATCGTCACCATCGAAGCTTCGGGCATTGCGCCTGCGATCATGACCGGTCTGAATCTGGGTGTGCCGGTGATTTTCGCCCGCAAGCACCAGTCCCTGACCCTGACCGAAAACCTGCTGTCGGCGACCGTGTACTCGTTCACCAAGCAGACCGAAAGCACCGTGGCCATCTCCCCGCGCCACCTGACCAGCAGCGACCGCGTGCTGATCATCGACGACTTCCTGGCCAACGGTAAGGCGTCCCAGGCACTGATTTCGATCATCAAGCAGGCCGGCGCCACCGTGGCGGGCCTGGGCATCGTGATCGAGAAGTCATTCCAGGGCGGCCGTGCGGAACTGGACTCGCAGGGTTATCGCGTAGAGTCCCTGGCGCGCGTTAAGTCGCTGGCCGATGGTGTCGTGACCTTCATCGAATAAAGCCGGGACAAAGTAGTACCCCTGTAGGAGCGAGCCTGCTCGCGATTGCATAGTGTCAGCCGACATAGTCATTGGCTGATACACCGCTATCGCGAGCAGGCTCACTCCTACAGTTGTTTTTGGGCGAGCAGTTATTGCGTAGTGGCCTTGAGACCCATGAGCAACAAGCGCTGAAACAGGTCTTCCATCAAGCCCTCCGGGTTGGCCAGTTGCATGCGCTGCAGGTGCTCCTGGAACAACGCAGGCTCCGGCGCATCCAGCGCTGCCTTGCCCAACTCCAGCACCTCGCTCAGCTTGAATTTGCTCTTGAGCCAGTTCAGCGCCCGCAACAGATCGCGCTCGACCTCGGTGAAATCACAGCCCAGCGGATACTCCGGAAACAGCCGTGGATGCCGCGCCTGAATCGCCTGCAAACGCTGCGGACTGTTATCGGTAAAGCGCGGATCGAGACAAAAGTCCTTGGGCAATTTGCCGACTTTCTGCGCCTGCTCGATCAATCCCGGCTGAAAACGCGAGTCGCTGATGTTGAGCAAAGCCTCGATCACTGCCGCATCGGTTTTGCCACGAAGATCGGCGATGCCGTATTCGGTGACCACGATGTCCCGCAAGTGCCGGGGAATCGTGCAGTGACCATATTCCCAGACGATGTTCGAGCTGACGTCGCCACCAGACTCGCGCCAGCTGCGCAGCAGCAACACCGAGCGCGCGCCTTGCAACGCATGCCCCTGCACCACGAAGTTGTATTGCCCGCCTACGCCGCTGAGCACACGTCCATCTTCGAGCTGATCCGCCACCGCGGCACCGAGCAAGGTCACGGTGAACGCGGTGTTGATGAACCGCGCATCCAGGCGCTGCAAGCGCTTGAGTTCTTCCTGGCCGTAGAGCTCGTTGATGTAGCTAATGCGGGTCATGTTGAATTCGAGCCGCTTGTTTTGCGGTAATTCGCGCAAGCGTTCGTAGTAGCTGCGCGGACCGAGGAAGAAACCGCCGTGCACCGAGATACCATCGGTTTGTGCCGCCTCGTCGAGGGTGCCGGCATTCGCCTGCTGTTGGGTCGCCACGTCCGGGTAGACCTTGCGCCGCACGATCCCGGCATCCGCCAGCACCAGCAAACCGTTGACGAACATTTCGCTGCAGCCATACAGGCCTTTGGCGAAGAGGCCGATGCCGCCTTCGCGCTCGATCAGTTGCGCCCAATGGCTGAGCTCTACGTCTGCCAGCAAAGCCCTGTATTCGTCATTGTCGGCTTGCCGTACCAGCAGCGCCGCCGTCAGCGCATCCCCCATGGAACCGATGCCGATCTGCAAGGTGCCGCCGTCACGCACCAGAGTGCTGGCGTGCAGGCCGATGAAGTGGTCCTGACACCCCACCGGCATGTTCGGCGTGGAAAACAGTGTGGTGTTGTCCTTCTCATCGATCAACAGGTCAAAGGTGTCGATGCCGAGTTCCGCATCGCCGGGCATGTAGGGCAGATCGTTGTGCACCTGCCCGACCATCAGGATGGTTTCCCCCGTAGCGCGGCGCTTGGCGATCATCGGTAACAGGTCGAGGGTGATGTCCGGGTTGCAGCTCAGGCTCAAGCGGTCGGGATGCTCGGCATGGCTGGCCACCAGTTGCGCCACCAGATTCAAACCGGCGGCATTGATGTCCCGCGCCGCATGGCTGTAATTGCTGCTGACGTAATCCTGTTGCGCCGTGGCACTGTTGAGCAGGCTGCCGGGCTGCATGAAGAACTGCTGGATGTGGATGTTGCCCGGCAGACCATCGCGACGCAGATCGGCAAGAAAATCCAGCTCGGGATAATCGCCGAAAACCCGTTCGATGAAGGGTTCGAGAAAGCGTTTTTGCAATCCATCGCCCAAGGGCGGGCGCCCCAGGCACAACGCGGTGTAGATCGTCAGCCGTCGTTCGGGTGACTGTGCGATTCGCCGATACAGCGCGTTGACGAAGTGATTGGGTTTGCCCAACCCCAGAGGCAGGCCCATGTGGATATGCGCCGGCAACCGTGCCAAGACGTCATCGACTGCCTGTTCGATAGAGCACAACTGAACCATCGGGTCCTCCCTCACGTTCCATGACTTGGGCCTGGACCGAGCTTGCCGTGTCTTTGCTGCATTGACCAGCCTATAAAAACTGTAGGAGCGAGCTTGCTCGCGATAGATTCACAGACGCCGCGGGGCATCAGGTTCGCCGCGTTATCGTTGACGACCATCGCGAGCGGGCTCGCTCCTACAGATGGGCAGCGGTGTTCATTGAAACGATGGGCACAAAAAAGCCGCTCGAAAGCGGCTTTTCACCAGCAAGACTCAGGCTTATTTCAAGCCGGACATCTTCTGGATGGCGCCTTTGAGCTCGGCGTCTGCACAATCGGCGCAGGTACCTTTTGGCGGCATCGAGTTGATGCCGGAGATCGCCTTGGCGAGCAGGCCGTCAACACCACCTTCTTTCTTGGCGCGCTCGCCCCAAGCGGCGGCATCACCGATTTTCGGCGCGCCCAACAGGCCTGAACCGTGGCAAGCGTTGCAATGTTTTGCAATCACTTCATCCGGAGTTTTCGCACCGCCACCGCCGCCGGCCGAAGCGGCGACTTCCATGCCCTTGCACTCTTTACCCTGAACACAAACCTGGCCGACTGGCTCAAGGCGTTTGGCAATTTCGTCGTTGGTCGCAGCCTGAGCGCTGACACTGACAGCCCATAGGGCCAATACGGTTGCTGGTGCAGCCAGCATTTTCATAATTAGGTTCACGCGTTCACCCTCAATGGTGGCTAGTCACGCCTACGGCCACGGTTCGCAGGCGGGCGCAAGTATAGCGGTAAGCCCGTCGCACTGAAACAACCCCAAAGTCGGAGGGGTCTTAGGCCGCGACGGAAAAACAGCCCGGGCGCCTCTGCGATGCTGGCAGGACGCCTCTTTTCTTAGAAATTTGCCGGCGTGGCTGCGCTGATTAGTCGCGCCGGCACGTCGAACGGATTACGGAAACGGTGTGGCTTGGTACTTTCAAAGTAGTAGCTATCGCCGGCTTCGAGGACAAAAGTTTCGAGACCGACCACCAGTTCCAGTTTTCCTTCGACCAGGATGCCGGTTTCCTCGCCCTCATGGGTGAGCATCTCGTCACCGGTGTCGGCACCTGGCGGATAGATTTCATTGAGGAATGCGATAGCCCGGCTCGGGTGCGCCCGACCGACCAGTTTCATGGTCACCGCGCCATCGGAAATATCGATCAGCTCGTTGGCCTTGTAGACGATCTGAGTCGGTTTCTCCTGCAGGATTTCTTCGGAAAAGAACTCGACCATGGACATGGGAATCCCGCCCAACACCTTGCGCAGCGAACTGATCGAAGGGCTCACGCTGTTCTTCTCGATCATCGAAATCGTGCTGTTGGTGACCCCCGCCCGTTTGGCGAGCTCACGCTGGGAAAGGCCTTTGAGCCTACGGATGGATTGCAGTCGTTCACCGACGTCCAAAGCTTGCGCCTCCAGGATTCAGATTGTTGGAATAGTGAGCGTTATCATGGCGACAGCGTTCAGTATTTACAACACCTTGACCTGAATCCTGCTCAGCGAGGCGACTTCCGGTCTGGAGCCCTGCGCACTAAGCCCCGGAATAGAGCAGTGGCACTCGGCGCAGGTTGCAGAAAATCTGGTAAGGAATCGTGCCGGCAGCCATGGCCACATCACTGGCGAGGATGTTTTTGCCCCACAATTCGACGGTCGAACCAAGACCGGCCTGCGGCACATCGGTCAGATCGATACAGAGCATGTCCATCGACACCCGGCCGATCAACTGGCTGCGCTGCCCGGCAACCAGCACTGGCGTGCCGGTCGGTGCCAGACGCGGGTAGCCGTCGGCGTAACCCATGGCCACGACGCCAATGCGCATCGGTTTAGGGGTGATGAATTTGGCGCCGTAACCGACGGGCTCGCCAGCCGGCAACTCGCGCACACTGATCACTTTCGATTCCAGGGTCATGACCGGTTGCAGCCGCGATGCCACTTCGTTGGCTTCTTCGAAGGGCGTGGCGCCATAGAGCATGATGCCCGGGCGCACCCAATCGCTCGGAATCTGCGGCCAACCGAGCACCGCCGGCGAGTTGCGCAGACTGACCTCGGCGGACAAGCCCTTGCGCGCCGCTTCAAATACCGCCACCTGATCGGCACTGGCCTGCTCGTGCAGTTCGTCGGCACGCGCAAAGTGGCTCATCAACACGATTTTTGCGACCTTGCCGCTGGCCAGCAGCCGTTGATAGGCCGCCTGATAATCCGCCGGGTGCAGCCCCACGCGGTGCATGCCCGAATCGAGCTTCAGCCACACGGTGATCGGTTTGCTCAACGCCGCTTTCTCGATGGCTTCAAGCTGCCACAGCGAATGCACCACGCACCAGAAATCATGCTCGACGATCAGCGCCAACTCATCGACTTCGAAAAAACCTTCCAGCAGCAGGACCGGCGCGCGAATGCCCGCCGCCCGCAGCTCCAACGCCTCTTCGATGCAGGCCACGGCAAACCCGTCCGCCTCGGCTTCCAGCGCCTGGGCGCAACGTACCGCGCCATGGCCATAGGCATCGGCCTTGATCACCGCGAGGGCTTTGGCCCCCGTGAGCTCACGGGCGATTCGGTAGTTGTTGCGCAGGGCTTGAAGGTCGATCAGGGCACGGGCAGGACGCATGGCGGCAGACTTCTGGTCGGGTTATCGGGAAGAAAAACCGGTGCTGGCTGACGGCGTGAACCGCCAACAGCACCGGGAGAGGGATCTGTCTGAAAGCTTATGGCAGAGCGGCTACAACCGACAGCTCGACCAGGATTTGCGGTTCGCACAGTTTCGATTCGACTGTGGCGCGGGCCGGAGCGACGCCTTTTGGCAGCCACTGGTCCCACACCGCGTTCATGCCTTCGAAATGCGCGTCGATGTCTTTCAGGTAAATCGTCACCGACAACAGATTGTGCTTGTCGGTGCCGGCCAGATCGAGCAACCGCTCGATGTTGGCGAGGGTTTCACGGGTCTGCTGTTCAATCCCGGCGTTCATGTCATCGCCGACCTGTCCGGCAAGGTAAACCGTACCGTTATGAGTGACGATCTGACTCATGCGCTCATTGGTGAGCTGGCGCTGGACTGACATGCTTTGCAGGCTCCTGGGTTTTGCTGCCATAACGGGAAATATCGAGGCCTTCGGCGCTGATCTGCGGCTTTTTCTTTGCCATCAAGTCAGCCAGCAAGCGACCCGAGCCGCACGCCATGGTCCAGCCGAGCGTGCCGTGACCGGTGTTCAGGAACAGATTCTTGAACGGGGTGGCGCCAACGATCGGCGTTCCATCCGGCGTAGTCGGACGCAGACCGGTCCAGAAATCGGCCTGGGCCAGATCGCCGCCCTGAGGATAAAGGTCGTTGACGATCATCTCCAGGGTTTCCCGGCGACGCGGGTTTAGCGACAGGTCAAAACCGGCGATTTCAGCCATGCCGCCAACGCGGATGCGGTTGTCGAAACGGGTGATCGCGACCTTGTAGGTCTCGTCGAGAATGGTCGAAGTCGGAGCCATCGCCGGGTTGGTGATCGGCACGGTCAGGGAATAGCCCTTGAGCGGGTACACCGGTGCCTTGATCCCCAGCGGCTTGAGCAGTTGCGGCGAGTAGCTGCCGAGGGCCAGCACGTAGCGGTCAGCGGTTTCCAGCTTGCCGTCGATCCATACGCCGTTGATGCGGTCACCGGCGAAGTCGAGGCGCTGAATGTCCTGGCCGAAACGGAATTGCACACCGAGGTTCGCAGCCATTTCTGCGAGCTTGGTAGTGAACATCTGGCAGTCGCCAGTCTGGTCGTTCGGCAGGCGCAAGGCACCGGCGAGGATGTCAGTGACGCTGGCCAGGGCCGGCTCAACGCGGGCAATGCCGTCGCGGTCGAGCAGCTCGAACGGCACGCCGGACTCTTTCAGCACGGCGATGTCTTTCGCGGCGCCGTCGAGTTGAGCCTGGGTGCGGAACAGTTGGGTCGTACCAAGGCTGCGGCCTTCATAGGCAATGCCGGTTTCGGCGCGCAGTTCATCGAGGCAGTCACGGCTGTACTCAGACAGACGGACCATGCGCTCCTTGTTCACCGCGTAACGGCTGGCGGTGCAGTTGCGCAGCATCTGCGCCATCCACAGGTATTGGTCGATGTCAGCGGTGGCCTTGATCGCCAAGGGCGCGTGGCGCTGCAACAGCCACTTGATGGCCTTGAGCGGCACGCCAGGCGCGGCCCACGGCGAGGCATAACCCGGCGAAACCTGCCCGGCGTTGGCGAAACTGGTCTCCATGGCGGCAGCTGGCTGCCGGTCCACAACCACCACTTCAAACCCGGCACGGGCCAGATAATAAGCACTGGTGGTACCGATGACGCCGCTACCCAAGACCATGACGCGCATTTTCATATCCCTCATCGCGGCTAACCGCTGACGTTTGTTATTCAGAGCTTTAGATGCGCGCAGTGTAAAAAAGATTCGCCAGTGCTTTTCACTATATAAGCGCCTATATTTGGCGACAATTCTCGGCAAAAACCCTTTTCACGGAGGCGCATCCCCTATGCGTACCAACACTCAGACCAAACGTGAGCTGGACAAGATCGACCGCAACATCCTGCGGATCCTGCAAGCGGACGGGCGGATTTCCTTTACGGAGCTTGGGGAAAAGGTCGGGCTCTCGACCACGCCCTGTACTGAGCGGGTCCGGCGTCTGGAGCGCGAAGGGATCATCATGGGCTACAACGCCAGGCTCAATCCGCAGCATCTGAAGGGTAGTCTGCTGGTGTTCGTCGAGATCAGCCTGGACTACAAATCCGGCGATACTTTCGAAGAGTTCCGACGTGCGGTGCTGAAATTGCCCCACGTGCTGGAGTGTCATCTGGTGTCAGGGGATTTCGATTACCTGGTGAAAGCGCGGATTTCCGAGATGGCCTCGTACCGCAAGTTGCTGGGCGACATTCTGCTCAAGCTTCCTCATGTACGGGAATCCAAGAGCTATATCGTGATGGAAGAGGTGAAGGAGAGCCTGACTTTGCCGATTCCGGATTGACATTTGTGGTGCTGTTATCGCCAGCAGGCTGGCTCCCACAGGTTCGGTGGTGAACACAAATCTGTGGCTCACCCACATTCCCTGTGGGAGCTAGCCTGCTAGCGATGCGGAAACCCGGTTCGACGGTCTAAACCAACACCTGTCGGTTCGAAGCCATGTACTCGAACACCTGTTTCTCCACCCGCGGATGAATCAGCTCCACCGGCCCGCGCCCATTGGGGCACGGCAAGGTCTTGGTGGTGCCGAACAACCGGCAGATCAGCGGCCGCTCGCCATACACCGTGCAACCATTGGGCCCCAGATGCACACAGTTGAGCTCTTCCATCGCGGCATCCTGCTCGGCGCGGGTCTTGCGTGGCAAGCGCGACATTTCTTCCGGCGAGGTGGTCACCGGCCCGCAGCAGTCATGGCAGCCGGGCACGCACTCGAACGAGGGAATCTGTTGTCGCAATGTGCGGATTGTCTGGCTGTTGCAGCTCATTGAAGCGGTGACCAATTGCGGAATAGAGCGCGATTCTGACGCAAAAGCCTCGATCCAGACAGCACCAGCCGACCAATGTTGCCCGTCCGGGAAGGTCCGGCTTATGCTCCGTCAGGTTTTCCAAACGCAAGAATCAGGAACACGCACATGAATGCCCGTGCTCAACAGCCTGCCCTGAACCATACCGCTTCTTACTACGCCGCCAGCAGCCTGCCGCAGCCCGAACTTGCGGCGCTCAAAGGCGAAGTGCTGGCTGATATCTGTGTGGTGGGCGGCGGGTTTTCGGGGTTGAACACGGCGCTTGAACTGGCCGAACGCGGGCTCAGTGTGGTGTTGCTTGAAGCCCATAGAATCGGCTGGGGCGCCAGTGGACGCAATGGCGGGCAGCTGATTCGCGGCATTGGCCACGGACTCGATCAATTCACCAACATCGTCGGCGCCGAAGGCGTGCGGCAAATGAAACTCATGGGCCTGGAAGCCGTGGAGATCGTCCGGCAGCGGGTCGAGCGCTTCCAGATCCCCTGCGACCTGACCTGGGGTTACTGCGACCTCGCCAACAAGCCCCGTGACCTTGAAGGCTTCGCCGAGGATGCCGAAGAACTGCGCAGCCTCGGTTATCGCTACGAGACCCGTTTGCTGCAAGCCAACGAGATGCACACCGTGGTCGGCTCCACGCGCTATGTGGGTGGCCTGATCGACATGGGTTCGGGGCACCTGCATCCACTGAACCTGGCTCTGGGCGAAGCCGCAGCGGCGCAGCGATTGGGGGTCCAGTTGTTCGAGCACTCGGCCGTGACCCGCATCGACTATGGCCCCGAGGTCAAGGTCCATACCGCCCAGGGCTCGGTGCGCGCCAAGACCCTGGTGCTGGGTTGCAATGCCTACCTCAATGACCTCAACCCGGAGCTCAGCGGCAAAGTCCTGCCCGCCGGCAGCTACATCATCGCCACCGAACCACTGAGCGAAGAACAGGCCCACGCCCTGCTACCGCAGAACATGGCGGTCTGTGACCAGCGGGTGGCGCTGGACTACTACCGGCTCTCGGCGGACCGGCGCCTGCTGTTTGGCGGTGCCTGCCATTACTCGGGCCGCGACCCGAAAGACATCGCCGCGTACATGCGCCCGAAAATGCTCGAGGTTTTCCCGCAGCTGAGCGCAGTGAAGATCGATTACCAATGGGGCGGCATGATCGGCATCGGCGCCAACCGCCTGCCGCAGATCGGGCGACTCAAGGACCAGCCGAACGTGTACTACGCCCAAGCCTATTCCGGCCATGGCGTGAATGCCACGCACCTGGCCGGCAAGCTACTGGCCGAAGCTATCAGCGGGCAGCACAGTGGTGGTTTTGATCTGTTCGCCAAGGTGCCGCATATCACTTTCCCGGGAGGCAAGCATTTGCGTTCGCCGTTGCTGGCGTTGGGGATGTTGTGGCATCGGCTTAAAGAGTTGGCCTGAAGGATTGTTTGTGGCAGCTCTGACGCCATCGCGAGCAGGCTCGCTCCCACATTGGATTTGTGGTCATACGCAAATCCCCTGTGGGAGCGAGCCTGCTCGCGAATGGGCCTGAAAATCACCATGGATTTCAGATCCGCCAGAAAGGCTTCAGCCCCTCCTCCCGCGCCTGCTCCCGTGTCAGCCCGATATCCTTGAGCTGATCGGCCGTCAGGGCCAGCAAGGCCTTGCGCGTGTGCAGGCGACGCCAGAACCGGTCCCAGCGACTCAGGCCGGACGATGCATTGCCCATGCCCGCCTCCCGCGTGCCGTTGTTCTGCCCGGTCGCCAGTTCCTGACTGTGTAACGTCAGCCGCACATCGCTCAAACCGTTCATCTTGGATGCTCCTGTTTACTTGGGTAGCCAGAGGTTCCATGATGCGTGGGCGCGAAAAAGCATTACAGATTCAAAACAACTGTATTAATTCCATACAGTTTTGCCGATTCCGCCACTGAATCCCGTTTTTTCACCCGATCTGTACTGGTTACCCGAATCACCCCAATCGAGGCTGCACCATGACCCTTTACGTCAACCTTGCCGAGTTGCTCGGCACACGTATCGAACAGGGCTTCTATCGCCCCGGTGACCGGCTGCCCTCGGTACGGGCGCTGAGCGTCGAGCACGGCGTCAGCCTGAGCACGGTGCAGCAGGCCTATCGGGTGCTGGAAGACAGCGGGCTGGCCATGCCACGGCCCAAGTCCGGGTACTTCGTCCCGGCCAGTCGCGAACTGCCGGATTTGCCGGCAGTCGGCCGCCCTGCCCAACGGCCGGTGGACATTTCCCAATGGGATCAAGTGCTGGAGTTAATACGCGCCGTGCCGCGCAAAGACGTGGTGCAACTGGGCCGCGGCATGCCGGACATCACCAGTGCGACCATGAAACCGCTGCTGCGTGACCTGGCGCGAATCAGCCGTCGGCAGGACATGCCTGGCCTGTATTACGACAACATCCACGGCAACCTCGAACTGCGCGAACAGATCGCTCGCCTGATGCTCGATTCAGGCTGCCAGTTGAGCGCCAGCGAACTGGTGGTCACCACCGGTTGCCACGAAGCGCTGTCCACCAGCATTCGCGCAATCTGCGAGCCCGGCGACATTGTCGCGGTGGACTCGCCAAGCTTTCACGGTGCTATGCAGACCCTCAAGGGTCTGGGCATGAAGGCCCTGGAGATCCCCACCGATCCGCTGACCGGCATCAGCCTGGAGGCGCTGGAACTGGCCCTGGAGCAGTGGCCGATCAAGGTCATACAGTTGACCCCCAACTGCAACAATCCATTGGGCTACATCATGCCGGAGTCGCGAAAACGCGCATTGCTGACGCTTGCCCAGCGCTATGACGTGGCGATCATCGAGGACGATGTGTATGGCGAACTGGCCTACACCTACCCGCGTCCGCGCACGATCAAGTCCTTCGACGAAGACGGTCGCGTCCTGTTGTGCAGTTCGTTTTCCAAGACCCTGGCGCCGGGCCTGCGCATCGGCTGGGTCGCGCCCGGCCGCTATCTGGAACGGGTGCTGCACATGAAATACATCAGCACCGGATCCACCGCGCCACAGCCGCAGATTGCCATCGCCGAGTTCCTCAAGGGCGGCCACTTCGAACCGCATTTGCGGCGGATGCGCACGCAATACCAACGCAATCGCGACGCGATGATTGATTGGGTGACCCGCTACTTTCCGGCCGGTACCCGCGCCAGTCGCCCACAGGGCAGCTTCATGCTGTGGGTTGAACTGCCGGAAGGCTTCGACACCCTGAAACTGAATCGGGCATTGCACGACCAGGGCGTACAGATTGCCGTGGGCAGCATCTTTTCCGCCTCCGGCAAGTATCGCAATTGCCTGCGCATGAACTACGCTGCCAAGCCGACACCGCAGATCGAAGACGCTGTGCGCAAGGTGGGTGCGACCGCGATCAAACTGCTGGCGGAAACCGATCAGCTCAGCGACTGACTTTTCTTCGGGAATCGGCGTCCATATGCCTATCTGCGCCGCCAAACGGAACGATCCTACGTGAGAGTCAGACAGCCCCTGCTTGCTCTTCTGCTACTCGCCGCGTTCCTGGGCGGCTGCTCCAGCTTCGACGTTCAGCGTGTACCGAGCCAGGCACTGCCGGCTGCAGACTCCGCATTCGGCCGCTCGGTCCAGGCGCAAGCCGCACCCTACAACGGTCAATCGGGCTTTCGCCTGCTATCGGACAGCACCGAGGCCTTCACCGCCCGTGCCGAACTGATCCGTAACGCCCAAAGCAGCCTCGACCTGCAGTACTACATCGTGCACGACGGCATCAGCACGCGCATGTTGATCGAGGAGTTGCTCAAGGCCGCCGACCGGGGCGTGCGGGTGCGGGTACTGCTCGACGACACCGCCAGCGACGGCCTGGACCGGGTGATCGCGACCCTCGCCGCGCATCCGAACATCCAGATCCGCGTGTTCAACCCGTTGAACCTGGGCCGCAGTACGGGTGTGACGCGCACCGTGGGCCGGCTGTTCAACCTGTCGCAACAGCATCGACGCATGCACAACAAGCTGTGGCTGGCGGACAACAGCATGGCCATCGTCGGCGGGCGCAATCTGGGGGACGAGTATTACGATGCCGAGCCCAACATGAATTTCACTGACATCGACATGCTCGGTGTCGGCCCGGTCGCCGAGCAACTCGGGCACAGTTTCGACCAGTACTGGAACAGCGCTCTGAGCAAGCCGATCGACGAATTCCTGTCGAGCAAACCCACACCCCACGACCTGGAAAACACCCGCACCCGACTGGAAGAGTCCCTGGCCGAAACGCGTAAACAGAATCACACGCTCTACAAACACCTGATGACCTTCACCACCCACCCACGCCTGGACATCTGGCGCCGCGAACTGATCTGGGCCTGGAGCCAGGCATTGTGGGATGCGCCAAGCAAGGTACTAGCCAAGGGCGAGCCCGATCCGCAATTGCTGCTGACCACGCAACTCGCACCTGAACTCAATAACGTCAGCAAAGAGCTGATCATGATCTCGGCCTACTTTGTGCCCGGCCAGCCGGGGCTGGTGTACCTGACCGGGCGCGCCGATGCCGGCGTATCCGTGAGTTTGCTGACCAACTCACTGGAAGCCACGGACGTTCCCGCCGTGCACGGTGGCTACGCGCCCTATCGCAGGGCGCTGCTGGAGCACGGTGTGAAGCTGTACGAATTGCGTCGCCAACCCGGCGACGGAGGCGGCAGCGGTAGTGGGCCGCATCTGTTTTCCAGTAGCGCCTATCACGGCTCCGACTCCAGCCTGCACAGCAAGGCGATGATCTTCGACCAGCAGAAATCCTTTATCGGCTCTTTCAATTTCGATCCGCGCTCGGTGCTGTGGAACACCGAAGTCGGCGTGCTGGTGGACAGCCCGGAATTGGCCGCACGGGTCCGTGAACTGGCGCTACAGGGCATGGCGCCGGCCCTGAGTTATCAGGTGGAGCTGGAAAACGATCAGATCGTCTGGACCACCGAAGACAACGGAAAGATGCACACCCTGACCAAGGAGCCAGGGAGTTGGTGGCGGCGTTTCAATGCGTGGATGAGCAATACGGTTGGGCTGGAGAAGATGCTGTAACGCTCGGCCGTCACCATTGTCCCGATGCCCATCAGGCTGGCTGAGCGGTACCAAAAGCCCCTTGCCGCGACACCACAATCAACACACCCAAGGCCCCCACCGCCATCAGCAACGGCAACGCATGGCCGTTGATCCACTGGCTGCCGGCTCCCGCCAGCAGCGGCCCGATCAGACAACCAATCCCCCACAGCTGTGCAATGTGCGCGTTAGCCCGCACCAGCGCATCGTCACGATAACGCTCGCCGATCAGGATCAGTGACAAGGTGAACAAGCCGCCGGCACTGGCGCCGAACAGCACCCACAAGGGCCAGATCAGCAGTGTGTCGATCAGCAGCGGGATTGCCAGGCTCGACACCAGCAGGACCACCGCACAACCGGTGAACAACGCCCGTCGCGACAAGCGATCGGCCAACGCACCGATCGGCAATTGCAGCACCGCATCGCCGACCACCACTGTACTGACCATCGCCAGGGCGATCTCCGTGGTGAAGCCCTGGCGCAGGCAATAGACCGGCAACAGCGTCAGGATCATCGCCTCGAACGCGGCGAACAGCGACACCGCCCAGGCAATCGCCGGCAGGCCACGACAGAACTCAAGCAAATCACGCAGGGTCACACTGCTGGCTTCACTGCTCGGCGCACCAGTGCGGCCCAGCAACAGGAACGGAGCAGCCATCAGCAAACCGACCCCCACCCAAAAGCCATAGTCGTGTTCGGTACCGAGGAAGCCCAGCAACACCGGCCCGGCCAGCTGACTCAATGCATAGCTGCTGCCATACAGCGCCACCAGCCGCCCACGCCATTGCTCGACCACCAGTTGATTGATCCAGCTTTCACCGATGATGAATACGAGGGTCAGGATCACCCCGATCATCAGCCGCAGCACCAACCAGACCGGATAGCTCGGCAACAGCGCCAGCAAACCGATCGAAACCGCCCCGGCCCACAGGCACAGGCGCATCAGGTTGGCCGTGCCGAATCGCGCCGCCAGATGGCTGGAGATTTTCGCCCCCAACAGAACGCCGATGGCCGGCATCGCCGCCATCACGCCAATGGCAAACGAGCCGTAGCCCCAGCTTTCCAGGCGAAACGACACCAGCGGCATGCTGACACCCAGGGCCAGGCCGACACTCAGGACAGATGCCAAAACGGCGAAATAAGTCGCCCAACGCATGTTCCACGCTCCTGTGGATAATCATTGTTTTTACAGACGGTACAAAACACTGTGGGAGCGAGCCTGCTCGCGATGACGGAGCAACACTCAACATTTTCGTCGACTGTCACACCGCTATCGCGAGCAGGCTCGCTCCCACAAGGGATCTGTGTCGTTTCAGGAGGCCTGCTCTAAAACAGGCCTCCCTTAACGCTTACAACTTGATCCAGGTCGCCTTCAGCTCGGTGTACTTGTCGAACGCGTGCAGCGACTTGTCGCGGCCGTTGCCGGACTGCTTGAAGCCACCGAACGGGGCGGTCATGTCACCGCCATCGTACTGGTTGACCCACACGCTACCGGCACGCAATGCGCGGGCGGTGAGGTGAGCCTTGGAGATGTCGGTCGTCCAGACCGCAGCGGCCAGGCCGTACGGTGTGTCGTTGGCGATCGCGATGGCTTCTTCGGCGCTGTCGAATGCGATGACCGACAGTACCGGGCCGAAGATTTCTTCCTGGGCGATTTTCATCGCGTTGCTCACACCGTCGAAAATCGTCGGCTCAACGTAAGTGCCGCCAGTTTCCTGGAGCGTACGCTTGCCACCGGCCACCAGCTTGGCGCCGTCGGCATGACCCGATTCGATGTAAGACAGCACAGTGTTCATCTGCTGGGTATCGACCAGCGCGCCAACATTGGTCGCCGGATCCAGCGGGTTGCCCGGCTTCCAGGTTTTCAGCGCTTCGATCACCAACGGCAGGAATTTGTCCTTGATCGAACGCTCCACCAACAGGCGCGAACCGGCGGTGCAAACCTCGCCCTGGTTGAAGGCGATGGCGCCGGCTGCGGCTTCGGCAGCGTCTTGCAGGTTCGGTGCATCGGCGAACACGATGTTCGGGCTCTTGCCGCCGGCTTCGAGCCAGACGCGTTTCATGTTCGATTCGCCCGAGTAGATCAGCAGTTGCTTGGCGATCTTGGTCGAACCGGTGAACACCAGAGTGTCGACATCGTTATGCAGGGCCAGGGCCTTGCCGACGGTGTGGCCATAACCTGGCAGCACGTTCAGCACGCCTTTCGGAATGCCGGCTTCGACAGCCAGTTCGGCGATGCGGATGGCGGTCAGCGGGGATTTTTCGGACGGTTTGAGGATCACCGAGTTACCGGTGGACAGCGCAGGACCGAGTTTCCAGCACGCCATCATCAGCGGGAAGTTCCACGGCACGATGGCGCCAACAACACCCACCGGCTCACGGGTCACGAGACCCAACTGGTCGTGCGGAGTGGCTGCCACTTCGTCGTAGATCTTGTCGATGGCTTCGCCGCTCCAGCTCAGGGCTTGCGCCGCGCCGGGAACGTCGATGTACAGGGAATCGCTGATCGGCTTGCCCATGTCCAGGGTTTCAAGCAGGGCCAGCTCTTCGGCGTGCTGTTTCAGCAGCCCGGCGAAACGGATCATGGTGGATTTGCGCTTGGCCGGCGCCAGGCGCGACCAGACACCGGAATTGAACGTGGCGCGAGCGTTTTCCACGGCCCGTTGGGCATCGGCGGCGTCACAGCTGGCAATCTTGCCCAACAGACGGCCATCGACCGGGCTGATGCACTCGAAGGTCTCGCCGGAAACGGCGTCGGTGTATTCGCCATTGATATAAGCGCGGCCTTCGATTTTCAGGTCGCGGGCACGTTGTTCCCAGTCGGCACGGGTCAGGGTGGTCATGCGAGTGTCCTCCTCTTATTGATACGACACCCGCGTTCTTCGCGGGCGCTGTCAGGAATTCTGCCCGGTCCAGCCTGCTGTTCGGCCCAAGGCATCCACCACCCTAAACCAGCCGCACATGAAGTTTCAATATATTTGACATAACGCGGGTAAACGACCTTGCGATGTTCATTTTAATAAACATAGACTTTGGGTCTGACCAACCACTCGCGCCGTAATCACGGAGGGATAACAACAATGAACATCCAGAACGTCGTCGACTTCAGCCAGGCTACCACCGCCGCAGAACGCTACCGTCCAGACCCGACCAAAGTGCTCAAGGGCGACCCGGAGCAAGCGGTTTACAACCACTACAACAGCCCTTGTGGTCAGTTGAACGCCGGGGTGTGGGAAGGCGCCATCGGCCAGTGGACGGTGAACTTCACCGAACACGAATACTGCGAAATCGTGCAGGGGGTTTCGGTGCTGCGTGACAGCGACGGCAATGCCAAGACCCTGCGCGCAGGCGACCGCTTCGTGATCCCGGCCGGGTTCAAAGGCACCTGGGAAGTGCTGGAACCGTGCCGCAAGATCTACGTGGCGTTTGAACAGAAGGCTTAGCACTAAAGTGCTGTGACTTGATCAGATTGAAGTGCTATCCGCTTTTTCAAGCACAACAAAAAAGGCCCGTATCTCGCGATACGGGCCTTTTTCGTAAGAGGGAAAAATCAATTACTTGATTTTGCCTTCTTTGTAGATCACGTGCTTGCGAACAACCGGATCATATTTCTTGATCTCGATTTTGTCCGGGGTAGTACGCTTGTTCTTGTCGGTAGTGTAGAAGTGACCAGTACCGGCGCTCGAAATCAAACGAATCAATTCACGCATGATTAGCTCCCTTAAACCTTGCCATCGCGGCGAAGTTCGGCCAGCACGACAGTGATGCCACGCTTGTCGATGATACGCATGCCTTTGGCAGATACGCGCAGACGCACAAAACGTTTCTCTTCTTCAACCCAGAAGCGGTGATGCTGCAGGTTCGGCAGGAAACGACGACGGGTTTTGTTGTTTGCGTGGGAAATGTTATTCCCAGTCACCGGACCCTTACCGGTAACTTGACATACTCTAGACATGCCTCAGCCCTCTAAAACCACATGCCCAACCCGGCATGGGTTGGCCGCTTAATCTCTCAGTCATTTGGCGCCAGGCGCCGCGTTTCTTTAGAGGTCTTACCGGCTACACCTACAGTGAAGGAACCGGGCCCCTAGAAAAGAGCGCTGCTTTATACCAGAAAGACTGGAGAGCAACAACATTCAGTGTGCGTTGAATTCACAAAAACCCCGTTTTCCGGGCTCCGAGCGCCTTGGACAAAGGCTATCGTCGATGGCGACCGCTCGTCGCAGAGAATCGGCCAACCGGCCAAATCAGGATTTTGCTCGCCCGCCTCACAGCAAATTGAGGCGCTATAGTCCCCTCAAAATGAAAAAGGGGATAGTCATTTGCAAAAGAGCCCACTAGGGTAAGACTTTTCCAGACTGCACTTGCAGATGGGCCTTCGATCTGTAAAGGAAGCCGACCATGCGCCTCGCTGCCCTACCGCTGTTGCTCGCCCCGCTTCTGCTGAGCCCCCAGACCTTTGCCGCCGCCCTGAGCGTCTGCACCGAGGCCAGCCCTGAAGGCTTCGACGTGGTGCAGTACAACTCACTGACTACCACCAACGCCTCGGCCGATGTGTTGATGAATAGCCTGGTGGACTTTGACACGGCCAGCGGCAAAGTGGTCGCCAGCCTCGCCGACAGCTGGGAAGTCAGCCCCGACGGCCTGACCTATGTCTTCAAGCTGCACCCGCAGGTGAAATTCCATCGCACCGAGTACTTCACCCCCACGCGCGACCTGAACGCCGAAGACGTGATTTTCAGCTTCGACCGCATGCTCGACCCGGCCAATGCGTGGCACAAAGTCGCCCAGAGCGGCTTTCCCCATGCGCAATCGATGCAATTGCCTGCACTAATCAAGAAGATCGACGCCCTCGATCCGCAGACCGTGCGCTTCACCCTCGACCATCCGGATTCGACCTTCCTGGCGACCCTGACCATGGGTTTCGCCTCGATCTATTCAGCCGAATACGCCGACAAACTGATGAAGGCCGGCACACCCGAGAAGCTCAACAGCCAGCCGATCGGCACAGGACCGTTCGTTTTCACCCGCTTCCAGAAGGACGCCTCGGTTCGCTATAAAGCCAACCCCGAATACTTCGGTGGCAAACCCTCTGTAGATCCGCTGATCTTCGCCATCACCCCGGACGCCAACGTGCGCCTGCAGAAATTGCGCCGCAACGAATGCCAGATCGCCCTGTCGCCCAAGCCTCTGGACGTACAGGAAGCGCTGAAAGAACCGACGCTGAAAGTCGAAAAGACTGACGCGTTCATGACCGCATTCGTCGGCATCAACAGTCAGCATCCGCCACTGGACAAGCCTGAAGTCCGCCAGGCCATCAATCTTGCCTTCGACAAGGCCAACTATGTCAAAGCCGTGTTCGAAGACACTGCCGAGGCGGCCAACGGCCCGTATCCGCCCAACACCTGGAGCTACGCGAAAGGTCTGCCGGGTTACCCTCACGACATCGCCAAGGCCAAAGCCTTGATGGCCAAGGCCGGGTTCAAGGACGGCTTCCAGACCACCATCTGGACCCGCCCTTCCGGCAGCCTGCTTAACCCCAACCCAAGTCTTGGCGCTCAACTACTGCAGTCCGACCTCGCGGAAATCGGCATTCAGGCCGAAATCCGCGTGATCGAATGGGGCGAACTGATCCGCCGAGCCAAGGCCGGTGAGCACGACTTGCTATTCATGGGCTGGGCCGGCGACAACGGTGACCCGGACAATTTTCTCACGCCGCAGTTTTCCTGCGCCGCGGTCAAGTCCGGCACCAACTTCGCCCGCTATTGCAATCAGGATCTGGACAAACTGATCAGCGCCGGCAAGACCACCGGCGAGCAAGGTGTGCGCAGCAAGCTCTACGAACAGGCCCAGGCGCAGATCCAGCAGCAGGCGCTATGGCTGCCACTGGCCCACCCGACGGCCTTCGCGCTGACACGCAAGGATGTCGAGGGGTACTCCGTCAGCCCGTTCGGCCGGCAGGATTATTCCAAGATCAGTATCAAATAACCCAACCACCACACAAAACCCTGTAGGAGCGAGCTTGCTCGCGATGGTCGTGAACGATAGCGCGGGTAGCCAGACACCCAGCAGCGTTCTCGGGTTTATCGCGAGCAAGCTCGCTCCTACAGGGGCCATGCACTACATCCACCCATACTCAGCCATCGACAACGGATCGCCGTCGCCGATGATGAAATGGTCGAGTACCCGCACATCAATCAACTCCAACGCCTTTTGCAGGCGCTTGGTCAGCACCCGGTCGGACTGACTGGGGTCGGTATTGCCCGACGGGTGGTTGTGGCAGAGGATCAATGCCGCTGCGTTGTTGGCCAAGGCGCGCTTGACCACCTCTCGCGGATGAACGCTGGTGTTGTCGATGGAGCCGCGGAACAGCGTCTCGAACGCCAGTACCTGATGCCTGGAATCGAGAAACAGACAACCAAACACCTCGTGTGGCTCGTGGCGCAGCATCGATTTCAGGTACTCGCGAACCGCGTGCGGATTCTCCAGTGCCGACTTTTGGCGCGCACGCTCGGCCAGGTGACGCCTGCTCATTTCTTGCGCAGCCTGCAACTGTGCAAATTTGGCCGGCCCAAGTCCCAGCTGCTTGCTGAATGTTTCCTGATCGGCCTCAAGCAGCAAACGCAGGCTGCCAAACTGATTCAACAGGTGTCGCGCCAGATCTACTGCACTCCTGCCCACCACGCCCGTGCGTAGAAAGATCGCCAGTAATTCGGCATCCGAAAGGCTTCCCGCGCCCTGTTCAAGCAACCTCTCCCGCGGCCGCTCCGCCGCCGGCCAATCGCGAATACTCATAACACCTCCCTGTCTGTGGGCGCCGCTGCTCCGTAGCGGTCGCTGTGATATCGTAGCCCATCTTTTTTGCGGGCGATTTCACTCCTGGGGAGGGGGTATCGCCATGCAGTCATCAACGAAATGAAAGGCAGGCCTATGCAGCGGCTGTATCGGAAACGCATTGTTCTGGGCGTCGGCGGCGGAATCGCTGCCTACAAGAGCGCCGACCTGGTTCGCCGCCTGATCGATCAGGGCGCCGAAGTGCGCGTGGTCATGACCCGTGGCGGCGCAGAGTTCATCACCCCGCTGACCATGCAGGCCCTGTCCGGGCACCCGGTCCACCTGGACCTGCTGGACCCGGCGGCCGAAGCGGCCATGGGCCACATCGAGCTGGCCAAATGGGCTGACCTGGTGCTGATCGCCCCCGCCACGGCGGACCTGATCGCCCGCCTGGCCCAAGGCATTGCCGACGACTTGCTGACCACGCTGGTATTGGCCACAGACGCCGTCGTTGCTGTTGCCCCCGCCATGAACCAGGCCATGTGGCGCGACCCGGCCACCCAAGCCAACCTGCAAACCCTCGAAAGCCGCGACATCAAGGCCTTCGGCCCGGCGTCCGGCAGTCAGGCCTGTGGTGACGTGGGCCTGGGACGCATGCTTGAAGCCACTGATCTGGCCCAGTGCGCCGCCGACTGCTTCCAGCGTCAGGCACTGACCGGTAAACATGTGCTGATCACCGCCGGTCCGACCCAGGAAAACATCGATCCGGTGCGCTACATCACCAACCACAGCTCCGGGAAAATGGGTTTTGCCCTGGCCGAAGCCGCCGTGGAAGCCGGTGCCCGCGTAACCCTGATCACCGGCCCCGTGCACCTGCAGACCCCGGATCGCGTTACCCGCATCGACGTGGTCAGCGCCCGCGACATGCTCGCTGCCTGCGAAGCGGCGATCCCTTGCGACCTGTTCATCGCCTCGGCAGCGGTTGCGGACTACCGTCCGGAAGTCGTCGCCCCGCAGAAACTCAAGAAAGATCCTACGAACGGCGACGGCTTGTTGCTACAGATGGTGCGCAACCCGGACATCCTTGCCACCATCGCCACCCGCCCTGACCGTCCGTTCAGTGTCGGTTTCGCCGCCGAGACCGAACACCTGCTCGATTACGCTGCACGCAAGTTGAAAGACAAGAACCTCGATCTGATCGTCGCCAACGACGTCGCCAACCCGAGCATTGGCTTCAACAGCGAAGAAAACGCCTGCAGCGTCATCGACCGCGAGCTTCACGCCACACTTTTCGCCCAGACCAGCAAGAGCAAGATTGCTCGTCAGCTGATCACCTTTATCGCCGAACGTCTGAACCAGGTTTAATTTACATGCACGCTTTGCAAGCCAAGATCCTCGACCCCCGCATCGGTACCGAATTCCCGCTGCCGCAATACGCCACACCGGGCTCCGCCGGCCTCGACCTGCGCGCCATGCTGGAACAGGACACCGTGATCAAGCCGGGTGAAACCGTACTGATCCCCACCGGCCTGTCGGTCTATATCGGCGACCCGAACCTGGCGGCGCTGATTCTGCCGCGCTCGGGGATGGGCCATAAGCACGGCATCGTGCTGGGCAACCTCGTGGGACTGATCGACTCCGACTACCAAGGCCCACTGATGGTTTCCTGCTGGAACCGTGGCCAGACCGAGTTCACCATGCCAGTTGGCGAGCGCCTGGCGCAACTGGTGCTGGTGCCGGTGGTGCAGGCTCACTTTGAGATGGTTGAAGAGTTTGTCGAAACCGAGCGCGGCACTGGCGGTTTTGGTCATACCGGTACCCGTTGATCCGGTCACGCTCTTCTTGTGGCGGGGGGATCTGACTCCCTCACCACAAAATTCAAATTGTCATCTGCAAGGTTTAGCTCCGAAAATCAAGGCATTGCCCGGCCAAACCCTTGCCGTCATGGGCATCATGGCCCTTTCACAGCACGAACTCTCTGCGGAAAACGCCGTCATACCCTTCAGTTTGAACCTGCTGCCGAATGAGTCGGCGGCCTGTCCAGCCACTTTCGAGATGGAGCATTTCCACAGATGAACACCCCGGCCAAAGTCGCACCCAAGTTCCCTGACAGCATCTTCCGCGCCTACGACATCCGCGGCACCGTCCCGGAATTCCTGAACGCTGAAACCGCTTACTGGATCGGCCGCGCCGTCGGCTCCCAAAGCCTGGCCCAGGGCGAGCCAAACGTTTCCGTCGGTCGCGATGGCCGTCTGTCCGGCCCGGAGCTGGTCGCGCAACTGATCAAAGGCATCGCCGACAGCGGCTGCCACGTCAGTGATGTCGGCCTGGTCCCGACTCCGGCGCTCTACTACGCCGCCAACGTACTGGCCGGAAAATCCGGCGTGATGCTCACCGGCAGCCACAACCCGTCGAACTACAACGGCTTCAAGATCGTCATTGCCGGCGACACACTGGCCAACGAACAGATCCAGGCCCTGCACGACCGCCTCAAGACCAACAACCTGAGCAGCGGCCAGGGCAGCATCACCCAGGTCGAGATCCTCGACCGCTACACCACCGAAATCGTCCAGGACATCAAGCTGGCCCGTCGCCTGAAAGTGGTCGTCGACTGCGGCAACGGTGCGGCTGGCGTGATCGCTCCGCAACTGATCGAAGCGCTGAACTGCGAAGTCATCCCGCTGTTCTGCGAGGTCGACGGCAATTTCCCGAACCACCACCCGGATCCGGGCAAGCCTGAAAACCTCGTGGACCTGATCGCCAAGGTCAAGGAAACCAACGCTGACATCGGCCTGGCCTTCGACGGCGATGGCGACCGCGTCGGCGTGGTGACCAACACCGGCAGCATCGTCTACCCGGACCGCCTGCTGATGCTGTTCGCCCGCGACGTCGTGGCACGCAACCCGGGCGCCGAAATCATCTTCGACGTCAAATGCACCCGCCGCCTGATTCCGCTGATCAAGGAATACGGTGGCCGGTCGTTAATGTGGAAGACCGGTCACTCGTTGATCAAAAAGAAAATGAAACAATCCGGCGCCCTGTTGGCTGGCGAAATGAGCGGGCACATCTTCTTCAAGGAGCGCTGGTTCGGTTTCGACGACGGCATTTACAGCGCCGCGCGGTTGCTGGAAATCCTCAGCAAGGAAAAATCCTCGGCCGAAGAGCTGTTCGCGACCTTCCCGAACGATATTTCTACGCCGGAAATCAATATCCATGTGACCGAAGAGAGCAAATTCAGCATCATTGATGCATTGCACGATGCGCAGTGGGGCGCAGGCGCCGACCTGACCACCATTGACGGCGTGCGAGTCGACTATGCCAAAGGCTGGGGCCTGGTACGCGCCTCCAACACCACACCGGTGCTGGTGCTGCGTTTCGAGGCCGATGACGAGGCTGAATTGCAGCGCATCAAGGACGTTTTCCACGCCCAGTTGAAGCGTGTTGCACCTGATCTCCAACTACCGTTCTGATTCACCCGGAGCCCTGAATGACCCTCGAACGCGAAGCCGCCGCCAACACCGCCAAGGTCCTGTCCGAAGCGCTGCCTTACATCCGCCGTTATGTCGGCAAGACACTGGTGATCAAATACGGCGGCAACGCGATGGAAAGCGAGGAGCTGAAAACCGGCTTCGCCCGCGACATCGTGCTGATGAAGGCCGTGGGCATCAACCCGGTGGTGGTTCACGGTGGCGGCCCGCAAATCGGTGACCTGCTCAAGCGCCTGTCGATCGAGAGTCATTTCGTCGACGGCATGCGCGTCACCGACGCCGCGACTATGGACGTGGTGGAAATGGTCCTCGGCGGCCAGGTCAACAAGGACATCGTCAACCTGATCAACCGTCACGGCGGCAGCGCCATCGGCCTGACCGGTAAAGACGCCGAGCTGATTCGCGCGAAGAAGCTCACCGTTACCCGTCAGACGCCGGAGATGACCACCCCGGAAATCATCGACATCGGCCACGTGGGCGAAGTGGTCGGGATCAATACCGACCTGCTGAACCTGCTGGTCAAGGGTGATTTCATCCCGGTGATCGCGCCCATCGGCGTCGGCGCCAACGGCGAGTCGTACAACATCAACGCTGACCTGGTGGCCGGTAAAGTCGCCGAAGCGTTGAAAGCCGAGAAGCTGATGCTGTTGACCAACATCGCCGGCCTGATGGACAAATCGGGCACGGTCCTGACCGGCCTGACAACCCAGCAAGTCGACGACCTGATCGCCGACGGCACCATCTACGGCGGCATGCTGCCGAAGATCCGTTGCGCACTGGAAGCGGTCCAGGGCGGCGTGGGCAGCTCGCTGATCATCGACGGTCGCGTGCCGAACGCGATCCTGCTGGAAATCTTCACGGATACCGGCGTGGGCACCCTGATCAGCAATCGCAAGCGTCCTTAATCGCTAGCGCATACAAAAAGACCCCGCTCGGCCTGGCTGAGCGGGGTCTTTTTACTTGTGTCGCTTTCCCTGTGGGAGCGAGCTTGTTCGCGATAGCTATTTATCAGCCGACATAGCCGTCGACTGACACTCCGTCATCGCGAGCAGGCTCGCTCCCACAGGGGAATGCAGTTACACGCCGAACTGGGCGCGGTACGCTTCCACGGCTGGCAGATGCTGTTTGAGCTGCGGGTCATCCGCCAGGAATTCCAGCACCTGGTTCAGCGAAACGATGCTGATGACCGGGATGCCGAAGTCACGCTCGACTTCCTGGATCGCCGACAACTCGCCATTGCCACGCTCCTGACGGTTCAGGGCGATCAGCACGCCGGCGGCCTTGGCGCCGTCCTGGGAGGCGATGATCTGCATCACCTCACGGATCGCGGTGCCAGCGGTGATCACGTCGTCGATGATCAGAACGTCGCCGGTCAGCGGTGCGCCAACCAGGCTGCCGCCTTCGCCGTGGGCCTTGGCTTCCTTGCGGTTGAAGCACCATGGCAGGTCACGGTTGTGATGCTCGGCCAGGGCCACGGCGGTGGTCGCCGCCAAAGGAATGCCCTTGTAGGCCGGGCCAAACAGCACGTCGAAGGCAATGCCGCTCTCGGCAATGGCAGCGGCGTAGAAGCGACCCAGCTGCGCCAGGGCCGAACCCGAGTTGAACAGGCCCGCGTTGAAGAAGTATGGACTGGTGCGTCCGGACTTCAGGGTGAACTCACCGAAGCGCAAAACGCCGCGATCGATGGCAAAACGGATGAAATCGCGCTGATACGCTTGCATGAAAAAACCCCAAATACCACGGATTTAGCTAATTAGCTTGACGCCGTGTATCATACACGCACGCGATTTTTGGGGCCATTTATGCGGATCATCAGTGTGAACGTCAATGGTATTCAGGCTGCAGTCGAGCGTGGTTTGCTCAGTTGGCTGCAGGCACAGAATGCCGACGTCATCTGCCTGCAGGACACCCGCGCCTCCGCCTTTGAACTGGACGATCCAGCCTTCCAACTGGATGGATACTTCCTTTATGCCTGCGATGCCGAAGTTCCCGCCCAAGGTGGCGTGGCTTTGTATTCGCGGCTGCAACCGAAGGCTGTCATCAGCGGTCTCGGTTTCGAGACGGCCGACCGCTACGGGCGCTACCTGCAAGCCGATTTCGACAAGGTCAGCATCGCGACCTTGCTGCTCCCTTCGGGGCAGAACGGCGATGAAGACTTGAACCAGAAGTTCAAGCTAATGGACGATTTCGCCCGTTATCTGGATAAACAGCGACGCAAGCGTCGCGAGTACATTTATTGTGGCTCGCTGTACGTGGCGCAACAGAAGCTGGATATCAAGAACTGGCGCGACAGCCAGCAATCTCCGGGCTTCCTGGCACCTGAGCGCGCCTGGATGGACGAGATTGTCGGCAACATGGGTTATGTCGACGCCCTGCGTGAAGTCAGCCGTGAAGGCGACCAGTACAGCTGGTGGCCGGACAACGAACAGGCGGAGATGCTCAACCTCGGTTGGCGCTTCGACTATCAGTTGCTGACCCCTGGCCTGCGCCGCTTCGTACGTAGCGCACGCCTGCCACGCCAGCCGCGGTTCTCGCAACACGCGCCGCTGATCGTGGACTACGACTGGACGCTGACCATTTAAGCGTCGTTTCGCAGACACAAAAAAGCCGACAGCAATGTCGGCTTTTTTGTGGGCGGTGATTTGCTTTTCTGTGGGAGCGAGCTTGCTCGCGATGACGATGTATCAGATACCGATGCAGTGGCTGTCAGAACGCTATCGCGAGCAGGCTCGCTCCTACAGGGGATCTTCGTTGATCGTTATTTGATCAACCGCCAGGTGAACGGGTACCGGTAAGGCTGCCCTTCATTGGCCTTCACCCCGGCGATGATCGTCAGCACCAGCGCACCGATCGCGACCAAGCCAAACAGGAAGAACCCGATTATCACCACCATCAGCAGGAAACAGATAGCCGAGGCGATCGCCACGGTTAACTGAAAGTTCAGTGCTTCCTTACCCTGAGCATCGATGAACGGGTCCATCTCGCGCTTCATCTGCCAGAGAATCAGCGGGCCGATGATCGTGCCAAACGGAATCCAGATCCCCAACAAGGCGGACAAGTGACAAAACATCGCCCACTGGCGAACCTCACGACTCGGCGCAGGCAGCGGCAATTGCTCATCACTCATAACGCCCTCCTTGTGTAGTGCAGTCCGGTCAGTCGGCCAGTGCGGCCTTTTGCAGTTCGAAGATCTCGCTCATGCCTTTCTTCGCCAGTTCCAGCATGGCGTTCAGCTCTTCTGGCTGGAACGGCGCGCCTTCGGCAGTGCCCTGGACTTCGATGAAACCGCCAGCGCTGGTCATCACCACGTTCAGGTCGGTCTCGGCGGCCGAGTCTTCCAGGTAGTCGAGGTCGAGCACAGGCTCACCCTTGTACATGCCCACGGAAACCGCAGCGATCATCTGCTTGACCGGGTCGCCGCCCTTCAGGCCGCCACGCTTCTTGATGACTTTCAAGGCGTCGATTAGCGCAACCATGGAGCCGGTGATCGAAGCCGTGCGGGTGCCACCGTCAGCCTGGATCACATCGCAGTCGACGTACAGAGTGACATCGCCCAGCTTGGACATGTCCAGCGCAGCGCGCAGGGAGCGACCGATCAGACGCTGGATTTCCAGGGTGCGACCGCCTTGCTTGCCACGGCTGGCTTCACGCTGGTTACGCTCGCCGGTAGCGCGCGGCAGCATGCCGTACTCGGCGGTCAGCCAGCCCTGGCCCTGACCTTTCAGGAAACGCGGTACGCCCGGTTCAACGCTGACGGTGCAGATGACCTTGGTATCGCCGAACTCGACCAGCACAGAACCCTCGGCGTGTTTGGTGTAGTTGCGGGTGATGCGGATCGAGCGGAGCTGATCGGCAGCGCGACCACTTGGACGTATCATAGGGAGTACCTGTACTGGGGACGGAAAACTGCGGAGCATTATAGAGCCGACGGCCGCCACTGGGCACTTCTAAAAAATTCCGCCGACGACCGAGGGCTCTGTACCGCGCGTCGATGCAGGCCTGCCGTGTTTTGTCACACCGTGTGTTTGGGCGCATCCGCGCCACTGCGCTACAATCCTGCGCCTTTGCTGCCAGTCGGCTTTAATTCATTGATATCGGATTCCCGGAACCTCGGTTCTGTGCCGATCCGCCTTGCGAGGTACCTCCATGGTGCACAGCATGACCGCCTTCGCCCGCGTCGAGAAAGCCGGCGTCCAGGGCACCCTGAGCTGGGAACTGCGGTCGGTCAACAGCCGCTACCTGGAACCGCACCTGCGTCTGCCTGAGTCCTTTCGCGACCTTGAGGGCGCCGTTCGTGAGGCCCTGCGCCAGGGCGTATCCCGGGGCAAGCTTGAATGCACCCTGCGTTTCACCGAAGAAAATACAGGCAAAGCACTGCAAATCGATCAGGAGCGCGCAGCGCAACTGGTCGCCGCCGCCGAGACCATCGCCAGCCTGATCAAGAGCCCGGCAGCGCTGAACCCGCTGGAAGTCCTGGCCTGGCCCGGCGTACTGGTAGGTGACGCCACCGATCCGCAAGCCTTGAACGCCGAGGCGCTGGCACTGTTCAACCAAGGCCTCAAGGAACTGAAAGCCGGCCGCGAGCGCGAAGGCGCCGAACTGGCGCGGCTGATCAACGAACGCCTGAGCTCCATTGAAGAAGACGTGGTGACCCTGCGCGAACTGGTCCCGCAAATGCTCGCCACCCAGCGCCAGAAAGTCCTCGACCGCTTCGCCGACATGAAGGCCGAGATGGACCCGCAGCGCCTGGAGCAGGAAATGGTCATGCTCGCGCAAAAAAGCGACGTCGCCGAAGAACTGGATCGCCTGAGCACTCACATCATCGAAGTTCGCCGGGTGCTCAAATCCGGCGGCGCCGCCGGTCGGCGCCTGGACTTCCTGATGCAGGAACTCAACCGCGAAGCCAATACACTGGGCTCCAAAGCCTTCGACCCGCGCAGTACCCAGGCGGCGGTCAACCTCAAGGTGTTGATCGAGCAGATGCGCGAACAAGTGCAGAATATTGAGTAAGGCTACCCCCGACATGACACACAGCACCGGCACCCTGTACATCATTTCCGCCCCTTCGGGCGCGGGCAAAAGCAGCCTGGTCAAGGCCCTGACCGACGCCAATCCGGAGATCCGCGTCTCGGTCTCCCATACCACCCGCGCCATGCGCCCGGGCGAAGTGGATGGCGTGAACTACAACTTCGTCGCGCGCGAACAGTTCGTGAAGATGATCGAACACGGGGATTTCCTCGAGCGCGCCGAAGTCTTCGGCAATCTCTACGGCACTTCGCAAAGCCACCTGCAGCAGACCCTGGACGAAGGCCACGACCTGATTCTGGAAATCGACTGGCAAGGTGCCGAGCAAGTGCGCAAGCTGATGCCTCAGGCCCGTTCGATCTTCATTCTGCCGCCGTCATTGCAGGCCCTGCACCAGCGCCTGACCAATCGCGGCCAGGACAGTGACGAAGTAATCGACGGCCGGATGCGCGAAGCCGTGAGCGAAATGAGCCACTATGTCGACTACGACTACCTGATCATCAACGACGATTTCGCCCACGCGCTGCACGATCTGAAGGCGATTTTCCGCGCCAATCAGCTGATTCAAAAGCGTCAGCAGCAGCGTCACGGCAAATTGCTGGCTGAATTGCTCGGTTAATCAGCTCTTCCCAAAACCGCTGCAAGGGCTTTACATTGGCACTTGTAGCGCGTTGAAGGGCTTGGTCAAAAAATCAGCGCTTCCCTAAACGCTGGTGATTTTTTAAACTGTCGAGTCCGCTCGCCCATCCGGGCAGCGCGCATATTGCATTTGCTACGAGGAAGACCATGGCCCGCGTAACCGTTGAAGACTGCCTAGAACACGTGGATAACCGCTTTGAGCTGGTCATGCTCTCTACCAAGCGTGCCCGTCAACTGGCCACCGGCGGCAAAGAGCCGAAAGTAGCATGGGAAAACGACAAGCCTACCGTCGTCGCCCTGCGCGAAATCGCTGAAGGCCTGATCGACTACGCAGCTATCGCCGAAGCCGAAATCGTTGAAGATGAACCGCTTTTTGCTGCATTCGAGGACGAGTCCAACGAGGCCGTCTAAGCCTATGCCTGGTCGACGTAGCACGGCGCGGGATAAAAGCTTACGGCAGGAGACATCATGCCGAGCATAGACGCCCTCGCCGATCGCTTATCGACCTACCTCGGCAAAGACCAGGTCAACCTGGTCCGCCGAGCGTATTTCTACGCCGAACAAGCCCACGACGGCCAACGCCGCCGTAGCGGTGAGGCGTACGTCACGCATCCTCTTGCCGTGGCCAATATTCTTGCCGACATGCACATGGACCATCAGAGCCTGATGGCCGCCATGCTGCATGACGTGATCGAAGACACCGGTATCGCCAAGGAAGCGCTGCAAGCGCAGTTCGGCGAAACCGTGGCCGAACTGGTCGATGGGGTCAGCAAACTGACCCAGATGAACTTCGAGACCAAAGCTGAAGCCCAGGCCGAAAACTTCCAGAAAATGGCCATGGCCATGGCGCGCGATATTCGCGTGATCCTGGTCAAGCTGGCCGACCGCCTGCACAACATGCGCACGCTGGAAGTGCTGTCCGGCGAAAAACGCCGGCGCATCGCCAAGGAAACCCTGGAAATCTATGCGCCCATCGCCAACCGGCTGGGCATGCACGCCATCCGCATAGAGTTCGAAGACCTCGGCTTCAAGGCCATGCACCCGATGCGTTCCGCGCGGATCTACCAGGCGGTCAAGCGCGCCCGGGGCAATCGCAAGGAAATCGTCAACAAGATCGAAGAATCCTTAAGCCACTGCCTGGCCATCGATGGCATCCAGGGCGAGGTCAGCGGCCGCCAGAAACACCTCTACGGCATCTACAAGAAAATGCGCGGCAAGCGTCGGGCCTTCAACGAGATCATGGACGTCTACGCGTTCCGGATCATCGTCGACAAGGTCGATACCTGCTACCGCGTGCTGGGTGCTGTACATAACTTGTATAAACCACTGCCGGGGCGCTTCAAGGATTACATCGCGATCCCCAAGGCCAACGGCTATCAGTCGCTGCACACCACACTGTTCGGCATGCACGGTGTTCCGATCGAGATCCAGATCCGCACCCGTGAAATGGAAGAGATGGCCAACAACGGCATCGCCGCCCATTGGCTGTACAAATCCAGCGGCGATGAGCAGCCCAAAGGCACCCATGCCCGCGCCCGCCAGTGGGTCAAGGGCGTGCTGGAAATGCAGCAACGCGCTGGCAACTCGCTGGAATTCATCGAAAGCGTGAAGATCGACCTGTTCCCGGACGAGGTCTATGTGTTCACGCCCAAAGGCCGGATCATGGAGCTGCCCAAGGGTTCCACGGCGGTCGACTTCGCTTACGCGGTACACACCGACGTGGGCAACAGCTGCATCGCCTGCCGGATCAATCGTCGTCTCGCGCCGCTGTCCGAACCGCTGCAAAGCGGCTCCACGGTCGAGATCGTCAGCGCCCCCGGCGCGCGGCCGAACCCGGCCTGGCTCAACTTCGTGGTCACCGGCAAGGCGCGCACGCACATTCGCCATGCGCTGAAACTGCAACGCCGCTCCGAATCCATCAGCCTCGGCGAGCGCTTGCTGAACAAGGTCCTCAACGGCTTTGACAGCTCGCTGGAGAAAATTCCGGCCGAACGCGTCAAGGCCATGCTCGTCGAGTACCGTCTCGAACTGATCGAGGATTTGCTCGAAGACATCGGCCTGGGCAATCGCATGGCCTATGTAGTGGCCCGTCGACTGCTGGGCGAAGGCGAACAGCTGCCAAGCGCGGAAGGCCCGCTGGCGATTCGCGGCACCGAAGGTCTGGTGCTCAGCTACGCCAAGTGTTGCACGCCGATCCCGGGCGACCCGATTGTCGGCCACCTGTCCGCCGGCAAAGGCATGGTCGTGCACCTGGACAACTGCCGCAATATCAGCGAAATCCGCCACAACCCGGAAAAATGCATCCAGCTCTCGTGGGCCAAGGATGTCACCGGCGAATTCAACGTCGAGCTGCGCGTCGAGCTGGAACACCAGCGCGGCCTGATCGCCCTGCTGGCCAGCAGCGTCAACGCCGCCGACGGCAACATCGAGAAAATCAGCATGGACGAACGCGACGGTCGCATCAGCGTGGTCCAGTTGGTGGTCAGCGTGCACGACCGCGTGCACCTGGCCCGCGTGATCAAGAAACTGCGCGCCTTGACCGGGGTGATTCGCATCACCCGCATGCGCGCCTAAGCCCCTAATTACAAGGAGTCCTACATGACCAAGACTGTTATCACCAGCGACAAGGCCCCGGCCGCCATCGGTACTTACTCCCAGGCGATCAAGGCTGGCAACACCGTTTACATGTCGGGTCAGATTCCCCTGGACCCAAAAACCATGGAACTGGTCGAAGGCTTCGAAGCCCAGACCGTCCAGGTGTTCGAGAACCTCAAGGCCGTGGCTGAAGCCGCCGGCGGTTCGTTCAAGGACATCGTCAAGCTGAACATCTTCCTCACCGACCTGAGCCACTTCGCCAAGGTCAACGAGATCATGGGCAAGTACTTCGACCAGCCTTACCCTGCCCGCGCCGCCATCGGCGTAGCAGCCCTGCCAAAGGGTTCGCAGGTTGAAATGGATGCCATCCTGGTCATCGAGTAATGCGTACGGCGCAGCCTCGAGCTGCGCCGACTGCTCTGCTGTAAAGAATGCCTGAAAGGATTCCACCCATGCGCAACGCGCTTGCTCTCTCGCTGCTCGCCCTGTTTCTGGGCGGATGTGCCAGCAACCCTGCCGACCGCGACATCAGCGGCACCTGGATCAACCAGGTAGCGATCGATGCTGCCGCCAAAGGCGTCCCCTTGCGTGAAGCGCTCCAGGCCTATGGCCCGAACCTGGAATGGGACATCAACACCAAAGCCGGTCAGGCCCGCTACACCAACGGTTTTGAAAATGTCGACGGCAAGCTGCTGGGTGAACAGTCCGGTGCCTGGAGAGTCGACTTTTATGGCAGCTCGGCCAGCGAGCTGAAGCGTGACGGCAAGCAACTGAGCCAGTCCGCCAGCGACAATGAGCCTGAGCAAGTCTTCGACCGCGTACAGATCCAGGTACCGGATGGCGCACCGATGGGCGCCAGCTTCGAACGTGCGCTGTATTCCGCCTACATGGGCGGCGGCTGGACAATCGTAAACGGCCCGGGCGAAGGCAACACAGTTCAATTCCAGCCCGACGGCCAGGTGACCGGCCTGCCAGGCAGCGATCGCTATGCGTTGTGCCTGGCCGGTGATTGCGCCTCCATGAGTGGCGGCAATGACAACATGTGGCTGCAGCTCAATGGCCAGGGCAACGCCTGGATCTTTGCGCGCAAGGGCAAGGAGCTGGAGATTTTCCAGACCGTGAACACGGCACAGGCGGACGAGATGCCCTCGTTCACCCCGGGTGAGCGCAAGTGGTTGCTCGAGAAGCAGTAAGCAACGCATTACCCCTGTAGGAGCGAGCCTGCTCGCGATGGCGCAATGACAGTCAACTATGATGTTGAATGTTACGACCTCATCGCGAGCAGGCTCGCTCCTACAGTTGCTTTTGGGTGACTGTGAGTCAGCAGCGCCCTTCAATGATCGCCGCATACCCCTCGCGAAAACTCGGGTATTTCGGCGTCCAGCCCAATGCCTTGGCCCGCGCATTACTGCACCGCTTGCTGCCAGTGCGACGCACGCTATCGTCATCGGCCCATTCAGTCACACCCAGATACTCACGCAACCAGCCCACCACATCGGCCAGCGCTGCCGGTGCGTCATCGACACCGATGTAAACATCATCCAGCGCCACGCCACGCCGATCCGCCTCAAGCAGGCACGCCATCAACCCGGCTGCGTCATCGGCATGAATCCGATTGGCATACAACGGCGGATCGGTTGCCACGCGATACCCCCGACGAACCTGAGTCAGCAACCACTCACGGCCCGGACCATAAATGCCGGTCAGACGCACGATGCTCGCCGGAATGCCGCTTTTGAGGGCGAGTTGCTCGGCTTCGAGCATCACACGTCCGGAATAGCCCGCCGCCACGGCGGGTGAAGACTCGTCGACCCATTCGCCATTCTGCTGACCGTAAACACTGCTGCTGGAAACGAACAACAGGCGATTAGGCACCTGCCCGTAGTCGTTCAGCCACTCCAGCACATGCTCCAGCCCCTGGACATACGCAGCGCGGTAACCGGCTTCGTCGTGATCGCTGGCCGCGGCGCAATACACCAGGTAGTCCACGGCGCCGATTGGCCAGGTAGCCGGGCAGTCTTTGTTGAACAGATCACCGGCTACGCCGATGACGCCCTTGGGCAGGCGTGAAACGTCGCGTCGCAGGCCATGGACTTCCCAACCCACCGCCAGCAATTGCGTCGCCAGGCGGCTGCCGACATCACCGCAGCCGGCGATCAAAACAGTAGGCGCAGACATCAGATAACTCCCATCGGAAAGCCACAGACTAGCGCCGGCAATAGACAGGCGGCTAGCAATGCAGGAAAAAAAGAGACGCTATTACTTTTGTTAACAAGAATTAATTGCAATAATACGGACCACTTTTGTTCTCGGCCTTTCGAGGCCTGGAAGAACATCACCCGTTTATTCTCTCAGGTCCGGCCAGCATGACACGCAATCAATTCTCCGCTCCGCCAACCAAACGACCTCGCGCCTGGAGCGCGGTGGCCGCCCTGTTCCTCAGCCTGATGCTCGCGCCAGTCGCCGCTTTCGCCGATGCCCAGGTGCCAGCCACACCAGCCGCCACCGCGCCGGCTCCAGCAGATCACGTCGCACCGGCCGTTACTCCGGCCCAGGCAGCACCGGTAGAAACATTGGGTGAAGACGTCCCTGAAGTCCTCGAAGCCGACAACACCCTGGGCATGGCCCACGACCTGTCGCCGTGGGGCATGTACAAGAATGCCGACATCATTGTGAAAATCGTGATGATCGGCCTGGCCATCGCCTCGATCATCACCTGGACCATCTGGATCGCCAAGGGTCTTGAGCTGATGGGCGCCAAGCGTCGTCTGCGCGGTGAAATTGCCCAGCTGAAAAAGTCCGCCTCCCTCAAGGAAGCCAGCGCCACCGCGGCAAAGGAAGGTACTCTCGCCAACCTGCTGGTGCATGATGCTCTCGAAGAGATGCGCCTGTCGGTCAACAGCCGTGAGAAAGAAGGCATCAAGGAACGCGTCAGCTTCCGTCTTGAGCGCCTGGTCGCCGCCTGCGGTCGCAACATGAGCAGCGGTACCGGCGTGCTGGCCACCATCGGCTCCACCGCGCCGTTCGTCGGCCTGTTTGGTACCGTGTGGGGCATCATGAACAGCTTCATCGGCATCGCCAAGACCCAGACCACCAACCTCGCCGTCGTCGCTCCCGGCATCGCCGAAGCCCTGCTGGCTACCGCGCTGGGCCTGGTTGCAGCGATCCCTGCAGTCGTGATCTACAACGTCTTTGCCCGCTCCATCGCCGGTTACAAGGCTCAGGTGTCCGATGCGTCGGCACAGGTCCTGCTGCTGGTCAGCCGCGACCTCGACCACCAGCCTGAGCGCAGCTCGCAACCGCACATGGTGAAAGTGGGGTAATCGGCCATGGGCCTGCATTTGAAAGAAGGGGCAGACGACGATCTGTCCGAAAACCACGAAATCAACGTTACGCCGTTCATCGACGTGATGTTGGTGCTGTTGATCATCTTCATGGTGGCAGCCCCGCTGGCCACCGTGGACATCAAGGTCGACCTTCCCGCCTCCACCGCCAAGCCGGCGCCGCGACCAGAGAAACCGGTGTTCCTCAGCGTCAAGGCTGACCAGCGCCTGTTTCTCGGTGAAGACGAGGTGAAGGCCGAAGCACTCGGCGCCACCCTCGACGCCAGGACCCAGGGCAAGAAAGACACGACAATCTTCTTCCAGGCCGACAAAGGCGTGGATTACGGCGACCTGATGAGCGTGATGGACAACCTGCGTTCTGCCGGTTACCTGAAGGTAGGTCTGGTCGGACTCGAGACGGCAGCCAAGAAATGATCACGACGCGCCATAAGCTGACGCGTTACAGCGGTAGCCTGGCCGTGGTGCTGGGCGTTCACGCGCTGGCCATCGCGCTGGCGCTGAACTGGTCCACCCGTCCGCCCATCGAATTGCCTCCCCAGGCAATGCTGGTCGAACTGGCTCCGATTCCAGCCCCGCCACCGCCTGCTCCGCCGAAGGTCGTCACTCCGCCGCAGCCACCGGCTCCGGTTGAAGAACTGCCGATACCCAAGCTCGCTGAAGCGCCGAAAGCTGAAATTGCCGTGCCCAAGCCCGTCAAGCCAAAGCCCAAGCCGCAGCCGCCCAAGCCGGTAGAGAAGAAACCCGAGCCGCCGAAGGAAAAACCGGCCGAAGAAAAGCCGGCCGAAACCCAGCAGACCCAGACACCGACGGAGAAATCCGCCCAGCCTGCGCCGGGCCCATCGCCGGCTCAAATGGCGGCCAAGGCCAGCTGGCAAGGCACGCTGTTGGCACACCTGCAGAAGTACAAGAAGTACCCCGCAAGTGCCCAGGCGCGGGGCAAGGAAGGCATGAACCGTCTGCGTTTCGTCGTGGATGCCGAAGGCAATGTGTTGTCGTTTGAGCTGGTAGGCGCCTCGGGCACTGCCGATCTGGACCGGGCCACCCTGGAAATGATCCGCCGCGCCCAACCGCTGCCCAAACCACCGGCCGATATGCTGACCAATGGCTCCATCGAAATCGTTGCACCGTTTGTGTATTCACTGGAAAAACGCCGCCGTTGAAAACCGCTGAACCACTGTAGGAGCGAGCTTGCTCGCGAATGAGGCGAACGATAACGCTTGAAGCCTGACACCCCGGGGCGATCTCAGGTTTTTCGCGAGCAAGCTCGCTCCTACGTCTGATAACGTGCGTCTATCGATTGCAGCCGGTATGCTTGGCCCGCAACTACATGGACGCTTGCTATGACCCTCACAGAATTACGCTACATCGTCACCCTCGCCCAAGAGCAGCACTTCGGCCACGCGGCCGAGCGTTGCCACGTCAGCCAGCCGACCCTGTCGGTGGGCGTGAAAAAGCTTGAAGACGAACTCGGTGTGCTGATTTTCGAGCGCAGCAAAAGCGCCGTGCGCCTGACCCCGGTCGGCGAAGGCATCGTCGCCCAGGCGCAGAAAGTGCTGGAACAAGCCCAGGGCATCCGCGAATTGGCCCAGGCTGGCAAGAACCAACTGACCGCCCCGCTGAAAGTCGGCGCGATTTACACCGTCGGCCCGTACCTGTTTCCACACCTGATTCCACAACTGCACCGGGTCGCCCCGCAGATGCCGTTGTACATCGAAGAAAACTTCACCCACGTGCTGCGCGACAAACTGCGCAACGGCGAGCTCGACGCGATCATCATCGCCCTGCCGTTCAATGAAGCCGACGTGCTGACCCTGCAACTCTACGACGAGCCGTTCTACGTATTGATGCCGGCGCAGCACCCGTGGACGCAAAAAGAATCCATCGACGCCAGCCTGCTCAACGACAAGAGCCTGCTGCTGCTCGGCGAAGGTCACTGCTTCCGCGATCAGGTACTGGAAGCCTGCCCGACCCTGACCAAAGGCAACGACGGCGCCAAGCACACCACGGTGGAATCCAGCTCCCTGGAAACCATTCGCCACATGGTCGCCTCGGGCCTCGGGATTTCGATCCTGCCGTTGTCGGCGGTCGACAGCCATCACTACGCCCCCGGCGTGATTGAAGTGCGTCCGTTGTCGGCACCCGTACCGTTCCGCACCGTGGCCATTGCCTGGCGCGCCAGCTTCCCGCGCCCGAAGGCGATTGAAATCCTCGCTGACTCCATTCGCCTGTGCTCGGTGGCCAAGCCAGCGGCGCAAGTCGCTGCGGGCTAAGTAACGGTCATGAGCGAGTTGTCGCAAGTGTCGGTGACGGCACTCAAGGGTGTCGGTGAAGCCATGGCCGAGAAGCTGGCCAAGGTCGGCCTGGAGAACCTCCAGGACGTGCTGTTTCACCTGCCCCTGCGTTATCAGGACCGCACTCGCGTGGTGCCGATCGGCGCACTGCGGCCCGGGCAAGATGCGGTCATCGAAGGCACCGTCAGCGGTGCCGATGTGGTCATGGGCCGGCGGCGCAGCCTGGTGGTGCGGTTGCAGGATGGCACCGGGGGCTTGAGTCTGCGGTTCTACCATTTCAGCAACGCGCAGAAAGAAGGCCTCAAACGCGGCACGCGGATTCGCTGCTACGGCGAGGCGCGGCCTGGTGCTTCGGGGCTGGAGATCTACCACCCGGAATACCGCGCCATCACCGGCGACGAACCGCCGCCGGTGGATGAAACCCTGACCCCGGTCTACCCGCTCACCGAAGGCCTGACCCAACAGCGCTTGCGCCAGTTGTGCATGCAGACCCTCACCCTGCTCGGCCCCAGCAGCCTGCCCGACTGGCTGCCGAACGAACTGGCCCGGGATTACCAATTGGCACCGCTGGCCGATGCGATCCGTTACCTGCACAACCCGCCTGCCGATGCCGACGTCGATGAACTGGCCCTCGGTCACCACTGGGCGCAGCACCGTCTGGCTTTCGAAGAGCTGCTGACTCATCAACTGTCGCAACAGCGCCTGCGCGAAAGCATGCGCGCCCTGCGTGCGCCCGCGATGCCCAAAGCCACCAGGCTGCCGGCCAAATACCTGGCCAACCTAGGCTTCAGCCCGACCGGTGCCCAGCAGCGGGTCGGCAATGAAATCGCCTATGACCTCAGCCAGCACGAACCGATGCTGCGGCTGATCCAGGGCGACGTCGGCGCCGGTAAAACCGTGGTCGCCGCCCTTGCCGCATTGCAAGCACTGGAGGCCGGTTATCAGGTCGCACTGATGGCGCCCACCGAGATTCTTGCCGAACAGCACTTCATCACCTTCAAGCGCTGGCTTGAACCGCTGGGCATTGAAGTCGCCTGGCTGGCCGGCAAGCTCAAGGGCAAGAACCGCGTAGCCGCACTGGAGCAAATCGCCAGCGGCACGCCGATGGTGGTCGGCACCCACGCGCTATTCCAGGACGAAGTGCAATTCAAGAACCTGGCGCTGGTGATCATCGACGAACAGCACCGTTTCGGCGTACAGCAGCGTCTGGCCTTGCGGCAGAAAGGCGTCGGCGGGCGCATGTGCCCGCACCAGTTGATCATGACCGCCACGCCGATTCCGCGCACGCTGGCCATGAGCGCCTACGCCGACCTCGACACCTCGATCCTCGACGAACTGCCCCCCGGCCGAACCCCGGTCAACACCGTGCTGATCACCGACACCCGGCGGGTCGAAGTCATCGAACGGGTGCGCAGCGCTTGCGCCGAAGGGCGCCAGGCCTATTGGGTGTGCACGCTGATCGAAGAGTCGGAAGAGCTGACCTGCCAGGCAGCGGAAACCACTTTTGAGGACCTCACTGCCGCCCTCGGCGAGTTGAAAGTCGGGTTGATCCACGGCCGCATGAAGCCTGCGGAAAAAGCTGCGGTGATGGCCGAATTCAAGGCCGGCAACCTGCAACTGCTGGTCGCGACCACGGTGATCGAAGTCGGCGTGGACGTGCCCAATGCCAGCCTGATGATCATCGAAAACCCCGAGCGCCTGGGCCTGGCGCAACTGCACCAGTTGCGCGGCCGTGTCGGCCGGGGCAGCGCCGTCAGCCATTGCGTACTGCTCTACCATCCGCCGCTGTCGCAGATCGGCCGCCAGCGCCTGGGCATCATGCGCGAAACCAACGATGGTTTCGTCATCGCCGAAAGGGATCTGGAACTGCGCGGCCCCGGCGAAATGCTCGGCACCCGGCAGACTGGCTTGCTGCAATTCAAGGTCGCCGACCTGATGCGCGATGCCGATCTGCTGCCCGCCGTGCGGGATGCCGCCCAGGCATTGCTCGAACGCTGGCCGACCCACGTCAGCCCACTGCTCGACCGATGGCTGCGTCATGGCCAACAATACGGCCAGGTGTGACAACCGTCACGGTTTCTGAGGCGTGGTCCCAAGCAAGCTGGTTATACTCCTGCAATTGTTTAAGCACGGATACAGACCATGACCGAAGTTGCCTTCGCACCCGACACCCCGCACGCTCCGTCGGTTATTCGGCTGATGCTGGGCAAGTTAGGCATTGCCTATGAAGAAGTGCTGGACCGTCACGGCCTCAATGCCGCGCGCAAAGTGCAGGCCGTTCTGCTGGATGACAGCGTTGGCGTATTGATGGTGCTCTTCCCGCAGAGCCAATTGCTGGACCTCAATCGCCTCACTGAACTCACTGGTCGCCGCCTCGCCGCCGTACCCATCGAACGCCTGAAAAAAATGCTCGGCAAGCACAACCTCAGCTTGCTGCCGGGCCTGCCGGCGCTGACCAGTTCGCCGTGCCTGTACGACGAAAGCCTGCTGCGCGAGCCGAAGTTGCTGATCAACTCCGGTGAGCCGGGCGTGCTGCTGGAAATTTCCAGCGAAGACTTCAAGGCGACCATGCTGACCAAGGCCAGCGCCGCCAACTTCGGCGAAAATCTGACCAGCATCCGTCCCAACCTCGACCGCCCCGATGACGACCGCGAGGAAATTACCCAGGCCGTCCAGGCGTTCACCGCGCGACGCATCCAGCAGCGTCTGGAAGCGACCATCGAGATTCCGCCGCTGGCCGAAACCGCGCAAAAAATCATCAAGCTGCGCGTCGACCCCAACGCCACCATCGACGACATCACCGGCGTGGTCGAAACCGACCCGGCGCTGGCCGCACAAGTCGTGAGCTGGGCGGCATCGCCCTACTACGCCTCGCCGGGCAAGATCCGCTCCGTGGAAGACGCCATCGTGCGGGTGCTGGGCTTTGACCTGGTGATCAACCTTGCGCTGGGCCTGGCCCTGGGCAAAACCCTGAGCCTGCCCAAGGACCACCCACAACACTCCACCCCGTACTGGCAGCAATCGATCTACACCGCCGCCGTCATCGAAGGCCTGACCCGCGCCATGCCACGCGCCCAGCGTCCGGAAGCCGGCCTGACCTACCTGGCCGGCCTGCTTCACAACTTCGGCTACCTGCTGCTGGCCCACGTGTTCCCGCCGCACTTCTCACTGATCTGCCGCCACCTGGAGGTCAACCCGCACCTGTGCCACAGCTTCGTGGAACAACACCTGCTGGGCATCAGCCGGGAACAGATCGGCTCGTGGCTGATGCGTTACTGGGACATGCCTGAAGAACTGGCCACCGCCCTGCGCTTCCAGCACGATCCGCACTACGACGGCGACTTCGCCGAATACCCGAACCTGGTGTGCCTGTCGGTGCGTCTGCTGCGCAGCCGAGGCATCGGCTCCGGTCCCGACGAAGACATCCCCGATGCCCTGCTCGAACGCCTTGGCCTGAGCCGCGAAAAGGCTAATGACGTGGTCAGTAAGGTACTTGAAGCGGAAGTGCTGTTGCGTGAACTGGCGTCGCAATTCACTCAGTCATAAAAAACGGCTCCCACACTCGGTCAAGTGTGGGAGCCGGTTTGCTCGCGAAGAATCCCAGTAAACTTACTGACGCATTCAAGCCAGATAACGCAGCACCCAACCACCATCAGCCTCACTAAACCCACAGACTACGACTCGACCGTCTTGCGTTATTGCCATATCAGAAAAGTGATTGTTTTCAAGGCTTCCTGGCTCATCTTTATAAAAGTTCCAACCTTTACCATTAAACATCGGGTCCAGGGTTCCATCAGGCAGGAAGCGGGCTATCGGCACCCGAAGATTTATTGCATTAAAATCTAATCCAAGCGTACCACTGACGACGATGGCTCCATCCTCTTGAATTTGGCAGCGCCGCCAACGCGTATCCTCACTATTCAGATTGGTTAACAACGGCTTCCCTTTATTGAAAATCTGATTGAAAGATCCGCTGGCATTCAGTACAAGAATCATCCCTGCATCAACACGATTTTCTCTATAAAAACCTCCAATAACAATCCTTCCATCACTGGCTCTGACGGTCATTCTGAGTCCGAAGACCCTATAAGGAAATTTCCTGAGGATCAAAGCGCGTCCTTCATTGAAATCTCTATCGACACTTCCGTCCTGGTTATAGCGCATCAGATACAGATTACTAGCTCCCGGGTCTCCTCTCTCGTCATATTCAGCAAGTACCAAAATTTTGCCGCATTCCAATTGCGTCGAGTCCTGAAGAGTATTGTGCTCATACTCAAAGCCCACAGGCTTGATGGGTACATAACCAGTACCGTTTAAAGTTTTATCCAGCGTGCCATCTGGATTCAAGCGCCAAACAGCAGGTGCGCTCGGATTGGGCCAATCGAGCCCTCTGCCGCTGAAGATAATTTTCCCCATCAACCGGTCAATCGCACAGCCCTCCTCGCTACCTGCCATATGGGTACTTTCTTCACTGTTTTGATTTCTTGTAACTTGCACAGCCGCCGGGACTGGAACTGAAAGTACCTCAGGAGATTCGTACATGACGACCCGTATGCCCCCCACTCCAAACGACTCATCCAGCGCGCCATCCGGACGCTGCCGAGAAGTGACTCTTCCCCCTTCAATCGGATAAGTTATAAACCATCCACCATCCATGGCCGGAAGGATGCGAAGAGCTAGATCGAAGTATAGCGGCAGCTCTACAACCCCCTCGTCACCAAACTTGTGATCAAGTGTTCCATCCACATTCAATCTGACGGTTTTTAATTGAAAGCTTTCCGGTTCTGATGTAACAACGATCACTTTGCCCTGAGGTAACGGCAAAACGCCTGTGGGTCTTGCTATGAATACTCTACCGTTGCTGCCAAATGATGGATCGAGTGTTCCTTCGTTTGCTATTGCATTCAAGTCATTCATGGTGGCATTACTCTGGGTGATTGAGTGTCCGCGAAGGACGCCACCTCAATGAAGCTCCGCAAAACATCAAGAATCACCTGTCAATAATGACAGTTTGACAGTCATCAGAAGCCAAAGAAGTGACCTGTTAAGCCACCCTGAGCAGGAGCAACTACTTTTTTCGAGGCTTCAAATACTTGGTCAACCCCTGGAACCAGATCACCAACGCCGGGTTGCCCTTGATCTGAATCGACTTGTCCTGAATCCCCGTCATGAACGCCAGTTGCTTGTTCTTCGCCTGCATCGTGGCAAAGCCGTACGCGGCGTCTTTAAAGGCAATCGCAAACGCAGGCTCGGCATGCACACCCGATTGGCTGGTGATGCGCTGGTCCTTCACGCGGAAATGCCGCGCCACTTTCCCGTCCAGGGTCTGCAACTGAAACACCAGGTCCTTGTCACCCAACTGCTGTTGAAACGCCGGATTGGTCCGGCTGGCCTTACCCATCAACAAACCCAGCATCCACAGCAGAAAACGAAATTTCATGCGTACAGCCTCAGAAGAAAAATGAACGGCTGGGCAGTTTAACGGCTTCAGGCAATAACACCAGTATCGGCTTGCGTTAGAAGAAGATCAGAACCATTACCCTCACGATGACCACCAAGTCACAATTATCAAAACTTCCCTCCAGACCACTCCACACGCCACTCCTACACCAAACGAAACACATTCTGTAGGAGCTGCCGGAGGCTGCGATTTTTTGATCTTCAACCCTGCAAACCTATCGGACATTTCCTTCAATACGCTGGGCTATACATGAACTAGGCGTATTTGGACGGCACCGATAACCTCTCCCAGTCACTGCAAAGTTGGTGACTCGGACGTGCAAGTCCGGACTCGTCATGCAATCGGTTATGGCTATTCACCGGGTGTTTTTTTATCCTCGCGAATCGTTATGGCGGCTGTGTGTGGGAGTCCTTCGGGTCTGCCGGCAACCGAGTCCGGTCTTGCACACCTATACACAGCTGCCACCTTTTTCGAAGCAAGCGAAACTGCGTGAGCTCCATAACTCGGTGATTCAAATGTTCAAACCAACACCTAATCCGCCAGAAGATCCGGCCACATCCCCCTACGAATCCCTCGATTCCAAAAAACTCCACGAAGCCGCCGAACGCGCCCTCGATCACTATCTCGCCCCACCAAAACAAACACCAACGAAACGCAGCGGCCAACTCTTCAGTGTCTGCCCGGACATCAATACCGAAGCACTCCTGGCCAACGCCTCGGAAGACTTGCTATCCATCAGCGCCATCGCCGCTGACCTGGCTGACGATGTAGACGGCTCGCGCCGCTCAGTAGCCCTGGCGATCAGTCGCGTGGCTGAGGGGGCGCACCTGCTGGTAGAGCGAGCACTGGATCATCTGGATGAGCCGCAAATGGCGGCGATTCTCGCCAAACAGCAAAGCGGGCTCGGCTGATTCGCCACCCACAAAAAATGGGCACCCAACCCTGGTTGGCGTGCCCATTTTTTATTCCACTCCCCCGCTACGCGGGAGGTGAAAGCGGATTACGGATTAACGCTGTCTTTCAACGATTTGCCTGGCTTGAACGCAACAGTGTTGCTGGCCTTGATTTTGACGGGCTCACCGGTTTGCGGGTTTTTGCCGGTGCGGGCACCGCGATGGCGTTGCAGGAAGGTGCCGAAGCCCACCAGCGTCACGCTGTCTTTGCGGTGCAGGGCACCGGTGATTTCTTCAAGAACGGCGTTGAGAACGCGGTTGGCTTGCTCTTTGGTGAGGTCTGCCTTTTCAGCAATGGCTGCGGCGAGGTCTGGTTTACGCATGTGAGTGAAGCCCCTTTGACGGTTTGTTGTTGTTATGTCCGTGCTGCCCTCTATGGAGCAGCGCCAAAAGCGCCGCAGATGCTCTACTCTGCGGCAGACGGGAGTGAGGATGGCACGCAGTGAGGCCCCGCGCCAGTATCGGCGCGGCCATTGTTAGGGCAAAAGGGGGGTGATTCCGACAGAACGACCGGTATTTATGCCAACAGGGCCGGAAGCTCTTTGTTCAGGGCCAGTTTTTCCATCACGGCGGCACCGGTGAGGGCGTAACCGAGCAGCTTGCCGGCGGCATCGCGACATAAAACCTTGATGTCGGCGCCCTGCCCTTCGACCGTCCAGAGGCCCTCAGCGCCCCGTGGCGGCGGGGACACCACCAGCGGGCAGACCGGGGTTTTGACGGTGATCGGCATCGGGCCATAGGTGACGGCGGTCGGGTTGCCGGCCAGGGTTTGCGCCAGCGCCCTCGCACAGCTCATCAGGGGCATCACGTACAGCAGGTTCAGCCCGTCGACCTCGGCGCAGTCGCCCAGGGCGTAGATGTTGGCGTGGGAGGTCTTCAGGTGCCGATCGACCATGATGCCGCGGCTGACCTGCAAACCGGCCGCTGCCGCCAGGTCGACGCGCGGGCGCAGGCCAATGGCTGAGACCACCACGTCGCACGGGATCACCTGGCCATCGGACAGGTGCGCTTCCAGGCCGTCAGCCACGCGTTGCAGGCGGTTGAGTACCGGGCCGAGATGGAAGCGCGCGCCGAGGCTTTCGAGGCCTGCCTGCACCGCAGCGGCGGCCGCCGGGTGCAGCAGGGTCGGCATGACTTGTTCGCACGGCGCAACCAGCTGCACTTCGTAGCCGCCCAGGGTCAGGTCGTTGGCAAACTCGCAGCCGATCAGGCCGGCGCCGAGCAGCAGCACGCGGCGCTTGCCGGTCGCCGCCGCACGGAAGCGTGCGTAGTCTTCCAGGTCGTTGATCGGGAATACGCAGTCCGCCGCATCGCCTTCAATGGGCACCCGCACGGTTTCGGCGCCCCAGGCCAGGATCAGGTCGCGGTAGATCACCGCTTCTTCACCGATCCACAGGCGCTTGTGGCCCGGGTCGATGCCGCTGATGCGCGTGTGGGTGCGTATTTCGGCCTTGAGCTGTTCGGCCATGGCGCCGGGTTCGGCCATGCTCAGGCCGTCGGCATCCTTGTTTTTGCCAAAGCCAGTGGAGAGCATCGGCTTGGAGTAGGAGCGCCCGTCATCGGCGGTAATCAACAGCAGCGGGGTTTCGCTATCGAGTTTGCGAAACTCGCGGGCCACGTTATAGCCCGCCAGGCCGGTGCCAATGATGACGACAGGTGCGTTCATTCCTTACTCCTCAACTATTCAGGCAGCGATTTCGATCATTTCAAAATCCATTTTGCCCACACCGCAGTCCGGGCACAGCCAGTCTGCCGGGACGTCTTCCCAACGGGTGCCCGGCGCAATGCCGTCATCCGGCCAACCGTCGGCTTCGTTGTAGATCAGGCCGCAGACAATACATTGCCACTTTTTCATCAGGTACTTCCTCAGGGTTCAGGCGTTTTGCCGGCCGGACGGTCGATGGTTGCAGCACTGCCGTCCAACTCAGCGCGTTTTGTACTGATCGGGGCCGTCGGATGCAAGCCTGTTCGGCGCAACGGCAGGCCATTTCAATCGATATCGGCGGCTGACATGTTAAGCTCGCCGCCTCATTTGCTGCCAATAATGACTCATTGTGCATCACACAGAATCCCCCTCTCCAGCTCCTCTCTGGCTCTCGCGCAGCGAACTGACGCCCCTCCCCGATGCCACCACCCTCGACTGGCTATTCGATGAAGGCTCGCTGACCAGACGTCTGATTCATCTGTCGAATGACGCCTTCAGCGTCTCGCCGATGTTCGAAGGCTGGCAGCCCCTGCGTGCCGACGAATGCGCCGCACTGGACCTGGCCGATGGCAGTGAGGGCTGGGTGCGCGAGGTGTATTTGCGCGGTCATGGCCAGGCGTGGGTATTTGCGCGCAGCGTGGCGTCACGCAGTGCCTTGCAAGGCGACGGCTTGCACATGGACGAACTGGGCAGCCGCTCGCTGGGCGAATTGCTGTTTTGCGATCAGGCCTTCCAGCGCCGGGCCATCGAGGTTTGCCATTATCCTCAAGCGTGGCTGCCCGCCGAAGTGCAATCGCCTGGGCTGTGGGGCCGCCGTTCGCGCTTTGATCGCGGTGCGCTGAGCGTGCTGGTGGCCGAAATTTTCCTGCCTTCCCTGTGGGACGCCGCCTGCGCCCAATCGGAGAACCGTTGATGTACCAGAGCCTGCTCAAGTCCTTGAACCGCTTGAACCCTCGGGCCTGGGATTTCATTCAGCTGACCCGCATGGACAAGCCGATCGGCATTTACCTGCTGCTCTGGCCAACGCTGTGGGCGCTGTGGATTGCCGGCAAGGGTTCGCCGTCCCTGGCCAACATTGTGATTTTCGTCCTCGGCGTGGTGCTGACCCGCGCCGGCGGCTGCGTGATCAACGACTGGGCGGACCGCAAGGTCGATGGTCATGTGAAGCGTACCGAGCAGCGACCGCTGGTGAGCGGCAAGATCAGCTCCAAAGAGGCGCTGGTGTTCTTCGCATTGCTGATGGGCGTGAGTTTCCTGCTGGTGCTGTGCACCAATGCCGCGACCATATGGCTGTCGTTTGGCGGTCTGGCGCTGGCATTCAGTTACCCGTTCATGAAGCGCTACACCTATTACCCGCAAGTGGTGCTGGGCGCCGCATTTTCGTGGGGGATGCCGATGGCGTTCACTGCGGAAACCGGTGAATTGCCGGCTGTCGCGTGGTTGCTGTGGATCGCCAACCTGATGTGGACCGTGGGTTACGACACGTATTACGCGATGACCGACCGCGATGACGACCTGAAGATCGGCGTGAAATCCACGGCAATCCTGTTCGGCGACGCAGACCGGGTGATCATCCTGACCCTGCAAGGGCTGGCACTGGGCTGCCTGCTGCTGGCGGGGTCGAAGTTCGACCTTGGTGGCTGGTTCCACCTCGGATTACTGGTGGCGGCGGGCTGCTTTGCCTGGGAATTCTGGTACACCCGCGGCAAAGACCGGATGCGTTGCTTCAAGGCGTTTTTGCACAATCACTGGGCGGGATTGGCGATTTTCATCGGGATTGTGCTGGATTACGCGTTGCGTTGACCGATAAAAAGATCGCAGCCCTGGGTAGCTGTACCCTAAGGCTGCGATCTTTTTGCGGTATTACATATGCTCGCGAACAACGTGCCAGACGTCTTTCTTCTTGTCACCCGTCATGTCTCCAGGTTTTTTGTCGTCCTCGTAGTAGTACAGCGGCTTGCCGTCATAGGCCCATTGCATCTTGCCATCGTCACGCTTGATGACTGTCCATTTACCTTCGGCCTTGGCACCCGCCGGCGCCATCATTGGCGGCCAGTATTTGGCGCAGTCGCCGTTGCACATCGACTTGCCGCCCGTGTCCTTGTCGAACGTGTACACAGTCATGCCCTTGTGATCGACCATCATGCCGTCTTTCATCATCGCCGGGTCGGCAGCAAAGGCCAGTGTCGGCAGCGTTAACGCAGCAGTGACCAGCAAAGCCTTCCAGGATTGAGCAATGTAGTTCATGGAAACCTTCCTTTTGTGGTTGTCAGGATTCGGACTTAAAGCTTAGCCCAGGATCCAGCCAATCGCCGGTCGACTAAAATACTGTCACACGACTGCAATAATTCCGTTATCTAATGCGGCGCAAGACAGTTAAATGACAAGAGGAATAACGGCATGGTTGGCAGGAGCATTCTGATCGTCGACGACGAAGCGCCTATTCGCGAAATGATCGCCGTTGCGTTGGAAATGGCCGGCTATGACTGCCTGGAGGCTGAAAACTCCCAGCAGGCCCACGCCATTATCGTCGACCGCAAACCAGACCTGATCCTGCTCGACTGGATGTTGCCCGGCACTTCCGGCATCGAGCTGGCCCGTCGCCTCAAGCGTGATGAACTGACCGGGGACATCCCGATCATCATGCTCACCGCCAAGGGTGAAGAGGACAACAAGATCCAGGGTCTGGAAGTCGGCGCCGACGACTACATCACCAAGCCGTTTTCCCCCCGCGAGCTGGTCGCACGCCTGAAGGCCGTTCTGCGCCGTGCCGGTCCGAGCGATGGCGAAGCGCCAATCGAAGTCGGCGGCCTGCTGCTGGACCCGATCAGCCACCGCGTGACCATCGACGGCCGTCCCGCCGAGATGGGCCCGACCGAATACCGCCTGCTGCAATTCTTCATGACCCACCAGGAGCGCGCCTACACGCGTGGCCAGTTGCTGGATCAGGTCTGGGGCGGCAACGTCTACGTCGAAGAGCGTACTGTTGACGTGCACATTCGGCGCCTGCGCAAAGCCCTCGGCGATGCTTACGAAAATCTGGTACAAACCGTGCGCGGCACCGGTTACCGCTTTTCTACCAAAGCCTGACCCGGACCTTCACCGCCCGACAAGCTGACAAGGACGCGCGTCAAGTGAACCAAAACTGGCATGGCACCCTGATTCGCCACATGCTGCTACTGGTCACCGCCTGCCTGGTGATCGGCCTGATCACCGGCTATTACGGCTGGAGCCTCGCCGCGGGCCTGGGTCTTTACCTGGCCTGGACCCTCAAGCAATTGCTGCGTCTGCACGAGTGGTTGCGCCTGCACAAACCCGATGAAGCACCACCCGACGGCTATGGCCTGTGGGGCGAGGTGTTCGACAGCATCTACCACTTGCAACGCCGTGACCAACGAGTACGTGGGCGCCTGCAAGCGGTGATCGACCGGGTTCAGGAATCCACCGCGGCGCTGAAAGACGCAGTGATCATGCTCGACACCGATGGCAACCTGGAATGGTGGAACCGCGCCGCCGAAACCCTGCTGGGCCTCAAGACCCCGCAGGACAGCGGTCAACCGGTGACCAACCTGGTGCGCCATCCGCGCTTCAAGGAATACTTCGAGCAGGACAGCTACGCCGAGCCGCTGGAAATTCCTTCGCCGACCAACGACCGCGTGCGCATCCAGCTATACATCACCCGTTATGGCAACAACGAACACTTGATGCTGGTGCGCGATGTGACGCGCATCCATCAGCTTGAGCAAATGCGCAAAGACTTCATCGCCAACGTTTCCCATGAACTGCGCACGCCGTTGACGGTGATCTGCGGTTACCTGGAAACCTTGCTCGACAACGTCGACGAAGTGAACCCGCGCTGGGGCCGTGCCTTGCAGCAGATGCAGCAACAAGGCGGACGCATGCAGACCCTGCTCAATGATCTGTTGTTGCTGGCCAAGCTGGAAGCCACCGATTATCCGTCGGACAACCAGCCAGTGCCGATCGACGGCTTGCTGCAATCGATCAAGAGCGACGCGCAGCAGTTGTCCGGTCAGAAAAACCAGAAAATCACCCTGGAAGCCGATCCGACGATTCTGCTCAAGGGCAGCGAAGCGGAGTTGCGCAGCGCGTTTTCCAACCTGGTGTTCAACGCGGTGAAATACACCCCGGCCGAAGGCAATATCCGCATTCGCTGGTGGAGCGATGACCAGGGGGCGCACCTGAGCGTGCAGGATTCCGGGATCGGCATCGATGCCAAACACCTGCCGCGCCTGACCGAACGTTTCTATCGCGTCGACTCCAGCCGCAACTCCAACACCGGGGGCACCGGCTTGGGGCTGGCGATCGTCAAACACGTCCTGTTACGACATCGGGCACGGATGGAAATCAGCAGCGTACCGGGCCACGGCAGCACCTTCACCTGCCACTTTGCCCCGGCCCAGGTCACCAAATCCCGGGTTATCAGCACCGCTGACTGATACCGGTCAGCACGCGCCACTAGGCAACTGGCCAGTCAGCCGCTACATTTGCTGACTTGCGCCTGCCTTTCAGGCGCGGTTTTTTACTTCCCTCTCGAATATACGGAACCCGCAAAACTCCATCATGGACCCTTCCCCTGGTTTGACCCTCGCTACCATTTTCGCCGACTTCGGCATGATTCTTTTTGCTCTGATCCTGGTTTTGCTCAACGGATTTTTCGTTGCGGCGGAATTTGCCATGGTCAAGCTGCGCTCGACCCGGGTCGAGGCCATCGCTGACAAAAACGGCTGGCGCGGGCACATCCTGCGTACCGTGCACAGTCAGCTCGATGCCTATCTCTCGGCCTGTCAGCTCGGTATCACCCTCGCCTCCCTGGGCCTGGGCTGGGTCGGTGAACCTGCGTTTGCGCACCTTCTGGCGCCTGTACTGAGTGCCGTGGGCGTAGATTCCGCTGAAGTGGTCAAGGCTGTTTCATTCTTCACCGCGTTCTTCATCATTTCCTACCTCCACATCGTGGTCGGCGAACTGGCTCCCAAATCCTGGGCGATCCGCAAACCCGAGTTGCTGTCGCTGTGGACCGCCGTGCCGCTGTACCTGTTCTACTGGGCCATGTACCCGGCCATCTACCTGCTCAACGCCAGCGCCAACCAGATCCTGCGCATCGCAGGCCAAGGTGAGCCCGGCCCGCATCACGAGCACCACTACAGCCGTGAAGAACTGAAGCTGATCCTGCACTCCAGCCGTGGCCAGGACCCGAGTGACCAAGGCATGCGCGTGCTGGCCTCGGCGGTGGAAATGGGTGAACTGGAAGTGGTCGACTGGGCCAACTCCCGCGAAGACCTGGTGACACTGGAGTTCAATGCGCCACTCAAGCAGATCCTGGCAATGTTTCGTCGCCACAAGTTCAGCCGCTACCCGGTGTACGACAGCGAACGTCAGGAGTTCGTCGGCCTGCTGCACATCAAGGATCTGCTGTTGGAACTGGCGGCGCTGGACCACATTCCCGAGTCGTTCAACCTGGCCGAACTGACTCGCCCGCTGGAGCGCGTGTCGCGGCACATGCCGCTGTCGCAGTTGCTGGAACAGTTCCGCAAGGGCGGCTCGCACTTCGCCGTGGTCGAAGAGGCCGATGGCAACATCATCGGCTACCTGACCATGGAAGACGTGCTGGAAGTGCTGGTGGGCGACATCCAGGACGAACACCGCAAGGCCGAGCGCGGGATCCTCGCGTATCAGCCGGGCAAGCTGCTGGTGCGGGGCGATACGCCGCTGTTCAAGGTTGAACGACTGCTGGGCATCGACCTCGACCACGTCGAAGCCGAAACCCTTGCCGGGCTGGTCTACGAGAGCCTCAAGCGCGTTCCCGAAGAGGAAGAAGTGCTGGAAGTCGAAGGCCTGCGGATCATCATCAAGAAGATGAAAGGGCCGAAGATCGTCCTGGCCAAGGTGTTGATGCTGGACTGATCGAGATATCCGGATTCGAGTCGATACCATCGCGAGCAAGCTCGCTCCCACACTGGAATGCATTTCAACAGTGGGAGCGGGCTTGCCCGCGATGGCGTCAGACCAGACAACGCCTCACTGCTTACCCAACGCAAAGTTGGGCAGCGCGCTGACCGGCTGGTTGAACTGGTATGGAATCGACACCAGTCCCAGCCCGGTATTGCGCTGCACCACGAAGTGCAAATGCGGCCCGGTGCTGTTGCCGGTGTTGCCGGACAACGCCAACGCACTGCCGACCGTTACCCGCTGACCTTCCCGAACGCAGACCGAGCCTTTCTTCAGGTGCAGGTAAACACTCATGGTCCCGTCATCGTGTAGCACCCGTACGAAATTACCGGATGCATCGGTGCCGCGTCCGCTCTGCCTGTTTTCGGTTTTCACCACCACCCCGCCTCGCGCGGCAATGATCGGTGTGCCCTCAGGCATCGCGATGTCTATGGCGTAACGGCTCTTGGGCCCGAAGTGGCTGTAGGGGCCATTGGCGCCCTGACTGATCCGGAACGGCCCGCCACGCCAGGGCAACGGATACCGATAGCCCACCGTGGGCCCTGAGGGGTCGCCCAGGGAGTATTTGAACTTTGGAACATACGCGAGGGGCCTTCCACCTTTAGTCGCCGTAAGCTGCGCCAGGCGAACGCTGCTGCGCAGCGGTATCACGCGCCGAATCGTCCCTCCCGGCACACCGTTGGCGTTCTTCACCCCGGCAAAACTCAATTCGACTTCTACCGGCGCATACAGGTCATTGCGTACGTACACGCTGTGCACGCCGTTCTTCTTCATGATGACGAGGCGCACCTGACGCTCAAGGTGCTCGACCATGCCATCGCGAAAAACGAACACATGGGCGCCTTTGCTGGGGCGGTCGCTGTAGGAAACCACGCCATAGGCATCTTTGGATTTGTAGATGGTCATGGCCATGGCCGAAGTGGCGACCATGAGCAGGCCACATAAAAGCATCAGGCGCGTGAACATGAGCAAGGATTCTGTCGAGTGAGATCTGGGATTGAGCCTAGCAGCTGCAATGGACCCGGGTAGTCGGCAGATGTTTCAGAAAAGGTGTTCAGCAGATGTGCGGTATCAGTGATGACCCCTTCGCGAGCAGGCTCGCTCCCACAAGGAAACGCATTCCAATGTGGGAGCGAGCCTGCTCGCGAAAGCGGACTGTCAGGCGACGCGCCTCAAGCGCCAGGAATGAAGTGCTTCTGCGCCGTACCCCGCGCAATCAGGCGCGAAATGTAATCGAGCTTCTGCGCATCCTGGTCGACAAAGCGGAAGGTCAGCTGCAGCCAGTCGCTGTCGGGCTTCGGTTCGTGGGCCACGACGGCGTGCAGGTAACCGTTGAGGCGGGCGATCTCGGCGTTATCGCCCTGCTCCAGATCCAGCACGGCGCTGTCGAGGATCTGCGGCAGGGTCTCGGTACGCTTGACCACCAACAGGGCTTCCTTGAGGCTCAAGGCCTTGATCACGCATTGTGCGATACCGTTCGGCAAACGCAGTTGACCCTGGCCACGGCCACTGGTGGGTGCCGAAGAGGCCGCAGGCGCCTTGACCGGCGGGCTGCTGAGCAAGCCTTTGGACGGTGCGGGTGCGGCCGTTGGCGTGACGACGGGCGCCTTGCCACCAGTCAGGGCGGCGAGGGAGTCGTTAGCGAATGCAGGGCTGGTCTTGGTCGCGGCCACGTTGATCAAGGCGTCGAGTTTGCCGACCTTGTGCAGCGCCTGCTTGACCTTGGTGATCAATTGTTCGTTGGTGAACGGCTTGCTGACGTAACCGGAAACACCGGCCTGGATCGCCTGGACAACGTTCTCCTTGTCACCACGGCTGGTCACCATCACGAAAGGCATGGCCTTGAGGCTGTCTTGCTCGCGGCACCAGGTCAACAGTTCCAGGCCGGACATTTCCGGCATTTCCCAGTCGCACAGGACCAGGTCGAAGGCTTCCTTGGCCAGCATGGCCTGGGCCTTTCTGCCGTTGATCGCATCTTCGATCCGCATGCCCGGGAAATAATTGCGCAGGCACTTTTTCACCAGGTCACGAATGAACGACGCGTCGTCCACGACCAACACACTGACCTTACTCATCCAAAACCCCTTTTAAAAATCCCGGCCAGCATACCGCCTTGCTGATGGCACATTGCCAAAAACCTTTCAGTCACGCCGGACTTTTCGTTCGCGGGGTGCTGCTTTTCGAATTCGTGAAGCGCAAACAAAAACGCCCGGCCAAAAGGCCGGGCGCTTTACTTGGGCAACCTTACTTATCGTCAGTTTTGCCCGGAACATTAGCGCTTTCGCCGGTTGTTCCTTCGACTTCTTCCTTCATGCGCTTAAGACCCAGGTGCCGCACGTCGGTGCCGCGTACCAGATAGATCACCAGCTCCGAGATATTGCGCGCGTGGTCGCCGATACGCTCCAGCGAACGCAGCACCCAGATAATGCTCAGAACCCGCGAAATGGAACGCGGATCTTCCATCATGTAGGTGGCCAGCTCACGCAGCGCGGTCTTGTATTCGCGGTCGATGATCTTGTCGTACTGCGCCACCGACAAGGCCAGTTCGGCGTCGAAACGGGCAAAGGCATCCAGTGCGTCGCGAACCATGTTGCGTACCTGGTCACCGATATGGCGCACTTCGACGTAACCGCGCGGCGCTTCGCCTTCTTCGCACAGCTGGATAGCGCGACGGGCGATCTTGGTCGCTTCGTCACCGATGCGCTCCAGGTCGATCACTGACTTGGAAATGCTGATGATCAGGCGCAGGTCGGACGCTGCCGGTTGACGACGGGCCAGAATGCGCAGGCATTCTTCGTCAATGTTGCGTTCCATCTGGTTGATCTGGTCGTCGATCTCGCGCACCTGCTGGGCCAGGCCGGAGTCGGCCTCGATCAGCGCGGTCACCGCGTCGTTGACCTGCTTCTCCACCAGCCCGCCCATGGCCAGGAGGTGACTGCGCACTTCCTCGAGCTCGGCGTTGAATTGCGCGGAAATGTGGTGGGTAAGGCCTTCTTTACTAATCATCTTTTTCGCTCCGCGAAAGTTGCAAGCTTCAAGCTGCAAGCTTCAAGCAGTTATGTACAAGTCCTGGAATCGCACCGGTTCTTTCTTGCCGCTTGCAGCTTGTAGCTCGCGGCGGCCTCAACTAGCCGTACCGACCCGTGATGTAGTCTTCGGTCTGCTTCTTCGCCGGATTGGTGAACAGGGTGTCGGTGTCGCCGAACTCCACCAGTTTGCCCATGTACATGAACGCCGTGTAGTCGGAAACCCGCGCGGCCTGTTGCATGTTGTGGGTCACGATGACGATGGTGAACTTGGATTTCAGTTCGTAGATCAGCTCTTCGACTTTCAGGGTGGAGATCGGGTCGAGTGCCGAGCACGGTTCGTCGAGCAGCAGTACTTCCGGCTCAACGGCGATGGTGCGGGCGATCACCAGACGCTGCTGCTGACCACCGGACAGGCCCAGTGCCGACTCGTGCAGACGGTCCTTGACCTCGTCCCACAGCGCCGCGCCTTTCAACGCCCACTCAACGGCTTCGTCGAGCACGCGCTTCTTGTTGATGCCCTGGATGCGCAGGCCGTAGACCACGTTTTCGTAGATGGTTTTCGGGAACGGGTTGGGCTTCTGGAACACCATGCCGACGCGACGACGCAGCTCGGCCACGTCTTCGCCCTTGCGGTAGATGTTGTTGCCGTACAGGTTGATCTCGCCTTCAACACGGCACCCGTCAACCAGGTCGTTCATGCGGTTGAAGGTACGCAACAGCGTCGACTTGCCACAGCCGGACGGGCCGATGAAGGCGGTCACGCGCTGTTTCGGGATGTTCATGCTGACGTCGAACAGCGCTTGTTTATCGCCGTAGAACAGGCTCAGGCCCGGCACTTCGATGGCTACGGTTTCCTGTTCGAGATTCAGGCTCTGTTTGTCGCGACCCAGGGCCGACATGTTGATGCCGTGGGTATGTGCTTCGTGCTGCATGGGAGGCTCCCTGTGCTAACAAATTCGGTTCGTTTTCCGCTGGCCTTGGCCTGCGGTTACACAATTCTTACTGTAGGAGCGAGCTTGCTCGCGATGGTCGTTCAGACACAGAAAATGTGTCGGATGTACCTTCTTCGCGAGCGGGCTCGCTCCCACAAGGTCCGCGCCGACCAATTAGCTATCCAGCGCCTTGTACTTCTCGCGCAGGTGGTTACGGATGTACACCGCCGACAGGTTCAATGTCGCGATCACCAGCACCAGCAGCAGCGCCGTGGCGTACACCAGCGGTCGTGCGGCTTCGACGTTCGGGCTCTGGAAGCCGACGTCATAGATGTGGAAGCCCAGGTGCATGATCTTCTGGTCCAGGTGCAGGTACGGGTAGTTACCGTCCACCGGCAGCGACGGCGCCAGTTTCACTACACCCACCAACATCAGCGGCGCCACTTCACCCGCGGCGCGGGCCACGGCGAGGATCATGCCGGTCATCATCGCCGGGCTGGCCATCGGCAGCACGATCTTCCACAAGGTTTCAGCCTTGGTCGCGCCGAGGGCCAACGAGCCTTCACGCACGGTGCGAGGAATCCGCGCCAGGCCTTCTTCAGTGGCCACGATCACCACCGGCACCGCCAGCAGCGCCAGGGTCAGCGAAGCCCAGAGCAGACCCGGTGTACCGAAGGTCGGTGCCGGCAGTGCTTCCGGGAAGAACAGACGGTCGAGCGAGCCACCCAGCACGTAGACGAAGAAACCCAGGCCGAACACGCCGTAAACAATGGCCGGAACGCCCGCCAGGTTGTTCACCGCGATGCGGATCACCCGGGTCAGCGCGTTCTGCTTGGCGTATTCACGCAGGTACACCGCCGCCAGCACGCCGAACGGGGTCACGATCATCGCCATGATCAGGGTCATCATCACGGTGCCGAAGATGGCCGGGAAGATCCCGCCTTCGGTGTTCGCTTCACGCGGGTCGTCGCTCAGGAACTCCCAGACCTTGCTGAAGTAGAAACCGATCTTGGTGGTCGTGCTCATGGCGTTCGGCTGATAGGCGTGAACCACTTTGCCGATGCCGATCTCAACTTCCTTACCGTTCGCATCGCGGGCGGTCAGGCTGTCGCGGTTGAACTGCGCATGAAGATCGCTCAGGCGCGCTTCAACTTCCTGATAACGAGCATTGAGTTCGGCGCGCTCCGATTCCATGTCTGCTTGTGCAGTGGCGTCGAGCTTGCCATCCAGCTCCAGTTTGCGACTGTGCAAACGGATGCGCTCGAGACCGGCATTGATCGCGCCGATGTCGGTCTTTTCCAGGTTCTTGAGCTGTGCAGCCAGCTTGTTGACACGGTCGACACGGGCCTGCAACTCAGGCCATGCGGCTTCGCCTTCAGCGACAACCTTGCCATCCTGTTTGACGTTGACCAGGTAACCGTAGAAGTTGCCCCACTCACGGCGCTCGATGGCCATCAGCTCAGGCGGCGTCGTCTGCTTGGTCAGCCACTCGCCGACGATCCAGGTGAAGTCATTGCCGTTCAGGTCACGGTTGCCGACCTTGATCAGCTCGCGGGTCATGAACTCCGGGCCTTCGTCAGGCACCGGCAGGCCGGCGCTCTTCAGACGGGCACGTGGCACTTCTTCCTTCTGTACGATTTCGCCGATCACCAGGTGATTGGCCTGGCCCGGTACGTCGTAACTGGCATGCACCAGATCCGCCGGCCAGAAGTGACCCAGGCCGCGCACGGCAATCACTGCCAGCAGGCCAATGGTCATGATGACCGCGATGGACACCGCGCCACCGCTGATCCAGACGCCGGGGGCGCCGCTCTTGAACCATCCTTTCAAGGAGTTCTGTTTCACAGACTTCTACCTTTGCTTAAAGCGACGAGTATTTCTTGCGCAGACGCTGACGAATCAGTTCTGCGAGGGTGTTCATGACGAAGGTGAACAACAGCAGTACCAACGCCGAGAGGAACAGCACGCGGTAGTGGCTGCCGCCGACTTCCGATTCGGGCATTTCCACTGCAACGTTGGCTGCCAGGGTGCGCAGGCCTTCGAACAGGTTCATTTCCATGACCGGGGTGTTACCGGTGGCCATCAACACGATCATGGTTTCACCGACCGCACGACCCATGCCGATCATCAGCGCCGAGAAGATGCCCGGGCTCGCGGTGAGGATCACCACGCGAGTCATGGTCTGCCATGGCGTGGCACCAAGGGCCAGGGAGCCCAGGGTCAGGCCGCGAGGCACACTGAACACGGCGTCTTCGGCGATGGAGTAGATGTTCGGGATGACCGCGAAGCCCATGGCCAAACCGACTACCAGGGCGTTGCGCTGGTCGTAGGTGATGCCCAGGTCGTGGGAAATCCACATGCGCATGTCGCCGCCGAAGAACCAGTTCTCCATGAACGGGCTCATGTACAGCGACAGCCAACCCACAAACAGGATCACTGGAATCAGCAGCGCACTTTCCCAGCCATCCGGGACTTTCAGGCGGATCGACTCAGGCAGGCGGCTGAAAGTGAAACCGGCGACCAGGATGCCGATCGGCAGCAACATCAGCAGGCTGAAGATGCCCGGCAAATGCCCTTCCACATACGGCGCGAGGAACAGGCCGGCGAAGAAACCGAGGATTACCGTCGGCATCGCTTCCATCAACTCGATCACCGGCTTGACCTTGCGGCGCATGCCTGGGGCCATGAAGTACGCGGTGTAGATCGCAGCGGCGACGGCCAGTGGAGCGGCTAGCAGCATGGCGTAGAACGCGGCTTTCAGGGTACCGAAGGTCAGCGGCGACAGGCTTAGCTTGGGTTCGAAGTCAGTGTTGGCGGCGGTCGATTGCCAGACGTATTTAGGCTCGTCGTAGTTCTCGTACCAGACCTTGCTCCACAGCGCGCTCCACGAGACTTCCGGGTGCGGGTTATCGAGCAGCAACGGGTGCAACTTGCCGCCGGCCTCCACGATCACGCGGTTGGCACGAGGCGACAGCCCGAAAATGCCCTGGCCTTCAGCGACCGGCTCCACCAGCAAGGTGCGGTGGGCGGTGCTGTGGAACACGCCGAGCTGGCCGGAAGCGTCGAGGGCAATGAAGCCCTTGCGGCGTTCTTCGGCAGTGATTTCAACGATAGGCGTGGTGCCCATCTGGAAGGTGCGGATCTGCTTCAGGCGTTGTTCGCCATCCGGATCGCGGGCCATGAACCACTGGGCCAGGCCACCTTTGGAGTCACCGATGATCAGCGAGATACCGCCCACAAGTTGGGTGCTGGCGGTGACTTGCGCTTCACCGTCTTCAAGCAGTTTGTAGCGACCGTTGAGGCTCTTGTCGCGCAGGCTGAATACGTCGGCCTGGGCACGCCCGTTGACCACGTAAAGCCACTGCTGACGCGGGTCGACGAAGATGTTCTTCACCGGCTCGGTCATTTGCGGCAGTTCGATGCGCTTCTGCTCGTTGGTGACTTCGCCGGTCATCATGTTCTCTTCGCTGGTCAGCGACAGGACATTGAGTTGCGAACCGGTGGAGCCGACCAGCATCAGGGTCGAATCGTTGGCGTTGAGACTGACATGCTCAAGCGCACCGCCGGCTTCGTTCAGGGCGATTGGCGCTTCGCCATACGGGTACTCGACGGCAGGGGTGATGGTTTTCTTGCCCTCCGGGTAACTGACTTTATAGGTGTGACGGAACACCAGCGCCTGGCCGTTGGACAGGCCCACCGCCACCAGCGGGTGACCTGGCTGGTCTTCTCCGATGGAGGTCACGGTGGTGCCGGCCGGGATCGACAGATCGACGCGCTTCAATTCAGCGCCACTGTCGATGTCGAAGAACAATGCCTGGCCCTTGTCGGAAACCCGCATCGCAACCTGGTTCTGCTCTTCCAGGGAGATCATCAGCGGCTTGCCGGCGTCTTGCATCCAGGCTGGCGTGATGGCGTCCCTGGACGTCAGGCTGGCACCCTGGAACAGGGGCGCGACGACGTAGGCAAGGAAGAAGAAGATCAAGGTGATCGCGCCCAGAACAGCGAGGCCGCCAACGAGGACGTACCAGCGGGTCAGGCGATCTTTGAGCGCGCGAATGCGGCGCTTGCGTTGTAGCTCAGGCGTATTGAAATCAATTCGCTTGGGGGGATTAGTAGTCATGTTGGAATTGGCCAGATCATTCATGCGCACACCCTAGCGATCCTGTATGACAGAAAGATGACAATGCAGTGACGCAACAAATCCGCCGCCTGGGGTAACCAGCAGCGGATACAGAATTAGAGGTGTATGGGGGCGGCTCCTGCCGCCCCCATGTGAGTCCAGAGGGGTCACTCTAGACTCAATTTGTTACTTTTTTGCGACTTCAGCGCCGCCTTCCGCCAGACCCAGATCAGCCAGAGCTTTGGCAGCTACTTTGGCTGGCAGTGGGATGTAACCGTCTTTCACTACGACTTCCTGACCCTGTTTCGACAGAACCAGTTTCACGAACTCGGCTTCCAGCGGGGCCAGAGGCTTGTTCGGGGCCTTGTTGACGTACACGTACAGGAAGCGGGACAGCGGGTACTTGCCGTTCAGGGCGTTTTCTTCAGTGTCTTCGACGAAGTCCTGGCTGCCTTTCTTGGCCAGGGCAACGGTTTTCACGCTAGCGGTCTTGTAACCGATGCCCGAGTAACCGATACCGTTCAGCGAGGAGCTGATCGACTGCACGACCGAAGCCGAACCTGGCTGCTCGTTCACGTTAGGCTTGTAGTCGCCTTTGCACAGGGCTTCTTCCTTGAAGTAGCCGTAGGTGCCGGATACCGAGTTACGACCGAACAGTTGAACCGGCTTGTTGGCCAGGTCGCCGGTCACGCCCAGGTCACCCCAGGTCTTGACTTCGGTTTTAGCGCCGCACAGACGAGTGGACGAGAAGATCGCGTCAACTTGCTCCATGGTCAGGTGCTGGATCGGGTTGTCCTTGTGTACGAATACCGCCAGGGCGTCCACTGCAACCGGGATAGCGGTTGGCTTGTAGCCGTACTTCTGCTCGAAGGCAGCCAGTTCGGTGTCCTTCATCTTGCGGCTCATCGGGCCCAGGTTGGAGGTGCCTTCAGTCAGCGCAGGTGGCGCAGTGGCGGAGCCAGCGGCCTGAATCTGGATGTTTACGTTCGGGTATTCTTTTTTGTAGTTCTCAGCCCAGAGGGTCATGAGGTTGGCCAGGGTATCGGAGCCGACGCTGGACAGGTTGCCCGACACACCAGTGGTCTTGGTGTAGCTCGGGATAGCAGGGTCAACAGCGGCAACCGCGTTGGCAGTCGCAACGCCAGCAGCGACAAAAGTCATTGCCGCCATCAAACGCTTCAGTTTCATGCCTTACTCCTAGCAGATAGGGTGTGTTATTCGGGGCCAAGTATCAGCAGGCCGTGTGAACACTCTATGGCTGAAATATGACAATTGGATGAAAGGCCAGTATTCGGGTTTTTACTGGATGATTCACGGCGCCCTCAGTCGCTAGCAGGCTAGCTCCCACAGTTGAAACGCATTCCAATGTGGGAGCTAGCCTGCTAGCGATGTGGCCTTTATAGACGATGTAAAAAGTCGAGATTAACGACCCTTCTTCCAGAGATATGCCCCCACCAGAATCCCGACCCCACACAGCACCGCCACATAATAAGCAGGCCCCATCGCACTCTCCTTGAGCAACAGGCTGACGATCATCGGCGTCAGGCCACCGAAAATCGCGTAGGCGACGTTGTAGGAGAACGACAGGCCGCTGAAACGCACCACCGGCGGGAAGGCCTTGACCATCACATACGGCACCGCACCGATGGTGCCGACCAGCAGACCGGTCAGGGCATACATCGGGAACAACCAGTCGGGATGATCGGCCAGGCTGTGATAGAAGGTCCAGGAGCTGGCAAGCAGCGCGGTACAGCCGATCACGAAGACTCGTCCCGCACCGAAGCGGTCGGCCAGTGCGCCGGCAATGATGCATCCAAAACTCAGGAACACGATCGCCACGCTGTTGGCCTGCAGGGACGTGGTTGGCGAGAAGTGATAGACCGTCTGCAACACTGTCGGGGTCATCAGGATCAGCACCACGATGGCGGCCGACAGCAACCAGGTCAGCAGCATCGAAATGGCAATCGCGCCACGATGGTCACGCAGCACCGCACGCAACGGCACTTCTTCGGCCAGGGCCTTGCGCTGTTGCAGTTCGGCAAACACCGGAGTTTCGTGCAGCCAGCGACGCAGGTACACCGAGAACAGACCGAACACGCCTCCGAGCAGGAACGGAATCCGCCAGGCGTAATCCGCAACTTCCACCGGGGTATAGAGGCTGTTGATCGCCGTGGCAACCAGCGAGCCGAGCAGGATGCCCGCCGTGAGGCCACTGGTCAGGGTGCCGCAGGCGTAGCCGACATGCCGCTGCGGAACGTGCTCGGAAACGAAGACCCATGCCCCCGGCACTTCACCACCAATGGCCGCGCCCTGGATCACCCGCATCAGCAACAGCAGAATCGGCGCCCACATGCCGATCTGCGCGTAAGTCGGCAGCAAACCCATGATCAAGGTCGGCACCGCCATCATGAAAATACTCAGGGTGAACATTTTCTTGCGACCCAACAGGTCGCCGAAGTGCGCCATCACGATGCCGCCCAACGGCCGCGCCAGGTAGCCGGCGGCGAAGATACCGAAGGTCTGCATCAGGCGTAGCCACTCAGGCATGTCCGCCGGGAAGAACAGCTTGCCCACCACCGTGGCGAAGAACACGAAGATGATGAAATCGTAGAACTCCAGCGCGCCGCCCAAGGCAGACAGCGATAGAGTCTTGTAGTCGTTGCGGGTCAGCGGACGTGCGGGTTGGTCTGGCTGCGCGATGCTCGAGGGCGCTGTGGTCATGGCAAGGGCTTCTCTTATAGTCGGATCTGCAACCTCAACAACGCTGGCTGAGGTTTGGGCAGGTCCGGCACGATAGCAAATTGTTCGAAAAAGCACATAGAGGTGCGTTTTTGACAGTCAAAATGAGAACCGGACGGTCGTCGCGGAGTCTACCGACCGATATACTCAAAGCCTGCTCCGGTTTTTGAGGGGTTGCTGTGCGAAAGCGCCTGTCAGGTTCATAGGCGATTTCGCAGAGTTTCCCTTTAGGCGCCTGATGGAAAACGTGACGAACGTAGTATGTTCGGTGCTGAATCGTTTTTCCCGAAGACGGCTACCACCAGCAATACCAACGAAGAGTCACGGGTCAGAGGCACCCCCGGAATGATAGAGCTCGAACAAGAAGATCCGATCCCGCAAGGCGACCTGGCCCTGCAAATCACCGCGCTTCCTCGCGAAACCAACGGCTTTGGCGATATTTTCGGCGGCTGGCTGGTGGCGCAGATGGATTTGGCGGGCACCGCGATGGCCAGCAAGGTCGCCGGAGGGCGCGTTGCCACCGTTGCAATCGACCGTATGGCGTTTCTGGTTCCGGTGGCGGTGGGCGCTCAGCTCTCCTTTTATACCCAGGCCCTGGAAATCGGCCGCAGCTCGATCAAGATGATGGTCGAGGTCTGGAGCGACGATCCACTGTCCAGCGAGTGGCGTAAAGTGACCGAAGCGGTGTTTGTGTTCGTTGCCATCGACGGCAGCGGTCGCACCCGTTCGGTTCCGCCCCGGGCTCGCTGAAAGAGCTTCTAAACCTGGTAGCCGTTTTGCGGTCGATAGTCGTCCACGTTACTGATCGAGAGCTGTCCCATGAGCATGCCCAATGTTGAAGCCGTAAAACTGGATGAACTGAACTGCTGGCGCATCCGCCACGGTCAGGCCGAATTACTGGTGGCCCAGCAAGGCGCGCACATCCTCAGCTATCAATTGGCCGGCCAGCCGCCGCTGATCTGGCTCAACGACGAGGCTGTGTTCAAGACCGGCAAGAGCATTCGCGCCGGCGTGCCGGTGTGCTGGCCATGGTTCGGCAACTTTGCGCGCAACCCGCAAAGCGTTCAGGCGATGCGCACCAGCAATGAAGCGCCGTCGGCTCACGGCTTCGTGCGAGCGATGGATTGGGAGTTGGGCGGCATCGAAGCCGAAGGCGAAAGCCTGAAGGTCGAATTCCTCCTGCCCTACCCCGAAGGCGGCTTTCCCGGCTGGCCGCACCAGGTGGATCTGACGCTGAGCATTCGCCTCGACGAGCAATTGCACATCCATCTGATCAGCCACAACCGGGGCGCTGAAACCGTCAGCATCAGCCAGGCGCTGCACAGCTATTTTGCCGTCAGCGATGTGCGTGAGGTGCATGTCGAAGGCGTGGATGGCTTGAGCTACATCGAAACCCTGGAAGACTGGAAAACCAGGCAACAACTCGGTGATCTGCGCTTTATTGGGGAGACCGATCGCATCTATCTCGATGCCCCGCCACTGTTGAGCATCGTCGACCCGACCTGGGAGCGACGCATCGAACTGACCAGCAGCGGATCACGTACGGCGGTGATCTGGAACCCGTGGATCGACCGCGCCGCCGCGTTCAGCGACATGGCCGACGATGGCTGGCAGCGCATGCTATGCATCGAGACGGCGAACGTGATGGGCGATGTGGTGAACCTGAAACCAGGTGCCAGCCATATGCTGGGCGTGAGCGTCGGTAGCAAGCCGCTCTAAGCAACACCACAAAACCAATGTGGGAGCGAGATTGCTCGCGATGAGGTCACCACATCCAACATCATCGTTGGCTGTCAGGCCGCTATCGCGAGCAGGCTCGCTCCCACATTTGGATCTCCTTACAGATCCGACTCTTCCACCACACGTACCTTCTGCGCATCCAGCGCATACGCCGCATCGGCCAGGTCATTGCTGACCTTTTCGACTTTCAGCGTGCCGGTGACCCACAGCGGCGTGTAGATATCGTTCAACTTCAGGCCCTTTGGATAGCGCACCAGCACCAACTGGTTGGGCGGCGGCGGTGGCACATGGATGCACGCGCCCGGATACGGCACCAGGAAGAACAACGTACTGCGGCCCTTGGCATCGGACTCCAGCGGCACGGGGTACCCGCCAATGCGGATGTTCTTGTCGTTCATCGACGCAACGGTCTTCGTCGAGTACATAACCGCCGGCAAGCCTTTGGCCTGCTTCATCCCACCCTTGTCGGTGAAAGTGCCGTTGGCTTCAGGGGAGTTGTGGTCGATTTCAGGCATGGCCTCGAGGGCCTTCTGGTCCGACTTGGGCATCAATTCGAGCCAATCGGTTTCCGGCAATTCGCCGGCATGGGCAAAGCCCGAACCCAGTAAAACAAGAGTCAGTAAAAGACGGCGCATGAAGGTGCTCGGTAAAGGGAAGAACAGGGAACACCGAGCATTCTAGCCCTCCCGGCCGGTTTGGCGGAGAGGGCTTGTCGCCTGGATCAGTTCTTTTTGACCAGTCCGTAGATCACCAGCAACACAACGGCGCCCACCAGCGCACCGATGAAGCCTGCGCCTTGGCCAGCCTGATAGATGCCCAGAGCTTGACCGCCGTAAGTGGCCGCCAGCGAACCGCCGATACCGAGCAGGATGGTCATGATCCAGCCCATGCTGTCATCGCCCGGTTTCAGAAACCGCGCCAGCAGGCCGACAATCAAGCCGATAAAGATGGTTCCGATGATTCCCATGGCATTTCCCTCTGATTGAATTGGCTGAGTCCTAGCCAAAGCCTAGTCAGACTTTGGCATCCTGCCATGAGAGAACGGCGGCCCCTGAATGGTTCCGCCGCAGCCACATGAAACTATTCGGCGATCAGCGCTTCGACCTTGAGGATCTGCGCGGTGAGCGTTTCGCGATCCGCGCATCGCAGGTTGGCGTGACCGACCTTGCGGCCGACCTTGAAGGCCTTGCCGTAGTGATGCAGATGGCAATCGGCGATGGCCACGACCTTCTCGGTGTCCGGCACCTTGCCGATGAAGTTGAGCATCGCGCTTTCGCCGACCTTGGCGGTCGAGCCCAACGGCAGACCGGCAACGGCTCGCAAGTGGTTTTCGAATTGGCTGCACTCGGCGCCTTCGGTAGTCCAGTGCCCTGAGTTGTGCACCCGGGGGGCAATTTCGTTGGCCTTGAGGCCACCGTCGACTTCAAAGAACTCGAACGCCATCACGCCGACGTAATCCAGCTGCTTGAGCACACGGCTGGAGTAGTCTTCGGCCAAGGCTTGCAACGGGTGATCGGTACTGGCCACGGACAGTTTGAGGATGCCGCTTTCGTGGGTGTTGTGCACCAGCGGATAGAACCGGGTCTCACCGTCGCGGGCACGCACGGCGATCAGCGAAACTTCACCGGTGAACGGCACGAAACCTTCCAGCAGGCAGGCCACGCTGCCCAGTTCGGCAAAGGTGCCAACCACATCTTCAGGGGTGCGCAGGACTTTCTGGCCCTTGCCGTCATAACCCAGGGTACGGGTCTTCAGCACCGCCGGCAGACCGATGGAAGCCACGGCGGCGTCGAGATCAGCCTGAGACTGAATGTCGGCGAACGCCGGGGTAGGAATCCCCAGGTCCTTGAACATGCTCTTCTCGAACCAGCGATCGCGGGCGATGCGCAGCGCTTCGGCACTCGGATAGACCGGGACGAATTGCGACAGGAAAGCCACGGTCTCGGCCGGCACGCTTTCGAACTCGAAGGTCACCAGATCGACTTCATCGGCCAGCTGACGCAGGTGATCCTGATCGCCGTAATCGGCCCGCAGGTGTTCGCCCAAAGCGGCTGCGCAAGCATCCGGCGCCGGGTCCAGGAAAGCGAAGTTCATGCCCAGCGGAGTGCCCGCCAGCGCCAACATGCGACCCAACTGGCCGCCACCGATTACACCGATCTTCATCGTCAACAACCTCAGGCGATGCGTGGGTCTGGATTTTCCAGGACGCTGTCTGTCTGCTCAGCACGGAAGGTTTTCAGCACCGCGTGGAACTGCGGGTGCTTGGCGCCAAGGATACTCGCTGACAGCAGCGCTGCGTTGATCGCGCCCGCCTTGCCGATGGCCAGGGTGGCGACCGGAATGCCTGCTGGCATCTGCACAATGGAAAGCAGCGAATCAACACCTGACAGCATTGCCGATTGTACGGGTACGCCCAGCACCGGCAGGTGGGTCTTGGCCGCACACATGCCAGGCAAGTGGGCCGCGCCACCGGCACCGGCGATGATCACCTCGATGCCACGCGCCTCGGCTTCTTCAGCGTACTGGAACAGCAGGTCCGGGGTGCGGTGGGCAGAAACCACTTTCACCTCGTAGGGGATGCCGAGCTTTTCCAGCATATCGGCGGTGTGGCTAAGGGTGGACCAATCGGACTTGGAGCCCATGATCACGCCAACCAGTGCACTCATCGTCGTGCCTCTTCTCTCTGGGCGCCCGCAGGCGCGTCAAAAAACAACAAGCCACGCAGGATGCGTGGCTTGATTGTACGAATTATGGCCGGTCGTAACCGGCCGAAGGCCGCGCAGTATACCTCAATGAGGCAGATAAACAGCCCCTGTTGCGACCATCTGTCATTCACCTCAAAGCGGCGTATTTATTGACTCAAAGGTCAGCCGACATACCTCCTCTGGAAGAAGACGATTCAGCCAGCCGAACGCGCAACTTTCCACATTTCTAAAAGATCTTAAACCCACGCCTTATAATAGTCAGCACTGCGCAATAGAAAGAAATAAACGTTCACTCGCAAATACATCACAGCACCGCTAATTTAATCATCGCAAGCCTATTTAAATCCAGGCATACATACCAACCAGCAAAAGCTGAATGCCTATCAATATTGAGCGCACCTTGAAAGGAGCTCAATTACCGAACAGCAAAACAAAAAAAGCCATCACCACTTAAACTTTCAAGAGAACTACCATGCCAAAACGTCAAATCATGTTGACCGTCTTCGTCCATGAAGACCTGACCGGCTACAACGAAGACAAGCTCTACCTCGATCATTTTGACTGGATAGCAGATACAATTGCACGGATTTCTGCCCGTACAATGGACGTCACATTTGTCCCCCCATCAGACGCCCCATTTATAAGCAACCTCGACTATAAAACCGAGGACCTGGCCAATCTGTTAAATACACTACAGGATAAAATCCTGGAGTACGTCGAGTCACTCCAGCCCGATGACTACCTTCACAAATTTTTGCTATTAACGCGTGACGACATCAACGATAAAACCTTGGGAGTTGCCTATGCCCCGGGTATTGCAGGAGTCGCTTCGACTACATATAAAGTCACCGCTGCTCACGAGATTGGTCATATGTTCAATGCGAACCATGAAGATGCCGAAGAAAGTGTCTCTACTTACTATGGCCCCGCTAAATCTACCATGTACGCTACTGCAGATGGACCTATTGCGTTCCGCTTCAGCAAAACAAACGAGGAGAACATCCGTCGCTACCTCAATCAAGCCGATTGATTCTGAATAACACTTCCTTCGGCATATCAACCGCTGAGGCCAAAGCCTCTTGGAGGCTCTTCAATGCCACGTCCATTGTTGCTACTTGTTTTCATCCACAAAGACCTTTCTGACTACAAGACCAATGAACTTTATGAGAACCACTTCAACTGGCTATCAGAGGAATTCGAAACACTATCCGGACGGCCATTTGCGATCATCTTCATACCTCCCTCAGATGCGCCAACGCTTAGTGACCACTCTTATAAAATTGATACGCCTGAACAAGCGCTTCATGACTGGTATCTAAAAGTCGAGGAACAAAAAATGACCTACACCTATGGCAGCTACGACGATCACACTCGAAAGTTCCTTCTGCTGACACGCGACAACCTCAACAGCTCTACTGCCGGAATTGCCAGCCCCAAGGGCTATTGTGCAATTTCATCTATTCGCGGCAACCAGACTCCCGCCCATGAAGCGGGTCACATGTTCGGTGCAACACATGAGGACTATGAGGTTTATTACAACGGCTGGTGGGACGAAACCATCATGGCGCCGGGTACAGGTTTTTCCGCGCTCAGGGGGGACGCCAAGCGCTTCAGCGACAAAAACAGGGAAAACATCCGTAATTATCTCGAAGAGTACGCTTGAGACGCTTTGAATCACGGCAAAGAGTGAAAACAGAAATGGCTTTCACTCTTTACTCTCCTTCAGCTACTTGAGCCCGCCGCCCCACCCTCCAGCTTGCGCCACAACAACCGCACGTTGGCCTTGCGCACCAGCGCACAGCGGTACAGACGAATCTCCAGCGGCACATGCCACTGCGGCCCGCCGCAGACCACCAGCTCACCTCGCGCCAGCTCGGCACGCACACTCAGTTGCGGCACCCAGGCGATGCCCAGGCCTTCCAGGGCCATGCTTTTCAGGCTGTCGGCCATGGCGGTTTCGTAGATGGTGGTGAAGCGTAGCGCCCGTTGACGAAGCAGCATGTTCACCGAACGGCCGAGAAACGCACCGGCGCTGTACGCCAGTAGCGGCACGCTGCCTTCGCCTTCCAGATCGAACAGCGGTTTGCCGTCGGCGTCGGCTGCGCAGACCGGCAGCATCTCGGTGTGGCCAAGGTGCAACGAAGGGAAGATTTCCGGGTCCATCTGCATGGCGGCGTCCGGGTCGTAGAACGCCAGCATCAGATCGCAGCCGCCTTCGCGCAACGCATGCACCGCGTCACCGACGTTGGTCGCCACCAGCCGCGTGGCGATGTTCAGGCCTTCGTTGCGTAACTGCGCGATCCAGCGCGGAAAGAAACCGAGCGCCAGGGAGTGCGCGGCAGCGACCTGCATCACTTCACCCTGCCCGCCTTCCAGGTGATGTAGATGGCGCAGCACTTCGCCCAGTTGCTCGACCACGGTGCGTGCGGTAACCAGAAACAATTGCCCTGCCGCCGTCAGCTCCACCGGCGTGCGTGAACGGTTGACCAGGGTCAGCCCCAACGCCGCCTCCAGGCTGCGGATTCGCCGGCTGAACGCGGGCTGCGTCACGAAGCGCCGCTCGGCGGCCTGGGAGAAACTGCGGGTGGCGGCCAAGGCACTGAAGTCCTCCAGCCATTTGCTTTCCAGATTCATCACGTCCTCCCGGACACGCACCAATTTAGGTCACACGTTCGCCATCAAGCCAGCGTCACACGGGCATTATGCCGAATATGCATAGCCTAGTGTTTAACAGCATTGGCCCAAAATTCTCCACAGGCCTAGCATTCGCAGCGTTCCGGCACAGACCGGGTTCATATTGAGATGATTTCTATCATGTCCTCCGCTGCATCATTCCGCACAGAAAATGACCTGCTTGGCGCCCTCGAAGTACCGGCTCAAGCGTATTACGGTATCCAGACCCTGCGAGCGGTGAATAACTTCCGCCTTTCGGGCGTTCCGATTTCGCACTACCCGAAACTGGTTGTCGGTCTGGCCATGGTTAAACAGGCCGCTGCTGACGCCAACCGTGAGCTGGGTCACCTGAGCGAAGCCAAGCACGCCGCCATCAGCGAAGCCTGTGCACGTTTGATCCGCGGCGACTTCCACGAAGAGTTCGTGGTGGACATGATTCAAGGCGGCGCTGGCACTTCGACCAACATGAATGCCAACGAAGTCATCGCCAACATCGCGCTGGAGGCCATGGGTCACCAGAAAGGCGAGTACCAGTACCTGCACCCGAACGACGACGTGAACATGGCGCAGTCGACCAACGACGCGTATCCAACGGCAATCCGTCTGGGTCTGTTGCTGGGTCACGACGCCCTGCTCGCCAGCCTCGACAGCCTGATTCAGGCGCTCGCGGCCAAGGGTGAAGAATTCAACCACGTCCTGAAGATGGGTCGTACCCAACTGCAAGACGCCGTGCCGATGACCCTGGGTCAGGAATTCCGTGCGTTCGCCACCACCATGGGCGAAGACCTGGCCCGCCTGAAGACGCTGGCCCCGGAACTGCTGACTGAAGTGAACCTGGGCGGCACCGCGATCGGTACCGGTATCAACGCCGACCCGCGTTATCAGGCTCTGGCTGTTCAGCGTCTGGCAGTGATCAGCGGCCAACCGCTGGTACCGGCCGCCGACCTGATCGAAGCCACCTCCGACATGGGCGCCTTCGTGTTGTTCTCCGGCATGCTCAAGCGTACCGCGGTCAAACTGTCGAAAATTTGTAACGATCTGCGCCTGCTGTCCAGCGGCCCGCGTACCGGCATCAACGAGATCAACCTGCCGGCACGGCAGCCAGGCAGTTCGATCATGCCAGGCAAAGTCAACCCGGTAATTCCGGAAGCGGTCAACCAGGTGGCGTTCCAGATCATCGGTAACGACCTGGCCCTGACCATCGCGGCCGAAGGCGGCCAGCTGCAACTGAACGTGATGGAGCCGCTGATCGCCTTCAAGATCTTCGACTCGATCCGCCTGCTGCAACGCGCCATGGACATGCTGCGCGAGCACTGCATCGTCGGCATCACCGCCAACGAAGCCCGCTGCCGCGAACTGGTCGAGCACTCGATCGGCCTGGTCACCGCGCTGAACCCGTACATCGGCTACAAAAATGCCACCCGCATCGCCGGCCTCGCCCTTGAAAGCGGCCGCGGCGTGCTGGAACTGGTGCGCGAAGAAGGTCTGCTCGACGAAGCCATGCTCGCCGACATCCTGCGCCCGGAAAACATGATTGCTCCGCGTCTGGTGCCCCTGAAGGCATAACCCGACGCGTTACTTGTAGCACCGCTCACCAGGTCGAGGGACTAGACACCTCTCACCTTTTGAGGGCTTGGGGATTTAGTCCCCAGGCCCTTTTTTTTAACTGTTTTGTAGGAGCGAGCTTGCTCGCGAAGATGTTTAACGATAACGCGTAAACCTGATGGCCAACGGCGCCCTTGAGTTTTTCGCGAGCGAGCTCGCTCCTACAGGAGCCCGGCGCCGGTAACGTCGGGTGTTTCAAAGGCTTCGCTTCACCGAATGGACCACAACCGTGCAGACGGACGGCACTGTCATCGGTATAGTGCCGCCCCTCTTCGTGTGAGCGGTCGTCGGTAGCGAGGCCACAACCCATGCGAAACCCGAACTAATAACAAACCCGCGATATGAAACCGGGACGAACGTCGAACCGCCCATTGTGCCGTGCGCCAAGGGGTGTAACTCGATGTGTCTATCCGGCCAGCATTTGCCTACACAAAAAACAGCGAGGAATAATCCATGCTCGAAGTCATCAACGACTTCCTCTCAGGGAAAGTACTGATCGTGCTCATTGTCGGGCTCGGTAGCTACTTCACGATCCGCTCGCGTTTCGTTCAATTGCGTCACTTCTTCCACATGTTCGCGGTGTTCCGCGACAGCCTCAAAAGCAGCGCCGGACAACTGAGTTCGTTCCAGGCCCTGATGCTCAGCCTCGCCGGCCGCGTCGGTGCGGGCAACATCGCCGGTGTCGGCATTGCCGTGACCCTCGGTGGCCCCGGCGCCGTGTTCTGGATGTGGGTGACCGCGCTGGTCGGCATGTCCAGCAGCTTCTTCGAATGCTCCCTCGGCCAGCTCTACAAGCGCTGCGACTCCGAAGGCCAGTTCCGTGGTGGCCCGTCCTATTACATCCAGCACGGCCTGCAAAAACGCTGGTTGGGCATGCTGATGGCATTCCTGCTGCTGGTGACGTTCGGCTTCGCCTTCAACGGCCTGCAAGCCCACGCCGTGACGCACTCGCTGAACAACGCGTTCGGCCTCGACACCACTTACACCGGTATCGGTCTGGCTGTGCTTTTGGGCCTGGTGTTCATCGGCGGGATCAAGCGCATCGCCAAGGTCGCCGACTTGTTGGTGCCGGTGAAAACCCTGGTGTACATCGGCGTGACCCTCTACGTGATCGTGCTGCAGTTCGACCATGTGCCGGGCATGCTGATGACTATCGTCAAGAGCGCCTTCGGTCTGGACCAGGCCTTCGGCGGCCTGATCGGCAGCGCTATCGTCATGGGCGTGAAGCGGGGCGTGTTCGCCAACGAAGCAGGCCTGGGCAGTGCGCCGAACGTGGCGGCGGTCGCGGCGGTCGAGCACCCGGTGGCACAAGGTGTGGTTCAGGCGTTCAGCGTGTTCCTCGATACCTTCGTGATCTGCACCTGCACCGCGCTGCTGATCCTGCTCTCCGGCTTCTACACCCCGGGCTTCGAAGGCGACGGCATTGCCCTGACCCAGAACTCCCTGGCCGCCGTGGTCGGTGACTGGGGCCGGATGTTCATCTCCGTGGCCCTGGCGTTGTTCGTGTTCACCTCGATCCTCTACAACTACTACTTGGGCGAGAACAACCTGCGCTTTTTGATCGGTGAAAACCGCAAGGCGCTGATGGGCTATCGGGCGCTGGTACTGGTGTTGATTTTCTGGGGCGCCATCGAAAACCTCGGCACCGTATTTGCCTTCGCCGACATCACCATGACCATGCTCGCGTTCGTCAACCTGATCGCGCTGTTCCTGCTGTTCAAGGTCGGCATGCGCATCCTGCGTGACTACGATGACCAGCGCGCCGCCGGGATCAAGACGCCGGTGTTCGACTCGGCCAAGTTCCCGGACCTGGACCTGGACCGCCAGGCATGGCCGGCCAATCCGCCAGCCGCTCAGGCTGAAGCGACGCTAAAGGCCGCGACCGCAGCGCAACACTGATCGGTTAAAGTGCGGAAATCCCATGTGGGAGCGAGCCTGCTCGCGAATGCGGACTGACATTCAATATTGATGTCGACTGACACACCGCTATCGCGAGCAGGCTCGCTCCCACAAGGAAGTCATCGATTTCGGAGATTCCCATGAATTCCTCGACCTATCCTGCCGCCCAGCACGTCATGGTGCTCTACACCGGCGGCACCATCGGCATGCAGGCCAGCGCCAACGGCCTGGCCCCGGCGTCCGGTTTCGAAGCGAGAATGCGCGACTACCTGCACAGCCAGCCCGAGCTGGTTGTGCCGCAATGGCGCTTTCGCGAGATGTCGCCGCTGATCGACAGCGCCAACATGACCCCGACGTACTGGCAGCAGTTGCGTGAAGCGGTGGTCGATGCGGTGGATGTTCAAGGCTGCGACAGCGTGCTGATCCTGCATGGTACCGACACCCTGGCCTACAGCGCGGCCGCCATGAGTTTTCAATTGTTGGGCCTGCACGCCCGCGTATGCTTCACCGGCTCGATGCTGCCGGCCGGCGTCACCGATAGCGATGCCTGGGAAAACCTCGGCGGCGCGCTGGTCGCACTGGGCCAGGGCCTGGCGCCGGGTGTGCATCTGTACTTCCATGGCGAACTGCTGGACCCGACCCGCTGCGCGAAGGTGCGCAGTTTTGGTCGGCATCCTTTCAAGCGCCTGGAGCGTCAGGGCGGTGGAGTGACAGTGCCTTCGCTGCCAACACAGTTGAATTACAACCAGCCCAAACAATTGACGAACGTCGCGGTGCTGCCGCTCTTCCCCGGCATCAGCGCCGAGGTGCTGGATGGTTTGCTCGACAGCGGCATTCAGGGCCTGGTGCTGGAGTGCTACGGCAGCGGCACCGGCCCGAGCGACAACCCCGGGTTTCTCGCCAGCCTTGGCCATGCGCGGGACAAAGGCGTGGTCGTGGTAGCGGTCACGCAATGCCACGAAGGCGGGGTTGAACTGGACGTCTATGAAGCCGGCAGTCGTTTGCGCGGTGTGGGCGTATTGTCCGGTGGCGGCATGACCCGTGAAGCAGCGTTCGGCAAGTTGCATGGGTTGTTGGGTACAGGGCTTGATACGGATGAAGTCCGTCGGCTCGTCGAACTCGACCTGTGCGGCGAGCTGAGCTGAGCCTCCCCTTGTAGGAGCGAGCCTGCTCGCGATAGCGGTCTACCATTCACATTGATGTGACTGATCCACCGTCATCGCGAGCAGGCTCGCTCCCACAGGGACATCACCCGGCATACAACTTGCTGCGCTCCAGCCATCCCCAGGCTGGAAGTCCTCATGCTCCACTCCCACCTCACCACGCTCAACGCGGTCTCCCTGGTACTCGATGCCTTCAAGGCACAAGGCTTGTCCAGCGACGCGCTGCTGGCCGGAAGCGGCATCAGTGCAGCGGATCTGAACCGTGCGGACACACGCATCACCACCAATCAGGAAATGCAGGTCTGCGCCAACGCCGTTGCTCTCAAGCGTGACATCGGCCTGGAACTGGGCCGGCGGATGCACGTTTCCTGCTACGGCATGCTCGGTTACGCCCTGCTCACCAGTGCCACCTTCGGTGACGCTTTGCGTCTGGCGATGCGCTATCCGGCGCTGCTGGGAACACTTTTCGAACTGAGTCTTGAAGACGATGGCGAGCGCATCTGGTTCGCCGCCGCCGATTACCGCGAGAGTCCGGCCATGGCGGTGTTCAACGCCGAGTTCTGCCTGGTGTCGCTGAAAGTCACCTGCGACGACCTGCTCGGCCATCCCCTGCCCTTGCTCGGCGCGCGCTTCGAACATGCCGCGCCCGACTACGAAGCGACCTACGCCGAACACTTCAACTGCCCAGTGCACTTCGGCGCGCGGAACAACGCCTTCGCCTTCGACAAACGCTGGCTCGACCAGCCGCTGCCGCTGGCCGATGTCATCACCCATCAAGCCATCGCCGAACGCTGCCGCAAACAGAACATCGAGTTCACCGGGCGCCAGGCCTGGCTGGGGCGGATCCGCCAATTGCTCAGCGCCCAACTGAATGCCGCGCCCGGGCTGGAAGGGCTGGCCGAGCAAATGAACTGTTCGGCGCGGACCTTGCGCCGCCATCTCAAGGACATGGGTTGCAGCTACCAGGAGTTGCTCGACGAGCTGCGCTTCGAGCAGGCCAAGCAAATGCTGTGCGAGGATCAATTGCCGATCTACCAGATAGCCGAAGCATTGGGCTTCAGCGAAACGGCGAGCTTTCGTCATGCGTTTGTGCGCTGGAGTGGCGTGGCGCCCAGCCAGTTTCGGCCCTGAGTGCTGTAGTGGCCGATCTGCCATCATCGCGAGCAAGCTCGCTCCCACAAGGGTTATGCGTCCTGCACAAAAATCGCGGGCACTGAGGCTCACCTGTGGGAGCGAGCTTGCTCGCGATGGCGGCCGCGAGAGCTCCGCATTATCAGGGGGCGAATTTCGGTCAAATGTTTTGGCCATATCGATCCCTTTTTGGCCTTTCCCGCCGTTCTCCGATTCGCCGTGCGCCGCAACACTGGGGGCAACCGAATCAGCCCTGCGGAGAACAAGAAATGCTGACGATCTACTCGGACGATCACCATCTGCACCATGGCCGTTGCGAATTGATAGACGGGCAACTAAAGCCCTGCTTCGAGATGCCATCGCGCGCCGATCATGTGCTGCAACGCGTGCAGAACCAAAACCTTGGCCCTGTCGAAGCACCCAAGGATTTCGGCCTGGGGCCCATCGCGCGCATCCACAGCCGCGACTACCTCGATTTCTTCAAGGGTGCCTGGGCACGCTGGACCGAATTCAACACCGACGGTGACCTGCTGCCTTACACCTGGCCTGCACGTAGCTTGCGTCCGATCAAACCGACTAGCCTGCACGGCCAACTCGGTTATTACAGCTTCGACGGCGGCGCCCCGATCACCGCCGGCACTTGGCAGGCGGCGTACAGCGCAGCGCAAGTCGCGCTCACCGCCCAAGCGGAAATCCAGCGTGGAGCCCGTTCTGCTTTCGCCCTGTGCCGTCCACCGGGACACCACGCCGCCAGCGATTTGATGGGGGGTTATTGCTACCTCAACAACGCCGCCATCGCCGCCCAGGCGTTCCTCGATCAAGGCCACAAAAAGGTCGCGATCCTCGACGTCGACTACCACCACGGCAACGGCACCCAGTCGATTTTCTATGAGCGCAGCGACGTGCTGTTCACCTCGATCCACGGTCACCCGGAAGCCGAGTTCCCGTTCTTCCTCGGCTATGAAGACGAACGCGGTGAAGGCGCTGGCGAAGGATTCAACTTCAACTATCCGCTGGCCGCCGGTTCAGGCTGGGACACCTGGTGCGCCGCACTGGAACAAGCCTGCAAAGAGATCGAAAGCTACGGCGCCGACATCATCGTCGTGTCCCTGGGCGTCGATACCTTCAAGGACGATCCGATCTCGCAATTCAAGCTCGACAGTCCGGACTACCTGGCCATGGGCAAGCGCATCGCCGGCCTCGGCGTACCGACGCTGTTCGTGATGGAAGGCGGTTATGCCGTCGAAGAAATCGGCATCAATGCCGTGAACGTTCTCGAAGGTTTTGAAAGCGCTTGTTGAGGAAGTAGAAAAATGAAAAGTCTTAAGCGTTTCATCGTGCCGACGCTGTGTGCCTCGGTGCTCAGCGTTGCCGCCCACGCCGAAGAGCGAACGTTGCGCGTCTACAACTGGTTCGACTACATCACCCCCAAGGCCCTGGAAGACTTCAAGGCCCAGAACTCCCAGACCAAACTGGTCTATGACATCTTCGACACCAACGAAGCACTGGAAGCCAAGCTGTTGACCGGCAACTCCGGCTACGACGTGGTGGTGCCATCCAACGTGTTCCTCGCCAAGCAAATCGAAGCCGGAGTATTCCAGCCTCTGGACCGCAGCAAGCTGCCGAACTGGAACCACCTCGATCCCAAGCTGATGAAATTGATCGAAGCCAACGATCCGGGCAACAAGTTCGCTGTGCCGTACATGTACGGGACCATCCTGATCGGCTTCAACCCGGACAAGGTCAAGGCCGCCCTGGGCGCCGACGCGTCGGTAGACAGCTGGGACCTGATCTTCAAGGAAGAGAACATCAGCAAGCTCAAGCAGTGCGGCGTCGCCCTGCTCGACTCACCCTCAGAGATCCTGCCACTGGCCCTGCAACACCTCGGCCTGGACCCCAACAGCAAGAAGCCTGCGGACTACGCCAAGGCTGAAGCACTGCTGATGAAGATCCGCCCGTACATCACCTACTTCCACTCGTCCAAGTACATGGCCGATATCGCCAACGGTGACATCTGCGTCGCGGTCGGTTACTCCGGCAGCTTCTCGCAAGCCGCCAACCGCGCCAAGGAAGCCAAGAACGGTGTGGTCGTCGACATGCGTTTGCCGAAGGAAGGCGCGCCGATCTGGTTCGACATGCTGGCGATTCCGAAGGGGGCGAAAAACCCCGAAGACGCCTACACCTTCATCAACTACCTGCTGCAGCCGCAAGTAATTGCACCGGTCAGCGACTTTGTCGGTTACCCGAACCCGAACAAGGACGCCACGGAACTGGTCGACCCGGCGATCCGCAACAACCCCAACCTGTATCCGACCGATGCGGCGATGGGCACGCTCTACACCCTGCAACCGCTGCCGCGTGATGCCGAACGTGCACGGACCCGGGCCTGGACCAAGATCAAGTCCGGGACCTGAAACCCACCGCTATCCAGCTGTCATCAGGACCTGCGTTCGCGCAGGTCTTTTTTTGCCCACGATATTTACTTACCGCCAACCGCACACTGATGCACCCTCGCGATTGGACTGAACAGACCGCCCGCTTCAGAGCACCTGCCACACCCTGCGCAACCGCTCCAATGCAGACTCGATCGCCTTTTCAGGTACGGCGGCAATGCCCAGTACCAGTCCCGCACGTTGATCCATCGGAGTCACGGATTCCGGCAGCCAGTAACTGCTCAAGCTGTTGACCTCGACATCGACACTGCTCGCCAATTCAATCAGCTCGCGTTCGCGGGCCACGCTGTCGACCGGTACGGTCATATGCAGTCCCGCGGCGACGGTGGGCAGTTTGCCGATGCCTGGAATATTCAGCGGCCAACCATTGAGCAAGGTATTGCGCCGACTCAGCGCCGCACGCCGCATGCGTCGTATGTGCCGCTGAAAATGCCCGGCTGCCATGAACTCGGCCATCACCGCCTGGGTGCTGACTTCAGAATGCCGCACGTCCACCGCACGTCGCTGCGCAAAGGCCTGCACCAGCCCCGGCGGCAGCACCAGATAACCGAGACGCAAAGCCGGAAACGCGACCTTGCCGAACGTGCCGACATACAACACCCGCCCGTGACGATCGAGCGCGGCCAAAGGCGCCAATGGCGCGCCGCTGTAGCGGTACTCGCCATCGTAATCATCCTCGACGATCCAGCCTTGGGTGCGCTCGGCCCAGGCCAGCAACTCCAGGCGCCGCGCCAGGCTCATGACCACGCCGGTGGGATACTGGTGGGACGGCGTGACGTAGGTCAGCCGGCAATCATCGAGCCCTGCCAGTTCGCTGCAATTGATGCCCTCGCTGTCCACTGCCACCCCGTGCAGTCGCGCCCCCGCCACGGCGAACGCATGTCCTGCCGCCCGATACCCCGGATTTTCAATCGCCACCCCGTCACCGGGCTCCACCAGCAACTGTGCACAAAGGCTTATTCCCTGCTGTGCGCCACTGGTGATCACAATTTGTTCAGCCGTGCACTGCATGCCCCGCGAGCTGCGCAAGTATGCCGCGATCATCCCGCGCAAGCGCGTATCACCTGCCGGGTCGCCGTAGCACAGTTGCTGCAAATCCGGTTTGCGCCAGAAAGCCGCATTCAGCTTGGCCCAAACCTCGAACGGAAACAGATCGAACGCCGGAACACCGACCCGAAAAGCCCTGGGCGGACCGCTGGGCGGCATGGGTAAATGGTTCTTTTCAACGCGAGTCAGTGCACCGCTGTGGATAACTTTGCTGGATAAATCAACAGGTAAATCGAGCCATTTTGTGGATAAGGTTGTGGGTAAGCCTGTTGAAAACCCTGTGGATACTTTTGTGGATAATTTTTTTGCCGGCAAGGTTGTCTGGGGCAATTTCGCGACATAAGTCCCGTCGCCCACTCGCCCTTCGATAAACCCTTCGGCGTACAGCTGATCGTAGGCGCGCACCACGCTGTTGCGGGAAATCGCCAGCGCGGCGGCCAGATCACGACTGGCAGGCAGACGCGTACCGCTGGCCAGTCGCCCGTCCAAAACACGCGTGCGCAATGCCTGGTAGAGCTGACGACTCAGCCCTTGCCGACGATCAAGTTCGATACCCGCAGGGTTGAAGGTCAGGGACAGTGGTTCGCTAGTCATCGCAATGGACCCATGAAATTGGTCATTAATGGCTCTTACAACAGACCAATAGCCTGCCTAGGATGCAGGCATTCGCCAAGGAAAATATCTCTATGTACACGCCGCGTGCTTTTGCCATCGACGAGTTGTCCCAACTGCATGAACTGATCCTCGCCACCCGCCTCGCCATATTGGTGACCCACGGTGAAAACGGCCTGCAAGCCAGCCATGTACCGGTGCTGCTGCATTGCGAACAAGGCTCGAACGGCACGTTGTACGGGCATCTGGCCAAAGCCAATCCACAGTGGAAAGACCTGCGCGACGGCGCCGAAGCCCTGCTCATTTTTGCCGGTGCCGACGCCTACGTCAGCCCCGGCTTCTACCCGAGCAAGGCCGAACACGGCAAAGTCGTGCCAACCTGGAACTACGTCGCCGTACACGCCTATGGCCGAGCCGAAACCTTTAGTGATGGCGGGCGGCTGCTCGACATCGTCAGCACCCTCACCGACCGTCATGAAGCTGGCCGCGCCAAACCGTGGTCAGTGGCCGATGCCCCCGCCGATTACATCGACGGCATGCTCAAGGCCATCGTCGGTTTCGCCATTCCCATCGACCGCCTGGAAGGCAAGCGCAAGCTCAGCCAGAACCGTAGCCCCGCCGACATCGCCGGCGTGCGCGAAGGCCTGGCAGCCAGCCCTGACGTCAACGATCAAACCCTCGCCCAATTGATGCGCTAAGGAAATCACCATGAGCCAGATCGACATTCGCCAAGTCACCGCCGGTGATCACGCGGCCTGGTTGCCACTGTGGCAAGCCTACCTGCGCTTCTACAACACCGAACTGGCGGATGCCGTCACCCAAAGCACCTGGCTGCGCATGCTCGACCCGAGCGAACCGACTCACGCCGCCCTCGCCTGGGCCGACGGCAAAGCGGTGGGCATGGTGCATTTCATCTACCATCGTTCGAACTGGGCCATCGAGAACGCCTGCTACCTGCAAGACTTGCTGGTAGTCCCGCAAACCCGAGGCACCGGTGTCGGCCGGCAACTGATCGAGTTTGTCTACACCACGGCCAAGGCCGACGGTTGCAACAAAGTCCACTGGCTGACCCACGAAACCAACGCCACCGCGATCCAGCTCTACGAGCGCATCGCCGAACGCCCCGGTTTCATCCAGTTTCGCAAAGCCATCTAGGAGAACAGCATGTCGATTTCACTCGCCGACTGGAAAGGCGTCCCGGCACCCACCGCTCAACTGATCGAAGGGCGTTACATCCGCCTGGAAAAACTCGACCCTGCACGCCACGGCGACGGCCTGTACAAAGTCCTGCAAGGCCCCGGCGCCGACCCGAAATTGTGGGACTACCTACCTTACGGCCCCTTCCCGGAGCGCAGCGTCTTCAACGACTGGCTGAACAACCACGCAGCCAACAGCGACCCGTATTTCTTCAGCGTAATCGACCGCGCCAGCGGTGAGGTGCAAGGCATCCTCAGCCTGATGTCCATCGTCCCGGCCCAAGGCCGCATCGAAATCGGCCACGTCACCTTCGGCGCCCCGATGCAGCGCTCGCCGAAAAGCACCGAGGCTGTTTACCTGCTGGCCAAGGAGTCCTTTGCCTTGGGCTACCGTCGCCTGGAATGGAAGTGCAACAACGCCAACGCCCGCTCCAAATACGCGGCCGAGCGCCTGGGCTTCAGCTTTGAGGGTGTGTTCCGCCAGCACATGGTGGTCAAGGGGCAGAACCGGGACACGGCGTGGTATTCGATTCTGGATTCGGAATGGCCGGCGATTGGTGCGGGGTTCGAGAAGTGGCTGAGCGATGAGAACCAGACCGCTTCGGGTCAGGTTAAAGGGTTGGTGGAGTGCAGAACGCAACAGTCCTGAATCCAGAAAACCGCAGCCTTCGGCGCAGACTGCGGTTTGAATTTCAGGCAAAAAAAGGGGAGCACATGCCCCCCCGAGGTTTAAAGCGTTGAATCGAGGCTGTTAAATCAGCCTTCGATCTCGATCAGGATCTCGCCCGGGTTCACCCGGTCGCCCTTGGCCACGTGAATGGCGGTGACTTTGCCGGCGATGGCAGCCTGGACTTCGGTTTCCATCTTCATCGCTTCGGTGATCAACACAGCCTGGCCGGCCTTGACGGTGTCGCCCTCCTTGACCAGCACATCGACGATGTTGCCCGGCATGGTGGTGCTGACGTGACCCGGAGCAGAGGCTTGCTTGCGCTTGCTGCTACCGCCGCCGACGAATTCGTTGAGCGGTTCGAAGACCACTTCTTCCGGCATGCCGTCGATGGACAGGTAGAAGTGACGCTTGCCTTCGGCCTTGACGCCGACGCCGGTGATGTCGACCCGGTAGGTTTCGCCGTGAACGTCGATGACGAACTCGGTTGGCACACCTTCCCCACCAACAGACGCGACGCCGCCGGCTTCAGGAATCGGCAACAGTACTTCAGGTGTCAGGGTGCCCGCAGCGCGCTCTTCGAGGAACTTGCGGCCGATGTCCGGGAACATGGCGAAGGTCAGCACGTCTTCTTCGGACTTGGCCAGTGCGCCGATGTCGGCACGCAGCTTGGCCATTTCCGGCTTGAGCAAATCGGCCGGGCGAACGTCGATCACTTCTTCGCTGCCAATGGCCTGGCGACGCAGTTGTTCGTTCACGGTACCCGGCGCCTTGCCGTAGCCGCCTTGCAGGTACAGCTTCACTTCGTTGGTGATGGTCTTGTAGCGCTCGCCGGCCAGCACGTTGAAGAACGCCTGGGTGCCGACGATCTGCGAAGTCGGGGTCACCAGCGGCGGGAAGCCGAGGTCTTCACGAACACGCGGGATTTCGGCCAGCACTTCGCTCATGCGGTTGAGAGCGCCCTGCTCTTTCAACTGGTTGGCCAGGTTGGAAATCATTCCGCCCGGTACCTGGTTGACTTGAACACGGGTGTCAACAGCGGTGAATTCGCTTTCGAACTGGTGGTACTTCTTGCGCACGGCGTAGAAGTACAGTCCGATCTCTTGCAGCAGTTCCAGGTTCAGGCCGGTGTCGAACTCGCTGCCTTTCAGGGCGGCGACCATCGACTCGGTACCCGGATGGCTGGTGCCGGAGGCGAAGCTGGAGATTGCGGTGTCGATGTGGTCGGCGCCGTTTTCGATCGCCTTGAGCTGGCACATCGCAGCCAGGCCAGCAGTGTCGTGGGAGTGGATGAACACTGGCAGCGACTGCTCGGCTTTCAATGCCCGGACCAGTTCGCCGGTGGCGTACGGGGTCAGCAGGCCGGCCATGTCCTTGATCGCCACCGAGTCGCAGCCCATGGCCTCCATTTGCTTGGCCTGGTTCACGAAGGCCTCGATGGTGTGCACCGGGCTGGTGGTGTAGGCGATGGTGCCCTGGGCGTGTTTGCCGGCGGCTTTCACCGCTTCGATGGCCACGCGCAGGTTACGCACGTCGTTCATGGCGTCGAAGATGCGGAACACGTCGATGCCGTTGACCGCGGCCTTGGCGACGAAGGCTTTGACCACGTCGTCGCTGTAGTGGCGGTAGCCCAGCAGGTTCTGGCCGCGCAGCAGCATCTGCAGGCGGGTGTTAGGCAGCGCGGCGCGCAACTGGCGCAGGCGCTCCCACGGATCTTCTTTCAGGAAACGTACGCAGGCGTCGAACGTCGCGCCGCCCCAGCACTCCAGCGACCAGTAGCCGACTTTGTCGAGCTTGTCGCAGATCGGCAGCATGTCTTCGGTGCGCATGCGGGTGGCGAGCAGCGATTGGTGGGCGTCGCGCAGGATGGTATCGGTAACGAAGATCTTCTTGCTCATTCTTATATTCCTCACAGGCCTGCGTGGGCGGCGATGGCGGCGGCGATGGCCAGGGCCAGCTCTTCGGGTTTGCGCTTGATCGAGTAGTTGGTCAGTTCAGGGTGGCTTTCAACGAAGCTGGTGTTGAACTGGCCGCTACGGAATTCCGGGTTACGCAGGATTTCCTGGTAGTACGCGGCGGTGGTCTTGACCCCTTGCAGACGCATGTCGTCCAGGGCTCGCAAACCACGGTCCATCGCCTCTTCCCAGGTCAGCGCCCACACCACCAGTTTCAGGCACATGGAGTCGTAGTACGGCGGGATGGTGTAACCGGTGTAGATCGCCGTGTCGGTACGTACGCCGGGGCCGCCGGGTGCGTAGTAACGGGTGATCTTGCCGAAGCTCGGCAGGAAGTTGTTTTTCGGGTCTTCGGCGTTGATCCGGAACTGCAACGCGAAACCGCGGTGCTGGATGTCTTCCTGTTTCACCGAAAGCGGCAGGCCGGACGCGATGCGGATCTGCTCACGCACGATGTCGATGCCGGTGATTTCTTCGGTGATGGTGTGTTCCACCTGCACCCGGGTGTTCATCTCCATGAAGTACACCTCGCCCTCGGCGAGCAGGAACTCCACGGTGCCGGCGTTCTCGTATCCCACGGCCTTGGCTGCGCGCACCGACAGGTCGCCGATGTAGGCGCGCTGTTCCGGGGTCAGTTGCGGGCTCGGGGCGATCTCGATCAGTTTCTGGTTGCGACGCTGGATCGAGCAGTCACGCTCGAACAGGTGCACCACGTTGCCGAAGCTGTCGCCAAGAATCTGTGCTTCGATATGCTTCGGGTTGACGATGCATTTTTCCAGGAACACTTCCGCCGAACCGAACGCCTTGGTGGCTTCGGAAATCACTCGCGGGAAAGCCTGTTCAAGTTCTTCACGGCTGTTGCAGCGACGAATGCCGCGGCCGCCGCCACCGGAAGTGGCCTTGAGCATCACCGGGTAACCGATGCGATCGCCTTCGGTCAGGGCTTCTTCGATGCCCGACACGTTGCCTTCGGTGCCCGGGGTCACCGGTACGCCGGCCTTGATCATGCTGCGGCGAGCTTCGGTCTTGTCGCCCATGCGGCGAATGACTTCAGCCGAAGGGCCGATGAATTTGATCCCGCGTTCGGCGCAGATCTCCGCCAGCTCGGCGTTTTCCGAAAGGAAGCCATAGCCGGGGTGCAGTGCATCGCAACCGGTTTCCACCGCCAGGTTCACCAGCTTGCGCGGGTTCAGGTAACCGGCCAGCGGTTCGGCACCAATGCTGTGGGCCTCGTCCGCACGCTTGACGTGCAAGGCATGACGGTCGGCATCGGAATAGATCGCGACCGAGCGAATGCCCATTTCGGCGCAGGCACGTACGATTCGTACGGCAATCTCACCACGGTTGGCGATCAGGATCTTTGTTATCACTTGGAGTTTCCCTTGAGCCGGTGGTACCCACGACCTGCTAGACCCAGGTCGACGCGTGACCAAATGTTTCAATTTGGTCGCAGGTCCACACTAGCGCCCACAAGGGATTAACAAAAATGAATAAAAATTGGGTCGTGCATAAGTAAAGACTTATAGTTGATTCACCAGCCAGCGACGAGAGTGACCAGATAATGCGTAAGTCATTGATGCGTATGACTTTGCGGCAATTGCAGATCTTCAACGAGGTCTGTGATTTGCGCTCCTACAGTCGCGCGGCCGAGGAAATGTCGCTCACACAACCTGCCGTCAGCCTACAGATTCGTCAACTTGAAGAGCTGATTGGCCAGCCTTTGTTCGATTACGTCGGCAAAAAACTCTACATGACCGAGGCGGCTGAAGCGTTACAGCGGGCCAGTCGGGATATTTTCGGGCGCCTGGAAAACCTCGATATGCAGCTGTCGGATATGCAGGGCTCGTTGCAGGGGCAACTGAAACTGGCGATTGAATCCAGCGCCAAATACTTCGTGCCGCATCTGTTTGCCGCGTTCAAACGCCAGCACCCGGAAGTGAACCTGCAACTGACGGTGGTCAATCGCGGTCAGGTCATTCGGCGTCTATCAGACAACCGCGACGATCTGGTGATCATGTCCATGGTGCCTCAGGACATGGGCCTGGAATTCCTGCCGTTCCTGAACAACCCGATCGTCGCCGTGGCGCCACCGGATCACCCGCTGTGTCATATGGGGCCGTTGCGCTTGCAGGATCTCGAGCCCTACACACTGCTGTTGCGTGAACCGGGCTCAGGGACGCGGCTGGCGTGCGAAGAATACTTCAAAGAGAAACGCGTGCACTTCAACCAGACCCAGGAGGTCTCGTCTGCCGAGGCTCAGCGAGAATGCGTACTGGCAGGCCTGGGCGTTGCGCTGTTGACGCGCCACGCCCTGAGCCTTGAGCTGGCAACCGGTGGGCTGATCGAGCTACCGGTCGAAGAGCTGCCACTGTTTCGCAGTTGGTGCCTGGTGCAGGCCAAGGCGAAACGCCTGTCACCGGTGGCTCACGCCTTCCTGGCGTTTATCCGTAGCGAACGGCTTCAGATCAGCGCGCTGGTTGAGCGTTTCGACGGGACGCCGAGGGAGATGCCTGCCAGAAGTTGAGTTCCAACTCCGGAAAGTCGCCAATTTCGGCCAGAAGCTGACGGCGTTCGCAGCGATCTTCGATGGCGCGGCGGAATTCCATGCGGCGCTGATCTTCTTGCTGACGACGGGTTTTGACAGCGCTGTTGCGTTCTTCGTAGGGCATGGCCATTTCGAGTCTCCCAAGGCGAGTACGGGAGTTTCAAGATAGGCGCGAGGGATGACGGTTTGGCGGCTTGGGTGTTACAGACTGATGAAAATTGCGCTGTATTCGAGACCGCCATCGCGAGCAAGCTCGCTCCCACAGGAGATTGCGGTCAAAGGTGGGAGCGAGCCTGCTCGCGATTAAGGTCGGAACGACCTTACGACGACGTCAGTCGTCCAGCGCTTTCACCGACTTGGGTGACAACCGCAAGCTGCGCAGGCTGCGCTTGACGCTCTTGAGGTGGTTGACCAGGCTCGGGCCACGGGCCATGGCCACGCCCATCGCCAGCACGTCGATCACCACCAGGTGAGCGATGCGCGAAGTCAGCGGCGTATAGATCTCAGTGTCTTCATGCACATCGATCGCCAGATTGACCGTAGACAGCTCGGCCAATGGCGTCTGGCTCGGGCACAGGGTGATCAACGAGGCGCCGCTTTCGCGCACCAGGTTGGCGGTGATCAGCAGGTCCTTGGAACGCCCGGACTGGGAAATGCAGATCGCCACGTCGGTTGGCTTGAGCGTCACGGCCGACATCGCCTGCATGTGCGGGTCGGAATACGCCGCAGCGGTGAGCAGCAAGCGGAAGAATTTGTGCTGGGCGTCCGCCGCGACCGCACCCGAGGCACCGAAACCGTAGAACTCGACGCGCTGGGCCTGGGACATCAGCGTCACCGCCCGCTGCAATTCCAGCGGATCGAGCTTCTCGCGAACCTCCATCAGCGTATGCAGGGTGGTGTCGAAGATTTTCAGGCTGTAGTCGGCGACCGAATCGTCTTCGTGAATCGCAAACTGGCCGAAACTCGCACCTGCCGCCAGGCTCTGGGCCAGCTTCAGCTTCAGGTCCTGAAAGCCGGAACAACCGATGGCACGGCAAAACCGCACGATGGTCGGTTCACTGATGCCCACGCTGTGGGCCAGGTCGGCCATGGAACTGTGCATCACGGCCGCAGGATCAAGCAGCACGTGGTCGGCGACCTTGAGCTCCGACTTGCGTAACAGGTGGCGAGACTGGGCGATGTGTTGCAGCAGATTCAAAGGGCTGGACTCTTTGTTATTGGCAGGTGCCGGGGATGTAGCACGCTTGTAGTTATACTACATGAATTGGCTTTTTGCCTGCTCAATGCGTTACCGAATCCCTCGATTTCAGGTGCCCGCGCTTCATGTAGCACCCATGGCGCCTGTCCAGGTGCGCCGAGTGCGCGTTTTAATGGACAAAAGCGCCTTGCGTATCCTTGTCAGCTTGCGGCTTGCGCGTGCAGCAAACCGGCCAACGTCTCGGCCTCGACCGGGCGGCTGATCAAATAACCCTGTACTTCATCGCAGCGTTCGGCTTTCAGGAACTCAAGCTGTTCTTCCCGCTCCACCCCTTCCGCCACGACCTTCAGCTTCAGGCCGTGAGCCATGGCAATGATGGCCCGGGTAATCGCCGCATCCTCGGTACCCTCTCCCAACCCGCGAATAAAGGCCTGATCAATCTTCACGTAATCCACCGGGATCCTTTTGAGATAGCTCAGAGATGAGTAACCGGTGCCAAAATCGTCAATGGCCAGTTTCACCCCGAGATCACGCAACTGCTGGAAGGTTGCGATGATGTGTTCGACGCTGTCCAGCAACTGGCTTTCGGTGAGTTCCAGCTCCAGCAGTTGCGGCGCCAGCCCGGTCTCTTCCAGCACCTGCCGCACCAGGCTGACCAATTTGCCCTGGCGCAATTGATGCACCGACAGGTTGACCGACACCCGAATCGCTTCCAACCCCTGCCGCTGCCACTCACAGGCTTGCCAGCAAGCCTGACGCAACACGAACTCACCGATCGGGCCGATCAATCCGGTTTCTTCAGCCAGGCCGATGAAATCCCCCGGCGGCACACGGCCCATGGTCGGATGATCCCAACGCACCAAGGCTTCGGCGGCATTCAACCGGCCAGTGGCCAGGCACAGTTTCGGTTGGTAAAACACCTTCAGTTGTTTGTCTTCGATGGCTTTGCGCAAGTGGTTTTCCAGCTGCAAACGCTCCAGCGTGCTGGCTTGCAAGCTATCGGTGTAAAACTGGAAATTATCGCCACCCAGGTGCTTGGCGTGCTGCATGGCCATGTTCGACTGACTGACCAGTGCCGATATTTCCCGAGCGCTGTCCGGCAACAGGCTGATGCCCATCGACGCGCTGACCACCAGCTCATGCCCGTCAATGGTCACCGGCAGGCGCAACTTGTTCGCCAGGCGAGTCGCCACCCGGGCCAGGCTCGACAGGTTGCCGTAGGCGTTGAACAGCACGGCAAACTCATCACCGGAAAGGCGCGCGATGGTGTCTGCTTCAGGCAACGCATTCACCAGTCGCCGGGCCATTTTCTGCAACAGTTGGTCGGCGACTTCATGTCCCAGGCTGTCGTTGAGTTGCTTGAACCGATCGAGATTGATGTGCAGCAACGCCAGGCTGCGATAACCGCCCTGTCGCACTCGTTGATGAGCCTCGTTGAGTCGTTCGCGAAACATCGCGCGGTTGGCCAGACCGGTAAGCTCGTCGTAATGGGTCAGATAGCGCATACGCTCTTCGGATTCTCGGCGGGCTGAGAGATCAGCGAAGAAGCCCACAATATGGCTTACATTTCCCCGGGTATCGCGCACGGCATTCAGTTGCAGCCATTGTGGATACATCTCGCCGTTCTTGCGGGTCTCCACCAATTCGCCCTGCCAGCTGCCTTGCTGCTCCAGCGCCTGATGTATTGCGGCGTAATGCCGACGCGCATCACGACTGCATGGCAACTCAACGACATTGCGCCCGATCATGTCGTCGATGTCATAGCCGGTCACCCGACTGAAGGCTTGATTGATCGCGATCAGGACGTAGTTCGGATCGAAAATCACGATCCCTTCGCTGGCCGCCTCGAACACGGTCGCCGCCAGTTGCCGCTGCTCTTCCAGGCCTTTGCTCGCGCTGATATCGCGGCGAGTGCCGACCATGCGAATCACCCGGCCGTTGTCGGCACGCTCGACTGCCCGCCCGCGGTCCTCGATCCAGACCCAGTGGCCGTCGCCATGCCGCACGCGATACTCGATTTGATAGTCCTCGGTGCGACCCTTCAAATGCTCGACCAGCGCCCTTTTCAGCGCAGGAAGATCCTCGGGATGAAGGCGCGGTTTGAGGTGGCGCAATAATGCCGTGACCTGCTCCGGCTCCAGGCCGAACAATTCCTGAATCTGCGTGTGATGGACTTCGTCGGTTTGCAGATTCCAGTCCCACAACCCCAACTCGCTGGCCTTCAATGCCAGCGCCAGACGCGCTTCACTCTTGCTCAGTGCCTGGTTGGCGGCATCCAGTTCCAGGCTGCGCTGAGCGACTCGGTTTTCCAGGTCGACCTGGATCTCTCGCAAATCGTCCTCGGCACGTCGGCGCTGTTCTATTTCCTTGGCCAGCTTCTGATTGAGCTGGTCACTGCAGCTTTGCGCCTGTTGCAGATGCTCGATCAGCGCCTGGTTCTGAAAGCGTCGCATCAAGCCCCGGTCGATCAATCGATTGACTTGCCAGGCAACCACGCTCAATGCACCGAGCAGGATCAGCCCGAACCAGCCCCAACCTTGCTGCTGCTCGTCAGCCACCCAAAACATATAGGCGATGGCCGGCAACAGGCAGGGCAAGGTGAATGACAGAAAGGCCGGCAAGCTGACTGCATAAGCCACACTGGCCGAGAGCGCCGCGGCACCGATGAGGCCGAAGACCCAGGCTTGCTGAATGAAATTATCGGCGGGAACCAGGGCGATGCCGGCACCCGCCAGGGTCAGACCGGTGAGGCCGGAGCCCAGCAAAAACATCCGTCGCCAAATGGGATGGGCCTGACGGTTGGGAATGGCCGAATCGAAGGCGGCGACCTGAATCACTCGCAATGCCACCAATGACAACAACCAAACCAGCCAGACACTGACCAGGAAATAGCGCTGCGGGCTCCAGAGCAAACCGGCACAGACCAGGCCATTGATCAGCATGAACAACGTGGGCAACAGCGAACCTTGATACAACAGGCGCGTGCGTTCGACCGCCATTTCCATGGCGTACTTTTTACGGATCACCCGGGGTTCCACAGTGGGGCCCGACAGGTCGAAGCTGAGGGTCATAGGCGATGTTCTTGTTCTTATAATGATGAGCATGTGCCCGAAACTGCTCGGAGCATACACAAGCAATTGCCCGGACCAAACTGCTGCTGATCAATAAATCGCCAAATTTTTCGGCTGCCGATGTCACTGAAAATGCTCAAGGCATGCCCTGCCAACGCCTGCAGCCGATGACTGACCGGTCGTCCTTCGCATAACTTTCATCGGTTAAAGCGAAGCGGGGTTTGCCCGGTGTGTCGCGGCCCCCTAGAATGCCCCGATGCGCGATGATCTCTCCCTTCTGCTGAACTCCCTCAACGATGCCCAACGCCAGGCCGTAGCAGCCCCCGTGGGTCGTCAGTTGGTCCTGGCCGGTGCTGGTTCCGGTAAAACCCGAGTGCTGGTGCACCGTATCGCCTGGTTGATCCAGGTCGAAAACGCCTCGCCCCACTCCATTCTGTCGGTGACCTTCACCAACAAGGCTGCTGCCGAGATGCGCCAGCGCATCGAGCAGTTGATGGGTATCAACCCGGCCGGCATGTGGGTCGGCACCTTCCACGGCCTGGCGCACCGCCTTCTGCGGGCGCACTGGCAGGAAGCGGGCTTGAGCCAGACCTTCCAGATTCTCGACAGCGATGACCAGCAGCGGCTGGTCAAGCGGGTGATCCGCGAACTCGGCCTGGACGAACAGCGCTGGCCGGCCCGTCAGGCCCAGTGGTTCATCAACGGGCAGAAAGACGAAGGCCTGCGCCCGCAACACATCCAGGCCAGTGGCGACCTGTTCCTGGCGACCATGCGCGGCATCTATGAAGCCTACGAGGCCGCCTGCCTGCGTGCGGGTGTCATCGACTTCTCCGAATTGCTGCTGCGCGCCCTCGATCTGTGGCGCGATCACCCAGGCCTGCTTGCTCACTATCAAAAGCGCTTCCGGCACATCCTGGTGGACGAGTTCCAGGACACCAACGCCGTGCAATATGCCTGGTTGCGCCTGCTGGCCAAGGGTGGCGACAGCCTGATGGTGGTGGGCGACGACGACCAGTCCATCTACGGCTGGCGCGGCGCGAAAATCGAGAACATTTACCAGTATTCCGAAGACTTCCCGGACGCCGTAACCATTCGCCTGGAGCAAAACTATCGCTCCACCGCCGGTATCCTGAAGGCTGCCAACGCCTTGATCGCCAATAACACCGGGCGCCTGGGCAAAGAGTTGTGGACAGACGGCGGCGAAGGCGAAGCGATCAACCTGTACGCCGCCTTCAACGAGCACGACGAAGCACGCTACGTTGTCGAAACCATCGAAAGTGCGCTGAAAACCGGCTTGTCTCGCAGCGATATCGCGATTCTGTACCGCTCCAACGCCCAATCTCGGGTTCTGGAAGAAGCCCTGCTGCGCGAGCGCATTCCCTACCGCATCTATGGCGGTCAGCGCTTCTTCGAACGCGCCGAAATCAAGAACGCCATGGCCTACCTGCGCTTGCTCGAAGGCCGTGGCAACGATGCCGCGCTGGAACGGGTCATCAACGTGCCGGCCCGTGGCATCGGCGAGAAAACCGTCGAAGCGATCCGCGACCATGCGCGCCACAGCGATGTATCGATGTGGGAAGCGATGCGCCAACTGGTGGCCAACAAAGGCCTGACCGGTCGTGCGGCCGGCGCCTTGGGCGCGTTTATCGAGCTGATCGAGAACCTCGCCGCCAAATGCATGGAAATGCCACTGCACCTGATGACCCAGACCGTCATCGAGCAGTCGGGGCTGATTGCCTATCACGAAGCGGAAAAAGGCGAGAAAGGCCAGGCACGGGTAGAAAACCTTGAGGAACTGGTCAGCGCCGCGCGCAACTTCGAAAACAGTGAAGAAGACGAAGACCTGACGCCATTGGCGGCGTTCCTCGGTCACGCGTCTTTGGAGGCTGGCGACACCCAGGCCGACGAGCACGAAGACAGCATCCAGCTGATGACCCTGCACAGCGCCAAGGGCCTGGAATTCCCTTACGTGTTCCTGGTGGGCATGGAAGAAGGTCTGTTCCCGCACAAGATGAGCCTGGAGGAGCCTGGCCGCCTTGAGGAAGAACGTCGTCTGGCCTACGTAGGCATCACCCGGGCCATGCAGAACCTGGTGATGACCTATGCTGAAACCCGACGCCTTTATGGCAGCGAGACCTACAACAAGGTGTCGCGCTTCGTACGTGAAGTTCCGAAAGGCCTGATTCAGGAGGTGCGGCTGTCCAACAGCGTCAGCCGTCCGTTCGGTGGCAACCAGTCGATGAGTGGCAGCAACCTGTTCAGCGGCAGCGAGATTCCGCAGACCGGCTTCAGCCTGGGCCAGACTGTGCGCCACTCGGTGTTTGGCGATGGCGTGATTCTGAACTTCGAAGGCGCCGGAGCTCAGGCCCGGGTGCAGGTGAACTTCAGCGAAGGCAGCAAGTGGCTGATGCTGGGTTACGCCAAGCTGGAAGCTATTTAGGTCGCACTGACTAAAGGCACTGAAAAATGGGCTCGGGCTTTTTTTCTTCCTGGACATTCTGGGCCCTGTTATCGGCGGCTTTCGCGGCAATGACCGCCATTTTCGCGAAAGTGGGCATCGAAAACGTCAACTCCGACTTCGCCACCCTGCTGCGTACGATAGTGGTATTGGTCAGCCTGGCCTTGATTTTGTACGCCACGGGCCAATATCAGTCATTGGGATCGATCTCTGCGAAGAGCTACCTGTTCCTGCTGTTGTCGGGCCTTGCCACCGGTGCATCGTGGGTCTGCTATTTCCGCGCACTTAAGGTCGGTCCGGCGTCACTGGTTGCCCCAGTGGACAAACTCAGCGTGGTGCTGGTGGCTGTTCTTGGCGTTGTCCTGCTGGGTGAAAAACTCGACCTGCGCCAATGGGGCGGAATCGGCCTGATCACGGCCGGGGTGGTCATGCTGGCTCTGCGACGCTAGGCGACCGTCCTACAAACCCTATCCACTCATCTGACAGATCAAAGTCAAAAGGCCTTCTTGCACTGACGGGAGCTGAACACGACCTGTCAGGCAAAAGCCCGAAACACTCTGCCGCTAGCCAGTAACACTTCACCTGTGCAACATGGCGCGCGTGCCTTCCACAAATGGGAATTCCCTTTATGAAACGTTTTCTTAGCATCGCCATGGCGTTGTGCATCGGCCTGACGATGAGTCTCGACGTCAATGCCGCCAAGCGCTTCGGTGGTGGCAAAAGCGCAGGCGCTGCGCCGACTCACCAGACCAGCCAGATGGCTCCTTCTTCTCCAGGCATGGGCGGCGCTGCGGCGACCGCTGGTGCTGCCGGTGCCGCTGGCGCCGCTGCCAAGGCCGGTGGCGCTTCGCGCTGGCTCGGCCCATTGGCCGGTATCGCGGCCGGTGGCCTGCTGGCCTCCATGTTCATGGGTGACGGCTTCCAGGGCATGCAGATCTTCGACATCCTGATCATGGCCGTCATTGCGTTCCTGGTCTTCCGCTTTATCGCCGCCCGTCGTCGCAAGCAGCAGGAGCAGTACGCTCCGGCCGGCCATGCGCCGATGCAACGTGAAGCGTTCGAACAAAAGCCTGCCGGCGGTTCGATCTTCGGTGGCTCGGCAGCACCTGTTGCCGCTCGCCCGGTGATCAACGCGCCAGCCTGGTTCAACGAAAGAAACTTCGTCGAAGCGGCGCGCAATCACTTCCAGTCCCTGCAACAGCACTGGGACGCCAACGAAATGGACAAGATCGCCGAGTTCGTGACTCCGCAAATGCTGGAGTTCCTCAAGCGTGAGCGTGCAGACCTGGGCGACGGTTTCCAGTCCACCTACATCGATAACCTCAATGTACAGCTGGACGGTGTGGACGATCGCGCCGACAAGACCATCGCCACCCTGACGTTCACTGGGGTGTCGAAAACCTCGCGTTTCGACCAGGGCGAAGTCTTCAGCGAAAGCTGGAACATGGAACGTGCACAGGGCGAAAACCAGCCTTGGCTGGTGGCCGGTATCCGCCAGAACGGCTGATCCCGCGTAGAACTTCATCTGCTGTAAACAAAACCCCGGCCCAGGCCGGGGTTTTCTATTTCGCGGTTGCATCTATAGCAAGCTACTGTATAAACCGCCCCATATAAACCGCGCCATACAAGCAAGAGGATCCCGGACGTGGAAGAAATCATCGAACAACTGCGTGAAGCCAACGAACCGGTACCGGTCCCCTTGGAACTGCCCGACGAAGACCTGCTGGTCGAAATCGAAGAACAACTGTTCATCGACATTCCGTTCGTCTTCAGAGAGTTTCTGCTGACCGTCAGCGACGTCGTCTACGGCAGCCTGGAACCGGTCACCGTGACCGACCCGCAATCCCACACCTACCTGCCCGACGTTGCCGCCAACGCCTGGGACGCCGGCGTCGATCGCAGCCTGATCCCGATCTGCCAGGACGGTGATGACTACTATTGCGTCGAAGAAGACGGCACCGTGGTGCTTTGGCAGGCCGAAGAAGAGCTGATCGCCGAAGAAACCTGGGAGTCGGTGTGGCACTGGGCACGGGACGTCTGGCTGGAAAGCTGACCCAGTCAACGCCGCTGGGTGGTCAGTGCCCGGACGACTCCTTGTGATTGTCGAGGGTTTCCAGCAACGCCACCTGCATCCGCGTATGCACACGAATGAACCAACGCCACAGCAGCGCCGCCACGGCGGCCGCGACCACGGCGATCAGCATCAGCAACTTGTTGGTCGGCAGAATACTGGCCGACAAGGCTGCCAACAGCAAAAAGATCACCAGCAGCGACAGGATCGGGATCACTTCGGCGATCACCCGGCGCACTCGCTGCGTGTGGCGCCCGGCCATCTCCGGCTTCACGCCCATTTCCGCCAGCAACATCGACAGTGCCTTTAGCTTTCGGTACGCCGCAATCAAAAAAGGCAGCGATAACAGCAGCGCCCCACCCCAGATCAATGCCTTTTGCCAGCTCGGGTCGCTGATCCAGGCTTGCAGGTAGGCCGACATGCGTTCGGCGAAATACGCGCCCGAGAAGAAGATTGCGATCACGAGCGCCAGATTGACTCCCACCTGCAACAAAATCCGCCGAATCATGGATGCCAGTAACGCACCCTCACCCTGAGGCTGGATGCTGCGCAGCCATTCGCCATACATCCCCAACACCCGTCCCAGACGTTCTGGCATGGCGCCGGCGAGCTTGATCGACAATGGATCAGCCGCGCGAATCAGATAGGGCGTCAGCAGGGTTGTGATCACCGAAACCGCCACAGCCACGGGGTATAAAAAGTTGCTGGTGACCTGCAACGTCATGCCCAGTGCCGCGATGATGAAAGAGAATTCGCCAATCTGTGAAAGCCCCATCCCGACCCGCAGCGAGGTACGTCCGTCATTGCCGGCGATAAATGCACCAAGGCCGCAGGACAACATCTTGCCGAGCACCACGGCTACGGTGATTACGGCGATTGGCCAGGCGTACTGAAGCAGGATCGCCGGATCGAGCATCAGCCCGATGGCCACAAAGAAAATCGCACTGAAAAGATCGCGAACCGGTTCAATCAAACGCTCGATTTTCAGCAGTTGCCGGGACTCAGCCATGATCGCGCCGATCAGGAATGCCCCGAGGACCATGCTGTATTCAAGCTTGACCACCAGCAGGCAGAAGCCAAAACACAGGCCCAGTACCGTGATCAGCAGCATTTCGTTGCTGTCGAATCTGGCGACGTAGGCCAACAGCCGCGGCACCATCAGGATGCCGATGACCAACGCGACGATCATGAACAGCGACAGTTTGCCGACCGTGGAAAACACTTCGCCGGAGCTGACCGTACCGCTGACCGCGATGCTGGACAGTAGCGCGATGATGCCGATGCCCAGAATGTCCTCGACGATCAGCACACCGAATATCAACTGGGCAAATCGCTCGTTCTTCAACTTCAGATCGTTGAGCGCCTTGACGATGATGGTGGTCGAGGAAATCGCCAGGATCGCGCCGAGGAACAGTGAGTCCATGGTGTTCCAGTCGAACCAGCGACCGATCTCGTAGCCGATCCAGATCATCAGCACGATTTCCAGGAATGCCGCGATGAACGCCGTGGCGCCGACCTTGAACAACTTGCGCAGACTGAATTCCAGACCCAGGCAGAACATCAGGAATATCACACCGAGCTCGGCCAGGGTCTTGATGGTTTCTTCATCATGGATCAGGCCGAATGGCGGGGTGTGCGGGCCGATGATGAAGCCGGCGACGATGTATCCCAGTACCACCGGTTGTTTCAGGCGATGGAAAACCACGGTGACCACACCTGCGATCAACATGATCACTGCCAGATCCTGAATGAAACTGATGGCATGCATGGCGAGCGGCTCCCTGATTGAAGTTGCCCGATTCACAGACGCAGGAATACGTCTGATCGAACCGAACAAAAGTCTGCTTTACGCGTAGGAAAAGTCCCTGCGTCCGGGCTTTTGCAGCGTAACACCGCGACTTCCGACAGAAAGGCGGTGCAATATATGGAAACAGATCGATCCGGCGTGACGGCGACCCGGCACCCGGCGTCCCGATAACTGTTGGTTTGAAAAAACCGCCGAGGCACCCGCAGAGGTGCATCCCTCAAACCTGGCCTTGACCCGTGAGAATGCTATGGAACCCGGAAACGCCCAACTGTCGATGACGGTATTGATGACCCCCGACATGGCCAACTTCTCTGGCAATGTTCACGGCGGTACCCTGCTCAAATACCTCGACGAAGTGGCCTACGCCTGCGCCAGCCGTTATGCCGGCCGCTATGTGGTGACCCTGTCGGTGGATCAGGTCATTTTCCGTGAGCCGATCCATGTCGGCGAACTGGTGACCTTTCTCGCCTCGGTCAACTACACCGGCAATACCTCCATGGAAGTAGGCATCAAAGTGGTGACCGAGAACATCCGTGAACGCTCGGTGCGCCACACCAACAGTTGCTTCTTCACCATGGTCGCGGTGGATGACCAGCGTAAACCAGCATCAGTACCACCGCTGCAACCGCAGAATAGCGAAGACAAGCGTCGTTACATGCAGGCGCAGCAGCGCCGACAGATTCGTCAGGAGTCGGAAAAGCGCTATCAGGAGATCAAGGGCGACGTCTGAATCTTGTCGCGACTCTAGCCCCCATCGCGAGCAGGCTCGCACACAGTTGATTTCAGTGGACACAGATTTTGTGTACGACAAAGATCCAATGTGGGAGCGAGCCTGCTCGCGATTGGGGCAGCGCCGAATCAGAGACTGATGGGTGTAGCCTCGAACCGTACCCGCGGATGGGCAATCCGGTCCTGAGCCCGTACCAGTTCCAACTCGTAGCTGGCACAGGCCTGGGTTTCCAGCAGCACTTCATGCACCGCCGACGCTGTGAACTCGAACGCGGCCACCAGGCTGTCGCCCAACAGCACACGCGCCAGGAACAGACCGGACGTCAGATCGCCCACGCCCACCGGCTGACGCGGGAACGCCAGTAACGGGCGCTGCAAATGCCAGCTGCCTTCAGCCGTCACCAGCAGCATCTCGAAGACCTCTGCCGATTTGCCTGGATAGTCCAGATGCTTGACCAACACCGCTTTCGGGCCGCGCACCAGCAATGCACGCGCCATGGCCAGGCAATCGAACAGCGATTGCGGCTTGCGCCCGGAGAAGCTGTCCAGCTCCAACTGGTTCGGGCACATGAAGTCCGCCACGGCGGCGGCCTCTTCCAACAGGAAATCACTGACCTCCGCCGGAACACTGCAGCCCTTCTCCGGATGTCCCATGACCGGGTCACACAGGTACAGCGCCTTGGGATTCATCGACTTGATCCGCGCCACCCCCGTCAGGATCGCCCGGCCCTGGGCCGCATTGCCGAGGTAACCGGAGAGCACCGCATCGCAGTTGCCCAGCTCGCCAATCGCCGCGATACCTTCGACCAGGTCGGGGATCTGGTGCGGCGCCAGCACTTCACCGGCCCACTGACCGTACTGGGTGTGATTGGAGAACTGCACAGTGTTGAGCGGCCAGACATTCACCCCGACCCGTTGCATCGGGAAAACCGCGGCACTGTTGCCGGCGTGACCGAATACCACGTGGGACTGGATAGCGAGCAAATGCGGAGTACGTTTCATGCGGTGGATTTCCGTAAAACGATTGAAATTCTAGCCGCGCAGTATGCGACTAAACGCAGCCTGTACGACAGACCAGCGACGCAGTTAAGCTGACACTATCTTGTTGGAGCACCCTGTTGATGCTGACCCTTGGAAATATATTCGTGCTGATGCTGTTCGCCACTGCCGGCGCATGGCTATGGCACAACCACGGCTTGCGCGAGCGCGCACTGGAGCGGGTCAAGCAGCATTGCGGCAAACTCGGGATCGAATTGCTGGACGGCAACGTGGCCTTGAAAAGAATCGCGTTCATCAAGGATGCCAGTGGTCGCCGACGCCTGGCCCGTGTGTATAACTTCGAATTCACCGTGACGGGCGAAACCCGCCACAACGGCACCATCACTCAGTTCGGCACACACAGTGCACAGATCGAGCTGGCGCCCTACCCGGTCCCCTTCGATGAAACCGAACCTGTGGTCGAAGTAGCGAAACCTCGCGCGGAAGTGATCGAGCTGAGCCAGTGGCGTCAGGACCATACCAAGTGGCGGCCGTGAGCCGTTAACCCGATCCGGATCGGCACGCTGCCAGCTCATGCTGCAGTCGTTCTGCATTCCGCGCCTCACTGAAAATCAGCTCGATACGCGAATCCTGCCGCCATTCACTGGGCTGCCAGTCCAGCACCGAGTTATCCACCGCATTCACCGAGACCCACCCGTGGGCGCTGTGGATAACCAGCTTTGCCCGCCTCCAGCCAAGGCTTTCAAGCCACCGGCCAATCAGAGCGGCATCAAACACCTGGCTTGGGTGCCAACGCCATCCGATGCTCCAGCCTTCGTCCTGTTCCTGACTCAGGCAAATGGGCAACGCGGGGTCGCTCCAGACCGCCGGCAGCTGCGCCAGGCCCTTGGGCACGACGAAGTTATCCACACCTGCCCGCGCTTTGGCATTCAGCCCCGGCAACTCGCTCAAGGGTAAAGCCGCCTGTTGTGTCCAGCACAGGGGGAGAGGCGGCAATTGCCCGGCGATTCGCTGGCGACTGTCTTCGTCGAGACCTTCAGACTTGTTCAACAGCAGCAATCCCGCATGGCCCAGCGTTTGATGTTGAACATCCGGCAGCGGTTTGCCAGCGGCGAGCGCCTGGGCATCCAACACCAGTACACAAGGCTGGACAGCCAACACGCCTTGCCACGGCGCTTCGCTCAATTGCCTGAGCAACTGCGCCGGATGCCCCAGCCCCGAGGGCTCGATGAACAGCCGATCCGGTTGCGCCTTGCGCAGCAAACGCCCAAGACCAATCTGAAACGGTGCACCGTTGACGCAACACAAGCAGCCCCCGGCCACTTCCCCCAGTGCGATACCATCGGCGTCCCGGGTCAGTAGCGCAGCGTCGAGACCGATCTGGCCAAACTCGTTGATCAACACCGCCCACCGCTCGCCAGCCGGGCGCTGGGCCAGCAGGTGCTTGATCAGGCTGGTCTTGCCGGCGCCCAACGGGCCGGCAATGACATGAGTGGGGATATTCTGCAGCATGGTCGATGATTTCTGAGGAGGTGATGGATGCGGTTGATTGGCTTGTCGTTGCTCCTGGCACTCGTTTCAGGCGAGGCGCTGGCCCAGGCTTGTGTGGTTCACAGCCAGACCGAGCGGCTTGATGTCCAGGTTTGCCAGCAGAACCGCAACATCCCGCCAAAACTCTTCGCCGATGGTTTCTGCCAGCCGAACCTGGCGGGGCAGAAAGTCGAGGTGCAGTATGTCGATCAATGCCCCGGCGGCGCATTTGGTATTTGCAGCAACGCCCAAGCCGCCAATATGCCCTACCGCCAGGATATTCACTATTACGGCGTTGCCACCGACGCGGCATATTTGCAGCCGTACTGCGAGGCCCAGAGCCAGGGCACCTGGCTCAAGCCCTGAAGCGCCAGTAGAGGATCAGGCAACCTCTTCGTTCCAAGGGCCGAATGGATCAGGCAGCAAACGCCAGCCCTCTGTGCCCAGCGCCATCTCCTCATCGGTCAGCAGGCATGCGTCCAGTTCTGCAGTGAGTTGCGTGAAGTCGATGTTCTGGCCGATGAACACCAGCTCCTGGCGACAGTCCCCGCTGTCGGCGGTCCAGTTTTTCATGATCCCGGTGGTACTTTCTTCATCTTGCGGCCACTGGTTTTTCGGTACGAAACGCCACCAGCGCCCGGCAAAGCCATAGCGCATCAAGCCACCGGCCTGAGACCAACTGCCAGCATCCATGTGCTTGCTCGCCAGCCAGAAAAAGCCCTTGGAGCGCAGCAGCTTGCCGTTGTCCCAGGGACCGTCGATGAAGTTGAAGAAACGCTGCGGATGGAACGGCCGGCGAGCCCGGTAAGCACTGGAAGCGATGCCGTATTCTTCGGTTTCCGGCACGTGTTCGCCGCGCAGTTCCTGCAACCATCCCGGTGCCTGGGCAGCCTTTTCGAAGTCAAAACGGCCGGTGTTGAGGATCTTATCCAAAGGGATTTCGCCCATCGTCATCGGGATGATTTCCGCCCGGGCGTTGAGCCGTTCAAGTATCGCGATCAGTTCTTCGCGCTGGTGGCTGCTGATCAAGTCGATCTTGCTGAGCAAAATCACATCAGCGAACTCGACCTGCTCAATCAACAGATCGGTAATCGAACGTTCGTCTTCTTCCCCTAGTGTTTCTCCTCGGGAAGCCAGGCTTTCGGCAGCCTGGTAATCGAGCAGGAAGTTCATGCCATCGACCACTGTGACCATGGTGTCCAGCCGTGCAATGTCGTTGAGGCTCTGGCCGTTTTCATCGCGAAAGGTAAAGGTTTCCGCCACTGGCAGCGGTTCGGAAATACCGGTGGACTCGATCAGCAGATAGTCGAAGCGACCTTCCCTGGCGAGTTGACTCACCTCCTCCAGCAAGTCTTCACGTAACGTACAGCAAATACACCCGTTACTCATCTCCACCAACCGTTCTTCGGCGCGATTCAGGCTGACATCGCGCTGAACTTCGGTGCCATCGACGTTGATTTCGCTCATATCGTTGACGATGACTGCAACTCGCAAACCATCGCGATTACGTAGTATGTAATTAAGAAGTGTACTTTTTCCGGCGCCAAGAAAGCCGGAGAGAACGGTCACGGGGAGTCGATTGGACATCTGCATATTCCTCACAGGGATGCCCGGTCGCTGTGTCGGGCTTACATAATGTTATACTGTAACAGTACAAATAAACCATCCCCTCTTGCCCGGCGGTGCAAAGGACAGGATGCTGAACGCGTTCCTTTCGTGAGAAGCCCCATGCGCAACGTCCTGAAACCTGCATTGATCATACTTTCCCTGCTGGTGGCTGCCGACGCGACGGCCCAGGTCCCGAGCCTGGCCAAGTGCACCCGCAGCGCCAACCTGTTGGCCTGCGTGGATGCCGATGGCAACGCCTACAGCGTCAATACCGCCGGAAACACGATCTATCTGCGGGGCTTCGAAACAGCCGGCAAACGCTATTGGGCCCAAACCAACAGCCGCTACGGCCAGCTTACGTTTTTCACTGGCATCGCTTCCGATGGCGAGGCCTGGGTTGGCTATAACCGGCGCGTCGGCTGGACCACGATCAACCGGTTTTCCAGCTCTGGCGGCAGCAGCGCCAGGTTCACCTGCAGCCGGATCGCCGGTTGTTAAACTTCTTTTTTCTGTTGATGGCGTGAAATCAGGCTGAGCATGTGGCGGTTGCGCATGATGAAAGCTTGTTCATGAAAAAGGCATCGTCGATTGCATTGTTATAATATAACATGCCAGATCAACTCCCACGATGGACCTGCTCATGAATGCGCTGACTCTGCCGGATATCGCCGCGCAGGCCTCACGCCAAGCCCTGCCACTGGAGTGGGTGGGCATGTGCGGCATTGCTCTTCCCGTTTTGTTTGATGGCCAACGACTGAATGCAAAGGCCGATGTCGGCGTAAGCCTCGACGATGGCAATGCGCGTGGCATTCACATGTCACGACTCTATCTGGCGCTTGAATTACTGGAACAGGAAAACCTTTCACCGGCTTTATTGCGGCGGGTATTGCAGCGTTTTCTTGAGAGTCATGAGGGGCTATCCAGCAGCGCTTACCTAACCATTAATGCCGATTTGTTGCTGAAAAGGCCGGCGCTGATCAGCCCACTGGATGGCTGGAAAAACTATCCGATCAGCATCGAAGCACGTTTGAAAAACGCAATGTTCCACGTGGAACTAAAAATCGACGTGCCTTATTCCTCAACTTGCCCGTGTTCCGCAGCCCTTTCTCGACAGTTGATTCAGCGGCAGTTCGTCGATGATTTCGCCAACAAGGCACTGCAACACGCCGACGTTTTAGCGTGGCTCGGCTCCACGAACGGCATCGTTGCCACACCTCACAGCCAACGCAGCAGCGCAAAGTTGCGCGTACGGCTGGCTGATTTTTTGGACGACTTGCCTCTGATCGCCGTCATCAACGACGCCGAAGCCGCACTCGGCACAGCCGTTCAAACAGCGGTAAAACGCGCCGACGAACAGGCCTTTGCTCTGGCCAATGGTCAGAACCTGATGTTCTGCGAGGACGCCGCACGCCGTTTGAATCTGGCCCTGAAACGCTCCACAGGCATCAATGCCTTCCATATTCGTGTCATCCACGCCGAAAGCCTGCACGCCCATGACGCCGTGGCCGAAAGCCGTTTCAACTGGGAGGTCGCATGATTGGCTGCCACGCCCTGTGCTGGGGCGCACCGGGGCAGCCGCTCACGCCAGCGCTGGACTTCGAACTGTCGCAGGGCAGCCTGACCGCCATCATCGGTGCGAACGGCTCCGGGAAAAGCAGCCTGCTGAAGGTCATCGCCGGTCTGCAAAAACCGTTGGCCGGAAAGGTGCAACTGAGCCTTCCACTTAAAGGCGGTGTGGCGTTCCTGCCCCAGCAACAACACTTGGACAGGCAATTTCCGATCAGCCTTCAGGCATTAGTCACCGCCGGTTTCTGGGGCAACAAACAGTCATCGGAGCTCCGTAGCCAACGACTGAAAAACGCCCTCGCGAACTGGCACCTGAACGGCCTGGAAGATCGACCGTTGATGGCTCTCTCTGGCGGCGAATTGCAACGCGCCCTGCTCGCACGGTTGAGCCTGACCGATGCACCCTTGCTGTTGCTCGATGAACCCCACGCGGCCCTCGATGAGCTCGGCCAGGCATTGCTCTGGAAGCACATACACGATTGGAACCTCGAGGGCCGGACACTGGTGATCGTATGCCATGACCTGGACGCTGTCCGCGAGCACATCCCGCACACGTTGCTGATCAAAAGCAGTGGCTGCGTATTCGGCCCGAGTACCGAACTGATCCGCCAATCATCTCAAGCGCAGGTGGCCTGATGATCGCTGCCGCGCATCTTTGGCAACCGTTCCAGGAGTTCGTCTTCATGCGTCGGGCGCTGCTCGGCGGTTTGCTCCTGGCGTGCAGCACGGCGCCCCTTGGGGTGTTTCTGATCCTCAGGCGCATGAGTTTGATCGGCGATGCCGTCGCCCACGGCATCCTTCCCGGCGCGGCTCTGGGATTCTGGTTTGCCGGTTTGAGCCTCCCGGCGTTGACCATCGGCGGCCTCGGCGCAGGCCTGAGCATGGCTGGCCTCGCGGCCTGGATTACGCGACGCACCGGCCTGCGAGAGGACGCCAGCCTCGCGGCGATCTACCCGATTTCCCTGGCCGGTGGCGTGCTGATTCTCGGCATCGCCGGCAAACGCCTGGACCTGTTGCACCTGTTGTTTGGCTCGGCGCTGGCGGTCGACGGCCCGACCTTGACCGGCATGCTTTGGGTCTCGGGACTGAGCCTGATTGCCATGGCATTGATCTACAAACCACTGCTGCTCGACACCCTGGACCCGCTTTTTCTGCAAACTGTCAGCCGACTCGGCCCACTGGCCCACGGTGTATTCCTGACGTTGGTGGTGTTGAATCTGGTCATCGGTTTCCAGGCAATCGGCGCGTTGATGGTGGTCGGGCTGATGATGTTGCCTGCCGCCGCAGCGCGATTCTGGAGTCGCCGCTTGCCGGTGCTGATCGTCGTCGCCGCCTCGCTCGGCAGCCTCTCGGTGTGGCTGGGTTTATTGATTTCGTTCTATTACTCGCTGCCCAGTGGCCCGGCAATCGTGCTGGTGGCCGGCGGAGGGTATCTGTTGTCCGTGGTGCTCGGGCCGGTGCATGGCTTGCTGCGCCGCCCGCCTTTGCTCACATCCCAATGAGGTGTTACCCGATGCGCGCTTTACTCATGCTGTTCAGCTTGATGGTGTCGATGTCGCTGTCTGCCGCCGAAAAACTCCAGGTGGTCACCAGCTTCAGCATCCTTGCCGACATGACCCGGCAGGTCGGCAAGGAGCATATCCAGATCACCAATATGGTCGGCCCGGACGCGGATGCCCATACCTACGAGCCGACACCGGACGATGCCAAGGCGCTGCTCAAAGCCAGGCTCATCATCAAGAACGGCCTGGGTTTCGAGCCCTGGCTGGATCGCCTGGTGACGAGTACCGAGACCAAGGCGCCGGTCATCAGCGCGAGCCACGGCGTCATCCCGCGCAGCCTGGATGAAGACGGCGAAACCGTTCCCGACCCGCATGCCTGGCATAACCTGGCGAACACCGAGCTGTACATCGCCAACATCACCAAGGCGCTGATCGCCGCCGACCCGACGAACACCGCCGACTATGAGCGCAACAGCCAGGCGTACCTGAAACAGGTCTACGCCCTGCTCGCCGAAGCCAAGACCAAACTCGGTTCACTGCCACCGGGCAACCGCAAGATCGTGACGTCCCATGACGCCTTCGGTTATCTCGGCCAGGCCTACGGTATCGAGTTCATGGCGCCTCAAGGCCTGTCCACCGAGCGCGAACCTTCAGCCGCGGAAGTGGCCACACTGATCACCCAGATTCGTCAGGCCAAGGTCAAAGCGGTGTTCATGGAAAACATCAAGGACGCGCGTCTGCTCAAGCAGATCGCGGATGAAAGCGGCGCGCAGATCGGCGGCACGCTGTACTCCGATGCCCTGGCGGCGAGTGGCCCGGCCAGCACCTTCACCGGGCTGTTCGAGTACAACCTCAACACCCTGTACAACGCGTTGAGCAAGCCATGATCCGCAAGAACCCTTCCGGAGATTTACCGCTGAACGCCTGCCACGACAAACGTCTTAATGTTTGCCCCTACGGTTTATGCGATAACGCTCGTTAGAAGCACCTGAGTACGCCGACCATGATCCAGATCACCCTGCCCGATGGTTCATTGCGTGAATACGACCAGCCACTGTCCGTGCATGAGGTGGCCGCCAGCATCGGCCCCGAACTGGCCAGCGCGGCCGTAGCAGGAAGGGTCAACGGGGTACTGGTGGACTGTGAATACCTGATCGAAGCGGACGCCCGGGTCAGCATTGTCACCCCCCGGGAGCCGGACGGTCTGGAGATCTTGCGCCGCTCCTGTGCCTTGATGCTGGCGATGGCGGTCAAGCAACTCCACCCTCATGCGCAAATGCGTGCGGGAAAAGAATTGGGCGACGGGTTCTTTTACGAGTTTGCCGTCGAGCCACCGCTGACCGCGGCAGACCTGCCCCTCATCGAAGCGCGTATGCAATCACTGGCAGCGACCAATCACTCGATCCGTCGTCGGCCGGTGCGCGAAGCAGTCTCGCTGTACCGGCTGGGGGACACCGAGTACCAGAGCCATGGACCGCATGTCCCCACCACCAAAGTCTTGCAGGCGTTTACCCTCGACCACATCAACGGCACGTTACAACAGCGTATCTACGGCACCTGCTGGTCCAGCCATCAGGAACTGCAACAGTGGTGTGTTCCACCCCACGTGGTCGTTGTGAGCATGGATGATCGCCAGGCGACTTATGCACAAGCGGTGACCGAATCCTTGCGCCAACGGGGCGTACGCGCCAGAGCCGACCTACGTAACGAAAAGGTTCACTACAAGATTCGCCAGCACAGCCAGAGCGTGCCGTATCTGGTGGTGGTGGGCGAAAAGGAACAGGTTGGGGGGTTCGTCAGTGTGCGCAGTCGCACGGGGGAGGATTTTGGCCGGATGGCTGTCGAGGCGGCGTGTGAGTGGTTGAGTCGGCCGGGAATTCAGGGCGACTGAATGGACGCCTTCGCGAGCAGGCTCGCTCCCACATTGGTTTTGTGAACACCACAGATCAAATGTGGGAGCGAGCCTGCTCGCGAAGCTTTTAAGCTCTTGGCTTCACAGTGCCGCAATCCTGTCCCAACCAGATGGCGCGGGATTCGAGGCTGCCCTTCTGCTGAATGCCAGTGGCGTTGAACGTCCCGTTGACCTTGGTGGTGAACTCGCGATCACTGACGAATGTCGCCACACCGGCACCCTGGGCTCTCGGGCAGCTGAAACGGAATTTCCACTGATTGCCGGAGCGGTCGGTGATTTCCTGTTTGCAGCCCGATTGCGGATCGGTCAGCGGGATGTTGTCGGTCTTGACCTGCTCAGGGGTCAGGCACGCCCGGATCCCTTTGCCGCCCATGGTGATGCCCTGTTTTTCCAGCATTGCACGCTGCTCGGGGGTCATCTGGTTCTGGAGCTGGCCGAGGATCAATTGCAGGTCCGGCATATTCTGCTCGTCGACCTTCATGTTGCTCGTGGTCAGCTCCCACAATCCTGGTTGCAGCATTTGCGCGTGAGCCGCCACAGGAAGTGCCAAACCCAGTGCCATGGCCAAACCCAGCAGACGAACGTTCATCGAGAAACTCCTGATCAGTAGTGGCCGTTAGACGTCAGCCGCGGGCTTCGGTTCATGGGCCAATTAATTAGCGACATTCTGCACGGAACATGGTCTGTTAAGCACTGAATCTTCAGGAGCAAGGCAGCCCCCATGGATTATTTCGGACCGCATATTTTCGGTTATACCATCGCCCTGTTGCACTCGCTGGGCATGATCGCGGCCATACACGCCGTGTTGACCGTCCGTACCGCCCAAGGCTCGATCGCCTGGGCCCTGTCGCTGTTTTTCATCCCTTACCTGACGTTGATCCCGTACCTGATGTTCGGCCGCAGCACCTTTGATGGCTACATCAAGGCCCGGCGGCAGGCTAACGAGGAGATGCGCAAGGCTGTTTCCGAACTCAACTGGCGACCCTGGGTAGAAGAAGCCCTGACTGCCCGCGCTTCTTCTGCCTACGCCTCACTCAGAGCGATGCCAAAGCTCGGACACATGCCCTGCCTGGCCAATAACCAGACGCGGCTGTTGATCAACGGTCAGTCGACGTTCGAGGCCATTTTCGATGCCATCAGCCAGGCAAAAGAAGCCGTGCTGATCCAGTTTTTCATCGTCCACGACGACCGCCTCGGACAACGCCTGCAGACTTTGCTGTTGAAGAAAGCCGCCGAAGGCGTGGCGATCTATCTGTTGTATGACCGAATCGGCAGCCACTCCCTGCCCCATGGCTACGTGCAGGCCTTGCGTGATGGCGGGGTCGAGGTCAAAGCCTTCGCCACCCGCAGTGGCTGGCTCAATCGCTTTCAGGTGAACTTCCGCAACCACCGTAAGATCGTGGTGGTGGACGGCATTCTCGGCTTCGTCGGCGGGCACAACGTCGGTGACGAATACATGGGCGAGAAACCACCCCTGGCCCCTTGGCGCGATACCCACGTGCAAGTGCGCGGACCGGTGGTTGCGTGCATGCAGGAGTCTTTCGCCGAAGACTGGTTCTGGGTGGCTCGTGCGCTACCGCCGCTGATCCTGCCGGAGGTCTATCCGGAAGATGGCGTGCTGTGCCAGTTGCTCGCCAGCGGGCCGGCAGACGCCTGTGAAACCTGTTCATTGTTCTTTGTCGAAGCGATCCATGCGGCGACAGAGCGGGTCTGGATTACCAGCCCGTACTTCATCCCCGATGAAGCCGTGTTCGCAGCGTTGCGCCTGGCAGTGCTGCGCGGTGTGGATGTGCGCCTGCTGTTGCCGTCCCGGCCCGACCACCGAATCGTCTACGCCGCCTCCAGCCTCTACGCTTTCGAGGCTGTGCGCGCCGGTGTGCGGGTGTTCCGTTACGAACCCGGATTCCTGCACCAGAAAGTGGTGTTGATCGACAGCGAAATCAGCGCCATCGGCAGCGCCAACCTGGACAACCGTTCGTTCCGGCTGAATTTCGAAGTGATGTTGCTGACCGTCGACCGCGCCTTTGCCGCCGAGGTGGAACAGATGCTCAACGATGACTTCGCCAACGCCCACGAAATCGCCAAGGGAGAAGGCCGGGAGACCCACCGCCTGCAGCAGGTCGGCATGCGGGTCGCCCGGCTTATTTCACCGATTCTCTAGAGGTAGATATCGTCACGGGTCCATGGCAGTTCATGACTGCCATCGGCGTGGGCCTTCACCGCGAGAATCTGGTGCAGGTTGATCCAGCCCCGGGCAAACGCGTAAGCGCAACCGGCCAGGTACAGCCGCCAGATGCGCAGGACTTGCTCCGGTACAAGTTTGGAGGCCGCTTCGAGGTTGTCTTCCAGGCGTTCGCTCCAGTGATCCAGAGTGCGCGCGTAGTGCAGGCGCAAGCTCTCGACGTCGACGATTTCCAGTCCGGCTTCACTGATCTCGGCAGAGATCATCGACAGGTGCGGTAGCTCGCCGTTGGGGAACACGTATTTCTCGATGAATTCACCGGCACCGCGTCCCACCGGACGGCCATCGGTGTACTTGGCGGTAATCCCGTGGTTCATCACCAGGCCGCCCTCTTTCACCGCACCGAACAGATTCTTGCAGTACTCCGCCAGATTGGCGTGGCCCACGTGTTCGAACATACCGACGCTGACCACTTTGTCGAAACGGCCATCCTGCGGCAGATCGCGATAGTCGAGCAGTTGCAGTTCGACCAGGTCCTCCAGGCCCTCCGCTTTTACGCGCTCCCGGGCCAGGGCCAACTGTTCCTTGCTGAGGGTGATACCGAACACTTTCGCGCCAAACTCCCGCGCCGCAAAACGCGCCAACCCACCCCACCCGCAACCCACATCCAGCAAATATTCGCCGGGCTGCAGACGCAGCTTGCGGCACAAATGACGGAACTTGGCTTGCTGGGCCTGCTCGAGGGTTTCGCTGCCGGTCTCGAAATAAGCGCAGGAATACGCCATGTCGCTGTCGAGCCACAGCTGATAAAACGCGTTGGAAAGGTCGTAGTGGTAGGAGATCGCCTTGGCGTCCATCTCTTTATCGTGGGCGCTACGAACCGGCTGATTGTCGTCGTTTTCATCCAGCAACGCCTGGCTCCATTCATCGCAGACACGGATCACATCGCTGATGGAGCCTTCGAGTTCCAGTTTGCCTTCGACATATGCAGCGCCAAGGGCGTCCAGGCTTGGATGGGTAAACTGGCTGACCATTTGTGGGTCCTTGACCACAATCGTGACACTGGGCGTCGGCCCCAGATTGAATTCATGGCCATCCCAGAGTCTCAGGCGAAGCGGTAATTGCAGATTCTGTAAGGCCGGTGGAAGATGCGCGAGCATGGAGAATCCCCCTTGTTTCAGACGTCTAAACAGAGGGTAGACCATCTTTGAAAAATAGCTGGCTATCGAATTAATAGCCCTTTTCAATGATTCGCGACGCCTACACCTGCCGCCGCGAACGCAAAAAATGATGTGCCCTCATCTTCAGTGACTACGAACCGGGCGCACAGTTCTAAAAAGTTGAAGCCCTGTGATGACCCGGTTTAGAGCATTCGCCTTCAGGCTTCATCCTTGAGCTTGAGCAACGGCTCCTGGAACCGCAGCAAACGACCGGCATTGCCCAACACCAACAGGGTGCTGAGGTTATGCAGCAACGCCGCAATCATCGCCCCGGCAGCGCCGAGCCAACCGAACGCGGCGAAGGCCACGATCGCCAGGGTCCAGCCCAACCCGATGATCACATTCACCTGTAACGTTTGGCGGCACTGACGACTCAGGCGCACGCAAGTGCCAAGGCGGCGCAGGTCACTGCCGATCAGCACGATGTCAGCCGATGCCAGGGCGATGTCCGCACCGCCCGCGCCCATGGCTACACCCACCACGCCGGCCTTGAGCGCCAGGGAGTCGTTGATCCCATCGCCGACCACCATCGGCCGGAAGCCGCTGTCGATTTCCTTGAGCACGCGGTTCAGTTTGTCTTCGGGCAGGGCTTGCGCTTCGACGTCACTGATCCCGACATCCCGAGCGAGCGTTTGCGCGACGCTATGCCGGTCACCGGTGAGCAACAACTGGCGACCCAGTCCAAGGTCGCGCAACTCACCCAGGGCAAACTGCGCCTCGGGTTTGACGCTGTCGGCCAACAACAGCCAGGCAAGGAATTCGCCGTTGAGCGCCAGCCCGGCAATCGGACCGTCATGATCGGGAGCCGCCGTTGTGCTGATGCCCAGTTGCGCAAACAACTCCGGCCGGCCGAGCGCCGCTTCGCCCTGCTCGGTCATCGCCACCACGCCCAGCCCCTGGCGCTCATGGATGTCAGAGAGCAACAGGAAATGCTCCTGGGCCACCAACCCCGCGAGCGCACGGCTGACCGGGTGACTGCTGGCCGAGCCCAGGCTGGCGGCGAGCGCCAGGACATGGCTGCGATCCTCCAACGGACTGTCAATGGATTGCAGGCGCAGGGTGCCGAAGGTCAGCGTCCCGGTCTTGTCGACCACCAGCGAAGTCAGGTCGGCCAACTCTTCGAGGAACGCAGAACTGCGGATCAGAATCCCGTGACGTGCCGCTACCGCCACCCCGGCAATCGCCGTGGCCGGCGCCGACAACACCAGCGCACAAGGACAGGCCGCCACCAACACCGCGAGCATCGCTTGAGCGTTGTTGGTGATGAACCAGGTCACCGCCGCCAGCAGCAACACCAGCACCATATAGCTGCCGGCGTAACGCTCCAGCAGACGAGTGATCGGCGGCTTCGAGCGCTCGGCGTTTTGCATCAGGGCGATGACTTTTCCCAGGGTCGATTCCTGGCCGGTGCGGGTCACTTCGATTCGCAGCAAACCGTCGAGGTTAATTGCGCCACCGAACACCGACATGCCGACGCCCGCCTCCATCGGTACCGATTCGCCGGTAATGGAGGCGGTGTCCAGGCTGGCCTGGCCGGACAACACTCGACCATCCGCCGGCACCCGGTCCCCCGCTCGCACTTCGACCAGGTCGCCCGCCTTGAGCGTACCGTTGTCGACTTCGATGATGGAGCCGTCCACCTGCACCTTGCGCGCGTGGCTGCGAGTCAGTTTGCCGAGGGCGTGAATCGCCTCCTGGGAACCGATCACGCTGCGCTCCTCCAGTACGTGACCGAAGATCATGATGATCGGCAACAGGGCCGCCGTCAGCAGATCACCGGTGGCCCAGGCACCCAGCATGGCCAGGGCAATCAATTGATCGGTGATGCCGTGCAGGCTTGGATAACGCAGGCTGTACCAGGCCGAGCGCATGACCGGTACGGCGACCAGCAACGAGGCAAAACCCAGCAGCAACTGACTGACGCCGGTTTGCTCCGGCGACAACCAGCGCCAGACCAATCCCAAGGCAAGCAAGCCCAATGCGAGCATGGCCAGGGTCAACTGGCGCGCGGCGCGGCGCTGTTCGGCCGAAGACAACAGGCTCGGTACAGCGGCGGATTGAACAGTCATTGTGCAGCTCCCTGAATGATCAGGCGGGAATCGTCTTTGGGATCGACCGTCGTGACCGAACCGGCCTGACCGAGAATCTTCGGCATACGCTCACGATAAATGCGCAGCAGCATTTGCGGCTCAATGCCCTGTTGTTGCGCTTTGGCCAGGCTCAACACCGTGGCCGTATCGGTGGATGCTTTGGCCAGTCGTTCACTGGCCTGGGCATGGGCCACTTGCAGTGTTCTGTCGGCTTGCTCGTTGGCGGTTTGCGTCAGCTTTTCGGCTTCGGTACGCGCATTGGCCACGGCTTTATCGGCCTGCTGACTGGCTGTCAGGACCGCATTGAAGGCATTGACCGCCGGGCCTGGCAGGCTCGATTGCACATCGACCCGTGCCACTTCTATCCCCAGTCCCTGCCCCGTCGCGGTGAGCTCGGCAAGGCGTTGGTTGATGCCCTGCACCAGATCGCCTCGCAAGCGCTCGCGTCGTTCCGCCGCCTGACTGTCAGCGCCGATCAATTCCGGGCGAGCGACCAGAATGGTGTCCAGATCCCGCGCCGCCGTGAGCGCTACCGCACTGCGGGTCACCAGTCGATCCAACGCCGGCAACACGTGTTCGCCCTGAAGCACGAACGCATAGGGCTCGGTGACTTTGTAGAAAACCCGCACATCCAGTTGCACCACACCGGCATCACCCGTCAACAGATAGCCGGAGCCTGCAAGGGCATCGCTGATGGGCGTGGCAAAACTGGCCACGCGATCTGCCTGCATCGCGGCACCACTGCGCAACAAACCTTCCACTCGACGCTCGATCACTCGATCCGCCGCTGGCAACAAAATCACCTGCTCGAACGGTTGCGGCCAAGCCAATAACAGCCCTGCATTCTGAATGCGATCCAGCGCTCCGAAATGCAAAACCACCGCACGATTTTGCGGATCGATCTGCCGCACATTGGAAAACGCCCACGCCAATGCCGCCAATACCGTCACTGCATACAAGGCGAGAAACGCCAACCGCCCGGCCTGAATCCAGGGGCTGTTCAACTCATTTGTTCCACGTGGAACCAAACTCATGGCTGCGATCCGGACTTGTTGTCGAGGCTCGGCGGACCGTCAACCAACACTCGGAACGGTGCGGCGTCGGTGCGCAGAATCAGCTTGGTCCCTGGCGTTACCACCGTGCCCAGGGTGTCGAGTGAGCGCAGCAAGTTGTAGAGCTGCGGCGATCCCGCGTAGGCGCGGCCGTAAATCTGCGCCGCTTCAACCCGCGATTGCGCTTCGATATTCGCTGCTTTCACTGTGGCATCGGCCTGCACAATTCGCGCATCACGCTCGGCGGCGGAACGAATTTGCGCAGCTTCACGCTTGCCGATTGCCGTGCGTTCAGTAGCGATGGTTTCACGCTCGGCGCGCATCCGGTCGACCGTCGCTGTAAGCGTCACCGAAGGCAGCGTCAATCGTTCGACGCCGACCTGCAATACACGCACACCATAAGTGGTGAGCAACTGCTGATCGATTTGCTTGCGCAGTTGTGCTTCGAAATCGGCAATACGCACCTGGCTGGCATCGGTATTGACCAGGTTCGCCAAATCAAAACTACTGGCGGTGGTTTCCAGTGCGGAGCCGACAAAGGTACGAATCTGCCGCGCGGCTTCATCGGGCTGGTTCTGCACTGCGCGCATGAAACGTTGCACATTGTCCGGATCGCCCTGCACCTGCCACGCGACATAGGCCTGAACGATGATGCGCAATCCGTCCCTTGTGCCCACATCCTGCAAACCGCTGGATGTGGTGCGCAGCCGCAGATCCACCGGGATCGCTGCTTCGAACGGTGCCGGCCAGCGCCAACCCAGTCCCGGTTCCAGCAAGACTCGCGATGGATTGCCGAAGCGCGTGATTACCGTGGCTTCACCCGAGCGTACTTGCACCAGGCTTGCGGCAGCGACCGCAAACGCTACCAGCAATGCCGCCCAACCCATCCGACGCCACGGGAATGGCCCAGCCTCCTGCGGATCGCCGTGATGATGGTGGCCGTGGTGGTGCCCGCCATGGCCGTGATCGTGGTGATCGTGATCGTGGGTATGGGACTGGCTCAATTGGCAGCTCCTGGCTGAGCGGTTTTACGCGACGGTGCAGGGTCAACAGGCAGCGTGAAAGTACGGAGGTCGATGGTCGGCGCATTGCTGCTGCCGCCCAGACGATGATCGAGCACCAGCAATCTGGCGTTGGCCAAACCCTGGGACAACTGACTGAAATACTGCTCCAGCACAAAGGCCTGGCCAGCGCTGGCATAGGCTTTCTGTTCGGCATTGAATTTCAGGTCCGCGGCCTCGGCGCCAGCATTGATTTCTCGGGCACTGGCTATCGCCTGATCGCGGGCGATGCTGGCCTGCAACTGCGCCTGATTGGTGGCCTCGGCGGCGGCGCCACGTTCACGGGCGATCAAGGCTTGCGCGCCAATCTGCGCCGCTTGCACGCCGTGATAGGCATTGGCTGCACCGGCCGGAGGATGAATCGCCTCGACCACCGTGGCGAGAATTTCCACGCCGCTGTCGAGTTTTTGCAGGTCAGCCTGAACCGCGCGGCCGATCTCTTCGGCCAGCCCTACCCTGTCCTCGCCAAGCAAACCGTCAAGGGTGCGCGAGGCGAAGTCGTGAACCAGGATTCGGCTGGCGGTGCTGCGAATCAACATCGGCACATCGGCGCTGTTATAGGTCGCGGCCAGCGCAGCCTCATCGCTCAGGCCGATGCGATAGACAAAACGCACGTCCATGTTGACGATCTGAAAGCTCTGCTTGTCGGCACGGCTGCTGGCGATCACCTGGGATTTGTCGTTCACGTGACTGGCGTCCCACAAGCGGTTGGCAATCGCCGGGGCCGGGCCTTCGGCGGGGTCTGCCTGAGTGGGGGCTGTGGTTTCTCCAACACTGGTGGCCAACTCGTGAACCACGCCATTCTCGACGCTCAACACCCGACCCAATGGCCAAGGTAAGCCCATATGCAATCCTGGGCCGAACACCTCAACCGGCTTGCCGAATCGCTCGTAGATGCCACGCCCATGCAGGGCAATTTCGTGAATGCCAGTCAGCGACCAGCCAACGAGCGAAACCACAGCCAACACCGGCAGGAACGCCCGACGCATGTAAGTGAAAGCCCAGATCTGCCGCAGATCGATACCGAAGCGGTTATGCAATTCGTGCTGCAGCGCCAGCAATGGCTGCGGTGGCCAGCGCAGCATGTCAGCGACAAAACTGCGCGCCAACAGCTCCGGCTCAAGGCGGTCGCGGCGCGGGCTGAACAATGACAACACCGCGCGCAGTAACAGTTCTGCCGCCACCAACCCCGGCAGCAGACCGATCAACACCGCCAGACGTACAGGCCATACCGAGGTTTCATCGACAAACAACAGACAAAAAGCACCGAGCATCAGGCTGATGATCGCCACACGGATCAATTGCGCCAACGTAGCGGCTTCAGGCCATTGCGCAGTGTTTTCCTGGGCCAGATGGCGCTCCATCACCAACAGGCCGAACGCCAACAGCAAAAAGCACGCAGCCCCGACAGTGGCCGACAGGCCCAGCGCTGCCGGGGGCAACGTGAGGTTCCAGGCTTGTTCGACGCCCAATACCGCCAACAATGCCCAGCCGCCAAGCCACAGCGTCGGCGCGCCGATTTGCCCGAGCAGGTTTAGCGATTGCCGACTGATCCGGTCCAGCAAGCGTTCATACCAGCCCAAAGGCTCCGCAGATTCGTCGACAACGACCTCGGGCACGACGGGATTCATGGCGCGGGCACGCCACCGGGCAATCCACAAGGCCGATTGCATACCCGCCATCAACAGCACAAACGCTGCGCTCAGATTCAGCAGTAACGCAGACCACAAAGTTTGTGCTGCAAACAGCCCGGCAAACAGCGCCAGCAGCACGCCCACCGTCGCGAGCACGCCCGCACCGATGGCGAACTGGCGCAAACGCCGCCCTTGAATGAAGGCCTGCTGAAAGCGCGGCAGCCCTGCTAACGGCGCTTCATCAACATCGAGATCGACTTGCATACCACCCCAGAGTGTCTTCGCTGACAGGACAATTCGTTACGATATAACGGAAATGGTGAAATTTCCGTATTCAAGCGCGCTATCTAAAAATGTCCAACCTGTCGCTTACCTGAAGCCTTGACCGAAATGCGGCAGAACGCACATATTACGATCGTAATTTTATCCAGGAACTACTTTTACCCATCCCGATCCCTTTCGATCCAGGAGTACATCCATGAGCACTTATGACGTCGTGATACTTGGCGGTGGCCCCGGTGGTTACAACGCGGCGATCCGCGCCGGACAACTGGGTCTGAAGGCCGCCTGCGTCGAAGGACGTGCCACACTCGGCGGCACTTGCCTGAATGTCGGCTGCATGCCCTCCAAGGCGTTGCTGCATGCCTCCGAACTGTACGATGCAGCCATGGGTGCGGAATTCGCCAACCTGGGGATCGACGTCAAACCCAGCCTCAACCTCGCCCAGATGATGAAACAAAAGAATGAAAGCGTTACCGGGCTGACCAAGGGCATCGAATTTCTTTTCCGCAAGAACAAGGTCGACTGGATCAGAGGCTGGGGCCACATCGACGGACCGGGTAAAGTCACGGTGACCGATAGCGCCGGTGGCAAGACCGAACTGAGTGCCAAGGACATCATCATCGCCACCGGTTCCGAGCCCACGCCCCTGCCCGGCGTAGACATCGATAACAAACGCATCCTCGATTCCACAGGCGCGCTGGCACTGACTGAGGTGCCCAAGCATCTGGTGGTGATCGGCGCTGGCGTGATCGGCCTGGAGCTGGGTTCGGTCTGGCGCCGCCTTGGAGCGCAGGTAACGGTGGTCGAATTCCTCGACCGGATTTGTCCCGGCGTGGACATCGAGGCAGGCAAAACCCTTCAGCGTTCCCTGAGCAAGCAAGGCTTGAGTTTCAAATTGAGTTCAAAAGTGACCAGCGCCACCAGCTCCGCCAATGGCGTTCAGCTCAGCGTCGAGCCTGCCGCAGGGGGCGCCGCCGAACTGCTGGAAGCGGATTACGTATTAGTGGCCATCGGGCGCCGGCCTTATACACAGGGCCTGGGCCTGGAGAACGTCGGCCTCGCCACGGACAAGCGCGGCATGCTCGCCAACAAGGGGCATCGCACCGAAGCCGCCGGGGTCTGGGTGATTGGTGACGTGACCTCGGGCCCCATGCTCGCCCACAAGGCCGAGGACGAAGCCATGGCCTGCGTCGAGCAGATCGTCGGCAAGGCGGGCGAGGTCAACTACGACCTGATCCCCAGTGTGGTCTACACCAAACCGGAACTGGCCAGCGTCGGCAAGACCGAAGAGCAGCTCAAGGCTGAAGGCCGGGCGTACAAGGTCGGCAAGTTTCCCTTCACCGCCAACAGCCGGGCGAAGATCAACCACGAAACCGAAGGCTTCGCCAAAGTGCTGGCCGATGAGCGTACGGACGAGGTCCTCGGCGTGCATCTGGTCGGCCCGAGCGTCAGTGAAATGATTGGCGAGTACTGCGTGGCCATGGAATTCAGCGCCTCGGCCGAAGACATCGCCCTGACCTGCCACCCGCACCCGACCCGCTCCGAGGCGTTGCGCCAAGCGGCGATGGATGTGGAGGGGATGGCGACGCAGATGTAAGACCCGGAGGTCTTGGCTGACAGATCGATCGCCATCGCGAGCAGGCTCGCTCCAACAGGTACAGCGCAAACCTTGTGGGAGCGAGCCTGCTCGCGATAGCGGTGCATGCGGTTTAAAGCGGCAAATGCTCCAAAGGCAACGCCCCCGGCGCCTTCACCGTATGGATCGCAAAGTTGCTGCGGATGTCGCTCACCCCCGGCAGCTTCAGCAAACGCCCAGTGAGAAAGCGGTCATAGCCACGCAAGTCCGGCACCACCACCTGCAACAGAAAATCCGACTCCCCCGACACCAGAAACGCCGAGATCACCTCGGGCAATGCCGTTACCGCCAGGCGAAAGGCTTCGGCTTGTTCATCGTTATGACGCTCGACCTTGACTCCGACAAACACCGTCAGCCCCAACCCCACTTCGTCGCGATCCAGACTGGCCTGGTAGCCGCGAATCACCCCCGCCTCTTCCAGCATCCGCACCCGGCGCAAGCAAGGCGATGCCGACAGGCCAATCTCGTCTGCCAGTTGCACATTGCTCAGGCGGCCATCCCGTTGCAGCGCGGCGAGAATCTTGCGGTCGTAGGCGTCGAGTTTCATGGTTTGGCAGATCCTGATGGTTCAAGCTTGATTAAGTGGCAGATTATGCCAATACACGACCCGATAGAAGCTGACAACGCAAGCACCTGCCCCGCCCTCCAGCTCTAGACTGGCACGACCGAATCGACAACGAACGGGGTGCAACATGCAAGGTCTCTGGCTGTTTTTCATGGCACTGGCAGTGGTCTACCTGTTGCCCGGGCCCGACATGATCCTGCTGTTGCAGACCGGTGCTCGCCAGGGCAAAGGCGCCGCGCTGGCCACGGCCGTGGGCCTGGGCATCGCCCGGGGTTGTCATGTGGCATTGGCGGCGCTGGGGTTGGCGGCACTGTTCAAGGCGGCGCCCTGGACCTTCGATGTGGTGCGCCTGGCTGGTGCCGCGTATCTGCTGTGGATCGGCATTCAGTGCCTGCGAACCACGATGCTGCCGAGCCTGAACAGTGCCGATACAACCGGCGAAAAACTCCGCTGGGGCGCAGCCATCCGGCGCGGACTGCTGACCAACCTGCTCAACCCCAAGGCACTGCTGTTCTGCTCGGTGCTGCTACCGCAATTCATCAACCCACAGGCCGGGCCGGTGCTCGGGCAATTTGCGACGTTGGGCGTGGTGCTCGTTGGTATTGGTTTGCTGTTCGACAGCGCTTACGCCCTGGTCGGCGCGGCACTCGGCCGTTGGCTGCAACGCAGCCCCTCAGCCCAGCGCCTGCAACAATGGTTGTTCGGCAGCCTGTTGATCGGTTTCGCCGTGCGGCTGACCTTTGTGCAACAGGCTTGAACCTTACTGCGCCTTGCGGCGGCGACGGTTGATCAGCCACAACGCGACAGCCGTTATGACAATCACTGCGCCATATTGCAGAGGTTTTTTATAGGGTCGCAGTGACGAACGCGCGGCATCGGTCACCTGCGTTACATAACGCTTGTCGGCATTCTGGAAATCCGGATACGGACATTGAGAGCCGAAGTTGAACGCCCAATCCACGTAGGGACCTTCTTTGACATAGCGTTGGTACAGCGCACTTTGTTCTTCGAGACTGCTATTCCATCCGTACGCCTGACACAGCACCGCGGCAAAAGCCTGGCTGCTGTGAGGTAAAAGGTCCGCCGCCTGGCTGGCCAGCGCCGTGGCAACATACCGGTAGTGGTAACGCTGATCTGGCTGGGCAGCGCTGACCTGCTGACGCTTCACTTCGTCTGCGGCCACCAGCGGCCCGACCTTCAGTTCCGCGCTGTCCAGCACGTAGTTGCCGTCAAACGTGGCGAAGTCCGGGGCCATTTCGTAACCAAGAATTTCCATTCCCGCCTTACGCGCGACGACAGCCGAGTTAAACAAGGCTGCCGCCCGCGTCGTCGGCCACCAAGCGGCGTCGGCCTCTTTGCGCAAAATGGCATACGACTTGGCCTTGTTCTGCAAATCGACGTTATCGAAGTACGCCGGCGCCTCTTCGTAATGCCCCTCGCGCAACAAACGCCGCCCCAGCAGATTGCGCAGGCTCGCCGCCACCGGCAAGGGCACGTAGTTGTCGCGGTCCTGCTGGCTGAGCGGCGGCGGTGCCGGCACTTGAGTGTCGACGTAGTGCTTGAGTTCTTCGAGGGTCAACACGCGCTCGGCAACGGTGGCGGCGTCGAACCAGTAAATGCTTTGGCTGCGATACAGCTGATCGAAGGCTTGCAGGTAATCCCCGCGTTGCAGGGCCAGGATCGCGCTTTCTCCCTCGACCCGGCATTTGGGCTGGAGTGTTTCGTAATCGTAATCCGGGGTTCGTCGCTCGCCCCAGGATTCATTCTGCGGGAAGGCCTGGGCCGCTTTGGCGTAGGCTGCGGCGGCCGCACTCTTATCGCCCTCACGCACCGCCAGTTTTGCCCGCAGCCACCAGGCCAACCCACCATCGCCGGCATGTTCGAGGAAAGCCTTGGCGCTGGCGTAATCGCCCTGTTGATAATTCATCGCCGCCAGGCGGTCGGCGTTTTCGAGACTGCCACGGGTGCTGTTTTGCAGCAGCTTGATCATTTTTTGTTCGTTGGGCGGTTGATCGCCGAACGACCAACCCAACCGGCTGATCAGCGATGCGGTCACCAACTGCTGCACAGGCTGGCCCTTGAGCAACTCGGCCACTTGATCCTCCGGCAGCGACATCAGGTCCGTCATCAATAGCTTCAGCGATTCGTAGCCCACCGCGGAACCGTGCAGATTTTGCGAGGCGTACAGCTCGATAGCACGGTTCCAGTCACCTTCGGTGCGCACCACCCGGGCTTCTTCGCCGAGGCTGGCGACCCCCAGTTCCAGTGGATCGCTGAAGCCGTCGATGCTCAGTTGCCGGGCTTGCTCGAAGGCCTTTGCCGATTGTTCGAGCAGATCCGGTGCCGCACCGGCTTCGGCGCTCATGGCGAACAACGCGCGCCCCAGCGAGTAAGCCGCCCAGGTGCTGCGCGAAGCCCGTTGCTCGGCGGGCAAGGCCAGCACCTTCTTGAAATACCCGGCGGCCAAGGCAGGATCACCCGCGCCAAATGCCACGGCGCCCGCCAGGTACAGCCTGTGCTCGGGCGGCAGTTGCGCCCCTTCGGTTTCAACCTGACGGGCATCGGTCAGGCTGCGCAGGTGTTTCACCAACACTTGTTGCTCAGCGGAAAGTCCCGCCTGCTCGGCCTGATCCCGCAGCGCTACCGGGTCAGTTTCATCCGCGTGGTTGGCGCCAGCGGTGATGTTCTTCAACCCGTTGATGGCATGGCCGAGGCGGCTGATCTCGAAGCTGAAGTTGCCTTCCGGCAGTTCCGCCAGAGACTGGCCACGGTTATCCAGCAGGCGCATGGGAAAGTCCGGGCCGCAGGCCAGCGCCGAACCCAGCAGCAGGCTTAGGCTCAGGCAAAGTAAATGACGCGGCCAGTTACGGGTGAACATTCGAACCTCCTTGATCAATGTGTGCGCAGCGAGCCCAACCAATGGCACGCTGCCCGCCGGCCGGTATTCGGCCATCGCGCAGGCGGGTGAAGGTAAGCAGATCCGGGCTCTGTTGCAACGCGTAACCGGCCAAGGCATCGGCCCCCTCACAACCGCTGACCGCCAGTGTCAGGCGTTCGGGCCAGGCGCGGTCGAGATTGCCCTGATTGCTGATGCCGATGTCATAGAGGCCATTGTCGGCCAAGAGTTTCAGGTTCAATTGACTGTCGAGCGCATCACCGCGCGCCACAGCGCGCAAAGTAGTCAGGCTCCAGGCCCGACGGTCGTTGGCCAATGGCAAGCGAAACCAGATCAGGCCCGCAAGATGTTTCGGTGGATCGGCCCGCAGCTCGGTACCGAGGGTGCGTAACGACTGCGGATCGGCGAGCAACTCCCGGCGCAGTCCTTCGCGCTCCACCGTGACTTCGCTTTCCACAATGGGCGCGCCACCCGCCGACGGCAGCAACGCCACGCCATAGGCCGGCAGCGCCAGATAGAAGGGTTTCGTCGTGATACGGCTCCAGGCCTTCGCCCATTGCCGGGCCTGATCGGCATCAAACAAGCCACGACGCGGATCGCTCACCGCGTGCACCTGCAACACGCTGCTGTCGACTGTGGATAACAGCGCCGGCAGTTCACGACTGTCGAGCCAGGACGGCAACGCCGTGATGCTCAGCGGCAGCGAAGTCGGCAACGCTCCGCGCAAATGAGCGAGAAACTCGCGGTACGCTGGTAGCCGGGCGTTACCGGCATCGTGGTCGATTTCCACGCCGACGAGGTTCAATCCCTGTCCCTGCCAATCACTGATCACCTGTCGGGTTTGCGCTGTGATCTCATCCTGATCAAGCGCCTTGAGCTGCCCATCCAGGCGAATCACCGCAATCACCGGCCGGCCATCACGCTTGAGCAGTGCCGGGTCAATCCGCGCCTGACGCCAGCCCGCGCTGGGGAAAGCCTGCAAGGCCAGCACCCGCAAGGTCGAAAAATCGGCGCGACTGTCCCGAAGGGCGGCGTCGTGGGCCGACGTCCACTGCCGCTGCCAGACGTAAAGCTGTTGATCCAGCGGCGGTGCATCCTGTCTTTCGCAACCGGTGGTGAGCGCCAGCGCCATCAGCAAGACCATCGAGCGAGTGAAAAAAACCATTGAAACGCCTGTTCCTGAAATGCAGAAAGGGCCTCAGCGGCCCTTTTTCGTTCTGCTCACTACCCTACCCAGCCATCGACCGGCGGGCAATGTTCGCCTGCAATGATCATCAGATATCGAGTACCAATGGCTGCGCCCCCTGCGCCGGAATCGCACAGCAAATCAGCACCTGTCCGTCATCCGGCACCTCCGCTGGCGGCAGTGGGTAATGCACCTGACCGCTGATCAGGCGCGTCTTGCAGGTGCCGCAGGAGCCGCCGCGACAACTGAACTCCGGGCGCAGGCCACGGCTTTCCGCCAACTCCAGCAGGCTGCCGCCCTCCGGCTGCCACCGCGCCTCCTTGGCCGAGCGCTGGAACACCACGGGCACAGACACGGTGGCGGCTGGCGGTTGCTCGATGACCACTGCATCGGGGTCCGGGCGTCGGCGCAAGGTGGACGGGCCGAAGGTTTCGGCGTGAATCCGCGAATCGCGAATCTCCAGTTCGCGCAAGCCGTCGTACAGCGCCTGGGTAAAACTTCCGGGGCCACAGACGACAAAATCCGGCTGATCGTAGTCCTCGACTGTCAGCAGATCCTTGAGCAGCGCGACGTCGATCCGTCCGCTGAGGTCAAAGTCCTCTCCTGGCATTGCCTCGGCTTCCGGTTGACTGAGCAAACGCACCACCCGCACCGCGTCGCCGGCTTCCTCGAGCAATCGATCCAGCTCCCGGCGAAACGGCTGGTCGGCCAGCGTGCGCGAACTCTGGATGAACCATGTCGGCCGGATACGGCGGGTGCGCAAGCCCTGGTAAACCACCTCCCGCAGCATCGACAACAGCGGCGTGATGCCGACCCCGGCCGCCAGCAACACCAGTGGCCGGCGCTCATGGGGCGCCACGGTGAAATGCCCTTGCGGCGCCCGCGCCTCCAATACATCGCCAACACGAATCTGCTCATGCAAATGCGTAGACACCCTCCCGTCGCGCTTTACGCTGATGCGGAAAAAATCATCGGACGGCGCGCTCGATAAACTGTACGTGCGAATGTGCACATCGCCATCAATGTTGAAGCGAAGAGGCAAATGCTGTCCCGCCTGAAACAGTGGCAACCCGGCTCCGTCGGCGGGCTCCAGGTAAATCGAGCGAATGTTCTGGCTTTGCGCTTCAATCCGCGTCACCCGCAACGGCCGCCATTGATCGCCCAGGGCTTTGGCCTGCAAACGCGCCGTGGCCTGCTCCCAGGTGCCGGTGAGCAAACTGGTGGGTGAAACGCCGTCAAAGCGCCAGCGCAACGACAGAGCAGCCGGGCGACGTACCACTTGCTCGACATCGATCGTCCACAAGCGCTCGGCCCCCTGGAACGCCTCGACCTGAGGACCGTCAAGGATGATGTCAGTGCGCCCACTGAGCTGCAGCAAATCACCGGTGTTGAAATCAATGAACAACAACCCGGCCCGAGGATTGAGCAGCAAGTTGCCCAAGGTGTTGAAATGCAGGTTGCCGGCGAAGTCCGGAATGGTCAGGCGATTGCCTTCCACGCGTACGAAACCGCTCTGCCCGCCACGGTGAGACACATCCACCGAGCGCTCGCCATCGACCTCCACATAACTGGCAACGAAGAACGTGTCCGCCTCGGTAATCATCGCCTTGGCCGCATCATCCAGTTCGTTGAAATGCTGGGCGACACGCGTCGAGGGATCGGCCAGCGGCACCGAGCGAAACTGGCGCAACTGAATGTACTGCGGGCAATTGCCGAAGGACTGATCCACGGTCACCGCGAAACCGTCCGTGGACATGGCGCGGACATGCCCATTGATGCGGTTGCGGCGGCGGGTGTGCAACTCGATGCCCAACAGGCCGATGGCCGAGCCGTCGTTCAACTGCGCGGGATCATCAAAGGCCGGCAGGCTGCGAAATTGCAGCAAGCCAGGTTCTGGCGAGTGGGCGAAACCGGGTAGACCTTCCAGGATGCTGGCCCAGGGATGACCGTCGGCATCCACCGCTGCGTACAGCATGAACGGCAATTGCTGATAGAAGGTGCGGTGCTGCTCCGGCATCTCGCTGCGAATTACCTTACGACCGAACGCCTCCATTCGTTCGGCAACGCCCACATGCGCCTGCAATTGTTTCTCACCGGCATGCCAGGGTGAACGGTCCATACGGCTGCTCCCTTGCGCCTCTGGCGCAGAACGGGGTGGCCCGGCAACACCGGGCCACCAGCATCAGGCGGTTTTTTGCAGGCCGGCGATGGTGCGCGGCATGCCGACAAAACCCGGCAAGGCTTCGATGCGGGCCAGCCAGGCGCGAATGTTGGCGTACTCGTCCAGCGACACATTGCCCTCAGGCGCATGGGCGATGTAGCTGTAGGCGGCGACGTCGGCAATCGTCGGTTCAGTGCCGGCCAGATATGGCGTATTGGCCAGTTCGTGATCGATCACTTTGAGCACGGTATGGGCATAGGCAATCACTTCTGCAGCGTTGTAAGGCGCGCCAAACACAGTGATCAATCTTGCCCGGGCAGGGCCGAAGGCAATCGGACCGGCAGCCACTGACAACCAGCGCTGGACCTTGGCAGCCCCAACCGGATCAACCGGCAGCCAGCGACCATTGCCGTACTTTTGCGCCAGGTAAACCAGAATCGCGTTGGAATCGGCCAACACCACGCCCTGGTCATCAATCACCGGCACCTGACCGAAAGCATTGAGCGCGAGGTACGCCGGTTGCTTGTGTTCGCCCTTGGCGAGATCAACCAAGATCAATTCGGTCGGCAGCTTCAGCAGGGACAGCATCAACTCGACACGATGAGCGTGGCCGGAACGTGGGAAGTTGTAGAGTTTGATCGCTTGCATGGTCGATACCTCGGGGTGAGTGCTGCTGTTCAGGAGAGATGGGTCGTATCTTCTACTCACATCCAAACCAACAGAATCACCAGCCAACGCAATCCATTATTTCAGTGCTTGAAATAATTCAACGCGTGAGTGCCGGATGCTCGCGCAGGGTCTTCACCGCGAAATCGACAAAACTGCGCACCCGGGCCGGCGCTTTGCGCCCGCCCTGATAGACCACATGGATGGGCAGCGGCGGCAGTTCGAAGTCGGCCAGAATGATTTCCAGCTCGCCGACAGCCACCTTGCTCGCCACTTGATAAGACAGCACCCGAGTGAATCCCAACCCCAGACTGGCTGCCGTGATGGCCGCCTGATTGGCCGTCACCACCAATCGCGGTTCAGCCCGCACACTCAAGGTTTCGCCGTCTTCAATGAATGGCCAACTCCTGAGTTGGCCGATAGCCGAGGTCGCGATAATCGGCGCCTGGGCCAGTTCCCGGGGATGCCTGGGCCGACCATGGCTGGCCAGAAACCGCGGCGAGGCGCAGATCACCCGCCGCACCTCGCCCACGCGGATCGCATGCTGGTTGCTATCAGGAAGTTCGCCGATGCGAATCGCCACATCGACGCCCTCCTCGACCACACTCACCACCCGGTCCACCAGCAGCGCGTTGATGCAGACCTCGGGGAATTGCGTCAGATAATTCACCATCAAGGGCGTGACAAACATCTCGCCAAACAAAACCGGTGCCGTGATGGTCAGTTGCCCACGGGGATGGATATGGCTGCCCGCTGCCGAGTCCTCGGCTTCCTGCACCTCGGCGAGAATTCTCCGACAGTCCTCCAGGTATCGCTGGCCGGCCTCGCTCAAATACACACTGCGCGTCGTACGTATGAGCAGTTGTGTGCCAATTCGCTTCTCCAGCGCCGCGACCGCTCGGGTGACGCTGGCCGCCGATAGACCCAAACCCCGCGCCGCCGCCGAAAAGCCCTGCTCCTTGGCGACGGCAGCGAAGACCTGCATTTCCTGGAAGCGGTCCATGGGCCCGTCCTCATTTCAAATAGATAAATCGCAAGCAAAGGCCGGAATGTTAAGCGCAAGTGTTCAGCAAAAAAGTTGGGGGGCCGACCATCAGTTAAATCAACGGGCTACTGCACTCTAGCGCCTGCACCGTAAAAACCAAGCGTGTCACAAACCTTAATTATTGAGAATTAATGAGGATTATTTGCTTGCGACGGGTGCGACTGTTGGCAATTATCCTGATCAGCCTGCTGCAACGGTTAATGCCCGGTACAGAAAAAGAGCCATTGGTTCAGCTTCAAAACCGCTTCAGGCAAGGCCTCGCAGCGGATGCCATCAACTGCAGCAGAATTCCAGCCTGTGTAAACGGGCGGAATATACGACTGCTCCTATACTACAAACCACCCCGTTACCTATTGGGTTTTTGGTAGGTACCTCGTTGAAGTTTTCTCTACTTAAAGTAAGGCGTTATGGGCTTTTAACGCTTGGATGGCTGTCCGTGGATCTTGCTTTATGGATTCACTTAGTAGGAAAGAGTTGAACTTCAACGGCCTGGCTAACCTGTGTGACACCGCAAGGAGTTTGACAATGTTGCGCACTAACATTTCCGCTAGAGCACTGTCCGGTGGTTTGCTTGACGTACTGATTCGCGCCGGGTTGATTACGGTGCTGGTACTGTTCTGCTTCCAGATCTTCCACCCTTTCCTCAACCTGATGCTCTGGGCAATGATTCTGGCCATCACCCTGTATCCACTGCATGGGCTTATCAAGCGCAAGCTGGTCAACAAGGACGGTCGTGCCGCCACACTGATCGTGGTGGTCTCCCTGGCTCTGCTGATGGTACCGATCTACCTGCTGGGCACCTCGATCAGTGAATCGGTCCAGGGCACCCTGGCGGTCCTCAAGTCCGATACGCTGCAGATTCCGCTCCCCAGCGAAAAAATCGCCGCCCTGCCACTCATTGGCGAGCCGATCTATGCCTACTGGATGCAGGCCGCCACTGACATGAGCAGCGTGGTGATGAAGGTGATGCCTTACATCAAGTCCGTCGGCCTGACCTTGTTGGGCAAAATGGCCGATGTTGGCGTAGGTTTTCTGTTGTTCATCGGCGCCCTGATCATCGCCGGCGTGTTCATGGCCTATGGCGAAAACGGCGAAAGAAGCGCCCTGGCCATCACCTCGCGTCTTTCCGGACCAGAGCGTGGCCCACGCATCACCGAGCTCTGCACCGCAACCATCCGCGCGGTCGCCCAAGGCGTGGTGGGTATTGCGTTCATTCAGATGTTGCTGGTCGGCGTGGGCTTCGTGCTCATGGGTGTGCCCGGTGCCGGCCTGCTGGCGATGGTTGCGCTGCTGATGGGAATCATGCAATTGCCAGTGCTGCTGGTGACCATCCCGGTGATCGCGTATGTCTTCGCCACCGACGGCACCACCTTGGGCACCGTCGTGTTTGGCATCTACAGCCTGATCGCCGGGATGGCCGACAACGTCCTCAAGCCGTTGATGCTGGGTCGTGGCGTCGATGTGCCCATGCCGGTCATTCTGATTGGCGCCCTGGGCGGCATGGTTAGCGGGGGCTTCATCGGTTTGTTCATCGGGCCGGTTGCGCTGGCGGTGGGCTACCAACTGTTCTGGCAATGGGTCCAGGACCAACCGACTGTCGAGGCAATGAACGAGACGCCCGAGATCGAGGCTGTGAACGAGACACCGAAGATAGAGGCAATGAACGATCAGCGTCCTGTCTGAGGAGTTTGCGCTTGATGCCACGCCCTGCTCGCATCAGCCGGCTTCTGCTCTGTGGCACCGTCGTCCTGGGGGGCTGTGTGCAACTGGGTCCGGATTTCCAGTCGCCGGCCCAACCCTGGGTCGACCACTGGAACACCCCGGCCCTGGAAATCGCCGGCCAACAACACGCGCAACCTGACAGCCGCCAATGGTGGCGCGTGTTCAACGACCCGGTGCTGGACCATTTGATGGCCGAAGCCGATGCCCACAACCCCGACCTGCATGTCGCTGGCCTGCGGGTCATGGAGTCCCGGGCACAATTGGGTATCGCCCTGAGTGGACGCTACCCGCAATTGCAGCAGGCCAGCGCCGACAGCCTGTACCTGAATCGTCGGCAGTCGGGCGGCGCCAACCCCCAGGACACGCATTTCTGGCAACACAGCGTCGGCTTCGATATTGGCTGGGAGCTGGATTTCTGGGGGCGTTTCAGCCGTGCCATCGAGTCGGCCGACGCGTCCTGGTTTGCCGCTCAGGCCAACTATGAAAACGCCTTGGTGCTGTTGCACGCGCAACTGGCGCAAAACTACTACGCCTTGCGCACTGCCGAGGCACGCCTGGCCATCGCCCGCAGTAACGCCAAATTGCAAAAACGCAGCTACGAGATCACCGAGCGCCTGTTCAACAGCGGAGCCGAAGCCGAGCTCGATCTGCAACAGGCCAAGACCCAGTACCTGGGCACCCTCAGTACCATCCCGGACTTCGAAAGCCAGGTGGCGAGCTTGCGCAACGCGCTATCCACCCTGATCGGGCAGCCACCCGGCTCGATCCCTGACCTCAATCGCAACACCGGCCTGGTGCCGCTGCTCGATACTGCGGTCTTGCAGGACGTGCCGGCCAACCTGCTGGTGCGGCGCCCCGATGTGCGCGCTGCCGAGTTGCAAGTGGCAGCGCAGTCGGCGTTGATCGGTGTGGCCGAGACCGATCTGTACCCGTCCATCAGCTTGCTGGGCAGCATCGTCTGGTCCGCCAGCTCGCTTAACGGGGCATCCAATACCCTCGACATGGTGGCCGGCCCCAGCCTGCGCTGGGACATCTTCGACCACGGCCGGATCACCAACAACGTCCGCGTGCAGGATGCGCGCTTGCAGCAATTGATCGTTATCTACCAGGACAGCGTGCGCCAGGCGGCGCGCGAGGCCGACGATGCCGCGACAGGCTTGATCAAGGCGCTGGAGCGCGACCAGATCCTCAGCGATGCATCGGTGGCCGCCGAACGATCGGTGACCCTGGCCAACGCCCAATACCGCGAAGGCTATTCGGATTTCCAGCGCGTGCTGGATGCCCAGCGTGCCCTGTTTGCCCAACAGGATATCTACCTGGTCAACCGTGGCACCGCCGTCAATAGCCTGATCGCTCTGTACAAGGCCTTGGGCGGAGGCTGGTACAGCGATCAGCCGATGGTCGACCCGGCCACCCGCAAACAAATGCAAGAACGGACCGATTGGGGCGATCTGCTCGACGAACCGAAGGAAAGTGCCCATGACTGACAGCCAACAACCGGTCGACGAGAAAGCCCCGGCACCCGCCGCCGACCCAGCGAAAAAAGCGATCAATTGGGTGGTGCTGCTGATCATCCTGAGTCTGGTCTGGTACCTGATGGCCGACCGTTACACCCCCTACACGCAACAGGCACGGGTGCAGGCCTTCATTGTGCCGGTGGCCGCCGAGGTATCCGGCCGGGTGACCAAGGTGCATGTACGCAACAACCAGGACGTCAAGGCCGGCGAATTGCTGTTTGAAGTCAACCCGGAGCAGTACCAGATCGCCGTCGATCGCGCCCGCGCCGACCTTGAGTCGACCCGTCGCCAGGTGGGCGCCAACACCGCCGGCGTCGACTCCAAGCAAGCGTCCCTGCGTGCATCCCAGGCCAACGAGCTCAAGGCACGCCAGGACATCCAGCGGCTTGAACGTCTGTACAGCGAAGACCCGGGCACCATCTCGCTGCGCCGCCTGGAGATATCCCGCGCCACCCTGTCAGAATCCATCAGCCAGGTCGCCGCGGCCAAGGCCGAAGTGCAACGTGCGCGCGAACAACAGGGCGGTAACGAAGACGAAAACGCCCAGTTGCTCAGCGCCGCCAGCAACCTTGAAAAAGCCGAGCTGGACTTGAGCAACACGAAAGTCCACGCGCGCTCGGCCGGCCTGATCACCGATTTGCGCACCGATGTCGGTCAGTTCGCCGCCGCCGGTGCTCCGGTGATGACCCTGATCGCCATCCACGATGTGTGGATAAGCGCCGACATGACCGAAAACAATCTGGGCAGTGTCCAGCCCGGGACGCCGGTGTCCATCATCCTCGACGCCCACCCGGGCAGAATTTTCAAAGGCCATGTGCGCAGCGTCGGCTATGGCGTCGATATCGGCCAGACCACCCAGCCAGGCAGCTTGCCGACAGTGGAGAACAGCCGTGATTGGCTACGCCCTGCCCAACGCTTTCCGGTCATCATCGAGTTCGAGCCCGGTGAGTTGACCGGCCCGCAAGGCATCCGGTCCGGCGGGCAGGCCGAAGTCATGGCGTTCCCGAGTGAAAGTAACCCGCTGAATATTCTGGGGCGCCTGTTCTTGCGCGTGATGAGCTGGATGTCCTATGCGTATTGAGCGTCCGGCCCGGGTTCAGCGCGCCCTGCGTCTGAGCTTCGGTACGGCGCTGTGCCTGGCGGCGAGCTTCGGCCTGGCCCTGCCCATCCCGTTCCTCTCGCCGATGCTGGCGCTGATGATGCTGGCGGCGATGAACCGACCGTTGCCGTTCAAGGCCAGCCTGGGCCTGATCCTGATCCTTATGCTGACCACCGGGACCGGCTTGCTGCTCATTCCCCTGCTGCGGTACTACCCGTTCAGTGGCGTGCTGCTGGTCGGATTGTGCCTGTTCATGGCTTTCGGTTATGGCCTGCGCGGCGGCAACCCGCTGGTGGCGACCTTCCTGGTGGTGGGCCTGACCTTGATCAGCTCAGCCGGAACCGCTGAATTCGCCCTGGCGCTTGAGGTGATCGTGGCCCTGGTCAAGGGCCTGTTCCTGGCCGTCACCGCGCTGACCATCAGCCATTGGCTGTTTCCCGACCCCGCCAGCGTCCCCGCAGCCAAACCCGGTCCGAGCCTTACGCCAACCGAAAGCGGCTGGCTGGCGCTACGGGCCACGCTGGTGGTGCTGCCGACTTTCCTGCTGGCCATGATCGACCCGGCCAGCTACCTGCCGATCATCATGAAAGCCGTCAGCCTCGGCCAACAAAGCTGCGCGACCAGCGCCCGCACCGCCGGCCAGGAATTGCTCGGCTCGACCCTGCTCGGTGGCCTGATGGCAATTCTTTTCTGGTGCGCGCTAAGCCTGTTCGTCAACTTGTGGATGTTTTTTCTGTGGATGTTGCTATTCGGATTGCTGGCGGCCAGAAAGCTATACGGCCTGGCGCAAACCCGACAACCACCAAGCTTCTGGCTCAACAGCCTGGCAACCCTGATCATTCTGCTCGGCCAATCGGTACAGGACAGTGCAGCGGGCAAGGATGTTTACACCGCCTTTGCTATCCGCATGGGCCTGTTCATTCTGGTGACTTTGTATGCCTGTGTGATGGTCCATTTGCTGGACACGCGGCGGCGGCGTCGAATTACGACCGCCTAGAAACAGAAAAACCCCCTGAAAGGGGGTTTTTCATCTGTGGATAACTTATTCCACAGTGACCGACTTCGCCAAATTGCGCGGCTGGTCAACGTCGGTGCCTTTGAGCACGGCGACGTAGTACGACAGCAGTTGCAGCGGGATGGTGTAGAGGATCGGCGACAGGATGTCGTGGATGTGCGGCATGTGCACCACGTGGGTGCCTTCACCGTTGGTCATGCCGGCCTTTTCGTCAGCGAAGACGATCAACTGGCCACCGCGGGCGCGAACTTCCTGAAGGTTGGACTTCAGCTTCTCCAGCAGTTCGTTGTTCGGCGCTACGGTCACCACTGGCATGTCGTTATCCACAAGCGCCAACGGGCCGTGTTTCAACTCGCCGGCCGGATAGGCTTCGGCGTGGATGTAAGAGATTTCCTTGAGCTTGAGCGCCCCTTCCATCGCCACCGGGAACTGCGCGCCACGGCCGAGGAACAGTGTGTGGTGTTTTTCGGCGAACAGCTCGGAGATTTTTTCCACGGTGCTGTCCATGGCCAGCGCTTCGCCCAGGCGGGTTGGCAAACGACGCAGTTCTTCGACCAGCGTCGCTTCGACGCCTTTGGCCAAGGTGCCACGAACCTGACCCAGGGAAAGCGTCAGCAACAACAGGCCAACCAATTGCGTGGTGAAGGCTTTGGTCGATGCCACACCGATTTCGCGACCGGCCTGGGTCAACAAGGTCAGATCGGACTCACGCACCAGCGAGCTGATGCCGACGTTGCAGATCGCCAGGCTGGCGAGGTAGCCCAGTTCCTTGGCGTTGCGCAGTGCGGCCAGGGTGTCGGCGGTTTCACCGGACTGGGAAATGCTCACGAACAAGGTGTCCGGCTGCACTACCACCTTGCGGTAGCGGAATTCGCTGGCGACTTCGACTTGGCAGGGAATGCCGGCCAGTTCTTCGAGCCAGTAACGCGCGACCATGCCGGCGTGGTAACTGGTGCCGCACGCAACGATCTGTACGTTACGCACTTTGGCGAACAGCTCGGCGGCCTGTGGGCCGAATGCCTGTACCAGGACCTGGTTCTGACTCAGGCGACCTTCCAGGGTGCGCTGCACCACGGATGGTTGCTCGTGGATTTCCTTGAGCATGAAGTGACGGAACTCGCCCTTTTCAGCGGCTTCGGCGCCGTCGCGATACTGCACGGCTTCGCGCTCGACAGCCTGGCCGTTGACGTCCCAGATCTGCACGCTGTCGCGGCGGATTTCGGCGATATCGCCTTCTTCCAGGTACATGAAGCGGTCGGTGACCTGACGCAGGGCCAACTGGTCGGACGCCAGGAAGTTTTCCCCCAGGTCCAGGCCGATCACCAGCGGGCTGCCGCTGCGGGCTGCGACCAGGCGATCAGGTTGCTTCATGCTGATCACTGCCAGGCCATAAGCACCGTGCAGTTCTTTGACAGTTGCCTTGAGGGCCACGGTCAGGTCGCTCAGATCCTTGAGTTTGTGGTTCAACAGGTGAGCGATGACTTCGGTGTCGGTGTCCGAGGTGAACACATAACCCAGGGCCTTGAGTTGTTCACGCAGGGCTTCGTGGTTCTCGATGATGCCGTTATGCACCACCGCCAGGTCGCCGGAGAAATGCGGGTGGGCATTGCGCTCGCACGGCGCACCGTGAGTAGCCCAGCGGGTGTGGGCAATGCCCAGGCGCCCGAGCAGTGGCTCGGCAGCCAGTGCTTGTTCCAGTTCACTGACCTTGCCCGGACGACGCACGCGCTCGAGTTTTTCGTCGTTGGTGTAGACCGCCACGCCGGCACTGTCATACCCGCGGTATTCCAGACGTTTCAGGCCTTCGACCAGGATGGCGGTGATGTTACGTTCTGCGACTGCGCCGACAATTCCACACATGCTATTTCTCCTGACTGACAGCCGCGCAAATCAACGTGATGCCGCGGGCCTGAATCTGATCGCGAGCCTCTAATGGCAGGCGTTCATCGGTAATAAGGGTATGGACACTGCTCCAGGGCAGTTCCAGGTTGGGAATCTTGCGACCGATCTTGTCGGCCTCCACCATCACGACCACTTCGCGGGCGACTTCGGCCATGACCCGGCTCAGCCCGAGCAGTTCGTTGAAGGTGGTTGTACCGCGAACCAGATCGATGCCATCGGCACCGATGAATAGCTGGTCGAAGTCGTAGGAGCGTAGGACCTGCTCGGCGACCTGCCCCTGAAAGGACTCGGAATGCGGGTCCCAGGTACCACCGGTCATCAATAGCACCGGTTCGTGCTCAAGTTCGCTCAGGGCGTTGGCGACATGCAGCGAGTTGGTCATCACCACCAGGCCGGGTTGTTGGCCGAGTTCCGGGATCATGGAGGCGGTGGTACTGCCACTGTCGATAATGATCCGCGCATGCTCGCGAATCCGCGCGACGGCGGCACGAGCGATGGCTTGCTTGTACTTGGAAATCGGCTGACCAAGGTCCGCGACCAGTTCCTGAGGCATGGTGACCGCTCCGCCGTAACGACGCAGCAACAGGCCATGGCTTTCAAGTGCCGCCAGATCCTTGCGAATCGTAACTTCCGACGTTTCGAAGCGCTTGGCCAACTCATCCACGCTGACTTCGCCCTGCTCATTGAGCAAGGCGAGGATGTTGTGACGACGTTGAGGTGTATTACGCTTCGACATGAGCTGATAAGTTTCGCTTCGAAAGATAACGGAAGCAATCAAAACCTATCAACGAAACTTCGTCAAGCGCAAAGCGATAAAAAGAGCTGTGGATAACTTGCTAGCGATGGGCGTGAACGATGATGCATTCTTTCTGGAAAAATGCGCCGCTCTCGAATTCATCGCGAGCAAGCTCGCTCCTACAAGGGAATTGTGGATAACTCAGCCCTTCTTGATCTTCTCAGGCCGCTTCCAGCCATCGATGTTCTTCTGACGAGCACGCCCGATGGCCAACTGGGATTTATCCACAGTCGAGGTAATGGTCGAACCGGCAGCCGTGGTCGCACCGTCCAGGATATCCACAGGCGCTACCAACGAGTTGTTGGAACCGATGAACACGTCTTCACCCAGCACGGTTTTCCACTTGTTGGCACCGTCGTAGTTGCAGGTGATGGTGCCAGCACCGATGTTGGTGCGTGCGCCCACTTCGGCATCGCCCAGATAAGTCAGGTGACCGGCCTTGGCACCTTCGCCCAGGCGAGCGTTTTTCAACTCGACGAAGTTACCCACATGGGCCCGCGCTTCCAGCACGGAACCTGGACGCAGACGCGCGAACGGGCCGGCATCGCTGCCTTCACCCAGAATGGCACCTTCGATATGACTGTTGGCCTTGATGACCACGCCTTTGCGCAGGGTGCTGTCCTTGATCACGCAGTTCGGGCCGATCACCACGTCATCCTCAATGACCACTTTGCCTTCAAGGATCACGTTGATGTCGATCAGCACATCGCGGCCCACGGTCACGTCTCCGCGCACGTCGAATCGTGCCGGGTCGCGCAGCGTCACACCTTGAGCCATCAAACGACGACCGGCGCGCAATTGATAATGCCGTTCCAGTTCGGAGAGTTGCTTGCGGTCATTGGCGCCCTGCACTTCCATGGCGTCGTGCGGTTGCTCGGTGGCCACCACCAGACCATCGCTCACTGCCATGGCAATGATGTCGGTCAGGTAGTACTCGCCCTGGGCGTTGTTATTGGAGAGTCGGCTCATCCAGTCGCCAAGGCGGGCAAAAGGCAGCGCCAGAATGCCGGTATTGCCTTCGGTGATTTTGCGTTGGGCTTCATTGGCATCTTTCTGTTCGACGATGGCCGCAACCTTGCCGGCGTCATCACGAACGATGCGGCCGTAACCGGTCGGGTCATCCAGTTCGACAGTCAGCAAGCCCAGCTGCTGCGGCCCCACCTGCTTGAGCAGGCGCTGCAGGGTTTCGACCTCGATCAACGGCACATCGCCGTAGAGCACCAGCACGGTGTCGGCCTGAATGAACGGCACTGCCTGAGCAACGGCGTGACCGGTACCCAGCTGTTTATCCTGCAGGACGAAATTCAGGTCATCCGCTGCCAGGCGCTCGCGCACGGCATCGGCACCGTGACCGATCACGACGTGGATGCGCTGTGGATCAAGTTGCCGGGCGCTGTGGATAACATGGCCAAGCATCGAGTTGCCGGCAATCGGGTGCAAGACTTTCGGCAAAGCGGAACGCATGCGCGTGCCTTGGCCAGCAGCGAGAATAACGATTTCAAGAGACATGACTGGCTACCAATCCTGGGTGGTCAACGGCTGCGACCAGGTTGTAAAAGTCGGAAAAGAAAAAAGGGTAGCCGAGGCTACCCTTTTTAATCAATCACACAACAAGTGCTGCCTTAGTGGCCGAACTTCTTGCGGATCTGCTGGACGGTGCGCAGCTGAGCTGCAGCCTCGGCCAGACGTGCGGCAGCAGAACCGTAATCGAATTCCGCGCCTCGCTCATGCAGGGCTTTCTCGGCAGCCTTAACGGCTTCCAAAGCTGCGGCTTCGTCCAGGTCGGCAGCACGTTGCACGGTGTCGGCAAGAACCTTGACCATGTTCGGCTGAACCTCGAGGAAACCACCGGAGATGTAATACACCTCCTCTTCCCCGCCCTGCTTGACCAGGCGGATCGGACCTGGCTTCAGATTAGTGATCAGCGGCGCGTGACCCAGAGCGATACCAAGATCACCCAGTGCACCGTGCGCAATCACCATCTCGACCAGACCGGAAAAGATTTCTCCTTCCGCGCTGACGATATCGCAATGGACTGTCATAGCCATCTGATTGCCTCAACCTAAATTAGCGCCCGTTGCCGGGCGCCGGGATTACAGTTTCTTGGCTTTCTCGATCGCTTCTTCGATGCCGCCAACCATGTAGAACGCTTGTTCTGGCAGGTGGTCGTAGTCACCGTTGAGGATGCCTTTGAAGCCAGCAATGGTGTCTTTCAGGGAAACGTATTTACCCGATGCACCGGTGAAGACTTCAGCCACGAAGAACGGCTGCGACAAGAAGCGCTGGATCTTACGAGCACGGTTTACCAACTGCTTGTCGGCTTCCGACAGCTCGTCCATACCCAGGATCGCAATGATGTCCTTCAGTTCTTTGTAACGCTGCAGAACGTACTGAACGCCGCGAGCGGTGTCGTAGTGGTCCTGGCCGATTACGTTCGGGTCCAGCTGGCGCGAAGTCGAGTCGAGTGGATCGACCGCCGGGTAGATACCCAGGGAAGCGATGTCACGGGACAGAACGACGGTAGCGTCCAAGTGGGCGAAGGTGGTCGCTGGCGACGGGTCGGTCAAGTCATCCGCAGGTACGTATACCGCTTGGATCGAAGTGATCGAACCTTCCTTGGTCGAAGTGATACGTTCTTGCAGAACGCCCATCTCTTCAGCCAGGGTCGGCTGGTAACCTACTGCCGAAGGCATACGGCCCAGCAGTGCGGATACTTCAGTACCGGCCAGGGTGTAACGATAGATGTTGTCGACGAACAGCAGAACGTCGTTACCTTCGTCACGGAACTTCTCGGCCATGGTCAGGCCGGTCAGTGCTACGCGCAGACGGTTACCCGGCGGCTCGTTCATCTGACCGTAAACCAGTGCCACTTTGTCCAGAACGTTGGAGTCCTTCATCTCGTGGTAGAAGTCGTTACCCTCACGAGTACGCTCACCCACACCGGCGAACACGGAATAACCGCTGTGCTCGATGGCGATGTTACGGATCAGCTCCATCATGTTTACGGTTTTGCCTACACCGGCACCACCGAACAGACCGACTTTACCGCCTTTGGCGAACGGGCAAACCAGGTCGATAACCTTGATGCCAGTTTCCAGCAGGTCGTTGCCGCCTGCCTGTTCAGCGAACGAAGGCGCTGGACGGTGAATGCCCCAACGCTCTTCAGTGGCGATAGGACCAGCTTCGTCGATCGGGTTGCCCAGAACGTCCATGATCCGGCCCAGAGTCGCTTTACCGACCGGTACGGAGATGGCTGCGCCAGAGTCGACAACGTCCAGACCGCGCTTCAAGCCTTCGGTGGAACCCATCGCAATGGTACGAACCACGCCGTCGCCCAGCTGCTGCTGAACTTCCAGGGTGGTCCCGGCCGCGCTTTGTACAGTCAGCGCGTTGTAGATGCTCGGTACGCTGTCGCGTGGAAATTCCACGTCGATAACGGCGCCGATGATTTGAACGATACGTCCGCTACTCATAGCTGGATCCTCTGAATATTTGAACCGTTAAACCGCGGCAGCGCCGCCGACGATTTCCGAGATCTCTTGGGTGATCGCAGCCTGACGCGCCTTGTTGTAGACCAGCTGCAAATCGCTGATCAAATCACCGGCATTGTCGGTAGCGTTCTTCATCGCGATCATCCGCGCAGCTTGTTCAGCCGCGTTGTTCTCGACCACCGCCTGGTAGACCTGCGACTCCACGTAACGGACCATCAAGCCGTCCAGCAGCTCCTTGGCATCCGGTTCGTAGAGATAGTCCCAGTGGTGCTTGAGGTCTTGATCCGGGGTTGCCACCAGTGGAATCAACTGCTCCACGGTAGGCTGTTGCGTCATGGTGTTGATGAACTTGTTGGACACCACGGACAGGCGGTCAATACGGCCGTCCAGGTAGGCATCCAGCATCACCTTGACGCTGCCGATCAGATCATTGATCGACGGCTCTTCACCCAGGTGGCTGATAGCTGCAACGACGTTACCGCCGAAGTTGCGGAAAAAGGCCGCACCCTTGCTACCAACGACACACAGATCGATCTCGACGCCGTTTTCGCGGTTTACCGCCATGTCCTTGACCAGGGCCTTGAACAGGTTGGTGTTCAAGCCACCGCACAGACCACGGTCACTGCTCACTACGACATAACCGACACGCTTGATTTCGCGGTCGATCATGAACGGGTGGCGGTATTCCGGGTTGGCGTTGGCCAGATGCCCAATTACCTGGCGGATACGCTCCGCATAAGGACGGCTAGCAGCCATGCGCATTTGTGCCTTGCGCATTTTGCTGACCGCCACTTTTTCCATGGCGCTGGTAATCTTTTGCGTGCTTTTGATGCTCGCAATCTTACTGCGAATCTCTTTTGCGCCTGCCATGTAACACCTATCAGGTTAGCAAGCGGGAGCCTTGCGGCTCCCGCTGCGGCTTACCAGGTTTGGGTGGCCTTGAACTTCTCGATACCGGCTTTCATGCCAGCGTCGATTTCGTCATTGAAGTCACCTTTCACGTTGATCTTCGCCATCAAATCGGCGTGATCGCGGTTGAAGAAAGCAATCAGCGCTTGCTCGAAGCTGCCGATCTTGGCGATTTCAACGTCAGTCAGGAACCCACGCTCAGCGGCATACAGCGACAGCGCCATGTCAGCGATCGACATTGGTGCGTATTGCTTCTGCTTCATCAGCTCGGTAACGCGCTGACCATGCTCAAGTTGCTTACGGGTCGCTTCGTCCAGGTCAGAAGCGAACTGGGCGAATGCCGCCAGTTCACGGTACTGAGCCAGAGCGGTACGGATACCACCGGACAGCTTCTTGATGATCTTGGTCTGAGCGGCACCACCCACACGGGATACCGAAACACCGGCGTTCACTGCAGGGCGGATGCCCGAGTTGAACATGGCCGATTCCAGGAAGATCTGACCGTCGGTGATGGAAATCACGTTGGTCGGAACGAACGCGGAAACGTCGCCAGCCTGGGTTTCGATGATCGGCAGTGCGGTCAGGGAACCGGTTTTGCCGGTCACTGCGCCGTTGGTGAACTTCTCTACGTATTCTTCCGAAACGCGGGATGCGCGCTCCAGCAGACGGGAGTGGAGATAGAACACGTCGCCTGGGTAAGCTTCACGGCCTGGTGGACGGCGCAGCAGCAGGGAAATCTGGCGGTAAGCCACTGCTTGCTTGGACAGATCGTCATAAACGATCAGCGCGTCTTCACCGCGGTCGCGGAAGAATTCACCCATGGTGCAACCGGAGTACGGTGCCAGGAATTGCAGCGCAGGAGATTCCGAAGCACTGGCAGCCACGATGATCGTGTTGGCCAGGGCGCCGTTTTCTTCCAGCTTGCGAACCACGTTGGCGATGGTCGATTGTTTCTGACCGATCGCTACGTAGACGCAGAAAATGCCGCTGTTCTTCTGGTTGATGATCGCGTCGATCGCCAGAGCGGTTTTACCGATCTGACGGTCACCGATGATCAGCTCACGCTGGCCACGGCCGACAGGGATCATGGCATCGACAGCCTTGTAGCCAGTCTGTACAGGCTGGTCTACCGACTTACGCCAGATCACGCCTGGAGCAACTTTCTCGACCGCGTCGGTCTCGGTGTTGCCCAGTGGACCTTTGCCGTCAACAGGGTTACCCAGTGCGTCGACTACGCGACCCAGCAGTTCCTTACCAACCGGAACTTCCAGGATGCGGCCGGTGCACTTGGCGCTCATGCCTTCAGCCAGAGACTGGTATGCGCCCAATACAACGGCACCTACGGAGTCTTGCTCCAGGTTGAGGGCCATACCGAAGACGCCGCCCGGAAACTCGATCATCTCGCCGTACATTACGTCGGCCAGACCGTGAATCCGCACGATACCGTCAGATACGCTGACGACAGTGCCTTCGTTACGGGCTTGGGAGGTCACATCGAGCTTGTCGATGCGGCCCTTGATAATTTCACTTATTTCGGAAGGATTGAGTTGCTGCATTGCTCTGCTGCCCCTTCAAACTCAAGATTTCAATGCTTCGGCAAGTTTCGCGATTTTGCCGCGAATCGAGCCATCGATAACCAGGTCGCCGGCGCGGATGACGACACCACCAATAAGGGCAGCGTCCTCCGCAACTTGCAGGCGCACTTCCCGGTTGAGTCGTGCACTGAGAACCTTGGCGAGTTTGTCTTGCTGTTCTTGGTTCAATGCAAAAGCACTGGTCACTTCAACGTCTACCGACTTCTCTTGTTCGGCCTTGTACAGGTCAAACAGAGCGGCGATCTCCGGCAACAGCGGGAGACGGTCGTTTTCGGCAACGACGTGGATGAAGTTCTGTGCCTTGGCATCAAACTTGTCGCCGCACACGTCAATGAACGTGGCGGCCTTTTCTGCGCTCGTCAGTCGCGGGGCCTTGAGCACGCGCTGCATGGTGTCGTCTTCCGACACCGCTGCAGCCAGGCCGAGCATGGCTGACCAATTGGCCAGTTGCTGGTGGGCCTGAGCGTGCTCGAAGGCCGCCTTAGCGTAAGGTCGGGCCAACGTGGTCAGTTCTGCCATGATCGCCCTCGCTTAGATTTCAGCAGCCAGTTGGTTAACCAGCTCTGCGTGCGCGTTTTGATCGATTGTGGCACCCAGGATCTTCTCGGCGCCGCCGACTGCCAGCAAGCCCACTTGGGCACGCAGCGCGTCTTTGACACTGTTCAGTTCCTGTTCGATCTCGGCTTGAGCCTGAACCTTCACACGGTCAGCGTCGACACGGGCTTTTTCAACAGCCTCTTCGACAATCTGGTTACCGCGTTTCTTGGCTTGCTCGATGATTTCAGCTGCCTGAGCTTTCGCTTCGCGCAGTTGGTGACCCGCTTTCTCTTGGGCCAACTCCAGGTCGCGAGCTGCACGGCTGGCAGCGTCCAGACCATCAGCGATCTTCTTTTGACGTTCGTGCAGTGCCGCAATGACCGGAGGCCATACGAACTTCATGCAGAACAGTACAAAAATCAGGAACGCAACGGACTGGCCAATCAGGGTCGCATTAATGTTCACGCCAACACCTCGCAGTTACGTTGTCCATCACACCAAATTACCCGGAAGATCCGAGTAATTAGCCAGCGATTTGACCAACGAACGGGTTCGCAAAGGTGAAGAACAGAGCGATACCAACACCGATCATGGTTACGGCGTCGAGCAGACCGGCAACGATGAACATTTTAACTTGCAGCATTGGAACCATTTCTGGCTGACGCGCTGCGCCTTCCAGGAACTTGCCGCCCAGCAGGCCGAAACCAATTGCGGTACCCAGTGCGCCCAGGCCGATCAACAGTGCAACAGCGATAGCGGTTAGACCAACTACAGTTTCCATCTTTCCTCCCGACTTTTACGTCGTATGGTTTAGGTTTTTTAGATTAAAGCGGTAAAACAAATCGTTTCAGATGCCCCGCAAGGAGCACCTTCCCGTTTTACCGGGAAGGACATCAGACTAGTCGAGACTGGCCTTAATGGTTTTCTTCGTGTGCCATCGACAGGTAAACGATGGTCAACATCATGAAGATGAACGCCTGCAGGGTGATGATCAGGATGTGGAACACAGCCCACGCCCACTGCAGAACAACGCCCAGGCCACTAAGCCAGAGCAGACCGCTGCCGAACATCACAGCAATCAGAATGAAGACCAGCTCGCCGGCGTACATGTTGCCGAACAGACGCAGAGCAAGGGAGATCGGCTTGGCGATCAGGGTCACGAATTCCAGCAGGAAGTTCACCGGGATCAGCAGGGCCTGAACGAAGATGTTCTTGCTGCCGAACGGGTGCAGGGTCAGCTCGCCGATGAAGCCGCCGAGGCCCTTGACCTTGATGCTGTAGAAAATGATCAGTGCGAAGACCGAGAACGCCATGCCCAGGGTCGCGTTCGGGTCGGTGGTCGACACGGCGCGGAACGGGATGTGGTGGTCGCCGGTGATCAGGATGGCCAGTTGAGGAATCCAGTCGACCGGTACCAGGTCGACGGCGTTCATCAGGAACACCCAGACGAAGATGGTCAGTGCCAGCGGTGCAATCACCGGGCTACGGCCATGGAAGCTGTCTTTCACGCTGCCATCGACGAATTCGACCAAAACTTCAACGAAGTTCTGCAAAGCACCTGGCTGACCCGAAGTCGCTTTCTTTGCCGCCATGCGGAAAAGAAGAACGAAGATCAGACCCAATGCGACCGACCAGCCGAGAGTATCGACATGGAAAGCCCAGAAGCCCATTTCCTTGGCTTCTGCTGCGGTGTGGGCAAAGCCCCAGCCGCCGGTAGGGAGCTGACCGAAGGTCAGGTTCTGCAAGTGGTGCTGGATATAGCCCGAAGCGGTTGTTTCTGCCATGGTTGCCTCAAACGCCCTAAGGTCTCGAAAGTCTTGTTCTCATCAGCAGGGGAGCGAACCAGCTGACTGACTGAGTCAGCACGAAGGCACCGAATACTGCAATCGGCGCCAGTGGCTTCACACCTGCAAACACCAGTGCAAACAGCACTGCCGTCAAAATCAGTTTGCCTGCCTCGCCGGCATAAAAAGACCGGACGATGGACTGGGCCGCTCGAGCGCCGGAAAACCGAAATGCCCTGTGAGCGAAATAAACATTGGGTAGCAAGGCTATCAGGCCTCCGCAGAGTCCCGAGTACCCGGCAACGACTCCATATCGGTACCAAAGCGCCAAAGCGGCGATCAGCAACACGACAAATTGAGCCATTAACACCGGAAAAACTGCCAGGCGATGGAAGGGCAGGCGGTTTGGCGTGCGGGTTTCCATCACTTTTACTCTCCAATGGTCGGCTGCCGAAATTCAATAACTTGGCATAATTTGTGCCGACAAAATGCGCGCAGAGTATAGGGGCGGTTCTGCCCCTATTCAACTGTCAGGTAGTGATTTCCGACTGCGCGCTACATGAGGAAATGTTTCAGCGGATATGTGCAAGTACGCCTTGAAGCTCATCCAGTGAGTTGTAGCCAATCACCAACTGCCCTTTACCCTTCTTACCGTGGCGGATCTGCACCGCAGAGCCTAGGCGCTCGGCCAGGCGCTGTTCGAGACGGGCGATATCCGGGTCCGGTTTTGCCGGTTCAACAGGCTCCGGTTTCCCACTCAACCACTGGCGAACCAGTGCCTCGGTTTGGCGCACGGTCAGCCCGCGTGCGACAACATGTCGCGCCCCTTCAACCTGTTGAATTTCCGGCAAACCGAGCAATGCACGGGCATGACCCATTTCCAGGTCGCCGTGGGACAACATGGTCTTAATGACTTCCGGCAAGGAAATCAGGCGCAACAGGTTGGCCACGGTCACCCGGGACTTGCCCACAGCCTCGGCTACCTGTTGCTGGGTCAGCTGGAACTCCTGCTGCAAACGCTGCAGGGCCACGGCTTCTTCAATCGGGTTCAGGTCTTCGCGCTGGATATTCTCGATCAGGGCGATAGCGATCGCGGTTTCATCGGGTACATCGCGAACCATCGCCGGGATCGTTTCCTGCCCGGCTTGCTGGCTGGCGCGCCAGCGGCGTTCGCCGGCAATGATCTCGAAGCGGCCGCTGCCGATCGGGCGAACCACGATGGGTTGCATGACACCCTGGGCCTTGATCGACTGCGCCAGCTCTTCGAGCGCCTGCGGATCCATGTCACGACGCGGCTGGTACTTGCCGCGCTGGAGCAGATCCAGGGGAAGGTGCTGCAGCTCACGCTGATCGGCTTGCGCCGCTTGTTCTTCCAGCGAGCTGACAGTCGGACCACTCAACAGAGCATCCAGTCCACGTCCGAGACCTCGTTTCTTGACGGCCATGGGGATTCCTTAAGTTGCCTGAGCAGCGGCGATGCGTGAGTTTTTGCGTTGACGACGAACCATCTCGCCCGCCAATGCCAGGTAGGCAACGGCGCCTCGCGACGCTTTGTCGTACGCCAGCGCCGGCATGCCGTAGCTTGGTGCTTCGGCCAGACGGATGTTGCGTGGAATGACGGTATCGTAGAGCTGCTCGCCGAAGTGTTCCTTGAGCTGCGCCGAGACATCGTTCATCAGGCTAAGGCGCGGGTCGTACATCGTGCGCAGCAGGCCTTCGACCTTCAGGTTCGGGTTCAGCAGTTCAGAGATACGCTTGATGTTATCCACAAGGTCGCTCAAGCCTTCGAGTGCGAAATACTCGCACTGCATGGGGATAATGACCCCGTCGGCGGCAACCAGTGCGTTCAGGGTCAGCATCGACAGCGACGGCGGGCAGTCGATCAGGATGTAATCGTAGTTTTCCCGGATCGGCGCCAGCGCGCTGCGCAGACGGCTTTCCTTCATCTGCATTTCCAGCAGAACCACTTCGGCCGCGGTGAGGTCGCGGTTAGCCGGCAACAGCTGGTAACCACCGTGTTCGGAGTAGTGCATGGCCTGGGCCAGGTCACATTCGCCGATCAGCAGGTCGTAGACCGAGTTTTCCAGGCCATGTTTATCCACACCGCTACCCATGGTGGCGTTGCCCTGTGGATCGAGATCAATCAACAGCACCCGGCGCTTGGTCGCGACCAGGGATGCTGCGAGGTTGATGCAGGTGGTGGTTTTGCCCACGCCACCCTTTTGGTTCGCAATCGCGAATACCTTAGCCATTCTTGCTTGTGTTCCCAATCATGCCGTGCGGCGCAGTATCAGCAGATGGCGTTGGCCTTGGCAACCAGGTACGGCCAGGGCGTGTTCGCTATCGAGGTGGAAGTCTGCCGGCAATGCTACCAGCTCATCGGCCGGATGAACGCCCTTCATTGCCAGCCAGCGTGTTTCGCTATCGCCGAGGTGGCGAGTCCAGTTGCTGAAGTTTTCCATGCTGCTGAACGCCCGGGAAATGATCCCGTTGAATGGCTGTGCAGGCTGGAATGCTTCGACGCGACTGTGGATAACTTGCAGGTTATCCAGTTTGAGTTCGAGTTTGACCTGGGTCAGGAAGCGGGTTTTCTTGCCGTTGCTGTCCAGGCAGGTCACCTGGGACTCGGGAAACAGGATCGCCAGCGGAATGCCCGGCATGCCGCCGCCGCTGCCGACGTCGAGCCAGCGACCGTTTTCGATGAACGACATCACGCTCAGGCTATCGAGCAAGTGACGGGAAACCATTTCGTCCGGATCACGCACGGCGGTGAGGTTGTAAGCCTTGTTCCATTTGATCAACAGGGCCAGGTAACCCAGCAACTGTGCGTGCTGGGTTTCTGTCAGCGTGACACCGAGTTGGCGAGCACCTGTGGATAACTCTTCTGCGTGTTGCGAAGTGACCAACGAACTCAAGCGCTTTGCTCCAACTGACGGCCCGCGCCGCGTTTTTTCAAATGAATCATCAACAGCGAAATGGCTGCCGGCGTAACGCCCGGGATACGCGAGGCCTGGCCCAGGGTTTCTGGACGGGTCGCGCCGAGCTTGCTCTGGATCTCCTTGGAGAGACCGGAAATGTTCGTGTAATCGATATCCACAGGCAGTCTGGTGTCTTCGCTGGCACGCAAGCGGGCGATTTCATCCTGTTGACGATCGATGTAGCCGGCGTACTTGGTCTTGATTTCGACCTGCTCGGCAACCTGTGGATCTTCTGCGCCCCCACCGGTCACGGCAATCAGACCAGCGTAGTCGATTTCCGGACGGCTCAAGAGATTGAGCAGGTTGTATTCGTGAGTCAGTGGCGTGCCGAATTTTTCGGCAATGGCATCGCCCTGTTCGGTGCCCGGGCGTACCCAGGTGCTTTTCAGGCGCTGCTCTTCCAGTTCGATGCTTTCGCGTTTTTTGCAGAAAGCCGCCCAGCGCACGTCATCCACCAGGCCCAGTTCGCGACCTTTTTCGGTCAAGCGCAGGTCGGCGTTGTCTTCGCGCAGGATCAGACGATATTCGGCGCGGGACGTGAACATCCGGTACGGCTCTTGGGTACCAAGGGTGATCAGGTCGTCGACCAACACACCGATATAGGCCTCGTCGCGACGCGGGCACCAGGCCTCTTTGCCTTGTGCACGCAGTGCAGCGTTGGTTCCGGCGAGCAAACCCTGGGCACCGGCTTCTTCGTAACCGGTTGTACCGTTGATTTGCCCGGCGAAGAACAGACCGCCGATGACTTTGGTTTCCAGGCTGTATTTCAAATCCCGTGGATCGAAGTAGTCGTACTCGATCGCGTAGCCAGGACGCACGATGTGCGCGTTTTCCATGCCGCGGATCGATTGCACGATCTGCAATTGCACGTCGAACGGCAAGCTTGTGGATATCCCGTTCGGATACAGCTCATGGGTGGTCAAACCTTCCGGTTCGATGAACACCTGATGGCTTTCCTTGTCGGCGAAGCGATGGATCTTGTCTTCGATCGACGGGCAATAACGCGGGCCGATGCCTTCGATCTCGCCGGCAGCGGAATACATCGGCGAACGGTCGAGGTTCGCGGCAATGATTTCGTGGGTACGGGCATTTGTGTGGGTAATCCAGCAACTGACCTGTCGTGGATGCTGTTCCTTGTTGCCCATGAACGACATCACCGGGATCGGCGTATCACCCGGTTGTTCGGACATCACCGAGAAATCCACGGACCGGCCGTCGATACGCGGTGGAGTACCGGTTTTCAAACGACCCACACGCAATGGCAGTTCACGCAGACGGTGAGCCAGCGCGATCGATGGCGGATCACCGGCGCGACCGCCGGAAAAATTCTGCAAACCGATGTGGATAAGTCCACCGAGGAACGTGCCGGTGGTCAGCACCACGGAATCGGCGAGGAAACGCAGACCCATTTGCGTGACAACACCACGAACTTGTTCCTGCTCAACGATCAGGTCGTCAGCGGCCTGTTGAAATATCCACAGGTTCGGCTGGTTTTCCAGGATTTCGCGGACAGCTGCCTTGTACAGAACCCGGTCTGCCTGTGCGCGGGTTGCGCGCACGGCCGGGCCTTTGCGGCTGTTCAACACGCGAAACTGGATGCCGCCTTTATCGGTGGCCATGGCCATCGCGCCGCCGAGGGCGTCGATTTCCTTGACCAGGTGGCTTTTGCCGATCCCGCCAATGGCCGGATTGCAACTCATGGCACCGAGGGTTTCCACGTTATGCGTCAGCAACAGGGTTTTAACCCCCATACGTGCTGAGGCCAGTGCTGCCTCGGTACCGGCATGACCGCCGCCGATGACGATCACTTCAAAACGGGAAGGGAAATCCACCACGCACCTCGTGCCTGCTTAAGTAGGTAATTCAGGAATAGTTTGAGCTCAGGTTTTTGGACCTGGTCGACAAGTATAGGGACTTCGCCCTTCCTAAAGAACCCTTTGCACAAAATTTAACCAGCTGTGGAAAAGTCGGAGTTATAGAAATTAAAAAGAAAGAAATTTATTAAATCTTTGTTTTTATGTTTATTTCTATACACCCACCTTTCTGTGGATAGATTGATGCAGGCCTTTGTTTTCAATATGTACAGAGATTCAAAACCCTGTGTTCATGTGCCAATGAGGCCCTTGGATAACCGGTGTAAGCCTGTGGATGAAAGGGGTGGTTATCCACAGAGGCGGTTATGTTCAGTTTTCGAGCCCTGTTATCAACTGACCTTAGCGTCGGTTATTCACAGGGCTTAATCCACAGAAAAGCTCCGTTTGCTCGAATTTCAGGTACAGGAATTACGCTCAAGCAGACGAAGCCCGCTCGGCACTGGAGGTTATTTTCAGAAAAGGAGAAAGCAGACAGGCACGAATGGCCTGTCTGTGAATAACAGGAGGGCTACTTACCGATACAGAAGCTGGAGAAAATACGCCCCAGCAGATCGTCAGAGCTGAAGGCACCAGTGATTTCACCCAACGACTGCTGAGCCTGGCGCAAATCCTCGGCCAATAACTCGCCAGCACCGGCCAGGGTCAATTGCGCGCGGCCATGCTCGAGGGCAGCACTGGCATGACGTAGCGCCTCAAGGTGTCGCCGGCGAGCGCTGAAGCTGCTTTCAGACGTTTGTTCATAGCCCATGCAGGCCTTGAGGTGATCACGCAGCAACTCCAGCCCGACACCACCCGACTTGGCGCTCAGGCTGATGGTGACATGACCGTCCTGGCTGACCTCCAGGGCAATGGCTTCGCCTGTAAGGTCGGCCTTGTTGCGGATCAGGGTGACTTTCGCGGGATCGGGACGGATTTCGAGAAACTCCGGCCACAGCGCGAACGGATCGAGGGCTTCGGGCGCTGTGGCATCGACCACCAGCAATACCCGATCCGCTTCGCCGATGGCCTTCAAGGCACGCTCGACGCCGATTTTTTCAACATGATCATCGGTATCGCGCAGACCGGCGGTATCCACGACGTGCAGCGGCATGCCATCGATGTGGATATGTTCGCGAAGCACGTCACGGGTGGTACCGGCAATTTCCGTTACGATCGCTGCTTCACGCCCGGCCAGGGCATTGAGCAGGCTGGATTTGCCGGCATTCGGACGACCGGCAATGACCACGGTCATGCCGTCACGCAGCAAGGCGCCCTGCCCGGCTTCGCGGATTACAGTGGATAACTCGTCGCGCACCTTGTCGAGCATGCTCAGGACGTGACCATCGGCGAGGAAGTCGATTTCTTCTTCCGGAAAATCGATGGCCGCTTCGACATAGATGCGCAGGCCGATCAATTGCTCGGTGAGGTTATGCACACGCGACGAGAAGGCACCCTGCAGGGAGCGCAACGCATTTCGCGCAGCCTGGGCGGAACTGGCTTCAATCAGGTCGGCAATGGCTTCGGCCTGGGCGAGGTCCAGTTTGTCGTTAAGGAAGGCGCGCTCACTGAATTCCCCCGGCCGGGCGAGACGGCAACCCAGTTCCAGACAGCGTTTGAGCAGCATATCCAGAACAATCGGGCCGCCATGGCCTTGCAGCTCCAGGACATCTTCGCCAGTGAACGAGTTCGGGCCGGGGAAATACAAGGCAATGCCCTGGTCCAGCACCTCGTCGTTTTCACTGAAAAACGGACCGTAGTGAGCAAATCGCGGCTTGAGCTCGCGACCACTGAAGGCCTTGGCCGCAACGCTGGCCAACGGCCCGGAAATACGCACGATGCCTACACCGCCGCGACCTTGAGCGGTGGCGACGGCTGCGATGGTTTCACGAGGAACGCTCATAAACCGGTATCCAGACAAAAGTGACAGATAGCAAAACGCCCCACTAGGGGGCGTTTTGAGTGGTTATCCACAGTGTAAATCAGGCAGCTGCTTTAGCGGCTGCTTCGATCTTACGTGTGATGTACCACTGTTGGGCGATCGACAGGCAGTTGTTCACTACCCAGTACAGCACCAGACCAGCCGGGAACCACAGGAAGAAGAAGGTGAAGATGATTGGCATCAGCTTCATCACCTTGGCCTGCATCGGATCCGGAGGAGTCGGGTTCAGCTGCTGCTGGATGAACATGGTTGCACCCATGATGATCGGCAGAATGAAGAACGGATCCTTGATCGACAGGTCAGTAATCCACAGCATGAACGGCGCCTGACGCATCTCGACGCTTTCCAGCAGAACCCAGTACAGCGAGAGGAAAACCGGCATCTGCACGAGGATTGGCAAGCAACCACCCAGCGGATTGATCTTCTCTTTCTTGTACAGCTCCATCATGGCTTGCGACATTTTCTGCCGGTCATCGCCATGTTGCTCTTTCAGCGCGGCCAGTTTCGGTGCCACTGCACGCATGCGCGCCATGGATTTGTAGCTGGCAGCCGACAGCGGGAAGAAGATCCCTTTGATCAGCATGGTCAGGAAGATGATCGACCAGCCCCAGTTACCCACAATGGCGTGGATATGTTGCAGCAACCAGAAGATCGGTTGGGCGATGAACCACAGAATGCCGTAGTCGACCGTCAGCTCCAGACCTGGGGACAACTCTTTCAGCACGGCCTGGCTTTTCGGACCAGCGTACAGAACGGCGCTGGTTTCAGCCTTGGCACCCGGTGCAACACTCATCGATGGACCGGTGTAGCCGATGATGTAGTTGCCTTTGCTGTCTTTACGGGTCTGGACGACGTTGTTTTCGCCCTTGGCCGGAATCCATGCGGTCACGAAGTAGTGCTGCAACCAGGCAACCCAACCGCCAGTGACGGTTTCTTTCAGCGCCGCCTTGTCCATGTCCTTCATGGACACTTTCTTGTACGGCTCGGAACTTGTCCACAGGGCGGCACCCAGGTAAGTCGCGGTACCAGTAGCCGTGGTCGACGAAGGATCGGCGCTGGCGTCGCGCTTCAACTGGGCGAACATCGCACCGGTCCAGGGCTGGGCGCTCTGGTTGTCGATCAGGTAGGAAACGGTTACGTCATACAGGCCGCGTTTCAGGGTGAAACGCTTGATGTAGTTGACGCCGTCCTTGCTGAACTTCAGGTCAACGACCAATTGGTCCTGACCGTCGGCCAGCTGATAAACCTTCTTCTCCGAGGAATAAACCGGACGACCGGCCGGATTTGCATCCGGACCGTTGGTGCCGATCAGACCGCTTTGCGCCAGATAAGTACGTTCGCCGCCGTTATCGAACAGCTGGAACGGAATTTCCGGGTGATCCTGACGACGCGGATACAGTGGCAGGGTCAGCTGGGCAACATCGCCACCTTGTGGGTCGACAGCCAGGTCCAGTACATCCGTTTTGATCTGGATGAGGTCCTTGCTCACAGCCACCGGCGTTTCGGCAGGTGCGCTGGTGTCGCTTGCAGCACGTGGAATGTCGTCACTGGCGGAAGCGTTGGAGCCAGATGCCGTATCCGGCAGGCCCGATGCAGTCGTATTGGTGGCAACATTCTGAGTCGGCAGGGCAGCTTGGCCATAGTCCTGGTTCCATTTAAGAACCATAACGTAGGACACGATTGCCAGGGCGACGATCAGGATCGTGCGTTTGATATCCATGATTACTCGGCCATCGAAGAAGAACGGGAGGTAGGGATAGGTGGAACCGGGTCATAACCACCGGAATTCCACGGATGACAGCGACCTAAACGACGAAAGGTCAGCCAGCCACCGCGAAGAAGGCCATGATTTTCGATGGCTTCTAACGCGTAGCAAGAACAGCTGGGGTAGAAACGACAGTGATCGGCCATCAGGGGACTAATGGCATAGCGATAAAACTGGATCGGAACGAGTGCCAGTTTACGCATCCGGACTGTCTACCCCTACAGGTTCGGTTTTAACTGCTGGTACCGGCGAACTGCGAGCCAGTCGTTTCCAGAGTTTGCCGAGATGCTGAATCAATTCGGGGTTTTCTACGTCACCCAAACCTTTACGCGCGACGATAACAATGTCCCAACCGACCAGAGAATCCTGGTTCAGGCGAAACGATTCGCGCATCAGACGTTTGAGGCGATTGCGCTCGACGGAGAGCTTTACGCTCTTTTTCCCGATAACCAACCCGAGACGGGGGTGATCAAGATCGTTGTTGCGCGCAAGGAGCAGGAGATTTTTCCCCGGAACCTTGCCGGTAGGGGAGTCAAAGACTGCCTTGAAATGCCGGGGGGTAAGCAGACGCTTTTCCCGACTGAAGTCCTGACTCACCTCCAGTGCCGGATTATCAAACTGCCAGACGCGCACGACCTTTGGCGCGACGACGCGACAGGACGGCACGACCGTTCTTGGTAGCCATGCGAGCACGGAAACCGTGGGTACGAGCGCGTTTGATAGTGCTTGGTTGGAAAGTACGTTTCATTGTCGTGTTACCTGGTTCGTCCACAACGGGCCGGAATGGCCCCCGTTTTAAGAGACCGGGGATTCTAGAGAAAGCAAGCCTTCAGGTCAATTTCCAACCAACGTTTCCTTATAAATAGATCTCCGGAGGTTTTTCTGTGTTCGCACCTTGCGTAGATATAAAAATAAGAAAGGAAAGTATTTAAAGCTTTTCTGTAAAGCTTATAAAAGCTAGGTGCGCATTCATCTGTGGATAAGTCGATTCAGGCCTTGTTTTACCAGCTGTACAGAGAATGACAACTACGGTGGAAAACAGTGTTCAGCCTGTGCTGCGCTGTCGGATAACCTGTGTGTGAAAGGTGGCTTTATCCACAGGCCGGTTATCCACCGAGTTTCGCCCCCACTTGTACAATGACCTTAACCCCGGTTATCCACAGAGCTTATGCACAGACCACTGGTCGCCTTTTTTGCGTATAAAACGGAGATTCTTCTTGGGCGATGAACCACCTTCGTGTGGATAAGTCGGCGTCTGGTCGCTACAATGGCCGCTTGTTTTTGCCTCACCGGCTTTCAACTTAGGGGATATCC